>CCRI01000001.1 GCA_000985875.1 Neorhizobium galegae bv. officinalis
AGCTGAACGGCTTTTCCCGTACGGCGTTAGTGAGTTCGCCACCGACGTCATATCCGACATATCCAGGGGGAGCGCCGATCAACCTCTGGTCGGCATGCTCCGCGCTGAATTCCGACATATCGAAACGGATGTAGGCCGAGTCATCTCCGAATAGGAGGCTAGTCACCGTCTTGGCCAGCTCTGTTTTTCCAACACCAGTCGGCCCCGCAAGGAACGCCACACCTCTTGGACGGCCAGTTGACCCGGATCTTCCAATCCCGGTCACCGCACGCTTGATGATGTCAAGCAGGTGGGTGACAGCGTGCTCCTGGCCTTTGACCCGCCGACGGATATATTCATCCGCTCCAGCGATCTTGGCGCGGTCGATCCGTTGCCACGGATCTTCCGTGACTCCAACTTTGTAACGCCGGACAGCATCGGCGATCTGCGTAATCGGCAATCCTTCGGTTCGCCCGAGTTGAGCAATTGAGTTCATGTCTGAAAGGAGCAGCCCGTCGGTCAGATTGACGAATGTCTCCTCCGCCGCTGCCGCCTCTGCAGGACTGGTTTCATGTCCGGCCTTGAGAATTCGCAGAAGTGATCCGGCTAGGGATTTTCTAGTTGCCCCATCAGGGGAGGGGATGCTGATTGTTCGAATTCGCGGATTGTCGACAGTGAGCCAGTCGGGAAGATCGGCTTCACGGTCCGAGATCCATATAACGGTATTGTAGAACGGTCTTCTCTCGGGACCTGCAGGCCTGCTGGTTGCGGAGTGAGAGGCAATTTGGGCGCGGGTGAACAGTGCGTGCTCGGGAGCAGACAGCACGTCGCTCCGATTTACGAGCCGAGACGCGAAGTCGATGATCAGCGTTGCGGGCGGCCCCTTCGAAGCGACAAATGCATCAAGCGATGCTGCCAGGACATCCAATCCGATGCCGCCGCTGTTCGAGCCACCAAATCCGTTGCGCCTGAGGGTATCATGCAAAGTCTGCTCGGGACCTCCGCCAGGCAGGCTGAAGCCGGAAAAGGGCCGGAAAAGGATAACATCCTCGTACCCCAGGGCTCGAAGCTCCGCGTCGAGGCAGTTAATGAGCGGAATGGCCGCGGTAGGGCCGTTGGGCACCCCGATCGCCTGAAGGTCGCGAACGTTGTCGCTGATCACGAACTGGCTTTTCAGTGGTAGAAACCGGATTAAATCTCGGAGCCAACGCGGTTTTGAAAATGCTGTTTCAGTCACATCCCTTCCCCCAATACAGGCACACTATGAGCAGCAACCTCAAATGGCTAGTGTGGCATCGGATCTTTCGAATTTTATGCAACCGCTTATTCGGTCCGCAACCCGTGCGTGGTAATATTGTAAGGGAGAGATGGTGCGGAGGTCGCCATGGCGGAGCAATTTGGACTCCGTCCGATAGTGTGGAACTGCCAGGCGTTGTGAAGGAGCATCGCGCGGAAGGTCGCTTGCCACTTTCGTGACCACTATCGGACTAGGCACGGCGTCATAGCGGCCCGATCGAGGTCAGTACCGGACGAGGAACCGCGAATATGCGCAGTGCCTTTACGGGAAGGTGATGTTAGCCTTCATAAAAAAGCAGACGATTACGGCCCGGACAGGCAGGATTCTGACGAGGCGATCTATTGACGGCGACTTTGTCGACCAGGGGCATGCCCTGGTCCTGGGGAAACAGGTCCGCGATGGCGATTTTCGTTGCCACCAGCGCCTTGAATCATATCCGAGAACCGAGGTTAGCTAGGCTCGCCGTTTTCCGGGAGACGGCCGGATGATTTACAGAGCGGCCATGATGAGTTTCCTGACTTGCTTATCCAGGGCGAATTCTAGCAGACGCTCGAGCGCTCGGAGGCTGGTTAAAACGTCGCCTCTGACCGTTTCGAAATCGAGGATATGGTTGATCGCAGGCGTCTTCACGTTGACGAAGGCCATGGACTTCGTCGGACGGACAATCATGTCGGGTTGCAGGTATGGACCCAAGGACTCGGCCAACTGCTCCGCATTCCTGGTGGCCACAGCAAGCTCACAGCCGATACCCTTGAACTTGTGGATCAGGCGAACGCCGTTGCCGGCATACAGGGGAGGGAAGTAAATCCAGCTGCCGTCCTTCCCGACGACATCCGGTTTTATCAGGCGCAGTTGCGGGGACTCGGAGCAGGCGACCGCCCAATAGTTCTGGTAGAATTCCATCATTGCGGTGTCGGGCGACTTCACATACCCCTTCCTGTAGTCCGCAATCGCGCTTTCGAAGACATGGCGCTTGAAGGCGAACTCGGGTCGGTCCGAGAGGAAATCGACAATGACCTCGTAGGACAAGTTGGCGTCTATCTGCGAGAAATGCTCGGCCGCCAGCGCCTCATAGTAATTCCGCGGCGACATAAGAACCACTTTGAAGCGGTGCCACTGCCCGTTCAGGATGCCTGCTTTGCCGCGCATACGGTAGCGGGCAAACTGCCGGTCCATCAGGGGCGCTCGGACTTTGTTCTCAATGAGGATTGCAGACCGTCCGCCGGAACTTTCTACCACCATCTCGATGTCCGTTTCACCCAACGATGTATCGGCAACCGAGCGTCGGATCGCCACCGGTCTAGCATCAAGGGATTCGCCAGCAATCGCCAGAATTGCGGCCAGGAATTCCGGTGAACTGTGAATAAGGTCCATTGCCAAGACATCGGTGACGATTTCGTCGACGCGAGCGATGGTGTCGAATGTCAGGTAAGTCATGGTCGGCTCCAGGCTCTTCCAGCCCAATCGGACGTCAAGATCCGTCAAGGGCTTCTATCCGTGATATCTGTGTTGGCACATGATGAGACGAAGGGGATCTCAATCCCTTCCTCGAGTCCGAGTCGGGCCGACTATTGAGTTGCGATCATAGACCATATTGGGCAGAATTGCTCTCTGACACAGGGGAGTGGGCGTCCTACAGAATGGTCATCCCTCGAGCAGGAACACGCGGCGGGCTGCTTGTGGCAGAGATTAATACACATGGAATGCTGCCTACCTCAGCCCCAAAAGTGAGCCCCCGCGACGATAAAAGTAGAGGGTGATGATCACACGTAGCGGTCTCTTCCACCTGTGGAAACGTCAGGTCTTCCTACGCAGCCGCCACGAAGATTTCGACGCATTGCTATCCATGCGCTCTTGGGCAGGAATATATCTGCTCGGATGCGCTAATGAGGTGGTCTACGTCGGCCAGACCGCGAGCTTCGACGAACGGCCGATTCAAAGCCTGGGCAACATCTATCACCGGGTAGACGACACCGCTCTACCTTGGTCATTAGCTTTCGCGCCCTGTCCTGTCGATGAGATGAACGAACGAGAGAGCACGGCCATTCGTGCCTACGCGCCACGCTTCAACACATCGATCCCGAGCTTAGGGAAAAGCCTCGGCAGACTGCCCGAGATAGCTGCCGTGGGAGCGATCTTCAAAGACCAGGATGGTCCCTGTGGTGCATTTCGCCCAGAAAGCCTTCAGCGCCAGATTGAGCGTGCCCTCGCCAATCCAAGCCCGCCTTGGGCGCGAAAGAGAACTAGGGCGAAGGTTCGACCAAAAATAACACGAACTACGGCCCCACCTGCTATCCCTGCTGAATGGAACAAAGCGGATTCAGACAGGGTGGTGAAAGCTTACGGCGTGCCCCTCGACGAGCCGCTACGCTACCCAATCAACCTTTGTGATGAGGGTTCGGTGGTAACAAAAGATGGAGAGTTCCTCGGGACATGGACCATGGATAATCACGAGCACCCATCCTTTACACCCGACGGCGCGTCAGAGCCGCTGCTGTCACACGTGTTGGTCGGACTGCTCTGCATGAATATACGCGCGTGGCACGAAGGCGCTGAAGCAGATTACATTTCGTGACCTGACAAATTACCGATCATCCGCTTCCCGGCAAACAACTGCTTTTCGCGAGCACCTGGGTGTCGAACCAAGCAAGAGAGCGACCATCCCTCGAGCGAACTTCAAGCTGTGCGATCGGCGCGCCTTTCTCTCTATCCACGAGTAAAGATCGCTTCTCGTCGGCAGCGAACAGGTGGTCCTCACCCCATTGACGGAGCGATACGATCACCGGGAACAAGCCGCGGCCTTTCACCGTGAGGACGTATTCCCGATAGGCGGTTCCATCTGAGGCTGGCGCGGTTTCGAAGATCCCCCGTTCCACGAGGTCGCGCAATCGCGTCGCCAGCACCCCTTTGCCTATGCCCAGTCCTGACTGAAACTCGCCGAACCGGCGCGAGCCGTCGAATGCGTCTCGGATGATCAGCAGGGACCACCAGTCGCCGATTACATCGAGGGAACGGGCTACGGGGCATCCAGCATTCCATTGGCTGACACGTTTCACCATCGGTAATCTCCCTCGGCTTAAACTGGTTCTAACTTAGAACTAGAATCAAACCAGGCCAAGTGGTCTCAACAGGGGCTAGAACGAGATTGCGAGGAACTTCCAAATGGATGCCAGGTCCACCCGATTTACTCATGAGGCGCAAAGAGATGGCTTGTCGGGAATGCAATCGCTCATCATGGCGGCGGCGGCGGGCCTCAGCGTGGCCAACGTGTATTATGCCCAGCCATTGCTTGACCTCATGGCGAAGGACCTTGCAATTTCGCCAGCCGCCATCGGTCTCATCGTGACGCTGACCCAGGTCGGCTACGGGTTGGGCTTGATCTTCATCGTGCCGATCAGCGACCTCGTGGATCGGCGAAGTCTCATCAGGGTCCAAGGACTGCTGGCGTCTATCGCTCTCGTGGTCGTGGCAACTGCAGGGACGAAAATGATCGTTCTCCTCGGCATGGCGGTTGTCGGGCTGCTGGCGGGACTGGTGCAGATACTTGTCGCCCATGCGGCGGCCCTGGCTACGGCGGCCCAGCGGGGCAGGGTCGTCGGCATGGTCACCAGCGGCGTCGTCACCGGCATCCTGGCTGCGCGTTCGGTAGCCGGTGTGGTTGCTGATGTCGGCGGATGGCGGGCGGTGTATATGGCCTCTGCGCTATCCATGGTCGTCATGGTCGGAGTCCTGAATTCGGCGCTGCCCAAGCATTCCGCGGGGCCAGGTTCCGGAACTTATGTCGATGCGCTTATCTCTATCCCACGCACGTTCCTGCGCGAACCGGTCCTGCTTCTTAGAGGGGCCCTCGCGCTCCTCATCTTTGCGTCCTTCAGCACGTTCTGGACGGCCTTGGTCCTGCCGCTCAGTGCATCGCCGTTTTTGTATTCGCATACCAGGATTGGTCTATTCGGCCTTGCCGGACTGGCCGGAGCGATTGCGGCGACCTATGCCGGAAGACTTGCTGATCGCGGCCATGGCAAATGGACGACCGGGGTATCTCTGGTGCTCTTGTTGGCATCCTGGGGGCTAATCGCTCTCCTTCCGTCTTCCATTCCGCTGATGCTGGCAGGCGTGCTGTTGCTCGACCTGGGAGTCCAAGCCGTCCACGTCACCAATCTCAGCGTTGTAGTGTCTCTGCATCCAAAACGGAGCGGTCAGCTGATCGGTGGCTATATGATGTTCTACTCCGTCGGTAGCGCCATCGGGGCGATCGCAGGAACGTCCGCCTACGGCTGGTTCGGCTGGCCGGGAGTCTGCTTGATGGGAGGAGCCTTCAGCTTCTGTGCGTTCGTCTTGTGGGTCGCCACACGGCTGAGGGCAAGTGCCGATTAATAACCTGGTCCTCGCTCTTGCCTCTTGAGGAAGTCGCCGACAAAACTGTTTTGCTGAACCTACGTCAGGGTCAAGTAGCGGACGCGGGCGGAACCGTTCCGTCCGGTGTAAGGCCGTCGACTGCATTGGGCAGGTTCTCGGAGAGGCGTTTTAGGATCTCCTCTTCCGACATGCCGGTTCGCGCAGCTATGTCTCGCAGGACATCTGGGCCCAGCGCTGAAGCGAGCTCGCTATCATTGATCGGATCGTTCGCCCCGGGCTTGACCCATGACTCAGCTTTCTTCTCCTGCCCGGCCTGACGGAATTGGTCGAGGAGGTCGCTCAAGCCGCCGTTAAGTATCGACCCGATGCTGCCACCACTGACCAAGCTTCCAAGTCCTCCTGTCCGCAACCTGCTAAGAATGTCGTCGATACCGCCATCCAATCCGGGGGCTGCATTCGCCGCGCTTCCCTGCGTCGCTCCACCCGGCGACGTCCGTTGGCGCTCGGTTACGCCCTTTAGGATTTCGGCGATCCGATCGCGGTTCTGAAATCCTGCGACTGCGAGGACGGCGAGAAGCGCTTTGAGTGGTCCGCTGGCCATGTCTGGTCTCCTTGATCTCGGCGATAAACGAGCGATCTTGGCTGTGGTTCCGCATGAGGCATCCTGATGAACCAGAAACCATCTCGCTCGAGGGTTAATGACGTCGTCGATCGTCTTGTAGAGGTCGTGGATGGTCCTCGTTACCCCGATCCCTATGAAACGTCTCTGGCAGGTGTTGGAACAAGGCACCCCTTCGGCGACATGCGTGTCTCCGTGCCGTTTGTCGGTCTTGGCATCCTTGGCAGCCGCTCTACCTCCGTCAAAAACGGGAGAAAGCGATGAAAGTCCAGAAATTCAATGTCGCGGACGCGAATATGGTCAGGTCTCCAGGACAGGATGCCGATATATTCGTCGGAAACCTGGTCGACGAGAAGAACGGCGGGCCGATCACCATCGGCTACGGCCGGTACGCTCCGGGTCAGACCCTCACAGAAACCATAGCAGTCGATGACGTCATGATCGTTCTGGAAGGACGGCTAGCGGTCTCGACGGGAGCTGGCACCGTCACGGCGGGTCCGGGCGAAATCGTCTACATGCCCAAGGGGGAGGCGGTGACGATTACGACGGAGGGGGAGGGAGCGCTCACGGCCTACGTGACATATCCCCACTGGGCGGAGGTTCACGACTAGAACTACCGGTTCAGCCATTGCCGACGAACTGAGGAGCGCTTCCGATGAAGCGCCGCCCCCGGCACCATTTCGGCGAAACCTGTTCCCGCGATGAAAGGCACCGCGGCTTGACATCTTCCCGTATATCCTGGAGCAGACCGACGAACGCGAAATCGGTCACCGTCACCACGGCGCGACCACATGCCAGCCGCTCGCCCACCTCGACGCCGATACGAAGAACCTCCGACGATTGCAGTCCCGAGGTCTCAACCTCCTCCATAATGTCCGTCGCGGTATAGCGCCCGCCGCAATACGAGGCGATCGCGTCATTGGTCGCAAAGTCGAGGAGCGTGAATAAGAATGTGTGAGCGTCGACGTCATGCGAAATGCCCGTACGACAATCGTAGTCGTGCCCGATCGACGCTGCCTTCCCGCCTTTGACGACCCCGTAGTAGTGGTACCAGTGGCCGGATCGGGTCAGGTATTCCGCTTTCCAGACGGCTTGGTCAAATAGCGTAGGTCCTTCCGCGATATCACAGAGGTCCTGGATCGTATCGAAGAATTCCGAGCGAAAGTCGTCCATCGATACTCCGCGCTCTACGCGAGCGCCGATTTGATACGGCGGATGTAGTCCGGATTCTGCATTCGCCCGTCTTCCGCGAGCCTGATCTCGGTCTCGGTCAGGCCGGTCGCGATAGCGAGTTCGCTCACGCTGTAACCTTTGGCCAGACGGGCGTTCAGGAGGCTCCCGGCGGTCTGCGCGGGCCTGTCCGATAAGATGCTGCGGGTGCTAGCGATGTCCATGCAAACTCCATCATTTGGCGAGATCAAGAACTGAGATCATCGGCAGAGGTTCCGGCAGATAAAGCAACGATGTCGAAGACAGTGGCGTTGGAATGGGACGGGAGTGTCGGCCTAGACGGATCTGCCTTATCCACTGCGCCAGCGTCCCCGGTGAATGGGCCGCATTATTCACAGGCTGTGATGGAAAGGAGGGTATGTTCTGTGGATATGCTGTGGACGTGCGCTGCTTGTTCCGCCTGCTTATGAAGGGCAGTAGCGCGAAAGAAGCCCGGCTAATCGATGCCGGGCCTTGGGTTTGCCACATCTCCTGGGAGATGTGCCTGTATATGCCCAAATCAGTTTCCTGGCCAGCCGGAAGCCTGAAAATCATCAATATGCTGGCGACAAAAGGATGAACCTAGTGAATATCAAAGCTGGCGGTGGCAGCTCTTATCGCCACCATGCGCCGTAAGCGAGCATGGCGAGGACGACCGTGACCAAAAGCGCCGTTTCGACTGTTTCGTTCACATCAGGACCGCCGTGGAAGCGGCCAGATCAGCCCGCGAAAGGGTGTTCACTGGGAGGCTAATCACCGTCTCCGAGTCCCGGTAAAATGCGACGAGGGATGCTGGTGGCTGACACAGGTCGCGTTCATCGTGTTTCCTCCACACTATCAACCGGTAGAGGAGTGCGATGTTCCTCTTTCGAAGAGGTTTACGGCTTTCCCAATCACGGCCGTGAGGTCTTGAATATTGGGCTTGGGGTAAATCAACCCTGCAAATACCCGAAAACCTAAGCGGCTTAGGTGAGATTGTCCGGGCTGGCTACGTCGCCGTTCGGGCGCACGAACCGTGCGGGAGGCCCCCGTGCCGTCATGGGGTTCGATGCCGTTGACCCGACCACCCGCAACTCATGGGCCTGAGGATTTCGCGTTCATGCTGGAACAACGGCCCGCCAACATCGCGCTCCTTGGCAACGGCAGCTCGGCAGGCCTGCATGATCCCGCCTATGACTTCAACGATGCCGCGATACCATACGGTGTCGCCTACTGGACGCGATTGGTCGAGGTAGCAATGCCCTGCTGACACCCTGAGAGTTCTCAGCTGAGGCGGGCGAACTTGTCGAGCAGATCGTCGAAATCTTTCGCAATGGGAGCGTAGTAGCCGATCTCCGACAGATATTCGACGGCTGCGTCTGCGGACTTGCCGTCCAGGTCGTCGTGGGTAAGGCCGTGGAACAACTCGCCGTCGGTATAAATGATCCTGCCCGCATGCTCGCCTTCGGTGATCTCGACGAGGGTGGAGAAATCGCCGCCGAGACCGACAACATGCGCAAACGGTGTGAGGTTGTAGTCGTGAAAGCCCATCTCTGGTGCGAGGGCTTCGAGATCGAAATAAGGATGGCCGTTGCCTATGCCGAACAGGGTGTTGATATCCGATAGGATGAACGCGTCACGACGCTGATCAGTAGGCAGTGCATCAATGCCATCATGAGGAAGAGCGTAGTCCAGCCCGTTTTCCCGCATCAGGAAACGCCGATATGCATCGGAGAAACGGACACCGTAGTCGCGCTCGTATGCGGCCAAGCCCTCCGCGTTCGCACCGCCGTAACGCCTGATGACCAGGGGCGATGCCACGAATTTCGAAAGACTGTCCGACGGTCGGAACGGCATAATGTTGTCACTGCTCAGTGTGGCCTCCTGTCATGTTATGGGCTGTGATCCCCGGTCTTTCTAAGTGTGACAGGAGATCGCGTCGTCAAGGCAGCTTTCGCGCTACCTGCCAATGAAGACGCCAGTCGCCGACTTGGAGGAAGTGGAGGGTGCGCCATATCTCCACCTTTTAAGGACTGCTCGGCATTTGGGCCTTCGGCGGAGGGAGACAGCCAATGATCGGAAAATTCGCTGATACATATCGTGCCTACCTGGACTGCCTCAATCGGCAGGCCTGGGACGAGCTTGGCCGCTTCGTTGACGATAACGTACAGCATAACGGTCGGCTGCTAAGGTTACGGGGTTATCGGGAAATGCTGGTGAAGGATTTCGCAGATATTCCGGATTTGCACTTCGACATTCAATTGCTTGTCTGCGAGCCGCCGCGCCTTGCCGCTCGCCTGTCATTCGATTGCTCCCCGAACGACGAGTTCCCGGGCCTGAGTGTCAACGGACGTCGCGTGTCCTTCACGGAGAACGTCTTCTACGAGTTTACGGGATCGAAGATCAGTTCGGTATGGTCGGTGGTTGATAAGGCCGCAATCGAGGCCCAGCTCGTTGATTCGTGAGTCGGCCAGCCGCCTCCTTGGCTGAAGTGCCTGGGTCGATTCGCGGTGATGACGACACCCGCACCCTAAATGCGTGTGGGGCTTGAAGGTGAAGCTTACTTAAACGGTCACAAAGAGGACGGAGGTTTTGCAAGGGGTTCAACGTTAGCCGTAATTTGTTCGAGGTATGCCGCCAGCTTGCGCGCCTCACTCAATTCAATCGGAACCCATACCGTGGCATCTCCACCCTTGGATTTGATCACCACGTACGTTTCCGTCGACGACTTGCGTCGCCTCAACTGGCACCAGCAAAGTGCTTTTCCTACTGATGACTCGATCGCAATTTCTGAAACTATCTCGTCAACCATCAACCCTTTTACGGCGTTGAATTGCGCGCTCAACCAAGACATCACTGTTGCCCCATACCTCGCATTGTTGGTGGCCGGCAATTTTGAGCCTCGGATCTCTTCCTTTTACGAATATGAAGTCAAGCAGTCTTCCTATCGGCAGTACGGTTCGGGGAAACATGAGAGCGACAACCGCTCGGAACCTCCGCGGCCCCCCTGTAGCCAATGCGGTGCGCTTTCCATCGACGTGATAGGGGGGCGGCAATGAAACCGATAAGGATCTCCCGCCGGCTGATTTATGCGCTTGTCGTGAGCGCAATCGCCGGAGCGATAGCAGCCTCTACTCTCACTATGATCGTCCTACACGGCGGGACCCATGCCACCTATTGCCCCTCAGCCAGCGCTTTCTGGATATTCCGCTGCGTGCCGACCCTGAGAGCGCTCCTTATGTTCGGGTGGGTAAGCCTTTTGACCGGAATGCCAGTTTTTATGTTCCTGATCATCATTCTCGGGATCGGGCGGCGGTAGGCCGGACACCAGCGCCCCAGTTGAGAATGACGGGATGGTAACAATAGCCACGAGTAGGTCCTGTCGCTGGGAGGCTCGCCCACGTCGCGTTCTCCTTGAAACTGTGTCATCCATGATGGAATGGAACGATGGCTTTTTCAGCCCGGGTCTGTCGCGCGTCCCGTTGATCACAGATGATGAAACGTAAGGTGGGCGACCCCCCGCGCTTGGACAAGCCATGAAGAGGCGAATGACGCCGGTGACCAAGTATGTGGCGACTCTTGGTGTCGTTGTTGTCGTCATCCTCGCGATGTCGGCGCTAGCGCTATTGACTTGGCTCATCGCCGTTTCTGTTGGCAACGGTGAAACTCAAAAAGATGGGCTGATCTTTTTGGGATCAATCTGGCTTGCCTTGGCTTCGTGTTTTGCTGCTGGCTTGACGCTTGTCCTTGGCAGGGGCCGACATTGGCGATGCGGTGCGCTTACGGGATCAGTGGCGTGCCTGCTTCTCGCCGTCCTCGCCCTGTATCTTCATGGTTCCCGAGAATACCACCCGATCGACACCGAAGAAGCAGCCCGCCCCATGCTGGAGTTCCTGATCAAGCAGGAGGTGCGTTCCTCTCCGGACAAAATCAGGGTTGTTGATCTCGACCGACAAATCCGCAACATCCGTATCTTCGGCCCCCGGATGTCATTCGATCCCCCAACGGCCCGCTACATCGAGTTCGAATTCGATACGGGATGCGGAGAAGTGATCGAGTTGACCGCGATGACGGGTAGCGTGGAAGGAACCGAGCTTTCGGGGCTTGCGAACAGGGCCTATTGCGCCCGATAGGCGGATGTCTGACTGGCGGCACTCAGGGGACATTGTGGCGTCTGAAATTCCCTCTATTTCTTCCCTCAAATTGATCACGACGGCAAAGGTTAGCCAATGGGATGGGATGCACTCGCTCGATGGGGAGAAGACGTGGTTCGCATCGAACCGCTGGCTGGTGGATCGGCCAACGACGTGTGGAGCGTTCGCGTCCACGGTCAGATCGCCGTCGGGCGTCTCGGCTCCAGGAGTGACGCTGACCTCGCATGGGAAACAGACCTGCTCCGATACCTCGACCGTGAAGGCATGACCGTTCCAGTCCCCATCCCGACGACTGACGGCCGCCTGTTCGCGGACGGTCTGGTGGTGATGAAATACATGGAGGGCGGACCGCCGGAGACGAAGTCCGACTGGCGTCGCGTCGCCGAAGCGCTCCGGGAACTGCATCGATTGACACAGGGCTGGCCGCAGCGCCCAGATTGGCGGTCGTCGATCGACCTCCTGCAGGCCGAGACCGGAACAAGGATCAACCTCGCAGCGATGCCGCCCGAGGGCGTTCTTCGGTGCCGAGCGGCATGGGCTGAGCTCATCGGGTGTCAGACATGCATTGTCCATGGGAACCCCAACAACCCAGGCAACGTCCGCGTGACGGCAGACCGGGTCGCGCTGATCGACTGGGATGATTCCCACGTCGACGTCCCCGACCTTGACCTGGTGCTGCCCGACAACGCCGCCGGTCTCGATGACGACGCGCATGACATCGGCGCACAAGCGTCAGCCGCATGGGAGGCCGCCGTCTGCTGGAAGGATGACTACGCGGTCAAGCGTCTTGCCGAAGTTCGTGCGGTTCGATCAGTCTCGGTGGGGAGCGAGAAGGCAGTGGTGCAATCGTTTGCCGCTCGCTCCAGCACGGTTGGTGAGGCGGAATGATAGCGATGTCGACACACACAATAACGCTGACGCCGATACTTATTCTAAATATCTACTTCTCCCTATCTGTGCTCGTACTCTGCATTTTCTCGTTTGTATTGCAAAGTAGATACAGAATGAAAATAAGGTATGTATACATAACTTTGTTCATGTCAGGATGTTATCTTGCCGATATCATTTATCTCGATTTGATGCGCTATGGATACAAGGGACTGAAATATACCATCGGCGGGGCGTTGTTCATATGGCCTCTTTTCTACATGTTGATGGCTGTGTCTCAGGCCGCGGTCAATTTCTTCAGGATAAGCAGGCATCGGGGGTTTAGTATCGCTTGTTTCTGTCTGGTGTTTGACTCCCTGGTCACATTGTTTCTGGTATACAGCTGAAGGAACCTGCTGAGGTCCGGAGGTAACGACATATACGCCGACTTGGATGTCGATGTTCTCCACGCTCAAGCGCGAATATCAAATTTGTGGCAGCCATATTGAGGATAAGCGAGAAGCTCTCGCAGGAGCTGTCGCCGGGGAATCAACGAATGAGACGTCAACGACACTCAACGGTTTAAGACGGCATCCTCGATGCGATAACGCCCAGCTGGTTGTCGAGCCACGCCAGCATTCTTGATTATTGCAAGTGGCGGGGACCCGAGAATGCCGCCGATCTCGGCGATGGCGCGCATGACATCGTAGCGCAAGCGCCAGCCGCATGGGAGGCAGCCGTCTGCTGGAACTACGACTGCGCGGTCAAGCGGCTTGCCGAAGTTCGGGCGGTCTGAGCAGTCTCGGTGGAGCGGCGGGTCGTATCATACAGGAACATCCCGCGACGGCATTGCGGCCAACGGGAGTCATTGCCGCAGTATCGGGATGTCGAAGACCAGCAGCCCAGCCTTTTCCAATTCGAGTTGCGCCACGACCCGATCGTACGGGTCGATCACGGCGGTAGGTCCCCACGACACCCGACGATCTCGCTCTCCGAAAATGTCCGATGAAACGAGCCAGAGACTATGCTCCTTGCATCTCTCGGCACGCACCATGTTGTGCACATCACGGTACTCTTCTGCTCGTTGGCGAGGCATCATGTTGTTCGCGAGACAGACGACCAATGTGCCACCTTGATCGGCGATCACCTTCGCCATGGCCGGGAAGTTCGCGGAATTAGGCAGCAAATGCCACAGAAACTTGAGTCGAATGTCAGGAGTCTACTCTTCCTGGTACTGGGCCAGGAACTTCTCTGTCGCTGCGAGCATGAACTTGAGTGCTTCGATCGCCGCCGTTCCAACCTTTTCGCTCATGGGCGGGAAAGGAGACTGATAGGTGATAGTGTTTCGTGTTCGATGAAACCCCATTATTGCGGTACTGGCACCTTTTCGCACTTCATCGACTTCAATGACCATTAACGCGACTTGGAACGCTGTCTGCCTATGGCCGTCCGAACCCTCGGAGCGGACTCCTACCCGATTGAGAACCGCCAGGCTGAGCGAGTGCATTCCCTCGTATGCTAGCAGGAAACGCGAGCGCGTGGTTTCAGTCTTCTCCGCATCCGCGAGGTATTCCTTCGCGTAGATAACGTATTGACGCACGTCGTCCGCGATATAGTCGGTCCGCTTAAATGTTCCAATGCGGATTAGATTGTCGATGTTCTCCTGCCAACTCATGCCGCCGCTACCATAATACGAGGTTCACTGTTGATAGCGCGGATCACGCGATCAGACTGCAAGTCCTTCCACTCTGCCCGCGTATGTAGATTGAGGTGGATGTCACGTCCAAGTTTGCCCTTGAGGTTTTCGATAGACTCGCCAAGCTCGAAGTAATCGACATCCCCCACGACCATGAGGTCGATATCGCTATCCGCCCTCTCATCCCCCCTTGCCATGGAGCCGAATACAAAGGCCGTTTCAATGTCTGGCGCAAATTTGGTCAACTCATCGGAGATCACGTCAGCCAGGCCAAAGGTCTTGAGGCAGATCGAACGTAGCTCGGCATAGATCGGGTGCTTCTTGTTAACGCTGTAGAGTCGCTGATTTCCTCTTGCTTCCCTCGTGACAAGGCCCGCCTTTTCGAAGCTATCGAGAATCCTTTGGGTCGCTCCGTTTCCGGGTCCTGCGATCCGAATGAGGTCAGAGACAGACAGTTGGCGCTCACCGTGCAGGATTAACGCACGCAGCACATTTTGTTGTCGCTCGGAAAGCAGAAAGTCGATGCTTGACATGATTTTACCCGTTTCTGGTAGGTTCTTACCAATTCTGGGTACATATACCCATTTTCTAACGATTGTCAAACATTTTTAGCGTCTTACCAATTGCGGGTAAGATCACACCCAAATTGGGGCGTACCCTTGTGTGGTGAGGCCACTGTCTGATGCGCGGTCATCCACTCAGTGGCATTTGCTACCTAATTCCGGAAGTGCGTGTCGTAGCAGATGTTGACACCAAACGTCAGTCCTTCGACCGAGACACAGGGGCTTCCGCACCTGGAGCGAATAAACCCTCCGACTTGAGGAGATGTGTTTTTCGGTAAAACCCTTTGATCGCTCCACTCTGGATGACCGCTGCGGTGTTGAAGAGACTACCTGAACTTGCCTCGATCATGCCCAGGGCGACGACCATGTCCGTGAACGGCAGTCGAGCGACGATGGATTGAAATTCTGGCGAAGCGAGGTCTAGTGCAGATCGCCGGGCCTCGGCCTCGTCAAGCAGATATCCCTGTAAGAAGCATTCCGGGAAACAAAGCAATCGGGCACCACGAGCCGATGCCTCGGTGATGACCCCCGCGGCGTAGGATAGGGAAGCTTCAACGTCTGCCCTGAATTCTGGCGTCTGCACGGCGGCGATGCGGACGGTGTCCATGCCTCAGGTCCTTTCATCGTGAAGAATCAGTCGAACGCCACGCCACTAATCCAGTGATCAACCGTCGTGGGTATGGGATATTGCTATCGGAGAGACGGATAACTTCCGTGATAGGTTAGGTTCGGGGTGGACCGAAGCTCAACCTCATCGTCACCGAACGCCGTCTGGTCCACAAGGACAAAGGTATTCGCGGGTGTCCCGCTTTTCTCGATTTCGGTAACATCCGTGTCGTGTAGCCGAGACCGCAAATAGTCCCAATCCGGCTCTTGGCCGCTTTTCCATATGACTTCAATGAAATCGCTGTCGAGGCGGTGACCTAGTTCCGATTTTAGTGGCCATATGGGATTGCGGTCCTCCCACGCGGCGTACTCGTCGTCAGACGCGTCGCCATTGGGTTCAGGTTCCCAATGAGGATGTCCGAATGCGGACGCATCTTCGTTGGCTTCGAACATCGCGGTGAAAACGTGTACTTTGGCTTCAGCGGACATTGTGACTCCTTGTGTTAGTCCGTCCGACATAGATAGCGCAAATGTATGCGTCTGAGGCCACTTTGTAGACTGCGGCCGCTTCGCGCCAACACCTTCCCCAGAACGGGCTCTCGCCAAGCCTAAGATTGACAGGCAACAAACCTTCTGCGAACAATTAGTCCTCGGTGGATACGACCTGCTGCTTGCGCCCCCTTGGGGTACGGTGAATGTATCGAGCCGCTTATGGCTCTCTTTGCCCGAACGAACGGGTCAGCAACGCAAGCCCCTGACGCTTTCCGTTCGTTTATGCAAAGGATCATCCCATGCGCGATTTCCGCGATGCCAAAGCTATGGCAAAAACCCTACGTGAAGCGCTTCACGCCAAATCTTTCGCCTTCACCAACAGTGAGAGCCAGGAGCTCGTTGCTCGAATTCTTGGCTTTCGAGACTGGAACGTATTGGCCGCAATGATCCAAGCGACGCAGCCGCCAGCTAAATCGGTGAGTAGCGAAACGTCTATTCCAGCGGGGGCGGAGATCCCCCTCGTTCCTATGCGGGACTTGGTCATGTTTCCGCACATGATCTCGCGGATTTTCGTGGCACGCGAGAAAACCCGACAGGCCGTGGAACACGCTCTCGCCAGCGATCGGCGCGTTCTCGTTGTCACCCAGAGGCATGGCGATAACGATCATCCCAACACTCTTGAAGCCTTCTATCCAGTGGGAGTCATAGCAAACGTAGTCGATCGCCAGACACAGGTGGACGGGACTCTCAAGGTTACCGTCTGCGGGCTTCAGCGAACAAGCATGGTCCGGCTCACCGATGACGTGTTCCTGGCGGCGGAGGTTACGCCGATTGACGACGATCGCGGCCAGTCGACGGAGGCAGCCGCTCTGTCGAGTGCGGTTCTCGATGCGTACCAGATCTACGCCGAGGTCGATTTTTCTGCACTGCCGCCGGGATCTAAGGCCAGATTCGGCCTACCTTCGATCGGAAATCCGAGCCTGTTAGCCGACACAGTCGCCCCGTTGCTATCGACCACTATCGAACAGAAGCAGCAACTCTTGGAAACCAATGACGTGGTGACTCGTCTCCATAGACTCATGGAGCTGATGAGCGATGGCCGACCCAAAGCCGTCGCAAAATACTAACTTTTGCGACGTATCGGCTTTCTCTCAAGGGGTTTGAGGATTCTCGTCGCGGAACTCGTTCGCAAAAGCTGGAGTTTCGCGGCGAATTTTTCGACGCCAATGACTGGATGGGCCGTAACGCGTCATGGAGGAGAAGGGCCATATCAGTCATTGCACCTCTTGCATGACTGCATATTGCGGGTCGGCGCAAAAGTCACGAAAACTGGTGCCGCTTTGACCGGGGTTTTGTGACCACCAAACAGCCAGGTCAGGTTACGCAAGATGGGGACTATTTGGTAGCTTTCTGGAGATGAAGCATGTTCACCCACGTTATGATTGGAAGCAACGACTTGGAGCGGGCCCGAAACTTCTACGACGCCACGTTCGCTGCATTGGGAGGCAGGCCCGGCGAGATGGATGCGAGAGGCAGGCTGATCTATACCCACGAGGGCGGTCGGCTGATGATCACCAAGCCTATCGACGGCAACCCGGCGACTGCAGCCAACGGCGGGACGATCGGTATCGCCGCCGCGAGCGCCGACCATGTTCTAGCGTGGCATGCCTCTGGTATCGCGCATGGTGGCACAGCGATCGAGAGCCCGCCACGGGAACGCCCGAACGGCTCATTCGTCGCCTATCTTCGCGATCCTGACGGAAATAAACTCACCGCGCGGTCCCAGCCAACCAGATGAAATAGGGGTCAGCAGCGCGACAGATCGATACTTGGAGGCGAGTAGGTGCCGAAAGCGGTTCATTCGCTTCCGCGTTTCAGGGTGCGAAGCTCCCAACTATCGAGCAGCGTTTCAGTACAGGTTATGTCGACGGACGCCGCCAATCCTTTCCTGCTCCCGTGCGATGCGTTCCGCTCTGGCCGCACAAACCCCGGACGGTGACGACGGTGAGACGTTCTCCCAGTCGGCTTGAAGTTTGACGAAGAGATTGCGCTTGTCATCGACCAGAGGCGGCGGAGAAATCCCCGTTCGGCGCATCGCCACAAACAGATCATTAAGGAGGTCATATGAAAGATTGGGCTTAGCCCACAGGGCCAGCAGGACAGGTTCAGCGACCACGCGCGCCGAAGAGCCGACACGACATAAGCCTTCTATGGCTGCTCCATCAACGGAGGATAAAGAAGCGCGTGGATTCATCAGATAGGGCAAGGCATCGGGGCCGAGGTCACCCAGCCGCCGGAGTAGCGGCTGCACCTCCCAAAGCCAGTGATCGTTGCCAGCATCTGCGTAGATCGACAGAAGACGGGACTTGAGTTCGGCGAATTCACCTGGGGGCAGAGCGGCCGCAAGTCGAGCAAGGATACGGCCGCTCTCGCGCGCCTTTAAATGCAAGCGCGCTGCTCGTTCGATGCCCGTCATGACCGCGTCGGCGTGGGAGGCAAGGACATCGGCGCGACTGACCAGGACATCGATCTGCCATTCGGTGACCTTCGCTGTCGGGTCTGCGATCATCGCGTCGACGTTGGAAAGCTGGCGTGCCAGGGTTGCCTCCTGTATCCTGGCGATCTTCGCCAGCACCATCACGCTATCGCTTCCGGCTCGATCTTCGATCGCTATAGGCAGGAGCCCAAGAGCCCGTGCGAGAACATTTGAGCCTTGCCTGTATGGGGTGCCGCCCGGGACAATGGGCGTATGACTGTTTCGGGAGAGCCAGGCACCGCATTCCCATCTCGCCGCTCCAGAATCAAGACCGCAGCCGATGATCGGCATCGGTATCCATCCGAGAGGTGCGGCGACGCCCCCGAGGAGTTGGAAACTGCGGCCGTTCGGCATGGTGATGGTCGTCGTTATCCGTGTCACCGGCAGGTTTTTCTCGAACCCCTTCGTCTCCTTCCGGCTCACTGTAACGATCGGTAGTTGTGGCCTTTCCGGCATCGACAGATTGCAGAAACGTGTTTCCAAGGGTCCGTAAGCGAAGGCTTCACCATCCCAAAACTCCGAAGTCTGCACATTTGTAGACTGTAGCTCGCGTGTCTCGCGGAGCTTGACGCATAGAGGTCGTTCGATCATCCGCTTGGACAGATAACCCTCTGGAACATTGCCTTTGACGGTGTAAGCGACCGATAGCGCGAAATTATTGGTGAGCCTGGCGCTATTCCCGTTTTCGTCTCTCTCGAAGACGAGGGCGTGGTGAGCAGGATCAAATCCCGTCACAACCTGCAGGTTGGCTGCGTCGGTGCGGCTGCTGAGCTCACGCAACGCGGAATGTTCCAGTGCTGCAACCGTCCAGTACCCTCCGTAAAAGATCAGTGGCAGCAGAAGCCACAGGCGCGAAACCCGCCCCATGATCGCCTCGATGGCGACTCCAATCATGCTGCCATTCACGAGCACGACCGACCAAGCCATCGCCATCGCGAACATCAGGAAAATGCCCGTGAACGGTATGGCTTGAAGGACGAAGACGCACCCGGTCACGACCAGGCCAACGAGCGAGATCGGGAAATGTCTGCGCACCTGCTCTTCACCCTTCATGACACGGACGCCGCCACTTTCAATAGGGGAGATGCTTATCAGACTTCTCCCCAAGAAATCCTAAAGGGGCGCAATCAGAAGTTCCATGGACGCTGGTCACATTGCAACTGCTGAGAACTAAAGCTACGCTGGGGGCGTCAACCGCTCGTCAGTTGCGAGTTGGGCATCTACGTCCCGCGACGGCCGACGCGCTGCACTTCATCCGCAATTTTGCACAGCAGGTAGAAGGTCAGAATTCCCATGAGAGAAGCATGAAATTGCAGGATGACGACAACGGCCCTAGCCTAGCTCGCGGTCTTTTCAGAATCGGCGTTCTCTTCGGATGTGTCGCTTTCGTCCTGTTCTTCTTTTGGAAAACTTACGGTTCGAGCGCCGCTCTCAGCCGACTATCAGCGGCGGCAAGCAATTTCTCCTATACAGAGAGGTGTGATGCCAACGGAAATCCGACGACTACGGGAGAACCCAACTGCATCGACCTTGGTCGCTACCAGTTTGTTTATGGCCCCGTGATGAAGGCCTTTCGAAGAGCGTGTTCAGGGAGTGACGATGCCCCGGGGGTCATAATCTTGGAGGAAGACAAAGCACCAAGAATAGAAATTCACCGGGTGGAAAAGGCCTTCAGGTTTCGATGGCGCAATGGTGCGAATGTGCCATGCCTACCAAGCAACCCGACGCCCTAAGGGAGGTTGGTCCAAGGGAACCGTTGCGGCAGGCTCTAGCTACGTAGAGCCGAAAAAATCCACGGCATCAATCCAATCGACCCGGCTCCCCGGTGGAGAGCAGGACGCAGAGGAGGCCTATAAAACCCCTGAGGATCGAACCACGCATTCAAACGCGCCTACTCGTGCTAGCTATCAAGCCGTCACGTTACGCCGCGCTGCCCGTGACCGCAATTGGTGGCCACTCCTGACATCCGCGGAACTTTGGTTACGCGCGTTTGAGCGATCTGGCCGATGCGTCAGGCATCCTTGAAATGGAACGTACTGGCGAGCAAAACAAGGTCGTCACCGTGAAGCTGAAATCGCGCTGACAGCAGGACGTTCTCCCAGTACAACAGATGGAACCAAACCACGGAAATCGTTCGACATACATCGGGTGTTCCGGCATGAAGATGCGGGTGCTTGATGGGGGAAGATTTGTACGTGCCACCATGGACGATTTTCGCTGGTCTCGGGGCGCTTGATCGCCATGAGCTCTGCA
Source organism: Neorhizobium galegae bv. officinalis (assembly GCA_000985875.1). Classification (GTDB taxonomy): domain Bacteria; phylum Pseudomonadota; class Alphaproteobacteria; order Rhizobiales; family Rhizobiaceae; genus Neorhizobium; species Neorhizobium galegae_C. The sequence continues at coordinate 20,607 of CCRI01000001.1, forward strand.
ATCTCATCGCCAGCTTTGAGACTACGACCATGCTGTCCATGTCCGTGGACCGTGTCAGCGATTTGCTGTCTCGCTTCCAGAAGGATGACCAGTCTTCCGATACCACGGCATTTGCCCGCCGTCTGAAGGCCGCGGCCGACGGCCTGTATGCGTCGGATGCGTCCGATAAGGGCTTGCGGATTCGGTTATGGGTTAGGATCGCTGAGGCGCTGGACCTGGACGCGACACTTCCATTGTCGTCCAGAAGAGCCAACTCCGTCAGTGCGGGCGTGGCTTACAAGGCATCGGCCGTGATGGCCATGTCTGCGGCAGATGACAATGAAGACCTACCGCAGACTGGAGTGCAGAAGGCCTGGCAGGCAGTAAAGTCGCTCCGCGGCCGTCGCCACCAGGATTTCGCCTTTCTGGTTGCCGAGGAGGCGCGACTGGTTGCCAAGGGCGTGGCCGAGGCGGCGGTATCCGGGGATATTCCAGAAGAACTCGCGAGCGCGCTCGGCGAACGTGTTCGTGACCACATTCGTAGCCTGCCGCCGGAGCTGCGCGACGACGCGATGCGAGACGCGTTGGCTGCGGGAGACCGAGCCGCCTTTACGGTGCTCGCGACCGGAACCGCGGCGTTTTCCATTGGCATGGGCGTGAACCTGGCGGGGTTCAGCGCCTATGTTCTCGCTGCCCAGGCGTCGGCGTTCATCCCGTTCATGAGCGGACCAGCCGTCGTCTCGACACTCTTCATGCTCGCGAATCCGCTTTTCAGCATTCCGGCGGTCCTCGGCATTGGGTACCTCGCAAACAACTATGTGAACGGCGGGCAAGCTGCCAAGCTCGCCGCTATCGTTTCGGTCCAGTTGTCACTTCGTGGTCTGTCGGCAGAGCGGGGCGGCTTGGCGGTCGTTTTGAATGATTTCCGAACCGCGACCGAGGTCGGCCTGGCGTCGCTGCCCACGGCAATCATGGCAGAGACCATGAGTCGCAACGCGGCCATCGCCAAGGCGACGGGCGGGCGTTTGCCAAAAGCGCTCGGCGACCTGGGAAGTGCGGCGCTCGCCTCCGATCGACGAGGTGATCTGCTTGAAGGCGTACTCTCAAAGAGCCGGGGCGATGCGCTAGAGATGGCCGCCGTAACGGCACTGTCGGCGGGCGACGTGCTCTACAACGCGGTATCCATCGATCCGATGATTCTCGCCGCGGCGGACTTCTCGCGCTCGGAGGACCTCGGCGACATCTTCCAGTTTGGTGCGTTTGCGGAGCGCATCGGATCGATGAGCGAGGCCGCCGCGGCTGGAGCAGGCAATAACCTTCGCGGGTATGTTTCCGAACAGCTAGTGGCGGCACGCTTGGCTGAGGTCGGCCATGTGGTCAGCTTTCCAGAGACCTCAAACAATGCGGGTTTCGATCTCCTCGTGGATGGAGTGCCCTTCCAGGTGAAGTGCCTGCAGGGCGTCGAAGGATTGCGAACGCACTTCGACAAGTATCCCGACATGCCTGTGTACGCCAATGCCGAGTTGGCGGAGGCCGTCATCGACAGCGGTGCGGAATGGGCGAAACTCGTGTACTACGTCGATGGTTTCGATCGCGAGATCGCCGACCTGATCATGACGACCTCCATGGAAGCGGGCGCGGCTCTCGGTGATTTGAACGTTCCGTACTTTGCTATGGCAGTTTCCTCGGCACGAAACCTTCACCGCATCTGGCACGGCCGCATGCCTCTATCGGACCTGCCGTTCTCGGTCGTGATGGATGCCAGCGTCAAAGGAGGGCTTTCTGCCGTCGGCGCGCTGTCGGGCAAGGCTCTCGGGCTTCTCGCGTTCGGCCCAGCTGGCGCTCTTGTCCTCAGCAGTGTCGGGGGTATTGGCGCGTTGGTCGGGGTAGGATGGACACGGGAACAGGCGACTCGATTGCTCTCCGCCGATTGGCTTTCCGACCTCGAACGGTCCACCGAGCGGTTTCGGGCCGCAGTTTTGACGGCAGTACGGGCCAAGGTCGCAATGCTGAACGAGAAGAAGGCCCGCGTTCCCGATACCGTTGCCGAGATCAACTACTGGGTCAAAGCACGGTTCGCCGACGATATCGTGTGCCTTGGAGAGGTCGCATATGACCTCGAGGCGGTGATCCCGACACTCAGCCAGCCAGCGAAAGCGCGGGCGTGCCTGTCGGCCATGGATGCGGCCAAGGTTCATCCCCTTGCCGTCGAGACGGAATTGACGGGACTTCTGGAGATTCTTGGGTCCGAGCCTTCGAAGACAACGTCCGCGGGCAGAAAGGTGTCAGGCGCTTGGTCTTCTTTGAAATCGAAACTTCCGTCGGGGCGAGGTTAGTCGCCGTGGTCGAGTGGGATTTTTCAGGGCTACATGACGAGGATGTGGGACGTGTTCATTGAGGGATATCGAGCGGTGCGGCCGATTGCCCTCTACGACTTCGAGGCAGCACAGTGTTTTGTCATCGTCCGCCACTTCTGGCTGATGGGGGAGTACGCCAGCCGATCGCAAGAATGGGGTAGCAACGCTGTCAGCTGGGTCGCTCGGGACGCGACCTTTCTCAAGATCTGGGAGACGGATCGGTTTGCCGACCGTCTGTTCTGAGGTCGGCGTCGCCGGGCTTCGACTCGGCTCATTCGAACGCAGGCGGGGTAGGCTCGGTGGCGGACACCCAGTGGACCCAGACGCGGACCCCGCGATCCTTCAGCGTCTGAAAGATGCGCCTGCTCGGCGTCCCGGCGGTCGTGACCTCATTGTAAATCTCGTCGTCGAGTACCCGCACTTCCTTCAGCGCAGGCAAGTCTAGCAGGCCTTCGATATGGTTCATCCCGGTGCTGAGATTCAGGGATTCGAGTTTAGAGAACGGCAGAAAGGTGCGTACATCGACCTCTCCGATCATCGAGATCGCCGAAAAGCTCCTGAGGTTCGAGCAGAGTTCGATCCCCGACAGGTCCTTGACGTCGAAGGCGTTGTCTTCGCCATCCCAGAAATACCACGCGTATTCATAGACCGTTCCTCCGCCGTCGAACTCGATCTCTTCGACGGCGGCGAGAAGCTCGTCGGTCAGCGGATAACGCTCCAGATAATCTCGGGCCTCTGAAATGATCTCGTATCCTTCGTCCTCCAGGTTGATCGCTCGACCGAGGACGTGCGTCGCCAGCTGTTCGGGCGAGCCGAGATCAATCTGCTTCCCGTCGAGAAGCGAAGACAGGACGACGAGCTTGAGGTTTGGGTCCGCGAAAGGAGCACCTGCAATGCCTGCGGCCGCCGGGTAGGGTGGTTCCGTCGGTTCCGGATATTCGGCTTCAGGGTTAGCGAAGCCGATTTCGTTGACCGTCTCGAGGGTGAGGCGGACACGTAGAGTATAGCCCTCGGGAAACCGTCGCACACCCATGCGCACGCCTCGCATCATCGGCAGGTCGTCGCCGATATCGAGAGACGGCATGGCGGCGCGCACCTGTTCGATCTTCATCCCCATTGCGATCCCGGAGACCGGGTGCAGGAAGCGATGGTTGTAGTTGAGCATGCCGATCAAGCCGTCCCGGTCGATCCATGCGACGAACCCATGGCTGTTTTCGAGCAGGTCGATCTTGCCGCCCTTATGTGGGGCAGGTGGCTTCCAGGCGGACCCCATTGCTGCCTCGACCTTCGCCATCGGCATGCCGGGCCGCAGGGCTGCGAGCGCCGCGACATCCACATTCTCGTTCAATGCCGCCATCACCTGCCCTCCATGAATGCCTGCAAGCGCGACTGCGGCCACGCCCGCCAGAAATTCTCGTTTCCGCATCAAAACGTCAGCCATTCCCTGTGTCGTCGCCAATGTTAAAACCGCCGTGCGACAAATATACTGGTGCAACCGACTTTCAATGGAAGCCTTACCAAGTTGGCGACTTTAGGAGGCGTGGCTGCCTCAATAGGACGCCCGCAAAATTGAAAGTAACCAGCAGAAGTGGATTGTAGTAAATCGTCATCCACCTGATTTTTTTGACATTCGATTGCGCAGCTGGCTCATCTATATTTTAAGACTTCAGTTCCCTTTAAAGCTGTGCCGTGCAAAGTTGCACCCATGAGATTCATCGAATCAGGGCCATCAATTCCCATCGAACTGCTCACGGCGCGGGATCAAGGCGAAGTCGTGTTCTTTTGTGGTGCGGGTGTCTCCAAGCCTGCTGGCTTGCTCAGCTTTTTCGAGCTCACCGTTCAGGTTATGAGAAAGTTGGGAGTTCAGGCCCACTCAAAGGTCGGTATGCAAATGGCCCAGGCCATCGCGAAAAACGATGCCGATCTCGCTCCACCTTTCGATCAGGTTTTTGGACAACTTCAGCGCGTCTATACGACAGAAAAGATCGAAAAGGAGGTCACGCGCCTTCTGAAGACACCGAAAAAAGCAAGCACGTACAATCACGACGTCGTGCTCCGCCTGTCAAAAGACGCCAGGGGAATTCCGTTCGTCGTAACGACAAACTTTGACCACCTGTTCGAACGTGCGATGCCGCGTTTACGGCGGTGGTTTCCGCCAATGCTACCAATCATGACGGGTGATAGCCTCCATTCTGGTGTTGTTTATCTCCATGGCAGACTCGGGAGCGGTCGCCAGACGGAGGGACCATCGAGCGCTCTCGTTCTTGGATCGGGTGATTTCGGTCGCGCTTATCTTGCCGACGGCTGGGCTACGGCTTTTTTCCGCCAACTCTTGGAGAGAAAAACAGTAGTCCTCTTGGGCTATTCGGCAGGCGATCCTCCAATCCGTTATCTCCTTGAGGGGTTGAACGCCAGTACATCGGCGAAACTTCAACCGATATATGCATTCGACCGAGGAGAAGAGAACGAAGTCAATTCTAAATGGCGTGACCTCGGGGTGTCGGGTATTCCATTTGGGAATTTCCAGGACCTTTGGGGCACCCTTGAAGCATGGGCTGAGCGCGCTGACGATCCGGACGGCTGGCGTGCCAAAACGCTATCAATGGCGAACGGCTCTCCGCGGGCGTTGAAGGCATATCAACGCGGGCAAATAGCTGCTCTTGCTGCAACGCCTGAGGGAGCAAGGGGGTTTGCGGAGGCCGATCCTCCACCCTGCGCAGAATGGCTGTGTGTACTCGATCGGAATATTCGATATTCCCAGCCATTCAAGGATGGTTACGGCGACGATGCGAGCGAAATCGATCCTCTCTCGGAATATGGTCTGGACGACGACCCTCCCAGGCTCGACGGGGGGAGGTCCGACGCAGGCGGATTAGATTTTTTAGGGAAGCTCCCAGCTGACACGGACAGCGACATTTTTTTCCGCCTTGCCGGGGCGTCACCCAAACGAAGGGGTGCTATCCCCCGTCGGCTTTGGTCTCTAACTCGTTGGTTCGAAACGGTAGCACACGAATGGATTGCGATTTGGTGGGCAAGTCGACAACTCAATCTCCATCCCGATATCCTCTGGAGCGTTAATCGACGTTTAACTGGTCATGGAACGAAGTTTCCCGACGACGTCCAGCGGGTGTGGAGCCTTATTCTTGAGATAGAAGAAGAGCGAGGAATCGATGTCCACGACCTCGGATGGTTCGATTTTGTGGCGTTGCTCAAACGCGGCGGCTGGAGCAGCGCGATTTATCGTTCTTTCGAGAAGGCAATCAAACCTCGATTGAAAGTGGAGATGTCATTCCGATCAATGCCGCTTTTGCCGATGGGTGATGGCGACGACAGCAACGGCAAGCTTGAGGAACTAATTAGGTTTTCAGTCCATTGCCCGTCGAGGCATAACCACGATATTGACGTTCCCGTTGAAGCACTACCCCGCCTAATTGGGATAGTGAACCGCTCGTTAGAGCGAGCTGCCGACCTTTTACAAGACGCTGACGGGTTCGCAGCTTATTTTCACCTGCCTGCCATAGAACCCGATGCTGGACACGGCGAACGCTATGTTCCCAGCGATGGTCCAGCAGAACTCTTTCTTTGGGCCACCCAACTCTTCAAGCGTCTCGCCGAATCAGACCCGCCAGTAGCCCTGGCGGAGGCCGCCAAATGGCCTCCGAACGATCGATTTTTCTTTGACAAGTTTCGACTGTTTGCGTGGAAGATCGATAGCCTATTCAACCCCGATGCCATCGCCGAAGGTGTTTTGGCTCTTGAGGAGGCTTCGTTTTGGGACCCGTATCTGGAGCGTGACCTTCTGCATTTACTCCGGGCCAAATGGGAGGACTTTTCGGCCGATCAACGGAGGGCAATTGGAGATCGCCTGTGCGAGCCACCTGATCGGTTTCCGGAAGATAATCCCACCGACGTTGAACGCCGCCTTCGGTACAATATCGGCTCTCGGCTTGGCTGGTTGGACCAGAATAGCTGTGAACTTTCACAACCTGCGTTGAGCAAGTTAGCGGAGATCAGAGCAACTGCTGACTGGTCCGAACGCTCGGAAACCAGGGCCGACCGAGATATGGATGGTCGCGTGGGATGGGTGGAACGGCGTGTCGACCCGGTCAGTCTTGAGGGTGTCAGAGTTTCGAAACTCATCGCGCGCTCCATAGAATTGTCCGGACGCGATCAGGATGCGTTTGTTGAGTACGCGCCGTTCGAGGGCGTTGTGGCCGCACGGCCCTCATTTGCTCTTGCTGCACTGGCCTTCGAGGCTCGTCACCAGAGATACCCCGTTGGACATTGGAGGCAGTTACTTTCGAAATGGCCAAAGGAAGCCTCTGAGAGGGCAAACAGGTTGTGCGGGCTTAGGCTGGCAAGGTTGCCCCGGCAAGTTCAATTTGAGCTACGGGCATACTTGGCAAGTTGGATCAGGGATCATTTTACTGGAATCGCAACCTCTCACCCAGATGACTTTTATCGGGTCTGGGACGACGTTTTCGCCGCCCTACAGGAATCTGGAGACGACGCCACCTTCAGCGGCTTGGGTGAGGTAACAGTGGGTGGCAAGATCGTCCAGCGATCCCGCAGGACTCTCAATCACGCTATCAATGGTCCCATCGGGCATCTTGTAGACGCATTGTTTGCGTCGATGGGTGAACGGAAGTTCAAGAAAAACGAAAGAATCTCCTCCAACGTCATCATCCGCCTCGAGCGCTCACTGGGATCAGTGGGCGAAGGAGCAGACCATGCAGCCTCCCTCCTAGCTCAGAGGCTTAACTGGTTGTATTTCGTAGACAAAGCTTGGACGACAAAGGTGGTCGTTCCGATTTTCGAACTTTCTCACCCGCTTGCCGAAGCGGCGTGGAATGCATTGCTGTTCCATCAACGAGTACCGCAGCCGACCGAACTTTTCGCTTTGCTTAAAGGCCAATTCCTTAGAATTTTCGATGAACGAAAAGAATGGTTGTCGGAAGATCGTGATGAGCGACACGCGGTCGGTGTGCTGATCATCGCGACATACTGGAATAAAAATAGTGGACAATACATCAGCGACGACGAATGCCGGCAGGCCCTGCAATCGGTGGATGACATAGGCCGACAGACGGCTTTATGGACGCTTCATAGAATCATAGAAGAAGGAAATGCTTGGAAGTCGTTCGGTAAACAGTTCTTTGCAACCATTTGGCCTCAAGAAGCTCGTTTTCAAACGGGAGCTGCCAGCGATACGATGCTGCGGATAGCGGAGGACAAATCAGATCAATTCCCCGAAGTAGTGGACACGATAAAAGACTTTCTCAGGCCTATCGATCATCCCGATATGTTTATTTACCGTCAGAGACGAGAGGACGAAAAGAGGGGGAGGGGTTCGCTTGCTAAGCGATGGCCTCATGAGGTGTTGGAAGTTGCCGACCGTATTGTTGCGCTAAAACCGGCATACGTCCCTCACGAACTTTCTGCCCTGTTAGCGGATATTGCCGAAGCCGATCCGACGCTACGCGGCACAACCGCGTGGCGACGTTTAAATGACGTTATCATGAGGTAATAGTTTTGCGATCCGCAAGCACTGTCATCGACGGAGCATCGAATCAGGCAGGGTAGCCCGGGTTCACGAACGCTGCATCATCCACTGTTCGATCACTTCAGCGCCGCTACGGTACACGCCAGGGCATTGCTGAAATCCAGCGCCTTATGTGGAAGTAGCCGCTAAAGGCGCTCAAGTCCTTCGCATCGTGGAGCCAGAACGTGGAGATAAGCGTTAGGGGGGTAGCGCTTACGGAGTATCCTCATGGACCGACAGTTGGAAGGTTGGGAATTGGAACTGCTCGCCTCGCATGAAAGGGCTGTCCGCGAGTACGAGGACCTGTTGCGGGCGTTTGACACCGGGTATCGGATCATAGTCCCTGACTTAGGCGACGTGACGGATGATGAGCGTAAAAAGGCGGAATGGTTCCTCGCTCACCACACCGCGAACGTTCTGAAGTTGCGGGAGGGCGCGGCCAACGATAACGAGCCGCCAATGGATGAAGAACTGGCGGACCTGATCGCGGGTGACTGGTAGCCTTTCTCAGGTCAGCGACCTTTCGGCGTAGTCGATGCTGAAGCCGAAGCGAAGCGTCGCTATATGATCTCGATCCGCATCAGAGACCTTGATTACAAGTTTTTCTGGCGGCGGAAAGTTGCGGCAGGCAAATTGGGCGAGCGCATTCAACGCTGCGTTCATCGCCTCTTGAGGATTTGGTACATCGATCGAGGTTTCCGCCTCGATGCTGTCTGAGACTTCCAGATAAAAAATTGTCATCGGTCCACCGCTGTTGCAGGACCCTGTCAATGACGGCAGAATGTATTAGTTCCGCCTAATATGAATTCCATCCCTGGTCGAGCAGGAACATTCCGGAGTTGGAGGTGATTGGTACGGGAGCGTACAAAAGGTGAGGGCATGCCCCAGTATTATTTCGATGTGATCAACGGCCACGGCCTGGAACGAGACGACGAAGGTCAGGACCTGTCCTCCGAAAACGAAATCAGGCGCGAAGTAACTCGCATTCTCACTGACATCGCAAAGGACGAAATTACCTTTGCTGACGCAGCGAAGATCCGGGTGAATGTCCGCGATCGCAACGGGCTGCAGGTGCACTACGGTGAAATATCATTCCGAAGCGGAAGCGATGGATGACGTCGCTGGATTGACAATCGTCACTGGTGTCATTTGCCGCACCGACCCTTTGTTCCCGTAGGCTGACGGCACCGCCTCATGGATAGATCGACGGTGCGGATATCGAAGAGTTCAATTGGGATAGTCAAGGACGTTTAGTCGGCTTAGCAAGTCAGCCACGCGCTCGACGAGCGTCGACGGTTCCGTTGGCTTGATCAAGTCTTACCTTCTGCCCATCAGCCCACGAACGGGCGAACTTCTCGAATGAGAAATGTTTCTCGGAGACTTCACCGTCTTCAACAACGCGGACGGTGAACTGCTCGTCTTCGGGGATGACTTTGACGGAATTCGTCATCGTCCACTCCTGTACAAGGCCACTGTCACACTCGATGGCTCCGCGCCATCAGGGCCTCCAAAATATCGCAAGAGCGGGCGCTGCCAAGGTATTTCAGGACTTCGTACGGTACCAGACGGTGACACCTGGCTAGTCGGCCGGTTTTTCCGTCGCAGGCGTTGATCTTGGCTTGTTCAATGGAGGCTGATCGATGCCTGCTTTGATCTTGATGCGCCGTCCAAGCGGCTTGAATCCGACCTCGTCAAGACAGGAACCGAGGGAGACGTTCTTCGAGGTCTTGACCCTGATGCTTCGCTTTACGGGCTTAGCCATCTCTCACCTCCATCTCCAGTTAGCCCGCACCATGTACCCAGCCCACCCATCGGGCAAGGTTTAACCGCCGTCGTCCAAAAAAATCAATCGAGCCGGTCATTTAGCGGAATGGGCTTAGAGTGCTGATTCATTTCACGATTCCAAAAAACTGATCGTTAGTATCGTCTAAAAAACCAATTCGGACCGGCTTGACTCTCTCTACTGCGCGGAACAGAAGGAGAACGTCAACCGTTTTGAGGGACATGAAGTCCTGTGCAACGCGAACCTGAGGAGGGTCGTGAACGATGTCGCATGCCCGCAATTCTCGGGTCGTCGAAGAGCTCCGAGAGCGCATCGCGCACCTGGAAGGTTGCGCAGCCCGGAAGGCGGTGGTGCTGCCATTCGGTGTCCCCGAGCTCGATGGGCGACTCCCGGGAGGCGGCCTGGCATACGGCGCGCTTCATGAGGTCGCAGGCGGCGGTTCCGGAACGGTGGACGGCGCAGCAGCGGCCCTGTTCACGGCTGGGATTGCTGCGCGATCAAAGGGCAAGGTCCTATGGTGTCTGACCCGCCCCGATCTCTTCGCCCCGGCGCTTTCGCAGGCGGGCCTCCATCCCGACCGGGTCATATTCTGCGAATCCGACAAGGAGGAGGACGTTCTGGCGTCGATGGAAGAGGGTCTGGCCTTTGGCGGTCTTGCGGCCGTCGTTGGCGAACTGGTGCGGTTGCCGATGACGGCCTCCCGCCGCCTTCAGTTGGCCGCCGAGAAGACGGGAACTATGGGGCTGGTCGTCAGGAGGTGGAGGCGGCAGACCGAGGCCGCAGACTTCGGAAACCCCACGGCTTCGACGACGAGGTGGCGTGTCAGCGTACTGCCTTCCGAGCCGTTGCCAACTGCGGGCGTTGGGCGGGCCAGATGGCTGGCGGAACTAATGCGTGTCAAGACGGGCGAGTGTGCCGAGTTTGAGTTAGGAGCATGCGATGCCAAGGGTCGTCTCAGTTTACTTCCCGTATCTCGCGACAGATCGGATACGTCGTCATGGCAAGGGAGCCGTGCCAGCTGACCAGCCGCTTGTCGTGATCTCGCGGAGTGGCTCGAAGCGCTGGGTATCGGCCGCTGACACTGCTGCCCGCAAGGTCGGCCTTCGCGTTGGCATGGCCGCCAGTAAAGCTCAGGCCGTCATCGCGAACCTGACGATGATCGACGCCGACCCGGCTGCGGACGCTGCCGCGCTCGAGCGGTTGGCGCTGTGGGCACTCCGGCAATACAGCCCCGTCGTCGCCGTCGATGGCGTGGATGGTCTCGTACTCGACATCGAGGGTGCCGACCACCTGCGCGGCGGGGAAGAGATGTTGATCTCGGGCCTCGTCAATCTGCTCCGCAGCCGCGGCCTGACGGCGAGAGCCGCCGTTGCGGACACATGGGGTGCTGCCCATACGATCACCCGCATGACGACTGCAGAGACCACGGTTGTTCCCGTCGGAGGCGTCAGCAAGGCCGTGGTCGAGCTGCCCATCCACTGCCTACGATTGCCGTCCGACACCATCCAGGGCCTTCGGACTCTCGGCGTAGAGACGGTCGGCGAACTGTCGGCGATGCCCCGCGCTCCGTTGACCCTGCGTTTCGGACCGGAAGTCGCACGTCGGCTCGATCAGCTTTTTGGTCGGGTGGCCGAACCCATCGAGCCTTTGCGAACACCTGAACTTGTCGAAGTTTCCCGAAATTTTCAGGAACCCATCGGCGCGGCAGAGACGATCGCGAAATACATCCGAAAATTGGTAGCCGATCTTACAGCCAGGCTCCAAGAGCGCGGCCTCGGCGTTCGGCGTTCCGACCTCGTCATTCATCGCGTCGACAACACGAGGCAGTCCGTTCGCGCGGGTCTCCAGAAGCCTGTCCGCGATCCTGCTCGGCTGTCGAAGCTAATCTGTGACCAGATCGAAAAGATCGACCCTGGCTTCGGTATCGAAAAGATGGTCCTCGTTGCGGTGATGACAGAGCCGCTGGAAGAGCGGCAGATCGCGTCATCGCTGATCGAGGAACAGGTCGTTGATGTGACCCCGCTCATCGATATCCTCGGAAATCGAGGTCAGCGCCTGTATCGAGTGACGCCGGTAGCTTCCGATGTCCCCGAGCGGTCGGTGATGAGGATAGCTTCGACCGCGGACGAAACGGGGGCAGACTGGGCCGTGAAGTGGCCTCGTCCGTCGCGACTGCTGGCCCGTCCGGAGCAGATCGAGACCATCGCCGTCCTGCCGGACCAGCCGCCTGTCGTCATCAACTGGCGTGGCAAACGACGGCGCATCGTCCGGGCCGACGGCCCCGAGCGCATATTCGGCGAGTGGTGGTTGCGTCCGCGCGAAATGGAAGCTGTCCGCGACTACTTCGTCGTCGAGGACGAGAACGGCGAACGCCTCTGGGTCTACCGGGCGGGTGACGGCGTCGATACGGCGACAGGCTCTCACAAGTGGTTCCTCCACGGGGTCTTCGCATGAAATACGCCGAGCTCCAGGTCACGACGCATTTCAGCTTCTTGCGGGGAGCGAGTTCCGCCGACGAACTCTTCGCCACCGCGGCTGCGATGGGAATCGACGCGCTTGCTGTCGCGGATCGCAATAGCCTTGCTGGCATAGTCCGCTCTTGGGAGGCGGCGAAGACGACGGGCGTTCGCTTGGTTGTCGGCTGCCGTCTCGATCTCGCCGACGGCATGTCGCTCCTTGTCTACCCGACCGACCGTCCTGCCTACTCCAGGCTCACCCGCCTGCTGTCGTTGGGGAAGAGCAGGGGCGGCAAGGGAAAGTGCATCCTTAACCTCAACGACGTGGAAGCCTACAGCGACGGCCTGATCGCCGTCCTGATCCCGGACGAAGCCGATGATGTCTATGCGGGACAGCTCCGCAAGGTCTCTGCCATCTTTGGTGACCGCGCCTATGTCAGCCTATGCCTTCGCCGTCGTCCGAACGACAGGCTGCGCCTGCACAACCTGTCTAACATCGCGTTTCGCCACAAGGTCAAAACGGTCGTCACTAACGACGTGCTGTTTCATGATCCCTCTCGCCGCCAGCTCCAGGATATCGTGACCTGCATCCGCAACCGCACGACCATAGACAGCATCGGCTTTGATCGCGAGCGCCACGCGGACCGGTTCCTCAAGGCTCCCGAGGAGATGCATCGGCTGTTTTCCGAGTACCCGGAGGCGCTTGCCCGCACCCGCGAGATCGTCGATCGCTGCAAGTTCGACCTATCCGAACTCCAGTACCAGTATCCGGAGGAGGCGCTAGTTCCCGGTCTTGATGCCCAGCAGTCGCTGGCGAAGTTCGCATGGGAAGGCGCGTCAGACCGATATCCTGAAGGCATCCCGGAGAAAGTCCGAAAGGCGATCCTTCACGAACTCGATCTGATCAGGAAGATGTCATATGCGCCCTACTTTCTGACCGTTTTCTCGATCGTTCGCTTCGCCCGCTCGAAGGACATCCTCTGCCAGGGACGCGGGTCCGCCGCCAATTCGGCCGTCTGCTACTGTCTTGGGATCACCAGCATCAATCCCGAGACATCCGACCTGTTGTTCGAGCGCTTCGTGTCGATGGAGCGCAACGAGCCGCCGGATATCGACGTCGATTTCGAGCACTCCCGCCGCGAGGAGGTGATCCAGTGGATTTACGAGACCTACGGGCGTTCGCGCTCGGCTCTCTGCTCCACGGTCACCCGCTATCGGGCAAAGGGCGCGCTGCGCGACGTGGGGAAAGCACTCGAACTGCCTGAGGACCTCATAACGCAATTGTCGTCCGGGGTCTGGGGCTGGTCGGAAGGCGTCGGGGAGAAACAGCTCAAAGAGAACAACATGAACACGGCGGACTACCGCCTGAAGCTGGCGCTGGACCTCGCGTCCCAGCTGATGGGCGCGCCCCGGCATCTCGGCCAGCATCCGGGCGGGTTTGTCCTGACACAGGACAGGTTGGACGACCTCGTGCCGATCGAGCCGGCCAGCATGAAGGACCGCCAGGTCGTCGAGTGGGACAAGGACGACATCGAAGCCCTGAAATTCATGAAGGTCGACGTTCTGGCCCTGGGAATGCTGTCGTGCATGGCTCGCTCGTTCGAACTCCTGGCCGAACACAAGAACGAGCCGATGAGCCTTGCCGACGTCCCGCAGGAGGATTCGAAGACCTACGCCATGATCCGTAAGGCCGATACACTCGGGACATTCCAGATCGAGAGCCGTGCCCAGATGGCAATGCTGCCTCGCCTGAAGCCAAGGACGTTCTACGACCTGGTCGTCCAGGTGGCGATCGTCCGGCCGGGACCGATCCAGGGTGACATGGTTCATCCGTATCTTCGCCGCCGGGAAGGCAAGGAAAAGGTCGAATACCCAACGCCGGAACTCGAAGCCGTCCTCGGCAAAACCCTCGGCGTTCCGCTGTTCCAGGAGAGCGCCATGAAGGTGGCCATGGTCTGCGCGGGCTTTTCGGCGGGAGAGGCCGACCAGCTGAGGCGGGCCATGGCCACGTTCAAATTCACGGGCGGGGTGAGCAGGTTCAAGGACAAGCTCGTCGATGGCATGGTGAAGAACGGTTACACCCGCGAGTTCGCCGAGAAGACGTTCACGCAACTGGAAGGCTTCGGAAGCTACGGTTTCCCGGAGAGCCATGCCGCTTCCTTCGCCCTCATCGCCTATGCGAGCTCGTGGGTAAAGTGCCATCACCCTGATGTCTTCTGTGCCGCCCTGATCAACAGCCAGCCGATGGGATTCTATGGCGTCGCGCAGATCGTCACCGACGCCCGTCAGCACGGGGTCGAGGTCAGGCCCGTTTGCGTGAATGCGTCACGCTGGGACTGCACAATGGAGAAGATCGGAAATTCGGACAGGTTCGCCGTCCGGCTTGGGATGCGCGTCGTCAAGGGACTTGCAGAGATCGATGCCGCACGCATCGTTCTCACCCGTGCCGACCAGCCCTTCGAATCTGCCGATGACATGTGGCGGCGCTCTGGCGTGCCGACGGCTTCGCTCGTAAAGCTTGCGAACGCGGATGCGTTCTTGCCGTCGTTGGGCCCGGAACGTCGGCAGGCTCTCTGGGACATCAAAGCCCTCCGCGACGAGCCGCTCGAGCTGTGGGCGGCCGCCGCCGAGCGCGAGGCGCAAACCGTGGCGGAGATGCAGGAGCCGGAGGTCTCGCTGAAATCCATGACCGAGGGCAGGGAAGTCGTCGAGGACTATACGAACACGGGGCTGACACTGCGCGCCCACCCGATGTCGTTCCTCCGGTCGGACCTGAAATCGAAGCGCATTGTCACGTGTGCCGAGGCCATGGGCGAGCGAGACGGCAGGTGGCTCTGGACGGCGGGATTGGTCCTCGTTCGTCAGCGCCCCGGGTCTGCAAAAGGGGTCATGTTCTTAACGCTCGAGGACGAGACGGGGATCGTCAACGCCGTCGTCTGGCCATCTCTATTTAAGCGCCAGCGACGGGTATTGATGACGGCGTCGATGATGGGCATTCATGGCAAAATCCAGCGGGAAGGCGAGGTCGTGCATCTCGTCGCCCAGCGGCTCTTCGACTTCTCGTCCGACCTGTCGAGCCTCGGTGATCGCGACGGGGACTTCCCGCTGCCGCACGGCCGGGGCGACCAGGTCAAACATGGCGGCGGGCCTGATCCCCGCGACAACCCGAAGCCCACAGTGCAGGCCAGGGACATCTATATTCCCGACCTGCATATCGATACACTTAAGGTGAAAAGCCGGAATTTTCACTAGACCGCTTCGCGCCAACAGCGGACATTCGAGTTAGGCGATCCGCAGTCCAGTTTTGGGGCCGTCAGCGCATCAGGCACCAGAGAGTTTTACCCTTCGATCGGGCTGCAATTCCCGCGGCAACAGTGATACTACTGCACCATCGACGGTTCCAGTGCCGCGGCCCGCAACCTCGTGCAGCGCGCCGCTCAAGATGCCGCAGCCCGGAAGACGCTGGTTAACTTCCGGCACGCCTAGTCCCGCAAAGGCGGCTTAATGCGCCCGAGTGAGCCCCGGGCACCGCCTTTGGGAGATATCAGACCGTCAATGCTCACCTTGTTGTGGTTCCCGTGGAGCTTCCTTCCGATGAGACTCGGTGATCCACTTTCAGGAGATGGATTGGTGGAATATGACGTTGGTTTCCCATTTCAAGATCGAAGGTGTTTGAATCGGCGGGCGGACTCGGGGATGCCTCAGCTTGAATGAATATTTTTCTGGGTTTTCTACACCATATAAAGAATCTGTATTCGCCGATGCTGTTGTTAATAACGTCACGCGCCAAAATTTTGGTACCGCCGCGCTCATCAAGCGTGCATACACTCACCTTTACATAGCGAGCCGGCCGTCCGTCATATTCAACGACACCTGAAATCTCCGCGTCGAAGCGCCTCCGTAACAGCAGATAACCACAAATAAAGGGGGCGCAAATCCAAGGGAGGACCGCGGCCCCCAGCGGTGCGATAAACGCAACTGGATTTGATAGCGTGAGGTAGAAGTAAACGACCGTTCCAAAACCGATCATACTCAGGAGCGCGCCAGCGATTAATGCCCAAGGCGGGAGCTTCCGCTGGTTAGCCACATAGGAGCTACCTATCAGCGACAAAAGTCCTGTGAAAAATCCGACGACCAGCGAAGCCATATTGCTGTGATCGGCCAAAGGGTTGGGAAAGGCGACGAAGGCCTTCCGCCCAGCTAGATGCGAACTCGAGATGGTGTAGGTGGTTGGCTCTTGGAAAGCCCAAGCGTCTTTCCCCGGATCGAAACTCAGTTCGTCCAATCCATAAACCTTCGGAAGCTCGACTTTCAGGTCAAAGAGATAGGTCAATCCCCTGTTCATCAAAGTCGCGTGCTGCTTGAAGTTCGTATACGAAAAGTCGAACTCGAACTTCATACGATTTTTGAAGCGGTCATCGGGGACCAGAAATGCATTGCTGACCGTGAATTTTATCTCTCTGGCTGTAGCGCCCACGACAACAGCCAACAGTGAATAGCCATCACGGGAGACGACAGTCGCGACCTCCAAATCATCGGGCTTGATGATCTTCGCCCTGCTGCCGATCTCGAATGGCACCAACATCATGCTGTAGCCGGAGGAACCAGCGTTCTGAACAGCCAGAGGAGCAACGATATCTGCAGACGCCATTCCCTGATCCGAGATCGTGAAATGGATAGATGACTCCGACGCTAGGGCAGGAACTGTCGCAAAAGAGATAAAAAGCGCAATGATCCATCTAAACATGGCTCACCCGATGCTGGACGTTAGCAACGCAAGCCACACGAGACTGATAATGAACGATATAGCTGAAAGCGCATCGATGAGCTGGTGCTGATTGGTTTGGCGAACCTCAAGAAAATAGAGCTGCCGAAGGCGCTCGTCATCATCGAAATGGGCGTCAGGCACTGTGCGGTATGCCCTGAGCTGGAGGCCACTAAGGCAATAAAGCGACCATGCCGTCGCGAGGACACACGGCGGCATGAACCGTAGGAGGTCTAACGTTCGCCAGCTACCAGGGTTTTGTGCGGTGGCCAACATTATATAACCGATGAAGAATGAGGACGATATGAGTAACACGATGGTTTTGACGTGATTAAAGCGCTGACGGTGAAAGGAGGCGTTCGCACGCAGACCGTAAGTGTCCTGATAATCCATCATCCATATGCTCCTTGCCGCCTGAACCCACAGTTATAGAGGGCAAATCATAAACAAGGCGCAAAAGCACGCACACAGGTAGTCAATTGCCCTTAGCCGCACGATGCTCCAAGGTCTGAACGGTTGCAACATGGGCCTTCCGCGTATTCGGTGCATGGGCAACATTGTTTGACGAGCGCGGTTGTCGCCCTCCGGTTAGACTGCGCCCATGACCTCCGCTACTGGACCGAAAGCCTGACCGTTGTTGGCCAGGGAACCACGAATACCTGTCCAGGGTAGATGAGATCCTGATGCCGAATCTGATTGGCGTTTGCGAGATGTAATTCGCTATAGAGAATGCCTTGACCTGTTAGATTTCGGCTGAGTCTCCAGAGGCTGTCGCCCGGCTGGACTTCGACGAACGCACGTTGCGAAATAAGGGTTTCGCGAGTGATCCCATCGCATCCCAGTTCCATCACCAAAGATGCAAGCACGCGGCTCTTGCTGTCTTTCGACACTGCTCGAAGTCTCACAGGCGATTGTCCAATGCCGATATTGAAGGAATGGCTTAGCAGGCCGTCGTCGTAGGCAGCTTGTGATATGGGCATGTCGTCAGCAAACAGTTCCAACGTCTTTGCCTTTGCGTTGTAGTCTTCCACTTTAAGGGAAAAATTGCTTACAACCGTGTTCTTGACGAGCGTAAGCCCGTCCTCGTCCCATTCGCCACCCTTGAACAAATCTGGATAAGTCGAATGTAGCACGGGGGCGAATGCCGGATCGAGGGAGGCTGGATCGTCGATGCCAGCGGCCAATTTGCCTCTAAAAAGCTTCCGAAAGAGTTTCTCTCGCGCCGAGGCGTCTGCCCAGAGCCTCATGCCCAGGCGTCTCTGACATTTATCGTCGGAGTATCCATATCGGGCATCAGGGTCGGCCGCACGTTTGTCAAAATCGACGCCGTCAAATCCATCAGTGCGGGGATGAGGGGGAGATAGATCATGCCATTGGTGATTGCCGTCGATGTTTTGGACGAAGCCAAATAGAATATTCGCCGACACCGGGTCACCGTCGTTATAAAGATGGGGTCCGAACCGGGTGTGTGCCAACTGAGCTATTTTGGCCAGTTCGACGAGGCCAGCTCGGTCAAGCATTGCGAGCTTGGAAAGTACTACGGCATTTCTCACCGGGAAGAATGTTTCAGCGTTGAAATGACCGTTGGTAATCTTCATTTCGGCACGGATTCGTTGTCCCGCATCCGGAACGATCAGAAGCCCCTGACCGCTATTGTCCCTCGACATAACGTCGTTCAGCTCTCCGATACCGACGTGTGTCTCGAGCCCTTTGTAGATGTGTTTCGTTTGTGAGTTCGCCACGAGGTCGAACTGGCCAAGGACCTCGATCGTGCCCTTCTGTATTAGTTCTATCTTCAGTTTTTCGACTTTCTCCATCACATCACGCTTGGTCCGATAAATGCCATCTGTGATGGGCGTCATCGCCGCGACTGTCGCTTCGAACTCGTCAATCTCCTTCCGAACCTGGTCTACTCCATTCCAGACGACACAAATGCCGGAAGTTACTTTCGTTGGAACGGCAGCAAGCCCTGGACCATAGCAAATGAACCACCTCTTGAGCGGTTCCGTGATGCCCGGCCTGCTGGGATCGATCGTGTTCAGCATGGCCTGAGCGTTGGCCCGCGAAAATTCGGACAATACAACCGGGATATTGTCCTTCCAAGTTTCGATTTCCTTTCTAAACGGTGCGCTGAATGGCTTGTTGGCCGCGAAGGCGATGAACGCGTTGGTGAGATCGATTCTGGCCTGCAGTTCGGCCTGCACGACTTCAAGGCCCGCCTGAATTGCCTCCTTGGTTTTATGAAGAAGCCTTTCCCTCTCTTCTCCGAGTTTGTCGAGGAGGTCACGCACCTGATCGATGGCCAGTTGAACGAGAGCGCGTTGTGGGTTAGCGCGCCTCACCCAGCCGCAAAGTTCGTCAAGGGGCCACGGCAAGTCTTCGCAAACCTCAACCAAAATTTCAGTTGGGAGCGCCGCCAGCGTTTGTTGAAGCTCAAGAAGCTCCAACCCTTCACGAGCAATTTTGTCTTGTACCTTTATGTATTCATTTCCCAGATTGAGCGCCTCCGTCATGCCCTTCGCTATGATCTCATTCCGAAGGCCCTCGATCCTCCCCAGCTCGTTATTCACATCCTGTGCGAATTTCCCTATGTCTTCCGAGACATTATTAAATTCATTTCTAACTTTGTGGGATAGCTCTTGAATCTTCCTTGCTTGTTCGTGGGCTATCGGAATTCCGACCGTTGCTTCACCGACCAACTGCAAGGTCATAGCCTCAAGGTCAAAGAGCAAACCATCCTCAGAGAGGAAGTCTTCGAGATTTCGATGGAGATCGAATACCGCCGTGAGATGCGGCGCACTCCCGGAGAGCTTGAATTGGTCAATTGCTGTCTTGTTCAGAAAAAACTTCCGCAGTAACAGCGAAGACGGAATCTCAATTCGGCCGTTGGTTTTGACCGCATCGATCGGGAGGATACTTCGCCCGCCTGAGAAAAGCGGCGGAAGGTAGTTCGAAACGAAAGATTCGATGTGGATGTGCCGTATTGCGGCCCATTCGTGATCCTCAAGCTCGAACAGGTCTCCTGCGTATCGGTTTACGAAGGTATGCGCAAAAACATCTGCAGATGCGTGAGTGAGATAACCCAGTGCGAAAGCCAGTTCCTCATCGGAAAGATTTGGATCGTTCAGGAGATGCTGAAGCCAATCTGACGTTCCCCAGCCAGACGTTATCGAAGGATGAATGGCCATTTGGCCCACTAGCACCTCGGGAAACGCATCTGGGCCGAGACTGCCCTTCAGGAATTGCTTGGGATGATGCCTTAGGGCCTGTAGATATCGATCATTTATTCTGAGAGATCGTGACTGGTTGCCGATCTTCAGGTCAATATCGCCGTCTTGTATGTCATTTAAAACTTGTTGGGCGATCCAGATGTGGACATCAATTTTAAAGGCAAGCGCTTGAGTGGGTAAACACGCCAGCGCCAGAAACATGGCGCACGAAGACAGGCGGAATAGAGTGATCATCGAGAACTCCCCCAGTATTCTGCTAATATGCCATAGAATAAGAGCACGTGAAAGTTGCAAGAATCAAATTAGATCTCGAAACAACAATCCCCATCAAAGGTAGCTTCTAGGCAGCGTGCCTGCCGTTCAATCGCAACCCGCATACGACGTGGCCCGTGACGGCGTTGCCAACAGGTAATCCCTCATGATCGAAGCGGTCGTATTCTGCCGAAAGGTGGTTTCCGCCATGAACACGATGCCCAAGGGCCTCGGTTCAATTAAAGATACGGAACGCCGGGTAGTTTACCCTAGATCACCCAACGATCGAGCGTATGGGTTCGCGTCGAGATAGTTCTGGAATGTGCGCGCCAGAAGGCGCGCCACTTACGCGGTCCCTGACGATGTCCGCATTGGGCCGAGAGGCGTCATGACGCTGATGCGCCAGAAACGGACGTGCGGTCGGAAACGGCCTGCTAAATTCCTTTCGAGAACGATCCGCCTATATGTGCAGGCATGCCTGTCGCGCGTGGCGGGCGACCAACTCTAGCGAAGGAAACCATCGCGTCTGAACTCCTCCCATCCGGAGAGATTTGCGGCAGCTTCGTCGGAAACCGCCTGCGTAGGTAGCGAGGTTTTCGCGCGTTTCTTCAACGAGCGCGTAAGTTTTGCCTTGTAGGCGGCCCGTCGCCTGTTTTCGGCTGCCGCTGTCGCGTCATTCTCCCGCCATTCCTCAACGAAGCCCCGGTCGAGAATGTCTTCGACTACCTTGGGGTCAAAGACGTGGAACGTTATCTTTTTAGCCCGGCCACGCAGTTTCACTGTTCGCGTTCCCGCACTGGGCAGCCGACCGTCGGCGAGCCAGCGGTGCCTCTCACTGGTTTTAATCGTCAGGATGTCCTGTATTTCACGCGGGATGACAGGCAGGCTATCGACGTCTTCCAGCGCTCTGGAAACAATGGTCGATGCGGCTTGAAACTCGGTCTTCGCGTTCGCGGACATCGACAGGATCAGCTCGTTGCCTTCGAGTGTGAGCGATTTCTTCGACGTGGCTGGTAGCCTAGCTCGCATCTCGAGAAGTATCCCTTTCGCACGGACAGACGAACCTAACGTCGCTGCGGGGGTCAGCCTCCATGTCCTGAGGAACTCAATCTCGTTCTTTTCGTGCTTCGGCATGAGGCTTAGATGGGTTCCGAACCCGGTCACATCAACGTGCGTCACGTCAGCATATTATTCTGGACCGATGACGATGTCGGTGCCACCTCAGGCGCGGGTTGCTGAAGGCTCGCCGGGGAGATCAGGCGTCTTCGCATCCTCTGTAACGGTGCCGGAGATCAGCTCGCGTTGTTCTCATTCCGTTCTTGTGCTATCACGCCACGCGTTTCTGTGGGACCGGTCGATGTCACGCCTGTATGCGATAGCTCGGACAATGGAAGAGGTCGTCACACACTTCGGCGTTGACGTGGCGCAATCGGCCGCTGTCCCGCCCGAGACCGTAGAGGGGATACAAGGACTGATCGTCATCGAGAAGGACGGTCTTCGTCTGCTCAAGTCGATCCCTTGGGGATTCCCGAGACAGACCAGCGAGATACGCAAAGATGGCGAACCGGCAGGCCGCATCGGTCTCGTAGCCGATCTCACCAACCCGCTGTGGGATCGTATCGTGGTCGATCCTCGATATCGGTGCCTCATACCCCTGACGCATTTTCAAATCCCGACGGCCTCAAGGGCGAGAAGACGAGGACATGGTTCTCGAAGAACCGCCAGCCGTTGATGGCTTGGGCCGGGTTCTGCAAGAACACGACCGACTTCGGACCCGTGTTTGCCGGAATGACGATGACGGCGAACGAGAAGATCAAGCCGTTCAACGACCGCATGCCGGTCCTTCTGAAACCAGACGAATACGACCGCTGGCTTCACGGTTCGATCCAGGACGTGATCGCGATCCAGTTTCGCGATCCCCCGCCTTCGGAAGACTTCGAAATCCTTCACACTCGAGACCGCTGGCAAAGCGGGACGCCACCAGGGAAAGCCTTGCCGCGCCTGGCCAACGACGCCACGTTTTAGCGAGCTATCGGGAGACAACGCATGTATAACCTGTATACCGTCCGGATGTCCGCCGCCGAGGTCGCCGCACACTTCCGTGTGCCAAACCCGATGGCGTCCAATGCTCCTGAGGAGGTTTACCCCGGGACACCTGGCATGGTCGTTACGGAGAACGAAGGCCTTCGGGAATTGCGGTCGATGGTGTGGGGCTTTCCCTTGCGCCTCAAGGATATGAAGCCTGACGCTAAGCCGAAGCCCGTCAATAACGTCGCCGATCTTGCGAAGGGCATGTGGATCGGGCTGGCCCGCAAGCCACAATGGCGCTGCCTGATCCCGTTGACAGGATTCGCCGAGGCCGAAGGCGAGAAAGGCAGGATGACCAGGACTTGGTTTTCCCACAGAGACGATCCGATATTTGCGTGGGCGGGTCTCTGGCGTGTCAGTGACGAGTGGGGACCAGTATACTCCGGCGTCATGACCGATGCGAACGAAGCGATCCGCCCTGTTCACAACCGTATGCCCGTTCTTCTTCATCGCAACGAATACGACCAATGGCTCAACGGCAGTTTCGATGACGCGCTGGTTTTCCAGAAACGGACGTTCCCGCCCGAATTCGTGGTGATGGAGCGGACGAGCGAGCTTTGGTCAAAGAGGAAGACGGCGGCCGAGCCTCCGCTGCTCCTATGACCAGACCTTTTGATCTTGCCTCTAGCTTGTCCGCTGGCCAGTCGTCAGCTGGCTTTGACGTCCGGAACGACTTCGCGACGCACGAGTTATCTTCCCTCGACCGAGGAGGAGATCAAGATGGTAGACAAGGAACAGCAGCAGCGTGAGCGGGCATACAAGATCTGGGAAGACGAAGGTCGCCCGGAAGGTTCACACGACGAACATTGGCGGCGTGCCGAAGAACAGCATGAGCTAGCCGAGCAAGAATCCGAGGATGTGACGAAGGTCAATCAGCAGGCCGACGACAGGTTCGCGAAGGACGACAGCGAAAGCACGTCGGTAGCAGACATGAAGCCGCCATCAACGATGAGCCCAGATTGATGGATTCATCGAAGCGCGGCAGCCGCACCGACGGTCACTCTCCAGCCCCCTGGAACTCTCCAGCAGGCGTTGTAGCGTTGACAATCAACATTGAATCCCAACTCGGAATTTGGAAGACATAAAGCCCAATGGTCGCCGTAACTACCAGCAGACCAGAAAATGCAGCGAGTTCCTTCAATATACCAATCATGGCAGCACCCAGGAGTTCGACGAAGTAGACTTCGATCGAAATTCTGAACCTGCTCACTCTGGCGGACTATTGAACCCAGGGGGTTCGGGGCCATCCGTGAGATGAAGGCAGCTAACACCT
The DNA here is from genome assembly GCA_000985875.1 of Neorhizobium galegae bv. officinalis. GTDB lineage: Bacteria > Pseudomonadota > Alphaproteobacteria > Rhizobiales > Rhizobiaceae > Neorhizobium > Neorhizobium galegae_C. The sequence continues at coordinate 44,332 of CCRI01000001.1, forward strand.
AAGTAATGGTCGATGGGTCTTCTAGCGCTTCAAAAAGCATTTTTAGCCAGGCCGCCGATGCGAGCAGCTGATCGGTGGTTCATGTCGGGCAACATCGCACAATCGCACGCTGGGTTAGATCGGTGTGCTCTGGGTCTTCTCGGAAGGCACGATGATGGCTTGTTTCTCCCAATGCTTGGCGACGGGGAGGGTAGGAGAGGTTCTAGGTGAGCCGAGCCGTGAGATGGCGGGGTTTCTGCTAGGCGGTGGCGCATCCGTTAAGGACCCAATACCAGCGCTATTGCTTGCCGCTACATCTGATTTTGATCGTTGGCGCGTATCGGGTTTTTCATTCTGATATATTCGCGATCGATCTTCCCCTCCTCGGCCTTAAAGAAATACTGGCTGTTCACAAGCCACCCCTTGAGCGGTCGAAGGGGCAGTAGGCACGCGAGGAGTATAAGCGGAAGTGATGTGAAGAGGTGTACCCAGGGAGGGGGGCTGAATGAAACCTCGACCACCGCGAACCCACCCACGTCGCGCAAAATGCTTTGCGTCAACCACACTCGGGCTTTTCCCAATTACGTCCGGAAAACCGAATCAACGACTAGCATCTGGTTTCCTTTTTTTTGGACTCGTGAAAGGCATCACATCAGCAGATAGGAAGTATTTTTGATGACATCAAGGGCCTCAAAAACCTCTAGTTGACATTTTTTTTATTGACCGGTTTTTCGGGCATATGAGGACACCTGCTCCTGCCGACAGCCTGCGCGCCGCCCGCGCCCTCCTAAAACTCTCACAGCGCGAAGTGGCTGCGGGAGCAAGGACGACGCCGCGGTCGGTGTCCGCCGCCGAGACCGACGAAACCGTGTTTCTCGAAACCAATCTGCAACTGGTCGACTTCTTCGTCGGACAAGGCATCGAGTTCATGGGCGAGACTGCAATTGGCAAAGAGGTCGTCCGAGCGGGTGCTAGGTTTGCAGCGCCGAGGGACCGTGATGTCGGCGTGCCTGTCAAAAGGAGCTTCCAGGCGATCGACTTTGCGGTCCCTTTCCGGGCGGCGCGCGCCTTGCTCCACAGGGAACAAGCAGAAGTAGCGCAAGCGGTGGGGCTTACAGTCGCGGTCGTCCAGAACTTGGAACGCGGAAAGAAGTCGCCCGAGCCTCATGAGCTGCTCCGTAGTTGGTATGAGACCAACGGCGTGGAGTTTACCGGCTGGGCCGACATAGCCACGGGCAGGTTCTACGGCGTGGGCGTGCGGTGGGCGACCTAGCCGTGTCATCAACGAGGCGTGGATGTGGCCCCGGTTCAGGCTCGATATGCGGGCTCTACCGAACTCTAGCAGGAGGGGCGCGGCAGTGACCGACCTGACTTCCGAGCAAGTTGACAAGTTTGAAATGGCCGATGGGGTCCGCACCGAGCGAAGCCTTGGAACCTTCCGCATCTTCTACGTGGATGTCTGCGACGTAGCCCTCGCATCCGCGGGTGCAGTATCGTCATGACTACCCTCTGCCCGGACACACAAAGGGCTTCGGGCATTCGTCAACGCGTTTCGGAAGCTTTCTCTGTCAGCTACGCCGCCCCCGACGCCCTGCGAGCCGCCAGGGCGCTCGTAGGCCTGACGCAGGCCCAATTGGCGGCGTCTATCGGGGTCTCCCGGAGATCGGTCGCCGCTTGCGAGGGGGGGCCGGGTGCCACGCTGAAGACGATCGCCGCGCTTCGGGACTCCTACGAACGGTCGGGAATAGAATTCCTCGGAGTGGTCAACTTGACCACGAACGAGATTCACGGGTCGGGCGCTTGCTGGAAAATTGCGCCGCTGTTCAGCAGATGCGCCTCGTCGTCGTTTCCCGGCGAAGCTAATTTTTTCGCCGCCAGGGCGCTCCTGGGGCTCGAGGAGCGGGAGGTGGCCAGGGAAGCGGGCCTGACTCCGAGACAGATCCGGAACCTCGAAAGCGGCCGCTCCTTCACCAGGAAGGGCTACGATCGCCTCCGCGGCTTCTTCGAAGAGAGCGGAGTGGAGTTTCTGAGCTTCAGGACGGGCGTTCGCGATTATATCGGCCTCGGGGTTCGAGCTGAATCCAACGAAGCATGCTTGCACCCAGGGCTCTGGGCAAACCGCGAGGCCAGATGACTACCCTCCATGTCCTGCCTGTTTCCGCAGTTCCGGGGCCGTATCCGCTGCCGTAACTGCAGATTTTGATGTGGCTTTCTCCCCGTGCTTTCCTCTTGGATATCTTGACCGAATCGGAGGGTGACAGCCATGGCCAATCGACTCCTGACCGCTTTCTTTTTGGAACGGCACTCCGCGTCGGAGCTCTTGCGCGCTGCTGCCGCACGCCATTCCTGAACGCTGCCGAAACCGCGAGAGGCAACGTGAGATGCGCGCACCCAGGGGCTACCTATCTCTCAAACAGGTCATGAAACTGACCGGATTGTCGGAATCCACTATCCGCCGGCGTTGGGAGGCGAACCGCTTTCCCCCGCGGGTGCCGCTTTCGCCGGGCCGCGTGGCGATGTCGGAAGCGGAAGTGTACAGATATCTCGCCGACCCGCCCGGCTACCTCCCGCCCGATGAAAGGACCGACGAATAGGATGTCCTGTGGCAGCACGTTCCGCGCTCGTAATACCACCCTGCCTTCTCCAGTTTTTCCACGAGGTCGAGAGCCGCGATCTCGACTGCGCCGATAATCGCAGGCAACTGATCTGCCAACGGCCTTCCGGGGGGTTCGATCCACCGACGCGACCACGGAAATGCATGGAATGGACTGTAGGCGATCAGCGTCAGGCGGCCGGACGGTTTCTCAATGTCCGCTTGCCACGTTGGTCCGAAATGTTCCGCGGCCTTGAATTCGCTCTCCCGGATGTACCGCCCGGTCCCCACATACCTCATTTTGACAGCCTCGCTTTGCTCCACCACGGCCAACCCGATAGGCACGCCGTACACGTAGGCGACCGTCGGCCTGACGGGTGACCACCGCAAGATATCGCGCTTTTGGCTTTTGTCCCCGTCGCCGCCGCTCACGATCTCAATCCGGAGCAGTTCTTCGGTGTCGAGGGCCAGCATGACGCGACAGCCGTTTCCTTCGAGCCGCTGATAAAGAGCGTTGGCAAAGTTCAATGACCTAAGGAGGGTTTCACAGGTGACCGAGAGGTCCGCAAGGCGCTTACGGCGCGGTTTTAGATACTCGCCGTTGTTGCCCGTTCCCACCATGACGAGGTGGACGGCGGCCTCACGCACCAGCGGATGCAGGCCGGGGCGGGGATTTCCCCGGCGGCGCTCTGGAGTTGGCGTCGTCCGCGGACGCGGCGGCTGTTTCGGCCTATCGGCTTTACGCCATAGCTGTTCGGTACCAGGCGACCGCTCCGGAAGCGGCGGCGTGGGCGGAGCGCGCCCCACATCGCGCTTCTGCCAGTAGCCGGGCGGCGGAACGGGGACACCGAGCCTCGGGCACACCTTCTGGTTCAGGTAGCGGTCCGAGATGCCGAGACGCGCCGCGACCGTCGTCGCGGGTTCAGCCCACAGCATCCGGTAGAGTTCCTCGCGGCTGACGATCAATCCTTCCGTACCTTCCGGGGCCGTCATTCGTCGTCCTCGAACCTGCCGGCGACGAAATCGGCTGCCCGTTCGTCGACAACGTCGAGAAGCCTCCGGTTGAACAGCGCGAGCGCACTCATCGTCTGGGGGATATATTCCCATTGATTGTACACGGCCTCGATGCCTTCGGGCCCGTGGCCGATCACACGTTCGGCGATTTCCTTCGGGACACCGAGAGCGGCCAGCGCCGTGCGGACCACCCGGCGGGTATCATGGAGAACCCACTCTGTGATCTCCGCTCGTGGATCGATTTCGCGCAGTTCCGCGACAAACTTCGACCGAAGCGCGGTCATCGCCTTGCTGAAGCCGTTGATCGGTTTCTGGCCGTTTGTGGTGCTGAATATATAATCGCCGTGGTTCGGCGACTGGTTGGAGCGGAGCTCCTCCAGCAGGGCGACTACCTCCTTGGTGAGGGGAACGATGATTTCCATCCCGGTCTTGGAATCGGAAATCCTCCAGATGCGCGTTTGGAAATCCATTTCGGACCAGCGAGCTCTGGCCGCCTCCGACTTCCTCCGGCCGCCGGTCATCAGCACGAACCGGTAGTAGGGACCCATGGGGTAGGGTGTGGCGAGGGCGGCCCGCCAGTAGGCGCGCACCTCGTTGACAGCCAGCGTCCGCTTGCGTTTCCGCCGTTTTAGGCTGAGCTGCTTCAGGGTGACGTTTGCGAACGGATTGTCTTGCAGCCCGTATACCTGCCGGCGGCGCGGGGCCATCGCCCATTCCCAGAAGGTCCGGATAAGCGAGAACACCTTGAGGGCTTGGGTGGGGGCGGGTCTGTCGCGGATCGCCTCGATGAGGCCGCTGAGATGGACGTCCGTCACCTCCGAGATAGGAAGATCGAGAAACTCGTTGGTCGACGGGCAGAGGAGGTTGTGTCTGATCGTCTTGATATCGCTGTCGACGTGCCTGTTCCTGTCCCGGTTCGGAAGGTCGGCGAGGAAATCCTCCATCACCGATAAGAACGTCCGCCGCCTTTGGAGGTCTTTTTCCCGGGCGAGCCGAATTTCCTCCTGTAGCGGGTCGACCCCATGTCTGAGCAGGCGATTCCAGTTTTCCGCCTTCACGCGGGCGGCCTCGATACTCATCGCCGGGAACTCTCCGAGAACTTCGCGCTTGGAGTACTTCGCTCCGCCAAACCGCGCGGTTAGGACGAAATTCTTCTTGCGCCGCCCGACGCGGACGTAGAGGTTCGGGGTGACCGGGTCGGGCACGTCGTACCGCTCGGCCCCCTTTTTCGGAGGAGGAAGCGCCTCGATTTTCTCGTAGGTCAGTCCGTTGTTCGATCTCATGGCAGCGCTCCTTCCGGGCAACGGATTGGGCAGCATATGGCGGGCGGGGGTTGCCAGCGACGAATTAAAGGAAGGCACCGATTTCCAGGCAAATCAATAGCTTGGAAAGGTTCGACAGCTCCTGAACGTCTGTGACGCCCCCTGACGGTTCTCGGCCATCGGCCTCATAACCGCTTGGTTGGGGGTTCGAGTCCCTCCGGGCCCACCATTCATAAAGTTACATAATAAGATCAATGAGTTAGATTTCAGATTCTTAACTTTTCAGTTTGTATCTGATTCGGTCGCGGACTATAGCGCTAGTAAACTGCTCAGGCGGTTGGGGCGAGTCCTAAACATTGCGGGTTCGAGTCTTCCGATCCGCCCTGCAAGCCACCCAACATTGATGGTGCTTACATGAAATGCATCCCCGAAAACCTCTCCCTGCTCCACAGCGGCGAAGAAGACCTTAGAGCGAAGTCCATCGCGCTTATCCAGGCAAGCGAGGATACAACGCTCCACGTCTCGATGATCGAAACCTGCATGGACATGCTGCAGTATGTCCGCATGAATACGCCTGATATGAGCGAGGACCAGGTAATCGTAGCGCTCGTTGGTGCCAGCGTGTTCAACTCAATTGCGTCGGCGTTCAAACTCTTGCTGGGCGGCTACTACCAGTCCTCCGGTCTGCAGATTCGCTACGTCATGGAGAGCGGTTGGTTGCTCGACTATTTAAGGACCGATCCGAAGTTAGTCCAGGAATGGAAAGCTACCCCCGAGGACAAGCGTCAGAAAAAGTTCGGCCCAGGGTTCATCCGTGACGAGTTGGACAAGCGCGACGGCTTTACCGCGAAAAAGCGGGCCGAGCATTATAAGCGGCTGTGTGTTTTATGCGGCCACCCAACTTTCGCGGGCTTCGCCATGCTGCGTCCTCAGCCAAATGCCGACGCCCACATGGGGCCGTTTCTCGTACCCGACCTGCTAGAGGGCTGCATTCAGGAACTAGTGCAGGTGTCGATCACCGCATGGCAGTCGTTCATGCGCTTTTTTCCCGCGAAAACCGTGCCCGACTACAAGGCACGGATTTCGTACATGGAAAAGCAGAATGTTTGGCTCAAACACGTCTACGGCAAACCGGACGATATGACCGCTGTGGACGAACTCAAAAAGCTGATCGTGCGATTGGAGGCACAGTCCATATAACCCTCGATATGGTTGGGACTTGAAACAGGGGCTTCTATGCGGGTATCGAAGTGTTTTTTACCTCCTAAGTACCTGAATATATGTGCCTTTAATGCCCATCCTGGCCACCATCTCTGATCTTTAGTATTTCGATTTCACAGCGCTTTATGGACCGCTCCCCTCCCGATATTCACAAGGGCGAGTTCGTTCTCAAGTTATTCCTGACACAATGCGCGATGCCCGGGCGCCAAGACGTGCTCAATTGGCCTTTTCGTATACCTCGGCCCTCTTGGAACTGGATCAGTCGAACTGACTGATCGGTGCGTTCCCCGTGGCGCTGCCTTTTGCAACGATCGTCGCTGGCGATTTTTGCAGGCCGCGAGTGTTTTTAATCCCGGCTTCCGCCAAGTCTTCCAGAGAAAGTTCCAAGCCCGGCTACGGCATGGGGCGCGAAAGCGCGCCATGCCGCTTCTCTTCAGGTGTTGAAGCCAGGGGGACTTGTGGATTTTGGTGACACCATTCGCCGGACTGAAGGTTGCCAGCGTGCCGCCAAGGGTGGTGCTCTTGCAAACACCGCCTCACTGGAGTAATCATTATTCAATATTTCAAGGATTGTATGAATGTTGAATCAGCAGCAAGCTCTGGGAGCCTTTGGCGCTCTCTCGCAAGAAACGCGACTGCACATTGTCCGGATGCTGGTTGTCGCCGGACCCGAGGGCATGGCCGCAGGTTCGATTGCCGAGCGGGCAGGGGTGTCGCCGTCCAATATTTCGTTTCATCTCAAGGAGCTCGAACATTCGGGCCTCGTCCTCCAGCAGCGTGAATCCCGCTCGATCATCTACAGGGCGAATATCGAGGTCCTCGGCGATTTGGTGCGCTTTCTGATGGAGGACTGCTGTGGCGGCCATCCGGAGATTTGCGCCCCCGCCGCAGAGGTTGCCGCCTGCTGCGCTCCCGCTGCGGCGAAGGCATGACCGCTCGAAGTCGCCGCTGCCGGCGCCCTCGGCGGTCGGTCCGGGGCATCTGAAGCGGAAAACAAAAAACAGGCCAATCGGAACAACCTTACCAGGGACAATTGTCATGTCTGATCGCACTTACAACGTCCTCTTCCTCTGCACCGGGAACTCCGCCCGCTCCATCATCGCCGAGGCCATCCTGAACAGGGTCGGCCAGGGCAGGTTCAAGGCCTATTCGGCCGGCTCCCAGCCCAAAGGCGAGGTTCACCCTTACGCGCTCCAGCTCCTGAAGACCCTGAACCACGATACCAGCTTCGCCCGATCGAAGAACTGGGAAGAGTTCGCGGCTCCGGGCGCTCCGCAGATGGATTTCGTGTTTACCGTCTGCGACAACGCCGCCAACGAGGCATGCCCGGTTTGGCCGGGACAGCCGATGACGGCCCACTGGGGCGTTCCCGATCCCGCCGTCGCCGAGGGGACCGAAGCCGAAAAGCACTTCGCTTTCGACGACACGTACAGGATGCTCAACAACCGCCTCTCCATCTTCACCAGTCTGCCGATGGCAAGCCTCGACAAGCTGGCACTCCAGAAACGACTGGACGAGATCGGCCACAACTCCCAGAAGGCCGAATGAGCATGGCTGTCGATCTTGGACGCCGTCTGGTCGCAGAGGCCCTCGGCACCGCAATCCTCGTCGCAACCGTCGTCGGTTCGGGCATCATGGCGGATCGCCTGACCGACGATACGGCCATGTCCCTGCTGGGCAATACGATACCGACTGGAGCGATCCTGTTCGTGCTGATCACGATCCTCGGTCCGATCTCGGGAGCGCACTTCAATCCCGTCGTGACGATGGTTTTCGCCGTGCGTGGCGAATTCAAGGTCGCTCTGGTCACACCTTACATCCTGGCACAGATAGCGGGTGGCGTTTCCGGAACGATGGTCGCGCATGCGATGTTCGACCTTTCGCTCCTCCAAATGTCCGGGACGATCCGTACGGGATCGGCTCAATGGATTGCGGAAGCGGTTGCGACCTTCGGTTTGCTGCTGACTATTCTCGGCGGCTTGCGCTTCAAGGGCGACGCGATCCCTCTGCTGGTGGGTCTTTACATAACGGCAGCCTACTGGTTCACCGCATCCACATCCTTCGCCAATCCCGCGGTCGCCATTGCACGGAGCATCACCGATACTTTCTCCGGCATTCGGCCTATCGATCTGCCGGGTTTCGTCATTGCCCAGATCCTCGGAGCGCTCGCCGCCGCCGCTCTGGCCGGATGGCTATTTGCCGAGCACCGCAAAGAAGTTCCCCCTGTCATTACTCAAGGAGCCGACTGATCATGGACGTCACCATCTATCACAACCCCGCCTGCGGGACCTCCCGAAACACTCTGGAGCTGATCCAGCACGCCGGCATCGAACCCACGGTGATCGAGTATCTGAAAACCCCGCCGACCCGCGAGCAACTTGTCCGGATGATCGCAGATGCCGGACTGACCGTGCGCCAGGCGATCCGCGAAAAGGGCACACCCTACGGGGAACTCGGCCTCGACAATCCCGAGCTGACCGACGAGCAGCTTCTCGACGCGATGCTGAAGGACCCGATCCTGATCAACCGGCCGTTCGTCGTCACGCCAATGGGTACGCGCCTGTCGAGGCCGTCCGAGTTGGTCCTGGATATCCTGCCCGCGGACGCGTTCAAGGGACCGTTCACAAAGGAAGACGGCGAGCGCGTCCTCGACGATGAAGGGAAGCGTATTGCCTGAAACTTTTCCTGCCGCGGCAAGCTCCAGTCGGCCTGACATATTTCGATGATTGTGGAAATAGCCTTGACCCGTCCAGCCTTCACCGCTACCGTATTTCCATGATCATCGAAAAAGCGGCATCCCAGCTCGAAGCCCTTGGCAACGTCACTCGCCTGCGGATTTACCGTGTCCTTGTGCGCGCGGGAGAGGAGGGGCTTGCGGTCGGCCGTCTTCAGGAGAAGCTCGACATCCCGGGGTCAACCCTCTCCCACCATCTGAAGCGTCTGGTCGATACCGGGCTGGTCATTCAGGATCGCCAGGCAACGACGCTGATTTGTACCGCCAACTACAACCACATGAATGCGCTGATCGGCTACCTCGTCGACGAGTGCTGTGCTGACCAGGAATGCGACGGGCCAAGGACCAGGGTCGTCGCCTGACCGCATTTTTTTACACGTGAATTTCGAAATTTCCGGAAATACCGTTGGAGATCAAGATGAAGTCGAGTGACATGTTCCCCGTTGCAATTGTCGGAGCAGGTCCAGTCGGGCTGGCGGCGGCGGCAAGGCTGCTTGAAGCCGGCATGACGCCGGTCATCTTCGAGAGGGGAAATTCTGTCGGGACCACGCTTCTCGAGTGGGGCCACGTCCGGGTGTTCTCGCCATGGAAGTACAATATCGATGACGCCGCCCGGCGACTGCTGGAGAGCAACGGCTGGGCCGCTCCTTCACCGGACTACCTGCCGACCGGACGCGAGATCGTCGACGGCTACCTGCTGCCTCTGTCGCGCGTTCCGGCCATCGAGCAGGCGATAAAGCTCGGCGCGGCCGTCACGGCCGTCGCCCGCCTGGGTCTGGACAAGGTTTCCTCCGGGGGGCGCTTGGACGCGCCTTTCGTGATCCGGTACCGGGACGGGAACGGGGAGCATGAGGTTGTCGCGCGAGCGGTGATCGACGCTTCCGGCACATGGACGCAACCGAACCCGATGGGCGTGAACGGCGTTCCAGTCCTCGGCGAGAGTGCAGGCGGACCGGTTTCCTACGGCATGCCGGACGTTACCGGGGGCAGGCGCCCGGACTTCTTGGGCAAGCGTACGCTCGTGGTGGGAAGCGGCCATTCGGCGATCAATGTCGCCCTTGCGTTGCTGGAGCTTCAGCAGGCCAACCCGTTGACCGAAATCCACTGGGCGCTTCGCAATCACGGCGTCGCCAAGCTGCTGGGCGGCGGTTTGAACGACCAGCTGCCAGAGCGGGGAGCTCTCGGTCTTGCGGCGAAGAAGGCCATGGACGCAGGAAAGCTCAAGATGCTCACGTCCTTTTCGGCAAGCCGGATCGCGAGGAGAAATGACAAGGTCGTCGTGACCGCGACGGCCGATGGGGAGGCGATCGAGCTGGAATTGGATCAGGTCGTCGTGGCGACCGGGTTCCGCCCTGACTTCTCGTTCCTGAGGGAGCTGCGGTTGAATATCGATCCGGCCGTCGAGGCGCCGCCGGCACTGGCTCCTCTCATCGACCCGAACCTTCATTCCTGTGGCACCGTCCCGCCGCATGGGGTCGATGAACTGTCGCATCCGGAGAAGGACTTCTACATCGTGGGATCGAAGTCTTACGGCCGGGCGCCGACCTTCCTGATGCGGACCGGTTACGAGCAGGTGCGATCCGTCGTCGCGGAACTCGCTGGTGATCATGCCGCGGCGCGACGGGTCGAACTCGTGCTTCCCGAAACAGGCGTCTGCGCCGCTACTCCGCGGATCTCGACGTCTTCGGGATGTTGCGGAGGTCCGGCCCCTGCTACGGTAGACGCATGTTGTGTCGCTGACGCCGAAGCCAAATCTGAAGGCAGGACTGGCTGCGGCTGCGGCCAGACAAGGGTCGAAACCGAGCACGCATGATGCATAACGAACAGAAGCTGCCGCTCTGGGCCCTGATTGGTCTTGGAGCCTCGCAGAACATCGGCTACGGTACCCTCTATTATGCCTTCAGTATTCTGGTTCCGGAGATTGCCCGCGACGTCGGGCGATCGGAACAGTGGGTGTTTGGAGCGTTTTCCATCGCACTGCTCGCCGGCAGCCTCGCCGCTCCGCTCTCAGGAGCGCTTGCCGACCGGATTGGCGCGGGGCGCCTGATGGCCATGGGGTCGCTGCTGGCCGCCGCCTGCCTGGTGATGATGTCCGTGTCGTCGGGGCCGCTGACCTTTGCCGTTTCGCTGGCGTTGACGGAAGTGGTTTCCGCTGCGGTTCTCTACGCGACGGCTTTCACCGCAATCGTCCAGGCGGGAGGAAAGAAAGCCCAGACCTCGATCGTTCACCTGACACTGATGGCCGGGTTCGCGTCGTCGATGTTCTGGCCCCTGACCTCCTGGATGCACGGCTTCCTGTCTTGGCGTGAAATCTACCTGGTCTTCGCGGCCATGAACCTGGTCGTCTGCTTTCCCGTCCACCTCGCCCTGGCGCGTCTGACGACGAGTGCCGTCTCGGCGTCCAAAGCGACACTTCCGACGGCCGCCCCGGTCCGCGCAGTCGCAAACAGGAACCTGCTGTTCTTCCTGATGCTGTTTGGCTTCGCCATCGAAGGATATGCGTTGTCCGCCATCCTCGTTCACATGGTCCCGCTGACGCAGGCGCTGGGCATGGGAGCCGCGGGCCTCGTCGTCGCCTCTCTGTTCGGCCCTTCACAGGTGGCCAGTCGCCTGATCAACCTGGTCTTCGGCCGTGAATTGCCGCAAAGATGGCTGGCGGTGATTGCCACGGCGCTGATCCCGTCTGGTCTGGCGATCCTCATGTTGACGACGCCATCCGTCCCCGGTGCCGTCCTGTTCGCCATCTGCTTCGGACTTGGTTCCGGATTGACGAGCATCGTGAGCGGTACCCTGCCGCTGGAGTTGTTCGGCAAGGCCGGCTACGGCAGCCGCATGGGCTGGGTGACGTCGGCCAAGCAGATGATGTCTGCCGTCGCTCCGCTCGCAATGTCGATGCTGTTGGCGGGGATAGGCGTCGTGCCATCGATCTGGTGGACAGTGGTGATCGGCACGATTGCGGCCTGGGCATTTCTGGGAATTGCCATGACAATTCAGCTGGGCGCGCGCGCATCTGTTCCGGAAGCTTCAAGTCGATGATTGCTCGCCCAGTGCCAAGGAGCGGGAATTTCGGTTAGATCCGTACCGTTTTACCCGGAACAAAGGCTTGTGTCGTGCGTTCCGGCCCAATGTCTGGCTGACGGCCGATGGCGCGATGGGTGCTTGCCGAATGGATGATGACCGCTTGACCGGCGCCGGCCGGCCAATCCGATCAGGACGAGACATCGGCCGGGACGGCATTTCGAGCAGTGATCGGCCGGCAATCCGGGCAACCAGCTTCATTCCTCTTCTCCTTCCGCTGCTGGCGTCGTGTTCCGGCGTCCAGTCGGCGCTCGATCCGGCTGGCCGCGAGGCGAGCGATGTCGCCAAGCTATTTTTCGTCATGCTGATCGGCGGGGTGGTCATCTGGGCGGGTGTCGTCGGCCTGCTATTCCACGCCGCCCGCAAGCGTAGACCCTATTCGGAAAGGCGGGCGGGGCAGCTCATCCTCTGGGGCGGGGCCGTTTTTCCGACGGTAATCCTCGCAGCCCTGCTTTCCTATGCCGTCTGGCTGATGCCCAATATCCGGCCCTGGTTCGGTGAGGATGTGGGGTTAAGGCGGGTCGAGGTGACGGGCGAGCAGTTCTGGTGGCGGGTGCGCTATATCGAGGAGGGCGGAGCGGTTGCTTTCGAAACGGCAAACGAGGTGCGCGTACCAATCGGGGAGCGCGTCGTCTTTTTGCTGAATTCGCCCGACGTCATCCATTCCTTCTGGATACCCGTGCTTGGCGGCAAGATGGACATGATACCCGGTCGCGAAAACCGCCTGACGCTGGAGGCGGAAAAGCCTGGTACCTATCGGGGCGTCTGCGCCGAATTCTGCGGTGCCAGTCACGCGCTGATGGCCTTCACCGTCCATGCAATGGAACCGGAGGCGTACGAGGCCTGGGTCGCTGCGCGTCGCAACGCGCCCGGCGGGCAGGATCAGGAGGGGTTGGCGCTGTTCCTTCGCCACGGTTGCGGCGCCTGCCATGCCATTTCCGGCACGGAGGCGAGGGGGACGATCGGCCCCGATCTGACCGCCTTCGGAGAGCGCGGTTCGGTGGGAGCGGGCGTGCTTCCCAATGGAAAGGAGCATGTCGCCCGCTTCATACGCGATCCCGGCCAGGTCAAGCCGGAGGCGCGCATGCCGCACTTCTCCATGCTGGAGGAGGCGGAGATCGACCGGATCGCTACCTACCTGAAAGGGCTCAGATGACCAGGGAGCTCGGCAATTTTTCGCCGGAAGAGCGGGCGGCGCAGGAGGAACGGCTGCGCAAGGTATGGGAGACGCCGAAAGGCATCCGCTACTGGACGTCTGTCAACAACAGCGAGATCGGGCTGTGGTATGGCGTCACCGCCTTTGCCTTCATGCTGTTCGCCGGCCTGCTCGGTCTCCTGATGCGCCTGCAACTGGCGGTGCCGCAGAACGACTTCATCTCCGCGGAACTGTTCAACCAGGCCTTCACGCTGCATGGCACGGTGATGATGTTCCTGTTCGCGGTGCCGATCTTCGAAGCCGTTGCGATCTTCCTGCTGCCGTCGATGCTGGGCGCCCGGGAGCTGCCGTTCCCGCGGCTGTCCGCCTTCGGCTTCTGGAGTTTCCTCATCGGCGGCGTGTTCGTCTGCGGGTCGATCTTCTTCAACGCCGCGCCGAACGCGGGCTGGTTCATGTATCCGCCGCTTGCGACTGACGATGAATATGCCGGTATCGGTGCGGATATCTGGCTGCTCGGCCTGTCCTTCATCGAGGTGGCATCGATCGCCGCTGCCGTCGAGATCATCGTGGGTATCATGAAGTGCCGGGCTCCCGGCATGCGGATCAACCTGATGCCGATGTTCGCCTGGTACCTGCTGATCGTCGCGGGCATGATCCTGTTCGCCTTTCCGCCGCTGATTGCCGGTGACATCCTGTTCGAGATGGAGCGGATGTTCGACTGGCCGTTCTTCGACGCGACGCGCGGCGGCGATCCGCTGCTTTGGCAGCACCTTTTCTGGATCTTCGGCCACCCGGAAGTCTACATCATCTTCCTGCCCGCCATCGCGCTGATGGCGATGATCGTGCCGACCTTCTCGCAGCGGCCGATCGTCGGTTATTCCTGGATCGTGCTCGCCGCCGTCGGCACGGGGTTCCTCAGCTTCGGGCTCTGGGTGCACCACATGTTCGCCACCGGCCTGCCGCAGATCTCGCTTGCCTTCTTTTCGGCGGCGTCGGAAGCGGTGGCGATCCCGACAGGGGTGCAGATCTTCGTGTTCATCGCCACCATGCTCGCCGGCCGGGTGATCTTCTCGGTGCCGATGCTGTTCGGGGCGGGCGGGCTGATCATCTTCGTGATCGGCGGACTGACGGGGGTGATGGTGGCGCTCGTCCCGTTCGACTGGCAGGCGCATGATACCTATTTCGTCGTCGCGCATCTGCACTACGTGCTGATCGGCGGCATGATGTTTCCGGTCGTCGCGGGAATCTATTACTACTTTCCGTTCGTGACGGGTAAGAAGCTCAGCGATGCCTGGGGCAGAACCGCCTTCTGGCTGATGTTCGTTGGTTTCAACGTCGCCTTCTTTCCCATGCACTTCTCCGGCCTGCGGGGGATGCCGCGACGGGTCTTCACCTATCCGGAAGATATCGGTTGGGATTGGTTCAACCTCATCTCGACCATCGGTGCCTTCGTCTTCGCCGCCGGTGTCGCGACCTTCGTCATCGACATTTTCCGCCCGAAACAACAACCGGCAGGACGAGATCTCAACCCCTGGAATTCCGGGACGCTCGAATGGACCAACGATCCGGCGGAAAGCTGGGGCATGCGCTCGGTACCGATCATCACCAGCCGCTATCCGCTCTGGGACCAGCCGAACCTGCAAGCGGATATCGAGGCTGGGCGCTTCTATCTGCCTGACGCCAAATCCGGCAAGCGCGAGACGCTGGTCACCTCTGTTCTGGATGCGAAACCGATCCAGTGCCTGCGGGTCGGCGGCGTCTCCTACGTGACGATCATCGCGGCGATCGCGCTCGGCGGCGTGTTCATCGCGCTGACCTTCAAATTGTGGATCACCACGATCGTTTTCGGCATCATCACTTTCATCGCCATCATCCACTGGCTCTGGAATGGAACCGCACCGATCCCGGAGGTACCGGAGATCGATGTCGGGCTAGGCGAGACGCTGCCGATCTATGTCTCCGGCCCGGCTTCTGTCGGATGGTGGGCGATGTTCATCACCATGGTCGGTGATGGCACGGCGTTCGCGAGTCTGATCTTCGGCTATTTCTTCTACTGGACCATCCATGACGACTTCACCACGATCGCCAATGGACCCGGCGTCCTCTGGCCGATGGCGGCGCTTCTGCTCTACGTGATCGCCTGGGCGCTGACGCTGCTGGCGCGCGAACTCAACGAGAAGGGGCCAACGGGTGCGCGGTTGGCGCTCATGGGGGCATTCGCCGTGTCGATCGCTGCCTCGTTTGCGGGCCTTGCCGGTCCCTATCTGCACGGCATGGACCCGACCTCGCATGTCTATCCGGCCATCGTCTGGATCGTCGTTATCTGGACGGTGACGCACGGCACGGTCGGCACGATCATGCATGCCTATTGTCTCGCGCGCAGCTTCGCCGGCCGGATGACTGCGGAATACGACCAGGATATCCGCAACGTCACGCTCTACTGGCATTTCATGGCCTTCACCGCCGTCGTCACCTTCGCGGTCCTCGGCCTGTTTCCCTTGGTAAGCACATGAAGAGCTTCATTCCGCGGGAGGTTGAGACCCTCTGGACCCTGTTCACCGCCCCGACCGTCTGGGCGCTGCATTTCGTCGTCTGTTACGCGACGGTGGCGGTCTTCTGCGCCAAGGGGCTCTCCTCCGAAATATCGTTCGATACGGTGCGGATCGGGCTCGGCGTCGTAACGGTGCTGGCGCTGGCGATGATCGTGCTGTCGGCCTGGCTTGCATGGCGGCAATGGGGTTTCGGCTCCGACGATCCGCCGCACGACGAGGCGACCCGCAATGCCCGCACGCTCTTCCAGGGGTTCGCGACGCTGCTGTTGTCGGGCTTGAGTTTCGTCGCCGTCCTCTACATGGCGATCCCGATGATCTTCATTGCGGAATGCCAGTCATGAGGAAGGCTGCGCTGGTTAGCGGGCTGATTGTGTTGTTTGCCCTCTGGGTCCTCTTGCTGCCGCTTGCCGACCGGTCGTCCTTCTCGGTGCACATGATCGCCCATATGGGCGTCGTGGCGGGTGCGGCGCCGCTGATCGCGATCGGCTTGTCGGGGACCCGATTCGACTTTTCTGCAGGCCGGCGCTGGCTGACTCCGCTCACTGCTTCGCTCATGGAACTCTTCGCGGTCTGGATCTGGCACATTCCTGTCCTGCGCGCGCTATCGGAGGCGTCACCGTTCCTGGCGGCGTTTGAACAGGCGGTTTTCCTCGCTGCAGGTCTCGCTCTCTGGTTCTCCTGCCTCGGCGGAGCGGCGACGGGCCGGGAGGAGCGGCGGCTTGCCGGCACGTTCGGCCTGCTCTTTACCTCCATGCACATGACGCTGCTCGGCGCGCTGCTGGCGCTTTCGCCGCGCCCGCTCTACGGCGATGGCGAAGTCAGTTGCCTCGGCGTGACCTTGTCCGCCGCGGTGGACCAGCAGGCCGGTGGCGTTGTTATGCTTTTGGTGGGCGCCGCAGTCTATCTGGCCGGTGGCGTGGCGCTTTTGGCCCGCACGCTGAACGCGCCGCTGCCGGAGCGGTGAGTCGGCGGCATCCGTCGTCGTGCGTGGAAAAGGAGAGGGAAAGAGCCGCCGCGGTCGACATCGCCATGTGCATGATGCCGATCGGTGCGATCTCCCCAGTTATCTGGCACGGCGTGGGCTCTCCGGCCGAAGTTGGCGTTGCAACTTTCGGGCTCTGCCTTATTTGATGGAGCGTGAACAACAGATATCGGAGTGTCAGTTGAACCAAGCCCGGCCAGCGCTCCTACTCGTCACTGCGTCGCTGATCCCGCTCATCATTCTCGCCGCCGTGATGGGCAGGTTCTTCATTCAGGAACAGCAGAACGCGCTCGACGCCGACATCCGCAGCAAAGCGACCATCATGGCCGCCACGCTTCAGCGGGAGCTTAAAAGCCAGATTCAGCTTCTGTCCGTCGTTGCGGATTCGCCCCGGCTCGATCCGCCAATTCCCCGTTCCGCCTTCGCCGAGATCGCTCGGCGCCTGCGCGAGCGGGTGCCTGAATGGGAGCAGATCCGGATTTCGGACGAGAAGGGGGAGGTCGTGCTCTCCTCACCGGCACTCGAGGGGGCGGCTGAGAAACAGGTCGTGGACATCGAGAGCCATCGGACCGTGGTTCGCACGGGCGCCGCTGTGATCGGCAACGTTTCCATCGGGCCTCGCGGGCAGGCGGCCTTCGCCGTGAGGGTTCCGATCCAGAGGAACGACAAGCTGCGAGCCATTCTGTCGGTCGTCATCCGCCCGACGATCGTCACAAACCTTCTCTACGCCAATGGGCTCCCGGAAACCTGGGCGGCCTGGATCGTCGACGGTCAGGATCGCCTTGTGGCCTCGACCGGCGCTCCAGCTCTTGCCGGCAATGCGGCAAGCGAGTTCGCAAGCTTTTCCGGAACGGATTTCGGTCTGGCGACGCTCAAAAACGGATTGGAGGTACGGGTTGCCCAAGTTGCGCTTGGGGAAACTCCGTGGCGGGTGAGGGTGGGCCTGCCGGTTGCAGAATACGATAGGCTTGCACGCAAGGCGACATTGCTGCTCGTGGCCGCCAGCTGCTTTACGCTGCTGCTTTCAGGTTCGGCCGCATTTCTCTTCCACCGGGAAATTCGCGCCAGGAACCGCGAACGCGAAAGCATGGCCAATTGGCAGCGCATGGATGCGCTCGGAAAGCTGACGGGCCAGGCAGCGCATGATTTCAACAACCTCCTCATGGTGTTTCAGTCGGGCGTCGAGGGCATCAAGAGGAAGCGGAACGACGAGCAGCGGGTGACGCAGCTCCTGTCGCACATGAGCGAGGGAGTGACGAGGGGGAAGGCGATCACGCAACGGCTGCTGTCGTTTTCGAGGCGCTCCAATCAGGGCGCCGGACATGTCGAACTGGATCTCAAACTCACCGAATTGAGGCCGCTGCTGCGGCAGGCCATCGATGACACGATCGTCATGGACATCAACGTGCCGGACGATATCTGGGCGGTTCACGTCGACCCCGCAGGGCTGGAAAACGCGCTGATCAATTTCCTTACCAATGCGCGCGAGGCTATGGGCGGCGGTGGTCAAGTGAGGATTTCGGCAAGAAATGTCCTCGATGGCGCTGCGGAAGATCCGACCCTTCAAGGACAATTTGTTGCCCTGACGATCGCAGATACCGGAACTGGCGTCGCATCAGAGCATCTGGGGCGGGTGTTCGAGCCGTTTTTCTCCACAAAGAAGAATGGCGGCCCGGGCCTTGGGCTGACCCAGGTCCACAGTTTCGCCAAGGGCAGCGGCGGTGCTGTGAAGGTCGCGAGCGTGGCCGGTCATGGCAGCGCCTTCACGCTGCTTCTTCCCCGGTCAAACGAACAGCGCGTCGCGCGCGAGCCCGCGGGGCCGGCGGTAAATCTTCCGGCGCGGCTTCTGGTCGTGGACGACACCCCATCGTCTCTGGAGTCGGTGCGCCTGGCCCTGGAAGGACTTGTCTCGACGATCTTCGTGGCGACCGGCGGCAGCGAGGCAATTGAGGTCTTGGAACGTCACCCCGAAATCGAGGCGGTGATCAGCGACATCATGATGCCGGGAATGTCCGGCATCGAGCTTGCCGAGGAGATACGCCGGAAGAACTCGCGCCTGCCGGTCGTTCTGATGACCGGCTACAGCGACAAGCTGGAGGCCGGCACCGAGGTCGGGTGTCCGGTTGTGGCGAAGCCGTTCAAGATCGAAGACCTGGCTGCCTCACTTGAGGCGGCGAAGATGTCGACTGAGACATCAACAAACGTCGTACGCCTGGAGATCCCGGCGAAAAGCTGATCGGCGCAACGGCGCTCCAGCCTACCCGACCAAGCTCAGCGGCTTATGTACCTGCGGCGGAACGGGAACTTCCAGAAGTCCGGTCAGGTATCGCCCGTAGGCGCTCTTCCCATATTGCTTGGCGAGGCATTCGAGCTGGTCGGCGTCGATAAAGTTCTGGCGATAGGCAATCTCCTCGGGGCAGGAAATCTTGACGCCTTGCCGGCGTTCGAGCGTCGATACGAACTCGGATGCTTCAAGGAGGCTGTCGGGCGTGCCTGTGTCGAGCCAAGCATAACCGCGCCCCATCATCTCGACATGGAGCATTCCGCGATCGAGATAAGCCCGGTTGACGTCGGTGATCTCCAGTTCGCCTCTGGCGGATGGCTTCAGGTTGGCCGCAATGTCGATGACGTCCTTGTCATAGAAATAGAGGCCGGTGACGGCCCAGCTGGAGCGGGGGTGCGCCGGCTTCTCCTCGATCGAAGCTGCCTTCATCTGCTTGTCGAACTCGACCACGCCGTAACGCTGCGGGTCGTTGACGTGGTAAGCGAAGACCGTGGCGCCGCTGTCGCGTGCCATGGCGCTTTTGAAGAGGTCGGTGATGCCATGGCCGAAGAAGATGTTGTCGCCCAGGACAAGACAGGAGGAGTTGGAGCCGATGAAGTCGGCGCCGATAATATAGGCCTGCGCCAGACCGTCAGGAGAGGGCTGTTCCGCATAGGATAACGAGAGGCCCCATTTGGACCCGTCGCCCAGCAGCTGCTGGAAATTCGGCATGTCCTTTGGCGTCGATATGATCAGAATGTCGCGGATCCCCGCGAGCATCAGCGTCGACAGCGGATAATAGATCATCGGCTTGTCATAGATCGGCATGAGCTGTTTCGACAGCACCTGCGTCATCGGATGTAGCCGCGTGCCGCTGCCGCCTGCGAGAATAATCCCCTTCATCAACTCACCTCCCGTATTTTCTGTTTTCAAGGTCAAGCGGCTGCAGGAGGCGCCTGACGACATCTCCCGCCGAGCCCCGCCAATCCGGCATGACGATGCCGTGGCGCCTGTACAATTTTGAGCAGTCCAGTTGTGAATTGGCCGGCCGTCGAGCCGGTGTCGGATAGGCGCTGGTGGGGATGCGGACGACCCTTGCCGAAGGTCCACCATTCGCGCCCGAAATCCTGAAGATCTCGTCTGCGAAATCCGCCCAAGTCGCCGCGCCCGTTCCTGCCATATGAAAGACGCCGCGCAAGGCGGGATTGTTCGAAGCCAGCAGGTTCTGCCCGACCACCATGACGGCTTCGGCGATATCGAGTGCCGAAGTCGGGTTGCCGATCTGATCGTCGACGACTTGCACCTCTTCCCTTGTCTCAGCGGCCTTCAGCATCGTACGCAGGAAGTTCCGGCTGAACGGGCTGTAGACCCAGGCGGTGCGAAGGATCGCATGATTGTCGGTTGCCGCGGCGACGTTCCGCTCGCCCACCAGTTTGTCTCGGCCATAGACGCCCAGCGGCGCGACCGGATCGGATTCGACATAGGGAGAGGCCTTGCTGCCGTCGAAGACATAGTCCGTGGACAGATGAACGATCGGGACACGCAGCGTTTTCGCTACCCGCGCCAGTTCCGCCGGGCCTGCGGCGTTGACGGCAAACGCCGTCGCCCTTTCAATTTCGGCCTGGTCGACACCCGTGAAGGCAGCCGCGGAGACGATCAGGTCGGGACGGGCGGCCTCGACCGTCGCCGCGATGGTCTCCGGCCTAGCCAGATCGAGATCGGGGCGGCCGAGCGGAATAATCTCGACCTCGCCTTGCCCGATCGCGGTTTCGATGAGGGATCGGACGACCTGTCCATTCAGCCCGGTTACCACGTATCGCCTGGGTTCGCGCATCATCCGGCCCCGGCCTTGAGGAGCCCGAGGCGGCTGCCGTCATACCCTTTTCGGAGCGGCGCCCACCACCATTCATTGTCGAGATACCAGCGCACCGTCTTTTCGATCCCGGTCTCGAAGCTTTCCCTTGCCCTCCAGCCCAGTTCGGTTTCCAGCTTGGTCGCGTCGATCGCATAACGCACATCATGTCCGGGCCGGTCGGCCACGAACTGGATCAGGTTTTCGTGGGGGCGTCCGAGCGCCTGCAGATCGTCGAGGATCGCGCATATCCGCTTCACGACATCGATATTGCTGCGCTCGTTCCGGCCTCCGACATTGTAGGTTTCTCCAACCCTGCCTCGCTCGGCGATGAGATCCAGCGCCCGGGCGTGATCCTCCACATAAAGCCAGTCGCGGATGTTGGTCCCGTTTCCATAAACCGGGAGGGGCTTGCCCTCCAGTGCGTTCAGGATGATCAACGGGATGAGTTTTTCCGGGAAATGGTAAGGCCCGTAGTTGTTCGAGCAGTTGGAGACGATGACCGGCATTCCGTAGGTTCGTGCCCATGCCTTGGCGAGATGGTCCGATGCTGCCTTCGATGCCGAATAGGGCGAGCTTGGATCGTAGGGCGTTGTTTCCGAGAACGCGCCCTCCGCTCCGAGGGAGCCGTAGACCTCGTCGGTCGAGACATGCAGGAAGCGGAAGTGGCCTTGGTCCTGGGGAAGAAGTGCCTGCCAATATGCGCGCGCGCATTCGAGCATGGTGAAAGAGCCGAGTATGTTGGTTTCAACGAATTGCCGTGCGCCGAGGATGGAACGGTCGACATGGCTTTCGGCAGCCAGATGCATCACCCGGTCCGGTCTGAACGTCGACATCGCGGAGGCAATCGCCGCGGCATCGCATATATCGATCTTGAGAAACCGGTAGGAGGGCCTGTCCTCAACCGACCTGAGCGAGCTCAACGTGCCGGCATAGGTCAGTTTGTCGATATTCAGGACGTCGTATCCCTTTTCGAGCACGAGATGGCGGACGACCGCCGATCCGATGAAACCTGCCCCACCCGTAACAAGCACGCGCATGCTTTCGACTACCCCCAAAGTTCTCGTCACCGGCTCCGACTGAGTCTGCCGAATTCATCGTTGACGGCATAGATAAAGTTGGATTGAAGTTCGGAGAGCTTGGGCTGGTCCCGATCCTTCTCCGACAGGATTGCCTTGTCTGCCGCGACTGGCCATTCGATCCCAATCTCCGGATCATTCCAAAGCAGGCCGCGTTCGTGTTCGGCGCTGTAATAGTCAGTCACTTTGTAGGTGATCACCGTATCCGCCGTCAGCGTGCAAAACCCATGTGCGAAACCTGGAGGCAGCCAAAGCTGGAGGGCATTTTCGGCCGATAGTTCAACCGCGACGAACTTCCCGTATGTCGGCGATCCGATACGGATATCAACCGCCACATCCAGAAACGCGCCACTCGAACACGACACGAGTTTACCTTGTGAGCAAGGTTGGATCTGAAAGTGCAGACCACGAACCGTTCCCGCCTCTGCCGAGTAAGACCGGTTGTCCTGGACAAACGTGAAAGAACCTACTTCTGATTCAAAGAGGTTTTTTCGAAACGTTTCCATGAAATAGCCTCGAGGATCGCCGAATTTCTTCGACGTTAAAAGAAGTACATCTTCAATGATCGTACTCTCGAAGCGCACAAATTCCTCATAATCCTGAATTTCCGGCTGTTTGGTTATAAAGCCATACCGATATTCTGAGCGCAATTCGGATGCGGCTCATCAGATGGGCGATGGGGTCGTCAATTAGCGGTAGGCCGAGGGCTATGCCCGGTTCTCCCGGTTACCCGGACGATTGCAGTTCTCATCAGCACCACAAGGTTCGCGGCCGGTACGCGGCTTGGCCGGGTGTGACGGAACAGTGCGGGAAATAGGTACAGCCGCAAATCATGGCGCGGCGCAAAGGCGACGGTAAACACGTGGCCTGCGGATTTACGATTGGCCGGTTCCGGCACCAATGACTGACAGAATGGGCCACAAACAAGTGGCTGGGGCGCCTGGATTCGAACCAGGGATGACGGTACCAAAAACCGTTGCCTTACCGCTTGGCGACGCCCCACCATGATGGCGGCGATGGCGCCGCTCACGGAATGCGAGTTGCTCTAGCAAAGCTTCATTCGCCGGGCAATCACAGCGCGGTCGTTTTTTGTTGAATCTCGAACTTTCGTCCGGCTTTGGAAATTTGCTCGATGGCATGCGCCGCCGATCGGCGTCCCCGAGTGCCGGCCTTCACTTTTCGCAAAGCCTGCGCTCGCCGCGAAAAGGTTGATAGGTGCAGTCGGAGGCCCGGAAAGACCGGTAGCTGCGGGAGCAGGCCGTGATGTTGCAGGAGGGCGCGGTCCCCGGCTTGCCTGCTGCCAGCCCCTTTTCCAGATCGAAATCAGGAGCGGGCTCGGCCATCGCCGCGCGGATGAAATCCCGCCAGATCCGAGCCGGAAGCGAACCGCCCGTCACGCCTTTCATCGGCGTGTCGTCGTCATTGCCGACCCAGACGCCGACGACCAGTGGCTCGGTGAAGCCGACAAACCAGGCATCGCGATTGTTCTGGCTGGTGCCTGTCTTGCCGGCGGCGAACGTGCCGGGATCCGCGTCGCGGCCCGTGCCGCGTTCGACGACGAGCTGCAGCAGTCCAAGGAGGTCGGACTGGTATGGCGACAGATCGATCGAAGGCGCGGTCTTTTCGCCCACCCTGAAGGCCTGGGATTGGCCCGCCGCCTGAAAATCGATAATCCCCCAAGGCTCGACCGGTGCCTTCCCCAGACGAACCGACGCATAGGCACTGGTGAGATCGAGCAGATTGACCTCCGAAGTGCCGAGCGCGAGGGATGGGGTCGGCGCGAGCGGCGTGTCGATGCCGAGTTCCTTGGCGGCCGCAGCGACGTTATCGAGCCCGACGTCCTGTGCCAGTGCGACTGTTGCGGCATTCAACGAACGGGCAAAAGCTTCCGCCAATGTCACCCAGCCGCGGTAACCGCCACCGGAGTTTTCAGGCGACCAGCCGTCAATCTCGATCGGGGCGTCGAGGACGCGGTCGAAAAGGGTCAGTCCTTTTTTCAGGGCGGCGTAATAGACGAACAGCTTGAACGTGGAGCCGGGCTGCCGCATTGCCGTGACCGCGCGGTTGAACTGGCTCGTCTTGTAATCATGGCCGCCGACCATGGCGACGACCGCGCCTTCGGGGGTCATTGCCACCAGCGCCGCCTGGCTTGCACCGAGCGTCTTTCCGTCTTCGTCCAGAGCCTGCGTAACAACCCTTTCGGCAATGCGCTGCAGACGGGGCACGAGCGTTGTGCGGACCGTCGTCGATCCCGGCGAGGTGCCGGCGATCTCGCTTGCCTGCGGCGATATCCAATCGGCAAACCAGCTCCCCGAGCGGGGCGTCGGTGTTGTCGGGCGAAGTTTGCCGAACTCCGCCTTGGCGGCCGCGGCTTCGTCGGGCGTCAGCTTGCCGTTGGCCACCATTGCGGCGAGCACCGTCGCCGTTCGCTGACGGGCACCTTCGAAATTGGCGATGGGGTTCAGTTGGCTCGGTGCCTTCAGGAGACCGGCGAGCATTGCAGACTCCGAGACGTCGAGGTCTCCGATGTCCTTGTTGAAGTAGATCCGCGCGGCGGCCGGCATTCCGGTGGCACCCGAGCCGAGGTAAGCCGCGTTCAGATACCGGGTGAGGATTTCCTGCTTGCCGAGCTTCCATTCGAGCCAGAATGCAATGACCACCTCCTGGATCTTCCGCTTCAGCGTTCGGTCGCTTTCCAGATACTGCACCTTGATCAATTGCTGCGTGATCGTGCTTCCGCCCTGGGCGACCGAGCCCGCCTGAAAATTCCGGATCAGCGCCCGCCCGATACCCTGGGGATCGATACCGTAGTGGCTCATGAACCGCCTGTCCTCGATCGACAGGACGGCCTCGATGAGGGACTGCGGAAACTGGCCGTAAGCGGCATACGGTCCCTGATAGGGACCCTGCCGGACAAGCGGGGCGCCATCCGCCGTTTCCAGCACGATGACCGGCTTCAACGTGCCCGCGGCAATCTCCCGCCAGGGCACGTCCTTCAGCGCCCATGTCAGAACGCCAGCCAGCATGAGGACGCAGGTGAAGGATGCGAGTGCGGCAACGTTTATCCAAGACCACCGCCCGGAGGGCCGGTTCTGTCTTGAAAAGTGCCGCCAAGGCCGCCAGGCTTTTATCTGGAATAGGGCTTTACCGCGGAAGGCTGAAAAGCGCTCCGCCGCCGCTGTGGATGTCGGATCTGGTTCTTGCTCTTTCGGTCTTGCGAATTTCTCCCGAAGAGTGGCTGCGGCGTTCCTTATCCGCAGCGAGCCTGATTGCCACGACGTTCCAAGATCATGGCGGAGCGCGGCCAGCAATTCACGGATGGCCCGTCCGCTTTGCCCGAAAGCCGGAGCAGGGTTGTCGCCCGCTGTCGGTTCGTCTGGCGGTTTGCCCGAATGCGTACGCTCGTCGCGACGACCGTCCGTTTCCGGCGCACCTTCTGGTACGGCTTCTCTGTCAGCCACGCGCGCAGGCTCGCTGGGGGCATGTTCATCCGGGTTCTTGGATCTGTCCTCAGGGCTGGTCATTCACTGCGTGGCTGTTGGATTATGAAAAGGGAACTAGTGCATGTTAGCGCAAAAGGAAGATGCTGTGGTGCCAGTCGGTGATCACAAGCGTCGATGCTCTACTTCTAATGATGTAAGTCAGGTCAAATAGATAGGCGGCGGAAGCCGTGGCACACTCCGGTCTGCAAGGTTTGGCCTGCAGGGGGAGGGAATGCATGAAAAAACGGGTGAAAAGCGATCCGAACTGGCCGGAGCCGGTGGTCGTGGCGGTCGGGCGGCGGTCTCCTGAGATTATTCGAACGCCCGCAGAGGCCTTGATCTATCTCACCAACAAGTGGCCGGCGGCGCGCAACGAACGCTACAGAGCGGCGACCGAGGTCTGCTCCGCCGCGCTGCGAAGACAGATAGACGCGGCGGCTGCACGCGAGACATTTCTGTCCGCCGCGCTCGAAGCGGGAATGCTCCAATAAGTCTGCTCGATTCCTCGACGAAGACATGTGAAAGGTGAGCGCGCCCGTAGCGGGGGATATCCGTTCGGAATCGAGTTCAGCAGCGATGCTTTCCGCGAGACTTCGCGCCGGAGCAGCATGCCGAAGAGGTCGCGTGGCTCGTCGAGGTCCGCGAGGCGCTCCCCGTCATTCACCCCTTGTCGTTCATCGATTCACGGAGCGCCTCGTTGATGCGATCCTGCCAGCCGGGGCCATCCTCCTGGAAATAGGCGAGCACGTCGCTGTCGAGCTTCAGGGACACAAGTTCCTTCACATTCGGCGGCGCTCGCCGTTCGACCGCGGGAGCCGGGGCCGATTTCTTGGCCGGCGCAAACAGAGCCTCTGCAGCATCGAGCGGATTGACGGGCCGGCGCGGGGGACGTGTCATGATCATCTCCGTAGAAAGGGAAGGGGGCCGTCGCAGTTCCGGCCTGCAGACGCGGGTCCCGTCCCGCACTATCAGCAAGCATGGCGAAATAGCAATCGCCGAGCAGGAACGACCCGACGAGTGCTCGATCCCCGCCGAATAAGTCTGGAAGCCGACCAAGATCTATGCAGGTATCCTGGCGGCGGCTTCGTTGCCGCCGCTCGCGTTGCGGTCACATCTCGTCATCGTTCAAAACCAGTACAGGCTTTTCATGATCCAGGACTTCTCTTCCATCATCCAGCGTTTCGGTGTCGGCAGCCGCGGAAGTTCGGCTGTCGTGCATCAAGGCACCGGTTATTTCGCGGTGACGCCCCAGTCGCCCTATGACGGGGATTTGAGCGTCGCCGAACAGACCCGGCAGCTGCTCGCCAAGGCCGAAGCGCGTCTTGCCGAAATCGGCAGCGCCAAGCAGGGCCTGATCTTCTGCGCCATCATGCTTGCCGACATGGACGGTTATGCCGAAATGAACGAGGTCTGGGATGCCTGGGTTTCGGGCATGGCGCCGCCCGCCCGTGCCTGTTTCGAAGCGCGGCTCGCCAATCCCAACCTCAAGGTGGAGATGATCATGGTGTGCGCTGCGGCATCGAACGAGGCATAGTCTCAGTATCAATGCGCGCTATGCATGGGTGACGTGAGGTATTGTTGCTTTTCCAGGCAGTTCCGGACGCCTATATCACAGTCACCGAACGACGCCGGAGCCAAGAACGGTTGCTGACGTCAGACAGTCTCAGGAAAGGGACCCGATCATGAACGTAGCACGCTCTTTCAACAACTGGCGCAAGTATCGTCAGACCGTCACCGAACTTGGCCGTATGACCAGCCGCGAGCTGCAGGACCTCGGAATTGACCGCGCCGACATCCGCAACGTCGCCCGCGCAGCCATCGGTCGCTAACCGCACTATCTCCGCCGGAATTTACGTGACGCCCGCTATTGCCGCGGGCGTTTTCGTGTCGAAGGCCTGCGGCGGCCCGGATCTCTTCGGGCTTCCTGTTCCGGTATGCATTTTACGTATAGCTGCACTGCAACATAGTGGGTATCAATCGAGCCGGATGGCTGTATAGTCATACTTATCGAAGCGATGCACCTCCTCCCGCAGAGCTTCGTGTTATCAGGCGGCCCACTCCTCCTCCCAGGGACGTCTGTAGGAATAGCGGCACTCCTCCTCCCAGCCGCTGTTCGGTTCTTTTCGGAAAGCCTGCCGCACCTCCTCCCGCGGCAGGCTTTTTCGTTTTGGGGCCTCGGTAGTTTTCCAGAATTCAGAATTCCGCGTGTTTGACGGTACCAGCTTGCGCAGGTTCCGATGACATTGATTCCTGCCTGAAAATTGATTCCCGCCTGAAAAGGAGGGCGGAGTGAGGCGGTCGTTGCGGTGTTGCCTGCAAGACGGTGGCGCCTGCCGGAATCAGCCTGCGATTCGCGACGAGCGACTGCAGATTCGCGCCGCAGGGCCGAACCCCGCATAGCGGTTTGGAACGCGACCATCACGGAAAACACTAGGAGAGATGATGCGTGTCCGGCGCGTATGGGTCTTGTTGGCCGGCCCTGTTTCTCCTCGGGCCCGGCCTTTTCGCCGTTGCGAAGGTGACGCCCGCCGAGGTGAGCCTGACGGGCAAGGAATATCGTAACGATCGGTTAAAACCGGGCCCTCCGAGGGGCCTCCGTTTACTCTTTGTTAACCATGTCGGCGCTAAAAAAAGATCAACGATTTCTTTACGCAGATGACCAAAATGCTAACAGACGCTCGCTCTATCCGCATCAAGGGCCGTTCTTTTCTGGCGGTCGTCCTTGCCCCCGATCTTCCGTTCGACGACTGGCTTGTCAGGCTGGACGATCTGGCCGCGCGCTCCGCAGGTTTCTTCCTGGGCCGGCCGGTCGTGCTGGATGTCAGCGACCTGCCGATCGATCGCACCCAGCTCAAGGAGCTCATAACCGAGCTTGCCGGGCGCAACGTCAATATCATGGGGATCGAAGGCGGTCGCCCTTCGATCCTGGGGCCTGGGATGCCTCCGGCACTGAAAGGTGGCCGGCCGGTTTCCGACGAGGCCGTCGCCAAGGAGCCGATCATCGAGCTGCGCAACAGCGAGCCGAAGCCGTCAGTGCCCGAGGCGCGTCCGACCTTGCAGTCCATCGTCATCCGCGAGCCGGTGCGGTCGGGACAGTCGGTGATCTTTCCCGAAGGCGACGTGACGATCATCGGATCGGTCGCTTCCGGGGCTGAAATCATCGCCGGCGGATCGATCCATATCTACGGAACCCTGCGCGGCAGGGCCATGGCGGGATCGCTCGGAAACGCATCGGCGCGCATCTTCTGCCGCAAGCTCGAGGCGGAGCTGCTCGCAATCGACGGCATCTACAAGATGGCGGACGACATGGCCCCCGGCCTTCGCGGACATTCGGTCCAGCTTTGGCTCGAAGGGGATTCGATCATGGCAGAGAAACTTATTTGAGCCGAACCGGCCAGCAAACAGGAGAGCAAGATGGGGAAAGTCATCGTAGTCACTTCAGGCAAGGGCGGGGTGGGCAAGACGACCTCGACTGCCGCACTTGGAGCGGCTCTGGCCCAGCGAAACGAGCGGGTGGTCGTCGTCGATTTCGACGTCGGGCTGCGTAATCTCGACCTGGTGATGGGCGCCGAGCGCCGGGTCGTCTACGACCTGATCAACGTCATCCAGGGCGAAGCCAAGCTCACGCAGGCGCTGATCCGCGACAAGCGGCTGGAAACGCTGTTCCTGCTGCCGGCATCGCAGACGCGCGACAAGGACAACTTGACGCCCGAGGGGGTCGAGCGGGTCATCACCGAGCTGAAGCGGGTCTTCGACTGGGTTATCTGCGACAGCCCGGCCGGGATCGAGAGCGGTGCCACGCTCGCCATGCGCCACGCCGACATGGCGGTGGTTGTCACCAACCCGGAAGTCTCGTCCGTCCGCGACTCGGACCGCATCATCGGCCTGCTGGATTCGAAGACGATGAAGGCCGAACGCGGCGAGCGCATGGAAAAGCACCTGCTTCTGACGCGCTACGATGCCAACCGCGCCGAGCGGGGGGATATGCTCAAGGTCGAGGACGTGCTGGAAATCCTGTCCATCCCGCTCATCGGCATCATCCCGGAGAGCATGGACGTTTTGCGTGCCTCCAACATCGGTTCGCCGGTCACCCTGGCGGACGCCCGCAGCGCGCCGGCCATGGCTTATTTCGAAGCCGCACGCCGGCTCGCAGGAGAGGTTCTGCCGATCACCATCCCCGGGGAGAAGCGAGGGATATTCGGCAAGATCTTCGCACGGAGGGCCGCATGACGATATTCAACCTCTTCCGCAAGCAGCGCTCCGCACCGACGGCGCGTGAACGCCTGCAGGTGCTTCTCGCCCACGAGCGCTCGTCGAGCGGCTCGGACCTCGTATCCCTGCTTCGCGAGGAGATCCTTGCAGTGATCGCCAAGCATGTGCAGGTCGACAGCGACAAGGTGCAGGTCAAGATGGACCGTGACGAGAACGTCACGATCCTCGAGATCGACGTCGAGATCCCGTTGGGTGCCGTCAGCCAGGCCGCCTGAGCCGGCAGACTCCGCAGGGTCATGAGTTTCGAAACGCGGACAACCCGGTTGTCCGCGTTTCGTGTTTCGCGCCTGCTTGCGCGAACGAAGGCGGCCTGCTTGGCACGTCGCTTGCTTCGTAAAACGGTTGTCCCTGCAGGAGGAAACGGCCGTGTACGCGAACATCAATCCCTCGATCGACGTCAGGTTGCTGCGCACCACCTATCTGCTGCTCAGGGAGCGCAATGTCTCCAAGGTCGCGGTGCTGCTCGGGCACAGCCAGCCCGCGGTCAGCGCCTGCCTCAAGAAGGCGCGTGAGATTTTCTCCGATCCGCTTCTCGTGCGCAGCGGCCAGAAACTGGTGCTGACCGAGAGGGGCGAGGAGGTGATGGCGTCGATCGCCACCATGCTCGAAGGTCTCCTGGATACGCTCAACCGCAGCAGCCAGTTCGATCCGGGCATGGTGCACAGCCGGATGCGGATCGCCGCGGTCAACTGCTTCGGGACCTTCCTCATCCCGCCGATCGCAACCAGCATCCGAAAGGAAGCTCCCGGCATATCGGTCGATTTCTTCGCGCCCTCCGAGCAGAGCGACCTGATCGAGGACCTCGGCTCGGGCAGGGTCGACATGGTGATCGGCAACTGGCCGGCACCGCAGCAGAGCCTGAAGTCGAGCACGCTCCTCCATTGCGACATCGCCTGCGTGGTGCAGAAGTCGAACCCGATCGCCAAGCGCGGACGCCTCCTGCTGGAGGACTATCTCGATGCCGACCATGTCTCGCCGACGCCCGGCTCGAATGCCGTCTACAGTCCCATCGACGGCCGGCTGGCGCAGCTCGGGATGCGCCGCCACATCGCCATGTCGGTCCCCGAATATGCGCTGATCCCGGCCATTCTGGCCGAAACGGACCTGATCTTCACCACCGCGCGACCCTATGCCGAATATATCGTCGCCAACGCGCCGACCGATCACCTGCGGCTCGTCGAGGCGCCGCGGGAGTTCGACCAGATGAACCTCTATCTTCTGTGGCACGAGCGGGCTCACAACAGCGGCGCCAACCGGTGGCTGCGCAACGTCATCCGCACCGTCGCTCGCCGTTTCGACCAGACGCTTCATCCGTTGCCCTCGGGGATCCCGCTTCGGGTGGTCTCCTGAGGCGCACCGAGTATAAGCAAACGGATATACCCGCTATCGACGGCCATGGCATTCACCCGCGGAATAAATTTGCCCATGCTGCAGGCAGAGTTTTTGTCTGCTGAAGAATTGGGCAGGCTTATGTAGTGCCGGGGAATTTCAGATGTTGATGCACACTCTTCTCGTGGATGGGGCCAATCGTGATCCCGACCACGCCTGCTTTCACTGGGTCGATCGCGACAAGAGCCTGACCTATGCGCAGGCAGTCGATGCGATGGAGCGGGCTGCGGGCGCGCTGCACAGTTTCGGCGTCAAGCCGGGCGATCGGGTGACGATCTTTGCCCATAACGGCATGGACTACCTGACCGTAATGCTCGGCTGCTGGCGGCTCGGGGCGATTTCAGCCCTCGTAAACGTCAAGTTCGCCGACGAACTTGCCTATTATTTCGGCGATCACCAGCCGACCGTGGTCGTTTATACCCATGACAAGCATGAGCAGGTGAGTGCGGCAGCAGCTGGCGTGCCGACAATCCGGGCATTGATCTGCATGGACGGCCCGCAGCCGGGCGCGCATTCGCTGCCGGACCTTATGGCGGCAGCTCTGCCGGCGCCTGCCGATCCGGGCAATGAAGACGCCATCGCGCATCTTTCCTACACGTCCGGAACGACCGGCAAGCCGAAGGGCGCCTGCCTGAAGCACGAGCCGACGGTACGGGCGACACGCTGCATCGCCGAGCGGCTGCAGATCACGGCGGACGACGTTTCCTTCGGCCCAAGCGCCTTGTCGAGTTCCTACCAGTTGGTCGGCAATCTCCTGCCGCAGCTTTCCCGAGGCGCTGCGATCAACGTCATGGGCCGCTGGACCCAAGCGACCGGGTTCGATGCGCTGGAAGCACGCGGCGCCACCATGCTGATCGCCAATCCGCCTATTCTAACCGACGTGCTCAACGAGGCCGCCATCCGAGGCCATGCGCCGGCGAAGTTGCGCATGAGCATGTCCGGAGGCGGTCCGGTTCCGCCGGTCCTGAAGGCGGGCTGGCAGGAGAAGCTGAAGCTGCCGCTGGTCGAAAGCTACGGCCAGTCCGAGCTCGGCGGTTTCGTGGCGCTCGGTTTCCCGAAGCTCGATGCCGCCGATATCGAGACCCGTCGCGCCGGCATGCCGCTGCCGGACAAGGAGGTCCGCATCCTCAATTCCGACGGCAGCGAACTTGCCTGCGGTTCGGTCGGCGAGATCGCGCTTCGTGGTGGCTTCATGTGGGGTTACTGGGGCAGGCCCGAAAAGACCGCCGAGACGTTGCGCGACGGCTGGCTGTGGACCGGCGATATCGGCACGATGGACCAGCACGGCTTTGTCACCATGATGGGACGTCGCTCCGAGCTCCTCGAAGTCGGCGGCAGGACCTGGTATCCGCGCGATGTGGAAGAGGCGCTTTCGACGGTTGATGGCATCGAGCAGGCGGCGGTCGTCGGCGTGCCCGATGCCGCGATGAAAACCCGGCCGGTCGCCTTTGTGCAGGCTGCAGCCCCCATCGACGGGGAGGCGGCCAAAGCGCAGATCGCGGCGACCGTTCCCTATGACCTGTCGGTGATGACGGTCATTTCGCTGACCGAACTTCCCATGACCCCCACCGGCAAGATCGCCAAGGCGGAGCTGGCGGCACGCGCCGCTGCGGCCTGAGCGACAATCGAGGACATGACCATGAAACTGAAATCGCATTGGTGGTGGGACCACACGGCAAAGGATTTCTCCGAATTCGAGATGGAGAAGTTCGTGGCGATCCTGCCGATCGCCGCAGTCGAGCAGCACGGGCCGCATCTTCCGGTGCGCGTCGATGCCGCGATCAATGCCGGTGTCGTTGCCCGCTCGGTCGAGCTGATGGAAGATGAGCTGCCGGTGCTGGTGCTGCCGATGATGCCGGTCGGGAAGTCGGTCGAGCATACCGCCTATCCGGGCACGCTCACCTTCAACTACGACACGCTCGCCAAGATGTGGTTCGAACTCGGCGAAAGCGTCAACCGAGCCGGCTGCCGCAAGATCATCTTTGTCAATTCGCATGGCGGCCAGCCGCAGGTGATGGATATCGTCTGCCGCGAGCTGCGCATCAAGCTCGACATGTTCGCCGTCAGCGCCTGGGCGAGTGCCGGGGCCGACTTCTCGGATCTGTTCAGCGCCCACGAGATGAAGCACGGCATCCATGGCGGCGAGGCGGAGACCAGCGTCATGCTGCATCTGCATCGCGAGCTGATCGACATGCAATATGCCGAGGATTTCGTGCCGGTCTCCGTCGAACTCGAAGCGGCCGGCGGTTTGTTGATGCCGGAAGGCCGGATCGGTTACGGCTGGCAGACCCAGGACGTGCAGCCCTCCGGCGCCTGCGGCAACGCGGCGGCCGGCGATGCCGAGCGCGGTCGTCTCTATGTCGAGCGCAGCGCCGCCAACCTCCTGAAGCTGATCAAGGAAGTGCTGGATTTCCCGCTCGACCGGATCACCTCGAAAACCATGTACAAGGGTTGATGACTTGACGACAGCCCGCGCACCATACGGCGTTGCCGGCCCCGAAAGGGGCGAGCTTCTGCTTGATGACGGCGTGGTGCTGGTGTCCGATATCTATCGTCCGCAGGCGGAGGGTACGTTCCCGGTCCTGCTGATGCGGCAGCCCTATGGGCGGGCCATCGCCTCCACCCTCGTGCTGGCGCATCCCTCTTGGTATGCCGCCCACGGTTATATCGTGGTCATCCAGGACGTGCGCGGCTGCGGCGATTCCGGTGGCGTCTTCGAGGCCTTTGTCAGCGAGATCGCGGACGGGGCGCGAACGCTGGAATGGGCGTCAGCATTGCCGGGAAGCAACGGCAAGCTCGGCCTCTACGGCTTCAGTTACCAGGCGGTGACACAGTATTTCGCCATCGCTGGCAAAGGGAGCGTGCGGCCGGATGCGATCGCGCCTTCGATGGGCTCGTGGATGCCGCGCGACGACTGGGCCTATGAGGGCAATGCCTTCCGGCTCGGGCTCAATGCCGGCTGGGCGGCGCAGATGGCGCGGCTGACGGCGGCGCGGCGCGAGGATGCCAGGACCTATGCGGAGATCGGCGCGGCCGGAGACGATGTGGCCCTTCGGGACCTGCTGGTCTCCAGGCCCGGCATATCGCATCTCGCAAAGTGGGTGGCGGATGACAAGGACTATTGGGACGCGGCATCGCCCGGCGTGCTGCTGGCCGATGATCCGCTCGACATCCCGGTTCTCCATACCGGCGGCTGGGCGGACTTCCTGCTCCAGGGCACATGGGCTGCCGATGCCGCGTTCCGGGCCAGGAATGGGGACAGCACCCATCTGGTGATCGGCCCCTGGGCGCATGCGCCCTGGAACCGAGCCAGCGGTGCGACTGACATGGGGCCGGATGCGGAATTCTCGATCGACCGTGCGCAACTCGCCTTCTTCGATTTCTATCTCAAGGGTTTTGGCGAAAAGCCGCAGCCGGTCCGGCTGTTCGACATGGGGCGGCGGCGCTGGTTCGATCTTGCAGATCGCCCCGTCACCTCCGAGGCCGATTTTTTTCTCTCTTCGTCAGGCCTCGGCGCGGCAATGGTGAGCGACGGCAGTCTTTCGATGGAAAGCGGCGCGGAAGCCCGCGACACCTTCGTCCACGATCCGACCCGTCCCACGCCGCTTGTCGGCGGACACCTGGGAACCCCGGCGGGTTTTGCCGATCGCAGCGGGCACGACAACCGCGCCGATGTCGCCGTCTATACCAGCCAGCCCTTCAAGGCGGCGCGGTTCTTCGCCGGCGAGGCCCTGGCCGAGATCGAGGTCGAGACGCGGTCCGAAGGTTTTGACCTTTGCGCAGCGCTTTCGCTGGTTGGCCCATCGGGAGAGGCGAGGGTGCTGAGCACCGGTTATGCCCGCTTCGAGGGCGATCGACGGTTTTCGGCCCGCATCAGCCTGCGCCCGGTCTGCGTCACCGTCCCGGAAGGTTTTGCCTTGCGGCTCTCGCTTCAGGGCGCCGGCGCGCCGGTTTTCGAAATTCATCCCGGCGACAGGCCGTTCGCTTCCGTGCCCGAGATGGCGCGCCGGCCCATCACGATTTCCATCTGCCATGGCGGGACGACCCGCTCCCGCCTGATCATGCCCGAGGCTCTCGACAATGTCGCATAAGCACTACCTGACGCTCGACAACATCACGGCGACCTACGGTGATTCCGTCGCCGTCAGCGGCCTCACGATCGAGGTCGCCAAGGGTGAACTCCTGTCGCTGCTCGGGCCGTCCGGCTGCGGCAAGACGACGACGCTTCGGATGATCGCCGGCTTCGTGCAGCCGTCGGAAGGCCGTATCATCCTCAACGGCGAGGACATCAGCAGGCGCCCGGTGCATACCCGCAATATCGGCGTCGTCTTCCAGTCCTACGCGCTGTTTCCGCATCTGACGGCGCTCGACAATGTCGGTTTCGGGCTGCGCATGCGCCATGTGGGCAAGGCCGAATGCCGGGCGCGCGCCGCCGCCGCACTGGATACGGTTGGGCTCGGCGCCTACTACGATCGCTATCCGGGCCAGCTTTCCGGCGGCCAGCAGCAGCGCGTGGCGCTTGCCCGCGCTCTGGTGATCGAGCCGGACGTGCTGCTCCTCGACGAGCCGCTGTCCAATCTCGACGCTCATCTGCGCGCCGACATGCGCACCGAAATCCGCACGCTGCAACAGCGGCTCGGCATCACCACCGTCTTCGTCACCCACGACCAGCAGGAGGCGCTTGCCATGTCGGACCGGGTGGCGGTGATGAACAAGGGCCTGCTCGCCGAGATCGGCACGCCGGTAACGCTCTGTGACCGCCCACATTCGCCGTTCACCGCCTCCTTCCTCGGCGCCCGCACGGTGATCGAGGGCAAGACCGAGAATGGCCTGTTCACCGCGCCGGGGCTGACATGCGAAGGCGCACCTTCCGGTGCGACCCGTCTCGTGCTGCGCGCCTCGCGCCTCAGGCTCTCCGACGGGCCGGGGCCGCTGCACGTCTCCGGCACGCTCGTCAATTCCGCTTTCCTCGGCGACACGTATGAAGCCGATATCCAATCCGCATGCGGCACGATCCGCCTGATCGTGCCTTCGGATATGCCGCCTCCGCCCCTCGGGACGCCGTGCAGCATCCAGACCCAGCCGGGTGGCGCCACATTCATCTGACCGAAAAAGGGGAACCAAGAAATGACTCTCTCGCGTCGTACATTCAACAAGCTGATTGCCGGTGCCGGCCTTGCCGCACCGTTCCACATCATCCGTCCCGCCGCCGCTCAGGAGCCCAAGAAGGGCGACGAACTCGTCGTCGGCATCTGGGGCGGCGCTCAGGAAAAGATCGTCAAGGAACACGTCGAGAAGCCGCTGGTCGAGAAATACGGCTGCAAGGTCAGCTACGTCCTCGGCGGCACCGGCGATCGCCGTGCCCGCGCCTATGCCGAGCGCGGCCGCCCGAGCTTCGACGTGCTCTACCTCAACATCTTCGAAAGCCGGCAGGCCGTGAAGGACGGCGTGACCCAGGCGCCGACGCCGGCCGTCAAGAACTTCGAGGCTCTCTATCCGAGCGCGCGCAAGGGCGGTTACGGCGTTGCCTTCAACCCCTGCACGATCGTCTATAACAAGACCAAGGCGTCGAAGCCGATCACCTCCTGGAAGGACATGTGGAACCCGGAATGGAAGGGCCGCATCGCCTGGCCGGACGGTCTCGGCGCCGAAGGCATTTCCGCGCTGATGATGGCTGCCCGCGTCTGGGGCGGTGACGAGAAGAATGCCGACATCGCCTTCGAAAAGGTCAAGGAACTGAAGCCATTCGCGGCGATCCAGGGCAGCCAGGCGCAGCTCTTCGAAATGTTCGACCAGAAGCTCGCCGACCTTTCGGTCGAGTTCGGCAGTTTTACCCAGTCCTATGTGGAATCGCGCAATCCGAATATTGCGATCGCCAAGCCGGTCGAGGGGCAGGCGCTTTCGATGAACGTCGCCTGCATCACCGAGGGCACCAAGAACCAGAAGCTCGCCGAAGAGTGGATCAACCTGCATCTCTCCGAGCCCTGCATGCTCGCCTATGCGCGCCAGATCTATTATTCCCCAACCGTCAGCAACATCACGGTCCCGGACGATCTCAAGTCGAAGCTCGTGCTCGGCGATGCCGATGTCGCCAAGCTCGTCGATTTCGATTGGGACGTGATCAATGCCAGCCGCGCCAAGTGGCAGGCGAAATACGATCGGGAGATCGCGGGATGAACCGTTGGATCGGACCGGCGCTTGCAGCGCCGGTCACCCTTTGGCTGCTTCTGTCCTTTGCGGCGCCGATGTTCGTGGTCCTCGTGCTCTCCCTGCACGAGTATCCCGATCCTTTCGGCCCGCTGTTCCTGGCGCCGTCGATCGCCCAGTTCCGGGATATCGTCTCCGACAGTTTCTATTTCGGCGTCGTTTCCGAAACCATCCTGCTCGGCCTCGGCGTTACGGTGATCACCGCGCTTCTCGGTTATCCGCTCGCCCACTGGCTGGCGCGGATGCCGGTAAAATACCGCGCTGCCGCCTTCGCCGTCATCCTCATTCCGCTGCTCACCAATGTCGTGGTGCGCTCGCTCGGCATCATCCTGCTGCTTGCGCCGGAAGGGCTGATCAATTCGGTCACCGGCCTGATCGGCATCCCGCCGGCGAGATACATGCTGTTCACCCATGGCGCGGTCGCCGTCGCGCTTGCGCAGGTGTTTCTGCCGTTCATGGTGCTGGCGCTTTACGACAACCTGCAGAATACGTCTCCCCGCGTGCATGAGGCGGCCCAGAGCCTTGGCGCGTCTCCGGCGGTCCGGTTCCTCACGGTGGACCTGCCGCTTTCGCTGCCGGGCCTGCGGTCCGGCGCCATCATCGTTTTCCTGATGGCGACCACGGCCTATGTGTCCGCGTCGCTGCTCGGCGGCAAGAAGGTCTGGACCACAGGTATGCTGGTGCTGCAGGAGGCGATCAAGAACCTCAACGCGCCGCTTGCCGCAGCACTTGCGATCATCATGACCGTGACCGGTCTCGCGTTTGCGGCGCTCTGCGCCTATCTCCTCAACCGCCTCATGCCGTGGCTGAAGGGCAAGCCCAGCAATCCGTGGAGCATTCCGCGCTGGATCGTGCCGGTCATCGACATTCTCGGGCCGATCGTTTCGAAACTGCTGCTCGCCACCTCGCTGCTGCTCCTGCTGCTGCCGCTGGTGCTGGTCTGCATCCAGAGTTTCAACGACGTGCCGCAGGCGACCGCGTCCGGCTTCCGGGGTTTCACGCTGAAATGGTACGAAGCGGTGTTCTTTGCGGGAACCTATGCGGATGCCTTCTGGGTGTCGGTGCGGCTTGCCGTGACCTCGATGCTGGTGGCGCTGGCGCTCTCGCTGCCGGCGGCGTTTGCGCTCGCCCGTTATCCGTTCAAGGGCCGCTCGGCGCTTCTGACCTTCTGGCTGCTGCCGATGTCGCTGCCGCATGTGGCGATCGGCGTCGGCATGCTGCGGCTGCTGCAGATCTACCTGATCATCCCACCCTTTCTCGGCCTCGTGGCGATCCACGTGATCGTCATCCTTCCCTTCGCCATCACGCTTCTGACCACGTCGGTCATGGGGCTCGACCGGGCGCAGGAAGAGGCGGCGGCAAGCCTCGGGGCAAGCCCGGCGCGACGGTTCTTGCTGATCATCATGCCGGGCCTGGCGCCGGGACTGTTTGCCGCCGGCATCGTCGGCTTCCTCCTGAGCTTCGGCGAGGTGACGGTGACGAGCTTCCTCACCACCGCCCGCCTGACGACGCTGCCGGTCCGCATCTATTCGGAATCGACCTTCAGCCTGGAGCCGACCGCGCATGCGATCTCGGCCGTGCTGATCGTCTTCACGGTCATCGCGCTGGTGCTGGTGGGCAGGGTGGTCCGTCTCGACAGGCTCTACGCGCGCTGAATTGGAAACGATGGCGGGCCGGCCGGCCCGCTTGACAGGCATACTGAAAACCGACAGTTATCGTCCTATTCCGAGGGGAGCATCTTGACGATGCTGAGATGGCGCTGAGCCGGACCCTTGAACCTGATCCGGGTCATGCCGGCGTAGGAACGGAAATAGGCGTCACAAGACGATTTTTCTCTTCTCCGCTTCACCTGGATCTCCGTGATTGACTGATCTGGAGATCGACCGATGACATCCATTCTTTCCGTTGTCCCAAAAGGATATCCGGCCGTCGCGTCTGGATTCGACGCGTAGCATCATGCGCGCCTCCCATGCGCTCCTTGGCCTCGTCCTGCTTGTGGCTTTCTGGCAGGCCGGCGTCTGGTTGTTCGCTCCACCCCGCTATATTCTGCCGTCTCCGACTGCGGTCGCTTCCGCATTCCTACGGCAGCCGGGTTTCCTGCTGCAAAACAGTCTCGTCACGCTGACGGAAATCGTGTTCGGGCTCGTGATCGGTGCCGGTCTCGGGATCGCCACCGCTTTCGGTGTCGCGGCGCTGCCGCGGCTTGGCCGGCTCGTCTGGCCTATGGTGCTGATCCTGCAGGCCTTCCCCGTCTTCGTGCTGGCGCCCATCCTGGTTCTCTGGCTCGGTTTCGGCCTCGCTTCGAAAGTGGCGATGACGACGATCATCATCTTCTTTCCGGTCGCCTCCGCCTTGGCCGACGGTCTTCGCCGCACCGATCAGGAAATCCTCGATGCCGTTTCTCTGGAGGGCGCCTCGCACTGGCAGACGCTGGTGTCGATGCGCGTGCCGCTGGCGATCCCGAGCCTCGTCTCGGGCCTCAGGGTCGCGGCGCCGCTGGCGCCGCTCGGCGCGGTGGTCGGCGAATGGGTCGGCGCGTCCGGCGGGCTCGGTTTCGTGATGGTCCAGGCCAATGCGCGCATGCAGACCGATACGGTGTTCGCGGCCATGACCATACTCGCCATCCTCACCCTTATTTTGCGGCTTTTCATCGACCGGCTGACGGCCGGTCTCGCTCCGTGGGCCAGCGAAGCCGATCCTTCATCCTCATCCGCATCAAGGAGTTCCGTCCGATCATGATCCGTTTCCTCACCGCGTCTTTCATCGCGCTGGCAGGCCTTGCCGCGCCGGCTCCCTCCCAGGCGGCCGACAAGCTGAGCGTGCTGCTCGAATGGTTCGTCAATCCGGATCACGCGCCGATGGTCATCGCCAAGGAGCGTGGGCTGTTTGCCGATGCGAACCTCGATGTTGAGCTGATCCCGCCATCCGATCCGTCGGCGGTGCCGCGTTTGGTTTCCGCAGGCCAGGCCGACATCGGCATCCACTACCAGCCCAATCTCTACCTCGACCATGAGGCGGGCCTGCCGCTGGTGCGGTTCGGCACGCTGGTCGAAACTCCGCTCAACACCGTCACGGTTCTGGCGGACGGTCCGATCAAGAGCCTCAAGGACCTGAAGGGCAAGAAGGTCGGCTTCTCCGTCACCGGTTTCGAGGATGCCATGCTGAAGCGCATGCTGGCCTCGGAAGGTCTTTCCAACGACGACGTGGAACTGATCAACGTCAATTTCTCCCTGTCGCCGTCGCTGATCGGCGGCAAGGTCGATGCGACGCTCGGCGGGTTCCGCAATTTCGAGCTGACCCAGATGAAACTGGAAGGCCATGCGGGCCGTGCATTTTTCCCGGAAGAGCACGGCGTTCCGGCCTACGATGAGCTGATCTTCGTCACCCGCCGCGATTTTGCCGCCGACAGCCGGCTGCCGCGCTTCCTGCACGCGGTCGAGCAGGCGTCGATCTTCATCACCAACCATCCGCAGGAAGCCTGGCAGCTTTTCATCAAGGCCTATCCGAACCTCGACGACGAACTGAACCGCACGGCATTCTTCGACACGCTGCCGCGCTTTGCCAAGCGCCCGGCCGCACTTGACTACGGCCGCTACCAGCGTTTCGCCGCCTTCATGCAGGAAATGGGGCTGATCAAGAGCGTGCCACCTGTCGCCGACGTCGCGGTCGAAATCAGGTAGGCCAAGTCGCTGATATTGTTTGATTTGAACGCCGGGGTTCGCGTAACGTGATTTCCATGCCAGATAGGCTTTCAACGTTACGGACCCCGGAGTTTGCTTGACCATCGGACTTGCCCATGCGGAACTGATCGCGGTTCTTTCCGCCGTCACCGGCGACGAGCCGCGCGTGATGACGGTTCGCTCCGGAGATGCGCTTCCGTCCGGGCCTTTCGAGCTCGGCCACCGGAGCCTTCAGGCCGGGCTGCGGGAATGGGTTAGGGACCAGACCGGCCATCCGCTCGGTTATCTCGAACAGCTCTATACATTTGCCGACCGCGACCGGACCCACGAGGATGCCGAGGGGCGGACGATCTCGATCAGCTATCTCGGCCTCGTCCGCGAACAGGCCGCACCCGGCGCCGGCAAACCGGGCTGGCACGGCTGGTACGAATATTTCCCCTGGGAAGATCATCGCAGGGGTGGGCCGGATATTCTGGCCGACATCACCGGGCGTCTTGAGGGTTGGATCGCCTCGGAACCAG
This sequence comes from Neorhizobium galegae bv. officinalis, assembly GCA_000985875.1. Lineage (GTDB taxonomy): Bacteria > Pseudomonadota > Alphaproteobacteria > Rhizobiales > Rhizobiaceae > Neorhizobium > Neorhizobium galegae_C. The sequence continues at coordinate 85,648 of CCRI01000001.1, forward strand.
CACGCCGCGAGCACCGCCAGCGCCGCGTCGATTTCGCCTTCGGCCTCGGTGGCGCCGTCTGGAACGAGGATCTTGGCCTGCAGCGCTATGAGCTGATGTACGAGGCGGGGTTGGTGACCGAGGCGGGCTGCCCGCCGGCCAAAAGTTTCGGCCGTTCGATGTTTGCCGATCACCGCCGTATCCTGGCGACAGGCATTGCGCGGCTGCGCGCCAAGATCAAATACCGCCCGGTCGTCTTCGAATTGATGCCGGAGAGTTTTACGCTGTCGCAATTGCAGCGCACCGTCGAGGCGCTGGCGGGGCTCACCCTGCACAAGCCGAATTTTCGCCGGCTGATCGACCAGCAGGAGCTGATCGAGGAAACCGGCGAGGCGACCAGCGAGACGGGCGGCCGGCCGGCCAAGCTTTTCCGCTACCGTCACGCGGTCCTCGAAGAGCGTGCGCTGTCCGGTTCAAAACTTCCGCTTTCACGCAATTGACATAAACTCGAATCGAGAATATCTCTTTGCGCCGGATATACTCACTTCGAGTATAAAAGGAGCTGTTCATGAATTCTCCGGTTTCGGTTTCCCAGCTTTACGACCGTGTCAGCCGCGTCATCCCGAAGGCGGAGTGGATGAGCTACGAGGCGGATGTCGCAGCGATCCTTGAACTCAAGCGCACCCGCAACGCCGTCATCCTCGCTCACAACTACCAGACGCCGGAAATCTTCCATGGCGTTGCGGATATCGTCGGCGACAGCCTCGCGCTCGCCCGCAAGGCGATCGACGTGGATGCGGATGTCATCGTGCTCGCCGGCGTCCACTTCATGGCGGAGACGGCAAAGCTGCTCAATCCGGGGAAGACAGTGTTGATCCCGGACATGGCGGCGGGCTGTTCGCTGGCGGATTCGATCACGCCGGAAGACATCGCGTTGCTGCGGCAGGCGCATCCGGGCGTGCCGATCGTCACCTATGTGAACACCTCGGCGGCGGTGAAGGCGGCGTCCGATATCTGCTGCACCTCCGGCAATGCCAAGCAGGTGGTGGAATCGCTCGGCGTTCCGAAAGTGCTGATGATCCCGGACGAATATCTGGCGCAGAACGTGGCGCGGGAGACGAATGTCGAGATCATCGCCTGGCATGGCCATTGCGAGGTGCACGAGCTGTTCAATGCGCAGGATGTCCGCGATCTTCGCGAGGCACATCCGGGCGTCGTGGTTCTGGCGCATCCGGAATGCCCGCCGGAAGTGGTCGCAGAGGCCGACTTTGCCGGTTCGACTGCCGTCATGTCGGACTATGTCGGCCAAAAGAAGCCGGCCCGCGTCGTGCTTCTAACGGAATGCTCGATGAGCGACAATGTCGCCGTGCATCATCCGGATGTGGAATTCGTGCGGCCCTGCAATCTCTGCCCGCACATGAAGCGCATCACGCTCGGCAATATCCGCAAGGCGCTTGAGGAGAACCAGCACGAGGTGACGGTTGATCCGTCGATCGCCGTTGCCGCCCGCCGCGCGGTCGAGAGGATGCTCGCCATATGACCGAGATCCTCGACCATCTCTCCGGCCGCGTCGCGATCGTCGGCAGCGGTCTGGCGGGGCTGGTGACGGCGCTGACCTTGGCGCCGCAGCCCGTCGTCCTGATCACTCGCGCGGCGCTGGGTGCGGAAACATCCAGCGCCTGGGCACAGGGCGGTATTGCGGCGAGCCTCGGCACCGACGACAGCGCGGACCTGCATCTGGCGGATACGCTCGCAGCCGGCGACGGACTTTGTGATCCGAGTGTCGCGGCTTCGATCCTGAGGCAAGCCCCCAACGCCATCGCCATCCTGGAAAAATTCGGTGTCCGTTTCGACCGGGCCGCCGACGGCTCGCTTTCGCTCGGCCTGGAGGCCGCCCATTCGCGCCGCCGCATCGTGCATGTGGCGGGCGACGGCTCAGGTGCGGCAATCGTCCGGGCTCTGGTCGAGGCTGTCTCCACAACGCCCTCGATCACGGTGCTTGCCGGTGTCGAGGTGCGGCGACTTCTGATGGAGGACGGCGCGGTGTCCGGCCTGCTCTGCGCGGCGGGCAAGGGCGCGATCATCCTGCCCACCTCGCGGGTGGTTCTGGCGACCGGCGGTCTCGGCGGGCTTTATGATGCGACCACCAATCCGACCGGCAATTTCGGCCAGGGCGTGATGCTAGCCGCGCGCGCGGGTGCGGTGCTTGCGGATATGGAATTCGTGCAGTTCCACCCGACTGCGCTCGACTCCGTTCGGCGGCCGCTGGCGTTGGTGAGCGAAGCCGTGCGGGGGGAAGGGGCGGTGCTCGTCAACGAAAAGGGCGAGCGTTTTCTCGCCCGCGAACCGGGAGCCGAACTGGCTGCGCGGGATATCGTGGCACGTGCCATCAGTGCCGAGATCGCCCGCGGCGGGCGCGTCTTTCTCGATGCGCGGCCGGCGCTCGGAACCGGTTTCTCCAGCCGCTTCCCGGCGATCGACGCACTCTGCCGGGAAGCGAGCGTCGATCCCAATTCCGACCTCATCCCTGTCCGTCCCGCCGTTCATTACCACATGGGCGGCGTAGCAACGGACGGGAATGGGCGCAGTTCCATGCCTGGCCTCTGGGTGGTCGGGGAGGCGGCCTCGACCGGTCTCCACGGCGCCAACCGGCTGGCCAGCAATTCGCTGCTCGAAGCGGCCGTCATGGGTATGCGGGCCGCGCAGGATCTCTCGGCGACCTCCGCCGAAACCGCGTATCGGATTGCCAATGCCGAACTGCCGGTGCCGGCGGATATCTCTGCAGTGCGGCCGATCGTGTCGCGGCATCTCGGTGTTCTCCGAAACGCCGGTGCCATCCATGGCGCGATCGCCAGCCTGCTGCCGCTCGTCGAGAGTGGGGGAGCCGCTGCCGATCCGGCGATTGTCGCTTTTCTGATCGCAGTCTTCGCCTCGCTGCGCAAAGAATCCCGCGGTGCGCATGCCCGCACCGATTTCCCATTGAAGCTCGCCTATGCGGAGCGGCGGCAGATGTGCTTCGCCGACGCGCTGGAGATCGCCCGCGCGACCGCCTCCCATCCTCTTGCCCGGAGTGCCTGACATGATCCTTGCTGCCCTTCCGCGACTTCTCGTCGAGCCGCCGGTGCGCGCCGCGCTTCTGGAAGACCTCGGCCTTGCCGGCGACGTCACGTCGACGGCGGTCATCCCCGCCGGCCATCGCTCGACGGTTGTCATGGCCGCCCGCAAGCCCGGCGTCATCGCCGGCCTCGATGCGGCGGAACTGGCCTTCCAACTCGTCGATCCGAAGATCGTCATGACCCGCCATGTCGAGGACGGCGGGGCGGTGAAGCCGGGCGACGTGATCGCCACGATCGAAGGCCCGTCCCGCGGCCTTCTGACCGGCGAACGCACGGCCCTCAACTTTCTCGGCCATCTCTCCGGCATCGCCAGCGTCACGGCCGGCATCGTCGCGGCGATCGAAGGCACAAGAGCCTCCGTCGTGTGCACCCGCAAGACCACGCCGGGGCTCCGCGCGCTGGAGAAATATGCGGTGCGCGCCGGCGGCGGCATGAACCATCGTTTTGCGCTCTATGACGCGGTGCTGATCAAGGACAATCACGTGGCGATCGCCGGCGGCATTGCCGAATCCATCCGCCGCGCCAAGGCGGGCGTCGGGCATATGGTCAAGATCGAGGTGGAGGTGGATACGCTCGAACAGCTTCACGAAGCCATGGAGGTCGGTGTCGATGCGGTACTGCTCGACAACATGACGCCTGACCAGCTTCGCGAGGCCGTCGGAATCGTCGGCGGCCGAGCCATCACAGAGGCCTCCGGCGGAATCACACCTGAGACGGCCGCAGCCGTGGCGGCCTCGGGCGTCGACCTGCTCTCCGTCGGCTGGATCACCCATAGTGCGCCGACGCTGGATATCGGGCTCGATTTCCGGTCTGCAGATTAGGGTGAGCAACGGCGCCCGAGCGCTTCCGGAGCCGTTGAAAACAATGCTACATCCTTGATCCGGAACACAGAACGGGCAAGGAGTGCAAGATGCCGAGAATACCCCAAGACCAGATCGATGCGGTGCTGGCTCTGGTCGATGCCGATATCGACAAGAGCCTTGCGCGCCTCTTTGATCTCATCCGCATTCCGAGCATCTCCACCGACCCCGGTTATCGCGACCAGTGCAAGGCGGCAGCCGAGTGGCTGAGCCGCGATCTCGCCTCGATCGGCTTCGATGCGTCCGTCAGGCCGACGACGGGCCATCCGATGGTCGTCGCGCACCAGAAGGAGGCGGCCGGGCCGCATCTGCTGTTCTACGGGCACTACGACGTCCAGCCTGTCGATCCGCTGGCGCTCTGGACCAGCGATCCGTTCGAGCCGCGGCTGGAGCCGCTGCCGAATGGCGATACCGCGATCGTCGCGCGCGGGGCCTCGGACGACAAGGGCCAGATGATGACCTTCGTCGAGGCCTGCCGCGCCTGGAAGGAGGTGACCGGCAAGCTGCCGGTGCAGGTCAGCATCCTCTTTGAAGGCGAAGAGGAAGCGGGCAGCCCGAGCCTTGCGCCGTTCCTCGATGCGACCGCCGCCGAGCTGAAGGCCGACATGGTCTATGTCTGCGACACCGACATGTGGGACCGCGAAACGCCGGCCGTCACCACCATGCTGCGCGGGCTCTACAGCACCGAGGTCGAGATCACCTGCGCCGATCGGGATCTGCATTCCGGCATGTTCGGCAATGCCGCCCGCAACGCGCTTCAGGTCCTGTCGGATGTCGTGTCGAGCCTCAGGACGCCGGATGGCGGGGTGGCGATCGAAGGTTTTTACGACGGCGTCAAGGAATTGCCGGAAGCCATCAAGGCGCAGTGGCAGCGGCTGCCGTTCGACGAGAAGGGTTTTCTCGCCGATATAGGTCTCAATATCCCGGCGGGCGAAGCGGGCCGCTCCATCCTCGAACAGGTCTGGGCGCGGCCGAGCTGCGAGATCAACGGCATGAGCGGCGGCTACACCGGCGAGGGCTTCAAGACCGTCATCCCGGCCAGGGCGACCGCCAAGATTTCCTTCCGGCTGGTCGAGGGGCAGGTGCCGGAAAAGATCCGCGATGCCTTCAAGGCGCATGTTCGGGCGCGCATCCCGGCCGATTGCTCGGTGACGTTCAAGGATTTCGGCCTGGCGCCGGCCACCGTCATGCCGGTCGAGAGCCCGTTCCTGACGAAGACGCTTGCCGCGCTTTCCACCGAGTGGGAATGCGAGGCGGCGCTTGCCGGAACCGGCGGCTCGATCCCGATCATCGGTGAGTTCAAGCGTCGGCTCGGCTGCGATGCCCTGCTGGTCGGCTTTGCCCGCTTCGACAACCGCGTTCACAGCCCGAACGAGAAATACGACCTGTCGAGCTTCCACAAGGGCATCCGCTCCTGGGTGCGTATTCTCGCGGCACTTGCCGAGTAACCTGGCCGACTGATCCCGCCGCCGGTCAGGCTTTTTCGAAGAGCGGCGAGATCACCATTTCCGGCACCAGGACAAGCCCCTTGTCGGTGATACGGATCTCGGGGATGACGGACAGCGGGATGAGGTTGAAGCCCATATAGGCGATGGTGCAGCCGGCCTTTTCCCATTCCAGCTTGAGGGCTTTCACCTCGTCTGCGACTTCGTGGACGCGCTTGTCGGAGAGCAGGCCGGCGATCGGCAGCGGCACCATGGCCGTGACTTTCCCGTCCATCACGACGCAGACGCCGCCCTGTGTTTCTTCGATCGCGTCCAGCGCAACCTGCATGTCCGCCTCATTGGTGCCGGCAACGATGATGTTGTGGCTGTCATGGCCGACGGAGGAGGCGACTGCGCCCTTTTTCAGGCCGAAACCGTTCAGCAGGCCGTGCGCCACGTTGCCGGATGACTTGCCGTGCCGCTCGACGACGGTGACGAAGCAGAGGTCATGACGGTCGAAATGCGCCTGCCAGTCGTTGGCAGGTTCGAGCGTTACCGTGACGTGGCCGAGCGTGATGCCGGGAAGCTCCGTGCGGATCGTATGGGCGGTGACGGTGTCGGTCGGCAGGTCGGGAGACAGCTTGAGGTTTTTCGGCAACTTGACGGTGTGATACGCGGCTTCCGGATAACGGTATGGCTTCGAAAGCGCTTCGTCGAGGACTGCCGTGACCTTGCGGTTATCGACGACAAGTTCTCCACCATACCAGGTGCTGACCGGCTTCAGGTCGTCGGTCAGAAGCACGAGGTCGGCGCGGCGTCCGCCGCCGAGACCGCCGATCTCGCCTTCCATGCCGAAACGCGTCGCGCCATGCAGCGAGCCCATCGCCCAGGCCTGTTCCGGCGTCATGCCGGCCTTGACGGCTTCGCGGGTCACCCAGTCGAGACCGAAGGCGAGCAGGTCCTCGGCATCGCGGTCGTCGGTGCAGACCGCGACGCGTTTATGCGAGGCGCCGAGTTCGGTGATCGTCTTGATCGCGTGCGGCAGCGAATGCCACGGCGTTGTCGGCGGGCCGCCGCGCAGGAAGAGCCAGACGCCGGCCTCGAGCAGGTCGTCGGCAATGTCGCGGTCGATCGCCTCATGGGTATCGGTAACGCCGGACGCGGCATAGGCCGCGACGAATTCCCGGCCATAGACATGGCCCGAGACCGGTCGGCCGCGCTGGAGGGCCGCGGCAAGGATCGCGTGGCTGCGCTCGTCGCCCATGGCGACGGGGACGAAATCCATCTTTTCGCCGAGCGCCACGGCCTCCGGCCATTTGTCGAAGAGCGCGGCGATCTTGGCGGGCGTCAGGTCGCCGCCGGCGGTTTCGAGTTCCGGAGATGTCGCCGGCACGGTGCTGGGCACAGTGAGGAAGATCGACAGCGGCGCCTGGCGCGCATCTTCGAGCATGGCCTCGACGCCCGCGACATCCATGACATTGCCGATCTCGTGGCTGTCGCAGAAGATCGTCGTGGTGCCGTTGAGAAGTGCCGCCTCGGCATAGGCGCAGGCCGTGACCATCGAGGATTCGATATGGATATGCGGATCGACGAGGCCCGGAGCAATGATGCCGCCTTTGGCGTCGTAGAGCTTTGCCGAGCCGTTCCGGTAGCTGCCGGCCGGTTTTACGGCTGCGATGCGGCCGCCCGAGATCCAGACCTCGCGACCGTCGAGAATGCGCTCCGAATAGGTGGACAGCACGCGCGCGCCCTGGATGACCAGATCGGGATCGCGACGGGCGGAGGCGACATCGGCGAGACGGCGGGTCATGGTCGAAAGCGGCTGAACGGAGAAGCGGGTGAGGGTGCTCATGAAAATCTCATTTCCGGGACTCGGGGAGGACAGGTGGATTGTAGGGAAAGCCGCCGAGGCAAGGAAGCGCCAATAGGGAGGCAAACAATTGGAGCGTTGCCGAAATTCGAACTCTTGCGGCGAAATATGCTTCTTTTCAGCAACGCCCCGGTCTGGGATAGTGCGCAAGAGGCAATGAGAGGCAAACGATCCGATGGCCTATATCATCACCGAACCCTGTATCGATGTGAAGGACGGCGCCTGCACCGCAGCCTGTCCCGTCGACTGTATCTACGAGGGCGGGCGGATGTTCTATATCCATCCGGACGAGTGCATCAATTGCGGCCTCTGTCTCTCCATCTGTCCGGTCGATGCCATCGCCTATGACGAGGAGGCGACCGAGGCGCAGATGGCGTTCATTCCGGTCAACCGGGATTATTTCGGGCCCGAAGTAACCGGGTTGGGATCACCCGGCGGCTGGGACAAAAGCCGGACGCGGGCCGTAGATCACCCAGCGGTGATAGCCGCGCCCCTACGTGAGGCGGCTCACTAGGCGTTGGGCCAGCTTCCGTAATAGGCGCGGGTGGCGGCGATCAGCTTGCGGCATCTTTCCCGCTCGATGGCGAGACGCGGCAAATCCGCCTTGGCCTGCGCCAGCAGTTCCTTGCGGGCCGCATCGAAATCAACATTCACGAGCCTGCGGTCCCGCATGACCGGCCGGCCGGCGACATAAACGGCCTTGGCATGGGCGGCGGACATGCGGTTCAGCAGCACCTCGGCTTCGTCGAGATCGTCGAAGACGCTGTCGGCGATCAGGGCCCCGTAGTCGATGACCGTGAAATCCTCGCCGAGAGGCGCGTTGACGACGGTCGCGCCGGTGCGGATCGCGGCGTCGAAAATGTTGGCAGCGGTGAAATCTCTCTCAAGCTCGCGCCCGCCATGCAGGAAATAGAGAAGCCGCATTTCGCGCCAGAGGTCCTGGTCGTCATCGAAGGCACCGCCGTCCAGACCGATGCCGAAGCGCAGGCCCCGCTTGGCGGCTTCTGCGAGCGGCGCGATGCCGGAGCGCAGGCGCAGGTTGGCGGAGGGATTGGAGACGAGTTGGACGCCGCGCTCGGCCAGCAATTCGTATTCGTCAGGCCGGAGCTGCACGCCGTGGGCGACCGCGAGCCGCGACGAGAGGAAGCCTATATCGTCGAGATAACGAACGATGCCCTGCGGGAAGCGACGGTCCAGCCATGCCCGCTGCCTTGGGCTTTCGAGCAAGTGCATATGGATGCGGCGGTTGTTGGCGGCCGACGCCTCGGCGATCGCTTCGAGCAGGGCGTTGGAGCACCATTGCGGGCCGATCGGGCCGTATTGGACATCGACCAGCGGATTGGTGTTGGCGGCCGCGACGGCATCGGCGGCGGCGAGCTGATCGCGGAAGGGCGCATAACGGGGGGCAAGCGGTGAAAGAGCCTCCCAGTCCGTGGGGCTCAGGAACGGCTTCAAGCGCTCCGGGCCGCCGTCATAGGCCCAAGCGTCGTGGTCGAGTAGCGGGCAGGAGAGGCCGAGGCGGATGCCGACGTCCTTTGCGGCTCGGATCACCTCCAGGGCCTCGTCGGCCATGCGGGCCGCATTGAGGGAGTTGTGGCAGTGGATGGTCGCGGCGACGCCGGTCTTTGCGAGGCGTCCAAAGGCGACGAGGGCTTCGAGATAGGCATCGGTGCGGGGCCGCAGCCGCATCGTCGGGATCCAGGTTTCCAGCGCGTCGTCGAGGCTGCCGAAATCCAGCGTGCGGATGCCGTAGCCGTGGTCATGGGCGTTGACCGGCATCGGCAGGATGAGGTCGCCAGAGACAAGCGGAATGGTCGAGGCGAGAGCGGGAAGGGCGGCTCGTACCGCCTCGCCGCGCAGGGCTTTTTCGCGGCCCGGATACTGCAGGAAACGCATGTCCTCGTTCGATGTCACCGCTTGATGACCTCCGCGATCTGGTTGCTGAATTTTTCGAGATCGACGCTGAGCGCCTCGATCACGGCTTCGGTGGCATGGGTGAGCTGCCGGTTATGGGGCGCCACGATGCCGACCTCCATGTTCTGCAGGCGGGAGCCGGCGATCGGCAGAGCGACCACATCGCCGGCCTTCAGTTCCTTCAGGAGGCCGAGCGGGGTGAAGAAGGCGACACCTTCACCGGACAGGATCAGCGGCTTCAGCATCATCTGGTTGTTGGTGGCGACAAGCGTGCGGCCGACGCGATCGAGCGAGGCGAGTTCGACGGCGATCATCGAACTCATCACCTCGTTGTCGAGCTGCAGCAGCAGCTTGAACTGGGCGCATTCCTGCAGGGTCGCGCTCTTCTGACGGGCCAGCGGATGGTGCTTGGCGACGATCACCATCAGCGGCATGCGCACACCGTGGACCAGCTTGATGTCGTGCGGCCGGGCGAGGTCGAAGGTGATGCCGATGTCGCAATCACCGTCGGCGACGAAATGGAAGATGTTGTTAAAATTGTCGGCGCGGATGCGGAAATCGACGGCCGGGTTCTTGTGGTGAAATCCCATCACGAATTCCGGCAGGAACTGGACCGCCAGACTGTCGAGGCAGGCGATATGGACGCGGCCGGTGCGCTTGCCCTGGAGGTCGCCGAGATCGGATTTCATGATCTCGTAGTGGTGCATCGTCTCCTTGGCGTGCTTCAGCACGACCTTGCCGGCGGAGGTGAGGCGCAGGCCATCGGAGAACCGTTCGAACAGCGGCGTGCCGAGTTCGTCCTCTAGCTTGCGGATCTGGCGGCTGACGGCGGAGGTGGCGACATGCAGCTCCTCGGAGGCCTTGCGGATCGAGCCCGAGCGCGCGACTTCGACGAAATATTTCAGGATACTGGCGTGCATACTCATCCCCCAAGCTCCTGAAATTCATATCATACCTACCGACCCTGCCAAACCGGAGCACGCTTTTCGCGGAAGGCTGTCACACCTTCGACGGCGTCCTCGCTTTGCAGGGCACGGATCAGCGCGGGGGTGCGCAGGCCCTGGGCTTCGGCGGGGCTGAGATGACCGGTGCGGTTGACCGTCTGCTTGATCGCCTTCAGTGACAACGGGGCGCAGGCGACGATATCGCTCACCCATCTGTCGACGGCTGCATCCAGTTCATCGAAGGGCACTGTTTCGTTGACGATGCCGAAACCCTGCATTTCGGCGGCGGTGAATTGCCGGCCGGTCAACATCACGGCCATGGCGAGGTTGTGCGGGATTTTCCGCTGCAGGAGCACCATGCCGCCATCGAGCGGCATGCGGCCGACGCGGGCTTCGGGCAGGCCGAACTTGGCGGTATCGGCGGCAATCACGATGTCGCAGCCGAGCACCATCTCGAAACCGCCGCCGAGCGCATAACCGTTGACACGGGCGATGACGGGCACGTCGAGCGACTTGCGGAAGGCGAGGCCGCCGAAACCGTTGGTGCGGCTTTCAGCCCAGTATTCGAGGCCGCTCTTGGTGGCGCCGCCCTTGAGGTCGGCGCCGGTGCAGAAGGCCTTGCTGCCGCTGCCGGTCAGCACCACGCAGGAAATGTCGTCGCGGGCCTCGATCTCGGACCAGATGGCGTCGAGTTCCTTTTCGGTCGCGGCATCGACGGCGTTCATGCGGTCCGGGCGGTCGAGGGTGACCCGTGCGACGCGGTTCTCGACGGAGAAGCCGACGGTCATGCCGCGTCTCCGCGGGTTGCTTGGAGAGACTGGGCTTCCAGCGAACCGAGGATCTCGTCATTGTGCTGGCCGAGGCTCGGGGGAGAGATGCGAACCGAAACCGGGGCAGCCGACATGTCGATGGGAGAGCCGATGAGGCGAATAGGACCGGCGGCCGTTTCACCCGCGTCGAGGATCATCTTGTTGATGACGGTCTGCGGGTCCTGCAGCGCTTCGGCAAGGTTGCGCACCGGCGCGCAGAGGATATCGACCTCTTCGAGACGCTTCAGCCAGTGGGCGTTGCTGTTCCTGGCAAAGTTCGCGCGGAAGATCTCCTGCAATTCCGGGCGATGCGCCATCTGGGAATCGAAGTCCTTGTAGCGATCTTGAGCCGACAGGTCCTCGATTTCGAGCGCGTTGCAGATGTCCTGCAATGGGTTCTGCTTGAAGGCACCGACCATGACGATCGCGCCGTCCGTCGTGTCGAAGACGCCGGTCAGCGGGAAGGCGCCCCAGTTCAGGTCCTTCTCGCGCATCATGTGCGCGGCACCTTCCTGCATCTGCATGGCAAGCATGGAATTGTAGAGGCTGACGGCCACATGCTGGCCTTCGCCGGTCTTTTCCCGCTGCAGGAGCGCCAGAAGGATGCCCTGCACGAGGTGCATGCCGGCGGAATAGTCGGCGAGCGGGGTGGCATAGATCGAGGTCGGATGGGCGCTATCCGACTTGCGGCGCATGACACCCGAAAGCGCCTGGGCCAGAATGTCCTGGCCGCCCTTGTGCTGGTAGGGACCGGTGAGGCCGAAGCCGGTGCCGACCGCGTAGATCAGCCGCTTGTTGATCTTCTTCAGGTCCTCGTAACCGAAGCCCATGCGCTCCATCACGCCGGGGCGGAAGTTGTTGACCACCACGTCTGCGCCGGCAATCAGCGCCAGCACGGCGTCGCGGGCTTCGGTGAGCTTCAGGTCGAGCGCCAGGCTCTTCTTGTTGCGATTGAGCGAGCAGAAGACCGGGTTGTTGAGGCCGTCCGGATCGGAACCCAGCGACCAGCGGGAAAGATCGCCGATCTTGGCCTTCTCGATCTTGATGACCTCGGCGCCGTAATCGGCAAGCGTCTGGGTGCAGCAGGGGCCGAGCATGACCTGCGTGAAATCGATCACGCGGACGCCGTCGAGTGGGAGAGAATTCATTCCGCAGCCTCCAGGAATGTTGCATTGTCGGACGGGATATCGCCGGGATCGGCGCCCTGGGCCCGCATCTGTTTCTGGATTTTGCCGATATCGGCTTTCCGAACGGTGGTTCCCGCATTGAGCGCCACGACGGCGGCGACGCCTGCGGCCTCGCCCATGGCCATGCAGGGCGGGATTTCGCGGCTGGATTTCTGCGCCTGCGGTGTCGCCGAGTAGTGACGTCCGGCGACAATCAGCTGGTCCACCTCGCGCGGCAGCATCGACCGGTAGGGCGTATAATAGTCGCGGCCGCGGCAGACGGTGTCGGAGAAGTGGATGCGGTTCATAACGTCGTCCTTGGTGACGACATATTCGCCTTCCAGCAGCCGTGTCTGGCGCACGCCGGTCTGCGGCGCGAAATCGACCACATAGGCCTTTTCGAAGCCGGGCATCTTTTCGCGGGTGAAATCGAGCAGGCGGGCGATGCGGTTGCGGCCTTCGAGCTCGGCCTTGGTGAGGTCCTCGGTCTTGAGGCCGGAAAGGTTCGGCATATGCGGGCAGTTGAGCCAGACAACGCCGGGCAGCGGGGTCTTCAGCCACCAGAAGGACCAGCAGCCGCCGATCAGGCGCTTGGCCTCGTGGTCGATCTTCTTGAAGGCTTCCGGCTCCTCGAACTCGAAACGTTCGGCAGCATCCGTATCGACGCCGCCCCAGCGGGAGACGGTGGTCAGGATGAAGTTGGATTCCACATGCGAAGCGCCGGCAGACGCGGCGACATCGAGGTCGCCGGTCGTGTCGATGACGACATCGCCGAGGATCGCTTCCATGCCTGACTTGGTCTGGCAGATGACGCCCTTGATGGTCTTGCCTTCCATGATCGCGGAGGAAAACCAGCTATGGGTGCGAAGCTTCACGCCGGCCTCGGTCAGCACATCATAGGAAGCGCGCTTGAAGCCGTCCGGGTCGAAGGCGGCGGAAAAGCAGATCGGGTGCGGCATGGACTGGGTGTGGAAATCGAACAGGCCCCAGCGCGCCCAGCGCCGCCAGGCCTCCGGCGTTTCGCGGATGTCGAGTTCGCGGTCGCGGCCGGTCGGCGTGACGCAGAGGTCCCACTTCTTCATCCGCTCGATCATCTCCATGCAGATGCCCTGCACGGTGATTTCGAGGTTGTTGATCATGTCGTCGAGCACCAGGACCATGCCGCCGGCGGCGAGCCCGCCGACATAGGGGTAGCGTTCGAGGAGGGTCACCTTGGCGCCGTTGCGGGCCGCGGACACGGCGGCGGAAATGCCCGCCGGTCCCCCGCCGACGACGACCACATCGGAACGGTCTACCACTGCGACGTTGCGCGCCGCCTGAAGAATTGTCTGTTGCATTGGTTCAAACTCCCAAAGAGTTGGGCCTGAGGACAGTTGGCTCAGTGTGTTGGGCTCAGTGCGATCCGGCCGGCTTCCAGCGGATCATCCGGGCTTCGATCACCGAGACGATGAAGAAGAGGACGACGGCGAGGACCGCGGCGATCACGACGGTTGCGTAGAGCAGGGGCGAGCGGAAATTGTAGGTCGCCTCGATGATGAGAGCGCCGAGGCCGAAGCTGGAGCCGATCCATTCGGCGACGATGGCGCCCATGACGCTGCTGGTCGCGGCGATCTTCAGTGCCGCAAACAGGAACGGCATGGAACTCGGCAGCCGCACCTTCCAGAGGATTTCCGTGTTGCTGGCGGAAAGCACCCGCATCAGGTCGAGCATGGCGGGGCTCGCGGATTTCAGGCCCTGGACCATGTTGACCAGCGTCGGGAAGAAGCAGATCAACCCGGCGATGATGATTTTTGGCGCAAGCCCGTTGCCGAAGATGAGCACGAGGATCGGGGCAAGCGCGATGATCGGGATCGCCTTGATGAAGACGGCGATCGGGTAGAAGGCCTTTTCCGCCGTCGCGCTGTGGACGAACCAGATCGCCAGAAGGATGGCGACGAGGTTGCCGAAGACGAAGCCGAGGAAAGCCTCGAGGATCGTCGGCAGCATGTTGGTCCAGAGGATCCCGGCGTTGTCGCGGAAGGCATAGGCGACATCGACCGGACTCGGAGCCATGAAGGTCGGGATCTTGAAGAACCAGACGACGAACTGCCAGAGGACGACGAGCCCGACGGCGGCTGAAATCGCCGGCATATGTTTGGCGAGCACGCCGGCGGTGGCATCGAGAAGCGCGATCTTGCGATCGGCCTCGGTCTTGGCTGTGGAGGAAACGACGTGGCTCACAGGCATTCCTCCAGAAGGCGGCGCAGATGCGCGGTGACGCCGATGAACTCCACCGTGTCCCGCACGGCAAGCGAACGCGGGAAGGGCAGGTCCACCTTCATGAATTCCTTGACGCGACCCGGATGGGCCTGGAGCATCAGCACGTTCTGGCCGAGGAAGGCCGCTTCGGGAATGGAATGGGTGACGAACAGGATCGTCGTTCCCGTTTCCTGCCAGACGCGCAGCAGTTCCTCGTTCAGCCGGTCGCGGGTGATCTCGTCGAGCGCCCCGAAGGGCTCGTCCATCAGAAGGATGCGTGGCCGTGTGATCAGCGCGCGGGCGATTGCCACGCGCTGGCGCATGCCGCCCGAGAGTTCGTGAGGGAGCGCATTTTCGCGCCCCGTCAATCCGACCATGGCCAGCAGTTCATGCGGGTCCGCATGGTCGCCGGTCTGGGCGTGTTTTCCGACTTCCAGCGGCAGGCGGACATTGTCGATCACGTTCCGCCAGGGGAGCAGTGTGGCGTCCTGGAAGACGAAGGCGAAGTCGCGGGCCTCACGGGCCTGCTGCGGGCTGCGGCCAAAGACGGAAATCGAACCGTCGCTGATGTGGACGAGATCCGCCACGCATCTGAGCAGGGTCGATTTTCCGCAGCCGGAGGGCCCGAGCATGGTGACGAAAGCGCCTTCCGGTATGTCCACGGAAACATCGGAAAGGGCCGTGAATTCGTTGTTCCTGTCGCCGAACCGGACGGAGAGGTTTCGGATGGAAACCGCCGTGGCTGCCGGTTCTGTGAGGGGAACGTTCGGCATCAACTTCGCCGTTCCTAACATGACTGTTACCCCACCTGTTTGCGGATGTCGGCGGTGGCTTCCAGGATTGAGAAGTTCGCGACGTCGTCGACCGTCGGAACGGTACCCTTGAACTGCTTGAGATCGGCATAGGCCTTGATCTGGGCCGCCCAATTTTCACGCGACATGGTACCCCAGCCGGATGCCTTGGTGGTGGGGCCGAAGGAGAAGTCGACGCAAGGCGCAACGGCCTTCATTTCGCTTGCCTTGTCGAGGATCGGGTAGGCCTCGCAGAGCATCTCGACCGCTTCCTTCTGGTTGCTGCGAACGTAACCCCAGCCCTTGGCGGCGGCGCGGGTGAAGCGCTCGAGAACGTCCGAGTGTTTGGCGATCTGGTCGTCGGTCGTGTAGTAGACGTTGGCGTAGAGTTGCAGGCCACTGTCCCAGAGCATCATGTCGACGCGGTTGTCGCCGAGCACGTCGAGAGCGTTGACGTTGGTGAGCCAGCCGGTGACCGCATCGGCTTGGCCGGTGATCAGCTGGTTCATGTCCGAGCCCATGTTGACCATCTTGACCTGATCCTCGGCGATGCCGTTCTTGGCAAGAAGGGCGCGCAGCAGGATGAAGGCGGTCGGCTGGGTGGCGATCGTCTTGCCGATCATGTCCTTCGGGGTCTTGATCGGCTTGTTCTTCAGCGAGAAGTAGGTGAAGGGGTGTTTCTGGTAGCCGGACAGGAAGGCCTTGACCGGCAGGCCAGCCGAACGGGCAAGCATGACGGACGGGCTGGAGGAAATCTGGCCGGTTGCGGACTGGCCCGATGCGACGCCGGCGACGCCATCGACGCTCGGTCCGCCGGGGACGATTTCAAGCTCGATGCCTTGTTCCTGGAAAAATCCCTTCTTCATGGCGGCGACTTCGCCGAGCACGCCGTTCGAGACGAGCCAGCCGAGCTGCATGCGCACCTTGGCCACGTCCTTGGCGTTGCCGGCGCGGATGCCGAGGAAGCTGGAGGTGGCGGCAAGACCGCCCGCGGCCGCGGCATTGGAGATGAAACGGCGGCGATTCAT
Organism: Neorhizobium galegae bv. officinalis; assembly: GCA_000985875.1. Taxonomy (GTDB): domain Bacteria; phylum Pseudomonadota; class Alphaproteobacteria; order Rhizobiales; family Rhizobiaceae; genus Neorhizobium; species Neorhizobium galegae_C. Next base: position 101,787 of record CCRI01000001.1, read on the forward strand.
GGTGAAATTAGACATAGCGTTCCCCTGTTGGCCTTAAGGCCTGATACATTTTCGCTTGACTAGAGCCGGTCTCGGATGCCGGATTGCGAAGAGGATGGCGCAATGTCGCGTTCTAATAAAGAACAATATTTCGCATATTTCGTTGCCGAAAAGGCAACACCATCGTGTCGTTGATTTCCGCGATCTGACAAATGGAAGGCCTCTTCGCGCACCACAGCCGCGTTGCGATACCGGAAATGCCGCAGGGGCCGGCGTTCATGGTCGATGATTTGTTTATTTATCCACTCAAGATAGAAAATAGTTTAAGGGTACTCGGCAACCTATCGATGATAGGATACAAATAACACCTATGTATCCTAGCCCGGAGAGATGGTCCTGCAGTGAGCAAAGCACCGAATGCCGCCGACAGAGAGGTTGGAAAGCGGATCCGCCTCTACAGGCGAGAGAAAAAACTTACCCAGCCGCAACTCGCCCACCACGTGGGCATCACGTCGCAGCAGCTTCAGAAATATGAAAACGGCGTCAATCGGATTGCAGTTGGCAAACTGGTGGAGATCGCAACGGCGCTGAGGGTCGAGATGGTGGCGTTCTTCGACCGCATCCCGACAGTCGAGCCGTCGAACGACAATCAGCTCGAAGACCCGCAATTCGATTTCACGCACGAAGCGCTGCTGATGACCACGGCATTCATGAGCATTTCCAAGCCGGTTCTCCGCAAACGCATCCTGGAACTGGTTCAGGCGGTTGCCGCAAAGGAATTCGAGGCGGAAGCGCTTTTTGCCGAAATCGAAAGACAGCCGGCCCAGTGATCGGCCCTTGACGGTTCACGTCCTGGGACCGTCCTCATCGAGGGCCAGCTTGGTCTTGTGGCGAAATATCGCATTCAGCTTTACGCTCCTCTCGTTTTCGGGGCTGACGCCCTCCCAATCGAGCGAGAGTTGAAGAAGTGCCATGTTCGTCAGGTGGACGACCGTGGAGAGCTGAAGCGATTCCGCTTCCTTGTTGACCGCGGAAAGCATGCGGAAGAGGCGGGCGTATTCGTCGCTGGCGACGTCATTTGCGAGATCAATCATTTCATGGATCCTTGCGCCGAGTCGACCTCGTCGCGCAGTTTTTCCCAATGGGCGGTCTGTGCGAACGTCCATTTGGAGTGCTTGTTGGTACTGCTGATGCCGTTTAGCCAGACGAGGACGGCTCTCGCATCCTCACGCTTCAATTCCACCTGGTGGCGTTTGATGTCGTGAAGGATCACTGCACTGCGCTGGGAATCGCTGAAATCGCATCGTTCGAGAATGGCCTGATAGGTCCGCTCGGTGTAGTGCATGAAATTGGCGGCGAGGAAAAATCTCTCCCGTTCTGCAGCCGAGATGAGCCCCATCCGTCCAAGCTTGCGGATTGTCGCCTCGTAGTCGACGCGGGGCACCGAGAGAGGCATCCAGCCGAGTTCCTCGGGGCCGTGGATCAGTGCGACGGCTTCGTCGTCGATCAACCGGCCGGCGGCGTAATCGGAATATATCCTGCCGATGCCGACCATTCCGAATGCTTCGCATTCGGCAGCGCGCAACGCTCCCATGCTCGCGCCGCCGCCGACGGAGACATCACAGCTCAGCGCATAAAGAATTTCCTTGTGCCATACGGAGGCGGACTCGCCGAAATAGCCGTCGATCAGCGCGATCGCCTTGGCGCCGTCCTCGACCGCCTTCAGAATGTCGCCACGCGCCGCAGGTCCGCGGAAGGTCAGCGAGGGAAATCGTTGCTTCATCTGGCGGGTCGAAGACCCGAGACTCGGTCCGACAAAAACGACTTTCAATGCCGTGACCTCCTTATGACGTTTGCAGCGCGGATACCGAGCTGCAAATATTGGCCGGAAAGTTCAACTTCCAAGCCTGGAACGACGACGCGGACGACCGATACAGGAAGCCCGGCATCCTGCATGGGAACCGCAACGACCTGCCTGATGCCGGCAAGCTTCAGCCGGCCAAGGATGTGATCGATCGTGCCGTTGATGGTGTGGCGGGTTGCGTCGATCTCGCGATACTGGACCCGCCGCGGGTCTTTCGACGACAGGGCAACCAGGCGGCTGAGAGCGTTGTCTGCCCGGATATGCTGATAGATCCGGGGCGAAAAGTCGTCGCGGCTGCCGGCAATCGCAGTCAGACGGCTCTGCGCGGCCTCGGTGATGGCGCGCAGCATTGCGCGTACCGGATCGGGATGGCAGCCGCAGCCGCCGCAAATCTGGCTCCAGCGCGGGTCCGACCGCTTGGCCGTGGAGTCCGGGATGAGCACGGCCAGGAATGCCGGAACCTGGAGATCCGTCGTCATGTCGAGGAGAAGGAGCTGTATGCCGGCATGGCGAAGGCGGCTCACCATGAGGTCGAGCAGGGCATCCTCAACACTTGCCGGATCGACGAGGCAGGCATTCAGTTCCTGTTCGGATTTGAGCTGGACAAGGGTCCAGGCATCACGCTCGACAAGTTCGCACAACCCGTGCAGGAGCGCCTCGGCGTGGGTGTTTCCGGATGCGAGGCCATCGCTGGACTGCTCGAACCCGGCCGGCCGTTCACCTCGGTGATCCATGCCGGCGAGCCACCAAGGCACCATGACCTGTTTGCCGGAGAGGATGTCGAAGCCCGAGACCCAGGGTATCTGGCCATCGCCGATTTCGGAGGGCACGCATCGTGCGGTCGAATGAAGGTCGATCATCCCCGCTGCGGAGCCCGCAACGTCGTTGACGGTCGCCCAGGTCAGCGATGCCGGTTCGATTTCCGCAACCCGCGTTTCCAGGGCCTCCATGGCGGCCGAGGTGCGCGCCGCATCGGCATCGACGCCTTTGCCCTGGAAGACGGAAAGAGTGTAGCTGTTCGGCCGCGTCGCAAAGGCGACGGGAATGCCAACCCGGTCGAGGCCGGTCAGGAAGCCGACCCGGGTAATGCCGAGATCCCGGAAAAACGGGCTGATCGCGCCGAAGGTTTCCGCCGGCGAAACGCGCCGGTCATGATACGTGCTGAAACCCTGCTCCCGCCGCGTCAGGGACGCCGCGAATGTCTGGATCGTCTGCGTCGATGACTGAAGCTGCATCATCACTTCCGGCTGCCGAATTTCAAGGGACCCTGAACCTGAACCTGAACCTGAACGGGATCGGGCGGGCGACTGCCGGGTCTGCAAAAGCGGTTGCGGTGCGGAACTCATCCCGTCGACTCGTCCTCTCTGAATGTCTCTATGGGAGAAGAGACCAAAGGCACCGTGACTTGGGCGTGACAGGCTTGTTTAGGGGGCTCGTCCGGCTGCTTGAGTGATCTTTTGCTTGGCGGCTGGTGGTCAAGCCCAAGGCAGCCGTCGGCACCTTGGGCTTCCAGGCTCATTACTGATATCTCATGGCATGCGTGACCTGAGAGAGCGCGTTCGGCGCAATTTCAGTCCGGCCGCCGAGTACGGCTTCGGCAGCAGCGGAAAACCGCAGCGTCGGGGCAGAGGCAGTGGTTTCAGCCGGCTTGGAGGTCTTGAACTTCGTTTCCATGCTTTCTCTCCGCTAATAGGCAGCGTGTGCTGCGTTGCATCGAGAAAGGACCACACCGGGTGTTATTCCAGCGTGACAGGCATTTTCACGCCTGTTTACGGCAGCCCGGCCAGTCGGAGGCCATGAATGAGAAGCTCTGCATGGGCCGGATTGCGGTCCGGCACGAAGTAACGGATGTCCTCGCTGCGGAAGTCCGGGAAGTTTTCCCGGACGATCGCTGCATATTTGCGCGCGGCAGGCATGTCGCCGGCCATCGCGTGACTGGCGGCAAGCAGCCGCGCGGTGGCGTGTTTGGTGCGGACCGGGTCGATGGTATCGATCGCCTTCGAATATTCCTGGCGCACGTAATACGTGGAGCCCAGGATCCAGTAGTAATGATCCGGCGGCAGCGGGTTCAGCTTGAAGGCCGCAAGCCCGAGATCGAGAGCCTTGTCCAGGTCGCCGGCATGCGATAGCGCGTCCGAATAGTCGACCAACACGTCCGCATCGCTCGGATTGAGGTTCTGAGCCTCCTGAAAAAGGTCCAGGCTTTCATCGAAGCGCCGGCGATAAAGCGAGATGAAGCCCAGTTCGCGGAAGGCACGGCCGCTGCCGGGATCGAGATCGCGGGATGCGCGGGCGGATTGATTGGCCACATCCAGCAGCTCATTGTCCTTCATGCCGCGAACCAGCCATTCCATGCCCAGCGAGCGTGAAATTCCGGCATGCGCCGGCGAAAAACTGTCGCACCGCTTGACCGCCGACTTGAACCATTTGCGCGCCTGACGCAGATGCTGCAGGTCCGTGCCGGACAGATATCGCTTCCCTTCGAGATAGAGGCGGTAGGCGGAAGGGTCGACGTCATCGAGGGACCTGGCGATTTCATGCCGTTCGATGACATCGGTCAGCGACATCGAAATACGCCGCGCCAGTTGGCTGAAGGACGCTCTCATCTGCTGGACGTCGAGCGGCAGGTTGATGGCCCAGAGCACCTCGCCGGTGCCGACCCTTGTCAGCCTGCAGGTCGCGAAAATCTCGTCCCCTTCGCCCTGGATCGTCACGAAAACGGAATAATCGAACTGAAGGTCGCTGAGGGCCGATTGGTCCTGATTTGGATTGCCGGATCGATTGAGCAGTTCGAAGCTCGTATGGGCGGCGATGATCTTGAAGACACGCTGGTGGCTGAGGCCGATCGTGACGTCTTCCAAAAGAGCCCTGCCGAGGCGCTGGACCAGTGCATCCTGGACGATCGATTCAGGCGGCAGGATCACCACGCGCGGCTGCGCCGGCACCATACCCCTTGGACGTTCCTCTGCCATGGGCATGGGGTCCGGGCCTGGCCTGCTCAAGATGCCGAGTTCATGGGCGAGCCCAATTGTCTCCGGCGTCGGCGGCGTACCGTAATCGGCCCTGAGTTGTTCCCGGCACCGGCTATAGGCCTGGCGAGCGGCGGCCAGGTCACCATGGCCTGCGTGATACTTCATCAGCGCTCGTGCGGCGCCCTCGTGGGAGGCATCCAGTTCGATCAGGCGGGTGGCAAGCAAGGGCAATGACGGGGACTGCTGGTGGGACGATATCGCCAGCAGGCTTTCGATGTGGCTCGATCGCCAGTCCCCGACCTTGCGCCGTGCGTCCATTAGCCAGTCTTCCGCGCCGCCGGTCGGAGCCTCCACGGCTTCGAGCAGTTCGCCTCGAACAAGGTCCCAGTCCTCTTCCCGCAGGGGGCCTGGCGCCATCAAGGCGAGGAGATCGATCTCGGACGGATCGCAATCGAGCCTCAGTGCTTCTTCGTCGGTGACAAGGATGGCCGGGGCATCCGGGCCGACAGCCTTGGCGATGCGTGCCAAAAGCTGACGCAGGCTGTTTGCACGCTTCTCAGAGTCATGGGAAGGCCAGAGAAGCCGCCGTATCGTTTCGCGGTCGACCGTCAATCTGGGCGCCATCGCCACGACGGCAAAGAGAAAATACGCCTTTTCCGGCAGCGCGATGCTCGCGCCGTCCAACTCAAGCGAGGGGCGACCGAGCAACCGGATTTGAAGCGTCGTATTTTCGAGCATTGTATTGTTGTTCGGAACTACGCGTTGTTGTCGGAAATATGTATCGTTACGGGGACTGTCTGTACATGCATTTCTTGAGACTGTTGGACCACTAAGATACAGCTATCGAGCGCTACGTCAAACCGGCTTTTATCGCCATGGTCGAATCGCGTTCCTATTCCCCCTCTTTGGGTTGAAGATGCGAGCCGAAAGCAACAACGCGACTGCGTGTCCAGAATGCAGTGCCGGTTCCATCCAGGGAACCGGGATTAGGTCGGGTTTCCAAGAAACTGGAAATACGCCCAGGCCAGAACAAGGCACACGATCACGGCTGCAACAACCGCCAGTTTCCGCAACAGCGGATTTGGCTCTCGCGGTGGCGGTTCCGGGCGTCTGAATTTGATGACGTTGTCGTTCATGGATCTGCTTTTACCGCTGAACTTGCTGAATCGCTACTGCAACGTTGCGATTGTTTTATGGTGCTGCGAGTGCGAGCCGCATCCGGCGTGGATAACAGCACACTGATCCGCGTTCAACTTACCATATAATGGCAATTCTTGAGCTCAGGCTTGCCACATCGCCGTCGGAGCTACTTCACTGCTCCTGCCGTCATGCCGTTGATGAACTGGCGTGAGAGGATGATGTAGACGATGATGACCGGAGCCGAGGACAGCAGAAGTCCAGCAAACAGCACGCCCCAATCGGTCGTGTATTCGCCCATAAAGGTCGTCAGGCCCTGGGGCAGGGTCTTCAGGTTGTCCTTCTGGATGAAGATCAGCGGGAAGAAGAAGTCGTTCCAGATCGGCACGACGTTCTGGATACCGGCGATCACCATGGCGGGCCTGACCAGCGGCAGCATGATGGACCACATGATCCTGGGTTCGCTGGCACCGTCCATGCGGGCCGCGTCCTCGAGTTCGTTCGGAAGCGTGGCGATGAAGCCGGTCATGATGAAGACGGTGGTCGGCAGGCCCATCGCCACATAGATGACGATCAGCGACAGCTGGGTGTTCAGGATGCCGAGATCGCGCATCAGGATGAAGAGCGGGATGATCGCGAGCTTCAGGGGAAGCGTCAGCCCGGCCAGGAAGAACATCAGCACGAAGCTCGATCCCCGGAACTTGTAGCGACCGACGGCATAGGCCGCCATCGTCCCGAGCGTCAGGATCACGACGATCGACGCACCGGTGACGATCACCGAATTCAGGAGATAGCGCAGGAAGTTGGTCTGGCTCCAGATCTTGGTGATGTTGGCGAAGTTGGAAAAATCCGGCAAACCGAACGGCGACTGGAAGATCTGCGCATTCGTCTTGAACGCGGCAAACAGCATGATGACGATGGGAGCGAGCATCACCACCGTATTCAGGATCAGGATGATCTGGATCAGTCCATCCTTGCCGAGCGTGGCGAGCATGCCGCGCCGATCGTAATAGCTTTGCGAAGCAGCACTCATATCTGGATTTCCCTGGCCCGCAGCTTGAAGGTGATGACGCCGGCGACAAGCGCGATGAAGACGAAGATCAGTACGGCAAGCGCGCTGCCGGCGCCGAAATCCTGGCCCGAGCCGGACATGTTGCCGAAGGCGGTGCGGTAGAAATAGAGCCCGAGCACGTCCGTCGCGCCGTGTGGAGAGCCTTCAAGGCCGACCATCACGTAAGGGATCTCGAACCAGTTGAAGCTGCCAACGAAAAGAAGCGTGAAAACGACCGTGGCGCTTGGCGCAACCAGCGGCCAGACGATCTTGGTGATCTTCGTCCATTCGCTTTCGGTTTCCATGCGCACGGCGTCGAGGATCTCTCCCGGAATTCGCTGCATGCCGGCGAGGAAGACCAGTGTCGGGAAACCCACCATGTGCCAAGCGTTGGCGATGATCAAGGACCAGAGCGCGGTGGACTCCTGCCCCAGCCAGGGCTGGGCAAGTCCGCCAAGGCCCAGTCCGCGGAACGAGATGTTGACCACGCCGAAGAGCGGATGGAGGAAGAGCTTCCAAAGGAAACCGACGATGATCGTCGACAGCACGACCGGCAGGAAGACGGAAATCCGGTGGAAGGCCGCACCCGGCAATTCGCGCCAGAGGCAATAGGCGAGCAGGAAGCCGAGGCCGTTCTGCAGCACCATCAGAGCGAAGAAGACCCAGACGTTGTGGAGGAACGCGTTGACGGTCCAGTCGGCATAGGGCTGCGTGAACAGGACCTTGTAGAAGTTGGCGAAGCCCACGAATTCACCGCGCGCCAGCCCGTTCCAATGGAAAAAGGCATAGGCGAACGCGGAAATGATCGGGTAGACGACAAACAGCGCCACGAAGGCAAGCGGCGGCACGATCAACACCGAAATCCAGAGCCTTCGCGAAACAAGGGGCGATCCGGGCATCACAACTCTCTTGAGGTTTGAAGGCAGGGCGACTTCCAAGCCGCCCCGCCGCTTGGGGTCACTTCTTGAACGGGGCGTACCAGGCCGCAAGGCCGGTCGTCAGGTTCTTGCCGACCTCTTCCGGGGTCGCCTTGCCGCCGAGCAGCTTCTGGATCTCGCTCTGCAGCAGGACCGAACCCGACGGCTCGCCGTAACGGAAGTGGACCAGCATCAGGTAGGGGATCGAGTGCTTGTTGAGGTCGGCCACTTCACCAAGCAGCGGTTCCTTGAACGTCACGCCCGGCACGGCCGAGATGTTGTTCAGGTCGTTGGCGAACATCTGGCCGAATTCCTGGCTTGCAAGGAAGTTCAGGAACTTGACTGCGGCTTCCTTGTTCTTGGTCTTCGCATTGGCCGCATAACCGCCGTCGAAATAGAGGGCGACGAGCTTCTCGTCCTCGGCCTTCAGGCCGGGAGCGGCGAAGATGCCCATCTTCATGTTGGGGTTCTGCTTCTTGAAGTTGGCAAGCTCGTAGGAGCCGCCGACGAACATGCCGGCCATGCCGGAGGAGAAGAGCTGCTGGGCGGAAGCGTAATCAAGGCCGATGAAGCCGTCCGGGAAATATTTGGTGATTTCCTTGAGCTTGGTAAGCGCCCCGACATAACGCTTGTCGGTGAAGTCGGCCTTGCCGGCCATCAGGTCGTCGTAGAAGCTGCGGCCCATGATCGAGGAAACAAGACCGCCGACCACGACTTCGTTCTGCCAGGCGGTCGCCGTGCCGTTGGCAAACGGCATGATGCCGGCAGCCTTGAGCTTTTCGGATGCCTTGATGAAGTCATCCCAGCTCTGCGGCTCGCTCAGGCCGTTCTTGTCGAAGATGTCCTTGTTGTAGATGACCAGCATGGTCTGGCTGGCAAAGGGAACGGCGTAGGTGGTCTTGTTCGAACGCATCGTTTCCGAGGCGAGCGCCGGCGCGGTGAACGTTGAGAGGGCAGGGACATTGGTCTTGTCGAGAGCCAGAAGATAGCCACCGCTCGCGACCGTTTCCATGCCGCCATAGGTGCGGGTGAACATCAGGTCCGGTCCCGAACCGCCGGCAAGTGCTGTCGAGAGGATGGTGTTGTAGTTCGTCGCTTCGAACGTCTCGAACTTCACCGTGATACCCGGGTTCTTCGCCTCGAAAACGTCGATGAACTTTTCGTACTGGGCCTTGTCTTCCTGGCGCCAGCTCCAGAAGGTCAATTCCTGCGCCATTGCCGGCAAAGCCATCGCCAGGGCTCCCAGGGCTATTATCGTGCTGCTAACTAGCTTTTTCATCCGGTTCCATCCTCTTGGTATTTATAGGAGACGAAAAGTGCTCTCAGGCCGCCAACCTCTCCCTTGTTGCTCGGCTGAAATAGTGGATTTGCTCTGAAGCGACCGTGATGACGACCGGCGTGTCCGGAGGCAGGTCGACCGAGGCCGAGGACCGGATGCCGACCAGCGTACCGTCGCCGAGGCGCACATACACATAGGTGTTCTCGCCCAGGTATTCCGTGTAGACGACGCTGCCCTTGAAACCCTCTGTGTCCTTGTCCGTGGAGACCGTCATCGCATCCGGCCGGACGCCGATGACCAGGTCCCGTTCGCCCGAATGGGGGAGGCGGGAGGTGCTGACCGCACCCGATCCCGCAAGCGCCAAATGATTGCCGTTTCGCTCGACATCGAGAAGCGACATGCGCGGCGAGCCGATGAAGGTCGCGACGAAGGTATTCGCGGGCCTCTCGTAGAGTTCCCGCGGACTGCCGAACTGTTCCACCTTGCCGTTGTTCATGACCACGATCCGGTCGGCAAGCGTCATGGCTTCGACCTGGTCGTGGGTTACGTAGATGGTGGTGCCGCCGATTTCCCGGTGAAGCCTTGCGATTTCCAGGCGCACGTCGGAGCGCAGCGCCGCATCCAGGTTGGACAGCGGCTCGTCGAGAAGCAGGACTTTCGGTTTTCTGACCAGCGCGCGGCCGATCGCGACACGCTGGCGCTGGCCGCCGGACAGTTCCCGCGGCTTGCGCTTCAACAGCGGGTCGAGCCGCAGCATCTTGGAGGCTTCGTCGATGCGCTTTTCGACCTCGTCCTTCTCAAGCCCCATCAGCCGGGCGCCAAAAGCCATGTTCTCGTAGACATCCATATGCGGATAGAGAGCGTAGGACTGGAAGACCATGGCGATGCCGCGGCGTGAGGGGGCGACGTCGTTCATCCGGCGGTCGTCGAGATGGAACTCACCCGCGCTGATCGTGTCGAGGCCGGCGATCAATCGCAGCAATGTGGATTTTCCGCATCCGGACGGGCCGACGAAAACGACGAACTCCCTGTCGGAAATCTCGAGGTCGATCCCGTGCAGCACGTCGACGGATTTGAAGTTTTTCTTGATGCCGCTGAGGGTCATTCGAGCCATGCCGAAACTCCGTACTCGTCAATTCAAGGTCTGCTCCGCGGCGAGCGCCACGAGCAGTTTGGCTGTTTCCGCCGGATCGCGATGGACGATGCAATGCTGCCATCCGATTTCGCGAGCCGACAAAACATTTTCCTCCATGTCGTCGATGAAGAAGACGTCCTTTTCCGAACATCCCTCCGCCTGTGATATTGCCTCGAAAATCGCCCGGTCCGGTTTCTCAAGGCCCATTTCATGGGAAAGGTATTCACGGTCGAAATAACCTGCGCCAAGAAGGTTATCGGTGATATGGCGCCAATGGATCGCCTGATTGTTGCTGAGGCAAACGACCCGATGGTTTTCCCGGAGCCTGCGGACAAACTCGATGAAGTCCTGAAAACCTTCGGCAACATAGGCATGTTCGGCTTCGTAGATGCTTTCGTGCGGCACATCGAATATCCTGGCCAGCGCCTGCACGTAATCGCGTTCCGCCAATCGCCCCAGCCGGAAATCGCGGAAGATCGCTTCCGGAACGTCGCCGTATCGCAGGGACGGGCCTGCTCCGCCGGGTTTCGATACCGCCCGGTCGCGGGAAGCCGGATCGAGCTTCACGAACACTCCGCCAATATCAAAAATGAAGAGTTTTTCGCGTTTCTTCATGAGCCGGTTCCAGCACCACTCCTCACCCCTTGAGCGTTAACAACCTATTAGATAATTCCGCCCTGTCAATTAAGTATGGAATTTTTTATTCGTGTCGATTGTTTTCAACAGGCTGATGCCATCTTCGCTTCATTTCGATAGCGGATTTCCTATGCGCATTGGTGCGGAATGTAATGAACAGCAGGCGATAAGGCCTTAGAAATACGCCTGATTTGCCAGCGGGGCGGTCATGCCTCGACAGCAAGGTTGCGAAATGGAATGGAATATAAAATTCTCTTTGTTTTTGCTGTCGGGAATTTTCTATCGAGATCGTTATAGCGACAAGGATCGCCGATCGAGCGATCGGCGGGAAGACCGATATCACCCGGGTGATCGGCATCATCCTTCGATGCATTCCGGAATGGCAGGCGGTTGATCGTGTTGGGGAAGGGCGCGGTCGAGCCGGCCAGGGGAGAGGCTGCTTCTATAGGTCCGCAGCACAATGCCGTCGTCCTCTCCCGCGAGCGGGCCGCGGTGGGAGAGGGCGGCGGGATATTATAGTGAGTTACCCGATCGCCTGTATCGCTTGGGGCCAGGCGATCGGAAGCTGCTCCAACAGCAGCTTGGTCGGGGCGATTGTTACGCCGCGACGGGCTGGGCGGGGGCCTTGGCGCCGGTCATGAAGGCGACCGCGTCGGACATCGTGTATTCCTTCGGATCGATCACGGTCAGCCGTCGTCCAAGCCGATGGATGTGGATGCGGTCGGCCACTTCGAACACATGCGGCATATTGTGCGAGATGAGCACGATCGGGATGCCGCGCGAGCGCACGTCGAGGATCAGTTCCAGAACCTTCCGGCTTTCCTTGACGCCGAGCGCTGCAGTCGGTTCGTCGAGGATGATCACCTTGGAACCGAAGGCTGCAGCACGTGCCACCGCGACGCCCTGGCGCTGGCCCCCGGACAGGGTTTCCACTGCCTGGTTGATGTTCTGGATCGTCATCAGCCCGAGTTCGGTCAGCTTGTCCCGAGCCTGCTTTTCCATCGTCGGCCGGTCGAGCATGCGGAACCACTGTCCAAGCACGCCCGGTTTGCGGATTTCGCGACCGAGAAACATGTTGTCGGCGATGGACAGGGCAGGCGAGAGCGCGAGGTTCTGGTAGACGGTCTCGATGCCTGCATCGCGGGCTTCGAGCGGCGACTTGAACTGCACCGGCCGGCCTTCGAGCGTGATTTCGCCTTCGTCGGGCCGCACCGCACCTGATATCGCCTTGATCAGCGAGGACTTGCCGGCGCCGTTGTCACCGATGACGGCGAGGATTTCACCGGGGTAGAGATCGAAGTCGGCATTGTCGAGAGCGGTCACGCGTCCGTAACGCTTGACCAGGCCGCGGGCTGTGAGAATGGGTTCGAGGCTCATGATTACACCGAGACCTTTCTGATCCACTGATCGATTGCGACGGCGGCGATGATGAGCCAGCCGGTCAGCATGACTTTCCATTGGGGATCGGCGCCGAGCATGTTGAGCCCCATCGACATGACGCCGACGAGCATGGCGCCGAACAGCGTGCCCAGGATGGAGCCGCGGCCGCCGAACAGCGAGATGCCGCCGATCACCGTCGCGGTGATCGCCTGAAGGTTGAAGTCGGTCACTGCCGAGGAAGGCGAGATCGAGCCATTGCGGCCGATCGACACCCAGGCTGCGAAGGCGGCGATGACCCCCGCGATCGTGTAGACGCTGAGCAGAACCTTGCGGGTCTGGATGCCGGAGAGTTTTGCGGCTTCCGGGTCATCACCGACGGCGTAGACATGCCTTCCCCAGGCCGTATGGTTGAGGATGTACCAGAGCACCGCCACCAGCAGGACCATGGCGATGACGCCAAGCGTCAGGATGGCGCTGCCGATCTTGAAATTGAGCGCGAAGAGATGGAGAAGCGGTGCTTTTTCATCCACGTCGCTGTCGCGGATCGTCTCGTTGGCGGAATAGATAAAATTCGTCGCCATGATGATGTTCCAGGAGCCGAGCGTCACGATGAACGGTGGCAACCGCATGACTGCGACGAGGAACCCGTTGAAAAAGCCGCAGGCGCCGCCGGTGATCAGGCCGACGAGGATCGCGATGCCGGTGGGCATGCCGTAGGTCACGGCGAAATTGCCCATGATGACGGCCGATATCACCATCACCACCCCAATCGAGAGATCGATGCCGGCGGTGAGGATGATCAGCGTCTGGGCGGCGCCGAGAATGCCGACCACTGCGATCTGCTGGAGGATCAGCGTCAGCGTGTAGGACGAGAAGAACCGCCCGCCGATGGCCACGCCGAAGATGATGATGGACAGGATCAGCACGATCAGCGGCACCGCAGCGGGTGTCGAGTGCAGAAAATGCTGCGCGCGTTTTAAGAGAGAGACGTCCTGGCTCTCGAACGAGGCAACGCTCTTGTCGCTGCCGTCGAGAACACGCTCGAATTCCTGGGTTTCGCTCATGTTTCCTCCTCCGCGCGCCGAATGCGCAGGAACCGTCCGTTGGGTCTGCCCGGTCTTCGCCGGTTATTGCCCCAGCGGCGCATCATTGCTCGAGAATGGCCGGGGATGTCAGCCCCCGGCCGGGATTGGGCTATATGGTGGGGATCAACCCCAGCACTTGGCCGTACCTTCCTTGACGTCGATCGACTTGACGCCGGGGACCGGCTTGTCGGTGACGAGCGCAACGCCTGTGTCGAAGAAGGACTTGCCTTCGGTCGGCTTCGGCTTTTCCTTGGTGTCGGCGAACTTCTTGATCGCCTCGATGCCGAGCGATGCCATCAGCAGCGGATACTGCTGCGAGGTGGCGCCGATCACGCCTTCCTTGACCGACTTGACGCCCGGGCAACCGCCGTCCACCGAGACGATCAACACGTTCTTTTCCATGCCGACGGCCTTCAGTGCCTGATAGGCGCCGACGGCGGAGGGCTCGTTGATCGTGTGGATGACGTTGATGCCGGAATCCTTCTGGAGAAGGTTTTCCATGGCCTTGCGGCCGCCTTCCTCGTTGCCGTTGGTCACGTCGTGGCCGACGATGCGCTTGTCGGTTTCGTCACCGATCTTGTCCGGGTTCTTGGGATCGATGCCAAAGCCGATCATGAAGCCCTGGTCGCGCAGCACGTCGACCGTCGGCTGATCCGGGGTCAGGTCAAGGAAGCCGACCTTGGCATCCTTGGCCTTGTCGCCCATGGTTTCCTTTGCCCACTGGCCGATCAGCTTGCCGGCGAGAAGGTTGTCGGTCGCGAACGTCGCATCGGCGGCGCTGATCGGATCGAGCGGAGTGTCGAGCGCGATCACCAGGACGCCGGCATCGCGGGCCTTCTTGACGGTCGGCACGATGCCCTTGGTGTCGGATGCGGTGATCAGAATGCCCTTGGCGCCGTCGGCGACGCAGCTTTCGATGGCCGCAACCTGGCTTTCGCTGTCACCGTCGATCTTGCCGGCATAGGACTTCAGCGTCACGCCAAGTTCCTTGGCCTTGGCCGTCGCACCTTCCTTCATCTTGACGAAGAAGGGGTTGGTGTCGGTCTTGGTGATCAGGCAGGCGGATACGCCGGCGGCCTGCGCAGGGGCGGAAAACGCAACGCCCAGGACCAGGGCGCCGAATGCGGCGGACAATACGGATTTCTTCATGGTCTCCTCCCAGAGTTAAGACTGTCCGCCATGCGGACCAACGTTCGGACACCGGTGCCACCGAGTTCGACAGGCGTCTCCTCCAAGCCGTCCTGTGCCCTTGCACCCTAATTAAGAACGAGTTGAAATAGCCTGTCAATAATTAATTCCGATTGAATTATTTATTTCTCATGCCATAGTTTGCCGAAGTGGAGGTTCAGAATCTGGCGATCTGTGTGCGGCGTGCCTTGGGGTTTAACTCAGGATTTCAAAAGGATACCTTGCGTTCCCGAATGCGGTGCTCCTGTCGATTCCACGCTTCTGGGAGGAAGAGCCATGTCAGTTTCAGATAGCGTGGCGCAAGGCCATGCGCTGCTGGGCAATTTCACCGGCGGCTCAAATCAGGTGCGGGTCAGGGCCTATAACGAGCGGCTCGTGCTTTCGCTCGTGCGGCTGAACGGCTCCATGTCGAAGGCGGATATCACCCGGCGCAGCGGGCTTTCGGCCCAGACCGTCTCGGTCATCATGCGGGCGCTCGAAAAGGACGGCCTTCTATTGCGCGGTGAGCCGGTGCGTGGCCGGGTGGGGCAGCCTTCGGTGCCGATGCGACTCAATCCGGATGCGGTCTATTCGTTCGGGGTGAAGATCGGCCGGCGTAGCGCCGACCTGGTGCTGATGGATTTCGTCGGCCGCATCCGGCTGCAATATCACGAATCCTACGCCTATCCGCTTCCCGGAAAGATCATCGAGATCATCACGTCCGGCATTGCGCGGCTCGAAGGCCAGCTGACCGAGGTGCAGCGCGGCCGTATCGCCGGGATCGGCATTGCCGCGCCATTCGAACTCTGGAACTGGGCAGAGGAGGTGGGTGCGCCGCAAGGGGCGATGGAGGTCTGGCGCGGGTTCGATCTGCAGGCTGAAATTGCGAGCAAGGTCCAGCACGCGGTCTATCTGCAGAACGACGCGACAAGCGCCTGCGGCGCCGAACTGGTGTTCGGCGTTGGCCCCTCCTATCCGGACTTCGTGTATTTCTTCATCGGATCGTTCATCGGCGGCGGGATCGTCCTGAATTCGGCGATCTTTTCCGGCCGGACCGGGACCGCGGGCGCTGTCGGGCCGCTTCCCGTGCGTGGTGGCGATGGCGAGACACGCCAGTTGCTCGATATCGCCTCGATCTTCGTTCTGGAGAATCTCCTGAAGGAGCGGAACGTCGATCCGCAGCCGCTCTGGTATTCCGCCGACGACTGGATCGATTTCGGGGAGCCGCTCGATCTGTGGATCCGGCAAACAGCCGACGCCCTTGCCCAGGCGATCGTTGCGGCAGCCTCGATCATCGACTTCGGCGCTGCCGTGATCGACGGCGGTTTTCCGGCCTGGGTCAGGCAACGGATCGTCGCCGCCACCATCGACGCGGTGACACGGCTCGACCTTCAGGGCGTCATCATCCCCGATATCATCGAGGGAATGGTCGGCTCCCAGGCGCGGGCGATCGGCGGGGCCAGCCTGCCGATCTTTGCCAAGTACCTCTCCGACCAGAACGTGCTTTTCAAGGACCTGCGCGAAATGGCGGCGGGTTCATAGGCGGCGGGATATCGGCCAGATGTCGCCTCAGCGGCCCTTCGCCTGACGCCAGCGGGCGAAATCGGTCTTGGTCTCTTCCTTGGTCGCCGGATAGAGGCCGATGATCGAGCGGCCGTTCAGGACTTCCTCGGTCACGAAATCCTCGAACGCAGTCATTTCGATCACCTCATCGGCGATTTCGTCGGCGATGAGCGCGGGGATGATGACGACCCCCTCGTTGTCTCCGACCACCACGTCGCCCGGCCAGACGGCGACGTCGCCGCAGCCGATGGGCACGTTGATGTCGAGTGCCTGGTGCAGGGTGAGATTGGTCGGGGCGGAGGGGCGGTTGTGGTAGGTACGGATGCCGAGTTCGGCGATCTCGGGGCTGTCGCGAAAACCGCCGTCGGTGACGACGCCGGCGACACCGCGCACCATCAGGCGCGAGACTAGGATGGAGCCGGCGGAGGCCGCGCGGGGATCCTTGCGGCTGTCCATGACCATGACATGGCCGGGTGGGCATCGCTCGACGGCGGCACGCTGCGGATGCTCCGGGTTCTGGAACACCGAGAGCGGGTTCAGGTCTTCGCGCGCCGGGATGTAGCGCAATGTGAAGGCCTGGCCGACCATGTTCTTAGGCTTTTGGGAAAGTGGCCGGACATCCTGGATGAACTGGTTGCGCAGGCCGCGCTTGAAGAGCGCGGTGCAGATCGTCGCGCAGCTGATGCCCTCGTATTTCTGGCGCGTGGTGTCGGAAAGAACGTAGTCGGTCATGGGGTCTCCACTCGGAAATACCGGAATCAGAAAATATCGGGCTCGCCGGCGGTGGCGCCGAACTCCCGTTCGAGGAAGTCGAAGTCGCAGCCCTCGTTGGCCTGCTTGATGTGCTTGGAGAACATCCAGCCATAGCCGCGTTCGTACTTGTCGGCGGGCGCCACCCATTCGGCGCGGCGCTTGGCAAGCGTTTCCTCGTCTACCAGCATGTCGATCGAGCGGTTCGGCAGGTCGACGCGGATGATGTCGCCGGTGCGCACCAGCGACAGTGGGCCGCCGATATGGGCTTCAGGCGCCACATGCAGGATGCAGGCGCCGTAGCTCGTGCCGGACATGCGGGCATCGGAAATGCGCAGCATGTCGCGATAACCCTGTTTGAGGATCTTCTTCGGGATCGGCAGCATGCCCCATTCCGGCATGCCGGGTCCGCCCTTCGGGCCTGCATTGCGCAGGATCAGGACGTGATCGGCGGTGACGTCGAGGTCCTCGCGGTCGATCATCGCCTTCATTTCGGGATAACTGTCGAAGACGAGGGCAGGGCCTTCGTGCACCCGCAGCCGAGGCTCGCAGGCGGAAGGCTTCATGACGCAGCCGTCCGGGGCGAGGTTGCCCCTGAGGACCGCCAGCGAACCCTCATGATAGATCGGGTTCGACAGCGGGCGGATGACGTCGCTGTTGTAGACTTCGGCGCCTTTCAGCGTCTCGCCGAGCGGGTAGCCGCTGACGGTCATGGCATCGAGTTTCAGGAGATCCTTGATCTCCGACATCAGGGCGCGCAGGCCCCCGGCGTAATAGAAGTCTTCCATCAGATATTTGTCGCCGGATGGACGGATGTTGGCGACAACAGGCGTCGTGCGTCCCGCCTTGTCCAGATCGTCCAGCGTCAGCGGCACGCCGGCGCGGCGAGCCATCGACAGTAGATGCACGACCGCGTTGGTGGAACAGCCCGTCGCCATGGCGACCGTCGTCGCATTGTGGACTGCATCCGGCGTGATGATCTTGTCAGGTGTCAGCTCGTCCCAGACCATTTCGACGATCCGGCGGCCGCAGCGCGTGCTCATGCGGATATGATTGACGTCCGCGGCGGGAATCGAGCTTGCACCGGGGAGGGTGAGGCCGAGCGCCTCGGTAATCGCGGTCATGGTGCTTGCGGTGCCGAAGGTCATGCAATGGCCGTAGGAGCGGGCAATGCCTTCCTCGACGCCAGTCCATTGTTCTTCGGAAATCGTGCCGGCGCGGCGCTCGTCCCAGTATTTCCAGGCATCCGAGCCGGAGCCCAGCCATTCGCCCTTGTAATTGCCGCGCAGCATCGGGCCGGCCGGCAGGAAGATCATCGGGAAACCGGCGCTGATCGCACCCATGACGAGGGCCGGCGTGGTCTTGTCGCAGCCGCCCATCAGCACCGCCCCGTCGACCGGATGGGCGCGCAACAATTCCTCGGCCTCCATGGCGAGGAAGTTGCGATAGAGCATCGATGTCGGCTTCAGTGCGCTTTCGGACAGCGACTGGACCGGAAGTTCGACCGGGAAGCCGCCGGCCTGAAGCACGCCGCGCTTCACGTGTTCGACGCGATCCTTGAAATGGGCGTGGCAGGCGTTGAGGTCGGACCAGGTATTGAGGATGGCGATGATCGGTTTCTTGCCCCAATCTTTCTCGTCAAAACCCATCTGCATCATTCGGGAGCGGTGTCCCGACGAACGGAGATCATCCGGCGCGAACCAACGGGCGCTGCGGAGATCGGCTGCTTCCTTAGTCATGCTTGCTCTTCCAGAAATCCTGCCATCGTTCCGGGAGCGATTCTGTTTCGATCCCGGGGACGAGCTCCTCCCGCCCGGCGTCAACTTAAACACGCTCGTTTTAAATTGATATATCAAATTTCAGATGGTAGATCGGCACCAGGAACAAGGTGGAGGACGCGGATGGGGATTGATAACGCGCTTCTGCCGGTGGCGCCGGTTTTTCTGAAAAGCCTGCGCGACCACGTTTACGGGCTGGTACGCGATGCCATTCTTTCCGGCCGGCTGAAGAGCGGCGAGAAGCTGAACGAGCGCCACCTCGCGGGCCAGCTCGGCATAAGCACGACACCGCTGAAGGAGGCTTTGCGCGTGCTCGAGGCCGAAGGGCTGGTACGGTCGGAGCCTCGCCGCGGTATCTATGTCACCTTCAATGCCGGTCAGGCGGAGGAGATGATGCTGGCGCGTGCAGCACTCGAGAGCATGATTTCTCGCCAGGCCGCCAAGCGGGTGAAGGACGAGGATGTAGCCCTGATGCGCGAACTGATCGTCGAGATGCGGGCCGGCCTCCAGACGGTCGACGTGCTGCAACTCATCGCCCTCAACGAGCGCTTCCACAACGTCATCCATGAAGCGTCCGGCTGCGGCTATCTGCGTCGCCTGCAAGGCGGCCAGAGCATCTACACCCATACAGCCCGTCTCAGCGTGCTGTCGGAGGAGCGGGAGCGTTTTCTGGCGGTCGAGGAGCATGAAGCCATTGCCAATGCGATCGCAAACCGCGATCCCGACCTCGCCGAGCGCCTGATGCGAGATCACGTCCTTCGCTCGGGCGAGAAACATCTGATCCGCGTCTCGCAAGCCTGAAAACAAGGCAAACGAGGGCTTGATCGTGAGGTTGGCACCGCCAATGAGATCGGTGGCTGAATTGCGGCCACAGATCTTATGAGCTAGGTCGATCGGCGTGTAAAAATGCACCGCACAAAATATTGCCCGGTGCGCCCTTCCAGAACTCGCACATTCCATAAGTCGCCCTACATAAGGTTGGCTTTTATGTGTTCCAGGCCAAGTCAAACGAGGTGGTGACTGGCGATCCGGAGGGAAATTCTGTCATGTCTTTGAAAAAGAAGCTTTTAGGCATTGCTTTCGCGCTTGGCGTTTCGGCCACCATGGCGAATGCCCAGGTCGTCGTCTCGTCCAAGATCGATACCGAAGGGGGCGTGCTGGGCAATATCATCCTTGCGATGCTGAAGGCCAACAACATCCACGCCACGGACCGCATCCAGCTCGGTGCGACGCCGGTCGTGCGCAAGGCAATCACCGCCGGCGAGATCGACATCTATCCGGAATATACCGGCAATGGCGCCTTCTTCTTCGAGAAGGGCGACGATCCGGCTTGGAAGAACCCGCAGAAGGCCTATGAAGCGGTCAAGAAGCTCGATTACGACGCCAACAAGATCGTCTGGTTGACGCCGTCTTCGGCCAACAACACCTGGGCGATCGCCGTCCGCAAGGACGTTGCCGATGCCAACAAGCTGAAGACGCTGACCGATTTCGGCAAATATGTCGCCGGCGGCGGCAAGATCGTGCTGGCGGCATCGTCGGAATTCGTCAACTCGGCTGCAGCCCTGCCGGCCTTCCAGACGACCTACGGCTTCAAGCTGAAGCCCGACCAGCTGATCACGCTCTCCGGCGGCGATACGGCGGCAACCATCGCCGCTGCCGCCAATAAGACCAATAATGCGAATGCTGCCATGGTCTACGGCACTGACGGCGGCATTGCGCCTTCCGGCCTTGTGGTTCTCGAAGACGACAAGGGCGTTCAGCCGGTCTACCAGCCAACCCCGATCATCCGCGAAGAGGCGCTCAAGAAAAACCCGACCATCGAGGCGGTGCTGAAGCCGGTCTTCGCCAAGCTCGACCTCGTCACTCTGCAGGACCTCAACGGACGTGTGCAGGTCGGCGGCGAGCCGGCCAAGGCGGTTGCCGAGGACTTTCTCAAGAAGAATGGCTTCCTGAAGTAATTCCTTTTCGGCGCAGTTTCGTGTCAACATGGGCCGGGCGCTCGAACGCCCGGCTTTTTCATCGGTCGTAAGGCGGGGGGCGGTTTGAGAGTTCGGTTCGACAAGCTCGGCATCGTCATAGCCCTTCTTGCCGCCTATGGCGTGCTCTGGTCGTCCTTCGCGACGCTCAAGCCCAACCGCATCGTGCAGGGACAGGCGGAGTCGATGCTCCAGTCACTGCCGGCCTGGGCTGGCTGGGGTCTGGTCGGCGTGCTGGTTGTCGCGATCACAGCTGCACTCTTTCGCACGTCTCCCTGGATCAAGCTGATTGCCGCCGTCGCGGCGCTGACGGCACTGACGCTTTCGATCGGATACGCGGCGACATTCCTGACACCGGCCGGCAATACCTATGCCCGCGTCTCACCCGCCTCAGGCTTCTGGATACTGCTGTTCGCCTTCGCGCTTCTGGCAGCCGATGCGATCACGCGGCTCGATCCGCCGCCGGCAATGCGGGTGCTGTTTCTGGTCCTGGCGGCGCTCGGCGCTGGCGCGCTGCTGATGTCAGGGAGCTGGGACGGGCTGTCGATCATGAAGGAATATTCCGGCCGCGCCGACGTATTCTGGGTCGAGGCGGGCAAGCATGTGGAACTGGCGCTTGGCTCGCTGTTTGCTGCCGTCCTGGTGGGGTTGCCGCTCGGTATTCTCTGTCATCGGGTGGCACCTCTCAGGGACGGCGTGCTCAACACGCTGAACCTCGTCCAGACCATCCCGTCGATCGCGCTTTTCGGCCTGTTGATCGCGCCGCTCGGCTGGATCGCCGCCAATGTACCGGGGGCTGCGGCGCTCGGCATCCGCGGCATCGGGGGAGCCCCAGCCTTCGTGGCGCTGTTCCTCTATTCGCTGCTGCCTGTCGTTGCCAATACCGTCGTCGGACTTGCCGGCGTGCCGCGCGCCGCCAATGATGCCGCCCGCGGTATCGGCATGACCGGCCGCCAGCGACTGTTCAAGGTCGAGTTCCCGTTGGCGCTGCCGGTCATTTTGACGGCGATCCGCATCGTGCTCGTCCAGAATATCGGCATGGCGACGATTGCCGCGCTGATCGGCGGCGGTGGTTTCGGCGTCTTCGTCTTCCAGGGTATCGGCCAGACGGCGATGGACCTGGTACTGCTCGGCGCTGTACCGACCGTGGCGCTCGCCTTTGCCTCAGCTGTCGTCCTCGATGCGCTGGTCGAAATGAACTCCCGCGTCCCCAACGGAGCCAGATCCGCATGATCGAGATCGACGCCATTACCAAGCGCTATGACGGTGTTACCGTCGTCGACAACGTCTCGATGGTAATCGAGCCGCGCACCGTCACGGTCGTCGTCGGCACGTCCGGTTCGGGCAAGACGACGCTGATCCGGATGATCAACCGGCTGGTGGAGGCGAGCGAGGGCGCCATCCGGCTCGACGGCGAGGACAACCGGTCGATACCGGGCTACGAGTTGCGGCGTCGGATCGGCTACGCCATCCAAGGCCACGGGCTTTTCCCGCACCGGACGGTGGCGCAGAACATTGCGACAGTGCCTGGCCTGCTCGGCTGGACGAAGGCCCGCACCGACGCCAAGGTCGAGGAATTGCTGACGCTCTTCCAGCTCGATCCGAAGACGTTCGGGCCGCGTTATCCGCACGAGCTTTCCGGCGGCCAGCAGCAGCGCGTCGGGGTGGCACGGGCGTTAGCCGCCGAACCGAATGTGCTGTTGATGGACGAGCCCTTCGGGGCACTCGACCCGATCATCCGCGCCAAGGCGCAGGAGGATCTGCTGGCGATCCAGAAACATTTCGGTACGACCATCGTGCTCGTCACCCACGACATGAACGAGGCCTTTCATCTCGCCGACAAGATCGCGGTGATGGACAAGGGCAGGGTGGTGCAATACGGGCCGCCGGCCGAACTGGTGCGGGCGCCGGCCACGCCCTTCGTCGAAACGCTGATCGGCGACGCGGAGCGGCCGTTCCGACTGCTGTCGATCGCAAAGACCGGAGCGGCGGCGGAGCCGGGCGAGGCGGAAGGCGAGCCGATCCGCGAGGACAGGAGCCAGCAGGAAGCGCTCGCCGATCTGATCTGGAGCGGCCGGGATGCGCTTCCGGTGATCTCCAGGAACGGAGTTCCAATGGGTCGGGTGACCCTCGACGCGATCCTCAAGCGCGCCGCGAGGCCGCGATGAGGGCTTGGGTGCCGGCCATCCTGCGCGGTCTTCTGCTTCTCGTGCTGATCGCCTTCCTGGTGTCGCCGGGAAGTTTCGAGCCGCTGTTGAAGCCCCTCGTCCAGCCGAACGCGCCGGCGATCTACAATCAGGGTAGCCTGCTCAGCCTGACGCTGCTGCATTTGCGGACGGTCCTTATCGCAACGCTGGCCGCGACGATCATTGCCGTGCTTCTGGCGATCCTTGTTACAAGACCGTTCGGAGCCGAATTTCTGGCGCTGTCCCGCAGCCTGGTGAATATCGGCCAGACGTTTCCGCCGGTCGCGGTGCTGGCACTTGCCGTTCCGGCCGTCGGCTTCGGTGAGAAACCGACGCTGATTGCGCTTTTTCTCTACGGCCTTCTGCCGATCTTCGAGAATACGCTGACGGCGCTCACCAACCTGCCGCGGTCGGTGATGGAGGCGGCGCGCGGTTCCGGCATGACCCCTTTGCAGCGGCTCATTCAGGTTGAGCTGCCGTTGTCCCTGCCGGTGGTTGTCGCCGGCATCAGACTTTCGGTGGTGATCAGCCTGGCCACAGCGACGATCGGCTCGACGGTCGCGGCAAAGACGCTTGGCGAGGTGATCATCGCCGGGCTGCAGTCCAACAACCTTGCCTTCGTGCTGCAGGGCGGCCTGATCGTCGGGGCGCTGGCCGTGCTGATCTATGATGGGCTCTCGGCCGTCGAGGCCATGATCGCCCGCCGGACGGGTGCGGCCTAACCGTGGCTGGAATCGGTCGGCACGACCGGTTCCGCGTCCTGTTTCAGGTTACCGCGGTGGAAGATGAACAGCCCGGCAATGACGATGATACCGGCGCCGATCCAGGTCTGCACATCCGGCAGGTCGCCGAAAAACAGCCAGCCGAGAATGACCGCCCAGACCAGCAGCGTATATTGCAGCGGCGCGAGCACGGACGCTGGGGCGAGCTTCAATGAGCGGGTGATGAGGAGATGCGCGATGCAGGCGACAACGCCGAGCAGCAGCAGTGCCAGCAATTCGCCGGTATTGAACGGGCTCCAATGGCCGATGCTGAGGAAAATCCCGGCAACCAGGCCGGCAATCGTCTGCCAGGTGACGAGCGTGGCATCGGACGTCGCGCGCAGCCTGCGGTTCAGGACGAGGGTGAGCGCGAAGGACAGGCTGCCGACAAGGCCGAAGACGGAGGGCCATGCGAGCATTTCGGACGAGGGGCGCAGCGCGATCACCACACCGACGAAGCCGATGAGGACCGCGAGCCAGCGTCGCCAGCCTATCCGTTCGCCGAGCAGGAAATGCGAAAGTGCCGCCACATAGATCGGCCCCGCCATGTAGAAGGTCATCACGTCGGCGAGCGGCAGGTAGGCGACGGCGGCGTAGAAGAGCGCCAGATCTCCGGTGGCGAACAGGACGCGCAGCACCTGGAGCGGCATCCGCTCGACCTTGTACAGGGCCGATATCGGCTGGCGGGCGATCATCGGGCCAAGGATGAAGAAGGCCCCGAACGAGCGGATCACCAGGACCTGGCCGACCGAGAAGCTCGCGACCAGCCATTTGCCCATGGCGTCGTTGAGCGAAAACATGAAGGCGCCGAGCAGAAACAGCAGAACGCCGGCCATTGCGGCATTGCCGCCAAAGGCGGAAGAGGCTCTTTTGTCCATGGTGTTTAGGAGTCCCCCCGACTCTGAAATTGCAATGGAATGGCCGGTCAGCCGGCGAGCCGCCCGCCCAGCATCGGCTTCGGTGCGCCGGTCGTGGTCGGAAAGCTGATCGGCAGGCCGCGCAGCACGCGCACCGCGAGGAATGCAAAACATTCCGCCTCGACCGCATCACCACGCCAGCCGAGCGTGTCGGCGGAAACAGCTTTGACGCCGGCACGGCTTTCGATCATCGACATGATCGTCGGGTTGTGACGCCCGCCACCGCTGACGATCAGCCGCTTCGGCCGGTGCGGCAGGAGATCGAGCGCCTTGCCGACGGCAGACGCGGTGAAGGCCGAGAGCGTCGCCGCGCCTGTCGCGTCGTCGAGACCGTCTGCCATGGCGGCAGTGAAATCGAAGCGATCGAGAGATTTCGGATAGGGTGCTGCAAGATAGGGATGTTCGAGAAGTTTGGCGAGGCGCTCCTCATCGACCTTTCCGGAAGCGCCCAGCGCGCCGTTGCGGTCCATCTCGCCCAAGCCGCGCGCCTTGATGAAATCGTTGAGCGGCGCGTTGGCCGGGCCGGTGTCGAAGGCGATCACCAGGTCCTCGCCGTCCCACCAGGTGATGTTGGCGACGCCGCCGAGATTGAGGACGGCCGTATCGCCGCTGGTATCGACGCCCCGCAGAAGAGCGGAATGATAGGCGGCGGCAAGCGGCGCGCCCTGGCCACCGGCACGCACGTCTGCCGAGCGGAAGTCGTAGGCAACCTTGGTGCCGAGGATCGAGGCCATCAGCTCGCCATCGCCAAGCTGGCGGGTGTCGCCGAGCCGGTCCTTGGTCGGGGCGCGGTGGAGCACGCTCTGGCCGTGGAAACCGACGATGCCGATATCCGCCATGGTCAGCCCCGTACTTTCGACGAGCTGCCTAACGGCGTAGGATTGCGCCGTTGTCAGCGCCTGTTCGGCCTCGCGGAAGATCGCCGGATCGGGTCCTTCGAAATTCCAGACGCGCGCCTGCGCCAGCGTTTCCTCCAGGAGGGTGCGGATTTCCGGCGGGTAGGGGGCGAGCGTATAGGCGCCAAAGGTTTCGATCGTCTCGCCGTCGGTCTTCAGCAGCGCCACGTCGATATTGCCGTCGAGAACGGTTCCGGTCATCAGGCCGACGGCCCAGATTGGCTCCATGGTCTAGCTCCTCTCAAGACTGGTAGACGAGATTGCCGACCGCCTGCCGCAAGGCGAGGATTCCGCTGTCGAAATGGCGGGTCGGATGAACGCGGTTGGTGAGCAGCGTCACGGCGCGGCCTTTGTCGAAATCGATCATCAGGCTTACGCCGGTGAAGCCGGTATGGCCGATCGTGGCGGGGCTGCATGTCGTGCCGCCCCACCAGCCTTCGAAGGGATGTTCCCAGCCATGGGTGCGCCGGTTGGAGAGCGGCGTGAGCATGAGCCGGACAGCTTCCTTCGAGGCGCCCGTGCCGTCCAAAATGCCTTCTGCGAAATCGAGCACAGAGGTCACCGTGCCGAACAGGCCAGCATGGCCGGAACCCTGCAGCGCCGCGCAGTTTTCGTCGTGCACTTCGCCGGAGAGGACCCGGTGCCGCCAGGCGCAGTCTTCGGTGGCGGCGGCGTTTTCCGGATCGGCGGACCAGGCAAAGCCCGGGCCGGGGTCGATCTCGCGGATCGTCTTTTTCGCCAGCCGTTCGAGCGCGAAGCCGAGCAGGATGAAGTTGATGTCCGAATAGACCGGCGGACCGGCTTTCCATTCCCGCTGCAGGATGAAGGCACGCAGCAGGTCCGGATCGCGGCCATAGGTGTAGATCGGCTCGACGCCCGGAAACGGCGTTTGGTGGCCGAGGCACTGGCGGAAGGTGACCTTTCGCTCCCAGGCGTCGGCATTGTACTGGCGCAGGTCCGGCAGCAGTGTGGTAAGCAGCGCGTCTAGATCGATCGTGCCGTCGTCGGCGAGCTTCAGGATGCGCGTCGTGGTGAAGATCACCTTGGTGAGCGAGGCGAGATCGAACCAGGTGTCCACGGTCATCGGACGCTGAACGGGAATAGCTTGCGCGGAGCCGATGGCGCGGGTCATGCGCCCTTCTTTCAGATCGACAATACCGAGCACGCCGCCGGGGATGCGCTTGTCGCTGACGGCCGTCGCGAGCGGGGCGAAGGCGCGTTCAAAGACGGCGGTAAGTTCGGGATTGCCGGATGCGTTGTCGTCCATCATCGTTACATCCTCAGGCTTCCGCCCGTGCCCGGTGGTCCGGTCCGTAGCTCTGCCATTGGGCAGGCGGTGGTTCGAAGCCCTGGGGGCGAACCAGCGACGGGACCTGGCGCGTATCGAGCTCGAAATGCTGGTTACGGCGCTCGATGCTCGGCACGGCGGAGATCAGCCGCTTGGTATAGGAATGCTGCGGGCTGGACAGAACAGAAGCGGCATCGCCGATCTCGACGATCTGGCCAGCATAAAGCACCGCGATGCGGTGGGCGATGCGTTCGACGACGGCCATGTCATGCGACACGAAGAGATAGGCGAGGCCGTATTCGTGCTGCAGATCGACCAGCAGTTCCAGCACCTTGGCCTGCACCGAGACGTCCAGCGCGGAGACTGCCTCGTCGAGCACGACGATCGACGGATTGAGCATCAGCGCGCGGGCGATGCAGAGGCGCTGGCGCTGGCCGCCGGAAAATTCGTGCGGGTAACGCAGGAGGCTGTTTTCGGGCAGGCCGACGCGCTTCAGCAGCGCCACCATTTTCGCCCGCGTTTCGGCATCGATCCGGCCGCCGGCGGCGATCACCGGTTCGGTTAGGATGCTGTCGATGCGAAGCCGCGGATTGAGCGAGGCGTAAGGGTTCTGGAAAACCATCTGTACGGACGGGTCGCTGCCGTCGACGATCGCTCCGTTGTTGGCGGAAAAGCTGCCGCGGGTCGGCTTCACGAGGCCCAAGATGGCGCGGGCTGTGGTCGACTTGCCGGAGCCACTCTCGCCGACGATTGCCAGCGTCTCTCCTGGCATCAGGTCGAAGCCGACATTCTCGACCGCGTGGACCGAGCCCGGCGAGCGGGTGAGAATGCTGCCGGCCACCTTGAAGCGCACCGTCAGGCCGTCGACTTTCAGGGCAGGGACGATCGCCTCGGATTTTTCCCGGCTGAAATCGGAACGGGTGGCGCGGCCGGATTCGAAATGCGGCACGGCGCTCAGGAGATGCTGGGTATAGGGATGTTTCGGCTGGTCGAGGACGTCGCCGAGCGGTCCCTGTTCGACCGCTTCGCCGGCCTGCATCACCATGACCTTGTCGGCGATGCCGGCGACAAGGCCGATGTCATGGGTGATGAAGATCATCCCCATGTCGGTCTCGCGTTTCAACTCGCCGAGCAGCGCCATGATCTGGGCTTGAACCGTAACATCGAGTGCCGTGGTCGGCTCGTCGGCGATCAGCAGGCGCGGATTGCAGGCGAGCGCCATGGCGATCATGACGCGCTGGAGCATGCCGCCGGAAAGTTGGTTCGGCGTGTACTTGAGACGCCGCGCCGCATCGGGGATGCGGACGCGGTCGAGCGCGTCCTTGGCGGCGGCCGTCGCCTGCCTGCCGGTCAGCCCACGGTGCAGGCGAAACGATTCCTCGATTTGCCGGCCGATCGTCAGCACCGGGTTGAGCGAGGTCATCGGCTCCTGGAAGATCATGCCGATCTCGGAGCCGCGGATCTTTTCGAGCACCGGTTCTTGCGCCCTGGTGATGTCGAGAATGCTGCCGTCTTCGCGTTTCAGGGTGATCGAACCGCCAATGATGCGGCCGCCGCCGAAATCGACGAGACGGTTGATAGACAGCGCGGTGACGGATTTGCCCGAGCCGCTTTCGCCGACGATCGCCAGCGTCTCGCCCGCGTCGAGGTCGAAGCTAACGCCTTTGACGATCTCGTTTTGCTTCGGATCACGTCCGAAACCGACGCGCAGGCCGGATACCGAGAGAAGCGGCGTCATGGTGCGGACCTCCGCGTCTTGGGATCAAGGATGTCGCGCAAGGCGTCGCCGAGCAGGTTGAAGCCGAGAATGCTGATCATGATGGCGACCGCCGGGAAGATCAGCAGCCAGGGCGCGTTTTCCATCAGGTTGCGGCTATCGGCCAGCATCAGCCCGAGCGAGGAGGCCGGCGGCTGGGTGCCGAGGCCGAGGAAGCTAAGGCCGGCCTCGGTCAGCAGGGACCACGCCAGCGCCAGCGTCACCTGAACGGTCAGTGGTGCCACGAGATTGAGGAGCAGGTGCCGGGTCAGGATGTATCTACGGCTGGAGCCGAAGGTGCGCGCGGCATCGACGAATTCGCGGGCCTTGATGGAGAGTGCCGGACCACGCACGACACGGGTGAAGATCGGCGTGTAGACGATGGCGATTGCCGCCACGCTCGTCCAGGTACCGGGGCCGACAACAGCGATGATGAGGAGGGCGAGCAGGATCGCCGGGAAGGCGAGCAGCACGTCCATGATGCGCATGACGATGCCGTCCCAGGCCTTGCCGAACCAGGCGGCGGTCAGGCCGAGCATGGTGCCGGCCAGCGTTGCGAGGGCCACCGAGCAGAAGGCGACGAGGAAGGACTGGCCGATGCCGTTCATCAGCCGGCTGGCGACATCGCGGCCGAACAGGTCGGTGCCCATCCAGTAGACGGCGTTCGGCGCATGCAGGCGGTCGATGCGGAACTGCTGCAGGGGATTGTGAGGGGTGACGCCAAACATGCCGAGCAGTGCCACGACGACGTAGATCACCACGATCGTCCCGCCGATCCTGCCGCTGGAATGGCTGAAAATTGCACGCAGCATCGACATCAGTTGCCCTCACCGAGCCGGATGCGCGGATCAAGCGTCACATAGGCGAGGTCGACGAGCAGGTTGACCACCATGAAGTTGAAGGCAATGAACAGCACGCAGCCCTGCACCAGCGCGTAATCGCGCTGCAGGATCGCTTCGAGGACGAGACGGCCGAGGCCGGGCAGGGCGTAGATCTGTTCGACCAGCACGGCGCCCCCGAGCAGGTAGCCGAATTCGACGCCGCTCAACGTGACGACCGGGATCAGGGCGTTCGGCAGTGCATGGCGCCAGATGACGCTGCGTTTCGGCACGCCCTTCGAGCGGGCGGTGCGAACATAGTCGTCGCTGAGCACATCGAGCATGGCGGAGCGGGAGATGCGGGTGACGGAGGCAGCGAAGGCGAAGCCGAGCGTGATCGCCGGCAGGATCATCTGGCCGAGATTGCGCAATGGATCGGTGAACAGCGGCGTGAATTCGCCCATCGTGGGCAGGATGCCGAAGCCGGCCGACAGAGCATAGATGATCAGCAGGCCGACGACGAAATTGGGGGTCGATTGGCCGATCATCGCGAAGATTCGCACTGCAAGATCGGACATCTTTTCGTTGCGGGTGGCGGCGAACACGCCGGCAGGCAGGCCGACGAGAAGCGCCACGCACATCGACATCAATGCGAGCTGCAGCGTCAGCGGAAAACGTTCGAGGATGATGGTGAGAGCCGGCTTGCCGTGGATGACGGAAATGCCGAGATCGCCCTGGAGGACGCCCAGAAGCCAGCTCCAGTATTGCACCAGGATCGGCTTGTCGATGCCGAAATAGGCGGAGAGCGCAGTCCGCTGCGCAGGCGTCAGCAGGCCGGCCTCGGTGCCGAGCATCGCGGTGATCGCGTCGCCCGGCACCAATCGAATTGCGACGAACACGAGGATGGAAACCCCGAGCATCACGAGCGGAAACGTCAACAGCCGTCGCGCCAGGTAACTCATTCGTTCACCAACCTCGTATCCGTACCGTCATGCTTTCGCGATTACTGCAACGTGACCTTGCTCAGGCCGAACAGAGAGCCTTCCGGCGTCGGCACGAAGCCCTGAACATTCTTCTGCTGTGCGGTGTAGCTGTAGGACGTGTAGAGCCAGACCCAGGGCGAGACTTCGGCGAGGTGTTTTTCGAAATCGGCGAAGATAACCTTGCGCTTGGCAGGATCGGTCTCGACACGGCCCTTCTGCATCAGGCTGTCCAGCGTGTCGTCGATATAGTTGGCGACCTTCTGCAGGTTGCCGGTCTTGGTCCAGTAACGGTTGTACATGGAGTATGGATCGGCACGGCCGCCGTTCAGCGCCACCGCCATGTCGAAGTCACCCTTCAGCCAGGCATCAACATAGACGTTGAGCTCCATCATCTTGATGTTGAGCTTGACGCCGATTTCGGCGAGCTGGGACTGGAGGACCTGCGCTTCGGCGGCCGCAGTCGCAGGCTCGCCATTGGCGGCGATCACGGTGGCGGTAAAGCCGTTCGCAAAGCCGGCGTCGGCCATCAGCTTCTTCGCCTTGGCGATATCCTGCTTGTAGCAGAAGAGCGCGCTGGCATCGGACGTGTAGCCGGGCATGGTCAGCGGACCGGTGACCTTGCCTTCGCCGACCGAAGCCGTGTCGAGCACGTCCTTGCGGTCGATGGCGCAGGAGATTGCCTGGCGCACGGCAAGCACGTCCATCGGCTTGCGGGACGGGTTCATCTGCAGCACGTGGTAGGCGAGAACCGGGGTGCGGTTGAGCACCAGGCTGGCTTCCTTCGGCACGAGCGTGGCGACCAGCGGATCGTTGATCAGCGCGAAATCGACCTGCTTGGTGCGAAGTGCCGCGAGGATCGCGGTCTCGTCCGGCAGGACGCTTATGTCGATGCCATCGATCGCGACCTTGCCGCCGGCCCAGTCCTTGTTGACGGAGAGCGTTTCCTTGGAGTTCGGCTCCCACTTGTCGAGCTTGAACGGGCCGGAGCCGAGCGCCTTGGTGCCGATGGTGCCGGCAGCGATTTCAGCGGCGGGTACGATGGCGGCGTTGATGCTGGCCATGGCGGTCAGGAGCGGCACGTCGGGCTGCGACAGCTTGAAGACGACCGTTGCCTGGTCCGGCGTCTCGATCGAGGCGATCGACAGGAAGTTGGCGCGCGCGGCAGCCGCAGTCTTTTCGTCGAGAAGGCGCTCGAAGGAGGCCTTCACGTCGGCTGCCGTCACAGGCTTGCCGTCCTGGAATTTTGCATTGGGGTTGAGCTTGAAGGTGATCTGCTTGGCGTCGGCCGCGAATTCCCACGAAGCTGCGACCGCCGGGACGATCTGCAGATCCTTGTCGAAGCGCACGAGCGGCTCATAGATCAGTTCCAGCAGGCGGATCGAGGAAAACGCGGTCTGCTTGTGCGGATCAAGGCCGGTCGCATCCTGCTTCCACGCCATTTTGAGCGACGCGGCAGAGGCCGGCGAGGCGATTGCGGTCGCGCCGATGGCAACCGCCAGCGCAAGGCCGGACAGCAATTTAGTCGAAAGATGTCTTCCCATTTTTATTCTCCCTCTTTTGATATTTGTTCGTCGTCTGGACCCAGCCACATTCGAGCAGCGGCCGTCATTCAGCAGCTTTACGCTGTCTTCCCATCAATTGCCTTGCGGAGGAAGCCTCCGGCATCGTCGAGAGCCACACGCGCCGTGTCGACATCCATTCCCGTCAGCGCGATCAGGATCCCAAGTTTGACGTCGTTGCCGGTCAGGTCAAGCACGCGGCGCGCCTCTTCCGTCGTGCAGCCGGTCGCCTGCATGACGATGCGGGCGGCGCGGGCGACGAGCTTCTGGTTGCTGGCGTGCAGGTCGACCATCAGGTTCTGATAGCTCTTGCCGATGCGGATCATGCTCGCCGTGGTCAGCATGTTGAGTACGAGCTTCTGGGCCGTGCCGGATTTCAGCCGCGTCGAGCCGGTAAGGATTTCCGGGCCGACGACCGGCGAGATGGCGATGTCGGCAATATCGGCGATGACGGCATCGGGATTGCAGGAGAGGGCGACCGTCTTCGCGCCAAGTTGCTTGGCATAGTTCAGGGCACCAATGACGTAAGGGGTGCGGCCGCTGACGGCGATGCCGACAACGACGTCGTCTGCGGTCAGGCCGATGTCGACGAGATCCTGCTGGCCCTGTTCCGGGCTGTCCTCGGCGCCTTCGACGGCATGCTGCAGGGCGTGGCTGCCGCCGGCGATCAGGCCGACGACCATGCCTTCCGGGACGCTGAAGGTCGGGGGGCATTCGGAAGCATCGAGCACGCCGAGGCGGCCGCTGGTGCCGGCGCCGATATAGACCAGCCGCGCGCCCTTCTGGAAAGCCCGAACGATCTCCTCGACGGCCTCGGCGATCTGCGGGATCACCTTTTCGACGGCTGCGGGAACGCCCTGATCTTCCTCGTTGATCTCGCGCAGGACATCGACTGTCGGCAGGAGATCGATATCCATGGAGCGGGGATTGCGGTCTTCCGAAACCAGTCTTTCCAGTTCGGATATCAGCCGTTCGTCGCTCATGACCCTGCCTTCGAGATCGGGGTGCGGTGCAGCGCTTCGCAGGATCTGCGTCATACGATGTTGCTCCTCACCCTTCGTTACCCTTTCCTCAAAGGATTAGGATCATCCATTCCATGAGTCAATTGAAAATTGGAATATATTATTCCATGTGGCCCGGCCTTTTCAGAAGGCGGGTCGCGGTTCAGGGGACTTTGACAGCTTGGCGGGCGAGGATGATCGCGCCCGAGACGGCATCGCCGTCGGCGGGCTTCAGGCGGCGGCGGACGTCCGGCGCCAGCCAGGCCTCGAGCGGACTCGACAGGCCGCCGAGCAGGGTAACGCGCGGGGCGCCTTGATCGAACAGTGTGCGGACCAGCGTGTCGATCTGCTCGGCAGCACTTTGGACGATGCGACGGCCGGCAGAATCGCCTTGGTCCGCATGGCGTATGACCATCGGCGCAAGCGAGGCATAGTCCGTGGCAGAGGAACGGTCCATCCAGGCTATCGCTTCAAAAGGATCGTTCTGGAAGCGCTGCATGACCTCGATCAGCAGAGCGGTTTTCTCGATCCGTCCATCATGAGCGCGAAGCGCCAGCTGCACGGCTTTGAGGCCGAGATCGGCGCCGCTGCCTTCATCGGAAATGGGAAAACCGTAACCGCCGACGCGCAGGCTGCGCCCTTCGACGAAGCCCAGTCCGATGGAGCCGGTACCGGCGATCACGATCGCGCCGTCGCGGCCTGAATGGGCGCCGAGGCAGGCACCCATGCCGTCGCTGACGAAATCGATGCTGGCGAACGGATGCGGGATCGCCTTCAAGGCTTCGACGGAACCCTTGCGGCCGGTACCCGCTAGGCCGACGCCCACATGGGTGCGGGCCAGTTTGTCAGGTCCGAACCCGGCTTCTTCGAAGGCGGCATTGAAGGCGCGCGAGATCGAGGCCCAGGCCTGTTCGATGCCGAGCCGCGTCGTTGCGGGGCCGGAAAGACCCTGTCCGAGCACGGCGCCGGAGCCGTCCTCGATACGGGCGCGGCAGCCGGTGCCGCCGCCATCAACGCCCAGGAAAAAGCGTTCGGTCCCCGCCGTCATGCGCTGATCCGCTCGATATCGGCTCCG
This sequence comes from Neorhizobium galegae bv. officinalis, assembly GCA_000985875.1. Classification (GTDB taxonomy): domain Bacteria; phylum Pseudomonadota; class Alphaproteobacteria; order Rhizobiales; family Rhizobiaceae; genus Neorhizobium; species Neorhizobium galegae_C. The sequence goes on from CCRI01000001.1 coordinate 135,696, forward strand.
CATTGGCCAAGCTTGCGGTCGAGTTGTTCGTAACCGCGGTCGAGGTGATAGACGCGGTTGATGATCGTTTCGCCCGAGGAAACCAGCCCGGCGAGTACCAGCGAGACGGAGGCGCGCAGATCCGTCGCCATCACCTGCGCACCCTTCAGCGGTGTGCCGCCGCGTACCAGTGCAGTGGTGCCTTGTAGCGCGATATTGGCTCCGAGCCGCATCAGTTCCGGCACGTGCATGAAGCGGCTTTCGAAGACGGTTTCGCGGATCAGCGAAGCGCCTTCGGCACAGGCGGCAAGCGCCATGAACTGTGCCTGAAGATCGGTCGGGAAACCCGGATAGGGTTCGGTGGTGATATCCGTCGCCTTCAGCGGACCTTCACGAGAAACGACGAGGCCGCGATCGCTCGGCCAGATGCTGACGCCCATCGCCTCCAGCACCTGAACGATGGAGGCCATGTTTTCCAGACGTGCGTTGGTGAGCTCCAGCATGCCGCCGGTGATGGCGGCCGCCACGGCGTAGGTTCCTGCCTCGATGCGGTCGGGAATGCCGTGATGTTTCGCCGGCTGCCAGGTGGTTGAGCCCTGGACCAGGATGCGGTGGGTGCCGGCGCCTTCGATCCGTGCGCCCATGGCGATCAGGCAGGCGGCAAGATCGGCGACTTCGGGCTCGCGGGCGGCGTTGAGGATCTCGGTTTCGCCCTTGGCGGCGGTGGCGGCCATCATCGCCGTCTCCGTGGCGCCGACGGAGGGGGAGGAAAGCACGATGCGGCCGCCCTTCAATCCGCCCGGCGCCGAAGCGACGATCAGGCCGTTCTCGATATCGATGTCCGCCCCCAGTGCCGCGAGCGCCTTGATATGCATGTCGACCGGACGCGCACCAATGGCGCAGCCGCCCGGAAGCGATACGCGTGCCTGGCCGAAGCGGGCGAGCAGCGGTGCAAGGACGAGCACGGTGGCACGCATCTTGCGGACGGTGTCGTAGGAGGTTTCCTTCGAGACGATTGCCTTGGCATCGACGATGGTGGAATGGCCAGTGCGGGTGACGACGGCGCCATGCAGCTCGACGACCCCCAGCATGTTTTCCACATCGCTGACCTGCGGCAGGTTGGTGAGCTCGACCGGGTAGGGGCTGAGCAGCGTTGCCGCGATCTGCGGAAGCGCCGCATTTTTCGCCCCGGCAATGGTGACGGCTCCCTGGAGCCGATGGCCGCCGACGATCCGTAATCTGTCCATGACGAAACCTGTCGAAGAGGTGCGGTGAATCTCAAATCAATCTGCGTGCCCTCGAAACTAAACCACGGCGCGTCTCTGTCAATCATTCGGAATTTTTTATTCCTTTGTGTGGCATTGTCTGCGATAATCCATCCTCGGATTGGGAATGGAAACGCTGTTGCGGACGACCGTTGCGGTGGTATCCTCCACCTGACCCAAGGCCGTATCGCGGAGCTTCCGAAGGAACGCATGTCAGTCTTAAAGAAGATCAACGCGCAGCTCGAGGATATGGCACCGGCAGACCGGGAGATCGGCCAGTTCATCCTCGACAATCCGGACCAGATGCTGCGGCTTTCCTCCGCAGCGCTTGCGGCCGAGACGGGGCGCAGCCAGTCGAGCGTCGTAAAATTCAGCCAGAAACTGGGTTTTGCCGGATATCAGGAACTGAAGCTCGCCGTCAGCGAGGCGAAGGCGCAGGAATGGCATGCGCCTCCCGGCATGATCCACGGCTCGATCGAAGTCGGCGACAGCTATCTGACGATCCTGCAGAAGCTGATCGGCAGCAAGATGCTGTCCATGCAGCAGACGCTTGCTGTCAACAACGAGCAGGAGATCGAGCGGGCCCTGACGGCTCTCAACGATGCGCGCCGCATCCATATGGCCGGCGTCGGGGCATCGTCGCTGGTCGCCCGCGATTTTTCCTACAAGCTGATGAAGCTCGGGCGCAACGTGCTGCATGACAGCGACAGCCATGTGCAGATGGCGAACGTTTCGACGCTCAACAGCCAGGACGTGCTGCTGGCACTTTCCTATTCCGGCACCAGTTTCGAGACGCTGAGGATCGCCGAACTGGCGCGCCAGCGCGGTGCGACCGTAATCGCCATTACCGGTCTCAACGGAAATCCGCTGATGCAGGCGGCGGATATCCGGCTTTATACGGTCGCGGACGAGGAGCGGGTGCGATCCTCATCCATCACGGCGCGCGATGCGCAACTGATGCTGACGGACTTGCTGTTCATCCTGCTCGTCCAACGCCAGCCGGACGCCAACGAATATGTCCACAACAGCGAACTTGCGGTCTCTGTCCTGAAGGCCAAGTGAGATCAGCTCACGCCGCCATGCGATGCTTCAGGCGCATGACCTTGAAGAAACCATTCGGGAACACGCGACGGATTTCCGCCACCTCGAAATCGCCGCGGCGATTCGCCCATTCGACAATCCGGGCGATGCGGAAGGACGAACTCCAGCCAACCCGTTGTACCAGCGGCGCCACGGCATCTTCGATCGCCCCCTGCAGGCCGCGCCCGTCGCCGAGCTTGCTCGCGAGGATGATCTCGCCGCCCGGGCGTAACACGCGGGCGCACTCGTCAAGAGCACGTTCGGGATCCGGGATCAGCGTGATGACGAACGGCAGGCAGACGGCGTCGAACGAACGATCGGCAAATTCGAGATTGTGCGCGTCCATGACATGCAGCGACTGGACCTGGGAGAGGCCGGCGCGGGCCACCTTCTCGCGCGCCTTGGCGATCATGTGTTCTGAAAGATCGATGCCGGTGACACGGCAATGTTTCGGATAATAGGGTAATACGAGCCCGGTGCCGACGCCGACCTCGAGGATATCTCGTCCGGCTTCCGCAGCGAGCCTTGCGACGGTGCGATGCCCGTCGCGCAGCAAGCCTCGATAGACCCGGTCATAAACCGGCGCCCACCGTTCATACACCTTCTGCTGATGTTCGGCGCTGTTGCGGATAACTGCCAAGATCGTCCCCTCCGGTTTGCCCTGCTTGAGCTGAAACTCAGGACGAAAACGTTAGTTCCGCTTCGCGACGGTTTTGCGACGGGGGCTCAGACCTCAGAGGGCACGCATCGCGTCGATGAACTCTTTCGCCTTTTGCCCGATGGAGGCGATATCGGCGCCGGGTTTGTAAAGGGAGGAGCCGATGCCGAACCCGGCTGTGCCCGCCTGGGCGTAGACAGCCATATTCTCGGGAGTGACGCCGCCGACGGCGAGCACCGGGATATCCTTCGGCAGCACCGCCTTCCAGGCCTTGATGACATAGGGCGGGATGGCTTCCGCCGGAAACGCCTTGATGCCGGTTGCGCCCGCTTCGATTGCCGCGAAGGCTTCGGTGGGTGTCGCGACACCCGGCAGGCTCACCATGCCGGCGGCGCGGCTGGCCTTGATGACTTCGACATTCGCGTTCGGAGAGATGATCACCTTGGCGCCTGTCGCGGCGACGTCAGCCACCTGGGCAGGTGTCAGTACGGTGCCGGCTCCTATCAGTGCCTGGTCTCCGAAACGCTTGACGAGCTTTTCGATGCTCTTCAGCGGATCGGGGGAGTTGAGCGGGACTTCGATGATCCGCCAGCCGGCCTCGACCAGCACCTCGCCGACGCCTTCAGCCTCGTCCGGCTTGATGCCGCGCAGGATGGCGACGAGATTGCATGCCTTGAGCGCCTCTTCGAAGGTCATCTCGAAACTCCTTTATTGCGCGGCTTCGGCCGCGATCAGCATGATGCCGCGTTTCGCGGCGTTTTCCGGCGCGGGTTCGACCGTCAGGCCGAACAGGGGCGCGATCCGGCCGTAGCGGCTGTTGAGCACGTTGTTGCCGACGATGCCGATCGTATCGCCGTTCTTGAACCAGCCGGCAGCGCGGGCCTGGCGGAATTCCGAGCCGATGACGAGGCCGGAGACGTAATCGAGGATATCCTCGGGCTTCAATTTGCCGTCGAGAATGCCGGTGCGGGCGCTGAAGATCGCCGACAGGAAGGCATCGGCAGCGGTCGAATCGCTCGATGCGAATTCCGCCCCGCGATCGAAACTCTGCCAGTCCGGCTCGGCGCCCGGCTGCGGCTCCAGCGCCTTGGCGATGAACGAATGTTTGGTCAGAAGCGCAAACACCTCGCCGGTCGCGTAGGTCTGGAAACCGTCGATGCGGTTGTCCTTGATCCGTGCCCATTTGCTGTGGGTGCCGGGCAGGACAAGGGTGCGGTCACGGTCCAGGCCGTAGCCGACGATCTGGGTTTCCTCGCCGCGCATCACATCCGGAAACGGCTTGGCGGCCGGATCGCGCATGCCGGGCAGGAAGGTGATGACCGCGCCGTTCTGAAGAGCGAGTTTGCGCGTGCCGGCGGCAAGCTCGGCGATCCCGCCGGGCGTATCCACATAGGGCACTTCCACCCAGCCGTTGCGGCTGGTGATCATGCCGCTTGCCAGGACGGGGAGAGGGCCATGCGCCGAAAACCATTCGCCGACCGTTTCCATCAGCGCCGCTTCGAAGGCGCCGTCCTTGACGAACTGAATGCCGCCACTCGACGTATCGCGGGTATCGAGCGTTTCGCCCGTATCCGAAACCAGCATGGCGCGCAGCGAGCTCGTTCCCCAATCGAGGATGATCGAGGTGGGTTTTGGCATGGTCACATTTCTCCCGAAGCGGCTTTCGCCCCTTCGATAGCCCGTGACCTATCGCCCTGTCGAGAGGCGACCCGGCGAAAGCCTGTGGCGATGTCGGGCGCGACGAGGTTTGCGTCCGCCCCGAAGATCACGAGCGCCGTCCTGTAACGCTCGGCGAGCGCGGCGTGGCCGACGATGTTGATTTTCTTCGGTTTGTCCTGCCCAAGCGCTTCCGAGATTTCCGCGCCGATCATCAGGCCGGCCAGGTAGTCGGCGATCTCTTCCGGCGCCAGACGGTCGAACAGCACGAGGCTGCGTGCTGAAAAGACGCGGGCGAGGATGCGGCCGGGCAGGGTGCCTTGCTCAAGCGCCGTCTGGACCCCGCGGCGAAAGGCCTCCGGGCGCTCCTCGTAGGTTGCCGGGATGAGGCGCGAGACAAGCGAATCTTTTTTGAGCAGATTGAGGATTTCACCGGACATGTAGGTGGTGATGGCGGTGATACGCCCGCCTTCCATCGTCACCCATTTGGCATGCGGACCGGGGAGCACGAAGATGCCGTCGGTTTCCTTAAGGCCGAAGAGCGCCATTTCCTCGCCGCGCATCACGTCGGGAAGTGGCTTCGTCTGGGCGATGCCGGGCAGAAAGATCAACGGCGGCAGGCCGTCGACCTGATGCGTAAGCGCCTGGGCCAACAAATCCTCGGGTCCAGCCGGCACCGGGGCGAAGGGGCTTTCGATCCAGCCGTTGCGGCTGGTAACCATGCCGGAAAACAGGATTTTTTCTGCCTTGTCGATCCAGTCCCCGAGCTCTTCCCTGAGCGCGGTTTCGAAATCGCCGGCGGCGACCTTGGTCGTGCCGCGGTCGCTCTTCTTTTCGCCGAGCACCGTTTTGTCGTCGAGAAGCAGTGCCCGGAACGCGGCGGAAGTCCATTCGATGGCAATATACATTGGAAATTATTCCTATCGGATCAGTAGGCGGGTTTGACGGGGAACCAGTCCTTGCGCGCGGTATCGAGATAGGCGCCGGCAATGCCATCCACCTGGTATTTTTCGAGCATTTCGACGTCCACCTGGACGCCGAGGCCTGGTCCTTCCGGCACCTGGAATCGGCCATCCTTCAGGACCGGCGGGTTGGGCGATACATCGCCGCCGAGATAGGCGCGCTCGGTGTCGATGGCGATCGACATGTTCGGCAATGAGGCAGCGAGATGGATATAGGCGGATTGCGACAGCGCGAGTTCGGCGCCGGAATGCAGCGTCACCGAAATGCCGACCGATTCGCATATCGCAGCCGCCTTGATCGTCTGCCAGAGGCCGCCTGCCTCGTGCGGATCGAGTAGCACGACATCGGCTGCATTGGCGCGGATGATGTTGCCGACGTCGGAGAGGGTATAGGCGCTTTCGTCGAGCGCGATCGGTACCGAGGAGTTCGCGACGAGAGCCGCATGGCCGGCAAGGTCGTCGAGTTCCAGCGGCTGCTCCACGTAGGCCGGATCGAAGGCCTTCAGCTTTTCGAGCTGGCGCTTGGCGGTCGCCGGGTTCCAGGCGCCGTTGACGTCGAGCCGGAGTGGATACTCGCCGATCACCTTTCGGGAGGTCTCGGCGAGCGTGATGTCGCTCCTTTCATCGAAGCCGATCTTCACTTTGAAGGTGGTGTATCCAAGATCGAGGAACCGCTTCAGGCGTTCGGAAAGACCTTTCGGATCGTTGGTGAAGAGATAGGCTGCGGCCTCGACGTCCTTGCGCCAGCGGCCGCCCCACATGGCATGGAGCGGCAGGTTCGCCTGTTTGCCGAGCGCATCCCACATCGCCATTTCCATGGCGCAGATCGCCATCACCGCCGCACGCTTGTGGTGATAGAAGCCGGCGCCGAGCACATGCCGGTGGAACCGCTCGGCATCCGCGACCGGATATCCGATCGCCAGCGGCGCGACGATATCGGCAAACACCGCCGGCACGTTGGCGATCAGCGAGATCGTCTCGCCCCAGCCGATGATCCCTGCATCCGTCTCGATTCGACAGATCAGCCGGGTCGTGCCGATTCGGCGGCCGGAACCCCAGAGAATGTCCTCGGTAAACGGCATACGGACCAGCCAGTGGTCCACTTTGGTAATGCGCAAGATATCCTCCCAGGGACGGCCAGGGGCTGGCCGCTTCAGTTTCACTGTTGACATGGAACTTAGTTCCAAGATAACTCTCTTGGCAAGAGCGAGGCGGCATGCTGTGGGAGCGGCAGCAGAAATCGTCGTCCAGGGAGAGGGCATGGCCAAGGTACAATTGGAAGCGATCGAGAAGGATGTCGCCAACGACACGCATGGCGTGCCGGGTGTCCAGGCGCTGACGCGCGGCATCCAGATCGTCGATGCGGTGGCGGCAGAAGCCCGCGGCCTGCGCTTCACCGAACTGCTCGACCAGACGCAATTGCCGAAGGGCACGCTGCACCGCCTGCTGCAGGCGCTGGTGGATGAGCGGCTCCTGCATTTCGATACCCGCGACCAGGTCTATCGCCTTGCGCCGCGCCTGTTTCAATGGGCGCACAAGGTCTGGGACAATTTCGACCTGCGCGGCGCGGCTGAGCCGGAACTGGCGCGGCTTCGCGACCTGACCGGGGAGGCGATCCGTCTCGGCGTGCTCGACGGCGACAGCATTCTCTACATAGACCAGAGGGAGGTGCCGCAGCCGCTGCGCCTCAACAACGGCGTCGGTTCGCGTGCCGCGCCGCATGCGAGCGGGCTCGGCAAGGCGATCCTGGCGCATCTGTCGCTCGAAAAACGCCGCGCGCTGCTCGACGGCATCGAACTCGAGCGCCTGACGCCGAACACGATCGTCAACGCCGAGGAACTCAGCCGCCAGCTCGATCTCACCAAGGCGCGCGGCTACGCCGTCTCGGTGGACGAGCAGCATATCGGCATTTCCTCGGTCGCCGCACCGGTTCTCAACCATCGCGGCGAGCCGATCGGCGCGATCGGCATCATCGGCCCGTCCTTCCGCCTGCCCGTCGACCGGCTGCACGCGTTCGGCCGCGACGTCATCGAGGCGGCCCGCCGCACATCCGGCAATTTTGGAGAATTCCCCATGTCGCTTGCGGTCAAGCCGCGTCCCCTCGGCCCCGATCGCGCCGATGTGCGCTGTGTCATTCCGGCAAGCACGTTTCTCGGCGAGGGCCCGCATTGGTCGCCGGAGGACAAGAAGCTCTATTTCGTCGATATCCTGGCGCCTGCCGTGCATACCGGCGATCCGGTGAAGGGCACCTATACGTCCATGCAGGTGCCGGAACTGATCGGTTTTGTCATCCCTCGCTCGCGCGGCGGTTTCGTCGCCGCCATGCATGGCGAGATCCGCGGTATCGATCTTGCAACCGGTGATATCACGACGATCTCACGGCCCGAATCCGACCGCCCCGGCAATCGCTTCAACGACGGCAAATGCGATCGTCGCGGCAGGCTCTGGGCCGGTACGCTGGCGATCGACACGACGCCGGACCAGGGGCGGCTCTGGAGGATCGATCCGGACGGGCGGTCGCGGGAGATGGATCGCGGTTTCCACGTCTCGAACGGTCTTGGCTGGAGCCCGGACGACCGCACCTTCTACTTCACCGATACCAACCGGCAGACGGTCTATGCCTATGATTTTGATATCGAAAGCGGCGAAGTCGCCAACCGCCGGACTTTTATTACCGTGCCGGAGGCCGAAGGCAAGCCGGACGGCATGACCGTCGATGCGGAAGGTTTCGTCTGGATCGCCCATTGGGACGGCTGGTGCGTCACCCGTTACGATCCGCAGGGCAAGGTCGAGCGGGTGATCAATCTGCCGATACCGCGCCCGACAAGCTGCGTCTTCGGCGGTTCCGACATGCAGACCCTGTTCGTGACGTCCGCCCGCATCCGGCTTTCGGCAGCCCAGCTTTCCGAAGCGCCGCTCTCCGGCAGCGTGTTTTCCATCGATACCGGCATCAAGGGGCAGGCAGCCCAGATGTTTGCGGGCTGAGATTTGGAGGAGCTTCCGGGAGGAGCTCTTAAGAGGAAGAAATGGCCAAGCTTGAACTCAAAGACATCCGCAAATCCTTCGGTTCGGCCGAAGTACTGAAGGGCATCGACCTGACGGTCGAGGACGGCGAATTCGTCGCCTTTGTCGGCCCGTCCGGCTGCGGAAAATCGACGCTCCTGCGGCTCATCTGCGGCCTCGACGAGATCACGTCCGGCCAGATGGCGATCGACGGCGAGCTGGTGAACGACGTGCCGCCCGCCAAGCGCGGCATTGCCATGGTCTTCCAGTCTTATGCGCTTTATCCCCATATGACGGTTGCCGAGAACATGGGTTATTCGCTGCGGCTGGCCGGCACGCCGAAGCAGGAGATCGATACGCGGGTCATCCAGGCGGCGAAGAAACTCCGCATCGATACCTATCTGGAGCGCAAGCCCCGCCAGCTCTCTGGCGGCCAGCGCCAGCGTGTTGCGATCGGCCGCGCCATCGTGCGCGAACCGCGCATCTTCCTGTTCGACGAACCGCTCTCGAACCTGGACGCCTCTCTGCGCGTGGAGATGCGCATCGAGATCGCCCGGATGAAGGACACGCTCGGGACTACGATGGTCTACGTGACCCACGACCAGATCGAGGCGATGACACTGGCCGACAAGATCGTGGTGCTGAATTCCGGCCGTGTCGAGCAGATCGGCTCGCCGCTCGACCTCTACAACAAGCCGGTCAACCGCTTCGTCGCGGGCTTCATCGGCTCGCCGCGCATGAATTTCCTGAAGCTCGATGCCAGGAAGAGCGACGGCGTGTTCACTGTGCCGGGCGGAGACGTCCGACTGCCGCGCGACTTGACCTCGGCGCCTGCCGAAATCGGCATTCGGCCGGAACATGTGGAACTGGTGAGCCGCGGCGCGCCAGAATCGCTTGCCGGCACTGTCACCATGACCGAGCATCTCGGCAGCGACACTTATGCCTATGTGGCGCTTGAAGGCTCCGAGGAGATGGTCGTCGTCCGCCTGTCCGGCGACCGGGCCGTCAAGCGCAATGAGCCGATCGGCGTGCATGTCGATCCGGCGATGATCCATGTCTTTTCCACTGAAGGCCTTTCGCTTGCTTCCGCGCGTCCCGTTGCCCTGGAGGCCGCATGACCATCCATCCCGAACTCATCGCCAAGGTCCAGGTCGAGGCAGCGAAATACCCGAGCCTCAAGGCCAAGGGCGTACTGATCACCGGCGGCGGATCGGGCATCGGTGCCTCGCTTGTCGAGCATTTCTGCGCCCAAGGCTGCAAGGTCGGTTTCCTCGACCTCAATGCCAACGTGGCCGACGAGACTGCCGAAACGGTCGGCAAGAAGACCGGCAATACGCCGTCCTATCGTGCTGCGGATCTGCGCGACATCGACGCCCTGAAGGAAGGGATCGAGGCACTCCGATCCGAGATCGGCCCCATCCGGGTGCTCGTCAACAATGCCGGCAATGACGATCGCATGCCGCTCGAAGAGGTGACGCCGGACTATTGGGACGAGCGGTTCCAGACCAACCTGCGGCACCAGTTCTTCGCAGTCCAGGCCGTCGTGCCGGAAATGGCGGAAGCCGGCGGCGGGTCGGTCATCAACATGGGATCGATCTCCTGGATGCGCGGCGCGGCCGGCCTGATCTTCTACACGACCGCGAAATCCGCCGTGATGGGCATGACCAAGTCGCTCGCCCGCGAACTGGGGACACGCAATATCCGCGTCAATTCGATCGCGCCCGGCTGGGTGCTGACCGAACGCCAGGTGGAGCGCGCCAAGCGGGTCTACCAGGGCAAGTTTTCCGAATACCTCGAGGTCCAGTGCCTCAAGGAGCATCTGCTGCCGCCCGATATCGCCCGCATGGCGCTGTTTCTGGCGGCAGACGATTCCCGCCTCATCACGTCGCAAACATTCATCGTCGATGGAGGCGTCGTCTAACGAGGGCAAGGCGGATACGGCGCTCGCCGCTTGACCTTTTTCAAGTTGAAACAGAGTTCCATAATCATCGTTTCGGGAGGATCTGATGAATACCTTTACCAGACTGATCGGCACCGCCGCCGTCGCGCTTACACTCGGCTCGGGTGCCGCCAAGGCGGCCGATTTGAGTTTCATGAGCTTCACTTACGCGGAAGAGGCCAACAAGGCGATCGTCCAGGGCGTCCTGGATAATTTTCAAAAGGCCGAGAAGCTGACGGTCGAGCCGCTCGGCTTCGCCTGGGGCGACATGCAGAAGAACATCTTTTTGCGCGCCCGGTCTAAGACCCTGCCTGACATCGCCCAGCTTTCCGAACGCTGGCTGCCGACCTTTGCGAGCCTCGATAATCTCGTCGATTTGAACACGGTCTACGGCAAGGACAAGCTTGAAGCGGCTTTCGCGCCGGATGCGCTCGCCATGGGCAATATCAACGGCAAGCAGCTTGCACTGCCGCTTCTGTCCGGTTCGATCGGCATGGTGGCCAACAAGGAAGTTCTCGCCAAGGCCGGCATCAATGACGCTCCGAAGACCGTCGACGACTTCAAGAAAGCTCTGGTCGCGGTGAGAGACAAGGTACCCAACTCGGTGCCGTACTCGATGGCGACCAAGAATAACGGCTCGATCCTGATCGACTTCATGGTCTGGAACTGGGTGCATGGCGGCCGGATCATCGATGATGCCGGCAAGGTCGTCGTCGACAGTCAGAAGAGCCGCGATGCGCTCACCTTCATGGTCGGCCTGATGAAGGATCGTCTGGCGGCTCCGGAAATCGACCGCCCGGACTCGCGTCGCCTGCTGGCGCAGGGCGCTTCAGCCTTCTATCTCGACGCGCCGCAAACCCGCACCTTCCTGCGTGATTTCTCCGGCAAGGGCCAGGCCTTCGACGCCAACGTCCTGCCAATGCCGACGCCTGTGCTGAAGGCCAGTGACAAGCCTGTTTCCGTCCAGTGGGGACATCTGCTCGTGCAGTTCGCCGCCGGCGGCAAGGCCAAGGCAGATGATCCGGCCGACAAGTTCCTGACCTACATCATTTCGGACAAGGTGCAGACGGACCTTCCGTTGAAGATGAGCGCGCTGCCGGTCACCAAGTCCGCCCGCGCGGCGGTTGCCGAGGACGCCTATCTGAAGAACTGGTCGGCCGCGACGGGTGACGCCCGCCGCAACGAAGTCGGCATCTGGTCGAATGCCGCCGACCTCACCAACATCATCGGCGAGGAAGTGCAGGGCGCGCTGCTCGGCCAGAAGTCTGCCGATGACGCCATCAAGTCCATGCAGGCGCGGCTGACGACCAGCATGGAGAAGGCCAAGAAGTCGGAATAGTCAACCTCTGCCCCTTCTCCCCCCTTGCGGGGGAGATGTCACCGTAGGTGACAGAGGGGGGTAGTGCCACGAATGCAGAGGGGAATTTGTTGAACCACCCCCCTCTGCCCTTACAGGGCATCTCCCCCGCAGGGGGGGAGATGGGAGCATGCCGCACCGGCGCGGCATTTATCTCGAACAGGAAATAGCCTCTATGGCCGTGATCGAAAACAACACGCTCGCCTATCCGGTCTCGCCGCATGCGAACCGGGGCGGCTTGAAAGCCGGGCAGAACCGCATCGGGCTTCTTCTGCTGCTGCCGGCGGCGGTCGCCTTTGCTGCGGTCATCCTCTATCCGTTCCTGTCAGCGCTCGGCCTGTCGCTGTTCGAATACACCGTCGAGATGATGGAGCCGCGCTTCATCGGTTTCGAGAATTTTGTGAAGATCGCATCCGATCCGGATGTCTGGGCGGCCTTCTGGACGACCGCCATCTATGTGGCGCTGACCACGACGGGAACGTTGGTCGCGGGTCTCGGCTGGGCGTTGATCATGAACCAGCCGTTTGCCGGCCGCGCGGTGTTGCGCTCGCTGTCGCTGCTGCCCTGGGTGCTGCCGTCGACCGTCAGCGCCTTCATCTGGGGCTGGATCTTCAATTCCCGTTACGGCGTGCTGAACGCCTTCCTGATGGAACTGGGCCTGATCGACTACCCGCAGGCGTGGTTGTCGACGCCCGAAGGCGCCATGCTGGCGGTGGTGCTGACCAAGATCTGGCTCTCCATCCCGCTTTTCATGTCCTTTTTCCTGGCCGGCCTGCAGAACCTCGACAAGGAGCAGATCGATGCCGCCCGCGTCGATGGCGCCGGCAACTGGGCGGTGCTGCGCGACCATATCCTGCCGCATCTGCGCCCGGTCCTGATGATCGTCGTGGTTCTCGGCGTGATCGGCAATCTGCAGCAGTTCGACACGATCTACGCGCTGACCGGCGGCGGGCCGGTGCGGGCGACGACGGTGCTCTCGGTCGAGGTCTATCGCCGTGCTTTCGAACAGTGGGATATCGGCTTTGCGTCCGCCGTCGGCGTGCTGTGGGTCGCAGCGCTCCTGCCGCCCGCCTTCCTCTATCTGCGCATGCTGGTGAAAGGAAACTGAGATGTTCGACCTTTCCTCCCGACAGGCCAAGATCGTCTTCTTCGCGGCGCTTGCGGTCATCGGCTTCTTCCTGTTCTTCCCGCTCTACTGGCTGGTGATCTCGTCGCTGAAGGCCAATGCCGAGCTCTACCGGGTCGTGCCGACGCCGTTCCCGACAATGCCGAGCCTTGAACATTTCATCCGGGCTCTGACTGCCGGCAAGCTGCCGATGTACCTGATGAACAGCCTGATCACCTCGACCTGCAGCGCTGCGCTGGTGACGCTGCTGGCGCTCTATGCCGGCTTCAGCTTCGCCAAATATCGGTATTTCGGCCGCCAGCCAGTAATGCTGTTCATGCTCTCGGCGCAGATGTTTCCGTTCGGCCTGCTGCTCATCTCCATCTATCCGCTGATGAGCGAGCTGAACCTGCTCGACACCCGGCCGGGATTGATCCTCAGCTATATCGTCTTCGCGCTGCCGGTCTCGACCTACATGCTCTACAGCTACTTTTCCCAGGTGCCAGACGAGCTGATCGACGCGGCGCGGGCGGATGGGGCTAGCGATCTTCGGATCTTCCACACGATCGTCATCCCGATCTCGATCCCGCCGATCGTCACGGTGTTCCTTTATTCCTTCATGTGGTCGTGGAACGACCTTCTCTATTCGATGACGCTGATCGTCTCCGACGAGAAGCGCACGATCGGGCCGGGCCTGCTTCTCACCTATCTCAACGAGGTCAATTCCGACTGGGGCGGCGCCATGGCGGCATCGCTGGTCGCATCCGCGCCCATCGTCGTGGCCTTCATGTTCCTCCAACGTTATTTCATTCAGGGCGTTACCGCCGGAGCAGTCAAATGAGCAAGATTCTAGCCGGAGCTTTCCCCGTTCTTCCGACCCCGTTCCGTGACGACGGCTCGATCGACGAGGCGGATTTCCTGTCGATCATCGACTTCGCGCTGGAGAGCAACGTGGATGGCGTCGTGTATCCGGGGGTCGCAAGCGAAGTGGACACGCTGACGCCGCAAGAGCGCAAGCGGCAGGTGGAGCTGCTGGCCGAACGCATCGGCGGGAGGATCCCGATCATCATCGGCGCCAGCGATCCCGATCCGAAGGCGGCCGCCAAACATGTGGCGCAGGCGGCGGAGATCGGGGCCGGGGCGGCGATGGTCATGGCGCCCTTGTCGCTTGGAAACGACATTGCCGCGCAGACGGCTTACTTCAAGCAAGTCGCCGCCAATGCCGGCGTGCCGATCATGCTGCAGAACCAGCCGAAGCCGATCGGCGCCGGATTGACGCCGGAGGAGGTTGCGGCTGTCGCCAATGCCGTGCCGGAGATCCGATACGTCAAGGAAGAGACCGCGCCCTGTGGCCAGCACCTGACGCGGATCAAGGCTGCAGCAAATGGTTCGTTGGACGCGATCTTCGGCGGTGCGGGCGGGCGTTACGTCACCGATGAACTGGCGCGGGGTGCCGCCGGCACCATGCCCGCCGCCGAGCTTGCCGATATCCATGCGCAGATGATCCATGCCTGGCAGAAGGGCGATGTCGCGACCACGCGAAAACTCTACAACGTCTCGCTGCCGCTTCTGAATTTTCAGGCGATTTTTCGCATGCACATGACCAAGGAAGTGCTGCGCCGCCGCGGCGTCATTAAAAATACCTTCGTGCGCGGCAAGGGCCCGAAATTCGACGAAGGCGACCGCAAGGAACTGGCGCTGCTTCTGGCAGAGGCCGATCTGCCTTATACCAATCACAAGCCGAACTGAGCCGAGACCCATGCCGAAAAATGTCGTCGATGCGATCGTCTCGGTCGAGACCTTCATCATCTCCATTCCGCGCGAGGTGCCCTATCTCGGGCCTTTGAAGGAAGGCGAGGCGATCAACGCGCGCGGTTACCTGATCCGTAAGGGCAACCGCACCATCTATCCCTCGACCGACATGACGCTGCTGATCAAGGTCACCGGCGAGAGCGGCAAGATCGGCTGGGGCGAGTGTTACGGCATCGTTGCGCCCGAAGCGACCAAGGCGATCATCGACGACGTGCTCGGCCCGGTCATTATCGGCCGCGACCCGGGCGATGCGGCGGTCATTCACGAGGATCTCTATGACCTGATGCGGGTGCGGGGTTTCTTCGGTGGCTATTACCTCGATGCGCTGGCGGGTGTCGATATCGCCCTCTGGGATCTCACCGGCAAGAACCTGAACGTGCCCGTCTCGACGCTGCTCGGCGGGCGGCGGCACGATACGATCCGCGCCTATGTCTCCGGCCTGCCGAAGGCGACGCTGAAGGAGCGTTGTGATCTCGCGGCCTATTGGGTCGGCAAGGGCTACAGGGGCATCAAGTTCGCGGCGGTGGTGTCCGAGGAGGATATCGTCAAGGAAATGGCGGCTCTGCGCGAAGCCGTCGGTCCGGATATCGACCTGATGGTCGATCTCCACTGGAAATTCGAGGCGGGCGAGGCGATCCGCATCATCCGTCGGCTCGAACCCTACAATCTCTATTTTGCCGAGGCGCCGGTACAGCCGGAAAACCTTGAGGGCCAGGCGCGGGTGGCAGCGGGCATCGGCGTGCCGCTGGCGCTCGGCGAGGAGCTGCGCACCATCTACGAATACCGGCCACGCTTCGAAAAGCGGGCGATGAGCATCGTGCAGCCGGAAATGGGGCATACGGGCATTACGGAATTCATCCGCATCGGTCAGATGGCGCAAGCCTTCCACATGAACATCATGCCGCATGCCTCGATCAGCGTTGGCATCTTCATGGCGGCAAGCCTCCAGGCCGCCTCAGCGCTGCAGAACGTGCCCTATCACGAATATCAGCATTCGATCTTCGACCGGAACCTGACCTATACGAGGGGCGACATGGCATCCGGCGAGGGCACCTATGTGGTGCCGACCGGTGCCGGTCTCGGCGTCGAGCCGAAGGAAGACGTGTTCGAATTCGTCATCAGACGGTGACAGGATCGGCGCGGCTGCTCAAGGGCTTGCCGCCGTATGGAGACTGTGGCGCAGCGCTCGACGTCATCACCGTGCGGCATCCCGGAACGCTTCGAAGATCACCCGGTGGCCGGCGTCGTTGGGGTGAGTGATGTCGGGCGAGGCGAGAAGTGTGTCGCCGTGCTCCATCATCCGTTCGTAGACCGGGGCATAGAAAACCGAAAATTGACGGGCCAGCGAGCTGACCGCTTCCACATAACGCTCAAAACCCGGGCGGGTCTGGCCGGTGAACCCCGCACTTCCGACCGAGAATCCGGCATCCGGAATATAGGGCGGGCTGCCGACCGCGATCCTTTGACCGTGGCCAGCGGCGATCAGCGCCTTTAGGATGCGGCTGTAATCCCCCACGAAACCTGCGACGTTCATGGTTTCGGGGGCCGCAGTGTAGCGGGCGTCATTGTAACCATAAAGGATAAGGATCGCGTCCCCGTGCGGCCGATCAAGGAGTGATTCAACAAACCTCCCGACTCCGTTGTTCGGCCTCGGCTTTCCGTCGACGAGCGTTGAGCCCTGCAATACCGTTCCCGGGATGGCGTGATTGCGGATCGGGAAGCCATCGACCGCACCTGCAAACAGTGCCGGCCAGGCGAGTTCGGGGCGGGAGGCGTTGAAGCCGGCAGTGATGCTGTCGCCGAATACGCGGGTGCCGGAAATCCCCAGCGATTTCAGATGCTCCGCAAACATCATCAATCCTCCTTCATTTTCTCGCTTGACAGCAGTCGCGATAATCTTGTTTATACGTATTAGCTGCTAATACGCATTAGCAATCAAGAGGAGAGAGGGAGGATGCTGCGTGGTTGCGCCTAAGCGTTTGACTCAGCATGACATTGCGAAACTGGCCGGCGTCAGCCAGGCGACCGTTTCGCTTGTGCTGAACGGCGCGCCGACAGCTCTGGCGCGTATTCCGCAGGAAACCCGCGAGCGTGTCCAGCAGGTCATCCGCACCACGGGCTATGTCGCCGATCCGATTGCGCGCCGCATGGCGAAGGGGCTGAACCGCATTCTCGGCGTCTTCACTTACGAGCCGGCTTTTCCAAGCGCCCAGGCGGACTTCTTCACGCCCTTCCTGCTCGGCATCGAGGAAGAAGCGCAGATCCAGAACTACGACCTTCTGCTCCTGACCGGTGCGGGCGTCGGGCAGGATCGAAAAATCTTTGCCGATGGCAATCGTTTGAGGATCGCCGACGGATGCCTGGTGCTCGGCCGCGAATTCGACCGTGCCGAATTGAAGCGGCTGGTGTTGGGCGACTATCCATTCGTGGCAATCGGCCGCCGCGAGGATGCCGGCGGACCGGTTCCCTATGTGGGCGGCGACTATGCGAACGGCACACGGGCGCTCGTCGAGAAGGCAAGGGCGCTCGGGCATTCGAAACTTGCCTATATCGGCCCGCCGGGACCGGCGGAATCGACAGCCGATCGGTGGTCGGGTTTCGATAGTGCCCTCGGCAACGGTCTTGAGCTTGTCCTGCACATCGAAACGGTCGGCCGCGCGGCAGACGAGATACTGGACGCTCTTTTCGGCAGCGGTGCGACCGTGGCCTTCTTCGTCGAGCTCGCCGATGCGGTGCGCGTCGAGGCGGCTGCCCGCGCGCGAGGCCTGTCCATTCCCGGCGACTTTTCCGCCGTCGTGCTCGGCAGTCATATCCGCGCCGAGCGCAGCCATGTGCAATTCACCTCTTTCGACATTCCCCGCGAAGAGATGGGTCGGCAGGCCACGGCCATGCTTGTCCGCCGCATCGAGGGCGGCGAGCCCGGCCAACAAATTCTTCTGACCTGTGAACCGGTCGAGGGGGAAACCCTTGGACCCGCAAAAAGACGGACGTGATCAACGTGAGAGAGATGCATACGGATATTCTGGTGGTAGGCGGTGGTCTTGGCGGTGTTGCGGCAGCACTCGGTGCATGCCGGGCAGGCCGCAGCGTGATCATGACCGAGGAGTTCGACTGGATCGGCGGCCAGCTGACCAGCCAGGCGGTTCCCTCCGACGAGCATACCTGGGTCGAGCAGTTCGGCATCACCCGCTCCTACCGGAAGCTGCGGGAAGGCATCCGACGGTATTACCGCGATCATTATCCGCTGACCGAGGGCGCGCGGGCCTGGGGCGACCTCAATCCCGGTGCTGGCTGGGTCAGCCGCATCTGCGCCGAACCGCGCGTCAGCCTGGCCGTCATGGAAGCGATGCTGATGCCCTATCGCGGCGCCGGCAAGCTGAAGGTGCTGCAGCCCTATCGCCCAGTCACCGCCGATGTCGATGGGGATACGGTGCGCTCCGTCACCGTCCGCCATCGCGATACGGGCCAGGAGATTACTGTTTCCGCTGCCTATATCCTTGATGCGACCGAGCTCGGTGATCTGCTGCCGATGACCGGCACGGAATATGTGAAGGGTTTCGAGGCCCAGTCCGACACCGGCGAGCCAAGTGCGCCGTCTGAAGCGCAGCCGGACAATGTCCAGGCCGTTTCGATCTGCTTTGCGATCGATCACGTCGACGGCGACCAGACGATCGACAAGCCGGAGAATTACGACTACTGGCGCGCCTATCAGCCGCATTTCTGGGGCGGTCCGCTGCTCGGTTTCACCGCGCCGCATCCGCGCACACTCGATTTCACCACCCGCTCGTTCACGCCCAATCCGAATGACGATCCGCTCGCCGTCGATGCCGACCAGCGCAAGGGCGGCGGCGACGAGAACCTGTGGATCTTCCGGCGCATCGCGGCGCGCAACAACTTCGTGCCCGGCGCTTACGCTTCCGACATCTGCCTCGTGAACTGGCCGATGATCGACTACATGGAAGGCACGATCATCGACCTTTCCGAAGAGGACAAGGCAAGGCAGCTGAAAGCCGCTGCCGACCTCTCATACTCGCTGTTCTACTGGCTGCAGACGGAAGCGCCGCGCGTCGACGGCGGCCAGGGTTTTCCGGGGCTTCGCCTGCGCGGCGACATCACCGGCACCGAACATGGGCTTGCGATGGCTCCCTATATCCGCGAGAGCCGCCGCATCAAGCCGGTCACCCGCATCGTCGAACAGGATCTTTCCTATTCGGTGCGCGGAGAGAAGGGCGCGGTCAACTACCGCGACAGCATCGGCATCGGCATGTACCGGATCGACCTGCATCCCTCGACCGGCGGCGACAACTATATCGACGTGCCGTCCTGCCCGTTCGAGATTCCGCTTGGCGCATTGCTGCCGCAGCGGGTGAAGAACCTCATCCCGGCCGGCAAGAACATCGGCACCACTCACATCACCAATGGCTGCTACCGGCTGCACCCGGTCGAATGGAACATCGGCGAGGTCGCCGGCATGCTCGCCGCCCACTGCCTCGATAAAAATCTTACGCCGCATCAGGTCCAGGAAAACGACGAGAAGCTCCAGAGTTTCCAGAGAGAGCTCAGCCGTGAAGGCATCGAAATGCGCTGGCCGGATATCGCGGCCTACTAAGGACGGCCTGTGGCCTGTCTATCAAAACCAATCTTTGGAGGAGGAACGGGAATGAACTATCATCGGACTTTGAGATCTGCGGTCGCGGCATTGGCCGTGGCCGTGCCGCTCTGCTGGAGCGGCATCGCCAACGCGCAGGACGCCGTCAACCTGCGCATGACGATCTGGAGCGCTAACGAGGCGCATCTGAAACTCTTTAACGAGATTGCCGCCGGCTTCAAGAAGGACCATCCGAATGTCACGGTGACCTATGAGTCGCTGCCGTTCGAAACCTATACGACGGCGTTGACGACCCAGATTGCTGGCGGCAACGCGCCTGACATGGCCTGGATATTCGAAACCGCCGCCTATGACTTCGTCAATTCCGGCGCGCTTTATCCGCTGACGGATACGCTCAAGGCCACCAAGGGCTATAACGCGGAAGAACTGAGCGCCACGGCTGCCGAGCGCTGGACCAAGGACGGCAAGCTGTTTGCCTATCCGTTCTCGACCTCGCCGTTTGCGATGTTCGTCAACAACGACCTCATCAAGGCCTCCGGCGCCAAGACGCCGGCGGAAATGATCGCAGCCAACCAGTGGACCTGGGACAATGCCATCGCCACCGCATCCACCGTCGGCAAGACCGGCAAGGGCGGCCTGATCGTTCGCGACTTCAACTACCAGATCTGGCAGAACCTCGCCTCCGTTTGGAACGGCTGGGGCGCCTCGCCGTGGAGCGCCGACGGCAAGACCTGCACGATGACCGAAAAGCCGATGGTCGATGCGCTGACCTTCATCCACGATGCGGTCTTCAAGAACAAGGCGATGCCGGGTCCCGGCGAAAGCGTCGACTTCTTCGCCGGCAATGCGGCGATGACTATCACCCAGATCAGCCGCGCCTCGCTGCTGCCGAAGGACAAGCCGTTCGCCTGGGATCTCGTGCCGTTGCCTAAGGGACCGGCCGGCAACTATGCGCTGATCGGCCAGGCCGGCGTCGGCGTCATGCAGTCGGGCAAGAACGCCAAGACCGCCGCCGAATTCGTCGCCTATATGACGAACCCGGAAAACTCGGCCAAGCTCAGCCAGTTCTTCCCGTCGGCCCGCAAGTCGCTGCTGAACGCCGAAGTCCTGAAGAAGACCAATCCGTTGCTGAGCCAGGAGCAGATCGACAAGGTCGTGATCTCGGGCATTGCCACCGGCAAGGTCATTCCGGGCCATACGGGCTTTGCGCAGATCCAGCAGGTGGTTCGTTCGGGCCTCGATGCCGTCTGGCGGCCGGACGCGAATATCCCGGCAGCTCTCCAGCAGATCTGCGGCCAGATCGGCCCGCTTCTGAAGCGCTAAGGGAAAATAGTCGATGGCTGTCGTGCAGCAAACCGCCCGTCCGGAAGGCCGCTCTTCATCGTCGTTCTGGACGATCGCGCGGCGCGACAGCCTCGCCGGCTTTCTCTTCATCGCCCCGCAACTGATCGGGATCACGCTTTTCGTGCTGATCCCGCTCTGCCTCGTCTTCTGGTATTCGCTGCACGAGTGGAACGTGCTCGCCAATACCTTCACCTATACCGGCCTTGCCAACTACCAGATGCTTCTCGAAGACACGAGCCTGCCTTCGGTGCTCGGGGCGACGGCGATCTTTTCCGCCGGGCTGGTGATCTTCAACCTGAGCCTGGCGCTGCTGCTCGCGGTGCTGCTCAACCAGAAGCTCGCCGGCATCACCATCTTCCGTACACTGTTCTTCTCGCCGGTCGTCGTATCGCTGGTCGCCTGGACGATCGTCTGGGGTTTCCTGCTGCAGAAGAACGGTGGCATCAACGGCGTGCTGCTCGTCTTCGGCATCGAGGGGCCGAACTGGCTCCGCGAACCGGTGACCGCGATGATCTCGGTCATCGTGGTGCAGGTGTTCAAGAATGTCGGCCTCAACATGATCCTGTTCCTGGCCGCCCTCCAGGGCGTGCCGAACGAACTCTATGAGGCCGCCCGCATCGACGGTGCACCGCGTTTCAAGCAGTTCCGCCGCATCACCCTGCCGCTGATCAGCCCGACCATCCTGCTGACCTCGATCATCACCATCGTCGGGTCGCTGCAGGTGTTTGCGCAGATCGCCGTGCTGACCCAGGGCGGACCGGGTCTCACCACAACCGTGCTGGTCTATTACCTCTACCAGCAGGCCTTCCAGTTCCATTTTTTCGGCTACGGTTCGACGCTGTCGATCATGCTGTTCGTGATCGTCGCCGTGCTCACCTTCGCCCAGTGGCAGATGCGCAAGAGGATCGTCTTTTATGAAAGCTGAGCTCTCCCCGCGCAGACAAGTCTTTCTCTACGGCCTGCTCTGTGTCCTGCTGATCCCCTTCGTCTTCCCGACCTGGTGGATGGTGACCTCGTCGGTCAAGCCGATCAGCGACATCTTCGCCTTTCCACCGCAGCTCGTGCCGGAAAGCTACGACTGGACGACCTATTCCAAGGTGTTCGAACTGCAGCCTTTCGTGAAGCAGTACTGGAACTCGGCCTATGTCGCGGCGCTGGTGACGGTCGGCACGATGATCGTCTCCTCCATGGCGGGATACGCATTTGCGCGGATCAAATTCCCCTTCGCTAACGCCATTTTCGTGGTCGTGCTGCTGGGGCTGCTGATCCCGTCAGAAGTGACGATCGTGCCGCTGTTCCAGATGTTCCTGAAGGCCGGCATGGTCAACACCCATTGGCCGCTGATCCTGGTGCCGATCTTCGGCGCACCGAGCGTGTTCGCGACATTCGTGATGCGGCAGTTCTTCATTGCGCTGCCCGTCGAACTGGAAGAGGCGGCCCGTGTCGATGGCCTCGGGCGCTTCAAGATCTTTCGCAAGATCGCCTTGCCGCTTGCAAGGCCGGCGCTCGCGTCCGTGGCGATCTTCACCTTCCTGCATTCCTGGAACCTCTATCTGGAGCCGATCGTGTTCCTGTCGAGTGCGGACAAATTCACGCTGCCACAGGCGCTCACTCAATATACCGACGCCTATGGCGGGCCGATGTGGAACATCCAGCTTGCTGCCGCGACGCTGACGGCGCTGCCTGTTCTCATCGTCTTCATCATCGCGCAGAAGCAATTCGTCGAAGGGCTCGCGCATACCGGCCTCAAAGGTTGAAATACTCACCTTCTGAAAAACTGGGGCTGAAGAAACGGAAATCTGATTGATGGCTGAAGTTACCCTTTCCAATGTCCGCAAGAGCTATGGCGCCGTCGACATCATCCACGGCATCGATCTTGGCATCACCGACGGCGAGTTCGTCGTGCTGGTCGGCCCGTCCGGCTGCGGCAAGTCCACCCTGCTCAGGATGGTCGCCGGGCTGGAGACGATCACCGGCGGTGAGGTGAGGATCGGAGGCCGGGTGGTCAACGACCTTGATCCGAAGGATCGCGACATCGCCATGGTCTTCCAGAATTATGCACTTTATCCGCATATGACCGTTGCGACCAATATGGGATTCTCGCTGGAACACCGCGGCGGCAGCAATGCGGAGATTGCCGAACGGGTGAAATGGGCAGCCGACATCCTTGGCCTCGCCCCGCTGCTGGACCGCTACCCACGCCAGCTGTCCGGCGGCCAGCGCCAGCGCGTCGCGATGGGCAGGGCGATCGTCCGCGATCCGAAGGTCTTCCTCTTCGATGAGCCGCTTTCCAATCTCGACGCGAAACTGCGCGTCGTCATGCGCGGCGAGATCAAGAGCCTGCATCAGAGGCTGAAGACCACCACCATCTATGTGACTCACGACCAGGTCGAGGCGATGACCATGGCCGACAAGATCGTCGTGCTGAACGGCGGCCGGGTCGAGCAGATCGGCGCACCGCTCGACCTCTACGACCGGCCGGCCAATCAATTCGTCGCCGGCTTCATCGGTTCGCCGTCGATGAATTTCCTGAACGGGACGATTACGCCCGAAGGTTTCTCCGCACCCGGAATCCTGCTGCCGCTGCCCGAGGCAGAGCATGGGCACAAGGACCGAAAGGCGGTCTACGGCATTCGGCCCGAACATTTCTTCCTCGACGAAAACGGCGTGCCGGCGGAAATCATTCTTGTCGAGCCGATGGGGTCGGAAACCCAGGTGACGATGAAGCTCGGCGAAACGCTTGCCACCGGCGTGTTTCGCGAACGAGTTTCGCTGTCGCCGGGAGCGACGATCCGCGTGCGACCTGATCTCGGCAATATCCATCTCTTCGCCGCCGACGGCGGCCAGCGTTTGAACTGAGGCCCGTGATGCCGAATTATCCCGAAACCAAGCTCACCAAGGCCCTGCGCGGCGACGAATTCCCGGTCATCGTCTCGCTTGCCCGGCACGACCTCGATCTTGCCAAGGCGGCGATCGGGGCAGGGGCATTTGCTATCAAGGTGCACCTCAATGCCTATCACCGCGCCACCGGCACCACATTCGGCAGTTTTGCCGAGGAACGACCGTTCTTCGAGAAGCTTGCTCCTCTCGGTGTGCCGCTGCTGGTGATGGCCGGCCAGGAGACGGTGCCGACGCCGGACGAACTCGATGCTTTGGCGGAGTTGGGTTTTGAAGGTTTCAACGTCTATTTCGACCATCTGCAGCCGCATTTGCTGCAGTCGAAGCTGCGGCCGATCCCGGCGCTCGGCGAGAAGAGCACTGACGAGGATTTGAAGACCATCGTCGCCATTCCCGGCGCGATGATGGAAGCGTCCGTCGCCTCTTTTGCCGACTATGGCAAGCCATTGACCGACGCCGATCTCGCCCGCTATCGCGAGATCGCGGCGAAAGCCGGCATTCCGGTCATCGCTCCGAGCCAGAAGCGTTTCGTGCCCGACGATATGGGGAAGCTGAAGGCGGCGGGCATTGCGGCGCCGCTGCTTGGCGTCATCGTCACCGGTACGACGCCGAAGAGCCTGGAAGAGGCGGTGCGTCCGATCGTCGAGGCAGCAGTCGGCTGAGTGGTGGCGATGGATTGAATTTCTTCCGTCGGATCGCCATTTTAGGTGCAAATCCAAAACCGAAGGAGGAAAGCATGACGACTTCTACCGAACGGGCCGTATTGGCCGGTGGTTGTTTCTGGGGCATGCAGGACCTGATCCGGCGTCTGCCTGGCGTGGTTTCGACCCGTGTCGGCTATAGCGGCGGCGACGTGCCGAACGCCACCTATCGCAATCACGGCACCCATGCCGAGGCGATCGAGATCATTTTCGATCCGGCCAAGACCAGCTATCGCGATATCCTTGAATTCTTCTTCCAGATCCATGATCCGTCGACGAAGAACCGCCAGGGCAACGATATCGGCATGAGTTATCGCTCGGCGATCTATTATGAGAACGACGAGCAGAAGCGCGTCGCCGAAGATACGATCGCCGATGTCAACGCATCGGGCTTGTGGCCGGGCAAGGTGGTGACGGAAGTGGAGCCGGTTGGCGATTTCTGGCAGGCCGAACCGGAGCACCAGGATTACCTGGAGCGCTATCCGAATGGCTATACATGCCATTTCCCGCGCCCGAACTGGAAGCTGCCGAAGCGCGCCAGCGTTGCCGCCGAATAAGGTATCTCGATTTCTGAATTAAAGGCGCTGCCATTCAAGATGGCAGCGCCTTTTTTGTTTAGGCCAGCGTATAGGCCGTCTTCACCACCGTGAAGAATTCGGCGGCATATTTGCCCTGTTCGCGCGGGCCGAAGGACGAGGCCTTGCGGCCGCCGAACGGCACGTGGAAGTCGACGCCGGCGGTCGGCAGGTTGACCATCACCATGCCGGCTTCGGAATTGCGCTTGAAGTGGGTCGCATGCTTGAGGCTGGTGGTGGCAATGCCGGCCGACAGGCCGAACGGCGTATCGTTGGCGGTTGCCAGCGCTTCCTCGTAGTTCTTCACCCGGATGACCGATGCGACCGGTCCGAAGATTTCTTCGCGGGAGATGCGCATCTGGTTGGTCGCTTCGGTGAACAGCGTCGGCTGGAGATAGAAGCCGGGGGTGTCGCGCTTCACGAGTTCGCCGCCGAAGGCGAGCTTGGCGCCCTCGTTTTTGCCGATCTCGATGTAGTCGGTGTCCTGCTTCAACTGCTTGTCGTCGACGACCGGGCCGATATGGCTGCCGGCCTTCATGGCGTTGTCGACGTTGAGCGTCTTCAGTTTCTCTGTGAGTGCTGCGACGAACTTGTCGTGGATGCCTTCCGTCACGATCAGGCGGGACGAAGCGGTGCAACGCTGGCCGGTCGAGAAGAAACCGGAATTGGCAGCGGCTTCGACGGCGACGCCCAGGTCCGCGTCGTCGAGGACGACCATCGGGTTCTTGCCGCCCATTTCCAGCTGGAACTTGCGGTTATGCTCGATCGAGGCGAGCGCGACGCGCTTGCCGGTGCCGGTGGAGCCGGTAAACGTGATGCCGGCGAGATCCGGGCTGTCGAGCATGGCCTGGCCGACGACCGAGCCGCGGCCCATGACGAGGTTCAGGACGCCCTTCGGCAGGCCGGCGCGATGGAGGATGTCGACGATTGCCCAGCCACAGCCAGGGACCAGATCGGCAGGCTTGAAGACGACGGTATTGCCGTAGCAGAGTGCCGGCGCGATCTTCCATGCGGGGATGGCGATCGGGAAATTCCAGGGTGTGATGATGCCGATGACGCCGAGCGGTTCACGGGTGATCTCGACGCCGATATTCGGGCGGGCGGAAGGCACCAGTTCGCCGGTCAGGCGCAGTGCTTCACCGGCGAAGAAATCAAAGATCTGGGCGGCGCGGGTGACTTCGCCGATCGCTTCAGGAAGGATCTTGCCTTCCTCGCGGGCGAGAAGTGCGCCGAGCTCCTCCTTGCGGGCGAGGATCTCGTCGGAGGTCTTTCGCAGGATTGCGTGGCGCTCGAGAATGCCGGAGCGCGACCATGCCGGAAAGGCGGCCTTGGCGGCTGCGATCGCCTGTCTGGCGTCTTCGCCGCTGCCCTGGGCATACATGCCCACGACATCATTCGTGTCCGAAGGATTGATGTTCTTCGAAGCGTCGGAGCCGACCCATTCGCCGGCGATCAGGTTCTGGTAGATGGTCATAGACCTCTCCTTTCATGTGAAAGGTCCCGCCATGGGGGCGGGACCGTCAGATAAAGCTTGTTCAGCCGCTCACTTAAAGACGCCTGGCAGCCAGAGCGACAGGGCAGGGATGTAAGTCACGAGCAGCAATACTGCGATGCTGGCTCCGAAGAAA
This sequence comes from Neorhizobium galegae bv. officinalis, assembly GCA_000985875.1. GTDB lineage: Bacteria > Pseudomonadota > Alphaproteobacteria > Rhizobiales > Rhizobiaceae > Neorhizobium > Neorhizobium galegae_C. Next base: position 162,267 of record CCRI01000001.1, read on the forward strand.
GGCCAGATCGTACGCATCGCTTCACGTATCGTGATGCCGCCGACCGCGCAGGCGACGAAAAGCACAGTCCCGACCGGCGGCGTGTTGAGGCCGATGCCGGCATTGAGGATCATGATGACGCCGAAATGGACCGGATCGATGCCGAATGCCTTGACCACGGGGAGCAGGATCGGTGTCGAGATGATGACCATCGGTGCCATGTCCATGAACGTGCCGAGGACCAGCAGGATGACGTTGATCATCAGGAGCACGATGATCGGATTGTCCGAGACCGCGCTGATTGCGGCGATGATCAGCGTCTGGACCTGCAGGAAGGCCATCAGCCAGCCGAACGAGGCCGCGGTGCCGATGACCAGCAGCACCATTGCGGTGGTGCGTACCGCACCCATGACAGCCTCGACAAAACCGTCCCAATTCAGCTCGCGATAGACGAGCATGGCCACCAGGAAGGCATAGAGGACGGCAATGCAGGAGCTTTCCGTCGCCGTGAACACGCCGGAGCGGACGCCGCCAAAGATGATGGCGATCAGAAGGATGCCCGGCAGCGAGGCCAGCAGGTAATAACCGAGGCGGGAGAAGCCCGGGAAGGGATCGGCCGGATAACCGCGCTTTACGGCGACCCACCAGGCGGTGATCATCAGCGCGCCGGCGAGCAACAGGCCGGGAACGATGCCGGCGGTAAAGAGGTCGGCGACGGAGACATTGCCGCCCGCTGCGATCGAATAGAGGATCATGTTGTGCGAGGGCGGGATCATCAGCGCGATGATGGCGGCGTTGGCCGTCACGTTGACTGCATAGTCCCTGTCATAACCGCGCGCAGCCATCTGCGGGATCATCAATCCGCCGACAGCCGATGCGTCCGCCACGGCCGAACCGGAAATGCCGCCGAACAGCGTCGAGGCGACGACGTTGACCTGGCCGAGACCACCGCGCATGTGGCCGACAAGGCCTGCGGCGAAACGGATCAGCCTCTGCGCAATGCCGCCGCGCACCATCAGGTCGCCGGCGAAGATGAAGAACGGGATCGCCATCATGGCGAAGGCGTTCATGCCGGAATTCAGCTGCTGGAATACGACGATCGGCGGCAGACCCATGTAGAGGACCGTCGCGAAGGAGGCGATGCCGAGGCAGAAGGCGATCGGCATGCCGACCAGCATGAGGAATGTGAACGAACCGAAAAGAATGGCGTAGGCCATTACGCAGCCTCCTGCACGAGGACGTCGGCAGCAACTTCCTCGCCGATGGCGACGTCGACGAAGCGCTCCAGAGCGAAAAGGGAGATCATGGCGCCGCCGGCGATCATCGGGAAGAAGTCCGTGCCGCCCGGCCAGCCGAGAACGGGAATGGTGGCCGACCAGGTGCCCATGGCCAGCAGCGTCGAATAATAGGCCATGCCGATGCCGAAGAGCACGATCAGGCCCAGGCTCAGGAGGTCCATGGCCTTCTGGATGGCCGGCGGCATGACGTAGCGGACGATATCGAGCCCGAGATGCACGCTCTCGCGCACGCCGACGGCGGCTCCGAGCATGATGAACCAGGACATCAGATAAAGCGACAGCGGCTCGGACCAGCTGGGCGAGTCGTTCAGGACATAACGCCCGAATACCTGCCAGCCGACGATGAGGGTCATGGCGATCATGCCGATGCCGGAGATATAAAGTGATATACGGCTAAGCCCGCCAAGGTAAGGCTTTATGGCCAGCATGAAGTTTCTCATGATCCTGTCCTCTTCGCGGCAGCAAGGCGCCGGATATGCAAGAAAAAACCGGCCCTCTTGGCGAGGGCCGGTCTCCGGTAGGCTTACTTGACGGCCTGGATCTGTTCCAGCAGTGCCTTCTGCTTCGGGTCGGTGACGAACTTGTCGTAGACGGGCTTCATGACGGCCGAGAACTCGTCCTTGTTGACCTTGATGACATTGGCGCCGCCGGCACGAACCTTGGCTTCCGACGACTTTTCACGGGCGGTCCAGAGTTCGCGCATCTTGACGACGGAATCCTTGGCGGCCTGGCGGAAGATCTTCTGGTCTTCCGGGGTCAGCTTGTCCCAGGAGATCTTGGATATGACCAGGATTTCCGGGTTCAGCGAATGTTCGGTCAGCGTATAGTTCTTGGCGATTTCGTAGTGGCGGGCCGATTCATAGGAAGGCCAGTTGTTTTCCGCGCCGTCGACCACGCCGGTTTCGAGCGAGGAATAGACTTCGCCCATCGGCATGGGCGTCGGGTTGGCGCCGAAGGCCTGCATCATGGCGATCCAGAGGTCTGACTGCTGGACGCGGATCTTCATGCCCTTCAGGTCGGCAAGCTTGGTGATCGGCTTCTTGGTCGTGTAGAAGGAGCGCGCCCCGGAATCGTAATAGGCAAGACCGATCAGGCCATGCGGTTCGAAGGCCTTCAGGATTTCGTCGCCGATCGGGCCGTCGACGACCTTGTGCATGTGCTCGGTCGAGCGGAACAGGAAGGGCAGGCCGAGGACGGTGGTCTGCGGCACGAGGTTGTTGAACGGCGCGGCATTGACGCGGTTCATATCGATGACGCCGAAGCGGGTCTGCTCGATCGTGTCCTTTTCGCCACCCAGTACCGAGTTGTTCATCACCTGGATCTTGATGCGGCCGTTGGTGCGCTGGGAGACCAGTTCGCCCATGTATTTGACGGCATCGACGGTCGGATAACCGTCCGGATGGATATCGGCGGAACGCAGGGTAACCTGTGCATTGGCGGCCGTCGCGCCGAGCGCGAGGCCGAAGGCAAGGCCGAGCAATTTCGTAAGTTTCATGATGTCCTCCTCTGAGTGGGCGCCGGAGCCTCCACGCCCCGGTCGTTGAATCTATCAGTCTTCCTCAGGCCTCCCTGGCCGATTATCGGGCGGGCAGGCCGTAAAGTTCTTCGGGGTTTTTCACGAGTGCGAGCTCGCGTGCCGCATCGTCCGGCAACCAGCCGAGCACGGTATCGGTCAGCGCCGCGTCATCCGGATAATCGGCCTGTTCGCGGGCGAGATTATGCGGCCAGTTGGTGCCCCAGACGATGCGTTCCGGTGCATATCTGGCGATTTCCCGGGCGACCGCGGCGACATCGGCATAATCCGGGCCGCCGGCCTTCGAGGATTCGTAGACGCCCGCGAACTTGAACCAGCACTTGCCGCCGTCGATGAGGCGCTTGACGGCGTCGACCTGCGGGCTATCCGGCGTGACGCCGGCGAAGAACTTGCCGTGGTGATCGAAGACCCAGCGGGATTTCAGGTTCTTCAGACGCTCTTCGTGGTCGAGAATGTTGCTGCCGTCGAACTGGACGGCAACCATCCAGTTGCGGGACGCAGCCTTGGCGTCCACGGCTTCGAGTTCCGACAGGTTCACTGCGCCGCCCGGCAGGTCCATGATGCGGGCGCCGACATTGCCGGCTGCTGCGAGGCTATCCAGCTCGGCTTCCGACGTGGTGCTATCGATGACGCAGACGCCGCGGGCGATCGAGCCGAATTCCGCAAGGCAGGCGTTGAGATTGGAATTGTCGCGCTGCTGGGCATTGCCCTGGGTGACGATGACCCGATCGATGCCGATCCAGCGCATGAACTCGAGATACTGGGCGGGCGTCGGCAAATCTCCAGCCGGCAGCCCGGGACCGCCGGGGAGCGATGGAAAGCCCGGCAGATAAGCATGCATCTGAGTGTCGATCGCGCCCTTGGGCAGTTTGGTCTTAGGCGGAGTGCCGGAAAGGGTGCGGACGAGCATCAGATATCTCCCATGCGGAATTCTTTGAGCGCATCGCGGTTGATCTCGATCCCAAGGCCGGGGCCGTTCGGGATCTGCACCACGCCGCGCTCGTGTTCGATCGGGGTTTTGATCACCGCCTGACGGAACGGATTGTGGGTACGGTCGAATTCGAGGATCGGTTCGATCGGGTTGACGCGAACCGGGTTCGGGATCATCGCCGCCATGAACTGCAATGCGGCTGCGATATGAACAGCGGTGCCCCAGACATGCGGCACGACGCGGATGCCATGCAGCGACGCGAGATCGGCGACGCGCTTGGCTTCGGTAAAGCCACCCACACCTGCGAGGTCGGGCTGCAGGATATCGACGGCGCGGGTTTCCACCGGCTCGCGCATGCCCCAGCGGCTATGCCAGGTCTCGCCGCCGGCGACCGGGATCGGCTGGCGGGCACGGACTTCGCGATAGGCGGCGAGTTGTTCGGGCACGACCGGCTCTTCGAACCAGTCGATGTTGAGTTCTGCTGCCGCCTGGCCGAACCTGATCGCCTCGATGGCGTCATAACCGTGGTTGGCATCGACCATCAGCCGCATGTCGGGCCCGACGGCATCGCGCACGGCGCGGATGACGCGCAGATCTTCCTCGACACCGAAACCGATCTTGATCTTGCTGGCGTGAAAACCCTGTTCCCAATAGCGGGCGACATCGGTCGCATTGTCCTCGACGCGGTCGACGCCGTCGCGCTTGAAGCTGCCGGTGGCGTAAGCCTTGACGCTCTCGCGGAACCGACCGCCGAGCAGGATGGAGACCGGCACGCCGAAATGTTTGCCCTTGATATCCCAGAGCGCGATGTCGATGCCAGAAAGTGCGGTGACGGCGAGGCCGCGCTGGCCCTGGTCACGCAGGGCGTTATAGAGCCGTGCCCAGATCTTTTCGGTTTCGAGCGGGTTTTCGCCGATCAGCCAGTTCGCGTAGGTTGCGACCACCGCGGCATTCGGCCGGGCGGGGCCAAGGCATTCGCCCCAGCCGATCGTACCGTCATCGCACTCGACCTCGACGAGCACATGGGCGCGACGATCGAAGCGCATCGAAGCGCTTTCGAAGGCGACGTCGAGCCTGTGTTCGAGGAGATGGGTGCGAACGGAAGCGATCTTCATCGGAATTACCGTTTCCAGGGCGCAATGAGCTTCGCGAGCATGTCTTCTTCGTCCGCTGTCAGATCATCGAGCGGCGGGCGCACCTTGCCGGCATCGAAGCCCTGCAGGCGCACGCCGGCCTTGATGGCCGAGACGGCATAGCCCTTGCGGCGGTTGCGGATCGCCATGAAGGGATAGAAGAAGTCCCTGAGGATCTCCTCGCAGCGGGTGCGGTTGCCGGCGCGCAGCGCCTTGTAGAATTCGACAGCCAGACCCGGCACGAAGTTGAAGACGGCCGAGGAATAGGTGGTGAAGCCGGCGCCGAGATAGGCTTCGGCGAAAAGCTCGGCCGTCGGCATGCCGCCGAGATACATCAGCCGGTCGCCCATGGTGGCGGTGATCTGTCGGACAAGCCCGATATCGCCGCTGCCGTCCTTGAAGCCGATCAGGTTCGGGCATTCGTCGCAAAGGCGCTGCAGCGTGTCGACCGACAGGATCGAGTTGTCGCGGTTATAGACCATGACGCCTATTCCAACCGACTGGCAGATGCGCTTCACGTGCTGGTAAAGACCTTCCTGCGGCGCATCTATCATGTAGTGCGGCAGCAGCAGGATACCGTCAGCGCCGGCCTTTTCGACCGCGCGGGCCATTTCGACGCCGACATGGGTGCCGAAACCGCAGCCGGAGACGATCGCGGTCTTGCCGGCTGCTTCCTTCGCGGCCGACACGATGCCGGGAACTTCATTCGGAGACAGCGAGAAGAATTCGCCCGTGCCGCCGGCGGCAAACAGGACCGGTGCGTCGTAGCCCGACAGCCATTCCACATGGCGGCGATAGCTTTCCGGCTGGAACTGGCCTTCCTTGTCGAAATGGGTGACGGGAAAGGACAGCAGGCCGGCACCAAGTGCGACCTTGATTTCTTCAGGCGTCATCATGCGGATTTCCTTTGTAAGCGTCTCCTCCAGACAAAAATTGTCGTACAGGTTGCGCAGACTTGTGTCAACAAGTCATCTTACAGATTCGCGGAGCTCCCGGAGGAGGGTGCGATAACGGAACTGCGCACCCCGCAGATGCCGGCGCATGGCGTCGCGGGCGCCTTCTTCGTCACCGTCGGAAATCGCCACGACGATGGCGTTGTGCTCTTCATCGAGCAGCTTGATATAGGCCGCCTGGTCGGCCTCCGAATCGTCCGGGCGCAGGGCTGCGCGCGGGATAAGGCTGCGGCCGATCATGGTCAGGAATTCGCGGAAACGGGGGTTGTTGGTGGCTTCGGCAATGGCAAGATGTAGCGCAAAATCCGCCTCGCTCGTTGGCTTTGCGGCCTCGAGACACGCCCGTACCGCATAATGGCGATCGAGAATGACCTCTTCCTGTGCGGGGGAACGGCGAAGGGCGGCAAGCCCCGCGGCCTCGACCTCCACCGCGGTTCTGAGCTCGAGGAGTTCGATCATCGACGATACGCGGGCGAGATCGATATTCGAGAGGGAGAGCATGACCGGCTGCGCGTTGCGCGACGGCTCCAGCACGAAGACGCCGGCGCCCTGGCGCGCTTCCACCAACCGGTCGGCGCGCAGCGATGCGATCGCCTCGCGCACCACAGTGCGGCTCACGCCATGCGCCTCCGTCAGCTGCGCTTCGCTCGGCAGGCGGGAGCCCGGCGGAAACTGGCCTGCCGCAATCGCCTGGCGCAGCGTTTCGCCAAGGCGGGAAACAAGCGTCCTCGATCCCTTGCCGGTATCGAGTCTGGTTTCAACGCTCATTTTTTCCTCCCTGTGCAGCGGCGCATCACAATATCGCGTCAACTCATATGTCAAGTCGAGCGCCACTCCAAACCGGCTCAACTTATTGACCAGGTTTCCCCAACATGTATGATAACTGTCGACGCTTGTCACGAACAAGTTGGCCGACAGACCGGCCATCACAGGGATTGCCGCGGCCAATGCGCCGCTTTCGGAGGATGATTTCTTGAAAAGACTTTTGATCACCGGTGCCGGCGGCGGCCTCGGACGCGCCATGCGCTCGCGCCTTGCCGGTTTCGCCGAAACGCTTCGCCTCTCCGACATTGTCGATCTCGGCCCGGCCGGCCCCAATGAGGAGACGGTCGTCTGCGACCTTGGCGACGCCGAAGCCGTCATGAAGCTGGTCGAAGGCTGTGACGGTATCCTGCATCTCGGCGGGGTTTCGGTGGAGGACAAGTTTTCGAAGATCCTCAACGCCAACCTGCTCGGCCTCTACAATCTTTACGAAGCGGCCCGCGCCCATGGCCAGCCGCGCATCCTGTTCGCCAGCTCCAACCATGTGGTCGGTTTCTACCGCCAGGACGAGCATATCGACGTCAAGGCTCCGATGAAGCCGGACGGTCTCTACGGCGTTTCGAAATGCTTCGGCGAGGCTCTGGCCCGCATGTATTTCGAAAAGTTCGGCCAGGAGACGGCGCTCGTCAGGATCGGCAGCTGCTTCGAAAAGCCGATCAACCACCGCATGCTGTCCGGCTGGATGTCCTATGACGATTTCGCGTCCCTGATCGACTGCGTCTTCCGCGCACCGATGCTCGGCTGCCCGATCATCTGGGGCATTTCCGACAATGACAGCAAGTGGTGGGACAATTCCCACGCGTCCTATCTCGGCTGGAAGCCGAAGGACAATGCCGAACGGTTCCGCGCCGAGCTCGATGCCAAGGGGCGCCCGGAACCGACGTCCCCGGCCGCTGTCTACCAGGGCGGCATGTTCACCCAGGACCCGATCTTTTCCGAGGACTGAGCCGGCCATTGCCGGGTTCTTGTTTCCGGCTTTCGAACCCACCACATCAGCTCCCACTAAGACCTTCTCCTCTCTCAGAAGGTATTTTCCGGAGTTCTTGTCATGGGATTTATCGATATCAATCCTCCCGTCCCCGAGGATGGCGCGCTTCTCGACGCCTATTCGGAGACGGTTGCCGGCGCGGTCGATCGCGTCGGTCCCGCCGTCAGCCGCATCGAGCGGCTCGGCGGCGTTGCTGGCCAGGGTGGCCACGGATCGGGCTTTGCGATTTCGCCCGACGGCCTGATCATCACCAACCACCATGTCGTGGCAGACGCCAAGACCGTGCGTATCCGCAGCGCCAACGGGGCGGTCGGGCAGGGTAGTGTGCTCGGCCGTGACGCCGATACGGATATCGCGCTGGTGCGTGCCGACATGGACGTTCAGGCCTGGGCACGGCTCGGCGATTCCCAGAAACTGCGGCGCGGCCATATCGCGATTGCGATCGGCAATCCGCTCGGATTCGACTGGTCGGTGACGTCAGGCGTCGTTTCGGCTTTGGGTCGGTCGATGCGCTCGTCCACGGGCCGGCTGATCGACGACGTCGTGCAGACCGATGCGGCGCTTAATCCGGGCAATTCCGGCGGGCCGCTGGTGTCGGCGTCGGGCGAGGTGGTCGGCGTCAACACCGCTGTCATCCGCGGCGCACAGGGCATTGCCTTCGCGGTCGCCTCCAACACGGCCAATTTCGTCGTTTCGGAGATCCTGCGTTTCGGCCATGTGCGGCGCGCCTTCATCGGCATCGTCGTCGATACGACCGCGCTGCCGCGGCGCGTCGCAGTGAAGGCCGGGATGACGCAGGAAACGACGGTGCGCATCCGCCGCATCGATGCGGGCAGCCCGGCTGACAGGGCGGGGCTGAAGGAAGGCGATTTCATCCTGGCGATCGACGGCCAGCCCGTCGGCGGCGCGGATGACCTGATCCGTCTGCTGGACGGGACCCGGATCGGCAAGGATACGCCCATCTCGGTCTACGATCTCGATTCGCGGATCGTCGATCGAGTTCTCGTTCCTGCCGCCCGACCGCATAACGGCGCATGACGGCCCGATGATGCTGTCAGCCGAGGCGCCCTGCCTTAGGACAGACGGCTTCTCAACCGTGCCATAGCCGGTTCGTCGAAACCGAGATGGACGAGGTAGTCCCGTACGGTGCCGTAGTTCCTGCCGATATGGTCGAGCGCCTGGCGCATGCTGCGCGGTTCCGAGGCGAGCACGATATCGACGAGAGCTGCCGGGGTGCCGCGGCCGAGGGCACGATCCCTGAGCCTCGCGATCAGCGGGCCAGAGATCGTCGCCGTCAGGGCGTAATCCTCGATAATGGTCGTCTCATCGACACGGGCATTGGCGAGCAGCAAGGCCGAGATCACGCCGGTGCGGTCCTTGCCGGCGCTGCAATGGAAGAGCACGGCGCCTTCAGGCGCTTCGGCGATGGTTTTCAGCACTTCGGCGATGGCCGGCTGGCAGTCGTCGATCGCCTGGCAATAGCGATCGCCCATGTCGAAGCTCACCGCGGCAGTTGCCATCATCTCCACCGGTGCCAGTGCCGAAAACAACGGCGTGTTGTGGTAGCGCACTTCGGCATGGCCCGCGAATGGGTTGGCTTCTGCGTCGATCTCGTGGGCATTGCGCAGGTCGATGACGGTGGCCAGTCCGTTGTCCAGCAAGGTTTCGATGTCGGCCGCGCTCAAGGCGTGCAATGCGTCGCCGCGCAGGATCGAGCGCCAGCGGGTCAGGCCACCCTCGGCAGTCCTGTAACCGCCGAGGTCGCGGACATTGTGGGCGCCTTCCAGCGCGATCAGGCGTTCGTAACTCAGCATATCAGCGGATTCCGGATTTCATGAAGGATTCGATGACGTGGCGTTGCAGGACCAGGTAGATGATCAGGATCGGCAGGCTGGCGAGTGCCGAGGCCGCCATCAGCGGCCCCCAGAGATTGCCCTCCTGGGTCATGAACATCTGCAGGCCGATCTGGACCACCGAGTTTTCCGGCTTGCGCGAGAGCAGAAGCGGCCAGAAATATTCGTTCCAGGCGGAAATGAAGGCGATGATCGACAGGGAGGCGATCGGCGCGCCCATGTTCGGCACGACGATCTGCCAGAGGATCTTCCAGCTTCTTGCGCCATCGATGCGCGCCGCTTCGAGAATCTCGGTCGGGAAGGAGCGCATCGCGTTGTAGAGCAGCAGGATCGCGAAGGCGTGCGCGGCATTCGGCACGATAAGACCGGTCAGCGTGTCGAGAAGACCGAGCCGCGAGGCGAGCACATAGTTGGGAATCATGGTGACCTGGAAGGGCACCAGCCAGGAGAGCGCAATGAGCCCGTGGATGATGCCGGAAAGGCGCATGCGCCAGCGGACCAGCGCATAGGCCGCAAACAGGCCGGTCACGACCTGCAGCAGCGCCGTCGCGGCGGATACGATCGTGGTGTTGATCAACATCCCGATCATCGGAATGCGGGTCAGCACGAAGACGTAGTTTTCGAGCGACGGGTTGGACGGCCAGAGCGAGGTGGAGAAGATCTCGTTCTCCGGCCGAAGCGAGGTGACGATCATCCAGTAGATCGGAAATATCGACAGGAAGGACAGGACGATCATGACAGCATGCACGGCCACCCGGCGGGCATGGCCAGCCTTCGGCCCGTGAGAGGCGTGCGAGGCGCTGTCGGGGGAAGCGTCAATTGTCATAGACCGCGAACCTTTTCGTGAGCCACATGCAGCCCGCTGCAATCACCGCAAAACCGGCAAAGGCGATCATGCCGGCCGCCGAACTCCAGCCGGCCGACATGGTCTGGAAACCGTATTCCCACAGCAGATAGAAGATGTTGGTGGTCGATTTCAGCGGGCCGCCATTGGTGAGCACGTTGATATAGGCGAAGCTCCACTGCGCCCCGAACAGGATGGTCATCATCGACAGAAGCAGGATGGTCGGCGACAGTAGCGGCAGTCTGATATCGCGGATGATGCCCCAGCGGCTGGCGCCGTCTATGCGCGCCGCCTCGATATAGGAGGGGTTGATGCCGGCATTGGCGGCAGAAAACAGAAGGGTGGAAAAGCCGATCAGCTTCCAGCCGGTAATCCAGGTCAGCGTCGCAAGCGCGTATGTCGGATCGGTCAGAAAGCCGATGCGGCCGAGACCGACCGTCTCCAGGCCGAGCGTGATCAACCCCTGGTCCTCGTTGAGCAGCCAGCGCCAGAGGATGGCGGCGACGACGGGCGCGACGATCATCGGCACGAAGATCAGCGCGCGATAGATCGTCCGGGCGCGGCCTTCGAGGTCCTGGGTCCAGATCGCCACGAAGAGCGGAATGATCACCGACATCGGGAAGAGGCCGAGAATGTAGAACAGCGTGTTCCAGAGAGCGGCGCGCATTTCGGGCAGTGCGAACAGGCGCTGGTAGTTGGTGAGGCCTACATAGCGCTGCGGCGCGGTCGGCAGCATGTTCCACTGGTAGAACGAGAGCTGGAAGGCCTCGACCAGCGGCACATAGGTCCACATCATCAGGAGACACAGCGCCGGTGCCAGATAGAGCCAGGGCTGCACGGTGAATGTGCCGCGCTGGCGGGCAGCCGCGGGCACTCGGGCAACGGCGAGCGGTCTTGTGAGATCGGCCTGGATGTCGGTCATGAAATTTCCCCGAAAGGGCCCCGAGGGGACAACGATGCCGGACGGGAAAGCGAGACCCGCCCGGCATCTCCTCGTAACTGGTTACGGCATCAGGTCCTGGCCCTGGTCCTGGGCGGCTTTCAGCGTCGCGACCGGATCGCCCTTGCCGAAGACGGCTTCACGCACGGAGTCCATCATCATTTTCTCGACCTGGCGATAGTTCGGGCCGGGGAAGGCGACGTTGGCGGTGAGGCGGTTCAGCTGTTCCAGGTTGGCGCGGAACATCGGGTTTTCCTTGACCCAGGGGCCGAGGTAGTTCGGGTCGTCGACGATATCGAGACGCAGCGGCAGGTAGCCGATCTTGCTGGTGATGACCGTATAGGCTTCCTTGCTCGTCAGGTACTTCAGGAGCTCGTAGGCCGCACGCTGCTTTGCGGGATCCTTGCTGAAGACGAAGAGGGCGCTGCCGGAATTGGTGGGAGCGGTCGGCTTTTCGCCGAAGGACGGCATCGGGGCGATACGCAGGTCGAATTTCCCTTGAGCGGCCTTCTTATAGGAGCCAAGCACCGCAGTCGTATAGACGAACATGCCGAGATTGCCGGCGGCAAAGGTGTCCGAGCCGCTGGCCGGGTCGATCTTGGCATGGGCGCCGCTATCGACCATGTCGCGCAGCATCTTGACCGCTTCGGCGGCATTCTTGTCCGCGTAAGTGAGCTTGTTGCCGTCGCGCACCCTACCGCCGTTCGACATGACGATTGCCTGGTAGACGAAAGTGCCGTCGGTTGGGCCGTAGGCGCCGGGGAAGAAGCCGTTCTTGCCGGTCTTTTCCTTGATCGCCTTGCCGGCGAGGTTGACGTCGGCCCAGGTCTTCGGCGGATTGTTCGGGTCGAGGCCGGCCTGCTTGAAGAGGTCGCCGTTGTAATAGAGAACAGGCGTTGAGAACGTGTAGGCGAGACCGTAGGTCTTGCCCTCGACCTTGCCGAGTTCGAGACCCTTCGGGATCATGCCGGCGAGGTGTTCTTTCAGCTCGGCCGGTTTCACCATGTCTTCGAGCGCATTGCCGCCGAGATCGGAGGCGATGAAGATCAGGTCGCGGAAGGTCAGCTGGGCGACGTCCGGCTGCTTGCCGGCGACGATATCGGCCTGGACGCGGTTGATGATCTCGTTCGAGGGAACGGCGACCGTCTCGACCTTCACGTTCGGGAATTTCTTCTCGAAGCCGGCGATCAACTCTTTCGTGGCGTCGGCGCCGGCGCTCGCGGAGGCGAGGTTGTAATTGTAGAAGGTGATCGTCACCGGCTTGTCGATGGTTGCCGGCATTTCGGCAAGCGCGCCGAGCGGGAGGCCCAGGGGCAACATCGAGGCGGCGGTGAGCGTCGCCATGAGCTTGAGCGTGGTTCTGCGCAGCATTTTGCGTGTCTCCGGGTGAGGGTTATTCAGCGGCGACGGGCATTGCCCGGGCCATCAGAAGTTCGAGCGGATAGGTGTTGAGCTCGGCGCGGTCGGATGGCAGCGGCACGAAGGCCATGGTGAGGCCGGAGGGACGGATGGTGCCGATGCCGAAGGAGGCGCCGCGCACCATGCGCAGGATGTCGGTGCGCAGGATGTCGGTCGCGGCATGCTGGCCGGTGCCGACCACGACCGGGATGCCGTGCCAGACCGAGACGCGGTCGTGATGGATATGGCCGCTGAGGATGCCGATGATGTTGCGGCCCTTCAGCAGTTCGCGGAAACGTTCCGACTGCGGAAAATGGATCGTCCGCCAGTGGGCGGCATCGGCTTCCTCGCCGAGTGCCGGCGGATGGTGGACGACGATCAGCTTCGGCAGGTCGGGGTGGCTATCGAGCGTCGAGGCGAGCCAGTCGAACTGTTCGGGATCGATCGTGCCGCCGATCAGGCCCGGCGTCGTCGAGTCGATGGTGATGATGTGGGTGCCGTCGATGATGGTGTCGTGGTCGTAGGGCGCATCCGGATCGTGCGCCTCGATGCCCATGCCCTCGTAGAAGCCGGGGCGGGTGTCGTGATTGCCGAGCGCATAGATGACCGGAACATCGATCCTGGCGTCGATGATCTCCTTCAGCCGGCGGAAGCTCTCGGCATCGCCGCGATTGGTGAGATCGCCGCTGGCGATGACGAATTGCGGCTTCGGCGTCACGGTCGCGACGAGATCGAGCACCTGGTGCAGCGTCTCGGTCGTGTCGCTGTGCAGATGGCTGTCGTCGGCGGTGCCGAGGTGCAGGTCGGTCAGATGGATGAATGTGGTTTCGCGTCGCACCGGATGCCTCCATGGATGACGGTTTCGTCAGGAGGACCGTTAGAAGGGGTTTGTTTCGGGGTGGTGACGAATTTCGAATGCCGTTCGAAACCGGTTCAGCGACGGAACATCGGCGCGATGACCTCGACCATGCGGGCGATGACGATTTCCGGATCATCGAGGTCGATGCTGTAATTGGTCAGCACTTCCGTACGCGACCGCGAGCGGGTGACCTGCGAGCGGATGCCGAGCGCGCAATTGAGTCGCCAGCCGATATCGACGTCGTCGAGCCAAGGCGCTATCCGCTTCAGATGCGGGACGAAAGCCCGATGATGTTCGACGTTATCGATGATGCGGCGGTAGTGGGGCGCTCGCTCCCGGTGGGTTTTCGCCATCGAGGTAAAATGCGACAGGACCGGATAGCTGGAGGTCGGGTCGAGGCTCCAGCGGATCGACGGGCCGACCAGGGCCGCAATGACTTCATCGAGATCCGGTGGATCGGGCGCCCGGCGGTCGGCGGCCTTGCGCAGCAGGCTCAGCCGTTCGGCATTGAGCCGCCGGTAGACGCGCTCGGCGACCGCTGCGACAAGTTCCTCCTGAGAGCCGAAATGGTAGCTGATGGCCGACGGCGTGGCATGCGCCTCTATGGCGATCCGCCGCGCGGTCAGATCCTCCAGAGCCTCGGCTTCGCAAAGCAGATGCTCGCAGGCATCCATGAGCCTCATGGCTGTGAGATTGGTGCGGCCGTGCATGAACTCACCCTCGATGAGGGCAGTCTAGGCGGCTTCTGTGTAGGGCGAATGACAGCGTGGGAAAAGACCTATGCCAAATCCGGTCGAGCCGTTTTCGTGTCGAGCTGGCGGTCGAAAGGCGCGGGCCAGGTATCCCTTTCGTCATCGCCATCCTCGCCATCGCGAAACTCGTCCATGCGATGCTTGATGGCCAGCGCATAGATCGTATCGAGGATGTTGCGGTCACGCAGGTGGGGATCGGTAAGGCCGAGCAGCGCCGCCCGGACGATCTTCTTGCTCGACGTCTTCGGGCAGCGTTTAGTGACGAATTTGAACAAGGCGTCGTCCGTAAGGCCATCCATCGCGCCGTCGACCAGCGCCTCATAAACCTTCCGCTTTTCTCCCATTCCACTCCCCGCACTCAATCAAAATGACTATGTCATATAACTGTCATCATCCATCGTGAGGGAAATATGGCAAGGGGCTGGAACAAAAGTTGTGATGGACAGCGTTCACTGACGCGCTTGAGGAATTGAAACGGCGCTGCGGCATCTCTAGTTTCGCCGCAGCAACGGCATTGGGAGGTAAAGAGTGAGGATAGGTGCAGGAATTCTCGGGGCGACGCTCTGCCTTGGGTTGGTGCCTCTCAAGGCGTCGGCGCAGAGCCAGTGGCAGCCGGTCGAGCAGGTCCAGACCTATCCTATCACGGGTGATTCCGGCGTCGATCTCTACGCTTCCATCGGCGAGCGTGGCCCGAAGATCGGCAAGGAGGTGCGCGCCATCGCCCATACCAATTTCAAGCTGACCTGGACCCGTGATTACCGGCCGCAGCCGGACGGTGCCTGCACGCTGGTTTCGGCGCGGCCGAAGCTGATCATCACCTATACGCTTCCCAAGCCCGCCTCGACGCTTTCCCCCGAGCTCAGGAAAAAGTGGGATGTCTTCTTTGCCGGTGTCCGCAAGCACGAACTGGTCCACGGCGTCATCATCACGGACATGGTGAAGGAGATCGAGCGGGTGAGCGTCGGCCTCAGCGTCGCCAACGATCCGCAATGCGCAAAGATCAGGACCGAACTGACGGCCAAGCTCGGCGAGATATCGAAGGCGCAGCAGAAACGCAGCAGTGATTATGACCGGATGGAAATGAGCGAGGGCGGCAATGTCCACCAGCTCATCCTGCAGCTGGTGAACGGCGCCGGCAGATAGCCTCCGTACAGATTGATTCAGAAGTTGGATGGAAGCTCTTGCTTTCCCTGATGAATTCTACGGCTGCGCTATCTCTTGCGCATCACGTTGACGACGAGTACGCCGAAGATCGCCATGACGCCGCCGATCGCGCCGATCAGGGTCGGCACTTCGCCGAGCCAAAGGAAACCGATCAGGGTGGCGGTCGGAGGAACGCCGTACAGAAAATTGGCAGCCCTGGCGGCAGACAGGCGCTTCAGGGCAATCGCCCATGTGACGTAACCGATCGCGGTCGGGAAGAGCACCAGATAGGCGATGCCCCAGTTCACCTCGGCCGGGGCAGCGGCAAGCGCCTGGAGCGCGGACGGGACGGCCGGCAGCAGCGGAACGGAGCCGATCAGCATCAGCCAGGCCGTGACAGCCAAGGCGGGCATGCGGCTGAGGATCGGCTTCTGCAGCACGCTGGCAATCGCCGAGCAGAGGGCAGCACCGAGAATGAGGATGGCGTTCGGATCGAGATCGAAACCGTCGTCGCCGGAGGCCGCAATCAGCGCCACGCCGGCAAAGGAGATCGCTGTTCCGACCCAGCCCCAGCGGCCGAACCGCTCACTGAGCGCGAAAATGGCGATGAGTGCGGTGAAGACCGGCATGGTGTTGATGATGAAGCTCGCCGGCCCCGCCGCCACCGTTCGCTCACCCATGTTGAGGAGAACGGCATAGGCGGCGATGAAGAGCACGGCCGCGACGACGAGGCGAAGGATATCGCCCCTGGCCGGAAGGGCTGGCCGGGCAGCGACAAGATAGAGAACCGCGATCAAGGCGGCCGGAACATAACGCGCAGCGGCAAGCTCGATCGGCGTCAGCGGCCCGAGGCAGATGCGGATGACAACGAATGACGAGGCCCAGAAGACGATGGTCACCAGGATCGCCAGGAAGGCGATCATATCAAATCCGTGTCTCTCGTCTGTTCCGGCATTCATGGCAATCGTGCTCATCTCTCTCTCCCTCAAAGCGTGGAAGCCAGGATTTAGCCTCTCTTATCCGTGCTTGAAAAGCACCGAAATCAATGATCATATGTGCGTATGGTTCACAGCTCGCAGACTTTGCCGCCACTCGATACGCTAGAGACCTTTGCCCGCGCCGCCCGTCTCGGATCGTTTTCCGCGGCGGCGGAAGAGGGCGGCGTCACCCATGGGGCCGTCTCCCGGCAGATATCCCGTCTGGAGCGCTGGATGGGCGTGCGGCTGTTCTCCCGCGAGGCCCGCGGCGTGACGCTGACACCGGAGGGCATGCGGTTTTTCGCCCGCGCCGAGGAGGCGCTGGCACTGCTCGGTGATACGGATGAGCGGTGGCTGCCACGCCGCAACAAGACGGTCGTCCGGCTTTCGGTGACGCCATCGGTCGCCTCGCTCTGGCTGTTTTCGCGGCTCTCGAAGCTCGAAGCTACCGACATCCATCTGGAACTGATCCTGGAACATCGGCTGGCGGACTTCAGCGAGGGCATCGACCTGGCGATCCGTTGCGGCAAGGGACCGTGGGCCGGCGTGCGCAGCCTGCCGCTCTGGCAGGAGAAGCTGGTGCCGATAGCCGCGCCTGCAATCGCCGAACGTCTCGGTGGGCGCTCGGATGCAAGATCGCTGCTCGAACTGCCGATCCTGCACGATTCCAATGTCGAGGCCTGGCGGCGCTGGCTGGCGGTCGAAAGCGTCGACTACGTGCCGCGCGGTCAGGATCGGCGGTTCGAGGATTACAACCTGGTGATCGATGCATGCGCTCAGGGCCTCGGCATCGCGCTCGCCCGGCCGCCGCTTGCGGATGCGGCGCTTGCCTCCGGCCGGGTCGTCGCGGTGTCGGAGAGGGCGATCGATCACCATGTCGCCTTCCACCTGATCCGCCCGAACGATGCGATGAAGGCTTCTGGCGCCGAGTTCGCGCGGCGCTTCCTGCAGGAGGCCGGGCTCGACGAGGCGGCAATCGCCGCCTTCATCGCGCCGGGACGGGGCAAGGCGTAGCGCCTTCCCATTGGCAAATGCCATCGCGGCTCTAATTGCTCGGAAAATCAGAGCTGAGGAGCATTCCATATCGACCGGAGCTAGAAATCTGAAATGGAAGGCCCGGCGAAATGACCGCCGGGCCCCTGCTACTCAGCTGTTTTTCGCACCGCCGCCGATTATTCGGCGGCCTCCTGCGGTTTCAGGACACCGCGGCGGATCTGGTCTTCCTCGATGGACTCGAAGAGGGCGCGGAAATTGCCCTCGCCAAACCCTTCGTCGCCCTTGCGCTGGATGAACTCGAAGAAGATCGGGCCGATCACCGTCTTCGAGAAGATCTGCAACAGGATCTTGGTCATGCCGCCATCGACCACACCTTCGCCGTCGATCAGGATGCCGTGCTTCTTCATCCGCTCGATCGGTTCGTCGTGGCCGTGCACGCGGGTGCCGGACATTTCGTAATAGGTATCCGGCGGGCCGGGCATGAATTTCAGCCCGTTGTCGGCGAGCTTGTCGGTCGCTTCATAGATGCCGTCGGTGCCGACGGCGATGTGCTGGATGCCTTCGCCCTTGTACTTCTTCAGGAATTCCTCGATCTGGCTGGTCTCGTCCTTGGACTCGTTCAGCGGAATGCGGATCTTGCCGCAGGGCGAGGTGATCGCCCGGCTCACCAGTCCGGTGATGCGGCCGTCGATGTTGAAGAAGTGGATCTGCTTGAAGTTGAAGAGTTCGCGGTAGAAGTCCCACCACTTGTCCATGTTGCCGCGATAGACGTTGTGGGTCAGGTGGTCGAGGTAATAGAAACCGACGCCTTCCGGCTTCGGGTTCTTTTCGCCGAGCCATTCGAATTCGGTCTCGTAAGCAGAGCCTTTCGCGCCATAAGACTCGATGAAATAGAGGAGCGACCCACCGATGCCGACGATGGCCGGCACGTCGAGCGTCTTGTCCTTGCCCTCATAAGGCGTCGCACCCTTGGCGACCGCGTGGTCGAAGGCATGTTTGGCATCGACGACGCGCCAGGCCATGGCCGGCGCGCAGGGGCCGTGCTCGTCGACGAAGCGCATGGCATGGCTGCCCGGCTCGGCGTTGAGGATGTAGTTGATGTCGCCCTGGCGCCAGACTGTGATGTTCTTGGTCTTGTGCTTCGCCACCGGCTTGTAGCCCATGCGGGTGAACAGCTCTTCCAGCTTTTGCGGTTCCGGATGGGCGAATTCGACGAATTCGAAACCGTCGGTGCCGGCCGGATTGTCGGGGGTGATCTCAGAAACCGGTGCGTCGTGCGGGAAAGGACCCATGGAAAATTCCTCCTGTCAGTCACCCGTCATGATGATGCAGGAGAGGCGCATTGTGCTTGCAATCTTGGCGATGTTCTGCTGGATTTGTGCATGAAGTGTGCGAGTTGCAGGAGTTGCATGCACGATGGACGCGCTGGACGGATATGACCTGAAGATCTTGAGCCACCTGCAGGTCGACGGGCGGCTGACCAATAACGAATTGTCCGAGCTCATAGCACTGTCGCCATCGCAATGTTCGCGCCGGCGAGCGCGGCTCGAAGGCGAGGGGTTCATCCAGACCTACCGGGCGCATCTCAACCGCCAGAAACTCGGTCTCGACCTGCTGGTGGTGATCGCCGTGACGCTCGCCACCCATAACCGGGACAATGCCAAGCGGTTCGCGCGGCTTGTCGAGGACCTGCCGGAAGTGCTCGAGTGTTTCTCGCTGACCGGCGAGATGGACTATCATCTGAAGGTGGTGACGCGGGATCTGGCGGGCCTCTCCCATTTCGTCAACGACATACTGTTGCCGCACGAGAGCGTGCAGCACGTCAAAACATCGATCGTTCTCAGCGTGTTGAAGGATTTTGGTGGGATTCCGATTCAAAAGCCCGCCAAGGCTTAGAGATCGTCCGGCTCCGGCAGTTTCCCTTTGCCCGAGCGGCGGATGACCTGCTCGATTGCCGCGAGACCGGTCGATAAAGCCTCGATGCCGCTCCCGCCCAATTCCGCCTCCAGTTCCGCCTGGTAGCGGCGGGCGAGTTCGATCAGCTCCCGATAGGCCTGCTGCCCGGCGGGGGTGAGTTCCAGGTGTTCGAGACGCCGGTCCCCATCGTCCTGGCTGCGCTTCAGCCAGCGGCGTTGTTCGAGCGCGAAGACGGCGCGGCTGACCTTCGTCTTGTGCATGCTGGAATGAATGCCCACCGCTTTCGACGTCATGCGGCCCGAACTGCCAAGCGCCGCAAGCGTGCGCCATTCCGGCCGGGTCAGGCCGTATTTCGCCTTGTAATGCGCGGCAAAGCGCAAGCCGACGAATTCGGCGGCGCGGTTGAGCCTGTAGGGGAGGAACTGGTCGAGTTCGAAACTATCGGTCGTCATGACACTGATGGGGCGTTGATGGTTACAAAATTGATGGTTACATTTGCAACCATATCGTCATCATGGGAGGAAACAAGCCATGCTGGACAAGGTCGATCCGAACGCCGCGCAGTTTACCGGGGCGAATGCCGAGGCGCTCGCCTATATGCCGGGTTTCGGCAATGATTTCGAAACCGAGAGCCTTCCCGGCGCCCTGCCGCAGGGCCAGAACAGCCCGCAGAAATGCAATTACGGGCTTTATGCGGAGCAGCTCTCCGGTTCGCCGTTCACGGCACCGCGCGGCACCAACGAGCGTTCCTGGCTCTATCGCATCCGCCCGAGCGTGCGCCACACCGGCCGGTTCAGGAAGATCGATTATCCGCTGTGGAAGACGGCACCTCACATCGCCGAGCATTCGCTGGCGCTCGGCCAGCTCCGCTGGAGCCCGGTGCCGGCGCCGACGGAAAAGCTGAATTTCCGCGAAGGCATCCGCACAATGACGACGGCGGGCGACGCGCTTTCCCAGTCAGGCATGGCGGCGCATGTCTATGTCTTCAACACAGACATGGTGGACGACTATTTCTTCAATGCCGACGGCGAAATGATGATCGTGCCGGAGACGGGGTCGATCCGTGTTTTCACCGAACTCGGCAAGATGGATCTGGAGCCTTCGGAGATCTGCATCATCCCGCGCGGAACCATGTTCAAGGTGACACGGCTGGGTGAGGAAGAAGTCTGGCGCGGTTATATCTGCGAGAACTACGGCGCCAAGTTCACCCTGCCGGATCGCGGGCCGATCGGCGCCAATTGCCTTGCCAACCCAAGGGATTTCAAGACGCCGGTGGCCGCCTACGAGGACAAGGAGACGCCCTGCCGGGTGCATGTGAAATGGTGTGGTTCCTTCCATGTGACCGAGATCGGCCATTCGCCGCTCGACGTGGTTGCCTGGCACGGAAATTACGCACCCTACAAATACGACCTGCGCACCTTTTCTCCGGTCGGCGCCATCCTCTTCGACCATCCCGATCCGTCGATCTTCACGGTTCTGACTGCTCCCTCCGGAGAGGAGGGAACCGCCAATGTCGATTTCGTGATCTTCCCGCCGCGCTGGCTGGTGGCCGAGCACACGTTCCGGCCGCCCTGGTATCACCGCAACATCATGAGCGAGTTCATGGGCCTGATCTATGGCCGCTACGACGCCAAGGAGGAGGGCTTCGTGCCGGGCGGCATGAGCCTGCACAACATGATGCTGCCGCACGGGCCTGACTTCACCGGCTTCGAAAAAGCCTCGAATGGCGAGCTTAAACCCGTCAAGCTCGACAACACCATGGCCTTCATGTTCGAGACCCGTTTCCCCCAGCAGCTCACCAAATTCGCGGCCGAACTGGAGACGCTGCAGGATAATTACGTGGATTGCTGGTCAGGTCTCGAGCGAAAGTTCGACGGTACGCCGGGGATCAAGTGAGGCGGCGCTACATTACGGTTGCCTTCTGGCGCGATCTCCTCACATTCTGAGGGCAATACCAACGATAAAACGGGAAACACTCATTCATGAAGCTCGCGACACTGAAGGATTCCACCCGCGACGGCCGCCTGGTCGTCGTCTCGAAAGACCTGACCCAGTGCTCGGAGGTCGGTCATATCGCCCGCACGCTGCAGGCGGCGCTCGACGACTGGGCGTATGTCGGTCCGCGGCTTGAACGGGTCGCTGAGGGTATCGAGACCGGTTCGCAGCCGACCATCCGTTTCCACGAACATGATGCCGCATCGCCGCTGCCGCGTGCCTATCAATGGGCGGATGGATCGGCTTACGTCAATCACGTCGAACTGGTGCGCCGGGCGCGCAATGCGGAGATGCCGGAGAGCTTCTGGACCGATCCGCTGATCTACCAGGGCGGGTCCGACAGTTTCCTCGGGCCTCGCGATCCGATCCTGCTCGAAAACGAAGCCTGGGGTGCCGATATGGAGGGCGAGGTCGCGGTGATCCTCGGCGACGTGCCCATGGGGGCGTCCGTGGATGAGGCGCGGGAGGCGATCCGCCTCGTACTTCTCGTCAACGACGTGTCCCTGCGCGGGCTGATCCCGTCCGAACTCGCCAAGGGGTTCGGCTTCTTCCAGTCGAAACCGTCTTCCGCTTTTTCTCCGGTCGCGGTCACGCCCGATGAACTGGGTTCGGCCTGGGATGGCGGCAAGCTTTCACTTCCGCTCAAGGTGGATCTGAACGGCAAGCCTTTCGGACGGGCCAATGCCGGCGTCGACATGACCTTCGATTTCCCGCAGCTGATCGCCCATGCGGCGAAGACGCGGCCGCTCATAGCCGGCACGATCATCGGTTCGGGCACGGTCTCCAACAAACTCGACGGAGGTCCCGGCAAGCCGGTTGCCGATGGCGGCGCCGGATATTCCTGCATTGCCGAAATCCGCACCATCGAGACGATCAACTTGGGCGTTCCGAAGACGCCTTTCCTGCATTTCGGGGATACGGTGCGGATCGAGATGAAGGACGACAAGGGCCATTCGATCTTCGGCGCGATAGAGCAGACCGTGACGAGATACGAGAAGGCTTGATGAGCGATACGGTGCTCTACGATTATTGGCGGTCCTCGGCGAGCTATCGGCTGAGGATCGCCCTCAACATGGTTGCGGAGACGTTCCGGTCGGTGCCAGTCGATCTGCTCGCCAAGGCGCACAGGTCGCCGGAGCATCTCGCCCGCAACCCGCAGGGGCTGGTGCCGGTGCTGGAAATCGACGGGCACAGCTTCACCCAGTCGCTCGCCGTGATCGAATATCTCGACGAGACGCGTGGCGGAGCCTTCCTGCCGGGAGATTCCGTCGGTCGTCAGCGGGTGAGGGCGCTCTCCTATGTCATCGCCATGGAAATCCACCCGGTCTGCAATCTCAACGTCACCGGCCACGTCATGTCACTGACCGGTGGCGGCGATGAAGCCCGGGTGGCCTGGATGCGGAAGTTCATCGGCGAGGGGCTGGCCGCCTTCGAGGCACTGCTCGATTCCCCCTCGACCGGCACATTCTGTCACGGCGACCGGCCGGGAATGGCGGATATCTGCCTTGTACCGCAGGTCTACAACGCCCGGCGGTGGAGCGTCGATCTTTCGGCCTGCCCGAAACTTGTCGCGATTGCCGACCGCTGCGCCGAACTGAAACCGTTCGCCAACGCCCATCCCGACAAGGCGGTTCACTAGGTCTTCAGGTAGCTGATCACCGCGTCGGCGATCATGCCCTTGTGGCGTTCCATTGTCTCCGGTTCCGAAAGGTCACGGCGGAAGATGGTACCGAACGTATAGCGGTTGGAGACGCGGAAGAAGCAGAAAGCACTGATCAGCATGTGAATGTCGATCGGATCGGCTTTCCGGACAAATACGCCGGCCGCGACGCCGCGATCAAGGATCGCGGCAATGGTTTCGATGACCGAAACGTTCAGGTCGCGGATCGCCTCCGACCGCAGCATGTGTGCGGCGTGGTGGATGTTCTCGATGCTGACAAGCCGGACGAAATCCGGATTGGCCTCGTCATGTTCGAACGTCGTCGAAATCAGCACCCGTAGCGCCTGTTCCGGGGGCAGGTTGGAAAGCTGAAGGTCCTCTTCCAGCGTGCGGATCTTGCGGTAGGCTCGCTCGAGAACGGCGAGATAAAGCCCCTCTTTGCTGCCGAAATAATAATAGATCATCCGCTTAGAGGTGCGGGTCTTTTCCGCGATCGCATCGACACGGCCGCCGGCCAGGCCATGGGTCGTGAACTCCTCCGTCGCCACATCCAGGATGTCTTCCTGGGTGCGTTGCGGGTCGTTTTTCCTGCCGTTTTCGCGTTTCGCCGCCATCCCCGAATCCGCCTTCACTGTTTCGTCCGCCATGCTCACAGAAACAGGCCTTGTGGACAACCGATTGTCCACATCGAATTTTCGCATTTGTTCCAAAGTCATAACGGGCCTGATTGAGGCTTTCAATAGATGGCGCTTGACATACGCACTAGTTCGTACATTTTATCCGAATTGCCGGTCGATCCCTGAGGAGGCGGTCCCGGCGGAGGTTATCTTGTCAACGGATCAAGTGGGTAGCCGTATCAGCGGCGGCCATTGTCCAACCGATGACGGAAGCCTTGGGAGGACTGGAAGTGACACGGATCATCGATTTCTATTTCTTCGCGCTGAAGGTCGTCATAGCCCTGCTTCTGGCAGGCATGGTGGTGCTTGTCTTCGGCAATGTCGTGCTGCGTTATGCCTTCAACCAGGGGATCACAGTTTCAGAAGAGCTGTCGCGCGTCTTCTTCATCTGGCTGACTTTTCTCGGCGGCGTCGTTGCGATGCGTGAACACGGCCACCTTGGTGTCGATTCGCTTCTGAAGCGGCTGCCGCCGACAAGTGCCAGGATCGCAGTGCTGATGGGGCAGGGGCTGATGCTCGTCGCCACATGGCTGCTGATCAGCGGAAGCTGGACGCAGACGCTGATCAACCTGCCCGCCACCATGCCGGCAACCGGCATTTCCATGGGCTGGTTCTACGGCGCCGGCCTCGCCTTCGGGATTCCGACCTTCCTCATCATCCTCTGGGACGCCTTCCAGGTGGCGACGGGCCGCATCGATATCGCGACTGTCCAACTGGTGCGCGACAGCGAGGAGGAAGTGGCTCTCGACCATCATCCGGAAGCCGCGGTTGCCGCCGGCGTCACCAAGGCCTGAGGAGAGACCGATGACGCTCACTATTTTCCTCGGCGCCCTTCTCGGCCCCATGGCACTCGGCGTGCCGATCGCGTTTGCGCTCATCCTCAGCGGCGTCGCGCTGATGATGTACATGAACATCTTCGACCCCCAGATCGTCGCACAGAACGTGCTGAACGGTGCCGACAGCTTTCCGCTGATGGCCGTTCCCTTCTTCCTGCTTGCCGGCGAGGTGATGAATACGGGCGGCCTGTCGAAACGTATCGTCAATCTCGCCATGGCCCTGGTCGGCCACGTGCGCGGCGGTCTCGGTTTCGTGGCGATCTTCGCCGCCTGCGTGTTGTCGAGCCTTTCGGGTTCGGCGGTGGCGGATGCCGCCGCGCTCGGCGCGCTGCTTTATCCGATGATGATCAAATCGGGCCATGATCCGGCGCGGACCGGCGGACTGCTGGCATCGGCTTCGGTCATCGGTCCGATCATTCCGCCGTCGATCGGCTTCATCCTCTATGGCGTCATCGGTGGCGTCTCGATCACCAAGCTCTTCCTCGCCGGCATCGTTCCCGGCCTGCTGATCGCGCTGGCGCTGTGCATCACCTGGCTGATCGTCGCCCGCAAGGAGCAGTTCGAACTGCCTCCGAGACAGAGCCGCCAGGTGCGCGTCAAGGCGCTCGTCGACAGCATCTGGGCGCTGATGCTGCCTGTCATCATCATCGTCGGACTGAAGTTCGGCGTGTTCACGCCGACCGAAGCCGGCGTCGTCGCCGCCGTCTATTCGCTGTTCGTGTCGATGGTCGTCTATCGCGAGCTTGCGCCGTCCGAACTCTTCAACGTCTTCGTGGCGGCAGCGAAGATCACCGCGGTGGTGATGTTCCTTGTGGCCTGTGCCGCGGTTTCCGCCTGGCTGATCACCGTTGCCGACGTGCCCGGCGATCTCGTCGCGCTGCTGGAGCCGCTGATGGACAACCAGACGCTGCTGCTGCTTGCGATCATGGTGCTGATCGTCCTGGTCGGTACCGCGATGGACATGACGCCGACCATTCTGGTGATGACGCCGGTGCTGATGCCGATCATCAAGCAGGCGGGCATCGATCCGGTCTATTTCGGCGTGCTTTTTATCATCAACAACTCGATCGGCCTGATCACGCCGCCGGTGGGCACTGTGCTCAACGTCATCTGCGGCGTCTCCAAGCTGTCGATGGAAGACCTGATGAAGGGCGTGATGCCCTTCCTGATCGCCGAACTGATCGTTCTCTTCCTTCTCGTCCTCTTCCCGCAACTGGTGACCGTGCCGGTCGCCTGGTTCGGGCGCTGAGGTCGGGAAGCTTCTGCAACCTAGTCATATCAACCGGCCGTGGGGGACCCCGGCCACCAGTGGGAGGAAAGCATGTTCAACACGATGATGAAACTGGCGCTCGGGATCGCCTTGCCGGTGATGCTGTTTGCCGGCACGGCATCCGCCGAAGTCCGCGCGCATACGCTGAAGTTCGCGGCCGCCAACAACAAGGGCCATCCGCAGGTCACCGGCATGGAAAAATTCGCCGAGATCGTCAAGGCGAAGAGCGGCGGCAAGATCGACGTCAAGCTGTTTCCGGGCGGCGTGCTCGGCGGCGACGTGCAGACCGTTTCCGCTCTTCAGGGCGGCGTGGTCGAGATGCTGGTGCTGAATGCCGGCATCCTCTCGAGCAACGTCAAGGCGTTCGGCGCCGTCGACCTGCCGTTCCTGTTCAACAGCGGGGAAGAAGCCGACAAGGTGATGGACGGCGCCTTCGGCAAGAGCCTTTCCGAGAAGCTGCCGGCGACCGGCCTCGTCGGCCTCGCCTATTGGGAACTCGGCTTCCGCAACCTCACCAACAACCGCCGCGCTGTCACCAAGCTCGAAGACATCAAGGGCCTGAAGATCCGCACGCTGCAGTCGCCGATCCCGATCGAGTTGTTCAACAGCCTCGGCGCCAACGCGGTGCCGCTGCCCTACACGGAACTCTATACCGCGCTCGAAACCGGCACGGTCGACGGCCAGGAAAATCCCTTCGCGAACATCCTCAATGCCAAGTTCTACGAAGTGCAGAAGTACCTGACGGTCACCCGTCACCAATACAATCCGCAGATCGTGCTGGTCAGCAAGAAGTTCTGGGACGGCCTCAACGACGAGGAGAAGGGCATTCTCCAGTCGGCTGCGACCGAAGCCCGCGACTTCCAGCGCAAGGTTTCCCGAGAAGCGGACGCCAAGGCGCTCGACGAGATCAAGAAGACCGGCATGCAGGTCACCGAACTCAACCCCGCTGAAACCCAGAAGATCCGCGATGCCGTGAAGCCGCTGATCGACAAGTTCAGCGCCGATGTGGGTGCCGATACCGTTTCGCTGCTCTTCAAGGAACTGGACGCGGTCCGCAAGAAGTAACATCCCCGCCGGCCCGTCTTCCGGCGGGCCGGCCCTTCCACCGAAACGAGGCGCGACACCCATGGCCGAGACATTGCTGAAACCCTTGAAGGCCGGGCTGATCGGCGCCGGCATCCAGGCCTCGCTGACGCCGGCCATGCATATGAAGGAAGGCGCAGCTCAGGGCTTTCGATACGAATATGAGCTGATCGATCTCAATCTGCTCGGTCTGACGCCCAGCAGCCTGCCTGAACTCCTGGACGATGCGCAAGCACGCGGGCTGATTGGCCTCAACATCACACACCCCTGCAAGCAACTGGTCATTCCCTATCTCGACGAACTCTCCGACGAGGCGAATGCCCTTGGCGCCGTCAACACCGTGGTGCTGAAGGACGGAAAGCGGTTTGGCCACAATACCGACTGGTGGGGTTTCGCCGAAAGTTTCCGGCGCGGTCTGCCGGGTGCCGATCTGGGCGCAGCAGTTCAGATCGGCGCCGGCGGCGCGGGCGTTGCGACGGCCTACGCGATCCTGTCCCTCGGTCTCAAGGCACTGACGGTGTTCGATCGCGAGCCTGACCGGGCCGAGCAGCTTGCGAAAACGATGTCGGCAATCTTTCCGGACGCGTCGATACGAGCCTCCTCCGATATCGTTTCTGCGATGCAGGATGTCTCGGGCATCATCCACGCAACGCCGACCGGGATGGCGAAATATCCGGGCCTGCCGCTGCCGCCGGAACTTCTCCGGCCGCATCACTGGGTAGCGGAGATCGTCTATTTTCCCCTCGAAACCGAGCTGCTGAGCGTTGCCAGGCAGCGCGGTTGTCAGGTGCTGAACGGCGGCGGCATGGCCGTCTTCCAGGCAGTCGGTGCCTTTCAGCTGTTCACCGGCCGGGAGCCGGATGCGGCCCGCATGCTCCAGCATTTCGAGGCACTGACAGTCTGACGGAAAATCGTCCGGCCCTGCTCGTGTCACGAAGCCGCGCACGGCAGCGCCGTTCTCGCCCAGGCGCGCGATCGAGATGCCGATCTGGGGCGGCTGCGATTTTTGCCGGTCATCTCGGCAGTGGGTCTGGCGATCCTGGCCTGGCCGACTATAGTGGCCGGGCCGCACTTCTGCGGCATCATCCCCGCCGAAGAACGCCCAAGGTTATTGCCATGACGCTTGCCATTTCCGCCAAAGACATCGACGACAAGGCTCTTATCGACGAGTTGAAGCAGTGGGTCGAGATCGAGACGCCGACGCCTGATGCCGCGGCTGTCAATCTGTTGGCGGATCGGGTCGAGGCGATCGGCAAGGCGGCCGGGCTGGAGACGGAGCGGGTGCCCGGCACGCGCGGCTTTGGCGATATCCTGGCGATCCGCTCGCCGCGCCCGGAGGGCAGCAATGAAAAGACCGTTTTGATACTGGCGCATCTTGATACCGTGCATGCGGTCGGCGTGATCGACAACCAACTGCCGCTGCGTCAGGAGGGGGACAAGCTCTATGGCCCCGGCATTTACGACATGAAGTCCGGCGCGCTGATGGCGCTCGAGGCGATGAAGCTCGCAGTCAGGCACGGCAGCAGGATGCCGATCGACCTGATTTTCGTGCCCGACGAAGAGATGGGAAGCCTGTCGTCGCGCGCCTTCATGGAAGAGGCGGCGAAGAATGCGGGCTATGCGCTGGTGGTTGAACCCGCCCGCGACGGCGGCAAGATCGTCGTCGCCCGCAAAGGGGTCGCCATGTATGACGTCACCGTGCGGGGACATGCCGCTCACGCCGGTACGAGGCCTCAGGATGGCCGCAGTGCCATTCGCGCAGCTGCCCGGCTGGTTCTGGAACTCGAAGCGCTGAACGACGCCGAACGCGGCGTCACCGTCACGGTTGGCACGATCCAGGGCGGGACGGGCCGCAACACCGTGCCGGCGGAATGCAGGCTGCAGGTTGACGTTCGTGTTCCCGACGATGTGATCGCCAGGGAGATCACGGCCAAGATCGAGGCGATGAAGCCTGTCGATCCGGATATCACCTTCGAAATCGACGGCCAGATGAACCGTCCGCCCTTCGCGCAGTCGGACGAAGGCAGGCGCCTTTTCGATGTCGCCGCAGAGATCGCCGGCGGTCTCGGCATCGCGCTGGAAGGAGTGACGACCGGCGGCGGCTCGGACGGCAATTTCACGGCAGCGCTCGGCGTGCCGACGCTCGACGGGCTCGGCGCAGACGGAGCCGGCGCGCATACGTTCAACGAGCATATCTTCGTCAGCAGCGTTGCGCCGCGCACCGCCCTGCTCGCCAACCTGATGATCTCGCTCGACGCGAGATAACCCGTCTCAGGCCGGCAAGGTCACTTCGAACGAGTTGGCAATGCGGATCTTGCCGACCTCGATGACATGCCGCATGGCGGAGATCGCCCTGTCAGGATCACGCGAGGCGACCGCGTGTGCGATCCTTAGGTGGTTGGTGGCGACCTCGTCGATCTTTTCCGGCGAGGCGGCCGGCGAGGAAAGCTGGAAGGAAATGGCCAGTGCCGCCTCGATCAGCGCGCTCGCCGAGCGCATGAACGGATTGCCCGACATGCGGGCAATGGCGAGGTGGAATTCGAGGTCCACCTTGGCGATGGTTTCCGGCGTATGGGAGAGATCGTCGAATTTCGCGGCAATCGCGTAGAGCGCGACGATGTCGTCGCTGGAGGCGCGTAACGCAGCTGCGGCCGCAGCCGCCGGTTCCAACGCCATGCGCATTTCCGCCAGATGCTCGATGAATTCGAAATCCAGCCCGGATTCGAAACGCCAGCCCAGCACGTCCGAATCGAAGAAGTTCCAGCTGGCCTTGTCGAGCACGCGGGTGCCGACCTTGGCCTTGGCTTCGACCAGTCTTTTGGCGGCAAGCGTCTTCATGGATTCGCGCAACACCGTGCG
Source organism: Neorhizobium galegae bv. officinalis (assembly GCA_000985875.1). Lineage (GTDB taxonomy): Bacteria > Pseudomonadota > Alphaproteobacteria > Rhizobiales > Rhizobiaceae > Neorhizobium > Neorhizobium galegae_C. The sequence goes on from CCRI01000001.1 coordinate 191,964, forward strand.
GGACACGCCGAAACGGGCGGAAAGCTCGGTGTCGCCGGGCAGCAGGGAGCCTTCCGGGATCTTGCCGGAAACGATCCCCCGGCCGAGCTCCGCCACCACATGCGCGTGGTTGCTGCGGCGCTTTCGCCCACTGATCGTCGTTTCCAGAAGTCCCACTCAGATCTCCTTCAGCCGTCCTTCGGCCAGTCGTCGGTTTGAATACCAGATGATTCCGCGCTGCAATACAATGAAGACGAAGAGCAGGATGCCGATCACGATTTTCGTCCACCAGGACGACAGCGTCCCGTCGAAGACGATGTAGGTCTGGATCAAGCCCTGGATCAAAATCCCGATGAACGTTCCCGCGACCAGGCCGACGCCGCCGGTGAGCAGCGTACCGCCGATCACGACCGCCGCGATCGCATCGAGTTCAACGCCGACCGTCGCCAGCGAATAGCCGGACGAGGTGTAGAGCGTGTAGGCGATGCCGGCGAGGCCGGAGAGGAAGCCGGACAGCGCATAGATGCCGACCGTCGTGGAGCCGACCGGGACGCCCATGAGCTCGGCCGACTGCTGGCTGCCGCCGATCGCATAGACATTGGCGCCGAAGCGAGTGCGGCCGGCGATGAAGGCTCCGATGATGAACACCAGCAGCATCAGAATGGCAAGCGCGGTCAGCCGGCCGCCGCCCGGGAAGCGGAAATAAAAGCCCTGGATCGTGTCGATCATCTCGTGGCTGATCGGCACGGATTCCGTCGAGATCAGATAGGCCGCGCCGCGGGCCAAAAACATGCCGGCGAGCGTCACCACGAAGGGCGGAATGCCGAGGTAACGGATCATCGCTCCCATCAGGCTGCCGAAAAGGGTCGAGATGACCAGGACGGCCGCAAAGGCAATCAGCGGATGAACACCGAGGGAGCCGACCAGGACGGCGACGAAAACGCTGGTGAAGGCAATCACCGAACCGATCGACAGATCGATGCCGCCCGACAGGATGACGAAGGTCATGCCGACCGCGGCGATGCCGAGAAAGGCGTTGTCGGTCAGGAGATTGCCGATGACGCGCGTCGACAGCATGTTCGGAAACTGCAGCACGCAGAGGGCATAGGCGATGACGAAGATGCCGAGCGTAGTGACGAAAGGCAGGTTACGGGTATGGATCATCGAACCGTTCCTTCCGCCTTGTGGGATGTCTCGCGGGATACCGTCCCGTCCTTGCGCCGCGAGGCCTTGACGAAGCCGAACAGCGTCATGATCGCCGGCGACTGCAGGGTGAGGACGACGATGATGATACCGGCCTTGATGATCAGGTTGAATTCCGGCGGAAAACCCGAAACGAGGATGCCCGTGTTGATCGACTGGATGATCAGCGCGCCGATCAGCGATGCGGTGATGGAGAACCGCCCGCCATTCAGCGAGGTGCCGCCGATCACCACCGCGAGGATGGCGTCGAGTTCCAGCCAGAGACCGGCATTGTTTGCATCGGCGCCGCGGATATCGGCGGTGACGATCAGGCCGGCAATGGCGGCGCAGATGCCGGAGATCCCATAGACGAAGAACAGCAGGAAACGGGCACGCACGCCGGCAAGCGTCGCGGCGCGACGGTTGATGCCGGTTGCCTCGATCAGGAAGCCGAGCGCGGAGCGGCGCACCAGCAGGCCAATGATCAGGGCGGCGCAGATCCAGATGAGGATCGGGATCGGGATGCCCCCGAGCGAGCCGGAGCCGAGCGCCGCGAAGCTGTCGTTGTTGAAGGTGAGGATGACGCCTTCGGTGATGAGCTGGGCGATGCCGCGGCCCGCCACCATCAGGATCAGCGTGGCGATGATCGGCTGGATATCGAGGAGCGCGACCAGCACGCCGTTCCACAGGCCGCAGAGAAGACCGACGCCGAGCGAGATCAGGATGACCACAGGCAGCGGATAGCCCTCGCTGATCAATGTCGCGGCAACCGCGCCGCAGATTGCGATCACCGCGCCGATCGAGAGGTCAATGCCGCGGGTGGCAATGACCAGTGTCATGCCGATCGTCAGCAGCGCGACGGGGGCGGCGCGCACGAGGATGTCGATCAGGCTGCCGTAGAGGCGGCCGTTCTGGAAGGAGACGTTGAGGAAGCCCGGCGCAACCGCCGTGATCAGTGCGAGGATGACCGCAAGCGCAATGATCTGAGGTGCCAGTCGTTTCAGCCGGCGGGTGAGGCGGTTGGTCATGCGGCCTCCGTCCGGGCAGGAGCCGCGATCGCCTGCATGATGTTGTCGGCGGTCACCCGGTCGCCCTTGAGTTCGGCGATATGCTTGCGGTCGGACAGCACGATGACGCGATGGGCGATGGCGGTCAGCTCCTCCAGTTCGGAGGAGATCACGACCAGCGACATGCCGTCGGCGCAGAGTTTTTCAATCATTTTCAGGATTTCCGCATGCGCGCCGATATCGATGCCGCGGGTCGGTTCGTCCAATATCAGCAGGCGGGGTTCGGTCGCCAGCCAGCGGGCGAGGATCGCCTTCTGCTGGTTGCCGCCGGAGAGGAATTTCATCTGCCTGTTGGGATCGGCCGGACGGATATCCAGCGACTTGATGAAGTTTTCTGCGAGCGCTGCCTTTTCCCGCGAGGAGATCGGTTTTGCCCAGCCCTGGCGGGCCTGCACCGCAAGCGCGATATTATCCGCGACGGAGAAATCGCCGATAATTCCGTCCGTCTTTCGCTCTTCGGGACAGAAACCGAAGCCGCTGGCAATCGCCGCTTCCGGGGATGAGAGGGTGATTTGCTGGTTGTCGACGGTTGCCGTGCCGCTGTCGGCACGGTCGATGCCGAAGAGCAGGAAGGCGGTCTCGGTGCGGCCGGAACCGAGCAGGCCCGCAACGCCAACCACTTCGCCGGGCCGGATGTCCAGATCGAAAGGGGCGACGCTGCCGCGCTTGCCGTAGCCGGAGAAACGGATGGGCGCTTCGGCCGTCGAGGCGACGGTTTCGTCCTGCGCCTGATGTTCGCGGGTGATGTGCTGCAGCTCGCGGCCGAGCATCATCGAGATCAGCTCCAGCCGCGGTAATTCGGCGAGCTTGCGGGTGCCGACGAGCCGGCCGTTGCGCAGGACCGTGACGCGGTCGGCGACCGCATAAACCTGGTTGAGGAAGTGGGTGATGATGATGATGCCGAGGCCTTGCTCGCGCAGTCGGCGCAGGACGGCAAACAGCATCTCCACCTCGTGAGCGTCGAGGCTGGCGGTCGGCTCGTCGAGCACCAGAACCTTGCCGGATAGATCGACGGCGCGGGCGATGGCGACAAGCTGGCGGACGGCAACGGAATAGGACGAGAGCAGGGCGTCGACATCGATATCGAGGCCGTAGCGTTCGAGAAGCGCCTTCGAGCGGCTTCTCATCTCGCGGCGGTCGATCAGGCCGAAACGGCGCGGCTGGCGGCCGAGGAAGAGATTTTCGGCGACCGTCAGGTTTTCGAGGAGATTGACCTCCTGGTAAACGGTGCCGATGCCGAGGCCTTGCGCCTCCGCGACGCTGGCCGGCGTCACGTCCGCGCCGTCGAGGCGCATGGTGCCGTGATCGCGGCTGTAGACCCCGGTCAGGATCTTGATCAGCGTCGATTTACCGGCGCCGTTTTCGCCGAGCAGCGCATGGATCTCTCCGCGTTCGAGCGTGAAGTCCACGCCGTCAAGCGCCGTGATGCCGAGGAAGGCCTTGCCGATGCCCCGGGCTTCCAGAAGTGAATTTGTATCCGACATGCCTAAAGTCCCGCGTCTATCGAAGAACCGGAGCGGCGAGGGCACTCTGCTCCGGTTGCTGGAGTCGCCCGGCTCTACCAGGGGGTAGGAGGTGGAGCCGGGCGGCGGGAGGGTCAGTAACCGAGACCCTTCTTGGCTTCGTAGACCTTCATCGGGTCATCCTTGGCGGTATAGAGCTTCGATTCCGTCTGGATCCACTTCGGCGGAGCCTTCTTGTCCTTGAGATAGGCATTGAGGGCTTCGAAGGCGGGGCCGGCCATGTTCGGGGTCAGCTCGACCGTGGCATTGGCTTCGCCCTTGGCCATCGCCTGGAAGATATCCGGCACGGCGTCGATCGAGACGATCTTGATGTCGGTGCCTGGCTTCAGGCCAGCTTCCTTGATTGCCTGGATGGCGCCGACCGCCATGTCGTCGTTATGGGCATAGACCGCGCAGATGTCCTTGCCGCCGCCTTCCGCCTTGATGAAGCTTTCCATGACTTCCTTGCCCTTGGTGCGGGTGAAGTCGCCGGTCTGCGAGCGGGCAATCTTGATGTTGGAATGGCCGGCGATTGCCTGTTCAAAACCCTTCTTGCGGTTGATGGCCGGCGAAGAACCGGTCGTGCCCTGGAGTTCCATGACCTTGCAGTTCTTGGAGCCGATTTCCTTGACCAGCCAGTCGCCGGCGACCTTGCCTTCGAACACCTGATCGGAGGTGACGGCTGTCAGGTAGAGGTCCTTCGGTGCGTCGATCTCGCGGTCGAGCAGGATGACCGGGATCTTTTCTTCCTTGGCTTCCTTCAGGACAGCATCCCAGCCGGTGGCGACGACCGGGGCGATGAAGATCGCATCGACGCCCTGGGCGATGAAGCCGCGGATCGCCTTGATCTGGTTTTCCTGCTTCTGCTGCGCATCGGCAAACTTCAGGGTAACGCCGCGTTTTTCGGCTTCCTGCTTGGTGACCGTGGTTTCGGCCGCACGCCAGCCGGATTCGGATCCGATCTGCGAGAAACCGACGGTCAGGGACGCGGCGGAAACGCCGGATGCCAACGATAGGGTAAGAGCGGCTACAGCTGCCGCGAGAGCTCTTTTCATCTTAAATCCTCCCAGAGATGATAAAGCGAACTGACGGCCCAAGGATTGGCATATAATATTACTTTTTCAAGCGCTATTTTTGAAGAAATTGAGCGAGAGGCGCTATCCCGCCGTTTTTGATGGCAACAATCGATTGAATCCTCATGATAAATGGCTTTGTTGAAAAGGTCGGGATCGTCGGAAGCTGTTTTTCCCCTCCTTGACAAGCCCGATACCAATCCAATAGTCGTATTAATGACTACATCGGGCCGAATGGTTCTGATGGGAGGAGTGGCATGGCGGCAGGAGACGTCATGTTGGTATTGGAAGCATTTGGGTGATGAAATCGATGTTGCGGGTTCTTCAGGTCGTGAATGGCGCTGGTGCGTCTATTGTTGTCGCGTGGGATGGCGAAGGTGCTGCCCGTGCGGTGAACGGCGTTTCGTCCACCTATGATCTCGCCCGCGAGGCGATTGCCGCCGGCCAGACATTGGCTCAGCGGATCGAAGCGGCCGGTCTCGGCGATGTCGTCGACCTCGAAAAGGCCGCGGGCGAGGGGCGCCTTGGCCTGCCGATCACCCATCCGGACCCGGCACATTTCATCGTCGCCGGCACCGGTTTGACGCATCTCGGTTCGGCCGACGGTCGCGACAAGATGCACAAGGCAGCGCAGGCGACGGAAAAGCCGACCGATTCGATGCGCATGTTTCTGATGGGCGTCGAAGGCGGCAAGCCGAAGCCCGGCGAGGCCGGCGTGCAGCCGGAATGGTTCTACAAGGGCAATGGCTCGCAGCTTCGCGCCACCGGCAGCGATCTGGTATCGCCGGCCTTCGCGCTCGATGGCGGCGAGGAGCCGGAACTGGCGGGCATCTACCTGATCGGTCCGGACGGTACGCCTTTCCGACTGGGCTTCTGTCTCGCCAACGAATTTTCCGACCACGTGACCGAGAAGGGCAACTATCTCTGGCTCGCCCATTCCAAGCTCCGCCAAGCCGCCCTCGGCGCGGAACTTCTGGTCGGCGACCTGCCGGACCACGTGGAAGGCACATCACGCGTGCGGCGCGGCGACGAGGTGATCTTCGAAAAGCCGTTCCTTTCGGGCGAGGCGAACATGTCGCACACGATCGCCAACCTCGAACATCATAATTTCAAATACGATATCTTCCGCCAGCCGGGCGATCTGCATGTGCATTTCTTCGGAACGGCGACGCTGTCGTTCTCAGAGGGGATCAAGACGGAGCCGGGCGACGTTTTCGAGATTTCCGCGGCCCCCTTCAAATTGCCGCTGGTCAACCGGTTGGCTGTCGCGGCGGATGCGCCCGTGACGATCAAGAAGCTCTGAGGCGGCCATGGCTCCCATTCGTGTCGCCATTGTCGGGCTTGGAAAGATCGCAAGGGATCAGCATCTCGGCGCGATCGAAGCAACCGACGGCATTGAACTCGTGGCCGTCGCCAGCCGCCACGCCAAGCTCGACGACATCGCCTGTTTCCATGAGATCGGCGATCTGCTCGCTTCGGACGTCAAGTTCGACGCCGTTTCTCTCTGTACGCCGCCCGTGGGGCGTTTCGAGCAGGCAAAGGCCGCACTCGATGCCGGCAAGCACGTGATGCTCGAAAAACCGCCGGGTGCGACGCTTTCGGAAGTCTATGCGCTGGAAAAGCTCGCCAAGGCGAAGGGCGTTTCGCTGTTTTCGACCTGGCATTCGCGGGCTGCCGCTGCCGTCGAGCCGGCGCGGGCGCTGCTCGCAGAACGGAACATCCTCAGCGTAACGGTCGAGTGGAAGGAAGATGTCCGCCACTGGCATCCGGGCCAGGCCTGGATCTGGGAGCCGGGTGGCCTCGGCGTCTTCGATCCCGGCATCAACGCGCTGTCGATCGTCACGCGCATCCTGCCGGAAAGTTTTCACCTTACCCGTTCCGAACTGACCTTCCCGGCCAACCGGGCGGCGCCGATTGCGGCAAGCCTGTCCTTCGAAACGGATGGCGGCATACCGGTCTCTGCCGAATTCGACTGGCGCCAGACCGGACCGCAGACCTGGGATATCCGCGTCGAGACCGACGAGGGTCCGATCGTTCTGACCCATGGCGGCAGCCGCCTTTTCGTCGATGGCCAGAGCGCGATCGTCGAGGAAGACAGGGAATACCGCAATCTCTATCGTGACTTCGTGGCGCTGGTGGCCGAAAGCCGCAGCGATACCGATTTCTCGCCGCTGGTGCATGTCGCCGATGCCTTTATGCTGGGCCGGCGCATTCAAACAGACGTATTTGAGGACTGATGATGACCAATTCCGAAAACGTAACCTCGAACGAGATCGCCGAAACCGACCAGCGCCGGCAGGAGGTCCGCAAGCTCCGCTCTCGCGCGTGGTTCGACAACCCGTCGAATGTCGACATGACGGCGCTCTATCTCGAGCGCTACATGAATTTCGGTCTCAGCCAGGCCGAACTGCAGTCCGACCGGCCGATCATCGGCATCGCCCAGACGGGTTCCGATCTTTCGCCGTGCAATCGGCATCATCTGGAATTGGCGCATCGCCTGCGCGAGGGTATCCGCGAGGCAGGCGGCATCGCCATCGAATTCCCGGTCCACCCCATCCAGGAAACGGGCAAGCGTCCAACCGCCGGCCTTGACCGCAACCTTGCCTATCTCGGCCTGGTGGAAGTCCTCTACGGCTATCCGCTCGACGGCGTCGTGCTGACGATCGGCTGCGACAAGACCACGCCGGCCTGTCTTATGGCGGCGGCCACCGTCAACATTCCGGCGATCGCGCTGTCGGTCGGTCCGATGCTGAACGGCTGGTTCCGTGGCGAGCGCACCGGCTCCGGCACAATCGTCTGGAAGGCTCGCGAGCTGCTGGCCAAGGGCGAGATCGACTATGCGGGTTTCGTGAAGCTCGTCGCCTCCTCGGCGCCGTCAACCGGCTATTGCAACACGATGGGCACCGCGACGACGATGAACTCGCTCGCGGAAGCGCTCGGCATGCAGCTTCCGGGTTCGGCGGCAATCCCGGCGCCCTATCGCGACCGGCAGGAGGTCTCCTATCTGACCGGCCTTCGCATCGTCGAGATGGTCAAGGAAGACCTGAAGCCCTCCGACATCCTGACCAAGGAAGCCTTCATCAACGCCATCCGCGTCAACTCGGCGATCGGCGGCTCGACCAATGCGCCGATCCACCTGAACGCGCTTGCCCGCCATATCGGCGTCGAACTCACGGTCGACGACTGGCAGGCCTACGGCGAGGAAGTGCCGCTGCTCGTCAACCTGCAGCCGGCCGGCGAATATCTCGGCGAGGACTATTATCATGCAGGCGGCGTCCCTGCCGTCGTCAACCAGCTGATGACCCAGGGCCTCATCCATGAGGACGCCATGACGGTCAACGGCAAGACGATCGGCGAGAACTGCCGTGGCGCCATCATCGAGGACGAAAAGGTCATCCGCCGCTATGACGAGCCTTTGAAGGCCCATGCGGGCTTCCGGGTGCTGCGCGGCAACCTGTTCTCTTCGGCGATCATGAAGACCAGCGTCATCTCGCCGGAATTCCGCCAGCGTTATCTCTCCAACCCGAACGATCCGGAAGCCTTCGAAGGCAGGGCGGTCGTGTTCGACGGGCCGGAGGACTATCATCACCGCATCGACGACCCGTCGCTCGAAATCGACGCGCATACGGTCCTGTTCATGCGTGGCGCCGGCCCGATCGGGTATCCGGGCGCTGCCGAAGTCGTCAACATGCGCGCGCCGGACTATCTCCTGAAGCAGGGCATCTCGTCGCTCGCCTGCATCGGTGACGGTCGCCAGTCGGGAACGTCCGGCAGCCCGTCGATCCTCAATGCGTCGCCGGAAGCGGCCGCCGGCGGTGGTCTTGCCATCCTGCGGACGGGGGATCGCGTGCGCATTGACGTCGGCCGCGGCACCGCGGATATCCTGATCTCCGACGAGGAAATGGCGGAGCGCCGCAAGGCCCTCGAAGCAGAGGGCGGCTACCAGTACCCGAAGCATCAGACGCCCTGGCAGGAAATCCAGCGCCACTATGTCGGCCAGCTCGAAACCGGCGCGGTTCTGGAGCCGGCGGTCAAATACCAGCGGATTGCCCAGACCAACGGCATTCCGCGCGACAATCACTGACTGTTTCGATCCCCAGGGCGGCGGAGGCCGCCCTTAGACAAGATTGGCGGCTCGAAGGGAGCCGCTCCAAAGGAGGAGTAATCCATGCGAATGTTCAAATATCTCGCGACCGCGGCCATGTTGGCCGGTCTGGTCGTCTCGGCTCCGGCCAGCGCCCAGGAAAAGGGCCTCGTCGGCGTCGCCATGCCGACCAAGTCTTCCGCCCGCTGGATCGCGGACGGCGACAACATGGTCAAGGTTCTGAAAGAGCGCGGTTACAAGACCGACCTTCAGTACGCTGAAGACGATATCCCGAACCAGCTCGCCCAGATCGAAAACATGATCACGAAGGGCGCCAAGGTTCTCGTCATCGCCTCGATCGACGGCACGACGCTTTCCGATGTGCTGCAGCAGGCCGCCGACCAGAAGATCAAGGTCATCGCCTATGACCGCCTGATCCGCGATACCCCGAACGTCAGCTACTACGCCACCTTCGACAACTTCCAGGTCGGCGTTCAGCAGGCCACCTCGCTGGTGAAGGGCCTCAAGGCCGACACCGAAAAGGGCCCGTTCAACATCGAACTCTTCGGCGGTTCGCCGGACGACAACAATGCCTTCTTCTTCTACAACGGTGCGATGAGCGTGCTTCAGCCGCTGATCGACAAGGGCGTGCTGAAGGTCGGCAGCGGCCAGATCGGCATGGACAAGGTCGCGACGCTGCGCTGGGACCCGGCAACCGCCCAGTCCCGCATGGACGCGATCCTCTCGTCGACCTATTCCGGCAAGAAGCTGGACGGCGTTCTGTCTCCCTATGACGGCATCTCGATCGGTATTCTGTCGTCGCTGAAGGGCGTCGGTTACGGTTCGGGCGGTCAGGCGATGCCGGTCGTTACCGGCCAGGATGCGGAAGTTCCGTCCGTCAAGTCGATCATTGCCGGTGAGCAGTATTCGACGATCTTCAAGGACACGCGCGATCTTGCCAAGGTCACCGTCGACATGGTCGATGCCGCGATGAGCGGCAAGGAGCCGACCGTCAACGACACCAAGACCTATGACAACGGCAAGAAGGTCGTTCCGTCATACCTCCTGAAGCCGGTCGTGGTTGACAAGACCAACTGGAAGCAGGTTCTGGTGGATGGCGGTTACTACAAAGAATCGCAGCTCAAGTAAGCCTTTTAATCCGCGCGGTGGTATTCTGCCGCGCGGACCCTTTTTTTCGGAGTGATCATGCTCGATCCCGTTCCGCTCGCCGAAAAGCCACCCATCCTTGAGATGCGGGCGATTTCGAAGAGCTTTGGCGCCGTCAAGGCGCTTTCCGATGTCAGCTTCGCCGTTCAGGAGGGTGAGATCCATGCCCTCGTCGGTGAAAACGGCGCTGGCAAATCGACCCTCATGAAAGTGCTTTCCGGCGTTTATCCGCACGGTTCCTACGAGGGCTCCATCTTTTTCGGTGGTGAGGAGCGGCATTTCCGCGACATCAACGATTCCGAAAAGCTCGGCATCATCATCATCCATCAGGAACTGGCACTCATTCCGCTGATGTCGATCGCGGAAAACATCTTCCTGACCAATCCCCCGGCGAGCCGCGGGGTTATCGACCGCAGCGAACGGCACAAGCGCACCCAGGCCCTGCTTGCAAAGGTCGGCCTCACTGAGCAGCCGGACACGTTGATCACCAATATCGGCGTCGGCAAGCAGCAGCTGGTCGAAATCGCCAAGGCGCTGTCCAAGGATGTGCGGCTGCTGATCCTCGACGAGCCGACCGCGTCGCTCAACGAGACGGACAGTGCCGCGCTTTTGGAACTGCTCAAGGAATTCCGCCGCAACGGCATTACCTCGATCATGATCTCGCACAAGCTCAACGAGATTTCCGAGGTCGCCGACCGCATCACGGTGCTGCGCGACGGCCGCACCGTCGGCACGCTGGACTGCCATGCCGGTCCCGTTGACGAAGACGAGATCGTGCGCCGCATGGTCGATCGCGATCTGGAAAGCCGCTATCCGAAGCGTGATCCAAAGATCGGCGACGTCATCTTCGAAGTCGAGAACTGGTCCGCCTATCATCCGATGCACTCGGACCGTCAGGTGGTGAAGAACGTCTCGCTGAAGGTGCGGGCCGGCGAGGTCGTGGGCATTTCCGGCCTGATGGGTGCAGGTCGCACCGAATTCGCCATGAGCCTGTTCGGCCGGTCCTGGGGGCGCCACGTCACCGGCACCGCCAAGCTGCACGGCAAGGAACTCGATCTTTCCGACGTCCACAAGGCGATCAAGGCCGGCCTTGCCTATGTAACCGAGGACCGCAAGCAACTCGGCCTCATCCTGCCGGAAGACATCCGCAAGAACGTCTCGCTCGCCCATCTCGGCGGCGTGTCCTCGCGCGGCGTCATCGACGACATCGCCGAGATGAAGGTGGCGCAGGAATTCCGCACCCGCATGCGCATCCGCAGCCACAACGTCTACCAGGAAACCGGCAAGCTGTCCGGCGGCAACCAGCAGAAAGTGGTATTGTCGAAATGGCTGTTCACCGATCCTGACGTGCTCATTCTCGACGAGCCGACGCGCGGCATCGATGTCGGCGCGAAATATGAAATCTACACGATCATCAACGAACTCGCCGATGCGGGCAAGGCGGTGATCGTCATCTCGTCGGAAATGCCCGAGCTGATCGGCATCTGCGACCGTATCGTGGTGATGCACGAAGGTGCGTTTGTCGGCGAAGTGGCCGGCGAGGAAGCCACGCAGGAAAATATCATGCGCGCCATCATGCGGCGCAAAGGGAGAGAATAATGAGTACTCCGCAGGAAACGATATCGACGCCTCAGAGCGTGGGCGGTTTTCTGAAGGACAATCTGCGCGATTTCGGCATGCTGATTTCGCTGGTCGTGATCGTCATCTTCTTCCAGATCGCCACGGACGGCGTGCTTCTGAAGCCGCTCAACGTCACCAACATCGTGTTGCAGAACTCCTATATCGTCATCATGGCGCTCGGCATGCTGATGGTGATCGTCACCGGCCATATCGACCTGTCAGTCGGTTCGGTCGCGGGCTTCATCGGCGGTTTTGCCGGGTTGCTGATGGTCCAGTGGGGTCTCAATTTCGCCGTCGTCATCGTCATCAGCCTTGCCGTCGGCGGCTTGATCGGGGCGATCCAGGGCTATTTCGTCGCCTATTTCAAGATACCGTCGTTCATCGTGACGCTGGCAGGCATGCTGGTCTTCCGCGGACTGATGATCGCCATCCTCGGCAGCCAGGCAATCGGGCCTTTCCCGCCGATCTTCCAGAAGCTCTCGTCCGGTTATGTCGTCGAGCTGATCTCGTCGGCAGGCGGCCTCTACATCACCTCGTTCCTGCTCGGGCTGTTGCTTGCGGTCATTCTCATCGTGCAGAATTTCGCGAGCCGCAAACGGCGTATTGCCCATGGCGTCGAGTCGGAGCCGTTCGGCTTCTTCGTGGCCAAGAACCTGCTGATCCTCGCCGGCGTCGGTTACATCGCCTTCCTGATCTCGTCGCATCGCGGCATGCCGAACGTGCTGATCATCATGGCGGTGCTGATCGCCGCCTATAGCTTCCTCACCACCCGCACCGTCATCGGCCGGCAGATCTACGCGGTCGGCGGCAACGCCCGTGCAGCCGAGCTTTCCGGCATCAAGACCACGCGGCTGGTGTTTCTCACCTTCGTCAACATGGGCGTGCTTGCGGCGCTCGGCGGCCTCGTCGTCGCCGCACGCCTCAACAGCGCCACGCCGAAGGCCGGTACCGGCTTCGAGCTGGACGTCATCGCGGCCTGCTTCATCGGTGGCGCATCCGCCTATGGCGGCGTCGGCAAGGTGACGGGCGCAGTCATCGGCGCCTTCCTGATGGGCGTTATGAACAACGGCATGTCGATCCTCGGCATCGGCATTGACTACCAGCAGGTGATCAAGGGCCTGGTCCTGCTCGGCGCCGTCTGCGTCGACGTCTACAACCAGCGCCGCTGAGGCGAGGCCTTCCGTCAAGATTGCCAGATGAAACTCGAAAGCCCGGATGCGTCAGACGCCTCCGGGCTTTTTTTGTGCTCTGGCCTGTAACCGGCCGTCGGTTTGCGGGGCGAGGGGGAACGTCGAAACTGGCTTCAGGTCGCCTGTTCGGTCACGGCCTCTTCGATGACATCCTCGGGGATATCGTCGAAGGACGAGTAGTTGAGGTTGTAGAGCTTCGAATAGAGCTTCTTGTTCTTCATCAGCTCGCGGTGATTGCCGCTCTCGATCAGCTCGCCGTTCTGCAGCACGATGATGCGGTCGGCCTCGCGGATGGTTGCAAGGCGATGGGCGATGACGAGGCCCGTGCGGCCCTCGAGCAGCTTTACGAGCGCCTTCTGGATCAGCATTTCGGTATAGCTGTCGATATTGGCTGTCGCCTCGTCGAGTACCAGGATTTTCGCATCCGCCACCAGCGCGCGGGCGAAGCTCAGAAGCTGGCGCTGGCCGAGCGAGAGATTGCCGCCGCGCTGGCCAAGAATGCTCTCGTAACCGTCCGGCATGCGCATGATGAACTCGTGGGCGCCGACCGCCTTGGCCGCCTCGACAACCTGTTCCCGTGTCGCGTCCGTCTTGTGGTAGCGGATGTTCTCGAACACCGTTCCGGTGAACAGGAACGGTTCCTGCAGCACCATGGCGATCTGCCGGCCGAGCGATTCCTGCGTCAGGTCGCGCACGTCGTGCCCGCCGACCAGGACCTGGCCCTGCTGCACGTCGTAGAAACGGTGGATCAGTGACATGCAGCTCGACTTGCCCGAACCCGTCGGGCCGACCAGCGCCACCGTCTCGCCGGGGTTCACCTTGAAGCTTACATGCTTCAGGACAGGGTGCTTGGGATTGTAGCCGAAGACCACGTCCTTGAACTCGACCGAGCCGTCCATCTCCGGGGAGAGGACCTTGGCGTTCGGCGCATCCTTGATGTCGACCGGCACGTCCAGGACCTCGGTCAGGCGCTGGCCGGACGCCATGGCGCGCTGCATCACAGAATATTGCAGCGTCAGCGACCGGATCGGGTCGAAGAAGCGCTGGATGTAGAAGAGGAAGGCGACCATGACGCCGACGTCGAGCGCCTGGTTGAGCACGCGAGCGCCGCCGACCACGACGACGAGAGCCATCGCAAGGCCGGTCAGAGAGTCGACGATCGGCACCATGACCTGGGCGTATTTCGCTGCATTCAGGTGGGTGTTGAGGTTGGCGCGCGCCTTGTCGTCATAGAGCACGAAGTTGACGCTCTGGCGGTCCATGCTCTGGACGGCGCGCACGCCATGGATGGCTTCGGCAAGCGCACCGTTGGCGATCGAGTTGGTCTCATGCGCGGCCATGAAGGATTTTCGCGCGCGCGGCAGCCAGAACAGGCGCACGACGAATAGGACGGGGAGCGCGCAGAGCGTCAACAGGCCGAGCTTGAAATCGAGCGTCAGCATGACGAAGACGATGCCGAACAAAAGCGTGATGTCGCCGACCGAGAGAACCGAGGTTTCCAGGAATTCCTGCATGGAATTGACGTCGCCCTGCAGGCGCGACATCAGCCGGCCAACCTCCGTCTTGTCCATCCAGGAGAGCGAAACGCGCTGCAGATGGGTGAACATCGCCCTGCGGATATCGAAGAGCACGTCTTCGGCCACGCCGCCGACCAGCGTTTCCTGGGCATAGCTGGCGCCGAAATTGATGAGGATCGCTACGAGAAAGGCAACGATAGACCAGATCAATATCGACTGGCTGTCTGCGCCCGCCTGCATGCCGTGGTCGATCGCGTAGCGAATGATCAGCGGGATGAGGAGCTGCATGGCCGTGAAACAGAGCACCGCCAGCACGGCCCAGTAGATCTTGGTGCGGTAGGGCCGCACGAAGGCCCAGATGCGCTTGACGATATTTTTGTCGAAGACCTTGCCGAAGATTTCCTCTTCGATGCGGTGCGAGCCGACCACCGCGCGGGGCGGGCGCCTGCCGTCTTCGCGAACGTCGGAGCGTTCGGTTTCCAGTTCCTCGGCCATGTATCCTCCCTCAGGCGCTGAGCGCGTCGTCGCCCGGACGTACCTGCAGATCGTAAAGCGCCTTGTAGCGGCCGCCGAGCGCAAGCAGCGCGTCATGCGTCCCGCTTTCGACGATGCGGCCCTCTTCCATGAACAGGATCCGGTCGGCATGCATCAGCGAGCTCAGGCGATGGGCGACGATGATCGTCACCCGGTCGGCTGCGTATTTGCGCATGGCGGTGCGGATGCGCTGCTCGGTACCGGCATCGATCGCCGCCGTCGAGTCGTCGAATACCATCACCGCCGGGCGCAGCATCAGCGCGCGGGCGATCGACAGGCGCTGGCGCTGGCCGCCGGACAGCGAAACGCCGCGTTCACCGACCACGGTGCCGTAGCCGGTCGGTAGGCCGAGCACGTAATTGTGGAGCTGGGCGCTTTCGCTGGCGCGCTCAATGCGGCCTTCCTTCGCCCACGGATCGCCATAGGCGATATTGTTCTCGATCGTCGTGGTGAACAGGAAACTGTCCTGCTGGACCACGGCCACCGACCGGCGCAGCGACTGCAGCGTCGCGCGGCGGATGTCCTGACCGTCGACGGTGATCCGGCCGCCCGTCACATCGTAGAAACGCGGGATCAGGTGCGCCATTGTCGACTTGCCGCTGCCGGGCGGGCCGACGATGCCGATCGTCTCGCCGCGCTTCGCCTCGAAGGACACGCCGGTCAGGACCTGATGGTTTTCAGCCGCAGGATAGGCGAAGTCGACATTTTCGAACCGCAGCGTGCCGTCGGTGACCTTCAACTCCTTCGCGTCCTTCTCGTCCTTGATGGCGATATCGAGGTCGAGCAGTTCGAAGAGGCGTGCGCCGCATGTGGAGGCGCGGGCAAAGGCGTTGACCATCAGGCCGAGCTGGCGCACCGGCATCTGCAGGATGGTCATGAAGGTGAGGAAGGAGGTGAGTGTGCCGACCGTCATCTGGCCGGCCATCACCTTGTTTCCGCCGACCCAAAGAACCAGGCCCATGGCAGCGAAGAAGGACAGCGTCATGGCGCTGGTATTGGCGACCCGGATGCCGACGCGCTGATGGGCGAGCGACACGGCGCTCTTCGATGCCGTGTCGAATTTTTCGAGCTCGTGGTCCTGGGCGGCGAAGGCGCGCACGACACGGATGCCGCCGAGGTTTTCCTCCATGACGCGGGTCAGAACAGAGAGCCGTTCCTGGAGGTCGAGCCAGGTGGCGCGCAGCCGCAGCTGCGTCACCGACGACCGCCAGCCGACGAAAGGCACGAAGCTCAAGGCCAGCAGGCCGAGCACCACGTCGGTCGACAGCAGAAGATAGGCGCCGAAACCGATCAGCACGGTCAAAAGGACCATACGCACCAGCGCGGTCGAGAAATACATACGCACGCCTTCGAGATCGAGAAGCCCGACGGTGATCAGGTCGCCCGAATGCATGCTGTCATGGAAGCTGAAGGAGAGCCGCTGGATCTTTTCGTAACAGGCAAGCCGGAGGCGATAGCCCATATGATGGCCGACGGCCTCGCTGTAGTAGTTCTGGAACAGGGTGAAGATGCCGCGCAGCACGCTGGCGCCGAGCAGGAGCAGGGCGGTCGTCAACAACGCATCCTGCGCCGCCTGCCCGGCATCGCCCCCGGTCAGCGCCACCTGCGTGTGGTCCACCGCTTGCCCAAGCAGCCGCGGGATCATCAGCTGGAAGGCAGAGGCGATCAGGGTCGCGCCGATCGCGAAGCTCGATTGCCACGGATGACGGAAGGCCATGACGGTAATGCGGGTCAGTATCGAGAAGCCTTTGCCCCAACCTGCCGCATTCACCAGCGCCAACGAAGCCGACGGCTTCGCGACGCGAACTGTTGCATCGCTGCTCACGGGTTTATTCCAAAAATGAATCACAGAGTCGGATAAAATTATCCGGGAAGACGGCCAATATGAGATGGAGATTCGGGACCTGGATCCAGCCTGCATAATGGCGCTGATCAGTCAACCGATTTGGACCAAAAACCGAGCCTCCCTTGGTGAATTTTTGACCGGTGTGGCGCCTGAATTTTCGGCAACGAGCCTCCCGGTATTCCAATGCCTGAGCATACGGTTGCGGGAGGGGAAATGCCTATCCGGATGTTGACCGCGGTTTCTTTTTGTCGTCGCGCATATCGCTAGGTCAGTTCCGGGCTGATATCGTCGCGCCGTAACTCACTGACAAAAGGTTCGTATTTCGCATGACCAGCGGCCTGCATCACATCACCGCCATCACCCGCAAGATCCAGGCGAATGTCGATTTCTACACGGGCTTTCTCGGCCTGCGGCTCGTGAAGAGGACGGCGGGTTTCGAGGATGCCCGCCAGCTTCATCTGTTCTACGGCGACGGCGCTGCGACACCGGGTTCGCTGGTTACGTTCCTTGCCTGGGAGGACGGTTCGCTCGGGCGTGTCGGGCATGGGGCGCCGAGCGAGATCAGCTTTGCGATTGCGCCCGAAGCGATCGGTTTCTGGCTGACGCGGGCGCTGCAGTTCAACGTCAAGCTTTCCGGCCCGGCCCAGGAATTCGACGAACCGGTGCTGCGGCTGACCGATCCGGACGGCATCATCGTCAAGCTCGTCGGCGTCGAGGACACGACGCCCTGGGTCTGGTGGAGCGGCGGCGGTATCGCCGAGGCGGATGCGATCCGAAAACTCCACGGCGCGACGATCCTTTCCGAAAAGCCGGAGCAGACGGCGGCGTTTCTGACGCGGCATATGGGGCTTCGGTTCGGGCCCAAGGAGGGCAGTATCCAGCGGCTGGTGTCGGATGCGCAGGATATCGTCGATGTCCGCGATGCCGGCGGTTTCTGGACGGCAGCTCCCGGTACCGGCACGATCGACCATATCGCTTTCCGCGCAGTGGATCGGCCCCAGGTTGAGACCGTGCATGAGGGGTTGCTGGCAGAAGACGCCGGTGAGATGAACATGCATGACCGGCACTATTTCTACTCGCTCTATGTCCGCGAACCGTCCGGTACGCTGATCGAACTCGCGACCGACGGGCCGGGGTTCACGGACGACGAGCCGCTTGAAACGCTCGGGTCAGAACTGTTCATTCCGGCGCATTTCAAGGAAGACCACGATGTCCTGCGGGTCATGCTGCCGCAGTTCGGCCTGCCCGGCGAGGAGCGCATCATCTATCGCGATCTGCCTTTCGTGCACCGCATCCACATGCCGGAGACATGGGACGGTTCCACGCTGGTGCTGCTGCACGGTACCGGCGGCAATGAAACCACCATGTTACCTTTCGGACGCAAGGCGGCGCCGAACTCCATGCTGATCGGGGTGCGCGGGCGCTCGCTGGACGAAGGTCATCCGCGGTATTTCCGCCGCTTCACGGAGACGACCTTCGACCAGAAGGAAATTGCGTCCGAAGCGGAAGCCTTCGCCGCCTTTGTGGAGGATCTCGGCCCCGCTTATGGCGTCGATCCGGCGCGGACAGCCTTTGCCGGCTGGTCCAACGGCGGCAACATGATCGGCGCGGTGATGCAGCTTCATCCGGGAATGATCCGCAAAGCGGTGCTGCTGCGGTCGATGAACTGCCTGGAAGCTCGGCCGTCCGTCGATCTTTCCGGCACCCAGGTCCTGTCGCTCAGCGCGACCGACGATTTTTATGGGTCCATGGCCCAGGAAATCGAAGAGCGGCTTCGCGCTGCAGGCGCGGAACTCACCGCCAGAACGCTCGACGCCAATCACGGCATAGGCACCGAGGACGAGATGATCGCCCACGACTGGCTGATCGAAAAAGGCTTCTGATCAGTCGCCGTAGTGTAGCGCAATCGCATCGACGGCGGCGGATATGTCCGCCCTGAACCCCCGCCGTCGAAGCGCCATACCATAGGCCGTCAGATTGCCGAGTACGATATCGAAGCGGGCACGCTGGCCGGTATGGTTCAGCCGGATCAGCCGTTCGGCGCCGGGGCCGACGCCGGCCGAAAGCTCGATGCCGCGCGGAGCGACGGAAAGCACGGCGGTTGGATCGGCGGAGGGGGGAAGCCTTGCCGTCGTCACCAGGTTCGAGCCGTGCAGGGCGTCCACCCAGAGTTCGCCGCCCATGGCGGCGAGCGCGGCACGGGTGGCGCGGGCGGCGCGGACATGCCGGGCGACGATCGCGTCGATACCCTCCGCCTCGACGCGTTCGAGGGCAGCTTCGAGCGCAAAAAACTCCAGCGGCGCGGTGGTGCCGGGAAGCGCGCCGCGGCCGGTTTCGAGCCAGTCCTTCTGGTCGAGAAGCGAGAGAATCGAATCCCTTGGCGCCCCTCGTTCAGAAATCAGTTTCCACGCGGCAGGGCTGACGGAGAGTGCCGAAAGCCCGGCCGGTCCCGCCAGCGCCTTCTGCGGGCCGATGACGGCGATGTCGATGCCGAGCGCGTCGACATTCAGCGCGTGACCGCCGATCGAGGCGACTGCATCCACCACCGTCACGATACCGCGGGAGCGGGCGAGCGCGACGATCTCCTCCAGCGGGTTGCGGATGCCGCTGGCCGATTCCGCATGGACGAGAGCCAGGACCTTGACGCCCGGATGCGCATTCAGCGCCGCCTCGACCGCTTCCAGCGCGATCGGGCGGGCGGGTTCGGCCGCGAGATCGACAACCTCGGCGCCGCCGCGCCTGAGCCAGGTGCCGAACCATCCGCCATACATGCTGGTGACAATGTTGATCGCCTTCAGGCCGGGCCGGGCGAGGCTGAGCGCTGCCGCCTCCAGCGCGACGACGGCCTCCGCCTGGATCAGCAGCACGTCGTTGCGTGTCTTCAGGATTTTGGCGATCCGATCGGCGATCGTGGCGTAACGCGCGGCGGGGAAGGACGGTGCGTCGTTCAGCGGATTCCAGCGGTCAAACGTCATGGGATGGTCCTTCCGTTGGTTCTGTCACGAGGCGCGGTACGGCGCCGATCAGGGCCTTGGCCGCAGGCGATTGCGGGTTTTCGATCACCTGTCGCATCGGTCCGGTCTCGACCAGCCGCCCCGTTTCCATGACGGCGATCCGGTGCGAGACGGCGCGCAGGACGGCGAGATCGTGCGACACGAAAAGATAGCTGATGCCGCGCTCCTCCTGCAACTCGACCAGCAGTTCGAGAATCTTGCCGCGGATCGAGACATCCAGCGCCGACACCGCCTCGTCGAGCACGATCAGCGACGGTTTCGTGGCGATGGCGCGGGCAATGGCGATGCGCTGGCGCTGGCCGCCGGAAACATCGCGGATCGATCGCTCCGCATAACTCGCCGGCAGGCCGACGCGGTCGAGAAGCGCTGCGATCGCGCGCGGGCGCTCGGCTTTCGGCACGATGGCGTGGATGCGCAGCGGATCGTCGAGCACCGAGGCAACGGTGGCGCGCGGATTGAAGGCGCCAAGCACGTCCTGAAACACCATCTGCATCCTGGCGCGGTGGCGGCGCAGTTCGGCGCCGGAGAGTGTCAGCCAGTCCTTGCCCTCGAACTGGATCGCGCCGGCATCCGCCGGCAATAGTCGCATAAGAATGCGGGCGAGGGTGGATTTCCCGCTGCCCGAGGCGCCGACGAGGCCAAGCGTCTCGCCGGGTTCAAGCGTCAGTGAAACATCGCTGACCGCCGCAACTTCGCGCCCGCCGGAGGAAAAACGCTTCGAGAGGTTTTCGATCGTCAGCAGGGTCACGACGCGGCCTCCCGGATGAGCGGCGGCGTCGTGAGGTCGCGATGGCTGGCGATCAGCGTCTTGGTGTAGGGCTCTTTCGGTGACGAGAGGACATGTCCCGTCGGCCCGATTTCAGCCAGCCTGCCATCCTTGAAGATCGCCACCCGATCGGCAAAGCCGGAAGCCAGCGCGATGTCGTGGGTGATGAAGATCAGCGTCATGCCGGCTTCGCGAACCAGTTCGTCGAGCAGAGAAACGATCTCCGCCTGCACGACCATGTCGAGCGCACTGGTCGCCTCGTCGGCGATCAGAATGCCGGGCCTGCCGGCAAGTGCTGCGGCAATCGCGATGCGCTGCCGCTGTCCGCCGGAAAGCTGGTGCGGGAAGGCCTTCATCGCCTTGTCCGGCTCCGGAATGCGGACCCGCTCCAGCATTTTTAGCGCGTGGCCATAAGCCTCTCTCCAGGACAGGCCGAGATGCCGGCGAGCGCCTTCGGCCACTTGTTCGCCGATCGTCAATACCGGGTTGAGGCTGGAGGACGGGTCCTGGAAAACGAAACCGAGGTCGCGGCCGGGCAAAGGCGGCTGGCCCGATGACCATCGCATCTTGCCTGCCAGTTTGGCGCCGACCGGTAAAAGGCCCGCCACGGCACGGGCCAGCGTGCTTTTCCCGGATCCGCTTTCGCCGATGATCGCCAGCCGTTCGCCGGTGACGATATCGAGGTCTATCCGGTTCAGCGCCGGTATCGTCTGGCCGCGATAGGTGACCGACAGGTTTCGGATTTCGCAAAGCGTCCTCATGGCTCCAGCCTCCGACCGCCAAGCGCCTTGGTGAGGCCTTCGCTGAAGAGGTAAACGCCGACCACCGTCACCACCAGCGCGATGCCCGGGAAGATCGATAGCGACGGCGAGGAGCGCAGGATGTTGCGGCCCTCGGCGATCATCGAACCCCAGGTGACGACGTTCGGGTCTCCGAGGCCGAGGAAGGAGAGCGCGGCTTCGGTCAGGATCGCCGCCGCGACGATGATCGCCGACAGCGCCAGAACCGGCGGCAGGGCGTTGGGCAGGATTTCCCGGAAGGCGATTTCTGCGGGATGCATGCCGATCACCCGGGCGGAGGCAACATAATCCCGCTCGCGGATCGAAAGCACCTGCGCCCGCGTCAGCCGCGCCGGATCGGCCCAGGCGCCGAGCGCGATGGCCAGCACGACGACCGGCACCGATGCGCCGATGACGCTGACGAAAGCGAGCGCCAGAAGGAAGCTCGGAACGATCTGGAAGGCATCGACAACGCGCATCAGCCCCTCGTCCACCAGCCCTCCGGCAAAACCGGCAGTCAGGCCGACACAGAGGCCGATCGCAATCGCCGCCAGCGCCGCCGCAAGGCCGACCGACAGCGACGTGCGGGTTCCGTGAAGAATGCCGGCCAGCACGTCGCGGCCGAGCCGGTCGGTGCCGAGCGGAAAGGCGGGATCGGTGAAGGGTGGCAGCAGTGCCCGGCCGGCGATGCGCAGCGGGTCGCCCGCCGACAGCACTGGCGCGAAAAGGGCGACGAGCACCAGAGCCGTAAGAATGCCGAGCCCGATCGCGCCTTCCGGCGTCCGGACCAGATCTCGAAGGAGCCTCATGTATTGGGCTCCGAGGCGCCGACGCGTGGGTCGAGGGCAGCATAGACGATGTCGATAATGAGGTTGACGCAGATAACCAGCACGGCGCTGACGACGATGATGCCCATCAGCAGCGGCGCGTCGCGGCCGCTGACCGCCTCCTGCGCCAGCCGCCCGAAACCAGGAATGGCAAAGATGCTCTCGATGACGACGCTGCCGCCGAGCATGGCGGCCGATTGCAGGCCGAGCATGGTGACAAGCGGCAGAAGCGCATTGCGCGCCACATGGCGCAGCACGATACGGCTGCGGGACAGGCCTTTCGAACGGGCAAAGAGCACGAAATCCAGCGTCCAGGCTTCGGCCATGCCGGAGCGCATCACCCGCAGGAACAGAGCCATGTAGATCAGCGCCAGCGCACCGACCGGCAGGACGAGATGCTTGGCGATATCCAAAGCTCGGGCGAAGCCCGCTTTGCCGGAGGCGATGGTCTCGATGCCGGAGGTCGGCAGCAAGCGGAGCTGTACGGCAAAAACGATGCTGAGCACCAGTCCGAGCCAGAAGCTTGGGATCGCGTAAAGGATGAGAGAGGCTGTCGAAAGTACTCTGTCCCTTATGCTTTCCGGCTTTGCACCGGCAACGATGCCGAGCGCCGAACCGAGCCCGAAGGAAAGCGCCGTGGCGCTGCCCATTAGTAGAAGGGTGTTCGGAAGGCGTTCAAGGATGAGATCGAGAACCGGCCTGCCGAAGGCAACCGACCAGCCGAGGTCGAACGACGCCAACGAGGAAAAATAGAGCCACAGCCGGGCCAGCATCGACTGGTCGAGGCCATAGGCCTGGCGTAGAGACTGGGCGACGGTGGCGTCACCGCCGCCGATCGACAGGAGATAGGCATCCACCGCATCGCCGGAGGCCGATTCGAGCAGGAGGAAGGTCAGGACGACGACGATCAGCAGCACCGGAATGCTGCTGATCGCTCGACGTCGGATCAATCGAATGGCTCGGTTCACGCCGGAAAGCGCTCCTGAATCGGATAGTGCGGAGAGCCTATCACGATTTCAGCGCGGTATCCGACCAGTTGGACACGGCCCAGCGCGGATTGTTGGAGACGTTCTGCACCGTATCGCGCGCCACCGTGATGAAGCCCCATTCCGCGACATTGATCAGCGGCAGGTCGGTGGCGACGATCTTCTGGAACTGCTTGTAAAGCTCCGTGCGGGTCGCGGTATCGACCGTCTCCGCAGCCTTGGCGATGATGCCGTCGAGCTCCTTGTTCTCGTAGCCGCCCTGGTTGGAGAAGGGCACGCCGGCCGGGATGCCGGACCGGACGAGTATGGTGGTCGAGATCGCCGGGTCGCCGCGGAAGACCGGCGGGCCGATGGCCAGATCGAAATCGTGATCCGTGTAGACCGCCTTCTGGTGGGCCGCCGAATCCGCGTTGATGAGCTGCGCGTCGATGCCGACCGCCGCCAGCGCCTGGCGGAGATAGTCACCGAACTGCTTCGTCTCGTTGAAATAGGGTGCCGGGCGCAGTTTCAGCGAGAAGCGGGTGCCATTGGCGCCCTTCTTATAACCGGCCTCGTCGAGCAGCGCGTTCGCCTTGGCGGTGTCGAAGGCGTAGGTCGGCACACTGGCATCGTAGAATTCCGGGGCGTTCTTCGGCACCGGGCCGGTCGAGGCCGCGGCGTAACCCAGGAAGATGGTGTCGACGACGAAATTCTTGTCGATCGCATGGGCAATCGCCTGGCGCACCTTGAGGTCGGCGAGCTCCTTGCGGCGGTGGTTGATCTCGACGACGAGCTGGTAGGTCAGCGCCTCGTAGCCCTTGGAGATGACCTTGAGGCCCGGCACCTTGGAAATGCGGGCGAGATCGGTCAGCGGCACGGCGGAGAAGGCCGCGAGCTGGATCTCTTCCGCTTCCAGCGCAGCACCTGCGCCGGCGCGATCCGGCAACACGCGAAAAATGATCTCGTCGAGCTTCGGTTCGCCCTTGCCCCAGTAATCGGCATTCTTGGTCAGGCGATAATATTCGCCCGGCTTGTATTCGGTCAGCTTGAACGGGCCGGTACCGACCAGCTTCACATTGGCGGGGTTGGTGGCGATATCCGTGCCTTCATAGAGATGTTTCGGCACGACGCTGCTGACGACCGGCAGGGCGTTGCGGATGAGCTGCAGCGGCGTGGGCTTGGAGAACTTGAAGACCGCGGTCGTCGCGTCCGGCGTCTCGACGGCTTCGAGATTGGCGAAGACCAGGCGGCCGAGGTTCTGCAACGGCTTCCAGATGCTGAGCGCCGAATAGGCGACGTCGGCCGAGGTGAACGGCTTGCCGTCATGCCATTTCACGCCTTCGCGCAGCTTGAAGGTGACCGACTTGCCATCCGCCGAACCTTCCCAGGAGGTGGCGAGGCGCGGTGCGAGGCCGTCCTTGCCGTCGAAGGAGGCTTCGGCGAGCGGCTCGACCACCTTGCTCGCGATGAAGAAGACACCGTTCGAGGCGACGATCGCGGGATTGAGGTTTTTAGGCTCGGAATCGGCTGCAACGATCAGCCGGCTGCCGGCCTGGGCAAGCGTTGCGGTCGGAAGCGCGGTCGAGGCGAGCAGTGCGCCGCCTGCCTGCAAAAGGGTCCGTCGGGATAGGGTGGCGATCGTCATTGCTCTCTCCTGCAGCCAGCGATTTTGGCGCATATTGACAGCGAAATTGCCGGCCGCACAGGCAGGAAATTTTGTCACGGGGCGTTCGGGAACAAATTCCGAGGCGCAATCGGCTGGTGGGCGCATTTCCGTTGCGCCATAAAGGTTTAGTGCCGGGTCTCCAGTTCGTTGCGCAGGGTAGCCAGGATCTCCGCTGCGAGCGGCGCATCGCCGACCGCGCGGGCGAGCGTCAACCCGCCGACCATCTGGGAAAAAATGACGATCGATTTGCGGCGCCGATCCTCGTCGCCATGGCCGTCGACGATCTCCTGCAGCAGCAACAGGTGGTTTTCGATACCCTCGGCGAAGACGGATTGTACTGCTTCGCCCTGGCGGGACGCATCGGCGCAGAGCGAGGCGAAGGTACAGCCCTTGGCCCTGACGACGAGATTCGGCCGGGACAGATACATGCCCGCGATCGCCTTGATCGCCTTGCCACCGGCGCGGCTTATCGTCTCCCGCCAGAGGGCTACGTTGAGCGCAAGCGCCTGCCGCGAGGCCTCGGCCGCCAGATCCACCTTGGATTTGAACTGACCGTAAAATCCGCCATGCGTCAGGCCGGCCGCCTTCATCAGATCGGCGATGCCGATGCCGTCAAAGCCGTATTCGCGGAACAGTTCGCCCGCTTTCAACACCACACGGACACGGTTCTCCTCGGCTTCCTGGCGGCTCACCCTCATCGTCTTCTCCTTCGAACATCTTGACTATTATATTTGGATCGTCATTTAAAAGGGGATAAATGATGATCAAAATTTAAATCGAGGTGAAACATGCCGGCAAGACCGAGCGACAGGCCCAGCGACAGAATAGTGATCACCGGCATGGGCATGGTCTCGCCGCTGGCCAGCGGCGTGGAGGCGACCTGGAAACGTCTGATCGAAGGACGCTCCGGCCTGCGGCGGCTTGCCGACGACGTGGTGCCGGATATCGATGCGAAGGTCGGCGGCGTGGTGCCCGGCATCGATGAGGACGAGTTCGGTTTCGATATCGATCTTGCGGTACCACACAAGGAGCGCAAGAAGATGGACCGTTTCATCGGCTTTGCGCTCGAAGCCTCGCGGCAGGCGCTGGAGCAGTCCGGCTGGCTCGCCGATACCGACGACAAGCAGGACCGCACCGCGACGATCATCGCTTCGGGCATCGGCGGTTTCCACTCGATTGCCGAGGCGGTGCGCACGGTCGATGCTCGCGGCGCCGGGCGGCTTTCGCCCTTCACGGTCCCATCCTTCCTCGTCAATCTGGCGGCCGGCCATGTCTCCATCCGCTACGGCTTCAAGGGTCCGATTGGCGCGCCGGTGACGGCTTGCGCTGCAAGCGTCCAGGCGATTGGCGACGGCATGCGGATGATCAGGAGCGGCGAAGTCGACGTGGCGCTCTGCGGCGGCACCGAGGCCTGCATCAACCGCGTGGCGCTTGGCGGTTTTGCAGCGGCGCGCGGCCTTTCCACCGCCTTCAACGATTCGCCTGAGAGGGCGTCGCGGCCTTTCGATGCGGCGCGCGACGGTTTCGTCATGGGCGAGGGCGCCGGCATCGTCGTCATAGAGACGCTCGAACATGCGCTGGCCCGCGGCGCGACGCCGCTCGTCGAGGTGGTCGGTTACGGCACCAGCGCCGACGCTTATCACCTGACCGCCGGTCCGGCCGATGGCTCGGGAGCCCAGAGAGCAATCCGCCGGGCGCTGCAGATGGCGGGCCTTCCGCCGGAAGCGATCGGCTATCTTAATGCGCATGCGACATCGACGCCGGTCGGAGACGCGGGTGAACTGGCCGCGATCAAGGCGATCTTCGGCACCGAAGGCGGTCCGGCAATCTCCTCGACCAAATCGGCGACGGGCCATCTGCTCGGCGCAGCCGGTGGTCTGGAAGCCATCATCACCGCGCTCGCATTGCGCGACGGCATCCTGCCGCCGACCCTCAATCTCGAAAATCCCGATCCGCTGGCCGAAGGGCTCGATCTCATCGGTCCGCAGGCGCGGACGAAGCAGGTCGAATACGCACTGTCCAACGGTTTCGGTTTCGGTGGCGTCAATGCCAGCATCATCCTTCGCCGCTTCGACGAAAACGCAAACTAGGAGAATTCCATGTCCGAAGTCGTCATCGTCCAGCCGGTCCGCACCGCGATCGGCAAATATAACGGCTCGCTTGCCGGCATCGCGGCCGTCGATCTCGGCGCCGCGGTGATCCGCGAAACGATCGCGCGCTCCGGTCTCGATAGTGCCGAGGTCGCCTCGGTCACCATGGGCAATGTCGTCCAGGCCGGTAACAGGATGAACCCGGCGCGGCAGGCGGCGATCCATGGCGGCCTGCCGGTCTCGGTGCCGGCCGTCACCGTCAACCGCGTCTGCGGCTCGGGCGCCGAGGCGATCGCCAGTGCCGCCAAGGATATCTGGCTCGGCCATGCCAAGGCCGCGATCGCCGGCGGCATGGAGAACATGGACCGCGCGCCCTACCTGATGAGCGGCGGCCGCTGGGGGTATCGCATGGGCCATGCGGAGATCTTCGACAGCATGCTGCTGGACGGCCTCCACGACGCATTCTCGGACAGGCATTCCGGCTGGCATACGGAGGACATGATCGCCTCCCAGCAGATCAGCCGTGCGGACCAGGACCGCTGGGCGGCGCGCTCGCAGCAGCGGTTCAGTTCGGCCCAGGCAGAAGGCAAGTTCGCGCCGGAAATCGTCGGGATCGATCTTCCGGTGAAGGGTGGCGTGAAGAGTTTTGCCGCCGACGAAACGCCGAGGCCGGACACCACGATCGAGGCTCTTGCCAAACTGAAGCCCGTCTTCCGCGAAGACGGCACGATCACCGCCGGCAATGCGCCCGGTCTCAACAGTGGCGCTGCGGCAATGATCGTCGCCGACCGGGCCTTTGCCGAAACTAGGGGCTTGGCGCCCATGGCGCGGCTGGTTTCCTACGGTGTTGCTGCTGTCGAACCCGGCATGTTCGCACTTGGACCTATTCCGGCCGTCAACCAGGCGCTGGAGCGTGCCGGGTGGACGATCGGCGATATCGAGCGGATCGAGATTAACGAGGCCTACGCGGCCGTGCCGCTCGCGGTCCTGAAAGGACTCGGCCTGCCGGAGGACATCGCCAATGTCGAAGGCGGGGCGGTGGCGCATGGCCATCCGATCGGCGCGACGGGCGCGATCCTGACCACGCGGCTTCTCCATTCCATGCGGCGCGATGGCCTGAAGCGTGGCGTCGTGACGCTCTGCATCGGCGGCGGCCAGGGTATCGCACTGGCGCTGGAAATGATTTGAGCCGGGTCGAAGCGGCCTGGCGGATTCCTGCTGGGCTGGCTGGCGCTGCCCACCTTATCGGCCGTCATCCTCGGGCTTGACCCGAGGATCCAGCATGCGCAGCACCAGTCCGGTGGATCCTCGGGTCAAGCCCGAGGATGACGTCGAGTGGGGGCGAGGCCGGTGGGAGCAAGGCCAGGGAAGCCGACGATTGTCTGAGGCGCTCCGGGTGCCCGACGGTGATGCACGCCGGGCTTTGTCCGGGATCGGCGAAACCCGAGGATGCCTCAGATCTCCACCACGACATAGTCCTCATCGATGGAGACCGGAAAGGTTTCGGCCTGGTAAGGGCCTTCCGTCAGCGCTCCGCCCTTGGCGACGGAAACGTCGAAACTCTTGACGCGGGTGCGCGCCGGGTCGCACCAGGATTTGCCGGTGCGGAGGTCGAATTCCCAGCCGTGCCAGGGGCAGCGGATCAGTTCCCCGTGCCGGGTCATGCGGACCTTGCCGGGCTCGTCGGCCTCGGCAAGCCCGACCACCTGGCCGCGGCAGAGATCGGCACCTTCGTGCGGGCAGCGGTTGGCGATGGCGAAGAATTCACCCTTGACGTTGAAGAGGGCAATGTCGCGGCCTGCGACCTTCACCAGCTTGGATTTGCCGATCTCGACTTCCTCGACCTTGGCGATGACATGACGGGCCATTCTCTGTTTCAATCCATTCGGTATTGATTGCGTTTGCGGAAGAGCTGCTCTTGGCCTTCCGTGTTCAGGGCAGGCGGTAGACGCTCTTTGCGTTGTCGCGAAAGATCTTCGCGTGCTCCGTCGGCGTCAGCGGCACCTTGAAGGCGAAGCGCGGGTCGTCGAAATCCCAGTGCGGGTAGTCGGTCGAAAACATCAGCCGGTCGGTGCCGACCCAGCGCAGCGTGTCGAGCAGGTGGCGGTTGTTCTCCGGCTCCTCGATCGGCTGGGTGGTGAACCAGACGTTTTCGCGGATATAGTCGGAGGGCGGCCGTTTCACATGCGGCACCTCGGAGCGCATCCGTTCCCACTGTTTGTCGAGCCGCCACATCAGCGGTGCCGCCCAGGCGAAGCCGCCTTCGACGACGACCAGCTTCAGCTTCGGGAACCGCTCGAAGACGCCCTCGAAGACCATGCTGGTGACGACGCTCTGCAGGCTGTGCGAAAAGGCGTAGTGTTCCTCGATATAGAAGTTCAGCCAGCCGGCGCCGCTATTGGTGTGCTGGCCGTAGGCGGCGGAATGCATGCCGATCGGCATGTCGTAATGTTCGGCGGCCTCGTAGATCGGCCAGTAGCGGCGGCGGCCCGCCGGCTCGATGGTGCGTGGCGGAATGGCGATCTGGGCGAAGCGTTTGTCGCCGATGCGCGCCTCGATTTCGGCAAGCGCCGCCGGCACGTCTTCCTGGGTGACGGAGATCGAGGCTTTCAGGCGCGGGTCCGGCCCTGTCCACTTGTCGAGCTGCCAGTCGTTGACGGCGGCGCACATGGCGGCGCCGAGTTCCTGGTTCAATGTCGAGGAGCCGGCCGCCAAGGGCTGCAGGATGCCATATTCGATGCCGAGCGGATCGAGCAGCTGTTCCTGCAGATAGGCAAGGTCGGAGGCCGGCGGTCCGCCGTTCGGCGGCCAGGCGTCGCGGCGCATGCCGTTGCCGGGGGTCATGCGCGGATAGGGCAGGGTGCCGACGACCGGATTGGCGCTGCGCTGGCCATAGTCGGCCAGATGGTCGCGCCAGCGGACGGGAAGGAATTTCGCAAGTTCGGCGGGCGAACCGAAGGCCGGATGGATATCGCAATCGACAATCCCGAGCTTGGCCTCGACTTTGGTGTCCTTGTCCAGAACGGCATGGTCCATGGCTTAGTCCTCCAGTCGCGGATAGGTGGCGAGCGCATTGTCCCGAACCAGCCGGTCGATCAGGCGTTCCGGGAAACCGGCGGGGATCGCGGCGTCACCCTCGAATTGTGCATGCGGATAGTCGGTCGAGAAGAGCAGCATGTCGTCGCAATCGAGATGCTCGATGATGCGTTCCAGTTCGGCCGGATCGCGCGGCGCATCGAACGGCTGCGTCGTCATGCGGATCTGGCGGCGGACCAGCGCCGACGGCGGTTCCTTCACCCACGGGATCTCGATGCGGGCGCCGCGCCAGTCCTTGCTCATCCGCCACATCTGGCCGGGCAGCCAGGAGACGCCGGATTCGATCAGCACGATCTTCATGTCCGGGAATTTGCCGAGCACGCCTTCGGCGACGAAACTGCCGACCTGGGCCGCAAAACCCTGGACCTGGTGGACGTAATCCTCGGCGAGATAGGAGAGGAAACCGCTCTGGCTCGGGGCGTGGCGGTAGGCGCTGCCGGCATGCACGCCGAGGGTAAAGCCATGGCGCTGGGCGGCTTCGTAGACCGGCCAGTAGATGCGGCGGCCGAGCGGCATCTCGCCCATGCAGAGCGTCAGCACCTGCACGAAACGCTTGTCGTCGGCAAAGCGCTCGATCTCCTCGACGGCGGCTTCCGGGTTCTGCATCGGCAGCACGATAGAAGCGCGCAGGCGCGGGTCGCGGTCCAGCCATTCCGCCTTCAGCCAGTCGTTGGTGGCGCGGCAGACGGCGGTCGCGAGATAGGGATCGTAGATCGCGTGCACGGCCGTGACGCAGTTCAGGATCGCATATTTGAGGCCGTAGGGATCGAGCAGGTTTTTCCGCAGCTTTTCGACGCCCTTGCCCTCCGTCGCCTTCCAGTCTTCCCGGAAGAAGGGCTTGGTGCGGGTCGGGAAATTGGTGAGTTCCAGTCGGTCGACATCGCGCGTCGTGACGATCTCGCGCCAGTAATCGTCGAAATAGGGAAGAAGATCCTCCCGTCCCGGCGCATCCGGATGAACGTCACAGTCGATCGCGCCCAATTGCGAAAGCACAGGGCGCCGCTCGGTCACAGCAGTATCCACCGCTTAAAACCTCCCTTGTCTGTCGGCCGGCCGCTCCTCGTAACTGGCGGCGGGCCTGAACCTCACTCCCGGGCGCGACGTCAGACGACGCCGACCACCCTCGCATCACCGATGCGTTTCCTCGATTTGGGAGGGTAAGCGGCACGGGGAGCCAAGAGAATATGCTTTTTCATCGTAGCGGCTTTCTCGATTCGAGAAAGCCAAACGGCTTTCAGCTTTTCTCCTGGAGCAAAGGCGTTGTTCACGCCGCTCTATCGCCCGGAACGAGAGCCGCGTGCATATGGATGCGCAGCCATTCCATCAGCGCACGCACGGTCGGTTTGCGTGCCTGGGTCTGGGGGATGAGCGCCTTCAGCCAGAGTTCCGCCACAGGGTAGTCCGGCAGGAGCTCGATCAGCTTGCCCGTCCGGATGGATTCTTCCGCCACGTAATTCGCCACCATGGCGACGCCGCGGCCTCGCAGCGCCAGGTCGTGCAGGATCTGGGTATCGTTGGCGCTGAAGGCGGACCTTACCTCGACATCGATCGGCCCGCCGGGGCTACGAAACGACCAGGTCGAACCCGTCGCGTGAAACGTCAAACAGATGTGATTGACCAGATCGCGCGGATGTTTCGGCAGGCCGCGGTTTTCGAGATAGTCCGGAGCGGCGCAGAGTTTTCGCGGATAGGGGCAGAGCGGCTCGTCGACGACGTTGGAATAGGAGGCGGGCAGGGCGCCGAGGGCGATATCGTATCCCTCTTCCGCCGGATTGACGGAACGGTCGACGAGCGCAAGGTCCATGGTGACGTTCGGGTTCTCCTGCTGGAAGTCGCTGAGGATGCGGGCGAGGAAGGCGATCGTCACGGTCGTCGGCGCCTTTATCCTCAAATGGCCCTCGATCCGCTGGGCGACGGCCGCCGCTCCGCTGATCGCATCGTCGATCTCCTTGACCAGGGACTGGTAGCGGGGCAGGTAGCGCTCGCCGATCTCCGTCAGGATGATCTGGCGGGTCGAGCGGACGAAGAGTTTCACCCGCATCTGGTCCTCCAGCCGGCTGATGCGTTTGGTCACGACCGAGGGTGCGACGCCGAGATGGCGGCCCGCCGCCGAAAAGCTGCCGGATCGGGCAACCGCCAGAAACGTGCGGATATTGATAAGCGTATCCAATGTCTTAGGTCTCCCATTCCGCTCTTTTGAGCGGTCCTCCGCATCGACGGTAACACAATTCATCTTTCTATTTTCGAGAAAAGTGAATGTAAAAAAATGGTGCTTTTCCCCTGCACGGGAAAAGGTCAATCTAACAGAAGAGGGAATTCCGGTGCCGGGTGGCATCGTTGCGACTGGCCGGGAGAGCCGGGCGCAGATCGGAATTCAAGAAAGGGAGTTCGCTGTTGGCCAAGGCCAATCCTGTCCGAGCCGAAGGCCCAAATGTTCCGCATCATGCGGTGCTTATCAGGGACCTTGTCAATTGCAGGGTGCGCGCCAGATCGTTTCGAAACGATCGGTAAGCCGTCGAGATCGAGTAGCCGTTCGGGAAAGCGGCGCCGCTTGCGGTGACAAAGGAGATCGCGGCCGGTGGCCGCAGAAATTTTGAGCGTCGAGTGCCGGGATCGGGTCCCGGGCGCGATGCTTGATCGTCGGTTCCAGGGAGGAGAGACACGTGACGACAAACACATCCATGACTTCGTTCATTCAGAAGACTTCGGCCATTCAAAAATGGTCGCGCCGGTTTTTCATGGCGGCTGCGGGCAGCCTTGCCATTTCGGCGGCGGCAGGCCTGCCCGCTTTCGCGCAGGATGCAGAATGGCAGAAAGTGGTCGAGGCCGGCAAGAAGGAAGGCAAGCTCATCCTTTATACCGCGCTGGTCGGCCAGCCGAGCACCAAGCAGATCGCTGCCGCGTTCACCAAGGAATACGGTATAGAAGTCGAAATTCTCGAGGCGCGCGCCAGCGAAATCCGCGAGCGCGTCCGCGTCGAGCAGGCCGCCGGCCGGTTTGCCGCCGACGTGATGTTCACCAGCGAAGGGCAGACCATGCTCTACGACAAGGAGGACAAGTCCGTCGATCCGCTGCCGGCGACCCCGAATTCGCAAAAGATCGGCGACAAGTTCAAGCTCAAGGTGCCGATGGCCTCGGTCATGACCATTCCCTACGGGATCATGATCAATACCGGCCTCGTGAAGCCTGCGGACGAGCCGAAGAGCTGGAAGGACATTGCCGACCCCAAGTGGCAGGGCAAGATCCTCTCCGACGATCCGCGCGCGATCGGTGCCGGTTACCTCTGGTTCTTCTCGACCTATGACAAGATCGGCGAGGACTATGTGAAGAAGGTCGCGAGCCAGAAGCTCGTCTTCACCCGCGACCAGCGCGAGTCACAGCGCCGCACCGCACGCGGCGAATATTCGATCTACATGCCGGTGATCATGACCGACTTTTCGGATCTGAAGGGGCTGCCGGTCAAGTTCATCATTCCCGAGGAGGGCGTTCCCTACGTTCTCTACGGCAACGTCATGCTCAAGAAGGCTCCGCATCCGAACGCCGCCAAGCTCTATCTCGATTTCATGCAGGGCCCGGTCGTGCAGAAAATCTACGCGGGTCTCGGCTACGGTCCCGTCCTTCCCGGCATGACCGATGGCCTGCCGGCGGACGTCAAGGCGATTTCCGAAGCCAAGCTCTATGGCACGACGGACACGACCCGCCAGAACGAGATGCTGGCCAAGTCCAAGGACATCTTCAAGTAAGCCTCCCAGGCTACTGCCGGTCCGATGTTCGGGCCGGCGGTGCCGTTTTTCATATCCGGAGCCGCGAGGATCCCATGACGATTATCCACAATCGCCCCCTAGACGACATCGCCGAAACTGCGCCGACGATTGCCGGCAATGCTTTCACGCGCGCCTTTTCGGGCGGGTCGCTGTGGCGTCTGATCGGCATGCTGGTGCTGATCCTGATCCTCGGCTTCCTGACGATCTATCCGCTCGCCATGCTGCTCTACGGCAGCCTGCATTCGACGCCGCCCGGCATGGCCGGCGAATTCAATCTCAATGGTTATCGGTCGATCATGACCACCCAGAACCTCATCGTTCTGGCCAACACGATCGGCATTTCGCTCGCCAAGACCATACCGTCGCTGACGATCGCGGTGTTTCTCGCCTGGATCGTCGCGCGCACCGACACGCCGTTCCGCGGCACGCTGGAAGTGCTGATCACGCTGCCGTTCTTCATTCCGCCGATCCTGACCGCCATGGCCTGGGGCATGCTCGCCAACCCGCAGGTCGGCGTCATCAACATGGTCTGGCGCTGGCTGACCGGTGGTACCGATCCGCTCGTCAACATCTATTCCTATGGCGGCGTCATCTGGCACATGTGCCAGTATTCGATCCCTTTCCTGTTCCTGTTCATGGTCGACGCCTTCCGGGCAATGGACCCGTCGCTCGAGGAATCGAGCCGCATGTGCGGCGCCTCGCGCTGGACGACTTTTCGCAAGATCACGCTGCTCCTGATGCTGCCGGTGCTGACCAGCTCGTTCATGCTGAGCTTCATCAAGGGCATCGAGACCTTCGAGTCGGCGCTGTTCTTCGGCCTGCCCGCGGGCATCAAGGTGATCACCACCGATATCTACGAGTCGATCAACCACCGCGCCACGCCCGACTATCAGTACGCGACGTCGCTTTCCTTCGCGATCATGGGGCTGATGTTCCTGCTCGTCATCTGGCAGTGGTGGATGCTGCGCGGCAAGAGTTTCCAGACCGTCACGGGCAAGGGGTTTCGCCCGAGCGTCATGGAACTCGGCCCCTGGCGCTGGGTCACCTTCGCCTTCTGCGTGCTGTTCTTCTTCATCACGGTGGTGCTGCCGATCGGGCAGCTGATGCTCGGCTCGTTCTTTCGCTTCTTCGGCTTCTACACCTACGACATGCTGACGCTGGAGCATTACAGGGCCGTCTTCGCCAACAGCGAATTCTGGCGGGCGGTCCGCAATACGATGGTGCTCGGCCTGCTCGGCGCGACCGCGACCATGGCGCTCGGCGCGGTCGTCGCCTACATCTCGGTGCGCACCCGCTGGCGCGGCCGCAACCTGATCGACAGCATGGCCTGGCTTCCCTGGATGATGCCGGGCATGGTGCTCGGCGTCGGTTTCCTCTGGGCATTTGCGATGCTGCCGGGACCGATCCCGATCTATGGCACCATCTGGGCGCTGCTGCTGGCCTATATCGCGCTCGGCACGCCGGTTTCGGTCCGGGTGATGACGGGAGCCTATCACCAGCTTTCCTATGATCTGGAAGAATGTTCGCGCGTCCATGGCGCAACCTGGGCCCAGACCATGTGGCGGATCATGGTGGCGCTCGCCTGGCCGGCTTTCGCCGTCGGCTGGGTGCTGACCTTCTTCGGCATCATGCGCGAGCTGTCGGCGTCGATCCTTCTCTATTCGGTCGGTTCGGAAACGCTGGCAGTCGTGCTGATGAAGCTCTGGGCCAACGGCAATGCCGAACAGGTGAGCGTCATCGGCCTGATGATGATGCTCCTGGTCATTGTGTTCCGCTGGGTGCAGCTCAGCTTCATCAAGGCCCGTATCAGCAAGCTTTAGGCTTCAGGCCCGGCGGCTGCGGCCGCCGGCCGATTTTTGGTTGTCGTTTAAGCGGATCCAGGCATCCGCTCCGAAAGGAAGAGAAATATGGCTTCGGTGACGCTCGAAAACGTGAGCCGCATGTATGGCGCGATAACCGCCGTGGACAACGTGAACCTGAAGATCAAGAGCGGTGAGTTCGTCACGCTGCTCGGGCCGTCGGGCTGCGGCAAGACGACGACACTGCGCATGGTGGCGGGGCTTGAGAAGAATACCGGCGGCCGCATCGCGATCGGCGACAATGTCGTCTCGGACTCGGACAAGGGCTATTTCGTGCCGTCCGAACGCCGCCGCCTCGGCATGGTCTTCCAGTCCTACGCGATCTGGCCGCATATGACGGTGTTCGACAATGTCGCCTACCCCTTGCGCATCCGCCGCCGTCCCGACACGGAAGTCCGGGATCGCGTCATGAACGCGCTGCGCCTTGTCGAGATGGAGCAATATGCCGAACGTCCGTCGCCGGCGCTCTCCGGCGGCCAGCAGCAGCGCGTGGCGATCGCCCGCGCGCTGGTGTTCGAGCCGGAAGTGCTGCTGCTCGACGAGCCGCTTTCCAACCTCGACGCGCGGCTGCGCACTCAGATGGGCGACGATTTCCGCGCCCTCCAACAGCGCCTGAAGATCACCGCGCTTTACGTCACCCACGACCAGGCGGAAGCCATGGCGCTGTCGGACCGGGTGGTCGTCATGCATGGCGGCAAGATCTTGCAGGTCGGGGCGCCGGAAGAGATCTACCGCCGGCCGGAAAACCGCCAGGTCGCCGCCTTCTTCGGAACGCCCAACCTTTTGAACGCGACGGTCAAGGACTGCCGCCCGAACGGCGGGCAGTATTTCAAGCTCTCGGTCGAAGGACAGGGCTGGTCGGGCGACTGTCATGCGGCAACCGAAATGCCGAAGGGTGCGGATGTCACCGTCATGGTTCGCCCCGAGAACCTGCATGTCCGCGATGCGGGCCAGGTGAACGGCGATCTCTCCTGGTCTGGCGAGGTTTCGCAGGCGATCTTCCGCGGCTCGCATCGCTCGATCATGGTCAAGACCCCGGCGCAGACGCTGCATGTCGAGGCCTCGTCGCTTTCGAACGTCGATATCGGCCGCCCGGTCACAGTCGCCGCACCCGTGGAGGCTGCCTGGGCCGTGCGCAACTGATCGTTTCGGCTGGTCACAGATATGGAAAACTTGCGTTTTGTCGCAGATATTCAATATTGAAGCGATGTTCCCGCCGGCATTTCTCGTCTGGCGCAATCCGCATTTCGATATGGCGCAGGTGAGGCCCAAGCATGACCACAGGCACCCGAACTCCGAACCCTCCCGCGCCTGAGAAGCAGGAAACCCGCCAGCAGCACGTGATCGACAAGCTCAGGACCTGGGCGAGCGACGGCACGATCGACCCGCGCAAGAAACTGTCCGAATCCGGGCTTGCCGAAGCGCTCGGCGTGTCGCGCACCCCGATCCGGCATGCGCTGGCAGTGCTCGTCGAAGAGGGCGTGCTGCAGCGCGTCGGCGCCCGCGGATATCGGGTCCGGGCCTACAAGGTTGCCGACGTGATCGAGGCGATCGAGCTGCGTTCGATGATCGAAGGTTATGCGGCCAAGAAGATCGCCAGCGAAGGCCCGTCGCCGACGCTGGTGGCGGAGCTCAAGGACTGTCTGCGGGAAGGTGACGATATCTTCGAGAATGGCGGCATCGACGATCCCGTCAACGAGGAGCGTTATGCGGTGATGAACCTGCGTTTCCACACGCTGATCATCGAGGCTGCCGGCGGAAACCTGCTGCACCAGCTCACCAGCCTGTTCGACCGCGTGCCGTTCGGCGCGCCGGATTCGATCCGCTTCGACAACATCACCCGCAAGGAGCGGGCGCAGCATTTGCATTACGCGCACTGGCAGCACCACCACATGGTCTCGGCGCTGATCGCCCGCGACGGTGCCCGTGCCGAAAGCCTTTTTCGCGAGCACGGGGAAGGCGTGAAGATCAGCCTCGGCATCAGCAAGGGGCTTTTCGCGATCGACGGCTCGCGTATCCTGCCGATCTTCGATCTCGACAGTCCCGCGGGCCACATCAACGGCCTGATGCAGGATGAAAACGAAGATTAGCAACGACTGCCAACGGCGAGGGTTGTTCCGTTTGGGATCCCAAAATGTCGATTTTGTTCGCGGATAGCGGCAATCCTGGTCCCGTTAGTTTTTCCGCACTGCATCAATTATCACTATAAATTATGAAGGCGGCGTAATTCTAATGGTCCGTCGTGGCGCTTTTGGCGGTGAAGTCAAAATCGGGTATTGTATCCCAAAATCGGTTGCTCTATGAATTGTTTCGACCGGGAGGAGGCCTCGATTTCCGCCAAGCCGTCGAGGCGAGGTTCGAGAACCGGGCTTGTTAGGAGGAGATGGCGGGAGGAGACCGCTGGCCCTCATTTGCATGAGACATCTTGAGACAATGCATATCGTATCCCAACCGGTTTCCGTGGGGCGCGGCATGCAGGAGAGAAACCGAGGGAAGGTAGGTAAATGGCTAAGAATCTCACCCAGATCCTGAACGAGAAGGGCAATACTGTCGAGATGCTGCGCAATTCGCGCATCGGCATGTATATCTATCCGGTCGTCGCGCCGGAGTTTTCGAACTGGCGCACCGAGCAGATGGCCTGGCGCCATTCGGCCGTCCTGTTCGATCAGTCCCACCACATGGACGAGCTGATCGTCGAAGGCCCGGATGCTTCCAAGTTCCTGGAAAGCCTTGCGATCAACAGCTTTGCCAATTTCGGCGTCGACCGCGCCAAGCACTACGTGCCGGTGACCCCTGCCGGTCATGTGATCGGCGACATGATCATCTTCCGGGAGCGTGATGACAAGTTCGTGCTCGTCGGCCGTGCGCCGACCGCCAACTGGCTGCGCTACAACGCGTCGCTCGGCAAGCATGACGTCAAGCTCACCCACGATCCGCGTTCGCCTTCGCGCCCGGACGGCAAGGAAGTCAATCGCGTTCACTACCGCTTCCAGATCCAGGGCCCGGACGCTCCGAAGATTTTTGAGAAGATGAATGGCGGCCCGATCCCCGACATTAAGTTCTTCCATGTCGACTGGATCAATATCGGCTCCAAGAAGGTCCAGGCCCTGCGCCACGGCATGGCCGGTGCTCCCGGTCTCGAAGTCTGGGGTCCCTATGCCGAGAAGGACGAGGTCCGCGAGATCATCGTCAAGGCCGCCAAGGATGCGGGCGTCGACCTCTATCTCGTCGGTGCGCGCGCCTATTCGACCAACACGCTGGAATCCGGCTGGATTCCGTCGCCGCTGCCGGGCATCTATACCGGCGCCGAGCTGCAGGGTTATCGCGACTGGCTGACGGAAGACAGCTACGAAGCGACCGGCTCGATCGGCGGCAGCCTCGTCTCCGATAATATCGAAGACTATTACGTCAATCCGTACGAGCTCGGTTACGGTATCTACATCAAGTTCGACCACGACTTCGTCGGCCGCGAAGCGCTTGAGAAGATGAAGTCTCAGCCGCAGCGCAAGAAGGTCACCTTCGAGTGGAACGCGGAAGACGTGATGAAGGTCATCGCCTCGAACTTCGTGCCGGGCGGCGAGGCCTACAAGTGGATCGACCTGCCGCAGCCGAACTATGCGTCTTCGAGCGCCGACAAGATCATGCATGGCGACAAGGTCGTCGGCATGTCGATGTTCAACGGCTACAGCTATAACGAACGCTGCATGCTGTCGCTCGGCATCGTCGATGCCGACGTCCAGGAAGGCGACGTTCTGACGCTGATCTGGGGCGAGCCGAACGGCGGCACGGCCAAGACCTCGATCGAAAAGGGCCACAAGCAGGCCGAGATCCGCGTCCGCGTCTCGCCCACCCCCTACGCGGCCGAAGCCCGTGAAAACTATGCCGAAAGCTGGCGCACCAAGAAGGTCTGATATCCTCCCGGGATATGACATGATAACGGCGCTTTCGGGCGCCGTTTTTCGTTTTGGGGGGGAAGTGTGAAGCGCGGACCCATCCTCCCTCATTCCTGTGCTTGTCACAGGAATCCAGCCACCGCGCGTCTGCGCGGTGAAGAGAGTCCTTTGCGCTCAAAGACTTGAGCGCGCTGGATCCCTGTGACAAGCACAGGGATGAGGGAGAGCAATGACATCGTCGCGTCTCACCCCGCATCCCCCATCTTGCCCGGGTTCATGATCCCCTGCGGATCGAGCGCCGCCTTGATCTTCTTCATCACGTCCACCGCCTTGCCGTGTTCCTTGCGCATGAACTTGAGCTTGGCGATACCGATTCCGTGTTCGCCGCTGGCCGTGCCGCCGACCTTCAGCGCCCGCTCGACGACGCGGTCGGCCATCTCGTCGGCTTCCCTGAGGTGATCCGGATTGTTAGGGTCGATCAGGTAGGCGGTGTGGAAATTGCCGTCGCCGACATGGCCAATGATCTGGCCCGTCAGCGACGAGGCGTCGATATCGGCACGCGCCGCGACGATGCTTTCGGCAAGCCGCGAGATCGGCACGCAGATATCGCCGGTATAGAGCTCAAAGCCGGGAATGATCGCCTTGGTCGCCCAGTAGAGATCGTGGCGGGCCTGCCAGAGTTTGGCGCGTTCGTCTGCATCTGCGGTCCAGCGAAAGGAGATCGCGTCATGGCCCTTGGTGATCTCCTCGACGAGCTGTGCCTGTTCCTTCACCCAGGCCTCGGTGCCGTGGAATTCGAAGAACAGGGTGGGGGCGACCGGCAGGCCGAGCTTGGAATAATTGTTGGTCGAGGCGATCGCCACCTCGTCCAGGAATTCGACGCGGGCGACCGGTATGCCATATTGCACCGCCTCGATCACCGCTTCGACGGCGTTGGCGACCGTCGGGAGGGAACAGATGGCGGATGATATCGCCTCCGGGATCGGATGCAGGCGGACCGTCAATTCGGTGATGACGCCGAGCGTGCCTTCCGAGCCGACGAAGAGATGCGTGAGGTCGTAACCGGACGAGGATTTTCTGGCCCGCGAGCCGGTCTGGATGGCTTCGCCATCGGGTGTCACCACCCGGAGAGCCAGGACGTTTTCGCGCATCGTGCCGTAGCGGACCGAAGTGGTGCCGCTGCCGCGGGTCGAGGCCATGCCGCCGATCGAGGCATCGGCGCCGGGATCGACCGAAAACATCAGGCCGGTTTCGCGTAAGGCCACATTGAGCTGCTTGCGGGTGACGCCGGGCTGCACGACGGCCAGCAGATCCTCCGGCCGGATCTCGACGATCCTGTTCATTTCGCGGGTATCGAGCGAAATGCCGCCGCGGATCGGGATCGTATGGCCTTCCATCGAAGACCCCGCACCAAACGGAACGACGGGCACCCCATGCGCAGCACAGGCCGAGACGATCGCCTGGACCTCTTCTTCGGTGCGCGGAAAGACGACGGCATCGGGCAGGTGGGGAGTGAGCCGCGACGTATCGTGGCTGTGATGCTCTCGGACGGAAGCCGAGGTCACCAGCCTGTCGCCGAGAATGCCCCTGAGTTCCGTAATTGCCTTCCCGACCGGCGTGACGAGATCATCCATTTTCTTCCTCCCTGATGCTGCGATGACGACCTGAATAACCGTGCCCGAGGCTCGATCCGGAGTACGGACCCAACAACAAGGGCCGAAAAGTCTCGGTAGGTCCCGGCGTCTCCGCGAACGGTTTTAGACGCCCCTACCGTATCCTAAGCGACCGGCCGACGGTTTCTCCTGGCTGAACATTCCTCCTTCAGATCAGTGTCCCCGCAAGCCCTGCTTTGTTGCCGCATTCATTCCCTGTGTATGCATGACGTGCTGCCGCGACATTCTAGACGGTTTGAACCTCGGTTGAAGTGCCTATCGGAAAAATCTCAGGAACCCTGACTTTTTGTATCCCAAAATGAAATGGAAGCTTGTCGTTTCAGTGCGGATGTGTTGAAATTCGAAGGCTTGGGTAGGCGATGTCGGGAGGACGGCGTCACCTTGGGAGACCGGGCACGGGAGGAAATCAATGTATACACAACTGGCCGGAACAGTTGCATCTGCCACCGACGTGGCGGGTTCGGTTTCGGCTGCGGAAATGACGCGCGGCCATGTCGCGGCCGACCTTTCGGCGGCCGTTTTTATGGGCGCCGCAATTGCGTCTCTTCACGGAATTTCCAACGACTTTGTCGATCCGCCTGGGATTTAATTCTCCGGGTGGATTGACCGCGATATTCGCCGGCCAGAGCGGGGAGGGAGCCCCGCCGGCCTCTGATCTCAAAGGGAGGAGAAACACATGAAACTGAAGGCATTGCTCGCTTCGGCCTGCCTCGCGGCGCTGACTGCACCCGCTCACGCCGCCGACGTGGAACTGACATTGTCGCACTGGGTCCCCGCCACCCATGCGCTGCAGCCGGGCGGGATGGAGCCCTGGGCGAAATCGATCAAGGAAGCGTCCGGCGGGCGCATCAACATCACCATATACCCCGCCTCCCAGCTCGGCGCCGCACCCGATCATTACGACATGGCGCGCGACGGGATCGTCGATATCGGCTTCATCAATCCGGGTTATCAGCCGGGGCGCTTCCCGATCATCGCGGCGGGCGAAATCCCCTTCCTGATCGCCAATGCCAAGGGCGGTTCGCGGGCGCTCGACGAATGGTATGGACAGTACGCCCAGAAGGAAATGAAGGACGTCTACGTCTGCATGGTGCATCTGCATGACCCGGGAACGCTGCACGGCGTCAAGGGACCGATCCAGGTTCCTGCCGACCTGAAGGGCAAGAACATCCGCCCAGCGCACGCGACCATGGCCCGCATGGTGAGCTCGCTCGGCGCCGCATCGGTGCAGGTGCCGGCGGGCGAAATGCGCGAACTGATCTCCAAGGGAGGTGCCGACATGACCGCCTCGCCCTGGAACTCGATCTATACGTTCGGTCTGCAGGACGTGACCAAGCACCATCTCGACCTGCCGTTCTACGCCACGACCTTCGCCTTTGTCATGAACAAGGCCAAGATCGACGGGCTTTCGGCCGCCGACCGCAAGGTGATCGACGACCACTGCACGCCCGAATGGGCCGAGAAGATGGCCAGCAAATGGGCCGATGCGGAAGCAGCCGGGCGCCAGAAGATGATCGATGCCGGTGGCCACACCCTCTACAAGCCGACCCCGGATGAGGTCGGCCTCTGGAAAAAGGCGACCGGTTCGCTGCAGGGCGAATGGGAGACTGCAGCCACCAAGGCCGGCATAGACGCCAAGGCGGCCTGGGCGAGCCTGCAAGAGACGCTCAAGAAATATGGCGCCGACGTGAAATAATTGGTGCGGGACCATTCGCAGGCGGGTGCCCTCGCGGCGCCCGCCCTTTTCCATCCGTTCATCGAGTGCTGTCCATGAACCGCTATCTGGAACGCTTCAGCGACGTGGTCGATCTTGTGGCAGGCATCCTGCTGGGGCTGTGTACCATCCTGATCGTCGCTTCCACCGTTGGCCGCTATGTCCTGGCGTGGCCGATCCCCGACTCCTTCGATATTTCGCGCTATCTCATCGGCGCCTGCATCATGTGGGGGCTGGCCTCGATCGGCTATCGCGGCGGGCATATCGCGGTCGACCTGCTCTACGAGCCGATGGGGCCGCGGGGGCGTCGCATCCTCAATTTCATCGCCTGGGCGCTGCTCCTCGCCTTCACGGCCATGCTCGCCTACATGATGTTTTTCCGCCTCGCCAGCGCCTATCGGAGCAATGAAGCGACGTTCGATCTGCGCATCCCCGTCTGGCCATTGATCGGACTGATCTGGCTTGGCTGCGCATCGGCCGTCGTCACCACCGCGATCTCGCCTTTCGTTCGGCGCGAACCTGAAGATATCGATCCGCTTGAGGGCCATGGCGTATGAATACCGCTGATCTCGTCGCTATCGGCGGCTTTGTCGCCATGTTCGTGCTCATGGGCCTGCGCGTTCCGCTCGGGGTTTCGATGGGGCTGGTCGGCATATTCGGCTTTGCCGCCATGCGCGGCATGTCGCCGGCGCTCAACCTGCTGACGACATCGCCGATCCGTGTCGTTACCGACTTCAACCTGACGCTCGTGCCGTTCTTCATCCTGATGGGGGCGTTTGCCACCAATTCCGGCATGTCGCGGGAATTGTTCAGGACCGGCAATGCCTGGCTCGGACAGTTCCGGGGAGGGCTCGCCCTCTCCACGATCGGCGCCTGCGCCGGGTTTGCGGCGATCTGCGGCAGTTCGATCGCGACCGCCGCGACCATGACCCGCATCGCGCTGCCTGAAATGCGCAAGGCGAAATACGCCGATGCCACCTCGACCGGCGTGATCGCCGCAGGCGGCACGCTCGGCATCCTGATCCCGCCTTCGGTGATCATGGTCGTCTACGCCTTTCTGACGGAGACGGATGTCGCGCAGCTGCTGATGGCCGGCATCATCCCCGGCATCATGGCGACCTTCATGTACATGGCGACCGTGCTGATCGCCCATGGCAAGCGGTTGCCGCCCGGAAAGCCGTTCGAACTGAGGGAAGCTCTCGCATCGCTTCGGGACGTCTGGGCCGTCATGCTTCTTTTCATTTCGGTCATCGGGGTGATCTATCTCGGTATCGCAACCGCGACGGAAGCGGCGGCGGTCGGGGCGTTGATGACCATGGTCATCGGCCTGCTGCGCGGCCGGCTAAACTATCGGTCGATCATGGCGAGCCTCGTGG
Source organism: Neorhizobium galegae bv. officinalis (assembly GCA_000985875.1). Classification (GTDB taxonomy): domain Bacteria; phylum Pseudomonadota; class Alphaproteobacteria; order Rhizobiales; family Rhizobiaceae; genus Neorhizobium; species Neorhizobium galegae_C. The sequence goes on from CCRI01000001.1 coordinate 236,207, forward strand.
AGTCGCTCCGGACGTCGGTTTCGCTGTTCAGCGTGCTGATCGGCGCCATCCTGTTCGGCTATTTCCTGGCGATCACCCAGTCGCCGCAGAAGCTGACGGCCCTGCTGGTCGGAATGGATCTCGGGCCATACGGAACATTGACGCTGATCCTGGTCATTTTCCTGATCGCAGGAGCCTTGATGGACGAGATGGCGATGATCATCCTGCTCGTGCCGATCGTGTTCCCGGTCATCAGCCATCTTGGTTTCGACCCAGTCTGGTTCGGCATCATCATCGTCGTCGCCTGCCAGCTCGGCATGATCATGCCGCCCGTCGGCATCAATGTCTTCGTCATCAATTCGATTGCGAAGGACGTGAAGATCACCACGATCTACGGCGGCGTCATGCCTTTCATTCTCAACGATATCATCCGGCTTTTCCTGCTGGTGGCGTTTCCGGTGATCTCGCTCTGGCTGCCGCAAACGATGAGATGACGCACATGATCGCACCGAGCCTCAGGCCGCTTTGCGAAATCCGCGCCGAACTCGGCACGCCGATCGAAAAGGGCGGCGGTCCGGGCGGCCGCTGGCGGATCATCCCGATCATCGGCGGCGTGGTCGAAGGGGAGCGCCTTTCCGGGCGCGTCCTCAATCTCGGCGCGGACTGGCAAAGCGTCTATGACGCCGGTTACGCGGAACTCGACACGCGTTACGTGATCGAGACCCATGACGGAGCGATGATCGACATCCGCAATTTCGGTTTCCGGCATGGACCGGCAGACGTGCTGGCGAAGCTGGCGGCCGGCGAGGCGGTCGATCCGGCGCTCTATTACATGCGCACCACGCCGCGCCTGCAGACCGGCGATCCGCGCTATGGCTGGCTGAACCATACAATCTTCATCGGCACCGGCGAACGCATGGCAAGTGCCGTGCGTATCAGCGTTTTCGAAGTGCTCTGATCCACCAGCTAAGTTGGCTCCGGACCTTCTGAGAGATCAGAAGGTAGGCCACCTTGCCGTCATCCTCGGGCTCGACCCGAGGATCCAGCATCCGCAGTGCCAGGGGCGTGGATCCTCGGGTCGAGCCCGAGGATGACGACGAGTGGGGAGCCAGCCCTGACCACAAATGGAAAGGCCGCCGGATCATGAACCCGGCGGCCTTTTTGTTCACTATGAAACCAGCTGGCCTCAGGCCATGTGGATCGTCTTGACCTCGAAATAGTTTTCGAGGCCTTCGGGACCGCCCTCGCGGCCGATACCGGACTGCTTGAAGCCGCCGAATGGATGGTGGATGTCGACGATCATGCCGTTGACGGTGACGCTGCCGGTCCGCATGCGGCGGGCAAACGCATAACCGCGTTCCGGATCGGAGCTGAAGACCGCGCCGGACAGGCCGTATGTCGTGTCGTTGGCGATTTTCACCGCTTCCTCATCGTCCTTGTAGCTGATGATCGAGACGACCGGGCCGAAGATTTCTTCCTGGGCGATCTTCATGTCCATCGTCACGTCGGTGAAGACGGTCGGCTCGATGAAGTAGCCGCGGTCGAGGCCCTTCGGGCGCCCGCCGCCGCAGGCAACCGTCGCACCGCCTGCGCGGCCGGCTGCGATGTAACCTTCGACGCGGGCAAGCTGGCGGGCCATGGTGAGCGGGCCCATCTGGGTGGTCGGATCAGCCGGATCGCCGACCTTGATGTTCTTCACCGCGCCCACATAGAGGTCGATGAATTCCTGCTTGCGGGATTCCGGTACCAGGATGCGGGTCAGCGAGAAGCAGACCTGGCCGGTGATCGGCATGGAATAGACCATCAGCGCCGGCAGAGCCTTGGTGAAGTCGGCATCGTCGAGAAGAACGGCCGCGGACTTGCCGCCGAGTTCGAGGCTGACGCGGGCGAGGCGATCGGCGCAGGCTGCGGCGATGGTCTTGCCGGCGATGGTCGAGCCGGTGAAGGAGACCTTGTCGATGCCCTGGTGGCGGACGAGATAGTCGCCGCCTTCGCGGCCGGCCGGAACCAGGTTGAAGACGCCCTTGGGCAACCCGGCCTGTTCGATGCACTCGGCCAGAAGATAGGCGTCGAGCGGCGTTTCCGGCGAGGGTTTGGCGACAATCGTGCAGCCGGCGGCAAGCGCTGCCGAGATCTTGTAGTTGAGGAGCACCATCGGTGCGTTCCACGGCGTGATCGCGGCGCACACGCCGACCGGCTCGCGCACGACGCGGACTTCGCCGCCATCGGCACGCTTGCGCTGATCGACGAAATCGTCGTTCTCGATCAGGTCGGCATAGTAGTTGTAGAGACCGGGGTTCTGGCCGACCAGCTTCTTGGTGAGGAATATCGGCGCGCCGACCTGGGTCGTCCAGGCATTGGCGATCTCGTCGAGGCGGGCGGTCAAGAGGTCGGCGATCTTGCGCAGGTAACCGGCGCGTTCCTTGAAGCTCATGCGCGGCCAGGGGCCGTTGTCGAAGGCGTCGCGGGCGGCGGCAACGGCCTTGTCGATATCGGCGTTGCTGGCTTCCGGATAGGTCATCAGCACTTGTTCGGTCACCGGCGAGATGACGTCGAGCGTGTTGGTGCCGAGCGGGGCGACCCATTCACCGCCGATGAAGAATTTCTCGGGGGTCTTCAGGACCTGTTCGTTTCTGACAGCGACATTCATTTCAGTCTCCTCCTCGGATAGAATGATTTCCAAAAGCCGGGGCCCCTTCATCGTCAGAAGGTCCCGCAGGCATGACGACAGTTCATCGCCCTTTTCGCAGCGGACGGCCTTGCAGCCCTGCGCCTCGGCGATCTTCACGAAATCCATGTGGCCGATATCGACGCCGTCGATGCGGCCGGAGCCGCTCCGTTCGGCAATCGCCTTCAGCACCTTGTAGCCGCCGTTGTTGAGGATAACGATCATGAGATCGGCATCGTATTCGACGGCAGACCAGATCGACTGGATGGCATAGAGGCTCGATCCGTCGCCGATGACGGCGATGACCGGCTGTTCCGGCCTGGTCAGGGCCGCACCCACCGAGCCGGGCAGGGCATAGCCCAGGCCGCCGCTGGCGGTGGCGAAAAAGCAGCCGGGCCGTTCGATCGGGAAGAAGTCATGCAGCGCGTCGCGAGCGCCCGGCGCTTCCTCGAAAACGATGCTATCAGGCGAACGGACGTCGGCCAGCGTCTGGTAGAAGAATTCCTGGGTGATGCCCTTCGGTGTTTTCAAGCGCGGAATGGTGCGGGCCGGGCCGCCGGTACGCGGCGCACGGCAGCGCAGGCGGTAAACGAGGCTTTCGGTCGCGGCGCGCAGGTTCGAGACCATGGCGTTGCCGACGATGGCGCTGGCGGCCTGGGCCGGGTCGTCGGTGATCAGCCAGAGTTCGGCACCCGCCGGGATGTCCGGACCGGAGCCGGCAAAATGATAGGTGAAGGCCGGCGCCCCGAGCACCAGCACGAGATCGGCACCATGCAGGCAGTTCGCGAGTTTTGGCTGGAAGGCCGGCAGGAAACCGGCAAACAGCGGATGGCGCTCCGGAAAGCTGCAGCGGGACGACAGCGGGCTCACCCAGACTTTCGCCTGCAGGATTTCGGCAAGCCGCACCGTGGCATCCCAGGCATTATCGATATCGACGCCCGGTCCGACGACCAGCACCGGCTCGCGGGCCTCGTTCAGCCGGCGGGCGAGGTCGTCGATCGCGGAAGCCGGCGCGCTGATCACCGTTTCCACGTCGCGGATGGCGATCGGGGCTGCCTGGGCCTGCCAGTCGCTCAACGGGACCGACACCATGACCGGGCCGCGCGGCGCCTGCATCGCCATGTAATAGGCACGCGCGATCGCGGCCGGCACGTCTTCGGCGCGGGCCGGCTCGCAGGCCCATTTCACATAGGGCTTCGGAAAATCGGTCGGGCTTTCGGCAAACAGGAACGGATCGTGCGGCAGCAGTTCGCGGCTCTGCTGACCGGTGGTGATGATCAGCGGTGCGCGGTTGCGGTAGGCCGTGTAGATATTGCCGAGCGCATGGCCGAGGCCGGCAGCCGAATGCAGATTGACGAAGGCCGGCTTGCGGCTCGTCTGCGCATAGGCGTCCGCCATGGCGACGACGATCGATTCCTGCAGGCCGAGCACATAGGAAAAATCTTCCGGCACATTGACGAACATCGGCAGTTCGGTCGAGCCGGGATTGCCGAAGATGCGGTCGATGCCCTTCTGCCTGAGAAAGTCGAAAACGGCTTCGCTAACCGTCTGTCCACGCAGCTTCGTGCTGCCGGACAGGAAATCCAGCGACATCTTGTTCATAGCTTCGAGGCCTCCTCCCGGCCTTCAGGGTTGCCACCCTGAGCGCATATCTTGTCGGGGAAGTGTCGCAGATAGCGCCCCATCTTGGAATTGAAGAATATCCAAGAATCCATTACATCAAGGCATGACTTTGGATGTGCGATCGGCTCAAATCGTTCTCGAATGCGCCCGGCGCGGCAGCCTCGGCGCGGCCGCGACGGCGCTCAACATGACCCAGCCGGCGATCACCCGCATGCTGAAGCGGCTGGAGGACAGCTACGGCGTTCCCCTGTTCGAACGGACGACACGCGGCGTGGTGCCGACCGTATTCGGCGATGCGCTGCTGCCCTATGCCAAGCTGGTCGTGTCCGAGATCGGCAATGCGACCGACGTCATCCAGCAGATGCGGGGCGCCAGCCGCGGCGTGGTGCGGATCGGCGGAGTGGCGAGCGTCGTCAGCGGCTTCATCATCGCCGTGATCGGCGAGATGCGCAAACAGCATCCGGAAGTGCAGTACCAGGTGATCGAGGACCTGGAGGACCGGGTGCTGGAAGGCCTGAAGGGCGGAACGATCGACATCGCCATTTCCCCGGAACCCTATCTTGACGACGACATCGTCATCGCGACGCCCGATATCATGCACGATACGGTCTCGGTCTTTGCCAGGTCCGATCATCCGATCATCAGCCGAGAGCATGTGACGCTTGCCGAAGCGGCGGGGTTCGACTGGGCCATGCCGCCACCGGGAACGCCGACCGTCCGGGAATGGCAGCGGCGGTTCCACGACAATGCGCTGGAGCCGAAACCGCCGGCGATCGTCTCCCGTTCGGTGCCGGTCCTGAAGGCCGCGGTTCTCTCCGAAGCGATGTTCTGCTGGATGCCGCTGCCACTTGTGCGCGAGGAGGTGGAACGGGGCAACATGGCACGCGTCAACGTGCCCGAACTCGACTGGCAGCGGACGTTCCGCGTCTACCGTCGCAAGAAGGGCCTGATGACGCCGCCGACGGTCAGTCTGCTGCAATGCATCCGCCGCGTCAGCGAGACCTGGTCGATGTAAGGGGCAGGGTGATTACGGTCTAACGCTGTTTGGCGCCCGCGCTCTTGCCGTCCGAACTCTTCGACCTCTCCTCGAAACGGTCGGCGCCCTTGGCGAGGTCCGATCCCTTTTGAGCCTCTACCTTCTTCTCTTCCTTGCGGGTGCTCTGCTTCAGACCGCGTGCGGATTCTTTGCCCTTTTCTGTGGGAGCCTGTTCGATACCCATGATTTCTCCTCCAGCGCCTGATTGGCGCAGCAGTCGAACGGACGGGGCGTGAAGGCGTTCCCACCTATCCGCATCTTTTCCGGATTTACGTGCCGCGTAGTCGGCCGCAGTTAGTTCGATCAGCCGGCCTTGCCGACCCGCGGCAGTGACGCGAATTCCTTGAGATAGGCCCGCCAGCCGCCATAGGCGGTGATGTCGAGCGCACCCTGAAGCGCAAACGGTTCGGCGAGGAACCCCTTGGCCGAGGTGCCGTCCGACAAGGTGACGGTGCCGATGCCGAGCGGCGCGGGGATTGCCGCGACGAACAGGCCGAAGGCCGCCGGCGTCAGCTCCCAGACCTCCACCTCGATCTCGCCGCCTTCGCCTTCCGCGACCCGGACCATGCCGGGTTTCGGTGGCACCGTGCCGGCGAGCGCGTAGAGCTTGTAGGCGGCGGAGGTTTTCGCGACGCGGGAGAAGGTGCCGTCGAGATCGGTCAGCTGGTAATTGAGCGGCATGCCGGACAGGTGGGCGCCGACCACGATGACGTCGATCAGGCCGTCGCTTGCTGCGGCAACAGGCGTTTCGGATGGCGCCGGGAGCGGCCAGCCGGTGGCGCCGAGGGTCAGGCCGCTTGCCTGGTGAAGGTCACGGGCCAGTGACGCGGTGAGGCCGTCGCGACCGGAGGGGGCGAGCAGCGTGACGCTGGCCGGCAGGCCGTCTGCGCGGGTGCCGGTCGGCACGGCGATGCCACACATGTCAGCCAAGTTGACGAAATTCGTATATGTGCCGAGCCGCGAGTTCTCGCGGATCGGCTCCGCCTCCAGGTCGGCACGGGTATAGTGGGTCGGCGCGGTCGGCACGCAGAAGAGGTCGACGGAGGCGATCAGCGGCGCCAGTGTCTTCTTGAGCGCGTGCAGCGCATAAAAGCCCTTGAAGGCGTCGGTTGCGGAGAGCGATTTGGCGCCGCCGTAGATCTTGCGGGTTACCGGGTGGAAGCTCTCTTCCTTCGTGTCGAAGAAATCCTTCACTGCTGCATAACGCTCGGCCACCCAGGCGCCTTCGTAGAGAAGGTTGGCGACTTTGTAGAAATCGCCGAAAGGCACTTCGACGATGCGATGTCCGAGTCTCGCGAGCATCGACACGGCATCGCCATAGGCTGCCTCCATCACGGTATCGCCGAAGAATTGGAGGTCCGCCTTGGCAGGGATGCCGATGGTCAGCACCGGGGGGGCGGAGCCGAAGCCGGTTGCCGGAACGACCTTTGAATAGGCGTCCGTCTCGTCGTATTTCGCGGCGACGGAGAAGACTGTCCAGGCGTCATCAGCGGTCAGCGCGAAGATCGAGACGCAGTCGAGCGTGCGGCAGGCGGGGACGACGCCACTGGTCGACAGCGCACCGACGCTCGGCTTCAGTCCGACGATGTTGTTGAGGCCGGCCGGGATGCGCCCCGAGCCTGCGGTATCGGTGCCCAAAGCGAAGCTGACGATGCCTTGGGCGGTGGCGACTGCCGAGCCGGAAGACGAGCCACCGGGTACGAGCTTCGCATCGATGGCGTTTCTCGGGATCGGATAGGGCGAGCGCACCCCGACGAGGCCGGTCGCGAACTGGTCGAGATTGGTCTTGCCGATGGCAAGAGCGCCGGCCGCCTTGAGCAGGCCGACCACGGTCGCGTCCTTCTCGGGCAGATAGGCATAGTCCGGGCAAGCGGCGGTGGTCGGCAAACCGGCGACGTCGATATTGTCCTTCACCGCGAAGGGGATGCCGAAGAGTGGTTTTTCGGGATCGAAGGCGCCGAGTCTGGCTGCCTCTGCCAGCACGGCGTCCTTGTCGGCCAGATGGATGAAGATGCCGGGATCGTCGACCTCCGCGATGCGCGTGAAAACCGCTTCGACGATGTCCGCGACACTGCCGCCATCCTTGTAGAACGCGTGAAGCGAGGCGATATCGAAGGCTGGTGTCGCAATCATGCCATTTCCTCTTCCAGTATTATCACCGGCCGGTCCCACTGGATCAGCACGACGCAGCCGGTATCGCTCCAGACGGAGTGTTCGGTGCCGGGCGCATTGACGATATAGCTGCCGCGCCCGTAGTCGCCCGTCTCGTCGGATTGCACGCCCTCGAGCACCAGGATGGTTTCCAGCCCCTCATGGCGATGGCGGGGAACGCCGGCACCGGCCTCGTATTTCAAGAGCGCCACGCCCGGCTGGTCACCCTCGAAGGGGCGGATCCAGTGGATGGTGACCTCGTCGCGGAAAGGCTCGAATTTCAAATCTTTCCAGCCGCCTAGCGTGAGGAGTTCGCGGGTTGATTCAGGCATTAGTCATCCCCTTTGGCGCGATCCCTTCCAGAATGTCGTCCACATGGGCGGTCCAGCCGACGATCGCGCCTTGGGCGCGGATCATGGCGATGGCGGCGGCCTTGAACTCGGGAAAATAGCTCTCCGTCGCCTCTTCGGCGAGCAGGCACTCGTAACCGCGGTCGTTGGCCTCGCGCATCGTCGTCTGGACGCAGACTTCCGTCGTCACACCGGCGAAGACGAGCTGGCTGATGCCCTTTTCCTTCAGCACTTCGCCGAGTTCGGTGGCATAAAATGCGCCCTTGCCGGGCTTTTCGATCACCACTTCGCCATCGACCGGCGCAAGCTCGGAAATGATCGCCGTGCCCGGCTCGCCTGAAATCAGCACGCGGCCCATGGGGCCGACATCGCCGATCCTGAGCGTCGGATTGCCCCGGTCCCGCTTGGCGGGCGGCAGGTCGGAAAGGTCCGGCTTGTGGCATTCCATCGTGTGGATGACCGGCAGGCCGGCATCGCGAAAACCCTGGATGAGGCGTTTGACGTCCGGCACGATCCTGGTGATCCGGCCGACATCGTTGCCGAGGCTGGCGCCAAAACCGCCTGGCTCGGCGAAGTCGCGCTGCATGTCGATGACGATTAGCGCCAGCTCCTCGGGTTTCGCCGGGAAGGCGAAGGGTTCTGCCTTGATCTGGACCATCAGTGATGCCCCGCCATATGGGCGCCGATGACGCCGATATCGGCGGCGCGGATCGGGGTTTCGTAGACCAGCTTGCCTTCCGAGATCACCATGATGCGGTCCGACATTTCCAGCAGTTCGTCGAGATCTTCCGAGAGCAGCAGCACGGCGGTTCCTGAATTGCGGGCCCGCATGATGCGGGCGCGGATTTCCGCGACGGCCGAAAAATCGAGGCCGAAGCATGGATTGGAGACGATCAGCAGATCGACCTCGCCGGTCAGTTCGCGGGCGAGCACCGCGCGCTGCACATTGCCGCCTGATAGAGCTGCGATCGGCGAGGACGAGGAAGCGGTCTTCACCTTGAAATCCGAGATCAGCGAGGTTGCGCGCTTCTTCATCTCGCCCTTGTTCAGCCAGATCGCATCCTTGCCGTCACCCTTCAGGTCGAAGGTGCGGAAGGCGAGGTTTTCGCTGACGGTCATTTTTGGCGCGCAGGCGTTCTGCAGCGGCTCTTCGGGAATGAAGCGGACATTGTTCTTGCGGGTTTCCGGCCTTGTGGCGCCATAGGCCTCGCCGTTGACGGTCACCGTGCCTCGGTCGGTCGGGCGCTGGCCGGCGAGGATTTCGGTGAGCTCCTTCTGGCCGTTGCCGGAAATGCCGGCAATGCCGACGATCTCGCCGGAACGGACCGTCAGGTTGTCGATCTCGATCGTCTTCAGGCCGGAACGGTCCGGCGCCTTGACCTGCTCGACCTTCAGCACCGATTTCGCCGCCTCCGGCACCGGCAGGCGGCTGTCGAGTTCGGCGAGCTTGACGTCGCCGATCATCATCCCCGCCATGTCGGAGGTGGAAAGTTCGCTGACCTTGCCGGTTCCGACCAGCTTGCCACGGCGCAGGATCGACACCGCGTCGGCAAACTTGGTCACCTCGTGGAACTTGTGGCTGATCATCAGCACGGTCAGTTCGCCGCGTTCGGTCATGCCGCGCACGATGCCGAGCATTTCGTCGGCTTCCGCCGGGGTCAGCACCGAGGTCGGTTCGTCGAGGACCAGGAAGGAGCGGCCGAGATAGAGCTGCTTGACGATTTCCAGCTTCTGTTTTTCGCCGGCCGCGAGCTCGCTTACCGGCCGTTCGAGCGGGATCTGGAACGGCATGCGCTCCATGAAGGCCGCAAGGTCCTTGCGCTCCTTCGCCCAGTTGATCACCGAGGGCACGGAGGTGCGGCTGATCACCAGGTTTTCGGCACCGGTCAGCGACGGGACCAGCGTAAAATGCTGGTAGACCATGCCGAGCCCGTAAGTGGCGGCATCCTTGGGCGAGGCGACCGAGACTTCGCGGCCGTCGACCGAGAGCGAGCCCGAGGTCGCGTGGTGGAAGCCCATGATGCATTTGACGAGGGTCGATTTGCCGGCGCCGTTTTCGCCGAGCAGCGCATGGAACGAACCGGCGGGCACTGATATCGAGACGTTGTCGAGCGCGGTGAACGAGCCGAAGCGCATGGTCATGCCGAGCGTCTCGATGCCGACCGCCTTGCCGGCCTGGGGTAGGGGGGTATCGCGGACAATGTTGTTCATGGCAGCTGGCTCACAAAGGTAACCGAATTGGAGACGGAGCCGAAGACGCCGCCCTGCATCTTGACCATCTTGATGGCGGCCAGATGATTGCCGTAGTCGGTGGCGCCGCAGCAGTCTTCCAGCATCAGGCATTCGAAGCCGCGGTCGTTCGCCTCGCGCATCGTGGTCGAGACGCAGACATCGGTGGTGATGCCGGTCAGCACGATGTTTTCGATGCGCTTCTGGTTGAGGATGAGTTCCAGATCGGTGGCGCAGAACGAGCCCTTGCCCGGCTTGTCGATGATCACTTCGCCCTCGATCGGGTAGAGTTCGGGAATGATGTCCCAGCCGGGCTCGCCGCGCGTCAGGATGCGGCCGCAGGGGCCGGGATCGCCGATGCCGGCGCCGATGCGCTGCGAGCGCCAGCGCTTGTTGGCGGGCAGGTCGGCGAGGTCCGGGCGGTGGCCCTCGCGGGTGTGGATGATGTGGTAGCCCTTGGCCCGCATGGCGGCGAGCACCGTCTTGATCGGCTCGATCGGCGCCTGCACCAGCGACAGGTCGTAACCCATGTGGTCGACATAACCGCCCTTGCCGCAGAAATCGGTCTGCATGTCGATGATGATGAGGGCGGTGTTTTCGGGTCTCAAATCGCCGTTATAGGGCCAGGCATAGGGATCGGCGTCGATATAATGCCCTTTGGTTTCAACCATCGCGTCCATCATTGTCTCTCCTATTCGCCAGCCAGCTTGAATGTCTCGCCATAAGATCGCACGGGTTTGTCGAAGCGGCAGGACGTGCCGTCGGTGACCTTCACCGCGTCTTCCCAGGGCAGCCTGTATTTCCCGGCGATCAGATCGTGCATGTAGGTGTAGGGCGCATCGCCTGCGCCGCCCGCGACCGCGACGTAACCCCGATGGCCGAACTGGTAGATGTTGTTCTCGACACCCCAGCCGAGCCGGGCCTCGCGCACCAGGTCGGGGCGGACTTCCGCGGTAATGATCTCGTTGACCCGGCCGGACGTGCCGTGGGCGATGATCGTGCCGTCGAAATTGCAGACCATGCCTTCGCCCATGGAATCGAACGTGCCGTCCGAGCCGCACATGCACACACTCGCCGTCACCATCAGATTGCAGAAGGCGTTTGACTGGTTGGTGAATTTCCAGCTTTCGCGGATCGGCGCGGTGTAGCCGGCGGTGCGGATCATGATCTCGGCGCCCTTGTAGGCGCATTCGCGGGCCATTTCCGGGAACATGCCGTCATGGCAGATGATCAGGGCGAGCTTGGCGCCTTTCGGTCCGTCGATCACCGGAATGCCGAAATCGCCAGGCTCCCAGGGTTCCACAGGCACCCAGGGGTGCATCTTGCGGTAATAGAGTTTCAGGTCGCCGTTATCGTCGATGACGATGCCGGAATTATAGGGCATGGCGCCCGGGTTCAGCTCCATGATCGAGAAGCAGCCCCAGATCGCATGGTCCCTGCAGGCCTTGCGGAAGGCCGCGACTTCCGGGCCGTCGAGCGTGCACATGATCTCCGGATTGATGTCCATCGAAAGCCCGTGCAGCGCGTATTCGGGAAAAACGACGAGGTCCATGCCCGGCTGGTTGCGCCGGGCCTTGGCGACCAGATCGACGATCACCTGCGTCTGGCGGGCGAGATCCGCCCTCGTAACCGTTACCGGAAGCTGGAGCTGGACGAGGCCGATACCGACGCCGTGCTCCGATTTGTTGAGGCCGCCCAATCCGTTCATGACCGATCTCCCTTATTTCGTCAGCGACAACGCGCCCGGCGCACCGGCAAGCGAGCGGGTGGGCGAGGAGGTCGCGATCAGGATGATGAGGGTGAGCACGTAGGGTGCCGCGTAGAACAGGTAGTACCCTTGCGTGACACCGACCGATTGCAGGGCGGGGCCAAGAGCGCCGGCACCGCCGAAAAGCAGGGCGGCGAGGAAGCAGCCGATCGGGTTCCAACGGGCGAAGATGACCAGCGCCACGGCCATCAGGCCCTGGCCGGAGGAAATGCCTTCGTTCCAGGAGCCGGGGTAATAGAGCGACAGGTAGGCGCCGCCGATCGCGGCGAGCGAGCCGCCGGCGGCGGTCGCCAGAAGCCGGACACGGTCCGGGCTGATGCCCATGGCGCGGGCCGCATCGGTGCTGTCGCCGACGACGCGAAGGATGAGGCCGATGCGGGTGTTCCTGAACGCCCACCAGAGGAAGAGGGCGAGTGCGGCGCCGATGAAGAACAGCACGTTGATGTTGAGCGCCGCCTGAACCTGAGGTGTTGCCGACCAGCCGCCGAGCGGGATGGAGGGCAGTTTCGGCGCGACAGGCTGGATGAAGGATTTGCCGAGGAAGAAGGCAAGCCCCAGGCCGAACTGCATCATGGCGATGCCGATCGCGATATCGTTGACCTTCGGCCATTTGCAGATCCAGCCGTGGATGGTGCCGAAGATGGCGCCGGTCGCCATGGCCGCCAGCACGCCTAATGTCGGCGAACCGGTCATGACCGCGACCGCGTAAGCCGTCATGGCGCCGAAAACGAGCGTGCCTTCGAGCCCGAGATTGATGCGGCCGGAGCGCTCGGTGATCGTCTCGCCGAGCGAGACGAAGATGAAGGGGGTGGAGACGCGGATGGCGCCAGCGAAGATCGCCAGCGGCACGCCCCAGAGACCGATACCTGTGTCTTCCATCGGTCAGCTCCTTTTCCAGAGGTCGGGATTGAAGATCTTGAAGCGGCCGTAAAAGGTCTCGCAGAACAGGATGACGATGAAGAGCGTGCCCTGCAGCACCAGGACGGTGGCATCCGGAAGCCCCATGCGCCGCTGGATCAGGCCGCCCGAGGCGGCGATGCCGCCGAGCAGGATGGCGACCGGGATGATCGCCAGCGGATTGTGCCGGGCCAGGAAGGCGACGAGGATGCCGGTGTAACCGTAGCCGGCGGCAAGCGAGGCGTTGGCGCTGCCCTGCACTGCTGCGACCTCGATCATGCCCGCGAGGCCGGCAAAACCGCCGGCAATCGCGGTGAAGCCGACGATCAGCTTGCCGACCGGCAGGCCCTGGATCTGCGCGGCGCGGACATTGCCGCCGGCGATGCGGGCGGCAAAACCGAAGCTGGTGATCTCGATCAGCACCCAGGAGAGGATGCAGGCGAGGACGCCGATGACGAGGCCCCAATGGACGTCCATGCCGGGGATGTGGCCGAGCATGTATTCCTTCGGCAGGGGTTTGGTCGACGGCTTGTTCAAGCTGGCCGGATCGCGCAGCAGCCCTTCGACGAACTGGTTCATCAGGGCAATCGCGATATAGGCCAGGAGCAGCGAGGAGATCGTTTCGTTGACGCCGCGATAGTGGCGCAGGAAGCCTGCAAAGCCGATCCAGATGCCGCCGACGACCATGGCGGCGATGGCCATGAAGACGAAGAGCATGATCGGCGGCACCACGCCGACGAAGGGCATGGCGCTGGCCGCCGCCGCGACGCCGCCGAGCACCACCGCCCCCTCGGCACCGATGATGACGAGGCCGAGCCTTGCCGGCAGCGCGACGCAAAGTGCGGTCAACAGAAGAGGGGCGGCACGGGAAAGGCTGTTCTGGATCGAGAACCAGCTTCCGAAACCGCCCGTGTACATGAGCTGAAAGAGGGTGACCGGCGACTTGCCGATCGCCAGGATGAAGAGGGAGAAAAGCGCCAGGCCGATCAGGATCGCCACGAGCCCGATCGCCACGGGTTCCGCCCGTCGCGCAAGCCATTCGAGGAGGGGGCGGAGGGACGCCTGCCCCCCCGCCGCGATGGGCAGTCCCGGATCGTTCGTTTCGGCCGTCATGGCGCTTCTCCCCCTTGACGTGAGGTTAGGGACGTAAGGTCAGGACATCAGGTCAGGACGTGGACCCGACGACGCCCTCGACCAGATAACCCATGCTTTCCAGTTCGATCGCATCCTCGGCAAACGACTTGCCGGCGGTGACGACGACATTGCCCTTGTTGTCCTTGATCGGGCCCTTGAAGACCGAGAACTTGCCGGACATGATCTCGGCGAGCGTCGCCTCGAATTTCTTGCGGCCTTCAGCGGAAACGGCGGGTCCGAGCGGGCTCATCTTGACGAAGCCGTCCTTCAGGCCGCCGTGGACGAAATTGCCGAGCTTGCCGCCGCTCTGGGCCGCCTTGATGAAGTTGGTATAGACATTGCCCCAGGCCCATTCGGCGCCGGTCAGGTACTTGTCCTTGGCGAGCGCGCTCTGGTTGGCGTGGTAACCGCAGATGAAGGCTCCACGGCCGGCAGCCGTCTCGACGACCACCTTCGGGCTGTCCACATGGCAGGTGATGACGTCGGCGCCCTGGTCGATCAGCGCGTTGGTGGCTTCGGCTTCCTTGACGGCGAGCGACCATTCGCCGGTGAAGATCACCTGGCAGGTGATGTTCGGATCGACCGAGCGGGCGCCGAGCAGGAAGGAGTTGATGTTCTGGACGACCTGCGGGATGGGCTTGGCGGCGACGAAGCCGATCTTCTTGCTCTTCGACGCATAGCCGGCGGCGATGCCGTTCAGATACTGGCCCTGGCCGATATAGCCGAAATAGGAGCCGGTATTGGCCGGATGCTTGCCTTCGGTCCACAAGCCGCCGCAATGGCGGAACTGCACCTTCGGATATTTCGCGGCCATCGCCAGCATATGGGGGTCGAAGTAACCGAAGGAGGTCGGGAAGAGCAGGGTGGCGCCGTCGAGATTGATCATCGATTCCATGGTCTTCTGGACATCGACGGTTTCCGGGACGTTTTCCTCTTCGACCAGTGTGATGCCCGGCATCTTCTTGATGACGGCCGCACCCTCGGCATGGGCCTGGTTGTAACCATAGTCGTCCTTGGGGCCGACATAGATGAAGCCGACGGTGAGTGCCGTCTGCGCCATGGCCTGCGAGCCGAACAGGCCGGGCACGGTGCCGGCGGCCAGGCCGGCAGCGGAAGCCTGGAGGAAATTGCGGCGGTTCATGGGAAGGAGTTTGGTCATCGGAATGCTCCTTGCGGCGCTGGGCCGGTTTCGAACGGGTACAGAAAAGTGCATGCAATGTGCGTGCCAGGCTTCAAGCTATTGTTATTGCGTTCGAATTTTTCCCGACGAAAAGACGAGGATGAAAAGTGCATACAGATTCATCGCGTCTTCGCTTAATAAATAATCAATCATTATTATTTGTTCAGCAATCTCGCATTTGGGCAATACGGCAATTGACGGTGGGATTTTCTGGCGTCAGAAAGCTGAAAACTACCAATGTCTTGCCGGCGTCATTTGACTTATCGAATCCGGAACGGCATCTGTATGCAGGTTGTGAGCGTTAAGTAGAATCGTCCCGTGAAGCAGGTCAGGCGCAGAGAAGTCATCCGTACCGGAACCACCGTCGAACAGATGGTGCGCGCCATCGCCGACATGATTGTCACGGGCGCCATCCTGCCCGGGGAGAAGCTCGACGAGATCACGCTCGCCTCGCGTTTCGAGGTGTCCCGAACGCCGGTGCGCGAGGCCCTGCGCGAGCTCGGTGCCATGGGCCTTGTCGGGCGCGAGCCAAACCGCAGCGCCGTCGTCACCAATGTGACCGGGACCTATCTGCATTCGATGTTCGAGGCGATGGCCGAGCTCGAAGGCATTTGCGCCCGGCTGTCGGCGGAGCGGATGACGGTCGATGAACGGCGGGCGCTGGAGCTCGATCACCGCGGCTCGATGCGGCTGGTGCATGCCGGCGCCGAGGAAGACTATGCGGCGCACAATACCGAATTCCACACAAGGCTTTATCGCGGCGCCCATAACGACCACGTCTTCGAGATGGTGACGCAGACGCGGGCGCGGCTCGCACCCTTCCGCCGCGCACAGTTCCGCCTGCCGGGGCGTCTTGCGAAATCCTACGAGGAGCACGACCAGATCGTCACCTCCATCATCCGCGCCGATGCGGCAGCGGCTGGGCAGGCGGCCTATTCGCACGTGGCGATCGTCAGCGACGCCAGCGCGGTATTCGCGGCTGCCGGGGAGTAGGCGGCCGGCCAACGTCACGACCTTTTTTCCAGGCAGCACTTTTGGCCGCGCGGATGAAAATCCGGCGGTTCCGTTTTCGTGGGAATGGGGCAGGCGGGTATTTGGGGGTATTGGGTATTCAGGCTTTCCGCCTGCCCCGGTCGTTTTCCGCGATTTCCGGGGATTGTCAGGCCCCTAAACCGCTTCCTCGACCGTCACCGGAAACCGGACCTTGCGAGCCGGATGATGCGGCCGGTTCGCGAACCCGGTTTCCCATCCGATGACGGGGGGATTATGCGGGTGGCTGCGGGATGCGGGGATGGAGGGGGAAGGGAATGCGGCTAAGTGTTTGGACGCGGGCGGGGAATTTTTCGAGAGTGGTGAAAACGTCCCCGTTTTGAGTGAGCTGTTCGTCCAACACGCGAGTGCGTCGTCATGGCCCATGAAGAAGGCTGAGACATTTTCATCGTCAATTCGGAGATTGTTCAGCGTCACCTTGGTGATCGTGCGCCTGCCTCCAATTCCTCATTCCTGTGCTTGTCACAGGAATCCAGTCAGCCCAAGTCCTTGGGCTGAAAAGACTCTTCTGCACCGCAGACGCGGTGCTGCTGGATCCCTGTGACAAGCACAGGGATGAGGGCGGGTGCGGTGGGCACTGATGGGGCGACCGAGAGCTCCGTGGGTGGCTTAACCAGTCCGCAGACCTTCCGAAATCACCGCCCCGCAGACCGCGCCGAAACGAACACCTGCGGCTCGTAGGTAAAATCCCTGTCGAAGGGGTAGGTCGGCTTCAGCTTGCGGTGGCGCTCCAGGCGTTCGACGAACTGGTCGACCACGCCCGGTGACAGCGCCATCAGGTTGGGGTTGGCGATCGGCGCCAGTTCCGGGGAGAGATAGCCGGACTTCACGACGATGATCTTGGCACCGTTCGGATCGAGGCCCAACCGGGTGAAATCGGCGATGTAGTGGTAGGGGCGGCGCTTGGCGGAGAGGACCAGTTCGATGCCGCCGATCGCGACCACCGCCTGGCGGTCGGCAAGGTCTGTTGTCTCGTGCAGGAACTGCACCTTCACCCTGGCCTCGACCGGCTTGCTGCCGATCGTATCCAGCGAGGCGCCGATCGTGAGGTCGAGTTCGGCACCGATGCCGGCGGCATAGCAGGCCTCGGTCGCCGCCTTGTCGGCGATGCCGGCGAAGACGACGCCGGTCGCCTTCTTCTCGATCAGGTCGGCCAGCACCTCGGCACGATCACCCACGCCGCCGCCGGTTGGGTTGTCGCCGGATTCGGCAAGCACGACCGGAGCGGTCTTGGCGGCGATCGCCTTGTCGACGCAGTCCTGGATGGAGCCGGTCTCGCAGCCGAACACGAATTTTTCGCGCGCGTCCCAATAGGCCTTGGCGACGCGCTTGGCTTCCCGCTCGAGCACAGTGCGGTCGGTGCCGGTCATGATCGCGGCGGCCGTGCCGCGCGGTTCGTCTGCCCAGACGTAGCCGACCATCAGCGACGCATCCCAGACGCCGTCGATCGCGTCGATTTCCGGCATCATCGCGTAGAGGCTTTTTGCTGGCTCATCGACCGTCGAGGTGCGCTCGCCGGGCAAGACGACCGGGATCGGCGCCCAGAGCAGTACCGGCTTGACGCTGGTCTTCAGGCTTTCGACCAGCATCTTCACCGAGCGGCGCATGGTCTCCTCGACGTCGATATGCGGCGCGGTGCGGTAGGTGGAATACATGTCGAGCGCATCGATAATCCGCTGGCTGACATTGCCGTGCAGGTCGTAGCTGGCCGAGACCGTGCAGTCCGGGCCGACCAGGTCGCGGGCGGCGGTGATCCAGTCGCCCTCGGCATCTTCCATGCCCTGCACATACATGGCGCCGTGCATGGCGAGATAGAGACCGTCGAGCGGCAACAACGGCTTCAGGCGATCGAGGAATTCCGCTTTGAAACGCTCATAGGTGGAGCGGGAGACCGGACCGCCGGCAATGGCGCGGCAGTGGATGGTCGGCAGGAACTCGGCGTCGTAATCCTTGAGGAAGGCGAAATAGGGGGCTGCCGTCAGCTCCTCGCCGCGCACGACGCGAAAATCCTTTTCCTCGTTGAGAACCGGATTGTAGGTGCTGCATTCGATATGGATGCCGCCGACAGCGATACGCATGGGAAACCTCAGTTGGAGTTGGGGCCGATCAGGAAATTATGGGCTGCGATGCTGGCAGCGCCTCGCGCCCAGACATCGCCATCGACGCGCTTGATGCGGATCGGCGTCTGGCCGGCGTAGCGCGGCAGCACGTTGGTTTCGATCGCCTGGTTGACCACCGTGCCGAACAGGCCGTCGAACGAACCTTCGACATGGGTGATCAGGATCAGGCCGGGGTCGTTGATCTGGATGAGGTTGGCGATTGCCAGTCCCAGCCCCGAGCCGGCGCGGTGCAGGATGCGGATCGCGGCCGCATTGCCGGTCGAGGCCTCGTTCTCGATGTCGGACAGCGAGACGCATTCGAGCCCTTCGGCGCGCGACATTTCCTTGATCGCCTTCATCGAGGAGGCCGTGTCGAGGCAGCCGCGCTTGCCGCAGCGGCAGGGCGAGCCACCCGGCTCGATGGTGCAATGGGCGATTTCGCCGGCGCCGCCGTGATTGCCACGATAGAGCTTGCCGTCGATGAAATGGGCGCAGCCGATGCCGTCGCCCAGAGAGACCACGCTGAAACTCTGGATCTCGCGGGCGCTGCCGAACAGTTTTTCGCTGACGGCGACCGCCTTCGCATCGTTCTCGATGAAGGTCTCGACGCCGGTACGCTCCCGGATGATCTTTGCGAGCGGCACGTCCTGCCAGTTGAGCAGGGTGGACTGCACGCAGTTCGACTGGGTCTCGTCGACGAAGCCGGAGAGTGCGACGCCGATGCCGGACAGTTTTTCCTTCGCTGACGGATGGGTTTCGAGAAGTCTCGGCAGTCCTTCGGTGATCGCCTCGGCGATGACCTGCGGGTCGCGCGACAGCGGCATCGACTGGCGGGCGATGATCTTGCCGTTGAGGTCGCAGAGGATCATCGGCGCCGGATCTTCGAGCAGCGAGATGCCGACAAAGAAGGCGCATTCCGGATGCAGGTCGAGCCGTACCGACGGGCGGCCCTGGCCATAGACCGTCTCGGTTTCGTGCAGCACGCCGAGGTCGATCAAGTCGCGGGCAATGCCGCTCATCGCCGCCTTGCTCAAGCCCAGCAGGTTCGCCATCTCGGTCCGGCTGAGCGGGCCGGACTCGCTGATGACGCGCACGAGCTGGCGCTGGGAGGAGGTGAGCAAGGCGTTCAAAGGCAGCCGTTTTCTGTTTGTGAAGGTGGGTTGACACTAAGTTCAGAAAATGAACAAATCAACGCCAATAAATTATAAAAATGATCTAAGGCGGCAACGACCGCCCCCGTGTCAACAAAACCAAGGGTGAACTACCATGACCATGTTCTTGAAAAGTCGCCATTTCACGCTTGCCTGCGCAGTCGCGGGCAGCCTCGTGTTTCCAGTCGCGGCCAGTGCCGCGACGCTCAACGTCATGCAGACCGAAGCGCCCCGTTCCATGGATCCGGGCGACCAAACCGCCACCTATACCGCAGCCCTGCTCGACCCGATGTACGAAGGCCTCATCAAGCGCGATCCCGATCTGTCGCTGAAGCCCGCGCTCGCCACCGAATGGTCGGCAGACGCTTCCGGTCTCGTCTGGACCTTCAAGCTGCGTCCGGGCGTAAAATTCCATGACGGTACGGCCTTCGATGCCGACGCCGTGGTCAAGAATTTCACCCGTCACCTCGATACCAAGCGCGGCCTTGCCGCGAGCGGCCGGTTGCGCACCTTCCTCGAAGGCGTCACCGCCGTCGATCCGCTGACCGTTCAGTTCAAGCTGAAGACCCAGTACCCGGCCTTCCTGGCACTTCTGTCGACCGGTCCCTGCCTGATGGTCAGCCCGACGGCCGATGCAGCCGGCACGGTCGGCTCCAAGGCTGTCGGCACCGGTCCCTACAAGCTGCAGGAATACAAGTCCGGCGAATACGTGATCCAGGCCAAGAACACCGACTGGTGGGGCGGCGCGCCGAAGGGCGAAGACCAGATCAAATGGACCTGGACGGCCGAGCCTTCGGTGATGAACATGGCGCTGCAGACGGGCGATGCCGACGTCATCAACCCGTTCCCGGCCGCCTTTGCCGCGCAGGTCAAGGCGAACCCGGAGATGAAGCTCTCGACGACCGACGGTTCGGCCGTCTTCTGGGTCTCGCTCAACACCAAGCTGAAGCCGCTCGACGATGTGCGCGTCCGTCAGGCGCTGAACTATGCGACCGACCGCGACGGCATCGTCAAGGCGTTCATGAACGGTTATGCGACGCCGGCGAATTCGCCGCTCGCTCCGGTCACCCCCGGTTATGACAAGACGCTCAATCCCTATCCCTACAATGTCGAGAAGGCCAAGCAGCTGCTGAAGGAGGCCGGTTATCCGGACGGTTTCGCGATGTCGACCATCGTGCAGGAGCAGGAATCGCGCATCGGCGAACTGCTGCAGGCGATGTGGGCCAAGGCCGGCGTCAAGCTCGAAGTGCGCAAGATGGAAGGCGGCGTCTGGTCGAAGGCAGCTTTCCAGGATCCGGCCGGCAAGGAGAAGGACAATATCGGTTCGTCGATCGCCTCCTGGTCGTCGGGCGTCAACGGCGCCGACCTGCAGTTCCGCCCGCTCTATTACACGAAGAGCGCGTCGCCCGCCGGTGCGAACCTCGGCTTCTTCTCCGATGCCAAGCTTGACGAGCTGATCGACAAGGCAGCTTCGGCGCTAGACGAAAAGGCGCGCAACGCGATCTATGTGGATGCCCAGAAGGTGGTGAACGAGCAGGCTCCGCATGTTCTGCTCTATACCAAGCAGGACCTGTTTGCGACGCGCGCCAGCGTCAAGGGCACCTGGGTGATCCCCGGCGGCCTGATCGTCGTCAAGGAAGCAAAGAAGCAGTAAACGCAAGTCGACAATGGTTTCTCCTCTCCCGGCGGGGAGAGGAGGGCCTGTTCGAAAGCCCGTGTGCCATTACCTCCGTCATGCGCGGGCTTGTCCCGAGCATCTGCAGCGTTTGATTGGAAACGTGGTTAGATCCTCGGCACAAGGCCGAGGATGACGTCGAGTGGGGGCGTCGCGTCGATAGCTGCGGGGCTTTCTCAGTGTAGGACAACCTGGAATGAAAACGTAGAAGGCGGATGAAAGCCTATATCACCAAGAAATTGCTGGCCCTGCCGCTGATCCTGATCGGCGTGTCGCTGCTGGTCTTCGTGGCGATCCGCGCGCTGCCGGGCGATCCGGCGCGGCTGATGGCCGGACCCGAGGCAACGCAGGAGGCCGTCGATAACATGACCGTGCGGCTCGGCCTCGACCGCAGTCTGCCGGCGCAATACGCTTCCTTCGCCTATGGGGCGGTGAGGGGCGATCTCGGCGTTTCCATCAAGTCCAAGCTGCCCGTCGTCGCCGAAATTGCCGAGCGCCTGCCGTTCACCATCGGACTGGCGATCACCGCCTATCTGATCGCCATCGGAATCGGCGTGCCGGCAGGCATGATCGCGGCGATCTACCGGCATGGCTGGCCGGACCAGATCGTGATGATCCTTGCGATTGCCGGCGCCTCGATCGCCAATTTCTGGCTGGCGCTGATGGCGATGAATACGTTCTCCGTGCAACTCGGCTGGCTGCCGTTGCTCGGCGCGGCATCCTGGAAGAGCTTCATCCTGCCGTCGATCACGCTCGCCGTGCTGCCGACGGCGGTCATCGCCCGCATGACCCGTTCCAGCATGATCGAGGTGATGAGCCAGGACTATATCCGCACCGCCTATGCCAAGGGCGTCCTGCCGAGGAACATCTATTGGGGCCATGCGCTGCGCAATGCCCTGCTGCCGATCATCACCATCGTCGGCTTGAATTTCGGCAGCCTGATGGGTGGCGCGGTCGTGACCGAATCCGTCTTCAACTGGCCGGGCATCGGGCGTTTCCTCGTCGATGCCGTGCGTTACCGCGATTATCCGGTCATCCAGGGCGTGACGCTCGTTGCCGTCACCGGCGTGGTCGTCATCAACTTCCTGGCGGAGATGCTGATCGCCTTCCTCAACCCGAAGATAAGGTTCGACTGATGGCATCTGTTGACACCGATATCGCGTCGCGCCGGCCAGCGGTCTACCGGGGACTGCGCTGGATGGCGATCCATCGCAGCATCACCATCGGCGGCTTCCTGATCGGCATTATCGTGCTCGCCGCGATCTTCGCGCCGCTGATCGCGCCGGCCGATCCCTATGTCCAGGACCTGCTTGCAATCATGGAGCCGCCATCGCTGGCGCATCCGTTCGGCACCGACGACAACGGCCGCGACATCTTCGCCCGTGTCATTTTCGGAGCGCGCATTTCCTTGGCCGAGGTGGTTCTGGCCGTCGGGTTGGCGGTGATTGTCGGCGTGCCGCTCGGCATCCTCTCGGGCATGAGCGGCCGGTATGTCGACCAGGCGATCATGTGGACGATGGACATCCTGTTTGCCTTTCCGGGCATCGTCCTCGCCATCCTGATCGTCAGCGTGCTCGGCAGCAGCCTGATCAACCTTCTGATCGCCATTGCCATTTTCTCCGTGCCGGTCTACGCACGCCTGAGCCGCAACCTGACGCTGGGCTTGAAGGGCATGGATTATGTCGAAGCCGCCGTCTCGCTCGGCATCTCGCGCCGCCGTATCATGAGCCATTACATCCTGCGCAACGCGATCGGACCGATCATCGTGCAGTCGACGCTGACTGCCGGCACCGTCATCCTGTCGGCCGCAAGCCTGTCGTTCCTCGGCCTCGGCGCCCAGCCGCCGCTTCCCGAATGGGGCGCGATGATGAGCGACGGCCGCAACTATCTCGGCCTCAACATCTGGATGTCGCTGTTTCCGGGCCTGGCGATCATGATCACCGTGCTTGGCTTCAACATCCTCGGCGACGGCCTTCGCGACCTTCTGGATCCGCGCAAATGAGCATCGCCGCAACACCCCGCACGACAGGCCAGGTTGGGCCGGCAAGGCCGGTCTTCTGCGTCGATATCGGCGGGTCGTTCATGAAATTCGCGGTCTCGCCGGCGCCCGGCGCGCTGGTGCCGCTCGAAAAGGTGGCGACTCCGGCTGCAAGCTGGGACGATCTTGCAGCCTCGCTTTCGGCGCTGATCGAGCGCAATGCGGGTTCCGGCGATCCGGCTTCGCCGCTGGCGCTGTCGATCGCCGGCCTCATCGATCCCAGAAACGGCATCGCCACCTCTGCCAATATTCCCTGCATCACCGGACGGCGGATCGGCGACGAACTTTCGGCGATTCTCGGAAGGCCGGTAGTCGCTGCCAATGACGCGGACTGCCTGACACTTGCCGAAGCCAATGAGGGCGTCGGGCGCGGCCATTCGGTGGTGTTCTGCGCCATCATGGGTACCGGCATCGGCGGGGGCCTCGCAATCGACGGGCGGCTGGTGCGCGGGGCGGGCGGCGTCACCGGCGAGTGGGGCCACGGACCGATCCTCAACACGAGCGTCGAACTCGACGGCGAGACTGTTCATGTTCCGCGCTTTGCCTGCGGCTGCGGCCAGTCCGGCTGCGTCGATACGATCGGCGGGGCACGCGGCATCGAGCGGCTGCATCATTTCCTGCACGGCTGCGAGGAGACGAGCTATCGAATCCTCGCAGACTGGCAGGTGGGCGAGGCGAGGGCGGCGAAGACCGTCGCCGTCTATCTCGAACTGATCGCCGACCCGCTGGCCCTGTCGGTCAATGTCACCGGTGCCTCGATCGTGCCGGTCGGCGGCGGGCTTGCCTCGGTTACGCCGCTCATCGATGCGCTCGACCAGGCGGTGCGCAAGCGCATCCTCAACCGTTTCGATCACCCGCTGGTGACGCCGGCGCTGCGGCAGGAGGATGGCGGGCTGGTGGGCGCTGCGGTGCTCGGCCATCAAAGTGCCGTCTACGGTCACGAGGGTGCCGTCCACGGTCGCGAAAGCGCCGTCTGAGGTCACGAAGGTGACGGTTATCAAGGAGACTGATTCTGTCCATCCTGCTCGAAGTCTGCGTCGATAGTCCCGAAGGTTTGGCGGCCGCAATCGCCGGCGGCGCGAACCGGATCGAACTCTGCGCTGCACTCGATGTCGGCGGCCTGACGCCGCCGCCGGGCATGATCGCGCTTGCCGCCAGGGCGCCGATCCCGGTCTATGCGATCATCCGGCCGCGCGCCGGCAGCTTCGTCTATGACGCCGACAACGAGGCGGCGATGATGGCCGATATCGATGCGGTGCGGGCGGCGGGCCTTGCAGGCGTCGTGATTGGTGCCAGCCGTCCGGACATGACGCTCGACATGCCCTTGCTCAAGCGGTTGATGGCGCATGCCCAAGGCCTCGGCGTGACGCTTCACCGCGCTTTCGATCTGGTACCGGATCCGTTCGAGGCGCTGGAACAGGCGGTCGAGCTGGGCGTCGAGCGTATCCTGACCTCCGGCCTCAAGGTCAGCGGGCCGGACGGGATCGACATGCTGAAAATGCTGGTGGAGCGGGCGGGAGACCGGGTGTCGATCATGCCCGGCGGCGGCATCAATCTATCGACCGTCGAGCGGGTGGTTCGGGAAACCGGGGTACACGAGGTCCACAGTTCCTGCCGACGGCCCGTCGAAAGCACGGACGAGCGTGCCATCGCCTTCGGTTTCCAGGCGCCGATTTCGCATGAGACGAGCAGCGAGATCGTGCGGAAGATGCGCGGTCTGCTCGATGAGCTCGGCGCAGGGCGCGGCTGATCGTCAGGCACGACTTTGCGGCAGGCCGTCGGGGGAGACGACCTGCCGCTCAGCAGTCAGGGAGGAATATCCTGAAATCGAGGAGGTATGCACTTTCAAGTCTACGGACAACCGCCGTTCGTCCGCTCATGCACTGCCATTTCAATGCTATTTCAATGCCATGCGTATTATCATTTCATGTCATGCGCAGAGGCTGCGGAGTGCTTCGTGCTTCTTGATCTCGATGCAACGAATGCTCCGCAGTTTGATAAGGCCGGCCGTACGGAGTTTTGCGAACACGCGCGACACCGTTTCGATCGTCAGGCCTAAATAGTCGGCTATATCAAGCCGGGTCATGGGAATGTCGAAGTGTTCCAGTCCGCCCTGGCGTTCCGACATGTCGACGAGGAAGCCGGCGATCCGTTCCACCGCCGTCTGGCGGCCGATCATCATGATATGTTCCTGGGCGCGCAGCATGCCGCGCAGCGCCAGCGAAAGCAGTTCCGGCAAGGCCTGGTCGTTGGCGGCGCGGCTGATGGCGCGCAAGCCCGTCGGAGCGATGGCTTCGGCGAAGAAACTATGGGTCCGGTCAGCCTCGAAGCCGAAAGTCTCCCCGGCCAGATGGAAGGCGATGACCTGTCTCCTTCCGTCGGACAGCAGCCGGTGGATCCGCACGGCACCGAATTCGACGTGATAGAACGTTCCTGCCTTGTCGCCGGGGGCATAGATTTCGGCACCGGCATTGAAGGTCGTCACGGTATTGGCCCGGAGGAGGCCCGCGGTCGGGGATGCGATCACGATCTGGCTCTTGGTGAGCTCCAACTTCGTGGCATGAGCGGCTGCGGTTTGCATCTTCACGTCTCCCCTTGCTGTGATCATCAAGATGACAGAAGACGGGTCGGGGAAAAATTCGTTTGTATCACTAGGGGTATTTACGTAGGGGCAGCGGGGCAAAGCTGCGAACGTGGCTCAGGCGGCGAGCGCAAGGCTTTTGACGAGGCTGACAAGATCGGCGCCGTTGAACGGCTTGGCGAGGCTCAGGATCGGCCCCAGTTCGTCTTCGATGGGTGGAGACATGCCGTCGGTCAGCAGGATCACGGCCTGACCCCATTGGTGCAGGTGCTGCCGGGCATTGGTGCAGGAGCGCAGCACCTGGTCGTCGATGATCATGCAGAGCGTCGGGCTGGCGATGATATTGCCGTTGCACCAGGAATCATGGGCCTCGACGCGGTAGCCCTCTACCTCGAGTGCGAATGTCAACGACTGCCTGAGACCGAGATCGGGCGCGATGACGACTATGCTTCTCGCTTGTGATAACACAAAACTTCCCGCGGGGATGGGGGCAGCCGGAGAGCCGCTCAAATCAGACATCTAGGGCCTGCGTGGGGCGCAGCGCTTTGCGATAGATCAAGAAATTTCAATATTTTTCCGCGTTCAGTTGGGGCCGAAACCGGCAGCTATCGCCATGCGAACGAGTTGCGGCAGGCTTTTCGCCTTCATCTTGGCCATGACGTTGGCGCGATGCACCTCGACGGTCCGTGGGCTGATGTCGAGATCGTAGGCGATCGACTTGTTCGGCAGGCCGGCAACCACGGCCGCCAGCACCTGCCTCTCCCTGTCGCTCAGGCTATCAAGCCGCGTCTGAACCTCGGCCAGGTCGTCCGTGTCGAGCATTTTATCCGACAGAAGCTCGGCAGCCCGCTGGATCGCTTCGATGATCACCGTGTCGCCGAACGGTTTTTCGATGAAGTCGACGGCGCCGGCCTTCATCGCCTCCACCGCCATCGGCACGTCGCCGTGGCCGGTGATGACGATCGAAGGAATGCCGGTCCGGCTGGTTGTCAGCTTGCGGATCAGTTCGACGCCGGTCATGTCCGGCATCCTGAGGTCGGTGACCAGAACGCCGTTTCGCACACTCGGCGCGAACTGCAGGAAGGACGAGGCGGTTTCATGCATGCGCACGGCGAAGCCGTTCATGGTCAGCATGAAGGCAAGAGACTTTCTGACCGGCTCCTCGTCGTCGACGATATGGATCGTGTAGTCACCCGTCTGCATTGTCGCGTTCCTCCTTGTCGATCGGGAGTGTGAAACGGAACGTCGCTCCTCCGGCCGCATTGCGCGTCACCGTCATCTCGCCGCCATGCGCTTCGACGATGCGCTTGGAGATCGAGAGCCCT
Organism: Neorhizobium galegae bv. officinalis; assembly: GCA_000985875.1. Classification (GTDB taxonomy): domain Bacteria; phylum Pseudomonadota; class Alphaproteobacteria; order Rhizobiales; family Rhizobiaceae; genus Neorhizobium; species Neorhizobium galegae_C. The sequence continues at coordinate 263,141 of CCRI01000001.1, forward strand.
ATCCCCATGCCGCCGGCCTTGGTGGTGACGAAGGGTTTGAAAAGCTGCCCGGAGATCTCTTCGGGAATGCCGGGGCCGGTATCCTGGACGATCACCTGGATCATGTCTTCGCCCTCCTGGAGGGTGCGGATGACCAGTTCCCGCCGCTGGCTGTCGCGCATTGCCTCGACGGCGTTGCGCATCAGGTTGATGAGCACCTGCTGGACCTGAATGCGGTCGACGGTGACCATTTCCGGTCCTTGCGCGAACTCGAAAATCACCCGGACACCTTTTTCGCGCGAGCCGACCAGCGCCAGGGCGCCGGCTTCTTCCACCAGGCGCCGGATGTTCTCCGGCGCCTTTTCAGTCTCGCCCTTGGTGACGAATTCCCGCAGGTGCTTGATGATCTGGCCTGCTCTCAGCGACTGGCGCGCGGTCTCTTCCAGCGCTTCGCGCATGCGCACCGCGACGGCTTCGTCCATGTCTCGCAGGAGGCGTGCGCAACCATGCACATAGTTGGCGATCGCCGAGAGGGGCTGGTTCAGCTCGTGGGCGAGGGTGGATGCCATTTCACCCATTTCATTGAGGCGGGCGAGCCGTGCGAGCTCTCCCTGGATCTCCTGCAGGCGTGCGGCCGATTCCTCGCGTTCGGTCAGGTCGCGCACGAAACCGGTGAAGAAGGTTTCCCCGCCGGTATGGGTCTCGCCGACAGCGAGCTTCATCGGGAAGGTCGAACCGTCCTTGCGTCGCCCGACGACCACGCGGTCCATGCCGATGATCCGCTTTTCGCCGGTCTTCAGATACCTTTCCATATAACCGTCGTGTTCGCGGTGGTAGGGTTCCGGCATCAGCATGCGCAGGTTCTGGCCGACCACCTCTTCTTCGCTGTAGCCGAACTGGCGGATTGCTGCGGCGTTGAAGGAGACGATTGTCCCGTCCTTTGTACTGACGATGCTGGCATCGAGGACGGTGTCGAGGACGGAGCGAAGATGGGCTTCGCGGGATTCAGCCTTCGCCTGGGCTTTTCCGATCGCCTTGCGGGCGGAGTGAAGGATTTCACCCACCAGTGCGATCACCACGCCGATTGCGCTGAGCATGGCCATTTCCGAAAAGACGGCTCCCCGCGGTGTCAACTCCTTGATGACGTAGGCTGCCAGAACGGAAAGGGCCACCGCGAAAAGCGAGGCGCGCAAGCCCCCGATAAGGGCGGCAACCAGGATCGGTGGAATGAAGAACGTGAAAGGCGCCCTTTCGTCGAGGATGCCATGCAGCGAGATGCGCAGCCCGAACGCGATCAGCACGCCGAGGGTCGCAATCCCGTAAACCTCGGCGGGCGAAAACCGACGGCTCAAGAAAGACTGAATATAGTCGTCCTTTTTTTCGGCGATCGTCTTGGAAGTCATGATGCCTATCCGAAGCCGATCGTCTGCAGGAGGAACGCCATTCGCTTGTGCATCTGAAACCTGACAGCCTATCCTTGAATTCGTTCTAGCATGAGCCTTGATGCGGCGTCCAACGGCGGAAGCGGTTGTAGCTTAAAAAACATATACTTTTGCGCGTTTATTTGTGCCGATGCGCGCCCGGCTGCCGGCACGAATGAAAGCGGCGGGCGCCGCTTCCGCCAATACAACGAACCGTGGGGTCAAAGGGTTCACTGCTGCGGGATCCTGGCAACCTTGACGTAACCCGCCCAGGCCGCGACCTCTCACACCTCCCCGCGGCGACCTGATCCAACATTGTATAATTATGTTTGATTTAATCAACTGTTCTGGCTAGAAAACGTCCTGCGCAGAAACGCGTTTTCGGGAGAGGAAGAATGACCGCCAATACGACAACTCAATCCGCCGCCGCGCTTGATCTCGACCGTTTCCGGCTGAGGAATTTCGTCGAGAGCCTGGGCTCCGACGAGCTTGAGATCCGCGAGGAGAAGGTCGATCTGGCCGATGTCGCGGCGATCCTGCAGAACAATCCGAAGGCCGTCTGGTTCAAGAATACGGGCCCGGAAGGCCAGCATCTGATCGGCAACGTGGTCGGCAGCCGTTCCCGTCTCGCAAAGGCTTTCGGCGTGCCGGCCGGTGACGTGGCGCTCGAGATGCGTCGCCGCCTATCGCTGAAGCCGGAACTGGTGAAACTCTCCAAGGACGAAGCGCCCGTGCAGCAGGTGGTGCTGACCGGCACTGACGCCGACCTCCTCAAGCTGCCGGTGCACGTGCAGCACGCTCTCGACGGCGCGCCCTACATTTCCGCGACGATCGACTACACGATCGACCCGAAGGACGGCCGCTACAATTGCGGCATGCGCCGGCTGATGCTGCGCGGCCCGCAGGAAGCGGGCGTCGACCTGATCGCGCCGAGCGACCTGCGCATCATGTACATGGCCGCTTCCGGGCGCGGCGAGCGGCTGAACGTCGCCTATGTGGTCGGCTGCCATCCGATCGACATGGTTTCCGCCACCATGAAGGAGCCGGTCGACGAACTGGAGCTGATCTCTTCGCTCCGTGCTGCGCCGCTGCCGGTCGTCAAGTGCGTGACCAACGACATCATGGTCCCGGCCGATGCGGAAATGGTCATCGAAGGTTATTTCGACGAGCGCGGTTACGTGGAGAAGGAAGGACCTTACGGCGAGTATCTCGGCTATTACGGCGTCGTGAAGACCAATCCGGTCTTCCATGTCACCGCCATCACCCATCGCAAGGATGCGCTCTTCCAGACCGCCACCATCAGCGGCAATCGCATGGACTTCACCGACACGTCCAACCTCGAGGCGTTGCGCATGGAGATGAACGTCTGGAAGACGCTCGGCGACGTCGTGCGCCAGCCGGTCGCCGTCTATGCGCCGGTCGCCGCCGGCGGTTCGATGAGCATGCGCTTCTCCATCCGCCAGACCTATCCGGGCGAGGCACGTTCGGCACTCTATGCGGTTCTCGGCGCCGTCGGCGTCAAGAACGTTTTCGTCGTCGATCCGGATATCGACATCTTCGACGACAGCCAGATGGAATGGGCGTTCGGTACCCGGTTCCAGGCCGACCGGGATCTGGTGATCGCGACCGGTGTGCGGCTGTCGCCGCTCGATCCGTCGCTGCACGGCTCCCGCACCGGCGCCAAGGCCGGCTACGACCTGACCTGGCCGATGCAGCATGCCCAGAACTGGGAACTCGTCACGCCGCAGGCGCCGACCTATCCGGGCAAACGTTTTCCGTCGCTCGAAGCGGCGTTGAAGGACGGCGCCAAACATTTCGAGGAATTGATGGCCGCCGTCGGCAGCCGCGACGGCCGCGAGGTCGTCCGCGAACTCGACACCTTCCGTGCCAAGGGTCTGGAGCGCGACGAACGCGGCCGTTATTATCTTCCGAAGTAAAAACCTGCCCTATCTCGGCACGTTGTGCCCTTTCGATACAACCTTCCGGATAGCGATCCGGGAGGTTTTTCATTTTGAATCGAGAAAAACCCGTTCGGGCCTGCATAACGAATGCGGCCCCTTCCAAATACCATTCATTTCTTGGGGTCGCGTCGTTATGCTTTTTCTAATTGATGGATTTCTATGGTGTGTTTCCGCCGCCGGTTCCTGGAGCAGAGATGTCTTACGCCGATAGCATCGATATTGCAGAGCGCAGACGGCTTGACGCGTTGCAGGGTTACCGCATTGCCGGCTCCGGGCCTGAAAACCGTTTCGACCGCATCTGCCGTTTTGCCTCCGAGCTCTTCTCCACGCGCATGGCCTTCGTGACGCTGATCGAAGAGGATCGGCAATGGTTCAAAGCCTGTTCGGGTCTCGCTATCGAGGAGACCCACCGATCCGAATCCTTTTGTGATCACACGATCCGCACGGACGATGTTCTCGTCGTCTCCGATGCGCGGATGGATGCGCGGTTCTCCGGCCTGCCGATAGTCACCGGCGAACCCTTCATCCGGTTTTATGCCGGTGCGCCGCTGATCTCACCGGACGGTTTTCGGCTGGGAGCGCTGTGCATCGCCGACACGCAGGTGCGCGAAAGCTTTTCCGAGCGCGAAAGGCGAACGCTCGCCGGCCTTGCCGCCATGGTCATGGAGCACATGGAATTGCGTCGCGAGGGCATACCGCAGGCGACGGCTGCCAACTTTGCGGATGCCACCGAGCTTTCGATGATTACCGTCGATCCCACCGGCCGGGTCGAGTTCGTCAACCGGGCGGCGCTCGACATGTTCGGTTTCAGCCGCGAGGAAATGGTCGGCGGCTCGCTCGATCTGATCGTGCCGGAACGCTTCCGCGCCGCACACAACGCCGGCCTCGCGCGCGTGGCCGCGGGCGGCAGCTCCATGCTCAAGGGCAAGACCGTCGAGATTTCGGCATGCCGCAAGGATGGCACGGAGTTTCCGATCGAAATGGCGCTTTCGATCTGGCACGATCCGCGCGGCGTCGGCGTCGGCGCCATCATCAAGGACATATCCGAACGGCGCGACCGCGACGTCCGGCTCCTGAGGCTCGCAAGCCAGGATACGCTCACCGGCTTGTGCAACCGGCACCGTTTCGAGGACCTTCTGCGCGAGGAACTGGCACGCAACCGGCCGCTCGCCGTGCTGCTCTTCGACCTCGACGGCTTCAAGGACGTCAACGATCGCCTGGGGCACGGCGTCGGCGATTCCCTGCTGCAGGCGATCGGCGTAAGATTGCCGGCGGTGCTCGACCGTAACGTCACGGTCTCCCGGTTCGGCGGCGACGAATTCGCCATTCTCATTCCTGGAACCGGGGATCCCCTCGTCGCCCAGAAAACCGCAAATGCGGTTATCGAGGCTTTCAAGATCCCGTTCGAGGTCGCCGGGCACACGTTCCGCATCGGGGCGAGCGTCGGCTTTTCGCTCGCGCCGAACCATGGTTCCGATTCCGAGGAACTCATCGCCGGTGCCGACTTCGCGCTCTACCGGGCCAAGCAGGCCGGCGGCCGCGTCGTGCGCATGTTCGAACAGTCGATGCGCAGCGAGACCCTGGCAAAGCGAATGCTGCGGGACGAGTTGCTGCGGGCGCTGAACAGGCAGGAGTTGGTGCTGCATTACCAGCCGCAGGTGATGCTCGACACCGGCGAGGTATTTGGCGTCGAGGCGCTGATCCGCTGGCAGCATCCCGAGCGCGGTCTCCTGTCGCCGGCCGCCTTTCTCCCGGCTCTGGAGCAGAGTTCGATCGCGCTCGACGTCGGCTTCTGGGTGCTGGACGAGGCGGGCCGGCAGATGGCCGCCTGGGATGCAGCCGGTTATCCGCCGATCAAGATGGGCATCAACCTGTTTCCGGCGCAGGTCCGGGCCGGCGATCTGGCCCGCAGCGTCGTCGACCTGATTGGACGCTACGCGCTCGATCCGCGTTTCCTGGAGATCGAGATTACCGAGACGGTCACGCTCAACGACGACGACCAGTCGCTCGAATCGATCCAGGCGCTACGCGAACTCGGCGTCGGCATCGCCTTCGACGATTTCGGTACCGGCTATGCCTCGCTCGGCTCGCTGCAGCGTTATCCGCTGACGACCCTCAAGATCGACATGGGGTTCGTCCGCGACCTCCTGACCAAGCCGCGCGATGCGGCCATTACCCGGGCACTGATCATGCTCAGCAGGGAACTGGGGTTGAGGACGATTGCCGAAGGCATCGAGACCGAGGAACAGGAGGCGGCGCTCCGCCTGATGGGCTGCGAGGCGGGACAGGGCTACCGTTACGGCAAGGCGATGCCGGCCGACGAGGTCGCCCGGCTTTTTGTCCAACCGGTGGAAAGGCAGCGGATTCGGATCAAGTAATCGAGCCCGATCCCGCACAGGCCGGCGCCTGAACCGGGAGCAAAATCGGGCTGTTAGATGTCTTTTAGCGTATCGCGATAATCCCGTGGGAGATTTCCCGAACCCTCCTGATTTCAATTGTCAATAATTGCGGAAACCCTATAACCTGTGATGCATTGGCATCAGGGACGGCGCATGTTCAGACTGACGGAGCTTTCCGAAATCGATCTGAATCAGTTGTTTAATCTCTCGCCCAATCCCTATGTCATACTCGACCGGGAATTGCGGCTTGTCGGAATGAACGACGCTTATCTGGCGGTGACGGGGCGCAGCCGTGAAGAGCTTGTCGGCCGTACCATGTTCGACGCGTTTCCAAGCGAACCGGATTCCGTCCCGGGCCGGCTGCTGCGCCAGTCCTTCGCCAAGGTCCTTTCCACCGCACAGGTGGATCACCTGCCGCTCATCCCCTATCCGATCCCGGGTCCCGATGGAGAGCTCGAGGATCGTTACTGGAGCGCAACCCATACCCCCATCAAGGACGAGTCGGGGCGGCTGATCTTCATCCTGCAGCATACGGTGGATGTGACCGAACTTCACCTGCTGCGCAGCCGGTCTGTGGGCGACAGCGCCCTCAAGGTCCATACGGATCTGATGCGCCGGGCCGATGCGGTCCAGGGGCAGAATGCCGCGCTCGGCGAGGAGCGGGAATATCTGCGCATGCTGTTCGAGCAGGCGCCCGGCTTCATGGCCGTGCTGCGCGGCCCGGAGCATGTGTTCTCGATCGTCAACAGGTCGTACCGGACGATCGTCGGCCGCGAGGACCTGATCGGCAAGACGGTGCGCGAGGCTCTGCCGGATGTCGCCAGCCAGGGTGTCTACGAGCTGCTCGACGAGGTTTACCGAACCGGCACGCCCTATAGCGCCTATGGCGCGCGCGTCGTTTTCCAGTCCTCCGAAAGCGCTGAGCGGGAAGAGCGCTTTCTCGATTTCGTTTATCAGCCGATCCGCGATCACGACGGGATGGTCTCGGGAATTTTCGTGCAGGGGCAGGACGTCACGGAGCTTCGCCGTGCACAGGAGGCGGCCCGCGAAAACGAGGACCGTTTCAGGACACTCGCGCAGTCCTTGCCGACACATGTGTGGACGGCGACGCCGGACGGCAGGATGCAATGGTGCAACGACCAGATCTTCACCTATAGCGGCCTGGAGTCCTTCTATTTCGACAGGGAGCGGCGTTCCGAGATGCTCCATCCGGACGATTCATCCCGCATTGCCGCCGCCTGGGCCGAGGCCTTGCGCACCGGAGGCCGGCTGGAGACGGAAATCCGCCTTCGCCGCCACGACGGCGTTTATCGCTGGTTCATCAGCCGTGCGGTGCCGATCAAGAATGCCGAGGGTGAGATCACCCTCTGGGTCGCCACCAATACCGATATCGACGAGCAGAAGAAAACCGAATCGGAGCTTTCGAACCTCGCGGAAACCCTCGGCCACCGGGTCGAGGAAAGAACGATCGAGCTCGAGCGGACGCAGGAAGTGCTTCGCCAGAGCCAGAAGATGGAGGCGATCGGCAATCTCGCCGGCGGCATCGCCCACGATTTCAACAATCTCCTGCAGGTGATCACCGGCAATCTTCAGCTTCTCGGCCGGGAATTTGCTGGCAACGACGTTGCCGAAAGGCGGTTGAACAGCGCGCTTGCGGGGGCTTCTCGCGGCGCCCGGCTTGCATCGCAGCTTCTCGCATTCGGCCGCCGCCAGCCGCTTTCGCCGAAGGTGATCAATCTGAGCCGCCTGATCCGCGAGATGGATCATCTGCTGAGGCGCAGCCTCGGAGAAGCGATCGAGATCGACACGATCGTCGGCGGCGGGCTGTGGAACACGCTGGTCGATCCGAGCAATGTCGAAAACGCGCTCCTCAACCTCGCGATCAACGCGCGCGATGCGATGAACGGGCAGGGCAAGCTGACGATCGAACTCGGCAATGCCTATCTCGACGACGAATATGCGCGCCGTACGTTCGACATCGAGACCGGCCAATACGTGATGCTTGCGGTCACCGATACCGGTACGGGCATGACGGCCGACATCCTGGACAAGGTCTTCGATCCCTTCTTCACCACCAAGCCGGAAGGCAAGGGGACAGGGCTCGGCCTGTCGATGGTCTACGGTTTCGTCAAGCAGTCCGGGGGGCATATCCGGATCTACAGCGAGCCGGGAAATGGCACCACGGTACGGATCTATCTTCCGCGATCGATGGAGGACGAGGATGTGGTCGCCGAAAATGCCAGTGCCGCTGCCCTCGGTGGAAACGAGACGATCCTGGTCGTCGAGGACGACGAAGCGGTGCGGGAAATCACGGTCAGCCTGCTTGCCGAACTGGGATACCGGGTACTGCGGGCCAAGGACGCCGACAGCGGGCTTGCGATCATCGAAAGCGGCGTGCCGATCGACTGCCTGTTTACCGACGTGGTGATGCCGGGCCGGCTGAAGAGCCGGGATCTCGCCAAGAAGGCCAAGGAGCGGCTGCCGCATCTCGGCGTGCTGTTCACCTCGGGCTACACCGAAAACTCGATCGTCCATGGCGGGCGGCTCGACCCGGGCGTCAACCTGCTGAGCAAGCCCTACACGCGGGAGGCGCTCGCCCGAAAGATCCGCCAGGTGATCGATCAGAATAGGCAGGCTCCACAGCCGCGCTTGCCGGAAGGCCCTTTGGATACGGCTTCGGCCAAACCTGCCGCCGAACAACCGTCGGCGCCGGATCTGCCGATAGCCGTCCTGCTGGTAGAGGACGAGGCGCTGATCCGCATCTCGACGGCCGATTTCCTGCAGGATGCGGGCATGACCGTGATCGAGGCCGGATCGGCTGCCGAAGCGCTTGCCGCGCCCGGCAGCGATCCGATCGACATCCTCGTTACCGACGTCCATCTGCCTGATATGAGCGGATTGCAGCTCGTCCTGAAATTGCGCGAAACGCGGCCGGATCTGCCGGTGATCTTCGCGACCGGCGACCGTAACGTCCCCGGATCGGAGGCTCTCAGCCAGACCGCGCTGATCACCAAGCCCTATGACTACGAGCTGCTGACGACGCACATACGGGCAATGGTCGTTCCGCGCAGGGACGACTGAGCGGCTATTCGTCTTTCATGCCGGCGGCCACTTCGGTCTTGCGCAGCAGCCAGAGGATGATGATGCCGGCGCCGGTCGCCGTCACTGCGACGATCCACATGCCGAGGCCGACGCAGAGCCCGATCGCGCCCGACAGCCACATGCTGGCGCCGGTGGTCAGGCCCTTCACATTGCCGCGCATCTGGAAGATGACGCCGGCGGCGAGAAAAGCGATCCCGGCGGTGACGGCCTCGATGAGGCGAGTCGGGTCGATCTGTACCGTGTCGGGGCGGTTTCCGAATTCATGCATGATCTGCAGCCCGGCGAGGGTGAACACGGCGGAGGCGAGGCCGATCAGCATGTTGGTGCGCAGGCCGGCGGAATTGTTGCGGAACTGGCGTTCGAGGCCGATCAAGCCGCAGAGGATTGTCGCGCCGGCCAGCCTCGCCAGAAGCACTTCGATCGCAACGGGCGCCTCATGCGAAAACTCTTCCGCGAGAACGTTGAGCATGGTTCCACCATATCCCGATGTTACAAATCGGTGACACGGGAAACTGATGCAGGCATGGATGGTTCCGTCACCATGGGGTGACGTTGGCGATGTGCTTCAGATACGCCCTTCGGCCTCGACGATGACCTTCGTAAGGCTGCCGTTTGCAGGGAACAGCGGAATGAGGCATGCCTGCAGGGCGTGATAGATGTCGCCCTTGCCGGGGAAGAGGGTGTGGGCCGGGACGAGGTCCTCGGTCAGTTCCTCGTGCCAGCCGCCGTTTTTGTGATCTATGAAACGGTTGGCGATCGTGCCCCAGATCAGCCGGTAGCTGTCCTCGTGGAAATCGTCGGCAGGCAGATGCTCGTTGAGGAAATGCGCGGCGCCCGCCGCCTCGCACATGGGCCACCAGAGCTTGTTGGTCTTGGCGGGCCTGTCCTGCCAGTCGAGCGTGTAGAAGAAGCCGCCCTTCTGTTTGTCCCAGCCCAGTGACATGGACTGGACGAACAGGGATTTCGCCGCGTCCGGCATCCAGCCGTGTTTTTTGTCCCCCAGTGCCCAGAGTTGCAGCAACAGTCGCGACCATTCCAGCCAGTGGCCGGGCGTGGTGCCGGCGGGGCGGAACATCTCGTCCGGGTGGTAATAGTCCTTGTCGATCGTCCATGCCTGATCGAAATGTTCGGCGACCCGGAAACCGACGCTGCCGGCGGAGCGGCGGATGACCAGGTCGGCGATGCTCTCCGCCTTGTCGAGATAGGCCTTCTCGCCGGTCGCCTCGAAAGCGGCCATCAGCGCTTCGGTGAGGTGCATGTTGGAATTCTGGCCGCGATAGCTGCCGCCATCGATCGGCGACCAGTCACGATTGAACTCCTCCGCGATCGCACCGTGGCGCGGTTCCCAGAACTTCGTTTCCAGGACTTCCGTGATGTCGGCCAGCATCTGGTCAGCGAGGGGATGGCCGGCGACTTTTGCCGAGGAGGCGGCGAGCAGCACGAAGGCGTGCCCGTAACCCTGCTTGGCCGAATCGGCCGCGCCGTCATCGTTGACCTGCCAGAAATAACCGCCATATTCGCTATCGCGATGGCGCTCCCAAAGGGTGCGCATCCCGTGATCGATGATGTCACCCGAGCCGGGACGGCCGAGCAGGTAGGCGATCGAGAAGCAGTGCACCATACGCGCAGAGGCATGGATGCCCCGCGTCGGATTGGTGCCGCCGATCGGCGAGCCCTGGTCGTCGAGATCGAAGAAACCGCCCATTGGGTTCATCGCCCGGTACTGGAAAAAATTGAAGAGCTCGTCGGCCTCGTTCATGAGCCAGCGACGATGATAGGGAAGGCTCGCCCACTTGGCTTCTGTCTGACCGGTGTCGCTCATGAAAACCTCGGAATCGCTATGGCGGGGCATTGGGATCAGAACGCCTATAACGTCCAGCAGGTTTCGTGTCATCGACTATTCTCCGTCCGACCTGTATCGGCTTATATCGATTGATATGATGGTTATATATTGACATAAACATATCTTTATGCGGTTATTGAACCATCCGGAAATGATGAAGGGCAGTGCCATGTTCGACGAACTCTTTGGTCCCGAGGCCGCCGCTCGCGATGGCGCGGAGATTCTGGCGGCACTCAAGGCGGCCGCGCGCGAGCGCATCCTCGTCATCGATGGCGCGATGGGCACCGAAATCCAGGGCCTGGGTTTCGACGAAGGACATTTCCGCGGCGAGCGTTTCGCCGGCTGCGCCTGCCACCAGCAGGGCAATAACGACCTTCTGATTCTCTCGCAGCCGCAGGCGGTCGAGGACATCCATTATCGTTACGCCAAGGCCGGTGCCGACATCATCGAGACCAACACGTTCTCGTCGACTCGCATCGCCCAGGCCGACTACCAGATGGAGAATGCTGTCTACGACCTGAACCGTGACGGCGCGCGGCTGGCGCGGCGCGCGGTGCTTCGGGCACAGAAGGAAGACGGCCGCCGCCGGTTCGTCGCCGGCGCCATCGGCCCGACCAACCGCACCGCCTCCATTTCTCCCGACGTCAACAATCCCGGTTACCGGGCGGTGACATTCGACGACCTGCGTATCGCCTATGGCGAACAGCTCGACGGACTGATCGACGGCGGCGCCGACATCATCCTGATCGAGACGATCTTCGATACGCTGAACGCCAAGGCGGCGATTTTCGCCTGCGCGGAGCGCTTCGAGGCGAAGGGCATCCGCCTGCCGGTGATGATCTCCGGCACGATCACCGACCTTTCCGGCCGCACCCTGTCCGGCCAGACGCCGTCGGCCTTCTGGTCCTCCATCCGTCATTCGAAGCCCTTCACGGTCGGCCTCAACTGTGCGCTCGGCGCCGATGCGATGCGGCCCCACCTGCAGGAGCTCTCGAGCGTCGCCGACACGTTCATCTCCGCCTATCCGAATGCCGGCCTGCCGAACTCGTTCGGCGGCTATGACGAATCGCCGGAAGACATGGCCCGCCAGATCAAAGGCTTTGCCGAGGAAGGCCTGGTCAACGTCGTCGGCGGCTGCTGCGGATCGACGCCGGAGCATATCCGCGCGATTGCCGAAGCGGTCGCGCCGCACAAGCCGCGCGAAGTGCCGGAACACCGGCCGTTCATGTCGCTTGCGGGCCTCGAACCCTTCGAGTTCACCAAGGACGTGCCGTTCGTCAACGTCGGCGAGCGTACCAACGTCACCGGCTCGGCGAAATTCCGCAAGCTGATCACTGCGGGCGATTTTACCGCAGCACTCGCGATTGCCCGCGACCAGGTGGAAAACGGCGCTTCGATCATCGACATCAACATGGACGAGGGCCTGATCGATTCGCAGCGGGCGATGGTCGAATTCGTCAACCTCATCGCCGCCGAGCCGGATATCGCCCGGGTGCCGATCATGCTGGACTCGTCCAAGTTCGAGATCATGGAAGCGGGCCTGAAATGCGTGCAGGGCAAGCCGGTCGTCAACTCGATCTCGATGAAGGAAGGCGAGGAGAAGTTCATCGCCCAGGCCAAGCTGTTGCGCAATTACGGCGCGGCCGTCGTGGTCATGGCCTTCGACGAGCAGGGCCAGGCCGATACCTACGAGCGCAAGGTGGCGATCTGCGAACGCGCCTATAAGCTTCTGACCGAAGAGGCGGATTTTTCGCCGGAAGACATCATCTTCGACCCGAACATCTTTGCCGTCGCGACGGGCATCGAGGAGCATAACGGCTACGGGCTCGCCTTCATTCAGGCGACGAAGACGATCCGCGAGCGCATGCCGCTCGTGCATGTCTCGGGCGGCGTCTCGAACCTGTCCTTCTCGTTCCGCGGCAACGAGCCGGTGCGCGAGGCGATGCATGCCGTGTTCCTCTATCACGCCATCCAGGCGGGCATGGACATGGGCATCGTCAATGCCGGCCAGCTGGCGATCTACGAGAACATCGATCCGGAACTGCGCGAGGCCTGCGAGGATGTCGTGCTGAACCGCCGCGACGATGCGACGGAACGGATGCTCGACATAGCCGAGCGCTATCGCGGCACAGGATCGAAGGAAGCCAAGGAAAAGGATCTCGCCTGGCGCGAATGGCCCGTCGAGAAGCGCCTCTCGCACGCGCTCGTCAACGGCATCAACGAGTTCATCGAGATTGACACGGAAGAGGCCCGCCAGAATGCGGAACGGCCTCTCCATGTGATCGAAGGTCCGCTGATGGCGGGCATGAACGTCGTCGGCGACCTGTTCGGCTCGGGTAAGATGTTCCTGCCGCAGGTGGTGAAGTCTGCCCGCGTGATGAAGCAGGCCGTGGCCGTGCTTCTGCCTTACATGGAAGAGGAAAAGCGCCTCAACGGCGGCGACCAGAACAAGTCGGCCGGAAAGGTGCTGATGGCGACCGTCAAGGGCGACGTCCACGATATCGGCAAGAACATCGTCGGGGTCGTGCTCGCCTGTAACAATTACGAGATCATCGATCTCGGTGTGATGGTGCCGGCGACCAAGATCCTGGAGACGGCGATTGCCGAGAAGGTCGATATCATCGGGCTTTCCGGCCTGATCACCCCGTCGCTCGACGAGATGGTGCATGTGGCGTCCGAAATGGAGCGCCAGGGGTTCGACATACCGCTGCTGATCGGCGGGGCGACGACCAGCCGCGTCCATACGGCGGTCAAGATCCATCCGCGCTACGATCGCGGCCAGGCGATCTATGTCACCGACGCCAGCCGTGCGGTCGGCGTGGTGTCAGCGCTTCTCTCCGAAGACGGAAAGCCGAACTACATCAGCACGGTGCAGGCGGAATACGCCAAGGTGGCTGCGGCGCATGCCCGCTCGGAAGCGGAAAAGACCCGACTGCCGATCTCCCGCGCGCGCGACAATGCAGAGAAGGTCGACTGGTCGTCCTATCAGCCCAAGAAGCCGCAGTTCACCGGCACGAAGGTGTTCGAGACCTATGATCTTGCGGAACTGGCGAAATATATCGACTGGACGCCGTTCTTCCAGACCTGGGAGCTGAAGGGCCGTTTCCCGGCGATCCTCCAGGACGAGAAGCAGGGCGAGGCGGCGCGCCAGCTTTATGCCGATGCGCAGGCGATGCTCGACAAGATCATTGCGGAAAAGTGGTTCCGGCCTCGGGCGGTGATCGGCTTCTGGCCGGCCAATGCCGTCGGCGACGATATCCGCGTCTACACGGATGAAAGCCGCGCCGAGGAACTGGCGACCTTCTTCACACTGCGCCAGCAGCTTTCGAAGCGGGATGGCCGCCCGAACGTGGCGCTGTCGGATTTCGTCGCACCGGTCGCGACCGGTCTTAACGACTATGTCGGCGGTTTCGTCGTCACGGCCGGGATCGAGGAAGTGGCGATCGCCGAGCGGTTCGAACGTGCGAACGACGATTATTCGTCGATCCTCGTCAAGGCGCTGGCCGACCGCTTCGCGGAAGCCTTTGCCGAATGCATGCACGAGCAGGTCCGCAAGGAATTCTGGGGTTATGCCCCCGACGAGACGTTCTCGGCGGAAGACCTGATCACCGAGGCGTATCACGGCATCCGCCCGGCGCCCGGTTATCCGGCCCAGCCGGACCATACGGAAAAGGCAACGCTGTTCCGGCTGCTCGACGCGGAAGAGGCGACCGGCGTCATCCTGACGGAAAGCTACGCAATGTGGCCTGGTTCGTCGGTCTCCGGCCTCTATATCGGCCATCCGGCGTCCTATTATTTCGGCGTGGCCAAGGTCGAGCGCGACCAGGTCGAGGATTACGCCAAGCGCAAGGGCATGTCGATCGAGGAAGCGGAGCGCTGGCTGGGGCCGGTCCTCAACTACGTACCGAAGTCCGGCCAGGATGCGGTCGACGACGCTGCCTGAGATTGCCGCCGCCTGAGATTGACCAAATGCAAACGGCATCCGCGAGGATGCCGTTTTCGTCTGCGGACCGTCAGTCCTCCGCGATCAGTCGCGGATGATCAGGAAATCGTGGGCATTGAAGCGTAGCGTCAGGGTTTCGCCCGATTGCGGCAGGACCGCATCCGGCGAATTGAACATGTCGAAGGAGATCTGGTTTCCGCCGACATCGAGCTTGGTGCGGATGACCGAGCCCAGGAAATGCGAGGAGAGGACCTGACCGGTCAGCGAGGTGTCGCCCTTGGCATTTTCGAGCAGCGAGCCCGCTTCGGGGCGCAGCGCGATCGACAGCTTGTCGCCGCCCTTCAGCGCGCCGATCGATTCCCTCAGCCTGATGGTGTTTTCGCCGACCTTGACGGTGTTGGCCGCCGGATCGACGACGGTCGCCTCGATGATGTTGAGCGTGCCGACGAAGGAGGCGACGAACCGGGTGGTCGGACGGTTGTAGATTTCCGACGGCGTGCCGATCTGGTCGGCGCGGCCGGCATTCATGACGACGACGCGGTCGGAGATCGACAGGGCCTCTTCCTGGTCGTGCGTCACGAAGACGGTGGTGATCCCGAGCCGGCGCTGGATTTCACGAATCTCTTCGCGCAACGAAACACGGATCTTGGCATCGAGCGCCGACAGCGGCTCGTCGAGCAGCAGGACCTGCGGCTTCGGCGCAAGCGCGCGGGCGAGCGCCACGCGCTGCTGCTGGCCGCCGGACATCTGGTAGGGGTAGCGGTCGGCCAGATGGTCGAGGCTGATCAGCTTCAGCATTTCCTTGACGCGCGTTTCGATCTCCGTCTTGGACTTGCCGGCGACCTTCAAACCGAAGGCGACGTTGTCGAAGACGTTCATGTTCGGGAACAGCGCATAGGCCTGGAAGACCATGCCGATATTGCGCTGGTTGGTCTTCAGCGCGTTCTGGTTCCGGCCGTTGATCGAGATCGCCCCGTCGCTCGGGCTTTCGAACCCGGCGATCATGCGCAGCACGGTGGTCTTGCCGCAGCCCGATGGTCCGAGAAAGGAGACGAACTCGCCCTTCTCGATGGACATGTTGAAGTCCTTGACGACCTGCGTCTGGCCGAAACTCTTCTTGATACTTTCGAGAACGAGGAACGACATCAAAATTCCTTAAGGCCTGGCCGGCGACAATTTGCCGAAGCGGGAAACGAGCTGGATCAGACCCATCGAGAGCCAGGTGATCGCAAACGCAATGACCGCCAGCGCCGAAGGCTCGTAAGCCTTGTTGGCGCCGACGAGCTGGAGATAGGGGCCGAAGGCCGGACGGTTGAGAAGGGCCGCCATGGTGAATTCGCCCATGACGATCGCAAACGTGATGAAGGCGCCCGAGAGCACGCCCGACATGACGTTCGGGAAAATGCAGCGGAACATGATCGTCGGCCACTTGGCGCCGAGGATTTCGGCCGCCTCCGTCAGCGTCCGCACATCGATGGTCCGCATCGCGGTATCGACCGAGCGGTACATGTAGGGGAGCGCCAGCGTCACGTAGGAGAAGGTCAGCAGGATGTTCGTGCCCTGCGTCGAGCCGGTGAACGGGATCCAGGACGAGGAATTGTAGAGGCGCAGGTAGCCGAACACGATGACGATCGCCGGAATGACGAGCGGCAGGAGCGTGATGAACTCGACGACCGGCCGCATCTGCGGCAGGCGCAGCCGGACCCAATAGGCGGTCGGCACGATGAGCAGCATTCCGACGACGATCGTCACCAGCGCCATCAGCATCGAGAAGCCGAAGGTGGCGCGGAACTGGGCGTCGGTAAACACCGACTGGTAGGCATCGAAGGAATAGACGCCGCGTCGCATGCGCAGCGAGAACTCGAACGTGCCGATCAGCGGCACGAAGAAATAGATGGCGCCGATAGTGATCGCGATCCAGGCGAAGATCTTGTGCACCTTCATTTCTGCCACCGTTCTGCGCGGCTGCGCAGCCAGATGTAGAGAATGTTGGAAATGCCGGTGATGACGATCATGCCGAGGGCGAGGGCGTAGCCGAGATTCGGGTTATGCAGCACGTCGCCGCGGATCTGGGCGTAGAGCAGGATCGGCACGATGTTGAGCGAAGCACCGGTTAGCGCAAAGGCGGTCGCAATCGCGCCGAAGGCGTTTGCGAAAAGGAGGAGCGTGGCGCCCATCAGGCTCGGCCAGAGAATCGGCAGCACGACCATGCGCCAGTATTGCCAGCTGGACGCGCCGAGGATCTCGGACGCCTCGCGCCATTCCTTCTTCAATCCGTCCAGCGCCGGTGTCAGGATCAGCACCATCAGCGGGATCTGGAAGAACATGTAGGTAATCGTCAGGCCGAAGAAGGAGAGAAGGTTGAAGCCGGTCGAATAGAGATTGAAGCCGAACCAGTCCCGCATGAAGACCGTGACCAGACCGGTACGGCCAAGCGTCGCCAGGAAAGCAAAGGCGAGCGGTACGCCGGCGAAGTTCGACGCAACGCCTGAAAAGGTCAGCAGGCTGGAGCGGATCCACGACGGCACGCCGCCGAGAACGACAGCCCAGGCGAGGAAAAAGCCGATCAATGCGCCACCCAGCGCCGAGGCGACGGATACCCGGATGCTGATCCAGTAGGCGCTCAGAATGGAAGGCGAAAAGAGATCGACAATGTTCTGAAACGTGAATTCGCCGGCCGGATTGAAGAAGGCGCCGACGATCAGATAGAGCGTCGGGACGATCAGGAAGGCGAGGGCAAACACCATGAACGGCACGATGCCGAGCCAGTCTATGACTGTCCGGCGATCGATGAATGACGTGGAAGCGGTGGTCATGAATGCTGGCCATCCAGGGTAAAAGGGGAAAACTCCCGCGCCGGGCGGCGCGGGAGTTCAGTCTTGTTCCTGTTACTTTGCGACGTTGGCGCCGACGACGCTATCCCATTTCTTGGTAATGGTTTCCTTGGCGGCAGCCTGCTGGGCGAGCGTCGGGAATACGGCCTTCTCGTAGGCCGCTGCCGGGGGCAGGGCGTCGAGCAGGTTCTTCGGGATCTTGTTGTTCTTGGCAAGATCGTTGAAGCGGATCGGGTGGCAATATCCCTTCAGCCAGCCGAGCTGACCTTCGTCGGAATAGAGGTATTCCATCCACAGCTTCGCAGCGTTCGGATGCGGCGCGAAGGCGGAGATCGCCTGGACGTAGACGCCCGCGACGACGCCGCTTGCCGGAACCACGACCTCGAAGGGCGGGTTGCCCTTCAGGCTTTCGCCCCAGGACAGCGCGTTATAGTCCCAGGCGACGATGATCGGCGTGGTGCCCTGCGCGAACGGGGCGGCCTTGCCGGTGACCGGAACGAAGTTGCCCTTCTTGTTGAGTTCGGCGAAGAACTTCAGACCTTCGTCGCCGGCCTTGGCGGCGTCGCCCTTGGCGCCGGAGAGGCCGGCAGCGAAAACGCCCTGGACGGCCTGGTTGGCGCTGCGCGGATCGCCGGCGAGCGCGACGGCATTGGCGTAGTCGGACTTCAGGAGGTCAGGCCAGTCCTTCGGCGACGTCTTGACGAGGTCCTTGTTCACGAGGAAGGCCAGGACGCCGTAGTAGTCGCCGTACCAGTAGCCGTCTGCATCCTTGGCGTCGGCCGGGATCGAATCCCAGGTGGAGACCTTGTAAGGCTGGATCAGGCCTTCGGCCTTGGCGGATGGACCGAACGACAGGCCGACGTCGATGACGTCGGGAGCCTGCGGGCCCTTGTTGCCCTTGTTGGCCTTGATCGCTTCGATTTCGTCGCCCGAACCGGCATCCGGGTTGAGTTCGTTGACCTCGAGGCCGTATTTTGCCTTGAAGCCGGCGATGACGTCGCCGTAACCGCACCAGCTATGGGGCAGGGCGATCGTGGTCAGCGTGCCTTCCTTCTTGGCGGCTGCGATCAGCTCGGCGCTCGGTTCGGCGGCCGCGATGGCGGTGGAGGCGATGACGATGGCGGTCGTCAGGGAAAGAAGACGTTGGATCTTGTTAAGCAAGGTATCCTCCTAGGGTTCAGATCGTGTGGTCCGGATCGTTTCGGCGCGACTCGTAGAGCCAGTTCATGTATCGTATGTGACAGCCCGGAGGATGAGCATTTGCTCATGAAACTCCCGGATTGCCGGCATATTTCTTAGCCCCGACAATCAGTCGGGACGGCCCTGGCGGCCCGGCCGGCGGAACAGCATCGTCCGCTCGAAAAGACCTTCCAGAGAGTTCATGCGTTCGCGGGTTTCCTCCCATGTCGCGCTCTGCACCGCCTCGATCAGCGCCTCGACGACGAAGAGGGTGATGACGGAGCTGTCCCAGGCCGACGGCGCCTCGATCCGCACCTTGAATGTATGCTGCGCATGCTTGGCGACGGGCGAGGCCCAGACGTCGGTCAACAAGATGATGACGACGCCGTTGGCCCGTGCGGCCTCTGCCAGCGTCGCCATCTCCTGCTCGTAGCGGCGGATGTCGAAGATCACCAGAACGTCGCCGGCGCTCATGTTGAGAACATGCTGCGGCCAGGAACTGGAATTGGTGGAAATGAGTGTCGTCCTGGGGCGGATGACCTGCATATGGGTAAAGAAGTATTCGGCCAGTGCGCCCGTGATGCGGCCGCCGACGAAATAGATGCCGCGGTTGCGATCACGCAGAAGTGCGGCCGCCCCTTCGAAAGTGGTCGTGTTGAGATCCGAAAGCGTATCGCGCAGATTGGCGGTGATGGCGTCGGCGAAGCGGTTGAGGATATGGGTGCCCGGCGCATTGGAGGCCCAGCGGTCGTGTTTGGCGATCGGGTTGGAGATCGTCGCCTCGAGCTCGTGGTGGAGATGCGACTGGAATTCCGGATAACCTTTGTAGCCGAGCTTCTGCACCATGCGTGCAACCGTCGGCGTCGAAACGCCGGCGTTTTCCGCGATCACAGTGATGCTGCCGAGCCCCGACACCGGATAATTCTCCAATAGGCTGTCGGCCAACTGTTTTTCCGCACGCGTCAAGCTGTCGTAACGAACACGAATGACATCCGATACGGTGCGCGCAGTTGCTGGCACTAAAGCTGTTCCCTCCGGTCTTCGCCGGTTTATGACACGAGTTAAAAGTACTTTTGTGACGGGTGTCAATGGAGCGAGTGAAGAGAAAATTTCAGAATCACGTTGACGACGGCCGGAAAGTGAAGAATTCTCTTCTTAATCCAATTTAAACGATTTTTCCCGGAACGCGTTCATGCTGGTCCAGTCGGAATTCTTCTCGGAGGCGGATGGCGAGCCCGTTGCCGTGGACAATGCAGGCGGCCGGGGAGAGGTGCTTCTCGTCTGCGAGCATGCCTCGCGACGCCTGCCGGAACGTTATGGCGATCTCGGGCTTTCGAAGGATGCGCTTGCCTCGCATATCGCCTGGGATCCGGGGGCGCTTGCGGTCTCGCAGCTGATGTCGAAGAGCCTCGGCGCGACGCTGATCCACCAGCGGTTTTCGCGGCTCATCTACGACTGCAATCGGCCGCCGGATTCGCCCGCCGCCATCCGCGACGTGTCCGAGATCTTCCGGATTCCCGGCAACGAAAACCTGTCGGAGGCAGAAAAATCGCGTCGGACCACGGCACTCTACCTGCCGTTCCACGGCCGCATCCGCGAAGAGATCGCGGCACGGCGGGCAAGGGGGCTTGAGACGGTCCTCGTCACCATTCACAGCTTCACGCCGGTCTATTTCGGCAAGGAGCGTCCCGTCGAGATCGGCGTGCTTCACGATACCGACAGCCGGCTTGCCGACCGGATGCTGCAGGCCGCAGCCGACACGCATCTCTATCGCGTCGAGCGCAACGAGCCTTACGGGCCGGCGGACGGCGTGACGCATACGCTGGAGGTCCACGCCCTGCCGGCGGGGCTTCTCAACGTCATGATCGAAATCAGGAACGATCTCATAACAGACGAAACCGGCCAGGGGGTCGTGGCCGATTTCTTGACAGGATTGCTGCGGGAAAGCCTCGCAGACATCCAAAGATAAGACCCGGGGAGCAGCAGCTCGCATGCCCGCGGTCGATCGCCGCGGGAAGGACAAACCGGATGGCCGCGATGGCGCGGTCTTTCTGCCAACAGGGGGAAGTCATGTCCGAATATACCGAAGGCGATAAAAAGCAGGATACCCATATCCTGCATTCCATGGGCTATGCGCAGGAACTCGAGCGCCGCATGAGCTCGTTTTCGAACTTTGCTATTTCATTTTCCATCATTTGCATTCTCTCCGGCGGCATCAATTCGTTGGGCCAGGCGACTGCCGGCGCCGGCGGCGCGGCGATCGGCATCGGCTGGCCGCTCGGCTGCCTGATTTCCGGCATCTTCGCGCTCGGGCTGGCGCAGATCGGCTCGGCCTATCCGACCGCGGGCGGCCTCTATCACTGGGGATCGATCCTCGGCAACCGCTTTACCGGCTGGCTTTCCGCCTGGCTCAACCTGCTCGGCCTCGTCACCGTGCTCGGCGCCATCAATGTCGGGACGTTCTATTTCTTCTTCGGGGCCTTCGGGCCGACTTTCGGCATCGAGGATACGCTCACACACCGCGTGGTTTTCGTTGCCGTCATCACCGGGCTGCAGGCCGGCATCAATCATTTCGGCATAGGCCTGACCGCGAAACTCACTGACTTTTCCGGCTATCTGATCTTCGCGACCGCAATCTTGCTGACGATCGCATGCCTTATCGCAGCCCCCGGCTTCGATTTCGCGCGGCTCTTCACCTTCGCCAATTATACCGGCACGGAGGGGGCGGCGCTCGTCTGGCCGAACAGCGTTTCCGGCGTTATGGCATTCCTTCTCGGCCTGCTCCTGCCGATCTACACGATCACCGGTTATGACGCCTCGGCCCACACATCCGAGGAAACCGTCAAGGCGGCGGAATCCGTGCCGCGCGGCATGGTCTCGGCCGTGGTATGGTCCGCGGTGTTCGGCTACATCATGCTGTGCTCCTTCGTACTGATGATCCCCAACATGGACGATGCGGCCAAGCAGGGCTGGAACGTGTTCTTCTGGGCGATGGACGCTCAGATGAACCCTACCGTGAAGAGCATCCTCTATTTCCTGATCTTCATTTCCCAGCTGCTTTGCGGACTGGCTACCGTCACCTCGCTATCGCGGATGATCTTCGCCTTCTCGCGCGACAAGGGCCTGCCTGCGTCGTCGGTGCTCGCCAAGGTCAGCCCGAAATACCGTTCGCCCGTCGCGGCGATCTGGACCGGCTCCATCCTCGCCGTGCTGTTCGTCTGGTTCACCTCGGCGATCACCATTGCCGGCACGCCGGCCTATTCGATCGTCGTGTCCTGCACGGTCATCTTCCTGTTCCTGTCCTTCGCCCTGCCCATCGCGCTCGGGCTGTTCACGATCGGCACGGCGAAATGGCCGAAGATGGGACCCTGGAACATGGGTATTCCGGTCTACAGGCTGATCGCCGTTCTGGCGATCATCTCGATGATCGTCATCTTCTTCATCGGCATCCAGCCGCCGAACGACTGGGCGCTCGAAATCACCGTCGGCTTCCTGGTGCTGACCGGAATCGTATGGTTCGCCTTCGAGAACCGGCGCTTCATGGGACCGCCGATCGGCGAGGCCATCGCCAAGCGGCAGGCCGAGATCGCTGCTGCGGAAGCGGCTGTCGGAGAGAAATAAGCGCAACCGGGCTGACGCCCCTATGATCCCGCCGCCACGACCCTTCAAAGGTTGTGGCGGTTCACCCCTTTGAAACGGATGTGAGGCATGACCCCGATTTACTCCTTCGACGATCTGAAACGCGATGTCGCCGATGGCCGCATCGATACGATCATCGCCGCCCAGGTGGACATGCAGGGCCGCCTGATGGGCAAGCGGTTCCAGGCGGAATATTTCGTCGAGAGCGCCTATCAGGAGACCCATAGCTGCAACTACCTGCTTGCCACCGATATCGAGATGGAGACCATTTCCGGCTACAAGGCGACCAGCTGGGAGCAGGGCTACGGCGACTATACGATGAAGCCGGATCTCGCGACGCTCAGAAAACTGCCCTGGCTCGAAGGCACGGCGCTGGTACTCTGCGACGTGCTCGACCATCACACCCATGAAGAGGTGCCGCATTCGCCGCGCGCCATCCTCAAGAGACAGGTCCAGCGGCTGGCCGACATGGGCATGTCCGCCTTCATGGCGACAGAACTCGAATTTTTCCTGTTCGACCAGACCTACGACCAGGCGCGCGAGAGCGGCTACCGCAATCTCAAGCTGGCGAGCGGCTACAACGAGGACTACCACATCTTCCAGACCACCAAGGAAGAGGAGGTGATGCGGGCGATCCGCACCGGGCTGCAGGGCGCCGGCATTCCGGTGGAGAACTCCAAGGGCGAGGCTTCGGCCGGCCAGGAGGAAATCAACGTCCGTTACGCCGACGCGCTGACCATGGCCGACCGGCACGTGATCATCAAGAACGCGTGCAAGGAAATCGCCTGGGGCAAGGGCAAGGCGATCACCTTCCTCGCCAAGTGGAACTATTCGGCTGCCGGCAGCTCGTCCCACATCCACCAGTCGCTGTGGAGCGCCGACGGCAAGACGTCTTTGTTCTTCGACAAGGACGGCGAGCACGGCATGTCGGAACTGATGAAACATTATATCGCCGGGCTGCTCAGCCATGCTGGCGAGATCACTTTCTTCCTGGCGCCCTACATCAATTCCTACAAGCGCTTCATGGCCGGCACGTTCGCGCCGACCAAGGCCGTCTGGTCGAAGGACAACCGCACCGCCGGGTATCGCCTCTGCGGCGAGGCGACCAAGGGGATCCGTATCGAATGCCGCGTCGGCGGTTCCGACCTCAACCCCTATCTCGCCATGGCGGCGCTGATCGCTGCCGGAATCGACGGCATCGAGAAGAAGATGGCGCTGGAACCGGCCTTTGTCGGCGATGCCTACGGCGGCAAGGATATTCGCGAAATCCCGAAAACCTTGCGCGATGCGGTCGATCTGATGAACGGATCGGAACTGCTGCGCTCGGCCTTCGGCGACGACGTCATCGACCACTATGTCCGCGCCGGCCAATGGGAGCAGGAGGAATACGATCGCCGTGTGACGGATTGGGAAGTGGCGCGGGGATTCGAGAGAGCTTGAGATAATCGCAACAGAAGTGGTGCGATTGTTGTCTTCATCGCATCGTGCTATGGTTGCGATGACGGCAATCCGGAGACGGTCATGGGAGCGATCGACAGCGCCTGGTTTTATGAAAAGCTGGCTGAAAAAGGCAGTTCGTTGCGGGATATGGCGCGCTTCATGGAGCTCGATCCCAGCGCGGTCTCGCGCATGCTGAACGGCGAGCGGAAGATGAGCGCGGAAGAGCAGGACCGGATTTCGGCCTTTCTCGGGCTAGATCTCAATGAGGTTGCAGCTCATCGGCGTGGTGAGATGGCAGGCTTGTCGGAGAGCAAACAGGCGGCCTATGAGCTCCGGCTGCCGCCGCCCGAACGTCCCGTGAAGATGTTTACGGAAGCCGACATCATCTACAAGGATGGCAAGCGCTGGATGGAAAAGGATGACGGCACCCTGATAGAATTGCATCCCGCCTACGGTTGCATGAAGGGTACGATGACGATCCCGCCGGATCTTGACCTTACAGCGCCTGTCGATCCCGATTGGGGTAAAGTCTACGAGGATGACTGATCGATATCTATTGGACACCTGCGCCGTCATTTGGCTTGCGAACGGTGCTCCGCTCGGTCGGGACGCCAATACGGTTCTCAGCGAGAATCGCACACGGAGTGGAGCTTTGGTTATTTCATCGATGTCGGCATGGGAGATCGGGATGTTGGTCAGCAAAGGTCGATTGCCGACAGCTAAAAATGCAGCAGCCTGGTTTAACGACGCGCGCGGGATGATTGGCGCTGATATTATGGATATATCCCAATCGGCTTTAATCGAGGCTTCCTTCCTCCCGCAACCCATCCATAACGACCCCACGGACCGCATTCTGATTGCTACCGCCCGCGAAAACGACCTGACAATCATCACGCGCGATCGCGCAATCCTTGCCTATGGCGATGCCGGCCATGTTCGCACCCTCGCCTGTTAAATTTTCGGGCCTGTTGAATTTCTGGAGTATGTATCAATGACGATGATTCAATGTATCTCGCCGGTGGACGGCTCGGTCTATGCCGAACGTCCGGCCATGTCGCCGGAGGCCGCGGCGGAGGCCGTTGGCCGCGCTCGGCATGCGCAGAAGGCATGGGCCAAGCGGCCGCTCGAGGAGCGTGTCCAGCTCGTGCTGAAAGGCGTGGCGCGCCTCAACGAGATGGTCGACGAGGTGGTGCCGGAGCTTGCCTGGATGATGGGCCGGCCGGTGCGTTACGGCGGCGAGTTCAAGGGGTTCAACGAGCGCTCCAACTATGTGGCGTCGATCGCGGCCGATGCGCTTGCGCCTTTGCGTGTCGAGGATAGCGCCTCCTTCGAGCGCCGTATCGAACGGGAGCCGCATGGCGTCGTGTTCGTCATCGCGCCCTGGAACTATCCCTATATGACCGCGATCAACACGGTCGCGCCGGCGCTGATGGCCGGCAATGCGGTCGTCATCAAACATGCCTCGCAGACGCTGCTCGTCGGCGAGCGCATGGTGCGCGCCTTCGTCGAGGCCGGCGTTCCGGAGGACGTCTTCCAGAACATCTTCCTCGACCACGCGACGTCGGCCAAGCTGATTTCCGAAGGCCTGTTCAACTTCATCAATTTCACGGGCTCCGTCGAGGGCGGACGGTCGATCGAGCGCGCCGCGGCTGGCACATTTACCGGCATCGGCCTCGAGCTCGGCGGGAAAGATCCGGGTTACGTCATGGATGACGCCGATCTCGACGCCGCCGTCGACACGCTGATGGACGGCGCGACCTATAATTCCGGCCAGTGCTGCTGCGGCATCGAGCGTATCTACGTGCATGAATCTCTCTACGACGCCTTCGTCGAGAAGTCGGTCGCCTGGGTGTCGAACTACAAGCTCGGCAATCCGCTCGACAAGGAAACCACGCTCGGGCCGATGGCCAACAAGCGCTTCGCCAAGGTGGTGCGTCAGCAGATTGCCGATGCGGTCGCAAGCGGCGCCAGGGCGCTCGTCGATCCGAAGCTTTTCCCCGCCGATGACGGCGGCGCCTATCTCGCTCCCCAGGTTCTGGTCGATGTCGATCATTCCATGGAGATCATGCGCGAGGAGACTTTTGGCCCGGCCGTCGGTATCATGAAGGTGAAGAGTGACGACGAGGCGATCGACTACATGAACGACAGCCGCTACGGGTTGACGGCGTCGCTGTGGACGCCGGATGTCGATCGCGCCAACCGGATCGGCAGCCAGCTTGAAACCGGTACGGTGTTCATGAACCGCGCCGATTATCTCGACCCGGCGCTGGTCTGGACCGGCGTCAAGGAAACCGGGCGCGGCGGCTCGCTCTCCGTGCTCGGCTTCCACAACCTGACCCGCCCGAAATCCTACCACCTCAAGAAGGTCACGAAATGAATATCGTCGCGAACTGGAGCTATCCGACCGCCGTCAAGCTGGGCCGCGGACGGATCAAGGAACTGGCGGACGCCTGCAAGACGCTCGGCCTCAAGAAGCCGCTTCTGGTCACCGACCGGGGACTGGCCTCGATGGCGATCACCGGCCATGCGCTCGACGTGCTGGAAGAGGCAGGCCTCGGCCGGGCGATCTTTGCCGACGTCGATCCGAACCCGAACGAGAACAATCTCGAAGCCGGCGTGAAGGCCTACAAAGAGGGCGGCCATGACGGCGTCGTCGCCTTCGGCGGCGGTTCAGGCCTCGATCTCGGCAAGCTGATCGCCTTCATGGCCGGCCAGACGCGGCCGGTCTGGGATTTCGAGGATATCGGCGACTGGTGGACCCGTGCCGACGCCTCGAAGATCGCGCCGATCGTCGCCGTGCCGACCACGGCCGGCACTGGTTCGGAAGTCGGCCGGGCAGGGGTGCTCACCAATTCCGTCACCCATGTGAAGAAGATCATCTTCCATCCGAAACTGCTGCCGGGCGTCGTCATCTGCGATCCGGAGCTGACGATGGGCATGCCCAAGGTGATCACGGTCGGCACCGGCATGGATGCCTTTGCCCACTGCCTGGAAGCCTATTCCTCGCCCTTCTACCACCCGATGTCCGGCGGGATCGCACTCGAAGGCATGCGGCTCGTCAAGGAATTCCTGCCGCGCGCCTACAAGGACGGGGCGGATCTCGAAGCCCGCACCAACATGATGTCGGCCGCAGCCATGGGCGCCGTCGCCTTCCAGAAGGGGCTCGGCGCCATCCATTCGCTGTCGCATCCGATCGGGGCGGTCTACAACACCCATCACGGCATGACCAACGCGGTCGTCATGCCGCCGGTGCTGCGCTTCAACCGTCCGGCGATCGAGGAGAAGATCGCCCGCGCCGCCGCTTATCTCGGCATCGCCGGCGGGTTCGACGGGTTCTACGATTACGTCCTGTCGCTGCGCTCCGAACTCGGCGTGCCGGACAATCTGACGGCGATGGGAATCAAGCCCGACCGAATCGATGAGCTGACGGCCATGGCGATGGAGGACCCGAGTTGCGGCGGCAACCCCGTCACCATGACGATGGAGAACACAAAGGCACTTTTCCTCGACTGCTTTTAAGACTTCCGTACAGTTGCAAAACCGGCGTTAACGAAGGCCCGGAGGCCGAAACCTCCGGGCTTTTCCGCATTTTAGAGCCAAAAGCTAAATCTCCTGAGTGATATTAGTGGTGCCCAAATTTGCAATTCGTTAACCATGTTTGGAAAGGATGGCACTCATGACACCATGCTTCCCGGTGTCCTCGTGAGCGATGTGGCTCAAGACTAGTTCGAGGACCGACAATGCCAGTAATTTCCTTTGCCAACGCCAAGGGTGGAGCCGGAAAAACGACCGCGGCACTCCTGCTCGCCACCGAACTTGCCCATCAGGGATTTCGCGTCACCGTCATCGATGCCGACCCGCAGCGCTGGATCAGCCAGTGGTTTGAGACCTCCGGCGCCGTGCGCAACATAGACGTGGTGTCGGAAGTCACGCTGGCATCGCTGCAATGTCATCTTCGGGAAATGGCATCGCGCACCGACTATTTCATCATCGATCTCGCCGGCGCCCGTGATGCGCTGGTCACCACGGCGATCGGCCTTTCCGACCATGTGATGATCCCGGTCCAGGGGTCGGCCATGGACGCCAAGGGTGCCGCGCAGATCCTCGACCTTCTGTCCTACATGAAGGAGAGGGCTGGACTGGTGATCCCACATTCGGTGGTGCTGACGCGGGTGACGTCCATGGTCACCACCAAGGCGCTGCTGACCATCAAGGGTCTCCTGGCCGCCCGCGGCGTGCATGTCCTCGATACGCCGATCGGCGAACGAATCGCATTCAAGGAACTCTTCGAGACCGGCGGAACGCTCCACACGCTCGATCCGGCCAAGGTCAGCAATATCGACAAGGCGAAGGAAAACGCTCGGTCCTACGCGCAGGAAGTCATGCGTCTCATGCCGGTCAAGATCACCCGGTCTGTCGCATCGCGCCTCTTCGGATTGGGCCGCTACGCCGCCTGATATCATCCGACTTCTGTTTGGTCCAAGACTTGGTTAGGAGGCGGTCGGTTCGAAAGAGCCGACCGCCTTTGCATATGAACTGGCTGCCTGGGTCGCTGCGGCTGCAGTTGAGATCAGGTCCGGCTCTTCCCGATTGGCCGGGATGTTGCGTGCAGTGATGAACCGGTCACGCATCCGGCGCCAGTTCTGTTGGGCGAGGCTGCTGATTTCACCAGTCGGCATCCCCGATGTTGTCAGGATCTCCACCGTCAGCAGGTCGAAGCGGTCCTGCGAATGCATATAGCTCCAGCCGATCAATCTGCTTTGTGGGAGCGACGCGACGAGGACATGCAGCATTTGCTCGAGCGCGACCCGTTCGGGAGCGCCCAGGAGGACTTCGTCATGGGCGAGCGGGATTGCGATCGTGTTTTCATGCGCTTGTTCGGCATGGCGACGGAAACCAGGCGGGCCTGAATTTTCAAGCAGCACCTGGTTGCAGACGAAGATGCAACGATTGCAGATCGCGGTGGTTGCCGGACCGGCAATGATCATTTCGACGGTTCTGCGATTCTCACCACAAAAGGAGCAGACGGCTCCGTCGTCCCCGCGTCCGAAGAGGAGGGACAGGGCGCCTTTCAGTCTCGTCTTGAAGTCCATTCCATCCACCGCCGATGTATATGTCTTTCGAAAACCGGAGCCTCTTTTGCCCGAAGCCAGATTGTCAGGCAAACAAAAAGCCGCCGGCCGCGGGTGCCGACGGCTGATGTGGTGTCCGGGATCTTACTCGGTGAATTCGACTGTTGTGCCTGGCTTGACCATCTTGGCGAGTTCCCTCGCATCCCAGTTGGTCAGGCGGACGCAGCCGTGGCTGTTGGTCTTGCCGATCTTGGAAGGTTCCGGCGTGCCGTGGATGCCGTATGTGGGCTTCGAGAGCGCAATCCAGACCGTGCCGACCGGGCCGTTCGGACCTGGCGGGATCTGCAGGATCTGGTCGTTGTTGCCCTGCTTGAAATTGATCTTCGGATTGTAGGTGTAACCGGGATCGAGCGCGATGCGTTCGACCGTGTGGGTTCCGGTCGGCGAAGGCGTGTCGGTCGAG
Organism: Neorhizobium galegae bv. officinalis; assembly: GCA_000985875.1. Taxonomy (GTDB): domain Bacteria; phylum Pseudomonadota; class Alphaproteobacteria; order Rhizobiales; family Rhizobiaceae; genus Neorhizobium; species Neorhizobium galegae_C. The sequence continues at coordinate 292,416 of CCRI01000001.1, forward strand.
CCGATGGTGGCCGGATAGGCGGCGATCAGGCGCCCGTCCGCGCCGTAAGCGAAGACCTGTTTCCTCGCCTTGTCGGCGAGAATGCGGGTGACCTGGCCGGCCTTCGGCTGACCGGGATTGATGACCTTGATGGTCGAGCCGGGAATGGTGAAATCGACGCCCGGATTGAGCGCCTTCAGATAGTTCTCGTCCATGTGGAACTGCTCCGCGAGCTTCTCCGTCACGGATGTATAGGACATGGCCGGCAGCTGCGACTTGTGGGCATAGTCTTCCGGGATCGACGCGACGTAGGGACCGGCGGCGTCGGCCGGCGTGATCGTGTAGTCGACGATCGGCAGGCCGCCCGAATAGGTCAGCCTCTGCATGATGTCCTCGGAATTGTTCGGATCGAGCGTCTCACCGGTCATTTCCTGCCAGGCGGCGATCGCCTTGTTGACGTTGTCGCCGAGATGGCCGTCGATGACGCCGGGGGAAATGCCTTCACGATCGAGAAAGACCTGAAGCGCCGCGATCTCCGCCTGCGGTTTCTTTGTGACGGTGATGATCGGCTTCTGCGGCAGAAGCGTTTCCGCCGGCCGCTGGTCCTGCTCGATCGAAGCCTCCTGCGGATAGCCCGAATCGGTTTCGGGGAAGCCCTCGTCGAGCGGCATGCGGGTCACCGAGCCTTGTCCGGGGATCCCGCCGGTGATCGCCCCGGGTTCGCCCTGCCGGTATTCGCGGTAGTCGCGATAACCGCCTGCACCCTGCTGGTAACCGCCCGTATCCCGCAATGACCGGTAGCCGCCCGGCACCGGCGGATATTCCTGGTTCCGGCTGGGGCGATAGGTTTCTCCGCGGATCTCGGTCGCGACGACATTGCCGAAATGGTCGATCAGCACACGGCGCCCCATGCTGTCGCGGCTGATGATGACATCGCCGCGGTCGGGCACGTAGTCCAGGATCGAGCCGTCAGGTGCGACCAGCATTGTTTCGGAAGGGTAGCGGCCGTAGCGGTTCTGCGCCTCGGCGGAGGGAATTCCCTGTGCCGCGGTCAAGATAACCAGACTTGCGCATGCAAAAAATAGCCGCTTCACGATGTCACCGACTTCCTTGTTTCCTACTTAAACGTAATCGGGAAATCGGACATTGGTTCCCGCCCGTTCGCCTGTCGCCACTGACAAGTTAAATTTGACCGTAGTGTGGAAAAAGTGAATTCGTCATGAACACACCGTTAAATTCACTTCACGATCGGTTAGAAGTTTTGACGAAACCGGGAAGGGAATGATTATGAAGGCTTTTTCCGCCGCCAACGGGCCGAGGATTTTCCTCGACGAGAGCTCCGTTCTCGATATCGGAGGCTGCTTTGTCGGCGATGTCGACCTTGCTCCGGGCCGGGCCATTCCGGACGATGGTGATCCGCGAATCGATCACTCGCTCGAAGGCTTTCTCTTCACCTGCGGGCCGGACCATATCCGCCACCCGGAGGCGATTGAAGGCGCTTCTGACGGCCGGAAATACCCGCTGCACGGATCCTTCTCCTCCCACCCCGCCGAAATCCTGTTCTGGGATGCGCAGGGGCCGGATGCGGAATGCCGTGCGCGGGTGCCGCTGACCCTTGCGACCGGGGAGACGGCGCTGCTGGAACGCCACTGGCGGATCGACGGGGCGACGGGCGAGGTGAGCCTGTCGGACAAGGTCACCAATACCGGTTCGAAGCCATTTGCGCGGGTGCACATGTACCATATGAATATCGGCGCCTGGCTGTTTGATGACCGGGTCCGGCTGAACGGCGCGATGCTCGACAATGGTGGCTTCCCCTGGACCTTTGGCGGGGAGACCGGCGGGATATTCTGCGTTCCGGCGGCCGTCGAGGGCGAGCAGTGGGCCGAAATCGCGCTCGGTCCTATCGCGGCGATCGGCGGACTGACGCTGAAGGTGAAATTCAGGACAGATACGCTTCCCCATCTGCAGGTCTGGCGGAACCAGAAGGCGCCGGCGCATGTGCTGGGGATAGAGCCGGTTTCGCATCGCCTGGCAAGCCGCCAGGAACTGGCGGCAAACGGAGAACTCGGCTTCGTCAAACCCGGCGAAAGCGTCGAATACGGACTACGCTTCTGCTTCGTCTGAGACCTGCCGTCCGGCGGCCGTCGCCCGATTGACGCCCGGGCGGCACCGTCGTAATGCTGGCGCCTCAATCAGAACGGAGGGCTCAAGCCATGGATATCCGCCAGATCAACGACGAGTATTCCGTCACCGGCCAGATCACCGTCGAGGATCTCGATCAGATCAAGGCCATGGGCTTCAAGTCGGTCGTCTGCCATCGTCCTGACGACGAGGAGCCGGGCCAGCCGCATTTCGCCGAGATCGAAGCCCGCGCCAAGGAACTTGGCCTCGACATCAGCCACATTCCGGTCGGCCGCATGGGCGTCGACGAGCAGGGCGTCAAGGCGATGGTCGATGTGCTGGACGAGTTCCCGCGCCCGATGCTCGGCTTCTGCCGGTCCGGCGCCCGTTCGACGGCGATCTACGAAAAGAGCCAGCATCTGCGCGGCTGAAGATTTTCCGCGGCCTCGCGGCTTTCGCGCGGGGTCTTTTTCCGAAGCTCAATCTTTTGAGGAGAATTCCATGAGCATCCAGCGCATCGAGCCGGGCGCCCGCATGAGCGGCGCCGTCGTCCACGGCAACACCGTCTATCTCGCCGGTCAGGTCGGCGAAGGTGAGAGTGTCACCGACCAGTGCAAGGACGCGCTCGCCGAAGTCGACCGCCTGCTGGCAGCCGTCGGTTCCGACAAGTCGAAGATCCTGCAGACGATCATCTACCTGTCGGACATCGCCTATTTCGGCGAAATGAATGCCGTCTGGGAAGCCTGGATCGATCCGGCCAACCCGCCGGCCCGCGCCACCAGCGAAGCCAAGCTCGCTGCGCCGAAGTACAAGGTCGAGTTCATCGTCACGGCTGCGATCTGAGGGTTGCAAGGGAGGCTGCGTCGCCAGCCTCCCTCATTCCTGTGCTTGTCACAGGAATCCAGCGCCCCCAAGTCCTTGGGCGCAAAAGATTCATTTATTTAGAGATACTCCCCCTCACCGCGCAGACGCGCCGTGGCTGAATTCCTGTGACGAGCACAGGAATGAGGGTTGGAGCGTATAGCTCAAGCCTTCTCCCTGATCTGGGTAAGCGTCCTGGCCGGCGTGATCGCTTCCGGGTCGAGCCTGACCTCGATGATCGAGGGCTTGCCGCTGGCGCGAGCCCGCTCATAGGCCGGGCCGAACTCTTCCGTCTTCTCGACCAGTTCCCCATGTCCGCCAAAAGCCTTGGCATAGGCGACGAAATCCGGGTTTACGAGGTCGGTGGCGCTGACGCGGCCCGGATATTCCCGCTCTTGATGCATGCGGATCGTGCCGTAGATGCCGTTGTTCACCAGCACGGTGATGATCGGCAGGCCGTAGCGCACGGCGGTGATGAATTCCTGGCCGTGCATCATGAAACAGCCGTCACCGGCAAAGCAGACGACTTCGCGCTCCGGAAAGAGCTGTTTTGCGGCAACGGCCGCCGGCAGGCCATAGCCCATCGAGCCGGAGGTCGGGGCGGACTGGGTGTTGTATTTCCGGAAGCGGTGGAAGCGATGCAGCCAGGTGGCGTAATTGCCGGCGCCATTGGTGAAGATCGCGTCGTCCGGAACGTTTTCCTCGATCCATTGCATGATCGGACCCATCTTGACCGGACCGGGACCGGCCTCCGGCGGTGTCGACCATTTCAGATAGGCATCGTGCAGCGCCGATTTCCGTTCGGCCCAGAGCGGGGCGGCCGGCGGTTCGAGGTCCTTCAGCGCGGCGACGAATTCCGCCGGAGCGGCGCATATCGGAAGGTCGGGCCGGTACATGCGGCCGAGTTCCTCCGGATCGGGGAAGACATGGACGAGCTTCTGTTTCGGATAGGGGATGTCGATCAGCGTGTAGCTGGAGGAGGGCATTTCCGACATGCGGCTGCCGAGCAGCACCAGCAGGTCCGCCTCTTTTACCGCCTTGGCGAGCACCGGGTTGATGCCGATGCCGACATCGCCCGCATAGGACGGGTGCAGGTGATCGAACAGCATCTGGCGGCGGAAGGAGCAGCCGACGGGCACCTTGAAGCGGCTGGCGAAATCCTGGAAATCGGCAACCGCCTGCTCGCTCCAACGGGTGCCGCCGAGGATGAACATCGGACGCTCGGCGTTCTTGAGCAGGGTTTCGAATGCGGCGATCTGGCTTTTGCCGGGGTGGCTTTCCACCGGCATGTAGGCGCGCGCGTCGACGGCCTCGACTTCATCTACCAGCATGTCTTCGGGCAGCGTCAGCACGACCGGGCCGGGGCGGCCGGAGGTGGCGACCGCAAAGGCGCGGGTGACGAATTCGGGAATGCGGCGGGCGTCGTCGATCTCGCCGACCCATTTGGCGAATTCGGTGAAGGCGCGGCGGTATTCGACTTCCTGGAAGGCCTCGCGCTCCTTCATGTCGCGGCCGATCTGGCCGACGAAGAGGATCATCGGGATCGAGTCCTGTCTGGCGATATGCAGGCCTGCCGAGGCATTGGTGGCGCCGGGACCCCGGGTCACCATGCAGATGCCCGGCTCACCGCTGAGGCGGCCCCAGCTATCGGCCATCATCGCGGCACCGCCTTCCTGGCGGCAGACGAGCACCTCGATGCCGCTTTCATAAAGCGCGTCGAGCACGGCGAGATAGCTCTCGCCCGGAACGCAGGAGATGCGCTTGACGCCGTTCGCCTTCAGCGCCTCGACGATGAGCTGCCCTCCGGTCTTCATGACGGTGTTCATATGTCTCTCCCCTCTTTTTCGATGTGATCGAGTTCCGCCAGAACGTCTGCGGTATGTTCGCCGAGTGCGGGGCTCGGCCGGTGATAGGCAAGCGGCGTTTCGGAGAGCACGATCGGACTGCGCACGCCCGGAATGACCGTGCCGTCGGCCGCTTCGAGATCGATTCGGAGCCCGCGTTCCTTGACCTGCGGGTCGTCGAACATTTCGGCGATCGAGTTGATCGGCCCGGCCGGCACGGCATTGTCGCCGCAGGCGGCAAGCAGCTCGGCCTTTTTCCATTTCGATGTCTGCGCCAGGATCAGCCGGCGCACCTCGACGCGGTTGGCGACGCGTGCCTTGTTGGTGGCGAAACGTTCGTCGTCGGCGACCCCCTCGATGCCGAGGATGCGACACAACCGGCGGAACTGGCCGTCATTGCCGACCGCGAGGATCAGGTGGCCATCCTCTGCGGGCACGACCTCGTAGGGGCTGATGTTCGGATGGGCATTGCCGAGCCGCACCGGTGCCTCGCCCGAAACCAGGTAGTTCATGTTCTGGTTGGCGAGGATGCCGGCCTGGACGTCGAGCAGCGCCATGTCGACATGCTGGCCTTCACCGGTCTTCATCGCATGGATCAGCGCGCCCTGGATGGCTGTTACAGCATAGATGCCGGTGAAGATGTCGGCGATGGCCACGCCCGCCTTCATGGGCTGGCCGTCCGGCTCGCCGGTGATCGACATGAAGCCCGACATGCCCTGGACGATATAGTCGTAGCCGGCGAGATTGGCGTAGGGGCCGTTCTGGCCGAAGCCGGTGATCGAGCAATAGATCAGCTTCGGATTGATCATTTTAAGGCTCTCGTAGTCGAGGCCGTATTTGACGAGGCCGCCGAGCTTGAAGTTCTCGATCAGTACGTCGGCGGTCGCCGCCAGCCGGCGGACGATGTCCTGGCCTTCCTCGGTCTTCAGATCGACGGCGATCGAGCGCTTGCCGCGATTGGTGGAGTGGTAATAGGCGGCCGACAGGTTTTCACCGTCCTTGCCTTCGACGAAGGGAGGACCCCAGGCGCGGGTATCGTCGCCGCCATCGGGATTTTCCACCTTGATGACGTCGGCGCCCATATCCGCCAGCATCTGCCCGGCCCAGGGACCGGCAAGCACGCGGGCGAGTTCGATGACGCGGATGCCGGTAAGCGGTGGTTTCTTGGGTGTCTGGGTCATGTCACGGGGTCACGGTTGACTTGGCGGCAGTGGTTACCGGCTTCATGGAGGCGACGCGGCGTTCGCGCCAGATGATATAAAGGCCGGAGCCGATGATGATCGAAATGCCGAGCCATTTGACCGGATCGGGGAAGTCGCCGAAGACCAGCCAGCCGAACAGCGTCGCCGAAACGATCTCGAAATATTGCAGCGGCGCGATCACGGATGCCGGCGCGGCCCGATAGGCATAGACGGCAAGGATGCCCGACAGGGCTGCGAACGCGCCGACGCCCACGAGCCACAGCAGGCTCGTCCAGTCCGGCATGGAGGGCGCCAGGAACGCGATCCCGGTCCGGTCGCCGACAAAGAGCAGGATGGCGGAGATCGGAATTCCCCAGAGCGCCATCTGGAACTGCATCGACCAGGGATCCTCGCGATGCGCCAGCGCCCGGGTCAGGATCGCGAAGATCGCCACGCAGAAGGCGGTGACGATCGGCAGCAGCGCCACGAAACCGATCTCCTGGAAGCTCGGACGGATGACGATCATGGCGCCGACGAAACCGGCCGCGCAGGCGGTATAACGCCGCCAGCCGATGGTCTCCTTGAGGAAGATGCTGGAAAGCACCGTCAGGATGATCGGCTCGACGAAGAAGATGGCGATGGCATCGGCCACTTCCATGACCGCCAGCGTCGCCACGAAGCAGACCATCGAGACGGTGATGAGGCTCGCGCGGATCGCATGGAAGACGCTGAGCCGCCAGGAGAATGTCCGCCAATATCCATTCCACAGCACGATCGGCAGCATGCAGAGCGCCTGGAAGACGAAGCGGGCGGCGGTGATGAAGGTGGGCGATGCGGTATCGGTCGCAAGTTTGGAAAAGATGTCGATGAAAGGGGCGATCAGCATCGCGACGATCATCAGGCCAAGGCCGTTGACGATCCGGTTCGGGGCTGATGCGGCAAGGCTAGCGGGCGACGAATTCATGGATTTTCTATAGCCGGGACCGGTTCCGGAAGCACTTGATTAAATGTCATGAACTCATTCCGTTTGATATGCGGGGCCGTTTGATATGCGGGGCCGTTTTATGTGGACTGTCGAATCAGACCGCCGGCGCCGGGACGGGCAGGGCGGCCCTGGCCCAGGCGGCGAATTCGGCGGTGGCGCGGCCCCGCACCGTATCGTTCAGCGTTTCGTGGCGCGTGCCGGGCCAGATCTTGGTCGTGACGTTGGAAAAGCCGTTGCGCTTGAAATGCTCCGAGAGCCACAGGATTTCGCGGCCGCGATTGGTAGCCGGGTCCTCCGCGCCGCCGATCAGGTGAACGGGTAAGGTTTTCGCGAGCCGATCAATCATCTTCGGCGCACGGAAGGTGAGTTCGAAGAGGTCGAGCCAGAGCGAGACGCTGGCGTCGAAACCGCAGAGCGGATCGGCGATATAGGCGTCGACGATATCCGGGTCGTGGCTCAGCCAGTCGAATTCCGTCCGGTGGCCGGGGACGGATTTCCCCCAGGCTCCAAAGGTGAGTTTCGGCAGAAGTCCGCTCGGCACGTCCGAGCCTTTCAGGGCCTTTTCGATGCGCAGGATCACCTGCGCAGCGCGGCCCGCGGGGCCTGGATGGAAGTTGGAGTTCCAGACCGCGACCGCATCGAAGCTTTCGGGATAATCAACGGCCGCGTTGAGCGCGATCAGTCCGCCCATGGAATGGCCGAAGAGCAGGACCGGCAGGCCCGGATGGGCATCCGCCGCCATGTCGCGCATGGCTTTGACGTCCGCGAGCACCAGGTTGACGCCCTCGTGCCGGGCGAACCGACCGATCGGCGCGTCCGGCGCCGTCGTCTCGCCGTGACCGCGATGGTCGAAGGCGTATACGTGGAAGCCGTGGCCGGCCATGGCCTCGGCGAACGCCCTGTAGCGCCTGGAATGCTCGGCAAGCCCGTGAGAGATCAGCAGGATGGCGTGCGCCGGTTCTGCCGCCGGCTGGTAATGATAGGCAAGGTTCGCACCCGTCGGGCTCGAAAACCGCCTCGTTTCGTCGAACATCCTCGCTCCCTCGACCGTTCGCGCATTGCTCCCGGCTCCCAATTCGCCTACATAGCGGCAAACCGAAATCCCCCCGGAGCACTTTTATCCATGGCACGTCAGTTCATCTATCACATGTCGGGACTCAACAAGTCCTACGGCGCCAAGAAAATCCTTGAGAACGTCAATCTGTCTTTCTACCCGGACGCCAAGATCGGTATCCTCGGCCCGAACGGCGCCGGTAAGTCGACCGTGCTGCGCATCATCGCCGGCCAGGACAAGGAATATACCGGCGAAGCCTGGCTCGCAGAAGGCGCGACCGTCGGCTATCTCGAGCAGGAACCGCATCTCGACGAGACCAAGACCGTTTTTGAGAACGTCATGGTGGGCGTTGCCAAGAAGACGGCCGTCCTCGACCGCTACAACGAACTGATGATGAACTATTCCGACGAGACCGCGGAAGAGGGCGCCAAGCTCCAGGACGTCATCGACAGCCAGAACCTCTGGGATCTGGAAAGCCAGGTCGAGATGGCCATGGAGGCACTGCGCTGCCCGCCGCGTGATTCGGAAGTCACCAGCCTGTCGGGCGGTGAGCGCCGCCGCGTTGCTCTCTGCCGCCTTCTCCTGTCGCAGCCGGACCTGCTGCTGCTCGACGAACCGACCAACCATCTGGACGCCGAAACCATCGCCTGGCTCGAAAAGCACCTGCGCGACTATCCGGGCGCCGTGATGATGATCACCCACGATCGCTACTTCCTGGACAACGTCACCGGCTGGATTCTCGAGCTCGACCGCGGCCGCGGCATCCCTTACGAAGGCAATTACTCGGCCTACCTGCTCGCCAAGGCCAAGCGCATGCAGCAGGAAAACCGGGAAGAGGCCGGCCGCCAGAAGGCGATCAGCCGCGAACAGGAATGGATCGCATCCAGCCCGAAGGCGCGTCAGGCAAAGTCCAAGGCGCGTATCAAGTCCTACGAACAGCTGGTGGAAGCGGCTGAAAAGCAGCGTCCCGGCGACGCGCAGATCATCATCCCGGTCAGCGAGCGTCTCGGCCAGGTGGTCATCGAGATGGAAGGCATCACCAAGGGCTTCGAGGGCCGCACGCTGATCAACGACCTGTCGATCAAGCTGCCGCCGGGCGGCATCGTCGGCATTATCGGCCCGAACGGCGCCGGCAAGACGACGCTGTTCCGGATGATCACCGGCCAGGAAACGCCGGATGCCGGTTCGATCCGGATCGGCGAGACCGTCCATCTCGGTTATGTCGACCAGAGCCGCGATGCGCTGGATGGCAACAAGACCGTCTGGGAAGAGATCTCCGGCGGTGCCGAAATCATCAAGCTCGGCAAGTTCGACATGAACTCCCGTGCCTATTGCGGCGCCTTCAACTTCAAGGGCGGCGACCAGCAGCAGAAGGTCGGCAATCTTTCGGGTGGCCAGCGCAACCGCGTTCACCTCGCCAAGATGCTGAAGGCCGGCGGCAACGTTCTGCTCCTCGACGAACCGACCAACGACCTCGATACGGAAACGCTGGGTGCGCTTGAAAGCGCGCTGGAAAACTTTGCCGGCTGCGCCATCATCATCAGCCACGATCGCATGTTCCTCGACCGCCTGGCGACGCATATTCTCGCTTTCGAAGGCGACGGTCATGTCGAGTGGTTCGAAGGCAATTTCGAGGACTACGAGCAGGACAAGGTCCGCCGACTCGGCCCCGATGCGCTCAACCCTGGCAGCCAGGCCCACAAGCGCCTGACTCGTTAATATCTTTTAGCATTGTCTAAGTTAGAACCCCGGCTTTGCCGGGGTTTTGCGTTCTGGGTGCGTTAATAAATGCTAAATCTAGCACCCCCAAAATTATGGGGATTTCTTGTGTAGTCTAATCAAGACAATTGCAAAGTTTGCGGCGCAGTTTCGCCCTCGGGGAAGGTCCATGATTTGCGGGCCTTATACGCTGTCATGACGACGGGGCCATTTCGAGGATTTATTTATGCTGCGTCTCATCGAGCGCTTGCCTTTTCGTACGTCTTTGACGCTTCTTGCGTCCATTCCGCTTCTGGCTGTCATTACGCTGGGTGCGCTTTCGAGCCTGGATGCCTATGCCCAGTACCGCGAATTGAATCATGCGGTCGTGCTTGAAAGGCTCGCGCTGGCCGCGGGCGATCTCATGAATGCCATTCCGCTGGAAAGTTCCGTGCCGCTGGCGCAACGCCCCGACGCACGCAGCAAGCTGGACGCCGCGCAGAGGACGGTCGTCGAACTCCACAAGCAGATCGACGCGAACGGCTATAGCGAGCCGGGCCTGCGTGACCTCGCCAAGTCGCTTGAGGAACGTTATGCGCGCATGGGTGAATATCGCGCCAAGATCGACGCCGGCGACACCAATCAGCTTCTCTCGGCGCAATATGTAAGCCCGGTCTCCGAGCGGGGCCTGGACATTATCGGCCGTGTTGCGAGCCTCACGCAAGACCGCGAGTTGGCGCGTTATCTCGATGGTTATCAATCGCTGGTTCAGGTGAACAACGGCTACGCGATCATCAACCGCATGGGCCAGCAGTATAGCAAGAACGGCACGCTCGCCCCCGAAGAGGTCGCGCGCTACATGCAGGGCCGCCAGCAGACCCGCATCTTCGAAAAGCCGTTTCGCAATCTTTCTTCTGCGGACGTCGTCGCGAAGTTCGACGCCTATTGGCAGACCGCCGACGGCGTGCTGATTGCCAACACGCTGAAGGGTATCGAAACCTACAAGGGCTATACGCCGGCTCCTGGCGATTTCGACGCCTGGACCAATGCGATGAACAAGCGTCGCGAATACACCGGCGCCTTGATCGATCAGGCGGCCGCCGATATCAAGAGCCTTGGGGATGACAAATCGGCCTTGGCCGCGTACAACCTGCGGGTGATGTTCGCGTCGCTCGGCTTCTTCATCGTCGCAGTCATCGCGCTCAGCGTTCTCATCGCCCGCAGCCTGTCCGGCTCGATCCGCAAGATCGGCGACCGTATGGCGAGCCTTGCCTCCGGCAATACCGAGGAGGCTATTCCCTACGCCGATCGCAAAGACGAAATCGGCGCCATGGCCCGTTCGGTCGAGGTATTCCGCGAAGCCGCCATCCGTAACCTTCAGCTGGAAGGCGAGGCAGAGGCCACCCGTCGTCGCTCGGAAGCCGAGCGCCTCGAAATGCAGCGCCAGAGCGAGGCGGATGCGGAGGCGAAGCTGACCCAGGCGACCGGCGCTCTCGCCGCAAACCTTCGCCGTCTGGCCGACGGCGACATGCTCTGCGAAGTCAACGAAGCTTTGGCGCCGCAGTTCGAAGGCCTGCGCCACGACTTCAATACCTCGGTCCGCCAGTTGCGCGAGGCGCTGCTCAGCGTCGGCAATTCCGTCGCCACCGTCACCAGCGGTTCGAGAGAAATCTCCGACGCATCCGACAACCTGTCCAAGCGCACGGAGCAGCAGGCTGCTTCGCTGGAGGAAACGGCAGCAGCACTGGAGGAGATCACCGCCAACGTCGTTTCGACCTCCAAGCGCACCGGCGAGGCTCGCGACGTCGTCCGCGACGCACGGACCCGCGCGGACCAGTCGGGCCAGGTCGTCCGCAACGCGGTTGCCGCCATGGAGCGGATCGAGAAGTCGTCGCAGCAGATCGGCCAGATCATCGGCGTGATCGACGAGATCGCCTTCCAGACCAACCTGCTGGCGCTCAACGCCGGCGTGGAAGCGGCGCGTGCCGGCGAAGCCGGCAAGGGTTTTGCGGTCGTCGCGCAGGAAGTCCGCGAACTCGCCCAGCGCTCGGCAAACGCCGCCAAGGAAATCAAGTCGCTGATCTCCAACTCGGCGGTTGCCGTCAGCGAAGGCGTCAAGCTCGTCAGCGAGACGGGCGAGGGGCTCAGCGTCATCGAGCAACTGGTTCAGACCGTCAACGGTCACATGGATGCGATCGCAATCGCGGCACAGGAACAGTCGGTCGGCCTTGCTCAGGTCAATACCGCCGTCAACCACATGGACCAGTCGACCCAGCAGAATGCCGCCATGGTCGAAGAGATGAACGCCTCCGGCGCGGGCCTTGCCCAGGAAAGCGGAAAGCTCAGCGATCTCCTCTCGCACTTCCAGCTCGGCGGCAGTGCCTCTGTCCAGCTTCGCGAGACGGCAAGCCGCATGCGCGCGCCGGCAGCTCCGGCCTCGCGCCCGGTAGCCGCTGCACCGAGCCGTCCGATGCCAGCGCGTGCTCCGGTCTCCCGCGGAAACACGGCTCTCGCGCAATCCGCCGACGAGTGGGAAGAATTCTGATCTTCCTGGCACCAACAAAACTTAAGAGGGCGGCTTCGGCCGCCTTCTGCGTTTCAGGCGACCTCGTCGGATCCATCAGTTGCCGCTTGCATGGAACAGCAAAACGATATAAACATATCTTTATATCTTGATTGCGTAAGGATGCGGCTGAATGGGACTGACGCTCGACACCCTGGTGGACGTACTGAAAACGGCAGGCGAGCCGACGCGCTTTCGCCTGCTTGCGCTTCTCGCTGCCGGGGACCTGACCGTCACCGATCTTACCGAAATCCTGGGCCAGTCGCAGCCGCGCATCTCGCGGCATCTGAAGCTGCTTGCCGAAGAGGCGCTGATCGATCGCTATCAGGAGGGCGCCTGGGCCTATTTCCGGCTGAAGCAGGAGGGCAAGGCGGCAACGCTGGTGAGGACGCTGCTCGCCGCGGCCTCGGAGGAGGATCCGGTCCTGCTGAGGGACAGCGAGCGGCTGACGACGGTCAAGCGGCTGCGTGCCGAACGCGCCCAGGCCTATTTCACGCGCAACGCGTCCGAATGGGACGAGCTCCGGCGCCTGCATATCAGCGACGCGGTCGTCGAGTCGGCGCTGCTCAAGCTGATCGGTCCGGCGCCCGTCGACGCGCTCCTCGATCTCGGGACCGGCACCGGCTGGATTCTCCAGCTTCTGTCCAACATCTATCGTCGGGCCGTTGGCATCGATGCGAGCCGCGACATGCTCTCCGTCGCCCGGTCCAATCTCGACAAGGCCGGGATCGTCAAGGCATCCGTCCGGCATGGCGACATTCTCAACCTGCCGCTCGAAGGGCAGGATTTCGACCTGATCACCATTCATCAGGTGCTGCATTTCCTCGACCAGCCTGAACTGGCGATTGCCGAGGCAGCCCGCGTGCTGCGTCCGGGCGGCCGCCTGCTGATCGTCGATCTCGCACCACATACGCTCGAATACCTGCGCAACGACCATGCCCATGTGCGTCTCGGCTTTTCCCATCAGGTGATGGCGGAATGGCTCGAGAAGGTGGGCCTCGAAGTCGAGCAGGCAATCGATCTTGGTTCCGGCAAGGAAGGCGGGCTCACGGCCACCGTCTGGCTCGCCTGCGACCGCCGCCTGCTGATCGCCGCCCATCATGCATCCACCCAATCGCACACCGTCCTTTAAGGGAGCTGAACCAATGACCGCCGATAGCGAAACTTTCAGCGTTTCCTTCGAATTCTTTCCGCCGAAGTCGGAAGAGATGGAGGGGCAGCTCTGGGATACGGTGGATGAACTGGCGCTCTGGGATCCGAGGTTCGTTTCGGTCACCTATGGTGCGGGAGGTTCGACCAAGGCGCCGACGATCAACACGGTGCGCCGCCTGGTCGGCGAAACCTCGCTTGCGACCGCCGCGCACCTGACCTGCGTCGATGCCACGCGCGAAGAAACCCATTCCGTCGTCGGCGAGTACCGCGCCGCCGGCATCCGCCACATCGTTGCCCTGCGCGGCGATCCGGCGAGTGGTATCGGTACAGAATATCGTCCGCATCCGCAGGGTTATGCCAATGCGGCGGATCTGGTGCGCGGTCTGACCGAGCTCGGCGGCTTCGACATTTCCGTTTCCGCCTATCCCGAAAAACATCCGGAAAGTGCCGATCTCGGCGCAGACATCGAAATGCTGAAGCGCAAGGCGGATGCCGGCGCCGCTCGGGCACTGACCCAGTTCTTCTTCGACAACGACGTTTTTGAACGTTACCTCGAAAAGGTCCGCGCCGCCGGCATCGCGATCCCGATCGTGCCGGGCATCATGCCGATCCAGAACCTGACCCAGCTCAAGCGTTTCGCCGGACGCTGCGGTTCCTCGGTTCCATCTTTCCTGGATGCCCGTTTCGAAGGTTTGGACGACAAGCCCGAGGATCGCGCGAGCGTGGCTGCCGACATCGCCGCCGAACAGATCGAGGATCTGATCCGCCGGGGCCTTGGCGACTTCCACATCTACACGATGAACCGGGCACCGCTCGTATCCGCGGTCCTTCAGCGGCTCGGCCGCCGCCAGATCCGCACGCCGCGGATCGCTGCCGCCTGAGCGATTGAAAAAAACGCATGCTCCTACGAAGGGAGCATGCGTTTTCACCAGAAGTGCTGATTATCAAACGGTCGTGGATGCGATATCTTGAACTGGTAGTCGAACTGGTGGCGCTCAAATGAAGAGCATGGATGCCACAAACACAAACGCTGCACTGACTACCAAGACATTGAGAGAGTATGTACGTCCCATGTCTGCCTCCTTGCGTTGACGGGCAGACTTTATGTCGGTTTTGTGCCGGTTGGGAAGCGTATTTCTATGCTGCGGTGCCGTCCATCTGTTCACCTTATCAGGGTGCGGATCGCGTAAGCGACTGATTTTTATCGGTAAATCATACGTTAATCTTAATTTCCGCAGGGTTAAAAACCCGTGTACGGCTGTTAACTTCTGACATATTCCGTGATGGTTTCGCCCCGTTAAGACGCGCCGGGCAACGAATTGCTGCGCCTGCGAAGGAGCCTTCCGTCGAGCAGGACCAGGCCGAAACCGATCAGCAGCATGCCGATGAGGTCGGTTGCCTCCAATCTTTCGCCGAGGAAAAGCGCGCCGAGAAGGATCGCGCTCGGGGGCACGACGAGCGTAACCAGAGAGGCATTCGTTGCGCCGGCCATCCCCAGGATACGGAAATAGAGGAGATAGGCGAAGGCGGTCGACAGGAGCGCCAGCGCGAGGATCGCAAGGACGGCATGCGTCGACGGGGTGGGCAGCGCCCAGGGCTGGTCGGCGAGCAGCGACACGGGCAGCATCATGAGGCTCGAGGCCGTGAGCTGTCCAGTGGCGCTGACCGGCGCGGGCAGGCCGCGGAAACGTTTGCCGTAGGTGCCGGCCACTCCGTAGGAGATTGCAGCAAGGATCGGCAGGACCAGCGCCCAGAGCGGCGCGGACGCGGCCGCCGTGACGCCCGGACCGATGAGCACGGCCGTCCCGGCAAGACCCGCAAGGCAGCCGGCGATTTTTGCGGGTGTCAGTTTTTCGTCGGCGGTCCAGCGATTGGCGATCAGCACCGTCCAGATCGGCGTGGTCGCGTTGAGGATCGAAGCGAGACCGGCACCGATCTCGGTCTGTCCGAAGAAGATCAGTGTATGGGGGAGGGCATTGTTGATGAAGCCCATGACCAGGAAGGAGCGCCAGTGGGTTCTAAGCGTCGTATAGAGCCCGAACCTGCCGCGCAGATAGATGTGCAGCGCCGCTGCTGCCAGGAACAGGCGCAGGAAGACGAGGGTGAAGGGCGGCACTTCCAGGACTGCGACGCGCGCGAAGAAGAAGGATCCGCCCCAGATCAGCCCGAGCAAAAGGATCAGGGCCCAGGCAGCAGCGCTGGGCTTCGGAATGGCGGCGATTGTCATGCAAAATCCCCCTCGCGGTCAAGGTCAGGGAATAACCCTATGATCCGCGAGTCGCCACCCGATTTCGGCCGGGCGGCGATGTATTTCAGAGCGCGGAGAGCAGGGTCTGGGTTGGCCAGCCGTCGGCCGGCTGGCCAAGGCGCGCCTGTTCCTTCTGGACAGCCTGGCGCGTGCCAGACCCCAGGATGCCGTCGACCTTGCCGATATTGTGGCCGAGCGCTTCCAGCTTGGTCTGCAGCGCCTTCATGCCGGTGTCGTCCAGGCCCTGGTCCGGCGTGCCCTTCAGATAGGTCGGAGCGCCGGAAAGCCGGGTTGCGAAATAGGCGGCCGAGGTCGTGTAGATGAACGACTGGTTCCATTCCAGATAGATGCTGAAGTTCGGATAGGTCAGGAAGGCCGGCCCCTTGCGACCCTGCGGAAGGATGAGCGCCGCGGGCAGGTTGCCGAAGTTGGTCACGCCATCGCGCGGGGTGACGCCCAGCTTGAACCATTCGCTGGCCGGCATCTCGTTGCCGAGGCCGGACTTGTCCCAGGGGAGGTTTTCCGGCAGCTGCACTTCCTGCATCCACGGCTGGCCAGGCTTGAAGCCCATGCTCTGGATAAATTTTGCGGCCGTGAGAATGGCGTCAGGCGAACTGGCCTTGACGTTGATATGGCCATCGCCGTCACCATCGACGCCGTGGGCGATGATATCCTCGGGGAGCATCTGCACCTGGCCGATCTCGCCGGCCCATGCACCCGTGTTGGTCGAAGGATTGAGGTCACCGTGCTGGACCATCTCGATCAGGGCGATCAGCTGCGGGCGGAAAAGCTGCGGGCGGCGGCAGTCGTGCGAGAGGGTCACCAGTGCATTACGGGTGTTGAAATCGCCCTGGACGGCGCCGAAATCGGTCTCCATCCCCCAGAAGGCGGTGATGACGCCTGGCGCCACGCCGAACTCCTTCTCGGCGCGTGCGAAGACCTCCGCATACTGCTTGATCTTCTGGCGGCCGATGTCGAGGCGCGCCTGGCTGACGGTGCGCTGCGAAAATTCGAGGAAGGTCTGGCGGAAGACGCCCTGAGCCCGGTCGCGGGACAGAACCTTCTGATCGATCTGGGCGCCGGCGAGCGCCTCATCTGCCGCACTTGCCGACGCGCCCTTGGAAATGGCTTCCGCCTTGACGCCCTCGAGGAAGGCGCCGAGATCTCCGCCGCAGGCGGGAGCCGGGGCCTGGGCGAGAGCGGTGGAGGCAAGGCAAGTGGTGATGACGGAGGCAAGGGCGAGGCGGCGGGCAAAGCGAGCGGACATTCGGCGTTCCTAGAATCTGAGTAAGCGCTATCCGATCTCGGAAAATTTTGTGACCGAAACGTGGACGGCAGCCGTGTTGGCGCAGTTATTATCGCAACTGCTCACACATTGCCAGATACCTGTTCGCCAGATGCACGGGGGTTACTTCGAGACTGCTGCAACCCAGTTATGCCAGTTCTTGGACGTGCCCGCAAAGACGTTGATATCCATCTCGCCCTTGATGCCCGGCACGACGCCCGTCGAGGTATATTGCCAGAAAGCCCAGCGGCGATCCGGGTAGATCTTGGTTGGATGTTGCGCCACGGCGCGGAGCCAGAAGTGGTAGTTGCTGAAGGCGCCGACCAGATTGTCCCGGTGGAAATCCACCGACGTATAGATGATCGGCCGCTTGCCGTAATAGGCCTCGATGCGGTCCATGAAGCGCTGCATCGACGCACGCACGGTCTCGGGGTCGGGGCGGGTCTTGCAGGTCGGCGAGGAATGGTTCCATTCCATGTCGAGGACCGGCGGCAGCTTCACCGCGTCCTTCGGGACATTGTTGATAAACCAGTCGGCCTGTTCGTCGGCTGTCGAGCAGAAATAATAGAAGTGGTAGGGGGCATAAGGAATGCCGGCCGACGCGGCGCCTCGCCAGTTCAGCTCGAAGGTCGGATCGATGCGATCCTTGCCTTCCGTCGCCTTGATGAAGACGAAGGCGATGCCGGATTTTTTCACGGCGGGCCAGTCGATATCGGTGCCGTTCCACTTGGAAACGTCGATGCCGTGAATTTCGTGGAGCCCAGGGTGAGTTTTGCCGAAATCCTGCGGGTCATTGTCCTTGAACCGCATCTTCTTGACCGAGGACGTTTCCATCAGGTCATAGCTTGAGGATGTGCATCCCGTGGCAAGGAGCGCGGTGGCAAGGAGGGCCAGAAGGAGCCGAGGCATGAACATCCCGTGTGGTGTCGACGTGGAAGCCTCTTGCCCCGTTCGACGCAAAACAGGGAGGCATGAACTCCATATTCACCATAACGTCGTAAAAAATCGGTTAGGGCAAGAGGATTTCACGCCCGAGATGCCGGGCCGCGGCTTCAGCCGCGACGGCGGATGACGGCGTGCCAGGCATAACCCCGGCCGATCTCCTCGAAGATCATGTCGGCATCCGCGGCGGCCAGTTTGCTTTCCAGCACTTCGTGCAGGTCTGGCCGCGGCGTGACGTGGAAACGCGTAAGCCAGGCCTTCAAGAGCCGTCCGAACCAGCCAGGCAGCCGTTCCTGCTGGCCGAAATCGACGATATGCAGCGAACCGTGCGGTGCCAAAGCCGCAAGCGAGGCGTCGATCGCCTTTTCCCAGTCGGGAATCATCGACAATGCGTAGGAGATCAGGATGCGGTCAAAGCCGGTGGCGCCGAATTCCTCTGCCTTGAAATTGGTAGCATCGGCGACGCGGAATTCCGGCATGACCGGCAGGCCGCGGAAATTGGCGCGGGCGCTCTCCAACATTTCGGCGGAGATATCGAGGCCGTAGAGTTTCGCCGCCGGATAATGCCGGTGGGCAAGTGCCAGGTTGCGGCCCGTGCCGCAGCCGACTTCGAGAAGCGAGGCATTCGGGGGCACGTTCAGCCCGGCAATCGCCCGGTCGCGGCCGAAGAGGTAATATTTGCGGGTGATGTCGTAGATGTGGCGCTGATACCGGTACATCCGGTCCATGCGCTCGGCGTGACCATTCGACAGGGAGCTGCTCGCCATATCCGTCGCCATCAGGCTTTCTTCACATAGATGTGGAAACCGCCGTAGATCGCCGACCGATCCTCGAGATTGAGCTCGTGGGAGCGCTCTTCCAGATAGGACCACTGGTCGAAAAGAGCCGGGGAAAGGCGACCGTCGAGCACGCTCTTTTCGGCGGCGGTGCGGAAGATCACGCGGGCGCCGGGCGCGGCCGTGCGGCTGATTTCCGACCAGACGTCGTTGAGCTGCTCGTCGTTCATCCAATCCTGCGCATCGAGCAGGACGTAGCGGTCGACCGAACCCGCGGCCTTCTGGGCCAGAAGCTCGGTGAAGCTGGCATGGTGGACCGTGACGCGCTCGGCATTGTCGCGGATGGCGCGGTAGTTTTCAGCCTTCAGGTAGGTCGGCAGCGTGCCTTCCTCCGGTTTCGGATAACGGCGCGCGAAGGCCTGCCAGGCAAAATAGTTGTCGCGCAGCGGGAAATGGCAGGCGAGCTTTTCGAGGCGCTGGCGCAGGACCGGTGCGATCGATCCGTCGGAGGCGAGGCTCGCCAGCTCGTCATACTGCTGCGGCGGAATGCCGAGGCCGAACAGCGAGCTCTTGCGGCTGGTGATCCAGCGGATCAGCGGCCTGTCGAACAGCGGGGCGATACGGTCGTCGAAGAACTGGCGCTGCTCGCGCAGCGACTTGGCATTGGCCATCTCGGTCAGATTGATGCCATGCAGGCGGGCGATCAGGTGACCGGCGCCGATGAAACGGCCGAGCAGGCCGGTCTTGTAGATATTGCGGTCGAAGACCTCGATCCGGCGGCGGCCGGCAAGCGAGCGCTTGTCCCAGTAGACGCGGGTCGGGGCATCGAGGTTCGGCGCGATGAATACGTCGTAGCTCTTGCTGTTGGTGCGGATGCCATCCATGCCGAAGTGGCGCACGACATCGCCATGGCCGGGCAGGTGGCGGAAGGCGGCGAGCTTCAGGCGGTTCAGAGCGACATGATGCGGGTTCAGATCGACGACGTCGATCTTCTTCGGCGAGCGGGAGAGATAAGCGAGCATGTTGCAGCCGCCGGAACCGATGGTGACGATCGAATGCTGGTCGGAAAGCTCCATCGCCGTCATGTCGACTTCCGGGTCTTCCCAGATCTGCGGATAGACGAGACCGGAGAACAGGAGGCCGAAAAGCCTTTCTGAGAAACCCTGCCGAGACAGAGCTTTATGCTGCAGAAGGGCGTCCTTCAGCTTCTGGTTTTTCCGAAAACCGGCTTCCTGTGCAATATCCGCCATGGTCGAGTCCCGCCTTGTCCAGAGTTTCAGCGCGTGTAAACCTGTCATGCTACAGATTGATGACGCCGCCTGTGGCCAGCCTCCCGATCGGCCCGACGCGGCCGAACACCCCTTCCTTGGACCTGAGAATCCTGATTGCATGCGGCCTTGAGATGGAGGCAGGCATGCGGTTGTTGATGCGGTTCGTAAAAATCCTCTGCGGCGTCATCGTCGTCGGCCTGATCGGGCTCGGGATCTGGCTCTATACCTCGCCGCCGGACCTGCTGAGGGTCGGCAGCGGCTATTCGGCCAAGATGGTCTGCTCGAACGTCTTTCTTGCCGGCCGCGACAGCAGCGAGGTCCTGGCCGTCGACGTGCAGGCACCGGGTCACCCGCTTCTGAAATTGATGCGGGTCTCCGTCGATCGAACGGAAAAGCGGGTTCATGCGGCACTGCTCGGTATTTTTGCCGGCAATGACGCGGTCTATCGCGAAGGGCTCGGCTGCGCCGTCGTCCCCGATGGGACGCCAGCGGCGGCTGCCGGCATTCCGCTTCCTGCCGTTACGTCAATCGATCCGTCCGTGCTTTGGCCGGAAGGCGGAAAAGTCGAGTCCGATCCGTCGCTTGCGCAGGTTCTTTCCGATGCGGGCCTTGCCGGTCCGGGCCTTCGGGCGGTGGTCGTCGTCAAGCGGGGACGGATCGTCGGCGAGGTGTATTCGAGCGGTTTTTCCAAGGATACGCCGCTGCTCGGCTGGTCGATGACCAAGACCGTGAACGCCGCGATCCTCGGCACTCTGGTTCGCGACGGAAAGCTTTCGCTGGAAGACAAAAACCTGTTCCCGCAATGGCAGGGCAACCAGCGGGGCGATATCCGGATTGCCGACCTCGCCGCCATGGAAAGCGGGCTTGCCTTCAACGAGAATTACGGCGCGGTCGCCGATGTCACCCGCATGCTCTATCTCGAGCCGGACATGGCGAATTTCGCGGCCGACCAGCCGCTGGAGGCAGATCCCGGCACGCGATTCGGCTATTCTTCCGGTACGACCGTGATGCTGTCGAAAATCTGGATGGACAGGATCGGCGACAGGGCTGCGGCGCTCTCCTATCCCCGTACTGCCCTGTTCGGTCCGCTAGGAATGACGAGCACCGTCATGGAGACCGATGCGGCCGGCACCTTCGTCGGCAGCTCGTATATGTATGCGACCGCGCGGGACTGGGCCCGGATCGGGCTGCTGCTTGCGCGGGACGGCGTCTGGAACGGGAACCGGATCCTGCCGCAAGGTTTCGTCGCCCTGATGCACCAGGCCAACGCCACGTCGAACGGCCGTTATTCGAAGATGCAGACCTGGCTGCCCGGTAAGAACAATCCGGGCATGCCGGCGGATGCCTTTTTCCTGCAGGGGCATGACGGGCAGACCATCACGGTCATCCCGTCGCTCGATCTGGTGGTGGTGCGGCTCGGGCTGACGCCGAGCTGGAACCGCTACGATCCGACCCGGCTGGTCGCCGAGGTGGTGAAAACAACAACGGCGCCCTGAGGCGCCGCCGAACGTTTTCAATCAAGCACTTCAGCCTGGCTATTTCTCCAGGACGTCCAGCATGTTCTTGCGTTTGGCGTCGTAATAATAGCCGCGCGCGTAGAGCTTGATGGCATTGTCGTTTCTGTTGTCGGCCACAAGCCAGGCGCCGCGCAGATATTTGATCGCGTATTTGAGATTGGTCTCGGCATCGAGCAGGCCGGCCGGCGGGCCTTCGTAGCCCATGGACTTGGCGGTCGAATACTTGATCTGCATGAGGCCCCAATAGCCGTTCTTGTGATAGGCCTTGGGATCATACTTGCTTTCCCGATGCACGACGCGGTGCACCAGCGATTCCGGCACGCCGTACATGCCGGCATAACGCTTGATGAGCTTGCTCAATTCGGGCGGAGCGCCGGTGGCCGTGGATGGCATCGGCTCGCCGGGCGCCGGCGGGAATTCCATGGCGGACAAGGCGGCAACGGCTCTCGGCTGCGCCGCATAGGCGAGCGTCGCGGTGTCCGGGCGCGGGGTCGGTACGACAGTCTGCAGGGCGACCATGTCCGGTGTCAGTTCCCGTTCATCCAGCGCGATCGCTGAGGCTGCCGCCGGCTGGATCTTGCCTTCGGTAACCGCCGGGGCGATCGGCGGCGACACAAGGCGGCCGCCCTTCGGCGAGGCAAGGCTCGCCGGCTGGGCCGAAGCGAGAATTGTCGAAGTGGTCGGGGCAACGGGCGGGGGCATCATCGCCGGGCCGGGCGCGGGGGCGAAAGCGACGAGCGGCGCCATGGCGGGCGATGCCATTGCGGCGGACTGAACGGACATCGCATCGGCTGCCGCCGGCAGCGGAACGGGAAGTCTTGCGGTCTTGGCGAGCGCCACGGTCGGCTGCGTGCCGACCGTCTGGGCGGCCGAGGCGACCTGAACGCCTGGAGGAGTCATCTGGCCTGCGGTCTGGGCCTGCCCGTTTACCGGGAGATCGGATTTGTACTGGATAGTCGTCTGGCCATCCGCGGATGCCGTCTGGACAGGTCCGGTCGCCTGGCCGCTGGTCGGTACGGCTGTCTGTGTCGCTGCAAGCTTTTGCTCGCGTTCGACACTCGAACATCCGGCGAGAACCGAAGAAACGGCGCACGCCACAGCCGTTCCGCGGCCGAGGAATCGGATTATCGCCATTGGGTCGCTTTCATGAAAAATGGTTACCCCAGTCCGCCCAAACGCCACCAAAAGAGTGTTTTGATTAACCTATTGGGCAGCGTCCGGCAAGATGGCGAGCGTCAGGCGGCGATCCGGCGATAGCCGGCTGTGACCGCGCGCCGCGAAATGAAGCGCGTCTGTGGCTTGCGCGAGGCGGAGTTGAGGTTGGCGGGCCGCCGCCTGCGGTCGAGCACGCGGCGCGGAAAAAGCACGTGAATTCCAGCCCCAAGCGCGGCGCAGACAAGGAAGGTCGCCTGCATTTCGAGAAGCTGGGGCAGGAGGGAGCGGTCGGGATCGACGAACTGGGCGAGCACGGCTGCAAGGACGACGGCATAACGCGCCCGGAAGGCGGATTTGCCGAACAGGCATCCGAAGATTCGGGCTGCCCGACATTCGGGAAGATTGTCGTTGTCGGCGATGGGGCCGGAGATGCGCGGGTCCTGGTAGGACCAGATCACATAGAGCATCAGATAACCGAGCCCCGCCCAGGACATCATGTCCATGAGCTTGGGAAGATAGACCGCGATCAGGGCCATGGGAATCATGGCGACGATCAGCGCCGCAGACATTCCGACGGCAAGCCCCGGAACCGTCGCGATCGCCGTGCGGCGACCGCGCTGGAGCGAGAAGCTGGCGGTGAGGCAAGCGAGAGGGCTTGGAAGGAGGGCGAGAAAGATCGCGGTCGCAGCAAAAGCGAGCCAGATGTCAGCCGTCATTCCATTTTCCTCCCGGGCGCCCGTTTGCGGCGCCCGCCAATTTCCTGTCTCAAGCCTCTTCGAAGGGCTGGCCGATATGATCCATCACTTCGCCGAACCATTTTGCCGTCAGATCGAAATGTTTTCCACCCTTGATTCTGGGAAATTCGATCGTCCGCAGTTTTCCGTTCTGTTCCTCGTCGTGGCCGGTGACGCCCGAAACCCTGTTCAGCGCGCTTTCGACGGCGAGATCCACCATGCCCTGGATGAGGCGCAGGTCGTCGCCGTTTGCCGGCGCCGAGCGGGCGAAATAGCCGGACTTCTGCACCATCGAGCGATCAGCGCCGATCAGCGCCGCGAACTGCTTCTGGAACCAGCCGCCGACATTGATCGTGTCGATCTTAACATGTCCGAACGCGTCGCGCTTGATCGATTCGCCTGCCGCTTCCCGTTCGGCGACGATCGTATCGAGACCGGCACCTTCCGAAACGAACAAGGTCACGAAACCGCGCTTGTCCATGACGTCCTTGAGGCGTGCGGCTTCCTTGTCCAGGTCGAAGGCCATCTCCGGCAGGTAGACACCGTCGATGTTCTTCATCGCGCTGTTCATCATGAAGCCCTCGACATATTCATTGCCTTTGGTCTTCTGAATATAGGCCCGCGCGGTCGCGGCGGTAAGCCAGCCGCAGTGACGTCCCATCACTTCGTGAATCACAAATGTGCGAGGAGCGGCACTCTGCTCGTTGGAAACGTTGTCAAAGAATGAGGCGCCGACTTCGGCAGCCGTCCAGGCGCCGAGCGACTGACGGATCGGCACGATGTCGTTGTCGACGGTCTTCGGCAGGCCGACGACGGTGAGGTCGTAGCCGTTGGCCCCGAGATAGGCTGCGAGGTCGGCTGCCGTCGTGTTGGTGTCGTCGCCGCCGATCGTGTGGAGGATGGTGATTCCATCGGCTGCCAGCCGGTCGGCGGCAATGCGAAGCGGGTTCTCGCCTTCCTTGACGAGGCCGCGCTTGACGCAGTCTGCGGCATTGGTGAGCTTGACGCGGCTGTTGCCGATCGGCGAGCCGCCGTAGCGATGAAGCAAATGCGCTTTTTCGCGCATGTCCTTGGTGATTTCGATACGGTCGCCGAGCAGGACGCCCTGATAACCGGAACGGTAGGCGACCATCTCGATATCAGGCGCGACGTCGTTGTAGCGCTCGATCAGGCCGCCCACGGCGGAAGACAGACAAGGCGCAAGGCCCCCTGCGGTCAGCATTGCTACTTTCTGTTTGGCCATCGATCCTCCTTCACGCGCATGCTCGCGTATAGTTCAAAACCGCTGGAATGGATGCGACAGAGACAGGCCCCTGTAAAGTGAATTTCTCAAGAAAAACCGCAGCTTCGACTTCTCGGCTCAGGAGAGCCTAATATAATCGATTCAACTGTCGCGGCCCCTCGATCCCGCTTGTGGAAAAACAGATTCGGAGGCTTCGCAATTGTCCCAAAGAGCAGGGTCACCTGTCTGTGAGCGCCGGTGATTGTTCGGAAAACATGAACATAGTTTAATCTAAGACGGACCGTCGGTCGCCTTGCAATCCCAATTATAATCTGGTCCACTGCGCTCATGATCTGGGATTTCGCCTGCCTTCACTTTTCCTCCCTTTGGGAACGGCTTCTCGGCGCCATGGGCGACGCGGCCGGGAACGCGCTCGGCCGTGTCATCGAGGCGATCCGCACCACATTCGAGGGTGACCCGGAAACGCGCCGGCAGGTGTCTTTCTCGGTCGCGATCATCGCGCTGTCGGCCAAGATGGCGAAGGCTGACGGTATCGTCAGCGAGGCCGAGGTCAAGGCCTTTCAACAGATATTCGATTTTCCCGACGAGGAAGCTCGCAACGTCGCGCGCCTCTATAATCTCGCGCGCCAGGATGTCGCGGGTTACGAAGCCTATGCGGCAAAGCTTGCAGGCCTGTGCAGCCCGGGTGCGGGCAGGGCTGAAAACTGCCCGATGCTGGAAAACGTCGTCGACGGCCTGTTCCATATCGCCAAGGCGGACGGCCTTGTGCATGAGGCGGAGCTGGCGTTCCTGTCGCGCATCGCCGAGATATTCCGCATCGACGAGGGGCATTTCCGCCGCATCATGGCGCGGCACGTGCATCTCGACGGCCGGGATCCCTATCTTGTGCTCGGCGTTTCACCGGAAGACGATTTCGCCAAGATCCGCAAGCAGTACCGCTCTCTGGTTTCCGAGCATCATCCGGACCGGTTGATCGCCCGCGGCGTTCCGGCTTCGCTGCACGCTGCCGCCAATGAACGCATGGCCGCGCTCAACGCCGCCTATTCGGCGATCGAGAAAGAGCGCCGCGCTGCATGACGCCGTTCAACGCCGATTATGCCGGCGCGACGGTAAGGCCTTCCCCCAATCACGGCGAGCGCGTCGGCGGGCGCCGGGCCGACATGATCATCCTGCATTACACCGGGATGCCGAGCGGCAACCAGGCGCTCTCCTGGCTCTGTAACGAGGAGAGCCAGGTCTCGAGCCATTATTTCGTCCACGAGGACGGGGGCGTGGTGCAGCTCGTGCCGGAGGACCGCCGGGCCTGGCATGCCGGCAAGAGTTCCTGGGCCGGCGAGACCGACATCAATTCCTGTTCGATCGGCATCGAAATCGCCAATCCCGGCCATCCGGGAGGCCTGCCGGACTATCCGTCCGTGCAGATCCAGGCCGTCCTCGAATTGTGTCGCGATTGCGGCGAAAGGTGGCAAATCGCGCCTGAACGTGTGCTCGGGCACTCCGATGTCGCCCCCATACGCAAGGTCGATCCGGGGGAAAATTTCCCCTGGGAGAAATTGCACCTTGAGGGTGTCGGACATTGGATCGATCCAGCACCGATCAGCGGCGGGCGGTTTTTCCAGTTCGGGGAGAGCGGCCAGCCCATCGAGGCATTGCAGTCGATGCTGTCGCTCTATGGCTACGGAATTGAAATCACGGGTAATTTCTGCGAGCGCACGAGGGGCGTGGTCGAAGCCTTCCAGCGTCATTTCCGGCCGCAGCTGGTCGACGGCATCGCCGATTTTTCGACGATCGACACGCTTCATCGGCTGCTCAAGTCCTTGCCAAAATTCAATTAGCGTGGCTGCCGCACCGGTCGTTCGGGACCGCGTCGGAATCGCAAAATTTTGCAGTGCCACATCATCTCCTTATTAGCCCTATCTAAAGGACCCGCTAACGGCAGCCGCCATGTTGGACGGGGGTTGCAGAGATAAACGACCAGGAATCGTGAAGCATCGCGCCGTCAATCCGGCGACGCGCTGAGAGGGTGTTTGCGTAACGACACCCGCGGTTCCTGTTGGTCCGGAGACACTTCACCTAAATGAATACAATGATTGTTGCTGCCGCGGCGGGCCTTGCCATGCTGGTCGCGGGAACCGAACTCGTGCGTGCTGAGGACGACGCCGTTACCACCTATACCAAGCCGCTGATCATTCCATGGGAAACGCGCGAGCCCGGTTTTGCCGCGCCCACCGACGAAGCCAGGCGCCTGGTTCGGCAGCTTCATTATTCTCAGCTGATCTCGAAATATGCGGATGAATACGACGTTCCGGAAGAGCTTGCGCTGGCGGTGGTGCAGATCGAGAGCAATTTCCGCCCGACCGTCAAGGGCAGTGCGGGCGAGATCGGGCTGATGCAGATCAAGCCGGCGACGGCAAGGCTGATGGGTTACCGGGGGCCGGACTATGGCCTCTACGATCCCGAAACCAATATCCGCTTCGGGATGAAATATCTGGCCGGCGCGCACGAACTCGGTGGCGGCAAGATCTGCGGCACCATCCTCAGATACAATGCCGGCCACGGCGCCAAGCGCATGAACCCGGTTTCCAAGCGTTATTGCAATCGGGTGCAGGCGGTGATCGAGACCGCCGAACAGTCGACCGAACAGACTGCGTCGCTTTCGCCTGTGGCATTTTGATTCCGAAAACGGCTAGAAGTACTTCCGACAGAAGACATTTCGGCCGGTGGAATCGAAAGGCAAGGGCATGACGGAGCGGTTCAGATTTATCGTGATCGGGAGGGGCATGATGGGCGCTGCGGCAGCCCGCTACCTCTCGAAATGGACCGACGGTATTGCGTTGGTCGGTCCCGGTGAGCCGGCGGACTACGGGCGCCATGACGGCGTCTTTGCCAGCCACTACGACGAGGCGCGCATCACCCGGACGATCGATCCCGATCCCGAGTGGGCGCGCCTCGCCAACCGTTCGATCGAACGCTACGGCGAGATCGCCCGTGAAAGCGGGGTGGATTTCTATTCCGAATCGGGCTGCCTGCTGGTCGGCCCGAAGCGGGGCGACGGCCCGTCCTATGTGGCAAACGTCCTGGATGCGGCAGACAAGCTCCGCGTTTCGACCGAGACGCTGTCGGATGCGGATCTTGGCAGCCGATTCGGCTTCTTCTCCTTCCCGAAGGACAGCGAGGGCGTCTGGGAGCCGAAGAATGCCGGTCACATCAATCCGCGCCGGCTGGTGAAGGCTCAGGCCCTCATCGCCGAGCGCCAAGGAACGGCGATCATTCCCGAAACGGTGGTTTCCGTGCGGCAGGACGGCGATTCCGTCACCGTGACGACCGCCGAGGGCCGCGGCTATTCGGCGGAAAAGGTGCTGGTGGCGGCCGGTGGGTTCTCGATCAACGAAAATCTTTTGCCGCGGCGTCTCGACCTCAACGTCTATGCGCGCACCGTTGCCTTTTTCGAGGTTGACGAAGCGGCAATGGAAGTCTGGGGCAGGGTGCCTTCGCTGATCTGGAAATGGCGCGAGGGCGAGGACGGCATCTACCTCCTGCCGCCGGTGCGCTATCCCGACGGCAAGATCTACCTGAAGATCGGCGGCGATCCGGACGACCTGCTGCTGCCGACGGAGCCCGATATCCGCGCCTGGTTCCGCTCGGGCGGTCGCGAAAGCACCCGCGCCCGGCTTGCCGAGATCATGACGCGGTTGATGCCGGAACTCGATCTCTCGCGTTCGTCGATGGCGGCCTGCGTCACCTCCTTCACGCCGACCGGATATCCGGCGATCGCGATGACCGATGCTTCCCGCATCGGCATCCTCAGCGGCGGCTGCGGGGCGGCGGCCAAAAGTTCGGACGAGATCGGCCGGCTGGGCGCCGAACTGATCTTCCATGGGCAAATCCGGGACGAGGCCTATTCGACGGATTTCCGGGCCGATTATCTCTGACGAGATTATCTCCGGCCTGATTGCTTGCCGCCTATGGCTTTCGCTCCACATCTCGGTTATGTGACCGCTGCCAGTTGGCCGGGCAGCCGCGCTTTACCAATGCCGAAAGGCGGTAGGGTGAGGAAAGTCCGGGCTCCACGGAAACACGGTGCCGGATAACGTCCGGCGGGGGCGACCCTAGGGAAAGTGCCACAGAAAGGAAACCGCCCCGCTTGCTGTACCGCTTCGACAAAGCGGCAGAGCTAGCGGGGTAAGGGTGAAAGGGTGGGGTAAGAGCCCACCGCGCTTCTGGTAACAGCGGCGGCAAGGTAAACCCCACCGGGAGCAAGACCGAATAGGGATGACGCGGGTCCAAGCGAAAGCGCGGGCTACAGCCTGTTTCCGGGCCAGTCATCCGGGTGGGTTGCGTGAGGCGATATGCAAATATCGTCCCAGATGAATGGCTGCCGCGTTCCGGTGCTTGCACCGGGGCCTTACAGAACCCGGCTTACAGGCCAACTGGCGTTTATTTCCCCTTCCTCGCGATTCTGTGTGCGCCTGCCAGAGACGAGGCAGGCGTCGCAGGAGGCCCGTTTCGGGCCTTGTCTTTTATATGAGGAATTTTGAAAGCTATTTGATTTTCCGCAGCTTACTGGGTGTCCCAAATCGACTTGCCGGACACTGCCAAGGCGGTTTCTTCGCTTCCTCTAATAACCCTTTGTTAAACTTAACAGCTTATAAATAAATCCTGCTTGGGAGTGGCTAGCGGGGCTTCTCCCATTGACGCCCATATGGTCCCATGGTATCCCAAAATCGCACTTCACAAGGGCGAATGAGCGCCCGCCAATCCCAGAATTTCGGTCGTCCTGCGGCCGGGCGGATATCCGCCCATCCGGATGGCGAAGCTGTGTTTGGTGTAGTGCTGAGCGGTGGACGGGCTTCCGTCTTCAACCATAACGGGGCGGATGTTTGGCGTGATGAGCCGCTTCCTGTCGAATGCGACGAACAGGATCGATGCGAAGGGACGGGTCTCCGTTCCGGCGAGTTTTCGTTCGGTCCTTTCGGAGCGTGGGATCCAGGAGCTTTATTGCCTCCAGGATTTCACCTATCCGGCGATCAGCGTCGGCGGGCCGGATCTGCTCGATCGTTACGAGCGGCAGATCGCCTCCGTCGATCCGTTTTCGCCGGAAGCGAACCGGATGTCGCTGCTCGTTCACGGTGGCGGCGTCTTCATGAGGCTCGATGCGGAGGGCCGGCTGATGGTCACGGATTTCATCCGCGACTTCACGGGAATCGGCTCGGATATCACCTTCGTTGGGCGCTCGGATCATTTTCAACTTTGGCAGCCGCAGGCGTTTCACGAGGCGCAGGCGGCGGCGAGAGAGGGGCGCTTCGGTTCGCGTCCCGCGTAAGACAGGGGAACGGAATGGCGGCGAATCCAGGCGACGGAACAACCGAGCCCGAAGGCGGACCGGTTCGTCACATTCCGGTTCTTCTGAAAGAAGTTCTCGAGGCACTCGAGCCCCGGGCCGGCAAGATCATTCTCGACGGTACGTTCGGGGCGGGCGGTTACACATCCGCGATCCTTGCCGCGGATGCCGAGGTGATCGCGCTCGATCGCGACCCGAATGCGATTGCCGCCGGCAAGGCGCTGGTCGATGCCCACAAGGGTCGCCTCCACCTCATTCAGTCGCAGTTTTCCAACCTCGCCGATCACGCGCCGGAAGGCGGGCTTGACGGCGTCGTGCTCGATATCGGCGTTTCCTCCATGCAGATCGACGAGGCCGATCGCGGCTTCTCGTTTCAGCGCAACGGTCCGCTCGACATGCGCATGTCGTCGAGCGGCGTGTCGGCGGCCGATGTCGTCAATCGCGCCAAGGTCGGCGATCTCACCCGCATCTTCGGTTTCCTCGGCGAGGAAAAGCAGTCGGGCCGTATCGCCCGCGCCATCGAGAAGCGGCGCCTCACCGAACCCTTCACCACGACGCGCGAACTCGCAAACCTCATCGAGACCGTCAATCCGCGCAAGGCCAAGGACAAGATCCATCCCGCGACCCGCGTCTTCCAGGCGCTCAGAGTGTTCGTCAACGACGAGCTCGGCGAGCTCGCGCAGGCACTGTTTGCGGCCGAGCGGGCGCTGAAGCCCGGCGGCCGGCTGGTTGTCGTCACCTTCCATTCGCTGGAGGACCGGATCGTCAAGCAGTTCTTCGCCGATCGTTCCGGCAAGGCCTCCGGTTCGCGCCACCTGCCGATGGTCGTGGCAAAGCCCGCGATCTTCGAGCCGCTCGGCAAAACGATGATCTCGGCGAGCGACGAGGAGGCGGAGCTCAATCCGCGCGCCCGTTCCGCCAAGCTTCGTGCAGGTCTGCGGACGGAAGCCCCGCCGCGGTCCGCCGACATGTCCATTTTCGACCTGCCCGATCTCGCCAGCCTTGCAAAGATGGGAGCCTGATACATGCTGCGTAGCTTCGATCTTGTCCTGATCGGTGTGATGACGGCGGCGGCCGTCGTCACCTATTCGATCAAGCACCGCGCCGATGAAAAACTCAGCGAAGTTCACCGGCTGGAATCGGAAATCAAGCTGGAGAAGGACACGATCGATCTCCTGAAGGCGGACTGGGCTCTGCTGACCCAGCCGAACCGCCTGCACCGGCTGATCAACGTCTACAATTCCGAGCTGGCGCTGGCTCCCACGGAGACGACGCAGCTCGCGATGCCGAAGGAGCTGCCGATGCCGAAGGCGCGGCTTCCGCAGCCCGAGACCACCATCGAGGACATCATTGCCGGCAAGAACAGCGAAGTCGCAGCCGCGCTGAAGGGCGTTGCCGCCGCCAAGGCCAAGCCCGCCGCGAAAATCCCCGTGCCGCTGCGGCGCGGTCCCATCGAAGTCATCTCCACAGGATCGGTGAAACGCTGATGTCTTTCCTGTCCCGTATCATGATCGTCAAGAGCCGCGCGCATTTCTCCTCCGGCAGCCGTGTAAGCGGCTCCGAGAAGGCCTCCTTCGAGGGAACCCGCAAGCGTAAGTCCGCCCAGGCGAAAAACCGCGTCGGCCTGCTGATCGCCGGCTTCACGGTCTTCTACTGCGTCATCGGCGGCCGCCTGATGCAATATGGCGTCGCGCAGCCGCTGACGACGTCGAGCATTCTGCCGGCGGACCGGCTTCTGGCCTCGCGGCCCGACCTCGTCGACCGCAACGGCGCGGTTCTGGCGACCGACATCCGCACGGTTTCGCTGTTTGCCGAACCCAACAAGATCATCGACGCCGACGAGGTGATCGAGAAGCTGGCGACGGTTCTGAACGACCTCGACGTCAAGGGCACCTATTCGAAGCTGACCTCGAACTCGCGTTTCCAGTGGCTGCGCCGCCAGTTGACGCCGAAGCAGCAGAGCCAGATCCTGGCGCTTGGAATTCCGGGCATCGGGTTCCGGCCCGAGAAGCGCCGTTTCTATCCGGGCGGCCCGACCGCCGCGCATGTCGTCGGTTATGTCAATATCGACAACCGCGGCGTTGCCGGCATGGAGCGTTACGTCGACAACCAGGGGCTTGCCGATCTCGCGGCCGTCGGCATGACTTCCAGCCAGCCGCTGGAGCCGGTCAAGCTGTCCATCGACCTGCGCGTCCAGTCGATCGTTCGCGACGTGGTGACCGAGGCGATCAGCAAGTACAGCTCGATCGGTGCCGGCGCGGTCGTTCTCGACGTCCATACCGGCGAAATCGTCGCCATGGCGTCCGCGCCCGATTTCGATCCCAACAATCCGGCCGAAGGCGGCGAGGAGGGATGGTTCAACCGCATGTCGAACGGCACGTTCGAAATGGGCTCGACCTTCAAGTCCTTCACCATCGCCATGGGCCTCGATTCCGGCAAGGTGAACCTTCAGAGCACGTTCGACGCCCGGTTCCCGATCCGCATCGGCGGCTTCACCATCAAGGATTTCCACGGCAAGGGGCGTGTGCTGAGCGTTCCGGAAATCTTCCAGTATTCGTCCAATATCGGCACCGCCAAGATTGCCGATACGGTCGGCATCGAAGGCCACAAGGATTTCCTGACCAAGCTCGGCCTGCTGACGAAAATGCACACGGAGCTTCCGGAAGTCGCCTCTCCGAGCCAGCCGCGCGAATGGAAGAAAATCAATTCGGTCACCATTTCCTTCGGCCACGGCGTCTCGACGACGCCACTGCAGACGGCGGTTGCCGGTGCGGCGCTCGTCAACGGCGGAAAATACATCCCGCCGACTTTCCTGCCGCGCAACCGGGCAGAAGCCGATAAGGTCGCTACCCAGGTGCTCAAGCCCTCGACCAGCAAGGACATGCGCTTCCTGTTCGAATGGAACGGCGCCAACGGATCGGGCCGGAATGCGCGCGTCGCAGGCTTCAACGTCGGCGGCAAGACGGGTACGGCGGACAAGGTCGTCAACGGACGTTACGCCCATGACAAGAACTTCAACGCGTTCCTCGCCGCCTTCCCGATGGACAACCCGCAATATGTCGTGCTGACGTTCTGCGACGAACCCAAGACCGACAAGGGCAATGGCGCAGCGCTTGCCGCAACTTCTGCCGCGCCGATGGTCAAGGAGATCATCACCCGCGCCGCGCCCATTCTCGGTGTAAAGCCGAAATTCGGCAATGACGGTTCTGCCCTGCTTGTGTCTTATTGAGCGATAACAACGTGAGCGCACGATTCGAGGGACGACGCTCAGAATGGAACATCAGCCAATGAAATTGCGAGAACTCGCAGGACGGGATTTCCCCGAAATAGCCGACCTGATGGCCGGGCCGGCAGGCGATCTCGAGGTGACGGGCATTACTTCCGATAGCCGGAAGGTAAAACCCGGCATGCTGTTTGCGGCACTCGCAGGCACGAAGGCGGACGGTTCGAGCTATATCGGCGATGCCGCCGCCCGCGGCGCGGTCTCGGCAATTGCAGGGCATTCGGCGGAAGCGGGCATTCCGGTTCTTGCCGTTTCCAATCCGCGCCGGCTCCTGGCACTGGCTGCCGCCCGTTTCTATCAGGCACAGCCGGAAACCATGGTTGCCGTGACCGGCACGGCCGGCAAGACCTCCGTTGCCTCGTTCACCCGCCAGATCTGGGCGCATGCCGGCCATGCCGCGGCGCAGATCGGCACGACCGGGGTCGTTTCGCCGACCCGCAACGATTACGGCTCACTGACCACGCCGGATCCGGTCGAGTTGCAGAAGCTGCTGGCCGAACTGGCGGCCGAAGGCGTTACCCATGCCGCCATGGAAGCCTCCAGCCACGGTCTCGACCAGAGCCGGCTCGACGGCGTTCGTCTCGCGGCCGCCGGTTTCACCAATCTCGGCCGCGACCACATGGACTACCATCCGACCGTCGAGAGCTACATGGCCGCCAAGATGCGGCTCTTCGATACACTGATGCCGAAGGGCGCGCCGGTTGTCATCTTCGCGGACGACGCATGGTCGGAGGAAGCGATACGGGTGGCGACAGTTGCCGACCTCGAAGTCCGCACCGTCGGTCGTCGGGGCGATTATCTCTGCCTCAAGCGCGTCGAGCATTTCCGCCACAAGCAGACGGCGGAAATTCATGTCGGCGAGCAGATTTTCGAAGTCGATATTCCGCTCGCGGGTGATTTCCAGGTGTCAAACGCGCTGGTCGCTGCGGGGCTTGCCATGTCGACCGGGGTTCCGGCCCCCGTTGCCATGGCCGCGCTTGAAAAGCTGGTCGGCGCCTCGGGTCGTCTCGAACTGGTCGGCCAGACGAAAGACGGCGCGGTCGCCTATGTGGATTACGCCCACAAGCCGGATGCGCTGGAAAACGTGCTGGCCTCCGTCCGCCCGTTCACGACCGGCCGCGTCATCGTGGTGTTCGGCTGCGGCGGCGACCGCGACAAGGGCAAGCGGCCGATCATGGGCGACGTGGCGACGCGGCTTGCCGATGTCGTCATCGTCACCGACGACAATCCGCGTTCTGAGGTTCCCGAGGTGATCCGTTCCGAGATCATGGCGGCGGCTCCGGGCGCAATCGAGATCGGCGACCGGGCGAAGGCAATCCGCGAGGCGGTCGGGATGTTGCGGTCGGGCGATACGCTGATCGTCGCGGGCAAGGGCCATGAGGAGGGCCAGACGATCGGAACGACGGTCCTGCCGTTCTCCGATCACGTCGAGGTCCGCAAGGCGCTGGAGGAGCTGAAATCGTGAACTGGCTATGGACCTCGGAGGATTTGACGTCTGCCATGGGCGGCCGGCCGATCGGTGCGCTTCCGGCGGGTATCACCGGAATCTCGATCGACAGCCGTTCCATCGGCCAGGACGAAGCTTTCTTTGCCATCAGGGGCGACCGCGTCGACGGTCATGACTATGCGAGCCTCGCTGTCGCCAACGGGGCGACGCTGATCGTCGTCAACGAGGCGAAACTGCCGGCGCTCGGCAAGCTGAGCGTGCCGATGATCGTCGTCGAAGACGTGCTGGCGGCGCTGGGGAAACTGGCGCTTGCCGCGCGGGCGCGCAGCCGGGCGCGGATCGTCGCGGTGACCGGTTCGGTCGGCAAGACCACCACCAAGGAGATGCTGCGCCACGCGCTTGCGCCCTCCGGAAAGGTGCATGCCGCCGTTGCCTCCTTCAACAATCACTGGGGCGTGCCGCTGACACTTGCCCGCATGCCGGCGGATACCGATTTCGGCGTCTTCGAGATCGGCATGAATCACCCGGACGAGATCCGCCCGCTGGTGAAGATGGTGCGTCCGCATGTGGCAATGATCACCACGATCGCCGCCGCCCATCTCGGCCATTTCAAGAACCTCGAGGAGATTGCGAGCGCCAAGGCCGAGATCTTCGAAGGCCTCGAGCCTGGGGGTTCGGCGATCCTCAACCGCGACATCAAGCAGTTCGGTTTTCTGCAGAAAAAGGCGCAGGAGGCCGGCGTCTCGCACATCCACACCTTCGGCCAGCATGCCAAGGCGGATTTTCGGCTGGCGGATTTCGAGGGCAATGGGGAAAACTCGGTCGTCTGGGCGGTGCTGAACGGCGAGACGTCGGAAGTCCATATCGGCGCGCCGGGCCGGCATATTGCCGAAAACGCCATGGCAGTCCTCGGCGCCTGCCTTCTGGTCGGCGCGGACATGGCCGGCGCCATGGAAGCGCTTGCGGCGCTGAAGCCGGTCAAGGGCAGGGGCGAGCGTCACCGTCTCGGCATCGGCGAGGGTCATCTGACGCTGATCGACGAGAGCTACAACGCCAATCCGGCCTCGATGCGGGCGGCGATCGCGCTTCTGGCATCCTCGGCACCGGAACTGACGGGCCGGCGGATTGCCGTACTCGGCGACATGCTGGAAATGGGCGAATTCTCCGCCAAGGTGCATGAGGAACTGGCAGGTCCGCTGCTTGCGGCCGGCATCGAACATGTCTGGTTGGCGGGTGCGGAAATGACGGCTTTGCGCGATGCGCTGCCCGACAGCGTCGACGTGCAATATTATGAAAAGACTGCGGATTTGGCCGATTTCGTCGTGCGCTCGGTGATGCCGGGCGACGTGGTGATGGTGAAATCCTCGCTTGGCATCGGTTTCGGCAAGATCGTGGCCGCACTTATTGACAACTACCCGGCATTCTCCGACACGGAACGCCACTAATTAAGACGCGGCTTCTAGAAAGGGCGCTGAATGCTGATCTGGCTTGTGGAACTGGCGGATAAAGTCCAATTTTTCAACCTGTTCCGGTACATCACCTTCAGGACGGGCGCTGCGCTCTTTACGTCTGCGCTGATCGTCTTCCTGTTCGGGCCGATGATCATCGCATCGCTTCGCCTGCGCCAGGGCAAGGGACAGCCGATCCGCGCCGATGGGCCGCAGACCCATTTCAAGAAGGCCGGCACGCCGACCATGGGCGGCCTGATGATTCTTGCCGGCATCGTCGGCGGCTCGCTGCTCTGGGCCGACCTTTCTAACGTCTACGTGGTGGCGACCCTGCTCGTTACGCTGGGTTTCGGCGCGATCGGCTTTTATGACGACTATCTCAAGGTCACCAAGCAGACCGACAAGGGTTTTTCCGGCAAGGCCCGGCTCGGCATCGAGTTCGTGATCGCCGGCATTGCGGTCTTCTTCATGATGCGGATGGCGCTCGCCACCGGCCAGTCGAGCAATCCGACGCTCGGCACCTCGATCGCCTTCCCGTTCTTCAAAGATCTGTTCATCAATCTCGGCATCTTCTTCGTGCTGTTCGGCGGTTTCGTCATCGTGGCGGCCGGCAATGCGGTGAACTTGACGGACGGGCTCGACGGTCTCGCCATCGTGCCCGTGATGATCGCCGCGGCCTCCTTCGGCGTCATTGCCTATCTCGCCGGCAACGCGGTGTTTGCGGGATACCTGCAGATCAATTTCGTGCCCGGCACCGGCGAGCTCGCCGTCATTCTCGGAGCGGTAATCGGAGCGGGCCTCGGCTTCCTCTGGTTCAACGCGCCGCCGGCCGCCATCTTCATGGGCGATACGGGATCGCTGGCTCTCGGCGGCTTGATCGGCTCGGTCGCCGTCGCCACCAAGCACGAGATCGTCATGGCGATCGTCGGCGGCCTGTTCGTCATGGAAACGCTGTCTGTCATCATCCAGGTCGGCTTCTTCAAGATGACCGGCCGGCGCGTCTTCCTGATGGCGCCGATCCACCACCATTTCGAAAAGCTCGGCTGGACGGAAAGCCAGGTGGTGATCCGCTTCTGGATCATCGCCGTCGGCCTTGCCATGCTCGGCCTTTCGACGCTCAAGCTGCGGTGACACGGCGATGATCGCGGTCACCACGTTCAAGGACAAACCGGTCGCACTCTTCGGCCTCGGCGGCTCGGGGCTGGCAACCGCCAAGGCGCTCGTCGCGGGCGGCGCGAAGGTGGTCGCCTGGGACGACAATCCCGACAGCGTGGCCAAAGCCACAGCCGAGGGCATCGCGACCGCTGACCTGCGGGGCATCGACTGGTCTGTCCAGACCGCATTTGTGCTGTCGCCGGGCGTGCCGCTCACCCATCCGAAGCCGCATTGGAGCGTCGACCTCGCCCGGTCTGCCGGCGTCGAAATCATCGGCGATGTCGAGCTTTTCGTGCGCGAGCGGCGGGCGCATGCGCCGGATTGCCCGTTCATCGCGATTACCGGCACCAACGGCAAGTCGACGACCACGGCGCTGATCGCCCATATCCTGAAGTCGAGCGGCCGCGATACCCAGCTTGGCGGCAATATCGGCACTGCGATCCTGACGCTCGATCCGCCGAAGGCCGAGCGTTATTTCGTCGTCGAATGCTCGTCCTACCAGATCGATCTGGCGCCAACGCTCAATCCGACCGCCGGCATACTGCTCAACCTCACGCCTGACCATCTCGACCGGCACGGCACCATGCAGCACTATGCCGACGTCAAGGAACGGCTCGTTGCCGGCAGCGGCACGGCGGTGATCGGGGTCGACGATTCGTTCTGCGCCCTCATCGCCGACCGCGTCGAGCGGGCCGGCGTCGCGGTCAAGCGGATCTCCAAGCGGGTCGTCGTTGCCGACGGACTTTATGCCGAGGGCAGCCGGATCATCGAGGCGCATGGCGGCGCGACGTCGCTGCTCGTCGATCTCGACGGCATCCAGACGCTCAAGGGCAGCCACAATGCCCAGAACGCGGCGGCGGCCATCGCCGCCTGCCTGGCGGTCGGCGTGTCGCGGGACGAGATCCGAGCGGGACTGAAGTCCTTCCCCGGCCTGAAGCATCGGATGCAGCCGGTCGGCCGCCGGGGCCAGGTCGTGTTCGTCAACGATTCGAAGGCGACCAATGCGGATGCGGCAGCACCGGCGCTCTCCAGCTATGACCGGATCTACTGGATTGCCGGCGGCCTGCCGAAGGAGGGCGGCATAGTCAGCCTCGCTCCACTCTTCCCGCGTATCGTCAAAGCCTATCTGATCGGAGAAGCCGCACCGGCATTCGCGGCGACGCTTGGCGAGGCGGTGCCCTACGAGATTTCGGGCACACTCGAAAAAGCGGTCGCGCATGCCGCAGCGGATGCAGGAGCCGACACGACACCGTCCGCGGTGATGCTGTCGCCGGCCTGCGCCAGCTTCGATCAGTTCAAGAATTTCGAGGTTCGCGGCGACGCCTTTGTCGGTCATGTCGCGGGTCTCGATGGCGTCACGATGTTGGTCGATTCAGATTGATCGAGACGGAAAAGGGGAACGACAGATGGTAAGCCGCGCAGACCGTGGGCCGCTCGCAGACTGGTTCTGGACGATCGACCGTTTCTTCCTCGTCGCCTTCGTGTTGCTGATGGGGGTCGGTTTCATGCTCTCCTTCGCGGCGTCGCCGGCGGTCGCCGAGCGGATCGGCCTCGGCAGTTTCCACTTCGTCGAGCGTCACGCGCTGTTCCTGCTGCCGTCGCTGATGGTGATGGTCGGCCTGTCCTTCCTGACGCCGCGGCAGGTGCGCCGGACCGCGATCGTCCTCCTGATCATCTCGCTGGCGCTGATGGTGCTGGCGCTGTTCTTCGGCGTCGAGGTCAAGGGATCGCGGCGCTGGATCGGCGTCGGCATGTTCTCGATCCAGCCGTCGGAATTCATGAAACCGGCCTTCGTGGTCGTCTGCGCCTGGCTGTTTGCCGAGCACGCGCGGCAGCCGGAAATCCCCGGCAATCTCTTCGCCATCATCCTGTTCGGCATCGTCGCGGCGCTGCTCGTCGCCCAGCCGGACCTTGGCCAGACGATTCTCACCAGCGTCGTCTGGGGCGGCATGTTCTTCATGGCCGGCATGCCGTGGCTGTGGATCGTCCTGCTTGGCGGCGTCGGCGCCGGCGGCATCCTCACCGCCTATTACATGCTGCCGCACGTGACCGCCCGCTTCGACAAGTTCCTGACCGGCGAGGGCGACCGCTTCCAGATCGAGACCGCGCATGAAGCGATCCTGCAGGGTGGCTGGTTCGGGCAGGGGCCGGGCGAGGGCATCGTCAAGCGCATCCTGCCGGACAGTCACACGGACTTCGTGTTCTCGGTTGCAGCCGAGGAATTCGGCATTATCTTCTGTATGGCACTGGTGGCGATCTTCGCCTTCATCGTGCTGCGCGGCCTGAACCACGCCTTCAAGGAGCGCAACGACTTCAACCGGTTCGCGGTCGCTGGCCTCGTCCTGCAGATCGGCATGCAGTCGCTCATCAATATCGGCGTCAACCTCGAACTCATGCCGGCCAAGGGCATGACGCTCCCCTTGATCTCCTATGGCGGCTCCTCGATGATCGCGATCTGCATCACTGCAGGCTTCATCCTGGCGCTGACACGCCATCGTCCGGAGAAGCGAGCGCAAGAGCGGAGCCTGTTCCGGGTCGCCCAGGGCGTACCCGCGGAGTAGAAGTCCAATGACCAAGGGCATCATATTGCTTGCCGCCGGGGGAACCGGCGGTCATGTGTTTCCGGCGGAAGCGCTGGGGCACGAACTGAAGAAGCGCGGTTATTCCGTGCATCTCGTCACCGACAGCCGGGCCGAGCGTTATGCCGGCACGTTTCCTGCCGACGAAATCCATGTCGTTCCGTCCGCCACGTTCGGATCCAAGAACCCGATCGCGCTCGCCCGCACCGGCTGGAAGCTGTGGACGGGCCTGCGGGCCGCCCGCCGCCTGATCGGCCGTCTGAAGCCGCTCGCCGTCGTCGGGTTCGGCGGTTATCCGACCGTGCCGCCGCTGATGGCCTCGACGGCCATGGGCGTGCCGACGATGATCCACGAACAGAACGCCGTGATGGGCCGCGCCAACAAGGCGCTGGCCGCCAAGGTCCAGGCGATTGCCGGCGGCTTCCTGCCGGAAGGCAGCGGTCCTTATGCGGACAAGACCGTCACCACAGGCAATCCGGTGCGTCCGGCCGTGCTTGCGGCCTCGAATGTTCCCTATGTCGCGTCACGGGGCGATGACCCGTTCCGGCTGGTCGTCTTCGGCGGCAGCCAGGGCGCGCAGTTCTTCTCGTCGGTCGTACCGACGGCGCTCAGCCTGCTCGACCAGGCCGAGCGCGATCGTGTCGTCGTTACCCAGCAGGCGCGTCCGGAAGACAAGGATCGCGTCAGTTCCTGCTTTGCAAAGCTCAAGGCGCCCGCGGATATCTCTTCGTTCTTCTCGGACATGGCCGAACGGCTTGCCACCGCGCATCTCGTCATCTGCCGTTCCGGCGCCTCGACGGTGTCGGAAATTGCGGTGATCGGCCGGCCGGCCATTCTCGTGCCTTACCCGCATGCTCTGGATCACGATCAGGCAGCCAATGCCGAGGCGCTGGTGGCGACCGGCGGCGCAAAGGTCGTGCCGCAGTCGGAGCTTTCTCCGGAAAAGCTCGCCTCGATCATTTCGGGTGCGATGAAGGATCCGGACAAGCTCGAAAGAATGGCGGCTGCCGCCAAGTCCGCCGGACGGCCGAACGCGACCGGCCAGCTTGCGGATCTGGTCGAGGCAATCGCGGAGCGGAAATCGATTTCGGAATTTAAGGGAGTGCGTGCATGAAGATGCCGAAGGCCATAGGGCTCGTCCATTTCATCGGCATCGGCGGTATCGGCATGAGCGGTATCGCCGAGGTGCTGCATAATCTCGGCCACAAGGTCCAGGGATCCGACCAGGCCGACGGCGCCAATGTGCAGCGCCTGCGCGACAAGGGCATCCCGGTCTTCGTCGGCCATCAGGCCGAAAATATCGGTGATGCCGAGGTGGTCGTCGTCTCGACGGCGATCAAGAAGAACAATCCGGAGCTGATGGCGGCGCGCGAAAAATCGCTGCCGATCGTCCGCCGTGCCGAAATGCTCGCCGAGTTGATGCGCTTCCGCAATGCGATCGCCATCGGCGGCACGCATGGCAAGACCACGACCACTTCGATGGTCGCGACACTGCTCGAAGCCGGCAATCTGGATCCGACCGTCATCAACGGCGGCATCATCAACGCCTACGGCACCAATGCCCGTATGGGCGCCGGCGAATGGATGGTGGTCGAGGCCGACGAATCGGACGGCACCTTCCTGAAGCTCCCCGCCGATGTTGCCGTCGTCACCAATATCGATCCCGAGCATCTCGACCATTACGGCAATTTCGACGCGGTGCGCGCCGCCTTCCGGCAATTCGTCGAGAACGTGCCGTTCTACGGTTTCGGCGTGCTCTGCCTTGATCATCCGGAAGTGCAGGCGCTGGTCGGCCGCATCGAGGACCGCAAGATCGTCACCTATGGCGAGAACCCGCAGGCCGACGCGCGGTTCTCGAATGTCCGCATGGAAGGCACCAGGTCGATCTTCGACGTGGAAATCCGCCGCCGCCGTACAGGCCGGGTGTTCCAGTTCAAGGATCTTGCGCTGCCTATGCCCGGGCGCCATAACATTTCCAATGCCACGGCCGCGATCGCGGTCGCCAACCGGCTCGGCATTTCGGAAGAGGATATCCGCAAGGGGCTCGCCAATTTCAGCGGCGTCAAGCGGCGCTTCACTTTGACCGGCACCTGGAACGGCGTCTCGATCTTCGACGACTACGGCCACCATCCGGTGGAGATCAAGGCCGTGCTGCGGGCAGCGCGCGAATCGTGCCAGGGCCGCATCATCGCCGTCCACCAGCCGCATCGCTACACGCGCCTGTCGAGCCTGTTCGAGGATTTCGCCAATTGCTTCAACGATGCCGACAGCATCATCCTCGCGCCAGTCTACGCCGCCGGCGAGGAACCGATTGACGGGGCCAATTCGGAAGCGCTGATTTCGCGCATCCGTTCGGGCGGCCATCGCGACGCAAGATACATGGCATCGCCGACGGAACTCGCTTCGATTGTATCGGGCATTGCGAAACCGGGTGATTTCGTGGTTCTTCTGGGGGCGGGTAATATCACGCAGTGGGCGGCAGCATTGCCGAAGGAACTGGAAAGCATATCGGGACAGTAGGAAATGAAACAGGTGAACGGGGAAAAGCTTCTGGCGTCTTTGGGGGATGACGTCAACAAACTGCGCGGAAGGCTGACGCCGGATGCGCCGATGGATCGCGTTACCTGGTTCCAGGCCGGCGGGCTCGCCGAACTGATGTTCCAGCCCCACGACGTCGAGGATCTCGTGACCTTCCTGCAGATCCTGCCGGAAGAAGTGCCGCTGACGGTCGTCGGCGTCGGTTCGAACCTGCTCGTCCGCGACGGCGGCATTCCGGGCGTCGTTCTGCGCCTCTCGGCCAAGGGTTTCGGCGGGGTAGACCTCGTCGGCGACAACCGGATCAAGGCTGGCGCGATCTGCCCCGACAAGCACATTGCCGCAATGGCGATGGACAACGGCATCGGCGGTTTCGCCTTCTATTACGGCATTCCGGGCTCGATCGGCGGCGCTCTGCGCATGAATGCCGGCGCCAATGGCGGCGAAACGGCCGGGCGCGTCATCGA
The DNA here is from genome assembly GCA_000985875.1 of Neorhizobium galegae bv. officinalis. Classification (GTDB taxonomy): domain Bacteria; phylum Pseudomonadota; class Alphaproteobacteria; order Rhizobiales; family Rhizobiaceae; genus Neorhizobium; species Neorhizobium galegae_C. Next base: position 335,283 of record CCRI01000001.1, read on the forward strand.
AGTTCATGCCGTCGACCGCAAGGGCGTTACGCATGTCTTCTCGACTGCCGAGATGGGCTACAGCTATCGCCATTCCTCGGTCCCGGCGGAGATGATCTTTACCCACGCGGTCTTCGAAGGATATCCCGAGGAGCGGGCAAAGATCCGCGCCGAGATGGATGCCGTGCGTCAGCATCGCGAGACGGTGCAGCCGATCAAGGAAAAGACCGGCGGCTCGACCTTCAAGAATCCGGAAGGCCATTCCGCGTGGAAACTGATCGACGAGGCAGGCTGCCGCGGACTGGTCAGCGGTGGAGCACAGATGTCGTCGCTCCATTGCAACTTCATGATCAATATCGGTCATGCCAGCGGCTACGACCTCGAATATCTCGGCGAAACCATTCGCCAGCGGGTCTTCGAACATTCCGACATCAAGCTCGAATGGGAAATCAAGCGCCTCGGCATCTTCATGCCCGGCCGCGAGGTGAGACCCTTCCAGGGCATGACCAGTGAATGATGGGGACCGGCCGATAGGCTGAGCCACGGGCGTTCTGCCGAGGCAAAGAACGGTTCCCTGCGAAAGTTCGGAAAACAGGAACTTATGGCGGCTCTTTCACATCCTGGTTTCATAAACCGGGCCGAAGCGGCCGCCTTATTGTGAACGCTTTCTTCAGAACTTGCTTATTCATTGAGCATTCATGACCGTATATTGCATAATGACCCTGTCTTGAATGAGATTCGTGCCAAGAACCGGCAGGGTGCCGGGGCACGAGCAGGGGGATATCCAATGTTTAAAAAATTAGCGGCCGAGTTCTTCGGCACTTTCTGGCTTGTCTTCGGGGGCTGCGGCAGCGCGGTTCTGGCTGCGGCATTTCCGGATCTCGGCATCGGCTTCGTCGGCGTTGCGCTCGCGTTCGGCCTGACGGTGCTGACCATGGCTTATGCGGTCGGCGGTATTTCCGGCGGACACTTCAATCCGGCGGTATCGGTGGGGCTGACGGTGGCGGGCAGGTTCCCTGCTTCAAGCCTTCTGGCCTATGTCGTCGCCCAGGTGGTGGGGGCCATCGTCGCGGCCCTGGTTCTTTATCTCATCGCTTCCGGCAAGGCTGGTTTCCAGCTCGGCGGCTTTGCGTCCAACGGCTATGGCGAGCATTCGCCCGGCGGTTATTCGTTGACCTCCGCGCTGTTGATAGAACTGGTGCTCACCGGTTTCTTCATCTTCATCATCCTGGGCGCGACTGGGCCGAAGGCGCCGGCCGGGTTTGCTCCGATCGCGATCGGCCTCGCGCTGACGCTGATCCATCTGATCTCGATCCCGGTCACCAACACATCCGTCAACCCGGCACGTTCGACCGGCGTCGCGCTGATCGTCGGCGACTGGGCTCTCGCACAGCTTTGGCTTTTCTGGGCGGCACCGATCGTCGGCGCCATCCTCGGCGCGCTGGCATGGAAGCTGGTGGACGATTCGGGAGAGCGGGCCGCGGCCTGATCTCAGGAAGAACGGTCCATTCCATCGAGGTAAAGGAGCCCGCGAAGCCGCACGCTTCGCGGGCTTTTCCGTGCCTCGAACGTCGGGAATCGTCCGCCGATTCGAGAGGCCCGACCTACCCTTTATTGCTGTTCCGAATGTTGCCGCAAACTGGGCGTTAACATCCAGCGATTCGATTTTTCCTTTGTTTTCATGCTTTTGGCTGCCCAGGTTAATCAAGGTAAACGGTTTGTTAACTATATTCCGGCACTAATGCAGGCATACCTAACGTCCGGCGAGAATCGTCAGAGAACAGGTTGGCGCAAGCGCCGTACTAGAGAGTGAAGTCCTTTTTGGCGGGAGTGATTGATGAGCGACAAGCACGTGGCTGTTTTGATGGGAGGGTTTTCCTCCGAGCGGCCTGTCAGCCTGTCCTCGGGCAATGCCTGCGCGGAGGCTCTCGAAGGTGAAGGCTATCGCGTTACCCGAGTCGATGTCGGCCGGGATGTGGCGGCCGTTCTCTCGGAGCTTCGGCCGGACGTTGCCTTCAATGCCTTGCACGGACCTTTCGGCGAGGACGGGACGATCCAGGGCATCCTCGAATATCTCGAAATTCCCTATACCCATTCCGGCGTGCTGGCCTCGGCGCTCGCCATGGACAAGCATCAGGCCAAGCACGTGGCCAAGGCGTCCGGCATTCCGGTCGCTGAGGCCAAGGCCATGAGCCGCTTCGATATCGGCAACACTCATCCGCTGAAGCCGCCCTATGTGGTGAAGCCGGTGCGCGAGGGGTCGTCCTTCGGTGTCGTGATCGTCCAGGAAAATCAGTCGCATCCGCCGCAGATCATCGGCTCCTCCGAATGGCGTTACGGAGAGCGCGTCCTGGTCGAGCGCTATATCTATGGCCGCGAACTCACCTGTGGCGTGATGGGCGATGTGGCGCTTGGTGTCACCGAAGTGGTGCCGCTCAGCCACGCCTTTTACGATTACGATGCGAAATATGCGGAGGGTGGTTCGAAACACGTCATCCCGGCACAAATTTCACCGAATATTTACCAAAAGATTCAAACACTAGCGCTCAAGGCGCATCAGGCGATGGGCTGCCGTGGCGTCAGTCGCTCCGACTTTCGCTACGACGACCGCTTCTCCGAGAACGGCGAGGTTGTCTGGCTGGAAATCAACACGCAGCCGGGCATGACCCCGACATCACTGGTGCCCGAAATGGCCGGCCATGCCGGTCACTCATTTGGTGAACTCGTCCGTTGGATGGTGGAGGACGCTACGTGTTTGCGTTGATCGGCAGAAAGGCGGGTGGACCGCGAGGCCGTTCCCAGGCTCAGTATCTCGGTGCCGAAGAGCGCCGGGTTCTTCCGCGCCCGCTTCGCCGGGTGTTCCGTTTCTGCGCCAGTCTCGCCACCGGCCGCATCCATATTCCGCGCCATACCGGGACCCTTTCCGCTCTCGGCTTCTTTGCCGCGGTCGGTCTTTACGGCATGTCGCTCGGCGGTCACGGCCAGGCGGTCGCGCAGGCGACCACAGCGGCTGTCGGCTTTGCGATCGAGGATGTGCGCGTCTCGGGCAATGACCAGACTTCCGAAATCGACATCCTGCAGCTTCTCGGCCTCGACGGCACGACCTCGCTGGTCGCTCTCGATATCGATTCCGCCCGCCGCAAGCTCTCGGCGCTTCCCTGGGTCCAGTATGCGGAAGTCCGCAAGATCTATCCGAAGACGATCGAGGTGATGCTGAAGGAACGTCAGGCTTTCGGCATCTGGCAGCACGGCGCTGAGCTGTCGCTGATCGAAAAGAACGGCAGCGTGATCGCGCCGCTGCGTGACAACAAGTTCGCCTCGCTGCCGCTTTTCGTTGGCCGCGATGCCGAGACGGCCGCATCCTCATTCGAGGATGCCATGGCGGGCTGGCCGGAACTGAAGAACCGCGTGAAGGCCTATGTCCGCATTGCCGGTCGCCGCTGGGATCTGCATCTCGACAACGGCGTCGTGCTGAAGCTGCCGGAAGCCAACGTCGCCAAGGCGCTCCGCGTGCTCGCACGGCTCGAAAAGGAGCAGGGCTTGCTGGAGCGCGATGTCGCCGCCGTCGATCTGAGGCTTGAGGATCGCACCACCGTCCAGCTTACTCCCGGTGCCCTGGATCGCCGCAGAGAGGCGCTCGATGCGCGGACGAAAGCCCTGAAGAAACTGGGAGAGCAGTCTTGAGCGTATTCGGTTCCTCCCATTTCGGTCTGCCGCGCATGAGGCCGCTGTCTTCCAAGCGCAGCCATGTCGTTTCGGTCCTCGACATCGGCTCCACCAAGGTGGTCTGCATGATCGCCCGGCTGACGCCGCGCCAGGAAAGCCAGGTTCTGCCCGGCCGCACCCACAATATCGAGATCATCGGCATCGGCCATCAGCGCTCGCGTGGCGTGAAGTCCGGCGTGATCGGCGATCTCGATGCCGCGGAAAGCGTCGTCCGTCTCGCGGTCGATGCCGCCGAGCGTATGGCGGGGCTTACCGTCGACAGCCTGATCGTCAACGTCTCCGCCGGCCGCATCACCAGCGACGTCTACACGGCGACGATCGATCTCGGCGGCCAGGAAGTGGAAGAGGCCGATCTCAAGAAGGTTTTGGTGGCGGCAAGCCAGCAGTCGCTGCGCCAGGACCGCGCCATCCTGCACTCGCTTCCGACCGGCTTCTCGCTCGACGGCGAACGCGGCATCCGCGATCCGCTGGCGATGTTCGGCGATACGCTTGGCGTCGACATGCATGTCGTGGCCGCCGAGCGCGCCACGCTGAAGAACCTCGAACTCTGCGTCAACCGTGCGCATCTCTCGGTCGAAGGCATGGTCGCAACGCCTTATGCCAGCGGCCTTGCAGCGCTCGTCGACGACGAAGTCGAACTCGGCTGCGCCGCGATCGACATGGGCGGCGGCACGACGACGATCTCGGTCTTTGCCGAGGGCAAGCTCGTCCATACGGATGCGATCAGCCTTGGCGGTCATCACGTGACGACGGACCTTGCTCGCGGGCTTTCGACCCGCATCGAGGATGCCGAGCGCATGAAGGTCGTGCACGGTTCGGCGCTAGCCAACGGTGGCGACGAGCGGGATGTGATCTCCGTTCCGCCGATCGGCGAGGACGACCGTGATCAGCCGACCCAGGTGCCGCGCTCGCTGGTCACCCGCATCGTGCAGGCGCGCATCGAAGAGACGCTTGAGCTCATCCGCGACCGCATCCAGAAGTCGGGTTTCAGCCCGATCGTCGGCAAACGCGTCGTGCTCACGGGTGGCGCCAGCCAGCTTACCGGCCTTTCGGAAACGGCGCGCCGCATCCTGGCGCGCAACGTCCGCATCGGTCGTCCGATGGGCGTCTCCGGCCTGCCAACGGCAGCCAAGGGACCGGCCTTTTCGACGGCGGTCGGACTGATGATCTATCCGCAGGTCGCGGATCTCGAAACACACGCCTCGCAGAGCGGCCTGATGGCCACGCTGGGAAGCGGCAATGGCAGGCTGGCCCGCGTGGGTCAGTGGTTGAAGGAAAGTTTTTGATGCGAAGGGCTTCGGCCCGCGCATCGGAGAAGAGTTGCAATGAATTGGCCGGCGGCGATGCGGCCAGCAAAAGAAGGAACTGGTGCAATGACCATCAAGCTGCAAAAGCCTGATATCACCGAGTTGAAGCCTCGGATTACCGTGTTTGGCGTCGGTGGCGGCGGCGGTAACGCCGTCAACAACATGATCACAGCCGGCCTCGAAGGCGTCGATTTCGTCGTCGCCAATACCGATGCCCAGGCGCTGACCATGACCAAGGCCGAGCGCATCATCCAGATGGGCGCCCGGGTCACCGAAGGTCTCGGCGCCGGTTCGCAGCCGGAAGTCGGCCGCGCCGCCGCGGAAGAGTGCCTCGACGAAATCGTCGATCACCTGCACGGCACGCACATGTGCTTCGTCACCGCCGGCATGGGCGGCGGCACCGGCACGGGTGCCGCTCCGGTCGTCGCACAGGCCGCCCGCTCCAAGGGCATCCTGACCGTCGGCGTCGTCACCAAGCCGTTCCATTTCGAAGGCCAGCGCCGCATGCGGCTTGCTGAATCCGGCATCCAGGAACTGCAGAAGTCGGTCGACACGCTGATCGTCATTCCGAACCAGAACCTTTTCCGCATCGCCAATGACAAGACGACCTTCGCCGACGCGTTCGCGATGGCCGACCAGGTTCTCTATTCCGGCGTCGCCTGCATCACCGACCTGATGGTCAAGGAAGGCCTGATCAACCTCGACTTCGCCGACGTCCGCTCGGTGATGCGCGAGATGGGCCGCGCGATGATGGGTACCGGCGAAGCATCCGGCCCGGGCCGTGCCATGCAGGCCGCCGAAGCCGCCATCGCCAACCCGCTGCTCGATGAGACCTCGATGAAGGGCGCCCAGGGCCTCCTCATCTCGATCACCGGTGGCCGCGACCTGACGCTGTTCGAAGTCGACGAAGCTGCGACCCGCATCCGCGAAGAAGTCGATCCGGATGCGAACATCATCCTCGGCGCGACCTTCGACGAAGCGCTCGAAGGCCTGATCCGTGTGTCGGTCGTGGCGACCGGCATCGATCGTGCCGCCGGCGCCGTCGATATTCGTGCCGCCGAAATGCGCGCTGCCACGAAGCCGATCATCCGCCCGTCGGCCGCCATTGCTCCGGCTCCGGTTGCCGCTCAGCCGGTCCCGGTCATGCAGGCAGCCCCGGCGCCGAAGCCGGTCGTCGATCCGATCGCCGAGACGATCCGCATGGCGGAAGCCGAAATGGAACGCGAACTCGCCATCGCCGAGCCGCAGCAGCAGTATGCGGCACCGGCACCCCAGCCGGTCGCTCAGCAGCCGGTGATGCAGCAGCAGGAAGAGTTCCGTCCGCAGAGCCGCATCTTCGCAGCAGCTCCGGCCGAAGCACCGGCTCCGGTCATGAGCCGCCCGGCTCTGGCCCCGCAGCCGGCCCCGGTTCATCATCACCTGCAGCAGCCCGCTCCGGCGATGAGCCAGCCGGCTCCGCGCCCGGCGCAGCCGGTCTACCGCGAGCCGACGGCGCCTTCCATGTCGCAGGTGGTCGAACCGGTTCGCATGCCGAAGGTCGAGGATTTCCCGCCGGTCGTGAAGGCCGAAATGGATCGCCGCGCCCAGCCCGTGCAGCATGTTCAGGAAGAACGCGGCCCGATGGGTCTCCTGAAGCGGATCACCAACTCGCTCGGTCGCCGCGAAGAGGAAGAGCCTGCTCACATCGAGCCGGCCGCACCGGCTCCGGCCCCGCAGCAGCGTCGTCCGCTGTCGGCCGAGGCAAGCCTCTACGCGCCGCGCCGCGGCAATCTCGACGATCATGGACGTGCGGTTCCGCAGGCCCATCACGAGGAAGACCAGCTCGAAATTCCGGCCTTCCTGCGCCGCCAGTCGAACTGAGTTAAAGACGGTCACGAAACGTGAAGAAGGCCCGGATCACGCATCCGGGCCTTCTCGCATTTTGTCAATCAACACGCAGGGTTAACAACGTAACAATCCGAAATGAACAGTGATTTGGATTGTGCCGGATGGCTGCGTATGAAAGACGCTGAGACACGCCGACAGAGATCGACCGAATTCAGGCGATCGGTCCGGCAGGCGTTAAGAATATCGGATCCTTCTGCTTTACGGATCCGGCGAAAAGAAGGCAGCAGGAATGACCATCGGACTGTTCGGTTTCCAGACCACCATCGCCTCCCCGGTAACCCTGAAGGGCATTGGCGTTCATTCCGGAGCCCCCGTCAGCCTTACTTTTCAGCCTGCAGAAGCCGGCACCGGCGTAATATTCACGCGTCTTCTGGACGACGGCAGCTCGGTCGAATATCGGGCCGTTTCCTCCCAGGTCGGCAATACCGATCTCTGCACCGTTCTCGGCACTTCGCTTTCCCGCTCCGTCGCGACGATCGAACATGTGATGGCCGCGATTTACGCGCTCGGCATCGACAACCTCATGGTCGAAGTCGACAGCGGCGAGATGCCGATCATGGACGGCAGCTCCCTTCCTTTCATCGAAGCGATCGAGCAGGCCGGCATCGTCAACCTCGGCATCAAGCGCCGTTATATCCGTGTCCTGAAGCCGGTCCGTATCGACTCCGGCGCTTCCTGGTCCGAGTTCCGCCCCTATGACGGCACGCGCTTCGAAGTCGAGATCGATTTCTCCTCGCCGCTGATCGGCCGCCAGAGCTGGAAGGGCGACCTGACGCCTGAGACCTTCAAGAAGGAACTCTCCCGCGCCCGCACATTCGGCTTCATGCGCGACGTCGAGCGTCTCTGGGCCGCCGGTTACGCACTCGGTTCCTCGCTCGAAAATTCGGTTGTCATCTCCGACGACGACACGATCGTCAATGTCGAGGGCCTTCGTTACAAGGATGAATTCGTCCGCCACAAGACGCTCGACGCCGTCGGCGACCTGGCGCTTGCCGGCGCCCAGTTCATCGGCTGCTACCGCTCCTACCGCGGCGGCCACAAGATGAATGCCAATGCGCTGAAGGCGCTGATGAGCGACCCGACGGCTTACGAGGTCGTCGAGGCTCCGTCGTCGCGTGCGGCCCGCGTGCGGGCAGGGGAGTTCGTACCGGTCAACGTGCCGGAACTCGCGTCCTGGTTTGCCTGATAAAGTTGATCCAGTCGACTCGGCCGCTTCTCCGGAAGCGGCCTTTTTCTTTTTGGGAGACAGGTTCCGATTTAACCTTGAAATGCCGTATATTGCGGCGACGTGCCACAAAAATGCATTAATGCCACAGCATTGCGTTGCTCTCCCTTTGCTTTTATGGCTAGAACGGCCTGCTTGGGCAGCGGGCTTTTCAGGCGCGGGACGATCAGGAACTGTCGAATGAACCATGTAAGGTCTGTTGGAATGCGTAAGACGGCAAGAGTAGCGCTTGTGTCGCTGGTGCTGGCCGGCGCCGGCTTTGGCATGACCGCGTGCCAGTCGGATCCCGATATCGACATCACCAAGCTCGGTCTCGAAACGGATGCGCCGGAGACGCTCTACAACCAGGGTCTCGCCAACATGAAGGCCGGCAACCTTGCCGAAGCGGGCCGCAAGTTCGATTCGATCGACCGCCAGAATCCCTTCACCGAATGGGGCCGCAAGGCGCTCGTCATGAGCACATTCACCAAGTACCGGCTCGGCCGCAACGACGAGGCGGTGGCCACCGGCAACCGCTACATGAGCCAGTATCCGCAGTCGCAGGATTCGGCCTATGTCCAGTATCTCGTCGGCCTCGCCTACTCCAAGCAGATCGCCGACGTGACCCAGGACCAGCGCGCTGCGGTGCGCACCATCGATGCGATGAACAAGGTCGTGACCAACTATCCGACCTCGGAATATGTCGAGGATGCGCAGGCGAAGATCCGCTTTGCGCGCGACCAGCTCGCCGGCAAGGAAATGCAGATCGGCCGGTATTATCTGGAGCGCAAGGAATATCTTGCCGCGATCCAGCGTTTCCGCAACGTGGTCGAGCAATATCCCAACACCAACCAGGTGGAAGAAGCGCTGGCGCGCCTGACGGAAGCCTATTATGCGATGGGCATCACGGAAGAGGCGCAGACCGCTGCTGCCGTCCTCGGGCGCAATTATCCCGACAGCCAGTGGTATGCGGATTCCTTCAAGCTGCTGAAGGGCAACGGCGTCGAACCGCGCGAGAATCGCGGTTCGTGGATTTCCCGCGCCGGGGCCAAGCTGATCGGCGCTTAAGGTCTGAGACATGCTGATCCAGTTATCGATCCGCGATATCGTTCTGATCGAGCGGCTGGACCTTGCCTTCGAGACCGGCCTTTCGGTGCTGACCGGCGAAACCGGGGCCGGCAAATCGATCCTTCTCGACAGTCTTTCGCTGGCGCTCGGCGGCCGCGGTGACGGCAGCCTGGTGCGTCATGGCGAGGACAAGGGCCAGGTAACGGCCGTCTTCGACGTGTCCGGCGGCCACGGCGCCCGAAAACTCCTGCGCGATAACGGCATCGACGACGACGGCGACCTGATCTTCCGCCGCATCCAGTCGGCCGACGGGCGCACCCGCGCTTCTATCAACGACCAGCCGGTCAGCGTGCAGCTGATGCGCCAGGCCGGCCAGCTTCTGGTCGAGATCCACGGGCAGCACGACGACCGAGCGCTGATCGATACCGACGCCCACCGCATGCTGCTCGACGCATTTACCGGCCTTGGCGACGAGGTGCTGCAGCTTTCCGGCCTTTATCGCTCGTGGCGGGACGCGGAACGGGCCTTCAAGACCCATCGCGCCAAGGTCGAGGCCGCGGCCCGCGAAGCCGACTATATCCGCGCCTCCGTGGAAGAGCTCGAAGCGCTCTCGCCGCGCGACGGCGAAGAGGACGAGCTTGCCGAGCAGCGCTCGCGGATGCAGAAGTCCGAACGCATCGCCGGCGACATTTCCGAAGCCTCCGAATTCCTCAACGGCAATGCATCGCCCGTGCCGCTGATCGCCTCGCTGGTGCGGCGCCTGGAGCGCAAGAGCCACGAGGCGCCGGGCCTGCTCGAAGAGACTGTCGAGCTTCTCGACCAGGCGCTGAACTATCTCTCCAATGCCCAGATGGAAGTCGAGGCGGCGCTGAGGCGCACCGAATTCGATCCGCGCGAACTGGAGCGGGTCGAGGAGCGGCTGTTTGCGCTCCGGGCCGCCGGCCGTAAATATTCGATCCCGGTCGCCGACCTGCCGGAGCTTGCCCAAAAAATGATATCGGACCTTGCCGATCTCGATGCCGGCGAAGAGAAGCTCGCCGAGCTGGAAAAGCTGACCGCCGCTGCCAAGGCCGCCTACGATCAGGCCGCCGCCATCCTGTCCGAGAAGCGCCGGCACGGCGCCGAGGCTCTGGCCGAAGCCGTCATGGCCGAGCTGCCGGCTCTGAAGCTCGAACGGGCCCGCTTCATGGTCGATGTGGCGAGCGATCCGGAAGCGGCGAGCGCCGAAGGCATCGATACCGTCGAATTCCATGTCCAGACCAATCCCGGCACGCGCCCCGGCCCGATCATGAAGGTCGCTTCCGGTGGCGAGCTGTCGCGTTTCCTTTTGGCGCTCAAGGTCGCGCTCGCCGATCGCGGCTCGGCGCCGACGCTGGTGTTCGACGAAATCGATACCGGTGTCGGCGGTGCCGTCGCCGATGCGATCGGCCAGCGGCTGAAACGGCTGTCGGACAAGGTGCAGGTGCTGTCCGTCACCCACGCGCCGCAGGTGGCCGCACGCGCTGCAACCCATCTCCTGATCTCCAAGGGTCCGGCCGGCGAGGGCACCGACAAGATCGCCACCCGCGTCGCCACCATGGAGCCGGAACACCGCACCGAAGAGATCGCCCGCATGCTCGCCGGGGCTTCTGTCACCGACGAGGCGAGGGCGGCGGCCAAGCGGCTGCTGGCTGGGAACGGATAGGGCTGCGCCAGAACGCCCCCCTCTGCCCTGCCGGGCATCTCCCCCACAGGTGGGGAGATTGGCTGGGCGTTCGCTCACCACTCCCGATCTGAATCCGTTCCTGCGCGAGATTTTAGGAAGCGGGGAGCACGCTGCTTGTAATCTCCCCACCCGTGGGGGAGATGCCCGGCAGGGCAGAGGGGGGCGGGCACGGCACGCCCTGTCTTTAAGGGCACTGCGAAATGCATCCCGCATCCGCGTCCTCCACCCTTCCCATCGGTAAATTTTGCTCTACAAAACGACTCCTCGCTACCCGAGGAGTAGACCCGCATGCCCGCCGAACAGACGCCCGTCGAAAACCTGACCGAAGAACAGGCCGCAGCCGAACTGGCCTATCTGGCGGCGGAAATTGCCCGCAATGACGAGCTCTATCATGGTCACGACGCACCGCAGATTTCGGATGCGGATTACGACGCGCTCAAACGGCGCAACGATGCAATCGAGAAGCGGTTTCCGCAGCTGATCCGCGCCGACAGTCCTTCTATCAGGGTCGGCGCCGCGCCACTCCCGACATTCGCGTCGATCACCCATTCGCGGCCGATGCTGTCGCTCGACAACACCTTCTCGGATGAGGATGTGCGGGATTTCGTGTCCTCCGTCTACCGTTTCCTCGGCCAGCTTCCGGATGGTTCGATCGCGTTTACCGCCGAGCCGAAGATCGACGGGCTTTCCATGTCGATTCGCTACGAGAACGGCCGGCTGGTGAATGCCGCGACCCGCGGCGACGGCACGACCGGCGAGAACGTCACCGAGAACATCAAGACCATCAAGGAAATCCCCAACCGCCTGCCCGCGGGCGTGCCCGATGTCGTCGAGGTGCGCGGCGAGGTCTATATGACGAAGAGCGATTTCCTGGCGCTCAACGAGAAGATGGCGGCGGAAGGCAGGCAGACCTATGTCAACCCGCGCAACACGGCCGCCGGGTCGCTGCGCCAGCTCGACGCCAAGGTGACCGCCAGCCGCAACCTGAAATTTTTCGCCTATGCCTGGGGCGAGATGTCCGAAATGCCGGCCGATACCCAGATGGGCATGGTCGAAACGTTCAGGGAATGGGGCTTTGCGGTCAACCCGCTGATGAAACGGCTTTCTGCGGTCGAGGATATCATCGCCCACTACAAGGATATCGGCCTCAAGCGCCCGGATCTCGACTACGAGATCGACGGCGTCGTCTACAAGGTCGACAGGCTCGACCTGCAGGCAAGGCTCGGTTTTCGCTCGCGGTCTCCGCGCTGGGCGACGGCGCATAAATTCCCGGCGGAGCAGGCGTTTACCCATGTGGAGCGCATCGACATCCAGGTCGGCCGCACCGGCGCGCTGACGCCGGTCGCGCGGCTGACGCCGGTCACGGTCGGCGGGGTGGTCGTCACCAATGCGACGCTGCACAACGAGGACTATATCAAGGGGCTCGGCAATTCCGGGGAGCCGATCCGCGAGCCGGATCACGATATCCGGGTTGGCGATACCGTCATCGTGCAGCGGGCAGGGGATGTCATCCCGCAGGTGCTCGACGTTGTGATGGAGAAGCGCCCTTCGCAAGCCGTGCCTTACGAATTCCCGAAGAAATGCCCGGTCTGCGGCAGCCATGCGGTGCGGGAGCGCAACGAAAAGACCGGCAAGCTCGACTCGGTCACCCGCTGTACCGGCGGTTTCGTCTGCCGGGCGCAGGCGACCGAGCACCTCAAACATTTCGTGTCGCGCAACGCCTTCGATATCGAAGGCCTCGGCTCGAAGCAGATCGATTTCTTCTTCGAGGCGGAAGACGACGCCCTCAAGATCCGCACCGCGCCGGACATTTTTACCCTGAAGCGGCGACAGGAGGCATCGACGCTTACCAAGCTCGAAAATATCGAGGGCTTCGGCAAGGTCAGCGTCAAGAAACTCTTCGATGCGATCGACGAGCGGCGCGAGATCGCCCTCCACCGCTTCATCTACGCGCTCGGCATCCGCCATGTGGGCGAGACCACCGCCAAGCTGCTCGCGCGCGCCTACGGCACCTACGAGGCCTTTGCCAAGGCCATGGACGATGCATCTGACCTTTCCGGAGACGCCTGGGACGATCTCAACAATATCGAGGGCATCGGCGAGATCATGGCGCGGGCCATCGTCGAGTTCTTCAAGGAACCGCGCAATGTCGAGGTCATCACCCGGCTTCGCGAAGAGGTGACGCCACAGGCCGCGGAACAGATCGCCGCGAGCAACAGCGTGGTTGCCGGCAAGACGGTCGTCTTCACCGGCTCGCTTGAAAAATTCACTCGCGACGAGGCCAAGGCGAGGGCGGAAAGCCTTGGCGCCAAGGTGGCCGGGTCGGTCTCCAAGAAGACCGACTATGTGGTCGCAGGCCCGGGCGCCGGCTCCAAGCTCGACAAGGCGAGGGAGCTCGGCGTCCAGGTGATGGATGAGGACGAATGGCTGGCCTTCATCGGGTGACGAAGGTCACGCCCTGAACCGCGCCATCGAATAGGCGTCGATATATTCGCCGTCGCGGAAGGCGAATTGCTTGAAATGGCCTTCCTTCACGAAGCCGTTCCGCTCGTAGAGGCGGATCGCCGTTTCGTTGTCGGTATAGACGGTCAGCTCGATGCGCTTCAGATCCAGCCACCGGTCGGCGGTGGCGAGGATTTCCCCGATCAGGGCGCGGCCGATCCCGCGACCCGTATAGGCATCGTGGACGCCCATGCCGATACTTCCTGCATGGACGCGGCGATTGGCGTAACGCGTCATCCCCACATCGCCGACGATCCTATCTTTCAGGACGGCGACCAGCGATATGAAGTTGGCCGACTGGTTTTCGATGCCTTTGCGGATTTCCTCAGGGCTGTGGTGGGGCGTGCGCAGGGTGCCGTAGCGATAGCCTGGCAGGTTGTGCAGCGCCGTGATATCAGGCGCGTCTGCCGGCGTGCGTGCGCGGATCGACAGGCCTTCGGGCCATCGAGCGTCTGGGTCCAAAGGCGGCGGGATATCGAAATCTGGCATCGTGCTCTCCTTGGTCTTCGCCGAGGCAGAGCGGAAACACCGAACCCTGCCATCGGCAGGGTTGGTGAACGGATGACCGGTTAACGCGCCAAAACCGCCACGCACCCTGCGGGGTGAATGGTCACGGTAAGATGCATGTGGGCGGCGAAACGGATCATGGCGCGCAAGGTCTCAGACAAGCGCCGAAACGTCAAGAGTGCAATCACTTGATTTGTTCCCGTATTGGGAATAATTTGTGCCATGCAGGTGATTGCGAAATCGACCTTGAGATCGTTTTGGGAGCGCCACCCGCAAGCAAAAGGGCCGCTCGGTTTCTGGCATGCCGCAGTCAGCAAAGCGGAATGGAATGGTCCGGTGGACGTGAAGCGTATGTTTGGCGCAAAAGTTGATTTTATCGCGGACAATCGTCTCATATTCGATATCGCGGGCAACAAATACCGCCTGATCGTTCACGTCGCCTACGAATACCGGCGGGTGCTGATCAAGTTCGTGGGGACGCATTCCGAATATGACCGGATCGACCCGGAGACGATATGATGGAAAATATCAGACCGATCAGGAATGAAGACGATCTGAAATGGGCAATCGAAGAAGTCGCCCCCTATTTCGACCAGCCTCCGGCCAAGGGAAGTGCTGATGCCGATCGATTCGATGTGCTCTCCGACCTTATCGAAGCCTATGAAAACCGATCCTTCCCAAAGGAGGAGCAGGAGCCGATCGAATTTCTGCAAGGGTTTATGGAGATGACCGGTCGGACCCAGAGCGACCTTGCGGATATTCTGGGTTCACGCTCCCGCGCATCGGAAATCCTCAATCGAAAACGTGCCCTGACGGTCGAAATGATCTTTAGGCTTCAGCAGGACTGGGGCGTGCCGGCCGATTGTCTGGTGAAGCCCTATTCCCTTGCCGTGGCGTGATAGCAACGACTGTTTTGCCGAATCGAGGCACTCGCTGTAGAGAAGATTGAGTTTCTGCAGGATTGCTCCGTGAAAACCATCGCCATCGATTTCGAAACCGCCAACGAGCAGCGCGGCAGCGCCTGTTCGGTCGGGCTTGCCTGGCTGGAGGGCGACGAGGTCGTGCGGGTGGAGGAACGGATGATCCGCCCGAAGGACATGCGGTTTTCCTCCTTCAACATCGCGATCCATGGCATCCGGCCGGAACATGTTGAGGACGCCGGCGAGTTTCCGGAAGTGATGGACGAGTTCGCCGACGATTTTCGCGGCGCGACGATGATCGCCCATAATGCCGCCTTCGATTTCAGTGTCTGGCGGGCCTGCCTCGATGCCTATCGGCAGAGCTATCCGGAGCTTTCCTATCTCTGCAGCGTAAAAATGTCGCAGAAGGTCTGGCCGCATCTCGGCTCGCACAAGCTCAACGTCCTTGCCCAGCATCTCGGCCTTCGGTTCGCCCACCACAATGCGGCCGAGGACGCGGCGGTCTGCGCCCGGGCGACGATCGCGATCGCCAAATCGCTTGCCGTGCCGCATGTCCGTGACATTCCGGAGATGATTGGCATGAAGGTCGGCCGGCTGTTTTCCGGCGGTTACGCGCCCTGCACCTGCCGGATGAAATAGGAGTTCCGCCGGCACCTGCTTGTTTCCGCTCCGGCAATCCTTATCTCTGATCACGGATCGTTTACCGGAGTCGAAGTCCCCATGAGACACCCCATGAACCGCCTTGCCTGCCTTGCATCCGCCGCAGCCTTTGCGCTCGGCACGCTTGTCCTTCCCGTTTCCGCCCAGGTGGTCGGCGAGGTCGGCGTCGATTGGATCGGCAACGACATCATCGTCGAGGCGGTCGCCGATCCGCAGGTGAAGGGCGTCACCTGCCACGTCACCTATTTCGAGCGCGGCATCATCGACCGGCTGAAGAATGGCAACTGGTTCGAGGATCCGTCCAACAATTCGATCGCCTGCCGCCAGACCGGACCGATCGAGATCGGCGAGATCGACCTCGGCAAGGGCGGCGAGGAAGTGTTCCGGCAGGGCCGCTCGCTGATCTGGAAGGACTTGCTCGTCAAGCGCATCTACGACAACGCCAACGACACACTGATCTATCTCGCTCACTCGCGGCAGGTGGTGGACGGTTCTGCCAAGATGGCCATCTCGACCATCCCGCTTTACAACCAGAACGTCGCCTGGAAGAACGGCAAGCCCAAGCCGTAACCACAAGGCTCAGCCAAGGGCGGCTGCCGCCGCCCGGCCGGCATTGCGGCCGGAAAACAGGCATCCGCCGAGAAAGGTGCCTTCGAGCGCCCGATAGCCGTGCATGCCGCCACCGCCGAAACCGGCGGCCTCGCCGACGGCATAAAGCCCCGGGATCGCTTCTCCGTTCTCACCGAGCACGCGGGCCGAGAGATCCGTCTCGATCCCCCCGAGCGTCTTGCGCGTCAGGATATTCAGTCTCACCGCGATCAGCGGCCCGTGCGCCGGATCGAGAATGCGGTGCGGTTTTGCAGTCCGCACCAGCTTTTCGCCGAGCGAGCGGCGGGCATTGTGGATGCCCATGATCTGCGCATCCTTGGCAAAGGGATTGGTCACCTGGCCGTCGCGGGCCGATATTTCGCGCTCGATTTGGGCGAGGTCCAGAAGATTGCTGCCGACAAGCCGGTTCATGCCGGCCACCAGCTCGCCGAGGTTCTCGGCGATCACGAAATCCTCGCCATGTTCCTTGAAGGCCTCCACCGGCCCGGTCGCCTTCCTGCCGATCGCCCGTTTGGCCGTCAGCTTCCAGTCGCGACCGGTGAGGTCCGGGTTCTGTTCGGAGCCGGAGAGGGCGAATTCCTTGCGGATGATGCTCTGGTTCAGCACGAACCAGCTGTAGTCGTAGCCGGTCGCCATGAGGTGCTGCAACGTGCCCAGCGTATCGTAGCCGGGATAAAAAGGGGCGGGCAGGCGCTTGCCCGTCGCGTCGAACCACAAAGAGGAGGGACCGGGCAGGATGCGGATGCCATGGTTTTGCCAGATCGGGTTCCAGTTTCTCAGGCCTTCCGTGTAGTGCCACATGCGGTCGCGGTTGATCACCTGCCCCCCGGCTGCCCGGGTGATGCCGAGCATCCGGCCGTCCACGTGTTTCGGCACGCCCGAGACCATGAAGGCCGGCGGTCGCCCCAGCCTTGCCGGCCACATCTGCCGTACGAGGTCCTGATTGCCGCCGATGCCGCCCGAAGCGACGATGACGATCGGCGCGCCGATCTCGAAGTCACCGGCCGGTGTCCTTGAGGTTTCCTCGCCACGCAGCGCCGTGCTCGCCGCAAGGACCGTGCCTGCGACCCCTGTTATGGCGCTGCCGGTCTTGACCAGGTTATCGACGCGGTGCCGCCAGAGAAAGCGGATCCTGCCGCTTTTTTCCGCCTCGCGCGCCCGTCGCTCGAACGGTTCGACGACACCGGGGCCGGTGCCCCAGGTGGTGTGGAACCGAGGCACGGAATTGCCGTGCGTGGTCGCCGAGCCGCCGCCGCGTTCCGCCCAGCCGACGATCGGAAAGATGCGATGGCCCATCTGCCTGAGCCATGAGCGTTTCTCCCCGGCGGCAAAGGCCACATAGGCTTCCGCCCAGAGGCGTGGCCAGTGGTCCTCCTCGCGGTCGAAACCGGCGGTGCCGAGCCAGTCCTGCCACGCGAGGTCGAGCGAATCGCGGATACCCATCCGCCGCTGCTCGGGAGAATCGACGAGGAACAGCCCGCCGAGCGACCAGAAGGCCTGGCCGCCGAGGTTCTGTTCCGGTTCCTGGTCGAGGATGACGACGGAGCGGCCGGCATCTGCAAGTTCGGTCGCGGCGACGAGACCCGAAAGGCCCGCGCCCACCACGATGGCGTCAACTCTGTCGCTCAAGCGCGCTCCTCCCAAAGCATGGGACGCAAGCCATGTTGCATCCCGTCGACGAATACAGTCATGCGGTGTGGCTGAGGTCAACAGGATGGCCGGCAAAACGACAAAACCGGGCTCGGCAAGCGAACCCGGTTTTGAAATCCGTGGGGAATGGTGGGCTAATCAGCGGACGTAGACGATCCGGCTGCCATCGGCGGCGGTGTCGATCGCCACGACGTTGTTCAGTTCGACGTTGTGGCTCAGAAGATCGGCGCGCAGCGCGCGGTCGGTCTTCACTTCGTTCTGCGCCTTCTGGATGGTGGCCTGATCCGGATGGATGAAGGCGTCCGGAACGTCCAGCCGCTTTGCGCTGTTATCGATTTCCGGGTCGGTGTAGACGATGGCGACGTCGCCGGCGGGTTTTGCCGTCATGCCCATATCGCGGGCATAGGCCGTTCCCACCGTGGCGGCGGACATCAGGACTGCGAGAGCAAAAGCCTTGTTCATGGTCGTTCTCCTATCTTGGGTAAACCAGCCGAAGAGCTTTTGAAGCGGTCCGGTTGGGCGTTTGCGGCAGGAGAACGTGGAGCCGCTTCCTCGGTTCCGTTTAAAATTGTTACAAATAAGCAATGATTACAATAAGTTAATCTCCCGTCACATCTGCGTGTAACGGGAGATCCGGACATGGTTTCGAACTTTTTTGCGCCGCAGATTACGCGGCTTCGCGCGCGAGTTCGTCGGCGATGACGGTGTCGAGGTTCAGGAAGCAGACCATGGTCTTTTCGAGCGCCACGATGCCGCGGCAGAAGGCGCGCTGGGCTTCCGGAATGATTTCCGGGGCCGGCTGCAGGTCTTCCCCACGGATGGTCATCATGTCCGATACCTGTTCGACCAGCAGGCCGACCAGCTTGCCGGCGATGTCCGTGACGATGATCGCGGAGCGTTCCGACGGTTCGGTCATCTTCATGCCGAGGCGGCAGGCCATGTCGATGACCGGGATCACCGCGCCGCGCAGGTTGATGAGGCCGAGCACGTAAGGCGGGGTGTGCGGCATCGGGGTCACCGGCGCCCAGCCGCGGATTTCGCGGATCGCCATGATGTCGATGCAGAATTCCTGGTCTCCGAGATGAAAGGAGACGATTTCGAGGTAGGCGCCGGACTGCTTGATGGCGTTGGTCATGTCAGAACTCTTCCCATTTGTCTGAGGATCCCACGGCCTTCGGCTTGGCGGAGGTGGGGCTGTTGCTGAAGGCTCCCGCGAGCTTGTTCATCAAGTTGAGTGCGGGCGATGGTTTGGGTGGCGTGGAAGCGCTCGCAGCCTCGACGGCGCGAGGGCCATTGCCTCCACGGATCTGGAAATGGCCGATCAGCTTGTTCAGGTTTTCGGCATCGCTGGCCAGCGAATGGCTGGCGGCAGTGCTCTGCTCCACCATTGCGGCATTCTGTTGCGTTGCTTGGTCCATCTGGCCGATCGCCATATTGATCTCGGTTAGTCCGGTCGATTGTTCGCGCGCAGAAGTGAAAATCGCGTGAACGTGATCGTTGATTTTCAGCACGTCGTCGCCGATCCGGGTCAGGGCGTCGCCCGTCGCCTTCACCAGGTCCACGCCGGTCTTGACCTCGTGGTTCGAACGGGTGACCAGTGCCTTGATGTCCTTGGCCGCGCCAGCGGCGCGCCCGGCGAGTTCGCGCACTTCCTGGGCGACGACGGCAAAACCCTTGCCGGCCTCGCCCGCACGGGCCGCCTCGACCCCGGCATTGAGAGCCAGCAGGTTGGTCTGGAAGGCGATTTCGTCGATGACGTTGATGATCTTGCCGATTTCGGCGGTCGCGCCCTCGATCCGCCCCATGGCGGCCGTGGCATCGCGAACCACGCCGGAGGACTTTTCGGTATAGTCCTTGGCATCGCTTACCATCTGCGTCGCTTCCTCGGCGCGGCTGGTGGCGTTGCGTACGGTCGCGGTGATTTCTTCGAGGGCTGCCGATGTTTCCTCGAGCGAGGCCGCCTGCTTCTCGGTCCGCTTCGCCAGGTCGTCGGCAGCGGAGCGCATCTGGTTGGCGTTGGCGCCGATGGAGCTGGAGCTGTTGGCGACCTCTGTCATGATGTGGCGCAGGCGCTCGACGACCCGGTTGAAGTCGGTGCGCAGGCGCTCAAGATCTCCGCGGAAGGGACGGTCGAGGGCGGCTGCGAGGTCGCCTTCGGAAAGACGGTTGAGCGCGGTTGCAAGCGAATCGACGGCGAAATGCAGCGCCTGGGCTTCGGCCTTCTGTTCCGATTCGCTCGCCTGCCGCTGGGTTTCGTTCCGGCGGCGTTCGTCGTCCAGGCTGTTCTCCAGGGTCTGGCGCTCGACGGCCGCAAGCCGGAAGATATCGGTG
Organism: Neorhizobium galegae bv. officinalis; assembly: GCA_000985875.1. Lineage (GTDB taxonomy): Bacteria > Pseudomonadota > Alphaproteobacteria > Rhizobiales > Rhizobiaceae > Neorhizobium > Neorhizobium galegae_C. Next base: position 355,338 of record CCRI01000001.1, read on the forward strand.
GCGCGCGCCATCTCGCCGATCTCGTCGCTGCGGTCGATGCCGGGCACGGCGGTGCTGTAGTCGCCACCGATGATCCGCTGCATGCTGGCGCGAACCCCGTCGATGCCGCGCCGGATGGCGCCGCCATGAACGCTTTGCAGGATTGCCATGGCGACCAGTGCGATCAGACCGCAGGCAAGCTGCACATAAAGAGCGTTCGAGGAAAGCGTGTTCGCCTCCTGGACGCGATTGCTGACAAGCTTTTCGCCTGCGACGGCTGCTGTCTCGAGCGTTGTGCCGACCCGTTCGCCGGCACCGTCGATGACGTCGTCGATCTTGTCATAGGCTTCGTCGGATGCGCCGGTTTCGACCATTTTTCTGAGATCGACCTGGATCGCGGTGGAAACGGCCGCGAGATCCGTTTCGAAACTTGCAACGAGGCCTGGATTGCCGATGTCGGCCGCGAGTTTCTTCAGATCGCCCGAAGAACTTTTCAACTTGTCGATGGAGTCCGCCATCGCCTTCAGCCGGGCGGGATCGACGCGTTTGTCGTCGCGGTCTACGATCGTGTCCATCGCTGCGAGGACGAGTTCGAGGTTGGCGATGCGCATGCCGTTGACGGTATCCACGTGTTCCCGGATCTCGGTGGCGCGCTGCAGCGCTTCGTTGACCTGGTGGCCCTCGTACCAGCCGACAAGCAGCATGGCGCCGATACCGGCAAAGGCGGATCCTGCCAGCGTCCATAGCCGGTGATTGACCGATAGCGTCTTGCGAATGGGTTTTGCCGTCATGCTGCTGAAATTCTCCCGGCGCCGGGCAGGTCCGGCAAGCTTTCGGATAGAGATGGGAACAGGGAGCGAGCCGATATCGGCGACGTCATGTCTTCGGGGGTTCTCGCGATATCGCGGCACTCGGTGCGATGCGTTCTGCATCTCACCCCCATGTGCCGCAACGATTCGTGAACCACCTTCGCCGCCGTAAGATCTCAGACAGATATTAATCTTACGCTAAGCTTGTTTGGAGGTTGTGCCACCTTCCAAGAAGCCGGAAAAGGTTGTAGATTGAACACCATGGATAGCACCCTTGACGGTTACCGACTGCCGCTGATCACCGCCCTGAGCCTGCTCTTGCTCGGGTTCGGCGGCATCGCCTTTTACGGCTGGCTCCGGTTCGGCTCTTCCATCCTGCTGACGCTCGGTGAAACCGGTCTTTCCTGGTGTTTCTGACCGCTGCCTTGCCATTGAGACAAATCAGCGCGATGTCTTTCGAAAACGACTTCTTGAATTGCGCGCCCGCCGGCTCGGGTCTATCGCTCCCCTCAACTGGGCCTGAGCTGAAGAGATACTGATGAAGAGCTTCCGAATCGTTCTGTGGATCGCCGTCGTTGTGTTGGCGGGCGTGCTGGTGGCGCTGACGCTGACATTGACGCGTTCGAAACAGCAGCTTGCCGAGGGTCCGTTCGGCGTACCGTTCCAGCTCGTCGCCCAGAACGGCCAGCCGATCACCGAAAAGGCCTTCCAGGACAAGCCGACAGCGCTGTTCTTCGGCTTCACCCATTGTCCGGAAGTCTGCCCCACGACTCTTTTCGAGCTCAATGGTTGGCTGCGCAAGGTCGATCCGGACGGCACGAAGCTCAACGGATATTTCGTCAGCATCGATCCGGAGCGCGACAGCCCGGAACTGCTCGGCCAGTACGTTTCCAATGTCACCGACCGGGTGAAGGGCATTTCCGGCCCGCCGGCCAAGGTCCAGGAGATGGCCAAGGGCTTCAAGGTCTATTTCAAGAAGGTTCCGGTCGACGAAAAGGATCCGAACGGCGACTACACCATGGATCACACGGCGTCGGTATTCCTGCTCGACGATGGCGGGCGCTTCGCCGGCACCATTGCCTATGGCGAAAACCCGGACGTCGCGATCAAGAAGCTCGAAAATCTGATCAAGGGCTGATACGTTTGGCGTTGAAGCCGACACAGCTTCTGTGGCAATCCTCTCCGCCACCGATCAATAGCTGAGAGACCGTTTCCTTGAGCGAAATCCGCCTTTACGTCACGTCCACCGAAAAAGGTGCGACCGAGATCCTCGATATCCTGTCGGAGGTCTTCGGCGAGGAGGATTTCGCCATTGCCACCACCGAGGTCGATGAGAAGAAGGATATCTGGGAAGCCTCCGTCTACATGATGGCGGACGACGAGGAGATTGTGCGTGAGCGCATCGCCGAAGGTCTCGCCCACGCCTTTCCCGCCCTGGAAATCCAGAGGGAAGTCATTCCGGATATCGACTGGATCGCCAAGTCGCTGGAAGGGCTGAAGCCGGTAAGGGCCGGGCGGTTCATCGTCCACGGGTCGCATGACCGCGACAAGGTGAAGGTCAACGACATCGCCATCGAGATCGATGCGGGCCAGGCCTTCGGCACCGGCCATCACGGCACCACCGCCGGCTGCCTCGAAGTGATCGAGGACGTGATGCGCGCAAGACCGGTTCGCAACGCGCTCGACCTTGGAACCGGAAGCGGCGTGCTGGCGATTGCCGTGCGCAAGCTGCGCAATATTCCCGTGCTCGCGACCGACATTGATCCTGTCGCTGTGCGGGTGGCGCGGGAGAATGTCCGACGCAACGGCATCGCCACCGGCATCCGCCTGGAGACCGCGCCGGGATTTCATTCGCCGGCCTTCGGTCGGGAAGGGCCGTTCGACCTGATCATCGCCAACATTCTCGCGCGGCCGCTGATGAAGATGGCGCCGCAGCTGGCGGCACATCTGGCGCCTGGCGGGTCGGTGATCCTGTCCGGCATCCTGGCGGGACAGCGCTGGAAGGTGCTGGCCGCCTATAGCGGCGTCCATCTCGCCCATGTCCGCACCATATGGCGCAATGGCTGGGTGACGATCCATCTGCGCAGCCGGTGATCCATTTCGCAATGCAGCATTGAACTATCTGCATGGCTTCTGGTGCAGACAGCAAAAAGGCGACACCAGTGGTGCCGCCTTGCGATCAGTTCCGGGACTGATCTACCCGCGAGCGTGAGGGAGGATCTGCTCGAGCGGGCCTCGTATCCTGAAAGCCGGGGCGGGTGAGGGAGGAGAGCCCGCGCCGGCCGTATGATCAGGATTACGCAGCTTAGAATACGTAGCTCTGGGCACCCTTGCGGCGGAGTTCTTCGCGGCTGGTGCCGAGGCCCTTCAGCGTTTCGTCGTCGAGGTTCAGCAGGGCGCCGTTAACGTAGCGGGCAACCTGACGCTCGCGCGCTTCGACCACGCGGTTGAAGGCATTGCGGAAGAAAGAGTTGGCCATGGAAGCGATCCTTTTGATACGGGCCTTGTTCGGCGCCCGTTCGATAATGTGAATATAGCGATTGCTGCACTGCACAGTGAGAGGGCTTCTCTCATTGGTGGTATGCGCGTGCTGCATAGGATGAGTAGATCTGCGCCAGACCTGTTGAGCAGATGCACAATCGCCGCTCATCCGGCCCGTCTGGCAATGTCTGTCGAAGATCGGCTAACATGGGTTCAACCTCTCGGAATCAGGCAGCCCGGAAAAACAACCCCATGTTCCAGTCCTTCGAAGTGAAGTCCGCCCCGCAGTTCGGCCGCGATCGCGTCAGCGCGCTCAGGGCGAGATTCGCCGATCTCGGCATTGACGGTTTTCTCGTCCCCCGTGCCGACGAATACCAGGGTGAATACGTGCCGGCCTCGGCCGAACGCCTGTCCTGGCTCACCGGCTTCACCGGATCGGCCGGCATGGCGCTGGTCACGCAGCGTGAGGCTATCGTTTTCGTCGACGGACGTTACGTCACCCAGCTTGCCGAACAAGTGGATGGCTCGGTCTTCACCGCCGGCGATCTCGTCAACGAACCGCCGCATGTCTGGCTGCCGCGCCACGGTGCAAAAGGTTTCCGGCTCGGCATCGATCCATGGCTGCATGCGGGGGCGGAAGTGCGCCGGCTTGAAAAGGCGCTGGCCGAGATCGGCGGTTCGCTGGTGCTGCTCGATGCCAATCCGCTCGATGCGATCTGGACAGATCGGCCGGCCGAACCGCTCGGCGCCGTCTCCATTCAGAAGCAGGAGCATGCCGGCACGCTGGCAAGCGAAAAGATCGCGGCGATCGCCGCACAGGTGAAGGAGAAGGGGGCTGCTGCGGTCGTTGTGGCCGATCCGACGTCGGTCGCCTGGATTTTCAATATCCGCGGCGATGACGTGCCGCACACGCCCTACCCATTGTCGCGGGCGATCATTTCGGCCGAGGGCAAGGCCGAGATCTTCCTCGACCAGATGAAGACCGGTATCGAACAGGCCGCCTATCTCGCCCAGATCGCCGTCCAGCGCCCGCCTTCGGAGTTCCTCGCGCGGCTTGCGGCCTTCTCGGCGGACGGCGCAAAGATCCTCATCGACCCCGAGTTGACGCCGCTGGCGCTCACCAGGGCGATCACGGCCGCCGGCGGCGAGGTGGTCGAGGCTTCCGATCCGGCAAAACTGCCGCGTGCCTGCAAGAACCGCGAGGAACTCGAAGGTTCGGCCAAGGCGCATCTGCAGGATGGCGCCGCAATGGTCGAATATCTCTGCTGGCTCGACGCCCAGGCGCCCGGGACTATCACCGAGATCGACGCGGTCAAGGCGCTGGAGGCGACCCGTGCCCGCGTCGGCCAGAACATGCAGAACCCGCTGAAGGACATTTCCTTCGATACGATCTCCGGCGCCGGCGAACATGGCGCGGTCATCCACTATAGGGTGACGACAGAGACCAACCGCAAGCTTGAAGCCGGCGAGCTTTTCCTGGTCGATTCGGGCGCGCAATATGTCAACGGCACGACCGACATTACTCGCACTGTCGCGGTCGGCTCTGTTCCGGAAGAGCACAAGCGTTTCTTCACGCTGGTGCTGAAGGGCATGATCGGCATCAGCACCGCGCGGTTTCCCAAGGGCACGCGCGGCTGTGATCTCGATCCGCTCGCCCGCATCGCGCTCTGGAAGGCCGGCGGCGATTATGCGCATGGCACGGGCCACGGCGTCGGCTCGTATCTCTCGGTGCATGAAGGACCGCAGCGGATCTCGCGGCTAGCGACCCAGGAACTGCTGCCCGGTATGATCCTTTCGAACGAGCCGGGTTATTACCGTCCCGGCTCTTTTGGGATCCGCATCGAAAACCTGATTTATGTGACCGGAGCGGAAGAGATCGACGGCGGCGACCAGCCGATGCTCGCCTTCGAGACGCTGACCTGGTGCCCGATCGACCGTCGCCTCGTGCTGCCTGACCTGATGACCGCCGAGGAACTCGGCTGGCTGAACGGCTACCACGCCGCCGTGCGCGAAAAGCTGCTGCCGCTGATCGAGGACGACGCGGTCAAGACCTGGCTGGTGAAAGCGACAGAGCCGCTTTCCTGAACCGGGCGCTTTAGTTCAGAAGCCCAGGAGGTGGCGGCAGATCATCGCTGCCGCCCAGCCGGCGCCGAGCAGCAAGAGGCCCGGATACCGGACCCCAACCACAAGTGCCGCCAGCATGGCGATCTTCACGTCCCAGCCGCCATTGAAGAAGGCGGGGGCGACGAGCGTGGTCAGAACCGCTGCCGGCACGGCGTTGAGGGCCTGTTCCATGCGCGGCGGGATCGTCTTCATCCGGGTGATCAGCACATAACCGCCGATGCGGGTGAGGAAGGTTGCGACCGCTGCGGCGAGAATCAGGACGACCATGTCCATCGAGAGCTGGTCTGCCATGTCAGCTCTCCGTCTCGGCGACAGCCGTCACCGGCGCGGGTTCCGTGGACAATGGCAGGAGGGCGGCGACGACCACGCCGACCGCGGCACCGATGCTGACATGCCAGGGTGAGCCGACGAAATGATAGCCGAGCACCGAGCCGAGCGCGCTTGCCGCCACCACTGGATAAAAGCCCGGCTTGCGACGAAAACCGATGACCAGCCCGAGGAAATAGACCGGCAGCAGCACGTCGATCGCAAGCGCTCGCGGATCGCCCATCATCCGCCCGAAAAAAGCGCCGACGACGCTGAAGAACAGCCAGGGAAAATAGATCGCGGCGCCAAAGCCGATATACCAGGGGAAGCTGACGCCCCGGCCGCTTTCGCCACGTTGCACGGCTTCCGCAAATTGCGGATCGGTCAGGACGAAGAAGGTGAAGAACTTCTGGACCGGCGAGAAATGGGAAATATAGCGAGTGAGCGCCGCCGAATAGAGGATATGACGGAAATTCACGGCAAAGACGGAGAGCACGATCAGCCACGGCGCCACCTGGTGGCCGAAAAGTTCGATGCCGACGAGCTGGCTGGCGCCGGCATAGACGGTGGCGCTCATCAGGCCGGCTTCCATCACCGACAGGCCGTTATCGCTCGCCACGGCGCCGAACAGTACCGCGAAGGGGGCCGAGGACAGGGCGATGACGAGACCGCCTTTCATACCCTGGTTGAATTCGCTGCGATTCATCGAAGAAATCCTTTTCGCACGGCTTTAGAGCCCTGCGACAGGCGGCGCAATTCAATTGGGTTGATGCAATGATCGATTCCGCTGAACTGACGGGCTCGTCTGCCCGTGGCGATCAGTCGGCAAGGATATCCTTGCTCTTGACGATGCCGATGCCCTTGGCTCTCATTTCGGCGATGGCGCTCTTCACGCCCTCCGAATCGATGCCACGGCTTGCATCCTCGATGAAGCGCACTTTGACGCCCGGCAGCATGTCGACGGCGTCGAGGGCGGAGAATTTTACGCAATAGTCGGTTGCGAGCCCGCAGAGATCAAGCTCGGTCACCTGCTGGGCTCTCAGATAGCCGGCCAGGCCCGTTATTGCGGCCTGGTCGTTGTCGCGGAAGGCGGAATAGCTGTCGACCGCAGGGTTCTCGCCCTTCTGCTGGATATAGTCCACCGCCTCGACGTTGAGGTCCGGGTGGAACTCCGCATCCGGCGTGCCCTGCACGCAATGGTCCGGCCACATGACCTGCGGCTGGCCGGACAGTTCGCCCATGTCGAACGGTTTCTTGCCCGGATGCCGGGAGGCAAAACTGCCGTGGTTTTCGGGGTGCCAGTCCTGCGAGGCGACGATGACGTCGTAACCGCCGCCTTCGATCAGCTGGTTTGCGACCGGGACGATCTCGTCGCCGTGCGCCACGGGCAGGTTGCCGCCCGGGCAAAAGCCGTTCTGAATGTCGATCAGGAGCAGCGCTTTCATCGGTCGTCCTCCGAATCCTGGATCGCTGGAGGATGCCAAGGGTGGGAGGCGGGATCAAGGCCGATGTGTTTTGCAGCGCAGCAGTCAGCGCGGTTCCGTCGCCAGATCGAGCATCGCGTCCCTGCCGAGCAGATCGTCGTTCGGACCCACGATCAGCCGATACCCCATCAGCCTGGAAATGGGGGCGAGGGCGGCGAACATCAGCTTCTGCACCCAGATCGGCGGGCCGGCGAGATAGAGATGGTCGCGATAGGCGTGAAGCTTCAGCGCGATGGCCAGCAGCTTCGGGTCCCCCTGCGGCGAAAAATTCTCCGGCGTGAGCACGGTCGACGCGGCAAGGTTGACGAAAAAACGCAGATGCTTCTGGCCGGGCGTGAACGACACCGTGGCATGGGCCTCGCCATCGCCGGCATTGCGGAAGAAATGCGCTTTTCCGCGCGGCACCATGACGGTCTCGCCGGCATCGGCAAAATGTTCGACGCCGTCGATCATGATCATCAGGCGGCCTTTGTGGATGTGGAAATATTCGTCCGCCTTCGGATGGATATGGGCAATCGCATTGCCGCCGCCCGAGCCACCCTTTTCGAGGATGACGTCGAATTTGGACACAGCCTCGCTTTCCACCGGGTCGGTGAAGACGAAGGTCTCCTTGTTGAAACGGTTGACGATCCTGGTATGGGCAGGCACGAGCGCTTTCGGCATGGGGTCTGTCTCTCGCAAGCTGTTGACGGGGCCGATCTGTCGAACGGGAAAGTGCCGGGGGAACGGGCGGCAAGGCCAGTTCCGCCGGCGATGAAAGGCGTGTAGATTGGCGGCGAAACAACCGCAAACACCGTTTCTGCTTCATCGTTCACCGTTTTTGCATAACCGACCCATGGGCCAGTTGAACTACGACGATCTGCGCTTTCTGCTCGCCGTAGCCGAGACAGGCTCGACGCTCTCCGCTGCGCGGAACCTGAAGGTGAGCCAGAGCACGGTATCGCGGCGCATTGCCGGGCTGGAACAGGGCCTCGGCGTCGAACTGTTCGACAAAAGGCGCACCGGTTATGATCTCACCGATATCGGTCGGGCGCTGATCGGCCCCGCGGCAGAGGTGCGCAACGCGATGGAGGCGTTTTCCAACGCGATCGACGCGGTCTCCCGCGAGATTGCCGGAAGCGTCCGTTTCACCACCAACGATGTGTTTGCGGCGCGCTTCCTGCCCATACTGATCAGCCGCCTCAAGGCGACGCATCCCAATATCAGCCTGCATGTGGTGACGACCGACAGCCGGCTCGATCTTGCACGAGGGGAAGCCGATATCGCGCTGCGCGCCGCCGCCCGTCCGACCGACGCCGGCCTCGTCGGCGTACGGATCGCCGACGACATCTGGAGCCTCTATTGCAGCCGTGACTATGCCGACAGCCACGGCGTGCCCCGTGATGTCGCAGAGCTCCACCGGCATTCGCTGATCGCCCTGGACCCGCATATCAAGGATCATCCCGCCGTTCTGTGGGTGCGGGAAAACTACCCCGAGAGGGCGATCGTGGTGCGGCAGAGTTCTGTCTCTGCAACGCTGTCGAGCATTCGCAGCGGGCTGGGCATAGGGCTGTTTTCGGAGTTCCTGGCGGCCGGTGACGAGGACCTGATTCACTGCTTCCGGCCCGGGATACCGCCTGCCGCGGAGATCTGGCTGATCACCCATGAGCGGCTTCGGTATACACCTCGGGTTCGGGCCGTCATGGACGTCGCCAAGGCACTGCTGTCGGAATATGTGGCCGAGGGCCGGCGGCGGGCGGAGAGGGAAATGGTATAAAAATTGTGATAAGCCTTGAAAGACTTGGATTTTGTGGCTAAACAGCAACGGTCGTTGGCTTGACTAGCCTCAATTGTGCACGGGGCGGACACCCTGTTGCCGCAATTCGGTTAAACTTCCGACGGCATGCGCTTTTATGTGCACCACCGAAACCAAATCGGGGCGACGTAAAGACATTGGTTACCATAATCGTTCATCCTCACATGCAGTCGATAGGCGGCAGTGAGCAAAATCTTCGTTTGCTCAGCGCTCGCCAGGGTTGTGTTGGCGGTCTCGCGGAAGCGATCCCCGCCTGTGTGAGTAACGGTTCGGGTAACGAGTGATGGCGCGTTCGGTCCAGACGTCGGTAAATGGCAGGCAGGCAGGCAAAGCTCCGCAGCGCCGCAAGAAATCCCGCTCTCTCCTGGTCAATGTCACGGTCGGTTTCGGCCTGACGGTCGCCGCCCTGATGGGTGCGTCGATGGTTACCATGGCGACCGCCGTGAAGTCGGCTTCCGATGTGAAGTTCGAGACGGCGTTGGCAAAACCGATCGCTCTTGCCGTTCCTGCTGTCGCGACGCGTGAACGCGAGATCGACGTTTCGAAATTCTCCCGCCTTCCGGGCAGCGCGCCTGCCGATTCCAAGGGCAATCGTCTTGCTGGCGCTGATGTGGCAGCCCTTGAAGCCCGCAAGCCGGATCTTTCGAACGTCAGCCGGGTGCTGACCGTGGCAATGGCCAAGGCCGCCCGGCATCAGGAGCACGAACAGCGGTTTGCCGCACTCGAAAAAGCCCGTCCGGACGCCAATGCGATCCGCGCGGTGCTCGGCCCTGCGATGGAAAGCCTCGTGGTCGTGGCGCCTCGCTCGGCGACCGGCACCTTGCCGGATATGATCCAGGATGCCGAGACGGTCGCCACCGTTGACGAGCTCAAGGACATGAAGCCGGTCGAAATGGCCGCGCTTGAAGAAACCGCCCTGGAAGAAGACGGTGCCGAGGAGAGCGAGGTCGCGGTTGTCGAGGAGGCCGTTCCCGCGGCGCCTTCTCATGCGCTGCCGAAGGCCGGTCCGCTGCCGGTGATCCGTCCGGGCTCTGCCGCCGACAAGCCAAACAAGCCGGCAGCCCTGGCGGCCATCGCCGCTGTCGCGCCGCAAAAGCCCGCCAGGACGGATGACGGCGACGACAAGCCGACCGCGCTCGCCTTTGCCAAGCCCGACAATCCGATGCGCGAGGAGCCGACCCGCCCGTCGCAATCCGCGCCGGCCTGGCCAGGCATCGGCACGAAAGTGGCCGTCTACGATATTTCCGGCGGCATGGTCTATATGCCGAACGGCTCCAAGCTTGAGGCGCATTCCGGCATCGGCAGCATGCGCGACAACCCGAAATATACGCATGTGAAGATGCGTGGCCCGACGCCGCCCGGCACCTACAAGCTGTCGATGCGCGAAAAGCTGTTCCACGGGGTCGCGGCGATCCGCCTGACGCCGGTCGACGGCAGGGCGCCGCAGGGCCGCACCGGCCTGCTTGCCCACAGCTTCCTGCTCCGGGTGCGCGGCGACTCGCACGGCTGCGTCGCCTTCGCCGATTACGACAAGTTCCTGAAGGCTTTCCAGCGCGGCGACATCACCCACATGGTGATCGTTCCCAAGTGGGACGGCAAGCGCCCCGGACGGGGCACCGATGGCGGGTTCATGGCCAAGCTGTTCGGCAACAGCGACGCGTGATCGGGACTGGATGATGGTGACGCCGCATGAAGGCGTCATCCGTTCAGGGCATCAGCCGAGAATATCCCGCGCCACGCGAATGAAGATCTTCGTGCCGATCGGGATCAGGTCATCGGGGAAATCGTAGTTCGGATTGTGCAGGTTCGGCATGTCTTCGCCGGCGCCGAGGAAGAACATTGCCGATTTCGAGACTGTCGCGAACCGTCCGAAATCCTCCGAGCCGCGCATCGTCTCACCGATATCGTGGGGAACGCCCTCAGCATCCATCGCCGCCCGCAGCATCTCGGCGGCTTCGGCATGGTTTTCGCAATGGCCGAAGATGTCGTGATAGTCCATCTCGCATTTCAGATCGCCAGTTGCCGCGATCTCGCGAACCAGGCCCTCGGCCCTGGCGGTCAGCGCTTCCATCTGGCTGTCGGTCATCGTGCGCAGTGTCACCCACACCTCGGCATGGCCGGGGGCGATGCCGAATGCGGGTTCGCCGACCGAGGCATGTGTCACCGTCGCGAGTATGAGGTCGCCCGCCGTGATCGAGCCCTGGCTGAGAGCGGTCAGCGCCGGCATCAGCGTTGCGACCGCCGGTACCGGCGAGATGCCCGTCTCCGGCATGGAGGCATGCGCCGTGCGCCCGGTCATCGCGATCCGCAGGCCGCGCGAGGCGCAGTTGACGATCCCGTCCTTCAGCCAGGCATGGCCGAGCGGCAGGCCCGGCATGTTGTGCAGCGAAAAACTGTAGTCCGGGGCCAGTTCCTTGAACTTCTCGTCGGCGACGACCGCCGCGGCGCCGGCGCCTGTCTCTTCCGCCGGCTGAAAAAGCAGGATGGCGCGGCCGCGCTTCGGCCTTTCGCGGCCGAACTGCCGCCCGAGTGCCGCGAGCATGGCCATATGGCCGTCGTGCCCGCACATGTGGCCCTTGCCGGGGATTTTCGAGCGATGGTCCGGCAAGCCGATTTCCTCGATCGGCAGCGCGTCCAGCTCGGCGCGGAACAGGATGGTCGGGCCGGGAAGCCCGCTGTCGTAGACGACCGCAACGCCGGTGCCCCCGAGGCCGGTCACGACCCGGTCGGGCGCCGTATCGGCGAGGAACCCTTGCACCTCGGCGGCGGTGGCAATCTCCTCGCCTGATACCTCCGGCATGGAATGCAGCTTGCGCCGCCAGGCGGTGAGCTCGATGACGTCCTGATTGGTGAGAAACATGGGGCCGCTCCCTGATCGCCTGGTCTGGTCCCGAGGTAGCCGGGGCAGGGGTTCTCCGCAAGGAAAACCTCCGCCCGACCGATCACCACTCGATGCCGATCTTGCCGAAATGGCTGCCGCTCATCTCGTAGCGAAACGCGTCGCCGAGTTGTTCGAGCGGAAACACCTTGTCGATCACCGGCCGGACCAGCCCTGTATCGAGCGCCCGGACGAAATCCTGCTGCTGCCTGCGGCTGCCGACCAGAATGCCGGACAGAACCGCCTGCTTGCCCATCAGCGCCGCGGTCGGCACCTCGCCGCGCGGGCCGGTCAAGACGCCAATCATGGCGATATGGCCGCCCATCTTCACCGCCTGGATGGATTGGCCGAGCGTTGCCGGACCGCCGACCTCCACCACATGGTCGACGCCGCGGCCGCCGGTCCAGTCGAAGACCTGTTTGCCCCAGTCGGCATTGTCCTTGTAGTTCACCGTAAACTCGGCACCGAGCTTCCTGGCGCGCTCCAGCTTGTCGTCCGAGGAGGAGGTGATCGCCACCCGCGCGCCCATGGCTCTCGCGATCTGCAGCGCATAGATCGACACGCCGCCCGTGCCGAGCGCCAGCACCGTCTCGCCGGCCTTCAGTCGCCCAAGCTCCGCCAGCGCCCGCCAGGCGGTGAGGCCGGCCGTGGTGATCGTCGCCGCTTCCACATGGCTGAACCCTTTTGGCGCCAGCGTGAAGGCCGCCGCCGGCCTTACCGCGTACTCCGTCGCGAACCCGTCGATCCCGTCGCCCGGCGTGCGCGAAAAACCGCCGGGTAAAGGCGGACCGTCCTGCCAGTCCGGAAAGAAGCAGGAGACGACGTGGTCCCCCGGCCTGAACTCGCTCACACCTTCGCCGACCGCCTCGACCACGCCGGCCCCATCCGCCATCAGCACCCGCCCATCGGTCGGCGTCCTGCCGCTTGCGACGCTCAGGTCATGGAAATTGATAGAACTCGCATGCAGCGCCACCCGGATTTCGCCGCGACCCGGTTTGCCGGGGTCCAGGAGATCTACGAGTTTCAGGGCATCGAGGCCGCCTGGGGCCGTGACGACGGCTTTCATGGTGTCCTCCATTTATCGAGTCGCGATACGCTGATTTGCTCGCGCAACCAAACAAGTACTAATATTGGGTCAGTAGGCGATCTGTGCCTATTGACGATCTCTCCCTAAGGTTGCATTCTTTTGTTTCGAAATATTTCATTGGGGGAGACATGACTACTATTATACGAAAACTCTCTAGCGAAATCGATCAATCCTTAAATTTTGTATTTCCATCCGGATCCGGATCCTATTTTGAAGCGCGGCTTGTGTTGCGAGATGGACATAAAGCAGTAGTATATATTTCATCTCAAGATGGTTGTTCTCAAGGTTGTAGGATGTGTTACCTTACGAGTTTGCGCCAAAAAAAGATGACTAACGCTATGCTCGAAGATATTTTATTTCAAGCTGAAACGGTAATATCTGCTCTTCTGGATTTAGACATTGCAGTAAAGAATTTGCACTTTAATTTTATGGCTAGAGGAGATGTTATTAGCAATATTGATCTGGTTCGATCATGGAGTGATGTCGAGCTTGGTCTTTCTTCCTTAGCTCAGAGAAAGAATATTTCTGCAAATGCAGCCATCTTAGTCTCAACGATTTTTCCCAAAAAGATTGGATTCGAGTATATCGAGAATTTATTTGAATCAAGGATTACTAATATATACTATTCTTATTACTCAAAGAAGGATTCATTTAGAAGGCGTTGGCTTCCAAATTCCCAATCTGTAGAGGAATCCTGTCTTTTTTTGAAAAAATTTCACGAATCTTCTGGAAAGAGGCCTAGATTTCATTTTTGTTTTATTGACGGCCAGAATGACTCTATGGAGGATCTTGATGATTTAATTGATGTGGCATCGGATTTTTCTCCTTTTTTTGATGTCAATATTGTTCGTTTTAATCCTCCCCCTGGATCAAATTATGCCGAAAGCCCTGAGGAAAGAGTTCTCAAGAACGTGGAATATCTGCGCAAATATTTGCCAAGCTCAAATGTAAAAATAATATCGAGGGTTGGATATGATGTTAAAGCCTCATGCGGGATGTTCTTGGAGGATGTAAATGTTTGAGATATTCAGGCGTGATGAAGTGATTAATAATGTAGCTAAAGGAATCTCATTTAAAGACCTAGGGCATGATCATCTGAATGACAAAGATATCGCTTGGTTCGATCTTCATGTATCACCATCTGCTTACAAGCTTCCGGACCCCTTGGAGCAGGAGCCTTGGCGTGCATTTGAAAAAGTCAGAAACGGTGGAAGTCGCTTTGTTACTATAAGGCCTGGTGAGTCCCTTATTCTGCAGACGCACCAGATTATAAAAACTGCTTCGGATATCACTGGTATAGTTGTTGGGTCGGCCGGCTCCAGCATAAGAGGGCTGTCGGTCACGTCAGGGAAAGTAGATCCAAATTTCGGACCGCAAAGCTTAGCTGTGAATGTGTATAATGGGTCACAGAGGGATATTTACATCAATGATGGTGATAAGATTGCTGTCGTCGGATTTATAAAGACGTCAAGGCCCGTTGATAATGAAAAAGTCGTCGGCCCCGCCAAGGCGGCGGAAGATTTCCTGCCGGAATGGATCTACAGGGTATTTGCTAAAATTAAATCCTTTTTTAGGAGATATAGAAGCCTTTCTATATGGTCTGTTATTTTGTATATTGTAATTTTGCTTACGCAAGCTCAGGTGCGTAGCTGGGCAGATAGTGTTTGGGGCTGGATCTCAGGTTTTTGGAACGTGCCGTGAGTTCTCTCACACCCGCTCCACAAACCCGTCCAGCACGCGCTTCTGCCCGGCCCGATCGAACTCGATCGTCAGCTTGTTCCCCTCGATCGCCGAAATATTGCCGTTCCCGAACTTGACGTGAAACACCCTATCCCCGACCGAGAACTGCGAAGGCGTGTCGGCCACCGATTTGGCCACCAGTTCGCCGTCGATCGTGCGGGTGCGCGGGCCGCTTTCGCCGTAGCCGATGCGTTCCACGGCGTGGCCGGAGCGGGTGCCCCAGTTGTCGCGGGTGGCGTCGGTCTTGTTGGCCTGGGCGCGTTTCCACCCCGGTGTCGAGTAGGTGTTGGTAAAGGGGTCGGCCTTGTCGAAACGCGACTGGCCGTAGCCGCCGCGCCCGCCATAACCGCCGTAATTGCTGTCCGACGCCGCGACATCCACATGGGCTGCCGGCAGTTCGTCGAGGAAACGCGAGGGCATGGTCGATTGCCACAGGCCGTGGATGCGGCGGTTAGAGACGAACCAGATATGGCAACGGTGCTTTGCGCGCGTCAGGCCGACATAGGCGAGGCGGCGTTCCTCCTCCAGGCCTGAGCGGCCGCCCTCGTCGAGCGCCCGCTGGTGCGGAAACAGGCCTTCCTCCCAGCCGGGCAGGAAAACGGTGTCGAATTCCAGGCCCTTGGCCGAATGCAGCGTCATGATCGAGACGGCGTCGAGGTTTTCGTTGGTCTCGGCATCCATGACCAGCGACACGTGCTCGAGGAAGCCGCGCATGCTCTCGAAGGCCTCCATGGAACGCACGAGTTCCTTGAGGTTTTCGAGCCTTCCGGGCGCTTCCGCGGATTTGTCGTTCTGCCACATGGCGGTATAGCCGCTCTCGTCGAGGATCTGCTCGGCGAGCGTGGTGTGCAACGTGTTTTCGAGCAGGCCCTGCCAGCGGCGGAAATCGGTCACCACGTCGAACAGCGCCTTGCGCGCCTTGGGCTTCAGTTCGTCGGTCTCGATGATGTCGGCGGCGGCCTGCAGCATGGGGATGTCGCGGGCGCGGGCATAGTCGTGCAGGTAGCGCACGGTCGTGTCGCCCAAGCCGCGTTTCGGGGTGTTGATGATCCGCTCGAAGGCAAGGTCGTCGGATGGCTGGCAGACCATGCGGAAATAGGCCATGGCGTCGCGGATCTCGAGCCGCTCGTAGAAGCGCGGGCCGCCGATGACGCGGTAGTTGAGGCCCAATGTCACGAACCGGTCTTCGAATTCGCGCATCTGGAAGGAGGCGCGCACCAGGATCGCCATGTCGTTGAGCTTGTGCTTGCCCCGTTGGAGGTTCTCGATCTCCTCGCCGACGGCGCGCGCTTCCTCTTCCGAATCCCAGGCGGCATGCACCACCACCTTCTCGTCGTCGGGATCGGAGCGGTCGGTGAACAGCGTCTTGCCGAGCCGGCCCTCGTTATGGGCGATCAGGTGGCCGGCGGCGCCGAGGATGTGCTCGGTGGAGCGATAGTTGCGCTCCAGTTTGATCACCTTGGCGCCCGGAAAATCCTTCTCGAAGCGAAGGATGTTGTCGACTTCCGCGCCGCGCCAGCCGTAGATCGACTGGTCGTCGTCGCCGACGCAGCAGACGTTCTGGGGAATGTCCTTCGGCCGCTGGGCAAGCAGCCGCAGCCACATGTACTGCGCCGTGTTGGTGTCCTGATACTCGTCGACCAGGATATAGCGGAATTTGCCGTGATATTCCTTCAAGAGGTCCGGGTTCTTGCGGAAGATTGCGATCGGGTGCAGCAGGAGGTCGCCGAAATCGCAGGCGTTCAGGGTGCGCAGGCGGTTTTGATAGGCGGCGTAGAGTTCGCGGCCCTTGCCGTTAGCAAACGCGCGCGCGTCGCCCTCGGCAATGTCGGGCGGGGTCAGGCCCTTGTTCTTCCAGGTGTCGATCATGCCGGCGAACTGTTTTGCTGGCCAGCGCTTGTCGTCCAGCCCCTCGGCCTGGATCAGCTGCTTGATCAGCCGCACCACGTCGTCGGTGTCGAGAATGGTGAAGTCGGAGCGAAGGCCCGCCATTTCCGCATGGCGGCGCAGCAGTTTGACGCCGATCGAGTGGAAGGTGCCCATCCAGGGCATGCCCTCGACCGCGCCGCCGACCAGAACGCCGACGCGTTCCTTCATCTCGCGCGCCGCCTTGTTGGTGAAGGTGACGGCAAGGATCTGCGAAGGGAAGGCCCGGCCGCTCGCAAGGATGTGGGCGATACGGGTCGTCAGCACCCGCGTCTTGCCCGTGCCCGCGCCCGCGAGCACGAGGACAGGGCCGTCGAGCGTCTCGACCGCTTCGCGCTGTTCCGGGTTGAGGCCTGCGAGATAGTCCGGCGCCCGGTTCTGGTCGCGGGCCGCCATGGCGCGCGCCGCGATGCCGAGGCCGCCGTTTCCGGCCGGCTGCGCCAGGGTGGGGGCCTTGCGCTGCGCCTGCTGGGGTTCTTCGTCGAAGAACGGAATGTCGTCGAAACTGTTCGTCATGCGGCCAATGTAGTGATTCGGACCTGAAAGACCAGAAAATGTTCTGCTTTCATTCCGACTGTTCACACAAGGCAAGGCCAAATTGTGAAGAGGCCGCCGGTTGCCCACTGCGAAAGCGGCGATTTTAGGAGTATATGTATGCCTCCGATCTAACATATGCGTGAAATTTCGTGAGGTTACATTTTTGTAAGGTTGCCGAACACCCATTGCGTGAGCAGCCGCAAAAAAGGATACTCCCGGGCAATATGGCCTCTTGGTGCCGCCATCGGAGAATTGAATGCGGATTTGGAAACAGCTTCTGCTCTGTCTCGTAGTCCTGGCCGGAGCTCTCGCTCTGTGGGTCTACCTGGTGCCGAGCGCCGGCGGAACCCTGACAAAGATGGGCGTTCCCGGTGAAGTGATCGCCGCCGTCATTCCCAGAACCTCAGCCCAGCCTGCACCTGCTCCAGCGGGTGGTGCCAGCGGCAATGCTGCGGCGCGTCCGCAGGGCGAGGGCGGAGCACAGGGCGCCGCGCAGCGCGGGGCAGGTGGGGGCCAAGGCGGCAACCGGGCGACGCTCGTGGTGACCCAGCCGGTCGCGATCGGCACCGTCAACGACCGCCTCTCGGCGATCGGCAGCGGTCAGGCCATCCAGTCGGTCGTCGTCATGCCGCAGGCTTCCGGTACCGTCAACGAGATCATGGTGACGTCGGGCCAGAAGGTCACCAAGGGCCAGGTTCTCGCCCGCCTCGATGACGAGGAGCAGACGATCGAGCGCGACAAGGCGCGCGTGGCGCTGGCCAGTGCCCAGGAAAAATCCGCTTCCTACAAGAACCTGCAGTCGTTCTCGCGGCTTGACGTTTTCGATGCGCAGATTGCCGAACAGGCCGCAAAGCTCGCCCTCTCCACCGCCGAACTCAATCTCAGGCGCCGCGATATCGTTGCCCCGATCGACGGCATTGCCGGCATCGTCGCGGTCAATATCGGCGACAACGTCACCACCCAGACCAATGTCGTGACGCTCGACGACCGCACGGCCATTCTGGTCGACTTCTGGGCGCCGGAGCGTTTCGCGGTGGCGATCGAGCCGGGCCAGCCTGTGGAGGCAAGTTCGATCGCCCGTCCGGGCCAGGTCTTTTCCGGCAAGGTCGAGGCGATCGACAACCGCATCGATCCTGCAAGCCGCACGATGCGCATCCGCGCTCGCGTGGAAAATCCTGGCGACGTGCTGCGCGCCGGCATGGCCTTCAACGTCGGCATGCGCTTTGCCGGCGAAAGATATCCGGCGGTCGACCCGCTGGCCGTCCAGTGGGACGGCGAGGGTTCGTATGTCTGGCAGATCAGGGACAACAAGTCCGTCAAGACCCGCGTGCGCGTCGTCCAGCGCAACCCCGATGCGGTCCTCGTGGGCGCCGAGCTCAAGGATGGCGACAGAATAGTGACCGAAGGTCTGCAGCGTGTGAGGGAAGGGGCGCCGGTGCGGATTTCCGGTGCGCCGGAAACGGCTGAGGTGGCGCGCCAATGAAGATCGAACTCCCGGGCGCTGGCCATGACGACGAGGGGAAGGCCGAGGCGGAGAAATCCGCGCAGAGCTTTACCGCCCTCTTCGTCCGCCGGCCGATCCTTGCCGCGGTTCTGAACACGCTGCTGGTCGTTGCGGGCCTTGCGGCTCTCGCCGGCGTCGAGGTGCGCGAACTTCCCGACGTCGACCAGCCGGTCATCACGGTGCGCACCAATTACGACGGCGCCTCGCCGCAGACGATGGACCAGGAAGTCACCCAGGTGATCGAAGGCGCCGTTGCGCGCGTCTCCGGCCTCAAGGCCCTGTCTTCGCAGTCGCAGTTCGGCTCCAGCCGAGTGACGATGGAATTTTCCGACAGCGTCGATCTGTCGGAGGCCGCAAACGACGTGCGCGATGCGGTTGGCCGTGTCGTCAACCAGCTGCCGGACGATGCCGACGAACCGCGCATCGTCAAGGCGGACGCCGATTCCGACGCCATCATGCGCCTTGCGGTCACCTCGTCGAACATGTCGATGGAAGACCTCACCCAGCTCGTCAACAACGAGGTCGTCGACCGGCTCGCGGCCGTCGAAGGTGTCGCCGACGTCGAACTTTACGGCGACCAGGACAAGGTGTTCCGCGTCGATGTCAACCAGTCCGCCCTGGCCGGCCGCGGCCTGACCGTCGCCGACGTCTCCAAGGCGCTGTCGAGCGCCGCACTCGACGTTCCGGCCGGCTCGCTGAAGAGCACGACCCAGGATATCGTCGTTCGCGCCACCGCCAACCTCACCACGCCCCAGGATTTCGAAAACGTCCTGATCGGCCCGAATGTCCGCGTCCGCGATGTGGCAACCGTGGCACTCGGTCCAGATGATGGCACGACCGTGCTGCGGGCCAACGGCGTGCAGGGCGTCGGCCTCGGCATCATCCGCCAGGCGCAGTCGAACACGCTCAACATTTCCGAAGGCGTCAAGGCCGCCGTCGCGGAGATGCAGAAGGCCCTGCCGGAAGGCACCCGCATCGCCATTACCGGCGACGATGCGATCTTCATCCAGGGCGCGCTGCACGAGGTCGAGATCGCGTTGGTGCTTTCGGCCGCGGTCGTCGTCGTGGTCATCTACCTCTTCCTGCGCGACTGGCGGGTCACGCTGATCCCGGCGATCACCATGCCGGTGGCGCTGATCGGCACGCTGGTGGCGATCTACCTCGTCGGTTTCTCGATCAACATCCTGACGCTGCTGGCGATCGTGCTGGCGACCGGTCTCGTGGTCGACGACGCGATCGTCGTGCTCGAAAACATCGTCCGGCGACGAGCGGAAGGCATGGGGCCGCGCGCCGCAGCCGTGCTCGGCACCCAGGAAGTGTTCTTCGCCGTCATCGCGACCACGGCAACGCTTGCCGCTGTCTTCATTCCGCTGTCCTTCCTGCCCGGCCAGATCGGCGGCCTGTTCAAGGAATTCGGCTTCGTGCTCGCCTTCTCGGTGGCCCTGTCGTCGGTCACCGCCCTGACGCTCTGCCCGATGCTCGCGTCGCGCATGCTGACCAAGCCGATGAAGGAGGACCACGGTCTCCTCGGCGCCTTCGGCAACGGGTTCGCCAAGGCCTATGCGTCGGCGCTGCGGTTCTGCCTCAACGCGCCGCTGGTCGTCATCGTCGTCTCGGTGGTCTTCTCGATCGCCGCCTACAATGTCTTCGGCCTGGTCAAGAGCGAGCTGACGCCGCGCGAAGACCGCGCGACGATCATGTTGCGCCTGACGACGCCGCAGGGCGTCAGCCTCGATTATACCCGCGACCAGATGCAGCGCGTCGAAGAGAACCTGAAGTCGCTGCGCGATTCCGGCGAGATCACCAATGTCTTCTCGATCTCGGGTTTCGGCAGCAACACCAATAGCGGCTTCATGGTTCTGACGCTAGCGCCCTGGGGCGAGCGCAGCCGCACGCAGGACCAGATCGCCGCCGACGTCAACGCCGCGGCGCTCCGGGTTCCGGCCCTACGGGGCTTCACCATGCAGGCGAACAGCCTGAAGATCCGCGGCGCCGGCAACGGCCTGCAGATGGCCCTGGTCGGCAACGACTACGACGTCCTGACCTCGACGGCTCTGAAGCTGGTGTCGCATATGGAAAGCGAGGGCGCGCGGTTCTTCGATACGCCGCGCCTTACCAACGAGCCGACCCAGGCGCAGCTTTCGGTCGCGATCGACCGCGAGCGGGCCTCCGATCTCGGCATCGACATTACCGGCCTGTCCACCGCCATGCAGTCGCTGCTCGAGGGCCGCTCGGTCGTCGACGTCTTCGTCAACGGCGATGCTCTGCCGGTCAAGCTCACCTCGACCACGAGGCCGATCGACGACCCGACCGATCTCGAGAACATCTTCCTCAAGACCAGCGACGGCAAGATCGTGCCGATGTCGACGATCGCGACCTTGAAGGAAGGCGCGGTGGCGCCGCAGCTCAACCGCGAGGAACAGCTTGCCTCGGTGTCCATCTCGTCGAACCTGCGCGAGGGCGTGGCGCTCGGCGATGCGGTCAGGGAAGTCTCCGCGATCGCCCAGCCGTTCCTGCCGGCAGGCGTCCGCCTGGTTCCGATGGCGGAGGCCAAGACGCTCGGTGAAAACTCCAACGCCATGCTGATGACCTTCGGTTTTGCGATCGCGATCATCTTCCTGGTGCTAGCGGCGCAGTTTGAAAGCGTGCTGTCGTCGATCATCATCATGTCGACCGTGCCGCTCGGTCTTGCCTGCGCGGCAATCGCGCTGGTGCTGACCGGATCGAGCCTCAACGTCTACAGCCAGATCGGCCTCGTGCTGCTCGTCGGGGTCATGGCGAAGAACGGCATCCTGATCGTCGAGTTCGCCAATCAGCTCCGGGACCGCGGGACGAGCGTGCGCGAGGCGATCGAAACCGCCTGTGCGATCCGTCTGCGCCCGGTGATGATGACGATGATCGCCACCGTCATCGGCGGCGTGCCGCTGCTGCTGGCTCAGGGCGCCGGTGCGGAAGCCCGTATCGCGCTCGGCTGGGTCATCGTCGGCGGCCTCGGCTTTGCGGTCATCGTGACCCTGTTCATCACCCCGGTCGCCTATCTTCTGATCGCCGGCTTCGCCAAGCCGCATATGCACGAGGAAGCGCGGTTCCATCAGGAACTGGCGGACGCCTCGCGCCGCAAGGAAGACAAGCAAGACAACGAAAAGGAAAAAGAGGAACAGCTGCTCGCCGCCGAATGACGGGCGGGAGCAGATCCGTTCCTTCCATAGTCGCGGTCCTCGGATCCGATCCGGGGACAGGCAGGATGGTGTTAGGATTTTCGACGACCTACCGGCCGAGCAGGTCGTTGAGCTGGCCGGCAAGCTCGCCGCCGCCGGCCCGGTCGTCGGCCATTTTCTGAAACAATCCCGCCATTCCCTTGAAGATCAGCGAGGCCGGATCGTCCTTGCCGAGGAATGCGGCGATCTCCTCCATCTCCGCCACCCAGCGGTAGGCTTTCGCATACATGTCCGGAATGGCGCTTGAGAGTTTGCTGTCGAGGTCGGGATTGCTTTCGGCCATCTCCCGCCTGAGGCTCTGGTCGGCGCCCGATCGGATGGCCGCGAGAAGCATGGCTGTACCGAGGCCGGTAACGCCCTTGTTGATGCCCGCATAACACATTTTCAGCGCCGAGGCTGCGCCGACGGCCCCTTCGATCCGGCGGACGTGAAGCCCGTGCGCGGCGAGAACGGCGCTTCTGTCAGCCCCGTCCCCGCTGATATAGAGCTTCGGCCCGGCTTTTCCCGGCTGCGGCGGCAGGCCGATGATCGAGCCGTCCAGCACATTCGCCTGGCCGGGCCGGAAAACGGCGGCAACCTGGCGCATCGTGTCGGGCGAGATCGCGTTGCAATCGATGAATGTCACCGGGGTCTGGCGGTCTCCGATCGCCGCCGACAGGCGCTCCGCGACGCCGATCGCCTCGCCGGGCGGGACGATCGACAGAACGATCTCCGCCCCGATGATGTCTTCAAGCGGGGCGGGCTCCATCCCGGCGGTTCTGGCCCGGTCGTGGCTCTCTGGTGAGCGGCCGTCCAGGTAGGTCAAGACCCTGGCGCCGCCGTCCGCGAGTTGCCGGCCGATCCCGCTCCCCATCGCACCCGCGCCGATGATTGCAATTGTCGCCATCGCTGATCTCCTGAAACTTGAAAAGACAGAGCCTGATCTAGCGCATCGATCGGTGACTTGCAGATGAACTATTTTGCGCCGGGACAAAAAACCTGTCCGTGGTGCGAAGGCCTTGCCGGCGATTCGCGTCCTGCTCCTGGAAACTCGCCTGCCGGGGCGAGCAAGGGCTTACCATCACGGGAGGCTCGTCGCCGACATCCCGCTGCGGTGGTCGGTTTCGAGGCTTCTTGTGGTCATAACGGTCATGACCCGGGCCTGTTAAACTTGCTGCAACCTTGTGCATGGCATGGCATATCCTGCCACGCAGCAGAAGGAGAGACGTATGGCACTGATCGGCTTCAAGAATACCCATAACCAGTCCGTATACATCAATCCCGCGCAGGTGCTTTACGTCACGACTTTCGAAGAGGAAGTCACGATCGTCGCGCTTGCGCTCGCCAGCACCGGCGGCAAGCCTACCGCTGTCTATGTCCGCGGCAATGTCGATCAGGTGCAGCAGAGGCTGAGCATGGCCCTGGCGGGCTAGGTTCGGCCCCAGGTTTCGCGTCCGGCATCCTCATTTCAGGTTCGTCGGGAAGTACCGTTGCGGGGATGTCCCAAGCTTTACCCGCCTGTCGGCTCAACGACTTAATTTAATTTTTCACCCCTCTCATCCCCGCCCTCCCGGCCCGCGCCTAGAATCCCGCCGTTCCGTCACGGATACACCGGCAGGCGTGCCGGCGAGGCGGGACCGGCGCCGGGTGTGAGGAAACGACGTAAGTCCGGCGTCCGAGGATGACGAAAAGAAAGCGAGGATCACCAAGGCCGGACTTTGCCCGATCGGTCCGCCGCGGTTCCGTCTGGACAAAACCCGACCTGTCGCCTAACCAATCCCTTGAAAAGACACGAGGAGAGTGGACATGGCAGTCAAGGATGTGAAGGCGGGTCTCCGCAACAAAGAGGGCATCTCGACGGTCCTCGGCATCCTCAAGCAATCCTTCGGCGAGCGTTTTCAGACCGGCCAGTCGTTTCGCGA
The DNA here is from genome assembly GCA_000985875.1 of Neorhizobium galegae bv. officinalis. Classification (GTDB taxonomy): domain Bacteria; phylum Pseudomonadota; class Alphaproteobacteria; order Rhizobiales; family Rhizobiaceae; genus Neorhizobium; species Neorhizobium galegae_C. The sequence goes on from CCRI01000001.1 coordinate 379,107, forward strand.
GCAGCATGCGCACACGACGACCTATCTGCCGGCGCAATTGCCGGACGGCGTCGTCTTCGTCGAGAGCGCCGAGGACGTCAAAGCCGTGGTCAGGGCCTGCGCCGAACATCGCGTGCCGGTCGTGCCCTTCGGCGTCGGCTCCTCGCTCGAAGGCCAGGTGAATGCCCCGTCCGGCGGCATCTCGATCGATTTCAGCCGCATGAACAAGGTGCTTCGGGTCAGCCCGGCCGATCTCGACGTAACCGTCGAGCCCGGCATCACCCGCGAGGAACTGAACCGCGAGCTTCGCGACACCGGCCTGTTCTTCCCGATCGATCCCGGTGCTAACGCCTCGGTCGGCGGGATGACCGCCACCCGCGCATCCGGCACCAATGCTGTGCGCTACGGCACGATGAAGGACAATGTCCTGTCGCTGACCGTCGTCACCGCTGACGGCGAGGAAATCCGCACCGCGCAGCGGGCCCGGAAATCCTCGGCCGGCTACGATCTGACCCGTCTCTTCGTCGGCTCGGAAGGCACGCTCGGCGTCATCACCTCCGTGACGTTGAGGCTGCAGGGCATTCCGGAAAAGATCGGCGGCGGCGTCTGCGCCTTCCCGAGCGTCAAGGCCGCCTGCGACGCTGTGATCATGACCATCCAGATGGGCATCCCGGTCGCCCGCATCGAACTGCTGGACGACGTGCAGATGCGGGCCTGCAATGCCTATTCGAAACTCTCCTATCCGGAAAAGCCCACGCTCTTCCTGGAATTCCACGGCACCGAAGAGACGGTGGCGCTGCAGTCGGCGCAGTTTGCCGAGATCGCCACGGAATGCGGCGGCGACGAATTCCTCTGGACCGCCAATGCCGAGGAGCGGGCAAAGCTCTGGAACGCGCGGCATAACGCCTACTGGGCAAGCCGGGCGCTGGCGCCGGAACTCGACGGCCTGTCGACCGACGTCTGCGTGCCGATCTCGCGGCTTGCCGAATGCGTTGCCGAAACCCAGGCCGATATTGCGGAACAGGGGTTGCTGGCGCCGATCGTCGGCCATGCGGGCGACGGCAATTTCCACGTCCTGGTGCTTTTCGACGGCAAGGACCCGGCCTCCGTCGACAAGGTCGAGGCGTTCATCGCCCGCCTCAACCACCGGGCACTTTCGATGGACGGCACCTGTACCGGCGAGCATGGCATCGGCCAGGGCAAGATGTCGTTCCTGGAGGAGGAACTCGGCGGCGCCGTCGGCCTGATGCGGACCATCAAGCGGGGCCTCGATCCGGATAATATCTTCAATCCGGGCAAGATCTTCAGGATTGCTGAATGAGATGCTCCCGCAAGCTTGACTTGCCCGTGAAGCCAATGGAACTAGTCTCTTAGGCGAGATCAGGGAGAGGGATACCGTGCTCGGACGCATCCTGTTGGCATTCGGCGGATTGGTGGTGGTGGCGCTGTTCACAGCGCTGCTCGCGCCTTTCTTCGTCGATTGGTCGAGCCTGCGCGTCGGCTTCGAGGAGCAGGCCAGCCGCATCCTCGGCAAGAAGGTCACCGTCCACGGCAATGTCGATGCGCGTATTCTGCCGTTTCCCTCAGTCACCCTGCATGACGTCCGGGTGGGCGCCGATACGGATGGTCAGCCGCTGGTGCAGGTGGCACGGTTTTCCATGGATATGGAACTGGCGCCCTTCCTCTCGGGCGAGGCGCGTATCTTCGACATGCGTATCGAGGAGCCGAAGGCTCGGATCCGGCTGTTGAAGGACGGCTCTCTCGACTGGATGCGCGGCAGCCGCGCCGCGATCCCGGCCCGCACGGTGGTCATCGAGGATGTGCATATCACCGGTGGCGAGATCAACCTGATCGACGAGCAATCCGGGCAGTCGCGGCAGATCACTGGCCTTGCGGGCGATTTTTCCGCCGGCTCGCTGCGCGGTCCCTGGCGCGGCGAAGGCAATGCGGCGCTCGACGGTCATGAAACGCGGTTCAACCTGGCGAGCGGCACGGCGGATGCCGAGGGCAGGCGCATGCCGCTGCGCCTCAGGCTCTGGCCGGATGCACAGCCCGTCGAGGTCAATCTCGACGGCGAGCTTACCGTCGCCGACAACAAGCCTGCCTATAACGGCAACTTCACCCTCGACTTCCTCGAGGAGGAAGACGAGACCGAGCCGGTGACGCCGCCGCCGCCCGGGCCGCGCCTCAAGGGCGGGTTCGAGGTCACCAACGAGCGTATCCGCATCCCGCAATACCGGCTGGAAGTCGGGGCGACCGACAACCCTTACGTGGTGACCGGCGAAGCGACGCTCGATACCGGCAACAAGCCTGAATTCCTGCTGACGGCCGACGGCCAGCAGATCGACGTCAACCGGCTGGGCGAGGGCGCGCGGGCAAAGACCGGCCGCGATGCCGCCGCTTCGGCGCAGCGCCGCATCAACAATTTCATCCGGCTGGCGGCCTCGATCCCGATTCCGCAGGTGCCCGGCCGCGCCAGCCTCAGGCTGCCGGCTATCGTCGCCAACGACACGACCATACGCGATATCAGGCTCGACATACGGCCTGCCGGGCGCGGCTGGACGGTGGACAACGTGGTGGCGACCCTGCCGGGCCGCACGCAGCTGGAGGCCAAGGGCAGCCTCGTGCTTCGCGACCGGACGTCCTTCGTCGGTGACATGCTGGTTGCCTCCAGCCAGCCGTCGGGACTTTCCGACTGGCTTTCGGGCCGGGTGGCGCCCGAGCTGCGCCAGCTCCGCTCCGCCGGCTTTTCGGCAAAGGTCAACCTGACGCCGGACCTGCAGCGGTTCGACAACCTCGAGCTGGCGATCGGTCCGGCGACGCTCAAGGGCCGTGTCGAACGCCAGTCCGCCCAGGGGCAGGTGCCCAATCTTTCGATGAGCCTTGCCGGCAACGAGATCGATATCGATGCCATGCGGGCGCTTGCCTCGCTGATGACCGGCGACGATGCAGGGCAGGACGTGCTCGACCATCGGGTTGCCGCGACGCTGAAGGCCGACCGGTTCACCGCCTTCGGGGTCGCCGCCAACAACGTCGATACCGCCTTCACCCTGGCCGGTGGCACGCTGTCGCTGGAGCGCCTGACGATCGGCAATGTCGAAGGCGCGACGATCTCGGCGCGGGGCCGGATCGAGGGTTCGTTGCTCGCCTATTCAGGCAATGGCAGCCTCGTCTTCCGCTCTGCCGATCCGAGCGCCTTCCTGACCATGCTGCGCGACCGGCTGCCACCGCATCCGGCTCTCGCCCGGCTTGCCGCCAACGGCGCCTGGTTCGCCAATACCGATCTCAGCGCCAATCTGACCGTCGGCGGAAGTCTGAACGGGGCGGAGGTCGTCTTCAAGGGCAGGACCAACGGCAGCGCGGTCAATGCCGACCTCAAGCTTCCAGGTCTCTTCGACCTGACGGGCGGCCCCGACATGACGCTCGTTGCGTCGCTCGACAATCCCGATCCGATGGTTCTCCTGGGGCAGGCAGGTCTCGATCCCCTGCCTTTCGAGGGGGATGGCGCGGGCGAATTGCTGCTCAAGCTCCACCAGGGCCCGGATGCTGCGGCCAAGGCCGCGCTGACCTTCACCACCGAAAAGACCTCGCTGGACATCAACGGCGACATCCGGGTGGGCAGCGAGGGGTTTGGCGAGGGCAGCGGTCACGTCACGCTCAGAAGTGCGGATCTGGAACCCTATCTGCTGATGAACGGCATCGGCCTGCCGCAGTTCGGCACCGGAATGTCAGTCGCGCTCGACGCGGATTTCAGCATGACGCCGGATGCGGTGAAGATCGCAGCCATTAAGGGTGTCGCCGACGGCAATGCGATCAGCGGCGACTTCGCCGTCGACCGCAAGGCGCCGGGCATGCCGGCCATCGGCTCGCTCAGCATCGACAGCCTCGATCTTGCCTGGCTCGGGGAGGCGATCTACGGGCCGGTCAGCGATCCGCAGAGCGGGGCGTTTTCCTCCAAACCCTTTGCCCGCCCGATCTTTTCCGGCGCGGACGTCGCTCTCGACGTCAGGGCGCGAAGGTTCGATGCCGGACTTTTCGGCAATATCGATAATTTCGCGGCCAAGGTCACCCATCGCAGCGGCGGCATCACCATCGAGAACGGTGCGGGCGACTGGCAGGGCGGCCGGGTCGCCGGCCGGCTGCTGATGTCGAACGGTGAGGGAACGGGACTTCTGCAGGCCCGGATTTCGGCTGAGAACGCCGACCTCGCGCCGCTGGTCTGGAAGGCCGGCGGCAAGCCGGTAGCCAGCGGCAAGCTGGATTTCAACATGTCCGCCGAATCGACCGGCAAGACCTTGGCCGAACTCCTCGGTGCGACCGGCGGTTCGGCCGAGTTGCGGCTGAAGGGCCTGACGGTCGCCGGCATCAATCCGGACGCGATGAAGCCCTTGATGGCCGCGATCGACAAGCTTCCCGGCGAGGTGACGGAGGCGAAGGTCCGGCCGATCGCAACCGGCCTGCTGCATCAGGGAAATGCGGCGATCGGCAACGTGACCATCCCGGTGACGATCACGGCTGGCGAAGCGCGGGCGCAGAATGTCGCGGCCGGCGTCGGCACGACGAAGCTGTCGGGCGAGGGGCGCTTCGATCTGCTGGACGACAGCCTGAGCGCAAATCTGGCGGTCACCTACGATGCCGGCGAAGAAGCGCTTGCCGGCGGCGATCCGACCGTCCGGCTCGAATATTCGGGGGATATTGCCGCACCCGCCAAACGGATCGATATCGCGGCGATGACGAATTTCCTGTCGCAGCGTGCCTTCGAGCAGCAGCGGCGGCGTGTCGAGACACTGCAGGCCAGCGTACTCGAAAAACAGCGCCTTCGCCGCGAGGTGGCGCTTTATAATTTCCAGGCGATCGAGCGGCAGGCGGCCCGCGACAAGGCAGCGGCCGAAGAGCGCGCCCGCCAGCAGGCAGCCGAGGCGGAGCGCCAGCGGCAGGCGGTGGAGGCGGCGGCGCGTGCGGCGGAAGAGGTGCGTCAGCGCCAGATCAACCAGCCGCCGCAGCTCATCGTACCGCCGACCGACGGCGCGATCCGCCAGAACTTCCCGAACCTTCCGTCCCCCGGCATTTCCAACATGCCAAGCCTGCCAGGGGTACAGCAGTAGCTGCCCGCTGTAGTGCCAGTTTCCGTTCTATGAAGACTTGAGCCAGGTCAGGACATGGACGCGCAGCGCCGACGAGAGATTGCTGGCGGCATCCCTTTGATCGTCGATCTCGGCGATCAGGGTTGCCAGGCTGATATCGCGTTTTGCAGCGATTGCCTTCAATTCGAGCCAGAACTCGTCCTCGAGGGAAAAACTGGTGCGATGACCGTGAAGGGTCGCCGAATGTTTGCGGATCACGAGACTCTCCGGACCTTCGGAACAAGCTCGCTTATTCAGACTGTGGTACTTCCGGCGTCAAGCCGACCGGCACGAGCCTGGTTAGCGGACCGTTAATATGCACCGGACGGAAAGTCAGTCGTCCTTGCCGGGCTTTTCCAGGCGGCTCTGGTCGAGCCCCTTCTCCGCCTTGTCGTTGCGTGCCTTGGTCAGGGATTTTTCGACCTTGGTACGGCCGAAGGTGAGGCGGTTCTGTTCCGCCTCCTTTTCCTTTTCGAGCCGTTCCCTGGCTTTGCGGAACTGGCGAAGGTTGACGATTTCGGCGCTCATGGCTGACGCGCCTCCCGGCGCTTACTGCTTCTTGCGGAAGGAATCGAGCGAGATGACCGAGCCGGGCTTCTTCTCTTCGCCCGGCTTGGCTTCGGTGTCGGCAGACTTGGAAATGGCTTCTACGGGGATGGCGGTGATTTCGGCGGTGGTGTTCTCGTCCTCGTCGGCGAGCGGCACTTCGAATTCAAGCTCGAAATTCACCGAAGGGTCGTAGAAGCCGCGAATGGCATTGAAGGGAACGACCAGGCGTTCCGGGGTGTCGGAGAAGGAAAGGCCGACCTCGAACTGGGTATCGGAGACCTTGAGATCCCAGAACTGGTGCTGGACGACGATGGTCATCTGTTCCGCGTACTTCGCCTTGAGGTGCTGCGAGATGCGCACGCCGGGGGCGCCGGTCAGGAAGGTGATGAAGAAATGATGGTCGCCCGGCAGACGGCCCGTGGCCGCAACCTCGGTCAAAACCTTACGGATGACGCCGCGCAAAGCGTCCTGCGCCAGAATATCGTAACGGATGTGGTCCTGCCCCATACGGTCCTGTCTTTCCATTCTCTCGTCTTTTAGTCAGACGCGTTATGCCATGCCGACCGGTTGCGGGGAAGCCCCGACGAGCATCCGAGTCAGTTCCATAGTATTCGACTGGGGAGCGAAGGTGAAGGCTTCTGTTGCCAGGTGCCTTCGGACCCCGCCTTAAAGTGCTACCTCCAAGGACTTAGTTCGGATTTCCCGCACCGCCATTAGGCAGCGAGAGCATAACCCTTAGCGTTGTTGTCGTTTGCAACTACACTTTTTGACCCGATAACGGTGGTATCATGCCGAGCAAAAGTTCGATCTTTAAGCCCTTGTCGATCCTATTTCGCCCCCATCAAAAGCCGGTCCGCAAGGTTTGCATGCGACCGACCGGTTTTTGGTGGAGGCGCCGGGTACCGCCCCCGGGTCCAATAGGTTTATTACACCGACCGTTTATTGCCATAGCCGGACCGAAGTCCGGCAACCGTGATATAGGCGCTTCCTCCCCTGGTGAAAAGGGGTGGCAAGCGTGAAAGGCCCCGATTACCTCTCCGTCACGATGAATTTTGCCTCCGGCTCGGAAGAATGGGGCTCCGATCGCTGTTCCTGGCCGTTCAGGCGGGTGCAGCCAGCATTCCTGACCGGCATTATGGTGCATCGCGGCGTCGAGCCGGTCTTCCAGGGAGCAGGCCGCGCTCCTGACGAAGCGCGGCCGCAGGATCACTTTAGCAGGGTCACTTTACCTGCGTGACCGTCAGCTTGCCGTTGACCCGTTCTGCGACGAACTGCACGTTCGCCCCCTCCTTCAGCTTGGCCAGCAACGCATCGTCGCCGACCTGAAAGACCATGGTCATGGCGGGCATTTCGAGACCCTTCAGCTCCTCGTGGATGAGCGTGACCTTCTTGGCCTTGGCATCGACCTTCTTGACGGTGGCCTTGGTGAATTCCTGGGCGAATGCACCAGCTGCAGAGGTAAGGGTGAGCGTCGCTGCTACCGCGAGTTTGATGATGGTTCGCATTTCCGGTCTCCTTCTGACCTTACTTGTTGGCGACGGTGACGTCGCCGTGCATTCCGGCGTCGTAGTGGCCGGGAACGAGGCAGGCGATCTTGAAGATGCCGTCATTGGTGAATTTCCAGACGATGTCGCCGGACTTGCCCGGCTTCAGGCGGATCGCGTTCGGATCGTCATGCTCCATGTCCGGAAACTTCTCCATGACCGCCTTGTGCTCCATCACCTTCGCCTCCTGGTCGAGGACGAACTCGTGGTCGAGCTCGCCTTCGTTCTTGATGGTGAAGCGGATGGTCTGGCCCTTGCGGACTTTGAAGTCGTTCGGGGTGAAGATCATCTTGCCGTCGGGTGTCTCCTTCATGCTGACGCGGATGGTCTGGCTGACCTTCGACTTGTCGCCGGGTTCGCCGACGGCCATGGCTTCACCGTGGCCGCCGGCGTGACTGCCCGATGCCAGAACCGGCGTTGCGAGGGTGGCGAGGAGGAGGCCGAGGATTGCAGTTTTCATAGTCATGTCCTTTGATTGTTTTTGGAGTGTTCGATCAGCCGTGTTTCGAATGTTTCGAGGGCGGCTGCGTCTTTGCGTCTTTGGCCTTGGGGGCGTCGGGGAGGCTTCCCGTCCACTCCCAGGCCTGCGTGCCGGGCGGGTTCTCGTACCAGCCCGGATCGGTGTAATCGCCCGCCGAGATGCCCTCGCGGACTTTCACCACGGAGAACATGCCACCCATCTCGATGGGGCCGTGCGGTCCCCAGCCAGTCATCATGGGGACGGTGTTCTCCGGGATTTCCATCGACATTTCGCCCATGTCGGCCATGCCGGCGGTACCCATCGGCATGTATTCGGGGCGGATCTGCCTGATCTTTTTGGTGACCTCCTTCTTGTCGACGCCGATGAAGGTCGGGATGTCGTGGCCCATCGCGTTCATCGTGTGATGCGACTTGTGGCAATGGATCGCCCAGTCGCCGACATGCTTTGCGTCGAACTCGTAGGCCCGCATCGCGCCGACGGGAATGTCGATACTGACCTCCGGCCAGCGTGCCTCGGGCCGAACCCAGCCACCATCGGTGCAGGTCACTTCGAAATCGTAGCCGTGCATGTGGATCGGATGGTTGGTCATCGTCAGGTTACCGACGCGGACGCGGACCTTGTCGTTCTTCGAGACCACCAACGGATCGATGCCCGGGAAGATGCGGCTGTTCCAGGTCCAGAGATTGAAGTCGGTCATCTCCATGACGCGCGGCACATAGGTTCCGGGATCGATGTCATAGGCGCTGAGCAGGAAAACGAAGTCGCGGTCCACCGGCATGAACTTCGGGTCCTTGGGATGGACGACGAAGAACCCCATCATGCCCATCGCCATCTGGACCATCTCGTCCGAATGCGGGTGGTACATGAAGGTCCCGGACTTCACGAGGTCGAACTCGTAGACGAAGGTCTTGCCGACCGGAATGTGCGGCTGCGACAGCCCGCCGACGCCGTCCATGCCCGATGGCAGGATCATGCCGTGCCAGTGGACGGTGGTGTGCTCGGGCAGCTTGTTGGTCACGAAGATTCGGACCCGGTCGCCTTCGACCGCCTCGATCGTCGGGCCCGGCGACTGGCCGTTGTAGCCCCAGAGATAGGCGGTCATGCCTTCCGCCATCTCGCGCTCGACAGGCTCGGCGACGAGATGGAACTCCTTGACGCCGTTGTTCATGCGGAAGGGCAGCGTCCATCCGTTGAGCGTCACGACCGGGTTGTAGTCGGGGCCGGCAGACGGCCGGACCGGCGTCTGGGTTGCTGCGGAATCCATGACGGCAGCTTCCGGCAGACCCATGTTGGAGGTCTGACTCCACGACTGGGAGGAGACGAGGGCGGCTCCGGCGGCACCAGCTCCCAGCAATTGTCTTCTACTGAACATTCTCGTTTTCCTTTCTCAATGTCCGCCATTTTCGGCTTCTTCAGCCGAAGCGACCTCGGTCTCTGCCGAGGCGGAACCGGTGCTGCCGCCATAGATGACGGGGGCAAGGTTCGCTTCGGCGAGCCAGAAGTCGCGTTTGGCGTTGACGGCGAGGATGGTGGAGTCGATCTTTTCGCGGGTGTCGGCGATCAGTTCGAAGGTGCTGGTGATCATACCGTTGTAGGAGAGGAGGGACTGCTCCTCGATGGCATTGCGCAACGGCAGGACGCTGTTTCGGTAATGGCGTGCGATGTCGTAGTTCGACTTGTAGGCCAGATAGACAGAGCGCGCCTGCGAACGGGCGTTGACCGCAAGTTCCGCCAGCTGGTTGGCTGCCCGCATGTAGGCGAGTTCACCCTTGCGCAGACGCGCCTGTCCGGAATCGAAGATCGGGATCTTGAACTCCAGCGACGCGGTCTTCGACACGTCCGAGAGGATCTTGCCGTCCTCGCGCTCGCGTTCCTTTTCGTAATTGCCGACCAGTTCGATGTCGGTGACGATGCGGGTGACATCTTCGAGCTTGTAGGACTGGGCGGTAGCCTCAAGCTCCAGCCGGGCGACCTGCAGATCCATGCGCTTGTGAATCGACTCGGCCTCGATGTCGTCGCGCTTGATCAATGCCTTCGGCAGCGAGGGGAGACGGTTCGGAATCTGGAAGTCGATCTCGGAGCCGGAAAGGCCCATCAGCCTGACCAGCTCTTCCTTGGCAAGCTTTGCTTCGAGCCTTGCCTTGGCAGTCTCGCCGGTCAGTTCCGCATAGAAGACGTGTTCACGTGCCTGGTCGGCCTTCGGCATCGATCCGGCTTCGCCGATCTTCTTGGCGAGTTCGGACGCAGCGTCGGCGGCTACCTTGGCCTGGTTGAGGTAGGCGACGTTTTCCCAGGCCGCCACGGCGTTGATCCAGGCTCGTCGCGTTTCGGCGGCGAGAGAGATCGTGGCGATGGCCGCGTTGAGCTGAGCCTGCCGGAAGCGTGTATCGGCCAGCTTGATGTTCTTGTCGTATGTCGCCAGCGCCAGGATATTGGCAGCGACTGCCCCTTCGAGAACGCGATAGGCCTCAAGTCCGGGAGTAGCTATCCCGGTCAGGCCGACGGAAAAGGTCGGAAAGACCGAAAGCTGGGTCTGCCATGCGTCCGCAGCACTATCCCCGAGATCGGCATAGGAGGCCTGCAGGCCCTTGTTGTTCAGGAGGGCGACCTGGACCGCGGTCTCGACGTCGACGGTCTTTCTGGCCATCAGCGCCTTTACGCGGTCCCGGACTGCCTGGGCCTGCTGTCGGTTCTGGACCCACACGGTTTGCTTGCCGGTGGCCTCGCTGCTTTTAGACGAGGCATTCACGAAACCGGCATCTTTGGCGGCGTAGTCCGTCGCAACGCAGCCGGCGGCGACGAGGGGAAGCACGATGACGGACACGAGCTTGATGTGACGTGCAATCATCCCGCTCATCCTTTTTTCGGAGCCTGGGCGTCGTTGAGACTGCGCCAGGGCTTCGGGTCGACGGGCATGCGATGGGTATAGCCGTCAATGGGGCTCCGATACCGGAGGGGCCTGACGTCGGGCACGGTGTCAGGGTAGTCTGTCGAAGCCACTACTTCAGGCAATGTGGATGCACATCCGCTGGCAAAAAGCGGAAGAGCAACCACCAGGAACAAATGTTTCATGGTGAAAATCCGAGAATATGATCGCAATTGCGCCATGGCGCTCGCTCGCGCACAGGCACAGCAAGACCCGCCCTGCGGGTGCTATTTCTCAGATATTAGGTGGACGATGGAGGCTCGGCTTTTGACCGGCAGTATCGGTGTCGTCGATGAATTCGCGAATGGAGACCACGCGCGGATGGCTCAACGAGGAGCCGGAGCAGGTGATGGCCGTAACACCGCAATAATCCGTGCAGCAGGAGTTCTTGGATTTTTCCGGGCTGCCGTGGTCATGCTGGTTGCCGTGATGATCGGCATCGGCCATCGCAACGCGGTCGTCGCCATGGTGAGAGGCGTGACCATCTTCGATCTGGGAAACCTGGGCGGCGCTCTCGGGATGCATCGCAGCGCTGACGGCAGAAAAGCTGTAGCCAGCCAGTGACAAGATCATCACCAGTCTGAACATCAGTGCCGTTGCCTTAGATGTGATTCGATACATCCCGCTCATGCCTATGAGGATTGCCAGTGCCTTCGAGCTTGTCAATCGACGCCTTCTCAAACCACCGCTTCACGTCGTTTGTGTGGCATCGCAACAACGCCGCGGCGGCAGCAAGGATGAACCCGCCGCAATCGGAACATTGAGGCAATCGCCCGCTTGGCGATGGCTTGCAGCTTCCCATACTGGGAAGGTCAAGCGATTTTTTGCGGTGCGGCGACAATTCGAACTTCGCAACCGCCTATTCTCCATCTCCACGCGAAGTCACGAGATGGGGCGGACGCTACAAGTTTCCGGCCTTGGAAGGTCAAGCGCTTGAAGCCGCGTTTCAGGCATTCTGCTTTTGCTTGGATCGACGTTGACGGGCAGGCGGTGCCGTGCTTCATCATCGACCGGGAGTGTCATTTTCGGCCGGCGATGCCGGTCTCGAAAAGGCAGGGCAGGGCCCGGAGGGGATAGAGACGGCGTCATGGGCAAGCGGATCGTATTCACCGGCGGCAGCGGCAAGGCCGGACGGCATGTGGTGCCGTATCTTCTGGGGCAGGGGCATGAGGTCTTCAACCTCGACCTGGTGCCGCTCGATTGCCCCGGCGTCAACACGCTGATTACCGATCTGAGGGACGGCGGCGAGACCTTTAACGCGCTCTCGATGCATTTCGGCTTCAAGGGACTGGACAGCGGCAAGGGACCGGCACCGGTCGATGCGGTGGTGCATTTCGCCGCCGTGCCGCGCATCCTGATGCGCCCCGACAACGCGACATTCTCGGCCAACACGATCTCCACCTACAATGTCATCGAGGCGGCGATGAAGCTCGGCATCCCCAAGGTGATAATCGCGTCCAGCGAGACGACCTATGGGGTCTGCTTTGCCGAGGGCGACAAAGACTATCATTCGTTTCCGCTCACCGAGGATTATGATGTCGACCCGATGGACAGCTACGGCCTGTCGAAAGTGGTCAACGAGAAGACGGCGCGTGCCTTTTCCATGCGTTTCGGCGCCGATATCTATGCGCTTCGGATCGGCAACGTGATATCGCCGGAAGACTATAGCCGCTTCCCCGCCTTTCTCGCGGACCCGCCGTCGCGCAAACGCAATGCCTGGAGCTATATCGATGCGCGCGATCTCGGCCAGATCGTGCATCTCTGCATCGAAAAGGGCGGACTGGGCTTCCAGGTCTTCAACGCGGTCAACGACACGATCACGTCTCGCGAGCCGACCCGGCCGTTCCTGGAACGCTGGGCGCCCGGCACGCCCATCGTCGGCGAGATCGGCGAATTCGAGGCTCCGATCAGCAACCGCAAGATCCGGGACGTGCTGGGCTTTTCCGAAAACCACAACTGGCGGAAATACGTTTCCGACTGATCCGGACCGCTAAAACAGGGGAAAGCCGTCAAACGAGATTGGTCGGGCCGTCCTGTGCTACTATATGATTCCATGACGATGGAATCGGCGGCCTGACCCATGAAACAATATCTCGATCTTCTTCGGCATGTGATGGAAACCGGAACCGACCGGGGCGACCGCACCGGCAAGGGTACACGCTCGGTGTTCGGCCACCAGATGCGCTTCGACCTCGCAGAAGGTTTTCCGGTCCTGACGACCAAGAAGCTGCACCTGAGATCGATCATCCACGAACTGCTGTGGTTCCTGAAGGGCGACACCAATATCGCCTACCTCAAGGAAAACGGCGTTTCGATCTGGGATGAATGGGCGGACGAAAAGGGCGAGCTCGGCCCCGTCTACGGCTACCAGTGGCGCTCCTGGCCTGCCCCCGACGGCCGCCATATCGACCAGATCTCGCAACTGATCGAGGGCCTCAAGGTCAACCCCAACTCGCGCCGGCACATCGTGTCGGCCTGGAATGTCGGCCAGCTCGACGACATGGCGCTGCCCGCCTGCCATTGCCTGTTCCAGTTCTACGTCGCCGACGGCAAGCTCTCCTGCCAACTCTACCAGCGTTCCGCCGACGTCTTTCTCGGCGTGCCGTTCAACATCGCCTCCTACGCGCTGCTGACGATGATGGTCGCCCAGGTGACGGGGCTGAAACCGGGCGACTTCGTCCATACGCTCGGCGACACGCATATCTATTCGGACCATTTCGAACAGGCCAGACTGCAGCTGACCCGCACCCCGAAGGCACTGCCCACCATGCGCATCAATCCTGCGGTCAAGGACATCTTCTCCTTCCGATTCGAGGATTTCGAACTCGAAGGATATGAGGCCGATCCGCATATCAAGGCGGCGGTGGCGGTGTGAGCAGGCCTCGCCTCGTCGTCATCGCCGCGGTCTCGCAGAACGGCGTCATCGGCCGGGATGGCGACATGCCCTGGAGGCTTTCGACCGATCTCAAGCGGTTCAAGGCGCTGACCTTGGGCAAGCCGGTCATCGTCGGGCGCAAGACCTTCGACAGTTTTGGCGGCAGGCCTCTCCCGGGCCGGCCGCATGTGGTCGTCACGCGTAATCCGGATTTCCACTACGAGGGCGTCGATGTGGCGGCGTCGGTGGACGAGGCACTGAAGATTGCCGGCCGCAGGGCCGAGGAGGCGGGAGCCGACGAGATTTATGTGCTCGGCGGCGGCGAGATCTATGGCCAGGCGATCCAGATCGCGGACCTGCTGCGCGTTACCCATGTCGAAACCGATATTTCGGACGGGGATACGTTCTTTCCCGCCATCGATCCGGCGGTGTTCGAGAAGGTCGATGAGATTGCCGTTCCGGTGGGCGAGAAGGACAGTTATCCGACCCGTTTTACCACTTATGCCCGCCGAACCGCGACAAACTGAAACATTTCGTTACCGTTGAACGGGAAGTTATTGAACCTGCGTTGAAAGCAGGTCGGCGCATCCCTATAACGGGCTATAGCCAGACGGCTGCCGCACGGCAGGGTCGCGGTTTGGGAGCGAATACGAACAAAGAGGTTTTGATGCCCTGGAGCAATCAGAATGGTGGCGGCGGCGGCCCTTGGGGCGGCGGTGGCGGTAATAATCAAGGGCCCTGGGGACAGGGACCGAACCGCCCACGCGGCGGCGGGGGCAGCGGCGGTCCGCCCGACCTCGAAGACATCATAAGGCGCAGTCAGGACCGGCTTCGCAGCGTGATGCCCGGCGGCTTCAACGGCGGCGCCTTCGCGATCGTGCTCGTCGTGATCATTGCCTTCCTCGCCTTCCAGTCCGTCTATACGGTTCAGCCGGACGAGCGCGGGGTCGAACTGCGTTTCGGCCGCCCGAAGGACGAAATCTCCATGCCGGGCCTGCATTTCCATTTCTGGCCCTTCGAATCCGTCGAGATCGTCAAGGTCACCGAACAGCAGCAGAATATCGGCGCGGCTCGGGGCTCCAGTTCCAATGCGGGCTGGATGCTGACGGGCGACCAGAACATCGTCAACGTCCAGTTCTCGGTTCTGTTCACGGTCACCGACCCGAAGGCCTATCTCTTCAACCTGGAGGGCCCGGCTTCGACGCTGCAGCAGGTTTCCGAGAGCGCCATGCGCGAAGTCGTCGGCCGTCGTCCGGCGCAGGACATCTTCCGCGACAACCGCGAAGGCATCTCGACCGAGGTGCGCAACATCATCCAGGGCACGATGGACACCTACGGCTCCGGCCTTTCCATCAATGCCGTACCGATCGAGGATGCAGCGCCGCCGCGTGAAGTGGCCGACGCCTTCGAAGAAGTGCAGCGTGCCGAACAGGACGAGGACCGTTTCGTCGAAGAGGCGAACCAGTACGCCAACCAGAAGCTCGGCCAGGCTCGCGGTCAGTCAGCCCAGGTCCGCGAAGAGGCATCCGCCTACAAGGACAGGGTCGTCAACGAAGCGCAGGGCGAGGCGCAGCGCTTCGTCTCGATCTACAACGAATATGCCAATGCGCCTGAAGTCACGCGCCGGCGCATCTTCCTCGAAACCATGGAAGCGGTCCTGAAGAACTCCAACAAGATCATTCTGGACAGCAAGGACGGCGTCGTTCCCTATCTGCCGCTCAACGAGATGATGAAGCAGCCGACACAGGGAGGCACCCGATGAACTCCAATCGACTCCCCGCATTCCTGATCGGCCTCGCCGTCCTGCTCATGCTCATCTATTCGTCGGTCTTCGTGGTCAACGAGCGCGAACAGGCGATCGTCGTCCGTTTCGGCGAAATCCAGGACGTCAAGCGCGAGCCGGGCATCTATTTCAAGCTGCCCTTCGCATTCATGGATGCCGACCGCGTCCAGTATGTCGAGGACCGGGCATTGCGCTTCGATCTCGACAATATCCGCGTCCAGGTGCGCGGCGGTGCCTTCTATGAAGTTGACGCTTTCGTCGTCTACTCGATCACCGATCCGCGCCTCTTCCGGGAAACGGTGTCGGGCGACCGCGAATCGGCCGAATCGCGCCTTCGCACCCGACTCGATGCGGCTTTGCGCCGGGTCTACGGTCTGCGCAATTTCGACGCGGCGCTTTCCAACGAGCGCTCTTCGATGATGCAGGAGGTCCGTGCCGACCTGAGTGCTGCGGCGGAAACCCTCGGGCTCGCGATCCGCGACGTTCGTATCCGCCGGACCGACCTCACCCAGGAAGTGTCGCAGCAGACCTTCCAGCGCATGAAGGCGGAACGTCTTGCAGAAGCTGAATTGATCCGCGCTCGTGGTAACGAGCAGGGCCAGCGCCGCCGCGCCATCGCCGACCGCCAGGTCGTCGAGTTCGTCTCGGAAGCGCAGCGGGATGCGGAAATCATGCGCGGTCAGGGCGACGCCGAACGCAACAAGATCTTCGGCGAGGCCTTCCAGCGTGATCCGGCCTTCTTCGAGTTCTACCGTACCATGCGTGCCTACGTGGCTGCACTTGCCGACAACGGCACGACGCTGGTGCTGTCGCCGGATTCGGAATTCTTCCGGTTCTTCAACTCGTCCGCAGGTCAGGCACTTGCGCCGATCCAGCCTCCGGGCCGGCCGGCGCCGCTTGCCGCGCCCGCAGCGCCGGCGAACTGATCCGACAAGCTTGGGGCGGCGCAAAGCCGCCCCTTTCGTGACAAGACCATCCACAGGCGTGACGGTAGAGGGCGCGATCCTCACGAAAAGGTAATTTCCACAGTCGTCATTCCGCCTTATGCTCTGCCGAAACTCCGCCCGATTCAAAGGTTCCTATAGCCTGCCCGGATGGAGACCGCTCTTCCGGGGTGACGCGGACAATCCAACAGCGAGGACGCCAGATGGCCCATTCGGTTCGATCGACCTTCAAGCGCAGCGTCACGCTTGCGGCAACTTTTGCCCTGCTGGCGGCACCCTTGCAGGCGGTTGCCCAGACCCCGGTCCCTGCCGCTCCGGGGCAGAATGCCAATCCGCCGGCCGCCGGCTCTCCGGGCGCCATGCTGCCCGCTCCGCCGACACCGTCTCCGACCATCAACCCGCCTCCGGCTCCCGGACCTATCGCGGGCGCCGGTCCGGGGTCGATCGCCGACCTCGCCGAGGGCCTGCTCGATGCCGTCGTCAACATCTCCACCTCCCAGAGCGTCAAGGACCAAGGGGCCGGCCCGCAGCCTCAGATCCAGGAAGGTTCGCCATTCCAGGAGTTTTTCGAGGATTTCTTCGATGGCCAGGGCGGTCAGAACGGCAACCAGAAGGTTTCTTCGCTCGGCTCCGGCTTCGTGATCGATCCCTCCGGCTACGTGGTCACCAACAACCACGTCATCGAGGGCGCCGACGACATCGAGGTGATTTTCCCGAACGGCTCGAAGCTCAAGGCCAGGCTGGTCGGCACCGACACCAAGACCGACCTGTCGGTCCTGAAGGTCGAGCCCAAGGCGCCGCTCAAGGCCGTGCGTTTCGGCGATTCCCGCCGCATGCGGATCGGCGACTGGGTGATGGCGATCGGCAACCCGTTCGGCCTCGGCGGATCCGTGACATTGGGCATCATCTCGGCCCGCGGCCGCAACATCAATGCCGGCCCCTATGACAACTTCATCCAGACGGATGCGGCCATCAACAAGGGCAATTCCGGCGGCCCGCTGTTCAACATGCGCGGCGAGGTGATCGGCATCAATACCGCGATCATTTCACCGTCCGGCGGTTCGATCGGCATCGGTTTCGCCGTGCCGACGGAGCTCGCCGAAAATGTCGTGCATCAGCTGACCGAATTCGGCGAGACGCGCCGCGGCTGGCTCGGCGTGCGCATCCAGCCGGTCACCGACGACGTGGCGGCAAGCCTCGGCCTCGACAAGGCGCGCGGCGCGCTGGTATCCGGCGTCGTCAACGGGGGGCCGATCAAGAACGGCGAAATCAAGGCCGGCGACGTGATTCTCACCTTCGACGGCCAGTCCGTCAATGAGATGCGCGACCTGCCGCGCATCGTTGCGGAAAGCCCGGTCAGCAAGGAAGTCGACGTGGTGATCCTGCGCGACGGCAAGCAGCAGACCGTCAAGGTGACGCTCGGCCGCCTGGAGGATAGCGCCGATCCGGAGGAGGAAGACGACCAGCCGGCCCTGCCGGAAGGCCAGGGCGAGAACAAGACACCTGACAACAACGCGCCCGGAGACCAGAAGGGCGAACTCAGCCAAGATCCTGCCGCAGCCTTCGGCATGACGCTCGCCGTGCTCGACGAGGACCGCCGCAAGAGTTTCAGTATCGTCGAAAGCGTCGAAGGTGTGCTGATCACCGCCGTCGCGCCGAACTCGCCTGCGGCCCAGAAGGGGTTGAAGGTCGGTGAGGTCGTGGTCGAAGTGGCTCAGGATTTCGTCGAAAGCCCGGCCGACGTCGTCAAGCGAATCTCGGTCCTGAAGTCCGAGGGCCGGCGCAATGCGCATGTGATGATCTCGGATCCTTCCGGAAACCTGCGCTTCGTAGCGTTGCCGCTGGAGTAGGCTTAAAGCGAACGGTCAGCGGATGCGTCCCGCGGCCGCTCTCTGGCGCTGCCACTCATCGCGCGTCACCGCATAGACCACATGCGGTTTCAGATGCGGATGCGTATCCGGAACCCGCGGGTGATCGAAATCCATGCCGGTGATGCGATGCAGGCCGAGCCGCTTCATCACGGCGGTCGATCGCCGGTTTTCGCCGACCGCGAAGGAGACGACCGCATCGAGGTGCTTTTCGCCGAAGGCGAAGTCCAGCAGCGCGCGGGCTGCTTCCGTCACATAACCATTGCCCCAGAACCGGGTCGCCAGCCGCCAGCCGATCTCTACCGTTTCGATCGGAAAGATATCCGGCATGTTGGCGAGCGACAGGCCGCAGAAACCCATGGGCTCCTGCGTTTCCTTCAGTTCCAGCGCGTAAAAGCCGAGCCCGGTTTCGGTGATCGCGTCGTTGAGTTTTCCCAGAAAGGCATCGGCCTCTTCGTAAGTGCGGCGGAACGGGAAAAATTCCATCACCTTCGGATCGGAGTTGATCTCGCGAAAAAGATCGCGGTCGCTGTCGATCCATCTTCTGAGGCGCAGGCGCTCGGTTTCGAGGATGATCCGTGGGGGCATGGTGGTGCGCATTACCCTACGACGCCGACGAGGAGGATTTCGGTTTTTGAAAGCTGATGCGCAGTTTGGTGCCGGTCGCATCGGCGAAACGTTGCAGGGTGCGGGTGGAGGGCATGGACCGGCCGCTCTCCAGCCGCGCGATGGCCGCCTGCGTCGTACCCATGGCCTTGGCGACGTCTTCCTGCGTCATGGAAGCCTGGGCACGTGCCTTGATCAGGGCCTCCGCGAGGGCGAACTCCTCTTCGAGGGCATCGTAGGCCGCGACAAATTCGGGGTCCTTGCGCCACTCTTCAAAGGCATCTCGAGCGAGCAGACTATGTCGTTTCGTCATTTGACCTCCTTCGCTTTCTTCAGCGCGAATTCGATGCCGCGCCGCGGCGTTTTCTGAGTTTTCTTACGAAAAACATGCACGACAACGACGCGTCTTTCTTTCACCGTGATATAGGCGGCACGGGCGATGCCATCGCGCCCCGTTAGGCGCATTTCCCAAACGGGGCCTTCGAGATGCTTCACATATGGCGCGCGCATCCCGGCAAGGCCATGGTCTTCGATCAGGTGCGAGATGCGCTCGAAGACCGCACGCATGTCCAAGGGAAGGGAATAGAGTTTTTCCCTTACTTCAGCATTGAGAAACTCAATCGTCCAACGCATGAAATATACCATTTTTGCAATGATTTTCAATGCAAATGATGCGATGTATATTTCAGTCCGTCAATCGCAAGGGTTGCAATCAGGCCGCAACGAAATCCGTCTTGCGATAACCCTGAATATAGAGAAGGGCTGTCAGGTCGCCGTGGTCGATGCGCATCTTGGCCTGGGCGGCGACGGTGGGCTTGGCGTGCAGCGCGACGCCGGAGCCGGCAATGCCGAGCATGCCGAGATCGTTGGCGCCGTCACCGACGGCGATCGTGTCTTGCGGGGAGATGCCGAGCTTTTCCGCGATGGCAAGGAGCGCGTCCACCTTGGCCTGTTTGCCGAGGATGGGTTCGGCGACCTCGCCGGTGAGGATGCCGTCCTTTTCGAGCAGAATGTTGGCGCGGTTCTCGTCGAAGCCGAGCGTCGCGGCGATGCGGCTGGTGAAGACGGTGAAGCCGCCGGATACGAGGGCGGCGTAATGCCCCCTGGCCTTCATGGTGGCGATCAGTTCCGGCCCGCCCGAGGTCAGCGTGATGCGCTGGGCGATCACATCATCAACGACGCTGATCGGCAGGCCTTTCAAGAGTGCGACGCGTTCGCGAAGCGCGGGTTCGAAGGCGATCTCGCCGTTCATGGCGCGGGCGGTGATCGTCGCGACCTTGTCCTTCAGTCCGACGACATCGGCAAGCTCGTCGATGCATTCCTGGCCGATCATGGTCGAATCCATGTCGGCGATCAGGAATTTCTTGCGGCGGGTATCCGCGTCCTGGATGACGAGATCGATCGGCGCGTTGCCGATGACGGCCCTCAGCGCGGCCTCGGCCGCTTCGATATCGGAACCGTCGCGCAGCGCGATATCGCAGGCGATACCATCTGCCAGCCAGTAGAGACCCGAGGCTTTCATCGCCTCTGCCGCTTGTTCTCCGAGCTTGGAACTGAGAACGGGGTTTGACGGATGGGCAATGAGCGTGGCAACGAAAGCCATATGAGCGACCTTATCGACAATTTTGATGCGATCCTGATAACCGGGCCGACGGCCAGCGGCAAGTCGGCGCTTGCATTGCGCCTGGCCCGCGAGAAAAACGGCGTTGTCATCAATGCCGACAGCATGCAGGTCTACGACACGCTGCGGGTCCTGACGGCGCGACCGGCAGACGACGAGATGGAGGGCGTGCCGCATCTTCTCTACGGGCATGTGCCGGCGACGCGCGCCTATTCGACCGGCGAATGGCTGCGCGACGTGACGGCGCTTCTGCCGGAACTTGCGCGCGAACGCCGGCTGCCGGTCTTCGTCGGCGGCACGGGGCTTTATTTCAAGGCGTTGACGGGTGGCCTTTCCGACATGCCGGAAATCTCGCAGGATATCCGCTGCGAGGTGCGCCTGCGTCTCAAGGAGGAAGGACCGGAGGCGCTGCATGCGGAACTTTCGGCACGCGACGCGCCGGTAGCGGCGGGCCTCGAGCCGAAGGACGGGCAGCGGATCGTGAGAGCGCTCGAAGTTCTGGCGGAGACCGGCCGCTCCATCGCGGAATTCCAGGGCAGGCAGGGGCCGATGGTAATCGATCCTTCGCGGGCGAAGAAGCTCGTCGTGCTGCCGGACAGAAAGCTCCTGCACGATCGTATCGACCGCCGCTTCGAGACGATGCTGGAGACCGGTGCCGTGGATGAGGTGAGGGCGCTGCTGGCGCTCGATCCTGCACCCGACCTGCCCGTCATGAAGGCAATCGGCGTCACCCAGATCGCCGAGATGCTGGAGGGCCGCATGAGCCGGGAAGACGTGATCGAACGCGGCTCGGCATTGACGCGCCAATATGCCAAGCGGCAGATGACCTGGTTTCGCAACCAGATGGACGAAAGCTGGGAGCGGCTGGCCTGAGGCCGGCTCAATCCTTGTCGTAGAGACTGCTCAGCGGTTTCTTCAGCAGGCTTTCGCGCAGCGATCCTTCGCGCCGGAGCAGCGGGTTCGGGCGCGGTGCGCCTTCGGGCGCCGGGGGACGCTGGAACGTCGGAGGCGCGGGCTGGTAGGGCGGCGGCTCAGGCGGACGTTCGCGGCGCAGTTCCGCGAAACGGTCGGGGCGAGGCACTGCGGGTTGTTCGGGCGCAGCGGCGCGCGGCAGCATTTCCGGCCGGTAGGGTTCAAGCTGTGGGCTGCCTGCCATGGGCGGTGTCGGATTGATCGTCACATGGCCCGTCGCGCGGATCTCCCGGTTCCAGCGATCGAGTTCGGCATCACCTGCCGGCGGGAAATCGTCGTCCGTATCCTCCGGGGCACCGGAAGCGCCTTCAGCGAAAGACGGCGTCGCCGTGGCGTAGCTTTGCTGGAAGGCGGAAATATCCGGGCCGCTGACGGCGCGCATACGGGCGATCACCGTGCGCAGATCGACCGTATCCGGCGTATCCTCCGTGCCTTTGTCGGCGACGCCATTGGCCTTGGGCAGGTATTTTTCCTCGACGCGGGCAAACCGCATGCGCATCGGCACGGAAATGGCCTCGCCGAAGGCGATCGCCTCGCCATTGCCGATCGACGACAGAAAGCTGGTCGTCGAGATCGACGAATTCGGGATCGCCGACTTGATGATTTCCTGGTCGCGGTCGTTGGACAGTCGCATGGCGAACACGGTCGAGCACTGTGACAGGATCGTCTGGTCGAGTTCGCCGGGGCGCTGGGTGATGACGCCGAGCGAGACGCCGTATTTGCGGCCCTCCTTGGCGATCCGCGAGATGGCCTGCCTTGTCGGGAAGAAACCGAGTTCCCGATCGGCCGGCACGTAACGGTGGGCTTCCTCGCAGACGACGAGCATGTGGATGGCGCCATTGCTCCAGAGCGCCAGTTCAAACGCCATGCGGCAGAGGATCGAAGCGACGGAATTGACGACCTCCGACGGAATGCCGGCGAGCTGGAAGGTGGAGATCGGTCGGTCTCCGCCCGGAATGCGGAAGATGTAGGCGATCGTCTCCATGATCGTGTCGTTGATCGTATTGTTGGAGAACATGAAATGGTAGCGCGGGTCGTTGATCGCCGACAGGATGCGCATCTTCAGCGACCGCAGGAAGGGTTTTTCGCCGCGGCCTTCCAGGCGGCCGATCCGTTCGTCGATCAGCGCCAGCAGGTCCGCCATGCGGTAGGGGACCGGCGTATCGGCGGTGACCGAGCTTTTTTCCGTCGAGCGGCGCATCAGCGAGGTTTCATTGCCGCGGAAGGCGCGTTTAGCCTCCGGGATGAGGTCACGCAGGATGTCGAGTTCTTCCGCCACGGCTGGGCGGCCGCGGAAAACGACTTCGGAAAACTCTTCGAGCCGCATCAGCCAGAAGGGCAGGTCGAGCGTTTCGGTATCGATGACGACCGCGTGATCGGGAAAGGCTGCGGCAAACTCATTGTGCGGATCGAGAATGAGGACGCGCAGCTTCGGGTCGGTCTCGATAGCCTTGTGGAGGAGCAGGGAGACGGCAGTCGATTTGCCGACGCCCGTCGAGCCGACGATGGCGAAATGTTTCGACAGCATCGACGGGATATGGATCGTCGCGTCGATTGTGTCGTCCTGGGTCAGCTTGCCGATCACGCAGGTCTCGTTCTTGCCGGTATCATAAATGCGGGAAAGGTCGGCGGCACGAATGCGGTGCGCCACGGCGCCGAGATAGGGATAACAGGAGATGCCGCCAGTGAACTCGTCGCGACCATCGGGTCCCTTGCGCACCTCGCCGAGCAGTTCGGCCTCGATGTGGAAACCGGTATTGCCGGTTTCACTCCATTCCCTGCCGCCGGTCTGCATCGCATAGGCAAGTGCCACGACACGGTTTTCGCCGACGCTGATGGAGATCAGCCGGCCGACGGACCAGAGCTCGGTAAGATCGGTCTCGCCGTGTTCGGCAACGGCGGAAATGGTGGCGTGCGAGCCGTTGCATGCGACGACGCGCCCAAGCATGCGGTTGCCGGGCTTCTGGACGTCGCGACGATCCTGCTCTCCTGCAGACGCGGAACGGTGCAGATCGTTGTTCAACAAACTCGGGCCCCTATCATTGGGGGTGGCGGATCAGGTCGCGGCTCGTCCGTCGGGTCGCTCCTCTCCAAACAGGAGGACTATATTGTGCCGGCCTTAACAACTCGTGTAGGAAAGCGCGCGGCTGAATGCGTGGAAACGGAGCAGCAAAATCAGTCCAATGAGGATTTTTGGTGCATGCCCACGTTGACGAGCGACATTTATCTGGCTAACACTTCGCGCCATGAAGATCTCGATCGCTCTTATTGTGGTGGGAACGCGCATGGGCAGGACGGTGTAACCGTCCGGCGACAGCCACCCATGCGCGGAAAGACAGGCTCCTCCAAGGGGCCTTTTTTTATGCCTTCAATCCGGCTCGGAGGAGCCGCCGGTAAAAATCCAGCAGCGAATGGACCAAGACAATGACGGATACCAACAACCAGACGCCAGATAACCAGACGCCAGATAACCGGATGACCGGTGCGGAAATCGTCCTGAAGGCTCTGAAGGACAATGGCGTCGAGCATATCTTCGGATATCCGGGCGGCGCCGTCCTGCCGATCTATGACGAGATCTTCCAGCAGGACGACATCAAGCACATTCTGGTGCGCCACGAGCAGGGCGCCGGCCATGCTGCCGAAGGTTATGCCCGCTCCACCGGCAAGGTCGGGGTCATGCTGGTGACCTCCGGTCCAGGTGCCACCAATGCCGTCACCCCGCTCCAGGATGCGCTGATGGATTCGGTGCCGCTGGTCTGCCTGTCGGGCCAGGTCCCGACGACGCTGATCGGTTCGGACGCCTTCCAGGAATGCGATACCGTCGGCATCACCCGGCCCTGCACCAAGCACAACTGGCTGGTCAAGGACGTCAACGAACTGGCCGGCATCATCCACGAGGCCTTCCGCATCGCCCAGACCGGCCGGCCAGGTCCGGTCGTCGTCGATATTCCGAAGGACATCCAGTTTGCGACCGGCACCTATACGCCGAAGCCGGAGATCGCCCAGAACACCAGCTATCAGCCGCGAATCCAGGGCGACATCAACGCCATTCAGGCGGCCATCGAGCTGATGGCCTCGGCGCGTCGGCCGATCCTCTATACCGGCGGCGGCGTCGTCAATTCCGGCCCGGGCGCCTCGCGGCTGCTGCGCGAGTTGGTCGAGCTCAGCGATTTCCCGATCACCTCGACGCTGATGGGCCTCGGCGCGTATCCGGCGTCCGGCAAGAACTGGCTCGGCATGCTCGGCATGCACGGTTCCTACGAGGCGAACATGGCGATGCACGACTGCGACGTCATGGTCTGCATCGGCGCCCGTTTCGACGACCGCATTACCGGCCGCCTCAACGCGTTCTCACCGAATTCGCGCAAGGTCCATATCGATATCGATCCGTCCTCGATCAACAAGAACGTGCATGTCGATATCCCGATCCTGGGCGATGTCGGCAGCGTTCTCGAAGACATGGTCCGCCTGTGGCGTGCGCTGCCGAAAAAGCCGGCAAAGGCGCAGACCGAGGAATGGTGGAGCCAGATCAATCGCTGGCAGGCTCGCAAGAGTTTTTCCTACAAGCATTCCAATGACGTCATCATGCCGCAATATGCACTGCAGCGCCTTTTCGAGGCGACCAGGGGGCACGACACCTACATCACGACGGAAGTGGGCCAGCACCAGATGTGGGCGGCACAGTTCATCGAATTCGAAGAGCCGAACCGCTGGATGACCTCGGGTGGTCTCGGCACGATGGGCTATGGCCTGCCGGCCGCGATCGGCGTCCAGGTGGCGCATCCCGACGCCCTCGTCATCGACGTCGCCGGCGACGCCTCGATCCAGATGTGCATCCAGGAAATGTCCTGCGCCATCCAGCATAACCTGCCGGTCAAGATCTTCATCCTGAACAACCAGTATATGGGCATGGTCCGCCAGTGGCAGCAGCTGCTGCACGGCAACCGCTTGTCGAATTCCTATACGGAAGCGATGCCGGATTTCGTGAAGCTCGCGGAAGCCTATGGCGCCGTCGGCATGTATTGCGACGACCCGAAAGAACTCGACGGCAAGATCGAGGAGATGATCGCGGTCAAGAAGCCGGTGATCTTCGATTGCCGCGTCGCCAATCTCGCCAACTGCTTCCCGATGATCCCTTCGGGCAAGGCACATAACGAGATGCTGCTGCCGGACGAAGCCACCGATGAAGCGGTTGCCAATGCCATCGATGCCAAGGGTCGCCAGCTCGTCTGAGACGGGCGGCACATCCTTCAACGAAATTCTGAGGAAATGGACCTAAGACCATGAACGCGCATCAGCAACCGACCGGTTCCGCTTATTTCATCGCCCCTGAGACGGCGAAAGCCGAAAGCCATACGCTTTCGGTTCTCGTCTCCAACGAACCGGGCGTGCTCGCTCGGGTGATCGGGCTGTTTTCCGGCCGCGGCTACAATATCGAGAGCCTGACGGTCTCGGAAACGGAACACGAAGCTCACCTATCCCGCATCACGATCGTCACGCGGGGCACGCCGACGGTGCTCGAACAGATCAAGGCGCAGCTCGAACGCATCGTACCGGTGCACCGGGTCGTCGACCTGACGGTTCGCGCCCACGCACTCGGCCAGGAGCGGCCGATCGAGCGCGAAGTGGCGCTGGTCAAGGTGGTCGGCCAGGGCGACCGCCGCGCCGAGACGTTGCGGCTCGCGGACGCGTTCCATGCAAAGGTCGTCGATGCGACGGTCGAGCATTTCATCCTGGAGATCACCGGAAAATCCTCGAAGATCGACCAGTTCGTGGCGATCATGAAGCCGCTCGGCCTGGTGGAAGTGTGCCGCACCGGGATTGCGGCGATGAACCGCGGTCCGCAGGGGATGTAACGGGTCGGGCGAAGGTCGATGTCTCGCGGGCGTTCGACACGCCGCGTCGGACGCTCGATCTCCGCTAGATCATTTCCAGCGGCTGTTTGCGCGCCGGCGGTGGGAAGGCGGCGTCGAGGGCGGTCCAATCCTCTTCGCTCAGTTCCAGTTCCACTGCTTCGGCGTTTTCCGCAACCCGGTCGGGGTTGGCGGATTTGGGGATGGCGATGACGCCGTCGCGTTCCAGGAGGAAGGCAAGCGCCACCTGCGCCGGCGTCGCCTGATAGGCCTTGGCGATGCGGATCAGTTCGCCGCTTTTCGCAAGCCGGCCCTGTTCGATCGGCGAATAGGCCATGACCGGAATGCCGCGCTCCTGGCACCAGGGCAGAAGATCGTATTCGATGCCGCGGCGGGAGAGATTGTAGAGCACCTGGTTGGCGGCACAGTTCTCCCCGTCCGGCACGTCCACCAGTTCCAGCATGTCGTCGAGGTCGAAGTTCGAGACGCCCCAGGCGCCGATCTTGCCGGCCCGGCGCAGTTCCTCGAAGCCGGCGACGGTTTCGGTCAGCGGATGTTCGCCGCGCCAATGGAGAAGATAGAGGTCAAGGCGGTCGGTTTTCAGCCGTTCCAGGCTGCGCTCGCAGGCTTCGACGACGCCCTTGCGGCTGGCATTCCATGGGTAGACCTTGCTCGCCAGAAACACCTCGTCGCGGCGGCCGGCAATCGCTTGCGCCGTGATTTTTTCCGCGCCGCCATCGCCATACATCTCCGCCGTGTCGATCAGCGTCATGCCGAGGTCGAGGCCGCGCTTCAGGCTCTCGATCTCGATGCCGGCCTTGCGGGTATCCTCGCCCATCATCCAGGTGCCGAGGCCAAGCGCCGGGACGGAAATGCCGGAGGGCAGGGTGACTGTCGGGATATCGGACATGGCGGGCCTCGATCTGTCGCTTCTGGAGAAGTCCATCCTACTCACATATGGCGTCGATTGAAGCTGCCAAGTTCCGCTTGAAGATCATGCCCAACGACCTTATCACCGGAACAACAGGCCGTCCGCGAAACGAGATGGTCAAGGAAACCGGGGCGGATTGGCGCTAGGAGAAAATATGTCGCTGGAAACCTTTCTGGCCCTCGTCCTGTTCGCCTTCACCACTTCGATCACGCCGGGACCGAACAATATGATGCTCTTTGCGTCGGGTGTGAACTTCGGCTTTACGCGGACAATTCCCCATATGCTCGGCATAGGTGCCGGTTTTCTGTCGCTGCTGATCGCGGTCGGCCTCGGCCTCGGCGCGCTTCTGCATTCGGTGCCTGTCGTCTACACAGCTTTGAAATTCGCCGGTGGCGCCTATCTGCTCTGGGTGGCCTGGAAGATCGGCATGTCGCGGAGCCTGTCGGACGGCGAGGCCGGCGCTCGGCCGATGACATTCATCGGCGCGGCGGCCTTCCAATGGGTCAATCCGAAGGCCTGGGTGATGGCTGTGACCGCCATGGCGACCTACACCAACCCGGATTATTACCTGCCGACCGTGATGATGGTGGGCCTGGCGTTCGCTGCCGTCAACTTGCCGAGCGTTTCGACCTGGGCCGGATTCGGTTCGGCGCTGCGCGAATGGCTGTCGGTGCCGGCGCGGCTGAAATGGTTCAACATCACCATGGCGCTCTTGCTTGTCGCGAGCCTGTGGCCGATGTTGCGCTGATGGACGATATCGGCGATTTCCTGTCTTCCCTGGCGACCGGCATCGGCTTCGTGCTGGCGACGGTCGCGCTGGTGCTCGTCAGTTATTTCATCGCCCGAAAACTACTCCATCCGGGTGTCGAAGGTGATCGGACATGGGATGTCGCGGGAAACGTGGCGGTGCGGGTGGCGACCTTGCACGGCCTGATACTCGGCCTCGTCTACGCGCAGGAGCTCGACGACTATAAAGGCGTTCGCTCGACGCTGACAGACGAGGCGATCGCGATATCCGATGTCTATAACGACGCTCGCCGTTATGGCGGTCCGATCACGCTGCCGGTACAGGTGCAGCTTGCGACCTATCTGACGGTCGTGGTCGATGAGGAATGGGATAGTCTGGCCCAGCATCAAGGTCTTTCGCCGAAGGCCTGGCAGATATGGGAAAGCGTCTACGACCAGCTTCTCGGACTGATGCCGGCGACCGATCGCGAGCATTATCTCAGCAACCGGATGCGGGATCGCATCACCGCCGTCGCGCGATATCGCCAGCTCCGCGAGGTGGCCTCGACCAGCCGCTTCTCGGGTCTGTTCTGGGGACCGGCATTGATCGGCCTCGTGCTGGTGTCGGCGACCTTTTACATCTACCGGCCGAAACGGACGCATCTTGTGCTGTTTTCGCTGTTCGGCGCCTATTCGGGCGTCATTCTCTTCTTTATCTTTGCCTTCGCCAACCCTTATGCGAACCCCGGCAAGCTGGAGCCTCGGCCCTTCCAGCATCTGCTGGAAGGCGATATCGGCAAAAGCCTTGCCAGCCGTTGAGGATGAACAGACATGCACGACGATCATCATCACCACGATCACGACCATGATCATCACCACGACAATCGCTACAGCGACATGCAGGCGCGCGTAAAAGCGCTGGAAACGGTGCTGACGGAGAAGGGGTTGATCGATCCGAAGGCGATCGACGCGATCGTCGAGACCTATGAGACGAAGATCGGCCCGCGCAACGGCGCGCATGTGGTCGCCAAGGCCTGGAGCGATCCGGATTTCGCCGAATGGCTGCGGACCGACGCGACGGCGGCAATCGCGAGCCTCGGCTATACGGGCCGGCAGGGCGAGCATATGCGGGCGGTGTTCAATACGCCCGACACCCATAACCTCGTCGTCTGCACGCTGTGCTCCTGTTACCCCTGGGCGGTGCTCGGCCTGCCGCCGGTCTGGTACAAGGCGCCGGCCTATCGTTCGCGCGCGGTCATCGATCCACGCGGCGTGCTTGCGGAATTTGGGCTGACGCTGCCGGAGACGAAGAAGATCCGCGTCTGGGATTCGACCGCGGAACTGCGCTATCTGGTGATCCCGGAACGGCCGGAGGGCACGGACGGCTTGAGTGAGGAGGCGCTTGCCGATCTCGTCAGCCGCGATGCGATGATCGGCACTTCGGTTGCGGGGCCACGGGCATGAACGGGCCTCACGATCTCGGCGGGCAGATGGGTTTCGGGCCGGTGGCGCCGGAAAAGGACGAGCCCTATTTCCATGCGGAATGGGAAAAGCGGGCGCTGGGGCTGACACTGTCGAGCGGTGCCTTCGGCGCATGGACGATCGACGAAAGCCGGCATGCACGCGAAAATATTCCGCCGGCGGAATATCTGGGCGCCAGCTATTACGAGATCTGGACACGGGCGCTGGAAGTGCTGCTGGAACGCCATGGTTTCGCAACCAAGGCGGAAGTCGATGCGGGCCACAAGCAGATAGAACCGGCCACCCCAAAACGCATCCTGACGGCGGACATGGTGGCCGGCGTGCTGGCCAAAGGCGGCCCCTGCGACCGGCCCGTCGAGACCGAACCACGATTCCGGCCGGGCGACCGGGTGCGGACGCGCAATTTCAACCCGGAGACCCATACGCGGCTTCCGCGTTATGCTCGCGCCAAGACCGGCGTGGTCGAGGCCGCGCAGGGCTCCTTCGTGTTTCCCGACGACAATGCGCATGGCAAGGGCGAGAACCCGCAATGGGTCTATACGGTCGTGTTCGACGGGGCCGAGATCTGGGGCGAGGGCGCCGATCCGACGCTGACGGTCTCGATCGATGCCTGGGAGGGCTATCTTGAGCGCGTGTGAGATCCCATCGGCCTTAGTGCAATCGCCGGGCTTGCCGAAGTCACCGGAAGGCGACCCGGTGTTTCCGGAACCCTGGGCCGCGGAAGCCTTCGCGATGACCGTGCACCTGCACGAGCGCGGCCTGTTCAGTTGGAGCGAATGGGCCGAAGCGCTTTCAGGCGAAGTGCACAAGCCTGGCAGAGCGGATGACGGCAGCGACTATTTCGACTGCTGGGTGGCGGCACTCTCCGGCCTGCTGGTGGGTAAGGGCGTCGCGGACGGCGAGACGATCCTCAAGCTGCAGCAGAGCTGGCAGCGGGCCGCCGAGGCGACGCCGCATGGCCGTCCGATCGAGCTGGCCAACGATCCGCTGCGGTAGGGAGATTCGGAGCAGACAGGTGTCAGAGGGGCTTTCGAAAGGCTCCTTCGCGGTCACGAAGGAAACTGCCGGTAACATTCCTCGGCGATCCGGCGCAGCATGTCGCGGGAGATTTCGCCGGTGACGGCGTATCCGAGCTCGCCATCGATCCAGTAGAAGGTCTCGACGGTGTCGGCAGAGGCGAACCGAAAACTGGTCGTGCGGTTTTCCTTGTTGCGGCCGACGAGCACGGTCAGGCGCTGGCCCGTCTGGTCCTCGTACATGAACAGGGCGCCCGGCTTGCCACCAACCGGCAGGAGGCGGCCGCCGACCAGCTTGAAGCCTTGTCCCTGCAGGTTCGGAACCTTGAGATTGGCGATCGACAGCCGCTTGCCGAGCCAGTTGGCGAGATGCGTTTCCTCGTTGGCGAAGACTTCGACCGGGTGGCGCACCTCGCTTGCATAAACGAGGAACGCGTTGCGGGCTTCGCGAGGCAGGATTTCGGTATAGGCAAGCTGGATATCCGGGCGCTCGAACAGAACCGGACCATAATGGCCACCGAGCACGCCGGCCGCGAAGATCACGACCGCTGCGGCTGCCAGCGCGAAGCGGCGGGACGGTCGGGTATTGGTGCGCGCCAGACCACCCGTGAGAAGCTGGATATCGGTGGGTTTCGATCTTTCATGACCGGCGAAGGCGGCGCGCAATGCGTCGTTCTGCTCCTTCCAGTCAGCCACCATCTGTGCGGCGTCCGGGTTTTCGGCCAGAAAATCCTGCACGCGAGCGCGGTCGGCCTCGTCGAGGAATCCGTCGGCATAGGCGTGCAGTTCCGCGTCGGTTACGGATCTGGCTTCGGTCATCGTGGTCTCCGCAATGGTATGACGTTTTCCTCCCGCATTTTTTCCCGCAATGCCTGGCGCGCCCGAGACAGGCGCGACATCACCGTGCCGACCGGAATATCCAGCATGTCGGCGACTTCCTGATAGGCGTAACCCTCGATGACGACCAGCATCAGCACGGCGCGCGCCTCCTTCGGCAGCGTCTCCAGCGCCTCCACGAGACGGTTCTTTTCCAGCGGATCGTCGGCACCGGTGCCTGCAGCCAAGCTCTCGGCCTCCTCCATGCCGACAGACGGGCGCCGCGCCACCGAGCGCCGGGCGTTGAGGTGAAGATTGGTCATGATCCTGTAGGTCCAGGACTTGAAATTCGCGCCGCGCCACTGGCCGCGGCTGACCAGCGCCTTTTCGACGCAATCCTGCAACAGGTCCTCGCTCTCCGTGTCCGAGCGCGTCAGGCTGCGCGAATAGCGCCTGAGCGAGGGCAAGAGGGCGAGGATCTGTGCCTCGAAGGAAAGCGGCCCGGGAGCCTGTGCCTCGCGCGCCGTTCCGGAGGTGGATTGATCAGGGTTTTGCGACATCCCACACGCCGTTCACGCCGTCACCGGTGGTGTCGCCTTCCTTGGTGTCCTTGACCCAGTAATAGAGCGGCATGCCATCCTTCGCCCACTGCTTGGCCCCGTCCTTGCGGGTGACGATGGAGTATGCACCATCGGCCTTCGCATCGGAAGCGGCCATGACCGGCGGCCAGTTGGTGGCGCACTTGTCGTAGCAGTTGGAGGTGCCGGGCTTGTCGTTCTTGAAGGTGTAGAGCGTCATACCCTTTTCGCCGGCAAGGACGTCGCCCTTGGTGGAGGTCTTGACGGTCTTGAACGGGCCGGCGGCAAAGGCCACCGAGGTCAGCGCTGCGAGCGCGAAAGGCACGAGAATGAAGGTTTTCATGGGCTGTCTCCCTGGTTGATGGCGGCCTCACATCGGCCACATAAGTCAAGACACCGGGAGTGGCGGATTTATTCCCTCGGCGGGCAAAGATTTTTGGAGATGATGATGCTTATCTCTTGATCCGGGCATCAGAACAGCTGGATGTCCGGCTTCGTCAGCATCAGCCAGAAGATGGCGATGACGGCGAAGAAGGCCGGGAAACCGCAGGCGAACCAGATCCGATAGAGCCGGTACCATTCCGGCGGCAGCGGCGCGGAATCTTCGCAGGCAATGCGGGCGATGTCGCGCAGCTTGATCTGGATCCAGACGACCGGCAGCCAGAACAGTCCCGTCACCACGTAGAGAATGAGCGACAGGGCGACCCAGCCATCCGTCAGCGACCAGCCGATGCTCCTTGCCAGCAGGTAACCGGTGACCGGCTGCAGGACGACGGCCGTGGCGGTGAATACGGTATCGGCCAGCACGACCGTGCCGGCGGTGTGGGCGATCAGTTTCGGATCCTCGGTCCGCCGGGCGACGACCATGAAAAAGGCGATGCCGGCGCCGGTTCCGAGCAGCACCGTGGCGCCGATCACGTGCAGGAGCCGCAACAGGCTTTCGGCATCCATCAGCGTTCGTCCAGAATGGCGAGGGAAACGAGGGTGAGGGCGATCGAGGGCAGGACCTTTACGAAGACCCCAAGCGGATCGAGCCAGAGCTGCGGTTCCAGGAGCGTGCCGCCGGCCAGATAGGCGAGGCTGGTGAGGATCATCCCGAGCATCGCCTTGCGGGCATGGGGACGGACGAGGACGGCAGACCCGAGCAGGATGTCGAGGAGACATGTCGCGACGGTTATCGCCATGGCGAAGGAACCGGGGACGATGGGCGGAAATTGGGCTGCCGCGGCGCGGACGTCGATGAGCGGGATCAGGCCGGACAGCAGCCAGAACAGCGATAGCGTGAGAATGATTGCGGGTTTCAGGAGATAGAGCCGCGCGAACCAGAGATCCTGGACGCCGCTCGGATGGGCGGCGAGGGTCTCTGCCGCATTTGCCAGGACGAGGCCGGGCGGTTTCGGCCTCAGGCTCCTGACGCCTTCCGACATCACCGTCATCGCCGTCGAGCGAAGCGGCGAACGCCAACCTAGTCGCCCCGCAATGTCGGCCGCCCAGGTGACGGGTTTCGCAATGGCTGCCGGCAATGCAATGACGGTGGCTGCAGGCAGGCCGAGCCAGGTGCGGTGAAGCCCTACGAGGTCAGACAAGGTCAGGGTCTTGTCGGCGGCAAGATCGAGATCGCTGCCGGCTGGAATAGAGCCCTCGACCGCAAGGGCAACCGCGGTCGCAACATCGTCGAGCGAGACTGTTTCGACCGGGCTTTCGGCATGGTTGAGCGGCAGCGGGCCGGGAAAGCTTGCGAGCGCCCGGAGAAGCGCCGTGCCGCCGTGGGCATTGCGGCCAATCACAAGCGCCGGCCGCAGGATGACGAAGGGGAGGCCGCTTGTCCTGAGCGCCTCGTCGGCACGACGTTTGGTGGCGAGGAAGGGCAGGTTGGCGGCTGCGCCATCCGTGCGGGCGGAGATCTGCACGATACGTCTGCCGCCGAGCGCCCGTGCCGCCTCATAGAGCGACAGCATGGCCTTTTCCTGGGTGGCCGCAAGATCATCGGAAAGACCGTCCTGCAGCGCGCCGGCGCAATTGACGACGACATCCTGGTCCTCGATCAGAGGACGCCAGGCGGCGGCAGTCAGTTGTGCGAGATCGGCCTTTATCCACTCGCCCGCGGGCCATTTCAAACGGGCTCTGTCCGGGTCTCGCCCGAGGCCGGTTATCCGATGGCCGTCGGCGGCAAGCCTTTGCAGGATCGCCGACCCGATAAAGCCGGTTGCGCCGAGAATCAGGATCTTCATGCCGCGATCATAGGGGGCGACGATGAAAACTGAACAGCGGCAATCCCTCCCGGTCGGATGGACGGAGAGAAAGGTTGTCGCCGTCCTGCGGAGGGCCGGCAACGGCGCTCATCCCTGCCTTTGATTCATCTTTCGTTCTTTTTCGGTTGCGCTTGGCCGCAGAATCCTGCCAAGTCCCGCCATGCAATTTGCGCCGCAACAGGACGAGGCCCTCAAGGCCGTTTCACAATGGCTGAAAGAGGGCCGCAGCCAGGTCTTCCGGCTGTTCGGTTATGCGGGCACCGGCAAGACCACGCTTGCCAAACATTTCGCCGAGAATGTCGATGGCGAGGTGCTGTTTGCGGCCTTCACCGGTAAGGCGGCGCAGGTTCTTCGCTCGCGCGGGGCGCGCAACGCCAAGACGATCCATTCGCTGATCTACCGGCCGCGCGGCGAGGAGGCGGTCGAGGACGATGCCGGAAAGACTTCGATCTCACCGATGTTCTCGATCAACCGCCAGAGCCCGGTTGCCAAGGCAGCGCTTATCATCATCGACGAATGCTCGATGGTGGACGAGGCGCTCGGCAAGGACCTGATGAGTTTCGGCACCCCGATCCTGGTGCTCGGCGATCCCGGCCAGCTGCCGCCGGTAACCGGCGGTGGCTTCTTCACCGAACAGGAGCCGGATTACCTGTTGACGGATATCCACCGCCAGGCGCGCGACAACCCGATCATCCAGCTCGCGATGAACGTGCGTGAGGGCAAGGAGATCATGTATGGCGACTACGGTACCGCCAAGGTGATCTCCCGCAACGAGGTGACGCAGCCGCTGGTAATGGAGGCGGACCAGGTTCTGGTCGGCACCAACAAGACCCGCAAGCGCTACAATCAGCGGCTCCGGGAACTGAAAGGTTTTACCGCCGATTATCCGCAATCCGGCGACAAGCTGGTCTGCCTCAGGAACGATCCGGCCAAGGGCTTGCTTAACGGTTCGCTCTGGCAGGTGATGAGTTCGTCGCGCGAAACGGTGAAGCCCGGCATCAACCTGATGATCCGGCCGGAAGACGACGACATGGATCGCGGCGCGGCCAAGATCAAGCTCCTCAAACAGGCATTCGAAGAACAGGAAGGCGAAATCCCCTGGGCGACCCGCAAGCGCTATGACGAGTTCGACTATGGCTACGCGCTGACCGTCCACAAGGCTCAAGGGTCGCAGTGGAACAATGTCGTGCTGTTCGATGAAAGCTGGGCGTTTCGCGACAGCCGGGAGCGCTGGCTTTATACGGCTATCACGCGCGCGGCCGAGACGCTGACCATCGTTCGATAAGAGTTAGCTTCCGCTGAAAGCTCGTCGGCCGATCAATTCGGCACGAAACCGAGCAGCATCGCCTTGGCGACGGCCTGAAAGCGGTTGGTGGCCTGGAATTTCTGGATGATGTCATCCTCCATCCGGCGCAGGTCCTCGAATTCGAGGTTAAGCGCGCGAGCAAGCCGCGGCGCCGAATAACCTTCGGCCATCAGCCCCAGGCACTGTTTCTCGATGTCGCTCAGGACCAGGGACATCGGCTTGGGCGTAACAACCGCCTGGCTTTCCTCCTCGGCAACCAGCAGGCTTTCGATCTGCTGCATCTGCCGGCGGATGTTGGAAATGTCGGCGGTGAGCTCCCGCTTGCGCCGCGCCAGCATGTCGTGGAACATCTCGTCCGCTTCCGCCTCCGAGGTCGCTGCGGCAAGCTCTTCTATCAGTTCCTGGATAACCGCAACCGGAATGCCGATTTCGCGGCAGGCATTGATGACCGCCATGCGATGGATCTGGACCCTGTCATAGACCCGCATGCTGCCGGAGCGGCGAGCGGTGATCAGGCCCTTTTCCTCGTAGAAGTGAAGAGTGCGATGGGTGACGCCAAAGAGATCCGCCATTTCGGCGATCGCCACCGGCTGGGTGGGCATTTCAAAAGGCAGTGAGACCTGGGGGAGATAAGGGAAATTTCGGGCTGCTCCCGCAAGGGGCGCACCGTCGGTCATGGCCTGCATGATATCGCTCTGCATCGAGTTCCCTTGCGCCTGCGTTTTGGCGTCGCGGTCAGATGTGCATCTACAGGTTGCGACCTTGCGTCGAACCTCCTGGATGGAACCTCGGTACTGAAAATGCGGACCCGATTAAAATGGATGGCAGAATTCGCTGTTCAAACCGTATTCCGCCGCTTTTTGGCCTGCTCAGCGAACTCTGTTAGTTATAGATTAGCTAAAACTTTAGGAAATGGTAGCCCCGGTTCCTCGTGAATTCTCGTCCATCAAAACTCTTTATAAGTGCAATTTCCCAAACCTAGTGGCATTGCGAAGGCGCTTGGCCTAAAAGCGGATCGATTTCTCAAAGACCGGGTATTGCCATGCCGACCAAGCTTTCCGTGAACCTCAATGCCGTCGCCATGCTGCGCAACCGCCGCGATCTTCCCTGGCCGAGCGTCGAGGGGCTGGGGCGCATCGCGCTCCAGGCGGGCGCCGCCGGCCTGACGGTGCATCCGCGCCCCGACCAGCGCCATATCCGCTTCACCGACCTGCCGGTTCTCAGGGCGCTGATCGACGACGAGTTTCCAGCGGCCGAGTTCAATATCGAGGGATATCCGAGCGAGGATTTCCTGGCGCTCTGCGAAGCGACCCAGCCGGAACAGGTGACGCTGGTGCCGGACGACCCGACCCAGGCAACCTCCGACCATGGGTTCGATTTCCGTGCCACCCACGAGATGTTGAAACCGATCGTGGCGCGGCTCAAGAAGGGCGGCATGCGGGTGTCGCTGTTTGCCGATGGCGACGGCGATGTCGAGGCGGTCAAGCTCGCAAGGGCGACGGGCGCCGACCGTATCGAACTCTATACCGGTCCTTACGGCGGCTGTTTCGACAATCCGGCGCTTGGCGCCGAACTGCTTGAAAAGCTGGGGCGGACTGCGGATGCGGCGCTTGCCGAAGGACTCGGCGTCAATGGCGGCCACGACCTGACGGTCGCCAACCTGCCGGCATTGGTGAAGCGCATCCCGAAGATGGCAGAAGTCTCGATCGGCCACGGCCTGACGGCGGATGCGCTGGAATACGGCATGGCGGAAACCGTGCGCCGCTTTCGCCGCGCCTGCGGACAGACGGTCTAGTTCGACGACGAAAGCTTCGCCTCGCAGAGTTCCAGCTCCCAGGTCTGGCCGTTGCATTCCGGTCCGAACAGGCTGTGTTTTTCCTCTGCGACGAGCTTGAAGCCAGCCGTCTCGTAGATG
Source organism: Neorhizobium galegae bv. officinalis (assembly GCA_000985875.1). GTDB lineage: Bacteria > Pseudomonadota > Alphaproteobacteria > Rhizobiales > Rhizobiaceae > Neorhizobium > Neorhizobium galegae_C. The sequence goes on from CCRI01000001.1 coordinate 416,253, forward strand.
CGGATTGCGGCCGTCAGGCAGTCATTGGTCCAGAGCGACAGCTTCTTATAACCGGCGAGGGTCGAGAACTTGATGCATTGCTCGACCAGTGTCCGGCCGAGACCGAGGCCGCGGGCGGCGGGGTCGAGATAGAGGAGGCGCAGCTTGGCTGTGTCGCCGCCGCCGTCGGCCACGACCACCGAACCGACCCGTTTGCCGTCGCGTTCGGCGATCCAGCAGCGCTCCCGTTCCGGGTTGAAGTTGGCGATGAACCTGCCGGCGACCTCGGCGACCAGCCCTTCGAACTTGTCGTCCCAGCCGTATTCCCGCGCATAAGCGACCGCCTGGGCTTCGATGAGCCAGCCCATGTCGCCGATCCGGTGCGGACGGATGACGACCGGTGGCGAGGGGGCGGCCGATTGCGGATCGAGAATGGTGCGGATCGCCTGCATGGAGCCGACCAGCTTTTCATGCCCCATCGCGTCTACCTCCCTGAGATCATTGGCGATCTGCTGGCGGGAGCGTTCGCCGAGCGTCTCGTATTCGGCTTGTCCCTTGTTGGTGACAACAAGGATCTGGCTGCGCTTGTCGTCGGGATCCGGCTCGCTGTCGATGAAGCCCGCTTCACGGAATTTCTTCAGCAGCCGGCTCAGATAGGCGGGATCGAGGCCGAGATCGCGGTTGAGTTCGGTCGCCGAAACCCGTTTGCGGGCGCCCATCTCGTAGAGGATCCGCGCCTCGGTCAGCGTGTAGTCGGTGTCGAGATAGCCCCTGGCGAGAATGCCAAGCTTGTTGGTGTAAAAACGGTTGAAGGCGCGGACGGCGTCGAGAACGGCAGGATCAGTCATCGGCAGAATCTCCTTTATGAAGATTCTGTCCAATATTTACTTGACTGAGTCAATCAAACTTATGCTGCTGCCTGTTTTGCCGGTGAGTGGCCGAGTGCAAAGTCGACTGCGGCGGTGGCGTGGACGGCGGTGGAATCGACGCCGGGGAGCGGCAGGCCGGAGGGGTCGAGGAGGAGGCAGATTTCCGTGCAGCCGAGGATGATACTATCTGCGCCTTCGGCTTTTGCCTTTTCGATCATGGCGATGGCCCGGGTTCGGGAGGTGTCGAGGACCGTGCCGGCACAGAGTTCGTTGAAGATGATGTTATGAATATCGGTGCGATCGTCCGCGTCCGGCACCATGACATCGACGCCGAGCATCTTCATGCGCTCGGAATAGAAACCGTGCTCCATCGTGTAGCGGGTCGCGAGCAGCAGCGGGTGGTTCAGCCCTTTCGATGCCAGCGCCCTGGCTGTCTCGTCGATGACATGGATGAGCGGCACATCGACCGCGGCCTGCACTTCCGGCGCCACGAGATGCATGGTGTTGGTGCAGATCAGCACGCATTCGGCGCCGGCCGTTTTCAGTGCGCGGGCGCTGCCTGCAAGATGCTCGGCCGCCAGATCCCAGCGGCCGGCTTTCTGCATGTCGACGATTTCGGCGAAATTGAGGGAATGGAGCAGGAGATCGGCCGACGCAAAACCACCCAGGCGTTCGCGCACCATCTCGTTGATCAGCCGATAATACACGGCCGTGCTTTCGAAACTCATCCCGCCAATCAAGCCGATCTTGCGCATTTTTTCTCCAAACGAGATGGAATTTGGTAACTCCATCTCATTATCGCGAAATTCGGAGAGCCGCAATCCGGCGAGACGCTAGGCGGCGAGGGCGGCCTTCTGGGTCTCGAAATAGGCGGCGAGGGTCTGCGGCTTCTGGCCGGTCAGCATCTCGTAGTCGCTCGTCACCTGCTCGAAATTGCCGGCGCGGATATTGGCATCCGCCGAGACCAGCATCGCGACGACGAAGGCGGGGAGGCCGGCGCCGGTGAGACCCTGGGTCAGCTGCTCGTCGGTGACGTCAACGACCTCAAGCGGCTTGCCGGTCGCGGCGGATGCGCGGGCGGCGATTTCCGCGGCTGTCAGGGATTCCGAGCCGGTGAGGGTCAAGATGCGGCTGCCGGCCGGTGGATTGGCAAGGGCTGCGGCTGCGGCACGGGCGCAGTCGTCGCGGCTGATCGTGGCGATCTTGCCCGTACCCACGGACGTGTACCATTTGCCGACCTGAAGATTGTGCGGCATGCCCATCAGATAGTTGTCGTGATACCAGGCATTGCGCAGGATCGTGTAGGCGACGCCGCTTGCCTTGATGGCCTCTTCGGTGCCGAGGTGGTCCGGTGCGAACGTGATCAGCGACTTGTCCGCGTTGGGCAAGGACGTGTAGACAACGTGTTTTACGCCGGCCTTGGCGGCGGCGGAAACGGCGTTCCTGTGCTGCGTGATGCGCTTGCCGGGTGTCGCAAGTTCGTCGGTGGAGATGATCAGTACGCGGTCGGCGCCGGTGAATGCTTTTACGAGCCCGGCTTCGTCGTCGAAATCGGCTGCCCGGGTTTCCACACCGTTGGCGGCGAGGTCGGCGAGCTTGTTCGGATCGCGGCTGGCAGCGATGATGTCGGCGGGCGCGACCTTGGATGTCTCCAGCAGGTGACGGAGGACTGCGCGGCCCAGATGGCCGGTGGCGCCGGTGACGAGAAGTTTGGTCATGAGTGTTCCTTACTGGCAATGGCCGGCTTATGGGCGCGGCGATGATTGTTGGTCTCAAAAAGAGACTAGCACTAGAATAAGAATTGACTTCGATCTGTAAAGGAGGCAGTTTCGAGGGAGATCGTTACTTTAAGGGAACCAACTCCATGGCGCTCAATGCAAGCCGCAAGCCGGTCCTGGACGGCGAGGAATGCGACGTGTCCGGGTGGGACATGGATAACTGCCCGGTCCGGGACGTTCTCGACCGGATCGCCGGCAAATGGTCGGCGCTGCTTCTCGGGGCCTTGGCGCGCCAGCCCTACCGCTTCGGCGAGCTTCGCCGGCTGGTGCCGGATATTTCGCAGCGGATGCTGACTCAGACGCTGCGCGACCTGCAGCGCGACGGTTATATCGAACGCGAGGTGTTTCCGACCAAGCCGCCGAGCGTCGAATACCGGATGACCGATCTCGGCCGCTCGCTCTTCGAGCCGCTTTCCAAGGTGATTCTATGGGCGGAAGCCAATCATCCGTCCGTCAAGGCCGCGCGCGTGAAATACGACGAGAGCGAATTGGCTTGATGTGAAAGGGGTTCCGGTATGGCGCCCGGATTTCTCCGACAAGGCCCGGCCAAAACCAAACCTGACCGCGGTCCGCCCTCCCGGCATCCCATAAAGCGGCCGCATCTCTTCCAATGCCGCCATTCCAAGGATCTGGTCAAATTCCCCCAGGCTGTCGGGCCACATTTTTGTTTCGGCCAGACATAAGGCGTTTATCGCACTTCAATCATCTTGCTGTTATGAAGCGGCAAAATGCCTGAGAAGGAGAAACCCTTATGAGCCGTTCCTGCCTTGCCGTCATCCTCGCCGCCGGCGACAGCACGCGCATGAAATCGTCCATGTCGAAAGTGCTGCATCCGATCGCCAGCCGGCCGATGATTGCACATGTCATGGCGGCGGTGGCATCGACCGGCGTGACCGAGGCGGCTCTGGTGGTCGGCCGCGATGCGGACGGGGTTGCCAAGGCCGGCGCGGTCGAGGGTGTTACGGTCGAGGCCTTCCTGCAGACCGAGCGTCGCGGCACAGGCCATGCGGTCCTCACGGCGAAACAGGCCATCGCCCGCGGTTACGACGACATCCTGGTCGCCTATGGCGACGTGCCCCTGGTCACCTCGGCTTCCTTCGCCGAGGCGCGGGAAAAGCTGGCCGCCGGAGCCGATGTCGTGGTGATCGGTTTTCATACGGACAAGCCGACCGGTTACGGCCGCCTGTTGGTCGAAAATGGCGAGCTGATCGCCATCCGCGAAGAGAAGGATGCGACGGACGAAGAGCGCAAGGTCACCTGGTGCAATAGCGGGCTGATGGCGATCAACGGACAAAAGGCGCTGTCGCTTCTGGAGGGCATCACCAATCAGAATGCGAAGGGTGAATATTACCTGACCGATCTCGTCGAGATCGCCCGTGCTGCCGGCGGCAAGGTCGTGGCGGTCGATGCGCCGGAAACGGAAGTTGCGGGCTGCAACAACCGGGCCGAGCTGGCCATGCTCGAAAAACTCTGGCAGGAACGCCGGCGCCATGAGCTGATGATCTCGGGCGTCAGCATGATCGCGCCGGAAACCGTCTTCCTGTCCTATGATACGGAGATCGGCCAGGACGCGCTGATCGAGCCGAACGTCGTTTTCGGCCCGGGCGTCAGGATCGACAGCGGAGCGGTGATCCACGCCTTTTCCCATATTGAAGGTGCGCATGTGAGCGGCGGCGCGACCGTCGGGCCTTTCGCGCGGCTTCGCCCCGGCGCCGATCTTTCCGCAGGCTCCAAGGTCGGCAATTTCTGCGAGGTCAAGAATGCCAGGATCGACGAGGGCGCCAAGGTCAACCACCTGACCTATATCGGCGACGCATTCGTTGGTGCCCATTCCAATATCGGCGCCGGCACGATCACCTGCAACTACGACGGCGTCAACAAGCACGAGACGCGGATCGGCGCCAATGCCTTTGTCGGATCGAACTCGTCGCTCGTCGCACCCGTCTCGATCGGTGATGGCGCCTATGTCGCCTCGGGCAGCGTCATTACCGAAAATGTCCCGGCCGACGCGCTGGCGCTTGGCCGTGCCCGCCAGGAGGTGAAGCCGGAGCGCGCGAAAATCCTTCGCGAGCGGGCGCTGGCGCTCAAGGCCGCCCGGAAGGCGCAGAAGTAACGCGGCTATTAACGTTTGCGCGTTACTTTCCGACATCGAAAGTGACCGGCGGGCCGATTGCGCAAAACCAGCAATCGGCTAGGAGTTCGCGCGGGTTCCATGAAGCGGAGAGGGTCGTTCATGTGCGGAATTGTCGGGATCGTCGGAAATTCGCCGGTGGCGGCGCGTCTGGTCGATGCGTTGCGAAGGCTCGAATACCGCGGTTATGATTCCGCTGGCGTCGCGACCGTCCACGAGGGCCGGATGGATCGCCGCCGTGCCGAAGGCAAGCTCTTCAATCTCGAAAAGAAGCTCGACGCTGAGCCGCTGCCCGGCACGATCGGCATCGCCCACACCCGTTGGGCGACCCATGGCGTTCCGAACGAGACCAATGCCCATCCGCATTTCGTCGATGGCGTCGCCGTCGTCCATAACGGCATCATCGAGAACTTCTCCGAGCTGAAGGACGAATTGCTGGCCGAAGGGGCAGTCTTCGAAAGCCAGACCGACACGGAAGTCGTGGCACACCTGCTTGCCAAATACACTCGCCAGGGCCTCGACCATCGCGCCGCCATGCTGGCGACGCTGAACCGCGTTGCCGGCGCCTATGCGCTGGTGGTGATGTTCGAGGACGACCCGGGCACGATCATGGCCGCCCGTTTCGGACCGCCGCTGGCGATCGGCCATGGCCGCGGTGAAATGTTCCTGGGATCGGATGCGATCGCGCTGTCGCCGTTCACCAACGAGATCACCTATCTGGTCGATGGCGACTGCGCCGTCATGACCCACAAGGGTGCCGAGATCATCGACTACGACGGCAAGCCGGTGACGCGGCAGAGCCAGATTTCCCAGGCTTCGGCCTTCATGGTCGACAAGGGCAACCATCGCCATTTCATGGAGAAGGAGATCTACGAGCAGCCGGAGATCATCTCCCATGCGCTCAGCCACTATATCGATTTCGCCGCCCATACGGTGAAGGCGAACGATACGGCGATCGACTTCGGCAAGGTGACGGGCCTGGCGATTGCCGCCTGCGGCACAGCCTATCTCTCCGGCCTGATCGGCAAATACTGGTTCGAGCGTTACGCCCGCCTGCCGGTCGAGATCGATGTCGCCTCCGAATTCCGCTACCGCGAGCTGCCGCTGTCGCCGTCCCAGGCGGCGCTGTTCATTTCCCAATCGGGCGAAACCGCCGATACGCTCGCTTCGCTGCGGTACTGCAAGGACAACGGCCTCAAAATCGGCGCGGTGGTCAACGTCAAGGAATCGACCATCGCCCGCGAAGCGGACGCGATCTTCCCGATCCTCGCCGGCCCGGAAATCGGCGTCGCCTCCACCAAGGCCTTTACCTGCCAGCTTGCGGTCCTCGCCGCGCTTGCGATCGGCGCCGGCCGTGCCCGCGGCACGGTGACGGCGGGCGACGAGAAGGAGATGGTAAGGCACCTCGCCGAAATGCCGCGGATCATGAGCCGGGTGTTGAACGACATCCAGCCGCAGATCGAATCGCTGTCGCGCGAGCTGTCCCGCTTTAAGGACGTGCTCTATCTCGGCCGCGGCACCAGTTTTCCGCTTGCCATGGAAGGCGCGCTGAAGCTCAAGGAAATCTCCTATATCCACGCGGAAGGTTACGCCGCCGGTGAATTGAAGCATGGGCCGATCGCGCTGATCGACGAGCACATGCCGGTGATCGTCATTGCGCCGCATGACCGCTTCTTCGAAAAGACCGTCTCCAACATGCAGGAAGTGGCCGCGCGTGGCGGCAAGATCATCTTCATCACCGACGAGAAGGGTGCGGCGGCGTCCAAGCTTCCCACCATGGCGACGATCGCATTGCCGAATGTCGACGAGATCATCGCGCCGATGATCTTCTCGCTGCCGATCCAGCTTCTTGCCTATCATACGGCGGTGTTCATGGGGACCGACGTCGATCAGCCGCGCAATCTGGCGAAATCCGTCACGGTGGAGTGATATCCACCGGCTTTTCCTTGCATCGCAACATCGCATCCGGCATTGTCGCATCAATGATTGCGGCAATGCTTAAAGTATGCAGGGAAACCGAATGAGCGACAGTCCAGAGCGAATATCGCTGGCCGGCCGTCTCAGGAACAACTTCCTAACCGGCCTGATCATCTGCGCGCCGCTTGCCATCACCATCTGGCTCACCTTCACCTTCATCGACTGGGCGGATAGCTGGGTCACGCCCTACATTCCGCAGCGCTACGATCCCCAATATTACTTCAACATCACCATTCCCGGCACCGGCCTGCTGATCGCGGTGGTGTTCATCACCATCATCGGCTTTCTCGGCAAGAACCTGATCGGCCGCTCGATCGTCAAGTTCGGCGAGTCGATCCTGCACCGCATGCCGCTGATCCGCAGCATTTATAAGAGCATCAAACAGATCTTCGAAACGGTGCTGAAGGAACAGTCGACCTCCTTCAAGAAATGCGGGTTGATCGAGTTTCCGAGCCCCGGAATGTGGGCGCTGGTCTTCATTTCCGGCGACGCCCAAGGCGAGATCGCCGCGAAGCTCAATGCGGATGGCGATGAAATGGTCGGCGTCTTCCTGCCGCCGACGCCGGTTCCGACCGCCGGTTTCCTGATGTTCGTTCCGAAGAGCAAGATCGTCATGCTCGACATGACACCGGAAGAAGGTGCCAAGCTGCTGATATCGGGCGGGTTGATCGCACCGGACTACAAGCCCGTTCCCGGCGCGCCGACCGCCATCCTGCCGGCTCCTAAAATGCAGGCTTGAGACCTACCCGGCTCTCAGGAACCGGATCGCCTCGTCGCGGCGGTGCAGATAAAGCAGCACGCGCATGTTCTGGCCGCGTTCGCTGGTGAGTTCCGGATCCCGCTCCAGGAGATAGGCCGCATCCTTGCGGGCAATTTCCAGCAGGTCCGCGTGTGCTTCCAGGCTGGCGATCCGGAAACCAGGCGTGCCGGATTGGCGGGTGCCGAGCAATTCGCCTTCACCGCGCAATTTCAGATCCTCTTCGGCGATCAGAAAACCGTCCTCACTGTCACGCAGGATCGAAAGCCGCGCCCGGCCTGTTTCGCTGAGCGGCCCCTTGTAGAGCAGGATGCAGGTCGACGCCTCGTCGCCGCGCCCGACGCGGCCGCGCAGCTGATGCAGCTGGGCGAGCCCGAATCGCTCCGCATGCTCGATCACCATGATCGTCGCATCCGGCACGTCGACGCCCACTTCAACGACGGTGGTCGCGACCAGCAGCCGGATCTCGCCGGCCTTGAAGGCGCCCATCACCGCGTCCTTCTCAGGCCCGCTCATGCGGCCATGGATCAGGCCGACATCGCGGCCGAGTTCCTTGGCGAGCACCGCATAACGCTCCTCCGCCGACATCAGGTCGGAGACATCCGATTCTTCGACGAGCGGGCAGATCCAGTAGGCTTTTTTTCCTTCGCCGATCGCGCCCCTGAGCCGGGCAACGATATCGCCGATCCGCTCGGTGGGGATGGTGACGGTCTGGATCGGCTTGCGGCCTGCCGGTTTCTCGGTGAGCTTTGAGACGTCCATGTCGCCAAACGCAGCGAGAACCAGCGTGCGGGGAATGGGCGTCGCCGTCATTACCAGCATATGAGGGGAAATGCCCTTGGCCGTCAGCCGCAGGCGCTGGTGCACGCCGAACCGGTGCTGCTCGTCCACGACCGCAAGCATCAAATTGTGATAGTTGATCGCATCTTGAAAGAGTGCGTGCGTGCCGATGATGATCTGCGCTTCGCCCGAGGCGATCCGCTCGATGATCTGGTCGCGCTCGCGTCCCTTGGTGCGGCCGGTCAGCACTTCGACCGTCACGCCTGCAGCACCGGCGAGCTTCGAGATCGTCGCAAAATGCTGGCGGGCGAGGATTTCGGTCGGCGCCATCAGCACCGCCTGGCCGCCGGCCTCGACGGCGGCGGACATGGCGAGCAGCGCCACCAGCGTCTTGCCGGCGCCCACGTCACCCTGCAGCAGCCGCAGCATGCGGTCCTCGGCGGCCATGTCCCTGATGATGTCGTCGATCGCCGCTTTCTGGCTCGGCGTCAGCGAGAAGGGCAGGCCGGCGATGATCCTTGCGGCAAGATCGCCCTTCACCCGGATCGGCTGGCCCGGGACCTTGCGCACCTTCTGGCGCACCAGCGACAGAGACACTTGGCCGGCGAGGAACTCGTCATAGGCGAGCCGGCGGCGGGCAGGGGCCTGCGGATCGATATCCGCCGCGTCGCGCGGATCGTGCAGCCCGCGAAAGGCCTCTGCCACCGAGGGAAACCCCTGGCGCGAGGCCAGCGCAGCATCCGCCCATTCCGGCAGGTCCGGCATGCGCGCGACGGCACCGTCGATTGCCTTGCGCAGCACTTTCGGCGTCAGGCCGGCTGTCATCGGATAGACCGGCTCGACCAGCGGCAGGTTCTCGGCTTCCGAGGATTTCACGATGAAATCCGGATGCACCATCGAGGGGCGACCGTTGAACCAGTCGACCTTGCCGCTGACCATGACCATCTCGTCGATCGGCAGCGATTTTTCCAGCCAGTTGCCCTTGGCGCGGAAGAAGGTGAGCGCCAGTTCACCGGTGTCGTCATGCAGGAAGACGCGATAGGGCATATTGGATTTGCCGTGTGGCGGCGGCTGATGCCGGTCGACCCGGCCTTCGATCGTGACAATGGCGCCCTGTGGCGACAGCGCGATGCCAGGCCGGTTGCGGCGGTCGATCAGCGAGGAGGGGGCGTGGAAAAGCAGGTCGACCACGCGGCAGTCGTCCGGATCGTCACGGCCGGTGACGCGGGCAATCAATTCGGCGAGCTTCGGCCCGACACCGGCAAGCGAGGCGACGGGCGAGAACAGCGGATCGAGTATGGCGGGACGCATGGCGCGCAAAATGCGATGGATTTTGCCCATTTGGCAAGGTGACGAGGGCGGAAAAGCGTCCTATATGAACGGCAAAACAAGGACACGGCCATGACAGGACTATCCCGCACCAGCGCGGATCTCGACCCGCGCCGCAGGCGCATCCTCTATCGCTGCTGGCATCGCGGCATCCGGGAGATGGACCTGGTTCTCGGGAGTTTTGCGGAAGCCGAGATCGGCAAGCTCGCAGAAGCCGAACTCGACGAATTCGAGGCGATCATGGGCGAGGACGATCATGACCTTCATGCCTGGATCACCGGTGCTCAAACTCTGCCCGAGCATATGAAGACGCCGCTTTTTGCGCGCGTCGCCGCCTATACGCCGGATTTCGATCCCGTCACCAAAGCCTCCCTGGAGCTAAGGCTCGGACACAAGATATGAATTCTGGCCCGATGATTCCCGGATTCGACGCGAAGAAGATTGCGGCGGCGCAAAGCCCGCTGACCATAGGCAACGTGCCGCCGGGCATGGAGCCGCTGATCGTGGCCGAGCTCGCCCGCGCCGGCCAGGCGGTTGCCTATGTCCTGTCGGACGGCCAGCGCATGCTCGACCTGGAGCAGATGCTGTCCTTCGTGGCGCCGGAAATCCCCGTCCTGACGCTGCCAGCCTGGGATTGTCTTCCCTATGACCGTGTGTCGCCGAGCGCCGATGTTTCGGCACGCCGGCTGGCGGCCTTGTCCGGCCTGATTTCCCATCGCAAAAAGCCGCACGCAGCGATCGTGCTCGTCACCGTCAATGCGATGCTGCAGAAGATTGCGCCTGCCGAGATTATCGAGAGCCTGGCGTTCTCGGCCAAGCCCGGCAACCAGATCCGCATGGACGACATCGCGGCGCGGCTGGAACGCAACGGTTTCGAGCGCGTCGCGACGGTCCGCGAAGTCGGCGAATTCGCCGTACGCGGCGGCATTCTGGATGTTTTCGTGCCGGGCACGGAAGAACCGGTGCGCCTCGATTTCTTCGGCGATACGCTGGAATCGATCCGCTCCTTCGACCCCGCCAGCCAGCGCACCACCGGCCAGTCGCGGGCCCTCGATCTCAATCCGATGAGCGAGGTGACGCTGACGCCGGACACGATCAGCCGTTTCCGCAAGAACTACCTGTCGCTCTTCGGGGCTGCGACCCGCGACGACGCACTCTATCAGGCAGTCTCGGAAGGCCGGCGTTACCCCGGCATGGAACACTGGCTGCCACTGTTCTACGACGGGCTCGAAACCGCCTTCGATTACCTCAGCGGGTTTCGCATCGTCACCGACCACACCGCGCGCGAGGCGGCCAACGAACGTTCGAAGCTGGTCGCCGACTATTATGAGGCACGGCGCGACTCCGGCCCGCAAGGCAAGGGCGTAGCGGCGCAGGCAGCCCCCTACAAGCCGGTGTCCCCGGGCCAGCTTTATCTCGACGGCAAGGCTTTCGCCGCAGCGCTCGACGCCGTCAATGCGCTGCGCCTGACGCCGTTCAACGAGATGGATGCCGAAGGTCGCCGGGTGGTGACTTTGGATGCGCATGCCGGCCCGCGCTGGGCGAAAAACCAGACGGAGGAAAAGGACCGCGACGAACGCGTCAACGTCTTCGACCTCGTCGTCAAGCATATCGCCGACAAGCGCGCCGAGGGTATCAAGGTCCTGGTCACCGGCTGGTCGGCCGGTTCGCTCGACCGTCTGTTGCAGGTCCTGGACGAGCGCGGCCTGAAGCGCATCCGCCAGATCGAAAAACTCGCCGATCTCGACAAGCTAGAAAAGGGCGAGGCGGCATCCGCGGTTCTGAGCCTCGAGGCTGGTTTCGAGACCGACAGGATCGCCGTCATCGGCGAACAGGATATTTTAGGCGACCGCATGGTCCGTCGCGGCAAGCGCCGCAAGCGCGGCGCGGATTTCCTGACCGAAGTTGCCGGCCTCGACGAAGGTTCTCTGGTCGTCCATGCGGAGCACGGCATCGGCCGGTTCGTCGGCCTGGTCACAATCGAGGCCGCCGGGGCGCCGCGCGCCTGCCTGGAGCTGCATTACGCCGACCAGGCAAAACTCTTCCTGCCGGTCGAGAACATCGATCTCCTGTCGCGCTATGGTTCGGATGCGGCGGAAGCCCAACTCGACAAGCTCGGCGGCGGCGCCTGGCAGGCTCGCAAGGCCAAGCTCAAGAAACGCCTGCTCGATATGGCGGACGGATTGATCCGCATTGCCGCCACCCGCATCACCCGCCGCGCGCCGGTGCTTACCGCGCCGGAAGGTCTCTACGACGAATTCGCCGCCCGCTTCCCTTATGACGAGACCGAGGACCAGGCGACGGCGATCGATTCCGTGCGCGACGATCTCGGCGCCGGCCGGCCGATGGACCGCCTCGTCTGCGGCGACGTCGGTTTCGGCAAGACGGAAGTGGCGCTGCGCGCCGCCTTCTTCGCCGCCATGAACGGTGCGCAGGTTGCGGTGGTCGTGCCGACCACGCTTCTTTCCCGCCAGCATTTCAAGACGTTTCGCGAACGTTTCCGAGGGCTGCCGATCAAGGTCGAGCAGGCTTCGCGGCTGGTGCCTGCCAAGGAACTTGCCCAGACCAAGAAGGACCTCGCCGACGGCAAGGTCGATATCGTCGTCGGTACCCATGCGCTGCTCGGCGCCGGCATCCAGTTCGCCAATCTCGGCCTGCTGATCATCGACGAGGAGCAGCATTTCGGCGTCAAGCACAAGGAACGGCTGAAGGAACTGAAGAGCGACGTGCACGTCCTGACGCTCTCGGCAACGCCGATCCCGCGCACGCTGCAGCTTGCCATGACGGGTGTACGCGAACTGTCGCTGATCACCACGCCGCCGGTCGACCGCATGGCGGTCCGCACCTTCATCTCGCCCTTCGACCCGCTGGTCATCCGCGAGACGCTGATGCGCGAACATTATCGCGGCGGCCAGAGTTTCTACGTCTGCCCGCGGCTCGCCGACCTGCCGGAAATCCAGGCCTTCCTCCAGTCGGACGTGCCGGAACTGAAGGTCGCGGTTGCCCATGGCCAGATGGCTGCCGGCGAACTCGAAGACATCATGAATGCGTTCTACGACGGCAAATACGACGTGCTTCTGTCGACGACCATCGTCGAATCCGGCCTCGACGTGCCGACGGCCAACACGCTGATCGTCCATCGCGCCGACATGTTCGGCCTGGCCCAGCTTTACCAGCTGCGCGGCCGTGTCGGCCGTTCCAAGGTGCGCGCCTTCGCGCTGTTCACGCTGCCGGTCAACAAGACGCTGACCACGACCGCCGAGCGCCGCCTGAAGGTGCTGCAGTCGCTCGATACGCTCGGCGCCGGCTTCCAGCTCGCCAGCCACGACCTCGACATCCGCGGCGCCGGCAACCTGCTCGGCGAGGAACAGTCCGGACATATCAAGGAAGTCGGTTTCGAGCTCTACCAGCAGATGCTGGAAGAGGCTGTCGCCGAAGTGAAGGGCGACGACGAGATCACCGATACCGGCTGGTCGCCGCAGATTTCCGTCGGCATCACCGTGATGATCCCGGAAACCTACGTGCCGGACCTGCATCTGCGCATGGGGCTCTACCGCCGTCTCGGCGAAGTCACGGAACTGTCGGAGATCGACGGTTTCGGTGCGGAAATGGTCGATCGTTTCGGCCCGATGCCGGTCGAGGTACAGAACCTTTTGAAGGTGGTCTATATCAAGTCGCTCTGCCGCAAGGCCAATGTCGAAAAGCTCGACGCCGGCCCCAAGGGCATCGTCGTCACTTTCCGCGACAAGCAGTTCCCGAACCCGGCCAATCTTGTCGGTTATATCGCCAAGCAGGGAACGCTCGCGAAGATCCGCCCGGACCACAGCGTCTTCCTCACCCGCGACCTGCCGTCGCCTGAAAAGCGGTTGACGGCCGCGGCGCAGGTGATGACCCAGTTCGCGGAACTGGCTAAATCGTGACTATATGTCGGATTTGTTGTCTGGGACTGTGACCACGGCGGCTTGCTGATCCGTCGCGACGGACGCGGGCAGGGCAACGTCGCGTGCCCGCTCGCGGGCGAGCGTCAGCAGGCCGGAGCCGATGATCAGCACGATGCCGATCAGCATCGGCAGGTCGACCCTGTCGCCGAAGACGAGATAGCCGAACAGGATGGCCCAGAGCATCTGGCTGTATTGGGTCGGCCCGATCACCGCGGCCGGCGCGTAGTTGGCGGCATACATCAGCCAGACGGTAGCCAGTGCCCCCAGCAGACCGTATCCCGCGAGCATGGCCCATTGCGGAAGGGTTGGCCAGCGGAAGTCCGGGATCATCAGGATGCCGAGGATGACGAGAACGCCAAGGACGCCGGCGCCGTAAAGCGAGATCTGCTTCTCCGATGGTCCGACGGCGCGATAGACGATGATCGAGATCGCCCCGGAAAACCCGGCAAAAACCGCACCGACATGCCCGATCGAAAGCTCACGGAAACCCGGGCGCAATATGACCAGTACACCGATGAAGCCGATGATCACGGCACTCCAGCGCCGGATGCCGACCGTCTCCTTGAGGAACAGCACCGACATAATCGTCACGAAGGAAGGCAGCAGGAAGATCAGCGCAAAGGCTTCCGCCATCGACAGATAGGTGAAGGCCGCAACACTGCCGATCGTCCCCACGGCCGCGGAGAAGAAGCGCAGGACCCATAGCGGCCGGTTGGTGCTTCTCACCACGTCGAGCCAGCTGTCGCCTGGTTTCATGAGATAGGGAAAACCGGCGAGCATGAAGACGGCGCCGAAAAAGCCCATTTCATAGGGCGTCAGGGCGCCCTCGATCATCTTGACGCTGGCATCGCTCCAAGAATAGGCGGCAAACGAGGCGAAGGCGAGAAGAACGCCCTTCAGGGTCTGGTCGGTACGCACGCGGTTGTCCGTTCTCAGATCATGCCCTTGCGGGCTTCCGCCTTCAGCTTGGCGATTTCTCGCAGCGCATTCGCAAAGACATCCGGCGTCTGCGCTCCGCTGACCGCATATTGTCCGTCGATGATAAAGAACGGCACGCCGGTCACGCCCATCTTCTGAGCCGCCTCGATCTCCCCAAGGACGGTGTCCTTGTCGGCGTCGCTTGCCAGAAGGTTCTCGATGACCTTGCGGTCCAGGCCCGATTTTTCAGCGATATCGGCCAGCACGGCGTGGTCGCCGACATTGCGGCCTTCCTCGAAATTCGCCTTGAACAATGCGGTCGCGACCTTGTCCTGAATTTCCCGGCTTTCCACGATCGCCCAATGCAACAGGCGATGGGCATCGAGCGTATTGGGACCGATCTTGATCGCCTCGAAATTGTACTTGATGCCGACCTCTTCGCCGAGTTTCTTCAGCATGTCGTGGGCACGTTCGACGGCTTGCCTGCCGCCGAGCTTGGCGGCAAGGTCCGCCTGATGGTCGACGCCCTCGGGCGGATGGTCCGGGTTGAGCCGATAGGGACGCCAGTTGATATCGACGCCGATCTCGTCCTGCACTTCGGCGACCGCCAGTTCCATCCTTGCCTTGCCGAGGTAACACCAGGGGCAGACGATATCCGAAACGATGTCGATGGTTACGCGCTCCATGGCGGCGTCCTTTCTTCGGTAACCGGAGAGACTGGATTATTGCGCCCGTTTATCCCACCAGGTGTTGAGCTGGTAGCCATAGAGCGGGAGTTTTCCCGGATAACCGATATGCTTGCGACGCGCCACCCATTGATCGGGGATATGATAGAGCGGAACGAGATAGTGACCGGAAATCAGCATCCGGTCGTAAGCCCGCACCGCCGCCTCGAAATCCTCCTTGCTGCGCACCGCCAGCATGGTCCCGATCAGCTTGTCGAGGTCGGGATCCGCAGTACCGGCAAAATTGAAACTGCCGTCGCGATTGCGGGAATCCGATCCCCAGCGCCCGACCTGTTCGATGCCGGGCGAAAGGGACGCGGGATAGGATTTGACGATCATGTCATAGTCGAAATTGCCCGAGCGGGCCTGGTACTGGGCATCGTCGACGGTGCGGATCGACATGTCGACACCGATCATCTTCAGTGTCCGCTGATAGGCGATCGCGAGCTTTTCCTGGTCCTGGGTCTGGGTCATGACCTCGAAGGTCAACGGCCTGCCCGAAGCGTCCGTCATCCTGCCGTTCTTGATCGCGTAACCGCCCTTCCTGAGAAGATCGACCGCATCGCGCAACACTTTGCGGTCCGCACCGGAAGCGTCGGTCTTCGGCAGACGATAACTGCCGTCGAGCACTGCCGGCTCGATCCTATCCTTGATGGCCCCGAGGATCTTGAGCTCCCGCTCGTCCGCCGGCTTGCCGAGCGAGGAGAGGGGCGAGTTCTGCCAGAAGCTTTCCGTTCGGGTATAGGCGCCTTCGAAAAGGTTCTTGTTGGCCCATTCGAAATCGAAGGCGAGTGACAGGCCAGCGCGCACGTTCACGTCGGCGAAGAGTGCTCTTCTCGTATTGAATACGAAACCGAGCATGCCGGTCGGCAGCTGCGGCTTGAACGCATCCTTGATCACGTCACCGTTCTGGACCGCCGGGAAATCATAGGCCCGCGCCCAATGTGTCGGACTGCCGTCGGGATAGATGTCGATTGCGCCCTTCTTGAAGGCTTCGAACAACGTGTTGTCCTGCAGGAAATATTCGACGCTGATCTGATCGTAATTGTCGAAGCCCACCTTGGCCGGAATATCCTTGCCCCAGTAGCCCGGGTCTCGTTCATAAACGATGCGTTCTCCGGGCGAAATGGACTTGATCCGATAAGGGCCTGACCCGACCGGCGGCTTCAGTGTCGACTGATCGAAGGTGGTCGGATCGGTTGCATGTTTCGGCAGGATCGGGGTGCCGGTGGCGAGAATGAGCGGAAATTCCCGGTCGGCCTTTTCGTTGAAGGTGAACCGTACGCCACGCTCGCCGACCTTTTCCATTTTCGCGACGGGCGCCAATCGAGACGAGAAGGGAATGCGGGCCTTGTCGCGCAACAGTTCGAACGAAAAGATGACGTCATCCGGGGTGACCGGCTGGCCATCCGACCATTTCGCCTTCGGATTGAGATTGAACTGGATGAAGGTCCGGTCGTCATTCCATTCGACGCTCTCGGCCAGCAGCCCGTAAAGCGTGAACGCCTCGTCGCTGGAACGGGTCATCAGGGACTCAAAGATGAGATTGCCGAAAGCCGGGTCCCAGATGCCGCGCGCCGAGGTGCGCATGCTTTTCAGGATGAACGGATTGAGGCTGTCGAACGTGCCGACGACGCCATAGGTTATTCGGCCGCCCTTCTTCACGTCCGGGTTCACATATGGGAAGTGTTTATAATCGGGCCCGAGCGCCGGACGGCCGTGCATGGCTACCCCGTGGACCGGTTCGGCAAGGGCTGGGGTGCTGAAGAGAAGCGCGGCGATGAGGGGGAGAAAGCGTCGCATGGGACCCATGGCGGTGAAATCCTCGCTGATTCGCCTGCAAAATAGCGCATGCCAGGAGGCCCACCAACCACCGCCATGTGCAAAAGAGTGATCGCCGACGTTAACTCCTTGTCAAAAAATACGAAAGAAGGACTGGATATCGATGTCTGCCCGATGTAACAGGTTGGCCACACGGGCGGGTCATTCAATTGCCTCATTTGACCGACAGGTCACAGGCAGTAGGACACCCCGAGGGAGTTGACGGCGTCTGCCGTACCCAGCGGATTTCAGGAGACGGATCTCGTTATGATGCTTAAGGCAACCCAAGTTCTGCGGACGGCGATGTCCGCTCTCGCTCTCTCGGCCGGCGCGATGGCGCTGCCGGTTGCAGCCCTTGCACAGGATGCTCCGGCCGCGGCCGCTCCCGGTGCACCGCCGCTCGGCTGGTTCAAGACCTGCACCAAGCAGGACGACAGCGATCTCTGCGTCGTGCAGAACGTCATTGCCGCCCAGAACGGTCAGCTCATCACCGCCGTCGGCCTGATCACGGTCGAAGGCAAGGTCAACCGCAAGATCATGCAGGTTTCGGTACCGACCGCGCGCCTCGTGCCGCCCGGCATCGTCATGCAGATCGACGGCGGCAAGGGCCAGAAGCTCGATTACATCGTTTGCCTTCCGGACAAGTGCACCGCCGAAGTGCCGCTGACGGACGCGATGATCGCCAGCCTCAAGAAGGGCGGCGAGGTGGTCTTCACCTCGATCAATTTCCGCCGCGCTCCAAACCCGATCAAGGTTCCGCTCACCGGCTTCACCGGCGTATTCGACGGTCCGGCCATGCCGCAGGAACAGATCGCTCAGAGCCAGCGCAGCCTCGAAGAAGGCATGCAGCGCAAGGCGGAAGAGACCCGCAAGAAGCTGGAAGACGCCCAGAACTCTGCAAAGCAGGGTCAGTAAGTTCCAGTCGGAACCAACAGTTCGAAGCCCGGCCATGCGCCGGGCTTTCTGATTCTGGACATGAAAAAAGCGCCGGCAGAAAGCCGACGCCTTTTCTGGGTGTTGCGAATAGAGGTTAGTGGGCCAGTATGATCTTGGGCTTCAACTGACCGGACGGGCCGCGATCGAAGATCTGGTAGACCTGCGGATTGCGCAGCGGAGCATCGTTTTCGTCATGTTCCAGATTCTGCTCTGAAACATAGGCCACATACTCCGTCTCGTCATTCTCCGCGAGGAGATGATAGAAGGGCTGGTCCTTGTTCGGCCGGATTTCCGCGGGAATGGAATTCCACCATTCTTCCGTATTGGCGAATTCCGGATCCACATCGAACACGACGCCCCGGAACGGAAAGACCTTGTGGCGGACCACTTCTCCGATGGTAAATTTAGCGTTGCGTTGTTTCATGGTGCGATGTCCTTTCGCATCCTAATGTGGGAATAAAATTCTCCGACATCAAGAGATTAATGCAGACCGGCCGGCTTCGTTCCACGGGATAGACTTAAGGCTTAGCAAGCCTCCGCGGCCGGGTGGTCGCCAGCACTATGCCGCCAAGCACCAGAACGATGCCGAGCGCGTGATATCTTTCAAAAGTCTCGCCAAGGAATATCACCGCCATGACGATAGAGACCGGCGGCATCATGTAAAGCGTCACTCCCGCCGTCGCCGGGCCAAATATCCGCACCGTATGCTGAAAGCAGAAGAAGGCTGCGAGCGAGGCAAACAGGATGATGCCGGCAATCTTCGACCAGGCTGAAAACGTCGTCGGCAGCAGCCCGCCATTGAAGAGTTCCCAGAGCGCTGGGGGCAGCAGGAGGAGCGACCCGGAAAAGCCGATCAGCCCGAACAGCGTAAATGGCCGGATCGCCTGGGCCGCCGGGCGGCGCAGCAGGAGCGAATAGATCGCAAAGGCGATCGCCGCCACGAGCATGCCGAGGTCGCCGACATTAAAATCCATGTGCGCCAAGGCGCCGACATCGCCACGCAGCACGATCACCGCCACGCCGGCGAATGCGACCGCCATGCCCAAAAGCTCCCGGCAGCCGATCCGGCGACCGGAAAACTGCCATTCGAAAAGGATGATGAACAGCGACGAGGTCGTGTAGATCAGCGTCGCGTTCGATGCCGTCGTCAGCGTCAGCGCCCAATAAACCAAGCCGCCGCTGATGCCGATGCTCAGGAAACCCAGCCACAGCCAGAGCCAGGTATGCCGGCGCACAAAGGTCCAGGCGGCGGCCCAGTCGAAATACAGCAGCGGCACGATGATCAGCGTTGCTCCGGCCCAGCGGATGAAGGCGGTGATGAACGGCCCGATCTCGCCGATCACGCCGCGCCCGAAGATCAGGTTGCTGGAAAAGAACACGGGCACAAGCGCGAAGATCACCCAGTCGGTCGGGCGCGGTCGTGGAGAGTTGGGGGAGGTCATCGGCACACCGGCAATGGAGGCGCAAGCCACAAGGCTCGGCGAAATGGAAAACGGCGGGCTTGCGGCCCGCCGTTCTCAACGCAGCCGAGCGCGGAAATCGCGCCCAGTCGGATCAGGCCGAATAATACATGTCGAACTCGACCGGATGCGGCGTCATTTCGAAGCGCATCACTTCCACCATCTTGAGCTCGATATAGGCGTCGATCTGGTCGTCGTCGAAGACGCCGCCGGCGGTCAGGAACTTGCGGTCGCGATCGAGGTTTTCGAGGGCTTCGCGCAGGGAACCGCAGACGGTCGGGATCTTCTTCAGCTCCTTCGGCGGCAGGTCGTAGAGATCCTTGTCCATGGCCTTGCCGGGATGGATCTTGTTCTTGATGCCGTCGAGGCCGGCCATCAGCATGGCGGCGAAGGCAAGATAGGGGTTTGCCAGCGGATCCGGGAAGCGGACTTCGACGCGCTTCGACTTCGGTCCGGTGCCGAAGGGGATGCGGCACGAAGCCGAGCGGTTGCGGGCCGAGTAAGCGAGCAGAACCGGTGCTTCATAACCCGGGACGAGACGCTTGTAGGAGTTCGTCGTCGGGTTGGTGAAGGCGTTGATCGCCTTGGCATGCTTGATGATGCCGCCGATATAGAAGAGGCAGCTCTCGGAAAGGCCGGCATATTCGTCGCCGGCGAAGGTCGGCTTGCCGTCCTTCCAGATCGACTGGTGCACGTGCATGCCCGAGCCGTTGTCGCCGAAGATCGGCTTCGGCATGAAGGTCGCCGTCTTGCCATAGGCATTGGCGACCTGGTGCACGACATACTTGTAGATCTGGATCTTGTCGGCGTTGCGCACCAGGGTATCGAACTTGACGCCGAGTTCGTGCTGGGCGGAAGCCACTTCGTGGTGATGCTTTTCCACGACCACGCCCATTTCGGCGAGCACGGTCAGCATTTCGGAGCGCATGTCCTGCAGGCTGTCGACCGGCGGAACCGGGAAGTAGCCGCCCTTGACGCGCGGGCGGTGGCCGAGATTGCCGGTCTCGTAGTCCGTGTCGTCGTTGGACGGCAGTTCGGACGAGTCGAGCTTGAAGCCCGTGTTATAAGGGTCGGCCTTGTACTTGACGTCGTCGAAGACGAAGAATTCCGGCTCCGGACCGACAAATACGGTATCGCCGATACCGGATGCCTTCAGATAAGCTTCTGCCTTCTTGGCGGTGCCGCGCGGATCGCGGTTATAGGCTTCACCGGAAATCGGGTCGAGGATGTCGCAGAAGATGACCATGGTCGACTGGGCGAAGAACGGATCCATGTGGACCGTCGCCGGGTCGGGCATCAGCACCATGTCCGACTCGTTGATGGCCTTCCAGCCGCCGATCGAGGAACCGTCGAACATGACGCCGTCGGCGAACATGTCCTCATCGACGCAGACGACGTCCATGGTGACGTGTTGTAGCTTGCCCTTGGGGTCGGTAAAGCGCAGGTCCACGAACTTGACGTCGTTTTCCTTGATTTGTTTCATGATTTCGCTTGCGCTCGTCATATGACCTTCCTCGATGTACGATGACGATGAAACCCCGGCCTTTTGGCCCTAGGGCGTTTATTGGGGGCGTTTAGATGGCGTCCACGCCCGTTTCACCGGTGCGGATGCGGATGACTTCCTCCACATTGGAAACGAATATCTTGCCGTCTCCAATCCGTCCAGTCTGTGCCGCATTACGGATGGCTTCGATGACAGCATCCGCGTTCTCGTCCGCCAGGACGACCTCAACTTTGACCTTGGGCAGAAAATCGACGACGTATTCTGCGCCGCGATAGAGCTCGGTATGGCCCTTCTGGCGGCCAAAACCCTTGGCTTCGGTCACTGTGATACCCTGCAAACCGACCTCCTGAAGGGCTTCCTTCACTTCGTCCAGCTTAAAAGGCTTGATGATCGCTTCGATCTTTTTCATGAGAAACCATATCTCCGCTTCTCTCTTGAAGCAGGCTGTTACCCGCTCGCCCATGCCAATGCAGTTATCGTGCCAAACTCATGCGACACTTTCAAAAGAATAATAGGGTTTTTCACTAATTCCCGACAAAACAGCAGCTTCAGCGACAAAATCGCTTCCGTTTTTCTCAAAATTTGTGCGTTGCGGCACAAGAATCGGAGTTTTTCGAAGTTTTTTCGATATTTTAGAGTTTATAAATGTACGCTATGTGATGGCTTAAATTTAGGCATTTGCATAATTTTTATGTCTATCTGGGTGGCGAGACGGCGCTTGTTTTCTGACCAGCTTTCCGTTCAATTGCGCCTATGGATGCTTCGCTTGGCTCATTGCTCCTCACACCCGACGAGATGGCGGCGGCGGACGCCGCCTCTGCCCGATACGGCATTCCGTCCTTCGAGCTGATGGAGCGGGCTGGGCAGGCCGTTGCAGCGGCCGCGCTTCGACAATTTCCAGGCGCGTTGCGTTTTGTCGTGCTGTGCGGCCCCGGAAACAACGGCGGCGACGGATATGTGGCGGCCCGCGCGCTTGCCGAAGCCGGCGCGTCCGTTCGCGTCCATCATCTGGGTGACCTGCAGAAGCTGGCGGGGGATGCCAGGCAGGCGCGCGAGCACTGCGACCTGCCCTCGGAGCCGCTCCAGACCTACCGGCCGATCGCGGGTGACGTGGTGGTCGATGCGCTGTTCGGCGCCGGCCTGACGCGCGACGTGCCCGACATTGTCGCGGATGTCATCCGCAATGTCGGCGAGGCGCGGATACCGGTTATCGCCGTCGACCTGCCGTCCGGCCTCTGCGGAAGGCGTGGCGTCCCGCTCGGGGCCGCCTTCCAGGCCGCGCATACCGTCACCTTCATGACCCGAAAACCGGGACATCTGCTGTTGCCGGGGAGGTCACTGTGTGGTGACATCGAGGTTTTCAATATCGGCATTCCGGCCCGTGTCATCCGTGAGGTTGCCGGCGAGACGAGGGAAAACCGACCGGAATTGTGGCGCAGTCTCTTGCCTGAGCCGGGAAGCGAAACCCACAAATACCGCCGCGGGCATCTAGCCGTATTCTCCGGAGAGGCCGGCAAGACCGGTGCGGCTCGGCTGTCGGCGATAGCGGGCCTGAAGGCGGGGGCAGGGCTGGTGACCGTCGGCTCGCTGAGCGATGCCATCCCGGTCAACGCGGCCTCGCTGACTGCAATCATGCTGCATCCGGTCGACACGGTGAAAGATCTGGAAAACTGGCTCGGTTCGGCAAAACTCGCCGCTTTTGTGCTCGGACCGGGTTTTGGCGTCGGCAAGAAAACACGACAGTTCGCGCTGGCGCTTAAGGATCGCCCGCTGGTGCTCGACGCAGACGGGATTACCTCCTTCAAGGAAAAGCCTTCGGACCTGTTCGATGCCTTTGCCGGCGGAGAGCCCCATCTGGTGCTGACACCGCACGAGGGCGAATTCGGCCGGCTTTTTCCCGACATCGCCGCGGATGGCAACCTGAGCAAGGTGGAAAAGGCGGTGGCGGCTTCCGCCCGCGCCCACGCCGCCATTGTCTACAAGGGCGCCGATACGGTGATCGCCAGCCCCGATGGGCGCGCCTACATCAATACCAACGGGCCGCCGTGGCTGGCGACCGCCGGTTCCGGCGACGTTCTGGCGGGCATGATCGGCGCGTTGCTCGCCCAGGGCATGCCGGCCTTCGAAGCAGCCGGGGCGGGCGTCTATCTGCATGGCGAAGCCGGCAAGCGGGCCGGCAGTGGCATGACGGCCGAAGATCTCGCCGCCCATGCCGGCATACGGCTGGATCCCTAGCTCCGGCTTTCCAGGAGATCACGCATCGCCATCGCGCCATAGGGCGCGTTCACCTTGCCCTCGTGGATGAAGAAGGCGAAGACGTCGCGCGGCTCCTTCTTGACTTCACGCTTCTCGTCGACCAGCGGCAGGTCGTCGGGCACCCCGCCCTCGGCCCAGGTTTCCAGCCTTTTCGCCCAGGCTTTCATATCTTCTTCCGCATAACAGGTCTTGATGTCGTCCGACCCCTTCTGCAGGCGCGTGTAGACGAAATCCGCCGTGACATCCGCGATCATCGGATAGTCGAAATGGTCGGCGCAGACGGGTGCGATATTGTATTTCGCCAGCAGCGCGATGAATTCCGGCACCTTGAAACTGTCGTTGCGGACCTCGACCACATGGGTCAGCTTCAAGCCGTCCAGCTTGTTCGGCAGCAGTTTCAGGAAGGCCTCGAAATCATCCGCTTCGAACTTCTTGGTCGGCGCAAACTGCCAGAGCAACGGCCCGAGATGGTCGCCAAGCTCGGTCAGGCCCTGGGTCAGGAATTTTTCGATCGATTCTCCCGCTTCGGCGAGGACCTTGCGGTTGGTGGTGAAGCGGCTCGCCTTCAACGAAAAGATGAAGCCGTCCGGCACTTCCGATGCCCACTTGGCAAATGTCTCGGGCTTCTGCGAACCGTAATAGGTGCCGTTGACCTCGATGACCTTCAGTTTGCTGGCCGCATATTCGAGTTGCTTCTTTTTTGCCAGTTTTTCAGGATAGAACGTGCCTTCCCATGGCTCGAAGGTCCAGCCGCCGATGCCAGTGCGAATTGTGCCGGCTTTGGTCATGAATTGCCTCCCTTGTGCGGAGGTTCACTCCGCCGCTTCCACCTTCTTCATCGGCCGGCGCTCCAGCAGTTCCTTCAGGAAGTGGCCGGTATAGGACCGCTTTTCCTTTACGATCTGCTCGGGCGTGCCGGCCGCGACCACTTCGCCGCCGCCCGTGCCGCCCTCCGGGCCGATATCGATGATCCAGTCGGCCGTCTTGATGACCTCGAGATTGTGCTCGATGACCACCACGGAATTGCCCTGGTTCACCAGTTCCTGCAACATTTCCAGAAGCTTGGCGACGTCATGGAAATGCAGGCCGGTCGTCGGCTCGTCGAGGATATAAAGCGTGCGCCCCGTCGAACGTTTCGACAATTCCTTGGCTAGCTTGACGCGCTGCGCCTCGCCACCCGAAAGCGTATTGGCCTGCTGGCCGACCTTGATGTAACCGAGACCGACATCGAAAAGCGATTGCAGCTTGTCGCGGACCGCCGGCACCGCCGAGAAGAACTCGACGCCTTCCTCGACCGTCATCTCGAGCACGTCGGCGATCGACTTGCCCTTGAAGGTGACGTCGAGCGTCTCGCGATTGTAGCGCTTGCCATGGCAGACGTCGCAGGTGACGTAGACGTCCGGTAGGAAGTGCATCTCGATCTTGATGACGCCGTCGCCCTGGCAGGCCTCGCAGCGGCCGCCCTTGACGTTGAACGAGAAACGGCCCGGCTGGTAGCCGCGCGCCTTTGCCTCCGGCAGGCCGGCAAACCAGTCGCGGATCGGCGTGAAGGCGCCGGTATAGGTTGCCGGGTTCGAACGCGGCGTGCGGCCGATCGGCGACTGGTCGATATCGATCACCTTGTCGATATGCTCGAAACCGTCGATCCTGTCGTGCTCGGCCGGGATTTCGCGGGCGCCCATCACGCGGCGTGCGGCGGATTTGTAAAGCGTCTCGATCAGGAAGGTCGACTTGCCGCCGCCGGACACGCCTGTCACAGCGGTGAACACGCCGAGCGGAATGGCAGCCGTGACATTCTTGAGGTTATTGCCGCGGGCGCCAAAAACCTTGATCTCCTTGCCCTTTTTCGGCTTGCGGCGTTCCGCCGGTACCGGCACGCCGAGCTCGCCCGACAGATATTTGCCGGTCAGCGATTTCGGATTGGCCATCACTTCGCTGGGCGTGCCTTCGGCAACAACCTGTCCGCCATGAATGCCGGCCGCAGGGCCGATATCGACGACGTAGTCGGCGGTCATGATCGCGTCCTCGTCATGCTCGACGACAATCACCGTATTGCCGATATCACGCAGGTGTTTCAGCGTATCGAGCAGCCGGGCATTGTCGCGCTGGTGCAGGCCGATCGACGGTTCGTCGAGCACGTAGAGCACCCCGGTCAGGCCGGATCCGATCTGCGAGGCAAGCCGAATGCGCTGGCTTTCTCCGCCGGAGAGCGTGCCGGAATTGCGCGACAGGCTGAGATAATCGAGGCCGACATCGTTCAGGAACCGCAGGCGTTCGCGGATTTCTTTCAGAATGCGGACCGCGATCTCGTTCTGCTTGGCGTTCAACTGTTCCGGAAGCACCTCGAACCAATCGCGGGCAACACGGATCGACATCTCGGTGACCTGGCCGATATGCAGCTTGTTGATCTTCACGGCGAGCGCTTCCGGCTTGAGGCGATAGCCGTTGCAGGCCGGGCAGGGAGCTGCCGACATGTAGCGTTCGATCTCCTCGCGCGCCCAGGCGCTGTCGGTTTCCTTCCAGCGGCGCTCGAGGTTCGGCACGATGCCTTCGAAATTCTTGACCGTCTTGTAGGAGCGGGCGCCGTCGGCATAGTGGAATTCGATCTTTTCCTCCGTGCCCTCGAGGATGGCTTTCTGCGCCGTCGCAGAAAGCTCGTTCCAGCGGCTGGACAGCTTGAAATCGAAAACCTTGCCCAGCGCTTCCAGCGTCTGGTTGTAATAGGGCGACGTGGATTTCGCCCATGGCGCAATCGCGCCGTCGCGCAGCGTCCGGGCAGGCTCCGGCACGATCAGCGCTTCGTCCACCTTCTGCTGCGAGCCGAGACCGTCGCAGGTGGGGCAGGCGCCAAAGGGATTGTTGAACGAAAACAGCCGCGGCTCGATTTCCGAAATGGTAAATCCGGAAACGGGGCAGGCGAATTTTTCCGAAAACAGCACCCGTTCGTGTGTTTCATTGAGGGACTTGTTCGCGGATCCGCCGGCCGAAGTCTCTTCCGGCGGCAGCGGCTTGTCGGCGAATTCGGCAACCGCCAGCCCGTCGGCCAGCTTCAGCGAGGTTTCAAGGCTGTCCGCCAGGCGCGCGGCGATATCGGAGCGAACCACGAGCCGGTCCACGACGACATCGATATCGTGCTTGTATTTCTTGTCGAGCGCCGGGACGTCGGCGATCTCGTAGAACTGGCCGTCCACCTTGACGCGCTGGAACCCCTTTTTCATCAGGTCGGCGAGTTCCTTCTTGTACTCGCCTTTACGCCCGCGGATCATAGGCGCCAAGATATAAAGACGCGTGCCTTCCTCGAAGGCGAGGATGCGGTCGACCATCTGGCTGACCGTCTGGCTTTCGATCGGCAGGCCCGTTGCCGGCGAATAGGGCACCCCGACGCGCGCAAAAAGCAGGCGCATATAGTCGTAGATTTCGGTGACCGTGCCGACCGTCGAGCGAGGATTGCGGGAGGTGGTCTTCTGCTCGATCGAGATTGCCGGGGAAAGTCCGTCGATCTGGTCGACATCCGGCTTCTGCATCATCTCCAGGAACTGGCGCGCATAGGCCGAAAGACTTTCGACATAACGCCGCTGGCCTTCCGCATAGATCGTGTCGAAGGCGAGCGAAGACTTGCCCGAACCGGACAGGCCGGTCATGACGATCAGCGAATTGCGGGGCAAATCGAGATCGATGCCCTTCAAATTATGCTCGCGCGCACCACGTATGGAAATGCTCTTCAGTTCGCTCATCTTCATGCTCTCGGGAGGATCGAAGGCCCTTATGTAGTGATTGATCCACGACTGTCGAGACGAAACTGCTGCCGTGCAACGCCGTTCCCGAGTCGGTTGACAGCACTATAGGAATAAAATAGAACAAATAAAGAACAAATTTGCCTGTGGATTAAAGATCGCAAAGACCCAATGGCTGGGCCCGATGGGCTAGAGTGCCGCGATTGATTTTTGGTGCCGTTACCGGGCGGCAGATGAGGTGACGAATATGGCTGGTAGTGTGAACAAGGTAATCCTGGTGGGGAATGTGGGGGCTGATCCTGAAATCCGCCGGACGCAGGACGGCCGGCCGATCGCCAACCTTCGCATCGCCACATCCGAAACCTGGCGCGATCGCAACAACGGCGAACGCCGCGAGAAGACCGAATGGCATACGGTCGTCGTCTTCAACGAGGGCCTCTGCAAGGTCGTCGAGCAATATGTGAAGAAGGGCGCCAAGCTTTACATCGAAGGCGCGCTGCAGACCCGCAAGTGGCAGGACCAGACCGGCAACGACCGTTATTCGACGGAAATCGTACTCCAGGGCTTCAACTCGACGCTGACCATGCTGGATGGTCGCGGCGAGGGCGGCGGTGACCGTGCCGGTTTCGGCGGCGGTGGCGGCGGCAATCGGGTCGGCAGCGATTTCGGCGGCAACGACTTCGGCGGCGGCGACGATTACGAGCGCAGGCCTGCTGCGGGCGGTGCGAGCCGCGGCGGTCAGTCTTCCGGCAGCCAGCCGGCGGGCGGCAATTTCTCGCGCGATCTCGACGACGACATTCCGTTCTGATCGGTCGACCGGCATCTATTTATAAAACGGCAGCTGCCTGAATTGTCGATCAGGCGGCCGCCTTGTCGGCGAGCATCGCGACCAGTACGTCCGATTGCGAGAGAATGCCGACCAGTTTGTTGTTCTCCCGGGTTACCGGCAGGTAGTGCAGCCCCTCTTCGGCGAAGATAACAATCGCGTCTGCGATCGGCGTATCCGGGCCAACCGTTTTGACCGGCGCCGTCATGATGTCCTTGACCGTGTCGTTCGGCGCGCTGGCACCCGACAGGACGAGGCGCAGGCGCTGTGCAAATCCGATTTTTGGCCGGCCCCTCGTCCAGTTCGCCTTGTCGAGGAAATCGGTCTGGGTGACGATGCCAACCACTTCCGCCCTGTCGTTGGTGACCGGCAACGCCTTGAAATGGTGGGCACGCATCAGGTCGTGTGCCTCCTTGAGCGAATTGTCCGGAGCCACCGCCACCACATCGCGTGACATGATGCTGGCGCAATCGAGATGACCGGCACGCCGGCGATAGGAGCGCAGTTCCGTCCGCCGCAGGATCGTTTCGAGGTCGTCGCGGTCGATATCCAGGAACTCGTCGTATTCTTTCAGGACATCGTCGAGATCGGCGGAGGTAAAGCCGATGCGCTGGATCGAGGCCGGATCGGTCGTGCGGTGATCGGCTGCCGTCGGCTTGGCCGCGTGCGGGTATCGGCGGCCCGTTAGATTGTTGAAGGCGAGCGCGATGAGCAGCAGGGCCAGCGAATTGCCGGCGACCGGCCAGATCACGAAACCATATCCGAGTTCGTGGATAGCCGGTCCGCCCAAGACCGCGGTCAGGGCGATCGCCCCGCTCGGGGGATGCAGGCATCGAAGGGTCATCATCGCGGCGATGGCAACGCCGATTGCCACCGCAGAGGCCAGGAAGGGGTTGGGTATCGAAAGCGCGGCAGTCACCCCGACAAGGGCGGCGACGATATTGCCGCCAAGGATCGACCAGGGCTGGGCAAGCGGGCTGGAGGGCACCGCAAACAGCAGCACGGCCGAAGCTCCCATGGGGGCGACCAGCGCCGGAAGCGTAGCATCCGCCTTCAAAGCCAGACTTCCCAGCAACCCCGTCACCAGTATCCCCAAGAGCGCGCCAAGTGCTGCGCGCAGTCTTTCCCTGGGGCTGACGGGAGTGGCTTCCGGCAGGAGCCGGCGCAACAGGCGGCGCATCATGAAGACCTTCGAGTAAGGTGAGATGAATCGCGTTTTAGCAGAAAATTCCGCTCTGTCGTGCGGTCTTGCCCAAGGCTGGATCTCACCCGAAGACCGCGAGCCTTAGAGATTGAAGGCCGAGCGCACCCCGTCGACCACGAACTGAACGGAGAGCGCCGCGAGGATCACGCCGAGCAGGCGGGTGAGGATCGCCCTTCCGGTGACGCCGAGAAAACGGTCGAGCCGTTCGGCGACCAGAAGCGTTGCGTAGACGAGCAGCATGATCAGCGCGATGACGCCGATGAAAAGCGCGCGGTCGAGGACGCCGGGCAGGGTGCCGGAAAGCAGGACGGTGGCCGAGATCGCGCCCGGTCCGGCAATCAGCGGCAGCGCCAGCGGAAACACCGCGATATTGTGGATGTGGTCGATGGTGATCGCTGCCTGGGATGTCTTCTCCTTCCGCTCCTGGCGTTTTTCGAACACCATTTCGAAGGAGATCCAGAAGAGCAGCAGGCCGCCGGCAATACGGAAGGCACCGATCGATATCCCGAGCATCCCGAGCACGTTGGAGCCGAACAGCGCGAAGACGGCGAGGATGCCGAAGGCGATCAGCGATCCGCGGAAGGCGACCTGGCGGCGCTGGACGGCGGTCATACCGGCGGTCAGGCCCAGAAAGACCGGCGCGAGCCCCGGCGGATCGAGTGTCACGAGCATCGTGGTCAGGGCATTGACCAGCATATCGGGGGTCGCCATATCGTCTCCCTGTCAGGCTGCAATCCTTGCAGTCGCATGCGAAGATTGTTAGGACAGGCCGGCAGCGAAAGAAAGCCCACCCCGTCAGCGTCGCGGCATGTTTCGACCTCGTTCAAAAGCCGTGTTAAAGCCGCAAAAGCTGTTCAAAACCATTGTGGAAATTGGCGCTCGGAACCGCTTTCCGCTATAAAAAAGAAACTGATTCCGAACAGAGATCGTGATCCGATTTGACTGAGCAAAGCACACCCGGCGGCGGAAAGCTGCCTCCAGGCATCGAACCCATTTCCATCATGGAAGAGATGCAGCGGTCGTACCTCGATTACGCCATGAGCGTCATCGTCAGCCGCGCCCTTCCTGACGTCCGCGACGGATTGAAGCCGGTCCACCGGCGAATCCTCTACGGCATGTCGGAACTCGGCATCGACTGGAACAAGAAATACGTCAAATGCGCCCGTGTCACCGGGGACGTGATGGGTAAATTCCATCCCCACGGCAACTCGGCGATCTATGACGCGCTGGCGCGCATGGCGCAGGACTGGTCGCTCCGCCTGCCGCTGATCGACGGCCAGGGCAATTTCGGTTCGATCGACGGCGATCCGCCGGCGGCCGAGCGTTACACCGAGTGCCGCCTCGAGAAAGCGGCCCACGCGCTGCTCGACGACCTCGACAAGGAAACGGTCGATTTCCGCGACAACTACGACGGCACGCTCTCCGAGCCCGTCGTAGTGCCGGCGAAATTCCCGAACCTTCTGGTCAACGGCGCAGGCGGCATCGCCGTCGGCATGGCGACCAACATCCCGCCGCACAATCTGGTGGAAGTGATCAACGGCTGCATCGCCCTGATCGACAACCCGGCGATCGAACTTCCCGAAATGATGGAGATCATTCCCGGTCCGGACTTTCCGACAGGCGCATTGATCCTCGGGCGGGCCGGTATCCGTTCCGCCTACGAGACCGGTCGCGGCTCGGTGATCATGCGCGGCGTCGCGGCAATCGAGCCGATGCGCGGCGATCGCGAGCAGATCATCATCACCGAAGTTCCCTTCCAGGTGAACAAGGCGACCATGGTCGAGAAGATCGGCGAACTGGTGCGCGAAAAGCGTATCGAGGGCATTTCCGACCTGCGCGACGAATCCGACCGCCAGGGCTACCGGGTCGTCGTCGAGCTGAAGCGCGATGCCAATGCCGACGTGATCCTCAACCAGCTCTATCGCTACACGCCGCTGCAGACCTCCTTCGGCTGCAACATGGTGGCGCTGAACGGCGGCAAGCCGGAACAGCTCGCGCTGCTCGACATGCTGCGCGCCTTCGTGTCCTTCCGCGAGGAAGTGGTTAGCCGGCGCACGAAATATCTGCTGCGCAAGGCTCGCGAACGCGCCCACGTCCTGGTGGGCCTTGCGATCGCGGTTGCCAATATCGACGAGATCATTCTCCTGATCCGCCGCGCGCCCGATCCGCAGACGGCGCGCGAGCAGTTGATGACCCGTCGTTGGCCGGCTCAGGACGTCGATGCGCTGATCCGCCTTATCGACGATCCGCGCCACAGGATCAATGAAGACGGCACCTACAATCTCTCCGAGGAACAGGCGCGCGCCATTCTCGAGCTCCGTCTCGCCCGCCTGACGGCACTTGGCCGTGACGAAATCGGCGACGAACTCAACAAGATCGGCGCCGAAATCAGCGACTATCTCGACATCCTGTCGTCGCGCCTGCGCATCCAGACGATCGTCAAGGAAGAGCTCGCTGCCGTGCGTGACGAATTCGGCACGCCGCGCCGCACGCAAATTCTTGATGCCGGCCTGGAAATGGACGATGAGGATCTCATCGCCCGCGAGGACATGGTCGTCACCGTTTCGCATCTCGGTTACATCAAGCGCGTCACGCTCGGCACCTATCGCGCCCAGCGTCGCGGCGGCAAGGGCCGTTCCGGCATGGCGACGCGCGACGAGGATTTCGTCACGCGCCTGTTCGTGGCCAACACCCACACGCCGGTTCTGTTCTTCTCCTCGCGCGGCATCGTCTACAAGGAAAAGGTCTGGCGCTTGCCGATCGGCACGCCGCAGTCCCGCGGCAAGGCGCTGATCAACATGCTGCCGCTGGAGCCGGGCGAACGCATCACCACGATCATGCCGCTGCCCGAGGACGAAACGACCTGGGAAAACCTGGACGTGATGTTCTCGACGACCCGCGGCACCGTTCGCCGCAACAAGCTGTCGGACTTCGTGCAGGTCAACCGCAACGGCAAGATCGCCATGAAGCTGGAGGAAGAGGGCGACGAAATCCTCTCCGTCGAGACCTGCACCGATCAGGACGACGTGCTGCTGACCACCGCGCTCGGCCAGTGCATTCGCTTCCCCGTCGGTGACGTGCGTGTTTTTGCCGGCCGCAATTCGATTGGCGTACGCGGCATTACGCTCGGTGACAGCGACCGGATCATCTCCATGACCATTGTCGGCCATGTGGACGCAGAGCCCTGGGAGCGCGCGGCCTATCTCAAGCGTTCGGCGGCCGAACGTCGCGCCGCCGGCGTCGACGAGGAGGATATCGCTCTTGTGGGTGAGGAAGTCACCGAAGAGGGACAGCTCGCCGACGACCGTTACGAGGAACTTAAGGCCCGCGAGCAGTTCGTGCTGACGGTTTCCGAAAAGGGCTTCGGCAAGCGGTCCTCCTCCTACGACTTCCGCACCTCCGGCCGCGGCGGCAAGGGCATCCGCGCCACCGATACGTCCAAGACCGCAGAGATCGGCGAACTCGTCGCCGCCTTCCCGATCGAGGACAACGACCAGATCATGCTCGTCTCCGACGGCGGCGTGCTGATCCGCGTGCCGGTCAACGGCATCCGCATCGCCAGCCGCGCCACGAAGGGCGTCACGATCTTCTCGACTGCCAAGGACGAGAAGGTTGTCTCGGTCGAGCGTATCAGCGAGCCGGAAGGCGAAGAGGAAAACGGCAACGGCCTGCCGGAGGAAATCACCAGCGAGACCGGTGATCTCGGCGCTGCCGCCCCGGAAGCTGACCCGACGGACGAGGGTGCGGCGGAATAAGCCGCACCTCAATCAAAAGCCTGACAAAATAAAAAGCCGGAGGATGAAAATCCTCCGGCTTTTGTTTGAACCGCTTGCGACGGGAAAGTCTGCGGGAACGCGGTTCGCTACCGTCAAATGGTCAAATCGCGCAATCGGTCAGAACACGCTGTGGCGGCGCGAGAAATCCCGGAAATCCTTCATGTCGGCGCGTTCGCGCCGGAGTTCGGAAATCGTTGAGGCCACGGAAGCCACGAACATGATGCTGATCAAACCTGCAAGTACTGTCAACGTCACGAACATGGGGTTCCTTTCTCGTCCGTGTATCCGCCTCAGTAGTACGAGAGATCGCTATAACGGCCCGTTACCTGCGGATAATTCAGATCTGCCAATTGGGATTTATCTTGATAAAGGGTTACCGTTGCCGTCAGCATCACCGCAATCATGGCCGTCCAGACCAGGTTGATCATGGTGATCTTGTCCAGCATGATCGTTTTCCTTCTCGCGATCATCGCCATCTGTCCTTCTTGTTAGCCTGAACGCGCATCGCGCAAACAGGTTCCACCGCATTTTGAGAGTTACTTAACCGTGTGGCTCTGAAGCGTCCTTGAATGCTCTGTTCATCTGGCGTTCAGAATTCAGAGTCTTTTTCAGGCTTATTCCGGTCCGAAGGCGACTACGAAGGCCTCCAATGCAAAAGCGAGAACCACGGCTCCCAACACCATCAAAGCCAGCATTTGTCGTCGTTTCTCCCGAGATACGCACGGGTCTTTCGCCCGCCACGATCGTCATGAGACCACAGCGCCGCTGAAACGCCCTTGAACGGACAATTCATCTTTCGTTCATAATTGGGAGATGCTTGCGGTTGGGCGGCTTCCATGACAAAAGGCGTGGAATTTCGCTGAAACAGGTCCGGACCTCGGCATGACCACCGCTTTTTATCCCGGTTCTTTCGATCCGATGACCCATGGCCATCTGGACGTGCTCGTCCAGGCGCTGAATGTCGCGGACAAGGTGATCGTCGCGATCGGCATTCATCCGGGCAAGGTGCCGATGTTCACCTTCGAGGAACGGGCGGAACTCATCAGCGCCTCGCTTGCCGAAGCGCTGCCGGGTAGGGCCGGCCACGTTTCCGTCGTTTCCTTCGACAAGCTGGTGGTCGATGCCGCGCGCGCCAACGGCGCAAGCCTGTTGATCCGCGGCCTGCGCGACGGTACCGATCTCGATTACGAAATGCAGATGGCAGGCATGAACCGGCAGATGGCGCCGGATATCCAGACTGTCTTCCTGCCCGCGGGCACCGCGTCGCGGCCCATTACGGCCACATTGGTCCGGCAGATCGCGGCGATGGGCGGTGACGTCAGCGCCTTCGTGCCTGCCGCGGTCCTCAAGGCCCTGAACAACAAGCTGAAACGCTGATCGTTTCCGAACCCCGGAGATCTTTCCATGAAACTGCTTCGTCTTGCCGTCGCCGGCGCTGTTGCCCTCGCATCCATGGTCCTGCCGGCTCTTGCCGGCCCGGATGATTTCCTCACCATCCAGCTGAAGGATGGCCCGGTGGTGATCCAGCTGATGCCGGAAGTCGCCCCGAAACATGTGGCGCAGATCAAGGCGCTCGCCGCCAAGGGCGAATACGACAATGTCGTCTTCCATCGCGTCATCAACGGCTTCATGGCGCAGACGGGCGACGTGCAGTTCGGCAAGCAGGGCGGCAAGAGCTTCAACCCGGCCCGTGCCGGCATGGGCGGCTCGGAAATGCCGGATATCCCGGCGGAATTTTCGAAGGTACCGTTCGAACGCGGTATCGTCGGCATGGCGCGGTCTCAGGACCCGAATTCCGCAAACTCGCAATTCTTCATCATGTTCACCAAATATCCGAGCCTCGACGGCCAGTACACCGCCGTCGGCAAGGTCGTGTCCGGCATGGAACTGGTCGACAAGATCAAGCGTGGCCAGGGTGGCAATGGCGAAGTCACAGATCCCGACAAGATGATCAAGGTCACCGTCGGCAAGAAGTAGGCCGCAGGAATTTAACGAAGGGCGCCCCCTGTCGCAGACGACAATCGGGTGCCGAACTAAGGAGAAAGCATATGGCCGAGATCAAGGATCCGGAAAACACCCTCATCATGGAAACCACCAAGGGCAAGGTCGTCATCTCGCTTCTGCCCGACCTGGCGCCGGGTCATGTCGCCCGCATCAAGGAGCTTGCACGCGAGAACGCCTATGACGGCGTGGTTTTCCACCGCGTCATTCCCGATTTCATGGCCCAGACCGGCGACGTGAAGTTCGGCAAGCAGGGTGGTGCGGACTTCAACCCGGCCCGCGCCGGCATGGGCGGTTCCGAAAAGCCGGACCTCAAGGCTGAATTCTCCGCCGTTCCGCATGTTCGCGGCACCTGCTCCATGGCCCGTTCGCAGAGCCCCAACTCGGCCAACTCGCAGTTCTTCATCTGCTTCACCGACGCGCCCTGGCTGAACAAGCAGTACACCGTCTGGGGCCAGGTCATTGAAGGCATGGACTTCATCGACCAGATCAAGAAGGGCGAGCCGGTCAAGGATCCCGACTCGATCGTGTCCGTCCGCGTCGCCGCCGACGTCTGATCTCACTTAAAGGAATGGCCCGCTCCGTCTGCCGGCGGGGCGGGCTTCGCTTTTTGGAAAATCCATGCGCGTCGATCTCTTCGACTTCGATCTCCCGGAAGAAAATATAGCGCTGAGGCCCGCGAGCCCGCGTGACAGCGCCCGGCTGCTCGTCGTCAGGCCGGAAGGCGAGCCGGTGCTTGCCGATCACCGCGTGTCGGACCTGCCGGGTTTCCTGAAGCCGGGTGACGCGCTGGTCTTCAACGACACCAAGGTCATACCGGCGCAGCTCGAAGGCATCCGCCACCGCGAAGGAGCAGGCGGCCAGCAGGTTTCCGCGACGCTGCACATGCGCGTCGCACCCGATCGCTGGAAGGCCTTCGCCAAGCCTGGAAAACGCATCAAGATCGGCGACCGGATCGAATTCGGCCATGGTGGGGATGCCTGCCTTATCGGTTCGCTCGCGGCAACCGTCGAAGACAAGGGCGAGGGCGGCGAAGTCACCCTGCGCTTCGACCTTTCGGGTCCGGCGCTCGATGAGGCGATCATGTCGGTCGGGCACATTCCGCTGCCGCCTTATATCGCGGCCAAGCGCCCGGAAGATGCGCAGGACCAAAAGGACTATCAGACCATCTACGCCCGCGAGGAGGGTGCCGTCGCGGCTCCGACCGCCGGCCTGCATTTCACGTCGGAGCTTTTCTCGAGCCTCGAAGCCGCCGGTGTCGAACGGCATTTCGTGACGCTGCATGTCGGGGCAGGGACTTTCCTGCCGGTCAAGGCGGACGACACGGCCGAGCACAAGATGCACCAGGAGATCGGCCACGTCAGCGGCGAGACCGCGGCGCGGCTGAACGCCGTGAAACGCACCGGCGGGCGCATCGTCTGCGTCGGAACCACATCGCTGCGTCTGATCGAGAGCGCCACCGCCGACGACGGCACGATAAAACCCTGGAGCGGCGCGACCGGCATCTTCATCACGCCTGGCTACCGGTTCAAGGCGGTCGACATGCTGATGACCAATTTCCACCTGCCGCGATCGACGCTGTTCATGCTCGTCTCGGCCTTTTGCGGGCTGGAGACGATGCGCGCGGCCTATGCCCATGCGATCGAAACCGGCTACCGCTTCTATTCCTATGGCGATTCCAGCCTGCTTTTCCGGGACAACCGATGACCGAGACTTTCCAGTTCAATCTCAAGGCCACCGATGGCGGCGCCCGGCTGGGCGAAATCACCATGCCGCGGGGCACGATCCGCACCCCCGCCTTCATGCCGGTCGGCACGGTCGGCACCGTCAAGGCCATGTATCTCGACCAGGTGCGCGATACCGGCGCCGACATCATTCTCGGCAATACCTACCACCTGATGCTCCGCCCCGGCGCGGAGCGCGTCGCGCGGCTGGGCGGCCTGCATGAACTGATCCGCTGGAAACATCCGATCCTCACCGATAGCGGCGGTTTCCAGGTCATGTCGCTTTCGGGCTTGCGGAAGCTCGACGAGAAGGGCGTCACCTTCAAGAGCCATGTGGACGGCAGTCTCCACCATATGTCGCCGGAGCGTTCGATCGAGATCCAGGGCCTGCTCGGCTCCGACATCCAGATGCAGCTCGACGAATGCGTGGCGCTGCCGGCCGAGCCGAAGGAAATCCAGCGGGCGATGGAACTCTCCCTGCGCTGGGCCGAGCGATGCCGCGTCGCGTTCGGCGATCAGCCCGGCAAGGCGATGTTCGGTATCGTCCAGGGCGGCGACCAGCCGGAGCTTCGTATCCGTTCCGCTGAAGGCCTGAAACAGCTGGATCTGAAGGGTTATGCGGTCGGTGGGCTTGCGGTCGGCGAGCCGCAGGACGTCATGCTGAAAATGCTGGAGACGACGCTTCCGGTCCTGCCGTTCGAAAAGCCGCGTTACCTGATGGGCGTCGGCACGCCGGACGACATGCTGAAATCGGTCGCGCGCGGCATCGACATGTTCGACTGCGTCATGCCCACCCGTTCGGGCCGTCATGGGCTCGCCTTCACCCGCCGCGGCAAGGTCAACATCCGCAATGCCCGCCATGCGGAGGATATGCGGCCGCTGGACGAGGAATCGAACTGCCCGGCCGCGCGTGACTATTCCCGCGCCTACCTGCACCATCTCGTCCGCGCCGACGAAGCGCTCGGCGGCATGCTGCTCTCCTGGAACAACCTGAACTATTATCAGGATCTGATGAAGGGCATCCGCCAGGCGATCGCCGAAGGCCGTTTCGCGGACTTCTACGCCGAGACCCAGGAAATGTGGGCGAAGGGCGATATCGATCCGGTTTAACTAGAGGCTGTCAGATGCCCTGGCTGGCGGTGTTGCGGATCATCCGCACACCGTTGACCTTGTAGGACCCGTCGTCCATCAGCCGCATCTCGTAGATGGCCGTCCAGTCCTTGCCTTCCTTGGCGCTGATCATCACTTCCTGCAGCACCACCTCGCCGCCGCCGATCATCTTCGAGCGGCCGAAGGCATAGTTGCCTGCGTGATAGACGGGTTCATAGGTTTTCCGCACCATATCCAGGAACCGGTCCTTGTTTGGATAGAGGCTGCGGATCCCGGGCGAGGCGAAGGAATAGGCCTTTTCCGCGTCATCCTTCATGAGTGCGGCGATCTGGCTGGAAATCACCGCCTGGGCGTTGGCGACGGGGTCCTCGGCTTTGACGGCGGTAAAGGAACAGAGAGCGAAACTCAGAACGACTGCAAGATATCGAACCAGCATCGGGTTTTCTCCAGGGGCGAGCACCAGAAGGCTAGCGCCTTTGCGCGCAAGGAGAAGATGGCGCATGCAAATTTTTCGTGCAACGCCTTTCTTCAAGGCAAACGAATCCGAATGATTACAGAATGATGACGCCTCAAAGCGGAGCTGGCCGTTATCCGCACATTTTCGTGATGTTTCGCCCGCTGGTGGCGCAGGGCAGGGTCCCGGTATCGCCGCTTGTCGAGGAATAAGGACGCTGTCAGAAATCCGGGGGGAGTTTGATTCGCCCGGACATGCCATTTCGATGAAAAGCCTTTTACCGCCTGCTCTGCTCTATTTCAGCAATGCGATCCTGTTCATTTCGCTGTTTACCCGTTTGCCGGCCATTCAGGCCTCGATGGGGATCGACAAGGCCGAGCTCGGTCTGGCCCTGCTGAGTGCTCCTGTGGGCACATTTCTCGCCCTGCCGCTGGCCGGCCGCATCAACGACCGTCTGACCCCGCGGCTGACGGCGCTCGTGACTTTGCCGATCTGCGCCCTGCTCAGCCCGGCGCTCACGGCCCTTCCGGTCGCCGGGTTTGTGATCTGCTTCTTTTTGTTCGGTTTTTTCCGCACGATTTTCGATGTTGCCGCCAACATGATTTCCGCCGGCATCGAGCAGCGCACCGGCCGGAAGGTGCTGTCGCGCAGCCATGGTTTCTGGTCTGTCGGCCTGCTGGTCGGATCCTTGTGTTCCGGCTTCCTGGCCGAGAAGGCGGTGACGCCCTTCGTCCAGCAGACGCTCGCTGCCGGTTTCGTCATCGCCGCCTGCCTGCTGGTCTTCTGCATTACGCCGAAGGAACAGGCATCCCAGACGCCCCCCGACCGCAAGAGTTCGGTTTACGTGCTTCCAGAGCGGACGATCCTGCTGATCTGCGTCATGGTGTTCGGCCTTTGCATCGTCGAGGGCGCGATTTACGACTGGGGCATCTTTTTCCTGCGCGAACAGTTGCAGGCCGATCCGGCGATTGCCGGCGTGCTCTACGCCGCCTTCACCATCGGCATGGGGTTGACCCGGCTCTTAGGCGACATGCTGCGGGATAGTTTTGGCCCGAGGGTTCTGGTGCGTGCCTCGGCCGTTTCGGTCGCAGCCGGGATTGCGCTTCTGGTAGCGACGCCGGACCTGACGCTTGCGGGTGCGGCACTTTTCCTGATCGGCTGTGGCGTGGCGCTTGCTTTTCCGCTGGCTGTCTCGACGACGATCGCACTCGGCAAGGGCAAGCCGTCGGAAAACCTTGCGGCGCTGTCCCTGACGCTGATGCTGTCGACGATCGGCGTCCCTCCGCTGCTCGGCTTCATCGCCGAACATATAAGCCTGGTCGCGACCTTCCTCGTGCTTCTGCCCTGCGTGCTGGTCAGCTTCCTGATGGCACCGGTCGCCGAAGGCAGACGCCTGACCTGGCCGCGCGGCATCGCTGGGCCACGGCGGATAGATCAAGAGAACTAGTCTGTGGGAAAGACAGGCAGGGGCATGACCCTGCCCATAATTGGCCACAAGAGTCGGTGAGGGGTTGAGACCGCTGGCCTTAGCCGTTAGACAATGAAACCGGATTTGCCGAAAACAGGTGACACTGTGATCGACCCTTATGAGATGCTTGGTGTTTCGCGCGAGGCGGATGGCGTAGCCATCAAGTCTGCCTATCGCAAACGCGCGAAAACGGTTCATCCGGATGCCGGCGGCGACGTCGATGCATTCGGAAAACTGACCGTGTCCTATGAACTGCTCTCCGATCCGGTACGCCGAAAAGTCTACGACGATACGGGTTACGACCCGGAACTCGCCGACACGAAAGATCTGCAGGGGCTGGTGATTCTCGAAACGCTGGTCAACGAGATCATTCTCGACGAGCGCGAGCCGGGAAGCTTCGATCCGGTCGCCGCCATAAGGCGCAAGCTGACCGACAAGATCGTCAATGCCCGCTTCCATATTCTGGAGATGGAGCGCCACCGCGCCCGCATACGCAACCATATCGACCGCATCGGCCGCAAGCCCGAGACGGACGTGCTGGGCCGCATGCTGAAATCCCGGTGTGAAGCGATCGACGACGCGATCGGCAGGGCAGAGACCGAGATCGAGAATATCGAGCAGGCTTACGGCATGCTGGACGGGTATTCCTATGAGGTCGAGGTGATCGAGATCAAGACCGCGGCCGAATGAGGGCCACGGCACGTCTCTTGACACCGAAGTCGGCTTCAAGACATAGCTTCAGCCCATTCAATTCAAAGGGTTTTCGATGGCGTTGACCATACGTGAGGCCGTCCGCGGGGACGCCGCGGCGCTGCTCGGTTTCATCCGCGAACTGGCGATCTACGAAAAGGCCGAGCACGAGGTCGCGGCCACCGTCGAGACGATCGAAAGCTCCATTTTCGGCGAGAAATCCGTGACCCGGGCGCTGGTCTGCGAAGAGGATGGCGTACCTGTGGGCATGGCGATCTGGTTCTTCAGCTATTCGACCTGGCAGGCGAGAAACGGGCTTTATCTCGAAGACCTGTATGTGACGCCGGCAGCGCGCGGGCTCGGCGCCGGCAAGGCGATGCTGAAACGGCTTGCGCAGATCGCCGTCGAGTACGGCTGCGGCCGGTTCGAATGGAGTGTGCTCGACTGGAACGAACCGGCGATCCGGGTCTACGAGGCGATCGGCGCCGAGCCGATGACCGAGTGGATACGCTACCGGCTTTCAGGCGAGAGGCTGAAGGGCTTTGCCGAGGGCAACGGTTTGGCCTGATACCTTATCGTGCTGTCGCTTTTCCGATCGTGCTAACGTTTCGGGTAGCTCGTCGCGAGAGGAGGGCGTACCTATCTAAATCACTCGCGTCAGATCACAGGAGACTTGGATGACTGCCGAATTCGGCCCATACATACAGATGCGCAAACTCGCTCAGCAGATGGCGATCCAATATCAGAAGGATCCTGCCATCGACCTGGCGCCTCTTCTTGCTCATTTCATGGATGAGGTCGAAGTGAACGTGGCGTCCGATCGCTTCGATCACTCCGGGTTCATGGAAAAGATTCGCGGGCCCTTGAAGCTTGATGCTGAGGTGACATTAGACCACCGCCGCAAGGAGTTCC
The DNA here is from genome assembly GCA_000985875.1 of Neorhizobium galegae bv. officinalis. Taxonomy (GTDB): domain Bacteria; phylum Pseudomonadota; class Alphaproteobacteria; order Rhizobiales; family Rhizobiaceae; genus Neorhizobium; species Neorhizobium galegae_C. Next base: position 457,313 of record CCRI01000001.1, read on the forward strand.
TGAAGGCCGTCGCTGATGCGCTGCAAGAACGCATTGAACGCGAAGCAGATGCCGCCACCCTTCCGGTGTCATAGGCCGCTGCCTTGCTCGTCACCGTCCTCATCGTATTCGAGGACCGTCTCGCCATAGCCGCGCGAGCCGCCCCAGTTCTCGGGCATGCTGCGGAGCAAGTTGACGCTGCGGTCAAAGCTGCTAAAAAGCCAGCCATTGAGTGATTGGGTAGCAAATCGGCAGCAATTGCCGCTTTCGAGAATTTCGCAGGAGTGGATTTCTCAACCTTATCAGTCAGATGGAAGAGTGTCCGAGTGGTTTAAGGAACCGGTCTTGAAAACCGGCGTGCGGGAAACCGTACCGTGGGTTCGAATCCCACCTCTTCCGCCAGCCCTGCTGTGTCCGACCCGGAGACATAGGTAACAGACCGTCCTCTAAACTTCGGTTTCGCGCTACAAAGTCAATGAGCGCCCGGCGCTTATCGGCGGTCACTGCCGCCGATTCATGAGCAATGCTGTCGTTCGTTTCAGACCTCCCGGTCGAGGCAGAAGAACGAAAGCGCAGCGCCGAAACACAGCAGCACCACAGCGACGATAAGTGAGAGATGCATGCCGTGCATAAACGGGGCCGTCGCTGTATCCCGCACGAAATAGCCGCACGTGGCGACGCCGAGCATGCCGCCCACTTGCCGCGCCGTGTTGAGAACCCCCGACGCGATGCCCGCCCGTGATGGATCGACCGAGGAGAGGGTCACATTCGTCATCGTCGGCACCATCAGCGCGATGCCGCTCGCCGCCATCAGCATGGGCATGGCCAGCTGCCAATAGGAGCCGCCGACACTGACCGGGATCAGCAGAAGATATCCGGTCGCTGCCAGAAGAAGGCCGAACACCATGAGCCGGCGCGCGCCCAGGCGTGTGATCAACCGGCCTGCGATGATGTTCATGACCATCAGGACGACGGTCATCGGCAGAAAGGCCATGCCGGTTTCCTGCGGCGAAAGATGCTGCTCCAATTGGAAGAACAAGCTGAAGACGAAGATCAGGCCATAGTAGGCGAAGTTGACGACGACGCCGGTGATCGAGGCAATCGAGAAGGCAGAACTGGAAAAGAATGCCAGCGGCAGCATCGGCGCGCGGCTGCGCGCTTCGATCAGGAGGAAGCCTGTTGCGGCGAGGATGGCTACGATAAGGGTCACGAGAATCCGTGGATGCGTCCAGCCAAGTTGCGCCGCATCCGTCAGCGCTGTTGCCAGCGATGCGAGTGCAATGATGGCGGCGGCCTGACCAGGCAGATCGAGCGAGCGGCCCTCGTTCCTGGGACTTGGCGCAGAATAGCGCAGGATCAGGGCCAGACCGACGAGCCCGACCGGAATATTGATCAGGAAGACGCTGCGCCAGCCGAAATGCGTCACCAGAAAGCCGCCGACTACCGGGCCGGTCGCCAGCGCAATGCCGCCTGCGGCCCCCCACCAGCCGACCGCGCGGTTCCGCTGTTCCTTGTCGGGAAAAGCCTGCTGGAGCAACGACAACGAGTTCGGGACCAGCAGCGCGGCGCCGACGCCTTGCGCGAGGCGCGCCGTGACCAGCGTCGCAAGCGTCGGCGCCAGCCCGCACCCAAGCGATGCGAATGTGAAGAGAACGAAGCCGGTGATGAAGATGGCCCGCGCGCCAAAGCGGTCGCCCAGTGCTCCGGCCATGAGCAGCAGGGCGGCGAAGACGAGCGTGTAGGCATTGACGACCCATTGGAGGCCTGCGACGTCGGTTGAGAAGCTCGTGCGCAAGGCATCAAGTGCGACGTTGACGACGCTGACGTCGAGAAGGACGACCACGAAGCCAAGCGCAGCGGCGGCAAGCGTAATGCGTGGGTGTAGGGGAAAAGAGACAGACATCGAGACAACCTTAAGAAAATAATCTGTCTCGAAATTACGCCGAGGATTTCTGTGCGAAAATTCAGTATATATGCCAGTGAACCTTGAGAAATCGCACAGATGGCCGATTGGGAAAATCTTCGTCATTTCCTGGCAGTGGCGCGCAGTGGCACCCTGTCCGGTGCGGCTCGCGCCTTGAAGGTGGACCACGCCACGGTCAGCCGTCGGCTGGCCGCGCTTGAAGCCGAACTGGATGTGGCGTTGATCGACCGCCTGCCGCGATCCTGTCGCTTGACGGCGATTGGCAGCCAAGTCTTCGATCAGGCCCTCGCGATGGAAAGTTCAGCGGATGGCGTTGCCCGGATTGCGCGGGCTGCGCATACGCCTCTCATTGGCAAGGTCACGCTCAGCGCTCCGCCGGTGCTGGCGGCGCATCTGCTGGCACCGCATCTCGCGCACTTCCGGTCCCGCTATCCGGATATTCGTCTTTCTCTCGCCGCGCAGGCGCAGCAGGTATCGCTCAGCCGCCGGGAGGCGGATGTGGCTCTCCGGCTGGTGCGCCCCGAGGAGACCGGCAGTTTCGCGCGAAAACTTGGGGTGATGCCATTCGGCCTCTACGCGCGCCGCGACTATGCGCATCGCGATGTGCCGGATCGATGGCAATTTATCGCATACGACGAGAGCTTTGCCGACATGCCGCAGCAGAAATGGTTGCTCGGCATTGCTGGGGCACGGCCGGTCGCGTGTGAGTTGAACGACATCAGCGGGCATCACATTGCGGCGCGGGCGGGCGCCGGCGTCGCCGGACTGCCCAACTTTTTAGGAGACGCCGACCCGGACCTCGTGCGGATTGGGGAAGACATTCCGTCGTTCTCCCGGGACATCTGGCTTCTCGTCCATCGCGATTTGCGCAAGACGCCTTCCGTCCGCGCTGTGATGGATTTCGTCGTCGCGCTCATCACTGAGTACGGCGGTTTTTCCGTGTGATCAGATCGCCCGAAGCGCGTCAGAATGGGAACCTGGCTGACCGAAGCAATCGTGGGCGCGCAGCAATAGCCTATGCTGTGCGACCATCCTTGCTGCAGTCGAGAATCGATGCTCGGCCCCAAGCCGTGATCAAAAGCGGCACTAGAGCGCTATAGCGCAGACGTAGTGCTCATCTTCGTCGGGCACGGCCCGCCAGCCCTGCCTCGCATATGCTCGCATAGCCTCGCTTTGCCCCTTGTAACATCGGCCATTTGCGTGCCAGTTATGTGCATGCTTTCGCATCCATTCGCACCAATGCCCACATGTTTGCGGGCATAAATGCGGGCATCGAGGTGCGAAAATGTGGGCATGGAAACACGTGGCGATGGCGGGGCTACAGGCTGGGTGTGCGAAGAGCATGCAGATAAGCCATGGAGCGGCCACCGGGCGTGTGGCTGCGGCGCCGTCCGGATGCCTCAACACCCCAATCGGTCGGCCGCAATTCAAAACCCCGCCTAGTCAGCGGGGTTCTCTTTGAGCAACAATTGCGCCCGGCAATCAACGCCTCGCTGGCTCGCGATAGCGAGGCAGGATGCTTTTCACGAATTTGGTTCCTGCTTGTACCCCGTCTTCAACGCATTTCGAATAGAGGTCCGTCCCCTGCTTGTCGTGACAGCTACGTTCAGCTGAATTTCTGATTGATCTATGTATCTTCCATTCGTCTGGCGTTTGGGTCTGGCAGGCAGTCAAGGCAAACGCTGAAACAGCAAGTAAAAAGTACTTCATAAAATCCCCCGGAATAACTGACGGGATTATGACGAACTTCCGCAGCGTGTCGAGGCTCAACTAGCATTGCGCGAAGTTTGACCCCGCCTATGTGTCTGGGGTGGTGGGGTGATCGCAGAAGGCCGGTTGGGTAGAGGCTTGCCATACATCAGGTTCAGCAGGTGACCGGTCTTCCGCCATTGTTGGCGTATCATGATACCGCGCCATGATTTTCCCCTTACGCGTCGTCACCGCGGCTCCACGGACAGGCTGAGATAGGTGGGGTCGAACTCGGCCACCTCCTGCAACCGTTCCCAGTCGAGAATGGTGATCGTCTGGTTGGACCAGGAGATCAGGCGTTCTCGCCTGAGCGTTTGGATGACGCGGTTCATGTGAACGAGCGACAATCCAAGCACATCAGCCATCTCACCCTGCGAGAGCGGAAGATGAAACGTCCAGCCGTTGGTGCGGCGGACCACTCCCAGCCGGACGTAGAGCTCGCAAAGAATATGGGCGAGATGGGAGGTCTTGGAGCGCCGCCCCATGGCGACGATCCAGGCGCGATGGATCGAGCCGTGGATCAGCGTATCGAGCCACAACATCCGGGTCAGGTGCGGCTGTTGTTCCGTCACCTGCTTCAGGTCGGCATGGTCGCAAAGGCTGACATGGCATGGAGAAAGCGCAACGACGCCGTGATCCATGGTTTTCAGCAGGAAGGCGTGCAGGTCGACGAAGTCGCCGGCGACGTGGATCGCGGTGATCTGCCGGGTGCCTTCTGCCGTGAGCTTGTAACGGGCCGCGAAGCCGTCCACGAGCAGGCTGCTGTAGCCGGGCCGCGACCCCTCGACCACCAAGTCTTCTCCCGCCAAGAAACGTCTTTCACGACCCGTGATACGCCTGAGGATGTCGCGCTCTTCATCGGTGAGAAGGTCATGCTGTTCCAGGTTGAGAAGCAAGGAGTCGATCACGGTTTTCCTCTGCGGCTATCAGTATCCAAGGCAAGAACGGATGAGCAAGCTATATAGATCCCTCCGAAACGCTGACATCGGGCGGGAACAAATGCCGCCAAAGGAAATTCGGTCGATAAATACTCAAAGCAGTGAGCAAGGCATGGCGCGATATTTCTTCGATTTGATCAATGGCGACGGGCCTGTGCGTGACAATGACGGTCAGGAAATATCGACCCGCGAGGAGATCAGCCGCGAGGTCAGCCGGATATTGGCGGACATCGCCCGCGAGGAGTTCCCGGGCCGGGGGAAGGGGTCGATCTCCATCGAGGTACGTAACGAATATGGGCAGGCGGTATTTACCGGTCACCTGTCTTTCCGGACACGATGGCATGATGATCCGGAACTTTGACTGTGCAGTATCTGGACTCCGGTGGAGCTAAGCTTGGCCCGGGGCGGCCGTTGTTAGTGAATGATTAACCATATCAAATAGAATTTTATCTTTCCCCCGTTTTCATTCGCATTTTTGCCGCGATGCTAGCAAAAGTTCGCTTCCATTGTGTCCGGCGGCATAGGGGTATGTCCCGGACTGGTTCAATGGCTGTGGAAGGCTGTGCGGTCGCGAGGGCCGGTTGCAGTCTGTTGCAGTGAAGGCGGCATGGGACGGATGAGTTTGGGTGTGAGTGGCGGCAAGCTTTCGCTGGGTGCGAAATGGCTCGGGATGACGATGGTGTGCGCGGGGATGGCGTCCTGTGCCACGACCGAGGCACCGAAGCCTAATAAGCCCAGAAGCAAAGAGTATTTTTCCGAAAAGGAATATGGGGTCAAGGCGAGCCCGCGCGTGGTCGGCGACGGCCGGCCCGTGCCGAAGGGGGGCGGGCGCTTCATGGTCGGGCAACCTTATGAGGTGAAAGGCCAGACCTATGTTCCCAAAGAAGATCCCAATTACAACAGAAGCGGCCTTGCCTCCTGGTACGGTTCGGCCTTCCATGGCCGCTTGACCGCCAATGGCGAAGTCTATGACAGCGACCACCTGTCGGCCGCGCATCCGACCTTTCCGCTGCCGAGCTATGCGCGCGTGACCAATATCGACAACGGCACCTCCGTCATCGTCCGGGTCAACGACCGCGGCCCGTATCATCCGGGCCGCATCATCGACGTTTCCGACAAGACCGCCGAGATGCTCGACATGAAGCGGATCGGCACGGCTCGCGTCAACGTGCAATATGTCGGCCGTGCCCGCATGGACGGCAAGGACATGCCGTTCCTGATGGCGTCCTACATCCGCAAGGGCGATCGCCTGCCGTCGATCCGGCCGGAAGGCCAGATCGCAACCGGCGTCATGGTCGCGTCGAACCAGACGCTGGGCGACCAGCTTCAGAGCTACGGCTCGGCCATGCCGCGCCCGATCGCGCTGTCAGGCCGCACCCCGAGTGGCCCGGCGCCAGCCGCTTCCGCGCCCCAGGCTTTCGAGGCCTTCGAGAATTTCTCGACATTGCCGCAGGTCGGTCCGCATCCGGTCGAGCGGCCGGTTGCCGGGGGTGCTCCCACGCAGAACCGGCAGGTCGCTTCATCCTATCCCGTCGAAGCTCAGGCGCGGCCATCGCAGGGGCGGGGCCTAGAAGCCGCCTATTCATCTACCCCACAGGCAAAAACTCCGCAGGTCGTGTTCGGTAACATGGTGCTGGAAGGTCCCAAGGCCGCTCAAAAGCCCGTGCGCTAATTCATGGGCGATTGCGGGCTGCAATCGCCACTGCTACGCATAGGTGAGACCGTTCGTGGGGTGATCATGCGGCGCCTGTTGATTCTGCTTTGCCTGGTATTGCTGCAAGTATTCCTGCAAACGGGCGCGCTCTCGGGAGCCGCCAACGCGCAGGAACCGCCGCCCGCCTTCGTGACCAAGGCGAAGCAGGTTTACATGGTCGAGGCAAAGACCGGCACGGTGCTGCTCGCCTCAGGCGAAAACCAGGGTTTCCCGCCGGCCTCGCTCGCCAAGCTGATGACCATGGAACTCGTTTTCAGTGCGCTGAAGCGGGGCGAGATCAGCCGCGAGACCATCTTCCCCGTCTCTGAATTTGCCTGGCGCACCGGCGGGGCGCCCTCGGGCACCACGACCATGTTCGCGGCGCTGAAATCCCAGATCCGTGTCGAAGACCTCATCAGGGGCGTCGTCGTCCAGAACGGCAACGATGCCTGCATCGTGCTGGCGGAAGGCATTTCCCGTTCCGAAGCCGAATTTGCAGCCCGAATGACGGCGCGCGCCAAGGATCTGGGGCTCGGCCGTTCCGTCTTCGGCAATTCCACCGGCCTGCCGGATACGGAAAGCCGCACGACCGCCCGCGACCTCGTGGAACTCTCTCGTCATATCTTTCGCGAATATCCGGAATTCTATCCGATCTATGCTCAGCCGGATTTTACCTGGAACAAGATCTTCCAGCGCAACAAGAACCCGCTTTTCTCGCTCAATATCGGTGTGGACGGGCTTGGGGCCGGTTTTGCCGAAGGTTCGGGTTATGCCCTGGTTGCGTCTGTTGCACGCAACGGCACTCGGCTTTTCCTTGCCATGGGTGGGCTCTCGAGCGACAAGGAGCGGCTGGAGGAGGCGAGGCGAGTGCTCGAATGGGGGCTTTCCTCGTTCGAGACCAGGGTCCTGTTCAAGCAGGGCGAGGTGATCGGCCAGGCGAGCGTCTATGGCGGCACGTCGAGCCATGTGGATCTCGTCGCCCGGGAGCCGGTCGATATCTATCTGCCGGCCAACAATCCCGACCGGCTCTCAGGCCGAATCGTCTATCGCTGGCCGCTCAGGGCTCCGGTGACCGAAGGCCAGGATGTGGGCGTGCTCAGGATTTCCGCAGGCGACCGGCTGGTGCGGGAAGTGCCGCTGGTGACCGCGAAATCGGTCGGAACGGGCAGCCTCGTCAGCCAGGCGACGGACGCGCTGCTGGAACTGATGTTCTTCTGGCTTTGACAACACGATGTTTCGCAACGCACCCATATGCGTTATAAGATGAAGCATAAAATGAGTGCGGAAAGACGCGTGGCAGAACATTTCGGATTGTTCGTAACTTTCGAAGGCGGCGAGGGAGCTGGCAAGTCCACCCAGATTCGCCGGCTGGCGGATCAGCTGCGCCGCCGCGGCCATGATGTGCTGATGACCCGCGAGCCTGGCGGATCGCCGGGGGCGGAGGCCGTGCGCCACGTTCTGCTCTCGGGGGCTGCGGAAGAGTTCGGCGTGCGGATGGAAGCGATCCTGTTTGCCGCGGCCCGCAACGACCATGTGGAGGAAGTGATCCGGCCGGCGCTCGAAAGCGGCGCCATCGTGCTATGCGACCGGTTCATCGATTCCTCGCGAGTCTACCAGGGTGTCACCGGCAATCTGGAGCCCGATTACATCGAGGCGCTGCAGCGGGTGGCGATCAACGGTGTCGTGCCGGATTGCACCCTGATCCTCGACCTGCCCGCCGAAGTGGGGCTGAAACGCGCCCGCAAGCGCGGCGCCGACAGCGCGCCCGACCGTTTTGAGCGCGAGGAGATCGAAACCCACGAAAAACGCCGCGAGGCCTATCTCGAAATCGCCGAGGCGGAACCGGAACGCTGCCATGTGGTCGACGCCGAGCGCTCCGAAGACGAGATCGCCGAGGAGATTTTCGCGATCGTCGAGCCGCTGGTGCGAGAACTGAGCTTTACCCAGAAGAGCAGCGCGGAATCCGTCGGATGAGCGAGGAAACCGCTGGCATTCTGGACGGCGCCGTGCCGCCGGCGCGCAATCCGCATCTCTATGGACATCAGGCCGCCGAGGAATTTCTTGCCCGCAGCTACCAGTCGGGCAAGGGCCATCACGCGATCCTGATCGAGGGGCCGGAAGGCATCGGCAAGGCGACGCTCGCCTTCCGTTTCGCCAATCATGTTCTGTCGCATCCGGATCCGGCGACTGCGCCGGACCGCCTCGCCGATCCCGACCTCAATTCATCCGTCAGCCGGCAGATCGCTTCCGGCGCCTCGCACAACCTGCTGCATCTGGCGCGCCCGGTGGACGAAAAGACCGGCAAGACGAAAACCGCGATCACGGTCGACGAGGTGCGCAGGGCCGGGCATTTCTTCTCGCAGACTTCCGGCACCGGCAATTGGCGGATCGTCATCATCGATCCGGCCGACGACCTCAACCGCAATGCGGCAAACGCCATCCTGAAAATCCTCGAGGAGCCGCCCCGGCGGGCACTCTTCCTGGTCCTCTCCCACGCGCCCGGAAAACTGCTGCCGACGATCCGTTCACGGTGCCAGTCGCTGCGGCTGTCTCCACTCGGTGACCAGGACCTTTCGAAGGCGCTTGCAGGCCTTGGCATGCCGCTCGACGGCGGCAAGACGCAAGAGATGGTGCTCGGCATGTCCAAGGGCAGCGTTTCCCAGGCGCTGAAACTCCTGAACTACGGCGGCACAGAGATCATTTCCGCCTTCGACGAGGTGATCGCGGCCGACGGTCCGACGGCCCGCAAGGCGATGCACCGGCTGGCGGACGTGCTGTCCGGCAAGGACAGCGAAGTGATCTTCGGCTTTTTCCTAGAGCACTTGAGCGATCACCTGATCGACAAAGCGCGCAACGCGGCCCTTGCCGGCGATCTTCCGACGGCCGAAAGGCAGGCGAAACTCGTCAGCGACATGACCGAGAAGATCACCATCGCCCAGGCCTATAATCTGGACCGCAAGCAGACGATCCTGTCGATCCTCGATGCTGCGCGGCGCTGAACCGAGGGCAGGGGCGGGAACCTCATAAGGAACTTTGTGTTTCGCATCCGCGAAACATGCGCTAAGAGCGGCATGATCCAAATCCAAGTGTCCGAGTGCCCCTGATGTCCGACAAGACGCCCTATTACATCACCACTGCGATTTCCTATCCGAACGGCAAGCCGCATATCGGCCATGCCTACGAGTTGATCGCGACGGATGCCATGGCGCGCTTCCAGCGCCTGGACGGCAAGGATGTTTTCTTCCTGACCGGCACGGACGAGCATGGCCAGAAGATGCAGCAGACGGCGCGCGCCGAAGGCATCGCGCCGGAGGCCCTTGCCGAACGCAACTCCGGTGAGTTCCTGGCGATGGGCAAGCTGCTGAATGCGTCCAACGACGATTTCATCCGCACCACCGAGCCGCGCCACCACGAGGCCTCCAAGAATATCTGGAACCGGATGGCCGACAATGGCGACATCTACAAGGATACCTATGCCGGCTGGTATTCGGTGCGCGACGAAGCGTTCTATGCCGAGGATGAAACGTCGGTCCGCGATGGCGTCCGCTACGGGCCGCAGGGAACGCCGGTGGAGTGGGTTGAGGAGTCCAGCTACTTCTTCAAGCTCTCCGAATATGGCGACAGGCTGCTGAAGCATTACGAGGAAAACCCGGATTTCATCGGCCCCAACGAGCGCCGCAACGAGGTGATCTCCTTCGTGAAATCCGGCCTCCGGGACCTGTCGGTGTCGCGCACCACGTTCGATTGGGGTATCCAGGTACCGAACGATCCGGCGCATGTCATGTATGTCTGGGTCGACGCGCTGACCAACTACATCACCGCCACCGGCTATATGGAAGACCCGAACGGCCCGCGCGCCAAATACTGGCCGGCGGACGTGCATATCATCGGCAAGGACATCATCCGCTTCCACGCGGTCTACTGGCCGGCCTTCCTGATGTCTGCCAAGCTGCCGCTGCCGAAGCGCGTCTTTTCCCATGGCTTCGTGCTCAACGCCGGCGAGAAAATGTCGAAGTCGGTCGGCAATGTCGTCGATCCGTTCGAGCTTCTGGAGAAGTTCGGGCTCGACTACGTGCGCTATTATCTCTGCCGTGAGATTTCCTTTGGCCAGGACGGCAATTGCAACGACCAGCTGATCGCGACCCGCGTCAATGCGGATCTGGCCAATGGCATCGGCAACCTTGCCAGCCGCTCGCTGTCGATGATCGTCAAGAATTGCGACGGCCATGTTCCGGAACCGGGCGAACTCACCGATGCCGACAGGCAACTGCTGGCGGCTGCCGACGGGCTGATCGCCGTCTGCCGCGAGGAAATGGACAAGCAGCTCATCAACCGCGCTCTTGCGGCGATCATCGGTATCGTTTCCGAGACGGACCGCTATTTCGCGGCCCAGGCGCCGTGGGTGCTGAAAAAGACCGATCCGGCCCGCATGGGCACGGTGCTCTATGTCACGGCGGAAGTCGTGCGCCAGATCGCCATCCTGTTGCAGCCGTTTATGCCGGACTCGTCTGCCAAGCTGCTCGACCTCGTGGCTTCTCCGGCCGACAAACGGGATTTTGCGGCGCTTGGCGAAGCCGGTCGCCTGAAGCCCGGCACGCCGCTCGAAGCCCCGACGCCGGTCTTCCCGCGTTATGTGGCTCCGGAAGCGAGCGCATAAGGCCTAATCCATGCTGATCGATACCCATTGCCACCTGGATTTTGCCGATTTCGCCGAGGAGCGTGACGCTATCGTGTCGCGCGCCCAAGAGGCCGGCGTCGGCCAGATGGTGACGATCTCGACACGGGTTCGAAAACTGGACGGGCTGCTGGCCATCACCGAGCAATATCCGTCCGTCTTCTGCTCGGTCGGCACGCATCCGAACAATGCCGGCGAGGAACTGGACATCCAGACCGAAGACCTGGTGCGGCTCGCCAATGCGCATGAGAAGATCGTCGCGATCGGCGAGGCCGGGCTCGACTATTTCTACGACACGCAGACGCCGGCCGACCAGAAGACCGGACTGATCCGCCATATCGCGGCCGCCCGCGAAACCGGGCTGCCGCTCGTCATCCACAGCCGCAGCGCCGACGAGGACATGGCCGAGATACTGACGGCGGAAAGCGGGAAGGGGGCCTTCCCTTTCATCCTGCACTGCTTCTCGTCCGGCGCTGACCTTGCCCGCATTGGCGTCGAGCTCGGCGGATATGTCTCTTTCTCAGGAATCCTGACATTTCCCAAGTCGGAAGACCTGAGGACGATCGCCAAAGCCGTGCCGCTCGACCGGTTGCTGGTCGAGACCGACGCGCCATATCTTGCGCCAAAACGCTGGCGCGGCAAGCGCAACGAGCCGTCCTATGTGGTCAACACGGCCGAGGTGCTGGCCGAATGCATGGGCGTCACCTACGACGAGATGGCCCGGATCACCACGGAGAACGCGTTTCGCGTCTTTTCCAAGATGCCGAGGCTTTGACCTGTGGCGAGGTATCGGCGGCGCTTCACCATTCTGGGCTGCTCGTCGTCGCCGGGCGTGCCTCGGTTGAATGGTGACTGGGGCGCCTGCGATCCGAGTAACCCGAGGAACCGCCGCACGCGTGCCGCCTTCATGGTCGAGCAGATCGCGCCCGATGGCGCCAGCACCGTGGTGGTCATCGATACGGGTCCGGACTTTCGCGAACAGATGATCTCCGCCAATGTGCAGCGGGTCGATGCGGTTCTCTATACCCACGCCCATGCGGACCATCTGCATGGCATCGACGACCTGCGCGGTTATTTCATCCTGCAGCATCATCGCATCCCGATCTACGCCGACCCGGTCACCATGGGCCGGATCCGCCAGGGGTTCGGTTATTGCCTGGAAACGCCGCCCGGCGGCAATTATCCGCCGATCGTCCGGCCGTTCCTGATCGAGACCATGGACGAGCCGATCGTCGTGGACGGGCCGGGCGGACCGATCCGTTTCCTGCCGCATCTGCAGGTGCATGGCGACATCCATTCGCTGGGTTTCAGGATCGGTGACGTGGCCTATTGCAGCGACGTCAGCGACTTTCCGCCTGAGAGCGTCTCGAGGCTCGGCGGCCTCGACGTGCTGATCATCGATACGCTGCAGTACAGATACCATCCGAGCCATCTGTCGCTCGAACAGGCGCTTGAATGGATCGCGAAATTTGCGCCGAAACGCGCGATCCTGACGCATATGCATCTTCCGCTCGACTACGAGACGGTGATGGCGGAAACGCCGCCGCATGTCGAACCGGCCTATGACGGCCTGACGTTCGAGGTGGCCGCCGATCTCTGATCTCTGGCCGGGTCGACGGAATGGCCGCAAATCCTTGGTTTTCAGGGCTTCCGGATATATCGATCTGTTCCATAATCTATCTTATGCGATAACTGTATCAATTCGGGAACGTCTGCGACGGATGCCCGTTCCCTCTCTCGTTGAGGCTTTCGACCGTTGGTCTCTTCGTCAAGCTCGGCGCAAGCAAGCGTCCCTAACGTCGGCCTCACCCGGAATGATTCCGGTTTAGATTGAGGACAATGATATGTCGAACGAAGCCAATGGCCACCAGCCGTCCGAACAGTCGCTCGCGCTGTTTCTTCAGGACAACGACGCGGACAAGCTGACCGATATTCTGGTCGAGGCGCTCTACGAAGCCTTCCGCATTCTCGAAGACGAAGTACGTCCGGAAACGTTTCACTAGATCGTCTGTGTTGCTCGGGGGCTGGAACATGCTTGTGTTTTCCGTGCGAACATGATTGCCGTACGGCATTAGCAGCCCTCACGGATTCTCCCATCATGTTCGCAAGCGCCACGCCCTTCCTCACCATCGGCCTTCTGATTCTGTCGAACGTCTTCATGACTTTTGCCTGGTACGGGCATCTGAAATTCGAGAGCAAGCCGTCGGCCTCACCCGGAATGATTCCGGTTTAGATTGAGGACAATGATATGTCGAACGAAGCCAATGGCCACCAGCCGTCCGAACAGTCGCTCGCGCTGTTTCTTCAGGACAACGACGCGGACAAGCTGACCGATATTCTGGTCGAGGCGCTCTACGAAGCCTTCCGCATTCTCGAAGACGAAGTACGTCCGGAAACGTTTCACTAGATCGTCTGTGTTGCTCGGGGGCTGGAACATGCTTGTGTTTTCCGTGCGAACATGATTGCCGTACGGCATTAGCAGCCCTCACGGATTCTCCCATCATGTTCGCAAGCGCCACGCCCTTCCTCACCATCGGCCTTCTGATTCTGTCGAACGTCTTCATGACTTTTGCCTGGTACGGGCATCTGAAATTCGAGAGCAAGCCGCTTTATCTCGTCATCATGGTAAGCTGGGGCATCGCTTTCTTCGAATATTGCGCCCAGGTGCCGGCAAACCGTATCGGCTACGGTTACTTCAATGCAGCGCAGCTGAAGACCATTCAGGAGATCATCACGCTCTCGGTCTTCGTCATTTTCTCGGTGCTTTATCTCGGCGAACCGATTCACTGGAAGCAGATCGTCGGCTTCGGTTTCATCGCGCTCGGAGCCTTCTTCATCTTCACCAAGTAGACCGCCCGCAAGGGTAAGGATAGTTGCGGAGAGGCCGCTTGGTCGGCATTGTCCGGATCGTTTTCGCTTTTCCGTCGGCATGCCTTCATTTCTATCTCGGTTTGATTTAGAGACAGTCCTTCAATCCGCCTTTTCCGGGCGGTAGGACTGTTCGCAAGGTAAGTTGATCGATGCTTGATTCCCTCAGAAACGCCGCCCGCTCCTGGGTTGCCAAGTCGCTTCTCCTGCTTCTGGTTGCCTCGTTTGCCGTCTGGGGTGCTTCTCAGTCGCTGGTGACGACCGGCGGCAACACGGTGATGACCGTCGGGGACCAGCAGATTTCGAGCGAGGAATTCCGCCTCGCCTACCAGCGGCAGATCGCCAATCTCAGCCGCCAGTTCGGGACACAGCTGACCGCCGAGCAGGCCCGCGCCTTCGGCATCCAGAACGAGGTCTTCACCCAGCTCGCAGCCGGCGCCGCGCTCGATCAGCTTTCCGACGACATGAACCTTGGCCTGTCGGAAGACCGTCTCGCCAACCTGATCGCCGAAGACCCGGCCTTCAAGGGCGTCAACGGCCAGTTCGACCGCAACCTCTTCACCTCCCGCCTGCGCAATGCCGGTATCCGGGAGGACGATTACATCAAGGAGCGCAGCAAGGTCGCGGTCCGCAGCCAGATCGTCGAGGCGGTCTCGGACGGCTTCCAGCCGCCGAAAGTGCTGGTCGATGCCTTGAAGAGCTATCGCGACGAAACCCGCTCGATCGACTACGTCCTGCTGTCCAACGCCAATATCGATCCGGTAAAGGCGCCGGCAAACGATGTACTCGCGGCATGGTTCGAGGGCGTGAAGACCCGTTACCGCGCACCGGAATACCGCACGTTCACCTATGTGAAGCTGCAGCCGGGCGATATCGCCGACGCATCTTCGATCACGGACGAAGCAGCGCGCGCCGAATATGACAAGCGCAAGGACAGCTTCAAGACCCACGAAACGCGCACGATCGAGCAGCTCCCCTTCCCCAACAAGGAAATGGCCCAGGCCGCCGCGACGCAGTTGAAGGACGGTACCGCCACTTTCGACCAGATCATCAAGGATCAGGGCAAGACCGCGACGGACGTTCTGCTCGGCGATTTCACCAGGGAGAACGTGCCTGATCCGGCCTTTGCCGAGCCGGCCTTCAAGGTCGCTGCCAGCGGCGGAACGACGCCGGTCATCGACGGCACTTTCGGCCCGGTCATCCTGCGCGTCACCAATATCCGCCCGGAGACGACGCGTTCGTTCGACGAGGTCAAGGAAGATATCCGCAAGCGGCTTGCCGTCTCCTCCGCGTCGCAGGAAGTCCTGAGCGTTCACGACCGTTTCGAGGACATGCGCAGCGGCGGCACCCCGCTCGAGGACACTGCCAAGGCGCTCAACCTCAAGGCCGTCACCGTGACAGCCGATGCCTCCGGTCGCGACGAGAAGGAGCAGCGCATCCCCGAACTGCCGGCTTCCACCGCGCTGCTCGGCGATGTTTTCCGTACCGAGCCGGGCGCCGACACCATTCCGGTCAACCTCGGCAATGACGGTTATGTCTGGTTCGAGGTGCGCAACATCGTGCCCGAGCGCGACCGCCCGCTCGCCGATGTGCGCGAAAAGGCCGTTGCGGACTGGACCGCAGAACAGCAGCGCCAGGCGCTCACCGCCCGCGCGACCGAACTGAAGGGCCGCCTCGACAAGGGCGAGACGCTTGGGGCCATCGCCACCGAACTTGGTGTAGCGGTCGAAAACAAGCAGGGCCTGCGCCGTGGCGCCGAGGATGCGATCTTCGGCAACGAGGCGATTTCGGCGGCCTTTTCCGGCCCGGTCAATACGACAGCGACAGCGATCGGCTCCGACGGTGAAAGCCGCCTTCTGATGAAGGTTACCGCCGTCGACCAGGCGACGACGGACGCTGTTTCCGGCGACCAGCAGCTGCAGCAGATGGCGAACGCGGCCGGGGACGACATGCTCGATCAGATGGTCAACAGTCTGAAGACCAGCTACGGCGTGTCCGTCAACCAGACCGTGGTCGACCAGGCCATGCTCCAGTAAACCAGAGGGACGGCCGACCATGCCTGAGCTGAAACCCCTGCTTGCCAAGGTTGCCAATGGCGAGAGCCTCAGTCACGAAGAGGCGCGCGGCGCTTTCGAAATCCTGATGTCCGGCGAGGCGACGCCGTCGCAGATCGGCGGCTTCCTGATGGCGCTGCGCGTACGCGGCGAGACGGTTGCCGAGATCACCGGCGCGGTCGAAACCATGCGATCGAAGATGTTGCCCGTTTCCGGCCCCGCCGACGCCATCGACATCGTCGGTACCGGTGGCGATGGCCTCGGCACCTATAACATCTCCACCCTCGCCTCCCTGATCGTGGCCGGCTGCGGCGTCCCGGTCGCCAAGCACGGCAACCGGGCGCTGAGCTCGAAATCCGGCACTGCCGATACGCTTGGCGTTCTGGGCGTCAACCTGGAGATCGGCCCCGAGCAGATCTCCCGCTGTATCACGCAGGCCAGCATCGGCTTCATGTTCGCCTCCATGCACCATGCGGCCATGCGCCACGTGGGTCCGAGCCGCGTCGAGCTCGGCACGCGTACGATCTTCAATCTGCTCGGCCCGCTTTCCAACCCGGCCGGCGCCAAACGCCAACTTCTCGGCGTCTTCGCGCCGAAATGGATTGGCCCGATCGCCGAAGTCCTGCGCGATCTCGGTTCGGAGACGGTCTGGGTCGTCCACGGCGGCGGCATGGACGAGATCACCACCACGGGTGTTACCCAGGTGACGGCGCTGGAGGACGGCAAGATTCGCTCCTTCGAGCTGACCCCGACGGATTTCGGCGTGCAGCCTGCGACGCTCGATGAGCTCAAGGGCGGTGATGGCGTGCACAACGCGGCCGCATTGCGCGCCGTGCTCGGTGGTGCCAAGAATGCCTATCGCGATATTTCGCTCTGCAACGCGGCTGCCGGGCTGGTCGTCGCCGGCAAGGCGGAGACGATCGCTGACGGCATGAGGCTTGCCACCCGCTCGCTGGATGGCGGCGAGGCGGCGGCAGCTCTCGACCGTCTGGTTGCCGTCTCGAACGAAAAGGATTGAGGGCATGACGGATATCCTCAAGAAGATCGAAGCCTACAAGCGCGAGGAGATCGCTGCCGCGAAGGCGAGCGTACCGCTTTCGGAGCTGAAGGCCCGCGCCGCAGACCAGCCCTCCCCGCGCGGTTTTCATCGCGCACTGAAAGCCAGGCAGGATGCCGGTGCCTTCGGGCTGATCGCCGAGATCAAGAAGGCAAGCCCGTCCAAGGGTCTCATCCGCCCGGACTTCGATCCGCCGTCGCTTGCCGCCGCTTACGAGGCCGGTGGTGCCACTTGCCTTTCCGTTCTCACCGACGCGCCGAGTTTCCAGGGCGCGCCGGAATTCCTCACCGCTGCCCGTAACGCCTGCACGCTGCCGGCGCTGCGCAAGGATTTCATGTTCGAGACCTACCAGATTCACGAGGCCCGCGCCTGGGGCGCCGACTGCATCCTGCTGATCATGGCCTCGCTTTCCGACGACGAGGCGCGCGAGCTTTACGACGTCACGGCTGAACTCGGCATGGATGCGCTGATCGAGGTCCATGACGAGGAAGAGACCGAGCGGGCGCTAAAGCTCCCCTCGGCCCTGATCGGTATCAACAACCGCAATCTGCGTACCTTCGAGCTTAGCCTTGAAACGAGCGAGCGGCTGGCCCCGATGGTGCCGGCCGACCGTCTGCTCGTCGGCGAAAGCGGCATTTTCACCCACGAGGACTGCCAGCGCCTGAAAAAGGTCGGCATCAACACTTTCCTGGTCGGCGAAAGCCTAATGCGCAAAGACGACGTGGCCGCCGCAACCCGGCTTCTGCTGACCGGCGAGGCCGCGGCCCAGGCGGCGGAATAATGGCTGGCCTCACCCATATCGGCGCTTCCGGCGAAGCGCATATGGTGGATGTCGGCGACAAGGCCGAGACCAGCCGCTCGGCGACCGCCGAGGGTTACGTCCGCATGCTGCCGGAAACGCTCGCGCTGATCCGCGAGGGCAATGCCAAAAAGGGCGACGTGATCGGCACGGCGCGGCTTGCCGGCATCATGGCCGCCAAGAAGACTTCGGATCTCATTCCGCTCTGCCATCCGCTTATGCTCACCAAAGTGGTGGTGGAGATCACCGAGGACGAGCAGCTTCCGGGCCTCAGGGTGACCGCGACAGCAAAACTGACCGGCAAGACCGGCGTCGAGATGGAAGCGCTGACGGCCGCCTCGGTGGCCTGCCTGACGATCTACGACATGGCCAAGGCCGTTGACCGAGCCATGGAGATCGGCGGCATCCGCCTGCTCGAAAAGACCGGCGGCAAATCCGGAACCTACCGCGCGGAGGATTGAGACATGGCATTGTTGCCCGTTTCCGAAGCGAAGAAGCGGCTGCTCGCCCATGCGACCCCGATCGAAGCGGTGGACACCATCGCCCTCGGTGACGCAGACGGCCGGGTCCTTGCGACGGACCTCGTTGCCCGCCTCACCCAGCCTCCCTTCGACGCGTCTGCCATGGATGGCTATGCGCTCAATGCTTCCGACGCACCGGCGATCGGGGCCGAACTGACCGTGATCGGCACCGCAGCCGCCGGCCACGCCTTTGAAGGCACGCTGAACAAGGGCGAGTCCGTCCGCATCTTCACCGGTGCCCCGGTACCGGAAGGCGCCGACTCCATCCTCATCCAGGAAGATGCCGAAAAGCTCGAAGGCGACCGGATCCGCACCAAGTTCGAAGTCGTGAAGGGCCGGCATGTCCGCCCCCGCGGCCAGGATTTCGCCGAGGGCGAAGCGGTCTTGCGGTCTGGCACGGTGCTCGACTTCTCGCATCTGACGGTCGCCGCCGCCATGAACCATGCGGCGCTTCCCGTCTACCGTCGTCCGCGCGTGGCAGTCCTCGCAACCGGCGACGAGCTTGTTCCGCCCGGCGCTAAACCCGACAAAGCGCAGATCATAGCCTCCAACACGTTCGGCGTTTCGGCCCTGGTTCGCGACAATGGCGGCGAGGTCCTCGATCTCGGCATCGTCCGCGACCGGCCCGAGGATATCACCGCAGCCATCGACAAGGCCCACGCGGCCAAGGCCGAGGTACTGGTGACATTGGGCGGCGCCTCGGTCGGCGATCACGACCTGGTGCAATCGACGCTGAAAGCCGCCGGCATGGAACTGGATTTCTGGCGCATCGCCATGCGGCCCGGCAAGCCGCTGATGGTCGGCGCGCTCGGCGATATGCACGTCCTCGGCCTGCCGGGCAATCCGGTCGCAAGCCTCGTCACCAGCCTGCTCTTCCTCGAACCCCTGATCCGCAAGCTCGCGCACCTGCCGGAAAGGCGCCGAGAGGTGCAGGGCATCACGGCACACAGGCTTGCCGCCAACGACCAGCGCCAGGATTATCTGCGCGCCAGGCTGACGCGGGACCGCGACGGCAATCTGCTCGCCGAGGCGTTCGGGAAGCAGGACTCCTCGATGATGAAGATCTTCGCCCATTCCGACGGCCTCATCATCCGCCCCGCGCATGCTCCGGAACTGCCGGCCGGTGCCCCCTGCCCGATCCTGCTGATCCGCCCCTGACGGTGATCCGATCCGCTGCGAAATCCGTACCTTGGGGCAGCAATGCCCTGAACGGAGAAGACCGTGTCTCTTGAAAAGCCGGCCCCCGCCATCCTCTGGTTCCGCAAGGATCTGCGCCTCGACGACAACCCGGCGCTGCACGCTGCAATCGAGGCCGGCGGCCCGGTCATCCCGGTCTATATCCGTGAGCCCGCACACCTGAACATCGGACCGCTCGGTGCCGCGCAGGCCTGGTGGCTGCATCACTCGCTCGCGGCACTCAAGGCATCGCTGAACTCTCTGGGCGGTGACCTCATCCTTGCCTCCGGCAAGGCCGAGGACGTGCTCGCCGATCTCGCCCGCAAGACCAACGCAACAACCGTCTTCGTCAACCGCGCCTATGAGCGGACGCTGTTCGACCGGGGCATCGCCATTGAGCTGAAAAAGCGCGAGATCGCTATCCGCGCCTTCCACGGACAGCTCCTGCACGAGCCGAAATCCATCCGCACCGGCGCCGGCAGCGCCTTCAAGGTTTTTACGCCATTCTGGAATGCGCTCCAGAAGGTGGGCGAACCGCACGAACCCATGGCCGCGCCGACGAAAATCCCCTCGCCCGAGCATTTTCGACCTTCCGAGAACCTCGAACAATGGGCTCTGCTGCCAAAGAAACCGGATTGGGCTGCGGATTTCGGTAGAATGTGGATACCGGGGGAAGCGGGTGCGCAGGAAAAACTTGCCGACGTCGTCGATCGCCAACTGCACGACTACAAGCGCGGCCGCGATCTGCCGTCGGTCGATGCCACCTCCCTCCTCTCGCCGCACCTGGCGCATGGCGAAGTCCTGCCGCCCGCATCTGGCATGCCGTCCGGGGCTTGCCCCCAAAGGCTTCTGAGGATGTTGTCCATTTCCGCCGCGAACTCGCCTGGCGGGACTTCTGCTACAATCTGCTGGCCGAATTCCCCGAACTTCACGACAGGAACTGGGACGACAGGTTCGACGGCTTCAAATGGGAGTACGACGCCAGGGAGTTCAGCGCCTGGACGGCGGGCCTGACGGGCTATCCCATCGTCGATGCCGGCATGCGCCAACTCTGGCGCACAGGCTTCATGCACAACCGCGTTCGAATGATCACCGCGTCCTTCCTGATCAAGGACCTGATGATCGACTGGCGCCGCGGCGAAAGATGGTTTCGCGACACGCTGGTCGATGCGGATCCCGCCAACAATTCCGCCAACTGGCAATGGGTCGCAGGCTCCGGCGCCGACGCCTCGCCGTTCTTCCGGATCTTCAACCCCGTCCTGCAGGGCGAGAAATTCGATCCGGATGGCGATTATGTCCGGGAACATGTCCCGGAATTGGCAAGGCTGGATCGCAAATACGTCCACAAGCCTTTCGAAGCGCCGGAGCATGTCCTGGAAAAGGCGGGCATCGAGCTCGGAAAGACCTATCCGAAGCCGATCGTCGACCACGCTTTTGCCCGCGACCGGGCACTTTCTGCCTATCGCGACATCCGCTGATCGAGCCGAACGGCCAGGACGAAACTATTCCTCGTCCTGCCCGCGTTCGATCAATACCCAGACATGGCCTGCGGGATCGAAGATCGAGGCCACCTGCCGGCCGTTCATGTCCGTCTGGATCCGGTCGCGCATCATGCCGCCGAATTCAAACGCCGCATCGACAACGCTTTCGACATCCGGCACCGTCAATTGAAAGATCGTGCTGACGGCGCCGTCGTTTTTCGGATGGTAAGGCCCTTGATAGGAAGGAGCGGCTTCCCTTTCCGGATCGGATCCGCAGACGACGATGCCGATCGGTCCGAGCTGCAGCTCGATCATCGTCAGCCGCAACATTTCATAGGAGTTCGTTTCCGTGGCGCCGAAGACGTTCTTGTAGAACTCGGCCGTGTCGCGTTCGCGCCCCTGTGCCACGAACAGGCTCAAACTCAAGCTGAAATCGCTACCCAACATCGTCCATGCTCACCCGTGATTCCCTTGCAGGATAAAGGAGTTATTGTGGTGGTGTCATGTCAACCTTGGAGGCCGCCGTTCTTTAAAGGACACTATGCACCGGATTCGCTACCGGGGCCGGCATAACGGGCCCGTGGGCGGATCAGGTGCCCGCTCTCGACCTGCTCCATGGCATGCGCCAGCCAGCCCGTGGTGCGCGAAAGCGCGAAGATGACAAGCGGTGCGTCTTCGGGAAGCTCGAAAGTCGCAGCAAGCGATGCCAGTGCGAAATCGATGTTGATCGGCTCGCCGAGCAGTTCCTCCCCCGCTTCGGCAAGCGAGACATAGAGCGGCGGGGCTTCGAAACTCGCCATCAATGCCCGTGCCCGTGGATCGCCATGCGGATAGAGCCTGTGGCCGAAGGGCCTGACCGCGCCCTCCGAGGACAGCATGCTGCGGATCGCCTCGCGCACGCCAACCGACGCCGCCTTTTCCGCGAGCAGCGGGACGCTGGTCCAGGCGCCGCCATGCCGCGGGCCTGTGAGCGTGGCAAGACCGGAAAGCGCCGCAGCGGAGAGTGCCGCACCCGA
Organism: Neorhizobium galegae bv. officinalis; assembly: GCA_000985875.1. GTDB lineage: Bacteria > Pseudomonadota > Alphaproteobacteria > Rhizobiales > Rhizobiaceae > Neorhizobium > Neorhizobium galegae_C. The sequence continues at coordinate 479,243 of CCRI01000001.1, forward strand.
CGACGCCGTCACGCGCGCCGCAAAGGCAGAAACGTTGAGTTCATGTTCGGCCGCCAGCACCAGTGCCCTGCGGATCGCCTCGGCCGCCTCGGGACGCTGCCAGCCGAGTGCCAGCCGCTCATGCAGGGGCCGCGGTTCCGGCCAAGGCGCAAGCGCCGTGGCGACGGACGAGAGCACGTCCGCCGCTTCGGCGCGCAGGATGAAGGGTTTCCGCCGCAGCGCCGGCAGGTCGCTCATCACCCGGGCGGCAAGCCCGGCAAAGGCGGCGGCCATGCGGGTGGAGCCACTCTGTCCTGCCCTGCCCGCCGCGACCTGAACGTCTTCCGTATCCCAGAGAAGCGATGCGACCTCTTCCAGCGTGGCATGTTCGCATAGGTCGACGGCATCGCGCCCGCGATAGAAAAGCCGCTCGTTGGAAATCGTCGAGATTGTCGTCGGCAGGACCGGATCGCCCCAGCGGATCGCGTCCGCTGCCACCGCCGCCGATTGTCGCCGCCCCGCATGCCGTTCCGAGAGGCGCTTGACGTCGTCGGCCTGATAGAGGCTGCGGCGCGGATCGGCAGGATCCGGCTTCGCGCGGATGCGGCCGCGGCTGACATTGGCATAAAGCGTCTGCGGTTTGGTCCCGAGGCGGGAGAGCGCTTCTTCGGCGGTGATCCACAGCATGTTCATGTTGATCGATTTCATCAAGATTGACGTCAACAAGAGTAGGTCGGATCATCAGGCTCGTAAAGGAGAAACACTCATGAAAAACAACGGACTTGAAGATGTCATCGCCGCCGAGACCCGGCTTTCGGACGTGGACGGTGAAGCTGGACGCCTTGTCATTCGCGGCGTATCTCTCGACCTGCTTGTCGAGCGCGCGACCTATGAAGACGCTGCCGCATTGCTGCTGGATGGCTTTCTGCAACATCCCGTCACCGCGGCCGATCTCAAGGCCCGCCTCGGCCGGGCCCGCGCCGACGTTTTTGCGCATGTGTCCGCGGCAGATGCCGCGCTTTTGAACCTGCCGCCCGTCGATGCCATGCGCGCCCTGATCGCGCGGCTGCCGGACGGCGAGGATTTCGAAACGACGCTTCGGCTGCTCGCCGCTCCCGCCGTCTTCCTGCCGGCCGTGCTGAGGCTCCAGAAGGGAGAGACGCCGGTGGCGCCCAGCCCGTCGCTTTCCCAGTCCGCCGATATCCTCGCCATGCTGAACGCCAGCCTGCCGACACGGGAACAGGTCGCGGCGCTCGACGCCTATCTGGTGACGATCGCGGATCACGGTCTCAACGCCTCGACCTTCGCCTCGCGTGTCGTCGCCTCGACCGCCGCCGGCCTCACGTCATCGGTGCTGGCTGCCATCAGCGCGCTCAAGGGGCCGTTGCATGGCGGTGCGCCGGGACCGGTGCTCGACATGCTGGATGCGATCGGCAGCGAGGACAATGCCAGGGCCTGGCTCGGTCAGGCGCTCGATCGCCGGGAAAGGCTGATGGGGTTCGGCCACCGTATCTACCGCGTCCGCGATCCCCGCGCCGATGCGTTGAAGGGTGCACTGAAACCGTTGGTCGACACTGGTCAGGTGGATCTCGACCGTATCAGCCTCGCCGAGGCGGTGGAACAGGCAGCGCTTGCCATCCTCAAGGAGCGCAAGCCCGATCGGCCGCTCGACGTCAACGTGGAATTCTACACCGCCCTTTTGCTCGACGCGCTGAAATTCCCACGGGAAGCCTTCACCGGCGTCTTTGCGATCGGCCGCACGGTCGGCTGGATTGCCCACGCACGCGAACAGGCGCTGGAAGGCCGGCTGATCCGGCCCCGCTCGATCTATGTCGGCCCCCTGCCCCAGGCGGCGTGACGGGCGATCACATCTGGATGGACATGCCGCCGTCGACGGTCAGCACATGGCCGTTGACGAAAGAGCCGGCGTCGCTTGCCAGGAACAGCGCGGCGCCAGCGATCTCCTCGGGCCGGCCCCACCGCTGCAGCGGCACGCGTTGGCGCATGAATGCGATCATGTCGGGGTCCGCGGAAATCCCCGCATTGGTCTCGGTGGCGAACATGCCAGGCGCAATCGCATTGCTGGTGACGCCGAACGGGCCGTATTCGGCCGCAAGGCTTCGCACCAGGCCCGTCAGGCCCTGTTTGGCGACGGGATAGATGGCATCGCCCGAACGGGCCATGTTGCCGATGATCGACGTGACCGAGATAAGACGGCCATGGCCCTGAGCCTTCATGATCTCAGCGGCATTGCGGGATAGCGCGATGGCCGAGAGCAAATCGGTCTGGATCAGGTTCAGGATTTCGGCATCGCTGAACGCGGCAAACGGACGCCGGTCGCGGGCACCGACATTGTTGATCAGGATATCCAGCCGGCCATGGTCTGCGTGGAGTTTCGCGATCGCCTCGCGCCCGGCATCAAGATCCGCGACGTCGAAGGCGGCCGCGCTCGTCTTGCCGCCCGCGCCGGCGATGGAAGCCACCGCCTGTTCCAGCATGTCGCCGGAGCGGCCGCTGAGCACGACATGCGCGCCGGCCTCTGCCAGAGCTTTTGCCATCTGCAGGCCAAGACCTCGGCCGCTGCCCGTGACGAGCGCTACGCGTCCATTGAGAGAAAATCTGTCGAAAATGGCCATACCGCACCGCTGAAATGAAAAGAGCAATTCCGGTGAGCATAGGGGATGTCGCAGCGGTGCCGCCAGAGCGAAAAAGAGAACACCTCCACCTGATGGCAAAAAGGCAGGATGCGGGATCCTGCCTTTTTGGATTTCCTCAGACGAGGCGGCTTTGTTCCAGCGCCGCTTCGACGAAGCTCGCAAACAGCGGATGCGGATCGAGCGGCCGGCTCTTCAGCTCCGGATGGTACTGGACGCCGATGAACCACGGATGGTCCGGATATTCGATCGTCTCCGGCAATACGCCGTCCGGCGACATGCCCGAGAAGACCAGGCCGCAGTTTTCCAGCCGGTCCTTGTAGTCGATATTCACCTCGTAACGGTGACGGTGCCGCTCGGAAATATCGGTCGAACCGTAGATCTCGGCGATCTTGGTGTCCTTCTTGAGCGCCGCCTTGTAGGCGCCAAGCCGCATCGTGCCGCCGAGGTCGCCGGCCGCCGAGCGGATTTCGAGCTCGTTGCCCTTCACCCATTCGGTCATCAGGCCGACCACCGGCTCCTTGGAGGGGCCGAATTCGGTGGAAGACGCCTTCTCGATGCCGGCGAGATTGCGGGCAGCCTCGATCACCGCCATCTGCATGCCGAAGCAGATGCCGAAATACGGAACCTTGCGTTCGCGTGCGAAACGGGCCGCATTGATCTTGCCCTGCGAGCCGCGCTCGCCGAACCCGCCGGGTACCAGGATACCATGAACCTTCTCGAGCCACGGCGCCGGATCTTCCTTCTCGAAGATCTCCGATTCGATCCACTCAAGGTTGACCTTGACGTGGTTGGCGATACCGCCGTGGTGCAGCGCCTCGATCAGCGACTTGTAGGCGTCCTTGAGGCCCGTATATTTGCCGACGATCGCGATCGTCACTTCGCCTTCCGGCGTGCGGATACGGTTACAGACCTCTTCCCAGGCTTCCAGACGGGGCTTCGGAGCCGGCTCGATGCCGAAGGCGGCCAGGACCTCGTTGTCGAGGCCTTCCTTGTGATAGGCCATCGGCACGTCGTAGATATTGGCGACGTCGAGCGCCTGGATCACGGCGGAGGCCCGTACGTTGCAGAACAGCGAAAGCTTGCGGCGTTCGGCCTCGGGAATTTCGCGGTCGGCGCGCACCAGCAGGATATCCGGTGCGATCCCCATCGCCTGCAGTTCCTTGACGGAATGCTGGGTCGGCTTGGTCTTGAGTTCGCCGGCCGCCGGAATGAACGGCATCAGCGTCAGGTGGACATAGATCGCGGTGCCGCGCGGCAGGTCGTTGCCGAGCTGGCGGATCGCTTCCATGAACGGCATCGCCTCGATGTCGCCCACAGTACCGCCGATCTCGCAGATGACGAAATCGTAGTCGTCATTGCCCTCGGTGACGAAATCCTTGATCTCGTTGGTGACGTGCGGGATCACCTGGACGGTCGCGCCGAGATAGTCGCCGCGGCGTTCCTTGTCGATGATGTTCTTGTAGATGCGACCCGTGGTGATGTTGTCGGTCTTGGTCGCCGAACGCCCCGTGAAGCGCTCGTAGTGACCGAGATCGAGGTCGGTTTCCGCCCCGTCATCGGTGACAAAAACCTCGCCGTGCTGCGTCGGGCTCATCGTGCCCGGATCGACGTTGAGATAAGGATCGAGCTTCCTCAGCCGAACCCGGTAACCTCGTGCTTGTAACAAAGCTCCGAGTGCCGCGGCCGCAATTCCTTTTCCGAGGGAAGAAACCACGCCGCCAGTTATGAATACATATCGCGCCATGGGATTCACCGGATACCTTTTCATTGGTGATTCCGCCAGCCCAAATCGTCTGCTTTATAAAAACGGCTGTGGAATCTTCACAAAATAAAACCGGCAGGCTTTTGGCCTGCCGGAGCTTGAAACGTCGACCGCGCCTTATTGACCGGTCGGAACACCCGTCGGAGCGGCAGGCGCCGAACCGGTCGCGGGGGCCGCAGGTGCGGGCGCAGCACCGGTTGCCGGGGCTGCTGGCGCCGGTGCGGATGCGCCGGAACCGGAGGGAACGCCGTTGCCTGCCGGAGCGGGCGCAGGTGCCGGGCCGAGTTGATCGAGAATGCCGCCGCCGGTGCCCTGCTGGCTCTGCGGGATGCGGTTCAGGATGTCGCTCGGACGGGATTCGTACCGGGCGAGGATGCCAAGTGCCAGCGAGGTGATGAAGAACAGCGTCGCGAGGATGGCGGTCGTGCGGGTCAGCGCATTGGCGGTGCCGCGCGCCGACATGAAGCCGGAGCCGCCGCCGATGCCGAGCCCGCCGCCTTCGGAGCGCTGGATCAGCACCACGCCGACGAGCGCCAGCACGATCATGAGATGAATAACGATCAGAACGGTCTGCATGAATTAAAGATCCCTGCCCCTCGACGAGGCAATAGAAGAAGATTGGCGGCTCTTTACATGAGGCTCGCGTGCATTCCAAGCCCTTATCAAAAAGCTTTAGGCCGTCAGTCCCTCATAGACCCGATAGATGGCGAGAAAGTCCTCGGCTTTCAAGCTCGCGCCGCCGATCAGTGCGCCATCGACATTCTCGACACCCATCAGCTCCCTGGCATTGCCCGGCTTGACCGAACCGCCATAGAGGATGCGCATCACCCTGCCCTCGTCGCCGAACCGCTGGGCGAGTTCTGCCCGCATGAATGCATGGGCGATTTCGATATCCTTGACGGTCGGTGTCAATCCGGTGCCGATCGCCCAGATCGGTTCATAGGCGACGACGGTGTTGGCGGCGTTTGCCGACAGGGGCAGCGAGCTGAAAATCTGGCGTTTCAGGATGTCGAGGGTCTGGTAGGCGTCGCGTTCGTCACCGGTTTCGCCGATGCAGACGATCGCGGTCAGGCCGGCCGCATAGGCAGCTTCCGCTTTTGCGCGGACCAGATGATCGGTCTCCGCGTGGTCGGACCGGCGCTCTGAATGTCCGACGATCACATAGGTGCCGAAACAGTCGGCGATCATCTCCGCGGAAATATCGCCGGTATGGGCACCGCTGAGGTTCTGGTGGCAATCCTGGCCGCCGATCTCGAGCGGGCTGTCGGTCGCCAGGGCGGTTGCGACATAGAGCAGCGTCGCCGGCGGGCAGATCAGCGTATCGACCTTTTCCGACAACGATCCCATCACGCCATCGGCAATCGTCTTGATTTCGGTCAGGGACTCGCGGGTGCCGTTCATCTTCCAGTTTCCGGCAACGAGCGGGCGCACATCAGGCGTCATCGGCAAATATTTCCTCTCCGTTCGGTTTCGACCAGCAAAACCGAGGCCTCCGTCTATTCGGGAAACTGGTTTTAGACATATCCTGCGCGAATTGGTATGCAAAAGACAGGTTTTGGTTCAGGACCTTGGTTAACGAACGGCCTTTCAGGGGCTGGTCAGCAGAAAATTCAGGACCTTCCTCCAATCGACCATCCGGATCGGCGTGCCGTGGCTGCCCGTCGCAAACAGCGTGAACCGGGTTGGGTAGCGCGCTGCCTTCAGCTTGCGATAGACCGCTTCCTGATCCTGCGACTTGTAGACGCTGTCGCTGCCGCCATGCGCGAAATAAATCGGCAACCGGTGCTTTGCCAGGCGCGATTTCGCCAGATCAGGGTCGGGCGGGCCGCCGAGCTGCGCCATGCCCTTCAAATGCCGGACGGCCTGTTCGTCGCGGCTGATGCCCTGGCATATGAACCCGCCCATCGAAGCGCAGGCGAGGATGACCGGCCGCCCCGAAGACCGGTCGAACGCGTAGCGGATCAGCGCCGCGATATCGGCAACCCCTTGCGCGTCGAACGAGGTGACGCTCGGCGAATAATAGATGCCGCCATTGCCGACAGTGAGGTTTTTCAGCCGGTTGAAATTGCCGCCGAACGTATAGTCGTTGACGCCGAGCCGACGGTCGCCGCCGCGGCCGTGGATGAAGATCACCGTGAAGGCGGCGCCGTCCGCCTGTCCCACCCTGGTGACATCGAGCCGCCGCCCGGAAAGGTCCAGCGTCTCGTTCTGCTGATAGCGTCTGACGCCCAGGGAAACATACTCGTCCTTGACGCGCCGTTCCGGCTCGCGATCGCGGCCGTTGATATCGCGCATTTCCTGGTAGTCGATCACCTCGTAGGCGCCGCCGTCCAGGGACTTCTGCACCGTCATCTGGGAAAAAAGTTCATCTTTGAAAGGCTTTATCGGCCCTTCCTGCGCTTCTGCCCGCACAGTGGCAAGCGTTGACAGAAGAGCAATAACCGTGCCGAAAACGAAATGAACTGTGGACATGCTTTGTTTCATCCGGTTCCTTCAGCCTCGCAAGCTTGCCATGGCCCGGTCGGCGCAGCATTGGTGAAAAACGACCGTTTCCATGCGGCATCGCGAAAAAGCCGGGTTTCTGGCAGAATCGCGAGTGATTCGAAACAGCACGAGATGGGTATGGCTTCCTCTTCCGCACCCCGACAGGTAGTACCGACGCAGCCAATGGATGACAATAACGACCTTTTTGCCGATTTGCCGGTGACAGCCAAGGCGGTCGCCGTCGAACCTGCGCCCGCCCTCAAGGCGGAACCTTCGACACCGCGCCCAGCACCGACGACTTTGTCCGGCGACGACTACGGCGCCTCCTCGATCCGTGTGCTCGAGGGCCTGGAGCCGGTCCGCATGCGCCCCGGCATGTATATCGGCGGCACTGACGAGAAGGCGATGCATCACCTCTTCGCCGAAGTCATCGACAATTCGATGGACGAAGCGGTTGCAGGCCATGCGGACTTCATCGACGTCCATCTCGATGCCGAGGGTTTCCTGACCGTCACCGACAACGGTCGCGGCATCCCTGTCGAGAATCACCCCCAGGTGCCCGGCAAGTCGACGCTCGAAGTGATCATGACCAAGCTGCATGCGGGCGGTAAGTTCGACGGCAAGGCCTATGAGACCTCAGGCGGTCTGCACGGCGTCGGGGTTTCCGTCGTCAACGCGCTGTCCGATCTTCTCGAGGTGGAAGTCGCCCGCAATCGAAAACTCTACCGCCAGCGCTTTTCGCGCGGCGTGCCGCAGGGCGGCCTGGAGGAACTGGGCGACGTCCACAACCGCCGTGGCACCAGGGTGCGCTTCCATCCCGACCCGCAGATCTTCGGCGACCACGCGAAATTCGATGCCGGCCGCATCTTCCGCATGGCGCGTTCCAAGGCCTATCTGTTCGGCGGCGTCGAGATCCGCTGGAGCTGCGATCCGGGCATGCTGGCCCCCGGCGGCGACATCCCGGAAAAGGCGGTCTTCCACTTCCCGGGCGGCCTCAAGGATTATCTCTCCGCCACGCTCGGCAAGGATTTCACCGTCACCCGCGAAATCTTCGCCGGCCGCACTGAAAAGACCGGCGGCCACGGCGCGATGGAATGGGCGATCACCTGGTATGGTGGCGATCCGGAACTGCATTCCTATTGCAACACCATCCCGACGCCTGAAGGCGGCACCCATGAGGCGGGCCTGCGCATCGCGCTGACCAAGGGCCTCAAGAACTACGCGGACCTGACCCAGAACAAGCGTGCGAAGGACATCACCACCGATGACGTGATGATCTCGGCGGTCGGCATGCTGTCGGTCTTCATCCGCGAGCCGGAATTCGTCGGCCAGACCAAGGACAAGCTCGCGACCGTCGAAGCCCAGCGCATCGTCGAAAACATCCTGCGCGATCCCTTTGACCATTACCTCGCGGGCAATCCCGCCGAGGCCGCAAAGCTTCTCGAATGGGTGATCGAACGCTCCGAAGAGCGCATGCGCCGCCGCAAGGAGAAGGAAGTCAACCGCAAGACGGCGGTGCGCAAGCTGCGCCTGCCCGGCAAGCTCGCCGACTGCTCGCAGAACACCGCGGAGGGTGCGGAACTCTTCATCGTCGAAGGTGACTCGGCAGGTGGCTCCGCCAAGCAGGGCCGCAACCGCGCCAACCAGGCCATCCTGCCCTTGCGTGGAAAAATCCTCAACGTCGGCAGCGCCAGCCGCGAAAAGCTGTCCGCCAACCAGCAGATCGCCGATCTCATCCAGGCGCTCGGCTGCGGCACCCGGACAAAATACCGCGAGGAAGACCTCCGTTACGAGCGCATCATCATCATGACCGATGCGGACGTCGACGGCGCCCATATCGCCTCGCTGCTGATCACCTTCTTCTATCAGGAGATGCCGGAACTCATCCGCGGCAACCATCTCTATCTGGCGGTGCCGCCGCTCTACGTCCTGCGCCAGGGCGGCAAGACAGTGTACGCCCGCGACGACGCCCACCGGGCGGAACTGATGGAAACGGTGTTCAAGGGCAAGAAGGTCGAGATCGGCCGCTTCAAAGGCCTCGGCGAAATGATGGCGGCGCAGCTGAAGGAAACGACGATGGATCCTGCCCATCGCACGCTGCTGCGCATTTCGATCGACGACGTGGATTTCGAAGGCACGCGGGAAGCCGTCGATAATTTGATGGGCACCAAGGCGGATGCCCGCTTCCGCTTCATCCAGGAACGCGCGGCGTTTGCCGAAAACCTCGATATCTGAGCCGGACTTCCGGCTCGGATACTTCCGGTTTGATTCATGAAAGTGGGTTTCGTTCGCCGAGCACCTTGGTAACGGCGCCGATCAATGCGGTCGCCTCATAAGGCTTGAGGACGACAGGCGCCGAAAAGCTTGCCGGGATGATCGACTTGTCGCTGTAGCCGGTCGCGAAAATGAACGGAATGTCCCGGCGGATCAGCTCCTCGGCGATCGGCAGCGATGTACCGGAGCCGAGATTGACGTCGAGGATCGCAACGTCGAACCTGAAATCCTTGAGCTTGCGGAACGCGTCGGCGACAGAGGGCGTCGTCGTCACCTTGTCGATGCCATGCTCGGCAAGCATTGCTTCCACGTCCGCGGCGATCAGCATCTGGTCCTCCACCAACAGAAATTCGAGGTCCTGCAGCCGCGGCATGGCCATGTCGTGGCCAACGGCGCTGTCGCTCTCCTCGGCTTCGACCTCCGCCAGTTCCTCATCGCCGTGGATGTGTTTCGACGGTACCAGGAAACGCGCGGTCACCCCTTCGGGCGGATACTCGATCTTCGCCTCGCCCTCCAGCTCATAAGGCACGCTGCGGGTGATAAGGACGCTGCCGAAACCGGCTCGTGACGGCAGTTTTACCGGCGGCCCGCCAGTTTCGGTCCAGACGAGTTCGCAATCGTAGTTTGGCAGCCGTCGCCACTCGACGTCCAGCCGTCCGCCGTTGACGGAGAGCGAACCGTATTTGGCCGCATTGGTCGACATCTCGTGCAATACCAGCGCCATCACCGAAAAGGCGCGGCTGTCGAGCCATATGCGCGGACCCTTGAGTGTGACGCTGCGGGTCCCCTCCCTGTAGGGCTTCAGCTCCGCTTCCAGAAGATCCGACAGCACGCCGCCGTCGCCGCCGCGCACGACCTGGTCATGGGCGAAGGCAAGCGCCTGGATGCGTCCCTTCAGCGAGCCGACATAATCCTTGAGGCTGACCTCGGCATCGACCGAATGTCCGACCAGCGCCTTGATCACCGCAAGAATGTTCTTGACCCGGTGGTTGAGTTCCTCGTTCAGCATCCGCTGGCGCACGTCCGCCTTGCCGCGTTCGTCGGCCAGCAGTTCGTTGTGGTGGAGGACAACCTCGACAAGCACGGCGCGGATCGCATCGGCGATCTCGCGGTCCGCATCGGTCCAGGGCTGGGCCTGCTGATGCACCATCTCCTTCCAGATGGCGAAACTCTTGCGGGGCGTCAGTCGGTCTCCGAGCGGCCCGGTCGCGTAGGATTTTTCAGGGTTGCCCGCCCATTCGAGCGTCTGCACCATTTCCCGGCGGAAGAAGAACAGGTAGTCGCGCGGTCTCTGCGAAAGCGGAATGGCCAGCACGCCGCAGATCGTGTCCGGAGAAATGCGCAACTCCGGCAGATCCACCGAGAGCTGGAAGCTGGACCAGATCCTGCCGCCCGCGACACCGCCGACCAGTTCGGCAAGCTCTGCTATCAGGTCCTGCGGCGGCACGGCTCCGTCGCCTGTCCATACGCCGTCGAGCAACAGGCCGACGCCGTCGCAGGTCAGCATCTGGCTGAATTCCCCAAGCGAACTGCGCAGCAGGCCGGTGATGTCGGCGTGATGGGAGGCGGCCTGCAGGAAGCGGTCGAGCGACCGTCGCGCCTGTCCCGCGGTCTCCATGAGCTGCCGCTGTTTCAATGCGCTCAGATGCAGCGAGAAAAACTCACCGAAGGTTTCCGCCGCCACCCGTTGCGGCATCGAGAGCACTTTCGGAGAATAATGGTGGCAGGCGATCAGGCCCCAGAGTTCGTCGTCCACCACGACCGAGATCGACATCGAAGCCGCGACGCCCATGTTGCGCAGATATTCGCAATGGACGGGCGAAACGCTGCGCAGGTGCGCGAAGGATAGATCGAGCGCCTCGCCTGTCTCGTCGGCTTCCGGCACGATCGCGATGCGCGGGTTGCTGGCGTCGGAAATCACCCGGACGGTGTTCTTGACGTAAAGCGCGCGGGCCTGTTTCGGGATGTCGCCTGCCGGGAAATACTGGCCCTTGAAGCTTTCGAGGTCGCGCCTCTTGTATTCGCTGACGACTTTTCCGGCGCCGTCCTCCTCGAAACGGTAGATCATCACCCGGTCGTAGCCGAGCATGGCATAGATCAGTCGCGCCGAGCTTTCGATCAGCCGGTCGAGGCTGGCGACGTTGCGGATGCGGCTGATCAGCATGCGCGCCACTTCGAGCGGCTGGTCGGAATCGGTCGATGCCGGCTCGAACTCCAGGATCACCTTTGATTCGAAACGATGGATCGCGACGTCGAAAGCGGCTCCCGAGGCAAACCTGAGGCCATGCCGAAGCGCCGGTCTCGCCGGGTTGTCGGACGTGGCGAGCGCATTGCGCAATGTGTGCGCCGCCTCCCCGCCAACGATCTCCTCCAGTCGCCGGCCGTTGATGTTTCCCGTGATCGAAAGCATGTCCGCCACATTGGCGGAATGTTGTACGATTTCCGCGCCGGCGGCGTCGCAAGCGATGAGGCATCCATGCGGTTGAATGCTGCCTGGGATATGGATCGGCTCTCGGTCGCAATTGCTAAGGTCGACCGCATCCCTGTGAGGCATATTACAAGTCCCTGAAGACAGTCCGACCAATACAATGGGGACAGCAGACGCTTCGGCATCCTTGAGGTTAGGAAAAACTTCATCAAGAAGGTTTGCAGCATACTTCCGGCTCTGCCGGAAGGTGATTTCATATTTCTATCGCATCTGCCGTCTAGGGCAAGGAGTAAGCTTCCTTTTAATGGATGACGCATTAGTCTTGTACCCGTGAACCTCATAAGCCATATGATGGTGAAAATGAAAAAAGGAAATTCGGTGAGCGGAAATAACGATCGCAAGGGCCCGAAAGAGCCGCGCTGGCTTGGGCCAGTCGCACCGAGCAGGGTCGCGCTCATCCCGCCGATCTCCGCTGCTCGCTGGCTTCTCGTGCTTGTCGCCGCTGCCGGCATCTATTTCTTCCACGGATTCCTGGTTCCGGTTCTCGCCGCCCTTGTCATCGGCTTTGCAAGCTGGCCCCTTTATCGGGAACTGCTGCGCCGGATCGGCGGCAACACGACCATCGGTGCCTCGCTCGCCATCATCTTCATCCTGACCTTCCTGATCGTGCCGATCGGCATCGCCATCTCCTATACGATCGGCGAAGTGCGCCAGTGGATCATGTGGGCGGCCGAAGTGAACCGTTTCGGAGCGCCGCCTCCCGCATGGATCACCGGGCTTCCCTGGGTCGGGGAATGGCTCGGCATCCAGTGGGTCCAGCATGTGGGCTCGCCTGGCGCTGTCGGCGAACTCATCCAGATCGTGTCGGGCGCCAATATCGGCAATATCTACCGCGCCATCGTGGCGGCAGGCGACGGCGCCTTCCATCTGGTGCTGACGCTCCTCTTCATGCTGATCGCGCTGTTCTTCGTCTATCGCGACGGCGGTTCCTTCAGCGAGCAGATCGACCTTCTCGGCGAACGCATCCTGCCAACCCGGTGGGAGCGGATTTCGCGTGTCGTCCCGAGGACGATCAGCTCCACCGTGACCGGTCAGACGCTGATTGCGATTGGCGAAGGCATCGTCCTCGGCATAGCCTACTGGATCGCCGGCGTCCCCTCGCCCGTCACCCTCGGCGTATTGACCGGCCTGATGGCGCTGATCCCGGGCGGCGCACCGCTGTCTTTCTCGCTGATCTCGTTCTACCTGGTTGCCAATGGCGCCTACGTCGCCGGTGGCGCTCTTTTCGTCTGGGGTACGGTCGAACTGTTCATCGTCGACAAGACGCTTCGGCCCCGCCTGGTCGGCGGCCCGATCAAGCTCCCGTTCCTGCCGACATTCTTCGGCCTCGTCGGCGGCGTCAGCACCATGGGCTTCCTCGGCCTGTTCATCGGCCCGGTCCTGATGGCGCTGCTCGTCTCGATCTGGCGCGAATGGATCCGGGAAGTGAAGATGGCCGATGTGACCGAGATCGAATCGGCCGATTTGGCCAAGGGGCCGGCGACATCTCCCGACCTTCCGCCCGATCTTCCCGTGGTCAGGAAAGTCTCTTCTCCATGAAGACGCTCAGCGGATTGGGCCGGTAGTTCGAAAACGGCCCGATCTCTGAAAAGCCGTAGGCGCGATAAAGCCCGATCGCCTGGCGGTTGATGGATGCCAGTCTCCAGCCGGATCGCCGACAGGTGAAGCTCGCGGCCGCGTTCCAGGATCGCATCCATCAGTCGCTTGCCGAGTTTCAGCCCCCGCGCCGCCTCGTCGACGAACATCCGTTTGATCTCACCGGTGCCGTCGCCCGCCTCGACCAATGCGCCGCAGCCCAAAATCGCGTCTCCATCGCGCGCGACGAAGAAGGAAACGCCGGGACCCTCGAGTGTCGCGACGTCCACCATATGATTGCTCTCGGCGGGATAAAGCGAGGCCGCATAGGCGTCGGAGAGTTCAAGAAGCTTCAGCACGCCCGCCTGGCGCGGCGGTTCGATCGCTATCGTGACGGTCATTTCTGCCTCTGGGAGCTTTGGTACGAGCAGGGCTTAGCGGATGCGGCATGTGTGCGAAACCTGCCTTGGTCGGGTCAAGATTGTCCGATCTAAATCATCCACCACATTCCAGGGGACGACATGAATTCCGCACTGATTGTCATGACCATTCTCGGCTGCAACGACGCCGGAACGGACTGCCACTATATTGCCACTGCCGAAAATCGTTGGCCCAGCATCGAACTCTGCAACGCGGTGTCGGAGCAACAGTTGTCCGGTTATGCCAACCAGCCCTATCGGATGCTCATCGCCGTCTGCCAGAAGCCGGAAGCCGCCGAGATCGCCAATGCGCCGGTGCCGCAGGCTCGACCCGAGACGCCGCAGCCCGCGCCATCCGCGCAACCAGCGCCTGTGATCGCCCAGGAACCGGTGACGCAGCAGGAAAAGGAAACGCTTGCGGGCCGCGCCATACAGCGGGTCAAGACCGTGCTGCCGACGACCGAAGGCGTGAAGACGCTGATGACCAGTCCGGTGCGGCTGGTCGAGAACGGCTATTCCTGGGTCGCCAAGAAATTCCAGCGCTAAGCCGGCGGTTACGCCGCCAGCGACACTCCGTTCGCGTAGGACCGCGCGCTGAGCCGGACTTCCAGACGATGCAGCTTCTCGATCATGTCGAGGAGGTCGGAGACCGGCGAAAGCTGCATGTCCGACCGCTGGAACTTTTCGAGCAGCAGGCCGGCGATATTGTCGAGCGTGCCGGTCGCCGCCGCCTTGCGCCAGAGGAAAACCGCTTCGACGAAGACGGCGGCGATATCCCGTCCGAGACCCGAGGCTTCGAAGAGCGCCCGCACCGCATGCATACGGCCGGTCGCAAGGATCGCCCTTACGCGACGGTCGTCGAGCCCGGAAAGCGAAACCATCGCGCCCGCGAAAAAATCGACCTTGCCGCTGCAGAGCGCATGGATGAGAAAGGCGGGCGTCAGCCGTCCGGCGGTGCGCAAATGTTCGACCAGGCCGGGGATTTCGTCCTGCAGCACGGTGCCGGCGATGGCGACGGCCGCAGCCTCTCCTGCCTCGCGGGTCATATGCTCGATCCGCGCCGGCGCCATGCTGGTCCGCACCAGTCCGGAGCCGGCGAGCGCTGCGGTAATGTGGTTGACGAGCATGTGGCGGGCGTCCGCGGGCAGCGCGTCGCGCTCCAGCAGAAGGTTGCGGATTTCGCAGCAATGCCCGAACCGCTCGGCGATCCGCCTGAGCGAAACCCGGGTGATCGAGGCGGTGTCGTTTTCGAGAAGGATGGTGACTTCGCATTCGTCGCCGATCTCGGCGATCGCGGCGGCAACCCCGCGCGAAAGGTTTGGCCTTGCGGCGATCATTCCCCGGGTCAGGCCGTCGCTGCGCCCGGCAAGATCGACGAGGTCGTTTTCGGTAAGTACGGGCGAACAGGCGATGACCGTGCAGGCGATCTCCGGCTGGTCTTCGGCAAGGCACACGATGATGGCCCGCGGCGCATCGGGGGAGTCCGCCAGAGCCTCCGCGAGCGCCAGGCGCACGTGCGGTGACGGGTCGTCGAGCAGGTAGGTCATGGCAAGGGCCGCGGCGCGATGCTGCTCGCCGCCCATGGGTGAGCGGAGATAGGCCCGGCCGAGAGCATTGGCGGCTTTCGCCCTCTCAGCCGTTCTTGCCGTTTCTGCCCAACGAAGAAATGCCTGTACGATCACACTCGGCCTCGACTACACATGCCAGTTCGGATCTGGCTGGCTTGATCAGTCACGCTAGTGCCAAAAAGTTTAAGATTGGTTCACCACGTTCCTTAACCATGGCGAAGTCCTTGAAAATACGGTCCTGGCTTGTCGTTGAACCCTCTGCGAACGCCGAAACGGTCCATTCGGCCGGTGCGGACGTGACCGTGCTCGAGCTCGAGGATGCCCTTGATTCGCGGAATGCGATCGGTGAATTCTGCCGGGCATGGGCCGACTTGGCGCCGGCCGCGGACCTGTCGTTTCTCCTGCCGGCTTTCCCTTCGGCACGCACGGAGGCGGCCGTCGATCTCGCCATCCGACATGGCGCTGCCTCGGTCGTGCTCCGGGGCGCCCGCAACGGGGCCGACGTCCAGAGGCTCGACATGGCTTTGCGTGTCGCGGAGATCCATGCAGGGCTGGCGCCGGGCGAGACGCAGATCGTCGCGCTGGCTGATACGGCCGGCATCCTCGCCGCCCCCAGCTTCGAACGCTGCAGTAATCGTCTCGTGGCCCTCGGCTGGGAAGGCGGCTATGATCGCTTCTCCGATACCGCGCGTCTTGCGGCTGGAACCATCGCACTCACCGCCGCTGCCACGGGCATAGCGGCCATCGACGCCGTCTCGCCCGCGGGGGATGCGGCCGGCCTTCTGTCCGACTGCGAAAGAGCAAGAGCGAACGGCTTCTCCGGCAAGCTCTGCCGCAGCCTCGATCAAATTCCGATCATCAATCGGATTTTCAGCGTTTAGGCTCGGCGCCCGTTGGCCGGGTCATTTCGAACACGTCCGCGCCGCCATCGGCGTAATCGCGATAACCCATGCGCGCGATCGGCCGGGCGAGCCCCATGTCGATCCGCCCGCCCCGCAGGATCTCCTCGCTGATATGGATGCCGACCACCTGACCGAAAACCATGTAGGCCTCCGCCGGCTCGCCGTCCAATCCGACCGGCTGGATCACCTGCGTGACGCGGCATTCCAGCACCGTGTAGGCCTCCGCGACGTAAGGCGCATCGATGAGTTCCGCCATCTTGGCGGTCAGTCCCGCCACCTCGAATTCGCTGACGCCGTAGGGAACCGGCTCCGAGGAGGCGTTCATCTGCTCGGCCAGGTGACGGCTTGCGAGGCTTGCGGTGAAGACACCGGTTTCCTCGGCGTTCTTCAGGCTGTGCTTCCGGCCGCTGGAGGAAAACATCACCAATTTGGGGCTGTCGGATATGGCGTTGAAGAAGGAATAGGGAGAGAGGTTCATCGACCCGTCCCTCCCCTTCGTGCCGATCCAGCCGATTGGTCGCGGGGCGACGATCGCCTTGAACGGATCGTGCTTCAGTCCATGCTGGTTGGTGTCGGTCGTGTAGAACATCGAAAACCCTATTCGCCGGCGTAGGTGACGATCTGCGACAATTCCGGCCGCGGGCGGTCCGGCGTCGGGAAATCGCTCGAACCGATATGGATGAAGCCCGCGACCTTTTCGCCCGGCCTGATGCCGAGGAGCGCCAGTGCCTCGTCGTCATAGGCGACCCATTCGGTACGCCAGTTGGCGACATAACCATGCGCGCTCGCAGCCATCAGCATGTTGAAGCAGACGGCGCCGGCCGAAAGCACCTGTTCCCATTCGGGGATTTTTGGATGCGGTGCCGCGGTGCTGACGACGGCGACGACCAGCGGCGCGCGGGTGAAGCGTGTCAGCTCCGCCTGCCGGGCGACGTCGGTCATGTCTGGCGTCTTCTTGAGCGACAGGGCCAGAAACTGCTCGCCGAGCGTCCTGCGTACCTCGCCACGATAGACGACCACGCGCCAGGGGGCGAGCTTGCCATGATCCGGAATGCGGGTTGCGAAGGTGAGAATCGCCTCAAGTTCTTCCTGCGACGGGGCCGGTTCCTTCATCTGGGCTACCGGCGTGGAATGCCTGTCGCGCAGGAAATCGATGAGTTTAATATCATTTTGCATGGTCAAAGCTTCCATTTGGATCTGGCACGGTGGGAAGGTCTTGAAATTGCCTTGTCATTGGTCTTCAAGTGACGTCTCGGAAAACAAGAGTCAACCGGTACGACAGATGGCAGGCACTTCCCTCTCGGCACGCTGGTTCCTCGCCGGAGCGATGGCTCTCGGCTCAGCTTTCAGCGCATTCGCCCAGGAAGACGCCTTCAAGAATTTTCGCGCCCTGGACAGCACGGCGAAAATGCCAAAGCTCAACGCCTTCTCGGCCCTGCCCGGCGGCCCGCCCGGCGCCCTCTCGAGGGACGTGCAGTTCGACGCCAAGCTGACATCTGACGGCCAGCCCATGCAGGAAGGTCTCACCTGGCGCGTCTTCAGCCCGATCGCCGGCGAAGACGGAAAATTGCCACTGGTCGCCAGTTCCGAAGGCGGCTCCGCTTCATTCCAGCTCCCCCCCGGCGACTATTTCGTCAATTGCGCCTTCGGCCGCGCCGGCGTTACCAAGAAACTGAAAATCCCTGAAAATGGCACCGTGCCGAAACAGACGCTGGTGCTCGATGCCGGCGGTTTCGTGCTGAATGCGGTCGCCGGTACCGACCAGCGCATCCCGCCCAAGGAGCTGAGCTTTTCGGTCTATTCCGCCGAAGTGCGCGACAACGGCGATCGGGCGCTGGTGATGTCGGACGTCAAGCCGAACACGGTCGTGCGGCTGAATGCCGGCACCTATCATGTCGTCTCGGAATACGGCGACGTGAATGCGGTGGTGCGGGCCGATATCCAGGTGGAGGCCGGCAAGCTGACCCAGGCGGTGCTGCAGCATCGTGCCGCCCAGATCACCCTGAAACTGGTTTCTCAGCCGGGCGGGGAAGCGATTGCCGATACGGCCTGGTCGGTACTGACCGCTGCCGGCGACATCGTCAACGAAAGCGTCAGCGCTTTCTCGACCATGGTGCTGTCAGAGGGCGAATATCTTGCTGTCGCCCGCAACAAGACCAAGATCTATCAGCGCTCGTTCACCGTCAAAGCCGGCCGCAATACCGAGGTCGAAGTGCTGATGCGCGATACGCCCCAGGTCGCCGGCGCCGTCGCCAACGACAGGAACTAACCGGGTTTTCGCGGAAACCGCCGAACCTCAGCCGGTCTGACGAAACCATCCCATCTTATCGCTGCCCATTGCTTTTGACGGCGCCTGCACTCACAGGCGCCGTCATGACTTCGGTCAGGCCGCTGCCTTCGCGGCCTTCCTGGCTTCGAGGCGGCGCAGCACATCCGGCGGCGTCGCCTCGAGGCTGAGCGAGGCGATCGCCTCGTCCAGCGTCATCGAGGTCTGGGCCTGCGAGCCGAGGCGGCGGATGTTGACCGAACGCTCCTCGGCTTCCTTCTTGCCGCAGACGATGATGACCGGCACCTTGGTGACCGAGTGTTCGCGGATCTTGTAGTTGATCTTCTCGTTGCGGAAATCGGTCTCGACGACCATGCCCGCATCGCGAAGAGCTTCCGCGACCTCGCGGCCGTAGTCGTCGGCGTCCGAGGTGATCGTTGCTACCACCACCTGCATCGGCGCGAACCAAAGCGGCATGTGGCCGGCAAAGTTCTCGATCAGGATGCCGAGGAAACGCTCCATCGAACCGCAGATGGCGCGATGGATCATCACCGGCTGGGTCTTTTCCGAGTTCTGGTCGATATAGAAGGCGCCGAACCGTTCCGGCAGGTTGAAGTCCACCTGCGTCGTGCCGCATTGCCATTCGCGGCCGATCGCGTCCTTCAGCGTATATTCGAACTTCGGACCGTAGAACGCGCCCTCGCCCGGCAGGATGCCGGTCTTGATACGGCCTTCCGACTGCGCTTCGATCGTCTTCAGCACGTCCAGCATGACCGATTCGGCACGATCCCAGAGCGCGTCGGTGCCGACGCGCTTGTCCGGCCGGGTCGAGAGCTTGACCACGACTTCCTTGAAACCGAAGTCCTCGTAGACCGACAGGATCAGGTCGTTGATCCGCAGGCATTCGGCCGCCATCTGCTCGTCGGTGCAGAAGACGTGTGCGTCGTCCTGGGTGAAGCCGCGAACGCGCATAAGGCCGTGCAGCGCGCCGGATGCTTCGTAGCGGTGCACGAGACCGAATTCTGCAAGCCGGATAGGAAGTTCGCGGTAAGACTTCAGGCCATGCTTGAAGATCTGGACGTGACCCGGGCAGTTCATCGGCTTCAGCGCAAAGACGCGGTTGTCCGCTTCCTTGTCTTCCGGATGTGTGAAGGCATAGGCCGACTTCACCGCGAACATGTTCTCCTGGTACCAGCCCCAATGGCCCGACGTCTCCCAGAGCGAGGCATCGAGCACCTGCGGCGCGTTGACTTCCTCATAGGTGCCGGCAAGCCGGCGACGCATATAGGCGGTCAGCGTCTGGAACATGCGCCAGCCCTTGCCGTGCCAGAACACGACGCCCGGACCTTCTTCCTGGAAATGGAAAAGATCCATTTCGCGGCCGAGCCTGCGGTGGTCGCGCTTTTCCGCCTCGGCCAGCACGTGCAGGTACTGGTCGAGTTCTTCCTGCGTCGCCCAGGCCGTGCCGTAGATGCGCGTCAGCATGGCGTTGTTCGAGTCGCCGCGCCAATAGGCTCCGGCCACCTTCATCAGCTTGAAGGCCGTACCGATCTGGCCTGTAGAGGCCATATGCGGGCCGCGGCAAAGGTCGAACCAGTCGCCCTGATAATAGATCTTGAGATCCTGGTCCGCCGGGATCGCATCGATGAGCTCGACCTTGTAGTTTTCGCGCTTCGCGGCAAAAACCTCCCTTGCCTTGTCGCGCGACCAGACCTGCTTGGTGAACGGCTTGTTGCGCTGGATGATCTCCTTCATCCGCGCTTCGATCTTCGGCAGGTCGTCGGGGGTGAAGGGCTCGTTCTTGGCAAAATCGTAATAGAAGCCGTTTTCGATCACCGGGCCGATGGTGACCTGCGTGCCGGGCCACAGTTCCTGAACGGCCTCCGCCATCACGTGTGCTGCGTCGTGCCGGATCATCTCCAGCGCCAGCGGATCGGTGCGGGTGACGATCGCGATCGAACCGTCGGTGACGGGATCGGCAAGGTCCTGCAGCGTGCCGTTGATGGTGACGGCGACGGCCTTCTTGGCGAGCGACTTGGAAATGCTCTCGGCAACGTCACGGCCGGTCGTGCCGGCGTCGAAAACGCGGACAGAGCCATCGGGAAATGTAAGGGAAACGGATTGGGACATGTCTTTCTCCTGTCCAGTCCCGCCAACGAAT
Source organism: Neorhizobium galegae bv. officinalis (assembly GCA_000985875.1). Taxonomy (GTDB): domain Bacteria; phylum Pseudomonadota; class Alphaproteobacteria; order Rhizobiales; family Rhizobiaceae; genus Neorhizobium; species Neorhizobium galegae_C. Next base: position 499,778 of record CCRI01000001.1, read on the forward strand.
GCGGGTGGTGTTGGAATAAATGGCGGTCGCCGTTGGGGCGCAGCCGGCGTGGCTGTTAAATGTTTTTCGCGTTTTAGTAAAGGCGAGCGGCGGGTCAGCCGATCATTTCGGCAAGCCCGGCGACCGTGTTGGCGTTGCGGATCGTGCCGATGCCGAGCTTCCTGGTGGTCATCGCCGACAGCAGCCGCGTCTCGCTCGCCTTGCCGCCGAAATCCACCCAGAGATCGCCAGCGACGACGGCGATCTGCTCCTCGCCGCGGTGGCGTTGGAGCAGGTCGAGGACGCTCTCGTCGAGCGGTTGTCGCATTACCCGCACGCCGACCTCGGAGCCCTCCCCCGATGGAAAGGGATTGCCGGCCGCGAGCTTCAGCCAATCGGCGCCTGTTCTTGCGATGATATCGATATGTTTGCCGAACCGCTTCTCGAACGCGATCTCCAGTTTCTGCTCGAGCTCGCCGATCGACGACCTGCCCGTTTCGAAGACGAGGTTGCCGGTCGAAACCAGGGTCCGGCAATTCCGGTAGCCGAGATCCTCCGCCATGGCGCGAAGGTCGGCCATCACGACCCGCTTGCCGCCGCCGAGAACGATGCTGTGAAGCAGCGCGACATAGGTGATCATCAGTTCCTCAAGGCGATGCCGGTTTGACATGACGGCGCCAGTATCTCCATGGCGTCCACCAATGCTGCCGCCCTTCCAGCGTTTCCGGCACCGGATCGAGGCCGCTTGTGCCGCCCGGCCCGCAGCGCGCCACCCGAAACAGGGTCATCCAGCCGCCGGGCCATAGTCCATGCCGAGCGACCGCCTCGTATCCATATTCCGAACAGGTCGGGATATGCCGGCAGGAATTGCCGATGAAGCCGGACAGCGTCAGCTGGTAGAGGCGGATCAGCCCCATGCCGAAAAGCCGGCTTGGCGTTTTGGTGAAAGGACCGGACCAGTTGCGCGAGCGGCCTGTTTTCGGTTGAGGTTCGGCATGCTGGCAGTCGGGAGCACCGCACATCGGATCAGACAGTGGCCGCTTCGGACCGCTCCTTCGCCTCAATCTGGTCGATCGCATCGACGACCGCTTCGAAGGTCAGCATGGTCGAGGCATGGCGGGCCCTGTAGTCCTTGACCGGCTTCAGGTAACGCATCTCCTCGAACCGGCCGTCCGGCCCCTCGCCGCCTTCCTTCAGCATGGCGAGCATGTCCTGGCGCGCCTTGCGGATCTCGGCAGTCGTCGCGCCGATCACATGCCGCGCCATGATCGAGGACGAGGCCTGGCCGAGTGCGCAGGCGCGGACCTCATGGGCGAAGTCCGTAACCCTGTCTCCGTCCATCTTCAAATGCACGCGGACCTTCGAGCCGCACAGTTTCGAATGTTTTTCGGAACTCGCATCCGCATCGGGCAACACGCCCGCATGGGTGATGTTGGCGGCAAATTCGAGGATCTTGCTGTTATAGATGTCGTCCATCAAGGCTCGCTTTTGAAACCACCGTCGCGCGTTGAACACTGCGTCTCGTCCGGCGGGCTACCATAAAAGGGTTCCTGCCATTATATGTGATGTCCGGGCGAGATCATCAAGAAAGGATGTTTTCACGAAATCCTACCGAAAACGGAACAGGATATCTTGTAAAAATGTTCGTCGAAGGTCAGATATCGCCGGATTGCCCAAAAATCAGCCGCAGGTGCTCAGCGGCTGGTCAGTCCGTGAGTAACGCCAGTCGGATGCGGCCTTGAACCGCATCAGGAGACGATAGATGGATGCCACTGTGAAGAATTTCCCGGCTTCTAAAGAGAAGCAGGTACGCCCCTCGCAGCAGGAAGCCGAAGAAGCCGTGCGCGTCCTTTTGCGCTGGGCAGGTGACGATCCGGCTCGCGAAGGCCTTCTCGACACTCCGAAGCGCGTCGCCGCCGCCTATCGCGAACTGTTTGCCGGTTACGAACAGTCGCCGGAGGACGTGCTCGGCCGCACTTTCGAGGAAGTCTCGGGTTATGACGACATCGTTCTGGTGCGCGACATCCCCTTCTTCTCCCATTGCGAACACCACATGCTGCCGATCATTGGCAAGGCGCATGTTGCCTACCTGCCGAACGGCCGCGTCCTCGGGCTCTCGAAGATCGCCCGCGTCGTCGAGATCTTCGGCCGCCGGCTGCAGACCCAGGAAAACCTGACGGCGCAGATCGCCAATGCGATCGAGGACACCTTGAAGCCGCGCGGCGTCGCCATCATGATCGAGGCCGAGCACCTGTGCATGGAAATGCGCGGCGTGCAGAAGCAGGGCTCGCATACGATGACAACGACGTTTACCGGCGAGTTCAAGGCCAACGCCGCCGAACAGGCCCGTTTCTTCACGCTGGCCCGCAACCGCTAAGGCGCGGTTTCCGGGCGGAGTTTCCCGATGTCGCTTTCTTTCGACCCGCCTTCCGCCGACAAGACGGAACTCGAAGGCTCTGGCGCCTTCACGCCCCGCTTCGATCAGAACGGTCTCGTCACCGCCGTCGTCACCGATGTGCGTGACGGCGAACTGCTGATGGTCGCGCATATGGATGCGCAGGCGCTGGCCCTGACTGTCGAGACCGGCATCGCCCACTATTACAGCCGCTCGCGTGCCAAGATCTGGAAGAAGGGCGAATCCTCCGGCAATCTCCAGACCGTTCACGAACTGCGCACCGACTGCGACCAGGACGCCGTCTGGCTCAAGGTCTCGGTCGCGGGACACGACGCCACATGCCACACGGGACGCCGCTCCTGTTTCTATCGGGTTGTCACCCAAAGTGATGGTCGGGCGGTTCTTGAAATCACCGACGATCAGCGTCATTTTGACCCAGTCGTCGTCTATTCGGATCAAGGAACCATTTAGGCATCTGCCCCGTTTTTTGGCATGTCTCGACTGAATAAACGATTTTGAAACCTGTCGGTGCGTTAATCGACAGACCGGGGGTTTGTTCAGCTGTGGAGGGTCTTTGTCGATGCTGAACTGGAGTTGGAACCGTCACGATCCGCTTGCGGCACCTGCCGAAGGCGGCGAAACGAAAATCCTCGAACCTACCCCTCCTCCTACCCTCGAATCCCCCAAAAAAGCAAAGCTTGCCCTCGCCCTCGGCGGCGGTGCCGCGCGCGGCTGGGCGCATATTGGCGTGCTGAGAGCGCTTGACGAGGCCGGGATCGAGGTCGGCATGATTGCCGGCACCTCGATCGGCGCCCTGGTCGGAGGATGTTATCTTGCCGGCAAGCTCGACGAACTCGAAACCTTCGCCCGGTCGCTGACCATGCGCCGGATCGCCGGCCTGCTCGATCTGACGATCGGCGGCGGCGGCCTTCTCGGCGGCATGCGGTTGACCAAGCGGATGCAGGAACACCTCGAAGGCCTGTCGATCGAGGAACTCGACCGTCCGTTCGTTTCGGTTGCGACCGAACTTCATACCGGCCACGAGGTGTGGATCTCCAGCGGCTCGCTGATCACCGGGCTTCGTGCTTCCTACGCCCTGCCGGGCATTTTCGAACCGGTGAAATGCAACAACCGCACGCTCGTCGATGGCGCACTCGTCAATCCGGTGCCGACTTCGGTGTGCCGTGCCTATGAGCAGCCGCTCGTGGTCGCCGTCAACCTGAACTACGAGATTTTCGGACGGTCGGCTGTCGTCAAGCACAATGCCAGCGTCCAGCCGATCGATGACGGCCGCAAGAAACCCGAGGATGTCCGCGTCGGTCTGACCGGCACCATGGTGCAGGCTTTCAACATCATCCAGGAACGCATCTCGCGGGCGCGGCTTGCCGGCGATCCGCCGGATCTTGCGCTGCATCCGCGGCTTGCCGATATCGGACTGTCCGAGTTCCACCGTGCCGGCGAAGCGATCGACCGCGGGTATACCGAAACCATGGCGCAGATTTCCGCGCTGAAGCGGATGCAGGAAGTTTTCGCTCGCTGAGCGGGCGGCGGGCCTCGCCGGTTACGTAAAAGCCTCGCCTTTCGGCGAGGCTCGGCCCAAAATCAGCCGGCGATATAGGCCTTGATCTGTTCGGCCTCCAGTTCGATCTCGCGGATGCGGGACTTCACCACGTCGCCGATCGAGATGATGCCGGCGAGCTTTCCGTCCTGCTCGACAGGCACGTGGCGGAAACGGCCGGAACTCATCATTCCCATCAGTTCATCGACGGTCGTTTCGTCCTTGCAACGCTGCACCGACGTGGTCATTGCCGACTTGACCGGTTGATCGAGCACCGCGGCGCCCTTGCCGGCGACGGCGCGCACCAGATCGCGTTCCGTGAAGATGCCGGCGATGCGGCCTTCCATGCCGGTCACCACGACGGCGCCGATCTTCTTGTCGTTGAGGATTCCTGCGACTTCGAGCAGCGTTTTATCGGGACCGACGGTCACCACGTCACGCCCCTTTGCATCCAGCATGTTCTTGACGATTATTGCCATGGCTCTCTCCTCGCAACCAGTTCGGCTTGGACATCGTCCGTTCCCGAAAAGCAAAGCGCCCGGGTGGAGGAACCGTCCCTGCACGTATGCTGAAGTGTAGAGCGAGGCGGGAAAGAGATCAAGGACGCGCGAGCGGCATGACGCGGCGTGGCAAGGGATCGAAAAGGCCGAACAGCAGGAAACCGAACAGGAAGCCGCCGATATGGGCATCCCAGGCGATCGGTCCCATATCCGCGCCGAACAGCGTGACGCCGAAGGCGATCAGAAGGTTACCGGCGAACCACATGGCAGTGAAGATCACCACGGTGCGGTTGCGGAATGAGCCGAGGATCGACTGACGCGGATAGAGATGGCCGTGGGTTCGGTCATAACCCCGGCGTTCAGGAAAGGCGAAACGGCAGGCCGCCCCCATCAGCGCCGAGACGACACCGGACGCGCCGATCAGCAGCGTCTCGTTGCCCCAGTTGAGCGCGGCATGGAAGAAGGCGGCAGCCACCGCCGAGAAGATCCAGAAGATCACGTAGCGCAAAGTGCCGATCCGTCGCACCACCGGCGCCCCGAAGGCCATCAGCCAAAGCGCGTTGAAGAGGATGTGTTCGATGCCGCCGTGAAGAAGCGAGTAGGTGACCGGCGTCCACGCCCATGCAAAGCCCTGTTCGCCGAGCGGATAGACGTAACGCAACGGCGTGAATGCCAGGTTCACGACCATATAGGCGCGCGTATCATCGTCCAGCACGTAATCCTGCACGATGTAGATGACAGCAAGCAGAGCCAGCGTCACGACAAGGCTCCGCGGAAGATTGAAAATCGGCTGCGAGCGCTCGGCGCCGTCATCCGCCTCGGGCTGTTCGTTTGCCATATCCGGCCCGTCGTTCATGCCACCCCCTTCTGTCTTCTTGTTCCCCGGCGGAATGGTCGACAGCCATATAGGAGCGGCCGTTCAAATGAAAGCGCACCGGGATCACAGTCACGCCAGGGAATCGGCAGGTCATGGATCGTTAACTACACTGCCTTTGCGGTGGCACGGTTTTCGCTGGTCGAGAAGGACCAGCCGCGCATGAAGCGCGATCTGTCTCGAAATGTAACAGGTAAGATGAATGCGCAACCAGGCCAGCCGGGCGATCTTCGACTACTGGATCAATCTCAAGCACGACGGGGCGGTTCCCCTCAAGACCGAGATTGATCCGGCCGCCCTGCGTCATCTTCTTCCCCATCTTTTCATGGCCGCCCTGGACCCTGCCGGCACGCTGGCATTCCGCCTGGCCGGTACCCGCATCTGCGAACTGTTCGACCGTGAATTCCGAGGCCAGGCTTTTGCGAATCTCTGGCCGGAGACCGACCACCGGCAGCCGGTGGAAATCGCCCATAACGTCATTCATTCGCAACAGCCCGCGCTTCTGGACGTGCTCGCTTCGAATGGCCACATCCGCCATGCCTATGAGATGTTGCTTCTGCCAATCCGATCGGTGGAGACGGCGGCGAGCGACCGCATCTTCGGCGCTCTCCTGCCCCGGCACTCCCCCTATCCCGTAACGGCAACGCCGGCCGCTTTCCTGACGCTCGAGAACTGGACGTTCCTGACCGGCAGCGGTTCGCATTTCGGCGTGCCGGTCACAGGCGATCGCGGGACTTTCCACGGTATGGCAGGTCGGTTTCCGTCCGACCGGCCTCCCTCATGAGAGCGAATGCCGGTCGCGGCAGATGGCAGCCGCTCGGCGCTCCAAAACCTTCTGTTAACCGCGGCGCGTTAATACTCGTGACGATAGACTTAGAAGAGAAAAAGCTCTCTCAAATGTATTCATTTCAGCCGGCTCATACTTCATCGACACCCAGTGTTCCCGCACAGCGCTCTTTCCAGCGCGTGTCCGTCAACATTCCAGGACGGCTGATGCTGGCGACGCATGAGGAATTCCCCTGCAACGTCGTGGACATGTCGCCGGGCGACGTCAGCTTTGCCTGCGTCGGTCGTCCCCTCGTCGGCGAACGCGTGATCGCCTATCTCGATCATATCGGCCGGCTGGAAGGCATGGTCGTCAGCCTGTCGGAAACCGGCTTCGTGATGTCGATCAACGCGACGGACCGCAAGCGCGAGAAGCTGGCCGCCCAGTTGACCTGGATCGCCAACAAGCATGAACTCGGCCTGCCGGAAGATCGCCGCCATGATCGCCTGGCGCCGCGTGTTACCCGCACCGAGATCACGCTCGACGACGGCCGGCGTTATGCCTGCCGGATCGTGGACCTTTCGCTGTCGGGCGCCGCGATCGATATCGAGATCCGCCCGGCCCTCGGCACGCCGGTCCGGCTCGGCAACATGCGCGGCCGCGTCGTGCGCCACTTCATGGAAGGCGTGGCGATCGAGTTCAATTCGATCCAGTCGCGCGAGACGCTGACCGAATTCCTCTAGTAGCTTTCTTATGTCCGCGATCTGCCAAGCGTCCCGTTCGGGGCGCTTTTTTGTTTTTCAGCCTCCGCCAGCTGCCCTGTTTCGTTGCTGGACAGGCCGGAAACGCCGGCGGGTTGTGCCGAAACGGGCTTTCTTTCAAAAAAATGTCTCCTTTCGGCACTTTTTTTGAGGTCGGGAATCGACCTCGGCGAGCCCGATTCGACCGTGGTGCACCCTGAGTCTGCCCTTTCCTCTCCTGCTTGAACACAACCAACCGCCGCCCTCTCCGCGTTCCCGGCGCTCCGGCGGCTGCTCCTGCCGTCCCTAAGAAGTGCTGGAATTACAGCTGGATAGCGGGAAAGCCGCAATGCAGGCGGTCGCCGATAGAACATGTTTTATGAAAAACAGCGGCAAATTTGCCTCGAATTTTATGAAAGTTCGAGATGTATTTGAACCATGTTTTAGACGAATTGAATTCAAATAAGATATTGATTTTACTGCGAGATTTTCCGGTCGATCAAACCCTGTCTGGCAGTGTTCTTCCCACAACGGGGAGACATAAAAATGAAGTACAGCAAGGGACTGGGCCTCGCCGCCATTACCGCCGTCATCGCAATCTTTACCGCCGGAAATTCGTTCGGCATGCCGGCCGGCGGCGTGCGTGTTCTCGGCCAGGCCAATCCGCCGCTCGGCCATTATGAATTCTGCAAGACCTATGTCAGCGAATGCGCCGCGACCTACAAGGACGCCGGCCCGTTGGCGCTGACCGAAGACAAGTGGCGCACGCTTCTGGACGTCAACTACACGGTCAATTCCTCGATCACGCCGATGACCGACCAGGAAATCTACGGTGTCGAAGAGCGCTGGGCCTATCCCCGCACCGTCGGCGATTGCGAAGACTTCGTGCTTCTCAAGCGGAAAATGCTGATTGCGAAGGGCTTTTCGCCGTCCGATCTGCTGATTACCGTCGTGCTGCAGCCGAATGGCGAAGGTCACGCTGTCCTGACGGTCCGCACCGATCGCGGTGATTTCGTGCTCGACAACATGCGCAACAAGGTCATGGTCTGGTCCGATACCGAATACACCTTCCTGAAGCGCCAGGCGAACGACGATCCCGCCCGCTGGGTCAAGCTGCAGGACGGTCGCGCCACCGCCGTCGGCTCGGTCGGCCAGTAATCCACCTCCTATCGGCGGGGGACCGCGGCGACCCGAGTCGCGGTCAATGTGCAGGGCTGAACCTTGCAAGGCGATTGCCGGGCTGTCCCGGATTGGATTTGCTTTACGAAGCGTTAATCATAACGCTCCAGACTGCGGCCAAATCGCCTTGCCTCTTCCCGTATTCCTGTCCCGTTCCGGCGCTGGCGAATCCCCTCTCGAATGAGAACATGGAGCGCACGTCATGGCAGGTCCGGCCCGGAACCTCTCGGCTGCAGAAGAAGCACCGCTCCTCTCCAATCGCTTCGTCTATCGCCTGACTGTCGTCATCGCCGTCCTTGCCCTGTTGACGGCGGCGATCAGCATCAGTGGCCATTGGTTCGGCCAGCGTATCGCGCTTGCCGGCCATACCGACAGTACCGAAGAATTGCTCATCCGGATCGGCCAGGACAAGCTCGAGCTTCCGGCCAACACGATTCGCTTCCGCGACCAGCGCAGGGTCGGTATCACTGAGCGCGTCGATCTCTATCTCACATGGCCGGAACTCGAAGGTTACAGTGCCGGCCTGCGCTCGCGCTTCGATGATGTCGGCCAGTCCTCCTCATTGATTTTCCTGCAATTATCCCAGAGCACCATGTCTCGCGACATGTCCGGCCGGCTGGAGCCGATATACTCCAAACTGTTCGACGGCGCGCCGCAACAAGCGGCCTTCGGATTGATGCTTCACCGGCTGCGCGCCGATTCGGGCTACGGCAGTGAAACCGTCCTGACGGGACGGGTCGCCGGCGCACCGGATTACGTGGTGCGCTGCGTGCTGCCGGCAACCGACGACAGGGCGACCAGCGGCGACTGCCAGCGGGATATCCACATCGGACAGGACCTGACGCTGCTCTATCGCTTCTCCAGCGCGCTTTTGAAGGACTGGCAACATATTGATGCCGCAGTTCGCCTCTTTGTCCAAAACCGGCTGGCGAAATAAGCCGCTACGGACGGTCGGGTCCAAGCCCCAAGTTGATGTCTAAAATGCAGCATATCTAAGCAACCTGCTGTTCATCATAAACCTCTTGGTAACGCTAATCCCCTAGATTGAAGGGTAACGGTCGTGGCGGGGGCGCGTCCGGATGTGACTAATGTGATGCAAGCGATGAGTGCGGCAGTGTCGAAAAAAATGTTCTCTGCATTCCCTTCGAAGGGTGATGCGACGGTTCCGGGACGTTTCCTCGGGTTTCTCTTCACATTGGCTGTGGCGATTTCGATGTTTTCGACGCCCGCTGCCGCAGGTCCGAAATATGCCGGCATCGTCGTCGATGCCAAGACCGGCAAGGTTCTCTATTCTGAGGATCCGGATGGTCTGCGTTATCCCGCGTCGCTCACCAAGATGATGACCCTCTACCTGACCTTCGAAGCGCTTGAAGCCGGCCGGATCAGCCTCGACACGCAGGTGCCGGTCTCCGCTCATGCCGCATCCGAGCCGCCCTCCAAGCTCGGCGTTCGAGCCGGCGGCTCGGTCTCGGTCGATCAGGCCATCCGCGCACTCGTTACCCGCTCCGCCAACGACATTGCCACCGCTCTCGGTGAATTCATCGGCGGCTCCGAAGAGCGCTTTGCGTCGCTGATGACCGGCAAGGCGCGTGCGCTCGGCATGACCCGCACCACCTATCGCAACGCCAACGGCCTGCCGAATACTGCGCAGATGACGACGGCACGCGATCAGGCGCGTCTCGGTATGGCCCTGCGTCAGCACTTCCCGCAATATTACGGCTACTTCGCGATCCGCAGCTTCAATTTCGGCAAGCAGACGATCGGCAACCACAATCGCCTGGTTGGCAACGTCAAGGGTGTAGACGGCATCAAGACCGGCTACACTCGCGCTGCCGGCAGCAATCTCGCAACCTCGGCCCAACTCGACGGACGTTCGATCGTTGCCGTCGTGCTCGGTGGCCGCTCCAGTGCTGCCCGTGACGCAACGATGCGCAAGCTGGTCGCGGAATATCTGCCGGAGGCATCTCGCGGCGGCAACAGCAACCTGATCGCACAGGCGGCCCCGGCCGCGCCGGTTGCGCCCGCTCCCTCCGTCCCGGTCACGTCCGCTTCGCCGGTTGCCGCGTCCCAGTCCGACGCACGCCGGATGGCTGCCCTCGACCTGCCGCCGAGCGGTCCGCTGCCGGGCGCCCGTTATGCCGAGCAGCAGGCCGCGGCCATGGCGCCCGCCGCATCGGCCTATGCCGCAGAACCGGAACAGAAGAAAGTCATCACCCAGGCGATGAATTCGGCAATGGCCGGCGTCTCCGCCGTTCCGACGCCGGCTCCGGAATATATGCCGGCCAAGACCGAGGTGGCCGTCGCGCACCGGACCGGCCGCCCGGCCGTCGATGACGTGACGACCGCTTCCACCAAGGTCTCTGCCTCTGCGACACCCGCAAAGCCCTCCTCCGAGGCGTCGATGGCGTCGAACGGTTGGGTCATTCAGATCGGCGCCTCGCCGAACCAGAAACAAGCTCAGGATCTCCTGCAGAATGCGCAGGATAAAGGCGGCAAGGTATTGCGTTCCGCCAAACCCTTCACTGTCGCCTTCAGCAACAATGGCGAACAGATCTACCGTGCCCGCTTCGGCGGCTTCGATGACCAGAAGACGGCCATCGATGCCTGCAACGTGCTGAAGAAGAAGGGTATCAGCTGCTGGGCGTCGCTTCAGTGAGCGTCGCTGCCGGCGATCAAGGAAATACCCGCGCCGGGCTTTCGGCGCGGAGGGATCTCGAAAGTAACGAGTAGACGGGGTTTCCGATGGCAATGAATGAAAACAGCGCGGAACTGGCCTTCAAGCCGGCGCAAAAGTCCAGAGCGAGGGGCGTCGCCCTCAACCCGCTTCACGAGGCGGCCATGCGGCTTGCCGGTCTCGGCTTGAACCGTTCCAAGGAAAAGACGCGCGATCTGGTCGCCATGCTGCTCAGCCACGGTGCCCGCGCCTGGCGGCATTCGCAGCCGGAAGCCAATGTTCACCTGCATATCGGCATCCGTGCCGGTCGTGCGCCAGTTCGTATCAGGCTTCGCTGATCGAGCAATCCGCAGCTACAGAAGTCCAAGCTCGGCGAGTTCGCGCCGCAGATCTTCCGGAAGCGCCGCAACGTCCTCGCCCAGTTTGCCGAGGTCGCGCGGCGCTTCCTCGTTTTTGAGATATCGCCATCCCTGGAAAGGTCGCTTCGGCTGCGGCGCAGTCTCGATGACCTCCGGCCCAAGCACCAGCTGGCAGCGCTGGATGCCGTCGCCGCCGGTCACCGTGCGGATATCGAGCAGCTTCTGCCGCGCCATCACCTGCCCCTTGATCACCCAGTAGAGCGATCCGTCGTCGAGCAGTTCCTCCATGCGCTTCGGCACCATGCGGGTCGTATGGATGCTGTGCGGATCGAGGCCGGCAGCCATCGCATTGAGCGACCGCTCGGCGACCCAGTCCTGGAGATCCTGGATCGAATCGGCGCCGACGCAGAGTTTGATGAGATGTAGAGCCATGGTCTGGTTGAAGACCCATCCGGGCGTGAGGTCAAGCGTTTGCTCGGTTCACTCCACAGGGGGACGGTTCAGCACTCGACGACGTTGACCGCAAGGCCGCCCGTGGAGGTCTCCTTGTATTTTTCGCTCATGTCGTTGCCGGTCTGGCGCATGGTCTCGATACAGGCGTCGAGCGGCACGAAATGCGTCCCGTCGCCCTTGATGGCGAGCGAGGCGGCCGTGACCGCCTTGACCGCGCCGAGCGCGTTGCGCTCGATGCAGGGCACCTGCACGAGGCCCGCGATCGGATCGCAGGTCATGCCGAGATGGTGTTCCAGCGCGATTTCGGCGGCGTTTTCGATCTGCTCCGGCGAGCCGCCCATGACGGCCGCAAGCCCCGCCGCAGCCATGGCCGCGGCCGAGCCCACTTCGCCCTGACAGCCGACTTCGGCGCCCGAGATCGAGGCATTGTGCTTGATGATGCCGCCGATGGCGGCCGCCGTCAGCAGGAAGTTATGGACGTCTGCCTGGGTCGCGTCGTCGTGGAAATGCAGGTAATAACGCACCGTCGCCGGAATGACCCCGGCCGCGCCATTGGTCGGCGCGGTAACGACACGCCCGCCGCCGGCATTCTCCTCGTTGACGGCCATCGCGTAGACGCTCAGCCAGTCGTTGGCGAGCAGCGGGTTCAGCCGATTGCTGCGCCATTCCTCGTTCAGCTTGTCGTGGATCGACTTCGCGCGGCGCTTCACCTTCAACCCACCCGGCATGATCCCGTCGACCTTGAGGCCGCGGTCGATACAGCTCGACATCGCCTCCCAGATCCGGTCGAGACCGGCATCGAGTTCGGCGGCGCTCATTTTGGTTTCTTCGTTGGCGCGCTTCATCTGGGCGATCGTCAGGCCCGAACCGCGCGCCATGTCGAGCATCTGCCTGGCGGAGGCGAAGGGATAGGGAATGCGCGCATCGCCGGCCGATTTCCTGGGCGTCCGCATGGCCTCCAATTCGGTATCGGTCACCACGAAACCACCGCCGATCGAATAGTAGATACGCTTCAGGAGAAGCCGGCCGTCGCGGTCGAAGGCGGAAAAACTCATGCCGTTGGCATGGCCCGGCAACGGCAGCTTCTTGTCGAAGATCAGGTCGGTTTTCGGTTGGAATTCGTAGGCCGGATGGCCGGGCGGCGTGACGCGGCCGCTACGCTCCACTTCGCCGATGATTCCGTCCATCCTGTCGGGATCGACGGAGTGCGGCTCCTCGCCGACCAGACCGAGTATCACCGCCCTGCCCGTCCCGTGACCGATGCCGGTGAACGCGAGGGATCCGTGCAGGCTCACCTTCAATGCCGCGACATGGGCGCCGGTCGGCCGCGGCCAGTCGTTGGACAGGATGAGATCCAGGAAGCGGTTGGCGGCCGACATCGGTCCCATCGTATGGGAACTCGACGGGCCGATGCCGATCTTGAAAACGTCGAAAACGGACAGGAACATGAGAATCCATGGGGTGATACGAGGGTGGCCAAGCCTATATCAGAGCGCCGCCGTGCCTTGGCGGCTGCCCGACATCCGGTGAACCGGCCGCGACATGGTCTTAAAATAGAAACGGCGCGGTACGAATACCACGCCGAGGACTGAAATTCCGGAATTTCGCTGAGACGGTCAGATAGCGCCGAAAAGATACGCGAGGGCCAAAGCGCCTGCAAATCCTACCAGCGCCTTGAAGGTCACGCCCCAGCAGGATTTCTGAACGGTATCTTCCATGTCGTCTCCGGGTTCTTGCCGCATTGATCAACGTCCGCTCCGGGTCGTCATGACTAATGGTCTATTAAAATCCGACCGCCTCGGCAATCCCAAAAATGGCGGAAACATGGCGGAAGGCCAGGCGAGCCATGTTCGCAACGCCCGCCCAGTCCAAATAGTTCCCTTGCCGATGCAGGAGGCTTGCCGCCGAAACCGAAACAAAGCATGACGGAACGGATCAAGACCGATTCCTGCGGTGAGGCCCATGACGAACGCTGATTATGTTGCGCTTGCCCTGTTTGCCGTGCTTTGGGCCCTTTATTCTTGGGTGACCGCCGGCTCTGGCTCGCGGCTGTTTCCGCGCTCCAGCCTCAACCGGGCGATGGCCGAACGGCGGAAGGACTGGATCTACAACTCGCTTCGCCGCGACCTGAAGATGATCGACACCCAGATCCTGGCGGGCCTGCAGAACGGCACGGCCTTCTTCGCTTCGACGTCCATCTTCGCGATCGGCGGCTGTTTCGCGCTGCTGGGCGCCACCGAACAGGTTGAAGCGGTCTTCCGCGATCTGCCCTTCGTCGCTTATGGCGGCCGCACCGCCTTCGAACTCAAGGTCGCCGGCCTTACCTTCCTGTTCGGTTATTCCTTTTTCAAGTTCGGCTGGTCCTACCGGCTGTTCAACTACTGCACCATTCTCTTCGGCGCCCTGCCGATGCTGCACGACACCCATGCCGACCGGGCGGCGGCGGAACGGGCGGCCGATCAGGTGGTGCGGATGAACACGATCGCAGCCGGTCACTTCAATTCCGGCCTGCGCGCGCTGTTTTTGTCGATCGGCTATCTCGGTTGGTTCATCGGGCCCTATATGTTCATCGCGATGACCGTCGTCGTGATCGTCGTGCTCACCCGCCGCCAGTATTTTTCCGAGGCCCGGCTGGCGATCATGGACCGCGGGACGCCCTGAGATTTGATCCGGAAAGACAAGCAGTGACCGTTGCCGAAGCCCAGAACCCCGCCCCGCGCAGACCCCGCATCCCGTTGATCGATACGCTGCGCGGCGTCGCCCTCATTGCCATGGCGACCTATCACTTTACCTGGGATCTCGAGTTTTTCGGTTACGTCGATCCCGGCACGGCGACCCAGGGCGTCTTCAAGGTCTATGCCCGCGCCATCGCCAGTTCGTTCCTGTTCCTGGCGGGCGTCAGCCTCGTTCTCGCGCATTTCCCGGCGATCCGCTGGCAATCCTTCTGGAAGCGTTTCGCCATGGTGGCGGGTGCTGCGCTCGCGATCAGCATCGCGACGCTCATCGCCTTCCCGAGCGAATGGATCTATTTCGGCATCCTGCACAATATCGCGCTGTCGAGCCTGATCGGCCTCGCTTTCCTGCGCTTGCCGCCGCTTCTGACCGGCGCGATTGTCGTTCTGGTCATTGCAGCGATGATCGTCGACTATAGCCTTGTGCCCGGCGCACTGGATTCGGCCCTGTTCAATGCCCGTTACCTGAGCTGGCTCGGCTTTGCCGAAATCCCGCCCCGCTCGAACGACTATGTGCCGCTGTTTCCCTGGATCGCCGCCCTTCTGGCCGGCGTGGCGGTCGCGCGGGTCGCGCTATCGCGGAACTGGTTGCCAAGGCTCGCCGCCGTCCAGACGCAACCGAACCTGCTCTCGACAGCCGGCCGCCACAGCCTGATCGTCTATCTCGTCCATCAGCCTGTGCTGATCGCGCTCGTCTATCTCTTCTCGCTGGTGCATCCGGCCCCGCCGCCGGATCCGCGGGTCGGCTATATCAGGAGCTGCGAAGCCGGCTGCACGGGCCAGGGCAACGACGCCGGCCTCTGCCGGAAGTTCTGCGGCTGCACGGCCGACAAGCTGATCGCCCAGTCGCTGATGACGCCGCTGCAATCCGGCATGATCGCCCCGCAGGACGAGCGGGTGCAATCGCTCGCCGAACAGTGCTCGATCGAAGCGCAATAGCCGGATTTTGGCAGGTCAGGTCCCGACGCCGATTTCGGCAAGCCGGGTCAGGCAGGCTTCCTCGACATTGTCGAGTTCCGTCAGCGTATCGTCGATATCCTTGCGCTTCTGGCGCAGGTCGTTACGCTTCTCGTCGATGCGCGTCATCAGGAGCTTGAGCTGCCCCAGTTCGCCCGGCGGCTCCTTGTAGACCTGGATGATCTCGCGGATTTCGGCGATCGTGAAGCCGATCCGGCGGCCGCGGAGGATTTCCTGGATCAGCCGCCGATCCGTTGCCCGGAAAAGCCGCGTGCGACCCCGGCGTTCGGGGTGGATAAGACCCTCGTCCTCGTAGAAGCGCAGCGTGCGGGTCGATACACCGAATTCACGCGTCAGCTCCGTAATGCTATAATACTTGTTCACGATCATGTCCTGCTACTCGTCAGCCAAACTAATTGACTTTTACGTAACAGTCAATTTTCTGGGCTCAGGGGAGCATGAACCACCACGTCGCCAGACCGAGGAACGAGAAGAAACCGGTCGTGTCGGTAATCGCGGTCACGAACACTGCCGACGAGACCGCCGGGTCGGCCCCGGCCCGGTCGAGAAGCAGCGGGATCATGATGCCGGCCATGGCGGCCGCAAACATGTTGATCAGCATGGCGGTGGCGATCAGCCCGCCGATATGGACGTCGTGGAACCACAGGCCGGCCACCATGCCGACGAGGCAGCCGATCACCACGCCGTTGATCAGGCCGACGCCCGCCTCGCGTCGCGCGACGCGCCAGGCATTGTGGATGTCGAGATTGCGGGTCGCAAGCGCCCGCACCGTCACGGTCATGGTCTGCGATCCGGCATTGCCGCCCATGCCGGCGACGATCGGCATCAGGATGGCGAGCGCCACCACCTGTTCGATCGTCGCTTCGAAGAGCGAGATCACCGAGGCGGAAATGAAGGCGGTGAAGAGGTTGACCAGCAGCCACGGCACCCGCGACCGCGAAGTCTCCCGGACCGAGTCGGACAGTTCTTCGTCGCCAACGCCGGAGAGGCGCATGATGTCCTCTTCCGCCTCTTCCTGGATGACGTCGACCACGTCGTCGATGGTCAGAACCCCGACGAGACGACCGTTGTCGTCGACGACGGCGGCCGAGAGCAGGTCGTATTGCTCGAACAGCTGGGCGGCTTCTTCCTGGTCCATGTCGGCGGGAATCGGGTAGTTCGTCTCCCGCATGATCGTCTCGATCTTCACCTGCCGCTTGGCGCGCAGGATACGGTCGAGGTCGAGCACGCCGAGCAGCTTGAACGTCGGGTCGATGACGAAGATCTGGGTGAAGCTCTCCGGCAGATCCTCCTCGTCGCGCATGTAGTCGATCGTCTGGCCGACGGTCCAGAACGGCGGCACCGCGACGAATTCCGTCTGCATGCGGCGGCCGGCCGACTGTTCCGGATAGTCGAGCGCACGGCGCAGCCGCACCCGCTCGGTGAACGGCAGCTGCGCGAGAATTTCTTCGCGGTCCTCGTGGTCGAGGTCTTCGAGAATGTAGACCGCGTCGTCCGAATCGAGTTCGCCGATCGCCGCAGCGATCTGCGCGTTCGACATCTGGTCGACGATCTCCATGCGGATGTTTTCGTCGACTTCGGTCAGCGCAGTCAGGTCGAAATCGTCGCCGAGCAGCCGCACAAGCGCGTGGCGCTGGTCGGGCAGGATGGCTTCGAGCAGGTCGCCCAGTTCCGATTCGTGCAGCCGCGCCACATGGCTGCGCAGGAAAAGCGTGTCGCGATCGGCGATAGCCGCGCCGACCATGGCCAGGAAATCGGCACGGATCGAGCCGTCCTCGGAATAGATGTCGTGACCGGCATCGTCGGTTTTTGTGCGCAGGCGGTGATCTTCGCCGATATCGCTCATCTGCCGCCCTCGCTGCTGGTCTTCGACAAAAGGAGAATGGCGGCAAAAAACATATTGTCAACAACTGGATAGCTGCATCCGCCGCTATTGCTCATGCCACCGGTTTTCCTGCTAGAACAATTGCCGTTCCGGGTCCAGAGTGCATGGCGAAACGATGCGGAAAAACCCCGAAGGACATCGAGAGGAGTTCGAAAAATGGCCATCCGAACCACCCTGAAATATCCCGATCCGGGCCTGTCCACCGCCTGCGAACCGGTCACGGTCTTCGACGCGCGCCTGACTGCGCTGGCTCATGACCTTCTCGATACGATGCGGGCGGCGCCCGGCGTCGGCATCACCGCTGCGCATATCGGCGTCTTCACCCGGCTCGTGGTACTGGAACTGTCGAAGCAAACCGGTCCGCGCTTCTACGCCAATCCGGAAATCCTGGTCGCCTCGGACGAGCTGATGCGGCATACGGAAGGCAGCGTTTCCATGCCCGGCGCAAACGACGAGGTCGAGCGTCCGAAAAGCATCAGGTTCCGTTATCAGGATCTCGACGGTGCCGTCCACGAAGAGGAAGCCGAGGGCTTCTATTCCATCTGCATGCAGCACGAGGTCGACCAGCTCGACGGCATCTTCTGGCTGAAGCGGCTGTCCCGCCTGAAGCGGGATCGGCTGCTGCGCAAATGGGACAAGGGAAAATAAAAGATCGGGACCGAACCAAATCAGCGTTCGCCCGTTGTGAGGTCGCAAGCCCAGCAAGGAGCTACGACCATGAATGCGACAGCAGACAAGACCGCAGCCGAACTTGAGCAAAAAGTATCAGAGCGTCTGGCCGCACTGCCGGACGTCGATTCATCGATGATCGAACCCCATGCCGAGGGAACCAAGGTTATCCTCGAGGGTTCCGTCGATACCGTGTTCTCGGCCAGGAAGGCCGTATTGAGCGCGGAAACCGTGGATGGCGTACATGATGTCGAAAGCCATCTGACCCTGACGGGCAAGAATGGTCCATCCACGACCCATTGAAGCGAAATGCCCGGCGCATCGGCCCGTTTTCTTGGGGGTGCGCCGGGTCCATTTGGAAATGACAGGAGGCGCTCGTGCCGGGCAAGAAAAAAGCTGACGATATTTCGCGCGAAGAAGATTTCCGCGATTACGATGACCGAAATATCGACGAAGGCTGGCCCTATGACGATGCAACCGGCGCCCGCCCCGTCGACAACGCCGCCTATGGCGATCCCAAGGCCAATTTCGATACGGACCGCAATCGTGGCTATCAGGTGGATAACGTCGAAAGCGACGGATCGGAAGAGCGGCTGGTCGACACCATCCGCCCCGGCACGAAGGGGATCGAGGAGGCCGACGATCTCGAAGAGCGGGTGACCGACGCGATCGAGGAGCTCGATATGATCGACATGGCGTCGATCGACGTGCATGTCGAGGACGGCACCGTCACGCTCGAAGGCGCCGTCGACGATGCGCCGACCTCGCGCAAGATCGCCCGCCGGATTCAGCGCGTCGCCGGCGTCCGCGAACTGGTCAACAACCTGCGCCTCGAAGGCGTCGACAGCCACATTCCCGACGACGACTGAGGGGCCTGATGGCCACTAACCGATCGTCAGAGAAATATCCGGCGAACTTTTCAGCGTATTGCTGACGGTGCAGATTTCCTCGGCCATATGGGCGATCTGCTTTTTCTCTGTGTCGTCGAAATCCCCTTCGACGCGGAAATCCACGATGAATCGAGTGATTCTGGAGGGCCCTTCATGGGCCTTTTCGCCCGTGACATGCACCCTCACCTCGGACAGCCTGTCGAGAATGCCGAGCTTGCTCGCGGCGATCCGGCCGCTGAGCACCAGGCAGGCGGCAAGCGATGAAAACATCAGGTCGAGCGGGTTGAATCCCGGCTCGGACGCGCCCGTCACCACCTCAACATGTCCGTCCGTCTCGCTTGTCACCTGCGGGTGACCGAGGCGTCCGAGGACGGCGGTCGCGCCGATTGGCCGTGTCTTGATTTTCAGTTCGACCATGGTCTTGTCCTTACCTTGCACATACGAGCGTGGAGCGAACCAATAGATAGGCGAGGAATTTCAGGATCGCATCCGGAATGCGCGATACGACTCGATGTTTTGACTTCGGAGCGGCAGATGGCGCCAACTTCTCGGATGCCTTTCATCCGGGCAACAAAAAACCCGCCGAAGCGGGTTTCTGTTTTGGTGCGGTCGAGAAGACTCGAACTTCCACGTCTTGCGACACAGCGACCTCAACGCTGCGCGTCTACCAATTCCGCCACGACCGCATCGTGGTAGATGCCGACTTGCGCCGGCGGGGCTGCATGTAGCAAAAGCATTTGGGGTGCACAAGTGCGCCGTGACAGATTTTTGAAGGATAAAAATTCCACGTGTGAATGCCTATATAAACCGGGCCGAAATCGGCCTCTTGCCGCACCCTTTTGTTTTTGCCAGAAGATTTTCCATGCTCACACGCACCGATCTCAATCTGTCCATGCTGCCGCAAACAGGCTCTCCGCCGGTGCGCTGGCGAATCTCCGATGGCCTTGTTCCTTATGAAGAAGCGGTGGCCGAGATGGAGCGCGAGGTGGCGGCGATCACCGATGGCCGTGCCGACGAGCTCGTCTGGCTGCTCGAACACCCGCCGCTTTATACCGCCGGCACCAGCGCCGACGCCGCCGACCTGATCGAGCCGGACCGATTCCCGGTGTTTTCCACAGGCCGCGGCGGCGAATACACCTATCACGGCCCCGGCCAGCGGGTTGCCTATGTGATGCTGGACCTCAAACGCCGGCGCCAGGACGTGCGCGCCTATGTGGCGGCGCTCGAGGAACTGGTGATCCGCACCCTCGACATGATGAACGTGCGCGGCGAACGGCGCGAGGACCGCGTCGGCGTCTGGGTGCGCCGGCCGGAAAAGCCTCTTCTGCCGGATGGTACGATGGCGGAGGACAAGGTGGCCGCCCTCGGCATCCGCCTGCGGCGCTGGGTGAGCTTCCACGGACTGTCCCTCAATGTCGATCCGGACCTCTCGCATTTCACCGGCATCGTGCCCTGCGGCATCAGCGCCTATGGCGTGACCAGCCTCGTCGATCTCGGCCTTCCGGTGATGATGGCCGATGTGGACATGCGCCTGCGCGAAGCCTTTGAGGAAATCTTCGGCGCCACGGCCTCCGACCCTGCCGCCGCCTGATCGCGGCTTGAACATCGCACAACGCTGTGGTTGAAGAACCCGGTTCCTCGAAAGTGCCCGGCATGCCCCCTTCCACACCTGAAAATCCGCTGAAGGGCATGGCCATCATGGCCACCTGCATGGTCATCCTGCCGGTGATGGATGCCATCGCCAAATATATGGCGACCTTCGAGGCGATGTCGCCCGGCCAGGTGACCTTCTACCGGTTCTTTTTCCAGCTCGTCTGCATCCTGCCGCTTGCCGTCTTCACCGGCGCTGCCATCTTCCGGCCGAAGCGCCCCTGGATGAACCTGCTGCGCGGCGGACTGCATGCGGCGGCCAGCCTGATGTTCTTCGCGGCGGTCAAATACATGCCGCTCGCCGATGTCTTCGCCATCTATTTCGTCGAACCCTTCATGCTCACCATGATGTCGGCGATCTTTCTACGCGAAAAGGTGGGCTGGCGGCGGTGGCTGGCGATCGTCGTCGGTTTTGGCGGCGCCATGATCGTCATCCAGCCGAGCTATGCGATCTTCGGCTGGACGGCGCTGCTGCCGGTCGCCTGCGCCTTTCTCTTCACGCTCTACCTCTTCCTCAACCGCGCGATCGGCGAGGCCGATTCGCCACTCGTCATGCAGACCATGGCGGGCGTCGGAGGAACGCTGTTCATGGCCGCGGCCCTTGTGATCGGGGATAGTGCAGGCGCCGAGGATTTTCTGCCGTCGCTCCCCGCCTCCTGGCTCGGCCTCGTCCTGCTGATGCTGCTCGGCTCGATCTCGGGCTACATGCATCTTCTCGTGGTGCGCGCCTTCCGGCTCGCGCCGCTGTCGCTGCTTGCCCCTTTCCAGTATTTCGAGATCATTTCTGCGACGGTGCTCGGTTACGCCCTGTTCGGCGATTTTCCGACAGCCTCCAAATGGCTGGGAATCGCCATCATCGTTGCTTCCGGCCTGTTCATCATCTGGCGGGAGCGTTCCAAATCGAAGCAGGTGGAGAGCCTCTGACGGCGTTGTTTCCAGTCGGTTAACCGCGCTTGTTGTCTGCCCCTCAACTTCTCTCAATTATCACCCACATTCAGTTTCATGATGAAACGGAGAAAAGAAGATGAGCGGGTTCCGCTTTTCTTTTCCGGCATGTGTCATCGCCGGGAAGGGTCGGATTGTGGCCGACGATATTTTGATGCTGCGCAAATACGCGTTCCCGGATGGCATTCGCTCCTCCGAAGACGCGCTGGTCCTGTTTGCGCTGAATAATTCCTGTCCCGAGCAAAGCTCTGATTGGTCGACCTATTTCGTCGAAAGCCTGAGCGCATATCTGGTGCACGGCACGGAGCCGTTGGGACGCATCGACGACGCGAATGCCGGCTGGCTGATGCGGACGATCGCCGCCGACGGTGCCGTTAATTCGGCCCTGGAGCTCGAACTGCTGCTGCATGTCATGGAACTCGCGTCGGAGGTGCCGGAAAGTCTCTCGGCCTTCGCGCTCGACCAGATCCGCCTTGCCCTCGATCCCGGGGCGCGGGGCGCCTATCGTGCCATCCGCCCGGCCTCTGCCGGCATTACCGCCTTTGACCTCACCTATATCTGGCGGGTGCTGCGGGGAGCGACGGAACGTGGCCGGCTGATGCTGTCGCCCGTCGAAGCGCTGGTCCTGCGTGAGATCGATCGACTTGCCGATGCTGAAGCCCATCATCCCGCCTGGCGGGAGATCATCGCGGCGGTGGCGGTATATGAGAGGCCGAAGGAAGTGCTGCGGTCCGGTCCCTGGCTGGTGACTGATGCCGGTCATCGCCTGGCGCGAGAGGCGGCGGCCTGAGGAACTACGCGTAGCGCGGCTGCTCGTTCGCATTTTAGCGGTTGGCTAAACCGCCTGGAAAATCAATCGGCCTAATGGTGTCCCTGATGATCGGCCGATGGCGAGCCGACAGGCCTTTGAGGTCGATATGACGTCCACTGTTTCCGCCGTCCTGCTGCTGACGATCAATCTCGGCCTGCTCTGGCTGCTGATGGCGGCACCTGTCGGCCGCCGCACCATTGCGCTGCGCCGGACGCTCGAAATCGCTCCGGAGCGTCTCTGGCACGTCTTTCACCCCGGTGGCGAGGAGGCGAGCTGGAACCCTTCGATCCTTTCCTCCGGGACGGAAAACAACCGCGGCGGGATCGAGATCGCCTACAGCCATCCCGACCGCCACGGCGCGCCGATCCGGCGGGTCTTCAAGGTGGAGGAAACTGTCGATAATACGCAGCGCAGCTACGAGAGCCGGGCACGCGTCGTAGACGACACCGCGCTCGATATTTCCTTCTGGCGCAATTTCGAGGAATACCGTGCCGTGTCGGCGGTGCCCGGCGGTTCCGCGATCACCCTTGCCCAGACGGACGACTATCGCGGCCTCGCCGTTTACCTGTTTCGCTATTTCATGATCCGCCGCGAGCTTTCGTCGCTGACCGCCTGGCTGAAAAACGGACGACCGAAGACGAGCGGCCTAATCGAACATCCGGTCATCCAGATAGTCCTGGCGCTGCTCTCGACGCTGCTGCTCTGGCCCTTCTTTGGACTCACTGCGGCGGGCCTGACGATCTCCATAATCCTGACGCTGGTCATCGTGCTGCATGAACTGGGGCACATGGCGGCCTATCGCGCCTTCGGGCATGAACGGGTCAGGATGATCTTCGTGCCGTTTCTCGGAGGCATCGCCATCGGCGGGCGGCCCTACAACAGTCGCTTCGAAGTCGCCACCTGCGCGCTCATGGGGGCCGGCATGTCCGCCTTCCTCGTACCGGTGGTGATTTCCGTCCACGACCTTTCGACGGCCCACCTATTGTCCTCGTCCCTGCGTGAGCCGGCTCTGGTCTTCCTGCTGATCCTCGGGGCCTTCAACCTCCTCAATCTTCTGCCGATGTCCCAGTTCGACGGCGGCCGGGTGCTGAGGCAGATCTTTCCCACCCGCAGCCTGCTCGTCGCCGGCAGTTTCGGAATCACGCTTCTGATGCTCTGGGTCGGTTACCGGATCGGGCTCTCGTCGACCGCCCTGATCGCGGCACTTGCTGTCTTCACGCTGATGAGCCTGATGGGCATTGCGTCGGCCAAGCCGCGCGAAAGTCTCGATCCCATGCATCCGGGCGAGCGGCTGATGGCGGGCCTCGGTCTCTATGCCGCGGTCGCCATCCATTCCTACGGTATCGTATACGCCTGCGACCGCCTTTTCGGCTGACCACCTGCCGTCGATATCATCTGCCCACGACGTCTCCGCCCATTGACATCAACCGGCCAAGCGGCTCCAAAGGTTACATGAAAAGCGAAAACCCCACATTACCGTCCGGCTATTCCGCCGTACCTCCGGGCAAGATTGCCACCGTCGTGACCTGCCTCGAAATGTTCGAGAAGCCACGCAGGAAAACCGCGACGGCGCCGGACACGCTTACCCTGGAACGCTGGCAGTCTCCTGCAATCGACGAATACCGCGCGCTGTTCCGCCTAGTCGGCGAGAACTGGATGTGGGTCTCGCGGCTGGTCATGAGTGACGACGAACTTGCCTCTGTCCTGAATGATCCGCGGGTCGAGATTTACGTCCTTCTCGACGGCGGCCGTCGGATCGGCCTCCTGGAACTCGATTTTCGGGAAGAGGGCGAATGCGAGCTCGTCTATTTCGGTCTCGTCGGCGGTGCGATCGGCAAGGGCGCCGGCCGTTTCATGATGAACTGGGCGATCGAGAAGGCCTGGGCGCATCCGATCCGCCGTTTCTGGGTGCATACCTGTCACTTCGACCACCCGGCCGCCATGCAGTTCTACCAGCGGTCAGGGTTCACGCCCTACGCCCTGATGGTCGAAGTGCTCGACGATCCGCGCCTGACCGGCGTGACGCCACGCACGACCTCGCCGCACGTGCCCCTGATCGGACCCTGATCCGCTCACCGAAATGCGACCGCGAACGGCTCGTTCCGGCTTGAGCCGGCCCCCTCGCCTGTGCCAAGGTCGCGCCGAATCTAAAAAGCCTCAAGGGAGAACATCATGGATGTCCGCGCCGCCGTCGCCGTTCAGGCTGGCAAACCGCTCGAAGTCATGACCGTGCAGCTCGAAGGCCCCCGCGCCGGCGAAGTGCTGATCGAGGTGAAGGCGACCGGCATCTGCCATACCGATGATTTCACCCTGTCCGGCGCCGATCCGGAAGGCCTCTTCCCGGCGATCCTCGGTCATGAGGGTGCTGGCATCGTCGTAGACGTCGGCCCCGGCGTTACCTCGGTCAAGAAGGGCGATCACGTCATTCCGCTCTATACGCCGGAATGCCGCGAATGCCCGTCCTGCCTGTCGCGCAAGACCAATCTCTGCACCGCGATCCGCTCCACCCAGGGCCAGGGCCTGATGCCGGACGGCACCTCGCGCTTCTCGATCGGCAAGGACAAGATCCACCATTACATGGGCTGCTCGACCTTCGCCAACTACACCGTCCTGCCGGAGATCGCGGTCGCCAAGATCAACCCGGACGCCCCCTTCGACAAGGTCTGCTATATCGGCTGCGGCGTGACGACCGGCATCGGCGCTGTCATCAACACCGCCAAGGTGGAGATCGGCGCTACCGCCATCGTCTTCGGCCTCGGCGGCATCGGCTTGAACGTCATCCAGGGCCTGCGGCTTGCCGGCGCCGACATGATCATCGGTGTGGACCTGAACAACGACAAGAAGGCCTGGGGCGAACGCTTCGGCATGACCCATTTCGTCAATCCGAAGGAAGTCGACGGCGATATCGTGCCTTACCTCGTCAACCTGACGAAGCGCGGCGCCGACCAGATCGGCGGCGCCGACTACACGTTCGACTGCACCGGCAATACCAAGGTCATGCGCCAGGCGCTCGAAGCGTCGCATCGCGGCTGGGGCAAGTCGGTCGTCATCGGGGTTGCCGGCGCCGGCCAGGAAATCTCCACCCGTCCGTTCCAGCTCGTTACCGGCCGCACCTGGATGGGCACCGCCTTCGGCGGCGCCCGCGGTCGCACCGACGTGCCGAAGATCGTCGACTGGTACATGGAGGGCAAGATCGAGATCGACCCGATGATCACCCACACGATGCCGCTCGAGGACATCAACAAGGGTTTCGAGCTGATGCATGGCGGCGAATCGATTCGCAGCGTAGTGATTTATTGAGCGCGATATCGGTGCTTTCCGGAAACGCGCTTCATTGCTGCAAATAAGTCCACGATTTCAACTCTGATCAATGGGAGATGCAGAAGATGTACAAATTCGAAGTTTATAAGGACAAGGCCGGGGAATACCGTTTCCGCTTCAAGGCTCCGAACGGTCAGGCCATGTTCTCGTCCGAAGGTTATTCGGCCAAGGCTTCCGCCATGTCGGCCATAGAATCCATTCAGAAGAACGCACCCGGCGCAACGGTCGACGACCAGACGAGCGCCGTAGCCTGATACCGCTTGCCGCGCGCAGCCCGCCGGGAGCGGGCTGCGCTGCCTACCCCTTTCAGCGCGTCACCGGCCACACCGAGCGTCGTTGACTGGTACATGGAGGGCAAATTCGAAGTCAGCCCGGTGATCACCCACGCAATCTGTTGATTCCCGTCTCGGGGAGCGGAGGATCCTCCCTAGCCTTGCCGGCGCGGAGTTGATAAATTGGCCTGAACCGTCGTTCGAGGAGCCACCATGCCCCCAGCATCTGCCGTATTATTGACACCGCAGCAGCAGGATCTGATCGACCAGCTGGTTCGATCAGGACGGTTCGATGGTGCCAACGACGTCGTCGCGACCGGCCTGCGGCTTGTCGCGGAGCGGGAAAAGGAAGCCTCGGCATTTATCGCCAGCTTGGAAGAAGGAATTGAAAAAGGCCTTCAGAGCGGCAACGCCCTTCCGATGGAATCCGCTGAGGAACTGCTCGCCAGTTTCCGCCAGCGGAAATAATTGCCAGTGGGACAGATCAGCCGCCGTCCACAATTCATCGAAGATCTCCGCGAGGTGTGGGATTTGATTGCGAAAGACAGCCAGGATCAGGCTGATGCATTCATTTTCGAGCTTGAGAAACGCTATCAGAACCTAGCTGACAATCCGCATCTGGGTGTTCGACGTTTTCCGAAATACCCGACGATGCGCATGTTTCCGTTCCGGAAATACATCATTATTTACGATCCTTTCGCCGATGGCTCGGGCGTAGAATTGATCCGTCTCCTTCATGCGGCTAGAGACTATCATCGTTATTTCGATGATTGAGCCCATGCCCCAAATCTACGTCGATGCCGATGCCTGTCCGGTCAAGCCGGAGATCCTGAAAGTCGCGGAACGCCACGGCCTGGAAGTGACCTTCGTCGCCAATTCGGGGCTTCGCCCGTCTCGCGATCCGATGGTCCATAACGTCATCGTCTCGGCGGGTTTCGATGCCGCCGACAACTGGATCGCCGAACGCGCCGGACCCGCCGACATCGTCGTCACCGCCGACGTGCCGCTGGCCGTGCGTTGTGTTGCGGCCGGCGCGCTGGTGACCGGCCCGACGGGCCGCGTCTTCGACGAGACCAATATCGGCATGGCGAGCGCCATGCGCGACCTCGGTGCGCACCTGCGCGAGACCGGCGAAAGCAAGGGCTACAACGCCGCCTTTTCGCCACGCGACCGATCGAAATTCCTGGAAACGCTGGACAGGCTCTGCCGCCGCGCCAAATCAGCCACGTGAGCGATCGGAAAACCCGGATGCCAAGCCCCTGGCACAGATTGAACCATCACCGGCATGGCCCGTTCTTCGCCGGCACGATCGCCTCGCTGGTATGCCTGCCGTTCATGATCTTCTCCGTGCCGGAGCTTGCACCCGGCATCGCGGTGATCGTCTTCTTCCTGATCTATCTCGTCATGATGGCGGTGCGCATTCCAAAGCTCGATGGCGCCACGCTGAGAAACAAAGGGCAGAACGACGACGAGCCGGCCCCGGTCATCTTGGGCGTAACCCTGCTTGCGGTCGCCGCCGCCGTCGTTTCGCTGTTCGAGGCGCTGAACCGCTCGCAACCTGCAAGCCTTGCCGCCGTCTCCCTCGCCTTCGGATCGGTCGTGCTCGGCTGGCTGACGATCCACACCATGTTCGCCATGCATTATGCCCATCGCTTCTGGCGGCCGGAGGAACAGGCGGAGGAGAACAGCGCGAAGCGCGGCGGTCTCGATTTTCCCGAAACAGACGAGCCCGGCGCCTACGATTTCCTCTATTTCTCGTTCGTCATCGGCATGACCGCCCAGACGTCGGACGTCCAGATCACCTCGACCGGAATGCGCCGCATCAACCTCCTGCATGCGGTCGTGTCCTTCTTTTTCAACACCGTCCTTGTCGCCGCGGCTGTCAACGCCGTCGTGTCGATGGGCAACTGATATCCATTCAAGGAGCACCGATGAAGGTCCTTTCCCAGAACACCGCCTTTGGCGGCATGCAGGGCGTGTTCATGCACCCGTCCGAAGCCTGCAAATGCGAGATGACGTTTGCCGTCTTCGTGCCCCCGCAGGCGATCAAGGAGCCCTGCCCGGTTGTCTGGTATCTCTCGGGCCTCACCTGCACCCATGCGAACGTCATGGAAAAGGGCGAATACCGGCGGATGGCGGCCGAACTTGGCCTCATCATCGTCTGCCCGGACACCAGCCCGCGCGGCAATGACGTGCCCGACGAAATCACCAACTGGCAGATGGGCAAGGGCGCCGGCTTTTATCTCGATGCCACGGAAAAGCCGTGGGCCGAGCACTACCGGATGTACACTTACATCACCGAGGAACTGCCGAATTTCGTCAGCCAGCATTTTCGCATGGACATGGACCGCCAGGGCATTTTCGGCCACTCGATGGGCGGCCACGGCGCCATGACGATCGCGCTGAAGAACCCGGAACGGTTCAGGAGCTGCTCCGCCTTCGCGCCGATCGTCGAGCCCTCGACCGCCGACTGGTCAGCGCCCGCCCTCGAGAAATATCTGGGTCCGGACCGATCGGCTTGGCGGCAGTACGATGCCTGCGCATTGGTCGAAGACGGCGCCCGTTTCCCGGAATTCCTGATCGACCAGGGCAAGGCCGACGGTTTTCTGGAAAACGGCCTGCGCCCCTGGCTGTTCGAAGAGGCGAGCAGGGGAACGGATATCGACGTGACGCTGCGGATGCACGAGCGCTACGACCATTCCTACTACTTCATCTCCACCCTCATGGACGACCATCTGCGCTGGCACGCGGAACGGCTGGGCTAGGCGCTTGATCAACGGTAATCTCGGATATATATTCCATATGCATGGAGATTCACTGGTCGGACGAAAAGAATGATCTTCTCAAACAGAAGTTCGGTTTCGGCTTCGAGAGGATCGTGATCGCCTTGAGTGAGGGCATGCTCCTTGATGACCGCCGCCACGTGAATATCGAACGGTATGCGCATCAGCGTCAATTGGTCGTGGAAATCGAAGGCTATGCCTTCATAGTGCCATATGTCGAAACGGAGGGAGGGGTTTTTCTGAAAACCTTTTTCCCCAGCCGCAAGGCAACCCGAGACTATGTGAAGGGTGAGAAGCCGTGAGCAAGAGCAAACTTGGCCGTGAACTGAGCGAGCAGGAAATCATCGCACTCTCAGAGACCGACGAATGGGTACCGGTTGGTGAAATCGAAGAACGTAAACGTCTCTGGCAGGATGCTGCGCGCAACGCGATCGACGGCAAGCGGCAGAGGATTTCCATCTCCATTCCGGAAAGAGATCTCGCGCGCCTGAAAGCCAAGGCGCTTGAACAGGGCATGCCCTATCAGACGCTGATCAATTCGATCCTGCACAAATACGTGTCCTGACCCTCACGGAAACAGCGCGGTCGCCATGGTTGGGCGGCGCTGGCCGTCGAGGCGGAATTCGCTGGAGATGCGGTCTGCGATCTTTTCGGCGAGGTCCCGGTCCGCGGTATCCCCGTCCAGAAGGAAGATCGACGTCTTGAACGTCCCCCGGGCGATCGGTTCGCCGGTATTCACCGAGATGGCCTGCACCGTCACCTTCGCCTCGTGCCGGCCGCCGATCAGCATCGGCAGATGCGACATCTCATCGATGCGCACCGAGATGATCGTCCGCGGCAGGGCGATCGACCGGACGGTTGCGCGGATCGCCTCATCGACCAGCATGTCGGTGGCGATTACCAATCCCTTCGGCACATCCGGCCGCGCGGTCACGAAGGCGCCGCGCACGTCATAGAAAAGCTTTTCCTGCGCCGTGTTTGCCTGTTCCAGACGGAACGACATCAGCGGCAGGGCCGTCAAAGCGATGAGACAGAAACGAAACAGACGACGGAACATGAAGGAACCCGCAAGACGGCACCTTCTGATGTTCCAACGAACACGGTTAGAGAACGATTAAGCCGAGGGCTTCAAGGCAAGAAAAGTTTCCGCCGCCGCCCGCATTTCCTCTAGCCGCTTGGCGCGCCGGTTCTCGGCTTCCGCATCCGCGCCCCAATGTTCGTTGGTCCAGTCCTCGTCGAGATGGGCGAGCGTCCAGGCCTCGTCGGTGGTGAGCCGGCCTTCCGCGAATGCAAGCGCCAGGATCGCCGAACCGGTCAGCGTCGTCACCGTATGCAGCACGGCGAGTTCGATGGGCGTGTCGTATCTCTTCAGCGTCACCGCAAAGGCGGCGGTCGCCTCCTTCGGCTGCTCCTGCGGCATCACGCCCTCGACCAGGATGAAGCGGGCGCCGAGTTCGTTCGCGGCCCAGTCGACGATCGGGTCCCAAAGGTCGTTCTGGCGCGCCACCAGGTTTTCCGGCGCTTCGGCACGGTAGCAGAGCAGGTCGCTCGAAGAGAACCTGAGAATGTCCTCGAACACCGCCTGCGGGTCGGTAGCGATGCCGTCGATCGCGGTGTTGACGAGCCGCGTCACCGGCATCGTGCCTGGATCGATCACGTCCACCTGATTGGCCCATTCGTCGCGGATCAGTTCGGCAAGCCGTGCCGTCGGGGCGACGAGGCCGTTCTTGGCAGGCGTTCTGACCGGCCGGCCATCGAGGTGGACGGCATGGCCGCCTTCGCCCTCGGCAACCGATACTTCCTTGTAGAAGCGCTTCGGCAGCGGCTTGTGCATCTGGATTTGCGCCCGCCGCGTCGGGTCGGGATGGCTCAGCGCTTCGGAGGGATCGGGAAACATGTCACGCATGGAAATAAAACCTCAGCCGATATGGCTCAGCAACTCGCTCGGATGATGGATGATCGCGTCGGCGCCGGCCTTGTTCAGCTCGTCAACCGAGGCATAACCCCAGGCAACGCCGATCGCCGTGGCGCCGGCCGCCTTCGCCATCTGCATATCGTAAATGGCATCACCGATGACAAGAGTGTCGGAAGGTTTCATCCCGGTCTCGTCGCAGCATTCGGTCACCATTGCCGGATGCGGTTTCGAGGGACAGTCGTCGGCGGTGCGAGACACCATGAAAAACTTGTCGAAGCCATGCGTCTCGACGACCAGATTCAGGCCGCGTCGTGATTTTCCGGTGACCGCGCCGATCAGCAGGTCTTTGCGCGGACCGATCGTGTAGATCAGCTCGCGGATCCCTTCGAACAACGGCTCCTTGAAGCCGAGATCCTGGCGCACGACGGCAAACAGCGTCTTGTAATAGGCCATCATCTCGACGGCTTCCTCGTCCGCATGCGGCTTGCCCTGCATGCGGGCGATCGCGATGTCGAGCGTCAGCCCGATGATCGCCTTGGTGTCTTCCACCTTCGGTTCCGGCTTGTCGAAATGGGCAAAGGTGCGGCGCATGGTTTCGTGGATCAGGCTCGCGCTGTCGACCAGCGTGCCGTCGCAATCGAAAAGAACCAGTTTCATTCGTCGTCGTCCCTGCGCCCGTTTTCCATGTCGAACCCGAGAAGGTTCCAGCTCTGCACCATATGCGGCGGCAAAGGTGCCGTGACCTTCAGCCGTCCGCCGTTCGGATGCGGGATGTCGATATGGCGCGCGTGCAGATGCAGCTTCTTCTGGATGCCGCCCGGAAAATCCCAGTTGTGGTCGTCGTCGAAATATTTCGGGTCGCCGATGATCGGATGGCCGATATGCAGCGCATGGACGCGCAGCTGGTGGGTGCGGCCGGTATAGGGCTCCATCTCCAGCCAGCAGAGCGTCTGCGCCGCCATTTCCAGGAC
Organism: Neorhizobium galegae bv. officinalis; assembly: GCA_000985875.1. Lineage (GTDB taxonomy): Bacteria > Pseudomonadota > Alphaproteobacteria > Rhizobiales > Rhizobiaceae > Neorhizobium > Neorhizobium galegae_C. The sequence goes on from CCRI01000001.1 coordinate 531,077, forward strand.
GCGGTAATAGGACACCGCGTGATCGGCCCCCTCCTCGCCATGCCTGGCGATCCGCATGCGGTCGCCATCCGGCGTCTGTTCCTTCACCAGCCAGGTGGAGATCTTGTCCTCGTGCTTGCGCGGCACGCCCTTGACCAGCGCCCAATAGGTCTTCTTGGTATCCCGTTCACGGAAGGCGGCAGTCAGCTTCTGCGCAGCGCCCCGGGTGCGGGCGATCACCAGCACGCCCGATGTGTCGCGGTCGAGCCGGTGCACGAGCCGCGGCTTCTCACCCTTGGGGCTCACCCAGCTGTCCAGCATCTGGTCGATATGGCGTGCGACGCCCGATCCGCCCTGCACTGCAAGTCCGGCCGGCTTGTTGAGCACGATGACCTTCTCGTCCTCGTGCAGGACCATGCGCGACAGCAGTTCAAAATCGCTGGAATGCTTGAGATCCTTTCCGGCGATCGGCCCCGCCTTCTTGGCATCGACGTCCAGAGGCGGAATGCGCACCGTCTGTCCCGGCTGTACGCGGGCGTCGGATTTCACCCGTCCGCCGTCGACGCGAACCTGTCCGGAACGCAGCAGTTTCTGGAGCGGCCCGAAACCGAGGCCCGGGTAGTGGATCTTGAACCAGCGGTCGAGACGCATTCCCGCTTCGTCCGCTTCGACGCGGATATGCTCGATGCCTGCCATCAAAGCTCTTTCATATCTATGTGTGGACCGGCGGCCCTTTGCCCGGTCTTTAGAGCATTGCCCGCCCGAGCGCCAGTCCGGCGAAAACCGCGCCCAGCGAGATTGCGACGCTCGCGACGATATAGGTGACACCCACCATGGTCGCGCCCCGCTCCAGGAGCGACACGACATCCAGCGAAAAGGCCGAGAACGTCGTGAAGCCGCCGAGAAAGCCGGTGATGATCAGCAACCGCATCTCGGGCGACGCATCGAAGCGCCGGACGATGAGTTCGGCGAGAAAGCCGATTGCGAACGAGCCGGCGACGTTGACCGCAAGCGTCCCCCAGGGAAAGGTCGGCCCCCAAAGGCGCAGCGCCCAGAGCCCGACGAGATAGCGGCAGACGGAGCCGATCGCCCCGCCGATGGCGACGAGAAGCATGTTGGTCATGGAGCTTTCTCTAGAACAGAAACAAGAATCGTCAAATCGATAAAATGCCGACGTTTTGTTTAAAGGGGAACAAATCAGGGCCGCCGTAATTATCATATTCTGAGAAAACAGAGTGGTAGGCGAGATGACACTACTGGTCAGCATATCGGCAAGCACCGCCGCCCTCGCCATCGAGGCGCTGAAGCCCGGCCGGCGCATCTCGGCCAAGGATCAGGTCAAGGACATCAAGGCCGATGCGGACCGCAACCAGCGCCGCGCTGAAAACGCTAGCGACCCCGCCGATACCGAATTCATGATCCCCGCCACCACCGTTTCGCTCGACATGCTCACCGCCGACCAGAAGCCACGCCAGCAGGTCACGTTCAGCCAGGTCGAATCGGCCTATCGCGATCTGGAAGATTGAGGTCACTCGGCAGGTCCTCAGGCCGCCACGCATCGGATATTCTCCCGCCCGCTCCCCGAGCGGGCTTTTGCGTTTCGGTGGTAATCGATGAAGTCCGCGGCCGGCAGCGGTTTCGAGAACAGCCAGCCCTGGCCGAGACCCACGTCGTGAGCCCTCAGATAGTCCGCCTGCTCCTCCGTCTCCACGCCTTCCGCGACGATCTTCAGATCGAGCGTCTTCGCCATTTCGATGATGTGGCCGGTGACCGCGCTGGTGGCGCTGTTGCGGCCGATCGTGTCGACGAAGGACTTGTCGATCTTCAGCGCATCCATGGGTAGCCCCTGCAGGTACTGCAGGCTGGAATATCCGGTGCCGAAATCGTCGATCGCCACCGAGTGGCCCCTTTGCCGAGCCTGTGTCAATGTCGCCCGCGCCGCTTCGATGTCGATGAAGCCGCGTTCGGTGGCCTCCAGCCAGATCTGCCCTGCCGCTATCCCGGTCTTCGCGAGTTTCTCGTCGAGCACATCGAGGATGCGCCCGGAGCTGACATCGGCGGCGGAAAGGTTGACGGCGATATGCAGCGCACCTTCAGCCCTGAGCAATCCTCCGAGATCGGCAATGATCGCTTCGATGACCTGGTCGGTGATCGGCAGAATGAGCCCGCTCTCCTCTGCGAGCGGAATGAACAGGTCCGGGCGCACCAGCGACCCATCCGGCCGCCGCCAGCGCACCAGGGCCTCGGCGCCGATGCAGATGCCGGTCTTGAGCTCGATGATCGGCTGGTAGTGGACGATGAATTCGCGCTTGCGCACCGCGATCGCCAGCTCGCCGAGCGGCGACAGTCTTTTCTTGGACAGCCAGACCACAACGCCGACGATGAAGATGGCGACGAAGGCGCCGACCGGCAGCAGCAGGAGCTGTTCTTCCCGCAATCTGCCGGTCAGGTTGGAGCGCGGCTCCATGGCGATCGCGATCAGCCCCTTATCGTGCGCCACCGCGTAGAGCGCCGAGGAGGTCATGCCGTTCTTCGGCTCGTCGATCAGAGCGTTGACGAGGTCCTTTTCCGGGGAGTTGAGTTCGTTGATCAGCATTCCCTGCCGGTTGGCGAGCGCCAGGGAGATGTCGGCGTCCACCAGGATATCGACAAAGCGGGCCGGATCGACCAGCACGTTATAGGGGCCATAATGGAGCGCCATCATGGGATTGCCCATGCTGACCGCCGGCTGCACGCGTGTGGCCACTTCCACGCCGTCCGGCGTCATGTAGTCGATCCACGGCCTGTCGACCTTGCGCTCCTCGATCCCCCACGAAGTGCATTTCAACAGGCCGTTCTCGAAGTAACCGACTTCCTTGACCGAAGGCGTATTGAAGGCGATCACCCGCATCCGGGCGATATGCTGGTCCGAACAAGGCACCAGGCGCGGATAGGCGAGCGAATCGAGCGCCGCCCGCGCATCCTCAAACGTCCTGCTCGCACGCATGATCGTCTGCTCGGCGAGCCGTTCGAGATTGTTCTGCTGTTTCTCGACCGTGATGATCCACGAAATATAAACCATCGCGCCAATCGGAATGACTGCGCCGAGCAGGCCGAGAAAAATGGCCGCCGCAATCACCCGAGAACGTCGCAGTTCCATTGCCGAAACCTTTGATAAGAGGTCTTGGCTTATTCATCGCGGACTTCTGTTAAGATTCATTGATACAACTCGATCAGGTTGTATCGAAGCATTTTCTAAAACCCCGCCAGTTGCACCGCCTGGGCGGAAACCCCTCGGCTTGCTAGGTCCGCTTGCCGGCAAAACGCAGCGGAAGACCGTCGAAGGCCTTGATTTCCTTGAGGACGAAGGTCGTTTGCATTTCCTTGATGCGCGGTAACCGCCGCAACGTCGACATGGCGAAATCCGCATAGGCGTCGAGATCCGGTGAGACGACCTGCAGCAGGAAATCCGCGTCACCCGCGATGCTGTAGCAGGCGACCACCTCGTCGAGCCCGATCACCTCGGCAGCGAACGCTTCCGCCTCTTCTTCGCTATGACTGTCGATCTTGACGCGGATGAAGGCGAGCACGCCGAGGCCGATCGCCTTTCGGTCCAGCACCGCCTTGTAGCCTTGGATGACGCCCGTCTCCTCCAAATGCCGCACGCGCCGCCAACTCGGAGATGTGGAAAGCCCGATCCTGTCCGCGAGCGCCTGATTGGTCAGCCGGCCGTCCTCCTGCAACGCTTCCAGAATTCGTATATCCGCCGGCTCGACGTCGCTTGCCATTAAACTCTACCCCCCAACTCAATTGTAATGGGTAGATCCTACCTCGAAATGCTGGAATCGAGAAGTAAAAGGCAGGATCGACCGGACGCTCTCGAGTAATCTGCAGACCCTCTTCCACTGATGGATACCCTGCTCGCCCATGACCGACGACACTCGCATCGCCATCATCGTCAACCCAACCCTGCCGCTCGGCCTCCTTGCCAACACGGCTGGCGCCATCTCGATCGGCCTCGGCGCTCGCGTGCCCGCGCTCGCGGCTCGCCGGCTGACCGATCGCCACGGTCGCACGATCGATATCAGTTCTTCCCTGCCGGTGCCGATCCTGCAGGCGCCGGCGGATACGATCAGATCCCTGATGCTGAAGGCCATGGAGCAGCTCCAGAACCACGCAATCGTGCCTTTTCCAGCCTTCGCCAGATCCTTGCACGACTACCGCGACTACGAGACCGCTTTCCCCGATCGCGATCTCGCGGAAGAGGAGATCGACGGCCTTGGCCTCGCCGGGCCTTCGAAATGGATAAAGTCGCTGACTGGCAGCCTCAAACTGCTGCGCTAGAGACGAAGAGCCCGCTCCGGGAAGCGGGCTCTATCGAAATCACTTGTGTACGTGGCCGCCCGGCCCCGCCGCCTCGACCGGCAGTGTGATATCAACCTTGCCGGCCTTCTCGAAGGTCAGTGTCACCGGCACCTTGCCGCCCTGCTTGAAGGGTTCCTTGACCTTGATGAACATCAGATGCAGTCCGCCGGGCGTCAATTCGACGGTTTTGCCCGCCGGCAGGGCGATCCCCGTATCGAGCTTGCGCATTTTCATCACCTCGCCCTGCATCGCCATCTCGTGCAACTCCACGGTGCCCGAGGCCGGCGACGAGACCGACACCAGCATGTCGTCGGATTTGCCGGTGTTCCTGATGGTGAGATAACCGCCGCCAACCGGTTGGCCGGGCAGCATCGCCTTGGTGAAGGCGCTGGTGATTTCGAGGTCGGCGACCTTGGCGGGCGCATCTTGCGCGGCCGTGGCGCCCGCAATGACGATGCCGGTCGCAGCGAAAATGCCGAGGAAGGCGAGTTTGGTGAAGGTTTTCATGGTATATCCCCATGCGGTGACGGGATCTGTGCCGATCGACCGCGATTGATCTGAGCAGGTTGACGGATCAGATGGAAATCGGGGGCGCGCGGGATTTCGGCTGGATAACGGCGGTCGTGCCGAGCACTTCGGGAAACTGGCCGAGCGGATTGGCAAGCGAGGCATGCTCTCCGCCAAGCCAGGCCTCTTCGTCCGGCGGGGGCAGGATGACCGATGCGGAGAGCAGGCAGACTTCGCAGAGCGGTTTTGCCGCCGGCATCCGGTGACCGTGGTCGCCTTCCGAGCAGATGTCGGCAAACGTGCCGTCCGGGAGCCGATAATCTTCGCTGTAGGAATCGAGCGGCGCTGAGGCCTGCACCGGCTGATGGGCAAATCCCAGCAAAAGCAGCAGCATCGCGCAGAAAACGCGCGTTAAGTTCGCCGCCGTGTTGAGCCGTGCCGTCATCGTCTCGCCTGTCCGAATGCCTGCCGGAATAACCCAAATCGCAGCAAAGCGCAAAAGCCCTTTTTGCCGCGGTTTTTTCAGTCATTTCGCCAGCCGTTGCATTAGATCAAATCGCATTTGCTGCGCTGCGACAAAAATCTTGGTGCCAGCGACATCGGGGGCTTGCCAAACCGTCAGCGAGGTCGATAATACCGGCCAGACTCGCTGGGAGAAGCCGCTTCAATGCGGTGCCGAAGGAGCAACCGCCCCGGAAACTCTCAGGCAAAAGGACCAGCAGTCGACCGACAGGAACTCTGGAGAGAAGCCCGAAGAGGGCTCGCCGAAGGGATAACAATCTCAGGCGACAAGGACAGAGGGGGCTCATAAACCGGTGCGTCACTGCGCCTGAATCTGAGCCGGCGCTTGAAATGCGCCAACCCTGGAGGCGTCCTTGGACGATCAAACCGTTCTCAAGACCACCCCGCTTCACGCCCTCCATCTGTCGCTCGGCGCCAGGATGGTGCCCTTTGCGGGCTACGACATGCCGGTGCAATATCCGGCAGGCGTGCTGAAGGAACATCTGCACACCCGCAGCGCCGCCGGCCTGTTCGACGTCTCCCATATGGGCCAGGTCGTCATCCGCGCGAAATCCGGCGCTTACGAGGATGCGGCGCTTGCGCTCGAAACGCTGGTGCCCGTCGATATCCTCGGCCTGAAGCCCGGCCGCCAGCGCTACGGCTTCTTCACCGACGACAATGGCGGAATTCTCGACGACCTGATGATCACCAACCGCGGCGACCACCTATTCGTCGTCGTCAACGCGTCGTGCAAGGAGGCCGACCTCGCCCACATGCAGGCGCATCTGACCGGTTGCGACGTCGAACTTCTCGACGACCGCGCGCTCATCGCTCTCCAGGGTCCGCGCGCCGAGGGCGCCCTGGCGGCTCTCTGGCCGGACGTCACCTCCATGAAGTTCATGGACGTCCGCGACGCGTCTCTGCACGATGTCGACTGCATCGTCTCCCGGTCCGGTTATTCCGGCGAGGACGGGTTCGAGATCTCGGTGCCGGCGGACCAGGCCGAGCAGATCGCCAAGGCGCTGCTCGAAGATCTGCACTGCCAGCCGATCGGTCTCGGCGCCCGCGATTCGCTGCGCCTCGAAGCAGGCCTCTGTCTCTATGGCAACGACATCGACACCACCATCTCGCCGATCGAGGCAGCGCTGGAATGGGCGATCCAGAAACCCCGCCGCCTGGGCGGCGCCCGTGCCGGTGGCTTCCCGGGCGCCGACCGCATCCTCGGTGAACTGGCGAACGGCACCTCCCGCCGCCGCATCGGCCTGAAGCCGGAGGGCAAGGCGCCCGTCCGCGCCCATGCCAAGCTTTATGCGGATGCCGAGGGCAGGACCGAACTCGGCGAAGTCACCTCCGGCACCTTCGGCCCCTCGGTCGAAGGCCCCGTCGCCATGGGCTATGTCCCGACCCGCTTTGCCGAACCCGGCTGCCAGATTTTTGCTGAGGTGCGCGGCAAATACCTGCCCCTCACCGTCGCTGCCCTTCCCTTCATCACCCCCACCTACAAACGATAATCCTCCGGAGAGAACCATGTTGAAATTCACCGCCGAACACGAATGGCTGAAGCTCGAGGACGGTGTCGCCACCGTCGGCATCACCTCTCACGCTGCCGAACAGCTCGGCGACCTCGTTTTCGTGGAACTGCCGGAAGTCGGCGCCGAACTGACCAAGGACGGCAATGCCGCGACCGTGGAAAGCGTCAAGGCCGCCTCCGACGTCTATTGTCCGCTGGATGGCGAAGTCACCGAGGTCAACCAGGCGATCGTCGACGACCCCTCGATCGTCAATTCCGATCCGCAGGGCAAGGGCTGGTTCTTCAAGCTGAAGCTGAAGAACGCCACCGACGCCGACGCGCTGATGGACGAAGCCGCCTACCAGGACCTGATCGCATGACCACCGACAGCACCGATTTCCATTTCACCGACTACCAGCCCTACGACTTCGCCAACCGCCGCCATATCGGCCCCTCGCCGGCCGAAATGGCCGAGATGCTGAAGATCGTCGGCTACAAAAACCTCGACGCCCTGATCGACGCCACCGTGCCATCCTCGATCCGCCAGACGGCACCGCTTGCCTGGGGACCCGCGCTCACCGAACGCGAGGCGCTCGACAAGCTGCGCGATACGGCCAACCGCAACAAGCCGCTCGTCTCCCTGATCGGCCAGGGTTATTACGGCACGATCACGCCGCCGGTCATCCAGCGCAACATCCTTGAAAACCCCGCCTGGTACACCGCCTACACGCCCTACCAGCCGGAGATTTCGCAAGGCCGCCTCGAGGCGCTGCTCAATTTCCAGACGATGATCTGCGACCTGACCGGCCTCGACGTTGCCAACGCCTCGCTGCTCGACGAGGCGACCGCCGCCGCCGAAGCCATGGCGCTCTGCCAGCGCCAGGCGAAGTCGAAGGCGACGGCCTTCTTCGTCGATGCCGCCTGCCACCCGCAGACCATTGCCCTCATCGAAACCCGCGCCGCCCCGCTCGGCTGGAGCGTCGTCATCGGCGACCCGATGACCGATCTCGATCCCGTCGACGTGTTCGGCGCCATCTTCCAGTATCCGGGCACCAACGGCCATGTCCGCGATTTCACCGGCCTGATTTCCCGCCTGCACCAGACCGGCGCGGTCGCTGCCGTCGCCGCCGACCCCTTGGCGCTGACGCTGCTGAAATCCCCCGGCGAAATGGGTGCCGACATCGCCATCGGCTCCTCCCAGCGCTTCGGCGTGCCGGTCGGTTACGGCGGCCCGCATGCGGCCTATATGGCGGTGAAGGACGCCCACAAGCGCGCCATGCCCGGCCGCCTGGTCGGCGTCTCGGTCGATAGTCGCGGCAACCGGGCCTACCGGCTGTCGCTGCAGACCCGCGAACAGCATATCCGCCGCGAAAAGGCGACCTCGAACATCTGCACCGCCCAGGTGCTGCTTGCCGTCATGGCCTCCATGTACGGCGTCTTCCACGGCCCGGACGGCCTGAAGGCGATCGCCCAGCAGGTCCACCGCAAGGCCGTGCTGATGGCCAAGGGCCTGGAAAAGCTGGGCTACGTGATTGAGCCTGACACCTTCTTCGACACGATCACCGTCGAAGTCGGCCACATGCAGGGCCTGATCATGCGCGCCGCCGTCGCCGAGGGCGTCAACCTCAGGAAGGTCGGTGAAACCCGCATCGGCATGTCGCTCGACGAGCGCACCCGTCCGGCCACCCTCGAGGCCGTCTGGCGTGCCTTCGGCGGCAATTTCAAGGTCTCGGATTTCGAGCCCACCTGGCGCCTGCCGACCGCGCTCCTGCGCAAATCCGACTACATGACCCACCCGATCTTCCACATGAACCGCGCCGAAAGCGAGATGACCCGCTATATCCGCCGGCTCTCGGACCGGGACCTGGCGCTCGACCGGGCGATGATCCCGCTCGGCTCCTGCACCATGAAACTGAACGCCACGGCCGAAATGCTGCCGATCACCTGGCCGGAATTTTCCGACATCCACCCCTTCGTGCCCGCGGACCAGGCCCTCGGCTACAAGGAAATGATCGACGATCTGTCGCAGAAACTCTGCCAGATTACCGGTTACGACGCCTTCTCCATGCAGCCGAATTCCGGCGCGCAAGGCGAATATGCGGGCCTGCTCACCATCCGCAACTATCACCTCGCCAAGGGCGACACCCATCGCGACGTCTGCCTCATCCCCACCTCCGCGCACGGCACCAACCCGGCCTCGGCCCAGATGGTCGGCATGAAAGTGGTCGTCGTAAAGGTCCGCGACAACGGCGATATCGACCTCGACGATTTCCGCGCCAAGGCCGAACAATATGCCGAGAACCTCTCGGCCTGCATGATCACCTACCCCTCGACCCACGGCGTCTTCGAGGAAACGGTGCGCGAGATCTGCGAGATCACCCACGCCCATGGCGGCCAGGTCTATCTCGACGGCGCCAACATGAACGCCATGGTCGGCCTGTCCCGCCCCGGCGACATCGGCTCTGACGTTTCCCACCTGAACCTCCACAAGACCTTCTGCATCCCGCATGGCGGCGGCGGTCCCGGCATGGGCCCGATCGGCGTCAAGGCACATCTCACCCCCTATCTCCCCGGCCACCCGGCGACGGATGGACGCGAAGGCGCGGTCTCGGCCGCCCCCTTCGGCTCGCCGTCGATCCTGCCGATCTCCTGGTCCTACTGCCTGATGATGGGCGGCGAGGGTCTCACCCAGGCGACCAAGGTGGCGATCCTCAACGCCAACTATATCGCGGCACGGCTGAAGGGCGCCTATGACGTGCTCTACAAGTCGGAGGCAGGCCGCGTCGCGCATGAATGCATCATCGACACGCGCCCGCTCAACGCATCGGCCGGCGTCAGCGTCGACGACGTCGCAAAACGCCTGATCGACTGCGGTTTCCACGCCCCGACCATGAGCTGGCCGGTCACCGGCACGCTGATGATCGAGCCGACCGAAAGCGAGACCAAGGCCGAGCTCGACCGGTTCTGCGATGCGATGCTGGCGATCCGCGAGGAAGCCCGCGCCATCGAGGAAGGCCGCATGGACAGGCAAAACAACCCGCTGAAGAACGCCCCGCACACGGTCGAAGACCTGGTCGGCGAATGGGACCGCCCCTATTCCCGCGAACAGGCCTGCTATCCGCCGGGCGCCTTCCGCGTCGACAAATACTGGTCCCCGGTCAACCGCGTCGACAACGTCTACGGCGACCGCAACCTCGTCTGCACCTGCCCCCCGCTGGAGGCTTACGCGGAGGCGGCCGAGTAAGGGCAGTCCATCGGCACCTCGCCCTCCAATCTCCCTCGCGATAGGCGATTGCCTAAAGGACGCGAGATGATGCGGCAGTCTTAACCCTCCCCCTTGTGGGGAGGGTGGCCGGCAGGCGGGAGGGGTTTTATACCGGGTGAAGCCCTCCCCAGCATCCCCTATGCGATTGCCCTGCCACAAAGAGGGGCGCGCCCCGTTCCGGCACAGATGTGCCACGCCGCGCTACGCTTCCCTTACCCTTCCCGTTCAGTCTTCCTTGAAGCTCTTGCCGTAAAACCGGTTCCATCGGGATTTCGGGGATGGTGGCGATGGGTCTGTCGAGTGTGATGAGCATTGCGGTTTCGGGCATGCAGGCCCAGGCAAAACGCCTCGCAACCGCCGCGCACAACATCGCCAATGCCGGTACGCCCGGCTACAACCGCCTCGACACGCATGTCTCGACGCAGACCGATCCCGGCGGCGTCACCACCACCGTCACCCCCTCCACCTCCGTCACCTTCCCCGACAGCTCGAATGTCGACATGGCAAGCGAAATGCTCGACGCCTTCACCTCGGCGCAGGGTTATGCGGCCAACGCGGCTGCGTTCGAGACGGGGGCGGACATGTGGGATGTGTTGATGAGTATCAAGCGGGATTGATGGGGCATCTGCTTTGGGCAGAGATGGCGTTAGGCGGGAGTCTGGCGCCGGTGTGAATGATTTTCGCCCGTAGTGGTCATTCAACCCGATCTTGCTATCTCCTGAAAGCTGCCGGTCCGATTGGTCACCGAGCCCGACGAACCTCGAAGACGAAGCCGCCAAAGCTCATCACGAATTCTGGCTGAAGCATCTGGGCAAGGCACAGTCTCTTCGTCCGAAATGCTGCTGGGGCCAGCATCGAGGTGGTGTGTCTGGACCAGTTCCCTCGCATCTTTTCAAATTGGGTCTTCACCTTTACCACCGCAGTAATGCACCTCCTGCAGAACGGGAGGAAACATGGTAGGATCGCGAACTCGCTTTCCGTAGTGATGGAGACCGTGATGGACTTGCTTCGGCGGCTGAAGGATCTGTGCGATGCCTTCAACGCTCATGATCTCGATCTGATCATGAGCTATTTCGCTGAAGACTGCATATTGGAGATGCCACGCGGGCGCGATCCATGGGGGTCTCGGTTGGAAGGCAAGACCAAGGTGCGAGAGGCTCTGGTGTCGCGCTTTCAGGGCCTGCCTGACGTTACCTACAACAACGCTGAGCACTTCGTTGATGAAGCATCCGGAACCGGGATATCGAGATGGACCCTCATGGGTACGTCGGTCAACGGGACAAAGACGGAAGTCCAGGGTTGCGATCTTTATACGTTTCGGAATGGCCAGGTGATCCGCAAAGATTCCTATTGGAAGATCGTGGAGTAGCTACAAGACCATATGTTGACGCTCTTGAACTGCCTCAGCTTTGAGCCGCCAGTCCTCTCCCGGCGGGGCGCTGAGAGGTGTCACTTATTACTTCCCTTACGAGGCAGCTTTCAGCGCCCCGTCCGATCCTCGGGTCTCGGGTTAATCCTCGGGTTTAACCCGAGGACGAGGGTCGCCCGAGGATGATGAAAGAAACCGAGGATCGCCAAGGGAGGAGCATGTCCAGCGAGACCGCAGCCCCGCCCTCACCCCGCCAGCTTCTTTTCCTCGGATTGAACCCGAGGACCGCCCTCGATATCCACCGCCGCGAAAGCGGCCGCGATGACCTCCGGTCCGGCACCCGGTCGGGTGGCGTCGGTGGAAAGGATCTGGCGAAACCGCCTTGCGCCGGCAAACCCCTGGAACAACCCGACCATATGCCGGGTGACGTGATGCAGCCGCCCGCCCCGGGCCGTCAACTCCGCCGCGTAATCCATCATCGTATCGCGCAGCGCCAGCCAGTCGGCCTCGGGGGTGGCAACCCCTGCAGGGTTAGCACCCGCCAAGAACGCATCCACCCCGGCCAGCAGTCCGGTATTGTGATAGGCGGCGCGGCCGAGCATCACCCCGTCCATATGGGCGAGATGGTTCGCCGCCTGTTCCAGGTCGGCGATGCCGCCGTTGATGCCCATGAACACGTCCGGGTTTTCCCGCTTCATGGCGTAGACGAGATCGTAGTCGAGCGGCGGGATTTCGCGGTTTTCCTTCGGCGACAGCCCTTGCAGCCAGGCCTTGCGGGCATGGATCCACACCGCATCGGCGCCGGCGCCGATCACCCGGGCGAGGAAATCCGGCAGCACGTCCGTCGGCTCCTGGTCGTCGACGCCGATCCGGCATTTCACGGTGACCGGCAGGCTCGACACCCGCTTCATCGCCGAAACGAGGTCAGCCACATGCGCCGGATCCCGCATCAGGCAGGCGCCGAACGTGCCCGACTGCACCCGGTCCGAAGGGCAGCCGACATTGAGGTTGATCTCGTCATAACCGTAATCGGCCGCGATCCTGACCGCCTCGGCAAGCTTTGCCGGATCCGAACCGCCCAGCTGCAAGGCAACCGGATGTTCGGCGGGCGAAAAGGACAGGAGCCTCTCGCGCGGCCCATGAATGATCGCGTCCGCCACCACCATCTCGGTATAGAGCAGCGCGGACTTAGACAGCTGCCGGTGCAGAAAACGGCAATGCCTGTCCGTCCAGTCGATCATAGGCGCGACGGCGAAAACCGGAGCCTTGAAATATCCAGTCTTTCGAGCTGCTTGTGTCACTTTCTTCACCGTCTTCTTCACGTCTGCCTTCGCCCGGATCCGCCGCTTCGGGGTCTGGACCGGGTACAGCCCGGCAAACGGAGCTGCGATATACCAAACGAACAGACGGCCCCGGTACCATTGCCGGCCTGCACGTGCAGGGATGCCGCGTCGGCTTTCCCTACTCCATCGCCCCCATCGGGGTCAATTTCGGAGCTGTCCGGCATGCATTCGCCACCCGCGAAAGCCGGGCGCTGCCCTCATCGGGTATCGGCAACACCCTCCTCCTCGACGAATATTCCCCATGCGGCAATGAACAGGGCAGCGACGAGCGGTCCGATGACGAACCCGTTGATGCCGACCAGGGAAATGCCGCCGATGGTGGAAATCAGGACGACATAGTCGGGAAGCTTGGTCTCTCTGCCGACCAGGCGCGGCCTCAAAAGATTATCGACAAGACCGATGACAAGAGCACCCACCGCGACCAGCACGATGGCCTTCACCCAAAAGCCGGCAAGCGCCAGGTAAACGGCCGTGGGCATCCAGATCAATGCAGCACCGACCGCAGGCAGCAGCGACAGGACGCTCATCAGGACGCCCCACAGCAGGGCCGGCTCCACCCCGAGCGCCCAGAATGCGACGCCGCCGATCGAACCCTGGATAATGGCGATGATAATATTGCCCCGAACGGTCGCGTGGATGACGGCCGTGAATTTGGAGGCGAAGCGACGGGTATGCGCGTCGCTGAGAGGCAGTGCCTTTCGGATGGTGCGGGCGAGCACCTGCCCGTCCCGGAACATGAAGAACAGCAAATATAGCATCACGCCGAAAGTGACGAAGAATTGCACGGTATTCTGGCCGAGGCTCAAGGCGCGTCCGGCAAAGAAACCGCCGCCCTGCATCAGCGCCGTTGAGATGCGTTCCCGAAGCGTGTCGAAGCCCTCCAGCTCGATCCGCTCGATCCAGCCGCGGACGAACAGGGGCAGCCCCTCCTGCAGCTCCTGGAAAAACCTCCGGACATCGATCTCGCCGTTGTCGATGCGTGCATAGAGAAGGTTGCCCTGCTGAACGAGCGAGCTGAGGACGACCAGCCCCGGAATGATGACGACGCAGAGGCAGATCAGGACGGAGAGCGCTGCGGCAATATTTCTGCGCCCGCCCAGCCACGCCTCGATACGAGCGTGGAGAGGAAAGAAGACGATAGCAAGGACGACTGCCCAGAATATCGCCGAATAAAACGGCAGGACGACTGCGACGAACGCGACGGTCACCAGGACCAGAAGCACATAAAAACCGACACGCTGAAGGGGCATTCGACCTTTCCGCTTTGAAACCGCCGGAATGGTAACACAATGCGGCCGCGGCGTGGCTCCGGTCTTTACCCCATTGTCCAGTTTTGCGCATCCGCCTTGACGACCGCCGCATAAGCCGCCGCGCGCCGCATGGGGTCAGATGATCGGAGGGCAGAGTTCGAAACGCAGGCAGCTGCTTCCTTTGCCGGATCGCGAAAGCCGGCAACGCGATCCGTTCCCGTCGCCTGCACCGTCCGGATACGTTATTCGTTGATCTCAGGCTCGACGACCCTTGCCAGGTTCCGCAGCGACTCCTGCCAGCCGAGATAGCAGGCCTCGGGCGGGATGACATCAGGCACCCCTGCCTGCGTTATATTCACCTCGGTACCCACCGAAACCTTCTTCAACGTCACCGTGACTTCCATTTCGCCCGGCAGGTTGGGATCGTCGAATTTGTCCGTGTAGCGCACGAGTTCCCCCGGGACGAGTTCAACAAATTCGCCACCGAACGCATGGCTGTTGCCGGTCGTGAAGTTCCGGAAGGACATTCTGAACTTGCCGCCGACTTTCGGTTCCAGGTGATGCACGGTGCACAGGAAGCCGTTGGGCGGAAGCCATTTTGCAAGCGCGTCAGCCTCGATGAACGCGCGATAGACCTTTTCCGGGCTGGTTGCGAGAACGCGATGCAGGCGAATGGTGTTCGGCATGGTCGTGATCCTTTTAAGGTGTGGAATAGACGACTCTAAGGACGAACCGGATTTTGCCAATCCGACACCCTCTCGTCCGGTTTCAAAAAAATCTTCCGCCTTCCGGCCAATACCGGATGGTACCCCCGCTACGTAACGGTCAGACCTCAGCCTTGAAAAAGCAACAGATCCCGGCAACTATGTTAGCTGGCTAACATCCTGAGCCACCAGTTTGATTCTCCACCCGGCTGATTATTCACGGAAATGCCATGCCCTTCATCATCGCAATCATCACCATTGCCGGACACATAGCCCTCCTTCTCTGGGGGACGCGGATGGTGCAGACGGGCATCCAGCGTGCTTTCGGCCCCAATCTCAGGTCTTTTCTCGGCCGCGCGCTGAACAATCGGATAAAGGCGTTTTTTTCCGGATTGGGCGTCACGGCAATTCTTCAGAGCAGTACGGCGACCGGGCTGATGGCATCGGGGTTTGCCGCCGACGGACTGGTCGATCTTGTCCCGGCCCTTGCCGTCATGCTGGGCGCCAATGTCGGCAGCACGCTCATCGTGCAGGTCCTGTCCTTCGACGTAGCCGCCGCGTCGCCGGCTCTCGTCTTGCTGGGCGTCCTGATGTTCCGCCGTACGCAAAATCCGCAGGTCCATGACCTCGGTCGCGTGTTTATCGGGCTCGGCTTCATGTTGCTCGCGCTGCATCAACTGCTCGATGTGCTGAGGGAATATGCCGATACACCGGCCTTCGCCGCGGTTCTTTCAGCCATTTCGACCACGCCGCTCCTCAGCCTTCTGCTCGCGGCCGCTTTGACCTGGGCAGCCCATTCCAGCGTCGCGGTAGTTCTGCTCGTCATGTCGCTTGCGAGCCAGGGGCTGATCGATCCCTACCAGGCCTTCGCACTGACCCTCGGCGCCAACCTGGGAACGGCGATCAATCCGGTTGTCGAGGGGCAGTCCGGGACCGATCTTGCGGCCAGACGGCTTCCGATCGGCAATCTGATCACCAGGATCCTCGGCGTTCTGGCAGCGTTCGCGCTGCTCTCGCCGATTACGTCGCTGATGATCCAGATCGAGGGCGATGGTGCCCGGCTGGTCGCGAATTTCCACACGGCGTTCAATCTCGTGGTCGCGGTCGTCTTCATGCCATTCCTCTCGCCGTTCGCAAACGCCCTCACCAGGCTGCTGCCGCGGCGGATCGACGAGAGCGATCCCGGCCATCCGCGATATCTCGATCCGTCTGCCAAGGAAACGCCGGTCGTTGCGTTGCAGGGAGCGGCGCGGGAAGTCCTGCGGCTGGTGGACGTGCTTGAGGAAATGCTGGCGGGAACGAAGGCTGCCTTGACGAGCACCGATCGCCGCGCCCTGGCGGAATTACGGCGGAAGGACAACGTCCTCGACCGGTTGAATACGGCAGTCAAACGATACCTCACGTCCATCGACCCGGAAGAACTCAGCGATATCGACCGGAGGCGCCTTGACGAGATTCTGCTGTTCTCGACCGGCCTGGAGCATGCGGGCGACGTCATCGACCAAAACGTGCTTCCCCATCTCGTCAAGAGACTGCGCAGAGGCATGACCTTTTCGAAGGAAGGCCAGCATGAACTGAGCGGCCTACTGGACCGCCTCTCCAACAATCTGCGCACCGCCGCTGCACTTTTCATGTCGCAGGACGAACGCGTCGCACGCATGCTCGCCGACGAAAAGATCGTCTTCCGTCGGGCCGAGCGGGACGGAACCAACGCCCATTTCGACCGGCTGCGCCAAGGCGATTTCGATACGGCGGAAACCAGTTCTCTGCACCTGGACCTGTTGCGGGATTTCAAGCAGATCAATTCCCACCTCGTCGCGGCCACGGCCTATCCGGTTCTGGAACGGCAAGGCGAGCTGCTGCAAAGCAGAACCACCCACCAAAGCGTCGGCGACCAGGTTCAAAGTTAGCCTCGATTGCGCCTCTTGCGACCCCGCGGCTCAAATTCGACGAGCAGCGACTTGAGCTCGATCTCGCGAACGCGTCGTGCCGCTTCATCAGGGCTGACCCATTCGAGAATACGCTGCCCCTGTTCCTTGAAGCCACCCGCGACCTCCGTGACTTCGATCTGGAACACGTCGACGATACAGGGGACCACATCGCCGTCGTCGAGTTCTTTAAGGTAGGTATAGCGGCCGACCGGCTTCTTCTTCACCGTCCCGCTTACGCCTGCTTCTTCCCAGGCTTCCGTCGCCGCGGCCTCAAACGGCTTTTTTCCCTTCATCGGCCAGCCTTTCGGGATGACCCACCGCCCGGCCTCACGCGAGGTAATCACCAGGATTTCAACGTGAGGGCCATCCCCCCGGTATCGAAAGCACAAGGCGCCATATTGTTGGCGAAACGCTCCGGTGAAGAGCCTTCCGGGAACCGCCGCGAGTTGCTTGAGCAGCGTCTGGGACCTGTCCGGTCGCGGCTTGCTGCGTTTCTTTGTGGATTTCATGCGGATCAAACTGTCGATTTTGCGTGTTGCTTCAATTGCCCGAGCATGTTTATGACACATTTATGACAGTCAGCCGCATGGAAGGTCGCACGGTATGATGAGTATTTTTCGGAAGCTGATGCCGCGCGAAGACAAATTCTTCGAAATGTTTTCCCAGCACTCGAAAGCTGTCGTTGCGGCCGCCCACGCGCTTGACCAACTCCTCAAGGGCAACGAGGTCGAGAAGAACTGCGAGCTGATCGTCGCATTGGAGAATGACGCCGACGACATCACGCGGGACGTTCTTCTCGCCGTACGGCGGAGCTTCATCACGCCCTTCGACCGCGGCGACATCAAGGACCTCATCCAGTCGATGGATGACGCGATCGACATGATGCATAAAACAGTCAAGACGATCAGGCTGTTCGAGCAATCCGGCTTCGATCCGCTCATGCAGCAGATGGGTGGCGAAATCGTCAAAGCGGCGAACCTCATGTCGGAAGCAATTCCCCTCCTCAACAAGGTGGGCACCAATGCGCACCGCCTTGCGGCGATCGCCGAGGAGATCACCCGCGTGGAAGGCCGGTCGGACGACCTTCATGATCAGGGTCTGAAAGACCTGTACCGGCGTCACGGCGCGAGCGGCGATGCGATGGCCTACATGATCGGCAGCGAGATCTATGGCGAGTTGGAGAAGGTTGTCGACCGTTTCGAGGATGTTGCCAACGAGATCAGCGGCATCGTTATCGAGAACGTTTGATGGATATGTCCCTCGCCTTGCCACTTCTCTTCGGGTTGATCGCACTCGCTCTGTTCTTTGATTTCCTCAACGGTCTTCATGATGCGGCCAATTCCATAGCGACGATCGTGTCGACCCGCGTCCTGCGGCCGCAATATGCGGTCGCCTGGGCGGCGTTCTTCAATTTCATCGCCTTCCTTTTCTTCGGCCTGCACGTGGCGGAAACGCTGGGCACAGGCATCATCGATCCAGGGATTGTTTCGCCCCAGGTGATCTTTGCCGCCCTCATGGGGGCAATCATCTGGAATATCCTCACCTGGATCTTCGGAATTCCGTCCAGTTCCTCGCACGCACTCGTCGGCGGCCTGGTGGGTGCCGGCTTGGCAAAGGTCGGCTTCAGCTCGATCGTCTGGAGCGGTCTCGGGAAGACGGTAGGGGCGATTTTCCTCTCGCCGGCCATCGGCTTCCTGCTGGCCCTCGCGCTCGTGCTCCTGGTTTCCTGGCTCTTCGTCCGGCAGACGCCGTTCGCGGTGGACCGGACATTTCGCGTGATGCAGTTTATATCCGCCTCGCTTTATTCCCTCGGCCACGGCGGCAACGACGCGCAGAAAACGATGGGCATCATCGCGGTGCTTCTGTTCAGCCAGGGATATCTCGGTCCGACCTTCTACGTGCCCTTCTGGGTGGTGATCTCCTGCCAATCCGCCATGGCGCTCGGCACGCTCTTCGGTGGGTGGCGGATCGTCCATACCATGGGCTCGAAGATCACCAGGCTCAACCCGATGCAAGGCTTCTGCGCCGAGACGGGCGGAGCGTTGACACTGTTCGGAGCGACCTGGCTCGGCATTCCCGTCTCGACAACACATACGATCACAGGAGCGATCGTCGGCGTCGGGGCGGCCCGGCGCGTTTCGGCGGTACGTTGGGGTCTTGCCGGCAACATCGTGATCGCCTGGATCGTGACCATGCCGGCAACTGCGGCGATATCAGCGGCATTCTACAGCGTGGCGGATCTGTTGCAATAAATGCAATCTTTGCCGCGGAGCCGACTTGCCGCGGAGGGCCTCCGCGGCAAGTCGCTTCGTGGCGAATGAAAGATAGTTGGCGCCGTTTCAGCCAACCAGTGTCAGCCAGCCAGTGCCACGGCGTCGGCGCCGGCAGGAATGCGGGCCGGTGACGACGGGTCGGTTGCCGCAAGCCAGACTGCCTCGGCCACGTCGAGTGGCCGGGTGACGGCCGACTGCTCCTGCTCCCAGCTGGCGAACACCCTCTGGACCAGGCCGGCATACGGCTCGGGGAAGCCACCCTCGGCCTGCATGCGGGACCGCGCGTTTTCTCCGAACCGGGTGTCGGGTGCCCTGCCCGGCTGTATCAGGCGCACCCGCACATCGAATTCCCGGAGCTCCAGCGCCAGCACCTCGCTGAAAGCATCCACCGCAG
Source organism: Neorhizobium galegae bv. officinalis (assembly GCA_000985875.1). Lineage (GTDB taxonomy): Bacteria > Pseudomonadota > Alphaproteobacteria > Rhizobiales > Rhizobiaceae > Neorhizobium > Neorhizobium galegae_C. Next base: position 550,447 of record CCRI01000001.1, read on the forward strand.
CTTTGCTCGCCGTATAGACCGAAAGCAGCGGAAGCGGCTTCAACGTCACGCTCGACGCCACATTTACCACGACGCCGGTTCTCCGTTGCCTGAATTGCGGCAGGACCGCCTGTGTCACGGCCATCGTCCCGAGAGTGTTCGTCTCGAAAATCTCGCGGGCGATCTCCATCGATGTGCCTTCAAGGGCATTCAGCCAGCCGATCCCCGCATTGTTGACCAGCACGTCGATTGGTCCGGCGGCATCGACGGCCCGGCGAATGCTGTCCGGATCGGTGACGTCGAGGGCGAGGATCTGGAGGTGCTCGGAGGGAGGGAGAATATCCTCGCGCGGCGAACGCAACGTCGCGACAACCTTCCAATCGCGGTCGAGGAAATATTTGGCGATCTCCAGACCGAATCCGGACGAGCAACCGGTGATGAGAACGGTTTTCATGGTGGCTCCTTATCGTGTTTTGCAGCACCTGAAATCTAGACCGCCGGGGCTGGACTTGCTACAATCAGAAGTCCGGTTCTCATTCGTGAAAGTCCTGATATGGTCGATCCATTCGCCGAAGTGGTCACATTGCTCCAACCCAGCGTCCCGTCGACGAAGCTCGTCAGCGGCACAGGGGCATGGTGTGTCCAGCGACTGGAATCGGGCCAGCCCTTCTACTGCGTCATCCTCGAAGGCTCGTCCCGCCTGACCGTCGAGGGGCAAGAGCCAATCGACCTGCATGAGGGTGACTTCGTTCTGATCCCCTCGGCCTATGGCTTCAGCATGTCGAACCTGGAACCTATGCCGTCGGAGGGCGTCGATCCGTTGACCGTCACCAGGTTCGCGGACGAAATAAGACATGGCAATCCGGATGGGCCGCCCGACGTCCGGCTGATGGTCGGCCATTTTGTCTTCGGGTCGCCGGACGCCGCCCTGCTGGTTTCACTCCTGCCGCGACTGGTGCACGTTCGCGGCGAGAGACGGCTTGCGACCCTTGTAAAGCTGGTGCGGGAAGAGGCTCGCGAACAGCGGCCCGCGCGCGACATGATCCTGGCGCGCCTGTTGGAAGTGCTGCTCATCGAGGCGCTCCGGTCCACGGCAGGCACCGCAGCGCCGCCCGGGCTTCTGCGCGGACTGGCCGATGGACGGCTCGCGGTCGCCATCCGGCGGATGCACGCCGATCCGACCCTGGACTGGACGGTGGAGCAACTGGCCCAGGAAGCCGCCCTCTCCCGTTCCGCCTTCTTCGATCGGTTCCGCCGCGCTCTGGGCGTCACGCCCATGGAGTACCTGCTTTCGTGGCGCATGGCTCTGGCGAAGAACCTTCTGCGGCGTGGCGACGGCGGAATGAAGGAGATTGCCGAACGTGTCGGATACAGTTCCGCAAGCGCGTTCAGCGTTGCATTCACCCGCTTTGTCGGATTGCCGCCGACGCACTATGCGCGCGTAGCGACCCAAACATAAGCTCGCCTAGGGGCGCCTTGATCGGGAACCCCCAGCGATCTTCGAGTTATCGGGCGTCTATTACCTGGCATCCGGGATCGTTGCCCTGAGAGCCTCCGAGAGCTGCCGGAGACTGTAGGGCTTGGGCAAAATCTCCACGCCTTCCGCGGTCGCGGCGCTCTTGAGCACGTCCGCATAACCCGATGTGAGCAGGATTGGCAATTTTGGATGCCTCTGTTTGACCTCCTTGGCGAGATCCACCCCATTGATGCCGCCGGGCATCATGATGTCGGAAAACATCAGGTCCGGCTCGGCATCGGACGCGAGCACGCTCAGCGCAGCGGCCGCCCCGTCGACGCGGGTTACGGAATAGCCAAGCTGGTCGAGCATGTCGTTGACCAGCATGGCGACGCTGTCGTCGTCTTCCACGACCAGGATTTTTCCGGCGACACTCCTGTCCGCCTCGCCGTGGGCGCGGGACAGATGGTTGCCGCTCGCCTCCAATGAAACCTCCATCGACCGGGGAAGCCAAAGGTCCACGGCCGTTCCGACCCCTGGTTCGCTGTTGATTTCGACCGATCCGCCGGAGGCCTCGACGAAACCGTAAACTTGCGCGAGCCCCAATCCTGATCCCTTGCCGACTTCCTTCGTGGTGAAAAACGGCTCGAACACCCGCTTGAGAACCTCGGGCGGCATTCCGATGCCGCCATCGGCGACGGTGATCTTCACAACGTCACCTCGTTTGCCCGAGACATCGACGACGGAATTGGAGGCGCTGATGACGATCGTACCGCCCGCCGGCATTGCGTCGCGCGCATTGACGCAAAGGTTCAAAAGCACGAGCTCGAGTTCGGAAGGGTCGGCCTGCACCGGCCACACGCCCGTATCGACGTCGACATCGACGGTGATATCTCCGCCGAGCGTCCGGTCGAGAAGTTCTCGCATCTGGAAAATCTGCTGGCGAAGATCGACAGGCTGCGGCTTCAATGGCTGCCGCCGGGCGAAGGTCAGCAATTGCCTGGTGAGCGACGCTCCGCGATTGACCGCCTGCAGCATGCCGCTTTTGATACGCTCGCGCCGCACCGGATCGTCGCGTTTGTCGAGAACGTCCAATCCGCCGGAGATGACCATCAGGAGGTTGTTGAAATCATGCGCGACCCCGCCGGTCAGCTGGCCGATCACCTCCATCTTCTGAGCCTGGCGCAGCGTCTCCTGCGTCTTCCTCAACTCGTCCTCGCGCATCTTGTGGTCGGTCACGTCGCGGGCGCTGGAATAGAGCTTGCCATCGACGACGACCGCCACCCAGGAGAGCCAGCGATAGTCGCCTTCGCGGGTCAGACATCGGTTTTCAAAATGGAGCACGGGGATGCCGCTTTGCGCAGCCTGGAGCGCAGTCTCGCTCGCAACGACGTCGTCCGGATGCAGGAGCGCCCGCAAAGGCGTGCCTAGAAGTTCCGTCTCGTCGAAACCGAGGGCTTTCTTCCAGGCGGGGTTGGTCCTTTCGAATATGCCGGTCGCAAAATCGATCACCGAGAGCAGGTCCGGGCTGTATTTCCACGTCCGTCCCCGCTCGCGCGAATGTTCCAGAACGCGGCGCTCCAGGTCCGCATTCAGCTCACGAAGGCGGGCGGCGGTTTCTCTCAAAACCGTCTCGCGTCGATCCCGCGACAGCCTGATCAAGGCCGCAATGCGCGCCACCAGTTCCCTCGCCGAAAACGGTTTCACCAGGTAGTCGTCCGCGCCGGCATCGACACCCTCCAGCCTCGCCTCTTCGCCGGCCCGGGCCGACAGCAGGATGAAGGGCGTGTCCTTAAGTTCGCCATCCGTCCGTATTCTCGACAGCAGGCCAAATCCGTCGAGGCCAGGCATCATCACGTCGGAAACGATGAGGTCCGGGCGCCTGAGGCGGGCTGCGTCAAGCGCCGCCTCGCCGTCGGCCGCTGTCTCGACCGTAAAGCCGGATATCGATAGCAGCCGCTCCACATAGGCACGCATATCTGCATTGTCGTCCGCCAGGAGAACATGTCCCATCGGAGCAAGCGTTTCGGCCGTCTCCGTGCTCGCGGCCGGCGGCATCGAAGCGCCCGTGGCGCCGCCTGCCGACAGCCAGGACATTGCTTCATCGACGAAAGCCTGGCGCCTGCCGACATTGCTCTCGACCGGCTGGGAACTTCGCATCTGTTCCGGGGGGATATGCGCCTTTCCGAATGGTATCGAGATCGAGAAGGCCGTGCCTTCGCCAAGCCGGCTTTCGGCAAGGATGTCGCCGCCCTGAAGATGCACCAGTTCCTGCACCAGGGCGAGCCCGATACCGGAGCCTTCGAACGACCTTCCTTTGGCGCCTTCGATGCGATGAAAGCGTTCGAACAGGCGTGGCAATTCCTCGGCCGCAATGCCGGTACCGGTATCGCGGACAGTGATTTCGGCGCGTGCCTTGTCGTCCGACGCCCTCACGCTGATGCGTATCTCGCCCTCGAACGTGAATTTGAACGCGTTGGAAAGCAGGTTCAGGACGATCTTTTCCCAGAGATCGCGGTCGAGATAGACCGGCTGCGGCAAGTCTGCGACTTCGACAACGAGGCTCAGCCCCGCCTTTTCGATCGCGGATCTGAAATTCGATGCCAGCTCCGCGGTCAGGCTGCCGATATCGGTCGGCTCGAAGGACGCCTGCACGCGCTGCGCCTCGATCCTCGAAAAATCGAGGAGCGTGTTGACCAGTTTCAACAGACGGTGGCCGTTGCGCTGGGCAACGAGAATTCGCTGCCTGTCATCAGCCGAAAGTCCGTCCGTCTGCTGAAGCACGTCGGCGAGCGGCCCCAGCATCAGCGTCAGCGGAGTACGGAACTCATGGCTGACATTCGAAAAGAACATCGTCTTGCTCCGATCGATCTCCGCCAGCGCCTCGGCCCGCCGCCGCTCGTCGGTACGCGCCCGCACGGCGGCGACGGCGGCGGTGATCGCGGTTGCAAGCAGTTCGTAGAAGCCCATATAGGTGTCGTCGAAAGGCAGGCGTGGCGAGGCGCCGGCCACCACGAAGACCGGGGGCAGGTCCAGGCCGGGGACGGCGATGGGAAGGAGGAGCGCCCGATCGGGAGGCTCATCATAAGGCCCCGCACCTTCGAAGAGATCGGAAAGCCTGTTGACCCCCGTGGGGCCGCCCGTCGCCAGGGCACTCTCCATCGGCCATGGGGCGTTCGAGTGCGGATCGATTGAGGCCATGGATGCAAGGCTTCGATCCGGCAGGCCATAGTGCCCTGCAAGCCGATAGCTGCTCCCATCCGACGATAAATGATAAAGAAGAAGAAGCGGCAGATCGAACTCGAACTGGGCAAGGACTTCAAGGATGCGCCGCGACAGGTCCTCCATGTCTTCTGCCGACGCCAGGCTGGCGTTCAGATCCCGGAGTGCGCGGGTTCGCCGTTCCGCCAGCATGGTCGCCGTCGTCTCGGTCACCGGATGGAACAGGCCGCCGATTTCGCCCGTCTCGTCCCGGATCGGCGACAGCGAGAAGGTGAAGAACGTTTCCTCCAGATAGCCGTTGCGGGTCAGGAACATCCGCTGGTTTTCAAGGAACGACGTGTTGCCCTGGCGCGCCTGTCGAAAAGGTTCACCGATCGCCGGCCAGGCGCTCGACCATGTGACGCTGTAATCCTCCCCGAGCGCCCGCGGATGAGCATCCCCGCACGCCGTGCGATATCCGTCATTGTAGATCTGGATGTTCTCGTCGCCCCAGATCACGTTGATCGGAAAATTTGAGGCGAGGCAAAGGCTAACGGTTGTCCTGAGGCTTTGGGGCCATTGATCGATCGGCCCCAGCGGCGTGCTGCTCCAGTCCTTTGTGCGGACGAGCTCCGCCATCTCGCCACCCCCCGCCAGGAAGTCGCCGGTGAGTATCTGCTGTGTCGACAACCAGGTAGCTCCCATCTGGCCGCGGCTTGGGAACCTAACACTCGATACAATAGGCCCGCAGCTCGGCCGTTATAATATCCAACTGTGTTCGTGGGGGCCGCCTCTATGCCGCAGATCCATGGCACTATTCCTGACGAGAAAGGTCGTCGCAAGAACAGAACGGCTTACCCAAAGTATTAAACGAATCACCAAAACAGCCTAGCATGAACCATCAGGGGTTGAAATTGAGCTTGATGAAGGCCCTTTTGCTCGGGTGTCCCCGTGATCGGGGACACGAAAACACTTTGGGGCTCCATGTTGCTGCTTGCGAAGCGACCGGTAAGAGCTTTGCTCGAGACCCTTCAGCCACTTTTTCTCAGGTCCTGAAAAAGTACTAGGATTAACCCGCGAATTGGGAGACAAAGGGCGCCGTCTTTATCGCCCCCGTGCCCACAGTTTTCCAGGATATCTTCCATGCTTGCGACCGTGATCCCCATGCCCGAAACCGTTCTTCTGCCGGTCGAGGGAGTGGCGGAGCGCTTTCCGGTCCGCCGGGTCTATTGCGTCGGCCGCAACTATGCCGACCACGCGATCGAAATGGGCGGCGATCCAACCCGCGAGCCGCCGTTCTTTTTCCAGAAGAATGCCGACAACATCTATAACGGAGAGACCTTCCCCTACCCGCCGCTCTCCTCCAGCGTCCATCACGAAGTGGAACTGGTCATGGCACTGTCCGGCGGCGGCGCCGATATTTCGGTCGAGGACGCGTTGTCCAAGGTCTATGGTTACGCGGTCGGCATCGACTTCACCCGCCGTGACCTGCAGGATATCGCCAAGAAAATGAGCCGTCCTTGGGAAGCCGCCAAGGCCTTCGAGAAGTCGGCGCCCGTCTCCGCCCTCGTCCCGGCCGAAAAGATCGGTCATCCCTCGGCGGGCGGCGTCTGGCTCGACGTCAACGGCGCTCGCAAGCAGTCCGGCGACCTCAATCAGCTGATCTGGAAACTGCCGGAGATCATTGCCGAATTGTCGAAACTGTTCGTCCTCGCCCCCGGCGACGTGATCATGACGGGCACGCCTGCCGGCGTCGGCGCGGTGGTGCGCGGCGACAAGGTCACCTGCGGCATCGATGGCGTCGGAACGCTGTCGCTGACAATCGTCTGACGAAACCGCGACAGGGAGGAGAACCATGCCGCTTTACGCTCTCGGAGAATTCGAGCCGAAAACCCCCGGGCCTGATCGCTTCTGGCTCGCGCCGGATGCGACCGTCATCGGCAAGGTGGAACTCGGCGAGGATGTCGGCATCTGGTTCGGTTCTGTATTGCGTGGCGACAACGAGCCGATCGTGGTGGGCAAAGGCACCAACATCCAGGAAGGCGTGATGATCCATACGGATCCGCGCTATCCGGTGGAGATCGGCGAGAACTGCACGATCGGTCACCATGCGATCATCCACGGCTGCACGATCGGCGACAATTCATTGGTCGGCATGGGTGCAACGATCCTGAACGGCGCGAAGATCGGCCGGAATTGCCTGGTCGGCGCCAATGCGCTGGTGACCGAGGGCAAGGAATTTCCCGACAATTCCCTGATCGTGGGCTCGCCGGCGAAGGTGATGCGGGTGCTGGATGACGAAGCGGTCGAGAAGCTGAAACAGTCGGCTGTCCGCTATGTCGCCAACTGGAAGCGGTTCTCCCGCGATCTTCGGCTTCTTTAGGCGGCGCAGGCGCCGCACAGCCCGCGGATTTCGATCGTCGTCTTGGCGGGCTTGAAGTTCTTGGCCTTCGCCCAGTCGCCAAGGCGGTGATCGACTTCGTGGTCGTGGAATTCCGATACATGGCCGCAACTCTCGCAGATCGCAAAGGCGACCGTGCCGTGCCCGTGGCCATGCCCCTTGCCGCAGCATTCGCTTTCCGGATGGGCGCAGGCGACGAAGGCGTTGAGGCTTTCGAGCCGATGCACCATGCCGAATTCCAGCAGCTTGTCGAGCGCCCGGTAGACCTGCAGAGGCGCGCGAAAACCGTGGTCGCGCAGGCGGTCGAGGATCGTATAGGCGCTCATCGGCGCATCCGCACGGTCGAGAACGTCAAAGACGAGCGACTGGTTCTTGGTGAGCGCCGGAGCGGATGTCGGTGTGGATATTGGTGCGTTCATCATCGCACTCCTTGGTTGCCGGCCCTGTCGGCCGTGTTTTTCCCTGCTGCCGGAAGCAGGCTTAGAATGAAAAGTAAGAGTGCCGCGACCACAATGGAAGGGCCGGACGGCGTATCGTAGTGCAGCGAGCCGAACAGGCCGCCGATCACCGCAAGCGCGCCGATCAGAGAGGCGAGCACCGCCATCAACTCCGGGCTTGCCGAAAACCGCCGGGCCGTCGCGGCCGGGATGATCAGAAGCGCGGTGATCAGCATGATCCCGACGATCTTCATGGCAATGGCGATGACGAGCGCCATCAGCAGCATGAAGAGCAGCCTTGTCCGTGCCGGCTTCATGCCCTCGGCTTCGGCCACGTCCTCGCTGACGGTGGACGCGATCAGCGGCCGCCACAGCCAGACGAGCGCTGCAAGCACCAGCACACCGCCGCCCCAGATCAGCGCGATATCGCTGCGCGTCACGGCGAGGATATCGCCGAACAGGAAGGCGATGAGGTCGATCCTGACCCAGGTCATGAAGGCGACGAGCACCAGGCCGATCGCCAGCGCCGAATGGGAGAGAATGCCGAGCAGCGCATCCGCCGACAGCGATTGCCGCCGCTGAAGCGCCAGAAGCAGGAGCGACACGACGACCGCAACGCCGAAGACGGCGATCAGCAGGTTGATCTGGAAGAACAGCGACAGCGCCACGCCGAGCAGCGCCGAATGGGCCATCGTATCACCGAAATAGGCCATCCGCCGCCAGACGACGAAACAACCGAGCGGCCCAGCCGTGAGTGCGACGCCGATGCCGGCGACGAGGGCGCGGGTGAAGAAGTCGTCAAACACGGCCTTCTCCCTTCACCCCGGCATGATCGCCATGATGGTGGTGATGCGAGTGGTCGTGATCATGCGCATGGTCGTGCGCATCATGATGATGGTGCCCGTCATCGGGATGGCAGTGATCGGTGACCGAGCCGTCGCCATGCATCACCCGGCCGTCCGGCAGATGGGTGTGATCATGATGATGATTGTAGACCGCCAGCGAACGCGAATTGCCGAAGAGTTTCAGGTAGTCGACGCTCTGGCTCACCACTTCCGGCGTGCCGCGGCAGCAGACATGGCCGTTGAGGCAGATGACGGTGTCGGTGCCGGCCATGACCATATGGAGATCGTGCGAGATCATCAGGATGCCGCAGCCGGTCGTAGTGCGGATCGAGCGGATCAGGTCGTAAAGCGCACTCTCGCCGGCAAAGTCGACGCCCTGGACGGGTTCGTCGAGCACCATCAGATCCGGCTTGCGGGCAATCGCCCGGGCCAGCAGCGCGCGCTGGAATTCGCCGCCGGACAGATGCCGGACCTCGGCATCGATGAGGTGGGAAATGCCGGTCGAGGCCAGTGCCGCCAGAAGATCGGCGTCGTCAAGCGGGCCGGTCAGCCGCATCAACCGACGCACGGAAAGCGGCATGGTCCAGTCGATCGACAGTTTCTGGGGGACATAGCCCACCCGCAAGCCGGACAGTCTTGCGACCGATCCTTCATCCGCGCGCAGCACGCCGATGGCAAGCTTTGCGGTCGTCGACTTGCCTGCACCGTTCGGGCCGATCAGCGTCACGACCTCGCCGCGGCGGATCGAGAAATCGACGCCCCGCACCAGCCACCGGCCATCCCGGCGAATGCCGGCATTGGAAAGAGATACCAATTGGCTTTCGGTTTTGGGGGCACGAGCCCGATTGGACATCAGCATGTTTTTCCGGATTCCCTGTTGTCACTGGCTATGACACACGTTATAGCATAACGCAATTGATGTAATAACATTACGACGTAATGCAAGGACACAGCATGAAGCCGGCTTCGATCTCCCTCCTCTCCGCCGCAGTGTTCTCCATCGGCGCTGCCCCCTGCTTTGCGGCACCGGACGTGGTGGTTTCGATCAAGCCGATCCATTCGCTCGTCGCCTCGATCATGAAAGGTGTCGGCGAGCCGAAACTGATCGTCGATGGCGCGGCCTCGCCGCACACGTTCTCGCTGAAGCCCTCCAATGCGGCCGCCATCGAAGGCGCCGACGTGATCTTCTGGATCGGGCCCGGCATCGAGGCCTTTCTCGAAAAGCCGCTCGATGCGCTGGCCGCCTCGGCGACGGTGATCGAGCTGGAGGATGCGCCTGGACTGCAAAAACTGCCGTTCCGCGAAAGCGGCGCCTTCGAGGCCCATGACCACGGGGATGAAGCGGAAGAGGCGCACGATCACGACCATGCAGCCAAGGACCATGCCGGTCAGGACGACCATCACGATCACGGCGGGTTCGATACGCATCTCTGGCTCGATCCGATGAATGCCAAGGCGATGGCGGCGGAAATCGAAAAGACGCTGGTCAGTGCCGACCCGGCGAATGCCGCCGCCTATCAGGCAAACGGCGCGGCGCTGATGAAGGATATCGATGCGCTCGATGCCGAGCTCAAGGCGACGATTGCGCCCGTCAGGCACAAACCTTTCATCGTCTTCCACGACGCCTACCAATATTTCGAACATCGTTATGGAGTGAGCGTTGCGGGTTCGATCACCGTCAGCCCGGAGACCATGCCCGGCGCCGAACGCGTGGACCAAATCCAGAAGAAGGTGAAGGAACTAGGAGCCACATGCGTCTTCGCCGAACCGCAGTTCGAGCCAAAGCTGGTGGCGGTCGTGACCGAAGGCACGCCCGCCCGCTCAGGCACGCTCGACCCGGAAGCAGCGACGCTGAAATCGGGTTCCGGCCTTTACTTCGAACTGATGCGCGGACTTGCCCGCTCGATGAAGGAATGCCTGTCGCAAGGGACCTGAGACCAGCCACCGGGAAGCACGATCGCCGGCACGCATAGCGGCGGATGTGTGAGGCCTGCGGGAGGGAAGGCAATACCCCCGCAGGCCGATCTTTCTCAGCGAGCCGCGATGAAGCTCGAAATCACGCCGCTTGCAACGCCGACCAGCAGGAAATCGTTGTCGACCTTGACCCAGTGGTAACCGCGCGGCGGAGCCGACAGGCGGTAACGGCGATAATCGCGGATCTCCGCCATGCGACGACGCTCGGCGGCGGTCATGCGATGGCCCTTGGACCAGCGCGGCTTGACGACCACGACCTTCTTGTGGATGACGACGTTGCGCTGCACCGTGCGGTGACGGTCCGGAGGCGAATGACGATCCTGCGCCTGCGCGGCAATCGGTGCGGCAAGCACGGTTGCGGAAAGAAGAATTGCAAATAACGTTTTCATCAGGTGTCTCCTCGTGTTGAGCACGCCCGGAAACTAGGACCCGAATGATGAACCATATCTGAATTGATGCATTACATTTTCGTAACGAAATTATGGAGTTCTGTTAATTTGCTGAGATTTCAGATTTGCTGAATTAGCAAATCTCAAACAAGGTCGGGTCATCCATTTCACAAGAACGGATTGATGATCGTCAAATTCTCGATCTGCTGACCATGAGACAAATCTTCGGAAAACAAAATCTCACACTCTGCAAAAAGTGCTGCCGCAATGATAAGGCTGTCCCAAATGGAGAAGCGGTAGCGTTCGACGATATCAAGGGCTCTCGCTAGAACTGCCAACGTATTCTCCTGGATCGGAAATCTCTGCCAGCCTTGAATCAACTCCAGAACCGTTTGGTGACTAAGTGCGCCAGGACGGCTGGCTCTTGTCATCTGGGCGTAGAATTCTTGCAGCACCTGAACAGATATAACGCAATCGTCACGTCGAAGAATCTCGTCCGCCCTTTCTCGTTTGGCGGATTCTGTTGAATCGGATGAAATGGAATAGATGAGGATGTTCGTGTCGAGAAATGCCGACACGTCCTCTAGCGCCTTCTATGCAATTCGTCGCGGGAAAGGTTGTCCTTGGCGCTGACACCGACGATCCGCTTGCGCAGCTCCTCCTCGCGTTCCAGGCTTCTCTGGAATTCCTCCGGACCAAGGGGGCGTTTCACCTCCATCTGGCGGATCAGGGAGGCGATCAGCGAAGACACGGACGTATTCTTCTCGGCGGCACGGGCTGCAGCGAGTTCATAGACCTCGTCATCGAGAGCGATCGTCACATTCTTCATGGCGTCAAAATAACACGAATTGCATTGGGCTCAAACTACAGCGCCTCATAAACAAAGTAATCGAAATCCGCCGTCTTCGCTCGGCCCGACGTATCGAAGGCGAACATGCCAACAAACGCGCCGGTGAAGGAGCCGTGTTCGCCGCGGCCGCCTTCGTCCGAAATGACGCCGGCGTCGAGTTTGGGGCCGAGTTCCTGCCATTCGTTGGAGCCGCCGGCGCGCCAGAAGAATTGCAGGTCGTTGTCGCGGATCTCCATGGCAAGATGCACCGGCCCATCGGGCACGGAAACGCCGCTTCCGGCCGGAAAGCTCATGCGCCCATGCGGGAAATCGCCGGGGCAGGAGAAGATCGTTACCACGCGGCCGAGCTTCTCGTGCAGGGTCACCACCAGCGAATGGAACTTGTGGCGATTATAGTAGTGGGTCAGGCCCGCGACCTGCTGATAGGTGTCAGGTGAGAACTCGATAACGGTCTCGGCGCGGAAGGAATGGTGTTCCTGCCGGCGGGCGACCAGCGATTGCTCGAACCAGGAACCGATGCTTTCGCGGCCGAAAAGGCGCAGGTGACCGGGACGCTCGGTCAGGCTGAACAGCCGTTCCGGATGCGGCGTGCGCAGCCACTGGAATTCCGGCGGCAGGACCGTGTCGTTGAATGAGCGTTCGATGCGGGCAGGCTGTTCGATGCGCCTGGCATCGCCCGGCGCCGGCACGTCCACATCCGGCACGACGCCGCCCTGGGCGAGATAGAGCCAGTCGTCTTCCCAGATGCAGCGCTGCAGCGCCGTTTCGCGGCCGAGCGTGCATCGGCGTTGCGGCGCCAAAGGCCGGCCGCAGAGATGGGTGTGGTAGGCTTGGCCATCCGGCGTTTCGACATACTGGCCATGGCCGGCACGTTGCAGAACGGCCTTCGGATGGTCCTTCGAGGTAATGAGATGCGTCTGCGGATGCATCTCGTACGGCCCGTCGATCGAGCGCGAGCGCGCCATGGTGACGGCGTGGTCGTAACCGGTGCCGCCTTCGGCAGTCGTCAGGTAATACCAGCCGTTGCGCTTGAAGACATGCGGTCCCTCGACCAGTCCGAGCGCGCTACCGGGGAAGATGTTCTTGATCGGGCCCTTGAGCGCCCTCGCCTCGAAATCCCATTCCTGCAGCAGGATGCCGTCGAAGGCCGGATGTTTCGGCGCCCCACCGTAACTTTCGGTGCGGTGGTTCCACTGCATGTTGAGGAACCACTTGCGGCCGTCGTCGTCATGGAAAAGCGAGGGGTCGAACCCGGAGGAATTCACATAGATCGGATCGGACCATTCACCCTCGATCGTCGGCGAGGTGACGATGTAGTTATGGGCATCCTTGAAATTGCCGTCGAAGCGCTTGACGTCCGTATAGACCAGGAAAAACAGCCCGTCGGAATAGGAGAGACACGGCGCCCAGATGCCGCAGCTGTCGGGATTGCCGCGCATGTCGAGTTGGCTCGCGCGCTCCAGCGGCCGGCGTACCAAGGTCCAGTTCACCAGGTCGCGGGAATGATGGATCTGCACACCCGGATACCATTCGAAAGTCGAGGTGGCGATGTAATAATCCTCGCCGACGCGGCAGATGGACGGATCGGGATTGAAGCCCGGCAGGATGGGGTTGTGGATCATGTTTTCCTCCCAAAATAGAAACTGAGCCCTTGCCCCTCATCCGGCTACCGCCACCTTTTCCCCGCTTGCGGGGAGAAGGACTTTGGAGCGCCGGCCGTGCCACATCTCCCTTCTCCCCGTCAGAACGGGGAGAAGGTCCCGGCAGGGGGATGAGGGGCAGATCGAAGCCCCTCTTTCCTTACCGCGACGGCCCTGCCCGCTCGGCCGATTTGGCCCAGAGGTTGATGTCGGCGTCCTTGGCATAGGTGTCGATCTCGGCAAGTTCGGCTGCCGTGAACTCCAGATTGTCGAGCGACCTGACGCAGTCCTCGACCTGTTCCGGGCGGCTGGCGCCGATCAGCGCCGTGGTCACGCGGCCGCCGCGCAGGACCCAGGCGAGCGCCATCTGCGCCAGCGTCTGGCCGCGCTTTTCGGCGATGGCGTTGAGCGCCTTGAGGTTGGCGATGTTCCGGTCGTTCAGGAAGGCCGGGCGCAGCGACTTGCCCTGTGCGGCGCGGCTGCCTTCCGGAATGCCGCCGAGATATTTCGAGGTCAGCATGCCTTGCGCCAGCGGCGAGAAGACGATCGAGCCGATACCGAGATCTTCCAGCGTATCGAGCAAGCCATCTTCCTCGACCCAGCGGTTGATCATCGAATAGCTGGGCTGGTGGATGAGGACCGGCGTGCCGAGTTCCTTCAGGATCGCCGTCGCTTCCTGGGTACGCTTCGAATTGTAGGACGAGATGCCGACGTAGAGCGCCCTGCCCGAGCGAACGATATGGTCGAGCGCGCCGCAGGTCTCCTCGAGCGGCGTGTCCGGGTCGAAGCGATGCGAATAGAAGATATCGACATAGTCGAGACCCATCCGCTTCAGGCTCTGGTCGCAGGAGGAGATCAGATACTTACGGCTGCCCCATTCGCCATAGGGACCCGGCCACATGTTGTAGCCGGCCTTCGAAGAGATGATCAGTTCGTCGCGATATCCCTTGAAATCCTCGCGCAGGATCTGGCCGAAGGCCGTCTCGGCGCTGCCGGGCAGCGGGCCATAGTTGTTGGCGAGATCGAAATGGGTGATGCCGAGGTCGAAGGCCTTGCGGGCGATCGCCACCTTGCGTTCATGCGGCGTGTCGTCGCCGAAATTGTGCCAGAGGCCGAGCGAGATCGCCGGGAGTTTCAGTCCCGAACGGCCGCAGCGATTGTATTTCATGGTTTCGTAGCGGTTGGACGCTGGTTGCCAGGTCATGTCGTTTCCTCCGAATGAAATGCGGCGCGGCCGATGTCTCAGGCGGTGCGCGCCGCATTCATAGCCGATCAGCGCAGAAGCGCCAGCGCCTCGTCGATGCCGAGCGCCGCCGGCTGGGTGCAGGTGGTCGAAAGCTCGATGAACCGCCCTTCCTCGCCGGATTTCAGGATCGAGGTCATCACGTCCACGCCGTGGAGCGTACGTTCCAGCGAGCAGCGGGCATCGCGGCCTTCGATCAGCGCCATTGCCATGTCCGCAAGACCGGCCGTGCGGTAGTTGGCGCGCGGCCCCTGCGGATGCTCCTGGTTGTTGATGCCGAACGGATGGTCCCAAGGCTCCAGCGGCTGGATGTCCTTGTTGCGGCCGCTTGCCTCGACCATGCCGCCGAAGAAGTTCGGGTCGGGCACGAAGATCGAGCCCTCGGTGCCGTAGAGTTCCATGTTGGCGTGGCGATGCGACCAGACATCCCAGCTTGCCGACAGCGTGATCGTCGCGCCGCTGACGAATTCGAGCAGCGCGTGGATGTTGGTCGGCGTTTCGACCGGGATCGATTGTCCTTTGAATGGTCCCTCACTGGTGACATTACGCGTCGGGCTCGCCATGGAGGTGAGTGCGCCGACCCGCTTCACCGGACCGATCAGGTTGATCAGGTTGGCGATGTAATACGGCCCGAGATCGAGGATCGGCCCGCCGCCTTCGAGGAAGAAGAATCCCGGATTGGGGTGCCACATTTCCATTCCGGGGCTCATCACATGGCAGGTGCCGGAGGTGATGCGGCCGACGCCGCCTTCATCGATATATTTGCGGGCAAGCTGGTGGGCACCGCCGAGGAAGGTGTCCGGCGCGCAGCCGACCGAAAGACCCTTTGCCTTGGCAAGCGCCTGCAGCGCCTTGCCTTCCTCGATCGTGATGACGAGCGGCTTTTCCGAATAGACGTGCTTGCCGGCTTCGAGGATCGCCTTGGAGACCGCAAAATGCGCCGCCGGGATGGTCAGGTTGACGATCACGTCGAGATCGTCATTGGCGAGCAGCTGCTCGATCGACTGCGCCTTGACGCCGTATTCCTCGGCGCGCATTTCGGCGGCCTGCTCGTTGATGTCCGCGCAGGCGAGCACCTTGAGGCCTTTGAAGAGCGGCGAGAGCTTGAAGTAGGTGGTGGAAATATTGCCGCATCCCATGATGCCGACGCCAAGTTCCTTGGGCATGGAAAACTCCGGAAAATGCTGTGATCAATAGGTCTTGAAGGAGGCGATCGAGCGCGTCAGCAGCCGATCGAGATCCTTCGGATTGTCGTGTTCGAGGACGTAGTGTTTTGCCGACGTCTTCTTCAGCGCCGCCATCAGGTCCTTCCACGGAACGGTGCCGTGGCCGACATCCGCCCAGCCGTCCTCGTCCGCGTTTTCGCCGGCAGGCGCGATGTCCTTGACGTGAACGGCGGTGATCCGCTTGGCGTAGCTCTCGATCCAGGCGAACGGATCGGCGCCGCCGCGGATGACCCAGGCGATATCCGCCTCCCAGGCGAGATCGGGGCCGCCGGCAAGAATCTGCTCCTGTGGCGTCGAGCCGTCGGCCAGTGTCTTGAACTCGAAGTCGTGGTTATGCCAGCCGAATGTGTAGCCGGCATCCCAATAGCGTTTGCCGACGGTCTGCAGACGCTGGCCGAAGGCGAACCACCCGGCGGCATCGGTGGGGCGCTGGTCGGCGACGAGATGCGGGCAGTAGATCGCCTGGACACCGAGCGTCCTGGCGATCCGTAGCGCCTGTTCGGGCTCCTTTTCAAGAAGGTCGATGCCGAAATGGCCGGTCGGCATGGTCAGCCCGTTGGCGTCGAGATCATCTTTGAGCGCCTTCAGGCCCGCATCGTCGAGCGTCGCATAGATGCCGCCATAACCTTCGACCTCCGTATAGCCTGCCTGCGCGACCTTCTTCAGGACGTCCGAGAGTGGCGGAAAATTGCGCGCGCAATAAAGCTGAAAACCGAGTTTCGTCATGGTGTTCCTCCTTGATAAAGACCTCAGCCTGCCGCCTGGCAGGAATAGAGGTCGTAGATGCGGAATTGCGGGATCGCGTCTGTCGGCGCGGCGGGCGTGAAGCGGATGCTGCGGCTTTCGCCGCTGGCAAGATCGAAGGCGTTGTCGGAATAACGGCCGGGCGTGCCGCTTTCGATCAGCACGAAAAGGGCGAGCCCACGAGTCTTGACCAGGAGGTCGAAGGCGCCGTCACCGGACGGAGACACGGAAAACTCCAGCCCTGCCGGTTCGAGTTCCTGCGCCTTGTAGCTGCCCGGGACATGATGCCCCTCGCCGCCCATTCCGTTCGATGCCCTGAAGGTCCAGGCGAGGATCGTCCCATCCGGAACATCCACAGCCGGCAAGCTCAGTACGGTAACTGCGGCATCCGGCGTGCAGCGGGCTTCGACACTCCGAAGCCCACGGCGCTCACCCTTGAGTGTCAGGAGCGACAGGTTGAGCGTCGCCGTCACATCCTCGGCCGTATCGTTGACGAGCGAGAAGCGGATCTCGCTTCTGTCGTCGGACGGGATCGCCGCGATCACTACCGGCTGGAAGAAGCGCCGCGCCATGTAATGCAGCACTTTCCAGCTGCCGCCGTAATCGAGGCTGGACCAGGAGGCGACCGGCCAGGTGTCGTTGAGCTGCCAATAAAGCGTCCCCATGCAATGTGGCTTCAGCGACCGCCAGAAATCGACGGCAGTCTTGATCGCCAATCCCTGTTGCACCTGGCTCAGATAGACGAAATTGGCGAAATCGGTCGGAAAGCGGAAATTGCGGAACATCGTGCCGGCAATGCGCTCGTTGCCGCCGGCATTCTTCTGGTGGTGCTCCATCACCGGAGAGGCGATGTTCATGTCCTTCGGTGAGGCATAGGTCTCGATGACCGGCAGCGACGTGTAGGACTGGAAGCCGAATTCCGAGCAGAAGCGCGGCCGCACCGAGCGGTAGCTGTCGAACGGCTTGTTCTCGTGCCAGACGGACCAATAGTGCATGTCGCCGGAACCGTCCGCATGCCAGGCATCGCCGTAGTCGAGATAGCCGGACGCGGGGCTGGACGGCCACCAGATGGCGTCGGGCGCGGCCCTTTCGAGCGCCTGTTCGATGACGCGGTTCAACCGGTCGTAGGAGACGAGGTAGCGGTCGCGGTTCTCACGGGATTCCGGAAACCAAGTCAGCGCGCCGACCAGTTCGTTGTCGCCGCACCAGAGCACGATGGAGGGATGCGAGATCAGCCTGCGGGCCTGGTATTCGACTTCCGCCGCGACGTTTTCGAGGAAATCCGAGGTCGAGGGATAGAGGTTGCAGGCGAACTGGAAGTCCTGCCAGATCATCAGGCCGAGCCGGTCGCAAAGATCGTAGAACCAGTCCGCCTCGTAGAAACCGCCGCCCCAGATGCGGATCATGTTCATATGGGCATCGACGGCGGAGCGCAGCAGGTCCTCGGTCTTTTCGGGACTGGACAGGGAAAACAGCGCGTCCGCCGGGATCCAGTTGGCGCCGCGGCAGAAGATTTCGCGGCCGTTGACGCGGAAGGCGAAACGACTGCCGGCTTCGTCCGGGTCGGTGAGCAGTTCGACGGTTCTGAGGCCGATCTGACGGGTGACGGCCTCGGTAGGTGTGCCAACGGTCAGCTCGTAAAGCGCCTGTTCGCCGCTCCCGGAGGGCCACCAGAGTTTCGGGTCGTCGATATGGAAGAGATGGGTCACCGTCGTTTCGCCGGCGCGCACGCCGCAATCGAGCCGGACCCGTTCGCCGCCGAGCGAGAAGAACACCGGCAGCACGCCCTGCTCTTCGGCATAGAGCGTCACCGTGACGACGAGGTCCACTTCGCCTGCCTCATGTCTCTGGCTGGTGACGACGTGCTCGATGCGGGCGGTTTCGAGCTTCTTCAGTGCGATTTCGCCATAGAGGCCGAGCGGTGCGAGCGCGATATTCCAGTCCCAGCCGAAATGGCATTGCGGCTTGCGCAGCATGTTGCCGTTCGGGATCGGCGAATTGTTCGTGGAATAGGGAATGTAGAACGGCTGCCGCCCCTGCCGCTCCGCCCCCTCGGCGATGCTGGAACGGAAGAGAACGCGGATCGTATTCTCGCCGGCCCTGAGCGCCTTCGACACGTCCGGGCGATAACGGCGAAAGCAGTTGTCCGCCTGAAGCGCCGGGATATCGTTGACGAAGACGGTCGCGACCGTATCCAGATAGGTGATGTCGAGATACCAGGAGCCTGCGGGATCATCGAGCGTGAAGCGTCGCTCGATCGTCCAGTCTGTGTTTGCGACCCATTGCACGTCGTTCTCGTTGCGCCCGAAATACGGGTCGGGGATGATGCCCGCCGTCTTCAGCGCAGTGTGGACGTCGCCGGGGATCGGCATCTCGGTGCGATGCGTTCCGTCGACAGACGCTAGCTGCCAGGGGCCGGAGAGGTTGATTTCCACTACGATGCCCACCCGCAAAATTCAGGGTGTACCGTGCCAGCCCCCCTCTGTCCCGCCGGACATCTCCCCCTCAAGGGGGGAGATTGGCTGGGCGCCCCCAGGTCACGTCGACCATGAGCGTCGAAGATGGCGAGACGTTGCCACGAGTCGATCTCCCCCCTTGAGGGGGAGATGTCCGGCAGGACAGAGGGGGGTATTACTTGCTGTGACAGCAATTGCCGCAAACGTAGCCGGCCCCCGCGAAACTGGCTGCACGAAAACATCAGATCCGCTCTTCCGTCTCGGCGTCGAACAGCGAGGCCATGGTCATGTCGAAGGCAAGGCGCACCTTGGCGCCGACGGCGTAACGCCTTGCGCCGCCGATGCGAACCGACATCACGTGGCCGGCATGTTTCAGCCAGAGCAGGTTGTCGGCGCCCATGGGCTCCTCGATATCGACGATCGCCTCATGCACTTCGCCGCCGGTTATGTCGCCGTCCACCTTGATATGTTCCGGGCGGACGCCGAGGGTGACCTTGCGTCCGGGCTTCAACGGCTCGGAAGCGTCATAACCGTCGAGAGAGAAGCTGACCCCATTGGTCCTGAAGACGGCGCGGCCGCCCTCCTCCGCAAGTTCGCCGGTGAGGAAATTCATCGCCGGTGAACCGATGAAGGCTGCGACGAAACGGTTCTTCGGCTTGTTGTAGATCGTCACCGGATCGTCGAGCTGCTGGATGACGCCGCTCTTCATGATGGCGATGCGGTCGGCGAGCGTCAGGGCCTCGATCTGGTCGTGGGTTACGTAGATCATCGTGTTCTTGAGCGCCTGGTGCAGCCGCTTGATTTCGACGCGCAGTTCGGAGCGCAGTTTCGCGTCGAGGTTCGACAGCGGCTCGTCGAACAGGAAAACATCCACGTCGCGCACCAAGGCGCGGCCGATCGCGACGCGCTGGCGCTGGCCGCCGGAGAGCTCCGATGGCTTGCGCTTGAGAAGCGGCTCGATCTGCAGGATGCCGGAGGCGCGCGCCACGCGGCGGTCGATCTCGGCCTTCGGAATCTTGGCGACGCGCAGGCCGAAGGAGAGGTTCTTCTCGACCGTCATCTGCGGATAGAGCGCGTAGGACTGGAACACCATGCCGATGCCGCGGTCCTTGGGCTCTTCCCAGGTGACGTTCTTGTCCTTGATGAAGATCTGGCCTTCGGTCGGCTCGAGAAGTCCGGCAATGCAGTTCAGCAACGTGGACTTGCCGCAGCCGGACGAGCCGAGCAGGACCAGGAATTCGCCGTCATGGATGTCGAGGTTGAGGTTTTCCAGGACCTTGACCGAACCGAAGGATAGCGACAGGTCGCGGATGGAAACGCTGCTCTGAGTGCGCGCGGAAACATTGTTGAGCATCAGGCTTACCCTTTGACTGCGCCGGCCGCGATGCCGCGGACGAAAAGCCGGCCGGAAACAAAATAGACGATCAGCGGAACCGCACCCGTCAACAGCGTCGCCGCCATGTTGACGTTGTATTCCTTCACGCCCTGGACGGAATTGACGATGTTGTTGAGCTGAACGGTCATCGGATAGGTATCCGGCCGGGTGAAGACCACGCCGAACAGGAAGTCGTTCCAGATACCGGTGGTCTGCAGGATCATCGAGACGACGAATATCGGCAGCGACATGGGCAGCATGATCCGGAAATAGATCTGCCAGAACCCCGCCCCGTCGATGCGGGCCGCCTTGAACAGTTCCTCCGGCAGCGAGACGAAATAGTTGCGGAACAGCAGCGTCTGGATCGGCATGCCGAAGATCGAATGCACCAGGATGAGGCCGTAGAGCGAGCCGTAGAGGCCCAGTTCGCGCAGCACGATGACGATCGGATAGATCATCACCTGATAGGGGATGAAGGCGCCGACAATCAGGATCGTGAAGAAGATCTCCGAGCCCTTGAACCGCCAGTTGGCGAGCGCATAACCGTTCACCGAAGCGATCGCGATCGACACGATCACCGACGGCACGGTGATCCGAACCGAATTCCAGAAGCCGCGCGAAAGGCCGTCGCAGTTCAAGCCCGTGCAGGCCTCCGCCCAGGCCTTCACCCAGGGCTCGAAGGTGATCTCCATCGGCGGCGAAAAGATGTTGCCGAGACGGATTTCCGGCATGCCCTTTAGCGAGGTGACGACCATCACATAGAGAGGAATAAGGTAATAAATTGCCGCAAGGCCGAGCGCGCCGTAGACGATGATATTGCGCGACGAAAGCACCTTGCGAGGGCGTTTTCCCTGCGGCCCGGTTTGCAGCCGGGAACCGGCCGGACCGGAAATGGCGGGCCCAGAGACGGGCGTCGTGAGCGATTTATCCACGCTTGCGTCCTCCGAATTCAAGATAGGCCCAGGGAACGATGATGATGGCGACGGCGAGCAGCATCATGGTGGATGCCGCAAAGCCCTGGCCGAGGTTCTGGGCGAAGAACATGTAGTCGTAGACGTATTTGGCGGGCACGTCGGAGGCGATGCCGGGGCCGCCGCTCGTCTGCGCCACGACAAGGTCGTAGATCCTGACGATGCCGCTGGCGATGATGACGAGCGTGGTGACGAAGACCGGCCGCATCATCGGGATGATGATGAAGAGATAGGTCTTCCACATCGGGATGCCATCGACGCGCGCGGCCTTCCAGATGTCCTCGTCGATGCCGCGAAGCCCGGCGAGCATCAGGCACATGACGAGCCCCGTCCCCTGCCACAGCGCGGCGATCAGGATGCCGTAGATGACGATGTCGGAGTTGTAGAGCGGATCGAAGGTGAAGCTCGTCCAGCCGAGCGAACGGACGACCGACTGCACGCCGAATTCGGGGTTCAGTATCCATTGCCAGACAAGGCCGGTGACGATGAAGGACAGTGCGAACGGATAGAGGAAGATCGTCCGGAACGTGTTTTCGAACCGGATCTTCTGGTCCATCAGCGCCGCCAGCAGGAAACCGATCGTCAGGCTGAAGATCAGCGACAGGCATCCGTAGGTCGCCAGGTTCTGGATCGAGACGATCCAGCGCGGCGTATCCCAGAGCCGCTCATACTGTTCCAGGCCGACGAAGGACAGGCGCGGCAGGAGCTTGGAATTGGTGAAGGAATAAACGACGGTCCAGATCGTGCCGCCGAGGAAGATCACCACGGCTGTCAGCATCATCGGGATCGAGGCAATCTTCGAATTGAGATTGCGGAATAACTGGTTGGGTCGGCCGGGCTGAGTGTGCGCCGCCATGGTCAACTCCTCTGGATAGCAAAGGCTGCAGGAAGCAAGCCACCACCGGCCCCGCCCCTTTCGGACGCGGAGCCGGCTGTTGGATTGCCGTCTGTCGGATCAACCGGCCTTGGAGAAAATAGCGACGAAGCGCTTCTGGGCTTCCTCGGCAGTGATCGACGTATTGGCGAAGAACTGCGACATCAGGTCTTCCAGCTGCTTCTGCGTATCCTGCGTGATCAGCTGGTCGGTGCTGGTGACGACATTGCCCTTGGCGAGGATTTCGAGACCCTTCTTCATGCAGTCGTTGGCGGCCGCAAGATCGACGTCGCCACGCACCGGCAGCGAGCCCTTCTTGAGGTTGAAGGCAACCTGCGTCTTGGCGTCGAGAAGCGCCGAGGCGAGTGCTTCCTGCGCCTTCGTCTTCGCCGCATCCTTGAGGACCGGGAAGTAGAAGGCGTCGCCGGCCGTCGAGATGACCTCGTTTACACCGAGGCCGGGCAGGCAGGTATAGTCGACACCGGCCTTCTTGCCGGCCAGCTGGAATTCGCCCTGCGCCCAGTCACCCATGATCTGGCCGCCGGCCTTGCCGGTGATCACCATGTTGGTGGCCTGGTTCCAGTCCTGGACATTGGTGCCCTTCGCCATCTTGCGGGCATCGTCGGCCGCCTTGAAGACCTTGGCCATTTCCGGACCTGCCGCGACCTTTGCATCCTTGTCGCCGTAGACCTTCTGGTAGATGTCCTTGCCGCCGATCGCGACAGTCAGCACGGCGAACAGACCGGTCGACTGCCAGGCCTGGCCGCCGACCGCGAGCGGCACGATACCGGCCTTTTCCAGCGCCGGAGCCGCTGCGACATACTCGTCCCAGTTCTTCGGAACCGCAACGCCCGCCTTCTTGAAGGCGTCGTTCGAGAGCCACAGCCATTGCCAGGAATGGATGTTGAGCGGCACGCAATAGATCTTGCCCTCGAAAGTGCAGGATTTCAGCAGGCCCACGGGGCGGACGATCTTGTCCCAGCCTTCTTTCTTGGCGAGATCGGTGAAATCGCGCATCAGGCCTGCCTGGACCAGCTCCTCGGCCTGGCGGCCATGGTTGAACTGGGTGGCCGCCATCGGATCACCGCCGGTGATGCGGCTGATCATGATCGGACGGGCGGTGCCGCCGGAACCTGCAATCGCGCCGTCAACCCACTTGTTGCCGGTTGCGTTGAAAGCCTTGGCGAGCTCCGCGACTGCGGCGGCCTCGCCTCCGGATGTCCACCAATGGGTGACTTCGAGATCTGTGGCGTGAGCCGCGCCTAACGGCAGCATCACGGTTGCGGCAAGAACAGCCGCCATAGAACGAATATTCATGAGTCTCCTCCCTCACTGAAACGTTGCCGTAAAAACGTAAGGCAATCGCCGATATGACGCAACCGGTTTTGTCCGAAAAAATTCGGCCGCTGAGAAAATACAACCATGAGAGGATTTCGTGAAAAAACGTCGGCTCACTCGCTCACCGCAATATGCAGTTCATCCGCCATGTTTCCGGCCACTATCGCCCAATATCAGGAAGTCTGGCTTTCGCAGTCGCAAAAATCATTTCGCATCTGCGTTGTGCAACTCAGGGGAACAGGAATTTTCCACTCGACAAAATTCCTCTCGACATTTTACCTGTATCGTTTCAGTTATTGATTTCGTATCGGAGGACAGGGAGGTGTCGCGACGTTTCCGGGCAAGCTTCGGCCCTTTATAGTGGCCACCTGACTCGGGGGCAGCGACGGCTAATCATGGATGACAGCGGGAAACAGCGGACGGGCGGAACGCAGACAGCGGTCCGCGAACGCCCTACCTTGAAAACGATCGCCTATATGACGGGCCTCGGCATCACCACCGTCTCGCGGGCGCTGAAGGATGCGCCGGATATCGGGGCAGACACCAAGGAGCGCGTCCGCCTCGTCGCCAACCAGCTCGGCTACCAGCCGAACCGCGCCGGCGTGCGCCTCAGAACCGGCAAGACCAATGTCATCGCCCTGGTGCTGAGCATCGACGAAGAGCTGATGGGCTTCACCAGCCAGATGGTGCACGGCATTTCGGAAGTGCTGGGTGGTACGCAATATCACCTCGTGGTGACGCCGCATTCCTTCCAGAAGGACCCGATGGTGCCGGTGCGCTATATCCTCGACACCGGCTCGGCGGACGGGGTGATCATCTCGCGCATAGAGCCGGATGACGCGCGGGTACGGCTGATGACGGAGCGGAACCTGCCCTTCGTCACCCATGGCCGCAGCGACATGGGGATCGTCCATCCCTATCACGACTACGACAACGAGGCCTATGCCTACCAGGCCGTTCAGAAGCTGGTAGAAAAAGGCCGCCGGAGGATCGCGTTTCTCTCGCCGGGAAGCCGCTTCTCGTTCTACGTCCACAGCCGCGTGGGTTTCGAACGCGGGCTTGCCGATTTCGGTGCAACCGAAGTGCCTATGGGTCGCGTGACCAGCGAAACGCCGCTCGACGAGATCCGCGCCTATGCCGAACGGATGATGCGCGTCGCCGAGCCACCTGATGGCATCGTCTCGATCAGCGGTTCGGCGACGATCGCGCTGGTGGCCGGCGTCGAGGCGGCGGGCAAGAAACTCGGGCACGACATCGACGTGGTCTCGAA
This sequence comes from Neorhizobium galegae bv. officinalis, assembly GCA_000985875.1. Classification (GTDB taxonomy): domain Bacteria; phylum Pseudomonadota; class Alphaproteobacteria; order Rhizobiales; family Rhizobiaceae; genus Neorhizobium; species Neorhizobium galegae_C. The sequence goes on from CCRI01000001.1 coordinate 575,116, forward strand.
ACAGTCGGCCGATTTCCTCAACTGGATCCGCCCGGAGATCTACACGGTCAGCGAGGACATCCGCCAAGCTGGGCGTGAGCTCGCCAAGGCCCTGATGGCGCGCATCGATGGCGTTGGCCCGGAACTGCTGCAGAGCGTCGCAAAGCCCGTTTGGTCGAAGATGGCGCCGAAGGACTGAAACAAGAACGCCCGCCGGATCGGCGGGCGTTCTTTGTCGTCTGGATCAAGGATCAGGCGAATTCGCTGAGGCCGCTGCCCCACGGGCCGTGATGCTTGTCGACGCCGTCGAGGCGGTCGAAGCCATGGGCGCCGAAGAAGTCGCGCTGTGCCTGGATGAGGTTCGCCGTGCCGCGCCCACGACGATAGGCGTCGAAATAGGAGAGCGCCGAGGAAAGTGCCGGAACCGGCAGGCCGGAGAGAGCGGCGTAGGACACGACGCGACGCAGCGGGGCGTCGGTATCCTTGACCATCTGCGCGAAGGCCGGCGTCACGATCAGGTTCGCCACATGCGGATCCTTGGTGAAGGCAGACGTGATCTCGTCGAGGAAGGCCGAACGGATGATGCAGCCGGCGCGCCAGATCTTGGCGATGGTCGGCATCGGCAGGTTCCAGTTATATTCGGCGGATGCTGCCGACATGACCGCAAAACCCTGCGCATAGGCGGCGATCTTGGCGGCGAGCAGCGCGCTTTCGAGATCGGTGATGAAGGCAGCCTTGTCCTTCGGCGCCTCAGCGACCTTCGGGAGGCCGAAGATCTTTTCGGCAGCCAGGCGTTCGGTTCTCTGGGACGACAGGACGCGTCCGGCGACGGCGGCTTCGATGGCGGTTGCGGCGACACCCATGTTCTGGGCCTCGATGACCGACCACTTGCCGGTACCCTTCTGGCCGGCGGCATCGACGATCAGATCGACCATCGGCTTGCCGGTGATCGGATCGGCGGCCTTCAGGACCGTCTGGCTGATCTCGATCAGATAGGAGTTCAGGCGGCCCTCGTTCCACTTGCCGAACACGTCGCCGATTTCCGAGGCGCTCATGCCGAGGCCATCGCGCAGGATGCCGTAGATTTCGGCGATCATCTGCATGTCGGCATATTCGATGCCGTTGTGGATGGTCTTGACGAAATGGCCGGCGCCGTTTTCGCCGAGCCAGGCGACGCAGGGCTCGTCGTTGAATTTTGCCGAGATCGAGGTCAGCACCTTCTCGACGCGCTTCCAGCTTTCCTCGGTGCCGCCGACCATGATCGAAGGACCGTGGCGCGCACCTTCTTCACCGCCGGAAACGCCCATGCCGATGAAGGTCAGGCCGCTGTCCTTCAGATTGTCGAAGCGGCGCATCGTGTCGCGGAAATTCGCGTTGCCGGCGTCGATCATGATGTCGCCGGCCGAAAGGTAAGGCTTCAGAAGCTCCATCTGCTGGTCGACCGGATCACCGGCCTTGATCATGATGATGATCGGCCGCGGCGGGCGGATGGAGGCGACGAATTCTTCCAGCGTCTCGCAGGGAACAAGCTGGCCCTGCAATTCGCCGGCCTCGGCGTAGAACTTGCGGGTCGCTTCCGGAGAGCGGTTGAAGACGGCAATCTTGTTGCCTTTTTCGGCAATGTTGAGCGAGAGGTTAGAGCCCATGACGCCGAGCCCGATAAGGCCGATTTCTGCCTGTTCCACGGAAGTGCCTCCATATTGAGATTCGAGGGTGTTGTCGCATTCATATAGGGAAACGGCAAGGCGATGGCGACGCTAAACGATTAAATTTCCATGACACTCTGTCTCCATAGCGGCGACGCAGCGACATGTTTTCTCGGAGGCCGACGGCGTCTTGCGGCTGCCAAAATCGGATGTCACAAGGAGGTATGAATACGGCCAAAGATACGCGCAAAAATACGCCGATCCTGGCAATGCGCGCCGGCAACTTACCGAGAGCGACCGGCGCACGGGCCGCTTTCGAGGGTGTTTTGCCATGTCTGGTCGCATCGCCTGCCGCAGGAGTTCGAGGGACCGATTGCGGTCATGCCGGACGGCTGCGCGGACCAGATCCGGGCCGGCGGTCAACTGATGGTGATCGGCCCCGACCGCACCGCCGCCCTTTCCTGCCCTGCATATGACGCCCGACGCGAAGGAACTGACGACTTTGACGCACAGGGAGATCCGCGGGCAGTTTTGTGGCTGATTGTCCGTTTTATTCAGGAACCGCTGCTTCTCTTCGGTTAGACCGAGGGAAAATCGAGGAGGTCACCATGTCCACCCTGCCCACCCGTATCATCCATATCGGCATCGAGAAGCCCTGGCAGCACGTTTACGCCTTCGCGAGCCGCCCGGAAAACATGCCGCTCTGGGCATCCGGCCTTGCATCCGGGCTTACCCCGGACGGTGACGACTGGATCGGCGACGGCGGGCCGGTCGGCCTGGTGCGCGTGCGGTTCTCTCCCGACAATCCATTCGGCATCCTCGACCACACGGTGACGATGGGAGACGGCCTTGTCGTCGAGAACCCGCTGCGCGTCGTGCCGAACGGCGATGGCGCGGAAGTCATGTTCACGCTGTTCCAGCGCCCGGACCTCGACGACGCGGCTTTCGAGGCAGATGCCGCCCATGTGCGGAAGGATCTCAGAGCGCTGAAAAACCTGCTGGAAGAAAAGAAATAGGGGGCCTGATGGAAACCAGGGGAGCGGATCGCAAGATCGACTATATCGAGTTCAACGTGAAGGACGTCGAGGTCGCCAAGGCTTTTTACGGCTCGGCCTTCGGCTGGACTTTCACGGACTACGGACCGGACTATTGCGAGTTTCAGGACGGAAGGCTGACGGGAGGATTTGCGAAATCGGCGGATGTAACCGCCAGAGGCGGCCCGCTCGTCATTCTCTTCGCGGACGACCTGGAAAACGCCCTTGAGCGGGTCGAAAAAGCCGGCGGTCGAATCGTCAAGCCGATCTTCTCATTCCCAGGCGGACGGCGATTCCACTTTGTCGATCCGGAGGGTTACGAGCTGGCTATCTGGTCCGACAAATAAGGGTCAGGCCGCGGGGCGCCGGCGTCGGTCGGCAGTTTCCTGCATGACCAAAAGCGCGCCGATCAGCTGCGACGAGCCGGAAACGCAGGGCGACATGCGGCAGCGAACGACGACCGTCTGGCCGTTGGCCTGATCGGCGTAAGTCAATGATATGTTCTCGCCGGCAAAACAGCGATCGAGGTTCGGCTTGAAGTCGTTCTTGAAACGGTGGAGACCAACAAATTCCGCGAAATGCCGGCCGATCAGCGCATCGCGGGCGAGATCGAGACGGCGTGCATTGGTCTCGTTGGAGTAGAATATCCGATAGCCCGGCGCGATTACCACGATGCGGTCGGAAATCCGGTTGAGCAGGGCGTCGTCGAGAAAACCGTCCGCCGTCGCATCGGCGATCACACCATGATCGAGCGATTCCGGTTCCGGACGGCGATTGGCCGACAGGCCGGTCTCCGGAACGACGTAGCGTTCCACAAGCATCTGCAGCAAATGTCCGTTGCGACGGACGCAGCCGCGATCGTCGGCCTCTTCGTTCAGGAGATCGAGCGCGAAGCGGAATTGCGCCTGGATGCTGGCCGAATCCTTGCTCTGGCTCGAAAAGACAGCGAGCAGAAGCGGATCGAGGTCACGATCGAGCGAGGCGGTTGCATCATCGTCGTTGCGTTCGACGGCCCGCCGCAGATCGGCATATTTTGACCAGAACAGATCGATCAAAGCTTCCAAAATGCCCTCCCCCTCGTGCCGGAGATTATCGCCGATTCTTCCCCAAGATCGACGCCTCCGTTATTCAATGCGAATCAGATTAATTTATCCCTCAAAAGCAGACGCGATTTCTAGCCGGTCATATAAAACAGAAATTGCAGTAACGCGGTCCGAAAAGTCTCGAAATCTGCTTACAGATAGCGCTTGATATGCCACCGGTCGTGGTACCAGAGCCACTGTTCCGGATATTCGCGGACCCAGCTTTCCACCTTGTCGTTGAGCAGCTGGCCGGTCGCCTGGAGATCGAGTTTGCCGTTGGCGTCCCGCGGCAATTCTATCTTTGGTTCGATCTCGAGCCGGAAGCGGTTGCCCGGCAGCCGGATGCAGCGAGCCGGATAAACTTCGGCGTCGAACTGCCTGACCAGCTTTGCGAGCAATGGGCTCGTCTGGACCGGCTGGCCAAAAAAGCTGGTCTTGAGGCCCTTGCGGAATTTCTGATCCACCAGAACGCCGACACCACCACCCGTTTCGAGCTTGCGCGCCAGCGCAAAGGACGAGCCGGCATGCGAAGGAACGAGCTGGCCCATGCGGGCGCTGCGGAAGGCGAAGACCTTGTCGGCGATATAAGGATTGTTCGGCGGCCGGAAGAGGACCGTCACTTCGAGCCCGAACGCGTTGCCGGCGACCGGCAGCAGTTCGAAATTGCCCGTATGGGCCGTAAAAACGATAAACGGCCGCGGATTGTCGCGCAGGTCGGCGAAGATCGGAACGCCGGAGACTTCCACCCTGCCCGGTTTCTCCTGTTCGGGATCGAAATCGAACAGCCTGTCGAGGAAAACGTATTCGGCGGCGAGCCGGCCCATGTGGCCCCAGCTCGCGATGGCTATCTCTTGCAGCTCCTCATCGGTCTTTTCCGGATAGGCGTTGCGCAGGTTGACGAGCATCAGCTTGTGGCGGCCGAGCTTCGGCCCGATGCGACGCGCCATCCGGTCGGCGAACCGGATGCCCGGATCCGCCGGAAAGATCTTCAGGAAATTCAGGAGCCCGAACGCGCTCTGCGCCACCAGCCATTGCTGGAAGTGCAGGAGCGCCAGAGCGATCCGGGTCAGGAACATCTTCACGGGGGACGCCTCAGTCCATCCGGAGGACGATCTTGCCGAACACCTGGCGGGTTTCCATCCGCTCGAGCGCCTTGTCGATCTCGGCGAATGTGACTTCGGTGTCGATCACAGGATGAACAATGCCCTGAGCCATCTTCTGCATGGCATTCGCCATGTTCTCCATGCGGCAGCCGAACGAGCCGAACAACTTCAGCTGCTGCTGGAACAGCATCATCAGGTTCATGTCGGTCGAAACACCGGACGTGGAGCCGCAGGTGACGAGGCGGCCGCCGCGCTTCATGCACAGCATCGAGCCTGCCCAGGTATCCTTGCCGACATGCTCGAAGACGACGTCGACGCCCTTCTTCTTGGTGAGCTTACGCACGACGCCCTCGAAGCGGTCGGTGCGGTAGTTGATGACGTGATCGGCGCCGAGCGCCTTGGCCCGCTCGATCTTGTCGTCGGAGCCGACGGTGGTGATCACCGTGCAGCCGATCTTCTTGGCGAGCTGGATCGCCGCCGTGCCGATGCCGGAGCCGCCGGCATGGACGAGAATGGTCTCGCCCGGCTGCAGCTTGGCATTATCGAACAGCATGTGCTCGACGGTCCCGAAGGTAACCGGTGCGAGGGCTGCGGCAACCGCATCGACGCCCGGAGGTGCCGGAACAAGCAGGCGAGCCGGAAGGTTGGCCTTCTCCTGTGCAAAACCGTCCAGATGGAAGCCGTGCACGCCGGACACGTGTTCGCAAAGATTGTCGCGCTTCTCACGGCAGGGCTTGCAGAGGCCGCAGGTACGCGCGCCGTAGATCGACACGAGCTGACCCGGCAGGACGTTCGAAACGCCCGGCCCGATCGCCTCGACGACGCCGGAGGCTTCCGCGCCGATCGTCAGCGGCATCTTGCGCTTGGCGAATGCCATGCCGCGCCAGCCCCAGACGTCGATATGGTTGAGGGCTACGGCTTTGACCCGCAGCGTTACCTCGCCTGGGCCTGGGGCCTCCGGCTCGGGAATGTCCACCGCTTCGAGCTTCCGGTCATCGATCAGTTGCAGAGCGCGCATAATAGGTCTTCCTTCGCCCGGAGGCGTCCCAATTCGTCAAACGTGATTGGCGACGGTCTCTAAGCCGGTTCCAGCGTCATGACAAGGCTGGCGTTCTGTCCACCGAAGCCGAATGAGTTGGAAAGCACCGCCGTGGGCTGCCCGTCCCGCTTTTTGTTCGGCACGACATCGAGCACGATGGTCGGATCGGGGTTGGTATAGTTGATGGTCGGCGGCAGGGTTCCGGTCAGCATCGTCTGGATGGAAAAGACGGCTTCGACAGCGCCGGCAGCCGTCAGCGTATGGCCGATCATCGACTTGTTGGAGGAAACCGGGATTTCCTTCAGCCGATCGCCGAAGACGGCGAGCATCGCGCCATATTCCATCTTGTCGTTTTCCGGCGTCGAGGTGCCGTGCGCGTTGATGTAGCCGATGCCGCTTTCGTCCATGCCGGCGTCTGCCAGCGCAGCGCGGATTGTCGCAATCGCCGGGCCGCCGTCCGGCGAGGAACGGGTGCGGTGGAAATGGTCGGCCTTTTCGCCGCAGCCCTTCATGATGCCGAGCACCTTGGCGCCGCGGGCGATTGCCGATTCGAGCGATTCGAGTACCAAAGTCGCCGCGCCTTCGGCGATGACGAACCCGTCGCGATCCTTGCTGAATGGCTTGGAGGCCTTTTCAGGAGGATCGTTCTGGGTGGACAGAGCCGAGAGAAGCGAGAAGCGGATCAGCGCCTCGGCGCTGACAGAACCGTCGGTCGCAACCACCAGCGAGCGGTCGGTACGGCCCTGGCGGATCGCTTCGACGCCGAGCTGGATGGCGGTAACGCCAGAGGCACAGGCCGTCGAGAGGGTCACGGGCAATCCGCGGGTGCCGAACTTGTCGGCAAGGCGTTCGGAGATCGAGCCGAACTGCACGGCTTCGAGGAAGACCGGGTCCGGGCGTTCGCGCATGGCGGCGAGGAAGCGATCATAGGCGTCGCCCTCGGCCTTCGACGGCGGAGCGCGATCGGCAAGCGCGAAACGGTCGCTCCATTCCGGCTCGACCGGCGGTGCCGCAAGAAAGAGCGGGCCGTCGAAATCGCCGGAAAGACCCGACTGGGCAAGCGCTTCGGTGGTTGTCTCGCGGGCGAAGGCAAAGGAGCGTTCGACGGAGTTTTCGGCCGGGACGGCGATGAAATCCACCGTGCCGCTGATCCGGGTGGACAGGCCCTCGGTCGGGAAGCGGGTCACCTTGTGGATGCCCGAGGTGCCTGACGTCAGCGCCGCCCAGTTGTCGGCAAGGCCCTGGCCGAGCGAGGTGATGACGCCCATGCCGGTGATCGCGATGATCGGGCGGCCGAGATGATCCTTGAAGCGGTTGTCGCTCATCAAAATCTCCTTTACGCGGCCGAGAGGACTGCAAGGCCCTCGCCGCGCGTATAACCGACCGTCGTCACCACTGCATGTTTCGCGGGCGCCGCCATCGGCTTTTCTTTCCGGGCATCGAATGTGGGAACTTTTGCCGCGCCATCCAAGGTCAGTGCTGCAAGTGCGAGACCGAGCGGGAACTGCGCTTCCATGCCGTGGCCGGTGACACCGCCAAAGCCGCGGATCGCAGCACCGGGAAACTCCGTCTCCAGCAGCGCCTTTTCGCGCGACGCCAGATCCACGACGCCGCTGGCGCCGGAAAAGACGACCGTATCGGCCTTGGAAATGCCAGAGGCATGGCCGGCAAGACGGCTGAGGCGCTTTTCGAGCCTGCCCTCGTCGCGATTGCCGCGATCGCCCTCGATCGCGTCGATGACGGCGTAGATATGCGCGCCGCGGGCTTGCGCATGGGCGCGCGATTCGAGCACCAGAAAGGCCCCGACCGTACCCATGATCATGCCGCCGCCATTGTCGGCCGAGCGCGACCAGAGCGGATGCCAGCCGCCCGTCGCATGCGCCTGGATGCCTTCGACCAGAAGGATGATGTCGGCCCGTTCGGCGATGAAGGCGCCGCCGACCAGGCTGTGGGTCGATTGGCCGGCCTTGATGCGGTGGAAGGCGGTCTCGACGGCGGAAATGCCGGCCGCCTCTTCGCCCATGAAGGTGCGCGACGAACCGGTGACCTTGTGGACGATCGAGATATTGCCGGCGACCAGGTTGGAAAGCTGGGCCAGAAAAAGGGTCGGACGAAGCTCGGTCGTCAGCTTCTCGTTCAAGAGCATTTCACGATCGTTGCGCTTCAGCGCCTCGTCGACGATCAGCGAATCGACCTTGATGTCGCGCTCGCCGCCGCCTGCGGCAACGATCATGTCCATGGAGGCGCATGCATCGGCATCCGTCTTGAGACCGGAATCGTCGAGCGCAAGACCGGCCGAAAAGACACCGAGCCGCTGCCAGTTCTCCATCTGGCGCTGGTCGCCGCGCTTGGCGATCTGCGCCGACCAGTCGATCTCCGGCATCGGATGCACCGGATACGGCGCGAAACGATCGGTCTCGACATTCGGCGCACCGGTTTCGGCCGCCGATAGAAGCGCGATATGCGGCTCCTTGCCAACGCCCTGGCTGGTGACGATCCCGATACCAGTGATCACGACATCATTGTCAGACTTCATAATGTCCTCTTTGCACACCGGGTTCGATGGGTGGGCTATTACGCGCTTGCGGCGATCGCGTCCATCAGGCCGACTTCTTCGGCGCGCTTGCGGACGATCGGCGCCAGCGGGATTTCGCTGAAAGGCATGGTGCGCAGCTTGAGCTGGGCGTCGCAGACCTTCTTGCCGGCGCTGGTGATCTTCGCTTTGGTCACCGCATACCCCGATCCCTCATGCTCCAGAAACGCCTCGATGTCGAGAACCGCGTCCGGCTCGACGAAAGTGCGCATCTTGGCGCCGTCGACCGACATCAGAAACGGCATGGCGGCGAAATCGGTGGCAGCAAGCACCAGGAAACCGGAGGCCTGCGCCATGGTCTCGATCAGCAGCACGCCCGGCACCAGCGGCATTCCGGGAAAATGGCCCTCGAAGACAGGGCTTTTGGACGGCACGACGGACTGCGCCTTCAGCACTTTAGCCGTGAGATCGACCGCCACGACGCGGTCGATCATCTGGAAATATTCGAGCAGCATGAGATTGCCGGCCCGGGATGATCGGTACGATCAGCCCTTCGCCGCCTTCAGCTCGTCGATCTTGGCACACAGGTTCTTCAGGACGAAGTACTCTTCGGTCGAAACCTTGCCTTCGTTCACTTCCTGGGTCCACTGTTCCAGCGGAATCTTGATCCCGAATTCCTTGTCGATGGCGAACACGATATCCAGGAAATCCAGGCTGTCGATGCCCAGGTCATCGATCGTGTGGCTTTCCGGCGTGATGGTCTCGCGATCGATTTCGCTGGTCTCAGCAATGATGTCGGCAACTTTGTCGAATGTAGCAGTCACGCCCATGTCCTTCGCAGAATATCAAAATCAAGGTTCCACATAGGGAAATCGATCACAAATGCCAATGGCTTCGTCTTCCCGCATGAAAATTTGCACCGGAACTGTTGCCTAAACAGCAATCGGCTAGGCGCCGGAGGCCCGGCTATCGACCAGCGCGGCCCGGATTACCTCCAGAACCTCGCCCGATCGGACATCTGTGCACACCCACTGGCTCGGCTGGCCGTCCCAGGCCGTGCCGACGAACTTGCGGCTGCTGTCGGGGGCCTGGATCGTTTCGCCGTCCGCAATGCCGCCACAGACGACTCGCACCGGACCGCTGCGGAGGATGAAGAGATCCGGCCTTACCAGATAGACGCAGGCCGTGCTGTCATGCACCGCCATGCCGGAAATGCCGACCCGGCTCTTGTAGAATTCGATGTAATATTGCGACAGGTCGGACAGCAGCTGCACCGACTTTTCGCCCGACTTGGCCATGTCGGCAAGATATTCCCCCGTCATGATCGTCTTCATCGTCACGTCCAGACCGACGATGGTGACCTTCCACGGCGTGGTAAAGATGATGTCGGCGGCTTCCGGATCGCCATGGATGTTGGCTTCCGCTGCCGGCGTGACGTTGCCGTTCACATCGAAGGCGCCGCCCATGACGACGACTTCCTTGACGAGACCGGCGAAATCCGGATCGGCCTGCAGCGCCAGCGCCAGATTGGTCATACGGCCGACGGCAATCAGCGTCACCTCGCCCGGATTGTCGCGCACGGTATCGATGATGAACTGATAGGCGGGACGCGGATCGAGCGGCCAGTCGATCGTCTCAGGCAGGCCGATATTGCCGAGACCGTCTAGACCGTGCACGACGGAAGCCGCGCGATCGTCGCTGCGCAGCGGATCGATGGTTTTATCGGCGCCTTTGGCGATGGGGGCTGAAATTCCCCATTCCCGATGCAGGAACTGGGCATTGCGGGTGGTGAGATCGAGCGGAACATTGCCGAAAACGGTCGTCACGCCGAGAAGATCGATTTCCGGGTGCCGGTGCAGAAAGAGCAGCGCCATCGCGTCGTCGACGCCAGGATCCGTATCGAAAATGACCTTGTGCATAAGCTTTTCCTCGTTCGGCTCTTCGAAAGCCGCGCACAATAACGCCAAACCGATGATGCGCAATCCCGGAAGCAACATGGCTGGGGTTCCGCTGTAGGCGGTTGCAGTCGTGGCGGTTCGATGCGAGAAGCGCGCCGCACCCGTCCGGATGCGCTTCCGCCGACAGAGTCTCCTCCCCTTGACCGACCTAGCATTCCAATTCCTCTTCCTGCTGTTTCTTGCCGCGATTTTTGCCGGTTTCGTCGATTCGATCGCCGGCGGCGGGGGGCTCATCACCATTCCGGTGATGCTGATCGCCGGCATTCCGCCGCTCGAATCGCTTGCTACGAACAAGCTGCAGTCGCAGTTCGGATCGGCATCCGCGACGATCGCCTATGCGCGCCGTGGCCATGTGAACTTGAAAAGCCAGCTGCCGATGGCGGCGATGTCGGTGATCGGCGGGGCCGTGGGCGCCGCGCTTGCGTCTCTGGTGCCGGCAGGCTGGCTTGCCGCGGCAATCCCGTTCCTGCTGATCGCCATCGCACTGTTCTTCGCAATCAAACCCAATCTCAACGATATCGACAGTCACCGCCGGGTGACACCCCTCGTGTTCGGGGTGACGATCGTCCCGTTGATCGGCCTTTATGACGGCATATTCGGGCCCGGCGCCGGCTCATTCTACATGCTGGGTTTCGTGCTGCTCGCCGGCTTTGGCATGCTGAAGGCGACCGCCCACACCAAGCTCATCAATCTCGGCTCCAATTTCGGATCGTTCCTGGTCTTTGCGGCAAGCGGGTCCGTGCTTTGGAAGATCGGCCTGATCATGGGCGTCGGCCAGTTCCTCGGCGCCCAGGTCGGCTCGCGGATGGCCATGAAGAACGGCGCGAAACTGATCAAGCCGCTGCTCGTCATCTCCTGCCTGGCGCTCGCCCTGAAGCTGCTTGCCGATCCGACCCATCCCGTCCGCGTTTGGCTGGGCTTCTAGCCCTTCATCCTGAGCGGCAGACCGGCGGCCACGAAGAAAACCTCGTCGGCAGATGCCGCGATCCGCTGATGCAGCCTTCCGGCATGGTCCCTGAACTCCCGCGCCATCTTGTTGTCCGGCACGATGCCGAGGCCGACCTCGTTGGAGACGACGATCAGTTTCGCTGAGAGGCTTCCGAACAGGCCCACGAGTGTGGCGGCGGCAGTGTCGATATCGCGCTCGTCCATCATCAGGTTGGTGAGCCAGAGCGTCAGGCAATCGACAAGGATGACCCTCCCCGGCGCGTCTATCTCGGTCAGTCGCTCCACCAGATCGAGAGGCACTTCATGCGTGGTCCAGCCACCGCCGCGATCCGCGCGATGTCGGGCGATGCGCTCGTGCATCTCGTCGTCATAGGCACGGCCGGTGGCGATGTAATGCCGTTCCAGGCCGCTCTCCTTGGCAAGCCTTTCTGAAAAACCGGATTTGCCCGAGCGGGCGCCGCCGAGGACAAGGGTAACGTGACCGTTGCGTGTCATGGAGAAAGTGGCCTGAACCAGAGGGGACCGGACGATTCGTAGACTAGAGGCGTCCGGCCCTGTTGGTGATGATGTCTCTGGATTCGCATTGCCGTCAAATGGTGCCGCCATGTACGCCGGGTGTCAACCAACACCGCTTGCCGTCGCTCCGCTTCACCGACACAGGCCGCCACGGCTGGCCGGGCCCGGCCAGCCGATTTTCGGCCACAAATCCGCACGTCGGGCAAAGGAGGCCGTGGCCCCGTATTGACCCATCACGAATTTGACAACGAAGAAGTGAAGTGTCCGCGGGCCAACAAAACGGGGCCTGCCATCGGACGGCAAGGGCGACCGGTACGCACTACCTGATCCGGCGCCAAGCGCGAGCTAACCGCCCGCATGAAAAGCAATAACGCCACATTCTTACCGGATGGTTAGTGAACTCCATAAGCCGCGCGCTTTTCTCGATTTTTCTGTTCTTTGCGAAGGAACGACGGCGTGAACGGCGGCGGCGGCCGGAAAAGGCCGAGCCGCAAGATCGCGCGGGTATGCATGTTGATTTCTGAGGAGGAAGACGTACCGTCATTTGAACTGACATAATAAATGCACAGTATCCGTGAAAAGCTGTGGCAGATGCGAACGAGACCTATACTCTCGACAGCCTGCTTGGACTGAATCCAGCGGTGTGCACCACCTCGCGCTCGATTGAAGTGAACAGTGAAAGGAAAGACCGGGAGGTCGCTGAATGAAAAAAATCCTCGCTTCCACGGTCTTTGCCGCCGGTCTTTATGCTTTCACAGGGTCGGCCTCGGCGGACTGCGGTACTGTCTCGATCGCCGAAATGAACTGGGCTTCGGCCGGCATTGCGGCCAATCTCGACAAGATCATCCTGGAACAAGGTTTCGGCTGCACGGTCCAGCTCGTCCCGGGCGACACGCTTCCGACCTTCACTTCCATGAACGAAAGAGGCCAGCCGGATCTCGCGCCGGAGTTCTGGATCAACTCGGTGCGCACTACACTCGACAAGGCCGTTGCCGAGGGCCGCATGATCGTCGGCGCGGAGATCCTTTCCGACGGAGCCGTCGAAGGCTGGTGGATCCCGAAATTCCTGGCCGACGCGCATCCCGATATCAAGACCGTGCAGCAGGCACTGACCCATCCGGACCTTTTCCCTGGGTCGCAGAAGCCCGGAAGGGGTGCCGTCTATAACTGCCCGTCCGGCTGGAGCTGCCAGGTTTCCACCGCCAACCTGTTCAGGGCGCTTGGGGCCGAGGAAAAGAAATTCGATCTGATCGATACCGGCACTGCCGCCGGCCTCGACGGTTCGATCAGCAACGCCTTCGAGAAAAAAACCGGGTGGCTCGGATACTACTGGGCTCCGACGGCTTTCCTCGGCAAATACGAGATGGTGAAGCTCTCCTTCAACGTCCCGCACGACAAGGCCGATTGGGACGCCTGCACCGCTGTTCCCAACTGCCCGAACCCGAAGGTCAACTCCTATCCGACGTCCCAGGCCTTCACCCTGGTCACCAGACAATTCGCCCAGAAGGCCGAGGTGGCGGTGGACTATATCAAGAGGCGCAAATGGACCAATACGACGGTCAACAGCGTGCTCGCCTGGCAGGAAGCGAACAAGAGCACCAACGAAGCTGCCGCCAAACATTTTCTGGAAAGCAGTCCGGACATCTGGACAAAATGGGTCGCTCCCGACGTCGCCGACAAGATCAAGGCGTCGCTCTGACGCGATTGCTTGACCGCCGCTGTTGAAGCCGCCGGCGTCGCGAAGAGGCGTGCGGCTGCGAGTTGCAATCATATAAAGGTTTCTTTATATGATGTATCCATCGCAAGGAGCGCCGCCATGCCGATCGCCAACGCACTGACCGAACTTCTGACCGAAAAGGGCGTGCTGCTGGCCGATGGCGCGACCGGCACCAATCTCTTCGCCATGGGCCTGGAAGCCGGCGAAGCGCCGGAACTGTGGAACGAGGCCGCGCCTGAAAAGATCGAGAAGCTGCATCAGGATTTCGTCGACGCGGGCGCCGACATCATCCTCACCAATTCCTTCGGCGGCACGCGCCAACGGCTGAAGCTGCACAAGGCGGAAGGCCGGGTGTACGAACTCAACCGGCTTGCCGCCGAGATTGCCCGCAAGGTGGCAGACAGGGCCGGCCGCAAGGTGATCGTCGCGGGTTCGGTCGGGCCGACCGGCGAACTGCTGGTGCCGCTCGGCGCCATGACCTATGAGGATGCGGTCGCCGCCTTTGCGGAGCAGATCGAGGGCCTGAAGGCCGGGGGCGCCGATGTCGCCTGGATCGAGACCATGTCCGCGCCGGAGGAAATCCGCGCAGCGGCGGAAGCCGCCGTCAAGGTCGGGCTTCCCTATACCTATACCGGTTCCTTCGACACGGCCGGCAGGACGATGATGGGCCTCGATCCCAAGCAGATCCATGGCGTGGCTAAGGACATCGGTGAAGGCCCGGTCGCCGTCGGCGCCAATTGCGGTGTCGGCGCATCCGATATCCTGTCGAGCCTGCTCGACATGACGGCGGCCGATCCCGATGCGGTCACCATCGTCAAGGGCAATTGCGGCATTCCGGAATTTCGCGGTTCGGAGATTTTCTATTCCGGTACGCCGCCGCTGATGGCCGAATATGCAACGCTTGCCCGCGATGCCGGCGCCAAGATCATCGGCGGATGCTGCGGCACGTCGTGCGAACATCTGGCCGCCATGCGCGCCGCGCTCGACAGCTATACACCCCGGCCGAGACCGACGATCGAGGAAATCGTCGACAAGATCGGCCCGCTGCGCAATAAGACCGCCAGTGAATCGGGCGGAGATTCCGGCCGGGAAAGACGTCGCCGCCGCGGCTGACGCGTAAGGCTGAAGGACACAGACATGGCAAACATATCCCCGATCGGCAGTCGGGAAACGGTAGCGGAGAGCCTTTCGGCTTTCTCAGCCGAAAATCAGTCCTGGCTGGCGCTGCTGATGGACAATCCGACGTCCGACGATCTGATGCTCGATGGGTTGCACCTCTACCTGCATAACGCATCGGAGGCGAAATTCCTCAATTCGCTGAAGCTGCAGAAATGCGGCGAATGGATCGGCAATGCCGCCCCTGCCCGGCTGCAGATCCGGCTGATGGAAGCGGCGAAGTCCAGCCAGCATCCGGCCTATTCGGCATTTCGCGATGGGCTGGCCCGCTCCGGCGGCCTGGAGCGGGCCTATCCCAAGGTCTGATTGCCCTAACGACGGTCCAGGGTCTCGGCCAGCCGCACCAGGTCGAGGAACCCGCCGCGATACCCGAAGGCATCCTCGCCTCGGGCGTTGCGCGCCATGTCGAGGATCAAGCGGTAGGGATAGGCATCGAGCGCATCGGTGCCGCGCAGTTTCTGACCGAAGGCGGCGACGGCCGTGGCGAAACGCACGTCCTGAGGCGCCGCCGAGAAGTCGCGCACCGCGTTCGTCTCGGTGACAACAGTGGTGATCAGCTTGCTGGCGTCGCCATCCGGCTGCTTGTAGCGGATTTTGACGAAGGCCATTTCATTGGAGACCGGGATTGGCGCCGACGCCGCGGCAGGGCCATAACGAAGCGGATCGTTGAGCGCCGAAGCACTGCCTTTGGGCGTCACCTCGTAAATCGCCGTCACCGCATGGCCGGAGCCGATATCGCCGGCATCCACCCGGTCGTTGTTGAAATCCTCGCGCTTCAAGGCCCGGGTCTCGTAACCGACCAGCCGATATTCGGAAATCTGCTGCGGATTGAACTCCACCTGGATCTTGACGTCCTTGGCGATCGGGAAAAGCGTCGAGCCGGCCTCGTCGACAAGCGCCTTCTGCGCCTCGGCGAGCGTATCGATATAGGCGGCCGTGCCGTTGCCGTTCTGAGCGAGCGTCTGCATCAGGCTGTCGTTGAGATTGCCCTTTCCGAAACCGAGAACCGACAGGAAGATGCCGTCCTTGCGGCGCTGCTCGATGATCCGCTTGAGTTCTTCGTCGCTCGAAACGCCCAAGTTGAAATCGCCGTCGGTTGCCAGCATCACCCGGTTGACGCCGCCCTGGATGAAAGCCTGACGGGCCAGGCGGTAGGCCGCATCGATACCTTCGGCGCCGGCCGTCGAGCCGCCGGGCCGAAGATTGTCGATTGCGGCGAAAATCTTGTCCCGTTCGCGGGCGGACGTCGGCTCGAGCACCGTCCCGGCATTGCCTGCATAGGTGATGATCGAGACCTTGTCCTCCGGCTTCAGCTTGCCGACCAGCAGGCGGAAGGCGCTTTTCAGGAGCGGCAGCTTGTCCGGCGCGTTCATCGAGCCTGAGACGTCGATCAGGAAAACGAGATTGGCGGCAGGCTGCGCAGCGGACGCGGTCTCGAAGCCCTTGATCGCCACATGCATCAGCCGCGTGCCGCTATTCCATGGCGTCGGCGTGACTGTGACGGTGGTACGGAACGGTTCGTCTGCCGTCTGCGGCCGTGGCCAGTCATAGGGGAAATAATTGATCATTTCCTCGACACGCACGCTGTCCGGATCGGGCAGATGTCCCTCCAGCAGCGAGCGTCGGACGAAGGCATAGGACGCGGTATCGACGTCGACGGAGAAGGTCGAGACCGGATCGGTTGCAACGCTTTTCACCGGACTGGTGTCGGCATTGGCAAAACGGTCGCGGCTTTCTTCGAGCGGCGGCAGGATTTCGCGCTCGGTTGGCGCATAACGGGGAGCGGCGGCCAATGGTACCGCACGCTCGGCCAGGGCCGGCGACGGTGCCATGGGAGCGGGCGCCGCGCTTCGTTTGGCCGCGCCACCGCTGGCCTCCTGCTTGTTCAGGAGCCGGGCAATGTCCGACTCGACAAAATCGCTTTGCCTGGAGGGTTGAGCCGTTTGCGCAGCGTCATTCCCCCGCCCCGCTTCCGGCTGGCGCGGTTCAGGCGGCTTCGCGACCGTCGGCACCGGAACTCTTTCCGCCGCGGGCTTCGGCGCGTCCAGGACTTGCGGCAGGGTGACCTGGCCTGAGTTCGGCAGGTTTCCGCGCGTCAGTTCGAATGTCAGCAGGGCTGCTGTGGGAATGATCAGCATCGTCGCAAGCGCCGAGCCGGCGAGATAACGGTGTTGGGTGAACATGCGGGCGCTCCAGATCCGGTTGAGAACGGAGCTTTGACGCCGCCACCAGGAACTTCCTTTGCTGCGCGCGGTATTTTCTTCCGTCTCGTCGAACGCCCGCATGGCGGCGGCAAGCGCGCGGGCGCGCGCCGCATCGGAAGCGCGGGGCGCGGGGGCTAAATTGCCGAGCTGGTCGAATTCGTCCGTCATGGTCAAACCGCCTCCTTCTTCAGAAGGTCCTTCAATCGTTTACGCGCCTCGTGCAGATGCCAGGAGACCGTATTTTCACTGCATTCGAGAATGCCCGCCGCAGCCGCATGGGAGAGTCCTTCGCCATGAACCAGCAGGACCGCATCGCGCTGTTTTTCCGGCAGCCGGCGCACCGCCGCCCACAGCCAGTTGCCGCGATCGTCTTCCTCCGGCTCCAGATGCGAAAAGAAGATCGGGTCGTTTGCAAGCCGGTCATGATCCCGTCGCCGGCGGGAGGACTGGCGCTGATGGTCGCGCACGGCATTCAGTGTCAGCGTGTAGAGCCAGGTGCGGAACGCCGACTGCCCCTTGAAGCTGCGGATCGCCTTGCCCAAGCGGATGCAGACATCCTGGGCGATGTCTTCCGCATCGCTTTGCGAGCCGCACCAGCGCCAGGCGACGGCATGAATGAAATCGTAATGCGTCTCGACGAGCGCAGAAAACGCATTGCGGTCGCCCTGGCATGCCTTATCGAGGATTTCCGCGCTCACTTATCCGCCCGCTTTTCCGTCGCTCAAGAGCTTAGACGTTTCACTCGGGAAATTCCTTGGGGTACCCAAGAAAAAATTTTTCGCTCACCGCACCAGCGCTTCCATATGGAACCGGAGCTGCCCCGGCGGGTAGCGATGCGGCACCCCGACCGGACAGGCATTGCGGGCGACACAGCCGGAGACCATGCAGGTCGCCTTGCCCGCATCGCTTTCAAGATACGCGCGGCATCGGGGAATGTCGAAGCCCGACAGGTCGACCGCATCGACGGGACAGGCCGACAGGCAGGGCTTTTCGGCGCAGCTCTCGCAGGGGTGCTTGGCCTCACCAGGCGGTTTCCCTATCGCAAAGGGAAAGCCGAGAGCGCCGCGATAACCGTGCCAGAGCCCGAACTCCGGATGGATGAGAATGCCGAGCGGCGACGACTTCAGACCTTCGGCCTTCATCGCCCATTGCTGGAACGGCTGCCAGGGCGGGTCCGAGGGGAAATAGGCAGCGGCTCCGAGTCGCTCGGCGAGCGGCCGGATCAACGACTTCGACCACGTGTCGAGGGGATCGGGACCGTCATGGCCTTTTCGCCATTCGGTGAAGGCCGGCCAGACCGAGCCGCCGATATTGCCAAGCAGCACGACGGACCTTGCAGCGGAGCCGTCACTTAGCAACGGCCCCTCGCCCGCTCCGAAATTCACCACGCCGCGGACCAAAATGCCGTGGGGTTCGAGCCCCGCGGCAATCTCGTCGACAACTGGTGAAGGCGGCCTCACCGAGGCCCCTGGTATTTGTAGTGGGGGCGCCAAACCCCTTCCTGGACGAAATCGGCGACCAGTCTGGCGCCGCCTTGCTCCCTGGCGGCATCGGGCTCTCTTCAGGTGAAGGCGTCGGGCATCGAATCCTTGCGATCCTTGATGAACGCGAGCAGCGCCTCGTCGATCGCGGGATCGAGCGGCGGTGCTTCATAGCTGTCGAGCCAGGAGCGGCAGAGCGCGTTGGCGCGCTGCTCGATCCGCTTCTCGCCCTCGATCTCCCACTGTTCGAAGGAATTGTTGTCCATCAGCGCCGAACGATAGAAGGCCGTCTGGAAATGGGCTTGGGTGTGGGCGCAGCCAAGATAATGGCTGCCGGGGCCGACTTCGCGGATCGCGTCGAGGGCCTGGCCTTCTTCGGACAGATCGACACCCTGCGCCATCTTCTGCATCATGCCGAGCTGGTCCTGGTCGATCATGAATTTCTCGTAGGACGACACCAGGCCGCCTTCCAGCCAGCCGGCGGCATGCAGCACGAAATTCGTGCCGGCAAGCAGCGTCGTATTGAGCGTGTTGGCCGATTCGTGCGCGGCCTGGGCATCCGGTACTTTGGAGCCGCAGAGCGAACCGCCGGTACGGAACGGCAGGCCGAGGCGGCGGGCAAGCTGCGCCGCGCCGTAAGAGACCAGTGACGGTTCCGGCGTGCCGAAGGTCGGAGCGCCCGACTGCATCGAGATCGACGCCGCGAACGTGCCGAACAGCACCGGCGAGCCCTTGCGGATCAGCTGCGTCAGCGCAGCACCCGCCAGCACTTCGGCAAGGATCTGCGTCAGCGTGCCGGTCACCGTCACCGGGCTCATGGCGCCCGAGAGAATGAACGGCGACACGACGGAGGCCTGGTTGTGCCGCGCATAGACCTTCAGCGCGCCGAGCATGGTTCCGTCGAACACCATCGGAGAGTTCGCGTTGATAAGGTTCAGCGTGACGCAATTGTTCTCGACGAATTCGTCGCCGAACACCAGTTTCGCCATGGCGACGGTATCCTCGGCGCGCTCCGGCGCGGTGACCGATCCCATGAACGGCTTGTCGGAATACTTGATATGGCTGTAGATCATATCGAGATGCCGCTTGTTGACCGGCACATCGACCGGCTCGCAGACCGTGCCGCCCGACGAATGCATCGACGGCGCCATGTAGGAGAGCTTCACGAAATTGCGGAAATCCTCGATCGTCGCGTAACGGCGCTTGCCGTCGAGGTCGCGCACGAAGGGAGGTCCGTAGACCGGCGCGAACACGGTCGCCTTGCCGCCGATCTGGACATTGCGCTCCGGGTTGCGCGCGTGCCAGGTGAATTCGCTCGGCGCGGTCTTCAGGAGTTCGCGGCAGAGGCCCTTGGGGAAATGCACCCGGTGGCCCCTGACGTCGGCACCCGCCTTCGCCCAGAGCTCGAGCGCTTCCTCGTCCTCGCGGAATTCGATGCCGATCTCTTCGAGGATCAGATCCGCATTGCGCTCGATGAGAGCCAGGCCCTCCTCGTCCAGCACCTCGTAGACGCCGATTTTGCGGGTGATATAGGGCAAGGAGAGACCGGGACCGTTGCCTGCGCGGGCCGCGCGACGGCCTGCCGCTCCCCGCTCGCCGCGGCCGCGCCTGGCCCCGCTGCCTGCCGGTTCCGTCTCTGGGGTCAAATCGTCCATGATGTTCCTCGCCTCCGCTTTGAAAAGCGCCTCAAGCTTTTTGATGCGCCATGCTAGGCTCAAGCGCAAGCGGAGCCCCGCCTTTCTGCGTCACGGGTTTGTACAGGACAGACATCACGCCGCGATCTTCCGTCGTTTTTCCGACGCGCCGCTGTCGCATACGAAAGAAATTGCCAAGCAAATTAAAGGTACAGATAGTCGGGACGGTAACCGTCTGATTTGCCGGCCTTCGACCCGGCCCCTCGAACGAAGGGAATCATTGCATGTCCGACGACGAAATCATCCTGGCGGAACTCTCCGACGAAGAACTCGTGCAGCAGATGCACGACGATCTTTACGACGGCTTGAAGGAGGAAATCGAGGAGGCGACCAACATCCTGCTGGCTCGCGGCTGGACGCCCTATGACGTCCTCACGAAGGCCCTGGTCGAGGGCATGCGCATCGTCGGCATCGACTTTCGCGATGGCATCCTGTTCGTGCCGGAAGTGCTGCTGTCGGCGAATGCCATGAAGGCCGGCATGTTCATCCTGCGGCCGCTTCTGGTCGAGACCGGCGCTCCGAAACTCGGCAAGATGGTGATCGGCACCGTCAAGGGCGATATCCACGACATCGGCAAGAACCTCGTCGGCATGATGATGGAGGGAGCGGGCTTCGACGTGGTCGATCTTGGCATCAACAACCCGGTCGAGAACTATCTCGATGCGATCGAACGGGAACAGCCGGATATTCTGGGAATGTCCGCCCTGTTGACCACGACCATGCCCTATATGAAGGTCGTCATCGATACGCTGAAGGAAAAGGGCATGCGCGACGACTATATCGTGCTTGTCGGCGGCGCACCGCTCAACGAGGAATTCGGCAAGGCGGTTGGCGCCGATGCCTATTGCCGCGATGCGGCAGTCGCTGTCGAAACGGCAAAGGAATATATCCGCCGCAAGCACAACAGCCTTGCCGCCGGCGCCTGAGGCGCCGAACGGCCTGCTGACGGCGACGCCTTAGCGGGAAGCAGCGCGATCGACCCGGCGTCCCGCATCCTGAGTGGCATTGACGGTATTGGCCGTATCCTGGCCCATGCCTCGAATGGTATTGCCGCAGGAGGTGAGGGAAACCATCGTCGCGAGAAGAGCGGCGATCATCGTGACTGTCTTGGCCGTCATGTTAGAATACTCCAATGGAGAGAGATGAAATCGTGGCGGAAATGGAATTTCCGGCAGAGGAACGTTCAACTCGCGAAAAAGTTCACGTGATCGCTTGCGGAGCGATCGCCAGGGAAATCCTCGCTGTTTCCAGGCAGCAGGGTCTGGGTCACATCGACCTCAACTGTCTGCCGGCGATCTGGCACGCCTATCCGCAGAAGATCGTTCCGGGGCTGGAAAAAGCTGTCGCCGAGGCGCGGGACGCAGGCTTCGAAAAAATCTTCTTCGCCTACGCCGATTGTGGAACCGGCGGCGACATCGACCGGCTCTGCGAACGCGAGGGCATCGCCCGCATAGAGGGCCCGCACTGTTATTCCTTCTTCGCCGGAAACGACGCTTTTGCCGCAAAGGCGGACGAAGATCTGTTCTCATTCTTCCTGACCGACTTCCTTGCCCGCCAGTTCGAGGCCTTCGTCATCGAACCGCTCGGCCTCGACCGCCACCCGCAGCTGAAGGACATCTATTTCGGCAATTACCGAAAGCTCGTCTATCTGAGCCAGGAGGAGGACAAGGTCCTTCAGGAGAAGGCGCGTGGGGCGGCCGAGTATCTCGGCCTGGAATACGAATACCGCTTCACCGGCTACGGCGACCTCACGCAGGCGTTACGCTCGGTTTAACCGTTTCTTCGGGCCTTCGGCGGAAGAGTGCGGCCCTCAGCTTTTTGCGGAGGGATCGATGCAGGACGGGAATTCTCGGATCGTGGTGATGACATCAGGCGGGGTGAACCCGCAGGTGATGATCAACGCATTGGCAAAACGTTTTCCCGACCTGCATGTCGTCGAGGAACAGCCGGAATCGAAGGGCACGCTGCTGAAACGCCGCGCACGGCGGTTCGGCTGGCTCACCGCGCTCGGCCAACTGGCCACGATGATCGCGTCGCGGCTCACCAAAAGCGTGGCGGCAAGGCGCTCCGAGGAGCTCATCCGCGACTACGGCCATTCCGCCGAGCCCAACCCGGCAATCCCCGTGACGCACGTGACCTCCCTCAACGATCCGGCCTGTCACGCAGCGGTGACAAGCCTGAAGCCTGCCGCTATCTTCACCATATCCTGCCGCATCCTGTCGCCTGCGACGCTTGCCGCTGTCCCCTGCCCGGTCATCAACTTCCACGCCGGCATCAACCCGATGTATCGCGGCCAGATGGGCGGCTACTGGTCGCGCGTCGAAGGCGACGAGAAGAACTTTGGCGCAACCGTGCATCTGGTCGACAAGGGGATCGACACCGGAGGGACTCTCTACGAGAATCGCGTGGCCCCAGCGCGCTCGGATTCGCTCGCTACCTATCCGCTGCTGCTGACCGCCTCTTCCGTCGATATCAGCGTCCGCGCGCTTCAGGATGCGATCGACGGCACGCTGAAGCCGTACCAGCCGCAAGGCCCGTCCGCACTGCGTTTCCCGCCGCCGATCTGGACCTGGCTCTATCACGGGCTGACCCGGAAGATCTGGTAACCGGCATCCGGCCCGGCATACAGCAAGGCAATCCCATCGCCGCGTCGTATTTTGCCGGGTGCGACGTCGTCACAAGCGCAGTCTTGTGGCTCGCACCCGTGCATGCTGCGCCTCAACACGGAGGAATTCATGGCCGACCGCATCGTCGTCTTCTGGCGGGATATTCCGGCGCAGGTGATCATCAAGAAGGGCCGCCAGACCGCCAAGCGGGAATTGTCGCTGCGCTTCACCGAGGCGATCGACATGTGCGCGATGCGCAGCGGCGCTGCCGGCACCGACGACTATCTCGCGGAATGGCGCAAGGCCGATCCGATCGCCGTTTCCGACGATCTGGAAGCAGAAGCCGACCGGGCGGCAGCCGAGCTCGAAGCAGCCTATGACAGGGAAAAACTCGTCGCGCTGGTGAAGACCGGCGGCCGCGAAACCGCCTGACGTTCAGACAATCACATCGTTTCTGCGCCGCATCGCGCGCCTGGAGGAAGAAATGACCCGCACCATCGTCGCATCCGCAACCCGGGAGATCGTGATCGGCTTCGACCAGCCCTTTTGCGTGATCGGCGAACGCATCAACCCGACGGGCCGCAAGAAGCTCGCGGCCGAGATGATCGAGGGCAATTTCGACACGGTCATCAGGGATGCGTTGGAACAGGTGGCGGCGGGTGCCACCATGCTCGACGTCAATGCCGGGGTCACCTCGGTCAATCCCAACGAGACCGAGCCCGGCCTGCTCGTCCAGACCCTGGAGATCGTCCAGGGCCTCGTCGACGTGCCGCTGTCGATCGACAGTTCGGTGACAGCCGCAATCGAAGCGGCGCTCAAGGTCGCCAAGGGCCGGCCGCTGGTCAATTCGGTGACCGGCGAAGAGGAGAAGCTCGAGGCGATCCTGCCGCTCTGCAAGAAATACGACGTACCGGTGGTGGCGATCTCCAACGACGAGACCGGCATTTCCATGGATCCGGACGTCCGTTTCGCGGTCGCCAAGAAGATCGTCGAACGCGCCGCCGACTACGGCATCAAGCCGCACGACATCGTCGTCGATCCGCTGGTCATGCCGATCGGCGCGCTCGGAACCGCAGGCCTGCAGGTGTTCGCGCTGCTGCGCCGCCTGCGCGAGGAACTGAAGGTCAATACGACCTGCGGGCTCTCCAACATCTCCTTCGGCCTGCCGCACCGCCACGGCATCAATGCCGGCTTCATCCCGATGGTGATCGGCGCCGGCATGACATCGGCGATCATGAACCCCTGCCGGCCGCAGGAAATGGAAGCGGTGCGCGCCGCCAACGTGCTGAACGGCACGGATCAGAATTGCGGTAACTGGATCATGACCTATCGCGACTATAAGCCGGTCGAAGGCGGTGGAACTGCTGCGACGGCTGCACCTTCGGCTGCCAGCGGCCGACGTGGCGGCCGGGCCGCACGGGCCGGCGCTGGAGCGCGGACGGAGTAAGTACAGGTATCATGGCGGATATTTCCAAGAGAGATCCCCTCGTCCTCTTCATGCCGTCGGGCAAGCGCGGCCGGTTTCCGGTCGGCACGCCGGTGCTCGATGCCGCGCGCCAGCTCGGCGTCTACGTGGAGAGCGTCTGCGGCGGGCGGGCGACCTGCGGGCGCTGCCAGGTCTCGGTCCAGGAGGGACATTTCGCCAAGCACGGCATTACCTCGGCAAACGACCATCTGTCGCCGCCAGGCCCGAAGGAAGAGCGCTACGACCGCGTGCGCGGCCTTCCCGAGGGGCGCCGCCTCTCCTGCTCGACCCAGATCCTCGGCGATCTCGTCGTCGACGTGCCGCAGGATACGGTGATCAACGCGCAGGTGGTCCGCAAGGCCGCCGACGAGCGCGTCTTCGACCGCAATCCGGCGATCCGCATGTGTTATGTCGAGGTGGAAGAGCCCGACATGGAAAAACCGCTCGGCGATCTCGACCGCCTGAAGGCGGCGCTTGCCAGCGACTGGCATTTCGACGATCTCGATGTCGATTTCCATTTGATTCCGAAAGTGCAGCAGATCCTGCGCAAGGGCGAATGGAAGGTCACGGCGGCAATTCACAAGGACCGGGACGACGACCGCGCCCGCCTCGTCGCTCTCTATCCCGGCCTGAAGAACGAGGCCTACGGGATTGCCTGCGACATCGGTTCGACGACGATCGCCATGCACCTCTCGTCGCTGCTGTCGGGCCGTACCGTGGCGTCGGCGGGCACATCGAACCCGCAGATCCGCTTCGGCGAGGATCTGATGAGCCGCGTCTCCTATGTGATGATGAACCCGGCCGGCCGCGAGGCGATGACACTGGCCGTGCGCGAGGCGTTGAACGGCCTCATCGACAGGGTCTGCGCCGACGGCGGCGTGTCGCGGACCGACATTCTAGACAGCGTCTTCGTCGGCAATCCGATCATGCACCATCTGTTCCTCGGCATCGATCCGACGGAGCTTGGCGGAGCCCCCTTCGCGCTTGCCGTTTCCGGGGCGGTTCAGGTCAAATCCTCCGAGATCGGCCTGCCGATGAACGACGGCACCCGTACTTATCTCCTGCCCTGCATCGCCGGCCATGTCGGCGCCGATGCCGCGGCGGCAACCCTGTCGGAAGGTCCGCACCGGCAGGAGGAGATGATGCTGCTGGTCGATATCGGCACCAATGCGGAAATCGTGCTCGGAAATTCGACCCGCGTCGTCGCGGCCTCCTCTCCGACCGGTCCTGCCTTCGAAGGCGCCGAAATCTCGTCGGGCCAGCGGGCAGCACCCGGCGCCATCGAGCGGATCCGCATCGATGCCGCAACCCTCGAGCCGCGCTTCCGGGTGATCGGCATCGAGCCGTGGTCGGACGAGCCTGGTTTCGCCGACGCTGCCGCTGCGACCGGCATCACCGGCATCTGCGGCTCGGCGATTATCGAAGTGATTGCCGAAATGTATCTGGCCGGATTGATCTCTGAAGACGGCGTGGTGGACGGCACGATGGCGGAGCGCAGCCCGCGCATCCTCCAGAACGGCCGGACCTTCTCCTATCTCGTGCATGACGGCGAGCAGCGCATCACCGTGACCCAGAACGACGTGCGCGCCATCCAGCTCGCCAAGGCGGCGCTCTATGCCGGTGTCAAGCTGCTGATGGACAAGCAGGGCGTCGACCATGTCGACCGCATCGGGCTTGCCGGTGCCTTCGGCACGTTCATCGATCCGAAATATGCGATGGTGCTCGGTCTCATCCCGGATTGCGACCTGGCCCGCGTCAAGTCGGTGGGCAATGCCGCCGGCACGGGCGCGCGGATGTGCCTTCTCAATCGTAGCTATCGGCGCGAAATCGAGGAAACCGTCAGCAGGATCGAGAAGATCGAGACGGCTCTGGAACCGAAATTCCAGGAGCATTTCGTCTATGCCATGGCCCTGCCGAACAAGGTCGATGCCTTCCCGCACCTGGCGGCGGTCATCACCCTGCCTGAGCGCAAGGCGCTGGCCGAGCCATCGGGAGAAGGCGGCCGCAGACGTCGCCGCAGCCGCGAGTAGGATCAGGCAGCAGCGGCGACCAGGGAGCCGAAAGCCTCGCGGATGCTTTCGGCCACGGCCTTGCCCGGCACGGAAAGCTGCGGTGCCGTCAACAGCCGGATATCGAAGTTGATCAGGTCCGGCAGGCCCTCCTTCGCCCCGAGTATCTGCATGTCGTCGGTGACGTAGGAGCGCGGGAACGGCGCGATCGCCAGATCGGACAGCACGGCGGCGCGCTGCGCCATCGTATGGGCGCTGGCATAGGCGATGCGATAGCTCCGCTTGTGTTTCTCAAGCTGAGAAATGGCATCATGTCTCCACACGCATCCGTCTTCCCAGACGGAGATCGGCAGCGGATCGCGCAGATAGGCCGTGCCGCATTTTGCGCCGGCCCAGACCAGTCGTTCCGTGTGAATCATCTCGCCGGCCGTCGAGAAAGGCCGGGTGGCACAGTTGATCAACGCCAGATCCAGCCGCTGCTCATCCATGCGCTTCTTCAGCGCCAGGCTCATATCGACCGTGACATCGACCATGATGCCCGGAAAGCTCTCGCCGAAGTCCTTCAGCACCTTCGGCAGAAGCCGTTCGGCGATATCGTCCGGCGCGCCGAGACGGACCACGCCGGAGAGTTCCGGCATGACGAAACGCGACACTGCCTCATTGGAGAGCGCGAGCATGCGCCGCGCATAGGAAAGCAGCATCTCGCCATGCTGCGTCAGCGACACCGAGCGGGCATCGCGCAGGAAAAGCGTCGTCTTCAGCTGCTCTTCCAGTTTCTTGATCTGCATCGAGACCGCAGACGGCGTACGCAGAACTGCATCGGCCGCGGTCGAGAAATTGCCGGTTTCGGCAATCGCCACGAACGTGCGCAATACGTCATTATCGAGCAGCGGAAGCGGCGGGCGGAATGGAACAGTCATGTCAGCCTCTATCAATAATTCTGAACTTAAGCACCATATCATTTCGTTTGATTGAATGTCAAACGGGCGGCATACTCAAAAACATCGGAAGCGAGCGTCGATACCAAACAGAATTTCATGAGACGCATAACTTACATCCGATTGATTGATGAATTGATGGCGCTCATTGTCCCGACTGAGCGTTGTCCCATGAGGCACCCAAGGAGAACCGACATGACTATAATCACCTATCAGGAGAGCGATCGCTCCCGTTTCCGGCCGTCATCTTTCGCCTCGCCCATCCGCCCCGTCCTGGACGCGGTTGTCAGGCTTCGCGATCAATGGCGCCGTCGCCAGACCGAAAGAATGCTGGAAGGTCTGCCCGCAGAAATCCGCAAGGACATCGGATGGCCGACGACCAATGCCGCACCGCATAGCCGATAACCCTCCCGCCCCATGGCCCGCACGCATGAACGGCGAAGCGGGCCATGCAGGCTGAGGCACGCTTTGAGCCCCGAGCCTCCGGCAATTAAGCCTGCGACCCGCCTATGTCGCAAAAATGTTATCAGCCTGTCGCCGAAAGCCCTTCTCCGCCGCCTTTCCCCGTGCCAATGTCGCTTTTGAAGAAAAGCGGGCCGCAATGCACGGCCACGAACAAGGGGAATGACGGCATGAATGTGATGACCAAAAACCCGGCGGCAAAGCGCTCTCTCGTCTTTTTTCTTGTTCCCCATTTCACCATGCTGCCTTTTGCTGCAGCGGTGGAGACACTCCGAATTGCCAATCGGATGCTCGGTTACTCGGCCTATACTTGGCGGCTCTGTTCCGCCGACGGCGAAAAAGTCTATTCCTCGAGCGGCATCGGCATTGAAGTAAACTCCTCTCTCGCCGACGAACGTCGCAGCCTCTCCGGTGAAAACCGTCCGAATATGGTTCTGGTCTGCTCGGGCGTCTACGTGGAGGAATTCAACAACAAATCGGTCAACGCCTGGCTGCGCGAAACCTATAACCGCGGCATTGCCGTTGGAAGCCTCTGCACCGGAGCGCACGTTCTGGCCCAGGCCGGGCTGCTGAACGGCAAGCGCTGCGCGATCCATTGGGAGAACCTGCCGGGCTTTGCCGAGGCATTCCCGCAGGCCGAAGTCTATGCGGATCTCTACGAGGTCGATTCGAACCTCTATACCTGCGCCGGCGGCACCGCCTCTCTCGACATGATGCTGAACCTGATCAGCCAGGATT
The DNA here is from genome assembly GCA_000985875.1 of Neorhizobium galegae bv. officinalis. Classification (GTDB taxonomy): domain Bacteria; phylum Pseudomonadota; class Alphaproteobacteria; order Rhizobiales; family Rhizobiaceae; genus Neorhizobium; species Neorhizobium galegae_C. The sequence continues at coordinate 603,444 of CCRI01000001.1, forward strand.
TCGGCGAGAACCTCGTCAACCGCGTCTGCGAGCAGCAGTTGACCGACCGCGTCCGCAACCCGCACGATCGCCAGCGCCTGCCGCTGCGGGCCCGCCTCGGCGTCCAGAACGCCAAGGTCCTGTCGATCATCGAGGTCATGGAAAACAACCTCTCCGAGCCGCTGTCGCTGGTCGAGATCGCCGACGACGCCGGCCTCTCGAGGCGCCAGATCGAACGTCTGTTCCGCCAGGAAATGGGCCGCTCGCCGGCGCGCTATTATCTGGAGATCCGGCTCGACCGGGCGCGGCACCTGCTCGTGCAGTCCTCGATGCCCGTGGTCGAGGTGGCGGTTGCCTGCGGGTTCGTGTCCGCGTCACATTTCTCGAAATGTTATCGCGAGGTCTATAACCGTTCGCCGCAACAGGAACGGGCCGAGCGCAAGCTGAACATGAACACGTCGCGCACTGGGGTCGTGGCCTGAGCCGTGGGCTTGCGGCGGGTCAGCCTGCCGCCTGCAGCACCATCGTGTAGTCCGAAAACACTCTATTCCGGCCATGGCTTCTCGCCATGAACAGGAATTGTTCTGCGGCATTCAGGTAGTTGTCGAACGTTTCCGGGCCGCCGACCTCCGCCAGTCCGATCGAAACGGTGATCGGAAAATCGATATCGCCGAAAATGATCCTGATGCCGGCGATCTCCAGCCTCAGCTTTTCGCACAACTCCGTCGCGGCGGCTCCATCGAGATCGACCAGGAGCATGCCGAACTCTTCATCACCCAGCCGGGCAAAAAGATGCCGGTTGCCGCCGCACGCGGCCCTGAGCCTGGCGGCGGTGGCATTGACGACCTGGACGATGGTTTCCTTGCAATGGACATCCTTCAATCGCTGGAAATGGTCGATGTCCACGATCGCGACGGCACAGGACATCCCCTTGGAAAGACATGTCCTCACCAACGGTTCGCCAAGCCGGTAAAACTCCGTCAGGTTGGCAAAACCGGTCAACGGATCGGCGGCCAGACCGGCCGCCTCCATCTGGACGCGCGACGACGCCACCAAACCGTAGGTCGGGTGCTCCTTCTCCCGGAAATGCTGGCTTAGAAGGTACGGCATGCGGAATCCTTCGGGGATCAGGCGACGTTCTTCACCGCCGTTTCCTGACGTCTGGCCTGCATCGACCGGATCTGGACGAGCGTATCCAGGTTCTGATTGACGCGGCAGTAAAACTCCTCGTCGATGAAGGGGCGCAGCATGAAGTCATTGCCGCCGGCCTTCAGGAAGCGGGCCGAAAGCAGCCGGTTCGAAGAGGACGAAACGCCGATGATTCTGAGTTCATGCGAGCCCCGCACCGAACGAATGCGGCGAGTAAGTTCGAAACCGTCGATATCGGGCATGTTGTAGTCGGTGACGACGAGGCCGATATCCGGGTTCTTCTTGAGGATATCCAAGGCCTTGGCCCCGTTCTCGGCAACGCTGACCCGGAAATTGTAGCGCTTCAGGCGGCTTGAGAGCAGCGCTCGTGCGGTCGGGCTGTCGTCGACGATCAGGACGTGGTGGCGATGATTGGTAAGGAACCGGCAGACCGATTCGGCCAGCATTTCAACCGCGAAGACATTGTCCTTGAGGATATAGTCGACGATGTCCTTGGTCAGCAGCTTGTCGCGGGTTTCTTCGTGGAAGGTCCCGGTAAAGACGATGGTCGGGATCGACAGATCGACGAGATACTCCAGCGCCTCCCCGTTTTCCGCGCCTGGCAGATTGATATTGGAGATCGCCAGCATTACCGGTTCGGCGGAACGGTCATAGGCGAGCTGCAATTCCTCGAAGTTGCGGCAAATCTCGACCTCGATGCCGAACAGCTCCTTGAGCCGGGTCCCGATCATCGATGTGAAGACGTTGGAATCCTCCGCAAGCACGATGCGGGAGTTTGCCAGTGATTGGCCGGAATACTGCATCCCGGAGATGCCGAGGAATGTCATGGTGCCCCTATCGAATAAGATATTATCCCCTCTGATAAACATCCCTAATGGAAACGGTTTGCAGAACCGTTAATCGGAGCCACATTACGATATCAAAACGGAACAGGCGGCCCGAAGACCGCCCGCTAACGTCAACGACTTCTTACTTTTAAGCGGTTTTCAGGCCCGCAGCGCGGCGTTGTCGGCGTCGAACGGGCTTTCCGCCACGACGCTGGCATTGTAGAGGCTGCCGAGAATCTTGATCTTGAGCCTGGTGCCGGTCTCTGCGTAGCCCGGCTTGACCATCGCAAGTGCCAGCGACTTGCCGATACGCCAGCCGTAGGCGCCGTTGGTGGCGCGGCCGATCAGCTCGCCATCTTCGTTGTAGATCGCCTCCGACCCGCGGGCATCGACATCATTGGCGCCTTCGATGATCAGCGTGCAGAAATTCCACTTCAGCCCCTTTTCCTTGTAGGAAAGCAGGCCTTCCTTGCCGAGAAATACCTTGTCGGTCTTGATGAACCGGTCGAGGCCGGATTCATAGGCATTGTACTCGATCGACATTTCGCGCGGGATCAGCCGGTAGGATTTCTCGACCGACATCGAGAGCATGGCTCGGATGCCGAAAGGCTTGATGCCGAATTCGGCACCGGCTTCCATCAGCTTGTCGAAGATATAGTTCTGCATCTCGATCGGGTGATGCAGCTCCCAGCCGAGTTCGCCGACGAAATTGACGCGAAGCGCATGGGCGGACGCAATGCCGACGGAAATCTCCTTGCCGGAAAGCCAGGGGAAATCCTTGTTGTCGAGGCTGGTGCGGGTGAGCTTCTTCAGGACCTGGCGGGACTTCGGGCCAGCCAGGACCAGCACGCCGAGCTTCTGGGTGATCTGGGTCAGTTTGACCGAGCCATCCGTCGGCGCGAGCTTACGCAGATAATCCTGGTCATGCGCCTCATAGGCCCCCGCCGACACGAGATAGAAACGATCCGGCGCCCATTCATAGACGGTGAATTCGGAACGCACCCCGCCCTGTTTTGTCAGAAGGTGGCAGAGCGCGATGCGGCCGCGCTTCTTCGGGATCGCATTGGCAAAGATCGAGTCGAGGAAAGCGCGCGCACCCGGGCCGGACACTTCCATCTTGGCGAAGGCCGACATGTCGAGCACGCCGACATTCTCGTGGACATTCTTGACCTCGTTGCCCACGTGGTCGAAATAGTTCGAGCGGCGGAACGACCATTTTTCGACGATCCGGCCATCTTCCAGCGCCGGCGCGTGATTGTGGGCCGTCAACACCTCGACGCCGACGCCGAGGTCTTCCGCAGGCACTTCATAACCTTCAGGCGCGAACCAGTTGGCGCGTTCCCAGCCGTAGACGGAGCCGAACACGGCACCCATCTTCTTCAAGCGATCATAGACCGGCGTCGTCTTCAAGGGGCGTGCGGCGGAACGCTCTTCGTCAGGATAATGCATCGTGAAAACATTGGCATAGGCCTCTTCGTTCTTCTCGATGAGGTAGCCTTCCGTTGCGTAAGGCCCGAAACGGCGAGGATCGACGCCCATCATGTCGACGGTCGGCTCGCCATCGACGATCCATTCCGCCAGCTGCCAGCCGGCGCCGCCGGCGGCGGTGATGCCGAAGGAATGGCCTTCGTTCAGCCAGAAATTCTTGAGGCCAGGCGCCGGACCGACAATCGGCGAGCCGTCCGGCGTGTAGGCGATCGCACCATTGTAGACCTTCTTGATGCCGACGTCGCCGAAGGCCGGCACGCGCACGATGGCGGTCTCGATATAGGGCATCAGCCGATCGAGTTCCTCGTTGAAGAGCTCGTATTCGCTCTCGTCGGACGGACCGTCGACGTAACAGACGGGTGCTCCGACTTCGTAAGGCCCGAGCAGCAGGCCGCCATTCTCCTCGCGCATGTACCAGGAGGAGTCCGATTCGCGCAGGACGCCCATTTCCGGCAGGCCCTTGGCCTTGCGCTCCTGGATCGCCGGATGCGGCTCGGTGACGATGTACTGGTGCTCGACCGGAATGACCGGAATGTTGATGCCGACCATCTCGCCGGTCTTGCGGGCGAAGTTGCCGGTGCAGGAAATGATGTGCTCGGCGGTGATTTCGCCCTTGTCGGTCGTCACCTTCCAGAGCCCGTCCGGCTGTTGTTCGATGGCGGTCACGGTCGTGTTGCGATAGATCGTGGCGCCGAGGTCGCGCGCGCCCTTGGCAAGCGCCTGGGTAAGGTCGGCCGGCTGGATATAGCCGTCGTCGGGATGCTGGATGGCGCCGAGGATGCCGTCCGTCTCGCAGAGCGGCCAGATCTCCTTCACCTGTTCCGCCGTCAGGATATTGACCGTTACGCCGATCGTCTCGGCGATCCCGGCATAATACATGTACTCTTCCCAGCGGTCCTTGGTGCGGGCGAGGCGGATGTTCGAGACTTTCGAGAAACCGACATTCATGCCGGTCTCTTCCTGCAGTTCCTGATAGAAACGCACCGAATATTTATGCAGCTGGCCGACCGAATAGGAGAGGTTGAACAGCGGCAGAAGGCCTGCCGCATGCCAGGTCGAACCGGAGGTCAATTCCTTGCGTTCGATCAGGACGGCGTCGCTCCAGCCCTTTTTCGCCAGATGATAAAGCGTCGAAACACCGACCACGCCGCCGCCGATCACCACCGCCCGTGCATGTGTCTTCATGGAAAGAACCCCTCTTCGGCCTCGTGCGGCCTTTTCGCAAACTGCAGGGACTATGCAATTCCGACAGGCGGGCCAAACGCCTGATTACGACATGCCAAGAGCCAGCCCGCGACGATCATCAGAATGGTCGCGGGCTCGGACCGGAGGGACGGTCATGCGCCCCCTCTTGCATCGTGCTCCTCCTGCGGGATCGGTCGGCCCCGGTGAAAGATGATTTCCTGTTGCGGGAACGGGATCTCGATCCCCTCCTCCTTGAACCGCCTGAGGATGGCGATCCTCAGATTGTTGCGGATTCTCAAGCCCTCGCCCATGTCGGCCAGATGGAACCTCAGTTCGAAATTGAGCGAGGAAGGACCAAAGCTCAGAAACTCCACGTGCGGTTCCGGATTGCGCAGCACTTCCGGCACCTGATCGACCAGTTCCAGAAGGATATCCATCACCTTCTGCGGATCGGCATGGTGGCTTACCGCGACCGGCACTTCGGAACGGCCGATCTTGTTGCGATGCGTCCAGTTGCCGACCGGCGAATTGATGAGGTCTGAATTCGGGACGATGATCGACTGCTTGCGGAAGGTCTCGATCTCGGTTGCGCGTACCGAAATGCGCTTGACGATACCCTCCGTCGCCCCGGTCACCACATGGTCGCCCACCTTGAAGGGCCGCTCGACGAGCAGGATGAGACCGGACACGAAGTTCGAGACGATATTCTGGAGACCGAAACCGATGCCGACCGACAGGGCGGACGCCACCAGCGCGAAGCTCGAGAGATCGATGCCCGCGGCCGAGACGCCGACGATGACCGCAAGCCCGATGCCGAGGTAGCCGATACCGGTCTTGACCGAGTTGCGGACGCCGAGATCCACCTGGCTGCGCGCCAGCACATTGCCGTCGATCCACTTCTGCACCCAGCGCGTGACGACGAAACCGAGGCCGAAAAGCAGAATGCCGCCGAGAATGCCGACGATCGAGATCGAGATGTTGCCGATCCGGATCTGCGTGAAGAAGCTGTAGATCCAGGCTTCGATATCGGCAATCTGGAAGCCCCAGGTCAGCAGGATGAGGGGGATGCCGAGGATCAGCGCAAAGGCATAGATGCCAAGTCCCGCGACGAGGCCTGCCTGGTCGAGGGACACCTCGCCGAAATTGAAGCGCTCGGCGAGCCGGCGGCCGACCGCCGTATCCGTGAACGATCCCTGTTTCGAAACCGCCCTGCCCGACAAGAGCCCGATATAGATCAGCACGATCACCGCACCGGTCAGCACTATCTGGGTCGAAGCGAACCGGGCAAGCCCCACATACCCCGTGAGCACCGACAGGATCAGGAGCAGGCCCATGATACGCAGGAACAGCGGAAAGAAGCGCGGCCACCGGTGTCCGGGCCCATCGGGATCCTCGCCCTCGACAAGCCGCGGCTGGACGAAGGAGATGGCGATCAGGATCAGGCCGATGATGACCGAGGCGAGCAGGCTTTTGACGATGGTCAGAACCAGCGGCGAATTCAGCGCCTCACTGATCGCCCCGAGCAGATAGTCGAGCCCGTTGACGATCGCCATGGCGAGTACGGCGAGCGTCAGCAGGCGGGCACCGCGATTGGTGATGCGGACGAGCCGCCACTCCGGTTCGCCCGGCGCCAATACGCCATAGGTGAGCTTCCAGACAAAATTGACGAACCAGACGAAGCCGAAGAAGGTCACCACGATCGGCGTGATATCCGTCCGCAGCACATTGAACCCGTCGAGGAACAGGAAGGACGCGACCAGGAAAGCCGCCAGCGACACGGTCTGGATGACCGTCGACCAGAACGCTACCGACAAACGCCTTATGTAGGAAGGATGCTCATGGTCGTTTCGCCGGATGAAGCGCCCGAACAGCCGGTATCCTCCCGACAGGAAGAGCATGGCCGCCCCAAGCGACAGCGCCAGAGCGCCCAGCAGCTGCAGCTTCTTGAATTTCCAGACGAAACTGATCCAGCCGCTGAAGGTGGAACCGAAATTCCTGACCTCGGCCACGAACGCGTGGCCGGCATCGGCGAACAATTCGCCCGACAGCTCGGTATGGCGGAACAGCGTCTGGGTAAACAGCGTGCGTCGCAGATTGGTGATCGTGTTGGCGACCTGGTTCGCGCTGTTGGAAAGCTGGCCGGCGTCGTCGACGATAAGATTGAGCTCGGAGCGCTCGTTCAGCAGCCGGTTGCGCTCTTCGACGACCGCGGGCGCTTCCGGAGGCTGGCCGGCTGCCGGCGCCTCGCCGAGGCTCTTGAGCCGGGCCTGGATCTGTTCGACGCGGGTGCGCATGGCATCCGACGCCGAGCGCATTTCGCCGACGATCGTTTCTGCCTGGACCCTCAGTTCCGCCAGACGTGCATCGTCGTCGGCGTCGCTTTGGATACGGTTGCGGAAGCTGTCGAGCTGCTGGCGGATCGTGTCGATCTTTCCCTTCATGTCCGAATTGATCGAATCGAGGGTGACGTCGGGTGGCACCTGCTCCTGGCGCTGTCCCTGCGTCTGCTGTGGCGTCTGGGCCAGGACAGGCGACGACGAACCCAGTTGGGCGACGGCGATCATGAGTGCCGTGAGAAGCACGCGGGTTATCCGCTGGATGGTTGAAGGGCCGGTCGTGGAAAGTTCTGTCAAATGTCTGCTCTTTTGTCTTTCGATCGGATTCGTCCGCGAAAATAGAGTGACTTCTGGGCGAAGAAAAGGAATGCTGCAATCAGGTTCCGGGAATTGTTCCAATTCCCGGAACCTGGACCATTTCTCCGCGTTTCCCCGTCCCAACAACCACTGAGGGTAAGTCATGGAACAGGCAGGTATCGGCTGGATCGCAGCCATCATCATCGGCGGCATTGCCGGCTGGCTCGCAGAGAAGTTCATGAAAAGCGACATGGGCTTGATCATGAACATCATTCTGGGCATTGTCGGCGCCATCATCGCCAATGCCATTCTCGGAGTCTTCGGCGTCGCGCTCGGCGGCTGGATCGGCTATCTGATTGCCGGCTTCATCGGTGCATGCATCCTGATTGCCGTCGCACGTATGTTCCGTCGATAATTGCCTTTAAGATCAGAAACCGGCGCCGGGCCTGGCCAGATATTCCAGCTCGGCGGCGGTCGATTCCCGGCCGAGCAGCGCATTGCGGTGTGGGAAACGGCCAAATTCGCGGATCACCACACGGTGCCGTTCCGCATAATCCAGATATTCCGGATCACCCAGCAGGGCGAAGAGTTCAACCGAGCGATCCTGATCGGCGAGCGTTTCCGAGTGTTCGAAAGGTAGATAGAAGAATCCGCGCTGCTCGGGCAGGACAGCCATATCCGCGCCAGCTTCGATCGCCAGCCTGGCCTCACGCAAAGCCAGCCAATCCGTTGCAAAGGCAAGCGGAGTGCCGCGATAGAGATTGCGGGAAAGCTGGTCGAGCACGATCACCGCTGCGAGCCGATTTTCTGGAGATGTCCGCCAAGCGTCTAGCTCGCCGCGGGCAAGCGAAAGATGAGTTGCCGCGAAATGCCGGCGCATTGCCTCGTCGAGCGCCTCGTTCTTCTCGAACCAGTCCTTGCGGGTGAGTTCCCTGAACCAGAAGGTGAAAACTTCCTCGGGGGTTTTTACATCGGTCTGCGCCATGGCATATCTCCCTAGTCGAGACGGAGTGTGGAGATATCCTTGCCGGTCATCCGGGCAAGGGCTTCGACGACCATGTTATGATCCTCGCGCTGCGGCAGGCCCGACACCGTCACGGCCCCGATGCAGCCGACACCGGCGACCTTGATCGGAAAGCTGCCGCCATGCGGCGCGTGGTCCGCTGCGGAAATACCATATCGGCGTTCCACCGTGTCGCCCTGGAGTTCGAGCTTCCGCCCGATTGCATAACTCGACTGGAAAAAGCGGAGTACCAGATTGCGCTTGCGGCGTACCCAGTTTTCGTTGTCTGCGGTCGTGCCCGGCAATGCTGTGTAGAAGGCCGGCATCGAATGCAGCCGCACGTCGATGACGACGCTCAGGCCCCGCTCGACGGCCATGTGGCGAAGCAGCGATCCGAGGTCCCAGGCAGTGGTCAGGTCGAACCGTTCGAAGACGAGTGCCTTCTCCTGTTCCGCGATCTTCGCCATGTCTTCTTCGATCGTCATGCGTTCCCCTCCGGATTGCGATGGCGGGGATTGATGACGACAAATCCGGCGAAAGTAAAGTTACTCGGCGGCGGCGAGCTCCCGGACGGGGAAGAAGGCGGCAAGCTCGTCAACGGCAAAACCGATCCGTTGCTGCAGGGACTCCGAGACGATCCGATAGTCGACGAAATCGCGATCGGACGCGTAGACGGCCGTCGGCAATGTATGGGCCATGAAGAAGCCGAAGAGCGGTCGAAGCTGATGTTCGACCATCAATGCGTGCCGGTCGCCGCCGCCGGTTGCGGTGATCAGGATCGGCTTGGCGCGCAATTGTTCCGGATCGATCAGGTCGATGAAATGTTTGAACAGGCCGGGATAGCTGCCCTTGTAGGTCGGCGAACCGACGATCAGGAAATCGGCATCCACCACATCGGCGAGCACCTTGCCGGCTGCTTCGTCGAGATCGCCCTGGCGTTGCGCCTGACCGAGAGACGGGCCGACATCGGTGAGGTCGTGAAGCCGGACATCGAATCCATAACGTTCGGCAGCGACGGAGGCGATGTGCTCGACCAGCGCAAAGGTCTTGGATGGGCGGTTATAGCTACCCGCAAGACCGACGAGTTTCAGGGCCATGGAAATTCCTCTCTGCGCAATGACTTTCTCCAGATTAGCGTCGGTACCGCAGCATGAAAGCAAGGAACCTGCCGCAGATATCCCGCCGGAAGAAAATCATGCTCCTGGAATGCCCGTTTACGCGATGCGGGCTGTCCGCTGCGCAGAGCGGGCGATCTGGGTCGTGATCTCCTCGGCAAGCGCCTTGGCCTGCACACGGATATCCGGCACCGCCGTGATCTCCCAGAACTGGCCGGCGGTGAGCGCTCCGGCTGCAAACAGGCCCGGTTGCGGCCGGCCCTCCGGATCGAGAACCCGAGAGTGCCGATCGACGGAAATGCCAAGTCCGAGTTCGTCCATGGAGATCATCTGTCGATTGCGCATCTCGGTCAGCAGCGGCGAATGGCCGATGCCTGCGCGCTCCATGCCCGTGCAGTTGACGATCCAGTCGGCATGGAGGGAGACGATGTCAGGCGTCCCGCGCTGCCTGAACCGGACACGCGCACCCTCGCCATCGCTGTCGATCGAGCGGAGGAAGCCGGCATGGACCGTCACCGTGCCATCCTTCAGAAGCGCGTCGAAGCGCGCAAATACCTCCGGCGCGATACGATGACGATGGACATTCCACCAGGCCAACGCGTGCCGAAGGAACCGGGAGCGCTGATCGGCGCTGAGGCTCTGCCACAAAGCCTGGGTCTGTGGTCGCAGGCCGTCGACGACGCCCCGCCAGTCGGCTCCGTTCTCCACCTGCCGGCGCAAAGCGTGAAGCAGCGCGCTGATCTCCCGGATATCGGGCAGGTCCGGCGTGACCGGAGCGGCGCGCCTTGTCGGATGCGGATGCGGCACCAGTCCGCGCCGCGACAGGACATGGATGCGGCCGCGATGGCCCTGGGCCCGCAGCGACAGGACCTGGTCGATCATCGTCAGGCCGGAACCGAAGATACAGAGTTCGTCGGTGCGGCCCACACGCGAAAGCCAGCCGAGGCGCCAAGGATTGTCGATGGTTCGGGCGCCGACCTCCGGATCGATGCGATCCTTCGGCAGGGGCAGATCGGCATTGCCAACGCCGAGCGCAAGGATCACGGCACGGGCACGCAATTCGCCGTCATTGTCGAGATGGAAGACGAGCCCGTCCTGTTCGCAGTGGACACAGGCAGTGGCCTTCGCCCGGATGAAATCGACATGCGCGCGCCGCTCGCGGGGCCTCAGCAGCGAAGCCAGGGTGTCGCGCAGGTAGAGGCCGTAGTCGCCGCGAGAGGCGAAATCTTCGGGAAAGGCGGCCCTGCCCTGGCGGCGCAGCCATTCGACGAAATCGTCCGGCCGATCCGGAAACACGCTCATCCGCGCGGCAGGCACATTGAGACGGTGCAGGTAAAATTCGGTGCGATAGGCGGTGCCCCGCCCGAAGCCAGGATCATCGCCGACCACAGCTATCGAGGCGGAGCCCGGCAGGAAGCGAAGGAGATTGATGGTAAGGGCGATTGCGGAAAAACCGGAACCGACGACGGCGACATCATAAGTCATCAAGCACACTCCTCGTCCTTGGTTGCTTTGGGCGAAAGGCTGTCTTGGGAGCCAGGGAAAGACGGTTTTGGATCCGCTTCCGTGACCGCTTCAATGTCTACCAACTTAATAGAGATTGACGAAGAGTAAAGGCGTTTTCGCGTCTCTATCAGTTGCACGCCTGTTCAGGCCGCGGCAGCGTCGGGGCTTCGGCGCTTGGATTGGTATTGCTCGGCGTCCCCGGCGGCTGGCAGTGATCTTCCTGATCGACGGTGCCGGTCGTGCTGTTGGTCGTCGTCGGATCGGCAACCCCGGGAAGCGTCGTGGCGGCGGAATTAGCACCGGGTGTGGTCGTCGTCGTGCCAGGCAAGGTGGGAGTTGCGCCAGGGCCGGATGTCTGGGCCAAGACGGGTACTGCGAGCGACAGCAAGAGGGCGGAAAGCGCGATGGGCCTCTTCAGCATCTGAAAATTCCTCCGGTTGATCGGAGGAGATAACCGGAAGCCATGCCACTTGGTTCCTGCAAGCCGTCTTCGGCCCACCAATGTTCAGCCCGGCATCATCTCGTGGATAGAGGACAACAGCAGGTCGTGCTGATAGGGTTTCGGCAGGAACACCGTGTTGGTCGGCAGAAGCATCGGATCGAGGCTGACAACGCCCGACGTGATGATGATGCCGATGCTCGGGCGGATGGCGCGGATACGCTGAGCAAGCTGAATGCCGTCCATGGAGCCGGCCATGTTGACGTCTGTGAAGACAATGTCGATATCGTCGCGGTTGCGGAACAGCACCATCGCCTCGTCGGCATTGCCGGCTTCCAGTACGAGATGCCCGACTTCCTCCAGCGCATCGAGCGTGGTGAAGCGGATCAGCGGTTCATCCTCGACGACAAGCACAACGGCCTTCTGCGCCATCAACGTCTCCTTCATCCTTTGGACGCCTGCCCCCACAGCATCCCCAGGCGAGAAAATCTCCGCACCGTGAGTGGCAGGTTGGGGACCCGCTCCGCCGTGAGGCCATATAGGAGGCAGGTGAGTCGCGGCAAGTGGAGGTAGAGCGGATGAAAGCTACTACCCGGACAACCTGCCTTCTCCCCGGGGCGAAATCAGCTTCGATAAAGGACTATGCCATTTGACGGAACGCAAAATGCGCTTGCCAAGCGCCTGGAAATATTCTGTACCAATCCGCATTAAACGTCGCTGGAAGATCAGCATAGTCTCATCCCCTCAATCTACTCCCGGTTCAGGTTGACGCTTCATGATGGAACTCTTCACCGCAGGTGGCTTTGCGGCTCTTCTTGAGGTCGTTGCCATCAACCTCGTTCTTTCCGGCGACAACGCCATCGTCATCGGCCTGGCTGCCGCCGGTCTTCCAGCCGCACTCCGCAAAAAAGCGATCATCTTCGGCATTTCCGCCGCCACCGTGCTGCGCCTCGTGTTCGCGGTGGTCGCCACCTATCTTCTGGCGATCAAGGGGCTCCAGCTTGCGGGCGGCCTGCTGCTCGGCTGGGTCTGCTGGAAGATGTGGGGCGAACTGCGCGAAGGCCACAACGACGACGCCCATGCGGCCGCCGAAGCGAAGCAAAAGGCCGCCAACAAGACCTTTTTCCAGGCCGCAACCCAGATCGTCGTCGCCGACGTCTCCATGTCGCTCGACAATGTGCTCGCCGTCGCCGGCGCCGCCAAGGAACATTCCATAGTGCTGATCCTCGGCCTGATCATCTCGATCGCGCTGATGGGCGTGGCGGCCAACTTCGTCGCCAAACTCCTGTCCCGCTTCCGCTGGATCGCCTATGTCGGCCTGGCCGTCATCGTTTATGTGGCCCTCGACATGATCTACCAGGGCTCCGTTGAAGTCCTGCCGCTCATCCAGGGCGTATAAGGCTCCTTCACCCACGAACCCTGACGATGTTCGCGACTCGATCCGCGGTGCAACCGGCAAGAGGCGGTTCGATCCGCCGCTCGCGCGGGAGAGGCTAAAGGGGCCATCGACGCGTGACGGTGCGTTGATCTGAAACAGGAAAGTCATTCTTTCCTTACCAAGTCTTTGACATTCGGGATGTTCCCATTGATCATGTTCGTCGAGCAAAGCTACGTGGCCTTCAGCCGGCATGACGCCGGTCAGGGGCTCGCGGACCCCCTACTCGCAAGAGTTGGTGAGCCCCGTCCTAGTCAATGAGTAACGATCTTGAGCGATAGCCACGACGATCATCACCACCCTCATGACGATGACCATGACGGTCATTCCAACGTCGATTGGCGCGAGCACGGCGTGAAAGTCATTCCCGGCAATTCGCTCGATCCCAATACCGCCCAAACCCCCGGCATGAACCGCGCGACCGCGATCAACAATGCCCGTGCCGGCGCCGAGAAGATCTGGGCCGGCACGGTGACGATCCATGCCAACGCCAAGACCGGCGCCCATCACCACGGCGATCTCGAAAGCATCATCTATGTGCTGAAGGGAAAAGCGCGGATGCGCTGGGGCGACAACCTGGAATTCGTGGCGGAAGCCGGCCCCGGCGATTTCATCTACGTGCCACCCTATGTGCCGCACCAGGAGATCAATGCCAGCCCGGACGAGACTTTGGAATGCGTCCTGTGTCGCTCCGGCCAGGACCCGGTGGTCGTCAATCTCGACATCGAACCGATCGAGAAGCCGGAGGAAGTCCTGTGGAAGGACCCGATCCACAAATAGAGCTGCCTCCTGTTGGCCTCATGCGGTCAGATCCGTAAAAGCCCGATTTCAGACCGCAATGCCTTGATAGGCGCAAATGCCGCCGCAATCTGCCGTTATGATGCCGGCCGACTGGAGATTGACCGCCTCGAACCTCTCCTTTAGAAGGCGGCATTCCGTTCCGAAGCAAGGACTTCGGGATTTCTAACGCTCCGGAGCTGATGCGGATGGCGCTGTTTCCGCAGGACAAGCGGACGAGAGACCGACGCGAACAGGAAAGTCACCTGTCGCGCTGGCCGGTCTTTGCCGCCGCTCTGCTGATCGCCGCCCTGTTCGGCCTGCTGTCGAGCGTCGTCAAGGACGTTCAGTTCCCCCGCGGCATCCTTTCGGCCGACAGGACCAGCGACACTCCGCACCTGACCAAGCGCGAACCTTTGCGCGCACTGGCCGCCATGGACCGCAAGGACGCCACAGGCGCCCATTGGCACACGGGCGGCGGTGCGCTGGAAGCCCACGCCACCGAGATCACTTTCCCGGTCTTCGCTCCGGCCTTCTCTCCGAAACCGTCTTCCCATCCGGCAGCCTCCGCGTTCTGGCATGGTTCGCTGCCGCGCGCGCCGCCGGCCCGCGTTTGAGATATCGCGCGCCAAGCGCTTGAACGACATCAGCATTCTGCCCTAACCGCTCGACAGAGCGAGGCTCGGGCCCAGCAGGATTAAACATATGAGAAATTCCCCATGGTTGGTGGCGAGCTATGCCGTCATCATCATTCTCGGCATTCTGGTCGCCCTACCGAACGTGATTCCCCAGTCGGCGCTCGACCGCATGCCGTCGTGGCTGCCGCATAGCCGCGTGGCACTCGGCCTCGACCTGCGCGGCGGCTCGCATCTCGTGCTCGAGGTGGACCGTCCCGACCTGATCAACGAACGCATCCAGAGCCTGCTGCAGGACGCCCGCCGCGCGCTGCGCGACAAGAACATCAACACTTCGGCGATCCGCCGGTCCGGCGATACGATCACCGTTGCGGTGCGTGACGCGGCCCAGCGCGACGCAGCCGTGACGGAACTCCAGACGCTCGCCAACCCGATCGGCCTCGGCACCAGCGTCGGCGGCAGCGATCTCGCGATCACCACGCCGACCGACAACACGATCTCGATCGCCCAGACGGAAGCGGGTATCAACTCGCACATCACCGCGGCTGTCGAGCAGAGCCTTGAAATCATCCGCCAGCGCGTCGACCAGGTCGGGGTCGCCGAGCCGACCATCCAGCGCGTCGGTTCGGACCGCGTCCTCGTGCAGCTTCCGGGCGAGCAGGATCCGTCCCGTCTTCGCCAGCTCCTCGGCTCGACCGCCAAGATGAGCTTCCATCTGCTCGGCCAGCAGGGCGAGGCCGGCGTCACCATGCTCGCCGACGAGAGCGGCAACCAGTATCCTGTCCTCGACCGCGTGGAACTGTCCGGCGACCGTCTGACGGATGCCCGCGCCGCCTTCGACCAGCAGACCAACGAACCGGTGGTGAACTTCCGCTTCGACAGCGCCGGCGCCAACCGCTTCGCGCAGATCACCCAGCAGAATGTCGGCCGTCCCTTCGCGATCGTGCTCGACAACAAGGTTCTCAGCGCTCCGGTTATCCGCACGCCGATCACCGGCGGTTCGGGCCAGATTTCCGGCGGCTTCTCGGTTTCGGAAGCCAACACGCTGTCTGCGCTGCTGCGCGCCGGCGCCCTGCCCGCCAAGCTGACCGTCATCGAGGAACGCACCGTCGGTGCCGACCTCGGCGCCGATGCCATCGAGATGGGCATTTTCACCGGCATCATCGGTTTCGGCCTGGTGGTCGCCTTCATGCTGTTTCTCTACGGCACCTGGGGCATCCTCGCGAACGTCGCGCTGTTCATCAACGTCATCCTGACCTTCGCCGGCCTGACGCTGATCGGCTCGACGCTGACCTTGCCCGGCATCGCCGGCGTCGTGCTCGGCATCGGCCTTGCGGTGGACGCCAACGTCCTCATCAACGAACGCATCAAGGAAGAGACGCGCAAGGGCCGCAGCGCCTTTGCGGCGATCGACGCGGGCTTCAAGCGCGCCTATTCGACCATCGTCGACAGTAACGTCACCAGCTTGATCGCCACGGTCCTGCTCTTCTGGTTCGGCTCCGGTCCGGTGCGCGGTTTCGCCGTCACCATGGGCCTCGGCATCATGATCTCGATGTTCACGGCCGTGTCGGTCGTTCGCGTCGCGATGGTGTTCATCACCGCCCGCAGGAAGCTGAAGAAGATCGACATCAGGCCGCTGCTGCCGATCAAGCTCGTTCCGGACGGCACCCATATCCACTTCATGAAGGGCCGTTTCCTCGGCATCGGCGTCTCGGTCATCCTGTCGATCGCCTCGGTCGTGCTGTTCTTCACGCCGGGCCTCAACTATGGCGTCGACTTCCGCGGCGGCATCCAGATGGAAGTCACCACCACGCAACAGACCGACCTTGCAGCCTTCCGCTCAGGCCTTGGAGAACTTGGCCTCGGCGAAGTGGCCCTGCAGGAATTCGGCGGCAAAAACCGCGTGCTTGTCCGCGTCGAGCGCCAGCCCGGCGGCGAACAGGCCCAGACGGAAGCCGTCGAAAAGCTGAAGGCGGAGATCACCAAGATCGACCAGACCGCCAAGGTGGAACGCACCGAAGTCGTCGGCCCGAAGGTCAGCGGCGAGCTTGCCACCGCCGGCTTCCTGTCGGTCGGTCTCGCCTCGATCGCCATGATGATCTACATCTGGGCACGCTTCGAATGGCCGTTCGCCGTCGGCGCGATCGCGACGCTCGTCCTCGACGTGACGAAGACAGTCGGCTTCTTCGCTCTGACCGGTCTCGACTTCAACCTGACGGCTATCGCGGCGTTGCTGACGCTGGTCGGTTACTCCGTCAACGACAAGGTCGTCGTTTACGACCGCATGCGTGAAAACATGCGGCTCTACAAGAAGATGTCGTTGCGTGACGTCATCGACCTGTCGATCAACGAAACGCTCGCCCGAAGCCTCTATACCTCGGCAACCGCCTTCCTGGCCCTGTTGCCCATGGCGATCTGGGGCGGCAGCGCGGTGGAAAGCTTTGCGGTGCCGATGGTCTTCGGTATCGCGGTCGCAGCGCTCTCGTCGGTCTTCATCGCAGCGCCGATCCTGCTCTTCCTTGGCGACTGGCGCACCCGCCACAAGGCGCAGGCCGAAGCCACCGGCGAAAAGACCGTCGGCGACGGCGAGCGCCCAAGCCAGGCCTGAGGCTCCTTGTTATGAAATCAGAAGGGCGGATTTTTCATCCGCCCTTTTTCATTGGCTCCGCTATAGCTCTCCATCATGTTCGATTTCGCCGCCTATGCAGGGCTGTTCTCCGCCGCCTTCATCGCCGCCACGATCTTTCCGATGCAGTCGGAAGCGATCCTGGTCGGGCTTATCCTGGCCGACCGGTATTCGCTCGTCGGCCTGCTGCTGGTTGCTTCGGTCGGCAACACGGCGGGCGCTGCGGTCAACTGGCTGCTCGGTCGGGGCATCGAGCGATTTCGCGACAGCCGCTGGTTTCCGGTCAGCGAGGAAAAACTGGACAAGGCGCAGGCCTGGTATCGAAAATACGGAAAATGGTCGCTTTTGCTGAGCTGGCTGCCGATCGGCGGTGACGCCATCACGGTCGCGGCCGGTGTGCTCAAGGAACCGCTGCCGACCTTCCTGATCCTGGTGTTCATCGGCAAGGCGCTACGCTACGTCGTGCTCGCTGCGGCGACGCTCAGCCTAATCTGATCAGTGCCCCTGCCCCTCGTTGCCGAAATCGGCAAGCGTCTTCCAGAAATCGCCGAAGAACTGATGCGCGAAGGTTTCGAGCGAGGTGCCCGGCGGCTGTTCGTTCCAGAGCTCTCCGGCCGCCCGCAAGGCGCCTATGACCACAGCGGCGAGCAGGCGCACGCGCAGCCGCTCCTCGTCGCTCCGGCTTCGAGCCTTGAGCGCTTCCGTGAGCTTCAGCTCGAGCTTGGCATATTTGAGCTGGTCGCGGGCTTTCAGCGTTGGCGTGCGGCGGATCAGCTCTCCGAGTGCCATCGCTCTTTCGTCGGCTGCCGAGACAATGGCGCTGACGAGGCCGTGTTGCACGGCCTTGACCGCCGGCTCGTCCGCTGGCCTGGACGCGATCGCCGCCATCAGATGGTCGGCAAAACCGTCCTGCCAGGCGAACACGACCTCTTCCTTGGACGGGAAATAGTCGAAGAAACTGCGTTTCGAAACCTCGGCCCGTTCGGCAATTTCCTCGATGGTCGTGGCATCGAAACCTTGCTCGAGGAACAGGCTCATCGCCGCTTCCTCGATGCGTTGCCGGGTTTGCCGGCGCTTGAGCTCCCGCCGGCCTTCCTTGGCGCCATCAGTCGTGCTGGTCATTGCATCCGATTTTGTTCAGCCGCCCGCTTCGTCGGCATTGTGGACCGGACCGGCGTCTGCCTCGGCACGATACCTGGAACGCTCCCGCGTCAGGTCCAGTGGCTTGCGGCGGGAAATCCGGTAGACGGCAGCCGGTGGCAGGTTGCGCACGGTGTGGCCGATATGCACGGCCTTCAGACCCAGCCGGTCGAGGATCGGCCGTGGCACCGGGCAGCGCGGCCCATAGGTGAACTGATAGAACGAACCGCCCGGACGGATATAGGTAAAGGCGCCGCCGAGGATCGCGGTAATCTTGCGCGGTGACATGGAGAGCAGCGGCAAGCCGCTGATGACCGCGCCGACCGGTTCCCCCTCGAAAATATCTTCATGGGCGAGCTTTGCCGCGTCCATCTGCAGAACCCGCGCTTCCGGAAACCGCCGCTGCAGGCCGGGAACGAATTCCGGACCGTATTCGATCAGGGTAAGGTCGGATTGGGCAACGCCGCGGGCCAGCAGCGCACGGGTGAACACGCCCGTGCCCGGGCCGAGTTCGATGACCGGCCCATCGAGGGGAGCGATCTCCTGGGTCATCAGCCGCGCGAGCGAATCCCCCGAAGGCGCCACCGCCGCAACCCGCAATGGATTGCTGATCCAAGAACGGAAGAAATGCAGGAAATCGGAGAATGCGGCATCTGCTGTCATGGTCAGAGACTCACCGGTTTGAAAATGCAATCGAGTATTCCGCCGACCTTCACAGCCCGCATGGCAATTCCAAGGCATGGGAACCCCCGTTCGAGACAAACGCGTATATCCGCTGCAGAATTGTGCAGTGCAGCGCCCACACCCTTACACTTAGGATATATTTGCACCGAGTGCAAGTTTTAATGAGGATTTTGCGTCGCGCCCTTGGCTTGGGACGGAACGATTTGAAACCCCTATTTTTTCGGGAACAACCGGCGCTTGTTCCCATTGAACGATCTGTCGGAGGGAATCGACAAACATCAGGAGGAGCTTATGAAAGAGCCGGTCGCGGAATTGGGCGAACAGAAGACGGAACTCCACCGGGTCATGGGGCCTGGATTGCTGCTGCTGTTCATCGTGGGGGATATTCTCGGCACGGGCATCTATGCCCTGACCGGCCAGGTGGCAAAGCAGGTCGGAGGAGTGGTCTGGCTGCCGTTTCTGATCGCCTTCGTCGTCGCCCTCCTGACCGCCTTCAGCTATCTCGAACTGGTCACCAAATATCCCCGAGCTGCCGGCGCCGCACTCTACACCCACAAGGCTTTCGGCATCCATTTCGTCACCTTCCTGGTGGCCTTTGCGGTGATGTCGTCGGGCATTACCTCGGCGGCGACCGCATCGCGCGCTTTCGCCGCCAACTTCGCGACCTCGCTCAGCCTCGATCTCGGTGCCTGGGGCGTACCGCTGATCGCGGTCGGGTTCATCGCTCTGGTTGCCGCCATCAACTTCCGGGGCGTCGGGGAAAGCGTCAAGATGAACGTGCTGCTGACCGCGGTCGAACTGACCGGCCTGCTGATCATCATCGGCATCGGCTTATGGGCCATCGCCGGCGGTCAGGGCGACGTTTCCCGGGCCTGGACCTTTGCGGCGCCCAACAACGGCGGTGTCTTCTGGCCGGTCATTGCGGCCACCACCCTCGCCTTTTTCGCCATGGTCGGCTTCGAGGACTCGGTCAACATGGCCGAGGAATGCAAGGAGCCAAGCCGGATGTTCCCCAGGGTGCTGCTGACCGGCCTGGCGATAACGGGCCTGATCTATGTCCTGGTGGCGATCTCGGCGATCACGCTGGTACCGGCCAATGAACTCGGCCAGGGCGAAACGCCGCTGTTGAAGGTCGTGCAGGCCGGCGCACCGGGTTTCCCGATCGGCATCTTCGCGGTCATCACCATGTTCGCAGTGGCCAATTCCGCGCTGATCAACATGATGATGGCGAGCCGACTGATCTACGGCATGAGCCGCGAGGGGGTTCTGCCGCAGGTGCTCGGCAAGGTCCATTCGGGTCGTCGCACGCCCTATATCGCGATCGGCTTCACATCGCTGCTGGCGGTCGCGCTGATCCTGTTTGCCGGAGGCGTTCCGGCGCTCGGCGGTACGACGGCACTGCTGCTTCTGTGCGTCTTTGCGATCGTCAATATCGCAGTGCTGGTGCTGCGCAAGGACACGGTCGATCACAAGCATTTTCGCACGCCGACCATCCTGCCGGTACTCGGTGCGATCTCCTGTACCTTCCTCGCCGGCCCCTGGACGGGCCGCGATCCGGTTCAGTATCTGATCGCCGCCTGCCTGCTCGGCCTCGGCGTCGTGCTTTGGCTCGCAACAATCAGCATCATGCGGGCGTCGACCCGGCCTGCCTGACACTCAATCCTTGCGGCGAACCGAAAGCCGTCCGTCCTCGCCGATATGCGGCACCACATCGAGATAGCCGGGTATTTTCGAATGCCCGGTTTCGATCGGATGGGAATGGGTGGCGGTGATGACCATGACGTCGGCCCCCGCCGCCTCGCCCGCCTGGATGCCGGCCGGCACGTCCTCGAGTACCAGCACGTCCGACGGGCTGACGCCGAGACGTTCCGCGCCCAGGATATAACCTTGCGGATTG
The DNA here is from genome assembly GCA_000985875.1 of Neorhizobium galegae bv. officinalis. Classification (GTDB taxonomy): domain Bacteria; phylum Pseudomonadota; class Alphaproteobacteria; order Rhizobiales; family Rhizobiaceae; genus Neorhizobium; species Neorhizobium galegae_C. The sequence continues at coordinate 623,962 of CCRI01000001.1, forward strand.
GGCTTTCCGACGGTGACGTCTTCAGCAGTCACCATATAGCGCGGCAGCGGAATGCCGGCTGCGGCAAGCCGCACTTTGGCGAGCTCGATCGGCGACGACGTGACGATCGCCCAGCTTTCCGGCGGCAGCGCGGAGAGGAATTCCACCGCGCCCGGGATCGGCACGACCCCTTCGACATCCTCGATCTCGCCGCGCAGGATGCCCTCGGCCTCGGCGGCCGGGTCGATCCCCGGCAGGTTCAGGGCGCTGATCGTATCGATCCCGCGCTTGCCATGCATGGTCGGCAGGAATGCTTCCACGTCGAAACCCATCTTCGCCGCCCAGCGTCCCCAGACGCGTTCAGCGGATGCGATTGAATTCAGGATCGTGCCGTCCATGTCGAACAGGAAAGCAGCATAGGTTTTTTCGGGAAGGGAGAGATCGGCGGCGGGAAGAGGCACGGAAAGTTCCTTTAGCGTCGGATTCCGACTCGGAAGATGGCCGGAACTGCCGCATTCCGAGTAAATGCAATGATGCCGAAAGGCAATTGTCGGCAAGGAACCGGTGATCTCGTTCGGGCTATTTCGATCGGGAACGCAGGAATTGGGACAGGGCAACGCCGATCGCGATACCCACGGCAACACCGATGCCGATATTGTCGAAGACGGCTGTCCCGAGCACCGTGCCCAGCCCGACGCCGGCGGCTATTCCTGTCGCAATGGTCATCGCCAGACCATTGCGTACCCACATGGCGAGAGTTTGTCGTGCATCCTTGTCTTCCCGCCTCGAAGCGTTAGAACTTGGCGACCACGCCGGACAGGGAGGATGTTTTGGCCGAAATTTCCGTAAGGCATGCGGATCTTGCCGATCGCGGTGTGCTGATCACCGGCGGCGGTTCCGGCATCGGCGCCGCCTTGGTGGAAGGTTTTGCGGCACAGGGTGCGAAGGTCGCGTTCCTCGATATCGCGGACGAACCCAGCCACGAATTGGCAGAACGCCTTTCCAGGACCGCCAGGCATCCGGTCCTCTACCTGAAGGCTGATCTGCGCAACATCGCGGAGGCAAAATCCGCCGTCGACAGGGCTGCGCAGGAACTCGCGTCGCTGTCGGTGCTGGTCAACAATGCCGGCTGGGACGACCGCCACGAATTCGAGACGGTCACCGAGGAATATTGGGACAATGCCCAGGCGATCAATATCAAGCAGATGTTCTTCGTCTCGCAGGCGGCGGTGCCGCACCTGCGCAAGGCCGGCAGCGGCGCGATCGTCAATTTCTCCTCGATCGCCTATCTGCTCAACATGGGCGGGCTGCCCGCCTATGCGACCGCCAAGGCCGGGATCATCGGCCTGACCAAAAGCCTCGCCGGGAAGCTCGGGCCGGAGAATATCCGCGTCAACGCCATCCTGCCCGGCATGATCGTCACCGAACGGCAGAAGAAACTCTGGCTGAATGACGACAGCATCACGGCAATGGTCGCGCGCCAGTCCCTGAAGCGGGTGCTGGTGGCCGAAGACCTTGTCGGCCCCTGCCTGTTCCTTGCCTCGAATGCCTCCGCGGCCATGACGGCCCAGACGATCATTATCGACGGCGGTGCCCTCTAGACACAAAAATACCGCGCGGGTTCCCGGTGGAAAGAACCCGCGCGGCGCCGGAGGTAGACCTTACTCCGCTGGAGAGAGAGCGGGAGCCGCCTCCTCCGTACCGTGCTGCCGCAGGGGGCGGCTGCCGGTAAGCAAACGTGCCAGCATGTAGAAGACCGGTGTCATGAAGATGCCGAAGAACGTCACTCCGATCATGCCGGAGAACACGGCGATACCCATGGCGGCGCGCATTTCCGCACCCGCACCGGTCGAGACGACCAGCGGCACGACACCCATGATGAAGGCCATCGACGTCATCAGGATCGGACGCAGGCGCAGACGGCTTGCCTCGACCGCGGCCTGGAATGGCGTCCTGCCCTCGAACTCCAGTTCCCGGGCGAATTCCACGATCAGGATCGCGTTCTTCGCCGAGAGGCCCACAAGGACCACGAGCCCGATCTGGGTGAAGATGTTGTTGTCTCCACCGGTGAGCCACACCCCGGCCAAGGCAGCAAGCACACCCATCGGCACGATCATGATGATCGCGATCGGCAGCGTCAGGCTTTCATACTGGGCAGCGAGCACGAGATAGACGAGCAGCAGCGCCAGCGGAAAGACCACGATGCTGGAATTGCCGGCGAGGATCTGCTGGTAGGTCAGGTCCGTCCATTCGTAGTCGATCCCGGAAGGCAGCGTCTCTGCCATGATCTTTTCGATCGCAGCCTGAGCCTGGCCTGACGAGAAGCCCGGTGCCGGGCCACCGTTGACATCGGCGGAGAGGAAGCCGTTGTAGCGGGTCGTGCGTTCCGGACCGGTCTGCGCGTCCACCTTCAGCAGGGCCGAAAGCGGGATCATCTGGCCGGACTGCGAACGGACCTTCAACTGGCCGATATCCTCCGGCTTTGAGCGGAATTGCGCATCCGCCTGCACCCGGACGCTGTAGGTGCGGCCGAAGGCGTTGAAGTCGTTGACATAGAGCGAACCCAGATAGACCTGCAGCGTTTCGAAGACGTCGGTTACCGACACTCCGAGCTGTTCGGCCTTGGCGCGGTCGAGATCGGCATAGAGCTGCGGCACGTTGATCTGGAAGCTCGAGAAGATGCCGGCGAGTTCCGGCGTCTGGTAGGCCTTGGCGATAACCGCCTTGGTGGCCTCGTCGAGCGTCTGGTTGCCCAGGCCGGCACGATCCTCGATCTGCAGCTTGAACCCGCCCGTCGTTCCGAGGCCGTTGACCGGCGGCGGCGGGAACATGGCGATGAACGCATCCTGGATGCCGGCATATTTCTGGTTCAGCGCCATGGCGATGGCACCACCCGAAAGCTCCGGCGTCTCGCGCTTCTCGAAATCGTCGAGCACCGCGAAGACGATGCCGGCGTTCGAGCCGATCGTGAAGCCGTTGATCGACAAGCCTGGGAACGCGATGGCGTGCTCGACGCCAGGCTGTTCCAGGGCGATGTCGCTCATCCGCTTGATCACCTCTTCCGTGCGGTCGAGGGTTGCACCGTCAGGAAGCTGAGCGAAACCGATCAGGTACTGCTTGTCCTGCGCCGGCACGAAACCGCTCGGCACCGCGTTGAACATGCTGTAGGTCATCGCCACAAGCGCGAAGTAGATGATCATCACCAGGCTCTTGCGGGAAAGCAGACCGCCGACCGTGCGTCCGTAGCCGTTCGAGGCGGCTCCGAAGGCGCGGTTGAAGCCGCGGAAGAACCAGCCCAGGATCGCGTCCATGAACCGCGTCAGCAAGTCCTTCTTGGCGTGGTGGTCCTTCAGCAGAAGGGCTGCCAGCGCCGGCGACAGGGTGAGCGAGTTGATCGCCGAGATGACGGTCGAAATGGCGATCGTCAGCGCGAACTGCCGGTAGAACTGGCCGGACAGGCCGCTGATGAAGGCGAGCGGCACGAAGACCGCGACCAGCACCAGCGCGATCGCAATGATCGGGCCGGAGACTTCCTTCATGGCCTTGTAGGTCGCATCACGCGGACTTAAGCCGTTCTCGATATTGCGCTCGACGTTTTCGACCACGACGATCGCGTCGTCGACGACGATACCGATCGCCAGCACCAACCCGAACAGCGTCAGCGCGTTGATCGAGAAGCCGAATGCGTACATGACCGCGAACGTGCCGATGATCGAGACGGGAACGGCGATCAGCGGGATGATCGATGCCCGCCATGTCTGGAGGAAGAGGATGACGACGAGAACGACGAGCGCGATCGCTTCAAGCAGGGTCTCGATGACCTTCTCGATCGAGGCACGCACGAACTTGGTCGTATCGTAGACGATCTCGTATTTGACACCTTCCGGCATCGCCTTCTGAAGTTCGTCCATCGTCGCGCGGACGTTATCGGCGATTTCGATCGCGTTGGAACCGGGCGCTTGAAGAACGGCAACGGCGACCGCCGGCTGGCCGTCAAGCAGCGAGCGCAGGGTGTAGTCGGCCGCGCCGAGCTCGATACGGGCAACGTCGCGCAACCGCGTGATCTCGCCGTTTTCGCCGCTCTTGACGATGATGTTGCCGAACTCCTCAGGAGTGCGCAGGCGGCCCTGGGCGTTCACGTTGAGCTGCAGCTCGACACCCGGCCGGCTCGGCGATGCGCCGATGATGCCGGCGGCGGCCTGGACGTTCTGGCTACGGATCGCGTTCGAGATGTCGCTTGCAGCGAGCGAATGTTCGGCCGCCTTCTGCGGATCGATCCACACGCGCATCGAATAGTCGCCGGCGCCGAAGACCTGAACCTGTCCGACGCCCTGGATACGGGTGAGCCGGTCCTTGACGTTCAGCGTCGCATAATTGCGCAGATAGGTGATGTCGTAGCGATCGGTGTCGGAGACGAGATTGACGACCATGATGAAGTCGGGCGAGCTCTTGACGGTCGTAACCCCAAGCGCACGCACTTCCGCCGGCAGGCGCGGTTCCGCCTGGCTGACACGGTTCTGCACGAGCTGCTGCGCCTTGTCGGGGTCCGTACCCAGCTTGAACGTCACAGTCAGCGTCAGCACGCCGTCGGACGTCGCCTGGCTCGACATGTAGAGCATGTCCTCGACGCCGTTGACCTGCTCCTCGAGCGGTGTCGCCACGGTTTCGGCGATGACGGTCGGGTTGGCGCCTGGATAAGTGGCGCGCACGACGATCGACGGGGGGACCACATTGGGATATTCGGAAATCGGCAGAGACCGCATGCCGATCAGGCCTGCGACCACGATGAGGATCGACAGCACGGCCGCAAAGACCGGTCTGTCGATGAAAAACCTGGAAATATTCATGTCAAAGCCCTCTCTCCGGGGTTGAACAAGAGGCGAAACGGCCCCGGCTCGCGGCCGACAAGGCCGCAAGCTCCACGAACCGGAACTGGATGAGTGTTGGAAAGCGGCGGACTAGCCGCCGCTCAGAGCATTACTTGTTGGCGACCTTCGCCTCTTCCTCGGGCTGGACAACGGCGCCCGGACGAATCCGCTGCAACCCGTTGACGACGATCCGGTCGCCCGGATTGAGGCCCTTCTCGACGATCCGCATGCCGTCCACCGCCGTGCCCAGCTCCACCTGCCGGTACGCAACGGTATTGGCCGCATCGACCACGAAGACGAACTTCTTGTCCTGATCGGTGCCGACGGCCTTTTCGCTGACCATCAGGTGATCCTGTGCCTTGGGCTGGCCCATGCGGACCCGCACGAACTGGCCGGGGATCAGCTTGCCACCGGGATTGTCGAAGACGGCGCGCACGCGGATCGTGCCGCTCGAGGCATTCACTTCATTGTCGATGAGCTGCAGCTTGCCGCGGATCGGAGTGTCCTTGCCGGCGAGCGTGCTCACCTCGACCGGTACCTGTGCAATATCAGGCGCGCCGTCGACGATCGGAAGGTCGGCGAGCGTCCGGGACACCAGTTCCTCGCCGGCATCGAAGCTCGCATAGATCGGATCGGCGGAAACCAGCGTCGTCAGCGGGGCGGACGCGGAACCTGCCGCCACCAGATTGCCGACGGTGATTTCCAGCCTGCCGGCCCGGCCGGCGATCGGTGCCCGGATCTCGGTATAGTCGAGATTGAGCTGGGCCGTCTTCAAGGTTGCCTTCGCCGACTGGAGGTTGGCGAGGGCCTCGCTCTGGGCGCTCTGGCGCTGGGCAAGATCGCTCTGCGAAATGGTATTCTTGGAGACGAGGTTCTTGCCGCGATCGAGTTCGGTATTGGCAAGTTCGACCCTCGCCTGCGCCGAGGCCACCTGGCCTTCGGCCTGAGCGACCGCAGCCTGATAGGGCTCCGGATCTATGCTGACGAGCAGGTCGCCCTGCTTCACCAATCCGCCTTCGCGGAAATGCACCGACTGGATGGTGCCGGCGACCCGCGGCCGGATCTGGACGCGGTCGACGGCTTCCAACCGCCCGGAGAATTCCTGCCAGGTGGAAACGTTGCGCGGCTGGATGGTGGCGACTGTCACGGGGACGGCCGGCGCCGCAGCAGCTGCCGTCGCAGACGCGGCGTGGGCGCCCTGCGGCAGATCGAGATAGACCGAAGCGCCGGCGATCAGCGCAGCCGTGCTCAGTCCAGTGCCCCACAGGGCCCAGCTTTTGATCTTCGATGTCATCTGTAGTCTCCTTACGGCCTTGGGAGCTGGCCGTTATTTACCTTCAAATATGCTATGTTTCGAACTTAATTCTTTGACGAAATCAGTGAACTCGGCACAAAGTGCTGTCATCCACTCGCCGTCGCCTTCTCTGTAAATGCCCGTCCAGCCACAGCTGGCCGGGAAAATCTTCCGCCTGACCGAAACGCCGGCCTCGCTCAGACGCGCCGCATAACCGAGCGTTTCATCGCGCAACGGATCGTCTTCCGATGTCACGATGAGAGCCGGCGCGACACCCGAAAGCCGCGAACAGAGGCAGGGCGCCGCATAAGGATGCTGGAACCCGCAATGGGAGCCGAGATAATGGCTCCAGCCCTCCGCCCAACGTTCGCCCATGCCGATTTCGTCGGCCTTGCGGAAGGATTGCGTCGTCATCATCGGGTCGATCATCGGCGACAGCAGGATCTGGCCGCTCAGTTCGCCCGGCATCAGGTCGCGCGCCTTCAGCGCCACGCCGGCCGCAACATTGCCGCCCGCCTCGTCACCCGCGACAAAAAGCAGGGACTTCGCGCTGCCGAACTGCTTGCGCCGGCCGGCCAGGCACTGAAGCGCCGCAAAAGCGCATTCCATCGCTTGCGGAAACATGTTCTGCGAGACGCTGCTATAGTCAGCCTCGAGAACCACGGCCCCGGACTCGGCCAGTGCTTTTGCAACTGGACGTTCGTTTTCGCCGCGCTCCTCATTGAGAAACGCCCCGCCTCGCAGATAAAGAACCAGTGGCGGAGCCTTAGCCTTGGCTGCTCCTTCATAGACACGCATCGGCACAGCCGGCATTGCCGACTTGTCAAATGCGATGTTTTCCCACTGCGCGGTCATTGAAAAATCCTCGGACAAACCCCTAGTAAAAGCGGGGTACTTGCCGTCAATCTTGAACCTGATATTATTATTCGGGTGAAAACACACAAGCTCACGGCATTCGACAACACTATTCCATATTTCGGAACAATGTTGCGGCGCAGCAGGAATCAGGACAATGGATCAGCTTTCGGCAATGCGCGTGTTCGTCCGCGTCGTGGAAACCGGTAATTTCACCCGGGCTGCAGCCACCCTCAACATGCCCAAGACGACGGTCACCAATCTCGTCCAGAGCCTCGAGAGCCATCTGCGCACGACGCTGCTCAACCGGACGACCCGCAAGGTGATGGTGACGACCGATGGCGCGCTCTATTACGAACGGGCGATGCAGATACTCTCCGAGCTCGACGAACTCGACGGCAGCATGTCGAATTCGCAGAGGCAGCCGTCCGGGAGGCTGCGGGTCGAAATGGCCGGCGCCTTTGCCGATCTGCTGGTCATTCCGAATTTATGCGACTTCCATAAGCGTTTTCCCCAGATCAGGCTCGATATCGGGGTCGGCGACCGGCTGGTCGATTATATCGCCGAAAACGTCGATTGCGCGCTGCGCGCCGGCACCCCGACCGACCAGTCGCTGATTGCCCGCAAGGTCGGCGAGATCAGCATGTCCGCCTATGCGGCACCGCTCTACATCCGCAATTTCGGCGCGCCCGAACGCCCGCAGGACCTGCAGGAAGACCATCTGGCCGTCGGTTACCTGAATGCCCAGTCCGGCCGGGTGAGGCCCCTGGAATTCCATCGCGACGACGAAAACGTGGAAATCACCCCCCGTTACGTAGTCTCAGTCAACGACTCTCGCACCTATGTGAACGCTGCCATATCCGGCATGGGCATCGTGCAGGCGCCGCGCTTCATGGTCAGGGAGGCGGCGGAGAAGGGCGAACTTGTCGAAGTTCTTGCCGACTGGCACTGCGGATCCCTGCCCCTCTACATCGTCTATCCGCAGACCCGCCACCTCTCCAACAAGGTGCGGGTCTTCGTCGATTGGCTCGCCAAGCTTGTTCAGAACCTCAAGGTCGAGGAAAGCCGCGAGCAGATGCGCAAGGCGAGTTAGCTTTGGCTTACTGTACGGCGACGGACTGACTGGCGGCCCGCGTCTTGCGACTGAGTATCACCGTCCCAGCGAGGCGTCGCCCGAGAAGGCAAGTCCTTTCATCGTTTGCTGCGCAAGCCGAGAAATCATGCCCTCCGCGAAGGAATTTATGCCTCGGCACGTGCGAGGATGATAAAGCGCTCGGACGTTTGTTCGATGAATGGAATACCGACAGCATGACTCGTTGGGGACACGTCACAATCGCTGTTCTGGGCGGTATCGCCGCTGCCCTACATGTGGGCAAGGTGCCGCCCGCCATCCCCCTGCTGCGCTCCGAACTCGGGATGGACCTCGTGGCCGCCGGCTGGCTGATGGGGCTTTCAAGCGCTCTCGGCGCCGCCTGCGGCATCCTGATCGGCCGTTTCACCGACTACCTGACCCATCGCCGCGCCATGGTTCTCGGCCTTGCCCTGCTGATCGCCGGCAGCGTGATCGGCGCCCTCACCCATTCGGAAACCGTGATCTTCGCCAGCCGCGTGCTCGAAAGCGTCGGCCTCATTATGGTCTCGGTCGCCGCCCCCGGCCTGATTGCTGCTTCCGTCGAGCTGCGCGACACCGGCCTTGCCTTTGCGGTCTGGGGTATCTGGATGCCGGTCGGCGTCGCGGTGATGATGATGATCTCACCCTTCCTGCTGCCGAGCCTCGGCTGGCAGGGCTCATGGGTTTTCGCCGCCATGCTCAGCGTCATCCCGATGGTTGCGCTGCTGACGATGAGGGTGCCGAAACCGCAGCCTACGGGACATCCGACAACCTCGCTGCTGACGGCCGTCAGCCTCACAGCCTCCAGACCGATGTCCTGGATACTGTCGGGAATTTTTGCCGCTTACAGCGCCAGCTTCATGTCCGTCTTCGGCTTCCTGCCGACGCTGCTGATCGAGGAAATGGGAACGGGTCTGACGGCTGCATCCATCATGACCGCGCTCGCAGTGCTCGCCAACGGCGTCGGCAACGTAGTCGGCGGCATCTTCGCCCGTTGGGGCGCCCCGCGCTGGGTGCTGATCGCCGCCCCCTGCATCATGCTGACACTCACCGCGTTCGTCGTCTTCGGCCAAAGCTTCCCGCTCTGGATGCGCTATGGGGCCTCGGTGCTCTACGCGGTGTCCGGCGGCGTGCTGCCAGCCACCATAATGGGATCGCTGCCCGTCTATGCGCCGCGCCGCGACCTCGTCGGAACGTTCAGCGGCTTCGTCATGCAGGGCTCCAATATCGGCCAGGTCTTCGGACCGATGCTGCTCGCCTCGATCGTTGCGGCGTCCGGCTGGCAGGGCGCGCCGTTCTACATCGCCGCAGCAACCGGATTGGGCCTAATCCTGGCGCTCTGCCTGCGCCAGACCGAACGCCGCATAGCCGCGACGAGGCCTAAGACGGCGGGAACGCTATGAGCCAGAAGGGTGTGAGCCAGAAGGATGTGAGAACGGCTCATCCGGCAAAGCGCGGCGAACAAGCCAGCCTCGATTTGCGCACTGGCATGCAACGTAAAATCGGCTAGTCTCTCCCCTGATCAGACAAGCGAGCCAGCTCATGAAACATCACGTCGCCGCCTCTTCCAAGACCTGCGCCTGGGGTTATTTCGATGCGGCCCGGGAGCCGGTGCTGACCATCGACAGCGGCGACACGGTGGTGATCGATTCTGTATCCGGCCCTGCGGAAGTTCTGCCCAAGGAAGGGTTCACCATCCTTCCCGAACATCTCGAAATTCACGAAAACTGCCGGCCGATCATGCAGGGCCATATCCTGACCGGGCCGGTCGCCGTGCGCGGCGCCAAGCCCGGTCAGGTGCTGGAGGTGAAGATTCTCGATGTCGAGTTGCGCCAGGACTGGGGCTACAACGTTATCCGTCCGCTTGCCGGCACGCTCCCCTACGATTTCGAAACGCCGCGGATGATCACCATCCCGCTCGACAAGCAGAGGAATGTCGGCCGCCTGCTCTGGGGTCTCGACCTGCCGCTGGCGCCCTTCTTCGGGGTCATGGGCGTCGCTCCGCCGCCGAACTGGGGCCGCATTACCTCGATCATGCCGCGTTCGCATGCCGGCAATATCGACAACAAGGAACTGGTGGCCGGCACCACGCTCTATCTGCCGATCTTCAACGAAGGCGCGCTGTTCTCCTGCGGCGACGGCCATGGCGCCCAGGGTGACGGCGAGGTCTGCATCACCGCCATCGAGACTGCACTGAGCGGCACCTTCCGGCTCACCGTTCGTGAGGATCTCGATTTCACCTATCCCCGCGCCGAAACGCCGACGCATTACATCACCATGGGCATGGATCCGGATCTCGACCAATGCGCCGTCATGGCGCTGCGCGACATGATCGTGCTGCTCGGCGAGAAAGGCGGCCTGTCGCGGGAAGATGCCTACACGCTCTGCAGCCTCGCCGGCGATCTTCGAATCACCCAGACCGTCAACGGCTGCAAGGGCGTACACATGATGATGGCGAAGGCCCTGGTCGACCGCGCCGCCTGAATTGGTGATCAGCCGAAAGGCGATTGGCATTGGCGGCGGGGACCACCGGCGAAGGGTTGATAGCTGTTGTCCTCGACCTGATAGGACCGGTAACGGGCAAAACACCATTCCTCGTGGGATCCGGCCGGCGCGCCGGTGTTGACCGCCTGCGACTGCGCATAACCCGCCGCTCCCTCGTCGGCCCGCTGATCGACACGCGCGGCGGGGCTCTCCGGAAGCGGCTGCAATTCGTCCTGTATCTGCGGGGCTTGCGGCTCATCACGCATCGGTGCGGCGGCAACGGTCTCAGTCGCGGCAGCGCCTGGTGCCTGGCACTGCCGACGGGGGCCGCCGCTCAAGGGCTGGTAGCTGTTATCTTCGATGCGGTAGGATCTGTATCGCGCGAAGCACCAATCCGCCTGCGCGGGATCGACCATGGCTTTCCGCTCTCCCTGCGGCTGCGGCACTGAGGCCGGCTGCTGCGGATTGACGGACGCGGTCACCGTATTATCAACCGCCTCGCCCGCGGCGGTCTGTTGAACAACGGGAGTTTGCTGGGTTTCGGCCGCAAGTGAAGCCGGAGGCGTCGCACTGGGCAGGCGCTGGTAATCCTGGTTGACGGCGTCAACGGCCTTGGGCTTTGAGGTCCACAGGTCAGGCGTGTCCATATTGGCGAACTTATGGGGTTCAGGTTCGGCGATCACATTGGCGGTGATGATCACGCCGCTCAGGAACACCAGAACGAGCAGGACAAGGCTCCCCAAAAACAAAAGAATTGGCTTCACGACCGCGCTCCCATTTCCGTTTTGCGGCCAATGCCGAATCAGGCGCCGGAGTTCCCGTCGCAGGAGCAAAAGAGGCACGATTGGAGATCACGGATGATGACAGGGCGACATGCGCCCGTCTTCGTCCAACTCTTCAAAAGAGGAGATGGTGGGTGATGTAGGGCTCGAACCTACGACCCGCTGATTAAGAGTCAGCTGCTCTACCAACTGAGCTAATCACCCAAGAACCGGCTGTGCGAGGCGTGCTCGCCAGCGGTGTGAGGGGCGTATAAAGGGGATCGTTCGGCTTGTCCAGCGGCTCGGTGAAAATTATTCGTCAGACCGGCAAAAAATCCATCGGGTCCGATCTCGCGCCTGACGGAAACCTCTCCGCAGCTCAACAAGCGTTGCAAAAACGAAAAGTTTCAAAGTCTTAGTGCGTCACAATATCGCAATCTCCGACAAGACGGCGAAATTCAAAGATAGAGCGTGCCTTCCGCAACCTTGATTGCCTGGCCGCCGATGCGGGCCCTGGCGATCTCTCCCTCCTTCACGTCGATATGCAGGTGGATCAAGGACGGACGCCCCATCTCCACCCCCTGCTCCACCAGCACCGGGTGATGGCCGTCCGGGAGCGCATCGAAATGCCGGATCGCGCCGGAGAGTGCGGCAGCGGCGGCGCCCGTGGCCGGATCCTCGGAAATCCCCATGTCCGGCGAGAACATCCGGGCATGGAACTTTGCCTGGTGGTTCACGCCGCTGCGGCAATAGACGTATGCCGAGGCAAGCGACCCCTCGACAAACGGCGCCGCCTTTTCCCATAGTGCCGTGTCGAATTCGAGATTCTGTACCGTCGCCAGATTGTGCAGCGGGATCATCAGGAAGGGCACGCCGGCGCTCCAGATGGAGGCGACATGGTTCTCGAAACCGATATCCGTGGATTTTACGCTCAACGCATCGGCCAGCCCCTGCCGGTCGAGCGGAAGCTCGATCTGTACCGGTCTTCTCGGCAGGTCGAATTCGGCAAAACCGGCCTCGCCGGCACGAAGCCGTACGGCGCAGCGCACAGGGCCTACATTCTCCTCCAGCACGCAGACGAGATCCATGTCGGCCTTTTCCGGCCCGTGATTGAGTTCGGCGAGCGCCACCGCTGTTCCCACGGTCGGATGCCCGGCGAAAGGCAACTCCTTGCCCGGCGTGAAGATGCGCAGACGGGCTGCATAGGCTGCATTCGCGGAAGACTGGACGAACACCGTCTCGGAGAGATTCATCTCCCTGGCGATCGCCTGCATTTCGTCGTCGGCAAGGTCGTCTCCGTCGAGAATCACCGCCAGCGGATTGCCGGCAAGTCGTCTGTCGGTGAAGACGTCATAGATGCTGTAGCGACGGGCCAACCACACCTCCCCGTGTTTTCGATCGCGCCAAACTGCCCGACCGGTCGGCTCAAAGCAACCCTGTTCAGCGTATCGACCGGCCGAAAAACAGGTCGAGAATCGGGAACATCAACGGGCTGTAAGGATGGGCGCCGCGATCGGCCGAGCGGATCGCCACGGCTCCGGCAATCTCCTTTTCCTCGTCGTGCACCATATGGTCGGCAATGCGCTCCAGCATCTCCTCCGCCGTAAGGTCGAATCGATAGAAGCGGAAGCCGACAACCCGATGTCCGCCGTGGCTGGCGAAGAGCTGCCGGTCCGCCTTTGCTTCGGCGAGATCGAGGCCGGTTTCTTCCCGCACTTCGCGGTGCATATTGGCCTCGAGATCCAACTTGCCGGCGACGATGTCCAGGAGATCGAGGGAGCCGGCGGCGCAATAGACCTGGCCGGGATTGGCGGTCCTTTCGCTCATCCGGACGGCGATGATCGCCCCATCGGACGATACGGGCACGGCGAAGCCGAAGAGGTGAAAGGCGCCGGTCGGATCGGGCTGTCTCCGCCACCATAAAAGCGTCGAATAGGGGATGACATGCGCCTCGCCGATGATCACGCCGTCCCGAAACGAAAGCCTGTTCTGCAGCACCATCTGGCCGTTGAAGAGATGCGGATTGGCCGCCACTTCGCGCGCCCAGTTCTCCTCGATCTCGTCCCGGTGCGCGACATAGATGGGATGCGCTCCGGGCAGGACCGAAAGATCGAAAGCCTCGACCTCGAAGACCGTATTTTCGGCAGGCCAGCCGCTGATCGCCTGGATGGTCATAGAAGCTCCAGCGACATCACGACGGGGCAATGGTCCGATGCCTTCGGCCGGTCCCAGCCGATGCGCGGAAACCGTTCCACTTCCTGTCCCGGCGGAAAGACGGTGCGATAGGGTTGGCCGCCGCGGATGATTTCCGGCACGCTATCGGGATTGTGCTCGGCAAGCGCCGGCGACAGCCAGATATAATCGAGCTGGCAGAGGTGCTGCTCCTCCGGCCCGCGCGCATGGTAAAGCGTCCAGCGATCCATCACATCCCGACGCGTCGTCGGGTTCACCACGAAGTCGTCGTCGGTGAAGACGTTCAGCGCACTCACCTCCTCACTCCGTGGCTCGAACCGGTATCCTTCGCGGCGAGAGCCAATCACCTGCACCTTTTCCTGATAGTCGTTCATGTCGCCGCAGATGGCGAAGTTCTTGTCCGCTGACTGGCCTTTACCGAAACGGCGCTCGACGATCTGGCGCACCGCCCTCGCCTCCGCCATGCGGATCGCCATTGTGCCGGTGCGGCCGTCCTGGCCGTCGCGGGCATTGCCCATGGATTTGAAGTGCACGACGAACAGCGAGAACGGCTTGCCCCCGATCGTCAGCTCCAGTTCGAGGCAGTCGCGCTTGAAGATCTTGTCATGCGCCTGGTTGCCGAGCGCCAGTTCGTCATTGAAGAGGCCGAGGTCCTGGTAGGTCAGCATGGCGTGGCTGCGCACGTCCTGCACCTCGATCTTCTCGCCGCTGCGGGTCTCCTCGCGCATCAGCACGGCGACGTCGATGCCGCGCGAATCATTGCCCTCGACCAGGAATTTCTGGCGGTAGCCGTTGCCGACCATGCGGTAGAGATAGCCGTATTCGAAGGCCTGCAGCGCCGGCATGCTGTCGACCTCCTGGAGGCAGAGGATGTCGGCGTCCGCTTCCGCGATCGCCAGCGCCGAAAGCTGCCGCGTGTCGTCGGTCTCGGCGATCATCCGGGCCTGTTCGAGCTGCTGATAGACCGCCTTGTCCTGCACGTCGTAGAGCCGCAGCACGCGGTCCTGCCGGAGCTGATTGCGCCAGCCGGAGAAATCGAAGCGCGTCATCAGGTTTTCAATGTTGAACGTGCCGAGACGCAGCGACATGAGAGGAATTCCTTTTCTTGGCGAACACCATAACCATGGCGACGCCCGGCTACAATCTCCAGGCCGCGCGGATCACGATCGACAGATGATCGCTCACCTTGACCGGATGGCGGCTGAAAGCGCGCAGTGCCTGCCCGTCCGGCAGAGCGAGACGCAGCGCATAACGCTCGCCTTCGAACAGCACCGAGAGGACGGTGGCCGCCTGTCCTTCCGCCGCAATTTCTACGTCCTGCGGGCGGACGAGGATATCGGCTCGCGGCTCCCGTGCCGGTCCGGCAAGAATCTCCTGCATCGCGGGCCAGTCGAAAAGCCGCCTGTCACCGAACGGTGACGGTAGCGACAGGATCGCCCCCTGCCCGACGAGGCCACCGACCAACCGGCCTTCAGGGCGCGCATAGATTTCCTCCGGCGTCGCCACCTGCAACAGCTTGCCCTCGGACATCACCGCGACGTCGGTCGCCAGCGCCATCGCTTCCGCCTGGTCATGGGTGACATAGATCATCGTCGCGCCGGACCGGGCATGGAACTCGCGAAACGTCTCTTCCATCTCCTGGCGCAGGTGCCGGTCGAGATTGGCGAGCGGTTCGTCGAGCAGCACGACATCCGGCTCGGTGACGAGGCAGCGGGCGAGCGCCACGCGCTGCCGCTGGCCGCCGGAAAGATCGGCCGGGCGGCGGTTCGCATAGGTTTCGAGATGGACGGCGGCGAGCGCTTCCCGGACCTTGCGGTCGCGTTTCTCACCCGAAATGCCGCGCACTTTCAGCGGATAGCCGACATTTTCCGCGACGCTCATATGCGGCCAGAGCGCATAGGACTGAAAGACCATCGCCATGTTGCGATGTTCGGGCGACACCATCTCGGCTGCGTCCGCCAGAACGCGCTCGCCGAGCAGGATCGAGCCGTCGCTCGGCTGTTCGAAACCGGCGATCATCCGGAGCACCGTCGTCTTGCCGCAGCCGGACGGTCCGAGCAGCGCCAGGAAGCCGCCTTCGCGTACCGTCAGCGACACGTCGTTGACGGCCGCCCGCCCACCCAGGTCGAACGTCTTGGAGAGACGGTTGAGAATCAGCTTCGCCACGGGACCACACCTTTCGGCAGACGTTTCGCCATCAACTCCAGCACCACCATCATCGCGATCACCATGATGACCACGAGGACGGACAATGCCGCGGCGATGTTGAAACTGCCGCTGTCATCGAGATTGTAGATCAGCACGCCGAGCGTCTGCGTGCCTGCCGACCAGAGGAGCGCCGAGACCGTCAGTTCGTTGCAGGCGATCAGGAACACGAGGATCACCGAGGCGCCCGCGGCCGGCGCCACCAGGGGCACGATAATATCGGCGAGCCGGCGTGCGAAACCCGCCCCGGAAAGCCGCGCTGCCTCCTCCAGCGAAGGATCGAGCTGGCGGAAGGCACTGACCACCGGTTTCAGGCTGACGGCGAAGAAACTCGAGAAATAGGCGATCAGGATGATCCAGATCGTCCCGTAGATCGAGATGCCGATCACCGGAATGGGTGCTGCGAACAGCAGGATGAAGGCGACCGCCAGCACGATGCCCGGCAGCGCATAGGGAATTTCCGCGAGCGCCGAAATGAGGCCCACGAAGCGGCTCTTGCTGCGCACCAGGAAATAGCCGGTCAGCACCGTCACCACCAGGAGACCGAAGGCGGTGGCAAGCGACAGCGAGAGGGAATTGGTGAAAGCGATGCGGGTCGCCGCCTGGCGCAGGAGGATTTCCTCATAGGCCTTGAAGGTGACGGTCGCGGGGCTGAGCGGCACGCCATAGGCCGGCGCCAATGAACTTGCGACCAGCGCGATCAGCGGCATGGCGAGGATGAGGAAGATCGTCAACCACAAAAGCAGTTCGGCAAGCCAGCGCCAGGCGCCGAGCCGAAATACGGCGACCTGCCCCGACAGGCCGATGACGCGATAGTCGCGACCGCGCAGCACCCGTGCCTCGACCATCAGCCCGATGACCGACAGGATCGCAATCAGGCCGGACAGGACGGAAATGTCCGCGAACGTACGGGGACCGAAAGCCGCGAATTTCGAATAGATCAGGGTCGGCAGTGTATAGATTCCGGCTGGAATACCGAGGATTGCCGGAATGCCGAAATTGCCGACGCAGGAGACAAAGGCGATTGCCGCTCCCGCTGCAAAACCCGGCAGCGACAAAGGCAGGATGACATCTTTCAGCACCTGAAAGGACGATGCGCCGGAAAGCCTCGCCGCCTCGACCGCGTCGCGCGGCAGCGCCAGAAGCCCGGCCCGGAGCGACAGGTAGACGAGCGCGGCATTCTGAACCCCATAGAGCAGCGCGATACCGCCGATCGAATAGAGCGGCTGCGGCGAGCCGAGCGGCGGCGCCAGCCCGATCGCTTTCAGGAGCGCGCTCGAAGGCCCGGTCATGCCGATCCAGGCAAGCGCCGTCACCTGCGGCGGGATCATCGTCGGCAGCATGAACAGGAAACCGAGGAGAGCCTTGCCGCGGATGTCAAACAGCGTCAGCAACAGCGCAAAGCCGCCTCCCAGAACGACGGCCGCGATCATGCCGAAGAAGGAGGTGGACAGCGTGTCATAGACCGACCGCCACAGGCCCGGATCGGACAGAAGTTCGCTTGCCCCGCCCCGGAAGGCGGACATGATTCCGGTCGCTGCGAGCCGGCCGAGCGGCAGCACGCTTAGGCAGAAGATCACGGTTACGACAAAAGGAAACAGCCAGCGTGGCTGGCTGTTTCCCTGATTTTGAGGTCGCGTCATATGGCGCTTATATCAGCCTTTGATGCCGAAGATATCCGCGAAGCCCTTGACGTCCTTCTCGGAGTTCTTGAGCGCCTCGGGAGCATTGATCGGCAGGACCTTGATCGTCTCGCGCGCCGGGAAGCCGGCCGGTACGGCCATGCCGTTGCGGGCCGGAATATAGCCGAGCTTCAGGAAACCTTCCTGGCCCTTCTGCGAGAGAACGTAGTCGATGAACTTCTTGGCATTGTCCGCGTGCTTGGTGGAGGCAAGGATCGCAGCCGGCTCGGTGACGGCGGACACGCCTTCCTTCGGGAAGACGAACTCGACGGGAGCGCCCTTCGCCTTTTCGCGGATCGGCAGGTAATCGACGACGAAACCGTAGGCCTTCTCGCCGGAAGCGACGGACTTCAGGATCGCGCCGTTGCCACCGGCGGCAATCGCGCCGTTCGCCTTGAGGTTCTTGTAATAATCCCAGCCGAGGCCGGGGACGCCAGCGAGCGTCTGTGCGTGGATGAGGGCTGCACCCGAAGCGAGCGGGCTCGGCATGGTGACGAGGCCCTTGGCTTCCGGCTTGGCAAGGTCTGCCCAGCTGGTCGGCTTCATAGCGGCCTGGGTGTTGTAGATGATGCCGGTGGTGATCAGCTTGGTCGAATGATAGAAGCCGTCGGCGTCATAGAGCGCCTTGTCGTAATTGGCAGCTTCCGGCGACTTGTAGGCCATCAGCTGGCCGGCCTGCTTCATCCGCTCGAGCGTCACCGTGTCGGCGATCAGGAGAACGTCGGCCGCCGGATTGCCGGCCTGGATCTCGGCATTGAGCTTGGCCATGATCTGCGGCGTCCCGTCACGCACCCACTGCACGTCGAGGCCCGGATTGGCAGCCTTGAACCCATCGACGGTCGCCTGGGCGTCCTCGTTCGGCTGGCTGGTATAGAGCACGAGATCGGCGGCCTCGGCGGCGCCGGCAATCATGCCAAAAGCCACGATGGCGGTGAAAGCGGAAAGAAGGTTCTTCATCTGAGCATCCCTGTTCGAACATAAGCTGCGGACGATAAGCATTCCTGCTTGACAGCCATGTGACAGGCAGGCGGCCAAGGCCGATCTCGCGGCGAGTTTTACCAGCGGCAAACAAAATTCGAAGACTAAATTTACTGTGCTCCGATCATTCCGGCACAACCACAGCGCAAAACCCACCCCCTCAATTGTTTCGCAACCAAATCCTGCCATCCCCTGCACCAGGGTATAGTTCGGGGATGGAAGATGAAAAGCCGGGAAAACTTGGGTGCGCGACTGCGCTATGGGTTCGACAAGAGCATGGCGGGCGGCGCGATTGCGCTGATCGGCTGGCTGGCGCTGATATCGCTGATCGTGATCATGATCGCCGGCGCGATACTCGCCGTCACCGGGATCGCGCCCGAGGGAGCAGAGTCGCTCGGCTTCGTCGAGGGCACGTGGGAATCGCTGATGCGCACCTTCGACGCCGGTACCATGGGCGCCGACCAGGGCTGGAGCTTCCGCATCATCATGCTGCTGGTCACGCTCGCCGGCATCTTCGTCTTCTCCGCGTTGATCGGCGTCATCTCGTCCGGCCTCGAGGAAAAGCTCGACGAGCTGCGCAAGGGCCGCTCGCGGGTGCTCGAAACCGAACACACGATCATCCTCAACTGGTCGCCTTCGATCTTCGACGTCATCTCGGAACTCGTCATCGCCAACCAGAGCCGCCGCAATCCGCGTATCGTCATCATGGCGAACAAGGACAAGGTGGAGATGGAAGACGAGATCGCCACCAAGGTGGTCGATCGCAAGAATACCAAGATCATCTGCCGTAGCGGCGACCCGACCGATCTCTACGATCTCGGCATCGTCAACCCGCAGACGTCGCGGTCGATCATCGTCCTGTCACCGGAAGGTGAGGATGCGGATCCGCAGGTGATCAAGACGGTGCTTGCGCTGGTCAACGATCCCAGCCGGCGGCCGGAGAAATACATGATCGCCGCGGAAATCCGCAATGCCGACAATGCCGAAGTGGCAAGGATCGTGGGCGGCGGCGAAATGCAGCTCGTGCTCGCCGACGACCTGATCGCCCGCATCGTCGTCCATACCAGCCGACAGGCGGGCCTGAGCGCGGTCTATTCCGAACTGCTCGATTTCGACGGCTGCGAGATCTACACGCTCGAACAGCCCGGCCTCGTCGGAAAATCCTTCGGCAATGCCGTCCTCGCCTACGAGAACAGCACGCTGATCGGCCTCTGCGACAAGGACGGCGCCATCCATCTCAACCCCAACCCCAACCAGGTGATCGTCGCCGGTGATCGCGCGGTCATCATCGCCGAGGACGATGGTGCGATCAAAACCTGGTCCGGCGACATGGGCATCGACAAGAATGCCATCAAGCCGATCGTCAAGCGAACCAAGACCGCGGAGCGCACGCTGATCCTCGGCTGGAACCGCCGCGGCCCGATCATTGCGTCCGAACTTGTGCGCTACGTGGCGCCCGGCTCGCGGCTGACGATCGCGGCCGACACGCCGGAATTCGAAGACGAAATCGCAGCACTTAAGCTCGACAAGGCACGGCTCGCCGTCGATCATCGCGTGATCGACACCAGCAGCCGTTCGGCGCTCGACGCACTCGATATCCCGTCCTACGACCATGTCCTGGTTCTCGGCTACAGCGACAGCATGATGGCGCAATCGGCCGATACGCGCACGCTGATCACCCTGCTGCAGCTTCGCAAGATCGGCGAGACGGCCGGAAAGCATATCAGCGTGGTCAGCGAGATGATCGACGTTCGCAACCGCGAGCTTGCGGAAGTCACCCGCGCCGAGGACTTCGTCGTCAGTAACAAGCTGGTCAGCCTGATGCTCGCCCAGGCCTCCGAAAACGAATCGATGGCGGCGATCTTCGATGAACTCCTGGATGAGGCCGGTTCCGAAATCTACATGCGGCCGATGGGCGACTATGTGGATATCTCGAAGCCGGTGAACTTCTTCACCGTGGCGCTCGCTGCCCTTCGCCGCGGCGAAATCGCCATCGGCCACCGCCGCCAGCGGCCGGGCGAAGCCGACGCCAGAAACCTCGGCGGCGTGGTCGTCAATCCGCCCCGCACCGAAATGACCACCTATACGGACACCGACATGCTCATCGTGCTTGCGGCTGAGTGACCGGACAAGCAGGTCTGAGAAACAAAAAAGCCTGCCGTTCTGCGGCAGGCTTTTTTACGCTCGAATGTTTTGATGATCAGGCAGCAGCGCGGATTGCGCTGGAGATCAGGCGGCCGAGCCGCTTGATGCCCTCGTCGATCATCGCCTCGTCAGCGCAGGAGAAGCTCATGCGCAGCGTATTGGCATTGCTGCCATCCGCATAGAACGCCTTGCCCGGAACGAAGGCGACCTTTTCCGTGGCGATCGATTTCGCCAGCAGTTCGGCGCCGTCCATGCCTTCCGGCAAGGTCACCCACACGAACATGCCGCCTTCGGGGCGTGTCCAGGTGGCGGTCTTCGGCATGTATTTGTCGAGTGCCGCCAGCATCGCATCGCGGCGCTTGCTGTAGACGGCCTTGATCTTGGCGACCTGGGCGTCGAAACCGCGCGAGGCGACGTGCTCGATGGCGATCTGGTTGATCGTCGAGGAATGCAGGTCGGCGGCCTGCTTCATCAGCACCAGCTTGCGGATGACCGGCATCGCTGCGACCACGAAACCGACGCGCAGTCCGGGCGCCAGCGTCTTCGAGAAACTGCCGCTGTAGATCGTGCGGGTGTTTTCGATACCGCCCCGGCGGGCAATGTCGAGCGCCATGATCGGCGGAATGGCCTCACCGTCATAGCGAAGATGCTGATAGGCGGCGTCCTCGAGGATTGCGATATCGAGCTCGTCGGCAAGTGCCAGCAGCTTTTCGCGAGCGGCCAGATCGATTGTCTCGCCGGTCGGATTGGAGAAATCGGCGGACAGATAGGCGAACTTGACGGCGCCGCCGTTCTTCGCCGCGGTGTCGCGATAGGCCTCCGGGGTGCGATTGCCGTTCAGCGACAGCTGGTCGTAATTCGGCTCATAGGCATTGAAGGCCGACAGCGCCCCGAGATAGGTCGGCCAGGTGACCAGCGCCGTATCGTTCGGCGACAGGAACAGCTTGCCGAGATAATCGAGCGCCTGCTGCGATCCGGAGGTGATGAAGACGTTGTCGGGCGTGCAGTCGATACCGATCTTGGCGACGTCGCGGGCGATCCATTCGCGCAGCGGCTTGTAGCCTTCGCTAACCGAATACTGCAGCGCCGACCCGACCTGGGCACTGGAAAAAATGTCCGAATAGGCTTCCTTGAACGCCACGTCCGGAAACAGCGCCGGATCCGGAATGCCGCCTGCAAACGAGATGATGTCGGGCTGGTCGAGCAGCTTCAGCAGTTCGCGGATTTCAGAGGCGCGCATGCGGCTGGAGCGCGTCGCAAAGATTTGTTCCCAATCAAGCACGGGATGTTTCCTCTTATTTCAATTTTCTATGTCCAATCTTTACACAAAGACCGATAGGTCAGCAAGACTGACCTATCGAGTTGCGTCAGATTTTTTGGCCTTTGATTTTGCCGGCAACGATACTATCTTACGCATAGTCTATCGATCCCTAGAAGGTAAGATCATGGCGACAGCAACATTATCCTCGAAATTCCAGATTTCCATACCCAAGGAAATCCGCGAAAAGCATAATTGGCAAGCTGGGCAACAATTTGCTTTCATTCCGAAGGGTAAGAGCATCGTCCTCGTACCGGTGCCGACGCGAGACGAATTGCGGGGAATAGCAAAGGGCGCAGACACGAGCAATTATCGGGACAGGGATGATCGATACTGATGCGCGTCGTCGACAGCTCAGCCTGGATCGAATGGTTGATCGACAGTCCCTTGGCCGTTCGACTGGCGGGCGCAATTCCCGAAAAACAAGAGTTGATCGTGCCGACCATCGTTCAGATGGAAATGTGCAAATGGCTGATGCGCGAGAAGGGTGAGGAAGCTGCCGAACGCTTCATTTCCTACACGACCGAATGTCTGGTCGTTGAACTCGGCACCGAGATTGCCTGGGATGCCGCGGAAGTTTCCCGCAGTTTCAAACTTTCGACTGCAGACGCCATCATCTATGCGACGGCAAGGTTCCTGGACGCCGATCTCTTGACCTGCGACCGGCATTTCGAAAACCTGCCACACGTTGTGTATATTCCAAAACCCGGGGCGGAAGCTTAAATCCCGCCCCGGATAGCTTGTCTTAGTTGACGCTCTTGTCGACCAGCTTGTTCTTGCCGATCCAGGGCATCATGCCGCGCAGCTTGGCGCCGACTTCCTCGATCTGGTGGCTGTCGTTCATGCGGCGGATGCCCTTGAAGCGCGAACCGCCGGCACGGTATTCCTGCATCCAGTCCGAAGTGAACTTGCCGGTTTGAATGTCCTTCAGGACACGCTTCATCTCGGCCTTGGTTTCTTCGGTGATGATGCGCGGACCGGTGACGTATTCGCCCCACTCGGCCGTGTTGGAGATCGAATAGTTCATGTTGGCGATGCCGCCTTCATAGATCAGGTCGACGATCAGCTTCACTTCGTGCAGGCATTCGAAATAGGCCATTTCCGGCGCGTAGCCGGCTTCGGTCAGGGTTTCGAAACCGGCGCGGATCAGCTCGACGAGACCGCCGCAGAGAACGACCTGTTCGCCGAAGAGATCGGTTTCGCATTCTTCGCGGAAGTTGGTTTCGATGATGCCCGAACGGCCGCCGCCGACGCCGCAGGCGTAGGAGAGAGCGAGTTCAAGCGCGTTGCCCGAAGCGTTCTGGTGAACGGCAACGAGGCAGGGAACGCCGCCGCCCTTCTGGTATTCGCCGCGAACCGTGTGGCCGGGGCCCTTCGGCGCGATCATCACGACGTCGACCGAGTTCTTCGGCTCGATCAGGCCGAAATGGATGTTGAGGCCGTGCGCAAAGGCGATTGCGGCGCCGTCGCGGATGTTGCCGGCGATCTCGGCCTTGTAGATGTCGGCCTGGAGTTCGTCCGGGGTCGCCATCATCATCAGGTCGGCCCACTTGGCGGCCTCGGCGACGGTCATCACCTTGAAGCCGTCGGCTTCGGCCTTCTTGATGGTCCCGGAACCGGCCTTGAGTGCGATCACGACGTTCTTGGCGCCGGAGTCCTTGAGGTTCAGCGCATGCGCGCGACCCTGGCTACCGTAACCGATGATGGCAACGTTCTTGGACTTGATGAGGTTGATATCGGCATCCCGATCATAATAAACGCGCATCGATTTTTTCCTTCCCTATGCGTGAGGTCTGTTGATGATTTTCATCGTCCAGCGGAGACGCCGAGCGCGTCCGCCGATTGTTTCTGCGTGCCGTGCAGCATGAGAAAAGCTGCAACCGCCCTCTCCGCCTGGCGCGCATTGTCCTTGAGGCCGGGCTCGCCGAGCAGCATGCGCACATGCAGGTCGGAAACGATCAGGCCGTAAAGCGTGTGATAGGCGGCATCCGCATTGTCGAAGCGCAGCAGCCCTGCCCTTTTTCCCTGGTCGATCAGCGCCATGGCTCGGCGATCGATCTGCCGGCGGCCGTGTTCGAGCAGAAGTTTCCCGAGCTTCGATCCTTCCCGGGTCGCCTGGCCGATCGCCAGCCGGTTCAGCGCCAGCGAGACGTCGCCGGCCAGAACCTCCAGCAGATCGCGGGCGAAAAGTTCGAGATGGTCACGCAGAAGATCGGCGGTCAGCCGCTCGCCCGAACGCTCGAAGGTGCGCACCTTGCTCGCCTGATGGGCAATCATCGCGGCCAGAAGACCTTCGCGATCGCCGAACCACTTGTAGAGGCTTTCCTTGGAGCAATTGGCGGCGCGGGCGAGCCCCGAGGTCGTCAACGCCTTCTCGCCGCCTTCCACGAGCAGCCGAAGCGCCTGCTCCAGAACGGCGTTCTGGCGCGGCGAAAATTCGGGCATGTCGGTGGCGTCGGCTCTCACGGTTCTCAATCCTTCTGCGTACCGTACGGTACGGTTCTGCTCGTATAAAGCATCCGCCGCCGCCGTCAAGCCCGTTCTTCGAGAAGCGATCATCAACGATCAAGGTTTTTAAGCTAAGCCTTCCCGGAGCCGATACAATCGCCCGAACGATGAGGGAGACCATTCATGAACCGGGTATGCAGCGCCATTGCCGCCTTCGCTCTTTTTGCCGTTGCGGGCGCTGCCCATGCCGCCGAAAACCGTTGCGGCTGGATCCAGAATCCGACACCCGGCAACTGGTGGCTGAACGACGCCGAGGATACCTGGACCATCCGCACCCAGGGAAGCGAAGACGAGCCCGAAGGCATGGATCTCATCCCGGACATTTCGGAACGCGACTACGTCCGTACCAACGGCAGCTACGGTTACGCGTGCGCCTGCATGAAGGTTGATACGGACGGCGACGGACGGATCACCAGAATCCATTCGTTCAAGCAGCTCAAGCTCGCCCAGTGCCGCAACGACAAGGCGCTGAAATTCCCCGGCTGATCCACGCGGGTTTTAAGCCTCGCTATTCCGCCGCGGCCAGGATCGCACCCACGTCACGCAGCGGTGACTCGCCGTAGAGCCGGCTGTATTCGCGGCTGAACTGCGACGGGCTCTGGTAGCCGACCCGGTGGCCGGCGCTGCCGACATCGAGCCCTTCCAGCAGCATCAGCCGCCGCGCCTCGTGCAGGCGCAGCTTCTTCTGGAACTGCACCGGCGTCATCGCCGTCACCGACTTGAAATGGTGGTGCAGCGAAGACGGGCTCATGCCCACATGGTCGGCCAGGTCCTCGATCCGCAGTGTGCGGTGGAAGTTGGCGCGCAGCCAGGCGACGGCGCGAGCGATCCGGTTGCTGCGGCTTTCGGACGTCGCGATATGCAGGAGCCGAGGCCCGTCCGGCCCGGAGAGCACGCGATAGATGATCTCCTGCTCGATGAGCGGCGCCATAGCCGCGATATCCGCAGGCCGGTCGAGCAGGCGGAGCAGCCGCGTCGCTGCATCAAGCAGTTCGGGCGTCGCGACATTGGCGACGATGCCGCGCATGGCGTCGGTGCCGGAACTCGGTCGCGGAACGTCGACCCGCTCCAGGAGGGCGGAAAGCCCGTCCGGATCGATTGCGAGGGCAAAACATAAGTGCGGCACCTCGGGGCTTGCGACCGTGACGCGCGATGTCACCGGCAGTTCGATCGAGGTGAGAAGACAATCACCCACGCCATATGCGATTGTCTCGTCCCCGAGCTTCACGCTCTTGGTGCCTTGCAGAACCAGACAGATGCAGGGCCGGTAATCCATATAGAGCGGCGCGGTCGGGACCGACCGCCGGCCGAGCACGAGGTTTCCGATAGCCGTGAACACTTCCCCATCCTCTTGAACATGCCGCGCGGCAATCGAGGCCGCCTCGTGATAGGGATTGAAGGGCAGTGTCATGGAGCCTCCGGAATGAGCTGGTGACTGCTTTTCCTACGCCGGCTTGTCCCTGAAACCAACAGGTGGGCGATCACTTTTGCAGGATCGTGCAAAAAGCTCGCAGGATCGCTCTAACGCTATTGCGCCACCCGAGGGCATAGTCCGCCCGTCCAATTCCCTCCTAACCCACAGATGAATGGAGCTCACATGGCTATTGCAAAAGGCTATGCCGCGACCGACGCGTCGAAACCATTGACGCCTTTCACCTTCGAGCGCCGCGAACCCAATGACGACGATGTCGTCATCTCGGTGCAGTATTGCGGCGTCTGCCATTCGGACATCCACCAGGCCCGCAACGAATGGGGCAATTCGCGCTTTCCGATGGTGCCGGGCCATGAAGTGGCCGGCGTCGTTTCGGCCGTTGGCTCCAAGGTCACCAAGTTCAAGGTCGGCGACCGCGTCGGTGTCGGCTGCTTCGTGAATTCCTGCACCCAATGCGCCACCCGCGATGTCGACTACGAACATTTCCTGCCGGGCCTCATCCAGACCTATAACGACGTCGAAGCCGATGGCACGACGCCGACCTATGGCGGGTATTCGGATCAGATCGTCGTCAAGGAAGGTTATGTCCTCTCCTTCCCGGACAATATCCCGCTCGACGCCGGCGCTCCGCTGCTTTGCGCCGGTATCACGCTCTATTCGCCGCTGCGCCACTGGAAGGCCGGCCCCGGCAAGAAGGTCGCGATCGTCGGCATGGGCGGGCTTGGCCATATGGGCGTCCAGCTCGGTGCGGCCATGGGCGCCGATATCACCGTGCTCAGCCAGACGCTGTCGAAGAAGGAAGACGGCCTGAAGTTCGGCGCCAAAGAGTATTATGCGACCAGCGACGCAGAGACCTTCACCAAGCTCGCCGGCACATTCGACCTGATCATCTGCACCGTCGGCACGACGATCGACTGGAACGCCTATCTCGGCCTCCTGAAATTCGACGGCTCCATGGTCGTGGTCGGCGTCCCGGAACATGCGGTCCCGGTCCATGCCTTCTCGGTCATCGCCGGCCGCAAGAGCCTTTCGGGCTCGATGATCGGCTCCATCAAGGAAACCCAGGAAATGCTGGATTTCTGCGGCGAGCACGGCATCACGTCCGAGATCGAGAAGATCAATATCCAGGACATCAACGAAGCCTACGAGCGCGTCATCAAGAGCGACGTACGCTACCGCTTCGTCATCGACATCGCCTCGCTGGCCGCGTGACAGCCCAAAAAGTCGAAACAGAAAGGGCGGTCCACGGACCGCCCTTTTTTATTACGCCGACCATTGCCGGTTGCTGAGATGAGCACGCCGTTCGAAACGATATTGCGATCGTTTCCGGCCGCTTTTCCTCACTTCGGCAGCTTGTCGTCCACGCCTTCGACGTAGAAATTCATGCCGAGAAGCACGCCGTCCTGCGCCTTTTCGCCGGCAGCGAGCCACGCGGTACCGTCCTGCTTGTTGATCGGGCCGGTGAACGGATGCAGTTCTCCCGACTTGATCTTGGCTTCGGTCTCTTCCGCCATCGCCTTCACGTCGTCCGGCATGTTTGTATAGGGCGCCATGGTCAGGATGCCATCCTTCAGGCCATCCCAGATCTGCTCGGACTTCCAGGTGCCGTCAAGCAGCGCCTGGGTGCGCTTGATGTAATAGCTGCCCCAGGTGTCGACGATCGCGGTCAGCTGCGTCTTCGGGCCGGCGGCGATCATGTCCGAAGCCTGGCCGAAGGCGAGGATGCCGCGCTCGGCGGCGACCTGCATCGGAGCGGTCGTATCGGTGTGCTGGGTCAGGATGTCGACGCCTTGGTCGATCAGCGCCTTGGCGGCGTCGGCTTCCTTGCCCGGGTCGAACCAGGTATTGGCCCAGACGACCTTCAGCTTGAAGTTCGGGTTGATCGACTTTGCGCCGAGTTCGAAGGCGTTGATGCCCATCACCACTTCCGGGATCGGGAAGGAAGCGATGTAGCCGGCGACGCCCTTCTTCGACATCTTCGCGGCGATCTGGCCCTGGATATAGCGGCCTTCGTAGAAGCGCGAATTGTAGGTCGCGAGGTTCGGCCCGGCCTTGAAGCCGGTCGCATGCTCGAACTTGATGTCCGGGAATTTCGCGGCGACCTTGACGGTGGCATCCATGAAGCCGAAGGACGTCGTGAAGACCAGCGCGCAGCCGGAACGGGCCATGCGCTCGATGGCGCGTTCTGCATCCGGACCTTCCGGCACGTTTTCGAGGAAGGGCGTTTCGACCTTGGCGCCGAGTGCCTTGTCGAGCTGCTGGCGACCGAGGTCATGGGCCTGGGTCCAGCCGCCATCGGTCTTCGAACCGACGTAGATGAAGCAGACCTTCTTCTTTTCCTGAGCCACGGCGCCGGTCGAAAAACCGCCCATCAGGGCGGCCGATGCGGCAAGGGCGATAATCAGTTTCTTCATTTCCTAACCTCTATTGGCTTGAAGACGTTTTGTTTTGGTTCCGCGGTCACCGGTCGGGGACAAAGGGTTTCCCGAGCGAGGCCGGCGTATTGATGAGCGTCGTGCGACGATTATGCGAAATGATGATCAGCACGACAATAGTCGCCGCATAAGGAAGTGCGGACAGGAACTGCGACGGGATGACGATGCCGAGGTTCTGCGCCACGATCTGCGCATGCAGCTGGCCGATCCCGACTGCGCCGAAAAGGTATCCGCCCGCCAGAATCCGCCATGGCCGCCAGGAGGCGAAAACGACGAGCGCGAGCGCGATCCAGCCACGGCCGGCCGACATGTTCTCCACCCATTGCGGCGTGTAGACAAGCGAAAGCTGGGCGCCGGCAAGTCCGGCACAGGCGCCCCCGAACATGACCGCCAGGTAGCGGGTACGGATGACGTTGATGCCGAGCGCATGGGCCGAGGCATGGCTGTCGCCGATCGCCCGCAGCTTCAATCCGGTCCGGCTCCTGAACAGGAACCAGTTGATGCCGACGACTAGCGCGATCGATACGTAGAAGATCAGGTCCTGGCGAAAGAGGACGCGACCGAAAAAGGGGATGTCCGAAAGCAACGGAAAGACGATCGGCTGCAGTTTTATGCCCGGCTGGCCGACGAAGGCCTCGCCGATCTGCCCGGAAAGCCCGAGACCGAGGATGGTGAGCGCAAGGCCGGTCGCCACCTGGTTGGCCACCAGCGTCAGCGTCAGGAAACCGAAGAGCAGCGAGAAGATGCCGCCGCCCAGAATGCCGGCGAGGATGCCGATATAAGGAGAGCCCGTCAGTTGCGCGGCCACGAAGGCGCAGGCCGCCCCCATGATCATCATGCCCTCGACGCCGAGGTTCAGCACGCCGGAGCGCTCGGTCACCAGTTCGCCAAGGGCTGCGAGAACCAGCGGGGTCGATGCGGTGATGACGGTGAGAAGGATCGCCTCGAACATCAGCCCTTCGCCTCCGCCGTTTTTGTGCCCGCAAAGATCAGCCGGACCCTGTAGTGGATCAGGGTATCGCAGGAGAGCACGAAGAAGAGCAGCAACCCTTGAAAGACGCGGCTGACCTTGTCCGAAATGCCGATCGACAGCTGCGCCGCCTCGCCGCCGAGATAGGTCAGCGCCAGCACGAGGCCTGAAGCGATGATCCCGAGCGGGTTGAGCCGCCCGAGGAAGGCGACGATGATCGCGGTGAAACCGTAACCCGGTGAGATGACCGGCTGAACGTGACCGATCGAGCCGGACACCTCCGAAATGCCGGCAAGCCCGGCAAGCGCGCCCGACAGCAGCATCGAGAACCACACCATGCGGCGGGCGGAGAAGCCGGCAAAGCGCCCTGCCCGTTCCGACTGACCGAGCACCGAGACCTCAAAGCCCTTCAGCATGAAGCGCATCATGAACCACAGCGCCACGGCCGCGACGATCGCGAAGATGAAGGCCCAGTGGGCGCGGCCGGACGACAGGATCTCCGGCAGTACCGCTTCGATCTGAAAGCCCTTGGTCTGCGGGAAATTGTAGCCTTGCGGATCGCGCCATGGTCCGCGCACCAGCCAGTCGAGATAGAGCTGGGCGATATAGACCAGCATCAGGCTGGTCAGGATTTCGTTGGTGTTGAAGCGGGTTTTCAGCAACGCCGGTATGCCGGCATAAAGCGCGCCGCCGATCATGCCGAGGATCAGCATCAGAGGGAGGATCAGCGGCGAGTGCCAGGCCGGATACATGACCGGCAGGATCGAGCCGGTGATGGCGCCGATGGTGAACTGGCCTTCGGCCCCGATATTCCAGTTGTTGGACCGGTAGCAAACCGACAGGCCGACCGCGATCAGGATCAGCGGCGCTGCCTTGATCGCCAGCTCGTGCAGCGACCAGACTTCCAGCAGCGGCTCGATGAAGAAGCTGTAGAGCGCACTGACCGGGTTCTTGCCGAGCAGCCAAAACATGATGGCGCCGAAAAGCAGCGTCAGCGCGAGCGCCAGCAGCGGCGAGAGGATCGAGAACAGCGTCGAGACGCGGGCGCGCTTCTGGAGCTCAATGCGCATGCGCCGTCTCCGGAATGGAATGGCTTTCGTGGATACCGCCCATCAGCAGACCGATGCGTTCGAGCGTCAGCATGCCGGCCGGATAGGCCTCGGAGAGACGGCCTTCGGAGATGACGGCGATATTGGTCGCCACCTCGAAAATCTCGTCGAGATCCTGGCTGATCACCACGACCGCCGAGCCGGACCTGGCGAGATCGATCAGCGCCTGGCGGATGCGGCTTGCGGCACCGGCATCGACACCCCAGGTCGGCTGGTTGACGACGAGCACGGAAGGTTGCCGGTCGAGCTCGCGCCCGACGATGAATTTCTGGAGGTTGCCGCCGGAGAGCGAGCCTGCCTGCGGATCCTCGCCGCTCTTGCGGACATCCATCGCCTCGCAGATGCGGCGGGTGGCGGAGCGGATCGCGTCGAAGCGAATGACGGAAAAGGCGCCGCCGGACAGAAAGGCCTTCTTGTCCGACTGGCTGCGGGCGAGCAGGAGATTGTCCGAAAGGGCCATGGCGGAGACCGCGGCATGGCCGTGGCGATCTTCCGGCACGAACCCGGCGCCAAGCAGGCGGCGGCCGTTGATGCCGGTGCGGCCGACCGCCTTGCCCCGGATGCGGATCGCCTCGTCTTCGGCAACCGGATATTCGCCCGAAAGCGCGTCGAAGAGTTCACCCTGGCCGTTGCCCGCAACGCCGGCGATCGCCAGCACCTCTCCGGCCCGGACCTTCATGGCGATGTTCTTGAGCGACACGGCAAAGGGCGTGCGCGCCGGAACCGAAAGATTGCTGACCTCGATGCGGATATCGCCGAGTGCTGCCGTATTGTCTCGATGGACTTCGGCGACATCGGAGCCGACCATCATCCGGGCGAGCGACGCCGGTGTTTCCTGGCTCGGATCGCAGGCGCCGGTGACCTTGCCATGGCGCAGGACCGTGGCGCGATCGCAGATGCGGCGTACTTCCTCCAGCCTGTGGCTGATATAGAGAACCGATCGGCCCTCGGCCTTCAGCTTGAACAGCGTCTCGAACAGCCGGTCGGCCTCCTGCGGGGTCAAGACCGAAGTCGGCTCGTCGAGGATGATCAGCTTGGGATTTTGAAGCAGCGCCCGGACGATCTCGATGCGCTGGCGCTCGCCGACGGAAAGGTCCGCCACATGCGCCTGCGGATCGAGCGGCAGGCCATATGCCTTGGAAAGCGAGGCCGCTTCCTCCGAGATCCTGGCAAGCGAAATCTTGGGGTCGAGCGACAGCGCAATGTTTTCCGCGACCGTCAGCGCCTCGAACAGCGAGAAATGCTGGAAGACCATGCCGACGCCGAGCCGGCGGGCCTCGCCCGGCGAAGCGATCGTCACAGGCGCGTCTTGCCAGAGGATCTGGCCGGCGCTCGGCTGCAGGACGCCGAAGAGCATTTTCACGAGCGTCGACTTGCCGGCGCCGTTTTCTCCGAGCAATGCATGAATTTCACCGGGCGCGATATCCAAATCGATCGCGTTGCAAGCCGCGAAGCTGCCGAAAAGCTTGGTCAAACCTCGAACCGACAGAAGCGGAACGGTCGCCGGACCCTCGGATAACGTCACTGAACCCCCTCGTTCACCACGGGCCTACCTTCTTCGAGGTTTTTCAGGGCGACGCGGCGTATTGACTTTGACGACATCCGGCGATCATTCCGGACATTCGACTGATATTGATACCGTATTTGTTGCTTCGCACAACACTAAAGAAAGGGGGTTGAAGCAAGGTCCAACTATTTTCCGAGGCTGGGGAAAAGCTGTAGCACGCCGCCGATGCAATAGAGGTAGATGCCGCTCAGTACGACACCATAGACGACCCAGTCGGGTGTTTCGAAATGCAGGAGCAACGAATAGCCGCCGAGCGCGCACCATATGAGGCAGACGGCCAGATTGAGCGGGCGGAGCCGCTTGACGCGCACCGGATGCAGGAAATTGATCGGCAGGAAGGTGAGAAAAACCGATACGGAGACCAGGACCAGGGCCGCCGTGGCGCTTGCATCGATGACGAATAACGTGAACACGACCATGTTCCAGACAACCGGAAAGCCGGAAAAAAAGTACTCGTCCGTCTTCATGCCCATGTCGGCATAATAGACCGCGCTGGAGACGACGATGGCGCCTGCGGCGACGAAGGACCATGGCTCCCCGATCATGCCGCTCTGGTAAAGCGCAAACGCCGGCAACAGCACGTAGGTCACATAGTCGATGATGTTGTCGAGCGTGTCGCCCGACCAGTTGGGCAGGACTTCCTTGACCCGCACCTTGCGGGCGATCGGTCCGTCGATGCCATCGACGAGGAGCGCCAGCCCCAGCCACCAGAACATGTCGACAAAGCGATGCTCGGCTGCCGCGACGACCCCGAGGAAAGCGAGGAACGAACCTGATGCCGTCAGGAGGTGAACCGAGAAGGCGCGGATTTCGGCATACGGAACTTTTCTGTAATTGAAGATTCGTCTAATCACGCGTCAGTCCCGCCTTCCCTCATCCGGCGAGGTATGCGGCCAATCACCGAGCATTGCAACCGGCTTGGCCCCGCCGCAAGAGATAGAGCATTGCTTTTTCTATGCTGCGCTGCCGTGCCCCATGGATATGCCCGCCGCGAAGCTCTAGATAATCGAGAGCAGATTTTTGCAGAGCAGGACGACGGACATGCAGCATTTCGAGATCGCCGTGGTGGGCGGGGGACTGGCCGGATCGGTTGCCGCATTGGCGCTCGCGCGCGCCGGCCGCAAGGTGGCGATGATCGCGCCCTCCGCCGCGAAAACCGACGAGCGTACGACCGCACTGATGGACCACTCCATTCGCTTTCTCGAACGGCTTGGCGTCTGGGAGGCCATAGCGCCTTCCGCCGCGCCGCTCTCGGTCATGCAGATCATTGACGGCACCAAGCGATTGCTCCGCGCGCCGACGGCGCAGTTCCGGGCGCAGGATGTCGGCCTCTACGCCTTCGGCTACAACATACCGAACCGGGCGCTGTCGGAAACGCTGGATGCGGCGGTGGCAGCAGAACCCAACGTTACCAATGTCGCTCAAACCGTCGAAACCTTCGATTTCTCGGCCGAGAGAGTGATGCTGACACTGTCGGACGGCACGATCGCCAGCGCCGATTTCGTCGTGGGTGCGGACGGGCGTCAGTCGAAAGCGCGGGAAACGGCCGGCATCGGCGTGCGGCGCTGGTCCTATCCCCAGTCGGCGGTGGTATTGAACTTCGCCCATACCCTGCCGCACGGCAATGTCTCGACCGAAGTCCATACGGAAAACGGACCGTTTACCCAGGTTCCCCTGCCCGGCCTGCGCTCCAGCCTCGTCTGGGTGGTGAAGCCGGATGAAGCCGGCCGTCTCGTCGAGCTTCCAATCGAGGAACTGTCGCGGCGGGTCGAAGACCGCATGCAATCGATGCTCGGCAAGGTGACCGTTGAAGGCACGGCGCAGGGATGGCCGCTTTCCAGCCTGATGGCGGAACGGTTCGGCAAGGGTCGGCTGGCGCTGATCGGCGAGGCCGCACATGCCTTTCCGCCGATCGGAGCGCAGGGCCTCAACCTGTCGCTGCGCGACATCATCGCACTTTCGGAATTGCTTGTCGCCAACAGCGACCGCCCGATTGCAGCCGATGCCGGTGATCGCTTCAACCGGCGCCGCGGCCCGGACATCGTCAGCCGCACGGTCGGCGTCGATCTCCTCAACCGTTCGCTGCTGTCGGATTTCCTGCCCGTCCAGATGCTGCGCGCGGCGGGCCTGCACATCCTCACCAACGCGCCGCCGCTGCGAAACCTGCTGATGCGGGAAGGCATCGAGCCCGGCCGGGGGCTGCGCGCCGTCGTCGACGCCTTACGGAAAGAGATCCGGCGGTAAGGTACCGGAATTGATGAGGTAAAGCAGCACCGGCAGCGTTGCCACCGACGCGGCCGTAATGATCAGGATGCTCGCCGACGCCCTCTCCTGCCAGACGCCGTATTGCTGGCTGATGACAAAAACGTTGGTCGCCGTCGGCAGCGCCGAAAGCAAAGTCGCGGAATAGATCCACACGGGATCGAAATTGCCGATCAGCGACAGGACCGTATAGGTGGTCATCGGCAGCACGATCAGCTTTGAGACCGCGATATAGCTGATCTCCACCGGCACGCGCTTGATCGGCCGGAGCGCCAGCGTCACCCCCATGGCAAACAGCGCGCAAGGAGCCGCCGCCTGGGCGAGATAGTCGATGAGCCGCTGGAAGGCAGCAGGCGGCTGCACGGCAAATGCCGCGAAGCAGAATCCGAGCACAGTCGAGATGATGAACGGGTGCAGCACGACTTTCCGGACGATATCGGCGACCACAAGGCTGGCTGGACGTCTGTCGCCGCCGGCCACCGCCATCATCGCAGGCGCGACGATGAAATGTGCGGCGTTCTCGAAGCAGACGATCAGCGCCACCGGCACCGCTGCCGCCTCACCGAAAGCCAGCAGCGCCAGGCCCGGCCCCATATAGCCGATATTGCCGTAAGCGCCGGCAAACGACTGGATGGTGCAATCGGCAAACGAATTACGACGCAAGAAGAAGCCGATCAGGAAGAGAACGAAGAAGACCAGGTAGGTCGCGCCGATCTCGCCGAAGATGAAGTCCGCCCGGGTCAGCTGCTCGACGGGGGTGCGGGAAACGAGCTTGAAGAACAGCGCCGGCAGAGCCGCGTAGATGATGAACGTATTCATCCAGCCGAGCGCTTCAGCCGGCTGTCTCGTCGCCTTCGCGGCCAGATAACCGATGAGGATCAGCCCGAAGAAGGGTAGCAGCAATGCAATGATATCGGCCATCGGTTCCCTGCCCGAATGATCGGGCCGTATTGGAAGACGCTTTTCCGTTAGCCGATTTGCATCAGGATTGGAAAGGTCTGCTGGAACCAGATTGCGGCCGAAGTGACGAAACCGAAGATGAAAGCGAGCCCGGTCAGGATCAGGAAGACCCCCATGACCTTCTCGACCATGCCGAGATGGCGGCGGAAGCGGGTGAGGAACCGCATGAAGGCACCGGAGAAGCCTGCGGCGATCCAGAACGGCACGGCCAGGCCCAGCGAATAGATGGCGAGCAGCGCCGCTCCCTCGCCGACCGTATCACGGGATGCGGCGACGCCGAGGATGGCGCCCAGCACCGGGCCGATGCAGGGTGTCCAGCCGAAAGCGAAGGCAAGTCCCATGACATAGGCGCCGGAGAGCGTCGCCGGCTGGCCGCCGCCCTGGAAGCGAGCCTCGCGGGCGAGCAGGCCTATCCTGAAAACACCCAGAAAATTCAGGCCCATGACGATGATGATCAGGCCGCCGAGCTTCGACAGCAGATCGAGATGCTGACGCAGCAAAACGCCGATCGTCGAGGCGCCGGCCCCGAGCGCCACGAAGACGGTGGCGAAGCCGAGTGTGAAGAACAGCGCCGACTTGAGCACCGCCCGCCGTGTTCCGCCCCGCGAATCGATCACCGCCGCCCCTCCGCCACCGCGGAACTGCTCGACCGAAATGCCGGCCATATAACAGAGATAGGGCGGCACGAGCGGCAGCACGCAGGGAGAAAGAAACGACAATGCGCCGGCAAGAAGCGCACTCAGCAGAGATATTTCGGCAATCGACACGTGTGGCTCCGAATGGCGGGCTTTCGGGAGCCCGCGTCCTTGCGCTTGAAGTAATGGCCGAACGCGGCGAATGCCAATCACCTTTTCGCACCGCGGCGGAAAAGCGTCAGATAGCCGCATTTTTGCTGTTTTTGCGGGTTGACCGCAAGGGGGCACCTGCCTATGTTCCGCGCACTTTCAAGGACGCGCTTACCCGCGGCCGCGGGAGAGCGTAGCTCAGTCGGTAGAGCAACTGACTTTTAATCAGTAGGTCCAGGGTTCGAATCCCTGCGCTCTCACCATATTCCAGATAAATCATACACTTAGACGTAAGCCATGCGATTGCAGTGGTATGAGGGGCATGGGCGCACGGCTCCGCGCGCCGTCTCGTTTCCCGTGGCGAGTAGAATCGCTGCGCCTGCTTCGTCACAATGTGGGTGGACGAAGTCCAGCCGGTCTGTCACAAGCCGATCAGGACGCGACTGCCGTTAGCTTTAGAACGGGGTCGGGCGACCGATTGACGTCACGTCGCTGCCACGAGATCACGTCGGCCGTCCTTTTTCGATCCGGTCGCAGGTCCCGGCACGCCGAATCGCGTCGCAAAAAGCCCCGCCTCACCCATTACAATTTGCTCATCTTCAGAGCGCACACGGTTGATTACAGCCACGTCATGTTAGCGGCGGCCAACTGCGTACGGGCGAAAACTCGGGCACGGCGTCAAGCTCTTGAAATATCTTATTTCGTGGGATCGAGGATATGGTGGGAACGAAGCTTTTAGCCGAAAATTCGGCAGATGCGGCCTCCCAAACCTTATTTATTATTAAGCTGACCTTCGAGGCTCATGGGCGTATTTCTGGCTTCGAAACTGAATGCTGCCGGTGCTCGGAGAGTTCGTGACGGCGGAGCCAGTTCGATAACCGTTCGCTGAAGGTGGAGCTCAGATATGCGCTCGCTCGTCCCGACAAACCAGCCTCCCCCCGTGTCGCCGGCGCCCTGCCCGGTCATGCACCTTACCGGACCGCCCGGCAATCGACTGCGATAGCCAGGTGTTCGAAGCCGTTTCACCTACCGCCCAGTGAACCGGTTTCCTGAGGCCGCGACTTCCCTGCAAGGCCGGCTTTTCAGCTTCGTAAATCTCCAGGACCCCAACCGATCGGCCGCACTCCTCGCGCGGCTTCGATCCTCTTCGCCCCCATGCGCGCTTCCCGCCGCCGGGGCTGCAGATTGAAAGGAAGACCTCCATGTCCAATATCCTTCGCAGACATCGGATCGCGGCACTTCTCGGCGCCGCCATCGTCGCAGTGCCGCTCTCCGTGCCGGTCATTCTCGGCACCAACGAAGCGCATGCCGCAAGCACGGCAACGTCCGTCACCGGCCCGGTTTCCGGCATCGTCGCTCCGGGCGGTTCGTTCGCACCGATCGTCTCCGCCGACAAACCGGCCGTCGTCACCATCACCACCACGATGAAGGCGCAAAACGTCGCTTCGGACGACAGCTCGCCCTTGGACGACAATTCGCCGTTCGATGAACAGTTCCGGCAGTTCTTCGGCCAGCAGGGCATTCCGATGCCGCGTCATATGCCGCAGCGCCCGGCTCCCCGGACCGAAGCCCTCGGCTCCGGCTTCGTCGTCACCGCCGACGGCTACATCGTCACCAACAATCACGTGATCGACAACGCCATCGACATCAAGGTGACCCTCGACGACGGCACCGAGGTCCCGGCCAAACTGATCGGCGCCGACGCGAAATCCGATCTCGCCGTCGTCAAGATCGACGCGCCGAAGCCCTTGGCGACGATCGCCTGGGGCGATTCGGACAAGCTCAATGCCGGCGACCAGATTCTGGCGATCGGCAATCCGTTCGGCATCGGTACGACCGTCACCGCCGGCATCGTTTCGGCCCGCGGTCGCGATCTCCACAGCGGCCCCTATGACGATTTCATCCAGATCGATGCGCCGATCAACCACGGCAATTCCGGCGGCCCGCTGGTCGATCTCGAAGGCAAGGTCGTGGGTATCAACACGGCGATCTACTCGCCGAACGGCGGTAGCGTCGGGGTCGGTTTCGCCATCCCTTCCGACCAGGCCCGGAAGGTCGTCGCCAAGCTGATGAAGGACGGCTCGATCGAGCATGGCTTCATCGGCGTGCAGATCCAGCCGGTGACGGCGGATGTGGCGAGTGCCATAGGCCTCGACAAGCCGGAGGGCGCGCTGGTCGCCAATGTCAACGACGACACGCCGGCTGCCAAGGCCGGTATCCGGACCGGCGACGTCATCACCGCGCTCGGCGGCCAGCAGGTCAAGTCTCCGCGCGACCTGTCGCGCATGGTGGCCGACCTGACGCCCGGCGCCAAGGAAGATTTGACGGTCTGGCGTCAGGGTCAAAGCCGCAATCTCAGCATCACCGTCGGCGGCAACGAGCCCGGCCAGCAGCAGGCTTCGGCAGACAATGGCAGCAAGTCCACGCAAGGTGCCCAGCGCGTTCCGACCATCGGCATCGGTCTTGCCGACCTCACGCCGGATATCCGCGAGGCGCTCAACCTGCCGCGCCGGGAAAACGGTGCCGTGATCGAAAGCGTCGCCCCCGACAAGCCGGCTGCCGATGCCGGCCTGCAGCCCGGAGACGTCATCGTCTCGATCAACCAGCAGCCGGTCAAGTCCGCAAAGGAAGCCAAGGCGGCGGTCGCCGAAGCCGGCAAGTCAGGGCGCAAGTCGGTCCTGCTGCTCATCCAGCGCGGCGAAAGCCAGACCTTCGTCGCGGTTCCCTTCTCGATCGGCTGAGCCCCGGCCTCGCCTTATCGTCTCCGCGCCGTCCGGTTGTCGCGACCGGGCGGCGGTCGTTTTGCCCCGCCTTCAATCTCCCCCAACGCAGCGACGAGTTCTGAAAATCTCGCCCGCGCCCGAGCAAGCACCAGCGCCTCGGCGATGGGTTTGTCCACGACGTCCTCCAGAGCCCGCGCCACCCGACGGGCCGCTCTCTTCAAGTCGCCGGGAGCGGCTTCGCTGCTTACGATCTCGGCCGCCAGGATGTACATCCGCCGATAGCTCCTTGCTTCGGCGGCCGCCGTCATCCACGTCATATGGAACTCAGTCATGCCGGCTTAGATGGGAGCCGCCTCATGAAAGTCAGGCGCGCCATAACGGTAGAGTCAATCTCGCTTTAACCAAAACTTAAGCGTGAATTACCGTCTTCTGATGAAACCGGCGCCGGAACCTTCGCAGGCGCAGGGCGTTTGCCCGGCCGAAGGAGCATCCTTATGCGCATTATATTCGTGGTCATGATTGTTTCCGTACTCAGTATCCTGGCATTCAAATATGCCGACCAGTCGCTTGGCGGTGGCGACATCATGGCTTCACCCATGGAACTCTCGGCTCAGAACTGACACGATCGGATCAGGCGATTGATCTTTTCCGCCTGTCCCCGAGGATCGGCTTGACCACTTCGGCCTCACCCCCAATATTCCTGCGGTCCCGCCCCAATCCATCTTTCACGCCTGAGAGGTTTTTATGACCAAGCCAAAGATCGCAATCATCATCAGCAGCACGCGCGACGTCCGGTTCGGCGACAAGCCGGCACAGTGGATCTATGATACGGCATCCAAGCGCGACGACATGGAATTCGAGATCGTCGACCTGCGCGATTTCCCGCTGCCGTTCTTCAATGAAAAGGCGTCGAACGCCTGGGTCCCCACAGAAAACGAAGTCGGCCAGCGCTGGCAGAAGAAGGTCGCCGAATTCGACGGCTATATCTTCGTGATTGCCGAGTACAACCGCTCCATCACGGCGGCGCTCAAGAATGCGCTCGACTTTTCCTATCCGGAATGGAACCGCAAGCCGGCGGCAGCCGTCGGTTATGGCAGCGTCGGCGGCGCCCGTGCGGTCGAACACTTCCGCACGATCGCAGTCGAGCTCCAGATGGCTCCGACCCGTCCGGGCGTGCATATCCAGGGCGCCGATTTCTTCGCGGTCTGGCAGCAGGGCAAGGCGCTGTCGGAACTCACCCATCTGGAACCTGGCGTGAAGACCATGCTGGACGACCTTTCCTGGTGGGCAACAGCCCTCAAGACGGCGCGTGAAAAGGCCTGACCGCCTGTCACGCCACATTGATCCCAAGGTTCCGGTCCCGCCGGAACCTTCCGGTTTTCCGGGGGTTGTCAGGCTATAAAGGAGACGTAGCCATGAGCGCCCAGAATGTCCTGATTGCCTTGGGATCCGCCATCGCGGGCGGCCTTGTCGTCGCCCTTCTGATGCATCCCGCCGGACCGGTCGCAAGCACGAAGTCCGATCGCCTCAGCGGCCCTCCGGCAGAGACCGCCTTCCTGCCCGAACGCTTCGGCGTTCCGGGTTCGACACAGTGACCTCGACGCGCTGAAATAACGATCCGAAACACGAAAAGGCCGGCGCCTCTTTCCAGGAGCCGGCCTCTCTATGTCGATCAGTCAATGGACGGCCTTGCCGCCCTCTTCTTCCTCGAATGTGACCGCGACATCGCCGTCTGCCGAAAGACGAACTCTGTCCCCTTCGATATCCGCGACAAGCTCCAGCGGAATGAAGTGATGGTGACCTCGATGGCCGCCTTCGCCGCTGTCCTTCCTGGTCAGCTTGATACGGCTGCCTTCGACACGGTCGACCGTTCCAATATGGACGCCATCGGCGCCAATGACTTCGGCATGTTCCTTGATTCTTGCAGCATCGATCATTGGAAATCTCCTTTTCTGCGTCTCGACAACGCATGAATGAAGATATCGATGCATGCTCTCCGAAATTGGGAGCCGCTTCACAAACACGCCGCCCGCATTGAACAACCGGAACTGCTGTGCACGCCCTTCGGTGAGGCATAAAAGCGCTTGAATGTAGCCTCGGCTTTGCCGATCACGGCGAACACAAGACCGGCCGCGGCGTGGTGGATGCCCACCTCCATCAGAATAGATAGGAAAGCGACGGCTGGAACAGAGAATTTTTCGAAAGCAATACCTCCAAAATATCCATAATCTTAAGATCCATTACTATCGTTCGCATTCCAAGGCATGACGGATCGGCAAATATTCTTGCATTCCCCAGATTACCGATATTTAAGTTTTTTCGCTTCCGGTTTCATGTCATTGAGAGAGCAGAAGAATTTCGTCCGGCGACCACGCTTCCGGCGGATTTGCGCCGCAGGACGGCGCAGCGGGAGATTTAGCCCCGGTTGTATCGCTACCCAGCAAAGGACAGACCGTTGAACGTGCAGAATACCCCCGACCCGGCAACAAAGACCAGCGGCACGCCCGATCTCGCCGCGATCCTGGCCACTTCGGGAAACCAGCGCAAGAAGCGCCGCTGGGTCTGGCCGACGGTCCTGGTGGTTGTCATTGCCGCCGCGGCAGGCGCCTACAGCTATC
The DNA here is from genome assembly GCA_000985875.1 of Neorhizobium galegae bv. officinalis. Taxonomy (GTDB): domain Bacteria; phylum Pseudomonadota; class Alphaproteobacteria; order Rhizobiales; family Rhizobiaceae; genus Neorhizobium; species Neorhizobium galegae_C. Next base: position 665,204 of record CCRI01000001.1, read on the forward strand.
TGGGCAGCAGCGGCCCGCGCTATGACTACACCACCCAGCCGGCAAAGCGCGGCGGCCTCTCGGTCATCGTCACGGCGACCGGCTCGGTCCAGCCGACCGATCAAGTGGACATATCGAGCGAATTGTCGGGTACCGTCCGCAAGGTCAATGTCAGCTACAACAGCGCGGTGAAACAGGGCGACGTGCTGGCGGAACTCGATACCAACAAGCAGGAAGCGGATGTCCAGAGCGCCCGCGCCCAGTTGGCTTCCGCAAGGGCCAACGTGCTGAAGGCCGAAGCGGAAGCGGCCTCGGCCAAAAATTCGTTCGACCGCCTGACCGGCCTCGTCAACAACCGCATTTCCACCCAGCAGGAGCTCGACGCGGCGAAATTCACCTATGATTCGGCGCTTGCCACCAAGGCCGTCAACGAGGCGTCGGTTCTTTCCGCCGAGGCCAATCTGCGGCTGTCGGAGCTCAATCTCGTCAAGCTCAAGATCGTCTCGCCGATCGACGGGATCGTGCTGACCCGCGACGTGGATCCGGGCGCAACTGTCGCCTCCTCGCTGAATGCGCCGGTACTGTTCACCATCGCCGGCGACCTGAAGCGCATGGAGCTGCAGGTCGCCGTCGACGAGGCGGATGTCGGCCACGTCCAGCAAGGCCAGTCGGCGAAATTCTCGGTCGACGCCTATCCCGATCGCAGCTTTCCGGCCACCATCCAGGCGGTGCGCTTTGCATCCGAAACCGTTTCCAACGTCGTCACCTACAAGGCGATCCTGACGGTCGACAATGCCGATCTTCTGCTGCGTCCCGGCATGACGGCAACCGCGGACATCACCGTGCAATCGGTCACCGACGCGCTCCTCGTGCCGAATGCGGCACTGCGCTACTCGCCGCCGACGACGGCACGCAGCCGCGGCAATTTCCTCACCCGGCTTTTCGCGCCGCCCCGTCCACGCGGCAATCGCGGTGGCAACGAAGCTTCGAGTGCTGGGCGTGCCGTCTGGGTTCTGCGCGCCGGCGTGCCGACACGGGTTCAGGTCGAAACCGGGCCGACCGACGGGCAGTTCACGGTTCTGAAATCCGGCGAGATAAAGGATGGCGATCTCCTGATCACCGACGCTGTCGCCCGGGCGACCTGAGGAGGGTCCGATGACGCTTCCTCCCATCATCACCTTCAGACAGGTCTCGAAATTCTACGGGCACGGCGAAGCGACCATCCGCGCGCTGGACCGTATCGACCTGTCGATCACGGCGGGCGAGTTCGTATCGATCATGGGGCCGTCCGGCTCGGGCAAATCCACGGCGATGAACATTATCGGCGGGCTCGACGTGCCCACCTCCGGCGAATACCTGTTCCAGGGCATTCCGACGAGCGGATTCGACCGCGCGCAGCTGACGCTGCTGCGGCGTCACATGCTCGGCTTCGTGTTCCAGGGGTTCAACCTGCTTGCCCGCACGTCCGCCGTCGAGAATGTCGAACTGCCGCTCATCTATCGCGGCATGGATCACCGCGAGCGGCGCAAGCGCGCAATGGTCGCGTTGGAACAGGTGGGCCTCAAGGGCCGCGAAGGCCATACGACCCAGGAACTGTCCGGCGGCCAGCAGCAGCGCGTGGCGATCGCGCGCGCCATCGTCGCCGACCCCGCGGTGCTGCTCGCCGACGAGCCGACCGGCAATCTCGACACAAAAACCAGCACTGAGATCATGGAGCTGATCACCCGGCTCAATCGCGACAACGGCATCACCGTGATCATGGTCACCCACGAAGAGGACATCGCAGCCTATGGCAAGCGGCTGCTGCGCTTCGTCGACGGCCATCTCGCCTCCGATCAGGTGCAGGTGAAGGAGCACGACCATGTTCTTTGAAACGGCCAAACTGGCCTGGCGGGCGATCAGCCGCAACATGCTGCGCTCCTTCCTGACCGTACTCGGCGTGGTGATCGGCGTCGCGGCCGTGATTGCCATGGTGACCGTCGGCAATGGCACGACGGCGAAGGTTCAGGCCGAGCTTTCCCGCCTCGGCACCAATACGCTGTTCGTCCGCCCCGGCCAGTGGGGGCCGGGACGCGCCAGCAGCGAGGCCAAGCGCTTCAGCGACAAGGACGTCCTGGCGATCCAGGAACAGGTGACCGGGCTTCGCGCCGTGGCGCCACTGAACCGGGGCACGGCGACCGTGATCGCCGGCGGCGCCAACCATTCGTCGAGCGTGATCGGCACCACCAACGACTACCTGATCGCCCAGGACTGGGACCTCGCGCTCGGCCGGCCATTCCTCGCCAACGAGGACCGCGGCAGCCAGGCTGGCTGCATCATCGGCGAGACGGTGCGCAAGGAACTTTTCGGCTCGGCCAACCCGGTCGGGCAGAATATCCGCGTCAGCAATGTCGCCTGCCCGGTGGTCGGCGTGCTCGCCGTCAAGGGCCAGTCCGGCATGGGCGACGACCAGGACGATACCGTGCTCATGCCGCTGAAACTGCACCAGCGGCGGATCGGCGGCACGACGACGATCAGCAGCATCATCCTGTCGGCGCAGGACGGCGTGGCGACCACCAAGGTCCAGTCGGACGTCGAAAGCCTGCTGCGCGAACGGCGCAGGATCGCGATCGGCCGCGAGGACGACTTCTCGGTCAACGACATGTCTCAGATCGCTGCCGCGATGACCGGCACGACGGTGCTTCTGACGGGTCTGCTCGGCGCGGTCGCGGCGGTCAGCCTCTTGGTCGGCGGTATCGGCATCATGAACATCATGCTGGTTTCGGTCACCGAACGTACCCGCGAGATCGGCATCCGGCTGGCGATCGGCGCGCTGGAGCGACAGGTGCTGACCCAGTTCCTCGTCGAGGCGGTGATGCTGTCGATCTTCGGCGGCGTCAGCGGCATCGTTGCCGGCCTTGCGCTCGCCTATGGCGTGGTGAGCTTCCTCGGCGTGCCTTTCGTCGCGAGCCCGACGATCATCCTGCTTGCCTTTGCCTTCTCGGCGGCGATAGGCATGGTGTTCGGTTACTTCCCCGCTCGCCGTGCGGCTCAACTCAATCCCATCGAAGCGCTTCGCCACGAATAAGCGGCGGCGCCTGGCAATTTCCAGAGCGCTGCCGACAATTGCATACCTTTGGCTGATATATCAGCTTCCATTGCTATTCGGAATGCGACATGGCACTCTGTGATATATCAGGGAGGATGAGGCGCATGGCATCCGAGGCGGAATCGCTCAGCAGGCAGGCCTATCGCCGGCTCGAAAACCTGATCGTCACCATGCAGTTGCAGCCCGGCGCACTGGTCACGGAAAAGCAGCTCAGAGGCCTTGCTGGCCAGGGCCGAACGCCGGTGCGCGAAGCGATTCAGAAGCTCGAATGGCAGGGACTGATGACGGTACGCCCGCGCGTCGGGCTGCAGGTCACCGAGATCATCGAGAGCGACCATGATGCCATCATGCAGGTGCGGCGCCAGCTCGAACCGGCTGCCGCAATGCTGGTCGCAGAACACGCCGACGAGGAACAGCGCACCGCCCTGCTCGACTGCGCACGGGCAATGGGTGCCGCTGCGGTTAGCGGTGATATTCCCGGCTTTCTGGAGGCCGACAAGCGTTTCGACGAAATCCTGGAAGAGGCCTGCCCCAACCGCTTCCTGACCGCGGCACTGGCACCACTTCAGACCCATAGCCGGCGGCGGTGGTTTTCGACAGCCTCAATCGAACGGCTCGATCAGGCGGTGACCCGGCATGTCGCCGTCATCCGCGCCATAAGGGCGGGCGACGTCGAAGCGGCACGAGAAGCGATGGAGGCGCTCCTCGCCCATATGACGAATTCATGAGGTAATCAGGCGCGGACTTCTGTTTCGCGCTGCTTTGCGAGCGCTGCGAGATCCGCAGGCTTCAGCTCGACCGACTCGCCGCAACCGCAGGCAGACGTCTGGTTCGGATTGACGAAGGTGAAGCCCGAGCGCATCTGCGTCACTTCGAAATCCATCTGGGTGCCGAGGAGATAAAGGACCGCCGAAGGCTCGATCCAGACGGCGGCGCCGTCATGCTCGATCCGATCGTCCTTGGCATTCGGCTCGGTGACGAGGTCGACGGTATATTCCATGCCGGCACAGCCGCCCTTCTTGATCCCGACACGCAGACCTTTGGCCTCCGGTCCGGAATTGGCGACGAGCTGCTTGACGCGGGTGGCGGCGGCATCGGTCATCGTCATCACTGCAAAGCCCATGGGCTCATTCTCCTTCCGCACACGGATTCAAGGTCCGGTGTTTCACGATTCAAATGTAGTACCGACCGATTAATCGATCAATACCAGCCGACAGCCACCTGGGCTTCTTCGGACATGCGCTCCGGCGTCCACGGCGGATCGAAGGTCATCTCGACTTCGACGCCGGACACGCCTTCGACGGCGCCGACGGCGTTTTCCACCCAGCCCGGCATTTCGCCGGCAACCGGGCAGCCGGGCGCCGTCAGCGTCATCATGATCTTCACCATGCGGTCGTCTTCAATGTCGATCTTGTAGATCAGACCGAGTTCGAAGATGTCGGCAGGGATTTCCGGATCATAGACGGTTTTCAGCGCTCCGATGATGTCGTCGCTCAGGCGCGCCAGTTCATCGGCCGGGATGGCGGATTGGATGATCCCTTCGCGGGCATCCCATTTCAGTTCCGTTTCGTCGACAGCCATCACAAGGCTCCCCAAACAAGAAATTAGCCAAAGAAATTGCGGGCGTAGTCGAGCGCATCGGCCAGCGCATCCACTTCGGCACGGGTATTGTACATGCCGAACGATGCCCTGCATGTGGAGGTGACGCCGAACCGCTTCAAGAGCGGCATGGCACAATGGGTACCGGCACGGACCGCCACGCCCTTGCGGTCGATCACCATCGACACGTCATGGGCATGGATGCCGGCAAGCTCGAAGGAGAAGATGCTGCCCTTGCCCGGCGCATTGCCGATGATGCGCAGCGAATTTATGGCGCGCAGGCGTTCCGCGGCGTAAGCGGCGAGATCCGCCTCGTGGCGGGCTATCGCGGCGCGGCCGATCTTGTCCATGTAGTCGAGCGCATAACCGAGCCCGATCGCCTGGACGATCGGCGGCGTGCCGGCTTCGAAACGATGCGGCGGATCGTTGTAGGTGACGATGTCCTCGGTGACGTCGACGATCATCTCGCCGCCGCCCTGGAACGGCCGCATCTGCCGCAGGCGATCCGACTTGCCGTAAAGCACGCCAATGCCGGACGGGCCATAGAGCTTGTGGCCGGTCATCACGTACCAGTCGCAATCGATATCGCGGACATCGACCGGCATGTGCACGGCGCCCTGGCTGCCGTCGATCAGAACCGGAATGCCGCGCTCGTGGGCGATGCGGCAGACTTCCTTGACCGGGACCACCGTGCCGAGCGCGTTCGACATATGGGTGATCGCGACGAGCTTGGTCTTTTCGGTGAGGGACTTTTCGAAATCCTCGATATGGAAGGCACCCTCGTCATCGACCGGCACCCAGACCAGCTTGGCGCCCTGCCGCTCGCGGATGAAATGCCAGGGCACGATGTTGGAATGGTGCTCCATGATCGTCACGACGATCTCGTCACCGGCACCGATATTCGGCATGCCCCAGCCGTAGGCGACCGTGTTGATCGCCTCGGTCGAGTTCTTGGTAAAGACGATCTCGTCCACCGAACCGGCATTCAGGAACCGGCGCACCTTTTCGCGCGACGCCTCATAGGCTTCGGTGGCGGCATTCGAGAGGAAATGCAGGCCGCGATGGACGTTCGCATATTCATTGGAATAGGCGTGGCTGATCGCATCGATCACCACCTGCGGCTTCTGGGCCGAGGCACCGTTGTCGAGATAGACCAGCGGTTTGCCGTGCACCATCGTCGACAGGATCGGAAAATCCCGGCGGATCGCTTCCACATCGTAGGTCGTCGAGTGTGCACTCTGGTCCATATCAGGCCCCTTATCAGGCATGCTTTTCAAGCCAGGCCGAAATGACGCCTTCCAGCGCCTCGACCAGCTTTTCTTCCTCGAGTTCCTCGACGATCTCGGCGACGAAGGCGTTGACCAGCATGGCCCGTGCCTTGTTCTCCGGAACGCCGCGCGCCATCAGGTAGAAGAGATGGCTGCTCTCGATATCGGCAACCGTCGCGCCATGGCCGCAGACCACGTCGTCGGCGAAGATTTCGAGTTCGGGCTTGGCCGAGAACCCGCCGTCGTCGGTCAGAAGCAGCGTGTTGCAGGACATCTTGGCATCGGTCTTCTGGGCGTCGGGAGCGACCCGGATCATGCCCTGGAAGACGCCGTTGGCGCGGTCGAACACGACGTTGCGTATGATTTCCGTCGAATTGGTGTTCGGCACGTTATGACCGAGAACCAGCGTGACGTCCGTGTGGCTTTCGGCACCGAGGAGGTTGACGCCCCGCAGCGTCAGTTCGGCGCCCTCGCCGGCCACGTCGATCCGCAGTTCCTGGCGCACCAGCTTGCCGCCGGCATTGATGACGAACAGGCGCAGCTTGGCATCAGTGCCGAGCTTTACGCGGATCTGGCCGAGATGGGTGTCCTCTGCGGCTTGCTGCTGCAGGATGATCCAGGTGATGTCGGCGCCGTCCTCCAGCACGATGTCACTGATCGAAGACACAAGCGCGGCACCTTCGGCCACCGAGCGGTGACGCTCGATGATCGTCGCCTTGGAAGCAGCGCCGAACGAAACCGGGAAGCGCGTATGGACCTGGCCCGCGGCATGCAGGGCCTGCAGTTCGATAGGCGCATCCAATTCCGTATTGGCCGGAACCGTGATCGCATAACCATCGCGCACGAAACTGCCGTTGATGCGGCCGATCGCGTCGTCCTTGTCAAGCGCCGTCAGGCCGGCAGCGGCCGAACCGTCGGCGAGCCTGTCCTTGAAGAGCGCGATCTCGACGCCGCCCACGGCAGCCTTCGCGTCGGCTTCACCCTGCAGGATCGAAAGGACCTTCGATCCCTCGACCAGCGGCGCGATCGGATCGATGGCGGACACCAGCGTCACGTCCGGGACGCTGCGCAGCAGGTTCTTGAGGTCGGTATAATGCCAGGCCTCGATGCGGCGGGTCGGCAGGCCGGCCTTCTTGAGCTCGTCCAGCAGCCGGTCACGCGTGCCTATGACGGCGCCATTGCCCGGCAGTTCGCCGATCTGCGCGCCGAAGGCTTCGACCAACGCGGTTTCGGCAGCCGTGAGACGGCTTGTCGTCTGCATGTTCATGACAACATCCTTCCCTTGGGCCGCTTAAGCCGCTTCTCCGATGATATCGGCATAGCCGTTCTCTTCCAGCTCGAGCGCAAGCGCCTTGTCGCCGGAGCGGATGATCTGGCCCTTGTAGAGGACGTGGACCGTGTCCGGCACGATATAGTCGAGCAGGCGCTGGTAATGGGTGATGACGATCGTGGCGCGATCCGGCGACTTCAACGCGTTGACGCCGTCGGCGACGATCTTCAACGCATCGATGTCGAGGCCGCTGTCGGTTTCGTCGAGGATGCAAAGCTTCGGCTCCAGCAGCGCCATCTGCAGGATTTCGGCGCGCTTCTTCTCGCCGCCGGAGAAACCGACGTTGAGCGGACGGCGCAGCATGGCCTGGTCGATCTTCAACTTTTCGGCTGCTTCCTTGACGCGGCGGATGAAGTCCGGCGTCGTCAGTTCTGCTTCGCCACGGGCCTTGCGCTGCTCGTTCATCGCAACTTTCAGGAACTGCATGGTGGCGACGCCCGGAATTTCGAGCGGATACTGGAAGGCGAGGAAGATGCCCTTGGACGCGCGCTCGGCGGGGTCGAGTTCCAGAATGCTCTCGCCGTTATAGAGGATATCGCCCTCGGTAACTTCGTAGTCCTGGCGGCCCGACAGGATGTAGGAGAGCGTCGACTTGCCGGAACCGTTCGGGCCCATGATGGCGGCGATTTCGCCGGCCTTCACGGTGAGGTTCAGGCCGCGGATGATTTCGGTGCCGTCTTCGGCGATACGGGCGTGCAGGTTCTTGATCTCAAGCATCTTGTCTTCCTGTTCATACAGCGGGTTCAAGGGCCGCCTTCTATGACCGCCTAAGAACGCGGTCCGTTTTCTGATCCGTCATCCTCCGGCTTGTCCCGAGGATCTAACCCTTCAATTGTAGTCTTCCCACAGCCGTGTATTCGGATGGGGTCGATAGACATTCTCGATTTCGCCTACTCGCTCATAAAGGTCGATCCATGTAGGATTGAGTTCCTCTACGAGCCTTATCTTCCATTCCCGCAAATAGCGCTTTAGAGACTTCTCACGCTTTATCGCCGCTACGATGTTCGGATGAGTCTCGAACCACACCAGATTTTTAGCCTTATATTTCTGAGTGAAGCCCTTCTGGGTCGCGTTACGATGCTCCCATGCGCGCCCCTGCAGATCACTCGTGACGCCGGTGTAGATAACGCCCCTTGGTTTGTCGGACATCATGTAGACGAAACCGCTCATCCCTTTTTCCGTTGATGCTGGTAGATCCTCGGGACAAGCCCGAGGATGACGCCTCCCAAGCGTTATCCGACGCTCCCCTCCAGCGAGATGCCGATCAGCTTCTGGGCCTCGACGGCAAATTCCATCGGCAACTGCTGGATGACGTCCTTGACGAAGCCGTTGACGATCAGCGCGATGGCTTCCTCTTCGGGAATACCGCGCTGCATGACGTAGAACTTCTGGTCCTCGGAAATCTTCGAGGTCGTCGCTTCGTGCTCGATCTGCGCCGATGCGTTCTTCACGTCGATATAGGGCACGGTATGGGCGCCGCACTGGTCGCCGATCAGGAGCGAGTCGCAATTGGTGAAGTTGCGCGCATTCGAAGCCCTGCGGTTGATCGAGACCTGTCCGCGATAGGTATTGTTCGAATTTCCGGCGGAAATGCCCTTGGAGATGATGCGGCTCGACGTGTTCTTGCCGAGATGGATCATCTTGGTGCCGCTGTCGATCTGCTGATAACCGTTGGAAACTGCGATCGAATAGAACTCGCCGCGCGAGTCGTCGCCGCGAAGGATGCAGCTCGGATATTTCCAGGTGATCGCAGACCCGGTCTCGACCTGGGTCCAGGAGATCTTCGAGCGGGCACCACGGCAATCGCCACGCTTGGTAACGAAGTTGTAGATGCCGCCTTTCCCTTGCGCATCGCCTGGGTACCAGTTCTGCACCGTCGAATACTTGATCTCGGCGTCATCGAGGGCAACGAGTTCGACCACGGCGGCATGAAGCTGGTTCTCGTCGCGCTGCGGCGCCGTGCAGCCTTCGAGGTAGGAGACGTAGGCGCCTTCCTCGGCAATGATCAGCGTGCGCTCGAACTGGCCGGTATTCTTTTCATTGATGCGGAAATAGGTGGAGAGCTCCATCGGGCACCGCACGCCCTTCGGCACGAAGACGAAGGAACCGTCGGTGAACACGGCGGCGTTCAGCGTCGCGTAGAAATTGTCCGAGGTCGGAACGACCGAGCCCAGATATTTCTTGATCAACTCAGGATGTTCGCGGATCGCTTCGGAGATCGACATGAAGATCACGCCGGCCTTCTGCAACTCCTTCTTGAAAGTCGTCACGACCGAGACGGAGTCGAAGACGGCGTCGACAGCGACCCGGGGCGTCTCGACGCCGGCCAGAATTTCCTGTTCGCGCAGCGGAATCCCGAGCTTCTCGTAGACCCTCAACAGCTCAGGATCGACCTCTTCGAGCGACTTCGGGCCGGCAGTGCTTTTCGGAGCGGCGTAGTAGTAGAGGTCGTTGAAGTCGATCTTCGGATATTCGACGCGTGCCCAGGTGGGCTCTTCCATGGTCAGCCAGCGACGATAGGCGTCGAGGCGCCATTCCAGCATCCATTCCGGTTCCTGCTTCTTGGCAGAGATGAAACGGATGATATCTTCCGAAAGACCTTTTGGCGCCTTGTCCACTTCGATGACGGTTTCGAAACCGTATTTGTACTGGTCCACATCGATCTGGCGAACCTGATCGATCGTTTCCTGCACGGCAGCCATGTCATACTCCAATTCTTGCCGGTTCAAATTCCGGCAATTCTTGTCATCAATCCGGGGGGACAATCGCCTCCCTTATGTAGGCGCCAGAAGGCGGTTTTCACACCTTTTGGCAAGCGGAAATTTGCGCATGCGCAATTTTGGAAGCGGTCATGCCGCCTCCCCGGCCGGCTTTCGCCGGCCGGCAATCTTGGCGAAGGCCGCAAGCGCCCGCGCAATATCGTCTTGCGTCGTGTCGACGCCGAGCGAAATCCTGAGGGCCCCGAGCTTTGGATCGTGCCCCATGGCCGTCAAAACATGGCTCTCGCCAACCTTTCCCGCCGAACAGGCGGAACCGGCGGACAGGGCGATACCTTCGAGATCGAAGGCGATCTGGCCGGTTTCCGATTTCAGCCCCGGCAAAGTGAAAAAGCAGGTATTCGCCACGCGCAGAACTCCATCGCCGTGGATGATCGCATCCGGCGCAGCCTGGCGCATTCCCGCTTCCAGCCGGTTGCGCAGCTCTTCGATCGCGGCATTGCGTTCATCAAGGTTTTCGCGCACCGCCTGCGCCGCCGCGCCGAACCCGACGACGGCATGGAAATTCTCGGTGCCGGAGCGATGGCCCTTTTCCTGCCCGCCGCCGCGGATCAGCGGTTTCGGCATCAGCACTTCGCCGCGCGACACGAGTGCGCCGACGCCCTTCGGACCGCCGATCTTGTGCGACGACAGGATCAGGAAGTCCGCATCCAGCGCATTGATGTCCACCGGAATGCGGCCGACCGCCTGAACAACGTCCACCACCATCAGGCCGCCATGGGCATGGGCGATGGCGGCCGCTTCTGCGACGGGTTGGACGATGCCGGTCTCGTTGTTGACCAGCATCACGGCGACCATCGGCATGCCGGTGCTGCGATCATGCGCAGCCAGCAGCGTTTCCAGTTCTGAAAGATCAACGATACCGGCCGGTGTCACCGGCACTTCGGCCACCTGGGACGGGTCAAAACGGCCGCCTTCGCGGATCGCCGGATGCTCGATCGCCGAAACATAGACACGGCTCATCGCCAAAGGCGCCCGGCCCATGCGGAAATCCGGGGTCAGGACGTGGTTGGCGGCTTCCGTCGCGCCGCTGACGAAGGTCACATGCGCAGGATCCGCGCCGACCAGCGCCGCCACCTGCCGGCGCGCCCTGTCGATTGCCGCATGTGCCGCCCTGCCCTCGCCGTGGACCGACGAGGCATTTCCCGGCAATTGCAGCGCATCCAGCATGGCGGCGCGGGCCGGCGCGCTCAAGGGCGCGGTCGCGTTCCAGTCCAGATAAGTGCGGTTCAGCGCCATTGCCTGATAGGCTTTCGTTTCTAGATAGCAGTCGAGTTACATATAGCTGGTCGGAAACCGCATTTTCCTTGAAATTTCCGTCAGCCTTGCCTTAAGAGACATCGCATCGGGCGCGCAAATGAAAGCCGCCCAAAGTTTCGAATGGTTCTAAACTGAGTTTTAGAAAAGCTGAGCGGCTTCGTCAAGTCAAACTCGACGTGATACTCGTCTAGAACCTGAACATATTGACCGGAGTACCGATGCCCGAAGTCATTTTCAACGGCCCAGCCGGCCGCCTTGAAGGTCGTTACCAGCCATCCAAGGAAAAGAGCGCCCCGATCGCCATCATCCTGCACCCGCATCCGCAGTTTGGCGGCACGATGAACAACCAGATCGTCTACCAGCTCTTTTACATGTTCCAGAAGCGCGGTTTTACCACGCTCCGGTTCAACTTCCGCGGTATCGGGCGTAGTCAGGGTGAATTCGACCATGGCGCCGGAGAACTTTCGGATGCGGCCTCGGCGCTGGACTGGGTGCAGAGCCTGCATCCCGATTCGAAGAGCTGTTGGGTCGCCGGTTATTCCTTCGGCGCCTGGATCGGCATGCAGTTGCTGATGCGCCGTCCGGAGATCGAGGGCTTCATGTCGATCGCCCCGCAGCCGAACATCTACGACTTCTCGTTCCTCGCACCCTGCCCGTCGTCCGGCCTGATCATCAACGGCGACAGCGACAAGGTGGCACCCGAAAAGGACGTCAACGGGCTCGTGGAAAAGCTGAAGACGCAGAAGGGCATCCTGATCACGCACCGGATGGTCGAGGGCGCCAATCACTTCTTCAACGGCCAGGTGGATACGCTGATGGGCGAATGCGAGGATTATCTCGACCGACGCCTCAACGGCGAGCTGGTGCCGGAACCGGCAGCCAAGCGCATTCGCTGATCGCTTTCAAAAACCGCTGGGAACGGCCGCTTCGGCGGCCGTTTTCATTTGACGGCTTTGATCGATTTCGGCTCTGGAGAGCCGATATGCCGCGCCTGCCTGACGCGATTGCGGCCGGAGCGCTTGGCTTCGTAGAGAGCAGCATCGGCGTCCCGCATCGTCCCCGCAAGATCCCCGCCCGGCACAAGCTCCGCAACGCCGAAACTCGCGGTCACCGCGAAGGAGGGAGCAAGCCCAGCGACGGCCATCTCCATCGTCCCGGCCCTGAGCGCCTGCGCAGATATCGTCGCCATGTCGAGCGTCGTGCTCGGTAGGAAAATCGCGAATTCCTCGCCGCCGATACGGCCGACCACGGCATTCTTGGCAGCGCTTGCCCGCAACAGATCGCCGAAGGCCTGGATCACCAAGTCGCCGACGTGGTGGCCGTAGGTATCGTTGATGCGTTTGAAATGATCGAGGTCGCAGATGATAACCGCATGCGCGACCCTTGGCGCCAGCGCCATCGCGGCCTTGACGCCATTCTCGAAGCCGCGGCGATTGGCGAGACCGGAAAGCGCATCCTTTTCCGAATTGCTGCGCTCGTCCGCCATGATCTCCAGGACGAGAACCGACAGCAGCGTCAATCCGACCGCCACCATCAGCACGGCCGTCGAGCTTTGCGAGATCAGCGCGTAATTGGTGCCGATATAATCCTTGGCGGTCGTGCCGGCCCCGGCAATCACCGCAAGGCTTGCCTTGGCGAAGAAATGCAGGCCGGTCGCCAGCAGCAGGTAACCAAGCGCCCGGTCGATCGCCAGCCGGCGGTTCGATGAAAAGACGGCCGCCGCACTCGAAAGGAGCACCAGGGCAAACGGTGTCTGGTAGGAAAAGGCATGCGCAGCCGTTCCGCGCGGAAGGTCGTAGATCAGCAGGTCGAGACCGATGCCCGCCACCAGGAAACAGCACGCCCAGACGGGCGCGACCTTCCGGCCGTAGAGAGCGCCGACACCGACCCTGAGCAGGGTCATGCCGGCGAGCACCGATGCAAAGGCGCAGATTGCCCAGAACTTCGTGAGATAAGCGTAGGCGACCATCAGTTCGCAGACTGCCGAGAGCGAGGCGACGGTAAAAGCGGCGGCAAACCAGAGCGCGGCCGTCCGCGAGCGGCTGCGTGTGGAAACCACAACGAAAACCGCACCGAAGCATATGGCGATGATAAAATTCACCGCGAGGAAAAAGGCAGCCCCGTTCATCAGCCCCATCAAGCAGGAGACCTGCAAACCACCCGGTTACCGTGTCCGGGCCGGATGTTAAAAGCGCACGAAACAAGAAACCGTTAATGCATAAACTGCCTTTTCGCACTCATTATTGCGTCGCGGGAACTGCATGGTCCCTTGCTGGCCGCCGTCCATTCGGGGCGCTGATCACACCCAACATCACTTTTGAAGTGATTACCGGCAAAAACAGTGCTAGAGGCGCGGCCACATATCCCAAAACCCACCCTGCCAGAGTTAGATCATGTCCAGGTTCAAGTCCGATTTCCTCCGCACGCTCGACGAGCGCGGTTTCATCCACCAGGTCTCCGACGAGACCGGTCTCGACGAACTGTTTTCGAAGGAAATCGTCACCGGCTATATCGGCTTTGACCCAACGGCGCCGAGCCTGCACGCCGGCAGCCTGATCCAGATCATGATGCTGCACTGGATGCAGAAGACCGGCCACCGGCCGATCTCGCTGATGGGCGGCGGTACCGGCATGGTCGGCGACCCATCGTTCAAGGACGAAGCCCGCCAGCTGATGACCATCGACACGATCGAAGGCAACATCGCTTCGATCAAGCGCGTGTTCTCGAACTATCTCGCTTATGGCGAAGGTCCGAGGCAAGCGCAGATGATCAACAATGCCGACTGGCTGCGCGGCCTCAACTACCTCGAATTCCTGCGCGACGTCGGCCGGCATTTCTCGGTCAACCGGATGCTGTCGTTCGAAAGCGTCAAGACGCGCCTCGATCGCGAGCAGTCGCTGTCCTTCCTGGAATTCAACTACATGATCCTCCAGGCCTATGACTTCGTGGAACTGGCCAAGCGGACCGGCTGCCGGCTGCAGATGGGCGGCTCGGACCAGTGGGGCAATATCGTCAACGGCATCGACCTCGGTCACCGCATGGGGACGCAGCAGCTTTTCGCGCTGACTTCGCCGCTCCTGACCACGTCCTCCGGCGCCAAGATGGGCAAGTCGGCGACGGGCGCCATCTGGCTCAACCCAGACATGCTGTCGGCCTATGATTTCTGGCAGTACTGGCGCAATACCGAGGATGCCGACGTGCCGCGCTTCCTGAAGCTCTATACCACCCTGCCGATGGACGAGATCGCAAGGCTTTCGGCGCTCGGCGGTTCGGAGATCAACGAGGTCAAGAAGATCCTCGCAACCGAAGTCACGGCCATGCTGCACGGTCGCCCCGCGGCGGAACAAGCGGCAGAAACCGCCCGCAAGACGTTCGAGGAAGGCGGTCTTTCCGATAACCTGCCGTCTGTCGAGGTTCCCACCGCCGATCTCGAAGCCGGGATCGGCCTCCTGTCGCTGATCGTGCGCGCCGGCCTTGCCGGTTCGAACGGTGAAGCGCGCCGTCACGTCCAGGGCGGCGCCGTGCGCATCAACGACCAGGCCGTCAGCGACGAACGCCTGACCATCGGCACCGGCGAAATCACCGGCGACGGCGTGATCAAGCTCTCGCTCGGCAAGAAGAAGCACATCCTGGTGCGTCCGGCCTGATCCGCTTCCCTCAACGATGAATTGAAATGGGCCGCTTTCGCGGCCCTTTTTACTGGAATTCAAAGATCTGCCGGAAAATCCCGGGCGCGATCAGCGACAGCGGGTTGACGGTCAGCCTCGGTTTTTCGAACGGACCTTCGAGCTTGAAGGTGATGCCGAGCAGGCCGCGATCGCGGCCATTGCCGAGAATGGCGCCGATCAGCGGCAGCTCGCCGAAAAGACGGTTCAGGCCGTAAGCGGGCATGAACGTCCCGGTCATGTCCATATTGCCCTTGGCATCGCGCACCATGCCCTGGAAGGTCGCACCGATCTGCTCGCCGCGCACCACGCCGTTTTCTATGGCGAACGCGCCATTCCGATAAAGCAGGCTTGCAAAACCGCGCTGGAATTTTGCCGAATTGACGTCGATGTTTTTTTTCGTGGCCGTACTCAGGGTGCGGCCCTCCTGGTCAGGCGTCGCGACGAGAGACTGGAGTTTGGCCTCGTTGACCAGCGCGAAATTGCGCAGGTCGATGGCACCGGTCCAGGCATCGCCCTGCGCCTTCAGCCGCAGGTTCAGGAGCCCGCCGCGCATGTTGTCGTAGAGGTTCATGAAGCGGATGATAGCGCCCGCGTCGCCGCTGGTGATCGAGATCGTTTCGCCTGCATTCATCTCGCTGACGACCGCCTGCCCGCTTTCGGTCGAGCCGGAAAAATCGGCCGTCGAGATATTGCCGCCGCGGCTTGAAAACAGGAACGACACGTTCGAAAGGGTCTGGTCGTTGAAGCCGATCATGCGGTCGAGCTTGCCGCGCACGGTGGCGTTGCTCGTATCGTCGCCACCCCGCTTGGCGCCGCTGCCGCTCTTTCCGCCTCCGCGTATCTTGGTGACGACAGGCCGCATATCGACGACCGAGCCGCTGATCGAGACGTCGAAATTACCCTTGGCGCGCTTGACGCTTACCGCATAATTGTCGGAAGGCGAGAGCTGCATATGCGAGAAGTCCGCGGACGTCAGGCTCCCGCCATTGAGCACAAAGCTGCCGCGCGCGCCAAAACCGTCGCCGGAGAGCTCGAAATTGCGAATGTCGGCACGCTCACCCGTATCGGACAGCTCGAATTGCGCCTTGGCCGGAATGCCGCCGCCTTTGGTCCAGCCCAACCACGGAACGGAAAGAGTGGCCCGGCTGAGATCGAGAAGGACCGCCTGACGGGTTTCGTCGATCCGCGTCAACTGAGCCGTCACTGTCCCATCAATGACATCGGAGAGACCGGGAGCGAGTTTTTCTCGCTGATCGTTGTTGAGAACGGTCTTGATGATCCGCTCGCGCTTTGTCGGAGAGCCCGGCCCCACCGGTTCGACCAGCGTGATATCGGCCGGCACATCATCGATCTTCCCTTTGGCGTTGAGCCGTGCGGTCAGGTTGTCGATGTCGAGCGTGCCATCCAGATCGCCGATCTTGCGACCGGAAAACTGCGGGCCGAGATTGATGTCTTCGAGAGCGGCATGGGCGCTCCAGGTGGGCTTCGGCGGGTTGTGCGCGAGGATTAATCCCATATGGGCCTTGAGATCGACGCGCGCATGGCCGGTAAAATCCTCCGGCTTGAACTCGGTCCCCTTCAACGCATTGATCGGCCGGAAATTCGCAAGCTCGGTCAGCGCGTCGGCGGGTCCCACGATCTTGAGCGAAAGGTCCGCCATCAAAGGCTTGGCGTAGGTGGACGGAATCGAGAACCGGCCGCCTTCGACGGCGACGAATCGGCCGGACGGGAAGAAGGAGGAAGCGCGCGCGACATCCACCTGCATCACCTCGCCCTTCAGATCGAAACGGCCGTCGATATCGCGCAGCGGGGGCACGTCGCCGGGAAGATTGATCCGGGCATCGGCGAGATCGAAGCCGATCTGCAACTCGTTCTTGTCGAGTTCCATCGGAATGCCTGGCCCCTTCATCCGGCCGGCCGGAATGAAGACGGCGATCGAACCGTTGGTAATGGTGCCGCCGAACATATTGTCCATCACCCAGTCGCGCGGTTTCCGCGCCATCCAGAACGGCCAGAGCTGCTTGACCCCGGTCACTTCCATATGCGGCAGTTGCGCCCCGAAACTGATCTCGGGAGACTGGTTGCCGAACCGTACCTTCAGGGAGCCGGCCATGCGGCCGAGGGGGCTGGAAACCCCCATTTCATCGAACTGAAGCTCGCGATCCGCCGACAGGTAACGCCCGTTCGCCTTGAGATCGAATCGCGCCGGCTGTTCGCTTGTCGTGGCACCGACGGCCGTCGCCCCGCTGATCAGAACGTCGAGACCGAAACCCGGACGCTTGTCGTCCGGATTGAGCCTGTCGAGATCGATTATCGCGCCTGTGAACGGGAGGATGGTCGGGCCGAAACGGGCCTCGGATTTCAGCAGTTCGATCGAATTCTTCGAAAAGTCGTAGGCCACATTGATATTGGCGCCGCTCAAGGTCTGCTGGATGCCGTCGAAATAGAAATGGCCGGGCGACTGGCGAAGGGTCGCAGTGATCACCGGCTTTACAGCCTCGCGGGAGCGAACCGCTGCAAGATCGAGATCGAGAGATCCCTCGATCCCCTCGCGCGGCTGACCGTCCTCGGTTCGCTGCAGCATGAAAGACGTCACCTCGAGGCCGGTCAGCTTGGCCGAGAGTGACGACGTGACCCCTTCGATGGTCTTCGACGCAGCAACGAGAACGGCTTTGCGGCCGTTGAGGCTGATCGCACCGTTGATCTCGACCTCTCCTTCGCCGCTGCGCGTCAGTTCGAGATCGTCGACGACCAGCACGATCGGCTTGCGTCCAGGCGCTGCCGGCAGCAGGATTTCGATGCCGGCGATGCTGACGGAGCCCGTCCCGGTTCGTTCGATGAGCGCGCGCGCTTCGTCGAGGCGCTGGAAAATCTCTTCGAGCAGCGCCGGCATGGCGTCGATGCGGACTTCCGAGATCGGCAACGGATCGCCGGAGGGCAATTGCGCGGTGTCGAGACGGATATGTTCCGCCTCCATATGCTTGATCGACACCCGGCCGCCGAGAAGCGCCAGCGGATCGACCGCCATGCGCATTGCGCCGGCGCGGCTCAGATGTTGGCCGGTCGCCTGTTCGACGATATCGACGTCACGCGCCTCCAGCGCAAGGCGCAATCTCGAATCGAAGCGAATGGCTGTAGCGCCGACAGTGGCCACATAGCGTGGACCGATGGCGTTGTTGATCGCGCTCTGGGCGCGCGAGGACAGCGCGCTGTCCACCATGCCGCCCTCGATCGCGAAAACGGCGCTGCCGACCGCAAGAACCACCAGCAGAAGGAAAAGCAGCACCGTCTTGCCGATTCGCCTGCCTCGCCGGCTTGGCAGCGGGCAGTGCACGATGATCGGATCCTCGACCTGCGCGGAGGGTAATTCATGCAGCGGAACGAGTTCTTTCCGGCTGAAACTGACCCTTTCTCCGCGAATTTCCGACATCAGGTTGAGAACTCATCTTTCTGCATTCGCATTGGTGCCGGGCGCAACGGCTCTGGACGTCGCCGGGGCGACTATATACCGATTGCGGCGAATATCACTCAAGATACCGGCGAAAGAAAGGAAATCCATGGGCGACCTGACCATTGGCGATATCGCACCGGACTTCGAACTGCCGCGCGATGGCGTCGGCACGGTTTCTCTCAAGACGTTTTCGGGAAAACCCGTCGTCCTCTACTTCTATCCGAAGGACGACACGGAGGCCTGCACCAAGGAGGCAATCTCGTTTACCGGCCTCTTGCCGGAATTCGAAAAGGCGGGCGCGCCGGTCATCGGCGTCTCGCCTGACAGCGTCAAGAAGCATGACAAGTTCGCCAAGAAGCATGGCCTTTCGGTCATCCTCGCGGCCGACGAAGACACCGCCCTTGCCAATCTCTACGGCGTCTGGAAGGAGAAGAGCATGTATGGCCGCACCTATATGGGCGTGGAGCGCACGACCTTCCTGATCAGCGCCGACGGGCGCATCGCCCGGATCTGGCCGAAGGTGAAGGTGGCAGGCCATGCCGAAGAGGTGCTTGAAAGCCTCAAGACGCTGTAGGCAGGAGACAAACTGATGTCGGGCGAGTTTTCGATCACGTCGCTGCGAGGCGGCGCAACGGCGGCAATCCTGTCGGCCGATCTCGATATGAAGACGCGGCTGGCGCAGGAGACCGCGACCCGCTGGTTCGAGCGGCGGCTGTCGCTCCGCTCTCCACTCGATCCCCCCCTGCCCGAGCGGCCCGGCCGGCCGGCAAAGCCTGAACTGGTGCCGCCGAAGGCGGTCGGCAAACGCTCGCTGCACACCCTCAACGGCCGTATCGCGACCCTGCATGCGATCGCCCATATCGAGCTTAATGCCGTCGACCTGGCACTCGACATCGTTGCCCGGTTTGCGACCGAGCCGGTGCCGAATTCCTTCTTCGACGGATGGATGCAGGTGGCTTTCGAGGAGGCGAAACATTTCCGGATGGTGCGAGCCCGGCTCAACGACATGGGCGCCGACTATGGCGACATGCCCGCCCATGACGGCCTCTGGCAGGCGGCCCATTCCACCCGCAACGACCTCACCGCCCGCCTCGCCGTCGTACCGCTCATTCTCGAAGCCCGCGGGCTCGACGTAACGCCATCGCTGCAGGCGAAGATGCGGGAGACCGGCGATCTCGAAAGTGCGGCGGTTCTCGACGTGATCTACAATGACGAGAAGGGCCATGTGGCGATCGGCGCGAAATGGTTCCGCTTTCTGTGCGCCCGCGAGCGCAAGGATCCGGCGGCGACGTTCCAGCAGCTGGTGCGCGCCAATTTCCGCGGATCGCTCAAGGCGCCGTTCAACGATATCGCACGGGCCGAGGCGGGCCTGACGCCGTCATTCTACCGGTCGCTGACCTCCACCAGCTACGCTTGAATGCCCGAAATTAAAGCGTTCGTTAACCATATCCATGTGTAATCCCACCAATGGGAACAGCGGCCGGACGAGTCGCATCTCCGGGAGATCCGCGTGGCGAAGGGAACCGAAAACCGGGTGTTTGGGAAGCGGGCGCCTCAGCACGTTCTCATTTTCGCCAGCGGTGAAAAGATCCGCCACATGACCATCCGGCCCTGGATGGCCGCGTTGACCTTCTGCTTTCTCGGCGTTTTCGCGATCGGCTATCTGGGCGCCACTTCCTATCTGGTGATCCGCGACGACCTGATCGGCGCGACCATGGCGCGGCAGGCTCGCATGCAGCACGATTACGAGGATCGGATCGCCGCGCTGCGCGCCCAGCTCGACCGCATCACCTCGCGCCAGCTTCTCGACCAGCAAGTGGTCGAGCAGAAGGTCGAGAAGCTGCTGGAACAGCAGAACGCCCTCTTTTCGCGCCACGGCAAGCTTGGTTCCCTTCTGAACCGCGCCGAGGAGTCCGGCCTCACGACGCCGGAAACACCGGCACCGACCGCACTTCAGCCGCCCGCCAGGGAACGCCAGGCTTCGCTTTCCGGTGGTAGCGGCGGCGTCAAGGCGATCGAGAAACTCCTTTCCGGCGAAACCAGCGGCACGCCGCTCCAGACGTCGCCCGCGCTTGGTTATGCGCCGTTGCGCGAAAACATCGCCGACAGGGCCGATCGGGTCTTCTCCAGAGTGACGCTGTCGCTGAAGAACATCGAGACGGAACAGCTTGCCAAGATCG
Source organism: Neorhizobium galegae bv. officinalis (assembly GCA_000985875.1). GTDB lineage: Bacteria > Pseudomonadota > Alphaproteobacteria > Rhizobiales > Rhizobiaceae > Neorhizobium > Neorhizobium galegae_C. The sequence continues at coordinate 685,804 of CCRI01000001.1, forward strand.
CCAACCTGACGACAGACGCCTCGGAAACCGCCGACGCGATCGCCGCAATCCTGAAGCGAACCGGCGTCGAGGTGGCATCGGCGAACAAGGTGACGGAAGATGCCGCCAACGGCGTTGGCGGCCCCTATGTCGCGCCGCAAGCCAATATCGGCGCCTTCGATGCCTCGCTCGACGAACTCGACGCCGCACTCAGCCGGCTGGAAGCCGTGCGCGAGACGGCGCGCGACCTGCCTTTCGGCAATCCTGCACCCGGCCGTCCGGTCACCAGCCGCTACGGCAACCGCATCGATCCCTTCCTCGGCCGGCTTGCGCTGCATGCGGGCATCGATTTCCAGGCCTCGACCGGCGACGACGTGAAAAGCACCGGCGCCGGCAAGGTGGTTTCGGCCAGCTTCGCCAGCGGTTACGGCAACATGGTCGAGATCGACCATGGCCAGGGCATCACCACGCGCTACGGCCATATGTCGAAAATCCTGGTGAAGGAAGGCGACGAAGTGGCCACCGGGGACGTGATCGGCAAAGCAGGCTCGACCGGCCGCTCCACCGGCCCGCACGTCCACTACGAAGTCCGCCGCGACGGCGATCCCATCGATCCCGTCCATTTCCTCAATGCCGGGATGAAGCTCACGACCTATCTCAATTGAGCCGGGCTTTCGGCAAGAAAGCAATTCTTGACCGCCGGAACGATAGCCGGCTTGGCCCGCGAGTATCTTCATTCACCAATCCGGCGGCCAATCGCCTTGCTTTCCTTGACTTTTGGACATTTTGGTCCTATGTCGCGGGCCAGTGTCGAGCAGCCATGCATCGACTCCCATAGTGTTCGTACAGAACCGGAACGGAAACAGAATTCCCTTTGACCACATTTGCTGATCTTGGCCTGAGCCAGAAAGTCCTCTCCGCTGTCACAGACGCGGGTTATACGATCCCCACGCCCATCCAGGCAGGGGCGATCCCGCATGCCCTGCAGCGCCGCGATATCTGCGGCATCGCACAGACCGGCACGGGCAAGACGGCCTCCTTCGTTCTGCCGATGCTGACGCTTCTGGAAAAGGGCCGCGCCCGCGCCCGCATGCCGCGCACGCTGATCCTCGAGCCGACCCGCGAACTCGCCGCCCAGGTCGCCGAAAACTTCGAAAAATACGGCAAGAACCACAAGCTCAACGTCGCGCTTTTGATCGGCGGCGTATCCTTCGACGACCAGGACCGCAAGCTGGAACGTGGCGCCGACGTCCTGATCTGCACGCCCGGCCGCCTGCTCGACCACTGCGAGCGCGGCAAGCTGCTGATGACCGGCGTCGAAATCCTCGTCATCGACGAGGCCGACCGCATGCTCGACATGGGCTTCATCCCGGATATCGAGCGGATCGCCAAGATGATCCCCTTCACCCGGCAGACGCTGTTCTTCTCGGCCACCATGCCGCCGGAGATCCAGAAGCTCGCCGACCGCTTCCTGCAGAACCCGGAACGGATCGAAGTCGCCAAGCCTTCGTCGACCGCCAAGACCGTGACGCAGCGCCTCGTCGCTTCCCACAACAAGGACTATGAGAAGCGCGCCGTGCTGCGCGATCTCATCAAGGCCCAGGACGACCTGAAGAACGCGATCATCTTCTGCAATCGCAAGGTCGACGTCGCCGATCTTTTCCGTTCGCTCGAGCGGCATGGCTTCTCGGTCGGCGCGCTGCATGGCGACATGGACCAGCGTTCGCGCACGACGATGCTGCAGAATTTCCGCGACGGCAACATCCAGCTGCTGGTCGCCTCCGACGTCGCCGCGCGCGGCCTCGATCTGCCGGATGTCGGCCATGTCTTCAACTTCGACGTACCGATCCATGCGGAGGACTATGTCCACCGCATCGGCCGGACGGGACGCGCCGGCCGCTCTGGTCGCGCGTTTACCCTCGTCACCCGCTCCGACACCAAATATCTCGACGCCATCGAGAAGCTCATCAACGAGAAGATCGAATGGCTGAACGGCGACATTTCCGCGCTTCCGGCGCCGATGGAAAGCCATGAGAGCGACCGCGGTGGCCGCAAGGGCCGCGATCGTGATAAGGAGCGCGGCCGCGGCAGACGAAGTGATTCGGGACGTGGCGAGACTGGGCGCGGTGCTTCGAGTCACAAGGCTGACACGAAGATCGAAGATAATCCGATTGAAGCAGTCGAAGAGGTATTTGTGGAAGCTAGGGTGGAAACCGTGAAACCGGAACGCAAGGCAGACAGGAAGCCGCAGAACAACGGTGGCAACCGCAATTCGCGGCCGACGCCTGCACCGGCACCCGCAAACGACGACAATCGCGAGCGTCGCCAGCGTTACCACCGCGACCATGACGACGGCCCGACCCCGGTCGGCTTCGGCGACGACATTCCGGCTTTCATGCTGATCGTCGCAAACGCCGCCAAGGCTTAAACTTCCGTGGCAAGACCCGGCATTGATTTCCCCGGCGTCGGCGCCGGGCTCGTCATCCTGCGCGACGACGGCAAGGTTCTGCTTTGCCGTCGCCTGAAAGCGCCGGAAGCGGGCTTCTGGAACATTGTCGGCGGCAAAGTCGATCCGATGGAACCTTCCTCGGAAGCGGCCCGCCGCGAGGCGGAAGAGGAAACCGGCCTCAAGATCGGCAAGGTCGACTTTCTCTGCGTGGCGGAGGAGATCCTCGAGGCCGACCGGCAGCACTGGGTTTCACTGATTTACATAACGCGCGATTTCACCGGCGAGCCTTCGCTCACGGAGCCGGACAAATTGTCAGACATAGGCTGGTTCGACCCGAAGGATCCACCGCAGCCGCTTTCGCCCTTTTCTGCCAGGGCCTTTGCGCTTCTTCCAAAATGACCCCAAACGAAAGCCGCTCCGGAGAACCGAAGCGGCCGACTTGATGAAATCATTTTGACAGAATTTCCGGACGCGACCCTGGTCGAGAGATTCGGCAGCCCACGCCCCTCAATACAAGACGAACGTACGCGCTTCGCATTCTGTCCAGCAAGATGCGAAATCTAGCACTCGGGGATCCAGGTTCAGGATTTCGAGTTGGCACGCACGGCCGCGTCGAATGCGAGCCGCACCCATTTGCGCATCTCGTCGGGATCGTCGAAGGCGTCTTCCGGCACCGACCAATACGGCATCAGCACCGGCTTTCCCTTCTTTCCCTCATAAAACCATTGCCTGGCGCCGGCCGCTTCGAAAGCCGGTGCGCTCACAGCATCCACCTTCAGCATGATCTCGCCGCGCAGATCGATCGCGACGATCAAACCATCGTGATAGATGCCCTTGCCGCCGAACATGCGGCGGATGGAAACCGGACCGAGCCCCTCGAACATGTCTTCTATGTCGGAGTTGTCCATTCGCCTACCTTTTCAAAATCCCGCCGGCGGCGGTCACCGCCTCGGGTGTATCGACATCCAAATGCGCGGCGGGCCCTATATCTACGTCGATCACCGAAAGCCCGGAGTTCTCGATGATCGCACGGGCTCCGACATCGCCTTCCAGCCGCAATACGGCATCATAGGCAATTCGCGGGAGAATGATCGGGTTGCCGCGTTTTCCGTCCGAGACCGAACGGACCACGACACCGCCGCCGGCCTGACGGAAGGCAGCGATCAGCATGTTCAGATGATCCGTCGTGACGCCCGGCATGTCGGCCAGCATGACCAGGATGCCGTCCTTCTGGGCCAGTTCCGGACTTGAGAAACCGGCAACCAGCGAACTTGCCATGCCGGAGGCATAGTCCGGATTGAAGTGAGACCTGATATCGAGGCCGGCCAGCGCCATCTCGATCTCGTCGCGCCGATGACCGGTGACGGCGATGACAGGCGAAGCATGCGACGCGAGCAATATCCCGGCGGTGCGGCGGACCAGCGGAATGCCGTCGAACTCGGCGAGCAGCTTGTGCGGCCCGTCCTTGCCCATGCGCCGCGCCTGGCCGGCGGCGAGCATCAGGGCACCGACCGATAGGGTCGCCGCCTTTTCCGCCGTGGCATCGCGCGGGCGCGGGCGGGTCGGAATCTCCATCAACAATCCGCCGACGCCCATGCCGGTGATATCGAAGGAGGTCGGCGTCTCGCCGGCCATCAGCCGGTTCAGCACCCAGTCGAAACCGTTTTCCTTCGGCGACCGGGCACAGCCCGGCGCACCCAGAACCGGGACCTTGCCGATCCGGCCGAGAACGAGGAGATTACCGGGATCGACGGGCATGCCGACCTGGTCCACCTCGCCGCCCGCGCGGCGGATAGCGGCCGGAATGACGTCATCCGGATCGGCCACCGCCGAGGCGCCGAACACTATAATCATAGCCGGCTCATTAATTTCCTCCCGTCGAAGCTGTTGAAGAACCTCGGTAAGGCGTTCGGCGGAATGGGGAATGCGGATCTCTTTTATTAGCCGACTACCGGACGGCGCAAGCCTCTGCTCCAGCAGCTTCGCGGTGCGATCCATGACCGACACTTTCAGCGAAGGAAGCTCGGTCGCGACTAGCGTCACCGCACGGGGACTGAAGGCCTTTACCTCGAAAGCGACCGATTCTGACAGCAGCGCCACGGCTTCCGCAACCTTTGCACCACCGACCGCGAGAGGTATGATCTTGACGGTCGCCACCATGTCGCCGGCGCGCACCGCCACATGGTCGGCAAGACAGGCGAGCGTGATCGCCGGATCGATGCGGTTCAGCGCGTCCACCACCCTCCTGTCGGCGACAAAAAGTCCATCGACCCTGGCATAGATGTTGACGCGGCCGGTCGCCGCCTCCGAGAAACGCAGATTGTCCGGCGTGATCGCCTCGGCGATCGCCTGGGCCGCCTCGTCCTCCAGCATGTCGCCGGGTTCGAGCCTGACCCCAACGACGGATGCGACGCCTTCTTCCGAAAGCCGGGCTATATCCTCCCGCGACAGAAGTTGTCCCTTCGACATGCGCCCGGCGGCCAGTCTGATACTGTGCGCCAGCACGACGCCTTCCGCTTCGCCGAGTTCGAACGTCCCGTATCTCATGATGTCACCCTGCAGTGACAAGATCGCGCCGGCGGAACGCCTGGACGATCTGTGCCAGCGTGGCGAGCGCGATTTCGGCAGGGCTCGCGGCACCGATATCCAAACCGATCGGCGCGGCGATGCGGCCGATCTCGTTGTCGGTGCGGCCCATTTCCTTCAGCCGCTCCACACGCTTCGCATGGGTTTTCCGGCTGCCGAGCGCGCCGACGTAGAAGCAGCCGACCCGCAGCGCTTCGGAGAGCGGGAAATCGTCGATCTTCGGATCATGGGTGACGGCCGCCAGTGCCGTGTAGGCGTCGAGCGGATGGTCCTTCAACACGTCTTCCGGCCAGTCGGCGATCAGCTCGACGCCCTCAAAACGTTCTTCCGTCGCAAAAGCCGTGCGCGGATCGATGATCGTCAGGTCATATCCGGCGACCGGGGCCAGCCGGGCGAGCGCCTGGCTGATATGCACCGCGCCGATCACCACGATGCGCGGCGGCGGCAGATGAACGTTGAGGAACAGCGACCGGCCTTCGACCTCGACCGTCCCCGCCTTGCCGCTCCGAAACGCTTTTGCGGTTTCCTCCCCGAGCAAACCCGATACGCGTTCGCCCTCCAGAATTACCTGCACCTGATCGTTGGCGAGATTGGTTACAACAACGGCAGCCCTGCGGGAACGCCTGGCGGCATTGAGCTTCGTCAGTACCTCGAGCTGCATCAGCCGAGCCTTTCCACATAAACCCGGATCCGGCCGCCGCAGGACAGGCCCACCCGCCAAGCGGTCTCGTCAGCAACGCCGAATTCCAGCATTTTCGGCGCCCCACTCTCGATGACGTCTAGCGCCTCCGTGATGACCGCGCCTTCGACGCAGCCGCCAGAGACGGAGCCTTCGAAATTGCCTTCACCATCGATGACGAGATGGCTGCCGGTCGGGCGTGGCGCCGAGCCCCAGGTTTCGATCACCGTTGCGATCGCCACCTCGCGGCCGGCCTGCTTCCAGCTTTCGGCGGTCAGCAACGGGTCCAGAATTTCGCAAACAGTCATGCGCCCCTCCTCATGTCCAAATAGCGCCGCGGGTCCGCGGTCTTTGTATGGTCATCCGACAATGCCATCGCCAAATCGGCCAGCGACTGTAGGTTATGAACGGCGCGAAACTCGTCCACATGCGGCAGCATGGCACGCACGCCACGTGCCCGTGCCTCGAAACCGTCGAAGCGCAAAAGCGGGTTCAACCAGATCAGGCGTCGGCAGGAACGGTGCAGCCTGTCCATTTCCCGTTCCAGTTCCTCGACCCCTTCCCGCTCGAGGCCGTCGGTGATCAACAGCACGACGGCGCCCTGCCCCAGCACGCGGCGGGACCAGAGCCGGTTGAACTCGGCAAGCGTCGCACCGATCCGGGTTCCGCCGGACCAGTCGCGCACCGCATCGGTGCAACCCGACAGCGCTTCGTCCGGATCGCGGCGGCGCATCTGGCGGGTGACATTGGTCAGCCGAGTGCCGAACAGGAAGGTGTGCACCCGGGTGCGCTTTTCGGTCAGCGCATGCAGGAAATGCAGGAAGATGCGGGTGTACTGGCTCATCGAGCCGGAAATATCGGCAAGCACGACCAGCGGCGGCGGCGCGGTCTTTCGCTCGCGGAACCGTGGCAGGATGAGATCGCCGCCGCTCTTCATCGCATGGCGCATGGTCGCGCGTGGATCGATCCTCGGCGGGCGGTTGGACGAACGGAACCGACGTGTCACCACCTTGTCCAGCGGCAGGGCAAGCTTGACCAGTTGGCGCCGGGCTTCCGCCAGTTCGGCCGCGCTCATCTGGGCGAAATCCATGCGCTTGAGGATTTCGCCGGCAGAGGTCGTGAAGCGGGAGTCCACTTCGATCTCCGGCGGCTTGCTGCGGTTTGGGGTCTCCGGCTGGTCGGCGGTCAGCGCCTCGCTGACACGGGTGGCGCCGGCCTTCTGCTTTTCCCGTTCGCGATTGTCGGCGGCCTTCGGCGACATCATCGCGATCATCTTGCCGACCAGATCGCGGGAACGCCAGAACAGGCGAAATGCCTCGTCGAAGACAGGCTGGTCCTCGTGGCGCCTGACGAAGACGGCTGACAGCGCCGCGTGGAATTCCTCGCGCGAGCCGATGCCGATCGCGTCGACCGCGGCAATCGCATCGGCGGCAGCGGCAGGCCCGGTCTTCAACCCGGCACGGCGCAGAACGCGGGAAAAATAGACGAGATTGTCCGCGAGCCGGCCATCATCGCCAGATCTTCCTGAACCGAACCCACCAGCACCGGCGGGAAGCGGAGGGACTATCATTCCGTCGTCGCCCAAGCCAGCCATGGCCCCTATCCCGCTGCCAGAAGTTCGGCCTTCACTTCGGAAAGCACCCGTTCGCCCTCTCCGCCTTTGATGCGGGCGATATCGTCCTGATATTTCAAGAGCGTGCCGAGCGTATCGGCGATCGTTTCCGGATCGAGGGCGATCCGGTCGAGTTCGGTCAGCGCCGTCGCCCAGTCGATGGTTTCGGCAACGCCGGGGTTCTTGAAGAGATCGACTGTCCGGAGCTTCTGCACATAGGCGACTACCTGCCGCGACAGGGTTTCGGAGCATTGCGGCACCTTGCGGCGGATGATCTCCAGTTCCTGGGCCGCATCCGGATAATCGACCCAGTGATACAGGCAGCGCCGCTTGAGTGCGTCGTGGATCTCACGGGTGCGGTTGGTGGTGATGATGGCGATCGGCGGCTCAGCGGCCTTGATCGTGCCGAGTTCCGGGATCGTCACCTGGAAGTCGGACAGCACTTCCAGGAGGAAGGCTTCAAAGGCTTCGTCGGTGCGGTCGAGTTCGTCGATCAGGAAGACCGGCGCCGGGCTGCCCGGCTGGCCGAGCGCCTGCAGCACCGGCCGGCGGATCAGGTGGCGTTCGGAAAACAGATCCGCCTCGATGCGCGTGCGATCCTTGACGCCCGATGCTTCCGAAAGCCGTATGTCCAGCATCTGCGCCGGATAGTTCCATTCGTAGACCGCCGAGGAGATATCGAGGCCCTCGTAACACTGCAGCCGGATCAGCGGCCGGTTCAGGGCCTTGGCCAGCGTCTTGGCGATCTCGGTCTTGCCGACGCCGGCTTCGCCTTCGAGGAAGAGCGGGCGTTTCATCTTCAGCGCCAGGAAGATCACCGTGCCGAGCGAGCGTCCGGCTAGATAATCCTCGGCACCCAAAAGCGCGATCGTCTCGTCGATCGAGGTCGGTAAAGCGCTCGTTTTTCCTTCAGGCATGATCACACCCTTTCAAACGGCATCCTATAAGCTACGAAAGCCGCGATCCAGATAGATGAGCGAGGGATTCGCCTCGCCGAAATGCATGGCCTTCACCTCGCCGAACATGACGAAATGGGTCGAAACCCGTTTTATGTCGGTCAACCGGCAATCGAAGCTGACGACGGCATCGGCCAGTACGGGAGCACCGGTCACCAGCGTCTTCCAATCTCCGAGCGCAAACCGCTCCTCGGCGGGAATGCCGCTCAGGCCCGCGAATCCCGTCGCCAGCGCCTGATGATGCGCCGCCAGCGAATTCAAGGCAAAGACGCCGCTCTTCTCGAAGATGGCATTGCTCGCGTTGCTGCCGTTCAGGCAGACGAGCACGGTCGGCGGGTTGTCCGAAACCGAGCAGGCTGCCGTCACCGTCACACCGCGCCGGACGTTTTCGAATTCCGTTGTTACAACCTGGACGTGGCCAGCATATCGTGCCATGCCGTTCCGATAGTGGACGGGGTCGAGGAGAGGCTGGTCCGTCAAAGGCATCTCTTGAAAGGCAGGGGGACTGCTGTCAGTCCCGCATTACTCTTCGAGATATGGTGGCAAAAACCCTTGATGTCCACCGGAGTTGCGGCTTTTTACTTCGACAAGCCGATTCTCTTTGACGGCTGCGATCAGAAAGCTAAATGTCGCTTCAAGAAAGAATCCCAGGAAAAACATGACAGCACGACGTTTCATCATCGCCGGACTGCTGGCTTCGTTTCTCGGATGCGGATCGGCACCGGCGGCAGTAATCGGGGTGGTCGCGCCGCGCTCCGGCCCATACGCACCGCTCGGCACTCAGGTCTTTCAGGGCGCACGCGCCGCAGCGGAGGCCGGCGGCGACACCATCGTCGAGATCGATGAGAGCTGCGATGAAAACGGCGGCGCTGCCGCCGCCAGGAGCCTGACGAGCGCGAAGGTGTCCGCCGCTATCGGTTTCCTCTGCGTCGAGACGCTCTCCACCGCATTGCCGCAGCTGAAGGCCGCACAGATTCCGGCCATTACCGTCTCGGTGCGCTCGAAGATCCTGATGGAGGACACGCTGCGCAACGGCTGGCCCTTCTTCCGCATGGCGCCAGCCGAAGGTGACGAGGCGGAGAAATTGTCCGAAACCATCCTCAGCATCTGGAAGGCCGAGCCGATCGCGCTGGTCGAGGACGGCACGATCTACGGCCGCGAACTCGCCAGCGCCATCCGTCAGCGCCTCGAACCGATGGGCATCACGCCGATCTTTACCGACACGTTCCGACCCGGCCAGGAGCAGCAGGTGGCGCTGGTGCGCCGTCTCGCCAAGGCGGGCGCAAGCCATGTATTCGTCGGCGGCGACCGCAACGACATGGCGATCATCGCCCGCGACGGTGCCTCCGAAAACTTTCCCCTCACCTTGCTCGGCGGCGACAACCTGCGTGCGGCCAACCGTCCGGTGCCGCTGCGCGACGGCGTCCTGGCCGTCGCCCTCCCGGATTATGCCAGCCTGCCCTCCGCGGCAGCGGCCGTCGCAGCCCTGCGCGCGAAAAATATCGACGCGGACGGTTATCTGCTGCCTGCCTATGCCGCGACCGAACTTGTTCACCAGGCGGTGACCGCGGCAGCAGGCCAGCCCCTGGCACAGACGATCGGCAGCCGCTCCTTCAATACCGTGATCGGCCCGATCGCCTTCGATCGCGGTCATGAACTGAAGGACAATCCGTTCCGCCTGCTCGAATGGCGTGGATCCACGTTCATCCTGTCGCGTCCGGCGACAGACTGACGATTGTTACGCCCACGCCGCAATGTTAGAGGGACCGTCGACAACGGAGACTTTCGCCCCATGACGCTCGCCACCCCCCTGCCGATCCGTATCGCCCCCTCCATTCTCGCCGCCGATTTTTCAAAGCTCGGCCAGGAAGTTCGCGACGCCGTCGAAGCGGGAGCCGAATGGGTCCATCTCGACGTGATGGACGGACATTTCGTGCCGAATATCTCGTTCGGTCCCGACGTCATAAAGTCGCTGCGACCTTACACCACCGCCTTTTTCGACTGCCACCTGATGATCTCGCCGGCCGATCCTTACCTCGAAGCCTTCGCCAAGGCCGGATGCGACGGCATTACCGTGCATGTCGAGGCCGGGCCGCACCTGCACCGCTCGCTTCAGACGATACGCTCGCTCGGCAAGAAGGTCGGCGTCACGCTCAACCCGGCGACGCCGCTCTCGGCGATCGAAAACGTGCTGGACGATATCGACCTGATCCTGATCATGAGCGTCAATCCGGGCTTCGGCGGCCAGAAGTTCATTCCCGCGATGACCGACAAGATCCGCGCGGCCAAGACGATGATCGGCAGCCGGCCGATCGAGCTGGAAGTCGATGGCGGCATTACCGCGGATACGATCGGCGCAGCAACCGCTGCGGGCGCCAATGTCTTTGTTGCAGGATCTGCGGTTTACAAAGGCGAGGGAATCGCGGCCTATCGTGAGAACATCGCGCGGCTGAAAGCTGCGGCGGAGGACGGACGCAGATGATATCAGCCTTGCGATCTTCGGTTCCGGTATTTGCGGCGATGTTATTCGCCGGTTCCACATCCGCGGCCGACATCGCAAGCGTCCGCCCGATCGGCTTTTCCGCCGACGGCGCGGTTTTCGCCTTCGAGGAATACGGCATCCAGGACGGATCCGGCTTCCCCTACGCCAATATCTACGCGCTCGACCTCAACAAGGATACCTACCTGCCGGGAACGCCGTACCGCGTGCGGCTGGAAGAGGATGGAGCGACGATCGCCAAGGCCCGCTGGCAGGTGCACAATCAGGCGGATGGCATGATCGAAACCCACGAACTCGCCAATCATCCGGGTGAACTCGTCGCTTTCAACCCGATCACCGAGATCGGTAACAACCCCCATCAGCTTCGCTATCGCAGCGTTCCGGCCGTACCGCCGGTCGGAGAAGCCAATGCGCTCGTCCTCGATGAGGTCCCGCAACCGCTCGGACCGCAATGTGAAGGCATAGTCGAAAAGACGGTCTCCCTGCGCCTTCGCTTTACCGAACGGAACGGGAAACCTGTCAACGACGTGGTTCACGAAGACCAGAGAATTCCGGCCTCCCGCGGCTGCGTCACCGGTTACCGGCTCGCTGGTGTCGTGAGCGGCTCGTCGCTCGAAGGCGTTCCGGTGGAGGTCGCGCTCATCATGGTCCTCAGCGCCGGTTTCGAGGGCCAGAACGGACGCTGGATCGCCGTTCCCGTGAAGACCGCGCCCTAATCCTGTTTGATTGCCTCAAAAACTTGAGCTTGGCCGCGCTTCTTGCTAAAGCGCAGCCGACACTCGTGAAGGAAACGACAAGCCCATGATCCCCCGTTACTCGCGGCCCGAAATGGTCGCCATCTGGTCGCCCGAAACCAAGTTCCGCATCTGGTTCGAGATCGAGGCTCATGCCTGCGATGCTCTTGCGGCGATCGGCGTGATCCCGAAGTCGGCGGCGGAGACGATCTGGGCGAAGGGTGGCTCGGCCACGTTCGACGTTGCCCGCATCGACGAGATCGAAGCCGTCACCAAGCATGACGTCATCGCCTTCCTCACCCATCTCGCCGAATTCGTCGGCCCGGACAGCCGCTTCATCCACCAGGGCATGACCTCGTCCGACGTGCTCGACACCTGTTTCAGCGTCCAGCTGGTGCGCGCCACCGATCTGCTCGTCGCCGATATCGACAAGCTGCTCGAAGCTCTGAAGCGCCGCGCCTTCGAGCACAAGGATACGGTCACGATCGGCCGCAGCCACGGCATCCACGCGGAGCCGACAACGTTCGGCGTCAAGCTCGCCCAGGCCTATGCGGAATTCGACCGCAACAAGACCCGGCTGCTCGAAGCCCGCGACGAGATCGCCACCTGCGCGATTTCCGGCGCCGTCGGCACCTTTGCCAATATCGATCCGCGCGTCGAGGAACACGTCGCCGCGGCCCTCGGCCTGAAGCCGGAGCCGGTCTCGACCCAGGTCATCCCGCGCGACCGCCACGCCATGTATTTCGCGATCCTCGGCGTCATCGCCTCGTCGATCGAACGGCTGTCGATCGAGGTCCGCCACCTGCAACGCACCGAAGTCCTCGAAGCGGAAGAGTTTTTCTCGCCGGGCCAAAAGGGCTCGTCGGCGATGCCGCACAAGCGCAATCCGGTATTGACCGAAAACCTGACGGGCCTTGCCCGCATGGTGCGCTCCTACGCATTGCCGGCCATGGAGAACGTCGCGCTCTGGCACGAGCGGGACATTTCCCACTCCTCGGTCGAGCGCATGATCGGCCCGGACGCGACGGTAACGCTCGATTTCGCCCTGGCCCGCATGACCAGCGTGATCGACAAGCTGCTCGTCTACCCCGAGAACATGATGAAGAACATGAACAAGTTCCGTGGACTTGTTCACTCGCAGCGGGTGCTGCTTGCCCTTACGCAAGCCGGCGTCTCCCGCGAGGACGCCTATCGCCTCGTCCAGCGCAACGCGATGAGGGTCTGGGAAGAAGGCAAGGATTTTCTCGAGGAGCTGCTGGCGGACCAGGAAGTCCGGGCCGCACTGTCCGAAGAGGACCTGCGCGAGAAATTCGACCTCGGCTATCACACCAAACACGTGGACACGATTTTCCGCCGGGTCTTCGGCGAGGCTTGATCTTGCCCCTCTGCGAACACAGATAGGCGCCATGAAGGCATCCGAAGCAGATATATTGATCGTCCCCGGCTACACCAATTCCGGGCCCCACCACTGGCAGACCCGTTGGGAGCAGAAGCTGACGACGGCCCGCCGGGTGGAGCAGGAAGAATGGTCGAAGCCGGTGCGCGAGGACTGGGTCACACGTGTCGCCGAAGAGGTGAACCGTGCGACACGGCCTGTCGTCATCGTCGCTCATTCGCTCGGCATCCCGACCGTCGTTCACGCCGTGCCGCTGTTCACGAAACCGGTGGCCGGCGCCTTCTTCGTGGCCCCGCCGGAAGTGGACAATCCGTCCATCCGGCCCAAGCACCTGCAGACCTTCGGCCCCTACCCGCGTGATCCGCTTCCCTTCCCGTCGCTGACGGTCGCAAGCCGCAACGATCCGTTCGGCTCCTACGAACATGCGGACGACATCGCTTCCGCCTGGGGTTCGATGCTGGTCGATGCCGGTGAAGCTGGCCACATCAACCAGGATTCCGGCCATGGGCCGTGGCCGGAAGGCACAATGGTCTTCGCCCAGTTCCTCAGTCGCCTCAAGCCTTGAAAATACGGCAGAATCCCGGTTGGCCCATAATTTTCGGGTGCGTTAATTCGAACAGCATTTTTAAGCTGGACTTAATTGACACTTGCTAAGGTGCGCGTTCGTTTTCTAGCGAGCCAGGCTGCGCCGATGCCGTTAAATGTTCTCTCACGCCTATTGGACTCCGGCCCCGGAGACGAGATCGGCGTTCTTGAGACGATATTTCAGGCAGATCCTTTTCCGATTGCCATCATCGATCATGCCGCCGTGCTGCTTTTTGCAAACAGCACATTCAAACGCGAATGGCTTCTTGGCGAAGGCCGGCTACCGACTACCCTGTCAGCCCTCCTGCATCCCGACGACCAGGCCAAGGTCCCTCGGGCGATCCAGGGCCTGAACATCGATTCCCCAGCGGAACACCTGGAACTGCGCATCGTAAGCCCGGCCGGCTCTCAGCGATGGGTGGTGGCGACCGTCATGCCCCTCAGCAAAAATTTCAAAGGCGAGTGCCTGTTTGCTGTCCACCTGACGGATATCACCGACCAAAAGCGGCAGTTCGAAGAACTTGCCGAACGCGAAAGTCGCTGGGACAATGCGCTGGTCAGCTCCGTCTCAGGCGTCTGGGACCATAACTACGCGACCGGCCAGAAATATTACTCGCCGGTGTGGCGGCAGATCCGGGGAATGTCGCCGGAGGACCCGCTGGCCGCCAGCACCGAGGAATGGCTCAAGCTTGTCCACCCGGACGATCATGCGCGTGTCATCCACGCCATGGAGCGGCAGAATGCCGGGGATCCGGCCTACGCCGTCTTCGATTATCGCGAACGCCACAAGCAGGGGCATTGGGTCTGGATCGAATGCCGGGGCGCCTGTGTCGAATGGGACGCGAACGGCAAGGCGACCCGTGTGGTCGGCACGGACACGGACATCACCGCACGCAAGGCCGCGGAAGAAAAGACCGCCCAGATGTCGCGGCGGCTCGACATGGCGCTCGAAATATCCGGCATCGGCGTCTACGAATCCGACTTTTCCACCGGCGAGGTTGAATGGGACGAACGGATGTTCCGGATCTACGGACTGGAAAAGAGCGAGGAAGTGAAGATCGGCGGGCTCTGGGAGAGCTTCCTGCACCCGGACGATGCCGCACGCGTTCAGGCAAACGTCTCCGCCCATATCGATGAGGGAAAACGTTTCTCGGACCAATACCGCGTGATATTGCGGGACGGCTCCGAACGCGTCGTGCGCACCCGCACCATGTCTTTCATCGACGGTAACGGTCACCAGAAGATGGTCGGCGCCAACTGGGACGTCACGGCCGATGTGACGCTTCACCGGGAACTGGAACGGGCAAAGACCCTTGCCGAGGCGCGCAACCGCGAACTCGAAGCCGCCCGCAGCAGCATCGAGCACAATGCGATGCACGACTACCTGACCGATCTTCCAAACCGGCGTTACCTGGACGAGATGCTGGACCGCGTGGGTGCGGAATGTGCCCGCGACAGACACGGTATCGCGATCCTCCATATCGACCTCGACCGCTTCAAGCAGATCAACGACACGCTCGGCCACAGTGCCGGCGACATGATGCTGAAACATGCGGCGAAAGTCCTCAAAGGCACGATCCGCAAGGGCGATTTCGTCGCCCGTATCGGCGGCGACGAATTCGTCATCCTGTCGAAATTCGAAGGATCGCCGCGCAAGCTCTCGCATCTGGCCGACAGGATCATCAAGGAGTTGCGCAAGCCGGTATCCTATGAGGGCCACGATTGCCGTTTCGGCGCCAGCATCGGCATCGCCTGCCATACGGGAGCGGAGGTCGATGCGCGCCAGCTTCTCCTGAATGCCGATATCGCGCTCTACCGCGCCAAGAATCGCGGCCGTAACCGGCATGAGTTCTTCTCCGCCGACACCCAGAACGAAATCATCAGCACCAAGCGCATTTCGGACGAGATCCTTCTTGCTCTCGAGCGCGACGAGTTCATTCCGTATTATCAGCTGCAGTTCGACGCGCAGACGCTGGAGATCGCCGGCGTGGAAACGTTGGCGCGGTGGATGCACCCGGAGCGTGGCGTCCTGTCTCCCGACAAATTCCTCGAAATGGCCGAGGACCTCGACGTCGTCTCGGTGATCGACGGGATTATCCTCGACAAGGCGCTTGCCGATTTCCGCGATTGGCGCGCCCACGGCCTTTCGATCCCGAAGCTCTCGGTCAACGTTTCCTACCGTCGGCTGCACGACGCCTCGCTGTCGCGCAAGCTCAGGAAGCTCAGGATCGAGCCGGGCACGGTATCCTTCGAGCTGCTGGAATCGATCTTCCTCGACAATTGCGATGACGATGTCCTGAAGAACCTGGCACGCATCCGGAAGCTCGGCATCGAGATCGAGATAGACGATTTCGGCACCGGCCATGCCTCGATCATCAGCCTCCTGCGGCTCAATCCGCGTGCGCTGAAGATCGATCGCGAACTCGTCCGCCTGGTCTCGCAGTCGCAAAAGCAACGGAAGATGGTCGGATCGATCATCGAGATCGGCAAATCGCTGAATATCGAGGTTGTCGCAGAAGGCGTCGAGACCACCGAGCAGATCCGCATCCTGCGCGATCTTGGCTGCGACATCCTCCAGGGTTATGCGCTCGCAAGGCCGATGCCGCGCGGTAGCATTCCGGATTTCATACTTTGCGGCCGTTGGCGTTCCGGCGAAAGCCCGCAACCCGAGAATCGCAAGCGGCACCCCTCCGGCAGCTGAGAACCCGCTTCGAGGGCATAAAGAACGCCGCGCCGACGGGCGCAGCCTTCCTGCAGGCCTTGAATATAGGGCTTACTGGTTCTCGATCTGATCAACCGCCTGAGCCAGAAGCTCCACCATCTTGGTGCGGATATCCTGGTCGGAGATGGAGACGCCGCCGGCATCGAGATCGCTGCGCAGCTTGCGGAACACATCCTCGTCGCCCGCTTCCTCGAAGTCGGCAACGACGACTTCCTTCGCGTAAGCGTCGGCGTCTGTCTTGCCGAGCAGGCCGGCTGCCCAGAGGCCGGCGAGCTTGTTGCGGCGGGCGAGCGCCTTGAACTTCAATTCCTGGTCCAGGGCAAACTTGTTTTCAAAGGCTTTTTCGCGATCGCTGAGGCCACTCATCTCGGGTCTCCCAAAGTGAACTTTATGGGAACCCCCCATAATCAAAAGAGGAGCGAAGCGCAATCGGCGGGATGTCGATTCCGGTAGAGACAGAAGCGGAATCATGGCGCGCAATTGACGAATGCGAGTTCCGCCTCGGGGCTGATCTTCTGTCCGCTCCCCCTCCTTGAGCGCGGACACCAGCAGGTCCGGCCTATCCGCGCCTGGAATTGCGATACCTTCGGCGTCGAAATCATGACGCAATTTGATGGCTAAGTCCTGCGAAGCCTTGCTGTCGAGGGTGGAAATCCAGAACTACAGGCGTAGGCGCCTGCATCGGCAATGGCGCGCGGCACAGAAGCCCATCAGCCCGTTGCGACGGGCTCCTGGCGAAACCGCAAGCTTTGCTCACAGGTAAAATTGGTCCTCAACGGCTTTGGCCCGATCACAAAGAGCATACATGTCATGGGTCCCCGCTTTTCCTGTTTATTACCGTCCTTTCAGCCCGGGCACCCCAGTTGCTAGAGCAAAACCTTCGAGAACCCTGTAATCTGAAGCTCACTGATTCCTGATTGCGCTTCGCCCACAAAGGTTTGGAGGCCCGCATTGTGAAACCCGTTCTTTTCCGATAAGGGACCGCTCAAACATTATCCATTGCGTCCGTCAGGGGCGCCAACAACGAGACAAGAATCATGAACCGTCGCCGCCGTATCTACGAAGGCAAGGCCAAAATCCTTTATGAAGGCCCCGAGCCCGGCACGCTGATCCAGTTTTTCAAGGACGACGCGACTGCCTTCAACAAGAAGAAACATGACGTCATCGACGGCAAGGGTGTTCTCAACAACCGTATCTCGGAATACCTCTTCACCCATCTGAACAAGATCGGCATCCCGACGCATTTCATCCGCCGGCTGAACATGCGCGAGCAGTTGATCAAGGAAGTGGAGATGATTCCGCTCGAGATCGTGGTGCGCAACGTTGCCGCCGGATCGCTCTCGACGCGCCTCGGCATCGAGGAAGGCATGGTCCTGCCGCGCTCGATCATCGAGTTCTACTACAAGTCCGACGCTCTCGCCGACCCGATGGTCTCCGAGGAGCACATCACCGCTTTCGGCTGGGCGAACCCCGCCGAACTCGACGACATCATGGCGCTCGCCATCCGCGTCAACGACTTCCTCTCCGGGCTTTTCCTCGGTGTCGGCATCCAGCTCGTCGATTTCAAGATCGAATGCGGCCGCCTGTTCGAAGGCGACATGATGCGCATCATCCTTGCGGACGAAATCTCGCCGGACAGCTGCCGCCTCTGGGATATCGAGACTCGCGAAAAGATGGACAAGGACCGTTTCCGGCGCGACCTCGGCGGGCTCGTCGAAGCCTATTCGGAAGTCGCTCGGCGTCTCGGCATCATCAATGAAAACGAACCGATCCGCGGGACCGGACCGGTTCTCGTCAAGTAATCTGGGGGTTGGATCAGTGATCAAGGCACGCGTGACGGTCACGCTCAAGAACGGCGTTCTCGATCCGCAGGGCAAGGCCATCGAAGGCGCGCTCGGCAGTCTCGGTTTTTCCGGCGTCGGCCATGTCCGCCAGGGCAAGGTCTTCGACCTCGAACTCGAGGGCGCCGACAAGGCGAAGGCCGAGGCGGACCTGAAAGCCATGTGCGAGAAGCTGCTGGCAAACACTGTGATCGAGAATTATACTATCGCCCTCGACTGAAGGTTGCGGGCGTGTGATGGCCGAGATCACCAATGAACTGATGTATGAGCTGATGAGGCGCATGCATGCTGATATTGTTGATTTGAAAGTCGGCCAGCGCGAGATCAAGGCTGAGATGAATGCGATGCGTGGCGCGATGGCCTCCATGCATCAGGATATTCATAACATCTACACGAGCTTGGAGAGGCACGAACAACGCCTCGACCGTATCGAAAACCGCCTCGAACTGCGCGAGCTCGCCGAGGCCCAGGCAAGGTTTGAACCGCACCCATGAAATCCGCCGTCGTTCAGCTTCCCGGTCTCAATCGCGATCGCGACATGATTGCCGCCCTCACCAAGATTTCCGGCAAGGCGCCGATCACCATCTGGCAGACCGAGACCGACATTCCGGATGATGTCGACCTCATCGTCATACCGGGCGGTTTTTCCTATGGCGACTATCTGCGTTGCGGAGCGATCGCGGCCCGCATGCCGGTCATGCAGGCGATCAGGGACAAGGCCGACAAGGGCGTCAAGGTGCTCGGCGTCTGCAACGGTTTCCAGATCCTCGTCGAAGCCGGCATGCTGCCTGGCGCGTTGATGCGCAATTCCTCGCTGAAATTCGTCTGCAAGGAAGTGAAGCTCGAAGTGGTCAACGCCGACACCGATTTCACACGGGCCTATGAAAAGGGCCAGGTGCTGCGCTGCCCGGTCGCTCATCACGACGGCAATTACTTCGTCGATGCGGACACGCTGTCCGGCATGGAAGATCGTGGCGAAATCGTCTTCCGTTATGCCGAAGGCACCAACCCGAACGGCTCCCTGAACGATATCGCCGGCGTCATGAACACTCGCGGCAACGTGCTCGGCATGATGCCGCATCCGGAAAACCTGATCGAAGCCGCCCATGGCGGCAATGACGGGCGCGGGATTTTCGCCTCGGCTCTCGATGTGATCGCCGCGACCGCCTGAACCTTCATCTTATCCGGATCGATCCCCAGAACGATCAAAACCACGTCAGGACGTTTGATGCCGTTCACTTATCGCCTGCTCGCTGCATTTCCTCTCGCCGCCCTCGGCATAGCGCTTTCCGCCTGCCAGTCGGACCGGCCGGCGGCGGTGACGGCGAACCGTGCGGCGCTGCCGACGATGGAGCGCGTGGCGATTGCCGCCAATAGCTGCTGGTTCAAATCGGGCGACGCGGCCTTCAAGCCCTATCGGCTGGCACCTGAACTCAATTCCTTCTCCGGCCGGCCGCGCATTCTCGCCGTGCCGCGCAACAGCCCCGAGTCACGCCCCATGCTGGTCGTCCAGGCCGAGGGCAACCCTGCCCGTCTCGACGCCTTCGGTCCGATGATGGGCGGCCCGGAAGGCGAGAGAATCAAGCGCGATGTGCTCCGCTGGGCTGGCGGCGCGAGCGGCTGCTGATATTAACCATTTGAATTTACATCCCTGTAAACAATCTGTTGCAGCTCTGCACCGGCCTGCCCGAATCTTTGCGTTTTTTCGCCACAAGTCATAACGGTCTGTGAACCGGCGCTGGACTGGCGCTACCCGTCATTGTACCACTTTCGTCATCGAGAAGCGGGCGGCCCGTATCGGGATCGCGCCAGCCGCAAGAATCGCGGCGCGTATGAGGGCGATGGAATGAACAAGGCATTTTTCGGATCCGTGGTCGGTGCAGTTCTGGCGGCGTCGGCGCTGTCTTCCACGGCCGTTGCGCAAGAGCGGCTGTTCGACGAAGTGCGAATCGGCGTTTCCGGTTCGATCCAGAGCAAGAGCACGTTCGAGAAGGGCGCATTCCCATCCGCCACCGTCTTCTTCGACCCCTTCGACCAGCGCCACGCCCAGAGCTTCATGGACCACATGCTGCGTCCGCGCGTCCATGTCGGCGCAATCGTGTCGACGGCAGGCGAAGCGAGCCAGGTCTTTGCCGGCTTCACCTGGACGGCACCGATCACCGACAAGATCTTCGTCGATCTCGGCTTCGGCGGCGCGTTCAACAACGGCAACCTCGACAAGCCGAACGACGGTCCGAAGCTCGGCTGCCATGTGCTCTTCCATGAGTCGCTCGGTCTCGGTTACAACATCACCAACAACTGGCGTGTCCTTGCGACCGTCGAGCACTCGTCGAACGCCGATCTCTGCGATCACAACGACGGCCTCTCCTATGCAGGCATCGCCGTCGGCTACAAGTTCTGATCCAGATAGGCTATCTTTTAACTGAGGCGCCGGTTTTCCGGCGCTTTTTGTTTTCCGGCCGGACCGCCGCATGGCAGTATTTTCCTGTCGCGCCGCATTGCGACATAGGTTAAAGAGCGCCAAGAGCTTGGCCCTTCAATCCAGAGAAGATCATGACCATCCCGAACAGCATCGCGATCACCCCCGAACTCGTCGCCTCGCACGGCTTGAAGCCCGACGAATATCAGCGGATTCTCGATCTGATCGGCCGCGAGCCGACATTCACTGAACTCGGCATCTTCTCGGCCATGTGGAACGAGCACTGCTCCTACAAATCCTCGAAGAAATGGCTGCGAACGCTACCGACCAAGGGACCGCGCGTCATTCAAGGGCCGGGCGAGAATGCCGGCGTCGTCGATATCGACGATGGCGATTGCGTCGTCTTCAAGATGGAGAGCCACAACCACCCGTCCTATATCGAGCCTTACCAGGGCGCGGCGACGGGTGTCGGCGGCATCCTGCGCGACGTCTTCACCATGGGCGCCCGCCCGATCGCGGCCATGAACGCGCTGCGCTTCGGCGCGCCCGATCATCCGAAGACCAAGCATCTGGTGTCCGGCGTGGTTGCCGGCGTCGGCGGTTACGGCAACTCCTTCGGCGTTCCGACGGTCGGCGGCGAAGTGGAGTTCGATCCGCGCTATAACGGCAATATCCTGGTCAACGCTTTTGCGGCCGGGCTTGCCAGGTCGAATGCCATCTTCCTGTCTGAAGCCAAGGGCGTCGGCCTGCCGGTCGTCTATCTCGGCGCCAAGACCGGCCGCGACGGCGTCGGCGGAGCCACGATGGCATCGGCCGAATTCGACGAGTCCATCGAGGAGAAGCGCCCGACAGTTCAGGTCGGCGACCCCTTCACCGAAAAGTGCCTGCTGGAAGCCTGCCTCGAGCTGATGGCAACCGGCGCCGTCATCGCGATCCAGGACATGGGCGCGGCCGGCCTCACCTGCTCGGCCGTCGAAATGGGCGCCAAGGGCGACCTCGGCATCGAACTCGACCTCGACAAGGTGCCGGTGCGCGAAGACCGGATGACGGCCTATGAAATGATGCTTTCGGAGAGCCAGGAGCGCATGCTCATGGTGCTGCAACCGGAAAAGGAAGATCAGGCCAAGGCGATCTTCGTCAAGTGGGGCCTCGATTTCGCGATCGTCGGCAAGACCACCGACGACCTGCGCTTCCGCGTGCTGCATCAGGGCGAAGAAGTCGCCAACCTGCCGATCAAGGATCTCGGAGACCAGGCCCCGGAATACGATCGGCCGTGGGTCCCATCGAACACCCGCGCGCCCCTGCCCGCTTCGCAGGTCGCGGCACCCGCCGACTATAACCAGACCCTGCTGAAGCTCGTCGGCTCGGCCAACCAGTCCAGCCGTCGCTGGGTCTGGGAGCAATATGACACGCTGATCCAGGGCAATTCGCTGCAGCGCCCGGGCGGCGATGCCGGCGTCGTGCGCATCGAAACCCATCCGACCAAGGCGCTCGCCTTCTCGTCCGACGTCACGCCGCGTTATGTCGAGGCCGATCCGTTCGAAGGCGGCAAGCAGGCTGTGGCCGAATGCTGGCGCAACATCGTCGCCACCGGCGCCGAACCGCTCGCCGCAACCGACAACCTCAATTTCGGCAATCCGGAAAAACCGGAAATCATGGGCCAGCTGGTCGGCGCCATCAAGGGCATCGGCGAGGCCTGCAGGGCGCTCGATTTCCCGATCGTTTCCGGAAACGTGTCGCTCTACAACGAGACCAACGGCGTCGCGATCCTGCCGACCCCGACGATTGCCGGCGTCGGCCTGCTGCCCGACTGGCAGAAGATGGCGAAGATCGGTTCTGCCAACGACGGCGACAAGCTGATCATGATCGGCACGGACGGCAGCCATCTCGGCTCTTCGGTCTATCTGCGCGACATTCTCGACACGATCGACGGTCCGCCGCCGGAAGTCGATCTGAAGGCCGAGCGCCGCAACGGCGATTTTGTCCGCTCGCTCATCCGCAACGGCCAGGTGACGGCCTGCCACGACATTTCCTCGGGCGGTCTAGCGATCACGCTTGCCGAAATGGCGATGGCCTCGTCCAAGGGCATGAAGGTCAGCGTCAAGGAGCAGCGCGGCCCAGCCCACGGGGTTCTGTTTGGCGAGGACCAGGCTCGCTATGTAATCGCGGTACCGGCTGATCTCGCCAATTTCGTGCAGGCGAATGCTGAAGGCGCGGGCGTACCCTTCCGCACGCTCGGCACGGTCGCAGGCGACAGCCTCGTGGTCGACGACCTCATCAACGTTGCGGTCTTGCAGCTCACGGAAGCGTACGAAAGCTGGTTCCCGGCCTTCATGGCCTGATACCCGGCCAAACACACCGGCGCGATTTGCCGCGGTCCAGGATCGCGGTTTATCTGCACGCGTGAACAAACGTGAAGCGCAAGGGATTGATGGACTCGGGCTGTCCGGGTAAGCATCGCTATTTTCTGACATAGGAAAGTAAGCGCGCAAAAATGCTTATGCCGATTTTGACCTGGTTGAGGTCATCGGGCCCGACCTGGCACTACAGGCGCATCTGGCTCGATGCACTGATCATCACCCTTTGCCTGAACGTTCTGGCCTGGATGATTTTTTCGAAGATGGGGATGACCACCCACGACATCTTCGATGAGGATGGCCCCATCGAAGACCTTCAGTCTGCATCGCTTGCCGTCACCGCCCTCTTTGCCGTGATGGCGGCCGTGGGGACGAGGATACTGGCACGTTTCGTCGCAATCACGACGGCCTGCATCTCGATCGTCTTCTTCATGCGCGAGATGCCAGTATGCCGTGGAAGTATGACAGTTTATTGTGTGTCGAAGACATGGCTGCCGATTATTATCGGCGCTGCCGTTCTCGTCCTGCTGATTGCGACCATCGTGTTCGAATACCGTCATAGAGGCGGCATCCTGCGCGCCATCCATCCACGCCTTTCCTGGCCGCTGGGCCTGGTTGCCCCCGTTCTCGCCTGCAGCCAACTTGCCGAGCATTTCGATATTGTCGTGATGGAGGAGAGCATTGAATCTTACGGCTTCATGATCCTGGCCCTGAGTTCCATCTGGCTTTTCCGCTTCTCCCGCACGCAACATCTTCCACCGCTCAGAACCCGAGCCAAAGCCAGCCTCCACAAGGTGAAACACGTATTCTTGCACCATTGAGGCGGAGCTCTTCGATCCAGCTTTGACCGGAGAGCAGCTTTGAGGCAGTGTATCCTGACAAAAGGTTCCGCGGTTTTGAGTCCCGCGGAGAGAAAAGGGATGACGTCATGGCTATGAGACCCGGTGAAATCGAAGACCTGATCAAGGCCGGCATTCCCGGTGCCAAGGTCACCATCCGGGATCTTGCCGGCGACGGCGACCATTATGCTGCGGAGGTGGTGGCGGAAGCGTTCCGGGGAAAAAGCCGGGTGCAACAGCACCAGATGGTCTACGAGGCCCTGAAGGGTAATATGGGCGGTGTGCTCCATGCGCTGGCATTGCAGACTTCGGCGCCGGCGGAGTGAGCGATGGCTGACCTGATCAAGGAGATCGTTACCGGCCTCGTCGAAACTGCCCTGAAGGAACTTCTCGGCAAGTCGCATGGCCGCACGCCCGCCAAACGCAAGAAGCGGCAGATCCGCTCGGCCACGACCGGACGGTTCGCCAAGAAGGCTGCGCGTACCAAGCCCGCAAGCAGGCGCGCGGCGAAGCCGGCGACGAAACAGGTGAGCCGCCGGCGCACCACGGCAAGCCGCAGTAAGCAACGCAGCCGCTGACGACAGTGTACCCGGCTCATGGGTAAACCGCAGTGATGCTGGGCAATAAGCGCTTTGCGACGGACTATTCCGCTGGAATTCCCGATGCCACGTTGCTATTTAAGGCAGATGACGCAGCGCAGCGGCCCTTGAAACCGCATGTGAAAGGATAGGACATGAGCGGAATTACCGATTTTATCGCCAACGAAGTGAAGACCAATGACGTGGTTCTCTTCATGAAGGGCACCCCGCAGTTCCCGCAGTGTGGGTTTTCGGGCCAGGTCGTACAGATCCTCGATTATCTCGGCCTGGACTACAAGGGTGTCAACGTGCTCGCCGATGCGGAAATCCGCCAGGGCATCAAGGACTATTCCAACTGGCCGACCATTCCGCAGCTTTACGTCAAGGGCGAATTCATCGGCGGCTGCGATATCGTCCGCGAGATGTTCCAGTCCGGCGAACTGCAGACTCACCTGCAGGAACAGGGCATCAGCGTCCGCGGCGCGGCCTGAGATCTTCCGGGCCCCGGTCCGGGATTTTTAGAAGACATTTTCAAGGCGCCGCTCCCCACGGCGCCTTTCACGTTGTTTTTAGGAAGCTGCTGTGACCAATCCCTCACAAACGGCCCCGGACCGCCTGCGCGGCATGGGCCGGGTCGAATTCATCGCCATGATGGCGATGCTGATGGCCATCAATTCGCTCGCCATCGACATCATGCTCCCTGGCCTGCAGGAGATCGGCGCATCCCTCGGCGTCGCCAACGAGAACCATCGGCAATACGTAATCTCGGCCTATCTCTTCGGCCTCGGCGCCGCGCAGATCATCTATGGATCGATCTCCGACCGTTTCGGTCGCAGGAACCCGATGCTCTTCGGCCTCGGCCTCTATTTCGTCTGCGCGGTCGGCGCCGTCATCGCGCCATCATTCGGCACGCTGCTGGTCCTTCGCTTCATCCAGGGTGCAGGAGCGGCCGCAACCCGGGTGATTTCCGTTTCGATCGTGCGCGACGTATACGGCGGCCGCGCCATGGCGGAAGTCATGTCGCTGATCATGATGGTCTTCATGGTCGTCCCGGTCATTGCGCCGGCAACGGGCCAGGTGATCATGCTGTTCGGCAACTGGCACCTGATTTTCGTGTTCATGGCGGTCGCCTCGCTCTGCATCGGCTTCTGGATGTATTCGCGCCTTCCGGAAACGCTCGATCCGGCCGATGTGCGTCCCTTCACCATTTCCTCGATCCTGCACGCCTTCCAGATGGTTCTGACCAATCGCCTCGCCCTCTGCTACACGATTGCCAGCACATTCATCTTCGGCGCCATGTTCGGTTTCATCAATTCGGCGCAGCAGATTTACGTCGGGATCTACGACCTGGGCGTCTGGTTTCCGCTGGTCTTCGCCTGCGTGGCGGTGTTCATGTCTGCGGCATCCTTCCTGAACGCCAGGTTTGTCGGGCGTTTCGGCATGCGGCGTCTTTCGCACGGCTCGCTGCTTGGCTTTATCGGCATCACATTCGTTTGGATGCTCGTGCAGATCTTCGGGCCTCAACCCATGCCACTGGCGATCTTCATCGTGTTTTTCGGGCTCGCCATGTTCCAGTTCGGATGGATCGGCTCGAACTTCAATTCGCTCGCCATGGAGCCGCTCGGCCATGTCGCCGGAACCGCGTCCGCCGTGCTCGGCTTCATGAGCACGGTCGGGGGCGCGCTGATCGGCGTCGCGATCGGCCAGGCCTTCAACGGTACGGCGCTGCCCCTGGTCGCAGGCTTTTTTACAGTCTCGATCATCGGATTGATCTTCGTGCTGATCGGCGAAAAGGGAAAACTCTTCCAGCCGCAAAATCCGAAGATCTAAGAGAGATAGTCACCAACAAAAAAGGCCGGAGCAATCCGGCCTTTTCTTGTTGATGGCCGCTATCTCAGTGACCGATGATCTCGTTGCGCAGCATCTGCCAGCTTTCCTTGTCGGTGGCGAGCAGCAGCCCGCCATCGACGTGGTGCGGCATGTAAGGGGAGCCGTCGAAGCGCGCCACGTAACCGCCCGCCTCCGTGCCGATCAGTGTGCCGGCCAGATGATCCCAGGGCATCAGCTTGTTGTAGAGGACGAACTGCACGTGGCCGCCCGCAAAGGTGCGGTATTCGTGAGCCGAGCAGCGATAGTTGGCGAAGAACCGGACCTTGGCGAGATTGCCGAGGATCCGCTCGCGCTCGCCGCCGAAGAAATATCCGGGCGACGCCATGCCGATCATGGCTCCGATCGGGCGGGATTCGGCGACCGAAAGCCGGATCGCCTCGCCGTCCGGCCGCCTCATGAACGCGCCGGCGCCCTTTTCCGCCATCACCCAGTCGTCGCCCATCGGATCGTAGATGATGCCGGCGACCGTCTCGCCCTTCCAGACGACGGAGGCCATGACGCCGAAGGCCGGGATGCCCGAAGCGAAGTTGAATGTGCCATCGACCGGATCGACGACCACCGCAAATTCCGCATCGGCGAGCTTGGCAAGCAGCGACGGATCGGCCGCCACCGATTCCTCGCCGACGAAGAGCGCGCCGGGCGCGAAGGCTTCGAGCTCGCGGCGGATCATCCGCTCGGCGGCCTCGTCGGCCTCGGTCACCAGGTCGGACGGCTCGCTCTTTGAACGCACATCGCCGCTGCCGAGCCGCCTGAACCGCGGCAGGATTTCCGCCTTGGCGGCAAGGCGCAGAAGATCGGCAAGCTTCGTGATGTCGAGCGGAAGGGTCATGGCAACGGTCTCTTGGGGGATGGTGCGGGAAGACTGGGTTCGCGAAAAATTCAGAGGTTTTGAGCGGCCTGAAGGCCGGAGAAGTCGAAGAGTTTCGGATCGAGCAGGTGCGACGGGTTCACGTGCGCGAGCGCGCGCAGCATCGTGTCCTTGCGGCCCGGCATGCGGGCCTCGATATCGGCGAGCATCGCCTTCATGGAATTGCGCTGCAGCCCATCCTGCGAGCCACAGAGATCACACGGGATGATCGGGAACTGCATGGCGGCGGCGAATTTGGCCAGATCGTCCTCGGCGCAATAGGCAAGCGGCCTCAGCACCATCACGTCTCCCTCGTCGTTCAAGAGCTTTGCCGGCATGCCGGCAAGCCTGCCACCGTGGAAGAAATTCATGAAGAAGGTTTCGAGGATATCTTCACGATGATGGCCGAGCACCAGCGCATCGCACCCCTCTTCGCGGGCGATCCGATAAAGATTGCCGCGCCGAAGCCTGGAACAGAGCGAGCAATAGGTGGCGCCTTCCGGCACCTTTTCCTTCACGATCGAATAGGTATCGCGATATTCGATGCGGTGCTTCACGCCGATCGAAGTGAGGTAGTCCGGCAGAACGTGCTTGGGGAAATTCGGCTGGCCCTGATCAAGATTGCAGGCAATCAGTTCGACCGGCAGCAGGCCGCGCCATTGCAGGTCGAGCAGCACGGCGAGCAGAGAATAGGAATCCTTGCCGCCCGAGAGGCCGACCAGCCAGCGTTTCTGGCCATTCAGCATGCCGAAATCGTCGAAGGCCTGCCGCACCTGACGCAGCAGACGCTTGCGCAGCTTGTTGAACGAGACGGAGCTCGGCGCATCCCGAAAGAGCGCAGGCACGAGGCCATCGACGGCATCGTCCAGCTCATCGTCGATTTTGGCCGTCACGCCCATTCGCTTTTTCCTTGAAACCGAAAAGCGGGCCAAGCCCGCTTTTCCTGTCGATGATCAGGCGCCGAGAGCGGCCGCCACGGCTTCGAGCGCCTCATTGGCCTTGGCGCCATCCGGACCACCCGCCTGGGCCATGTCCGGCCGGCCGCCGCCGCCCTTGCCGCCGAGCGCTACGGATGCGATGCGAACCAGATCCACGGCGCTGAAGCGCTCGACCAGATCCGGCGTGACCGCAACCACGGCGCTTGCCTTGCCGTCTTCCGAAACGCCGATCAGCGTGACGACGCCGGAGCCGAGGCTCGCCTTGCCTTCATCCGCCAGGCCCTTGAGGTCCTTGGCGTCGATGCCGTTGAGCGCCTTGCCCATGAACTTGACGCCGCCGATTTCGCGGAAGTCGTCAGCCGAACCGCCCTGCCCGCCGCCCATGGCAAGCCGGCGCCTGGCGTCCGCCAGTTCCTTCTCGAGCTTGCGGCGTTCGTCGATCAGCGCTTCGACGCGCGAAACCAATTCCGCCGGCTGCACCTTCAAGGCGCCTGAGAGCGTCTTCACGCGCTCATCCTGCTCCGCAAGATAGAGACGAGCGGCCTCGCCCGTCACTGCCTCGACGCGACGAACGCCAGCACCGACAGCACTTTCGCCGAGAACACGGACAAGGCCGATATCACCGGTCGCATTGACATGCGTGCCGCCGCAGAGCTCGATCGAATAGGGCTTGCCGGCCTTCGGACCTTCGATCGCCTTGCCCATCGCAACGACGCGAACTTCGTCGCCGTATTTTTCGCCGAACAGCGCCATGGCGCCCTCCGCGATCGCGTCGTCGACGCTCATCAGCCGGGTCGTGACCGGCGCGTTCTGGAGGATGATGGCATTTGCCATGTCCTCGACCTTCTGCAATTCCTCGGCCGACATCGGCTTCGGATGCGAGACGTCGAAACGCAGGCGCTCGGGCGCGACAAGCGAGCCCTTCTGGGCCACGTGGGTGCCGAGCACTTCGCGAAGCGCCTCATGCAGCAGATGGGTGGCCGAATGGTTGGAGCGCAGGCGCGAACGACGGGCATGATCGACCGTCAGCGCCACCGCATCACCGACCTTCAACGTGCCCTCAGCGACAGTCGCGATATGAACGAACAGGCCCTCGCCCTTCTTCTGGGTATCAGAGACGTCGAGCTTGCCATTGTCGGTCGAGATCACGCCGGTATCGCCCATCTGGCCGCCGGATTCGCCGTAGAACGGTGTCTGGTTCACGACGACCTGAACCTGTTCGCCGGCAGACGCGCTGTAGACGGCCTTGCCGTCGCGGACGATCGCCTGCACCACGCCTTCGGCGGTTTCGGTGTCATAACCGAGAAACTCGGTCGCGCCGTGCTTTTCCTTGAGCTCGAACCAGATCGTTTCCGTCGCCTTGTCGCCGGAACCGGTCCAGTGCGACCGGGCTTCCGCCTTCTGGCGCTCCATGGCGTCGGTGAAACCGGAAATATCGACGCCGATTTCGCGGGCGCGCAAGGCATCCTGGGTCAGGTCAAGCGGGAAACCGTAGGTGTCGTAGAGCTTGAAGGCGGTCTCGCCATCGAGCATGTCGCCCTTGTGAAGCGTGTTGGTCGCATCCGACAGCAGCGAGAGGCCGCGCTCCAGCGTCTTGCGAAAACGGTTCTCCTCGAGCTTCAGCGTTTCCGAAATCAGCGATTCCGCGCGCACCAGTTCCGGATAGGCGCGGCCCATCTGCTGGATGAGCGCCGGCAGCAGCTTCCAGAGCAGCGGATCGCGGGCTCCGAGAAGCTGCGCATGGCGCATGGCGCGACGCATGATGCGGCGAAGCACGTAACCGCGGCCTTCGTTCGACGGCAGCACACCATCGGCAATCAGGAATGCGGAGGAGCGCAGGTGGTCGGCGATGACGCGGTGGCCGCCGCGATGCTCGCCTTCCGCCTTGACGCCGGTCGCCTCTTCCGAGGCCGAGATCAGCGCCCGGAACAGGTCGATATCGTAATTGTCGTGCTGACCCTGGAGGACGGCCGCAACACGCTCCAGGCCCATGCCGGTGTCGATCGACGGGCGCGGCAGGTCGATCCGCTCTTCCTTCGTCACCTGCTCATACTGCATGAAGACGAGGTTCCAGATCTCGATGAACCGGTCGCCATCCTCTTCCGGCGAACCGGGAGGACCGCCCCAGATATGGTCACCATGATCATAGAAGATTTCCGAGCACGGGCCGCAGGGACCGGTATCGCCCATCGCCCAGAAATTGTCGCTGGTCGGAATGCGGATGATCCTGTCGTCAGAAAGACCGGCGATCTTCTTCCAGAGGCCGAAAGCCTCGTCATCGGTGTGATAGACCGTCACCAGGAGGCGCTTGGCGTCGAGGCCGAATTCCTTGGTGATCAGGTTCCAGGCAAGCTCGATGGCGCGTTCCTTGAAGTAGTCGCCGAAGGAGAAATTGCCGAGCATTTCGAAGAAGGTGTGGTGACGAGCGGTGTAACCGACATTGTCGAGGTCGTTGTGCTTGCCGCCGGCGCGAACGCATTTCTGGGCCGTCGTCGCTGTCGTATAGGGGCGTTTTTCAAGACCGGTGAACACGTTCTTGAACTGCACCATGCCGGCATTGGTGAACATCAGCGTCGGATCGTTGCGCGGCACCAGCGGGCTGGAGGAAACAACCTCGTGCCCGTTCTTTCGGAAATAGTCGAGGAAGGTCGACCGGATTTCATTCACGCCGCTCATGCTACGCCCTTTTTACCGCCGGATGCGGTCCTATTATTCGAAACCAAAGGCTTGTATCGCCCACACCCCCAACTGTCCAGCCGCTCCACCGCCTAACCGAACGAGAAACCGGCCGCACATCTTTCGATGGCG
Organism: Neorhizobium galegae bv. officinalis; assembly: GCA_000985875.1. GTDB lineage: Bacteria > Pseudomonadota > Alphaproteobacteria > Rhizobiales > Rhizobiaceae > Neorhizobium > Neorhizobium galegae_C. The sequence continues at coordinate 716,519 of CCRI01000001.1, forward strand.
ACCGGCTGATTGGAAGCGTTCGGAGAAAACCCCGCGTGCCGCGAAATGACTTACATCTCGGCAGCCGTGTCGCTGTCGTCGGCATCCGGACCGCCATTCTGCAGGAACCGGTCGGCAATGAGGCCGGCATTCTGGCGGAGAGACGTCTCGATCTCGCGGGCAAGTTCGGGATTGTCACGCAGGAAAATCTTGGCGTTCTCACGGCCCTGGCCGAGACGCTGGCTGTTATAGGAGAACCACGCACCGGACTTTTCGACGATGCCGGCCTTGACGCCGAGGTCGATCAGTTCGCCGGTCTTGGAAACGCCTTCGCCATACATGATGTCGAATTCGACCTGCTTGAAGGGAGGCGCCATCTTGTTCTTGACGACCTTGACGCGGGTCTGGTTGCCGACCACTTCCTCGCGTTCCTTGACCTGGCCGATACGGCGGATGTCGAGGCGAACCGAGGCGTAGAATTTCAGGGCGTTGCCGCCGGTGGTGGTTTCGGGGGAACCGAACATCACGCCGATCTTCATGCGGATCTGGTTGATGAAGATCACCATCGTATTCGACTTGGAAATCGAAGCGGTGAGCTTGCGCAGCGCCTGGCTCATCAGGCGCGCCTGAAGGCCCGGCAGGCTGTCGCCCATTTCGCCTTCGATTTCGGCACGCGGCGTCAGGGCTGCAACCGAGTCGATGACGAGGACATCGACGGCACCGGAACGGACCAGCGTATCGGTGATTTCAAGCGCCTGCTCGCCGGTATCCGGCTGCGAGATCAGAAGGTTCTGGAGATCGACGCCAAGCTTGCGGGCATAGACCGGATCGAGCGCATGTTCGGCGTCGACGAAGGCGCAGATGCCGCCCTTCTTCTGGGCTTCGGCAATCGTCTGCAGCGCAAGCGTGGTCTTGCCCGAGCTTTCCGGACCGTAGATTTCAATGATGCGGCCCTTCGGGAGACCGCCGATTCCCAGTGCGATATCGAGGCTGAGAGAGCCGGTCGATACCGTCTCGATCTCAACAATATTCTCGTTCGAACCGAGCTTCATGATCGATCCCTTGCCGAAGGATCGTTCGATCTGCGACAATGCCGCTTCCAGCGCCTTACTCTTGTCCACGCCTTTATCCTCTACGAGCCGCAAACTATTCTGTGCCATCTGGTCCCACCTTTAGGTTATTGCCGCCGTGCAAGCAATGAAGCAGCCGATAAAGGTGATGTACCTATTTTGTTCTCATTTGGCAAGAGCCGGCCAACAGATTGAGTCAAAATAGATATTTTCATTTCGTTCGTAAAATGTTCCCCCTCCCGGAGGTGTGGAAAATTCGCGTTTGAAATCAACGCGGCGCCCCGACAGCGGGGGCGAATCGCGACCTTGGATATTTATGAGCGGCTGTCCGATTCTCACTCCGAATCGAGCATTTCCCGGACCGCGACGGCAAGCTGCTTCAGCGAGAAGGGCTTCGGCAGAAAGCCGAACTTGGCGTCTGCCGGCAGGTTGCGGGCAAAGGCATCCTCGGCATAGCCCGAGACGAAGATGAACTTCATGTCCGGATAGATCTTGCGCAGCTCGGTCAGAAGCGTCGGCCCATCCATTTCCGGCATGACGACGTCGGAGACGACGATATCAACCTTGCCCTGGAGCTCTTCCATGATGTCGAGCGCTTCGGTGCCGGAACCCGCTTCGTGCACGGTATAGCCGCGCGTTTCCAGCATGCGCTTGCCGCCGCGCCGGACGGCCTCCTCGTCCTCGACAAGCAGGACGACCGCCGACTTGCCGGTGAGGTCGAGGTCGTCGGAAACAGGCGTCGACACGGCAGGCGCGACAGCGGCCGGCTGTACCTGCTTACCGGCTGTGGCAGCGTCCTGGACGACGACGGGCGCTTCGGGAATGTGGCGCGGCAGGAAGATGCGGAAACTCGTGCCGCGTCCGACTTCCGATTCGGGATAGATATAGCCGCCGGACTGTTTGACGATGCCATAGACCATCGAGAGACCGAGGCCGGTGCCCTTGCCCACTTCCTTGGTGGTGAAGAAGGGTTCGAAGATCTTGTCCATGATTTCGGGCGAAATGCCCGTGCCGGTGTCGGAGACCTCGACCATCACGAAATCCTCGGCCGGCAGATCCGCCTGGTGGAAACCGCCCGCATCCTCGGCGGATACATTGCGGGTCTTGATCAGGATCGTGCCGCCCTGGGGCATGGCATCGCGCGCGTTGACGCAGAGATTGATCAGCACCTGCTCGAATTGCGACAGGTCGGTGCGCACCGGCCAGATGTCGCGGCCGTAGTCCACTTCGAGCTTTACATTGGTGCCGGAAATCAGCCGGTCGACCAGCATGCGCAGGTCGCCGACGACGTCGGTGAGGTTCAGCACCGCCGGCCGCATGGTCTGCTTGCGCGAGAAGGCGAGCAGCTGGCGCACCAGGACGGCGGCCCGGTTGGCGTTGCGCTTGATCTCCATCAGGTCGGCAAAGCTGGCGTCCGAGGGGCGCGCCTGCAGGAGGAGGTGGTCGGAGGACAGAAGGATAGCCGTCAGGACGTTGTTGAAGTCGTGGGCGATGCCGCCTGCAAGCGTACCCACCGCATTGAGCTTCTGGGTCTGCGCCATCTGGGTTTCGAGCGCCTTCTGCTCGGTCGTCTCGACGGCATAAACGATCGCGGCCTCTTCCGGCGCCTCGTCGCTCTCGTCGATCACGGCGTTCACATAAAAGCGCACATAGCGGTTCTCGTCGCCGGGATGGCGCGAATCGATCGGAGCGATATCCCCCTGGCCATCCTTGGCGGCGGCAATCGCCTGCATCAGATGCTGGCGGGAATTGTCGTGCACGATCCGGTCGAGTTCGATGCCGGCATCCACGTCGTCGCGGGAAACGACGCCGGCAAACAGTTTTAGGAACGGCGCATTGATGCGCAGGATCCTGCCTTCGCCATCGACGGAGGCGATCGCCATCGGCGTGTTGTTGAAGAAGCGCGTAAAGCGCATCGCGGATGCCGACTGGTCGCCCTCGCCGCCCTTCGGCCGCGTCAGCACGATGGTGCGGCTTTCGCCCGGCGCGCCGTCGCGGGTGGCGCTGACATTGTGGACCAGGCGCACGGGCAGGCTCTGGCCGTTGGCGCGGCGCAGGTCGAGGTCGAGGGTCTCGGTGCGCTTCAGACCGGGTGCTGCCTGTACCGACTGGATCAGCGCCATGCCCTCGCCCGCGACCAGATCGGCGATCGTCACCGAGCGCGGCACGAACTTGGTCAGATCGATGCCGAGCCATTCGGCAAGCGTGGCATTCAGATAGAAGATTTCGCCCTTCTTGCCGGCGGAGAAGAACCCGACGGGCGCGTGGTCGAGATAATCGATGGCGTTCTGCAGCTCGCGGAAGAACCGTTCCTGGTCGTCGCGTTCCGAGGTGATGTCGGTGATCTGCCAGATGTCGAGTTGGCCCTTGCGGCTGTCGGCGGGCTTCAGCAGACGTGCCTTGAGACGGTACCAATGGGCACCGGAACCGTTTCCGGTCGTCCGTCCGATTGGTTGGAGAAGCCGAAACTCCTCATGGCCTTCCCGGCCTTCGCGAAGCGCCGTCGTCAACCTGTAAAGCGCCTCGGTCGATTCGCGGGTCTTGGACAGAAGCGCTTCCAGCGACTGCACGTTGCTCGCCTTGGTCGCGCCGGTCATCCGGCCGTAGGCGGCGTTGGCGTAAAGAATGCGACCCTTGGCATCGGTGATCAGAATACCGTCGGGATGATTGGCCAGGAAACCGCGGGCGAGTTCGTCGGAACGCGACTGCGGCATGACCTCGACGAGGCCGATGATCGACGACACCAGGAAAAATATGCCGACCATGGCGAGAATGCCAAGCAGACCGAGCACCAGCTCGTTATCGAGCGCATGCTGGAACAGTACGAACCCGGCTGCCACGCCACAGAGAACGAGCGCCAGAAGGACGATCCGGATGATGGTGCCGCCACGCGTCCCTTTTTCCACCAGGGGCGCCTCGTAGTTGCCGCTCTGCTGCAACTTCGTCATCAATTCCTCGCATTTCGACCGGCGCCGCGGCCATGAACATTCAGGGATCAGGAATCCCGCGATTCCTTATTAGCAAGTTGCAGGTTAAGCAAAAAGCTCTGCCGGGCCACAAAACCCGGGACAGTTTGGCCGAGTGACCTATCTTTCTTGTCTACGCTATTTTTCAGCGCGGGACAGTGACAGTTAGCAGCTTGCTTCGGTAGGAAAAAAGTCGTTTTTTACCGCGGCGTTCATATGAGGAGTGCAAGAGATGTTCGAAGAACTGATGGGCGCCTATGGAGGCCGCCTGGTGATCGCAGTCGTCGGCGTCGGCATTGGGCTTCTCGTCCTCATCGGCGTGCTCTGGCTGATCCGCCGCCGTTCCGGCCCTTCGCCCTTCGTGCGCGGCGGCAAGAACCGCCAGCCGCGGCTTCAGGTACTGGATGCCGCAGCCGTCGATGCAAGGCGTCGACTGGTTCTCATCCGCCGCGATGGGGTCGAACACCTGATCATGATCGGCGGTCCGACCGATATCGTCATCGAAAGCGGAATTTCCACGGCGACACCTGGCACGCCGGCAACGGCAGCCAACCGGTTCCAGCCGATGGACATGACGGTTCCCGTTCAGGCCGCGGCCGCCATGGAAGCCCGGCCGGCGGCCGTTGCCGAACCCCGCCCGGCCCCGATCCCACGCCCCGCGGCTCCGGAACCGCGCATCGAGCCGGCCCGGGAAAGTGTCGTGCCGCTGCGAGAGACACCGCGCGCCGTTCCGCCGGCGGCTCCCGCTACCGGACCGATACCGATGAGCGGTACACTGGCGCCGCGGCCCGCAGCGCCTGCCCCGGCTAACAATGCAGCAGTTCCCGAACCGACGGCCACCCCCAGGATCGAGCCGCCGGCCCGTCAAGCCCCGGAGGTAAAATCCGAACAGTTGCGGCCGATCGCGGCGCTGGCAGCCGCGGCAACACCTCCGGCTCCTCCTGCCCCGGTCCCTGCCCCAGTCCCTGCCCAGGTTCCGGCATTCGACGACGCAGCCGACGTGCTCGACGCCGCCCGTGGGCGGGTCTTCCAGGAAGCACCCGAGCCCCGCGCCGCGCCGGTCAGCGCCGCGATCGTGCCGCCTGCCCTGCAATCGGCCGCCGACAAGCCGAAACAGCTCGGCAGCGACTTCGAACGGATTCTCGAAGAGGAGATGGCCAACAACCTCGCGGCCCGCGAGCCTGCCGTCATCCCCCCGCCGAACCGTCAGATGCAGCCGAGGAACCCCGGCGTCCCGCCCGTCACCGGCGCCACGCCGGAACCGAGCCTGCAGTCGGAAGTCGCCCGCATCTTCGGCGAGATGTCCGTCACCCGCGACAAGTAAGCCGGCGCGAAGTTTGAATTCCGCCAAGAAAAAAGGCACGGAAAACCGTGCCTTGAATTCGTTTTCGACTGATCGGGCGGATTATTCGTCCCGATAGACCTTTTCGCGGCGCTCGTGGCGTTCCTGTGCCTCGATCGACAGCGTGGCGATCGGACGAGCGTCGAGACGCTTGAGACCGATCGGTTCGCCCGTTTCCTCGCAGTAACCGTAGGTACCATCGTCGATGCGCTGCAAGGCGGCATCGATCTTGGAAATCAGCTTGCGCTGGCGGTCACGGGCTCGAAGTTCGATAGCTCTGTCGGTTTCGGAGGAAGCCCGGTCGGCGAGATCGGGGTGGTTGGCGCTCTCTTCAGCCAGATGGCCGAGCGTTTCGCGCGCTTCTCTCAGGATATCGTTTTTCCAGGCAATAAGCTTTGCCCGGAAATACGCTTTCTGATTTGCATTCATGAACTCATCGTTTTCAGAGAGCACATAATTGCTAAGATCGATCTTCTCACTCAACGCGATTCTCCTGAAGAACATCTCATGCGGCGCTCTATATCCTATCCTCCTATGCCGATTCAAGCCTCGCGCTCAGTATTAAGGCATTTTTAAAACTGTCATAAAAATCCGCTAAACGGCTATTTTTTAAGCTTTTATTCTGAATACCCGAAACTCTTCTCCACAGGAGGCTGCACCGGGGTAGGCTGTTTCAGAACATCTGCGGCAGTTGACGAGTCTCGTGTCGAAAGGCTACCCATCGCTTCCATCCTCTTAACAGCGGTGCCGGGCATGACGACGATCACTCCTCCTCCTTCCCGCATCTACCTGCTGCGCCATGCCAAGTCGGGCTGGGCGGAGCCGGGACAACACGATTTCGATCGCCCTCTCGACAATCAGGGCTTCGCACAGGCCGAGATCGTTGCCGACAAGGCTGCCGATCGCAACTACAGGCCTGATATCCTTCTCAGCTCCACCGCCACGCGATGCCGCCAGACTGCCGAAGCGATCCGCCGCGCGATCAGCGAGGAGATCGAGCCTGTCTTCGTCGATGAACTCTATAACGGCACGCTCGGCACCTATCTCGCCATCCTTGCAGGCCAAAGAGACAGCGGCTCGGTCATGCTCGTCGGCCACAACCCGACCATGGAAGAGGTCCTGGAAGGGCTGATCGGCGCCGACCAGATGATTGCGGCAGTCCCCGGCGGCTATCCTCCTGCCGGCCTCGCGGTGCTCGATTATCGCGGCATTGTCGCCGGCTCGGATGCGGCCTGGACACTGACCGATTTCCTGACGGCCTGAACTGGACCCAAGCGACGGCTTTGCGGCCTCGCAACGGCTCCCTATATAGGCGTAAACTCTGGACCCGGAACGACGCCTTGCCGCCTTCGCTTACCAGCTTCTCGGATGACGCGCGCATCGCGCTCGACAATCTCGCCGACCGCGCCTCGGGCCTCGTGCATCCGACGATCAGGCTCGGCGTGACCGGCCTGTCGAGGGCCGGCAAAACCGTGTTCATCTCGTCCCTCGTCCACAATCTGCTGAACGGCGGGCGGCTGCCGCTCTTCGAAGCCATGCGGTCCGGCCGGATCTCGGCGGTGCGGCTCGAACCGCAGCCGGACGATGCCATCCCGCGCTTCCAGTACGAGGACCATATCCAGGCCCTGGTGCGCGACCGCATCTGGCCGGATTCGACCCGCGCGATCTCGGAACTGCGAATCACCCTCGACTACCAGAGCGCCAGCGGCTGGGGCCGGATGTTTTCGCGCGGGCGGCTTTCGATCGACATCGTCGACTATCCCGGCGAATGGCTGCTCGACCTGCCGTTGCTGGCCCAGGATTTTCGCACCTTCAGCGACAATACCGTGACCCTTGCCGGGACCGGCATCCGCAAGGAATTGTCACGGGAATGGCTCGCCCTCGCGAACGGCATAGATGCGGACGCCCCGGCTGACGAGATGACCGCAAGACGGTTGTCGGAGGCCTTTGCGGGCTATCTCAAGGCCTGCAAGGCGGACGAACGGTCGCTTTCGACCCTGCCGCCCGGCCGTTTTTTGATGCCCGGCGATCTCGAAGGCTCGCCGGCGCTCACTTTTGCGCCGCTGCCGAACATGCCCGAGACCAAAGCGCCGAAGGGCTCGCTGCGGGCGATGATGGAGCGCCGCTACGAGGCCTACAAGAACGTCGTGGTCAAACCGTTCTTCCGCGAGCATTTCGCACGGCTCGACCGCCAGATCGTGCTGATCGACGCGCTGCAGGCGATCAATCGTGGCCCCGAGGCGGTGCAGGATCTTGAACGGGCGCTGACCGACGTGCTCGCCTGTTTCCGTCCCGGCCACAACAGCTTCTTCTCCTCCCTGATCGGCCGCCGGATCGACAAGGTCCTGGTTGCGGCCACCAAGGCGGATCACCTGCATCACGAAAGCCATGACCGCCTGGAACGGCTTACCGGCCGGCTGGTCGACCGCGCCGTGCAGCGGATCGGCATGGCTGGCGCCGGCATCGAGGTGATGGCGATCGCATCGGTGCGCGCCACCCGCGAGGCGACCGTCAAGGAAGACAACCACCTCCTGCCGGTCATCGTCGGCACGCCTATTTCAGGCGAGATGATCAATGGCGAACGCTTCGACGGACTTAAGAAAACTGCTATATTTCCCGGTGACTTGCCGGAAGATCCTGAAGCATTCTTTCAAAAACTCGATTCGGCCGGCGCCGAGCTTCCCGAGATCAATGTGGTGCGCTTCCGCCCGCCGGCACTGGAGGAGGCGAATGGTGGCATGAAGCTCTCGGTGCCGCATATCCGCCTCGACCGCGCCATGCAGTTCCTGTTCGGAGACCGCCTCGCATGAGACCGCCCGAATCACCCCAGAACGGCAAGCGCCGACCCGCATCTTTCTCCGTCGAAGAGGAAAGCGCGTCCAGAAACGAAACCCTGCCCGTCCCTCGCCGCAGCCCGCGCAGCTTCGAGGACGACGTCGTGGTGACGCCCGACGAAGAAGATCCGTTCGTGACGCCGCCTGAACTCGCAGCAGAGGCGATCCCCGTCGCCGAGCCCCGGGCGCGCAAAAAATTCTCGTTCGTCAACCTGGCGGCGGCCGCCTTCGGGACCTTCCTGTCGCTCGCCTTCGGGCTCTGGGCCGATAGCGTCATCCGCGACCTGTTCACCCGAGCCGACTGGCTGGGATACGCGGCACTCACCGCACTTGCCGTCGGACTTGTCGCCGTCGCCGTGATCGTCGGCCGCGAGATATTCGGCATGATGCGGCTTTCCGCCGTCCAGACCCTCAAGGCCCAGGCGGAAGAGGCCGCCCTTTCCCCTCGCCCTGCAGCTGCCCGCACCGTCGTCGCCGCGCTCACCAAGATCCTCAGTCACCGGGCGGAGACCGCCAAGGGTCGCGCCAACCTCGACGCGACGAAAGACGAGATCATCGACGGCCCGCAACTCATCGAACTGGCCGAACGGGAGCTCCTGGCGCCGCTCGACCGCAAGGCCCGCGCGCTCATCCTCGGATCGTCGAAACGTGTCTCGATCGTCACCGCCGTCAGCCCGCGCGCCATCGTCGATCTCGCCTATGTGCTTTTCGAAGTGACGCGGCTGATTCGCGCCATGGCCGAGCTTTACGGCGGAAGGCCTGGAACGCTCGGACTGTTGCGACTGATGCGGGACGTCATCGCCCATCTCGCCGTCACCGGCTCGATCGCCGTCGGCGATGGTGTCGCGCAGCAGGTTCTGGGGCACGGCCTCGCCTCGAAACTATCCAAGCGTTTGGGCGAAGGCGTGATCAACGGCCTGCTGACCGCGCGAATCGGCATCGCCGCCATGGATCTCTGCCGGCCGCTGCCCTTCCGGGCGGTCAAAAGGCCGGGAATCGGAGATTTCATCTCGGATATCGCGACTGTCGGCGGGCGGAAAGATGAACAATAGAGCGTCTGACCATGGCTCAAACCCGGTCATCGTCACCACTCGTTAACCATTCCCGCCTAAATTACGGGACACTTAAAGTTGCTGCTCGTCAGGGGAAAGTACATGTATTCGCGCTTCTTTTCGCTTCTTGGCGGGTTCGCCGTTCTGACTGTCGCGGCCACCTCCGCCGTGGCGCCGCAGGCTGAGGCCGCTCCGCGTGACAAGGTTTTCTTCCAGTCGGTCGCGGGCGTCTGGAAAGGCCCCGGCGAGATCGTCGCCGGCAAGTACAAGGGCACGAAATTCAGCTGCAACCTCACAGGCGCCGCCGTTCCGGACAGCAATGTCGGCATCAAGCTCGACGGAACCTGCCGGGTCGGCGTGTTCCAGCAGCCGATGTCGGCGACGATCACCCAAAGCGGCCGCGGTTACACCGGCAAGTTCCTGGACGGCGCCGAAGGCAAGGGGCTGGACATCATTTCCGGCTCGGTCAGCGGCGACAAGGTCGTCATGGGCATCAACCGCAATCAGCTCAACGGCGCGATGGTCGCGAGCCTGCGCGGCGAGAACAAGATGAACATCACCATCTCGATCAAGGTCGAAGACCAGATGGTTCCGGTGATCGGGCTCAGCCTTGATCGCGACATGGATTCGATCGCCGTCGGTTCGATCCAGCAATAAGACACTATGGGCGCCTCAGGCGCCCTGCCACCAGTCCTGGCTGTCCCGCGCGACCTTGATGCCGGCAATATCGGCTCCACCAAGCCAGTCGCGCACTTTTCTTCCCTTTACAAGAAGATCCGGGGCGATGTCGGCAAGCGGCATCATCACGAAGCCGCGGTCGGTCATGCGCGGATGCGGCACTTCCAGTTTTTCGGTCTTCTGTTCCCGCGTCCCATAGGTCAGGATATCGATGTCTATGGTGCGTGGTCCCCAGCGCTCCAGGCGGACGCGCTTCATGCCGCGCTCGATCGACAGACAGACGTCCAGCAGGTCCTCCGGCTCCAGTGAAGTTTCCACCAGGACGCAGCAGTTGAAGAAATCCGCCTGGTCGGTCTTGCCCCAGGGCGGGGTCGAATAGAGTTTCGAGACGGCGAGAACGCGGCAGTCCTCGCGCCTATCGAGCTGCCTGAGCGCCTCGGCCATGGACGACGGCGGATCGCCGATATTGCCGCCGAGCCCGAGAGCCGCGACCTCGAACGTCTTTTCAGGCGAAATGCTCAACACGCACCTCCGCATAATCCAGGATGCCGGGGATCGGCACGCTCGGCTTGCGCACGGCGATCTCTGCCCGGCGGATCTGCGGCGACCAGGCGCAGAGCGCCTTGGCGATGTCCTTGGCGAGCGTCTCGATGAGGTTGCGGCGGTGGCCAGTCACCACCTTCTCGACGATCTCGTAGGCAATGCCGTAATGCACCGTGCTCGCGACATCGTCGTTTTCGAGCGCCTCGTCCGCCTCGACGTCCATGATGACGTCGATGAAGAAACGCTGGCCGAGCGTCGCCTCCTGCTCGAAGGCACCATGCTTGGCGTAGAACGCACAGTTTTTCAGCGTGATCGTGTAGGTCGCCATCAAAGGCCCTCTCTAGCGTTATAAGCGGAGGCTGCGGCGAGAACCGCGTCGGCCATCGCCAGCGCGTCGCGGTTGGCGGCAACGTTGTGGACGCGGAAGATCGAAGCCCCCGCCAAGCGCAGGATAGCGGTGGTCGCCGCGGTGCCGACGTCGCGTTCGTTCGCCTTTTCCCGTCCCGTCAGCGCGCCGATGAACCGCTTGCGCGACGTGCCGGCGAGCAGCGGAAAACCGAGCCCGTGCAGTTCGGCAAAACGCGCCATCAATTCCATGTCGTCGTCACGGTCCTTGGCAAAGCCGAAACCGGGATCAAGCACGATCGCCTCGTCGGGAATGCCGGCGCTGCGCGCGATCTCGAGAGATTGCCGCAGGAAGAATTCCTGGTCGGCGATCCGGTCGGCACGCTTTTCCTGCTCGCGGCCACGGCCGGTATGCATGATGCAGACCCCGGCAGATGTTTGAGCCGCGACGGTCGCGATCTCCGGCTCACGCTGCAGGCCGTGGACGTCGTTGATGATATGGGCGCCTGCGGCCATTGCCAGCCGAGCGGTTTCGGCCCGGTAGGTATCGACCGATATCAGCGCATCGGTTTCCGCGGCGAGTCTTTCGATCACGGGCAGGACGCGGTCCTGCTCTTGCGTCGCCGTCACCTCGGCGGCGCCGGGCCGCGTCGATTCGCCGCCGACATCGAGGATGGCGGCGCCGTCGCGGACGCAGGAAACGGCGTGAGCCACCGCGGCATCGATGTTTGCGTAGTTTCCGCCGTCGGAAAAGGAATCGGGGGTGACGTTGATGATCGCCATAATCTGGCCTTGGCGACCGAGTTCAAGGACACGGCCCCGCCCCACACGCCAGGTGCTGTTGCGCTGCGATATCACCGGCCGGCCGTCTTTCGAAGGGTAACGCAAAATTTGGTGCCTTTGTGTTGCGCTCAGGCTGGCTATGCCCCAAGGTCCCCATAAGTTCAACGTCGCAGGCCATAGAATGTTCTCCATGCGCAGAGTCCGCCGGTTTTTCGGTGTCTTTCTTCTCCTCTGCGTGTTCCCTGCGACGGCCATGGCAGAACCAATCATCAACAAGACCTATTCCTATTTCCGGATCGGCGGCCGCACGGCCGAGGACCTCGACAAGGAACTGGAAAACCGCGGCCCTCTCACCCGCAGCACGGGCCACCGCCATCCCGGCGCCACCGAAATCAAGTTCGGCGGCGACGTCACCTATGTGGAAAAGGGCGGGCGCTGCTCGGTCGGCGGGGCGCGCGTGACGCTTCGAACCCACATCATCCTGCCGCGCTGGGGCAATCGCGGCCGCGCCACCGCCGATCTCGGCTTCATCTGGGATACCCTGTCGAAGGACATCAAGCGCCACGAGGAGCGGCATGCGGAAATCGCCCGCAACCATGCGCGCCAACTCGAACGGGAACTGCTTGGCCTTCCCCCGAACAGAACCTGCGATGCACTGGAAAGACAGGTGGCGGAAACGACCCGCCGTGTTCTTGAGGCGCATGACCGGGAGCAGCTGCGGTTCGACCAGATCGAGGCGGCCAATTTCGACTCGCGGATGATGCGGCTGCTGCAGTATCGTTTGAAACGATCCGGCAATTGATCCGCTTTTTGGGGTGAATCAGACCGACCAACCGCGCCCGGGCTTTTGCGGAGCTTGCGTCATCCCTCGTCAATGACGGGTGATTTATGGTGATAGTCTAAAATAGAAATCTCGGATACAACCTAAGACATAGCTTACCTACCAACGCTTCGAAAAACGAGGCACATGAGGTAGATAGCCGCAGGATCAGCGTACTTTCCGGTTTTCGAACCGATGTGTCGGACGCAGTTGTTTCAGGTGTTCCTGAGTTTGGTTCCCAGTGTTTCAGTTCTCCTGGCGCGTCTTCAAGCCGCAGGTGTTTCCTCCCTCCCCTGCTGGCGATGCGCCCGCCTTGCCTCGCTTGCCGCTATTGCGGGGCGAGGCTTTTTTTTGCCCGAAAACAGGCGATCGGGAACGTGACGGATCAGGCGGTGATCACGCCTGGCGCTCGGGCACGTTGACCACGAGCCCGTCGAGATCCGCCTTCACCTTGATCTGACAGGAAAGGCGCGAGTTCGGCTTCACCTCGAAGGCGAAGTCGAGCATGTCTTCCTCCATGGGAGCCGGCGGGCCGACCTTTTCGGTCCAGGCCTCGTCGACATAGACATGACAGGTGGCGCAGGCGCAGGCACCGCCGCATTCGGCCTCGATGCCGGGGACGGAATTGCGAACCGCATTCTCCATCACGGTGGAGCCCGGCTCGGCTTCGATATCGAAGCGCGTTCCGTCAAAGGCAACGATGGTCAGTTTCGTCATGATAGGGAAATCCGGGATGTTGAAGGGTCAGGGCACACTATTTAAGCGCGCTTTCTTCCGATAAAACCCCGGCGCAGTCAACATTTTCGGGCGCCGCCGGCTGTTCAATCGGCGCCCTGCATACCGATTCGGCGAATCGCTCAGCGGCAGAGCTTGTTGATGAAGTTCTCGGCCTCGACGACGGCGGCAGCGACGGCAGCCCGCAACGAGGCGTCGGAGCCGTTGTCTTCAAGTCGCTCGGCAGCGGTCGAGACCTTGAAGGCGCCGACTGCGCTGGCCGCACCCTTCAGGCGATGCGCGGCTGCAACGACATAGGCGCTATCGGCGCTCGCGATGTCATGCAGTGCACGGCGTGCCTGGCGTGCGAACATCTGGAGCACTTCGACTTCGAGGTTCTTGTCGCCCATGGTCTGGGTTGCAAGATGAACGAGATCGATCGGACGGGACTGGGAAGGGCAACCGCCCCTCAACGTTTCTGGAGCTTCGAACGCGATACTGACCGCTGCCATTGCCATGAACCTGTTTTCCCTGTTGCTCTTCTGATAATGTCCCGAATTGTGCGGGCCAATCGGAGCTATCCCGTTAAATTCCGGCACAATCTGGGCCGGTTTCTTCCCATATGGTTAATTTCTGCTAAGCTCCCGGGATTTTAGGACTTTTGCATCTTCGCATGGTTTAAATTCTGTTAACAACATTCCACAGCATCATTCGAAGGCAGGCGTCATAATTGTGCAGGGTGGCCGAATGTGCCACTACAATACGCCTAAGGTGGCGAGGAATATCGTCCTTTTGCCCCGGATGGTAGGTTGGTAAGCTTTCATTATCATCCGTTTGAAAGAACGGCCATCCGACTTGAAAATGAATAGGAAACTGGAAATCCGCTTTGCGGGTGGAGAGTTTCCGGCAGGCAGCGTTCCATCTATCGGTCTGCGGGCGGCAGCGCGTCAGATGGGATTTGCCGGGCGAGTATGTAACGAGGCGTAACCGCATGGCAAAAAACCCTAGCAGCGAGTCGATCGATGAGACGGCGTTCCAGGCGTTGGAAGATGCCCTAAAAATCAATTTCAACGATGATCAGCCGCGCCCTAGATCAGTGCCCCATGCCTCGGAGGCAAGAGTGTCAGACACTAACAAACCGCGTCAGACCCAGTATCAGGACGATGCCGCCGAATCATACAGATCGGCAGCCAACGAAACCGCTGCCAAGTCCCCCACATTCCAGCCCGCCAACGATGCGGGCAAACGCAGTTCGACTGCAATCCTGCGGACGCTGGAAGGCGGCGCGATGCGCTCGTCCATCCGCAATGCGGTGATCGTCTCGATCCTCTGGGCAATCGGCGGCATCGCTCTCGGGCAGATGATCTACGGCAACCAGCTCTGGCAGATCACCTCGGTCGAAGGCGTTCTCGCCGCTCCCGGCATCGTCGCGCTGGCGGTCTGCATCCTTGTTCCCATCATGCTGTTCTTCGCCTTCGCGATCATGATGGCCCGCGCTCAGGATCTGAGAACCGCCGCCCGTTCCATGGCCGAGGTGGCGCTGCGCCTGTCCGATCCGGAAACCGTCGCCTCCGAACGAATCATGAGCGTCGGCCAGGCCGTGCGCCGCGAAGTCTCGGCGATGAACGAAGGCATCGAGCGCACTATCGCCCGCGCCGCCGAGCTGGAAACGCTCGTCCATTCGGAAGTGAATGCGCTGGAGCGGAGCTTCACCGACAATGAACTGCGCGTTCGCGGCCTCGTCCACGAACTCGGCGCCGAACGCGACGCGATCGTCAACCACGCGGAGCGCATCCGCTCGTCGATCGTCGGCGCCCATGATCAGCTCAAGGAAGAGCTGTCGCTTGCGACCGAAGAAATCTCCATTCGCCTGGCGACATCAGGCGAAGCCTTTGCCTCGATGATCGAGACGCGCGGCGCGGCGCTGATGGAGAAGTCCAACGCGGCCGGCGAGGCACTCGGCAGCCTGCTGACCACAAAGACCGAAAACCTGCTGCAGACGCTCAATTCCTCTGGCTTCGCGCTCGCCCACGAGTTCGACGAACGCATGGATGCGATCAATACCGTGCTGTCGCAGCGCGGCCAGGCGCTTCTCAACGAATTCCAGACGCGCGCCTCCTCGCTCGACGCCAATACCGAAAAGCTCAACGCAGCGCTTGCAGACCGCACCCGCCAGCTGAACGAGACGCTGCTTGCCCGGACCCGCGAGATCACCGACGGGCTTGCCGAAAGCGAACAGACGCTCACCGGTTCGCTCGGCGGCATCCTCGCGGCTCTCAACAGCTCGCTCGAAGAAAAGACCTCGTCCTTCCGCCAGAGCCTGCAAAACACCGTCGAAGACGTGGTCCTCGACCTCGACATGCGCTCCGGCTTCTTCGAAGAGCGCCTGCAGACGACCGTCGGCCTGCTCAGCACGACCTTCGACGACAGCATTTCGCAGTTCACCTCAGCCTTCGACCAGCGTGCCGGCACACTCGACAGCAAGCTGATGGACAGCCTCGCCCGTATCAACGAGACGGTGGCAAGCGGTTCGGATGCGATCGAAAACATCCTCTCGTCCAGCGTCGAGCGCATCAGTTCCTCGCTGACCGACCAGTCGCTCGCACTCGAGACGACGCTCGGCACAGGCCAGGAAATGCTGGATGCCATGCTCGGAAGCCGCTCGCGGGAACTGTCCGACGCGTTGTCGGCGCGCAGCACCGAAATTCAGGATACGCTGGCCTCCCGCGCTACCGAAATCCAGGATGCGCTTGTGACGCATACTGGCGAGCTCCAGGACGTCCTCGGATCGAGGACCAGCCAGCTTCGGGATGTATTGGGGACACGCACCAGCGAACTCCAGTCCGTGCTCGTCTCGCGCACCGAGGAACTTCAGGAAGCCCTTGAAGCACGCACCAGCGAGTTCCAGGACGTCATCACCACGCGCACCGGCGCACTCCAGGAAGCACTTGAAACACGCACTACAGAACTCCAGGACGTGTTGACGACGCGCACCAGCGAACTCCAGGGCGTGCTCGCTTCGGGCACCGGGGAACTGCACGGAGTGCTCGGAACGGGCGCCACCGAGCTTCAGGATGCGCTTGCACTGCGCACCGGCGAGCTCAAGGACGTGTTTGCTTCCGGCACCGGCGAACTTCACGCCGGCTTTGCCAGCGCCCGTCAGGACATCGAGACAACGATCGCCGACCGCAGCAGCAGCCTTCTCAGCACGCTTTCGGAAAACCAGGCGAAGTTCGAACAGAGCCTGGCCATCCGTTCGGGCGCCATTGTCGCCGCCCTTTCCGGCAGCCACGATCATCTGACCGAGGTTCTGAGCCAGAAATCCAGCGCGATCGAAACGCTGATGGCCGGCGCGCCGGAGCGGCTCGCCGGCATGTTCGACGAAAAGTCGGAGCACATCTCTCGCACGCTCATCGCAAGCGAGCAGCGGCTCGGCGACGAGCTGGGTCGGCGCGCTTCCGAAATGCAGACGTCGCTCGATGCCAATCGCGAGCGTCTTTCCGAAATCCTCGAAGACAAGTCGATGGAGATCGCCACCTCCTTCGCGCTCGGCGAAGATCGCCTCGCCGGCATGCTCGAAGAGAAATCGGACTCCATCACGCGCGCACTTTCGGAAACCGAACAGCGCATGAGCGGAGACCTGGCGCGCCGCACTTCGGAAATCAACGAGGCGCTGGGCGTCAACCGGGACAGGCTCGCAGAAATCCTCGACGACAAGTCGATGGAAATCGCCACCTCCTTCGCGCTCGGCGAAGACCGCCTCGCCGGCATGCTCGACGAAAAGTCGACGGCAATCGCTAACACCTTCATCGATGCCGACGTCCGCATCGAGCAATCCTTCGCGGCCCGCGCCGAAGCGATCCGCAACGCCTATGCCGAAAACCAGCTCAATCTTGACCAGTCGCTCGAAAACCGGACGGCCGAGATTGCCCGCGTCCTCGAAAACGGCGGCGATCGCCTCGAACAGACCGTCGGCAGCGCAAGCGGCCGCATCGAAGCCGCGCTGACAACCGGCGCACAGCGTTTCGAAACGGGCATGGCGGACGGACTGGAGCGCGTCGAAACCGTTCTCGGCTCGACGCAGGAACGTATCGCCGCAACCATCGGCCTTGGTCACCAGCAGCTGGAAACGACGCTCGGTTCCGGTTACGAGCAGATCCGCGACACTCTGGACGAACGCACGAAGTCGCTTGCGACGACGCTCGGCGACGCCCAGAGCCAGATCGGCGACCTGATGCAGGATCAGGTCACCTCCTTCGGCACCTCGATCGCGGCCAGCGCCGGAATGCTGGAAATGTCGCTCGAAACGCAGCAGAATGCCCTGCGCGGCGCCATCGACACTGCGGGGCAGTCTCTGGAAGAACGCCTGCGTGACAATGTGGGTACGCTCGCCGTCCGGCTTTCCGATGCCGCAAGCGAAATCGGCCGCTCGGCCGACGCTTTCTCCAACCGCATCCGTCAGACGGTCGGCGGGGTTCAGGACGCGCTCGAAGAAACCGGCAGTCGCATCGAATCGACGTTCGGCGGGCTTGAAGGCCGGATCCGGGGCGAGATCCTCGAGGCGGCTCAGCTCGTCGACGAGGCCGGCGTCAATCTTTCCAGCACGCTCACCACCCGCACGGCCGATCTGGAACGCGTCGCCGCCGAGGCTTCGGACCGCATCACCGAGACCATGGACGGCCGTACCGCCCGCATCGAGGAACGCCTCGGCACGATCGACCGCGCGCTGACCATCGGGCTCGACAACGTCACCAAGACCATCGAGAGCAAAGCCGTCGGCCTCGCCTCGACACTGCGCGAAGCGGTCAGTGCTGCGGCGCAGAGCATGGACAGCGAAGCAAGCCGCTCCGCCGAGGTACTGGCGCGTGCCGGTGCCGAGTTCACCGAGGAACTCTCCAGCCGCAACGCCGAATTCACCAAGGCGATCGAGGAACGTTCGACCCAGATCGTCGGCCGGATTTCGGAGACCCAGAACCGGCTCGCCGGCCAGGCGGCGACCGTAGCGCTTGCCTTCTCCGAAGCGGGCAATGCGATCGTCCACAAGGTCGCGGAGGCCGACAGCCTGGTGAAGCGCCAGGTCACGGCAATTTCTGAGGCACTCGACGAAGCACAGAAGGCGCTCGACTCGCGCGGCGACGGTATCCGCACCACGCTCGCCGATACCGCAAACCAGCTCGACACCGCCATGGACGCCGTCGACCGGGCACTCGCTGCCCGCGGCGACGCCATCCACTCGGCTCTCGACGCCCGCGCCCGCGATCTGAACTCCATGCTCGCCGGCCGCTCGGCCGAATTGGCACGCCTTCTCGATGAAAAGGCCAAGCCCATGGTCGAGGAATATGCCGCGACTGGCCGCACCGCCATCGAACAGATGACGACCGCTGCCCAGCAGGGCGCAGAGCTGCTCTCTGCCGCAGCGCACGAAACATCGGCACGGCTTTCCTCCGCCGCGGAAGAGACGACCGCGCGGCTTTCCTCCGCTACGGAAGAATCGACGGCGCGCATTCGCAACGAGAACTCGGCGCTTGTCGACGCGATCGCCGCGCGGACCAACGAGACGCTCGCCGCCATCACGCAGCGGACCGAAAGCGCCGCCGGCACCATGCGTCACGTCGAACAGGGCCTGTCGGCCAGCGTCAACAGCCTCATCGACAAGCTGGCGGAAAGCAATTCGAGCATTTCGGCGCTGGTCCAGGAGTCGGCAAAGGAACTCGGCAGCACCGCCGATGCCGTCGCCCATCACCTTTCGGAAGCCGACCGCAAGCTCAGCGTCACGGCCAACCGGTTCGTTCAGTCGGCAACCAACTCCGCCGATATCGTTTCCGGCTCGACCCGCATGCTCGAAGACAATATCGGCCGTATGTCGGACGTCTTCGGCAACACGCTGGAACAGGTCAGCAGCCTCGTCGGCCGTTTCGACGACCACTCGAGGGTGCTTGTCGAAGCATCCGAACTCCTCGGTGCGGCACAGTCCAATCTCGTCAGCACGCTGGACGAACGCCAGAATGCCCTTCGCAACCTGTCGACCGGCCTGGTCAAGCGTTCCGAGGAAATCGAGACGACGATGCGCAGCCTGACGACCCTGGTCGACGGTGCTTTCGAGCGGGCGGAAGAACGTTCGCTGCAGGTCGGCTCGCGGCTTCGCGAAAGCCTGCATGCCTCGTTTGCCGATATCGGCCGGACGCTCGGGGAAACCCAGCATCGTGCCGAAGTGACCGCTGATGCGATGCGCGAGGCGCTGATCAGCGCCGGCAGCGACGCCAACCACGCCATCGAGACCACCCTGTCCGACGCCGAGAAGCGCACCCGCGATCTTTCCGAGCGGATGCGCGGCAGCATTTCGCAGTCGCTCAGCGACGTCGAGCAGCTGCTGTCGGATGCCACCACCCGCTCCGGCAGTGCCGCCGAACAGCTGCGCGATACGCTCAGGGAATCGGTCGAGGAAGCCATCAACCGCTTCGCCGGCGCGACCGACGAAATCCGCCGCTCGGCACAGGATATCCGCCGCGAGTTGGATACGACCCGCACCGAACTGAAGCGCGGCGCCTTCGACCTGCCGGAAGAAGCCAAGGAAAGTGCAGCCGCGATGCGGCGTGCCGTCGCCGAGCAGATCAAGGCGCTGCAGGACATCTCGGCACTGGTCGGGCGTTCGACGCAGAACTTCGAGATCTCCGAAGCTTCGGCACCGCGCCAGGCGCCTGCTCCGCAGCCGGCTCCAGCCCGTCCGCAGCCTCAGCCTGCCGCTGCGGCCATCCCGCAGCCGGCTCCGCCTGCGCCCCGCAACGATCCCTATGCCGGAAACGCGCTGCGCGGCACGCTGCCGCTCGACCGTCCCGCACAGGCGCCCGTCGCCC
>CCRI01000002.1 GCA_000985875.1 Neorhizobium galegae bv. officinalis
ACAGCTGGAAGAGGAAAACCAAAAACTGCGCAAGCTGCTGGCCGAGAAGCTCCGTGCTGAAAATGTCGATCTGCGAAAGCGGCTCAACCTCGGTTGATCGGCAGCAGCCGGTCAAGCGCTGGCCGCATTCTCATGATTATCGAAACGAACATATTGGCGGCGGCTAGTCCTGCCGCCAACGCCTTTGCCCGCTGCCTGCATGCGGGGTAGAATACGAGGTCGAAAAAATGGCGTCTCCATGGAAACTTCTGGCTCGGCTGGTGTCGCCGCGACGTCAACAGACACAGGAACACGGCTCGACCGATGATGTGAAGCCGGAGCTGTTGGCCATCGCCAAGCCGACTGAAACGGCTGCCGATAACGGATTGAACACCGCGGCGCCTCCGGTCGACGAAAAGCCCGTCGCCGACGAACAATCGGAGGCGATGTCAGCGGACCCGGATCATTCCCAAACGGCAAGAACTCTCCATGGCAAGGCGGATAGCGAAAACGCCGGGTCTGCGGAGGCGGCTGGTCCGGCCTTATCCGATGACGCGGCGGCGGTCGCACGCGAAACACGAACAACCTCGCAGGCTGGCGAAGGCGCAACGCGAAAACGCAGCAGGCGGGGTAAGGCAACGGAAACGATTGAAGCCGTTCTGCCACCCTCTCCAGGCGTTCACGCCGTTTCTGACGATGCGATCAGCCTTGACGAAGAGATCAGGTTGCTCCGGGAGCAATTGGCGCGCAAGCTTCGGCTGCAAAATGCACAGCTGAAGAGGATGCTGGAGCGGTTCGAACGCTGAGCGTATCATTATCCATCGCACCAATCGGGCCAATCTGTCTTGAGTGGGCAATGTGTTTACGATGACGGAAGCGCTCACCTGCTGACATTGATCCTCGCCGGAATGGCCACAGCTGTGGCTCGGCATCGAAGGATGAACCGTGCCGAAATCTGTCGGCTGAAGGCAACTGAGAAAACAAATGCTGGGGTTGGATTCCCCCGACACGTCGGGTCTGTTTAGCTCACCAGCCTGATCGCCGTCACAGCTCAGACAACGCCCTGTGCTCGGCCGCGGCTGCCTTCAGCGTTTCGATCGTTCGGTTTCCTTCGCGAAACAGGTTGAGCATCACCGCTGCCGCAAGCTCGACATCCGGATTGTCCTTAGGCAAACCGCGCCGCGCCCGCCATTCCTCCAGCACAATGTCCAGGATTTCCAGTTCGTCCGGCCCAAAGGTCGTCTCCAGAAACTGATGCATGCTCGAATGACCCCTTCACAAGTGACGGCCGCAATGTGGGGAGGGATCGGCGCGGATCAAGGGCGGATTCCCATGCGGAGCGGTTGCAGAATGGAAGAGGAGGGAAGGGGAGCTGTGACGGATTGAGAGGGTTGGAGAGAGGCTCCGGCCGGTCCGTCACGGAGAAACTGACATGGCACAGGCCATCCAGAAAATCACGCTCAGCAGTGGACGTGACATTCCCTTCAACAAGCTCGTCTTGAGCCAGCAGAATGTCCGCAAGATCAAGGCGGGCATTTCAATCGAGGATCTCGCGGAGGATATCGCACGCCGGGGACTTCTGACCAGTCTCAATGTCCGGCCCGAACTCGATGGCGATGGCAACGAGACAGGCATCTACCGCATTCCTGCCGGCGGCCGGCGCTACCGTGCGCTCGAATTGCTCGTTTCCCAGAAACGGCTTTTGAAAACCGCCGGCGTGCCCTGCATCGTCAGCAGCGGCGAAACGCCGGAGATCGAAGATTCGCTCGCTGAGAACGTGCAGCGTGTCGACCTTCATCCTCTCGACCAGTTCAGGGCATTCCAGAACTTGCGCGAACAGGGGCAGAGCGAAGAAGACATCGCCGCCCGCTTTTTCGTCTCGGTCGCGACGGTGCGCCAGAGATTGCGACTGGCGTCCGTCTCGCCGCGGCTGCTCGATCTTTACGCGGCCGACGAGATGACCCTGCAGCAGGTGATGGCGTTCTCGATCACCAACGATCACGTTCGTCAGGAGCAGGTCTGGGATACCGTTTTGCGGTCTCATGCCCAGGAGCCTTACTATATCCGCAGGCTTCTGACCGAGACGACAATCCGGGCGACCGACCGCCGCGCGGCCTATGTCGGCCTCGAGGCTTATGAAGCTGCCGACGGCGTGGTCATGCGCGACCTGTTCGACGAGGACAACGGCGGATGGCTCCAGGATCCGGCGCTGCTTGAGCAATTGGTGATCGAGAAGCTGAAGCGCGATGCCGAGACACTCAAGGCCGAGGAAGGCTGGAAGTGGGTCGAGGCCGCCTTCGATTTCCCATATGGCCATACGTCCGGGCTGCGCCATTTCTACGGCGAGCAGGCCGAGATGACCCAGGCGGAACTCGATCGTCGTGACATATTGAGGGCCGAATACGAAAAACTCGATGCGGACTATGCCGAAGCCGAGGACTATTCCGAGGAGACCGAGCGCGTCCTGCAGGAACTCGGGGCCGAACTCGATGAGCTGAATGATCGGCCCTACGTCTTCGATCCCCAAGAGGTTGCCCGTGGGGGGGCCTTCATCTCGCTTGCTGCCAATGGCGGACTGAAGATCGAACGCGGCTTCGTCAGAGCCGAGGATGAGCCTCCGGTCGGAACGATCGATGCCGCCGGAGCGGAGCCGGAGGGCAACGACGACGGCCCGATGCCAGCCTCTTCGTCCGCCCGCGGGATTTCCGTGAATGGTCAGGCGATCTCCGGCGAGACCGCCGAGGATGACGACGACGTCGTCAGGCCATTATCCGATCGACTTGTCCTGGATCTGACGGCGACGCGAACCGTGGCGCTGCGCAATGCGCTTGGCAACGATCCGGTCATCGCGTTTATCGCGGTGCTGCACGCCTTCGTCCTGAAGACCTTCTACCTCTACGGCTCCGACTCATGCCTGGAGCTAACGCTCCAGAGCGCCAGGTTCGCCCAGACACCAGGACTCGGAGACACCGTCTGGGCCAAGGAAATCGATCGGCGGCACGAAGCCTGGGGCCAGGATCTGCCGAAATCGCCGGACGACCTCTGGACCTTCCTGATCGCGCTCGATGAGGTCGGCCGACAAGCCCTGTTTGCCCATTGCGCCTCGTTGTCGCTCAATGCGGTCACCGAGCCGTGGAACAAGCGCGCACGTGCGATTGCTCATGCGGACCAGGTCGCCCGGTCGATCGGTTTCGACATGGTCGCGGCGGGCTGGGCGCCGACGGTGGATTCCTATCTCGGCCGTGTCACCAAGTCGCACATTCTCCAGGCGGTCCGTGAGGCGAAGGGTGACCAATCAGCGGAGCTGATCGGCCATCTCAAGAAGTCCGATATGGCCCGCGAGGCCGAGCGGATAATGGCCGGTAGTGGTTGGCTTCCGGAGCCTCTCCGTCTCGCGGCAGATGTCTCTTCCGTCGACGACTCGACGTGCGAAAACGCCGGGATTCCCAACGGAGATGCCAGCGGTAGCGGCAATCCCAATCTTCCGGCGCTCCTGGCCGACGATGCTGACAATGTGTCCGCGCCGACGGAGCTCGCCGAACAGCAGCACGTCGACGCGGCCGAGTAACCATTTCTCGGATCAATCTGCGGCCTGGCTCCGAAAGGAGACCGGGCCGCTTCCATTTTCAGGAGCATTTCAATGCCCGACTTTACGATTGAAACCACCTATCACCGGCCGGTTTTCCGGCGTCGCACTTATGCCGCAGAGTCGCTCGAGGCCGCCTGCCGAGCAGCGGTCGAAGACGACAATTGGGACATCGCCGAGAAAGACTTCGATTCCTCCGGCGAGGTTAATATCACCGGCGTCTGGGAAGGCGTCCATAGCGCCTATACCGGACCGTCAATCCCGGTTCCCTCGCAATTCGATGAAGCTGTTCAGCGGCGTGCACATCATTTCGAGATCCTGCTCGGCCTGTTGAAGATATTCTTCGACGACGCACACGCAGCACGGCCTCCGTCGCCCGACTGGCTTGCCCGCTCAGCCTGGGAGATTGCCCGTGGTGAGGCCATCCTCGGCAACGCTCCGGATCCCGATGAGCCTGTGGATCCGCCAAAGGCGAACCACATCCTGGCACGACTACAGGAAGATCAGGTTCGCAATGCGATCGCAGCCGTACTGGAGGTCGACGACAGTTTCGGCGGGCTCTCGCCGGCCGCGGTGACTGATGATGACATCCATGCGGCGTGCCTCACCGTCGCGACGACGATGGATGTCTCGGACGTCGTCGGCAACGCCGAGTTCCAGGCCGCGCTTGCAGCGATCCGGGCAGCGCATCAGCGCCTCCAGTCAGCCTGACTGACCATCAGCCATTTCACTTCCCCCAACCCAGCCCGGCCACTGCGCCGGGCGCTTATTTTTCAGGAGACTCCAATGAACACTCTAACACCCGACGCCCGGTCCGTGTCCTCGGGCTTCAAGGTCGACATCTCCCGCGGCGAACGTATCGGCCGTGTCTCGTCCGAATGGTTCTCGCGTCCCGACGACGAGCGGTTCCTGTCGCTGACCGAGCTCTACGATACCGTTCGTTCCCGGGCCGACCGCGCCCATGCGCGAACGATCGAAAGTGCTGCGATCCGCGTCGAGGCAACGCGCGACAATGCCGAGCGGCTCGAGCTTCTCGTACCCGGTCAGCGTCAGCCGATCGCACCGACCCATTGGAGCTATGGCCAGCTCTGCAGCCTGGTCGGCGCACCTTCGACCTATATGCGTCAGCTGCCGGCGCCGCTGGCCGCCATCAATCTGCAGCACGGTCTGCTCAATCACCGTGCCGAACTCGTCAAGACGCTCGAGATGGATGACGGCCGGCTCGAACTCAGGGCCGTCACCGGGCCGGAATATGGCCGCATCTGGGATCACGAGCTGGTCTCGGCGGTGATGAAGATCGCCGGCAATGGCACGGGTGACACCATATGGAAAGTCCCGGGGGTGCTCGACTGGGTGACGATGACGCACAATCCCTTCGTCGACATCACCAAGGACACGACCACCCTCTATGCTTCGGACCGCGACGTGTTCGTGTTTCTCGTTGACGACACCCATCCCATTGAAGCCGGCCGACTTCCGAATGGTGAGCCTGATTTGTATTTCAGGGGCTTTTATGCCTGGAACTCCGAAGTCGGATCGAAGACGCTCGGCATCGCCTCGTTCTACCTGCGTGCCGTGTGCGCCAACAGGAACATCTGGGGCAGCGAAAATTTTGAGGAGATCACCATCCGGCACTCGAAGTTCGCCGCCGACCGCTTCGCCCATGAAGCCGCACCCGCGTTGACGAGTTTCGCCAATTCCTCTCCCGCATCCTTCGTTGCCGGCATTAAGGCGGCCCGCGAGCGCATTGTTGCGCACGATGACGAGGATCGCGGGACGTTCCTTCGTCGGCGCGGCTTCTCGAAATCCGAGACCGGCAAGATCATCGACACGGTTCTTTCCGAGGAAGGCCGGCCGCCGGAATCGATCTTCGATTTCGTGCAGGGCATCACAGCGCTTGCCCGCGACAAGACCAATCAGGACACGCGTCTCGAACTCGAAGGCAAGGCAAAGAAGCTGCTGGAGAGCGCCTCCTGATCCGGCTTCGAGGAGATCAATAGAACCTCAGCACCCAACATCACCATCAGCCCGGCCGCCGTACCGGGCATTTTCGTTCATGGAGCACTGCAATGGCTATACCCGATTACGCCCGCACGAACTTCGACACGCCGCTGCGCGCCGCGTCCGAGGGCAATCTTGCTCTCATGGAATGCCTCGATGCCGCTACACGCGAGCCGCGCTACGTAATCTGCGCCGTCGGCCGCAGTGACAGCGAATTCGTCCTCACGCCATTTGGCCATCTTAGCGAAGGCATTCCCGACGACGCCTGCCTGCCACCCGATCCTGACGATCCGATTGGCGTCATCGTAAGCCCGACGACCTGACGCTGACGATCGCCGGCAGTTCAAGCTGGCGATCCCCGAACCTTCCGTGGCTGCCCCAATATCACTGCTGCGAACTTCGGCAGGACGCTGGGCTCCGTTGTTCTTTCCTCACTCTTGGAGCATCCTTCGATGAATATCATCGCGCATCCTCAAACTGTTTCCACCTCTCCACGTCCTGATATCAAAGCTGGCGCCGAAGCGCTTATGGATGCTGGCGGTCGGATCATGTCGTTTCTGGAACAGGGCAAAGCCGTTTCCACCACTGACTTGCGGCAGATCATGACCGATGCTTTCGACGGCAGCGACGCGCATATCGACGATCACATCGACCGTTCCATTCAGCCGACCGTGGTGCTGATGAACCACTTCGGAGCGAGCAAAGTTGTCGAGATCACCGGTCGCTCTCGCCGCATCGTCCGCTGCGAGGACAGCAGCTCTATTGCCCGCTATGCCGTGCAGAACCGGCCGGGCAGCGCCAATCTCGACGACGCCCGCGTCTTCATGGACGACGAAAGAGGCATTCTCGTCTTCAGCGATGCCGGTGGGACCGGCAGATCCTACCACGCGGATCTTGCCGCAAAAAATCAGCGCCTGCGTCTTCACAACCTTCTGGAAGTGGGCTGGCGTGCCGACGTGGCGATCCAGGGGCTCGGGCGCAGCCATCGCACCAACCAGAAACAGCCGCCCCGGTTTCGGATGATCGCCACCAATGTCAAGGCGGAGAGGGGTTTCCTCTCGACCATCGCCCGGTGTCTCGACACGCTTGGCGCCATCACGCGCGGCCAGCGCCAGACCGGCGGGCAGGGCATGTTTCGCAGCGAGGACAATCTCGAATCCCAATATGCCCGCGACGCGCTGCGTCAGTTCTATGGCCTGTTGCATGCCGGCAGGATCGATGGCTGCTCGCTCGACAAGTTCGAAAGTATCACCGGCCTGTCGCTCACCTCGGAGGAGGGCGGACTGAAGGATGAGTTGCCCCCGATTCAGACCTTTCTCAATCGCATGCTGGCGCTGACAATTGCCATGCAGAATGTGCTGTTCGAGGCCTTCGAGCAGTTGCTGGCCGCCCGCATCGGGGGAGCGGTTGCCACCGGCATCTATGACAAGGGCCTGGAGACGATCACCGCCGACAGCATGACGGTCACTGAGCGCCGGCTGATTTATACGCACCCGGTCACCGGCGCGCAGTCGCATTTGCTGACGATCGAACGCCGGGATCGCAATGCGCCAATGTTGCTCCATGATGTGTTCGCGCTCGTCAGGCAGGACCCGCGCGCCAGGCTGATGATCAATGGTAGGTCGGGCAGGCACGCTGCGATGGTCCCGACTCGATCGATGATGCTGGACGACGGCTCCGTTCAGCCGCACGTGTCGCTGATCCGGCCAATGGATGAGCTCCGCATCGAAGTCCGGCAACTCCAAGAAACCAACTGGGAGGAAACCGACGAACGGACTTTCGCAGACGCCTGGGAGGCCGAAGTCGCGGCAGTGCTGGAATTCTCGACGTCGACAATGCATGTCGTCAGCGGGTTGTTGCTGCCGATCTGGAAATTGCTGCCCCAGGACTTTTGCCAGGTGCGGCGTCTGCAGACGGATGACGGCGAGTGGATCGTCGGCCGTGTCATTGCTCCGGATCGGCTCGCCGGCCTTTGCCGCAACTTCGGGATCGACCAGACTGTCGTGATCGCGCCGGACCAGGCCTGGGCATCGCTGGTCGACGGATCCTCCATCGTCGGGCTTGCCGGTGGCATGACGCTGCGCCGCGTGCGGGTGATGAACGACTACCGCGTCGAGCTCATCGGCTTCACCGACGGGATGCGCGACTGGCTGCGGTCGATCGGACTGTTCTCGGAGATGATCAATTGGAAGCTGCGTTTCTTCGTGCCTGTCACAGACGAGGGTGCGGCGGTTCTGTCGAAGCTGATGCAACGTCCTCGCCTCAGTGATATCGCCCGCCGCTCGTGAAGGAGATCCGCCATGCTCTCCGCCGCGGATCTTGCGGGCCGTCTCGCGGAAAACGCGGAAGCGGTCTGCCGTCACTATCTCTCCGCCGGCCGCCGTGCCGGCAACTATTGGCTCGTCGGCGACGTCGCCAACAACAAGGGCCAGTCACTCTATGTGCATCTGATCGGCCCGCGGGCCGGTCGGTGGACGGATGCCGCGACCGGCCAGTTCGGTGACCTGCTCGATCTCGTCCGCGAGACCTGCGGCCTCGTGGACTTCCGCGACGCTGCCGAGGAAGCGCGTCATTTTCTCAGCCTGCCCCAACCCGAACCGGTGTCGGGCTGCAGTAGCCGCGGCGGTGATGCCCCACTGATCGAGCGGCCGGCGGCCGAACGAGCACGAAGGCTGTTTCGGATGACGCGGCCGTTGGTGGGCACGCTGGCCGACATCTATCTGCGCGAGCGCGGCATTCTGCGGGCATCGACGCATGCAGCGCTGCGCTTTCATCTGTCCTGCTACTACCGCGATCTCGTCACCGGCCAGACGACCAGTTATCCGGCTCTGATCGCAGCCGTGACCGACGCCGCCGGAGCAATCACCGGCGTCCACCGCACCTATTTGTCGTCGGGGCTCGACCCGGATGGCGTCGGCAAGGCCAAGGTAGAGGATCCCCGCCGCGCGCTAGGCGGGCTGCTCGGCTATGGCGTTCGCTTCCGCTTTCCGGTGAGTGCGCCTGTGCCGGTCCTGGCGGTGGGCGAAGGCCTCGAAACCATGCTGTCGCTGTCGGATATGATGCCTGGCATGCCGATGGTGGCGGCGCTCACGGCCAATCATCTCGCTGCCTTCCACTTCCCGGTCGGATGCCTGCGCATCTATATTGCAGCCGACGCGGATGCCGCCGGCCGGCACGGGATCGAGGGATTGAGCCGGCGAGCGCAAGAGTGCGGGATCCTGCCGCTGGTGCTGTCGCCCGAGCTCGGCGATTTCAACGAGGATCTGCGCTGGCTGGGTCCGGACCGGCTGACCGCCAGCCTGCGAGCTCAAATGGTTCCGGAAGACGCGATGGCTTATCTGCCCGGATGAGACCGGCCGAAAGGGGCAGGCAGGCCGGGCCGGCGGCGGCTTTGGTGAAGCGGGATCCGAGGACGCCTTTCGGAGGGCGCCCGCCCGCGGGCCTGCCAAGAGGCGACCCTTACCACGCGGGCCTCCGGGCCTTCAGCGGGTCACTCGGGGTTCTTCCCCTGCCGGGCCATTTTCGCACATCGGCTCTTTCGGAAACCGGTTCCCAGTTTCCGGGCCGATGCGATGGCCCGTCATTCCTCGCGGATCAACAAACCCTCTTGTCCCCGCCCGGCGCTTCGCTGGGCCGCTGCGCTCCGCTTGCGGTTCCGGCCTCGGCCCGCGTGACCGGGTTCGCCGTCAGGCCGCGAGAGGCGCGGCCCACGAACGGAGAACTACCATGGACCTGATCCTTCACCCCGACGACGGCGTCGAGCCCCACCACGCGTCCTCCCCGACCGACCGCTTCATCTATGAGATGCAGATCTTCGGCTATCGTCCCTTCCAGGACGAGCCCGATCCCCGGCCATTGCCGGAAGAACCGCAGGTCCAGTCATCGATCACCGCGATCTTCGGTGCCTTCGCCGAAATGCTCGGTGACACCCGCCTGGAGCCCGATCTCGAAGACCTCTTCTGGTCGATCCCCAATCTCTTCCATCGCGCCGGCGAGCGCATCCAGCGCGAGCTCGACCGCAACGAGGAAGCGCAGCGCACCGGTCAGCGCGAGCAGGACGGCTCCGAGGTGAAAAGTGTCGAACTCGAACGGCTCATCGCGGAAGGCATCACACTCCTGGAGCGCCGCAACGCCTTCGAGTTCATGCGCGACTGCGCGGCCGACCTCTTTGAGGCGCAGACCGGTTCGTCCTGGCGGCCACGCACCGGCTCCAAGGTCAATCACGCCAACATGACGGCGGCGATGATCGATAGCCGGGACTTCCTCTCCGCTCGACGCCGCGCCGAAACCGAGGTGCTGATCCCGGCCGGCACCAAGATCGCCTTCTCCGGCGGTATGGACTACAACGATCATGAGCGGATCTGGGCCAAGCTCGATCAGGCTCATGCCAAGCATCCCGACATGGTGCTGCTCCATGGCGGCTCGCCAAAAGGCGCCGAACGGATCGCTGCCTGCTGGGCTGAAGCCCGCAAGGTGACGCAGATCACCTTCAAACCCAACTGGACCAAACACGCCAAAGCGGCCCCGTTCCGGCGCAACGACGACATGCTCTCTGTCATGCCCGCTGGATTGATCGTCTTTCCCGGAAACGGCATCACCGGCAATCTTGCCGACAAGGCGCGTCGTCTCGGCATCCCGGTCTGGCAAGCTTCAGGAGACGACGCGTGAGCGCCGTTTCCTCGAAAGATGGAAAATATGGAAAACATGGGAAAAATGGCTTATATGGAAACCGTACTGGAGATTATAGCCATGAAGCAGTTCACGACAGGCGACTTGAACAAACAAATCGGCGATATCACCGACGCGGCGAGCCGCGAGCCGGTGATGCTCACCCGGCACAAGAAGCCGCGTTTCGTGCTGATGAGCTACGAGCACTATGAGCGCATGCGCAGCGGCGGCAACCCCCGCCGTGCCTATCATATCTCGGAGATGCCCGCCGAGCATGCAGAACTGTTCGACGAGGCGCTCGATCGACTGGCGCGCGGTGAAGGCTACGACGATGAGCCGTGAATTCCGCCCTGGCGAGGTCATCTCCTATCCCTACCTGTGGGGCTGGCAGCAGCAGCGCGGCGAAACCGAGGGCCGAAAGCAGCGCCCTGTCTGCGTCGTCATCGCCATCCGAAGTGCCACCGATGGAAGCACGCATCTGGCCCTTCTCGCCATCATTACGCAGCCGCCGCAGGCGGGCCGGATCGCTCTGGAGATCCCCGAAATCGAGCGCAAGCGTGCGGGCCTAAGTGATCTGAAGCGGTGCTGGATCATGGCCGACGAGTACAATTACGATATCGTCGAGGGCTCCTGGTACATCGAGCCCGATCAGGACATCCTCGGCCGCTTCAGCAAATCCTTTACGGTGAAGATCGCCAGACTGTTTGCCGAGGCGCGCGGCCGAACTGGCCGGGTCAACCGGCTTGATTGAGGCTTGGCGCTGCTTCTTCCGCTTTGATCCACGCCGCGTCGTCGCAGTGGCGGATCCGTGGCGCTATCCAATCAACTCCGCGACGATTGCGTGGTTGGCTGGCTGTTCGCGGGCTCTTCTCGATTGATCTGGATGCCCCGCCACCGCTGCAGTCGGCGGCGACATCCCTTGTAATCACCCCTGTTACGCGGTCCTGGGCTGCAGAGCTGCAGTCGCGTCAGGGAATCCGACAATTCGAGCGCGCCGGCTTGGTCATCTTTGATGATGAGGCTGGGATCGGTGCTGATCTATCGCGTCGCGACTGGTTGACGGCCACCGCCCGTTGACCCGAACACCACCGACGCATGTCGCAAGCGCGGCACTCGGCGGGTCCGCAAAGGGCAGCCGGGGCGAGGTCTCCTGCTGACGTCTCAATCAAGGACCATTCCCGTTCTTAATGTCGCCTTTCTAAGGGACCGGCCGCCATCAGCGTCAACCCCGCAAGGGGGTTCCCCTCCGCTTAAGCTTCGGTGACGCCTGCGGCGCAGTCCCTTCTTCGGGCGCCATCGGGAATGGTCCCGATGCAACGAAGGAGACAATCCCATGGCTACCACGATCGCAACCCTCACCGAAAAGACCGACGGCACTCTCGAAGGCGTCTTCGCCACCATCCGGGTCAACGCCCCGATCGCCCTCATCCCGAACGCCAGCAAGGCGAGCGAAGAAGCCCCCGACTACCGCATCATCCATCGCAAGACCGGCTTCGAGATCGGCGCCGGCTGGAACCGCATTTCCCGCCAGACCGGCGAGGAATACATCTCCACGAAGCTCGAAGCGCCTGAGATCGGCGTGATCTTCGGCAACGTCGCCCCCGCACCCGGCGGCGAGCCCGGCAAGAAGGTCATCCTCTGGAACAGCCCGGCCTGAACCGCACCGCCGGCCCCGCAATCGGGGCCGGCGCCTCATTCCAAAGGAGGCCGCCATGAGCCGCTACACAATTACCGTCATCAGGACTGCATCCCGCCACTCAGACCCGGATGCCATTATCGGCTACGACCGTCCGCTCCAGACGTTCTTCCTCCAGGCATTTCCGGACGCCGATGGCGACAATCTTGAACTCTGGCTTGGTACGGACTTCAGGGAACTCGAAACACTTTCGCAACTGCGGACCGCAGCAATCGCGCTCGGTTTCGACTTCATCCCTTTGGCATCCGGCATTCTTCACAAGCTGCTGGACGACCATGCCCGCGAAGCCCATCACGCGGTCAGCGACTCGATCATCCAGGATGTTCTTGAGCGGACATCCGCCCGCTGACGCAGGCCCAAAAAGAAAATAGCCCGGCACGGCGCCGGGCTATTTTTATGCTGACAAAATTACTTGTTCAGTGCGTCTTTCAGTGCCTTCGCCGGCGTAAAGGCCAGCTTCTTGGCGGCGGCAACCTTGATCGTTGCGCCAGTCGACGGGTTGCGAGCCTCGCGCTCCGGCGTTGCCTTGACCTTGAACTTGCCAAAACCCGGAAGCGACGTCTCGTTGCCCGCGACGGCTGCCGCCGTGATGGAGGCGATCACCGCCTCGACGATGGCTTTCCCCTGTACCTTGGTGAGGCCGTGCTCGCCTGCAATCTTGTCGGCAATTTCGTTGGTGGTGGTCATTTCCTGTCTCCGGACCGTGATCGATACGGAATCCCTGCCACCACCGCCGCACGCTGTCATCGACAAACTGCGGCAATTGCCGCGAAAAGCCCCGGATTTCCACAGTTAATCAGGTGGTTGCGTGTCGATAAACCCGAAGACAGGCATCGAGCCCGTCTTCGGGTTCGGGTGCGGTACGGAGAGGTAATGTCTGCTCAGTCGGTCCGATGATGTCATGGGGGCATGACGGCCTCAAGGACGAGCGGTGCCCCCAATTTTGCCTCCGCTCCGGTTCCCTGCACTCCGGCAAAATCGGCACCCCCACTCGCCGCCGCTGGCGGTCGCGTTCCGCGATCCCTGACCCCGCCACGTCCCCATGACCGCGCGCGTCGTCTTTCACAAACGTCGAGGAGACGACGATGCTTCTGGAACAACACATTGAAGAGCTGCGGGCCGAATTGCGAAATGCCGTGTACCCCGCCGAACGCCGCGAGATCGAGGTCGAGCTGGAACTCGCCTGTGCCGAGTTGGCGGTGATCATGGCCGAACAGGAGGGTGTAATCGACGCCGAGCCGCCCTTCTGAGGCGGCTTTCACCATGTCGCCTGGCCTGACGCGCCGGGTCGACCGACGCTTCACGCCCGAAGCTTCGCTTGGCCATTGGCTCGTGTCAGAACCTGCGGTGTTTCCTTTGGAAAGGCCGCCGCCATTGGATACCACTCCATTTTCGATCCCATGCAATCGACATGAGGATGGCGTCGGCCTTCGCGGCGCTCCTTTGCTAAGGATCAGCCGGTCTATCTGGCGGACATGCGGTTTCGGCCTGTATCCGCGCGACCGTCTCTTTCGCAGAAGCTGTAGGAACAGCCTGACCGCCTCTTCCTGCCGCGCGAAATGATGCTCCCGCCTTTGGCCGGTGGCGCCGATGCGACCCCATCGGCGGATGAGACAGACCTCGCCGAACAGGTTGGGCTCGATCGACATGGCATAGGACCGGGCCCTGTTTTTTGGGCGTCAATGCGTTCGACATAAAGCTGGTAGCGTTGCGCAATCATCAAACGGAGAATCGTCTCATCGTTCGCATGCCATCGATGCCCGCTCCCTCCAGTCACGGACATCCCGGCAGCTCACGACGACGGCTCGCTTCAGCATCTCTTACCAAACCGGCCTGGCCATCGTGCTGTTCCTCGGGCGCGGATCACAGGCCATGGCCTGTGATCGCTGTTGCTCTGTCTGGCGACTCGCGAAAGCATTGGCACGTCGGGTTCGGTGGCCAGGCCGGTTTGGTAAGAGATGGCAGGATAGGCTATTGGTATACCAATAGCCGTCTCGCCCGCGGGGCGATGGTCGCAAGGCGAGCAAAGCTTGCCGAAAAACTGCGATCTGACCGGCACGCATCGACGTGGACGTACGGGCGTCGGGCCGGAAGGATCGGGGTCTTTAGGCGGGCGGCACGTTATCGGTTGAAGCTGGCAGCTCGTTGAATGCGGGATTGCGATGATCAGCGTTTAGGGCAATCGGGGATTAGGTGAATGTCCGAACTAGCGATTGCGTCGATGTGCAACGCGGTGAATCCGCGTTCGCCCGAATAGGCGAATAGGCGCTTCACCGATTGAGCGGACCAGCGTATCGGTGAAAGAGCGCTTGAGCCAATCACCAAATTTGCGAACCAGTGCGTGCGTGCATCAGCGAGTTCGCGAAGGAGCGATTCAGTGGATATGAGCATCGCCGATGGTGTGAATTGACGAGGCCAAACTCGTGCGAGCCGACCGTGTGGGCGAGTAGCCATTTTTACCAAGCCCAAATTTTAAATCTTGAGCAATTGGTTTCGGACTGCTACAAAATTGTACTTGAGTGCAAGTTTGAACTCTGAAAACCAAACCTTGCCGGTGCCATTTCTTGTCTGCTGCAAGGTGGCGAGCGTCGGATCAGAGCTTGCATTCGCGACACTTTCCATCAGCAAGACGGATTTTCTTCTGACAAGCCATCGGTCCTTACTGACGAAGGAATGGTACAAGGTTCCGGTCTGCGTCGACTGCCCGGATTGCGGCGCGCAAACCCGGTCTGCCGGAATCGTCGTCGGATCGTCAAGCCTGGTGAGCGACGCCGGGTTGTCGGCTGAAAGTGATGACCTGAAGAACGCGTGGGCGCTGCTTGGCGCCTTTGCGTTCGTCGAGTCGATCGGTGGCCGCACCCAGAATATAGAACGCTTCCTTGTCGGCCGTTTTCACAGAGCATTTGCTTTGAGGAGTGATCAGTTGGTGTCGCTCTGCGAGCACTGTGCGGAAAGTCTTAGGCCAAGCCTCCTACGGCCGGCCGTCATGAACGGGTTCGTGCATCTGGGACGGCGGCGGCTGCTGGTCAATGAGCGCTTGCTTCTGTTCTCGTCGGGCGCAGCGCTGACGGAATTTCACGGCGGCACGTCGATCGAAGAGTGCGACCTGCCGCATCCGGACTACGCCTTAATGCTCATCTGCGACACTGAGAGCCACGGCTGTGAAACCGGTACCCTCGAATTGTGGCATAGCATCGCACGCAACGACTACGCCATCGTCGTCAAGGGACATCAGGGTCGCGAGATGTTTCGCGACGGTCTCAATGACGACCTGGCAGAAGTCGTCGCAACCATCTCCAGTCTCGGGCTGGTGCTGACCGAACTGCACATGGCCCAAGCCTCGTCGCCCTTTTGCGGGCTTGCCCGCGATCTCTTTCTCGAAGCCCTTGAACGTGCCGGTTATCGGCAGGAAACCAAGAGATGAAGCCATGCGAACCTCATCAGCTTTGTTTTGGCCGATGGTCGTTGCAATCCCCTTGGTTGCCTGTGGACAGCTGACACAGGCCCCGCGACCGCCACAGCCGTTTGCATATCTCACTCTCACGGCCTGCAGAAACTATCCAGGCGACATCGTCGAGTGCCAGTTGGAATATGGCACCGATTTCGGGCGCCACCGTCTCGGTCCCGTGCAGCAGGTCTCACGCAATCTGGCGACGGGCCTCCATGGTTACCGCTATCGGGTGCTTGACTGCTGGCCGGCATCGAGGGTTCAGCGCGAATTGCCGAATTTCACATGCAGAACCTATCGTAGCCAGTCCGGAGCCGATGCCGGATCGGTTTTGGTCAAAGGCGGCACCGCCGTGCGCTTGGCGCGTATTTTGGGCGATCGAGAGCAGATCTTGCATCGTTGGATGCCCGATCGATGGGCGCGCCTACACGATTGAATTCTTTGAGTATCTGACTTGTAAGGGACCCTTTCCTTCTCAAAACTTGTACTGCAGTGCAATTTTTGTGTTGATTTCCGTCCGATAATGCAGTTCAAAACTTGTACCGAAGTACAAGTCTGGACCGGTTCGGCAATGGATCACAGCTCGCATTCTTCCGTGAAGGAACCGCTAGTCCGTTGGGGACGCAGCGCCTTCTGGCCTGCCGTGACATCCGTGTTTTTTCTTCCCGGATTAGTTTCCAGTTCCTCGGATAATGGACCGCAACGGAATATCGAAAACCCCGACCAAGCGCTCGTTATCCGTTCAAGTGAGGCTGGGGCGCTCCCGACACCGATTGCCGCATCGTATGCCGCCGTTGTAGAAAACCACCTCCTACCGCCATCAATCGATCTGGCCAGCTTCAACCAGCGCTTTGCGGGAAACTCCGACACCGACACGCTCGCGGCGAACCCGCTTCGCGTTGATCAAGGTGACCGCGATCCAGAGCTATCAGGAGAAGCGGCAGGTAGCGTGAGAGCACGGCGCGAACGCGCCGTGCTCTCACCAATCAGCGCCTTCTCTTTTGACCCAGGCACAACTCGCCCGCACGCCG
The DNA here is from genome assembly GCA_000985875.1 of Neorhizobium galegae bv. officinalis. Classification (GTDB taxonomy): domain Bacteria; phylum Pseudomonadota; class Alphaproteobacteria; order Rhizobiales; family Rhizobiaceae; genus Neorhizobium; species Neorhizobium galegae_C. The sequence continues at coordinate 16,410 of CCRI01000002.1, forward strand.
ATACCGATCTGGCGTCGATGCAACCGCGGCCCGACCTGCTTTCCGGAATCCCCGACGCCTATGCCGAGCTTGCACTGACAATCGCAGTCGAGGAGGGGGTTGATCCCAACTGGGTGCTGTCGATCATGCGGGCCGAAAACGCCGGGTTCGATCCCCGATTGGTCAGTTCGGCCGGCGCGATCGGTTTGATGCAGGTGATGCCGAAAATCGGTGAGGCTTTCGGCGCACATGATCTCACGGATCCGCCACAGAATATCCGCGCCGCCACCCGGTTCCTGCGTGTTCTCATCGACAAGTATCGTAACCCAGTGCTTATCGCCTCGGCCTACAATGCCGGCGAGCCTCGTGTCGACATCCATCAGTCTCTGCCGCTGATCCGCGAAACGGCGGACTATGTGACGCGGGTCGTCGGCTACTACACCGGCGCAGCGGCGCCTGCCCCGACTCCGCAGGCTGGCAAGCTCTCTCGAGCCGAGCCGGGTCCGCCTCGCCGGATTAGGACCGCCGACCGGGCACGATCCCCAATGCTTATTTTCTCAGTTGCGGATCCACGCGCACCGGAAACGCGACTTCACAAGGTGGAGGAGGCGAACCAGTTCGGCGGTCCGCTGAAAATCGTCAAGGAAGAGGTGCATCAATGAACATGCTCGCAGTGGCAGTGATTTACGGGAGCGTCGCCTGCCGTTCCATGATCAAGCGCAGGTGGGTCGGTCATACCGTAACGGTGTTCGTTGCGGCCATGATCCTGGTCGTCAGCCAATACGAGCCCGCCGCGGCGCAAAACCTCAATGCTTTGCAGAACGCCGCCGATCGGCTCGTACAGTTCTTTACAGGCCCGTTCGGACGGTCTGTTGGAGCCATCGCTTTCATCGGCATGTTCCTGGCTGCGGCCTTCGGCTACTGGTCGTGGGGTGCGCTTCTCCGCGTCGGCGGCAGCCTGGCCGGCATGTTTGCCGCCGCCGAGCTCGTCGACTTCCTCGCCGGAAGCGGATCGTGATCATGACGAGCTTTAGCAGCAAGCCTGACGGTGACGACTATATCGAATCCTATCCTGTCATTCTCGCCCTGACACGTCCGCCGACGGTCATGGGCATACCCTACACCTATTTCCTGGCGGAATGCTTCGTCTCGCTAATGGTGTTCATGATCCTCGGATCGATCCTCTGGTTCCCGGTCTCCTTCGTCATCCTGCACACCATTCTCTATGTGCTGACAGTCAGGCTCGACCTCTGGTTCTTCGACATAGTCGGCAGGCTCAGCATGTGCGGCATCAACCCGCTCGGGCGCAGGCTGGGCGGCGGCATCAGAACCTACGGAGCTTGATCCATGAGCACGATGGCAAGATCACTGAGAGGAAGCTTGGCGAAGGGATGGGAGATTTTTGCCGACCGCAGCATCTCGACCCATGTCCCGTTCTACGTGCCGATCGAAAACGGCATCATCCGGCTGAAGAACGACTGCCTGATCTCGACCATCAAATTGACGGGATTCTCGTTTGAGACAGCCGATATCGAGACGATCAACATGTTGCAGCGCCAACGCAACTCGGCGTTTCGGGCGATTTCGTCCATCGGCAATTTCGCGCTCTACACCCATGTCGTCCGTCGCAAGGTGGCGCCATCGCTGCCCTCGAGCTTCGCCGATCCCTTTATGCGGCGCCTCGATGACGTCTATCAGTCGAGGATTTCCAGAAACGAGATGTTCGTCAACGACACCTATGTCTCGCTGGTGGTGCGTCCGCTTTTCAAAAAGGGATCGGTTCTCTCCCGCGTCATGGGCGTGGGCGGCAACGTCGTGCGCAAGGAGCAGTTCCGGGCGATGCGCGACAAGCTGGTCGAGGCGACAAAGGCGTTGGAAAAGTCGCTTGCCCCCTATGGCCCGAAGGTCCTGCGCGACGTGCAGCGTGTGCCGGCCGATCTTGGTAGCGGAAAAACGTCCTATCGCGACGTCTCCACGGATATGGTGGGCGAGGATGGGACACCGAAGGTTTGGTTCTCCGAACAATGCGAGTTCTTCTACACGCTCCTGAACGGAGGCAGGGTCAGACCGATCCGTCTCGGGAGAATTCCGATCGACGAGATGCTGCCGGCGCGCCGAACGTCGATCGGCAATCGGATCATCCATCTCCAGGGCGATACCCAGGACGAGGATCGTTATGCAGCGATAGTGTCGCTGAGGGAATATCCGCCGGAGACCGGCGCTGGCATGCTCGATTATATCCTCAAGCAGCCGTTCGAAATGGTGCTGACCCAATCGATGTCATTCATCGACGACATGGCAGCCCGCAGCCGGATCGAACGGCTCGACCGGCAGATGTCTAAAGCCGACGAAGGCGGCTCCAGCGTCCAGGCCAATCTCGACATTGCCCGCGACGAACTCGCCCGCAAGCGCGTCGCTTTCGCCGAGCACCATCTGACCGTCATGCCAGTCGCCAAGTCGAAAGCTCAGCTCGATGACGCGGTCGCCTTGGTCGGCAATGAACTGGGCGCGCTCGGTGCCTCCTATGTCCGGGAGGATCTGAACGCGGAGCCCGCCTACTGGGCGCAGCTGCCCGGCAATCAGGCCTATATCGCGCGTCGGGCTTTGATTTCGACGCTCAACTGCGCGGGCCTTAGCAGCTTCCATGCCTATCCCTATGGTAGGCCGGACGGCAATCATTGGGGGCCGGCGATCACCATCTTCGAGACGACATCAGGCACGCCGTTCTTCTTCAATTTCCATCAGGGCGATGTCGGGCACACGACAGTGTTCGGGCCGACGGGCTCGGGCAAGACAGTGATCATGGCCTTCCTTATCCTGCAGGCATATCGGGTCAGCCCGCGCCTGAAGACGATCGTCTTCGACAAGGATCGTGGCCTCGACATCATGGTGCGCGCTGCGGGCGGCACCTACATGACGCTCGAACCTGGCCAACCGTCAGGATGGAATCCGCTGCTTCTCGACGATGCCGAGGATAATCGTATCTTCCTGTATGGGCTCTTGAGCTTCATGCTGAAGCCTACGAAGGAAGGCGAAAGCCTGACGCCGCAGGAAGAGGCGATCATCCGCAATGCGATCAAGTCCGTCCTCAAGACCAAGGATCGCTCCTATCGCCGTCTGTCGTCGCTCCGCGCCCTGCTTGCCGGCAGCGAGAGGACCGAGGGCAGCCTGATCGCCAGGCTCGACAAATGGGTCGATCGCGGCCCCTATGCCTGGCTCTTCGACAATGCCGACGACAATCTCGACATCTCCAGGCCGATGATCGGCTTCGACATGACATCCATCCTCGACGATCCTACGGTCCGCACCGCGGCCCTTCTCTACATGTTCCATCGGCTTGATGCGATCTATGACGGCAAGGCGCCGATCATCAACCTGATGGACGAAGCCTGGAAGCTGCTCGACGACGACGAGTTCAAGCGTACGATGAAGGACTACTTCAAGACCATCCGGAAACGGAATGGTCTGGTGATTTTTGGCACGCAGTCGGCCGATGACGTGGTGCGATCGAGTGTCAGCCGGACGATCATCGAGCAGACGTCGACCAACATCTTTTTCGCCAATCCGAAGGCTGATGAGACCTCTTACATGGAGCATTTCGGTCTCTCCAAAGCCGAGTTCGAATGGGTCAAGAACGGCGACCCCAGTTCGCGCTACATGCTGATCAAGCAGGCCAAGAGCAGCGTGATCGCGCGGGTCGACATGTCCCACATGCCTGAACTCATCAAGGTGCTGTCCGGCCGGGAAGAAACGGTGCGCGAGGTCGAGATGCTGCTCGATGAATATGGAGACGATCCGAAGCACTGGCTGTCGAAATTCTGCAACTTGGAAGAGGACGCGTCCGATGAAGAACGCAGGGCTTCCTGAACTGACCACAGTCAGTGTTCTGGTGCTGGCGACAGTGGTGGCCTCGGCCGCCCGTGCGCAGGTGCCGGTGATCGACAATGCCCGCCGGAACATCCAGCAGGCGACCGAGAACTGGTACAAGACCTACCAGGCCGATATGCAGGCATTGAAAGGTGCCTCGGGCGGAACGACGGACAGCGTAGCGCCCGGCGAAGGCTCCGGTGCACCCGCCGATTGCTCGGCAGAAGGAATGGCCGGCGACACCGCTCCGGCAGGACCAACGAAACGGACGCCGAGCCAGCAGCAAGTCGCGCGGATGGTCGAAGACGAGGCGATCCGCCAGGGTGTCGATCCGAATTTTGCGCTCGCCATCGCCGAGCAGGAATCGCGCTTTCGGCAATCCGCACGATCGGCCGTCGGCGCCACCGGCGTCATGCAACTTATGCCGGGAACGGCAGCAGGGCTTGGCGTCAATCCATACGACAGTCGGGACAACATCCGCGGCGGCATCAAATACATCAAGCAGCTGCAAGGGATGTTCGGCAATCGCTATGACCTGATCGCCGCCGGGTACAATGCCGGCCCTTATCGCCAATCACTCCAAAACGGGCAGATTCCCAACATCCCGGAGACCCTAGACTATGTCAAAAAGGTCTCCGCCAACTATAACCGTAACAAGGCGCAGAATGGCGACCGCACCCCGTCGCCCGGAACTGAAGCCGAGTTCGAAACCGTAAGCGACAGCGAGGGATGCGGCGAACAGCTGAAGAAGGCCGTCGATCGCAATACCGAGGCTCAGATCGAGCGCGGCAAGGTGTGGAATGAGTTCGTCCAAAAATCGACCGAGGCGAACCAGCAATATCTGCAGCGTCTTCAGGCCGGCCTGCGGTCTTCCTCGGCGAACCTGCGAGGCTCGGGCGGCGGCAATGCGAAAGACCATGACGGTTCGCTTGTCATGGCGCAGGTCCAATGCCCGTCGACGATCATTGATACCGGCAGCACCCGCTGCTTTGCGGTGCCGTCCACCGCCACCACGAAACAAATTCAGCGCTGGCTCGAGGATCTCCAGGAGCAGGCACGCGCCAATGGCACTGTGGCGACCTTTTCGGCGATGGCGGATCCGGCGCTTGGGCTGGTGACGGTCGTCGACGCCAGACCGGTCGCGAATTGAGCAGGCAAGGAGAGGACAGGCAGATGAGAAAACTCTTTATCGCGACAGCACTCAGCACCACTACCGTATCGCACGCCTTTGCGCAGGTGCCGGTCAAGGACTCGGCCAATATCTCGATAAGTCAGGAGATCGAACGGCTTTCGAAGCAAATCCAGGAAGACACATCGGTCGTCAAGGACAACACGACGAAGACCCTGCAGGCGGTCACCGGTGATCGCACGCAGGACGCCAGCCAGTTCGCCAGGCTTGCGACCGGCAACGGGTTCAGCATGGGGCAGGCTCCAAGCTTCAACAGCATCCTGTCGGGCAACCAGGCTGTGTTCGGTGGTATCGGCGGTGAGTTCCAGAACACGGCGGCCAAGCTGATCAATGGGCTCAATCTGGTGAAGATGGTGGTCGATACCGTCAAGGGCGGCGAACTGTCCGGCGCAAACCAGGCCTATTCGCAAGGCATCAACGCGCTAACGACACTGACGGCGCTGACCGATGCAATGAACAGCGCCACGAAGGACCGGCAGAACTCCTTCATGCAGGCAACGCAGCAGATCGGCACCGCACAGGACCTGAAGGGTGCGCTCGAACAGAACACCCAGATGGTGCTGCAGGGCAACCAGACCGCCAACGAGGCCGTCGGCTCGCTCAACAATCAGGTCATGCTTCTGAACCAGCAATACAAGGCAGCGCTCGCGACCTCGTCCCAGAACCTCAAGACGTTCGCAACGCTTCCCGACAGTGTGATGCGCGATGGAGACGCTGGCTGGCAAAGCGTTTCCGTCCGCGACAGGTTACGGGCATTCGAGGAGCAGAACCAGTGAAGCTCGCGCTGATATTCGTCATTGCAACCCTATGCGGCTGCGGCGGCAAGTTCGAACAGCTTGCGAAATGCTCGGCGGACGAAAATCCCGTGCCTGCCCTTGCCTTCGAGAAGCAGCAGAAGCCGACGGCGCCGGAACGGGCGCTGGCTCAAGCCATCAGTGACGACTGCGGTCCGATGCGGCCTGCCAATCGATCCTAGGGGGCGAAATGGATCCGGTCAGCTACGCGATCAATTTCTATGGCGATGCGCTCAGGTATTTCGACAAGATCAACGAAGCGTCCATGGAAAGAGCCTGGGGGCTCTTTGCCGAAAACGGCAATCTGATCTCGAGTTTCCTTGCGCTGTTTCTCATCCTCTATTTTCTCTGGGCTGCGCTGGGCCTCTCGAGTGTGTCCCTGCAGGACATGGCGATCACCGCATCCAAGCTGGCGCTCGCCTATGCGCTGATCATGTCCTGGGCCACCTTCTACGACAACATCGGGCAATTCGTGCTGTCGTCGCCGCAGGATCTCGGTGCGGCCATTTCCTCGGCGATGGGCGGGCAATCCGCCGGGTCCGATCTCGCCAGCCAAGTCGCCTCGATGGCGCGTAAGGTCTACGACTTCACCATGCAGCTCTTCAATTCCTATGAATCCGGCTGGCTGCCGAACGTCACTGGCGCCGTGGTGGTCTTCATTGTCCTGGTCTTCGGCCTGCTTCCGATGCTGCTCATTCTCACCGGCGTGACGCTGTTTGCCAAGATGATCACCGCCGTCATGCTGGCGATCGGGCCGATCGCCATTCTTTCCTATTTCTTCGGCATCTCACGCTTTGTCTTCGACGCCTGGGTTAGGGGCATCGCCTATGGCATGTTCATGCTGCTCTTCACCTACATCATGGCGGGCCTGTCGTTCGGGTTCCTGATCGGGATGATGGACACGATCAATGGCGACATGGCGACGAAGGAGAACGCGCTGGCGATTGTGCTGGCCATGGTGCTCTATCTCGCACTGATCTCCTATTTCATTTTCCAGGTTCCGGACTTCGCCCGCACCTTCGCCTACGGCACGATGACGTCGGGTGCTCAAGGAGGCGGTGGCGTCACCGCGATCTATGGCGCCGGCCGTTCAAGGCTTGCATCCAGCAATTCGAGCGCCGGGCAAGCTGCTGCTGTGGTGCTTGGCATGCTCGTCGGGCCGAAAGGCGCGCTGGCAGCGAGTGCTCTCGCTGCGCGCGGCACGGTGGCGGGCGCTGGAGCGCTCAGCCGAATGCTCACAAATCGCCGCCGTAACGCTGAGTGATCAACGCGATGGCGCAAATGTTTTCGGGATTTTGACGTCCACGACTTTGAGGTTTGAACTTTGACATTGTTGAGAAAGCAGCCGCAAGCCGCGCGAAATGACCAGGTTGCCGGTCCGCAGGATATCTACGATCAGCATCTCTCCTGGGGGAAAAAGAACCGCTCGCTTCGAACCCTGATCGGTCTCATTCTCTTGATATTTGCCGCGGCCGGCTGGGCCGTCGCAGGTGTGCTTTCTTTTTCGGTGGCGCAGCTATTTCCCCTTGTCCGCACAGAGGTCGTGCCTCTGATCGTCGATAAGAACACCGGCTACATGGAAACCGTCACGACGCTGGAGAAGGACCGGACGACCGTCTCGGAGAACCAGGCCGTCCGCGCAGCCTTTGCCGGCAACTACGTCATCCGGCGAGAGACTTACGATCCCCGCTATCTGTCGGACAATTTCGACATGATCGCCCTTTGGTCGGAACCGGGCTCTGAAGCCTTCAAGGCTTATGAGACATGGATGAATCCCTCCAATCCGAGAGGGCCGGTCAAGACGTTCGGGGCGACCGGCGAAATCCGTCCGGAAATCCTGTCGGTCAATCCCCTCAACGCCTCCACCATGGCTGTCCGCTTCGAGACGCGGGAGCGCCGGCGCGGCGGCGACGTCGTCAATCGCTGGTCGGCGACCGTGCGCTACCGGCAGATCAATCTTCCCGCCAGCAACCGGGTTCGTCTCTATAACCCTCTCGGTTTTGTCGTGACTGAATATGCGAAGGTTCCCGAAACCATGCCGTCGGGGATCGCTGAATGATGAGGCGGATGGCGGTCATTTCCCTCTTGATGCTGCTGGCGCCAACGTTTGCCCATGCCGAACTGGTCGCGCGACCGGGACGACTCGACCCGAGGATTCGGTCATTTCCCTATTCGGCGGAGCAGGTGTTCCTGGTGACGGGCACCTATGGATTGGTGACAACCATCCTGTTCGGCGCGGACGAGGAGATCACCCAGGTGGTGGCCGGCGACACCATTTCGTGGCAAATTCTCACCTCGGCCGACCGGCGCTCCCTGACCTTGAAACCGATGGAAAAGGACGCAGCGACCAATCTTTCGGTCGTGACCTCGAAACGGACCTACTCGTTCGATCTGCGCGTCAACGACAGCAAGGCGATGCAGAAGCAGACCTTCAAATTGCGGTTCATCTATCCCGAGGATGCCGGCTTGAAAGGCACGGCAGAGCTTTGGAAGCAGGCGCAGGAGGCCGAGCGCAATCCGAACATCAAGAACATTCGCCGCGACAATGTCAATTACGACTATGGCTTCAAAGGGAGCGATGCGGCCAAGCCGCTGTGGGTGTTCGACGACGGGCTGAAGACCTTCATGAAGTTTACCGGCGACGTTCCGGCGATCTTCATCGTAGACGGCAAGCGGCGGGAGAGCCTCGTCAACTATCGTCGCGAGGCCGATTACATTGTCATCGATAAGGCTTCGCGGCAGTGGACACTGCGGTTTGGCACCGAGGCCGAGACCTGCCTCTTCAACCTGAGGACTGCGCCCGCTGACGTGCCGGCCCCAATCGAGGGTGCGGTTGGGCCCAAGCGGATCGGCGGCGGGGCCACTTATCACCAATCGCAATAACGATAGGAGGGACGTCATGTCGGATCCCAACTACCATTCGATCGATAGCGACACCTCCATCGGGGGAGAGGCCAGGCGAGCGGGAATAGGACTGATGCGTCCAATCGCGGTTGTCGCGGGTATCGCCGGTGTTGGTGTCGTCCTCTATTTTCTTGTTGCCGGCGGCGAGCAGGAGCCGGCAATCGACACGACGCCGCGCGAAGAGTTTCGCCCGGTGCAGACCCCTCGCAACGAAGGCTTTCGAACACCGGCGCCCCCGCCGCTGCCCACGGTGGAAGTCCCCGAGGCTCCTCCGCCGCCTCCGCCCCCGCCACCGGCCCCGGTCGTCCCGGCAGCCGCCCCGGTTGCGCCTCCGACGGAGGTTGATTGTTCGAGAGGCAAGAATCCGGACAACCCCAAGTGCATCGAGCTCGCGCGACAGGCCAAGGTTCTGGAACGCGTGCGCTCCTCGGCCATGGTTTTTGATCAATCGGACCAGACGAACGGAGCGGCGCACGCATCCGCTGGTGCCTCGGCGGCGGGGCCATTTGGCTCAGGAGCGGGGTCGGGCGCGCAGCGGGCACCTGCCTTGGAGGGCGGCGGTGCGGTTGATAACGATCGCGCATTCCTGAAGGCGATGGGCGGACAGGGGGTGGAAGTCTCGGTCGCCTCCGAGAACCACCGCACCGATGCCTGGATCCCGCAGGGCACGATGATCCGCGGAACGCTGGAGACGGCCATCAATTCCGATCTTGCCGGCATGGTGAAGGGGATCGTGCGCGAGGACGTCTATTCCTTCGACGGCCGTCGCATTCTCATCCCGGCTGGTTCGTCGCTGATCGGCGACTACAAGTCCGGCGTCGAACGCGGACAGGAGCGCATCCTGATCGTCTGGACGCGGATGATCCGTGGCGACGGCGTTTCGGTGCAGCTTGGTTCTTATGGCACCGACCGGCTTGGGCGTTCGGGCATGACGGGTGTCGTCGACCGAAAAAACTGGGAGCGGTTTGGGCCGCCGGTATTGATGACGCTAATCGGCGGCGCCACGCAATACATCGCCCAATTGGGCCAGAGGCAAGACCGCGACATCACCATCGTCAACGACAATGGCAGCATCACCCGCATCCCGCAGGACAATGGCGGGACATCGCAGGATCGCGCCCGCGAAATCGCAGCCGAAACCATTGCGTCTGGCATCCAGCAACTGGGCACGGAAGCGTTTCAGGATAGCCGAAACATCCGGCCGACCATCCACATCCCGCAAGGCTCCGACATCAACGTCTTCGTCACCCGCGATCTCGATTTCGCCGAGCTCTATCCCGATCCGGTTCGCGAGCGGTTCGACCGCTTGCGCAAGCAGAGATACGGCAAATGAACGCGCGCCCCGCAATCTCCGCCGAACAGCATTTTCTGGCCGAGGCGCTCGAGCCGATCCGGGCCTTCCTAGACGATCCCACCGTCGTCGAGATCTCCTGCCAGCGCAGCAACGAAATCTGGCTTGAGAAGATCGGCCAGCTCAGCATGTTCATGCAACGGATTGACGGTCTCGACCAGGACGCAATTCGGCACATGGCCTCACGGGCGGCGTCGTTTACCAAGCAAACCGTCAATGCCGAGAGCCCGCTGTTGTCGGCGACACTCACCGGCGGCGAGCGCGTCCAGTTCGTGCTGCACCCGACCTCGGCAACAGGCCACGCCTTTTCGATCCGCAAACAGTTCATCCGCTGCTTCGATCTCAACGACTATGAAAAGGCCGGCGCGTTCCGTTTCACCAAGGTTACGGGCGACGACTATATCGATGATGTCGATATCGAGCTGTCGGGGTTGCTGCGGGCTGGCAGGGTTCGGGATTTCCTGGAACTTGCGGCGATCAACCACCGCAGCATGCTGATCTCCGGCGGGACGTCGACCGGCAAGACGACATTCCTCAACACCATGCTGACGGCCATTCCGAACCATGAGCGGTTCATCCTGATGGAGGACACCGCCGAGCTGGAGCCGTTGCAGCAGAATGTCGTGTCGCTGCTGGTGTCAAAGGGCGGGCAGGGTAAAGCGAAGGTTTCGATGACCGATTTGCTGGCCACGGCACTCCGTCTTCGGCCCGACCGTATCTTCATGGGCGAGCTGCGCGGCGACGAGGCGTTCGACTTCCTGAATGCCATCAACACCGGGCATCCTGGATCAATGTCGACGATCCATGCGAACTCGCCCCACCATGCCTTCAACCGTCTTTCGACGCTCGTGCTGAACAGCAGTGTGCACATGGAGCGTGACGATATCATTCGATACATCCGCTCGATCATCCCGATCGTGGTCCAATTGAAGAAGAACGATGCCGCCGGCGGCCGCGGTGTCAGCGAAATCTACTTTGCCGATGAGGTGGACGAAGATGGCAAGCGTATCCACGCACACCGAGACTGACCGGCCAAGATGGACCGGTCTGCAGAGAGCCTCGCTGTTCACGTTGCCGCTCGTGTTTTTCAGCATCGGCATGCTCTGGCTGGCCTTTTTCACGCTGATCTACGACGCTTATATATCCTCTTTTGGTTCGGCCTCCTACTTCGGCTATGTCACACAGGTGCGCTTCGTCGATGCAATTCGCTACACGTTGTCGATCATCTACACCCGCAACACGATCGGATTATCCCTCCTGGCGTTTGCCCTTTCCTCGCCGTTTCTGTTTTTTCTCCTTTCCCTCTGGATGCTGAAAGGAGGACGGGCGCTGTCGCGCAAGATCCTCTACCTTTTGCATGTCCGGTCGATGTTCAGCCTGATCACTCACACTGCTCTCATCTTCGCAGCCGCCTATGCCGGCGTCATTGCCTACGGCGTCGGCTTCTATCTCGTCGCAACCAAGGCTGGTGAATATGCCGAGATTGCCAAGTATTTCGGCAATCATCTCGCTGCCATGTATCAGGCGCCGTTCGGGGCCACCGACGCAGCCGGCGCGTATCAAAAGCCCTCCCGGCAGACGGTGCTCGCCACGCTTGGTGGTCTGGCCGCCGCCGGCGCTCTGATAGGATTTCCAATCGGCGCGACAATCCAAAAGCGTCACCGGATGATCATGGGCAAGGCACGCCTGGCGACCCTGAAAGATGCCTCTGACTTTCGGCTGCGCGACAAGCATGGCATCGTGCTCGGACTGAAGCAGGGACTTCTGCTGCGCAATGATGGCGACCAACACGTCATGGTCATCGGCTCGCCAGGGCAGGGCAAGTCGCGTGGCTTCGTCATTCCGACGATGATGAGTTTTCAAGGGTCGCAGGTCGTGCTCGACATGAGCGGCGAATTGTTCGCGGAGACATCGGGATATCTGAAGGACAAGGGATACGAGATTTTCCTGCTGGCGCCGGGATCGAGGTTCACAGACGGCTACAATCCGCTCGACCTGATCAGCACTGATCCGAACCAGAGGATTACCGATCTGCAGAAAATGACGCAGATGCTGTTGCCGGAGCGGCTTCGGTCGAACTCCTCCGACTTTTGGGAGGAGAGCGCGAGAATTCTGCTCACCGCGATGCTGGGTTTTGTTCTTGAGTGCCCAGACACGCGCAAATCGCTCAGCGAACTCTACCGGATTCTCAACTCAATGTCGGATGAGCGCAAGGCGATCATCCAATTGCTGGAAAATTACGAGCCGGTGCTCTCCGACCAGACCCGCATGCAACTCACCAAATTCGCCGGTCGTCACGAAAAGCTCGGCGAAGGAATCGCGGCAGAGATCGTCGCCAAGCTCAATTTCCTGCAGAACCCGCTGGTCGAGGCGCTGACCTCGATCACCACTATCCCGATCGACGCCATCCGAAAGCGTAGGCTCGTGATCTACGTCCAGGCCGACTGGAATGCGATGCAGATCTACGAGCGGCTGATCTCGATCTTCATCCAGCAGATGGCCGACAAGCTCGTGCAGATGGGCGAATTACGCAATGGCGAGCACGAAGTTCTGATGATGCTCGACGAGTTCGGCAATGGCGGTCGCATCGACACGGTCCTGACACTCGCCCCTCTGATCCGCAAGAACGGGGTGCGCTTCGTCTTCATCCTTCAGGACGGCGCTCAGCTTGAGCGATTGTACCAGCGCGCCGGCCAGAAGATCCTGATGGGCGCTTCAACGATCAAGATATTCATGAATTTCCAGAACCAGGACGATGCGACCGCTGTCTCGTTGGCCGCTGGCAAGACGACAGAGTGGGTCGAGCAATCATCCTATTCCCATCGTCATGGCCGTAGGCAGCGCTCGGTGTCGAAAATGCCGGTTGCCGTGGATCTTCTTCCGGTCAACACGCTGATGATGATGAAGCCCGAGGAGGCGATCCTGCAGGTCACCGGCATGCCGCTGATGCGCATCATGAAACTGGATTCCGGCGGAGAGAGGATGTTTGCGAAGGTGCGGAGATTCAAGATGGTGACAAGGCCCTGTCTGAAGCCTGTCGAGTGGACGATTGCCGACAGTGACAACTTCAAACCGGCCGTCCCGTTGGCGACGAAAGCGCCGAAGCGAACGGATCAGACAGGCTCGCGAGGTGCGGCGGCTGACGTCGATTTTACTGCGGTCGAACGCCCTCGACAGGCCCACAATGTACGCGTCATCGTCAAGGAAGGTGTTCGCCATGTCTACATTTCCTCGCTCGATGAACTGCGCCGTCGCCTGGGTCTCGATGAGAAACGAGTAGTAGGTGTGGCCGAAGAAGATCTTCGAAATGAGGAACAGCAGCCGGGACAGAAGCAGGCATCTGGCGCTGCTGCCTGGAAAGATAAGCACCGCGGCAGGAATGGACCTCGCGCCAAGCCTGCCGATGATGTCGATCTCGATCTCGATCTCGATCTCGATATCGACGAGGAGAAGCTCAATCGAAGTGTCTACGCGGCTCCTGCTGTAAAACGGAGCAAGCAACGGAGCGATTCATCTGTCGCCGCAGATCCAAACCTCAACCGGAGATCGGATACGCCGGTGCTTCGACGTCAGGAAGTCAGAGAGGCATTCGGAGGGGATCTTCAGGCCTTGAATGAAGCGATCTTCCGGCAGGCAGAGGAGAGTGTAATGGAGCCAGCGAAACTAAATACAGACGTCGAACTCCTGATAGACGCCCTCTCGGGCCGCCTGAGGGGGGACAGTTCAAGAGCCTATCTGCGCGAATTCGCTGACCTAGCGCGCGATCCGCTGCGCGAAGATGAGGAGCAATCCGAAGCCGAGCGGCGTGACGGGTAGCGCGCCCGACGAACAGGAGAACAATATGGTCAAGATCAGACACCTCTCGGGTCGTCATCTTGCGGGCGAGCAAAGTCTCGACCGGATCGTTGCCGCCGCCAGGGCCGATCCCGGCCTCTGGCTGATGGTAAAAGAACGCGAAATGGAAATGCGCGCGCTAAGCGGCGAGTTCCAGCGCCTCGATGCGGACCCGAGCGACCTCGACCACCTGTTTCCGACCAGGCTGACGCCGCGGCTAGCGGAGCTTGTCGAGGAACTCGTGTCGCGCATCTTCGGAAGCTGCCCTCCCGAAATGCTGGGCCCCGTTCAGGAAGCCCTGCTTGATACCGCGAAACGAGAGCTGGAGGCGTGCAGGCAGCACGATGACCGATAGTGGCCTACCTGCCGGGTGGTAAACTTATTCGACCGCTCAAAGGTGGATAATCACGACACGTCAAGAGGTGGACATGACGGAATTTTATCCCGCTCTTGTTGGGGGAATAGCCGCTGGACTGTGTGTATGGGGCGCGCAGACTCTTGATAAATCCTATTGGGCCTGCGGCAGCCGCAGCAGGAAGTTCTCTAGGCGTAGTAATTGGGCAAAAGCTGATTTCTCGATGAGGTCTGACCGACAATTAACAGGGCCTCGGCAATATCGCGAAACTCGGTCGCGAAACTCTGCAGACTGGGTCAAAAGCCCGCAAGAGACGGTGACCGGCTTACCGCTTAACCGAGCCGCCCGGCGATCCGTGCCACTTCAGCCCCTCGGGCAGCTTCACCGTCATCGTGGTGGCGTCGGCGGACAACGCCGATCTCGGGTAGTTTAAGAGAGACGTGCGGAGTAACTGACATCTCAAATTAACTGCTAAATCTCAAATAATGTGCTGTGCTATCTCTTTGAAATGGTTGCAGGCATAGTTTCACTATTGACTGCCAAAATCATTCCGATTCTAAGCGGTGCCATGGCACGCCGTTCTCGAACATAGCCGTCACCCACCGGATGAATGCTTCAGTTCGCGCCGGCGCGAACTCCTTGGACGGCCGGACAAGATAGATTCCCTCGTTTGCAAGAAACCGCCAATCTGGCAGCGCCTGAACTAATGTGCCTTTCTCGAAATCGCGTGACATCGACCAGTCTCCGAATGCGACGATGCCGATGCCCTGCCTTGCTGCTTCGAGCAACGCACCGATGTCGTTCGAGCGATAGTTTCCGTTAGGTAGGACTGTCTCGCGAAGGCTACCTTTCCGCAGCTTCCATTCCCGGGATGATACTGGCCCCGTGTATCGCAGCAGATTGTGAGCTGCGAGGTCCTTGGGGTGGCGGGGAGTTCCGCGCCGCTCCAGATAGCTTGGTGACGCCAAGAACAATGTGATGATCCGCGAGTTTGCGTGCGATCAACCGGCTATCGCCAAGCGTTCCGAGACGGAGCGCCGCGTCGAAGCCCTCACCAACGAGGTCGACGAAGCGCTCGGCGTAGTCGACCTCGATATCGAGCCCGGGGTACTGGTGGGCAAAATCCGGCAGCGCAGGCGCCAGCCATAGCCGCCCCATGGCAGCCGGGAAAGCAAGACGCAACCGCCCACGCAATTCTGATCCACCGGCCACAGCCTCCTGCTCGGCTTCGAACATGGCGGCGGCGGCGTTTTCCAGCCGCTCAGTGAGGCGTGCACCCACGTCCGTCAGGCGCACCCGTCTCGTCGTCCTCTCGATGAGACGCACCCCCAGCCGACGCTCGAGTGCGGCGATGCGCTTCGAAACGATCGTTGGATGACGTGCAAGAGCTATACCTGCTGCGTTGAACGAGCCTGTTCGAGCCACGGCCAGCAAAGCCGAGTATTCGTCCGCGCGACCTTGATCCAACTCCATATGATAACTGTCTTCTCAGTCCCGCTATGCCATGTCTATTGCTGCATCCTATGCAGTTATGTGCGGCGCTGCACGTGGTTTTTCGGCTGAAGAAAGAGGGATATCGGATAATTCCGGCCTGTTTCGAGGGCCAATCTATCCTCGTGAACCTTGGAGTGATCAAGTGATCTACCTAAAAAGCGTTTGGGGTCTAAAGCCAAAATGGCGTGCCATGGCTGCTGCCGCCGTCATCATTGGAACGACCGCGACGTTGTCGCCCGCAGCCGAGACAAAGACCGCTGCGCTTGTCGCAGGCCCCATTGTCGCCTCCGGAGCCAAGCTTGAGAAGCTCTTCGATGGCGGTTACTGGACAGAGGGCCCAGCAGTCGGTCCAGATGGCAGGATCTATTTCTGCGACTTAACCATGACTTTTGCCACAGGTATGGAGGCCGGCAACATCTGGGTCTATGATCCTGCCAAAGGTCAGACCTCTCTGTACCGCTCGCCGAGCGGTATGGCAGCCGGAATCAAGTTCGACCATGACGGTAACATGGTTGTCACTGAGGGTGCCGATTTTGGCGGTCGAAGCGTTATCCGGACCGACGCGAAAACCGGTCGCTCGACCATTCTTGCCGGCCTTTACAAAGGCCGTCCCTTCAACGCTCCCAATGATTTGGACATCGACGACAAGGGGCGCATCTACTTCACCGACCCGCGCTATTTCGGTTATGAGACAATCCAGCAGCCCGTATCGGGCGTATATCGCATCGACCCCGATGGCTCCGTTCATCTTATTCTCGCTGATATAGCTCGACCAAACGGTATTGCACTCTCGCCGGATCAGAAGACCCTTTACGTGGCCGAACTCGATCCCCTGCTGAGTGATTGGCGCATCGATAAGGTCCCGCAGGCGAGCGGAGCAATGCGACTGCTGGCTTACGACCTCGCAGCCGGCGGTGCCGCCAGCAATCAGAGAGTTCTCGTCGACTACGGGAAAGAGACCGGCCCTGACGGCATTGCGGTGGATTCGGCTGGCAACATCTACGCTGCGGTCTCCGCAGCCAGTCGGCTGGGCGTTGGAATTTACAGCCCGGATGGAAAGGAGATTGCATTTGTTCCTGTGCCAGATGTAAACGCGGTGACGAATATTGCACTGGCCTCACAGGGTGGTCGGACCTGGCTCTACATTACCGCGACCAAGGGACTCTACCGCATCGAGACAAAGATACTTGGACGGGCGCGATAACATTGTCTGGCGCCACTGCTCGCACGGTCGCTACCGACGGGGCGGGCATGCGATGATCGTCGTCATCGTCCTGATCCTCGTCAGCACCCACCTCATCCATTCGATGCTCGATCGCGAGAGCGTCGATGGTCAACACCATCCGGTCTTTCACGTCGAGATCGGTCAGAGCCAGCAGCGAAGCCCGCACGATCTTCTTGCCGGTGGAATATCCGGCACATGGATGTCATAAACAACCCAGCCGAACACGATCGATGACAGTCGAGCGGCAACTGTCGCCGTTGCGTCGAACAAAAAGGCTGCAGTGAATGCGGCCTTTTTTCATGTGGGTCCTCATGACCCGGAGATTACTGTTGGACTCGCCTAGACGACTGCGACTGTATAACGGCCTGACCTTGCGCGGAACTCGGTGCGCCGCGGCATTCTTCCTTGTGACTCACCAATCGGCCCTAGTCCCGATCCGGCATTGAATTGAATTTCATGCATCGTGGCCTGATTGTATCGATTTTCATTGTCTGAGATTGATTTTCATGACATTCATCGTCTGACGATCGTTTTTCGCGAGCGAGTATCGAAATTCATGACGCTTGGGCAAAAGAAGCCATTCTCAGACGCAATGAGCGTTTTTCACGGGCGCTGGTTACCGGAGCGAGCGCTCCCTGTCGGCTACGCCGCCCTGATCGACGCCTTCGAACTGCCCGTCCCTGCGCCGATCAACCTTGCCGCCATTGGTCCGCGCCACAAGATCTATCAGGCTGACGGCTGGAAGCTCTACACGCCTCGCCACCAACCTGAAACCAGCCTCATGGGTCATCTGACCTTCGCGTTGCGTTACGAAGGACTGGATCTGGCCGTACTCAAAGCTCTGTTTCAGGTGACAGGGCCGGAGCCCGTTACCGAGATCGTCCGGGCTGCACCGACCGGCGCATATGCGCGGCGTCTCTGGTTTCTCTATGAGTGGCTGCTCGATGCCAGGCTCGATCTCGATGACGCGGTCCAGGGCACTTATGCCCCTATCGTCGATCCCGATCTCCAATGGGCGGTGGATGGAACGACATCCCCGCGCCATCGGGTGAAAAACAACCTGCCGGGCACACCCGATTTCTGCCCGATGATCTTCCGCACACCTGTGCTGGACGCTTTCGTCGCCCGCAATCTCGGCGAGGAGGCGCGGCGCCTGATTGCCGAGGTGCCGGCCGACCTGCTCGCCCGCACCGCAGCCTTCCTGCTCCTGAAGGATTCGCGGTCGAGTTTCCAGATCGAGGGCGAAGACCCACCACAAGATCGCATCCAGCGATGGGGGCAGGTGATCGGGGAGGCCGGCCGCCATCCCATCGACCGCGCCGAACTGGAGCGATTGCAGCGAGTTGTCATCGGTGACGCGCGTTTCGTGCACCTCGGTTTGCGCACTGATAGCGGCTTTGTCGGCGAGCATGATCGCTTGAGCGGCGCGCCCATTCCAGATCATGTCAGCGCAAGACATGAGGACCTGCCGGCATTGATCGACGGGTTGACCGCCTTCGACCGCGGCGCGGCGCGGCGGCTCGATCCGGTCCTTGCGGCCGCTGCGCTCGCCTTCGGCTTCGTCTATATCCATCCGTTCGAGGACGGAAACGGACGTCTGCACCGCTACCTCATCCATCATGTGCTGGCTGAGCGCGGTTTCAATCCGCCAGGGCTGGTGTTTCCCGCCTCGGCTGTCATTCTCGATCGCATCGACGATTACCGGCGCACGCTGGAGACCTATTCGCGCCGTCTGTTACCCCATATCCGTTGGCGCTCAACCGATCGCGGCAATGTCGACGTGCTGAATGAGACGGGCGATTTCTACCGTTATTTCGATGCAACGCCGCACGCGGAGTTCCTGTTCGAATGCGTGGCGCGGACAATTGACGTCGATCTGCCCGCAGAGACCGCCTTCCTGAAAACTTACGATAGCTTCAGAGCTGAAATCGCTCGGATGATCGACATGCCGGACAGGCTGTTCGATCTCCTGTTCCGTTTCCTGCGCCGGAACGACGGCAAACTGTCGAAGCGGGCGCGTGAAAGGGAATTCGCCGCCCTGACGGACGAGGAGGCCACGCGCATCGAGGCTATCTACGCCGATCTTCAACACACCTGATCAGGACTGTCCGGCGCGCCAGGACGCCGCGAGCCGGTTGTCAGGATATTTCCTGCACCAGGAGCGATCGAGCTCTGCCTTCACCTAGACGCTGCGGAGCCGTCTCACGCCTCGAGCATGCGCAGGACGGTCTCGAAGAGGAGCAGGGTGCCGGCGGTTTGCATCACCCTCTGCACAAGAGAGGCCGACGCGCGCCTTCGGGCAAAAATCGCTCGGGAGAGCTTCCGATCCTATTTGGGTTGCCTTACGCATTACGAATCCGATCGATCACCCAGTCTTGCAGGCGTTTGGCAGTGACTGACGCTTTCCCCTCCGCGAGATCCTCGGCAGAGATGCCGAAGTTCGGTCCGAGATGCTTCATTCGCGAAACGGTCCTCTCCTTGGCCTCTCTATATTCTTCGGTCTCCATGCCGAAAGCCTCGACGATGAGCGTTACGGGCTTACGCTCATCGTAAGTCGCTTCTATTACGAAGTCCGGTCGGCATGGTCCGAACGGCGTTTCTGACGCGAAAAGCGGCTTGGTGACCTTGACGCGGAGTTCCGGGGCGGCCTCGAATAGTGACCTCTGAAGCCAGAATAACAGATGCGAAACCTCCCTTTCAAAACCGGATTCCACCGGAAACAGGGTGTCACCGTTATAGACCGGCTGTGCATAGGCCTGGACTGCCCGCACCGGCCCTTCGTCGTCATCGTGGAAGTCGACATTCAGCAACGTCAGGAAGGGGCCGCGACACGCTGGATGGCCGCGCAACGGTTGCCGCACTCTTCCAAGCACGTCGATCGCCCGCGACGACGACGCCGGCATGATCGTCTGGGTGGATACGCTTGTCGCAAACAGCAGCATAAAGCCGGTGCGGCGAAGCGTTGCTGGCCAATCCGAGCGCGAGCTTTCGAGCAGTCGTTGCCAGCGGCTCTCAGGTTCCCAGTAGTCGGCCGCCCAGGTCGACATCAACGCGCTAAGCGTCCAGGTCCGTAGGACCCTGAGCCCCTTCGCGGCGGCACGGAGCCTTGAAAGCTGATCTTGCAGCGCAAGATCGGGATCGTCCTGCAGCGGCTGGATAACGTTCGTGCCGGCCTTATCGAGCAACTGCCACAGGATGCCTCCAAGCCTGGATGGCCGATCGTTTCGATCGGGCGATCGGGCGGGATCCGGGTCCGCGATATCCGCAAGGCGGTCGGGAATGGCCGGCAGTGCGTCAATGTAGCTGCGATCGGATTTTCTGACTGGCCGGATGTGATAGCTTCGATCGACGAGCGCCGGAATGGCGTCCTTGTCGACATGAAAGGGGCAGGCGCGCGCATGGTTAGGTCTTTCCTCGTGTCGAAGAGGATCGTCATCCTTCGGCGTCAGCCGCCGCAGTGTGAATGTGCGCTCCTGCCGGATCGGGGCGAGCAATGGCTGGCACTTACCGGCGAGGCAGTCGCATTCGATCCAGCCGTTCATCACCTTGACGCGCCTGATTACCGAAAGAGCGATGGCTTCGTCCTCGCTCGACGCTGCATTGCCGTACCAGGCGCGGAGTGCGGCGGCCTCGTTTTCGGTGATTTCGGCCAGTGCATAGGCCGGACTGTTTCGGACGACTATACGCATGCGATCTAGGGCCCCGCTCTATGCTGGCCGCTATGTGGACGGCAATCCCTCACTAGTCCGCTTGCACCAGCTGATCTTAGCGGTGTAGGTGTAAGAGGCGTAACGAAGGTGTGAACTATCCAGCAACATGGATGAACAACAACCGGCTTACGCATGGTGGTGTAGGTTGCCAGTCGATATCGGGTATTGGATGAGCAAGAGTCTATCTCGGATAGTGCGACTCCACAGGCGTGGCGGGCTCTGTCTTCACTTTGTTGGAGTATCCAGCCGTCGTCGATCAACAGGATCTGCGACCAAGGAAGACGTTCGATGCCTCGAGTGAAACGCGACATTCCGGTCGAACCCATCGACATCTCTTCATTGGAGATACTGACATTCCAGGAACGGCTCGCGATCGGCATTGAGCGATTGAAGGCTGAGCGTGGCGTAACGAACAGGGTGCTGGCCGAACAGCTGGGCGTGGACGAAGCATACATATCGCAAGTGGCCCGGGCGATGCGTGACGTCAAACTGTCGACCCTCGACAAGATGCAACGCGAGTGGAAAGTCGTTATCGAGGATTTGCTCAAGGTCACCGAAGCCGACCTCCCTCGGATAGCGGTCTGGAAAGCGCGACGCAGACTAAAGAAATCGAACGAAACATCGCCCTGATCTTCGCCGCTGCGGCAGGTCTCAGTGCGCGCTAGTGGTTCAGATTGAACCAGAACCTCTCCTTCACGCCTGTGTCATTCGGAATATCGAAGAACCAGGGATCCGCGCGCCACGGCCGAGGGGTTACGATCTCCTGAATGCAGCTCTCAGGCTCCGGGTAGTGCCGGTTTCCCGTCAAACCTGTTAACGCGGCGTTAGGCTCGCGCCGGCTCGGCGACCGGCAAACATCGACTGTCTTGATGCATTGGTCGGGCTGGCCGCGGCCGCCGTTGTCGCCTTGCGAGCTGTAGCCGACCGTGGTTCCCGAGGGGCAATCCTCGTAGATTTCCCGCCCTGGCTTTCCCGCGTTGGCCTCATGGCAAATGGGCCACGAAAATCCGGGCCTCGACATCGCGGCGATGAGCCTTGTCATGGGCGGGACGCAATAGGGGACGCCATGCCAGGACGGGCTCTTCGATGCTGCGCATAACAAGACCTGACATCCCCAGGAGGCGCCTTCGGCTTTGGCCGGCCCGGCTGTTAGCCCTCCGGCCGTGCCGGTCAAACCTGCGACAAAGATCATGATCGCTCTCATTGTTCACCTACGTCCGTATCATCTATTGGATCTGCGTCCAGGCACCATCGATCCTCGCAAACGACAGGACACCGGGCCGCTTCGTGCCTGCAAACGAGCCGCTCGCCGTGGTGATGATGCCGGTGCAGGTAACGTCGGGCACAGCCGGGCGAGGTATACATTCGGACATCCGGATCGAGCGGCCAGACCTGGCGATCGCAGCTCTTGCCTCCTCGTCGTTTGGAAGCCCTACCTCCAACCTCTGCTGTACCTCGGTCTTCAGCCGGGCGATCTCTTGTTCGAGTTCGATTATCTGACCGGTTCGCAGCAACTCGTTGATCGCGTAACCGCCCCCAGTTCAAACGAGAAGAGAGATTGCGGTGGCGAAACCGGCACCATCGTGAAACCTACTCATCGCGACCTCAATATCCCTCGATTCCGAGACGCTTCAGGATAGCGATGGCATCGGTTTCGCACTCCTTCTTCCATTCAGGGTGTTTCGCGCAAGCATAGGCGTATTGGCTGAGATCGGCCGAGGACAGGTCGGCAAGTCTGTTGCCGACCGCCTTCCATTGCTGCACCTCCGCCGGATCGCAACCGGCGCCGCCCGCGCCGCAAAAGTCCGGATCGCGTCGTTCGATCTGCGTTTTGGTGGCGCCGTCTTGCGCGCAGGCCGCGATCGGGGGCACGACAAACAGGAGCGCCGCAGCGGCCAGGGATTCGGTAGAGCGTTTCATTCAACCTCCATGCGTGTCTGAGAAAGACAACGGGCCGTCCGGGGTGGCCGGCAAGGGAAGGGGCAGGCCCACCGCGGACTCTGGCGAACGGCTGTCGGATTGTGCGTCATTCGGGATAGATACGGTGTAAAGCCACGGCGGCAGCAAGTCGGGCGACGACCAGACGCCAAACCCGAGCCCGCGGGCTTTTCTCTCGATATCGAAATAGGCAGGCACCTGAGGTTCATTGCGGTAGTTGAACGCGTAGCCGATGCCCTCCGCAATGGCGGCCGCCGCCAGATTGGTCTCGCCGACAAAACAATGGGCGATCAGGACCTTGTTGGTGTCGCGACCGATCGGCGTGCAATTGACGTTCTGGCCAAGCGTTCGAAGGATCATCCAAGCGCGCGAGACCTGCCCCGCCGGCCACGTCACGTCGTCGCTCGTCGCCGTCTGCTCCAGGCGAGGGGCTTCGTATCCAGCGAGCCGGACAACCTGACGGCTGTTGATGAATTGGAATGTGACGCTATCGACAACCTGCACCTTGCCGTAAATCTGGCGTGGCACGTCGGTCGGTCGGCCCTGGGCCGGTGATGCCGTCGGGGTTACGGCAAGCAATATCATCGAGACGGTGGCACCTTTCATCGCGGTACCCCCGCCTGCTGCGCGAGTATTGAGACAGGGTGCGGCAAGTCGGAATAGGCCCAGAGGCCCGCGCGCACGGAACGCGCGCTTTCCTCGGCAACCCCATATCCGGGAACGATCAAATGCCCGGCACCATCGACCGCGGCAAATCCCCATCCTTGAGCGATCATATAGGTTGCCAGATCGTAGCGATGTTGGCCTGCCGTCGTTTGGCACGCGACGACCGCATTGTTCCCGTCGATATCCTTAACATTCGTGCAGACGGGTCGCGTGTCCCTGATCAGGGCCTGTGTCATGATCACGTTGAGTTCTCCGCAATCCCGGACAGCACCGCCGGAAATTGTGATGCTGGTGCCGCGCAGGCACGCCTGCAGTCCATAGAGCCGATACCGTCGCCCGCCGGAGATCCAAGTATCGCCGGTCTCGAATTGCGCTTCCGCAGGGAACGGCAGGAATTGGGACGGTGCGCGCGCCCCATCACCGGTCGCCGGACGTTCGGCGTGCGATGTCTGAACAGGAACGACCGGAGGCGAGACCTCTTGAGCGCGTGGAATTTTGACGCCGCCAAGCATTGGCATGATGGTGATGCCAACATAAAGGCCGGAAACTGCGATCGTCGAAATCACCATGAGTGCCCAGATCCGCATCAGAGTTTTGTTGGATTGGCGTGGTAGCGTTCACCGCAGGGATGCGCGAAATGGGCGTTGGCCCAGATCCCGGCTCTTGCGTTGCGCGCGGCTTCTTCGGCTCGGGCATATTCCGGAAAGCGGGGTCGCCCCGAGCCGTCGCGAGAGGCAAACGCTACTCCCCTGATAATGAGCGTTTCCGAGAGCGACCGCACCGCGCCCTCCTCCATGAAAAAGCATTCCGCGAAGCGCACGGTCGGTCGACCAGGATTCCACGTCAGCTCATGGAACGGGAACGCGTTGCCGGCACTTGCTTTTGCCTCGCCAACAACAGCAGTTAATCCGGCAAGCGAGATCATGGCGCATGTCGCGACCACATCCGCATATTCTAATCGGTCGGCAGAAAGGCAGCCTTGCACCCCGGCCAAACTAACAACTGCCCTATCGGCAACGAGAAATGCGCTGGCGCTCAGCGCGGCTTCCGGGCTGACGCTTTGCAGATCAAGCCGTTTTGCGATCGACATCGTATCGGCTGGCGTCCGCGGCCCGGGGGGCAGGTCTTGCCCTCGCGCATAAGCGTTCTGGCAATAGCTGACGAACTCCGCCGGCGTGCCGGCCCGCGCGGCTATCGGCAGAGTGATCAAGGACGCGAGAAGGGTCCCTCTGAGGGGGCGATAGGGTCGCCATGCGCCATTTTTCATGTTCGCATCCGTCAGCTGTTGCTTGCCTGATCATGCACAAACTTGTACTGTAGTGCAAGTATTGAAAATGTGCCAAGATGAAAGTAATGTCGTCCAGACGCTCAATTTGCATGTGGAGACAGGCAGATGGTGGTGCATCGACTGGCGGTCAGGGCCTTCACCTTTCCATTCCGGGCGGCGTGGTTCTTGATCTTTTTCGCGAACTTTTTGCCGGTTCCAGCGGCCTGCGCTCTGGTCGCGGGTTTCCTGGGCTACGCGATTGCATTGACGCTGTCGTATGCGTTCTGGCCGTCAGGAACAACTGAGGTGCTTTGGCAATGGGCGGCCGATTTCTATTCCAGCTCTTTCTGGTTCAAGGCTGAGACGATCTGCCTCTTCATGCTCCTTGTCCTGCCGATCCCGCGGTATTGGCCGGCGAGGGATGTGCTTGTCGATGCGACCCATGACCGCGAAACGGCGCGGCTGAACGATGACCTGATCGCGGCGCGACAGCGCGGACAGCTCTGAGCGAAACTTCGTGCCCGAACGCTGGATTTCGGGCGCGTCTGCCAAGGGCGTTGGTGCGACGACAACGCCCTGTCTCGGCGTATAGCGGCTGTTCATCCATGTCACTCGGCCCGATCTCTGGTCGCGATGCCGGTTGTCCGACTCAAACGGTTGAGGAATTCCATGACAGTCAAACCTCTCTCGCTTGCCATTTCGACCTTCAAGGGCGGCGCCGGGAAATCGACCCTCAACGTCAATCTTGCAGCGGAGTTCGCCCAGCAAGGGCACAGAACGCTGCTGATCGATTGCGACGAGCAGGAGTCGTCGACGCGCTGGTACAATGTCTCCATGAAGCGGGGGTTGCTGCCGACCGACGGAACGTTGCTTCATCTGCGCGTTGCCCCGGGAGACGGGTTTCGGGGTCGGCTCGACAATGCTCCGGAGGCGGATATTCGAATCTACGATGTAGGCGGCTACGTGCATCAGCGCGCTGTCGAAGTGTATCACGAGTGCGACGCCATTCTCATTCCGGTCATCCCCGAGCCGACCGCCGCGACGTCAGCCATCAAGGTGGCGACAATCCTGAAGGAAATCTCGAGGAAACGGGATCAGGGACCGATCCCTTATGCAGCGATCTGGAACTACGTGGACATGATCGCCCTCAGGCACAACCGGTCCTTGCCCGAGGTCCACGCGATCCTGACAAGCGGGAAGATCCCGATGGTCGAGACAGTTGTCCGGAAAAGCAACCATTTCAGCGATGTCGGCGCCGGTTACGGCTCGCTCTATTCCAAACTTTCCGCCATCGGGAATAATCCCTCGCTGACGCCCTCGGCCAAGCGACGTGCCTCGGAAAGTGTGCTTGATGCGATTGATCTGGTGAAGAGGATCAACAACGAGTTCATCGGCCTACTCCAGGCGGAGGCAGCATAAACGATGTCGAGGGAAAGAACGCCGGCTGGAAACATTCTCGCCCTGACCCGATCACGGGAAGAAAAGGGGAAGGACGTGGAGGAGGCAGCGACCTCGTACATGCCCACCAGCATCGACCTCGATACGCTCATGCCCGATGACGTTCCTCAGGGGCGGGGAGACGTTCCTAACACCTTGCGCTCGGAAACCCCCAGCCCGGGCAAGCATCAACGCAGTGAGCGATCGGCGCCCAAGGCACGCGCCTCCGCGGTCGGTGCCGCAGGGAAGCGAAAACGCATATCCCTTTATCTTGATGACGAGGTGCTGACAAAAATCTTCCAGGTCTCGTTGGAACGCCACGAGCAAATGTCGTCGGCGACGCACAGGCTCATCATCGAGGCACTGAAGGCCAGGGGGCTATAGATCGGATGCGAAAGCCGCCCATCATGTTCCGCCTGCCCGATCACGTGCTGCGCAATGTCGAGGCCCTTGCCGCGCGGCTCGAGATCTCCATTAACGTCGTCGCCAAGCTGATCGTCACCCGGGAGATCATGCACGTTCCGGCGATGCTCGACGAACACGATCGTCAACTGGCAAACATGCACCAGTTCCTGCGCGAACTTGCCTCTCGCAATGAGGCGTTTCTCGGCGAGTATGGCAGACATGCTGGCAGCGCTAACGCGATCACGCAGAAGCTGGACGAGGTCATGCTCTCCCTCGATGCGATCCGTGACGCCGCCTTCGTTCGGCCATCCTGTTATATCGTTGACCTGATCAGGAAACATGATGAACGAGCCTTCCAAAAGTCGCTCGAGGTCTAGGCCGGAAGGCCGTCGGCTGCCTGGCTATTTCGATCTTATCGAAGATGAACTACGACGGCGCGGCGGCGGCGGCGGTGGCGGGAAACGGCAGTCGATCGCGAAAACCGGCCCACCTTCCGCGAGGCATCCCGGCGCCGCCTCGGCACTCAGCCGCGCGGCGGGCAACAACGCAGTCGTCGTCAAGGTCCTGTCCTATGGCGCCGGCGCGAGCTCCGCTCGCAACGTGCTTTCCTACCAGAGCAAGGAAGAGAAGGCGCGCGACCAGGACGGACGCGAAGTCTCCGACCTCAATGGAGCCGTGCGCTCATGGGAGAGAGAGTTCGGAAGCCGCAAGGGCAGCAAGGACGTTCTTCGCCTGACCTACGAGCTTGAAAGCACCGGTCGGGAAGACATAGCCCGCGCACTCGGTTCGCTCGCAGAGGATGGTTTCCATCATGCCGGTGACACGGGGCGGACCTACGCCTTCAGCGTGAGCGAGGGCGTGAAGGGGGAGACACGGCTGCATTTCGCGCTGGTGATTGCCCACGAAAAGAAGGACAGGTCGGATCGAAGCGGCCGCAACCGCATCCCGGGCGAGATTGATGCCGCGCGTGCCATCGATGTCCGCCTGGAGGAGGCCTTGCGGCGAGAGGGGGTCACGCCGATCTCGCGCTATCCGGCCGAGTTCTCCTCCGGCCCGAAGGGTCTCACCGCAACCCTCCACTCCATGCAGCGCAGGGGCGCGGAGGTGACGCTTTCGACGACAACGCATATCGAGGAGCGTCCCGGCAAGAGTGGACGATACCTGAACGGCGCCGAGCGGCGCGAGGTTACCACCAGCGATCACAAGCAATTGACGGCGGAGGGGAAGGTCGTCGGCGCCCTCATGCAGACCCGCCAGCCGCGGGATTTCATGCACCTGTTGCTGTCGGGGCCGGCGAATGTCGACCGTGATCAACTCGTCCATGCCGGCCGTGACTTCCTAAAAGAGCAATTCGCCGGCCACCGCTATGCCTATGCCGTCCACAATCGCCATGACCTTGAGAAGCATCCGCATCTGCATGTGATCGTCGCGCTGCGCAACGGTAGCGGAAAGATGCTCAATCCCAATATCCGCGACTTCACCGAGTGGCGGCTCCGCTTCGCGCAGAAGGCCCGCGAGCGCGGAATCCCGATCGACCGTCAGAAGCGTATCGAGCGTGTCGGTCCTCCCCCCGTCAAGCGTTGGGAATGGGAGATGTTCCGCCGGATGGGAGCCACGGCCCCGAGCAACGTGATCGATAAGGTGTTGGCCAGGGTCCGGGAGACGCCGACTGCGCCGAGACTGGAGGACGCCAGGAGACGGCTCGAGCAGAGCCGCCGCTCGGTCGGACTTGTTATCAAGATGCTGGACGGAATTGCGAAAGATCGATCCGCGCCAAGCACGGCGCGCGAGCTGAGCCAGGATTTATCAATTGGACTGCAACGCGAATACCGGCGGCTTGAGACAGCCGTCCATAATGGCCGTGATCCCACGAGAGAGAAAGGCGAAGAGCATATGCTGCGATCGACACCAATCAGCGCCGCGCAGGCGACGGCGGCGAAACAAACGCTGGCGAACGCCGCCGTGAGTCTTGCCGCGAAAATCGCCAATCCATCCGATCGGCTGATCTTCGAGCAAGCGACGAATATCATCGGAAAGGTCGTCGGGCTACAGCTCGACGCCCGCGTCGCAAAGAACCGTGATCGCGCCGAGGCTGGCAAGGACAAAGGCAGTTCGGACAGCCTGGAAACGAAGTCGGCCGCCGGGCGAGATCATATTGCGGAGCAGGGCGTCGTCAACAAAAGTTCGAACAACCGATCTCTCGACGTATCGCGTATCGCCCGATCCAACGCCGAGCATGATAGGCTGGAAAGCGACCATTGCGATCGCGAGCGTCAGAAAACGCAACAGAGAAATCGCGAGATCCGGAAATCGATCAAGCTTCGCCCGCCACAACAAAAGGACAGAGATCGCAGCCGCTGACGCAGCGGCAGTCACTCTGATTGGGCGACGATGCAGCGGTTTCCGGTGCGATGACGCACCCCCAATATCTGTTCGATCGCGGCGCGAAGCTGTTGGACCTCCGTGATTTCATGGGGAGATGAGCGTCGGGGTTCGATCGCAATTTGCGCGCAAGAGGTTCGGTCACTTCCCCAACCGGAACAATGGATCCCCGTGACACCTGCATTGCTTGCGGCGAAAATAGCTGCAGAGCTACCGACGAACACGGCTTCGCTGGTATCGACCCCGTACCGGTCTAGCGCTCGGAGGATCATGTCGACTTCCGGCTTCTGCCGCGGATGATTCCTCGCGTTCAATCGAGTATCATTCGGTCGCGGCGATGCTCCTGCCATCCAGAAATCTGGCATCGTTCCACCAATAGCCAGCAACTGGTCGAGTATTCTGATCAGGGCAGCAGCTTCTGACTTCCCATGGGTACCAGCAGCCATGCCGCTTTGGTCCGATATAAAGCCGAAACGGAGGTTCAGCGCTCTGACCTGTTTCAACATTTCAACGAATTCGGTGTTAATGTCCCCCAACATAAGTTCTCTCGAGCGGGGGTTTCGCCTGAGAAGGAGACCATTTCTCTGGAAAATGACAAGGCCTATAGAGCCGATTTCTCGAAATATGCAGTAGACGTCGTGCGCGTCAATGCTCATAAGCTGACTATCAAAGCCGTAAGTAGCTTTGCCTCTTGGTAAATTCGAGTGTGTTATGGACTTTATAGTTGACCGTTTTTGAGGTTTCGGTACCCAGCTTTCGTAATTGAGGACCTGCGTACGATCATCAAGGCCGACTGAAAATGCCGGCCCTTAAACCACGCTAAGCGCCTGCCGCCACGGTCGGCCCGGTGGCTGGCAATCGAACCGGCCCCCATCTCCGGCAAATCGCGCTTCGCCGCCGCGGTCCGCTATGCCTTGACCCGGATGAGCGAGCGTCAACAGCATGTATAGAAAACCAGAGTGACCTCTATCTTGTTGTCTTTCTCATCGAGAAAATCCGATGCGCCTGCATGAGATGTGGGCGATCAATCATCTTGCAGTCCAATCGAAGCCACCGGAACCGGGATTTGTGTCGAACGCCGCGACCACCCGTTCTGCGTACCCATCTTCTTCTGGACCGGAAAAAAAGCCTTCGCTTCGATCAGCTCATAAGTAGCCGGCCGGACTCGCTCCAAACTTTGACTATCAGCCCTCAGGATCCCCCCGATGCTTGCAACATTGCCTATCAGTTGCGGCTCTCCAAGCCGCTTCATCGGCCACCCCGCATGCCGCAGCAGCCGTTCAAAGCGCAGATCCGTCGCCGTGACGATTTCTTGATAATCGTGTTTGATCGACCACTCGATGATCCCCGCGAACAGGCTTAGGGTCGCGTCATGTAGTAGGCCCATCGCCCGGCCAGGTGAATGCGTATCGACGCAAAATCGGGAGCTTTCCACCATGCGGCTATGCGGTGCGAATCGTCCCGGCGCCAAGAGAATTGGAAACTTCCTTTCCAGCATTGTTGGCCCTGTTGCGGGCAGGAGGCGAGCAGTACCCAGTACTTCATCATGCTCTCCAACCGCGAGCAGGTAGTGGGGATCCAGTTCATCGAACTCGTCACGCTCCTCGCCGGCAACTACAGAGACATCCCACTTTAAACGGCTTTGGAAGACGCGGGCACGAAGCGCGAACATTTTTTGAAGGAGGCTTTGCTCGACATGGTGGTTTGACGTCTGCAGGACAATGATCTTCATGACGGCCTCGCGAAGTTCGAAAACCACATTGAGCCTTGATCGCTTTTTTTTGGTAAGCTCTCTTTTTTGAGGGGTTTCAAGCTTCCGAAGGAGCGGATGCGTGCCGACGTCAGCGCTTCAAAGTGATCATATGTCATCAAATACGCGTGAAGACCCTCAATTTGCCCGGTCAGGATCTGCGCTCGGAGATGTAACCGCTGGTGTGATGTATCCAGTCAAATCCGAGATTAGCACCGCGAGGTGGCCCGATGAGCGATAAATTGGATGGCCTTATAGAGGAAGTGTCCCTTTCCAGCGATCAGCGTGACGTCTCACGCGTGCTGCGCCGAGTAACGGCGCGATGGGGATTTCAATATTTTTGTTATCTGCGCCTCAGCGGCGCAAAAACCTATGCTCTCTCGAACTATCCACAGATCTGGCAAAAACGCTATTTCGAATGCTCCTATTACCGGATAGATCCGGTGATCCAAAACTCAATGTCAAAAAAGCAAATGTTTGTATGGTCCGGCACGGCGCCCCAAGCCAAACCATCGCGTCAAGTCCTACGGTTTTTCGAAGAAGCCGCGGAACTCGGCATCAGGTCGGGAATTTCCATCCCGGTTTCGGTGGGGTTCGGATCAACCGCGATCCTGACATTCGCTTCAGGGCAGGCGCGCCTTGCTATCGAAGATCTCGATGATCCTATCAAGGCGGCGGCAGCCGCGACGCTCGTGCATGCCTATCTAACTTTACTTGACGCAGTTCCCACCTCGACGGCCTCTCCGAGACTAACGCCTCGGCAAGCACTATGTTTGAAGTGGTCTGCGGAAGGAAAAACGATGGAGGAGATCGCAATGCTCCTCAGGCTAGCCAAGACCTCTGTTCGTTTCCATCTTGACGAAGCACGAACGCGGTTGGACGCCATGACGCTGCAGCAGGCTACCGCCATCGCGACAACCTTGAATCTGGTCTGATCCGAAATATCCCACGCAGCCGTAATCGATTGCGAGCTTTGCGGGTTTGTGCAGCACCGGATCAAGCCTGTCAAAAATCAATACGGGACCGTCATGACTCGATTGTTGCAGGCGCTGAATGATGCGCTGGAAGCCGCCGAGACAAATTCGGACTTCGAGCCCTTCCTTGCTGCGTTGACTCGCGAGTCCGGATTCGATTTTTATGCCTATCTCGGATTGGGCTCGCGGAAGATCTTCGCGAGGTCGAATTATCCTGATGCCTGGCAATCGGACTATCTCGCTAACTCATATTTTTCCATCGACCCGGTCGTAAACACGGCAAGGCGGACAATGCGTCCGTTCCGGTGGTCCGCCAGCAACTACCAGGACCAAGATCAATGGGCCCGGGATTTTTTTAGCCGGGCGGCGGCGTTTGACATCCGGTCAGGCTTGTCATTCCCGATTTCAATCGGTTTCGGGGGAATGGCAATGCTCACGGTAGCCTCTCGCCACGATGCTTCAATGATCAGTTTGGAAATCGACCCCGTTTTTGCAGCCGCGACCGTCGGGCATATTCACGCTCGATTGCGGGTCCGTGGTCGGGCAAACGGAAAAATGCTTGTTAAACTGAAACCTCAAGAAGTCGCCTGTTTGACCTGGTATGCCCAGGGAAAGTCGCTTCGAGACATCGCGATCATCGAAGGGATGAAGTATTCCAACGTGTGTTTTCACATGTCCAATGCACGTAAGAAGCTCGATGCCGGTACGAGTGCACAAGCCGCCGTCAACGCGACGCGGTTGAAGCTTATTCCGTGACCATACGGAACAACACCGCCTGGTCGCCAGCAGCCACCGCCCTCCGAAGGCGGTCCATGATGATGGACGGGAACGGTATGAGGGCCTCCCCGATCTTGGGATGCGGGCCGTTTGTGTTCAACGGGATCTCCAGGCAGTCCTCGAGGCCGGCCCTGTGCGGGTCAGATTTTCCTTCACCGGGGGCGTCCCTTTGTGCCGCTGCCCGAGCTGGGTTAGCTCCGGCATTGCTTTCCAGCCAAATGTCATAGTGGAGCGGAAAGATCCGCCGCAAGCCTATCAAGCGTCAGTCCTGTTCGGCATCGAATGCGTAGCCGATGCCGCGGACCGTACGGATAACGTCTGTTCCGCCGTTTGCGCGCAGTGATTTCCTCAGCAGCCCGATCCGGACATCGACGGTACGATCGTCAACGAATGTATTGGCGGGCCAGCCGAGTGCGATCAACTCCTCGCGGCGAAAGACCCGGCCCGGACTTTGCAGGAAAATTTGCAGGAGATTGAACTCCAGAGCACCCAGCTGGACGATCCTGCCATCGCGCTGAACCCTGCGGTTCCGGACATTGAGTTCGATCCCACCTGACTTCAAGATTCCCTGCTGGTCCGAGCGCTGCCCGTCGGCAGACAGTGTACGGAGATATTCGAGAAGCTTGATTGGTTCGAACGGGCGATGGAACGGCCTGTCAGCCCCTGCCTGGATCATCTCGAGGTAAAGCGCCTCCGCACCCTGTTCGATCAAAGGTATGAAGGCTATCGCGCGTGTCGACTGTGCGGTCTTCAGCCGTGTACACAGGTCACGACACATCGTGCTTGAGGCACGGCACTCGGCGATCACCGCCTGCGGCCTGATCATTTCGGCCCGTTCGACGACCTCGTCGGGATCTTTGGCCAGTACCACGGCGAAACCGTCTGTTTCCAGCATATGCTTCATGAAAAGAAGAAAGTCCAAACTGGGGGAAACCAGCATCAGAGTCGGAGACAACCGTTCATCCTCGAAAAGCTGCATCAGGATATGACCGGAATACTGGATATCTCCCGGCCAAGCGACCTGGCTAGCCCAATGCAGGAAAAGCGTTTGCGCGCAATTATGTGCCGTGTTTGGCAGGCTGCAAGTCGCAGAATTGCGAGCAGTTCGCGGGACAAGGCAAACGGCACCCAGTCGTCCATCGACTGATCCCTGGCGGTTCGTTCGCGACATCCGCAAGCAGAGATAGCGGCGAGCTGGATCGCACACATCTTGCATGATACGGGTCCCGTCTTTTGCAAAGAACTCAACAAAAAATTGCATAAACTTAACAATGCTCGTGTGGAGTTTTTCCCCGCTCAGTGACAGGATCAAATTGGCTCGTCCGTCATTCACGGGAGCATGGGAGGTCGAAAATGCCGAAGGCGCGAGGATTTGGAGAGGCCTGGGCTCATCACGGTGAGATCCTGCAGGGTATATTCGAAGACGAGAGAAGTCATAAACATCGGGGACTGGTTTCGCTTCCCTGCCGTCATCTGAGGTCAGAGGCGGTGTTTTTTCCCAACTCACATGACCAGGTAACGGTCTCTCCCTGCTCCCGCGAAAAAGCGCGCAGGGCTGCCGAACTCACCATGCGCCGGGCAGGAATTGAACGTTGCGGCGGACACCTTGTCATTGCGTCTGACATACCCGCCGGCCGAGGCCTTGGTTCGTCGACCGCCGATGTGCTGGCGGCCATCCACGCAGCCATCGACTACCTTGGTCTCAGTTGGACCCAGGAAGAGATCATGCGCGTCGCCGTCGAGGCGGAGACGGCCTGTGACGCCACCCTCTTTACTCAGAGCGCCGTATTGTTCGCCCAGCGGGAAGGGATCGTGATCGAGCCATTCCACCGACCCGTTCCTCCGATCGACATCATCAGTGTCGATACCGAGCCGTTGAAGACGGTCCCGACACTCGATTTCGTGCCGGCCCGCTATGACACGTTCGAAGCCGGGGCCTTCAAGTCCCTACGCAGCCTCCTCAGGAGGGCCATCAGGCTTGGAGATCTGGATCTCATCGGCAGGGTTGCAACCGCAAGCGCCAACCTGAATGAGAGGTTCCTGCCGAAACCAGGTCTTCGCGCGCTTCAGGAGATCGCCAGCCGATGTGGAGCCTTCGGCGTCCAGGTCGCCCATAGCGGAACCGTCGTGGGTCTGATGTTCGACCCCCGAGGGCCGGAAACGTCGCAGAAGATCGATCGTGCGATTTCCGCTCTCGGCGCAGCCGACTTCCAATTCCGGATCTTCAACGCGTAAACATTCGACCCCCAGGGGAGAGCAATATGGCATATTCCCATTTTCGAAATCTCGAGGATTTCGAAGATCCTCGACTGGTACAGATCGACAGCAACCTGTACGGCGCGGCGTTCTTCCTGATGAAGCTCCTGCCAGCCAGATTTATCCTCGAGCAGGCTTTCGAACGCGGGGAGATAACAGCCGGAAGCTGTATCTGCGAGACATCTTCCGGCACTTTCGCACTGGCGCTCGCAATGTTGACTGCACAGTCCGGCAATGGGCTGATCATTGTCTGTGACTGGGCAATCGATCCGAAACTACAAAGGCGGCTACTGGAGCTTGGCGCCCGCCTCGAGATCATCACGGATCCGCAGCCCCAACGGGGCTTGCAGCAGGCCCGGCTCGACCGCCTGCGCCTGCTGCTTGCCGAAAACGGATCCCGATTTTGGCCCTGCCAGTATGACAATCCGGACAACCCGCTGTCCTACGCCAAGGTCGCCGCAAAGCTGGTCGAACGGATCGGCCGCGTCGATTGCCTCGTCGGAACCGTCGGGTCAGGCGGCTCGCTCTGTGGCACGGCTCGTTATCTGCGCATGTTGTTTCCGGACCTCTTCGTGATTGGGGTCGACACGATGAACAGCGTCCTCTTCGGGCAGCCGGATGCGTCGCGCTTGATCCGTGGGTTGGGCGGCAGCGTGGTTCCGAAGAATATCGACCATACACAAGTGGATGAGGTCCACTGGGTTTCCGCTGCCGAGACATTTCGGGGAACCCGCGATTTGCACCACCGTCACGCCCTGTTCATGGGCCCGACAAGCGGGGCAGCGTTCAAGGTCGCCGCCTGGTGGAGTGGCCGCCATCGGGACAAAAATACCGTGGTGTTGATGCCCGACGAAGGCCATCGATACATCGATACCGCCTATGACGACGACTGGCTGGCTGCAAACAGTCCTGACTGGATCGACAGCAGGACCGAATCTCCCGCAACGACAACGGAGCCGGGCTCGAAATTTACAAGCTGGACACGCTTCGCCTGGGGCAGGCGAGCCCGTAGCGAAGTTGTGCCGTAGAACAATAGTTTCCGGCGGATGTCGCGGCGAGTCAACGGCCGCGGAAGATCACAGAAGGAGGCAACACGATGCCAGACGGAAAACTGGTTTTCCTGGAAAGCAGCACCACCGGACATCTCTTCGTTCGAGCGGCCCGCCACCAGGGGCTTTGCCCTGTTTTGGTGACAAGCGGAAGTGATCGCTATCGAAATCTGGCCGGCGAGGCCATCGACACGATCATTGCCGATACCTGCGATATTGCGGAGATGGCTCTGGTTTGTGATGAACTCCAGTCACAGGCACCAATTGTCGGGATATTGTCCACTTCGGGTGCTTACGCGGCAATGGCCGCTCGCCTCTGCCACCAGTTGGGACTCCCCGGCGGCGATCACCAAGCGATCGACAACTGCCAGAACAAATTCCTCCAGCGCGGTACGCTCAAGAATGCCGGCTTCCTGACGCCGGCCTATGAACTGGTCCACAGTATTCCCTCCGCTGTCGAAGCAGCGACCCGGATCGGATTTCCGGTGATCGTGAAGCCCGTCATTGGAAGTGGAAGCACCGGTGTGCGCCTTTGTCTGGACAGTGGAGATGTTGGAGAGCACGCGGCCCATCTGCTCTCGACCGGCAGCGAGGGAACGGCCCGGGAGATCCTGATCGAGGAATTCATTGTGGGACCTGAATATTCCGTTGAGACAGTTGGAGATGTCGTGCTCGGCATTACCAGGAAACATCTGGGGGAATTGCCGTATTTCGTCGAGGTGGGCCACGATTTCCCGGCGCTTTTGCGCCAGGTCGACGAGGCTTCGATTGCCGACACGGTCGTGTCCGCACTTGACGCGCTGTACCTTCATTGGGGGCCGGCGCATACGGAGTTGCGCCTGGACGAGCGAGGGCCGGTCATCATCGAGGTCAACCCCCGGATGGGTGGCGACATGATCCCCGAACTGACAAGGCTGGCCACTGGCATCGACGTGGTCTCGGAGACGATCAAGCTGGTCACCGGTGCAAAGATCGATCTGACTCCGCAAAGACGCCGGCGGGCATCCATCCGATTCCTCCATCCAGGCGCCGAGGGGGTCGTCCGATGGGCGTCGGATCTGAATGCCGCCCGCGCGATATCGTCGGTCTCGGAGATTGAACTCTACATGGCAGAAGGGGATGAAGTCCGCCGGAATGGCGATTATCGGGACCGGATCGGCCATGTCATCGCGGTCGGCGAAACCCAAAACCAGATCGAAGCCAGTCTCGCGAAAGCCATGGCACATTTGCAATACGGTATAGAGGCTTCTTGACCCAGGTAAGGGCAGATGGCCCAAGCCTCGACCACAATCCTCTTCGCGCGGACCGTCACGGTGCGTCCGAGAACTATGGCGGGACGCCAAGACCACGGGGAGGCGACGGCAGGTTCGATGCCGAATTGCATTGACGTTCCCAGAGCGGGGCCTTGCGCATAATCACTGCCTAAATGCCACCTCGTCGAGCGTGTAGTAGAATTTGCCTCTTTCCCGAATGGCACCAAGACTCTCGTAGAACGCCATCGCCTCCGGGTTCGCACTCGAAACACCCCATTTGATACGGAAGCAATCCAGGATCGCGGCTTCTCGGGACATGGCCCCCATCAATTCCCGCGCGATCCCCTGTCGACGATGGGCTTCATCGACCATCAGGTCACTCAGATACAACATGGGCCTGTTTCTAAACGTGAATTCCAGAACAAAATAAAGCGCGAACCCGACGATTTTCCCCTCCGGGTTTTCGCTGACCAGGATGTTACAGGCCGGCGGCGCCCGGTCGACGACCAGCCGGCTTAGTGCCTGCTCGTCTATGGCAAAAATATCACCATAACCCTCGACGTCCGCGTGCCTCTGCATCAAGGCCAGGACGCTTGCTACATCACCATGCTGGATCTTACGGACCGCCATGCCCACACCCTGGATCGACTTTCGCCCGGTTGATCTTAGCAGGGCAGGGACCTGATCAGTGCAAAGTTCGTGTGAATTAATTCGGCGATATCGAGAAGTTTTACGAAGCCAGCCTTGAATTATGAAGGGATATTTGGGGAACCGGCCGTGTCCGGGTGCGCTCGATGATCACGGTCATTGGTCCCGCGCGCATGGCGAGAGGTTGCGGCGCGACAACGATGTCTTTCGCCGACTCTGTCGCCGATTGGATGTTGCCTGGCGAAGCGCAATCTGCGCGCAGCGATGGCAGGTAAACGGCGCAATTGTTGAAGATCTTCGCCGCCTCTCAAATGGCCTTTGAAGTCGCTTCGAATCATCGTGCTTCGAATTTCATGGTCTGATCGCCGAACTTATCTTCAATGCTCGGTCCTGGTGGATGGTCACGAACCAGATCGACCAGTCTGTTCCGTCATGGCGGCCCGTCAGCGGCATTTCCAGGAATATCACAGCGTCGGCCATCTCGACGGGATTGGGAACGTGCTGCGCCAAAAGAGCCAGGACGTTGCTATCGTCATTCCTCCTTCGCCACGAGTGTCGGTGACTGGAAACCTATTGAGAGCATGAGCTGGGTCATATCAGTAGTCTAACGCGATCGGCTCTGATGAGGAAGCCTTGAGGTGGCGCCGCTCCAGGGCGAATTCACAAAGTCAAAGAACCGAAGGGAAGGCCTTCACGCCACGGCGCCACACAGGGCGGCGCGGCAGCACATGATGATGGGGCGGTGGGGGGTAGCCAAAAGGCGTTACGCCTATCGGCTTAATTGAGATACCAGAGCTAAATCCTATCATCGATAAACCGCTCGTAATCGACAGGAGGAGGAGATCATGAGCAATCCAGAGGGCATCGGCATTACCCCGCCGATTGGTAATACCGAGGCAGAGGCGCTTAGATCTGAGAGAGGGTTAAATACAGACCGGAACGTTGATCCCGGGATATCCCGAAAACGAGCTTATACTCCGGAGAACAACGGGGTCATTCCGTCGAAAGACGGCCTTCTTCATCATCCAGTCTGATCGCCAATGGCAGATGATGGGGCGGTGGGGTTGTGCCATGATGGCTTATAGCGGGTAGACTGGCCATCACCGCGCAGGCGTTATTGTGGCGTCGCAACCGGAGTAAAAGCTTTGTTTATTGAGCCCAACCGCAGTCATCATTACAGATGCGCTGGGCAGTGCCCTCTCGCGGATCTCCCTTGCGGATGCACTGCAAGAGATCTTGCCGTCCGCCTTGCGTCGTTAGGCATCGGCCGCGCCATGAGATGTGGGGCATTTGATTTGTAGTAAGCCTGCGGCATGACGCCACTCTGGCACGTCTCGAACAACCGGAGGGGCAAATGTCGGACCAGGCGGCATGATCGTCACCGCCGTTCGGTCAGCGATCCCAAGCTCCGACACAGCGCCAATCGCTCTCGCCGCCAACATCTCCTACTGGAGATTTTATCAGCCCTCTTTATAGCCATGTGACGTCAGGATCAGCACAACCGATGCATCCTGGGTAATGACAGACTGCTCGCGCAGGATCTTGAGTCCGGCAAGCGCAATCGCGCTCGAACTTTCCACGAAGAGGCCTGCTTGCGCCAGTTCGCGCTGCGCGGCGATCGTTTGATCGGCCGACGGCCCGGCGATCGCTCCTCGCGAACTGAGCAGCGCAGCGATCGCCTGATAGGTGACGGTTGTTCCACCCAGAGAAAGAAACGCCGACTGCCCATCAAACTGTCCCACATAGCCTTCCCCCGCCATGACCCGCGCAATTCGGGGAAACGGTTCAGCCGCGTGAATTCGCGGAATGTCTCTCACGAGACCGGCGCAGAAAAGGTCGGCATACCCTTTTGTCAGTCCCCACAGCAGATCTCCCCGGGAGACCGGCACGATGATGTCGCTTGGCTGTTCCGCCCCCAAAGCCAGAAAGAGTTCAAGCGCGATCGCCCTGTACCCGTCCACGGCGAACAGGTTGCTGCCGACGGCCGGGACTGTAAAATTGCTGGCCGGATACCACTCGCCTGACTTGGCGTGGACGGAAACCAGTTCCCATCGCGCTGCGGAGTTCGGCGCCACGATAACTTCGGCGCCGTGCAGCTCGATGGCTTTTCGCCAGCCTGACGCCATGGCTGAGGTGGTGACCACTACGCATTTGAGACCAGCATGGGCCGCAAATGCCGCGAGCGAGGCGCCGGCATTTCCACTTGAAGCGACTGCGAGCGTGCGGGCGCCGATATCGAGAGCTCTGCGAACGACGCCCGCGCTCATTCTGTCCTTGTGCGAGCCGGTGGGATTTGCGCCCTCGTTTTTTATTCCCAGCCATCTGACCTTGTTCTTTGCAGCGGTCTCGGTCAGTTCGAGGAGAGGGGTATTTCCCTCGCCGAGGCGGGGATGACCTGGATAGGCGAGCCAGTTTGCAATATCTCCGGCGCCCCTCAATTCCGGAAAACTCTCAAAAACCGGTGCAACGCTCGCGGGCGCCCCTGCTGCAGTGCAGGCCGGACAACCGTAAAAATAATCGCCGATTGGCCAGGTCCTTTGGCATCTGACGCACTGCATGCCGGACAGAGAAGGATTTGGCTCGATGACGCGAACCGGTCTGCTCTCATTTGTTTGCCTGATCATTGCCCTATGGCCGGGCTTCGTCATTGAGGAAGGTGCACAGCTCGTCGCCTCTGCCAACCAAGGCGGGTATATGGCGGGACAAGACATAGCCGGATGTTTCGAAACGCACTTCCTTGGGATCGCAAAGGGGGAAGTCGGGGAAATGAATAAGCCCTGCGAGCTTGCCGGCGGAAACATATTCGCCCAGTTGGATGCGATGTTCGAATATTCCGGCGACAGGAGCATGCAGGCGACTGTTTGAACTCTTTTCCATCCACCGCGTCGCGTTTGGTGTAGTCACGTTGATCGAGGGCAGAACGCCGACCTGTTTCAGGATCCTCTTTATCCCCTCGCTGGCAAGCTGGAGCCCTTGCAGGGACAGCATTTCACCTCCGCCGAGTTCGACCGTCAGGCAGGCTATGCCTTGTCTCGTACATTCGCCCGAAAGGGTCAGACTGCCCCCTCCGCCCTTGCCCTTGCTAAAGAAGCTGACGGGCGCGCCGAACCATTCGGCCAGGCGCCGCAATTCGGCGGGCTGTTGCCCATTTTCATCCTCGCGCAACAGCGCGCAGGGGATAAACTCCGAGGAACGTCCACCGGCGTGCAGGTCGAGCACCAGATCGGCGCGGGGCAAAAGTACCGTGCTGACATAATGCGCGATCACTTGCGTCGGACTGCCCAAGGCGTCGCCGGGAAAGCAGCGATTGAGGTTCGATCCATCAAGCGGGGAGGACCTTGTCCCAGCCATCACCGCGGGAAAATTCAGCGATGGCAGGATGATGATCTGACCTTGCACCCATTCCGCCTGAAGATCGCGGGCAAGGTTCATCAGCGCAACGATCCCTTCATACTCGTTGCCGTGATTGCCGCCGACCAACAGGGCCGTCGGACCAGTGCCATTCTTGAGCGAGATCACCGGGATCGGAATGTAGCCATAGCCGTTGGTTTCCCGTGAATGGTAAAGGTGAAGGGACCCGTCTTGCTTGCCGTCCTTGTCGAAGTCGAGAAGCGTTGAGATCGGCGTTTCAACCCCATTCCCAACGATCCGAGCCGTCCGGTTCGCCGATCCGGCTTGTGCTGTTTGCCTGTTGGTCGAGGGCTCAATTCTGACCATGGCGGTATCCTCCCTTGCGTCGGATCAATTCCGAAACCACGATGATGATGCTCATGAAAACCAGCAGGAGGCTCGCTACGGCGGCCAGACGCGGGCTCACCGACAGAAGGGCATCCTCGTACATGAGCTTGGGCAGGGTGGTGATCCGGCCGCCGGTGACAAACAGAGCGATCGTCAACTCGTCGAAGGAAATGATGAATGCGAACATGAACGACGCGATGATGCCTGAGCGGATCAGAGGAAATGTCACGCGGTGGAAGGTCTGCATGCCGCTTGCACCCATGGTGGCGGCCGCATAGTCGAGATTGCGATCGTAACCCTTGATGACGGCAAGCACGGTGATGACGATATAAGGGATCACAATGACCGTGTGCCCAAGCACGACCGCAAACGTGGTGCCGGCAATTCCAATCCGAGAAAAGAGAAAGAACAGGCCAACGGCGATGAAGATGTTCGGTACGATCATCGGCGCAACAACCAGCCCAAACAGGGCAGGCTTTGCGGCAAAATTGTCGCGCGCCAATGCGAAGGCACAGGGCACGGCAAACAGCATTGCGATGGTGGCAGCGACGAGCGCAACCATGAAGGATCTCGCAGCCGCGCCGAGCCATACCGGCGAGTCCAGCACCAATTGATACCATTGCAGCGAGAAAAGCTTTGGAGGCCAGGTGAGGAAGGCCTCGGAAGTGAACGAGACCGGCAGAACGAAAAGGGTGGGAAGCGCGAGAAAGGCCAGGACGAACGTACAAGCTGCGTAGAGTCCGATGCGCGTTCTGCGACCTCGGTTTTTCTCTCCTTGTTTCAGGATCGTCAATGCGTAGATGGCCGCATCGGTAAGATTGGCCAACACGGAAGTGATGGCGTTTCCCGCAAGGACCGCCCACCCTCTTATGGACGATCTCTTCGCCGGTACGCGTGCTTGTTGCGCGCTCCCTCCGATAACCGACAGGCCGAATATCCGGTCGTAGACGAGAAAGATCGCCATGAAGGTGATGACGAGCAGAACGCCGATGGCTCCGGCAAATTGCCAGTTCAGGACTTCCCTGATCTGGAATATGATGAGCTGGACAATCATCGTGTCGTGAGGGCCACCCAAAAGGGCTGGGGTGATGAAAAAGCCGAGTGACGTGATGAAGACCAGAAGCGCCGCGGACGCGACGCCAGGCATGGTCAAGGGGAAGTAGATCCGCCAGAAACGTGTCCCACCCTTTGCCCCCATCGTCGCAGCAGCCTTGGGCAGGTTCGGGTCGATACCCTCCATCACCGCCAGAAGCGTCAAGATCGCCAACGGCATCAGAGCATGGGTCATGCCGATCATCACGCCGGCGAAGTTGTAGATCAACTGGAGCGGGGCATCGACAATCCCCATGGCAAGCAAGATCTGATTAACAGCGCCCTTGCGACCGAGAAGCACGATCCATGCGAACGCCCTCACGAGGAAGCTCGTCCAAAACGGCATCAAGACCAGAATGATGAGCCAGTTACGGGTTGATCCACGTGAGATCGACAGGAGATAGGCCACCGGATAGGCGCCAACGACACAAAGCAGCGTGGTGTAGAAAGCCACCTTGATGGTCGTGAGCAGCACCTTGCCATAGAGGGGCACTTCGATCAGCCGTTGGTAATGTTCAAGCGACGGCAGGCTGCGATCATCCAGGAAGCTTAAGCCCAGAAGCATCACGACAGGAATGACGAACAGCGATAGCAGAAACACCGCCACGGGTCCGGTCTGCCAATAGAGCTTGTTCCATGTCGGCCAGATGCGCAGCGGTGGGGCGGTTCCGGCGACAAAATCAACTCTCGCCATCACGCAGCCTCCCGCTTGTCGTCAAAGAAGACCCTGCCGACGTCATCGTCCCAACCGATGGTGAGCAGCTCGCCTTTGCAAACACCTTGCAAACCGCGGGTCAGCTGCGAAATCTGCAATGTGGAAGTCTCTCCGACGCGCATGAACAATTTGGTGATCGCCCCTGAAACGACAACTTCAGTCACCTGACCACGCAATTGGTTTGCCCTGGTCTCCGCCTCGGAAAGGATCTCGATGGATTCCGGCCGCGTGAAGTGGACGACCTCGGGGCCATGCACGTCTGCCGATGTGCGCCGGCTCCGGATCGTCCCGATTCCCGGCAGCTCCAGGACAAGACATCCCGCTTCTTCAGCGATGATCCTGCCGCTGATGAGATTCGACTCACCGAGAAAGTCTGCCGCAAACAGGCTTTTTGGCCGGAAGTAGAGCTCGTCAGGTGCGCCAATCTGCTCGATCCGTCCGCGGTTCATCAGGCAGATGCGGTCCGACATGACCATTGCTTCCTCCTGATCGTGCGTCACGTAAAGAACCGTCATTCCCAGCTGCGCATGCAGCCGCTTGATCTCCAATTGCAGATGGTCGCGCAATTTCTTGTCGAGCGCCCCAAGCGGTTCATCCATGAGAACGATCGACGGATTGGCGACGAACGCACGCGCCAGGGCGATACGTTGCTGCTGTCCGCCCGAAAGCTGATTGCAATAGCGGTCTCCGACATGCTCCAGTTTCACCATTTCAAGCGCCCGCCTGATTGCCGGCAAGCGCTCACCGGCAAGCATTTTCCGCATCTCGAGCGGAAACGAGATATTCTCGGCCACCGTCATGTGGGGAAACAGCGCATAGTTCTGAAAGACCATGCCGATGTCGCGACCTGACGCGGGCAGATACGTCGCTTCGCGACCGTCGATCCATATCTTGCCGTCGTCAGGCTGATTGAGGCCTGCGACCGCCCACAGGAGCGTCGTCTTGCCGGAGCCGGACGGGCCTAGCATGGTCAGAAATTCACCATCCGCCAGATCAAGATCGACGTGACTGAGGGCGGTGGCCGATCCGTATCTTTTTGTAAGTCCCCGGATCGCGAGCTTGTTGATGCGTTCTTTCAATGCAAATACCTCCCGGATATGAGATTTGACCGATGCCCGCGTTGGAGCCATCGTGAAGCCTGGCCGGGCATTACCCGACCAGCCAGTTCTCGTAGCGTTCTTGAGCAATGGCGTTGTTGCTGCCCCACCATCTCGCGTCCATGACGAACATTTCTGCGAAGTAGCTGGGGTTTGTGGGAAGGATCTTGGCAAGCTTGGGCTCG
The DNA here is from genome assembly GCA_000985875.1 of Neorhizobium galegae bv. officinalis. Classification (GTDB taxonomy): domain Bacteria; phylum Pseudomonadota; class Alphaproteobacteria; order Rhizobiales; family Rhizobiaceae; genus Neorhizobium; species Neorhizobium galegae_C. The sequence continues at coordinate 60,741 of CCRI01000002.1, forward strand.
ATGAAGTCGAAGGCCTTCGGATTGCAAGGGCCGCTCGTCGAGTGCTTGACGAACTCTGCCTGACGCTCGCCCGCTGAAGCGAATTCCACGAACTCGCGCATCAGTTCGACATTCGGGCCGCCTTTGAGAATGGCGAAGCCGGCAAACGAGAACATTCCGTCCTTCCAGACGATGTTCACGGGCGCGCCGTCGTCGATTGCGACCTGCGCCCGCGCATTCCAGGTCAGGAGGCAGTCCACCTCGCCGGTCTTGAGCATCTGGGAGGTCTGCGCCCCACCTGTCCACCACACCGCGATATCGTTCTTGATCCTGTCGAGGCTCCTGAACGCCCGATCGAGGTCGAGCGGGTAAAGATGCGCCTTTTCGACCCCGTCAGCCAACAGCGCCGGTTCAAGTGTTCCGTTGGGATGTTTGCGAAGCGAACGCACCCCGGGGATTGCGGCGGTATTCCAGAAGTCCGCGAGGTTTTTGGGTGGCTGTCGGCCCATCGTGTCCGTGCGATAGGCAAGGACCGTGGCATAACCCATTGCTCCGATTAGGAAGTCGTTGCGCAGGTCGGCAGGGATTTGCGAGGCATTCGGTCCGAGACCTCCCGGTCCCGAAACCGTTTCGAGATACCGGCGGTCCGTGAGGACGGCGACATCGCTCATGTCCAGCAGCGCGCCGTCCCAGGCATAGTTGCCGGCCTCGACCATCGCCTTTATCTCACCGGTCGGGCCGTGAGAGGATTGGACGCCGACAACGTCAATCCCGGCCCGTTTGCTGAACGGTTCGAAGAATGCTTTTCTGTAGGCTTCTCCGACCGGGCCACCCGGGTCACGGATGGTCAGGGTACGGCTTTTGGCCGAGGCGGTTCGTATGAATGGCGCGGCCAGCAGCGCGGTGCCCGACGCCGCCATGAAGCCCCTGCGATCGATGGCCGCCATCCTTTTTTGAGTTTTTGACTGCATATCTGCCTTCCCCTTTTGGTTCATCCATCGTCTGGCGGGATGGATTGTTGGCAATCGAGATCCACAGTCGGCGGAGCCGTTTTCTCGCGCTGAAGACCAAGGCTTGAAGCGGCGATAGCGCGATCCGAATGCGCCGATCGGAATGAAACGGTTGCGTGCCGAACTATTGCGAATTCAGCGGATCCCGAGGTCAGCGTCCAATCGAAATATGATCGCAATTCATGCGCGGGTGTAATATGAGCGGACGCAGGTCAAGACGGCTCCGCTCATCGAGCTCGCCAGTAAGGCAGGGAAAACCAAAGTGAAATCATGATGATAGAGGAAATACACGTCTGCTCTTCGGTGGGCGTGGACCGGTCCTGGTGCTTATCCGTGAGATCTCCCGGGGGCGTCGATCTGAACCGCGGCCATGCTGATCTGCGTGAGGACGCTGTCCCGTTCCTCCCTTAAAACCGCAAGAAACCTGCTGGTCACCGCGGATTGAGGTCGCAAGCTCGGCCTTGCCATCAGATAATCGATTTTGACCGCTGGGCGGAAGTTGCGCATGACGAGCCCATGGCCCGCAAAGTCGAGCGCGGCAAATGGGCTGACGACCGACACACCGGCGCCGTTGGCCACGAAGTTGCAGACGGTCGCGGCATACTGGGTTTCGATATGCAGCTTCGGTTTGACACCCGCATCGGCGAAGATTTGGTCGACCTGCCGCCGGGTGACGTCATCCTTGACGAACCCAATGAACGGCAAACCGGAAAGGTCGCCTGGTACGATTTCGGATTTATCTGCCAGAGGATGGCCGGAAGGCAGGATGCACATCGCGTCAACACTGGCGAAATGTTCCAGATGCTGGTCGCCGTCATTCAGGGGACCTGGCAGAAATCCAAGATCGAACTCTTGGGTGGCCGTTACGCCTCTGACGGCACCGGCGCTGCGAACCTGCAGCGAAACATCGACGTTCGGATGCTGTTTCGAAAAGCGCGTGATCACCCGTGGCAAAAAACCGAACCCGAGCGCGGAAATCGATGTGATGCGCAGATGGCCTGTGTTGAAATTGCTGATTGTATCGGCGATGTGGCGGAGGTTCTCCAGCCCCACGAATGCACGCTTCACCTCTTCATAAAATGCCATGCCCTCGGGGGTTGGCTGGATGCCGCGGCCGACACGTCTGAAGAGCTTGAGTTTCGAGACCTGCTCCAGCCGCTCGATCTGACGGCTGACGGCCGGTTGGGAAAGGTTGAGCAATTCGGCGCCGGCCGTGATGCTGCCGGTGCGCATAACGGCCTGAAAAACTTCGATCTGCCTGAGGTTCATCGCCGATCACCCCCGTATCGGGATGACAGCCCCGGTTGGGCGGCGACGGCGATGTCCAGGTCCGAGTCAACGAACAAAAGGAACCCGCGTATCTCAACGGAAGCAAAGCCAGATGTTGCCTGAAAATTCCCAGCCAAAAGCGGCCCCGAAACCGTCCGGCGCGGGCATGGCGAGGTGCCATCTCGGTCCGGACGTTACCCAAAGGCGAAATGCGCGGGCGTAAGTTCGCGCGGTCCCTTGCCGAAGACAGCAATGAATTTATGGCAGAAGATGCCCGGCCGCGCAACGAAACACTGGGCGGTGAGCGAGGTGATCGCCCCTTCGCTCAAATTTGACGAGCACCCATCGATCCGAGAATGGCGGGCAAGCGTTTCCCCACTTAGTGGCGCCACGCAGTCAAAGCTGTACCCAACGCGTAAGAATATTGGGAGGATACCACCGCATGCTGCTGGCGGAAGGTTACGGTGCAGTTTTGAGGTGGCACGAGATTAAACCGGGCAAGGTGCTCAACGAGTTTCCGCTGGCCATCTGTCCTATTCACGCGGAATGCTACATACATTCTTGTCACTCCTGCAAAAGATGGGTTCATTCTCGAACCCATTATGGCAGGCAGATAAAGCAACGCAATATAATTTGTGCATCGCAGCATCCGGGTTCGTCGACCCTTGCCCGTCGATGCCAATGGCGGCGGTGGGGGTCCGCGGCGTGCGAAGCTGCCAGCTGGTAAAACGTTGGGTCCCCGGGCATGGAGATCCTTATTTAAGTCCTGTTCGCGGTCGGACCGCCCATCAACTGCGAGGGCGCCACCGCTTGGCGATGAAGTAGCCGACCGAAAAGACGATCAGGAGCAGGGCTATCACGCCCCCCTCTTGCCTCTCCTGCAAGGTTTGCTGCCCGGTCGAATATAGTGCTACCGAGTAGACCAGGCAGTCGTCACAACTGGCAACACAGTTCCAATCCGAAGCCTGCCGCCCAAGGCGCGCCGTTTTTAGGAGGGCTTGCTCAAAGCATCTACGCTTCTCAAATCACGGAGACGCGCAACGCCGAGCAGCACCGACACTTTTAAGCCCAGTCTTTTCGGGCCTTGAGCCCCATCGCCGCTGGGAGCCCAAATCTCGGCCCCTTACGGGTGTGGCCTGAAGGACCCTCCAGCCATGCGGGATTGCGGGAATCGGAAAAGGGACCCTGTCCATAGGGAACACTGACCGCGTCCAAAGGAAGGCGTCATCTTTCCTTCAGTTTTGCCACGTCAGCCTCCGGGGCCATGATCCTCTCCAACAGATGGCGGGTTTGCGAAGCGTGGATCAGGCTCGGCACCTCATCCGCGCGCATTTCGAAATGAAGCGTGAAACTACGGTCGGCCCTCTGGACGTTCATCTCGGCGGTAGTGCATAGTTCATTCAACAGGTCATAGTTGCGCGGGGCGCCGGTTCATATCACTATGTTCGTAACGGAGGGTACAATGATGGAAAAGAAGAAACCAAATCCGATCGATGTACACGTTGGATCAAGAATCCGGCTGAGGCGCACCATGCTCAAGATCTCCCAGGAAAAACTTGCGGACGGGCTGGGGATTACCTTCCAGCAGGTTCAGAAATACGAAAAAGGCGCAAATCGGGTGGGTGCCAGCCGGCTCCTGCATATCGCAACCATACTGAATGTGCCGGTTGCCCATTTCTTCGCCGATGCGCCCGACACTTCGGTCTCAGGCAATGGGAAATCTTTCGTTCAGGAAGAAGACGCGGTAACCTCTTTTCTCGCAACCCGTGAGGGGATGGAGCTCAATCTGGCATTCCAAAAGGTGGCAAATCCCAAGCTGCGCCAAAACATCGTTCAACTGGTAAAATCCTTAAGAAGGCCCTCAGATCTGGATCGCGATCACGCGGATCCAGGTGCAACGCGTTAGCGGATCGTTCCGATGCTTCGGCTTGTGACATTCGGGGGCCTTCGGCTTGCCGACGACGAACGAGGGACACTGCCACTGCCACAGAAGGCACTGTTTGGCCTCGTCTATATGCTGGCCAGCGGCGAGCTCGAACTGCCGAGGGACTATCTGGCCCGTCTGCTTTGGACAGGCGATCAAGTCGCCGTGAAAATCAACATCCGCAAGATGATCGAGCGCGTCCGCAAAATGGTCGCAGATGGCTGGCCTGTTCCGCTCGATTTCACGGCGTCGACTATACGTCTGTCCGCAGAGCCCATTGTCGCGGATTTCGCCGTCTTCTCGAGTGATCTTGAAGCGTTACCGCGATTGAACGCGATGTCAAAACTGCTGACGCGGCAGTTTATCGATGAAACGAATTTACCTGTTGGGCTCAAGTCATGGGTCGGGAATCAACGGTCGGCCCAATGGGAGCGCTTCCGGGCAGCATTCTTCGAAGCCCAGGCCACGACGGTCGACCAATCCGATTGGGCGAAGATCAAGGATAGTGCAAAACAGCTCCTCGAGCACGATCCGGGCGATGCCGCTGTTCGCGAAGTGCTGCTTGCGGCGCATCGTCATGATGACCGGGCGGGCACGCTTGGACGAGCGATCGGTCGGGCCGAGTGCGCGGTTCCGATGGAGAGTTCAGTCGGCCCTTCGATGCCTATCGACCTTCCGCGGCTGGTCTTGCTACCTCCCCAGGAGGCGGAGGAAGAGGCGGCTTATCCAGCCCGCGCGCTGATGGAGGATATTACGATTAGCCTGTGCGCCTTGAGGACGGTGGCGGTCGTGGCTCCCTATACGGCTGCCCGTATTCGACGGGATTCGGACAAAATGGCTCAGTTGCAGAAACATTCCATCTCCTACGTCCTTGATACGAACATCAGCGGCGAGGGTCTCTTCGTGCAAATGATCTTCCTGCCCTCCGACAGCGTTTTATGGGCGGAGCGCTTCCGCCTTAAAGCCAGTTCACTTGCCTCACACCGCAGGCAAGTGGCGCAGATGATCGTGACGGCGATTGGCAGCCATCTCCAGCGCACCGAAATCGCGCTTGCTGACTACCGTGCTCATCCGGACGTCTATCGGTCCTATCTTGCAAGCGTCCAGCATCTCAACAAGTTCACGCTCCCCGACGTGCGCCGGGCTCGAAATGCCTTTCGAGAGACCCTGAAGCTGAGAGGGGGGTTCGCGCCGGCATTGGCAGGGCTATCCCGTACCTACTCCTGGGAATGGGTGTTGACGGCGCGGGGCGATAGCGAACTGCTGGTTCAGGCGGAAGAAACGGCAAAAAAGGCAGTGGCACTTGAGCCGGAATTGGCATCGGCGTATCGGGAGCTTGGGTTGTCGAAGCTCTATCTTGGCGATCTTGACGGAAGCCTGGAGGCATTCGACCGCGCGGAAGGACTGAGCCCTCACCTTGCAGACGCGATATGTGGCTATGCCGACGCCCTGGTTCATGCATCAAAGCCCGCCGATGGGTTGGCAAAGATCAGCAATGCGATCCGTCTCAATCCAATATGCCCGGACGACTATTTCTGGATTGCGGCCGGCGCCAGCTATTTCCTGGGGGAGTTTCATCAGGCGATCGGCTACATCGACCGAATGGGCGACTCCTCGTCGGCCCGCAGGTTGCTGGCGGCAAGTTATGCCATGGCCGGCGATACCGCGAAAGCACGCGCCCATCGCCGCAAGGCTCAGGAACTCAACCCGCAATTCGATCTCGACAAATGGCTCTCCGTGCTGCCGGTCAAAGAGCAATGGCAGAAGGAACTCTACCGGGAGGGCCTGGTAAAAGCCGGATTTTAGATTTTTTAGTGCCAGAAACCAAGGGGGTAACATATGGCAAGAGTTGTGATAATCGGGCTGCCCGGAGACGATCAGCTTTATCTGGCGGACATTGACGCGGGAACGGTCCTGCCGATGCAGCCGCCCGTTTCCGGGCCGCTGGCCGCGGCAAACGATCTTAGAAATGCGGGAGGAACAATTGTCAAAGACGTCAATTTGGCGATTGCAGTCTCTTCTTCTGAGCAGGCTTTCTCCGGTGTCTTCGATGGCTAAGCTGCCGACGGCGTAAGCGATGGACCGCATCTGCTCGCCTGAGGAGACCTATGAGCGGGTACGTCCCTTTCTCAAGACGCTTGGGATAACCCGTATTGGCCGCCAGACCGGACTTGATCATATCGGGATTCCGGTCTGGTGCGCCTATACACCAAACGCCAAGTCGATCGTAGTTGCTCAAGGCAAAGGACTTACCGATGCCGATGCGAGAACATCCGCGGTCATGGAGGCTATCGAGCGGGCTGTCGCTTGCGATCCGTTCCTGTCACACAAGATTACGTCAGCGTCGGCTCTTTTCGACGCCGGCGAGCGTGTCGATTTGCTCATTCCGTTGCTTGGCAGACAGCAGCCCCCTCCACGAGCAACCGATACGATGGCATTTGCGGTGGGAGAAGACCTCTTTAGTCTTGACCGCGTCCACGTTCCGGTCGAAGCGGTATCACTCGATCGGACCCTGTTGAACTGCAGATACTGGCAGTCTTCGGACGGCCTTTCATCCGGCAACACCTATGACGAAGCCGTCTTTCACGGTCTTCTTGAGCGTATCGAACGCGACGCTCATGTCTTGTGGCAGGTTCTTCCCGAGGCGGGCCAGCACTCAAGATGTCTGAAGCCCGAGGCATTTGGCGGCGAGAATGTCAGGTCACTGATCGCGAAGATCGAGGCCGCAGGCATCATGTTGCGCATGTTCGATATGACCAGCGATGTCGGCATACCATGTATCGGCGCCTTCCTTGCGGCCAAAACCACACTCGCCTCCCGCGCGCCGCGATTTATCGATGTGACGTTCGGCTGCGGTGCTCATCCGTCTCCCGAACGCGCAGCCATACGGGCGCTGACGGAAGCCGCGCAGTCCCGGGTCACCTATATCAGTGGCGCCCGTGACGACGTTTTTCATGAGACCTATCGGCGACCGTTGCCGGAGCGGTTGCGAAGACTGTTTTATGCTGATCCTTCACGCGCCATGCCCTTGCCCGGCCCAATGGATCTCGCAGGAATCTTGATGAATTTGAAGCAGGCAGGCGTCACTCAAGCAATCGCTGTCCGGCTGAGCGCCCCGGCTCTGGCCTTCGCAGTCGTCAAGATATTGACGCCTGGACTGGAAAATCCTGAAGGAGAGCGGCGGCAAAGATTTGGCGACAGGGCGATGACAGCATCGTTTGCCTCATGAAATTTGTCTTCGTCGGTCCAAGCCTGCCGGATGCAAGGCGTTTCGTTGCAGATGACATGATCGTAGCGCCGCCGGCGATGCAGGGAGATGTGCGTCGAGCGATCGATAAGGGTGCGCAAGCGATCGGCGTGATCGACGGCGCCTTCGAATATGTCGCCCCCGTCTGGCACAAGGAAATTCTCTACGCTCTCTCGAAAGGGGTGGCGGTCTTCGGCGCGGCGAGCATGGGTGCCTTGCGGGCCGCGGAGTGTCACGCCTTCGGTATGATTGGCGTGGGAGAGATCTTCAAGGGCTATGCGAACGAAACGCTGATCGACGATGCGGATGTCGCTCTGCTGCACGGACCGCAAGAACTCGGATTTGTCGCCATTACCGTCCCGATGGTCAATGTCGATGCGACAGTCGCCAGGTGTTGCGCGCATGGTCTCATCAGCGAACAGGAGGCGCAGCGCCTCAAGGACAGCGGTCGGTCTTTGTTCTTCAAGGTCCGCAACTGGAACGCGATCGTCGCGAACTGCCGGGAGATCATGTCTGCCCGCGCTGATGAATTGGCGCGAATTCTCGCGCATCACTATGTTGATCAGAAAAGGGCCGACGCCCTCGCCATGATCGATGCCATGCGAAAATCCGCCATGGATCCTTCCCCCGCCTCCTTTGAATTTCACCGAACCTCTCTCTGGCGTGATGGCTGACGTCATCAGCCATGCGTTGTGTCACGCCGATGTCACGCCCGACGACCATCGAAAGGTTTAGATTGCCCACACAAGGGGGATATGCATGACGTGCTCGAATGTCCAAATCGATAAAGAAGCAGAACTCGTCGCCCTGGCGAGACTGGTAATCTACGCGAGAGAGGCCGCAAAAGGCCTAAGGTCGATCGAGGTAGAGGCGGGGCTTACCGTAACACTCGAAGCGATCACGAGGGAGCTCACTGGCGTCGATGTTGGGGAGACCGATCATTCACCGAAAACACCGGGTCAAACCTATCAATAGGCGAGACCACGATCCAGAGCCGGTAATGGTTGAACTCGCCAAACCCTGTCGTGGGGGCGGCACGAAGGGCTCGACGAGCGGTATGAAGAGCACGTCGAGCCCTTTCCGCAGGGGGGGTAACCGCGGGGGGCGGCTCTGCGGCCCGGTGACTTTTACATAACTCCCGCCATCATCACAACTCCCGCCATCATCCCAATCAATCAGAGCGTGTTGAAAACACGCCAGATCAGAAAGCTCGCTCTCCATTCCCGATTCCGCGGCGCTGCTCTGTTGAAGTCGATTGAAGCAGGATCAGGTGATGATCCGCATCTTACGTGCCAGCCAGAGACCTCCCGGTGGCGTGGGCTTTGATGGCCGCCGGGACTCCAGCAGTCCCGGCCCGGCCCTGGGCTTGACCAACAGAAAAACGGGTAACGATTGCTCGATGTCGGTCATAGCATCCGACGCACACAGCTGCCGCACATCAAAATGGTACAACCCTTCAAAACGTATGGTTGAATTAAATGCAGTCCTTGATAGTTTTCGCATAGATGAACGAGGACAGTCATGGATGATTTGAAAAGGTTTGTTGAGCACCTGCGCGGGCTTGTCGCACTGGTCAAGCGCCATCCGAAACTGACCATGATCGGGTATTTCCTGGAAATGGCCCTTGTCGAAGCCGAGGAAGAACTTGCTCGTCACGGTTATAGAGTGACTAATCCATCCCCCCAAAAGCACTGACGCTCCGGGCGTCGTTGCCGAAATGGTGTTTCAGGTGTTTCTGTGGTTGGGTTTCGCGCTCGCTCACCCCGGCAGCGCTCCCCGCTGGGGATCGCATAAAGTTCCGGACAGGATTGCTGCGCAGCGCAAACAGCTTCTCTTCTTCAGGACCCTGGCGTGACTTTTGACGTTGCGTTCAAAACACAGTCTTCCGCCAATTCTGGCTGAGTGAGCCTGTCGATCCTGACGCTGACCCGCCACTCCAGATGCGCGCGGTTCATGCGACCCCTGTGACAATATCCTGTGCGTCCTCCCTAAAAGGCCGTCGCCGAATGACCGCGAGGATTCCAACAGAACCTCCGAATGCATTGTCATATTTCTGTCGCAACGCACCATTCTTTGCTGGTTATTTTGCAAAGCAACATATACGCTTCCTTACCATAGGGAGATCGGCAGAATGATGACGATCTATGAAGGTATCAAAGGCGAGCTTTCCAACGGCCCCATTCCGCTGGGTCGGGTCGAATATACGGTCGCGGAAATCCGGGAGGGCGACCAGAGTCGCTTCGAAGGTCTGGTCCACGCCGATCCCTCCGTCCTGCAAGCGGCGTTGCGCGCCACCGCCCTTAGTCTCGATCGGCGCAGGATCGTCCTTGGTTCTTTTGTTTCACAAGACTGCGCTTCGTTTAACCTCACGGATAGATTTCTATAACTTGCCCGACGATCCTCGTCGTTGCGAATATGCCCAGGCCTGCTCCTTGAAGGAGGCGGGACCGCAACGAAGCCGGATGCATGGAGATGCTCGCGCCATCAGCGGGCTTCGGGCGCCGCCGCTCCGAGCCCGTCAACCGACTGGAGGGCCGGACGAGATTTTCGACGAGCTTATGAGCTACTTTCCAACCGGTAACGGCTGCCGGGGTAGAGAAGCCGCACCGAGGTGACGACCCGGCCGGCTGACCAGGTGCGCCGGCGGATCAGCAGGCAGGCCTCCGATCGGGCAATCGCGAGATGCTTGCATTCCCATGGCTGTGGAGGTACCGCCTCAACGAATTGTTCCGTATGCGAGATCGGTGCGATGCGGGTCAGATAGGCATTGGGTGTCATTTCCCGAAAATTCTGCTCGAGATAATCCGGCGCCACGGCTGGGTTGACGAAGCGATCTTCCAATTGGATCGGCACGTCATCTTCATGATGAAGGATGACCGAATGGAAGGTCGGCATGCCGACCTCGATCTTCATGGCTTCCGCGAGCTCATGTCCACAGACCTCGGTCTGGGCCAGAATGACCTGAGACCTGTGGGTCGAGCCTCGCTCGGCAATTTCGTCGGCGATATTGCGAACGCCCAGAAACGGCGCGCTTCGCTTCTTGTGGGCCACGAAAGATCCGCGCCCTTGGACCCTGACGAGAACGCCTTCCATGGCAAGCTCTCTCAACGCGCGATTGGCCGTCATGCGGCTAACGTTCAGCGTCTGAGCCATTTCATTTTCAGACGGCACGCGGTGATCAGCGGGCCATTCCCCGGTGTCGATCCGGCGCTTTATCTCGGCTTTTAGCCGCTCGTAGATCGGCATGTCACGCTGGCTTGGCGCTTGAAGGGTTGGCTCGGCCTCGGACATGCTTGGTTCTTCCTCGCTGACTATGTGGAGTGCATACAAAATATGCACCGGAAATAAAGCACAATTTTAGGACATCCCACTTGTCCGGTCCCGAAAATTCTGACATGTTCCCTATACAACTTTGCAAGGTTAGGCAAATGACGCCATCGCAGACCCTCTTGCGCAGGGTAGATTTTGCTCAGCAGTTTTTGGGAGTTCGACAGGATTTCGACCCTCAACGGCAAGGGACCGCTTTGCGCCGCCGAGTAAAATCTGGCCTTGTTGAAGGAGCCCAGCCTGGTGGTGCACATCCCGAATCCTTCATTTCTATGCTTTCACGCAGGCGATGGTCCTCGCCGCGGAGACGGCGAGATTGACAAGATGACAGTGTCGGGACTTGGCGTGACAGCATAGGCTGACCTGGGGGGATGGTCCGGATGCGATGTAGGCTGTTGAAATCAGGTTGTACAGTGAATGACCCGAGACGTTTGGTTCACGAGGAACTGCATCGTGTGAAATACCGGCAGATATTGCGCGATCATCGCCGCGACCGGCTCTCCAGCGGCCCGGGCTTTTCGGTAACCAGAACGCGGTTCGCGATCTGATGGCGAGGGACAATCGGCGGTGCGCGAGGGTCGGCATGGATATGAGGAGGCAATCGACAATGCGTTCCGGGAGGTTCTTCTGCAACTGAATTAAACTCTTCAAACCAGCACCAACTCATGAGCAAACAAAAAAGGGGAATTCCATGCTGAGTGCCAAACTGAAATACACCCTCCTGGCTGCCGGATTGGCGCTCGGAGGCTCCGTCTCCGGTGCCAACGCTGCTTCCTACTGCGCCGATGGCAAGACCGTCACGTTCGCCGGCATCGATTGGGAGAGCGGCGCCCTGATCACCGAAGTGATGAAAGCGATCCTGTCCAAGGGTTATGGTTGCAAGGTGGACGCGATCCCCGGCAATTCGGTCACACTGGAGCAAGCTACCGCCAACAATGACGTGCAGATTTTCGCCGAGGAATGGATCGGTCGCTCCGATGTTTGGAACAACGCCACCGCTGCGGGCAAGGTCATTTCGGTCGGCAAGACGTTTGTCGGTGCTTCCGAAGGCTGGTTCGTGCCGGAATATCTCGTCAAGGGAGACCCGGCACGTCGCATCAAACCGCTTGCGCCCGACCTGAAGAGCGTCTCGCAGCTTTCCGATCCGAAGATCGCCGAACTGTTCAAGGATCCGGAAGAACCCTCCAAGGGTCGCTTCCTCAACTGCCCGTCCGGCTGGACCTGCGAAGGCGTCAACACCGCCAAGCTCGAAGCTTACAAGCTCACCGGTCCCTATGTGAACTTCCGCCCGGGCACGGGCACTGCACTCGATGCGGCCATCAGTTCTGCTTACCTGCAGGGGGAGCCGGTGCTTTTTTACTATTGGAGCCCGACAGCCGTCATGGGCAAGTTCAAGCTCATCAAGCTTGAGGAACCCGCTTACAACGAGACCTGCTGGAAGGATTTGACAAGCGCCAATGGCAAGCGCGAAGCCGGCTGCGCATTTCCGGCGGTCGAAGTCGCCTACGGCGTCAACAGCGCCTTTGCCAAGGAGGCGCCCGAAATTATCGAGATCCTCGCAAAGGCGACCTTCCCACTCGAAGAGGTAAATGCGAGCCTCGCCTACATGGTTGATCAAAAAGCTGATGCGGTTACTGCCGCCAACCAATTCCTGAAGACCAAGGGTTATGTTTGGGGCGCGTGGGTTTCGGCCGCCGCCAAGGCGAAGATCGAAGCCTCGCTGAAATAGTCTCAAATGGCCGCGCGTGTGGCTGCGCGGCCATATCATGCACCGCATCGATGCCGCGAGCATCAGCGGGGCCGGCTCGACATTTCAAGGACTTGAGCGATGTTTCCCGACAGTTTCCATATCTCCATCCGCGGGCCGATCAACATGGCGGTGCAGTCGCTGGTGGTTAATTACGGCTTTGTCTTCAAGGCGGTATCACAGACGATCCTGCAGGCCATCCTGTTCATCGAATGGATCGTGCGCGGCTTGCCTTGGTGGCTGGTGATTATCGCTTTCATGGCGCTGACCTGGCAGGCAACCCGCAAGGCCGCGCTTGTCGTCGTCGTGGCGGTGATGCTGTTTGTGATCGGAGCGCTCGGCATGTGGGATCTGGCCATGCAGACGCTCGCTCTGATGTTGATGGCGACGCTGATCTCGGTCGCCATTGGCATACCGATGGGCATATGGCTGGCCAAGAGCCGGCTCATGCGTGGCATCACGCTCCCGGTTCTCGATGTGATGCAAACCATGCCGAGCTTCGTCTACCTCATTCCTGCGATCATGCTTTTCGGGCTTGGCAAGGTACCGGCCGTGCTCGCCACCATCGTCTATGCCGTTCCGCCGCTGATCCGATTGACCGATCTCGGCATCCGCCAGGTCGACAGCGAAGTTGTCGAAGCGGCGACCGCCTTTGGCGGAAGCCCGCGGCAGATCCTGTTCGGCGTCGAACTGCCGCTTGCGACGCCGACGATCATGGCGGGTCTCAACCAGACAATCATGATGGCCCTCTCCATGGTCGTGGTGGCCTCGATGATCGGCGCGCGCGGCCTTGGCGAGCAGGTATTGAATGGCATTCAGACGCTCGATGTCGGCAAGGGGCTCGAGGCCGGGTTGGGTATCGTTATCTTGGCAATCGTGCTCGACCGTATCACCCAAGGCTTCGGCCGGTCCAAGCTGGAGGACGGCCAAAATGGCTGAGATAGAGATCCGCAACGTTTTCAAGATCTTTGGCCGAAAGTCACGCGAGGCCCTGGCCATGGCACGCGACGGTGCCGAGAAGGGCGAAATCCTTGAAAGCACCGGCTGCAGTATTGGTCTGAACGATATAAGTCTGAAGATTGGCGCGTCGCGCATCTTTGTTATCATGGGCCTTTCCGGTTCGGGAAAGTCGACCTTGGTGCGGCATATCAATCGCCTGATCGAGCCGACCAGCGGGCAGATCCTCGTGGATGGCCGCAATGTGCTGGATCTCAATCCCCGCGACCTCAGGGAATTCCGCACCCGCCGTGTCAGCATGGTGTTCCAGAGCTTCGGCCTGATGCCGCATCGGACCGTGCTCCAAAATGTCGTATACGGGCAGCGGGTGCGGGGGTTGAGCAAGGCAGCCGCCCATCCGATCGGCATGAAATGGATCGAGACCGTGGGCCTTCTCGGATATGAAAACAAATACCCGCACCAGTTGTCGGGCGGCATGAAGCAACGGGTCGGTCTGGCCCGCGCGCTCGCTGCAGACACGGATGTGATCTTGATGGACGAGGCCTTTTCAGCCTTGGACCCGCTGATCCGCACCGATATGCAGGATCAGCTCCTACAACTGGAAAAAAACCTCTCCAAGACCATCGTCTTCATTACCCACGACCTTGATGAAGCACTGCGTATCGGCGCCGAGATTGCCATTCTCAAGGACGGCCGGCTTGTGCAGGTAGGAACCCCGGGCCAGATCCTGAATGCGCCCGCAGATGACTATGTCGCTCGTTTCGTGCAGCGTCGCACCCGCGCAGAGGTGCCTCATCATGGCTGACGCTATCGTTCTCGATCGACCTTTGACCTGGAAAGACGTCGCGGCAATTGCCAATGGAGCGCAACTGGCTCTTTCCCGCGAAGCCTGGCAGCGCCTTTCGAAGGCGCGCGCAATCGTAGACGCCCTGGTCGAGCAGGAGATCCGAGGCTATGGCATCAATACCGGCGTCGGCGCCCTTTGCGATGTCATCATCGATCGTGACGACCAGCAGGCCTTGTCTCGAAACATTCTGCTGAGCCATTCCTGCGGCATCGGCGAGCCGCTCGGCAGGGCGGAGACACGTGCTGTGATGGCCGCGCAGATTGCAAATTTCGCCCACGGCTTTTCCGGCATCAGCATTGAAGTCGTCGAGGCGCTCCTTGCATTGCTGAATGCAGATTTCCTACCCGTCATCCCTTCGCGAGGTTCGGTCGGTTATCTCACACATGCCGCGGCGATCGGTCTTGTGCTGATCGGCGAGGGTGAATGCAGGCACGTCGATGAATTGATCTCAGGACGCGATGCGCTGCAGCGGCTCGGCCTGGACCCGATTGCGCTGAAGGCGAAAGAAGGCCTGAGCCTTGTCAATGGCACGCCCTGTGCGACTGGGCTTGGCGCGCTGGCGCTCTCGCGCTTTTTCCATCTGCTCGACTGGGCGGATGCAGCTGCGGCGATGACCTACGAGAACCTCGGTGCGCAAGTCGATCCATTTGCTGAAATGCCGCTTTCGCTGCGCCGCTCTGCTGGACTGCAACAGGTGGGGCAAAACCTACGCGATCTGCTCGCTGGAAGTCAGCTTCTGGCGCAATCGGCCGGAAAGCGAACCCAGGACCCTTTGAGCCTGCGCGCCGTACCACAGATCCATGGTGCAGTCCGAGACGCCTTGTGGCAGGCAGCCGACGTCGTCGATCGAGAGCTTTCAAGTGTTACGGACAATCCCATCGTTTCCGGCTCACCCCAAGCACCGCAGGTTCATTCGCAGGCTCATGCCGTAGGCGCCGGCTTGGGACTAGCGATGGACAGCGTGGCGACTGCAGCGGCCGAACTCGCCGCGATATCCGAGCGGCGGATTGACCGGTTGGTAAACCCTCTGGTAAGCGGCCTGCCGCCATTCCTCGCGGCCGAAAGCGGCGTGTGTTCCGGTTTCATGATCATTCAGTATACGGCGGCCGCGCTGGTGGCGGAAAACCGTCGCCTGGCTGCGCCGGCAAGTCTTGGTGGCGGCATCACGTCTGCGCTGCAGGAGGACATTCTGACGCATGCCACGCCGGCCGCGGACAAGGCGCTGGCGATACTCGACAATCTGCAGACCATTCTCGCAATCGAAGTGATGGCAGCTGCCCAGGCCTATGACCAGCAACCCGGATCGGCGCCGAAAGCTGCGCGAACGGCGGCGCTTTACGCCCGGGCTCGGAGCGAAGTGCCCTTCTATTGCGATGATCGGCCATTGAATAGCGTCGTCGCAAAGATCCGCAGCATGATGGACACGACCTCGGTCAGCCTGAAGGGTTAAGCACTACGAGCATACCGTTGGGCAATGCCAAGCTGTGAACTCATGGGGGTTCTCGATAGCGCTTGGGTCCCAAGCCCACGTAATTCCCGGAACGAGCAAGGTCAATGTGTCGAGCCGTCGGCAACCGAACCGCTCGTTGTCGGTGATCGCTGCATGCGTCCCCCCTAGTCCCTGTCGAGCACCGTATAGGGCAGGGATGCCTCGTCCAGCGCAGACCCAGACGGCCCTGTTCGCAAGAGCATCGCATACGCCTGTTGCTGCGCGGTTTTGACAGGCACAGGTCTGACATCTGGCTGCTTCAGTGCTGTATTGATCGCCGCTGCGTCTGTGGCGTCAGTCTTTCCACGGATAACAAACGGCTTGACCCGCGGTACCGGCAGTATACGGACCTCGTGTCCAAGGGAGCCAATCTCTCGAGCCCAATAATGGGCGCTTCCACAAGCCTCCACACCAACCAGGCACGGATCAAGTTTTTCAAAGAAAGCAAGCAGGTCATGACGCCGAATCTTCCGCGTGAAGATCGTCGCGCCTTGCGAATCCGTGCCGTGCACTTGAAAGACCTGCTTTGCCAGATCGAGTCCTACAGTTTGATGATTATCCAAATCTTGATCCTCTCATCCGATTGAACGACAGGAGCAATGATACAAAAAACAAACTCGAATTTTAAAGAGCGCACATCAGGAATATACCGCCATTGGATCTCCGCCAGGCGGGACTAAGGTCCGAACGAGCTTGATTTGCTTAGCAGGTGCAACATGTCCGGTGTATGGAAAAAATCTTTCTCAGTTTTTTGCTTCTGATAACCGCAGCTTGGACCGCAGGTCTGTTGTCGCTCGGCTACTTCTATTTGCTTTAAGCAGATCCTTTGTAGTTAGGGCGGTGGGATCGCCACTGCAATCTACGACGATCAGCGGATATCATCCCGGCGTCAGGACTGGCCTCATCGTCGTGCGTCGATCCCGGCTCGTAACCACGACGTGGGCACCTTATCGCCTTGGCCGAGGGCTGCGTGGAAACAGTCCTCGGTCTGAAGGTGTCAGGGAGGTGGAGCAGCAGTACTGTCTCACATGATTGAGCACCGTAGAAGGAGACCGCTCGACTGTATCTGGACCAGATAGGGGTGCTCTCTTCTCGGATCGCGTCGCTGGAAAAGGCGCCGCATGTCTCGAACATCCGGCGACGCAGTCCTATCCTACGGCCACCAGGTGTCAGTTGCTCCAACCAATCTGGAACCGGTCAAATCGGACTTCACTAATGGGATGTCCCGACGGGTCGAGTCTGATCGAGCGAAGCACGAGGTTCAGGTTGGCGGAGTAATATTGTTCAAAGACTATCGGAGACAGTCCTTGCAGCTCCACGCGGCTATTCACGACCCAAACCGGATGCGAGCATCATCCGATTGTTTCCTCGGCCCATTTTTCGAAGGTGATGATCTCGCGGCCGATTTGTCACGCTATGCCTCCAAAACAAGAGTCATCTATCGTAGACAACAAACGGGAATATGTCGGTGCGAGTTTCCTCAAGATCGCGGCCGCTTCCGCATCACGACCAGCCACCAGGGGAAATTGGAGCGACCCGATCAACAGGGCCTGATCGGAAGTTATTCCCGCCGCGTCGCCTTCACCGATCCGAGCAAGACATGTTGCTGCATCGGCTAGTCGCCTCGCGCCCACTCGCACCGCGAAATGGATCAGGTGGCCCCGTAAGTTGTCGCTGCATCCGCCCTCGATCATGCTCGCAAGACGCTGAGCGGCATCCTCGTTGCCAATTGTGCCCTCCGGTACATGTTGCGGGTGTTCCATCGAGAGCCATCGCAGTGCAGCGGGCAGTGAGGCCCGGATTACGTCATCTTCCCGAACCACTCGCACGCGGCGGAAGTGGGTCCGCATCGTGTAGGGATCGCCATAGTCGATGGTTTCGGCTCTCCACGCCGTGAGGAAATCATCCAGCGGCAGGGTCGAGAAGGGGAACCCGTGTGGATCATGCATTCTCACTCCTTCGTCATCGACCGCGAGCACGACGACGTAATGGTCCGCTCCGATGGGACCGTTCATGCCGGGCTGATGCCGAAAGTGACCCATCTCTACAGGTCCGACCCAGACCGGGCCATCGGGGAGCGCCGACTTGAGCTGGGCGAGCGCGTCCTGTTTGCTGTTGCTCTTCGTGACGACTGAGGTCCAGCCCATCGCGTCCAGAGCGGCATCAAAACCGGCTTCAGGGGTCCATCCGAAGGGATCGAAGAAAGGCATCGTGCCGCCAACTAGCTGCATCCCGAAGGGACTGCTGGTCGCGAACTCTATGGCTGCGGTCAACGGCGCGTCCGCACCCAGCATCATTGCAAAAGAGTTGGCGTAGCAATACGGCCCGGAGCCGACGTAGGGGATGTATTTCATGAAGTTGCCTCCGAGATGAGTACGAGAGGCAAGACAAGAGCGGCATTTTCACAAAATTTGTCAAGTGTCACTGAACAGCTGGGCATCAGGGTCCAGTTGACTGCTTGTGTCATCCGCCTAGTTACTTATCCGGACGAAAGAGGAGGTTCCATGAAACACATCGACTTTTTCAAGAGTGTGGCAATTGCAGCAGCGGCAGGGGCGTTTGCCTTCCTGTCTGCTGGAACAGCCGCCGAGGCCCAATCATTCCCTGATAGAACCATCACGTTAGTCGTCCCTTTTGCCGCTGGTGGCTCAACTGACGTGGTGGCACGCGTCATCGCTCAGAAGATGAGCGATGACCTCAATCAGCAGGTTGTCGTCGAAAACGTTGCAGGGGCCGGTGGCAATCTAGGTGCGGACCGCGTGGCTCGTGCTGAGCCCGATGGATACACCATCCTGATGGGAACGGTGGCGACGCACGCGCTTAATCCGCTCATCCTAAAAAGAAAACCCTATGACGCCGAGAAGGACTTTGCACCCATCTCGCTGCTGGTGGTCGTGCCGAACGTTCTCGTCGTGAATCCCAAGCTGCCGGTCAACAATGTAGCGGAGTTGATCGCCCTGTTGAAAAAAGAGCCGGACAAATATTCATACGCCTCCTCCGGGAACGGAACGCCGCTTCATCTTTCCGGGGAGCTTTTCAACAGCATGGCAGGCGTAAAGATGCAGCACGTCCCCTACAAAGGCGCTGGGCCTGCGCTGAACGACCTCATTGGCAATCAGATATCGATCATGTTCGACAACCTGCCATCGTCGTCGGGCCACTTGAAGTCGGGTACCCTTCGCGCTCTTGGCGTCACCACGGCAAAGAGAGCCCCCTCTTTCCCTGACGTTCCGACTGTTGCAGAAACCATTCCGGGCTACGAGACCTACACCTGGAACGCACTGTTCGCACCTGCCAAGACGCCGACGGATGTCGTGGCGAAGCTAAACGAGGCTGCCAACAAAGCGCTCAAGGACCCCTCGGTCATCGCGCGAATGAATGAGTTCAGCGCGACCATCGTCGGGTCCTCTCCCGAGGATTTAGGAAAACATGTGAGTGCCGAGCTAGCCAAGTGGGGACCGATTGTGAAAAATGCCAACATCCAGATGGATTGAAACTCTTTAGTTGCGGGGAGGGGGCGGCATTTCCGCGATCCGCCCCTTTTCATTCCGTCGCTGTGTTACTGGTTTGCAGGGCCGACCGAACTTCAGTCAGCTTCCCGGCCGTGTCGCCGATCCAGCCAACGCATCGCTGGTGTCACAGTGAGCCCGTGCATTAGGATCGAGACGAAAACGACGAGCGACAGGATAACCCACAACCGGTCGCCGCCCTCAAACTGCCCGTGATTGAGCCCATAGGCGAGATAATAGAATGAACCGACACCCCGAATGCCGAAGAAGGCGATGGTGATCTTCTCGGTGAGTGTCGCGCGGACTCCAATAAGGGCAAGCAAGCCGGTTACGGGTCTAACGACCAGCAATATCAGCACGACGGCTACGATCTCTGTCCAGCCGACATTTGACAGCAAGCCGTTGACGATTGCGCCGCCAAAAGCGAGCAGCAGGAGCATCATCGCGATGCGCTCGATCTGCTCGGTGATGTCGTGCATGTCGCGCTGGAAGTCGTGGTCGCGATGGGAGTTACGCAGTGTCAACGCGGTAACGAAGACCGCGAAGAAGCCATAGCAGTGCAGCAGCTCGGACACGCCATACGACACGAAGGTAGCCGCTATGGCTACCAATCCGTCGCCTGTCTTTGCCAACGTATCGCCGGGCATCCTGAAGGTTACCCAACCAAACACACGGCCGACGAGCCATCCACAGCAAATGCCAGCAATCGTCTCCCAGAGGACATTCAAGGTCAGCCAGCGAGCGAACCAGGGTTCTCCTGTTGTGGCCGCAAGGCTTAAAACGATGGCCAGATGCACAAATGGAAACGCGAAGCCGTCGTTCAGGCCCGCCTCGGACGTGAGCGCGAAGCGAACAGTGTCTTCACCCCCTTCCTGTGGGCCCGCAACCTGGATGTCGGCCGCAAGAACAGGATCGGTGGGCGCAAGGCTTGCTGCCAGCAGCAGCGCGGCCACAGCACCTAAACCAAGCAGGGTTGTGCCGATGAATGCTATGGCGATGATGCTCATCGGCATCGTGATCAATAACAGCCGCCAAGTCGTTCCCCACCCTCTGAATGAGAACCGGCGGTCAATCTTCAGGCCTGCGCCCATCAACGCAACAAGAACCACGAACTCTGTCAAACGTTCGGTGGCATAGGGGTATGCGCCTGGCGATGGGTCCAACGTCACATACGGGGAGGTATAGATCAGGCCACCAATCGCCAGACAGACGATTGGAAGCGAGAGCGGAAGTCGGCGGAGAGCCAGTGGCAACCACGCCACCAATGCGATGAGAAGCCCAGCGCCCGTAAGAGCCATTGCATAGGGGTCTGGTTCCCAGCCGTGAATCTCCAAGCGTTTGACCTAACTCGTCGTTGCATCGCGTGCGGCCGCTTTGGCCGCAAGCCTGCGGGCTATGAAATGGTTACTTGGGCGCAACATCAAGTCGTTGCTTCAACAACCAATCCCATAGTTCTGGATCGTTAAGAGTTGCCCGTTCGACGTGCGAGTGGTCCACGCCTTCCAGGACACTAAGCCGAGCATTACGTTTCAGAGCCTTGAGGCGTTCGTACATGATGACGGAATCTGAGAGGGGGATGACGTCGTCGTCGGTCCCGTGGAAGACCCAGAAGGCAGCCTTTTCATTCGTCCTGCTCAGGTAGTGGCGATTGCCACCCCCTGCAATCGGAACCACTGCGGCAAACTTGTCCGGATACTGTTCCGCCATGGCCCAAGCCCCAAAACCGCCCCGACTGTAGCCGACGACGTAGATACGGGAGCGATCAACGCGGTACTTCGAGATAACCTCCTCAAGGGCCGCTTCTACCTTCTCGATGGGATAGAGCAGTTCCTCGCTCGGGTTTTGAGGTGAGAAGATCAGAAACGGCAACTGCTTGCCCTCTTCGATCAATTTCGGCATGCCGCTCGATTTGACCTTGTCGATATCGCCCCCACCCTGGTCACCTCCATGGAGCCATACGACGAGCGGGTAGGGGGCGTTGGAAGTCCCATACCCATCTGGCGTGTACATCAGATACTTGAGGTCGTTCTTCACGGTCGCTGTCGATGTCATCGCCCTTTGGTCGGCATGTGCCGCACCAAATGTGCACATCCCCAACGTGACAACCAATGCTGCAGACAAAATCCTTCGCGTCATCCGTTCACTCCTCTATAGCGGTTGACCAATGGTCGCATGTGGACTTGCACCTGAACACTCGCCTACCAGCGGCTGCCTTCCTGGACTCCTGCGAGCTGACCGGAAAGGCCAAGTGGGAGTTCGAGGATGGTGCCGACAACCGGGGGGACGTCGCTACCCCGGGTTCATTTTCGGGAGGTTCGTCTCAACCTCTCGACGTCTGCTTTCCGGCAAACTGTCGATGTTGTCACGCCAGAAAGCTGCCGCCTCGTCTGGTTCGTCATCCCACAGCCTGGTGTCGACAATGTTGTCATCGAGCTTGGCGCGGCGCTTGCCACCAAGCCGAACATATTCTTCAGCTAAACGAGCGGCTTCCGTCGATGGCCCCGTCATCTTCCAATCCCATAAACAAATCCGACGATTGCCGCTAAGGCTACTGACGCTATCGGGTGAAGGCGAATCTGATACTCCACTTCCTCACGCATCGTACGTGGGGCACCGGGAACGGCTGGAGACCAGGGGGTGATTGGACGGCGAAGGACTGCCCTTTGCAGACTCCGAAGCTCGGCCTGCAGCTCTTCAAGTTCCTTGCGCTGCTCGTAGGCAGGAGATGTTCCCGCCTGCGTTCCCACACTTTCATCGACTTCGTTTGAGGAGGCGGTGACGATTGTCTTGTCGGAGGTGCTAGCCATTTCGAACCCTTCCTGAGCGTTGCATGGAGAACGACGGGTCGAGCGGAGAGTTCCGGGGTACGGAAGGCGTTTCATGTCAGGGCGGCATTGGTGCTTACCCAGAACGTTGCTCCCCGCGACGGGCGAACATTGACGACCGCCTTTCATGAAACAAGAGAAGGGATGTCGAGCCGACGGGCCTTCTCCAACACGCGCTTTGGAAGTGGCTTTCGAATTCAGCAGCACTCAGGTCGCGGATTGTGAGCCTCGGCCAACCGCCGCGATCACCGCGCCGTATCGAGTTCCAAGATAACCTTAGGATCATCGCGACAAGATAGCGGTACCGAGAGCCTGAGCGTCCCATTTGTTGCCTTTGGACATGCTGAAAGGCATACTTTCAGCATGACGAAGAGCGTTGACCATGACGCGTACATAGCCGCCGCGCCGGAGCAGTTTTACGCCATGTTGGGTGAGCTGCGTGCACAGCTCATGCCCGGACTTCAGCTCGGAGAAACGATCATCGCTGGCTATGCTGCCTTCAGTAAACAATGTGGTCTCTATGTTAACCCGGGTGCAATTGCTGCGCATGCTGACGAGATCGCTTCTTTGAAGCCTAAAGCAACCAGAACGGCGTAGACCAGGTGTTGTGCCACGCTACTTTCCGGGGTGTGCCAAAAGGCCGCTGTTTGGGCCATACTACGTTCCGTTTTTACAACCGAATAGCGTTAATGAACTAATCCGAAGTTCCATAATTTACCTTATGCGATCTTACCGTGTAGCCGGGGTGGGTTCAAGGATGAAGTGCGACTTGCGAATGATGCCAATGGGTTATCACTCGCAAGGAAGATGCAATGAACCGCACCTACTCCCAGATTGGATTGGACGAACGCCGTAAGATTGCTCGCTGGAGGACGGCTGGCCTCAGTGTCGCGGTCATCGCCGAGAAGCTCGGACGACATCGTTCGACGATCTTTCGTGAAGTTAGACGCAATATGTTCGTCGACAAGCAGATACCTGATCTCAGCGACTATTATTGCGTGACGGCGCATGAGATGGCTTGCGAACGTCGTGCGAAGCTGCGGAAGCTTGCATGCTTCTCACACGTTCGACAATCGGTGATCGAGCGGATCGTTCACGGCTGGTCACCGCAGCAGATCGCCGGCCGAATGCGGCTGGAACGTCATCCGATCTCGGTGAGCCATGAGACGATCTACAAGTTCGCCTATTCGGCCGACGGCCATGCCATCAAGCTGTGGCGGCATTTGCCGGAGCATCGTGCCAGGCGCAGACCACGACACGCCAGACGCAAGCACGGCCAAAGGTTTAGCCCGGACTTGAACATCCTGCGCCGCCCAGGCGTCGTTGCCGATCGCAAGCAGTTCGGCCATTGGGAATGCGATCTGATCCAGTTCCGCAAGAAGTTCGGAAAGGCCAATGTGACGTCGCTTGTCGAGCGGGTCAGCCGCTTTGCGATCTTTCTGCGCAACAATGATCGGCAGTCCCGGCCTGTTATGGACGGCCTCATACACGCCCTCAAGGCCCTACCCCATCTTGCCCGCCGTTCGATCACCTTCGACCGCGGCACGGAGTTCACCGACTGGCCGTATCTCCAGGCCAGCATCGGCACCCAAACGTGGTTCTGCGATCCACAATCACCCTGGCAGAAGGGCACGGTCGAGAACACCAACGGCAGGGTAAGGAAATGGCTTTCGAGAGAGGTCGATCCACTGTCGGTCACAGACGCCGATCTGATCGAGATCTGCAATCGGCTCAATGCGACACCGCGCAAATGTCTTGGCTATCGAACGCCAGCCGAAGTCTTTCGCAAAAAACTGCTCGCTCAGATGAGACACGCCGGTTAGCTTGGGCAGCCCCGCAAGTCGCGGTTCAGCATGAATTCACACCGCAAAGTTGAAGTGTCCTATTTCTGCAAAGTTGGAATGTCACACTCCCCGCGTTTTGAGGACGCGGGAGATTGCAGATGGGATTGATAGCGATGAGCGAACGCGATCTGCAGCGCATTGAAGTTTTGTCGAAGGTGATCGCCGGCCGGATGACGATGATGTCGGCGGCGCATGTGCTCGATCTAAGTGAGCGCCAGGTGCGTCGTCTGCTGGAGCGGATCAGGACTGGCGGTGCGGCGTCGATCCGGCACAAGGCGATCGGCCGGCCGTCGAACAACCGGATCAGTGACGGTGTTCGGGATTACGCGGTGACGCTGGTTCGTGAGTGTTATGCGGACTTCGGGCCGACATTGGCAGCCGAGAAGCTTGCCGAGCGCGATGGATTGCTGGTGTCGCGCGAGACGTTGCGCAGCTGGATGTCAGACGCTGGACTTTGGCTGTCACGCAAGCAGCGGCGGACGTTTCATCAGCCGCGGCTGCGGCGCGAGGCCTATGGCGAGCTGGTGCAAATCGATGGATCCGAGCATCGTTGGTTCGAAGATCGCGGCGACCCATGTTCATTGCTGGTGTTCATCGATGATGCGACAGGCAAGCTGATGCAGTTGCGGTTTGTACGATCGGAAAGTGCGTTCAGCTATTTCGAGGCGCTCGAGCTCTATCTGGAGGCGCATGGTGCTCCAGTCGCCTTCTATTCCGACAAGCATTCGGTGTTCCGGGTGGCGAAGAAGGATGCCAAGGGCGGCCAGGGCATGACCCAGTTCGGCCGTGCGCTTTCTGAGCTAAACATCGAGATTCTTTGCGCAAACTCGAGTCAGGCTAAGGGCCGAGTCGAGCGGATGAACCGGACGCTGCAGGACCGTTTGATAAAGGATCTGCGCCTGGAGGGCATCTGCGGCATGGACGACGGCAACGCTTTCCTGCCTCGGTTCATGGAGCGCTATAACCGGCAGTTTGCCATCATCCCTGCCCGACCTGATGATCTGCATCGGTCGCTGAACCTTGTCCCGGATCGGCTGCGCGACGTCCTGTGCAAACGTGAGCAGCGTTATGTCGGTGCCCAGTTGACGTTCTCCTACGAGCGCCAGCGGATCATGCTGGAAGAGACCGAGGTGACGCGCGGGCTGGTCGGTCGCTATATCGAGACCTATGCCTATGCCGACGGCAGGCTGGATGTGCGCTGGAAGGGGCATTCCCTCCCCTACCGGGTGTTCGACAAGGACCAGCGGGTGACGCATGCGGCGATCACCGAGAACAAGCGGCTCGGTGATGTCCTGGCCTACATCAAGGAACGTCAGGAGCAGCCGACGAAGCCGGCCGTGAAGACGAACAGCGAGAAGATCGGCTACAAACCCCGGGGCCGCAAGCCGGGCAAGCGGACGGATTTCATGAACGATCCGGCGGTCATTGCCCGGCGGAAACAGGCTCTCTCCAATCTCGATGCCGCAGAATGACCGACTAATCGGGCTGTCAAAGCGAAAGCCGAAAAGTTCCACTTCACCCGCCCCGATCTCACCTTGCAACCCGGACCAGCCGGTGAGGTCGGGGCTGGTCGTCGTGCCGTGCGACGGATCAAAGTGACATTTTAACTTTGCGCAACGGCGGACATTTCAACTTCCATTCATGGAGGCATGTGATGGCGGAATTGAACGACACCGTGGATGTCGCGGCGCTCGCGGCCCTGAGGCCCGGCATGCCGATGGCGGAGGTCGAGGCAGCAATGGGTTCCGCCTGGAAGCCACCTGCCCCACATAAAGGCGGCAAGATCGACTTGCTCGAGAACAGTCACGGCTTAGTCGCATGGATCGATCGGCATGGCTTGATCGGCATGCTCAACTACAATCATCGCTTCCGGCACCCGGTCGGCGGGATAGCAATGGAGATGAAAATCGAGCAGGTGCGCGCCGCCATGCCCTCTCTCGAGATCGGCGACGACATGCCGATGATGCGAGGCGTGCGCATGGGTGTGCGACGGTTTCCCGAGGGCTATATGCTACGTGTCCGCCTCACCCTCGAGACCGTCAACGAAATCGTATTCTCCAACCCTGAAGCCGAATATCCTGAACCGACAGAACCACCCTACCCGGTGGCAGCAGGCATCGCTGGCGCACCTTTCGCGGACCCCAACCTCAAGCTCGTCGTCCTGTCTTCGCTTCTCGACGCGAAGCGGATCGATCTTGGCTCGCCCGAACAACTGGCCACGCACGTCCTCGGTCGAGCGGTCGATCTCGAGGACGAGGGATACGAGATCATCCCCGAGGCCCGGGACTACCTCGAGAGATACCCGCTGACCGACGAGCTTCTCGCCGCCGTGGAGGAAATCGAGTTCGACGGCGGCGGGACAGTCTATGAATACGCCTGGCATTTCTGGGATGGCGAAGACGACCTCTTCGACGTCAAGGACCTGTCGGGGATCGAACGCTGCCCGAACCTCAAGAGCTTTCCGCGATCTCGATGATCGGAAAGGTCGACGTGCGCACCCTCGTATCATTCCGCAAGCTGAAATCCCTGAATCTCAGCACCGGGATGAACCATATTGAGGCTCTGCTCGACTTGCCCGCGCTAAAGGAAGTGAGGGTCCTCAACGACGAAATTTACAGCGAGGTCACGACTGCCAGGACGCCGACCAGACGTATCTTCGAGGCGCTGAAGGATCGCGGGGTCCGTGTCTGGGTCCACTGGGTGTCCGCCACTGAGCCTACCCCGCCTGCGTTCGAATGAGCCGTGTCGAAACCCGGCGCAACCGATGTCAGAATAAACGGTCGACAAACCGGTCCGTCTCCCAGGTCTTGAGGAACTTAGCTTCCCGAGCGACCCAGCCGACAGCGTTGCTACCCCATTCTTGCGATCGGCTGGCGTACTCACCCATCAGCCAGAAATGGCGGACGATCACACAACGCTGTGCTGCCTCGAAGTCGTAGGGGGCAATCGGCCGCACCGCTCGATATCCCTCGATGAACGCGTAGCAAATCGGTGTCAGCTTCCGGCCGAATGACACCTTCGCCTACAGGAACACGGACAGGTCGTACGCGAGGTATCCGGGGCCTCCGTCATCGAAATCGAAGAAGACCGCGTCTTGAGACCAAGGATACCCGCGTTTGCGCTACATATGGCACATGGGGACAGGCTCGGTTTGGCAAAGGCGGCCACTCGTCAGTTACACGCTTTAACTTTACGGTTTTCGGGGTAGTACCCGATACAGTGCAGGCTGCTCAAAATAACCCTACCTTTTAGGGTGGGTGACCGCGTCCGCCGATGCGAAGGCTGTGCTCTATCGTTGAAGCGGCGGCATGATGCCGATTAGTTAAGTGAACTAGGCAACTGCAGCCTGACCGCGCCGGCGGCAACGTCGTCCTCCGTGAAAGGGTGCCGGATGGCGAACGACCAACCTCCCGCAAACGTCCTCGACAACCTCCTGTCGCCCTCGCAGATCGCGGAACGAATAGGGGCGTCTGCCGGCGTTCCGCTCGGGCCGCCTAAGATTGGGAGACGGCACGTCGCATCGGCATTTCGAAGAAACTAGGCCGGGAGATGTTCATCCATGTGGATGCCGAAACTGTTGCAGCCGGAGACCTCACCCGATCGGTGGCCCCGCTGGCGGACCTTCCAGCATCGACCGTCGCCAACCCTGTCGCGGATTGGACCGCGCCGGGCGTTCGTCACGTGGTGGGAACAAGTCTGATTTGGGGTGGCCGACCGCACGATTAAGGAGGATGTAAAGAAGATGCTAATGATTTGTTCCACGTTTCGTGGAACCTAGTTGGGGACGACCGCATTCCGATGGCGATCCAGCCGGATCTGACAAACACCAAGAGGTGCCAAGATGAACCAAATCATATGGATCGTCGGAGCAGTCGTCATCGTCCTGTTCATTCTGGGATTCTTCGGTTTCCGATGACGGACAGAAGGCACGAGGCCGTGAACTGTTTTGAGGCGAGCCGGCGATACCAGCGAGTTCAAAACGTCCGCGGTCGCGCGCCGCCTCAAGTGAGGGGCGTCTCAACCTCTCATATAAATACGCGGCCGCTGGTGCACCGACCGGACATTTCGCCGCACCTTTCTGATTTGAGCTTGGAATATCCCTAATGGCCGTCTCGTCGAGGGTGGGCTCGCCGTGAGGGCCTCTGGCGATATCTGCGGCGGGATCGCATCGCGGCTTCCGCCTGCCGCCTGGATTCCTCTGCGACCGTCCGTGAGACGGATAGGGAAAGGGCGTAGGCAGCGCTAGGTCTGCTGCAAGATCGGCGATTCGACCCTGCAGTTGCTCGATCACAATGTGTGGATCGACCAGATGCGGTCGGTAATGCGGCGCCTGCGGCGTGGATCCGATGGATTCGTGCTATCCGCGACCAGCGTGAGCAACATGCGCTTGGTCGCTTCACGATCTTTGTGGGCCGACTCTTCGAATGTTTTGATGTTGTCGGCGAATACCCCTCCCAATAGACATAGATATTGTGCAAACTCCATAAAACGCGTGGTGGGTCGCGCCTCCTGTGCAAAAGCGGCACACGATTAACCTTTCGCTAACGAAACAGGGGCATGACTCTGGGGCTCAACCACAGAGAGGTTTTGTCATGCGTATTCCCGGTGGTGCGGTGCTTTTAGTCATCCCGATTATTGCGGTTCTGCTGTTCGGCGCGTCGCTTGCCTGGGACCAACTCGAACGGGTTGATCCGATCCTGACGGGCTCCGTCCGGTAAACATACACGGCCACTGAATAATCCCCGTGTAGGATGCCTCGCACACCAATAAAGAGCGGGTCGAAGTTGCTATTGTCTTAAGAGCTAATAAAGCGCGTTGCTGCAGCGGTTCATTTGGAACCGGAGGAATTTTGATGGGATTTGCTGCAATTTTGCTATTTTCTCTCGTCGTAACCAGTAGCCAGTGGCGCAACGTCGCCGACCAGATCAGGCCGAAAGTGCCGGAGCTCGCCCAACTCATGGACACCGCTGAAGACGACATGCTCGCCTATATGACCTTTCCCAGGCAGCACTGGACCAAGCTTCACAGCACCAACCCCATCGAGCGCCTCAATGGCGAGATCAAGCGCACCGAGGTCGTCGGCACTTCCCAATGATGACGCCATCGTCCGCCTCGTCGGCGCATCGTGCTCGAACAGAACGACGAGTGGGCTGTCCAGCGCTCCAGATACCTGCCCCTTGAGACCATCGCCGCAATGAGCGACGATCCGCTCATCAGCCTGCCCGCTGCGGCAAGCTGACCCATTCCCGGCTCCGTCCGGAAAGCATGGCGATCGCCGAAGCTACACCACTCCCAGGGACACGGTCGGCCCACCTACACGCGTGCGGCGATGAAGATGATCGTCAGTTTCGTGCCTCTTCTCAGGCCCAAGGGGCTCCTGATCGTCGTGGATGAGGATGTGGAGCTAAAGTCGTTCGGTGCCACTACCAATGATTACAAAGTTAGAGGGCGGAATATAAATGTTTCCGTCAGCCGCGGGCTCGCTTCATTTGAACTCATCGTGACCGATTTGAGCCGGGAGCGAAGCGAAACCCCGCCGGACGTAAAGATTGCCAATTTCCCGGATGCGACGATTATCGGATTTCCCGGCCCCATGACTCTTCCGTCGACCACCACTGAGGAGACGACCCAAGTCAGTCCTTCTCAATTTGGATTTCTGTTCCCGTATCCAGCATAATATGCAGATCCCGGATCACACCGGCGGCGGTGAGCAATGCCGATGCTATTTCGGCACTGGTCCGCTTTCCCAAGCCTAGTGCCACTGCGGCTGTTTGAAGGTCCACCACGACGTCCCCTGCTGTCTCGCCTCCCGGTATGCCGACCTGCTCTCTCATGTATCGAGTAGTGTTTACTGCGCGGCTGAGCAAACGGCGGCCTTCGGCCGGATCTAGCTTCTCGACCTCATTCGCGGCCCGTACCAGCTCTGAAACGAACCGGTGGTCGAGCTCAATGCGTCGTGCCCCTGCGCCTTGCGTACTGTGCGTTCAGGAGGTCGGCCACATCATCGGCCTCTTCCCTTCCAAGCGCATCAAGCGTCGTCCCGTTTACGACCGCTGGCAAACCGGTGAAGGTGTCGTAGACGCTCCAATAGTCAGTGCCATCTTCGTTCTTCCTCGCACTGAAGCGGATATCGAAGCGGGGCTCGGCCACTGAAGTCAAGCTCTTGACCTCTGGCGCCGGTAGGTGGTTGGTGGTGGGAGAGCCTCATGCGCTTGGGCGAGTGTTTCCAGCCAGGCCGCAAGTCCGGCAGGCACCTCCTCGTTTCCTGTCTCAAGCGCTTCGATCCAGGACAGGTCACACTGCAATGCCGACGCCAGGTTGATGGGCGTCCAGCGGATGTGGCGCAGGCATTGGTTGAAGCGATCAGGACTCATGAAACCACCTTGCCACCCTCGGAAGGGGAGTCAAGTTCCAGCAGCGGATCGTGAGTAGCTATTCAACGGCCCCGATCCTCTCCGAACTGAGGGGTTGCGCTGCGGCAACAAAATGATCAATTGCCGCGCCCGGCAGCCGGATCGAGGGTGAGGGTGTTGCGAGAGCGTGTTCGTGGGGCGACGAACTATTTATTGAGGGACGGGGATTTGCCCTCGCGACTTCCTCGCAACGCAACGGCAAGCAATTAGTTCCGAACCTGTAGGGTCATCAATCGTCAGGCAGAGGCGGACAGGCAAGGTAGGTAATGACGACGGCCAGGGCAAAAATAGCAGCGAAGAATAGGAAAACGAGAACATATGTACCCATGAGTGATCCCCTTGTTGCGGACTAACTCATGGTTGGTGGTTTTGTTCCGGTATGGCCGCCCGTGGAATAGGCCGCATGTGCCTTTATCTTTCTCATTCCGGTGCCAGTGATCGTATGCCGGATCTGCTTTCACAAATCGCCCGCCCGGCCGCTCCACTGCATGCGGGTTATCAAAGCGTATATAGGGCTCCCCGTGTTCCGGACGAAAACATAAAAAAGACCATGCCGACGCTCGGCTGTGACAGCTGAGCGCTGGGCTTTGAACTCGACAACATAGCCCTCTGCGGCAAGGTTAGTCCGTCAGGCTTCTTTCGCTCACCTGAACCCGAGCATGTCAGTGCCGTCATCAGCACTAACGCCGGCACGATCGCCAAATTCAACCGCATGGGCATTCTGGGAAAATTCGGCTCGAAGCAGGTTTTGCTGGTGCGCGAAGGCCCAATGGTCAATCACAATCCCAATTCGATGCTCAATAAACTCATCAATTCCTTTCCCGGCCTGCGCAACACGGCATTCATGACAGCGGTTGGAAAGGTGCTCATTGGCAATCTGCCGCAGAAGCAGTGGCGATCCTTCGTCGACAAGATACCGGCGGGCTACCCACGAACAACTGATGAAATCCTCCGCCAATTTTAAAAATGCACAACGTAGCAATGTCGCCATTGACCTTGATGAGTGCAACTTCGGGACCTGCGGCGTTGCATCGAGCTTTCAGATGAACGAACGGTTGCGTGTTGCCTATTCAATCAACGGTGCAACCGTCTACTTTCCCAACAATCGACTTGAGGAACTTGGGCCCGTTGCCAAGCGCATGGCGATTGAACTCAAGGCAATGCTGGACGGGCAGATGCCAAACGTCGAATTCGACGCTAGAAGCGTCATTCCTGCGCGTTGATCGGTTTCAGCCCACTGAGGCAATTTGGAGATAGCAGATGGCGGACATTCAAGAGTTGGGCCGAGATTTGGCACTTCTAAGGGACTTTGCGGCAATGCTGCAGGAAATGCAGGCGCATTACGACGTGCCCTGCCCTTCAGCAGATGACATTCTGCGGGGCTTGATAGAACGACCGAAAGGCGCGGAAATCATTGTCGCAATGGAAGCATCGACTTTGGCGGGATTCGCCGCCTTCAGCGCCATCTATCCCGGCCCCTATCTGCAAGCTGGCCTTTTCCTGAAAGAGCTATACGTGCGTAGCGCCTATCGCGGCCGTGGAATAGGTCAGGAAATGCTCGCCCACCTCGCACGCCTGGCAGGAGATCGTGGACTGTCGCGGATCGACTGGACCGCCGATGCTAAAGATGAGCGCCTGCTGCGTTTCTATGACAGCATTGGCGGACAGCAAAAACCTGACAAGATCTTCCATCGGCTGGATGGCGATGCCCTGAAGCGTCTCGCCTCCTGATGTCAGGATGATCCCGATCTAATCTTTCGTTGAACGGGCTTCTTCGTGCAACCATTGTTCAAAAAGACGCATCGACTGGCTAGTGGGAATGTTGCCAGGCTTGGTGAACCAGTATCCATGGTCGCTCCGGAAGCCCAGCCCTCCGGGATTGACGAGGCGGCCCGCAGCGAGTTCCTCGACGATCAGGCCATGTGGGATCAGTGCCATGCCCTGCCCTGCCAGTGCCGCGCGGATAACCATCGTATAATAGCCGAAGCGCATCGTGTGGCGAACCTCCAGCCCGAGCAATCCATTTGCCTGCACGAAGAATGGCCAATGGAACGGCGTCTGTGGATGCTCCAGCATGACACCCCGCGCTGCGGCTTCGATGGTCGCGGGATCTCCAAGCTTTTCCCAGTAGGACGCGGCGCTGACGAGACGAATGTCATTGCCGAAGAGATATGTGCCCTCCTCATCCGGTGCCGGGGCCACGAGAAAACGTACGCTTCCATCGGGAGTTTCCGTCTGCGTTTTTGAGACGAAGGTCGTAAACT
The DNA here is from genome assembly GCA_000985875.1 of Neorhizobium galegae bv. officinalis. Taxonomy (GTDB): domain Bacteria; phylum Pseudomonadota; class Alphaproteobacteria; order Rhizobiales; family Rhizobiaceae; genus Neorhizobium; species Neorhizobium galegae_C. The sequence goes on from CCRI01000002.1 coordinate 93,392, forward strand.
GCACTTCGATTTCGGGATGGGCCTCAGTGAATTGGACAAAGCGCGGCAGAAGCCAGCGATCACCGAAGATCGGCGGGACCTGAAGACGAAGAACACGCGGCCCTGGCTTGAGGCGAGCGACCTTTAGGGCTGCATCCTCCATTGCCTTGATGGCGGTGCGGGCATGCTCGATGTAAATGGCGCCCAACTCGGTTGGAACCATACCGTTCGGCGTGCGCTGGAAAGCTGGGCCACCGATGAGTTCTTCCAATCCGATCAATTGCTTGCTGACCGCGCTTTGCGAGAGCGAGAGCGGCTCTGCGGCAGCACTCGTCGAGCCGCGCTCGCCGACGGCCAGCAGAACCTGTAGCGCCGTCATGGACGGAAATTGCTTGCGGCCAGACATATTCACCTCGCCCGTTCAGTCGTTTTCAGACTAAGCGTCCAAGGCATGGCTGGCTAGTCGTTTTTGTCATAGGCCAAGGAATTAACTTCGCTTGCCTTAATTAGCGCCGAATAGGAGCATTGCCTCAATATTAAACATAAAAGGGAACTATCATGTCAGAGCCGACCCAGCTCTGGGGTGGACGCTTCAAGTCCGGCCCCTCGGAAGCGCTTGCCAATCTTTCACGCGCGCACCCTTCTTACTTCCGGCTTTACCGCGAAGACCTGGCCGGCTCGCGTGCTCATGCCTCCGAACTGAAGCGCGCAGGCGTGTTGGATGAAGCAGAATTCGCTACGATCCGTGAAGCGCTCGACCATATCGAGACCGATGTTGCGATCGAGAACGAAAAGCCAATCACCACCGACGAAGACATTCATACCTTCCTTGAACGCTTGCTGATGCAGCGTCTCGGCGTGCTGGGTGGCAAGCTGCGCGCCGGGCGCTCGCGCAACGACCAGACCTCCAACAATACCCGTCTTTATCTGCGCCGGATGGCACGGGAACTGTCACGTGACATTGTCGAAATCGAACTGGCGCTTGTCTCCCAGGCCTCCCGACATATCGAAACGGTGATGCCGGGCTTCACGCATCTGCAGCCTGCTCAGCCTGTCGTGCTCGGCCATCATCTCATGGCGCATGCGCAGAGCCTGCTTCGAGACCTTGAGCGTTTCGAGGATTTCGACAGGCGGTTCGACCGCTCGCCTCTTGGCGCCGCCGCTCTGGCCGGTTCCGGTATCGCCTGCCGCCCGGACCTGTCGGCGGTCGAACTTGGCTACGCCGCGGCCTGCGAAAACTCCATCGACGCCGTTTCGGCCCGCGATCATGTGGCCGAATTCCTGTTCATCTGCTCACTGGTTGCCATCAGCCTATCTCGCCTTGCGGAAGAAATCTGCATCTGGAGTTCCAAGCAGTTCAGCTGGGTCAGGCTGCATGATTCCTACTCGACCGGCTCCTCCATCATGCCACAGAAGAAGAACCCCGACATTGCCGAACTGACCCGCGGCATGAGCGGCACGCTGATCGGCAACATCGCCGGCTTCCTGGCAACGATGAAGGCCATGCCACTCGCCTATAACCGCGACCTCGCTGAAGACAAGCGGGCGCTCTTTGAGAGCATCGATGTTCTCGAACTCATCCTGCCCGCTTTCGCCGGCATGGTGGAAACGCTGGAATTCGATGTCGCGAAATTGCGCGAAGAAGCGCCGAGGGGCTTCACGCTGGCAACGGAAGTGGCGGACTGGCTGGTATCTCAGAACGTGCCGTTCGCGCAGGCGCATGACATTACCGGCGCTGTGGTCCGCTATTGCGAAGAGCGCGGCCATGATCTTGCCGGTCTGAGTGAGGAAGATCTGCCCCGTATCGACGCCCGCCTTGCGCCCGCTGTTCTCAAAGCCATCACATTGGAAGGCGCGCTTGCCAGCCGCACCGGCTTTGGCTCGACGTCGCCGACCAGAGTGCGGGAACAGATAGAGCGCTTCACCGGCGCGCTGGAGGCACGAAAGGTCTTCGCAGAGAGCACGCTGAACCTGCCGGGCAGAGTTTCCCCCTCCGAGAACGCACGAGGCGTCCGATGACCATGCCAGCACCCCAAGCGGCATCGCTCGACCAGAAATACGAGATCGCCCACCTGACGCTCGTTCCCAAGCGCCATATCGGGCGCATGGTGACCGCCGCCTTGGTTCTGGCCGCTCTTGCCGCCCTCGTACGCGCCTTCAGCGTCGGCCAGATCGAGTGGAGCTATGTCCGGGACTTCCTCTTCGCGCCGGCCATCCTGCAGGGGCTGCAGAGCACCCTGGTGATGACCGTGGCCGCCATGACGCTCGGCATCGTTCTTGGTGTGGTCATCGCCCTGATGCGCGTTTCGGGCAACCCGGTCCTGTCGTCCATCGCGGTGGGCTATGTCTGGATCTTCCGCGGCGCGCCAGCGCTCCTGCAACTGATGATCTGGTTCAACCTGGCGCTCATTTTTCCAACTATGGGCATTCCCGGCCTATTCGAATTCCGCACCGTGGACATCATGACGCCGTTTGTCGCGGCCATGCTGGGGCTTGGCATTTCCCAGGGGGCCTACACGTCCGAAGTCGTGCGCAGCGGCCTTCTGTCGGTGGATAGCGGGCAGTATGAAGCAGCACGCTCGATCGGCATGACGCAAATGGTGATGCTGCGGCGCATCGTGCTTCCGCAGGCCATGCGCGTCATGGTTCCGCCGATCGGCAACGAAGTGATCGGCATGGTCAAGCTCACTTCACTTGCCAGCGTCATCCAGTATTCGGAAATCCTGCACAACGCGCAGATCATCTATTTCGCGAATACCCGCGTGCTGGAATTGTTGCTGGTTGCCAGCTTCTGGTATCTCGCGGTCGTCTCCGTCCTCTCGATCGTCCAGCATTATATCGAGCAATATTTCGGCCGCGGCAGCAAAGCCGTCAGCGCTTCGATGTGAGGGGATGAGATGAGCAAGGAAATCGTTGTAAAAGCCGTTGACGTTACCAAGCTGTTCGGCACGTTCACAGCGCTCGATAAAGTCAGCCTCGAAATAGCCAAGGGCGAGGTGTGCTGCATTATCGGCCCTTCCGGATCGGGAAAGAGCACCTTTCTCCGTTGCATCAACCAGCTCGAAAAGATGAACGCCGGGGCAATCTGGGTGAATGATGAACTGGTCGGCTATCGCCGCGAAGGCAACAATCTTCACGAGATAAGCGATGTGGAAATGTCGCGGCAGCGCCGCCACATCGGCATGGTTTTCCAGCGGTTCAACCTGTTTCCGCACAAGACCGCGCTGGAAAACATCATGGAGGGTCCGGTCCACGTTCTGCGCGAGCCGATAGCCGATGTCCACAAACGGGCAGAAGACCTGCTCGTCCGTGTGGGGCTAGGCGACAAGGCCGGGCATTATCCCTCGCAACTGTCCGGCGGTCAGCAGCAGCGGGTGGCAATTGCCCGTGCGATGTGCATGCGCCCCGAATTGATCCTGTTCGACGAACCGACTTCCGCACTCGACCCGGAACTTGTCTCCGAAGTCCTGGACGTGATGAAGGATCTCGCCGCAAGCGGCATGACCATGATCGTGGTGACACACGAACTGGGCTTTGCCCGTAGCGTCGCCAACACCGTCGCCTTCATGGAGGCGGGCAAGATGGTCGAAGTCGGCCCTGCCTCTCAAGTTCTCAGTTCGCCGAAAAGCCCTCGCACCGTGGAGTTCATCAGGGCCGTTCACGGCTGAAATCAATCGGCCCGGTCATTCCGGCCGGCCCGCGCTTCAAGACTACACCAATCCAGTCAGCTTAAAAAAAGGGGAATTCGCATGAAAACAGCTCTTATCACGCTCGCCGTACTTCTCACCTCTACTGTGGTGCATGCCGAAGGACTGCCGGACCGCATCAAGACTGCGGGCAAGGTCGTCGTCGCAAACCAGCCCAATTATCCGCCGATGGAATACAAGGATCCGGCCACCAACACGCTGATGGGGGTCGACATCGATCTTGGCGTCGCGCTTGCCAAGCAGCTTGGCACCAAGGTCGAATGGGCGGAAATCGGCTTCGAACAGATGATTTCGTCTCTCGAGACGGGTCGCGTCGATCTCATCCATAGCGGCATGAGCGACCTTCCGAAACGCCGCGATACTCTCGACTTCGTCGATTACATGAAATCCGGCGCACAGTTCTACACCTCCGCCGCCCGCAAGGAGGAATTCAAGACCCCGGCCGACTTCTGCGGCAAGACGGTGGGCATGAGCCGCCGCACATCCTTCCCGGACGAAACCGCCAAGTGGAGCGCGGCTAACTGCGAGGCCAAGGGTCTTGCCGCCATCAAGGTCGTTGGCACGGAGGGCTCGGCCGATGCGCGCGCCCAGCTGAAGCAGGGCCGCCTCGATGGCGCCGTGCAGGGCTCTGAAACGCTGCCCTACCTGATGGCTCTGGAGAAGAATACCTACGCCATCGTCGGTGAACCGATCACGGCCGTTTACCAGGGCATTGCCTTCTCCAAGAAGGATCCTCCTTTGCGGGATGCCTATGCCGGCGCGCTGAAGGCCATCATGGCATCCGGCGAGTATAAGGCGATCTTCGTAAAGCACGGGCTGGAAGGCACGCTGCTGGACGGCATCTACATCAACGGCGAACCCGCAAAGTAAGTGGCAAGACGTCCGTGACAAAAAATTATCCGGCCGCGATGGTTTTGCGGCCGGTATCTCTCCCGCGTTGACGTTGCCGGCCTTTCCTTTATTTCAGAGTTTTCTTATGAACAATTCTCTCGCCGACACGCCGATTGACAGGCTCGCCCGCTTCGTTTCCGGTCTTGACTACGGCTCCATACCGGAAAGTGTTGTCGCCAAGACAAAAGTCCACATTGCCGATACCCTCGGCGCGGCCATCGCGGGCGCCCGCTCTCAAGAGTTTGCAAGCGCGGTGCAGGCGATGCACTCGGCGGGCAGTACGCTGCTTTGGGGCACAGGCCTTACCGGTTCGCCGCGTGACAGCGCCTTCATCAATGGTGTCGCAGCCCATGCCTTCGAACTCGACGACGCCGGCGGCTGCGATCATTCCGGCGCCGTGATCATGCCCGCCGTCTTTTCAGCCCTGCATAAAGTGGCACGGCCTGTGGATGGCAAACGCATGATCACCGCTGTTGTCGCAGGCTACGATGCGGGACGCCGCATCCTTGAAGCCACCGGCGGTTACGATGCCCATAATGGGCTCGGCTGGCATTCGACCGGTACATGCGGTACGTTTGCCGCGGCAGCCGCCGTTGCAAGCCTGCTCGGCCTCGATGCCTCGGCCGCCCGAGACGCCATGACGCTGGCGACAAGCTTCTCTTCCGGCCTTTGGGCCTTCATCCATGATGGCTCCCAGGCAAAAAAACTTCATGCCGGTCGGGCAGCGGAAGGTGGTCTGCTTGCGGCCTTGCTCGCAGCCAACGGCTTTGCCGGACCCTCGCGCGTGTTCGATGACGTCTGGGGTGGCTTCTTCACCTCGTTCAACAAGTCCGCCTGCCAGCCTGACCTCTTGTCGGAGGGGCTCGGCGATGTCTGGAAGCTCAACCGGGCGGTATTGAAACCCTATGCTTCCTGCCGTGGCGCGCATTCCGCCGTCGATGCGCTGGAGGACCTGCTCGTCGAAACCGACCGACTGCCGCAGGAGATCAACCGGATCGATCTTCGCATGAGCGGCATGCTGAAGAATATGTGCGGCGCGAAGGAGGGCGGCGCCATGGCACCAACCCAGATGAGCCTGCCTTTCGCGCTTGCCGCCCGGTGTGTCTTCGGCACCGCTGGCCTTCAGGCCTATACCGAGGAGCGGCGCCAGCATCCGGACGTCCACGCGATGATGGAACGGATCGGCATTTCCGTTGACGCATCGATGGATGCCATGGCCGAGCCGATGGTGACGCTGAGCTTCTGCGATGGCTTGGTTGTCGGGCGGATGGTGCCACGCGCCACGGGCTCGGCCGAGCGACCGATGCCTGCTTCCGCCATCGCGGCCAAATTCCGTGAACTTGCCACCATGAGTCTGCCCGAAGACCGAGTGGAGACGCTCTGGCAAAAGCTCGGCAACCTTGAGCAGATCAGGGACTGCACGGAGATCGAGGCGCAAATGACCGGCCACGCAGAAACGCTTCCCACCTTCCGCTGAAAGGCAATTCCATGACCTTCGATCTGACACCACGCCCCCTCAACCCGGCGGCGAAGACACCGGACATGACCTGGCCGAACGGCACGAAAAGCGCGCTGTTCATCGGATTTGACGTCGATGCCGAGACCGCCTGGATCGGTAACAACCCATCCAATGTCGATCGCATGGTCACCACGTCGCATGGCGGTTATGATGCCCGCGTCGGCATTGCCCGGATCCTTGGCCTGCTGGACGAGCTCGGCCTGAAGGCCACTTTCTTCACGCCTGGCTGGACGGCGCTCGCGCATCGGGCCGAATGCGAGGCCATGGTGACGGCCGGCCACGAGATCGGTCATCACGGATACCTGCACAAGTTGCCCGATCGCAGCAAGCTCGATGAAGCCATGGAGGAAATCGACCGAGGCTTCGAGGCGCTGCAATCGGCGCTCGGAGTCCGCCCGGTCGGTTATCGCGCTCCGTCGGGCGAGAATTTTCCTGAGCTTCTCGCCTATCTCAAAAAGTCCGGCATCCGCTATTCCAGTTCCTTCCGGGACGACATCCTGCCCTACAGGCACGCGGCAAGCGGTGGCGTGCCAGGCCCGGTCGAAATCCCCGTCAACTACGCCTTCGACGACTGGAATTTCGGCATGACAAGCCGCACCAGCCCGCGCCCGATCTTCGGGCGGGAGGCAATCCTGCCACTCTGGATCGACGAGTTCGAGGCAACCCATGCCTGGGGCGGGGTGACGACGCTCGTGCTTCACCCCCAGGTTTCCGGCCGCCCGATGCGCTGGCACCTGCTGCGGGACTTCCTGAAGCACCTGCTTTCCAAGGGCGATGTGTGGATCGCCACAGGCCGCGAAATCACCGACCATTTTGAGGCCCAGGAAGCGGCCCGTCTGTAAAAGCTGCCGATCAGAAGGATATATGCCCATGGCTTTCGATGACGACGCACTAGAGCGTCTGCGGACGCGTTATGGCGAAGGCCGCGGCGTGGTCTGCCCCCTGAAAAGTGATCCTTCATGAAGTATGGCTTACGAGCCTCAAAAGGACATTGAAATGGCAGCGAAAAGACACAAGGCAGAAGAGATCGTCACGAAGCTTCGTCAGGTTGACGTGCTGAATGCTCCTACGACTTCGTCAAGGATCGGACGCACAATGGCAGGAAAATCCGCATGCTCAACGTGATCGATGAGTTCACCCGGGAATGTATCGCTATCCGGGTCGAGAGAAAGCTGAAGGCCGTCGATGTCATCGGCGTGCTTTCCCACCTCTTGATCCTTCGGGGCGTCCCAACGCATATTCGTTCTGACAATGGCCCGGAGATCATCGCCAAGGCGCTATGGGAGTGGATCGCGGCGGTGGGAGCCAACGCCTACTCATGCCGGGCAGCCCCTCGGAAAACGGCTATTGCGAGAGCTTCAACTCGAAACTCCGTGACGAACTGCTCAACGGAGAAATCTTCTACACGCTCAAGGAGGCGAAGATCGTCATCAAAAACTGGAGACAGCATTACAACACAGTGCGGCCCCACTCATCGCCGGGGTACAAGCCACCGGCACCCGAAACGGCCATTTGGCCTCGCCAGAACGGACCGGCTTCAACAACAGCGATGGCCAGAAGACCGAGCATCCACTAACATTCCAAACGGATCACCCCCTGGGGGCAGGCCAATTGCGCAAAGCCCGGATTTGGTAACCGCCGTCACCGCCAAGATTGATCCGGATTATTTAAAGACGGTGCGCCGAAACCTTCCGCTAGCAAATCATCGTGTCTTAAACATAATGCCCCACACAAATTGATGGGGCAAAGCGACCAACGTTTCGATAAGAGGGAAGTTATGCCCACGACTCATTTCCCTCGCTATTTCCGAAGGTGAGCGGTGGGCAATGCGGTCGTATACTTGACCTGCCCCAAGGCAAAGCTGGACCGGATGTTGGATACGCAGGGAATGGTCGTCAGCCGGTCAGTCACGAGCGACTGGTATTTTCTGAGATCCTCGACGACAACCCGAAGAAGATAGTCCGATTCGCCGGTCATCAGATAACATTCCATGACTTCAGGCATGGACCGCACCGCCTCGTCGAAGATGTCGAGTGATGCTCTGTCCTGTTGCTTCAACGAAATATGGACGAAGACGTTGACGGCGAGACCAAGGGATTGCGCATCCACGAGCGCAACCGTTCCCTTGATTACGCCGTTCTCCTTTAGATCATTGACACGCCGCCAGCAGGGAGAAGCCGACAGACCAGTCGCTGCGGCGAGTTCCGCCGTACTGAGTTCGGCATCGTTCTGCAAAAGATCCAGGAGCTTCAACGTTGCAGCATCATAGCTGACAATCGGCATGAAATTTCCACTTTCCCGATTAAGCGGGCGAATCTTACCGGAAGTTGGACGGCGATCAAGTTAGAAAGACCAGTAATTCCGCATCAAGGGTGATAGTTTTTCACTGCAATAAGGGAGGATTGGAGATGAAGTTGAGCCTGTCGCAGGAAAAGCTCCGGATGATGAAGGATCTTGAACGCCAAGTGCTTTGGCATGCCTGTTGGACGATACACAACGCCAACCACAATCGCGAAAGAGGCGATGTCAAAGTGGGCGGCCACCAGGCGTCGTCAGCCTCCATGGTGTCGATCATGACAACGCTTTATCTTCACACCCTGAAGCCGGAGGATCGGATAGCGGTAAAGCCACACGCCTCCCCGGTCTTCCACGCGATCCAGTATCTTATGGGCAATCAGCAGCGAGAAAAGCTGGTCAACTTTCGCGGTTATGGTGGAGCCCAATCCTATCCGAGCCGCACCAAGGATATTGACGACGTCGATTTCTCCACGGGCTCGGTCGGGCTGGGCGTGGCGATCACGGCGTTTGCCTCGATCATCCAGGATTACATCGAAGCCAAATCCTTTTCATCGCCACGTCCTAAGGGCCGTATGATCGCCCTTGTCGGCGATGCCGAACTGGATGAGGGCAATATCTATGAATGCCTGCAGGAGGGCTGGAAGCACGACCTGCGCAATACATGGTGGATTGTCGACTACAACAGGCAGAGCCTCGACGGCGTGGTGCGCGAGGGGCTTTGGAAGCGCATCGAAGCCATATTTGCTGCTTTCGGCTGGGACGTGAAGGTGCTGAAATACGGCGCATTACAGGAGGCCGCCTTTCGCGAGCCCGGCGGTGCGGCGCTGCGCGACTGGATCGACCGTTGCCCGAACCAGCTTTATTCGGCACTCACCTATCAAGGCGGACCAGCATGGCGAAAGCGCCTGACCGACGAGATCGGCGATCAGAGCGAGGTAACACGGCTGATCGACCGGCGCACGGATGCAGAACTTTCCGAGCTGATGAACAATCTCGGTGGCCATTGCATCGGAACGCTGGCGAAAACCTTCGAAAGCATCGACCATGATCGGCCGACGGTGTTTCTGGCCTATACGATCAAGGGTTGGGGGACACCGCTGGCCGGACATAAGGACAATCATGCCGGTCTGATGACCAAGGCCCAGATGGAGGAGTTCCAGAACCGCATTGGCGTGGCCGCGGGCCAGGAATGGGAGGAGTTCGGCGCCATCAAGAATGCATCGGCGGTCAAGACCTATCTCAAAACAATCCCCTTTTTCGCCAAGGGCTCACGCCGCTACGCCGCTGCCCGTGTCGCATCGCCCGGGCCGGTCTTCCTCGATGATCGCGAACTTTCAACACAGGCAGGCTTCGGCAAAATTTTGGATGCGATCGCTCGGCGCGATGACGATCTCTCCAACAGAATTGTCACGATATCACCGGATGTCACCGTTTCCACCAACCTCGGTCCCTGGGTGAACCGGCGTGGGCTGTTTGCGCGAGACGCGCTGGCGGATACGTTCCGGGAGGAGAAAGTGCCCTCCACTCAGAAATGGTCTTTCGGTCCTGCAGGACAGCATATCGAACTCGGCATCGCGGAAATGAACCTGTTCCTGCTGCTGGGTGCAGCCGGGCTGTCGCATTCGCTGTTCGGGGAAAGGCTCATACCGATCGGCACCGTCTATGATCCTTTCGTCGCCCGCGGCCTCGATGCGCTGAATTACGCTTGTTACCAGGATGCCCGCTTCATGATCGTCGGCACGCCATCGGGCGTCACGCTCGCGCCGGAGGGGGGCGCTCATCAATCCATTGGACAACAGTTGATCGGGATGAGTCAGGACGGCTTGGCGAGTTTCGAACCGGCCTATCTGGACGAACTCTCGATCATCATGGACTGGTCATTCGACTATATGCAGCGAGAAGGCAAAGGCGGGCATGACCCGCGGACATGGCTGCGGGACGAAGCCGGCGGCTCGGTTTATCTGCGCTTGACGACCCGGCCACTGGAACAACCGGTGCGCCGCGAAAGCGAAGTGTTTCGTCAAGGTGTGGTCGACGGCGCCTACTGGCTTCGCGAACCGCAAGCGAATACCGGTCTGGTGCTGGCGTATCAGGGCTGCGTTGCGCCGGAAGTGCTTACCGCTGCCGGGCGGCTGGCGGATCGGCACCGCGACGTGGCGGTACTGGCCGTGACTTCCGCGGACCGTCTCCATGCCGGCTGGACGGCGGCACAACGCGCCAGACGGCACGGATATGCTGCCGCCCGCAGCCACGTGGAAAATCTGCTCGCGACCCTACCCCAGCATGCCCATATGATAACCGTCACGGATGGTCATCCAGCAACGCTCGGTTGGTTCGGTTCGGTTCATGGTCATACGCTGACCAGCCTCGGCGTTGAGCATTTCGGCCAGACCGGCACGGTCGCCGATCTCTACGCGCATTTCGGCATCGATACCGATTCGATAATTGAAGCAGCGGAGGCGGCCGTTCGGCACAGCCATCGGCATACGGCCGGATCATTGATTGTTGCCTGAGTTTAACACCTTTTCGGCTCAACGTGATCCGCGCAGCCTCCTGGCCAACCAGACCCGGCGTATGCGGACGTTCCTGCGAGCGTGCCGAGGGCGCTGCCATGGAATAGAACATCATATAGCCGCTAATCAGCTGATGCTCCGTTGTGGATTCAGAGCCGCGACGACGCTGAGGTTGGTGCCGTGGATGGCCTGGACACCCAGGGCGAGCAGCACTGGAAACGTGACACGATCCATTTTCGCAAAGAAGTTCGGCAGGACCAATATCATATCGCTTGTCGAGCGGGTTAGCCACTTTGCCATCTGCGCAGCAACGGCCGGCAGTCCCGGTGTGTCATGGATGGTCCTATGAAAGCCATGCAGGCACTGCACCGTCTTGCCCGCCGGTCGATCACCTTTGACCACGGGACGAAGTTCATCGACTGGCCGTATCTACAGGAACATCTGCGATCGGCTCACTCGACACCGCGCAAGTGCGTTGCCTACCGAACGCCTGCGGAAGTCTTGCGCAGGAAACTGCTCGCTCAAATGACCTGTCAGATAGCATCATACGTTCAGATCGCAGTTCTGAATAAACTTACAGCCCTCCGCTTGTCGTTGCGATCCGCGCTTCCGAACAGTGGTTTCGTCAAGCTGGATGTTGGTTCCGACATGGTTGTTCATATGCCGCAGCGTGCCATCCATGGAGATCGAGCGGCACTTGCACGAATCTCAGCACGGGTCTCAAGCGCCGCGCAATTGTCCGCGCAGTAGGCCGCGGACAACAGGATCTGCTCAGGGCCGTCGGCGATCGCACTATAGGCGAACGAAGCGCTGGTGCGTCGGCCCACGTCGCTCCCTCACGCGAGCTCGGGTAATCCGCCGATCAACTTGTCGAGCGTGATCGGATAGCGCCTGACACGGATGCCTGTCGCATTGTAGATCGCATTCGCGATCGCGGCAGACACGCCACAAAGCCCGAGCTCCCCGACGCCCTTTGCCTTCATCGGCGATGACATCGGATCCGCTTCGTCCATGAAGACAACCTCCTGATGAGGGATGTCGGCGTGCACCGGAACCTCGTATCCCGCCAAGTCATGATTGACGAAGAATCCGCGGCGCGTGTCGACGGCAAGCTCTTCGAGGAGCGCTCCGCCAGCGCCCATGGTCATCGCGCCGATGACCTGGCTGCGGGCGGTGATAGGGTTGAGGATTCGACCAGCAGCGCAGACGGCCAGCATTCGGCGAATTCGGGTTTCGCCGGTCGCGGCATCGACGCCGACTTCCACGAAGTGTGCACCGAAGGTCGACTGCTGGTGCGTCTTCGTCAGATCGCCCCACTCGATTGTGTCTTCGCCGACCAGCCCCTCGCCTCCCGCGGCGTCGGCCAGCGGAATGGAGCGGTTACCGCTCAGGACCTGACCGTTCTCAAACACGACGTCGTTAGAGTTGAAGCCCAATTTGCTCGCAACAGCTTCGCGAAGCTTCACGCACGCCGCATAGACACCGGAGGTCGAGGAGTTCGCACCGAACTGGCCGCCGGATCCCGCCGAGACTGGGAAGCGTGAATCGCCGAGCTGGACCGCCACCTTGTCGATGCCGATGCCCATCATTTCGGCGGCTGTCTGGGCGATGATGGTATAGCTGCCGGTGCCGATGTCGGTCATGTCGGTCTCGACTGTCACGACGCCCTCACGGTCTAACTTCACACGTGCTCCGGATGGCATGACGAGGTTGTTCCGGAAGGCGGCGGCGACCCCCATGCCGACAAGCCAATTATTTTCTCTGCGCGAGGCCACTTCCCGTCGATTTTTCCACCCGAACCGATCGGCGCCGAGGGTGAGGCAACCGCTGAGGTTCCGCTGGGAAAAGGCGCGCTCCGGATGCTCCGGATCCACCTGCGTATCGTTGACAATACGGAACAGGATCGGGTCCATGCCGAGCTTTTCGGCCATCTCGTCAATAGCGATCTCGAGTGCCATCAGGCCAGGAGCTTCACCTGGGGCACGCATCGCGTTGCCTTCCGGCAGGTCGAGCGTGGCGAGGCGCATTGCCGTCATACGGTTTGCTCCCGCGTACAGGAGGCGCGTCTGGTTAACTGCTGTCTCCGGGCTTCCGCCCGGCAGGTCGCCCGACCAGCTCTCGTGGGCGATTGCGGTGATCTTGCCGTCCCGCTGGGCGCCGATGCGGATCCGCTGGATGGTCGCCGGTCGGTGAGTCGTGTTGTTCGGCATAAAAGGTCGAGGCAAGGCAACCTTCACTGGGCGGCCGACCGCCTTGGAGCCGAAGGCTGCGAGGACGGCGTCGGCGCGCAGGAAGAGCTTGCCGCCGAAACCGCCGCCGATGAAGGGCGACATAAGGTGGACCTTCTCCTTGTCGATCCCGAGCGTCATCGCAAGATCGGTCCGCCACCAGTCGATCATCTGGCTGGACGTCCAGACCGTGACTTCGTCGCCGTCCCAGGCGGCGATTGAGGCGTGCGGCTCCATCATCGAATGCGACTGGTCAGGGGTGGTGTAGGTCTCGCTCAGGGTGATGGGGGCTGCCCTGAACGCCGCGTCGAAGTCGCCGACGGCGGTGTCCGGCTCCTGAGATTCGTCCGGCTTCTTGGCCGACGGCATCGCGGCTCGCAGATCGTACGATCCCGTCTCCTGTTCGTAGGCCACCTTCACCAGCGCTGCTGCGGCTCGGGCCTGTTCGAAGGTCCGCGCGACGACCACGGCCGTGGCTTGGTGGTAGTGCTGGATCTCCGCACCGCCGAATAGCTTGGCGGTGTTGAACTTGCCCTTCTCCAGATCGCCTACATCGAGCGTGGTGACGACCCCGAGGACGCCATCAGCCCGCTTGGCAGCCGACGTGTCGATCGACTTCACCCTGCCCTTGGCGATCGCGGAGCCGACAGGGTAGCCGTAGACGTAGGGTATGTTCTTGTCATGCCATTCGTAGGCGTATATCGCCAGGCCGGTTGTCTTCAGTTCGCCGTCGATACGGTGAATCGGCTTGCCGACGACCTTGAGCTGGTCGATGGGGTTCGTCGTTGCTGGCTTGTCGAATTGCATGTTTAACCCCTTGCCTGAGCGATAACTGCGCCGAGCGTGCGCTCGACAAGGTCGATTTTGAAACGGTTCTGCTCGGTCGGACGGGCGTCCGCCATGAGAACGCCGGCGGCAGCCTTTGCGCCCTGTTTGAGCTCGACGTCCGCCTCTTCAAGCCGCCAAGGCTTGTGGGCAACGCCTCCAACGGCAACGCGACCCGTTCCGTCCGGCTGAATGATCGCACCGATGGAGACGAGGGCGAAGGCATAGGACGCGCGGTCCCTCACCTTTCTGTAGATCTGCTTGCCACCGATCGGCGGCGGCAGGACCACCGCGGTGATGATTTCGCCCAGTTCGAGAACAGTCTCGATATGCGGCGTATTTCCGGGAAGACGGTGAAAGTCCTTTATTGGAATGGATCGCTTGGTGCCGTCGGCCTTGACGGTCTCCACTACCGCATCGAGCGCGCGCATCGCAATTGCCATGTCGCTCGGATGCGTGGCGATGCAGGCATTGCTCGTTCCGACGACTGCGTGCTGGCGCGTGAACCCGCCGATCGCAGAACAGCCGCTGCCCGGCTGCCGTTTGTTGCAGGCCTGGTTCGGATCGTAGAAATACGGACAGCGCGTTCGCTGCAGCAGGTTTCCGGCGGTGGTCGCCTTGTTGCGAAGCTGGCCAGAAGCACCTGCCAGCAAGGCGCGCGACAGCAGGCCGTAGTGGCGACGCACTGTTTCGTCTGCCGCAAGGGCCGTATTTCGGACAAGCGCGCCGACGCGCAGACCCGCTTCAGGTGTCGGCTCGATCTTGTCGAGGTGGAGACCGTTCACGTCGATCAGATGGGTTGGACATTCGACCTCCAACTTCATCAGATCAAGGATGTTGGTGCCACCGGCAATGAACTTCGATGCAGGGTTCGCTGCTGCAGACTTGGCGGCGCCCTCAACGGATGAGGCGCGTTCGTATGTAAAGGCCTTCATGCTTCAATTCCTCCGACTTCCGAGATGGCGTCCAGGATGTTTGAGTAGGCTCCGCACCGGCAGATGTTGCCGCTCATGCGTTCGCGGATCTCGACGGCGCTAGGCTTGACTATTTCCGTCAGATCGCCCGTGACGTGGCTCGGGATGTTCGCTTTCATCTCTTCAAGGACTGCGATGGAGGAACAGATCTGACCGGGCGTACAGTAGCCGCACTGGAAGCCATCGTGCTTGACGAACGCTGTTTGCATCGGATGAAGGTTGTCAGGCTGGCCCAGTCCTTCGATTGTCGTGATCTCATCGCCTTCGTGCATGACCGCAAGCGTCAAGCAGGAGTTGATCCGATGGCCGCCGACGATGACGGTGCATGCGCCGCACTGTCCGTGGTCGCATCCCTTCTTCGTTCCGTTCAGATGCAGGTGCTCGCGCAGGGCGTCGAGAAGAGTGGTCCTGTTGTCGACATCCAGTTCGCGGCGTTCTCCGTTAACAACAAGCGCTACAGGCGTAGTCAGTTTCATGTCGCTTCCCGTTGGTTGGGCGGCTGCGTTACCTGTCGAGGTCCCCGTGACGACGACTGCGGCGGCCGACGAGATAAGAAGATCTCGGCGGGAAAGTTCCAGTAGATGTTGATCCGGCATGTCCGCTCCTCGGTTGTGACGTGGAGTGAGGGCAAGGCCTCAGGGCTTTCTCGAAAACGGGAGGTAGAGCCTGCAGTACGGAAGATTAGGCACCGTTTTTCGCATGGAGTTATCTGTCCAGCCCAAAGATGGGCCGCTACATCGTGTTGATCAGGAACCGCAGCCGCCAATCGCAGCCGGCCATCAACGCGGTCTTCCCGCTACCGTCTTCTGCCCGTCGAAGCTTCGCTCGACCACGGTACCGAACTTTGCGGCTCCAGAGCTCAGGATGACGGGATCGGCGCCAGGCGCTCTGCCTCTGCGGCCCGAACTCATCCTGGCAGAAACATGCCGTGGAAAACGCCAACAATCGGACCCATCGCCTCCCCCCGGCGACACTGATCTATCCGATGGCACTCAGCAGCTCGTCGAACTTGGCCACCTGGATGCGCAGCCGCGCAAAGCCGAGGCTCCACGAGACCTGCAGAACTGTCCACGGCCTATATGGGGGAAAGTGACCGGTCCCCTACCCTCCAGTCTGACGGGTCGCACTTGATGTCGGTCCTCTACAAAACCACCAACTGTCACAATCTTGCGACAGTTACGCCTGGTCATGCGACAATCTTCATATTTCAGCAGTCTTGCGGAGACTGCCGCTTTCCGACAGAGTGGTCTCGCGTTCCGTGGGAGGAGCCGATGCACGACCACTCCGCGCATGCGGGTCATGTCTATACAAGCGCGCAGCAGAATTCAGCTGCGGCAAGTTCACCGATCGTGGCTTCATGGCGGCGTTGCATGACCATGCATCAGCTGGCGCCGGAGGACGAGCGCGCGCCTCTGCGGCTTACTGATCACGAATTCCGGCGGGCATGCGAGCAATCGGAGCAATTGATCAAGGATGCGACCGATGAGCTCGACCGACTTTTTGCGACGGTCGGCAAAGCGGGTTGTTGCTTGCTGCTGACAGACCGCAATGGCATTGCGCTGGAACGCCGGGGCAACGCCGGCGACGATAAGGAGTTTAACGATCTCGGCCTCTGGACCGGATCGATCTGGACGGAGGCAAGCATTGGCACGAACGGCATCGGCACCGCGCTTGCCGATGAGCGTGCCGTTGCGATCTTCCGTGACCAGCATTTCTACTGCTCCAACATTCGTCTCAGCTGCACGACCGCGCCGATCCGCGATCATCGCGGTCAGCTCGCAGCCGCACTCGACATTTCCACCTGCCGCGACGATGTCAACGAGATGACGCTGTCGATCCTCTCGCAGACGGTGCGCGACTCGGCGCTGCGCATAGAGCTCAATATTTTCCGCAGTGCTTTTAGCGGCGCGCGTTTCCTGATGGTGCCATCGGGCGTGAATTCTGGGGCAGCGTTGCTCGCCGTAGACAGGCACGATCTGGTGCTCGGAGCCACCCGCGCGGCGCGGTTGGCGCTGAAGCTCGATGACCGGCAGATTGCGGCGGGGGTTCCCGCAGCCGACGCGCTTCATGAAAGCCGCGCCACAAACGGCGATGCGCTTCTGGACGCAGAGCGTGCGGCCCTGTTGCGAGCGCTCACCCGCACCAACGGCAACGTCTCGCGAGCTGCGATGGATCTCGGCATGAGCCGCGCGACGCTCCATCGCAAGATGAAGAAACTCGATCTCCACTGAACAAGCTCGCGCATTTCGAAGTTCGATCATCATGTCGCAACTGTGCGACACTGTGCGCTGCAACAATGCGTCGCGCGTCTGGTTCGACCATCAAAATACGCGCAGATTTCCTCCACTGGTTCACTCCTGAACCTGGTCCATCTAGGGAGGATGACATGTTGCATCAGAAGATCGTTGAGACGCCTTTTAAACTGAGATACGGCAACTTTATCGGTGGCGAGTGGCGCGAGCCGATCGAAGGCAGATATTTCGACAATATTACGCCGGTCACCGGCGGCAAGCTCTGCGAAATCCCGCGCTCCGACGAGAAGGACATCAACGCGGCCCTTGATGCAGCCCATGCCGCGAAGGACAGATGGGCGATGACTTCGCCGGCCGACCGCTCCAATATCCTGATGAAGATCGCCCAGCGCATGGAGGATTCGCTCGAAGTGCTCGCTCAGGCGGAAACCTGGGACAATGGCAAACCGATCCGCGAGACGATGGTCGCAGACATTCCGCTTGCCATCGATCACTTCCGTTATTTTGCCGCCTGCATTCGCGCGCAGGAGGGCTCTATCGGCGAAATCGATCACGATACCGTCGCCTATCACTTCCACGAGCCGCTTGGAGTCGTCGGCCAGATCATTCCCTGGAACTTCCCGATCCTGATGGCCGCCTGGAAGCTCGCTCCCGCCCTTGCGGCCGGCAACTGCGTGATTCTCAAGCCGGCCGAACAGACCCCGGCCTCGATTCTCGTCTGGGCCGAACTTGTCGGCGACCTGCTGCCGCCCGGCGTCCTCAATATCGTCAATGGCTTCGGCTTGGAAGCGGGCAAGCCGCTTGCCACCAGTCCGCGCATCGCCAAGATTGCCTTCACCGGTGAGACTTCGACGGGCCGGCTGATCATGCAATATGCCAGCCAGAACCTCATCCCTGTCACGCTCGAACTTGGCGGCAAGTCGCCGAACATCTTCTTCGACGACGTCATGGCCGAGGACGACGATTTCCTCGACAAGGCACTGGAAGGTTTTGCGATGTTTGCGCTGAACCAGGGCGAGGTCTGCACCTGCCCCAGTCGCGCCCTGATACAGGAATCGATCTATGACCGCTTCATGGAAAAGGCCGTCAAGCGCGTCGAAGCCATCAAGCAGGGCAACCCGCTCGACAGCAAGACGATGATCGGTGCGCAGGCATCGAGCGAACAGTTGGAGAAGATTCTCGCCTATCTCGATATCGGCAAGCAGGAGGGCGCCGAAGTCCTGACCGGCGGCACGCGCAACGATCTCGGCGGAGCACTCGCCAACGGCTATTACGTCAAGCCGACGATCTTCAAGGGCCACAACAAGATGCGCGTCTTCCAGGAAGAGATCTTCGGGCCGGTGGTGTCGGTTACGACCTTCAAGAACGAGAAGGAAGCATTGGAGATCGCCAACGATACGCTTTACGGCCTGGGAGCCGGCGTATGGACGCGTGACGGAAACCGTGCCTACCGCTTCGGCCGCGGGATTCAGGCAGGCCGCGTCTGGACGAATTGCTACCACGCCTATCCGGCGCACGCAGCATTCGGCGGCTACAAGCAGTCCGGTATCGGCCGCGAGACGCACAAGATGATGCTCGACCACTACCAGCAGACCAAGAACATGCTGGTAAGCTACAGCCCCAAGGCGCTCGGCTTCTTCTGAGAAGCGGGTTGATTGCAAATAACGGCCTTCTCCCTGTCCGGGGAGAAGGCTTCGCACATCAAGGAACCAAGTATGGAAACGACCGTCAACGGCGAACCGCGCGTGCTTGCAACGGATGCGGCTCTTGTTCTCATCAGCGAGATCCGCAGCGACCATCCGGATATCCTCTTTCACCAGTCCGGCGGCTGCTGCGACGGGTCGTCGCCGATGTGTTATCCGGCGGGCGAATTTCGCGTCGGGGAGATAGACGTGAAACTTGGCGAGATTGGAGGCGTGCCGGTCTACATCAGCGCCAGCCAGTTCGAGGCGTGGAAGCACACGCAACTGATCATCGATGTCGTGCCAGGCCGCGGTGGCATGTTTTCGCTCGACAACGGCCGTGAGAAACGGTTCCTCACCCGCTCGCGGCTTTTCAGCCCCATTCCGGATACCACAGGCGCTATCTGATCGGCGAATCCGGCTATTCTCGTAAAGGTCGCGGGCTTCTCTCTTCGTCGGTAAAACTAGCGACGGATCGTCGGCGCTGAAGACAGACTGCCGCAAGAGATCGGCTCGGCTAAATCCAAGCAGCACCGCAAGCGCACCGATCAGGCCGCCATAGAATGTCCGCGCGGCAGGATGGGAAATTTCACAGATCCCGCATTTGATCACGTGTCGCCTTTGAGGGGCGCACAACGGCTGGCCCCGACCGCCCCATCATCAAATGGCGCGGCGTTCAGTCCTCGCTGTTCAAGAGCCGGTCGAGCTCTTCGGGAGACATGTTGCGGAACTCACGTTCGACGTCGCGGTCATAGGATCGGTCGTTCGGCTCCCTCGGCGGCAAATGTGCTTCCTCGCAGGGGCCAGGTTCGTCTTTGTGGCACCCGATCTGAGCGGACAGCGGGGCGTCCTGTCGCACACGTCCCACTCTCGACAACTCACGCCGGCAGAAGCGTGATGAGATGGGTCGTTTCCTGGGCGATGCGGGCGTCGCTATAAAGGAGCGGTACATATTCGCCTTTCGACCAAAGACTCGACAAGTCCCCATAATGAGGCGAACGCGGATCGCCGGATTGACCGGGTGTGTTGATGCAGACGCTGTTGTCCCAGTCGCCGATATCGAGCACGAGGCGGACCGAGGCTCCGGCGTTGACGCCGAAATCCCCCATCCGGTAGCCGGCATGCATCGGCGTTGAACGGCTTCCCCCAATGGGTAACGGGCCGACGTTCCAGTCCGTCTCACCTGCCGTCTTGATGCGGCTGGCCGCATGTTCAAAGAGCGCGCGGTGCACGTCGCCCCAGCGCCAAAGGGCCGGCTCGGAGCCGAGCCGGGTTTCGCAGTCGGAAAAGCCGGCGGAAAGTGTCGAAAGCAGCATGGTGTCGCGTTCGCCTGCGTCCCAGTGCGACCCAGGCTGGCTGAGAAGAGCCAACAAACGGTCGACATCGCCGGGTAGCAGAAGTTGGCGGACGATCGGGTTCGGTGCGAACCTTACCAGCAGTGCGGGCCGTAGATGCTTCATCCACCATATTTCGAAGAGCGCCGCCGGTGCACTCGTGCCTTCGAGGCAATAGTCCCAGCCATGGAGAAGTTCTGTCGCACGTTTCTGCCGCTCATCAAGCGCTTGACGGCTGGCAGTTTTTTCCAACAGGCCGCAGATGATCGCGGCGGGGCGGGAATAGACGTCGGTCTGCAGCGCCATCGACGTCTTCAGAGTCTGCCTGGCACCGGTTCGCAGGACCGATTTGATGCGCTCGGCGCGGCTAACCTCCGCCCATTCGTGACCGATCGACGGCGCATTTGGGTCACGGTCGGCAGGCAGGTTCATCTCGTTGGCAGACGCGACGAAACCATCGGGCGGATTACGCATGCGCGGCAACTGATCGGCGGGGATGAAGCCGTCCCATTCATGGCTGCCGTGGCCCGGCACGGGTAGCAGCCCTTCCCAATTGGGGCGCACCGGCGTGAAGCCGGCTGTGAACCAGCCGATATTGCCGTCCACATCCGCGCAGACATGGTTGACCGAAGGCGTGCCCCAGAACTCCAGCGTTTCGGAAAATCCCTGAACCGAGGCGCAGCGCATATAGGACAGGCTGCCGAGATAGGCGGCTGATCCGGGCGACAGCCAGACGGAACGCATGGCGATGACCTGCCGTTTCCGGCGGTCTTCATGCAGGATAGGGCCGTGGCGGGTGAACGAGAGCGTCAGCGTCTGGTCGGGATGGCCTTTGACCGGGAACCTCTCCTCGACGCGGGTGATCTTCTTCCAGCCGTCACCGTAGCGGTAGCGCTCCCAATCGCCGTCCTTGGTCTCGTAGACATAGACGTCTTCCTGGTCGGCGCCGAAGATGGTCAGGCCGAAGCCGATGCGGTCGTTATGGCCGAGCGAGATGCCGGGTGCGGTTGGTTCGCCAGTGCCGATGGCATTCAGTCCGGGGGCCTCGAGATGGACGAGATAACGCAAGGACGGGACCGCATGCGCGCGGTGCGGATCACTTGCAAGGATCGGCCGGCCGGTCTCGGTGCGCGAGCCGTGCACCGCCCAGTTGTTGGACCCCTCCTCAGTGATCGCCTGGACGATATCGCCGAGATCGGTGACGTCGGTCCATTTCCACACGTCGTCAAGCGGAGCCGCCAGACGGGCCTTGTCGAAGGTGACGGCCGCCGTAGCGAGCTTGAACAGACGGGCGGCGGCGAGCGGAATATCGGCAAGCGAGATCCCCTGCTCCGGTCGCGGCGAGACCGGAGGAGCAAGCTCGAAACGCAGGAGGTCGGTTTCGGCATCCGCCAGCGCCATGATATTGGCGCGCAGGATTTCGGAAATGCCGTTGCGGGTCAGCGCATGGCTGCGGATCCGCACCACGTCGGCCGGTTCCCAACGCGAGGGCCTGGTCCCGAAGAGGTCGAATTCCGGCGGCAGGCGGGCGGGCTCGGCATCGCAGAGCCGGACATACGCGTTGATTCCGGCCGCGAACGCCGTGCAGATCGCTTGCGTGTCCGGTGCGTAAGCCGTCCATTCCGGCGCCATGTCGCCGCGATAGAGGAAATGCCGGGCGGCGTGGTCCTGCGCCAGATAGCCGGGGCCGAAGTCGCCGGCGAGCAGGCCAAGGCCGCGCTTGCGCCACAGGTCGAGTTGCCACAGCCTGTCGCGAGCGGCGTTGAAGCCCTGGACGAAAAACAGGTCCTTCTCGTTTTCCGCCTTGATATGTGGGATGCCCCAGCGATCGATGCGGATTTCCGCCCGAGCTTCGAGGCCGGGCAATCGAAAGGTTGTGTTGGCCGGGGCGTCGGTCATCTCATTCTCTCATGCATGGTGGCAGGCGACGCGCGCGCCATCGGCCCGCGATGTCAGCTCCGGTCGCTCCTTGGAGCAGATGCCGGTCGCAAGGGGGCAGCGGGTATGGAAGGCGCAACCGGAGGGGATGTTGGCCGGGCTCGGCAGTTCGCCGCCGAGTATCAGGCGCTCCCTGGAGCGTTGCACCTGCGGATCGGCTTCGGGCACAGCCGACATCAGCGCCTTGGTATAGGGGTGTTTCGGGCTGGTAAAAAAAGTGTCGCGATCTGCTATCTCGACGAAACGGCCGAGATACATGACGACGACCCGGTCGCAGATATGCCGGACCACGCCAAGGTCATGGCTGACGAAGAGATAGGAAACGCCGGTGCGCTTCTGCAGCGCCACCAGCAGGTTGAGAATCTGGGCGCGGACCGAAACATCGAGCGCCGAGACCGGCTCGTCGCAGATCAGGAGATCCGGCTCCAGGGCGAGCGCACGGGCGATCACCACGCGCTGGCGCTGGCCGCCGGAGAACTGGTGCGGATAACGGTCCGCGTGTTCGGGCCTGAGGCCCACCTGCTGCAGCAGCGTCGCGACACGCTCCTTCAGCGCCCTGCCCTTGGCGACGCCACGTACGATCAGCGGTTCGCCGATCGTGGCGCCGACGGTCGAGCGCGGATCGAGCGACAGCGCCGGATCCTGGAAGATCATCTGCACCTTGCGGCGAATGTCGTTGAGCTCGCGGCGGCGGGCGCCAACCACTTCGTCGCCGCTGATCCGCACGCTTCCCGAAATGGGAGTCTGCAGGCCGACGATCGTATTGGAAAGCGTTGACTTGCCGCAGCCGGATTCGCCGACCAGCGCGACCGTCTCCCCGCGGGCGATATCGAGATCGACGCCGTTGACGGCCTTGACCACCGGGCCGGCCTTGCCGAGCAATCCGCCGCGGCCGCCGAAATGGACGGCGACGTCGCGGATTTCGAGAACGTTGCCGTTTTTCCCGGAACTCCTAAGCTCGCTCATGCCGCCACCTCGCGGATTTCCGCCATGCGGCCGATATGCCAGCAGGCCGAGCGATGGCCTCCGCCGCAATCGAAAAGCGGCGGCTGTTCGGTGCGACACTTGTCGGTCGCGAGCGGACAACGTTCGGTGAAACGGCAACCCGCGCCGAATTCGTTCGGCGTCGGCACCGTCCCCTCGATGGTCGCGAGGTCCGCCTTTGGCGCATCATCGAGTTTGGGAACGCTGGCAAGCAGCAGGGCCGTGTAGGGGTGTTTCGGTTGCCGGAAGAGATCGTGAACTGGCGCGATCTCGGCGATACGGCCGGCATACATGACCGCCACGTCGTCGGCGATGTCGGCGACCACGCCCATATCATGGGTAATCAGCACAATCGCCGTGCCACGATCGGCGACCAGCTTCTTCATCAGGTCGAGGATCTGCGCCTGGATGGTCACGTCGAGTGCCGTGGTCGGCTCGTCGGCGACCAACACGCGCGGGCCGCAGATCAGCGCGATCGAGATCATGATGCGCTGGCACATGCCGCCGGACAATTCGAACGGATATTGATCCAGCCTTCGGGTCGGGTCGGGAATGCCGACATCGACCAGCATCTGCCGCGCCTTCTCGTAGGCCTCTGCCCTGGAGACGCCATGGTGGACCCGATAGGCCTCCGCAATCTGCGAACCGACCGTGGTCAGCGGGTCGAGCGAAGCGCTCGGTTCCTGGAAGATGATCGAGATGTCCTTGCCGCGCGCCTTGCGGAACTGTCGCTCGGAGAGCGAGGCGAGATCTGTGTTTTCGAGCATGATCCGGCCGGCGGTACGTCTGGCGGCCGGCGGCAGCAGCCCGAGCATGGCATAGGAGGTCAGCGACTTGCCGCAGCCCGACTCCCCCACCAGCGCCATGACCTTGCCGGGCGCGACGGTGAAGGAGACGTCATCGACGACATTGGCACCACCGATATCGATGGTCAGCCTGTCGACGGAAAGCAGCGGATTGACGGCGTCCATCATGTCTCCTCAGCCTGCCGTCTTTGCCCGTTCGGGGCGCTTGTAGTTGCCGATCGAATTGCCGCCATCGACGCTGATTACGGCGCCGGTGATGAAGGCCGCCTGGTCCGAGCAGAGATAGGCGATCGCGCCCGGGGCATCCTCCGGACCGCTGGCTCGGCCGAGCGGAATGTTCTTCAGCATGTTGGTGACGTATTCGTCGGAAAGCTCGCTCACTTCGCTGCCCGGCGCAAAGCCCGGCTCGACGACGTTGACGCGGATGCCGTATTCGGCCAACTCCAGTGCAAAACCCTTGGACAGACGTTCGATGGCTGTCTTCGATGTGCAATAGGGCACGGAATTCTGGTTCATCTTGCGCGCCGCGCCCGAGGAGATGTTGACGATCGAGCCGGCCTTGCCTTGCGCGATCATCAGCTTGGCGAATTCGCGCGACAGCACGAAGGGCGCGCGCAAGTTAACGCCGAAGACGCGGTCCCAGTCAGAGAACTCCATGTCGAGCAGGCTGAAGCGGGTATAGATGCCGGCATTGTTGACGAGAATATCCGGCGCCTTCCATTCCCGCTTCACGAGATCGACGAGTTCGAGCATCGAGGCGTCGCTGGTCAGTTCCGTCGCGTGTAGCAGCACCTTCGAGCGGTCGAGGTCGAGCTCGGCGACCGCCTTTTCCAGACCATCCATGCGGACGTCGCTGAGGCAAAGCTTTGCGCCTTGCCTGGCGAAATAGGCGGCGGTCCAGCGGCCGAAAATGCCGGCGGCACCGGTGATGACGATGGTCTTGTTTTCGAATTCCATGACTTAAAACCTCAACGCGCCAAATGACTCAACGGGTACGGGAACGTGGGTCGAGCTGGTCTCGCAACCAGTCGCCAAGCACGTTGACGGAAAAGACGAGCAGGAAGAGACAGGCGCCCGGAAAGGCGACAATCCACCAGGCCCGCTCGATATATTGACGGCCGACGCTCATAATCGAGCCCCAGCTCGAGGCCGGCGGCTGGATGCCGAGGCCGAGGAAGGAAAGACCGGCTTCCATCAGGATCATCAGGCCGAACTCCGCGGTGGCGACGATCAGAACCGGGCCTGCGATATTCGGCAGGATGTGATGGAAGAGAATACGCGCCGCCCCTGCCCCTGCAAGTTCCGAGGCCTTGATGAACGGCAGGTTCGCGACCTGTAGCGTCTGGGCATAGGCAACGCGGGTATAGCGCGGCCAGCGGGTAAGCCCGAGCACCAGGACCAGCTTCAGGAAGCCGGGGCCGAGCACCGCGACGGTGAGCACCGCCAGCAGGATCGCCGGGATCGACATCATGATGTCGACCAGACGCATGATGAGAATCTCGATCTTGCCGCGGAACCAGCCGGCGATCATGCCGAGCGTGACGCCGACCAGCGACGAGACGACCACAGAAAGCACCGCGACGGAGAGCGAGACACCGGCACCGTAGAGCGTGCGCGACAGCAGATCGCGGCCGAGATCGTCGGTGCCGAGCCAGTAGGTGACGCCGCGCATCTCGAAGCCCGGCGGCTTCAGGCGGCCGAGCAGGTTCTGCCGATTGGGGTCGGCTGGGGCCACCCAGGGCGCGAAGATCGCCAGAAGCACGATCACCAGGAAGATGATCGATACGATAATGACCGAGAGGGGGACCCGGCGAAGGCGTTGGCTAAGGGCGAGGACAGCGGTGCTCAAAGCCTTCTCCTTATCGGACCAGACGGATGCGCGGATCGACGAGCGCGTAGACGAAATCCGCGATCACGCTGGTCAGCACATAAACGAAGGAAATCAAAAGCACGATCACCTGGACGACCAGGAAGTCGCGCGACTGGATGGATTGGATGGCGAGCTGGCCGATGCCTGGCCAGGCGAACACCGTCTCGACGATGACCGCGCCGGCAAGCAGGTTGCCAATTTCGAGCGCCGCGATGGTGATGACCGGGATCGCGGCATTGCGCAGCACATGGCGAAACACCACGGAACCGAGCGACAGACCGCGGGCGCGCCCTGCCCTGACATAATCCTTGCCGAGTTCGTCGATAATCGAGATGCGGGTCATGCGGGCGAAGGTCGACATCGAGATCGCCCCGAGCGCCAGCGACGGCATGATCAGCGAGGCGAAATCGCCGGAGCCCGACGTCGGCAGCCAGCGCAGCGTCACGCCGAAGAAAAAGATCAGCACGATCCCAGAGAGGAAGGTCGGCACGCTCTGGCCGGTGACGACGATCGCCGTCAGCAACCGTTCGAGCCAGCCGCCGCGCCTGGTCGCCATGATGATGCCGGCCGGAATGCCCATGCCGATCGCCACCACCAGCGCGCCAGCGGCGAGCATCGCCGTATAGGGCACACGCGAAATGACGATATCGAATGCCGGCACCCGCTGGACGACGGAAATGCCGAAATCGAAATGCGCAAGGCCGCCCAGATATTCCAGGTATTGTACCCAGATCGGCCGGTCAAAACCGAGCTGGCTGCGCAGCTGGGCGATCATCTCGGCCGATGCGTCCTGCGGCACCAGCAGCAGGGTCGGATCGCCCGAGAGATGCATGACGACGAAGACGATGGTGAGAACGCCGAAGATCGCAATGATCGCCTGTATCAAACGTTCGACGGCGTATCTCAACATGATCGTGTTATCCGTCTGTTACTGCTGCCAGCTCATGTCCATGACGAACATGGCTTCATTGGCCGTCGGCTGCCATTTCAGTTTCTTGGCCGCGCCGTAGAGCGCATAGGCCTGGTAGAGGCCCATGCCCGGAACGTCGTCCTTCAGGACCTGATAGGCCTGTTCGTAGAGCTTCAGACGCTCCTTCTGGTCGAGGATGACGCGCGCCTTGTCTACCGCCTCATCGAACTTCGGGTTCGAATACTTGGCCCAGATGCTGCCGGTGCGAAACAGCGGGAAGATCACGCCGTCGACGTCCTGGCAGGCGCAGGACCATGCACCGAAGGCAAGGCCGCCGGCATTGGCGGGATCGCCCTGGCGGCGCTTGAGGAAGGTCGCCTGGTCGCTGGAGGAGATCTCCACCTTGAGGCCGGCTTCGTTGACCATCTGCTGAATGGCTTCGACGGTCGCGCGACTATAGGCGGGCGAGGTGAGGAATTCGACGGTCGCGCCTTCGGCACCAGCGGCCTTCACCAGTTCCTTCGCCTTGTCGAGATTGTACTCGTATCCCTTGACCTTGTCAGTGTAGCCGAAGACCGGTTCGGCCCCGAGCACTTCCACCGGCTTGCCGTACCCTTCGAGCAGCGCCTCGACGAGCGCCTGGCGGTCGATCGCATAGGCGATCGCCTGGCGGACGCGGACGTCCTTGGTAACGCCGCCTTGGGCATTGATGAACAGGTAGCCGATGCGCTCGGTCGGAACCGAGAGGACCTGGGAATTGCTGTCGCTCTTGATGCTCTCGGCCTGATCCGGCGGCACGTCGCGGACGAGGTCGGCCTTGCCGGTCTTCAAGTCGGCGATGCGGGTGGAGACGTCGGGCACGGTGCGGAAGATCACCTTCTGGAACGGCGGCTTGGCGCGCCAGTAGCTGCCGTAGGCTTCGAGTTCGGTCTGAACGCCCTTCTGCCAGTTGGCCATCTTGTAAGGGCCGGAACCGAGCGGTTTCAAGTTGAATTCCTGGTCGCCGACCTTTTCGACATAGGCTTTCGGCACGATCGAAAGCTTGACGAGCTGGGCGAGCAGCGCCGGATAGGCGGACTTGGTGGTCATCTTGACTACGGTCTGGCTCACCGCCTCGGCCTTGGCGATCTGGTCGAACTGCGAAAGCTGGGGGCTCTTCAACTTCGGATCGATGATGCGGTTGATCGAGAAGGCGACGTCCTCGGCCGTGAGTTTCGTACCGTCCTGGAAGGTGACGTCGTCACGGATCTGGAATTCGATCGTCTTGTCGTCGAGATATTTCCACGACTTGGCGATCTGCGGCACGATCTCGCCCTTCACGTCGCGCGTCAGAAGGTTGTCGAAGATATTGCGGTAGATCGAGTAGCTGTCGGTGTTCCACTGCAGATGCGGATCGAGCGTTGCCGCATCGTTCGGCAGGTCGATAGTCAGCGTGTCCTTGGTTTGCGCTAGCGCAGTCGACGCGGTGAACGCCAATAGCATAGCGGCGATGGATGCGAATTTGGCAGACATGTTCCTTACCCTCAATGTTGTTGCTGCTGTATTCAAGAACGCTTACGCCGCCTTGTCGGCGGTCTTTAGCCCGGCCTCGTCGGCACAGTAGCGCGCCAGTTCTGCATGGGTGCAGAACCAGACGTCGTCCTTCGACTTGGCGAGCCGAATGATCTCTTCCAGAATGAAGATGCGTGAACGGTGTCCGACGTGATGCGGGTGCATGGTGAGCTGGAACAACCCGCCCTCTTCCCACGCGACCTCGAGTTCGCGGGCGAAAATGTCGAGCACCATGGTAGGGCCGCCATAGGGTCGCGCCCCGGTCATCCGGTCCATCGCCACATAAGGCGCGTCGTCGCGGATCCATTCGACCGGGATTTCCACCATGCCGGTCGGCTCGCCGTCTTCCAGAAGTTCGTAGGGCTCCTCGTCGGCCATCAATGATGAATCATAGAGCAGGCCCATCTCGCGGGCGATCTTCAGCGTATAGGGGCTGAAATCCCACGAGGCCGTGCGCATGCCGACTGGGCGGATGGCGGAAAGCTTTTCCAGAACATCTGCGGCGCGCAGCGCCAGATCGCGTTCCGTTTTTTCGTCGAGGCGGGAATTGAATTCGTGGATCCAGCTATGGATGCCGAGTTCATGGCCGGCAGAGACGACGGTCTTCACTTCCTCAGCGTTGATCATCGCCGAGACGGCCGGCATGAAGAAGGAGGCGGGAACGGAATACTTTTC
Source organism: Neorhizobium galegae bv. officinalis (assembly GCA_000985875.1). Taxonomy (GTDB): domain Bacteria; phylum Pseudomonadota; class Alphaproteobacteria; order Rhizobiales; family Rhizobiaceae; genus Neorhizobium; species Neorhizobium galegae_C. The sequence continues at coordinate 122,328 of CCRI01000002.1, forward strand.
CAGAAGGCGCAGAATGCGCGGCATGCCGGAGCGCGCACCATACTGGCCCTGACTCATCTTGCCAAAGGATATGCCGCCATTCTTCAGTTCCAACGTCTCGTGATCGGAATCGAAGGACAATGCGACTGCCATGCGTGCGCCGTTTTTCCATTTCGCCGGTCGAAGCGAACGCCCGGCGCGCACCTTTTGAACCTTTTGCTGCCAGACACTATCCGGCCAGGTCCAGGGTTCGGAGGCATCGTTTTGCTTATTCGGCGCATTCATGAGATCGTTCATCCTTATCAGCGCGACACTCGATAACGTGAGTGGCTGCTTTCTAGGCAGAATTGTTATGAGCCGATCCGATAACCATCAACGGGGGTTTCGTTCACATACATGAACTCCGAAATCAAAAGCGCTGGCCGGATTCTCGATCTCCTGGAATATATGGCTTCCCGGCGGGAAGCCGTGCCACTGGCCCAGATCGTGCGCGATCTTTCTTTCCCGAAAAGCAGCGCCCACGGCCTCGTCCAGACGCTGGCTGCCCGCGGCCATGTGGTCCAGGACGATGCCGGGCGCTATATGCTGGTCGAGGCGAGTCGCCACGGCTTTCCGTTCAGGCGCCATGAAGAGCCGCTGGTCGTTTTGGCAAAACCGTTCATGGAAAAGCTTCGCGATCAGTCCGGCGAGACCATCCTCCTCGCCACGATGAACGCTCATTGCGACATAAGACGGCTGGCGAAATGCGTCAGCCGGCATCGGGTCCGTTATGACGTCAACCTCGACGCGGCGATCGCCGCCTATTGCACCGCGACCGGTCGCGTGCTGCTCGCCTTCACGCCGAAGGAGGCGCTGGAGCATTACCTCTCCCGCGTTCAGCTCCTCTCCTATACCCGCTATACGGTGACCGATATCGAGCGTATCCGCGAGATGCTCGTGAAGATCCGCCGCGATGGCTATGCACTGAACGACCAGGAATTCGTCACCGGCTCGACCGGCATTGCCGCGCCGATCTTCGACGGCAACGGCGCAGTTGTCGCTGCGCTCAATCTCGGGGTGCCGACCGTGCGTTACAACGAGCAGCGCGAAGGCTTTCTGCTGATGGTCCGAAGCGCAGCCGACGAGATCAGTCGGGCGCTTGGATACCGCCGGTGAGGCTTATTCTTGAAGCGAATGATGGAACTGATACAGTTGCGGCACGATTTGGAAAGCTGCACTCTTTCCCGGTGGCATTTTGGAAGAAACTGCGTCGGTCTGCCACCTCAAAGCGGCTATATCCTTCCTGTGATGAGACAAGGAACCGGAACTTTGCAAGGTCGATCCTCGCTTTCGCCTATCGTGTGCGGGGGAAAACAGCATTTCGGGGCTGACGATGGGCAAGGCCGCCCGGGCAGAAGATCGATCGAGCCGGCTTGGAAGTCCCGATCACAGCAACAACAATTCAAGGGAGCTGAAACATGAGCCTTCGCATCAACGACATAGCACCGGATTTCACCGCCGAAACCACGCAAGGGACGATCCATTTCCACGACTGGATCGGCAGCGGCTGGGCCGTGCTGTTTTCCCACCCGAAGAACTTCACACCCGTCTGCACCACCGAGCTCGGCGCCATGGCAGGGCTTGAGGGCGAATTCAAAAAGCGCGGCGTCAAGATCATCGGCATCTCCGTCGACCCGGTCGAAAGCCACGGCAAGTGGAAGGATGACATCAAGACGGCGACCGGTTTCGAGGTGGAATATCCGCTGATCGGCGACCGCGACCTCAAGGTCGCCAAGCTCTACGACATGCTCCCGGCCGCAGCCGGCGAAAGCTCCGAGGGCCGCACGCCCGCCGACAATGCGACGGTCCGCTCGGTCTATGTGATCGGCCCGGACAAGAAGATCAAGCTGATCCTCACCTATCCGATGACCACCGGCCGCAACTTCAACGAGATCCTGCGGGCGATCGACTCGATCCAGCTGACCGCGAAGCACCAGGTAGCGACGCCGGCCAACTGGAAACAGGGTGAGGATGTGATCATTACAGCCGCGGTTTCCAACGAGGATGCGATCACCCGCTTCGGCTCGTTCGATACGGTCCTGCCCTATCTGCGCAAGACCAGGCAGCCCACGGCCTGATATCGGCTCTTCTACTCGCACAAAAAAGGCCGGCGGAGCGGATCGCTTCGCCGGCCTTTCTGCGTATTCGGGATAACCGCCCGTGCCGGACGGCCGGTCTCAATAGACGGGATACATGCCCCAGAAGAAGCTTTCCGAATGTTCGCGATCAGGATCGCGAAGTTCCTCTCGATCCTTTTCGAAGGTCTTGCGTTCAGTGCTGTCGGAACCCGCCTTGCTAGGGCCGCGCCGGGCCAGTCCGAACAGATCAAATCCAAACAGGGATAAGCCACAAGCGATCATCGTCAGCCTCCAGTTGGTTGAGCGTCATACCGCCCAACTTTCAGGCCAAATTCCGTTTCGGTCAATGTAGTCTATCAAAACCCTATACTAATTCGTTGACACATTTGAAATTGTTATGTCCAAAATGTGGCAGTCGGCGAAATAGCGATCCCGTCCGCTTTCGGCGGCGCGTGCTCAGGCAAAAAAGCGGTTCGCCGGCCGCGGCAGGCCGAGATGCTCGCGAAGCGTGGCACCCTCATAATCGCGACGGAAGATGCCGCGCCGCTGCAATTCCGGAATGACCCTTTGCGTCACGTCGTCCAGGCCCTGCGGCAGGTAGGGGAAGACGACGGTAAAGCCGTCACTTGCCTCTTCCGAAAGCCAGGCCTGCATCTCGTCGGCAATGGTTTGCGGCGTGCCGACGAACGCCAGGCCGGAATACCCGCCATAACGTTGGGCAAGCTGGCGCACCGTCAGGCTTTCCTGCTCGGCCAGCTTGAGGACCTGGGCGCGGCCGGACTTGCTGGCATTGGTTTCCGGGATGTCCGGCAGCGGAGCGTCCGGATCGAAGCCGGAGGCATCATGGCCAAGGGCGATCGACAGCGAGGCGATTGCGCTGTCGTAATGCACCAGGCTGTCGAGTGCCGCCCGCTTCGCCTTTGCTTCTTCCACCGTATCACCGACGACGATGAAGGCGGCCGGCAGGATCTTCAGGTGGTCGGGATTGCGACCGGCGGCAATCATACGGCCCTTGATGTCCGCATACAGAGCCCTCGAGGCTGCGAGATCGCGCGGCGAACAGAAGACCAGTTCGGCGGTCTCGGCCGCAAGCTGACGTCCCGGCTCCGACTGCCCTGCCTGCACGATTACCGGCCAGCCCTGCACCGGGCGGGCAATGTTGAGCGGCCCGCGTACGCTGAGTTCGTCGCCCCTGTGATCGAGCACATGCATCTTTTCCGGATCGAAGAAAATGCCGCTTTGCTGATCGCGGATGAAGGCATCGTCGGCAAAACTGTCCCACAGCCCGGTGACGACGTCATAGAACTCGCGCGCCCGCTTGTAGCGCTCGCCGTGCTCCACATGCTCGTCGAGACCGAAATTGCGGGCTGAATCCGGATTGGACGTGGTGACGATGTTCCAGGCGGCGCGGCCGTTGCTGATGTGGTCGAGCGAGGCGAACCGGCGGGCCACGTGATACGGTTCGTCGAAGGTCGTCGAGGCGGTTGCCGCAAGACCGATCTTCTCGGTGACCGCGGCAAGCGCGGACAGCAGCGTGAACGGCTCGAACGACGTGACCGTATGACTACGCTTCAGAGCTTCGACCGGCATGTTCAACACCGCCAGGTGATCGGCCATGAAGAATGCATCGAACTTCGCGGCCTCCAGCTTCTGGATGAAGGACTTGATATGCCCGAAATTGAAATTGGCGTCCGCATAGGCGCCGGGATAACGCCACGCGCCGGTATGCAGGCTGACGGGACGCATGAAGGCGGTGAGGTGCAGGGATCTTGTCATGGGGAGACGCTCTTATGGGAGGAGAAACAGCTAATACCCTTAGAGTAAGCATTCCGCTTTCGCGTGCTAAGCAACGTTGTTGCGCCCATCGCATCGTGCCGGAGAAATTCTCACTCCTTCCGCTCAATTTAGCGTGACAATCCCAAATCTCTCCATCCGGCCGCCAAAAAGAGAAAATTCGCTTCATTCGGCGGGTGCAATTGAAGCTTTATTCCTTCTCCCTGCCTCTGTGGCGTGGCTGAATGGCGCACTTGATCCCGGAGGCGCAGATGAGCAGGGTTTTCCATTTGGCAGGAAAGATCAGGGCAGTGGCTCCATATCTCGCGACAGAGGACCAGGCGATCGAGGTGGCGACGGGGCTGTCGGCGCGCATCGCCGAAGGTTCGAGTCTTCGCGACCGGGAGCGGCTTCTGCCGCATGACGAGATGGAACTGGTCGCCCGGTCGGGATTGCTGGGGATCACCGTGCCCGCCGAATATGGCGGCGCCGATATTTCCAACGCCTTCCTGGCGGAGGTGATCGCCATCCTGTCCGAGGCCGACGCATCGGTGGGGCAGATTCCGCAGAACCATTTTACCATTCTTGAAGCTCTGCGCCTTGCGGGCAGCGAGGAGCAGAAGAAATATTTCTTCGCGCGGGCGCTGGCCGGCGAACATTTCGGCAATGCCCTTGCCGAGTCCGGTACGAAGGCGGCCGGCGACATCGAAACCCGGCTGGTGAACGATGGGCTCGGTTACCGCATCACCGGCCGCAAATATTACTCGACCGGCGCGCTGTTTGCCGATTGGGTGGCGATCTTCGGCCTCGATCCCCAGGGGCGAATGGTGATGGCGATCGTTCCGCGCGACGCGGAAGGACTGTCGATCGTCGATGACTGGGACGGGTTTGGTCAACGAACCACCGCAAGCGGCACCGTCGTGATCGACAATGTCTACGTTTCTCCGGATTCCGTCATCAGCTATTACCGGAGTTTCGAGCGGCATGCGCCGCTCGGATCGCTCGGCCAGTTGCTGCACGCCGCCGTTGACCTCGGGATCGCACGCGCCGCTTTTGCCGACATGATCGGCTTCGTGCGGAGCAAATCCCGGGGCATCCGCAATGTCGGCGTCGAGACCGCGAGCGCCGACCCTCTGACCATCGCGCGGACCGGTTCGATCGCCGTGAAACTGGAAGCGGCAAGTGCGGTCCTCGATCGTGCCGGGCGCAAGGTCGACATCGCCCAGATCAACCCGTCATCCGAGACGGCCATCGAGGCATCGCTCATCGTCGCTGCGGCAAAAATCCTGACCACGGAAGCCGCGCTCGACGCGACCAACGGCCTCTTCGAACTTGCCGGAACGTCCGCGACCAAGGAAGACCTGAACCTCGACCGGCACTGGCGCAATGCCCGCACGCACACGGTGCATGATCCGGTGCGCTGGAAACATCACGCGATCGGCGATTTCCACCTGAACGGCAACGTGCCGCGGCCGAACGGACAGTTCTAGTCTCTGCCGCCGGGCGTGGGTCGGCTTGCCGCCGCGGCAGGAGATCTATTTGCTGCTTGTCTGGGTCTCGTCGAGAAGGCCGCTCGAGCGCTTGGCGACCATCTGCTCCAGCGTCATGTTGTCGAGCACCGCGGCGATCGCATCGCGCACTTCCGTCATCGAATGGCGGATCTGGCAATCTTCCGGGTGGTCGCAATCGTCGCAAGGTTCGAACGCCGTCTTGCTGGCGCAGCGGATCGGCGCGAGTGGACCATCGAGAATGCGGACTGCCTGGCCGACATAAATCTGCGACGCGGGCTTGGACAGCGCATAACCACCGCCGGGTCCTTTTTTGGAGCGCAGGATGCCGCCTTTGCGCAGTTCCAGCAGGATCGCATCAAGGAATTTCTTGGAAATATTGTTCTGTTGGGCGATGTCGCTGACGAAGGCGGTCTTGCCGGGTTCAAGCTGTGCCAGGTGGACAAGCGCCTTGAGCCCGTATTTTCCCTTTTTCGTAAGCATCGAGTATCGAAATTCCGCCTGACTGGTGTCCTTCCCGACGAGATCGCCGAAGGTGTGACACCGATACAGGACCGGCGCCAAAGGTTCAATGTCGGTTTGCTCGTCGGCCCTATTCTGCCGAAAGATCGCGTAACGTCCGCGGCAGCGTATTCATGCATTCGGCTCCCGTTCCGGTGATCAGGAACTGATCCTCGATCATCAGCGCGCCGATGCCCTGCCCGTAGAACGGCGTCTCCAGCGCCACCACCATGTTCGACTGGATGATCTCCGGGTTGCCGGCAGAAAAGAACGGCCATTCCTCGATGCCGACGCCGCCGCCGACGGAATGGCCGAAATGTCCTCGCTCATATTCCGCAAAGCCGTCCCTGCGCATCGAGGCGAGCATGGCCGCGTGAACGGCGCCGAACGTATTGCCGGGACGAAGTTCATCAAGTCCTGCCGCGAACGCGTTTTCCAGCGCCCTGAAGATGTCGCGGGCCAGCGGCGAGGCTGGTCCATGGGTGAAGGTGCGTGCACCGTCCGAGGAATAGCCGTCGACCAGCGTCCCGACGTCGGCCTTGATCAGCGCACCCGGCGTCACGACCGCCGACATGTCCGAGAGATCGGCGCCGACCGAGATGAAATCCCAGTGGCCGCTCAGTTCAAAACCGCCTTCCGCCGCAGCTGCCTGGGCGCCCGCCTTCCAGGCGCAAGAGAGTTCGGTGAGCCGCGCACCGGGTTTCACCGCCGCCGCCATGCGCACGAGCCCGGCCTCCGCCGCCTTGGCGGCACGCCGCAGCCGTTCGATTTCGCGCGGCGTCTTGACGGCGCGCAGGCGGCGCAGCACGTCCGAGCCATCGGTCCAGGTGACCGTCGGCAAGGCCAGTTTCAGGGCCTCGAAATCGGCAGCCGGCATGAATTCCAGGTCGGCGCCGATCCGAGCGCGATCAAGGCCACGCTCGTTCAGCAGATCGCCGAGCAGGCCGAAACAGGCGGACCGGTCAAAGGTTTCCGGCCGGGGGCCGCCAGAACCGAGGCGGCGATAGGCTGCATTTATCTGCCCGACGCTTTCGGCTCCCGTCAGATCGAGCATGTCGATCCAGATCCGATGGGTGCGCAGGTCCATGTCTGCCGCAGCCTTGCGGATGGATCCGGCGGCGTGGTCGCTGGCGATTGCGGCCAGACCCATCGAGGCGTCGCCCGGTACAAGCGCGATTGCGGCACCCGCCCTGCCCCACATGGTCGCGACACCGGCCGGCGCGCCTACCGCATACCGAAAGGCTTCGGGCTGGAAGACGACCAGGGCGTCGAGGCCGGCTTGCGCCATCAGGCGCTCTGCATGGCGGCGGTCGATATCACTCATCGCATTCTCCAAATCCGTCTTTCCTCAAGGCCTTAGCCGGCCTCCGATCAAATCGCCAGCGGGTGGAACAAAATTCCTGAATGTTGCCATGGCGACGAAGAGCGTTTCCCGCCCCTGCCCAAAATCATCTTCCGCCACCCTTCCGGCTGAACGGGACTGCGATATTCTCCGCGCCGGTATACAATGGCTGAAAACGGCCAGCATGATCAGGGAGTTTAAGATGACCGGTTTGACGATCCATCGTGACGCAAGCTTGAAGACCAGCCGGCGCCATGTCCGCATGGTGACCGCCGCGGCGCTTATCGTCAGCGCGGTTGCCGCCGGGTCGGTTCAGGCTCAGGATTTCGACGCCGACGCGACGATCAACATCGGCTCGCTCTATGAACCGCAGAACCTCGACAACACCGCCGGCGCCGGCCAGGGGATCAACGAGGCCTTCAACAGCAACGTCTATGAAGCGCTCTTCCAGCTGACCGATGCGGGTACCGTCGTGCCGGCTCTCGCCAAGGACTACAAGGTCAGCGAAGACGGCCTCACCTATACGTTCACGCTGCAGCAGGGCGTCAAGTTCCATTCCGGCGATCCGCTGACCTCCAAGGACGTAAAATTCTCGATCGAACGCGTTACCGCCGCCGATTCCAAGAGCTCGCGCAAGAACAGCCTGAAGCCGATCGCCGGCATCGAGACGCCGGACGAGGCGACCGTCGTCGTCAAGCTTGCCTCGCGCTCGATCTCGCTGCCCTACAATCTGAGCTATGTGTGGATCGTCAACGACAAGGCGACCAACCTGACCGCGAGCGAAGACGGTACTGGCCCCTATCAGCTGGAAGACTGGCGCCGCGGCTCCTCGCTGGCGCTGACCCGTTTCGACGGCTATTGGGGCCGGAAGCCGACCAATGGCGACGTGGTCTTCCAGTATTTCACCGAGGCGACGGCGCTCAACAACGCGCTGCTGACCGGTTCGGTCGACATCATCACCTCGGTCCAGAGCCCGGATTCGCTCGCTCAATTCAAGGGCAACAAGGATTTCACCGTCGCCGAAGGCAAGTCGACGACCAAGCTCCTGCTCGCCTACAACGATCGCGTCGCCCCGTTCGACAACGTCAAGGTCCGAAAGGCGCTCGCCCGCGCGGTCGACGACGCCAGGCTGCTGAAGGCGGTCTGGGGCGATTCCGGCACGCCGATCGGCTCGATGGTTCCGCCGACCGACCCCTGGTATGTCGACCTCACCAAGTCCGACGCCTACGATCCGGCAAGCGCCAAGGCACTGCTGGCCGAGGCCGGTTATCCGAACGGCTTCACCTTCACCATCGATACGCCGAACTACGATCCGCATCCGATTGCCGCACAATTTCTGCAGACGGAGCTCGCGAAAGTCGGCGTCAAGGTGAACATCAACGTCATCACCGCCAACGAGTGGTACACCAAGGTCTACAAGGCGCATGATTTCCAGGCGACCCTGCAGGAACACGTGAACCACCGCGACATCGTCTTTTATGGCAATCCCGACTTCTACTGGGGTTATAACAATTCAAAGGTCGTCGATCTGATCAAGCAGTCGGAGGCGAGCGCCACCACAGACGAGCAGACCGCGAGGCTGAAGGAAGCCAACACGATCATCGCGGAAGACGCCGCCAGCAACTGGCTCTATCTCTACCCGCAGATCGTCGTCTCTGCGAAGTCGGTGACGGGTTATCCGTTGAACGGTCTCAACTCGCAATTCTTCGTCGCCGGCATCAAGAAGGACGATTGATCGCCCCTATCGGCAAGTCCCGAACTTGCGCTACATACCTGCCCGCCCGGTGTTTGAAATGCTGCAGCTTGCCCCGTCATCGACGGGGCGGCGCTGTAGAACCGGGCGGTTTTCCGATGAAAGGTGCCGGCCATTCTCTCCTATCTCCTGCGTCGTCTGGCCATCCTGATTGTCTCGACCCTGATCGCGGCGGCGGTGCTTTTCCTGCTGCTGCGCCTGCTTCCGGGCGATCCGGCCAATGCGCTGGTCTCGGTCGGCGCCGATCCGGAGCAGATCGAGGCGGCCCGCCGGCAGGTCGGTTCCGACCTGCCGCTATCCGAACAGTTCGTCCGCTTCGTGTCGAGCCTTGCCCGTTTCGACCTCGGCCAGTCCTTCGTCAGCCGCGCGCCGGTTCTGCCTGAGATCGGCAAGCGGCTGACCGTGACCGTGCCGCTGACGCTGATGTCCTTTCTACTGGCGATCGTCATCGCCGTGCCACTCGGTATTATCGCCGCTGTGAAATCCGACCGCTGGTACGGCTCCTTCATTTCCGTCGTCTCGCAGTTCGGCATCGCCGTACCGGTCTTCTGGATCGGCATCCTGCTGGTGACCGTGTTTGCCGTGAACCTGCGGCTTTTTCCCTCCGGCGGTTTCCCCTCGCGCGGCTGGCAGCGGCCGGATGCGGCGTTCGAGGCCCTCGTCCTCCCTGTCATAACGATCGCCATCGTCATGTCCGCCTCGCTGATCCGCTATGTGCGCTCCGCCGCTCAGGATGTGCTCGGCAGCGACTACCTGCGCACGGCCCGCGCGCTTGGCGCCAGTTATCCCGAAGCGCTGATCCGCCACGGTATCCGCAACGGCGCGGCGCCGGTCATCTCGATTCTCGGCATCGAACTCGCCTCGACCCTGCTCGGCGCCGTGGTGGTCGAGCGGGTCTTCTCGCTGCCGGGCCTCGGTTCGATGCTGTTGCTCGGCATCGAACAGCGCGATTATCCGAACGTGCAGGGCGTGCTGTTCATCTCGACGCTGCTGGTCCTGCTAGTCGGTTTCGCGGCAGATCTCGCACAGCGTCTCATCGATCCACGGCTGCGCGGCCGGGCAGCGGGGACCGAGCCATGACCGATACGCGCCTCATCGCCACCTCCCCCGAAGGCAGAACTCGTCGCTCGCTGACCTTCACCATCGGCGCTGTTGTCGTCGGGCTGCATCTGGTCATCGGCCTGCTGACGCTGTTCTGGGCGCCCTATGATCCGACCGCCATGTCCGGCGGGCGCCTGGAGGCGCCTTCGTTCGCCCACCTTGCCGGCACCGACCGGCTCGGCCGCGACCTCTTCACGCTGATCATGATCGGCTCTCGCATCGCGCTGATCGTCGGAACCGGCGCGGTCATCATCGGCGCGGCACTCGGCGTGACGATCGGCCTTCTGGCGGCCTTCGCATCGAAGACGCTCGACGACGTGCTGGCCGCCGGCCTCGATATTCTGATCGCCTTCCCGACCCTGCTTCTCGCCATGCTGATCGTCGCCTCGAGCGATGGCGCGAGCCTCTGGACGGCGGTGGTCGCGATCGGCATCGCCAATTCCGCGATCGTCGCGCGGCTGACCCGGATCCTTGCCAAACGCGTGCTGCGGATGGATTACATCACAGCCGCGCGAATATCCGGCACCTCCTGGATTCGCGTGGTGACCATCCATATCCTGCCGAACATCTGGCCGACCCTGCTCGTCAATCTGGCGCTGCAATTCGGGCTGGCGGTCATCGCCGAAGCCTCACTTTCCTATCTCGGCCTCGGCGCGCCGCCGCCGAACGCCTCCTGGGGTCGGCTGCTGCAGGAGGCGCAAGGGACGGTCTACACCGCACCCTTCGGCGCCATCGCTCCGGGCATCGCGCTCGTTTCGCTGGTAATCGGCATCAACCTGCTCGCCGACGGCTTGCGCGATATCGGTGATCCGACCCGCAGGAGGCGCCGGTGAGCCCCCTTCTCGCAATCGACGGCCTGTCGGTGCATGCCGGCGGCCAGGCGCTTGTCTCGGACGTGTCCTTCTCGGTCGCGCCGGGGGAACGACTTGGGTTGATCGGCGAATCCGGTTCCGGAAAGTCGCTGACGGCGCTGGCCGCGATCGGCTTGCTCGCGGACGGGCTCAGTGCCAGCGGTTCGGTATTGCTGGACGGCCGCCAAGTCGTTGGTGCCCGCGACCGGGATCTCGTGGCCCTGCGGGGCACGACGGCTGCCGTCATCTTCCAGGAACCGCTGACCGCCCTCGATCCGCTGATGAAGATCGGGCGCCAGGTCGCCGAACCCGTCCGTCGCCGCGCCAGGCGGGACGGCCGGCCAGCCGACGAAAAGAGCGTCATGCGCGAGGTGATGGACCTTCTCGACCAGGTCGCCCTGCCCCAGCCGGACCGGATCGCGAAGTCCTGGCCGCATGAGATTTCCGGTGGCCAGCGCCAGCGCGCGGCGATTGCCATGGCGCTCGCCTGCCGTCCGAAACTGCTGATAGCCGACGAGCCGACCACGGCGCTCGACGTCACCACCCAGGCGGAAATTCTTAAACTGTTGGGCCAGTTGGTCCGCGAGCGCAACATGGCGCTGCTGTTCATCAGCCACGACCTGCCTGTCGTTGCAAGCGCCGCCGACCGGGTCGTGGTGCTGCGGCATGGCCGGATCGTCGAACAGGGGCCGGTGGCCAAAGTGTTCCGCGAGCCCGCGCACGATTATACGCAGAGCCTGGTCGCGGCCGCGCGCTCCTTCGATGATGCGCTGGAGATCGCGCCATGAGCCTGATCGATGTCCGAGACGTCTCCTTCAGCTACAGCCGCAGCCAGAAGACCCTCGACGGCGTCAGCCTGACGCTGAAGCAGGGCGCCAATCTCGGCATCGTCGGCGAATCCGGCTCCGGCAAGACCACGCTTTTGCGCCTGCTTCTCGGCCTCAACCGTCCTTCACAGGGCTCGATCACCGTCAACGATACGCCGCTCGATCCCGGCAATCGCGCGTTCATGCGCGGCTTTCGGCGCACCGTCCAGGCGGTATTCCAGGACCCCTATTCCTCGCTCGATCCGCGCCAGAGCGTCTTCGACATCATCGCCGAACCGCTGCGCTCACTGAAGATAGCGGGCGACACCAGGGCCGCTGTCGCCGCCGCGCTCGCCTCGGTCGGGCTGCCGGCCGATGCGGCGGAGCGTTATCCGCACGAATTCTCGGGTGGCCAGCGGCAGCGCATCGCGATTGCCCGGGCGATCGTCTCGCGGCCGGACGTGGTACTCGCCGACGAGGTTGTGAGCGCGCTCGATCTCTCGACCCGCATCCGCATCGTCGAGCTTCTGAAGCAATTGTCGCAGACGGTGACCCTGGTGCTCGTCTCCCACGATATTGGCCTCGTCGCCTCGCTCTGCGAGGAAACCATCATTCTCGAACGCGGCAGGATCGTCGAGAGCGGCAAGACCCGCGATATCCTTGCCGTTCCAAGCCATGCCTATACGCAGAAACTCTTGGCCAGCATTCCCCGCATGCCGGCCTGATGCCTCTCTCATATTCAAAGGAGTTCTTCGATGTCCGTTTCCCGCTTCGCCTCCGCCCCTGAGACTTCACCGAACCCGGTCGATCTGGTGCGCCGGCGCTACGGATCGGACCAGCCGGTCGCGACGGCGGAGTGGAATGCCGCGCTCGACACCATCCTCTCGCACCGTTCCGTCCGCACCTACCTGCCGAAACCAGTGCCGGAAAGCGTGCTGCAGCTGATCGTCGCGGCCGCCCAATCGGCGCCGACCTCCTCCAGCCTGCAGGCCTGGAGTGTGGTGGCGGTCGAGGACCAGGAGCGGCGGGCGAAACTCGCCGAACTCGCCTCCCCCAATCCGCAGATCATCTCCGCGCCACTGTTCCTGGTCTGGATCGCAGATCTCTCACGGCTCCGGAAAATCACTGCCCAGAACGGCAAGACGGGTGAAGGCCTCGATTATCTCGAAAGCTTCCTGCTGGCGACGATCGACGCGTCGCTGGCCGCCCAGAATGCGCTGGTCGCGCTGGAATCGCTCGGCCTCGGCACCTGCTATATCGGCGGTATTCGCAACCATCCGGCCGAAGTGAGCGAACTGCTCGGCCTGCCGCCGGAGGCCCTGGCGGTGTTCGGGATGACGGTCGGATATCCCGACCCGGCGGTCGAGACTGAGGTCAAGCCTCGCCTGCCGCAATCCGTCGTGCTTCATCGCGAACAATATCAGGCAGCACCGCCGGAAGCGGATCTCGCCACATACGATGACACGATGCGGTCTTTTCAGACCGGCCAGGGCATGGCGGTGCGGGGCTGGACCAGCGTCGTCGCCAGCCGCATTGCCGACGCACCGGCTTTGAAAGGCCGGCACGTGCTGCTCGACGTCGTGCGCCGCATGGGCTTCAAGGTAAAATAGCGGTCCGAGACAGGCCTCAATCCGCGATCGGCACGATCTGGGCCGGGTCGATCTGCAGCCAAGCCGGGGCGCCGACCTGGAAAACATCCGCCGGCGGCGCTGCGACACGAAACTGCAGGCCGCTGTCCTTGGACTGGAAGACATAGTCCCAGGTCTCCCCAAGGAAGGCGGATTGCTGGACCGAGCCCTGCAGGTTGATGGCCTTATCGCGAGGGGCCTCGGTCGCCGAAAGCTTCATCGCCTGTGGCCGGATCGATACCGTGATCGGCCCGCCGCCCGTCACCTCCTCGCCGATCATCGCAACCGGCACGCTGAAGCCTGCAAAGTCGATCATGTGGTTGCCGCAATTGCCGGAAAGGAAATTCGTGCGGCCGATGAAGCTCGCCACGAACCGCGTCTTCGGGCGGCTGTATAGAGCATAAGGCGTGTCGATCTGTTCGAGATGGCCGTTGTTCATCACGGCGATGCGGTCGGAGGTCACCATAGCCTCGCCCTGGTCGTGGGTGACGTAGACGGAGGTGATCTTGAACTCGTCATGCATGCGCTTGATCTCGAAGCGCATTTCCTCGCGCAGGTTTGCGTCGAGGTTCGAGAGTGGTTCGTCGAGCAGAAGCACCGCCGGGCGGATGACGACGGCGCGGGCGAGCGCCACGCGCTGCTGCTGGCCGCCGGAAAGCTCGGCCGGATAACGGTCGGCGAGATGGCTCATCCGCACGGTTTCCAGCACCGCACCGACGCGTTTTTTGACCTCGTCGGAGGGCAGCTTGCGCAGGTTGAGGCCGAAGGCGACGTTCTGCGAAACCGTCATGTTGGGCCAGATCGCATAGGACTGGAAGATCATCGACATGCCGCGCTTTTCCGGCGGCACCGAGCCCGAGGGTGCGGACAATATCTTGCCGTCGAGCTCGATCGAGCCGGAGGTCGGGTCGATGAAGCCGGCGATCATCCGAAGCGTTGTCGTCTTGCCGCAGCCGGAGGGGCCGAGCAGTGAGACGAATTCGCCGGGCTTGATATGCAGGTCGAAATCGAGCACCGCATCCACGGCGCCGAAACGGCGACCGAGTTTCCTGAGGACAAGTCCGTCCATTAGCTTCTCCTCAACATGAAGTCGCGTCCGAGATAACGCATCCCGATGGCGACGACTGCGACAATGATGATCAACAACAAAGAGCCCAGCGCCGCGAGCTTTTCGAGCTCGCCTTCCTCGCTGAGATCGAGCAACACAACGGAAACGACGCGCGTGGTGGGGCCGACCAGGAAGATGGCGGTCGAGAGTTCCTGTGCCGCCGGCACGAAGATCAGCAGCCAGCCACCGGCCAGTGTCCGCTTCAGGAGCGGCCCGACTACATGGCGGAGCGCCGTCACCCGTCCGCCGCCGAGGATGCGCACCGCCTCCTCCATTTCCGGATGGATGCTGCGCACGCCGGCCGAACTGGTGGTGAAGGCGATCGGCAGGAAGCGGGTGATAAAGGCAAGCGCCATGATCGTATAGGTGCCGTAAAGCGCGATCGGCGGCAGGGCGTAAGCCGCATAAAAGCCGATCGCGAGCACGATGCCGGGCACGACATAGGGCGAGACCGCCAGGAAGGCGAGCAGGCCCGAGAACGGGATCAGCCTGCGCTGCACTATATAGGCGATGAACAGCGCCAGGGTGATCGCCACCGTCGCCGCCACAATGCCGAGGCCGATACTGCCGATCAGTGCCTTCTGCGAGCTGGAATGCTCGAAGAGCACGTAGTGGAAATTGGAAAGCGTCAGGTTGCTGAACGAAAAGCCTGTGGTCCAGGAGTCGGAAAAGGCAGCAAGAAGCAACACGAATAGCGGCATCAGCACCGACAGCGCCACGACGCAGAAGCAATAGGCAAACAGCACCCAGCGCCAACGGCCGAGCTTGACGATGCGCCGCTCGCCGCCCTTGCCGCTGACCGAGACATAACCCTTGCGGCGCAGGATCAGTTTCTGCAGCCCGAGCATCGCGGCGGTGATCAGCAGCAGCGGGATCGAATAGGCGGCCGCCACCTGGATTCGCAGCGGGAACGAGAAGAATTCGGTGAGCTGGATGACCACGACAGGATAGCGCGCCGGGATCGAGATCAGCGCCGGCACGCCGTAGAGCGCGATCGCACCGAGGAAGGAGAGGAGTGCGGCACCGATGATCGCCGGCATGACGAGGGGGAACGTCACCTTCATCGCCGTCTTGAACGGCCCGGCGCCGAGGATATTGGCAGCATCCTCCATCTCGGAATTGATCATCTCGAAGGCCGAGCTTACCAACACGAAGACGAGGAAAAAGCCGCCGATCGCGGTGACCAGCACCATCCCGCCGAAGGAGAAGATGTTGACCAGCGGCTCGGTGGAACCGGAAAGGCTGTGCCAGACGCGGTTGATCCAGCCGGTATTGGGTCCGGCGAGCAGGATCCATCCGACGCCGGCGAGATAGGGTGGCATGATGAAGGCACCGAACACGCTGTAGCGCACGAAATTGCGGCCCGGCATATCGGTGCGGGTGCAGGCCCAGGCGAGCGGCACGCCGAAAGCCAGTTTCAGCACGACGACGACGGCGCCCATCTTCAGCGTGTTGGTGAGCGCCGTGATGTGCCGTTCCTTGCCATAAGCCTCGACATAGTTCTGAAGTGTCCAGCCGCCCGTCTTGGCGTCGGTGAAACTGGAGACGACGAGCGTCCACATCGGCGCGACGATCAATACGACCAGGATGCCCGCCAGGAACACCCAGAGCAGATTGGCCGGCTGCAGGCGCTGGTGCCAGGGCACGCGCGCCTTTACCGGCTGGTCTTGCGACCAGGTGGTGGCTGCGGGATGGGAAACACTCGTCATGATCGGCGCTCGCTTTGTCACTGGAGACGTCGGAAACAGGGCATGCCAGCCGGCGTGGTGGCCGGAGGCCAGCAGATGCCGGCCGCCGGGTTGCGGTTCAGATTCCGAACGTGTCGCGGAATTTTTCCTGGACCTCGGGCAGCTTCTTGATGCCGTCGGCCGTCGCGATCGACTTCGTCTTGTAGCTGTCGAGCGGACGCATGCCCGGTGCAAGCGGCACGCCGGCTCGCAGCGGGTAGCGGTAATCCTTGGCAAAATACTCGGCAATTTCCTGCCCGAGCAGGAAGTTCTCGAACAGCCGCGCGGCATTCGGATGCGGCGCGTCCTTCATGATCGCGGTTGCCGAAGGCGGCAGCAGGGCGCCGTCAGCCGGATAGATGACGCCGATCGGCACTTTCTTCAGGATCGAGTCCGACAGGATCAGCGGCAGCGGCGCCAGCGCCACCTTGCGTTCACCTGAGGCGACAAGGTTATGCCCGTCGGCCACCGAACGGCCGATCTGCGGCTTGTTCTTCTCGATATTCTTGAAGAAGTCCCAGCCGTAGAGGTCGTTCATCAGGATCGTCCAGAGCCCGATGCTGCCTGAGAAGCTCGGGTGGCCGATAGCCACCTGGCCTTTCCACTTCGGATCGGCAAGATCGGTCCAGTTCTTCGGCGCTTCCGCCTCCGTTACCAGCTTGGTGTTGTAGGCAATCACAAGCGGTGAGACGCCCGACGTGATCCAGTAATTTTCCTTGTCGGCCAGGCCGCGAAGCTCCGGCACCATGTCCTTGAGGTTTTCCGGTGCGAACTGGGCAAGCGCACCCTGTTCTTTGAGCTGCAGCATCTGACCGTCGTCATTGGTCGACATCAGGTCGCCCTGGACGGCCTTGGCCTGCAATTCCTGGACGAGGCGCTGGAAGATGACCTGGCCGGAGGCACGCACGACGTTGCAGCCGACGCCGGCATATTTCGCCTTGAACAGACCGCACATGCCGTCGGCGAACTCGGTGGTCGTCTGGGAGACGTACCAGGTGACAGAACCTTCCTTCTTGGCGGCGTCGTAGAGCTGCTTTTCGCTGGCCGTCATATCGGCCGCGCCGGCAAGACCGGCCGCCAGCAAGAATGCCGGAACCAGGCCGGCCATATAGGTAATGGCATGCTTCATGATCTCTCCTCCATTTGATCCGGCCCATTGCCGGCGATAAGCTCGACCCTCCCGAGCTTAAAAATTCATGCGTAGGTCCCGTCCTGCTCGATCCCGATGGGGATGCTCCTCATCATTCGCCGGGGATCAACTGGCGTTCCACCGGGCGCATCAACGCCAGGAAGTCGCTGAAATATTCGCCCTGGATGACCACGTGGTTGCGCATCGCATCGCGGGCACGGGCGTCGTCGCGAGCACGGATCGCCGCGAGCACCTCCTCGTGCTCCGACAGCGAACTGTTGACGCGCCCGGGCACCCGCAATTGCAGGCGCCGATAGGGCTTCAGCCGCCGCTGCAGCGCATGGGCGTTCTCGGCGAGGAAGCCGTTGCCACTCGCCTCGTAGATCAGGCGGTGGAATTGCGCATTGGCGTAATAATAATCGTCCGAATTGCCGGCCTGCTGGGCCGTGGCGCAGGCGGCCTGCGCCTCTTCGAGCAGCTTCAGCTGTTCCGGGCGGATGCGGCGGGCGGCAAGCCGGGCACACATGGCCTCGAGCTCGCCCATCACCTCGAACATCTCGACCAGTTCGGTGATCGACAGCTGGGTGACGAAAGCGCCGCGATTGGGCACCATCTTGACGAGGCCCATGGTGCTGAGCTGGATCAGCGCCTCGCGTACCGGCGTGCGGGAGACCTGGTGTCGGGCCGCAAGCCCCGCCTCGTCGAGCCGGTCGCCGGGAGAATAAAAACCCGTGACGATATCCTGCTCGATCGCATCGCGAACGCTCGGTTTGCCCTGCTTGCCTTTGATCTGCACGTTCATGGGCCTATCCTGCCGGTGCGACCACCGCAAAACGCGGTTCCGCCTGTTGGGTATTTCCCTGACGCTCCGCCAGATGGCGCACCGCGCAGATCGCGGCCGTCACGCCGTCGCCGGCGGAGGCCGCCAGATGTGCGACCGAGCGGGCACGGATGTCTCCGGCCGCGAAAATGCCCGGCATCGAGGTCTGCATGTCGAGATCGACAACGATCCGGCCATCGGCCGCAAGCGTCACGGTATCGCCGAGGAAAGACGTATTGGGTTCGAGCCCGACATACACGAAGACGCCGTGGCAGGGGATTTCGCTCTCCGCGCCGGTCGAAAGATCGCGGACGGTTATGGCGCTGACGCCGCCTTCGCCGCTGATGGCGATGGCGATTGTATTCAGCTTGATTTCGATGTGGGAGGCTTCCCGCGCTTTCGTCTGCAGCGCGGCGGAAGCGGTGAGATGGAAACCGCGATGAATAACGGTGATGCGGGCGGCATGGGGAACGAGCGCCAAGGCCTCATCCAGTGCCGAGTCCCCGCCGCCGATGATGCACACGTCCTTGCCGCGCATCAGCGGTCCGTCGCAGGAGGCGCAATGGGACACGCCGCGGCCTTCGAATTCCGCCTCGCCCGGTATTCCGAGCGTGCGCTTGGCCGAGCCGGCGGCGATGACCACCGCGCCCGCGGTCAGATCGAGATCGGCGCCGGCAACGCGGAAACCGGTATCCGTCTTCGAAATTGTCTCGATCGTATCGAGCGCGAATTCGACGCCGGCCTCGTCCGCCTGCATCTGCAGCATCGGGCCAAGTTCGAAACCGGACATGCCTTCGGCTGGCCCTGGAAAATTGTCGATGCGGTCGACATTGATCACCTGGCCGCCGGCCCCCAGCATGTCGATGATCATCGTGCGTGCGCCGTGGCGGGCGGCGGCGATGGCGGCGTTCAGCCCCCCCACGCCTGCGCCGATGACCGCGATGTCGTAGTCATTCGCCATCGTCAGCGCCAATCGTCGATGGAAACGGTCGTGCGGTAATGCGCGCCGTAGATCTGCCAATAGCCGTTGGATTCGCCGCCGACGACCACGACATTGATGTCCTGCGGGCGGAAAATGTGGATGAGTTCGTCCTTACCGGGCTTCAGCTTGCCCGCCATCGGCTCCTCGCCGAACGTGGCGCGCGGATAGATATAATTCTGGACGAGTTGCAGATCCCAGTAACGCCCCGCCGGCATCTGCGCCGTCACGTAGATGAAGTTCAAGAGGTCCTGCTTGTTCACGAAACCACCGCGATCGATGAACTGCCTGGCGCAGATCGGGTCGAGCACCAGCGTCGGCGCCGTGATCGCATCGGTGCCGAGCAGCATGTCGCGCACATGCTCGCGCCAGTATTCCTTGCGCAGGCCGAGGCTGAAGGTCGTGGAACGGCAGCCGTGGAAGATGCTGACCGTGCTCGTCCTGGCGTCGAAGCCCTTCTGCACATGCAGCGGCTCCCACGGACTGCGCTCCTCGTTTTCCGCGAAGGTGAGATTGTTGTAGGTGTAGTTGTTGCCGAGCGAACCCATGAAGGTCTCGCCCACAACCGAGCCACCCTGCAGGTTCTGCGACAGCAGCCCGAAGGCGCGGCCGATCGTGGCATTGGCATGGCTATAAGGCCCGAGTGCGCCGACGCCGCAGTTCATGCCGATTTCGTTGCGGACAGGTCCGTTGACGACGGCCATCGCCGCAGCCGACGAGGAGGTCGATCCGCGCGCTGAGACCTGGGCCGCTGCCAGCGCCAGGATCACCGGGAAATATTCGGGCGATGCACCGGCCATGACGGCATTCACGGCGACCTTTTCGACCGTGTATTCCCAAAGGCCGCGATTGGTGGTCGGCTGCATATGGCCGACAACCTCGTCCGGCTTTCGACTTGTCCCGGCCAGCATGTCGGCGACGCGGGCGTCGGTCGGCAGGATGATCGGCAGCTTGTCGGTCCAGTTGTTGCGCAGGAAAGCGGCCTGGAGATTGTCCTCCGTATCCGGCTCAATGAGGCGCGGGGTGCTGCGCTCGAACCGCGTATCCTCGGCGCTTGCCGAAAGGCCGACGGTCAGGGCCTCGATGATCTCCTTCATTACCGGCTTGCCGCTGATCGGATCGGTGCCTTCCACATAGGCGCGCAGCTCTTGCGGCGTCTTGCCCATGACCGGCTGCGGCACGAAGACCAGCGGCTGCTGCGAAAGCCCGCCCATCTTGGCCACCGAGCGGACCACCTTGTCGAATTTTTCGGTATGGATCGCCGCGGTCGGCACGCCGTATTTGGTTTCGAGCGTGATCGCGTGGGTGGTGACGGCCGGCGCGCAGGTGCTGCAATGGCCGACGCCGATGATCGCGGCATGGCCGTTCGCCTTGATCTCTTCCCAGAGGGTCGGATCGTCCTTGGAATAGGTGTTCGCCATCTGGCGTATCCGCACCTCGACCGACGGCATGTTGCGTACAAACCAGGCCTCGACCTCCTTCAGGAGCTCGACGGAATCGTCAAAGCGGCTGTCGACGAGATAGATGACCTTACCGTCGAGGCTGGCGGGCCGATCGGCCGGCTGCTTGCGGCTGACCTTCGGCGGATAACCCATCGGGTTGTGGACAGTGACGAGCGGCTGAGCGCTCTCCGGCTTTCCCTGCTGCAACATCCCATTTCCTCCCGAAATGATCCGTGCTGGTATGCAATTCATAGTCCACGCGTATACATGAACCGTCAAGTCCTAAAATCACGATCGTTTATTTTGCGGTGGCTGCGGACTCGAAAACTCGGGAAAACTGATCACGGAGTATATTCTTCTGGACCTTGCCCATTGTGTTGCGCGGCAGTTCGGCCAGGAACGCCACCTTTTTCGGGCGTTTATAGCCGGCGAGCCGGCCGTCGAGCGCCTTGATGACCTCCTGTTCGGTCAATTTCACACCCGGTTTCAGGACGATCGCGGCAATGATGCCCTCGCCGAAATCCGCATGCGTGACCCCAAAGACGGCGCTTTCGATGACGCCTGGCATGGCGTCGATCTCCATCTCCACCTCTTTCGGGTATACATTATAGCCGCCGGTGATGATGAGGTCCTTGCCGCGGCCGACGATATGCAGGTAGCCGTCGGAGTCGACCTTGCCGAGATCGCCGGTGATGAAGAAGCCGTCCTTTCGGAATTCAGCTGCGGTCTTTTCCGGCATGCGCCAATAGCCCGAAAACACATTGGGGCCTCGTACCTCGATCATGCCGATCTCCTCGGTGCCGAGGGAGGCGCCGGTTTCCGGGTCGGTGATGCGCACCTGAACCCCCGGCAGCGGAAAGCCGACCGTGCCGGCGACGCGCCGACCGTCATAGGGGTTGGAGGTGTTCATATTGGTTTCGGTCATGCCGTAGCGTTCGAGAATGGCGTGGCCGGTGCGCGCCAGCCATTCCTCGTGGGTCTCGGCCAGAAGCGGCGCCGAGCCGGAGACGAACAGGCGCATATGGGCGGTGCTATCCCTGTTCAGCCCCGAGTGCTGCAGCAGGCGGGTGTAGAAGGTCGGCACGCCCATCAGCGCGGTCGCCTGCGGCATCGCCTCCATGATCTTGCTCGGATCGAATTTCGCCTGGAAAATCATCGAGGCGCGCGCGGCGAGCACCACGTTGGTGGCGACGAACAGCCCGTGTGTGTGGAAGATCGGCAGCGCGTGGATCAGCACATCCTTATTCGTGAAGCGCCAGCTTTCGACCAGCGCCGTCGCGTTCGACAGAAGATTGTCATGACTGAGCATGGCGCCCTTGGAACGCCCCGTCGTGCCGGACGTGTAGAGGATCGCGGCAATATCCGCCCCTCCCCGCGCCGAGGTTTTAGCAATCGACGTGGCGACAGCGGCCGCGTCGGTGAGCGTCCCCTGGCCCACCGGGTCGAGCGTCAGGATTTTCGCACCGGCCGCCTTGGCAATCGGCTGCAGAGCCTCGAGTTTCGAAGGATCGCAGACGAAGATCGCGGGCTCGGCGTCGGTCAGGAAATATTCGATTTCCGCTGGTGTATAGGCGATGTTGAGCGGCAGATAGATGCCGCCGGCCCTGACTGTCGCAAGATAAAGCGCCAAAGCCGCGACCGACTTTTCCGCCTGGACGGCGACCCGGTCACCCGGCTGCAGGCCGGCTTCGAGAAGCGCGCCGGCCAGCCGCGCGCATTGTTCGGCGAAGGCGCGGTAGCTCATCGTGCCGGCGGTTTCGTCCGTCAGGAGCAGCCGGTCCTCCCGGTCGAGCCCGCCGAGCAGCGCGTCGTAGAGATTACCAGCCATCAAAATACCTCCTGGGAAACCGGTTGGGCCAGTTTGCGCAGCGCCGGCGTGGCTGCGATATGGCCATTTTCGGCATAGGCCTCGTGGTTCTTCTCGATCTCGCCGAGCCGGTAGCGATAGTTGACCATCAGGCCGTAGGACTGGCGCATGCCTTTTGGCGATCGATCACCGAGGAAGTTGAGCCGTTCGGCCTGGGCGCCGTTGCCAAGATGGAACCGCGCCACCGGATCCACCGGCCGGCCATTGCCACGCCGGACGTTCAACAGGTAATGCGCTCCGAGCGGCAGCATGGCGCGCTGGATCTGGTCCAGTTGCTGCTCGCCGGCCGATGACCAATCACCTTCAAGCCGCGCGACAAGCCGCTGCTTTTCTTGGGCAATCTCTTCGCTGTCGGTCACGCGGCTTTCGCCACGCAGCCAGGCCCCGAAGCCCGGGATGGGAGAAAGCGTCACGAAATTTTCAAGCCGCGGAAGGTCGCGCTTCAGATCGTTCACCACCTGCTTGATCAGGAAATTGCCGAGCGAAATGCCGGCAAGGCCGCGCTGGCAGTTGGAAATCGAATAGAACACCGCCGTCGTCGCCTGCTGCACGTCCAGCGGCTGGCGGTCTCGGGCGAGAAGCGCATCGACCGAGGCCGGCAGATGATCGGTCAGCGCCACCTCGACGAAGATCAACGGCTCGTCTTCCAATTGCGGATGGAAGAAACCGAAACAACGGCGGTCGGCCGGTGCCAGCCGCCGGCGCAGATCGTCCCAGCCGTCGATATCGTGCACGGCCTCATAGCGGATCAGCGCCTCCAGGATATTGGCGGGCGTGGTCCAGTCGATCGATCGCAACATCAGGAAGCCCCGGTTGAACCATGAGGAGAAGAGATGGCAGAAATCGAGGTCGACCGGCTGCAGCGCCGGTTCCTTGGACAGCATGTCCATCAGGTGTTCGCGCATCTCGACCAGCGTCGCAGTGCCTCGCTTGGCGAAATTGATGCGGCGGAAAAGCTCCTGCCGGCGCGGTTCGGCCGTCTCGTGCAGCCTTGCAATATTCTGAGCGCTCGGCTCAGTGTTATAGGCGGCCGCCGCGGCATCGAGGGCCGTGCGATCGGGACCGAAACGATCCAGAAGCGCGCGCATGAAGACGACACGGTCCGGGGCGCTCGCCTGTCTGTAGGCTTCGAGGAAGGCTTCGGCGAGGATGGCACCTGAAACTTCGCCGCGGCGCGACAGAATCATCTCGGCAAGGCCGGTAAGGTCGCGGTTCTGCACGGGCGGCGACGAGAGGCCGAACAAGGCCCGGCCGCGGCCGGACAAGGACTGGATCAGCTCGCCGATAAACGGTGGAGCGTCCCACCAGCCAAAAACTGGATCCCTGCTGCTCATCTCTTTTCTCCTACCCGTTCATTGCATACAGCAGATAGAGGATCGTATGCAAGCTGCGGCATGAGACTTGCCGCCTTCGGGCCTATTCCATTGCGAGGATCAGGTTGCGTACGACAGGATAGATTTCCTTCTCCCAGCGGCGGCCGCTGAAGACGCCGTAATGTCCGACATTGGCCTGCAGGTGGTGGCGTCGCAGATGCGGCCGCAGCGAATGACAGAGGTCGTGGGCGGCGGAGGTCTGGCCGAGCCCGCAGATATCATCGCGTCCGCCCTCGACGGTCAGAAGCGCCGTGGCGTGGATGTGGTTGGGATCCACCTTCCGGCCATGATGGGTGTAGGTGCCGTTCGCGAGCTCCGCCCTCTGGAAGACGCGATCGATCGTCTCGATGTAGAATTCCTCGGTCATGTCCAGCACGGCGAAATATTCGTCGTAGAAATGCTTGATCTTGTTCGCCTCGGCCGTCTCGCCCTTGGCGAGATGGCCGTAGAGCTTGCGATGCGCCTCCACATGCCGCTCCATGTTCATGCTCATGAAGGCGACGAGTTGCAGGAAGCCCGGATAGACGCGCCGTCCGCTACCCGGAAAGCCCATCGGAACACCGGTGATCAGCTCGCTCTTGAACCAGGACAGCGGCTTGGAGACGGCCAGTTCGTTGACCTTGGTCGGGCTCTCGCGGGTATCGACCGGTCCGGCCATCAGCGTCATGGTGCGCGGGGTCGCCGGGTTCCTTGCCTCCGACATCACGGCGACCGCGACGAGCGCCTGGACGCAGGGCTGGCAGACGGCGAGGATGTGGCCGCGCGGTCCGATTTCCTCCAGGAAACGAATAATATAATCGACATAGTCGTCCATGCCGAAGCGGCCGGCGGCCGTGGAAACGTCCCGCGCATTGGCCCAGTCGGTGACATAGACGTCATGATCCTTCAACAGCGTCTGGACCGTGCCGCGCAGGAGTGTCGCGAAATGGCCCGACAGCGGCGCGACCACCAGCACCCGAGGGCGGGGCGTATCGACATCGGCCACGAAATGCAGCAGGCGGCCGAAGGGCAAGTCGAGCGCCGTTTCCACCGCAATCGGCACGTCGCGATTGCCGATCGTGACGGAGGTAATCTCGAATTCCGGCCGCTCATGGGTGATCTTGAAGCGCGACATCAGTTCGAGTGCGGCGGCCGCATGTCGGCCCATCTCGCTTCCCGCACCGAAAAACAGGGTGGAGGACATCAGTTGCAGGCGTCGGGCCATATCCCGCATCGGGGCGAGGATGTCGTCCTGGAATTGATAGGCCTGGTAGAGCATGAACGGACCCCCGCGCCGCTAAAATGCGGCAGTGCAAAAATGCTAGTGCAATATGTCTCGCGATGCGAGAAGATTGTAAGCGACAAGTATGATTGTCCGGCAAGGGTTGAAAACTGATGACGCAGGCGGCACTGACGATCTCTTCGAAAAACTATTCCTCCTGGTCGCTGCGGGGCTGGCTCCTATGCCGCATGGCAGGTCTTGATTTCGAGGAAGTGCTGGTCGAGATGAATGACGACGCGCGCCAGGAATTGCTACTTCTGTCGCCCTCCGTGCTGGTGCCGCGGCTGACCCATAACGACGTCACTGTCTGGGATACGCTGGCGATCGCCGAATATCTGAACGAGGTCACGCCTGATGCCGGTCTCTGGCCGGTCGACATCGCCGACCGCGCCCGCTGTCGCGCGGTTTCGGGGGAAATGCATTCGGGCTTCCACAATCTCCGTTCCGCCCTGCCGATGAACCTCAAGGCACGGCACGAGCGGTTCAAGATCTTTTCGGGCGCCCGGCCGGATGTCGAGCGGGTCAAGACGATCTGGGCGGAGTGCCTGGAGGCAAGCGGCGGTCCATGGCTGTTCGGCGAAAATCCGACCGTGGCGGATGCCATGTATGCGCCGGTCTGCAGCCGTTTCCGCACCTACGCGGTCGAGCTTGAACCGAAGCTGGCGGCTTATGCGGAGATGGTCCTTGCCTGGCCGCTGATGCTGGAATGGACGGAGGGGGCTCTTGCGGAACCCGACGAAATCGTCGAGTTGGAAGTGGAATTCTAAGCGGCGGAAGACATATCGGACATCATGAGCTCGAAACCCTACGATCCCAGCGCCGATGGCGCGGAAATGTCCTTCCGCGAGAAGATGTCCTATTCCGACTACCTGCATCTCGAAAAGGTGCTCGACGCGCAGGCGCCGATTTCGGCGGCGCATGACGAACTGCTGTTCATCATCCAGCACCAGACGTCGGAACTGTGGATGAAGCTTGCGATCCACGAGATCACTTCGGCAATCTCGGCGATCCGCGACGACAATCCGCAGCCGGCCTTCAAGATGCTCAGCCGCGTCGCCCGCATCTTCGAGCAGTTGAACAATGCCTGGGATGTGCTGCGCACCATGACGCCGAGCGAATACACCGAATTCCGCGCCTCGCTTGGCCAGTCGTCCGGTTTCCAGTCCTATCAGTATCGGGCGATCGAGTTCCTTGCCGGCAACCGCAATCTCGCGATGCTCGGCCCGCATACGCATCGGCCCGACATCATCGAGATGCTGGAAGGCATTCTCGCCCGCCCGAGCCTTTACGACGAGGCGCTGATGCTGCTTGCCCGGCGCGGGTTCGATATCGGCGGGGACGCGGCGAGAGCCGATTGGCGCACAAAACGCAGCGAGAACGAGCAGGTGCTGGAGGCCTGGAAACAGGTCTATGGCGCGCCCGGCACCTATTGGGAGCTTTACGAACTCGCCGAAAAGCTGGTCGATTTCGAGGACTATTTCCGCCGTTGGCGATTCAATCACGTCACCACGGTGGAACGGGTGATCGGCTTCAAGCGCGGCACCGGCGGCACCTCGGGAACGTCCTATCTCAAGAAGATGCTGGAAGTCGAACTGTTCCCCGAACTCTGGCGGGTGCGCACCGTCCTGTAAGCTGCGCGCGGCTGGGAGCGCCGGTTGGTGATCTTCTTGAGCCGGGTTATGCTGGCTCGAACGCGAGGAGCCGATGCGAGCGAAGGGACGAAACGGATTTCGGATGTTTCGATGCGGCATGACCGGCGTGCAGGCGGTCGTGGCCCGCTCCGACCACCATTTTTCCCGTCACACCCACGACCAGTTCGGCATCGGCGTGATCGAGAGCGGAGCCCAGAAATCCGCAAGCGGACGCGGTCCGGTGGAAGCCGGGCCGGGCGACGTCATCACTGTCAACCCCGGTGAAGTGCATGACGGCGCGCCAATCGGCGATGGGGGCCGTTTCTGGCAGATGCTCTATTTCGATCCGGATGTGATAACCGGCGCGGTCGCGGATATCCGCCAGGGCCAGCCCGGCGAGTTCGAATTTGCCGATCCGGTGCTGCGGCAACCGCCGCAGGCCGCGACGATGCGGCAGCTCTTCGCCGAGATGATCGCCGAGCAAGCGGGCGCCGAACTCCGCCGCCAGGAACTGCTGCTGACGTTGCTGGCCGAGGTGATGCGGGAGGCGCCGGAGCCGAAAGCGGTGCCGCGAGGGGTCCGGGCAGCGCGCGAGCGGATTGATGACGATCCGACCGAAGCGGTCAGCCTTGCCGATCTGGCAGGCCTCGCCGGCATCAACCAGTTCCAGCTCCTGCGTGCTTTCGACAAGGCGATCGGCCTCACTCCGCATGCCTACCTGATCCAGCTGCGTGTCGAGCTGGCGCGAAAACTGATCGCTGGTGGGGCGGGGCTTGCGGAGGCGGCGCTTTCCAGCGGCTTTGCCGATCAGAGCCACATGACCCGCATCTTCACCCGCAGTTTCGGGCTTTCCCCGCGCATTTACGCGGTTTCCATACGTTCGCGGCAGACGTCCAGCGGGCCTTGCTGAGCAAAGCAGAGGCGCTTGCCCTCTGTTGCTGGAGTGTTAGGCTCCGCGTTTCGGATATCCATCTGGCACCGGGAGGGCGCAGACCATGTCCGCATGCTTCAGATATATCGTCAACGATGTAAAGGCCGCGATCGATTTCTACACCGCACATCTTGGCTTCAGGCTCGAGATGCACCCTGCCCCGCCCTTCGCGGAAATCTCGCGTGGCGACATGCATCTTTATCTGTCCCAGCCGAACCCACGGGGTGGCGGTGGGGCGCCGATGCCGTCGGGAGAACAGCAGGCACCCGGTGGCTGGAACCGCATCCATCTCACGGTAGACGACCTGGACGGGACGGTCGGACGCCTGAAACTGGCCGGCTGCCGCTTCCGCAACGAGATCATCCAGGGGACGGGCGGGAAGCAGATTCTGTTGGAGGATCCGTCCGGAAACCTGATCGAACTGTTCGAGCCGAACACGCCCGCTTATCGCGCGCCCGGCTCAGGCACCAAGACCGCCGGCGGTTGACCGGCGGTCGGGGAACTCAGGACAGCGCCAGATCGAAGACGTGATGATGGATATGGCCGTCGAACATGGCGAGCAGGCCCTTGGTCATGTCCCGGCTTTCGTAACGCACCGGTGATTCCAGGGCTGCGGCCAGTGCCTCCCGGCTTTCGTACATGGTCGACAGCACCATCGGGTAGGACGGAGCGCCCTCGTCCCGCTCGATGTTATAGAGCACACGCACTTCCTTGATGCCCGGAAAGGCGAGCCACATCGGCATCAGCTTCTCTGCCACATAGGCCTTGAACGCCTCTTCCTGGCCGGCATGGATCGCGCCTTCAAAAAAGGCCTGACGGATGATCATGGTATTTTCTCTGTTCAATTGACCGTGGTCGGCGGCTTTTCGCCGGCGAAATGCGCAGCGATGTTTGCAAGCACCAGCTCGCCCATGGCGACGCGGGTCTCGACCGTGGCGCTGCCCTGATGCGGCATCAGCACCGTGTTCGGCGCGGTGAAGAAATCTTCGCGGATGCGCGGTTCGTCGAGATAGACATCGAGACCGGCTGCACCGATCGTGCCGTCGTTGAGGGCGGCGAGCAGCGCATTTTCGTCGACGACGCTGCCGCGGGCGATATTGATCAGGATACCCTTCGGTCCGAGCGCCTTCAGAACCTCTGCGTTGACGATATCTTTCGTCTCGGCATTCGCCGCGACGATGACGCACAAAACGTCGCTATCTTCCGCCAGTGCGACCGGCGAGGCACAGGACTTCCAGGTCGTATCCTTGACCGGTGAGCGGTTCCAGAAGCGCACGTCCATGCCGAAGGCTTCGGCGCGGCGGCCAAAAGCCTTGCCGATCTGGCCGAGGCCGAGAATGCCGAGGCGCTTACCCTTCGGGCTGTTGCCGAGCGGGAAGTTTTCCTTGCCCCACTTGCCGGCGCGCACGAAGGCGTCGCCCTTGGCGATGTGGCGCAGCACGCCGAGCATCAGCGCAATGCCCATGTCGGCGACGTCATCGGTCAGCACGCCCGGCGTGGTGGTGACGTCGATATTGCGGCTGCGGGTGAATTTGAGGTCCACCTTGTCGGTGCCGACGCCGTTGATGGCGATGACGCCGAGCGCTGGCAGCTTCTCGATCCACTCGTTGGAGAGGCCGCTACCGCCGCCGGTCGCGACGGCGCGGATATTCGGCAGCGCCGCTTCCAGCGTCTCCTTCTGCGCCGGATCGTACAGTCTGTGCACTGTATAGATGGCATCGAGCTGATCCTCGATGAACTGCATCAGCGGTTCCACAAGCAGGATATCTGGTTTCATGTCGGGAACTCCTTAATTTCAATGAGTGGCAGCAGCGTTCAAGAGATCTGTCCGAGGAAGATCTTCAGACGCTCGTTCTTGGGGTTGCCGAAGAATTCGTCCGGCGCCGCCGTTTCGAGGATTTCGCCGCGGTCCATGAAGATCACCCGGTCGGCGACCTGACGGGCAAAGCCCATTTCATGGGTGACGCAGAGCATGGTCATGCCCTCCTTGGCGAGGTCGATCATTGTGTCGAGCACTTCCTTGACCATTTCCGGGTCGAGCGCCGAGGTCGGCTCGTCGAACAGCATGATCTTCGGGTTCATGCAGAGCGCCCGGGCGATCGCCACGCGCTGCTGCTGACCGCCGGAAAGCTGGGCTGGATATTTTTCGGCCTGTTCGGGAATACGCACCCGCTCCAGGTATTTGCGTGCGGTCTTTTCGGCTTCGACCTTGGAAATGCCGCGCACCTTCATCGGCGCCAGCGTGCAGTTCTCCAGAACCGTCATATGCGGGAAGAGGTTGAACTGCTGGAAGACCATGCCGGTCTCCTGGCGGACGATGTCGACATTCTTGCCGCCTGCAGTGAGATCGTGGCCGTCGACCACGATTTTGCCCTTCTGGATCGTCTCCAGCTGGTTGATGCAGCGGATCAGCGTCGACTTGCCGGAGCCGGACGGGCCGCAGATGACGATCCGCTCCCCACGGTTAACCGACAGCTCGACGTCCTTCAGCGCGTGAAACCCGCCATACCACTTGTTGACGCCTTCCATCCTGACGGCGAGTTCGGAAGTTCCTCGCGTGGCCGCGGCCGATGCGTTTGCGTTCACCTCAGTCATTGCGAGGAACTCCCTTTCGATAGTCAGTTCTGGTCTTACTTGGCGTTGGCGACGAAGTCCGGCAGCGGAGCGCCGAGCCACTTTTCATGGATCTTGCCGAGTTCGCCACTAGCCTTGACCTTGGCGATGAAGGCGTTGACTGCCGTCAGAAGCTCGGTCGAACCCTTGCGGACGGCGATGCCCTGAACCTGCTGGCTGAGCTGCAGCTTCTGGGTGAAGCGGCCGGGAGCCGCCTTTTCGATCTGGGCGGCGACGACGTTGGAGACGCCGATCAGCTGGACCTGGCCGGACAGCAGGGCCTGAACGGCGCTGGCATCGTCGTCGAAACGCTGGATCTTGGCATCCTTCGGAGCGACCTTGGTGACGCCGGTATCCTGGGTCGAGGCCCGAGCGACGCCGATCGTCTTGCCGGACAAGTCCTCCGGCTTGGAGACCTCAGTTGCCTTGGCGCCGAAGACGCCGATCGAGATGCCGGCATAGGGCTGCGAGAAGTCGACGCTCTTGGCGCGTTCTTCCGTGATGCCGAGCGAGGCGACAAGCAGGTCGACCTGGTTGCTCTGCAGGTAGGGGATGCGGTTCGGGCCGGTGACCGGAACGATCTGCACCTTCACGCCGAATTCCTTGGCGAGCAGTTTGGCAACGTCGGCGTCATAACCGTCCGGCTCGTTCGACGTGTTCATGATGCCGAAGGGCGGGAAATCGACCAGCATGCCGATCTTGACGGTGCCTGCGGACTTGATGCTTTCGACGGTCTGCGCCGATGCGGTGGAGGCGCCTGCGCCCATCATCAGGCCTGCGCCGATGACGGCGATAACCATGCGTCTAGAAATGTTCATTTTCCTACCCTTTTCTGTTGCACCGGTTTCCTCCCTCCGGCTCGGGTCCCGTCAACGTGCCGTTGCGCGGGAGAATCTGAGTTCCATGCGTCGCGCCAGCACCGAAAGCGGCCAGCACAGGACGAAATAGACCGCCGCCACCGTGCCGAACACCATGAACGGGCTGAATGTCGCGTTGTTGATGATCTGGCCCTGACGGGTGAGCTCGGTAAAACCGATGATCGCCGCAAGCGAAGTGCCCTTGATCAGCTGCACCAGGAAGCCGACCGTCGGCGCCACCGCGATCTTTAAGGCCTGCGGCAGGACGATGTAGCGCATCCGGTTGTAATAGCGCAGGCCGAGCGCGGTCGCGGCCTCCCGCTGGCCGGGAGGCACCGCCTCGATGCAGCCGCGCCAGATTTCGCCGAGGAAGGCGCTCGCATGCAGCGTGAGGGCCACGGTTGCCGCAAGCCACGGATTGATGGCGAAACCGAGAATGTTCATGCCGAAGAACACCAGGAAGAGCTGCATGAGCAGCGGCGTTCCCTGGAAGACGCGGATGAAGCCGGTGGCGATCAGCCGCGGCCATTTCGCATCCGAGACACGCAGCAGCGCGATCAGCAGGCCGCCGATGCCGCCGCCGGCAAAGGCGATCGCCGACAGCGCGATCGTCCACTGCGCGGCAAGCACGATGATCCAGAATTCGTTGATGCCGAAAGGTCTGATCAGTGGCATTGCCAGGCTCCTATCGGCTCAGCGGATATTTGAAGGCGGCCTTCTCGATCGCTGAGAAGATCGTCGAGAAACCGACCGACATGACGAGATACATGATCGTGATGACGATATAGACCTCGAAGCTTGCGAAGGTTTGCGACTGCAGATTGTTGCCGGCAGCGGCAAGGTCGTCGGCCGAGATCGCCGAGACGACGCTCGAGGTCAGCATCAGGTAGATGAACTGGCTGGTCAGCGACGGATAGACGGTCCTGAGCGCCGGCTTCATGATGATATAGCGGAAGACCTGCAGCTTCGAGAGGCCGAGCGCCGTTCCGGCCTCGATCTGCCCCTTCTGGATCGACTCGATGCCGGCTCGGATGATTTCCGTACCGTAGGCACCGAAATTGACGACCAGCGCCACGAGCGCTGCACTGTTCGGCGTCAGGAAAATCCCGAGCGACGGCAGGCCGAAGAAGATGAAGAAGATCTGCACCAGGAACGGCGTGTTGCGGATGATCTCGATATAGGCGTCGATGATCCAGCGCAGCGGTGCAATACCCGAGGTCTTGCCAGCGGCGCAGGCGATCGAGACGATCAGGCCGATGATCATCGCCGCCACGGAAAGCTGGATCGTCAGCCAGGCGCCGAGCAGAAGCTGGTCGAAACCCGCAAACACGGGCTCGAAATTGAAATTGTACAACTTGGGACCTCCCCAATGATGTCGAAAGAACGCCACTCCTCTGCGGCGCCTTCGCGTTTAGATCGATCTAAAAGCTTTTGGTCCGGACGTCAACCGGAAGCTGGCTGATTATGATCAGGCCGAAATAGCGATCGGCCCGCAGGATTGGCGAATATGCAAAATCGTTTCATTGACGACCCTTCGGGCCGGGCGAAGTGGATCGGTCAGCCGGTCGAGGAGAAGCCTGGCGGCATTCGCACCGATGGTCACCGGTGCGGTGGACACGGAGGTGAGCCTCGGCCGCATCGCCTCTGCGTCGGTCACGTCGTCGAAACCGATCAACGAAAAATTCTCGCCGACTTTCAGGCCCCGGTCGTAGAGGCCGGCCGAAAGGCCGAGCGCGATCACGTCGTTGAAGCAGATCACCGCCGTCGGCTGTTTCCCCTCGCTAAAGAGCAGATGCGCCGCATCGGCGATCTCGCCGATCTGGTTCGGCAGACGCACGATCATGTTCGGATCGAGCCCGCGCGACTGCATGGCATCGCAAAATCCCTCGACCCGTTCGCGATAGGCGGAATGGATCGGCCCGTGGACGGCAAAAGCAATCGTCCGGTGGCCGAGCGAGGCCAGATAATCCACCGCCTGGCGCATGCCGGCCGCATAATCGGAACCGGCATAATCGACTTCCTCGGAAATCTGGCGGAGCACCTGCACCAGGGGCAGGTCCCATTCGGTGATTTGGTGAAGGAATGCAGGTTCGGTACCGGCCGCCGGGCAGACGATAACGCCGTCGACGCCGTGCTCGCGCATGCGGCGCATCACCATGTCCTGGCGTTCGACCAGATCGCCGCTATTGGCAAGAATCACCACCATGCCGGCCGAATCGATGACCGCCTCGATGCCGGAGAGCAGTTCGGCGAAGAACGGGTTCGTCAGATTGGGCACTATGACGCCGACGGTATGGCTGCGCTCGGCCCTGAGCCGCGCAGCCCCCATATTGTAGACATAGCCGAGCTCGCGCATCGCCTCCTCGACCCGCGCCCGCGTCTCTGTGCCGACCAGCGGGCTTTTCCGGATGACGAGCGAAGCGGTGGCGCGGGACACATTGGCGCGCCGCGCTACATCGAGAAGCGTCACACGGCTTTTCTTTTTGTCTTCGAATGGCATGAATATCACTTAGCAGAGGTGAAATCCGAATACCAGTGAACGGCATACATAATGAAAACAATAGGTTGGCCATGGGATCCGAGGCCTTCATTTTGCATTGCCGACCCATGCTGCTGAACAACGTTGGTGAACGTCGCCTTTTGGCCTGAAGCATGGGTCGGTATGACGAACTGGTTCGTCCCGGCAGTCAAACCTATTGCTGGATACTTCCGGCTTGGTGAATGGGAGATAGGCCGCCAAGTTGCCCCGCGCGTACCCTACCGCTTTCTGCCACGGATTGCCCATGCTCTCTTATTGAGCTGGATGGATCCGTCCTCTGCTGTCGGTAAACCTTGCCGGAGCTTTTCCCGCAATTTTTCTCGTTCGGTCGTCTTGAGGTTGACGAAGTAACCGGGTGCAGGGCCGGCACCCAGCGTGAATGGATGCCAGAAGTCGTCGAAATTTTGGAAGCGTGTGGGCGCTTCGATCTTCATCGTCTTCACGTGAGAAAACCCGGCTCGGTGAGCGAGATCGGCTAGTCCCCAACCAGTACAGAAGCGGAAGCGTCGATCTTCGGTAAGGTCGCGTGCGCCTGGGTCCAGTTCTGTCGCAGCCGTCCAGAAGGCGCGCTGAATTCCACTCTACCGCGTGGATAATCCCAGACGTAGAAGGCTATAGTGGCTTTGGTGCGGGCGGTCCTCCGCATTTCCAGTAGCGCCTTTTCGCTGTGTGGTATGTAGTTTAATGCCAGACCTGAGACGACCATGTCCCTGGTGCCGATGGAATTGACAGGGCCTCGCCCTTGCCGATTTGAAACTCCACGCGCGGATCGGCGACGCTCGAGCGAGCCTTCTCCAGAAACCCTTCGGACGGATCGACAGCGATGAGGGATTTCGGATGGATGTCGGAAAGGATGCAAGCGCTCAACGCGCCTGTCCCACAGTCGATCTGCAGCCAATCAAGATTATCGTCGGGTTCAAGCCACTCGAGGAAGCGCGGCGCAATCTGCCTACTCAAACGCCCCATGTAGACGCCCCATGTAGATTTTGTAACTGTCTCCCGCTTGCCATGCGTCGTGACGTGAAGCGCCTGCCATCGTGCCCCCCAATCGACTTTGAATGTCCGCTTATTCATATCATTCCGGGGTGAAAGTTGCACTTTGCGTTACGAGGGTCACAAGCGGCGCAAAGCCGTTAGTTCGACGTAAATCGAGGGTTTTGCCGTTAGCCACCCAGGGGGAGCCTTGAGACCCGATGTTACACGCACGCCATGGTCGGCTTTTCTCACCGTTCTTTCTTTTGCTTCCGGCGTCGCACAGCGGACAAGCCCGAAAGCGCTACCTTGCAAGGATATGAGAACGAACATATTATAATATTCTCGGGAGGATATGCTGAGATGCCGCTCTACATCAAAGATCCAGAAGTCGACAAGCTCACGGAGGAGCTTGTAGGCCTCATCAAGACGTCCAAGGTTGACGCCGTGAAGATGGCGTTGAAGCACGAGATCGCCAGCCGTAAAGGCAGCTTGCCCATTCGTGACCGGTTGGCAAAATCTCTGGCGATGGCCCGCGCTGCGGGGCCATTCGCACCCGGCGACCACAAGCGCGAGACCGACGAAATGTGGGACGAAGACTGATGCTGTTCATCGACGCATCCGTGATCGTGGCTATCCTTGCTGAAGAGCCGGACCGTGATGAGTTGCTGGACCGTATCGGCCAGGATCCTGGCCCGTTTTACGTGTCATCTGTGGTGCGAATGGAGGCCTCGCTTTCGCTGACACGCCGCAAGGCTGGGGCAACTGGCGGCGAGAAGCCCGCCACCCCGGAAATGCTGGTGGAGGCTCGCCGTCTGGTCGACCAGTTCATTGCCGATCTGGAGGCCCGCGACATCATGATCAGCGGAGACGTGGGGACAAAGGCCTTGGACGCCGCCCAGGACTTTGGCAAGATCGTCAACCACCCTGCAAAGCTCAATATGGGCGATTGCTTCTCCTATGCCTGCGCAAGAGCTTACAGGACCAAGGTTGCCTATAAGGGCAACGACTTCGCCTTGACCGATATCGGCTGGTGAAGCCAAGCGGTCGGGCGCCGCGCGGCGGGGGCGGCCAGGCCTGATGCGCTCTGATGTGATGCCGGGACCAAACAGCTAGCCACCAGACCGACAGTTTCGACAGATTGTAGAGCGTTTGGGCTGGCGAAGGGGAGCCGGTTGTCGCTGAGGATCTCCTATGTCCCCGTCGAGGCCTCTGCCATCGACCGGCCCTACCGCACGGAAGCCAGCAGGCCTTCCATCTCCATCAGGAAGGCGAATTCGCCGGCCAGCCCGGGCGAACAGGCGACCACCGGCCCGCCCCGCGAGAGCAGTTCATCGAGCGGCGGCACGGCGATCGTCGCACCGGCTTCCGAGGCGATCAGGACGCCGGCGAGCATGTCCCACGAGGAAAGGTGCCGTTCGTAATAGAGATCGGACACACCCTCGGCGACGCGGATGAGGCCGATGGCAGCAGCCCCCATGCGGCGGTAGTCGATGCCGCGCTCGTAAAGCCTGCGCGAGATGGTGATGTAATCCTCGAAATCGGTGCGACGCGAATGGCCGAGAATGGCGATCGCGTGGTTGGGGTCGCTGGTCCTGGCCGCTGCGACCGGCTTGCCTTCCTTGAAGGCCCCCTCACCCCGGATTGCGTGGAAAACCCGGTCCTGCGCCGCGTCGTAGATCACGCCAACCAGGATTTCGCCCCCGGAGACGAAGGCGATCGAAACACCCCAATGACGAAAGCCGCGGATAAAATTGGTGGTGCCGTCGATCGGGTCCACCACCCAGGTGCCCCGCTGTCCGGAATGTCCACCACCTTCCTCGCCCATGAAGGAATCCTCGGGGAATTCGCCGAGCAGCACCGCGCGGATCGCTTCTTCCGCCCGCTTGTCGGCGACGGTGACGAAATCCTGCAGGCCCTTGTTCTCGACACCGAGCGTTTCGGGAAGCGCTTCGGCGCGGAAGGCGGCCGCTTCCATGCCGACCCGGCGGGCGACCTCGATTGCGATCTTTTCGCGGGATTGCAGGGAGGAGAGATCGAATGCAGATGCCATTTATGCACTTCTTCTTTTGATCAGCGTCACCGGCGTGAATTCCACCCGCGCGACAGCGTCCGGTTCGGACATGCGGCTGGTCAGGAGATCGATCACCTGTTCCGCCTGTACGTCGCAGGGCTGTACGAATGTGGTGAGGTCATAGGCCGACCAGCTTGCCTGAGGAATGTCGTCATGGCCGATCACCTTGACAGAGCCGTAGCTCCGGCCGGCCTTGGCGAGCCCGTCGAGGACACCGCAGGCCATGTAGTCGTTGACCGAAAACACCCCGTCTATGCCCAGGTCGATCAGCGCCTGCGCCGCCTCTTGGCCGTGGGCATAGTCGTTGATGGCGACCGGGATCAGCGGCGCATCGAGCCCGAGCATCTGGCAGCGGCTCTGAAAAGCCTCGGCGCGGCGGCGCGAGGAATAGGAAACAGTCGTGCCGGCGATGACCCCGAGCTTCTTGGCACCCGCCTCGAGGAGATGGTCGACCGCGGTGTAACCCGACATCCGGTCATCGGAAACTACCCGATCGACAAAGGGGAAGTCCTCGCCCTTGTTGACCAGCACGATCGGCACGCCCTCGACTGCGCATTCCTCGAAAATATGCGAGGGCGGCGCATCCGAGGTGATGATGACGCCGGAAACGGCATAATGCAGCAGCTGGCCGATGACGGTGGCGCTGTCCGCTTCCTTGGAAGTCGGCAGCAATATCGGCCGGTAATTGCGGGCGATCAGCGCGCGGGCCAGGTTTTCGAGTTGCTGGGTGCGGAACGGATTGTCGAGGCCGGCGGCGACCAGACCGACGAAATCGGAACGCTTGTTGGTGAGGCTGCGGGCGAGATAGTTGACCCGGTAACCGAGCTCCTTGGCAGCCTGATACACTTTCTGCCGGGTTTTTTCCGAAACGCTGGCATCCGGGGTAAAGGCGCGCGACACGGCGGCGCGGGAGACACCTGCTGCACGGGCCACATCGAACGAGGTGACGCGGCGGGTCTCGCGGGACATGCCGTTCGTTTCCTTCGGCCGCATCAGGTCCGGCAGGTCGGTGCAGATGCCGAGCACAGGCAGCGCCATGATGTCTTTGAGCACATCCGGCCGCTCCTCGTGCCAGAGCACGATTTCCCGGCCACCGGCGAAAGCCCTGTCGAGCAGTTCCTCGGTGACGAATTCCTGCGGTGTGTCGCTCGCCTTTTCCCAGCAGAGATGCAGGATGTCGGCGCCAGCCGCCTCGCCTGCCGCATGCGGATCGTGGCCGACGCGGATCAGCACGGAAAGCGGATAGTCGCAGCCCATGTCACGCAGCTCGCGCACCTGAGCAATATCGAAGGAACCGAGACAAGCGAAGCGCTGGTCCATGTCCTTCAGGTACTGCCAGCAGAGCGAGCCGGTGCCCGGCCGCTTCAGCTCGACGTAAAGGCCGCAGCCGGTCTCACGGCCGAGTGCGGCGACTTCCGCAAAGCTCGGTACGTCCGGTATTGCCGCCCGCAGCTCCGCAAACGTCATCTGCGAGACGTAGAGGTCCCGCTGAAAGACACGTTGGAGGTGATCGTCATGGGAAACGACGACCACGCCGTCCGAGGTCATCTGGGTGTCGAGTTCCCACATTTCGGAGCCGAGTTCGGCGGCACGGCGAAAGGCGCTGAGGGTGTTTTCCCGCTCATGGCCGCTCGCGCCACGATGGCCGATGCAGAACGGCAGCCGGCCCTTGTTTTCCGGCCAGCCGTATTTCTGGAAGAAGGGGGAAAAGTCGCGCATCGAAGCCTCCATCACAATCTCCGGCCGTCTTCTGCAAAAACGAAGGTCGAGGCGCTGTCGAGGTGCCAGCGCACGCTGTCGCCCGGCTTCACGTCGTCGCGCACCGGCTGGATCGAGCGCAGCACGGAACCGTCCGGCAGAACGACGTCGTAGAGGTTTTCGCGCCCTTGCGTTTCGGCAAACACGACCTTGCCTTCGACCGGTATGCCCGCCGTCGTCCCGAAATGCTCCGGGCGGACACCAAGGCTGAGCGGGGTTCCGTCCGGGATCCCCGATACTGCGGCAAGCGGCAGGCGCAAGCCGTTTTCGCCGAGCACGAAGGCGCCCTGCTGAACCTTGCCCTTGAGGAAGGAGATCGGCGGATTGCCGAGGAAGCTGGCGACAAAGGACGTCCGGGGATCCTTGTACATTTCCGACGGCGTGGCGATCTGGACGATTTCGCCCGATTTCATGATGGCGATACGGTCGCACATCGACATCGCCTCGACCTGATCATGGGTGACGAGGATGGCGGTGATGCCAGTTTCCTTTTGCAGCCTTCGGATTTCCGAGCGCATTTCCAGACGGAGTTTCGCATCGAGATTGGCGAGCGGTTCGTCGAGGAGAAGCACGTCCGGGCGACGGATCAGGGCCCGGGCGAGCGCCACGCGCTGTTGCTGGCCGCCGGAAAGCTGCGCCGGTCGGCGTCCCAGGAGATCGCCGATATGGACAAGCGCCGCGATATCCGCGACCTGCTTCTTGATGTCGGCGGAGGCAATCCGCTTCACCATCAGCGGGAAGCCGATATTCTCCTCCACAGTCATATGAGGATAGAGCGCATAGGACTGGAAAACGACGCCGACATTGCGCTCCTGGCTCGGCAGATGGGTGACGTCCCGGTCGCCGAACAGGATGCGGCCTGCGGTCGGTCGGTGGATGCCGCAGACGGCAAACAGCGTCGTCGATTTGCCGCAGCCGGAGGGCCCGAGCAGCGCCAGCATTTCGCCGGAACCCACTTCGAGGTCCATGTCCTCGATGATTTTGGTGGAGCCGAAACTCTTGGAAAACTTGTCGAGCAGGATACGCATCAGCCCTTGCTGCCTCCGCCATAGATGTTCATGAGATGCTTCTGAAAGAAGACGTAGAGGATCAGCACCGGCACGACGTAGAAGACGCCGACGGCCTTGAAGGTGCCGAAATCGAAATTGTTGTCGTCGATGATCAGGCTCGCCAGATAGACCGACAGGACCTGCACCTTCGCGCCCGGCGCCAGCACCTGCGGCATGATGAACTCGCTCCAACCCGTCAGGAAGGAAAAGAGGCCCAGCGCCATCATTGCCGGCTTGATCTGCGGCAGCACCAGCCGGCGCCAGACGGTGAAACGCGATGCGCCGTCGATGGTGCCGGCCATCTCGATTTCCCAGGGCACGGTGTCGTAAAAACCCTTCATCAGCC
The DNA here is from genome assembly GCA_000985875.1 of Neorhizobium galegae bv. officinalis. Taxonomy (GTDB): domain Bacteria; phylum Pseudomonadota; class Alphaproteobacteria; order Rhizobiales; family Rhizobiaceae; genus Neorhizobium; species Neorhizobium galegae_C. The sequence goes on from CCRI01000002.1 coordinate 162,163, forward strand.
AGATGCCGAGCGGGAGTTCGACCGCAGCCTTGACCAGGATCACCCCGATCAGCGAATTGTAGAGGCCGATCCACTGCAGCACGATGAAGATGGCGATGATCAGCGTCACCGACGGGAAGGCGTGCAGCACCATGACGCCGGCAAGGAAAAAGCCACGCGCCGGCACATTGAGGCGCGACAGGACGTAACCTGCCATCGACGAGACCGTCAGGATGACGCCGGTAATGCAGCTTGCGAAGATGAAGGTGTTGAGTGTGACGAGCCAGATGTTCGGCTTGCCGGTCTTGGTCTCCCAGAGAAAGCTCCAGTGGCGCAGCGTGAACTCGCTCGGGGTCAGCGAACCGACTTCCGTGTCGCTGATCGTGTCGATGAAGAGATAGGCATACATCACCAACAGCGGCAGGCTGAAAAAGCCAAGCAGCAGGATCACCGGCAGGCTTGAGAAATTCGCCGAGGTTTGCGGTTTTTCGGCCATGGTCAATCCTCGATCAGCGGCTTGGAGATCAGCGTATCGTAACGGAAGATACGCAGGTAGATGAGCGACAGCACGATGCCGACAACCACCAGCACCAGCGCCATGGCAGCGCCCAGCCCGTATTCCAGGTTGCCGGTATAGTTGTTGAGCGCGGTGTGGTAGGCGGCGAGCGACCAGACTTCGGTCGCCCGCCCCGGCCCGCCGCGGGTCGACAGGAGGATTTCGTTGAAGGAGGCGAGAAGCGACAGGGTCTGGTAGCAGGTGACGAACAGGATCGGCCAGCGAAGCTGCGGCAGGATGATATGACGGACCTGCTGCCAGCGGCTGGCGCCATCCACCTCGCTTGCATGGAACTGCGTCTGCGGGATCGCCTTGATGGCCGACGAGAAGACCAGCATGCCCATCGAGGCGCCGATGAAGCCGTTGATCAGGATCACGAAGAACCAGGCGTTATTGGCACTGTCGAGCAGGTAGTTCTTCGGCGGATAACCGAACTGGCCCATGAACATCGAGATGAAGCCGCTGTCCCAGGTCAGCCATTTCCACATCAGCACGTAGATGACGACCGGCGTGATGCGTGGCAGCAGCCAGATGGCGCGGAAGACGGATGCGGTCGAAGCCGGCATGTAGTGCGTGGTGATGGCGAGAAAGAGTGCGTAGCTGACGTTGAAGAGGAGCAGCGTCACCGAGACGTAGAAGGCGGTGTTGAGGAAGATCTGCGCCATGTCCGGCGAGTTGCGGATGATCCGGAAGTTTTCCGTCGTCCACACCCAGCCGGTATAGGTGGTCGCGGCGACCGTCTCCTGTTCGGCAGGCGTCAGCGTAAAGCCGAGCTTCTTGAGGCTCGCCATCAGTTGGTCGCGGGTCTCGAACCGGGTATTCAGAACCGAGCGGTTGAAGAGGTCGGAAATCTGCTTTACCTCGCGGGTAGAGGGCCGGTCCTTCAGCGCCTTGATCATGCGTTCGGCCTCGCGGCGCGAGGGAAAGACCTCCCCCATGTGGCTGGTGCGCAGTTCAGTGCCGAACCCGGCCTTCAGTTTCAGTGCCTCCAGCGCCGCAAGCCCTTCTTCGTCGATGACGAAACGCGGTTCGGCAATGCCGCCCGCAAGTTCGGGCATCTCGGCCTTCAGGCGGTTGACGGCGGTTTGCGTGACCTGCCAGGCCCCGCCGGAAATGCCCGTGGCGGTGCTCATATTGGTCATGGCGAAGATGGCGGTCAGCACGACCGGCATCAGGAAGAACAGGAAGATCATGACCGCAGCGGGCGCGATCATCACCAGTCCGAGCGCTCGGGACGTTCGCATGGGTGAAGCCTTGGATACGAATGGGATGCGGGCGGCGGATCAAACGCCACCCGCAGTTCGAGGCGAGGAGTTTCGCCCGGAAGGCGGACGACTTATCCCGCCCTGGATGAGCGGGATAAGTCGCTTTGCATCAGCGGATGATGATCGCTGCGCCGAGCGTCGACTTCAGCTCGGTTTCGGCATCGTTGACCGCGGCGTCGACCGTCTTGGCACCCGTCCAGGACGCTTCGAGGTTCTTCCACATGATCGTCCAGTACTTACCGAAATCGGCATTGTTCGGCATGGCGTTGGCATGGGGCAGCAGGCGCTCGGTGGCTTCCGAAGCCCAGCGGTCGGCAGCGTAGAGGTCAACCTTGGTTTCCGACGGCGAGATACCGAGATGGGCCGACTTGATCGCATGCAGCGCGTTGATGCGCGGCTCGGAGGCGATCTTGATCAGGTCGGCAGCGATCCGGGTCTCTTCGTCGGTATGGCCGGCCATCAGCAGGTAAGCGAGCGGATGGGTCAGCGTGTTGGACTTGCCGCCTTCGCCGGCCGGTACCAGCGTGAACTGAACGTTGGTGAAGAAGTCCTTCAGGCCTTCCTGGTTGACGAGACGGGCGTAATGCCAGGTGCCGCCGTGCCAGATGCCGGCCTTGCCGGTGGCGACTTCCTTCCACCACTGGTCGCCCGGCATGCCGATATGGTTCTTCTTGGTGACACCGGCCTTCACGAGATCGGCGAAATACTGGTAGGTGCGCTTCATCGCAGCCTTGTCGAAGACAAGCTTGCCTTCCTCTTCCATCACGCCGCCGAAGGACGTGTAGAACTGCCAGTAGTCCGGACCGTTGCTGTTGCGCGGATAGAAGCCGTAACCGGTCTGGACGAGGCCTTTGTCCTGCATCTTCTTGGCGTCTTCGAGCACGTTCTTGAGCGTGTATTCGCCCTTCTCGACCTTGGCCGGCAGTGCCTCGATGTCGGCCTCCGAATAGCCGATCGCCTTCATGTAAGGCTTCCAGAAGAAGAACGGCCGGGATTCGGCGTCCTGCGGGATGCCGTAGACGGTCCCGTTGAAGGAGGTGATCTCCATCAGGTTCGGATAGATGTCGCTGATCGGCCATGAGTCGAGGTCGATGAAGTTCTCGACCGGAACGATGAGGCCGGCCTGCGCCCAGGGGCCGATATCTTCATGGCCGGTCGCGACGATGTTCGGAGCCTTCTTGGCTTCGGCAGCAAGCGTCAGGGCCTGCTTGAAATCTTCCCAGCCGGAATAAGGCGTCTTCTGAACGATGATGTTGAGCTGCTGGCCGCGGATGGCGGCTTCACGCTCGAGAATATCGGCAGCGATGTCGAACGCATCGGTGCGGTAGTTGTCGTTCGGCCCGGAACCGCCGGACCAGACCGAGATGGTGACATCCTTGGCAGATGCGAAGACCGCGGTCGAGGCGAAGAGAACGGCCGCGAGCGTGGCGGATTTGAGTATCGGAAGAACAGTCATGGTTTACTCCCCGAAGAGCGAAATGGCTTCTTCCCGAACCCTGAGAGACCTATCGGCCCAAGGCTCCGGAAGCGCTGAAGATCATCAACAGGAAGCGGTTTAGAGGCGCTCCATAACACCCAGATGACAAAATGTACGCGTGTGCAAAATTTATCTGAGGGATAGTTTGCAGGGCCGGCCCTGACACGAGCCAGAGCCCCGCAATACGAACAGGCCATCGAACGGGCTGCTCGACAACCCTCGGAATTCGGGTTCGATTATATTCCCGCAGCCTTCCGCAGATCGTCGTTCATGCGGGATTGCCAGCCCTTGCCCGTCGCCTTGTAGTGCTCAACGAGGTCGGGATCGAGACGGATGGTTACTGGCTGCTTCGTCTTCTCCAGCGGTGGCCGGCCGCGCCTTGCAATCTCCCTGTCGATATTGGCGGCGAGATCGGGAAAAACTTCGCGAAACGGTCTAGCGTTCTTGAAGTCGTCTTCCGTCCATTCGGGATTTTCCGGATCGGAGGCAATCATTCGCTGGATCTCGGCCTCTTCCTCGTCTGTGAGTGGTCTTTTCGAAGAGAACTTGGTGCTCATGGGAGCTTCCTTTCCTTGCGGCTTGCCGGGCGCATGGAAATCACCGACAGCGCTTGCGAACCGAGCGGTTGAAACACGACCGCAATGATGATCCGGCCGTTCAGTTCTCCGATCGCTTTGAAGCGGCCTTGCTTGGCCGGTCCGATCTTAGAGGACTGAAAGAACTCGAGCGAGAGATCGGCAAAGTCCAATCCGTGCTTGGCCAAATTGTTCTGGCGCTTGGACTCGTCCCAGGTGATCTTCATTAAATGTATGTACGATAATGCGGACGGCTAGGCAAGAATTATTCGTACGTACAATATTATGACAAGAGCGAGTTTACCGCTCCAGCGCGACTGTCTTGATCACCGCAAATACCGCTTTTTCGAGCTTAAGTTCCAGGCGTTCGACCGAAAGCGCGGTGATGCGGGAGAGCAGGATGTCCTCGCCGCAGCGAATGCGGATGCGGACCATGCCGTCGCCGGCCGGCTCGATCGCGGCGATCGTGCCGTCAAGGATATTAAGGGCGCTCAGCCCCTCCGGCCGCCGGGTGGCGATCATTACGTCCCGTTCCGGGATATGCACGCGGACCCTCAAGCCCTCTTGGGCATGCGCGTTCGGCACGACGATCTGCGCCTGCGACAGCCGGATCGTCGCCAGCCGGTGCGGGATGTCGATAACCTCGACCACGCCGGTCAGCACCGCGCCGGCATCGCGGCGATCTGCCGAAGGCATCGAGAGGACTTCCGACGGCGTGCCGATGGCTTCGACCCGGCCGTCCTTCATGATCACCACCTTGTCGGCAAGCCGCGCCACTTCCGAAACCGAATGGCTGACATAGACGATGGGCGTCGAGGTTTCGTCGCGCAGGCGTTCGAGATAGGGCAGGATCTCGGCCTTGCGCTGGTCGTCGAGCGCGGCGAGCGGCTCATCCATCAGAAGGAGACGCGGAGCGGAGAGCAACGCCCGACCGATCGCGACGCGCTGTTTTTCGCCACCTGAAAGCTTCCCCGGCCGTCGGTCGAGGAGCAAGTCGATGCCAAGCAGTCCGACAATCCGGTCGAAATTTTCCGGCCGCGCTGTCTTGGGCGCAAACCAGCGGCCATAGGCAAGGTTCTGACGCACAGAGAGGTGTGGGAAAAGCCGGCTCTCCTGGAAGACGTAGCCGAAACGTCGTCTGTGCTTTGGCACGAAAATACGGCTTTCCGTGTCGAGCAGCGTTTCGCCATCGACCGCCAATTGCCCGTGATCCGGCTTCGACAGCCCCGCGATCACCCGCACAAGCGATGTCTTGCCGGAGCCCGAAGGCCCGAACAGCGCAGTCACGCCGCCATCCGACGTGAAGCCCGCGTCGAGAACAAACTCTCCCATCGTCTGCCGTGCCTTAACGACGAGGGTCATTCGATATGGATCCTCCTGCCGACCAGATAAGCCAGGAACTCCGAGGCAAGCAGCGCTGCAAACGAGATGGCGATCGCGACCAGCGTCAGCCGCATCGCTCCGGCATCGCCGCCCGGCACCTGGGTAAATGTGTAAATCGCCGCCGAAAGCGTCTGGGTTTCGCCGGGAATGTTGGAAACGAAGGTGATCGTCGCGCCGAACTCGCCCATTGCCTTTGCGAACGCGAGGATCATGCCGGCGATTACGCCCGGCAGGATCAGCGGCAGCGTCACGGTGATGAAAACCCAGGCGGGAGCCGCGCCGAGCGTGCCGGCCGCTTCTTCGAGCTTTCTGTCGACGGCCTCGATCGACAGCCGGATGGAACGCACCATCAGCGGGAAGCCCATGACGCCGCAGGCAAGAGCCGCGCCCGTCCAGCGGAAGGAGAGAACTATGCCGAGATAGTCGTTGAGAAAGGCGCCGACGACGCCTCGTCGTCCAAACAGGACCAGCAGCAGAAAGCCGGTGACCACCGGCGGCAGGATAAGCGGCATGTGGACGATACCGTTGAGGATCGATTTGCCCCAGAATTTTCCGCGGGCAAGCAGGTAGGCAACGAGAAGGCCGAACGGCAGGCTGACGATCATCGCGACGGCGGAAACCTTCAGGCTGAGCCTGATCGCGGTCCATTCCTCGTCGCTCAATGCCAGCCAGTCCAAACGCCGATCCCACCCCTAGCCGCTATGCAATATATCGCATTGGATATATCGATACGGGTCAGATGGCTAGGTCCTGGCGGGAAAGTTACTGAATGTTCTGAAAAAGGCGGTGGGAGAGCGCCGGGTTTACCGCTGCTCTCCCTACACCATCGCATTTACAAGATGATCTGCTGAACGAAGGCCCTGGGGCCTCGGTTCTCATGCGCGACGGGTTAGCGGTTGTCGCGGGTCGTGTTGCCGAAGATCGACTGGCCTTCCTGGCGATCGTTGTCGCGGATCTGGATGCTGCCGGTGCGGACGTCGTCGACATTGCCGCCGCTGACCCGGGCGGAAGCATGCGTCTTGGAGGTGCCTTCAAAATAGTCGCCCTCTGCGAGAGCCGAGCCCCCGAAGGAAGCGGCGGCGATCATGGCGGCGATAGCGGAGATGGAAGTCTTCATTGTCCTGGTCCTTTCAGAGTTCGCCCGGGGCTCAAGTTTGCGACCTGCCTGCCGGACGATGTTCGGTATCTTGAATGAGCTGCGGTTAGCGCCGGTTAGCGATTGTCGCGGCTTTCATGCTTGAAGATCGGCTGGTCGCCGCGATTGTCGTTGACGCGAACCTGATCGATGCTGCCGGTCCTGACATTGTCGACCTTGTCGCTGGTCTGCACCGCTGCCTGTCCCTTGGTCGCACCCTGATAATAATCGCCTTCTGCAAGGGCGACGCCGGCGAAGGAAGCAGAAGCGATCATGGCGGCGGCAAAAGTGGAGAGTATGGTTTTCATTGTCGTATTCCTCAGTTGCTGAAACGGAGCCGTTTGGGAGCCGGCGTCCGCGAAGTGGTATTGGGGAAGCGTTGTTTGCTTCCGGTCATGGAGATGGGGGAGCCCGATCGAGGTCGCTAGGGCACGATTTCCAAACGGAATGTTCGGGATTCGAGAACAAACGATTGCGTGAGGCCGGTTGAAATCGAGAGCCGACCAGGGTGGGGGCCGACAGGCTCGCCCATGGCAATGGTTCGGCCGGAAACGAAGAACAGCCCCGAAAGGGCCATTTCGATGTGCATTACCGGAGTGCCTGCCGCTACTTCAGAACCGCAAAACCTTCCTTTTCGAAGAATGGCGCAGCCTTGTCCGACATCAGATAGTCGAGATAGGCGGGCGCATCCTTGGACTTGGATTCCGACAGGGTGGCGATCGGATAGATGATCGGCGGGTGGGTATCGGCGGGGAACGTGCCGACAATGGCGACACCCGGATCGGCCGCCGCGTCCGTCTGGTAGACGATGCCGTAAGGCGCTTCGCCGCGCGAGACGAACGCAAGTGCCGCACGTACGCTTTCGGCACTTGCCACGCTGATTTCGACCGACGACCAGACACCGAGCCTTTCGAGCGAGGCCTTGCCGTATTTGCCGGCCGGTACCGCGTTCGGCGCACCCATGGCAAGCCTGCCGCCCTTGAGCAGACCCGCGAGATCGAAGCCGGGCCTGATATCGACCGGCTTGGCGCCGTCCTTGGCGGCAACCAGCACGATGCGGTTGCCGAGCCAGTTGAACCGGGTGTCTTCCTTCACGAGCTTCTTGTCGGAGACATAATTCATCCAGTCGAGGTCGGCCGAAATGAAGATGTCAGCCGGCGCGCCGCTTTCGATCTGCTTGGCGAGCGCCGAACTTGCGGCGTAGGACACGGTGACTTGCCCGCCACCCTGGGTGGTCCATGCCTTGTTGGCGTTGTCGAGCGCGGTCTTCATGCTGGCTGCGGCAAAGACGGTGACTTTTTCCTGCGCCGCGGCGGGAGCGGAAAAGGAGGCGAGCGATAGGAAGGCGGCGGCGGCCGACGCTGCCGCGCGCCTGATCCAGGAATGACGATCAATGGACATGATTTCCTCTCCGATCCTTAAGCGAGATATTCCTTCGAATATAACGCTGACGAGCATTTGACCAGTGCCATATGCCCAAAGGAAAAAACGACGAACGTTTTAATGTCCGGCAGCTGGGGGCGGACAAATCAAACTTGCAGCGAGACTGTGATCAATTCACTCGAGGAGGTCATTCCGAGATGAGCAGACGCGTTCGCATATGCGTCAACGTCATACTGCTGTATCGTTTAGGTCATTGGCTTGCGGAGATCCAATTTCCGCCCGTTTTTCGGTTCGGGGCGTAGAGACAGACGCGCGCAGCGGCCGCTCATTCCCTCGCCGTCACAAGCCCTCCCGGGACCCTACGTATCTATCCGATAAACGGAATAATGTAATTCGGTGACCGCACATAGTGTCCTCCCGTCCTATAGGCTACCTCGCTGGTATCGATAGGATTGGATCAAGGTACGACCCGGTCCTTTTTGAATGACCACAGCCATTGGGTTGAGAGTTCTGATCGGAGACAGCCATGATGCTACATGAAAAACCATTGATCGCTGTCGTCGGAGCGACCAGCAAGCAGGGGCGGAGCGTCGTAACGACGCTTCTCGGCAGTCAACGCTTCCGCGTTCGCGCGCTGACCCGCAACAGCAATTCTCCAGCCGCTCGCGCGCTGAAGGGTCTGGGCGCGGAGATCGTGAACGTTCCCCTCGAACTGGGTCACACGAAGGAATTTGTGCGTGCCTTCGAGGGAGCTTCCGGCGTGTTTCTGATGACGCCTCCCGTCGCGCCGCCTGATACGAGCGAGGCGCCCCTTGGACGGCAGTTGGCCGATGCTGCCGTCACGGCCGGCGTTCAGCATATCGTCTTCAGCACGCTCGAGAATGTTGAGTGGATTTCAGCCGGGGCAAAATATGCGCCACATTTCACCGACAAGGCGAACATTGCCGACTACATTCGTGGGCTTCCCGTCTCGCATTCCTTCGTGATGCTTGCCTTCTTCTACACGAACCTGCTGGAATATTACGTCCCCCGCTATGATGGTGACACACTGCTGTTGCCGATCTACCTTCCGGAGAATTTCCGCGCACCCTTCGTTGATTCACTGACAGCCACAGGCCCCGTCGCGCTGGAGATCTTCTCCAATCCGGCGCTTTATGACGGCAGGACGCTTCCGATTGTCGGCGACATGATCTCTCCGCGCGAGATGGTCGAAACCTTCCAGCGGGCGACGGGCATCAAGGCCGAATACAGCAATGCCTTCACGCGCGACGGACTGCTGGAGAATTTTCCGGCCTTCGCCGATAACGAACTGCTGGTGCGGGAGCTTCTCGGCATGGTCGAATATGCCGTTGAATACGGCTATTTCGGCAAGGATCATGATCTTGAATGGAGCCGTCGCCTTGACCCAGGAACGTTAAGCTGGGAACAGTTCCTGAGAACGACAGGATGGCGGGGGAGCCGGCAATCTTTCGGCATTTAGGTTCAAGCGTTCGCCAGCCGGCGCGGCGTAATACCCGGCAGCTTCCTGACTTCGTCGACGAGAAAATCGACCAGCAACCGCACACGGGCAATGCCGGCCCGTTCCGGGACAACGAGCAGACTGACGGGAACAGCATCGAGGTCGTATTCGTCGAGCACGGTTTCGAGCTTGCCGGCATCGAGCAGATCCTGAACAAGCCAGAGGTGCGCCGGCGCGATGCCGCGACCGGCGGCAAGAGCGGCCCGGGCGGCCAGTCCATGGTCCACACGCAAGGTCCCACCCACCGGCACCATCAGGCGTATCCCGTCCGGCGCAGACAGAATAAGATGATCGCTTCCAGCGACGTTGGACATCACGATGCCGTTGTGTTGGGTCAATTCCGCTGGGCGCGCCGGCCGCCCGTGGCTGGACAGGTAGTCTGGCGACCCTACGAGTTTTCGGCAGCTTTCACCGATCGCGACAAGCTTCATAGCCCCATCGATGACAGGCCCCAGTCGTAGCGCGATGTCCACGCCCTCGCGGGCGAGATCAATGCGTTCGTCGGTGAGATTGAGGTCTATCCGGACATCTGGATGCCTGTCCTGAAAAGCAAAGATCATGCGTGTGACATGCATGACACCGAGCGCCGCGGTACAGGATACGCGAACGGCGCCGACAGGCACGCGCCGGGCATCTCTTGCCTCTTCCGAGGCTTGTTCCACAAGCCGCAGGATCTGCAGGCAGTTCGTGTAGTACCGGCTGCCTTCCTCTGTCAGCGTGACGCGCCGAGTGGTTCGACCAAGAAGGGGAACGCCGACCGCTTCTTCAAGTTCGTTTATATGACGAGTGACGGTCGACTGCCCGATACCGAGCTCCCGTGCCGCCGCTGAGAGACTGCCGCGTTGCGCAACACGAACGAAGGTCCGCATGCGATCCAGGGAGAGGCCTCGGTCATCCATTTTTTTTTGGCAGAATTCCGCTCATGCCGCCTTGTAACAGCAAATCGCTTGTTGGCCATAGCCATGCAGTCTGATCAGCGCAGCATGAGTGATGATGCAGACCTGCGGAGAGTTCGGCAAGCGCCATTACCGTCCACTGTTCGCCCGGCCGGTCAAGCTCCGCAGTCTTCATGATCGGGTGAAGCCGCAGGGCTCGATCGCGGCCTCTTTGCGAACAACCCCGGCCCCTGTCACACGGGTGCTGTTCATGCTCGGGCGACGGTGGAGGCTGCCAATCCTGTTCGGCCTCTTCGCGGAGCCGTCGACGCGGACGTCGCAATTGTTGCGAGACACGCCGGGTATCTCGCAGAAGATGCTGACGCAGCATCTGGGGGAGTTGGAAGCCGACGGCCTAATCGCACGACAGGATTTTGGCGACAGCCGCCACGGGATGAATACCGCCTGACGGACAGGGGTCGCGTGCTGATGCCGGTCTTGATCGATACGAGAATTCTCGCGGGCGCCAGCGGAAAAATCGGGCTAGCGTCAAGCGATTTCGAGTGATGAGGATGCGGTCATCGAACCGGCGGTTTCCGGTTGATTGTAGGAGGCATTCAGCCGACGCGCCACGATATCGTGGTTGAGCCACTGGACAGGCCCCGATGGGTTCGAGGATTCGCCAAAAATAAGCTGCCCGGTCGCCTCGACCACGAGTCCGCTCAGATGGTCGCTGATCATTGCCTTTGAGCCACGGTGCATGGCGGTAATTTCATTGGACGTGCCGATAGTCAGATCGGCCTGTGCCTGGCTATTTGCCATCGGCCAGGCCGAGAAATCATAGAACGGGCGCATGACCTCGCTGGCCTGCATGGCGGTGATTTTGCGGAAGACATCATCCATGGTGAAGCCGTCCGCGAGAAGATGCTGGCATGCCAGCCACTGCTCCTCTGCCCATCGCCCGCCGTTCTCCTTCTTTAGCGCAAGTAGCAGCGGGATCAGCGGCAGCTCGATCCCGGTGAATACGTCGGAGGAATTCGTTCGGATTTCGGGACAGTTATAGACCGTAGCCTTTACACCCGTGGCCCAGGCATCCTCCGCGATACGCTCAAGCCTCATCTTGGCATAGCCTTGAGTATAGTTCGTGTAGGTCTGCCAGCGATAGCTCCCGTCGATGAGAATTGCCGATCCGTGGTAGCCGTAGGCCGTATACCGGACCTGCCCACCCGAGGCCTCGACACGCTCACGGATGGCCGCACTAAAGTCGATGAGGTGTCGGTAGGTGTTTGCGGAGACGTCATCGAAATTCTGCAGGATGAGCTTGCCCATATCGCTGTCGATCAGCATCTGCGACGACATATGACGGCTTCCGCGTCCCTTGTAGATTCGATTGGCGACGGCGAGGAATACCTTCGCCTTCGGGATGCCTCCAGCCATCGTGTGGGCAAAGAATACATTCCGACCGCCCACAATCATGCCGTCGAGAATGGCCATTACATCGGAAAGAGCTTTTGTGAACCGCTTGGTGCCAATCGCCCGGCATTGCGAGACGTAATCCCAGTCAAGCTTTTCCTGCTGCCAATTCTCGAGCGTCATCGCAGCGAGCAGGTCGGTCGGAGTCGGACCGCCTTCGGGCGCGTCGAGATCGAAACCGGCCATCAAAGGAATGTTGATGATCCTGCCACCCAGCCTGGACTCGGCCGCTGACAACTCCTCGGCGTTAAGCGGACGCAAAAAGTTGTTCTCGTCGCGCCGTCCAACGGTAATACCGACGATTTCCATGCCAGCCTTGCGGGCTTCATCCAGCAAGCCTGTGGCGTATCCGCGTCCGAAAAGCTCACCGAATAGCACGAACAGGTCGCCCTTTCGGAAGACGGTATTTTCGGACAGGCGGTTCAATGCGACCGGGTTTTCCATACGTTCGGCTCTTTGGTTTACATGTCGCCGCGTGATGATTCGAACGACTTTGATTGTCACAAGACCGCGGCGGCACGGAAAAAGGAAGTCATTTTGAATGACCGTTCATTTCAAAACGTGATGACGGTGGTGTTGTTTCGGTCTCCTTGGCTCGAGCTGCATGGGGTATTTCAACCGCCCGGGCATGGTTTGATTTGCGACGGCGCGCAGATATGTGCAAATTGAACGTCAAATCGCGGGGACAGGTTTCGCCGAAATGGTGCCGGGGGCGGCGCTTCCTTGGAAGCGCTCCCCAGTTCGTCGGCAATAGCTGAGCCGATGATTCTAGCCGTGAACTTCCGCCCAGTGGGGATATGTCACGTAGGCTGTGAGCGCTCCCTCCCCCTGCGTCGTAATCGTTACCGCCTCACCCTTGGGCATATAGACGATCTCGCCCGGACCTGCCGTGACGGTGCCAGCTCCCGTGGAGACAGCGAGCCGCCCTTCCAGAACGATCATGACGTCATCGACTGCCATGGTTTCTGTGAGCGACTGGCCCGGAGCGTACCGGCCGTAGCCGATGGTGATCGGCCCGCCGTTCTTCTCGTCGACCAGGTTTCCGACGAAGATATCGGCATGCTGTCCCGGAGACCTGACCAAATTCGCGTCGGCGATATTGAATTTCTGGACTTTCATCGCTTTTCTCCAGTTTTTTCGACGGAGGTAGTGCGGCTGACGAGGTCGCCAAGGGCGACACCAACCAGCAGACACGCATATCGACCAAGGGGTGCCTTATTCCCGGCAGCCGACAGGGACGCTTCATGGAGATCGGGGAAGCGACGAACCATCCTCGACCATCTAGAAGACGATCGACGACGTCATGCACACCCTAGAGCGAGATGGCTTCTCGTTCATCATGATATCTCATGCGGAACCACAGCCGGGATGGCCCGTTTATCGCAGAGATCAAGGAGACCAGACATGCCGAGCGGATCACTCAAAGCGCTTCTCGCCGTCCTAGCGGTCGCAGGATATCAGAACCGCGACCGGATCGCCGAAATCCTAAAGGGCGTAGCAGAGCGCCAACGGACACCGTCGGGTGAAGCGACACAGGGAAGCGCGGCGAATACAGCCCCAGGATCGGATAGCGGTATCGACGACATTCTTAACAGGTTGCGGACAGGCGGGCTTGGAAGCTTGGTAAGCGGTGGCAGCATCGGGTCGATACTGAACGGCGGTTTGAGCGACCTGCTAGACCAATTTCGACAGGCCGGGCAGGAGAAGAAAGCTGAGTCTTGGGTCAAGCCCGGGGCGAACGATCCGATCAATGACAGCGAGCTCGCTGCAGCGCTGGGACCAGACGTCCTGCGAGATATTGCCACGCGAACCGGCATGTCAGAAGCGGAAATCCTAAAGCGCCTCTCCGAGAACCTACCCAATGCAGTGGACGGCCTCACGCCGGAGGGAACGGTTCCGCCTGCATCCGCCACTTGACCCTGAGACAGGCCCCTAGCGCTTTTGCCGCGACGAGAACATCAACTCGGTGGGCAGTGCCCCCTGCCTACCGCTTAAATGCCGAGAGCCATGCCATCCTTGCGAGGGTCGGAGCCGCCTTTCAGCACGCCTGTTTCCCAGTCGATCCAGATCGCCTGGGCGCCGCCGATTGCCGATTCCGGTGCTTTCACCTCGAAACCGCGCCTGGTGAATTCCGGGCCGATCGTGTTGCGCAACCGGGCTTCCATCTCGACCTGGTTGGTCCCGGGCAGCGGGAAGAGGCGCGGCAGGTCGATGGCGCTCTGCAGGTCCATGCCGTAATCGAAGACTTTTGAGAGGAAATGGGCGTGGCCCATGGCCTGATACTGGCCACCCATCACACCGAAGGGCATGACGGCGCGGCCGTCCTTCGTCACCATGCCGGGAATGATCGTGTGCATCGGCCGCTTGCCCGGCGCGATCGCGTTCGGGTGGGCCGGATCGAGCGAAAAGCTGAGGCCCCGGTTGTGGAACATCACCCCGCTCTTCGGGTCCATGTGGCCGCTGCCGTAAACGAAGAAGATCGAGTTGATGAAGCTGATCGCATTGCGGTCGCTGTCGACGACCGAGAGATAGATCGTGTCCTTGTGCGGCACTTCGTCGAAGGGCGGCAGATCCGCGATCACCTTGTCGGGATCGATCGTTCCGGCCAACTGCCTGGCAAGTTCGTCCGAGAGCAGGTAATCGACCGGCACGTCGACCTTGGCCGGATCGGCGAGGAAACGGTTGCGCGCCGCGTAAGCCAACCGCGTCGCCTCGACCTCGACATGCAGGCGCTCAGGTGCCAGCGGATCGCCTTTGCCCGGATAATGCGACAGGATGTTGAGGATCATCAGCGCAATGATGCCCTGGCCGTTGGGCGGGCATTCGTGAATTTCGTGGCCACGGAACGTCGTCTTGATCGGGGTCACATATTCGCCTTTGGCATTGGCGAAATCCTCCAGCGTATGCATCGCTCCGATCCCGTTCAGGTAGCTCACCATGCCTTCGGCGATCGGGCCGCGATAAAAAGCGTCCCTTCCCTCCCGGCCGATCGCTTCGAGCGTATCGGCGAGCTGTTTCTGATACTGGACCGAACCCGCTGGCGGCGCCTTGCCGTCGACGAGGAAGACACGGCTCGCAGCCGGATCGTCCTTCAGGATCTCCGCCTGGGCGGCAAGATCGTGCGCCGTGCGCGGCGGCAGAACATAGCCGTCGCGGGCCAGCTTGATGGCCGGCGCGAGGATATCGGCCATCTTCATGCGGCCGTGATCGGCAACCAGCCGCGTCCAGGCATCCACCGCACCCGGCACGGTGATCGTGTGGGGCGAGGTGCGGGTAAGGCTGGTGACGCCGAGCGAACGCAGATGTTCGACGGTTGCGGCAGCCGGTGCCCGGCCTGACCCATTATAGGCCAGCACCTCGTCCGTGCCGCCAAGCGAGAGCAGAGCGAAGCAATCGCCGCCGATTCCGGTCGAGCCGGCTTCGACAACGCACTGTACGGCGCAGGCGGCAACCGCCGCATCCACCGCATTGCCGCCGTTGCGCAGCATGTCGATGGCGGTGAGCGTCGCCAGCGGCTGGGAGGTGGCGGCCATCGCAGTGCGGCCGACAGCGAGCGAACGGCCGGGTAACTCGAAATCTCTCATGTCACTCTCATCAGCGATAAATCGGGCTCAAGGCCCTGTGGCGGCACAATATTTTCATCAACAGACCATGCCCCGCGCCCGGTATCAAGCCATTGGATCTTTAATTTGAAATGTCTAATTCAAGGCAGGAAATCATTAACCTTTGCGGACCGTAAACCGGTTCAAAAGGATATTGCGGGCTTGCTGCGCGTTGACGGAGGCTGGCATGGAAAGAGTGTCATGAACAGTATCCCAGCCCTCCTGCTGGCCACCGCGTGCCTGATCATCATAGGCTTTTACGCGGTCGCCTTCGTGACCGCCCTGATCGGGTGATCACCTTTCAAACCTGACGCCCGCCTCCAACGTGCCATTTTTTAATGGCGGGAGGCGGGCCTGAAATACCGGGTCGATGTTGATCGCTTTCCAGGTAATGTTCGTCGCCGTCGCGGCAATCATCGCGACATGGGCCGCCCTTCGGGTTCAGGTCGCAAGTGGTCCGGCATCACCATATGCCCATCGCTTCGCTTGCCCTCTGCCGGCTTTTGTCGGACAATCGGTCGAAGCAAGGTAGTTCGATATCAAACCATCTTGCTGCGCTCCCCCATTCCCATTAGTTTCCATAGGGGGAGGAATGCAAAATGGCGGTGGAAACATCGACGCGGCCGGACGCGCATACGGCATCTGCGGACGGCGAGATGCTTGTCCCGGCCATGTTTCGAAATCTGATCGGCTATCATCTGCGGGTGGCCCAGGAGACGTCCTTCCAGGCCTTTGCCAGGGCCGCGGGCAAGGCGGATCTGAAGCCCGGGTGGTATTCGCTCCTGACGGTACTTGCCGAACGGGAGAGCATGACGCCGTCAGAACTCAGTCGCATCTGTGGCCGCGACCGCTCGACGCTCACCTCCAGCCTGAAGGCCTTGTCCCGCCGCGGGCTGATCGAACGGCGGCCGAACCTCGCGGATCAACGCAGCTACAGCGTCAGGCTCACCGAAAATGGCCGCCGGATGCAGGAACGACTGCACGCGATCGCCGTCGTCTACGATCGTCGCCTTGACGAGATCGCCGGCAAGGACAAGGCGGTTCTGATCGCCGTGCTCGGGCGGATCGCCGCGACCTTCGGCCCGCCCCAGGATTGAAGATGCTGTAATGCGGTTGCGCGACCTGCCGCGATGTTTCCGGCCGGCAAGTCGCCCCGCCGGCCTTTCGGTAACAGGGCATCTGCCCTCAGAGAATATGCGTGCCGCCAAGGTTCTGCACTGCGCGGCTGGTCATGACGGCGACGAGATGGGCGCGGTAGTCGGCCGGCGCATGCATGTCGCCCATCATCCGTGATGCGTCTATCGTCAGGCCTTCCAGCGCTTCGGCCGAAAAGTTCGCGGTCAGCAACTCCTCTGCCTCGATCCAGCGGAATACCCCCTCGTTGCCGGCGCCGGTGATCGCCACGCGGATATGGCCGTCGCGATGTTTGGATACGAAGGCAGCGGCCATCGAATAGCGCGAGGCCGGATTGCGGAATTTCGCATAACCGGCGACTTCCGGGATCCTGAACTCGATGCGGACGAGGATTTCGCCTGGCTCCAATGCGGTCGTGTAGAGGCCCTGGAAATAGTCGGCGGCGGGGATTTCGCGGCGGTCGGTATGGATGACGGCATCGAGCGACAGCACGGCGGCGGGATAGTCGGCAGCCGGGTCGTTGTTCGCGGTCGAGCCGCCGATCGTGCCCATATGGCGCACCTGGACATCGCCGATCGAACCGGCGAGGCCTGAAAGCGCCGGAATGGCGGCCTTGACCTCCTTGGAAGCGGCGACCACGGCATGTTTGGCCGCGGCGCCGATGATCACTCTGTCGGTGGTCACTTCGATCCCGGAAAGCTCCGGAATGTTGCGCAGGTCGATCAGATGCGCGGGCGCCGCAAGCCGGCTCTTTAGCGTCGGGATCAGCGTGTGGCCGCCGGACAGATAGGAAGGCTCGTCGGAATTGACGTAGAGTTCGACGGCTTCGGCAAGAGTCTTCGGCTTGTGGTAGGTCGTTGCGTACATGACGTGAGCTTCCCCGCTTATTCGGCCGCGACGGCATGCGCCGCGCGATGCTTTTCGGCAGCATCCAGTACGGCCTTGACGATGTTGTGGTAGCCGGTGCAGCGACAGATATTGCCTTCGAGTTCGTGGCGGACGGTATGCTCGTCGAGCATGCCGTCATGACGGCGGATCATGTCCACCGAGGCCATGATCATGCCGGGTGTGCAATAACCGCACTGCAAGCCGTGATGTTCGCGGAAAGCCTGCTGCACGTCATGCAGCCTGCCGCCTTCGGCCAGCCCCTCGATCGTCGTCACCTGGGAACCGTCGGCGGCGACGGCGAGCACCGTGCAGCTTTTGACGGCCACGCCGTCGAGATGGATCGTACAGGCGCCGCACTGGCTGGTGTCGCAGCCGACATGGGTACCGGTGAGGCCGAGATGTTCGCGGATGAACTGCACGAGCAGCGTCCGGTCTTCGACCTCGCGCGTCTGGGGCGTACCGTTGACGGCGATGGTGATGCGGGACATGAGCCCCTCCTGTTAAAATCTGGCGGCGAGAGCCGCAATGGCAATGACGGCGACGATGCCGCCGCAATATGGGGCATACGGCTGAAATGCCGCCCGGCCGTTGCCGCAGGCGCGACAGCCGGTCCGGCAGCTTCGGAGCCGCAGGGAAAATAGGTGCCGATGGTGCAGCTGACATGACTGGCGCGGCAACAGCCGCCGTCGCAATAGCCTCCGCTACTCCGGCATCGGCCGTATGATCAACCATCACGGCGCGCGTCGCAAGCTTTTCGAAGACCTCATCGGTGAGTTTTTCGGTGGAACCAGTCAGTCGCAAGCCTGGTTTCGGATCAGGCATCTGTCGGCCTGCTTTTCCGCGGAGCGGCGCCGGTTGCGGAACCGGATCATGATCTCGCTGCGGCGATGGAAACGCACGCGGGAGCCCGCCACCGCGTCTCTGGTGGGAGAGGCCGCGGCCGAAGACATGCGAGCCATCCGGCCATCGCCGCATTGCGCCGATCTGAAAGTGGCGCTAAGTCGTCGCGACAGATTGTTCAGGGAAAAATCCCATGCGCCGCATCATCATCGCCATCACCGGAGCATCCGGTGTCGTTTATGGCGTCCGCGCCCTGCAGCTTTTGAAGCAAGTCGAGGATATCGAGACCCATGCAGTGATCTCGCCCTCCGCTTTTCGCACCGCGATCGACGAAATCGACATGAGTGCCGACGAGATCAAGAGCCTGGCCGATGTGCTCTATAATCACAAGGATATCGGTGCGGCGCTCTCCTCCGGCTCGTTCCGCACCGCCGGCATGCTTGTCGCACCCTGTTCGGTAAAGACGTTGAGCGGTATCGCCAACTGCTACAATGACGAGCTGATCGTGCGCGCGGCCGACGTCTGTCTGAAGGAACGGCGGCGTGTCGTGCTCCTGTTTCGGGAGACGCCGCTGCATGCAGGCCATATCGCGCTGATGGACCAGGCGACCCGCAACGGCGCGATCGTCATGCCGCCGGTGCCGGCCTTCTATTCGAAGCCCAACTCACTGGACGAGATGGTGACCCAGACGGTGGGCCGAGCGCTTGATCTGTTCGATATCCACCTGCCGATGGTCAAGCGCTGGAAGGACGGCCCTGGTTCACCCGGCCAGCACTGATCGTGCCCCGGATATCGAATTCAAAGGGCCGCAAGCGCCTTTTCGATCACCGCAAGTGCCGCTTCCGTCCGCTCATCCGGCTCCGCTCCCCGGAAAAAAGTCACGACATTCCTGAGATTGCCAGCCGGATCGCTATTTGAACCATCGCCTGCCATCAGCGCCTGCCCTTCGGCCTCGAGCACCGCCAGCTCGATCTTTTCCGCATTGAGTTCGATAGCCTTGACGCCGTTGCGCAGGATTTCCGTCTCTTTGTTGGATGCCGGATGCGGCCCGCTTTTCAACCGGCGGCGCAGGGCGCGCAGCGGTTTGACCACCTCATTGCGCCAGTCGGCGATGAGGGCGTCGATGCGGGCAATCTCCGTTGGCGAAAGCGCCACGGATTTTTTTGCCAGCCAGGCGGAGAACAGCAGCACCGGCACGTCGACACCGCTTTCGTCCTGAAGCAGCAGGCAGGCTTCGCCGACACCGGGCGCACCGTAAAGCCGCAATGCGAAATCCCAAAGTCCCTGCCCGGTATCCGCAGCCATGCAGCCCTCCATTGTCGTCCACGGCTTATCAGCTTGGTGGCGAATCAGGCAA
This sequence comes from Neorhizobium galegae bv. officinalis, assembly GCA_000985875.1. Lineage (GTDB taxonomy): Bacteria > Pseudomonadota > Alphaproteobacteria > Rhizobiales > Rhizobiaceae > Neorhizobium > Neorhizobium galegae_C. Next base: position 181,604 of record CCRI01000002.1, read on the forward strand.
GCTTCTATGGATTTCCGCTGCCGCATCGCGACCGCTGCCGAGGGAACCTCGAGCCGGTGGAGGCGTCATGAGCCACTGGCGGCATCTCCTCAGGCGGCGCGACGACGCCGCTGGGCCTGGGAGGTGACGGCGGCGCCGAGCTGGAACTGGCCGACCATCTGGCGCAGTTTCGAGGCCTCGTCGGCAAGTCCGGAACTCGCCGCCGTCGTCTCCTCAACCATCGCGGCGTTCTGCTGGGTCACCTGGTCCATCTGGTTGACGGCCGAATTGATCTCCGAAAGGCCGGTCGACTGTTCGCGGGCCGAACGTGCGATATCGTCCACATGGCTGTTGATGGTGACGATATAGCCCTCGATCGACTTCAGCGATTCACCGGCGTCGCGGACATATGTCACGCCGTGGCCGACTTCGACGGTCGAGTTCTGGATCAGCGCCTTGATTTCCTTCGCCGCATTGGCCGAACGCTGCGCGAGTTCGCGCACCTCCTGCGCAACGACCGCAAAACCCTTGCCAGCCTCGCCCGCGCGCGCCGCTTCGACGCCGGCATTCAGTGCCAGAAGGTTGGTCTGGAAGGCGATCTCGTCGATCACCCCGATGATGTTCGAGATCTGTTTGGAGCTTTCCTCGATGCGGCGCATTGCCTCGACGGCGTTGGCTACGACTTCACCTGAACGCGCAGCGGACGAATTGGCCTCCGCCGCGATCTTCCGGGTCTCATCGACCTTCTTGGACGCGGAACTGACATTCGCGGTAATCTGGTCAAGCGCGGCGGCGGTCTCTTCGAGCGAAGTGGCCTGCTGTTCGGAACGGCGCGAAAGATCGGATGCAGACTGGCTGATCTCCCGGGTCCCGCCGTCGATCGCCTCGGCGCTGCCGGCGATCTGCGTCAACGTGCTGGCGAGTTGGGCGATCGAGGTGTTGAAGTCGTGACGCAGGGCTTCGAAGTCCACCGAGAAGGCCTCGTCAAGCTGGAAGGAAAGATCGCCCGAGGCGAGCCGGCGCAGGCCGCCGCCAAGGCCGGATGTCGCGACGCGGAGCCGTTGGGAAGCGTCGGCTTCGGCTTGTTCCTGCGCAGCGATGCGTTCCGCCTCCGACCGGTTGCGGGCTTCGATCGCTTCATCTTCCAGCCGCTTGTTGCCGATACCCGCCTGGCGGAAAATTTCCACCGCCGCCGCCATCCCGCCGATCTCGTCCTTGCGGTCCATGCCGAAGACGGTCAGCGTCAATTCACCGCCCGCAAGGCGTCGCATGCAATCCTGCAGGCGTTGCAGCGGGCCGACGACACCTGACAGCACGACCCGGATCGAGAAGCCGACCACGATCAGCGAAATCACGCCGATCACGGTCATCCAGACGAAGAGATCGGCCTTGTCCTCCAACCCATCCTCGAAACTCTTGTGCGCGACATCGAGTTGCAGCTTGGTCAGCGCGTTCAGCGGTTCGGCGAGCGGCTCGATCGCCGGGTAGAGCCGCTTCGTCACATAGGTATCGAGGGCCGCCTGATCGCGTTTGCCCATGATCGCCAGAAGCTCCTCGACCGCCTTGGTCGTCTCCGTGCGAGCACCGAGGTAACGCTGGACAAGAGTTTTTTCCTGATCGGTCAGGTGGGTTGCCTGGTAGGCCGCCCAGTCGCGGTCGGCGATGACGAGCGCTGCGCGGACTGTCTGTTCGCCCAGTTCCCAGCTGAACGCACCGCTGCGCGTCTTGTGGGCAGTGTCGACGATGGTGACAGCGTAGGCGTCGGAGACCGTCTTGATATGCGCCACGGGCTCGAGCCGATCCTCGACGATTGCGCGGGTGCGTGCCGACAACGTATCCATTCCGATGAATGCCACAGTCGTGGTTGCGGCGAGCGCGAGGGCGAGGCCGACGACGCTGGCGACAAGCTTCAATTTAATGGTCATCGGAAGATCCATTGCTGCATTGGAGGTCATGGCCAAATTCTGTTGGCCCGCTATGGTTAAGGATTGCAGAAAATATTGAGGATATGTTTAACGGCACTACCGGGGATAGCATGGATGAGTTTTTCGCTTGCGTGCGAGGCCGCGTTTGACGAGACAGGCGGGGACAGGGTGGTAACCGGCATTGGAGAGGTGACACATGAAACTTGCGCATGTCGCGCTTTGGACAACTGACCTCGACAGGCTCGTCGCGTTCTTCGAAGACATGTTCGCCGCCACCGCCAGCCCGCTTTATGAGAGCCGTCGGCGTATAGGCTTCTCCTCGAAATTCCTCACCCTTTCCGAAGGCGCGACGATCGAGATCATGAGCGGTCCGTGGATTGCGCCGGAAACGCCGGGCGAACGCGCCGGTTACGCGCACATGGCGATTTCGCTCGGCAGCCGGCAGGCGGTCGACGACATGGCAGCCAAGGCGGCAGCCATGGGCATCCTTGTCTCCCCGGCCCGCATGACCGGCGACGGATTCTACGAGGCGGTGATCTCGGATCCCGACGGCAATCCGGTCGAGATCACCGATTGATGCGGCCCAAGCCTGGCCGCCTCAACCCTGGAAAGTCCACGGATTGAGGCAGGGCACGCCGAGAGGCTCGAAATCAGAGATGTTGCGGGTGACGACGGTCAGCCCGTGATGCAGCGCTGTGGCGGCGATCATTGCATCTGGTGACGGCCGCTTGTTCGGCGTGGGGAGGGTGCCAGTGCGAAGAGCAATCGGAGTATCGAAGGGAAGGATGCGGCCGCTGAAATTCACCAGGACATCCTCGGTCAGCCAGCGTTCCAGTTCGGTCGAGAAAACAGGGTTTCGGCTTTGCTCCAGTCGGACGCCGAAGCGAATCTCCATGATGGTGATCACTGACAGAAACGCGTCGTCTATGCGGAACTTCCGCATGAAAGCCTGAAAGGCAGCCGCTTGCTTTTCCGGCCGCTTCGAGCACGAAATGACATTGGTATCCAGCAGGAATGCCATTCAGAACTCAACCTCGCGCCCCTCGAAACTCAGGCGCGGAGGGTCGAAATCCTGATCGACCGTGCCTTGGGTATCACGCAAAGCGTCGTAGAGGCTCTTCTGCTTCTTCCAGTTGGCCTCGAATTCCTCATAGCTGACAAGCACATGCGTCGGCTTGCCGTGATCGGTAATGACCAGCGGATTCTCGTTTGCCGCCTGCCGGGCCTTGCTCGGGTTCTGATTGAAGGAGGCACTGGTCATGTAGGAAAGAGTCATAAGACCTCCGGGTCAAACCTAGTATCTTTCTTCCAAAATATACTAGAATTGCCCGTCCTTCAATGCAGATACCGTCAGCCCGTGCCCAGCGACCTCACATTGCCGGCAAGTTCCGCTGCAAGCCGTAGTGAAGCGCCGGTCGCGATCACCATGGACGGCAGGATCAACCATTCGAGCGTCCAGGCCGCACCTGAGCGTTCCTGCTCATGCACCATCGATTGCTGCATGCCGGAAAGCTGAACCGCGTTGAAGCGTGCGAGCGATACCAGTACCTCTGCGGCCACCGGGTTCTGCTTGTGGGCCATGGCGGAAGAGCCGCCGCCGCCGGCGAGCTCCATCTCGCCGGCCATCAGCGCGAGCAGCGCCACGTCCTGGCCGAGCTTGCCGAGCGAGCCGGAAATCATCGTCAGGATGTTTGCGAATTCCGCCAGCCGGTCGCGCTGGCTCTGCCATTGCGGCGCGTCGGTCAGGAACAGTTCCCAGGCAAGCGCCTTGCGCACGTCGGCGGCCTTGTCGCCGAATTTTTCGAGGCTGCCGGCAGCGCCGCCGAACTGCACCGCAAAACCGGTTTCTGAGAATGTGTCCAGCCGATGGCGATGCCGGGTCAACGGCTCTTTCCAGGCGCGGATACGGTCGGAAACGGTGATCGGGATCGCCGCCTGCATGCGGGTATGGCCCATCAGCGTTCGTGTCCCGAATGCCCGGTCGATGTCGTCGAAAGACTTTTCCAGGGCCGCGAGGCGTTCGATGAACAAGGAGCAGGCCTGCTTCAGGCGGATTATGAGCGCTGTGTCGATGACATCCTGGCTGGTCGCGCCGAAATGCACGTGCCTGGCAGCCTCGCCGCCGCCGGCCTGCTGACTGACGGCATCGCGAAGCTGCTTGACGAGTTCGGGGACAACGACGCCGTCGCGCGCGGCTCCGTTTCGCAGCCCGGCCATGTCCGGCTCGAAGGTCTGCAAGGCTGCGGCAATGCGCTCCGCAGCCTCGGCAGGGACGATGCCGCAGGACGCCTCGGCCTTGGCAAGGCCCGTTTCGAAGGCCAGCATGGCGTCGATCTCGGCGTTCACCGAAAACAGCTGTCCGGTCTCGTCGTCACCGACAAGGCCGGACAAAAATGGATGCTCGAAAGCCGAGACGCTCATATCTACTCCCGGGCGAACCCTGATTCTTCGCCGTCAGATATCGAAGAATATGGTTTCGTTTTCACCCTGAAGATAGATGTTGAAGGTGACGGTATTACCGTCACGCTTGCCGATCAGGGTGGGAACCCGAACCCGGTGCTCGATGCGCGACAGGATCGGATCCGCCGCATTGGCCTCTTCCTCGTCGGAGAAGTACATGCGGGTGTTGAGGCCGAGATTGATGCCGCGGGCGACGACCCAGAAGGTGACGTGCGGGGCCATCAGGCGGCCGTCGCGGAAGGGCACCTTGCCGGGCTTGATGGTTTCGAAGGCGAATTCGCCGGTTGCCATATCGCCGGGCTGACGGGCCCAGCCGAAGAAGTTCGGGTCGGCCTTGCCGCGGGTTTCCGACGGGCTGTTGTAATAACCGTCGGCATCCGCCTGCCAGATCTCGATCATCGCGTCCTTGAGCGGGGTCATCGCCCCGTCATAAACGAAGCCGCGGATGGTGATGCGCTCGCCGCGCGTCTGGTCGTTGACCATCGGGCCGGAGCCGAGATCGGTGTCGTAGACACCGGTAATACCGGAAAAGTTCGGCGTGCAGCCGATATGGACATACGGACCCGCGGTCTGCGAGGCGGATTCCTTGAAATAGGTGAGCGGCTGGACCATCTCAGTTGCCCTCTTTCCGGTTCTCGAAGAATGTCGAGCGACGGCCGCGCAGGACGATATCGAACTTGTAGGCCCGCATGTCGTGCGGAATAGTGTTCTGCATGTCGAGCGCGGCAATCAGGCCCTTGATCGCGTTCTCGTCCGGAATGGTTTTCACGATGGGACAAATCCAGATCATCGGATCGCCCTCGAAATACATCTGGGTGATCAGGCGCTGGGCAAAACCATGGCCGAAGACCGAGAAGTGGATATGCGCCGGGCGCCAGTCGTTGACGCCGTTCGGCCACGGATAGGGACCGGGCTTGATCGTCTTGAACGCGTAACCGCCGTCCTCGTCGGTGATCGTGCGGCCGAAACCGCCGAAATTCGGGTCGAGCGGCGCGAGATAGGTTTCCTTCTTGTGGCGGTAGCGGCCGCCGGCATTGGCCTGCCAGAATTCCACCAGCGCGCCCGAAACGCCGCGGCCGCGCTCGTCGATGACACGGCCGTAGACCAGGATGCGCTCGCCGAGCGCCATCTCGCCGGGCTTGGCATAATTGACGATCAGGTCGTTGTCGAACTCGCCGAGAATGTTATGGCCGAAGACCGGGCCGGTGATCTCGCTCTTGGTGCCTTCGAGCGAAATCAGGGCGCGCTGCGGCGAGCGAAGCACCGAGGTCTTGTAGCCCGGCGTGAAGGCCGGCGGATGCCATTCCCGGTCACGCGCGAAGAAGGGTGTTGTTTCTGGGGGTGTGTTCTTCATTTTTGCTCTCCCGCGGCCTTGTCCGCGTCCATTTCGGCATAAGTGGCTTTGGCGATCTTGAAGGCATGGTTGGCGGCCGGAACGCCGGCATAGACTGCCACATGCATCAGGGCTTCGCAGATATCGTCCTTCGTCGCACCCGTATTGGCGGTTGCGCGGATATGCATGGCGACCTCGTCGTGATGGCCGAGTGCCGCGAGAAGCGCGATCGTCACCATCGAGCGCTCGCGCTTGGTCCAGTTCGGCCGCGACCAGACCGTGCCCCAGGCGCCTTCGGTGATCATCTCCTGGAACGGCCCGTCGAAAGGCGTCTGGTTTGCCTGGGCGCGGTCCACATGGGCGTCGCCCAGCACCGAGCGGCGGGTCTTCATGCCTTGAACATAACGTTCCGATGGCGCGGAAGGATCGGCCATGTCTAGTCCTCGAGTTGTTCGATGAAGCCGCGGATCAATGCGGCATGGGCTGCGGGCGCCTCGACGCAGGGAATATGCGCGGCACCCTCGATGATTTCGTAGCGCGCGCCTGGGATCAGATCGGCAAACGACCTGACGAGGTCGGGCGGTGTCGAACCATCCTCGCGGCCGACGATGCAGAGCGCCGGCACGGCGATCTTGCTTGCGGCCTCTGTGAAATCCGCGTCGCGGATCGCCGCGCAGGTGCCGCTGTAGCCGAGGGTCGGCTGGCGCACGAGCATGTTGCAATAGGCCTGGTAGGCGGCATTTTCCGGCTTTCGGAACGGCGCGGTGAACCAGCGCTCCATGATCGCGTCGAGAATGCTGCCGATACCGTTCTGTTCGACGGCGGCGATGCGCGCCGCCCAGGACTCGGCGGTACCGATCTTGTGCGCGGTGTTGGAGAAGATCAGCGCCTTCACCAGCTCCGGACGGGTGGCATAGAGGCTCTGGGCGATCAGCCCGCCGACCGAAAGGCCGCAGACGATGACCTGGCTGAGCTGCAGGTGGTCGAGCAGGCCGGCAAGATCGGCCGCGTGGTCGGCGATCGAATAGGGTGGATCGCCAAGGCCGGACAGCCCATGGCCGCGTTTGTCATAGGTGAGGACCGTAAAATCCTCGGTAAGCTTCGGCAGTTCGTGATGCCAGATGCGGCTGTCGGTTCCGAGCGAATTGATGAACACGATGACCGGCTTTCCGTCACCGGCGCGCTGGATGTCGTACTGGATCACAATGTCGTTGATGTGTACAAACTGCATCAGCGCCTCCTCTCGCCTTGATAGATTGCACTAGTTTCCGGTTAGGTAAAATGATATTTTGAGCTAATCCCCTAACCACAGGGTTATTTGATCTTGATCAATTCCCGAGTCAAGTTTCGCCACCTGCATACATTGGTCGAGGTCGCGCGCCAGAAAAGCGTGGTCAAGGCGGCCGAAATTCTGCATGTCAGCCAGCCGGCCGTCACCAAGACCATCCGCGAGCTCGAAGAGGCGCTGGGTGTCGCCATGTTCGAGCGCGACGGTCGCGGTATCCGCATCACCCGTTATGGCGAGGTCTTCCTGCGCCATGCGGGCGCGGCACTAACGGCACTCCGGCATGGCATGGATTCCGTCTCCCAGGAACTGTTCGATTCTGCACCTCCGGTCCGGATCGGCGCGCTTCCGACCGTTTCCACCCGCGTGATGCCGCGTGCCATGACGCTCTTCCTCGCCGAAAAGACCGGTAGCCGGATCAAGATCGTGACGGGAGATAACGCCGTTTTGATGGAGCAGCTCCGGGTTGGCGATCTTGACCTCGTGGTTGGCCGCCTAGCATTGCCGGAGAAGATGACCGGTCTGTCCTTCGAACATCTCTATTCGGAACAGGTCGTCTTTACTGTCCGCACCGGACATCCACTGCTCGACGGGAAGCGATCGATTTTCGAAGGTTTTGCCGACTACCCCGTGCTGATGCCGACGCGCGGCTCGATCATCCGGCCTTCGGTCGAACAGTTCCTGATCGCCAATGGCGTCGCCAGTCTGCCGACCCAGGTGGAAACCGTCTCGGATGCCTTCGGGCGCGCATTCGTACGGTCGAGCGACGCGATCTGGATCATCTCGACGGGCGTAGTCGCGGCAGATATCGAGGACGGGGTTCTGGCGACGCTGCCGATCGACACCAGCGAGACCCGTGGCCCGGTCGGCCTCACCATCCGCGCCGATGCAAATCCCTCCACACCGCTGTCGATCCTGATGCAGACCATCCGCCAGGCCGCAGCGGAAATCATGCCGGCGCGGTGACGCCCGGCTCTATCTTCGTCACTTCGTCGCCGCAAAACAGGATAACGTAGTGGCCGCGCGCCTGCGCGGCTTTAGCCCAATTGTCGAGATCGGAAGGAAAAGACGCCTGTTTCCAGGCATCCGGATGGTCCGGATCGACCAGTATTGTCAGCTGCGGTCCCTGCTCATAGACGAGCATCTTCGATGTCAGCGGCCGCCAGGCATCGGGAACGCCCGGATCGGTCATCCAAAGACAGAGGAAATCGCGGCAGAGCTGGGGTCGGTTGGTATAGATTGCGCAGCCCTTCCCTTCCGAACAGTGCCGGCACCAGGCATCGGGCGGCTTGTCCAGAGCCGCGATTTCGGGAAGCCGGCAGCAGAGCGTGCAGGTTCCGCAGGATCGCGCTGTCGTTTCAACTGTCTCCAAGATCCCGCCGCCTCAACCGCAAAATGCCCGGCCAAACGATCGGCCGGGCCTGCGATTATACGCTGCGGTTGTTTCATGCAAACAGGGAGCGACCGTGTCAGGTCGCTCGCAGCTCCGGAAACGTGCGGCGCAATTCGTCCATCGAGGCAATCACCGCATCGTCGGCGCGCAACGTGACCGATATATTGTCGGCGACATTGAGCGTTTCCTCAAAATGCACCGGCATTTCAGCTCCGCCCTGGCGCACCAGCGTGGCCTCCTTGCGAAAGCCATGTTTCAGCAGCCAGTCGCGCGAGGCGCTGAGGCTCACCGCCACATGGAAGGCGCCGTCATCTTCCTTGCTGGCTTTCAGTTTGTAAGTTACGGGAGACCTGTCGCCGCCGATGTCGATCTGGCCTGGGTAACCGGCTTCTTTGAGATGTTCACCCATATTTTTGCTCCTTCATTCTGGTGAGCCCGTGGGACAACCGCCACTGGCTTCCTTTGTTCCGTTTGAAAGGCCAGCGGGCGATCAAGCCAGGTTGACGGCTGTTGACTACCGTGATCGAAAGAGCCCGGGTGGCGGAGACACGGGAGGACAAGCGATGACGGAGCGGGAACTGCTGGAGGCGCTGTTTCATGCAGCCGTGAGGGCTGCCGATCCGCTCACCGGCATCGTGAAGCACCTGCCCGCCCCGCCGACAGGCGGGCGAACCGTCGTGATCGGCGCCGGCAAGGGTGCAGCCCAGATGGCTGCGGCGCTCGAAAGCGTGTGGACCGGACCGCTGACTGGAATCGTCGTGACGCGCTACGGTTATGGCTGCGAAACGAAGTCGATCGAGATTCTCGAGGCGTCGCATCCGGTACCGGATGCCGCTGGCCTCGCCGGCGCAAACCGGTTGGTCGAGGCGATCCGTGACCTCTGCGAAAACGACCTCGTCATCGCGCTCGTCTGCGGCGGTGGCTCCGCCCTGCTGCCCGCGCCGCCGGAAGGACTGACGCTGGAAGACGAGATTGCGCTGAACGAAATGCTGCTTGCTTCGGGCGCGCCGATCTCGGCCATGAACGTGGTTCGCAAACATCTGTCGACCATCAAGGGCGGCCGGCTTGCGGCAGCGACCAAGGCCCGCGTCGTCAGCCTGATCGTCTCGGATATTCCCGGCGACAACCCGGCCTTCGTTGCCTCCGGCCCGACCGTTCCGGATGCCACGACACGACACGATGCGCTCGCGATCGTCGAACAATACAAATTGAAGCTGCCGGCGGCGATGATCGCGCATCTTAACTCGCCGGCCGCCGACGCACCGGAGCCGGACGATCCGGTCTTTGCCCGCCATGAAAATTTCGTCATCGCTTCTGCCGGCGTCTCGCTGGAGGCCGCGGCCGAGGTCGCCCGCGCCCATGGCGTGACGCCTCATATCCTCTCCGACTCCGTCGAAGGCGAAGCGCGCGATGTGGCGCTGGTGCATGCAGCCCTTGCGCGCGAAGTGTCACTCCGCGACCGGCCGTTCGCAAAGCCGGCGGTTCTGCTGTCCGGCGGGGAGACGACGGTGACGCTACGGGCGAAGGGCGGCAAGGGCGGCCGCAACGGCGAATTCGCGCTGGCTCTGGCCTTGGCGATCGACGGCCACGCGATCACCGCGCTGGCCGCCGACACGGATGGCATCGACGGATCGGAAACCAATGCCGGGGCTTTCGCGGACGGCACGACAGCCAGACGCCTGCGGGCCGCAGGCCTCGACGGGCGGAAACTGCTTGACGGCAATGACAGTTTTTCGGGATTTGCCGCGATTGGAGACCTATTCGAAACGGGTCCAACCGGCACCAACGTCAATGATTTCCGGGCGATCCTGTTGAGATAGCCGATCGAAGCCGCTCTCGAGGCCTTCTCCGCGCCAGATGGCGGCGATCACTGCAGCTGTGGTTTCCTCAAGAAATCATTCCGGTCGGCCGACTTCACCCTGAGCCAGGCCTCCCGTCCATCACGCAAAATCCGCATCGGGATTTCGGCGCCCGGAGGGCCGCTCTCCCAGATCTTGCGATAGAAGTCCGCGAGCCCGTCGACCTCGCCGTCGCGAATTTCCGAAATCACGTCGCCGCGTTTCAGGCCCGCCTTGGCTGCCGGACCGTTTTCGGTGACGCTCATGACCACAACTTCGCCATTGCTTTCCGCCGACATGGCGCCGAGCCAGGGGCGTGGCGGGCGGTTGAATTCGCCGCGATTGAGGAGATCGTCGAGAATCGGCTTCAGGAGATTGACCGGCACGACCATGTTGATGTCTGCGATCTCGCCGCCCTTGCTCATCTGAAGACGCAGAGACCCGACGCCAAGCAGCTTGCCTTCCGTGTCGATCAGCGCCGCACCGCCCCACGAGGGGTGGGCGGGTGCGATGAAGATCGCCTCATCCAGCAGATATTCCCAATATCCCGCGAATTCCTGCTTGGCGACGATATTGCCGCGCACATATTCTCCCTCGCCATCGGCGAAGATGATCGGATCGCCGAGCATCGCGGTGGCGGAATCGCCGATCTGCAGCGCCGGCAGATCCAGCGGCGCCATGGCCTGCACGAGGCCGAACCCGCTTTCCTGATCATAGGCCAGCGCATGGGCCGGCACGACGCGGCCGTCCTGGCGCGTCAGCCAGACGTCTTCTGCTTCGGTGATCAGATAGCCGATCGTCAGCACCAATCCGTTTTCGCGGATCACCACGCCGCTACCTTCCCGGCGGGTGCCGAGCGTATTGGCCGTAAAGGCGTTGTCCGGAATGGAAGCACGCACAGCCACGACCGACCGTAAACTTTTCTCGAGATCCATGATGCAAATCCTGATGAGGCAATACGCGGTCCGGAACCCCGCAAGGGTCTGCAAGGGCCAACCATACCGTCTCTTTAAGGTATGAATGTGGACGGCGTGGAGCAAGAGGCCGCAGAGAACTCATGCTTGCAAAAGTGTCTGCCTCATTGGGGTCCCCTCCCCGTTTCCGGGAAGGGGAAGCGTGGATTGTTCAGCCCGCTGGCGTCAGCGTGACCGACGTGCCGGTTGCGGCGACGTTGAGGCCGAGCTGGCCGGTGACGCTCACCGTCTGCAGGTGGATGGAACCAGCGGTACCGCCGACGAGGATGTTAGCGCCGATGCCGGCACCGACGGTGGCCTCAGCGGTCGCACCCTGGTAGAGGCCGCCGAGCGAACCGTGGTGATAACCGGCGGTCGGGGCGAAGACGGCCCAGATCAGCCGCGAACGGGTGGTGAAGCCGAGATCGACGCCCATCTTACGCACCACGCCGGTATAACGGTCGAGCGGTTCGCTGCCGATCGCCGTCGTAAAGACGCAGTCGGCTTCCTTGGCGGAACCAAGCACGTAACCGACGCCGCCGCCGATCGAGCAATCGAGATAACCGATGCGAACGCCACCGCGCTGGTCCTGTTCTTCGTAAACCGGGACACGATCCCGGCGGGCGATCACATCGGCCGAAAAGGCGGCTCCGGCGCTGGTTACGACCGGCAAAGCGGCGAGCGCCACGGCAACAATCTTCTTCATCCCTGTACTCCTTTAATTCTTCAGCCGCCCTTGTTGAGACTCATGCGAGCGGTTTGGCAGCGTTGGGAAACGCATGTGGCGGAAGAATGATCCAATGTGCGCTGCACACGAATTATCACCGAATTGTTCCAAGCGTGAGTTGGTTCTATTCCGCTGGCGCGGGCATTTCGCGAAATTGGCCGGGAAGAGAAAGGCGGCATCGGCGACTTCCGGAACCGCGGCCATCCAGGCACGTTTCTGTCGAGTTTTCGAGGAGATCGGGATGGACAAGGACAGGAAACTGGAATGGCTGGCGAGGTCGGGATATGCGGCCCGGGGGGTCGTATACGTCCTGATCGCCGGCATGGCGTCGCTTTCGACCTTGGGCGGAGGAGAACCGGATTCCAAGTCCGCGCTGCAGATCGTCCTGGAACAGCCTTTCGGGCAAATCTGGCTCGGCATGATCGGCATGGGCCTGGTCGGCTTCGTCCTCTGGCGAGTGGCGCAATCGATCCTCAACACCGATCGCCATCAGCACAATGCGAAAGGGTATCTGGTCAGGGCGGGTCTACTCGTCAGCGCCGCCACCTATGCCGGTCTCGCCTTCTATGCACTCGGGCAGGCCCTTCATCTCGGCTTTGGCGCAGGATCATCCGGGGCGCGCGAAAGCTGGACCGCCTGGCTGATGCAGCAGCCGTTCGGTCGCTATCTTGTCGCAGGCGTCGCGCTTGCGATCATCGGTGCCGGCGGCGCCCAGGCCGCCAAGGGCATCAAACGCGGCTATCTTCGCTTTTTCGAAAGTGGCTTCGAGCACCGAGCCGTGCTCAATGGCATCTGCACCTACGGCCTTCTGGCGCGCGGCGTCATATTCCTCATTATCGGCGGGTTCTTCATCTATGCCGCCTTCGCTGTCGATCCGAACCAGGCCGGCGGTCTGGCGGATGCACTCGCGTGGGTGCGCCAGCTTCCATTCGGGGCTATCCTCTATGGAATGGCGGCCATCGGACTTTTCGCCTTCGGCCTCTACGGATTGATCGAGGCCCGGTACAGGATCGTGCAGCCGCCTTCGACGGATCGGCCGCTTCGCGCGATGCGGTCGGTCGTGAACTGAAATTGAGCAAGGAGTTTGGATGGCATTCCATCAGCGCGTGACACGCAGAGTGGTCGAAAGGGTCATGACGTTCGAGCCGATCGGCTTGATGATGATCGCCTTCCTGGCAGGCGGGCTTTTCGTCTTCTTCCGGTTGACCGACGAGGTGCTGGAAGGCGAAACCCATGCCTTCGACGAAAAGATCCTTCTGGCCCTGCGCAATGCCACTGATCTTGCGACACCGCTTGGACCCTATTGGCTCAATCATGCCATGGGAGATATCACGGCTCTCGGCGGGGTCACCGTGCTCACCCTGATGACCGTCATGGGAACCGCCTTCCTCCTGCTGTCGCGGCAAAAGGCCATCGCGTTCTTCATGTTCCTGTCGATCGCCGGCGGCTGGCTTTTGAGTTCGCTGCTGAAGCTCGGCGTAGCCCGTCCGAGGCCGGATATCGTGCCGCATCTGGTCGAAGTCAGCGATCTCAGTTTTCCAAGCGGCCACGCAATGCTGTCGGCCGTCACCTATCTGACGCTCGGAGCGCTGCTGTCGCGCGCCCAGCCCTACCGCTCGACGCGCATCTTCCTGATCGGCGCGGCGATCGTCCTGACATTCATCATCGGTTTCAGCCGGGTTTATCTCGGCGTCCACTACCCGACAGACGTCCTCGGCGGCTGGTGCGCCGGCGCGACCTGGGCACTGGCGTGCTGGATGATCGCAAGACGCTACATCTCCGTGACGCCGGAGTAATCCGGCGACTTGCGAAAGTGATGTCGGCGATCCCTCACGGATCGATATAGCCGACCGCGCGGATACGTAGCTCGCGAGCACCCGGATCCTGGGAAAACAGGATCGCCCCGGAGGACTTGGATTCCGCCGGCACGTAGTCGAAAGTGACGTCTGCGTCTTCGACGATGTTGCCGCCGTCCAGAATTTCGCCCCGTACGGTAACCGCAGCAGCCGTCGCCGTCGCCTTGTTGGCGATATCGAAGGCGACACGGTAGCCGCCTTCCGTCTGGCGCCTCTCGGTGATGGCGATCGAGAAGTCCGGGCGCATCTTCTCCTGTGTCCAGGCCTGGTAGGCGACCCAGGCTATCGTGGCGACGACGACGAGCGCTGAAACCATGCCGGTCGCCCATTCGATCCAGTGTGGCTCCTTGACTTCGGTGTGGCGTTTGTTGGCTGTGGTTGTCATCGAGGTTCACTCGTTACAGGATCAGGCGGGCGGCGGCGGCCCCGATTGCGCCGGGGAAACTGAGGACGATCGCCGACATGAGCATCTGCGTCAGCGCCGTATCGTCGAGCCGGCCGAAGGTCCACAGCACGTAGAGGCTGATCAGCATGGCGACCATGTAGCCCGGCAAAGTGAAGCGGAAGAAGGCGTGCCACCACGGCGTTTCCTCGGAAATCTCATGGGTGCCCTTGAAGGCGACCGCATAGACGAACCCGTGCATGATGGCGATCGATAGGGCGATGGTGACGAGCGCATGCCAGGGCGTCATCTTGTAGGCGATCAGGATGATTTCCTCGGTCGGTGCTACGTTGAGGTTGAGAAAGAGGGCGCCGACCGCCATCAGAAAGAGCTCGCGGCTGTAACTGGTGGAAATTTCGTCGGGCACCGCGCCACCGCCTTGCCCGTCCTCCTCCCCGTCGTCCTCACGGTCATCATTCCCGGACTGTCCGCCGAGCTGGGAGCGGCCGAGCAGCGCGCCGATGCTTGCAGGCACGGACTGGATGGCGATCTTGCCGAGCATTTCGGATAGCGGCATGTGGGGCTTGATGTCCCCGAGCATGACGAGAACCGCCGCGCTTATGACGATGCCGAGGCCATAGGCGATGGTGGCGTCGCGGCATGCTTCTCCAAAGGTGGAGGTACGCTCGAAACCGATCCGGTGGGCGAGCAAGATGAGAAGCGGGATATTGACGACCAGCAGCAGGAACAGGCGCCAGCGTTCGATGTAGAAGCCAAGCTGCCAGAGCTCCATTGTCATCAGCATCGGGATGCCGAACAGCATCGCGCCGGCCGCGCCACGTCCGAGACCGATCAGGAAACTTCGGCTGCCGCCTGTGTCATTGCCCCGTTCCGCCCTGGCACCGTTCAACGCCGGCTCCCTCCCCTCTTACGACAAGCGGAAGGAAACTCTGAAATCGGATGAAATGTTCCACCCGTGCGACGTGGCTGGACAAGGTATTACCGATCGAACAGATCCTGCCATTGCTTCTCGCCGATGAGGCAGTCGCTGGAAGGCTGGTTGCTGGCGACCTTCTGCACGGTTGGGGACGGCGTGAGCCCGCTGATCTCCAGGACCAGCTTGCGCCGCACGGCGACGGCGAAATCCTCGATCTTGTGAACCGGCAGCACGAAGGAGCCAGGTCCGCCGATGACGCAGTCGCCGTAATATTTGTCGAGCCCGCCCGGTGCACCGGAGGGTCTCAGCATGATCGCCAGCCCATTGATGATGATGCCGGCCTCCAGCGCCTTCCCACGGACCGGCACGACCGGATTACCGGAATTGTTCGGCCCGTCGCCGGAAATGTCGATCACCTGCCGCATGCCATGATAGGAATTGGCGACGATCATCGTCGCGCCCTGGGTGATTGCGGCGGAAATCGACGTTCGGCGCTGGGTATTGATGGGCCGGGCCTCGAGCTTGGCGGCAAAATTGATCGCGTCCTGCTCGTTTTCGATGATTGTCCAATCGATGATCGAATCCGGCACCACGTCACCGGCCCATTCGAAATAGCTGATGGCGATACGGCCGGTCAGCCCCGTCTTCACCGCATCGATGAACTCCTTGTGCTTGAGTGCCTCGAGATACCCCTCGCGCTGTATGCGGACCTCCTCGTAGTCCATGGAGCGGGACGTATCGACCGCGAGGACCAGTTCCACATCGACTTCACCTCCCTTTTGCTGCGCGACCATAGGGGCCGTGGCAGCGACGGAAAGGCTCATGAGCATCGCGAGTGTTGTAAGCATTGCCAATCCAATCACTGCGTTATCGATTTCTTAAAACTGTAACACAGAGCGAACCGAGGGCGACTCTCCTGCGCGAGCCCGCCTTCAATTTTCGGTGATTGCCGCCTAGGTTAGCCTTCGAGCCTGACCGCCAGTCGCGTCATGAGATCCATGCGCTCATGAAAAATCGCCACGATCAACGCGGGCGCGGGCTCACGCGGCAGGCAAAAGACGTAGTGATGTTCGCAGCGTGCCATCCGCAGCGCGGGATAAAGTTCGCTCATGTCCCTGAAAGAGCCTTCTCCGGCGGCAAGGCTGGCAATGCCCTGTTCCAGCTCGGCGATATAGCGGCGCACTTGCGCAGCGCCCCATTCCTTGCGCGTATAGCGGATGATGCTGCGCATATCGGCTTCTGCTTCCGCGGTGAGGACGTAGCTCGTCAAGCGCCGCCGTCCTCGGCGAGTTCTTCATCAAGAATTGCGCCGATGCTCTTGGTGGACACCTTGCCTGCGAGCCCATCATTGATGCGGCTCGCGAGCAACGTTTTGAGATCCTGCCATGCCTCATCCGCATTGACGTCGTCGGGGAACAAGCGTTCGAGGGCGTATTGCTTGATGGTCTTGCCTTGCAAGGCGGCCAGCGCCTTCAAGCTTTTGTGCTGCTGGTCGGTTATGTCAATTGTCAGGCGGCTCATAGGACAAGCTCGAGGAAATTACACAAATCCACATTACCACATATGTGTACGCAAGGCCAGCGCGCGGTTTTGCACGGCGTTGAATGTGGCAGTCGACGACCTGGCGACCACAAGGAATAGCTATTCCGGGGCTGGAGACGCGAACTGGTGTGACTATGGGACAGGGCGATTTCTGGTGGCCGCTGTTGACTTCCCAGCACGCATATCGACAGGGTGGCACAAAAGAAGGAAACGCCATGTCCCGGTCTGAAAAATTTATCGTGCTGCCGTTCAAGAAAGTCCGGGGCAACGTGACGCCGGGCGAGATGCGCGTGGCCTCGAATGCCGCTTCTGCAGAAAAGATCGCCCGCGCCATGGCCGACCGTTTCGTCGGCGTTGCGGCCTATTCCGTTCAGGTCGACATGGAAAGCGGCGACATGTCCGATCCGCGCATCCTGTGGCAGTCGGGCGAGATCGCGGATATCGCCGCTTAAGACTCCAGCCGTCACCCTCGCTCGGAGACTACGCCCGGCGTGATCCCGGCTATTTGCGCAGGATCACCCAGAGCGCATGCACGATGCCCGGCAGCCAGCCGCAGAGGGTTAGTAGGATGTTCAACCAGAAATGCAGGCCGAGCCCCACCTGGAGGAACACGCCGAGCGGCGGCAGGATGAAGGCGAGCAGAATGCGGATGATATCCAACGGGCGTTCTCCGGGTTATGGGCGTCAGGCCAGACAACGCGTAGGTGCGGAGATGGTTTCAGCGGATTGGCATCTCCCCAGTTCCGTTAAGTGAGGCCTAGCAAAGCATTATGCTTTGCGGTGATTTATCAATTCACACCTCGATGGCGAACTGGTCACAGAGCCGAATGTACATCTCGACGAGCGTTTCGCGGTCGGGTTGCACGGCAGCCGATATCCCATAGGAGCCGGCAATTACTGCAAGCACGAACAACAGGCCTAAAATTTGGCGGTGTGAAGGGACCATAATGACTGGCTATCACGTTTTGGATGAGCCAAAAAGGTCGCTGTACCCACAGGCAGTGGTTAAGGTTAAGTCCATCATTCCAACCTCAAAGGGTGGCAACGTACTCTACCGCAGCAGCGTCTTTGCGATGATCTCCAGTTGGATCTCGTTGCTGCCGCCGAAAATGCTTTGAGAGCGGGAGTTGAAATAGACGGCGGAGGCGACCTTGCGCTCCTCGTCGATCTCGCTTTCCTCCGGCAGGTCGTGCAACGGCCGGTACTCTTCCCAGCGCAGCGCATCGGGTCCGAGGATCGATGCTGCAAGCTCTGCGATCGACTGGCGGATGCGGCTGCGCTCGATCTTCATCGTCGAGGACGGCACCGAGCCCGGATTGCCGCCCGCCTGGACCTTGGACATGGCCGCAAGCTCCAGCATGTCATTGGCGTCGACATCCGTGGCGATCTCGGCAAAGCGGACCATGAACAACGGATCGTCGATCATTTTTCGCCCGTCGGCAAGCGGTTCGGAGGCAAGGCGGTGGAGGCGCGTGAGGATGGCGCGCAGCACGCCGCCGGCAAAGGCCCCGCCCCGCTCGAATTCGAGCAGGTATTTGGCGATATCCCAGCCCTCGCCCTCTTCGCCGATACGATCGGAGACCGGTACTTTCACGTCGTCGAAGAAGACCTGGTTGAATTCATGCGTGCCGCAGATCGAACGGATCGGCCGGATCGTGGCGCCCGGCGATTTGAGGTCGATCAGGATGAAGGTGATGCCTTCCTGCTTCTTGCCGGTGTCCGCCGTGCGCACCAGAGCGAACATGCGGGTGGCGTGATGCGCCAGCGTCGACCAGATCTTCGAGCCGTTGATCACGTAATGGTCGCCGTCGAGCGCCGCCTTGGTCTTCAACGATGCGAGGTCGGAGCCGGAGCCAGGTTCGGAATACCCTTGAGCCCAGACATCCTCGCCACTCAGGATGCGCGGCAGGTAGAAACCCTTCTGGGCATCGTTGCCGTAGCGCATGATGACCGGGGCGATCATCTTGATCGAGGCGCCGCGGAAATGCGGCTCGCCGGCCCGTTCGCATTCCTGGTCGAAGATGTAGCGCTCGGCAAGCGTCCAGCCGGTGCCGCCATATTGCTTCGGCCAGGACGGGGCGACCCAGCCCTTGTCGTTGAGTTTCGCCTGCCATTTCAAGCCGACGGCGGGGTCGGCGAGGAAGCTGGGATTCAGCCGCTCGGCGCGCTTCAGGTCCGCGCCCAGATGGGCGTCAAGAAAGGCCCGCACCTCGTCGCGGAAGCGGACCTCTTCTTCTGTCATCAACAGATCCATGGAACGTCTCCTCAGACGGGTTCGCGCAGCAGGCTGCCCGATAGCACGGCAGGATCGCGGACGACCTCACTGTAACGCTTCAGATGGTCGGCGGTGGTGCCAAAGGTGTTTTCAATCGCATAGAGACGGCGGAACCAGGCACCGACCGGCATTTCCTCCGAAAAGCCCATCGCGCCATGCAGCTGGATCGCCTCCTGCGCGACGGAGCGGGAGACCTTGCCGATCTTGGCGCGGGCGCCGGAAACGCCGCGAATGCGCATCGGGCGCGGCGCATCGACGGAAAGCGTGGCCAGCAGTGCCGAGCCGCGGGCCTCCTGGCATTTCACAGCCATCTCGGCCATGCGGTGCTGAAGTGCTTGGAAGGCGGCGAGCGGCTTGCCGAACTGCACGCGCTCCTTGGTATAGGCGACGGTCGCGTCCATCAGCGCGTCCATGATGCCTACCGCTTCCGAGGCGAGCGCCGCATTGGCGCGGTCATAGGTTGCTTCGATTTCGGCGAGCGTATCGGCCTCAGCGCCGAGCAGCGCCGATGCGGGTACGGCGACGTTGTCGAGAACGAGGTCGCTGGCACGGCTGCCATCGACCAGTTTCACTTCGGTGCGGATCAGGTCGGAAGCGTCCGCATGCACGGCGAACAGCTTGATCGCGCCGTCCAGCCTGGCCGAGACGAGAAAGATATCCGCGAACGGCCCGCCAGGCACTAGCGGCTTTTCGCCGGAGATTGTGTAGCCATCCCTGCTCTTCGTGGCGGTTGCGGCGATATTGCCGAAGTCGAAACCGGTCTGGCGCTCGGCATGGGCGAGCGCCGGGCGCGAGGTGCCGGCGATCAGGCCCCCGAGGATTTTGGCTTTTTGATCCGCACTGCCCAGCTTTTCGACCAGCCCACCAGCGAGGATGACACAGGCGAGATAGGGTTCGACCATCAGCGCTCGGCCGACCGCTTCCATGATCAGCGAGATTTCTACCGCGCCGCCACCAAGCCCGCCATTCTCTTCGGCAAATGGCAGCGCCAGCCAGCCGAGATCGGCCATCTCGGACCAGATGCCGACATCGTATCCGGTCTTCGAGGCGATGATCTTGTTACGCCTCTCGAAGTCGTAGCGATCCTTCAGGAACCGCTCGGCGCTTTCCTTCAACAGAAGCTGCTCGTCCGAATAGTTCAGGTCCATCATCTGGTCTCGCGTTGTAGTCTTGGAGGCGCCGGGTGCCCCGCCCTCGCCCGACCTCCGCTTCGCCACCCTCTCCCCAAGGGGAGAGGAAGGTTAGAGCCGCTACGGCATATTTCTTCTCCCCGAGGGGAGAAGGTGCCGGCAGGCGGATGAGGATGTCTGGCAAGGTCTCCCCGGAAGGAGGCATAGACTACTCCTCGCGCTTATACGCGCCATGCCCCGGACGATAGGTCTTCGTATCCAGGAACTGCGACAATCCCTTTTCGCGACCCTTTTCCGGATCGACGAACGTCGTCTGGTCGGCCTTGGCGGTCAGGTATTCGGCCGATTCCTCCCAGGTCATTTCGCGCACGTATTTGTAGGCCATGCGGGCCTGGCGGAGCACGGTCGGGTTCTTTTCGAGAAGCACGCGGGCGATCTCTACCGTCCGTTCGTGCAGCTTGTCGGCCGGCACCGCCTCGTTCACCAGGCCGAGCTGTTCGGCCATCTTGCCGCCGAACTTTTCGCCGGTCATCACGTAATACATCGCCTTGCGGTCGTTCATCAGCGTCGAGATCGCCTTGGAGACGACGCCGCCGGGGATGACGCCCCAGTTGATTTCCGACAGGCCGAAGACCGCGTCCTCGGAGGCGATCGCGAGGTCGCAGCAGATCAGCGGCGTGAAGGCACCACCGAAACACCAGCCGTTGACCATGGCGATGGTCGGCTTGGCGTAGTGCATGAGGAGACGCCACTGCCAGGCGCGGGTCGAGCGGTAGGCGCGCATGCGCTTGACGTCCGAGACGCCGTCGGTGGCGCGGAAGAAGTCCTTGAGGTCCATACCGGCGGAGAAGGCCTCGCCCTCGCCGGTGAGGATGACGACGCCGGCGCGGTCGTCGATTTCAAGCGCGTCGAGCACCCGGATCATGTCTTCGGCAAGGCCGACGCTCATGGCGTTGCGCTTGTCCGGGCGATTCAGCTTTACCCAGGCAATGCCGTCCTCGAATTCGACCTTGACGTTCTCTCCGCCCAGGTCACTTGCTTCTATGGTCATCGTGTTCTCCTAACGATCCTTGAGCCTTATGACAGGCTGGTCATTTTGGTGACGAGATAGGCGTCCATGCCCTCGGTGCCGCCTTCCGAGCCGTAACCGCTCTGCTTGACGCCGCCGAACGGCGTTTCGGCCATCGAGATAAAGTTGTTGTTGATGCCGACCATGCCGGCCTCGAGCGCGTCGCTGACCATCGCCGCGGTCTGGCTGGACCGGGTGAAGGCATAGGAGGCAAGGCCGTATGGCAGCCGGTTCGCCTGTTCGATCACCTCGTCGAAGGAGGTGAAGCGGGCGGTGACGGCGACGGGACCGAAAGGCTCGTCATTCATGATGATCGCGTCCTGCGGCACGTCGGAGAGAATCGTCGGCTGGAAGAAATAGCCGCGATTGCTGCCCCGCTCGCCGCCGGCCTTCACCTGGGCGCCGCGCTGCACGGCATCGGCGACCATGCGTTCCATCGCCGGCACGCGGCGGCTGTTGGCGAGCGGTCCCATCTGGCTGGATGGATCGAGGCCGTCGCCGACCTTCAAGGCGGTGGCCGCCTTTGCAAACCCGTCGACGAACCGGTCGTGGACACTGTCGTGCACGTAGAACCGGGTCGGCGAGATGCAGACCTGGCCGGCATTGCGGTATTTCGCATGCACCATGACGCGGATCGCGTGGTCGATATCGGCATCCTCGAAGATCAGCACCGGCGCATGGCCGCCGAGCTCCATCGTTGCGCGCTTGACGCCCGCCTGGGCAGCGAGCACCGCCAGATGCTGGCCGACGGCGGTCGAGCCAGTGAAGGTGATCTTGCGGATGCCGTCCGAGGCGATCAGGTGTTCGGAGACGTCCGCAGGCTTTCCGTGCACCACGTTCAGCACGCCGTTCGGCAGGCCTGCATCCTGCAGGGCACGAGCGATTTCGAGCACGGTCGACGGCGTCTCTTCCGAGGGCTTTATGACCATGGTGCAGCCGGTGGCGAGTGCGGCCGAGATCTTTCGCGCCGGAATGACGCCCGGGAAATTCCAGGGCGTGAAGCCGGCGACCGGGCCAACCGGCTCCCGCGTGACCATCCAGCGGGCGCCGGGCACCCGCGAAGGCACGATGCGGCCATAGGTGCGACGGCCCTCGTCGGCCGTCCAGTCGAGAATGTCGGCCGAGATATGAACTTCCGGGATCGCCTCGCCGAGCGGCTTGCCCTGGTCGAGCACCATGCGCCGGCCAATCTCGTTCGCCCGTTCGCGCAGGATGTCGGCTGCCTTGCGGATGATCTTGGCGCGGTCGAAGGCGGTGGTCGCTTTCCATGCCTTGAACTCACGGGTGGCGGCCGCGACGGCGCGATCGAGGTCTTCCGTGGTGGCATGCGGTAAAGCCGCGATCGGCTCGCCGGTCGCCGGATTGGTGACGTCTTCGGTCACCCGGCCTTCCGCGCCGAGCCATTCGCCATCCACAAAGAGTCTCAATTCACCATAGGACTGGGTCTGCATCACGGATTCCTCCCTCGTGATAGACTGACAAATATTGGGCGCCGCACCCCCTCACCCGGCCTCCGCTCCGCTCGGCCACCCTCTCCCGCTGGGAGAAGAGGATCTGAGACATTGCGGCAACTCACCGTCTCCCCTCGGGGAGAAGGTGCCGGCAGGCGGTTGAGGGGGCTACACCCCAAAATCTCAGCGAGGGCTTACGCCCTCACCGCACCACGAATAGCGCGTCGAGGGCCAAAGCCCCGTCCCCCTCGCCATAGACAACGAGCGGGTTGATATCGACTTCGACGATCTCGGGCGTCGAGCGCATCAGCGCGCCGAGTTTGACGACCACGTCGGCGATCGCCTCGACGTCGCGGGCCGGCTGGCCGCGGAAGGGTCCCAGCAGCTTCGATGCCTTCAGCTTGTGGATTTCGGCGATCGCCCGCTTGCGGCTGATATCGGCCGGCAGCAGGCGGGCATCCGCCAGCGCCTCGATCCAGACGCCGCCAAGGCCGACAAGCACCACCGGACCCCATTGCGGATCGCGCTTGGCGCCGACCACCATTTCGAGGCCCTGGCGCGCCATGCCCTCGATCAGCACGCCGTCGAGCTTGAGGCCGGGCTTGTGTGTAGCAATGCTGGCATACATCTTTTCGTGGGCCGCCCGCAGCGCCGCCTCGTCGGCGATGTTGACGATGACGCCCCCGACATCGCTCTTGTGCGCGAGTTCGGCCGCCTGCGCCTTCATCACCACCGGATAGCCCACATCGGCTGCGATCGTCGCGGCTTCGTCGGCGGATTTCGCCAAAGCGCCCTTCGGGATGTGGATGCCGAGATCGGTCAGGATCCGCTTGCCCTCATACTCGACCACGAGGCCGGAGGGTGGCAGTTTGGCGATCCGTTCGCCTTCCGGCGCGCGGTCTCTCGTGGCGGCGAGCGCGGCCGCATAATTCATCACCACCGCCATGGCGCGCATAGCGCGTTCTGGTGAGCGGAAGAACGGAATGCCACTGTCGCGCACGGCCTTCATAAAGGTCGGGTCGAGCGGATAGTCGTCGCCGACGATGTTGAGGATGACCGGCTTTGTCGCGGTCGCGGCGACCGGAATGATGGCGTCCGACTTCTTGATCTGCATCGGCGGCGAGCCCCCCGCATGCGAGAGGAAGACGATGCCCACATTCGGATCCTTCAGCATGGATGCTGTGGAGGTTCCGAAAATGCCGGGATTGGAGAAACCGGTTGTGCCGATGTCGAACGGGTTGTCGACATGGACGTATGGCGGCACCTGGGTGCTGAGCTCGGCATGGACCGCGTCCGACAGTGTCGCGATCGGTAGGCCTACGCGCTCGCAGAAATCGAAGCAGAGGCCGCGGATGGCGCCGGAATTGGTGACGATGCCCGCCTCGCCTGGCGGCGGCGACGGATAACGCGCCAGGATGGCGGCTACGTCGAACAGTTCGTCGGTCGTCTCGACCAGCGCGACGGCCTCGTTGCGCACGGCCGTCTGCATCAGCGCGTGGTCGCCGGCAAGCGCTCCGGTATGCGATTGCGCCGCCTGCTTGCCGCGCTCGCTCGATCCCGGATGCAGCATCACGATCGGCTTGCCGAGTTCGCGGGCGCGCCGTGCGACTGCGAGGAATTTCTGGGGGTTTTTGACCTGTTCGACATAGACGGCGACAACGGCGTTGTCCTTGTCTTCGATCAGCCAGGCGATCAGGTCTTCGGCCGCGATCACCGCCTCGTTGCCGGTGGCGATCACGTAGGAAACCGCGATTTCGCGGGAATGCATGGCAAAGCGGATATTGGCCGCCGTCGCGCCGCTCTGGGCGACGATCGCGACCCTGGAGCGCTCGCCGACGCCGCGCAGATCGACCGGCTCGAAGGTGAGCGGAATGCCATCGACATAATTGGTATAGCCCATGCAGTTGGGTCCGAGCATAGCCATGCCCGCCATGCGGCAGATCTCGGCGAGCTCATCCTGCTGCCGGCGGCCTTCCTCGCCGGCTTCGGCGAAACCGGAAGAGTAGACGATGACACCCGCGACCCCGCGCTCGACACAGGCAAGCACCGATTCCTTGATCGCTGCCTGGGGTACGATGAGGATCACCACGTCGACGCCCTTGGGCAGGTCGCCGATGGTCTTCACGCAGGGGCGGCCGTTAATCTCGTCGCGCGAGCGGCTGACGAGATGCAGGTCGCCGGCATATTTGAAGAGTTCGAGATTGGCGAGCACGCCGCCGCCAATCGAAGCGGGATCCGGCGACGCGCCCACGATCGCGATCGATCGTGGGCGCAGCAGACGGTCGAGATCGAACGGCCTGGCCGGATCGAACGTCTTGGGAGCTGTGGTCATCGTATCAGCCATGGGAGCCACTTCTTAGTCGCGACGATAGGCACCGAGGCCCGGACGGAAGGATTTCTCGTCCAGGAACTGACTCATGCCGGTATTGCGGCCGTTCTCCGGGTCGCGGAGTTCCGTCTGATCGGACTTCGCCATCAGATATTCGCCCGCCTGTTCCCAGGTGAGATCGCGGGTGAAACGGCAGGCGGTCTTGGCCTGGCGCAGCACGAAGGGGTTCTTGCCGATCAAGGTCATGGCGAGCTTGCGGGTTTCGGCCTTCAGCTCGTCCGGCGAAACAGCCTTGTTGACCAGCTTCATCTCGGCAGCTTGCTGGCCGGTGAAGGTTTCCCCGGTCATGATGTAATACATCGCGTCGCGGAAGCTCATCGTTTCCAGCACCGACTTGGTGACGATACCGGCCGGAATGATCCCCCAGTTGATTTCGGAAAGGCCGAAGACGGCGTCTTCCGAGGCGATGGCGAGGTCGCAGCCGACCAGGAACTGGAAGGCGCCACCAAAACACCAGCCGTTGACCATGGAAATGGTCGGTTTGGGGTAATACATCATCCGGCGCCACTGCCATGCGGCGTTCGCCCGGAACAGGCGCTCGCGCTGGATCGGCGGCACCTTGTCGGTCGCGCGGAAATATTCCTTGAGGTCCATGCCGGCCGAGAAGGATTCGCCGGCGCCAGTGACGACCATCACCTTGCAGCGGTCGTCTTCCTCCAGCGCGTCCATGATCGCGTTCATCTCCCAGACGATGCCCGGATTGATGGCGTTGCGCTGCTTCGGGCGGTTGAGCGTCACCCAGGCGATGCCCTCGTCAAAATCCACGGTAACATATTCACCCCACTTGCCATTGTTCTGGCCGGCGGCAGCGGATTCGGTCTGGTTTTCCATAGCAAATTCTCCCTATTGGGAACATGGGTATCAGGGACCCGAATATGCGTCAAGCGGCTTTCAGTCTCGGGTCTTTCGAAAAGAAAGCCGCTTCACGATGTGCTGAACCGATGCTTAACCGCGACCGAGGAACGGCATTTCGACCGGCAGGATGATGCTTTCGTAAAGGTTCACATCGTCCGGCAAGGTTGCCATCAGCACGACGATCCGCGCCACATCCATAGGCATCATTGTTGCGGGCCGGACTTTGTCGGTGACGCCGGGAACCAGCGAGCTGACCGTCGAGCCCGGATGCACCATCGAGACCGCGATGCCATGCTCGCGGCCGTCGACGGCGAGCGAACGGGTGAGGCCCTCGAGCGCGAACTTGCTTGCCGTATAGGCGGCGGTATGGCCACGGGGTACCTTGGACGACAGACTGCCCATGTTGATGATCCGGCCGCGCTTCTGTTCCTGCATGATGACGAATGCGGCGCGGCTGCAATAGAAGACCGAATGCAGGTTCGCCCCGATCACCTCGTGCCAGCGCTCGTTGGTGAGCTTTTCGACCGGCGTATGGTCGGCGATGCCGGCATTGTTGATCAGGATGTCGAGCCGGCCATATTTTTCCTTGACCGTGGCGAACAGCCTTTCGACCTGCGCGTCGTCGGTGACGTCGGTCGGCACGACGAATGCATGGCCGTCTTCTGCCTCGATCTCGGCCGCGAGTTTCTCAAGCTTGTCGGCGCTGCGGGCGGCAAGCACGGTGATGGCGCCCTCGGTGGCAATCGCCTTGGCGATGCCCCAGCCGATGCCCGAGCTGGCGCCGGTAACGATGGCAATACGGTCCTTGATCGAAATCATCTGAAATCCCTCCTCGAATTGATAGGTTAGACGCGCGAAATTCCCTCATAAAGCGCTTCGAGCCCACGCCGGTCGCTGACCCCGAGCTTGCGATAGGCGCGCTGCCGGTAGGTGACGATACTGGACAGCGCGAGCCCGACCTTTTCGGAAATCTCCCGATGGGTGCGGCCAAGCAGCAGGCCCGCGGACACTTCCGCCTCACGGCCCGAAAGCGCAAATCCCGCCTGCAACAGCCGCCCGGCGATCTCCTGCTGCGGCGGATGCAATGGCGCCGTCTGCGGCCGGCCCTGGAGCCGCACATGCTTGACGACCATGGCCATCAGGAGCGGCGCGAAGGCTTCCAGCCGTTCGACCGCCAAGAGCGGGAACGGGCCGCTTTCGCGGGTGCGATAGAGGCTGGCGAAGATCCGCGGTTCCTCCGAATGATAGATGGTCAGGCGTTCGAGCACATGGGCACGCTCGTAGCAGTCGCGGCGGTATTCGGGGTCACGGATGCCGTTCCAGGCCTGGCGGATGACCTGCACCTTGGCAAGTCCGGGGCCTGCGTTCAGCATCTGGCGGGTCACCCGGTCGCGTAGCCAGTAACGCCGGGCATAATCGAGCGAAGCGCGCTCGGCAAAACCCGGAATGGTCGAGTGATAACCGCAGGCAAAGAGATAGGTGAGCGACCCGTCTTCCTCGGCCTGGAAGGCGGAACAGAAATCGGTGCCGGCGACCGCGCGCAAGGTGTCCAGGAATTTTTCCGGGAAGCCGGGTTCACCGACCTCGTTCATGAGGGCGGCCATGACGGTCATGTTGTCTCCATCAAGAGCAGGCATTGACGCCTCCTGGGTTGGGAACGAACCTGTCGCGGGCATGTCCACCCTGGAGGGGGACATGGGAGGGTCGGCAAAGGCCTACCATCGAGGCCAATGCAACAAGCCTGGATATGGAGGAACCGCCATGGTTGACGCACCGAAGCTTCGCAAACTCTATCACTTTTCCTACCCCTGCCGCGATGGCGAGGAGACCCGCAAGTTCTACGAGGACCTGCTTGGCCTGCCGCTGGTCAACTGCATGACCGCCGACAAGGTGCCGTCCACGGGCGAAGAAAAGCCCTACGCGCATTTCTTTTTCGAACTCGGCGACGGCTCCTACATGGCCTTCTTCGACCTCGGAGAAAACATCATGCCGCTTCCCTCTCCCAACACGCCGGACTGGGTCCAGCACTTCGCGATGGAAGTCGATTCCGTCGAGGAGGTCCTGAAGTTCAAGAAGCGTCTTCAGGATGCCGGCGTGAAGACGACCGATGTCATCGACCACGAATTCATCAACTCGATCTACTTCTTCGACCCGAACGGCCTGCGGCTGGAAATCACTTCGCGCACGGAGGAACCGGGCTATCTGGAACAGGCCGCGTCGGAAGCCCATGACGCCATGAAGGCGTGGATTCAGAAGAAGGCCGGCATGATCGCGAGGAAATCGGCTGCGGCTTGAGGTAGCCAATTGGGGCGCGGACGAATGTCGAGCCCCCGATCCCGCCATGAAGGCGGAAGATGAAATTGCAGTACCACCGTTCCGGAATGGACGGTGGTGCTTTTCATTAAAGCTCACGTTCAATCCTCCCGATGGTCTGGAGTTCGCTCCCGACGAGCTCCAGCTTGTCTTTCAAGACAACAGCCCCTGCCGCTTGCTCCAGTCGATCACCCGGTCGATGCAGGCTTTGAGAAGCTCCGGCTGGCCGAGGTAATAGTGGGTCGCGTGCGGGATCGTCATGTATTCCTTGTTTTGCGTCGCCAGCGCCGCCCGGATCGCCGGATTGTGGGTCGCCGGGACAGCCTCGTCGGCATTGTTCTCGATCTGCAGCACCGGCGAGCGCTTGATCAGCGCCGCGTTCATCGGCCCCTTTGCATTCGACAGATCATAGCTCCACTGGGAAAGCCAGGAACGCAGGGTCGTGAAGCGGGCAAGCCCGACCGGGCCGACATTGACCGTGCGCGGATCACCCATGTAGCTTCTGCCGATCGGCCGGTCGTTCGGGTCGATGGTGCCGTCGAACCAGCGCACGTCGCACATGGTGCGGTGGACGATGAAGGCACGCTCCTGCTCGAACGAGCCGCGGCGCTTCAGTTCCGCCAGCATGTCGAGCACCCAATGGGTGATCTTGCGGTTGCGGGCGACCTGGGCGGCCCGGAACCGCTGGATGAATTCCGCCGAATAGGGTGGCTGGTGCGGGCAGTCCGGCGAATAGATGTCGAATTCCGGGTCGCGCAGATCCGGGTCGAGTTCGTCGAGAACTGACGGGTCGAGCCATTCGGTCAGCGTTTCGGCCCGCGACAGGTGGGCGGCGATGAAGATCACGCCGTCGGCGGGCTTCAGGCCCGCTTCGACAAGGTTGACCTCGTCGCCGGCCGGCGTGTGGGTAATCGTCGGGTTTTCCGCCTGTGCCTGATAAAACAGCGACAGCGAGCCGCCGCCTGACCAGCCGACCAGAACCACCTTCTCGTAACCGAGTTCACTTCTGGCAAAATCGAGCCACTTGCCGAGGTCGATCGCCACCTTTTCCATGATCAGAGCGGTATCGTTCTTCGGATAACGGCTGGCGGCGCAAAGCACGTGCAGGCCGGCATCGGCAAGCGCGGTCGGCATCGGCAGGAGTTGCAGCGTCGAGGTTGGATGCATGAAGACATAGACCGTCTTCGACGGAGCGTCGGTGCCACGCAGGAGCTGGCCCTCGAGATTGACCCTGCCGGAATTGCCGGCAAAGCCGTAGGTCTCGGTGTATTTCGCCGTCTCCGGAAAGGAGACGATCAGCGGGGTCCGCTGCCAGTCCGCCTTGGTGGTCATGATGTCCTACCCATTACGCTTCGCCCGCGCGGCCGGCAGAACCGGCGAACGGGCTTTGGATGTTGAATTGTGATCGCGGCCTCAGGCGGCCGCTTCCGGCGACTTGGCTCCCGCCACGACCGGCACCGAGGTGGCGTCGTAGGTGAACAGCCATTCGTAGCGCTGCTTGACCTTGTCTTCCTGCCATTCGGCATTGACGTAGTCCTCGGCGAGCTTTGGGTCCTTCAGCGCAGCATTGTGGAAACGGCTGAGATTGCCTTCCGCACCACGGACGATCTTGCCCGTGCGCTCGACGCGGGCCGCCTCATAGCCGGCGAAAGCTGCTTCGTAATTGCCGTTGTTCTCGGCAAGCGCGCGAGCGAGCACGAAACCGTCCTCGATCGCCATGACCGCTCCCTGGGCGAGGAAGGGCAAGGTCGGATGGCATGCGTCTCCGAGCAGCGTCACGCGGCCGCGGGTCCAGTCGTCCATCGGCGGACGCAGCATCAGCGCCCATTTGTAAGGCACGTCGATCGCCTTGATCAGCGTGTGAATGTCCTCGTGCCAGCCTTCGTAGTCGGCAAGGCACTCTTCCGTCGTGCCCGCGACCGACCAGGATTCCACCTGCCAGTTGGAGCGCTCGACGACCGAGACGTAATTCATCAGCTTGCCGCCGCGCAGAAGGTACTGGATGACGTGGCCGCCGGGACCGATCCAGTTGGTGCCGACTGGCCGCAACATGCGTTCCGGCAGGCGCTCGACCGGGATGACGCCGCGCCAGGCGACGATGCCGGTGAATTTCGGGTCGTCGCGGCCGAACAGGGTCTCGCGGATCCTCGAATGCACGCCATCGGCGCCGACCACGATGTCGGAGGTGGCGGTGGTGCCATCGGCAAAGGCGATGGTCGCGCCCTTGCCGTCCTGGGTGATCCCGACGCATTTCTTCGAGAGCTTGATCGCATCCGGCTTGATGCGGCGCACGGCGGCTGCCAGCGTCTGGTGCAGATCGTTGCGGTGGATGGTGATATAGGGGAAACCGTAACGCTCGATGGACAGCGGGCCGAGGTCGAACAGTTTCCAGGTCTGCCCGGTATTCCAGAGCCGGATTTCCTTGCCCTGCGCCTGCGAGGCGATCGACATGATCTCTTCTTCGAGCCCGAGCGCGAACAGAACCCGCGTGCCGTTGGCGCTGACCTGAACGCCGGCGCCGACTTCTTTCAGCTCGACCGCCTGTTCGTACACGTCGACGTCAAAACCCTGGCGGAGCAGCGACAATGCCGCCGTCAGCCCGCCGATCCCTCCTCCCACAACAGAAACCTTCATTTTCTTATCCTTTGAAATCCTGACG
Source organism: Neorhizobium galegae bv. officinalis (assembly GCA_000985875.1). Taxonomy (GTDB): domain Bacteria; phylum Pseudomonadota; class Alphaproteobacteria; order Rhizobiales; family Rhizobiaceae; genus Neorhizobium; species Neorhizobium galegae_C. Next base: position 212,355 of record CCRI01000002.1, read on the forward strand.
ACAATCTCCCCCGGCGCGCATGCGCCTGTCAACTATTTTTGATAAAGTATAATTGACTTTGTTTAAAACCAATTTCATACCTGCCTGCACGAACTTTCGGACAGGCCGTTTGGAGGCGGTGGCTGCAATGGAAAGTTTCAGTTCGCAGATCAGAAACAGGAAAGGATGTCACGAAATTACACCTCGGATATCTGGCTTCCTGATATAAATGCGATAGGATCGGAAAGGGCGGGCTGGTGTGACATCTGATCGGCACGGGAGATCGCGGAATTCGATTGACTGACAAGAGGAATACTCTTGTATATAGTCAAATCTAGTTGCCTATAGACGAATTCAGGGCTGCGAATTCGAGGCGCGGCCCGAGAAACATGCGTAATGACGGTTTGGCCGGCGCCCAAGGGGAGCCAGACCGGTTCACATAGTCGGGTTTTCAGGGAGGAAACCATGGTCATCAAAAGTCCGCAGGATTTCGGCGCGGGCATCTTGTTCATCCTTTTCGGCGCGGTCGGCCTCTATATCGGGTCCGACCTCACCTTCGGTTCCGCCCGCAATATGGGCCCTGGCTATTTCCCGATGATCATTTGCGGCCTGATCGCACTGATCGGGCTGATCGTCACGGCAAAGTCGCTGGCGATCGAAGGTCCGGCCATCGAACGCATCCGGCTCCGCCCGATCATCTTCATCCTGTTGGCGATTGCCGCCTTCGGCATCCTGATCGCGCAAATCGGCGCGGTGATCTCCTCGATCCTGTTGATCATGTTAGCTGCCTATGCCCGGCGCGACGTCAACCCCGTCGAGACCGTCATCTTCGCTGTCGCCACAGCGGCGTTCGTCGTCATCATCTTCGTGTACGCACTGGGGCAGCCGATGCCCGTCTGGTGGGGCAGGTAATCCATGGAAGTCTTTGAACACCTCGCAACCGGCTTCATGGCTGCAGGCTCGCTCGAGAACCTGATGTTCTGTCTGATCGGCGTCGTGCTCGGCACGCTGATCGGCGTTCTTCCCGGCATCGGCCCTATTCCTGCGCTGGCCATTCTTTTGCCGATCACCTTCGGGCTGGATCCACTTTCGTCGCTGATCATGCTGGCCGGCATCTATTACGGCGCACAATATGGCGGCTCAACCACCTCGATCCTGGTCAACATGCCGGGAGAAGCCTCCTCGGTCGTGACCTGTATCGAGGGACATCAGATGGCCCGCAAGGGCCGCGCGGGCGCGGCACTGGCGATCGCCGCTCTCGGCTCTTTCTTCGCTGGCACGATCGGCACCGTCTTCATCGCAGCCTTCGGTCCACCGCTCGCCTCGATCGCCCAGCAGTTCAATTCGCCGGATTATTTCGCGTTGATGCTGCTCGGTCTCACCATGGCGATCGTTCTGGCGCACGGTTCGGTCCTGAAGGCCGTCGCCATGGTCCTGATCGGCCTGCTGCTCGGGCTTGTCGGCACCGACATCAACACGGGTCTTACCCGCTATACCTTCGGCCTTTCGGGCCTGTGGGAGGGCATCGACTTCCTGCCGCTGGTTCTCGGCCTCTTCGGCATCGTGGAAATCATCCGCAATCTCGAGAACCCGCCGGCGCCGCGCGAAGCGATCAGCACTCGCATGCGTGACATGTGGCCGACGAGAAAAGAATTCAAGGAAGCCTATCCGGCCGCCCTGCGCGGCACGGGCCTCGGCTCACTTCTCGGCATCCTGCCGGGCGGCGGCGCGGTTCTTGCCTCCTTCGCCAGCTATACGCTCGAAAAGAAGATCTCGAAGAACCCGCGCAAGTTCGGGACCGGCGCGGTCGAAGGTGTGGCGGGTCCGGAAGCGGCCAACAACGCTGCTGCCCAGACCTCGTTCATCCCGCTCCTGACGCTCGGCATTCCGTCGAACCCGATCATGGCGATCATGATGGGCGCGATGATCATCCAGGGCATCCAGCCGGGTGCGGCGGTCATGACCACCCGCCCGGATCTCTTCTGGGGCATGGTCGCCTCGATGTGGATCGGCAACCTGATGCTCGTCGTCATCAACCTGCCGATGATCGGCATCTGGGTAAAGCTGCTGTCGGTTCCCTACCGCCTGCTCTATCCGGCGATCCTGCTGTTTTGCGCGATCGGCGTCTACTCGACGAGCACCGAGCCGTTCATGATGGTTCTGATGATCGTCTTCACGGTCTTCGGTTACGTCCTCTTCAAGCTCGGCTGCGAGCCCGCGCCCATGGTGCTCGGCTTCATTCTCGGCCCGCTGATGGAGGAGAACCTGCGCCGTTCGCTGGTCATCTCGCGCGGCGATCCGACGATCTTCATCGACCGCCCGATCTCGGCCACGCTTCTGGCGGCGACCGTCCTGATGCTCTGCCTGATCATCTTCCCGCAATTCCGCAAGACACGCGAGGAGGCGTTCCAGGAGGAATAACAGACGTTCCGCAACAGTTTTTTGGAGGAGGAGCCAATGACTGAACACCATCCGAGACTGACAAGACGCACCCTGATTGCGGCGGCCACCGTGGCCGCCGTTCTCCCCGGTGTCTCGTTCGCACAATCCAGCTATCCCAACGCCACGATTACCTTCGTATGCGCCTTTCCGGCCGGCAGCGGCGCCGACATCCTGGTCCGCTTCTTCTCCGAAAAGGTGGCGGCCGTCTCCAAGCAGACGGTAATCGTCGAGAACAAGCCGGGGGCCAACGGCAATATCGCCGCGGAATATGTCAGCCGCGCCAAGCCGGACGGTTACACGGTCTATGTCCATTCCGGCACCTCGACCGCGGCCAACATGTCGCTGTTCAAGAAGCCCCCGATCGACGTCACCAAGGCGTTGCGCGGCGTCCAGTTCATCAACAAGCAGCCCTTCATGATCGCGGTCGCGGCAGACAGCCCGATCAAGGACATGAAGCAGCTGACCGACCATCTGAAGGCCAAGGCTGGCGATGCCACCTACGGCTCTACGGCGACTTCGGGCAAGGTTCTCGCCGAAGTCTACCTGCAGCTGGCGGGCGTTTCGGCGACCGAAGTCGCCTACAAGACAGGGCCGGATTCCCTGAACGACATCACCAGCGGCCAGCTCGATTTCGCGGCACTCGACCCGGTCTTCGCGCTCAGCCAGCAGCGCGAAGGGCGCCTGCGGCTGCTTGCGGTCGGCTCGCCGCAGCGCATGAAATCGACGCCCGAGATTCCGGCCATCAAGGAATATGGCCTCAATGTCGACCAGCTCGGATGGTGGGGTGTGTTTGTGCCGACCAATACGCCGGACGATGTCGTTCTGAAGCTGAACTCGCTGTTCCGGGAGGTGCTCGACAAGCCGGAAACGGAAGCCTTCCTGAACAAGTTCGGCGGGGACGTCTACAAAGGAACGCCGAAGGAGGTCGACGAGCTTCTTGCGAAGACCGTCGAGGAGTGGCGTGCCTATGTGGCGCTGGCGAAGATCCCGCAAAACTGAAGCTTGTCCAACGGGCTTCACGGGAAGCTTTTATGGGAATGACTGGGGCGTTCAAGGGAGGAACTTGTACCGATGACCACTGAAATCTCACGCAGAAACCTGATGGTGGCAACCGCCGCGGCCGCCGCGCTCGCGCCCTTTGCTGCGTTCGCGCAAGGGGCATATCCGAACGGCCAGATCACGTTCGTCTGCGCCTTCCCGGCCGGCTCCGGCGCCGACGTTCTGGTCCGCTTCTTTGCGGAAAAATTCGCCAAGGTCTCCGGCCAGACGGTGATCGTCGAAAACAAGCCGGGGGCCGCCGGAAACATCGCCGCCATGTACGCCGCCCGCGCCAAGCCGGACGGATATACGATCTACGTCCATTCCGGCACCTCGACGGCAGCCAATATGTCGCTGTTCAAGGCGCCGCCGATCGACGTCGTCAAGGAACTGCAGACCACCTCCTTCATCAACAAGCAGGCCTTCATGTTCGTGGTGGCTTACGACAGCCCGATCAAGGACATGAAGGACCTGACCAGGGTACTGAAGGAAAAGGGCAACAAAGCCAGCTACGCCACCGCTGCCACGTCCGGCAAGGTGCTCGGCGAAATCTACAAGCAGGTGGCCGGCGTCGAGCCGGTTGAAGTCTCGTTCAAGGACGCCAAGGATTCGCTCAACGACATGCTGAGCGGCTCTCTCGACTACGGCGTCCACGACCCGGTCTTCTCCCTGTCGCAGGCCAACGAGAAGCGTGTCCGGATCCTTGCGACCGGCTCGCCGATCCGGCTGAAGTCGCTGCCCAACATTCCGACCGCCAAGGAACAGGGCTACGACATCGACCAACTCGGCTGGTGGGGTTCCTTCGTTCCGAAGGCGACACCGAAGCCGGTGGTCGACAAGATCAACGCGCTGTTCAATGAAGTCCTGGCCCAGCCCGATACCGTCGCTTTCCTCGCGAAATTCGGCGGCGACGTCTATGTCGGCACCCCGGACGAGGGTCAGGCACTGCTCGCCAAGACCGTCGAGGAGTGGAAGACGTATGTGGCCATGGCCAAGATTCCGCAAAATTAATCAACCGATTCGAAAGACCCTCTCGCCATAGTGCGGCAGGTCTTTCGCAGGGACCCTTACGAACCGCCACAGGAGATGAAAAGTGACAAAATGGCTTAAGAAGATCGCGCAAGCCACCGCCGCCATGGCGATGTTGGCGGTCGCACAGATTGCAACCGTGACACCCGCAAAGGCGGCTTATCCGGAGCAGACGATCACCTTCGTCTGCGCCTTCCCGGCGGGCTCGGGTGCCGACGTTCTCGTCCGCTATTTCGCGGACAAGGTGTCCAAGGTCGCCGGCGCCACGATCATCGTCGAAAACAAGCCGGGCGCGCTCAGCAACATCGCCGCGGAATACACGTCGCGCTCCAAGCCGGACGGCTACACGATCTTCGTCCATTCCGGCAACTCGATCGCCGGCAACATGTGGATCATGAAGAAGCCGCCGATCGACGTCGGCAAGGACCTGATGACGATCGCAACCATCAACAAGCAGGCCTTCATGATCGCCGTCGCCAAGGACGCGCCCTACAAGGATCTGAAGGAACTGACGGCCGCCATGAAGGCAAAGGGCGACGGTGGTTCCTATGCCGTCAACGCCACTTCGGGCAAGGTCATGGCCGAAGTCTACAAGCAGAAGGCCGGGCTCGAGACCGTTTCGGTCCAGTACAAGACCGCCGCCGACTCGCTCAACGACATGACCAGCGGTGCCATGGACTTCGGTTCCTACGATCCGGTCTTTGCCCTTGCCCAGCAGCGCGAAGGCCGCTTCCGTCTTCTCGGCGTCGGCTCGCCGGAACGCATGAAGGGCGCTCCCGACGTTCCGACCCTGAAGGAACAGGGCTTTGACGTCGACCAGCTCGGCTGGTGGGGTGCCATGGTCGCCAAGGGCACGCCGGTAGACATCACCACCAAGATCAACGGCTGGTTCAACACCGTTCTGCAGCAGCCGGAAACCCAGAAGTTCCTGGCCGACCAGGGTGGCGACGCTTACATCTCTACCCCGGCCGAAGCCCAGGCTCTGATGATCAAGACCATCGCGGAGTGGAAGGATTACGTCGCGATCGCCCAGATCCCGCAGCAGTGAGGAGCGTTCGGGCGTAGCCCCGGACCCGCGTCCGAGGACTAGCAACGGCCAGAATCCAGAAGAAAGCCGGCGGAAACGCCGGCTTTCTTCGTCGTAAGCAAGATATATGTCCACCTTTGGCGAAGGGCTGGACGAGTTCTACATAGTGAGAGACCACCGTCGAGCCGGAGAGCAGCCGCGGCAGTGACCGGATAATAAAGCGCCAGGGGAAGACAAGCCGGTCCCAGGCGTTGCCGGCCAACGTGCCGCGCGAAATATTGGCGCCCTTAACCCATGCCTTGACCGGACAGATGCCCGACAGTTTCGCTGTCTCCGCTGCCCTACTGGTGCTGCTGACGCGGCGGCGTCGCAGCGCTCATCATGTTAGCTATTATGATGACGTACTCATCCGCGGCGTCGGCGAGGATCAGCGCGATTTCTTGCCTGCTGAGCCCTTCCTCTTGAAGGCGCTCGATCATCTCCAGCATCGCGGCTTCGACCCGGAAGCGGTGCTCAGGTGGAGGTTCGTATGTTTCATCGGGTGTCTGAGTTCGCATGTCCATGATCTACTTCCCCATGTTAGGGAAGCATCGCACACCCTCCGCCGTCTGCAAGGAGATCCTTAATTAAGCATTAACGAGATCCCGTTTCATTTCCCAACCCGGATCGAGCCATCCGTCAGTGCCTCCAGACCGTCTTGCCTGTAGCGATTGAAGATTTTGTAGCCGGTCTTGGGCGAGATGCCGAACTCCCGGCACACATCGCTCACCTTCGCCCTCCAGAAGCCGGGCGACAAAACGTAGACGTTCCTCCATCACCGAAGTCTCTTTCCACGGGATCAACACCTCCCGCCAAAAAGCGAAAAGTGTCACCCATGTCTCCGGTACAAAACGTCACCTATCTCGCAGGCCGGGCAAACTACGAGCATTCTTAAAGCTGCCAATCCCGTTTACGTAACTTTCATGCAACGGGCCTTCAACGGCTGAAATACTAAAGAACAGAGCCCAGCCATCCCGTCAGATGACGACGCTGGATGCCTTGTGCGGAATGATATAAGCTATCGACATGAACCGCACCGACGCCATTCAGAAGCTTCAACAGCACGCAGATGCCGTGAAGGGCATGGGCGCTACCGCCCTGTACCTTTTCGGATCGACGGTCCGCGACGAGGCACAGGCGTCGAGCGATCTCGATCTGTTCATTGACTACGATCCCGGCAAACAGTTCTCGCTCCTCGACTTGGTCGGGATTAAGCAGTTCCTGGAGGAAGAGCTTGCCGTGGAGGTTGACGTGACGACCCGCAGCAGCCTGCATCCGATGCTGCGCACCGACATCGAGCAATCCGCCATCCGTGTTTTCTGATGGTCAAGCGCAAGGTCGGGCCGGTTCTGGCTGAAATCCTGGAAGCCATCGAAGGCATTGAAACCCATACCGCCGGGAAGTCTCTGGCGGAGTTTGAACGCGATTGGCTGCTGCGCCTCGGCACCCAGCGGGCGCTGGAGATTGTGTCGGAAGCCTGTCGTCACATCCCTGACGAGCTATTGAGCCTCGCTCCCGACATTCCATGGAAGAAGATCCGCGGCATCGGTAACATCCTGCGCCACGAGTACCATAAAATTGCGGATGACGTGATTTAAGTGGTGGTGACGGAAAACATCTTGCCGCTGAAGGCGGCCATCAGATCCATCCAGCACTCAATCGGCGACGAGCGGTAAGGTCACGCCTCGTAGCAGCGATTTATGCAGAGGCCCCTAAGGCGCCTTCGGAGCAAGTTCAATTTCGGCACCCGGAACTGCCAGCTTTACCGCAGGTAGCGGGGCTTCCAGAAATCAGTCCCGATAACTCGGATCGATCCGATCCAGCTTGCGCAGCATCGCGGGCCATTCTTTCAGTCCAGGCTTTGCCGGCGACATCTCGTACATATGCGCGGTCAGCTCGGCGATCTTCTCTTCCGGGATCGTGAGGCCCTGCGGCTGGGCGGCCATGGCGGCGAGCTGGGCGCGGGCTGCCTTTTCCAGCCAGAAGGTCCACACGAACGCCTCGCCGACACTTTCGCCCGATGTCAGCGTGCCGTGGTTCTTGAGGATCATGTTCTTGTGCGGACCAAGATCGTGGATCAGCCTTTCCTGCTCTTCCATGTTGAGGGCCAGGCCCTCGTAGCCGTGATAGCCGATGCGGTTGTAGAAAAACATCGAATGCTGGGAGAGCGGCAGCAGGCCGCAATCGAGCATCGAAAGCGCCATGCCTGCCTCGGTGTGCAGGTGCATGACGCAGTTCAGTTCGTGGCGCGCCTTGTGCACGGCGTGATGGATGACGAAACCGGCGCCGTTCACCGGGTAGTCCGACTTGCCGATGATCTTCGCCTCGTGGTCGATCTTGACGAGGTTGCTTGCCTTGATCTCATCGAAGGCGAGCCCGAACGGATTGATCAGGAAGTGGTCTTCGCTGCCCGGCACGCGGGCTGAGATATGCGTGTAGATGAGGTCGTCCCAGCCGTAGAGCGCGGCCAGCCGATAGGCGGCGGCCAGATCGACGCGCACGGCCCATTCCTCGTCGGTGACCGCGGCCCGGTCGAATTCGGTAACGACCTCCTGCCCGTCGTCCTGTCCTGCCAGTCCGATGACGTGACGTTGAAATGCCATGTGACTTCCTCCCTAGAGTTCAAAAGCCCAGATCGCGATCGGGACCACCGGTGTCGGCAGCGGCGTTCCCTTGAAAAACGCCTGGACATTCTCGACCAGCAGAAGGGCCATGGCGAGGCGGGTTTCCGCGGTGGCGCTGCCCTGGTGCGGCGTCATGATGACATTCGGCATCCACAGCAGCTTTTCCGAAACTCTCGGCTCGTTGGCGAACACGTCCAGTGCCGCAAAGCCGAGCTTGCCGGTTTTGAGCGCCTCCACCAGCGCCGCCTCGTCGACGATCGAACCGCGCGAGACGTTGACCAGCGTGCCCTGAGGTCCCAGCGCCTCCAGCACCTGCCGGTTGACGATGTTCTTCGTGTCCTCGCCGCCGCGGCTGGCGATGACGAGGAAATCGCTCTCTTTCGCCATCGCGACGAGGTCCGGCACATAGGTATAGGGAACAGGTTTCCGCCGCGGCCCATGATACGAAACCCGCATGCGGAAGGCGCTGGCCCGTTCGGCAATCGCCGCGCCAATATTGCCGAACCCGACAATGCCGATCGCCTTGTTCTTGAGCGAGCGGCCGAGCGGGACTTTTGCCGCGACTGTCGTCCATCGGCCGTCACGGATATATTGGGTCTGGGGCACGATATCGCGGGCGGAAGCCAGCATCAGCGCCATGGCGAGATCGGCGACATCCTCGGTGAGCAGGCCCGGCGTATTGCAAATGCCGATGCCGCGCGCCTTGACGGTCGGCATATGGATCGAGTCGATGCCGATGCCGTAACAGGCGACCAGTTTCAGATCGGGGAATTTTGCCAGCACATCCGCGTTGGCGCCGACGCCTGGATCGGTGACCAGCACCTGCACGCCAGGCATCTCACCCCCGGCAGCGACCTCCGCGACCGACATTTGCCGCCCGCCCATGCCTTCGAGGGTCGAGAGAACCGAAGGCGGCAGGACCGCAGTCAGCACAACGATACGCATGGTTTTCTGGTCTGATGTCACGGAAACGATGCCCTCCCCGGATCGAAATCTTGGAGCCGACTTTATACGGCTCCCTGCCATGACGATAGGCATTTTCGTCCATGTCGAACGGAATTCATCATCGACGGATCATCCGTGGATGAATGTCCAGGGACTGACCTCATGGGCGAGGTCCAGCGGCACCTCGATCAGCCACGGCCCGCCGCGGGCAATCGCGGTCTCGATTGCGGTGCGGAGATCCTCCGGCGCACTCACCCGGGCGAAATCCACATGGAAGGCGGCGGCAAGCTTGTCGAAATCCGGGTTCTTCAGCTCCGAACCGATCAGTCGTCCGCCAAAAGCATCGCTCTGGTCGCGCTTCACATTGCCGAAGGCGGAATTGTTGAAGACGACGGCAATGACGTCGATGCCGTATTGGGCGGCGGTCGCCAGTTCCTGGGCGGCGAACATGAAGCCGCCGTCGCCGGATATCGACACCACCGGAACGTCCGGCCGCGCCACTTTCACACCGAGCGCCGTCGGAAATCCGAAGCCGAGCGTGCCCTGGAAGCCGGTCGAGACGAAGGTCCGCGGTTCGTAGACCGGAAAGCAGTACCAGGAGGCGAAACCGGCCTGGCAGACCTCCTCGACGAGGATGCCGTCGTCGGGAAGGGCTGCGCGGATCGCCTGAAGATATCCGTAGTGCGGAGAGATTTCCTGGATGGCTTGCGCCGTTTGCGCGCGCGCCTTTCGGATCGCTTGCCGCCAGTCGTCGGAAGGTGTCCGCGGCCTGAGTTCGGCAAGCAGCGCCGTGAGGGAGGTCTTTGCCCGGCCGAGCACGCCGAGGGCCTCCGGCGTGCGGGTCAGTTCCTCCGCGTCGATTTCCAGCCGCACCACCGGCACTTCGGTTCTCGGCTTCCAACGCCAGCTTGGCACTTCGAGCCGGGTGCCGATGCCGATGACGCAATCGACCACCGGCCAGAGCTTCCGCGCCTCGGCGATGGTGAGACCGAGTTCGTGGCGGTTGGAGACGACGCCGCGTCCAGAACGAAAGCCGACCACCGGCGCATGCAGCATTTGCGCAAGCCGCAGCACCTCGTCACGGGCCTCGAACGCGCCAGGCCCGACGAAGATCATCGGCCGCTCTGCCCTGCCGATCGCGGCTGCCGCCTCGCCGATCGCCACGTCCGCCACCGGATCCGGATGATTTTCGAGCGGCCAGACGATCTCGAATTCGCCTTCCGCCACGAATTGTTCCCAAGGCATTTCGACCGTCGCCGGGCCGGGTTTGAGCGAGCGCATCTCGCGAAACGCATGGGCGATTGCGGCAGACACGTCCTGTGCCTTGTCGGCGCGTTCGGCGGACTTGGCGATGCCGGCAAGCACGGCGCGCTGGTCGCGCATCTCGTGCAGATGGCCACGACCCTTGCCGAGAAAGGCGGTCGGCACCTGGCCGGTCAGGCACAGGACCGGCTCGTTGCAGCCCCAGGCGGTCAGAAGCGCAGCACCGGTGTTCAGTACGCCCGGGCCTGGCACGACGGAATAGACACCGGGATTGCCGCAGGCGCGGGCATAACCAAACGCCATATAGGCGCAGGTCTGCTCGTGGCGCGGCGTGATCACTCGCATCCCGTCCCGCTGCAAGGCGTCGAACAGGCCGTAGAGTTGGGCACCCGGTATGCCGAAGACGGTGTCCACATGGTGGGCGCGCAATGAAGCGGCGATGGAATCGCCTCCGGTCATGGTCATGTGAGATTGCCTCTCTTGATTGATTGCGTGCCACTGGCCCCTTACCCGGCCTCCGCTTCGCTCGGCCACCCTCTCCTCAACTGGGAGAAGGTGCCGGCAGACGGATGAGGGGCGGTACCCGCCTGACGCGGAATCCTAGATCACAATGTCTTACGTGGCGTTGGGTCCAGATTGAACAGTTTTGCAGCGTTCAGCCCCAGGATATTCCGCTTCGCCTGCTCGGAGAGGAACGGCAGGTCGTAAATCTCCTGCGGCAGGTCGAAATCGAAATGCGGCCAATCGGACGCAAACAGGAGCTGGCTCTCGGCGTTGATCATCTCCAGCGTCAATTGCAGCGCCTTCATGTTCACCGTCTCCATCGGCTGGGTCGTGTACCAGCAGTTTTCGCGCATGTATTCGCTCGGCAGCTTCTTCAGCTGCGGCGCTTCCGACGGGCGCATCAGGTATTGGTCGTCGAGCCGCTGCATCAGGAAGGGGATCCAGGCGAGCCCGCTTTCCACCCAGATGCTTTTGAGCTTCGGAAACCGCTCCGGAATACCGTTAAGGATCCAGTTGGTCATATGCACCATGTTGCACCATACGAAGCCGAGCGCATGCATGCCGAGGAAGCGGTTGATGGTCGCCAGCGACTGGTCCTGCCAGTGATAGGCGGCGTGGAAGGCGATCGGCAGGTTGCGCTCTTCGAGCATCGCATAGATGCGCATGTAGTCGTTGTGGTGCACCGCCTTGTGTCGCACCGACGGTACGCAGAAACCGATGACGCCCGGCTGGCCAGCGAACTCCTCGATGGTGCGCTCCGCTTCCTTGGGCACGTTGAAGGGCAGATAGGCGAGCGTCTTCAGCCGGTCGTCCTTGGTCAACACCTTGTCGATCAGCCAGCGGTTATAGGCGCGGCCGAGATAGACCTCCATTTCCGGCTGCGGATGCAGGCCGAGCGTCAGCATCGGCGTCGGGAACAGCACCATATAGTCGACGCCGAGAGCGCTCATCGCCCGCCGCGACAGGGTCACGTCGCGGTGCACGCCGCCGTCATCGACCTTTTCGCGGATGCCGGCCTGGTGCGGAATACGGCCGCCGACATCCTGGTATTTGAGGCCCATGTCGCCGTTCAAACCGTAGGAGGCGGTGCCCATCTTCTCGTCGTGGAAGAGCATCGCCTGATGGCGGATGACCGGATCCTCGATATATTGCACTAGTTCGTGCCAGGAAATCGTCTCGGTGTGGTGAGCGTCCACATCGCAGATCAGCCAGTCCTCGAAACCGCGCTTCCTGGCGGCCCGGTTGGCATGCGCCAGGATGTCGCGCGTATCGGTAAACACGTCGATCTGCTGCACCGGCAATTCGCGGGCGCGATCCTTGTTGGAAATATCCATGTTCGCTCTCCTCAGGCGAAAGAGTGGATTTATGCCTCAAAGTTCATCCGGCCGACGCCGGTACCAGAGCGCCAGTTCCATTGGCCCGAGATGCAGGGCGCGCAGGATTTCGGAAACGGCTGACAGCGCCTCGGTGGCGGTCACCGTTTTGTCGCGGGTGCCGGTCAGCGGCCGGAACGTGCGCTCCTCGCCGTCGCTCTTGGCGACATAAAGCCGGATCGCCGCCGTCATCATCCGCGCCACCGCTTCGTCGGAGACCCGCGATGCCTCGCCGTTTTCCAGCAGCTCGGCCGTCGCCTTCTCGATCTCGGCGGTAGCGTCCTCGATCCAGCCATAGGGGTCGTTGCGCAAAGTCGGATCAGAGGACGACATAGATCTGCCCCTCCCGGATGGCCAGTTCGGCGCGGTGCAGGCGGTATTTTGCAGGCCCTGCGTTCCGGCCGGTCTCCAGGTTGAATTCCCAGCCGTGCCATGGACAGGCGACGTGCATGTTCTCTTCATTGTATTGAAGCGTCCGCACTTCGCCTTTGTCATCCACGGGTTCGACGACTTCGGGATAGATGCGGCCCTGACAGATCGGCCCCTGCCTGTGCGGGCACATGTTGTGCCAGGCATGCAGGGCGCCTTTCACCCGAAAAATGCCGATCTCCCGCTCCCCGCAGGCGACGACCTTGCGGCCGCCATCGGCGATCTCATCCTCCGAACAAACCAGATATTCCGCCAAGGTTTTCCTCCCATCCTTCGCGTTGGTTTCAATATTATTGAAATCATTCAGGTATATTGTATAATGAGGAACGAACACGTCAAGCGGAGAGGTCATGGACGCGCAGGTATTGCAGGGAGCGGCAGGAAGGGACCCGGAGGTGAAGGCTGCCGGCATTCAGTCGCTCGAAAAGGGCCTGCGGGTGCTGACGGCAATTCAGCATGCCGGCCGCGCCATGCGGCTGAACGATATCGCGGCTGCCGCCAGCATGACGCCGAGCATGGCGCACGGCTATCTCGTCAGCCTGGTGCGCACCGGCTTCATTGCCCAGGACCGGCTTTCCGGCCTCTACGATCTTGGCGATTCGGCGCTGCAGCTCGGGCTTGCCGCGCTTTCGCGCACCGATTTCCTCAGCCTTGCACGCGCGACGATCTCGCAGCTTGCCGGCGAGCTCGGCGAGACGGTGACGCTGGCGGTGTGGAACGGTGATGCGCCTGTCGTGGTCGACAAGATCGAGGGCCGTTCCGATAGCGTCTACGAGATCAAGGTCGGCTCGCTGGTCCGCCTGTGGCCGACGGCGACCGGCCGGGTTTTCATGGCCAACCTGCCGAAAGCCGAATGGGAACATCACCTGCAAACCATGATGCACCAGAGCGGAGAAACGCCGGCCTCGATCACCCGTTTCATAACCGAACTCGCCGATGTCCGCCGCGAAGGTTACGCCGCCACGCTGCCTGCCACGGTGCCGGATTTTTCCGCCGTTGCGGCTCCCGTCTTCGATCACCGCGCACACCTGAAGGCGGTGATCACCGTGCTCGGCCGCCAGGATGGGTTCGATATTGCGCCTTCCGGCCTGCCGCTGACCGCCACGTTGCGCGCTGCCAGATCCCTGTCGGTGCGGCTCGGCGCGCCAGTAAGTTGAGGGTTTCGTCCAACCCGGCTTGTGCGGCTGCATTTTCTCCGCTACCCCGCTTATATAACCGTTTTAAAGAAGGTCGCCGCATCGTGATGGCTGAAGACATGAAGCCCGAAGAAGCAAGCACCAGCGACTGGGTGATGCAGCAACCCCGGGCAATCTACTTCCTGAACCAGGCAAATCATGCCGTGCGCAGCCGGCTGGAGGCGGCGCTGTCGGCGCTGCAGATGACCGGCATTCAATATACGGTGCTGAGCGTGATCGGCAGCCGCGACGGCCTTTCCTCGGCCGAACTGTCGCGCCGGTTTTTCGTGACGCCGCAGACGATGAACGAGCTGATCGGCGGGCTGCAGCGCCGCAATCTCATCACCCGCAAGGAAGATCCGGCCAACCGCCGCATCCTGCGCATGAGCCTGACGAGCGAAGGCAAGCGGATGATCAAGGCCTGCGATGCGGCCGCCGACGTCGTCGAGCGCGAAGTGTTTTCGTTCCTGCCGCAGGACAGCTACCAGCAATTCCGCGAGCTTTGTCGCCTCATCGCCCGCAATCTTCGCGACCGCGACGAACCCTCGAAGGGGGAGTGACAGGCGCCGGCTGCCGGCGAATGTCTTTCGTCAACCCGGCGGGGCGTTAGGCGCCGATGCTTAACAAAACGTTGACTTGACGGCGGCATAGGGTCCGTTCTTAGCTTCCACAGCCGCCATGATGACGGTTAGAGGCTCGCACCGGGCACGAACTCGGACCGCGAGCCTCGTCCGGAAAGTCACCTCAACCGAAATCACGGCGAGACCACAGCGGCGGCGATAGACCCGACGCCGGCTGCGGACTGTCACGCCGTCTGGCCTTGAAATCAAAGTGCCCGGCCGACGGCCCTGTCGTTTTCGAGGCGCGCAATGCAGCCGGCGAGCTTGGCCAGCAAAAGATCGAAATCGATCGGCTTGGTCAGATAGTCCGCCGCCCCTGCCCGCAGACCGGTCAATACATTGTCCTTGTCCGTCAAGGCCGACAGCAGGATGAAGGGGATGTTGAAAAGCTCGGCATGGTTCATCTGGATTTCCGCCAGGAGCTGATGACCGTCCATGACGGGCATCGAAATGTCACAGATGACGATATCCGGCCAATACGCCAGGATGGCTTCGAGACCCTCCTGGCCATTGGCCGCCTCCAGAGTTGCAAATCCGGCGTCCGCCAGTTCTTCGACGATGAGCTGGCGGATATCCGCTTCGTCGTCGATGCATAATACGGTAATCATCCTGCTCTTCCCTAAGCTGCACGTTTGATGAGAGTTGCGAGCGGTCCCTTGTTCGGGAGCGCCACCGTGAATGTTGTTCCCCGGCCGAGCGCACTTTCGACGGAGATGGAACCGCCATGCAGGTCGACGATCTGCTTGACGAGGTTGAGGCCGATGCCGGTGCCGGCAATGCCGGTCGCGCTGCGGGCCCGGTAATAGGGCTGGAATAGCTTCGGCAGGTCCTCGGCATCCATGCCGATGCCGGCATCCTGGATCGATACATAGGACATGCCGTTCTTCGTCGAGGTCCGGATATGGATGTCCGGGGCGTGGGGGGCATATTTGACGGCATTCGAAAGCAGGTTGGTGAAGACCTGCTCGATCGTTGTGCGATCGGCAAGGATCGTCTGCGGCAGTTGCGAAAGGTCCCGGTGAATCGTGTGGGAATTGCGAACATCCATCTGTCGGGCGCAGCAGGATTCGATGATCTCCGCCAGCGAGAGGCGCTCCGGCTTCAGCGTCGTCTTGCCGGTCTCCAGCCGGCCCGCCGACAGGATGCTCTCCATCAGATCCACCATGCGAAGCACGGCGGAGCGGATCTGGGCGGACTTCTCTTCCACATATTCGGGCTTCTGGGTCGTTTTCGTGCGCGACAGGCGCTGCGCCGCCGCGTCGATGATGGCAAGCGGCGTGCGGAACTCATGGGACGCCATGGTGACGAACTGGCGCTGCAGAGCATTCACATGGCGCTCCTGCGCCAAGAGCCTGTCCAGTTCCTCCCGCTGACGCTCGATCTCCGCCGTCCGGAGCCTGACGCTCTCTTCGAGCTGGTCGCGGTGGCGCATCAGCGCCAGACGGCTGTCGGACAGATCGAGAGACGTCTTGCGCAGGCCCCGGCCGAGGAAGATCACCACCCCCATTGCCACGATGATGCCGGCAATGCCGACCGGAGCGATCTGCTCGATGAGCATCAGGCCCGGCCGGATCGGCTGCCACGCCATATATCCAAGCGTCGGGCCGGCAGAGGCCACGACCGGGATTGCCGCAGTCGATTCCGCCATGTCGGTGGTAAAATGCAGCGTCTCGATCCGAGCGTAACGGGCGATTTTTTCGACGGCGCTGGCATCCAGGAACCGGACTGCAACCGCGATGAATTCCTTGCCGGGATCGAGCGACACCTCGTCGCTGCTCGGGACGATAGGTCTTGCGCTGACGACAGCCGGCCGGCCGGCGATCGAGAGGATCTTCTCCGCGAAAACCTCGGCAAGCACAGGGGCATTGGAATCGCCGGGCGCGATCCGCTTGTGGAGCACCGCCCGGACATCGTCCCGCAGGGTAGCCGCAGCCTTTTCATCGTCAAGAAAGGTCAGGGCCGCAATATCCTCGCCGTCGCGCATGGCGAAGACCAGCTCGTTCCGCTCGTTGAACACGTAGGTGCGGTCATGGCTGAAATACTTGTGCATCCATGCGC
This sequence comes from Neorhizobium galegae bv. officinalis, assembly GCA_000985875.1. Classification (GTDB taxonomy): domain Bacteria; phylum Pseudomonadota; class Alphaproteobacteria; order Rhizobiales; family Rhizobiaceae; genus Neorhizobium; species Neorhizobium galegae_C. The sequence continues at coordinate 228,900 of CCRI01000002.1, forward strand.
CGATATTGTCGGCAATCCATGTGTGATCGTCCTTGGCGACAAGCAGGACCGCGTCGTTCCACACCGTGACGCTTTCCAGTTCATGCTGTACGGCTTTCACCTGCTCGTCGAGGCCCTGTTCAACGTAACCCTTCTGGCGGGTCAAGGCGAGATCATCCACCTTGGCGGAGGCAAGCCACATGAAGCCGGCGAGCAGCAGCGCTGTCAGGGCTGTCAGCAAGGTCAGCACGATCGTGACGTGCGATGTGATACGAATGTTCTGCTGCATTTGCACCGCTTTCTCTCGGCCCATCATGCATCCAAAACATTACATTCCACTAAATTTTAAATGCCAAGGTTGAACGGAGTATTTTCCATACAGCCGGGGGTGTGACATCGAGAGGCTACGGTTTTCCTGCTGCGTCGATCACTTCCATGGTGGAAAGACACTGCGCCGCTTCCCATCTATAACCAGGAAGCCGGGCTTTTGGGAAGCCGGCCGTCGGGGTCCGTGATCGTGAGCCTCGGCTGGTCTTTGCCGTTCCAGTGCCAGAAGGCGATACAAGTTCCGCCCGGCGACATGAAGGATGGATAGACCACGCCGTCATGGCCCTCCTGGAGCAGCCTCTCTCTGAGGAGATGCGTTGACGGCAACCGCCCGGCATCAAGATCATCGCGCCATTCGCAGCGGTGGATCGCCTCCTCGACACCGAGACCGGCCAGAACCTCCGGGCTGGTCAGGTCCGCGAGCCGCGCGTCGTCGAGGCGAAGCTGGGCGATCAGCGCCGGGTGCTGCACGAAACCCTGATTATATTCCGCCCAGGCGGTGGAAAGCTCGCGCGCGGCATAGATTGTCGGCGCGCCGACCGGGTTCCAGCGGCCGCCGAAACGGGCAGCACCGTCGCCGGAAAGTGGCGCATGCGCCCAGCGCGGCACGTAGGCACGCCAGAGGATGCCCGATTCAGAGGCCAATTCAGGCATAAACGCCGGAGCGCACCGCCTCCAGATAGGCGAGGACCTTGTCGGCCTTGCCTTCACCGACGAGGTCGTAAGCCGTCTTGCCGGCCCAGCCCGGGATCGGCTGGTGCTTGAACCAGATCGCCGCGCGGTTTTCGTCGCCGGCCATCTCGCTCGCCATCGCCAGAATGCGAACGACCGGGGAGAGCGCCATATCGACCTTGCGGGCGCCGCTTTTGGCCGTCAGCGTGTTGCGGGCAACACCGATCAGTTTTGCCAGTTCCGCATGCGTCAAGCCGAGAAGATCGGCCACCCGCCGCGCCGAGAGAAGCGCGGACTGGGGTTCACGGAAAGCGGCGGCGCTGATTTCAAAGGCATGAGCCATGGGGCAATCCTGATCCGATTTTGATCATCTGCCGTTCAATATGAGCTCAATCTCCGCGCATTTCAAGCATTGCGGTCAATCGTCCTCGTCTTCCAGTTCCGGCTCGACGAAATCATCGACCGGCAGCGTGCGGCTCAGCAGCCCGGCATCCTCGAGCATCTCCGTGTCCGGCAGGTCGCGCAGCGTGTCGAAGCCGAAGGCGGTGAGGAAAGCAGGCGTGGTGATATAGGTATAAGGCGCACCGGGCGTCGGACTGCGCGGACCAGAGGCGAGGAAGCCGAGCTGCCGCAGCGTGGCGATCGTATCGCGGCTCACCTCGCGCCCGAAAATCTTCGAGATTTCGGCGCGCGTCACCGGCTGGAAATAACCGACCGTCATCAGCACCAAGGCCTGGTGATCGGTCAGGTCCGCCGGAGGGGCATTGGCGGCGCCGGAGGCATGGATGACATCGGCGAATTCCGGCCGGGTGCGATGCTGCCAGCCGCCGGCAACCGCGACGAGTTCATAAGGCCGATCATCGAGTGCCGCGCGGATCTCCTCGATGATCGCTTCGATATCGCAATCCTCGCCGACGACGCGCTCCAGCGCTTTCCGTGTGACGGGCTCGGAAGAGGCAAAGATCACCGCTTCCACCCGCGCCGCCCATTGGCGATGACGCTCCTCCTGCGTCAGGTGGAGAAGTTCCTTGTCGATTACGACCTGTCGTGCCCGCTTCGCCATGCTTAGAGCCCGTAGATGCGGAATGTGGGGCGGCCGGAGAGCTCGCGCACCGCTTCCAGCTGCTGCAGCCGCTCGAACAGCCGGCGCGACGCGAAACGGGACAGATTCGGCGTTTGAAGGGAGCCCGACACGGCGTCATCGGAGAGCAGCAGGCGCAGCCCATCCTCTGCTCCTTTCGCACGCAGCTTTGGCGTGACCAAGGCAAGCCGCTCGGCGCGCCGGGCAATCTCCGCCGCCAGCCGGCCGGCTTCGGTCGCTGCATTCACCAGGGCAATGCAGATTGCCCGGTCGAACCCTTCTTCGCCGGGCCGGATGCGCCCGCGCCCACCCTCGGCGCGGAACACCGACGAAAAGCGCTGGCTCATCAACAGCGGCACCGGCACGGACCAGCGCAGCTTCTGCGCCAGCAGGAGATCGGCGAGCCACCAGCCGAGCGCTTCGGCATCCGGGCGGATCGTATGCGTCTCGCGGATGATCGCGGCGGCCGCAAACGGCGCTGCCGATCCGGCAAGGCTGTGGTCCTCGAAAATCTGCGTGAGCGTTGCCAGCGGCTCGTCCCATTTGATGCCAAGCATTCCGGCTGTCGCCTGCAGCATGTCCGCATCGAGCGCGGCCGAACGCGAGCCAAGCCGCTTCCAGGCGGAAAGGATCTGCCCGGCAGGGCCGGGATCGTCCCCCGGCTTGCGCAGCAGCCACGCATCGCGCAGCCCCGCTTCGTCTTCCGATCGCCCCGCAAGCCGAACGGCCGCTGCCGCGCATTTCAGCGCCAGCCGCTGCCGCCAGGCGCCAGCCCAGTCAGGTTCGGCGCGAACGACCTGGTCGAGCGGATAAAGCGCGCCCCCGGCCATGAATGCGGCATCCGCAGCGTCTGCGGCAAAGATCTGGGGACCTGCCCAGCGAGCCGCCGGCATGGGCTGAAACGGCGTCTTCGGTGATACGGCCTTGGGAATCATGGCGGCGAGCGTAAATTTTATGTGCGCTTGTGGCCATCGATTGCGCGACAATCCGCACCGTCGGCCGGCGGATTTGCACCGTTATTTGCAGTTTTCGCCCCGCGACATCGAAATGGCCGGTATCTTCACACAGAAACAAGCAGCTCGATCCGCCGATCAAAAGGAGTTGAGTTTTGCGGATCGGCGCGCCGCCCTACATAGGGTGCGGCTGGTCAAGGAGGATTTCAGTTTGACGTTTCATCGGATGATTGCATCTCTCGCCATAGTCCTGGCCCTTTCAGCGCTGGTGCTTTCGGGACCAGCCTGGGCGCAGCAGCCGCGCGGCGGTGACGAGAACCGCGAGCGCGGCCGCCAGACGGAGCAAGGTGCCGGCGGCGGTGGCGGCATATTCAGCCTGATCCCGGCCGATTCCACCACCGAACATGTCTTCAAGGCGCCTTCCGGCGATCTCCCCTATACTGCGACGGCCGGCACGCTCGATCTGTTCGGCCAGGACGGCAACCGCTCGGCGAAGATCTTCTATACCGCCTATATCGCCAGGAACCGGGCTCCCGGTCGGCCGCTCACCTTCGCCTTCAACGGCGGCCCGGGCGCTGCCTCCGCCTATCTGCATCTCGGCCTGGTCGGCCCGAAAATCCTGGAATTCGGCGCGACCGGCGACAACGGCACCACGCCCCGGCTGAAGGACAATCCGGAAAGCTGGCTGGGCTTCACCGATCTCGTGCTGATCGATCCGGTCGGTACCGGCTGGAGCCGCGCCGCCAGCAATGATGCGGCCGGCAGCTATTACGGCGTGCGGCAGGATGCCGACAGCCTGTCCAAGGCGATCGCGCTCTACGTCCAGAAAAACAACCGGCTCGATGCGCCGAAATACCTGCTCGGCGAAAGTTATGGCGGTTTTCGCGCCGCCAAGGTCGCCGTGTCTCTGAAGAACAGCCAAGGGATACTCGCGTCCGGCATCATCATGCTGTCGCCGCTGGTCGAGGGCCGGTTCCTCGCCAATTCCGACGATCCCTTGAGCGCGGCGCTGCAGCTTCCCTCGCTCGCCGCAGCCGAGCTGGAGCGTCGCAACCAGTTCACGCCGCAAAAGCTCACCGAGGCCGAACGTTTCGCGACCAGCGATTATCTCGTCGGGCTTGCCGGCCCCTCCCCGACCGGCCAGGAGGCCGAAGCGTTCTACGGCCGGGTGTCCGAACTCACCGGCATTCCAAAGGACGTCGTGGCTCGAACCCGCGGTTTTGTCGGCGACGTCTATGCCAAGCAGATGGGGGGACCGGGAAAAATCGTCAGCCCCTACGACGCGTCCTATGGGGTGCCGGATGCCTATCCGGAGGAGGCCGTCACCCGCAACGACGACCCGATCCTCGAAGGTTACACCCGCGCCTATGGCGCGGCCTTTGCCGCCTATGCCCGCAACGAACTCGGGTTTGCGAGTGAAATGACCTACTCGCTGTTGAACGAGGAGGTGAACCGTCGGTGGGAATGGAACGGCAGCCGTGGCGGCGATTCGCGCTCGCTCGCCAGCGCGTCAACCGATATCCGCGACCTGCTTTCGGTCATCCCGTCCTTCAAGCTGATGATCGCCCACGGCTACAGCGACGCGCTGACGCCTTACGGCGCCAGCCGCTACGTCATCGACCACCTGCCGCCCGAACTCGCTGCCGGCCGCGCCGAACTCAAGGTCTATCGCGGCGGACACATGTTCTACACCAGGCCGGATTCGCGCAGGAGTTTTGCGGGGGACGTCAGGGCGTTCTACGAGGCCAGGGCGACGGATTGAATTCGCCAGCAGATCGATGACGGCAAGTCACCGTGATGTGATGCGCAGCCGCCTTGCTGGTCCGGGCTCGAAACCGCTAATAGCTCAAACACGTTGATTTTCAGAAAGAACTTTCGGTCCATGACCAGCGAATACCTGATGTCGCGGCGCGCCTTCGTTATCGGCTCCGTTTCGATGACCGCGACGCTTGCCGGCTGCGCCACCACCGCCGAACGGGCTCCGGTCCCGGAAATGGCCCGCCGCCCGATCGAGCCTCCGAGCGAAGCGGAGCTGCAGGCTCGATACGCAGCCGTCGAGGACAGCGGCCACCTGCTGCCCGCCATCCCCTACAAGCAGATCGACCCGAAATATTATCGCCAGCGCGTGGTCGATCCAACCGGCGAACTGCCGGGCACGGTGGTCGTCGACACGCCCGGCCGGTTCCTCTACGTGGTCGAACCCGGCGGCACCGCGATGCGCTACGGCGTCGGCATCGGCAAGGACGGCTTTGCCTGGCAGGGCGAAGGCGTCATCCACTGGCGGCAGCCCTGGCCCCGCTGGAAACCGCCGAACGAGATGGTCGCGCGCCAGCCGAGCCTCAAGAAGTTCTCCATCGAGAACGGCGGCATGGATCCGGGTATCAAGAACCCGCTTGGGGCACGGGCGCTCTACATCTTCCAGAATGGCCAGGATACGCTCTATCGCCTGCATGGCTCGCCGGAATGGGCATCGATCGGCAAGGCGACATCGTCGGGCTGCGTGCGCCTGGTCAACCAGGACGTCATGGATCTCTACACGCGCGTCCCCTACCACGCTCGGATCGTCGTGCATCAGGATGCGCTGAAGGCCGCTCCCGCCGTATGACACGCCTGCCGCGATGATGTTGTTTCGCCGCGGCCGCATGATGTAAGACGTCCGGCGCCGCGTCGCAGGAAGCGGCGGTAAAAGCGATCGGAGGCTGAAACTGGATCTGGACGACGAGACGCCGCAATCGGATGCACCGACGCCGCGTATGCTTTCCTGGGCGCGCAATTCGACGATCTATCGCATCGAGCGGCGAATGCACACGGAGAAGCAGCTTTTCGATGCCATAGCGCGCAAGGCGCGCCAGAAATTCGAGGATATCGGCGAGGTCCAGGTCAGGGCGCTCGCCGAGTTCGCCGTGAAGTTTGCCTATGATAACAAGGCGCTGGACGACGAGGCCTTTGCCGCAATGAGCACCCGCTCGGGCATGCGCGGCGGCAGGTCCAGACGGGCTATCGCCCAGAAACTGTCGCAGAAGGGTGTGGCGAGCAGCACCGTCGCTGCTGCCGTCGCGGAGGCGGATGATTTCCAGGCCGCCCTCATCCTCGCCCGCAAACGCGCCTTCGGGCCGTTCCGCAAAAGCGAACTTGACGAAAAACGCAAGGCCAAGGAATTTTCCGCCTTCGCCAGGGCAGGTTTCAGCTTCGATATCGGCAAGAAGATCTTCGAGATGTCACTTGATGAGGCAGAGGAAGCGCTGGATGCGGGCCGCCATCTTTAGGTTTCGGGACGGCCTCAACCCTGCTTTCAGGCCTGCTTGAGCGCCGGGTCGTCAAGCGCCGGATTATAGAAGAGCGACAACGTCAGGCTTCGCGCGATCCGGTCCGCCGTCGTCATGAACCAGGCTTTCGCCTCCGGGCTCGGGGCAATGTCGTCCAGCGTCGCGGCAAACAGTTCCAGCCATTTCGGGAAAAGCTCGGGCGTCATGTTGGCGACACCGAGATGCGCCTGGACCGGCTTTCCGCCATAGGCGCCATTGCGGAAGGCGACGGAGGACCAGAAGCTCTTCATCTTCGCCATGTGCTCGGGCCAGCGCCCGGAAAGCCGCGCGTCGAACACGGGCCCCAGTTCCGGATGCTCCAGTATGCGGCCGTAAAACGTATCGACCAGCGTGCCGATGAAGGCGCCGTCGATGCCGATCGCCTTCATTTCCGCTTCCGCCCGTTCCCGGATCGCCGCGATATGCGCCGCGCGTCCCTGCAATTCGTCGCTCATTTCAAGACCTTGGGTTCCGCCGCATCTGCGGCCCGTCTTATATAGGCTCTGCGGGTGTCATGCCCAAGGCCTAACTGCTGATTGCGACGATGTGTCGGTCGGACGTCAGAGGATGGCCCCTACCCGTTCGGGAAGGGGGGGGCAGATCACACGCGTTCCAGCGCCACCGCGATTCCCTGCCCGACACCGATGCACATGGTGGCGAGTGCGTATCTGCCCTTGCGGAGCGACAGTTCGAGCGCCGCGGTGCCGGAAATGCGGGCGCCGGACATGCCGAGCGGGTGGCCGAGCGCGATCGCGCCGCCGTTCGGGTTGATATGTTCGGCATCTTCCTGCAGGCCGAGTTCGCGAAGGACCGCGATTCCCTGGCTCGCAAAGGCTTCGTTGAGCTCGATCACGTCAAAATCCTTCGGCGAGATGCCGAGACGGGCGCAGAGCTTCTGGGTGGCCGGGGCCGGGCCGATGCCCATGATGCGCGGCGGAACGCCGGCGGTGGCGCCGCCCATGATGCGGGCGATCGGGGTCAGGCCGTATTTCCTGGCTGCCACTTCCGAAGCGATGATCAGGGCTGCCGCACCGTCGTTGACGCCCGAGGCATTGCCGGCGGTGACCGTCGCGCCGTCGATCTTGTTCAGCACCTTGAGCTTGGCGAGTGCTTCCATATTGGTCGCGCGGGGATGTTCATCCTTCGAAACGACCACCGGATCACCCTTGCGCTGTGGAATGGTAACCGAGGTGATTTCCTTGGCAAGACGGCCGTTCTCCTGAGCCGCCGAGGCCTTGGCCTGGCTGCGGACTGCAAACGCGTCCTGGTCCTCGCGCGAAACCTTGTAGTCGATCGCCACGTTGTCGCCGGTCTCTGGCATCGAATCGACGCCATACTGCTTCTTCATCAGCGGGTTGACGAAACGCCAGCCGATCGTGGTGTCGTAAATTTCGGCATTCCGCGAAAATGCGGTATCGGCCTTCGGCATCACGAAGGGCGCTCTGGACATGCTTTCGACGCCGCCGGCGATCATCAGCTCGGCCTCGCCGGCCTTGATGGCGCGGGCGGCGGTGATGACCGCATCCATGCCGGAGCCGCAGAGGCGGTTCATGGTGGTGCCGCCGACGCCGACCGGCAGGCCGGCAAGCAGCGCCGACATGCGCGCGACGTTGCGGTTGTCTTCGCCGGCCTGGTTGGCGCAGCCGTAGATGACGTCGGCAACCGCTTCCCAATCGACCGAGACGTTGCGTTCCATCAGCGCCTTCAAGGGGATGGCGCCAAGGTCGTCGGCACGAACGGAGGAGAGCGAGCCGCCGAAACGGCCGATCGGAGTGCGGATATAATCGCAGATATAGGCTTCGGTCATGATCTTCTCCCTCACAGTTTCGGCACGACGAGATCGGCGACCGGTCCATCGATGTGGAGGCGGGCGCCGGTCATGGCCTGCAGTTCCTCGACTGTCATATCGGTCAGCTTTTCGCGCAGGACGAAATGCTTCTCGACGATGTCGATGACGGCATGGCTCGTATAGACCCGAGTGATACAGGCAACACCGGTCAACGGAAAGGTACAAGCTTCAACTAATTTCGGCTCGCCGTTCTTGGTGACGTGTTCGGTGATGACGCAGACCTGCTTGGCGCCATGTACAAGGTCCATGGCGCCGCCGACGGCCGGCACGCCCTTGGAGCCGACACGCCAGTTGGCGAGGTCGCCGTTCTGGGCCACCTGCAGCGCACCCAATATGGCGACGTCGAGATGGCCCCCGCGCACCATCGCAAAGCTGTCCGCATGGTGGAAGAAGGCAGCGCCCGGCTTCAGCGTCACGGCCTTCTTGCCGGCGTTGATCAGGTCCCAGTCCTCCTCGCCTTCGGCAGGCGCTTCGCCGAAATTCAGGATCCCGTTTTCCGTGTGGAAGATCGCCTCGCGGCCAGGCGGCTGGTAGCGGGCGACCATTTCCGGAAAGCCGATGCCGAGGTTCACATAGGCGCCGTCCTTTATGTCCTGGGCGGCGCGCCAGGCGATCTGGGCGTTGGAAAGCTTGATGTCTTCTCGGGTGTTGAGGGTCATGCCTGGGCTCCTGGGGCGTAAGCCACGCCGGCGCGAATGAGGACTTCTTCCTGCTGGGGATCAGGAACTTCGACGACACGGTCGATAAATATGCCGGGCGTCACGACATGCTCGGGATCGATGCCGCCAGGCGGCACGATCTTGGAGACCTGCACGATTGTCTTGGCGGCGGCCATGCACATCAGCGGATTGAAGTTGCGGCCGGCCTTGTTGTAGGTGAGGTTGCCCAATGGATCCCCGAGCTGCGCCTTGACGATGGCAAAATCCGCCTTCAGCCAGCGCTCCTGCACATAGTGGCGGCCGTCGAACTCGGCGACCACCTTGCCGTTGGCAAGTTCGGTACCGTAGGCGGTCGGCGTGTAGAAGGCCGGGATGCCGGCGCCGCCGGCGCGGATACGCTCGGCAAGCGTGCCCTGGGGCACGAGTTCAAGTTCGATCTGGCCCGCGAGATAACGATCGGTGAAGGCGCGCGGATCCGACGATTTCGGGAACGAGCAGATCATCTTGCGGACCATGCCCGCGTCGATCATCGCGGCAATGCCGATGCGGCCGTTGCCGGCGTTGTTGTTGATGACGGTCAGGTCCTTGATACCCTTGTCGATCAGGGCGTGGATCAGTTCGATCGGCGCGCCCGATCCGCCAAAGCCGCCGATCATGATGGTCGCGCCATCACCGATCTCGGAGACGGCTTCCGCCGTGCTCCCGATTGTCTTGTCCATACGGGATGTCTCCTTCGCTATACCCGGCGAACGTGCCCGCCGTGCCTCCGGGAAAACAGATAGATCAGCACGGGATGGACAGCAAGAAATATGTGCGATAATTGACCTTTGTTCATATATCGCACATATTGTGTGAACCAGCGATGCAGAGCCTGCACATCCTCGCGGCTTCACATTGCGTCGACAAAGGGCGAGACACAGGGAAAATCATGCGGGAAACGGATTTCGTCAGCGGCTTCGCGCGGGGCCTGAAGGTCATCGAGGCTTTTGGCGAAACGACGCCGCGGCTGGCGATCGCGGACGTGGCAAAGGCGACCGGACTTGACCGGGCAACGGCCCGCCGCTGTCTGCTGACCCTGGCCGAACTCGGCTATGCCGACTATGACGGAAAATTCTTCGTGCTGACGCCGAAGATCTTGCGGCTCGGCCATGCCTATCTCTCCGCCACCCCCCTCCCCCATATCGTCCAGCCTTTCCTGGACAAGCTTGCTGAGGAGGTTCACCAGAGCGCATCGGCAAGCGTGCTCGACGGCACCGAGGTCGTTTATATCGCCCGCGCTTCGCAAAAGCGGGTCATGTCGATCAACCTGATGCCCGGCAGCCGCCTCCCCGCCTATTGCGCCTCGATGGGCCGCGTCCTGCTGGCGGCCATGCCCGATGGCGAGAGCCTGGCGCTCCTGAAACAGAGCAACCTGAAACCCTTTACGCCCCGCACCCTCACCGATCCCGTCCGGCTGATGGAGGAACTCGTCCGTGTTCGCCAACAGGGTTTCGCGGTCATCGACCAGGAACTGGAACTCGGCCTCTGCTCGATCGCGGTGCCGCTGGAAAACGACCGCGGCCGGGTAGTCGCCGCGATCAATATCGGCGCACCGGCGGCAAGCGTCCCCGCGGCCGAAATGGCAGAGCGTTATCTGGAGCCGCTGAAGGGTGTTGCAAGGCTCCTGAAATCGCTGCTGCGCTGAACTCATCAGCGCCGTGAATCGATGAGGCCGGATCGATTCAATCATGTCGTTGGACGGCAGAATCCGGACTTGCGATTCTGCCGGCATGACCAGCGAACCGCTTCTCCTCACCCGCCGCGACCCCACCCGAAACATGGCCCGCTTCTATGTGCTCAACGTCGAGCCGGATCTTTTTAACGGCGCGGCGCTCACCCGCAACTGGGGCCGCATCGGCACCAAGGGGCGTTTCCGCATCGACCTGTTCGAATCGCGACAGGAAGCGGAGCGCCGGTTTTTGGCGCTGGTCAGCAGCAAGGTGAAGCGGGGTTACCGGCAGAGAGACGAGACCGGCTGACATCTGGTGCTGCATCGATCGGCCAGCGGCCGCATCGACGACAAGCGCGGTTGCTCGACGTTGAGCCCTACGGGCAAACCCACATAATTTTCCGCAAGCGCCGTCGAAGCTGCCCGCGAATGGGTCAGATGGTCCAGCTCGGCTTCCTGTATCCTCTGGTCGAATTCGTACAGCGTGTAACGGATGGGTGAGCAAATTTCATCTGAACGAGCTTAATCCACATTGTTCTTCGGCATTGGTGACGCCTGTTCCCATGTCAGGTCACCAGGAGAAGCAGGACGTAGGCAACGACAGTAAACATCAGCCCGCGGAACGCATAGGAGACACATAGGTATTTCTGCCGGGCGATCAGCGATAGTATATCGGCATTGTCCAGGTATTCCTTGAAGAGATAACCAACATCGCTGCGTTGTGCCGCATGCTCGAATATCGCCCTGTGCTGCGGCCATGTCCCCCAGAAGAGCGAGGTGGATTTCTCCACTCTGCGCGGCAGTACGACCAGGATAGCCGAAAGAATCGACGATACCGAAGCTATGGCGAGCAATCCCGAGACAATTACCGCAGCGAAGCTGCCCTCAATATAACGCGCCAGGGTGAATACCCCCCGCCCCTCGCTCGACGAGATCAGAAAGGCCAGCATGAAGGTAAAGATATAGGCGGCCTTCTGGTCCGATATCTTGATCTGGTCGTAGAATACGTCGTTGATCTTTCGAACATGATTGAAGTATTCCTCGGTGACCTCCCCGGATGCCATTGGCATTTCGAGCATCTCGGTAGGCGCGCTTTCGAAGTCACTCAACTTGCTTCTCCCCCGTTCGCAACTGTTTCCCTGTTAATACAGTCCAGCCGAAAAGCAATGCCATTGCTAAAGGTCGTCTTGACACCTGCCGTGTTTCTACGCAGTTGTTAGGTATGTTGGGGGCGTTCAATCGGTTTTATGTTGCAGCAATCGCGCTGCCTATACTTGCTGGTGGGCTGATGTCCTCGGCAGTGGCAGAGCCCGTTCCCCGGTCGGGGCCGCCTGCCGGCGCAGTCATTGCCCGCAAGATCGGCGAGGAAGTCCGCTTTATCGATGTGTCCAGCTGGCAGTCCGTCGACCTGAAGCAAGACCTGCTCACGGGCGACGTGCTACGCACCAATGCGACCGGCCAGCTGGCGATTCTGTTTTCCGACCGGACGCAGGTGCGGCTCGGTCGCAATTCCTCGCTCGTCGTCAAGCAGATCACCGCCAGCACCAGCGCCGACACCGTGCTGCAGCTTCAGTCCGGTACTATCTGGGCACGCGCAGAACGTGGCGGACCGGGCGTACGGGTTGAAACGCCAGCAGCAGCGGCGGCGATCCGCGGCACCGATTGGACGATGACGGTCAAGGGCGACCAAACCTCGCTCAACGTTATCGAGGGCGTGGTACAGCTGAGCAATCCGCAGGGCAGCGTCGACGTGCGGCAAGGCGAAGGAGCCGTTGCTTCTATCGGCCAGGCGCCGCGCAAGATCGTCATTGTCGATTCCGACGACCGCGAACAGATGCTGTTCTTCCTGCCGCCGCGTGAGGCCTTCGAGCGGATGCCGCCGTCTGCACAGCCCGTCGCCGAGATGCGTCGCAATGCCGATCGTATCGCGGCCATCCCCCCCGAACGCCGCAGCGCCGAGGATTGGGTCGCGCTTGCCGAAGCCCAGCTTTCACTCGAGGGCCGCCAGCGGGCGCGGCAGACGCTTGCAACCCTCAGCGGCCACCGGCTTACCGCCTCGCAACAGGCCCGCGTGACGCTGATCGAGGCGGTCCTTGAAGCGAGCGAGACCCGTTATTCCGAGGCCGCCAGACTGTTCGAGAAGGCGCAGCGCGGGCTCGACCCCAAACGCCGGGGTATTGCACTTTACGGCGGCTATTACGCCCGCGCGCTTGCCGATCCGAACAGGGTCGAGGCACTGCCACCACAGGCGGGGGGATCGGACGGCGCATTTCTGCGCGCCTACGCGCTCGGCTTCTTGCAGGATCTGGGGGCGGCGATCAAGGTCCTCAAGGAGGCTGAACGCCAGTATCCGGACGATCCGGAACTGCCGGCATATCGGGGTTGGCTTGCCATTCTCTTGAACGATCGCGCCCAGGCGGAAGAGGCTCTTAACCGGTCCCTTTCGATTGATCCGGCCGAGCCGACGGCGCTCGAGGCTCGTTCGCATTTCCGGGCCGGCTTCAAGGGTGATTACCAGGGCGCGCTCGCCGATCTCGAAGCGGCCATCAAGGTCGCGCCCGGGAGCTCGACGACCTGGAACGCGATCGGCAACATCCAGGCCACACGAAACGCCAACCGCGAGGCCGAAGCGGCATTCAGGAAATCGATAGAGCTCGATCCGCAGGATCCGCTCGCCCATTCCAACCTGGCGATCTTCTATCTCGATATCGGCCGGATCGGGGACGCCAAGCGGGAAATCGACAAGGCGCTCGCCATCGATCCTGGCTTCGACACTGCGCTTGTTGCGCGCGGCCGATATTATCTGCAGACGGGCGAGTTGGACAAGGCGGTCGACGATCTGCTCGCAGCAAGCGTCGCCAATCCCGGATATTCCCAGGCGCAGCTGCTGCTGGCGGCCGCGAACTATGAGAAGGGCGACCGGCTACCGGCCGAACAGGCAACGGAAAATGCCGAGCGGCTCGATGACAATGATCCGGTGATTTCCGCCCTGCGCACCGCAGTCGCGATTGACAATTACGATTCGGAAGGCGCCATTCGCAATGCGCAGGAATATCTGCGGCGCTCCAAGGCCCGTGGCGGCGATTTCACCTCGCTTGGCGCCAACCAGCAGGCAGGCTCGACGCTGAACGACGCCTTCCGTCTGCAAGGCATGAATGCCTGGGGCGAATATTACAGCGATGCGGCCTTCGATCCCTTCGCGGGCACCGCCTATATCGACCAGAGCATCCGCGGCAGCGCCAACCCGTTCGTCAACAATTACTTCTACGGCGACGACGTCATCACCAACACACCAAACGGACAGGCTTTTTCGTCCTTCCTGCAGGGCCTGATGCTCGAGCCGCATATCATTTCCGGCCGCTCGCGCTCGGCCAACATCATCAGGCGGCCGTTCTTCGAAGGTTCGATCGGCGGGGGGATTAATACCGCCGGGGGTGAACTGGACTTCATCGGTGAGGGAGACGTCCAAGGATACAGCAACCTGCCGTTCCCGATCAGCTTCTATGGGAATCTGCAGTGGCAGGAGGTGCCGGACAGCCGGGACATTGGCGCGCTGACTGATCTTGATACGGAAAACAAGATCATCGGAGGCAATGGTTACCTGACCGCCAGCCCGACAGCGCATGATCGACTTGTTCTCTACTACAATACCTCGGAACGAGACTCCGAATTCGCTTTCCAGCGACTGTTCGTTTTTCCGGACACCGTTCAGCGGTCGAACACGGACCGGCTAACAAATGGCGGCATCGGCTGGAGCCATACCGTTGAACACGAAAACGTCATCAACGCCGCGCTGCTGTTTAACCGCATGGACAGTCGGAGCCACCGGACTGAAGTGCTTGATCTGTTTGGTACTCCCTTCGAGATTCTCAGCGCAACGAGCCAGTTTGAGCAGGATAGCTATATCGCCGCGCTCAATCACACGGTCGGTACCGGGAATTTCACCTGGCGGTACGGCGGCGAGGCCGGATGGCTCGACAGCTACCAATCGCAAGACACATTTGACGTTTTATCAGGTGCAGCAAGCGCTTCGTCATCGAGCCATATCGGGATCGGTCTCATTTATGTCGACCTGCTCCATGAAATCAATCCCGATCTCAAGGCCGAATATGGTCTCTTCGGAACTCTGCTTTCAGGAGACGGCGTGGACATCCAACGTCTCGATCCACGCGTCGGGATTGCTTGGTCGCCTGCCAACGGACAATGGCTGCGTGCAGGATTCATACGCAGCAGCGTGGATCTATCAACTCCGACACTCTCTCCGATCGGGATTGTCGGTCTCCAGCCGAACCAGATTTCGACCGACCCGGAGGGTTTCACCAACACCATGGCGCTCCGGTGGGACGCAGAATGGACGCCGGACTTCTACACCGCTTTGGAATTCCAACATCAGGACGTGAAGAATCCGCAGATCGGTATTCCGCTTTCCGCCATACCTTTCACCACTTCTAAAGGCCGCATCGATCGCGGTAGCCTTAGCGGCAATCTTCTCCTCGGCCACGGCTTCGGCCTGTCATCAACTGTTGCATACACCGCGTCCGAGGACCGTGACCCTGCATCCGCTACATTTGGCGGCCCCTTGCCTTTCTTGCCGGAATGGGCAGGACAGGTGGCTCTCACCTGGGTCAACGACGCGAATGTGAAGGCCACGCTTGCCGCCAATTACGTAGGCGATCGCGTCGATGAAGTCGGCATCGAACTTGACGACTACTGGACCCTCGACGCCAGCCTGACGTGGGAACCCTTCGACAAGCGCTTCGAACTGGATCTCACGGCCTACAATCTCCTGGACGAAGACATCGAAGTGAGCGCCGGCACGCCCGGCTGGGGCCGGTCCTTCAGGGGCACGCTCAAAGTTCGGTTCTGATGGGCGGCGGGGACGGACCCTCCTTTTCGCCCCGGCGTTTTTTCGCGTCGCGCGGCATTCAAGTGGTAATTCTCGCTGCATTTTTCTTCGCGGCGGCGGCATTCATCACCCGCCTGCCCGGCTGGCCGCTGATGGACTACCGGGCTTTCGATTATCTCTCGACCGTCTGGGCGGAGCCGCTTGCCGAGGGCGGGGTAATCATCGTGGCGATCGACGAGCCCTCGCTGGCGGAGATCAACATGCAGTGGCCGTGGCCGCGCAGCCTGCATGCGAGGCTGATCACCCAGTTGAGGGCCGCTGGCACCAGGGTGATCGGCCTCGACATCATTTTTTCCGAACCGTCGGCACCGTCCGAGGACGAAGCACTCGCCGCGGCGCTTGGGTCGGACGTAGTGCTGGCGGGCGACGAGACGCTTGTGACTTCGGACCAGGCCGATCAGTTCATCCGGGTCATGCCGCTGCAGATGTTTTCCGACAGGCAGGCGCCGACGGGTATTGCCTCCGTCGGCCTCCATCGCGATGGCGTACTGCGCGAGATGCCCGACTATAGCGACGGCTTTGCCGCAGTGGTCGCGATGGCCGCGGGCGTCGAGGGGGGGTTGCCTGAGCCGGGAAGCCTCATCCAGGTGTTTGGCGGTCCCCGCACCTATCCGACCGTGTCCTACTACCAGGCCCTCGATCCTGCAAATTTCCTGCCACCGGGGACATTCGAGGACCGGATCGCCATTGTCGGGCTGAGCCTGCAAAATGCACCGTCGATCGACAACGGCGGGGCCGACGCCTTTGCGACCTCCTATACGGTTCACAATGGCAAGCTGACGGCCGGCGCCGAGATCCAAGCGACCATTCTCGACAACCTCCGGCTCAAGAGGTCCATCGCCGAAGCCAGTGGCCCGATGAAACAACTGCTGCTGCTGACCTCGGTCGTGGCCGCCGCGTTGCTTGTCTGGAAGGGTACCGGCTGGCGCACGGTGGCGCTCGGCGCGTTGGTAATTGTCGTGCTGTTCGTCGCCAGCTATGTCAGCTTGCGCTTCGGTCGCGTCTTCCTGTCGCCTATGGCGTCGTCGCTCGCCTTTGCCGGTATGGCCGCGGCGCAGGCGACGCTCGATTATGCGCAGGAGCGGAAGAACCGCCGGCAGATCACTCGGGCTTTCTCGCAATATCTGGCGCCTGCGCTGGTCGATCAACTCGCCCGCGATCCGTCCAGACTGAAGCTCGGCGGCGAGACGCGCGAACTTTCGATCCTGTTCTGCGATGTGCGGGGCTTCACTACGATCGCGGAACAGCTCAAGGATGATCCCCAACACTTGACAATGCTGATCAACCGGCTGCTGACACCGCTGTCCGACATCGTGCTTTCCCATGGCGGCACGATCGACAAGTATATCGGCGACTGCCTGATGGCCTTCTGGAATGCACCCCTCGACGACTCGTCGCACGCGGTCCATGCGGTATCAGCCGCCCTGGATATGCTCGAGTCGATGCAGGCGCTGAACGACGATCTGCAGGCCGAAGCGGAGGCGACGGGGCGGACTTATTATCCGCTGGCGATCGGGATCGGCATCAATACCGGCGAATGCGTCGTGGGCAACATGGGCTCGACAAGCCGTTTCGATTATTCCGCACTCGGGGACGCCGTCAATCTGGCAGCGAGACTTGAAGGCGCGTCGAAGGCTTACGGGGTACCGTTGCTGCTGGGTGAACGGACCGCACGGGCCGTGGGTGAGACGTTCGCGGTCTTCGAGCTTGACCGCATCAGGGTCAAGGGCAAGACAGAAGAGGTCCCCGTCTCAACGGCGCTTCGGGAAACTCCCGACGCGGTGCGCGACGTCCACGAGCAATTTCTCCAGGCGCGTTACCGGGGTGACATCGCTCTCCAGCGGGCACTGGCCCAGAGGCTCATGCGTGATCTGCCAGCGCTTTCGGCGTACCATGGACAGGTGCTTTAGCTCTAGAGCAGGAAACCGGGACACCGCATCAACGTCATCGGTTCTCGTTGTCGTTGATCGACATATTGGGACGATATTTTACGATTCGGCGCATTCTTAATTTAAATAGTCTATTTCTTTTGTAGAAAATATCTCACCCTTCCGTGCACCGATTTCCGGATCCTGCAACGACAAGGGGAAAATCAACGATGACATTGGTGAAAACAGTGAGGAGCGTGCTGTTCGGCCTGCTCGCCTTCGGCACCACGGGCGGGGTGGTCGCGGCCCAGACGAATGCGCCACTTCCTGCCAAGGTGCCGTCCGGGACGGTCCTGACGGTCGGGGATCCGGTGACGCAAAAGGCGCTGGAAGTCTCCGGCCTGATCAAGGAACTGTCGTTTGAAGTCAGATGGGCAAATATCAGTGGCGGCCCGCAAACGTCGGAAGCCTTCCGTGCCAAGGCGCTCGACGTGGGGTCGGTCGCGGAAATCCCCTCGATCTTCGCCAACTGGAACAACCTGCCCGTTCGCAACATCGCCTACCGCGAACGCCGCGACCCGATTGCCAATCCCATCTACCGTTTCGGAGTGGCGCCCGGCGCCGGCATCAAGACGCTGGCCGATTTCCGCGGCAAACGCATCGCATTCAGCCCCGGCCAGGCCCAGGGAGCGCTCGTCCTTCGTGCCCTTCATGCCGCAGGCCTCAAGAAAAGCGACGTCACGCTGGTAGAACTGCCGAGCACCGGCGACGTCTATCCGAAGGCGCTGGCCAGCAAACAGGTCGATGTCGCGCCGCTCGGGGGCGTCTATATAAGGCGCTATATCGCCCAGTACGGCGGCGATGGCGCCACGCTCATCGAACACGGACTGCGTGATGATCCAGGCCATCTCTATGCACCGCAATGGGTGCTGGACGATCCGGCAAAGGCCGCGGCTCTCGCCGAATATGTCGGGCTTTGGGCACGCGCCACCGAATGGGTGAACAAGAACCCGGAGATCTGGATCAAGGAATATTACGTCGGCCAGCAGGGCTTGAGCCAGGATGACGGCGAATATCTCGTCAAGCTGACCGGGGAGCAGGTTGTTTCCGGAGACTGGAGCGAGGTCAAAAAACGTCACCAGGAGACGATCAACCTGCTGGCGGCGGAGCTCGGCTACAAGCCCTTCGACGTGGAAAAGATCTTCGACAACCGGTTCGAAAAGACCGCCTCCGCCGCCTTGGCGAAGAGCCAGTAATTCCCTGCATCATCCAAGAGGAGATCAGACACATGGCAACCATTTGGGATGCGGATGAGGCGAAATCATCCCGGGCCTCCAGCCGTGAAACTGCATATACCGTTCCAGCCGTGGCGCGGCCGGTCACGGTCCGGAGCCGCCGGAGACTGGGACCGGGACCGGCAATACCATTCGGGCTTCAGATCGGGCCGGCATTGCTGGTGCTGCTCTGGGTGGCCGGCTCTGCCCTCGGCTGGATCGACCCTCGGATCCTCTCTGCGCCGTGGACGGTCATCGAGGCATTTGGAAGGCTGATCGAACAGGGGCGGCTGCAGGACAATTTCGTGACGTCGGCGACACGCGCCCTGCTCGGCCTCAGCATCGGCCTGGTGATCGGTACGATCCTTGCCGTCACCGCCGGTCTTTCGCGGATCGGCGAAGCATTGATCGATGGCCCCGTCCAGATCAAGCGCGCCATCCCGACGCTGGCTCTGATCCCCCTTTTGATCCTGTGGTTCGGCATCGGCGAAGGCATGAAGGTCACGACGATCGCCCTTGCCGTCATCATACCCATCTACATCCACACCCATAACGCCCTGCGCAGCATCGACAGTCGCTATGTCGAACTGGCCGAGACCCTGCGCATGAGCCAGAAGGATTTCATCTTCCAGGTGGTGCTGCCCGGCGCGTTGCCCGGTTTTCTCCTGGGCCTGCGGTTTGCCGTCACCCTGTGCTGGGTTTCCCTCGTCGTGGTCGAGCAGATCAACGCCACCAGCGGGCTCGGCTACATGATCGAACTTGCCCGCAACTATGGTCAAACAGATGTCATTCTCGTCGGCCTGGTCGTCTACGTGCTGCTCGGCCTCGTTTCGGACGGTCTCGTCCGCCTGCTCGAACGGAGGGTCCTCTCATGGCGCCGCACTCTAGCCAGCTGAAATCCGCATCCAGAACAGTGCATGTCCGCAACTTGATGCGCCGGTTCGCCACCAAGACGATCCTCGATCGCGTGGATCTCGACATCGCCGAAGGAGAATTCGTCGCCCTGCTCGGCAGGAGCGGCTCCGGCAAGAGCACTTTCCTCAAGGCGCTTGCCGGCCTCGACTACGATGTCGAGGGAACCGGGACGCTGGAAACACCGGGCAATCTCTCGGTGGTCTTCCAGGATGCCCGTCTTCTGCCCTGGCGCACCGTCATCCAGAACGTCACGCTCGGCCTGCCGGGGGCCGCCGGGCAGGAAGCAGGCAGAAAAGCATTGGCCGAGGTAGGCCTCGAGGGACGCGAAGCAGCCTGGCCAAACCAGCTTTCGGGCGGCGAGCAGCAGAGGGTCGCCCTTGCACGTTCGCTGGTCCGCCAGCCGTCCCTGCTTCTGGCCGACGAGCCGTTCGGCGCCCTCGACGCGCTGACCCGCCTGAAGATGCACGACCTGCTGCGGGAATTGTGTGCAAGGCACCGCCCGGCCGTGTTGCTCGTCACCCATGACGTCGACGAGGCGATCGCGCTTGCCGACCGGATACTGGTCCTCGACGAGGGCCATCTGATCGAGGACCTGCGGATCGATCTGCCGACGCCGCGCGATCACGGCGATCCGCGCTTTGCAAAGATCCGCACCCAGCTTTTGAGCCGCCTCGGGGTTGAAACTCACGGGCGGCGCGCCGCCTGAAAGCCAATCGGAACCGCCATCATGACCAGCAGGATCAGTTCAATCTCAACGCCTCGAACGGGGGACACGCCAATGCGTAACAAGAAGAGACAAATGCGGCTTGGGGCCTTCATCATGGCCACGGGCCATCATGTGGCAGCTTGGCGCCATCCGGCCTCGCAGGCCGACGCGGGCCTGAATATCGATCATTACCGCGAGTTGGCGCAGACGGCGGAACGCGGCAAGTTCGATCTGGTCTTCGTCGCCGACAGCCCCGCCGGCTGGGAGCGTGCAAAGGACCCGGAAGCGCTTCGGCGTTCCTCGCAGGGCGCCCATTTCGAACCCGTGACCCTATGGGCCGCGCTGTCGCAGGCGACGAGCCATATCGGCTTTGTCGCAACCGCATCCACCACCTATGAAGACCCTTATCTTCTGGCGCGCAAATTCGCCTCGCTCGACTATATCTCCAAGGGCCGTGCAGCCTGGAATGTGGTGACGACGGGCGCAGACGTTTCCAAGAATTTCTCCATCCCGGGCCATCCCGCCCATGCCGACCGCTACGCGCGCGCCGAGGAATTCGTCGACCTGGTGAAAGGCTTGTGGGATAGCTACGAAGACGATGCCTTCATCCGCGACAAGGAAAGCGGCGTCTATCTCGACCCGGACAAGGTGCATCTCGTCGACCACAAGGGCCAGTTCTTCTCGGTCACCGGTCCGCTCAATGTCGGCCGTCCCGTGCAGGGCTATCCGGTGATTGTCCAGGCCGGGGCCTCGGAGCCCGGCCGGGAGCTTGCGGCCCGAACCGCCGAGATGATCTTCACCGCCAACCAGACGCTCGACGACGCCCAGGAGTTCTATTCCGACGTCAAGCGACGGCTTGGCCGTTATGGACGCAGCCAGGAGGACCTCTTGATCAGCCCCGGCATATTCCCCGTTCTCGGCGGGACCGAAAAGGAGGCACAGGAGAATTACGACTATATCCAGTCGCTCGTTCATCCCTCCATCGCCTGGAACATCCTCGCCCGCCACTACAACGGTGTAGACCTCACCGGCTATTCGCTGGACGATCCCGCTCCCCCTCTGCCGCAGGATACGGAACTCAACAAGAGCCGCCTCAAGCTGGTCACCGATCTGGTATCGCGAAACAATCTGACGCTGCGCCAGCTCTATCTGGCCGTTGCGACCGCCCGCGGCCATCGCACCGTGATCGGCACGCCGGAACAGATCGCCGACGCGATGCAGCAATGGTTCGAGAATGGCGCTGCCGACGCCTTCAACATCATGCCGCCGATCCTGCCCGCCGGATTGACGGATTTCGTCGATCAGGTCGTGCCGATCCTGCGCAAGCGCGGCCTTTTCCGGCATGAATATGAAGGAACGACCCTGCGGGAGAATCTCGGCCTCAAGCGCCCGCAGAACGGCTTCGTGCTCCGGTCACAGCTTGAGCCGGAGGCACGGGCAGCCGTATAGTTCCCGCGCCATTTAAAACTCCTGGCCGTGACGATGGCACCGACATTCTCGGCCAGGACCTTGTGTTCGTCTCTTCCCAAGCCGACTTCGTTCAGGCGCTTAATGCCCGCTTGCGGTCCTCGACGAAGCCCACCACTTCCGCTTGAGGCATGGCCTTGCCGAAGATATAGCCCTGCCCGATATCGCAGCCCTGGCCCATGAAATAGGCGAGCTGGGCGTTCTCTTCGATCCCTTCGACGGTGGTCTTGAGGTTGAGACTGCGGCTCAGGCCAAGCACGGCATCGATGATTTTGGCGTTCTTCTCGTTATGGGTGAAGCTCGACACAAAGCTCTTGTCGATCTTGATCTTGTCGAACTTGAAGCGCGCCAACTGCGCCAGACTTGAATATCCTGTTCCGAAGTCGTCGAGCGCCACCTGGATGCCGGCGGCATGGAATTGCTCGATCGTCGCTGCGGCAAGGTCCGGGTCGTCGACCAGAGCGTTTTCGGTGATCTCGATTTCCAGCCTGGACGACGGCAGGCCGGTCTGCTGCAGGATGTGGAGAACACGGCTCGCGAGCAGCCTGTCCTCCATCTGGACAGGCGAGACGTTGAAGGAGAGCGACAATGTTACCGGCCAGAGCTGCGCATCGCGGCAGGCCTTCGACAGTAGCTGCTCGAAGAGCGTGGTAATGAGGCCGGTCTCTTCGGCCACGGCAATGAAGTGTTGCGGTGAGACGAATACGCCGTCCTTGTTCCACCGCGCAAGCGCTTCGAAACCGCAAAGTTCACCGGTCCTCAGATTGATCAGCGGCTGGTAGAACGGCTCGATCCTGCCCTCGTCAATGGCGCGGCGAAGGTCGCCTTCGAGCTTGGCCCGCTCGGAGACCTTCTCCTGCATTTCGGGCTGGAAGAGAGAATATTGGTTGTGGCCCCGGCTCTTCGCCTCATACAGCGCGACGTCCGACCGGTGGCAGACTTCCTCAAGCGAGCTGCCGTGGTCCGGCAGGCGCGCGTAACCGACGCTCGCACCGACCTCCGTCAAGAGGGTACCGATCCGGACCGGCCGGGAAACCGAATGGATGAGCAGCTGCGCGAAGAGCTCCTCCTTTTCCGGCGAGAGGTTGCGGGCCACGGCGACAAATTCGTCGCCGCCGAAACGGAACACACATTCGTATTCAGCCAATGCGCAGATGCGCCGCGACACCTCCTTCAACAGGATATCGCCTCCCTGATGGCCAAGAAGGTCGTTGACCTTCTTGAAGCCGTCGAGATCGATCGAAAACACCGTTGCGGTCTGCGGCCCGATATCCTCATCCGCATCCTGCAGCTTTTCATCCGGGTGAAGGACGAACCTGTCGAAGGCATAGCGATTGGGCAGCTTTGTCAGATGATCGTGCGTGGCGATATGGTCCGCCGCATCGAAGGCCTTCCGGCGATGCATCATTTCATCGCGCATATCGAGAATGCGCAGCACCGAATAGGCAAAACTCGCGAGACCGGCAACGATAAGAACGATGATGATAAGATTGGCTTTTCCCGCACTGACCGACTGAACCAGCCTCATCAGCAGATCGTCATAGGCTATACAGCCGACGAGCAACAGCATCGCGACTGCGGCCACCTGTGCCAGCTGTCTGCCGGCCTTGCTTTCCAGAAAATCCTTCATCTACCCCTCCAACCCGGCGATGCTAGGATAAATGATTAAAGGATTTGTTATTCAGGGTTGCAGGAGAGCGCCTTACAGCTGGAACGGCGGCCGCAAACGCCGTAAATTTTGCGTTCGAGCTGCGACGGACTTCAGGCGCTCCGTTCGGCTGATGCACGAGGGAACCGGGTCTGGCGGGATCAATTGACGTCGTGCCTTGATATTGCGCCTCTGAGCGCCTCTGACAGCTCGGCCAACTGGTAAGGTTTGCGCAGGATCCTGATGCCTTGCGCCTCTGCGGCTTGCTTGGCCACCTCGGAATATCCGCTCGTCAATAGGATCGGCAGGTCTATGCGGCGGGCTCGAATTTCCTTTGCCAGTTCCACGCCGTTCATGCCACCGGGCATCATGATGTCCGAGAATACCAAGTCGACCCGCCGCCCGTTCGCAAGGGCGCCCAGAGCGGCCGCCGCCGTTGCTGCGCGCACCACCTGAAAACCGAGATCCTCCAGCATCTCGCTGACAAGAGCCGCGACTTCGTCGTCGTCTTCAACCAGCAGGACGCTGCCTGCCGACGCCGGGCGGCGCCGCGCGACGTGCAGGTCCACGAGGTGGTTCTGATCCGGTCCGGGCTCCTTTGAGGAACGGGGCAACATGAGGGTTATTTTCGTCCCTCGACCGACTTCGCTTTCGATGTCTATCTTGCCGCCGGATTGCTGGACGAAACCATGCACCTGCGCAAGGCCGAGGCCGGATCCCTTGCCGATATCCTTCGTTGTAAAGAACGGTTCGAACACGCGCGCCTGCACCTCGCGGGTCATTCCGGATCCGTTGTCGCTGACGGAAAGGCGGACGAAGTCTTTCGTGGAGCCGCTTTGATCCGGGAGCGGAACATTTTCCGCTCGGATTTCGATCGTGCCCCCTCTCGGCATCGCGTCGCGGGCGTTGACGGCAAGGTTGAGAACGACAAGTTCCAGCTCGCTTGCGTCAACCTCGACCGGCCAAAGGTCGGGTGAGAACTCGAGCGTGACATGGACATCGCCCCTCAGGCTGCGGTCGAGCAGTTCGCGCATCCCTCCGATCTGGCGGGCCAGATCGATCGTCTGCGGCTGCAGTTCCTGACGGCGGGAAAAAGCCAGAAGCTGGCGAGTAAGGCCGGCGCCCCGTTCGGCGGCTTGACGCATCCCGTCCATCAGGCGTTTGCGCCTGGCTGGGTCCGTCTGACGGTCGAGCATTTCCAGCCCTCCGGAAATGACCATCAGCAGATTGTTGAAATCGTGAGCAACGCCCCCGGTCAACTGACCGATCGCCTCGATCTTCTGGGCTTGCCGAAGCTTTTCCTCAACATGCGCACGCACCGTCATCTGGTCGCGCAGCGCCTCGTTGGCGGCTTTAAGCTCCTGGGTACGCAAAATGACCTGCTTCTCCAGTTCCTGGGCGGCCTGCTCGCGCTCCGCCAGAAGCCCACGCAATTCCAACTGCCGGGCTCGCGCGCGAAGCGCGGATTGGATCGTGCTGACAAGGGTCTGGGCCTGGACCGGCCGTTCCAGGAGAGCCACGTTGCGCAAAGAGTTGATCAGTCGCTGCCGCCACGCCTCGATGCCGGTCTGCTCCTGACGGCTGGTCAGCAGGATGAAGGGAAGATCCGACCAGGGCGGCTGGTCCGCAACCCATTTGAACAGGAGACCTGCGTCTTTTCCGAACAAGGCTTCCTCAGCGATAAACGCAGCTGCAGCACCGGCCTGCAGCGATGCCACCAGGCTCTGAAGATCGCCGCAAACCTTTGCCGCGATACCACTCCGGCTTAGCAACCCGACAGAGGCGGCCGCGTCCCTGCCGACCGGAGCAAAAACAATAACGGGTTCCAGTTCGTCTTCACCTTGCGCCATTATTTCCGTCTGCTGAACTCGTTGCAGGAGCGGCTGAAAAATACGGCGAGCCGGCCAGCACGCCGGTGAACTCCAGGGTTGGCGGTCCAAGCTTGATGCCATTGTCCGACAAGCTGAACTCGCGCACGCTGTGCTCATGCTTGCCGCTGCGCTTTTTCACAACGGATATCGCTCGGCGCACGGTGCCTTGCACTTCGAAATACCGCAGCATGACGACGGAATCACTGAGATAGCTCAGGTCGAGCGGTGCCTCGAGCGGCCCTACGAGCCCATGCTGGGCAAGGACAAGGATGGTCAGCACGCCGCGCTGGCCAAGATAGGTCAGCAGTTCGTGCATCTGCAGGATCAGAAACCGCTCGTCCGGCATCGCATTCATGTAGCCGTTCAAACTGT
Source organism: Neorhizobium galegae bv. officinalis (assembly GCA_000985875.1). Taxonomy (GTDB): domain Bacteria; phylum Pseudomonadota; class Alphaproteobacteria; order Rhizobiales; family Rhizobiaceae; genus Neorhizobium; species Neorhizobium galegae_C. The sequence goes on from CCRI01000002.1 coordinate 254,460, forward strand.
CGATGACAACGACGCGCGCGCCGTCGACCTCCACGCTTTTCTGGACGTTGGCGGTGAACTCCCCCGGGGAAAGTTCTGCGGGATCGATCTGCTGCAAACGGATCAGCCCGCTGTCCAGATGGGTTTGGAGATCGAAGCCCAGATTCCGGGCGCGCGCCTCCAGTGTTCCACGTCCCTCGTCGAAGGCGTAAATGACGGCGTGCTCGCCGCGGTTCGCCGCCGCCAAGGCGTAAGTCAGAGCAAGTGACGACTTTCCCACCCCGGCGGCCCCCAGGAACAGCACGTTCGTACCTCGTTCGAGCCCCCCGCCCAGCATGTCGTCGATTTCCTTGTTCCCGCTTAACGTGAACTCGTGGTCGAAAGACTGATGATGCTCCGCGGCAATGAGGCGCGGGAAAATGTGGAGACCGCCCCTTTCGATCGTAAAATCATGGTAGCCGCCGCGGAACTTGATGCCCCGCATCTTGACGACCCGCATGCGGCGCCGTTCGGCGCCGAAGTCGATGGCAAGCTGTTCCAGCAGCACGACCCCATGGGAAATCGAATGGAGCTGCAGGTCATTCTGTTGAGACGACAGATCGTCAAGAAGAATGACGGTGCACTGCCGGCTGGTGAAAAAGTGCTTCAGCGCCAGGACCTGGCGCCGGTAACGCAGCGGACTGTGAGCGAGGAGGCGCAATTCGGAAAGGCTGTCGATGACCACGCGCTTCGGGTTAAGCTGGGAGACGCGATCTAGAATGAGCTTGGTCGTTTCATTGAGTTCCATTTCCGCTGGATGAAACACTGTCAGCTCGCGGTCGGGATCGAGCGTGGTTTCCGGCGGCACGAGTTCAAAAACTTCCAAACCCTTGAGCGACCAGCCGTGACGGGAGGCGACGAGCTGCAGCTCGCGCTCCGTTTCGGAAAGGGTGATGTAAAGCACCTGCTCTCCCTGGCGGACACCTTCGAGCAGAAATTGCAGGGCAATCGTGGTTTTACCCGTCCCAGGCCGGCCCTCGTAAAGATAAAGCCGGTTTTCATCGAGGCCGCCGTCGAGGATGGTATCGAGACCGGGCACGCCGCTCGAGATGCGCGGAGGGTCAATAAACTCCGCCTCTTCGAACCGTTCTGTCATGTTCAACCTTTGCAGTGGAAACCATTGAACAGGGTCATATAGATCGCGACGGACAAGCCTCAAGAGGCCCCCAGCGTGCCGGGCAGCTTCGACTGCTTTGCAGGTCGCCCCTCGGAATGAGTTCACCGGGCGTCCTGACCGCAGCCGGCGATATTGGTCGCCACGCGTTCCTGGCACGGCAGACGCAAACAAGGCTCATCGGGGCACCAAGGGTCAGGCGGAAGGTTGTTCCCAGTACCAGGCCACATACATTTTCTTCTTGTCGTGCCCGCGGCCTTTCAGGAAGGCGCGGATGGAACGCACATCCTCCTTTTCGCAGGCGACCCAGACGAAGGTATCGTCCTCGATGGAAGCGACCGCCTTCTTGGCTTCCTCCGCGAGAATGCCTTTCGCTCCGGCCGGATAGCGCCGCCGATGCAGCCAGCGGACATCCAGCGAACCCGCTGACGGAAGCGGCTGCTCCTCCGCCTCATCCAGCACTTCGATGATAGCCTGCATCCGGATGCCCGGCGCCACCTCGGCCGCGATCCGGGCGATGGCGGGAAGCGCGCTTTCGTCGCCGACCAGAAGAATGGACTGTGCCGCCGGAAGACCGCCCCCTCCTGGTCCGAGCAGCGCTACCTTTTCTCCGGCTTGCACGTCGCGGGCAAAGTCGGCGCCAGGTGTCGCAACGTGGGCTGCCGGATGCTGCAGGAAGTCGATCCACAATTCCCGGCGTTCGATATCGATGGCGCGGATCGTGTATATGCGAACCAGAATCTCGTCTTCTCCCTCGGGCCAGGCGACGCGGCCATCTTCGCGGATGCCCGGCCATACGGGCGGCCTGCCCTTCGGGGGGACCAGGAGGCGAACGTGCATGTCGCCGCCGACAAATGGCGCGACGTCGGTGCAGGCAAACTTCACGCGCCGCATGTGAGGGGTTACATCCTCCGCCGAGACGACCGTCACCTCGTGGATGTTCGGCAGCGTCGCGAGGGGCGAATGCTGCGACCACGTCAATTCGAACGGGTCCTCGCCCGCAAAGTAGAACAGGTGTTCCGCGAGCATCGTTCGATTCAGTTGCAGCGCCGCTTCCGATTCGCATGCCAGTTCGATCAGGAGCTTGCTATCTGCCAGTCGGATGCTCGTCGTGCTGTTCTTGCTCTTCAGCAGGGCGTGGTCCTTGCTTCGCTGCACCTCTGCATGCTCGATGAAGTGCTCGCAGATTTCGTCGAGCATGCGCTCGGCATCCTTTGGCAGCGCAATGCCTGACAACTTGAGCGACTGGACTGCATTCATGACCGATTCTCCTTTAAATCCTGGCCCTCCGCCATCCGATGACGACCGATCGGCAGCATGATCGGCCGGCCCGATGTCGGGTCGGTAATGACGCGGCTCTCGAGCCCGAAGACTTGCCGCACGTTCTCTTCCGTCAGCACGTCCTCAGGCCGACCCGCGACATGCACCCGCCCCCCGGCTATCGCGACGAGGTAGTCCGCGTAGCGCGCCGCGAGATTGAGGTCGTGCAGGACCATGACGACGGTGGTTCCCCGCGCGTGGTTGAGATCTGTCAGCAGATCGAGAACTTCGACCTGGTGATTGATGTCGAGAAACGTCGTCGGTTCGTCCAGCAGGAGAACGTCCGTCTGTTGCGCCAGAGCCATGGCGATCCAGACGCGCTGGCGCTGCCCGCCCGACAGTTCGTCCACCGGCCGTTCGGCAAGCTCAACGGTTTTGGTCGCTGTCAGCGCGCTTTCCACGGCTTCATCGTCCTTGCGCGTCCAGCGTGAAAACAGGTTTTGATGCGGATGCCGCCCGCGGCTGACGAGGTCGGCGACGGTAATTCCCTCCGGCGCGATCGGCGACTGAGGAAGTAGACCCAATGTTCGAGCCAATTCCCGGGACGGGATGCGGTGGATCGATTTGCCGTCCAGCAAAACATGTCCCTGGCTGGGCGAGATGAGCCGGGACATGGTGCGCAGGAGCGTGGACTTGCCGCAGGCATTGGCGCCGACCACTGCGGTGATCTTGCCGGGCGGCAAGGCAAGATCAAGCCCGTGCAGGATCTCGGCATGGTTATATCCGGCCGCAAGCCCGCTGGCGTTAAGAGAGTGAGCAGGGCGAACGGTCATAGCGAGCCTCCCATCCGGTTGGCGCGCACGATCTGGTAGATCAGATAGGGCGCGCCCAGCGCTCCGGTCACCACGCCCACCGGATAACGGCCTGGCAGAAGGAATTGACCGACATAGTCGCCCCCCAGGACAAGTATCGCACCGATCAGCGCCGCCGGTATCAGCAGCGAGCCGTTGCGTCCGACGATCCGGGAGGCGATAGGTCCCGACAGGAAAGCCACAAACGCGATCGGTCCCGTCACCGCCGTTGCGGATGCGATCATTCCGACGGCCGCAACGATCACCAGCATGCGGGTCCTTGCCACCTTGACCCCCAGGGCCGCAGCCATGTCGTCACCCAGGCGAAGCGCCTCCAGATCGCGTGCCTGGCCGATCAGCAGCCCGCCGAACGTCACCAGCGCCAGAAGAAGCGGAAGCGCCTGACCGAGCTGCGCTCCGTTGACGCTGCCGGTCAGCCAGCGCATTGCTTCCTGCAGGTTCCAGGCAGGCGCACTGGAAAGGATATAGGCGACGACGCTTTCCAGCATGGCCGAGACACCGATGCCGACCAGGATGAGCCGCGTCCCCGCCGCTCCGCTGCGGAATGACAGGGCATAGACCAGCAGCGCCACACCGAGGCCCGCGACGACCGCCAGGACCGAAACAATCGGTCCGCTCAACGACAGGACGACGATGGCGAACACGGCCGCGGCACTTGCGCCCGACGTGATGCCGATGATGTCCGGGCTGGCGAGGGGATTGCGCAGCATGAGCTGGAACGTGACGCCGCCGAGCCCAAAGGCCAGTCCTGCGAGAACGGAAAGGACCGAGCGCGGCAGCCGCAGCTTGCCGACCGTAAAGGCAGCGCCTGCGACATCCTCCCCGAGCAGGACACGCATGACGTCCCCGGGCGGGGTGAAGGACTGGCCGAGAGACAAGGTCACCGCAAAGAGGGCGACCATGATGGCCAGCAGAATGGCGGTCACGAGAACATGCCGGCGCGCCCGGCGGCGGCGATTTTCAACAATGAGACCAATGGTTGGGGAAAGCACTGTCACAGTTCTCGAACCCGCTGCCGCCTGACGATCCAGATGAAGAAAGGCGCGCCGACGAGGGCCGTGATGATTCCGACCTCGATCTCGGCTGGCCTGGTGGCGATACGACCGACCACATCCGCCGCCAGCAGCAGGCACGCGCCGCCAAGGGTGGAAAACGGCAGCAGCCAGCGGTGATCGACCCCGACCAGCAGACGGCAGACATGCGGCACGACCAGTCCAAGAAAGCCGATGGGCCCGCACACTGCCGTTGTCGCCCCGCACAGGAAGATGGCGCCGAACGAGGCGACGGCGCGGGCCACGGCGACACGCTCGCCAAGCCCTGCGGCGACATCATCGCCCAAAGCCAGCGAGTTCAGCTTTCGCGCCGACAAAAGGCTGACCACGAAACCGACGGCGAGAAACGGCAGCACCGGAACAATGCGCTCAAAGGTCGCTCCGCTCACGCCGCCGATCTGCCAGGAGCGGATGCCGCCCGCGATATCGGCGCGCGGCAGCACGACGGCGATCACCATCGAGGAGAAGGCAACCGACGTTGCGGCTCCGGCCAGCGCCAGCTTCAACGGCGTTGCCCCGCCGCGCCCGAGCGATCCTATCGTATAGACGAAAACTGCCGAAGACCCCGCTCCGAGGATAGCAGCCCAGATATAGGCCTGCGCGGAGGACATGTCGAACAAGGCGACGCCGGTAACGACAGCCAGCGACGCACCCATATTGACGCCAAGAATACCCGGATCGGCGAGAGGATTTCGGGTCACGCCCTGCATGATCGCCCCGGCAAGCCCGAGCGCGGCGCCGGCAAGTACCGCAAGTACCGTCCTTGGGATACGCACGCTCACCGCCGCCTGACCGATGTTGTCGATCTGACCGGCGAGCGCCGCGACGACATCGCTCCAGGCCACTTCGCGGGTGCCGACCGTTACCGAGAGCGCACAGAGGGCCGAAAGGGCCACGACCAACCCGGCCAGCCAGAGGCCGCGGGTCCGGTTCGAACGTCCAGAGGCGAACGACCGAGAGAACGATCCTATGCTGCCGGCCGTCATTTGGATTTTCTGGCCGCTTCCGCAAGCAGATCCACATAGTCCTTCAAGACCCACGAGATCGAAAGCGGTGTCGGATTGGCCGCCGTGCCGATCGGATTACGGCCCAGCATGACGAGAGCGCCCTTGTCCACGGCCGGCATTCTGGACATCAGAGGGTTTGCCGCCAGCGCATCGAGCAGTTTCTGGCTACCGTAGGTGACGACGATATCCACGTCGTCGAAGTCATCGATGCGCTCGGCGCTGACAGACCCGGCAAATTTCCCGGACTTCGAGGCCTCGACAACGCTTTTCGGGGACATCAGACCGAGATCCTCGAAGAACCTCACCCGGGTATCGTTCGTCGTATAGAAGTTGACGGTGCTCAGGTCAGTCGCATCGAGATGGGTGATGAACATCGCGGATTTTCCCTGGAGCTCAGGATGCCCGCCCACCACCTTGGCGATGTCGGCCTCGATCCCGGCGATCAAGGCGTCGCCTTGCGGGCCCATGCCCATCCCGGCGCTGTTCAAGCGTATCATCTCACGCCAACCGGTCGACCAGGGTGCTTCGGGATAGGCGACGACCGGGGCGATCTGGCTCAGCGTCTCGTAATCCGATTGGCTCAAGCCGGAATAGGATGCCAGGATCACATCGGGTCTGGTCGCGGCGACCGCCTCGAAATCGATGCCGTCGCCTTCATCGAAAAGCACCGGTCTGGCGGCATGGAGCGCTGCCAGCCTTTCGGCCACCCAGGGCAACACCCCATCGCCGTCATCGTCGCCGAAATTGGCCCTGGCGAAGCCGACGGGCACCACGCCGAGCGCCAGCGGCACTTCATGGTTTGCCCAGGCCACGGTCGCTACCCGCACAGGCTTTCTGGGAATGATCGTCGTGCCGAACGCATGCTTGATGGTGACGGGATAGGTCGTCCCCTCGGCCGCCCGGGCGCCTGCCCCGGCGACGCAGAACGCAACAATCCAGATGCATGTCGCCGCCATTTTCACGGCCGAAAGCAATAACCGCAGCATGGTCAAACTCCGCAGACTTAAGTGGACTTCCACTTTCAGGTTAAGGGAGCCCCGTCAACACTCTCCGGGCCTTCACCGGCAAGAACACTGAGATTTCCATGGGATCCTACAAAGCGCGGAGAATTTACAATACTGGACAAACATGCTCAAGTTAATAGCGCCCGGGGCATATCAGACCAAGCCATTACGGGCGCCATGACCGGAGGGATCCCTCGCGTGTGGTTCGCCGGGATGTCGTTCGGGATGGTTCCCCAACCTGGCATCAGTCTCGGCGATCTCTCGCCACATCAACCTCTGGAACGTGAAAATGGACAACGAAAGAACAAGCGCTCGCTCGAGACCGGCCCTTATCCGATATCGGAATGCGGTCCTTCTGGGTTGCACGGCGCTTGTCGCCTTCACGCCGACCGTCGTGCTTGGCCAGGAAAATTCGAACGCCGATACGACACTCGCACCGATCGTCATCCAGGGCAACGGCGCCGGCCTCGATACCGATAATGATTCGAAGTCGATCGTCGCGACGAAGACGACCGGGGGCGGCAAGATGGTGACAGATATTCTGGATACGCCCGCCTCCGTCTCCGTCATCACATCCAAGGAAATCCAAGAGCGTGGTGCAAGCAGCGTCGAAGAGGTCTTGCAATACACCGCAGGTGTCACCGCCGACTTCTATGGCTCCGACGACCGTTTTGACTATTTCAAGATCCGCGGCTTCGACGCCTACATGTACCGCGATGGACTACTCATCGGCCGGCCGTTCGGCGGACTTCGGGAAGAAGCCTACGCCTTTGAGCGCGTGGAAGTGCTCAAAGGTGCGAATTCAACCGGTTTTGGCGTCTCCGACCCAGGCGGTTCGGTGAATTTTGTCACCAAACGGCCGAAGAGCGAGCGTTTCGGCGAAGCCTACGTGACGGGTGGCTCCTTCAACCACGCTGAAACGGGCTTCGACTTTGGTGACAACATTACCGGGGACGACACGTTGTCCTATCGCCTGACCGGCAAGTTCAAACGAGCCGAGGAAGAATATGACTATTCTCAGGACGACGAAAACTTCATTATGGGCGGACTGACCTGGCGCCCGAGTGGCGACACCAGCCTGTCCGTCGTCTATGATCATCTGGACCGCCAGGGAGTACCTGGCGGCGGCGGGCACCCTGTGGGCTCGAATTTCGACCGAAGCCTATTCCTGGGCGAACCGGACTACAACTACCGCGATGTGAACCGCAATACGCTCAGCGTCATGTTCGACCATGACTTCGGCTCTGGCCTGACGTTCAACTCAAGTGCGCGTTACAGCAACACCAAGAGCAATTTCGGCTATGCTTACGTAGCGGCTGCACCGGCGGCGGGTACGACAACCGTGGACCGAGACTTCTTCGCAAACGACTCTTCGGCCGAAAACTTCGTTATCGACGCGCATCTGCAATATGACGCCAGTTCTGAAAATGTGGACAGCCGCAGCCTGTTCGGCATCGAATATAACAACCATCACGGCACAACCAAAAATTACTACGGCGATGCACCCGACATCGACTATACAAATCCGGTCTATACAGGGCGGCCTGCCTCGGTCCCGCTCTACCAGAGCCTAGTCAACGACCAGAAGACCAAGGCGATCTATTTCCAGCAGGAACTAACCTTCTGGGAAAAACTGACCGCGACGGTAGGACTACGAAACGACTGGCTTGATCTCGAACAGACGAACAACCTTGCTGTTGCTCCCGCCAGTCCCCTCACCCGGGCCGACGTCAGCGAGTTTACGAAACGGGCGGCGCTCAGCTATAAGATAACTGACGAAATCGCCACCTATGTAAGCTATGCCGAGTCGGCGGTCCCGGCCACGATCGGCCTGGAGCCCGAGCGCGGCGAACAGTGGGAGATTGGCGTAAAATATCGGCCATCCGAGATTCCAGCGTTGTTCAGCATCGCAGTCTACGATCTGACCAAGGAAAACATCACACTCAACATCGGCGCTCCGCCCGTGGCAACACCGGTTGGCAAGGTCAAGTCCCGCGGGGTGGACTTCGAAGCCAAGGCCGAGGTGACGAGCAACCTCAGCCTGACCGCCGCCTATTCCTATATTGATACCGAGATCGTCGAAAATGGGGGTGCGAACGAAGGCAACCGTCTTGCCATGGTGCCGGAACACACGGCTTCAGCCTGGGTGAACTACACACTGGAGGGGAACGGGCCACGAGGCGACATGACGTTCGGGCTCGGCGCACGCTACATGAGTTCGTATTTCGTCAACAACGCCAATACGGTGAAGTCTGACCCGAGCGTCGTTTTCGATGCGGCATTCACATACGCGATCCAAAAGAACACGACGTTCCAGCTCAATGTCAGCAATCTGTTCGACGAGAAGCACGTGGCCAATGGTGGTTTCGGGGCCGATTGGTACAATCCCGGCCGGGCAATCTACGCAACGCTGCGCCAGACCTGGTGAGATACCCGTCCTGCCCGGCAGCCATACCGGGCATGGCAGGTTCCTGAGCCTAGTGGCTTTGCCGCATCCGGCGCCAGGCGGCAGGCGTATCGCCGGCAATCTGCCTGAACGCCTTGGTCAAATGTGCCTGGTCGGTGAAGCCCAGCTGGGCCGCGATTTCCGCGACAGCCAGATCGCTTTCAACAAGCAGACTTTTCGCCAGGTCGATGCGCCTAGCGAGTTGCCACTGCAGCGGCGTTTTACCGGTGGTATGCTTGAAGACATTGGCAAACCAGCTTTCCGAAAGGCCGACGGTGGCAGCCATTTCGGCAACCGTCAGGCGGCTGTCACTCAAGCCGTCGATGCGTGACACCAGCTTGTTCATCTGTGCCTGGGTCAGCCTGCCATTGGCCTTTTCGGTTTCATGGTCGGGGATGTCGAGAAGACCGGCGACGATGCTGCCCACGAGACTTTCGCCATAGACAGCGTGCCTTGACGGACTGGATATCTCGTCGACCAGCAAACCCGCCAGCGTCTCGATGGCGCCGACATCCTGAAGCTCCACCGGCCGGCGCACCGCGGCCAAGGCGGCGGAGGCCCCAACCGAGGGCGACAGGAACCGGAGCAACCGATCCCTATGCATATGCAGGTTGAGGTGCGAAAAGCGGTGCTTGGTTTCGCTGCTGGTCCACATGGGAACGCCGGCGGGAACATAAACGGCGCGGGTCATCGGACGGTAGTGCTGCGAGCCGTCTCGGTTCGACATGCGAATTCGAGACGATACGTCATTGAAGAAAATCATGATGCGCGGGTCGTCCGCCAAATAATAGCCCGTGGCACCGGACTGGCTTTCCGCCTCCCAGAAGACGCTGACCAACCCGTCGAAACGACGCCACTTGACGGGAGCGACAACCCTTATCCCCTCCGTATGCCAAGCCATGGAATGCCAATAACTCAACGCCGGAATCCTTCACCATCTGCCATTGGAAACATCATACTTGCTAGCAAGGCGTCGCAACCAGCTTGCTCGGAGACGCCTCATAATATGATAATTTGCCTCATGTATATAAAGGCTCCGGGCGGATAGTAAAGGTCCGCACCGCAGAGCCCGCTGACCACCCCGGCTATACCTTCCTTCTTGACAAAGGATATCATCCGACCTCCACCTCGCCCGGTCATAGGGGATAGATATTCACGGATCCTGGTCGGCCGGCATCGCCGCGATCCGATCAGGTGTCTTGATCCTCGTCATGATTGTCTTATGGATGCCCTTCCCGGTATTCAGGCCATGCGGGAGAAATTTCGATGAACATCCGACATCCACTTTTCGATCTGCGCGGGCGCCATGCCGTCCTTACCGGTTCGAGCCGGGGCCTCGGCCTTGCCATGGCGCGCGGGCTCGCGTCTGCCGGAGCCCGGGTCACGCTGAACGGGCGCGATGAGGCGACGCTTTCCACGGCCGTGAACCAATTGAAAACGGAGGGGTACGAGGCCTGCGGGCTGGTCTGCGACATCACCAAGGCCGACGAGACGGAAGCTGCGTTCGCAGGCCTCGACGGGGTCGATATCCTCGTCAACAATGCCGGCATTCAGATCCGTGCGCCCTTCCTCGAGCATAGCGCCGAAACCTGGCGGCGGATGTTCGACACCCATGTGATGGGCGCGGTGCTTCCCTCGCAAGCGGTGCTGCCTGGCATGATCGAACGCGGTGGCGGCAAAATCATCAACATCTGCTCGCTGATGAGCGAGGTCGGCCGCAAGACCGTCGTGCCCTACACGACAATGAAGGGCGCCCTGAAAATGCTGACCCGCGGCATGGCGACGGAACTCGCCCGGCACAACATTCAGGTCAACGGCATCGGCCCGGGCTATTTCGCGACCGAGATGAACCGCGCGCTGATGGACGATCCGGTATTCGACGCCTTCGTGAAGAACCGCACGCCCGCCGCTCGCTGGGGCCAGCCGGACGAACTTTCCGGTGCGGCGATCTTTCTGGCCTCTCCGGCATCGGATTTCGTCAACGGCCAGGTGCTCTATGTCGATGGCGGCATCCTGGCGGCTCTTTGAGCCGCCGCGCTTCCGCAATGTCGGTTCCGCATCGACGAAAGTCGTCCATATTGCCTTCAGGGATCCGTCAAGACCCGTTGAAGCCGTCAGATGTTGGTTTTGCGGGCTGGTAACCGAGCCCGGCGGAGGCGGCAAGGCCTGCCGTGCGCAGGAGGTCGACATATTCGGATTTCCGGCTTTCATCGAAGCGGAACATCGGAAAGGAAATCGAGACCGCGGCGATCGGTTTTCCGAGATAATTGAAGATCGGCGCCGCCATGCATCGCACGCCCGCCTCGCTCTCTTCCACCTCTTCGGCAAAACCACGACTGCGGGCCATCTGCAACTGGGCGAACAATTCCTGCGGATCGGTGATGGTCCGCGGCGCGAGCTTGGTCAGTTCCATCTTGCTGATCCGCTCCCGGATCTCGTCGTCGTCGCGCCATGCAAGAAGCGCCTTTCCGAGCGAGGTGCTGTGCAGCGGATTGCGCAGCCCGAGCGTCGATTTCATCGAGAGGCTGTAGGCTGAATCGTATTTGTGAATGTAGACGACCTTCTGGTCGCGATCATCGAGAATGCCGAGATTGACGGACTCGCCCGTCACCCTGGAAAGTTTTCCCATCGCCTGGTCCGCCACACGCAGCAGATCTGTCTGCTCGGTCAGCGAGCGCGCGCCGAGGCTGAAAAGTTTCAGCGTCAGGCCGTATTTTTCCGTCTCTGCATCCTGCTCCACATAACCGAGTTCAACCATGGTCTGCAGTAGCCGATGCGCCGTGGTCTTCGACGTCATGGCGCGTTGAGCGAGATCGGCAAGACTCACCTTCTTCCCCTCGACCAACGCCTCCATCACGGCGAAGACCTTGAGAACGGCGGCGACATTTTCAGTTTTCGGGTTGGGCTCTGACATAGCACGTTCTATTTTTTTCGAAATTCTATTCTGGAATTTGCGGAAACCTGTGTCAAGATAAAGGATGGACGGGTGACAAACCCTGCTCCTGCAGAAGAATGCACAGAAAAACACGGTTGAAAAGCCGCAAGGAGTGTGATTTCCTAAAATCCGGAATATCGTTCCGAATATTTTTGGAGGACGGACGGCATGCATCCGCTTCTGCGGCAAAAGCAACACCTGATCCAGCGCGGTGACGTCTGCGGCCTCATCGATCGGCTGATCGAAAACCTTGTCCATATCGAGGATCGCACCGGTGAATTCCTCCTGCGCCTTGATGACGGCCGGGTTATCGACACCAAGGGCTGGGCTGGCTGGGAATGGACCCATGGCGTCGCGCTTTTCGGCCTTCTCAAATATTGGCAGCTGACCGGCAACCAGAAGGTGAGGGACATCATCGTCGACTGGTTCGAAGCCCGGCTCGCCGAAGGGACCCCCACAAAGAACATCAATACGGTCGCACCGTTCCTGACGCTTGCTCATCTCTATGAACTCACGGGGGATCCGCGGTGGCGGCCCTACCTGGAAACATGGGCCGAATGGGTGATGCACGAGATGCCGCGCACCCGCGAAGGCGGGCTGCAGCATATCGTCTATAACAGCGTCAATGATCAGCAGATGTGGGATGACACGCTGATGATGAGCGTGCTGCCGCTTGCCAAAATCGGCCTCGTGCTCAAACGCCCGGATTTCGTGGAAGAGGCAAAATACCAGTTCCTGGTTCACGCCCAATATCTCTGCGACCCGCAGACCGGCCTCTGGTTTCACGGCTGGACGTTCGACGGCAATCATAATTTTGCCCGCGCCAGATGGGCACGCGGCAATAGCTGGATCACGATCGCCATTCCGGAATTCATCGAACTCCTGGATCTTGCCGAAAACGATCCCCTCCGCCGCCATCTCGTGTCCCTGCTCGGCCGGCAGGCAGCGGCGCTGAAACTGCACCAGCATCCATCGGGCCTGTGGCACACGCTGATCGACGATAGGTCGAGCTATCTGGAAGCCTCGGCGACCGCCGGCTTCGCCTATGGCCTGATGAAGGGCGTACGCAAGCGGTATCTGGGCAGCGAGTATCTGGAAACCGCCGAGCAAGCCATGAAAGGCGTGATCGACAACATCAGTCCCGAAGGAGAACTCCAGCAGGTCTCCTTCGGCACGGCGATGGGCGGCGATCTCGATTTCTATCGGCAGATCAAGCTGACATCCATGCCTTACGGGCAGGCGATGGCGATGCTCTGCCTGACCGAGCTTTTGCGCAGCTTCATCTGACAAGCTGCGCCGAGGAAGAATGGAGCGTGTCCGGCAGGAGGAGCCGGCATGCAACAAGCCATGAACAACCGCATCCGGCGCCCAAGAGGGGATTCGGATTAGAAGGAGGAGGACGAAATGACCAAACTGACGAGACGGGCATTGCTGGGCACCATGGGAGCGACTGCCGCCGCTGCCGCACTTCCGGCCATGCCGGCGTTTGCTGCCGATCGCACCATCCGGCACTATTGGTGGGGCAATCCGGAGCGCGACAAGCGCACCTTTGCCGTCATCGACACATTCCAGAAGAAAAACGCCGGTATCGCAGTTTCCGGCGAAACGATCGGTTGGGGCGACTACTGGACCAAAATGGCCACCCAGACCGCCGGCCGGAACATGGCCGACCTCGTGCAGATGGATTACCGGTTCCTGTTCGAATACGTCAATCGCGGAGCGCTGAAGCCGCTCGACGAATTCGTCGGCAAGAGCCTGATGATCGCCGACTTCGACAAGGGGCCTCTTGATGGCGGCAAGGTCGACGGAAAGCTCTATGCTCTCAACATCGGCTCGAACAGCCAGGTCATGGTCCACAATACCCGCGCCTTCCAGGAAGCGGGCATCGATGCGGACCTGATCAACTGGACCTGGGACGACTTTGCCAAGGCGTGCGAAAAGATTACCGCCAAGTCCGGCGGCAAGATGAAGGGCTCGGACGATCTGTCCCTGATGATCGAGACCTTCGAATCCTGGGTGCGTCAGAACGGTCGGGAATTCTACGGTCCCGACGGCAAGGTCACGGCGACAGCCGGCGACGTCAGCAGCTGGTGGCAGATGTGGGCCGATCTGCGCAAGGCGGGTGTTGTCCGCGACAAGAACAAGACCGTCATTCTCGATCCGCCGATTGCGGAGTCGGGCATTGCCGTCGGCGACACCGCCATGTCCCACTACTGGTCCAACCAGTTGGTCGGCATCCAGGCTGTGGCAAAAGACAAGATCGGCGCTGCCATGGTGCCTCACAAGGCGGGCGGCAAGCCTGGCCAGTTCATCAAGCCTTCGATGTTCCTGTCTCTCAGCCGGGACGCCAAGGATACGTCGGCCGCAATTGCCTATATGAATGCCTGGGTCAACGATCCTGAGATTACCGGCATTCTCGGCCTGGAACGCGGCATTCCTTGTTCCCCGAAAATCCGCGCAGCGCTGGCCCCGAAGCTCACGGAAGTCGAGAAGCTCTCCGTCGACTATTTCACGGCGATCCAGAGCAAGGTCGGCCCGCTGCCGGTACCCGCCCCCAAGGGAGCGGGAGAGGTCCGCGACGCCTTCATGCGTATCGGCACCGATGTCGTGCTCGGCAAGGTGGAAGTCGCCAAAGCCGCGGGCACCTTCATCGAGGATGCCCAGGCAATCATCGAGCGCGCCCAGTAATCGGCGCGGGAATATCAAGGCCCCGGCCTCCTGCCGCCGGGGCCCTCTTCCGACAACAAGGTCGTGTCGATGAAACGTTTTTTTGCCCGCAATGCGCCGGCCTACATATTCCTTCTTCCCTGGCTGATCGGATTTTTCCTGCTCGCCCTGGGGCCTATTCTTGCGTCGCTTTATCTTTCCTTCACCCGCTACGACATGGTGAGCGCGCCGCGATGGATCGGTTGGGGCAATTACGAATACATGTTCACGCGGGACCGGCGCTTCTGGAAAGCGCTGGAAGTGACGTTTACCTATGTTGCACTCGCCGTGCCCGCCCGCCTGATCATGGCTCTCGGCGTCGCCATGCTGCTCGACAAGGGCCTGCGAACGATCGGCCTTTACCGCGCCATCTTCTACCTGCCGTCGCTGCTCGGCGCTTCCATTGCCATCGCCATATTGTGGCGTCAGCTTTTCGCCGCCGACGGGGTGGTCAATCAGGTTCTGGCGATGGTGGGAATCCAGGGAGCCTCCTGGATCACCGATCCAGATACCTCGCTTTATACGCTGGTCGTGCTGGCCATGTGGCAGTTCGGCTCCCCGATGCTGATCTTTCTGGCGGGCCTGCGCGGCATACCGCGCGATCTTTACGAGGCCGCGGAAATCGACGGGACACCCGGCTGGCGGCAATTCACCCGCATCACCTTGCCGCTTCTTGCTCCGGTGATCTTCTTCAATCTGGTGCTGCAGACCATCGATTCCTTCAAGACCTTTTCCAGCGCGTTCATCATCTCCAACGGCACCGGCGCTCCGGCGGACAGCCTCCTGTTTTATACGGTCTACCTGTTCAACGAGGCCTTCAAGTTCTTCCGCATGGGTTATGCATCGGCGCTTGCCTGGTTCCTGCTGGTCATCATCGCGACCTTCACCGCGATCGCTTTCTTCACTTCCAAATATTGGGTGCACTATGAAAACGAGCGCGACTGATCTGGAGCTCGCCATCCAGATGGACGAGGCCGCGCGCGTGGCTCACGAGCTGCGGCTGAAGCGCGACAGACAAGACCGCAACGGCCGGATCCTGAAGCATATCTTCCTGATCATCGTGTCATGCGTCATGCTCTATCCGCTGTTCTGGCTGCTCGCGTCCTCCTTCAAGCCGGAAAACGAGATCTTCGGAAGCCTGACGCTCTGGCCTTCCGAGTTCCGGTTCGAGAACTACACCAAGGGCTGGTACGCCCTGCCGATCTCCTTCACCGTCTTCTACGTGAATTCGGCGATCGTCACGGGCCTGTCGGTGATCGGAAACCTGGTCTCCTGCTCGTTCGCGGCCTATGCCTTTGCGCGATTGAGTTTCACCGGACGCAGCTTCTTCTTCGCGCTGATGATGATGACCCTGATGATCCCCTATCACGTGGTTCTCATCCCTCAATATGTCCAGTTCCTGAATCTCGGCTGGGTCGACACCTATCTGCCCCTGGTGGTGCCGCGTTTCCTCGCCTCCGATGCCTTCTTCATCTTTCTGATGGTGCAGTTCTTTCGGCAATTGCCGCGCGAGCTCGATGAAGCGGCCATGATCGACGGCTGCTCGCCCTTCAAGATCTACTGGGCAATCATATTGCCGCTTTCGCTGCCGGCCATGGGTACGGCGGCGATCTTTTCGCTGATCTGGGTCTGGGAGGATTTCCTCGCCCCGCTCATCTACCTCAACGACATCAAGAGCTATACCGTGCCGCTCGCGCTTCGCCTCTTCCTCGACCAGGAAGGCCAGTCCGCCTACGGCCAGATGTTCGCGATGTCGGTCCTTTCGCTGGTCCCGGTCGTCATCTTCTTCGTCCTGTTCCAGAAACTCATCGTGCGCGGCATCGCCACCTCCGGAATGAAATAGGGAACAAGACGCATGGCAGGATTGACGCTTCGAAACGTCGGCAAGCGCTATGGGGCGCTGTCCATTATCCAGGGGCTGAATCTGGACATCCACGACGGCGAGTTTCTTGTTCTCGTCGGTCCGTCGGGCTGCGGGAAGTCGACGCTCCTGCGCATGATCGCGGGCCTCGAAGACATCAGCGAAGGCACGATCTCGATCGGCGGAAAGGTCGTCAACGACCTGCCCGCCTCAAAGCGCGAGCTTTCGATGGTATTTCAAAGCTACGCTCTCTATCCGCATATGAGCGTGCGAAAGAACCTGGCTTTCGGCCTTCAAAACTTCAAGGTTTCGCGCGCCGAGGTGGAGCGGCGGGTGGCAGAGGCCGCGCGCATCCTGCAGATCGAGCAGCTTATGGACCGCAAGCCACGCCAGCTGTCCGGTGGCCAGAAACAGCGGGTGGCGATCGGCAGGTCGATCGTGCGCGAGCCACAGCTTTTCCTGTTCGACGAACCGCTTTCCAATCTCGACGCAGAGCTGCGCGTGCAGATGCGAGCGGAACTGGCCTCTCTCTATGCCCGCCTCGGCACCACCATGATCTATGTGACCCATGACCAGGTTGAAGCAATGACCATGGCAAGCCGGATCGTGGTCCTGCGCGGCGGCAAGATCGAGCAGCTCGGCACGCCCCAGGAGCTCTATACCCGGCCGCAAAACCTCTTTGTCGCGGGCTTTATTGGCTCTCCGAAGATCAACATGCTGCAGGCGAAAGCGACGCGCGACGCGGGCAGGACCGTGGTCTCGGTGGCCGGCATGCCTGACTTTGCGATTGCCGAGCTTCCGACCGACGATCAGGCGCTGACTTTATGCGTGCGGCCTGCGTCTCTGCGCGTCGGCAGTGGCGATGTCACAGGCCAAGGCACGATCCGGCTGGTCGAATACCTTGGCAGCGAAACCTTGCTACATATCACCCTGTCCTCAGGCCAGGTCCTGCTGGCCAGCGACAATGGGCGCGCGCCCTACCGAATGGGGGATCCGGTCACCATCGGTTTCGACCTCTCCGACCTCCACTATTTCGATGGCGCAGGAAAACGCATCGAACCCACCCAGAAAGAAAGCCAAATACAGTGAAGATCGCCATTGTTGGATGCGGTTCCCGGCATCAGATGTTCCGCAATTCCGTTGTTGAAGATTATGCTGACAAACATGAGATCGTGGCACTCTGCGACAGCAACGCCCATCGCCTCGGCGAAGCGTCGCGAGCGGTTTCGAAGCCCGGGACGAACGGGGTTGCCACCTATCTCGCCGCCGATTTCGACCGGCTGATTGCGGAACAGAAGCCGGATACGGTTGTGGTCGCGACACCGGACTTCCTGCATGCCGACTACATCGTCCGCGCCTTCGAAGCGGGCTGCGACGTCATCTGTGAAAAGCCGCTGACGATCGATCTCAGCCGTCTCAAGCAGATCGTCGATGCCCAGGCGCGCACGGGCCGGAAGGTGACCGTGACCTTCAACTACCGCTATTCGCCGGCACGTACGCAGATCAAGGAGCTGATCTCATCCGGAGCGATCGGCACGGTGACGGCGGTCGATTTCCGCTGGCACCTCGACCGGGTTCACGGCGCCGATTATTTCCGCCGCTGGCACCGCCAGAAAGAGAATTCCGGCGGGCTCCTGGTCCACAAATCGACCCATCACTTCGATCTTCTCAACTGGTGGCTGGGAACCGCGCCGACAGAGGTCCTGGCCTCCGGCCGCCGGGTCTTTTATCGACCGGAAATGGCGGTGGTACTTGGCCTGACGGGCCGTGGGCCGCGCTGCAGCGACTGTCCCGTCGCCGACAGGTGCGATTTCCGGCTCGATCTTGCCGCCGACGAGAACCTGCGCAATCTCTATGTGGAAGCTGAGCACGAAGACGGCTATTTCCGCGACCTTTGCGTGTTCGACGAAGAGATCGGCATCGAGGATACGATGCAGGCGCATATCCGCTACGCCTCGGGCGTCACCGCGAATTATACGCTGACTGCCTATTCACCCTGGGAAGGATTGGAGATCAAGTTCCAGGGCACCAGGGGCGACATCACCCATCGGCATGTCGAGGTTCATGGGGTGTTCGGCGGCAAACGCGCCCATGCGGATGAAGATGCGATCACCACGGAACTCCACCTGGCCGGCGAGCCTCCGCGCCAGCTTGCCGTTCCGAAGGCTGCGGGTGATCACGGCGGCGCGGATCCGGTCATGCTGGGTTATATCTTCGACCCGGAAAACATGCAGCCCGATCCTTATGGCCGGGCCTCCGATCATGTTGCCGGCGCCTGGTCCATCCTCACCGGCATCGCCGCCAATGCTTCCATTGAGACGGGCTCGCTCGTCAACATCCAATCCATGCTCCGCGCTCGCGGCATCCACCTGAACAGGTAGTTCCCATGGCTTTTAACCTTCGCATCGGCGTCATCGGCATAGACCACGGACACATCTACGGCATGATCAACGGCATGCTGGATGCCGGTGCCACGCTCGTTGCATGGACAACCGGCGAGGAGACACCGGAGGCGGTCCGCAAGACGTTCCAGGAAACCTATCCGGATCTGCCGGCCCGGCCGATGCAGGCCATCCTCGACGATGAAAGCATCGTCCTTGTCCTGTCGGCCGCAATCAACAGTGACCGCGCCCATATCGCGGTCGCGGCGATGTCGCACGGCAAGGACGTCCTGGTCGACAAACCCGGCTGCACCAACCTGGAACAGCTGGCAGACATCCAGCGCACTGTCGGCGAGACCGGGCGGCGCTGGGTCGTATCCTTTTCCGAACGCGTCTCCGTCGAGAGCGCCACCCTGGCGGACCAGCTGGTCGCCGAAGGCCGGATCGGCAAGGTCGTCCAGACGGTCGGTCTCGGACCGCATCGCTTGAATGCGCATCTGAGGCCGGACTGGTTCTGGGATAGAGCGCGCTGCGGCGGGATCCTTGCCGATATCTGTGCCCACCAGTTCGATCAGTTCCTGCATTATACCGGATCGACCGAGGCACGCGTGGTTTCCGCCCATGTCACCAATGTCGCAAATCCGCATCGGCCCGGATTTCAGGATTTCGGCGAAGTGCTGCTGGAGGGCAATGGCGGCCGGGGTTATGCCCGCGTGGATTGGCTGACGCCCGACGGTCTTCCCGTCTGGGGCGACGGCAGGATGACCATTCTGGGGACGGAAGGTTATATCGAGCTGCGCAAATATATCGATATTGCCGGTCACGAGGGTCAGGACCACGTCTTTGTGGTCGACAAGTCGGGCGTGCAGCGTTTTGAGGCGAGAGGCGCCGGCAAGCCCTTCTTCGCCCGCCTGGCTGGCGATGTCGAAAGGCGCACCGAGACGGCCATGGCCCAGTCCCATGCGTTGCTTGCGACCCGGTTGGGACTGCAGGCGCAACTCATCGCCGAAGAGAAAACAGATCGATGACGAAGCGCATCCGTGTCGCCGTCATCGGTGCGGGTATAGGCAAAGCGCATATCGCCGCTTATGCGCAATTGGCCGACCTTTTCGACGTCCGATACGTCTGCGATCTCAACCTGCAGCGCGCCGAGGACGCCGCGCAACAGGCTCCGGGCAGCCGGGTCATTTCCGACATCAGCGCGGTCTTCGCCGACACCTCCGTGGATCTGGTCGACATCTGCCTGCCACCGCGACTGCACGTACCGATGACGCTTGCCGCACTGGAGGCAGGAAAGCACGTGGTCTGCGAAAAGCCCCTTGCCGGTTCGATAACCGAGGTAAGCCGGATCGCCGAGCTTTCCGCACGAACGGGGCGGCAGGTCTTTCCCGTATTCCAGTATCGTTATGGCGCCGGCTACCGGGCAGCACACGAATTGAAGGTCCGGGGCCTGCTGGGCAAGCCTTACGTGGTGGCCCTGGAGACACACTGGCAACGCGGATCCGATTATTACGCAGAGCGCTGGCGCGGCACCTGGAAGGGCGAACTCGGCGGCGTGCTCGTCAGTCATGCATGTCACATTCACAATCTGACGACGCATCTCGTGGGCGATGTCGTGGAGGTCGCCGCCTTCCTTGATACCCGCGTCAATCCCATTGAGACCGAAGATTGCGCCGTGCTTTCGATGCGCACTGCAACGGGGGCGCTGATCACGTCCTCGGTCACGCTGGGTGCGGCCGGAAACAGTTCGCGGCTGAGGATGTGTTTCGAGCATGTCACCGTCACGTCGGGCACGGAACCCTATCAGATAGGGGCAGGGCCGTGGAAATTCGAAGCCACCGACCCCTCGCGCCAGGCAGTGATCGATGCAGCAACGCGAGACATACCCGATGTCCTTCCCCGATTTCCGGGACTGTTCGAGGATGTCCACGCACGTCTCACCGGCAAACCGGACCTCTATCTGCCGTCGCTTCAGGAAAGCTATCACTCGATCGAGCTTGTTACGGCAATCTACGCATCGGCCAGAGAAAGCCAGATCGTACGCCTGCCGCTTCCGGCAGATCATCCCTTCGCCGCAGGCTGGCTGCCGGACTGAACAGCACGACAATCGCTCAGCCCGAAAAGTGTCGCTCAGGCGGCCGTCGCCCGCTCAGCCACTGCCCGATGCACCGCTATCTGAAGCTGTTCCTGAGTGAACGGTTTCGTCATCCGCAGGAGATCTGAAAGCCCGTGATCTTCGTGTAATTCGACATAACCGGAGGCGAGGATCACCGGCAGGCCCGGATAGGAGGCAATGATCCGGCGGGCCAGTTCCGCGCCGGTCATGCCCGGCATGGCATGGTCCGTGATGACAAGGTCGAACTTCCCGCCAGAGCCGAGGATCTCAAGTGCGGCGGCGGCCGAGGACGCCTCCGTGGCGACATGGCCAAGATCTTCCAGCATTGCCGACGTGCCCATGCTCACGAGCGAATCGTCATCGACCACAAGCACCGTCAGTGCTTGCGGCAGATTGGGAGCGGCGTCCTGCGACGTGGCCTCCGGTGAGGCCGCCGCCGCGACATTCTCGGCGACCGGCAGCCACAAAGATACCGTCGTCCCCTCTCCCTTGACGCTCGACAGGTCCAGGATACCGCCCGATTGAGCCGCCAGGCCATGCACCATGGAAAGACCCAGGCCGGTTCCCTTCCCAGGTCCCTTCGTGGTGAAAAACGGCTCGGCCGCGCGGGTCACCGTCGCTTCGTCCATGCCCTCTCCGGTGTCGGAAACCGAAATCCGCACATATCGGCCCGCGGCCAGGCTGCCGTGCCTCGATACATCTTTTTCTTCTGCGGACACCATGATCGTGCCGCCCCCGATCATGGCGTCCCGCGCATTCACGAACAGATTGAGGAGAGCAAGTTCGAGCTGATTGCTATCGACCAACAGCTGCGGAAGCCGTGGCGGGATATCCTTCGTTATATCTACCCCAGGTCCGAGCGCCTTGCTCAGCAGGTCTTGAATATTCTCGAAGAGCTCGGCGAAATCGACCGCGTGCGGCTTCAATTCCTGGCGGCGCGCGAATGCCAGCAAGCGTTGGGTTAAGGCCGCGCCGCGCTCGGCCGCCTGTATCGCATTGGCAATCAGCCGCTCGCTCTTTTCATCGATTGGAAGCCGCTTCTTCAGGAGGTTCAAGCTGCCCAGCACTGCCATCAGCAGATTGTTGAAGTCGTGGGCGACGCCGCCGGTCAGCTGGCCGATCGTGTCCAGTTTTTGCGCCTCGAACAATTGCGCAAGCGCTTCTTCGCGCTCGCGCGTCCTCTGGTCGATCCGTTCTTCGAGTTCTTCATTGAGCTGACGCAGCTGGTTCGAGGACGCTTCGAGTTCTGCGGTGCGTTCCCGAACCCTGTCCTCGAGGTCGGCATTCAAGCGCTCCAGTTCCCTTGTCTTCCGGTACAGGTCGGCGAATACCCGTACCTTGGCCCGCAGAACCTCCGGGACGATGGGTACGGAGACATAATCCACGGCACCCGCCGCATAGCCGCGCAGCCGGTCCGGTTCCGCCATCATGACGGCCGACACAAAAATGATCGCCGTATGCTGGTATCGGGGATGTTCCCTGATCATGCTGACGAGTTCGAAGCCGTCCTGCTCCGGCATGCAGACATCCACGAGAATGACCGCGATGTCGTTGCGCAGGAGATGCTCCAGGGCCTCTCTGCCGGACTGGGCCTTGATCAGGTTCTCGCCCAGCTCCTGGAGCACGACCTCATAGCTCAGGAGCTTTGCCGGCTGATCATCCACGAGAAGGATATTGACGGGGTTCATGGTCACTGTCCCTAGCGATGCAACCACATGCGGAGCGCGGAAAGCAATTGCTCGGTATTGACCGGCTTTGCCAGATAATCCGACGCACCCGCCTCAAGGCACTTTTCGCGGTCTCCCTTCATCGCTTTTGCGGTCAGCGCAAGTATGGGCAGGCGCCGGAACCTGGGGTCTGAGCGGATCACCTGCATTGTTTCGTAACCGTCCATTCCCGGCATCATGATGTCCATCAGCACGATAGCAACAGCCGGCTCCCTGTGAATGACGTCGATGGCTTCGCTGCCGGTCGTCGCGGTCAGGACCCTCATCCCGCGGCGCTCCAGAACACTGCTGAGAGCGAAGATATTGCGGGCGTCGTCGTCCACCAGCAGAACGGTCTCCCCGATCAGGTCCTCATCGGAACTGTGAAGTTCCTCGAGCATCGCCTGCTTGGCGGCCGGCATGTCGGCGACCACCCTGTGGAGGAAGAGCGCGGTCTCATCCAGGAGACGCTCGGGCGACTCCACACCTTTCACGACGACGCTGCGCGCCATCGTGTGGAGCTGGGCGTCCTCTTCCGGCGAGAGCTCGCGGCCTGTGAAGACCACGACCGGAACCTCGGCAATGTCACTGTCGTCGCGGATTTTTTCGAGAACCTCGAAGCCCGACATGTCAGGCAGGGTAAGATCGAGAACGACGCAGTCGGCCGGATCCTGCTTGAGCGCGGCCAACGCCTCGGCCCCCGAGCCTACACTTTTGATGTCTATGTCATCATGGCCGAGCAAAGCCGTTACGCTCAGCCGCTCGGCCTCACTATCTTCAACGAGCAGAAGCCGCTTGCGGCGGGGCTCGGCATAATTCTTGAGCCGCATGAATGCCTTTCCAAGGCTGTCGGTGGTTGTGGGCTTGCTCATGAAGGCGAAGGCGCCGCGCGTGAGGCCATGCTGGCGGTCTTCATCAAGGCTGATGATCTGGACCGGAATATGCCTCGTCGCCGCGCTCTGCTTGAGCTGGCTCAGCACCGTCCAGCCGAGCATGTCCGGCAGGAAGATGTCGAGGGATATAGCGGCAGGCTTGTATTCCTGCGCGAAATTCAAGGCTTCGCTGCCGCGCGTGGCCACCAGGACCTTGAACCCGCTGTCATGGGCCAGATCGACGAGCACGCGGGCGTAGTGAGGATCGTCCTCGACGATCAACAAAACCGCATCTGCGGGGTTTATCTGACCGCGATCGTCATCGACCTGTTCCGTGGTTTTGTCGGCCCGCCGTGCTGCGGCGGCCTCCGCGAGTTGAACCACGTTGCTTTGCGCCGGCAGGTATTTTGGGACGGGAGAAGCGCCGACATATGTCAGCGGCAGATAGAGTACGAACGTGCTGCCGACGCCCGGCGTGCTGCGCAGCTGGATCTCGCCGCCAAGGAGGCTTGCGAGCTCGCGACTGATCGCAAGACCCAGTCCGGTGCCCCCGTATTTCCGGCTGGTCGAGGCATCCGCCTGCTGGAATGCCTCGAATATGATGCGCTGCTTTTCAGGCGGGATGCCGATACCGGTATCGGAGACTTCAAAGGCGATCACCGATGGAGCATGTTTGAGCGAAGGATGATCCAAGGACCAGCCTTCGCTCACCGGAGCGACTTTCAGCTTGACGCCGCCCTGCGCGGTGAACTTGAAGGCGTTGGACAGCAGGTTCTTGAGGATCTGCTGCAGCCGCTTGGAGTCGGTAATGATGCTCCTCGGCACCTCTTCGCCGATCTCCACCATGTAGCTGAGATCGCGATTTTCCGCCTCGTGCCGGAACGGCCTCGACATCATCTCCAGCAGGTTGGTGATGAATATCTCCTCCGCATCGACCGAAACGGTCCCCGACTCGATTTTGGAGAGGTCGAGAATATCGCTGATCAGGTTGAGGAGATCGGTGCCCGCGCCATGGATCGTCTTTGCAAACTCCACCTGCTTGGCGGAAAGATTGCCGTCGGGATTTTCTCCCAGCTGCTGGCCGAGAATAAGGATCGAGTTGAGCGGCGTGCGCAGTTCATGCGACATGTTGGCAAGGAACTCGGATTTGTATTTCGACGTGAGTGCGAGCTCGGTCGCCTTTTCTTCCAGCGCGCGGCGGGCCTGCTCGATTTCCTGGTTCTTTGCCTCGACCTCGACGTTTCGTTCTTCGAGCTGCTGCGCCTTTTGCTCAAGCTGCTCATTGGTCTGCTGCAACTCCCTTTGCTGCGTCTGAAGCTCGGTCGCAAGCTGCTGGGATTGCTTGAGCAGGCCTTCCGTCTGCATCGTCGCCTCGATCGAGTTGAGTACGATACCGATCGACGTCGTCAGCTGGTCGAGGAAGGAAAGCTGCAGCTCGGTGAATTCACCGGCCGAAGCAAGCTCGATCACCGCCTTGACCTGTCCTTCGAAGTGAACCGGTAGAACGATGGCGCTCTTGGGAAGGGTCGAGAAAACGCCCGAGCTGATGGGAACGACATTGTCGGGCAGATTGGTCACGAGAATGCGACGGGCATCGATGGCGCACTGCCCGACCAGACCCTGGCCGAACTCCAGGCGCCGCGGATGTGCCGCGCCGACCCCATCAGCATAACTGGACAGCAGAGACAGGGTCGGCTGGCGATCCTCTGCGTCCACCTGATAGATCACGCCCTGATGGGCTCCGACGAGAGGCGCCAGTTCCGAAAGCAGCATTTTCCCGACCAGGGTCAGGTCGCGCTGCCCCTGGAGCATGTTGGTGAATCTTGCCAGGTTCGTCTTCAACCAGTCCTGTTCGGTATTCTGCTCCGTCGTCAGGCGCAGGTTGCCGATCATGGTATTGATGTTGTCCTTGAGCTCGGCGACTTCGCCGCGCGCTTCCACCTGGATCGACCGCGTCAGGTCGCCCTTGGTGACGGCCGTCGCGACTTCGGCGATAGCGCGGACCTGGGTGGTCAGGTTGGCGGCCAGCAGGTTGACGTTACCCGTCAGGTCTTTCCAGGTGCCAGCGGTGCCCGGTACGTTCGCCTGACCGCCGAGGCGGCCTTCGACGCCCACTTCGCGGGCAACCGTGGTGACCTGGTCGGCGAAGGTCGCGAGCGTATTGGTCATGTTGTTGATGGTTTCGGCAAGCGCCGCGACCTCGCCCTTGGAGGCGACGGTGAGGTTCTGCTTGAGGTCGCCGTTAGCAACCGCCGTCACCACCTTGACGATACCGCGAACCTGCTCGGTCAGGTTGGCGGCCATGACGTTGACCGTGTCGGTCAGATCCTTCCATGTGCCGGCCACGCCGGGCACTTGCGCCTGTCCACCGAGCTTGCCCTCGGTGCCGACTTCGCGCGCCACGCGGGTCACTTCACCCGCAAAGGCATTGAGCTGATCCACCATCGTGTTGATGGTGTTCTTGAGCTCCAGGATTTCGCCCTTCACATCCACGGTGATCTTGCGCGACAGGTCGCCTCGCGCGACTGCGGTCGTCACCTCGGCGATGTTGCGGACCTGCGTGGTGAGGTTGGCGGCAAGCAGATTGACGTTGTCGGTGAGGTCCTTCCACGTTCCGGCAACGCCCGGGACGACCGCCTGGCCGCCAAGGCGGCCGTCGGTGCCGACCTCGCGCGCCACACGGGTGACTTCCCCTGCAAAAGATCGAAGCTGATCGACCATGGTGTTGAGGGTGTCTTTCAACAGCAGGATTTCACCACGAACATCGACGGTGATCTTGCGCGACAAGTCGCCATTGGCAATCGCGGTGGCGACCTCGGCGATATTGCGGACCTGGGCCGTCAAGTTGCCGGCCATCGAGTTGACGCTGTCGGTCAGGTCCTTCCAGGTGCCGGCGACACCCGAAACCTGCGCCTGTCCGCCAAGCTTGCCTTCCGTGCCAACCTCGCGTGCCACGCGCGTCACTTCACCGGCGAAGGCGTTGAGCTGGTCCACCATCGTGTTGATGGTGTTCTTCAGTTCCAGGATTTCGCCCTTCACGTCGACGGTGATCTTGCGCGACAGGTCTCCTCGCGCGACCGCAGTCGTCACTTCGGCGATGTTTCGCACCTGGCCGGTGAGGTTGGACGCCATCGAGTTGACGTTCTCGGTCAGATCCTTCCAGGTACCGGCAACGCCGGGCACCTGAGCCTGGCCGCCGAGCTTGCCTTCGGTGCCCACTTCACGCGCCACGCGCGTCACTTCCGAGGCGAACCGGTTGAGCTGGTCCACCATCGTGTTGAGGGTCTCCTTGAGCTGAAGGATTTCACCCTTCACATCGACGGTGATTTTTCGCGAAAGGTCGCCATTGGCGATCGCCGTCGATACTTCCGCGATGTTGCGGACCTGGGCAGTCAGATTGCCCGCCATCGAGTTGACGGAATCGGTCAGATCCTTCCAGGTGCCGGCAACACCCAGGACGTTCGCCTGGCCGCCGAGCCGCCCCTCAGTCCCGACCTCTCGGGCGACACGCGTCACCTCGCCGGCAAAACCGTTGAGCTGGTCCACCATCGTGTTGATGGTTTCCTTCAGCTCCAGGATTTCGCCGGACACCGTCACGGTGATCTTCTTCGACAGATCGCCCTGAGCGACGGCGGTCGCGACTTCGGCGATGTTTCGCACCTGGCCCGTGAGGTTGGAGGCCATGGAGTTGACCGAGTCGGTCAGGTCCTTCCAGGTTCCGGCGACACCGCGCACGTTGGCCTGACCGCCAAGCCGACCTTCGGTCCCTACTTCGCGCGCGACACGCGTGACTTCGGATGCAAATGCGTTGAGCTGGTCGACCATCGTATTGATGGTCTCCTTCAGCTCCAGGATTTCGCCCTTGACGTCGACGGTGATCTTTTTGGACAGGTCACCATTGGCGATTGCCGTGGATACCTCGGCGATGTTGCGCACCTGCGCCGTGAGGTTACCCGCCATCGAGTTGACGTTTTCGGTGAGATCTTTCCAGGTCCCGGCGACACCACGGACGTTTGCCTGACCGCCAAGCCTCCCTTCTGTGCCCACTTCACGGGCAACACGGGTCACTTCCGAGGCAAAGGCATTGAGCTGGTCGACCATCGTGTTGATGGTCTCCTTCAGCTCCAGGATTTCGCCGGAAACCGTGACCGTAATCTTCTTCGACAAGTCGCCGTTGGCGATTGCCGTCGACACTTCGGCGATGTTTCGGACCTGGGCCGTGAGATTGGACGCCATTGAGTTGACGTTGTCGGTGAGGTCCTTCCAGGTTCCGGCCACGCCCGGCACCTGAGCCTGGCCACCCAGGCGGCCTTCGGTACCGACTTCGCGGGCGACGCGTGTCACCTCCCCGGCAAAGCCGTTGAGCTGGTCGACCATCGTATTGATGGTTTCCTTCAGTTCAAGGATTTCGCCGGAGACGTCGACGGTGATCTTGCGTGAAAGGTCGCCGCGGGCGACCGCGGTCGTGACCTGGGCGATGTTTCGCACCTGCGCCGTCAGATTGCCGCACATCGCGTTGACCGAGTCGGTCAGATCCTTCCAGGTGCCGGCGACACCCGGCACGAGCGCCTGGCCACCCAGCTTTCCTTCCGTGCCGACCTCACGGGCAACGCGCGTCACTTCCGATGCGAAGGAGCGGAGCTGATCGACCATCGTGTTGATGGCTTCCTTCAGCTGCAGAATCTCGCCGCGAACATCGACCGTGATCTTTTTGGAAAGATCGCCGTTGGCAACCGCAATCGTGACGTCCGCGATATTGCGGACCTGGGCGGTCAGGTTCGACGCCATCGAGTTGACGCTCTCGGTCAGGTCCTTCCAGACGCCGGTCACTTCCGGAACCTGAGCCTGGCCACCCAGCTTGCCATCGGTACCGACCTCGCGGGCGACACGCGTCACTTCGGACGTGAAAACGCTCAGCTGCTTGATCATCGTGTTGACGATCTCGGCCGAACGCAGGAACTCCCCTTTCAGCGGACGCCCGTCGACGTCGAGCGGAACCGTCTGCAGCAGGTCGCCTTTGGCCACCGCCGTGATCGTCCGGGTAACCGCGGTCGTCGGCCACAGCAAGTCGTCGATCAGGGTGTTGATCGACCCTTCCATATCCGCCCATGCCCCATCGGAAAGGCCAAATCTCACACGCGTGCTGGTGCGCCCGTCCCGCCCGACTACCTGGCCGACATTTTCAAGCTGCGCGGCCATTTTCTGGTTGGCCGCGATGATATCGTTCAAAGTATCTGCAATTTTTCCGGTGACGCCGGTCATGTCGGAGCGCATCCGGACCGAAAAGTCTCCCCGTCTCATCGCCAGAAGCGCTTCGAGCAAAGCGCGGGAGTCTTCGTCCGTCATCGCCGCGACATCTACATCCAAAAGGTCGCCCGAATCCTCACCGCTGCGCTGAACGTCATTGCCCTGTCTAGCCACGGAACCCCCCTGCCCTAAAATCCAGTAGATCTAGTGCGCGATTTCAAAAAGACCACAGGCGGACGTACTCCGCCTCCGGCATCAGGGAGGCGAATTCGGTTCGGACAAGAGCGGCAATTGCAACGAGCGAATGTTCGACAGGGCCGTGCGTTTATCGGAGCGCCGGACAGGGCCGTCAGGGATCTGATCTGCCTTCAAGTTTGGACGCGGTCTTTCCGGTTCGTCATTTTTTCGCTGCTCCTCGCTGAAATCATCTCCAGCCTCTCCAACGGACCAATCCCGCAGCGGCCGTCGGACCGTAGATTTGTTAATTACACCAGTTACCTGATTGACAATATGAGCAAATTTCGCTCAAAAAGATAACAACAGATTATGTGGTCCATCATGCTGGTTATTCTTGCCGACGACCTGACTGGCGCGCTTGATTGCGCGGCGCCGTTTGCCGGCAGGGGTTTGCATACTGAAATCGCGTTGAGCGTCGAGGCTATCGGATCGGCGTTGCAAGCGAGGCCCGCGGTTCTTTCAGTCAATCTCGGATCTCGGGAAGTCGAGGCGGAGGATGCGCGGCGGGCGGCTGCGTCGGCCCTGTCGTCCTTGCCGTCGGACATCGTTCTGTTCAAGAAGATCGATTCCCGCCTCAAGGGCAATATCGCCGCCGAACTCGACGTCACGCCTTTTCACCTGGCGCTGGTGGCGCCGGCAATACCTGATTTCGGACGGAACGTGCGAGCGGGACATATCGAAGGTTTCGGCCTGGACAAACCCCTGAACGTCGCCGATGCGCTGGGCGTTCATGCCGAACGCGCCGTCATTCCCGACACTCTTTCACAGGAAGAGATGTCCGCGGCTCTGGCAATTGGCCGTGAGGCCGGGGCCGATCTTTTTGTCGGCGCCAGGGGTCTCGCCGAGGCGCTGGCCATTCACATGACCGGCAGCCAGCTCGCCCAACCGGCCCTTCCTGAACCCGGCCCTGCCCTTTTTGTCATCGGCTCGAGAGATCCGATCACGCTGGCACAAGTCGAGGAACTGCGGCGGTCGGCAGTGCTTGACTATATAGCCGCGCCGAACGGCCGCCCGGAGAGGATCGCACCGCCCGTGCATTCCGTGACCCTGGTTCAGGCCACGCCGGATGGAAAGGACGATCCGCCGCTTCTCGTATCGGACAGGCTGGCGGCGAGCATAGTTCCGCACATGACGGCGCCGCCCGCCACTCTGCTTCTCTCGGGCGGCGCAACCGCCGAGGCTGTCTTGAAGGCAATGAATGTTTCGAGGTTCCGGCTTCTCGGCGAATGCCTGCCCGGCCTTGGCTTGGCTTATATCGATGGTCAATGCATCATCGCCAAATCCGGCGGATTCGGCAGGCCGGGCACATTGTGCGAGATAGCAAGAATAGCCATGGGCGAGAAGGGTTGAACAATGGGGCTTGAGAGCGGTACTGCCCGCAAGGGCCTTCCCGATATCGTCTTCGAGCGGATGTTGCGCGCGATCAAGTCGGGGGCATACAGGCCGGACGAACGGTTGCCGACCGAACATGAGCTAGCCAACGAATTTGAAGTGTCGCGGCCGATCATCCGGGAAGCGCTGAGACGGTTGCGCGAACAGGGGCTGATCTATTCGAGACGTGGTGCCGGCAGCTTCGTGCGGGCACTGGGCCTGCGCGAGCCGCTTGGCTTCGGCCAGCTGGAAAATGTCGCCGATCTCCTCAACTGTTATGAGTTTCGCATGACGCTTGAACCAGCGGCGGCAGCCGCCGCCGCAGTGCGTCATGACAAGGAAAGCCTGGCGGCCATAAAACGGGCGCTGGAATTGCTGCGCGATGCCACGAACCGCCAGGCCCACCGCGAAGACGCCGACTATCAGTTCCATCTGGCCATCGCGCGCGCGGCCCAGAACAACTACTTCTCGACGGCAATGGAAGCTCTGAAGGATCATATTGCCGTGGGTATGAAATTCCACGGAGCCTCCGTGAAAAGAGAGGCGACCGGGCTGGCGAAAGTGTTCGGCGAGCACGAGGCGATCGCCGATGCGATCACGAGCGGAGACCAGGAAGCGGCGCGCCAGTTGATGCTGGACCACTTGAAAGGTTCACGCGAACGGCTGTTTCAGTCGTCGCACCGGTGAAACCTGTAGATGTCATCCGGTAACCCATAGCCGGATGACCGTCACTTCAAAATGCCGCCTCGTAGATAGCCAGGACATCGCCGACGCTCATTTCGGCCGGGTTGTTATCCATCAGCCGGCGGATCGCATGCGCCTCCGAAGCGTAGAGGGAAAGCTCGTCGTGCCTGGCACCGTGAGCCGCCAGCGACATCTGGATGCCAAGCGCTCCGCAAAAGTCGTATGCTGACGATCGCAACTCGTCCGGGGAGAGGTCCTCACCGAGACCGAGCGCTGCGGCCACTTCCGCGGTCTTGGCGGCAGCGACCGGCTGGTTGAAAGCCAGGACATGCGGGAAAACGATGGCATTCGCCAGACCGTGCGGCAGGTTGAGACGCGTGCCCAGTGGATAGGCGATCGCGTGGCCGGCTGCCGTATTGACCGGGCCAAGACAAATCCCACCGTAATAGGAAGCGAGCATCAGCCCTTCCCGGGCCTCCGTATCCTGCCCGTCCTTTACGGCCCGTGCCAGATATCGGCCAACAAGCCCGAATCCCATGCGCGCAAAGCCGTCGATCATCGGATGGGCGCGGCGGTTGGTAAAGGCCTCGACGCAATGAGCCATGGCATCGACGCCCGTGGCGGCGGTCACGGCCGGCGGCACCGAATAGGTCAGTTCAGGATCGAGCACTGCGAAATCCGCGATCATATGCGGGCTTTCAACCGCGATCTTGGTCCGCTTGACCGGATCGGTGATGAGCGAGCGGATCCCCGCCTCCGAACCGGTGCCCGCCGTGGTCGCGACCTGGGCAAGCCGCGTGCGGCGGCCGGCGACGCGATTGGGACCGGCAACGTCTTCGAGGGTCTGCTCGCAATCCCACAACACCGCGACAAGCTTGGCGACGTCCAATACCGATCCGCCACCGAGCCCGACGATCAGTTGCGGACGGGCGTCGCGGGCAGCCGCCAGCGCAGCGTCCAGCGTCAGGGTATCAGGCTCGCCCGGAATGGCGTCGAATACGGAATATCGGCCGGGTAACTGCAGGCGATCGGCGAAGCCGGCCGTGATCGGCGTCGCAATGACCAGGGTCGAGGCGACGTCGCCAGCCCAGGCGCCAACCTGGCTGATGGTACCGGCACCGACGGCGAGGCGCAGCGGCTGGTGGAGTGTGATGGGTGCAATGGCCATGACGCTTTCCTTATCGGCCCCCCGCCACGAGCTTGCGCGCGTAGGCGATGGCAGAATTCATGTTGCCGTGATTGGCGATCCCCTTGCCGGCGATATCGAACGCGGTGCCGTGATCGACGGAGGTGCGATCGATGGGCAGATCGACAGAAACGTTGACGGCCGTATCGAAGGCCACCAGCTTGATCGGGATATGGCCCTGATCGTGATACTGCGCGACCACCAGGTCGAAGGCGCCGGAATAGGCCCGGTGGAAAACCGTATCGGCGGAAATCGGACCGTGAACCTCGATCCCTTCGGCGCGGGCAGCCGTAACGGCCGGTGCGATCTGGTCGTCGTCTTCCGTGCCGAAGAGGCCGTTTTCGCCGCAATGGGGGTTGATGCCGGCAACGGCGATGCGCGGACGCTCATAACCGATGCGCTTCAGATGCGCGTCACCGGCGCGGATCGTCGCCAGAACCCGTTCCGTCGTGGCGCGCCGGATAGCCTCCTGCAGGGAAACATGCGTGGAGACATGGATCACCTTCAAGCGATCGGACGCCAGCAGCATGTATGCCGCTGCCGAACCAGTGAGGCTGCGCAACATGCCCGTATGGCCATCGTAGTGATGGCCGGCAAGATTGAGCGCTTCCTTGTTGATGGGCGCCGTGACGATGCAGCCGATCGAGCCCGCCTCTGCATCGCGTACGGCGCGCTCGATGAAGCGGAACGCGGCGTCGCCGGCGACCGCCGACAACTGCCCCCAGGGCAGAGGCGCTCCCTCCACCGGAAGGTCGACCACATAAGGCGTAAGATCGAGCGTGGCCCCCACCGCATCGCGCGCCGCCTCCAGCGTCGAAAGATTGCCATAGACCCGCGTTGCGGAGCGATCGGCCTCCGACATTTCGGCGAGCGCCTTGACTGTGATCTCCGGACCGACGCCACAGGGATCTCCCATGGTGATGCCAATGATATTGCTCATCAAATTCTCCCGTCAGTCGCGTCTGCCCAGCCAGAAGCCAGGCTTACATATTTGATTGCCCGCCTGTGATAGGTATAGGCGATGTGCAGGGTCCCGTCCGGCGCTTCCAGTAGCCACGGATAGGACATTTCCTTGTTCCGACCATCGGTGGAATCGTTGGACAGGCAAGTGCCCGGCCCATCCTCGATCAGGATACGGACCGGGAAGCTGAACCCACCATCATTCGAGAGACAGACGCAAACCGGCGCGCGCGGCACGCCCCAGACGGGCACGCAACCACCTGTGGGATCGGCATCCGGCCTTTCGTCACTCTCGCCCAGTTCGTCATAAAGCGAAGCACGACGATCGTCTGACTGATGAGAGTTTACCGGATTGCAGATCATCGCGAGCCGGCCATTGGCCAGGCGAATAGCCGCAATGGAGGAGTTGTTGTTCGGCACATCCGTTGCCTCGGGCACAGACCAGGATCTGCCGCCATCGGCGCTCTCGCTCCGGTAGACGAAATCCGCCTGCCTCCGGCGGAAAAACGCCGCGTGACCGCCTGCCGGCAAGGCGACGGGACTCATGTGGACGCAGCCGGTCGATTGCGGCAATTCTTCGAGGCGCCAGGTTTTCCCGGCATCCATCGAAATCCCGATGGCCGCCGTGTCATGGCTTCCATTCCACTTCTGGCCCGGCCGCTGAACGCAACGGAAGATCGGCAAAAGCCATGCTCCGTCGTCCCGCACCGTCAGCGGGGCCCGGATGAAACATCCTTTCGGCAGTCCGAGGTAATCGCCCGCCTCGGCCGTCAGCCTTGTCGCGTCACCTTGATCACGCCGGATCTCGGCCATGCGGATACGGCATTCGTCCTGATTACCGGAAGGCTGCGACGTGTGGAAAAGCCAGAGCCGGCCATCGGGCGCGCTAAACAGAACCGGGTTCTGCTCGGAATGTGCGTCATCGAAGCTCAGCCTCTGCGGCGGACCCCAGAGGTCAGCGCCCGGTACGAGGACGGACGCGATAATGGATATGTCGGACTTGCCTTCCAGCGAGCCGCCGAACCAGGCGCAGATCAACGTGCCGTCGGGCAGGAGATGCAGGAAGCTTGCATGGTTCTGCACCATGGGGGAAGGCAGAAAGGCTTCGCGCCGGCCGGCGATCACCATCCGTACCGTGCCGGTCATTGCGGCCGCTATTTCGTCAGGGCTCATAAAGCTCTCCTCTCGTCGCTGAGAATTGCCAGAAACACAAAGTTGTCAAGTTTTATAATATGCATAAGCCGCAGCTTTCGGATACATCATTCAAATCAAGCCAATGTAAAATAATGATAATTTCGCGAGCAATTTTTTCTCAAACAATAACACCGCAAAACAATTTGACAAAGTGCACGAGACAGAACATGGTTTGAAGGAGAATAACACAGGAGGAATAGGCGTTCGCGGTGCAGCGAAATATGTGGCCTGCCGTCAGAGGATTTCGGTCCAAGATCCGAACGCTCCACGACAGAGCCTCTAAATCGCCATCGCTCTTCCTTTACGGGTCGGCTCGCCAATCACCGAATAAGCCGTTCATCCACCGACCAAGGCAGGTCGACCGGAACGGTGCCTAATCAATTTATATTCACTCGGGAGGTGAACCACATGAAGAAGATGCTGATGACCGCGCTGATCCTTGGATCTGCGCTTGCGCCCGCTTACGCAGGATCCGGCCCCATCAAGATCGTGCTGCCTGAAGAAGCCGATCTGCTGGAGCCTTGCATGGCGACCCGGTCCAATATCGGCCGTATCATCATGGAGAATGTCAGCGAAACGCTGACCGAACTGGACGTTCGCGGCAAGAAGGGCGTCATGCCGCGCCTTGCCGAAAAATGGGAACAGACCGCAGATGGCAGCTGGCGATTCCATCTCCGCCAGGGCGTCAAGTTCTCAAACGGGACGACGTTCGACGCCAAGGACGTGAAGCACAGCTTCGACCGCGTGATGAGCGACAAGAACGCCTGCGAATCCCGCCGCTATTTCGGCGGCATGAAGATCAGCGCCAATGTCGTCGATCCCTATACGATCGATTTCAAGGCCGACCCGGCCCAGCCGATCCTGCCTTTGCTGATGTCGTTGGTGACGATCGTTCCGGAAGAAACCCCGCTCGCCTTCATTCGCGAGCCGATCGGAACCGGCCCCTATGCACTGAAGAACTGGACCCCGGGCCAGCAGATCGTGCTCGCCGCCCGCAGCGACTACTGGGGTGCCAAACCGCAGGTGACCGAGGCGACCTATCTCTTCCGCTCCGATCCGTCCGTGCGTGCGGCGATGGTGAAGGCCGGTGAAGCGGACCTTTCTCCGTCGATCTCGCAGCTGGATGCAACCGATCCGAAGACCGACTTCTCCTATCTCGACAGCGAGACGGTCTATCTGCGTCTCGACCACAACATTCAGCCGCTGAACGACGTGCGGGTTCGCAAGGCGCTCAATCTGGCCATCGATCGCCAGGCATTCATCGGCACACTGGTGCCGGATGGTGCAGTGCTGGCGACGGCGCTGGTTCCGCCGACCACGCAGGGCTGGAACCCGGACGTCAAGGTATTCCCCTATGATCCGGCAGCTGCCAAGAAGCTTCTCGCGGAGGCCAAGGCCGCCGGCGTGAAGGTCGATACGCCGATCACGCTGATCGCCCGCACGGCAAACTTCCCGAACGTCACCGAAATCATGGAAGCGGTTCAGTCGCAGCTCCAGGAAGTCGGCTTCAAGGTCGATCTGAAGTTCGTGGAAGTGGCCGAGCACGAGAGCTACTATTCCAAGCCCTTCAAGGAAGGTCGTGGCCCGATCATCGTTGCCGCCATGCACGACAACTCCAAGGGTGATCCGTCCTTCACCATGTTCTTCAAATATGCCTCGCAGGGCACCCAGTCGGGCTTCTCCGATCCCAAGGTCGACGACCTGATAAAGCGGGCGTCCGCCGCAGTGGGCGATGAACGTGCAAAGCTCTGGTCGCAACTGATCGCCTACCTGCATGACGACGTTGTCGCCGACGGCCTCCTCTTCCACATGGTCGGCTTCTCGCGCGTTTCGCCGCGCATCGACTTCAAGCCGACCATCGCCACGAATTCGATGCTGCAATTGTCCGAGATCGGTATCAAATAATCAGCGGAAACCGATTTCCGATCACGATCAAAGGGCGGCGGGTACCCATCCGCCGCCACAATAGTGAGGGCGACATGCTCAGTTTCATTCGTAAGCGCTCCGTGGCGAGCTTGATTTCACTGGTCGGGCTGCTCGTGCTGGTGTTTTTCCTGTCCCGCCTGACGGGCGATCCGGCCGCCCTCTTCCTGCCCGTCGAGGCCTCGGCCGAAATGAAGCAGCAGTTCCGCGAGCTTCACGGGTTGAACGATCCGCTGATGGTGCAGTTCGGACGTTATGTCGGCGACGTGCTGACCGGGGATCTCGGTGAATCGCTCCGCAAGGCGCGGCCGGCGCTGGGTGTGGTGACGGAAGCCTTCGTGTGGACGCTTTGGCTTGCCGTGATCACCATGTCGCTCGTCACGGCGGCCGCCATCGTTGTCGGTTCGCTCGCCGCTTTTCGTTCCGGCGGTTTCTTCGACCGGCTCTCCTCGATCATCTCACTCGTCGGCGCGTCGGTTCCCGATTTCTGGCTGGCCATCGTCGCGATCGTCGTCTTTTCCGTCAACCTCGCATGGCTGCCGACCTCCGGCACCGGCTCGATCCTGCACTGGATCCTGCCGATCGCCGTGCTGTTCGTCCGTCCCTTCGGTATCATCGTGCAGGTGGTGCGCGGCTCGATGATCGGCGCACTGTCCTCCGCCTACGTGAAGACGGCGCGCGCCAAGGGCGTCAAGGCCGGCCCGATCATCTTCATCCACGCCCTGCGCAACGCGATGCTGCCGGTCATCACTGTCATCGGCGACCAGGCGGCGAGCCTTTTGAACGGCGCCGTCGTGGTCGAGACGATCTTCGGTTTTCCGGGCGTCGGAAAGCTGATGATCGATTCGATCCTGCAGCGGGATTTCAACGTCGTCCTTGCCGCGATCCTGGTGACCGCGCTGGCGATCTTCCTCATGAACCTGCTGATCGACCTCGCTTATGCGCTTCTCGATCCGCGCATCCGTCATTGAGGAGCGCAACGATGAGTGTTTCCACCTCCGATACGACGATCACCCACGAGCCCCCCTTGCCGATCCGCATGGCGCGAATGCTCTGGGCCGACAAATTCGCGCTCTGCGCGGTCGTCTTCCTGCTCGTCATCATCGTGCTTGCGCTGGTCGGGCCGTCCTGGCTCGGTGAGCTCGCCACCAAGCAGAACCTGCGCGGCCGCAACCTCGCGCCGTTCGACTGGAGCCGCGAATGGGTGTGGTGGATGGGGGCCGACGCGCTTGGCCGGCCGCTGCTCGCCCGCATCATCGTCGCGACGCAGAATACGATCATGGTCGCCGCCGGCGCGGTGATCCTGTCGTCGATCATCGGCACGCTGCTCGGTCTCATCGCCGGCTTTTCATCACCGCGCATTGGGCAGGTGATCATGCGCCTGGCGGACGTGATCATGTCCTTCCCCTCACTGCTGATCGCCGTCATCGTCCTTTATCTCCTGGGTTCCTCGATCCTGAACCTGGTCGCCGTCCTGTCCATCACCCGCATCCCCGTCTACCTCCGCACCACCCGCGCCGAAGTGCTGGAGATCCGCGAGCGGATGTTCGTGCAGGCGGCGCGGGTGATGGGCGCTTCGCAGAACCGCATCCTGTTCCGCCACATCCTGCCGGTCGTTTTCCCGACGCTTACGACACTGGCGACGCTGGACTTCGCCTATGTCATGCTTGCCGAAAGCGCACTGTCCTTCCTCGGCATCGGCATCCAGCCTCCGGCGATCACCTGGGGGCTGATGATTTCCCAGGGGCGCCAGTATCTGACCAATGCCTGGTGGCTCTCGTTCTGGCCCGGACTGGCGATCATCATGACCACCCTGTCGCTCAACCTTTTGTCGAACTGGCTGCGCATCGCGCTCGATCCCGTTCAGCGCTGGCGCCTGGAAATGAAAGGCCGAAAGAATGGCTGAGCACCTGCTGGAAGTCCGCAACCTCTCGGTCGAGTTCCATACTGCGGCTGGCGTCGTGCATGCTGTGCGCAATATCTCCTATCATCTCGACCGCGGCGAAACGCTGGCGATCCTCGGCGAAAGCGGATCGGGCAAGTCAGTTTCGTCGGCGGCGATCATGAACCTCATCGACATGCCGCCCGGGCGGATCAGCACCGGGCAGATCCTGCTGGACGGCAAGGACCTGCTGACCATGCCGGCCCCGGCGCGCCGCGAGGCGAACGGACGGCGAATGGCCATGATCTTTCAGGACCCGCTCAGCCATCTGAACCCGGTCTATACCGTCGGATGGCAGATCCGCGAGGCAATGACGACCCATGGGATGCCGGCCGAACAGGCCCGAAGCGAAGCTGTGCGCCTGTTGACGCGGGTCGGCATTCCCGATCCGGAAGGGGCGATGGGCAAATATCCGCACGAATTTTCCGGCGGCCAACGGCAGCGGGTGATGATTGCGATGGCGCTTGCGCTGCGCCCCGACCTGCTGATCGCCGACGAGCCGACCACCGCGCTCGACGTGACGGTCCAGGCCGAGGTGTTGGCGCTCTTGAAGGAGCTGCAGCGGGAAACCGGCATGGGTGTGCTGATCATCACCCACGATCTCGGCGTGGTGGCCGAAATCGCCGATCGCGTGGTCGTCATGGAAAAAGGCGAGCTGGTCGAGACCGGCACGGTGCGCGAGGTCTACAAGAACCCGAGGCATCCCTATACCAAAAAGCTGATCGGCGCCGCCCCCGGAAAAGGCGAGATGCACATCGCGCAGCTTTCGGGCGAACCGCTGCTCAGCGTCCGGGACGTCCGCAAGCGCTACGGCTCCTTCGAGGCGTTGAAGGGCGTTTCGTTCGACCTCAGGGCCGGCGAGACCATGGCGATCGTCGGGGAAAGTGGCTCGGGCAAATCGACTCTCGCCCGCGTTCTTCTAAGGCTGGACGAGCCCGATGCCGGCACCGCGCACTGGAAGGGACGCGATCTTTTTCAGCTCTCGCCCTCCGAGCTCTACAAGCTCCGGCGTGATCTTCAGATGGTGTTCCAGGACCCCACGCAATCGCTCAATCCGCGCATGACGGTGTTCCAGCTCGTCTCCGAAGCATGGGTCATCCATCCCGACATTCTGCCGAAACGCCAATGGCGGGAACGGGTCGCGGAACTGCTGGTGCAGGTTGGTCTTTCGGCCGAACACATGAGCCGTTATCCGCACCAGTTCTCGGGCGGCCAGCGGCAGAGGATCGCGATCGCCCGGGCGCTCGCGCTCGAACCACAACTGATCGTCTGCGACGAGGCGGTATCGGCGCTCGACGTGTCGGTGCAGGCCCAGGTCATCGCGCTTCTCGACAGGCTGCGCCGGGACATGGGCATCTCCTTCATCTTCATCGCCCACGACCTGCCGGTCGTTCGCGACTTCGCGGACTACGTCATGGTCATGCAAAAGGGCGAAGTGGTGGAATTGGGAACGGTCCGGGAGATCTTCGAGGCGCCTCGTGAAGCCTATACAAAAGCGCTCCTGGCGGCGAGCCTCGACCCAGACCCGGATGTTCAGGCCGAACACCGGGCAGCCCGTCTCAAACGTGCATGACACACCGCCGAGCGGCGGATAAGCGGAGTTGATTGAATGACCAAAAATGCCTTTGTCGCGCTCGTGACCTGCTTCAACGAGGACGAGACGATCAACTTTGAGGCCACCCGCGCGCAGGTGCGCCGGCAGGTGGCGGCAGGCAACAACATCATGTGCGCCGGCACCAACGGCGATTTCACGGCTCTCACCCACGAAGAAAAGATCCGCCTGACGGAACACGTGGTTGACGAGGTTGCGGGGCGCGCGAAAGTCATCGTCAATGCCGGGATGCCCGCCACTTTCGAGACGGTGCAGCTCGCCAAGGCGTTCGACCGGATCGGCGTCGATGGCATTGCCGTCATCACCCCCTTCTTCATCGCCTGCACCCAGGACGGACTGGTCCGCCACTTCTCGACGGTCGCGGATACGGTCACGACGCCGGTCTACCTCTATGACATTCCCGCCCGGACCCAGAACCACATCGAACCGGCGACGGCAGCAAAGCTCGCCGGGCATGGCAATATCGCGGGGATCAAGGATTCCGGCGGCGCCCAGGAAACGCTGGCAGCCTACCTTCAGGTCTCGAAAGAAAACCCGGGCTTCGAGGTCTATTCCGGCCCGGACCATCTGGTCCTATGGTCGCTGCAGAACGGTGCTGCAGGCTGCATTTCAGGCCTCGGAAATGCCCTGCCCCATGTGCTCGCCGGCATCCTCACGGCTTTCAACTCCGGCGACATTGCCGAAGCGGAGCGTCAGCAGGAGATCTATACCGCCTTCCGTACCGAGCTTTATGCTCTGGGCTTTGCGCCGGCCATGGTCAAGCGTTCGCTTTACCTTCAGGACAAATCGGTTGGCGCGAGCAGGCAGCCCGCCCTGCTTCCAGATGAAGCCCAGGACGAGAAAATAAAGGCAATCCTGAAAAGGTACGATCTGCTGTAGCAGCTCATCTGTCTGCTTTGCAGCTCATCGGCCTGCTTTACGGCCGTATTCCAAATGTTTCCGCAGCGGCCGGACTCCTGGCAAGCGTAATACGTTGACCAGTAAACGCCGCTATCGTTTCGTGGTGACGACAGTCGAACCTTCCACCGTCTGGTGACTGCCTCGGACCGATCCCCTCCTTCCATATCCGGGCATGGCTGACTTAGGGACAACCTAATCAAAGCTGAATCAAATCGTTATTTTCCCGATCTAACGGCTCGCATACACCAGTCATACCACTGGAAAACATTTGCCGAGACGCTCGAGACCCCAAGGGAAAGTACGCCGAAATGTCAGTCGAAAAAGTAGATACGATCATTGTCGGCGGCGGCCAGGCAGGATTGGCAATGAGCGAGCATCTGGGCAGGCGTGGCGTGGCTCACCTTGTTCTGGAGCGGAACAGGATCGCCGAGCGCTGGCGCTCGGAGCGGTGGGATTCCCTCGTCGCCAATGGTCCGGCCTGGCATGACCGGTTTCCGGGAATGACGTTCGACGGCATCGAGCCTGGCAGCTTTGCGACGAAAGAAAAGATCGTCGAATATTTCGAGGCCTACGCGAAGCAGATCGCGGCTCCCATCCGCACCGGTGTCGACGTAATCTCGATACGGCAGAAAGCCCACGGCGCCGGCTTCCTCGTTGAAACGTCCGAAGGAAATTACGAGGCCACAAATGTGGTTGCGGCGACCGGGCCTTTCCAGCGTCCCATTATCCCAACGGTCGTTCCGGCAGAAAGCAACATTCTGCAGATGCACTCCAATCACTACCGCAATCCCGGCCAGCTCCCGGATGGCGCTGTCCTGGTCATCGGAGCCGGTTCTTCCGGAGCGCAGATTGCCGACGAAATCCTCCGATCCGGGAGGCGCGTCTATCTGGCAGTCGGCCCGCACCAGAGGCCGCCTCGGAGTTATCGCGGTAAGGATTTCTGCTGGTGGCTGGGCGTCCTCGGGCACTGGGAGGCAAAGACCCGCGATCCCTCGATGGAGCACGTCACCATCGCAGTCAGCGGAGCCCGCGGCGGCCATACCGTCGATTTCCGGGAATTTGCGTCGCGCGGCATGACCCTGGTCGGCAAGGCGGATTTCTTCAGGGATGGAGTGATGCATTTCGAGCCCGACCTTGCGGATAATATTGCCCAGGGCGATGCCAACTACCTGTCCGTCCTCGACGAGGCCGATGCCTATGCCGCCCGAAACAAGCTCGATCTGCCCGAAGAACCCGAGGCCCGAAATATCGGGCCGGACCCGCAATGCGTTACCGACCCCATCCTGCAGCTTGACCTTGCCAAGGCAGGCGTCACGTCCATCATCTGGGCAACGGGATATGCTCTCGATTTCAGCTGGCTGAAAGTCGATGCTTTCGACGACAAGGGACGACCAGTCCATGAGCGCGGCGTCGCATCCGTGCCTGGGCTCTATTTCCTCGGGCTGGCATGGCTTTCCCGGCGAGCGTCTCCCTTCATCTGGGGAGTCTGGCACGATGCAGACTATCTGGGCGACCATATAGCGGGTCGCGCAGGGAATATTGCCGGTGCCGACAAGATTGCATCGAGCGCCGCAAGATAGGCCTGCGGGTCTGCGAATACGATGAGCTTGGGAAATCAACCGCGATCGGGATGTTCTATCCCGGTCGCTTTGGCATACGGCCAATAGGGC
Organism: Neorhizobium galegae bv. officinalis; assembly: GCA_000985875.1. GTDB lineage: Bacteria > Pseudomonadota > Alphaproteobacteria > Rhizobiales > Rhizobiaceae > Neorhizobium > Neorhizobium galegae_C. The sequence continues at coordinate 296,736 of CCRI01000002.1, forward strand.
GCTCCCGCCGTCAGCATTGCCGGAACGCACATGGCGTCGGAGGTTATCACACCTCACAACGCCATATGCTCGCCTTGGGAGCGATTACCGTACGATACGGATTGCCGAGGACTGCCACGTAAGACCGACCGACGATCCGATCGGCGCAATAGGGAATCCCGCAGCCTGCCGAACGATGATCGACTTGCCGGATTCCAGAGCCACCAGAAGACGGGTATCCGCTCCGGCATACACCGTCTCGGTGACCGTGCCTGACAGGAAACCCTGCGCCGGGTCGGTCAGCGCGATATGCTCTGGCCGCACCATGAGACCATCCCCCGCCTGCATGCCAGCGACAGCAGGGATATTGCCGTCGGCAGACCGCAGCATTCCATCGGCGATGTCTCCGTCGAAAATGTTCGACAGGCCAATGAACTCTGCCGAGAAACGGTTTGCCGGCGCCTCGTAGATCTCCTGCGGCGTGCCGACTTGCGCGATGACGCCGTCATTCATCAGGCATATCCGGTCGGAAAGCGCCAGCGCCTCCTCCTGGTCATGGGTGACGAAGATAATGGTCGCGCCGGTTTCGCGATGGATGCGCTTGATTTCGATCTGCATGCTTTCGCGCAGCTTGCGGTCGAGGGCGCCAAGCGGTTCGTCCATCAGGATCACGCTCGGGCGGTAGACAAGGCAGCGCGCCAGGGCAACACGCTGCTGCTGTCCGCCGGAAAGCGCCTTGGGAAGGCGATCTGCCGTATGGCCGAGATTGACCATATCGAGGACTTCCGCCACCCGCTTGTCGATCTCCGTGGCCGGAAGCCTTCGCATCTGCAACGGGAACGCGATATTCTCCTTCACCGTGAGATGCGGGAACAGCGCATAGTTCTGGAAGACGACGCCGATATCTCTCTGGTTGACCGGAAGGCTGGTTTCGTCCCGTCCGTCGATGAACAGGCGCCCCGAGGTCGGTTCCACCAATCCGCAGATAATCTGCAGGAGCGTCGTCTTTCCGGACCCGGATGGGCCGAGCAGGGTCAGAAGTTCGCCCGAGTGGACATTGAGGTCGAGTGCATGCAGCACCGTGGTAGCGCCGTAATCCTTCCGGATACCTCTCACGCTGAGCTTGGGGGAGATTCCGGCTTGCGGTGAGAACTGCGACTGACTTGGCATGTGGGACATCCGGGTTATTCCAACAAAAGGTTCGGTCTCAGCGCGGACGCGCACGTTCCGCAGCGACAAAGACGACTGTAACGACAGCCAGGATGATGACCGACGCCGCAGCAAGTGTCGGGCTCACCTGCAGAAGAACGTCGTCCCACATCTGCTTGGGCAGGGTCTGGCGCACGCCACCGCCGACGAAGAGTGCGATGGTCAACTCCTCGAACGAATGCAGGAAGCCGAACAGGAACGCGGCGACCACGCTTCCCTTGACGATCGGCCAGGTGACCTTGCGGACGGTTCCCATCCGGGTTGCCCCGAGCGTCGCGGCCGCCTGGTCGAGGCGCCAGTCGTAGTTCTTGAAGGTGGTAAGGATGATCACGAACACGACGGGAAGCGCCGTGAGCGTATGCCCGAGCGCAATGCCGGCGTCCGTCGCGATGAGGCCGATCTGAGCGAAGAGATAGAAGAGCGCCACCGCGATGACGATATTCGGGATGATCATCGGCAGCATGAAAAGCAGGAATGCCACATTGCCGATCCTGCTTTTGCTGCGGGCCACGCCGAATGCCGCAATTCCACCCATAGCAGATGCAAGCAGCGCCGAAACGATGGCGATCCCGAAGGAGCGCATCGTCGCACCGGTCCAGTTCGACGAATTCCAATAGGTTTCGAACCAGCGCAGCGAATATCCGCGCGGCGGGAATTCCAGGAAGCTCGAACTGCCGAATGCCATCGGGAGGAAGATCAGCACCGGCACCAGCAGCATGGCCATGACCAGCACGCAAAAGGCGTCAAGCAGCCATCCGCGCCGACGCAGGCCGGGCACGACGTCGAGAACGCCCGCCAGAATATCGGTAACCCGGGCCGCAGAAGCGATGACGACCGTGCCGATACGCGCGAAGAGGCCGGTTGAGCGACGGTCGCTCCGTTCTCCCGACACAGCGGATATACCGAAAGCGCGATCGTAGACGAGGCAGACGGCCAAAGTCACGACCAGCAGCATGACGGCGATGGCGCCGGCAAGCTGCCAGTTCAGGAGCTGCTGGACCTGCGTGATCAGCAACTGGCCGATGACGGTCTCCCGCGGGCTGCCGAGCAGTGCCGGCGTGATGAAGAAGCCGAGCGAGCTGATGAAGACCAGAAGACCGGCTGCGGCAACGCCCGGCATGGACAGCGGAAAAACGATCCGCCAGAAGGCCTGGCCGCCCGATGCGCCCAGCGTCTTGGCGGCCCGGGCCAGTCCCAGATCTATGCTGAGCAGCGTCGGCAGCATCGTCAGCGCCGCAAGCGGCAGCATCGTGTGCGCCATCGCGAAAACGACGACTCCGCGGCCATAGAGCAGATCGACGGGACCGCCGATTCCCATTCCGGTCAGGATCTGGGACAGCACGCCGCGCCGTGACAAGAGCACCATCCAGGCAAAATTCTTGAGAAGCGCGCTCATCCAGAAGGGCAGAAGAACAAGCCACATGACGAGCCGCCGGCGCTTCTCGGGCATCTTTGCCAGCCAGTAGGCAAGCGGGTAGCCGACCAGAAGGCAGGCAATCGTCGTCTGCATGGCAATGGAGAAGGTGTTGATGAGAACCTGGACGTAGATGCCCGCCCCGAACATCTGCCGGTAGGTTTCAAAACTCAACGAACCCGAGGAATCGCGGAACGACAGGAACATCAACCCGGCGGCAGGCACGATGAGCAGCAGGACGAGGTAGAAGATCCCCGGTCCGGCAAGCCATAACGGGTCCAGCTTGAAGCGGCGTCTTGAAGGGGATTGCCATTCGGCCATTACGTCGATCTCTGGAAGCTAGGCTGTTGCCATGAATGCCACGGAACCGGCTGCCTGTCCAAAAGGCGCAACGCGGGCAAGTGTACATCATGATCGGCGCGGATACCTTATGCATCCGCGCCTCGAATGCTATCGATCTTGAAGGAATTCCGACAAGAGGCTTATTAGCTCAGCATCCACTTTTCGAAACGCTCGGTCAGGGCAGTCTGGTTCTTGCCCCAATAGTCGGCATTGAGGGGACGCAGTCCCTTCACGTTTTCCGGCGCGGTGGGAAGAAGCTTCGCGCGCTCCGCCTTGATGTACTTGTAAGATGTGACGTTGGTGGGACCGCAAGCCAGTACATCCGTGTATTTTGCCTGCCGTTCGGCGTTCATGCAGTATTCGACGAACTTGTTGGCAAGCTCGGTATTGGGGGTGCCGACCGGGATTGTCCAGCCGTCGATGTTATAGAACCCCTGGCCCCAGGCCAGCGACACAGGAGCGCCGTCATCGATGGCAGTCTGGGCGCGCGTGCTCCAAATGCTCATCAGGTCGAGCTCGCCGCTCTGGATCAACTGGGTGGATTGCGCACCGGTCGTCCACCAGACATCGACGCTCTTGCGGATCTTGTCGAGGCTCTTGAAGGCACGATCGACGTCCAGCGGATAGAGCTGGTCCATCGGCACGCCATCGGCGAGCAGCGCGAGTTCCATGGTCAGAACCGGGCTGCGCCACAGGCCGCGACGACCCTTGAAGGCTTCGACATTCCAGAAGTCCTGGAAATTCTTCGGGCCCTTGTCACCGAACGTATCGGTGCGATAGCCAAGCGCCAGCGCGAATACGGCCACGCCTGCGAAATTTTCATTGATCGAACCGGCGACGTAATTTTCCGGATCAGCAACCTTGATCTTGAGCTTCTGCATATAATCGCCGCCAAGCGCCTTCATGCGGAAGACGTGCTCGGGCGTCATCATGCAAACGTCGAACAGGTTCGTCTTGGTGTCCACGACCATCTTATATTGCGGGATCGGATCCGGCCCGTTGGTCGTCACGCTGATCTTGACGTTGTTTTCCTTCTCGAAGCCTTCATAAAAGGCGATGCGGAAGCCCTTTTCGAAGGCACCGCCCATGTCCTGAACCTTCAGGACTTCGGCGCCGAAGGCGCCCTTGGTGAAAATTGCGGGAGCGGCAAATGCGGTCGCGACGCCGGCCCCCGTCTTCAAAAGATTGCGGCGTGTCAAGCTGACCTTGGTGGCCATGTCCAGTTCCCCTTTTTTTGATAGCCGTGTAGCCCGCTCAACAAGCCATTCGTGACTGCTTATGTAAATTATTTATTTCGGGCTTATTGGTTAGGGGTGACCTAACCGATAAGCCGCTCCAGCACACCCTTCAGAAAGGCGTCACAGCGTTCGAGCTCACTCATCTCGATGAACTCGTCCGGCTTGTGACCCTGTTCCATCGAACCGGGGCCGAGCACCAGTGTCGGGATGCCGAGGCGCTCCATGAACAGCCCGGCTTCCGTCCCAAAAGACACCTTGGCAACATACGGCTGATCCACCAGGCCGGCAAGAAGGCCTGCCGCGGCGTCCTTTGCAAGGTCAAGGCCGGGATAGGCATTGACGATGTCGATCGACACGCGCGCCTGCGGAAAGCGGGGCCGGAGAGCTTCGGCAAGGACATCTGCCCGCCGCCTGAAATCCTCGACGATCCGGTAAGGATCGTCCGCCACCAGATGGCGGATTTCGAAATCCACAGTTGCTTCCGACGCCACAACGTTTACTGCGACACCGCCTGCGATGCGGCCGGCATGGATCGTAGTATAGGGCACCTCGTAGGCATCGTCCCGCGCACCGGCTGTGGCAAACTCGTCCTGAGCCTGCCGGAGAAGCGATACGACGTCCGTCGCCATATGAATGGCGTTGAGATAAAGCGGCGCGCATGACGAGTGGCCGCCCGTGCCGAAACAGGTCGCCCGTGCGGCAAGCTTTCCCTTATGCCCGGTAACGACCCGCATGGACGTCGGCTCGCCGACAATGCAAAAGGCCGCGCGGAACTGCCGTCTCACAAGATCGTCGAGCATGCTGCGCACGCCGACGCAGCCGATTTCCTCATCATGCGAGAATGCAAGATGCAGCGGCCTTGAGAGAACGGACTTCGAGGCGAGGTCGGCGACGCTCAGCATGCAGGCGAGAAACCCCTTCATATCGGCGGCGCCGCGCCCAAAGAGTTTGCCGTTGCGTTCAATCAGCCGGAAAGGGTCGGATGTCCAGGCTTGCGCCGTACAAGGAACCACGTCCGTGTGGCCCGACAGGATGATTCCGTCGTCACTATCCGGGCCGATACTGGCGAACAGATTGGCTTTGGCGCCGCTGTCATCAGCGATCAGACGGCAGGAAAAACCACGCTCTTCCAGATAGGACTGAATGAAGCCGACCATCGGCAGATTGGCTTCGCTGCTGACAGTTGGAAAGGCGACGAGCCTCTCGAGAAGGGTAATCGTATTCATGAGCGGACCATTGAAAGAAAAGGCCCGCGCAAAGCACGGGCCTGAAGCGAAACGGGCTGTTCTCAGGCCGCCCGTCGTTCCTGTTCCGCCATTTCCCGATTGATGTCCTCGATCAGGGCGTCGATATCCGCCTTGCTGAAGGTCTTGCGGAAGCGGCGGTCGAACGTGGTGAACAGGCCGAAGAACGAATTTGCGCAGTGTTCCAGCATGCGTTCGGCATCTTCGGCACCGACCGTGAGCTGCTCCTGCAGGAAACCGATGACCTTGCGGCGGGCGATCGGGTTGGCAAGCACGAAGACAGGCTGGGTATCCCGCTCGATCCGCCGATGCACCGAGGCGGAGGACACGGTGCGAAGCGCTGCATGAAGCCTGATATCCCGTGACGATGCGGCAATTTCGAGCGTAATCATGTCATCGTCCAGCGTCCAACGCCGGCGGGCCGTGTCGTAGGCGCAAAGATCTTCAGCCGGAATGGTCAGCGTGACTTTCCGGCTTTCGCCGGGTTTCAGCGAAATCTTGGCAAACGCCTTGAGCTCGCGGACCGGTCGTTTGAGACGCGGAGCGTCGCAGCGGGCATAGGCCTGGCAGATCTCCTTGCCTTCGCGCGCTCCGACATTGGTCACGGTAAAGCTCAGCGTCACCCTCTCGCCGAGGCGAAGCTCGTGCCTGTCCAATATAAGATCGGAGTAAGCGAAATCCGTGTAGCTCAGCCCATGGCCGAAGGGGAACAGCGGCTCGATCTGCCGCGCATCGTACCAGCGATAACCGACATGGATGCCCTCGCTGTAGACGTGACGGCCGTTCTCGCCCGGGTAGGTGAGATAAGTAGGCATGTCTTCCACCCGCTTCGGAAAGGTTGTAGTGAGCTTGCCGCTCGGATTGACGCGGCCGAACAGGATGTCGGCAATGCCGCCGCCCATGGCTTGGCCGGAGAAGAACATTTCCACCGCTGCCGGCACCTTGTCGATCCACGGCATCACGACCGCATCTGGGCTGGCAACGACCACGACGACATTGGGATTGGCAGCAATAAGCCGCTCCACAAGTTCGTCATGCCCCGGTGCGAGGCCAAGGGTACGTCGGTCCGACCCCTCTCCGTCATAACCGTTTTCATTGTTGACGAAGACGATCACCATGTCGGCTTCGGCCACGCCGGCTTCGGCCTCCGTGATCAAGGCTTCGCGCTCGGCTTGGAATTCACTCGTCCCGCGGAACACATTGACCTCAATATCGTCGCCTGCGAGCTTGAGGATTTCCTCGACCGGCACGTCGACGGAGGTCGGCATGGTCGTTGCGCAGCCCGATCCCTGGATCACGGGAGTGCCGGCACCCTCGCCGACGACGGCGATGCGCTTGACCCTGGAAGGTTCGATCGGAAGAATCCCGCCTTCATTCTTGAGCAGGACCATCGATTCGGCCGCCATCCTGCGGGCGAGCGCATGATGCTCGGCGCGATCGAAGGTAACGGCGCGGTTCTCACCGAGCTTTACGAGATATACGAGCTTCAGGACCCTTTCGCACGCAGTGTCGACAACGGCGCGGTCAACCTGGCCGGCGCGGATTGCCTCCAGAAGGTCTGCCTTGCGGGTCTCGCTTTCAGGCATGTCCAGATCATTGCCGGCGGCCAGTGAGGCGGGTCGGTCCTTGATCCCGTGCCAGTCGGATACCACAAGCCCCTGGTAGCCCCATTCCTCACGCAGCACTTCATTGAGCAGCCATGGATCTTCGGCAGCCTGAACGCCGTTCAGCCGGTTGTAGGAACTCATGACGGTCCAGGGGTTGCTCTGCTTGATCGCCCGCTCGAAACCACGCAGGTAGATCTCGCGCAAAGCGCGTTCCTCGACCACGGAATCCATCGTGGTTCGCTCGACTTCCGAATTATTGCAGGCAAAGTGCTTGAGCGAGGCGCCAACACCGTTGTCTTGCAGTCCATTGATCACGCCGGCTGCAAAGTCGCCGGTCAATACCGGATCTTCCGCATAATATTCGTAGGAGCGCCCGCCGAGCGGCGTGCGGCGGATATTGATGCCGGGACCAAGCAGGAGATGGACGCCAAACTCCTGGCATTCCATGGCAAGCGCCTCTCCGAGTTGGCGCGCGAGTTCGACATCCCATGAACATCCGAGGCTCGAGCCGTTTGGAAAGCATGTCGCCAGATTCATCTGACCCCAGGCGATCTGCACGTGGTCGGCCCGCTGGTTCACGACCGACAGGAACGCGGCAAAATCCTGGCCGCCGGCCTCGTCGCCATCGATCTGCGGGATGGAATACCGGACCCCATAGGTGCCGTCGGTCATCACAATGCGCGGGATGCCGAGACGTTCGATCGACTCGGTTTTCCACATCCGGTGCCCAGCGAGAAGCGAAACCTTCTCCTCATCCGTCATTTCGGCGACGAGCTCAGCAAACTTGCCGTCCATCAGTCTTTGGTATGTCAATTCTCACGTCTCCGGATGATGCGATATTTCATGGTTCCCTGGATGAAGCGAACGATGAAAGGGCGCAGGCTCCCTGTCGGCAGCATCCATCTCGCCGTGGGCTGAGGCAAGTGCGTTTGATGGCTGAAGGACCGCACGGGAATATCGAGGTTCATTTCACTGATGTCAGCTTGGCACTGCGAACAGACCAAGGAAAGAAAGCATTTCCGAAGCGAAGGTTCACCAAAAGCTTGGCATGCCTATGTCGGCGAGCGCCGACGCTCCATCAGCGGGGCGACCATGCCGGGAATATAGGCGTCGGATACGAACGACTTGCAGTGCTGCTCGAAAATTTCCAGAAGACGGGCTTTTCGCCCGCTCTTCAGCGAGAAGACCCCGATAACCACCGGCTTGTGGTCGCCGGTAATCGGGACGCGTACGACCGGCCTTCCGTCCATCGCCACCTGGGATTTCGGCCGGACATTCGCCAACGTATAGCCGTATCCGTTGGCCACCATGGTCCGGATCACGTCCTGATGGGTCGAGCGCGTGGCAATTGTTGGCTCGAGCCCGTGTTTGGCAAACAAGCCGAGGAAATACTCCCGACTGATCGGCAGATCGAGCAGGATCAGCGGCGCCCCGGCCAACTCCTCCATGCTGATCGAGGAATGCCTCGCAAACGGATGGTTTTCACCAACCAGGACATGCGGCGGAAGGCTCGCAAGCGGCAGGAACTCAAATCCGGCTGGAATGAGCAAATCATAGCTGATGACGACATCGAGTTCCGCCCGCTGCAACTTGTCGAGCAACGTCTCGTGATCGCTGACGGTCTGGGCAATGCGTGTCGCAGGGAACGCGGCGGTGAAGGAATGGGACAGTTCGGGCATGATCATCGATGCCAGGGTCACCATGCAGCCGAGCGACAGCTGGCCGCGAACCTTGTCGTTCACCTCGGAGGCCACGGTATACATGTGCTCGGCCTGGTCCACCAACCGCTTCGCCTCGACGAGCAGGACACGCCCGGCAGGCGTCAGGGAAAGACCCTTCGCATGGTGGCGAACGAAGAGCTGGGTTTCCAGCTCTTCCTCAAGATGGGTAATGGCAGTCGAGATAGAGGGTTGCGATATGTTGAGGCGTTCGGAAGCCAGCGTGATGCTGCCGGTTTCTGCGGTCGCGATGAAATACTCGATCTGCCGTAATGTATATCTCATACCGCTCGCTTATATCGGCAAATGCTGAACGAACAAGCGGTCGATGAACGGTTATGCGTCTCCCGGAACCCCGAAGGAGGGCGCACTTTCCGGCGCCACGGCCCGACGCACATAATCCTCCATCTGCGGCTCGTAAACCTGCCAGATGTCGATCAAGCGCTCGATCGGCTGTTCAGACCAATCGACCCTGAGATCGACGACCGGCCACTCTGCCTCACGCACGACCTTTACACCGGCGGAATAGACCGGCCCGGCCTCGCCGCCGGCGTCCAGTCCAGCCTTGAGCGCAACGAGAAGCCGCGCGCCCAGAAAGCCGCGGCTTTGCTCGAAGGCCTTGACCATCGCGGACGGTATCGACGCTGCGGCCAGAAGGTTGCCCGCCGCAATACAATCCCGTCCCTCCGCGACCCGATGGATACCCAATGCGCCACTTCCGGAAAATGCGGCCGTGATGCCGTTTCGATCGATGATGGCAAGCTGGCGAAAATCCGCAAACGGCGTGGAGGCGACAAGTGCATCGCGAACTTGCGGGGCTGACTGCCCGGTCGCCAGTAGTTCAAGCCCGCGAATGCCGAGCACGGGATCGGTGATGTTCTGGCTTGCCACGACGCCGGCATCTGCCTTTGCATGCGCGCATCGGGCCGCAACGGCGGGCGACGAGGAGGAAATCGCGATGCCAAAGGCTCCGGTGTCGGGGCAGCGGGCGGATATTGAAAAGGTCATGGGATACGGCTCGCTTATGCTTCGTCGGGAATGACGGCAATCGCGTCCACCTCGACCAGCCATTCCGGCCTCGCGAGCGCTGAAACCACGATGCCGGTGGATACCGGATATACGCCCTTCAGCCATTTGCCGACCGTCCTGTAGACCGGTTCCCGATAACGGGGATCGATGATGTAGATGGTGATCTTGCAGATATGCTCCAGTTTCGACCCGGCCTCTTCCAGAAGCATTTTGATATTGGCCATGGCCTTCTCGGTCTGGCCTTCCGGATCGCCGATCGCGACGCTTTCGGAGGTGTCGAGATCCTGGCCGATCTGGCCCCGTACGAAAACCATGCTGCCCTTGGCGACGACGGTCTGGCACAGATCGTTGTCCAGCTTCTGCTCGGGGTAGGTTTCCTTCGTGTTGAACGGGCGGATGCGTTTGTGAACGACCATTTTCGAATTCCTCGTTTTTAGATTTTCAATGTCCGCAACAATGCACGCCGTATCCGGCGCCTGCGGATCATGCCGTAGCCTTCGCGGACTATTGCCGGAGGCACCCGCTTTGAAAAATAATGATTTCCGGTCCGTTGCTTTGCATAAACCGAGGCAATGCGGCCAACGGCTCCCGCCATGGGTTGGCTGGCGCTTCGAGGCGGAAAACTGCCCAATCACCGGCGGGCCGATCAGCGCCGGCGGATATTAAGGGAATTGGCGTGCCGGCGGCGTTGCGGTCGGCAGCAGGACCCGGGAATCCAAAGATCCACATATACGGCAAGTTCTATTGAGATTTGTCGCGTGGACGACCATGCGATGTCGAGCGCCGGATCCCGTGTTGAGGCTGAACGACCCGTTGCGTTAAACGCTAGACGAATTCTGCCACACCTCTCACGAGCCGCCCGGGGCGCGACTGCCGTCAGATCTAGAACGGGTTGGGCGACCGATCTGCGTTACGCCGCTGCCACGAAATCGCGTCGGCCGTCCTTTTACTCCCGTTGCGATCCTATTTGGTGATGACGAAGACAGCCTCCGGCATCCAGCTGATGCAACATTCCTCGCCTTCCCTGATGATCACCACATCGGCGCCGAGCATCCTGACGCGCATCGGAATATCCCCTGCCCGGCCGATCACGAGTGCATTGTCGCCGTAGTTGACGATCGTCTCGACGATCATGCGGACGTTCTTGCGGCCCTCGATCGGGTTGCGCGAGAGCTTGATATGCTCCGGGCGGATCAGCAGCGTCACCTTCTGGCCGTCGGCAAGAATATCCGTGGCAGCGTATTGGAAGGCTCCAAGCGTCGAGTTTTCGGCCGTTCTACCGGCTCCGCTGGTAATGGTTGCCGGGATCAGGTTGCTCTCGCCAATGAAGGCGGCAACGAAGGAGGTCTGCGGGCGATGGTAGATATCCAAGGGTGCTGCGACCTGCTCGATGCGTCCCTTCTCGAACACCACGATGCGATCGGACATCGACATGGCTTCCGACTGGTCGTGGGTCACGAAAATCGTGGTCACGCCGAGGCTGCGCTGGATGCGCTTGATCTCGATCTGCATCTGCTCGCGCAGGTTCTTGTCGAGCGCGCCGAGCGGCTCGTCGAGCAGGAGCAGCGAAGGCTCGAAGACCAGTGCGCGGGCAAGCGCGACACGCTGCTGCTGGCCACCGGACAGTTCCTTCGGATGACGATGACCAAAGCCCTTGAGGCCGACGAGAGACAGCGTGTCCTCTGCCTGCCGCAAGCCCTTTGAACGGCTGACGCCACGCATCTGCAGCGGGAAATAGACGTTTTCGACCGCCGTCTTGTGCGGAAACAGGGCGTAGTTCTGAAACACGATGCCGATATTGCGCTCATGCGGCGCAAGCTCGGAGATCGACTGGCCACCGACTTGCACCTTGCCGCCGCTCGCCTTTTCGAAACCGGCAATGATCATCAGGGTCGTCGTCTTGCCCGAGCCGCTCGGCCCCAGGAAGGTTACGAACTCCCCCTTGTCGACCGACAGGCTGACATCGTCGAGCGCCGTGAAATGCCCGTAGGTCTTGGTGATGTTGGAGAGTTGCAGGTAATTCGTCATCGGAAGTCCTTGGGTAAGCCCTTGGGGATGTTCAGTGCGCGGCGGCCGGCCGGCTTGGCTTGGGAGCGCGGCTGCGCAGCGCGCTGGCGAAATAGGGAGCCGCGATGCCGAGCAGCACGACGAAGAACAGCAGCGTCGAGATGACGGCGATTACCGGATCGGCCTCCTGGCGGATGCTGTCGAACATCTTGCGCGGCAGGGTCTCGGCGTCGCGGCCCGAGATGAAGATCGCGACCACGGTCTCGTCGAAGGACTGGATGAAGGCGAAGAGCGAACTGATGACCAGTCCCGGCCGCAGGATCGGCAATGTCACGTGCAGGAAGGTCTTCGCCGGGCTGGCGCCGAGGCTCTGCGCAGCCCGTTCAAAGTTTCGGTCGAAACCTTTGAGATTGGCGGAGAGGACGAGGAAGGCGATCGGCACCGACAGGCAGGTATGTGCCAGGATGACGCCGAGATGGCTGTGCACCAGCCCGAGATCGCCGAAATAGGAATAATAGCCGACCGCCATGACGATATGCGGCACTGCCATCGGCATCAGCATCATCAGGTCGGCAAAACCCTTGCCGCGAAACTTGTGGCGCACCAGAGCGAATGTTGCGGGCACGACCAGGGCCATGGTGAGAATGGTCGTGGCGGTCGCAATCAGGATGCTGTTCCAGGTCGGGATCAGCCAGTCCACGCTGGTGAAATAGGCGCGATAATAGCCGAGCCAATAGCCCGGCGGCGGGAACTGCAGCGAACTCGCATTCGAAAACGACATCGGCACGACGATGACGAGCGGTGCTGCAATGAAGAGCACAACGATGAAACCTGCCCAGCGCATGAACGTGTTCATGTTCGGTCACCCCCAGAGTTTGTCGAGGCCGAAACGGCGGTGATAGATGGTGAGGATGATGAGCGTCACCACGAGCAGGATCATCGCCATGGCGGAGCCCAGGCCGAATGCGAGGAATTCCTCGATCTGGTGACCGATCAGGCCGGCGATCATCTGCTCGCGCGGACTGCCGAGCAGAACCGGCGTCACATAGAAACCGAGGCAGATGACGAAGACGAGAACCGATCCATTGGCGATGCCGGGCGCCGTCAGCGGCAGATAGACATGCCGGAACAGCGACCAGCCCCTGGCCCCGAGGCTTTCCGCCGAGCGGATCAGCGCCGGGTCGATCTTCTTCATGACCGTGTAGATGTTCATGATCATGTAGGGCGCCAGGATATGCACCATGGCGAGCGTCGAGGAAAACCGCGTGAAGAGAAGCTGCGGCGGTTTGTCGAAGCCGATCATCTCCAGGAAGGCGATCAGCGGGCCGTTATTGCCGAGCAAAACCATCCACGAATAGGTGCGGACGAGGAAACTGGTCCAGAAGCTCATGGTGACGAGCAGCAGGATCAGCATCGCCGTGCGCGGTTTGGAATGCGCCATCAGATAGGCCAGCGGATAACCGACCAGAAGGCAGCAGAGCGTCACGAAGGCGGCCGTCACGAACGTGTTCAGAAAGACACGCTGGTAGAGCGCTCCGGTCAGGACCTTCTGATAGTTGGCAAGCGAGACTTTCGGCTCCGTGAAACTCATGATCGCCACTTCGGCAAGCGGCACGACGAAGAAGATGAGCATGTAGATGCCGAGCGGCGCCAGAAGCAGCCATGGCCAGATGTTCGTCTTTTCCGTCAGTTTTGAAAGGCTGATGCCCATTGCCGTTCCCTTTTTATGGCAGGCAGGGTCGCTGCGGCATCGCGCGGTCGTTCCCGCGCGATGCCGGCCAGCGGGTCGGGTTGATCCAGGAGAGCGGATCAGCTCGCGACCCACTCCTCGAAACGTTCGGCGAGTTCCGCCGGGTCTATGCCCAAATTCGCCATGTCCTGCTCGAAGGTCAGCTTGTAGTTATCCGGCGAGGTCGGCATGCGCTTGGCATCCGCCGGATCGACGAACTGGTTGGAGGCCGGGTTCAGTGCGCCGTAGTCCGCAGCCTTGGAGAAGCCGGCGAGCGGCTTGGCGCTGGTCGCGAATTCGACGAATTTCCTGGCGTTCTCGAGGTTCGGGGTCTTCTTGGCGACAACCCAATAGGCGCGCTCGATCTCGCCCTGGTTCCAGGTCATGGCCACCGGCGCGCCCGCCTTTTCGGCCTCGAAATACCGGCCGTGCCAAATGCCGATCATGTCGATCTCCCCGTCCCGCAGGATCTGCGTCGACTGGGCGCCGGCAGTCCACCAGACGCGGATATGCGGCTTGATCTTGTCGAGCGACTTGAAGGCCCGGTCCACGTCGAGCGGATAGAGATCCTTGACCGCGACACCGTCGGCCAGAAGCGCGATCGGGATGACGCGCGACGCATAACGCTGCAGCGACCGTCCGCCGGGGAATTTCTCGACGTTCCAGAAATCGGCCCAGGTCTTCGGGCTTTCCTTATATTTGTCCTTGCGCCAGGCCATGATGGTGGCAAACGCATGCGAAGCAACGCCGTTTTCGAAGAGGCCGCCTTTGTATGGCTCCTTCAGCGCTTCGATGATGCCGGCCTGATTGGCCCGCACCAGCTCGCCGCCGCCAAGCGTGGTGACGTCGAACTCGTAGGTGCCCGTCTTCACCTGCTGGGCGAGCTTGGCAAAGGAGACCGGAGAGACGGTCTTCACCTGGATGCCGGTTTCAGCGGTGAAGGGGTCGATGAGATGGGCCTTTGCGGCAGCCTCCCACGGACCGCCCCAGGTGTTGACGTAGAGGATCTTCTCCTGCGCGCGAACGAGATAGGGAGCGGCAAGCGAGGCGGTGATCGCAGCGCCGGCCGTCTTCAGGAAACGGCGGCGGTCAGGCATGAGAAATGTCTTCATTCCGGTCATTGCAGTTCTCCTCTTTTATGATTTTCTGAAAGTGGCTTCATAGAGCCGCAGCCAGTTCCCGTGGGTGATCTTCGCGACTTCTTCCTTCGAGAAGCCGACGGCGCTGAGACCGTCCGGGAGCACCCTGATATCCTCGACCTTCTGGAACCATTCCGGCGGCGCGGCCTTGAGCGGCTTGCCGGCGGCGCTCGCTCCATAATCCTCGCCACGGGTCCAACGGCCCTTGCGCATCCAGGCATAGTCCGGGGCGGTGAAATTGTGACTCTTGTCGGTGCCGATCGCGACGGAATCGATGCCGGCAATATCGACCGTGCGGGCGACCATCGTGCACCAGGCCTCGATCGAGGCGCAGTACTCGTCGCCGGTGATGTTGCGGTAGGCCGCGCAGCCGATCACGCCGCCGGTATCCTTCAGCGCCCGGATGACGTCATCCGACTTGTTGCGCTTGTGCATGAACAGCGACTGGGCATTGGCATGGGTAACGGCAATCGGCTTTTCGGAGACCTTGATCGCATCGAGCGTCGTGCGGTCTCCGACATGGCTGCAGTCAACCAGGATGCCGGCCGCGTTCATCTCGCGCACCACTTCCTTCCCGAAGCGGGCAAGGCCCGAATCCTCGGCCTCATAACAGGAGCCGCCGAGTTCGTTCTGGTTGTTATAGGTGAGCTGCACGACACGCACGCCGAGTTCGGCGAACATCTCGACAAAGCGGATGCGACCTTCGAACAGGTTGCTGTTCTGAAAGCCCATGATGATCGCAAGCTTGCCGGCATCGGAAATGCGGGTGATGTCCCCGGCCGTCCGTGCGATCTCGGCGATGTCGGAATTGTCGCCGACCAGATCGCGCCAACGGCCGATCGAATCGAGCGATTCCACCGTGCCTTCCCAGAAGCCGCAGGTGTTGACGACGCCGCCAACCGTTCCCTTCAGCAGAGTTTCAAAGGCGGCGCGATCGAAATGCCCGCATTGCAAACCATCGATGATCATGATCTTGCGCTTTCCTTCTGGCGTTCTGCCTTTTCGCGTTCCGAGAGCTTGGACGACAGGAACGACACGTCGGTCTCGTCGTCATTGTCCTTGCGGCCGATGACGGTACCGTCCTCGTTGACGATCATTGGGCCGGCGTGGCGGCGCGAGACGATGCTGTCCGTCGCGAGTGCCTGCTTTGCCAGGTGGTAGATGCGCCACCAGAGGTCGGTCTCGATCTCGGCGCCGTTTTCCAGAAGCGACCAGAGGAGAGGATCATCTTTACGGACGTCGCCGGTGACAGCGGCCGGAACGGCCTTCAGCACGTTGCCGGACACGGAGATCGAAAGCCCCGACCGACCGCCGAAACGCGCAGCAATGGCAAGTTCCTCGGCATCTATCGTCCGCGTCACGGTCAGTTCCGCCGAACCGAAACGTTCCGTGAGTTCGCCCAGAAGATCGATTGCGGTCGGCAACACGAACCAGGCGTGTTCGCCGCAAGCGTCGAGCGTCATGCGGTTGTCGGCTTCGGAGGCAATCACGATACGGGCGGGAGCCGCTGACTTGAAGCTCTCAAACCGCTGTTCGAACAGCTTGAAACCGCCGAGACCGAGTTTCTGCGAATACATCGGAATGTCGCAGACCGTCAGGAAAAAGCCCTTGGGCAGGCTGCTCAGCGAGAAGATCCGTTCGGACATCAGCCGCATTTCGCGGGGCATGACGCGCATGGAAGAAGAAAAATGCGAGGAGATCATAGGACAGGTTCCGCCGGGTAATACCAGGTGCCGGTGTAGCCGGCGCGCAGATCGTCTGGGGTCGGTGCGCCGTGATAAAGCACACCGCGCAGGTTGCGGCTGAGGAAGTCACGGGTCTTGTCGATGCCGTGGATGCCGACATTCATCAGCCGCACGAGGTCGATCGGCACGAAAGCCTCCGCGTTGATATTGGCATGGGGCGTGTGATAGCCCTGCCCGCGCAGGCTCTGGATGCGCGCCGCCATGTAGCGATGTTCGGGATGCCTCATCAGGAAGCGGGCGATGCTGAGCGAAGCCGCCGCCTTCCCGAGATCGGCAAAAAGGGACTGGATGTTGCCGCAGACATCGAGGCCGAGATCGAGCGCATCGGGGACTTCCTCGCGGGCGCCGCGGCGTGGCTCTTCTGCCGTCTCGGACTTGTACCAGACATATTTATAGGCGTCGGGACTGGCCATGTCGGTGTCGAGCGCCCACCGGTATTCGTCACTGATGAGTGCCATCAGGCTGCCTACGGTCTCGGCCGGCGAAACGCTGAACTCGTCAGGGCCATCAATCGCGGCTAGGAGCCTATCGGCCTCTTCCGGCACCAGCTCGATCATCAACGACAGGAGTGTTTCGAAGGCCTCGGGGATGAGATT
The DNA here is from genome assembly GCA_000985875.1 of Neorhizobium galegae bv. officinalis. Classification (GTDB taxonomy): domain Bacteria; phylum Pseudomonadota; class Alphaproteobacteria; order Rhizobiales; family Rhizobiaceae; genus Neorhizobium; species Neorhizobium galegae_C. The sequence continues at coordinate 313,732 of CCRI01000002.1, forward strand.
GGCTTCGAATCCGGCAGCAAGTACATCAAGCGGGAAATCCGTCGCATGGCCGAACACCGTTCCGCTGCGGCGGAATTCTTCGAGTGCTGCCATGACCTTTTCGAGGTCGGCCGACACGTCAGCGCTCGACGCAAATGTCTCGTAGACCATCTGGTCCTGTTTGCGGAACACTGTTGCCTGGCGGAGAAGTTCGAGCAGCCGGGCGATGCGGGGATCCGACGCGGCGAGCCTCAGCGCGCGGGCCATCGCAATCGCGCCCTCGCGGGCAGACAGAAGCCCGTCGATCAGACGCGGATGTTTGTGGACGAAGAAGATGAGGCCGAGCGCTGAACCGTTGCCGACGCCGATATAGCGGCGGAGCTGCGGGTCGAGGCGCACTGCCTTGTCCGATTTCCTTGCGGCGAGATGTTCGACGAGATCGCAGGAGAACTCGCGCATCAGGTAGGCGGTCAGCAACTGCGCCTGCAGGACACCACCGAGCGCGTGACGGGACCCGAGCGACGGGAAGGAGCGCGTCCCGAACGTGCCGTTGCCGTCGAGGCCGGTATTGCGCATCAGGTAGCAGACCTTGGAAAGATCGGCGACCAAGGGCTGACGGCCCTCTGCAAGCGCTTCGAGCGTCTGGTCGAAGACCCGCATCGACCGGTTTGAGCGGCACCAGATGAGCGTGCCGGCGGTCGCCCGGCCCGTATAGAGCTTCGGAATCTCCCGACGCGCCGTTTCGATCTCCACCTCGGTCGCCGGTCCTTCGATCAGCGCTCCCATCATATCCCAGGCCTGGCCGATGATACGCCCGGTGCGGGCCGTCCGGCTCGGCGGGCGGGAAAAGCCGATGAACGAGAATTCCTGGTCCGGCGCCTTGATGGAGTAAACCACGGTGCCTTCGGCGTTTTCGTCCACGTCGAAAAGCACATTGGAAATGTCCCAGCGCTCGCGGATCATCTTGTTCATGAAGGCGCGTGTGCCGCTGAGCCGGCTCGGCTGGATTGCCGCCAGCCGCGAGGTCTTCATCACCTCGTGATCTGGACGCGGCTGTGGCATGGCCACCTGTTCGGAAGTCGCGGTCATCACCGTCAACGTTCTCCCTGCTGCATTTTCGTGATGGTGCGGGCGGTTTCGAGAAGCGGCTCGCGGAAGCTTTCGAGGTCGAAACGCATCTCCGGCATGACCAGCGAGATCGTCGACGTGCACTTGCCATGGAGATCGAAGATCGGTGCGGCGATGGCGACAACGCCGCTATCGGTATAGCCGCTCGACAAGGCGTAACCATTGGCCCGCGCCTCCACCAGAAGCTCTTCCGAAGCCAGCGGTTCGCCGCTCTCCTTCAGGCGGGCGAGCGTCACTTCGTCTGCGAAGGCGGTCAGGACGCGGCCGGATGCGGAACCCTCGAGCGACATGGTCGTGCCGATCTTCTGTTCCGCGCGCAGCACGCTTTCGGATTCGACGCGCGAGACGATGCATGGCAACCCCCGATCGAGCACCGCCAGCGACGCTGTTTCCTTCACCCGATGAACCAGCATTTCGATGATCGGCTGGATCCGCGTCCCAAGATTTGCCTGCTCCATGGCTGCCGCTGCAAGCCGGCAGGCGTGCATCGAGAGGCGGTAGCGCATCTCCTGATCCTGCTCAACCCAGCCCGCTTCGATCAACGTCAACAGCCGCTGGTAGGCGGTCGGCCGCGAAAGCTCCATGGCCAACGCGATCTCGGGCAGCTTCATGCCGCGAGCGCTCGATGCCAGCACGTCCAGCACCGCCATGGTCTTCAGAACCGTCGAAAGTGGGCGAACCCCGCCGCCTTCCTCTTGTATTCTATTTGAATATACTGTATCCATGTCGAATATAATCCGGCCGTCATTGATTTATGTCAATCGCGCCGGAGGCGATTGCGCGCAAAAAACGGCATGCTCACCACTAAGGGGCTGAGGGTGTTTGGATTTTTTTACGATGAATTCAGCGCGCCGCAGTCTTGGGCATGACCGGTGACATAAATCCGCAGCCTTGACGTGCATCGGTCTTCGAGGAAGGATTTCATGGCTGCTGGTGGGCTGCCACCCGTCGTTATTCTTTGGGAACCATGCGGACTCACCCGGATGTGAGCAAAATATTCGCATTTGCCGCCTTTATTCGCGGTTTTCTTTCAATCGCCGCGTCCTATTTTCTGGCATCTAGTCGCCAGCAAGCACTGCTGAAAGGATGACCCAAATGTTCCGGCTGAAAACCATTATCGCCGCGGCCCTTATTCACGCGGCGGCCCTTACGCCGTCTCTCGCCGGTGAAAATCTCGCTGCCATCAAATCCTCCGGTCTCTTCAAGTTCGGCACGGAGGGAACTTACGCACCGTTCACCTTCCATGACGCAAGCGGCAAACTCGTTGGTTTCGACGTGGAGATCGGGCAGGCCGTTGCCGCGAAAATCGGCGTCAAGGCCGAGTTCCTGGAAGGCAAGTGGGATGGCCTTATCGCGGGCCTCGACGCCAAGCGTTACGACGCCGTCATAAACCAGGTCGGCATCACCGAAGCTCGCAAGCAGAAGTACGATTTCTCCGAGCCCTACATCGCTTCCAAGGCTGTACTGATCGTTCGCCAGGACAACAGCGACATCAAGGGCTTCGCAGATCTCAAGGGCAAGAAATCCGCTCAGTCGCTGACCAGCAACTTCGGGACGATCGCCCAACAGGCGGGCGCCGAACTTGTGGGCACGGACGGGTTCGACCAGTCGATCCAGCTTGTGCTGACACGCCGCGCCGACGCGACGATCAATGACAGCCTCTCCTTCCTGGATTTCAAGAAGCAGAAGCCCGACGCGCCGGTAAAGATCGCAGCCCAGCAGGACAATGCCGATTATTCCGGCATCATCATCCGCAAGGGCGAACCGGAACTGCTTGAAGCGATCAACAAGGCCCTGGCGGACATCAAGGCCGACGGCACCTATCAGAAGATCTCGGACAAGTATTTCGGACAGGACGTCTCGAAGTAGGTGTCAGGTCGTTCCTGAATGCATGAATCCAGCGTCCGGCGCCTGCGCCGGACGCGTCATTTTTGAGGATCACACCGTGCCGCACTGGCTTCAATTGATGTCGGATTCACTTCCGACCCTCCTATGGGCGGGCATCCGCTTTACGGTTCCGTTGACATTGCTGTCCTTCCTGTTCGGCCTCATCCTCGGCCTGATCACGGCGGTCACGCGACTGTTCGGCCCGGCACCGCTTGCGCTGATTGCCCGCTTTTACGTCTGGGTGATCCGCGGCACGCCGCTGCTTGTGCAGCTTTTCGTGATCTTTTATGGCCTGCCGAGCATCGGCATCCTGCTCGACGCCTTCCCCGCCGCGCTGATCGGTTTTACCCTGAATATCGGCGCCTACAGTTCCGAAATCATTCGCGCCGTCATCTCCTCGGTTCCGAAGGGGCAGTGGGAAGCGGCCTATTCGATCGGCATGTCGTGGCGCCAGGCGATGAGCCGCACCATCCTGCCGCAGGCGGCGCGCGTCGCCGTGCCGCCGCTATCGAACACCTTCATCTCGTTGGTCAAGGACACCTCACTCGCTGCGGCGATCACCGTGCCGGAACTCTTCCAGGCCGCCCAGCGGATCGTCGCGACGACCTATGAGCCGCTCATCCTCTATATCGAGGCGGCCCTGATCTATCTGGTCTTGAGTTCGGTACTGTCGTCGCTGCAGAACAGGCTGGAAAAGCGCTTCGCCCGATATGGCGGCATGCTGGAGTCAAACCGATGATCGAGCTTTCCAACATCGAAAAGCGTTTCGGCGATGCGGTCATCCTGAAGGACATCAGCCTCAACATTCCCGAGGGAAGCGTGACCGCGCTTATCGGTCCTTCGGGCGGCGGCAAGAGCACGCTGCTGCGCTGCATCAATCTCCTCGAGATACCCACAGCCGGCTCCGTCCGCATCGGCGACGAAAAGCTGGATTTCGAGCCCGGCATGAAGATCGGCTGGAAATCGATCCAGGCAATCCGGCGTCAGACCGGCATGGTTTTCCAGAATTTCCAGCTCTTTCCGCATCGAACCGCAATCGAAAACGTCATGGAAGGGCTGACGACGGTTCTCAAGTGGCCGCGCGAAAAGGCGCATAACCGCGCCAGCGAACTGCTCACCAAGGTGGGAATGGCGCATAAGACAGATGCCTGGCCGTCAGAGCTTTCCGGCGGGCAACAGCAACGGGTGGCGATCGCCCGCGCACTCGCGCCTTCGCCCCGGGTTCTTCTCTGCGACGAACCGACCTCGGCTCTCGATCCAGAACTGTCCGCCGAGGTCGTCGATGTGCTCGGACGGCTCGCAGCCGAGGGAACGACGATGGTGATGGCGACGCACGACCTGCGCCTTGCCTCGCGGATCGCCAATCACGTGGTTTTCCTCGAGAGCGGAAAAGTGGTCGAGTCCGGCAGCGCGCAAGCAATCTTTGGCGATCCGAGACAGGAACGTACCAAGAGCTTCATCTCGTCGATCAACGCGGCGCAGACGACACATATCTAAGCGTCACTCCCGGACGCGGACCGGTGTTTAACGACGCAGACCTGCCGGTGGCCGCCGCACTTGAGGGTTTCGGCATCCTCTACATCCTGGAGGATCTGGTGGCGGCGCCGATTGCCGACGGCCGTCTGGTCCGTCTGCTGGAGCCGTGGTGCGAGCCGTTCGCCGGCTATCAGCTCTACTACCCCGATCGAAGCGGGACGACTGCCTTCGAACTGTTCAAGCAGACGCTCCGCGAAAGCAGGGCCGCTTGAAGCATATCTTCGTTCGTCCCTGAGACATAGGGCAAGATCCTGCGGTGGCTTAGCGAACAGGTCCCCTTCCTCTGTGTTTGCCATCAAGGCCGCAGCGACTTGGACGTTTAAGTGGACATCCCTTCCGTCCTCATCGTCGAACGTATCAAAGATTGCGAACGAACTTGGACCCTCCTGTATCGCATACCAGGAAATCGTGCCAGGCTCGGCATTGACCAGCGGTATGGCTGATCGCAGAAATTCGCGACCGCCTCTTCCTTGCCGGATTTTGCCTCGAGCGGAACGTAGAGCGCGAATTTGGTCATGACCAGCTCCATCGGCACCTATTGTGCCGCAACTTAAGGGACGCGCTAACCACGACAAATGTTTGGAGGTGGGAAAATCAAGCGCGTATCGATTGACGGGGCTATCTCGTCGGCGAACTCATCGATGCTCTGCTGCGCATCGACGCGTCGGTCGAGATGGAGAGCAGGTCTCTTTCCTACGCCCGCCGTTCGGCCTGGTTTCCCTTTCCTGCGCCGGGAGGACCAATAAAACCAGTCTCGTCATGACGACACCCCCATGCACAGATACTTGAGCTCGAGGTAGTCATCCATTCCGTATTTGGAACCTTCGCGACCGTTGCCGCTCTCCTTCACGCCGCCGAACGGCGCAACTTCTGTTGAGATCAGTCCTTCATTGATCCCGACGATGCCGAACTCGAGCGCCTCGGCGACCCGCCAGACCCTGGAAATGTCGCGGCCGTAGAAATAGGCCGCGAGTCCGAACTGGGTGTCGTTGGCAAGCCGGATCGCCTCGCTTTCGGTCTCGAAACGGAAGATCGGAGCGACCGGTCCGAAAATCTCCTCCGCAAAAATCTGCGACTGCGGCGAAACATCTGCGATGACCGTCGGCTCATAGAAACTGTGGCCAAGCGAATGGCGGCTTCCTCCGGTCACAACGCGGCCACCGCTGTTCACCGCGTCGGCCACGAGTTCTTCGACCTTCGCCACAGCCTTGTCATCGATCAGTGGGCCGATCTGGATGCCGGCATCAAGGCCGTTTCCGACGGACATCGCCGCCACGGCCTCGCTCAGCCGCGCTACAAAGGCGTCATAAATACCGGTCTGTACCAGAAAGCGATTGGCGCAGACGCAGGTCTGACCCGCATTACGGTATTTCGAAGTGATTGCACCCTTGACCGCGGCCTCCACGTCCGCGTCGTCGAACACGATGAAGGGCGCATTTCCGCCAAGCTCCATCGACGTGCGCTTCACGGTCGCCGCGCACTGCGCCATCAGCACCTTGCCGATTTCCGTGGAGCCGGTGAAGCTCAGCTTGCGTACGATCGGGTTGGATGTCAACTCGCCGCCGATCTCGCCGGCCGATCCGGTCACGCAGGACAGTACACCCTTCGGCACGCCGGCGCGTTCTGCAAGAACGCAAAGCGCCAATGCCGAGAGCGGAGTCTGGCTGGCCGGCTTGATGATCATGGAGCAGCCGGCCGCAAGTGCTGGGCCTGCTTTACGCGTGATCATCGCCGCCGGGAAGTTCCAGGGCGTGATCGCGGCGCAGACACCGATCGGCTGCTTGATGATGACGATGCGCTTGTCGGATGTGGGAGCGGGAATCGTGTCGCCATAGACCCGTTTCGCCTCCTCACCGAACCATTCGATATAGGAGGCCGCATAGGCGATCTCACCCTTGGCTTCCGCCAGTGGCTTGCCCTGTTCTGCCGTCATGATGGCGGCAAGATCGTCCTGGTGTTCGATCAGCAGATCGAACCATTTTCGCAGCATGGCGGCGCGCTGCTTTCCGGAAAGCGCCTTCCAATCGGACTGCGCCCTTTCGGCGCTTTCGATCGCCCGCCGTGTTTCCATGGCGCCCATGCGCGGAACCGCCGCGACCACGGAACCATCGGCAGGATTGGTGACGTCGAATACCCGGCCGTCATCCGCGTGATGCCATTCACCGCCGATAAAGCACTGGTCGCGCAGGAGCGATGGATCCTTGAGAATTAGAGCTGCCATAGGAATATCCTTGTGTTTTTGAATCAGGCTTGGACGGCAAGCGGCTCGAGCAGCCGTCTTGCCGTGTCGCCAAAAGGAACAGGTCGGCGCGACAGCCGGTCGACGTTAACGTGGATGAAAAATCCTTCGGCGGCGGCCGCGTCCTCGTCATTGCGGAACAGGCCGATTTCGTAGCGAACCGAGGAACTGCCGAGCTTTCTCACCCGGAGGCCCGCCGTTACGCGATCGGGAAAGGCCATCTCGGCATAGTAGCGGCAACCCGTTTCCACCACGAGAAACACCTCTGCGCCGTTCTTGATGTCGAGCACATCGTTTTCGATGAGGTAGGCATTCACCGCCGTGTCGAACAGGCTGTAATGCACTACATTGTTCATGTGCCCGTAGATGTCGTTGTCCGACCAGCGCAGGCCGATCTCCCGGTAAACCTTGTAGGCCGAACGACTTGAAGGGATTGGACGTTCCGCCATTTACCAGGCCGCCCTGTAGATGGAGAGCGCATCCGCCTCGCCGACCTCGCGCGGGTTGTTGACGAGGAGGCGCGTCTGTTTCATGGCGTCACGGGCCATTCCCGCCAGATGCTCCTCGCCTATGCCGACGTCGCGGAGTCTCGGCTGGAGGCCGAGCCTGGCCGACAGTCCTGCAAGCTTCTCGATGAACGCCGCGCAACGACCCTGGGCCCCCTGCTCCGATGCCAGATCCGGAAACGCGTCGGCCGCGATTTCGGCGTAGACCGAAGCGGCTTCGGGCGCATTGAACCGCAGGACATGAGGAAGAACAAGCGCGTTGGACAGGCCATGCGGGATGTGGAACATGCCGCCGATCGGGTAGGCAAGCGCATGCACTGCGGCAACCGGAGAATTGGCAAAGGCCTGCCCAGCCAGCATCGATCCAAGCAGCATCGCACCGCGTACGGCACGATCCTTGCCGTCCAGAACGGCCGCTTCGATATTCGCACCGAGAAGCTGGAGGGCCTGACGCGCCAGCATTTTCGACAGCGGATTGTTGTTGGCGCTCTTCGAGGCATAGGCTTCGATCGCGTGGACCATGGCATCGATGCCCGTGGCGGCCGTGATATGGGCAGGAAGGCCAAGCGTCAGATCCGCGTCGAGGATCGCGATATCGGGTAGGATGATCGGTGAAGACACGCCACGCTTTTCGTCGCCGCCGACGGTAATGATGGAGACCGACGTCACCTCGGACCCTGTCCCGGCGGTCGTCGGGACGAGCACCAGAGGCAATCGCGGCCCCTTTGCATTTCCGACGCCCCAAGCCCCATCGATATCCTCGCCCGAGCCGCAGAGAAGCGCCACGACCTTTGCGACGTCGAGCGAGGAGCCGCCACCGAAACCGATGATCCCGGTCGCACCAGCCGCCTTTGCCGCATCCGATGCCGCCATGACGGTGGCAAGCGACGGATCAGCCTCAACGCTGTCGAATACGACCGGCTCGACGCCCGACGCTGCAAGCGACACCAGAGCCGGTTCGCATAGTCCGAGTTTCCGCAAGCCAGGATCGGTTACGAAGAGGATCCGCTGCCCGAGCTTCGTTCGGACGATACCGCCGATCTCGGCAGCCGCACCCGGCCGGAAGACTATCTGCGCAGTCGTGTTGAAAATGAACGGGTTCATGCAGTTCTCCTGTATCATCATCCGCTCAAGCAGCGGGGAGGCTCTCGCGAAGCTTCACGCGCAGGATCTTGCCGGATCCCGTCCGGGGTATTTCGCTGACGACGAAAATCCGGTCCGGAACCTTGTAGGCCGACAGGCGCTCTTTGCAGTGTGTCAGCAACGCGGCCTCATCGAAAGCGCTAGCATCCTTGAGAACGACGCATGCGATGGGAACCTCACCAAGCATGGTATGTGGCATGCCTATCACGGCGCAGTCCATGACCGAGGGGTCAAGCAGGATTGTCTCTTCTATCTCGGCCGGCGCGATGTTCTGCCCGCCTCGAATGATCAGTTCCTTCAGACGGCCGGTAATCGTCAGAAAGCCGTTCGCATCCGACTTGGCGAGATCGCCCGTGCGGTACCAGCCGTCGACGACCGCTTTCTGCGTTTCCTGCGGCTTGTTGTGGTACCCTTGCATGAGGTTGGGCCCTTTGCAGATCAGCTCGCCCTCAATGCCGGCAGGGACGTCCAGACCCGTTTTCGGATCGACCACCCGAACGGTAAGCCCCGGCAACGGCAGACCGCAGGAACCGGGCACCCGCCAGCGGCCGGGCCAGTTCATGGTCACCATGGTGGATGTCTCGGTAATCCCATAGCCATCGAGCAGGGGAACGCCGAAGAATTCTTCGAAATCGTTGTTCAGCGTGCCGGGCAGGATCGCGCCGGCGGACACGCAGAGTCTGACTGACGACAGCAGTTTCTCGCCGCTCGCCTGGCAGGCGGACAGGAAATAATGGAATACGGTCGGCACGCCGGGCATGAAGGTGAATCGCCCCGTGCGGAGCAGTCCGGTCGCCTGTGTAGTGGAGAATTTCTCCATAATGTATTCGCTGGCGCCGGTCGCGATGATCGAAAGCACGGCGATGTTCAGCGCGTAGGAATGATAGAGCGGAAGCGTGTTGAGAACGACGTCCTTTTCGTTCATCCCTGCTATCGGCGTCCAGCAGGCCGCCGTCACCCAAAGCATGGATCTCGTCGAAAGAAGTACGCCCTTGGGCTGCCCGGTCGTTCCCGACGTGTAGACGATGTAGGCGGGTCGATCGACATCCGGATCGTCCTCGAAACCGGGCGACTGCAGCCGCTCGATACCATCGAATCCAGAAGCCGGATCTGCATCGATCACGATGACCGGGCGATCGAGCCGCGACAGGACGGCGTCCACCATCGGGCGCTTTTCGGGCACGCTCACGAGCACTGTGCATTCGGCGTCCGTCAAGCGATAAGCAAGCTCGGCCTCGGTGGATTCGATGCTCACCGGAACGGAAATCCCTCCGGCCCTTACGACCGCGAGGCAGGCGACGACCCAGTTGACCGAGTTCGGCAGGAAGATCGCGACGGTCTGCCCGCTCTGAAGCCCCGAAGCGACAAAGTGCGCCGCCAGAGCCTCAGTTTCCGCATCAAGTAGCGGATAGGTGACCGTCCTCCTCCGGTCCTCGAAGGCCATCTTTTCAGGATACAGGCGCGCATTCCGCCGGAGTATCTCCCCGACGGGCGCGATCAGATCGAAGTGTATCATGTTGGCTCCTCCCAATCCTCCTGTTAGACCATGCAAAAGCCGCCATTGACACTGATCACCTGCCCCGTAATCCAAGACGAGGGCCCAGCGGCGAGAAATGTTACCATGGGTGCGACGTCGTCCGGCTTGCCGATGCGGCGTAGAGGATAAGCCTTGACGATCTTCTCCCGGTTCTTCTCAAGGAAGTCCGGGTCCGAATGAGATGTCTCGATCAGGCCGAGCGAGACAGTATTGACTGTGATGTTGTTACGCCCGAATTCGCGGGCAAGCGACTTGCCGAGAGCGATCGTCCCGCCGCGTGCCGCCGCCGCCAGCGCGAGGTTCGCTTCGCCGATCCGGGAACTGTCGCCGACGAGATTGATGATGCGGCCGGAATTCTGCGCGATCATCAGCGGCGCCACCTCGTGGCAGCAATTGATCGCGCCATAGAGGCACACGTCGACCTGTTGTTTCCAGTCCTCCGGTGTCGAATCCACGAAGCGCTGATATTTTACGTAGCCGGCATTGTTGACGAGGACGTCGACCGTGCCGAAATCCGCCTTGACCCCGGCAACCATTGCCTTCACCTGGACATTGTCGCTGATATCCGCCTTGTAGGCCTTCGCCTTGCCACCGCTTGCCTCGATGGAAGAGACGACCGCTTCGGCCTCATCTTTCGACCGGCTGTAGTTCACCGCGATGGCGGCCCCTTCTGCAGCAAGCGCGCGGGCGATATCTCCTCCGACGTCCCTGCCGCCGCCTGTGACCAGCGCCACCTTGCCATTCAGATTGGTGTCCATTGCATGTCTCCTTGGTAATGAGATGCTGCCTCTGCAGCACGCGTGTTGACTGGTTCGGCGCGGCGTTCAGCGGCCCCTAAACCGTGGCGGGCGCTTCTCGCCGAACGCCTTGCGTCCCTCGGCGTAGTCGTGGCTCGAACTTGCCTCGTCGATCAGCCTGTCCGCTTCGGTCTGATCGAGATTGCCCCGGGCGCAGCCGTTGAGGATGAACTTGGCTCCCCTGATCGTGAGGGGTGCACTGGCGGCCATGGCATTGGCACGATCGAGGGCAGTAGCGGTCGCATCGTCCGCCAACTCATCGATGAAGCCATTGCCAAGCGCCTCGTCGGCGGTGAAGCGCTTGGCCGAGTAGAGTATCCGCTTCGCTTCGGTGACGCCGACAAGCGAAAACAGCTTGCGGGTTGCCGATACGCCGTAGACGATCGACAGGCGTGCGGCGGGAATGCCGAACACGGCGCTCTCCTCCGCGATCCGGAAATCGCAGGACATCGCCAGATGTGCGGCACCTCCGAGGCAATAACCGCGCAAGACAGCGATCGTGGGCTTGGAAACCTCGTATATCGCGTCACCCGCCGCATCGACGGCGACCTCGTAGCGAGCGCTTTCCTCGGCACCGCCCCTCACCGCATCGAATTCGCTGATGTCGGCGCCTGCCGAAAAGTCGGCGCCAGCACCCGTCAACAGAATGGCGCGGATATCCGCATCGGTGTCGAATGCGCCGAACCGCTGCGCAAGCTCGCACCACATCGCATAGGTCACGGCGTTGCGCTGCTTTGGCCGGTTCAGCGTGACGATGGCGATGCCATCGGATTTCTCGACCAGAATGTCGCTCATGTCCTGCTCGCTCTCCTGCCGACCGCAGCCGTTACCGCTGCTCATGCCATGGTGGGGTGAGTGCCCGGCGCGGTGAAAGCCGGGCACTGCTTTCGCTCACTTCTTGACCAGCGGGCACTTGCTCTCGGAAAGCGGCCGGAAAGCCTTGTCGCCTGGAATGGTGGTGACGAGCTTCAGCAGGTCCCATTCGCTCTTGGATTCAGACGGCGCCTTGACCTGATAGACATACATGTCATGAACCATCCGGCCGTCCTCGCGGATCTTGCCGCCCTTGGCAAAGAAGTCGTTGACCGGCGTTTCCTTCATTTTCGCCATGACCTGTTTTGTATCCGTCGTGCCGGCGGCCTTCACTGCCTGCAGGTAGTGCATCGTCGAGGAATAATCTCCCGCGTCGCCCATATGCGGCGGACGCCCGACACGCGCCTGGAACTTCTTGGCGAAGGCGCGGGTTTCGTCATCGCGATCCCAGTAGAATGCGTTGGTGAGGATCATGCCCTGCGCGGTTTCGAGCCCGAGCGAATGGACGTCGGTGTCCCAGACAAGCAGGCCTGCAACCGTCTTGCCAGACGACGCAAGCCCGAATTCGGCGGCGGATTTCACTGCATTGACGAAGGTCGTGCCGGAGCCTGCCATAGCGACGACCTCGGCGGGCGATGCCTGGGCCTGCAACATGAATGCGCTGTGGTCGGAAGTTTCGATCGGATAGCGGACTGCACCCGACACGGTCCCGCCGTTTGCCTTGACGATCAGGCTTGCATCGGCTTCCAGCGCATGGCCGAAAGCATAGTCGGCAGTCAGGAAGTACCAGTTTTTCTTGCCTTCGCGGATCAGCTCGTTGGCGGTGCCATTGGCCAGCGCATAGGTGTCATAGGAATAGTGAATGCTGTTGGGCGTGCAACTGTCATTCGTCAGACGCGACGTGCCGGAACCGTTGACGATCGCGATCTTGTCCTGATCCTTGGCAACCTGCGTCACCGCCAGCGCAATGCCGGAATTGATCAGATTGTTGATCATCCTCACGCCCTGCGACTCGTACCACTGACGGGCGGTCGAAACGGCCACTTCCGGCTTGTTCTGGTGATCGGCCACGAGGACTTCCACCGGACGGTCGAGAACCTTTCCGCCGAAATCCTCTACCGCCATCTTCACGGCGGCAATCGCGCCGTCCCCGGCTTCATGCGAGAACTGACCGCTGACATCGGTCAGGACGCCGATCCGGAACGGCCCCGTATCTTGGGCCTGTGCCTGAATGCCCATCGCGCCCAAAGCCACGGCGCACGACAGCAAAATTCTTAAGCGCTTCATCAATCCATCCTCCCAGATTTGGCGCCGAAGCTCCTCCACGAGCGCCGACGATAAACTTGCGCTATCATACTTTATGATAGGCATAGACCTCAGTCATGCTGCTATGCAAAAGGCCATGCAATCAAGATAAACAGAATTTTCCCCGATACGCAAGCTTGCATTATTAGACTTTATGTGTTTTTCTGTAGTTGCCTTTTCCGTTGGATGAGGCTTGCGGACCGGCTTTGCCTGGCGCTGCTGGAAGAGAGAAATTCAGCCGGGAGGGAGGACTCGTGCCGGAGAACGCACCCATCATCGAGGCGCGCGGTTTGACGCGCTCGTTCGGCGGCTTCATCGCCGTAAACAACGTCGACATCAAAATCCGGCCGGGCACTATCCACGCTCTGATCGGCCCCAATGGCGCCGGTAAGAGCACGCTGTTTAACCTGTTGACCAAGTTCCTTTCCCCGAGTTCCGGCCAGATCTTCTTCAAGGGTCGCGACATCACGCAGATGGCGTCTGCCGATATCGCGCGGCTCGGCCTGGTCCGCTCGTTCCAGATCTCGTCGGTCTTTCCGCATCTGAGCGCGCACGAAAATGTGCGGGTCGCGTTGCAGGCCCGCGAACGCGAGACCTTTTCTTTCTGGAAGTCCAGCCAGTGTCTGAAGCGCTTTGACGAAGAGGCGCTGGCACTCCTCGAAAGCGTCGGACTTGCCGAAAAGGCCCGGACGAAGGCCAGCGAACTCTCCTACGGACGCAAGCGCGCCCTGGAATTGGCGACCACGCTGGCGCTGGCGCCGGAAGTCATGCTCCTCGACGAGCCGATGGCCGGCATGGGGACCGAGGACATCGGCCGGACGGCGGCGCTGATCCGCCGCGTCGGCAAGGGCCGAACCGTGCTGATGGTCGAGCACAATCTGGGCGTCGTTGCCGACCTGTCCGACACGATCACCGTGTTGCGCCGCGGCGAGGTGATCGCCGAAGGAACTTATGCGGAAGTTTCGACCAATAGCGAAGTCCGCAAGGCATATATGGGAGCAGCCCATGGCTGAAGCACTTCTGAACGTCAGCAATCTTCAGGCCTGGTACGGCGAAAGCCACGTTCTGCACGGCGTCGATTTCAATGTCCGCAAGGGCGAGGTCGTCACGCTGATCGGCCGCAACGGGGCCGGCAAGACGACCACCCTGCGCAGCCTGATCGGCGTTGTCGGCAAACGGGCGGGCACCGGCACCTACAAGGGGGTCGATCTTCTCCGGACACCGGCGCACAAGGTCGCACGGCTCGGCATCGGCTATGTCCCCGAGGAGCGGGGCATATTTTCCAAGTTGACCGTCATCGAGAACCTGATGTTTCCGCCAGCCTGGCAGTCGGGCGGCATGAGCGTCAAAGAGATCTACAGCCTGTTTCCCAACCTGAAGGGCCGGGACACCACGCCGGGTACGCGGCTATCGGGTGGCGAGCAGCAGATGCTGGCGATCGGCCGCATCCTGCGCACCGGAGCGGACTTCATCCTGCTCGACGAGCCGACGGAAGGTATCGCCCCCGTCATCGTCGAAGAGATCGGCGCTGCGCTGCGCATCCTCAAGGATCGCGGCATGACCATCATCCTGGTCGAGCAGAACCTGCGGTTTGCGGCCTCCGTCGCCGACCGGCACTTCATCCTCGATCAGGGAAAGGTCGTCGACGAAATTTCCAATGATGCGCTTGACGCCAACATGGACCGGTTGAACCGGTATCTGGGGGTCTGATCGCTATGCGCACGTTTCAACAGGTAGGAATCAGATGACAGATTTCCTCGGGGTGCCAATTCCCGTTCTTCTCGGCCAATTGCTGCTCGGACTGATCAACGGCTCTTTCTATGCGCTTCTTAGCCTCGGGCTGGCGATCATCTTCGGCATGCTCAACGTGATCAACTTCGCACATGGAGCCTTCTACATGCTGGGCGGCTTTGTCGCCTGGTACATGCTTTCCCGGCTCGGGCTCGGATATTGGGGCACGCTGATCGCCGCGCCTCTGGTGGTAGGCCTTTGCGGGGCAGTCGTAGAAAGACTGCTTCTGAAGCAGCTCTATCGCATGGATCATCTCTACAGCCTGCTTCTGACATTCGGCGTGGCATTGATGCTGGAGGGACTATTCCGTCACGTCTTCGGCGCGGCCGGCAAGCCCTATCCCGTTCCCGCAGCCCTCACGGGCGGCATCAATCTCGGCTTCATGTTCCTTCCGATGTATCGCGCCTGGG
Source organism: Neorhizobium galegae bv. officinalis (assembly GCA_000985875.1). GTDB lineage: Bacteria > Pseudomonadota > Alphaproteobacteria > Rhizobiales > Rhizobiaceae > Neorhizobium > Neorhizobium galegae_C. The sequence continues at coordinate 328,803 of CCRI01000002.1, forward strand.
TGATTGCGGTCTCGCTCGTCATCTGCCTCCTGACCTGGCTCGCCATCGAGAAGACGAACCTCGGCGCCTATCTGCGGGCCGCGACGGAAAATCCCTCGCTGGTCCAGGCCTTCGGCATCAACGTACCCCTCATGCTGACGCTTACCTATGCGTTCTGCGTCGGGCTGGCCGGTTTTGCCGGCGCGCTGGCTGCCCCCCTTTATCAGGTCAGTCCCGGCATGGGGTCCAGCATCATCATCGTTGTCTTCGCCGTCGTCGTGATCGGCGGCATGGGATCGATCGGCGGCGCGATCGTCACGGCACTGGCGCTCGGAGTAATCGAGGGCCTCACCAAGACATTCTATCCGGCCGCCTCGTCGATCGCGGTGTTCATCATCATGGTGCTGGTGATCCTTATCCGGCCAGCCGGCCTGTTCAGTCGTGAGGCTTGAGATGAAAAGCGTGACCCTTGCCAATCCTGTCACCCCGCTCGGTTACGGCCAGATGATCGGCCGCGTATTGCTTGTCGCCATTGTGGTCGCCATGCTGATTGCGCCGCTCGCGGTCTATCCTCTCTTCCTGATCAAGATCCTCTGCTTCGTCCTGTTTGCTGCCGCTTTCAACCTGGTCCTCGGTTATGCCGGGCTGCTCTCCTTCGGGCATGCGGCATTCTTCGGCGGCGGTGCCTTTATCGCGGCGCATGCGGCAAAGGTCTGGCAATGGCCGTTCGAACTGGCTGTACTGGCCGGAACGGTGTTCGCGACGATCCTGGGCCTCGTATTCGGGGCATTGGCGATCCGCCGCCACGGCATCTATTTCGCCATGATCACGCTGGCGCTTGCCCAAATGGTCTATTTCATGGCGGTCCAGATGCCGTTCACTGGCGGCGAAGACGGTATCCAGGCCGTGCCTCGGGGCTATCTGCTCGGCGTGATCGACCTCAGGAACATCACCGCGATGTATTACACCGTCCTGGGCGGCACGGTCATCGGGCTGGTGATCATATGGCGCGCCGTCAATTCGCCCTTCGGTCATACATTGTCGGCCATTCGCGAAAACGAGACCCGCGTGACCTCGCTCGGCCTTAAGCCGGAGCGATACAAGCTGATTGCCTTCACGCTATCGGCGGCGCTGTCGGGCTTCGCCGGCTCGCTGAAGGCGATCGCCTTCCAGCTCGCCTCGCTCGTGGACGTCACATGGCACATGTCGGGCGAAGTTATCCTAATGACCCTTCTCGGGGGCATGGGAACGCTGATCGGGCCGATCGTCGGAGCAACTGTCGTCGCCGGGCTGGAACATTTCCTCTCGACCAGCGGCCTGCCGATCACGTTCATCATCGGTTTGTTCTTCGTGATCTGCGTGATGATGTTCAGGCGGGGCATGTTCGGCGAACTGAAGCTTTTTCTGGAGCGCCGGAAAGGAGATTGAAGTCTTCCTGTGCAAGCAACAAAAGAAGAAGGCCGGAGCATATGCTCCGGCCTTTTTCGCTCAAATGACAAAAGCCTATTTTGAGATTCTACCAAACAGGTAACCGATGGCCACCGCCATGACCAGCTGGACGATACTGGCAAGATCTGGCGATATGCGCGAGGGCGCCTCCACAGCCGGAGCAAGACTCGGCAACAGCCCGCCATAGACAATCCACAGGGCGGCCAGCACCGAGACAAACACCACGACCGCGATCACCGGCAGCGAGGCGCCGGACCCGACCGCCATGGCTGGCTGCGCGGCAGGCCTTGAGACTGCTCTCACAGGCACCTCACGCGGTGCGGCGGCAGGTTCGTAATGCACTGGCGCGGCGGGGGCCGCTTCCACCGGAGCTGCCTCTTGCGGGTTCTGGCACGCCTGTATTTCCTCGGCAAACCGCTTGAAAAAATGACCCGCCATCTGCTTTGCCGTGACGTCGATCAGCCGCCCGCCAAGCTGCGAAAGCTTGCCGCCGATCTGCGCGTCCACGGTATAGTCCAGAACAGTCCCGCCCTGGACTTCGGACAGTTTCACGACGGCCACGCCCTTGGCGAAACCGGCAACGCCGCCCTGCCCTTCGCCGGTAATCTTGTACCCGTTCGGCGGATCGAGATCCGAGAGCGTCACCGCGCCCTGGAACCGCGCCTTGACTGGCCCGACCTTCATAACCGCGACAGCGGACATTTCGGTCGCGGACGATTTTGTCAGTTCCTGACATCCGGGAATACAGACCTTGAGCACGTCCGGATCGTTCAGTGCCGCCCAGACCTCATCCCTCGTGGCCGGTATTAATTGCTGACCAGACATTTCCATTGAAAATCCTCCTCATCTCCATCGGGACGATACGCACGACACCGCCTCCGAGCTCGCTTGACATTCTTCTTTTAAGTCTAATAATGCAAGCTAAATTACAAGGAGCGTCATTGTTGGGAAATGACGCCGGAGGAGCACTGATGACACGTTCATCGACAAGAACGACGGCCGGGCCGGCGGAACGGGCGGAACAATGAAGCCCGCACAGTTCGACTACATCGCGCCGGCAACGATCGAGGAGGCGGCCGCGGCACTGGCTGCATCCGGAGGCGACGGCAAGATCATCGCCGGCGGCCAGAGCCTCATGCCGATGATAAACTTCCGGCTGGTGAAGCCGTCCGTGCTGATCGACATCAACAGGATTGCCGGACTGGACCGGATCGAGTTCGACGGCACTCGTCTGCGGATCGGAGCAACCGTGCGGCATCACACGACCGCCACCGACGCTCTCGTCGCCAAGCACCTGCCCGTGGTCCATGACGCCATGCACCATGTCGCTCACATGACCGTGCGCAACCGCGGCACTTTCTGCGGCAGCGTCGCGCATGCGGACCCGGCCACCGAAATGCCGCTGATGACCCGGTTTCTCGATGGCACGATCATTGCCTATTCCGTGCGCGGTGAACGCAGGATTCCCGCGGCGGATTTCTTCGTCGGCTCGCTGGTGAATGCGCTCGAAGAGGACGAGCTGCTGATCGCCGTGGAAATCGATGCCATGCCTCCCGAAGCCAGTTGGGGTTTCGAAGAATTTGCCCGACGCCATGGCGACTTCGCCCTTGCCTGTTTCGCCACGACCCTTCGCGTCGAAAACGGTGTGGCGGCCGACGTTCGTATCGGAATGATGGGGGTCGGAGAAACGCCGCTGCGCCTGCATGAGATCGAGGATATCGTCGAAGGCACCCATCTCTCCGACGCCGTTCTCGACACGGTCGCAGACAGGCTGGCAGACATCCTCACCCCCAACTCCGATATCCACGCCTCGGCGGATTACCGCAGGCACCTTTCGGGCGTGCTTGCCAAGCGCGCGCTCCGTGCGGCCTGGAGCCGCGCCCAAAACCGGAAACGTCCATGACCGAGAAAAAGATCACCATTACCGTCAACGGCCTCTCGTATACGCGCACCGTAGAAGCCCGCATGTTGCTGAGCGATTTCCTGCGCCAGGAGCTTGGCCTGACAGGAACCCATGTCGGCTGCGAACACGGCGTGTGCGGCGCTTGCACCGTCATCCTCGACGGACGCAGTGCGCGCTCCTGCCTGACCCTCGCCGTACAGGCGGAAGGCATGCAGATCGAAACCATCGAAGGCCAGGGCAGCATCGATAGGCTCGGTCGCGTCCAAGAAGCATTTCGCCAGCATCACGGACTGCAATGCGGCTTCTGTACCCCGGGCTTCATCATGGCGATCACCGATCTCCTTTGCCACCATCCGCTGGAGAGCGATGATGAGATCCGCGAAGCGCTGTCCGGAAACATCTGTCGCTGCACTGGCTATGAGCACATCGTCAACGCCGTCCGCGAACTGGCAAGGGAAAGAGGACCACTGACATGAAGATGCATTTTCTCGAAGGTGGTCGGCTCCGGATGAGACGTTCGATCTATATCGCCGGGGCAGCAAAGGAAGAAACGATCGACCTGCCGGTCCATGCCACGCTGATGCGCCATGCCCAGGGCAACGTTCTTTTCGACAGTGGTTGCAACCCGGAAGCGGCCATGGACCCCCAGGCGCGCTGGGGCGGGCTGAGCCGGGTCATGACCCCGATCTTCACACCGGATCAGACCGTCGTCCGCCAGCTTGAAACGATCGGCCTGCAACCGGACGACATCGACGTCGTCATCTGTTCGCACCTTCACCCGGACCATTGCGGCTGCAACAGCTACTTTCGCAAGGCGACCCTCCTCTGCCACGAGGCGGAGGCCGCAGCGGCAAAGGCTGAAGGCGCGGAGAATGTCGGCTATCTGCGCGCCGAATGGGAGCAAGAACAGGGCTTTCAGACATTCGACGCGGAACATGACGTGTTCGGCGACGGCCGTATCGTCGTCCTGCCCATGCCCGGGCATACGCCCGGCATGAGCGTGGCGCGCGTCGAACTGGAAAGGGATGGCGTCTTCGTTCTTGCATCCGACGCGGCACCGCTTCAGGTCAACATCGACACTGCCACCGCGCCGAAGAACACCTGGAAAATGGATCTTGCGGTGGCATCACTCAAGCGCCTGAAAACCTTTCGGGATGGCGGAGACACGATCATCTCCGGCCATGACGACGCGCAGTGGCAGGGGCTAAGAAAATGCTCGGAGTTCTATGAATGAGCGATTCTGACCATTCCATCGAGCTGCGCCCCAAACTGGTGGGCAAGCGGGTCAAGCGCACGGAGGACCCGCGGTTTCTGACGGGCGTCGGGCAATATGTCGATGACATGGCACCGGCAGGGATGCTGCATGTCGCGCTGCGGCGCTCGGACCAGCCCCATGCCAGGATCCTGAATATCGACATCGGCGACGCCTTCTCGGTTCCAGGCGTCGTCGCGATCTATGATGCGAGCGATCTCGAGGGAGAGGTCAAGCCAGCTATTGCGACCTCTCGCATGCCGGGCTATTACGCGACCCCGATCTGGCCGCTGGCCCGCGGCAAGGTCCGCTACGTCGGCGAACCGGTCATCGCCGTGGTTGCGGAAAGCCGCTACGCCGCCGAGGATGCGCTCGAACACATTACGATCGAATACGAACCCCTGCCCTTTGCGATCCGGCAGGTCGATGCGGTCAAGGACGACGCACCGCTTTTGCACGAGGAGGCGGGAACGAACACGATCATTCGTCGCGAGTTCAAGCGCGGCGATGTCGATGCCGCCTTCAAGGGCGCGGCGATCACCGTCAAAGGCCGGTTCCGCATGACGCGCAAGACGGCGGTCGCCATGGAGAATCGGTCCTATCTCGCCGAATGGGATGGCCGGAAACAATCGCTGACGCTTTACACCTCCTCCAACATACCCGGCGTCATCCGCGACGTCCTGTCCGGCTGTCTCGATCTTCCCGGAACGCGGATGCGGGTCGTCGCTCCGGATGTGGGCGGCAGCTTCGGCGGCAAGGGATCGCTTTACGGCGAGGAAATTCTTGTCTGCGCACTGGCGCGCAAGCTGAAACGCCCCGTCAAATACATCAGTGATCGCCTCGAGGATCTCTCTGCCACCAGCCAGGCCTTCGACGAACTGATCGAGGCGGAACTTGCCGTGACGAAAGACGGAATGCTGATCGGTCTGCGCGCCGACGTCATCGGCGATGTCGGCGCCTATTCGATCTATCCGTGGACGGCAGCGCTGGAAACCGTTCAGGTCGTCAGTTTCCTGCCCGGCCCCTATCGAATGGAACACTATCGGGGCCGGATCCGCGGCGTATTGACCCCGAAGCCGCCGACCGGCCCCTATCGCGGCGTCGGCCGCCCCTCATCGACCTTCGCCATGGAACGGCTGATCGAGATGGCGGCGCGCAAGCTGGGGATGGACCCGGTCGAATTTCGCCGGAAAAACCTCGTCCGCGACGAGGAGTTTCCATACCGTACCGCCTCCGGCATCATCTGGGACAAGTCGGCCTTTCAGGAATGCCTGGAGGGTGCCTGCAGGTACGTCGATTATCCGTCGCTGGTTCGGGAGCGCGACGAGGCAAGGAAGGCCGGGCGCTGGGTTGGAATCGGGCTCGCAAGCTACGCCGAATTGACCGGGATCGGCTCGCGTATCTCGGTCGCCCCCGGCATGCCGATCAATACAGGCACCGAGACATCCAAGATCGAAATCGACGCAACGGGCGCCATCACCGCTGCTTTCGGCATCTCTTCCCACGGTCAGGGGCTGGAGACGACGCTTGCCCAGGTCATCGTCGACGAACTGGGCTGCAAGCTGGAAGATATCGAGGTCAAGCACGGCGACAGTGCGCTGGTGCCCATGGCCAGCGGTACCTATGCCAGCCGTTCGGCTGTCCTTGGCGGCGGTGCGGCCACACTCGCGGCCCGCGTCGTCAAGGAGAAGGTACTGCGCGCGGCCGCATTCCTCATGGAGCAGGGTGTCGAGGACCTCGATATCCACGACGGCATCATCACCAGTCGGAACTCGAACCTGTCACTGACGCTGAAGGAGGTCGCCTCCGCAGTCTATACCCAGATGGGCCGCATTCCGCGAGACCAGCGCGAAGACCTGAGCGCATCGGAAACCTACGACCCCTATCTCGGAACCGCCAGTTCATCGACACATCTGGCCATGATCGAGGTCGATCCGGAAACCTATGCCGTCAAGATCCTTCGATATGTTGTGGCGGAAGATTGCGGTAAAATCATCAACCCGATGATCGTGGACGGCCAGGTTCATGGCGCCGTGGCGCAGGGCATTGGTGCAGCCCTGCTGGAAGAAATCGTGCATGACGATCAGGGACAGGCCGTGGCCGCAAGCCTCGCCGACTATCTCGTTCCCGTCGCAAGCAGCGTGCCCGATATCGGCATTGTCCACATAGAGGCCGATCTTCCAAACAATATCGGCGGCTTCCGCGGCATGGGCGAAGGCGGCACGATCGGCGCCCCGGCAGCCATTGCCAATGCAGTATCCGACGCGCTTTCCCATCTGGGCATTTCGGTCGAAACGCTTCCGGTCACGCCCGAGCGGATATACCGGATGCTACACGCAAAACGTGGAGTATCGGCAAAGACCACGGATGCCGCTTGAGCTGCATTTACGCGAGGTTTACAGGTCGAACGGATACCGAAGCAGGTAATCGGTATCCTTGGCCGCCAGCGGCTTCCTGCATTCCGAACATACGACGATGGCCGAGAAATCATGACCGCAGGTCTTGTGGCGCAGGCGCATGGGTGGCTTGCCATCCGCGAGCCACCGGTCACCCCAGGCCATCATCACCAGCATCGGCTTGTAGAGATCGAGCCCCATCTGGGTAAACCGGTATTCGAACCGGTCGCCGGAATTGTAAGGCACTTTCCGGAATACGTCCGCCTGCACAAGCCTCGTCAGGCGATCGGCGAGAATATTGGTCGCGATACCGAGGTTCTCCCGCATTTCCTCGAAGCGCCTCACACCATGCCAGCCTTCGCGAAGGATAAGAAAGCTCCAGCGATCGCCAATAATACCGAGCGTGCGTGCAACCGAACAAGGCCTAACCCTTTCCAGCAGCGCCGAGTCGGAACTCCTGCGCGACGTCAGCCGGTTTTCGACGGGGGCATAACCGGCGCCCGGTCCGTCACGGGGGGCCACTTCCTTGGCCGTAAAGGGCTCCAGGCACTCGCTGCAGACAGTCACCGGATGGCATTCGCAGCCGCAGGTCTTGTGGATCAACTGAAGCGGCGGCTCGTTATCACCTGCGAGCCATTTGTCGCCGAACTCCATCAACGACAGCATGGTCGAGAACAGTTCCTTGCCGCGAGCGGTCAGGAAGTATTGCTGACCTGGTTCGTTCGGCCGCTTCCCGAGGCTGACGATCTCGTTGGCGACCAGCACAGAAAGCCGGGATGAAAGGGTCTGGCGCGGAATGCCCAGCCGCTGCTGAAACTTGTCGAAACGACGCACGCCGAAATAGGCTTCACGAAGGATGAGGAAGCTCCAGGTGTCGAGAACGATCTCCATCGTCCGGCGCACGGATGAGTGCCGCTGAACCAGCGGTGGCTTTTCCGACCCGATCGGCGACGGTGGATCCGTGAATATTTTAGCTATGTCGTTCATGGTAACGCCATCCGTCTTCAAGCTAGGCAAACTCCATCAAATCCGGACGATCATAAAGCATCAAGTCTAATATTGAAAGTTGCTCGACCCATTTTGAGTGGCCTCCTCAGGTAGCGCGACATGGCACACGGTGGACGTCGTGACACGGCAAAGCCTCTTAGTTCTTGAACGGGTATTCCCTGACGCATCAAGCTTTTTTTTCAATTGCCTGGTGATCCGTTGCGGCGCAGAAGCGCGAACTTGAGTTGCGCATTACGGTGATGTGATGCTGTCGAATTTTGTGCGATATCTGCATTTGATGGGACGCAACTAAACATGGCCGCCCCCTGGCCCTTTTTGCCGCTTTCCTGGCCCTTGATTAGGAAAATTGCAAATCAGCGACGCCGGCAGGCCGTCCGAAAAGGTACCCCTGGCCATAATGACAGCCAAGCGCGCGTAGGGCGTGGTGCTCTGCAATGGTTTCCACACCTTCTGCGACGACGCGCTTTCCCAACGCCTTTGCCATATCGACAATGGCCTTTACGATGGCCTGATCGGCGCTCGAACCCATCATCGCACGCACGAAGGAACCGTCGATCTTGATTTGGTCGTAGGGGAGCCCCTTGAGATGCACGAGTGAAGCATAGCCGGTACCGAAATCGTCAAAAGCAACGATGAAGCCGGCCGCACGGAGCGCTTCAAGCTGGGCACCTATATTGCCGCCCTGCCCTGTCAGCATGACACCTTCCGTGACCTCGATCTGGATCCGGAGAGGAGACAGTTCAAAGGACCGCGTCGCACCGATCACTTCATCCGCCAGGCAAGGATGCCCTGGCAACTCGATGAACTGGGACGACGAAACGTTGATCGCGATGTGCCCGAAATCAATGCCGGCCAGCTCCCACGCCTTGGCTTGTGCGACGGCACTTTGCAAAACATAGCTGCCGATGCGCCTGGAGAGTGAAGGCTCTTCGAGAGCCGCGGCAAAAACTGATGGGCCGACCACTGATCCATCCGGCTTCTTCAGTCTTAGGAGAGCCTCAAAACCAACGCGTCGTCCGGTATCGAACGCTATCTTCGGCTGGTAATGGAGCATGAAGGAACCCTGCGCGAGCGCCGCTTCCGCAAGCGCCAGAGCCGTCCTATCTGCTTTGGAGCGATCCAGCTGGAGAGGATTGATCCGCGACAATAAATACTGGTCCTCGTGCTGAAGGAGGCGTTCCACGGCGCAGCGCGCCAGCCGCTCCAGCAAACCGTGTATACCAGCGCTGAGGCGTCTTGGAACCCGATCGAGCACGCAAAGCGAGCCAAGCCGAAGCCCCGATTCGATTTCCAGCGGCGCGCCAGCATAAAAGCGGATCTTGTTGTTTCCAGTCACGAAGGGATTGTCGGCAAAGCGCCGGTCGCGAAGGGCGTCCGGCACGACAAACGGCCTCGGCGACCGGATTGTGTGGTCACAGAACGCGTCCGCCCTAAAAGAACCTTCGCCTTCTATACCCCGTTTCGACTTGAACCATTGGCGGTCGCTGTCGAGCAAGGTGACGAGGCCAATCGGCGTTCCGGCCGCAAGACAGGCAGCATCGACCAGGGCATCAAGAACCGGATCCGGATTATTGAGAACAATGCCCAACTCGTTCAGACGTTTAAGGCGAGCCCCCTCCTCCGTAGACGATCCTTGGGGTTGGGCCACCGTGGTCGCCGTAATATCATCGTAGGTAGCCGATTGAGGCATGAGACTTCAACTCTCATTATCGGGGGGCATCGCTCATGCGATAACCCACGCCGCGGATCGTCTTGATGGCGTGGCCGCTCGCGGGATCCAGTTCCGCAAGCTTGCCGCGCAGTCGATTGATGTAGACGTCGATCGTTTTGTCGCGAGGGTCGTGCTCGCGAAACAGCGCCTGCCGGGCAATGCACGACTTTGGGCAATCATCACCCGCTTTGTCATGAAGTACCTGCAATATCCTAGCTTCGAGTGCGGTGAGTGGCTGGCTCGCGCCATTGCAATCCAGTGATAGGCCCGCGATGTCGCAATCGATATTGCCGATTTTGAACGCAGCGCCTTGCCGGGGCGGAACACGGCTGAGGCGTGCATCGTGCAAACGATGCACGCGGGCCCGCAGTTCTTTCACGCTGAATGGCTTCATCACGTAGTCGTCTGCACCGACACTGATAGCGTCAGCACGGCTGTCGGCATCACCAGCGCCGGAGATCATGATGATCGGGACGTCGGAACGTGAACGCGCATCGCGAAGCAGTTCCAGCCCGCTCCCGTCCGTCAGGTTGATATCGATGAGGATGCAATCATAAGCAGCGAGTTCATTCGAATGGATAAAGCGGTTCGCCTGCCTTACGGATGCGAGGGAATCCAGGCGGTCCCGGGAATCCGACCAGTTGAGGCGCAACATTTCAACGACATCTCGCTGATCTTCGATGATCATTATGTTCATGATGTTTGCTTGCTTGTTTGGTCCATGCTTCCTTGCTGAGCATTGGGCGCAGATGGCATCGGACGTGCAGTTGGTCGCAGGTTTTCATCAGCTGATATGGCTCCTGGATCTAGTCTTTCCAAGGTAGAATACGGCGAGGTCATGCGCGCCAGCCGATTAACGAATTCCGGCTTCAGCGGTTTGACGAAGCAAAGATGCAGAAGCCCCTGATCTCGCTGAACGACTATACTCCCAACGACGACATCAAACCGTCCAAAAATAAGATAAAGGTGATCTGGAACCTGCGACTTTTCAGCGCGAACCGTCGCTCCGCCTTCACTGATCTCGAGAACGAGGCAGCGAAGGATCCGAGTTCGTTTCATCCACTTGCCGGTGAAGAGCATATTGCAGAAGAGCATAACACTGCGGCGATACCATTTGCGGCTGTAAAAGTTGGACTCGACACGAGTGAGGTAAGTCGTTCTCTTTGTAGACGTCATGCCCTGGCCTCAATGCTTGCCGAATCCCATCCGCCGCCGGAAGGCAAGGGACGACGCGACATTCGTTGCATCGATTAGAGCGCCTCACGATTAAACGACTGCGGCTTCAAATTTAAAAAAGATAAACAGGGCGATTTCTCGTGGATCGCGACGCCAACAGGGAATATCGACATCTTGTATCAACGACAATGAGGACGACAGAGAACATGCCACGAGGAAACGTTGGTGGCGCCACCGGCTTTCGCGCTCTCGTGACCAGTCTCAGGCAAGCCGTACTGGATCGATTTTCCGTTGGATTGCTCACCGGCGGGATCTCGGCTTTTGTCGTTGCCTGGCCCGCAACATATGCCTGGCTTTGGGTCGTCAGTGCCGCGCCTATCGTCGCTTGGTGGCAGTTCCGTCGCGGCGCAGCCACTCCTGAGGTTGCAAGCCGACAGAAGCCTGATCTTTATGGCGACCAAACCCTTCTCGAAATCGCTGGCAAGACGGCGAAGCTTGGTGGATGGGTCGTGCACCTGCCCGACCGGAAACTACGGTGCTCGGATGAGACGTGGGCGATCCACGAGAGAACAGGGGACGAGGCCATCACCTTCGAAGAGGGGATCGGTTATTTCGCGCCCGAATGGCAGAATAAGGTCGTTCGGCTCTTCGAGTCGTGCGTAACGACAGGCCTTCCCTACGACACCGAGGCGGAAATCATCACTGCCGCTGGCAGGCGAAAATGGGTCCGCGTGATTGGCGTGGCAATTCGCGATGACATGGACCGCGTCTCCCGGATCCAAGGCGCCTTTCAGGATATCGATGAGCGCAAGCGGTTGGAGAATACGGCCAGAGACCTCGAGCGGCGCTTTGCCGAATCCATGGAACACATCAGTGATGCATTCTTCCAGCTCGATCCCGATTGGCGCTTCACCTATCTGAACCATCAGGCCGAACGTCTGCTCGAGCGCTCGCGTTCGGCGCTTCTTGGCTCCTCGATCTGGCAAGAGTTTCCAGAGGCCGCGTCGGGTGTGATCCGGCAACACTACGAAGGCGCCGTCAGCGAAGGCAAGACGGCCGATTTCGAAGTCTTTTACGAGTCGCTCGACGTATGGTTTTCTGTTACTGCCTATCCAGGCCCGACAGGGTTGACCGTCTATTTCCGTGACGTCACGAAACGACGGGCTGCCGATCAGCAGCTGCACCTGCTGGAAATGGCGATCTCACGGATCGAAGACTTCGTCATCATCACGACGGCCGGATCGCGGCCCGGAAACGGTCAAACGATCGTTTATGTCAATGACGCCTTCGTCAAGATCACTGGCTACTCATCAGACGATGCGTCTGGTCGCTCGCCGGGCTTCCTCCAAGGCAAGCGTACCGACGTCGCCACCATCGAGAAGATCAATCGCGCCATCGCACAGTCGAGGGCGATCCACGCAGAACTCGTCAATTACGCTAAGGACGGTCGTGAATATTGGGTGGACATGCTCATCGCGCCAATCATCGGCCCTGATGGACGCGCAACCCATTTCGTGGCGACCGGCCGTGATATCACCGACCGCAAGAGAGCGGCGGAAAAGCTGGTCGAGAGCGAGGAACGCTTTGCAATCGTTGCCATGATGACGACGGACGCAGTCTGGGATTGGGATATAAAAAACGGCCGTGTCCAATGGAACGGCAGCATCGCATCTATCTTTGGGCATGGCGAGGAACCGGTCGAGGACGGATTTGCGGCGTGGGAGGCCAAGATTCATCCGGACGACCGCTCACGCGTAGTATCAAGCTTGCTTGCCGCAATTGAGGACCAGGCTGAGACCTGGCAGGAAGAATACCGCTTCCGCCGTGGTGCTGGGACGTATGCCGAGGTTTTCGATCAGGGCCACATTATCCGAAACACTTCTGCCGAGGCGACTCGCATGGTAGGCGGTGTCCGCGATGTCACCGAGACAAGATTGAAGGAAGCGAAAAGACTGCAGGCACAGCGGCTCGAAGCCATCGGTCAGTTGACCGGCGGTGTTGCTCATGACTTCAACAATTTGCTGACGGTTCTCATCGGCACCGCGGAAACGCTGGCTGACGAAATTTCGGATCCGAGGCTTTCCGCCGTCGCGCAGCTTAATCACAAGGCTTCGCGGCAGGGCGCCGCCCTCACGCGCCAACTTCTGACCTTTGCAGGGCGACAGCCTCTCGAACCGGCAGCGCTGAATGTCAACGGCCCAATACTGGCAATGGAGGGATTGCTGTCGAGTGCACTCGGCGAGACAATCATGCTCAATCTGCAGCTCGATCCGGCCGCAGGTCACGTGCGAGCGGACGCGGCGCAACTGGAAGCCTCTATAGTGAACCTTTGCATCAACGCGCGTGATGCGATGCCAAACGGCGGCAAGGTGACCATTTCGACGGAACAAAGCAGTTGCGATGCGGTGGTCCGGATCGCGGATAGTGGGTTCGGCATGGACGCGGAGACGCGCGCCAAGGCCTTTGAACCTTTCTTCACGACAAAGCCCTTCGGCAAAGGCAGTGGGTTAGGACTTAGCATGGTCTACGGTTTCGTGCGGCAATCTGGGGGGCGGATCGAAATAGAATCGGAACCGGGCAAGGGAACGATCGTCTCCCTGTACTTTCCACGACTGGCTCCAACGGAAATACCTGCCGAGACTTCCGCGAGCGGGGTGTTGGATCGTGGCAATGAGCACATTCTTGTTGTCGAGGATGATACGATGGTTCGCGAATTCGCCGAAGGCACACTCATTTCTCTCGGGTATTCCGTAACATGTGCGGCCGACGCAACCGAAGCGTTGCGGATACTAAAAACAGACGGCCCATTCGATTTGGTTTTCTCCGACGTGGTTATGCCCGGGGAGATGGATGGCCGCGCTCTGGCCACAGAACTTATAAAGCAATATCCGATGCTCCCCGTCGTCCTGACGACCGGTTATGCGGATGTCGAAAGCATCGGCGCTGAATCGAGATTCCGACCACTTGTGAAGCCTTATTCGCGGCGGCAGCTTGCGGAGGCTCTTCGAGAGGCTATCGACGCCGCGCGTGATCACTAACTCGGCAACAACCTCCCGCAGCCAAAGGCCCGAAGCGCTGAAAGAGGAAGTATTTCAGCAACTCTCTCAGCTCGGAAGGTCAACACAGCGCCGCCCTTGGAGAGACAACCGCCTCGTCCATGGAACCGAACCTCTCCTTTGGGGACTGCCACTCGTTGATATCAGGCGGCGGAAAAGGAATTGCCGCGATGAACCACATAGGAGCATCTGGCGTCACGTTAATCAACCTCAAGAGGTATCGGCATCTGGCGAGGCGGCATCGCAGAAGGCATGATGTCTCCGCAACAGGTTATCGTCCTCTTCGAGCCGATGGCGGCGATGGACCTCGATTATTGCGCAAACAGCTGGGATGACGCTGACGAGACGAACTGGCGCTAAGATGAGGAACCCGCCGGAGCAGAACGTGCAAGGACGTCCTTCAGAATGAGCGGGAGAACTCCTCCAGCTTTGAGGATTTCGACCTCAGCACTTGTCTCGATAGCAGCAATCGCGGTGAACGATATTACGCCTCCCCCGCTACGCTTAACGGTCACGTTGATAGGACAGCGTGGTTCGATGAGGCCGGACTCAGCGATGATCTCGATCAGATCGCCAGCTGTAAGTTTAAGCACTTCGGGCCCGCACCCGGCCGGAAGTCTCATCGGCAGAATTCCCATGCCGATCAGGTTCGAGCGGTGAATGCGCTCGAAGCTTAAAGCGAGTACCGCTCTTGCCCCAAGTAGTGATGCGCCCTTGGCGGCCCAGTCTCGCGACGATCCCATGCCGTATCGTTCACCAGCGACGATGACCACCGGCTGGCTGTCTGCCGCATATTGATCGGCGGCGGTCCAGAGAGGAACGATCCGCTGCGAGGGCCAATGAATGGTCGAGCCGGGGGGCAGGCCCTCCCCCAGCAGGTTGCGGACTGCGCGGTTGGTGAAAAGTCCCCGGACCATAGATTCCCAGTTACCGCGCCGCGATGCATGTACATTCAGGTCCGTCGGGCTCTCGCCTCGCCCAACCAGATATCGCCCGGTTTCACTTTGAGCAGAAATTGCTCCGGCAGGAGAGATGTGGTCGGTGGTTATATCGTCACCAAGCACCATGAGCGGCGTTGCAGAGTAAGTTCCGAGCAGGCTGCCTTTGCCGAAGCCCGCGAATGGTGGTCGTCTGATATAGGTCGAATTCTCATCCCACGGGAAGACCGTCGTCGTTGGCGCATCGAGGTCGTGCCAGACCCGGCTCGCTTCGGCATCGTCGTAGGCGGGCATAAAGTCGCCAGGGTTTGAAGCCAGAGCGAGCGCGTCGTCAATCTCTGTACTGCTTGGCCAGATCATCGACAATCGCACCTCCGTCCCAGTGTCGGAAATGCCTATCACATCGGACAGGATGTCAAGGTTGACAGTTCCAGCCAAGGCAAACGCAATCACCATTGGTGGCGATGCCAGGAAGCCCGCCTCAAGCTCCGGATGAACCCGGCCGGGAAAATTTCGATTCCCAGAAAGCACGGCGACGGGCAGAATATTCCTCTCCACTATAGCCGACGAGACCAGCGGCGTGAGGGGGCCTGAATTCCCGATGCAGGTTGTGCAGCCAAAACCGACGATCCCGAAGCCAAGCGCCTCAAGGTCCTCCAGCAAACCCGACCGGCGCAGGTAGCGCTCTGCGGTGGGCGATCCCGGTGCGAGTGAGGTCTTGACCCATTGCGGCGGTCGAAGGCCCAAGGCTCTGGCATTCCTGGCAAGCAGTCCTGCCGCGATCACCAGTCTCGGATCGGAGGTATTGGTACAGCTCGTAATCGCGGCGATTGCAACAGCACCGTCATTGGGTTCCCCAGCACCGGCGTTGCGCGCCCCCGGTTTCCTCAAAGGCGCAATCGCCGCCGCCGAGGCGCTGACGGCTATCCTGTCTTGCGGCCGGGCTGGTCCGGCAAGACTGGGCTCGATGCTCGATAGATCGATATCGACAACGCTTGTATAGGTGGCGCTTGCTTCAGGATCGAACCAGAGACCGACACGTCTCGAATACTGCTCGACCAGATCAATCTGTTCTTCCGTTCGTCCAGTCGCGCGGAGGTAGGCGAGCGTGCTCTGGTCTATCGGAAAATAGCCGCTATTGCCGCCAAACTCAGGGGTCATATTGGCAACCACGGAACGGTCACCGGCCGTCAGCGTCGATACGCCCGGCCCGAAGAATTCGACGTATTTGTCCTGCAAGTCGACCTTGCGGAGGATATGGGTAATTACAAGCGCGAGATCGGTCGCGAGGACGCCGTCCTTCAAACGTCCGGTCAGGCGGACGCCGACAACGTCCGGCACGCGCAGAGCGACAGGCATGCCGAAGAATACACTTTCCGCCTCAAGTCCCCCAACACCCCAGGCAAGAACACCGATCCCGTTGACCATCGGCGTATGACTGTCGGTGCCGATCAGCGTGTCCGGGGCCAGCCAGTTCCTGCCATCCTTTCGATTGACGCTGACGACAGTCGCCAAACGCTCCAGGTTCAGCGTGTGCATGATGCCCGTGCCCGGCGGGTGGACGTGGAAGTCGGCAAGCGTGTTGGTCGCCCATTTCATGAACCGGTAGCGTTCGGCATTACGCTCGAACTCACGCGTCATGTTCTTGCGCAGGGAGCCCGAACCGCCGAAGAAATCCACGGCGACCGAATGATCCGTAGACACGTCGACCCGGACAACGGGATTGAGCAATGCGGGGTCAGCTCCCGCCTCCGCCAAGGAAGATCGCATTCCGGCAATATCGACAAGGGCCGGACCGCAGGTCGTGTCATGCATGAGAACGCGGTTTGGCAGGAACGGGATTTCCAGCTCACTGGTGCCCGTTGCGAGCCACCCCAGAATGGCGGATGCAGCTCTCGGTGCGTCCGATCCGGCCGTACGCAGGACGTTCTCCAGCAGGACGCGATGTATGTAAGGCAGCCGCGCGAGATCGTCGCCCGCCACCTTCGGAAGATCGATGATCTCGTATTCGGTATTTCTAAACGTGAACTTGCTGGTCGCTGTCATTCGGGCATCTGCTTTGAGGCTTGGGATCCAGATCACATATTTACATAATATAATTATAAAATACAATTCCATGGAGCGTGCGCTTGATTGTGTCGAGCGGCTGGAAAGCGCACCTGAAGTTAAAGCTGAGGCGTCTTGATCCGTCCCGCACCCATTATGTGCGTGTAGAGAAAGGCGGCGGCCTCGGTGCGTCGGTCCGTCTCCAGCAGATCGAGAATATGGAGATGCTCGATTGTCTGCTTGGGAAGGCGGCTGCGATCAATGGTCACGTGGTATTCGACAAGCCGTCGCAGCCGATTGATGCGCTTGATGGAGTCGAGAAAGAATTCATTGCCGGAGCAGGCCACGAGCATTTCATGAAAGTCGTTGTTCGCCTTGAATATCTCTGCGCGCGACCAATGCTCGTATCCACCATCGCCGAGTGCTGTCTGCACTTCCCGCGCCTTCAGAAAACCTTCGTAATTGGGTTCGAAGCTCGGCAGCAACATTGCCTGTTGCTCAATGACCGCGCGAAACACATAGCCCTCTTCGTAGCTCTTTCTCGATGTCAGGGTCTGGCGAAAGGTCCAGCCGTTGCCTGGTAGTCTTTCAATCCAACCTTCGTCCGAAATCCTGTGCAGGATCTTTAGAAGCTTCGTGCGCGGCAAGTCATAGATGCGCATCAGCTCGCTCTCGCTGACCTTCTCGGGAAGGACGCCGGACAGCCGATCTTCGGCTATTCTGAAATAGATCGGCTCCTCGCGGTCGCTCCCTTGGGCGTGCTCGCTCCTGCTGGCGACATCGATTTTGTCGCTGTCGATATTCAGGAAATAACCGCGATTGGCTTCCGCCCTGACGATCCCGCGCTCTTCGAGCTTGCGCAATGCACTCATGATCGGCGCGCGAGAGACCCGGAACGTGTCGGCGAGTTTCTGCAGAGGCAGATGCTCGCCTTTTCGCATTTCGTTTGCTCTCACGAATTCGATGATCTCGATGCTGATCTGGGGAGAGAGGCTGTTTCTGGCCATGCCTGTGTCAAATACCTTTCGCCCTGTGTCCCAAGATTGTCGGCTGCAGAGCAGCTTGCAGAGTAAGTTCGCGACAATGCCCGTAACGTCAATCCTCATCCTGTTGAAACCGTGACAAACCACGGAAGATGAATGGTGCGACAAGGGCAATCGTCGCGATGCCGATCATGATTGCCGAACCTGGATGCTGAAACAGGATCATCGGATCGCCAAGGCTCATCTGCAACGACCGCCGCAAGGCGCTGTCCGCGAGCGGTCCGAGGATAAGGCCGACCACCGCAGGTGCGATGGGGTAGTCATACCGCCGCATCAGGAAGCCTACCGCACCGAAGCCAGAAAGAAGGAGCAGTTCGACAACGGATGGGTTCGCTGCAATCGTTCCCATGGATGCGAACACCAGAATACCCGCATAAAGCCAGGGCAAAGGAATCTTGAGCAGCTTCACCCATATCCCCACCAGCGGAAGGTTAAGCACAAGCAGCATGACGTTGGCAATGAACAGGCTCGCCACCAGTCCCCAGACCAGATCGGCATGCTGCGTGAAGAGAAGTGGACCCGGCTGGATGTTGTATTGCTGGAACCCCGCCAGCATCACGGCGGCGGTCGCGGATGTCGGCAGTCCCAGCGTGAGTAGCGGGACAAGGGTGCCTGCGGCCGATGCATTGTTGGCGGCTTCTGGCCCCGCAACGCCCTCGATGGCTCCGTAGCCGAATTCCTCTGGTTTGCGGCTGAGTTTACGCTCGATGTTATAGCTCAGGAAGGTAGGAATTTCCGCCCCCCCTGCCGGAAGAGCGCCAATAGGGAAGCCGATGACAGTGCCGCGCAGCCAAGGCTTCCAGGACCGTTTCCAGTCCTCCTTGGTCATCCAGATCGAGCCTTTCACGGGAATGGGCTGTTCCGGTTTACGAAGGTGTCGGGACGCCACCAGAAGGGCTTCGCCTATGGCGAAGAGGCCGACGGCGAGGGTCGTTACCTCGACGCCGTCCAGAAGTTCAGGGACGCCAAATGTCAGGCGCGCCTGCCCGGTGAGCTGGTCGATACCCATCAACCCGAGCCATAGTCCAAATGCCAAGCTGGTCAGGCCTCGCAGCGGAGATGAGCCGAATGTCGCCGATACGGTGACGAAGGCGATCAGCATCAAACCGAAATAATCCCATGGGCCGAACTGCACGGCGACCTTGACCAGCATGGGCGCAAGAAACGCCAGGCCAAGCGTGGCGATCAGGGCGGCAACAAACGATCCGACGGCAGCGGTGGCGAGCGCCGGTCCGCCCCGACCGGCCCGCGCCATCTTGTTTCCTTCCAGCGCCGTCACCACCGATGCGCTCTCACCGGGCGTGTTCAGGAGAATCGCCGTCGTCGATCCACCGTACATGCCACCATAATAGATGCCAGCGAACATGATGATTGAACCGCCGGGGTCCAGCTTGAATGTCACGGGCAACAGCAGCGCCACCGTCAATGCCGGACCGATGCCGGGAAGCACGCCCACGGCAGTACCAATGATGACGCCAATGGCGGCGTAGAGTAGATTGGCGGGCTGGATCGCCAGCGAGAAGCCGTCGAGCAGGAACGAGATGGATTCCATGGATTGTTGTTCCTCAGAACAGCCGCTCAAGCGGGCCTTGTGGCAGCGCGAGGGTCAGAAGCTTGTTGAAAAGCAGAAACACGAACATGCCAATCACCGCGCCGAGACAGACGTCGACGAGCAGCGCCTTGCGCCCGAAGGCACGAGCGGTGAACGCGAAAAGCAGCGTTGATCCAAGAATGAAACCACCCCCCAGCCATATCGAGACAACTAGCCCTGCTAGCGCCAGCCCAATCCAGGCCACAGCTTTCCAGTCGGCCATTTCAATGTCGATATCAGATGGCTTGAACGCGGAAACGAGGTGCCCGATGCCAAGGACGAGAAATAGCAAAGCAACGAAGTAGGATGCGGCGCTCGCGCTCATTCCGTACGTCGCGCGGGTCGCCATATGACTGGCATCCCAATAGGTGATCGCCGCAACAGCAAACAGGACGACTGCAATCACCGCCGGGGTGCGGTTTACGGAACTCGGGGTTTTGGTGATCATGTTTTCCTCACTGCGAACGGGAGGAGCCAGGCTCCTCCCTCCTGCCGCAAGATCAATCGGCAAGGCCGATAGACTTCAGAACCGTGCGGACACGGTCAGTCTCGGACGCGATGAAAGTCTTGAACTCGTCTCCCGGTGCATAATAATCGCTCCAGCCGCGCGTCTTCAGGATCGTCTTCCACTGCTCGGACTTGACAGTTTTGTCGATTGCAGCCTTGAGAGCGTCGAGGTCTTTGCCCTGAACATTGGGGCCTGCGAAAATGCCGCGCCAATTAACCAGTTCGATGTCAAGCCCCTGGGCCTTGAGCGGTTTGGCTTCGATGCCAGGGATGGGTTCAGGATAAGAGATGGCCAACGCACGAAGATCGCCCGACTTGATCTGACCCTCCCACTCCCCATAGCCCGAAACACCAGCAGTTGCCTGTCCGCCGAGCATGGCTGCGAGCGACTCGCCGCCGCCCGAATAGGCCACGTAGTTTACCTTACTGGGGTCAGCACCGGAGGCCTTAGTGACAAGCGCTGCGAGGATGTGGTCTGCGCCACCAGCCGAACCGCCGACCCAGATTGTCTTGGCAACGTCCTTTTTGATGGTTGCCTGGAGATCAGCAATCGTCTTGATCGGCGAGGCCTTCGGCACGACGATCACAAGCGGGTCGCCGGTCAAACGCGCCAGTGGGGTGACCTTGGTCAGGTCGACAGGCGATTTGTTCGAGATGCTTGCACCGACGAGGGTGATGCCAGCGACCAGCAATTGATTGGGGCTGCCTTTGGCCGATCCGATAAACTGGGCAAGGCCGACCGTACCGCCCGCACCAGGAACGTTGACTACCTGCACACTCTTGGCATTGCCGCTAGCTCGCATCGCTTCCTGAAGCGAGCGCGCCGCCGAATCCCAACCGCCCCCCGCCCCAGCGGGCGCAGTAATGGTCAGCTCCAGATTCTGGGCTGAGGCCTGACCGTCAGCCAAACCGACAATGCTGCCGACTACGGCGGCCAACAGGCCGTATTTCATGAAAGTGCGCATGGATATCCCTCCTCGCATCGAAAAAGGCTCACCTCCTGAGCCGGACGAAGACAGGTTTGCATTATATAATTATAAAAGTAAATACCGTTGTCACTGTGCCTTTGCTGGGTGCAAACGGAATCGATGTCTATTTCGAGAAATGTTGGTGGCCACGTCTGGAGCGCGGTGTTTCCATTGCCGAACGACTTCGCGCGGACCGACCGGCGAAGTCACCTCCTTCAAGGAGAAACCGCGCGCCGAGTAGATTTTTCGACATTTCGACAGAGCGGAGCGATTCTGCTCTCATTTCACCCGTCGGAATAGAACACCACAATGTTGATAGATTTGATATTGAAACTTAGCCTGTCGGCATCAGGCTGGTTCCCGTCTACAGCAAAGAAGCAGCTTTCCAGGAAATCCTCGCGGAGAAGCATGCGCTTCATCGCGTTCACGTAGATTCATTGGCCGAATAGGGGTATTTTATGAAGGCACTTGGCCTTACGGCATTGAGCGTCAAACGTGGTCGCCGCAAGGCTTTTGGCGCGGCGTTCGGCATTGCCGCCGCGCTGATCGCTGGTCAGGCCGCGGCCGAGGGCAAGATCAGGATTGCACAGCAGTTCGGCATTTCCTACCTGATCCTGGACGTTGTTCGCGACCAAAAACTCATCGAAAAACATGGCAAGGAAGCCGGCGTCGACATCGAGGTCGAGTGGGCAAGCATTTCCGGCGCGACCGCGATGAACGAGGCGCTTCTGGCCAACAATCTTGACATCGTCTCCGCAGGCGTGCCGCCGGCGCTGACGATGTGGGATCGCACCAAGGGTGATGTCAAGCTGGTGGCGGCCCTCGGCTCCCTGCCGAACTATCTCATCACCACCAATCCGAATGTCCGTACGCTAAAGGATCTCAGCGAGAAGGACCGGATCGCCGTACCTGCCGCTGGTGTTGGCTTCCAGTCGCGAACGCTGCAGATCGAAGCGGCCAAGCTCTTCGGGGCCGACAATTTCCAGAAGCTCGACCAAATCTCCATCAGCCTGCCGCATCCGGACGCGACCGCGGCATTGATTGCCGGCGGCACGGAGGTGAACTCGCACTTTTCCTCAGCGCCCTTCTATTATCAGGCGCTGCAAGGCAACAAGGCCGTGCACAAGGTCATCAGTTCCTATGAGATTCTGGGCGGGCCTGCGACGTTCAACGTTCTTTACACCAGCACGGCGTTCCACGACCAAAATCCGAAAACCTATGCCGCCTTCTACGCCGCGCTACGCGAAGCTGCAAACTGGATCAACACAAACAAGCAGGGGGCTGCAGAAACCTTTATCCGTCAGCAGGGTTCCAAGCTCTCACCTAAACTGGTTCTCGACATCATCAACGATCCCGAGAATGACTTCACGATCATCCCGCAGAACACCTTCGTTTACGCTGCGGAGCTTCACAAGCTGGGTGTTCTGAAGAGAGGGGCCGGTTCCTGGAAGGACTATTTCTTCCCCGAGGCACACGGCGAAAACGGCAGCTGATATCGCATCACAACATTCACGGCTCAGGGCTCGATGCATTGAAAGCGGTTTGGGCCGTCAACATGATGGAAGTGAGAATGGACGGCATGTCTGCACCCGTTCGAGAGAACGCTGTTCCGCCTTCCCGGCCCCTTCTTTCGGTCGAGGGCGTCACCCTCGAATACAAGGCGCCCGGTCGGGTGGTACGCGCAACGCAAAATGTCAGCTTCGATGTTTGGGAAGCCGATCGCTTCATTCTGCTCGGGGCTTCGGGCTGCGGCAAGTCCACCCTGCTGAAGGCCGTCGGCGGCTTCATTGCACCTCGTGAGGGTCGGATACTCCTGGACGGCCGGCCGGTGCACGGTCCCGGTCCGGATCGCGTCGTCGTTTTCCAGGAATTCGACCAGTTGCCGCCATGGAAAACAGTGCGGGAGAATGTGGCCTTCCCGGTGCGCGCTTCAGGCCGCCTCAGCCGTAAAGAGGCTGCTGAACGCGCCGAGCACTATATCGAGAAAGTCGGCCTGAGCCGTTTTGCCGAAGCCTATCCAAACACGCTGTCCGGCGGCATGAAGCAACGCGTGGCCATCGCCCGCGCGCTCGCCATGGAGCCGCGCGTCCTGCTCATGGACGAACCGTTTGCTGCATTGGACGCGCTGACCCGGCGCAAAATGCAGGAGGAACTCCTGGCGCTCTGGGAAGAGGTTCGCTTCACGCTGCTGTTTGTCACGCATTCCATCGAGGAAGCTCTGGTCGTTGGCAATCGTATCGCGCTTTTGTCGCCGCATCCCGGGCGGATGCGGGCCGAGATCAACAGTCATGAATGGGATCTGAAAAGTGGCGGAAGTCCACAATTCCAGGCGGCTGCCAGCCGCATTCACCGGCTCCTCTTCGAAGAGGCCGGAGCAGCCGATGGAGCCAGCCATGAGTGACATCTTGAGCCCCGGCCTCGAAACGATGACGCGCGCCATACCACCGGTCCGGCCGGAATATGAGCGACCGCTCGAGCCGCTTGCCGAGACGAAAGGCGAAGAGTTGTTGCCGATATACCAGCGCCTCTGGCAATACGCCTGGCTGAGGAAGAGCCTTATCCTGATCTGCCTTGCCCTCCTGTGGGAAATTGCAGCCAAGCTCCAGGGAAATGAGCTCCTCTTGCCGTCGTTCACCGCCTCGATGAAAGCCTTGGTGGAGGATATTTCCAACGGCATCATTCCAAGCCGAGCCGTGAGCTCGCTGGAAGTCCTGATCAAAGGCTACGCGGCAGGGGTCGTTTTGGCCTTCGTGCTGACGTCGCTTGCCGTTTCAACGCAGGTCGGACGCGACCTCCTGTCGACGCTCACCTCCATGCTCAATCCCTTGCCGCCGATCGCATTGCTGCCGCTGGCACTCCTCTGGTTCGGCCTGGGACAGGGAAGTCTCGTCTTCGTGCTGATCCATTCGGTGCTCTGGCCGCTGGCGCTCAACATGTATACCGGCTTCACCGGCGTGCCGGAAACGCTGCGGATGGCGGGCCGCAACTACGGACTGCGCGGCTTGCGGTATGTGTTGCTGATCCTTGTGCCGGCTGCGCTGCCATCGATCATTGCCGGGCTCAAGATCGGCTGGGCCTTCGCCTGGCGCACCCTGATTGCCGCCGAGCTCGTCTTCGGCGCCTCCTCGGGCAAGGGTGGGCTTGGCTGGTACATCTTTCAAAACCGGAACGAACTCTACACCGACCGGGTGTTCGCCGGATTGATCATGGTGATCCTCTTTGGCCTGCTGGTCGAAAACGTCTTGTTCCGCCAGCTCGAGCAGCGAACCGTGACGAAATGGGGAATGACGCGCTAGCGCGAAAAAAAATCGGGACTAGAATGACAGATCGTAAAAAATACGTGGTCGGGATAACCGACCACATGATCGGCGCCCCCGATCTTGAAGCCGAGGTGCTCGGCAATGATGTCGAGATAGATTTCTTCGCCAGCACGGACGAAGCGTCGTTCGCCCCCGATCGCCTGGCAAGGCTCGATGCCCTGATGGTTTGGGGGGCGCCGCTGGGGCAAAAAAGCATCGCGCACCTGACCCGCTGCAGGGGCGTGGTGCGTTATGGCGTCGGCTACGAGAAGATCGATCTCGCGGCGCTCGGCAGCGCAGGCATCCCCTTTGCCAACAACCCCGATTATGGCACTGAAGAAGTCGCCGATCACGCGCTCGCAATGATCCTGTCCTTGCATCGACGGCTTTGGGAACACGACGCTCGTGCCCGCGGCTACACATCGGGATGGCAGATCCACAGCCTCAAACCACTTTGCCGATCCAACCGGGCGACCGTGGGCATTGTCGGCGTCGGGCGAATTGGAACCGCGGTGATCAACCGACTCAAACCCTTCGGCTTCCACGTCCTTGGCTATGATCCCGGACAGCCGCCAGGACATGAAAAAGCGATCGGCTATGAACGCACGGGGCGATTGGAGGAGCTTTTCGCCCGGTCGGATGTCGTCACCCTCCATTGCCCGGCGAACGCCGAGACTCGCGGCCTCCTGAACTCTGATGGACTTGCCCGGCTGAAGCCCGGCGCCGTTGTCGTCAACACCGCACGCGGCGAGTTGATCGAAGATCTCGATGCGCTCGAGGTCGCGTTGCGGAGCGGACACCTGGCCGCCGCGGCAATCGATACGCTGGTCAAGGAGCCACCCGGTGACCATCCGTTGCTGACGGCGTGGCGTAACCGGGAGGACTGGCTTGCCGGGCGGCTGGTTATCACGCCGCACAATGCCTTCTACTCCGATCATGCAGCTGTCGAGATGCGTCTGAATGCGGCGAAGACAGTCAGGATTTTGCTCGATGAAGGAAGACTTCGAAATCAGGTGACAGATTAAATCATGAGCAGCCGTTCCGAATTTATCTGGTACATCCCCAATGACGTCAAAGCCGGCCACCGAGGCGATGCGGCTGATCCGGATCACAACAGCCTGGACACCCCAACGAGCCAAGCAGAAGCTCTGGAACAGCTTGGTTGGAAAGCGCCCTCATCGGCACGGGCCGGAGACGGCCCGACACTTTCACGATCACCACGGCGCTCGTCGCCCGGACGACGACTTTCGAGCCGCTGATTGCGGTTCGGCCGGGCTATTAATTTCGCCCCCTCCGCGGCAACCCTCGATCACCTGACTTTATGTCGTTGATGCCTCGGTCATTCCGAGCATCGCGTCCGGCCCTGTCCATGCGGCGGTTCTGGCGATCGCCGAAAACTTCTCCGCCGCCTTTACCGGCCGATAATGCTTTCCTCCAGGCTGGTATCGCCCCAGGGCGCCATGATCTCGGTGGCGCCGCAGTTGCGGCCCTCGCTGCGCATCACGCCAACCGGCACCGCGAAGGCATAAGGGTGGACGGTGCGCCTGGCGGCGACAGTAGGCGCAATCTCTGCCAGCGCCGACTGGATCTCCGCGGAGAGATCCTCGTCGGCAATGATTTGCGAGAGGCCGCTGACATCAATCCGCGGATGAAGAAATGCCTCTTCCAAGCTCATGCCAAAATCGACCATGTAGCTGATGAGATTGGTGACGGCCGGCAGGATTTTTCGTCCGCCGGCAGCGCCGATCGCAAACATCCGGCCGCGGTGTTCGCCGATCGTCGGGCAGACATTCATCAGGCAGGCTTTTCCGGGCGCAAGCGAGTTCGGTTTGCCCGGTTCCGGGTCGAACCACATGATGCCGTTGTTCATCAGCATGCCGGTCGAAGGCGCGACGACGCGGCTGCCGAATTTCGACAGAAGCGTCTGGGTGACATTGACCATGTTGCCGGCCTTGTCGACGACACTAAAGGATGTCGTGCAGGGGGCAGCTTCCGTATCACAGCTCTCGTCGCCGGCATTTTCGAGCCGGTCCTGATAGGCCGCGCGCAAGGCACGGGCCATGGCGGCATAACTGCCGGAATCAGGACTTTTGCCGGTCGAGAGCTCAGCCTCCATCAGCCGCAGCGTCGTCACCAGTTCACTGCCCGCGCTGAGACCGGACGGCGCATGGATCGTTGCATCCCTGTAGGAGACGGTGCGGGCCGGGCTGACACGGGCGCGGTAAGCTCTCAGGTCCTCATGCGACAGCGGATTGCCCTTGTCGCGCATGTCGGAGACGAGTGCCTCGGCCAACTGACCTTCGTAGAAATCCCGTGGCCCGGCTTCCGCCAGACGCCACAACGCGGCCGCCATGACGGACTGGTCGAGCCGGCTTTCCTTGGTATCGGTCCAGCCGGCAATGTTCGGCCATTGTCCGTCAATGAGGAAAAGCTTTGCCGCGTCCTTGTCCTTCGCCAGCTGACGCGTCACCGAAGCAATCATCAGCGAAGCATACCAGTCGACCAACATGCCCTTTTCCGCCAGAGCCACGGCCGGCGCCAGAAGCTCCGCCCAGGGCCGCGTCGCATAACGCTGGTGGGCAAGCTCCATGCCGGCCACAAGGCCGGGGACAGCAATCGAATGAGGACCAAAAATATTCCGGTCATCCCTGACGCGCGCCCAGGTGAAAAGGTCCGATACGCCGCCGCTTTCGACCATTGGATAATCCGAAAGCCTGAGCCCGGCCGGCGCGCGCATGCCGAACTCGATCGTTTCGGCTCGCTTTTCGCTAGCCCGCCAGAGCGTCATCATGCCGCCGCCCATCGGGCCGCTCATCCATGGCTCGACCACGCCGAGCGCGAAGGAGGTGGCGATCGCCGCATCCATCGCATCGCCACCCTCTGCCAAGATCTTTGCTCCGACCTCGGCTGCGGTCCGATGGTGAGCGGCAACCAGTCCGCCGTTGCTCCAGACGACATCCTTGCTGACACGCTGCGTCTTTGAAAAATTGCTCATCGGGCGGTCCTCGGGATGCGGATGTCAGTCGTCGTTCGGCACGTAGGCGATGACTTCTATCTCCAGCCCGCAATCCATCGGCGTGCGGCCGGCCTGCAGGCGGGCGCGGGCGGGTAACGTCTCGCGGCTGGAGAAATATTTGATATAAACCTTCTCGAATTCTTCGGCCTGGGTCTGGTCCTTCAGCCAGACATTGGTCTTCAGCAGGCAATCCATGTTGGAGCCGGCTGCCTCGACCAGTTTCTTGATATTCTCCATGATGATCTCGACCTGCCGCGGGAACGGTGTGTCGGGCATAGGCGGAACCTTCGTGCCGGCAATCCGGGCAGCGGCAACCTCGGCGCAAAATGCCGCGTCGAAAGGCGCCAGCCCCGAAAGATAGAGCATGTCGCCGTAACGGACGCAGAGATTGTAGGCGCCGCCGTTTTCTGGCACGTCGGCCTTGATAATCTGCTTGTGCATCGAATTGTCTCCCTGTTGATGTCAGCTTTAACTTGGCTTCCAGCGATGCAGCATGTGAACCATGCTGCGCGCCACGAAGGGGCCGAAGATCGAAACGGCGAATAGACGCAGCGTCTGCAGCGTCATGACGAAGGTCATGTCGGCTCCGGCATTGACGGCAATCAGCGCGATGGAATCGATGCTGCCCGGCACAGTCGCCAGAAGCGCGCTCATCAGGTCGACGCCGGCGATAACCGAAAGCACGGCACCGGAAGCACCGCAAAGCAACATCAGCAGGAATGCGGCACCGACAAGCGCCGGCAGCGCACGGGCTCCGGCACGCAAGATATCCGGCGTCATCCGAAGGCCGATATGAGCACCGAAGGCAAGATAGGCGAGCGCCACCAGCCAGGCCGGCACGGCGAGATTGACGCCGGCAACCTGAAGCGCCCCGGCAAGCGTCAAGGGCACCAGCGATGCCGCTGATGGAATGAAGCGCAGATAACGGCCACTGAGCGCGCCGACGAATGCCAGGCCCAGCACGATCGATATCGAGGCGAGATCCGGCGCAGACCCGGCAGCTGGATGCGCAACCGCAGCGCCAACGATAAAGAGCGCTGCGACGACCATGGTTGTGATGACCACCATCAGCCGCACCGTCTGGATCAGCGCCACGAGACGGCTGTCGAGACCGTGCTCGTGCGCCATGGCAATCACGGTACCTGCCATTCCCGGCAGAAAACCCCAGATCGCTACCTCGCCGTCTATCCCCGACATGCGCGCCGACATCCAGCCGGTAAAGCAGGAGGCAAGGAAGGTCAGCGCTACGAAGACGATGACGATCGGCCAGATCTCGCCCATCCGCACCAGCAGCGCGGGATCGAGATGGGCGGCGATCAGACATCCGGCAACACCCTGTGCCATGCGGTGCAGGACGCCGGGAATACGAACCTCGCAGCCGCCCCGCGCCATGACGATGCCGACGACCATCGGGCCGAGCATCAATGCGGCGGGAAGCGAGAGCAGTTGCAGGACCTGTCCGAGGATGAGGCCCGGTGCCAGCAACAGCAGCCATTGCAGCGACACCGGCAATGTCGAGACCTTCATCACGATTTTGAAGGCCGCGCCTCGATGCCTGCAGCGCGCAGACGATCTTCCACCGCTGCAGCCTGCCGCAGGAGGGCAGCATCCTCGCCCGGACGGGCAACAAGCTGCAGGCCGACCGGCATGCCTGCTGGGCCGAAACCGGCCGGAATGGTGACACTCGGGCAGCCGAGCAGGGTCCAGCGGATATTATAGGTTGCAGGCCCGGTCCGTTCGATGCCGAGTGGCGCCTCACCCGGTGCGGATGGAGTGATAAGGAAGTCCGTATCGCCGAACAGGGCGTCGAGATTGGCAAGGGCACGGTCCCGCGCCGCAAGTCCGGCCTGCCAACCTGCAAAGGTGCTCTTTGCCTGCCGCTCCATGAAAGCATGAGTGTCCGGGGTCAGCTTGTCCCAATGAAGGTCGCGGTCGGTGCTGAGCGCGATCGAAGCCTCCCAGCCGAAGACATCGTCCTGCGCCGGGCCGAGCGCCTCGAACCAGGCCGGTACCGCCTTTGTCGACACGGAACCAAGCACGGAGGCGGCCCGTTCGAGGGGCGAAAAATCGGCGACAGGTTCGTGGACCGGCAGGCAGAGACCCATTTTCGAAAGCGGCAGAGAGCCTTCAGGGGTGAGAATATCCGGAACAAGCTCCGGACGCCGCATGCAGACCGAGACGAGCAGCGCGAGGTCGCGGAGGTCGCGCGCCATCGGCCCGACGACATCGAGCGTCCGCGACAACGGCTTGACACCAAAGGTCTCGATCAGTTTCGGCGACGGTTTCATTGCCGCAACGCCGCAATAGGCGGCCGGGCGGATGGTGGAGCCTGAGGTCTGGGTGCCGAGGCCGAGCAGGATCAGCCCGACACCGAGCGCCGCCGCCGTGCCACTGGAAGAGCCGCCCGGCGTGCGCTTCGGATCGAACGGATTGACGGTGGCGCCGGGGGATGCGGTGGCAAATTCGGTCGAGACCGTCTTGCCCATAAAGACCGCGCCCGCCTGGCGGGCGAGATGGACGACCGACGCATCCCGGCAGGGCTGCCAACCGGGATAGGCAGCCGAACCGTATTCCGTCGGCATGTCGCGCGTCTCGATGACATCCTTGATGCCGAATGGGACGCCGGCAAGTGGCCCTTTTGGCGCCACGGCAGCGAGCGCACGGGTCTTTTCCGGCGCGTGATGGATGAAGGCGCGCAGCGACGGCTCGGCCGTGGCGATGCGATCGAGCCAGATTTCGGTGACGGCCTCGGCAGTGAGCGTGCCGGCGGCAACGGCCTTGGCGATCGCGCGTGCGCTCATCGCGGTGATGTCGGCGGCGGATGGCTTTGACGAATTCATAATCATGATGTCACCTTCGGGATGTCAGGCTGAAAGTTTCGGACGACGCATCGCCCAGGGGCTGGCGGCTTCAAGCTGGCCGGCCAGACTGAAAAGCAGAGCCTCGGCACCGAAAGCCGCCCCGAAATGCACGCCGACAGGGATACCCGCTTCGGTCCAGTAGAGCGGCACGCTCATGGCCGGGCAGCCGGAGGCGTTGAAGACCGCCGTCAGCGGCGCGTGGTTCCAGAAGCGCTGGAAGAATTCCTTAACGCCGAGGCCCACGCCCGATAGATGGCCGAGTTTCGGAGCCACTTCCGCCGTCGTTGGCGAGAGATAGATGTCGTAGTCGGAGAAATAGCGGCCCATCGCCCGACTCGACTGATGCAGCGCGTCAATTGCGCCGAGATAGTCGGTGCCGGACAGTCCCTCGCCCATATTCACCCACTCGGCATTGACGGGTTCAAGCAGTGCCAGCGGATCGGCGATGTTTTTTGCCTTGGCAAGGTTGCGGGTGCCGCGGGCAATATTGACGGCCGCAATGGTCAGCCAGGCCCGGCTCACCGCATCGCGGTCATAGTTCGGAGCGGCCAGCTCGACCTTGTGGCCAAGCTTTTCGCAGAGAGCGGACGCCGCTTCGACGGCTGCCCGGCAATCGGCATCACCAGTGACTTCCATGCCGATCTTGAGCGAGCGCGGCGGGCGGGAGACGGCATCGAGGAAACTGCCTTCCATCGTAGGAGGCCCCCAGGGGTCGCCGATATCGGCGCCGTGCGTGACATCGAGCATGGCGGCACTGTCGCGCACCGACCGGCTGATCGCATGCAGCGTTCCCATGCCGCCGACGGTTTCGACGATGGCGGGACCAAAGGGATTGCGCCCGCGCGAGGGCTTGAGGCCAAAGACGCCGCAATGGGCGGCCGGGACGCGGATCGAGCCTGCGCCATCCGAGCATTGCGTCATCGGCATGATGCCGGCCGCGACCGCTGCGGCAGCGCCACCGGAAGAGCCGCCTGGCGTGCGCGTCAGATCCCAGGGGTTCCGGGCCGGCCCATAAAACGTGCCTTCGGTGGTGAAACTCAGCGCCAGTTCGGGCGTGTTGGTGCGGCCGAGAAAGGCAAAACCCGCCTGTCGCAAGCGGGTGCCCATCGTGCTGTCGGCGGAGCTGACGACATCCCGATGAAGCCGCGTGCCCGAGGTGATCGGCATGTCCTTCAAAGGCACGCCGGTATCCTTCAGGAGAAGTGGCACGCCAGCAAAAGGCCCCTCGGTCGCGTAGGACGTTTCATCCGGAAAATGGTGCACGACCGCGTTCAGGCTCGGATTCAATGCCGCGATCCGGGCCTTCGCCTCCTTGACGAAGTGATCCGGCGCCACTTCGCCGCGTCTGACCAGATCCGCCATGGCGAGCGCGTCGAGACTGTCATAGTCCATTTTCAGTCCTTTTAAGTCCTGTTTCCGCGGCTCCGACAGATGCCGCCGCATGCCAGAGAAGGGTCGATGTTCCGGCAGGCAGCCGGGCTTCGGGACGCCGTCCTTTCAGGACGAGCGTCCGTCGGCCCAGCCGCCGGCCGGCGGCTTCTCTTGCCTCAACCATAAAAATTCCGTCCGGCGGCAGGATCTGCATCACATCGAATTGCCAACCAGTCGGGCCGGCTTCGATCGTCGTCTCGAAAGGGCGCCCGAGCAGGCGTTCCGCCTCATCCAACCGACCGCTCCTGATGAACTGGCGGACCTGGCTTGAGGAGATCCGAACGCCCTCCTCCCCCCGATCCCGGCAGTCGCCGACAACATGGGTCGCGAAACCGCACATCCGGCCCATCGCCTGCAGCAGCGGCACGTCTCCCGCGCGGAACTGGCCAAAGCGGAAATCGGCGCCGGTCACGACCGCCGAAATGCCAAGCCGCGCGACGAGATGGTCGAGCACGAAACTTTCTGCCGGCTGGCCTGCAAATTGCGCGTCGAAGACGGGCGCATAGATGAGGTCGATGCCCGCCTCGGCCAGAAGCCGACTCTGCAGAGCCTTGCCCGAAATCAGGAACCCCTGCTCTCCCCGGAAATGATGTCGGGGATGCGGGTCGAATTGCAGGATCGCCAGAGGGCTTCCGGTTTTCCTCGACCGCCGCGAGGCAAGCGCGAGCAGCGCCTGATGGCCGAGATGCAGACCGTCGAAATTGCCGAGCAGCAGGACTGAACCACGCAATTCGTCCGGCAGGGCACCGGCGCCGTCATGGACGACCGGAGCCTGCACAACGAAGCGGTCCTGCTCCATGGCAACCATGTCAGCCGAGTGTCGCATACCAGTCGATCACCTCTGATACGGGAATGCAGTCGGCATATTTCTTGTGCATGTCGTAGAGATTGGCGAAATGCGGGCTCTCATGTAGGTCGGCCACGCATTCGATCGGCACGATCGTCCGGTAACCGCGCGACAGGCTGTCGACCACGGTTGCCCGCACGCAGCCGGAGGTCGAGCCACCGGTGACGATGACCGTATCGGTCTTGTGGTATGTGGCGAGAGACGCGATATGTGTCTCGAAAAAGGCGGACGGCATCTTCTTGTTGAGAATGACGTCACCCTTCACCACGTCGAGGCGCGGATCGAGCGCCGCGCGCGGCGATCCTTCCTTGATATTCTGCAGGCTGTCCGGCGTATCGGTGCGGGAACCGAACACGCCGCAATCGTCGCCGGATTCCGAAAAGGCGACATAGGTCCAGATGACCGGCAGGCCGAGCCGGCGGGTCTCCGACGCCAGCTTGTTGATGTATTCGGTCTGGTTCGGATCCGTCTCATAGCCTGTCTTGTA
The DNA here is from genome assembly GCA_000985875.1 of Neorhizobium galegae bv. officinalis. Taxonomy (GTDB): domain Bacteria; phylum Pseudomonadota; class Alphaproteobacteria; order Rhizobiales; family Rhizobiaceae; genus Neorhizobium; species Neorhizobium galegae_C. Next base: position 361,767 of record CCRI01000002.1, read on the forward strand.
GATGTCCGGCTGCGTATAGGCGCATTGCAGGTCGACATTGATCAGCATCGGGCGGGTGCCGAAGCCGTAACGCGGACGTGTAGGGTTCTTGCTCAGATGTTCGAACATCTGGCGGGCAGTCATATCGGACAGTTCCATATCGGCTCCTGCGGGCTGCACTGCAATCGTGGTGGCGAGCCCTTGAGGTTCAGGCCTCGCCTTTTGTCGGAGAAGCGTCGGCTCAGCCCTTGCTCATCCAGTCGAGCCAGCGAAGGCGGACCTGATCGGCATTCGCCACCCACCAGGCCTGATCGATCTGCACGTTGCGGGCCGAATTTTCCGGGTAGCCGGGAAGCTGCTGCTTCATCTCGGCCGGGATGTCGCCGTAGATCGAGGTATTCGCCAGGCTGAACGGCATCTTCGTCGCAAAGCCGAGCGAACCCTTCGCCATCAGCGCAAAGGCGATCAGCTTCTGCGCATTGGCACCGCCGGGTGCGGACTTCGGGATAACCCAGTAATCCTGTTCGACGATGCTCTGGTTGAAGGTGAAATCAACCTTGCCGGACCTCTTCTTCTCATCGAGTGTGCGCGACAGGCTCGACCCCATCAGGTCGACCTCGCCATTCTGCATGAGGACACCCCACTGGGAGGTTTTTTCGACCCAGAGATTGATCTTCGGCCGCAACTCGTCGAGCGCCTTGAAGGCGTCGTTGACATTGATCGGGTAGATCTTTTCCGGCGGAACACCAGCCGCCATCAGGGCGATCTCGAAGGAAGGCCGGGGCTGGGCATACAGGGCGCGACGTCCCTTGAAGCGGGTCGTATCGGCCCATTCCTTCCAGTCCTTCGGACCGTCCTTGCCGAACAGCGTCGTGTTCCACGCGATCACGGTCGAAAAACCGACCGAACCGACGCCATATTCCTTGATCACCTTCGGGTCGATCTGCTCCTTTGGCACGATCTTGAAGATCAGGTCGTAATCGATCTTCTGCAGAAGGCCCTTCTTCATCGCCAGTTCCATCTGGGTGCCTTCGGCATCCAGAAGGTCCCATTCGACATTGCCGACATTTTCCATGACTTCGAGCTTGGCGATGTCGGGCACGGAAGCGGTCGAGACGTTGACGCCGCTCACCTCGGAAAACGGCTTGAACCAGACCTCCTTCATGGCGTCGGTCGAGGCGCCGCCCCAGGTGCAGACGACGACGTCGCCGGAACCCTTCAGCAGCGACATGTCTTGCGCCAGGGCAGGCTTGATGCCGGTAGCAAGCGCAAGGCCCGTGGCTCCCATCCCGGCGAGAAAACTGCGGCGGTCGAGTTCGGTGCCTGTGGTCTCCGCCGGCTGAACGGAATTGGATAGGTCATTCTCTTTCATCATGGGATGATCTCCGGAGGGGATGGATGAGAGACATTCGGCATGCCTTGCCCGGGCCGGCGCGACATCCGCGCCGGCTAAGGCAAAAATTGCAGCTCAGAGAATGGAGCGCCGGCTCAGCGGCTGCTCAGCCAGTTGAGCCAACGGGTCTGGACTTCCGCATCATGCTCCAGCCACCACTGGGCATTGATCGTCAGGCTGTTGACCGAGTGTTCCGGCGTGCCGGGCATCTTCGCAAGAAGCTCCTTCGGCAGTCCGTCATACGCCGTCTTGTTGGCTACGCTGTAATAGGGAAACAGCTTGAGCGACGCCCGCTGGCCCCCGGCCCGCATCATCCAGGCCACCAGTTTCTGGGCGTCCTTGACGTTCGGTGCGCCCTTGGGAATCGTCCAGAAAGACTGTTCCATGATGCTCTGGTTGAAGTTGATCGCGAGCGGCTCACCCTTGTCGATCTGGGTGACCGTGCGCCCAAGGCTCGATCCCATCAGATCGACTTCCTTGTTCTGGATCAGCACGTCCCATTGCGAGGTCTTCTCGACCCAGAGATCGACGCTCGGGCCAAATTTCGCCAGCGCCTTGAAGGCACGGTCGATATCGATCGGATAGATGTCCTTCGGCGCCACACCGTCAGCCATCAGCATGATTTCCAGCGTCGGCTTCGGACGGGCATAAAGTGCACGGCGGCCCGGGAACGCCTTCTTGTCGAAGAATTCCGTCCAGTTGGCAGGACCTTTCTTGCCGACAGTCTCGGTATTCCAGGCCATGATCGTGCCGAACGCGATCGAACCAATGCCGTATTTCGTCATCTGGGCCGGATCGAGCTGGTCCTTCGGCACCAGCTTTTGCATCAGGTCGTAATCGATCGGCTCCAGCAGGTCGCCCTTCATGGCCTGCAGCATCTGCGCGCCTTCGAAATCGACCACGTCCCATTCGACATTGCCGACCTGGCTCATGATCTTCAGCTTGGCGACGTCGGGAATGGAGGTGAAGGTGACGTCGATGCCGGTTGTCTTGGGGAAATCGCCATACCAGGCGGCGTGCATCTTTTCGACCGTCGGGCCGCCCCAGTTGTTGACCACGAGCTTGCCGGTGCCCTTGAATTCGGGGGGGACTTCCGCAGCATGGAGGCCGATCGGCAATGACATCGCGAGTGCCACGAGGGCGGACAATCCAAATCTAGATTTCATCGGTCTCTCCTGTCGGAAGTGCTGGCCCGTGGACGTGCTTGGGAGGCATTCGGGGCGGTTGGATGAATCGTGTTTCTGCCTGCTTTGTCTGGACGGTATTGGCCGTCAGTGGGTCATGACGTGTGCCGTTTCCGGAGCCCAAAACAGGCGGCGGACGGCGCCCTGTTCGGGAATATCGATCGTGCCATCGAGTGGCCGCGTCACGACGAGCGTGCCGTGGGCCGTCGCGAACTGCATATGCAGAAGGCTGCCGAGGAAGCGGGCATTGGCGAGCGTGCCCTCGATCGCCCAGTTCGGCGCCGGCTGGCCTGGAGCTGCGAGACGCACCGTTTCCGGCCGCACGCAAAGGATTGCCGTATCGGAGCGCGCTTCGATCATCGGGAAGGCCCGGTCGCCGCATTTCAGGCTGTTGCCGTCGGCCACGCCGTGGAAGAGGTTGGATTCACCGAAGAAGTTGGCAACAAAGCTGTTCTGCGGCTTCAGATAGAGATCGCGTGGCGTAGCGACCTGCTGAACACGGCCTTCGTTGATGACGGCGACGCGGTCGGACATGTTGAGTGCCTCTTCCTGGTCATGGGTGACGAAGATCACCGTCTGGCCCAGGCTCTGCTGCAGGCTGCGGATCTCGCGCTGCATATCGACGCGCAGGTTGCGGTCGAGCGCCGAAAGCGGCTCATCCATCAGAAGTGCGCGCGGACCGAAGGAGATGGCGCGGGCAAGCGCAATGCGCTGCTGCTGGCCGCCCGAAAGCTGTGCAATGCGCCGTTCGGAGAAGTCCTGCATGTGGACGCGCTCCAGCGCCCATTTCACCTTGGCCTGCTGCTCGGATTTCGAGACGCCGCGGGCGCGCAACGGATAGGCGACGTTCTGCGTCACGGTCATGTGGGGGAAGAGGGCGTAGGACTGGAAGACGACGCCGATATCGCGCTGGTGCGGCGGCACGCGGGAAATGTCGCGCTTGCCGAGCATGAGGCGGCCGGCATCGGGCGAGATGAAGCCGGCAACCAGCATCAGAAGCGTGGTCTTGCCCGAACCCGAGGGACCGAGGATTGTCAGGAACTCGCCCGGCTTGACCGAGAAATTCGCCTCTTCGACAACGACCTTGTCGCCGTAGAACTTGCTGATGTGCTGGAAATCGATGCCGTAGCCATGCTGCTCGCCGGCCTTGACGGGACCTGCCTCTGCAGAAGGGAGGATGGCGGGCGTGCCGACGGGCGGAGCGGTCTTGAGTGCGACGTTCATGGGCATAGATCCATTGGCAGTGAGGTCAACGGCGGGCAAGGCATTCGCGGCAGCGGCGGCGAGTGTTTTCGCACGGCTGGCGAGAACACCGGTCCGAGCGGCTTTCCAGATGTTCCAGCCTGCGAAAGCTACAAGCACGAGGAACAGCTGGACGGAGGCGATGGAGGTAATGGTCTTGTCGAGGCCGTTCTGGCTGAGGCCGTCCCAGACTTTTCTCGGCAGGGTCTCGAAACGCGGGCTCGAGAGGAACTGCGCAAGCACGACCTCATCGAAGGAAAACACGAAGGAGAAGATCGCGGCGGCAATGATGGCCGGCACGAGGAGCGGCAGGATCACCTCGAAGAGCGTGCGGATCTGAGTCGCTCCGAGCGAGGCGGAGGCCCGCTCATAGGCCGGGTCGAGGCTCGCGAGCCGCGACGTGACCGGCATGACGACGAAGGGCAGCACGACGATGGCATGGGCGATCGCCAGCGCCCACATCGAACCGAGCAGGCCATTGCGGGCAAAGACGATATAGAGGCCGACCGAAATCACCATCAGCGGCACGATCATCGGCGCGATGAAGAACATTTTCAGGAATTTCGAGAGCGCCTTGTTCTCTACACGCGACATCCCGATCGCCGCAGCCGTGCCGGTGACCGTCGCAAGCAGGGTGGCGAGGGCCGCCACCTGCAGCGACAGCAGCGCATCGCGGCCCCAGCGGGGATCGTCGATGAGGTTATAATACCATTCGAGCGACAGTTCCTTCGGCGGGAAGACGATGGCACTGCCGGCGCCAAAACTGATCGGCACGATCATGATCACCGGCAGGATGATGACGGCGAGCATCACCCAGCCATAGATCTTCAGGACACGGGCGGCATTGCCCTGGACGAGGAGTTCCATCACTTGCCTCCCTTGTCATAGATGCGGTCGATGCCGGCGATGCGGTCGTAGAGGAAAAGCAGGCCGAGGCAAAAAACGAGCAGGACCATGGATGTGGCTGCCGCAAGCTGAAGATTGCCGAGCTGCTGGATCTGGTCGCGGATCGCCATGACGATGGTCGGCGCGCGGCCACCGCCGAGAATGGCCGGCGTGATGAAAAAACCGAAGGCGAGCGTGAAGACCAGCATCGAACCGGCGACGAGGCCGGGAAGGCTGAGCGGCATGTAGATGTCGCGAAACACCCTTGCCGGGCTTGCCCCGAGGCTCAGGCCTGCCCTGACATAGGCGGGATCGATCGCCTTCATGGCCGGGATCAAGGTCAGGACCATGAACGGCAGAAGGATATGGACCATGCCGATATAAGCGCCGAGCTTATTGTAGACGAGCTCCAGCGGGCTATCGATGACGCCGATGCCGACCAGGAAGTTGTTGATGATGCCGCGCCGCTGCAGGATGATGATCCAGGCAAAGGTTCTCGCCAGAAAGCTCAGCCACAGCGTAATGAACAGCACGACGCCCATCCAGGCGGCGAAACGCGAGCTGACATTGACCATCAGATAGGCGAGCGGATAGGCAAACAGCGCGCAGAGCACGGTGGTAATGAACGCCAGCTGAAGCGTGAACATCAACAGCTTCAGATAGACCGGCTGCATCAGGTCGATATAACCCTGAACCGAAAACCCGGTTTTCGTACCACCGCCAAAGCTCATCCATAGCAGCACGACCAGGGGCATGACGAAAACCCCGATCATCGCCACGGTCGGCAGCGCCATCAGCGAAACCGTCAGGCCCCGCTGCTGTCTCTGCCACGCCGTGAGCGTCACGGGCGGCGGACCAGGCATGAGCCTGTTGGCCTTTTCCGCAGGCTCGGATGCATCGATCGGAGTCATCGCTTCTCCTGTATTCTCTGCCGGTCAGGCATGGGATCTCAGGCATGGGATCGGCCCCCGACATGGGGGCCGGGACGGTTCAGACGGCCATTTCGGGAATGGCAATGCGGCCCTTGTCGACGATCGTGACGTTGTCGAGCGACAGCGAGGTTTTGCGCAGCGGAATATCCATGTGGCACATCGTGTCGTTCGTGCCGCCGAGCTCGGTATTCGGGCCGGTCGAGAACAGCACGTTGCCGTAATAGCTCAGCGAGTTGACGCTGATTTCCTGGGTGCGAGTGCGGGTGATCGCCCGGTGGAACCAGGTCGCGGTGTTGAGCAGGCCCCAGCCGATATGGCTGATCGCATAGGCGCGCGGGTCCTTGAAGCTCTCCATGTAATCGCGCAGCAGCGGCGCATCCATTCCGTCACCTTCAATATCGGTGACGAAACCCTCCTTGATGGTGAGCTTGACCGCGCTTTCGATCATCCGCTGGAAGGCGGTGACTGTGTCGCCCGGCATGATCATCACGGTACCATTGACCTTGCCGTCGGTGGCCTGGCTCAGCACCTGGCCGGTGCCCATATGGTCCCAGCGGCCGGGCGTATCGGTATAACCATATTGGGTCATCACCCGGTAGCCGCCCATTTCATAGGTGACATCGGTGCCGACATCCGACCAGATGCGCAGCGTCTTTGCCTTCTCCAGAAGCTTTTCGCCGTATTCGATGCGGCGACGCAGATCGGTATCCGGGAAATTCTGGGCAAGCACGTCGTAAGGCTCGCGGACGAACAGCATGCGAGCGCCGGCGCCGCAGATCTCGTCCTGTTCCGGCGAGAAGAGCGTGCCCATCACATCGACGATAAGGTCAGCCTTTTTCAGCGCCTCGATCACCGGCCGGTTGCCGGCGATCGCGGTCTTGCCCGTCGTCTGCCGGGCCGAGCGCTTTTCGCGCAGCGGAACCGTGATCTGGAAAGGCGTGGCGCCAAGATCACGCGCCGCCAGCATGAAGGCCTGGGCATAATCGGCGCGAATATCGTCCTCGCAGAGGATGATGACCGTTTCTTCCGGCTTCATCGCGCAGAGCTTGAGCTGCTCGGTGAACAATTTCACCATTTCATGTTGAGTAGGCATGGTGTGAAATCCCTCAGTCGAGCTCGGCAATCTTCTTGAGATCCGCGACCATGGCGGACGTATCGAATTCGGCGACGAGGCGCTCGCGCATGCGGGGCGCCGGGCTGGCATTGACGTTTTCGAACAGCGCCACGCGGCCGGCGAGCGACGAGCAGGTCAGATCCCAGATGAAGTTCATCAGCTTCTCCTTCTGCATGCCGGTCACACCCTTGCCCGGCAGCAGCTCAGCAAGATCCGGGCCAATGTCGGGATTTTCGAACGAAGCCTTGCCGAAGCGCATGACGAGGCCCTGGCCGCACATTTCCTGTAGGACATGGATGATGTGCGGATAGTTGCGGATAGCGTAGAGGCGGCCGGTGGTGATCATCATCACGTCCGGGCACATCACGCCGCTTTCGTTGATCTCGGCATTGGCTTCGGCGGCAAGAATGAAGGCTTCGAGCGTACGGTTATATTCGATGATCTCTGCGAGCATCGAGCGGACACCGGGGATCTGGCCGGTGCCGAGCACTTCCGTCACCATCTTGGCGCAGGCGACGAAGACTTCCGACTTTACCTTGAGGCGGGTCAGCACGTGGTAGTGGGCAAACAGTGTCGCCTTGCCGGAAATCGCCGAGACATGCTCGTTGCCGAGGTTGAAGATACGGTCCTTCGGGACGAAGACGTCCTTGAAGATGACGAGTTGATCGGCTTCCTCGCCCTTGTAGCCGAGCGGATGGTCGAAGGGATCGGCGCCCGGATTGGAGAGCATCTCGCGGCTGATGAGCTTGATGCCTTCGGAATTGATCGGAACCGCGCCCCAGATTGCGGCTTCTGCCGGCGTGCCGGGATAGGCGAGATTGGAGAAGAAGATCTCGTTGGTCTGCGCCGCGATCGAGCCGACCGACTTGGCGCCGGAAATATAGACGCCGTCCTTTTCAACGCGTTTGACGCGCAGCAGCGAGGCGGCCTGGGCAAGCGGCGAGGAACGGTCGTTCTGCGGGCCGGTCAGGCTTTCGGCGCAGGTGATCGAGTTCTTCCGGCCGAATTCGACATAACGCTGGACGTTTTCGACGAAATCCGGCTGGCATTCAGGAAAGGCCGACTTGAAATCCTTGAACAGATGCAGATGCGCCAGGATGCCGACGGCGAGCGTCGGTCCGAGATCCGGCGGGCGTCCGAAGGTGCCGACCGTCTTGCGGGATGTGTATTCCATCATCATCCGCCGGCCGATCATCTCTTCCTTCGTCTCCGGCACCTGCCAGGAGCGACCGGTGACGAGGCCGGACTTCTTGTCAAGAACCGTGGTCGCCTCGGCATATTCCGCGGTGAACTGGTCGTCGAACATCGACGCCATCAGCTCGACACCGGCTGCGAGTGCCGGCTCGTCCATCACCTTGGCGATCTTGTTGCCGTTGACCCAGAGCTGGCGTCCATCGTCGAGCGAGGCCTTGAATTCCTCACCGGTTTTCAGCGCATGTTTGGGGATGATTGTCGTCATGGTGTTCATATCTGACTTCCGTCTTCTTCCGGGTCCGGCCGCAAGCTTGGTCGGGCGGGATGGGCGCACAGGTTTCCTGCCGATCCGAAGGTCCGGATCGGACAAAAGCGTCGGGCTGTTCCGCAGCATTCGCGCTGGATCTATTTCCTGGGATGAGTTTGATCGCACTTGGTTGACGCAACGGATTCACACAACCAAAGGCTCAACCGCCTCATAAACTTTATCGAAAGCTAGACTTTGGTTGACAACCTTGCAAGCGAACTTTTCACGAATTTCGTACAATTTCGCAATCGCAGCATCGAAATTCCCTAAAACACTCCATCTACATTATTGATTTCACGTTATTATATCATGCTTGGAAAACGTGAAAAAAATTTAGGCACGGCGCGAATAGTCTATTTTATGTGCACGACCGTGAAATTATGTCAGCAACCAAAATTCAACCAAGATACAATATGGACATTTGGTTGCGCCAACCATATACATTGGGTCGCACAAGAAACCAAAACGGCGACCCGTAGGGCTGCCGAACAACAGGCACAGTTTTTCGGACGAAAGCCGGAAACCATATCCGGCTTGCATCATTCGGAAAATCTGGAGGAGCACCATGAACGCAGGCATCGATACAAAGAACCCTCCCAGTTCCATAGAGGAGGTTACCCAGGCCATTCTCGGCCTTGCCGAAAACGGCGGCTTTCCGCCCGAGCGACAGCTGGCCGAGCAGATCGGCGTCAGCCGCCATCTGCTGCGCAAGGCGCTTTCGACGTTGCGCGACGACAACAGGATTCCGGAAATCCGCGGCCGCAGCGCCCAGCCAACCAGGGGCAAGCCCCGCAACGCAAAGCAGGCGATCGCCACACGCGCCAATATTGCGAGCCGGACGAGTCCTGCGGAATTATGGGAAGTTCGCCTGCTTCTCGAACCGGAGATCGCCCGCCTGGCGGCGATCCGCGGCACGCCGACCGAAATCGACGATATCGTCGCTGCCCATGCGCTGGCCGAGCCGACGGTCTTCGATCGCGGCAACGACAACCTTTTCCACCGGGCGATCGCGGTGGCGAGCCACAATATCCTTGCGGCCTATCTGCTCGAGCAGGTCATGGATCTTACCTGGGACGAGACAATCCGCACGCGTCTGCCGGCCTACACGAACGAGACCGGTTGGCGACACCATGAAATGATCGTCGATGCCATTCGCGGCCGCAGGGCTGCCGAGGCGGAACAGGCGACGCGGGAGCATCTGGTCGCGATCCTGAAATGGCTGAACGGCGGCGACACATCCACACCGATGGCAAAATAATAAACAGACCTCCTCCGCCCCTCCCGAAACGATCGTCGAAAGGCAGATGCATAATGATAGTGGACACGATCAAGATCGCCGAGCAGATGGATCCGCCGCCGATCGATGCCCAGATTTTCAGGACGGCGATGAAAAAAGTCGCAACGCCGGTGACGATCATCGCCACCGGCAATGGCGAGATACGCCATGGCATGACCGCCTCCGCCGTATGCTCACTCAGCGACCAGCCACCGATGATCCTTGCATGCGTGAACCGCAACAGCGTCATCCTGCCTCATCTGCGCGCTAATGGCTGCTTCTCTGCAAATTTCCTTGCCGAAGGCCAGGCGGAACTCGCCCAGTGCTTTGCGGGAATGACGAAGATCTATGGTTCCGACCGGTTTAATTACGGCGCATGGACCCGGCTTGCCACCGGCGCGCCCATACTTGCCGATGCGCTTAGCGTCTTCGACTGCCGGCTGGAATGCGAATACGATTCACCAACCCATGCAGTCCTTGTCGGGCGTGTCAAAGCGATCATAAAGGAAGATTCCATGCGAGCGCTGATATACGTCGGAGGTAAATTCGGTTGTCCAGCGACGATTTGACTTCAGCTATTGAAAGGTTGGGCAAATTAGACGCCGTCTGCAGCTCTTGGAGGGATATGAACCCGTGCGCCTGTAGTTTCTTAGTTTCAAGTGTACCATGTCGACGCATATCGCTGGCTAGGCTGCACTTGCTTTAAGCTTGGGGGTGCTCGGGACCGGGCAGAAATACCACGTCGCTCGACTTGCACATCCGACGGCGGGCGTATCTGAGTGGAGACCAAGCGTAGATTCATCACCAAATGGCGCTATCTATAGCAGCAGGTCGGGAAACCAAACGATGCGATCGACTATCAATATCGACGACACCCTCATCGAAAAGGCTAGGTCCCTAACCGGCACGAAAGAAACCGCCGCTCTAGTCCGCCAAGCGTTGGAAGCGCTTGTGCGTGTGGAGTCGGGAAAACGCCTCATCGCGCTTGGTGGAACTATGCCGGATGCGGAGGCAGCCCCACGCCGCCGGGGCGCAACTGACCGATGATACTTGCCGACACGTCCATCTGGATCGATCATTTCCGGCATACCGATTCAGAGCTGCTCAGGATTATTGAGGACGATCGTCTCCTATGCCATCCAGCCGTGATCGGGGAGCTCGCAAAAGGCCGAAGGCTGACCTCTTCCTGATCCCTGCACCAATGCCTCTCGGGACCGTTCCCTTGACGCAAGCGGACACCCATCATCTCTCGGTGAGCAACTTCAAAGCGTGTAATTCACACAGGTCGCGTATTTTGAGAACGCGGAGGTCTTGCGAGACCCATCCGATCGCGCAGCGTCGTGCCCTCGTATTTCGTGCGGTAGAGTCCACGCTGCTGCAGAATCGGCACGACCATATCGACGAAATCCGTCAATCCGCCGAGAAAGTGAGACGGCATGATGTTGAAGCCATCGGCCGCGCCAGTTGTGAACCAAGTCTCAAGCGTGTCCGCCACGTAATCAGGGGTTCCGCAGAGAACCCAGTGGCCGCGCGCCGCGGCGACCAGATTGTAGAGGTCCCGCAGGCGCATGTTTTCCCGCCTTGCCTTGTCCAGCATGACCCGCGCAAAGGCATGATAATTGTCCGACGGGTCGATATCGGGGATCGGCCCATCGAGGTCGAATTGGCTCATGTCCACGCCGAAGCGGTCGCTTAGAATGGAAAGCCCGTTGGTTTCGCTGATGAAGCCCTGCAACTCCGCGAGCTTGTCGTGGGCCTCGCGTTCGGTGCGCCCGACAATTGGCATAACGCCCGGCAAGACGACGATCGAATCCGCATTGCGGCCGTATTTCGGAAGCCGCCCTTTAACGGAGGCGTAGAAAGAGCGCGCCTCGTCGAGATCCTGGGTGACGGAGAAGACGACATCGGCGGACTTGGCCGCGAGTTCCTGTCCCGGACCGGAGCCGCCGGCCTGGAGGATGATCGGTTGGCCTTGGGGCGAGCGGCCGATGTTGATGGGGCCCTTGACCTTGAAATGGGTGCCGTCGTGATCGAGCGCGCGGACTTTTGCCGCATCGATATAGACGCCGCTTTCCCGGTCGGCGACGATCGCGTCGTCGGCCCAACAGTCCCAAAGACCGCGAACCACCGACAGGAATTCCTCGGCGATCTCGTAACGTTTGGAATGATCAGGATGAATCGTTCCGAAGTTTGCCGCTGCCGCCGGATTGGCCGTGGTGACTGCATTCCAGGCGGCGCGGCCACCGCTGATATGGTCGAGTGAAGCAAATGCGCGGGCGACCGTGAACGGATCGCTGTAGGTGGTCGACATCGTGGCGCCGAGGCCGATATGGCGCGTCACGCCAGCAATCGCCGCGAGAAGTGTCAGCGGTTCGAGCCGCGCCGTGTAGGACGGGTGGGCGCCGGGGTCCGCATTGAGGTTGTCGCCCATGAAGATCAGGTCAAACAGACCACGCTCCGCCTCCTTGGCAACGCTGCGCATCATTTCGATATCCTGGAAGCTGTCCATCGCCCCTGGTATCCGCCAGCCGGCGACATGGCTGCCGGTGCCCAGAAGGAAAAGGCCCAAGTGGATGCTGCGCGTCATAGGATTGATCATCTCCAGAAAATGTAACGCTGCTCGATGAAACTGATCACACCGAAGAAGCAGAGGCTGATCGCCGACGCGACAATGATCGCCGCCCAGACCTGGACGAAATCGATCTGCAGCACGGCCTGATAGATCACCCAGCCAAGCCCGCCATAAGCACCCAGCATTTCGGTGACGATGGCGACGATGACGCTGCGGACGGTGGACACACGCATGCCGGCAATGATCAGCGGCAAAGCCGTTGGGAGCCGCAGACGCCAGAGCACCGCCATCCGCCCTGCCCCGAACGAGCGGACCAGATCGATCGATTTACGATCGACGCGATCCAACCCCGCGATGGTGCTGAGGAAGACGGTGAAGCTGACGGCGACGGCGACCATGACGATCTTGGACGTCATGCCGATGCCGAACCAGAGCAGGACGAGCGGCGAATAGGCGACGACCGGCACCGAGTTGATGGCCGTCGCAACCGACATGACGGCGCTGCGGGTGCGAGGGACCATGCTGACCCCGACGGCAACCGCAATGCCGATGACGCAGCCCAGTAGATAGCCGGTCAGGGCCTCGGCGGCGGTGAAGCGGGCGGCGTCGGCGAGTTTGCCCGCATCGGCGAACATGCCGGTAATAATGCTGCTGACCGAAGGCAGGACATAGGCCGGCAGGTTGAAACCGCGGACGCTCAGTTCCCAGATTGCCGCAAGGAGGAAGGCCCCGGCAAAACCCCGGCTGATGCGGCGCGCGTTGCTGCTTGCGGTGACGGAGCTCATTGTTCCGCTCCCCAGAAGACGATCCGCCTTTCCGCTTCGGAAACCGCGCCGTAAAGGCCGATCCCGAGGCAGGCGGAAGCGACGATGGTGACCCAGATGCCGACGACGTTCTCGTTGTACATGGCCTGCAGCAGCAGCACGCCGAGGCCGGTCGTATCCCCGAACCATTCGCCGACGATCGCTCCGATCAGCGACAGCGACGAGGCGAGCTTGAGGGCGACGAAGATCTGCGGCAGTGCGGCCGGCAGGTAGAGGCGCCGCAGGATCTGCCCCTCTTTTGCGCCGAAGCTGCGCATCAGCGCGACCTGGCGAGGATCGACCGTTGCAAAGCCGAGAAGCGCGTTCACCGTCACCGGCAGGAAGCTGATGTAGAAGGCGATGACGGCCTTGGCGAGCAGCGTATTGCCGAACCACAGGACGACGACGGCGCCGAAGGCGATGACCGGTATGGTTTGTGACACCACAAAGAGCGGAAAGAACAGCTCCCTGAGCAGGGTCCAGCGATGGAAAAGAACGCCCATGGCAACGCCGAAAAGGCTGCCCGCGACGAAGCCGATCACCGTTTCCAGCAGCGTGCGCCACATGCTCAACAGATAAGCCTGCGGCGTGGCAAGGAATGCGGCTGCGATCGCGCTTGGTCGTGGCAGGTAATAAGGTCTGATGCCTAGCGCCACGACGATCAGCTCCACCACCAGCAGCAATGCCGCGATCCAGATCAGGGACTTCAGGATCGAGACAAACCTGTCCGCCTTTACGGCGGACAGGGATACACGAGACAGGCCCGAGAGGCTCACAGGCGCTTTTCCGCAACCGGGATCTTCGACAGGAAGCTGTCGTTGAACGCGGCATCGAGATCGACGGGCTTAGAGATCACCTTGTATTCAGCGAGCAGGCTGTTGGCGGAGCCAACGGCTGTTTTGTCAATGGCGAAGAGGCCATCCGTGCCGCCCTTGCCGGCGACCATCAGCTTCTTGATCTCGGACAGCATGACTGCTTGTTGGGCGCGGTCGAGAGTCGGCGCCACCTTCATGACGATGTCGATTGCTTCTTTTTCGTTGGTCAGGGCGTATTTCCACCCCTTGATGCTGGCACGCAGGAATTTCTCGACCAGTTCCGGCTTTTCCTTGGCGGTCTGTTCCGACACGATCAATGTGTCTCGCGGAAAGGAAACACCGCTATCTTCGGGCACGAAGATCCGCAAATTGTCCATGCCGGCACGTTGTGCGACGATCTGAAGTTCATTGTAGCGGGTTGCGGTCGCGACATCGACCTGCTTGTCGATGAATGGTGTCATCGAGACCTGCTGTGGCTGGACATCGACTTCGCCAGCCTTGATGCCTGCCTTGGCCAGCATGGCCGAGAGCACGTGGTTTGCGCCGGTGAACCAGGCGGTCACCTTCTTGCCCTTGAAATCCTGGATGGTTTTGATCGGGCCGTCCTTGTAGGTCACGAAGACGAACGGCGTCACCTGATGCGCAACCCCGATGCAGACGATCGGCAGGCCCTTGTCGCGTGCGGCAAAGACGCTGTCGGTGCCGCCCGAAAGGCCGAACGTGTCGGAGCCGGTCGCTACCAGGTTTTCCGTCAACAGATTGGGGCCGCCAGGGTTGATGGTGAGGTTGATGCCCTCATCCTTGTAATACCCCTTCTCCAGCGCGACGTAGAAACCGGCGAACTGAGCCTGGGTCAGCCATTTGAGACGCAGGCTGGCATTCACTGTCTGCTGGGCAGCAGCCGGGATTGCGCTGTAGCCCAAGCCCTGGACGCCGATGAACGTTGCGGCAAGCGCCGCGAGAAGCTGTCGTTTTTTAAGCATGGTCCCTCTCTGTCGATTCTTGGTTGGGTTATGGTTGCGTTAGTCGTTCTCCTCCCGACTATCGGCGGTAATCCGATCCCTCCCGTTCGAGCTGGCGAAGGAAGGCCGGCCATTCCCGTTCCCCTGCAATCAGGATGTCACCCTTGTTCTCCCAGAACTGACGTGCCGCCTTCTCGCAAACCTCGTGCGGCGGGGTCAGAAGCTCGGCACCGGAAGCCTGCAGATCGAGCTGAATGCGCGCGGCGCGTTCGAAGTAATAAAGCAGCATGAATGCTTCGCCCGGCGTGCGACCGAGCGTCATGATGCCATGGTTGCGCATCAGCATCACCCGGTTGTCGCCCATGTCGGCGATGAGGCGAGCCTGTTCGTCCATGTCGATCGCCACACCTTCGTAATCGTGGAAGGCCTGGCGTTGGTAGAAGCGCATGGCAAACTGCGTCAGTGGCAGAAGTCCGTTCTTCTGGCAGGAGATCGCGGTGCTGGCATCGGAATGGGTGTGGAGAACGCAGGCTGCATCGTGCACGGCCTTGTGGATGGCGCCATGGATGACGAAAGCGGCCTTGTTGATCGTATAGGGCGTGTCGTCGAGCTTGTTGCCGTCGATATCGATGCGCACGAGGCTGGAGGCCGTTATCTCGCCAAACAGGAAGCCGTAGGGGTTGAGCAGGAACTGGTCGTCATGCCCCGGTACACGCATTGAAATGTGGTTGTAGATAAGGTCATCCAGGCCCAGCCGCGCGACCATGCGGTAGCATGCGGCGAGATCGACGCGCGCCTTCCACTCGGCTTCGGGAATGTGGGCGGGACGTTCGGCATATTCACTGGCCACCGTGTTTCCTCTCATATTCTAATGTCCTGAAGTCATGAACGACTTCATGCTTTCCTCCTCGATGGCGTCGAGGAGTGTCTTCTTCAACCCGATGAATTCGGGCGACGTGACGATGTCGGCCTTGCGGGGGCGCGGCAAGTCGATCTTCTGTTCAAGCTTCACCTTGCCCGGCCGGGCCGTCATGACAAGCACGCGGTCGCCGAGGAAGATCGCCTCGTCGACATCGTGGGTGATGAAGAGCACGGTGCGCCGGTGTTTCTGCCAAACGTCGAGCAGCCAGCGCTGCATCATGGTTCGTGTCAGCGCATCCAGCGCGCCGAATGGTTCATCGAGCAGCATGAGATCGCGCTTGAAGAGAAACGTACGCATCAGGGCCACGCGCTGGCGCATGCCGCCCGAGAGCTGATTGGGATATTGCGCCTCAAATCCGGAAAGCCCGAATTCCGGCAGCATCTTCAGCGCCTCCGCCCGGGCCTGCACCCGCGGCATGCCTTCGATCTCCAGCGCCAGGATGGCGTTGTCGATGACGTTTCGCCATGGCAGCAGCAGGTCCCTTTGCGGCATGAAGGAAACTTGTCCGAGCAGTTCCGAGGCCGCAGAACTCCTGCCTCGGAAACGCAGGATATTGCCCGGATCCGGCTCTTCGAGGCCCGCGAGGATATTGAACAGCGTGCTCTTGCCGCAGCCGGAAGGGCCGACCACCGTCACCAGCTCACCAGGAAAGATGGTTGCCTCCAAGTTATCCAGCGCCATCACAGGGCCAAAGCTCTTGGATACCTTGCGGAGTTCGATGAGCGGCCTGTCGCCCGATACGGTCCAGGCCGGTTCCGCGGCGGGTGCAGCAAGGGCTTTGGTCTTTACCGGCCGCAACAGGCCCGCGAGACCGCGCGCTCCCGGATTCAATCCGCATGCGTAGTCCTCACTCCAAGCAATCGACATGTCGGTCATCGAGAGGCATCTCCTTGCATGCAATTATTACCATTAAGGATGCAAGCAAGCCTCGTGCCAAACACGCCAGCTTTACAAGTTGCTAAAGAATGCCACTAATCTAGGGGTTTTTCGGGCAGGATCGAACGATCAAGGTGCTACCATGCGACAAATCGCAGCTCAAATATCCAACAATCAAAAATATGCATACGCAATGCGCATATTTTGGACGCAGATTGACCGCTATTACGGCATTGTCGCGGGTGGCATTTCCAGCAAAGCGCTCAACTTGCCGGAAACGCGAGGCGCAAGAATAGTGGCATGGCGATTGCATCGAGGACCAATCGGCATGTCGAGCCAACTGCATTGCAGACTTCGACTATCCGCATCGGGCAGATCAAGACATCGGGAGAAGCACATCATGCAGGATGAACCAAGACGAGTAGCCTATGTGGCGCACTGTCTCATGAACCAGAATGCCAAGGTCAGTGAGTTCGCAAAATGCGCCGGCGTTTTTTCTCCATTGGTCGAGCGGCTGGTCAAGAACGGGTTCGAGCTGCAACAACTGCCCTGCCCGGAGATGAGCCATATGGGTGCCGTCCGGTGGTGGGCATCCCGAGAACAGTACGACACACCTGGTTACCGGCGCCACTGCCGCAACCTGGCAAAAAGCGTCGTGGATCTCGTGATCATGCATCAGGATGCCGGCTACGACGTCGTCATCGTCGGCCTGGACGGCAGTCCGTCAAGCGGCGTCCGTCTCACCAGCACCAAGGCATCCTGGGGTGGCCGACCGGAGGGCGCCGTCCACGGCGGGAGCGATCGCCGACCCGGCATGGGCATCTGGATGGAAGAGCTGAAATTCGAGTTCGAGGAACGCGGCCTTGCATTCCCGCGCGCGACGGGCGTCGCGATGGATGCGCAGGATTTCGATCTCCAGAAGGCAATGCTCGAGCTCGACGAGTTTCTGACCGAAGGCACGGAGAATGCAGCGTGATCCGGGAAGACCTGAGAAGTCGCCGCATTGCGGTCATCGCCGATTTCGTCGTCAATCCCGGCTCGGCACTTTACGGCAGACAACAAGCACCGCCGAGCGGCTTCATGGATGCGCTGGTGGAGCGCGGCTGGGGCATCATGAAGATGCCGCCGCATGTGGCAAAACCGGAAAGCTGCGAAAGGCTGATCGAGGTTTCCGTGGGCGATCTCATCGATTACCGCAAGAACGGCTACGATATGGTGATCGCCGCCGTGGAAGACCTGCCGCAGCAAGGCGTCTGGCTGGATGCCATGGCGGCCTGCTTCAGGAAGGTCGGCAAGGACATGCCGCCGATCGTCACCATCCGAACGGATGCCACGGCGGCCGATGCCGACGCACTCTATGGCGCATTGGCGCCGGCGGCCTGAGCCCTGCGGCAACATCGAAACGGATCGGCGGGATCGCTCCCGCCGAAACCGCAAGCCTTCAGTTTTCCGCGAAAGCCTGTTTCATCATCTGGAGAAAGCCGTCGGTCGATGCCTGTTCGATGACGCGTGCGTTGACCTTGAACTCCGGCCAGCGGGTGCCGAGTTTCGGCGGGTGGATGGCGGAAAAACCGCGGGTGATTTCACCCGACGTCTCGATGCGCACCACGGCCTCGCGCGAGGATTCGATCAGATCCGGGTCGAGAGCGCAGGCGCAGGTCAGCGAATCCGGATGGGTGCTGACCGGCCGGCCGTAGCGCGCTTCCGCAGTCTCGCGCGGCACCGCAGAAACCTTCCGGTAGAATTCCGAAAGAGGCGTCTGCATCGCGAAGATCTCGTCCAGCTGGTCGCCCTCCAGAAGCCCGGAACGCATGGTCAACGTCCAGGTGGACAGCGTGATATCGAAACCCGCCTCGAAGACGATACGGGCGGCTTCCGGATCGATGAAGAAATTGTATTCGGCGCAGGGCGTGATATTGCCGACCGCATTGTCGGTGCCGCCCATGATCCAGAGGTGGCGCACCGCCTTGGCGATCCGCGGCTCCTTCATGACCGCCAGGGCGATATTGGTGAGCGGCGCCTGGGCCAGGATATCAATCTCGCCCGGCTCTGCCATCACCCGTTCGATGATGGCATCGACCGCATGCATGGTTTCCGGCCGCTGACGGGCGATCGGCAGGTTAGCACCGCTCATTCCATCGTTGCCGTGCATGGTGGATGCTTCCCAGGGCTTCACCATGGGGCGGCGGGCGCCGAGATAGACCGGCACCTTTCCAGAGAAACCGGCCACCTCGATGGTCGCCAGAGCGTTTTCAACCTGCTGGTCGAAGGGCACGTTGCCGACGCAGATAGTCACCGCCTCCAGCGTCGAGCCGGGGGTGCGCATGGCAAGCAGGAGCGAATAGGTGTCGTCTCCCGCCGTATCGGTGTCTATGATCAGCCGCATATCAGTAGAACTCGAAACCCATCGTGCGGGCATGATAGTGGAAACCGCCGTCCTGAACGATCAGGAATTCGGCCCGGGTATCTCCATCATTGTGGTGGCTATGCTTGGCAGCCGGAGGCGTCACCAGCGTCGCCCATGGCGACCACGCGCATTTGGCATCCGCCACCATCGAATAGGCCGGATCGCCGTTGACCACCAGCGTGATCGCGGCGGAGTTGTGCTTGTGCGGCGGCTGGAAACTCCGCGGCTTCAGCGTGTTCAGCGACAGGGTCATCGTCGTTGCGATATTGCGGCTTGCTTCCGTCTTTTCAGCCGAAAAGATCAGCGCATGGCCGGATGTGCTGGCATTGGCGTTGGTCCCATAAACCACGTCGAGCTGATGGCTGATCTCGCCTGCCGGATAATGCACGAAGCTGACGGCAGCGCCCTCGCCGACGATCGGCGCCGAAGCATCGAACATCAACTGCGGATCATTGCCCACCAGCCAGAAGATGCTGTCCTGGCTCGCAGTGATGGCAGAAGGCACCCCGCCGGGAAGAAGGAAGACGTCTGCCTTGCCCAATAGAGCCTTTTCGTCACCTACAGCGAGAGCGGCCTTACCCTTGATGACGTACCAGATCGACGCGGTGTTGGTGAGCGTCGTATCGAGGACTTCGCCGGACTTGACCACCGCATAGCGGGCCAGCATCAACGGGGTCGTCGCCGGAAAGGGGCACTGCATTTCCGCGGACAGATCGCAGTTGATGAACCCGGTCTTTTCGAGCGCGAAAGCGCTGGTCGGTTCGTCGGTGAAGATCTTGCCCGGCACCGGCGGAAGCTTGATGTTGAAGGCATTGCCGGAGTTGAAATAGCGGCTGCGCGCCTCGGCAGCATTGGCTGGATTGCGAGGCAGCTGAACCGGCATTTCGGCCATGTCGTTGACGGTGCTCATGATGCATCTCCATATTTCTGCGAAAGACCTGTCTGCTCCAGTAGCAGATCGAGAAGAACGGCCGCGCCGGCTGCGACGTGTTCCGGTTCAGCCCACTCGTCGGGATGATGGCTGAGACCGGCGCGACAGGGGATGAAAATCATCGCACTCGGAGCAAGCGACGCCATCTGCCGGGCATCATGCCCTGCCGCCGAAAGCAAATCGAGCGCCCAATAGCCATGGCGGCCGGCGGAACGGCGTATCGCTGCCCGAAGCCCCTCGTCAAACGTGTTCGAGGGGGCATCGACCAGGCGTTTGATATGGAAGCTGCAGGGATGCGCCTCCTCGGCAGCGATCGCCTCCAGGCGCAGGCCGAGCCGGTCGAGCACAGCATTGTCCGGATGCCGGAGATCGATGCGGAAGACTGCGCTGGAAGGCACGACCGACGGCGCGTTGGGTTGGATTTCCAGCCGGCCGATAGTGAATTTCACCACGTCATCGACCGCCATGTCCTGCTGCATGCGCAGCGCCATGCGCACAAACGCCTGCAACGCGTCCTGGCGGCGCTCCATCGGCTCGGTGCCGGCATGCGCTTCACGTCCGGATATGATGATCTCGTAGGTTTTCTTGCCCTGAATGCCGGAAACGACGCCGATTACCGCACCGGCGCGTTCGAGCACGTCCGCCTGTTCGATATGCGGTTCGATATAGGCGTGGACGGGAAACCCGAGCGGCCGATGCTCTATATCCGGAAAGGCGGCATGCACGGCGGCCAGTGCCTCGGCCACGGTGATACCGGCGGCGTCCTTGACCGCCATGACCTCATCCATCGTTCGCTTGCCGGCGAAAAGCTCGGACCCCATCATTCCAGGCGCAAACCGGCTGCCCTCTTCATTCATCCATGCGACAACCGTGATGGGCCGCTCCGGTATCATGCCTGCCTCGGCTATAGCCGTTACGGCTTCGAGCGCCGCCAGCGTGCCGAATGCCCCATCAAAAAGACCGCCCGTCGGCTGACTGTCGACATGACTGCCGGCGACGACGGGCGACAGGTGGGGAAACTTGCCGTCGAGTGTCAGAAAAAGGTTTCCGGCCGCGTCCGTGGAGGGTTTCAAGCCTTCCTCGGCGCTCCATGCGATGATGCGGCGCCAGCTGAGAATTTCCTCGGCCGACAGGGCCTGGCGATTGACGCCCTTCTCGGGCAGGGCGCCATCTCTGCCGAGTTCCATGAGCCGCGACCACAGCCGCTCCGGGGATATCGAGGCCACGCCGGTCATTGCGCTATTCCGTCCGCATCACCTGTCCCGGATCGGCGCGCGGATCGCGCACTTTCCAGGCGCCCGCTTCCACCTGGCCGATAAAATCGGATACCAGCGTGTTGAACAGGGCGGGTTCCTCGAGATTGAGCGTATGCCCGGTCTTCGGCAGGATCGCGAGGCCGCTGGCGGGAAGCGTCTTCTTCAGGAAGATGCTCGGCTGGAGGCAATGATCGTCCTCGTCGCCGGACATGATCAGGGTCGGAACCATCATCTTCTTCAGTTCGTCTTCCAGGTCCCAGAAAGATGGCCGGCGGCACTGTACGCCGCGCATGGTGTTGGCCGCGCCAACGGCGGAGTGCCGCGACAGCCGCTCCGCAAAGGCTGCCCAGCCGCGCGGATCCTTGTTCTGGAACTGCACGCGGCTTGCGCCGAGCGAATAGATCTTCGAGAAACCGACCGGATCCTTTTCGAAATTATCGGCGACCTTCAGCGACGTATTGCGGAAATAATCGGCCGTGGCGCGCTCCGTACCGTAACCGGCACCGGCGACCGTCAGCGATAGCGCCCGCTCAGGGAAGCGCAGGCCGAAATGCAGCGTCGCAAAACCGCCCATCGACAGGCCGACGATATGGGCCTTCTCGATGCCGAGACCGTCGAGCACAGCCAGGGCATCTTCTGCCGCCAGCGCCTGCGAATACTGTTCGACATCCGCCGGGATATCGGACGGAGCATAACCGCGGGCCGCATAGGTGATGCAGCGGTTGCGCCGGGGAAAAAAGCTCATCTGCGGTTCCCAGGCGTCGTAATTGCCGCCGAACTCGTGGATGAACAGGATCGGCGTTCCGGTCTCGCCTGCCGTTTCGTAATAGAGCTTGATGCCATCCTTGCTGGTCACGAACATGAACCGGCTACTCCCGTATATGCTGCTGGGTCAAGAGACCGGCCCTAGAAGAGGGCCGGCACGTCGTTCAGTGTGCGCGCGGTCGCGATATAGCCGGGCAGGCCTTCGCAGAAGCGTTCGGCCCAGGCTGATGGCACCGAGGTCGAGACCTTGATGAACCGGTCGCCGAAACGCGCCGTGTGGTACCGACCCTGCCGGATCATGACGCCTTCGCGGCGGGCCGCCTCGACGATCGCTTCGGGCAAAACGCCGGTGGCCGCCGTTTCCAGCACGAGGAAATTGCCGTGCGACGGCTGGACCGGCACTGTGATGCCGGCAGCTTCCGCGGCCGCGACGATCATCGCCTTGTTCGCCCTGTCGATAGTCCGTACGTCCTTCATCCATTCGGTTTTGACCGAAAGCCCGGCCATCGCGGCGCGTTGGGCGACGACAGATGCACCGAGCACGGAGGTCGAGGCGGACGAAAACTCGTCGACCAGCGCGGGGGATGCGACGAGCGCGCCGATGCGCATGCCGGCGAGCCCCAGCCACTTGGAAAAGCTCAGCGAAACGACGGTACCTTCCGGCGCGACCTGCAGGACAGGCGTGTGGCCGTCGGCGAAATCGCGGTAGGTGCAGTCGTGGATCATCAAGGCGCCGACCGAACGGGCGATCTCGGCAAAGGCCTCGATTTCCTCGCGGTCGTAGCGGATGCCGAGCGGATTGTTGGGATCGACGATGTAGATCAGCGCGCAACGCTCATCGACGGCAGCCCGCAGGGCATCCGGGGTCAGCTTGTATTTGGTCGCAGGGTCATAGATCGGAATCTGGATGACTTCGGCGCCGGCCTGTTCGGCAAACATGCACGGCCATTTCCAGGTCGGGTCCGTCGTCACCAGTGTCGTGCCGGGCCTGGCGCGCGCCTTGCAGATCATCGCCAGCGCATTGACGCCGCCTTCCGTCACCAGCGCCTCTGCCGACAGGACGCCGAGATCGGCGACAATCCCGGCTCGAAGCGCCTCAAAACCCATCGGCGGCGCGTAGGCATTGAATTCACCTGCCTCGACCGAGCGGATCATGGCCTCGCGAACAGCGGGATGCGCGGGGATGTGGTTGGTGTTCTGCCCCATCCACGCCAGGTCCGGCGTGGAGAACAAGTCGTCGAAATAGCGGTTTCGAATGCGGGCGTCGCTCATGATCGTCAGATCACCGAACCACGCGCCGCGATACCGCCGTCGATGGTGACGACCGTGCCGGTGATATAACCGGCCTTGGGCGAGGCGAGGAAGGCGCAGAGATCGGCGACTTCCTCGGCCGTAGCCGGGCGCTTGCCCGGATACTTGTCGTAGAGTTCCTTCCAACGGCTCTCATCACCGAGCATGTCGATCGCCTTGCGCTTCATGATCTTGAACATCCGCGCGGTATCGACCGGCCCGGGATTGACGCCGATGACGCGGATGCCCTGATCGAGACTGCGGCCGCCGAGTGCCTTGGTGAAGCTCATCAGCGCTGCGTTACCGGTCGAGCCGGCAAAATAGGCGGCATCCCAGTTTTCGCCGGAATTGCCGATGACGTTGATGATGACGCCGTCGCGACCCTTGCGGCGCTTCCAGAATTCGCGCGAAAGGGTAATGTAGCCGAAGACCTTGAGATCGAAACCACGGCGGATGGCCTCGTCGGTGACGTCCTCGATCGAACCGGCGGGGATATCACCCGCGTTGTTGATCAGGATATCATAGTCGCCACAGGCCTTGTCGAGTGCGACCATTGCTTCGGTCGTGCTCAGATCCGCCTCGTGCACGGTAACGTTGACCGGATACTGGGCGAGTTCCTTCTTAAGGGCCTGCATGGCTGCGCCGTTGCGGGCGGCCAGGTGGAGGTGACATCCTTCAGCGGCCAGAACCTTCGCGATCGCGTAGCCGATGCCTTGGGATGCTCCGGTGATGAGGGCCGTTTTGCCGGCAAGATTCAGTTCCACCTGCGTCTCCTGTGCTGAATACATATTTATCTTTTTTGCATACGCCATTTCTGCGCTCTGTCCATGGATTTTTTGCCAAGGCCTGAAATTTTCCACCTGATAAAGAGGGTTTAATGGCTATCTTATTCCAATATGCCGTCAATATAGGCAAAATGAGAAGGAAATCAGCCAAATAAATAGGCGAAGCAGGTTGCGCGACAAAAAAGTAATATACGTATACATTTATCTATTGCACGAATACATGTTCCGTCCCTTAATGTCCGGATGGCAGGACCAGCAGGTCTCTGGAATTTTCAAGAGCAAAAGGCCTCAAAGCCGGCATGGCAGACGTTCAGCTTAAAAAGGTGGGCAAGACCTACGAGAGTGCTTCGGCAACCACGATCGATGGACTTGACCTGCATATTCGCAGCGGTGAATTCGTGGTGCTTGTCGGCCCCTCGGGCTGCGGCAAGTCCACGACGCTGCGCATGATTGCCGGCCTGGAAGAGGTCAGCAGCGGCGAGATCTGGATCGGCGAGCGTCGGGTTGACGAGCTCGATCCGCGCGAGCGCGACATCGCCATGGTTTTCCAGAACTACGCGCTCTATCCGCATATGACCGTCGCCCAGAACATGAGTTTCGGCCTGCGACTCGCCAAAGTGGACAAAGCGGAAATACGCCGCAAGGTCGAGGAAGCCGCCAAAGTGCTGGAGATCTCCGCACTGTTGAACCGGCGGCCGAAGCAGCTTTCCGGCGGCCAGCGGCAGCGTGTTGCGATGGGGCGCGCCATGGTTCGTGATCCGGCAGTCTTCCTATTCGACGAACCGCTTTCCAATCTGGACGCCAAGCTGCGCGGACAGATGCGCACGGAAATCCGCCGGCTGCACAAGCGCCTGAAGGCGACAACCGTTTACGTGACCCACGACCAGGTCGAGGCGATGACGCTCGCCGATCGCGTCGTGGTGCTGAACAACGGCAAGATCGAGCAGCAGGGCACCCCGCAGGAACTCTATGAACGTCCCGCCACCCGCTTCGTGGCCGGGTTCATCGGTAGCCCCTCGATGAACTTCCTCCCGGCGCAGGTTGCCCTGGACGGCGGGGCGCCGGTGCTGAAACTCAACAATTCCACCCTGCCGTCGCCAGCCGACCGGCGCGATGCTCTCCTTGCCTATGTGGGCAAGACGGTCGAAGTGGGTCTGAGGCCGGAACACTTCCTGGCCGGCGACGGCGAGCCGGATTTTTCGGTTCCCGTCGATATGGCCGAACTGCTCGGACCCACCACGCTGGTTCACTTCACCCTTGCCGGCGTGCCCTGCGCAGCCATGCTTGCGCCGCAGCACGCGCTCCCCGAAGGAGGTCAGCAGCCGCTCCGCATCGCCCAAGACCGCATGTCGCTTTTCGACCCCGATACCGGCGGCGCCATCTGAAAGACGCTGTCCGTTAAAACACCAGAAGGAGAACGGCTGATGAAGATCTATTCTATCGTTTTTGCCAGTCTGCTCGGCGCCACGGCGTTGGGTGCGACCGGCGCCAACGCGCAAAGCACGCCTGCCTGCACCGGCGAAACCGTGACGCTGCGCATCCTGCGCACGCCTGGCAACTACCCCTATCCCAAGCCGATGGAAGCGTGGCAGAAGGAAAACCCTTGCGTCAAGTTCGACGTCAACGAAGTCCCGTTCCCGCAGCTCGCGGACACGATTTCGGTTCAGGCAGCCAGCTCCAATCCGCCTGATATCATCGTTTATGACGGCCCGAACACCCAGTCCTACGCGGCTGCCGGCATCCTGCTGCCGATCACCAAATACCTGCCGAAGGGCTGGGATGACGACATCCTGCCGGCCACCAAGGCCGAGCACAGCTACAATGGCGAGGTTTATTCGCCAGGCATCGAGCAGACCACCGTTGCCATGTACTACAACAAGAAGCTGGTCGAAGCCGCAGGCGTGAAGCCGCCGCAGACGCTTGCCGAGGCATGGACATGGCCCCAGGCGCTCGAAGCCTTCAAGAAGTGCCAACAGGGTCCGGCAGGTGCCGCCACGGTCTGGGGCCTCGGCCCGACCCGCTTCGGCAACGGGCAGCCGGGTCTCGTCTATCAGGACCTGATCTACCAGCGCTCCGCCGGCGACCCGAAGGCAGCCCCGACCAGCAGCGCCTACAAGACCTTTTGGGCGTTCGCGCCGGACGGCAAGACGGCTGAGGGCTATCTCAATACGCCGGAAGCCGTCGAAGCGCTGAAATTCTACCAGTCGATGTTCAATGCCGAAGGTGTTGCGCCGAAGGTCGGCATTCCGAATGCCTTCTTCGACGCCAAGGCCTGCTTCTACATCGACACTCCGGCGGCCGGCAACGCGCTGATCAAGGATCCGAAGATCGAATGGGGTATCACGCCGCTGCCGTATTTCAAGACGCCGGTCGTGCATACGGGCTCGACCACGTTCGGTGCGACCGCCCGCTCCAAACATCCCGAGATCGCCGCAAAGTTCGTAGTCGATATGTCATGGGGCGAATATGCCTATATGAACGTCAGCCAGCGCGGCAATCTGCCGACATTGAAGAGCCTGTTCTCCCGCTTCGATGTCTACAATAAATATCCGATGAAGGTGTTCGTCGATCAGCTGCAGTCCTGGGGCCAGCCGCGCCCGCCGGGCCCGAAATTCGCCCAGTATGACAAGATTGTCAGCGAGGCTCTTCGCGGCGTTGCCTTCGGTGGCAATCCGGCAGAACTGATGGCGGACGCTGAAAAGAAGGTTCAGCGTATCCTCGACCGATAATGACAATGGACGCGAGAATGTCGACAGGCGAACAGGCCCTTACCGTTTCGGCGGGTGCAAAGACCCGGCCACGCAAGGCCGCCACCCGGCGGCAAAAGCAGGAGCGTCTGGTCGCTGTCGGCTTTCTCGCGCCTTTCATGCTGCTGCTGCTGATCTTCCAGTACGTTCCGCTGCTGGTGATGGCGAGAAACAGCTTCTACGATTATTCGCTGCTCAACCCGGCGGCGGAGAAATTTGTCGGCCTGCGCAACTTCGCCGACATGATCGAATACGACGATGCCGGGAGAAGTTT
Organism: Neorhizobium galegae bv. officinalis; assembly: GCA_000985875.1. Taxonomy (GTDB): domain Bacteria; phylum Pseudomonadota; class Alphaproteobacteria; order Rhizobiales; family Rhizobiaceae; genus Neorhizobium; species Neorhizobium galegae_C. The sequence goes on from CCRI01000002.1 coordinate 388,678, forward strand.
CGGCATCACCTTCCTCTTCGCTTTCGGCGTAGTGGTTTTCGTCATCCCGATCGCCTTCGCGATTGCCCTCTTCCTCAATTCGAAACTTCCGGCGCGCGGCCTGGTGCGCACCATGATCATGCTGCCGGTCGTCACATCCTCGGTGGTGATCGCGACGATGTGGTCCTTCCTGCTCGACCCGTCGAACGGATTGATCAACGGCGCGCTGGATATTGTCGGCATCGCCCGGCAACCGTTTCTGACCAGCACCACCCAGGCACTGCCGTCGCTGATCGCCATGACGCTGTGGCAACAGGTCGGGTTCGGGGCGATCCTGTTTCTGGCCGGCCTCCAGGGCGTGCCTTCCGAACTGGGCGAGGCGGCGCGCATCGATGGCGCCACGCGGTGGCAGGTGCTGTGGAACATCACCATACCGCTCCTGTCGCGGACCACGCTGTTCGTCGTGGTGATCATGACCGTGTTTTCGCTGCAAGCCTTCGCGCCCGCCTTCCTGATGACCCAGGGCGGACCACAAGAGGCGACGAACCTGATCGTCTACCACATCTACAATACCGCCTTCATCATGCAGCAGGCCGGTTATGCCTCGGCGCTTTCGGTCGTGCTGCTGCTCGTCGTCCTCGCCATCTCGATGGTCCAGATGGCTCTCCTGCGATCGCGTTGGAACTACTGACATGACAACGACCCGCATCCGCCGCACCGCGCTTACTCTCGTGATCATCCTGTTGATCATCGCCTGTTTCCTGGCGCCCTATGCCTGGGTCGTGGCGTCGTCGCTCAAGAACCAGTTCACCGTGTTTGGCGACGTGACGCCGCTCTCCTGGCGCGCCTTCGTGCCGGTCGGCGCGACGATCGAAAACTATGTGTCGCTGTTCGAGCGCACGAATATCCTGAGAGCTCTGTTGAACACGGCGATCGTCGCGATCGGTCAGGTCGCGTTCACGCTGCTGCTGTGCTCGATGGCCGCCTATGCGCTGACGCGCATCAAGTTTCCTGGCGCCAACGTCGTCTTCATGCTGATCCTTCTGACCTTCCTTCTGCCGATCGAAGCGATGATGGTGCCCCTCTACCAGGTGGTTTCCGGGCTCGGCCTCTCCAACAGTCTGGTCGGGATCATGATCCCCTGGATCGCCAGCCCCTTCGGTCTCTTTCTGCTGAAACAGGCCTTCGAGGAACTGCCGACAGAGCTGGAGGATGCGGCGCGCATCGACGGTGCCGGACATGTGCGCATCTTCTTTTCCATCGTCCTGCCAAACGTCAAAGTACCGATGGTGACGCTCGGGCTCATCACATTCCTGTTCTGCTGGAACAGCTTCCTGTGGCCTCTGGTCATCGTCCAGGATCCTGCGCGCCAGATCATCCAGGTGGCGATCGCCCAGCAGGGTTCGCCGACCCAGCTGCCGAACTGGGGCGAGACATTCGCCGGAGCGACGGTCGCCACGGTGCCGCTCATCCTGCTCTTCCTGGTGCTCCAGAAGTACTTCACCCAGGGCATGGCCACCAGCGGGATAAAGGGCTGAGCAGATGAGCGATCTCCTTCTCCTGGACGCGCCTTTCGGCGGCCAGATCGGCTATCGTACGCTCGGCGCCGCAGGAGATTGGCTGGTGCTGATCCATGGCTGGTGCGGCAGCGCCGATCACTGGGATATCATCGGACCCGAACTCGCCCGCAATTTCCGGGTCCTTGTACTTTCACATCCCGGTTTCGGTGGCACAGCACCGCCGCCTGCAAGCGGGCAGACAATCGCGGCCATGGGCGCTGCGGTCGCGCATGTCCTCGATCATCTCGACATCTCGGGCGCCATCCTGGTCGGTCACTCCATGGGCGGCCCCATCTCCACGGAGACGGCGATTGCCGCACCGCAGAGAGTGGCCGCAGTGATCGGTCTCGATACGCTGTCCGACCGGGACTATTACGGACGTGTGCCTGATGACGAGATCCGGCGTCGGCACGAGGATTTCCAGCTGGATTATCCAGGCCGGATGCGGGCCATGGTCGATATGATCGTTCATCCGACCACCGAGGAGGCCATGCGAGCCCGGATCACCGAGGGCATGCTGGCCGCGGCACCGGGCGACTTCGCGCTGGATATCAAGGACGACCTGTTCTTCTGGAATGCCGAAGATCGCTGGCCCCTGGTAACCTGTCCGAAAATGCTGCTGAATTCACCTTACGTGGCGCGTCTGGCGCATCCCGAGCCCATGCCTTGTTTCGCCCAAACCACGATCGCCACCTACGATTCCGGCCACTTTCCCATGGTAGAGGCGCCGACGATGATTGTGGACAAGATCAGAAGTTGCATCGCCTGCTTGGTATACTGATTATATGATATTGAATGCAGCAGAGAAATGAACGTATATGCGCGCCACCAAAGCCCGACCGGTCACCAGCAACGCCGGCAGAGGAGCATTCGAATTGAACCAAGATGCGGTTCGCATATCCAATGTCGTCGCGACACGCCAAGCGACACGATCGGACGAGTTGCGTGATCATCTCGAGGAGATGATCCTGGACGGCCGTCTGGCGCCCGGCGAGCGGCTGGACGAGATGGAATTGTCGCGCCGGTTCGGGCTTTCGCGAACTCCGGTCCGCGAAGCGATCAAATCGCTGCTCGCCATCGGCCTGATCGAAACACGTGGGCGCCAGGGCACACATGTCGCCCTGTTGTCGATACCCGCGATCATCGAGATGTTCGATGTCATGGCCTCTCTTGAGGGACTATGCGCCAAGCTTGCAGCGCGCCGCGCGACGCCGACTGAGCGGGCCGCCATGCGCGCGGTCCATGAGGAACTCGTCAAGGCGTACGAAGCCGGCGATCCGGTGAACTTCTACAAGATCAATCAGCAGTTCCACGATCTGCTCTATGAGGCAGCGCATACCCATTTCATCGCCGAACAAACTATCCAGCTCCGCCGTCGGATCGGCGCCTACAGGCTGCGCGCCACCTATCAGCCGGGGCGAATGCTGGGAACGCTGGCCGAGCATGTGCGGATCATGGATTCGATCGATGCGGGCGATCCCGACGCCGCGCAGAAGGCGGCAAGCGACCACGTCCAGCTTTTGGGCGACCAGCTGACCGACTTTATTTCGTCGCTTCCCCCTCGCCTCAACCTCTCCCAATAACGTTACGGCGGGGTAATCAGCACTTGCCGCTGCGGAAACGGGAGCGGGTGATGCAGCAATTTCGCTTGCCAGGTGCGCTGCAACGGTTCGTCAGCGTCTTCTCTGCGGTCCGGAATCTGTTCGTCCTAACTCCCCTGAATAAGACAGCTATCGTCGTCCACTTGCATCGCCTCGGGCGATCGCACATCGGAGAAGCGTGGCAGGGATAGCCGCATGACCGCTCCATGCCGGCCGATTGCCCATCCCTGCCGATTAACCTGACATCACCCTGCCCTGTCCGCTTTAGCGACGCCGCCGGGTAGACCTTATGCCCGAGATGGAGGCGCCTAGCTGCTGCAAGAATCGTAGCATATCGTCAAGCCGCCAATCGGGGCCGACTTTCTTGCTAATTAATTCAAATAGCCGAACAGGCTCGGGATCGGATTTACATCGCCGGAAGAATGGCGATATCCCGCACTTCGTTGTCCAGGCCGGAGATCGGGCCCACTTCGGTCGCGGTGCCGCTTTCGAGGTTAACAGTGTAGAGCATCTTGCCAGCCGCGAGATAGGCGGTGTTCTTGCCACTATCCTCGCCCTGAATGTCGAACGCGTAGGTGGCCGGGCTGTCCTTGATGCCTAGCTTGCCGATTGCCTTCAGCGTGCCGTCATTGGGCCTTGTCTGCTGGATAAGCGCACCGATGGTGGCATCAATATTGTACATCGCAGTCTTTTCCGGCTTGCCAATGGAATTTGTATAGGCCGCCGCGACGATATTGGGGACCTCGCCCTTGTGCATATCGCCATCTTCGAAGGCGAGCGCACCATCGACGGTGACTGCCCCAGTGTCGGGATGGACGCGATGATTGGTGGTGCCAGTCATAAACCGTAGACGGTCCGCCATCGGGTTAAAATCGACCAGGACGGGCGTCTGGGTAGTGGTCAACATCTTGTCCATCTTCGCAACTTCGGTGGCTGCGCCGGTCTTGAGGTTGATCGTGACGATGCGGTGATCCGGGGTTACGCCGATCACGGTCTTGTTACCGGGACGGAAGTCGATGCCGACAAGTTTGTCGACGCCGGTGACCTTCATCGTCTTGGTGACGGCAGGCTTCGCCGTGTCGAACATCACCAGCGTCTTGTCGCCTGTGAGGCCGACGACCGAGGCAGCGGATGCCGCCGAAACCGTTGCTGCAAAGGCTGAGGAGGCTATCAGAGCGAAACGAATGGTCTTCATGTCTTTCTCCCGTGTTGATCCGTTGTGGAAGACACCAGCCACTCGGCTTTCGATGCTTCCTGAAAGGGAGACACGGGAGAACTGGCGCTTGGATGCAGGCACCTGAAAAATTTCATCATGCATCCAAATTGGGTTCTATCGGGTATAGCTGGAGCCGCATGCTGGCCGGCGAGCGATGAGGAAGAGGTTAGTGGATGTTGATAAGCCCAGTGTCGGATGATCTCGACAAAGCGCTTGTTGCCTGTGCCCGGGGGGATCAGATGGCCTTGCGCGCCATCTTCGAGTGCGAGGCCGCACACTTGGTGGCCGTCGCTCAACGGATCGTGCGACGGCGGGATCTTGCAGAAGAGGTCGTACAGGAAGCGTTCATCCGCATCTGGACCCATGCGCATCAATATCAGCCCGATCGCGGTTCCGCCCGCGGCTGGATCTATGCGATCGTCCGAAACAGGGCGCTCAACCTGTTGCGAGACAGCGGACGGGAACATACCGTCGAGGAGGTTGAGGCACTGCAGGAACGCGACCAGGCCGACGAGGTGATGGCCGCGTGGCACAGGCTCGACCGCAATTCCCGCCTTCGTGAGTGCCTTGGTGCTCTGGACGAGATCCGGCGACGCGGTATCCTGATGGCTTATGTCGGTGGCTACTCCCATGGCGAGATCGCCGGGCGGTTGCAAATTCCACTCGGAACGGCGAAATCCTGGATCAGGCGTGGGCTCGCCTCGCTGAGGGAGTGCATGGCATGATCTCCGACCGCAAGGACATTCCCGCAATCGCGGACGAGTACGTGCTGGGGTTGCTAGATCATGGCGAAGCCGCGCAACTCGAAGCTGACATGGAAGAGGACAAGGAATTGATGGCCGCGGTTGCCGCGAGCCGGGACCGCTTCCTGCCACTTGATATGAGTATCGAGCCGGCCGCGGTGAACGACAGCCTCTGGTCTCGTATCGAAGCAAGTCTTCAGCCGCAGGTGAAACCGGCTCAGCCGTCCCCACCTCCTGGCCTGAACGACAATCGCGCCGGGTGGCGGCTCACCGCGATCTCGGCAATCGCGGCCACGGTTATACTGGCCGTCGGTCTTGCCTTCAGCCTGATGCGGACGACGGAACCGGTTGTGGTCGCTGTCCTGGTCGATGAAGCCGGCGAGGTGCGGGCGGTGATCGAGGACTTCGGCAGCCAGCAGGCCGTCATTAAAATGCTCGCCGACTTCGACGTCCCAGACGACAAGACGATCCAGGTCTGGACGCTGCCTTCCCGGGATATGGGACCTGTCTCGCTGGGCCTGATCGACGGGATCCGCTCTGCGCGTCTCGATCGACCGAGCCTGCCCTTGCCACGCAACGGGCAACTTTACGAGATCACGTTGGAACAGGCCGGTGGTTCGCCTACGGGGCGCCCAACCGGGCCGATCCTTGCCAAGGGCCTGGCCAAGTTACCGCGATGAACGGCGAGCGGCTGTATTGTGGACGTTGGAACCGGTCTGCATTTCGTGAACACGTGTCGGTGACTGAAATCGGCACGAAGTCGGCGTAGACCTCGCCAAGACGCTGTCTGCTTTAAAGCCCGCTCGACATCGGCGTCCGTGCCGACTTGAAGACGCGAAGCCGACGTTCTCCCAGTGAGCGACTTCGACAGATACTACTTCAATCGGTCCAGTAGCTCTTGGGCCACGGCCGGGGCGGAAGCGGGGTTCTGACCGGTGATCAGTTCCCGATCAGTCACGACATGTGCGGAGAAAGCTGCGTCAGCCTGACTGAATTGACCGCCCGCCCGTGTGAGCGCATCTTGCGGATAGAATTTCATCTCGCCGCCACCCAGCAGTCCCTTGGCCACTTCCTCTTCCTGGTTGCTGAAGGCCGTGAGCTTGTAGCCGGCATAGATCCAGTCCGTTTGTGCCTTTGCGGTTCCGCTCGTCTCGAACTGCGTAACGAACCCACGTGCATCCGGCAAAGTAGAGAGTAACGCGATGGGACCATGGCAGGCCAGCGCGGTCGTCTTGCCGTTTTCATGAAAATAGCGGAGCAGATTTCCGAGTTCGGAACTCACCAAAAGATCCTGCATGGGCGCATGCCCACCCGGAACGTAGACGGCGTCATAATGGTCGTAGCCGATCTGCTCGACGCGAGCGAGGCTGATGACCGGCGACTTCTCGCTCGACATCAGGCTCAGCTCCGACAGCTGTGCTTCGGCAGCGTTCATCGCCGCCTCGTCACCGCCAAAATACATCTTGTCAATAGAGGTCGCATCGACGGAAGGCACGGTTCCTTCCGGCGTGGCGAAGGTGATCTCATGGCCGGCGTCACGCAGCGCCTTTACCGGCTGCATCAATTCGTTGAGGTAAAATCCGGTTTTGAACACCTTGCCGTCCTTCAGATCGAGGTGGTCGGAACCGGACAGGACGATCAGCACGTCTCCGGCGTGGGCGCTTAAGGTGCTGGCGGCGAGTGCAAGAGAGATGGCAAGGCTGCGCGGAAGTTTCATGGATTTATCTCCAAAATGGATGAATGTTAGTCTTGGAAGCGACGGGTCGCGGCTCGGTCAGCCGACCACCTTGGTGAGACGATGCAGTGCGAAGTCGGCGAAATAGTCGCCCACGCCGCTCGCCTGAAAGCGCTGCATGGCGGCACCCTCCATATGTGCGCGCCACTGCGCCTCGCTGTGCCAGGTCTCGACGAAGATGCGGACGCGCCCATCATCGAGCGACTGGTGCAACTCGTAACGAAGGCAACCGTCTTCCACCAAGGTCTCCGCAACCAGCTTTTCCTGTGCGGCACCAAGGGCCGCTTCCTTGCCGGGCTTGGCGGTGGTGATGGCGATGATGGTCAAAGGCGTATTTGACATGGGGGAAGCCTTTCTCAGGCGATGGTGTTGACGAGACCGCCTTCGGCACGAAGGGCTGCGCCGTTCGTGGCGGATGAGCGAGGGCTGGCGAGATAGGCAACGAGGTTTGCCACCTCTTCCGCTTCGACCATGCGCTGGAGGATCGAAGCAGAGCGGGCTGTGGCGAAGAATTCGGCCTCGATCTGCTTGATCGGCGCTGACGGATCGCTTGCCTGGCTGCGCAGGAAGCCTTCGATACCGTCCGAACGGGTCGGGCCCGGCAGCACGGAATTGACCGTGACATTGGTGCCGCGGGTCAATTGCGCCAGTCCACGAGAGACCGAAAGCTGCGCCGTCTTGGTGGTCGCGTAGTGAATCATATCGTGGGGAATGGCCAGGCCCGACTCGCTGGATATGAAGATGATCCGGCCCCAGTTGCGTTCCAGCATGCCGGGAAGATAGGTCCGTGACAGGCGCACGCCGCTCATGACGTTGACATCGAACAGGTGGCTCCAGCCGGCGTCCGATATTTCGCCGAAGGCCTTGCTCTCGTAGATGCCGAGATTGTTGACGAGGATATCGACTGAAGCTTCGGCCCTGGCGATGACCCCGGCGCCCTCGGCCCCGGCGGCGTCCGCCAGAATGCCCGTTATGTCCGATCCGCCGGATGCCTTGACGGCAGAGAGCGCGCTGTCGAGCTTGGCGCGGTCGCGTCCCGTGATGATGACACGCGCGCCTTCCACGGCGAGCGTGCGGGCGATTTCGAGCCCAATGCCAGCGGTGGCGCCGGTAACAAGGGCGGTTTTGCCTTTGAGTTGCAGATCCATGTCTATCTCCAGATTGTTGCTGGAGACAATTTATGATGTAGGAGCACAAGGCACTATTGCCCACAGAGGACATGCACCTGTGAATGAGGATCATCAATGCCCCCTATCCTGATGGAGCGCTCCGGTGAGATGGAAGTGTTTGCACGCGTTGTACAAGACGGTGGCTTCTCTGCCGCCGCCCGTAATCTCGACATCACCCCCTCGGCGGTCAGCAAACTGATCGCACGTCTGGAAGCCAGGCTCGGCACACGTCTTCTGGTGCGGACAACCCGCGCTCTGACGCTGACGGAAGAGGGCGAGGCCTATCACCATGCGGCCCTGAGGATCCTGCAGGACTTGAATGATGCGGATCAGGAGGCTGCGGGAGGAGCGGTTCGCGGGCGGCTGCGGATCAATACGACGATACCGTTCGGGACGATGTTCGTCGCACCGGCCATTCCGGATTTTATTGCGCGCAATCCCAATCTGATCGTCGATCTCAGCTTCACCGACGGCATTGTCGATCTGGTCGCGGAAAAGACCGACGTCGCCATCCGCATGGGCAACCTGCCGGACAGCGGGTTGATCGCCCGCAAGCTGGGACAGAGCCGGCGGGTGGTCTGTGCAGCCCCCGGCTACCTTGCGCGCCAGGGGTCGCCGCAAACTCCGGCGGATCTTGAGCATCACGACTGCCTGACATTCAATTTCCGGCGCGCAAGGCCGTCCTGGCCGTTTCGCAACGACGGTCGGGATATCGCGCAACCCGTCAAGGGCAGCATCGTCGTCAACAACGGCGAGACGATGAAGCAAATGGCGCTGGCCGGCGCCGGCATTGCCCGGGTGGGGCTGTTTCACGTCGCAGACGAGATTGCGGCGGGACGGCTGATCCCGTTGCTCGAAGACTTCAATCCAGGCGATCTTGAACTGGTGCATGCCGTCTACGTCGGTGGCGGCCCCCTGCCCCACCGCGTGCGCGCCTTCATCGAGCACATGGTCATAACGCTGGGTGAAACGCCCCTATTGAAAGCGACGTCCTGACCCAGACGGAATGACGCCATGGTTTCTCATGAACAGGATGTCCCTGTCCCTGAGGACGGAGGCGATCCTGTCGCCTTCGCGTTCGTCCAGAGCAAGACCGTTGTAGTTCTGATCGACCGCGACGCGGCCATCGAACTTGAGTGCCGTCTGGCCTGCCCAGACCACTGGCTCGCCTTCCACCATGCTGAGGCCCCAATGGAAAATGCCGCCGGCTCCAGCCGGATCAAACAAAATCGGTGATCGCGCAAAAAGCTTGTCGTCGGTTTATGATTGCCGGCCACTCCATCATGGCTACGATTTATGCATATGAATCAATCGCCAAATTAAACGGCACACCCCTCACCGCCTTGGCCGGCAAAGAAATCTATATTCCATCAAAATATTTTCGATTGGACAGCTGACGGCAAGGAAGCTGGACTGATGGAACAGACCGAAGCCGCACTTTCCCTCCCAACAAATTCGAGGTAGCTGTGACACCTTCCGATTGCCTGAACCCCACCAGACGCAAAGTATTGATCAGCCTCGGCACAGGTGTTGTCGCGCTCACCTTGCCGCAGGTCACCTTCGCACAGGCGCGCACCTCGGTGCTGAAATTCGGCCTGTCCACCTTCCCGCCGACGATCAAACCTTTCGACAATACCGGCGGTGCCGCCAATACCGTCAAGCTGATGCTGTATCGCGGCCTGATGGGTTACGACGCGACCGGCAAGCTGGTCACGGAACTCGCCGAAAGCTTCGAGTGGAGCGACCCGACGACCGCCGTCTTCAAACTGCGTCAGAACGCCGTCTTCCATGACGGCAGCCCGGTCACCGCCGCCGACGTCGCCTACTCGCTCAACGAAATCACCAAGGATGGCTCCACTGCCTACCTGAAGAGCGACCTGAAGATCATCGCCGCCGTCGAGGCCGTCAATGACAAGACGGTGCATATCAAGCTGAAAGCGCCGAGCGCGATTTTCCTCGACCTGATGGCCAGCTATTGCTGCCCGGTCATTTCGAAGAAGAGCACCGACAGCGCGATCATCGGCGCCGGTCCGTTCACGCTGAAGGGCAGCGAAAAGAACGTCTATATCGAGGTTGCCCGCTTCAAGGACTTCTATCAGGCGGATCAGCCGAAGGTCGATGGCATCCGCTTCGTCGCCTATGCCGACGAAAACCTGCGTTATGCGGCACTCGAAGCAGGCGATGTCGACCTCATCGAATATCTTCCCTGGACCCAGTTCGACGCGGTCGAAGCTTCCAAGGCGCTGAAGATGAAGACCACGATGGGACCGTTCATGTTCCTGCTGTTCAACGTTACCAGCGGCCCGTTCGCCAATCCAAAGGTGCGCCAGGCAGTCGGCTATGCGATCGAACGGCAGGACGTCGTCGATGCCGCCTTTGCCGGCCGTGGCGAGCCGCTTTACGGCCTCCCCAACCCGCGAGGGTCCAAATTCGATCTGGCCGATCCGGCCCATGAATGGAAATACGACGTCGAGAAAGCCAAGGCACTGCTCGCCGAGGCCGGTTATGCCAACGGCTTCGAATGCCGCCTGCTTGCCACCGCAACCTACGGCATGCATCAGGACACTGCTTCCGTTGTTCAGGCCTATCTTGGCGCCATCGGCATCAATGCGACGCTCCATCTTCCCGACTGGGGCACACGCGTCACGGCGGGCAAAGAAGGCAAATACGACATCGCCGTCCACGGCACGTCGGGCAACTACAATGATCCGGATGCGCTCTGGTCGCTGCTCTATTCCGGCAATCCGTCCTACCTACAGTCCTTCGGCTTCAAGAGCGCCCGCATCGACGGCCTGCTCGAACAGGGCCGCAACCAGGTCGATCCGGACAAGCGCAAGGCGATCTACCAGCAACTGGTCGTCGCCTATTACGAGGAAGTGCCGCAAGTTCCGCTCAACTGGCGCATCCAGGCCTATGCGATGAAGCAGTCGGTCGAAGGGTTCGAACAGTTGCCCGGCTTCCTCAGCGGTTCATCAGGCTACGCGCTCGACGAGACCAAATTCGCATAAGGAGCGCTGCATGCTGGCCTTCATCTCTCGTCGCATGGCAGCAGCTGCTGCCATGCTGCTGGTTATCGGCACGATCATCTTCTCGCTTCTCATCATTGTACCGGGCGACCCGGCCGAACTCCTGCTGTCGACGGGCGGCGGCTCCGCTTCCGCAGAAGCCATTGCCAATCTGCGGGCCAATATGGGGCTCGACCAGCCCGTCCTCACTCAATACGTGACCTTCCTCTACAATACGGCACGGCTGGATTTCGGCACATCGATCGTCGATAACGGCTCGATCTCGTCCGTCATCGCACTGCGCCTGCCACGCACGCTGGAAATCATCGTCGCCGGTACGATTTTTGCGCTGCTGCTGGCAATTCCGGCAGGCACAGCGGCGGGATTGCGGGCCGGCGGCAAGTTCGACATTGCCACGTCTGCCATCAACGCGCTCTTGACCTCCGTGCCGGGTTTCGTGCTCGGCACCCTGTTCATCTACTTCTTCGCGCAGATCCTGGGCTGGCTGCCGGCCGGCGGTTATGTCGCCTTCGCGACCAATCCCGCTCAACATCTGCAGATGCTGATCCTGCCCTCGCTGACCGTCGGCCTGCACCTGGCCACGATCGTGTTTCGCATGACGCGGGCCAGCGTTCTCGAAATGCGCGGCCACGACTGGGTGCGCACCGCCGTTGCCAAGGGCCTTCGCCGCAAGCGCGTGGTCCGCCGGCACATCCTCTACAACGCGCTCGGCCCGATCATCACCGTGGTTGGCCTGCAGCTCGGCATCCTTCTCGGCTCCACCGTTCTCGTCGAGTTCATCTACAACTGGCCGGGCCTCAGTGGCCTGCTGGTCTCGGCGGTCGAACAGCGGGATTACCCGACGGTTCGCGCCGTCATCCTGACCGTCTCCACCATCTTCATCGGTATCAATCTGGTGATCGATATCCTGTCATCGCTGCTAGATCCGAGGATCCGCCTGCAATGATGTCAGCCCGTAACTTTCCCAAGCGCATGTTCCTGCCAAGCGTCCTGCTGGCAGCACTGATCATCATCCCCTTTTCCGCCCCGCTGATCACCGCTGAAGACCCGATCAAGATCGCCGTCCGCTACCGGCTGGCGGCGCCGGACCTGCAACACTGGCTGGGACGCGACGAATTCGGTCGCGACAGGCTGGCCCGGGTACTTCATGGCGGACAGGTATCGCTGACCGTAGCCTTCGTCGCGACCACCATCGCCTGCATCATCGGCACGTTTTTCGGTCTGATCGGCGCCTATTTCCGCGGCCCTTCGGAATTCATAACGAGCCGGTTATCCGACATCGTCCTCTGTTTTCCGCCCATCCTGCTGGCGCTGCTGGTCGTCACCCTGTTCGGACCGGGGGCAGGCACGCTGGTGGCCGTGCTTTCCGTCCTCTATTTCCCGACCTTTGCGCGCATCACCTTTTCCGAAGCGTTGCGCGTCACCTCGCTCGATTTCGTCGAAGCGTCCCGCGCGCTCGGCACGCCGTCGCGCCGCATCGTGCTCGGCACCATCCTGCCGAATATCGCCGGACCGTTGTCGGTGCAGTATTCGCTGACGGCCGCGGCGGCGATCACCATCGAAAGTGGTTTGTCCTTCCTCGGCCTCGGCGTCGTACCGCCGGCACCCTCCTGGGGACAGATGATCCGCGGCGCGCGGCAGTTCATGAACCAGGACCCGCTCGGCATCATGATCCCGTGCGCCGCCCTGGTACTGACGATCTACGCGATCAACTTCTTCTGCGACCGCCTGCGCGACACGCTGGATCCGAAGGGCGCTTCCGGCAGCGGCATGGATGAAGTGTCCAAGCCGCTGGCCTTGGCCGACGCACCGGCCATCAAGGACCCTGACGTGGTTGCCGTCATCAACAAACTGCGGCTCGAGACCGCCCGCTTCGGAACATCTGCCGCCGTTATCGAAGACGTGTCGCTTACCCTGCGCGCCAACCAGTGCACAGCACTTGTCGGCGAAAGCGGATCGGGTAAATCGCTCTCGTCCCTGGCGCTGATGGGCCTCCTGCCCGGTGCTATCCGGCAGGCCTCCGGCACCTTGCAATTGCGGCGCAAGACCGGGGAAGTCGTCGACCTCGGCTTTCTGGATGCGCGGACGCTCGAAGACATCCGCGGCAACGACATCGCCATGATCTTCCAGGAACCGATGACCTCGCTCAATCCGATCCACAAGATCAGCGACCAGATGATCGAGGCCATTCAGGCGCATCGGCCGATGTCGAAATCCGACGCCCGCGCCCATGCCGTCCAGCTGTTAAAACGTGTCGGCATGAATGACGCCGAGCAGCGGATCGACAGCTACCCGGACCAGATGTCGGGCGGCATGCGCCAGCGCGTCATGATTGGCATGGCGCTCAGCTGCGAACCGCGACTGCTGATCGCCGACGAACCGACCACCGCGCTCGACGTGACGATCCAGGCCGAGATCATACAACTGCTGCAAACCCTGCGCCAGGACCAGGGAACCGGCCTCAGCCTGCTGTTCATCAGTCACAATCTCGGCGTCGTTGCCGATATCGCCGACCGCGTGGCGGTGATGTATTCGGGCCAGATCGTCGAGGAAGGTCCCGCCGACCAGATCCTGCGCGATCCGCATCATCCCTATACACGCGCGCTCATCGAAAGCATGCCGTCCTCGCATGAAGGGCTGCACTCCGCCGGCGGCGACCGGCTTCCGGCAATTTCCGGCACGCCGCCGCTGCCGTCGGCCCGCCCTTCCGGCTGCACCTTCCGTGACCGCTGTCCGATCGCGGTGCACGCCTGCGCCGAAATCCGGCCGGCCCTCTATCCGAGCGCCGATGGGGGGCGCGCCGTGCGCTGTCTGCGGGCGCCGGAAGCCCCGGCCGGCCTGATGAACCACCAGACGGAGGCCGCATGACAGCCGCACCCCTTCTCGACGTCCAGAACCTCGAGAAAAGCTATTCGATCGGACGAAGCGGCCTTTTCTCCAAGCGGTCGCTGAAAGTGCTGCACGATGTCAGCTTCAGCGTCGCACCGGGCGAAGTGCTTGGCCTCGTCGGCGAAAGCGGCTCCGGAAAAAGTACGATCGGCCGCGCCATCCTTCGCCTGATCGACTCCCAGAGCGACGTGATGCGTTTTGGCGGGCAGGATCTGAACAGCATCTCGCCGGCTCGGATGCGCATCCTGCGCAAGGAGATGCAGATCATCTTCCAGGACCCCTATGCCAGCCTCGACCCGCGCAAGACCATCCGCGCGGTGCTGTCGGAAGCGCTCGACGCCCATGGGCTACACCAGGGTGCTGCCCGCGGACCGCGCCTGATCGAGCTCGTCACCCTCGTCGGGCTGGACCCGAGCTTTCTCGACCGGCGCCCACACGAATTTTCCGGCGGCCAGCGACAGCGCATCGGCATCGCCCGGGCGCTTGCCGTCGAGCCGAGCTTCATCGTTTGCGATGAGGCCGTGTCGGCACTTGACGTCTCCATCCAGGCGCAGGTTCTGAACCTTCTGGCCGACCTGCGCGCCAAGACCGGCGTCTCGCTGCTGTTTATCAGCCACGACCTTTCGGTGGTACGCTACATTTCCGACCGGGTGATGGTTCTCTATCTCGGCCGCGTCATGGAGGTCGGCCCCGCTGATCGGGTGCATTTCTCACCCAAACATCCCTATACGGCGGCGCTTGTCTCGGCCGAGCCCAGCCTGCACCGCGAAAACCGCCGTATCCGCCTGACCGGCGAGATCCCTTCGCCACTCGCCCTGCCCTCAGGCTGCATCTTCCGCAGCCGCTGCCCCTATGCCCAGCCCGCCTGTGCCGAAACCGTCCCACCGTTGCAAACGGTTGGCGATCAGCATCAGTCGGCCTGTCTTAGAACCGACATCCTGTAAGGAAATCAACATGCTGACTGAAAAAATCAAGATCGCCGAACTGACCAGCGAAGAAGCCCGCCAGTTCCTCAACGACGACGCCGTCATCCTTTTGCCGATGGGCTCGCTGGAAGACCAGGGCACTCATGCGCCGATGGGCGACTATCTCGCGGCTGAAGCCGTTGCGCTCGACATTGCCCGCGCCGCGCGTGCCGAAGGCGTCCCCACCTTCATTGCCCCCGTGATCCCCTTTGGCGGCGCCGACTATTTCGGCTCCTCGCATGGCGGCATCGCGCTCAGCCAGTCGACGCTCGTCGCCCTCCTGAACGACATGTTTGCCAGCCTGGCCCGCCACGGCCTGACCAAGGTTCTGGTCATCAACGGCCATGGCGGCAACGTCAGCGCGATCAATGAGGTTTCCCTGAAATGGCGCCAGGCCAACGGCATGTTCGTGGCTTCGATGTATCTGTGGCAGATCAGCTATGAACTGCTGAAGGAGATCCTTGGGCCGGAAGCAGCTGCAAAGTCCTCCGGTCACGGCGGCGATCCGCTGACATCGGTCGGCCTGCATTATTACCCCGAAATCCTGCGCATGGATCTCGCCAAGGCGCCACCGAAGGGCCGGAAGGCGATGGGCGTGGATGTCGCGGGTTTTGCCGCGCTGAAATATGCCGGTGCCCGCCTGCAGGCACCGATCGAGGCCATGGAAACTGCGCCCCATGGCGTATGGGGCGGCGATCCGGCCTATTGCACGGCCGAAACGGGGGCAGCACTGACCGAGCGCCTGGTCAAGATCGGCGCCGGCTTCATCCGCGACCACGTCTCCAAGCGCTTTGCCGCCTGATCACTTACCGTCTGGAATGCGGTGCCGTTCGGTGCCGCATTCCGGAAGAACATCCGCGGCATGCCCCGGGGATTCCCGAAGCGATCCGTTGGGAACTCAGGTCTTGCGAAAGCTGACATAACGCGGATGGGCTGCCACCCATTCCTCGGCCGCCTGTCGGGCCAGCTGAAATATCTGCTCGGTCTGCGCCTTGCGCGCCCTGTTCTGGTGAACGCAGCGGATATCGAGAGGGGCAAGCTGGACCGTGGTCGGGATCTCGACCAGCATTCCGGTGGCGATTTCCGGCTCCAGCGACACCAGAGGCATTGCCGAGGCGCCATAGCCGGCCCTGACCATCTCGCAGATGGTGGCCAGCGAATTGCCGGTGTGGCGGGAATTGGGGCGGCGTTTCGTCTCTTCGATCAGGTCGGCAACAGGCCCGAACAGCGGCGATGTATGCGGGTAGAGTACCAGCGGCAACTCGCGCAGTTCATCCGGTGTCAGAGGGCGGTTGATCTCGCCGACCACATCCGGCCGAGCCACCCAACCGACATGATACTGGACCGAAAAGCTGTCCACGATCTGCGGTAGCCCGGCTTCTCCGGTGACGAACGCCATGTCCAGCGCGCCGGACTTTACCATGGGTCGCAGATCGAGATTCGAGCCGGAATAGAAATCGACCAGCGGCGGGTCCGGCAGGGCGGCAATCTTGTGGCGCAAGGTGACCGCCCAGGTCTGGGTGACCATGGAAACCACGCCGATCGTATAACGTCTTTTTTGCTTCGACTTCAGACGGCTTGTCAACGTCTCACTGAGATTGAGAAAGGTCTCGGCATATTCGGCGACTTCGTACCCCTGTTCAGTCAGAGTGAAGTCGGATTGGGCACGATCGACAAGCGGGATGCCCAGACTGTCTTCCAGCCCGGATATCCGCGCTGAAACAGCCGGTTGCGTTAAACCGATATGATCGGCAACGCGCTGATAGCTCTTGAGACGAGTGAGCCAGTAAAAGGCTTCCAGCTGTTTGAAATTCATGATCAGAGCCTAGATCAATGCGATCAAAAATCTACATAAAGATTTTCTATGAAAGAGACAGGAATTTTTGCTTTGACCTGCGCGCCTCTCCTGCGGTGAATGGAGGCACACCGTGACGCATGAGCCAATGAGGATGCTCCATGAACATTGTCGTTTCGCTGCCCGCCGCAGACAAGACCGAGTGGTGGTGCCAGATGCTGCGCGATCTGATGCCGGACTGGAACGTCTACCCGATCGACAAGGTGCCGGATCCTGATGCGGTCACCTATTCCGTGCTCTGGCGTCCAGCAACCGGTTCCATGAAGCCATTCCGGAACCTGAAGGCCATCGTCTCGCTGGGGGCAGGCATCGACCACGTCCTGGCCGACGAGCAGTTGCCGACACATGTGCCGATCATCCGCACCGTCGGCACCGACCTGACGCAGCGGATGAAGGAATACGTGGCTCTGCATGTCCTGCGCCACCACCGCGAACTTCCGGCCATCCAGGCGAATCAGGCGCGACAGCTCTGGGAGCAGATCGTCGTACCACCCGCCACCCAGCGCCGCATCGGCGTGATGGGGCTGGGCAATCTCGGCGCCGTCGCAGCCGATCTCCTGAAGCAGATCGGCTTCGAGGTCCGCGGCTGGTCGCGATCTCAGAAGGACCTGCCGGGCATACAATGCTTTTCCGGCACCGAGGGTTTCGGAGCCTTTCTCGAGGGCACGGAAATCCTGGTCTGCCTGCTGCCCTTGACCGAAAGCACGCGCGGCATTCTCAATGCCGACACCTTCAACCGGCTGAAGCGTGGCGCCAGTATCGTCAACGCGGCTCGTGGTCCGCACTTGGTGGACAGCGATCTCGTCGAGGCGCTGAATTCGGGCCAGATCAGCAGCGCGACGCTCGATGTCTTCCATGTCGAACCGCTGCCCAAGACGCATCCGTTCTGGACCAACCCGAAGATCACGGTCACGCCGCACGTGGCGTCACTGATCGACGCACCGACGGGCAGCAAGATCGTCGCCAAGAACATCAGGACCTTCCAGGAGACCGGAACGGTCGCCGATCTCGCGGATGCCAAACGCGGCTACTAACCCCATAGATTTCATTTTCAGATCTTCCCTGACCTTCTGGCCGCCATCGTGACGGCTGGAGGTCTCAGTTCAAAGAATCATCACAATTCAGTCGCTTAGTTCGGCAATCGGCTAAAAAATCAGGCAATTTTCTCCAAAATTTTTCTGATGTTGGACTTAAGAAAATTCGATTGGACAATGCCGGCCGCAGATCGTTGCATCGTGGGGCAGTGGATCGTTTGAAACGCCCACCAGCTTCGCCAAGACGGACAGGCCGGGCGAAGAAGGCTCTGGCCGATCCACGTCTCACCGTGCCGCCTGCCATCCTGGCAGCCACCTCGACAACCGGGCCGCTTCACCCGACAGGAGAATGTGCTGATGATTACCCGTCTTCTTGCCCCCGTCATCTTTGCCGCGCTGATCTCAACCGCCACGCATGCCCAGTCCGCCGATGTTTCGGGTGAGATCACTCTCGCCGCCTATTCGGGGGTCTTTCAGGACAAATACAACGATGCGGTGATCAAGCCATTCCTGGCGAAATATCCCAATGTGAAGGTGAACTATTTCGCCTCCAATGCCTCCTCGGCCATGCTCGGCAACCTGCGCTCGCAGGCCGGCGACCCGCAGACCGACGTGGTGATCTTCGACGTTTCCACCTCGCTGATCGGCGACAAGGAAGGCCTGCTGGCACCGCTGACAAAAACCGACGTTCCAAACCTCGTAGACCTGGTACCGCAGGCCATCGTAAAGGAAGGTTATGGCCCGGCCGTCACCTTCGACAACCTCGTGGTGATCTACAACAAGGAAGCCTTCCCGACCGCCCCCACCTCGCTCGCGGTTCTCTGGGACAAGGCCTATGCCGGCAAGTTGGCCGTCACCTCAATGCCGTCCATTCTCGGCTCCGGCCTGATGGTGATGACCTCGGCCATGCTGGGCGAGGACTATACGAAGTCGGTCAAGCAGTCCGCGGCCAAGCTCGCCGAGATGGCGCCGGGCGTACAGACCTTCGACCCCAAGCCCGATTCCTACACGCTGGTCATCAACGGCACCGATGTGCTGGGCACCGGCTGGAACGCCCGCGGCCAGTATTATGCCGACGAATCCAAGGGTAAGCTTGGCGTGATGGTGCCGAAGGAAGGCACCATTCTGCAGATCAACACGATCAACCTCGTGCAGGGCTCCAAGAACCCGGTCGCCGCCAAGGCCTTCATCGACTATGCGCTGTCGCCCGAGGCACAGGCCGCCTTCACGGAAGCGATGTTCTACGCACCGGTCAATGCCAAGGCCAAGGTCAGCGCCGCCGCCACCGCGCGCACCGTTTCAGGCCAGATCGACAAGACGCTGCCGCTCGATTGGGGCTGGGCTGCCACGAAGTCGGATGAGTGGAACCAGATCTGGAAGCGCCAGATCATCTCAGCCGGCAAGTGAAACAGCAGGACGGACCCATGAAGCTCGCCTCATCGCCCGCCCATATCACCATCGACAAGCTGACCTTCGACTATGGCGGCGAACGCCCGGCCGTCGACGCCTTGTCCTTCGATATCGCCAGGGGCGAATTCATCGGGCTTCTGGGTCCCTCCGGCTGCGGGAAATCCACCACGCTGCGGATGTTCGCGGGGCTTCTCGCCCCGACATCCGGACAGATCATCATGGGCGGCGAGAACATCGTGTCTCGCCCCCCGTGGGAGCGCAATCTCGGCCTGGTCTTCCAGTCCTATGCGCTGTTTCCACACATGACGGTGGCCCAGAACGTCGCCTTCGGCCTGCGCCTGCGCAAGGTCGGCAAGGAAGAGAGTGCTTCACGGGTAGCCGAGGCATTGCGAGCGGTTCGGCTCGAAGGGTTTGGCGGCCGGCGTCCGGCCGAGCTTTCGGGCGGCCAGCAGCAGCGTGTCGCGATTGCCCGCGCCATCGTCATCGAGCCGGAAATCCTGCTGCTCGACGAACCCCTGTCGAACCTCGATGCCCGCCTGCGCGACGAGATGCGCTTCGAGATCCGCGATATCCAATCCCGCACCGGCATCACCACCTTGTTCGTCACCCATGACCAGCAGGAAGCGCTGACCATGTGCGACCGCATCGCCGTGATGAACGGCGGCCGGCTCGAGCAGATCGGAACCCCGGTCGAGGTCTATGACAAGGCCGCGACGCCATTCGTTGCCGGCTTCATCGGCCGAGCCAACAGCGTGCCGGCGACCCTCAGCTTCGGAACCGGCGCGCCGCGGCTCGATCACGAAGGCCAGGCGTTGCCCGCGCCAGGCGTCGACGAACTGCCGAAAGACGCCGGTGAAGGCGCAAAAATGTCCGCCATGGTGCGACCGCATGCCATCCAGCTTTCCAGGCCGGATGCCGGCGGACTGACGGCACGCGTCATCCGCAGCGTCTTCGTCGGCAGCGTGATCGAGGTGGAGCTGGAACTGGGCGGCGGCCAGAAGCTGGTGGCCGAACTTCGCCCCGGCAGCGAGGAAGCGCAGCTTGCCCAACCGGGCGCCGATGTGGCGCTGAGCTGGCGCTCCACAGACATGCGGATCTTTGCCGCATGAACCGCTTCACCGTTCCCGGCACCAGCACGAGAATGACACCCTGGCTGCTTCTCGCGCCGGTTCTGATCGTGCTGGCGATCTCATTCATCGGCCCGATCGTCTGGCTGTTCCGCATGTCGCTGAACATTTCGGATTATGGGGCAATCACCAAGGCGATCAGCCTGCAGACCTATCTCGGCATCCTCCAGGACAGCTATTACCTGGACCTTCTGGGCCGGACGCTGCGCGTATCGATCACATGTTCCGTAGTGGCATTGTTGCTGGCCTATCCGATGGCGCTGTCGCTGTCGCGGATGACGTCGCGCTGGCGCACGCCGCTGACCGTGCTCGCCGCATCGCCGCTGCTGATCTCGGCCGTGGTACGGTCCTTCGGCTGGCTGGTGACGCTTGGCGATGCCGGCCCGGTCAACCACCTGCTGCGCCTATTGGGGCTGACGAGCGCGCCACTGCAGATGGTCAACAACTTTTCGGGCGTGATTATCGGCCTGTCGGAAAGCATCATGCCCTACATGTTCCTCACCATCGCGGCCGGGCTGGGCAAGCTCGACAGGCGGCTGGATGATGCCGCCATGTCGCTCGGCGCGCCGCCGCAGAAGGTCTTCTGGCACGTGACGCTGCCGCTCAGCCTGCCGGCCATACTTGCCGCGCTGACGATCGGCTTCGTGCTGTGCGTATCGTCGTTCATCACGCCATCGCTGCTGGGGGGCGGCCGGGTGTTCCTGCTGGCGACCGAAGTCTACGATCTTGCGCTGGTCTCGCTCGACTGGCCGACGGCGGCGGCGCTGTCCTTCCTCATGCTGGCGTTTTTCGTCCTCGCCATGGGGCTGACCGGTCTCGTGCTGCGACTGCTGACCCGGAGGGCATAAGGGCGCATGACACGTTTCCTCTCCTTCATCTCTCGCACCTACGTCACGCTGGTATTCTGCATCGTGTTCATGCCGATGGCGATCATCCTGGTGATCTCCTTCAGCGCCGACAGCTACCTGTCCTTCCCACCCTCGGGCTGGAGCCTGAAATGGTACGGAACGGTGCTTGGCAATACCAGCTTCATGCAGGGTTTCCGCAACAGCGCCATTATCGCGGGGGTCGTAGCTGCGCTTAGCCTTGCCCTCGGCCTGCCGGCCGCCTATGCACTGGTGCGGCTGGATTTCCCGGGCCGCGCGCTGATCCGCAGTCTGGTGATCGCGCCGCTTGTCTTGCCGGCGATGATGCTGGGCCTGGGCATCTTGATGGTGTTCACGCCGGCCGGCCTTGTCGCCACCTATCCCGGCCTGGTGCTGGCGCATCTGGTGATGACGCTGCCCTTCAGCATCCGCATCCTGCAGACGGCGCTCAGCAATCTCGGCACCGATGTCGATGAGGCGGCGATGACGCTCGGTGCCCGGCCGCTGCAGGTGTTCATGCAGATCACCCTCCCCCGGCTGACGCCCGGCGTGATCGCGTCCAGCGCCATCGCCCTCATCCTGTCCTTCGACGAGATCGTGCTTTCACTGTTCATCGTCGGGCCGCGGCTGCAGACCTTGCCGGTCGCCCTCTACCGTTATGTCGATGAGCGCACCGACCCGATGGTGGCAGTTCTGGCCGTTCTGATGATCGCGCTTTCGCTTGCCATCGTACTCGTCGTCGAACGCAGCGTCGGTTTCGCCAAGGCCTTTGGCCGCTAATTTTCACGTCACAGATTGGATCCGAAAATGGCTTACAAAATCAATCCGATGCCGGCACAGATCGCCAAGCAGGACCTCGACCTTCTGGCACAGGTCGAAACCGCGACGCTTGGCCACTGGCGGCATTTCGGCTTCCTGCACCGGCAGATCCAGCCGCTGATACCGGGCCGCCGCGTCGTCGGCACCGCCGTCACCATTGCCATTCCCGGACCGGACTCCACCCTGCTGCACCATCTTCTCAGCCTCATCCGTCCGGGCGACTTCGTCATCGTCGACCGGTTGCATGATGACCGTTATGCCTGCTGGGGCGGCGGCGTGACGGTCGGCGCCAAGGCAGCCGGTGCCGTCGGCGCCGTGGTCGACGGCCCTTGCACCGACCTTGAGGAAATCGTCCAGTCGGATTTCCCGATGTGGTGCCGCGGCATCTCGCCGATCACCACCCGCATCTATGACCTCGGCGGCGCGATCAACATACCGGTTTCTGTCGGCAATACCGTGGTCATGCCGGGCGACGCCGTGCTGGCCGATGAGAGCGGCGTCATCGTCCTGCCGCCGGAAGAAGTGGCATCGGAGGCACAGAAAGCCATCGACATCCAGATCCGCGGCAAGGCGCGCGAGGCAAGCGTGCGCGAAACCGGCGTCAAGCTTGGCGATCTGTCGGGTGCGACCGCCAAAGTTCTGGCAAAGCTCGGCTGATCCATGCTCTCTAGCCGGAGTGTTTGCTCCGGCCAGTTTCCGACGACTGCCATACCCATCGAATTGAGAACGCCATGACCGCTTCCCGTCTGCCATTTACCTGCGAAAAATCCCCTGCCAGTGGTGCTGGTGGCATGGTGGTCACCAACCATCCGCTGGGCTCGGCAGCTGGCTTCGAGATACTGGCGGCAGGCGGCAATGCGGTGGATGCCGCGGTCGCCTCGCTTCTGGCATTGACCGTGGTCGAGCCGATGATGGTCGGCATTGCCGGCGGCGGCCTGTCACATCTGCGAATAGCCGACGGTACGCATGTGGTGATCGACGCGCTTTCTTCGGCGGCAGCGACCATGCACCCGGAAATCTACGAACCGGTTTCGGACGAGCCGGCGCGCTACATGGACGCCAAGGGGCGGCGCAACATCATCGGCGCATCCTCCGTTGCCGTTCCCGGCAACCTTGCGGGCTGGTGCGACATGCAGTCGCGTTATGGCAAGCTGCCCTTCGCCGATGTCGTCGAACCGGCGATCCGGCTGGCCTCGCGCGGTTTCGCCGTCACCCATTATCTTTCGGGCGCGATTGGCGAGGCAGCCAGCGAGCTTTCGCAGGACAAGGAAATCGCCACGATCCTCATGCCGGGTGGCGCGGCGCCGGCACCCGGCGACCGCCTTGTCATGGGCGATTATGCCGGAAGCCTGCGGCTGATCCAACGTGAGGGCGCCGCGGCGCTGCATGGCGGTGCGCTTGGCGCGGCGCTGGCCGCGCGAATGTTGACCGGCGGTGATGATGCCGGCTGGGTTACCGAAGCCGACCTGCGCGCCTATCGCCCGATCGAGCGCAAGCCGATCATCGGCAGCTATCGCGGCTTCGAGATCGCCGGACCGCCGCCGCCGGCATCTTCCGGCGTACATGTCACCCAGATGCTCAACATGCTGGAGGCCTATGACATCGAGGGCATGGGTTTTGGCAGTCCTCAATCCCTGCATCTTCTCGTCGAGGTGATCCGCATCGCCTTTGCCGACCGGCGGGCCTATTCGGGCGATCCGGCCTTTGTCGACGTGCCGGTCGAGCGGCTGACCTCGAAAGCCTATGCCGCCGAATGCCGCGCCCTGATCCGCCAGGCTGCCAGCCTGCCGGCACCGAGGGCGCCCGGCCATGAAAGCCACGACACCACGCATGTCACCGTGGCCGATCGCGACGGCAACATCGTCACTGCCACGCATACCATCAACGGGCTGTTCGGGGCGCGACTTGCAGTGCCGGGCACCGGCATCATTCCCAACAACTACATGAGCAATTTCGATCCGCATCCCGGCAACGCCTTGTCGGTGGTTCCGGGGAAGCGTGTGCCGACCTCGATGGCGCCGATGATCCTGATGAAGGATGGCGCGCCGGTGTTTGCCCTCGGCCTTCCGGGCGGCCTCAGGATTTTCCCCTCGGCCATGCAGGCGATCGTCAACCTGATCGACCACAAGATGAGCCTGCAGGAAGCCGTGGAAGCTCCCCGCATCTGGACCCAAGGCCAGGAAGTGGAAATCGAGCAGGCCTATGCGCCGCAACAGGCAAAACTCGAGGAACTCGGGCACGAGGTACTGGTGATGCCGCATATCGGCGGCGGCATGAACGCCATCGCCTTTGGCGACACGATGACTGGTGCCGCCTGCTGGCGCGCCGACGGCACGGTGGCAGCACTCGGTGGCGGGCTGGCCCGTCCGGGCGTACGGTTCTGGCCGGACAAGGCGCCGGCAAAGCCCGCATCAAACCGATGAAGTTCGATCCCATAAAAGCGCATTGATTACCGCCGGCCGGCGCGAGGCTGCTGGCAACCGGCAAATTCAGCACCACATCTTCATGGACCGCTATCGGAAAACGACGTTCAGACATTTGATGCCTCTGGCATCCGGAGAAGGCCACCAATGACACAACACTACATGCTCTTGACGGGTGCCAGCCGGGGTATCGGCCACGCGACGGTCAAACTGTTTTTGGAAAAGGGCTGGCGCGTTCTGACCGTTTCAAGGCAACCTTTCTCCGAGGAGTGCCGCTGGCCGTCAGCCCGCGAAAGCCATATCCAGGCCGATCTGGCCGATCTCACGCAAATCGACAAGCTGGTGGCAGAAGTGCGCGAGCGGCTGGATGGGGCAGCCCTGCATGCGCTGGTCAACAATGCCGGCATTTCTCCGAAAGGTCCCGGGGGCACGCGTCTGGGCGTCATCGCTTCCGACGCGCTGACGTGGACGACGGTCCTCAACGTCAATCTCGTCTCGATCGCCCTGCTTGCCCGAGCATTGCTGCCCGAACTGGAGGCGGCGAAGGGATCGATCGTAAACGTGACATCGATTGCCGGGTCGCGCGTACACCCCTTTGCCGGCGTCGCCTATGCTGCCTCCAAGGCTGGCCTGTCAGCTCTGACGCGCGAGATCGCCCACGAGTTCGGCCCGCATGGCGTTCGCGCGAATGCCATTGCACCAGGTGAAATCGCAACCTCGATCCTGTCTCTCGGTACCGATCAGCTGGTGGAAGCAACCGTTCCCATGAAAAGGCTCGGTACGCCGCGGGAAGTCGCCGAAACCATCCACTTCCTGTGCAGCGAGACATCAGCCTACATCAATGGCGCGGAAATCCACATCAATGGCGGACAGCACGTCTGATCCCGCAAGAACTCCCTGCGATCCCACCGCTTGCTGGCCTCAACGTGCGAGTGCGTTACCGTCTGCGGCGCCTGCGGCTAGCTGACGGGGCCTAAATGCCAACCTTTGGCCCTGTCCACGGCCTGGGAAAATCGCGATAGCCGCGCGGGCGCGTCACACGGGTTCGGCTCGATAATCTGCGATGGTGCCGGCGTGGAGAGCGTTTCGCCAAGCGCACGGGCCGCCAGTTGGGCCGTGCCGTAGGCAGTCAGTTCATCGACACTCGGAATGACGACGGTGCAACCCGTCGTGTCGGCGAGAAACTGGCATAGGTAACGCGAACGGCTGACGCCACCATCCACCGAGATCCGGGTGACCGGCGCATCCAACGCCATGGCCGCCACGATTTCGCTGGCACGCAAGGCGATGCCTTCGATCAGCGCCTGTTGCATGTCCTGTCGCGTCGTTGCGCCGGTCATGCCGATGAAAAGCCCGGCTGCACTGTCATCCCAATGCGGGCTGCCAAGCCCCGCCAGGGCCGGCACGAAAGCCAGGCCGCGGTCGATGGCCGGTCCCGCCTCGAAAGCATTGAGTTCCGAAGGGTCATTCAGCAGCCCGATCCTTTGCGCCCAGTTGATCGCCGCGCCGGCTGCATGGACACCGCCATCCGTGGCATAACTTGTCTCGCCGCCGATCGACCATGCGACGGTCGGCAGCAGGCCATTTTGGCCATCCAGACGCAGGTGCGGGCCGGTCAGCGACAGCGCGAACGCACCGGTACCGAAGGTGATCTTGGTATCGCCGGCAACCCGGCAACCATGGCCGTAAAGGGCAGCCTGCTGGTCGACCACCGAGGCCGTCAGCGGCGTGCCATCGATGCCACCGAAATCGCCGACGGTCGGCAGAATGGGCGGCAGGCACTCGATCGGCACGCCGAAAAGCTGGCAGAGCGTACTGTCCCACTGGCCGGTCGCGATATTCATCAAGGCGGTGCGCGAAGCGGTGGTGATGTCGGTCGCAGCGCGTCCGGTCAGGCGCTGCAGGAAGAACGCATCCGTGGTGCCGAGCATCAATCTGCCGGCACGCCGGGCAGCCTTGACCTCGTCATTGTTCTCCAGCAGCCAGGCCAGTTTGGCGGCCGAGAAATAAGGGCTGAGCGGCAGCCCGGACAGCGTCTTGATCTCGGCTTCCGCATGGGAAAGGGCCGCAACCTGCGCGGCGGTGCGACGATCCTGCCAGACGATGACGGGAGAGAGCGGCCTGCCATCAATCGCATCCCAGGCAAGACAGCTTTCACCCTGATTGGACAGACCGATCGCCGTGGCTTCGCCGGCGGCAGAAAGCGCTGCGCAAAGATTGGCGAGCAGTTCCTCCGGATCATGTTCGACCCGATCCGTGCCGGAAAAATGCTGCTTGTGCGCGGCGGAAAAAACGACACTGGCGTCGCCATCGGCCGTGACCCGCAAGGCGCGTGTCGATGTGGTGCCCTGATCGAGGGCGAGGAAAATGCTCATGGTCGTGGCTCCAGTCGCAGCTGAAGATCGCTGCTATCGACGGCAAGGTTCAGCCCCGCCAGAGAAAAGCGGATCGACTTCTGCGGCGCGGTATTGACGCTTTGGGTGCGCAGGACCGTACCGCTGCCGTCCGAGAGGATCAATCGGCCGCGCGCGGCCCCGATAGCGCGTATGTTCAGAGCCGGCACAGTGCCCCTGCCTTCGAGCGTCAGTCGCTGCGGAACCACATATTTCAGCCCTGCGCCGGCGATGATGCGACGGCCGGGCGTCTTATCGGGTTCGGCATTTCTCGCGTTGGCAAGTTCGGCAGCAATCAAGCGGGCCACGCGGCGCCCCTCGGCCCAGCAATAGCCGGCCGTCTCGATCGGGTGGATCATGTTGCCGACAACAAAGATGTTGGGGTCGGAGCTACGGCCGTGCTGGTCGATCACCGGGCCTCCGGTTCCGAGATCGAGCGCAAGGGCGCTTGCCTCAGCCAATGCCGCCTCCGGGATGAAGCGACCGGAAAAGATCAGCCCGTCGCAATCCAGCACCGTTTCCTTGCCGTCAGCCAAGCGCAAACGCACGGATGTCACCCGCGGGCTGCCTTCGATGGCGAGCACCTGCGCACCGGTCATCACCGGCACGCCGAGCACTCGCGGCAGCGCAAAAAATGCCGGGCGAGCCTGCACCTCGTGCTCCGTCTCCACCATGGCGACGGGCCGGATTCCGTGGCTTCGACAGGTGAGGATCGCCGACAGCGACACCAGTTCGCTGCCGACGATGACCGGGCGACGAAACGGAATACGCCCCTCCTGGTAGACGAAAGCCTGAAGCGCTGCGGTATTCATCACGCCAAGCGGCCGCACGCCCGGCACCAGCAACTGCGCGCGGGTCGCCTCGCGGGCGCCCGTGGCGATCAGGATGCGGGCGGCCTGGATGGTCTGGATGCCGGCGGGGCTGGCGACCGTCAGCAGGCCGTCTGGACCCGTATGGACGACGGTATATTTCGCCAGGATCGTCACACCGGCCGCCACGGCCGCGCCCGCCAGGCGACGGGCATAGGCCTGGCCCGTGAGAATGCGGCCGAACTCGCGCATGCCGAAAGGTGGATGGCCACAATGGCGGGGGATGCCACCGAGCTCGGTACCACGCTCGAAGAGTGCGACTTTGGCCACGCCCCGACGTTTCAGCTCGATGGCGGCAGACAAGCCGGCAGGGCCACCGCCGACGATTGCGACGTCATACGTTTCCGCGCTCATGGATCGACCTCCGGTGCGATCGGCACGGACAACCGGCCCTCCGTCAGGCTCGCCAGACGGGCCAGGCAGTTGAACCCCTGACATCGCCCCATGGCGCAACGCGTACGCCGACGCAGCCCGCCAAAATCTCCGGGCGGCAAGGGGCTGCCAAGCGCAGCCTCTATCTCTCGACCGGTCACCATTTCGCAATGACAGACGATGCCGTCATGCCCGGGCGTCTGCCAGTCACGCGGCAGGTGCTCGGCCAGATTGGGCAGCGGGAAGGTCGGCGGCGCTGCGAACCGTTCGCCGCCGGCAGTCCGGCTTTGTGCCCATAGCCCATGGACATGACGGGCAATACCCAGCGCGGCGGTCAGCCCGGTGGAGCGTATGCCGCCGGCGCAGAAATAGCCCTTTTCCGGAAGGCAGTGGACCCGGTAATGCTTTTCCTCGGAAGCCGGTCGCAAGCCGGCATAAACGGCCGTCACCTGGGCCTGCGCCAGCGCCGGCACAAGCTCGACGGCCTTGGCGATCAGCATGTCGAGTTCCGGCCGGGTGACGTCCGGGCGCTCGCGTTCTTCCTGTTCTTCCGCCGTCGGTCCGACCAGCAGGTTGCCGAAGATCGTTCGCGTCAGCACCACACCCTTGGTGCGGGCCGTCGGCACCGGCAGCAGGATCGTTCGCAGATGCTTGGCAGCAGCCTTGTCGAACACCACGAACTGCCCCTTTCGCGGACGAATCTCGAACTGCGCCTCGCCGAGCAACATCCGCTCGACGCTATCGCCCTGAATACCCGCAGAGTTGATGACGCTACGCGCGGCCAGCGTGCCGCTGGGCGTCTCCAGGTGCCAAAGGTCGCCATCGAAACGGGCCGACAACAGCCCGGCATTGAACTGGAACCGGGCGCCCAACGCCTTGGCCTGCATCGCATAGGCCAATGGCGCCGACCAGGGATCAATGATGATCTCGCGTGGCACCAGCAGTGCGGCGCGCACATGTGTCCCCAATGCCGGCTCGCGGGCAAGCACTTCGGCGCGGCCGAGAAGCCGGGCGTCGGCAACGCCGTTCAAGAGCGCTTGGTCCAGCAATTCGGGAAGCCTGCCCTCCTCGCTGTCGTCCCATGCGGCAACCATCGCGCCAGTCTCCAGGATAGGCAGGTTGAAACTCTCGCGGATCTGCATGTATTCGTCGTAACCCGACTGCATGCATTGCAGCTCGACGCTGCCGGGCGGCGCATCGAAACCGGTATGCAGGATGGCGCTGTTGGCTTTCGATGCACCGGACAGGATGTCGGGTGCCCGCTCTAAAACGACGACACTGGCCCCTTCCACCGAAAAGCGGCGCGCCATGGCGCAGCCGACGACGCCTGCACCGATAATGACTGCATCCACAAGATCGCCGAAAGCAGTCAAAATCGTACTCCGTTGCCAGCGAGCAACCGCCATATCGACGGCTAGGTGAACAGGTCCCCTACGCTTACCGCGACACCGCTCTTTTGACGAGCTAAAATTGTACGTTCGGTCATCTTGATGACTGAATGTGTTATTTTATGGCCTAAACAATCATGCTAGTGAAGAGCGAGGCGGTTCGATTTCGAGACCGGTGCGGCAGGCGCTGTATCGTCCCAGTCACCGCACGAAAAACGGCATGCGGCCCATGGCCGCCAATTTTCTGCGCTAAGGTAACGAACGTGAAGTCTCCAGTCCTCCTGCAATCCGCGGACTACAGCGCATTTGTGAAAACCCTGAAATCGAAGGGTTTCCGTGGCGAGGCGACCATCGCCGCATCTGACCGCGTCGTGCTGGCAACCGACAACTCCATCTACCAGCTTCTGCCGGATGCCGTGGCCTGGCCGATGGACGAGCAGGATCTCGTGCTGATCGCTCAGCTGCTTGACGAGCCGCGTTTCCACGGCATCGTCCTGCGGCCACGCGGCGGCGGCACGGGCACCAACGGCCAGTCGCTCGGCAACGGCCTGGTGGTCGACTGCTCGCGCCACATGACCGGGATCCTCGAGATCAACGCTGAACAAGGCTGGGTGCGGGTCCAGCCCGGGGTAATCAAGGACCAGTTGAACGCAGCGCTGAAACCGCTCGGCCTATTCTTTGCTCCGGAATTGTCGACGTCGTCGCGCGCGACGCTCGGCGGCATGATCTCCACCGATGCCTGCGGACAGGGATCCTGCGTCTATGGCAAGACCTCCAACCATGTCCTCAACCTGCGGGCGGTGCTGGTCGGCGGCGAGATCCTGGAAACCCGCCGGGCACCGCTCGATCGGACGATCATGGGCCGTGCCGGCGAGGTTCTCGCCTGTCTCGACGACATCTCGGCCAGCCAGGCGGACTTGATCGCGGCGCGTTTCCCAAAACTCAACCGATCGCTGACCGGGTACGATCTCGCCCATATCCGTGACGGCGACACGATCGATCCGGCGGCCGTGCTGTGCGGCTCGGAAGGTACGCTCGGGCTGATTGCCGAGGCGAGGTTGAATGTCCTGCCGATTCCCAAGGCTGCGGCGCTGATCCTGATCTTCTACCCCGATTTCCAGTCGGCGCTGCGGGACGCGCGCGAAATGGCCGTGCTCGGCGCCACGTCGGTCGAAACCATCGACAGCCGCGTGCTCGGCCTGGCACGCGAGGAGCCTACCTTTTCCGCCGTCGCACACCTCTTCCCGCAGGCGGGTGTCCAAGGGGTCAACATCGTCGAATTCACCGACGACGACCCGGCAACGCTTGCTGAACGGGTGATAACGCTGGTGGCACAACTCGCAAGCATGCCCGCGCGACTGGCGATGACGGTTGCCAACGGCCGCGAGGTCGAGCTGGTCTGGGTGCTGCGCAAGACGGCCGTCGGGCTGCTCGGACGTGCGATCGGCGACAAACGGCCGATCCCCTTCGTCGAGGACTGCGCCGTTCCCCCTGAGAATCTTGAGCCCTTCATTGCCGGTTTCCGGGCAATCCTCGATCGCGAAGGACTGGCCTACGGCATGTTCGGCCATGTCGATGCCGGCGTCCTGCATGTTCGGCCGGCGATCGACCTTACCGATCCCGCCCAGGAACCACTTATCCGCCGCATTACCGAAGCGGTAGAGGCGTTGGCGCGCAGCCATGGCGGCCTTCTCTGGGGCGAGCATGGCAAGGGCGTCCGATCGGAATTCGTGCCCGAGGTTTTTGGCCCGCTCTACCCGTCGCTGCAGCGGATCAAGGCGGCCTTCGATCCGCGCAACCAGATGAACCCCGGCAAGATCGCCACGCCCGACAATGGCCCCTTGTGGAAGATCGACGGGGTGCCCTTGCGCGGCCAGAACGACCGCACCGTCCCGGCCGACCTGCGCACTGAATACGCCTCCGCATTCGGCTGCAACGGCAATGGCGCCTGCTTCAACCGCACGCTCGACGACGTCATGTGTCCTTCCTACAAGGTCACCGGCGACCGGCGTCACTCGCCGAAAGGGCGCGCCGGGCTGGTGCGCGAATGGCTGCGGCAGGGCGGGCCGGGCGGTCACGCCGATCCGCAGTTCGAGATCGAGGTCAAGCAGGCGATCGACGGTTGCCTCAGTTGCGGCGCCTGCGCCAGCCAATGTCCGGTGCGTGTCGATGTTCCCTCGATCCGGTCGCTGTTTCTCGACAGCTTTTATCGCCGCCATCGCCGGCCCCTGCGTGACACCGCACTCGCCCATCTGGAAGGCTTGCTGCCGCTTGCCGCAAAATTCCGATGGGGTTTCAATCTGATGACCGACGGCCCCGGCGCGGCATTGATGGCCGCGATCGGCCTGACGGCGCTGCCGAGCATGCCGAAACAGGCCCGAGACCTTCGATGGCTGAGACAGGCCGATATCGCCCGGCTCGACCCAAAGGTCGACGTGGTTCTGGTACCCGACGCTTTCACCCAGTTTTTCGAGCCGCAGGTCGTCGCGGATCTCGACGTCGTACTGGCCCGCCTGCAGAAAAAACTTTGGCTGGCGCCCTACCGGCCTTCCGGCAAGGCTCGCAAGGTTCTCGGGCGGCTGGCAGGGTTTTCACGCCAGGCGGAAAAACAGAAAAACAGCCTCAAGGCGATAGCCGCGACAGGCGTGCCGCTGATGGGGCTCGAACCGCCAGTGACGCTCTCCTATCGCACCGACTATCCGGACGACATGCCGGCAGTGGCACTGCCGCAGCAGATCCTCGCGCCCCTGATTGCCGCATTGCCGGCCCGGACGTCAGAGATGGCGGTGCGGCTTTTGCCGCATTGCAGCGAACGGGTTCTGGGTGCCGGAGCCACCGCAGAATGGCGCATTATTTTCGATCGCCTCGGCATCAAGCTCGACATGCCTGCCACCGGCTGCTGTGGCATGGCGGGGATGTGGGGGCATGAGGCCACCAATCGAACCAAGTCCAATGAAATCTTCGGACACAGCTGGAAGGCTGCGACGGCACCCGGCGCCGACGCCATTCTCGCAACGGGCTTTTCGTGCCGATGTCAGACCAAACATATGACCGGCACCGAGTTGCAGCATCCGGTCTCGCTGCTGCGGCAGTTACTGGAAGCACCTGCACGATGAAGGAATAGACGATGAAACCGGCAGCCAGGCGGGAGGAAATTCTCAGGCTTCTCGATGAGACCGGCGAAGTCACGGTCGAGGATCTGGCAGAACGTTTTGATGCGTCCCGCGAGACCATCAGGCGTGATCTCTCGGATCTGGACACCGGCGGCCACATTCGCAAGTTCCATGGCGGCGCGCGCGCCATGAAGTTGACGGATGCCTCGCCTCACGAAAGCGAATTCGACACGCGCATGAAGGAGCGAAAGGCGGAGAAGACCGCCATCGCCCGCAAGGCCGCAACCTTGTTCCCTGAGGGCTCTGTGCTGTTCATCGACACGGGCTCGACGACGATCGCCTTCGCGCAGGCGCTGGCCAAGCGGCGCAACATGACGGTGATCACCAATTCTCCGCAGATCGCCAGGATCATGGCTCAGGCGGAGATGCGCCATCATGTCTATCTGGTCGGCGGCGAAATCGCGGCCGAGGGCCGCGAAACATTGGGGGCGATGGCCACCGCACAGATCGCCCAGTTCAAGGCCGAGCATGTCGTACTGACTGTTGGCACGATCACCGCGACCGCTATCATGGACTACGACCTGCGGGAAACCGAGATGGCCCGCGCCATGATCGCCCAGGCGCAGAGCATCACGGTTCTGGCCGATCATACCAAACTTGGTCGTCCAGCCGTTTTTCAGGTGGCGGAGCTGAGCCAGATCGCACGCCTGATAACCGACCGCATGCCTGACACGGAGATGGCAGCGGCCCTGACAGCGGCCGGTGTCGATATCGTCATGACCGATCCCGATCTCTCGTAAGCGCCTATCACACGCTTTGTAGTTTTTGATCCGGTCCTGCGCACACGAAACAAGGCGAACAGGCGATCATTTTTTTCAAATTTATCAGCAACATAACCGACGAAAAGGCCTTCTGAAATGGAATGCATCACATACCGCGTACCTTCGGATCTAGTCAACGCCATCAGCCAGAATGTCTTCCGCAGCTGCCCGTGACGTGATCGGATTTTTCTGCTGCGCCGCCGCAACATTTCTGTTGCGGCGCAGCGCAAAACGACGCATATCGTTTAATGTAATACGGGCAGCGCATTTGCGTGTTTGCCGCTCGCTCCTGCCTAAAACGAGTCTGCCATACATCCATCATTCGCTTTGAATGGTTCCTTCTTAAGGGCCGTATCAGGGCTCTTTAAACATATTAGCATGAATTCAGGCGTTCTTTTCTGCGACTTCCACTTTTTTGCTCTCGGGCAGAATGACCGATGTCCCACCGGTAACTGCCGGCCCGAAGCTATATGGGCCACGCCGCAAGGTGCCCGGCGCGATTGGTGCGCGTCTTCATGACATCTCCGAATTCATCGCATCGCCTCGTGGCGAGGTATTTCCTGACGCATAGGGCCATGAAAGGTGCTCCATGACTGAACAAAGTGACTCTCTCGTAAAGCGCAGGGGCTTTTTGCTCGGTACGGCGGCGATCGGCGCACTTGCCGTCGCGGCCGCAATCAAGATTGGAAAGCCATTTGAGGCCGTCGCTGCCTCCGACATCCTGCGGCAGGCCGCTCCCGAGCTTCATAGCTACCAGCCGTCTTTTTTCACCGAAGACGAGTTCCGCACGCTCAGCGCCATGGTCGATCGATTCATACCGGCCGGTGACGAAGGTCCTGGGGCTTTGGAAACGAATGTCCCGATCTTTCTCGATTTGCAGGTCGGCGGCGATTACGGCCACGAAATCTATCTCGAAGGGCCGTTCGTGAAGGACCCGAGCCCTCTGATGGGCTACCAGCTGCCCTACCTGCCCTCCGACATCTACCGAAAGGGTCTGGCGATCTTCTCCGCCGAGGCGAAGAAGATCTACGGCAAGGACTTCGCCGATCTCGCCGATGCGCAGAAGGACGAATTCCTGACCGCCTGCGAAAAGGGCAAGATCGATTTCGCCGCCCATGGCGAGGAATATCTGACCTCCAGCGGCTTCTTCGGCCACGTCCTCGGCGACACGAAGAACGGTTACCTGGCCGACCCTATGTATGGCGGCAACAAGGGCATGGGGGCGTGGGCCATGATCGGGTATCCCGGCGCCCGCGCGAGCTTCCGCGAATGGGTGAAGCAGCACAACGTCCCCTATCCGCTGGGGCCTGTCAGCGTCATGGGCGAGCGCGCCTGAGACCACGGCGGCACGAAGGAGATTTCAAATGGCCATTATCAATGATGAAGTAGATGCCGTCGTCGTCGGCCTCGGCTGGAGCGGCTCGATCATGAGCATCGAACTTGCCCGTGCCGGACTGAAGGTGCGGGCGCTCGAGCGCGGCAGCGACCAGACGAGCAAGGATTTTGCCTATCCCATGCCTGCCGACCAGTACGGCTATGACGTTCGCAACAAGATTTTCGCCAAGCCGAAAGACGCCGCGATGACCGTTCGCCATACCGTGGACGATACAGCGCTCCCGACCCGCAAATGGGGCTCCTTCGGACCAGGCAGCAATGTCGGTGGTGCGGGCCTTCATTGGACCGCCGTCCTGATCCGTCCGACGCCGACCGATCTGAAGCTGAAGACCTATGCCGACGAGACCTACGCGCCCCGACAGCTTCAGGAAGACATGCAGCTCCAGGACTTTCCCGTTACCTGGGAGGAGATGGAACCGCATTTCGATTATTTCGAAAAGGTCTGCGGCCAGTCCGGAAAGGCGGGCAACGTCAAGGGCGAAATCCTGCCCGGCGGCGACCCCTTCGAAGGACCGCGTTCGAACCCCATGCCGCTTCCGGCGCTAGAGGACACGCTGAACTGCAGCATGTTCAAGGAAGCCGCGACGAAGCTCGGCTACCATCCGTTCCCCAACCCCTCCGCCAATGCGAGCCAGGCCTGGACCAATCCCTACGGACAGCAGATCGCGCCCTGCAACTATTGCGGCTTCTGTTCGAAATATCCCTGCCTGAACTATTCCAAGGCATCGCCGCAGACCACGATCCTCGACGCGTTGAAGCGGCATCCGAATTTTTCCTACCGGACCAATGCTGAGGTCGTCCGCGTCGACCTGCATGACGACAAAAAGACCGCACGCGGCGTGACATACTACAACGAAAACGGCGAAGAGGTCTTCCAGCCGGCGAAGATCGTCCTGCTCTGTTCCTTCCAGTTCCAAAACGTCCGGCTGATGCTCCTGTCGGGCATCGGCACGCCCTACGACCCAATGACCGGCGAGGGCGTGGTGGGGCGCAACTACGCCTTCCTGTCGAATGGCAACGCCACGCTGTTCTACAAGGACAAGAACTTCAATCCCTTCGCGACGGCCGGCGCGACCGGGCAGATGTTCAACGACATCTCGCCGCGCCCGGGCTTCGAGGACGGCGTCAAATACGGCTTCATCGGCGGCGCGAAGATCCATTCCTCCCAGGCCACCGGCAATCCCATCGGCACCTCGCTTCCCAAGGGCACGCCCAACTGGGGTGCAGGCTGGAAGAAGGGCATGAAGGATTGGTACGGGCATTCGATGAAGGTGTCGATCACCACGACCTGCATGTCCTATCGCGGCAACTACATGGATCTCGATCCGACCTACAGGGACAAGTACGGCAATCCCCTCGCCCGCATCACCTTTGACTGGAAGGAGAACGAGCTGAAGCTGCAGCAGTATTTGCGTGACATCGTCTTGAACATCACCAAGGAACTGCAGCCGGATTCCTTCACCGAGAGTTTCCTGAAGATGGACTCGCATTACGACCTCAGGCCCTACGTATCGACGCACAATGTCGGCGGCGCAGTCATGGGCGACGATCCGAAGACCTCCGCCATCAACAAGTACCTGCAGAGCTGGGACGTCCACAACGTCTTCGCGGTCGGCGGCAATGCCTTCCCGCAAAACTTCCAGGCCAATCCGACCGACATGATCGGGGCGCTGTCGCTGTTCTCCGCCGAAAAGATCGTCGGAGAGTACATCAAGAACCCCGGCGCGCTGGTCCAGGCCTGAGAGGGATGACGACGATGAAAAGCATCTTCGCAAGTTTCGCGGCCCTGGCCTGCCTGACCGGATCCGCCTTCGCCCAGGACGATCAGGACCTGATCGCCCGCGGCGCCTACATCTCGCGCCTTGGCGATTGTGTCGCCTGCCATACGGCGCCGGGCGGCACGCCTTATGCCGGCGGCCGGGCGATCATCAGCGATCTCGGCACGATCTTCTCCACCAATATTACGCCGGACCCAAGGAGCGGGATCGGCAGCTATACGCAAGCGCAGTTCTCGGATGCCGTTCGCCATGGTCTGCGGGCCGACGGGGCGCATCTCTATCCGGCCATGCCCTATCCGTCCTATAGCAAGATCACCGATGAGGACATGCACGCGCTCTATGCCTACTTCATGAAGGGTGTGGAGCCGGCAGCACAGGCCTCGCCGCAGACCGATCTCGGCTTTCCCTTCAACCAGCGCTGGGGCATGGTCTTCTGGAACGCCGTCTTTTCCAGCAGTACCTCCTTTGCACCCCAAACCGCGGCATCCGATGCGATCAACCGCGGTGCCTATCTCGTCGAAGGGCTCGGCCATTGCGGCAGCTGCCATACCAAACGCGGCTTCGGCATGCAGGAAAAGGCGTATGATGCAAAGTCTGACGCATTCCTGGCCGGTGGTGAGCTGAACGGCTGGCCCGTTCCCTCCCTGCGCGCAAAGGCTGCGACCGGCCCCGGTATCGCCGGCTGGAGCGAGCAGGATATCGTCGACTATCTTGCCGAAGGGCGGAACCGCTTCGCGGCCGTCGGCGGCGAGATGAAGGACGTCGTTGCCCATTCGTCGAGCTATATGAGCGACCAGGATCTTCATGCCATCGCCGCCTATCTGAAAACGCTGACGCCGTCAGCACCCGAAAACGCCAAGCCCGCCTCGGCCGCCGCGGAGACGGCCAGCCGGCTTACGGCGGCGAAGAACCTGACGCTCGGCGAACGGGTCTATATCGACAATTGCGGCGCCTGCCACTTCGTCGACGGCCGCGGCGGTCAGAAGATCTTCCCCACACTGGACGGCGCCTCCATCGTGACTGGCAAGAGCCCGGTCGGCCTGATCACCACCATCCTTGCCGGCGCCAGCACCCCGTCGACCCCGAAGGGCCCATCGGTCAATCTTATGCCCGGTTTTGCCAATCGCCTTTCCAATGAAGAGATTGCCGCACTGGCGACCTTCGTTCGCGGCGCGTGGACCAACGACGCCGACGCCGTATCGGACAAGCAAGTCGGTGAAATCCGCACACATCTTGAGGCAGGTTCGTCACATTAATAGCTGGATTTATGGCATCGCAAACTCAAAGGCAAAGATGCCAGACCATGACGCCGGCCAATTTTGTCGGCCATGCCCGGGCGATTTTCGCCCGCGGGTCGATCGCCGCTGAACGCAATTCGCGATGATGGTTGGAGGGGATGTCGTGGCGCGGGATCTGCAAGAGAGAGCTGGCTCGGTTTGTCTGAACAGTTTCGAGCGTTTTGCTAGTGGATTTCCGCCTCGATTATCCCGCCACCATCATCGGTGCCAGCGCGTTGAAGCATCCCGATCCGACGTTTGCTGGTCAAGTGATGAATGTGGGCGTCAACTGCGTGCCAAAGCCAATGTTTTCCGGCCGCCGATGGAAATCACCATCTCGTCCAAATGCTTGAATCTGTTTGCGAAATGATCTGGGGCATTCCCTCATCCCGGCGATCCGTGCGGAACCAGATGTGAGCCACGAACGACGGTGTTTCGACCATTGTCTTTCGCGCGGTAGAGCGCTTGGTCGGCGTTGCGCAAAAGAGCCTCAGGTTCGGCCGGCCCCCCTTCAGCCAGTGAGACGGCTCCGACACTGATAGTCGCGACGTGTTTCGGACTGGCTTCGTGTTCGATCGCCAAGCGGAACACGGCCTGTCGAATCCGCTCTGCGATTGACGCTGTTCCGATTTCATCGGCATCCGGCAAGAGCACGGCAAATTCTTCCCCGCCATAGCGCGCGACGACGTCACCAGGCCGGCAGACTGTGTTTTTGATTGCCGCGCCGATCCTCTTCAAGCATTCATCGCCGGCCGGGTGACCATAGCGATCGTTGAAGGATTTGAACCAGTCGACATCGATCATGAGCAGCCCGAGGCACTTTTTGTCTCGTCGCGCGCGCCCATACTCGCGTGAAAATGCGTTATCGAAAGACCGCCGGTTGGCCAGGCCGGTCAGTCCGTCCTGCTCCTCGAGCGCTTGCAAACGCCGATTGGCGTCCTGCAGTTGATCCTCGATGGCCTTTCGAGCCGAGATGTCCCTAAGGGTTCCAATAATGCCTGACGGCAGGCCTGTCTGGGGATCCTTGAGCGCCTTGAGTTGCGCCTCCACCCAAATGCAATGTCCGTCACGATGGCGAAAGCGATTGATGATCGAGTGGCGATCCACATGGCCGCTCAGCAGCGATTGGAAAGCCAACGTGACAGCCCCCGCGTCCTCCGGATGAACCATGCTGACGGGTTTTATCCCGATCAATTCTTCCGGGGCGTAGCCAAGAATTTCGCGGCAAGCCGGCGATACATATCGGCGCACCAGGTCGAGATCGAGCTGAAACACCAAATCCGTCCCGTTATCCGCCAGCAGGCGGTAGCGGGCCTCGCTTTCTTTGAGGCGCTGCTCCGCTGCCAGGCGCTGTTCGATGTCGCGAACAACGACAAGCCGCTGTGGCAATTGCCCCGGCTCGGCCGCAATTGCCCTCGAAACGCTCTCGACCCAAACGTAACTGCCGTCCTTGTGGCGCATTCGATAGCGGTAAGTCGTCGCTTCATCGTCGATGTAGGCCCGCCGATCGGCCAGAAAGCCGATGTCGTCGGGATGGATCGCATCCTTGGTCCGGATCTGAAGCATCTCTTCGGGTTCATAGCCCAGAAGCGCTGCGC
Source organism: Neorhizobium galegae bv. officinalis (assembly GCA_000985875.1). Lineage (GTDB taxonomy): Bacteria > Pseudomonadota > Alphaproteobacteria > Rhizobiales > Rhizobiaceae > Neorhizobium > Neorhizobium galegae_C. Next base: position 428,098 of record CCRI01000002.1, read on the forward strand.
ATACTGGAGAGGCATAGGTCCGTTTTCCATCGCGGCCAACAAGAAGAATCATGTCGGTCGAATTATCCGCCAGGAGGCGGTAGCGCGCTTCGCTCTCCTGAAGGCGCCGCTCGACAGCAACGCGTTCGTCGATGTCGCGACCGACCGAATGAATAGCCGTTACTCGTCCTTCGGCGTCGGTGAGCGCTCTATTCGTCCAAGCCATCCATCGCGTTTGGCCATTTGGCAGAACCACCTGATTTTCGCTTTCGACGCTTCGATCGATGCTGCATACTTGCTTCAAGTGCTCCGCTACGGCGGCGCGGCCCTCGTCGGGGACGAAGTCGAAAAGGCTCCTGCCCACCATTTCGTCAGGCAGCCGGCCATATTGCCGCGCATAGGCATGATTGACGAAGCGCAATTCGCCCTCCGGGCTGGCGAGCGACACCAGTTCCGACTGGCTCTCGACCAATTCCCGGTAACGCGCCTCGCTCAAGGTCAACTGCCGCTCGGCGGTCTTGAGCGCGGTCACATCCGTGACGACAGCCAGCGAAACACCGCCCCCCGGGGAATTGTCGTCCAGAACGGCGGACAACAGGACGTCGATCACCCGTCCGTCCTTGCACACCATCTGGTACTCGACGTCATCAATGCGACCGGTCCGAAAAAAACCGGGCAACACATCCCTGATCGCATATTCTCGCGATTCCGGAGTCAGGAACTCGGATGACCGCCTCCCGATAACCTCCTCGCGGAGTAACCGAGCCTCGATAACCAGGCGTCGCTCACCGCGATCAATCGTCCCTCCTTGTTGATCGAATGAAGCATTGCGGGCGTGACTCTGGTCCGATGCTCGAGCTCGGCCCACAGTCTCACGCTACGATGAGTTTCGATTTCATTTGGGAGGGCGTGGGTCACTCAGAACCGATCTACTCTGATGGAAGTTGGAACCGGGAATTCGTCAACATTGATCCACCGCACGCTCGTAAGGAACGATCAACTCGATCGCAGATTACGATATCCGACATCTTACTGGTGGCGACTTATCAAAACATTAACCTGCGGAGAATCCCACTTCGACCCCAATGGAATCGCCAAGGGGTACGGTGTCGATCGGCTGACGGAGGCCGCGCGCGAACACGGTATCGAAGCCGGCCTCTTCGGCGAGCTGCGAGCGCTCGGCACTCAACCTCCCGAAACGGCGGCTGCTGTCCGCGAGCCCTGAAGTGGGCGGCAAATGTTCCTGATCAGGAAGAAGTCGCTCGCCTGCCTCATTGAGGTCGGACTTCCGGTCGATGCGGGTGATCTATATGGATGCGGACCACCGGGCCTAAAGGGCCTGCGGATGCGAATGGATCAATCCTTCCAAAGCATCGGGCTCGATACGCAAGGCCCGGAGGGCGTTCAGAATGACAGCCACATCGATCAGTTCCTGCAGCAGGGCCCCCTGAACGGGCGTCAGATAGCCGAGCGCGGCCGCAATCATTCCGCAGACGGACATTCCGATCCCGGCTATCACGCTTTCCAGTGCAATACGCCGCGCACGCTTGGCAATTTCGATGCCCGGCAGCAAGCGATCCAGATGATCGACGAGAAGAACGATATCCGCTGCCTCGGCCGACGCAGCCGAGCCTCGGGCCCCCATGGCAACACCCAGATCAGCGGCAGCAAGCGCGGGCGCATCGTTGACACCATCGCCGACCATCATCACCGGTCCATTTTTTCGCTCGGTCAGCACCAGAAGAACCTTCTGGTCCGGCGTCAGGTCCGAGCGGACCGCATCCAGCCCCAGACCTTTGGTCACTGTTTCGGCGACCGCCCGTCGGTCGCCAGTCGCCAACAAAATGCGGTTGACGCCTAATCGCCGCAAACCGGCAATAAGCTCGGCAGTGCCGGATCGGAGTGTGTCCGCCATGGTAAGATAGCCGGCGATCCTGTTATCGACGGCAAGGGCAACAACCACGGTTCCCGCGTTCATGATCGGGCTCGCCGCTGCTCTCACGCCGACGGCTGCACTGACGAATGCGACCGCTCCCACGACGACCTCCCGACCGGAGATGTTTCCGGCAAGGCCCTCCCCGGGCCGCTCGGCGACGTTTTCAGGGGTTGGCAGTACCAGACCCTGCCGGCGCGCCGCCGTGACGATCGCTTGGGCCATCGGGTGTTTCGACGCCTGTTCCAGAGCGGCCGCGAAGTATAAGACCTCGCTGGCCGACATTCCGTCGTGTGTTTCGATAGAAACGATCTGAGGGCGTCCGTCCGTGAGCGTACCGGTCTTGTCGAGGATCAAGGTGCTGATCCGCGCCAAAACCTCCAACGGCTTTGCTCCTTTGATGAGAATGCCAAAGTGTGCCGCCCTGGAGAGACCTGCCACCAGGGCCACCGGAACGGCAAGGATCAGCGGGCAAGGTGTCGCGACAACCAAAACAGCCACCGCACGAATAGGGTCGCCGGTGAGCCACCATGCCGCTGTTGACAATGCAATGGTGACGGCCAGAAACAGCAGGGAGTACCGATCGGCCAACCGGCTCATCGGCGCCTTGGAGGCCTGGGCGGCCTCAACCAGCCGAACGATGCCGGCATAGGTGCTGTCGGCTGCACGATGCCGGACCCGCAGATCAAAGGCATCTCCTGCGTTGGTCGATCCGCTCATTGCTTCTTGACCGCGATCCAGTCGCACGGGCATGGATTCTCCCGTGAGAGCGGATTTGTCGAGGATCGCCCGCTGGCTTTCGATGTCGCCGTCTGCCGGCACGACCGCACCCTGGTGTATCAAAAGCAGATCGCCCGGTTTGATATCCTCGAGGGTGACGTCCTCGAGCCTCCCGTTGGCATAACGCGTGGCGAATCTCGGTACCCGCGACAGTAGCGCGCTCATTTCCCGCCTGGCCCGCCCTTCAGCGAAACTTTCCAGAAATGTACCGCCGGAGTACATCACGGCGACCACCGATGCGGCGAGCGTCTCGCCAAACAGGAGTGCCGCTGACATCGAAAGCGCGGCCACGATGTCCAGTCCAACCTCGCCCCGCCAGAGGCTGCGCAGAATTTCGGAGACCAAAACGGCAAGAACGGGGACGACACCCATTTGCCAGGCGCGCTCAGCCGCATCCGGCCTGTCCATGAGATGGAAAAGAAGTCCGAGTGCGAGACCCAGCGCGGCCAATACGAGCAGGGCGGATTTGAATCGGTCCGAGTTTGTATAAGCCATGGTTCGTGTTCATCGCCGTTTGAGGCAACCCCATGCCGAATTTGGGATCCAGTATTCGCAGGGTTGAATTCTGGCAAAGAGGACTGCTATCGGGACATCGTTACCATGTCTCGCTGGAGTGGCCTTGACGCGCATCAAGCAGACGGAGCGACGCCGAGGAGCCGCAAAACTAGTCTCCGCTCGATACTCGGGATTTTTCTACGGGCGAGGCGAAGCCTATCGCGAGCAGTATCCGGAAATTACCGGCTGTGCGCCGCACGACCCTCTGGCGGTCGTCGTCACGCCCGCCCCCGGCCTCGTTACAGTCGAGTCCATGCAGGTGGATGTCGAATGCGCCGCGAGCTTTCGCGCGGTCAGGTGATCCCGGATCGCCGCAAGACCGGGACCACCACTCCTAATGTAAACGTTTGCATCGACGTCGATGTCGAGTTCTTCATGAACGGCTTTGGCCAGACGCTCTGCAAATTCCACCGGGACCGCCCACAGTCATCCCTCAGACATGGCCGGCAATCGGCTTCGGCAGATAGTCCCGCTCGAGATCCGCCACATCCTCGGGGCTGAGGTTGATCTCCAGCGCCCTGACAGCATCCTCGAACTGCGCCGGCTTGGAGATGCCGACGATCGGTGCCGTCACCGACGGACGGCTCGCGACCCAGGCATAGGCGACCTGCGCCATCGGCCTATCGTGTCGCTCGGCGACTGCCTTGAGGGCGCCAATCACCGCGTCGTCGGCGGCCTTGGTCCGGTCGTAGAGCGACCGAGCCGTGTTGTCAGTCTGCCCGCGGGTCGTCTCGCCGTCAGCCCGACCTGCCAGCCGGCCACGGGCAAGCGGACTCCAGGGCACGACGCCCACGCCTTCGCTCATGCAGAGCGGCAGCATTTCGCGCTCTTCTTCACGATAGATGAGGTTGTAGTGCGGCTGCATCGAAACGAACGGCGCCCAACCATTCTGCCTCTGCATCCCGATCGCCTTCATGAACTGCCACGCATGCATGGAGGAGGCGCCGAGGTAACGCACCTTGCCGGCGCGCACCACATCGTTCAAGGCCTCCAGCGTCTCCTCCAATGGCGTGCCGTAGTCGAACCGGTGCAACTGGTAGAGGTCGATATAGTCGGTACCGAGGCGCTTCAGGCTGCCGTCGACCGCGTCGAGGATATGCTTGCGTGACAGGCTGCGGTCGTTGATGTCGCTGCTCATCGGATGGAAAAGCTTGGTGGCGATCACAAGCTTGTGGCGGGGAACGAGGTCCAGCAACACCTTGCCGGTGATCTCCTCGCTCTTGCCGAGCGAATACATGTCCGCCGTGTCGAAAAAGTTGATGCCGAGATCGACCGCCTGCCGGAGGATCTTGGCACTGTCTTCGAAATCCAGCACCCAAGGCGCCCATTCGCTCGATCCGAAGGTCATGCAGCCGAGCGCGAGACGCGAAACCTTCAGGCCAGTCCGACCAAGATTGACATAATCCATTGATACACCTCGCCTTCAAGAAGCGCCACCTGCCGCGCGGCCGGCTTGGAAAAAGCCATATAATTGGAATCTTTCAAGGCATTCAATCGCCTTGCTGTTGAAATATGCAAATTTTTATCAGGGGGATTGTCATCCTCGCATCTCGTGTTACGGTTCGTGTATCAAACGAGTAATACACATATGTTCACCATCGACGCCTCCAGCATCGACCGCTCCCTCCCGGTTCCGGTCGGCAAACAGCTCTACGGACTGCTGGCCTACATGCTGTCCTTTGGCGACATGCCGAAGGGCGTGAAACTGCAGTCGGTGCGCCAGCTGGCCGCCGAACTCGACATCGCGCCGATGACGGTGGCCGAAGTCTACAAGCAGCTTCGGGCCGAAGGGCTGGTGGAGATCCGGGCCGGCCTCGGGGCTTTTACCGCCTATGAGCCAAACCGGCAGATCGGCCGCGTGGCACCGGCGAACGTGCTGAGCGCGGATATCGACAGCCTGCTCGAAAAGGCGGAACGGCTCGGAATTTCGCCGGTCACGCTCGCCTCCATGGTACAGGCCCAGGCGCGGCTCAGGAAACCGCGGGTTCATCTGAACATCGTCTTCGTCGGCATCTTCGAGGCGCCGGCGCGCGACTACGTCGAGCAGATCCGCCCGACGCTTGCTGCGAACGATGTGATCAGCCTGGTCACAGCCGATCAGGTGCGCGACAGCGCCGAAGTCCGCGAGCAGTGCCGCAATGCCGACCTCGTGCTCACCTTCGTGCATCGCGAGGTGGAGATCCGCGGTTTTGTGCCGGAGGCCAACATCCTGGCGATCCGCTTCATCCCGTCGGAGCGGACCCGGCAGTCGCTCGCACTTCTCGATCCGCGCACGCGGGTCGCCGCCGTCACGCAGCTCAAGGACTATATCGCCATCATGCGCCCGAGCGTGCGCGAGTTCGCGCCGCATATTTCCGACATCACCGTCGCATGGTCCTATGCCGACGATCTCGCCGACATCATCGCCCGTTGTGATGTCGTCATTTTCGCCTCCGGCGCCGACCATGTCGCCGATCTCGCCGGACCGAACAAACGCTGCTTCGAATACCGCCATTCGCCCGATCCCGGCGTGCTTGAGAACCTTCTTGCACCGGCACTTGCCGAACTGCGCCACAACAAGATCACGGACGGCGAAGCGCCGGCCAGGGTTTCCGAACTCGCGTCGCGGAGGACCAAGACCCGCTGATACGAGCAACGCTTTGAATGAACCAAACCAATAAGGGGAACAGACATGAGCAAAGCACTATCGATCACAGCCGCGTTCCTGCTTGCAGGACTTTCCTTCACCGCCCTTTCGTCCGCGCAAGCCGCGACCGTCACCATCGGGACAGACGTCGATGCCGGCACGCTGGACCCGCGCCTTTCGCGCGACACGACCGCTTACCGCGTGATCGACCTCATCTATTCCGGCCTGGTCCACACGACACCAAGCCTGGAAGCGAAACCGGATCTCGCCGAAAGCTGGGAAACCCCCAATCCGACGACCTGGATCTTCAAGCTCCGCCCGAACCTCAAGTTCTCGGACGGCAGCCCGCTGACAGCGGCTGACGTCGTCTTCACCTTCAACTCGATCCTGAACAAGGATTTCAACGCGCCGATGCGGGCGCTTTATACGCCGATTTCGGCCGTGGAGGCGGTCGATCCCCAGACGGTGAAATTCACGCTTTCCGCACCTTATGCACCGCTGCTCAGCTATCTCGACATCGGCATCGTTTCAAAGGCGCTGGTCGAAGCTGGCACGGACATTGCGCTGAAGCCGGTCGGCGCAGGCCCGATGAAATTCGCCTCCTGGACACGCGGCAGCGCCATCCAGCTCGAGCCCAATCCGAATTACTGGGGCGAGAAGCCGAAGGTGGACAAGGTCACCATCAAGATCATCGGTGACGGCTCGGCCCGCGCCCAGGCCTTCGAAGCCGGCGACCTCGACATTATCCAGTCGCCGCTGGCACCGCAGGACATAAAGCGGCTGCAGGCGGACAAGCGCTTCGGCGCCGTCGTTCAGCCGGGCCTCGGCGTGACTTACATCAACTTCAACACCAAGGATCCGCTGCTCTCGAGCCCGAAGATGCGGCAGGCCTTCTCGATGCTGATCGACCAGAAGACCATCGTTAACGACATCTACCAGGGTGTCGATGCAGTGGCTTCCTCGATCGTCCTTCCCTCATCCTGGGCCTATTCGAAGGACATCAAGCAGCCGGTCTTCGACGTCGAGGGTGCCAAGAAGCTCTTCAAGGAAGAAGGCTGGGCGGACACCAACGGCGACGGCATCCTCGACAAGGGGGGCAAGCCGCTAAGCATCGTTCTGTCCACCCATAGCGAAGACAGCAACCGCGTCCAGACGGTCGAATTCATGCAGGCGAATTTCCAGGCCGCGGGCGTCGATGCCAAGACGCAGGTCAGCGACTGGCCGTCCTTCTCCACCAATTACGTGCAGAAGAGCCAGCACCAGATCGCGCTGCTCGGCTGGCTGAACATCGTCGATCCGGACCGTCTCCTGTTCGCCCAGCTGACCACGGGCGGCTCGACCAACTGGGGCGGATATTCCAATCCGGCAGTCGATGATCTCCTGAAGCAGGGCCGTTCGGCAACCACCCAGGCGGACCGCACCGCAGCCTACCAGAAGGTCGCAACGCTGCTGGCGAGCGACCTGCCCTACTACATCGTCTCCTACCAGGGCTACCAGCTCTTCTACTCGAAGAAACTGCCCTTCGAGGTGCAGGCGACCTCGCGCGGCAACATGCGCGGCATGATCGGCCTCAAGGACTGATGCTCAGATCGCGGGCCGGCCAATCCAGTATTGGAGGTCGGCCCGCGCCATAGCCGAAATTGTAGTTCCAGGGTGACCCGATGGCTTTCTCACAGCGTCTCGGCGCGGACTTCTACGCGAAAATTCAGGCCGACATCCGCAAGCGGATGGACGCGGCCGGCATCGATCTGCTGCTTCTCGATTCCAACGACGACGTCATCTACACGACCGGATTTTCGCACTACACGACAGAGCGGCCGGTGGTCGTGGCGATCACGGCGACGAATGCTTTCCTGCTGCTTCCGGAACTGGAGCGCACCCACGCGGCACACCAGCATATAGCCGCAGAGGCGATCGTCTATTTCGAGTTTCCAGGGATCGACCCGTGGCACGCGGTGCTCGGCCGGAAGTTTGCCGGGCTCAGGGGAACCGTCGCCTATGGCCACGCGATCTCGCTTGCCCGGGTAAAACCCATCGAAAGCGCCTTTCCGAATGCGGAACGGGTGATCCCGAGCAATATCGTCCAACAGATGCGGCTCCGGAAACATCCGGAAGAGATCGCCCTGCACCGCGAGGCCGCGCGCCTGTCCGACCGGATGGTCGAGGTCGGCGTCGATATGATCCGCGAGGCGATGCGGAAGGGCGGCCCGTTGCCGAGCGAGGTCGAGATCGAATCCTACGTTTCCCGCCACGCCATGCGCACCATGCACGAGGAGCATGAGGACGTCCTGCTGGTGCAGGGACTGGCAAGCGGGCTCGTCTATTCCGGCCCGCGGTCTGCTTTCCCGCATGGCATGCCGACCGGCAATCCGGTGAAGATCGGCGAAAGCATCATCCTGTCGCTCGGCTGTCGGGTTGGCGCTCGCGCTTCGGAAAGCGAACGCACCTTCTTCATCGGCGAACCGTCGAAGCTGCAACGGGAGCATTATGCCGTCGCCTACGAGGCGCAGCGCATGGCGACTGCGGCGCTGATCGCCGGGCATACCTGTGCTTCGGCGGACAACCTGGCGCTTGCCTATATCCGCGACAGCGGCATGAGCGAATACCTGCTCCATCGCGTCGGCCATGGGATGGGCATCATGTTCCATGAGGCGCCCTGGGTGGAAGGCGGCGACCAGACGATCCTGGAGCCCGGCATGATCACCTCCAGCGAGCCGGCGATCTTCGTACCGGGCTTTGCCGGCTACCGCATCGCCGACACCGTGCTGATTACGGCCGAAGGGCCGGACAGCATGACGCTCTATCCCCGCAAGCTCGAAGACGTCATCATCGCCTGAGGTTCGGAAAATGAGTTTCAGCCAGCGCCTAGCACCGGAATTCTACCAGCGGCTCCATCGCGACATCCGCGCCCGCATGGAGGAAAAGGGCATGGGCCTGCTGATCCTCGATGCTGCCGACGACGTGCTCTACACGACCGGCTTCTCCTTCCGACCGAACGAACGGCCGGTGGCGCTGGCTTTGACCGCAACGGATGCGATCCTGATGATCCCCGAACTGGAGCGCGAGCACGCCGACCGTCAGAACGTGGCGGCAGAAACCCTCGTCTATTTCGAATTTCCGGGCGTAGATCGGGCCTTCTCGCTGCTCGCGCGTTCGATCGGCGAAATCAGAGGCGATATTGCCCATTCCTACGGGCTTTCGGTGGGACGGGCGAAGGAACTCGCCGGGCTCTTTCCAAACAACCGCGTAATGCCGACGGATATCGTCGCCAGGATGCGGCAGGTGAAATATCCCGCAGAGCTGCGGCTGCATCGCGAGGCGGCACGCATATCCGACGCCATGGTCCAGGCGGGCGTCGATCTCGTCACCGACGCCTTCCGGGCCGGCAAGCCGCTGCCGAGCGAGATAGCGCTGGAGGCGCATGTGGTGCGTCATGCGCTCGACATCATGGAAAACGAGCACGAGTACATCATGAATGTCCCAACGCTGGCGGGCGGGTTGGTTTATGGCGGACCGAACTCGGCCTACCCGCACGGCATCATCTCTCACCGTCGCATCCAGCCGGGTGAGAGTTTTATCTTGTCGTTGGGTTGCCGGGTCGGCGGCCGCTCGGCGGAAAGCGAGCGCACGTTCGTACTCGGCGAACCGGGCAAGGATCACGAGAAATATTACGCCATCGCCCAGGAAGCGCAGCGGCTGGGCACGGCAGGCCTCGTCGCCGGCCGCACCTGCGCCTCTGCCGATATCACCGCGCTTGCCTATATCCGCGAACAGGGCATGGGTCCCTATCTCAAGCACCGCGTCGGCCACGGCATGGGCGTTGCCTTCCACGAACCGCCCTGGGTCGAGGCCGGCGACCAGACTATTCTCCAGGAAGGGATGATCTGTTCGAGCGAGCCGGCGCTCTACGTGCCGGAGGTTGGCGGTTTTCGCCTCGCCGACACGGTTCTCGTCACCGGGCAAGGTCCGGATTCACTCACGAAATTCCCGCGCCGCTTCGAGGAGATCGTGCTGTCATGACCTTCGCGCCGGCACAGCCAAGGGGAGCTGACCCATGCTAGCCTATATCGTCCGCCGTCTGCTGCTGCTCATCCCGATGGCAGCCGGCATGGTCGTCGTCACCTTCGGCCTGCTGCTGCTGATCCCCGGCGATCCGGCCTCCGTCCTGCTTGGCCAGGAGGCGTCGGTCGAAGCGATCAACAACCTGCGCAACGCGCTCGGCCTCAACGATCCCTGGTATGTCCGCCTCGGCGCCTATTTCGCCCGCCTGCTGCAGGGCGACATGGGCCGCTCGATCTTCCAGAACCAGGCGGTGTCGGAAATCATCGCCGGTCGGCTGGGCGCGACCATCGAGCTTGCGGTTGTCGCGCTGATCCTTGCCTGTCTCGTCGGCATCTCGCTCGGGGTGCTGGCTGCCACGCGACAGGGTTCGATCGTCGATACCGTCTCGATGATCTTCGCCCAGCTTGGCGTTTCGATGCCGGTCTACTGGCTCGGCCTGCTGCTGATGCTGCTCTTTGCCGTGACGCTCGGCTGGCTTCCGGCCATCGGCCGCGGAACACCCTTCCCCGAAGCGCTCTGGGCGGCTCTTACCGGCCGGCCGCAGGTTCTCGTCGACAGTTTCGCGCATATCCTTTTGCCGGCAGTGGCGCTTGCCGCGAACTCTGCCGCGATCATCTCGCGGCTCGTGCGCACGGCGATGCTTGAAGTCCTGCGTGAGGACTTCGTCCGCACCGCCTATGCCAAGGGCCTGCGCCGCCAGCGCGTCATCCTTCGCCATGCGTTCCGCAACGCGCTCCTCCCGGTGCTGAGCGTCGTCGGCCTGCGCTTCGGCGCCCTGCTCGGTGGCGCGGTGCTGACCGAGACCATCTTCGCCTGGCCGGGCCTCGGCCAGCTGACCATCACGGCGATCTCGCAGCGCGACCTGCCGCTCATCCAGGGCATCGTGCTCACCTTCGCGATCATCTTCGCACTGGTGAACCTCGTCGTCGATCTTCTCTATGCGGTCGTCGATCCGCGCATCCGTTTGGGTTGAGGCTCATGAGATTATCCAGGCGTTTCCGCAATATCTCCCTGATCCTCGGCATGTCGATCGTGCTGGCGATCGTCATCTGTGCGGTCTTCGCGCCCTATCTGTCGGCGCATGGCATCGAGCAGATGGACATGCGCAACCGCTTCTCCGGCCCGACGCTCACCCACTGGCTCGGCACCGACAATTTCGGGCGGGACCTCTGGGCAAGGCTGATCTACGGCGCACGCGTTTCGCTGACCATCGCCTGCATCTCGGTCACGGCGTCGGCTCTCATCGGCACGACGGTCGGGCTCGCCGCCGGCTATTTCGGCGGCTGGACGGACCTGATCCTGATGCGGATCACCGACATCTTCCTGGGCTTTCCGGCGATCGTGCTCGCACTCGCCATCGTCGCGGTGCTCGGCCCCGGCATCGTCAACGTGGCAATTGCCATCATCGTGGTCGCCTGGACGGAATATGCGCGAGTGGTTCGCGCGACGACGCTGGTCCTGCGCGAGCAGAACTATGTGCAGGCCGCAAGGGCGCTCGGCGCCCATCCGGTCCGCATCCTCGTCAAGGAAATCCTGCCCAATGCGATAGGGCCGATCATCGTGCTCGCCTCGCTCGGCTTCGGCACCGCGATCATCTCGGAATCGGCGCTCAGCTTCCTCGGTTTCGGCCTGCCGCCGCCGGCGCCTACCTGGGGCTGGACGCTCGCCTACGGAACACGCTTCATGCGGGACGAGCCGTGGCTGGCAATCATAGCGGGCGCCACGATCATGGTGACGGTACTCGGCTTCAACCTGCTCGGCGACGGCCTGCGCGATGTGCTCGACCCGCGGCATCTCTCGCGCTCTGCGGGCAAGAAGAAATAGCCAAAACCTCAGGATCAAGACGACAACGACACTGAAAGGAAACATCCATGGTCAAGTCAATCAACAAGCTTCGTCCCAAATTCACCACCCACGCGGACGGCAGCGACGCGGTGATCTTCATGCACGAACTGGTGGGCGAACAGGACGGCCCGACCGTCGGGATTTCCGCCTCCATCCACGGCAACGAAAACACCGGCTCGCAGGCGATCCTGGAACTCTACCGCATCATCAAGGACATGCCGCTCAAGGGCCGCATCATTCTCCTGCCGGTCGCCAACCCGCGTTCCTTCGCCGTCAATCATCGTCACAATCCGCTCGACCAGCTGAACCTCAACCGCGAATTCCCCGGCGATCCGCGCGGTACCTACAGCCAGCAGCTCGCCGATGCGCTGGCACACGAGTTCTACGCCAAGATCGACTACAATCTCGACCTGCATTCCGGCACGGATCGGCCGACCGTCGACTATGTCTACATCTGGAATGACGAGCCGCTGTCGCGTGCCTTCGGTTCGAAGATCCTCTATCGCCCGACGACCGGAAAGGCCGGCACGGTCTATTCCGGCACCAGCAAATCCGTTTCGATGGACCGCCATGGCACCAAGGTCGTGACCATCGAGCTCGGCGGCGGCATCGTCGACCAAACCCCCTATGTCGAGCTCACCGTCGCTGGCCTGATGAACCAGCTTCGCCTGATCGGCTCGATCGAAGGCGAAGTGAAGCCCAATCCGAAACAGGTCGTGGTCACCGAACTCGTCGGCATCCGCCCGAAGCATGGCGGCTGGCTGGAGCCGCTTTCTCCGGCGAATGGCGAGATCATCAAGGGCGGTTCGCTGCTCGGCCGCGTCGTCAGCCCCTACGACTTCGAGACGATCGAGGAAATCCCGACGCCCTTCGAAACCGGCATCATGGTCATGCAGCACCTGACCCGCAACCTCGTCGAGGCGGGCGATTACGGCTTCATGGTCGGCAATATCGAAGGGTCCACCGACTGATCGGATCCCTCCGGCAGATGGAATGAACGGATGCAGGATCGAGCAATGGAAAAGACGATGGAACCGGCGCTTGCCGTCAGCGACCTGAATGTCGAGATCCTCGGGGAGAACGGGGCCTTTCCCGTCGTCTCGGAGATGAGCCTTTCGGTGCGCGCCGGCGAGACGGTCTGCATCGTCGGCGAAAGCGGCTGCGGCAAATCGATGACCGCGTTGTCGCTGCTGCGCCTCCTGCCCGACGGCGCCCGCGTCGCATCCGGCTCGATCAGGATCCATGGCGAGGACTTTCTCGCCATGGATCGACGCAAGGTCGAGGATTTCCGCGGCGACAAGATCGCCATGATCTTCCAGGAACCGCTATCGGCGCTGAACCCGGTGCTGACGATCGGCGAACAGATCGCTGAATCCGTCCGCCAGCATCGAAGGCTTGGGCGACGCGAGGCCTTTGCGCGCGCCGTCAAATGCCTGGAACTGGTCCAGATGCCGGACCCCGAACGCCGCGCCCGGCAATATCCCCATGAACTCTCCGGCGGCATGCGGCAGCGCGCGATGATTGCTCTGGCGCTTGCCTGCGAGCCGAAGATCATCATCGCCGATGAGCCGACAACGGCCCTCGACGTCACCGTCCAGGCGCAGATTCTCGGACTGATTTCCGACCTGCAGAAGCGGCTCGGCACCGCCCAGATCCTGATCACCCACGATCTCGGCGTGGTTGCCGAAATCGCCGACCGCGTCATCGTCATGTATGCCGGCCGGCGGGTGGAGGAATGCAGCGTCTACGAACTCTTCGAAAACCCGATCCATCCCTATACGATCGGCCTGATGGGCGCCGTCCCCCATCGGGACAGGAGCAAAGCCGCCCCGGAACGGCTGACGGATATTCCCGGCACCGTGCCGCCGCTCTGGGACCTGCCGAAGGGCTGCGCCTTTGCGCCCCGCTGTCCCGGCGCCTCGGCCCGCTGCCTGGAGGAACGCCCACCCTTCATCGAAAAGAAACCCGGTCATTTTGCCGCCTGCTGGGAGCATGACAATGCCTGATGCTGCGGCCCCTCTCCTCTCCGTTGAGAACCTCAAGGTGCATTTTGCCATCCGCTCCGGCGTCTTCCAGCGGCAGGTCGGCGAGGTGAAGGCCGTCGACGGCGTTTCCTTCTCGATCGGTCCGGGCGAAACGCTCGGCCTTGTCGGCGAAAGCGGCTGCGGCAAGTCGACCACCGGGCTCGCCCTCATGGGCCTCGTGAAGGCCACCGAGGGACAGATCGCCATGCAGGGTGCCGAGGACGTCACGCAAATGCGGAGCATCCCGCGATCCTACCGCCGCCGCATGCAGATCATCTTCCCGGATCCTTTCTCCTCGCTCAACCCGCGCCAGCGGGTGCGCGACATCATCCGCGCGCCGCTCGATATCCATGGCATCGGCACGATCGAGGAACGGCGAGCCGAGGTCGCCAAGCTCATGTCGCTGGTGGGCTTGAGGCCCGACCAGGCCGACAATTTCCCGCACCAGTTCTCCGGCGGCCAGCGCCAGAGGATCGGCATTGCCCGGGCGCTGGCCCTGAAGCCCGATATCATCGTCTGCGACGAGCCGGTTTCTGCACTGGACGTGTCCGTACAGGCGCAGATCCTCAACCTGCTAGGCGACCTGCAGAAGGAACTCGGCCTTTCCTACCTGTTCATCTCCCATGATCTCGGCGTGGTCGAACACGTCTCGCACCGGGTCGCCGTCATGTATCTCGGCAAGATCGTCGAGACAGGGTCGAAAGATACGATCTTCACGAAACCCCTTCACCCCTATTCGGAACTGCTGCTGCGTTCGGCGCCGGCGCATGATCCGCGCCAGCGTCACAAGTTCAGCGCCGTCAGCGACGACATTCCGAGCGCCACGCGAAAACCCTTGGGCTGCGCCTTCCACACCCGTTGCCCCCTCGCGACCGATATCTGCCGCCAAATCGAACCGCGGCTCGAACACAAGGCCGACGGCCAGTCCGTCGCCTGCCATCACCGATAGAGGAGTTTCACGATGATCGAGGACTTGATCGGGCTTCTGGCAGAACCTGGCCAGCCAAACTTCTTCTACGACGCGCTGGACGCCGCTCTCGCCAGGCACGTTGGCCACCGCCTGCTGACGCTGCTCTACACGGATGGCGACGAGGTGGCGCGCGTCTATTCGAACATGCCGGACGTCTATCCCGTCTTCGGCCGCAAGCCGATGGGGGTCACGCCCTGGGGCGACCTGGTGTTGCGCCGGCAGCAACCCTTTCTCGGCCGCGACCGAGACGCCATCAAATGGGCCTTCTTCGATCACGAACTGATTGCCAGCATCGGGCTCGATGCGGCGATCAACATCCCGGTCGTCTATGACGGCGAAACAATCGGCACGATCAACCTGCTGCACGAAGAATTCTTCTACGAGGAAACGCATGTCGAGATCGCCCGGAAATTCGCTCCGCTGCTGATCCCCGCCTTCCTCGAAGCCCGCCGCGCCGGCCATGCGCCCAGAGATGGAAAAGGAACAAGACCGTGACCTCCTATCTCTTCGAAAATGCACGCATTGTCGACGGAACGAGCCCCCAGGCGAGCGAGCCGGTCTCGGTTCTCGTCGAGGGCGACCTGATCCGCGAGGTTTCGCCCTCCATCAACAGTGCCGGCGCGCAGCGGATCAATCTTGCCGGCAAGGTGCTGATGCCGGGCCTGATCGACGCCCATGTGCATGTTATCGCCGGCATGGCGAACCTCGGCCAGAACGCGAAACTTCCGGATCCGATCGTCACCGTGCGCGCCTTCAAGATCATGGGCGACATGCTGATGCGCGGCTTCACCACGGTGCGTGATTTGGGTGGCGCGACCTCCGGCCTGCTGGCCGCCACGCAGGAAGCGCCCTGGCCGACACCACGGCTCAATATCTGCGGCAAGGCGCTCTCGCAATCCGGCGGCCATACGGACTATCGCGGCCCCTATGACGACACGCCGACGCCGAAGACCGGCCATACGCTCGGCAATCTCGGGCGCATCTGCGACGGAGTGCCGGAAGTCCGCAAGGCCGCCCGCGAAGAACTGAAATCGGGCGCCCATTTCATCAAGGTCATGGCGAACGGCGGCATCGCTTCGCCGACCGACCCGATCCATTTCCTCGGCTTCTCGCGGGAAGAGCTGATCGCCGCCGTCGAGGAGGCGGAGAATGCCGGCACCTATGTCGCAGCGCATCTCTATACCGACAAGGCGATCCGCCGGGCGATCGAATGCGGGATCCACTCACTGGAACACTGCAACCTGATCACGGCGGAAACTGCGACATTTGCCGTCGAAAACGGCTGCATCTCCGTGCCGACGCTCGTCACCTACGAGAAGCTCGGCGTCGAGGGGCCGGCGCTCGGCCTGCCGCCCGCCTCCGTCGCCAAAGTCGATTCCGTGCGGCTGGCCGGCATGGAATCGCTATCGATCATGCGCGACGCCGGCCTGCCGATGGCTTACGGCACCGATCTGCTCGGCGAAATGCACCGGCATCAGTCAGAGGAATTCGTGATCCGCACACGCGTCCTGCCCGCCCATGAGGTCATCGCCTCCGCAACGCATGTCGCAGCCAAGTTGCTTAGGATGGAGGGCAAGATCGGATGCATCGCGCCGGGTGCCTTCGCTGACCTGGTCGTGGTCGACGGCAATCCGCTCAGCGACATGTCGCTGCTGACACATCAGGGCGCCCATATGCCGATCATCGTCCGGGGCGGGATTTTTGTGAAAAATCAGGGGTAAGATGGATGGAATTGGGAAGAGAGATGGCGGCGATAACAGCAGGTCTCGACCTGCTCTATCGCAGGCGCAATGGCAATGCCGGTATTCTCGATGCCGAAGGTTTGATACCGGTCGCTGTCGCCGACGTTTCGCCGCGTCCATTCGGCACCTACGAGGAGGCGGAAAGCGCACTCCTGTCCTTGCGCGACCGCCTCGGAGAAGCGGAAAACGCATTGCGCCGGGACTGGCTCGACGAGATGTCGGATTCACTGCTCGCCCTGATCGCCACCTTCCGCGGCGAGACCATCAGCTTTGCCGAAAGGCTGGAACGACAGATCCGCGTCGATGTGCGCGACATCCCCGAAGAGATCATCGCGAGCTATCACAAGGGGATCCGCGAGGCGTTGGACGAACTCGGCTTCCGCGGCGGGAACCTGTCGGAAGATCTTGCGCGCTGGGAGGAGCGTGCACGCATACCTGCCGACAAGGTGCTGGACGTGCTGGCGGACTTTCAGCGTCAGGCGCGGGCAAGATGCGGGGCTCTCGCAACCGCGCTGAAGGCTGACTGGCTCGGTGGCGAATGGCTCAAGCCGATCGGTCAGCGGAACGTCCCGTATTCGGCCTATTGCGATTTCCCCGAAAGGCGGTTGTTGCTCAATATCGATTTTCCCTACACTGCGTTCAGCCTCAAGCACCTCGCGGTGCACGAAGCCTTTCCGGGCCATCTCGTTCATCTGAAACTGCGCGAGAGGCGCGTGACGGAAGGCCTCATGCCGCTCGATGCGGCTCAGGTCGTCACGAGTTCGGCGAGTTCGGCCATTTTCGAAGGCATTGCCGATAATGGCCTGCAGTTTCTCGACTGGATCGAAACACCAGAGGATCATCTCGGCCACCTGCTGCAGCGGCTTCGTTCGGCGCTCAGGTGCCGCGCCGCCTGGCAGGTGCTCGGCTTGGAGCGGTCACTTGACGAATTCCTACCGGATATCGCGGCCGCGTCCTTACAGTCTCCTGACATAACCCGATCACGCCTCGCTTTTCTGGGCCACCGCCTCCGCGCACCGTTCGTTTATGCCTACTGGTGTGGAGAAATGGCCGTCGATGAAGCATGGTCGAGAACGGCCGTCGAAGAGAGAGATGAGTTCTGGGAATACCTGTACGGCAACATGCACACGGCAAAGACGCTATCAACACACTGGAGTAGCCGCAGATCTTGAAAGGCATCGAACCGTCAACCCATGATTTTTACTTCGTGGGATTGGTTTATGGAAGCTATGCCGCCGAAGCGCCACTTCCGGAAGCTCGCAGGCGGAAAGCTGCGACCGGAGCCATGGCCTGAGATCAATCCCAAAGACCGAACGTTTCCCGTGTATCCGAGTTAAAGCTGAGCTGACATCGCCCGCCGCCGCTGACGCCATCCGCTTTCCCACAGGTGAAGAGACTGGCGCGGTCCAGAAAAATCGGAGCGCCCGCTCGCTTCCGCTTGAATTAACCAAATAGTACGTTTATTTATTTTCCTGGGGAGGAGAGGCGCCAAGCTTCTCGACATTCAGTTCGTTTTCGCCGGAGCCAAAAGCTTCGAACGGTCGTCTGTGTGTTCGCCGACCGTCACAGAGCTTGGAGGAGCATCTACCATGTCCCTGACCGCTGCCCCACAGGATCAGCGTCCATGGCGGACAGAGGCATGCGGGACGTGATGAGGATCATAGCAGGCGAGCTTTCCACACGGCGTCAGCTCACCGGCGGCCCGACGCGTGCGATCGCGCTGGTCCAGGACACGGTGAGGCTGCCGCTGATCAATGAGTTCAGGCGAAGGCACGATCGATATGAGAGGTTTTGATGGTTGAGAGGATGATCTCCGCCGAAAAACTGGATTGCGTGGTGCGTACGGCGGACCAATTGGGTGAAACGCCCCTTTGGTGCGACAGGACGCGCAAGTTATGGTGGGTGGACATCGAAAAGCCGAAGCTGCAAAGCTTCGATCTATCGTCCGGCCGCCATGACGTTTTCCCTGATCCGGACGTCACCTATCTCGGCAGCCAGGCGTTTACCTCTTCGGGAGGCCACCTCCTCGCCCGTGACCTGTCGCTTTTCACCCGCTCCGACGACGGCGAGCTTCGGCTCTTCGCGGAGATCGAAAGCGGGATCGATAATCGCCTTAACGACGGACGGGTGGACGCCTGGGGCCGGCTGTGGATCGGGACCATGGACAACCAGCTCCACCGCCCGAATGGCGCGCTCTACCGCGTCGATCCGGATGGCACCGTCGAGAGGATCTTTGACCAGGTGATCGTGAGCAACGGCATCGCCTTCTCGCCGGACCGGCGCCGCATGCATTTTACCGATACACGCCGCTACCAGAGCTGGATCCTCGACGTGGATCCGCTTACCGGGTCGGTCACGGAACGGCGGATGTTTGCCGACTATTCGGCGACGGGCGATCGGCCGGACGGAGCCTGTTTCGATGTGGACGGCGGTTTATGGACCGTCTTCTTCGGCGGAGGACGGGTGCTACGTTACGCCCCGGATGGACGTATCGACACCGTTTTATCCATGCCTGTCAGCAATCCGACCTGCGTCTGTTTCGGGGGGCGAGACTACCGAACGCTGTTCATCACCACTGCATCGAAATTCCTGACGGAGGAACAGCGAGCGGCCGAGCCCATGGCGGGCGCCGTCTTCGCCCTCGAGGGCGTGGCGCAGGGATTCGCGGAACACCGATTTGCAATCTGAGGAGCGCCGGGAGCGCTGAAGGGGAGGAAGACATGCAGGCCTTATCGAGACGACACGTTCTGGCGGGCGCGGCCGCGGTTGCGGCATCGGCCGGACTGCCCGGTGCGGCACTTGCGGCCACCAAGCTGCGTTTTGCGGACGTGACCACAGCAGATGCGCCGCGTTCGCTCGCACTGACCAACATCTTCGCGAAGGAGATGGGATCCGACTACGAATTTCAGGGTTATTTCGGATCGACGCTGTTCAAGCAGGGCACGGAGCGGGTCGCCGTTCAGCGCGGCAACCTGGAGATGGCAATGTTGCCGCCTTCGGACTTTGCCAAGCAGGCGCCCGAATTCGATATCCTCGGCGCGGCCTATGTGGTTCGCGACGCCGATCATCTCAACAAGATCTTCGAGAGCGACGTCGGCGAGGAGTTCAGAAAAACGGCTCGCGAGAAACTGAAAGTGGAGATCCTGGCGCCCGCCTATTACGGAGCACGCCACGTAAACCTCAAGGGAAACAAGAAAGTATCCAAGCCGGAGGACTTAGCCAGCGTCAAGCTTCGCATGCCGGGCGGCGAAAGCTGGCAGTTCCTCGGTAAGGCGATTGGCGCCAATCCCGTCGCCATGGATTACGCCGAGGTCTACACCGGTCTGCAGACCGGTGCGATAGACGCGCAGGACAATCCGCTGCCCAACGACAAGCTGATGAAGTTCTACGAGGTGACGAACCAGATTGTACTGACGGGCCACAATGTCGGATTTGGCATGCTGCTGATCGGCTCCTCCGTCTTCGACAAGCTTCCCGAAACCGAGCAGAAGCGCATGCGGGACGTCGCCAAGAAGGCGTTCGCCTGGAGCACGGCCGAATACCTCAAGCAGGAAAGCGAGCTCATACAATTCTTCAAGGACAAGGGCCTGGAAGTCTACGAGCCGGATGTTGCTGCCTTCCGCGACTATGCCCAGAAGCAGTATGCCGGATCGCCGCTGTCCTCGTCCTGGCCGCGAGGCATGATCGACCGCATCAACAAGCTGTAGTGCGGATATGACGCCACAGGCGCGAGGCGGCGACCCGGTCGCCTCGCGCCAAATCGACTACCGGGGGAAGACTTGACGAAATCGAAATGGCTTGCTGCCGGCGCGCAACAAGCTCCCCGTCTGCCCGAGGATCGCTTGATGACCGTGGTGACCGGCATCCAGCTCTGTCGTGCATCAAGTCCTCGTTTTCGTTGCCGTCGTGAAGGGTCAGCCGACAGGGTCATTCCTCTCGGAACGCCCTGTTGATCTGGTCGGAAAGCGGTTTCACAAGATAGGAAAGGGCGGTGCGATCTCCTGTCCTGATCATGGCTTCGGCTGGCATGCCGGGAACAAGTGAAAGATCCTCAAGCTTGCGAATTTCCGCGTGCGGCACCGATATGCGGACCAGATAATAGGATCGACCGGTGCGCTCGTCGACGGTGAGGTCCGCGGCGATACGATCGACATAGCCCTTCAGTTCGGGTGTGGTGCGCAGATTGAAAGCCGACATGCGCAGCACGGCCTTGTGACCGAGCTGGATCTGGTCGATATCCCGCGGCGCGATCTGCACTTCTAGCGCCAAGTCGTCGTCTTCGGGAACGATCAGCATGATGGGGTCGGCAGGGGCGACCACGCCTCCTATTGTGTGGACGGCAAGCTGGTGGACGATACCGGACTGAGGCGCGGTGATGTCGATCCGGCGCAACTCGTCTTCAGCCGCGATCTTGCGCTCGACATATTCGCCGAATTGCGCCTGCACTTCGCGCAGTTCCCTACCAACCTCGGTTTTCAGGTCCTGGTCGACCTGGAGGATCTGCAGCCGCGTCTCGGTGATCCGGCCGGCCGCCTGCGCCTGATAGGCGATCTTTTCCCCCCGTTCCCCGCCATAGGTCGCGAGCTGCGTCTTGAGGCTGTTCAGGCGCTGATCCGAGACGATGCCCTTTTGCCTGAGGCCGGTGAGGGAACCTATCTCCTTGGCAAGAACCTCTATCCCCTGCTGATATGCATCTTCCTGAGCCTTGAGGCCTTCGATTTCATGCTCGTACTGGGTGATGCGCTCTGCGAGCTGGGCTTTCTTGCCTTTTCGAGATTGAGTCCGGAAGTCGAATAGCCGCATTTCGCTATAAATCGCCGAAGCGACATCGGCGTTGTCGCGACGTGCCAGCAGCCAATCGGGAAAGACGATCACCGCCAGATCGTCGCGTTCGGTCTCGAGCCGCGCCAGCCTTGCCACAAGCTCGTCCAGCCGTTTGGTCACGATTGCGAGATTGGCGCGCGTCTGGGTCGCATCAAGGCGGATGACTATGTCGCCCGCTTTCACTTCGTCACCCTCACGGACCCGGATTTCGCCGACCACACCGCCGGTCGGATGCTGCACCTTCTTGACATAGGAATCGACTACGAAATGCCCCGAGGCGATAACAGCACCGGATAGATTGGTGACGGAAGCCCAGGCCCCTGCCCCGCCGACAAGGGCTGCGCTTGCCAGCAAGGCGACCATCAGGTGGAGCCGGATCGAGCGGGAAACGCCCGAATTGGGGTCAAGATTGGACATCAGGTTCGTCGTCGTCTGCATGATCTTTTCCGCCGGCAACCGCAGTCTCGGTGGAGGGATGCGCCGGGTTTGAGATGACCCGCAGGGGCGATATGCCGAAAGGGGCCGAGAAGAAACCGCCCGACGGTCCGGGCGGCCGGGACGCTTTCAGGACCTTGGAAAGGACCTCGTCGCGTGGCCCCAGGGCTTTCTGTCGGCCATCTTCCATCACCAGGATATGATCGACGGCGCCAATGGCGCTTGGACGATGGGCAACGACGATGGCAATACCTCTTCGCTCGCGCACTGCGGCGATTGCCCGAACGACGGCGGCTTCGCCGTCTGCGTCCAGATTGGCATTCGGCTCGTCGAGCACGACCAGAAAGGGATCGCCGTAAAGGGCCCGCGCCAGGCCGATGCGCTGGCGCTGGCCGGCCGACAGTGCCGATCCGCTTTCACCGATCGGCGTTTCATAACCGCGCTCGAAGCGCAGGATGAGGTCGTGGGCGCCGGCGGCCCTGGCCGCCGCGACAATGGCGGCGGGATCCGGGTCGTCCTCAAAACGGGCGATGTTTTCGGCAATCGTTCCGTCGAACAGCTCGACGCCTTGCGGGAGATAGCCGATATGACGTCCGAGCATCTCGCGATCCCACTGCTCAAGGCTGGCGCCGTCAATGCGGACTTTTCCGGCAGCCGTCAGCCACGCGCCGACAATGGCGCGAGACAGGGTCGACTTCCCTGAGCCGGACGTGCCTATGATGCCGAGCGCACTGCCCCGCTCGACGGTGAACGAGATGTTGGTAACGGTGGGTTTCTTCTCTCCGGGAGGAATGATCGTTACGCCCTCGAGGCGCAGTTGGCGCTCCGGCGCCGGCAGCGACAGGACGCACGGCGCTTCAGGAAGCTTGGCCAGCAGGATCTTGATGCGCGCCCAGCTCTGTCGCGCCAAGAGGAAAGGTTTCCAGCTGGAGATGGCAAGGTCGACGGGCGCCAACGCCCGGCCCATCATGATCGAGCTGGCGATCATGACTCCGGCTGTGACCTCCTGTTCGATGACGAGATAGGCGCCGACCGCAAGTATGGCCGACTGCAACACCATGCGCAGCGATTTCGCAACGCCGCCAAGGTCACCGGCGACGTCGCCAGCTCTGCGATGGGCGGCAAGATATTCGGTGTTCGTCCTTTGCCAGCGCAAAGAAATCCGCTTGCCGAGCCCGAGCGCCTGGACGATCTCGGCATTGCGGCGGGCTGCCTCCATAAGACCGTTGCGCGCCATGTTATGAGCGATCGTATCGCGAATCGGTTTTTGCGAAAGCACATTACCGATGAGCGTCAGCGAAATCAGGATGACCGCGCCGACGAGGGCGGTGACGCCGATCCACACATGCATCAGGAAGCAGATCCCGAGATAGAATGGCATCCATGGAAGGTCGAAAAATGCGGTTGGACCGCTGCCGCTCAGGAAGCCGCGCACATTGTCCAGGTCGCGCAGCGGCTGCAGACCATCTCCGGGCATCCGCGTCAGAAGTGGAAGGCGAACGATGGCATCATGCACGCGGCCAGATATCTGCCCGTCGAACCGTTCGCCGATCCTCAACAGCACACGCGCTCTCAGGATGTCGAGCAATGACTGGAACGCATAGAGTCCCGCCGCAAGAACGGCGAGCCCGACGAGCGTCGGAACGCTGCCGCTTGACAGTACCCGGTCGTAGACCTGCAGCATGAACAACGGCGACGTCAGCGCCAGAAGATTGATCACGCCGCTCACCAGGGCTATCCCGGCGATGCTATGCTTGAGATCGAAGGTGACCGCCGCAGCACGAGGCTGCGACGGTACCCGCTTGGATGAGCCAAACATGTCTGATCCGCGTTAGACGAATTCGAAATTCGAGGCGGACAGGTTTGCGACCGTGACACCCGTCAACGTGATCGATCCGTAGGAACCGAGATCGATGACCGCGCCGGATGCAGTATTGGACGTCGCCGCGATGATTTCGGCATATGTGTCGTAGGCCGCATTGTTGAGCCCGATGACGATCCCCTCGCCTGCGGCATAGTTGAAATCGGCGATCGTGTCGTCGCCGATAACTGAGAATGCCGTATCGAGCAAGCCGGCGCCGTTGAGGTCAAAGAAGAAGTAATCCACTCCCGCACCACCGGTCAGGACGTCATTTCCCTCAAACGAATAAAGCTCGTTGTCGCCTGATGTTCCAATTTGTTCCGTTCCGACTTCCGCGAAATAGTCGTACAGGCCGCTGAAGGATTGCCCGAAGAAGGTGGCGCCTTCCAGGGCGCCACCATGGGTCAGCGAGTAGATCGCCTGGTTGAAGATGGCGGTCGGCGCAGCACCGCCGAGATCGATTGACAGATCAACGCCAGTCAGGCTCGAACCGGACGCTGTATTGTAGCTGTAGCCGTTGCCGAACTCCATCGTGTCGAGATCGCTGGTACCCGCCAGCCCGCCCTGCGCGTAGTCGAGAGGGCTCCCTTCAAGGACAACACCGTAATCAGTGGCGTTGCCGGCGCCAAAGTTACTATGGGTCGTGCTGGTTGGATTATCGAACGCGCCGTTGCCGTTATAGGGAGCAAAACCGGCACTCCAAACCTCTTCGAAATAATAGAGCAGATTGCTGCTTGCCGACGTCAATGAAAGGACTGCAGTCATTTGCTTTCTCCTTGGGTTAGTTCAAATGTCCGCCCCTTGGCGAACCCCGGATCCGCGACAGAGGACTGCCGCCGAAATTCTAGAATTTGACGTTGAGGGAGAGCGTTGCCGTCCGCCCCGGTGCCGGAAGCGTTCGATAACCAAGCGCCGGAACGTAGGCGATATCGGCAACGTTGTTGACGGCGACCCTGAGCGTCGTCGTCTCGTTGAATGTGTAGGAACCATAAAGGTCCAGCAGAGTATATTTGTCGGTCTTGTAGTTGCCGGCCAATTGCCCGTAGGCAGGTTCGCTGTCTCCGACATGGGTGACGCGCGCGCCGACCGTCAATTTCTCTTCCAGGAAGCGCGCTCCGGCATCCACGGTGAAACGACTCGTGGGGGGCACGAAGAGAGCGGCAGGTGCAGCGTCGAACGTCTGGCCGTTGTAGCTGTAAGCAGTCGGGAATTCCGCATCCAGCCACGTGAACGAACCGCCGATATAGTAGGAACCGGCATCATAATTCGCCTCGAATTCAAGCCCTTTCATGCGGGTCGTGCCATCGAGGTTGACGAAGGAATCGTAGTCCATTCCTGTTTCAGGGCGATAGACGTTCGTTCCGAAGGAAATGTAATCGTCGATTTCGCGGTGGAACGCGACAACCTTCATCCGCAGCGTATCATTGTCGGAAAATACGCCATCGAGCGAGATATTGGCGCCGATCTCATAGGTATTGCCGCGTTCCGGCTGGAGGAACGGATTCGGAGCGTACTGGATGGGCGTCGTATTGGGATGCGCACCGCTGAACAGCGACTCCATCGCCGTCGGCGGCCGATAGCTGCGGGAATATTTGACGAAAGGCTGAAGCCAGTCGGTGGCCTTCACCGCGATCATAGCGGTTGGGAGGAACGCTCCGCCCGAATGGTCGATATCGGTTTCGACCGGGTAATAGGTTGTGACGGTGCCGCCGGGTCCCCACCGCCTGCAAACTGTGCCAGCAGCGTTCCACAGGAGGCAAACGCGCGGCGTCGTGGTCGTTTGCGAGCCATAAAACGATGTCGATCCGCGAAGATGATAGTAATCATAGCGAAGGCCGCCGGAAACCACCAGCCAATCGTCGTGCTCAAGCGTCGCGTTGGCAAAACCGCTGACCATGTCGCGACGGCCCGCCGGGTTGGTGCCGGTATAGGTCAACGAATAGTCGATACCGTCCTGGACCATGAACGGCGTGCTGGACTGGCCGTCGTCCCGAAAGGCTTCGACGCCGTAATTGAGGGAGAGCAGCCCGGTTGCGGTGTCGAAGCGGCTGGTGTTTTCGATGCTGGCGCCATAGGTGGCCAGCCGGTAATCGACGGGTAAGGTCCAGTCTTCCCCATCGTAGACGCGATTTCGCAGTTCGTCGTTCTGGGTGTGATTATACCAGAAACGGACCTTGAGATCGATCAACTCGCTTTCCGGATCCCATTCGAAACCTGCGGTAAGAGTATTGTTAACGACGTTTTGGATATCCTCGCCGCCAGCCCCGGTATTCTCCGCTGCTCCCTGGCTCGAGCGCGAATCGTTGCGCAGCCAGGAGAGCGAAAAGTTCAGGTCGTCCGTCAGATTGCCTTCGGCTTTGAAGAAGGTATTGGTCGATTCCTGGCCGGTGAACACCAATGTGTCGTCACCATTCGTCACCTCGCCGCTCAGTTCGACGTCGCCGTTCTTGCCGATCTTGTAGGCACCGATATTTTTGTGGCTCACGCCCCCAAGAAGCGAGAAGTCTTCCGAAAGACGAACTGCGCCGAGGACCGATCCATCGAAATTGAACGCATTGCTACCGGTGGTGCCGTTGACTTCGAGGCCCCAGTTTTTGCCACCTTCAATGAGGTCGTCTGCAACAAGCGTGCGGAAGTTTACCGATCCGCCCAGGGCTCCCGCACCACCGACGCCGGAAACGCCGCTTTTCTCCACATCGATTTCGCGGATGAATGCCGTATCGACATAGGTCCGCTGGCTTGCACCATGACCATTGCGCTGGAAGTTCTGTCGGGCGCCATCGATCATCGTAACCACGCGGTTCTGATCCTGCAGGCCGCGGATGTTGATACTCATGCCCGGATTCTGGCCTTCGGAGCGGTTGACCAAGACGCCGGCCACGTTGTCGAGAAGATCGCGGGCATTTCGCGATGGGGCCTTCTTGATCGCTTCCCGCGATACGACGCTGATGCTGGAGGGCGTTTCATAGACCCAATCCGGCGTTCCCTGAAAACCCGATCCCGTATTTGCCCGTCGAACTGACCTGATGATGATCGGCGCCAGAACTGTGGAACTTTCATCCGCCGCGCCCGTGCTGACCGAAAGCTGGCCGCCGATCAACGCCGCCCGGTTCCCCGTGAACCAGAAGGGTATGCCGGTTCCGGCCAGCATCTGCGCCAGCGCCTGTTGCGGCGACATGGTGCCTCGCACCGCATTGACGGTAACCTCTCGCGGCGCATTACCCGAGGCCTGCGTAACCTGAAAACCGGATTGGCGATTGAATGCGGACAAGGCGCCGGCAAGCGGTTGCGCCGAAATGTCGAAGTTGTGCATGTCTGCCCGACTTGTCGTCGGTGACGCTCCGCCGGTCCCGTCCTGCCCAACGACATAGCCTGCCGGGCACAAGACGGTGAGGACTACAGAGGTCCACAACATCACCCTGCGGGCGTGCCATCTGCCCTTGCTACGAATTGCCCTTGCGTCCGCCCCGAATGCCATAATGCCCTAAAACTCTCCGTCTTCAGCCCGTCATCCGCGGGGCCTTCGACTTAGAGACAATTGGGCAATGCCAGATTTCCGCGGAAAGCTTCACTTTTCCGCTAAATCATGAATCTTATTATCAACTTTGTTTAGAGGCGGGATATGACCCGGACGTAATCGGATATTTTGCGAACTTTTCCGCCATAGGGGTCAACCAGTGCACCGAGGGCCTGATCGGGGGAGTTCAGGTCGTAGATCCCGCTCACTCTCCGGTTCGCAAGGCTCCGGTCGGGGATCGAAATCAGGGCCGGATGGTAGCGCTGAATCTGTTCGATGACCGAACCGATTGTCTGGTCAACGACGTGGAGCCTGCCTTGCCTCCAGGAGCCGATATCGGCGATAGCGACAGCGGAAACTGTAATGCCACCACTTGTGTGATCAAGCGTCAACATTCCCCCGGGGGCAAGGACGTGTTCCGCCGCGCCAGCCCTGTCGGGGGAAGTCTTGACCGCGCCACGAGCGAGGGCGATCGCCGTCTCATCGCCACCGACGCGGACGTCGAAGGCGGTTCCCAGAACCTCGACCTTCAGTCCACCTCCTTCGACAGTGAACGGCCGCGTCTTTTCGGGTGCAACATCGAAGAACGCTTCCCCCTTGAGGAGGATGACGCCACGCCGGTCGCCGGAAAATGCCAGTGCCATGGCACTATCGGCTGCAAGCACGACTGAGCTTCCGTCTTCAAGCGTTATGCTGCGGCTTTGGGCCGTGTCGGTTACAAAATCCGCCTGCAGCCGGATCAGCAGAGAGGGGCCGGCCAGGAGCAGAAGACAGAGCGCTGTGCCTGTGAAGACCGCAGCGCCCACAAGCCTGGAGGTCAGGCTGAAACGGCGCATGGGCGGTGCGCCTGCGGGGTGCGGCAAGGCTTCGAGAGCGGATGATGGCATCTGCCCCAAGGCCTGCCACATCTCGCAGGTTTCCTCCCACTCGCGTCGGTGTTCCGGAGCCTCAAGGAGCCAGGCTTCGAATGCCGATCGCAGGCTCGGATCCTCTGGATTTTCACGGATCAGGATAAGCCAGTCCGTGGCCTGGTCGGACGGCGTCTTCGTCTTTGAATCGATGGTCATACTGCCAGCTTTAAATTACGCGGAGCGTTGTTCCCTGTTCTTACTCTATAGACACTCAACCCGCTGAAAAATTCCAGAGTCGCACGTATTTTTCGAGGGCTTCTCAACTCAGGGCATGCGCAACATTTCTTCCTTGATCATCCTCATCGCATCGTTGAGGAGCCGATGAACCGATGTTGTGGAGAGATTGAGAATTTCGGCAATTTGCTTCAACGAGAGACCGTCGAACCTGTACATTTGCAGCACCAGCCGGGCCCTTTCCGGCAATGCATCGACAGTTGACGCGACCCTCTTGACGCGCTCCTGAAAAAGCACGCTATCTTCAGGCGTATCATTGGGCATCGGCAATGCCCACCAGGGAATGTCAGAAGGCGCCACCGTTTCTTCAAGTTTCCGGCGCCGCCGTCTATTGAAAGAAAGATTGCGGACGATCTGGAAGAGATATCCTGGGTGCAAAATACTTTCGCGAGTTTCGGCAGGCACGAATTTCAGGTAGGCGTCCTGGACAACATCTTCGGCTTCAGCCCTCGATCCAACGAGCGGCGTCGCGTAGTCGACAAGCGCCTTGCGGTTTTGCAGGTACATTGCGTACCGGTCGCCATTTTTTCCGACATTCATTCCAAAATACTCAAAACATTTGCAGTCCTGCAGGCGCTATCGGCACTGCTGATCAACGCTTCTCAATCCGAAATTTGGATCAATCGACAAGATTGCGGCAGCTATATCACTCCAACGGCCCGCCGCCAATAAACTTGACATTTCTTATCATGATTTTCCGGTCCGATGGAAGGCCGCATGGCAAGGCATGATCATCGGGACTATGTGCAGGTCTGCGCCAAATTAATGGTTCAAATTTGCTGCGCCATCACTGAAATCTAACTGGATGCGGACTTGGACCGATCAACCAATGGCCCTAGATTTGAAAAAGACTCGCGACGACCGCGCAGGACATGATAGCGAGCCAGCCGGACGCGGTCCGCTGAAGTATCATTAGCCGCCAATGGCTTCGCGCACCGACCTGCGTCAACCTGCCGAGCAAACCCCAAATCACGGCAACGATGCTCGCCAAGGCAACGAAGATTGTAAGCTTTGGCAGGAAGTCCTGTCGGCGCAGCTCTCCTAGGCTGCCACCATGCTTGCGTATCAATCCCGTTCGCCCGATCCGGCCATCGTCGGTGAAGACTGGCGGGAGATGCGGCTGTGGCGCCTTAAGCAGTAACCCTTCTTCATGGAGGAGTGGCTTCAGCATCAGCGCCGCGACGACTTCTGGCGACATGGGTCGATCTGTGAGGACTTCGACAGCCTCGATATTCCGGCTCGTCATTGCCGGCTGGGCGGACGGCTATCGCAACACGCCGTTGCTAGCAGTCGAAGGTCTCGGCGAGAAGGCGAAAGCGCTTGTCGGACCATGGATCCACAAATATCCGCATCTCGCCTGGCCGAAACCGCGCGCTGACTTCCACGGCGAAGCTATTGCCTGGTGGAATCGCTGGCTGCGAAACGGGGATAATGGTGCGGAGACCATGCCATCCGTGCGCGCCTATATTCTGGATGCAATCAAGCCCGCCACGCGCCGCGATTTCGATCCCGGCTTCTGGATCGCCAAACGGAGTTGGCAGCAGCCTGACTTGCAGTCCTTCTATGTCGAGCAGCTCGGCGTCTTGATGGAAGGCATGCCGATCCCGCACGCGCCGGAGCACCCCGTCTATCTGCGCTCGCCGCTCGACACGGGCACCGCCTCGGGCGAGTGGTTCACGCTGAAGCCGGATGCGGAACTGGCGATCGATCAGCGCGTCGACGACGCCGGGTCGCTCACCTTTCAGACCGCGCCGCTGGCCGACGATCATGATTATCTCGGCCGTCCAGTCGTGACGCTGGCGCTCAGATGCGATGCCGAAACCGCCAATCTCTGCGCAAGGCTTGTCGATATCCATCCGGACGGCACGGCAACCCGTGTCTCCTTCGGCCTGCTCAATCTCGCCCATCGCGATAGCAACGCCGCGCCCGAACCGATGAGCAAGGGTAAACGCACGACTGTGAACCTGTCCCTCGATGCCTGCGGCTACCGTTTTCGCAAGGGGCACCGCATCCGTCTGTCCCTATCGACTGCCTATTGGCCAATGGTTCTGCCGCCTCCGGAAGATCCGGGTCTGACGATCGACATCGCCTCCATCGGCCTTGGCCTGCCAATTCTTGGGGCGCATGAACTCATCGACGTGAAGCAGCCTGACAATCCCGATCCGCTGCCGAAATATATCGAACATGCGCCGGGCTCGACGAAGCGGCAAGTGGTGCGCGATCTCTCGGCCGGCCTTACCCGCTATGAAATCCAAGAGGATACCGGCCTTTTCGAACATCCCGGCACTGGCCTGTCGACGCGGCAGCTGCGCGAGGAAACCTGGTCGATTGCGCCGGATGACCCGCTGTCGATGTCCGGCATCTCGACCTGGACCTGCGACATGCAGCGCCCCGGCTGGTTCGTTCGCACGGTCGCGACCTCATCCATAGCCTGCACGGCAAGGGACTGGATCATCAGCGCCTCGGTCATAGCCTATGAAGGCGAGAACGAGGTCTCACGGAAGATATTCGAAGAGAAGCGCATCCCGCGCGACCTTATGTAAATCAGCGCTGACAGGCAAATCGGCTCGCCGCCGAGGGTCTGTTCACAGGGGCGAGAAAACGCGACATGATTGCTACTAATGGGGCAGTTAAGCCCCTATCCTAAAATGCTTAACCGCGTGGGAGCAGCATTGTGATTCCATCCAGACAACCCAGCGCACGCTCTGCCAAACTGAGGCGCCCCAACAACGAACCCCTCTCCTGATACACGAGAATGAGCGGGCCCGTCATGCCTGTCGCATATCTGTAATACCGTAACCTTAGGTTAGAATGACTCCATACTTGGGGCAAATCCTAACTTAGAGGCGAGCCAATGAACGAGCACAGTTCCCAGAAAATATTCCCAACGACTCAGCTTGAAGACGCGGATGGCGACGGCCACAACACGAGCGTCAACCCGACCATGGGTGAAATCATCGGCAAGCGTTTCTCACGCCGGAATTTTCTGCAGGGCTCGCTCGCCGTCTCGGCGATCGCGGCCACGGTCAGCCCCGTCGCTCTCATGAGCGCCGACGAGGCGCGCGCCCAGAACAAGGGCGGGTCCGCTTTCAAGTTCACCGAAGTGGAAGCCGGCGTTGATGCCAAGCACCACGTGGCAGACGGTTATGACGCCGATATCCTGCTGCGCTGGGGCGATGCCGTCCTGCCCGGCGCGCCGGAATTCGATCCGACCAGGCAGACGGCCGATGCCCAGAGCAAGCAGTTCGGCTACAACAACGACTATGTCGGCTACATTCCGCTCGAAGGTTCGAGCGAACACGGCCTTCTCGTTGTCAACCACGAATACACCAACCCGCACCTGATGTTCCCGGGCCTCGTCAAGGTCGTGGATGGCAAGATCAAGCAGGGCGCGCTCAGCAAGGAGCAGGTGGATGTCGAAATGGCGGCCCATGGCGGCACCATCGTCGAAATCCGCAAGGTCGGCGGCAAGTGGCAGGTTGTTACCGACGGCAAATACAACCGCCGTATCACGGCCAATACACCGATGGAAATTACCGGCCCGGCCGCCGGCAACGACCGCCTGAAGACCAATGTCGATGCGACCGGCACACGCGCCATCGGCACGATCAACAACTGTGCCGGCGGTGTCACCCCGTGGGGCACCTACATCATGGCGGAAGAGAATTTCCATGGCTATTTCTCCGGCAAGCTGCCGGAAGGTCACAAGGAAACCGCCAACTACAAGCGTTACGGCGTTCCGGAAGGCGGCTACGAATGGGCCAATTTCTACGACCGCTACGATCTTTCCAAGGAGCCGAACGAACCGAACCGCTTCGGCTGGATCGTCGAGGTCGATGTCATGGACCCGGCCTCCACCCCGAAAAAGCGCACCGCGCTCGGCCGCACCAAGCACGAAGGCGCCGAATCGATCGTCGCCAAGAACGGCAAGGTCGTCTTCTATCTCGGTGACGACGAACGGTTCGACTATGTCTACAAGTTCGTGACCGAAGGCACGTTCAACCCGAACGACCGCGCAGCCAACATGAACCTGCTGGACAACGGAACGCTATATGTCGCCAAGTTCAACGAGGACGGCACCATGCAGTGGCTGCCGATGATCCACGGACAGGGGCCGCTGACCGCCGCCAATGGATTTAACAGCCAGGCGGACGTCTTGATCGAGTGTCGGCGCGCGGGCGACGTGCTCGGAGCCACGAAAATGGACCGGCCGGAAGACGTCCAGCCGAACGGCGTCAACGGCAAGGTCTACGTGATGCTGACCAACAACACCCGCCGCAAGGCCGACCAGGTAAATGCCGCCAATCCGCGCGCAGAAAACGCCTTTGGCCACATCATCGAGATCGCCGAAAACGACGGCGATTTCACCGCGACCTCCGGCAAGTGGGAAGTGCTTCTGAAGTGCGGCGATCCTTCCGTTGCGGCGGTCGGCGCGACCTTCTCCACCGAGACCACCAAGAACGGCTGGTTCGGCATGCCGGATAACTGCGCCGTCGATTCCGCCGGCCGGCTCTGGGTCTCGACCGACGGCAACAACAACAAGGCGACCGGCCGAACGGACGGTCTCTGGGCCGTCGATACCGAAGGGGCGGCGCGCGCCACCTCGAAACTGTTCTTCCGCGTGCCGGTCGGCGCCGAAATGTGCGGCCCGCTTTTTGCGCCGGATGACGAGACCGCCTTCGTCGCCGTTCAGCATCCTGGCGATGGCGG
This sequence comes from Neorhizobium galegae bv. officinalis, assembly GCA_000985875.1. GTDB lineage: Bacteria > Pseudomonadota > Alphaproteobacteria > Rhizobiales > Rhizobiaceae > Neorhizobium > Neorhizobium galegae_C. Next base: position 461,106 of record CCRI01000002.1, read on the forward strand.
CGAGGACTGGCCGGGCCATGGTCGTCCGTCCTACTACGAGGACCTTTCCACCCGCTGGCCGGATTTCAAGCCCGACATGCCAGTGCGGCCCGCAGTCGTTGCAATCACCAAGGCGGGTGGCGGCAAGATTGCCGTCTGACGCCATCAGCGCGGTATAGAGCCGCAAAGAGAGCGGCAGCGAGGCTGCCGCCTGGCTGTAAATGCCGGCCGGGGTGAGTGCATCATCCCGGCTGCATCCCGGCAACGGACAACACGTCCCTCCCCTTGCGCCCCAATGATTTCCGTTCCTTGCCTCCGTCCCTCATTTGCCGCGGTATCTGGTGGCTTGGTCGGTCGCAGCCCTGAGCGTGGGTTATCCTGGATAAGGGAAGAGCTGCCGCCACACACTCTGTGCAAGCTGGGGTCGCACAAAGACTGCCAAGGGGGCCTCGATAGCACCCTTTGCATGAAGCCGTTCGACATTCATATGCCGACCGTCGCAGCTGTTCGCAGTCATACGATGCGGCAGTCTCTCAATGCTTTTTAACCCCGCATGGTACTTAAGCGCTGTGTCGCGGTATCAATCTTCCGGTGAAAAGACGATTGAGATCCCGCTCTTCCGGATCCGCCAGAACTTTGACGAGGTATTCAACCATTTCCGTAAGGGGCTGCCGATAGGTGGTAAGGCGGTAGTTTGGATTGTCCGCCTGGGGCACATCGTCAAAGCCGGTAATGGCGATATCCTTGGGGATTTCCAGTCCCAGCTTGTGCCGAATGACGTCAGTTGCCCCCATTGCAAGTGCGTCATTCTCGCAAACGATAACATCCGGCAAGTCTGATGGGCCGCGACGGCTTAACGTTTCCATCGCGATAGTTGCGGCCAGCGCGGGATCATAGGCAGGGACTGTCACCGACTCGGGTTGGAACGAGAAATGTTTTCCCCAATATTCGAGGAATGTTTCCTTCCGGAGCAGATGGGCCGAATGGCTTTGCGGCCCTGCAAGGAACAGAGGGCGTCGGTATCCGCGTTGGTGCACGTAACGCGCCAGTTCCGTCATTGCTCCGACATCATCGACCGCGATCGAGATGGTGTTCGGATTTTCCGAACTGCGGGCAAAAACGATCAGCTTGCGGAAGCGTCGGGCCTGGAGCGCGGTTTCCAGTACGTCGTCGTCAAACTGGATGCCGATCAGGATGACCGCGTCGACACGCCGCTGGCTTGCGTTCAGCAGAGCATGGCCAGCATCGTCTCTATCCAGCGTGTTTACCAGCAGGACGTCCCAGCCCTCGCGTCGAAGGATCCGGGTGAGGCGTTCCATCATGACCAGCTTGTGCGGGTTGGCGAAGTCGTCGATCAGCAGCGCCACCAGATTGGATCGGTCCGAGGCGAGGCTTGCGGCACGCAGATCAGGCAGATAGCCGAGGCGCTCTGCCGCAACCATCACCTTCTGGAGGCTTTTCGGCGAGATGGATGCATCTTTGCGGAAGGCGCGATTGACCGTCCAGCGCGACACGCCTGCGGCGATTGCGACATCGTCCGCCGTCACGTTTTCGGCAAAAGGGGGTCTCTTTTCGTTTGGCATTCCGATCTCCCGCCTCTGTTCTGGATTGATTTAGCCTCCATTGATAGCGCCTTTTTCATCTATCCCACCTTTTTTGCTCGCGAGAGCAGATTTTTCTTGCTCGCGCGAGCAAATGTGGAGATAGTCCGTTTCAAGGCGGCGGGAGGCCGCTTTCAGGAGGATATCAGTGCTGAGAATTGGATTGCTGGGTGCCGGCCGCATTGGCCGTGTGCATGCCATTAATATTGCGGGTCATGCCAGGAGCGAACTGGTCGCGGTATCGGACGTCAACGAAGAGGCTGCACAGTCCCTGGCCAGTTCCTACGGTGCGAAAGCACTAAGTTCGGAGGCGATCCTCAAGGACACCTCGATCGATGCCGTGCTGATCGCGACCTCTACTGATACCCATTCCGACTTGATCGAGAAGGCAGCGAAGGCCGGCAAAGCGGTGCTTTGCGAAAAGCCGGTGGATCTCTCGCTGCAACGAGCCAAGGCATGCCTGGCGGTGGCTTCGGCCACCGGTGTTCCAGTCATGATCGGCTTTAACCGTCGCTTCGACCCGAATTTCGCAAGCATCAAGGCGGCATTGGACGCCGGCGAAATCGGCAAGCCGGAATTGCTTTCGATTACCTCGTTTGACCCGGCGCCCCCACCGGTCAGCTATATAAAGGTGTCTGGCGGGCTGTTTCGCGACATGATGATCCACGACTTCGACATGGCGAATTTCTTGATGGGAGATGCGCCGAAGACCGTTCACGCGGTCGGCACGTCGATTGTCGATCCCGAGATCGGCGCAGCCGGCGACGTCGATACCGCCGTCGTGACGCTGACCTATGCCGACGGGCGCATCGCGGTTATCAAAAACAGCCGTCGCGCCGTCTACGGTTATGACCAGCGCGTCGAATTGCTGGGCGCCGAGGGACTGCTGTCGGCCGCAAACGTACTCGAAAACACGGTGTCAAAGGCGACGACGGCCGGCGTCACAAGTGCCAAGCCGGAGTTCTTTTTCCTCGAGCGCTACATGCGTGCCTATGCCGCGGAATGGGATGCCTTCCTGCGCGCCATTCTCGACGGTGCCCCCATCCCGGTGACACTGGCGGATGGCGTTGCGGCGCTGGCGATGGCCGAGGCTGCGACCCAGTCGGCACGGTCGGGCCAATCGGTCGATCTGGCGCTTTAAGCATTTAGGGCGGTGGCCGGGCCATCGCCCAAGCATTGCCGTGGCACACGGGAGGTGTCGCCACCGGCTTTCGGTTCCGGCCTGCTTGGCCGGAGGAATGGACGTACGGGAGTGACGTTCAAGGGGAACTTAATCGGGAGGTTAGCATGAAGAAATTATTAGCATCCGTTGCCATCGCCGCGGTCGTCGCCATGGCCGGTCCGGCCCTTGCGACCGACATCATCGTCGTGGCTCACGGCCAGGCGAACGATCCGTTCTGGTCGGTGGTGAAAAACGGCGTCGAAAAGGCTGCCAAGGATACAGGCGTTAAAGTCCAGTTCCGCTCGCCCGAAACCTTCGACATGGTCCAGATGGGCCAGATGATCGACGCCGCCGTCAACCAGGACCCCGACGGCCTCGTCGTCTCGATTCCTGATGGCGACGCGCTGGGTCCGGCGATCAAGCGCGCAGTTGCTGCCGGCATTCCGGTCATATCCATGAATTCCGGGTCGGATGTCGCGCACAAACTCGGCGCGTTGCTGCATGTTGGTCAATCGGAATTCGACGCCGGAAAGATCGCCGGCCAGAAGCTTGCCGAGCTGGGCGGAAAAAAGGCTATTTGCGTCAACCAGGAAGTCGGCAACGTTTCGCTCGACCTGCGTTGCGCCGGCTTCAAGGAAGGCTTCGGCAAGACTGTCAAAGTACTCCCCACCAGCAACGATCCGGCGGAAGTCGAGGCCAAGGTGCGCGCCGCGCTGGAATCCGACCCGGACCTCAATGTAATCCTGGCGCTCAACGCCTCGCTCGTCGGCGAGCCCAGCGTTAAGGCAGCGCAGGCGGTCGGACGCAACAGCGTATTGATCTCCACCTTCGACCTTTCGGCCGGCTTCCTCAAGTTCGTCGCGGACGGCAAGGCGGCATTCGCCATCGACCAGCAGCAGTTCCTGCAGGGTTATCTGCCAGTCGCCTTCCTCGCGCTCAATGCGCAGTATGGCCTTGTTCCGGGTGGCGACGTTCCGTCCGGGCCGAACCTCGTGACCAAGGAGGCTGCCGCCAAGGTCATTGATCTTTCGGCCAAGGGCATCCGCTAACCGCAGTTGATTGCCGGGCCGCAGCGTTCCACGTCGCGGCTCGGCCACCGATCAGGAGACAGGTCAATGTCGACAGAAACGCTGTCGCGAGCGGACGAACGGATCAAAACCGAGTCCTTCGCAACGAAACTCATGAAGCGGCCGGAACTGGGAGCGATCGGAGGGGTCGTTCTCGTCACCGTGTTCTTTTTCCTGACCGCAGACCGCACCATGTTCACGCTATCCGGGATCATGAACTTCATGACGCCAGCCGCACAGCTTGGCATTCTCGGCATCGCCGCGGCCATGCTGATGATCGGCGGGGAATTCGATTTGTCGATCGGCTCGATGGTAGCCTTTGCAGGCATGGTCTTTGGCGTCTTCGTCGTCAACGTCGGCATGCCGCTCATCATCGCAATCCCATTGACGTTGGGGCTCGCCGCGGCACTTGGCGTGACCAACGGGCTGATCGTGCTGCGCACCGGGCTGCCTTCCTTCATCGTCACGCTCGCCGGTCTTTTCGTGCTGCGGGGCGCATCACTGGTCGGCCTGAAAATCTTCACCGGCGGTTCGACCCAGCTGCGCGGCATCCGCGAAGCGGTGGAGGGCGATTTCCTGGCGCCGATCTTTTCCGGCGATGCCTTCGGATTTGTCCTGACATGGCTGGCAAAGGCGGGTCTTGTCGACAGCTTCAAATCCGGCGTGCCCAAAGTACCGGGCATCCCGGTCGAGATTATCTGGTTTATCGCCTTCGCGCTTGTCGCAACCTATGTCCTGCTGCGCACGCCAGCCGGCAACTGGATCTTCGCCACTGGCGGTGACGCCCTGGCGGCGCAAAATTCCGGGGTACCCGTTCGTCGGGTCAAGATCTCGCTGTTCATGCTGACGGCGATGGCCGCCGCGCTTGTTGCCATCATCACTGTGATCGATGCCGGTTCCACGGACGCCCGCCGCGGCTTCATGAAGGAGTTCGAGGCGATCATCGCCGCGGTCATCGGCGGCTGCCTTCTGACCGGCGGCTACGGTTCCGCGATCGGTGCCTTCTTCGGTGCGATCATCTTCGGCATGGTCACCATCGGGCTGACCTATACCCGCTTCGATCAGGACTGGTTCCAGGTGTTCCTCGGCGCGATGCTGCTGCTCGCCGTGATCTTCAACAACGTCATCCGCCGACGTGTGACCGGAGAGCGCTGAGATGTCCGCCCCTATCATCCATATGGAAAACATCAAAAAGCACTACGGCAACGTCATCGCGCTCAATGGGGTCACCTTCGACCTCCGCGCCGGAGAATGCCATTGCCTGCTCGGAGACAACGGCGCCGGCAAATCGACCTTCATCAAGACCATGTCGGGCGTGCACAAGCCGACCGAGGGCTCCATCACTTTCGAGGGAAGACCGCTTTCCTTCGACAGCCCGCGGGACGCCATGGAAGCCGGCATCGCCACGGTGTTCCAGGATCTCGCCATGATCCCGCTGATGTCCGTGACCCGCAACTTCTTCATGGGACGCGAGCCGACCAAGGGACGCGGCCTGTTCAAGCGCTTCGATATCGACGCCGCCAACGAGATCACCATGGCAGAAATGCGCAAGATGGGCATCAACCTGCGCGGCCCCGACCAGGCGGTCGGTACGCTTTCGGGGGGTGAGCGGCAGACGGTCGCGATTGCCCGCGCCGTCTATTTCGGAGCCAAGGTGCTGATCCTCGACGAGCCGACCTCGGCGCTTGGCGTGCGGCAGACCGCCAATGTGCTTGCGACCATCAAACGCGTGCGTGCCCAGGGAATAGGCGTGGTGTTCATCTCCCACAACGTCCGCCATGCGCTTGCGGTGGGCGACCGCTTCACCGTGCTCAACCGCGGTCAGACGCTCGGCACCGCTACGCGCGGCGAAATCACTGCTGCCCAGCTACAGGACCTGATGGCCGGCGGTCAGGAAATGGCCGAGCTCGAAGGCTCGCTCGGCGGAACGATCTGAGGCAACCCCGTATGGATAAATCGTCCTCACTGCCCCAACATCCGCTCGGAGTGGCGCTCATCGGCACGGGCTTCATGGGCAAGTGCCACGCCATGGCCTGGCGCAACGTCGCCGCAGTATTCGGCGGCGCGCATCACCGGCTCGAGATCCTCTCGGATGCCACGCCGCAGAGTGCCGTGGCCTTCGCCCGCCAGTTCGGCTTTGCCCGCGCCACGGCGCTCTGGGAGGAAGCGGTAACCAATCCGAAGGTTGACATCGTCTCGATCACGGCTCCGAACGGCATGCACCGCCCGATGGCCGAGGCGGCGCTCAGGGCCGGCAAGCACGTGTGGCTGGAAAAACCGATGGCGCTAACCCTCGCAGACGCCGAGGCGATGGCGGCAACGGCGGCCGCACATCCGGGCCAGGTGACCATCCTCGGTTACAATTATCTCAGGAGCCCGGCCTTCCAGGCGGCGCGCGAGCTGATCCGCGACGGCGCGATCGGCAGGCCGGTCGCCTTCCGCGGCGTCTATGACGAAGACTATTCTGCCGACCCCCTCCTCCCGTGGTCCTGGCGGATGACTCACGATGGTGGCGGACTGGGTGCGCTCGGCGACCTTGGCTGCCACCTCGTGAGCCATATGCTGGCGTTGATGGGGCCGGTCAGCGAAGTGGTCGCCCAGACCCAGGTCACCATCCCCACGCGTCCGTCTCCGGATGGGCCGAAACGGGTCGAGAACGAGGACAGTGCGCTGGCGCTCCTGCGCTTCGCCTCGGGCGCGCAGGGCTCATTCGCCACTTCCCGCGTGGCACGGGGCCGCAAGTGCCGGCTGCAATGGGAGGTGCACGGCGGCGACGGCACGATCGTGTTCGATCAGGAGAACATGAACGAATTGTGGGTGCATCGCGCCGGCGAAGCCGGATTCGTGCGTCATCTGACCGGACCCGGGCAACCGGACTTTGCCGCCTTTTGTCCGGCGCCGGGACACAATTTCGGCTTCAACGAGCAGAAGGTGGTCGAGGCGCGCGACCTGCTCGTGGCGATCGCCGGCGGTCCGAACTCAGGTCCCGATTTCGCCCAGGGGCTCGACATCGAGAAGATTATTCACGCCATGGCTACCTCGAAGGGCGCCGTCATCCGGATCGACAGACTGAAAACGTGAAGGAGCGCGCGATGTCATCGCCATCCGGCACGCTTGCCGACGCCGCCTGCGCAGCGCCAGGTCGGCTTCAAGATGAACCTTCTTTCGCCCTACAACAATCGAGAGAGTAAACATGGATCAACCCTTCACGCTCGCCGCCTGTGCGGAAATGCTCTGGCGCGACAAGTCGATCGAGTGGCGCTGTGCGCGGCTGACTGACCTGGGCTTTCAGGTCGGCCTATGGAACTGGCCGGACCACGATCTCGCCGCGCTGGAGAGATCGGGGGCGACGTTCTCGATCATGAACGGCTATCTTACCGGCCGACTTGCAGACGACGAGGGCGCCGACGAACTGCTGCGTTCCGCGCGCGAGACGGCCATGGTCGGCAAGCGGCTCGGCGTCGCGCGCCTTAACCTGCATGGGACCGGGCTTGGCGAAGGCGGGCTTCCGGTCCAACCCAGCGATGTGGTGACAGGACGGATGTGGCTGAAGGCAAGGGACACGCTTTGCCGCATCGCAGACATGGCGGAGGAGGAAGGCGTTGTCTTCACACTGGAAAACCTCAACCTGCCGGTCGATCATCCCGGCACGCCGTTCGGACGTGCCGAGGATACCTTGGCTCTCATCGCGTCGGTCAACCACCCGCGTATACGTCTCAACCTCGACCTCTATCACGTGCAGATCGGCGAGGGGAACCTGATCGAAACCTGCCGTGCCTGCCTTCCATGGATCGGCGAGGTGCAGGTGGCCGATGTGCCCGGTCGGTGCGAGCCAGGTACCGGAGAGCTCAATTACCCGATGATAGCGCGCGCGCTCCACGAGATGGGTTATCGTGGGCCCGTCGGCATGGAGGCTTTCGCAAAGGGCGATCCGGAAATTGCCCTCGAGGCATTTCGCGCTGCGTTTACCCTTCGCAGCTAGGATATTTCCCCTCCCTGCCCTGCTTGGAGCCGTTCCTGTTCCTGCCACTGGCGAGTTCGCGTTGCCGGCGGGATCGTGCCGGGTGGCGCTCCCTTCCGGTCGGTGTCGGGACACGGCGCTGGCATCCCCCCGGGCCGAGCCCGGGGGCCTGCGGTCATCGGTGGTGATCCAGGGGCGTCAGGACAAAGTCAAAATCGGAGCGCCAGATCGTCGCTTCGTCGATCCGCTCGAAGGGAGCGATCAAGCTGTCTTTCACCCCGAAGACCGCATCCGAGTCCAGATAGGGGTCGCCGCCGACAAACGTGTGGGTGACGAGCCTCTGGTATCCCTCCGCGGTGATCAGATAGTGGGTATGGGCGGGGCGATATGGGTGGCGGCCCAGCGATCTCAGCATCTGGCCGACCGGGCCGTCCTCGGGGATCGGGTAGGAGACCGGCTTGATGCCGACGAAACTATAGGCGCCGTCGTCGCCCGTCACGAAAATCCCGCGATTGTTCCATTTTGGTTGAATGTCCGGCTGCTGGACGTCGTAGAACCCATCGGAATTGTCCGACCACACATCGATCCGCGCACCCTCGACAGGCTGGCCGTCAAGATCCAGCACACGGCCGGTGAAGAGACAACTTTCGCCCCTGCCGTCCAGGGAGATCGTCTCTCCCATCTGGCGCAGTGGCGCTCCTTCGACGTGAAACGGACCGAATACAGTGTTTTCGGTTGCCCCATCGGGCCGGCGATTATTGATGGCATCGACCAGCATGGAAAAACCCAACGTATCGCTCAGCAGGATGAACTCCTGCCGCTCGTCGTGACAAAGATGGCCTGTCCGGGTGAGGAAGCTGATTGCCATCTCCCACTCCTGCTGGGTAAGGCTGACATCCTTTGCAAAGGCATGCAAATGCGTGACAAGCGACGCCATGACCTCCGCCAGTCGTGGCGCTATGTCCGGGGCCATGCGTCCGTTGACCGCTTCTGCGGATTTCTCCTCGCTGAAATATCGAGACATTGAAAGTCCTCCTAACGCGTTATTGCGGTCGCGCGCCCTCCCAGGCGTTTTGCAGCAGGGCGCGGATCGCCTCGCGCTCTATGGGGCGCGGGTTCCAATACGGGTTGCGGGTGGCCAGATCGGCCGCACGGTCAAGATGGGCTTCCTTCATACCGATATCTCTCAACGCCGTAGGAGCTTTGACCGACGCGGCAAAGTCGTAAAGCCCGGCTCCCAGCGAGCCGCCGAAGAGGTCGGCCGCCGGCTTCAGCTCATCTGCCGCTGCCTGGGCGTTGTAGGCGGCCGAGTGCGCAAGCACGATCGCGTGGGTTTCCGAATGCGGAAGGTCGAAGCTGCCGCCAAGCGTGTGGCAGAGTTTGTGGTGCAGGGCCATGCCAACGGTGCCAAGCACCGTCCCGCAAAGCCACGCCCCATAGAGTGCGTCCCCGCGCGCGCCGAGATCTTGCGCTTCGTTCAGAATCCGCGGCAATGCCTGCTTCAGCGCGCGCAGACCTTCCATGGCCATCATCGAGGAGACCGGATTGCGATCCCGTGCGTAAAGACCTTCTACGGCATGGGCCATCGCATTGAGGCCGCTGCTCACGCTCATCGCGACCGGCAACCCGACGGTCAACTCGGGATCGTATATGACGACCTCGGGCAGTATGCTGGCGGCCCGGATGGTCGTCTTTTCGCCGTTCTCCGTCTGGCCGAGGATCGGCGTCACTTCCGAGCCGGCATAAGTCGTCGCTACCACGATCTGAGGCGCGTCGTTGCGAAAGGCGATCGCTTTCCCGAGGCCGATCGTCGATCCGCCCCCGAAGGAGACGACGCAATCGGCCCCGGCGGCACGATAAGTTTCCATCGCCCGTTCGGTCACCTCGACCGGCGTGTGCATCGTGGCATCCGTAAACAGGCCGGCCGAAAGCTGGCCGAGCGCGGCGGCAATATCTCTAGCATCCGTGTTTTGATGCGGAGTGGACAGGATCAGGGCGCGCTTGCAGCCCTGCCCCGTGATTGCATCGGCGAGCTGGCCAAGCGAGCCGGGTCCGAAAATGATCCTCGCCGGACCGATATTGTATTGGAAGGACGCTACCACACCCGTCGACTCCCTCCTGATTGCGCCATGTTCAACGATCGAGCTTGAACAGCGAAAGCGCGTTGGTCCTGCCGATCTTCAGGCGGTCTGCCTCCGAGATCGTGGCGCTGTCAAACCAGTCGGCGGCGTGGTCGATATTCTCGAACGGCCAGTCGGCAGAGAACAGAATCCTGTCGGCGCCGATTTCCAGCATGGCGTCGATCAGCGACTGGGTTCGGAAATTACCCGACGTGGTAATGTAGAAGTTCTCGTTGAAATAATCGGCGATGCGGCGCTTGGCGGGATAGCTCTTTTCGACCTTGACCCAAGCATTTCGGTTGTCGATCCGCCACATCATATAAGGCAATCCCTCGCCCATGTGACCGACAATGATGCGCAGGCCGGGATGCTCGTCAAAGAGGCCGGACCCCATGAGCCGCAGCGCGTGCACGGCGGTTTCCTGTGCGAAGGCCCAGGTCGGGCCCATCAGCCACGAATGGCCGGCATAGATCCGGCTGTCCTGCGGCAGCGGATTGCGCGGGTGGAGATAGAAGGGAACGTTGAGCTTTGCCGTCTCGGCCCAGAACGGACGGTATTGCGGCAGGTCGTAGTAAAGCGGAGTCGAGCCGTCGCCTTCCTGCGAAAACCCGTTCACCAGCGCGCCGACGAAGCCCATGGTCGTTACGCAGCGTTGCAGTTCCTGTATCGCCGCATCCGGATCCTGCAGGGGGAGAGCCGCGAAACCCAGAAAGCGGTTGGGGTTCTTCAGGCATTGCTCCGCCAGGAAATCGTTGGCGCGGCGGGAGATCTCCAGAGCCTTGGCCTTGTCCGGGATAGCCTGCACAGCCGGAGCGTTCAGGGAAAGGATCATCTTTTCGATGCCATGGGCATCCATCAGCCGCAGGCGCTTGTCCTGTATGTCCAGAAGGCGGGCCGATAGTTCGGTCCAGTAGTCTCCAGGCACGAAACCTGCTGAATCCTGCAGCGTCTCGGGAATGGCGAAGTGTTCTTCAAGCGCTATTTTACCTTGCACGATACTCTCTCTTTCTCAGATCTAGAATGGATGTGTGCGGGTCAGTACTGACCCTTGGGCGGCAGACCTAAGAGATGCTGGCCGACCATGGTCCCAACGGCGTCCCAATTCATCGAAATGTGGCGTCCGACGGCATTCGCATCCCGCCATGCCCGCTGGACGGGGTTGGACATCTGGAGACCGAGACCGCCCGTGGAGGCGTTCAAGGCTTCGACCGCCTGAAGAGACAGGCTGACGGCGAAGGACTGCGTGCGCCGTGCCAGAATTCTGTCTTCCTCGGTAATCTCGGCCGTGCCGTTTTCGCGTGCCTGTGCAAGCTGCTGTGCCCACGCCACGTCACGCAGCATGATTTCGCGAGCTGCATCGATAGATGCCGATGCCTCTGCCACCCTCAGCTGGATGGTCGGAAACTCAGCGATCTTGTTGTTGCCCCCGGCGACGGCGCCGCGCGTGATCCGCGTGCCCATATGGTCGAGATAGCTTGTCAACGCGCCTTTCGCGGCGCCGATGGCAGCGCTGCCGAGGCAAAACGGAATTCCCATGAGGAGCGGAATGTTGAAAAGGCCGATGCCCTCGTATCCCCGCCCGCCCGGCGTCCTGCCCGCGGTGGCATCCGGGAAAGCCAGGATACGGTGCTCGGGCACGTAGACGTCTTTCAGGATCAGGCTCTTGGAACCGGTGCCGGCCAGGCCGACGACATCCCAGGTCTCGGCGATCGTGTAATCGCTGGCAGGCACCAGGAGAAAGGACGGGATGGCGCGCTCTCCTTCGATTTTTGGCGGGATAATGGCAGCGCACAATGCCCACTGCGCATTTTCGCAACCGCTCGCAAAGGCCCAGTCGCCGGAAAGGCGAAACCCGCCCTCCATGCGCTCCGCCATGCGCGTCGGCGCATAGGAACCGCAAATAAGTGCATCGGGGTTCGTGCCCCAGACTTCCTGCTGAACCCGTTCGTCGAACATCGCAAGAAGCCACTGATGCGCGGAGAGAAGTCCCGCAACCCAGCCGGTCGAGGCGCAGGCCGACGACAGTTCGATATTGGCATCGACAAGCTCTGCGAAGGAACCCTGGTCGCCGCCGAAACGGGCAGGCTTGACAATATCGAAATACCCGACGCCGCGCAGCAGGTCGATATTGCGGGCCGGCACGCGCCCCGCTTTCTCGGTATCACGAGCGGTCGCGCGGATCTCATCCAGAACCGGCGCGATACGCTTGGCAAGACATGCGTTTTCCGCCCGCATCGAAGCGGGAAACAAGGCTGCTGTACTGTTCATGGAACTGCCTTCAGTTATGGGAAGTGAAAGGCGCGTGCTGTGGCGCGCAATAATTCGAGTTTTCATACATTAGCGGGGTGGTATTGTCGGAAAGACGGGTGTCCATCACCTGGCCGATGAAGATCGTATGGGTTCCATAGGGAACGGCACCCATGCGACGGCAAATCACGGCGGCATGGGCCGAATCCAGGATCATCATGCCCCGTTCGTGGCGAACCCAATCGCCCGCTTCGAACCGACGTTCCGGAGCGATCTTTCCGCTGAACCCTTCCGATACGGAAACCTGTTCGCGCGTCAAAACGCTGACGGCAAATTCAGGCACTTCCAGCAGCATGTCGTGCAGATAAGTGCGGTTGTTCAGGCAGATAATCAGCGACGGTGGGTCCATGGAAAGCGATGTCACCGCCGTTGCGGTCATGCCGTGGTCGGTTCCGTTACGGCAGGCGGATATCACGGTGACCGTCGCCGGAAACCTGCGCATGGTCGCGCGAAACGCATCGCTGATTGGCGGAATTGCCGGCATAGGGCCGGCGGCAGCTGTGGCAGACATGAGTTCCTCCCGAGTCTCCTTGGCTCTAAAATTATTGCAAACGCAACTATTGTCAATGCAATTTTTTGATTCGAGCATTTTCTCGTGCAACGCTGCTCCTTTTTGCGAAGTGATCCAGCGGCTCGTGTTGTCATTTCGGCTATTTAGGTGCATGTCGAGACAAGCCGCGGTCAGCCGCACACGACATTTCGCCAGCAGACTGAGACATGTACAAACTTACCGATTCAGTTCCCTACCTGCTCAACCGTGCGGGCGTGCGCATCGCCGAGGTCTTCTCACAACGAATTGCCGAGAACGATCTCAGCGTCGCCATGTATCGAGTGTTGGCAATGTTAAGGGAGCGCAAGGAAAGCACGCTTGGCGACCTTGCCGACGTCGTCTCGGTTGAGATCTCCACCCTTTCGCGACTCGTCGGTACGCTGGCGAAACGCAAGCTGGTCTCCAGGACCCGTCCCGAGGACAATGGCCGTATCGTCATCGTTCGGTTGACCCCACAGGGAGAGGCCCTGACTGAAAAGCTGATGCCGCTTGCCATGGAACTCGAGGCCACGGCTGTGCAGGGCATGTCCAAAGAGGAGGTCACCGCCCTGAAAAGTGCGTTGAAGCGGATGCACAGCAATCTGCCGGCCATGTCCGGCAAAGGGAAAACCAGCGACCAGTAAATTTGCACTTGCAAATATTTTATCTGCAAGTATCTAATGGGACGTCAATCGTTGTCCTGGCATCATCTCTTTTCTGGATGAGGGCCCGGTGTGGGAGGAAACACGCCGACGACGAACCGGAGGATTTGTACATGGATCGATGCTGGCCTGCCGATGGCGGGAGCGTACTTCCTGTACTCAAATGTATGGGGAGGAAAAATGACCATACAAGATGTCGCTATCACCAAGGAACGCGTCCGCAGCCCGAATATGATCATCGCCCTATGCGGCCTGTTGATCCTTTTCGATGGTTATGACCTTATCGTTTATGGTGCGGTTGCACCTTCGCTGCTTCGAGAAGGAAGCTGGGCTCTGACGCCCGGCATGGTCGGAAGAGCCGCGTCAATCACCCTGTTCGGCATGCTGCTCGGCGCCCTGATTGCCGGAACCCTTGCCGACAGGATCGGCCGCCGCAAAGTCATAATCGGGAGCCTCTTCAGTTTTTCGGTGATGATGATCGGCAGCGGTTTGGCTCCGAGCTTCCTGATTTTCGAGGGAACACGTTTTCTCGCCGGTCTTGGCCTCGGCGCGCTGTTTCCGACGGTAACCGCCTTGATCATCGAGTTTTCTCCGCCCAGGCGGAAAGCCATGGCCTACTCGACGGCCCTCCTCGGTTATCTCGCTGGTGGCATCATCTCGGGCATTCTCGGCATTATGCTGATCGAGACTTATGGTTGGCGCGTGCTGATGATCATCGGCGGCGCACCCGTCTTGCTTCTTCCGCTGTTCCTGCGCCTTCTTCCGGAATCGCCTGAATGGCTGGCGACCAAGAACCGCCAGGCAGAAGCCAATCGGATAGCCAATCAGTATGGGCTGCCCAATCCCAGTCCAAGCCCTGCCGCTCTGCGTCAGGCAGGCATCAAGTCGCTGTTTTCCGAAGGCCGCCTGCTGCCGACACTGAACGCCTGGGGCATCCATTTCTGTTCGCTTCTGCTTACATTCGGCATGGTGAACTGGCTGCCGACCATCATGAACAAGATGGGCTACGACCTCGGCTCCGCCCTTCTCTTCTCCGTCACGCTCAATCTTGGCGCGGCAATCGGTCTGCTGATCGGCGCGAGAATTGCCGACCTCGGAAACGTCAAGATCGTCGTGGCGGGAATGTTTCTCCTCGGCGCATGCTCGATCTGGATGTTGACCCAGGTAGGCCAGGGCCTTCAGGTCTACGGTCTGGTCGCGCTGGCTGGAACCGGAACGATCGGAACGCAGATTCTAGCCAATGTCCTGGTCGGGAATCTCTATCCGGTCGAGATCCGTGGCACTGGGCTTGGCTTTTCGCTGGGCATCGGTCGCGTCGGGGGGATGATCGGGCCCGCCATCGGGGGTGCCGTCCTGGGAGCAGGACTTGCACCGCAATGGAACTTCTACATTTTCGCGACCGTCGGCGCGGTGGGCTGCGTTCTGGCTCTGGCTACACTGATGTACAAGAAAAAGGCTGCCTGAATCTCGCCGGGATGTCGGCAGGTCAAAGGCAAGCAATTCTGCAGGTATTGAACCTATCAATATAAAAGGCGGCTTCTCGCAAGCCGCCTTTTACTCTTGTGTCAGCCGCGCGATCGGCAAGGACGCACAACGATACCGGCAGAGGTGCGGTTTCATCCTCTATTATGCCGATCTTGTCGACCCGGGTTCGATTGCTAGAAAGCTAGTTGCACCTTCATCGACCGGGTTCTGTCGCCGGCAGTCTCAAAAGCCTCCACGGCATTCTCGACCGGGAAGATGCCGGTGAGCAGCGGCTTCAGATCGACGCGGCGCTTGCCGATGAGGTCAACGGCAAGCCCGAATTCCTCGTGGAAGCGGAATGTGCCCTTCATCTCGATTTCCTTGGCGACCACCAGGTTCTGCGGGATGGAGACATCACCGCCGAGCCCGAGCTGGACCACCGTCGAGCGGGGCCGGAGCACGTCCAGGCCGGAGCGCACGGCGCGTTCGTTGCCGGACGCCTCGAACTGGACGTCGAAATAGCCCTTGTTGGCGGAATAGGCGGAAAGCTGTTCCGGATTGCTGGCGACGTCGATGACCCGGTCGGCTCCCACCTCAAGCGCCTTCTTCAGGACCGCGCCCATGACGTCGGTCGCGACGATCTCGCGGGCACCATGGGCACGGGCCGCGATGATCGCCAGCGCGCCGATCGGGCCGCAGCCGGTGACCAGCACGCGTTTGTCGGAGAGCGAGCCGGCGCGGGCCACCGCATGCAGCGTGACCGCAAACGGCTCCGCCATCGCCGCTTCGTTGATCGAGACGCCATCCGCGATCCTGTGGCACTGCCATTGTTCGGCGACCAGCCGCTGACGGAAGGCGCCCTGGATATGCGGCATGGGCATGGCGCTGCCGTAGAAGCGCATGTTGAGGCAGTGGTTCTGCTGGCCCTTCAGGCAATAGTCGCAGGCATTGCAGGGACGGCTCGGCGAGACCGCCACCCGGTCGCCGATCGCAAGGCTGGAGACGCCCTCGCCCAGTGCCTTGATCGTTCCTGCAACCTCGTGGCCGAGGATCATTGGCTCGCGAATGCGCACCGTGCCGAAGCCGCCGTGATTGTAATAATGCAGGTCGGAACCGCAGATGCCACCGGCCTCGATGGCCACCTCCACCTGTCCGGGGCCGATGGCTTCGACCTCCCTTTCCTCTATGCGCAGATCCCTGGCGGCATGAATGACGACGGCTTTCATGGGCTTATCCTCAGATGACCGGTGTCGGCAGGGCGACGCCTGCAAAATGGGCGGCGAGATTGTCGCGCACCAGCTTGCCCATGGCCTTGCGGGTTTCGATCGTGCCGGACGCGTGATGCGGCTGGACAAGCACGTTGTCGAGTTTCAGGAAACGCGGGTTGAGCTTCGGCTCGGCTTCGAAGACATCGAGTGCCGCAGATCCCAACGCGCCGCTTTCCAGCGCATCGAGCAGCGCCTCCTCGTCGATATTGGAAGCGCGCGAGATGTTGATCAGCATGCCTTCCGGCCCGAGCGCCTCGATGACGGCCTTCGAGACGATATGACGCGTGACGGTCGAGGCCGCCAGCGTCACGAACAGGAAGTCCGAACGCCGGGCAAGCTCGACCGGATCGGGAATGAAGGTCATGCCTTCGGCATAGGGCTTTTCCGATACGTCGCTATAGGCGATGTCCATGTCGAAGCCCTTGAGGCGCTTGGCGACCTCGAAGCCGATGCGGCCGAGGCCGAGCACGCCCGCCTTGCGGCCCCAGACGCGGCGCTTCAGCGGATAGAGACCCTTTGTCCCCCAGCTTCCGTCCTTCACCCAGGTTTCCGCGCCGATCATGCCGCGGGACTGGACCAGCATCATCGCCACCCCAAGGTCGGCGACGTCGTTGGTGAGCACGTCCGGCGTATTGGTGACCCGGATGCTGCGCGCCCGGCAGGCGTCGAGATTGACCGCGTCGTAGCCGACACCGTAGACCGAGACGATCTCCAGCTTCGGCAACTGGGCGATCAGGTCCGCGGAGGCCCCGAGCTCGCCCCGCGTGGCGATGGCGCGAATGCCGCCCGCGTGATCCTGAACGAATGTATCGCGGTCTTCAGCCTCGTAGAGCTTCAGCACGTTGTACTGCGCTTCCAGATCGACGAGATCCCATTCCGGGTATGGGCCGACAAGCAGGATGTCCGGCTTGGCCATTGTTTTCCTCCGTTGCGATAGAGATGATGGTTTGTCACTGTCCGTGACGGACTTCCCTAAAGGCAGGTCGTGATGCCGCCATCGACATAGAGCGTGTGTCCGTTGATGAAGGAGGAAGCCTTCCCGGCGAGAAACACCGCAGCCCCGACAAGCTCTTCGACATTGCCCCAGCGGGCTGCCGGGGTGCGTTTTTCAAGCCAGGACGAGAATTCCGGGTTATCGACCAGCGCCTGGTTCAAGGGTGTCTTGAAGTAGCCGGGTGCAATCGCGTTGATCTGCAGGCCGTGTTTTGCCCAGTCCGCGCACATGCCGCGCGTCAGGTTCTTCACCGCGCCCTTCGTGGCGGTGTAGGGCGCGATGCCCGGGCGAGCCAGCTCGCTCTGCACCGAGGCTATGTTGATGATCTTGCCCTGCCTTCGGCCGATCATGTGACGCGCCACCGCCTGGCCGACATAAAAGACGCTGGAGACGTTGGTCTTCATGAGCTGCTCCCAGCGATCGGCCGGAAATTCCTCCAGCGGGCTGCGGAACTGCATGCCGGCATTGTTGATCAGGATGTCGATCGCCCCGATATCCTGTTCGATCGCATCGACGCCACGCTTCACGGCATCGGGGTCGGTGACGTCGAAGTCGGAAATCCTTGCCTCACAGCCTTCATTCTTCAGGCTGTCGGCGGCGGCTTGAAGCTTCACCGGGTCACGGCCGTTCAGCACGACCGAGGCCCCATGCTCCGCCAATCCCTTCGCCAGAGCAAAACCGATGCCCTGCGATGAACCCGTCACCAACGCTCGTCGGCCAGAAAGATCAAATAATGGGAAGGTCATTCAAACCTCTTTCCGAAAGAAAGACCGTCGCTTGGTCCGACGATTGCGG
The DNA here is from genome assembly GCA_000985875.1 of Neorhizobium galegae bv. officinalis. Lineage (GTDB taxonomy): Bacteria > Pseudomonadota > Alphaproteobacteria > Rhizobiales > Rhizobiaceae > Neorhizobium > Neorhizobium galegae_C. Next base: position 479,015 of record CCRI01000002.1, read on the forward strand.
TTGGGGCTCAGATATCGACGACCAGGCCCTTGGCTTTCAGGACCGGCTCCAGATTGCTGACCTCGATCACCGACTTGCCCTGCTTGTAGGCTGCGATATAGCCGGCTTCGGCATCTTCGCGGGCCTGCGAAAGCCTTGCGGCCTCCTGTGCTTCCGCGCGGCGGACAACGACCAGTCCATCGGCATCGCCGACGATGATGTCGCCCGGATTGATCGTTTCACCGCCGACGATGATCGTGTCGTTCACCGCCGCAATGGTTTCCTTGACGGTACCCTTGATGCAAACGCTCAGGGAAAAGACCGGAAAGCCGAGGTCCCTCAGCTGCAGCGTGTCGCGCACGCCCGTGTCGGTCACCAGGCCGCCGATGCCCTTTGCCAGGCAGGCATTGGCGAGAACGTCACCAAACGAGCCGGCTTCTTCGTATTCGCCGGCGGACACGACGATGATGTCACCCGGCTTTGCATAGTTGATCGCGAGCTGAAGCATGATGTTGTCACGCGGCGCACATTTGACCGTGAATGCCGGGCCGCACAGCTTCATCCGGTAGTCCACCGGCTTCAAGCGGGAGGAGAGTGCTCCGCGGCGCCCCTGCGCTTCGTGGATGGTAGCCGGCGAAAACTTGGAGAGTGCCTCGATGTCGGCTTTGCTCGGCCGTTCGGCGATATCTTTTATGTGGATCATGGAAACCTCCCACGGTTAGGCCGACGGCGGGCACGTCCCGCCGCCTGCAGTCTTCGATGATTTGCAATTGGATGGAATGCCTGGGCCAAAGGCCTCAGGGGATCGGGTCGAACTTCAGTTCGGAAAGCGGTACGACCTTGTCGTTACGCGTCATCTTGTATTCGGTACTTGGGCCAAGCCACTTGTCCCAGATCTTGTTGAGCTCGCCGGATGTATCGAGCTTGCGGAGCACCTCGTTGATCTTGGCAGTCAGCGCCGGATTGTCCTTTGCCATGCCGATGCCGATCGGCTGGAACAGCATCGGATCCTCGATCATCCGCATTTCCTTGCCCTTGGTCTTGGATTCGTTGACGAACTTGGTCGTCGTCATTGTATTCGCCACCATGCCGCGCGCCTTGCCCTGCTGGACGGCGAGATAGGCGGATGCGGTATCCTGGAAGGTCAGCGGCTCGGACTTGTTGAGCTTGATCGACATTTCCGAAGTCGAGCCCTTGGTCGAGGCGATGCGCTGGCCCTCGTAATCGGCCTTCTTCTTGCCTGGATCATCGGCCGGGACGATCAGCATTTCCTTGGCGAGATAGTAGGGATCGCTGAACTGGATCTGCTCGGCGCGGCTCAGCGTATAGGCAAGATTGGCAACCGTGATGTCCACACGGCCGAGCTTGACTTCCGGCACGCGCGCTTCGACCGAAACCGGCTTGATTTCGGCCTTGACGCCCAGTTCCTTGGCGATCGCATTGCAGAGATCGACGTCGAAGCCAGCCATTTCGCGCGTCTTCGGGTCGGGTGCTGCAAAGGGCACCACGTCTGCGAACGTCGCGCAGCGAAGCGTCTTGGCCGACATGATCGTGTCGAGCTGGTCCGCCCTTGCCGGCAAGGCCGCTGCGGCCCCTGCCAGCACGGCGGTGAGAGTTACGAATTTCCAGTTCATTGCTGTTCTCCTTTGTTGTTGGTCGTTGGTCGTAAGTATCAATGGCGCAGATCGGCGAGGAACCGCTGAGCACGGGGATGGCGGGGGCTCTTGAAAAATTCCTCGGGCGGGGCCGTCTCGAGTATCTGCCCTGCATCGATGAACCAGATGCGGTCGGCGACATCGCGGGCAAAGCCCATTTCATGCGTGACGCAGATCATGGTCATGCCTTCGGATGCCAGGCTCTTCATGACCGCCAGCACCTCGCCCACCATTTCCGGATCGAGCGCGCTGGTCGGCTCGTCAAAAAGCATGACCGGTGGCTCCATGGCGAGTGCGCGGGCTATCGCCACCCGCTGCTGCTGGCCTCCCGACAGCTGGCCGGGATAGGCCCGCGCCTTGTCGGCGAGTCCGACCCGATCGAGAAGCTTGAGCGCCTTGTCATGGGCGACATCCGCGGCCACGCCCTTTACGCGGATCGGTGACATCGACACATTTTCGACGACGGAGAGGTGCGGGAACAGATTGAAATTCTGGAATACGAAACCGATCCTGCTGCGCAGCAGGTTGAGTTCCCTCGTCCGCATCGCCGCATGAATGTTCTGGCCATCGAGGGTGATCGATCCGCTGTTGATCTCCTCAAGACGGTTGATCGTACGGATCAGGGTGGATTTCCCCGAACCGGAAGGCCCGCAAATCACCACGACCTCGCCTCGGGCGACTTCCGCCTCGATATTCTTGAGGACCGCATAGTCGCCATAGCTTTTGCAAACATCCGAAAGGCGGATCGTCTGCACCTGCTGGATCTCCGCTGCTGGGGTGCTCATAGCTGCTCCGATATGATTTTGGCCGGCACGAGTTCCACCGGCGCGGCGCCGCCGGACAGACCCGCACGGCGCCGCGTTATGCGGCGCTCGACGATGTTGGCGACGTGCGTCAGGCTCCAGCAGATCGCGTAATAGACGACCGCGAGGATGAAGAAGACCTGGAAGGGTTGCGTCAAAAGCTGGTTGTTGACCTGGCTTGCCGCAAAGGTGAGGTCCGGGACATTGATGACATATCCGAGCGTCGTGTCCTTTATAGTCGAGACGAAGGTCGAGATGATGCTCGGGATCATGTTGTAGAGCGCCTGCGGAAGGATGATGAAGCGCATCGCACCGAGAGAGCTGTGACCGAGTGCGCGGGCGGCATCCATCTGGCCGCTGCCGAGTGCCACAATACCGGCGCGCACGACCTCGCTGAGGAAGGCGCCCTGGTAGACGACGAGCGTGGTCAGCATCGTCACGAAGCTCGGAACGTCTGCCCCGGTCCAAAGCGGGACGAGGAAGTAACTCCAGAGGATGAGCATCAGAAGCGGTACACCGCGGGTTATGTAGACGAGTGCGGTGACCGGCCACCGCAGCAGCCGCCATTTCGACAGCCGCGCCAGCGCAAGCATAATGCTGACCGGGAAGGCGAGCGCGATGCTGAGCGCCGACAGGATCAGCGTATTTGCAAGTCCGCCGAGCGGGCCGTTCGGATATTGACCGATCAGCAGCAGAAGCCAGTAGTCCTGGATGATGGCGATGATATCGTGGATCATGCGCGTGCACTCCGGACAGGGTCGGCGCGCATCGAGAGATAAGCGCCGGCGCTCATGATCAGGAGCGAGAAGAACAGGTAGAGAACCGTACCGATCAGGTAGATTTCGAAGGTGCGGAAGCTCAGATTTTCAACTTCCTTCACGGCATGCGTCAGTTCGGACGCACCGATGACGATGGCGAGGCTGCTGTTCTTGAACAGGGAAACACTGTGGTTGATCAGCGGAGGAAGCGCATTGCGCACGCCCTGCGGCATGATCACGAAACGCATCGCGGAAATATAGCTGTGCCCGAGAGCCTTGGCGGCCTCCATCTGGCCCGGACTTACGGAGCGAAGGCCGGACCGCAGGTCCTCGCTGAAATAGGCCGCCTGGCACAGGCCGAGGCCAATGACGGCGAAGATCGCTTCGGCATTGTGGGCCGCAAGCCAGGAGGTCAAGCCTGCGGGGAACAGGGTGAAAATCCCGAAATACCACAGCATCAGCTGGACGAGCGTCGGCACGTTCCGGTGATAGGAGACATAGGCGGCCACGGCCCTGTCGCCGAAGCGGAGCGGCGAAAACCGGATGCACAGAAGCAGGAGCGCGAGCGTCATGGCCAGCAGCCACGAGCCGATATAGATGACAAAGGTCATCTCGATGCCGTGCAAGAGCATCGCGGTATATTCGGGGTTCCTCAGGATGGCCGAGAGATCGAACCCGTTCACCGCCCCGACTCCTTGGAACTGTCCGGACCTGCCGGAGCCGGCTGCGGCCGTGCCGTCTGCAAGCCGCCCATGACCTGCAATGTCGGCGTGATCTCCATGTGGCCGATATTGACCGCGACCGGCGCGGCAATCGCGAACGCTATCGCGTCGGCGATATCGGCTGCCTGCGGCAGTTCGAAACCGTCAATGAACCGTTCCCGGATACTGGGATCGTCGCCGTGCACATGATTGAAAATGTCCGTGGCGACGCGCCCGGGGCAGATTTCCGTCACCCGCACGCGCTTGCCGAACGCGTCGAGGCGCAACTGGTTTGATAACATGGCGACGCCGGCTTTGACGGCGTGATAGATGGAGTTGCCACCGAAATTGTAGTTGCCGGCGATCGAGGAAATGTTGATGACATGGCCTCGATCGCGAGCGACCATTCCCGGCACGATCATGCGGCAGATGTGCAGGACCGCACGGAGATTGACATCAACGAGGAGGTCGATATCGCCCTCGTCCGCTTCCAGGAATTTCTTCGGCCGGTCGACGCCGGCATTGTTCACAAGAATATCGAACTCGACGCGAGCGGTGAGCTCGGCGAGTGCCGGCCGGTTGGTGACGTCTATGACATGTGCGATGCAGCCCGTGCGCTTGGCCAGATCCTGCAGGGCATCGCCACTGCGGGCGATTGCGTGGACCTCGATATTCTCACGGCGAAGCCGCTCCACCACAGCGGCGCCGATACCGGAGGAAGCGCCGGTAACCAGTGCGGTTTTGTAATCGGAGAATGGCATTCGTATCCCCTTGTTGTTGCCGCAGACAGTAGCGAACCTTTAATCTCTTGCCTAAGACCGATTATTTGTGGAGCAATAAGCAACGGCTATGGAGTCTCGGTCCCGCAATCGGCGGGGAGGACCGTCACCGGGCGAGATCGCAGTCGGCGGCGTTGCAAAAGAAGATCGCGTCTGCAAACATACGTCTGCTCAGGACAAAAGACCAAAATCCGCATGGACATCAGACGCCTCAAATCCTTCATCGTGATCGTCGACAGCGGCAGCATCACGCGCGCCGCCGACCTGCTGCACATCGCGCAGCCCGCGCTCAGCCAGCAGCTGGCGGCGCTGGAGGAGCATTTCGGTCAAAAGCTGCTGATCCGTAGCCAGCAGGGCGTCAGCATGACCGATGCGGGACATGCAGTGTATCGCCATGCGCAGATCATTCTTCGCCAGATGGAACAGGCGCAGGCGGACGCTTCCGCAGCCGGCAACTCGCTTGCCGGACGCGTTTCCGTGGGGCTCGTGCCGTTCAGCAGTGCCGCGACGCTGTCCGTCGACCTGCTGGCCGAAACGCGCAGACGCCATCCCGGCATCCTGCTCCATCTCACGGAAAGCGTCGGCCAGACCTACAGTCAGATGATCATGACCGGCCGCCTGGAAATGGCTCTGATCCATGGGGCCGGGCCGATCAAGGGCGTGCGGTTCGAGCCGATCCTCAGCGAGGAATTCTATCTTGTCGCCCACCGCGATTTTGCGATCGAAGCGGATAACAAGCCCGTTGCGGTTACCGCTCTCGACGGTTTGCCGCTTCTGATGCCGCCCGCTTATAACTTCGTTCGCCGTGCGGTCGATACCGCGTTCACGCGCAGCCGGATCAACCTGAAGGTCGTGGCGGAAGTGGAAATCGTCAGGACATTGGCGCGCGCCGTGGGCAGCGGTCTCGGAGCGACCATCATGCCGAAAGCCATCGCTGACCGTATCGTGACGGAATCAAGCGAACCGCTGATTTGCCGGCTCGTGTCCCCGCGGATCGAGGAAACCCTGTCGCTCTGCGTTGCCGAACAGAACTCGCTTTCCGAGCCGGCATTGGCGGTCAAGGATATCCTTCTCGAGCTGACCGCGCGACTGAGGGCGTAAGGCAGAGCTCCGGCACGACGCGCGACCGCGCCGGATCATCGAACAAGCGTCAGCGCATGTCCCTGCAGAACTGGGCGATCCGCGCGCATCCCTCGTCCAGCATTTCCATGCTCGTTGCGTAGGAAATGCGGAAATGGGGGCTCATGCCGTAAGCCGCACCTTGTACGGTCGCCACATGATGTTCATCCACGAGAGCCATGACGAAATCGATGTCGGTCTCGATCTTCCGCCCACCCTTGCTGGTCTTGCCGATCAAGCCGGACATGTTGGGATAGAGGTAGAACGCGCCCTCGGGCTTGTGGCAACGCAATCCCTCCACCTGCGACAGGCGGTCGAGGACGAAGTCGCGCCTCTCGCGGTAGATCGCGGCCCGCTCCTTCAGGAGATCCTGAGGCCCGTTCAGCGCCGCGATGGCCGCCGCCTGCGTCACCGTCGAGATACCACCGCCGTTCTGCCCATTGACGTTGCTGATCGCAGCGATCAGCTCCTTCGAACCGCTGGCGCAGAAGCCGAGCCGCCAGCCGGTCATGGCATAGGCCTTCGAGACCCCGTTCATGGTCAGGACACGATCATAAAGTCGGGGTTCCGCGTCTACGATTGTGCAGAATTCGAAACCGTCATAGACCAGATGTTCGTAGATATCGTCGGTCAGGATCCAGACATCCGGATGGCGCAGCATGACCTCCGCGATCGCCTTCATTTCGGCGCGCGAGCAGGCCGCACCCGTCGGATTGTTGGGAAAGTTCAGGATCAGCCATTTGGTGCGCGGCGTGATCGCGGCTTCGAGATCCTCCGGGCGCAGCTTGAAGCCGGCCTGTTCCAAGCAGGGAACCGCCACCGGAACGCCACCGGCGAACTTGACGATATCGGCGTAGCTGACCCAGGAAGGCGTCGGAATGACGACTTCGTCGCCGGGATTGCAGGTGGCGAGCATCGTGTTGAAGATCACCTGCTTGCCGCCGCCCGAAACGACGATCTGACTGGCATCATAGTCCAGATTATTGTCCCGCTTGAACTTCCGGCTGATCGCCGCCTTGAGCGCCGGCGTGCCGTCCATCGGCGGATATTTGGTATCACCGCCAAGCGCCGCGGCATGGGCCGCCTCGATCGCATGCAGCGGTGTCGGGAAGTCCGGCTCGCCGGAAGAGAGGCTGACGACCTTGATACCCTTTGCGGCCAGTTCCCGGGCGCGCTGGGTCATGGCCGCGGAGGCGGATATGGAGACGTTTTTCAGGCGATCGGCGGTAGAAGACATCGACATGATCTTTCGATACGGATTGGAACGGAGACCGCCGGCCTGGCGGTCGGAATGCGTTAAAGCGCGAGTTCGGCGGCCGGCGCGAGCATCGCGCCGGAGGCTTCGATCTCGCTTCGGACGATACGCGCAAGCTCCAGAGAGCCTGGGGTATCGCTATGCACGAGGATGGACCGGGCCGGCATGGCAAGGATGCCGCCGTCGATGGTCTCGACGGTTTCGTCGAGAAGGAAGCGGCGCACCCGAGCCCGCACCGCCCCCTCATCCTTGATCACGGCGCCGGGTAGGCCGCGGACAACAAGCCTGCCTTCAGCATCGTATGCCCGGTCGGCCAGGAAGAGCGCCAGCGTCTTCAACCGCGCCCGTTTGGCCGCCCGTTCTATTTCGCTGTCGGGCGTCACGAACACGACGAGCCCCGCATCCACCGTCGCAATAGCATCCATCATCAGATCGGCGAGCACGGGATCGCGGTTGATCATGTTGCCCATGGCTGCGTGAAAGCTGATATGGCCGACGGCGACGCGCTCGCTGGCGGCAATCGCCATCAGCGCACCGAGCTGGTAGAGCACCTGCTGGCGCAGCTCATCCGCCTGGAAGGGCATTTCGCGCCGTCCAAAGCCAAGCCGGTCGGGCAGTCCCGGGTGCGCGCCGATGCCGACACCGTTCGCCTTTGCGAGCCGCACCATGCGCGCCATCGTATCCGGATCGCCACCATGGAAACCGCAGGCGATGTTGGCCGACGACACGACCTTCATCATCGCCTCGTCGTCGCATAACCGGTAAGGACCGAAGCCTTCGCCCATGTCGGAATTCAGATCGATTTTCATCGGCAACTCCTTTGACCGAAAGATATTTCAGGCCATCGCCTTCAGGGCGCGCTTGATCATCTCGGATGTGGTCCGGACGTCTTCGACATAGCGGGCAACGGCCTGCTCGATCGCGCGCGCCTCCGCATGCGTGGACCGCACGAAACGTATACGGCTGCCGATGCGGGCCTGGCCAAGCCGCCACAGGTCGCATTCGATCACACCGGCAATCTTCGGATATCCACCCGCCGTGTTCGCGTCGCTCATCTGGACGATCGGCTCGCCACCGGGCGGAACCTGGATCACTCCGGGTACGATCCCATGGGAACGCATCTCGATCGACGTCGTTGGCTTGATGGGCTCACCCGAGAGACGATAGCCCGTGCGGTCGCTGCGGGAAGAAATCTTCCAGGTCTGGCTCCAGAAGGCGTCGCCGTCATCGGGAAACAAGGCATGCTCACCACCGGGCAGGGCACGGACCGGCAGTGTCCCGTCAACGAAATCCGGAAAGACGTCCCGGAGCGCTACGGCAGGCTCGATGACGGCCAGGCCGTTCGCCGGCACCGGGGCAAAGTCGGCACTGTTACCGAGCGCGAGCCGATCGCCCTTTACCAATGGCCGACCGGCGTTGCCGCCGAAGCTGCCACGCAGGGATGTGCTGCGCGATCCCATCACCGAGGGGACATCCAGGCCCCCGCCGACGGAAACATAGGCGCGTGCAAGTGTCGGAGGATGTTTCAGCTCGAGCACCTGTCCGGCCTCCGCGGTATAGGCGCACCAGGGAAGCAATTTTAAAGCATCCAGCATCGGATCGCCATCCGCGCCCGTGACCGCAAAAACAGTCCGCCGGTCGAAACGCAGGCTGAATGGAAAGGTCTGCACCTCTATCCCGGCCGCAACCTCGTCATTCCCGACAAGAATATTGCCGATCCTCACGGCAAACGGATCCATCGCGCCGCTGGCCGAAACGCCGATATCGCGATAGCCCGGCCGCCCGAGATCCTGGACCGTATTGAAAGGGCCGGTTTCCAAAATCTCGATCATAGCTCGATCCTTGCCGGCACGAACCGCACCGTATCGCCCGGCGCCATCATCGCCGGCGTGGGTGACGCCGGGTCGAACATCTGCAGCTCTGCGTAACCTATGGAATTCCAGCCGTTCGGGCCGGTGAGCATTGCAACACCGGTCTGCATGCCGCCGATGGTCACGCAGCCCTTCGCCATCTTCAACGACGGCACGGTCTTGCGCGGCATGTAGATGCGCGGATCGAGGCCATGCAGGTAACCGAAGCCCGGAGCGCTGCCCAGGGCGAAGACCCGGTAGGTCGCTTCGTGATGAATGCGGACGATCTCACGATCGCTGAGCTGGGCGAGGTCGCAAAGCGCGGGCAGATCCACCGCGTGCTCCCCGCCATAGTGAACAGGGATTTCGATGGTCTTGCCCGCCAGATCGATGCTGCGGGCATTGTCCCATGCCTCCAGCAGCCGCGCCACGACAGTATCGGGATCCTCCGGCGCTTCCGCGAATATCGCTAGCAGGTTGGTCATTCCCGGAACGATTTCCGCGATATCCGGCCAGCCTCTGACCGTCTGCGACAGAGCCCAGATCCGGCGCTGTGCGGCGAGATCGAATTCGCCGGGCGCTTCCAGCAGGAAGGATCGGGCTCCGATCGAGGAGACGCGAGCGCGGCCTTGGGCGGCGGGTACGATCTCACGCAACGGCATATGGTTGTTCAAGGTTGCAATCATGATTGAGGCTCGATCTCGAACAAGGGATCGCCGAAGCCGACCAACGTATCGGGCTCGGCAAGCTGCCTAGTGAGAATACCCGCACGACCGGCGCAAAGCGGAAGCAGGATGGGGCCGACGCGAAGGAAGCCGAGGGTATCTGCGGCGGAAACCGATCGCGGCAGACGGTCGGCTACCGATCGCGATGAGTTGCCCGAGCAGAAATGACCGGCCATCGGCGCCTTGACGACCACCGGCTGAGCCGCCGAGACCGGTTGCGCTGTGCTGCTTACATTGATCCGGGCCTCTTCCCCCGTCGCTACAACGATGCGCAACTGCCCGCCGGGCCAGGAGATTTCCAGGCCACTCACCCCGGCTGCCGTCAGTGCATCGGTCAGGAGCGCGATGGTCGTGGGATCGCTGAAATCGATCGCACTCATGGCGCTCTCCGCTGTTTCAGCCATTGTTCGAGATAGTGGATATCCGTCTCGCCGCGCGCGAACGCGCTATCCTCGAAAAGCGCGCGCAGGAAGGGAATATTGGTGGAAATTCCGTCCACCCGCGTCCCGGCAAGCGCCTCGCGCATCCTCGCCATCGCCTCCGCGCGTGTCGGCGCATGAACGATCAGCTTGGCGATCAGCGAGTCGTAATAGGGCGGCACCTTGTACCCCGCATGGATATGGGTATCGACCCGGATGCCAGGCTCTTCGGGTAGGACGAGACCGGTAATGACACCTGCCGACGGCAGGAAAGTATCGGGATCCTCGGCATTGATGCGGCATTCGAAAGCGTGGCCCGCGCAGTTCACATCAGCCTGGGCCAGATCGAGCGGATCGCCCTGAGCCACTTTGATCTGCGCCTGGACGATGTCGATCCCGCTTGTCATCTCTGTGACCGGGTGCTCGACCTGAAGCCGGGTGTTCATTTCGATGAAATAGAAAGCGCCATCCTCGTAGAGGAACTCGAAGGTTCCGACGCCCCGGTATCCGATCTGGCGGCAGGCCTCGACGCAGGCCCTCCCGACCGGCCCGATCACCTCCGGCGCGATCCCGGATGCCGGCGCCTCTTCCACCACCTTTTGATGGCGGCGCTGCATCGAGCAATCCCGGTGCCCGAGCCAGACTGCATTGCCATGGGTGTCGCAAAGGACCTGGATCTCGATATGGCGCGGATGCTGGAGGAATTTTTCCATATAGAGCGACGGCGAGCCGAAAGCCTGCCGCGCCTCCTCCCGGGTGAGCGCCACCGCCTCTTGCAGCAGACGGGCCTCCGGCACGACACGCATGCCCCGCCCGCCGCCACCACCGGCAGCCTTGATGATGACGGGATAACCGATCTCCAGTGCCAGGCGCTCGATGGCGGCCGTATCCTCGGCAAGCGCCGTATCCGGCCCCGGGACACAAGGGACCCCGGCTGCGATCATCGCCCTCTTTGCAGAAATCTTGTCGCCCATCGCTTCGATTGATGACGCGCTCGGACCGATAAATGCCAGTCCGGCCTTTTCGACCGCATCGGCGAATGCGGCGTTTTCCGAGAGAAAACCATAACCTGGATGGATGGCGCCGGCGCCTGTCAAACGCGCCGCCAGAAGAAGAGCGTCCTTGTTGAGGTAACTTTTTGCCGCGCTCGAAGGGCCGATGCACAGGGCGCTATCGGCGGTCCGGCCATAGGGCGCCTGCCGATCCGCCTCGGAATAGACGACGACCGTCTTGAGACCCAATGCCCGGCAGGCTTTCTGTATCCTGGTCGCGATCTCCCCGCGATTGGCAATGAGAACCGTATCGAAACGCGCGCGACCGTCGAATGTCTCCGGCATCACGCGATCTCCGCGAGCAGATCACCCGTCTCGACTTCGCCGCCGTCGACTTCGGTCAGGCTGACAATGCGTCCGGACCGCGGTGCGGCAATCTTGTTGAAGACCTTCATCGCTTCGATAATGAAGAGGGTCTGCCCCTCCGTCACCTCGTCCCCGGGCTTGACAAACGGCACCTCGCCCGGTGCCGCACTGCGATGCAGCACGCCGGACACCGGCGCTTTTACGGGAATGACCGACGCCCGGCCGACAGCCGGCAACTCGTCAGGTCCCAAGGCGATCGACGCATCCGCAACCGGCTGCTGCCCCCCCTCCAAGCCAAGGGAGGCCTCCCCCGCCGTCGGCTGCGACCGGAAAATCCGAACCGTCAGGTCCTTTTCGGTCACCGTGAGTTCGGTGATGCTCGATCGACCGACAAAGTCGATCAGGGTCTTGATCTTCGAGAGGTCCATATTCGCGCTCGATATTTCAAATGCCGTCGCGCGCTTTTGCAGATTGGTCGCGTGATACGGTAACGTTCCGTAACACGATCGGGCCGCCGATGGGGTCAGACGAACTTTTGATGGACTGCCTCAGCCATGCGAAGCGTTGATACCTCCGGAACGACCGGCACATAAAGCCATAACGACCGACGCTGGGTAACACACATCTGCAGAATCGGACCCTGCAGATTGCCGATCAGCGAAAACGGGCAGCGGACAGCGCTGATAGATCGATGGCACATTCGCGCCCAGCGATCAGGCCTGCAACCAGTGCGCCGCTAACCGGTCCGGATGCAAGGCCGACATGACCGTGGCCGAACGCATGAACGATATCTTCGGAAGACCGTGAGAACCCGATAACCGGAAGGCCGTCCGCAGTCGAGGGACGATGCCCCATCCATCGATCGATACTCTTGTCCTCGGATATATACGACAGTGCCGGATAGGTTCCCTTCGCGTGTTTCAGCAGGATATCGGCGCGGGTCCAGTTCGGCCTTTCCTCGACACTTGCCAGTTCGACCTGTCCGGCAATGCGAAGTCCGGCAAGTGTCGGATTGTTGCCCATCCTGCCGTCGCTTGGCATGATCGGCATCTCCCCCTTGGCCAGATGATGGGGGATGACCACGTGGTAACCGCGTTCGCTTTGCATCGGGATTGTGTCACCGACGAGCGCTGCAAGCTTTTTCGAATGTATTCCGGCAGCGATGACGGCCCTGTCGCACGCCACGATGCCAGCCTCTGTCCGGACACCGGAAAGCCGATTGCCGGCTAGACTGAAACCGGTCGCCCTTGCTGTGATGCGCCGGGCCCCGAGATCCACCGCATGATCCACCATCGCGGCGACATAGCCTCCCGGATCCACACAATGACCTCCATCCTCGACGAAGGCAGCAAAGGAGTAGCGGGATGAAAGATTCGGCTCGAGTTCGTGCAGTTCGGCCGACGATAGTTCTCGATAGGAAACGCCATTGTCGCGCCGCAGGCGCCACGCAAAACCCTCGGCCCCGAAAGCCGCGCGATCCTGGTACACATAGAGCAGACCCTTGCGCCGGATTAGATCCGGCCGTCCGATCTTTTCTGCCAGTGCCGCATGCCGGGCCGGAGCATCATGCAGCAGGCTCGCCAGAATTCTCGCTGTCCGCTCGACCTTGGATGCGGTCGAACCGGCCAGCATGAACCGCAGCAACCAGGGCGCGAGGCGCACCAGATGCCGCCAGCGGATGGTCAGCGGCCCGGAAGGGTCAGCAAGATAGCCGGGCACCTTCCTCCAGAGGCCGGGCATCGACATCGGGATGATCGAGGCAGGGCTCAGCCAGCCGCTGTTGCCATAGCTCGCTGCGTGGCGGCCGCCGGGCTGTTCCGGTTCGACGATGGTAACCTCGTGCCCGTCCTTCAACAACTCGAGTGCTGTCGATGCACCGACGATACCGGCTCCGATGACCACTACATGCATGACGTTTCACTCTGCGTGACGGGAATAAGCCGGTTCATTCCTGAAATGCCTCTTCACGGACCGCTTTGATCTTCGGCAGGGCGACCACGGCGATGGCGAGCACAGCCAGGACAAGCAGACCTGCCGAAATCGGACGATCGACAAAAACGCTGGGATTGCCGCGTGCGAGGAACATGGCTCTGCGGAAATTCTCCTCCATCATTGGCCCGAGAATGAGGCCCATCACCAGCGGTGCCGGATCGCAATCGAGCTTGGCGAAGACGTAGCCGGCGACGCCGAAGGCGCCGAGCAGCCAGATATCGAAGACCGAGTTGCCGAGCGAGAAAGCGCCGAGCGAGCAGAACACCACGATAGCCGGAAACAGATAGTGGAAAGGCATCGTCAGCAAGCGGGTCCAGACGCCGATCAGCGGCAGGTTCAAGACCAGCAGCATGACATTGCCGACCCACATCGACACAATGACGCCCCAGAACACATCCGGATGTTCGGAAATCAGCGTCGGCCCCGGTGCGATACCCTGCATGATCAGGGCGCCGAACATGAGGGCCATGACGGCATTGGCCGGCAGGCCGAGCGTGAGCAACGGCACAAACGAGGTCTGTGCACCGGCATTGTTGGCGCTCTCCGGCGATGCGACGCCTTCGATCGCACCGCCGCCGAAACCTTCGGGCGGGTTGGCAACGCGTTTCTCGACGGCATAGGCGGCGAACGCGGCGAGAAGCGCACCGCCGCCCGGCAGAAGTCCCAGCACCGAACCGATCCCCGTGCCACGAAGGATCGGCGCAACCATCCGGCGCCAGTCTTCCCGCGACGGGATCATCGAGAAGAATGGTGCGTTGATGGCCGTACGGCTTTCCGGGGTTTCCAGATCCTTGATCAGCTCACCGATGCCGAACAATCCCATCGCCACCACGACGAAATTGATACCGCTCGACATCTCTTCAAAACCGAGCGTGAAGCGCGGCACGGCGGTTTGCACGTCCTGGCCGACAAGACCGACCAGAATGCCGATGAAGACCATGGCAAGCGCCTTGGGCAGCGATCCGCGCGAAAGCACGACCGAGGCGACAAGCCCGAGGATCATCAGGGAGAAGTATTCCGCGGGGCCGAACAGCAATCCAATCTCGGCAAGCGAAGGCGCAAACAAGGCCAGTAACAGCGTGGCGACGGTGCCAGCAAAAAAGGAGCCGATCGCCGCTGTCGACAGTGCCACGCCCGCGCGTCCGTTGCGGGCCATCTTGTAGCCGTCGATCGCCGTCACCACGGAGGATGCTTCGCCGGGCAGATTGAGAAGGATGGCGGTCGTCGACCCCCCATATTGAGCCCCGTAATAGATGCCAGCCATCATGATGAGCGATGTCACCGGTTCAAGTCCGATGGTGAAAGGCAGGAGGATAGCCATGGTCGCGGCAGGGCCGAGGCCTGGCAGGACACCGACAAGGGTCCCGAGCAGCGTGCCCATCAGGCACCAGAACAGGTTCGTCGGCAGGATTGCCTGGTCGAGACCGAGGAGCAGGGCGTTCAGCGTCTCCATGTGATCTTCCTTAAAACCCGAACCAGGGGCCGATGATGGCAATCGGCATGCCGAGCCCCTTGATGAATGCGAGGCTGCAGGCCGCCCCGAGTCCGAGCCCGTACAACGCCGATTTCACCGGCTGCAAAGGACGTGAGGCAAACGACGAGATGAAGCAGCAAGAGAAGACCGCCGGCAGCAACCCGCCGCCGCGAACGACGAGTCCGAACACCGCGATCGCTGCGATGATGAACATGACCTTCGAGGAATAAAGCCGCGGTTGTTCCTTACCCGCGCCATGTCTCTCGGCCGTAAAGGCGACAATAACGCCCATGGCGATCAGGGCCGAGGCGACCAGGCCCGGAAATGCACCGGGGCCGATCTTGCGCCATGTACCATAGGAGAGATCGAGGCTGCCCAACAGGAAAGCGACGCCGATCAATACGAACAGGAGCCCTGCAATCAATTGCGGATTGAGACGCGAGGTCATGGGCATTCCTCTCAGTTGGACGTTTTCGATCGCGGGTCGGGAACCAGGTCCGGCGGGCGGTAGGCTCGCACCTCCGGCGGCGTGCCGATGAAACGGGAAATCTCGACAAGGCACGAGTTCGGGCTTGGCCCCTGTGCGAGACGGGAAGTTCCATGATCCGGCGTCAATACATTCGGATTGCCGTTCAGTTCCAGCGAACCCGGCTTTGAGGGATCCGCCGGATCGAACCATGCGCCTGTCGCCAACTGCACGACGCCGGGCATGACGGCATCGGTAATGGCAACCACCGCCAGGCACGCACCGCGGGCGTTGGAAATGCTCACCACCTCGCCTTGCGCCAGTCCACGCGCCGCGGCGTCATCGGGATGAATGCGCACCGGCTGACGGCCGCCGCTTTTGGTCCGGCGCGACGGTGCGGCATGGTCCCACTGGCTGTGCAGCTTGTCATGCGGCTGGCAGGACAGGAGATGCAGTGGATAAATGGCCGACAGTTTGCCTCCCAGCCATTCGACCGGTTCCACCCACGCCGGATGGCCAGGGCAATCGGCATAATCGAAGCCGGCAATGAGCTCCGAGGACAGCTCGATCAGACCGGAGGGCGTGCGCAGCGGATGGGCAACGGGGTCCGCGCGGAACGCAGAAAGGAAAGGCCGAGCCTCGGTTTGGCTTTCCACCTCGATCACTCCCTTATTCCGGAACGCGGAAAACTCCGGCAAGGAAATGTCGCGTGACGCAGCGTTTGCCTGCGCCTCGGCATAAAGCTTCTCCAGCCATTCGGGCTCGCTCAATCCGCCCGTGAATGAAGCTTCAGTCCCCAGCTTCTGGGCAATGCGACGAAGGATCTCGTGATCCGAGAATACGTCCGCAGGTGGCGCCGCCGTCTGTGTCGAATATCCGAGAAAACTGTCGCGGCCGCTTGCAACCAGATCGTCCCGTTCCAGGAATGTCGCAGCCGGCAATACGATGTCGGCATGCCGGGCGTTGGCATTCCACCAATGCTCGTGGACAATGATCGTTTCCGGCCTCTGCCAGGCTTCGACCAGCCGATGAAGATCCTGATGATGGTGGAAAGGATTGCCGCCAGCCCAATAGATGAGCCTTATTTCCGGATAGATCCGCTTCTGGCCGTTGTAGTCGTATTCCGCGCCCGGCGACAGCAGCATGTCGGCAATCCGCGCGACTGGAATGTAGTCGGAAACGGCATTCTGACCTTGGGGTAGCGACGGCCATTTCACGGCCGGCGCCGGCTGGCCGATGCCCGATATGGATGCATAACCGAAACCAAATCCTCCGCCAGGCAGACCGATGCGACCCAGCAGCGATGCCACCGCAATTGCCGCCCAATAGGCCTGTTCACCATGGTCGGCGCGTTGCAGCGCCCATGCCATCATGATGAAGGTTTTTTTCGTGGCCATTGTCCGGGCAAGGGTGAGGATGTCCTGCGCTTCAAGGCCGGTAATGCGGGCTGCCCAGGCGGCATCCCTGACGACGCCGTCCACCTTTCCGAACAGATAATCCCGCAATGTCTCAAAGCCGACGGTGTAACGTTCGACGAAACCTGCGTCGTGACGATCTTCCTCGATCAGCGCATGGGCGATGGCCAGCAGCAGCGCGGTGTCCGTCCCGGGTCTGAGAGCCATCCATTCGGCATCGAGTTCGCTTGCGGCATCATCCCGGACGGGTCCAACGTTGATGAAATGGGCGCCAGCGTCCTTGCAATCGAGGAGATACTGGCGGGTCTCATGGCGGGCAACGCCACCGGCATTGACCTGAGCATTGCGAAGCGGCGTGCCGCCGAACATCACGATCAAGTCCGCATGGCCGACGATCTGGCTCCATGGACTGTGGCCGGAGATCAGCCCATCGGTAGAACCGATGACGTGCGGCAGGATGACCTCTCCAGCGGCATAACTATAGGTCTGGACGGAACGAACGGAACCGCCATTCATGTTGAAAAAACGCTTCAGCTGGCTTTGCGCGTGATGAAATCGTCCGGCGCTCGACCAGCCGTAGGAACCGGAAAAAATCGCGCCGTTGCCATGTTCGTCCCTGATGCGGCGGATTTCGCCGGCGACAAGGTCGAGCGCTTCATCCCAGGAAACCTCGACAAATGCCTCGGCTCCCCGCCGGCCGGCACGATAACCGGGTCCATTTTCAAGGAAGGACCGCCTGACTGCTGGCTTGAGAATGCGGCATGGCGCAAGTCTGTCAGCTGGAAGCTCCTGGCCGAATTGAACGGGGTTTGGATCGCCCGACGTCGGACGAATGCCGCCTTGCAAGCCATCGTGAGTGTAGAAACCCCAATGGGTTCCGACATGGCGCTGACCTGTCGAAGGCTCCGAATGTTGCGCGATTCTCGGAGCCTTCGTCATCTTCATTCCACCTTGATGCCGGCGGTCTTGACGATCTCGCCGTAACGCTTTGTCTCGTCGATCACGAAGGTCCGCAGATCGGCGCTGTTCTTGTACATCGGCTCGAAGCCGAAGACCGTCAACTTGTCCTTGAATTCAGCGGAGGTGACAACATCCTGCAGGACCTTGCCGAGATATTCCGCCGCCTTTGGATCAAGATTTTTCGGCGCCCAGACTCCATACCAGGAGAGCATTTCCAATGCAGGCATGCCGCTTTCCGCAACGGTCGGAACATCCGGTGCCAGGGCCGAGCGGGTCAGGCTGGTCACCGCAAGCGGCTTCAGCCGGCCAGCCTTGACATGCGGCAGGGACGACAGGATCGGGTCGGCGATCAGTTGCACCTGGCCGCCAATCATGTCGGTAAGTGCCGGACCGGCTCCCTTGTAGGTGACTACTTCTGTATCGACGCCAGCTTTACCCTTCAGGACCTCCACAGCCAGATGACCCGCCGAGCCATAACCGGAGGTGGCGAAATTGTAGGAATCCGGATCCGCCTTCACCTCGGCGAAGAATTCCTTCAGCGTGTTCGCCTTGTCCGACGGATTGGTGGTGATCAGCAGCGGGCCAGCCGCGATGCCGCTGATATGCGTGAAGTCATTGACAACGTCAAAAGGCACGTTCTTGTTGATCAGCGGCGTGACCACGTGGATCGACGCATTCAGCAGCAGGGTGTAGCCATCGGGAGCAGCCTTGACCACATCGGACGAACCGACCACCCCGCCGGCACCGCCCGCACGGTTGTCGACCACGAACGTTTTGCCGGTCTTGACCGAAAGCGTGGCGGCAAGAACCCGTGCAACGCCGTCGACGGCACCGCCCGGCGGATAAGGCACGACAATGGACACGGGCCGGCTGGGATAGTCGTCCGCCTTGGCAAGGCCGGCCACTGGCAGCGTCATCGAAAGAAAAAGCAATGCTGTTCCGAAGCGGTTCATGGATGGATTCCTTCTGGCTCCAAGAGGATGTATGCAGTCGAGAGTCATTGTATGCGTCGTCCGATACTTTGGTGGCGGCGACCGGCGTGAGGTAATCCGCTCGGTTCACGCCGTCAGAACGTTCCGGGATATTGCCCGCCATCGATCAGCAGGTTCTGAGCAGTGACGAATCCGGCATTAGCCGAGCAGAGGAAGGCGATGTAGGCGCCAACTTCTTCGGGGCGTCCGTAGCGGCCAGCCGGATTCTGTGCCGCGCGGGCGGCCCAGATTTCCTCGAAAGAGCGGCCGCTTTCCTGAGCAAGCACCTCGACATGTTGCCGCTGGCCATCCGAAGCGACAATGCCGGGGAGCATATTGTTAATCGTCACATTGCGGGCGATCGTCTGCCGAGCCAGGCCCGCGACGAACCCGACGAGACCGGAGCGCGCCGCATTGGACATGCCAAGCTCGGCCTGGGCGATCTTGACGCTTCGCGACACTATGTTGACGACACGCCCGAACTCGCGCTCCATCATTCCGTCGACGGTCAGGCGCATCATGTCGATCGGCGTCAGCATCATCCGATCGATGCCGCGCAACCAGTCCTCACGAGACCAGTTGCGGAAATCGCCCGGCAGTTCGCCATCGGCGTTGTTGACCAGGATGTCCGGTTTTGGGCAGACAGACAGAACGGCTTCACGTCCGGCAAGCGTGGTAATATCGCCGACGACGGTGGTGACGCGGGCGCCGGTGACGGCTCGGATTTCCGCGGCTGTCGCCTGCAGCGTTTCGGGCGTGCGGGCGATGATGGTCAGATCCACATTCTCCCGTGCGAGAGCCATTGCGGCGGCCTTGCCCATGCCCCGGCTTGCGCCGGTAACGATAGCATTCCGACCCGAGATCCCGAGATCCATCGGCCGGACCTCAGGCGGCCAAGGCCGAAGCAGGCTGCAGCTTCCAGCCGTATTTCTTGTCGAGGCCGAGATCCTGGACGATGCGAATGCCCTTTGCGAGCGCTTCGCCTTCAAGGCCGGTCAATGGTCGCCGCAATTCGCCCGCCGGCAGTCCGACGGCCTTCATCAGCGATTTAACGGCTACCGGATTGATGGCCGAGTAATTGTAGTGCAGCAGCGGCAGAAGATTCAGATAGGTGTCGCGGAACCCTTCGGCTTCGACATAACTCGTCCACGGACGCGACATCACCGCCACTTCGGCCGGCGCAATATTGCCGCCCATGTTGGCGGTGCCATGGCCGCCAAGGCTCATTGTTGGAACGACAAGGCCGAGATTGGGGCTGTCGCAGCACATGACCGAAACATCCGGACGCGCGGCGAGAACCTGGGCAACTTGGCCGACACGCGCGGTGGATTCCTTGTGAATGACGTAGTTGGGATGTTTGAAGATGCGCAGCAGGTGATCCCAGTGCAGGTCGCTCTTGACGCGCGGCGGATTGTTGTAGAGCCCGAGGGGCAGGTCGGTCGCGTCGGCGATTTCCAGGAAATAGGCTTCGATGTCCGCTTCCGGGGCGCAGATATACGCCGGAGCGGCGAGAATGGCACCGTCTGCGCCGTTATCCTTGGCGAACTTCACATTTTCAATCGTGACGTCCGTATTGTTGCCGGTGCAGCCAAAGAAGATCGGCATCTTGGCCGTTTTCATTTTCGAAGTCTCGACGATGATCTTCTTCTTCTCGTCGGCCGACAGCATGGATACCTCGCCGGTCGAACCCATGATCAAGACGGCCGAGGTGCCGTTCTCCTCGTGGAAGGAAAGCAATGCGCGGAATGCCCCCACATCGACGGCGCCTGACTTGTCAAACGGGGTGATCAAGGCAACGAAGGATCCGGTGATCCTGGGGGCAGCAACAGTCATTGCACGGCTCCGTGAAATGTTAAACGATGTTTGAAACATAATTTGAGACGGGATGGAGTCAATGACTATAATCGGTCAATTTGCTCAAGAATCGAGCAGCGACGAGTGACTTTGAAAAAACCAGCATGCAAGTGAAGGGATAATTGGAAAGACCGTCTAACCTTGAAATAGATACCCGGTCCTTTTTCTCAAAAGGGAATAAAAAAGATAATTATCCAGCATAGATCCGAATTTAAACAGGAACGAAATATATCCTATCCTGAGCAGTCTCTACCTGTGAATTCTGAGTTCAGCGTCACTACCCGACGGCAGGCGCCTGGAATCCGGTGCAGATAAACCGCGAGAGCTGACGGATGATCTCTTCGTCGTCATCGGTATCGCAAAGACCGCCGGACAGTTGCTTGAGACGGTGAGATGCCGGATCTGAATCGATCAGAACCTGCATGATGGCGCCAATCGAAAAATTGTAACGCCAGAAAATATCGCGGCGCTGCATATTCGGCAGCGCGCGACTGAAGGCGTCGATAAAACGGAACACGGCAGGATCGACGCGGCGTATGAAAAAACGATTGGTCGATTCACGCGGCCGCGAACGGACCTGCAGGATCAGCCGTGTCAACGGACGGGCGCCCGAGGCATCGCGGCTGAACTGGACCATCGGTCGGACAAGAGCCCCGACGACATCCTCCAAAATCGGGAATCCCGGCCGGGCTGAAGCCTCGCATTTTTCCAAAGCCTCTATACGGGCATGGGTATAGGGCTCCATCATCAGGTTAAGCACTTCGCTGACGAGTTCTTCCTTGGAGCCGAAATAGTAGTTGACGGCGGCAACATTCACATCCGCCCGCCTCGTGATGTCGCGAACAGTCGCCAGATCGAACCCCTGCTCAATAAACACTTCGCGCGCGGCCGCAACAATACGCTCTCGCGGCTCATCCGCGTGATCGACCTTTGACGTTCCGTTATATGCCTTTTTTGTCATGCATCCAAAATTCTCTGCTTCGTGACTATCGTCGTCGTTTTGTAGCGGACCAACGGGAGCCATCAAGTGCAATTTTGGGGAGCAAGAGCGTTTGTGGGGTCGTCATGAAGCTTGGCACGCCTCGCTTTGCTCATGATTGTCGTCGGTCATGCCGGGATATCGTTGCCGCAAGGCTTGACGAGCGAGCGTTCGAAGGATTGGCGCCCATCTGCGGCAGAAAGTGCAAAACACCCATGCCGAGCCAGGCTGCAATGGCTGGATGACCTGCCGCGAAGAAGGACAGGTTCAGCGTTCGAACCGCTCCAGCATCCTCTTCAGCTGTGCATTTTGCAGCCGAAGCTTGCGCGCCAATTGCTCCCGGAGCAGCTTGATTTCTTCGTCAAGGCTGGTCGCATCGTCAGAAACGGCGGGAACGCCTGGAGAGGGTGGCGGAACGGCCTCGATCGTTTCCGTTGCCTTGCCCCGCCTGCTGCGCTTTCGCGTTGCACCTTCGCCAGCCTGCGAGGTTTTTCGTGTCTCGCGTGCGACCAGAGCCGCCTCATCGGACAAGGCCGGATCAGCCGCCTCCGCGGGCCTGGCGCCTTCGATATCTGCCGTGCCGTGGACACCGCTTGCCGTTTCGTCGGAATGATCCGGGTCCGCTGACACCGCCTCCGATTGTTCGTCGGCGGCCGGCTTTTCGGCGACCGGAGGCGCCGCGGTGTTCAATCCGTTATCGGCAGCCGTTTCAGTCGGCTTGGCGATGGCCAACAGCTCCGGCTTCACATCATCGGTCGAGCCGT
This sequence comes from Neorhizobium galegae bv. officinalis, assembly GCA_000985875.1. Taxonomy (GTDB): domain Bacteria; phylum Pseudomonadota; class Alphaproteobacteria; order Rhizobiales; family Rhizobiaceae; genus Neorhizobium; species Neorhizobium galegae_C. The sequence goes on from CCRI01000002.1 coordinate 501,291, forward strand.
GTTCCTGTGTCTGTTGACGTCGCGGCGACACCAGCCGAGCCAGAAGTTTCCATGGAGACGCCATTTTTTCGACCTCGTATTCTACCCCGCATGCAGGCAGCGGGCAAAGGCGTTGGCGGCAGGACTAGCCGCCGCCAATATGTTCGTTTCGATGCCTTGAGAATGCGGCCAGCGCTTGACCGGCTGCTAACGATCAACCGAGGTTGAGCCGCTTTCGCAGATCGACATTTTCAGCACGGAGCTTTTCGGCCAGCAGCTTGCGCAGTTTCTGGTTTTCCTCTTCCAGCTGC
>CCRI01000003.1 GCA_000985875.1 Neorhizobium galegae bv. officinalis
TGAGCGCTTTTCAGGGACCAAGCCCGGGCGGGTCGCTCCGGGCTTGGTGCATTTCATCTGACGGCGGCGGTCAGAGCGTGCCGGCGCGCTGCTGCGTCATCATGTAGGTGTCGTAGGAATATTCGGCGATCTGGGCCCAGAGATAGGCATCCTTCTTGAACGCCTGCTGGCTGTCGTAGATCTTCTTGAAAGCCGGGCTCTTGGCCGAGAGTTCGGCATAGGTTTCCATTGCTGCCTTGAAGCAGACATCCATGATCTCGCGGCTGAAGGGTTTCAGGATCGCGCCTTCGGCGACGAGCTTCTTCAGCGCCGTGGCGTTATGGGCATCGTAATTGGCGAGCATGCTCATGTTGGCCGCGGCGCAGGCGTCGGTGAGGATCTGCTGGTAGCTCTTCGGCAGGCCCTTGAACTTTTCGAGGTTGAAGAAGGCATGCATGGCCGGGCCGCCTTCCCACCACGCCGGGTAATAATAATATTTGGCGACCTTAACGAAGCCGAGCTTCTGGTCGTCATAGGGACCGACGAATTCGGTGGCGTCGATCGTGCCCTTTTCAAGCGCGGCATAAACGTCGCCGCCGGCGATCTGCTGCGGCGTGACGCCGACCTTCTGCATGACCTGGCCTGCGAGGCCGGCGATGCGCATCTTCAGGCCCTTGAGGTCGTCGATCGTGTTGATCTCCTTGCGGAACCAGCCGCCCATCTGGGTGCCGCTATTGCCGGCGGGCAGGGCGTAGAGATTGCGCGGCGCCAGGAATTCGTTGATCAGGTCGTTGCCACCGCCGGCCGTGAACCAGGCATTGGTCATGCGGGCATTGAGGCCGAAGGGAATGGCGGTGCCGAGCGCAAATGCCGGATCCTGGCCGATGTAATAGTAGGAACAGGTATGGGCCATCTCGACCGTACCGTTGGCAACCGCATCGGCCGCCTGCAGCGGCGGCACGATTTCGCCGGCCCCGAAAGTCTGGATGGTGAACTTGCCATCCGTCGCGTTCTTCACGCTGTCGGCGATCTGGTTGGCGGCGTTGAAGATGATGTCGAGGCTTTTCGGGAAGGACGACGTCAGCCGCCAGTTCACTCTGGGGGATTCCTGGGCGAGTGCCGGAGCGGCGAGCGCGGTTGCAGCGGCTGCGCCGACTCCGGCCGTGGCGGCCTGCTTGAAGAAACGTCTGCGGTCCATGAAAGTCCTCCTTGAAGCGAAGTGGGCGGCCTGTCTCGGCCCCGTCGGTCTCGCTCATAATCCTTTCATTTCGGCAACGGCAAGGAAATTCCAAAAACTCGCACTGATGCCCGGCCGACGTTTGGGCCGACCGGGCGGGGGGATTACCAGGGAAGTGTCTGGTCGTCGAAGAAATAGCCCGCCGTCGGACCGTCCGGTCCGAGCATGGCAAGCCGCACCGGCGCCTCTGCTGCCTGTTCGACGGTGCGATAACCCGAATGGCCGTTCATGTCGGTCTTCGTATAGCCCGGATCGGCCGCATTGATCTTGATGCCGAAGGGTTCCGCCGCCTTGGCGAGCGATACGGTCACGGCATTGAGGGCCGTCTTGGATGAATTGTAGCCGAGCGCATTGATGCCGTAGAACTGGTTCTGCGGGTCGAGCAGAGCCTGGAGCGATCCGAGTTCGCTGCTCAGCATGACGACACGTCCCGCGCCGGATGCCTTGAGCAGTGGCAGCGCCGCCTGGGTGAGGCGGATCGGGCCGAACGTATTCACCTCATAGACGGCTTTTACCACTTCGATCGGCTCATCGAACGGCTGGTGCGTAAAACTGTCGGCGATGCCGGCATTGTTGACGAGTGCATCGAGATGGTCGGTCTGGCGGCTGAGTTCGGCGATGGCCGATGCAACGCTTTCGTCGCTGGTGACGTCGAGCTGCAGGACATGCGCGTCGAGCCCCTGGTCGCGCAGTTTGCGGGCGGCTTCCTCACCGCGGCCGATATCGCGGCTGCCGAGCCAGACGCGATAACCCTCGGTGGCGAGCCGTCTTGCGATCTCGAAGCCGATACTCCGGTTGGCGCCGGTGACGAGTGCTGTCTTCTGTTTGGTCATGTGCAAAGCTCCTGTGGTTGCCGGCCACAGATGGCAGCGCGCGACCACCGGGCGTGAGCCAAGAACTGCCGATTTCTTGCCTAATCCTGCCGACTGAGGCTCCCGCGTATGCGGGGCTCTTGCACCCGCGCCAGCCAATTGGCATCTCAGGGGCATGACGAAGCCTATGGATGAAATCCGCGATCTGGTCTTGCGACGTGCTGTCGGCCGCCGCACCGAAACGCCGGTGCCGCGTCTTGCCATCATGAAGGGAACGAACCCGACCAGCATGCTGCCCAGCGTCTACGAGCCGATGCTTTGCCTCGTGCTGCAGGGCTCGAAATGCGTGGTGATCGGCGACCAGGCGATGCATTACGACAGCGCCAGCTATTTCGTCTCGTCCGTCGAAGTGCCGGCCTCCGGGCAGATTGTCGATGCAAGCCCGGAACAGCCCTATCTTGCGCTCAGCCTGACGCTCGACATGGCGGCAATCGCCGAAATCCTCATCGATATGCCGGATGACGCGGTTGTCTGCTGCGGCGCCTGTTTCGGGGTGAGCCCTGTGACGCCGGAACTGGCCGATGCCTTCCTGCGCCTTGCCCGGCTGATCGAACGGCCGCAGGATGTTCGGGTGCTCGGTCCGCTGATCGAACGGGAAATCCTCTATCGGCTGTTGCAGGGGCCGCAGGGCGCGGCGATCCGCCAACTGGCGCGGCCGGAAAGCCGGCTCGGCCATGTCCGCCGGGCGATAGGCCACATCCGCACGCATTTCGATGCGCCGCTCAGGGTCGAGGAATTGGCACGGCTTGCGGGCATGAGTACTTCGGTCTTTCACCGCCACTTCAAGGAAGTGACCGCCATGAGCCCGATCCAGTACCAGAAGAGCATCCGCCTGCACGAAGCCCGCCGCCGGCTGCTGGCGGAAGCGGGCGATACGGCGCGGGTCGCCTTCTCGGTCGGTTACGAAAGCGTAACCCAGTTCAGCCGCGAATATTCCCGCCAGTTCGGCGCCTCGCCGGCACGCGATGTCGGGCGCCTGCGCGACAGGATGGCTGGCGATATCGAGCTGGTCGACGGCTGATGGACAAAAGCCCGAAGCGATGCCCCGGGCTTTTGATGTTCAACGTCGGGCGCTGATTACAGCGTGCCCTTGCGCTGCTGCACCATCATGAAGGTGTCGTAGCTGTATTCGGCGATCTGGTTCCAGAGATAGCCTTCCTTCTTGAAGGCCTGCTGGCTGTCATAGATCTTCTTGAAGGCGGCGTTCTTGGCGTTGAGTTCGGCATAGACTTCGAGCGCAGCCTTGTAGCTGGCTTCGAGGATTTCCGGGCTGAACGGCTTCAGGACCGCGCCTTCCGAAACGAGCTGACGCAGCGCCTTGGCGTTGCTGGTGTCGTAGCGGGAGAGCATGTTCTGGTTGGCATTGGCGCATGCATCCTTGATCATGCGCTGGTAGCTCTTCGGAAGGGCGTTGAACTTGTCCTTGTTCATGAAGGCGTGAACGGCCGGGCCGCCTTCCCACCAGGCCGGATAATAATAGTACTTCGCGACCTTCACGAAGCCGAGCTTCTGGTCGTCATAGGGACCGACGAATTCGGTGGCGTCGATCGTGCCCTTTTCAAGCGCGGCATAAACGTCGCCGCCGGCGATCTGCTGCGGGGTGACGCCGAGTTTCTGCATCACCTGGCCTGCGAGGCCGGCAATGCGCATCTTCAGGCCCTTCAGGTCTTCGATCGTGTTGATTTCCTTGCGGTACCAACCACCCATCTGGGCACCGGTATTGCCGGCCGGCAGCGCGAAGAGATTGTAGCCGCCGAGGAATTCGTTGAGCAGTTCGTTACCGCCGCCGACCGAGAACCAGGCATTGGTCTGGCGGGCGTTGAGACCGAACGGAACGGCGGTACCGAGCGCAAACGTCGGGTCCTTGCCGATATAGTAATAGGCGCAGGTATGCGCCATTTCGACAGTGCCGTTGGAAACGGCATCTGCCGCCTGCAGCGGCGGCACGATTTCGCCGGCGGCGAAGGCGTGGATCGTAAAGTTGCCGTCCGAGGCTTCCTTGACGCTTTCGGCAATGTCGGTGGCGGCGGACCAGAGGATGTCGGTATTCTTGGTGAACGACGAGGTCATCCGCCAGGTGATCTTCGGGGATTCCTGGGCGATGGCAGGCGCTGCAAGCGCGGTCGCGGCAGCGGCGCCCACGCCGGCGGTCGCTGCCTGCCGGAAGAAGTTTCTGCGGTTCATGGGATTAGTGCCTTCTAAACTTTGGGAGATGCCCGGATTTTGCCCGTGCGGGGCCGCTCATAATCCTTTCATTTCGGGAACAGCAAGCAAAAAATCCAAAATATTACGCTGCAGCGCAGCAAAGCTTTCCGGATATTGCGTTGTGTTTTCCCGGCGCCTTTCTATCGGGCGCAGGGCAGAAATTCCTTGAAGTTTTCAGGCGAGGCCTTAGTTTAGAATTATTCTAATAAGAGGTTTTCATGCTCGCCCGCCTTCTTTCCAGTTCCAAGCGCCCGTTCGCCTCTCTCGACGAGAAGGAAATCCTGGCGCTCGCCATCGCCTCGGAAGAGGAGGATGCGCGGATTTATCTCGCCTACGCGGACAATCTCAAGGATCAGTTTCCCGCATCCGCCAAGGTCTTCGAAGACATGGCGGAGGTCGAGCAGACCCACAAGAACATGCTGATCGAGATGTTCCGCTCCCGCTTCGGAGAGCGCATCCCGCTGATCCGCCGCGAGCATGTGAGGGGTTTCTACGAACGAAAGCCGGACTGGCTGACCCGCAACCTGCCGCTCGACAGCATGCGGGAACAGGCGGAGGCCATGGAGCAACAGGCTTTCCGCTTTTATACCGAAGCGGCAAAGCAGGTCTCCGACGCCTCGACGCGGCAATTGCTGGGTGATCTGGCAATTGCCGAACAGGGGCATGAGGATATCGCCCGCATGCTCGGCGACAAGCACGTGACGGACGACGTCAAGACCGAGGAGGACGAGACCGCCCGCCGCCAGTTCATCCTCACCTATGTGCAGCCGGGCCTGGCGGGGCTGATGGACGGTTCGGTTTCGACGCTCGCGCCGATCTTTGCGGCAGCCTTTGCGACGGGCGACACCTGGTCGACCTTCCTGATCGGCCTGTCGGCCTCGGTCGGTGCCGGCATTTCCATGGGCTTTACGGAAGCCGCCCATGACGACGGCAAGATTTCCGGGCGCGGTTCACCGGTGAAGCGCGGGTTTGCCTCCGGCATCATGACGGCGCTTGGCGGCCTCGGCCACACGCTGCCCTATCTCATTCCGCATTTCTGGACCGCGACCATCGTCGCCGCGATCATCGTCTTCTTCGAACTCTGGGCGATCGCCTTCATCCAGAACCGCTACATGGAAACGCCGTTCCTGAGGGCAGTCGTCCAGGTGGTGCTCGGCGGATCGCTGGTTCTGGCAGCGGGTATCCTGATTGGGAATGGGTGAGAAGCGGTCGGGCAAAGCCCGAGCAATCGATCCAGTGAATCGATTGCAGCTTCGAACGCCCTGAGCCCAAAGCGAAGGGCCGGGATCCGGCGCGTCAAACGCCCCGAGCCCAAACGGGCAGGCAAGAGCCTGCTGGTGAGACGCCCGGAGCTGTGCCCTCACGCCGCCGCTTGTGATGCCCGTGTGCGTGGCACATCGAGCGAAAACACCGCGCCGCCGTCGTTGCCGGTGGTGAAATGGCCGCCAAGCTGCTTGACGAAATTGGCGATCAGTTTGCTGCCCATGCCGCCCGTTCGGCTGAAGGCCTCGATGCCCGGCCCGTCGTCGCGGATGACGAGGTGCAGATTGTCGCCGTCTTCGCGGAGTTCGACAGAGAGCCTGCCGTTCTGGCGGCCTGCAAAGGCATATTTGAACGAGTTGGAAACGACCTCGTTGATGATCATGCCAAGCGGCAGGGCCTGTTCGCGATCGACGGTGATCGCCTGCAGATTGAGGTCGAGCACGACAGGCGTCTCATAGCCGGAGGCGATGTCGTTGATCAGCTTGGTCGCATAGGGCGCCACCTCGACCCGTTCGAACTGATCGTTCTGGTAGATCTGTTCGTGCACGGCGATCATCGCCGCAATGCGCCTCGTCATGTCGTCGCGAGCATCGACCGGCAAGGCCTGCAGCCGCACGAGCGCCAGCACCGCCTGGAGATTGTTCTTCACCCGGTGATGGATTTCCCGCAGCAGGAAACGGTTGCGCTCCACCGCCTGCTCCAGTTCTTCGTTGCGGGCCGCCATTCGATAGAGAAGGCGGTTGATCCAGAAGGCGCCGAGAACCAGCAGCGCCATCAACGGCAGCATGACCAGCGTGTCCGAGAAAAGATTGCGCCAGAACTGGTCGAGAATCTCCTGCCGTGCGATGGCCGCCAGCGCGATGACCGGCCATCCTGAGACTTTCCAGAAGGCGACGATGCGGGCATGGCCGTCGATCGGCGAGACCGGGCTGTGGTAGAAGCCGGTGGGCATTTCACGCGTCATCGGATACCAGGCGGTCGTGCTCAGATCGATGGCGCGCATTGCCGCCGGCCGCCGGGCGATCAGCCACCCGTCATCCCTGATGATCAAGATCGTGGAATTCGGCCCGAGCCCCATCGAGGCCCAGAAACCGTCCAGGCTCTCGTTCGGGATGGTAATGCTGGCGACGCCGCGGAAAATCCCGTCTCGTTCGATCCGTCGGGCCACGGTGAAGGATGGCTCGCCGGCCTGTTCGTTGTCGAGCAGCCGGGTGAAAGTCAGCGCCTGGCCATCCCTCAGTTTGCTGAAATATGAGCGCTCGCTGTGGTTGTCGGAGACATTTCCGGGAGTATTTCCGCCGGCGCTGGAAAAGCGGACTACGCCGGTGTCATCCAGAAGCGAATACTGAAAACCCGCCGGCAGTTCCCCGACAGCCCGCGGCAGGTCGGCCGCCAGATCGGGCGAACCATCGATCGGCCTGTCTCTCACCTCGGTTCCGATACGCCGCAGGGCCTGGTCGCTTGCTTCGATCATCCATTCCAGATGGGCCGCGACCACATGCGCGGACGAGAGTGCGCGAGCTTCGCCTTCCTTCAGGGCAGTCCGGTAATTTTCGAGGATGATAAGGCCGGCGACGGCCAGCAGGGCAACGGCGAACAGGCCGGTCAGCAGGATCGGAAGGGTAGGCCTCGCTGCACGGGCCGCGTGTGGCAAGCCTGTTTTCACATCGTCACGCACAACCCGCTCCGGTTTCAGAGATTCCCTCCTAGCAGGTTGGGTGCATCGGGGAAATGTCTTCCGACAAGGCGATACCAAAAACATTCGCCCGCAACCTCAATGATGCGGGCGAATGTCAATATTTACTCAGGGGTGCATGTTATTTCAATGCGCCGACCAGCAGGTCGCGGCCGTTTTCGATCGTGACCCAGCGTCCCGTGTTGAACGAGGCCTGACGCTTCAGGAAGGTGTAAGGGGTCGAAAACCACGGCTTCACCTCGTTATCGAGGTTGTCCAGGATGAAATCCCCGTCGGACGTGCGCAATGTCAGGACCGCATGGCCTTCGCCGTCCGGCTTGCGGACGACGGTCATCAGGAGATCGGAAAGGGCGAAGCCCTGCGCCGCGAGTTCCTTGCGCTTCTCAAGCGCAAAGTCCTCACAATCGGCGAAATTGGTCGGATAGCTCCAGAGCTCTTCGCGGCCGTAGACTTCCTTGTCTGTCTTGGCGATGTAACGGGCGTTGACAGCCCGGTTGATCTGGCGGACGGCAGCCCAGCCTTTTGCGCTGACCTTGGGGGAAGGAGCGGAGCGGCTCTTGATCGAACATTCCGCCGCATATTTCTGACAGAACTCGTAATGGCCGATCGGCTGGGAGGTAACGGCACCGGTAACCATCGCGGCCATTGGCCTTGGAGCCGGAACTGCAGCACTCACTGGTACAAGCACGCTAACTAGGATCACGGCTATACGCCGCGCCTGCAAGGCTATCATCATGGACCCGTCCCTTCAAATCCTAATGAAACGTTAAGGGCTGACGGGAGAGAGAGTCAATCGGCGAGTTTTGTTAACGGGTCATCGCTCGCATTATGGTTAAGGCTGCAACATTTTTGTATCAGCCCAAAATTTAATCATTAAATATTAGGGCCGACACCGCGGCCCGCAATTTTTCGATATCCTGGGGCCTGGAGAGCCGGTGATCTCCGTCGCGGATCAGCGTCAGGACGACGTCGTCGGCCGGCAGGAACTCCACGAGTTTCAAGGCGTGGGCATAAGGCACGTCCGGATCCTTCATGCCCTGCAGGATGTGGACCGGGCAGCCGGTCTCTATGATCCCCGTCATGACCAGATTGCGGCGGCCGTCCTCTATGAGGGCGCGCGTATAGATATTGGGCTCCGGGCTGTATTCGGAGCGCTCCTCGAGATAACCGTGCTCGGCAAGCGACTGCCGTTCGGCCTCGGTGAGCTTGGGCTCGATGAGTTCCGCCGTGAAATCCGGCGCCGGCGCGATCAGCACGATGCCGTCGACCTTCGCAGCCTTCTTGCGCCTTTTCAATTCCTGCACGAGGCGCAGCGCGATCCAGCCGCCCATCGACGAGCCGACCAGGATGACGCGTTTCGGCTTGATGTCCTCGAGGACGGCGATTGCCTCTTCCAGCCAGCGCGAGATCGTCCCGTCCCGGAAGGCGCCGCCGGAAGTGCCGTGGCCCGAATAGTCGAACCGGATCGCCGCGAGCCCGAGTTCGCCGGCGAGCGCGTCAAGTTCGGCGGCCTTGGTTCCCGTCATGTCCGACCGGTAGCCGCCGAGCCAGACGAAGGCAGGCCCCGGCTTCTTCCTGCGCGCGGCCCGGTGGATGATTGCGATCTCCCGCGCAAGCGCTCCGGAGCCGACGGTGATCGTTTTGCGGGTGAGGCTGGCTGTGTCGGTCATGGTGGAATCCTGAGGGTTTGCCGCGCTTATAAAACAGATTCGCGACATGCGGACAGCAGGTGATTTTTTCGCGCGGCTATGCTATTGACTTCGCCGTAGCGATCACGACATTGCCGTCGGCCGCAAGCCGGACGCTGTCGATGTGTCGCTGCGGTGCCGAAACAATCTAGGAGAATACGACCATCCGCAGACCATTCAAAACCGATGCCCCTGTTAAGGACGGGCCGCGCTCCAACCGGGAAATTCGCATTCCCAAGGTCCAGCTTATCGATGCCGAAGGCTTGAACCTTGGTATCGTTCCGACCGAGCAGGCTCTCAAGATGGCTGAGGACGCCGGCCTCGATCTCGTCGAGATCTCGCCGAACACCGAGCCGCCAGTGTGCAAGATCCTCGACCTGGGCAAGCTGAAATACGCGAACCAGAAGAAAGCGGCAGAAGCCCGCAAGAAGCAGAAGATCGTCGAAATCAAAGAAATCAAGATGCGTCCCAACATCGACACGCATGACTATGACGTGAAGATGAAGGCGATGAACCGCTTCTTTGAAGAGGGCGACAAGGTCAAGGTGACGCTGAAGTTCCGCGGCCGCGAAATGGCCCACCAGGAACTCGGCATGAAGCTCCTGCTTCAGGTGAAGGACGACACCACGGAAATCGCCAAGGTGGAAGCCGAGCCGAAGCTTGAAGGCCGCCAGATGATGATGGTGCTGGCGCCGAAATAAGCGCCCACCATTTGCTTTCAGCGGATTTGCCGGCATTTCGGCCGGGCTTTTGCCGCGTTTTTCTTTCCCATTGCGCTTTTGGCCGACTGCGGTTATAAGCGCGCGTTCCGAACGGTCCGGCAGGGCATGCCGTGGCTGTTCTAAATGCTTGAAACCAGCATCGTCTGTGGTTTCGATACAAAACTGGAGTAGCAAAATGCCCAAGATGAAGACGAAATCGGCTGCCAAGAAGCGGTTCAAGATCACCGCCACCGGCAAAGTCGTTGCAGCCGCCGCTGGCAAGCGCCACGGCATGATCAAGCGGTCCAACAAGTTCATCCGCGATGCGCGCGGAACGATGATCCTTGCCGAACCCGATGGCAAGAAGGTTATCAAGAACTACCTGCCGAACGGTCTCTGAGACCCTCGTCACTTTTGGATCAGTTAAGGAGATCATGACATGGCACGCGTAAAACGGGGCGTCACTTCCCGCGCCAAGCACACCAAGACTTTGAAGGCAGCCAAGGGCTTCTACGGCCGCCGCAAGAATACGATCCGGGCCGCCAAGGCTGCCGTCGATCGTTCGCGTCAGTTCGCCACGCGCGACCGTCGCGTCAAGAAGCGCAATTTCCGCGCCCTGTGGATCCAGCGTATCAACGCTGCCGTTCGCGAATCCGGCCTGACCTACGGCCGCTTCATCGACGGTCTCAACAAGGCTGGCATCGAAGTCGACCGCAAGGTTCTCTCCGACATGGCAATCCATGAGCCGGAAGCATTCGGCGCTCTGGTTGCCGCTTCGAAGAAGGCTCTTGAGTATCTCAAGGACGCCGGCACCACCAACGAGTTTGAAAGCGCGGTTCGTTAACCAGCGCTTCCCAAGCTTAATTAGCTCTACTGATTTTGGGAAACCCGCGCTGGTTACGGCTGGCGCGGGTTTTTCTTTTGGCATCCCCTCACGTCATTCCCCAAACAGCCGTCACGACCTCGCCATACATCTCGCCGAGCATCAAACGGAAGAAACCATGTCCGATCTTGAAAACCTGAAAACTTCGCTTCTGGCGGAAATCGCCGGCACCAGCGACGAGGCGGCGATCGAGGCCGTGCGCGTCGGCGCTCTCGGCAAGAAAGGCTCCGTCTCCGAGCTCCTGAAAACGCTGGGCTCGATGTCGGCGGAAGAACGCCAGACCCGCGGCGCCGCGATCAACGCACTGAAGAACGAGATCACCGAGGCCATCGCCGAGCGCAAGACGGTGCTGAAGGATGCAGCGATCGAGGCTCGCCTCAAGGCCGAGACGGTCGATGTCTCGCTGCCGGTGCGCTCTTCGCCCGCCGAACGCGGCCGTATCCATCCGATCAGCCAGATCGTCGACGAGATCACCGCCATCTTCGGCGACATGGGCTTCTCGATCGCCGAAGGCCCGGATGTCGAGACCGACTATTACAACTTCACCGCACTCAACTTCCCCGAAGGCCATCCGGCCCGCGAGATGCACGACACCTTCTTCTTCCAGCCGGACGAGAATGGCGAGCGCAAGGTCCTGCGCACGCATACGTCCCCGGTGCAGGTCCGCACCATGGAATCGCAGAAGCCGCCGATCCGCATCATCATTCCGGGCAAGACCTATCGCCAGGACAGCGACGCGACCCACTCGCCGATGTTCCATCAGGTCGAAGGCCTCGTCGTCGACCGCAAGTCGCATGTCGGCAACATGCGCTGGATCCTCGAAGAATTCTGCAAGGCCTTTTTCGAGGTCGACAGCGTCACCATGCGCTTCCGTCCGTCCTTCTTCCCGTTCACCGAGCCGAGCTTCGAAGTGGACATCCAGTGCGACCGCTCCGGCCCGATCGTCAAGTTCGGCGAGGGTACCGACTGGATGGAAATTCTGGGCTGCGGCATGGTGCACCCGAACGTGCTGCGCGCCGGCGGGCTCGATCCGGACGAGTTCCAGGGTTTTGCCTGGGGCATGGGGCTGGACCGCATCGCCATGCTGAAATACGGCATGCCGGACCTGCGCGATTTCTTCAACGCCGACGTCCGCTGGATGAACCATTACGGTTTCCGCCCGCTCGACATGCCGACGTTGTTTGGTGGGTTGAGCGCCTGAGCCAGAGAGCCTGACAAATGCCGACCCTGCTGATCTGGCATGGATACAAGTTCCGGTTCTACGCTTTGGATGTGGGCGAACCGCCGCATGTCCATATCGTCAAGGATTCAAAATCCCTGAAGGTCTGGCTGAGGAGTTTGGAAGTCGCGCAGAATAAAGGGTATAGTGACCAGGAAATTGCGAGGCTGCTGAAGGTAGCCTCGGAACATCGTGATGAATGGCTGGGCGTTTGGCATGACTTCTTTGGCCTTTGAAACTGACGAGATGCGGCCTGTTCGGGCCTGGTGTGCCGACGGCGAAGTTCATGTTGCGCTCGCCGACGGTCGCGTCATCGCGACGCCTCTCTGGTGGTATCCGTTCCTATCGAAGCTGACCGACAAGCAGCTGAACGACATCGAATTGATGTACGAAGGAATCTGGTGGACCGCTGTCGATGAGGGCATTTCGGTGAAAAGCATGTTCCTGGGCATAAAGGCACCCGGTGCCAAGGCACCGGAAAAGGCCGCCTGATCCGATTTTCCTGATGATTTTGAGACGAGAACAAAGACAATGAAATTCACACTCTCCTGGCTGAAGGATCATCTGGAAACGGATGCGACCCTCGACCAAATCTGCGAGCGGCTGACGGCGATCGGGCTTGAGGTCGAGGATGTCGATGACAAGGCGGCTTACAAGCCGTTCGTCATTGCCAAGGTCCTCTCGGCCGAAAAGCACCCGTCTGCGGATCGCCTCAAGGTACTGATGGTCGATGCCGGTGACGGCAAGCCGGTGCAGGTGGTCTGCGGTGCGCCGAACGCACGCGCCGGTCTGGTCGGCGCGTTTGCGAAACCAGGCACTTACGTTCCGGGCATCGACGTGACGCTGGCGGTCGGCAATATCCGCGGCGTCGAAAGCCACGGCATGATGTGCTCGGAAAAAGAGCTCGACATGTCGGACAATCACGACGGCATCATCGACCTGCCCGAGGATGCGCCGGTGGGTACGCCGTTCGCTTCCTATGCGGGCCTCGACGACCCGGTCATCGAGATCAATCTGACGCCGAACCGTCCGGACTGCACGTCGATCCACGGCATCGCCCGCGATCTGGCGGCTTCGGGCCTCGGGACACTGAAGCCACAGGCGAAACCGGACTTCAAGACCGAAGGCCAGACCTCCGTCGACCTGAAGATCATTCTCGACGATGAGCGCCTCTGCCCCGGTTTCGGTCTGCGCCTGGTGCGCGGTGTCAAGAATGGCCCGAGCCCGCTGTGGATGCAGCAGCGGCTGAAGGCGATCGGTCTTCGTCCGATCAACGCGCTGGTCGACATCACCAATTTCATGACCTTCGACCACGGCCGGCCGATGCACGTCTTCGACGCCGCCAAGGTGAAGGGCGACCTGACGGTGCGCCGCGCGCTGGATGGCGAGACGGTGCTCGCGCTCGATACGCGCGAATACAAGCTGAACCCAAATAACGTCGTCATCGCCGACGACAATGGCGTCGAGTCGATCGGCGGCATCATGGGTGGCGAACATTCCGGTTGCGACGAGAACACGGTCGACGTTCTGATCGAATCGGCACTCTGGGATCCGATCAACATCGCCAAGTCCGGCCGCGCGCTCGGCATCATCACCGATGCCCGCTACCGGTTCGAGCGCGGCGTCGATCCGGAATACATGGTTCCCGGCCTCGATCGCACCACCCAGCTGGTGCTGGAACTCTGCGGCGGCGTGGCCGCGGAAGCGAAAGTCGTCGGTTACAAAGGTCATCAGCCGAAGGTCGTCGCTTTCCCCTATTCGGAAGTGAAGCGCCTCACCGGCCTCGAAGTCTCGACCGAGGAAAGCCGCCATATCCTGACGCGCCTCGGCTTCGTCGTTGAAGGTTCCGGCGACCGCGTCTCTGTGACCGTTCCGTCCTGGCGGCCGGATGTCGACGGCAAGGCCGATCTCGTCGAAGAGGTCATGCGCATCCATGGCGTCGACCAGATCAAGCCGGAGCCGATCGAGAAACTGTCGAGCGTCAATGGCAAGATCCTGACGACCCTGCAGATCCGCACCCGCACCGCCAAGCGGGCGCTTGCCTCGCGCGGCATGCTGGAAGCGGTCACCTGGTCGTTCATTCCGGAAGACCAGGCTAAGCTCTTCGGCGGCGGCGCCCGTGCGCTGAAGCTCGCCAACCCGATTGCAGCCGACATGTCCGACATGCGGCCGTCGCTTCTGCCGGGCCTGCTCTCCGCAGCGCAGCGCAATGCCGACAAGGGCTTCGGTGACGTGGCGATCTTCGAGGTGTCCGGCACCTACGAAAACGACAGGCCGGAAGGCCAGCGCCGCGTCGCCGGCGGCATCCGCCGTGGCACGGCCTCGATCAACGGCACCGGCCGCCTCTGGTCGAACAACGCCAAGGGCGGCGGCAAGCCGATCGACGTCTTCGATGCCAAGGCCGATGCGCTGGCCGTGCTCGAAGCCTGCGGCCTGCCGATGGGCAATGTGCAGATCGAGAAGGGCGCACCGGAATGGTATCATCCGGGTCGTTCCGGCACCATCAAGATGGGGCCCAAAGTCGTGCTCGGTTATTTTGGCGAGTTTCACCCGAAGACGCTGGGCGCCCTGGACGTCTCCGGCGCGCTCTGCGGTTTCGAAGTCTTCCTCGATGCCATGCCCGAGCCGAAGAAGAAGGCGACCCGCACCAAGCCGCCGCTCGAGCTTTCGCCCTTCCAGGTGGTCAAGCGCGACTTTGCGTTCGTGGTTTCGAGCGATGTCGAGGCCGGTGCGATCGTCAAGGCGGCGTCGACTGCCGACCGCAAGCTGATCACCGGCGTCAACGTGTTCGACGTGTTCGAAGGCGCTTCGCTCGGCGAGGGCAGGAAGTCGGTGGCGATCGAAGTGCTGATCCAGCCGGTCGAGCGCACGCTGACCGACGAGGATTTCGACGCGCTGACGGCCAGGATCGTCGCCAATGTCGAGAAGACCACGGGCGGCACCTTGCGCGCCTGAAACGGGTGGGCTGAATCACCTCTCGAATATAGCCTGCACCCGGCGGGGCGGGCTATGTTGGTGTAACATCTCCTCCTCATCCCTGTGCTTGGCACAGGGATCCAGCCAGCCCAAGTCTTTGGGCTGTAAAGCCTCTTTTCGTCGCGCAGACGCGCGTCGGCTGGATTTCTGTGACAAGCACAGGAATGAGGATCGGGAGCTTTCAGACCAACGGGAACCGTGAACCGCTCCTCAGAAGAGTTTTCGGGAGGCTAAGGATGCGCAGACCGGGATCGATGAAGGGGCTTGAGGAACTCGGCCGGGTGCGGCTGTCGAAGAACTTCTTCTTCCGCGATTTCCTGTTTTCGGAGATCGCCAATTTCTACGGCATCCCGAACATTCCGGATGACCCGGACCTGGCGATAGAGGCGGGACGGCATCTCTGTGAGGAACTGCTGGAACCGTTGCAGGCGACCTTCGGGCGGGTGCATATTCGTTCAGGCTATCGATCATCTACTTTGAATGACTACGGAAATAAGAACGGCCTTAATTGCGCGTCCAACGATGCCACCGCGGCCGATCACATCTGGGACCTCCGTGACAGGAATAACTGCATCGGGGCGACGGCTTGTGTGGTTGTGCCGTGGGTGTGGGACCACCATCAGAAGCCCGGAGATTGGCAGAAGCTCGCGTGGTGGATCCACGATCATCTCCCCTATGCATCCCTGCAATTTTTCCCGAAACTCTGGGCCGTGAACATTCAGTGGCATGAGAAGCCGGTTAGAGCGATTTCGAGCTATGCCGAACCGCGTGGTGTCCTCACGAAGATCGGCATGCCCAACAACGAGGGCGATCACTCCGAATCTTACCTCGGTTTTCCGGAATTGCAGCGCTGAACCCGTTCAGGAATGCAGGTGATAGAGCTTGTTGACGATCATCCAGCGGCCGTCGATCTTCAGCAGCGAGAGATAATCCGAGAACCGCATGCCGGCGAACTGATCGACGACCTTGACCGTCGCGGCGTCGCCGGTGACGTCGAGCGCCTCGATCTGGATCAGCGGCTGCGTGCCGGCGGGGGCAGGGCCTTCCGAGGTCACCGCCCCTATGAAATCGTCGAGCGACAGCCACTCGACCGCTCCATCGTAATTGCCGATGATGCACGCCTTCGGATGAAACGCCTTCCGAAGCGCTGCCTCATGCGCAAACGTCATTCCGTCCACATAGAGATGGATCACCGCCTGAACGGCCCGCTCTTCGGACATCGATCTTCTCCCGTGTTAGCTCCATCATGCTAACACGGGAAGATGGAAATCCAAGGTTGCGTTAGCAAGAGCAAACTTAACGATTGGTCCAGGCCATCGCCTGCGCCGCATAGCGGGTGCCGGAGAATTTCTCCGGCGCCAGCAGGTCGCCGAGGGTCTTCAGCTCATCCGCCGACAGCGAAATTTCGGTGGCGGCGACGTTCTGTTCCAGATGCGGGATTTTTCTGGCGCCCGGGATCGGCACGATGAAATCCCCCTGGGCGAGAACCCAGGCAAGCGCCAGCTGCGCGGCGGTGACGCCCTTCAGGGCTGCCATATCCTCCAGCATCTTCACCAGGGCGGCATTGGCGGCCATGTTCTCGGCGCTGAAGCGCGGCAGCGTGTTGCGGAAATCGTCGGGTCCGAAATCCTCCGGCTTTTGGATCTTGCCGGTGAGGAAACCGCGGCCGAGCGGGCTGAACGGCACGAAACCGATATCGAGTTCGCGGCAGGTGTCGAGGATCTCGCCCTCCGGCTCGCGGGTCCAGAGCGAATATTCGCTCTGCAGGGCGGTGATCGGATGGACCGCATGGGCGCGGCGGATGGCGGCGGCTCCGGCTTCGGAAAGCCCGAGCGCACGCACTTTGCCTTGCCTGACCAGGTCAGCCATCGCGCCGACGGTGTCTTCGATCGGCACGTTGGGATCGACACGGTGCTGATAGAAAAGGTCGATCACCTCGACGCCGAGGCGTTTCAGCGAGGCCTCGGCCACTTCACGCACATGTTCCGGCCGGCTGTCGAGGCCGGACATCGCTTTGGCGTCAGACGCATTTGGATCAATCTTGAACCCGAACTTGGTGGCGATGACGACCTTGTCTCGGAAAGGCTTCAACCCCTTGCCGAGCAGTTCCTCGTTCTTGAACGGTCCGTAGACTTCCGCCGTGTCGAAGAAATTGACGCCGAGATCGACGGCGCGGTGCAACGTCCTGATCGCTTCCTGTTCGTCCTGGCCGCCGTAACCGTGGCTCATGCCCATGCAGCCGAGGCCGACGGTCGAAACGGTCAGTTCTTTTCCAAGCTTCCTCATTTTCATGAGAGCCTCCTTTTGTGATCGTCGAAAACTGACGGGCGTCTCGTGGTCGCCCGCCGGATGGATCATGCGCCGGCTTCGTTGAGCAGTTTCATCTGGTCGGCCGAGAGCGTCAGGTTGCCGGCAGCGATGATCGCGTCGAGCTGGCCGACGCTGGTGGCGCTGGCGATCGGCGCGGTAACGCCGCGGGTCTGGATGAGCCACGCGAGCGCGATCGAGGCGGGCTCGGCATTGGTCTCGACCGAGATCTCGTCGAGGGCTGCGAGGATGCGCAGGCCCTTGTCGTTGAGATAACCGAGCGCCCGGCCGCCGCGTGCCTTGCCTTCGGTATCGGCCTTGTCTCGATACTTGCCGGTAAGGAAGCCGGATGCGAGACCGTAATAGTTGATGACGCCGATCTCCTGGCTGACGCAAAGGTCGGCAAGCGGGCCTTCGAACGTATCGCGGTCATAAAGATTGTATTGCGGCTGCAGCACGTCATAGCGGGGAAGGCCGGCTTTGGCCGCGACGTCGAAGCTCTCCTGCAGCAGCTTGGCGTCATAGTTCGAGCAGCCGATCGCACGGATCTTGCCCTGTTCCTTCAGCTTGGCGAAGGCGCCGAGCGTTTCCCCGTGGCCGACGGTGTCGTCCGGCCAGTGGGCGAGGTAGAGGTCGATATAGTCGGTCTGCAGGCGGCGCAGGGAATTTTCGACCTCTTCGAGGATCCACTTGGCCGACAGGTCCTTCTTGCCCTGGCCCATGTCGGAACCAACCTTGGTGACGATGACCGCCTTGTCGCGGGAAATGCCGCCGCTCTTCAGCCATTTGCCGATGATCGCCTCGGACTCGCCGCCGACATGGCCCGGCACCCAGCGATTATAGGAATCGGCAGTATCGACAGTGTTGAAGCCGGCGTCGAAGAAACGGTCTAGAACGTCGAAGGAGGTCCTCTCGTCGGCGGTCCAGCCGAAAACGTTGCAGCCGAGAACGACGGGCGAAATGGAAAGGCCGGTCCGGCCGAGTGCGCGCAGCTCCATGATATTCCTCCTAAATTTTTTAAGTGAGTGGATGAGCCTGAGAAAGGAGCCCGAGATTAGCCGATGTTCCGCCGCCGACCAGTCCCTATTTTGGGCGGACGATCACTTTTTCAAGCATGGCATCCGGCGTGCCGTTGCGTGGGTGTCGGCAGGCCAATAAGGTGTGGCAACAACGCCATAGGGAGGCTCACATGCTGCGTTTCGGAATCCTGTCGACTGCCAAGATTGGCCATGAGCAGGTGGTGCCGGCGATCCAGGACGCGGAAAATTGCGTCGTCACCGCGATTGCCAGCCGTGATCTCGCCAAGGCGCGGGCGCTCGCCGACCGTTTCGGCGCTCCGCATGCCTTTGGCTCCTACGACGAGATGCTGGCGTCCGACGTCATCGACGCCGTCTATATCCCGCTGCCGTCCAGCCAGCATGTCGAATGGTCTATCAAGGCCGCCGAAGCCGGCAAGCATGTGCTGTCCGAAAAACCGATTGCGATCAAGGCGAGCGAGATCGAAGACCTGATCAAGGTGCGCGACCGTACCGGCAAGCTGATCTGCGAAGCGTTCATGGTCACTTACGCGCCGGTGTGGCTGAAAGTGCGCGAACTCCTGAGCCAAAAGGCGATCGGCGAGCTGAAACACGTGCAGGGCTCGTTCAGCTATTTCAACCGCGACCCGTCCAACATGCGCAACATCCCGGAACTCGGGGGCGGCGCTCTGCCGGATATCGGTGTCTACCCGACGATCACCACCCGCTTCGTCACCGGCCAGGAGCCGCAACGGGTGCAGGCGCGGGTGGAGCGCGATCCCGGTTTCGGCACGGATATCTATTCCAGCGTCAAGGCGGATTTCGGTTCGTTCGAAATGACCTTCTATATCGCGACCCAGATGGCCGCCCGCCAGCTGATGGTCTTCCACGGCACCGAGGGGTATATCGAGGTCAAGTCGCCCTTCAATGCCGGCCGCTGGGGCGCCGAGGAAATAGAGCTTACCAACCAGAACCACGCGGTGTCGCAGGTCTTCCGCTTCCCCGACAGCCGCCAGTACAAGCGTCAGGCGGAGGCCTTCGCGAAGGCCGCCAAGGGCGAGCCGGTCGAAGTCGTGACGCTCGAGAACTCGCTGGCGAACCAGAAGTTCATCGACGCCATCTATCGCGCCGGCGGCCACGACGGCTGGGAAAAGGTCTAGTTCCGCCAGCGTCGGATGCGATATAGCCCGAAGCCGCCGAAGAGCAGTGTGCAGGCCCAGGAAAAGCCGAGATGCACGAGCGGCTGCACATGCGGCGCGCGCGAAGCCAGCGCTGCAAAAACTCCGTAGTTGAGGACAAGGCCGATCGCGACGAGCGGCCAGAAACCCGGCTGGCGTGCCTGATCCCGAGCCGCGGGAACTAATCTGTGCAGGATCAGCGCGGCAACCAGGCCCGCCCCGAGCGATATCAGCCGGCCGATCAGCGTGCCGGCCTCGGTCGCCGTGGTCAGCAGCTGCAGGAACAGCGCATCGATGAAGACCAGCAGCGCGAGGAGAATGGCAAACCGGGCGCGGCTGGTCATGGTGCGGTCAGCCGTTGATCGCCAGCAGACCGGCAAAGATCAACGCGGTCCCGAGCGCATATCGAAACGTCAGCGGCTCGCCGAAGAACAATTGTGCCAGCAGCGGCACGAAGCAGAATGTTAGCCCCATGAAGGAATAGGCGAGCGTCAGCGGCACGGATTTCAGCACATAGATCCATACGATCGTGCCGAAACCGTAAAGCGCCAGTGCGGCGATCAGCACGGGATTGGCGGCGAGCGCCAGGAGCCCGCGCAGCGAGAAGTCTCCGGCGGTGGAGCTGGTCATCTTGAATAGAACCTGCCCCATGGCGATCAGCAGGGGCGTTCCGAGAAGCCCGAGCCAGGTGATGGGGGAAAGCGAGGCGAACATGGAATATCCTCAACCCGGCCGGTCTTCGCTGTAGAAGATGTCGCGGCTGATATCCTCGCAGACATAGACTTCCGGCACCGGATGCGCGGCGCGCAGGAAGGAATGGGTGTAGGCGAAGAAGTTGAAATGCGGGTTGAATGTGTAGCGGGATTCCCGCTCACGCGGCACGACGATGATCAGCCGTCTTTTCGCGATCCGCCGCAGTTCTGCAATCGCCTTTTGATATTCCAGCACATGCTCGATCACATGGGTACAGACCACGGTGTCGAATTCGCCGTCGGCAAACGGCAGGTCTTCGATCCTGGCGGCCACGTATTCGACGCCTTCGATGGCGGCCGCATCCTCGACGACGAAATCGACGCCGACGAGACGCTTGAGTTCGGGATGGGCGGCGCGGATATGGGTGAGCAGCGCGCCCGTGCCGCAGCCGACGTCGCAGACTCTGGTCCCGGTGATCATGGAATTGATCCGCCGGATGCAGGCCGCCGAATTGTCCGTGCCTTCATGGACGCGCGGATGATTGCGGTAGAGATCCGCATATTCCTCCGCCGTCAGGAACGGCGCCCGCTCCCGGAAACGGGCGAGATGGCTGATATGGTCGCCCCAGATGCGCTTGGCGAGCCAGAGGAAAAGCGGCGAATCCCTGAGGATCGGCGGCAGCAGGTCCTCGATGACGAAGCGGATGCGATTGGTGGTTTCCCGGTTCATGCCGCTTTGGTCCTGCGCCGCTCGGGCTTGGCGGGCTGGGCGGGAGTTTGCACGGGGCCAGCCGCATGGGCGCTGGCCGGCAGGCTCATATAGTGGATGCGGAGCTGTTCGGCGCGGGCGCGGGACACGGAATCGAGGATCAGCCCGGCGGTGGAGATTAACAGCGAAACCAGCATCAGCACCAGCGAGAAGACCCAGGTGGGCATCCGCTCCACGAGGCCGGTCTGGAAATAGGCGACGAGGACGGGGGCCATGAAGATCAGGCTTGCCGCCATGAAGGCGCCGCTGATCAGGCCGAAAAAGGCGAACGGCCGGGTTTCCTTCATCAGCATGGCGAACATCCAAAGGATCTTGGCGCCGTCCTTGAAGGTCGAGAGCTTGGAATGGGAGCCTTCCGGGCGCCTTCCGTAGTCGAGTTCGATCTCGCAGACCGGCAGCTTCAGCAGCGAGGCATGCACCGACATCTCGGTCTCGATCTCGAAGCCGCCAGAGACGGCCGGAAAGCTCTTGACGAAACGGCGCGAGAAGGCGCGGTAACCGGAGAAGATGTCGGTGAAGTCGGAAGCGAACATCGTCCGGTAGAGGAAGTTGAACAGCCGGTTGCCGGCCGCATGACCCTGCCGCCCCGCATCCGCATGCACCCCGCGGCGGGTGCCGACCACCATGTCGGCGCGCTCGGTGAGCAGCGTGCGGACAAGCTCTTCCGCATCCTGCGGCGCATAGGTGCCGTCGCCATCGGCCATGATGTAGACGTCCGCCTCGATGTCGGCGAACATGCGGCGCACCACATGGCCCTTGCCCTGCCGGCGCTCGCGCATGACGATGGCGCCAGCCAGCATGGCCTGGAGGGCTGTGCCATCCGTGGAATTGTTGTCGTAGACAAAGATCCGGGCACCCGGCAGCGCCTCGCGAAAGCCGCGCACGACGCCGGCGATGGTCATCGCTTCGTTGTAACAGGGCAGCAGGATGGCGATGTCGAAATGGCCGGTCAGGGCGTCGGTCATGTTGTTCACTCGATACACTGAAAACCGAACGCGGGAGTCTCCCGTGCCGCAGGCTTTACTATTTCTTGGGAAGGTTAAGGCTAGGTTTCCTCGACCCTCGAAACAGGCGAAAAGTCCGCACCAAGATGACGGAAAACATGGCAGACAGATCCTTATCGAGGGCGGCGGACCAGCCCGTCGTGCCGCTCTTGTCGCAGCTTCTGCCGGCGGTTGCCCTTTACACGGCCATCGTCGCCATCGCGGCTCTCTCGTTTTTTCTCCCTCGTGCGACCGATTACGTCGGGGCCGACAATGACGACGTCATGCGGCTCGTCGAGGTCAGGGATTTTCTCGGCGGCCAGAACTGGTTCGATCTCACCCAGTACCGGCTCGGTCTCGAGGGCGGCACGTTGATGCACTGGTCTCGGTTGATCGATCTGCCGATCGCGCTGCTGATCCGGCTGTTTTCGCTCTTCCTCACCCCGGACAAGGCCGAGGCGGTCGTCGTCACGATCTGGCCTCTCCTTCTGGTGCCGCTTCTGCTGCTGCCGCTTGGCCTGGCTGTCCGCCGCTTGGCCGGTGTTGCGGCCATGCATATCGCACTCGGCCTTGGAGCGCTCTTCGTCCTCGGTTGCGTCCGCTTCAAGCCCGGGTCCATCGACCATCACAACGTCCAGCTCATGCTTGTGATGTGGATCGCTGCCATGCTGGTCGATCCCCAGAGGCGGGCATCGAGCTATGTCGTCGCTGCCATCGCCTGCGCGCTGGCACTGGCGATCGGCGTCGAGACCACGCCTTTTGTTGCCGTCGTCTGCGTCTGCGTCGCGCTTCAGTGGGTTTGGCACGGCCAACCGTTCTCCCGGCCGGCCCGATCTTTCGGCCTGTCGCTGGCCCTGTCCGTCTCGGCGGTCTTTTTCCTGACGATCCCACCGCGCGCCTATGCGGCGGTGACCTGCGACAACTTTTCGCTCGGCTTCTATGCCCTTTCCGCGCTGGGAGGAGCTGCGCTCTTCCTCCTTGCAAGCCTGCCGAAACAGCCCTCCCGCCTTGTCCGTATCGGCTTGGCCGGCATCACCGGCGGGCTCATCCTTCTGACCGCACGCATCATCGCGCCGCAATGCCTTGCCGATCCGTTGAGCACGCTCGACCCGCTGTTGGTCGAGCTTTGGTTGAACGGCGTGACGGAGGCGCGCTCGTTTCTGGCCGAGGCCCAGACCGAACCGGAAATGGTGGGCGGGTTCTACGCCGTCGGTCTTTTTGCGATCGTCGTCTGCCTTGTCCGCAGCCTGAGGCGCGAAGAGACCGAACTGCATCTCGTGCTTCTCGCGCTGATCGGGGCGTCATGGGGGATCGCGCTGCTGCAGGTGCGTGGCGCTTTCTTCTCCAACATGCTGGCCATCCTGCCGCTGTCGCTGCTGATCGCCGATCTGCGGCGCGCCTCCGCGGCCGATCCGGAAAGTCCCAGCGCAGCCTTTGCCTATATCAGCACAGTGCTGATGTCCGTGCCGGTGGTCTGGGCCCTGGGCGGCGTCCTTGCGGTGCATGGCTGGAAGCAGGCGGCCGACATGCGGGCGCTTTCGAGTGCCGGCATGTCCGATGGCGAAGTCGGCGAGTGCGGCGATCCGGCGGATATGGCCGTGTTGAACACATTGCCTGCGGGCGTCATAGCCGCGCCCTCGAACAGCGGGGCGGATATCCTGCGCTGGACCCCTCACAGGGTCCTGACGGCACCCTACCATCGCAACCAGAAAGGCATGCTGACCGAACTCTATATCGGTCTCGCCCAGCCGGGCGAGGCGAAGGCCTTCATGAGAGGGGCCGGCGTGACGGCGCTGGCCTTCTGCAAGACCGATCCGCAGACCGATGCGCTGATCAGGCGCAAGCCGGACGGGCTCTATGCCAATCTCGCCCGCGGCCAGGTGCCCGATTATCTGCAGCCGTTCGGACAACCGAGCCAAAGCGGCTTCCGTCTCTACAGGGTGCTGCCGGACAAGAATTGATCGTGGATGAAGTGCCTTATGCCTCGCGGCGGGCATCCAGGGCGAAAAGACCGGCGAGGAACGCAATCAGTCCGGCATTGTAGCCGAGGACGGCGATCAGAAGATTGAAAAAGGACGCCGGGCCGGGTGATACGGCGGTCGCAAGCGCAAATGTCGCGGTGATCATGACGGCAATGAAAGCGGTCGAGAACGCGGACCGCATCATGCCGACGCAAATGCCTATCGATGCAGCGGTCAGGAAAAGCACTGGGATAACTCCTCATCGGCCTTCAGTGAAACTGAGCCTATTAGCGATTTGCTAATAAATGCTTTCGTTCCTGCGTGGCAGGCATCCATGCGCCACGCGATGGCTGTGATACGACCTGATTCGGTGCGGCAAAGCCATGTTCAATGGCTCTGGTCCTTGCCTGAGGCGCCGGCATCCACAAGATATGGCGTCAATGAACAAGGCAGTTCTTGGCCTCGCCAGACCAGCCGGACATGGTAGCCCGAAACCGGGCAGGTGAGGGCGACGACCTCGCCTTCGAATTCGGCCGTTTCGCCCGTCTGCTTGCGGATGATGCCGTCACCAGATACGGCATCAAACGCTATACCGATCTCGCCGAGCACGGACATCGCTTGCTGCCTGTCCTCGAAGCGCAGCAGCAAGGGTTCACCCCGCATTGACCACTGTTCCCCTTAAACGAGCCCGGTGATCGCCACAGCCGTCGTGCCGGTCGCAAACACGCGGGTCACCCGCAACGGAAGCAGACCGCCAGCCGGCACGTTCGAAAGTGTCAGCGTCTCGCCGGACAACATGCGGACGGACAGATGGCCGCCGGTCCCCACATAGAGCGCGCGCGTCGTCTCCGGCAGGTCTGCGCTGTCGCTGGGCGTGATCGAAAATCCGGAGGCGGCGGGGCCGGAAAGAGAAGCTTGCGTATTGGCGAAGCGGTCGGGCATGGACGAAATCTCCTTGAATATCGCTTGCCGTCATTGTCGCTCTCCTCTCTCCGGCGGGGAAAATGCGAGGCTTTAAAAAAGCGCCGCGCCGGAAGTTTCCTGCATCTCCGGAGAAGGAAATGTGGCGTGTTCGGCAAAAGAAAAGATGCAGCGTCAAATGCTTGGACATGATCGGCCGACCGGCTCGGCTTTAACGCATCATCGAACGAGCCGTTCGAAACGGCCTTTTTTCGCGGGCGCTTCATCCCCGTTTCGGTTGCTTGGAAATGGTGAAATCGCCACGCTCTTCCTTTAGAAGAAAAGGATGACCAGTTTGCTCGACAACGATTCGCCCACGAACCTCACCGAGTTTTCGGTGTCGGAACTGTCCGGCTCGATCAAGCGCACGGTCGAGAACGCGTTCGACCACGTGCGCGTGCGCGGCGAGATTTCCGGTTATCGCGGCCAGCATTCCTCCGGCCACGCCTATTTTTCGCTGAAGGACGATCGCGCCCGGATCGACGCCGTGATCTGGAAGGGCAGCTTCCCGCGGATCAAATTCCGCCCGGAAGAGGGTATGGAAGTGATCGCCACCGGCAAGATCACGACCTTCCCCGGTTCCTCGAAATACCAGATCGTCATCGAGAACCTGGAACCGGCGGGTGCGGGCGCGCTGATGGCGCTGCTCGAAGAACGCCGCCGCCGGCTTGGCGCCGAGGGCCTGTTCGACCAGAGCCGCAAGCAGCTTCTTCCCTACCTGCCGCAGGTGATCGGCGTCGTGACCTCGCCGACCGGCGCGGTCATCCGCGATATCCTGCATCGCATCGCCGACCGGTTTCCGGTGCATGTCATCGTCTGGCCGGTGAAGGTGCAGGGTGAAGGATCGGGTGACGAGGTGGCGGCCGCGATCCGCGGCTTCAATGCGATGGTGCCCGGTGGGCCGATCAAGCGGCCGGACGTGCTGATCGTCGCGCGGGGCGGCGGCAGTCTCGAAGACCTCTGGAGTTTCAACGACGAGGCGGTGGTGCGTGCCGCGGCGGATAGCGAGATCCCGCTGATCTCGGCCGTCGGCCACGAAACCGACTGGACGCTGATCGACCACGCCGCCGATGTCCGTGCGCCCACGCCGACGGGTGCCGCCGAAATGGCCGTGCCCGTCAAGGCGGACCTCGAAGCGCAGGTCGCCAATCTCACAGCTCGCCTTCGCAGCGCCACCAGCCGCCAGATGGATCAGAGCCGCCAGTCGGTGCGGGCGCTGGTCCGCGCGCTACCGTCCATCGACCAGTTGCTTGCCTTGCCGCGCCGTCGTTTCGACGAGGCGGCGGCCGGTCTCGGCCGCGGGCTGGAGCGCACGACGGTGGTCAAGCGCCGCAGTTTCGAGCGGGCATCATCCGGTCTTCGGCTGGAGCTCCTGACCAGCCGGCTCGCCCAGCAGCGGCAATTGCTGGCCGACCGCCTGACGCGCAGCGACCGTTGCCTGGAGCGGCAACTGCTGAAGGAGAACAATCGCGTCGCCAGGGCCGGTGTCTCGCTTTCGGCGCTTCCTGCAAGGCTGCTCGGCCAGTTGCAGCGCGAGCGCCAGCACCTCGCGTCGATGGCCCGCCATGCGGACACGGCGCTTTCGCACACGCTGATACGCAGCCGTGCGGCAATCGCCGCGCAGGATCGCGTTCTGCAATCGCTCTCCTACAAGAACGTGCTGAAACGCGGCTTTGCCGTCGTGCGGGGGGAGGATGACCGGCCGCTGACGCGCGCCGCCGGCATTGGCGAGGGGCAGGGTATCTCCGTGGAATTCGCCGACGGACGGATTACGGCGGTGACGGGCGAGGGTGGCGATCCTGCGGTTCCGTCCGCCGTGTCGTCTCAGCCCAAGAAGCGGGCCGCCAAGTCGGAGCCGACCGGAGATGCGCCGAAACAGGGCACGCTCTTCTGATGCATATCCTCCTGGTGCTTGCCCATCCTCTACCGGAAAGCTTTGCGTATTCGGTTGCCCGTTTGGCGCGTGAGACCCTGGAGGCGAACGGCCACACGGTCGATCTGCTCGATCTTTATGCGGAGAATTTCGATCCGCGCCTGACGGAACGCGAACGGCGCGCTTATTTCGATGTACCCTACGACACATCCGAGGTAGCGGATCTGGTGATGCGGCTGCAGAAGGCCGAGGCGCTGATTTTCGTCTTTCCGCAATGGTGGTTCAACCTGCCGGCAGTGCTGAAGGGTTTCTTCGACCGGGTCTTTGCGCCGGGCATTGCCTTCCGTCACGACAAGGCGGGCGGAAGGATCGTCCCGCTGCTCACCAACATCCGCCATTTCTGGGTCTTCACGACCACGGGTTCGCCCTGGTGGGTGGTGAAGTTCTACATGGGCGATCCCGTGCGCCGCCAACTCAAGCGCGGCATCGCTGTCTTCTGCAACAGAAAGGCCGAATTCCGCATGCTGGCGCTACATGACATGGACCGCGCCACGGCAGACAGGCGCGGTCGGCATCTGGAGCGCGTCAAGGCCGCGCTCCAATCCTTGCGGTAGTCAGCGCACCCGCATGCCCGCCTTCTCGTCGAAATGAAGCGGCTTGTCGAATTTCTGCAGTGGAGCCTCCGGGACCGAGCCGATCGTCACGCCGAATTGCCAGTCCGGTGGGCATATAGCGATATAGCGGGCATAGCCGCCGACACCGCCGCCGAATTTCGGATAACCGATCGCCACCAGCGCACCCGTTTCCGGCACCTTGTCGAGGTTCGCCACGCCTTCTGCCTGCGCGAACCCGTTGTGCATCAGCCAGTATTCGCCTTCGAGGTTAGGTGTCGTATCGGTATCGAGCGGCTCGTGGCCGTGAAACAGGATCTTTCGCTCCAGATGCAGGAATTTCAATGCATCGAGGCTGACGCCGGGAAACGGCTTCGTGGTGGAAAGCGACGGATCCGGCCATTTCTTGTACCAGCCGGAGCGCACGAAGACGACCGAGCCTTCCGGTATCCTGCCGTTCTTCTTCTCGAAATCGGTGATGTCGGAGACCTGCAGGTGATAGCCGGCATCGGTCTTCACCTTGTCCTCGATATTGATGACCACGAGCGGCCGCACGGCATAGGTGGCCGGAAGTTCGTCGATCGCCGCATATTCCGGCGCCCAATGGGCCGGCGGATCGAGCTGCGTACCGAGCTGGTCGGTCGCGAGGTTGTAGGTGGATGCGGCGAAACCATGCTTCTCGTAGGTGAAGGTGTCGCCCTTCTTGGCATAGCCATCCAGATCGACACCGGCCGCAGCCTGACCGAAGGCCGATTTGCCGAAGCCCGCCCATACCGGGATATTCGGCGTGATCGTGTGGGTGAGGTCCACGTATTTGGCGCCCTTCAGGGTCTCGTTATAGACCTTCCAGAGACCGGGCTCCTGGGCGGAGACGCTGGTAACGGGGGCAATGGCGAGAAGTGCCGCGCCAAGCGGTGCAGCCAGACGCATAAGAGAAATGGGCATGCTGTTCCCTCTTTTCGGATTGTCCTGATCGGCGTGAGCCGACACATCGAGTGTGCCGGCGCAACCAGTTTCCTGCCGTAAAAGAGGGAAAGTCAACTCTGCCGGGAAATCAGGAATGGACCTTGGCGGTCAGCTCGATCCCCAACGATTTCATCACTGCAATCGTCGTCTTGAGCGTCGGGTTGCCGCTGGCGCTGAAGGACCGGTAGAGCTGCTCTCGGGAAAGGCCGGTGTCCTTGGCAATCTGCATCATCCCCTTGGCGCGGGCGACCACGCCCAAGGCGTGCGCAATATAGGCCGCATCAGCCGTTTCGAAAGCTTCGGCCATAAATGCCGCAATCGCCTGATCGGAGCCCAAGTCTTCGGCTGGATCATAAGCGGTCAGTTTCTCAGCCATTACTCACTCCATTCCATCGCGAGTCGCTTTGCAGCCCTGATGTCCTTTGCCTGGCTGCTTTTGTCGCCGCCACAGAGCAGAACGATCAGGACATTGCCACGCTGCTGAAAGTAGATGCGGTAGCCCGGGCCGTGGTGAATGCGCAGTTCGCTGACACCGTCACCAACGGGAGCTGCATCACCAGCATGCCCGAAAGCGAGCCGGTCCAGGCGCGAGGCAATCAGTGCGCGAGCCCGTTCGTCCTTCAGACGCGTGCGCCATTTCAGAAACGTTTCCGTCTGCTTGAGCTCGAACACGGACCACATGTAGTTTAAAAACTACATGTGGTCAACGGATCATGAGCTTATCAGGCCCACTCGCCCTTGCGCATCACCGGCACCTTCGAGCCGTCGGCGCGCAGGCCGTCGATGTCGACCTTGTCGGAGCCGATCATCCAGTCGATGTGGATCAGGCTCGAATTGCCGCCCTGTGCCTTGATCTGGTCCTGGCTGAGTGACGCACCGTCGAGGAAGCACTTGGAGTAGCACTGGCCGAGCGCGATGTGGCAGGAGGCGTTTTCATCGAACAGGGTGTTGTAGAACAGGATGCCGCTCTTGGAGATCGGTGAGGAATGCGGCACTAGCGCCACTTCGCCAAGCCTGCGGGCGCCTTCGTCGGTATCGAGCACCTTGTTCAGCACTTCCTCGCCCTTAGAAGCCTTCGCCTCGACGATCCGGCCGCCTTCGAACTTCACCTGGATATTGTCGATCAGGGTGCCCTGGTGGGAGAGCGGCTTGGTGCTGGAAACATGGCCTTCGACCTTCAGCGCATGCGGCGTGGTGAAGACTTCTTCCGTCGGGATGTTCGGGTTGCAGGTAATGCCGTTCTTCGCCGTCGAGGCGCCTCCATGCCATTCGTGGCCGTCGGCAAGCCCGACCGTCAGGTCGGTGCCCGGGCCGGTGAAGTGGAGCGCCGAAAAGCGCTCGCCATTGAGCCATGTCGAGCGCTTCTTGAGATTGCCGTTGTGTTCGGCCCAGGCCGCGATCGGATCTGCGAGATCGACGCGCGAGGCGGCGAAGATCGCGTCCGCCAGCTTGCCGACCGCGACGTCTTCCGGAACGTCCGGGAACACCTGGCGCGCCCAGGAGGGGTTGGGATAGGAAACGATGTTCCAGTTGATGTCGAAATTGGCAATCTTTTCAAGCGCTGGCTTATAGGCCATGGAATTGGCCTTGTTGGCGCGCGCCACTTTGGCGGGATCCTGGCCCGAGAGCATCATCGGGTTGTCGCCGGAGATGGCAAGCCGCGCGGCACCGTTGGCATAAGCCTTGGCCATGCCGTCGTAGAGCCAATCGGACGCCTTGTCGAAGCTTGCATCGGACGCGTATTCGTAGCGCGCGAGCGTCGTCTCCTCGTCGGAATAGAAAGTCGAGACGATGCCGGCGCCGGCGATATAGGCGTGTTTGGTAAGGAGCCGCACGAGCGGCAGAGCGGCGAGCGGTGCCGTAATCACCAGATCCTGGCCCTTCTCGAGGCGCAAGCCCACCTTGATGGCGACTTCCGCCAGCTTCTCGAGCTTTTGAGGATCGACGACAGTTTGAAAATTCGGCACGATTGTCATGTTAGACCTCACCTGATTTCTGTGATCGAAGAGACTTAAAGAGGTTTGGGGCAAAATTGAAGCTGAGGGATAGATGTTCATGAAAACCGTCTGGCTGTGCGCCGCTCTCTTGGCCGCCTCGGCTTCTCCCGCTCTCTCGGCCGATTTTGCGGCCACCATGTTCGATCATCAGGTGGCCATCGCATCCGATGACGATGAGGAGAAACTGACGATCGACGGCCGGCAAGTCCATTCCAACCGGTTCCTGGTGATCGACAATATAGGTCTGGTCGCAGGTGTGCCGTTCGTCGTGGTGGTGAGTTCGGACGGTGGCAACGCCTGCCCGGGCTCGCCTCTTGTCGTGTCGTTCCCGCAGGGGGAAGAGCCGCGGGTCGATGAGCCGATAGACGATTGCCGCGGCGCCGCCTCGATCACCGCGGAGGACGACCATCTTCTGCTTGCGACGCAGGCGGTTGCCGGCCAGCCGAGCCTGCGCTGGACCTGGACGCCCGAAAAAGGCTTCGCCGAGGCCGGCAAGGTGGCCTTCCAGCCGAACGCCACGATGGGGTGGGATGACATGAAGAAGGTGGAGCATCCGTCCGACCTCCTCGGCATCGGGCCGATTGCCGAGGCGGCAAATGTAATGCTCGGCGAGCATAGGCAGGAGTTCGAGCGTTCCATCACCGGGCCCGGCAGCGGTGCGTTCAGGAACGGCTTCTATATCGGCGAGGCCTGCACTCCGCATATGTGCACCGAGGCGGAGGCACTGATCGCCGCGGATATTTCGGCGCGAAAGCTCTACCTCGCCTGGAAGCCCGCGGGTAAGAAGATCATTCTGCGTCCAGCGGTCCGCAGATGGCCGGCACCGGCGCTTGCCGCTCTCAAACAATGGTCGGCAAAGTGGCCGTGACGATGGGACAATGCCCGCTCAGCGAAACAGCGCCGCTTTGACCGCGGCTATGTTGCTGGCATGAACCTCCTCGTAAGGCGCGAAATAGAGCACGGCGCCTGAGGCGATTTCCTCCGAGACGAATGATTTCAAGCAGGGGTCGATATCCTGACCTGCGGCGATTGCGCCCGCCATGTGGCGCAGATAGGCGCGGTTGGCATCGACAAGGTCCGGCCCATAACCGCCTGAAGCAATCCGCTCCGCATCGCCGTGCGCCGGCAGGATTTTTGCGATCGGCCAGGAGGCCATCCGGGCGAGCTCCGCGATATGCGTGCCGATTTCGGCGGCTTCCGAAATATAGGTGACGGTGTCTTCCAGCGTGTCGCCCGCAAGCAGAAGCCGTTCGTCCGGCATCCAGACCACGTTGCCGTCGGCGCTATGGATGGCGAAATGGTGCAGTTCGATCCGGCGGGTGCCGACCGTTAGCTCCACCCGACCGTCGAACAGGCTGGTCGGCAAAACGAGCGGTGAGATCGGCGGGTTGGCGCTTTCGATCTTCTCGCGGTTTTCATTCAGCTTCTCGGCCGTCAGCGTCAGCGCGATGATTTCACAATCGGTAAAGATGGCGTTTCCGGCAATATGATCCTTGTGCCAGTGGCTGAGCACGACGCGGATCTTGGTGACGCCGAGCCCCTCCAGATGGGTGCGGATCGCCTTGGCGTGGTCGAGCGAGATATGCGTGTCATAGACCAGCGCTTCGCCCTGATCGACGATCGCATAGGAGGCGACGCCGAGCGAATAGGCGCCGTCATCCAGCCAGTTCGCGGTTTTCGCATGCAGCCGGTTGCCAGGCACCCGGCCATCGTAATAGGCAAAGATCCCGGGATAAGGCTCGAGAATTCGAAGGGTCGAGGTCATTTCACTCATGATCGCATTCACGCCACCAGCGGCGCAGCGACCGCCTTCAGGGCATCGCGGGCTGCCTTCGGGTCCAGTCGCACCTGCAATCCGCGCTGGCCGCCATTGATGAAGACATGCGGCTCGTCGAGCGCGGTGATCTCGATCGCGGTTGGCACGAGCTTCTTCTGACCGAAGGGGCTGATGCCGCCGACATGATAGCCGGTCGCCCGTTCCGCATCGGCGGGCTTCATCATGCTCGCAGATTTGCCACCGAATGCGGCCGCGAGCTTCTTCATCGAAACCTCGTGGTCCGACGGCACCACGACGCAGACCGCCCTGCCGTCCACCTCCGCCATCAGCGTCTTCAAGACGCGACGCGGCTCCTCACCGATCGCCTCCGCCGCCTGCATGCCGATCCGGTCCGCATTCGGATCGTATTCATAAGTGACGGTGGCGAAGGCGACGCCTGCCTTTTCGAGCATCTGGGTAGCGCGGGTTGCCTTGGACATGGATGAATCCTGGATTCAGATACCGGCGAAAGCCTCTTCATAAACCTCCGGCTTGAAACCGACGATCAGCTTTCCGTCCGCTTCCAGGACCGGCCGCTTGATCATCGAAGGCTGGGCAAGCATCAGGGTGATCGCCTTCTCGCGATCGAGGTCCGTCTTGTCTGCTTCATCGATTTTCTTGAACGTGGTGCCGGCTCGGTTGAGCACGATCTCCCAGCCGGCCCTGTCCGTCCAGGTATCGAGATGAGCACGGTCGATGCCCTCGGCCTTGTAGTCGTGAAAAGTGTAAGCGACGCCCTTGCGGTCGAGCCAGTCGCGCGCCTTCTTCATCGTGTCGCAGTTCTTGATGCCGTAGATCGTGATTGCCATCGAAGCCTCTTCATGTCGGCTCGACCGATACCAAGGGCACCCCTTGCCGTGCAAGCCTTTCGGCGTGGTTAACCGTTGTTATGTGACAGTTGCATGGCTCCCCTGTTTCGTTGTGCATTGCACAAGAACAGCACAGGCATCATATTTTAGCAGAACGAAAAAGGAGAGTTTCACATGTCCGTACAGAAGAAAATCCGTGGCAGCGCCATTGGCCGCGCCTTCGCAGTTATGAGCGCCGCAATCTCGGTTTCGGCCGCCGTGGAAAACCATCGCCGCCCGAGCCACCGCGACCTGACCACCCTCGGTATCGACCCGAAGGCTTTCGATCGTCTCGGCTAATCAGTCTTTCCCTGCTCTGTTTGGCGGGGAAGGGGCTTTGCGTCTCAGCCTTAAGTATAAGACTTTTCGGAGTACCCGCGGAAACTGTCCGTTAACCATGGCATCCTATATTCCCCTAATATTCCGGGAGGTATGGATTTGGTCGGGCAGGTTGTCAGGGAAGAAGCGCCGTCGGGGCCTATGCCTGTCGACGGCGAAATATTGAAGCGGTCCGTAGCAAAACTGGCGAACGAGGCTTCCGCGCTCGGCCTTCATCTGGTCGATATTGCCGGTGCCATCCAGGATACGGCGGCGCAATCTTCCGCACACGCCACATTGCTTGGCCGCCTGACGCAGTCCGCTCAATCGATCGCGGACGCCAACGGCCACGTTGCCCGCTCCCTCCAGGAATCCGACAAGCTGACGGCGAACGCGCGCAAGGTGCTCGGCGAGCAGGCCGAACAGCTTTCCGGCTCGATCACCGCGATCGATCACATGGTGCATGCGTCCCAGGAAATCGGCGCCGAGATCAAGCTGTTTTCCACGGCGCTCGGAGACGTCGGACGTTTGGCGGATGCGATCGGCATGATCGCCCGGCAGACGAACCTTCTGGCATTGAATGCCGCAATCGAAGCGGCGCGCGCGGGCGAAGCCGGCAAGGGTTTTGCCGTGGTCGCCGCGGAGGTACGGGCGCTGTCGCTGCAAACCTCGCAGACCACCAGTTCGATCCAGGCCACGCTCGATCAGTTGAACAGCCGCATCGACAAGCTGGTAATGGCCGGCGAAGGTGCCAGCCAGTCGGCCGAGGGCGTCAAGACGACCGCGATGAAGGTTCAGGGGTCGTTCAAGGGCGTCGAAGGCGTCATGACGCAGATCCTCGACAAGGCGTCCTCGCTCGCCGGAACGACGGAAACGGTCGACAGGCAATGCGGCGAATTTGCCTCGTCGATTGCGTCCGCGGCAAGCGCGATCCTGAAATCCAACGATCAGTTGCAGCAAACCTCGTCCCGCGTCGGAGAGGTGGTGACGATTTCCGAGCGGATGATCCAGACGACGGCGAGCGCCGGCATCGAGACCCCGGACACGCCCCATATCCGTGCGGTCATGGCCTATGCCGCCGAGGTTTCGTCCGCCTTCGAGGCAGGCGTAAAATCCGGTCGCATCGATCTTGGCGCATTGTTCGACCGGCAATATGTTGCGATCCCCGGCAGCGACCCTGTCCAGTACATGACCCGCTTTACGGAATTCACCGATACCGTGCTGCCGCCTATCCAGGAACGGGCGGCAGAAAGCGATGCGCGGGTCGCGTTCTGCGCCGCAATAGATGAAAACGGCTACCTGCCGACCCACAATCGAAAATTCTCGCAGCGCCAACGTCCGGGCGATGTGACCTGGAATACCGCCAACTGCCGCAACCGACGCATCTTCAACGACCGCGTGGGCTTGGCGGCAGGCCGCAACAAGGAGCCTTTTCTGCTGCAGACCTACCGCCGCGACATGGGCGGCGGTGAGTTCGTGCTGATGAAGGACATTTCCGCCCCGATCACCGTCAACGGGCGCCATTGGGGCGGTCTGCGTCTCGCTATCAAGGTCTGATATCGGGAGGCGGCGTCGGTCATCCCGCATAGGCCGCGTCCAGTTCGGCAATATCGATCTTCTTCATCGAGAACATCGCCTGCATGACGCGATGGGCGCGGGCGCTATCGCTATCCGTCAGCATTTTCGGCATCCTAGTGTAAGTGACCTGCCAGACCAGCCCGAAACGATCCGTCAGCCAGCCGCACGGCTGTTGCTGGCCACCCTCGACGAGCTTGTCGTAATAGTGGTCAATCTCGTCCTGCGTCTCGCAATGGACAAGGAAGGATACCGTGCCGTTGAACTTCGCCCAGGGTCCGCCGTTGATCGCCGCGAAATTCTGGCCCTCGAGCTCGAAGCCCATCGCCATCACCGAACCCTTGAGTCCGGGACCGGCATCGCCATAACGCGAGACATCGGTGATCCTCGAGTTCTCGAATACCGAGATGTAGAAATTGACGGCTTCTTCCGCGTTGTTTTCGAACCAGAGATGTGGGACGATCCTCTGCTTCTGGATGGCCATTGTTCTCTCCTTAAATGGGCGACCGTCCATAGGACGCTCAGGCGTCCGCCGATCCGACACGCCTGGCAAAGTTCTTTCAGATCATCATGCGCAGCTGTTCCGGCCGCGTCGGATAGGCAGGAGCATTCGGATCGAAGCTCCATCTTCCGAATTCCTCGTGCCGGGTTTCGCCGTAATGGCTGTAGACCAGCATGAACTCGCCGGCGATCCAGGCATAATTCCGCTCGATGGGCATGGGTTCTATGCGCCCGCAGCCATAGATCAGCGTGACATGCGGAGTAGTGTCCGCCATCCAGCAGTTCGGAAGGTTGTGACGGGTGAGCGCGCGGCGCAGCATCTGCGCGAACTGGACGACCAAAGGATTGCCCCCGGCGCGGTAGAGGGCAAGATGACGCTTGCCTCCGAACAGGGCGCTGCTGTCGAGCGTGATCGGGACAGGTCTCGCCTGGAGACTGGCTGCGACCAGTTTGGCGGCCTCGATAAGCGGCATGGGCGGCTCTTCGAACTGTTCCATGCAGAGCAGGCTCATGTGGAGAAGATCGGCGGGATAGGCATCGCGGGTATTCTCGTTGGTCGCGTGGATCATTGCGTCGCCATGCATGACCAGACCGAGGGGAGCGGAAGGCTTGAGCACGAACATGAGCTTGCTCCTGCGCCGGGCAGGCGGGGGCGGTTTCGAAAGCCAGCCTTCGCCAAAGGGGAGCGAAGGCTGGCCAGCGTGCTTGCGCAAGCTCATCTTGCTACCGTCATAGTAATGCGACCTCATGCCGTTGCGTGAAACCTAGCGGGACTCCTTGGAAGAGTAAAGAACAAACAAGGAACAATTGCAATCATGGTTAATCGCAAGCCGGAAGTCCGAACGTTCGAAGCCCATATCGGCGAGCAGGTTTTCCGGCACTTCAAGCCTGGAAAGACAGCGCATCGTCGTATTCGCAGATACCCTTAGCGCCAGCCGGCAGGATCCAGCCTTCGCCGCCGTCAGTCCCGCGTTTTCCAGCCAATGCCTGCGCTCCGCTCATGGGGAAAATTTAAGGAGCGGCCAAGGAACTTGAACCGACAGTTCTGTAAGAACTTAGCCCCTTCAGGCAAGAAACGGGTTGAATCCTCGGGCTCAAGGCACGATTTTAAGGTCAATCCAAATGCGGAGGTTTCCTCATGACAACGCATCAATACCTGATTTTTGAAACAGCAGGCGGCTTCTGCGGCATCGCCTGGAACGAGGTCGGTATCACGCGTTTCCAGCTCCCGACCAGGAGCGGGGATTCGACCGAAAAGCTGCTGCTGCGACGGCTGCCAAAGGCCGAGCCGGGCACGCCGCCGGCCGATGTTCTGGAAGCCGTCGACGCCGTGAAGCGTTATTTTGCGGGCGAGGAAGTCGATTTCTCGAAGGTCAAACTCGATCTCGAAGAGCAGGACGATTTTTTCAAGCAGATCTATGCAGCGGCCCGCCGGATCGGCTGGGGGCATACGACGACCTATGGCGCGCTCGCCAAGGAACTCGGCGCCGGTCCTGAGGCCGCTCGCGATGTCGGCCAGGCGATGGCGAAAAACCCCGTGGCGCTGATCATCCCATGCCACCGCGTGCTTGCCGCCGGTGGCAAGATCGGCGGGTTCTCGGCTCCGGGCGGCTCGACCTCTAAGACCCGCATGCTGGAACTCGAAGGCGTGCGCCTGACACCGCCGGAACCGGCACAGCAATCCCTCGGGTTCTGAAACATTCGTCCACGCTCCTCTATCGCCGACCACCTGCTCGCTTGGGTCAGGCGGCCGGCAAGCCTGGATCGATGCCGGTCATGGCGATGGAGACGTCCCAGAGCCGCTTCGCGAGCGCGGGATCTTCGGCATGCGGCGCGCGTCTTGCTTCGCCGGCTACACCGCGGATTCCGCCAAAGCCGGTGGGACCGTAATAGCCTCCGGGCTTCACCTTGCCGGTCGCAGCCAGAAGTGCCGGCCACGCGCCCTTGTCGGCGCTATTGAGCAACAGGCCGACGATTGGGCCTACGATCCGGATCAGCCCCGTGTGACGGCCAAGACTTGTGCTGGCGATCCCAGGGTGGACGCCGATCGCTGTGACGGGTGACTTCGCCGCGCGCAGGCGACGATCCAGTTCGAAGAAGAACAAGGCGTTCGCCAACTTGCTGGCGCCGTAGCGTTTCTCCTTGATATAGCTTTTGTCGGCGTTGAGGTCCTCCCAGTCGATCTTGGCCTTCAGATGGGCGACGCTCGAGGTCACAACCACCCGCGCTCCCGGTGTCTCCGCCAGCTTAGGCAGGAGCAGCGAGGTGAGCGCGAAAACGCCGAGATGATTGATGCCGAACTGCGATTCGAATCCCTGCTTCGTGCGCGTCAGCGGCGGATTCATGATCCCGGCATTATTGATGAGCGCATCGATCCGAGGCTCCCTCGCGGCGATCTCGGCTGCGGTGCGAACGCTGTCGAGGTCACCGAGGTCCAGCGGCAACCAGACGAGATCGGCGTTCGGCGTGATCCGCTTGATCCGCGCGATGGCATCCTGCGCCCTGGCCTGCTCGCGGCAGCCAAGCAAGACGCGCGCGCCCCTGGCGGCAAGCACCCGCGCGATTTCGAATCCTACGCCGGCATTGGCGCCTGTGACGATGAAGCTTTTTCCCGCCTGTTGGGGGACGTCGGCTTCGGTGAAACCCTTGCTGTTAAACATTTTCGATCCTTCATATGAGTGATTACATACTCATTCATGGGTTAAAACTCAGGCGGCGGATCCCTTCCAGAACAGGTCGAACCCGGCCTGCCGGATGGCGTCACTTTCCTGAGGTTTGGCTGTGACCGCGTTGATGCTGATGTCGGCCAGGTCGAAGAGGATGGTATCGATGTAAAAGGCGATCCTGTCAGGCGCGGCATGGCCGGCGAGACACTCCTCCACCATCGTCCGCGCATCCCGCAGCATGGCGTGGCACCGGTTCCGGCTTTCCGCTGTGACGCGATCCGACACCTTCAATTGGCGAAGGGCCTTGCGCTCTATGGCGTGGGCCAGTCCCCAGTCAATCAGACGGTTCCAGACCGCGAATAGTCGGTCTTTGGCGGAGGCGTCCGCCGGGTATGGCGCCAGCATCGTCTCTGTAAGATTGGCCTCGATCTCGAGAAAGAGCTGGTTGAGCAGATCGTCCTTGGTTGGAAAGTAAGTGAAAAGCGTTCCTTCGGACACGCCAGCAGCCTTTGCGATCTTGGCCGTGGACGCGCCTGTGCCAAGGTTCGCGACGAACTCGGCCGCTGCATCGAGCAGTGCCTGTCGCTTTTCTTCACTGAGGGGACGTGCCATATTTCCGTGCGACGATATTGAGTGAGTGGATACTCAATTATATAGAGGATGGCATGAGATTGGTCAAGGGATCCCGCCCGCATCTTCGAGGCTCACGACTGCCGAGCAGGAATGTCCGCTAATCTCCATGGGCGTCGCTCCGAAGCGGACCGAGCACAAAGTCTCACAAGCGGACACTACGCGGTATCTGTCGAGAGGTGTAGACCGCCTACACCACGACACAGTTTCCCGCAGTATGCGAAACTACGCTCCCCGTCACTCCCACTCGATCGTGCCGGGCGGCTTGCTGGTCACGTCGTAGACGACGCGGTTGATGCCGCGGACTTCGTTGATGATGCGGGTGGCGGTGCGGCCGAGGAAGTTCATGTCGTAGGGATAGAAATCCGCGGTCATGCCGTCGACCGAGGTGACGGCGCGCAGCGCGCAGACGAAGTCGTAGGTGCGGTAATCGCCCATGACGCCGACCGTCTGCACCGGCAGGAGCACGGCGAACGCCTGCCAGATCGTGTCGTAGAGACCGGCCTTACGGATTTCGTCGAGATAGATCGCGTCCGCCTTGCGCAGGATGTCGAGCTTTTCGCGGGTGACGCCGCCGGGGCAGCGGATCGCGAGGCCCGGACCCGGGAAGGGATGGCGACCGATGAAGCTTTCCGGCAGGCCGAGCTCGCGGCCGAGTGCCCGCACCTCGTCCTTGAAGAGTTCACGAAGCGGCTCGACCAGCTTCATGTTCATCCGCTCGGGCAGGCCGCCGACATTGTGGTGGCTCTTGATCGTCACCGACGGTCCGCCGGAGAAGGAGACGCTTTCGATCACGTCCGGATAGAGCGTGCCCTGGGCGAGAAATGCCGGAGATCCCTTGCCGTCGGCGGCGATCTTGGCGGCTTCCGCCTCGAACACCTCGATGAACAGCCGACCTATCGTCTTGCGCTTCACTTCCGGGTCGGTGACGCCCTCGAGCTGGCCGAGGAACAGATCGGAAGCGTCCACATGGACGAGCGGAATGTTGTAGTGGTCGCGGAACATGCCCACGACCTGCTCGGTCTCGCCCATCCGCATCAGGCCGTGGTCGACATAGATGCAGGTCAGCTGGTCGCCGACCGCCTCATGGATCAGCACGGCCGCGACGGAGGAATCGACGCCGCCGGAAAGGCCGCAGATCACCCGTTCCTTGCCGACCTGTTCGCGGATCTTGCGGATCATCTCGGCGCGATAGGCAGCCATCGTCCAGTCGGACTTCAGGCCGACGATCTTGTGCACGAAATTGGAGAGCAGCTTGGCGCCGTCGGGCGTGTGCACCACTTCCGGATGGAACATGGTGGTATAATAGTGCCGGCTCTCGTCGGCCGCGATCGCGAAAGGCGCGTTCTCGGAGGTCGCGATGACTTCGAAACCTTCGGGAAGCTGGGTGACGCGGTCGCCATGGCTCATCCAGACCGGATACCGGCCGCCGACATCCCAGAAACCTTCGAACAGCGGGCTCTTGGCCTTGATCTCCACGTCGGCGCGGCCGAATTCCGCTGCGTGCCCGCCTTCGACGACACCGCCGAGCTGGGTCGCGAGCGTCTGCTGGCCGTAACAGATGCCGAGAATCGGAACGCCGCTGTCGAACACCGCCTGCGGAGCGCGGGGGCTGCCTTCGGTGGTGACCGATGCCGGGCCGCCGGAGAAGATCACGCCCTTGGGCTTGAGCCTCTCGAACGCAGCGCCCGCGTTCTGGAAGGGGTGGATTTCGCAGTAGACGCCGGCTTCACGGATGCGACGCGCGATGAGCTGCGTCACCTGGCTGCCGAAATCGATGATGAGAATGCTGTCGGGATGAGCTATCTGGGTCATGCCGAGCCTTTAAAGAAACTTCCCCTTTCTGGCAACGGGGAATGAGGCGAAAATCGCGCGTTCAGAGCGCGATCGCGCCATCCTCCAGTCCCTCGAACAGGCTGTCGACCGCATCCGCCAGCTTCCGGTCGATCACATGCAGGTATTCGGTCCAGTCGCCGACATGCTTCAGCTCTTCCTTGCCGTCGGAAATACCGCGCAGGCCGATCAGCGGCAGGCCGAAGAGCTGGCAGCAGCGCAGCACCGCGAATGTCTCCATATCGACCATGTCGGCGCCGACGAGATCGTAGGCGGCACCCGAGACGATGTTGCCGCCGGTCGACAGCGAGGCTTCCCTGACGCCGGGGATGCGCAACGGAAGCGGAATGACCGCCGGATGGTCGAGGAAAGGCGTGCGGCCCTTCTCGAACCCGAGCGGCGAGGCGTCCATGTCGCGATAGGCGACCGACGAGGCCTGGTAGATTTCCGTCTGCTCGAGATTGCGGGAACCGGCGGAACCGAGCGAGACCACGAGATCGGGCAGGTCGCCCGTCGCTTCGAGACGGGTCAACGCATGGGAAAGCACGACAGCCGCCTCGACCGGGCCGACGCCGGTCATCAGCGGCTTGATGCGGGATTTCAGCGCCGGGCCGTATTCGGCATCGACGGCCATCACGAAAAGAATGGATTTGCCGCCGGCAAGGCTTGGCTCGCCGAGGGGAAGTTGAGAAGTCATCCGGTTACGTCCTCTCGGCCCCGGATCACCATCATGGTGCCGGTCATGGAAGCGATGAGTTTGGCGGGGCCGTCGCCGATCGCATAGGCGCGGCCATCGGCGACGATGATGGTCGAACCCGGCTTGGTGATTTCGCCGCGGAACAGGAAGCGTTCGCCGCGGCCGGGCGACATCAGGTTCACCTTGAATTCGATGGTGAGGATCGATGCTTCCGGTTCGATGACGGTATAGGCGGCATAACCGCAGGCGGCATCGAGCGCCGCGGAAATCACGCCGGCATGCAGGAAACCGTG
This sequence comes from Neorhizobium galegae bv. officinalis, assembly GCA_000985875.1. Lineage (GTDB taxonomy): Bacteria > Pseudomonadota > Alphaproteobacteria > Rhizobiales > Rhizobiaceae > Neorhizobium > Neorhizobium galegae_C. Next base: position 41,210 of record CCRI01000003.1, read on the forward strand.
CTGCTGGGTGAGCTTGATGTCGAAAGGCAGCTCGATCTCGACTATCGCCTGCTCGACGCGTGTCAGCTCGGCGCCGAGCATCGCCATCGCGCCCTGGCGGCCGAAGCTTTGGCGCACCCGCTCGCGGAAATCGCCCGTATCTTTCCCGTTCATGTCCCGTCCCTTTTCGCAGTTGCGAAATTGGCATGCCGGGAGATGTTCGGCAAGCCGTCCGATCGAGCGCGCTTAATTGAGGATGACGATCGACAGGTTGAGGAGCGTCGCGAAGGCGACCCAGAGCGCATAGGGCACGAAAAGCCAGGCGGGCCTGCGGTTTTCCCGCCAACTGGCGGCGATGAACAGCAGGATCGAGACCAGCAGCGGCACGATGACGACGAGGCCGAGAACCGGGCTCTGCAGTCCGAAGAAGGCCGGCGACCACAGAAGGTTGAGCGCGGCTTGGATGGCAAAGAGAACGAGGCGCCGGCCGTTGTTCTCGTCATACCATGTTTCGGAAAGGGCGACCCCGATCAGGACATAGAGGACCGTCCAGACCGGCGCAAAAATCCAACCCGGCGGATTGAAGAAGGATTTGTCGAGCGATTGATACCATTCGCCGGGGACATTGCTTGCGCCGCTCAGGGCGCCGAGTGCGACGCAGGCGACGATGAAGACGATCATAACGACGGTTTTGCTCATCCCGCCGCAACTAGGGCGCTCCGGCAGCCAGGAAAGGTCAACTTAGCCGGACGATGTGCTGGTCCCAGGCGACCTTGCTGCGCGTCTCGTTGAACTGCCCGTCATAGGAGGAAACGGCGATGCCATGAACTGCGGGCGCAACGCCGGCAGCTTCGCGGACGGGTTCTTCCTTCACCACCGCCCCGGTTTTCGCGTCAAGCGTGACCGCTGCCCCGCCGACGGGCGAGGTGAGGCCGACGACGCCGTCACGGCGGTTGACCGCGATGGCGCCGACATAATTGCCGAGCCGGACGGTCGTTTCCTCCGGCAGCGAGACGAAGGACAGGTCCTCGCCCTTGGAAAACCAGCCGGCAAGCGGCGGCAGGGCATTGCGCGCACCTTCCCACTGGCAGGCGAACCAGATGCGGCCGTTCTCGGCGATGTCGAGATGGCGGGTCGAAAGCTGTTTGAGTGACGGGGGCAGGCGGTGCCGCTGGATGAGGGCGCCGGTCGTCGCATCGAGCAGAACCAGCGATGGTTCCATGCGATCGACATTGAGCTTGGTGCGGCCGAAATCCGGATGGGTCTCGATGCCGCCATTGGCGATGACCAGCAGCTTGCCGTCATCCGAGACGGTCATGTCATGGGTGCCGATGCCGTGGGCGTCGAACTCGCCGATGCGGCGGAATTTGTCGCGCGCATCGTAGACGCCGATCATGCCGCGATTGCCGTCGAAATCGTTTTCGCTGGCATAGAGCCGGGTTCCGTCCGGCGAGAAATGGCCGTGACCGTAGAAATGCCGGCCTTCCGGCGAAGTGATCATCACCGGTTCGGCCTGCCGCGACGGGTCGAACACCATCGCGAACGTGCCCGGGCGGCGGGCGAAGGCGACGGTGCGACCGGTCGCAGTACTATAAGCCATGCCATGAGCGCGGGCGGGGAGGGCAACACGGTCGATAATCGCGCCGCGTTCCGAGACGGTGGCGACGCCGAAGGAGCCGTCCGGTGCGCGAAAACCCGAGGCATAGACTGCGTCGGCCCGTTCGAGCGCCATCAGCGAGCGCGGCGAAAGGGCGGCGGTGAAGGTGATCCCGGCCGACTTCAGAAAGCCGCGCCGGTCGATGGCCTCGCCGCGCCACATGGCCTTAGTCGCCGTCCGCGAAGGAAAAGCCGGAGCTGAGGCCGATCGCGCCGCCATAACCGTCATTCAGCTTGGAAATGACGTCCTTTCCGTCCGCCAGCAGCGTGTCGAGCTTCTTGCGCTCGGCGGCGCTCTCGACCGCCTTTTCGAGATCCGGCGTGATCTTGGCAGAAAGCTCGATCATCGACTTCAGCTGCGCCTGCGTGGCGGCAACGATCGGCCGGTCCTTCTCCTTCAGCAGTTCCACCATGCCGGATTTTTCGAGCAGGGTGGAAAGCCCTTCGAGATTGCCCTTGATGGTCGGCCAGGTGTTTTCCGAGCGCCAGAACAGCGCCTGCTTGGGGAATGTCGCCTTGTCGGAGCCCTTGTAGAAAGTCTCGATCCGCTGGTCGCGCACCGCTTCCGCACCATGCACGAGAATGCCGAGCAGTGCCGTGATCGCCTCGCCGCCGGTGCGGAAATTGAGGTTGTCAGGCCCCGGCTGTTCCCAGGCCTTCTGGATGCCGTCGGGCGCATCCCAGATATCGGAAAGCTCCTTGGCCACATTGGCGATATTGCCGGCGATGGCCGCGCCATAGCGGCAGCGGTAACTGTTCTTCGCCTTCAGAAGCTCGTCGGAGCCGGTGCCCGAAAGCACATATTCGAGTGCGCCAAAACCCTGCATGGCGACGCTCTTGGTGCCGAGCGTGGCGGGGTCGGTGGCGGTCTCATCGACCTTGGACAGGACGGATTGGACCTGCTTCAGCCCCGTGCTCTTGCGATCCGGGTAAAAGAGGATGCGTTCGAAGCGGTTCTGCTCGATGACGGGACCGACGCGGACCACTTCGATATGCGCCCAACTGACCGCCGCATCGCGGAAGGCACTTTTCGCGGCGTCGTATTTCGCCTTGGAGGGCGCCTCGCAGAGCGCCTTCATCGTCGTCGTCATCTTGTCCGCGGATTCGTGGAATGCGTCGTAGCCGGGCCGGATGAACCCGTCGACCGCAGCCGTCATCACCCTGGTGACATCAGCCATCGGCAGATCCACGGAGGGTACGGGTTCACCTTCCTGGGCAAAGGTGGCGGCGGGAAGCAGCGAGACGAGTCCGGCAAAAAGGATCTTGCGCATCAGAGCGACTCCAGGAATTTGAGGAGGGCGGCACGGTCTTGTCTCGAGAGCGCGGCGAAGGCATCGCGGGCTTTCTGCGCTTCCCCGCCATGCCAGAGAACAGCTTCGGTGAGGTTTCGCGCCCGGCCGTCGTGCAGGAAGAACGTATGGGCGTTGACGGTTTCGGTCAGCCCGATGCCCCAGAGCGGTTGAGTCCGCCATTCGTTGCCTGTGGCAACGCCCACCGGCTGGCCATCGGCCAGGCCTTCGCCCATGTCATGCAGCAGGAAATCCGAATAGGGCCAGATGAGCTGGAAGGCATGCGCCTTGTCGCCGGCATCGCGGCTGGTCACGAATTTCGGCGTGTGACAGGCGGTGCAGCCGGCTTGGTAGAAGAGTTCCTTGCCCTTCAGAACTGTCTTGTCGCCGATATCGCGGCGGGCCGGCACCGCGAGGTTCTCGGAATAGAAGGTGACCAGCGGCAGGACAGGATCGGGTGCTTCGACCGGCCCCAGCCGCTGCTGTACGCCGGTCGGCATGGCGAGGCATGCAGCCTCCGCCTTCGTGCAGTCGCCGTGGTCGAACGGATTATCGGGGGTCGAGATACCGAGGTCGCCGGCAAAGGCGGACGAGCTCTGGTCGCGGACCGAGGCATTCTGCGCCTTGAAGCCGAAGCGGCCGAGCTTCAGTTCGCCGGTCTTGTGGTCGCGCACCATGGCCGGCTTGCCGGAAATCCCGTCCCCATCCTTGTCGCCCGGGTCGGCCTTGGCGAGAATGTCAGCGTCGTGGATCGCCTGGATCAGCCCCATGCCGATCATCGGCGGAGCGATGCGTGGCGACAGTGTCACGTCGCCTTCCATCGCGCCGTAACCGAGGTCGGTTACCGAATAGCTCGGCTTGCGCACGTTGACCACTTCGCCGTCGCCGAGCTTGACCGGGATTTCCTGGTAGGAAATCTGCATCCGGCCTTCGGAGGCGAGGCCGGACACGGCGAGGTCCTGCAACTGCTCGCCATAGATCGCGTCGGGAAAATTGAGCTTTCTGTAATCGGCGACCGCTTCGCGCTCCTCGTCGGTGCGCGCCGGACGAGCGAGCCGGAAAAACATCGAGGTTGCGTCGGCTCCGCCTTCGGGGGGATGGCCGCGGCCGTCCTTCAGGTGGCAGCTCTGACAGGCGCGGGCGTTGAAGAGCGGGCCGAGCCCGTCGGACGCCTGTGTCGAGGACGGCGCCGAGACCCAGAGCTTGGTGAACAGCGCATTGCCGAGCTTGAACGTTCCTTCTTCCTCGAAGGTGATGTTGGCGGAGAAATGCGAGAAGGCGTCGCCATTGACATCGGCGCGGCTGGTCGCGGCCCCGGCGGACATGGTCTCGAACGGCTCGGGCTTGGAGAAATCCGTCGTCGGGCGGGTAACGCTCTCGACGCGTTTCTGGTCCTTCGGATTGAGATCCGTGCGGACGGTCGGGAAAAGAGCATCGCCACCGATAGCGATCAGCGGCGTGAGAAGAAGAGCACCCGACAGTGCCGGCAACAGGAAGACGAAAGACCTGGGCGTTCTCATGGGAAATCGGGCCGCAGGCTGAAGGTCAGCCGCGGCCCGCCTTTTCATTGCTTATTTGAAGACGGCGTCAGGATTATCGAGGCTGTCGGATCCTTCAAGCTCTACTTTGCCAAGCTTCAGCGACGCAATGACGCGCTCGACGCTCTTGCTTTGGTCGATCAGGCCGTCGATCGCTTTCTGGACGACCGCATTGCCCTCTTTATTGCCTTCGCCGATCATCTGGTCGTAGGCCTCGACCGTCTTTGCCCGGTCGGCCATGGCGTTCATGGCGGTAAGCGTCGCGTCGAGCTTGCCGAGCATTTCGGTGTCGAGCGACTTGTCGGTTGCCGCAACCAGTTCGGAGAGCGAAGGCCCGGTCATCTTGGTGCCGTCGACGCGGGTATATTCACCCGTATAGGCCGACTTGATGCCGATCGCGTCGTTGAGATGCGAGTTGTAGGTGTTGTCGGAGAAGCAATCGTGCTCTTCTTCCGGGTCGTGCAGCAGCAGGCCGAGCTTCATGCGCTCGCCGGCCAGTTCGCCATAGGAGAGCGAACCCATGCCGGTCAGGATGGCGGTCAGGCCCTTCTTGGAATTGGCCTCGACGTTTTTGGTCGCCTTGCCCTTGGGGCCCCAGGCGGTGACCATGTCCTTGAGGTCGGAGACGAGCAGGGCGGACGCGGCCTTCAGGTAATCTGCGCGGCGGTCGCAATGGCCGTTGGTGCAATTGGCCTTGTCGTAATCCGTATAGGAGCGCTTGCCGGCGCCCGGTCCGGTGCCGTTCAGGTCCTGGCCCCAGAGCAGGAATTCGATCACATGGTAGCCGGTCGCGACGTTCGCTTCGATCTCGCCGGCCTCGTTCAGGCTGCGCAGCGTCTTGGCGTCGAACTTCGAGAGGTTGAGCGTCTTGCCGTTGACCTTGATCTTCGGGTTGGCGATGACATTGGCGGTATAGAGCGCGTTCTCGTCGCTCTCTGTGCCATAGGAGGCGTCGACATAGTCGATCAAGCCCTCATCGAGCGGCCAGGCATTCACCTTGCCTTCCCAATCGTCGACGATCGGGTTGCCGAAACGATAGACTTCCGTCTGCTGGTAGGGAACGCGTGCGGCGAGCCAGGCGTCCTTGGCAGCCTTCAGCGTCTCTTCGCTGGGCTTGGCGATCAGCGCGCTGACGGCCTTGTCGAGGGCCTGCGCGGTCGTCAGCGAGTCCTCGTATTTCGCATGCGCCAGCTCGGCATAATGCTTGAGGACGGCGGCGGATGTGGTGGCGGCCTGCGCCTCAGTCACGACGAACGCCGCGGAGGCGGCGAAAAGCGCCAGGGCGGCGCCGAGAACGGTCTTGCGGATCATGTCCCTCTCCTTCACGGCCCGGATTTCCCCGGCCGTTCAAAGGGTTCATCGCGCAATTGGAAACTGGTGTCAAACTATCTAGTTTAGAATAGTTTAAAAAAGGAATTCGACTTCGACTTTCACCCCAGCGCACTCAAACTTTGCGTTGCATGCGGCAGAAAAAGAATCCGTCCGTATCGGTACTTGCGGGCGTCAACGTTACGGTCAGTGCATCCCTGGAGCGAGGCTGCGGCGCCTCTTTTCCGAAAATGTAGTCCCAGTGCTCGGCGGCAGGCACGATGGAGAATTCCGGGTTTTCGGCGCAGAAGCGCGAGACCTGGGCATCGTTCTCCTCCGGCAGGATGGAACAGGTGACATAGAGAAGTGCGCCGCCCGGCTTCACGAAGATGGCGGCTTCGGAAAGCGCCTCCTGCTGCTGGGCAATGCGCTCGTCGAGGTTCTTCGGGGTCAGCCGCCATTTGGTGTCCGGGCGGCGGCGCCAGGTGCCGGTGCCGGTGCAGGGCGCATCGACCAGGACCGCATCGAGCTTGCCCTTCAGGGCGTTGAGCTGGCGCGCGTCGTCATGCACCTGCACATTGCGGGTGCCCGCGCGCCGCAGCCGTTCGATGATCGGCGCCAGCCGCTTGCGGTCGGCGTCATAGGCGTGGATCTGGCCCTTGTTGTGCATCGCGGCCGCCATGGCGAGCGTCTTGCCGCCGCCGCCGGCACAATAATCGAGAACCTGGTCGTGTTCGCCCGGCTGCACGAGCTCGGCGACGATCTGCGAGCCTTCGTCCTGAACTTCGAACCAGCCTTTCTGGAACGAAAGCTCGGCGGTGACGTTCGGCAGGCGGGACGCTCCTTCACCAGCGGCAATCCGGATGCCGTTGCGGGCGATGCGTGAAGCCTTTGCGTTCGAGCGTTCCAACGCCTTGACGACCTTCTCGCGAGACGCCTTCAGCGTGTTGGCGCGCAGATCGAGGGTCGGACGGCCGGCCAAGGCCTTGGCCTCGGCGAGCCAGTCCTCGCCAAAATTGGCTTCGAAGGACGGCTGGATCCAGTCGGGTATGTCGCCCTGCACATGCAGGGGCGCATCCTCGAGATTGCGGGAGGCGAGCGACGAGAGGTTCGCCTCGGTCAGAGCCGGCGGCGCGAAGCGGTCGTCGGTAAACTCGGCCTGCAGTGCCTCGGGTGTGAGGCCCCATTGCCGGATGAGGACTGCGTAGGCGAGTGCGGCCGGGCTTTCGTCATCCATCAGCCAGGCATGCGACAGCCGCATGCGCAATGCGTCGTAGACGATGTTGCCGATTGCGGCCCGATCGCCGGAACCGGCGAAACGATGGGCAAGGCCCCAGTCCTTGAGCGCATCGGCGACAGGGCGCCTGCGCGTCTCGATATCGGCCAGCACCTCAATGGCTCCGGCAATTCGTCCGCCCAATCGCATGTCGCTCTCCGTCTCGGTTGCACCCGTGTGGCACGGGTCGTAACCGTGAACGCGCGATAGGGCAATAGGCCGGCCTAAACCGTCTCTCCGTTAGCCTCAGCCTTCGATCGCTTTCAGGCCCTTGCCCGGGATCTTCTGGTTGCCGGCGTCGACGATCTGGTAACAGACCTGGGCGGTGCCGGAGCTGATCATGCCGATGTTCTTGGCCGCGGCTTTGGAAACGTCGATCACCCGGCCGCGGATGAATGGCCCGCGGTCGTTGATACGCACGACGACGCTTTTGCCGTTGCGCTTGTTCGTCACCACAACCTTGGTGCCGAATGGCAGCGTCCGGTGTGCCGCCGTCATCAGAGAGGGGTTCATTCTTTCCCCGGATGCGGTCTTGGAGCCGAGGGCATACCAGGATGCGTGACCGCATCCAGGCGCAGCATTGGCCTGCGCGGCGCCGAGTGTTGCAAAAGCAGCAATGGAGGCCGCGGCGAAAGTCGAGCGTCGAATTGTTGTCAAGTCGGTCGTCCCCGTTCGTTTTGTCCCTGCACGTTGCGTGCAAAATGGCTAAGCGGGGCGAAAAGTGGCAAAAAAGTGGGACTTTCGATCACGGAACGTTACAGCCTGTAACATTTGTGATTAGATTGCCGTCGATCTTTTTAAGAAGCCAGCTAAGCTTCTTCGGAAGAAAACCTTTAAAAACAGTCAGAAAGAGGAATGTAGTTTCAGAGAGACTCGCAAGGAGTTTGCGATCACGAAAACTGCAGAAAAAAATTTATCGTGATACGAGGCCTATTGCCTCATTTGGGCAAATTTTATGGCGCTCAGCCGTAAGGATTAAGAAATAATAACTAGATCAACCGATCAGGATGAAAATTCCAACCGTTTCAAAATGGGAATTTCAACCTCGCCAGCGGCCCGAGGTCCACATTTCGGCGAGCGACATCCGGTAGTTCGGGAAGCGGAATTCAAACCCGGCCGCGCGGATCTTGGCGTTAGAAACGCGCTTGTTGGCGCCATAGAAGGAGCGCGCCATCGGCGTCATGTCGGCAGTCTCGAAATCCTGTTCCGGCGGCGGCTCGACGCCGATCAGTCGTGCTGCTTCGACGATGACATCCTGCGGCGGACCGGGCTCGTCGTCGGTGACATTATATAGGCCGCCCATATTGCCCTTCGCTAGGAAGAGCGCCGCCCCGCCGATGTCTTCGACGCGGATCCGGTTGAAGACCTGGTCTCTCTTTATAATGCGTCGTGCGGTGCCGCGTGCGAGATTGACGAAGGCGTTGCGGCCGGGCCCGTAGATGCCGGAGAGGCGCAGGCTCGCCACAGGCAGGCCGGCGGCCCGTCCTTCGGCGGCCCAGGCATCTTCCGTATCGACCCGTTCAATCGACCGGCCGTGAATCGGACTGCCCGGGGTCTCCTCGGTGACCCAGCCGCCGCCATGATCGCCATAGACGCCGACGGTCGAGAGATAACCCACCCATTCGAGCTTCGGGCAAAGCGCGCGCAGCCGTTCGGAGACGAGCTTCAGCAGCGGATCGCCCTCGGCTCCGGGCGGGATCGACTGAACCAGGTGCGTCGTCTCCCCAAGCTCTGTCAGCAGTTCCTCGCTGAACGGGCTGCCGTCGAACACGAAGGCCTTGATGTCACGGGCCGCGAGCTCCAGCGCCTTGTGGGCCGTCCTGACCGTGCCGGAGACCCGGTGGCCCTGAGATTTGAAGGCCTCGGCGATCGCCTGGCCCGAATAGCCGCATCCGAAGATCATCACATTCATCAGGCCGCTCCCGCCAGTCGCCATTCTTCCCGCACGTCCGGATCGTCCTCCACACCGCGCGCCTCGGCAAACCGCGCGAAGTCGATATCCGTCATCAGGTGCTTCAAGGCCCATATAGCCATGCCACGCACCGCAGGCGAGGGATCGCCGGCAAGTTCGAGACATTGCCCGATGAGGCTGGCATCGCCGGAATTGCCGGCGGCGATCAGCACGTTGCGGATGAGCCGGTCACGGCCGATGCGCTTGACCGGGGAGCCGCTGAAAAAGCTCCGGAAGGCCGCATCGTCCAAGGTCAGCAGAAACGCGATCGACGGCTCCTTTAGGTCCTCGCGCGCCTGCAGCTTCATCTCGGAGGCGCTTGCCGCGAACTTGTTCCAGGGGCAGGCGGCAAGACAGTCGTCGCAGCCATAGATCCGGTTGCCGATCATTGGCCGGAATTCCGGATCGATCGGGCCTTTGTGTTCGATGGTCAGGTAGGAGATGCAGCGGCGGGCATCTAACCGATAGGGCACCGGAAAGGCAGCCGTCGGACAAGAGTCGAGACAGGCCCGGCAGGAGCCGCAATGGTCTGTTTCAGCCTCATCGACGAGAAGGTCCGCCGTAGTGAACAGGCTGCCGAGGAACAGCCAGGAGCCGTGGGTGCGGCTGACGAGATTGGTATGTTTGCCCTGCCAGCCAAGCCCGGCCGCCTCCGCCAGCGGCTTTTCCATCACCGGTGCCGTGTCCACGAAGACCTTCACGTCCTCGCCGGCGCGCGCCGCAAAGCGCGTGGCGATTTCTTTCAGCCGGCCCTTGATGACGTCGTGATAATCGCGGTTGCGCGCATAGACCGAGATCGCCGCCTTGTCGTGCTTTTCGAGAATGGCGCGCGGGTCTTCGTCCGGCCCGTAGTTCAGCCCGAACATCACGATCGAACGCACCTGATCCCACAGGACCTTCGGGTCGGCGCGGCGCAGCCTCGTCTCCGCCATCCAGTCCATGCTGCCGTGGTGCCCGTCGGCCAGAAAGATTTCCAGCCTCTCCGGCGCCTGCGGAATGCTGTCCGGCCCTGTTATCCGGCAAAGATCGAAGCCCTGGGCCGCCGCTTCATCGCGAATGAAGGCGGTCAGCTTCTCCCGCCGCCGAAGCGTCTTTTCTTCCTCCCGCGAGGTCGCGTCAGAAATCGAGGTCCGCATAATGGGATACCGGGGTAAGGCCGCGGATGCGTTCGGCAAGCATCGGCCGGAAGGAGGGGCGCGATTTCAGCCGCTGATACCAGTCCTTGGCGACCGGTGTCTCCGACCAGTCGATTTCTCCAAGATAGTCGAGGATCGAAATCGAGGCGGCGGCGGCAAGGTCGGCATAGCTCAGCCGGTCGCCCGCAAGCCAGGGCCGGGAGCCGGCAAGCCAGGAGAGGTATTTCATATGCTGGCGGATATTGGCGCGGGATGTGCGCAGCACCTTCGAGTCCGGCGCGCCGCCGCCTTGGGCGGTCGTCATCTGCAGCTTGTAGACCCGCTCCCGGGTCAGCGGCCGGGTAACGTCCTGCTCCATCTTCTGCAGGAACCATTCCGTCAGGCGCCGGATCTCGGCGCGCTGCCACGGGTCTTCGGCCAGCAGCCGGCGGTCGCGCTTCAGCACGCCATGGGTTTCGTCGAGAAATTCCAGGAGCACGGAAGGGCCACAAAGCACTCTCATGCTGTCGTCGACATAGACCGGGAGCGTGCCCGCAGGATTGAGCGTCAGGAATTCCCGCCGCTTTTCCCAGGGCTGCTCCTCGACCAGATCCGCCTGGAAGCCATATTCGGCCAGAATCAGCCGGACGAACCGCGAGGCCGAAGACATGGAATGATGATAGAGCGTGGGCATGGATACTTGAACTTCACGAACTTCGTATAGGAGGGGCAGGGGCGCCTCGCGCGCCCGCCTGACATATGGCAGCTATATGGATTTGGTAGTCCCAAGACAAGCAATGGCTCATAAACTGCTTAAAACTGCCCTTATCTGCTCAATAAAGGATTAAGAATGGCGGATCAGTCCATCATCAGTGCGCTCGTCCTCGGTTTGATCGAAGGGCTCACTGAATTTCTTCCCGTTTCCTCGACCGCCCACGTTCTTTTGGCTGGTCATTTCCTCGGTTTCCAATCTCCCGGCAACACTTTCGCGGTCCTGATCCAGCTCGGCGCGATCCTCGCCATCCTGCTCGTTTATGCCCGCAAGCTGCTGCAGATCGCTGCCGATCTGCCGACCAGTCCCAAGGCGCGCAGGTTCGTGGCAACGGTGCTGATCGCGTTCCTGCCTGCGGCGGTGATCGGCGCTTTCGCCCACGGTTTCATCAAGGCCGTGCTGTTCGAAACGCCGATGCTGATCTGTATCATGCTGATCCTCGGCGGCTTCGTGCTGCTCGTGGTCGACAGGATCAAGTTCCAGCCGAAGTACCACGACGTGATGGATTATCCGCTGTCGCTCGCCTTCAAGATCGGGCTCTGCCAATCCGTGGCGATGATCCCCGGCACGTCGCGTTCCGGCGCAACGATCGTCGGCGCTCTGCTGCTTGGCGCGGACAAGCGCTCGGCGGCGGAATTTTCGTTCTTCCTCGCCATGCCGACCATGCTCGGCGCCTTCGTGCTCGATCTGTACAAGAACCGTAGCGCCCTGAGTTTCGATGACGGCGCCATCATCGCGGTCGGATTTATCGCCGCCTTTGTCACCGCGATATTGGTGGTGCGTTCGCTGCTCGATTTCGTGTCGAGCCGCGGTTATGCGCCGTTCGCCTACTGGCGAATCGTCGTCGGCGCTCTCGGCCTGATCGCGCTCCTGCTGGGAGCATAAAAAGAAGGCGGCTCAAAAGGCCGCCAGCTTTCTCGATCAATTTAGTGACGGATGGATGACGTGCTGCACGGGTCGACGCCGTATGCGGGCGTGCATTCGCTCTTGCCGGCTGCGCCAGTCGTCGGGGCCATGAAGGAGCCCGCGAGGATGATCAGCGCCGCGCATGCAAAAAAGAGGGCGATGGGCTTGCCCATGGAGGAATGCCTTTCGATGGAAGATTTTATCGTCACGGTTGCGCCGCTTGTTTGGTGAGGGAGGATCTATGGGTTGGATTAGAAGAATTCAATAAAGGATTTTGCTGAACCGGCCGTTAACGCGACTGCATCAGCCACTGCGACCTTTGTGCCACAATCCTTGCCCGAAACATGAGCGACAACAAAGGGGTGCCCGAATTTTCAGCGGGCACGGCCGGCATGCCGGAGCGAAATCTATCGCGGGATATGGTTAACGAATGTCAGGCGGCGCGGCCGGAACCGGTGTACTGGCCCTGCGGGCGGTACTGCACAAGGTAGGATGGCAGGATCGAAGAGGCGAGCGTCGGGCGGATGCCTATCCCCTGCAGCGTGCGGCCTTCCGTGGCGGCGGCATCGGAAACCACATTATCGGTCTTCAGCAGCTTCACCTGGTCGCTGGTGATCGGCGGCTGGACGAAGGGGATCAGAGACGCGATGCTGCCGATCAACGATGCGATGCCGAAGGGCAACGAGACCAGCGCATTGCTGCGGTTGGTGACGCGCAGTACCGTCTCCAGACACTGGCGGAAGGTCATGACTTCGCCGCCGCCGAGCTCATAGATCTTGCCGGTCGCGATCGTACCGTCGACGGAACGGGCGACGGTCTCGGCGACATCCTCGACATAGACCGGCTGGAACTTCGTCTTGCCGCCGCCGATCAGCGGCAGGGCGGGGAAAGTGCGGGCCATGGAGGCGAACTTGTTGAAGAAGCTGTCTTCCGGCCCGAACACGATCGAAGGCCGCAGGATCACGGCATCCGGCAGCGTCGAAAGGATCGTCGCCTCGGCGCGGCCCTTGCTGCGGGCATAGGACGACTCCGAATCGACATCGGCGCCGATCGCGGAAATATGGGTGAGCTTGGCGCCGGCCGCACGTGCCCCGTCGACGACCGCGCGAGCACCAAAATCCTGGACCGCGTCGAACGTGTTACGGCCGCTTTCGAACAGGATGCCGACGCAGTTGACCACATGCGAAGCGCCTTCGACGGCCCTCAGGACCGACTGGCGATAGCGCAGGTTCGCCTGGACCAGCGAGATCTGCCCGACATAACCGGCGGGCAGCAGGAACCCTGCGAGATCCGGGCGGCGGACGGCGACCCGGACGCGATAGCCGCGCTTCACCAGCGCGCGCACCACATGCCTGCCGACGAAGCCCGATCCTCCGAAAACGGTGACGAGCGGCGGAAGGTTGTTGATGGTCATGGCGTGCTCCGGGAGCCTGTGGGACGAGATGAGTGCTGTTTAACCGAATCGCGGCGCGGGTGGAAGTGTCTCCACTGCCGCACCGACCGCGACAACCGGGGTTCTTAAAGGCCGTCAAGGACGACGATTTCGCCATCCGCCACTTCCTGGCGGATCTTGATGGCGATCGCATATTCGGGCGAATTGTAGCAGTCGATGGCGGCCTGCATCGACGGGAATTCGATGATGACGTTGCGGGCGCGGGACTTGCCCTCCATCGCAGCCATCGCGCCACCGCGGGCGAGGAAATTGGCGCCGTATTTCTCGAAGGCGGGCGTGGCCGCTGCGATATAATCCTTGTAGCGTTCCGGATCGCGGACATCGACGCGAGCGACCCAATATCCCTTGGCCATGGTATTTCCTCCAGCGTGTTTTCGGTTGCGATGACTTCAGGCAAATTCCGGGACGAGTCAATATGACAGGCTTGCACCTGTCAGGCGGCCACCGGGACTCATCCCGGATCACGACCGGAGAAAACATCTCCGGTGCCAACCAATTGTCAGAGCACGCCCTGCATCTCGGCGAGGATGGCTTGTGCCGCAGCCTTCGGATCCGGCGCCTTGACGATCGGACGACCGACGACGAGATGGCTCGATCCGGCCCGCAATGCGTCCGAAGGCGTCATGACCCGCTTCTGGTCGCCGGCTTCCGAACCCGCCGGGCGGATGCCGGGCGTGACGATTGCCATGTCGGGGCCGACGATCTTGCGCACCGCGGCCGATTCCTCGGCCGAGCAGACGATGCCGCCCATGCCGGCGGCGAGCGCCTGTTCTGAGCGTCGCAGAACCAGCGTGTGCGGATCGTATTCGTAACCGGCATCGACGAGGTCCGTCTCGTCCATCGAGGTCAGGACGGTTACCGCGAGCAGGCAGAGGTCGGAGCCCTTGGCTGCCTCGACCGCGGCGCGCATCGCCTTCGGATAGGCGTGCAGGGTGAGCATGGTCATGCCCATCTTGACGATGTTCTCGACGCCCTTGGCGACCGTGTTGTCGATGTCGAGCAGTTTCATGTCGAGAAAGACCTGTTTGCCGTCTTTCACGAGGTCGCGGGCGAATTCGAGGCCGCCGGCAAATACGAGCTGATAGCCGATCTTGTAGAAGGAAACGGTGTCACCGAGCGTGGAGACCATCTTCTCGGCTTCGCCGATGGTCGGAATATCGAGGCCTACGATGAGGCGATCACGAGCGTTCATGCCTGGAACCCTTCCCATTTTTCGATGGGCGTCCAGTCGCATGAGACAGTCCGATCCGCAAGGGTGAAGCAGAAGAGATTTCCTCCGCCGCCGGGCTGGTCCCGGTCGCGGGCGATCGGGGAGCCGGTGAGGTGGCATTTCAACAGCGTTCCAACGCCGCCATGGCCGACGAAGGCGATCGGCACGTGTGGATCGTGATCGGCGAGAATTCTGGTGACCGCCGAAACGATGCGGCTCTGGGCGTCCACGGCGCGCTCCCAGCCCTTGAAGCTCTCTTCCGGGTGGGCGAAGAACCAGTTGGCCGCATCCTCGAACTGCGGCGGCGGCAGAAAGCCTGTCGCCGAGCGGTCGTTCTCGTGGGTGTCGTGCGCAATCTCGACCGAAATCCCGGAGGCGGCGGCTATAATCCCGGCGGTCTCTATCGCTTTCACCTCGTCGCTGGAGATGATCCGGCCGAGCTTCTTTGCCCAGTCGGACTGTGCGGCCTCATGTGCGCGGGCAGCGCCGACATCCGAAAGCCCCCATTGAGGCACCGGAACGTCCGGATCGATACGGACCTGCGGATGAGTGATGTAGAGACCGAACGTCATGGTCAGCCGCGGCTATAGGTCCAGAGCTGGGCCGGGGGAATATTGCGGACCACGAAGTCGTAATGCTTGATCCGGTAGCGGTCGGGCTGGGCGATGATCGGCGAGACGGGGCCGTAGGTGATCTGCATCACGGGCCGGCCGGCAGGGATGCGGTCAAGCAGGTCCTCGAGCATCGCGATGCGGCGCTCCATCGGGAAGCTCAAAAGCGGGATCGCCGAAACGACGCTGTCGAAGGTCTTGTCCTTCCAGGCGCCGAGCGTGCGCTTGAGATCGAAGGCGTCGCCGTTGATGAAGTTCACACCCGGATAGGTACGGACAAGATGCTGGAAGAAATCGGTCGAATATTCGACGGAGACGAGCTTCTCAGGCGAGACGCCGTGCTTCAGGATCGCCTTGGTGATGATGCCGGTGCCGGGTCCAAGCTCGAGCACGGGCAGGCCGGAGCCCGTATCGATGACGCTGGCCATGCGTTTGGCGGTGACGGAAGAGGTAGGGCAGATCGCGCCGACCCGTTTCGGGCCGTCGATCCAGCCTTTGAAGAACCGGATCTCGTCGTCGAACTTGCGGCCAAGCCGCTCCTTCAGGCGCAGTTCCATTTTTTTATCATCTCCCTTTTCGCCCCATGTGGACCATCATGCCGCAAAAGCAAGGAAAAATGTCGCACCGGGAAAACTGCATGAAAAAGGCGGCTGGAGTTTTCCAGCCGCCTGGATGATTTAAACGCGCATGGGCATCAACACATAGAGCGCATCGTCGCCCGCCGTGTCGCGTACCAATGTCGGAGAACCGGCATCCGCCAGCATGAAGATCGCATCGTCGCCGGAAAGCTGGGCGGTGATGTCGAGCAGGTATTTGGCATTGAAGCCGATTTCCATCGGGTCGTTGTCGTAACCGACCGCAACTTCTTCCGTCGCGCTGCCCGAATCCGGGTTGTTGACCGTCAGCATCAGCTGTCCGTCGGTCAGCGACAGTTTCACAGCGCGGCCGCGCTCGGAGGAAATGGTCGAGACGCGGTCGACGGCCCTGGTAAAGCTCTGGCAATCGACGCGCATTTCCTTGTCGTTGCCGGTCGGGATGACCCGCTGGTAATCCGGGAAAGTGCCGTCGATCAGCTTCGAAGTCATCACGACCGAGCCGATTGTGACGCGGATCTTGGCATCCGAAACCTCGACCGTAACGACCGCTTCCGGATCGTCGACCAGTTTCTGCAGCTCGCCGACAGTCTTGCGGGGAATGATGATGCCCGGCATGCCTTCCGAACCCGACGGCGCCTGCACATCGGCGCGCGCCAGGCGGTGACCGTCGGTGGCGACCGCGCGAAGCTTCAGGTCCCCGTCGGCTTCGATCGTGTGGAAGAAGATGCCGTTCAGGTAATAGCGGGTCTCCTCGGTGGAGATCGCGAACTGAGTGCGGTCGATCAGCATTTTCAGATCGGTCGCCTTCAGCTTGAACGTATGCGTGAAGCTGCCGGCGGTGAGATCCGGGAAGTCCGATTCCGGCAGGCACTGCAGCGAGAACTTCGAACGTCCGGATTGCACCGTCATCGAGCCGCCGTCCGGGTTGGTCGCGAGCAGCACCTCGGAACCGTCCGGCAGCTTGCGGACGATTTCATAAAGCAGGTGTGCCGGAACTGTCGTGGCCCCGGCTGTTTCGACCATGGCCGGCAGGACCTCGGTGATTTCGAGATCGAGGTCGGTCGCCTTCAGGTCGAGGCTGGCGCCGGACGCCCGCATCAGCACGTTGGAGAGGATCGGGATCGTGTTCCGCCGCTCCACCACGCGATGCACGTGGTTCAGCGACTTCAGAAGGTTGGACCGCTCAAGAGTAATACGCATGGACGCTATCGCTTTCGACCGTGGCGATCCGGCAGGGCCGGACCCCTGATATTCTGCCGGCTTTGGACCAGCCGGATGATGTGGACGGGCAAAATGGCAGACAACCCGTTCGAAAAGCAAGAGGTGAACAAGGCGTTAGCAAGTCATTTCACATCTGTCTCACGCACTGCACACAGAAAATATGCGTTCTCAACAGCTTGCCCGTTACTTGCCGAAGCCGGTCGGCTTGCCCATAAAGGCACATGACCATCCATCTGCGCGTGACGCCCCTTGACCGATGAACCGAAGAGCAGCCAGCGAGGCTATCGCGTCGCCAATACTTTCGTGCCCGCGCGGCCGCTGGAGCCGGCGCTTTATCTGGTCGCAACCCCGATCGGCAATCTCGGCGACATTACGCTGAGGGCGCTCGAAACGCTTTCCGGTGCCGACGTGCTGGCCTGCGAGGATACCCGCGTCACCCGCGTGCTGCTCGACCGCTACGGCATCGTCAACCGACCCTACGCTTATCACGAGCACAATTCCGACGAAGTCGGGCCGAAGCTGATCGCCGCGCTGCAGGAGGGGAAATCGGTGGCGCTGGTCTCCGATGCCGGCACGCCTCTCGTTTCCGATCCCGGCTACCGGCTCGGCCAGATGGCGATCGAGGCCGGCCATAAGGTCGTGCCGATCCCCGGCGCCTCGGCGCCGCTCGCAGCCCTCGTCGGCTCCGGCATGCCGTCCGATGCATTCCTGTTTGCCGGTTTCCTGCCGGTCAAGGACAAGGGCCGGCGGGACCGGCTGGCCGAGCTTTCGAAAGTGCCGGCGACCTTGATCTTCTTTGAATCGCCGCATCGCATCGGCGCAACCCTCGCTGCCGCCGCGGAAGTCCTCGGGAATGGCCGGCGTGCGGCGGTCTGCCGCGAGTTGACGAAGACGTTCGAGGAATTTCGCCGCGGCACGCTGGAGGAGCTTGCGGCCTACTACAATGACGACCGCGTCGTGAAGGGCGAGATCGTGCTGCTCGTGGCGCCGCCGGAGGCCGAGGAGCCTCCAGGCGAGATCGAGGTGGACGCGCTGTTGCGCCAGTTGGCGGTTGCCATGCCGGCCGCCAAGGCCGCCGCCGAAGCTGCCCGCGTGACGGGACTTCCGCGCAAGGACCTCTATCAGCGGCTTCTGGACCTGAAGGGCGAGGCGGGTGGCGGAGAGTGACCCGGGCCTGAAACGCCGCAAAGTAGAGCGGCAGAAGGCTCAGCGATGGGGCCATGTCTCGGAATATCTCGCCGCGCTTTATCTCCTGGTCAAGGGCTATCGAGTTCTGGCGATCCGTTACCGCACCAGGCTCGGGGAGATCGATCTGATCGTCCGCAAAGGCGATCTGGTGGCCTTTGTCGAGGTCAAGGCCCGGATCGCCGAACAGGAGGCGATCGACGCCGTCGGTTACGCCACTCAGAACCGAATTCGAGCAGCCAGCGATGTCTGGCTTTCAAAGCGGCAGGATGCCGCGAGACTGTCCCGGCGCTACGACGTGATCGCGGTGCTTCCGGGCCGCCTGCCGCGGCATTTTGCGAACGCTTTCTGACGCTGATGTGAAATTGTTGCATAGGTGTGCAATGTAACATTTCTGACATGAAACTGTTAAGGGCCTGTCACAGCGTAGCCCTATTGCGATCCTCACCCCAACAAAGGTGGAGAGGACCTTAAAATGTTCAAAAAGCTTTCGATGGCCGCGCTCGCGGTCGCACTGTCTGCGACCTCGTCGCTTGCTGCGACCGAGGTCACCTGGTGGCATGCCATGGGCGGCGAGCTCGGCAAGAAGCTCGAGGAGATCGCCCAGAAGTTCAACGAGAGCCAGAGCGATTACAAGGTCGTTCCGGTCTACAAGGGTAGCTATCCGGAAACGTTGACCGCCGCGATCGCCGCGTTCCGTGCCGGCCAGCAGCCGGCCATCGTTCAGGTCTTCGAAGTCGGCACCGGCACGATGATGGCCGCCAAGGGCGCCGTCTATCCGGTCTACAAGCTGATGGCCGATGAAGGCGAGCCCTTCGACACCAAGACCTTCCTGTCTCCGGTCACCGGCTATTATTCCGATACGAAGGGCAACATCCTGTCGCTGCCCTTCAATTCCTCCACGCCGATCATGTACTATAACAAGGACGTCTTCAAAAAGGCCGGCCTTGATCCCGAGGTTGCCCCGAAGACCTGGAAGGAAGTCGAGGAATTCTCGAGGAAGATCGTTTCCTCCGGCGCTGCCAAGTGTGGCCTCACCTCGGCCTGGATCACCTGGGTCCAGACAGAAAACCTTTCGGCGCTGCACGACAAGCCTTTCGGCACCCTGCAGAACGGTTTCGGCGGTGTGAAGTCTGAATTCACCTTCAACGGTCCTCTGCAGGCCAAGCACTGGGCAAACCTGAAGAAGTGGCAGGACGAAGGCCTGTTCAAGTATGGCGGCCCGGTCGGCGGCGACCAGGCGGCGACCATGTTCTATTCACAGGAATGCGCCATCACGATGAACTCCTCCGCAGGTCGCGCAGGCGTCATCAACAACGCCAAGACCTTCACGCCGGGCTTCGCTCCGCTGCCTTACTATGACGACGAGATCAAGGAGCCGAAGAACTCCATCATCGGCGGCGCTACCCTCTGGGTGCTGAACGGCAAGGAAAAGGCGACCTACAAGGGTGTAGCCAAGTTCTTCAGCTATCTCTCCAAGCCGGAAGTCCAGGCCGATTGGCACCAGTTCACCGGTTACCTGCCGATCACCAATGCCGCGTACGATCTCGGCCAGAAGCAGGGTTATTACGCAAAGAACCCGGGTTCCGACATCGCCATCAAGCAGATCACCCGCGGTACTCCCTCGGAAAATTCCAAGGGCGTGCGGTTCGGCAACTTCACCCAGGTCCGCACCATTGTCGACGAAGAGTTCCAGGCGCTCCTCGCCAACAAGAAGGACGCCAAGCAGGCGCTCGACAGCGCGGTGCAGCGCGGCAATGCGCTTCTGCGTGAATTCGAGGCTGCCAACTCGAACTGATTGTTCCGATTGCTCAGGGGAGGACCGGCTGCCGCCGGCCCTCCCTTGCTTGCTTGTTATGTGGTGAGGGACCGGTGGATACCAAAAGAACAACCTTCAACAACCGCCTGCTGCCCTATCTGCTGCTCGCGCCCCAGCTCGCTATCACGCTCGTCTTCTTCATTTGGCCTGCCGCGCAGGCCGTGAAATCCTCCTTCGAGCGGGAAGATCCGTTTGGCTTCTCGACCGTTTTCGTAGGGTTGACCCACTATCGGCAGTTGTTTGCGGACCCGAATTATCTGGATGCGCTCTGGCGCACCGCCGTATTCGCGGTGTCCGTCACCGCCCTTTCGATGCTGCTCGGTCTCGCATTCGCGGCGGCGGTCGATCGCCTGGCGCGTTCCGCAAAAATCTACACCACCCTGCTTGTCTGGCCCTATGCCGTCGCACCTGTCGTGGCGGGCGTCCTGTGGTGGTTTCTCTTCAATACATCCACCGGCCTGCTGCCCTTCTTCCTGGAGCGCCTGGGCATCCGCTGGGACCATGATCTCAACGGCACGCATGCCATGATCCTGATCATCATCGCGGCAGCCTGGAAGCAGATCTCCTACAACTTCCTTTTCTTCCTGGCCGGGTTGCAGTCGGTGCCCCAGTCGCTGATCGAGGCTGCCGCCATCGACGGTTCGGGCCCGGTGCGGCGCTTCTTCACCATCTCTCTGCCGCTTCTGTCGCCGACGACGTTTTTCCTGTTCATCATCAACGTGAACTACACGATGTTCGACACCTTCCCGATCGTCGATGCCACGACCGGCGGCGGTCCCGCCCAGGCGACGACCACGCTGGTCTACAAGGTCTACCAGGACGGTTACGTCGGTCTGAACATCGGTTCGTCCTCGGCGCAGTCGGTATTGCTGATGTTGATCGTGATGCTGCTGACCTTCGTTCAGTTCCGCTTCGTCGAACGCCGCGTCCAGTATTGAGGAACGATCATGGTTGAAAATCGCCCCTTCCTGACCTTCCTCACCCACGCATTCCTGATCCTGGGATTTCTGGTGGTCGCTCTGCCCGTCTATGTCGCGATCGTGGCATCGACCCATGACGTCTCGACGCTGATGAGCGGACCTGTCCCGCTTCTGCCGGGATCGCATCTCATCGAGAACTATTCGACCATCCTGACGAGTGCCGCCGCCGCCCACGGCTTGCCCAACTATTCGCACATGGCGCTGAACTCTCTGATCATGGCGTTGGCGATCACGGTCGGAAAAATCGCCATCTCGATCCTGTCCGCCTTCGCGATCGTCTATTTCCGGTTTCCGTTCCGGCTGCTGGCCTTCTGGATCATCTTCGTGACCCTCATGCTGCCCGTCGAGGTGCGCATCATGCCGACATACAAGATCGTCGCCGACCTCGGCATGCTGAATTCGTGGGCCGGCCTGACCATCCCCCTGATCGCATCGGCCACGGCGACCTTCCTGTTCCGCCAGTTCTTCATGACGGTCCCCGACGAGCTTCTGGAGGCGGCCCGGGTGGACGGGGCAGGCCCCATGAAGTTCTTCCGGGACATCCTGCTGCCGCTCTCGCGCACCAATATCGGCGCGCTGTGCGTCATCCTCTTCATCTATGGCTGGGTTCAGTATCTCTGGCCGCTCCTGGTGACCACCGACCCCGGCTATTACACGCTGATGATGGGGATGAAGCGCATGGTCACCGTGCAGGACGGTGTCATCCAGTGGCAGCTGGTCATGGCCGGTTCCGTTCTCGCCATGCTTCCCCCCATCCTCGTCGTGGTTTTCATGCAGCGGTTGTTCATCCGCGGGCTCACTGAAACGGAGAAATAACATGGCTGGAATTCACATTTCAGAAGTCTCGAAGATCTATACCGGCGGCGTAAAGGCGGTAAGCTCCGTCTCCATCGACATCGTCGACGGTGAGTTCATCGTCCTCGTCGGTCCTTCGGGCTGCGGCAAGTCCACGCTGCTGCGCATGGTTGCAGGGCTGGAAGCCATTTCCGCGGGCGAGGTGAAGATCGCCGGACGGGTCGTCAACCAGATCGAGCCGGCCGAGCGCGATATTGCCATGGTCTTCCAGAACTATGCGCTCTATCCGCATATGACGGTCTATAACAACCTCGCCTACGGTCTGAAGAACCGCGGCACGCCCAAGGCCGAGATCGACGCTCGTGTCGCCGAAGCCGCCCGCATGCTGGAGATCACCCAGTATCTGGAACGCAAGCCCCGCCAGCTTTCCGGTGGCCAGCGCCAGCGCGTCGCCATGGGCCGCGCCATCGTCCGCAAGCCGGCAGCCTTCCTGTTCGACGAGCCGCTCTCCAACCTCGACGCCAAACTGCGTGTTTCCATGCGCGGCGAGATCAAGCGCCTGCAGCGCCGCCTCGGCACCACGTCCATCTACGTGACCCACGACCAGCTCGAAGCCATGACGCTGGCCGACCGCCTGGTCGTCCTGAACGGCGGCCAGATCGAGCAGATCGGTGCACCGCTGGAAGTCTACCACGCGCCGGCCTCCACCTTCGTTGCAAGCTTCATCGGCTCGCCGGCCATGAACCTCGTCAAGGGCGAGCTGCATGGCGACAAGCTGGCGATCGGCCCGGCGATGGTCGCCCTCAACGGTTTCGCGCCGACCTCCGGTTCCGTCACCGTCGGCGTCCGCGCCGAGGATCTGCGCATCGCCCGCGACGACGAGGAGGCTCTGCCCTTCCGTCTCGAATATACCGAGGAACTTGGTGCCCAGCGCCTGATCCACGGCACGGTGGGCGACCAGCAGATCACCGCCGCCGTTTCGCCGGAAATTGCGCTTTCCCCGGACATGCGCATAGCCGTCGATGCCAAGCGCCTGCACTTCTTCTCGATCGAAACGGGCAAGCGCCTGCCGGGCAACGTTCCGGCGGAAGCAAAGCTTGCGCCGGTCGAACCGGTTATCTGAGGGCCCAATCCGAAATTGAGGCCGATCGTTAAAATTCTAGCATCGGCCTGAAGAGTGGGCTTACTCTTTGCCACTAGCATCTCCCGGAATTGACAGCTTCCGGGGGAAAGATGAGTTGGCACGTCCTCGCCGCGACCGCAGCGGCAATTGCATTTCGGTACAAGTCCTACACGCCCGAGAAGCCGAAGGTGAAGCCGTTCATCGGCGCCTGCCCGCATTCTCTTGAAATGAAGCCGATGCCGATCGAGCCCACATGGGTGCTCGCCGGCGATCCGCAGGCGCGTGCCGGTTCTCATTCCACCGCCGAGGACGATTGCGCGACGACCGGCGTATGGGAATGTACCGCAGGCGAGTTCCGCTGGTACTTCCATTGGGACGAAACAGTGGTGATCCTTGAGGGCGAAGTGCATGTGACTGCCGAGGACGGCACTGAGCGTGTCCTCCAGGCAGGCGATGTCGCCTATTTCAAGGGCCGGACCTGGGCCACCTGGCGGATCGACAAATATCTGAAGAAGGTCGCCTTCATCCGCCGGCCTTTCCCGAAGCCGATCGCCATGCTTTTCCGCCTGCGCAACATGTTGCGGGCAAAGACGCAGGTCGGCATCTCCGCGTGATATCGGCCGGATTGCAGTTGCCTTTGGAGGCTCGCCATCCTACATCAGGCGGGCCAATACTAGGGGGCTGAAGTCATGGCGAAAATCCGCAAGGTCGCGTTCCAGATGGACCATATCTCCGGCATCAACATTGCCGGCGATTCCACCTTCGCCATGGCGCTCGAGGCGCAGGCGCGTGGCTTCGAACTGTTTCACTACACTCCCGACCGCCTGACCATGCGCGACGGCAAGATCTTCGCCGCTGTCGAACCGCTGCAGGTGCGCGACGTCAAGGGCGATCATTTCACGCTCGGGGAAAAGGAACGCATCGACCTCTCGGAGATGGACGTCGTTCATCTGCGCCAGGATCCGCCCTTCGACATGGGCTATATCACCTCGACGCATCTGCTCGAGCGCATCCACCCGAACACGCTTGTCGTCAACGACCCGGCCTGGGTGCGCAACTCGCCGGAGAAGATCTTTGTCACCGAATTCGCCGACCTGATGCCGGCAACACTGATCAGCCGCGATCCGGGCGAAATCGCCCGCTTCCGGGAAGAGATGGGCGATATCATCCTGAAGCCGCTCTACGGCAATGGCGGGGCCGGGGTTTTCCACTCCGCCCGCGACGACCGCAATTTCACCTCGCTGCTCGAAATGTTCGGCCAGATGTATCGCGGCGAACCCTATATCGCCCAGGCCTATCTGCCGGCCGTGCGCAAGGGCGACAAGCGCATATTGCTGGTGGACGGCGAGCCGGTCGGTGCGATCAACCGGGTTCCCGCCGAACACGACAGCCGCTCCAACATGCATGTCGGCGGCCGCGCCGAGGCGACCGAGATCACGCTGCGCGAGAAGGAAATCTGCTCCCGCATCGGACCCGCCCTGCGCGAACGCGGCTTCATCTTCGTCGGCATCGATGTGATCGGCGACTACATGACCGAGATCAACGTCACGTCCCCGACGGGCATCCGCGAAGTTAAGAAGTTCGGCGGCGCCGACGTCGCAAGCCTCCTCTGGGATGCGATCGAGGCAAAACGCGCCTGACGAGGCAAGGCGTTTAGGATACGGATCGCCTTTGTTCTCGCGATACAACCGCCTGCAATCCACATGCAGCGGATGCGTGAAATTGTTCGGTCAATGTTCTTGTTTCATTCTTATTTCTATGCCAGATTGCAATTCCTGGCACGGAAAGCGTGTATCGCTGGCGTCCCGGACATGAAGTTAGGGGCGGGGTGGATATGGTTTCGCGCGTCAGCACGGTCGCATTCCAGGGCATAGAAGGCGTTCCGGTCGACGTGCAGGTCATGGTCGGGCCGGGCAAGATCAACATGCATATCGTCGGCCTGCCGGACAAGGCGGTGGCCGAGAGCCGCGAGCGGGTGCAGGCGGCATTGCACGCCTCGGGACTTGCCATGCCGCCGAAGAAGATCACCGTCAATCTGGCGCCGGCCGACCTTCCGAAAGAGGGATCCCATTTCGACCTGCCGATCGCGCTGGCGCTGATGGCGGCGCTGGGCGCCGTTCCCGGAGATGCGCTTACCGGTTATGTGGTGCTTGGGGAACTGAACCTCGACGGCACGCTTGCGCCTGTGGCTGGCGCACTTCCGGCGGCAATTGCCGCCAATGCCCTGGGAAAGGGCCTGATCTGCCCGGCCGACAGTGGCGCGGAAGCCGCCTGGGCCGGCGCCGATATCGATATCGTCGCACCGCGCAGCCTGATCGCGCTCGCAAACCATTTTCGCGGCACCCAGGTCATCTCGCGTCCACAGGCGGCGATCCGCGCCTTGCCCGCCAACTTGCCGGATCTGGTCGATATCAAGGGTCAGGAAAGCGCCAAGCGGGCGTTGGAAGTCGCCGCCGCCGGTGGCCACAACCTTCTGATGGTCGGCCCTCCCGGCTCCGGCAAATCCATGCTGGCGGCGCGGCTGCCGTCCATCCTGCCGCCGCTCTCGGCCGCCGAACTGCTGGAAGTGTCGATGATCCATTCGATAGCCGGGCAACTTTCCGGCGGCAAGCTCTCCGACCGCCGGCCTTACCGCACGCCGCATCATTCGGCCACCATGGCGGCACTCGTGGGCGGCGGACTGCGCGCCCGGCCCGGCGAAGCGTCGCTTGCCCATCACGGCGTGCTGTTCCTTGACGAATTCCCGGAATTCTCGCCGCAGGCATTGGATGCGCTTCGTCAGCCCTTGGAGACCGGCGAATGTATTATCGCCCGCGCCAATCATCGGGTTTCCTATCCCGCCAGTATCCAGCTCGTCGCCGCCATGAACCCATGCCGCTGCGGCATGGCGGGCGAACCCGGCCATTCCTGCGCCCGTGGGCCGAAATGCATGTCGGACTATCAGGGGCGCATTTCGGGTCCGCTGATGGACCGGATCGATATCCGCATCGACGTGCCGGCGGTCTCGGCCGCCGATCTCATTCGCCCGATGCCGGCGGAAAGCAGCGCCGACGTCGCCAGACGCGTGGCGGCAGCACGTGACAGGCAGCGCGAGCGGTTCGAACAGGCCGGTCATCCGCGCGTGCTCACCAATGCCCGCTGCTCGACGGCAATGATCGAGAAGATCGCCGAACCCGATCCGGGCGGTCTCCAGCTGCTCCGGGATGCGGCGGAAAAACTCAAGTTCTCGGCTCGCGGATACCATCGGATATTGAAAGTCGCCCGCACGCTCGCCGATCTCGACGGCAAGGACACCGTCGGCCGCATCCATCTCGCCGAGGCGATCTCCTACCGCATGGTCGGCGAACGGCTGGCGACGGCCGCGGCGTGAGGCAGAAGGTTAGAGATGGGGTTGCGAGGGCCGGGAGGTGGCGATGAATTTGCTCTGCGGCCAGGGCAGGTCGTCACCGATGACCAAGTTCCACTTAGGCGGACCGCCGCTTAGGCAGACGTGGATAGCATGCGCTTCCGTCGTCATCCTCAGGTCAAGCCCGAGGACGACGACCTGAAGAAGTGCGGCTAACCACCCAACCCCTCAAACAGCGCCGTCGACAGATAGCGTTCGGCGAAGGACGGGATGATGACGACGATGGTCTTGCCGGCATTTTCCTCGCGGCTGCCGACTTCGATGGCTGCCTGCAGCGCCGCACCGGAGGAGATGCCGACCGGTACGCCTTCGAGCCGTGCCACCAGTCGGGCCATCTCCATCGCCTCACCGCTGTTGACGGTGATGATCTCGTCATAGATGTGGGTGTCGAGGATCTTTGGCGCAAAGCCGGCGCCGATGCCCTGGATCTTGTGCGGGCCGGGCTGGCCGCCGGAGAGTACAGGCGATTCCTCCGGCTCGACGGCAATGACCTTGAGCGCCGGGTTGCGCTCCTTCAGTACCTGACCGGCGCCGGTGATCGTGCCGCCGGTGCCGATGCCGGAGACGAAGATGTCGATCTTGCCGTCGGTATCGTTCCAGATTTCCTCGGCGGTCGTCTTGCGGTGGATTTCCGGGTTGGCCGGGTTTTCGAACTGTTGCGGGATGATCGCGTCCGGCAGCGAGGCGGCGAGTTCTTCCGCCTTGGCGATCGCACCCTTCATGCCTTTCGGACCTTCGGTCAGCACCAGTTCGGCGCCGAGCAGGGCGAGCATCTTGCGCCGCTCGATCGACATCGTCTCCGGCATCGTGAGGATCAGCTTGTATCCCTTGGCGGCGGCGGCGAAGGCGAGCGCAATGCCGGTATTGCCGGACGTCGGCTCGACCAGCGTCGTCTTGCCGGGCGTGATCTTGCCCTGAGCTTCCAGGCTCTCGATCATCGCCACCCCGATGCGGTCCTTCACCGAAGCGATCGGGTTGAAGAATTCGAGCTTGGCCAGAAGATTGGCCTTCACGCCCTTTTCCTTGGCCAGCTTGTCGAGGCGGACGATCGGCGTGTCGCCGATGGTTTCGGTGATCGAGGAATAGATGCGGCCGCGTCCCGGCTTTCTGGTCTCTGGCATGGTGCTCTCCCTGAGTTTGGAGAGAAGTTAGGGCGTGTTACCGGCGAAAGCCAGCAAGGCGGAACCCGCCGCAAAGAGAAATGGAAATTTTGTTCCCGGAAGTCGCCGGCAACGAAAACGCCTTTGCGTTCAAAGGCCGGTCGAGCCGAAGCCGCCGGCACCGCGGGCAGTCGTGGAGGTTTCGGTAATTTCGGCCACCCGAGCCTGGGTCACCGGCGCGATCACCATCTGCGCGATCCGCATGCCGCGGGTGATGACGAAGTCCTCGTCGCCGAGGTTGACCAGCAGTACCTTCACTTCGCCGCGATAATCGCTGTCGATCGTGCCGGGCGTGTTGAGGCAGGTGATGCCGTTCTTGAAGGCAAGCCCGGAGCGCGGCCGCACCTGCGCCTCGAAACCTTCCGGGATTTCGAAGATGAAACCGGTCGGCACCAGCGCCCGTTTGCCGGGCGCGATCGTCAGCGGCATGTCGGTCTCGACGGCGGCGCGCAGGTCCATGCCGGCAGCGCCCGCGGTTTCATAGGCCGGCAGGTCGAGGCCGGCGCCGTGAGGGAGCCGGACGAGATTGAGCTTCGGCGAGGAGGGGGCGTGAATATTCATCATGTCATTTGCCGACCAGGTGTCACTCCGGTCAAACACGAATTGAAAGTTATCCACGGAGTCGTTAGATACGCGGCAACGTAAAGGATCTAGAAAAAATGCCCGAAACGATTGCCGAGGCGGTTTCCCGCCGTCGCACATTCGCAATTATTGCCCATCCGGACGCGGGCAAGACGACGTTGACCGAAAAACTGCTGCTGTTCGGCGGCGCGATCCAGCTCGCCGGCGAAGTGAAGGCGAAGAAGGACCGTATCCAGACGCGGTCCGACTGGATGAAGATCGAGCGCGAACGCGGCATCTCGGTCGTCACCTCGGTGATGACTTTCGAATATGACGGCAACGTCTTCAACATTCTCGATACGCCCGGCCACGAAGACTTCGCTGACGACACCTATCGCACGCTGACGGCGGTGGATGCCGCGGTCATGGTCATCGACGCGGCAAAAGGCATCGAGCCGCGGACGCTGAAGCTGTTCGAAGTCTGCCGCATGCGCGATATCCCGATTATTACCTTCATCAACAAGATGGACCGCGAAAGCCGCGATCCCTTTGAAATCCTGGATGAGGTCGAGGAAAAGCTGGCGCTCGACACCGCTCCGGTCACCTGGCCGATCGGCCGGTCCAAGACCTTCTGCGGATCGTACCATCTGGCAGACAATACGGTTCGCGGTTCGGATACCGAAATCAAGGCGACCCCGGTCAACGGACCTCAGAGCGTTGCCGATCGCCTGCCGGAAAACGAACGGGCGGCCTTCGTCGAGGAGACCGAACTGGCGATCGAGGCTTGCCGGCCGTTCGACCGTCAGGCCTTCCTGGAAGGCCACATGACGCCGGTCTTCTTCGGCTCCGCATTACGCAATTACGGCGTGCGCGACCTGATCGACGCGCTTGGCGATTTCGCGCCGCCTCCGCGCGACCAGGTGGCGGATGTCCGCACCGTGCATGCCACCGACGAGAAGATGACCGCCTTCGTTTTCAAGATCCAGGCGAACATGGATCCCAACCATCGCGACCGTATCGCGTTTGCGCGCATCTGCTCCGGCAAGCTGGAGCGCGGCATGAAGGCGCGGCTGGCGCGTACCGGCAAACAATTGGGGCTCACGGCGCCGCAATTCTTCTTCGCTTCGCAGCGCCAGCTCGCCGACACCGCCTATGCGGGCGATGTGGTCGGCATCCCGAACCACGGCACGCTGCGCATCGGCGACACGCTGACCGAGGGCGAACAGCTGGTCTTCCAGGGCGTGCCGAACTTCTCGCCGGAAATCCTTCGCCGCGTGCGGCTGGAGGATGCCATGAAGGCGAAGAAGCTTAAGGAAGCCCTGCAGCAGATGGCGGAAGAGGGTGTCGTGCAGCTGTTCTCCCCGGAAGACGGCTCACCGGCCATCGTCGGGGTCGTCGGCGCGCTGCAGCTCGACGTCCTGAAGGAACGGCTGCAGGGCGAATACGGCCTGCCGGTTTCCTTCGAAATGTCGCGCTTCTCGATCTGCAGATGGATCTCTGCCGAAAATCAGGCCGATCTCGACAAGTTCCTGACGGTCAAGCGCGGCGATATCGCCCGCGATCTTGATGGCGATCCGGTTTTCCTGGCGCAGGACAGTTTCTCGCTGCGCTACGAGTCGGAGCGTTATCCGGCCATAAAGATGGTGGCGATCAAGGAATATCAGGTCGCCAAGGCGGCCTGATACCATTCCGGTGTCTTAGCCGAACTTGACGGCCGTGGTATTGGACCCGCAGACCAGCACGCAGACGCGCTCGTCGGGGCCGGGAACATATTTGCCGGACAGCAGGGCGGCGAAGGCGGCGGCACCGCCGGGTTCGGCAACGATGCGGGCGCCGGCCCAGAGTGCCTTCTGAGCCGCGAGGATTTCGTCGTCCGTCACCAGCAGCGGAGGCTGGACATATTTCTGCGCGACGGGGAACATCAGTTCGCCGACCTGCTTCGGCGCCAGCGAATCCGCCGCGATGCCGCCAGCCGGCGCATCCACGGGGCGGCCGGCCTTGAAGGCTTCGTGAAGCGTCGGCGCGCCGTCGGATTCCACCGCGACGATCTTCACCCGGCCGCGGAACCAGGAGGCGATGCCGCCTATCAGCCCGCCGCCGCCGACCGCCACAAGCAGCGTCGTCATCTCCGGCAGATCGTCCTCGATCTCCTTGCCGAGCGTGCCCTGGCCGAGCAGGGTTTCCACCTGGTCATAGGCATGGGCGGCGATTGCACCGCTGGTCGCCACATAGGTCTGGCTCGCGGCCAGTGCATCGTTGTAGCGATCGCCGCCGACCACCAGTTCGGCACCATAGGAGCGAATGAGGTCGATCTTCGCCTGGGAAGCCACGCTCGGCACGAAAATATGCGCCGGAACGCCGAGCCGCATCGCCGCATAGGCGACAGCCGCCCCGTGGTTGCCGCCGGACGCGGCGACGACGCCGGCCGCGGGGACATTGCGCGTTAAAAGGTTGGTGAAGGCGCCACGGGCCTTGAACGAGCCGGAATGCTGCAGCAGTTCGAGTTTCAGGTCGATCGGCAGCGGTGTCCCGCCGAAATCGCGCATGTCGACGCGCATGACCGGCGTGCGGCGGATATGCGGGCGGATGAGCTTCTCGGTTTCCGCGATACGTTCTGGCGTGACTGTGTGTTCGATCGACATGACGGCCTCTTGGGAATCGAAAGGCCATGGGTAGCCGCCGGGCCGCCGAAATGAAAGTCCCTTTAAGCGCCGATCCGTTCGCTCAAGAAATCGACGACGGCGCGCACCGCCGGAAGCTGCCCGCGCCGATGCGGCATCAGGATCGTCGTCGTGATGCTGCCGGCGGTCCAATCGGGCAACAGGCGGATCAGCCTGCCCTCGTCAAGCGCCCCGCGGCAGACGGAAGTCGGCAGGCAGGTCAGGCCAAGGCCTGCCATCGCTGCCTTCATGATCACCATCGGCTCGTCGGCGGAAAGCACGGATCTGGGTGTCACGACGACCGCTTCGCCATCGCCTGCGGCCAACTTCCAGACCATGTCCGTCGGGCCAGCGGTGACCGCCCTGTGTCCGGCGAGATCCTCCGGCCGTGAGGGCTCGCCATGGATGCGAACATAATCCGGTGAGGCGACGACGAAGAAAGGATGCGTTGCAAGCTTCTTCTGCAGCAGCGTCGAATCCGGCAGCGGTGCCTGGTGGCTGCGTACTGCAATGTCGAAACCTTCCTGAACGATATCGACGAACCGGTCGCTCACATGCAGCGAAAGATGCAGTTTCGGATATCGTGCCGAAAGGTCGGCGAGATGATCGGCGAGCGTGAATTGCGCGGTCGGCACCGCAGCCGTCATCCGCACGATGCCGCTCGGCTCGCCGAGATGGGTACGCACGATTGTTTCCGCCATCTCCGCCTCGATCACAGACGCCTGCGCGTGCCGGAAGAAATCCCGGCCGAGATCGGTCAGCGAAAAACTGCGGGACGTCCGCTGGATCAGCCGCACGCCCAGCCGGTCCTCGAGTTCCGCCACGCGTTTGCTGACGGTGGATTTCGGCACGCCGAGCCTGCGCCCTGCCGCGGAAAAGCCGCCATGCTCCACGGCCTGCACGAAGAAATAGAGATCGTTGAGGTTGGGCAAAGTCATCCTCAGCTTCCATACCTGTAGACTTAAAGGCGGAAAATTGGCGTCTACCGCGCCAGCGTCCATAAAATCATATTGGCGGTGTCTCAAAGTTTCAATCCAGGGAGTATGAAATGACACCGATCCTGTTTTATGGGGTTCCGGAAGGATGTTCCTTCGGCTCGATCGTCGCGCTTGAATGGACCGGCGCGCCTTATCGGCTGTGCCGCGTTGAAATGCCGGCCGTGGTTTCGAGCGAGGCCTACAAGCCCGTCAATCCGATCGGCGAAACACCCTCGCTGATGCTGCCGGGTGGCCGGGTGATGAGCGAAAGCATGGCGATCCTCAACCATATCGCCGCGCGCACGGTGGCGAAGGGCTGGGGTTTCGATCCGAAATCGGAAAAATTCGACCGGCTGAACCAGATGCTGGCCTTCCTCAATACCGCTTTCTTCAACGCCTTCGGCCCGCTCTGGTACACGGTGGAGCACGAACTGGAGCCGCAGGCTAAAGAGGCTCTTCGCGCTTACGGCATCGCCAAGGTCGAAAAGGCACATGCGCAGCTCGAAACGCTCCTTGATGGCCGCGATTGGCTGCTCGGCGACGAGAAGAGCTTTGCAGATGCCTATTTCGCCGGCATCGCCCGCTGGAACGATTTCCACCAGGTCGTCGATCGCCGGCAGTTTCCGGGGCTCCATGCGCTTTACGAGCGCCTGCAGCAGGACCCGGCGGTACGGTTCGCCTGGGCTGTCGAGCATCAGGAGGAGGTGCAGACCAGCGGCCAGTTCCTCGGCCATGTGAGCCTGGAGGAAGCGCTCGGATCTCTGAAGCAGGCGGCGTGATCGCCGAATTCATGCACAGTCATGGCGTCCTTGGGGACGCCATGACCAAGCATCCTGAGACTTTTAAGGGGCTTATGCCGCAGTGAGGTCCTTGAGGAAGTCGTCGCACCAGCGGGTGACGTCGTGCTCGAGGAGATGCTCCATCATGCGGCCCCAGCGCTCCTTGCGCTCCTCGATCGGCATGTTGATGCCGCGCGCGATCGCATTTGCAGTTCCTTCGATGTCATAGGGATTGACCAGCAGCGCGCCACGCAGTTCCCGCGCAGCACCCGCGAAACGCGACAGCACCAGAACGCCCGGGTTTTCCGGATCCTGTGCCGCGACATATTCCTTGGCGACCAGGTTCATGCCGTCGCGCAGCGGCGTGACGAGCCCGATTTTGGCGAGCCGATAAAGGCCGGCCAGAACCGGCCGGCCGATCGAGCGGTTGATATAGCGGATCGGCACCCAGTCGACCGTGCCGATCGCACCGTTCACGCGGCCCGCCTGCTCGGCCACCATCCGCTGCATCTGCTCGTATTCCGGCACTTCGGAGCGGGATTTCGGGGTGATCTGCAGGTAGGTGACGCGGTTGTGATGGGCGGGGTTGGATTTGACGAAGTGCTCGAAGGCATCGATCCGCTGGGTGATGCCCTTGGAGTAGTCCAGCCGGTCGACGCCGATGATCAGGTCGCGCCCTTCGATACTCTGCTTGGCCTTGCGCACGATGATATTGCTCGCCGCTTTCTTCGCGTATTCGGCAAAGGCGGCAGTTTCGATACTGATCGAATAGAAACCGCCCTTGAAGGTCCGCCCGTAGGAGCTCAGCTTCCCCCCCTCCAGTGCGTCGCCGATGCCTTCGCGCACGAGTCCGCCGACGAAATTGGCGAGGTCGTGGTCCGTCTGGAACCCGACCAGATCGTAATACGACAGCCCCTTCATGATCTCCTCGTGAACGGGCATGGTGAAGAGCACATCAGCCGGCGGCCAGGGAATGTGCAGGAAGAAGCCGATCTTGTTCTTGAGGCCCATCTGGCGCAGCTCCGCGGCCAGCGGGATCAGGTGGTAGTCGTGTATCCAGATGACGTCGTCTTCCTGGATGAGCGGCGCCAGCTTGTGGGCGAAGAAGCGGTTGACGCGGAAATACCCAGCCATTTCCTTGCGTCCATATTCGGCAAGGTCCATCCGGTAGTGACAGATCGGCCAGAGCACGCGGTTGGCAAACCCGTGGTAATATTCCTCGACATCCGTCTTGGTGAGATCGGTGAGCGCATAGGTGATGTTGCCGTGCTGTTGCATGTCGAGCGGTGCCGGCTCCTTGGCGCCGCTGGATTTGCCGGACCATCCCATCCAGATGCCGCCGTGCTCCTCCAGGGCGGCCTGCAGCGCGACAGCCAGCCCGCCGGCTGGGGCATCGCCGCTCTTTTGCGGCAGGGAGACACGGTTCGAAACGACGACAAGTCGGCTCAAGATATTGTCCTTTCAGCTCACGCGGCATCGGTGTTTAGGCCACCCGCAAGCGTTTCGATTGCCGCGCGCAATGCAGCGGCCGAGGGAAGGGTGGATTTGGCTTCTGTGTCACCCGGCGTCTCGGTGATACGGATGGAATGGCCGCCGAGTTCGTTGGCGGTGCGGAACATCGCCTCGTCGGTCACGTCGTCACCGATCGCGATCGGTCTTCGGCCCTTGAACGGCGGCTGATCGAGAAAGGCCTGCAAGGCGTGGCCCTTGCTCGCCTGGGCCGGCCTGATCTCAATCACCATCTTGCCGTGCTGGAGCGTGAAGTCCGGACCCGCCATATCGAGGTAACGCGGCATCGCCGCCTCGACAGCCTCGCGTTGCTCCGGCGCCTGGCGGTAATGGGCCGCGACCGCGGCTCCCTTGTCCTCCACCAGAACACCCGGCCATTGGCGGGCTTCGCGCAGAAGAGCCGCCTTCACATCCTCGAACGCGGCGCTGAGCTCGACGCGGCTGATCGCCCCTGAGGGATCGCGGCGTTCGGAACCGTGCAAGCCGGCGATCGGGAATTCATACGGCGTGAAAAGCTGGTCCGCATAGGGCAGTGCCCGGCCTGTGACCAGCGCCAGCGCGCCGCCAAGCCTCATGGAAAGGCGATGCAGGTTTTCGGGCAGCTTCGGCGGTACGACGATCCCGTCCGGGGTCTCGGCAAGCTCGATCAGCGTGCCGTCGATATCGAGAAACAGCGCCCATCGCTCCGGTTCGAGCGTGAGCCTGGCGAGAACGGGATCCCCCGGAATGAGCGCTTCTGCTGCAGCTGGGCTCGACTGTTCTTTACGCGACATGTGCCTCTATCTAGGCCGCCAAACTCCGGCGGCAACCTCGAAAGATCACGCCTTGTCGCAAAAAGTGATAGGTTCTTTAGCAAGAAACCGGCATGAAGCCGTCGAATTCATGTTTCATTAAGCCTTTGTCGGGACCCTGAAGTCCTGGATCAGACCGCGGACGGGCGGCAAAGTCGGAGCAGAAATAACCCATGTGTCGTTGGGCAGCCTATCGTGGCGAACCTCTTTATCTCGAAGAACTCGTATCCTCACCGGCCCATTCCCTGATCGAGCAGTCCCATTGCGCCACCCGCGCCAAGACCGCGACGAATGGTGATGGTTTCGGTATCGCCTGGTACGGAGATCGGCCGGAACCCGGCCGTTACCGCGACATTCTGCCCGCGTGGTCGGACTGCAATCTGAAGAGCCTGGCGCGGCAGATCCGTTCGCCGCTCTTCCTCGCCCATGTGCGGGCGGCAACCCATGGCGCGACGCGGCGCGACAACTGCCATCCTTTCGTCCAGGGCCGCTGGTCATTCATGCATAACGGCCAGATCTCCGGCTTCGATCGCATCCGCCGGCACATGGAGGGCATGCTCTCGGACGCGCTGTTCGATGCCCGCACCGGCACGACCGATTCCGAGCTTCTCTTCCTGCTCGCGTTGCAATTCGGCCTGGATACCGATCCGTTCCAGGCCATGGAAAAGGCGATTGCCACGGTCGAGGACCTGTCTATCGAAAAATCGGGAGAGGCATTGGTGCGCTTCACCGCCGCCTATTCCAACGGGCGGGAACTCTACGCCGTGCGTTACGCCACCGACCATAAGCCGCCAACGCTCTATGCGGCGCCAATGGGCGGCGAGACGGGTCATTGCCTCGTGTCAGAACCGCTGAACGACGAGGCCGACACCTGGGTGGAAATCCCGGACGGCAGCGCCGTCGTCCTTGATGCCGATGGCATGCGGGTCTCGCTCTTCCGGCCGAATGCGCTGTCCGAGGCAGCCTGAAATCTATCCCAGCTTCGAGGCGATCAGTGCCGCAAGACGTTCCGCGACCTCGTCCTTGCCAAGGTCCGGCCACTCGTCGACGCCATTGGCGCTGATGATCTTCACCCGGTTGCGGGTGCCGCCCATGATGCCGGTCTCGGGTGATACGTCATTGGCGACGATCATGTCGGCGCCCTTGCGTTCCAGTTTCGCGCGGCCGTTCTTTTCGACATCCTGGGTCTCTGCGGCAAAGCCGACCACGATCTTGGGCCGCTTTTCATGATGCCCCACGGTCTTGAGGATATCCGGGTTTTCTGTGAGCAACAGGGGAGGCGGAGCCTCGCCGGGCTGCTTCTTGATCTTCTGGCCGGCCGACGAGGCGACGCGCCAGTCCGCGACGGCGGCCACCATGACGGCGATATCGGCCGGCAGGCGGGAGGTCACCGCCTCCAGCATTTCCTCGGCGCGTTCCACGTGTACGGTCTCGACGCCAACCGGATCAGGTATGGTCACCGGTCCGGAGACGAGCGTCACATCCGCGCCAAGTTTTGCGAGTGCCGCGGCAATCGCGTGGCCCTGGCGGCCGGAGGAACGGTTGGCGATATAGCGCACCGGGTCGATCGGCTCGTGCGTCGGTCCGGATGTGACGATCACCTTTTTGCCGGCAAGCGGTTTCGGCGCGCCGTCCAGCAGTTTGACGGCTGCCGCGACGATTTCCAGCGGCTCGGCCATGCGCCCGGTGCCGCCCTCGTTGCTTTCCGCCATCTCGCCGGCCATCGGGCCGATGAAATGGATGCCGTCGGCCTTCAGCGTCTCGGCATTGCGCCTAGTCGGGTGAGCGGCCCACATTTTCGGGTTCATCGCGGGCGCGATCAGGACCGGCCGGTCGGAGGCGAGCAGCACCGCGCTCGCAAGATCGTCCGCCAGCCCATGCGCCATCTTGGCCATCAGGTCGGCGCTGGCGGGGGCGACGATCACCAGGTCGTTGTCGCGGGCGAGCCTGATATGGCCGACATCCTGCTCGTCCTCGCGGGAAAACAGGTCGATATAGACGTGGCTGGCGGACAGCGCGCCGACCGCAAGCGGTGTGATGAATTCCTGGGCCGCCCTGGTCATGATCGGACGGACCGATGCGCCCCGCTCGCGAAGCCGGCGGATGAGATCGAGGCTCTTATAGGCCGCGATGCCGCCGGAGATGATCAGAAGGATGCGCTTGCCGGAGAGTTCCATGCCATTACCCGATGCCAGAATGGCGGGAAGCTAAGCCTTTGGCCGCCGAGTTGCAATTGCCTTCCCGCTGACGGCCGCGGAACAGTTGCAGCTGACGGGAGTTCGGCTGCAAAGGAGAGCCGCCATGAAAAAGAATTTCATTCCGAAGAAGATAGCCGGATTCAAGGTGCCGAAATCCGTGCGCCGGTCGTCCCTGCTGCGCAACATGCTGGCGAGCCGCACCGGCCGGCAGATGCTGGCGAGAGCCCTCGTCGCCGGTGCCAATGCTGCCGCTGCCGTCCTGACCGACGAGCGGGCCGACATCCGTAAGCCCGGCAAGACAAGCGGCCGCAAACGCGCCCTTGCCGCAGGCGTCGCTGGCGAGGCGATCGAGAGCGCGACTGCCGCAGCAACGGATGTCGTCACCAGTCCGACGCGCCCGCTCTTCAAGGCAAGCGCCAAGGCGAAGCAGGGCCGGATCTTCCCGGAACCGGTCACGCACTGACGCGAAAATATCCGAACATCTTGCGCTGAATTCTGGACTGCGTTACTCCTGTTTGCGGCCGGATGCGGCCAGCCGCCCGCGGCGCCCAGAGCGCCAAGGTGAATGCATCCACCGCCTCTCATCCTTTGCCAATCCGGCCAGCGATGACGAACGGATCAGCAATGCGGGCGCTGATTGATGGGACCCGACCGGTCCTTGTTCGTCTGTTGAAAGGATGATGAGATGCGCGATTTCCGCGATGCAAAACTGATGGCGAAAAGCCTGCGCGAGGCGCTTGCCGAACGTAAGGTCGAGCTGACGCATAGCCAGGTCCTGGAACTGGTTGCGACCCAGTTCGGCTACGACAACTGGAATATCCTTGCTGCAAAGATCGACGCGTCGGAGCCGCAGCAAAGCAAGTCGGCTGCGGTGTCGATCCAGCCGGCCATTCCGATCTTCCGGATATTTTCGATCGACAAGGCGATGGAATTCTACCGCGATTTCCTGGGCTTCACCGTGGACTGGGAGTACCGCTTCGGCGAAAACTTCCCGCTCTATTGCCAGGTCTCGCGAAGCGGCATGCTGATACACCTCTCCGAACATGTGGGCGATGCCTCACCCGGTGCGCGGGTCTTTGTGCCGATGACGGGCGTGCGCGCCTTCCAGCAGGAGCTGATCGCCAGGAACTACCCCTATATGAAGCCAGGGCTCGAACAGGCGGATTGGGGTCTGGAAGTGACGGTCATCGACCCGTTCAGCAACCGCATTACGTTCTGCGAACGGGAGATCAAGGCACAGGGCTGACCTGGGGCCCTCAAGGTCCGGCGGGACGCTAGATCTTCTTCCTGGCCGTCGCGAGCGGCTCGGTCGTCAGCCTGAAATCCGTCATTTCCTTCGGTGTCAGGTAATAGAGCCGGTCCGGCGGCGTTTCGAGCGCATGGATCCACAGGCCCGCGCCGATGCCCATCTGGTCTAGATGGCGGGCGACCCGCGCGGTGGTCGCCTGCGCGGCGGACATCGCCTGTTCCGCCGACGGCCGGTCCTTGGCTCCGTTGAAAACCTGGTGCACGCCGATCACCGCATCCTTTTCCGCAAAACGGCCGATGCCGCCGGCAAACATGATCGGGCAGGATGAGGCGCAGAGCGCCTTCGCCGCGACTTTGGTGTCGAGCTTCCTGTCGCGGATCAGCTTCGACATGGCAAGTGCATCGTCGACCGAGCCGCCGGGCGAATTGAGGGCCACGGTCTTCACGTATTCGCCGCGCGTTTCGACCTCCTTGGCGAAGCGAGCGGCAGCACCGGGATCGATCGTCCCTTCGGCCAGCAGCACGCCGCCTGTGGTGAGTTCGAAGGTCATCGGCTTGCGCAGCACTTCCCTGGGACTGGCCGGCTGTACAGGTGGCGCTGCCGGTACGCCCTCGGTCAAGGCCGGCGGCAATACGGGCTGGTCTTCGCGCATGGGGTCGAAGCCGGGCAGGGCCGCGTTCATCGCCGTCATGTCGCGAATATCGACGACGAGGAAAACCGCCGCAGCCGAGAGAAGAATATAGAAGGCGCCGCGCATCAGCAGGCCTTCGTCAAGCTTCCTGATCGCCTCACCGATCCTCATGCGACCGGTCCCGGCTGCGCGATTTGAGGTCGATGGCGGTGATGTTGTTCGGCTCGGCTTCGGACGTTGGTTCCGGCGTTGATTCAGGTGCCGGCTGCGGTCTTGGCGCCAATGTCCTGTCGTCGGCTTCCGCCTTCGCAATCGTCTGCTCGATGGTCACGCCGCTCGCCGTGACGGCACGCTGAACCTCAAGCGCCCGCAGGAGTTCGGCAGCCGTGATCCGTTCGGCGAAGGGCAGGTTTTCCTCCTGTCGGCGGATCGCGCCATGCACGGTGGCGAGAATGAACACCATCACGCCGGGCAGGAGGTCGATGGAAATAGCCCCGGCCCAGGCGGGAATGAAGTCCTGCGCATAATGCAGCACGGCTTCGGCGGAGGAGAGCGGCACGAAACGGCGCTCCTGCACCGGCGGCCGGGCGAGGATCTCGTCGGCGGCCTTGGCGAGCGCCTTGGATTGCGCCGAAACCGAGGTGCGGACGGTGTCCATCACCAGGTTCTGCCGGTTGACGAGATCGGCAGCACCTCCATCCGGGACCGGCGCGATGAACCCGACCGACAGGTCGTCCGCCGCGCGGCGGATCGACGGCGCGATCGAGGTCTGGGCGAGCGAGGTGATGACGCCCGTCAGTGCCACGGCTTCCGTGGAAAACTGGTCGGCGCGCGGCTCGATCGTGCCCGGTGCGGAAACCAGAGAGCGCATCGTCTCCAACCGCTTCTGGCCTTGAGCAAAAAGGTCGCCCACCTGCTCGCGCGAGGCGTTGATGTTGGCTGCAAGCGACTTCATCTGCGCCGACATCTGGCTGAGAAGCTGCACGACGCTACCCGAACCGGTCGTGCCGGTGAGAGAGCCGGACTGGCGTTCCACGCCCGCGAGCTGGGCGAAACGTTCGGACGCGCGCTGGATATCCGGCAGCAGGCTTTGGGCCGCGAGCGCGTTCTGGTGGGCGCGGTCGAGATCGGCGGTATAGTCCTCGACCGTCTCGGAGAGATGCTGCTCCACGGCTGCGGAGCCGGCAAGTGCCGCCGCATTCAGCCAGCTCGACATGGCAAGGATCATCGCGGCGCCAACCGCCATGACGCCGAGCATGGCGGTGCGTCCCGCACGGGTCGTCACATGCGGATAGAACCGGGCCATGTAGGACCAGAATGCATAGATGCCGACCGAGACCGAAGCGGAATAGATGACGGCCGCAAAGAACACGGCCGTCGGTGACCCGTCGAGAATGCTGCGCGCACCGAGATAGGTGTAGACGCCGGATGCCAGCGCCAGCACGGCAAGCGCGAAGCGGGTCATCGTCTCGACGGCTGCGACGCCGTCATGCAAGCGTTGAGTTGCGCCTAGCGCCATGAAACGTCTCCGGAAGGCCAGGTCCCAAAAAGGAATGTATTCCTTAACAGAGAATGAGAACTCGGCGGAATAAAGGCCGCTTTGGAGTTGCAATATGGTGAAAGCCCTTGTGGAACAGGGTTTTCGCATCGTCAGGCGACCGGATAAACCTCAGCTGAGCTTGAACGCGAGATACAGCAGCGACAGCGCGATGATCCACAGCGCGACGCGCCCCGAGCGATTGTGTCGCGCCTCCGACCTGCCGATGGCCTCTGTCGTCTCAGGATCGAAGCGCAGGCCGTGCTCGCTCATATGGACGAGTTCCTGGTGCAGCGTCTCCGTCTTCGCCGCGATCTCCGGCAACGCCTCGGCAAGCTTGACGGCAGCTTTGACGCCATCGCGCAGGTCCGAGACAATGCGCTTCGGCCCGAGATTGTCGCGGATCCATTGGCCGACGACCGGTTCCGAGGCCTTCCACATGTTGAAGCGTGGATCGAGCATGCGCGACACGCCCTCGACCACGACCATGGTCTTCTGCAGCAGGATCAGCTCGGTACGGGTCTGCATCTCGAACAGATCGGTGACCTCGAAGAGCAGCGCCAAGAGCCGCGCCATGGAGATCGTTTCCGCCGGCTGGCCGTGGATCGGTTCGCCGATCGCACGGATCGCCTGGGCGAAGCTCGCCACGTCGTGATGCGCCGGCACGTAGCCCGCCTCGAAATGCACTTCCGCGACGCGCATATAGTCGCGGGTAATGAAGCCGTAGAGGATTTCGGCGAGGAAACGGCGCTCCTTCTTGCCGAGCCGCCCGACAATGCCCATGTCGACGGCGACGATCGTGCCGGCAGCGTCGACGAACAGATTGCCGGGATGCATGTCCGCATGGAAAAAGCCGTCCCGCAGCGTGTGGCGCAGGAAGGACTGGATCAGTATCTCGGCGAGCTTTTCGAGATTGTGGCCGGCGGCGCGAAGACCTGCAACATCCGACATCTTGACGCCGTCGATCCACTCCATGGTGATCACGTCGCGGCCGGTGCGTTCCCAGTCGACCAGCGGCACCCGGAAGCCGGGGTCGTCCTTGGTATTCTCGGCAATCTCGGAAAGCGCGGCGGCCTCCAGGCGCAGGTCCATTTCCACCTTGGTGGTTTGTTCGAGCGTTCGCGTCACCTCGACCGGCCTTAAGCGCCGGCTGGAGCGCATGAAGCGTTCCTGCATGCGCGACAGGAGGTACATGCTTTCGATGTCATGGGCGAAACGCTGGCGCACGCCCGGGCGCACCACCTTGATGGCCACTTTCCTGTCGTTGACGACGCCGGGATGGACCTGGGCGATCGAGGCTGCCGCGATCGGCTCGCCGAAGGAGGAATAGAGATCGCCGATCGTCCGGCCGAGCGATGCCTCGACCGCCGCTTTCGCAACCTCGGTCGGGAAGAAGGCCATCCGGTCCTGCAGCATGGCGAGATCGACGGCCCAGTCGACCCCGACCACATCCGGACGGGTTGCAAGGAACTGACCGATCTTGACATAGGAAGGCCCCAGCCGGTCGACGGCACGCGTCAGCCGTTCGCTGCGCGCCTGCGTCTTGGAGCGAAACCGCGCCAAGGGCTCGACCAGCGCCTTGATGAGGCCGACGGAAGGCGGCATGTCCTGGGTCGGCAGGGCCGATACCACGCCTTCGCGCACAAGAACCCAGCCGACGCGGGCAAGCCGGAAATAAGCGCCAATCGTGCTCATGCGTTCAGAGCTTCCAGCCGGAATGCAGCGCCGCGATGCCGCCGGTATAATTGGTATAGGTGACGCGCGAAAAACCCGCATTGCGGATCATCGCCGCAAAATTCTCCTGGTTCGGGAATTTGCGGATCGATTCCACCAGATATTGGTAGGGCTCGGCCTCGCCGGTGATCATCTTGCCGAAGCGCGGGATCGCCTTGAACGACCATTCCTCGTAGAAGCGCTCGAGAAGCGGCATCTCGACTTCGGAAAATTCCAGTACCAGCAGTCGTCCGCCACGTTTCAGCACGCGATAGGCCTCCTTCAGAGCCACGTCGATATGCGGGACGTTGCGGATGCCGAAAGCGATCGTATAGGCATCGAAGGAATTCGCCTCGAAAGGCAGCGACTCGGCATTGGCCTCCACGAAGGCGAGATTTTCGGAAAGGCGTTTCTTTTCGGCCCGCTCGGCGCCGACCGCCAGCATCGAGCCGTTGATGTCGAGCACGGTCACATGCGCCTTGCGATCCGAAGCCTCGACGATGCGGAAAGCGATGTCGCCCGTGCCGCCAGCCACGTCCAGGGTTTTATAGCCGACGTCCTTTCTCGGATTGAGCGAGGCGATCAGCGCATCCTTCCAGACGCGGTGCATGCCGGCCGACATCACGTCGTTCATCACGTCGTAGCGTTTGGCAACCTTGTGGAAGACGTCGTTGACAAGGCCCTGCTTCTCGCCGTCCGCAACCTTGCGGAAGCCATAGGACGTTTCCATCCCGCCGTCGGCGCTTGTACGGGCTTCAGTCATCGGTGAACTCCTAACGTCTCTCTTCTGGCCGGCGACCATAGCGAAATCGCTCATCGCACGCTATCTGTGGCGCGTGTCATTACATGGGTGCGACATCCGGTCCGGTCTATAGACCAGGCGCGATGTCGTTGAAACAGGAAGTTAGTCGATCATGCCCGAATTGCCAGAGGTGGAAACCGTCCGGCGCGGTCTCGCCCCGGCAATGGAAGGTGCGGTGATCGCCAGGCTGGAACTCAATCGCCCGGACCTGCGCTTTCCGCTGCCGGAGAATTTTGCCGATGCCGTCAACGAACGCCGTATCGTCTCGCTCGGCAGGCGCGCCAAATACCTGCTGATCGACCTGGAGGACGACCTCACCGTAATCAGCCATCTCGGCATGTCCGGATCGTTTCGCATTGAGAACGAGGCGCTCGGCGAGTTTCACCATCCGCGTTCGAAGGATCAGAAACACGATCATGTCGTCTTCCATCTGAGACAGAAGGAAGGCCTGCTGCGCGTCATCTATAACGACCCGCGCCGCTTCGGCTTCATGCAGCTCTGGAAGCGCAGCGAGCTCGATCTTTATCCGGCTTTTGCCGAGCTCGGGCCGGAGCCGACCGGC
This sequence comes from Neorhizobium galegae bv. officinalis, assembly GCA_000985875.1. GTDB lineage: Bacteria > Pseudomonadota > Alphaproteobacteria > Rhizobiales > Rhizobiaceae > Neorhizobium > Neorhizobium galegae_C. The sequence goes on from CCRI01000003.1 coordinate 84,528, forward strand.
AATGCGCTCGATGCCGATTATCTGGCGGCGAGGTTGGCGGGCAAGAGCCAGCCGCTCAAGGGCGCTCTCCTCGACCAGACCGTGATAGCGGGTCTCGGCAATATCTACGTCTGCGAGGCGCTGTGGCGCTCGCATCTTTCGCCGAAACGCGCCGCCGGCAGCGTCGTCACCAAGACCGGCAGGCCGAACAAGGAACTGGTCCTCCTCAACCAGTCGATCCGCGATGTTATTGCCGATGCGATCGCCGCCGGAGGTTCGTCGCTGAGAGATCATATCCAGACGGATGGCTCGCTTGGCTATTTCCAGCACTCCTTTTCCGTCTACGACCGGGAAGGCGCCGCTTGCCGCACGCCGGGCTGCGGCGGTACCGTCGCGCGTATCACCCAGGCGGGCCGCTCCACCTTCTATTGCCCGGCCTGCCAGAAATAGCCGCCGCCAGAAACATAAAGAGGAGACATGGGATGAGCTACGAAACCTTGCTGACCGAAACCCGGGGCGCCGTCGCGCTCATCACCCTCAATCGTCCGAAGGCGCTGAATGCGCTGAACTCGACCGTGATGGTCGAATTGACCGAAGCGCTTTCCGCCTTCGGCAAGGACGAGGCGATCGTGGCGATCGTGCTGACCGGCTCGGAAAAGGCCTTTGCCGCCGGCGCCGATATCAAGGAAATGCAGGGCATCGATTTCGTCGAGGCCTATGTCAACGACTTCATCTCCGGCTGGGAGGCGATCGCCGCCACCCGCAAGCCGATGATCGCCGCCGTCTCCGGCTTCGCGCTCGGCGGCGGATGCGAGCTTGCCATGATGTGCGATTTCATCATCGCCTCGGAAACCGCGAAGTTCGGCCAGCCGGAGATCACCCTCGGCGTCATTCCCGGCATGGGCGGCTCGCAGCGGCTGACGCGAGCGGTCGGCAAGGCAAAGGCGATGGACATGGTCATGACCGGCCGGATGATGGATGTGGCGGAAGCGGAGCGGGCGGGGCTGGTGTCGCGGATCGTTTCGCCGGAGCGTCTGCTCGACGAGGCGGTCGAGGCGGCAGCGAAGATTGCCTCTTTCCCGCGCGCCGCGGTGCTGATGGCCAAGGAGGCCGTCAATCGCTCCTTCGAGACGACGCTGGCAGAAGGCCTGCGCTTCGAACGGCGGCTTTTCCATTCGTTGTTTGCGACCGCCGACCAGAAGGAAGGCATGGCCGCCTTCGTGGAAAAGCGCAAGCCGCAGTTCTCCAACCGGTAAATCGCGCAAAAGCGGATGGTCATCCGCCAAAATGCGCGTTGACTGGGGCGGGTATTCCGGTTATATGCCCGCCCACAGTTGGGAAAGCCTGATCATGGCTTCCTCTATTGCTCCCGAATTGCTGGATTGATGGTCGCAAGGACCGGCGCGGCAACGGCGGAGTTTGGTTCGAATTCGTAGAGAGGCATGAAATGGCCAATACAACTTCGGCGAAAAAAGCGACCCGCAAGATCGCTCGCCGTACCGCAGTCAACAAGTCCCGCCGCTCGCGCGTTCGCGGCTTCATCCGTAAGGTCGAGGAAGCCATCGCTTCCGGCGACATGACCGTTGCTGCAGAAGCCCTCAAGGCTGCCCAGCCGGAGATCCAGCGCGCTGCCACCAAGGGCGTGCTTCACAGCAATACGGCATCCCGCAAGGTGTCCCGTCTTGCTGCACGTGTGAAGGCCCTTTCGGCCTGATCATTTCACAAACTGTATCATAATGAAGCCTGGTCCTCTCGACCGGGCTTTTTGTGTTTCTCTCAGGGCTCCTTATATTTATCCGGCTCATTAACAATTTCGTGTCATCGGCGTGACAGAAAATAGTTATTGTAATCAATGAGTTATTGGAGGTCTATGAGTCTGTGGGTGACTTTGGCGATGGTCAAAAGCCCCCAGGTGGAGTCAAGAGGATTTTTATTTTTTCTGTGAACGATCGTTCAGAATGTATGTCAATTTTGAATCCCATTGATTCAACAGCGATTCTCCATGACGGCCTCTGTGACATTCAAATCACGCTCCCGGAGTCAACGCCCGCCTCTTAATTTTGCGTAAAATTCATCATTGATCTTGGCATTTGATCCTGCCTAAATGACCTTCAGCAAGGGGCGCGGGGATTACTTCAGAAGGCTGCCGGTTACCGTCACGTGTTGGGCGGAAGGCAGACTTTTACCCTTTGCAACGGGATAAATTCTCCCGTTTTCCTGATAACCATCGGTTGCGGTCCGGAAATTGGCATTTCCGGAAACGGTCGGTTTTTGTCAACGCGATCCGGTCCAGTGTCCGGATGAAGGAGGTGGAAGAAGTTCGAACGGCTCATGATGAGGATGAGAGCGTTCGTATATGCGGGGTGGCTCCCGCAAGCCCAGACCGTTCACGAGGCGGGCTGAGCGCGACTTTCGATCGGCTGCGAGGACGAGCGAAGGTTTTGAAAAAAGGGGACGGGCGGCGACGGTTCTCAATGATTGGGAATGGTTTGCTATGCCTTGAAACGAAGTTTGTTCTGGCGGCGTTAACGAGAACCGCCAGGCTACGAGATTTGGAAGGCGGCGAATTATGCATATGAATACTATATCAGCCCGTGCAGGTAATGGGGACCAGGCGCGGCAGGCATTTGATCCAAGTTGCTCCCAGGCGGCAGGGGAAACGACGGAAATGAAGCATAATGCTCTTTTTGAGCGGTTTAGTGCGCGTCTGAAGGCACAGGTCGGTCAGGATGTTTATGCAAGCTGGTTCGGGCGTTTGAAGCTGCATTCCGTCTCAAAGAGCGTTGTTCGGCTCACGGTGCCGACCACTTTTCTGAAGTCCTGGATCAACAATCGTTACCTCGATCTGATCACCACCATATTCCAGGCGGAAGACGCCGAGATCCTGAAGGTCGAAATCCTGGTGCGTAGCGCAAGTCGCAGCACCAAGGCCCCCGTGGCAGGTGAAGAGCGCAGCCTGGCACCGGAACCTGCTGTTGTTGCCTCGTTTCCGCGTTCTCAAGGCCCCCGCGAGATTGGCAAGATCGCGACCTTCCCGTCGCCGTCTGCTGCGCCGGCACGTTCTGCCCAGGCTCCCGGACCGCTGTTCGGCTCTCCGCTCGACAGCCGTTTCACCTTCGACACTTTCGTGGAAGGCCCGTCTAACCGGGTAGCGCTTGCTGCGGCCAAGACCATCGCCGAAGCCGGCGCCAGCGCGGTCCGCTTCAATCCGCTCTTCATTCATTCGGGCGTCGGCCTTGGCAAGACGCACCTTCTGCAGGCGATCGCCAATGCGGCCGTCGGCAGCGAGCGCATGCCGCGGGTGGTCTATCTGACGGCGGAATATTTCATGTGGCGTTTCGCGACCGCGATCCGCGACAACGACGCGCTGACGCTGAAGGACTCTCTGCGCAATATCGACCTGCTGATCATCGACGACATGCAGTTCCTGCAGGGCAAGATGATCCAGAACGAGTTCTGCCATCTCCTGAACATGCTGCTCGACAGCGCCAAGCAGGTGGTGGTTGCCGCCGATCGGGCGCCCTGGGAGCTGGAATCGCTCGATCCGCGTGTCCGCTCGCGTCTGCAGGGCGGTGTGGCAATCGAAGTCGAGGCCCCGGATTACGAGATGCGTCTCGAAATGATTAAGGGTCGCCTCGCGACCGCCCGCCAGGACGATCCGTCACTCGATATCCCTGCGGAAATCCTGAGCCACGTCGCCCGCAATGTGACCGCCAGCGGTCGCGAGCTGGAAGGCGCATTCAACCAGCTTCTGTTCCGTCGCTCCTTCGAACCCTCCCTGTCGATCGAGCGTGTCGATGAACTGCTCGCCCATCTGGTTGGTGCAGGCGAGGCCAAGCGGGTCCGTATCGAGGACATCCAGCGCATCGTGGCGCGTCATTACAATGTGTCGCGCCAGGAACTGGTCTCGAACCGCCGCACCCGGGTGATCGTCAAGCCGCGCCAGATCGCCATGTATCTGTCGAAGACGCTGACGCCGCGTTCCTTCCCGGAAATCGGTCGCCGTTTCGGCGGCAGGGATCACACGACCGTCCTGCATGCCGTCCGCAAGATCGAGGAATTGATTTCGGGTGACACGAAGCTTAGCCACGAAGTAGAACTCTTGAAACGGCTGATCAACGAGAACAACGCTTAAGATCCATGTTTCTGCTATCCGTTGCAACGATCTGGGCCGTGGCGTGCATAACGCCAGGGCCCAATACGCTTCTGGTCATGCGTTATGCGCTGACCGCGCCGCGCCGCGTTCCTGTCCTGGCGGCGATGGGGACCATTACCGGCACGCTCTGCTGGGGTTTTGCCGGCTGGCTGGGGATCAATGCGCTTTTTCAGGCCGCTCCGTTTGCCTATGTGGCGCTCAAGATCGTCGGCGGGCTTTATCTCGTCTGGCTCGGATTGAAGATCTTCCTGGATGCGCGAAAGTCGCGCCAGTCGGCTGATATCGTGGCGGCTCGTGTCGAGGTGCCGCTCAAGACCGCCTACCGGATGGGGCTGGCAACCAATCTTGCCAATCCGAAATCGGCGCTCTTCGTCGCCAGTCTTTTCGCCGCGACCATGCCGGCCGGAACGCCTTTCCTGTATGGCCTGGCGGCGATTGCCGTCATGGTCGCCGTCTCGACAGTCTATTATACCTTCCTGGTCGCGCTGATCACCCACAGATCGGTGGCGGCGGCCTATCTCAAGGCCAAGAAAAAGATCGATCTCGGCGTCGGCATGATTTTCGTCGGTTTCGGCACCAAGCTGCTGATGTCGCAGCGCTGAGGATCAGCGATGGCCATCGAGAAGGATCCCACGGCCAGCTTTTATAGCGAAAACGCGGTGACCTACGCGGCAAGTTCTGCTGCGAACATACGCCGCCTCGATAGCTTCCTGTCGAAACTCGCGCCCGGCGCCGCCATCCTCGAACTCGGCTGCGGCAGCGGGCGGGATAGCGAGGTGATGATCACGCGGGGTTTCGACGTCACGCCCACGGATGGCACGCCGGAGATGGCGGAGCAGGCCGCCAAACATCTGGGCAGGCCGGTTGACGTGCTCCGTTTCGGGGAAATCGACGCGGTCTCGGCGTTTGACGGTATATGGGCGAATGCATGCCTCCTGCATCCGCCGCGGGTGGAACTCGGTGGCATTCTCGGCCGCATCCACAAGGCCTTGCGCCCGGGCGGCGTCTTCTACGCGAGCTTCAAGGCCGGCGAGGCCGAAGGTTATGATGGCCTCGGACGTTATTACAACTATCCGTCCAGGGCCTGGCTAAGCGCCGCTTACGAGGCTTTCACCTGGGCTTCCGTCGATATCGATGAAGTTCACGGCAGCGGTTACGACAAAAAGCCGACCGACTGGCTGCATGTTCTGGCGGAAAAAGCTTAAGCGCCGGATTTTCAGCAGGCGAGATCGGCCACCACCGCGTCGAGGATCAGCATGCCGGACGGCGTGCAACGCAGCCGCGAATTGCCGATGCGCTCGATAAAGCCGTGTTCCAGCAGCCGCTCCTCGCGGATCGGGTCCGGGTCCCGGCCGGAAAGTTGCTGCCAGCGGGCGAGATCGACCCCTTCCCGCAGGCGCAGGCCCATCAGCAGCAATTCGTCGGCCTGTTCCTCGAAGCCGAGGATTTCCTCGTCCAGCATGCCATGGCCGATGCGTTCCACCTGTTCCAGCCAGGTTTCCGGACGGCGTTCGGTGGAGGTCGCGATCTTGTCTCTTCCGCGCATCAGGCGCCCGTGGGCGCCGGGTCCGATGCCCGCATAGTCGCCGTAGCGCCAGTAAGTCAGGTTATGGCGGCTTTCAGCACCGGGGCGAGCGTGATTGGAAACCTCGTAGGCCGGCATGCCGAACCGCTCGGTAATCTCCTGCGTTGCCTCGTAGAGCGCTGCCGACTGGTCGTCATCCGGCACGATCAGCTTGCCGGCCTTGTGGAGGCCATAGAAGGGCGTGCCTTCCTCGATGGTGAGCTGGTAGAGCGACAGGTGATCGACCGCGTAGGAAATCGCTTCCTTCAGTTCCGCTTCCCAGGCCTCGACCGTCTGTTTCGGTCGAGCATAGATGAGGTCGAAGGACATGCGCGGAAAGATCTCCCGCGCCAGCCTGATCGCCTTCAGGGCATCGGCCACGTCATGCAGCCGACCGAGGAATTTGAGGTCCGGATCGTTGAGTGCCTGCACGCCGAGCGACACGCGGTTGACACCGGCTGCGCGATAGCCGCGGAAGCGGGTCGCCTCGACGCTGGAGGGATTGGCCTCCATCGTGATCTCGATACCGTCAGGAACATGCCAGTGCCTGGCGATGCCGTCGAGGATCGCCGAGACTGTCGCAGGATCCATCAGCGACGGCGTGCCGCCGCCGAGGAAGATGCTGGTGACGGTCTTCGGCCCGCTCATGCGCCGCATCACTTCCATTTCCTTGAGGAAGGCGGCGGTAAAGCGCGGCTGGTCCACCGGTTGGTGGCGCACATGGCTGTTGAAGTCGCAATATGGGCACTTGGCCGCGCAGAACGGCCAATGCACATAGACGCCAAAGCCCGGCTCGCCCGTATCGGGCAGAAGGGTATCGCGCAGAAGAGGAGCGGCCGAATTCAAAGCGCCTCAAGCCTCCAGGCAGGTTTCAACGAAACGCTTGAAGGCACGCGCACGGTGCGAGAGCGCTTCCGGTTCGCCGGGTTTCCAGCCGTGTTTCTGATCACTGCTCATTTCACCGAAGGTAATATCATAGCCCTGCGGTTGGAAGATCGGGTCATAACCAAATCCCTGGGTGCCGCGCGGCGGCCACGCCACGGTACCTTCCACCTCGCCGCGGAACATTTCCGTGTGTCCATCCGGCCAGGCGAGACAGAGCACGCTCACAAAGCGGCAGCTCCGCTGTTCCGGCCTTGTTGCGCCGCGCTCCTCCAGCGCCTTCTCGACCTTCTCCATCGCCATCTGGAAGTCGCGGCTGCCGTCCTCGCGCTCTGCCCAGTTGGCGGTATAGACGCCGGGTGCGCCATCGAGCGCGTCGATGACGATGCCGGAATCATCCGACAGCGCCGGCAGTCCGGAGGCTTTGGCGGAGGCGAGCGCCTTGATTGCGGCGTTTTCCTCGAATGTCGTGCCCGTTTCGTCGGGCTCTTCGAATTTCAGTTCGGCGGCGGATTTCGCGGAAAAGCCGAAGGGACCGATCAGCTCTGCAATCTCGCGGATCTTTCCGGCATTGTGGCTGGCGACGACGATCGTTTTCGTATCGAGCTTGCGCATTTCAATTCCTATTCGATATTCCAGAGCCTCGGCTCTGCGCATTCCAGGCTGTTGCCGGCCGGATCGCGGAAATAGATTGAGCGGGCACCGTTCGGCCAGCGGAAATCGCTTTCGATGGCAATGCCTGCCTTGTTGAGCTTTTCTCTGAGCAAGTCAATCGCTTCGCTCGTCATGCGAAAGCAGATATGCCCCGGTCCTGTCGCACCATGGGGCGGAACCGGCAAGGCACCGGCGGGCGGTGGCTTCACCGTCTCTGCGGGGTTGAAGATCAGCAGGATGCCCGGCCCGCATCGGAAGAACACATGCCTGTTGCCGGCGCGCAGAACCTTTTCAAGTCCGAGGATGCCGCCGTAGAAGGCCTCGGCGGCATCGAGATCGTCAGCATAAAGTGCGGTTTCGAGAATGCCTTCGATCAAAGAGCACCTCTTTCAGCGAGTTTCAGGCAATCGCCTGCTTCTGCATCGCCACCAGTTCCTGGGTGCCGTCCTGGGCAAGCGCCAGCAGCTTCAGGAACTCTTCCTGGCTGAAGGGCTTGCCCTCAGCCGTCCCCTGCACCTCGACGATACCGCCGGAGCCGGTCATCACGAAATTGGCGTCCGTTTCGGCAGCCGAATCCTCGATATAGTCGAGGTCGATGACCGGTTGGCCGGCAAAGATGCCGCAGGAGATCGCAGCGACGTGGTCCTTCAGCACCTTGTCGACCTTGGTCATCGAGCGGGCTTCCATCCACTTCAAGCAATCGTAGAGCGCGATCCAGCCACCGGTGATCGAGGCCGTGCGCGTGCCGCCGTCCGCCTGGATGACGTCGCAGTCGATGGTGATCTGCTTTTCGCCGAGCGCTTCGAGATCGATGACGGCGCGCAGGGAGCGCCCGATCAGGCGCTGGATTTCCTGGGTGCGACCGCCTTGCTTTCCGGCGGCGGCTTCGCGCTTCATGCGGTCGCCCGTAGCGCGCGGCAGCATGCCGTATTCGGCGGTCACCCAGCCCTTGCCGCTGTTGCGCAGCCACGGCGGTGTCTTTTCTTCCAGGCTCGCGGTGCAAAGCACATGCGTGTCGCCGAACTTGACGAGGCATGAGCCTTCGGCATGTTTGGAGAAATTGCGCTCGAATGAGACCTTGCGCATCTGGTTCAACTGTCTGCCTGAAGGCCGCATGCTTCACTCCCTGGATTTCTGTTTCCGCCTTCTACGGCTCCGGCCCAGCTTTTGCAAAGAAAAAGGCCTGAGGCCCTCTGAGGGCGAATGATTATGCCCGTGATGATTTTCCCTTTGGAGAAGGCGCGGCGAATGACTATATTTTATCGAAAGATCAATGGAGCGGTGAAGGTTTAGATGGGATTTTCGGCATCGACGGGTAGGGACAGCGGTTCTGTGCTCGATGACCGTTCGCGCGAAATTTTCCGCCGCATCGTGGAAAGCTATCTGGAGACCGGCGAACCGCTCGGCTCTCGAAATCTTTCCCGCCTGCTGCCCATATCGCTGTCGCCGGCGTCGGTGCGCAATGTGATGAGCGATCTCGAGGAACTGGGCCTCATCTACTCCCCGCATATCAGTGCCGGCCGCCTGCCGACCCAGTCCGGGCTTCGTTTTTTCGTCGACGCGTTCATGCAGGTCGGAGACCTGTCGGCTGAGGAGCGTGCCAATATCGACCGGCAGATTCGGCCCGCAGATCGCGACCAGCCGATGGAGAGCCTGATGGCAGAGGCGAGCCGCATGCTGTCGGGCGTCTCGCGCGGCGCCGGGATCGTCATTACCACCAAGAGCGACCCGGTCCTGAAGCATGTCGAATTCATCCGCCTGGAACCGACCAAGGCGCTTGCGGTGCTCGTCGGCGATCATAACCAGGTGGAGAACCGCATTATCGAACTTCCGGCCGGCGTGACCTCGTCGCAGCTGACCGAAGCGGCCAATTTCCTCAACGCCCACCTGAGCGGCCAGACGCTCCCGGAACTGCGCGGCCAGCTGAAGACGCTCAAGGATCAGGTGCAGGGCGAACTCCATGCGCTCTCGCAGGAACTGGTCGAGCGCGGTCTTGCGGTCTGGTCCGGCGACAGCGAGGAAGGCAAGCCGACCCAGCTTATCGTCCGCGGTCGTGCCAATCTGCTCGAAGGTCTGGCCGATGTTGCCGATCTCGATCGCCTGCGGTTGCTTTTCGACGATCTTGAAAAGAAGGACAGCCTGATCGAAATTCTCGATCTCGCTGAAAAAGGACCGGGCGTGCGAATCTTCATCGGCTCGGAAAACAAGCTGTTCTCCCTGTCGGGCTCCTCGCTCATCGTCGCGCCCTATCGTGACGGCGAAGACCGGATCGTCGGTGCCGTCGGCGTCATCGGCCCAACGCGGCTCAACTATTCGCGCATCGTGCCGATGGTGGATTACACCGCGCAGCTGCTTGCCAGGCTGTCGCGCTGAATTCGCGACGTAGCCGCCCCAACTTTCCCACCAAGCCTTGATTTTTTCACTTTAAACCTCGATATCGGGCACAAATCCAAGCCCGTAAATTCAAGCCAAGAATAACCGGAGACCGTCATGACCGACGAAACCAACAAGAACGGACCTGACGCAACTGCCGCGGAGAACACGGTTGAAGCTGTTGCATCTGCTCTTGAGGACGCGGCCAACCAGAAGAATGCCGAGGCGCCTGCCGCCGAACCGGATCCGCTGGAATTGCTGAAAGCCGAAAATAACGAGCTGCGCGACCGCTTCCTGCGGCTGGCGGCCGAAATGGATAACCTGCGCCGCCGCACCGAACGCGAAATCAAGGACGCCAAGGCCTATGCGGCAGCCGGCTTCGCGCGCGACATGCTCGCCGTTTCGGACAATCTGCGCCGGGCGCTGGACGCCGTGCCGACCGAAATGCGAGCCACGGCGGATGCCGCTCTGACCACGCTTCTGGAGGGCGTCGAGATGACCGAGCGCTCCATGCTGTCGGCGCTGGAACGCCACGGCGTCAAGAAGATCGATGCCGAAGGTCAGAAGTTCGATCCGAACTTCCACCAGGCCATGTTCGAGATCCCGAACCCTGCTGTTCCGAACAATACCGTCGTCCAGGTCGTCCAGGCCGGGTTCACGATCGGCGAACGCGTGCTGCGCCCCGCCATGGTCGGTGTTGCCAAGGGCGGCCCGAAGGCGGAGGCCTCCGCGGAAGCCGCCGGCGAGAAGAACGCCTGAAAGCTTTGAAAAGCGGGCGCAAGCCCGCTTTTCGCTTACGCCCGATGTTAAACAAACGCTGAAAACAAAACCGCCCGGCGCTTTGTCAGCGGCCGGGCGGTTCGTTTCGTCCCCACGAATGTGTATGCGGTCAGGCGGCGTGGTTAGCCTGCTCCTCGTTGAGGAAGGCATAGATCGCCGAAGCGGAATCGGTCTTGCGCAGCTTGGCGACGAGGTCCTGGTCCCGCAACACGCGGGCGATGCGCGACAGGGCCTTCAGGTGGTCAGCCCCGGCGCCTTCGGGTGCGAGCAGCAGGAACACCAGATCGACCGGCTCGTCATCGAGCGCTTCGAAATCGACCGGCGCTTCAAGGCGCGCGAAAATACCCTTGATCGACGAGATGCTGTTGAGCTTGCCGTGCGGGATGGCGATGCCATGGCCGACGCCCGTGGAGCCGAGCCTCTCGCGCTGCAGGATGATGTCGAAGATTTCTCGTTCGCTCACGCCCGTCAGCTTGGAAGCCTTGGCCGCCAGCTCCTGCAACAGCTGTTTTTTGGAATTTACCTTTAGGGTAGGAATAATCGCATCTTGCTGCAGCAAATCTGCCAATGCCATTCTCGTCATCCTTCGTGCCGCAAGAGCTTGTGCCCTAGGCGAAGGGGAGCGCCGTCGCCGACGCTCTCCCCAGGTGTCAGTTCTTGATATTGGTGGAATCGATCCAGCCAATATTGCCGTCGTTGCGGCGGTACACAATGTTCAGGTGTTCCTTGCCGGGGCTGCGGAACAGAAGAACAGGCTCGTCTGTCATATCAAGTGCCATGACGGCGCTTGCGACCGTCATCGTCTTCAACTGCTTCGAACTTTCCGCGACGATAGTCGGCGCGAAATCCTCGGGTACTTCCTCCCCTTCATCCGGTACGCTGTCCATAACAGTGTAGGCAACTTCCGCATAACCATTCACATGGTTGCCGGCATGATGGTCCTTGAGCCGCCGCTTGTAGCGACGCAGACGCTTTTCGATCCGCTGTGCTGCGGCGTCGAAACTGATCTGCGGATCATTCGCCTCCCCAGCCGCATGCAGGACGATCCCGGTGTCGAGATGCACCTTGCAGTCGGCAGAAAAGCGCGAACCAGCCTTTTCCACGATGACTTGGCTCGAATAGCCTCCGTCGAAGTATTTTGTAACCGCTTCTCCGATTTGGTCCTCGATCCTTTGACGGAACGAATCGCCAATTTCCATATGCTTACCGGATACACGCACACTCATGGAGTTCTTCCTTCTTGTCGTGACTTGCGTGTTCCAGTCTACGCCAAGCCGTCCCCTCATCCAAGCCGTTCACACGCCACTGCGCTAAATTGCTGCAATCGGTGCCTGTCTGGATAATGGGATAGGTTTCGTGCCATGTCCCGTGCAGTTGCGGCGGGCTTCTAGCGCCCGATGTTTTAAATGTCAACGGCGGCCGGTCTTGGGGTTTCTACGTAGGCCTGTGGAAAACCGCCTGTTTCGGCCGTGTCTCAGTATGCCGCGACCCCGGCGATCGCACGCTTTTCGCGGCGACGTTGTACGGAGGAGGGGATGTTCATCGCCTCGCGGTATTTCGCGACGGTCCGGCGCGCAAGCTCGACGCCGCCCCGTTTCAGGCTGATCACGATGTCGTCGTCCGAAAGCACGGCCTCCGGCGTCTCCTGGGCGATGAGCAGGCGAATCCGGTGGCGCACGGCCTCCGCCGAATGGCTGTCTCCGCCTTCTTCCGCAGAGCCGATCGACACCGTGAAGAAATATTTGAGTTCGAACAGGCCTCGCGGCGTCAGCATGTATTTGTTGGAGGTGACGCGGCTGACCGTCGATTCATGCATCTTGATCGCTTCGGCAACGGTCTTGAGGTTGAGCGGCCGTAGGTGATCGACGCCGTGCATCAGGAAGGCATCCTGCTGGCGGACGATTTCGGTCGCCACCTTCATGATCGTCTTGGCCCGCTGGTCGAGGCTGCGCGTCAGCCAGTTGGCGTTCTGCATGCAGTCGGAAAGGAAATTATGGTCGTCGCCGTTTTTCGGGCAGTTCTTCGACACCGTCTGGAAATAGGTGTGGTTTACCAGAACACGCGGCAGCGTGTCTGGATTGAGTTCCACCATCCAGCCGCCGTCGGATGCCGCGCGCACGACGATATCCGGCGAAATCGTCTCCGACATGCCACGCTCGAAACCCGCGCCGGGCTTAGGGTTGAGGCCGCGAATTTCTGCCAGCATGTCGATGAGGTCTTCGTCGTCGACACCGCAGATCTTTCGAAGTGACGCGAAGTCGCGTTTGCCGAGCAGATCCAGGTGACGGATCAGTGCATCCATCGCAGGGTCGAGCCGGTCCTTTTCCCGAAGCTGGATTGCCAGACATTCGCTGAGCGATCGTGCGAAGACGCCCGGCGGATCGAGCGTCTGCAGCGAGTGCAGGATGGCTTCGACATGCTCGGCAGTTCCGCCGAGGCGGGCGGCGATCTCTTCTATGTCGCCCAGCATGTAACCGGCCTCGTCGAGCTGATCGACCAGATGCTGGGCAATCAGGCGGCTGGCCGCATCGACGATCAGGAAGGGGATCTGCTGGTTCAGGTGGTCGCGCAGTGTCACCTGGCCGGCGACGAAATCATCCAGGTCGTAGTCTTCGCCGGACTCGCCGCCCGGCATCGATTTCCACTGGCTGAGCAACTCCGGCGCATCGGCGCGCCGCGCCGGGCCGTCGTCCGGGAAGACGTTTTCGAAGCCCGTATCGAGCCCTTCGCCGAGCCTCTCGGCGCTGATGGAGGAGGAGCCTTCATACCAGTCGCTATCGACTTCAGCGGCTGCCGAACTCTCGCGGCCTTCGGTCGGCGCAAAGTTGTCGGCGGGTTCGAAGCCTGTTTCCGCGTCGTTTTCGCTCTCGCTTGACGTAATTTCAAGCAGCGGGTTCTTTTCGACTTCCTGGGCGATAAACTGGTTGAGTTCGAAATGCGTCATCTGCAGCAGCTGGATGGATTGCATCAGCTGCGGCGTCATCACCAGCGATTGGGTTTGGCGTAGGAAAAGATTAGCGGATAAACCCATGGCTGACGCGAAACTCCCCTGCAATCCCCTTGAACCACTCGGTCATGGAGTGGTGGACGCTCGACTTCGCCGAGCCCCACAAGGCCAAATTTGCATCTGGCACAAGAATTGCTTTTTTGAAAGATTTGGTCAAGCGCTGCAGTGCGGGAAAGTAAATTTCTTTGTCACACTGCAACGACCAATTCGCGCCTACAGGCTGAATTTGTCACCGAGGTAGAGACGGCGAACATCCGGGTTGTTGACGATATCGTCTGCCCGGCCATGCGTCAGCACTTCGCCCGCGTGGATGATGTAGGCCCGGTCGATCAGGCCCAGAGTCTCGCGGACGTTGTGATCCGTTATCAGAACGCCGATTCCGCGTGCCGTCAAGTGGCGCACGAGGTTCTGAATGTCGGAGACCGAGATAGGATCGACGCCGGCGAAGGGTTCGTCGAGCAGCATGAAGGCCGGGTCGGTCGCAAGCGCCCGGGCGATTTCGAGGCGCCGGCGTTCGCCGCCGGAAAGCGCCACGGCCGCCGATTTCCGCAGCTGGCTGATGTGGAACTCTTCCAGCAGCTCGTCGAGCTTGGTCTCCCGCTTGTCCCTGTCGGGCTGATGCACTTCCAGCACCGCACGGATGTTTTCCTCGACGGTCAGGCCGCGGAAGATCGAGGCTTCCTGCGGCAGATAACCCACGCCCAGGCGGGCGCGGCGATACATCGGCATATGGGTGACTTCGTTGCCGTTGATCGCGATCATGCCTTCGTCCACCGGCACCAGGCCGGTGATCATGTAGAAGCAGGTCGTCTTGCCCGCACCGTTCGGCCCGAGCAGCCCGACGGCCTCGCCGCGGCGCACGACCAGCGACACGCCGTTGACGACGCGACGGGTATCGTAGGTCTTCGAAAGACCATGCGCGACCAGCGTACCCTCGTAGCGCGCTTTATCGCGTACGACGAAGGGTTCGGGCGCGGACGGCTTCCTTGCCGACAGACTGGGGAGGAACGGTATTTTCACGTCAGATGTCTATTATTGCTTCGGTCGCGATTTCGGGTCGAGCAGGATTTCCACGCGCCCGCCGCAGGCGTCGAGCTTGGCCTGGCCGGTTTCCATCAGTACGGTGAGTTTGCAGCCCTTGAAGACGTTGGGGCCCTCGGAAAGAACGACCTGCTTGCCGGAAAGTACGAAGGTCTGGGATTTCATGTCGAATTCCCCCTTCTCGGCGGTCGCCTGCTGCGTTCCCGAGGTCAGAAATACCGTCTCGTCAAGGAAGATCTTGTCGATATCGGCGCTGCCCGAGGTCACCGAGCCACCTTCACCCGTATAAAGAACCGTCATCTTGCCGGCCTTCATCGTGGTCGTGCCCTGCACGACCTGGACGTTGCCGGTAAAATAGGCCTTCTTTTCCTGCTCCTTGATCTCGAGCTGGTCGCTCTGGATCTGGATCGGCTGGTCGCCGGAAAGCTTCAGGCCTTCCATCTGGCTGGTGGTGGTCTGGGCCTGCGCGGTCGCCGCCAGACAGGAGATAAATCCTGCCGCGATCAGAACTGCGGTATTGCGTGTAAGAAGGCGGCGATTGATCATGACGGCCGGGCTCTATTTGCCTTGGTTGCGGATTGTGGCTGGATCGAGGTGAACGCGAACCTGGCCCTTGAAGGTGATGGTACGCCCCTTATCCGTTATCTTTAAAGACTCTGCAACAATAGAGCCTTCTTTCATGGAGATATCGACGTGCTCGGGTGATTCCATCACACCTGCGTTGATATCGAGATGCGCGGACTTGAAGCGGGCGGTGATCCCGTTGCTCAGATTGACGTCGAACGGGGAGTTCAGGTCGAGCATGTCCGTGCCGCGGTCGAAGTCGGCGGCAATAGCGGTCACGCGCGCGATCACGTCGTCGTTGACCGGTACGGCGGCCTTGACGTCCTCGAGCGTAATCATGTTCGAGTTCTTGATATCCTGCAGCGCGCGGGTGGCGGTCATCGAGTAGCTGATGCCGTCCTGGTTGCGGCCGGAGATCGCCGGCCGTTCCATGACGATCTTGCCGTTTTCGATCCGGGCGTTTTCAATCGAGAGGTTCTCCGGCAAATAGGCCCGGATGATCGAGACCCCGATGAAGGCGGCCGAAATCACGCCAGCCAGGATCGGCAGCAGGATCTTGAGCCTGCGCACGATCGCGGAATGCGCCAGCGCCGCCTGATAGGCATCTGCCCGAGGCTCCAGCGCCGCCGCAAAGCCTGCCGTTTTTCGAATATGCTGCAGCATGAGTGCCGGATAGTTCCTTACTAGCCCGTCTCCGTTCTCACCCCGGTTGTGACGGATGAGCGGTTGCGAGCTTTGCTTTGTCCGCCAATATGGTTTTGATTCAATCAACAAACAATAATGGACAACATAAAAACGTGATGTGGTCCGCTGCAAAACACGTTAGAGAGCCTATTTAGCAACGGCGGTTCATCTCGAAGGGTGATTTTATGGATCAAATGGCAATTGCGGACCGGCGTTCCCTGCGCCGCAAGCTGAGCTTCTGGCGGGTCGTCGCACTTGTTTTCCTCGTCGGCATCGGATTCGCGCTTTACCGTGCCGTGGCCGGCGAGGGTGCCGGCTCTGCGGTGCCGCATGTCGCCCGCATCGAAATCTCCGGTATGATCACGGATGACAGGGACCTGCTGGAGCGCCTCGACAAGATCGCCGAAAGCAGCCAGGCCAAGGCGCTGATCGTCTCGATCTCTTCGCCGGGCGGGACGACCTATGGCGGCGAGCGCATCTTCAAGGCGATCCGAAAGGTCTCCGAAAAGAAACCCGTCGTTTCCGATATCCGCACATTGGCCGCCTCAGCCGGCTATATGGTAGCCACGGCCGGGGACCAGATCGTCGCGGGCGAAAGCTCGATCACGGGATCGATCGGGGTGATCTTCCAGTATCCGCAGATCGACGAGGTGATGAAGAAGATCGGCGTCTCTCTGCAGGAGATCAAGTCTGCCCCGCTGAAGGCCGAGCCGTCGCCCTTCCATCCGGCAAGCGAGGAAGCCAAGACGATGATCCGCAACATGGTCATGGACAGCTACGCCTGGTTCGTCGATCTCGTTGCCGATCGCCGCATGCTGTCGCGCGACGAGGTTCTGAAGCTTGCGGACGGCTCGATCTTCACCGGCCGCCAGGCGCTCAGCGCCAAGCTTGTCGACAAGCTGGGCGGCGAGGAGGACATCCGCGCCTATTTTGAATCGCGCGGCGTCTCCAAGGACCTACCGGTCGTCGATTGGAAGCAGCGCAATTCCTCCTCGTCCTTCTGGTTGGCGAGCGTCGTCAGCGAGTTGTTCAAGCTCTCCGGTTTCGGCCAGACAATCACTCCCGACGCCCTTCGCACCTTCGGCGCAGACAAGTTGTTTCTTGACGGTCTTGTCTCCGTTTGGCAGGTTGGGCGCGGTTGAAAATCTAAACTTTTCAGGGGGCAACCGTGATCAAGTCAGAACTGGTGCAGATCGTCGCGGCTCGCAATCCGCATCTCTACCACCGCGACGTCGAGAACATCGTGAACGCCGTCCTCGACGAGATCACGGATGCCCTGGCAGGCGGAAATCGTGTCGAACTGCGCGGCTTCGGTGCGTTTTCCGTGAAGAACCGCCCCTCCCGGTCCGGCCGCAATCCGCGCACCGGAGAGAGTGTTTTCGTCGAGGAAAAATGGGTTCCTTTCTTCAAGACAGGCAAGGAACTGCGCGAGCGACTGAATCCGGGTCTTGACGACGTAGAGGACTGATCCTTCCGGCGCGACTTGCCGCCGCCCTTGAAACCCCATAAAGCGCGCCTATTCTGCAACAGACGCTGGTAAACAGCAGGTAGTCTGCTGCCGGAGAATCAGATGGACAAGTTCAAAAAGATCGTCTCGCTCGTGGTTTTCGTGCCGCTCGGCATCGTGCTGATCGTGCTCGCCGTCGCGAACCGCCAGATAGTCACCCTGGCGCTCAATCCCTTCCGCCCGGAAGATGGCGTGCTGGCCGTGAGCGCACCGTTTTTCCTGTTCCTGTTCTTGGCCTTGCTGATCGGGATGTTCATCGGCTCGTTCGTGACCTGGTGGAGCCAGGGCAAGCACCGCAAACAGGCTCGCGTCGAAGCACGCGAAGCTGTCCGCTGGCAGAACGAACACAAGGCCGCGGTCGCCGGACGACCGGCCTCGAACCAACTTCCTTCCAGGTAAATCAGGGTGAGCTGAATCAGGCCTGCGCGGCCTTGGCGACCACCGCCTTGTTGAAATCCGCGAAAAACTGGCCCGCGAGCTTCTGCGATGTGGAATCGATCAGCCGCGAGCCGAGCTGCGCGATCTTCCCACCCACCTGAGCCTTGGTCGAGTAGCGCAGCAGCGTATCGCTGCCGTCTTCGATCAGCGTGACAGTGGCGGAACCCTTGGCAAAACCCGCGATGCCGCCTTTGCCTTCACCTGAGATCGTGTAGCTCTCCGGCGGGTTGATGTCGGAGAGCGTCACTTCGCCGGCAAAGTTCGCGGAAACCGGACCGACCTTCAGTTTGACGGTCGCGGAGAGCTCGGTCGGAGACTTCTGTTCCAGCGTCTGGCAACCCGGGATGCATTGACGCAGGATCTCCGGGTCGTTCAGCGCCGCCCAGACCACTTCGCGGGGTGCTGCAATGCGTTCTTCGCCGCCCATATCCATGTGATGATCCTCCATCCGCCGTTGCTAGACTTATTGCAAGGGTGGTGATCTTTGCCAAGGGGGACAAGAGGCGGACAGGCCCGGTCATCAATAAAACACGCAGCCGTCGGTTCCCCGGCTTTGAAGAATGGCGAGCAAATGCTATCTGCTGCCGCAAGTCTCAAAATCCAGGCGGATGAACGTATTGAAGAACAAGGAAAGGCGGCCGGGTGAAAAAGCCCGGAGCGAGGCGGGCAACCGGTCCTCCCGCGGGCACGCCACTGCAAAACCTGCCGCAGCCAGGCAAGCCCAGCGGCCGCAGGAAAGGGTCGCGAAACCCGCGCCGGCCGCAGCACCGGCAGAAACCCGCCCGCTTTTGCCGCGCGGCGGCGAGCGGCCGCCTGAGCGCGTGCCGATCATTCTCGAATCGTCCGGTGCCGGCGATTTTCACCTGATCGATAGCGGCAACGGGCTCAAACTCGAGCAATACGGCCCTTATCGCATCGTCCGGCCGGAAGCCCAGGCGCTCTGGCAACCGTCTCTTCCCGCCCACGTATGGGAAAAGGCGGATGCACTTTTCACCGGAGACACGGATGAGGACGGCATGGGCCGCTGGCGCTTCACCAAGGAAGCGCTTGGCGAAACCTGGCCGTTGTCGCTGCTCGGCACCGATTTCCTCGGCCGTTTCACCTCCTTCCGCCATGTCGGCGTCTTCCCGGAGCAGATCGTTCACTGGGAGTGGATGAAGAACCGCATCGAGGAGGCGAAGCGGCCGGTGAAGGTGCTGAACCTGTTCGGCTACACAGGCGTCGCATCGCTGGTCGCGGCGGCTGCCGGGGCGGAAGTCACCCATGTCGACGCTTCCAAGAAGGCGATCGGCTGGGCGCGCGAAAACCAGTCGCTCGCCCGCCTCGACAAGGCGCCGATCCGCTGGATCTGCGAGGATGCCATGAAGTTCATCCTGCGCGAGGAGCGTCGCGGCAACCGCTACGACATCATCCTCACCGATCCGCCGAAATTCGGCCGCGGCCCGAATGGTGAAGTCTGGCAGCTTTTCGACCATCTGCCGCTGATGCTTGACATCTGCCGCGAGCTGCTGTCACCCAAGGCGATAGGCCTTGTGCTGACAGCTTATTCCATCCGCGCCAGCTTCTATTCCATCCATGAGTTGATGCGCGAGACGATGCGCGGCGCCGGCGGCGCCGTGGAATCGGGCGAACTCGTCATCCGCGAGGCGGGGCTGGACGGCAAGACGCCGGGCCGCGCGCTTTCCACTTCCCTTTTCAGTCGCTGGGTGCCGGCATGAACGACGATTTTCAGAAATCCGGACCACGGCGGGTCGGCCAGGTGAAGGAAGTCACCTCGCTTTCCAATCCGATCGTCAAGGACATCAAGGCGCTCACCAACAAGAAGGACCGCGAAGAGAGCGGCACCTTCATGGCGGAAGGCCTGAAGCTGGTCATCGACGCGCTGGAGCTAGGCTGGGAAATCCGCACGCTGGTCTATGCGAAGGCGGCCAAGGGCAAGGCACTTGTCGAGCAGGTGGCCGCAAAGACCGTCGCCCATGGCGGGCTGGTGCTGGAGGTCAGCGAGAAGGTGCTCTCCTCGATCACCCGCCGCGACAATCCGCAGATGGTCGTCGGCATTTTCGAGCAGCGCTGGAAAAGGCTGGACGATCTGAAGCCGGGCAGGGATGAGACGCTGGTCGCGCTCGACCGCGTGCGCGATCCCGGCAATCTCGGCACCATCATCCGCACCGCGGATGCGGCCGGCGCGACCGGGGTCATCCTGGTCGGCGACTGCACCGACCCGTTTTCGCTGGAAACCGTGCGCGCCACCATGGGCTCGGTCTTTGCCGTACCGGTCGTCAAATGCTCGGTGGAAGAATTCCTGATCTGGCAGAAGCGCTCCGGCACCCAGGTCGTGGCGACCCATCTCTCCGGCGCCGTCGACTATCGCACCGTGGATTATTCGAAAAAACCGGTCGTGCTGCTGATGGGCAACGAGCAGTCCGGGCTGCCGGATAACCTCGCCAGGGCTGCCGATCGCACCGTTCGCATTCCTCAGCAGGGCAGGGCGGATTCGCTCAACCTCGCCGTCGCGTCCGCCGTGATGCTCTTCGAGGCCCGCCGCCATCTGCTGACCCTGGACGAGAAGAAATGACCGCACGCGTAGCCCTTCTTTCGCGGCCTCTTGTGGCTCTGATCGTCATCGTCATCGCCGTCATTCTCGATCAGGTGGTGAAGATCGCCGTCGAGAATTATCTTCCGATGCAGGAGGCGGTGCCGCTTCTGCCGGTACTGGCGCTCTACCGGACCTATAATCTCGGCGTCGCCTTCTCGCTGCTGTCCGGCATGGAGCGGGAATTCATCGTCGGCATGCGGGTGCTGATCGTCGCCTTCGTGCTTTGGCTCTGGCGCCGCACTCCCAAGGAGCGCGCTTTCGCCCACAGCGGCTTTGCGTTGATCATCGCCGGCGCGATCGGCAACCTGATCGACGGCTTCGTCTATGGTCACGTGATCGACTACATCCTGTTTCACACCGAGACGTGGTCCTTCGCCGTCTTCAATCTGGCCGACAGTTTCATCACCATCGGCGCCGGCCTGGTCATCCTCGACGAAGTGTTCGGCCCGAAAAAGACCGATCAGTAAAATTTTACCTGATTGCTCTAAGGATTGGGAAAGAAACCCGGTTAGTCTTTCCCAATGCGAGATATCGCCGACATACATGAACGGATCTCGAAGGCGTTCGCGTCTCCCGCCGCGGCCGATATGGCTGAACCGGTGCCGGAAAAGGTCGTGCCCGGATTGGGATTGCGGCAGGATGAAGAAAAGAGGGCGCCGCGCCGCGTCTTTGCTTCGCTCTTTTCCCGGATATCCGAGTGGCGCCGCCAGCGCACTGTCCCCCGGCTCCAGCATGCATTGAAGAATGCCGAGGCGGCCAGCGCCGCGAAATCCCGACAAATCGCCACCGTCGTCCACGAAATCCGCACGCCGCTCAACGGCATTCTCGGCATGACTCATCTTCTCGGCCAGACCAAGCTGACGGCGGAGCAGCAGAACTATCTGAGCGGCATTCGCCAGTCCGGTTATGCACTGGCGCAGCTCGTCGAAGACCTGCTCGACTATTCGACGCTGGAAGCCGGCCGCTTCCGGCTCAACAACCGGGCCGAAAATCTCCGTCACCTCATCGAAAGCGTCGTCGAGATGCTGGCGCCGCGCGCCCACGAGAAACGCATCGAGATCGCCGCGACGATGACTGCCGATCTGCCCGACCTTCTCGATCTCGATCCGGGCCGCATCCGGCAAGTGCTTTTCAATGTTATCGGCAATGCGGTGAAATTCACCACCCATGGCGGCGTGCTGGTGCGGGCGGCGGTCGAAGAAGGCAACGTCGTCATTGCAGTCATCGATACCGGTCCCGGCATGGCGACCGATGAACTGACGCGGGTTTTCGGTGAGTTCGAGCAGGCGGGGTCCGCCGAGACCCGCAGCGGCGGCACCGGTCTCGGTCTCGGCATCGCCTCGCGCATCCTGACGGAGTTCGGCGGCTCGCTTTCCGTCGTCAGCCAGAGGGGAGCCGGCAGTACGTTCACGATCAGGTTCCCCCTGCATTTCGCGGAAACGGCGCAATCGGGTACCGGTGAACGCAACCAGTTGCTGGCCATGTCCCGGGTTCTGCTTCTGGCCCCGGAAGGACCTGCCGCCAAGGCAACGGTCGCCACGATCGAAACCCTTGGCGGTCGTTGCCGGCACGTCGCCAACACGGCTGACGCCCAGATGCTGATCGACCGCGCCGATACAGGCCCGCTGCCCTATACCGACCTGATCGTCGATCACCGGCTGGCCTCCGATTATGCCAATGAGAAGGCGCATGCGCCGCTCCACCGCATCCTGCTCGTCAACCCCGAGGAACGCGCCTCCCAGCCACAGGATTTTTTCGACGCCTGGCTTATCCGGCCGCTCCGGGAAAAATCTCTGATCGACGTCTTGAGCGGTCGCCTGCGCGGTTTCGGCACGCGCGACGCGCTGAATGACAATCAGGCCATGCCTCCGCCGCCCGTTATCGAAAGACATGCCGAAGGGCTCGACGTGCTGCTCGGTGAGGATGACCCCGTCAACGCGCTGATCATCCGCTCGGTTCTTACGAAGGCCGGACATCGGGTCCGTCTTGTCGACGATTTCCCCACGCTGATCGAGGCGGTGCTCACGCGTGACAGGCCGCTCGATCTCATCATTTCCGACATGTACATGCCTGGAGGAGATGTCTTCAATCTTCTGGCGGCGCTGCGCGCCGAGGAGCAGGAGGGCGTCCGGCCTGTGGTCCCGGTGATCGTGCTGACAGGCGAGAGCCGCGAGGCGACGCATCGTGAGGTGCTGCTGAATGGAGCCAGCCGCGTCTTCGCAAAACCGGTCGATCCACTGACGCTTCTGGAGGAGGTCCGAATTCTGGGAGTTCTCTCCACCGAGCGCCAACAGGCGCGTTGACGCGATCATCCCTGGAACCTATTGTGACAGCGAATGTCACGTTCTTGTCGCAGAGAAGTGATTTAAGGCGGTGATCAAACCGGGACGGGGAGAATCACCTTGGCAATCGAACTCCTGAACCGTGAAGTGATACCTGAAACAACCCAGGCGCCGGCCTCTGCTCCGGTAAGCGGCGATGTCTTCGGCCGCATTGGCACGCTCGAAACGCGGCTTGCCCGCAGCGAGCGTGAAATCGATGCCGCGCAGGCGGTTCGCTACCGTGTCTTCGTCGAAGAAATGCACGCGGCCTTGAGCCCGGACGCCATGCGCCGCCGCCGCGATGTCGATGCCTTTGATGCGATCTGCGACCATCTTCTGGTCGTCGACAACGCGATCGAAGGTGATATCGAAGATCAGATCGTCGGCACCTACCGGCTGCTGCGCCAGGAAGTGGCGCTGGCCAATAACGGCTTCTATTCGGCGTCGGAATTCGACATCGAGCCATTGCTCGCGCGTCATCCCGACAAACAGTTCATGGAGCTCGGCCGCTCCTGCGTGCTGCCCGACTATCGCACCAAGCGTACCGTCGAACTGCTCTGGCAGGGCAATTGGGCCTATTCGCTGAAGCACGGCATGAACGCGATGTTTGGCTGCGCATCCTTCCCCGGCGTTTCGCCTGAAGAACACGCCATGGCGCTGTCTTTCCTGCACCATACGGTCTCGGCCAAGGGCGATTGGGCGGTTTCGGCACTGCCGGAACTCTATCGCTCGATGGACCTGATGCCGATGGAAGGCGTCAACACCCGCAAGGCACTCTCCCTGTTGCCGCCGCTGATCAAGGGTTACCTGCGCCTCGGTGCCATGGTGGGCGATGGTGCGGTCATCGATCACGCCTTCAACACCACCGACGTGCTGATCGTCCTGCCGATCGCCTCGATCTCGGACCGCTACATCACCCACTTCGGCGCCGACGCGGGGCGTTTCGCGAGCTGAGTTATCAGCAAAATGATGGTTTTCGCCCGACGAGAATTACCTTACGAGCTGAATCGTTCCATTATATCGCGCGATCGTCTCATCTGAGGTCAGCAGCAGCATACCTTCCGAAATGCTCTGCGCGATCAGCATTCGGTCGAATGGGTCTTTATGGATGGGCGGCAGGCCCGCCAAGGCAAAAGCGTGGCAGCTGCTTAGAGGAAGTTCTTCATATTCGTTGTCCAGCAACTCGGAATAGAGCTGCATGACATCGACCTGGTAATCGGTCTTTCCGAGTGCGCTCTTGATTGCAAGCTCCCAGAGGCTTGCGGCGCTGAAAAAGAAACGGTGTTCGCCATCTTCCAAAAGGCGCTCAACGATTTTAGGTAACCTCGGCGACTCTTGGGATATCCAGACAAGAAGATGCGAGTCGAGAAGGATCCTCACTTGTGCTCGCCATAGAACATGTCTTCGATCTCCTTGGCGAACATCGTGTCGAAGTCGTCCGGAACCGAAATCTGGCCCTTCAGAAAGCCGATCCGGCGTTTCTTCTTCGGCTCTTCCGCAGGCGCTTCCTCCAACGGCACGACCTTCACCATCGGCTTGCCGGCCTTGGCGATGACGAAAGCTTCGCCGTTCGCCGCCTCTTCGACGAGGCGCGACAAATGCGTCTTGGCTTCATGGATGTTGACGGTCTTCACGGAGCAAGCCTCCAAGTGGACTTAGTTCACTGAACTTAGTCCACTTGGGTCCCGTTTACAAGAAACTCACGTCCCGGCGTTGTAGGCCGCGATTGCCGCCATGTTGACGATGTCGCTATCCTTCGCGCCCATCGAGGTGATCTGCACCGACTTGTCGAGACCGACGAGCAGCGGGCCGATCACCGTCGACGCGCCGAGTTCCTGCAACATGCGGGTCGAGATCGAGGCGGAATGGATCGCCGGCATGACCAGCACGTTGGCCGTGCCGGAGAGCCGGCAGAACGGATATTGCTCCATCCGGTGCGAGTTGAGCGCCACGTCTGCGCCCATTTCGCCGTCATATTCGAAATCGACGCGACGCTGGTCCAGGATCTTGACCGCCTCGCGAACCCGTTCCGACCGCTCGCCGATCGGCTGGCCGAATGTCGAATAGGCAACGAGTGCGACACGCGGCTCATAACCCATCCGCTTTGCGACGCGGGCGGCTTCGACGGCGATGTCAGCCAGATCCTCGGCATTCGGCATGTCGTGGACAGCCGTGTCGGCGACGAAAATCGTCCGGCCTCGCGCGATCACCAGCGATACGCCGATCACCTTGTGCCCTGGCTTCGGATCAATGCAGCGGCGGACGTCCTGAAGCGCCGTCGCATAGTTGCGGGTCGTGCCGGTCACCATCGCATCCGCATCGCCGATGGCGACCATGGTCGCGGCGAAATGGTTCCGGTCGTTATGGATCAGGCGCTGGACATCGCGATGGAGGAAGCCTTCGCGCTGCAGGCGCGCATAAAGATGGTCGATATAGGCATCGACACGATTGGAGAGGCGTGCATTGACGACCTCGATGCCGGGACGGTCGAGATCGATGCCGGCCTTTTCAGCCGTCGCGCGGATGACGTCGTCACGGCCCAGAAGGATCGCCGTGCCGAGCTTCTGGTTGGTGAAGGAAATCGCCGCGCGCATGACCTGTTCTTCTTCGGCCTCGGCAAAGACGACGCGTTTGGGGAAACGGCGGACGCGCTCGTAGATGCCTTGGGTCGTCGCAGCGATCGGATCGCGACGGGCGGAAAGCTCGCGGCCATAGGCGGCAAGGTCGGTGATGTTCTTGCGGGCGACGCCGCTCTCCATCGCCGCTTCGGCGACTGCGACCGGAATTGCCGAGATGAGGCGCGGGTCGAAGGGGACGGGGATGATGTATTGCGCACCGAAGCGGGGGCGGTTGCCCTGGTAGGCGGCGGCAACGTCGTCCGGCACGTCTTCGCGGGCGAGATTGGCGAGCGCGTTGACGGCGGCGATCTTCATCGCGTCGTTGATCTGGCTGGCCCGCACGTCGAGTGCGCCTCGGAAGATATAGGGGAAGCCGAGCACGTTGTTGACCTGGTTCGGATAGTCCGAACGGCCGGTCGCCATGATCGCGTCGTCGCGGATGCGGGCGACTTCTTCCGGCGTGATTTCCGGATCGGGATTGGCCATCGCGAAAATGATCGGCCTGTCGGCCATGGAGCGGATCATCTCTTCGGTGAAGGCCCCCTTCTGGGAAAGGCCGAACACGACATCCGCGCCTTTCATCGCCTCTTCCAGGGTTCGTTTGGTCGTTTTCACCGCGTGGGCCGATTTCCACTGGTTCATGCCTTCGGTACGGCCCTGATAGATGACGCCCTTGGTGTCGCACAGGATGACGTTTTCCGAATTGAAGCCCATCGCCTTGATGAGTTCGACGCAAGCGATCGCCGCGGCGCCGGCGCCGTTGCAAACGAGCTTGGTGGTCTTGAGGTCCCGGCCGGTCAGCTCCAACGCATTGATCAGGCCGGCGGCGGCGATGATTGCAGTGCCGTGCTGGTCATCATGGAAGACCGGGATATCCATCAGTTCGCGTAGGCGGCTCTCGATGATGAAACATTCCGGCGCCTTGATGTCCTCGAGATTGATGCCGCCGAAAGAGGGGCCGAGGAACCGCACGCAGTTGATGAACTCGTCGACATTTTCCGTATCGACTTCAAGGTCGATGGAATCGACGTCGGCGAAGCGCTTGAACAGCACCGCCTTGCCTTCCATCACCGGCTTCGAGGCAAGCGCTCCGAGATTGCCGAGGCCGAGGATCGCCGTGCCGTTGGAGATGACGGCAACCATATTGCCGCGCGTCGTGTAGTCATAGGCGGTTGCCGGGTTTGCGGCGATTGCCAATACCGGCACGGCGACGCCCGGCGAATAGGCCAGCGACAGGTCGCGCTGGGTGGCCATCGGCTTGGTGGGATTGATTTCGAGTTTACCCGGGCGGCCTTCCGAATGGAAATCGAGTGCTTCCTGTTCGGTCACGGAAGCGCGCGCACGTGCGTCCTTCCCCGTGGCCTTGTCCTTAGCAGGCATGTCTCCTCCAGCTTTTTGTGGGCAGCCGTCCTCTAGGCCGCGGCAGATGTTGTCTTTCAGGTGTCTTCATCGATAGTGTCGCAAGTTCCAGCGCGCAACAAAAAATCGGTTCCGTGACCCAGTTTGAAAGATTCCCCATCGAGGCCCTGAATACTGCCGAGCTTGCCTCGGAGGAAAGTCGCGCGTCGGCAACGCCGATGATGGAGCAATATATCGAGATCAAGGCGAACAATCCGGGTTCGCTGCTCTTCTACCGCATGGGCGATTTCTACGAACTGTTCTTCGAGGATGCGGTCGATGCGTCCCGTGCGCTCGGCATCACGCTCACCAAGCGCGGCCAGCATCTCGGCCGCGAAATCCCGATGTGCGGCGTGCCTGTGCATGCCGCCGACGACTATCTGCAGAAGCTGATCTCGCTTGGTTTCCGGGTCGCCGTCTGCGAACAGGTGGAAGACCCGGCGGAAGCCAGGAAGCGCGGCTCGAAATCAGTGGTGAAGCGTGACGTCGTGCGTCTGGTGACGCCCGGCACGATCACAGAAGAAAAGCTCCTCTCACCCTCCGAGTCGAACTACCTGATGGCGCTCGCCCGCATCAAGGGCGCCGCCGAACCGCTTCTGGCACTCGCCTGGATCGATATCTCGACCGGCGTCTTCCGGCTCGCGGAGACCGATCAGTCCCGGCTGCTCGCCGATATCCTGCGCATCGAGCCGCGTGAGCTGATCCTGCCGGATACGATGTTTCACGACGCTGAACTCAAACCCGTCTTCGACGTGCTCGGCAAGGTCGCGGTGCCGCAACCGTCGGTGCTCTTCGACAGCGCCAGCGCCGAGGGCCGCATCACCCGTTATTTCGGCGTAAGTACACTTGAAGGTTTCGGCAATTTTTCGCGCGCCGAGCTCGCCGCCGCCGCGGCCGCCGTCGCCTATGTGGAAAAGACCCAGCTCGCCGAACGGCCGCCGCTCGGCCGCCCGGAGCGCGAAAGCGGCGCCTCGACCCTGTTCATCGACCCGGCGACCCGCGGCAACCTTGAACTGACCAAGACCTTGTCGGGCGAGCGTGAAGGCACGCTTCTGAAGGCGATCGATCGCACGGTGACCGGCGGCGGGGCTCGCCTGCTCGCCGAACGGCTGATGTCGCCGCTGACCGATCCAGACCGTATCAACCGGCGCCTCGATTCCATCTCCTTCCTGCTTGAAGAGCCCTCGCTCTGCAGTGAACTGCGCTCCGGGCTGAAGCACGTGCCGGATATGCCGCGCGCCCTGTCGCGCCTGGCGCTCGATCGCGGCGGCCCGCGTGACCTCGGCAGTATCCTGCAGGGGTTGGAAGCGGCCCGCGGTGTCGCTGCCTTCCTTGACCGGGCCATGCTGCCCGAGGAGCTGGGACAGGCCCTCGACGACCTGAAAGCCTTGCCGCTTCATCTGGAATCCATGCTCGGCAATATGCTGGCGCAGGAACTGCCGCTCCTGAAGCGCGACGGCGGGTTTCTTGCCGATGGCGCCCATTCTGAACTGGACGAGGTGCGCGCGTTGCGCGACCAGTCGCGCCGGGTTATCGCCGCGCTGCAGCTCCAATATGCCGAGGAGACCGGCATCAAGTCGCTGAAGATCAAGCACAACAATGTGCTCGGCTACTTCATCGAGGTGACCGCCGGCAATTCGGGCACGATGACCGACACGCCGGAAGGCAAGGCGCGCTTCATCCATCGCCAGACCATGGCAAGCGCCATGCGCTTCACGACGACGGAACTTGCCGATCTCGAAAGCCGCATCGCCAACGCCGCCGACAAGGCACTGACCATCGAGCTCGAAGCCTTCGACAGGATGGTCGCAGCCGTGACCTCGGAGGCAGAAGCGATCAAGGCCGGCGCCCGGGCGCTGGCAGTGATCGATGTCGCGGCGGCTCTTGCCATGCTCGCCGACGAGTGGAGCTACCGTCGCCCGGTCGTCGATGCCTCGCGGATGTTCGCGATCGAAGGCGGCCGCCATCCGGTGGTCGAACAGGCTCTGCGCAGACAATCTGTCGGCCCGTTCATCGCCAATGATTGTGATCTTTCCCCGAACAATGGCGGCGAATTCGGCGCGCTCTGGCTGCTGACCGGCCCGAACATGGGCGGTAAATCGACCTTCCTGCGCCAGAACGCGCTGATCGCCATCCTCGCGCAGATGGGTTCCTTCGTGCCGGCGACGTCCGCCCATATCGGCATCGTCGACCGGCTTTTCTCCCGCGTCGGCGCCTCGGACGACCTGGCCCGCGGCCGCTCCACCTTCATGGTCGAGATGGTCGAGACCGCCGCCATCCTCAATCAGGCGAGCGACCGGTCGCTGGTCATCCTCGACGAGATCGGCCGTGGCACCGCGACCTTCGACGGCCTGTCGATCGCCTGGGCGGCCGTCGAGCACCTGCACGAGGCAAACAAGTGCCGTGGCCTCTTTGCCACCCATTTCCACGAGCTGACGGTGCTGTCGGAAAAACTGAACCGGCTTTCCAACGCCACGATGCGGGTGAAGGAATGGGATGGCGAGGTGATCTTCCTGCACGAAGTCGGCCCCGGTGCTGCCGATCGTTCCTACGGCATCCAGGTCGCGCGGCTTGCGGGGCTTCCCGACTCGGTGGTCGCCCGCGCCCGTGACGTGCTGACGAAGCTCGAGGATTCCGACCGCAAGAACCCGGCGAGCCAGCTGATCGACGATCTGCCGCTCTTCCAGGTCGCAGTTCGCCGCGAAGAAGCCAAGCGCGCCGGGCCTTCCAAGGTCGAGGACGCCCTGAAGGCCATCAATCCGGATGACATGACGCCCCGCGAGGCTCTGGACGCGCTTTATGCGCTGAAGAAGCAGCTCAAGGCCTGATGCTCGACGAGGGTTCTCTGTTGATGTGTCGCATCAAATAAGTCGACCACCTGCCTTTCGACCCGGAACGTGATAAAGGCCCCCAAGATCATAATCGAGGCCGTTTCATCGGGTATCCTGCGTGTTGTCCGTTCCCTTGCCTTTTCTTGCCGGCCTCGTCTTCGCGCTGACGCTTTATCGCAGCCTGAAGGGCGTCGATCTGCCCGGCACGCGGCGTTATTTCTACGCCTTCCTTGTGCTTTATGCATTTCAGGGCGTCGGCGTAGGGCTGCGCTTTGGCTACGGCGTCAATGGATTGGTGCCCTTGCTGCCGATCACCGCGTCCATCATGCCGCCGCTCGCCTTCCTGGCGTTCCGCGGCTTGACCGCAAAACCCCTCAAGCGGCCTTGGTTGCATGGCATGGTGCCCTTGACCGTGGCCATGGCGGTTGGCTTCTTCCGCGATCTTGTTGATCCACTGCTGCTGGTGATCTTTTTCGCCTATGGCGTTGCGCTTTACCGTCTGACCCTTTCGGGCGGCGGCGACGTGATGGCGGAGGCTTCCCTGCAGCGGGTTCGTCCAGCCGTGCGGGCCGCCCGGTTGACCGCGGGCCTGATGCTGTTTTTCGCCGTCAGTGACGCCGCATTGGCGGTATATACCGATATCTATGGCCCCGGTGATGTGCCGTTGGCGGTCACGATCATGAACCTTACGGCGATCGCGGTGGTGATCGTCTATTATTTCGCTCCCGATTTCTCCTCGCCAAAACCGACTGCCGTTTCTCCCGCACTCGAGCCGACCGAAGAAGACAGGGTCGCGCTATCCCGCATCGAGGCGGCTCTGGAAGACGGCGAGCTTTACCGGAGCGAGGACCTGAGCCTCGCAAAGCTTGCCCGCAGAGCAAGGCTGCCTGCCCGCGAGGTCTCTGCCGCCATCAATCGCGCGACGGGGCTGAACGTTTCGCAATTCGTCAACGACCGCCGCGTCGCCGAAGCCTGCCGCCTTCTGCGGGAAACCGAGCGGACGGTGACCCAGATCATGCTGGATGTCGGCTTCTCGACGAAATCGAACTTCAATCGTGAGTTTCGTCGGGTGACGGGGACAAGCCCCAAGCAGTGGAGGGCCGAGGCAAGGGCCGCACAAGACGCCGGTGTCAGAAAAACATCGGCTTGAACTTCGACGCAGGAAGCAACAACTTTGAAACGTCCGATGATGATAATCGTTGGTCAAGGTGCCTCAAAACGATTATAGCCTCGCTCCGCAGGCCGGGCACCGGCAGGATAACATGGCAAGACACGATATCGATTTTTCTGAACTTCTCGACGTGGCCCGTCTTCGGGCCGATTGCAGGGCGATCGTCAAGGACAAGGATCGCCCTCAGCTCGAATTGCGGGCGGCACTTCTGCCGTTGCTGCGCCGGGCAAGCGTCGAGGGCCGCGAAAAGGCCCGCCAGCTTCTCGCCAAGGACGGCAGCGGGCTGAATTGCGCCCGCCGTATTTCCTGGCTTCAGGACCAGTTGATCCGCGTTCTCTACGACACGATTGCCGAAGGTCTCTATAGCGAGAGTACGGATATCGCCGTGGCGGCCGTCGGCGGTTACGGCCGCGATACGCTGGCGCCCGGTTCGGACATCGATCTCCTGTTCCTGCTGCCTCCCCGAAATACCGAGACCATGCGCAAGGCGGTCGAGTTCCTGCTCTACGTTTTGTGGGACATGGGCTTCAAGGTCGGTCATGCGACCCGCACCGTTGAAGAATGCATCCGTCTGTCCAAGACGGACATGACTATCCGCACCGCCATCCTGGAAAGCCGTTACATCTGCGGCCGCGAGGCGCTGGTGAGCGACCTCGAGAGCCGTTTCGACAACGAAATTGTCGCCGATACCGGTCCGGAGTTCATCGCCGCCAAGCTTGCCGAGCGCGACAATCGCCACGAGAAGGCCGGCGATACGCGTTATCTGGTCGAGCCGAACGTCAAGGAAGGCAAGGGCGGCCTGCGCGATCTCCACACCCTCTTCTGGATCGCCAAATATTACTACCGGGTTCGCGAAACAACGGAACTCGTCAAGGTGGGCGTTCTGTCCCGGGAAGAAGCGCGCTCGTTCGAAAAGGCCGACGACTTCCTTTGGGCGGTGCGTTGCCAGATGCATTTCCTGACCGGCAAGGCCGAGGAGCGTCTCTCCTTCGACATCCAGCGCGAGATTGCCGAGAGCCTCGGTTATCATTCGCGCCCCGGCCTTTCCGCCGTTGAACGCTTCATGAAGCACTATTTCCTCGTGTCGAAGAATGTCGGCGATCTGACCCGCATTCTCTGCGCCGCGCTGGAAGAGCAGCAGGCGAAGGCCGCTCCCGGCCTCACCAACCGCGTCATCTCACGCTTCACCAAACGTCTCCACAAGATCCCCGGCACGGTGGAATTCGTCGTGGACCGCGGCCGCATCACGCTTGCCGATCCGAACGTCTTCAAGCGGGATCCGGTCAATATCATCCGCTTTTTTCATGTGGCCGATATCAACGGGCTGGAGCTTCATCCCGATGCGCTGAAGCGCATGACCCGCTCGCTCTCGCTGATCGACAACGATGTGCGCGAAAACGAGGAGGCCAACCGGCTGTTCCTCTCGATGCTGACCTCGCGGCGTGATCCGGCGCTGATGCTGCGCCGGATGAACGAGGCGGGCGTGCTCGGCCGCTTCATTCCGGAATTCGGCAAGGTCGTCGCGATGATGCAGTTCAACATGTATCATCACTATACGGTCGACGAGCATCTGATCCGGTCGGTCGAGGCGCTGTCGGAAGTCGATCGGGGCAAGGCCGCCGACATCCATCCGCTTGCCAACAAGGTGATGCCGAGCATCGAAGAGCGCGAGGCGCTTTATGTCGCCGTGTTGCTGCACGATGTCGCCAAGGGTCGCCAGGAGGATCATTCGATCGCCGGCGCCCGCATCGCGCGCAAGCTTTGCCCGCGTCTCGGCCTCAACGCCAAGCAGACAGAACTCGTCGTCTGGCTGATCGAAGTGCATCTCCTGATGTCGATGACGGCCCAGACCCGCGACCTGCACGACCGCAAGACGATCACCGACTTCGCCGAAAAGGTGCAGTCGATGGACCGGCTGAAGATGCTCTTGATCCTGACCATCTGCGATATCCGCGCCGTCGGCCCGGGTGTGTGGAACGGCTGGAAGGGCCAGCTGCTGCGCACCCTCTACTACGAGACCGAGCTGCTGCTCTCGGGTGGCTTCTCGGAAGTCTCGCGCAAGGAGCGCGCCAAGGTCGCCGAAGAAGAGCTCTTCAAGGCATTGGCCGAGTGGAGCGCCAAGGACCGCCGCACCTATTCGAAACTGCACTACCAGCCTTACCTCCTGTCGGTCTCGCTGGAAGATCAGGTTCGCCACACGAAGTTCATCCGCGATACCGACAAGGCAGGCCAGGCGCTCGCCACCATGGTGAGGACGGACAGTTTCCACGCCATTACCGAGATCACCGTCCTGGCGCCGGACCATCCGCGCCTGTTGTCGATCATCGCCGGCGCCTGCGCCGCAGCGGGCGCCAACATCGCCGATGCGCAGATCTTCACGACCTCCGACGGCCGGGCGCTCGACACTATCCTGATCAACCGGGAATTCCCGGTGGACGAGGACGAATTGCGCCGAGCCGGCACGATCAGCCGGATGATCGAGGACGTGCTCTCGGGCAAGAAGCGGCTGCCGGAAGTCATCGCGACCCGCGCCAAGTCCCGCAAGCGCAACAAGACCTTCACCATCCCGCCGTCGGTCATTCTCTCAAACGGCCTGTCGAACAAGTTCACGGTCATCGAGGTGGAATGCCTCGACCGCACCGGCCTCTTGGCGGATATCACCGCCGTGCTCGCTGATCTCTCGCTCGACATCCATTCGGCACGCATCACCACTTTCGGCGAAAAGGTCATCGATACCTTCTATGTCACCGATCTCGTTGGCCAGAAGGTCGTCAACGAGAACCGTCAGGGCAATATCGCCGCGCGGCTCAAGGCTGTGATGTCCGAGCAGGAGGACGAACTGAGGAGCGGCATGCCTGCGGGCATCATCGCACCGGCCCCCAATCCGGATCAGGCGGCGCCGCCGCGCAAGTCGAAGGCAAGCATGTGAGCTCCGTCCGATGAGCCTCGTCAAGAAATTCGCGACGGTCGGCGGCGCGACCCTCGGCAGCCGGATTTTCGGTTTTGCGCGCGAGACCTTGATGGCGGCAGCGCTCGGCACCGGTCCGATGGCCGACGTCTTTTATGCTGCGTTCCGCTTCCCGAACCTCTTCCGCCGGCTGTTTGCCGAGGGCGCCTTCAACGCCGCCTTCGTGCCGCTGTTTTCGAAAGAGATCGAGGCGAACGGCGTCGAGGGGGCCAAGCGCTTTTCGGAAGAGGTTTTCGGCGTTCTCTTCTCCGCCTTGATGATCATCACCATCGTCATGGAACTGATGATGCCATGGCTGGTGGAATGGATCATCGCCCCGGGCTTCGCCGACGACCCCGAAAAGACCTCCATCACCGTCCGCCTTGCAGTGGTGATGTTTCCCTATCTGATGTGCATGTCGCTGACGGCGATGCTGAGCGGCATGCTCAACTCGCTGCATCACTTCTTCGCGGCCGCCATCGCCCCGGTCTTCCTGAACGTGGTGATGATCGGGGCGCTGCTCTACGGTCTCTGGATTGATGCCGATCCGCTGACGATTGCCTGGTATCTCTCCTGGAGCGTGCTGGCGGCCGGTATCCTGCAGCTTGCCGTCGTCTATGCCGGCGTGCGCCATGCCGGCATCAATATCGGCTTCCGCCGCCCCAGGATGACGCCGAACGTCAAGCGCCTACTGGTGCTCGCGGTGCCGGCGGCCGTCACCGGCGGCATCACCCAGATCAACCAGATCATCGGCCAGGCGATCGCCTCCGGCAAGGAAGGCGCGATCGCTGCCCTTCAATATGCCGACCGTATCTACCAGCTTCCGCTCGGCGTGGTCGGCGTCGCCGTCGGCGTCGTGCTCCTGCCGGAACTTGCTCGTGCCCTGAAGGGCGGGCATCTCAAGGAAGCCGCCAATACCCAGAACCGCTCGATCGAATTTGTGCTGTTCCTGACGCTTCCGGCCGCGGCCGGGCTTTGGATCCTGTCGGACGCGATCATCCGGGTGCTCTATGAGCGCGGCGCCTTCTCCGCCGAAAACACCTCGGTCGTCGCCTCAGTCCTTGCCATCTACGGCATCGGTCTGCCGGGCTTCGTGCTGATCAAGGCGTTGCAGCCCGGTTTTTATGCCCGCGAGGACACCAAGACGCCGATGCGTTTCACCATGCTCTCGGTCGTCATCAATTCGGGCCTGGCGATTTCGCTTTTCCCGCTGATCGCCGAACGCGGCATCGCGACCGCCGAGGCGGCGGCGGGCTGGATAAATACCATTCTGCTGTTCGCGACGCTCGTCTGGCGCGGCCATCTCACATGGGAATGGGCACTCGCCAAGCGCACGGTGCTGCTGCTCGTCTCGACCGCGATCATGTCCGCGGCGCTGGTCTATGCGCTTAGCTATGCCGGGCCGTGGCTGACCCCGGATGCCCTGCTGATCCATCAGGTCGCGGCACTCTCCTGCCTGCTCGTCCTGGCGATGGTTGTCTATTTCGCCTGCGCCTTCCTGATCGGCGGCGCCGACATTGGCATGATACGCCGGAACATCAAGCGGAAGCCGAAGATTTAACCTCGCTTGCGCCGCCCGCAATACGCCCACCGGCGTTTCGGCCCGACATCCACATGGACGATGCCGTTGCAATAGCGGCCGATGCCGCCGATGCCGGGTGCGTTGGCCGCGGCGGCGAGGATTGCTCGTTCCGATACACCCGGGACCCGGATGTCGGCCGCATAACAATGACTATGCTGCGACCTGCCCGAATGCGGGCGATGGCCGGATGTGACCATCGGCTTGCGGCCGGTTTCGCGCGCGATATGCGCAAGGATGGCCCCCAGTTTTTCCGGAAAGCAACTGGTGCGAACGCTGATCCGCTGCACGGTAAAGAAGGCAGAATAATCGTGCTTGAAGGAAGTGCTTCTTCGCTTTTGGTTTTCGCCAGCTTCTGCGGTGACATTCAAGCCTAGCGCCAATAGGCAGGAAAGCGCGACGCGAAATATGATGCGCATGGGTATCCCCCGAGGACAGACCGTGTCGTTCATGACCGGTTAACCGTGGTACGCCTGGGTATTTCCTTTTCAAAAAGGGCATGAATAAGGAGAATTTTGCTCGGAAATGGGATTGTGGCTGCCTAAAAGACTAACATTCATTAATCTATTCGGAGAAGCATAGAGAAAAATTTTGCCTTTAGGCGTATTGACTTAGGAGTTATACGCCTAATGAGGTAGGCATTTCGTGGCCCTACCTCGAATGATATGTGGGCTGCTCTTTTGTGGCTGTAGTGTCTCGCGGGACCTTCTGAATGGAGCTCATCGCTCCACCAAAACCGCCCCCGGCCGGCAATCTGCAGGCGGCTAGATCACTCGAATCCGGAGTTTCCGTATGCCCGTCCAATCGCTGTTTCTCGTGGCCCTGATCGTCGACGACTACGATCGAGCGAAGGACTTTTATTGCGGCGTGCTCGGCTTCGATTGCCTGGAGGACAGCGTGCAGCCGGAGGGCAAGCGTTGGGTCGTCGTGAAGCCGAAGGGCGGCGAGGGGGCGGCACTGCTCCTGGCTGAAGCCGCAACCGACACGCAGAAGGCCGCGATTGGCAACCAGACCGGCGGCCGGGTCGGCTTCTTCCTGAAGACCGACGATTTCGCCCGCGATCATGCCGCCATGACCGCCAGGGGCGTCCGTTTCCTCGAGGAACCGCGGCATGAAATCTACGGGTCGGTGGCGGTGTTTGCCGATCCCTACGGCAACACCTGGGATCTGATTGAACACGCAGCGCGCTGATGCTCTTGATCCTCTGCGCTTCGCCGTGCATAAGCCCGCGCGTTAGCAACATGACCCTTCGGGTCTGGGGCCCTCCACCAGCCTAATTGAGGACGATATGAACACCTTCAAGCCGCTTGTCTTTTCAGGCGTCCAGCCGACCGGCAATCTCCATCTCGGCAACTACCTCGGCGCGATCCGCAAGTTCGTGGCGCTGCAGGAAAACAACGACTGCATCTATTGCGTCGTCGATCTGCACGCGATCACCGCCCAGCTCGTCCATGACGACCTGCGGGGCCAGATCCGCTCGATCGCTGCCGCCTTCATCGCTTCGGGTATCGATCCGAAGAAACATATCGTCTTCAACCAGTCGGCCGTGCCGCAGCATGCGGAACTCGCCTGGGTCTTCAATTGCGTCGCCCGCATCGGCTGGATGAACCGCATGACCCAGTTCAAGGACAAGGCCGGTAAGGACCGCGAGAACGCCTCGCTCGGCCTGCTCGCCTATCCGAGCCTGATGGCCGCCGACATTCTTGTCTACCGTGCCACCCACGTGCCGGTCGGCGACGACCAGAAGCAGCACCTGGAGCTTGCCCGCGATATTGCCCAGAAGTTCAACATCGACTTCCAGGAGAAGATCCGCGCGGCCGGCACCGGCGTCGACATGGTCGTCGGCGAGGAGCCGATCCATGGCTTCTTCCCGCTGGTCGAGCCGCTGATCGAGGGGCCGGCACCGCGCGTCATGTCGTTGCGTGACGGCACCAAGAAAATGTC
Source organism: Neorhizobium galegae bv. officinalis (assembly GCA_000985875.1). Classification (GTDB taxonomy): domain Bacteria; phylum Pseudomonadota; class Alphaproteobacteria; order Rhizobiales; family Rhizobiaceae; genus Neorhizobium; species Neorhizobium galegae_C. The sequence continues at coordinate 121,562 of CCRI01000003.1, forward strand.
GAAATCCGATCCGTCGGACCTGTCGCGCATCAACCTGATGGACGATCCGGAAGAGATCGCCAAGAAGATCCGCAAGGCCAAGACTGATCCGGAAGGCCTTCCGAGCGAAATCGAAGGCCTCAAGGGCCGCCCGGAAGCCGACAATCTTGTCGGTATCTATGCAGCCCTTGCCGACCGGACCAAGGCAGACGTTCTCGCCGAATATGGCGGCCAGCAGTTCTCGGTCTTCAAGCCGGCTCTGGCCGACCTCGCCGTGCACGTGCTTTCGCCGATCACCTCGGAAATGCGCCGCCTGATGGACGATACGACCCATATCGATGCCATCCTCAAGGATGGTGGCGAGCGCGCCCGCGCCCGCGCCGAGAAGGTTATGGGAGACGTCTTCGACATCGTCGGTTTCCTGCGCTGAGATCATCGGCGCCTTTCGAGTCACGCAGAAATTGCATACCCGTCACGACATTCGTGGCGGGTTTTCATTTTTTTCGGTTGGTATAAGTTCCGCATCACGACTGCTTGGGTCGTCTACATGCGAAGGAGGGGCGGCATGGTATCGAAACGGCTTTCGCGGCTTGAAGGACACCGGCGCAAGTTCATGGCGGTCATAGACGGCACGCCGGAATGTGAAAAGGCGGTCCACTACGCGGGCCGCCGCGCCAAGAACTCCAACGGTGGTCTTGTTCTGCTTTTCGTCATTCCCGAAGGCGATTTCCAGCAATGGCTGGGCGTCGAGCAGATCATGCGCGCCGAGGCTCGGGAAGAGGCGGATGCGGTGATGGCCAAGACCGCCCAGAAGGTGCGCGAGACGATTGGAATCGATCCGGAAATCGTGATCCGCGAAGGCAACGCCAGCGAACAGATCATCCAGTTGGTCGAGGAAGACCGCGATATCGCGGTCCTCGTGCTTGCGGCCGGCTCCACCAAGGAAGGGCCGGGACCCCTGGTATCCGCGGTTGCTGCGTTCCCGATCCCCGTCACCGTGCTGCCCGACACGCTGACCGCCGAGGAAATTGACGCACTGGCCTGATTGCGGACTTGATCTTGCGCAGGCAAAGGAGCACTTGAACGAAAAGCTGATACGGCTTATCTTCTTTTGAAGAGTTCTAAATTTGCGAGGGGCGCCGTGCCCCAGGAGAGACGAGATGTTCATTCAGACGGAAGCCACCCCCAACCCGGCGACCCTGAAGTTCCTGCCTGGCAAAGTCGTTATGGATAAAGGCACCGCCGATTTCCGCAATGCCGGCGAGGCGGAAGCATCTCCGCTGGCCGAGCGGCTGTTCGGCATCTCCGGCGTCACCGGCGTCTATTTCGGCTACGACTTTATCACCGTCACCAAGGAAAGCGCCGAATGGCAGCACCTGAAGCCGGCGATCCTCGGTTCGATCATGGAGCATTTCATGTCCGGCGCGCCGGTCATGGGCGGTGCATCCACGCTTGCTGAAATATCCGACGTGGAAGGCGAGTTCTTCGACGAGGACGACGAAACGATCGTCGCGACGATCAAGGAACTGCTTGAAACCCGCGTCCGCCCGGCCGTCGCCCAGGACGGCGGCGACATTACCTTCAAGGGTTTCCGCGACGGCACGGTCTACCTCAACATGAAGGGTGCATGCTCCGGCTGCCCGTCTTCCACGGCGACGCTGAAGCACGGGGTGCAGAACCTGCTCAAGCATTTCGTTCCGGAAGTGCAGGCTGTCGAAGCGCTCTGAGCCCGCCGGCCCCGTTGAATGATTGTTCTCGCCATCGATACCGCCGGGGTGGATTGCTCCGCAGCGCTCTACGACAGCGCCGCGGGCAAAGTGCTGTCTGAAATCACCGAGACGATCGGCAAGGGCCATGCCGAAAGGCTGATGGCGGTCATCGACGAGGCGCTGGCCGCAGCGGGTCTTCCTCTCAAAGCCGTCGAGCGAGTTGCAGTCGTCATAGGGCCGGGCTCCTTCACCGGCATTCGCGTCGGCGTGGCCACCGCCCGTGGTCTGGGGCTTGCCCTCGGCGTGGAATCGGTCGGTGTGACCACTCTCGAGGCCCTCGCGGTCAAGTTTCTGGGCGAACACAAGGGCCAGCCGGTCGTTGTCGCGATGGATGCCAAGCGCAACGAGGTCTATACCCAGGCGTTTTCCGCCAACGGGGAGGCGTTGAGCCAACCTGCGGCACTCTCGCCAGAAGATGTTTCGGAACTCGCCAAGTCTCATTCGGCAGTAATGACCGGCTCCTGGACCAAGCATTCCCTTGGCAAGGAAGTTGCCGAACATGACGGGCGGGATCGTTTCGATATTGCCGTGGTCGCGCGCATCGCCGCCGAAAAACCTGTGGATGCGCAACGTCCCAAACCATTGTATCTTCGTGGACCAGATGCGAAACCGCAGACCGGTTTTGCCCTTGCCCGTTCGTGAATGTACAGACTGCGCCGATGCTCGACGATTACCTGACCTGGAAGCCGTATTTCGAAGTCGTGCCGATGGAGGCGAGCGATTGCCTGGAGATCTCCGAACTGCATGGCCAGCGATTTCCGCGTCAGTGGAGTGACGGGGAATTCCAGAACCTGCTCCTGCAGCAAAATGTCTTCGGTTTTATCGCCCGTCAGACCAATGCGTTTTTCTCCAAGCCGCTCGGCGGCTTCGTTCTGTCGCGCGAGGCGGCGGGCGAGGCGGAGATCCTGACGGTCGCCGTCAACGAGAAATTCGGCCGGGTGGGGCTCGGCTGGCGTCTGATGCAGGCCGCCCTGCGCGAGGCGGCGGCGCGTGGCGGGGAGAGCATGTTCCTGGAAGTGGAGGCGGCGAATCGCCCTGCTGTCGAGCTTTACCGCAAGCTCGGTTTCCAGAAAGTGGGCGAGCGCCCGGCCTATTATGCCGGGCCGGACGGGACGCGATCCACGGCGCTTGTCATGAGCCGAGTTCTTCGCTAGTCCGTTAGTTTCTACGGGAACGTTTCGAAGGCCAAAACGACATGACAGACCTTTCCAAGACCCTGGAGGAGCTGTGTGCCGAGAAAGGCATGCGAATGACGGATCAACGCCGCGTGATCGCGCGTATCCTGCAGGAGTCCGTTGACCATCCGGATGTCGAGGAACTCTATCGCCGGTCCTCCAAGGTCGATCCGCGCATCTCGATCTCGACGGTTTACCGCACGGTAAAATTGTTCGAGGACGAAGGGATCATCGAACGTCACGACTTCCGCGACGGCCGCTCGCGTTACGAGACCGTGCCGGAGGAACATCACGACCACATGATCGATCTCAATACCGGCAATGTCATCGAGTTCCGCTCGGCGGAAATCGAGGCGCTGCAGGAACGCATCGCCCGGGAGCATGGGTTCCGTCTCGTCGGCCACCGGCTGGAGCTCTACGGCATCCCGCTGGACAAGGACGATAAGTGATTACTTGGGCGCGGATCGGCTTCGTTTTCGTTGCTCTTTTCGCAGTTACGCTGGTCCTGCTGCCGTTTCAGCTCCTCGGCCTCGCCTTCGACCTCAAGATCCGCCGCTATATCCCGCGCTACTGGCACAAGACCGCCTGTTTTCTGCTTGGCATCCGTATTCATGTGCACGGAACGCTGGAGCGCCGCCGGCCGCTGATGCTGGCCTGCAATCATGCGTCGTGGAAGGATATTCTCGTGCTCGGCGCAATCGCCGACGTCGTCTTCATTGCCAAGATGGAAGTGTCGGAATGGCCGGTCTTCGGCACGCTCGCCAAGCTGCAGAAGAGCATCTTCGTCGTCCGTGAGCAGAAGCGCCGCACCGGCGATCAGGTGAACGAGATTGCCGAGCGCATGGCGGCCGGCGAGATCGTCGTGCTTTTTCCCGAGGGTACCACCTCCGATGGCAACCGGCTTCTGGAGGTCAAGTCGTCATTGTTCGGCGCTGCCGCCGCAGCGGTGCAGCATACGCCCGAAGGCGTGGTGCATGTCCAGCCGGTGGCGATCGCCTATACCCGCATCCACGGCATGGCCATGGGCCGTTACCATCGGCCGATCGCGGCGTGGCCTGGCGATATCGAACTCGTGCCGCATCTGCTCGGCGTCCTGAAGGAAGGCGCGCTCGACGTGGACGTCGCCTTCGGGGAAACGGTCGATTTCCGCGCCGGCGACAACCGCAAGCATCTGAGCATGGCCGTGACGAGCCGACTTCGGCGCATGCTGATCCGCCATCTGCGGGGTCGTGACTACGACACCCTTTAGGAAACGCTTCATTTCCGGGTCTTCTTGCGGTATGGAGCGAGCCATGAACGAACACGTCTCCCTTTCCGTGGCCGCCGACGAGCCGGTCCAGCGCTCGAATTCCCGCAAGGTCTTCATCAAGACCTATGGCTGCCAGATGAATGTCTATGATTCGGGCCGCATGAGCGATGCGCTGGCGGGCGAAGGTTACGTGCCGACCGAGGAGATGGGCGAGGCCGACCTCATCCTCCTCAACACCTGTCACATCCGCGAAAAAGCGGCCGACAAGGTCTATTCGGCGCTCGGGCGTCTTCGCGACATGAAGAAGGCGCGGGCTGCCGAAGGCAGGGAGCTGATGATCGGCGTCGCCGGCTGCGTCGCCCAGGCCGAAGGCGAGGAAATCATCCGCCGCGCGCCGGCCGTCGACGTGGTGATCGGCCCGCAGACCTACCATCGCCTGCCGGAAGCGCTGAGGCGCGCCCGCGGCGGAAAGCCGGTCGTCGACACCGAATATGCGGTCGAGGACAAGTTCGAGCACCTGCCTGTTACCGAGAAGGCGAAGATCCGCGCCCGCGGCGTCACCGCCTTCCTGACCGTCCAGGAAGGCTGCGACAAGTTCTGCACCTTCTGCGTGGTGCCCTATACGCGTGGTTCTGAAGTCTCCCGCCCAGTCCAGCAGATCGTCGACGAAGCCTCGCGGCTGGTCGAGAGCGGCGTGCGCGAGATCACGCTGCTCGGCCAGAACGTCAATGCCTGGCGGGCCGATGGTCCGAAAGTCGGTGAATGGAGCCTCGGCGACTTGCTTTATCGCCTTGCGGAAATCCCGGGCCTCGCCCGTCTGCGCTACACGACCAGCCATCCCCGCGACATGGATGACCGGCTGATCGAAGCCCATCGCAACCTGCGCACCCTGATGCCCTACCTGCATCTGCCGGTTCAGGCCGGTTCGGACCGTATCCTGAAGGCGATGAATCGTCGCCACACGGCTGCCGAATATCTTCGCCTGATCGAGCGCATCCGCGAAGCCCGGCCGGACATCGCCATCGCCGGAGATTTCATCGTCGGTTTCCCCGGCGAGACGGACAAGGACTTCGAAGATACGCTGCGCCTCGTCGAGGACGTGAACTACGCGCAGGCCTATTCCTTCAAATATTCGACCCGCCCCGGCACGCCCGGCGCCGATCTTGGCGATCAGGTGCCGGAAGAGGTGAAGGCGGAGCGGCTCGAAAGATTGCAGGCCCTGCTCTTGAAACAGCAGGCCGAATTCGCCAAATCCTGCGTCGGAAAGGTCATCGACCTGTTGCTGGAAAAGCCCGGTCGCATGCCAGGACAGATAATTGGACGCTCTCCCTGGCTTCAGTCTGTGAATGTTGATGCAAAAACATCGCAAATCGGTGACATTATACAGGTACGAATCAGTGGAACCGGCCCGAACAGCTTGTTTGCCGACCCGGCAGAGAGTTTAATAGGAGCCTGAGCTAACATCGAGGAGCTTGCCCTACTTGAACGGACGTGAATTGGTTTCTTCATCCGCGCGCCACCCCCGAACCGCCGCTACCGACGCCAATCACTTTGTCCTGACGTTCGAGAACAATAGGTTCGCCAGCGAGCTTTTCGGTCAGTTCGATCAAAATCTCAAGCTTCTCGAAGAACGGCTTCACATCGATGCCAGGGCACGCGGCAATTCGGTGGCGATCTCCGGCGATCTGACGGCGACCAACCAGGCGCGCCGGGCGCTGGATTTCCTTTACGAGCGCATCCAGAAGGGCGGCTCGGTCGATACCTCCGACGTCGACGGCGCGATCCGCATGGCGCAGGCGGCCGACGACCAGCTGCAACTGCCGACGCTGGAGAAAAAAGCCAAGCTCTCCATGAGCCAGATTTCCACCAAGAAGAAGACGGTCGTCGCACGCACGCCAACCCAGGACGCCTATATGCGGGCGCTGGAACGGTCGGAGCTCGTTTTCGGCGTCGGTCCGGCCGGTACCGGCAAGACCTATCTCGCCGTCGCTCATGCCGCACAGCTTCTGGAGCGTGGGGCCGTCGATCGCATCATCCTGTCGCGTCCGGCCGTCGAAGCCGGCGAGCGCCTGGGCTTTCTGCCCGGCGACATGAAGGACAAGGTCGATCCTTATCTGCGGCCGCTCTATGACGCCCTCTACGACATGATGCCGGGCGACAAGGTGGAGCGGGCGATCACCGCCGGTGTCATCGAAATCGCGCCGCTCGCCTTCATGCGCGGCCGCACGCTCGCAAACGCCGCCGTCATCCTCGACGAGGCACAGAACACCACGTCGATGCAGATGAAGATGTTCCTGACCCGTCTCGGCGAAAACGCCAGGATGATCATCACGGGCGACCCGAGTCAGGTCGATCTTCCGCGCGGCGTGAAATCAGGCTTGGTGGAGGCGCTGCAGATCCTGAAAGGGGTCGAGGGCATTTCGGTGATCCGCTTCAAGGATACCGATGTGGTCCGCCATCCGCTGGTCGGCCGCATCGTCCGGGCCTATGACGCGCAATATGCCGTCCACGAGGAAAGCGAGGAAGTCGACCGGTAACGGTCGGCTCCAAACCTTATGCCCCAACTCGACATACAGATCAGCATTGAAGACGAGGGCTGGCCCGAAGAGCCGGCCCTTTTGGCCTTAAGCGAAAAAACGCTTGGCGCGGCGGCCGAGTTTCTGGCGGGCCAGGAAAAACAGCCATTCCCGAAGATCGCCCCGGAATTGTCGCTGGTCTTTACCGACGACGCGGCGATTAGGGAAATCAACGCCGAATGGCGCGGCAAGGACAAGCCGACCAATGTCCTGTCCTTCCCCGCCTTTCCGCTCGAACCCGGCAAGATGCCGGGGCCGATGCTCGGCGATATCGTCATCGCTCGCGAGACAGTTGAGCGGGAAGCGGTTGATCTTGACAAGAGTTTCGAGGATCATCTGACCCATCTGCTCGTCCACGGTTTCCTGCATCTATTCGGCTACGACCATATGCAAACGGACGAAGCGGAAAGAATGGAAGCGTTGGAGACTCGCATTTTGGCCACCCTTGGCCTATCTGACCCCTATGCGGGGCAAGACCCGATAGTATAGTCTGGATCAATGAACGACTTTTCGACAAACCCGACCCGTGAGGGCAAGGACGCCGACTCGAGTTCCTCGGAAGAGGGCAGTAGTCCGTCTCGAGCGGAAGCCCACAAACACCAAAGCTCTTTCTGGTCGCGCGCGGTCAGGCTGCTCAGGCCGTCGCAGGGCGAGAAGCTCCGCGAGGACCTTGCCGACGCGCTGATGACCGACACCAATATCAGCAATGCCTTTTCGCCCGAGGAACGGGCGATGCTGCACAACATTCTCCGGTTCCGTGAGATCCGCGTCGAAGACATCATGGTGCCGCGCGCCGACATCGAGGCGGTCGACATGACCATGACCATCGGCGAGCTGATGATCCATTTCGAGGAAACCGGCCGCTCGCGCATGCCGGTCTACAACGATACGCTCGATGATCCGCGTGGCATGGTCCATATCCGCGACCTCCTTTCCTACCTGGCCAAGCAGGCTCGCAACAAACGGCGCACCAGCGCGCGCGCCGCACCCACACAGCCGATGCCGCTTGCCACCGACAAGCCGGACAAGGCGGAGAAGACGGTACGCACTCCGCGGCCTGCCTTCGACCTCGGCCGCGTCGACCTGGAGCAGACGGTTGCCGAAGCAGGCCTGATCCGAAAGATCTTGTTCGTGCCGCCATCCATGCTCGCTTCGGACCTGATGCAGAGCATGCAGGCGGCCCGCACCCAGCTCGCGCTCGTCATCGACGAATATGGCGGGACCGACGGTCTCGTCACCCATGAGGATATCGTCGAAATGGTGATCGGCGACGTGGAGGACGAACATGACAATGAAGAGGTGATGTTCTCGCGCACCAGCGAGGATGTCTTCGTCGCCGATGCGCGTATCGAACTCGAGGAGATCGCCAAGGCGATCGGTTCCGATTTCGACATTCGCGACCGCCTCGAAGACGTCGATACGCTGGGCGGGCTGATCTTCTCCGCGCTTGGCCGCATCCCGGTGCGCGGCGAAGTGGTGCAGGCGGTGCCCGGTTTCGAATTCCAGATCCTGGAGGCCGATCCTCGCCGCATCAAGCGCGTCCGGATCCTGCGCAAGCGGACGCTCGCGCGCCGCCGACAGAAAGGGGAGGGCGAAATGCTGCTCACCGATCAGACACCGACGACTGCCCTGCTGCCGGCGCCATCCGCTCAGGACGCCGACGGACGCAATCACCAGCCCTGAAAGATCCCTGAGGTGTCCGCCTCTTTGACCTCACGACAAGCCCGCCATTTTTTGAAAGACTGCAGCCGCTGATTCGGGGGCGGAAGGGAACATAGATGGAGCGGCTGGCGGGCAGGATCATGCTTCTCTGGGGCTTCCCGCGCGTCGCCGTTGCTTTTGTCGCGGGTGCGCTCGGTGCGCTCGCCCTGCCGCCCTTCGGCTTCTTCGCAGCGCTTTTCATCTCCTTTACGCTGCTCGTCTGGCTGATGGACGGTTCCACCGGCAATCCGGATGGGGGACGGTTCGCGCGGTTCCGGTCGGCCTTCTGGATCGGCTGGGTCTTCGGTTTCGGCTATTTCGTCGCCGGCCTCTGGTGGCTCGGCAATGCGCTTCTGGTGGAAGCAGACGAATTCGCCTGGGCACTGCCGCTCGCGGTTCTTGGCCTGCCTGCCTATCTCGCGCTCTTTTACGGTCTTGCGACGGCGATTGCCCGCATATTCTGGTCGGATGGTTTCGGGCGGATGGCCTCGCTCGCCTTCGGCTTCGGTCTGGCCGAATGGCTTCGCGGCTTCGTCGCCACCGGCTTCCCCTGGAATGCGGTCGGTTATGGCGCGATGCCCATGCCGCTGATGATGCAGTCCGCAGCCGCGCTCGGCATTTTCGGCGTGACGGTTCTTGCCGTCTTCGTATTTTCGGCGCCCGCCCTGATCGGCACCAAAAAGGGCATGCGGACCGGACTGACGCTCGCAGTCCTGCTGTTTGCCGCCCATCTGGGTTATGGCGCCTATCGTCTGCACGTCGCCGACGCCGCGCCGGTTCCAGCTGCGGACAATCAGCCGGTCGTCCGCATCGTCCAGCCGGTAATCGACCAGGCGCGAAAACTGGACGATGCCGAGCGGGCGGCGATCTTCGAGGAACATCTTGCGTTGTCGGCTTTGCCGCCCGAAAACGGCGGCAGGCGGCCGGACATCATCGTCTGGCCGGAAACCTCCGTCCCCTTCATTCTGACCCAGAACCCGGATGCGCTGACCCGCATCGCCGAGGTGCTGCAGGACGGCCAGGTTCTGATTACCGGCGCGGTGCGTTCGGAAGATGCAGGCGCGGGCATCGCGCCGCGTTTCTACAATTCCATCTATGTGATCGACAGCGAAGGCCAGATCGTTTCGGCCTCCGACAAGCTGCATCTCGTCCCGTTCGGGGAATATGTTCCCTATGAGGATCTCCTGCGCAATCTCGGCATTCCCGATGCAATCGCCATGCCGGGGGGATTCAGTGCGGCACCGGTGCGGGCCATGTTGACCCTGCCGGGGGGCAGGACCTTCTATCCGCTGATCTGTTACGAGGCGATCTTCCCCGACGAGATCGGGCCGGAGGTGGAGCGGGTAAGCGCGCTTCTGAATGTTACCAATGACGGCTGGTTCGGAGCGACGCCGGGCCCCTATCAGCACTTCCAGCAGGCTCGAATCCGCGCCGTCGAAAACGGCCTTCCGCTGATTCGCGGGGCAAATACAGGCGTTTCGGCGGTTGTCGACCCCTTCGGAAGGATGATCCGTGGCTTGGACTATAATCAAAAAGGCGTGATGGACGCAACCCTGGGCGGTATTTCAATCCCGCATTGGGATGTGAATGCTCGGGAACAGCACTTCTGGTTGGTTCTTGCGCTGATGTTGTTGATTGCAGCCATCTCGCGCGCTGGTTTTAATTTTAGGACGAATTGACCAAAAACCCCTAAAATTGCATAGTGGTCTCAGCCTTTCGTCTCGCCATATGCTTCAAACGTTGAGCCTGTTGTGACCAGCCGCGCGAAGTGTATCTCCACACGCAGACCGGGTTGTGAGGATTGAACCACAAACGTCGTCAGGACATCGTTATGATTGAAAACAAAAAGAAGCCGAACCCGATCGATATTCATGTCGGGAGCCGAATTCGCCTTCGCCGCACCATGCTCGGAATGAGCCAGGAAAAGCTCGGTGAAAGCCTTGGCATTACGTTCCAGCAGATTCAGAAATACGAGAAGGGCACGAACCGCGTTGGTGCGAGCCGTCTGCAGAACATCTCCAGCATTCTCAACGTGCCGGTCTCCTTCTTCTTCGAAGATGCGCCGGGCGATCAAGGCGGTCAGGGCGGCATGGCGGAAGCCTCAAGCTCCAACTACGTGGTCGATTTCCTCTCCTCCTCCGAAGGCCTGCAACTGAACCGGGCTTTCGTGAAGATTTCGGACCCGAAAGTTCGCCGGCGTGTGGTAGATCTCGTCAAGGCCCTGGCAGCGGATGCCGAGGTCGAATAAAGCTCATCGATATCAGCACAGAAGCGGCCTCCGGGCCGCTTTTTTGTTGCCCGCTTCGGAGCGTCGGGTGTTGCGGGAATGCCCGACTTGTAGACATAAAGATATATTTATGTCGTTGTACGCTTGTGTTTGTCGATGGAAATCACTAACACAGGTGCGTTCGTTTCTTTGAGGGGAATCCCGTAATGCGCGCAAGTTATCTGTTCACCAGCGAGTCCGTTGCCGAGGGCCATCCGGACAAGGTTTGTGATCGTATCTCCGATGAAATTGTAGATCTTGTGTACCGCGAGGCGGCCAAGACCGGCGTCGATCCCTGGACCGTGCGCATTGCCTGCGAAACGCTGGCAACCACGAACCGTGTCGTCATTGCCGGCGAAGTCCGCCTGCCGCCGAGCCTGATGAAGAAGGACAAGGACGGCAAGGACGTCATCAATCCCTCGAAGTTCAAGTCGGCCGCCCGCAAGGCGATCCGCGACATCGGTTACGAGCAGGAAGGCTTCCACTGGAAGACGGCCAAGATCGACGTGCTGCTGCATTCCCAGTCTGCCGATATCGCGCAGGGCGTTGACAGCGCGGCCGACAAGCAGGGCGACGAAGGTGCCGGCGACCAGGGCATCATGTTCGGTTACGCCTGCAAGGAAACGCCGGATCTCATGCCGGCGCCGATCTATTACTCCCACAAGATCCTGCAGCTGCTCGCCATCGCCCGCAAGAAGGGCGAGGGTGACGCCGGCAAGCTCGGCCCGGACGCCAAGAGCCAGGTGACCGTGCGTTACGAGAACGGCAAGCCGGCCGCGGTCGACTCGATCGTTCTTTCCACCCAGCACCTCGACGAGAGCTGGGATTCCAAGAAGGTCCGCCAGGTCGTCGAACCCTATATCCGCGAAGCGCTCGGCGACCTGCCGATCGCCAAGGATTGCAAGTGGTATATCAATCCGACCGGCAAGTTCGTCATCGGTGGTCCGGATGGTGACGCGGGCCTTACCGGCCGCAAGATCATCGTCGACACCTACGGTGGCGCGGCTCCGCATGGCGGCGGCGCATTTTCCGGCAAGGACACGACCAAGGTCGACCGTTCGGCCGCCTACGCCGCCCGTTATCTGGCGAAGAACGTCGTTGCCGCCGGCATTGCCGACCGCTGCACCATCCAGATCTCCTACGCCATCGGCATCGCCCAGCCGCTGTCGATCTATGTCGACCTGCACGGCACGGGCAAGGGCGTGACGGAAGACCAGGTGGAAGCCGCCATCCGCAAGGTCATGGACCTGTCGCCGACCGGTATCCGCCGCCATCTCGACCTCAACAAGCCGATCTATGCCAAGACTTCGGCTTACGGCCATTTCGGCCGCAAGGCCGGCCGCGACGGTTCCTTCTCCTGGGAGAAGACCGATCTGGCGAAGCCGCTCAAGGATGCGCTGAAGGAAGAGACCCTCAAGGCTGCCTGATCGGCCTTTACGGATAGCTCCATAAAACTGTAAAGCGGGTGCCTCCTGACGGAGACGCCCGCTTTTATCATGAGAGACCAACCTATGACCGAACCGCAGCACCCGAGCCGCAGCACCGAAGCCTTTTTCGGACGCCGCAAGGGCAAGCAGCTCCGCGAACGCCAGGCGGAGGGGATGGCGACATTGCTGCCTGCGCTGAAGCTCGATCTTCAGGCGCCAGCGCCGGTGGTGCTGTCAGAGTTATTTCCGGTACCGTTCGAGGAACTGCGGCTGGAAATCGGTTTCGGCGGCGGCGAGCACCTGGTCCACCGTGCGCAGGAAAACCCAAAAACCGGCTTCATCGGCGTCGAGCCTTTCGTCAATTCCATGGCGAAACTTCTGTCGCGCGTCGACGAACTGGGACTGAAGAATATCCGGGTCCATGACGACGACGCCACGCAGGTGCTGGACTGGCTGCCGGATGCATCGCTCGATCGCATCGACCTGCTCTATCCGGACCCGTGGCCGAAGCGGAAACATTGGAAAAGGCGGTTTGTGTCTGCGGTCAATCTCGACCGTTTCCACCGCGTGCTGAAGCCGGGCGGTCTGTTCCTGTTCGCATCCGACATCGACACCTATGTCAACTGGACGCTGATCCATTGCCGCGACCATGGCGGTTTTCAATGGCAGGCGGAGCAATCTTCCGACTGGCTGACGCCCTTCGCCGGCTGGCCAGGTACGCGATACGAGAACAAGGCCCGCCGGGAAGGCCGTTCCTCGGCCTATCTGACGTTCAGGAAAGCCTGAAAGGTCAGTGCAGGCTGACGGTCTTCAGGTCGTCTTCAGCAGCCTTGAAGAAGGTGCTGGAGCGATTGTCGGTCAAAAGGATCGGCGTGCCATCTGCGCCGAACAGGGCCCAAAGATCGAGACTGGGATCGATATCCGGGGCTTCAGGGAAGCAGCGGGACACTTCGTCCGACCGCATCTTGCGAATATACCCGACCTCTCCAGCGCCCAGATGAGCAAGTTCGGACTGCGTCAAACGCGTATTCGCTTCTTTCAGGAGCATTCCAGCCTCCAGCATTGAGGGGCAACGGCATTGGCGCCGTTGACCTACTCTGAGACGGAAATGTTAATTTTTCGCACCATGCGTGCGGGCTCCGGCCGGATAAGGTCAACCGACAGCAAACCGTTCTTGAGCGAGGCGCCGGAAACCTGCATTCCGTCGGCGAGCACGAACATACGCTGGAACTGGCGTGCAGCAATGCCGCGGTAAAGATAGTCGCGATCACCCTGTTCCGTCTGGCGTCCGCGAATGACGAGGTGGTTTTCTTCCGTCGTCACATCGAGTTCGGCTTCGGAAAAGCCGGCCACGGCCAGCGTGATTCGCAGCCGCTCAGGGGCCCCGGAAGCATCGGCGCGGAGGCGTTCGATATTATAGGGAGGATAACCGTCGTTCGCCTTCGCCAGGCGTTCGAGTGTCTTTTCCATGGCGTCGAAGCCCAGAAGCAGAGGGCTCGCAAACGGCGTCATTCGGCTCATCGTCCAGTCCTTGCAACAAGCGACCATGTTGGCGCCCGCCGGGCGGCCCGCCAACTCAGCCGTTATATGGGAGGTTCCGGCCGCGACCGCAAGGATGAGCGGCGGGGCTGATGGTCACGGCTGCTCGATGCCCCGATCATACGGCACTTGACAGAATGTCAGGTTGTGGACCACTTCCCGGAAAAAAGGAGCATTCATGCAGCGCAGGAAGATTATCATCGATACCGACCCGGGTCAGGACGATGCCGCGGCGATCATGCTTGCCTTTGCGAGCCCCGACGAGATCGAGGTGCTTGGTCTCTGCGCGGTCGCCGGAAACGTGCCGCTTTCCTACACCAGCCGCAACCTCCGGATCGTCTGCGAACTCTGCGGCAGGCCGGATGCGCCGGTTTACGAGGGTGCGCTAAAGCCAACCACGCGCCCGCAAGTCACCGCCGAGCACGTGCACGGCAGGACCGGCCTCGACGGCATCGAATTGCCCGAACCGACAATGCCGGTGAAAGATATCCATGCGGTCGACTTCATCATCGACACCTTGCGCACCGAGCCTGCCGGAACGGTCACGCTCTGCACGCTCGGGCCGCTCACCAATATCGCGCTCGCTCTCGAGAAAGCGCCGGATATCGCTGGGCGCGCTAAAGAACTGGTGATGATGGGCGGCGGCTTTTTCGAGGGTGGCAACATCACGCCGGCCGCCGAGTTCAACATCTATGTCGATCCCGAAGCGGCAAAGATCGTCTTCGCCTCGGGCATGCCGATCGTCATGATGCCGCTCGACGTCACCCACCAATTGCTGACGACTAAAGCCCGGGTCGAGAAGATCGCCGCGCTCGGCACCCGTCCGGCGGAGGTCCTGGTCGCGTGGCTCGCCTTCTTCGAGCGCTTCGACATCGAAAAATACGGCTCCGATGGCGGACCGCTGCATGATCCGACGGTCATCGCCTACCTCATCAAGCCCGACCTCTTTTCCGGCCGCGACTGCAATGTCGAGATCGAGACGCAGTCGGAGTTGACGATGGGCATGACGGTGGTTGACTGGTGGCACGTCTCCGGCCGCAAGCCGAATGTCAAGGTGATGCGTCATGTCGATGCCGACGGCTTTTTCGAATTGCTGACCGAGCGGGTCGCCCGGCTCTGAGGTGGAGCAAGCAGGCAAGGAAAATGCCACCGGAAGCTCGATCAGGGCAGCTTAGACCCTGGCATCGACCGCCTCGGCAGGCGGGATCGACGGCTGGGCGCCGCGGCTGAGACAGGCGAGGGAACCGGCCACCGCGGCGCGGCGGAGCGCTTTCGCAAAATCGAGCCCCTGTTCGAGGCTTGCGGCCAGGTAACCGCAAAACGTGTCGCCGGCGCCGACCGTATCGACCGGTTCGATCTTCAGGCCCTCGGCCGTCACGATCGCTCCGTCGCGGATCGCGACCACGCCGTCGCCACCGAGCGTGACGACAAATGTCTGGCCGGTTTGCGCGTGCAGTTTTTTCAACATCTCCTGGCGCGCTGCAGCGTCCGGGATCGGGTTTCCGGCCAGCAGTTCGAATTCCGTTTCATTGGCGACCACAATATCTGCGAGCCGGGCAAGCCGGGCTGCATCGCCGGTCAGCGGCGCCGTGTTGATCACCGTCAGCACGCCTTTGGCGCGCGCCGCGTTGAGCGCCGTCTCTACCGCCTCGGCCGGGATTTCGAGTTGCAGCATCAGGATATCGCCGGTCTTCATGGCTTCGACCGCCGCCTCGGCCTGCGCCGCGCTCACCGTACCGTTGGCACCGGCCACCACCGCGATCATGTTTTCGCCCGTGCCGCCCACCAGGATCAAGGCCGTGCCGGTTGGATCGGTTACGCGCGCGACCGCGGAGAGATCGACCTTGGCGTCATCGAGAAGTGCCAGCGCCGGCGTGGCAAAACCATCCTCCCCAACGGCTCCGGCCATATGCACCGTGCTTCCGGCAAGGCGGGCGGCGAGAGCCTGGTTGGCGCCCTTGCCACCGGCGGCGGTCGCAAAGCTTGATCCCTCGACCGTCTCGCCCGGTTGGGGCAGACGCTCGGTCGTGGCGATGAGATCCATGTTGATGGAGCCGAGGACGGTGATCATGGCGGGCCTGCGTGCTAGATTTAAAGTCGCGCGACACTGCCCGAGAGAGTTACTCCTCGTCAACCACCCGCAGTTTGAGAAGACCGGTACGGCTTTCGACCACCTTCGCCTGTGGCAGGTCGCGGACGGCTTCGGCTACCACCGGAGCCTCCAGTTCGAGAGCCTCGATCTTGGCGCCGCGGCGGTTGAGCTTGTCGGTGGACGTCATGATCTGCTCGACATCCTTCTGCGCCGCGAAGAAATGCGCCTGGAGCTTGCGGGTGCGGTCGTCGAGGCGCGAAAGATCCTCGATCAGCAGCGCCACTTCGCCCTGAATGAGATGCGCCTGCTCGCGCATCCGCTGGTCCTTCAAGACCGCCTGGATGACCTGAATGGACAGCATCAGCAGTGAGGGCGAGACAATGACGATCCGGGAGCGTTGGGCCTTCTGCACGGCGCTCTCGAAATGCTCGTGGATCTCGGCGAAGATCGATTCCGACGGCACGAAGAGGAAGGCCATTTCCTGCGTTTCGCCCGGGATCAGATATTTTTCCGAGACATCGCGGATGTGGACCTCGAGGTCGCGCTTGAAGGCCTGGCTGGCGGCCCGCCGGGCCTCAGGAGCGGCGGCCTCGCGAAAAGCGTTCCAGGCTTCGAGCGGAAATTTGGCATCGATCACCAAAGGCGGAGCGCCGTTCGGCATCCTGATCGTGCAGTCGGGCCTGGTGCCGTTCGAAAGCGTGGTCTGGAAGCCGTAGGCGCCCATCGGCAACCCGTCGGCAATGATCGCTTCCATTCGACCCTGGCCGAAGGCGCCGCGTGTCTGCTTGTTGGACAGGATCGCCTGCAGGCCGACGACGTCCTTTGCGAGAGTCTGGATATTGTTCTGGGCAGCGTCTATCACCGCCAGCCGTTCCTGCAGCCGCTGCAGGTTCTCGTGGGTAGACTTGGTCTGCTCGGTGATTGTCGCCCCGATCCGGTGCGTCATGCCGTCGAGCCGCTGGCTGACCGACTGGTTCAGTTCCGATTGCCGCGTCGAAAGCGTTTCCGCCATGGCCGACAGCCGACCCTGCATTTCGCTCTGGGCTCTCAGGAGTTCTGAAAGCCGAGCCTCACCTTCCATGGCCCGCAAGTCCGCATCTTCCTGTCGCCGATATGATGCCCGGCGCGCCAGAAACAGCCATAACAGCAGCAATGCCGCTCCACACATCACCGCCACGACGGCGGCGCGGGGATCGTCGGAGAAACGGGAAAGGCTCGCAACAAGGTTATCCATGGCGGGAAACTAACAGAATTTTGCCGCTTGAAAAGATCAAAACGTGAACACTCTGCTTCCTCGGGCCGTAATTTCTATTCCTTCGGAAAAAAAGATGGGTTATGGGAAGCCATGACGATCAAGCCTCTGATTATTCTGCCTGACCCGATCCTGCGTCAGGTTTCCAAGCCGATAGAGCGTGTTGACGCCGAGCTTCTAAGGCTCGCCGACGACATGCTGGAGACCATGTACGACGCGCCGGGCATCGGCCTTGCTGCGATCCAGATCGGCGTGCCGCGCCGCCTGCTCGTCGTCGATATCGCGCGCGAGGGCGAGGAAAAGCAGCCGCAGGTCTTCATCAATCCGGAGATCGTCAAATCCTCCGACGAGAGCTCCGTATATGAAGAGGGCTGCCTCTCCATTCCGGAATATTATGCCGAGGTGGAACGCCCGGCGACCGTCAGCGTCAAGCATCTCGGCCGTGACGGCAAGGAATATGTGGTAGAGGCAGATGGCCTGCTCGCCACCTGCCTGCAGCATGAGATCGATCACCTCAATGGCGTGCTTTTCATCGACCATATTTCCCGCCTGAAGCGCGAGATGGTGATCAAGAAATTCACCAAGGCTGCCAAGTCCAAGGCGGTCTGAACCGCCGCTCAGGCGATCCGAAGCAAGAAGGCGCGGTCTTTTGGGACGCGGAACGTCCATGTCTCTTCGCATCATCTTCATGGGAACGCCGGAATTTTCCGTGCCGACGCTGCAGAGCCTCAAGCACGCTGGCCATGAGATCGTCGCGGTCTATACCCAGCCGCCGCGCCCGGGTGGCCGTCGCGGGCTCGATCTCGTGAAGTCGCCGGTGCATCAGGCGGCCGAACTGCTGGGCATTCCTGTCTTCACGCCGGTGAATTTCAAGGATCCCGAAGAGCGCGAAAAGTTCCGCGCGCTCGATGCGGATGTTGCCGTCGTCGTCGCGTATGGCCTGCTGCTGCCGGAAGCGATCCTGACCGGCACCAAGCTCGGTTGCTATAACGGCCACGCTTCGCTCCTGCCGCGTTGGCGCGGTGCCGCGCCCATCCAGCGGGCAGTCATGGCGGGTGACAAGAAGACCGGCATGATGGTCATGCAGATGGAAAAGGGCCTCGATACCGGCCCCGTCGCGCTGACGAGCGAAGTGGAAATCGGCGATAACATGACCGCCGGCGAACTGCATGACAGGCTGATGCTGGTCGGCGCCCGTGCGATGGTCGAGGCGATGGGCAAGCTCGAAGCCAACGACCTGCCGTTGACGCCGCAATCGTCGGAAGGCGTGCTTTATGCCGCCAAGATCGACAAGGGTGAGACGCGCATCGATTTCTCGAAGCCCGCACGCGATGTGCACAACCACATCCGCGGCCTGTCACCGTTTCCCGGCGCGTGGTTCGAGGCCGAGATCAACGGAAAGCCGGAGCGCGTAAAGGTTCTCGGGTCGGAGGTCGGCGAAGGGCAGGGGGAGCCCGGAACGGTTTTGGACGACACGTTGACCGTTGCCTGCGGCGAAGGGGCCGTGCGGCTCCTGAAATTGCAGAAGGCGGGGGCCAAGCCCCTGGCGGCGGCGGAGTTCCTGCGGGGCACGCCGCTTGGGCCTGGCACGAGGCTCTCCTGATGCCACGATTCCGCATGACCGTCGAATATGACGGCACGCCTTATGTCGGCTGGCAGAAGCAGGAGAACGGCCATTCGGTCCAGTCGGCACTTGAAAAAGCCATCCTGTCGCTGACGAAGGAAACGGTGCTGGTCAAGGGTGCCGGGCGCACGGATTCCGGCGTTCACGCGCGCGGACAGGTCGTGCACGTGGATCTCTCGCGGCCATGGGAGCCGCATAAGCTGCGCAATGCCCTGAACGCCTATCTGGGAATGGCTCACGAGAAGGTGGCGGTCATTGATGTGCGGGCTGTCGATGACGCATTTGATGCCCGCTTTTCGGCCATGCGCCGGCACTATCTCTACCGTATCATTTCGCGCGCCGCACCATTGGCGCTGGAGGCAAAGCGCGCCTGGTGGGTGACCCGGGATCTGGACCACGAAGTCATGCACGCCGCCGCCCAGACACTGGTCGGAAAGCATGACTTCACGACATTTCGTTCGGTTCATTGCCAGGCGAAAAGCCCCGTCCGCACATTGGACCTGCTGGACGTAACGCGTAGCGGCGATCTGATCGAAATTCGCGCGACGGCGCAGAGTTTCCTGCACAATCAGATACGTTCGCTCGCCGGTACGCTGAAACTCGCCGGCGAAGGACGCATGACGCCGGCAGACGTCCGCGCAGCGCTGGATGCGCGCGATCGCAAGGCCTGCGGCCCGGTGGCGCCGCCGGAGGGGCTTTATTTCATGCGCGTCGATTATCCAGGCGACCCCGTAGAGCCCTGAAGCGCCTGCTTCATCAGAGCGGATAGATGCCGAGGAAACGCTGCAGCGCTTCGGTCAGCAGCATGCCCGGCACGATCAGCACCAGCACCAGCGTGGTGACCATCAGCGGCTGTGGCCCGCAGATCATCCGCATTACCCGCGATACAGCGACGATCATGGCGATCAGCAGTGCGAAATGGACAAAGGCCAGAACGGCATCGAGGCTGGGCGGCAACAGGAAGCGCAGGCTCAGGAGACCGTAGAGATAGGCAAACGGAACCGAGAGCCAGTTGACGGTGACGACGACGGCCGGAAACTTTCGGGCAATGCCGAGAAGCGAGCAGAGTACGCCGGCAAGGATCAGCGGCACCAGCCAGTTGAAGATTTCCAGCATCGCCATGCGAACGAAGAAAATCCCGCCGATCCCTGCGCCGGGCGGCATGCCTTCGAGCAGATAGTCACGCCACCACAGCCAGGAGATGAACGCTCCCGGCAGGCACCAGACGAACGCCCAGAACGAGCGCATCATGCCGCGATCGGAAATGTCGAGCAGGCGGAAACCCTGCGCATCGCCCCGGATCAGCAGCCAGAGACCGCTCAGATAAAGTCTGACTTCAGCATAGGAGGGCAAGGCGGCCTCCTCGCAAAACGGCGAAATCACGCATCAGGTTAACGAAACCCCCATGAGATTCTCCAGTTTGCGCGCAACAATGACTTCCGCCAGAACCACGAGCCCCAAGGTCGCAATTCGGATCATCACCGGGCCGCCCATGACGGTTCTCAGGATGCACCACATGAGAAAAAGGGCGGTGATCAGAAGGGTTGTCGCCAGCGCGATCGAGCCGTAGCCGGCAAGGCTTGCAAGGGCACCATGCTGATCGGAGAAGAAGGCGACAGGCGCCAGGATGACATAGGTCGCATAGGCGAGCAGGACGGTAAACCAGTTGCGCACTACGATCAGAATCCGCACGAGTGGCATGAAGCGCAGAATGAGGCCGAGGGCGACGAGCGCTACGGTCGGCACGATCCACTGGGCCGCTTCGAGGACCAGCATCTTCAGGAAAAAGATGAAGGAATAGTCCTCTCGCTGAGGGAAGTGGCGGAGGTATTCCATCCACCGGAAGATCCAGCCGATAACCAGTGCCGGCGCGCACCAGGCGACAGCCCAGAACGAACGCAACACGCCCTGGTCCGAGATGTCGAACGGCCGCAGGCCGCGCGCATCCCCGCGGATCAGCAGCCAGAGGCCACCGAGGTAAAGCCTGACGTCATGATAGGAGGGCATTATCGAACCAGCGGGAGATGAAGGTTCCATAGATTTGGGTAAGCGTCTCCAGATCGGCAAGGGCCACGCGCTCGTCGATCATGTGCATGGTCTGGCCGACCAGGCCAAATTCGACAACCGGGCAATAATCCTTGATGAACCGGGCATCGGACGTGCCGCCCGTCGTGGAGAGCTTAGGCAGCTTGCCGGTCACGCTCTCGACAGCGCCGGAAAGCGAGGCGATCAGGGCATTGTTGCGGGTCAGAAACACGTGGCTTGGGCGTTCCGCCCAGGTGATTTCGTAGCGCGCGGGTTCCCGATCCGGGCGAAGCGGGCTGCCGGCCGCCGCCGCATCCAGCCGTCGGACGATCTCTGCCTTGACGGTGTCGGCGGTCCAGGTGTCATTGAAACGGATGTTGAAAGCAAAACTGGCTTTTGCCGGAATGACGTTGGTCGCCGGATTGCCGACATCGACGGATGTCACTTCCAGATTGGAGGCGGGGAACTCAGGCGTGCCGCCGTCGAAGGGCGGATCCATCAGCACTGAGGCGAGCGGCAAGAGGCCGCGCACCGGATTGTCGGCAAGATGAGGATAGGCCGCATGGCCCTGGACGCCGAAGACGGTGACCTTGCCGGAGACCGAACCGCGCCGGCCGATCTTGATCATGTCGCCGAGTACGTCCGGATTGGTCGGCTCACCGACCAGGCAGGCATCCCAGGTCTCGCCCCGTTCAGCGGCCCATCTGAGCAGCTTCTCGGTTCCGTTGACGGCCGGGCCTTCCTCGTCGCCTGTGATCAGAAACGAAATAGAACCTTTTGGCGCACCGTGTTGCTCGATGTGGCGGGCAACCGCGGCGACGAAACAGGCGATCCCGCCCTTCATGTCCACCGCGCCGCGGCCGAACAACTCATTGCCGACAATCTCGCCAGCAAACGGCGGTCGGCTCCACGACGTTTCATCCCCCGGCGGCACCACGTCCGTATGTCCTGCAAACATCAGATGCGGGCCGTCGCTGCCGAGCCGGGCATAGAGGTTCTCGATGTCCGGCATGCCGGGCTCCGTCGCCACCATGCGCTCGACCTTGAAACCGAGCGGAAGCAGCATGGCCTCCAGCGCTGCCAGCGCGCCGCCCTCGGCGGGTGTCACCGAAGGGCAGCGGATGAGCGTCTGGAGATTGGCGATGGGATCGGCACTGGACATCGGATGGGATCAGTCGCGCAGCAGTTCGTTGATGCCGGTCTTGGAACGGGTCTTTTCATCGACGCGCTTGACGATCACGGCGCAGTAGAGGCCGGGGCCTGGCTCGCCGTTCGGGAACGGCTTGCCTGGCAGCGTGCCGGCGACGACCACCGAATAGGGCGGCACTTCGCCATAGCTGATCTCGCCTGTAGCGCGGTCGACGATCTTGGTCGATTTGCCGATGAACACGCCCATGCCGAGCACGGAACCTTCGCGGACGATGCAGCCTTCGACCACTTCCGAACGGGCGCCGATGAAGCAATTGTCTTCGATGATGGTCGGGCCGGCCTGCATCGGCTCCAGCACGCCGCCGATGCCGACGCCGCCGGAAAGATGCACGTGTTTGCCGATCTGTGCGCAGGAGCCGACGGTCGCCCAGGTGTCGACCATGGTGCCTTCATCGACATAGGCGCCGAGGTTGACGAAGGAGGGCATCAGGACGACGTTTTTGGCGATATAGGCCGAGCGACGCGCGACCGCGTTCGGCACGGCACGGAAACCGGCCGCCCGGAACTCGCTCTCCCCCCAGTTCTCGAACTTCGAGGGCACCTTGTCCCACCAGGTCGAGGCGCCGGGACCGTTCTTGACCACTTCCATGTCGTTGAGACGGAAGGACAGCAGAACAGCCTTCTTCAGCCACTGGTGCACCGTCCACACGCCGTCTTCGCCCCGGCTTGCAACCCGCGCCTTGCCGCTGTCCAGCAGGTTGAGCGCTTCTTCGACCGCGTCGCGGATCTCTCCCTTGGTCGAAACCGTTACGGTGTCGCGGTTGTCGAAGGCCGTCTCGATAGTCTTTTCGAGGGAAGAGAAGTCGGGGCTGCTCATGGGAAATCCTTAAACGTCACTCTGTATCGTGATGGCGGGAGAGGTGGCCATTTGGTGTCATTTGATCTAAGCGACCGCCACTCAAGCGTCAATGTGAATTGGCGTCAATGCATTTGACGCCGGAAGGATCGTGCGAATGGCAAAGGCGAAGAAGGATGGCCCGCGGCGCAAGGACGGGGTCTGGGATCCGCTGAAGGATAACAAGGCGGACAAGAATGCCGCCGCCGTCCTGCCGAAGACGCCACAGACGGAATCGCGATCCTATCGCCTCGCCTATGCGGATGACGAATTTCTCAGCCGCGAGGAGCTTCGCCCCGTCCGCCTTCAGCTCGAGCTGATGAAGACCGAAATGGCGTTGGCCGAGCGGGGCATCAGGTCGACCGTCGTACTGTTCGGCGGCGCGCGCATCCCGGCTCCCGGCCAGAGCGCCTGGGCGGCCCGCAACGACACCCAGCGCCAGAACCTCGAAGCGGCTTCGGTCTATTACGACGAGGCCCGCAAGTTCGCGGCCCTCTGCGGCAAGCACTCGGCAGGCTACAATCATCAGGAATACGTGGTGGTGACCGGCGGTGGCCCGGGCGTCATGGAGGCTGGCAACCGCGGTGCCGCGGAAGCTGGCGCCCCGAGCATAGGCCTCAACATCATGCTGCCGCACGAACAGGCCCCCAACCGCTTCGTGACGCCGGAGCTCAGTTTCAACTTCCACTATTTCGCCATCCGCAAGATGCATTTCATGATGCGGGCGAAGGCGGTCGTGGTTTTCCCTGGTGGGTTCGGCACGCTCGACGAAATGTTCGAGGCGTTGACCCTCATCCAGACCAAGCGCATGGAGCGCATACCGCTGATCCTGTTCAGCGAAGCTTTCTGGCGCGGCATCATCAATTTTGGCGCACTCGCGGAATTTGGCACGATCGCGCCGGATGACCTCAGCCTCATCAATTTCGTGGAGACCGCGGAACAGGCGTGGAAGATCATCGCGGATTTCTATGATATCGAAAAATAAAAGGACCCGCCCCTTGGGGAAGGGGCGGGTCCTTTGGACGACTGTCGGAGCTAGTTCCAAGGGGGCGGAGAACTAGAGGGGGCGGTCCGGCAGGTCGTCGATGGAAATGGTTCCATCCTTGTTGGTATCCATGCGGGCGAACAGCTTGTCGGATGCAGCGGAGGCTTCCGCCTTGGTGATCTTGCCGTCCTTGTCTTCATCGACCATGCGGAACATGCCTTGGCCCATCATCTGGCGGCCGTGCGGGCGTTCCCATCGAGCGTCCTCGCGGCGCCCGCCGTGGCGGCCCTGACCATCATGGTTCCATGCGGAATGATCGCGGTCCCGGCGATGGTCGTCACGTCGGTCGGCCATGTTACGGTCGGACGGCTCGTCCTTCTTGTCGGCGGTATTGGCGACTTCCGGCGGGTTGTTCTTGCGGAACTCTTCCATCTTCGCCTGGCGATAGTCGAGCATCTCGCCGCGTGTCAGCGAACCATCCTTGTTGGCGTCGACTGCGGTGAAGAGCTTGTCCTGGAAGGCGGTCGTCTCGTCCTTGGAGACCTTGCCGTCCTTGTCGGCATCGGCGTTCTTCAGAAGGCGGACGAACATCACGTCCTGCATCATCGCGCGGCCGGGACCATCATGGCGGCCGGGACCATCACGCCCTGGGGCTGCAAAGGCAGGAATGGCTGTGCCGGCGATCAGCACTGCTCCAAGGGTCGCCAGAACGATCTTCTTCGCGTTCATTGTGGTGGTCCTTCAGGTTGCTTCGATAGCCCGAAGATAGAGCCTGCAACGGCCAAGACCACTTAAACATCCGTAATGTGGATGAATTTTTAGTAATGCTGATAAAACCTTAGCCGATATTGAGGCCGTTCAGGAAGGCTGTCAGATCGTCCGTGACGTAGTCGATATGATCGTCCTCGTCGCTGAGCTTTTCCCACCTTTCCATCAGCACCGTGTCGAGGTTGCGCGGCACCAGGAGGATCGTGCGCATGCCGAGCGCCTTCGGCACCTGCAGGTTGCGCGGCAGGTCCTCGAACATCGCGGCGCTTTTCGTATCGACCCGGTGCAGACTGGCGAACTTGTCGTAAGTCGCGCCTGCCGGCTTCGGCACGTAGTTGGCCGCGACGATGTCGAAGATGTCATCGAAATTGTCGAGGATGCCGAGTGCCCTGGCAGCGGCTTCCGCATGCGGCACGCTGCCATTGGTGAAGATGAACTTGCGGCCGGGAAGCGCCTTGATCGCCTCGCCGAGCTCCGGATGCGGCAGAAGCGACGAATAGTCGATCGCATGCGCCTGTTCGAGAAACCCGTCCGGATCGATGCCGTGGTTCAGCATCAGGCCCTGCAGCGTCGTGCCGTGCTCATGGTAATATTGCTTCTGCAGCGCTTTCGCTTCCGCCGGCTCGAGCTGCAGCAGTTCCTGCACATAGGCCGTCATGTTCTTGTCGATCTGCGCGAACAGATTGATGTGATGCGGATAAAGCGTGTTGTCGAGATCGAATACCCAGTCGCGGACATGGGCGAAATCGGCGGGATCGGGCAAGGTCTGCGGCTTTTTTTCCATGGCCACTTTATGCACCGGCACGGCGGCAAAGAAAACGAAAAAGACGAACGTTTTCGGCCAAGGCCGGCCTTGGCGATCTGCCGGAACGCGTGATACCGCCAGCATATGGAACTCTGGATCCCCATCACCATCGCCGCCGCCTTTCTGCAGAACCTGCGCTCTGCCCTGCAGAAGCATCTGCAGGGGTCGCTCGGCACGCGCGGCGCGAGCTTCGTACGCTTCGGCTACGGTTTTCCGATTGCGATCCTCTATGTCCTCTGCCTTCACCATTTCGCCGGTTATCCGTTTCCGGCATTGAACTGGACCTTCGCCTTGTGGGCGGTGATCGGCGGCTTGGCGCAGATCTTTGCGACCATGATGCTGGTGCACCTTTTTTCGCTGCGGAATTTTGCGGTCGGGACGGCCTATTCCAAGACCGAGCCGGTACAGGCTGCGATATTCGGCTTCATCCTGCTCGGCGAGAAGCTGACGCCGGGCTCGGTCGCGGCGATCATCGTCGGGGTGATCGGCGTGATGACGATCTCGATGGCGCGCATGCCGCTTTCCTGGCGCAACATGTTGGTCGCGCTGACCAGCCGCACCGCCGTGATCGGCATCGCCTCGGGGGCGGTCTTCGGTATTTCGGCCGTTTCCTATCGCAGCGCTTCGCTGTCGCTCGGCGGTCCCGGACCGGTCATGGAGGCCGCGGTGACGCTCGCCTGCGTCACGACTTTCCAGACGGCCTTCATGCTGGTCTGGATGTTCTGGAAGGACAAGCGCGAGATCGTCCAGGCCGTTCTTTCGTGGCGTTCGTCCGCTCTGGTGGGCCTGGCAGGCGTTGTCGGCTCGGCGGGCTGGTTCACCGCGATGACCCTGCAGCAGGTGGCCTATGTCCGTGCGCTCGGGCAGATCGAACTCGTCTTCACCTTCATGGCGTCCTATTTCCTTTTCCATGAACGGGTGAACCGCATGGAAGTGTTCGGCTGCCTCTTGATCGTCGGCGGCATCCTCGGGCTGCTCTTTTCCTGATTGACGCCCGATTTGCGGCGGCATCCGTCATCGAATCCAGTTAGGTTAGTCCGATCAACAGGAGGAACATCGATGTCTCAGAGCGACAAGGCCGCCGCGTTCGCAGCGCTTCACCAGAAAGGCAATCCGGTCATCATCTACAACATCTGGGATGCCGGTACCGCGAAGGCGGTTGCGGAGGCTGGCGCGAAGGCGCTCGGCACCGGAAGCTGGTCGGTAGCCGCGGCGCAGGGGTATGCCGACGGCGAGAAACTGCCGCTCGATGCATTGTTGGGCACGGCGAAATCGATCACCGCGGCGGTCGACCTTCCCTTGTCGGTGGACTTCGAGGGCGGTTATGCGGACGATCCGGCCGAACTCGCTGCCAATGTCGCCAGGGTCATCGAGGCCGGTGCGATCGGCATCAATTTCGAGGACCAGGTGGTCGGCGGCAGTGGCATCTATCCGGTGGAACGGCAGGCCGAGCGCATCCGCGCCATCCGGGCCCTGGCAGACACGCATGATATGCCGTTCTTCATCAACGCGCGCACCGACCTCTTCCTGCAGGAAGGCGACCGGACGAAGCATGCCGCGCTTCTCCAACAGGGGATCGAACGTGCCAAAGCCTATGCCGAGGCTGGGGCAAATGGGTTCTTCGCACCGGGACTGGCCGACGAGGAGTTGATCGAGACGCTCTGCAAGGCCTCGCCGCTTCCGGTCAACATCATGATGTTCGGCGGTGTTCCGTCGCCGAAGCGTCTCGGCGAACTCGGGGTTGCCCGGGTCAGCTACGGGCCGGGCCCGTATCGCGCGATGATGACGAAGCTGAAGGAAGATGCCGCGGCGGTTTTCACCGCCGCCGGTATCTGAATCAGGTGCGGCCCCAGGCCTGGCTTTCGCGGTAGGAAGCACGAAGCGCATAGGTGAGGATGGCGATCGTCACCCATAGGCGAATATATGAAAATACAAACACGAGGGATAGGTAGAGGCCGTTCCTCAGGGCGGGCAGTTGCAGGCTTTGATAGATGGGCTCGAGCCGTGGCACGAACGTGATCTGGAGGATCCCGATCCCATAAAAAGCAGCAACGATCATCAAGGCCGCGACCGCCATATGTCGCCACCTGCCTGCCAATTGGCGTGCGGCGGCCTGGAAGGTTGGCTGCCGGCCGAGGCCTTTTTCCACGACCATCAGAAAAACGAGAATGGCAACGAAAGCGCTCCAGAACGGAAGATAGGTACCGGGCCACGGATAGACGATGTTATCGAGGCCGAGCCAAAGCACAGCGGCATAGTTTGGGTGGAGGCCAAGGCCGATGGCGCTCAGTACGGCCAAGAAGAACAATGCCAACAGCCGCCAGACGACTGCACGGGCCAGTTGATATTGTTCCTTGAAAGCCAAGCGCTCGAGATTGACCTCTCCGCCGGCCAATTGGATCATTCGGTGAGCCGCGAGAAGAAAAGCGATCAAAAGTGCATATTCGACGATGATCATCAGTGCTAGGCCAATGAAACCGGCCTGCGCACGCCCATGCATGCGCAATGCCGTTGCCAGCAGCAGCCAGGGAACTGAGTGCAGGATGAGGTAGGGGCCAAAGCTCGCCCGCTGGACATGAAG
This sequence comes from Neorhizobium galegae bv. officinalis, assembly GCA_000985875.1. Taxonomy (GTDB): domain Bacteria; phylum Pseudomonadota; class Alphaproteobacteria; order Rhizobiales; family Rhizobiaceae; genus Neorhizobium; species Neorhizobium galegae_C. The sequence goes on from CCRI01000003.1 coordinate 149,419, forward strand.
CTTTTGCCCGTCTCGGGCCTTTTTCAAAATATCTTGGCCGGACAAATGAAACTCCCGAAGCGAATGCAATCGGGAGTTTAGTGTTCAATCCTCAAACGACAGTAAAGCCGATATCTAAATTGCCTCAGATCAGGGAACGATCAGCGTGCCCGCGCCGTGCTCGGTGAAGATTTCGAGCAGCACCGAGTGGGCGGTCTTGCCGTTGAGGATGACGACGCCCTGCACGCCGGCCTTGATCGCCTCGATGCAGGTCTCGACCTTCGGGATCATGCCGCCGGAGATCGTGCCGTCCTTGATGAGGGCCTGGGCCTGGGAGACCGTCAGTTCCTTGATCAGCTGCTTGTCCTTGTCCAGAACGCCCGGAACGTCGGTGAGGAAGAGCAGGCGGGTGGCGCTGAGCGCCCCGGCGATGGCGCCTGCAAACGTGTCGGCATTGATGTTGTAGGTCGCGCCGTCGCGGCCCGGGGCGACCGGGGCGATGACCGGGATCATTTCCGATTTGGCGAGCAGGTCGAGCAGGGTGCGGTCGACTTCCACCACTTCGCCGACAAAGCCGAGGTCGAGGACCCGCTCGATATTGCTGTCGGGATCGATGATGGTCTTCTTTGCCTTTTCGGCAAAGACCATATTGCCGTCCTTGCCGCAAAGGCCGATCGCCCATTCGCCGGTCTGGTTGATCAGCGCGACGATTTCCTTGTTGATCGAGCCGGCGAGAACCATTTCGACGATTTCGACAGTCTTCTGGTCGGTGACGCGCAGGCCGGCTTCGAACTTGGATTCGATGCCCATCTTCGTCAGCATCGCGCCGATCTGCGGCCCGCCGCCATGAACGACGATCGGGTTGACGCCCGACTGCTTGAGAAGCGCGATATCCGCCGCGAACGCCTTGCCGAGCTCCGTATCGCCCATGGCGTGACCGCCGTATTTCACGACGATCGTCTTGTTTTCGTAACGCTGCATATAAGGCAGCGCCTGCGCCAGAAGCTTGGCCTGAAGTTCGCTTTCGGAAGCCGTCATCGGATACCCCTGAATATTAAGTGGGGCCTTTTAGCGCATGTTTTTGACAGAGGAAATAATCAGTCCGCCAGATTGTCGCCCAATCGACGTGTTGGCGCCGGATAAATGGTGGTCGCATTCCGGCGAAACTCTTCCCTGGGAGGGGCCAAAACCCCCCAGCCTGCAGATGAAACGATAGATATAAATCAACAAAAACGGAAGCTTGAAAGTTTAGCGGTGGTTTCGTCGTCAGCGTTGAAACTCTTCTTCTCTGCCTTCCGTCTCTTGTGATGTCTCCGCCGATGTCGGGACGCCATGCCTTGGGAGGCGCGCATCCGCGCCGGGGCAACTAGTTTCGTTAAGAGGAAGCCATCATGTTGAACACCGCATTCCGCACGCTCGCTATCGCCACCGTTCTGTCAGCCAGCGCCGTGACCGCCTTCGCCGCCAATCCGAAGGTCGGCGGCGCGGCGATGTACGAAGACAAGAATATCGTCGAAAATGCCGTAAACTCCAAGGACCACACGACGCTCGTCGCGGCCGTCAAGGCTGCCGGCCTGGCGGAGACGCTCCAGGGCAAGGGACCGTTCACGGTTTTCGCGCCGACCGACGAAGCCTTCGCCGCTCTGCCCAAGGGCACGGTCGAAACGCTGCTGAAGCCGGAAAACAAGGCTCAGCTCACCAAGGTGCTGACCTGCCATGTGGTCGCGGTCAGCGCCATGTCAACCGCGATCGAAAAGATGATCAAGGACGACAAGGGCACCCATGACGTCAAGACCGTCGGCGGCTGCATCCTGAAAGCCAAGGAAAGCATGGGCAAGATCACGCTCACCGACGAAATGGGCGGCGTGTCGAATGTCACGATCGCCGACGTCAAGCAGTCGAATGGCGTGATCCACGTGGTCGACAAGGTCCTGCTGCCGAAAATGTAAAAGCCGGTCACATCCGTTTGGGGCTTTTGCATCAGGATCCGGTCGCCTCGCTGGGGGCGGCCGGATCTGCCGTTTCTAATAATGCGGTGTCAGAGCGGTCGGCCGACGGTTTCGGCGATCGCCTGGCGCAGTTCCTCGATCCCCTTGCCTTTTTCGGACGAGGTGGAGAGGACGAACGGAAAGGCCGCGGGGTGCTTGCGGATCTTTTCCTGGGTCTCGGCCAGCAGCTTCACCACGGCCGGTTCCTTGATCTTGTCGGTCTTGGTCAGCACGATCTGGTAGGAGACGGCGGCCTTGTCGAGCAGGTCCAGGACTTCCTCGTCATTTTTCTTGATGCCGTGGCGGCTGTCGATCAGCACATAGACGCGCTTCAGCGTCGCGCGGCCGCGCAGGTAGTCGAAGACGAGCTTTGTCCAGGCATCGACGGTTTCCTTCGGCGCCTTGGCATAACCGTAGCCCGGCATGTCGACCAGCGCCATCGGCGGCAGGTCGTTACCTGCGCCCGAATAGCCGTCCGGCACGAAATAGTTGAGTTCCTGAGTACGTCCGGGCGTATTGGAGGTGCGCGCCAAACCCTTCTGGCCGACGAGCGCGTTGATCAGCGACGACTTGCCGACGTTTGAGCGACCGGCAAAGGCGACTTCGAGCGGGCCTTCCGGTGGCAGGAACTTCATAGAGGGCACGCCGCGGATAAAAATCCAGGGGCGGCCGAAAAGCGGCTTGTCGTCCGTGCTGATGTCTGCCGGCATCGGTTCTGGTCGTCCTGTTCTGTCGAAGGGCACGGCTTCAAGGTTTTGGCCGGCATTGTCAAGCTTTCGGGACTTTCCAGCCCTATTCCAAAAGAAAAACCCCGGACCAGCCGGGGTTCCTCATCGGTGTCTTGGCGGACGCTACTTTGTCGGCGCTTCTTTTCGCCGGAACAGGCCCTTGAGATTGTCGAAGAGTTCGACCTTGGCGCCATGACGCTTCATGATGATCGCCTGCTGCGTCACCGACAGGGCGTTGTTCCAGGCCCAGTAGATGACGAGGCCGGCCGGGAAGGATGCAAGCATGAAGGTGAAGACCAGCGGCATCCAGGTGAAGATCATCGCCTGGGTCGGATCCGGCGGCGTCGGGTTCATGCGCATCTGCACGAACATGGTAACGCCCATGATAAGCGGCCATACGCCGATCATCAGCGCGTGCGGCACGTCGTAGGGCAGCAGGCCGAAGAGGTTGAAGAGCGACGTCGGGTCGGGAGCGGACAGGTCCTGGATCCAGCCGAAGAACGGCGCGTGCCGCATCTCGATGGTGACATAGATGACCTTGTAGAGCGCGAAGAAGACCGGGATCTGCAACAGCACCGGCCAGCAGCCGGCGATCGGGTTGATCTTCTCTTCCTTGTAGAGCGCCATCATGGCCTGCTGCAGGCCCATCCGGTCGTCGCCGAACTTGGCCTTCAGCTCTTCCATCTTCGGCTGCATGCGCTTCATGTTGGCCATGGAAGCGTATTGCTTGCTGGCGAGCGGGAAGAACAGCGCCTTGACGACGATGGTGGTGAGCAGGATCGCCACGCCGAAATTGCCCACGTGACGGAAGAAGAAGTCCATCAGCTGGAACATCGGCTTGGTGATGAAGTAGAACCATCCCCAGTCGATCAGGCGGTTGAACTGCGGAACGCCGAACTCCGTCTCGTAGCGCGAGATCAAGGGCACTTCCTTGGCGCCGGCGAAGACAAGGTTCTTGAGTTCGGTGGATTGACCCGGCTGAACCGTCAGGTCGTCGCCCTTGTAGTCCGCCTGATAGCTCGCCTGAGCACCGGCGAAATGCGAGAAACGTGCAACATAGGGCAGCGTCTGCGGCGGCACGATGGTGGCAGCCCAGTACTTGTCGGTGATCCCCATCCAGCCGGACGTGGATTTCTCGTTGGTGAACTGCTCTTTTTCGATATTGGCGTACGTGTGTTCGTCGAGGCTGCCGCTCTCGCCCATCACGCCGATGAAGCCTTCGTGGATGACCCAGACGGACGGCGTCGCCGGCTTGTTGTTGCGCAGCACGCGGCCATAGGGCGTCAGCGTCACCGGGGCGGCCGTCTTGTTGTCGACCTTGTCGGCGACGGTCAGCATATAGTGGTCGTCGATCGAAATCGTGCGCGTGAAGGTCACGCCCTTCTCGTTGGTGAAGGTCAGCGTCACCGGCGTCTGCTGGGTTAGCTTGTCGCCGCTTGCGAGTGTCCACTGCGTGCCCGTGCCGGGGGCGGCGCCGATCGATTCATTCGGGATATAGCCGATTTCCGTGAAATAGCCGTCAGTCGTATCGGACGGCGAAAACAGCGTGATGATCGGGCTCTTGTCGTCGACGGTCTCGTGATATTCGCGCAGCTTGAGGTCGTCGAAACGGGCGCCGGTCAGGTTGATGGAGCCGATCACGGCCGGGGTCTCGATCTGGACGCGCTGCGACCGTGCGAGCGCCTGGTCGCGGGAGAGCGCGGCAGCTGCCGGGTTGGCGCCGGGCAGGTTGCCCAATACGCCGGAACCACTCTGAGCGCCGGGGCTCTCGGGGGAAACCGGCTGGGCGCTTTCGCCCTGAAGCGCACGGCGGGCTTCTTCGGCACGCTGCTGGGCTTCCATCCTCGGGTTCATATAGAGGAACTGCCAGGCAAGAACGATCAGCACCGAGAGCGCGATCGCGATGAAGTAATTGCGGTTCTTTTCCATCATGCTTTCCTGGAACGGGTCTCCTCGGACCGCTTTGGTCTCGGCTTGCTTTCGATACGCTCGATAAGCTGGGCCGTCATATCCGCAAAGGGAGCCGTAAGCACCTCCCGCCGCGCGACAATCACATAGTCGTGTCCGTTCTTCATTGCAAATCCGGCAGATTGCCTCACCGCCTCGCGGAGACGGCGGCGCATGCGGTTGCGTTCGACCGCGTTGCCATGTTTCTTGGTAACGGTGAAACCGACGCGCGGCGCTTCGTCCGGCTGGTTTCGATCAAGGACTTCCAGAAGGAAGTTCCGCCCTCGGCGAGCTTCGCCTTCCCGGACGGCAAGGAACTGCGGCCGGCTTTTAAGCCGCCCGACAGTTTTCTCGTTCTTTGTCTCAGTCGTCATCGCCCGGTCGTCTCGGGCATCTCAGGCCTTAGGCCGAGAGACGCTTGCGGCCACGGGCGCGACGTGCGGAAAGAACCAGGCGACCACCTTTGGTGGCCATACGGGTACGGAATCCGTGGCGGCGCTTGCGGACAAGCTTGGACGGTTGATAGGTACGCTTCATTTATTTTAATACCGCGGTGTGCGGCCCTTCTTGGAGTTTGCCGTCATCACGACGGCAAGAGCGCTTCGGAAAAACGATCTGCGCAAGCGGCTGCATGCGTGCAAGCCCGCCGGAGCTGAACGTGGGCGGCTTATAAGAGGACTCCATCGCAAAAGTCAATCGCTGCCGGGATTTTTGGCCTGTAAGCGCACAGCTGCCCGATCTTGATCGAGGCTGCCTGCCTGGCGACAGTGCAGAGGCGGCCGCACTAATATTCCCCCATGAATTTGGGGGTAAAAAATAGTAGGCGCGAGCCATCCTCCCTGTCAAATGTCAAATATCTCAACCGAGGCGCGCGCCGGGAAGAATCGTGCTCGCGGGGGCTGCGCACGCACTTTTTATCTAAGCTTTTCTTTAATTTCTCAGGGCTAATTTTAGCATCGAATGGAAGAGTATCTGGGTTACGGGCCTGCCTTCCTCGCAAGATAAGTCCCGTCTGGAAGGGTAAGAAATGAAAATTCGAGGGAAAATCAACCTCCTCGTCGGCCTCATGAGCCTCGTCGCCTGCTTTATCGGCGGCATGGCCCTGTTTGCCATGGCCGAATATCGCCAGATGATGGTTCAGTATGAACTGGCCGCAGACCGGGCGCACAAGGGCGAGCACCTGAACCGGCTCGTTACCGCCGTGGTAATGGAATCCCGCGGCGTCTACATGTCGAAGGATATCAAGGAGGCCGCAAAATTCGCCGATGGCATCCTCGCGTATCTCGATGAGATGGGCAAGCTTCTCAAGGAATGGGACAAGATCGTCCCGGCCGACGAGCGTGCCTTGTTCGATAAGCTCGTGGCCCGTTCCAGGGAGTTCAACGGCTTCCGGACCGAGACTGCACGCCTGGGTCGGGAGGTGAGCCCGGCTGCCGCCAACGAGCAGGGCAACAACGACGCCAACCGCAGCAACCGCAAGGCCTACCAGACCGAGATCGATGCTATCGTCGGCACCGACAAGGCCGTTCTCGCCGCGGTAAATGAGGAGCTCAACAGCTTCACGCGGACCCTTTTCATACTCGTCTCCGCGGTCACCCTGGCAGGCGTTGCCGCCGGTGCGGGCTTCGGCCTCTATCTGGGGCGTCGCCAGCTCAGCCAGCCGATCACGGATCTGACCAGAGCGATGAAGCACATCGCCGGCGGCGAGTTCGACACGGTCGTCAACGGTGCGAACCGCGCCGACGAGATCGGCGACATGGCCGCCGCGATCGAGATCTTCCGCAGGAACGGCATAGAAGTCGCTCGCATGAATGCTTCCGAAGCGACCATGCGCGGCAAGAACGACGACCTGCAGGCGCGGATGGCCGCCGTCGTCGCAGCTGCCGCGGAAGGGGATTTCACCCGCCGTATCGACAAGCAATGGGGCGAGGAGAGCCTCGATCGTTTCGCTCGTGACGTCGACATGCTCGTCGAAAGCGTCGATGCCGGCGTGTCCGAAACCCGGCGCGTCGTGAAAAGCCTTGCCGAGGGCGACCTCACCGACAGCATGCGGGGCAATTTCAAGGGCGCATTCGCCGAGCTGCAGCACAATGTCAACGGGACCATGGATACGCTGCGCGGCACGATGCGGAATGTCCGCACCGCCACGGGCTCCATCAACGGTAGCGCCGCCGAGCTGAGCCGCGCGACCAATGACCTGTCCCGCCGCACCGAACAGCAGGCCGCGGCCCTGGAAGAGACGTCCGCGGCGCTTGCCGAGATCACCGCCGTGGTGAAGACGTCGACCGAGCGGGCGCATGAGGCAACCGTCATGGTCGGAGAGGCCAAGCAGAGCGCGGTCCAGTCCGGCGAGGTGGTGCGCAGCGCCGTCGACGCTATGGGCCGCATAGAGCAGGCATCCCGCGAAATCGCCCAGATCACCAATGTCATCGACGAAATTGCCTTCCAGACCAATCTTCTGGCTCTGAATGCCGGCGTCGAGGCTGCCCGTGCGGGCGAAGCCGGCAAGGGTTTCGCTGTCGTCGCTCAGGAGGTCCGCGAACTCGCCCAACGCTCGGCAAGTGCGGCAAAGGGCATTAAGGCGTTGATCAGCAAGTCCGGCGAGGAAGTCGCCGGAGGCGTGATGCTGGTCCAGAAGACCGGCGAGGCATTGTCGGAAATCGAAACCCGCGTGCTGCGCATCAACGATCATATCCATTCGATCGCCGTCGCTTCCCGCGAACAGGCGACGGGGCTCGCCGAGGTCAATACCGCCGTCAACCAGATGGACCAGGTGACGCAGCAGAATGCCGCCATGGTCGAGGAGACGTCCGCGGCGACGCAGACGTTGTCTTCCGAGGCCGACAGCCTGTTTGCACTCGTCTCCAATTTCGACATCGGCCAGGAGGGCGAGCGCGCCACCGAGCGCGTCGCCGAGCCAGTCAAGACTTCGCGGCCGGTTGCAGCTGCTGCCGTCCATCGGCCGCGCGTCTCTCCGGTCAAGGCGATGACGGGCGCGCTCTCGCGGGCTTTCGGCGGAGCGGCCGTCGCAACGGCAGCGGTGGCCGGAGAATGGGAAGAATTCTGATCCAAGTCCGCATATCAGTCGAATAAGGAAGCGGAGGGGGCAACCTCTCCGCTTTCTCTTTTGCACTGCGGCAAATGGGACTGGTAAAAAAATGACGAACCTCTAAAATGATCAATCATCCGTAGGCTCGTATCAATCCGGCGGGCCGGGTATTCGGAAATGGAGATCCGCATGGACGACGAGGTTCATACCTCGGGGCGCTCGGGGTCCACGCCGGAAGGCGTAGGCCCGGAAACCATGCCGCGCCTTTTCCGCGGCCTTTCCGGCAGGCTTCTCTGGCTGACCGTCATTTTCGTGATGATGGCCGAAGTGCTGATCTTCGTCCCCTCCGTTGCCACCATGCGGATGAACTGGCTGCGCGATCGGCTGGATACGGCCGCTGCCGCCGGCATCGTCATCGACGGGCTGCAGCCCGCCGAGCTTCCCCGCGCCGTGCAGGACGACACGCTGCTTGCGACCGGCACCAAGGTGATCGCCCTGCGCAAGGACGGCACCTCGCGGCTGCTGGCTGCAACGGACACGCAGCCGCAGATCGACGAGGTGTTCGATCTTGCCAATGTCCCGATAGCATCTTCGATGCGCGACGCACTCGACACGCTCGTCTTTGGCGGAGGCCGCGTCATGCGCGTTTACGGCCCGATCGGCGACAGCGACATGGTCATCGAACTGGTCATGACCGATGACGCGTTGCGCAAGGACATGCTGAAATATTCCAAGACGATGTTTCTCCTGTCGCTGCTGATCTCCCTGATTACCGCCGTGCTGATCTTCCTCGCCATCAACCGGATGATGATCATGCCGATCCGGCGGCTCACCCATAGCATGCAGCTTTTCTCGGAGCAGCCGGACGACCCCGCCCGCGTCTTTAGCGCCGATCGTTCCCGGGGCGAGCTTGCAGTTGCCGGCCGGCACCTCACGGCGATGCAGGCGCAATTGCAGCGAACGCTGAAGCAGCAGAAGAACCTGGTCGATCTTGGCCTCGCCGTTTCGAAGATCAACCACGACATGCGCAACATCCTGGCATCGGCGCAGCTGATGTCGGACCGCCTGACGGATGTCGACGATCCGATGGTGAGGAGTTTCGCGCCGAAACTGTTGCGCACGATCGACCGGGCGGTAGGTTACACGAACGAGGTGCTGGCCTACGGTCAGGCCTCCGAGGCAGCACCCCGCCGCCGCCGCATCCGCTTTGCAGCGCTCGCCCAGGAGGTGCGCGACATGCTGGCGATCGATCCGGAGATAGGCATCGAATTCCTGGATCAGATCGCCGCCGATCTCGAAGTGGATTGCGACAGCGAGCAGATTTTCCGTGTCATCCACAATCTCTGCCGCAATGCCGTGCAGGCGCTGCTGAATTTCGATCCGCAGGACGCGTCCATGGTTCGCCGGGTCACGGTCTCCGCGCACCGGGTGGGCAGCGTTGTCAGCATCACCATCGACGACACCGGCCCCGGCATGCCGCGAAAGGCCCGTGAAAACCTGTTCTCCGCTTTCCGCGGTTCGGCGCGATCGGGCGGCACCGGCCTCGGCCTGGTCATCGCCCGCGAGCTTGTCCTGGCCCATGGCGGCACGATCGCACTTGTGGAGAAACCAGGCCCTGGCACGCAGTTTAGAATAGAAATTCCCGACCGTCCGGTCTCTCTGGAGGACTACCGGGTTCGGGCCTGACGCAAATAAATGTTGCTTCTCAACGGTTTGAGCGAGAAGTGACAGCAAAATGACGTTGCCCTCGGTAAAATCGCTTGCAATCGGAATGCGGACGTTTTAGAGGATCGCCACGCAAGCGGTGACGCACTGCTTGCAGACGCACCCGTAGCTCAGCTGGATAGAGCACCAGACTACGAATCTGGGGGTCAGGAGTTCGAATCTCTTCGGGTGCGCCATTCTTTCAATCATCTCTGAACATCGTTGCGAGCTGATCGGTTGCCGGCGGCAACGCGCGCGCCTAACTCCCGCGACGCCGCATTGATGATATGAGATATCCCAGTGCAAACGTCATTGCGGCAACCGCGATTCCGGTGCTGATCACGCCCGCAGGCGTTATTCTGGCGCTGCCTTGCAAGGTAATGTTCTTCCCCACGCGCAGATCGAAAGTGGATTTGATTTCCTCAGGATGTGAGGGGAGTGCGGTCGGAGGTTCTTCCTGAATAACTGTCATTTTGAAGCTCCCGTGCAAATGTGCTGCGGCCGAACATCCGTCTAAGATAGGGTGGATGGCACAATAACAAGCAGTTCCCAGGTGCATCTCGTCGGGCGTGCCACGGCGATGTCAGGCGGCGGTGCCGAGCCTGCCGAGCGCCTGCCGCAGTCTCGGTGCGGCAAAATCCAGGAAGCTGCGCATCTTGAGCGGCATCTGGCCACGCGCTGCGTGAACGAGATGGATGGGTGCGGGCTCCGGCTCGAAGGATTCCAGGATGATCCGGAGCGTTCCGGCTTTGATGGCTTCCGCCGCCTGGTAATGGAGCAGCCGCGTTACCCCGACGTTGCGTATCGCGGCCTCCGCAGCGGCCTCGGCGGTCGAGACGGAAAGGCGCGATGCAGCTGCGGTCGCGCTCAATCCTGCCGGCAGCATTTGACGAATTGACGTTGGAGCAGGCCCTTCGAACGTCACCCACGGCATTCTTCGAAGATCCTCCGGTATCTGCGGAACACCATGAGCCGTAAGCAGGGCCGGGCTGGCGCAGGTCACCATCCGCATCGATCCGACCCGCGTCGCAACCATCGTGCTGTCCGGCAATTGGCCGATCCGGACTGCCATATCGACATGATCGTCCACGAGGTGAACGTTGCGGTCCGCCAGCTGCAAGCGAATGTTTATCTCGGGAAACAGGGACAGGAAATCGATCACGATGGGCAGGACATGGAGCCGGCCGAACATGATCGGCGCTGTGACAACCAACTCGCCCTTCGGCGTTGTGAACTCACCGACGGCCTCCCGTTCCGCATCCTCGACCTGTTCGAGAATGCGTCGCGCCGCCGCTGCATAGGTGGCTCCGACATCGGTCAGCGTGAGTTTGCGGGTCGTGCGGATCAGCAGGCGCGTGCCGAGCGATGCCTCGAGCTCCGAAATCTTCCGGCTGATCGTCGGCACCGGCACCCGGAGCGCCCGACCCGCGGCAGACAGGCTACCCCTGTCCACCACCTCCAGCAGCATCGACATGGCTTCGAAGCGATCCATCCGCTTTTCCATTTTTTGAAAGGATGAGTTCCAACAATACCATATTATGCTGGATTATGGAAAAGGTTATGCATCCTTCTCCACGGCGCCGATAGCGGCTCTGCCGGGAAGGAGTTCCATCATGTCCTATGGCTTTCTCGACATCGCCATCACACCCAGCGTTCGGGCCGCACAGAAGGCCATGGGCGCCGACCACATCTGGCAGAACTTCGCCGGCGATCGTGACTTCGATCGCCTGACGGAAAATGAAGCGGCCTTCATCGCCGACCGGGACAGCTTCTACATGGCAACGGTCTCGGAGACGGGTTGGCCCTATGTCCAGCATCGGGGCGGCCCGCGCGGCTTTCTGAAGGTGATCGACGACCGGACATTGGCCTTCGCGGACTATCGCGGCAATCGCCAGTACATCAGTACCGGCAATGTTGCGGCAAACGACAGGGCATGTCTCTTCCTGATGGATTACGCTCGTCGTGCCCGGCTGAAAATCTACGTGCATGTCGAGGAGGTGGGGCTCGACGCGGATCCTGCCCTGGCCGCGCTTGTCATCGATGCGGACTATCGGGCGAAGCTCGAGCGCATTTTCCGGCTGCGGCTCGAGAGCTTCGACTGGAACTGTCCGCAGCACATCACTCCCCGCTTCACGGAGGAACAAGTCGGGGAGGCGGTCCGTCCCCTTCGCGACCGACTGGCCGAACTCGAATCCGAAAACGCCGAATTGCGCGCCCGCCTTGCCATCCATGGAGATACCGAATGAGCGATCGACGGGCACTGGCGGAAAATCCGCACTAGGTCAATTTCGGGGGAGTTATCAAATCAGCGGGCTCGGTTTCTATTGATCCGCGCCGCAGGCTGTGCCATCCGCTTCGTGTGATAACTTTCTCATAAGGCGAAAATGAATCGCGAGAGCGTGGGCGCGGTGCGTTCAGAAGAGTTGAACAAACCCGGTCGGCTGGCAGCGTTTCTGGCTGGCGGCCTTCGGCCCGCGGCGCTTTTTCTGGGCGCTTATTTCCTGCTGAGCATCGCTGTCCGCCTGATGCTGCCCAATGCACTGACGCTGGACGAGGCCGAGCAGGCGCTGTTTTCACAATACTGGCTTGCGGGGTACGGGCCGCAGCCGCCTTTCTACAACTGGGTTCAGAATGCCGTTGTCAGCGTCATCGGCATCTCGCTTTTTTCGCTGACCTTGCCGAAATTCCTGATGCTGCTGTTGTGCTACGTATTCTTTGGCATGGCGGCGCGTGAGATCGACGCCCGACCCGCCTTTGCGGCGATGGCGATGCTCAGCCTGCTCACCCTGCCGCAGCTTTCCTACATGCCGCAGCAGGATCTGACGCACACCGTGGCGGTGCTGATGGCGACGTCGCTGTTCCTCTACGGCCTGTTCCGAACCCTTGTCCGGGCCGATTGGCAGGGCTACGTGATCGTCGGAATAGCGACCGGCATCGGCATGATCTCGAAATACAATTTCGGGCTGCTGCCTGCCTCCGCCCTCATTGCCGTATGCTGCGACAGGGAATGGCGTGCCCGGCTTTTCGACCTGCGGATCCTCCTGACTGCGGTCATCAGCCTGGCAATCGTCCTCCCGCATGCGCTTTGGCTTCTCGGCAATCTCGATCTCGCGACATCCGGCACGATCGGCAAGATGGTCGAGGCGAATGCCCCGCATGGCATTGCCCGCATCGCACGCGCCCTAGCCTCGCTGATGCTCGCCTGCATCGCGTTCGGCGCGTTGACCGTCATCATCTTCGCCGTCGCCTTCAAAAAGGACTTCAGGCGATCGCTGACCGCCGGCGACCGCTGGACGCGCCTGCTGGGCCTGATGATGACAGTGGGGCTGCTGGGTGTCGTATTGGTGATCCTTTTCACGGGCACGACCAAGATCACCGAGCGCTGGCTGGATCCCTATCTCCTGCCTCTGCCACTCTATCTCCTGCTGAAGCTGGAACGAGCGGGCATCGATACCACGCTCCATCTCAAGCGCCTCGTCCCCGTCTTTATCGTCATCATGGCTGTGACATCGGTTCCGCTGGCGGGCAAGACTTTCACGGCTGGGCTCACCGGCGCCTATACCCGTATCAACTATCCGCTCGCCTCCGTCGCGGAAGCGCTGAAAGCGGAAGGCCGGCCGGCGGTGATCGTTGCGGCCGGCATGCATCTCGCCGGCAATATGCGGCTACAGTTTCCCGATGTGCCGGTCATCAATTCCGAACAGCCGATCGCCGGCTTCCCGGCCCCGGATGACATGAAGGGGCCGGTTCTGGCGATCTGGAGCGAAGGCGGGGGCGGCACGGGCTCGCCGCCGATCGATCTTTCCTCTGTCGATACCCTCGGATTAACCGCGTCGCCTGCAAAATCTCTCTCGCGGCCCTATTATTACGGCGACGGCAAGATGCAGCTCAACCTCGGCTATCTCTGGCTACGCTGAAGACGGTAGGCAAATCCGCGCCGCTGATATATCTGTTCGGGAAGCCTGTTCGCAGGCGGATAAAGACCCCAAGGAGATCCCGATGGCTGAGACGGAAAAGGTCGCGCTGATTACCGGCGGCGGGCGTGGCATGGGTGAGGCGATCGCCCGCGAACTGCACGCCGAGGGTTACAAGCTTGCGCTGATGTCGCCCTCGGAAAGCTGCGAGAAGCTGGCAGCCGAACTCGGCGGCGTCGCCTCCCGCGGTGTCGCGGAAAAGGCCGAGGACATCCAGGCGATTTTCGACCTTACCATGAAGACCTATGGCCGTATCGATGCCGTGGTCAATCATACCGGCCATCCGCCGAAGGGCGACCTGCTCGACATCAGCGACGAGGATTGGGCGCTCGGCTCGGACATGATGATCCTGTCGCTGGTGCGCATCGCGCGGCTGGTGACGCCGGTCATGCTGAAACAGGGCAAGGGCGCCTTCGTCAACATCACGACCTTCGCCGCCTTCGAGCCCTCCCTCGTCTTCCCGGTTTCCTGCACCTACCGCGCAGCTGCAGGTGCCTTCACAAAGCTCTACTCGGATCGTTATGCGGCCGACAACATTCGCATGAACTGCATCCTGCCGGGGTTCATCGACAGTCTCGATCACAAGCCCGGAACGGCGGAAAAGGTACCGATGAAGCGCGTCGGCCAGGTAGAAGAAATCGCAAAAACGGCCGCCTTCCTGCTGTCGGATGGAGCCGGCTACATCACCGGGCAGAACATCCGCGTCGATGGCGGCATCACCCGTCACGTCTGATCGGAGTATCTGAAATGAGATGGAAGCGCACGATCCAGCTGCTGGACGTTCATTGCGAGGGTGAGATCGGCAAGGTCGCGATCGGCGGCGTACCGAAGATCCCGGGCGAAACGGTTGCGGCCCAGCTTCACTGGCTGAACACCGATCCGAAAGGCAACGAGCTTCGCCGCTTCCTTTGCCTTGAGCCGCGCGGTGCGCCGATCGGCTCGGTCAACCTGCTGCTGCCGGCGAAGCACCCCGATGCGGACGCCGCCTTCATCATCCTGCAGCCCGACCAGGCGCATGCGAGTTCCGGTTCGAACTCGATCTGCGTGACGACGGCACTTCTGGAATCCGGCATTGTCGAAATGCAGGAGCCTGAAACCGTCGTGACGCTTGAAACCGCGGCCGGCCTCGTGCGTGCGACCGCCACCTGCCGCGATGGCCGCTGCGAGAAGGTGAAGCTCACCATGGTGCCGTCTTTCGTGCATCAGCTCGACGTCAAGGTTCAGACCCCGTCATGGGGCGAGATCACGCTCGATCTTTGTTACGGCGGGATCTTCTACGGGCTGGTGGATGTCGGCCAGATCGGCCTGACGATCGAAAAGGGCAATGCGGCAGCGCTCGTCCAGGCGGGCATGGTGCTGAAGGACCTGATCAACAAGCAGGTCGAGGTCGTACACCCGGAAATTCCGGCGATTTCGGGCGTCGCTTACGTGATGTTCCGGGACACGGAGGCCGACGGCACGGTGCGGACCTGCACGACGATGTGGCCGGGGAGGGCGGACCGTTCGCCCTGCGGCACCGGCAATTCCGCCAATCTGGCGGCGCTCCATGCGCGCGGCAAGGTCAAGGTGGGGGACGTCTTCAAGTCGCGCTCGATCATCGGTTCCCAGTTCGAGGTGGGGCTGGCGTCCGAAACGGAGGTCGCAGGAAAGCCGGCGATCATCCCGACGATCACCGGCCGCGGTTTTACCTTCGGTCTGCATCAGATTGCCCTGGATCCGTTCGACCCGCTGTCGGACGGATTTGCAATGACCGACGTCTGGGGGCCATCCGCCGGGGAAATCTGAGTTTCAGATTTCCTTGCCGGTGCCGGCCGACTGTTCCATGTCGCCGGGCTTCAGCACCAGCGAATTGACGCCTTCGGTCGTAGCGCGGTCGGTCGGACCCGGGACAACGCCCAGCTCCTGCATCTGCATAAATTTGTAAGCGCCGAAGACATCACCTTTCTCCGCGGCCTTGCCGTACATTTCGGCCGCCTTGAGGACATTGGCTTCGATGCCTTCGCCGGCTTCGTACATCAGCCCGAGGTTTATCATCGCATCGGCATTGCCGCGCTGAGCCGCAAGGTCGTACCAGGCTATCGCCGTCTGGTCGTCCTGCTCCACGAGTTGGCCTTCGTCATAGATAGCGCCGATATTGAAGGCAGCGGTATCGTCGCCTTCCGCCGCCGCCTTTTCGAACCAGGTCAGCGCCCGCTTGATGTCCGGCTGGGTGCCGAGGCCGTCGCGATAGGCGACGCCGAGATTGTAGGCAGCGAGCACGTTGCCGCTATTGGCAGCCTCGGTATAGAGCTGGAACTCAGACTGCTCGTCGCCTAGCCGACCCATCAGCATGCCGAAATTTACCTTGGCGGCGGCGTAACCGGCCTGGACGGCAACATCGTAGGCGTTCATCGCCTGGTCGGCCTGCTGGGTCTTATTGAGAGCCCGGCCGAGCTGATAGGCGAACCGCGGATTGCCGGTCGTATCAAAGGCCACGCGGCAGGCGTCCACGGCGGTGCCGTCGATCTCGGAAATACCGACCGGCGCGAATTCGCCGTTACGCTGCTGATCGTAAGGGCTGCCCGCAAGACGGTCGCATTCCGTCTGCATCGCCGAGACGAACTGCAGGCTGGCACGTTCCTCGGCGCCGGGCGAAACCGTCAGCGCGCAAAGCGCGACGGCAGTACCTGTGGCAATTGCAAAACCCCTGTTGACTTTGGATAGGCGGGATTTCATTGTCCGCTCCGATTTACTGATTCTTCAGATTGCTTAACGAACGCTGCAAGCTGGCGCCGGTTCCGTGCGCCTTTCATGTTTCGTGCATGGAAAGCCTCTGGGCTCCGCACATTTGCGTGAAAATTACCACGCGTCTGGCCCGGCGGATTGCAGGTTCCTGTCATGATCTGATTGTTTTGTCCGAACCATTGATGTTATGGCGGACGGATCGATCACGTCCGGAAGCCTCCCATGAAAACGCTTAAGCTCCGCCGCCCCGATGACTGGCATCTTCACCTGCGCGACGGCGACGTCCTGCAAGCGGTGATCGGCGATACGAGCCGGCATTTCGCGCGCGCCATCATCATGCCCAACCTCGTGCCGCCGGTGGTGACGACGACGGATGCCAAAGCCTATCGCGAGCGCATTCTCGCCGCCCTTCCGGCCGGCGACCGCTTCGAACCGCTGATGACGCTCTACCTGACGGAACACACCGATCCGGACGATGTGGAAGAGGGCAGGAAGAGCGGCCTGATCTCGGCCGTAAAGCTTTATCCCGCGGGTGCGACGACCAACTCCCATGGCGGCGTGCGCGACTTCAACAAGGCGATGCCGGTTCTGGAGCGCATGGCGAAGATCGGCCTGCCGCTCTGCGTGCATGGCGAGGTGACCACGCCGGAGGTCGACATATTCGACCGCGAGGCCGTCTTCATCGAAACGGTGCTCGATCCGTTGCGCCAGCGCCTGCCGGACCTGAAGGTCACGATGGAGCACGTGACGACCGCCGACGGCATCGATTACATCAAGTCGTCGAAGGGCAATCTCGCCGGCTCGATCACCACCCACCACCTGATCATCAACCGCAATGCCATCCTCGTCGGCGGCATTCGCCCGCATTATTACTGCCTGCCGGTTGCCAAGCGCGAGAACCATCGCCTCGCACTACGCGCGGCAGCGACTTCCGGTGATGCCCGCTTTTTCCTCGGCACCGATTCCGCGCCCCATGTCGATCCGCTGAAGGAATGTGCCTGCGGCTGTGCCGGCATCTACACATCGGTCAACACCATGAGCTGCCTTGCGCATGTGTTCGAGGACGAAAATGCGCTCGACAAGCTGGAGGCGTTCACCTCGCTCAACGGCCCGGCCTGGTATGGCCTGAAGCCGAACGAGGAGACGATCACGCTTGAAAAACGCGACGAGCCGGTGAAGTTTCCGGACAAGCGCGACAGCGGCGCCGGACCGATTACGGTCTTCGATCCGATGTTCCCGCTGCACTGGCATGTGCTTGATAAGTAAATGCTAATGATATCCGGATTGCTGTTGTTCAGGTCGATCCGGTAACCTTTTGGATAGAATACGGGCTTAGCTTGGCGCCCAAGATTTTCCGGCGGGGATGAACCCGAAGAGAAAGCTAGGCATGATGCTCGACTACCATTCTCTTCTGCTCGCGCTGGGCGTCTCGGCGGCGTGCCTGATGGTGACGCTGTTCGGGACATGGTATTCGCGCCGCTCCGATTCCTTCCTTCTCACCCTTGTGATCGCGCTCTGTCTCACGGTTTCAGGCATCTTCGCCTACAGCACCTATACCGTCGAGGCCGACGTCGTCGGTGGCTCGATTGCCTATACGTTCCTGATGGCGGGGTTCAGCACGATCTATGCGGCATCGGTACAGTTCCGCAGCGGGACGCGGCCTTGGAGAATGGCCGCTGCCATTACCGCCGCTTTCTTGATTTTCGGCCTGCCGCTGATGATCGACGGCCTCGACGGCCTGGGGTTCATCGTCATGAATCTTGGGGCGGCCGTGCTGCTTCTCGAAACCGCCAGGCAATATTGGCGCGCGCGCCGCGAAGCGCCGGGACCGCTGATCGGAATGGCGGTGCTCTACGCCGCCACCGCGGTGTCTTTCGCCCTATGTGCTATCGTCCTGATCGACGGACAACAATGGGTGCTGGGCCACGCGCCTGACAACTGGGCCGAAAACCTCAATATCGCTGTCTGCATCGCCGGCATGACCGGCATCGGCGCACTGTCTCTGGCGCTGCATCAGTGGCGCATGGCAGCCCACCATCGCCACGAGGCGATCACCGATGCGCTGACGGGGCTTCTCAACCGCCGCGCTCTCTTCGAGCAGCATGGCCACCGCACTCTGGGTTCGTCGACCGCCGTCGTCGTTTTCGATATCGATCGGTTCAAGGCCATCAACGACGAGCACGGCCATGCCGCCGGCGACGAGGTGCTGAGGTTGTTTGCCGATGATCTCAGAAGCGGTACGAAAATTCGGCACACCGTGGCTCGGCTGGGCGGCGAGGAATTCGTGATGATCCTCGTCAACGTCCTTCCCGGACGCGCCGAACGGATCGCCAATGACATATCTCGTCGCTTCGCCGCTCGCGAGATCATCATCGGCGACGCGGTGCTCAAGTGCACGGTCAGCGCCGGTGTCGCGGTCGGTGCGCCGACCGGACAGCCTTTCGAAACCGTGCTCGGCCTGGCCGACAACGCACTCTATGAAGCAAAACGGGCCGGCCGCGACCGGGTGCATGTCGCCGGCTATCTGCGCCCCGTGGATACGAGCGAAACACGCACCACCGCCTGACCCCATCCTTATTTTTCGCATCGTCTGGCATACTCGGCCGCATGCTGCTATTGCGGCGCGTGGTTTTGACAAAAGGAGCGGGCGCATGATTCAAACCACATTTCCGGACCGCGGCGTAATGGCCGAACTGATGGCGAAGATGCTCTGGGAGATCGGAGCGGTCCATTTCAGCGCCGATAAGCCCTACAAGTTTGCCTCCGGCCTGATGAGCCCGGTCTATATCGACTGCCGCAAGCTGATTTCCTATCCGCGCATCCGCTCGGCGATCATGGATTTCGCGGCCGCGACCGTCATGCGCGACGCCGGTTTCGAGAAGTTCGACTGCGTTGCCGGCGGCGAGACCGCAGGCATTCCCTTCGCGGCTTTCCTCGCCGAGCGCTTGGGCCTGCCGATGATCTACGTTCGCAAGGCACCGAAGGGCCATGGACGCAATGCCCAGATCGAGGGCCATCTGCCGGAGGGCGCGCGCGTGCTGGTCATCGAGGACCTGACGACTGCCGGCGGCAGCATGTTCAAGTTCATCGATGCGATCCGGGCAGCCGGCGCTACCGTGGATCACGGCATCGCGCTCTTCTTCTACGATATCTTCCCGGAGGCCTACGAGCGTTTCTCGAACGGCCAGGTGAAGCTTCATCACATCGCCACCTGGCGCAACGTCCTGGCGGCAGCCAGGGACGGCAAGCTTTTCGATGACAACACCCTGTCGGAAGTCGAGGCCTTTCTCGACGCGCCGCTGGCCTGGTCGGGCCGCAACGGCGGCGTCAGTGAGATCGCGCTCTGATTTTTTGCTCTGGCCTTTTGGCAAAAGCTCGCTTAATCGATTGAAAACTGCTGAGAAAGCGCGCGGGAGGATTTTATGATTTTGTGCTGCGGCGAAGCCCTGATCGATATGCTTCCGCGTGACACCACGCTGGGTGAGAAAGGCTTTGCGCCTTACGCCGGCGGCGCGATCTTCAACACCGCAATCGCGCTTGGCCGGCTCGGTCAGCCGACCGCGTTTTTCACCGGCATTTCCGACGATCTGATGGGTGACGTCCTGCGGGACACGCTGGCAAAGAGCGGCGTGGATTACAGCCTTGCGGCTGTCTCTTCCCGCCCGACCACGATTGCCTTCGTGAAACTCGTCAACGGTCAGGCGACTTATGCCTTCTACGACGAAGGCACTGCCGGACGGATGATCACCGAGGCCGACCTGCCGGCGCTCGGCGATGACTGCGAGGCCATGCATTTCGGCGCGATCAGCCTGATCCCCGAACCTTGCGGCGGCACTTACGAGGCGTTGATGGCCCGCGAGTACCGCAAGCGGGTGATCTCCTTCGATCCGAACATCCGCCCCGGCTTCATCAAGGACAAGCCGAAGCATATGGACCGCGTCCGCCGGATGGCCGCGATGTCCGATATCATCAAGTTCTCCGATGAGGATCTCGACTGGTTCGGCATGCAGGGCGACCACGATACGCTGGCGGCGCACTGGCTGGATCAGGGCGCCAAGCTGGTGGTCCTCACCCGCGGCGCGGATGGGGCGACCGGCTATACCAAGGGCTTCAAGGTGTCGGTGCCGAGCGAGCGCGTCACGGTGGTCGACACCGTCGGCGCCGGCGATACGTTCGATGCGGGCATTCTGGCCTCGCTGAAGATGCAAGGCCTGCTGACCAAGGAAAAGGTCGCGGGCCTGGCCGAGGATGCCGTGAGCAAGGCTTTGGCACTCGGCGCAAAGGCCGCTGCCGTCACGGTGTCGCGGGCGGGCGCCAACCCGCCGTTTGCCCACGAGATCGGTCTCTAAGGCCCTGCCTTCGGTCAGCAACGGGAAATAGTTCGGCCCCGTGATGAGGGCCGAAACGTCATTTCCGGGCGGCGAGCAATGCCTTCACCAGCCCCTGCGTCGAGGCGTCGTGGCTGCCGGCGCTTTCCTTGCCTTCCACCACGGGCAGCAGGCCGGTCGCCAGCTCCTTGCCGAGCTCGACGCCCCATTGGTCGAACGAGTTGATGCGGAAGAGCACGCCTTCGACGAAAACCCGATGTTCGTAGAGCGCGATCAGCCGGCCGAGGGCGAATGGCGTCAGCTTGTCGTAGACGAAGGTGATCGAAGGGCGGTTGCCGGTGAAGACGCGATGCGGCGCGATGAAGTCAGCCTGTTTGTCGTCCATTCCCTTCGAGGTGAGCTGCGCCTTGGCTTCCGCCACGCTGCGGCCCTTCATCAGCGCTTCCGACTGCGCCAGGCAATTGGCGATCAGCAACTCGTGCTGGTGGCGCAGGTGCGGCTCGAAACTGTTGGCGGCAATCATGAACTCGGCCGGAATGACGGTCGTGCCCTGGTGGATGAGCTGGTAGAAGGCGTGCTGGCCGTTGGTGCCCGGCTCGCCCCAGACGACCGGGCCGGAATTGCCCTCGACCGGCGTGCCGTCGATCGTCACGCCCTTGCCGTTCGATTCCATGTCGAGCTGCTGCAGATAGGCCGGGAAGCGCAGCAGCCGCTGGTCGTAGGGCAGGATGGCGCGCGACGGATAACCGAGAACGTTGCGGTGGTAGAAGCCGATCAGGCCGAGCAGCATCGGCAGGTTCTGGCGCACCGGCGCGGTGCGGAAATGCGTGTCCATCGCATGTGCGCCGTCCAGGAACTTGCTAAAGTTCTCTGGGCCGACAGCGAGCATCAAAGGCAGGCCGATCGCAGACCAGATGGAATAACGTCCGCCGACCCAGTCCCAGAACCCGAAGATGCGGTCGCTCTCGATGCCGAAGGCGGCGACCTTGTCGAGCGCGGTGGAGACGGCGCAGAAATGATGCCCGACGGCCGCTTCCCCGAGCTTGTCGGCGATGAAGGCGCGCGCCGAGGCGGCGTTGGTCATCGTCTCGATGGTCGTGAAGGTCTTGGAAGCGACGATGAACAGCGTCGTTTCCGCATCAAGCAGCTTCAGCGTGTCGGCGATATGGGCGCCATCGACGTTGGAGACGAAATGCGCCCGCAGGCCGTCGTGGAAAGGTGCGAGCGCCAGGGTGACCATGACCGGGCCGAGATCGGAGCCGCCGATGCCGATATTGACGATATCGGTGATCTTCTTGCCGGTCGCGCCCTTGAGCGCCCCCGAGCGGATGCCGTCGGCGAACTTGCCCATGGCGGCGAGCACGCCGTTGACATCCGGCATCACGTCCTTGCCATCGACCAGGACAGGCGTGTTGGCGCGGTTGCGCAGCGCCGTATGCAGTACGGCGCGGCCTTCAGTGAAGTTGATTGCGACGCCCGAGAACATTTCCTCGCGCTTGGCGGCAACTCCGCCGGCATCCGCCAGCTTTTCGAGCAGCACCATGATCTCGTCGTTCACGGCCGTCTTGGAATAGTCCATCAGGAGGTCGTCGAACGTGGCGCTGAACTTCGCGAAACGGCCGGAATCGGCGGCGAAGGCGGCACGGATATCCGTGGCATTGGTTTTCGCGACGGTGGCTTTCAGGTCTTGGACGATGGCCTGCATGGATGATTCCTCGGCATTCGGAATGGGATGATCGGGAACCTATTCCGTTTCCATGTCAAATCAAGCACGGTCGAAAGCGATGGCGTGTTTATTGCCCGACAGCGGTCGTCACCGTATTGCCGACGGCATTGCCGAGCCGGTCGACCTGGTCGTTGTAGGTGCGTCGCGTCGCCGGATCGAAGATCGCGATCGGCGTGCTGACGGCGACACTCGCCGCCCCGCCGACCGTCTGGGCAGCACCCAAGGCCACGGCACCGAGCCGGTCGCCAAGGCCAACATCGGAGTCGCTCACAGCCTGGCCGGCGATCAGCCGGTTGCCGATCAGCTTCACCACTTCCGGGCTTTCGGCAAATTTGCCGTGGTTCAGCCGGTCGCCGGTCTTGAGCGCGGTGAGGTCGAGAACCGCGATTCCCGCTTTCTCGAATTCGCTGCGATAGGGCTCGACGGTCGGATCCACTTGGCCGAGCCGGTCGATATTGCCGGAAATCCGTCGCGACAGGCTGAGCGCCCGGTCGTCGCGGGAAACGAACAGCGTGAAATGCGGCCGCTTCTCGCCGATCTCGGCAAGTTGCTGGCCGAACACGTCGACATCGAGGTCGGGGGAGGCGAGGATGACGTTCTGGATCTTCGGCGCCACGCGGCCGTCCCGAATTGCCATCTGGCGGAGCGCCTCGACGGTTAGCCACGATCCCATCGAATGGGCCATGACGGTGATTTCCCCGACGTTCGGCTCTTTCGCCAGCCGGCGCAGCATCTCCTCCAGAGCATCGCGGGAATAGTTGGTGCTTTCCTTGTCGTAGTTATAGGCGAAGACGCTGCCGCGCGACGGCCAGGTGAACAGCACCGGCGCCACATCGGCATTGGAGTCGTGGACGATCTGGGCGAAGCGGTAGACCGCGTCCTCGTAGCGGTTGTTGAAACCATGCACGAAGACCAGCACGCGCCGGCTTTTGCCCAGGTGGCCCTTCAGCCAGGATTGAGCCGCCGGGGTGGCGAGCGGCGTCACGGAAACGGTAGCGAACTCCTTCGCGGGATTGGCAGGCAGCTTCGATGGCCACTGCACCTGCCCGACCTCGCGAGCCTTGTCCGGCGGGATGGAGACCGCAATCTCGGTAACGACGGGTTCCTTGCCACGCTCGCCGGAGAAGAGGACGCCCGGCGTTTGGGAAGACCGGCGCGTGGTTGCCACCAGCACGTCGACCTTCGAGGTTCCGGCTGCCTGGCTATTGGTCGGAATGAGCACGCCTTCGGGACGCCCCGCACAGCCTGCAAGGACGCTCAGCACCGTGACGACGGCTATCACGCGAAACGAAAATCCGGCGCGGCTTTCCAAGCGAACTCCAACATGCTTTGACCAGCCCCCCCCGGAAAGGGCTAATCAATGACTGCCGCGTCGTCCACCGCTAACGGAAGGATTCGGCTTTACGACATACGCTTGGTCGTCGTCTGTCGCAGCGTTGCAACGGTAGGTTAGCCGCGCAGCTCCCGCCGCAGGATCTTGCCGACATTGGATTTCGGCAGTTCGGTGCGGAATTCGATGAAGCGCGGGCGCTTGTAGCCGGTCAGGCTGGCCACGCAATGGGCCTTGAGGTC
Source organism: Neorhizobium galegae bv. officinalis (assembly GCA_000985875.1). Taxonomy (GTDB): domain Bacteria; phylum Pseudomonadota; class Alphaproteobacteria; order Rhizobiales; family Rhizobiaceae; genus Neorhizobium; species Neorhizobium galegae_C. The sequence goes on from CCRI01000003.1 coordinate 173,138, forward strand.
CGCCTCTGTCAGGTTGGGATCCTTCTTGACCACGAAAAGCTTCACCGCCTCGCCGGAATGTTCGTCCGGCACGCCGATCGCCGCACATTCCAGCACGCCGGGATGGGTTGCGACGACCTCCTCGACTTCGTTCGGATAGACGTTGAAGCCGGAGACGAGGATCATGTCCTTCTTGCGGTCGACGATCTTCGTGTAACCCTGGCGGTCCATGTAGCCCATGTCGCCGGTCCGGAAAAAACCGTCTGTCGTCATCACCTTGGCGGTTTCGTCCGGTCGGTTCCAGTAACCGGCCATTACCTGCGGGCCGCGGATGCAGATCTCGCCGACATCGCCGAGTTCCACTTCGGAATCGTCGTCGTTACGGATCGAGATTTCCGTGGACGAGATGGGAAGCCCGATCATGCCGCTGAATTCGGTGGCGTCGAGCCGGTTGGCGGTGGCGACCGGCGAGGTTTCCGACAGGCCGTAACCCTCGGTGATCTGGCAATGGGTCATCTTCAGCCAGCGTTCGGCGACCGGCCGCTGCACCGACATGCCGCCGCCGAAAACGAGGATCATCGAGGAGAAATCCAGCTTCTGGAAGTCCGGATTGTTCATCAGCGCATTGAACAGCGTGTTGAGCCCGGGGAAGACGTGGATCTTGTACTTCTGCAGTTCCTTGACGAAGGCCGGAATGTCGCGCGGGTTGGCGATCAGGATATTGTGGCTGCCGGTCGCAACCCCCATCAGCGAATTCACCGTCAGCGCGAAGATATGATAGAGCGGCAGGGCGCAGACGAACTGGATTTGCTCCGGGCGCGGTTTGTCGAGGAAGGCGGTTTCCAGCCACAGGGCCATCTGCTCCTTGTTGGCGAGCAGGTTGGCATGGGTGAGGATCGCGCCCTTGGAAACGCCGGTCGTGCCGCCGGTATATTGCAGGAAGGCGATATCGCGAGGCGAGACCTCGACCGGGTTCATCGTCTGTCGGGCGCCTTCGGCGATCACCTGCTTGAAGCTTCGTGCCGATGGCAGCGACCATTCCGGCACCAGCTTCTTCACCTTGCGCACGACCAGATTGACGATGTGGCCCTTCACGCCGAGCATGTCGCCCATCGTGGCGACGACCACCTGCTTGATCTCCGTCTGGGGCAAAGCCTGCTGCACGGTATGGGCAAAGTTCTCGAGAACGAAAATCGTCTTGGCGCCGGCATCTTTCAGCTGGTAGGCCAGTTCTCGCGGGGTGTAGAGCGGGTTGACGTTGACGACCACCATGCCGACCCGAAGGATGCCGTATACGATAACCGGGTTCTGCAGAATGTTCGGCAGCATCACCGCCACGCGGTCGCCCTTGACGAGGCCCTGGGCCTGCAGCCAGGCGCCGATCTTGCGGCTTTCCGCTTCGAGCTGGCGGAAGGTCAGCGACTTGCCCATGCTCGAAAAGGCCGGGCGGTTCGCATACCGAGCGCAGCTGTCCTCAAAGAGGCCTCCGAGGGAATGATGCTGCAGCGGCGGAATCTCGGCCGGCACTGTCGGCGGATAGGAGGCGAGCCAGATCTTGGGTGGATTGGCACCGGTACGTGCGGTGACTTCATTCATGCCGACCTCCTCTATCGTTCTTGTTGTTGTTCCGCGCTTTCCCGGCGCGTGCAAGTCAGGTCCTCCACCTTCCCCGCGAACAACAGATTATGCCATGCCGCGACAGCATCAAGCCATCCGCACAGATTTAAACAGCTATCTAACTTTGACGTAAACGTCAACGATAGCCTGAGACTGACAATCGAGCGTATTTGGACCGAGAGCGGAACATCCGAAAGGGTCGGGCGTTTTCCAAGCGTAACAAAATGCATGAGGAATCACAAAGGAGGCGCACAATGTTGCATCACGAACCACGAGCCGGACAGGACCCCTATGTCAAGGACACTCCGTCGCTGATCGCCAGTGACAAGGTGGAAGGGACCAAGGTCTATGGCGCCGACGGCAAGCATATCGGCTCTATCGCCCGCGTGCTTCTCGAAAAGCGCGGCGGCCGCGTCGGATATGCGGTCCTGAGCTTCGGTGGCTTTCTCGGCATCGGCGACGACTATTACCCGCTCCCTTGGGAAAAACTTCGTTATGACGAAGAGCTCGACGGCTATCGAATCGACCTGACCAAGGACCAGATCACCGGCGCCCCGCGTTACCGCGATCTGAACGACGATACCTGGTACAACGACAAGGGCCGGACGATCTACGACTATTACGGCGTTCCGCCATACTGGATGTAAGCGTTCCGTCAACGGAATTCCGGAGGCTCCGCGTTGCGGGGCCTCTTTTCGTTTATTTAATTCTCCTGATGCAAGGTCCTCGCGACAGGGGATGGCGATGACCGGAAAGACGGAAGCGGGCACGGTCCGCGATTTCGAGCGCGGCGATATCGAGGCTGTGGCGCAGCTTTTCCAGCAGACGTTCCGCAAATCGAATGCGCCGTCGCCCTCATTGATAGCCTATCTGGAAGAAGCCTTTTTCGATCATCCCTGGGCTGAGCCGGATATCCGGTCCAAGGTGTTCGAAAAGGGTGATGGAGGGGTCTCCGGTTTCATCGGCGTCTTTCCGTCCCGGCTGGAACTTGACGGCCGGCCGCTCCGCGCCGCCTTTGCCGGCTCGATGATGGTCCAGAACCCGAAGGAAAATCCACTCGCCGGCGCACGGCTGCTGCGCTCCTTTCTCGCTGGTCCGCAGGATATCTCGCTGACGGAAACCGCCAACTCCACGGCGCTCGGCATGTGGCAGAAGGCCGGCCATGTGCTAGATCCCGGTTACAGCATGAATTGGCTGCGCATCCTGCGTCCCGCTTCCGCAGCGGTCGAGGTGCTGGCCAGGCGGCTGCGTCCCGCGGCTCTCCTGCGTCCGTTCGGCCGGATTGCCGACCGCGGCTCGGCTCTCGTCCGTATGACGCCTCTTCGTCCGGCGGAGCGCAGCGCCTCGAAAATCACCTTCCGCGACGCCACCCGCGAGGAGTTCGGCACGGCGCTTCTGACACTTGCCTCGAACTATGCCCTTCGCCCGCGCTGGGATGATCGGTCGTTGGCGTGGTTCGTGGATCAAGCGGAAAACAAGCGGAATTTGGGCTATCCGGAATGGCGCGTCGGCTTCTCTGCCGACGGGCGAGCGGTTGCGGCCTACGTGTATTTCGCCGGTCCCGGCGAGATCGGCTGGTTGCTGCAGGCATTGTCGGCGCCGAACGCGGCCGCGGAAATGGTCGACGACCTGTTTGCCCATGCTTACGAGATGGGATGTTCCGGCATACGCGGCGGCGGGCATCCATGGCTGATCCCGACGCTGATGAGCCGCAAGACCATTTTCTACGGCCGCTCGTTCTTTGTCGCGCAGGCGCGCGACAAGAGCCTGCTGGAGCCGATCAGGTCCGGCCAGGCGCTGATCAGCGGCCTTGCCGGGGAAGGCTGGACGCGCCTGATCGGCGACCGGTTCGACTGAGCTTTCTTAGCCGAGCCCACTTAACCGAGCATGGTCACCGGCTCGGCATGCAGATATTCCGCCACCTTCCGCTTCGAGGCGATATTGCGCCAGACGGCGTCCACCTCGTCCGGCGTCAGCCCGGCGGCGTCGCCGACTTCTTCCCGCGCAATCCCGTTGTCGAGCCCGTAGAGGCAGAGGTCCATGCGATCATAGGGAAGCGAGAAGTAATACTCGTCCTGGCCCTGCGGCAGCGACCATGTGTCCGTCGTCGGTGGGCGCCGGCGAATGTCGGCGGGCACGCCGAGTGCTTCGGCAAGCTGGTAGACCTGGCTCTTGTAGAGATGCGCGATCGGCTTGAAGTCCGCAGCGCCATCGCCGTTCTTCACGAAAAAGCCCTGATCGTATTCGAGCCGGTTCGGCGTGCCGGCGACGGCAAAGTTCAGCCGGTCGGCGTGGTAATATTCGATCTGCTTGCGGGTGCGCTGTTTCATGTTGGCGGCCGCGATCATGCCGAGATAGACCTCGAGCGGCATGCGGTGGCGGCTCTGTTCGCCGGCCGGATTGGCGACAACAAGCCAGGAAATATTGTAGCCGCGGCCGGTCAGCGCATTTTCCAGCACCACCTTGCAGCCCCAGCCTTCGCCAAATTCCGGAACGATCTGGCGGATGAAACCGTCGCGGCGGGTATAACATCCGGCCGCGGCAAGCGCCGGACCGATATCTTCGAGAACGGTTTCGACACCGACCGCTTCTGCAAGCGCCTTGCCGAGCTTCAGGCTGTCCGGATCGGAATCATGTTCCGGCATGAAGATGCCAGTCACCTTGCCCGGACCGAGCGCGCGGGCGCAAAGGGCGGCGGTGACGCTGGAATCGATGCCCCCGGACAAGCCCAGCACGGCGCCGCGCTTGCGCAAGTCCTTCAGCACCGTCTCCCGCAACCAGCCGCAGATGCGCTCGATCTCGGCCTCCGCATCGAGCTTCAGGGTTTCAGCCGAGAATTTCCCCGCCCTTTGGGCCTGCTTCAGGCTCTGGATCATGCGACATTCCCCCGTGTGACTGTGTTTGTTTCGTCCGCGCCGAGCCGGATCTTGCCGGTCGTCGTGCGTGGCAGTGCGTCGCGGAACTCGACGCTTTTCGGCACCATGTAATCTTCAAGCAACTGAGCACAGTGGCGGATGATTTCCCGCTCGGTAAGCGTCACGCCGTCCTCCACCACCACATAGGCGCGGACGACCTGGCCGAAGATCGGGTCGTCGACGCCGCCAACCGCCGCTTCCCTGATGCCGGGCAAGGCATAGAGCGCGCGCTCGACCTCCTGTGGACTGACCTTTTCGCCGCGTGTCTTGATGATGTCGTCGCGCCGGCTGACGAAATAGAGAAAGCCGTCCGCATCCGCATGGAAGAGATCTCCGGTGTGCAGGCGCCTGCCGCCCGCAACCGGCGAAAGTGCCCGTACCGAGGTCAGGCCGTTGGCCCAGTAACCGGACATCACATGCGGCCCTTCGACAACGAGTTCACCGATCGTGCCCGGAGGAACGGGACGTCCGTCCTCATCGATCACGAAAGCACTGGTTCCGGGAATGGCGCGGCCGACAGAAAGCGGCCGGCGGGAAACCTCCTCAGGCGGCAGATAGGTGGCGCGCAGGCATTCGGTCTGGCCGTACATCAGGAAAAGCCGGGTGTCGGGAAAAAGCTGCTGCAACCGCTCGGAAAGGGCCGGCGGCATGGCTGCGGCGGCGCTGGTGATAGTGCGCAGATGCGGCAGGAAACCCGGCTCCAGGTCCTTCATGCCGGTAATCAGGGCGGCCATCGGCGGCACGAGCGGGAAACCCGTCGCCTTTACCTCCGCCAGCCGTTCGAGGATCTTCCGCGGAAAGGCGAAGCTCTTTTCGAGAACCAGCGTGCCGCCAGCCATCACCATCGTCACCACCTGCGTGATGCCGTAGCCGAAGGACAGCGGCAGGACGCTGAGCACGACGTCCTCGGCCGTATTGCCGAGATAGGTGACGATCGCCTCGCAGGCGGCGCCAACGTTGGCGTGGGTGAGCATCACGCCCTTCGGTTGGCCGGTTGAACCGGAGGTATGCAGCAGCAGCGCCAGCGCTTCGATGTCTTCGAAGTCCCTGAGCGGAACGGAAACCTCACCGCTGACCAGATTTTCGAACCGCATTCCACGACCGAGATCGTCGCCGGCATCCGCCTGGACGACGACCGTCAGCGGCTGCATCTTCGTTCTGGCGATGGCCGCATCCACGGTTGCCCGCTGGCGGGCATGGGTGATCACCGCGGCGGCCTCGGTACTGTTTAGAATGACAGAGAGCTTTTCCGCCTTGATTGACGGATAAAGCGGGCAGGGCACGGCGCCGGCCTTCCAGAGGCCGAAGAAGCTGACGACAGCCTCGTGTCCGTTTTCCAGCACCATCAGCACCCTGTCACCCGGCTTGATGCCGTCGCGGGCAAGGCTTTCGGCGAGCCGATCGGACGAGGCGTCGAGCTCCGCGTAGGTCAGCCGGATATCGCCTGCGATCAGCGCGGGCTTGGGGCCGAACCGTCTGGCGCTGTCGCGCAGCCTTGCCTCGATGCGCACCGGCGCAGCCTCAGGCCGCAGCCAGCTTGGTCGACAGGTAGCTCGTCATGTTGTCGATGCTGTCGAGGTTTTCCGGAACGATTTCCTCGTCGGCGACGGTAATGCCGTAGGTCTGCTCCAGGAAGGCGATCAGTTCGAGCACGCCGGTGGAATCGATCACGCCGCTTTCGAGCAGCGACTGGTTGTTGGAAACCTGCGCGTCGGCGCGGAAAAGAAAATTCTCCGCGATGAATTCGCGCACGCTATTTTCGATTGCTTCCGCCATCGACGGCCTCTCCACAAATAGTTTTTGCCCGCGCGGACGGGGCGCGGTCGATTGAAGAGGCATCTTCCGGACTATCCCTGAACGTTTTGCTAATTTGTAAAACGCTTTTGTTCACAAGCTTAACCGCATCCAAATGCCGGCCTCGGCGTTGGTGCTTCCATGAAGATCGCGACCTTCAATGTGAACGGCGTCAACGGTCGCCTCGACCTGCTCCTCGAATGGCTTGAGGAGGCCACGCCGGATGTCGTCTGCCTGCAGGAGCTGAAGGCGCCGCAGCAGAAGTTTCCGGCCAGTTCACTCGAAAAAGCGGGCTACGGCGCAATCTGGCATGGCCAGAAGAGCTGGAACGGCGTCGCCATCCTTGCCCGCGGTGCCGATCCGATCGAAACGCGCCGTGGCCTGCCGGGCGATCCCGAAGATCTTCACAGCCGCTATATAGAAGCCGCCGTGCGGGGCGTGCTGGTCGGATGCCTCTATGCCCCGAACGGCAATCCCGCCCCCGGCCCGAAATTCGCCTACAAGCTTGCCTGGTACGAGCGGTTTTCGACCCACGCCCAGGCGCTTCTGGATACGGGTGCGCCCATCGTCCTTGCCGGGGACTATAACGTCATGCCGACAGATCTCGATGTCTACAAACCGGAACGCTGGCGGGATGACGCACTGTTCCGGCCGGAGGTACGAGAGGCCTTTTCCCGGCTGCAGGAGCAAGGCTGGACAGATGCAATCCGCAGGCTGCACCCGGGCGAGCGCATCTATACGTTCTGGGATTATTTCCGGAATGCGTGGGGCCGCGATGCGGGATTGCGGCTCGACCACCTGTTGCTCAGCCCCTCGATCGCGGACCGGCTGGAGGCGGCCGGCGTCGATCGCCATGTCCGCGGCCGCGAACATGCCAGCGACCATGCGCCGACCTGGATCGAACTCGCCGACTAGACCAGATCGATCGCCATCTCCGACTGGGTGAGGCTACTTTTCCGCCAGCTGATCCGCCGCATGAAGCGGTCGAGCAGACCCTCCGGCACGTTTTCGATGATGAACAGCCTGCGGCCCGGATAACGGGCGGCGAGGGCATCGGTCAGCGACCGGCCAAACCCCTGCCGGCGATGGGCGGGATCGACTGCGAGACCGAAGAGCCGGATGTCCTTGCCCGTATCATCCAGAAGCACGGCAGCCTTGCCGTCGAGCGCGAACCCTTTCAGCGGCGGCCCGGATTTCTGGAAACTGCGGGGATCTGTCTGCCAGGTGAGATCGGCGTCCGCGAACCTCGCGAGCATCCCGGCAGCCGTCCCGAGCTCGCATTCCTCCGCCGGCGCCACATCAGGCGCGGCAAGCTTGCGGCTGCGGCCGAAGCCCACGAGTTTACGGGTATTCACAAAGCCGAGCGACAGATAGAGATCGCGCGCCCGCTCATTGGTGTTGATCACTTCGAGGATGAGTTTTCGGTCGCCGCGCGCCTTCGCGGCCTCGATCGCATCCAGCATCACGCTGCGCCCAACACCCTTGCCGCGGATCGTCGGCCCCATGCCGATCGCGCCGACCCGCGAGAGATCGCCCCGCCGGCCAATCAGCAGAATGCCCGCCGGTTTTTCGCCGTCGAAATAGACCAGGCTCTCATCGAGGTCGACATGATCGCGCTCGATGCGCAACTGCAGCGACGGGACCGTCACGTTCATCGGCACCACATAGCCGGAAAAACCGGTGGTGAAGCCTTCAACCGCATCTTCCAGTGTGCATTCCGAGAGGCGGCGACGGGAAATGGCGGATGTCATGACTTGTCTCCCAAGTGTGCCACCTCAGAGCACGTTGGACGGCGAACCCTTTTCGAAATTCTCTACATGGGTGATGACCTGCGCCCAAAGCGTCTGCATCGCCTCGTCGCTCGCCCAGGCCACATGCGGGGTGAGGATGAAGTTCGGCCGTTCCAGGATCGTCAGCAGCGGATTGTCCGGTGCCGGCGGTTCCTTGGTCAGCACGTCGAAACCGGCGCCGCCGATAAGTCCTTCGTTCAGCGCGGTCACCAGATCCGCCTCGTTCACCAGTCCGCCGCGGGCGGTGTTGATGATCAGCGGATGCCGCTTCATCTTTCTGAACTCGGCAAGGCCGATGAGGTCGCGGGTCGCCGGTGTCAGCGGCATGTGGAAGGTGATGATATCGGCGGTTTCCAGCACCTCGTCGAAGGCGGTGTAGCCGGGCTCGACCTTGTCCGCATCTTTCCGGGCTGCGAAGATGACCTTCATGCCAAAAGCTTCGGCGATCTTCGCCACCGACTTGCCGAGGGTGCCGCGGCCGAAAATGCCGAGCGTCGAACCGGCCAGATCCTTGATCGGGTGGTTGAAGAAACAGAACTGGTTGGCGCGTTGCCATTCGCCGGCGATCACGTCCTGGCGGAAACCGACGATCGAACGGCGAAGCGCGAAGATCAGGCCGAACGTGTGCTCCGGCACGGTGTTGACCGCATAACCGCGCACGTTGGAGACGGTGATCCCGCGCTCCTTGGCGAAGGCGAGGTCGATTACGTCGTAACCGGTGGCGGCGACCGTAATCATCTTCAGCTTCGGGGCATTGGCGATCGACTGCTCGCGCACCGGTGCCTTGTTGGTGATGACGATATCCGCGTCGGCGATGCGGGCGGCCACATCCTCCGGTGCCGTCTTGCCGTATTCGACCCATTCATGCGCAAAGGCGGGCCGGGCGATCGTCACCGAAGGGCCGATCGTGTCGCGGTCCAGAAACACGACCTTCATCGCGAAAATTCCTGCATGATTTGAAACTCCTCCCAATCGAATCCATGGCGGCCGAAGCGCTGGCCGCGATGGATTTCTCGTATATCATCCCGCCTGTCATCCGGAAGGCCAAAGTGCGGAGAATGTCATGAGTGAGGTGCTGGCGCTCGATTGCGTCGTCATCGGCGGCGGCGTGGTGGGGCTGGCGGTGGCCCGCGAAATGGCAATCGCCGGGCGCGAGGTGGTCGTGTTGGAGGCGGAGCCGATGACCGGCAGCATCACCTCTTCCCGCAACAGCGAAGTCATCCACGCCGGGCTTTATTACCCGACCGGCAGCCTCAAGGCGGAACTCTGCGTCGCCGGCAAAGAGAAGCTCTACGAATATTGCCGTGATCGCCACATCCCGTACAAAAGATGCGGCAAGCTGGTCGTCGCCTCGAACGAGGCCGAAGTAGCCTATCTCGAAAAACTGCTGAAACAGGCGGAAGCCAACGGCGTCGACGATTGCCGGCTGATCGACAGCGCCGAACTTGCTCACCTCGAGCCGCAGATCGCGGGCTTTGCCGCGCTGGTCTCCCCCTCGACAGGCATCGTCGACAGCCATCGCCTGATGGAAGCCTATATCGCCGATATCGAAGCCCCTGGCGGCGGCATCGTGCTGAACTCGCCGGTCCTCGGTGGCGAGCTTCTGACTGATACCGTGCGGCTATCGGTCGGCGGTCGCGATCCCGTGGAGATCGAGGCGAAACTGGTGGTGAATGCAGCCGGGTTGAGTGCCTGGGCGATTTCCGAGGGCATGATCGGCCTCGACCGGAAAACATTGCCCCAGCGTCACTATGCAAAAGGCTGTTACTTCTCACTGATCGGCCGCGCGCCGGCGGAGCGGCTGATCTACCCGGTGCCGGAGCCCGGCGGGCTTGGCGTTCACCTGACACTCGATCTCGCGGGCCAGGCTCGTTTCGGCCCGGATGTCGAATGGGTGGAGACGATCGACTACGATATCGATCCCCGCCGCGCCGACAAGTTTTATGGAGCGATCCGCCGCTACTGGCCAAATCTGCCGGACGGCGCCCTGCAGCCGGCCTATTCGGGCATGCGGCCGAAAGTCGTCGGTCCGAATGGGGGAGGGGGTGGCGACTTCGTTATTCAGGGGCCCGAAACGACCGGCCACCCGGCCTACGCCGCGCTTTACGGCATCGAAAGTCCGGGGCTGACGTCTTCGATGGCGATCGCGGAGAGGGTTCGGCGGCTTGTTTCATAACGCTCAGAGCAAGTTGCCCCCTCACCCTACCTCCGCTTCGCTCGGCCACCCTCTCCCCAAGGGGGGAGGAGGAGCGGAGACGTTGCGGCAAATTCCCTCTTCTCCCCAGCGGGGAGAAGGTGGCCGGAAGGGTCGGATGAGGGGGCACTCGCCGTCGCCAATGACATCGTCTCAAAACGCCGCGCGCTTGTCCTTCTTCGCGAGACGAGTGAGCAGATAGTCAACTTCCGCCTTTGCAACGGGGCTCAGCATCTGGGCCGGCTTGCGTTGTGCATCCGAGGTAATGACGCCGCGCCGTTTCAGCACGTGCTTGCGGATCGCGAGACCGATGCCGGCCTGCTGCTCGTAGCGGATCAACGGCAGATGTGCATCGAACAGGTCATGTGCCTCGTCGCGTTTTCCCGCGGCGAAGAGACCGACCAGTTCTGTCAGCATGTCCGGGAAACCGTAACCGGTCATCGCGCCGTCGGCGCCGCGTTCCGGTTCGAAATCGAGGAACATGCCGCCATTGCCGCAGAGGATCGAGAAGGGACGCAGTTCGCCGGCCTTCTGCATGGCGCGCAGCTTCGAGACCTTTTCCAGCCCCGGCCAGTCCTCGTGCTTCAGCATCAGGCAGGAGGGATGGTTGGTGATGATCCTGGCGATCACGCCCGGCGACATCACCACGGTCAGCGTCAGCGGATAATCCTGCAGCACCCACGGTACGTCTTCCCCGACCGCTTCGACGGCGCCGGCGAAATAGTTGACGATCTGGTCGTCGGTGCGCAGGGCCGGCGTCGGCGCAATCATCACGCCGGCGGCCCCCATGTCCATCGCATCGCGAGCGAGCGAACGCATGCCGGCAAAGCCCGGCGCCGAGACGCCGACGATGATCGGCACTTTTGCCCGTGAGACGACGCGCTTGATGATGGCGCGGCTTTCGTCCGGCTCCATCTTCGGCGCTTCGCCCATGATCCCGAGAATGGTGATCCCGGTGCAGCCGCTCTCTTCATAAAAATCCGTCAGCCGGTCGATCGAGGCAAAATCGATCGAGCCGTTTTCGAAGAATGGCGTGGTGGCGATGGCGTAGACGCCTTTGGTCTCAATCCCGAAAGTCATTATTGGGCGTCCTTCCAGGCCTGGTAGCGTGCCTTTGTTTCTGCATTCATCGGATAGAGGCCGGGCAGCGGCACGCCGCGGTCCACTTCGGTCATGATCCAGCCTTCCATGCGTTCCTGTTCCGGCGCTTCGGCGACGACCGCGTCGAGCAGCTTGGCCGGGATCAGCACCGCGCCGTCATCATCCACGACGATAATATCATCCGGGAAAACGGCAACGCCGCCGCAGGAGATCGGCTCCTGCCAGCCGACGAAGGTGAGGCCGGCGACCGAAGGCGGAGCGGCGATACCGTCGCACCAGACCTTCATGCCGCTGCCAAGCACGCCTTCGGCATCACGCATCACGCCGTCGGTGACAAGTGCCGCCACGCCGCGCTTCATCATCCGGGAGCAGAGGATGTCGCCGAAAATGCCGGCATCGGTGACGCCGAGCGCATCCGCGACCGCGACGCAGCCTTCCGGCATCGCCTCGATCGCCGCGCGGGTGGAGATCGGCGAAGCCCAGCTTTCCGGGGTCGCGAGATCCTCGCGGGCAGGCACGAAGCGTAGCGTGAAGGCCGGCCCGACCACGCGGCCCTGGCCCGGCCTCAGCGGCTTGGTGCCGCGCATCCAGACATTGCGCAGACCCTTCTTCAAAAGCACCGTGGTCAGCGTGGCGGTGGAGACGCCTTTCAGCGTCTCGATGATCTTGGGGTCCAGCGGCATGAATTCTCCTTGGGAATCTTGAATGCCCCCTTCGCAGACGGCGGGCGATATTCGGTCGCGACTTCTCGTTCGTCAAGGAACTAACGCCCCTGTCGTCATTGACACGATGGCCGTCTGTCGAGGTATAACGTCTTTCAACACTGACACATGGGAGGATGAGACAGTGCTTTTTCCAACGACACTCGTCGGCAGTTATCCGCAGCCGGAATGGCTGATCGACCGCGCCAAGCTCGCGGGCCGGTTCCCGCCCCGCGTCCGCGCCAGGGAGCTCTGGCGCATCCCCCAGGAATACCTCGCCGAGGCACAGAATGACGCGACGATCATGGCGATCAAAGCGCAGGAGGAGGCCGGCCTCGACATCATCACCGATGGCGAAATCCGCCGCGAGAGCTATTCGAACCGCTTCGCGACCGCGCTCGAAGGTGTCGATCTCGACAATCCGGGCTCGGCGCTCGATCGTTCCGGGCACCCGAACCCCGTTCCGCGCATTACCGGCAAGATCCGCCGCAAGCATGCGGTCGAGGCTGAGGACGTGAAATTCCTGCGCAGCCATACGGACCGCAAGATCAAGATCACCGTTCCCGGCCCCTTCACGATGTCGCAGCAGGCCCAGAACGATTTCTACAAGTCGGAAGAAGAAGCCGCCTACGACTACGCCGACGCGGTGAACGCCGAGATCCGGGATCTCTTCGCCGCAGGCGCCGACGTGGTGCAGATCGACGAGCCCTACATGCAGGCCCGGCCGCAGAAGGCGGAACAGTATGGTCTCGCAGCGCTCAACCGCGCGCTTGACGGCGTCAAGGGCACGACCGCCGTGCATATCTGCTTCGGGTATGCGGCCATCATCCACGAGCGGCCGTCAGGCTATTCCTTCCTGACCCAGCTTTCGGGCTGCTCCTGCCATCAGGTGTCGCTCGAAACCGCGCAATCGAACCTCGATTGCTCGACACTGACCGGCCTTTCCGGCAAGACCCTGATGCTCGGCGTCATCGACCTGTCGGACATGAATGTCGAGACTCCGGAAACCGTCGCGGACCGCATCCGACGGGCGCTGCCTTACGTCGAGGCGAAGAACATCATCGTCGCGCCGGACTGCGGCATGAAATATCTGCCGCGTGACGTCGCCTTCGGCAAGATGAAGGCGATGGTCGAGGGCGCCAGGATCATGCGCCGGGAATTCGGCGAAGCCGCCTGATTTCCATTCGAGAGCCTGGATAATAAGGGCGATTGCCGCGGCAGTCGCCCTTTTTTGCGGTCCGTGGCCGCCCAATTCGAGAATTTGTATCCCAAATTCGTAAGTTTTGGCGATTAATAGCTTCCAGTTCAGACTATTGTATCCCAAATGAAATCGATGTATGCATTGGGCCAGAGGATTTCGGCTTGCGGTTAGGGTATCCGCCCGCGCGGCACGGCTGGCCCGATAGGAAGATCATGACGACCCTTGTTCTCATACCCGGGCTTGTATCGGACTCGATGGTCTGGGCGCCCTTGGCGGAAGCGGCTTCCGGCTTCATGCCGGTTCATCACGCCGATCTTTTCGAGGGTACGTCGATTACCGGCATGGCTCGGAAGCTTCTCGACGATGTGGCGGGCGATGTCGTTGCCGTCGGCCACTCGATGGGTGGGCGCGTCGCCCTGGAAATGGCTCGCATGGCGCCGGACCGGGTCCGCGGCTTGGTGCTGGCCAACACCGGGCATCATCCGAAGCGCGAAGGCGAGGAGATCAAGCGGCAGCAGATGATCGATCTCGGCAACCGCAGCATCGATGAACTGGCGCAGCAATGGCTGCCGCCTATGCTCGATCCGGCCCGGGTTGGTGACAGACAACTGATCGAACGCCTTCACGCCATGGTCCTCCGGGCAGGTTCGCAGGTCCATGAGCGCCACATTCGCGCCCTCATCGGCCGCCCGGACGCCAGCGCCTATATCGCCGATCTTGGCTGCCCCATCCTGCTTGTCGCCGCCCGCCAGGATGGCTGGAGCCCGATCGCCCAACACCAGGAAATCGCCGACGCAGCGCCGGATGCCGAGCTCGTCATCATCGAAAATGCCGGGCACTTCGCTCCCGTCGAACGGCCCGTGGAAACCACCGCTGCCATCACCGAATGGCTGGCGTGCAGATTTGGAGAATCCCAATGAGTGAAGCAGCAGCCACGATACCGGATACCCCGCTCTTCGACCGGGCGGGCTCGATCCGCGGTTACAGGATCAACAAGATGGCGATGGCGCTCGGCCAGCCTGCCAACCGCGCGGCCTTCAAGGCCGATGAAGAGGCCTATCTCGACAGTTTCGGCCTGAGCGCCCACGAAAAGTCGGCGGTCATGGCCCGCGATTGGCACGAGATGGTGCGCCTCGGCGGCAACCTTTTCTTCATCCTGAAGATCTCGGCGGTCGATCCGACCCCGATCACCAGGATCGGTGCGGCCCAGGCCAGCATGGAACACGAAGACTTTCTGCATTTGAGACTGGGAAAAAAGCGTAATGGCTAAGATCATCGGCGGGCTTGGAACGAGCCACGTTCCCTCGATCGGCGCGGCACTCGACAAGGGATTGCGCGACACGCCGGACTGGAAGCCGTTCTTCGACGGTTACGAAGTCGGCAAGCAGTGGATGCGGGACGCCAAGCCCGATATCGCCGTCGTCGTCTTCAACGATCACGGCAACACCTTCTTCCTCGACCGCGTCCCGACCTTCGCCGTCGGCGTCGCCGAAACCTATAATCCGGTCGATGAAGGCTGGGGCCCGCGCGCCATCCCGGCATTCGAAGGAGCCGTGGATTTCTCCTGGCATTTCGTCGACAAGCTGGTCGAGCGCCATTTCGACCCGATGGTCTGCCGCGAGATCGAGGTGGATCACGGCCTGCAGGTGCCGATGGAACTGTTCTTCGGCCGGCCGGAAGCCTGGCCGGTGAAGGTCCTGCCGATCTGGGTCAACACCATCCAGTATCCGATCCCGACGCCGCAGCGCTGCTGGGATATGGGCACGGTCCTGCGCGAAGCGATCGAGAGCTGGCCGGGCGACGAACGCGTCGTCATTCTCGGCACCGGCGGCCTGTCGCACCAGCTGCAGGGTGCTCGCGCCGGCTTCATCAACCAGGCCGCCGACCGCGCCTGGCTTGACGGCATCGCCAACAATCCGGAACCCTATCGCGCCATGAGCCGCGAGGACTACGTGGAACAGTTCGGCTCCGAAGGCGCCGAGCTGATCATGTGGCTTGTCATGCGTGCCGCGATGAACAGCGACGTCAACCTCATCCACAAACACTACCACGCCCCGGCTTCGATGACCGGCGCCGGCATGGTCGTGTTGGAAAATGCGGCCTGATCCGATGTTCTTCCTGATGCGCTGCCTGCACCATGAAGGCCAGGACGCCGCCCGCGATACCCACCGCCCGTCACACCGGGCCTGGGTCCAGTCGGGCGGAGAAGGCCTCGCCGCCGTGCTGATCGGCTCCGCCCTCGTTGACGAAGGCGGTTCGTCGATCGGCAATTTCGGTATTGTCGAAGCCACGAGCCTTGTGGAGGCGCAGGCCTTTGCCGAGGGCGATCCCTTCAATCGCGCCGGCATTGTCGCGGCGATCGAACTGACGCAGCTGCCGGACACGTTCCAGGCGGCTCGGATCAGCGACCCGATGACCCCGCGCAAGAATAGCTGACGCCGTCCTTTCGGAAACCGGCAACAGAAAAGGCGACGCCATCCATGTCAGGATGGCGTCGCCTTTTTTTCGTTCGGCTCAACGCCCGGGAAAAGATGGCAGCAGCCGTTCAGTCTTTGTGAAGGACTGGCAGCCAATGTGTTGCAATTCCTGGGCGATTCGCCCGACAGTACGGAGAGTACATGACGCTGCTGCAATTCCCCGCCGATCGGCGCACCGCTGACGTAAAACGTTGCGCCGAAGCGCTTCTGCGGCTTCACGGCGAACAGGCGAACCGTTTCTGGCGATCGGAAATGGCCGGTTTCGCGGCAGCTCTCAGAGCCCAGGGCGTGGCAGATCAGGAAATCTCCCACCAGGCCGGCCTGTTCATGCACGCCGTCCAGATGCAGCTGCAGGACATTTGCATCGACGACGGGACGAACCTGGCCGCAGGTTGATCCGCTCCAGCCGCTGACCCGGCGAATGTCAGCAGTGTATGCTCTGCCCGAATGCTGACTGATAAGTGGTGCCGCTTGCAGGACTCGAACCTGCGACCCCATCATTACGAATGATGTGCTCTACCACCTGAGCTAAAGCGGCACGGGCAGCGGCCGGTTTTGCCGGGGCTGCGAGTGATGCGGCTGATACAGGCATTGACCTGCGATTTCAAGCCGGGTTTTGGGCTTCTCGACGATTTTCCTGAAAAGACGGTTGTTATCCAGCCGTCAGTTCAAACCGCGAGGCGCTCGCGCGCCGTCCGGTATTCGTTTTCCAGCCGCTCGACGAGTTCGGCGACCGGAACCACCGCCTTGACTGCGCCGACGCCCTGGCCTGCCCCCCAGATCTCCTTCCAGGCCTTCGGGCCGCTGACGGCCTGGTCGAAATCCATCTTGGACGGGTCGGCGACCGGAAGGGCATCCGGGTCCATGCCGGTGGCGACTATGGAGCCCTTGAGATAGTTGCCGTGGATGCCGGTGAAATAGTTGGAATAGACGACGTCGGCAGCATTCGAATCGACGATCATCTGCTTGTAGCCATCGACGGCGCGCGCCTCCTTCGTGGCGATGAAGGGCGAGCCGATATAGGCCATGTCGGCGCCCATGGCTTGGGCGGCAAGGATGCCGCCGCCGGTGGCGATCGCCCCGGCGAGCAGCAGCGGCCCGTCGAACCATTCCCGGATTTCCTGCACCAGCGCGAAAGGCGACAGAGTGCCGGCATGCCCGCCGGCGCCGGCAGCCACCGCGATCAGCCCGTCGGCTCCCTTGCGGATCGCCGAATTGGCGTGGCGGTTGTTGATGATGTCGTGCAGCACGATGCCGCCATAGGAATGCACGGCGGCATTCACCTCCGGCACCGCCCCCAGCGAGGAAATGACGATCGGCACCTTGTACTTCACGCACATCATCAGGTCGTGCTCCAGGCGCTTGTTGGAGGTGTGGACGATCTGGTTGACGGCGAAGGGGGCTGCCGGCCTTTCGGGGTTGGCTGCGTCGTAGGCGGCGAGATCCTCGGTGATCATGGCCAGCCACTCGTCGAGTTGGCTTTCCGGCCGCGCATTGAGCGCCGGGAAGGCGCCGACGACGCCGGCCTTGCATTGCGCCAGCGTCAGTTCCGGATGGGAAATGATGAACAGCGGCGACGCGACCACGGGCAGGCGGAGCCTGTCCTTGAGGACTGCTGGAAGCATGGATCAAAAACCTCCCGATTGACCTTTACGCAAACGTAAATCCGTCTACCAGATCGCGGGAGCCTCGAAAAGCCGGGGGAAAGATTTTTGGAAGCAGATCTCCGCGACGACCGGCGAAGTCTCCCGACATATCCTGTCCTTATTTTTCGCCATGGTGCAATCGAAGGCGGTGCTTGCAGTTCCGCGGCGGAGAGGTTACCGAAACGTAAACTCCCGCGCAGTGGGAATGAGAATGAAGAAGGACCGGCAGTGAGCGGTTTGGAAACGGCCATCAGGAACGCACTGGATCGCTCGAACCGGGCGGACCGGGAGATCAGGGCGCGTATTTATCAATCGGCGCGTCAGGCGCTGGACGCCGGCCTTCGCAAGCAGGGCGTTACCGACCGGCTGATCATCATGCAGCAGCATGAACTCCTGGAGCGCAAGATCCACGAGATCGAAATGGCGGAAGTCGAGCGCCTGGCCGAACCGGCGCCGGAACCCACCGTCGAACTCGATCCGGAACTGCCATATGCGGCAGAATCCATGGCCGTTGAGTCTCCGGTCATGGAGGCTCGCCCTCGGCCGGAAACGCCGCAACGGTCGGCTTCTCCGCCGCCTGTAGCGCCGCCCATCGATACCGTTTCCGGCGAGACGCGCTCTCCCGCTCCAACTGCCGCTGCTGCTGCGATGTCCTCCGGAGATCTCGGCGGCGTGAGCCCCGCGCGCGGCGCGCGGATCGAAACCCAGCAATTCGAACCGGCGCCCCAGGCGAAAGCGGCAAAGCCGGGCAAGACGAACAAGAGCGCCCGGCCGTCATCCGATAGCGGGCTCGACGTTCCCCCGGAACGCGCGGCCAAACCGCGGAAGCGTCGGAGTTTCCTGTCGCATCTCCTGACCTGGTTCATCACACTTGGCGTGGTTGGCGGCGCCTGCTGGTGGTTCTATCAATCCGGTCTGGTGCAGTCGATCGTCGAGGAAGCGATGAAGTCGGCCGACCGCTCGGTCGCCGGTCAGGGATCGGCTCAGGGGCCGACAGCCTTCGATCCGCGCAGCGGTTTTTCCGACGATTGGGTGGAGATCTTCGTGCCCGCCAAGGCGGCGGAGATGAAAGCCGGCGGTCAGGCGAAAATCGAGGCAATCGCTGCCTCGGAAGGTCAGGCTGTGCGCATCGCATCGGCAACGTCAGGCGATGAGGGCGATGTCTCGGTGGACGTGCCGCCGGAAGTGCTTCGCGAAATGGCCGGCAAGAGCTCGACGGTGGCCCTGACCCTGCAGTCGGGACAGAACAGTTCCGTACAGCTGTCGGTCCGCTGTGATTTCGGGAGCCTCGGCAGCTGCAGCCGCCATCGCTTTACGGCCACACAGGAGAAGCTGGAGGCGCTCTTCCGGGTCACCTTCGAGCGGTCGCTTGCCCCCAACCGGCCCGGCCGCTTGATCTTCAACAGCGGTATCGACGGCGCAGGCCGGGCTGTGCTGCTCTATTCGGTGCGTATCCTGCCGGGGCAATGATCTCTATTTCAGGAATTTCGGGCCGAAACCGAAGATCTTGTCGTCAATCTCGCCGATAGCCTCCTTGTCCTTACCCTCATAGTCGAGCGACAGGATGTGGCGAATGACGTTCAGGCGGGCGCGGCGCTTGTCGTTGGCGCGTACGACCGCCCATGGCGTCTCCTTGTTGTGGGTCCTTTCGAGCATCGCGTCGCGCTTCTCGGTGTAGTCGTCCCACTTGTGGAGAGCGGCGATGTCCATCGGCGACAGTTTCCAGATCTTGAGCGGATCGTGCCGCCGGTCATGGAAGCGCTTGAGCTGCATCTCGCGGCCGATATCCAGCCAGAACTTGAAGAAGATGATGCCTTCGTCGGAAATCGTGTCCTCGAAGCGCGGAACCGCCTTCATGAAATCCTTGTACTGGTCCGGCGTGCAGAAGCCCATCACCGGCTCGACCCCGGCCCGGTTGTACCAGGAGCGGTCGAACAGCACGATCTCCCCCGATGTCGGGAAATGCGAGATATAGCGCTGGAAATACCATTGGCCGGCCTCGGTCTCCGTCGGTTTGTTGAGCGCCACCACGCGGGCCGAGCGCGGATTGAGGTAGGCATTGATCGAAAAGATCGTGCCGCCCTTGCCGGCCGCATCGCGCCCCTCGAACAGCGCCATCATCCGCTTGCCGGTCGCCTTCAACCAGAACTGGACCTTGACGAGCTCGACCTGCAGTTTTTCGAGCTGCTTTGCGTATTTGTCCTTGTCCAGCTTGTCGTCATGGGGATATCCGCCGGAGGCGAGGGCATGTTCTTCGATCCAGGCCGGCAGTACCGGGTCGTCGATATCGAACCGCTTGAGCTTGCCGTTGATGTCGATGTTGACTGCCCGGCTTTCGATTTCATCCGCCATGATAATGCTTCCTCCGATCGATCCCCGCATGGGGCGATAGCCGAAATGTAACGCAAGTTCGAAATTCTGCTACCGTCCGGACAACGCCATTTTTCCGATATCCCACGGGAAGCGATGTATATCTGTCATGCAAGGGATATATGAGCGCGTGTTCAACCTGTGAAAGCTGCGAGTCTGTCTGTGGAGTCGGTACTGGAGAAATGGCGTCGGGGTATGGGCACGCTCGTTGTGAGGGCCCGCCAGGAACGAGCTCTGTTGCTGCTTCTGACCCTGCTGGCGATGATCGCCTTTGTGATCGGCATGGATTGGGTGGGCGTCCTGGTGGGCTGGCTGCTCCTGGTGCTGGTCGCCGTCGGCCGCAGGCCTGTCGTTCTTCCGCCGCCGGCCCCGCAGATCATCGAGGAGGAGCGGCCGGGCTTCCAGCCGCTGCCTCAGGTGGCGGCAACTCTTAGTGCCTTGGATACGCCGGCTTTCGTGCTCGGCGAGGACGTCACCGTCCTCTATCAGAACAAGGCCGCCGAAAGAGCTTTCGGAATTCTTTCTCCCGGTTCGCAT
This sequence comes from Neorhizobium galegae bv. officinalis, assembly GCA_000985875.1. Classification (GTDB taxonomy): domain Bacteria; phylum Pseudomonadota; class Alphaproteobacteria; order Rhizobiales; family Rhizobiaceae; genus Neorhizobium; species Neorhizobium galegae_C. The sequence goes on from CCRI01000003.1 coordinate 193,460, forward strand.
CTCTCGGCACGGCTGCGGTCCCCCGGCATTCTCGACATGGTGCGGGAAACTATTGCCACAGACGAGCCCAACCAGATCGAGCATTCCGAGCGGCTGCCTTCCGAGCGCGTCTATACCCTGCGCATCGCGCCCATCGATTTCGGCAAGTCCATGCAGCAGGGCGCCGGAGGAGTACCGCAGAAGCTCTATCTGCTCTCCTTTAGGGATATCTCGGAACTGCGCCGCATCGATCGGATGCGGTCGGATTTCGTCGCCAATGCCAGCCACGAGCTGCGCACCCCGCTTGCCTCCCTGCGAGGCTTCATCGAGACCCTGCAGGGGCCGGCACGCTCCGATCCCGCCGCGCACGAGCGGTTCCTCGCCATCATGTTCGACCAGGCGACGCGCATGAGCCGTCTCGTCGACGATCTCATGTCGCTGTCGCGGCTGGAGCTCAAATCCCATATCGCCCCGGACCAGACGATCGACCTGAAGCCGCTGATCAGTCATGTGCGGGATGCGCTGGTGCCTCTTGCCGACGATCTCGGGGTGGAAATCCGCACGCACCTGCCGGAAGGCAAGGTGGAGGTTCTGGGCGATCGCGACGAGCTCGTCCAGGTTTTCGAAAACCTGATCGAGAACGCCTGCAAATACGGCCAGGAAGGCAAGTTCGTGGACGTTTACCTCAGGAACGGTGCTTCCGATCCGGTGGAAGTGACGGTTGTCGACCAGGGCCCCGGCATTCCGGCCGAGCACGTTCCGCGGCTGACCGAGCGCTTCTACCGGGTCAGCGTGGCCGACAGCCGTTCCAAGAAAGGCACTGGCCTCGGCCTTGCAATCGTCAAGCACATCCTGACCCGCCACAGAGCCCGTCTGATCGTCAAGTCGGAAGTCGGCAAGGGCAGCGAGTTCACGGTCAGGTTCTGACCTGACGTGAAAATCGCGGCTGTTGACGTATATGTCGGGCGCCTCGGGAAGGCGCTCAACTTCTCCAATAGGCAGGATGTCATCAGCACCGTTCGCGGCGCGGATTATTCGATGGAATCTTGAGGAGGCGAGGTCACGCCGCCTCGGTCTGCCGCTGCCATTCTGGCAGCGGAAAGATGCGGTCATAGGCCCAGTTGAACACGAAGGCATAGACCACGTAGAAGACCGCGAACGACACGTCCATGGTCAGCGCATGGACGAGGCTGATGCCGAGATACCAGGCGATCAGCGGCAGAAGCGCGATCAGCAGGCCGAGTTCGAACAGCACCGCATGCGCCACGCGTATTGCGGTATTTTTCTGCGTGCCGCCCCTAAAGCGCTGCATCAGGTGATCGAAGCCGAGATTGTAGAGATAGTTCCAGCCGGTGGCGATGGTCGCACTGCCGATGCCGACTACGCCGATATCGGCGGCCGGCATGCCGAAGGCGAGGGAGCCGAGCGGTGTGATGAGAGCAAGCCCGATCAGTTCGAAGCTGATGGCATGGCGGATACGGTCGCGTGTCGAGCGCATGATGACCTCCTGGGTGCTTCCCGGGTCGTCCCGGAGTGTCTGCCCGAATGGGGGAGGTCGTCCTCACCGTCTTTCAGATAAGTGCAATGCCGATCCGGAGCAAGGCTTGGCCGGCATATCTGCCATGCGCAACAAAAAAGCGGGCCGAGGCCCGCTTTCGATCTTGCCCTCGTGTCGCGCCGCCGCTCAGACCCGAGCAGCAACCTTGCGGCGCTCGTTGACCGGCTGGTAGGCGAGCTTTGCGTGATAGCTGCAATAGGGCGAAGCATCCGGAGATTCGCAGCCGCAGAAGTGGAAATCTTCCTTGAGCGGATCGCCGACCGGCCATTTGCAGGTGCGCTCGGTGAGTTCGGTCAATGCAAGGCGACGGGAGATCGGCACCACCACGTTGGAGGCGGGACGATATTCCATCTCCTGGTAAGGTTCGATTTCGATCTCTTCCTTGACCATCGTCGCGCCGACGGCGCGGGTAACGGTCCGGGTCGTGACGCGCGATGCGTAATTCGGAGCCCGCGGCGCCGATGTGGTACGCTTGGCCGCAGATGAACGGCCAGTCGCTACCGTGCCGCCGGCTTTCGCCCGGCCCGGCAGGCTGAGACGGTGCACCTTGCCGATCACGGCATTTCGGCTTACGCCTCCAAGTTGCGCTGCGATCTGGCTGGCGCTGAGGCCCTCCGACCATAATCTTTTGAGCTTCTCGACACGCTCGTCTGTCCAGTTCATGCCCGTTCTCCGCCTTTGAACGTTGCTGGCATGCAGAATCCTTCCACCTTTGCTGCGAAATTCATTTCGCAGCACCCACTATATCTATGCTTGAGGTGACTAGTTCCGCCGCATGCAGTCTAGTAATTGATCTTTAACCTAGTGTGAGGCTGACTCCGTGGCAAGAGTCGGGAGAATCTGCGGGAATCGATTTCGTGGTTTTCCCCAACTTGCTGTCCGGGAGAGTCATTTTTGTCACATTGGCCGGTGCCTGTCGATTTCAGGCCCGGGCCTGCCCAAAACGCCGGGCTTTGTTGACATTGACGGCCTAAACCACGATAGTGCCCCCGCCGCCCAGTGGGCGGCATTTTTAATTCTTTCGGCCCCTTTCCCAGGGCCTTTCTGGACCGCCTAGAGGAGTGATGTCGCCATGGCTGAAGCCGCGCTTTTCGACACGTTTGCCCGGGCTCCGCTGCGTTTCGAGCGCGGCGAGGGCGTATGGCTTGTGACGGAAAGTGGGGAGCGATATCTCGATTTCGGTTCCGGCGTCGCCGTCAATTCGCTTGGCCACGGCCACCCGCACTTGGTCGGCGCGCTGAAGGCGCAGGCGGACAAGGTCTGGCACACGTCCAACCTCTTCGAGCAGCCGGGCCAGGAGAAGCTGGCGCGTCGTCTCGCCGACAATTCTTTCGCGGATAAGGTGTTCTTCACCAATTCCGGCGCCGAGGCGCTGGAATGTGCGATCAAGACCGCGCGCCGCTACCAGTTCGTGAAGGGTCATCCGGAGCGCTTCCATATCATTACCTTCGAAGGCGCCTTCCACGGCCGTACGCTGGCGACTATCGCTGCCGGCGGCCAGGCAAAATATCTCGAAGGCTTCGGCCCGAAGGTCGAAGGCTTCGATCAGGTGCCGTTCGGCGACATCGAGGCCCTGAAGGCCGCGATCACCGATGCAACCGCGGCTATTCTGATCGAGCCGATCCAGGGAGAGGGAGGCGTCCGGCCGGTTCCGAAGGAATTCCTCCAGGCGCTGCGCCAGATCTGCGACGACAACGGTCTGCTGCTGATCTTCGACGAAGTGCAGACTGGCGTCGGCCGTTCCGGCAGGCTGTTCGCCTATGAATGGGCGGGCGTGACGCCCGACATCATGGCGCTTGCCAAGGGCATCGGCGGTGGTTTCCCGCTCGGCGCCTGCCTTGCAACGGCGGACGCCGCGTCCGGCATGACCGCTGGCACCCATGGCACGACCTATGGCGGCAATCCGCTCGCCACGGCGGTCGGCAATGCGGTGCTCGACGTGATCCTGGGCGATGGCTTCCTGGAAAACGTCCGCGATGTAGCCCTGGTGTTGCGGCAGGGGCTCGCGAGCCTCAAGGACCGCTTCCCTAACGTCATCGAGGACATTCGTGGTGAAGGCCTGCTGCTCGGCGTGAAGGCGAAGGTGCCCGCGGGTGATCTGGTTGCCGCCATACGCGGCGAACACATGCTGGCCATTCCGGCCGGCGACAATGTGGTGCGTCTCCTGCCACCGCTCACAGTCACGGCGGAGGAAGCCCGAGAGGGACTTGCCCGCATCGAGAGGGCGGCGGAAAAGCTTTCTGCCTCTCAGATGAAAAAATCGGCCTGAGCGGGCAAAGGGGGACGCCGTCGCAGGTTTCCCGCTTCACAGGAAACATCACATGGCATCTCCAAAACATTTCCTCGATCTTTCCGCCGTTTCTCCGGCTGATCTCAGGGCTATCCTCGACGACGCGAAGATCCGCAAGCAGGCCACCAAGGCCGGCACCGCGGAAAAGCCGCTCGCCGGCAAGATGCTGGCGATGATCTTCGAAAAGCCCTCCACTCGCACCCGCGTCTCCTTCGATGTCGGCATGCGCCAGCTCGGCGGCGAAACGCTGTTTCTGTCGGGTACCGAAATGCAGCTCGGTCGCGCCGAGACCATCGGCGATACGGCCAAGGTCCTGTCGCGTTACGTCGATGCGATCATGATCCGTACCACGGATCACGCCCGTATGCTGGAGCTCGCCGAACACGCGACCGTTCCGGTCATCAACGCCCTGACCGACGACACGCATCCATGCCAGATCATGGCCGATATCATGACCTTCGAGGAACATCGCGGACCGGTCGCGGGCAAGACGATCGCCTGGACCGGCGACGGCAACAACGTGCTGCATTCCTTCGTGGAAGGTGCCGCCCGTTTCGGCTATCGCATGAACATGGCGGTGCCGATGGGCTCGGAGCCCGCTGACAAGTTCCTCAACTGGGCGCGCAACAACGGCGGCAACATCATGCTTTGCCATGATGCCGAAAAGGCGGTTGCCGGCGCCGATTGCATCGTCACCGATACGTGGGTGTCGATGAACCAGGAGCACAAGGCGCGCGGCCACAACGTCTTCCAGCCGTTCCAGGTCAATGCCGACCTGATGAAGCGTGCCGACAAGGATGCATTGTTCATGCACTGCCTGCCGGCCCACCGCGGCGAGGAAGTCACCGACGAGGTGATCGACGGTCCGCAGTCGGTGGTCTTCGACGAGGCTGAAAACCGCCTGCACGCGCAGAAGTCCATTCTCGCCTGGTGCTTCGGCGCCGTCTGAGTTCAGCGTCCCGGACGGGGCGGAAGCGGAGGGCGGCGGCGATGGAACCTTGATTTCCGCCCCGCAATCCCCCATCTGTCGGCTTTCAACAATACGCCGTCTTCTGGACTGGCGTTTCAACACACATCGTCGACGTCTTTTCCTCCGGCCAGCGGTTCCGCTCGGGCTGGCGCTTGTGTAAAGGTTTTTGGGTCGGCGGAAGGAGCGAAGTCATGGCGGAAGCGACTGTGGAACTCAACGAACTCGACTTTGCCGGCGACGACCGGGTCGTTCCCTTCCAGGTGGAAGGTCTCGACGTGCGCGGCCGCGCCGTCCAGCTCGGGCCGCTGCTCAATTCCATCCTCAGCCGTCACGAATATCCAGGCCCGGTCGCGCGTCTGCTTGCCGAGGCGATCGTGCTGACGGCCCTGCTCGGCACCTCGCTGAAATTCGATGGCAAGTTCACGGTGCAGACCAAGGGCGACGGCCCGGTCGATCTGCTCGTCGCGGATTTCTCGACGCCCGACAGTCTTCGTGCCTATGCCCGCTATGACGAGGAAGCGCTGGCCGCTGCCGTCAAGGAAGGCAGAACCTCGCCGCCTGATCTCCTCGGGCACGGGGTGCTTGCCTTCACCATCGACCAGGGTCGCGGCATGCAGCCGTATCAAGGCATCGTGCCGATGGACGGCTCATCACTCGAAGAGATCGCCGGCGTCTATTTCCGTCAGTCGGAGCAGATCCCGACCAAGGTCCGCCTGGGCGTCGCCGAACTCTTCGACCGCGATGCCGATGGCAAGCCGCGTCACAATTGGCGGGCAGGCGGGCTTGTCGCGCAGTTCCTGCCGCAGGCGCCCGAGCGCATGCGGCAGCCGGACCTGCATGGCGGCGACGGTGATGAGCGCGATTTCGAATTTGCCCATGACGATTCCTGGGCCGAAGCCCGCACGCTGGTGGAAACCATCGATACCGATGAGCTGACAGACCCGCGGGTCGCAATCGAACGGCTGCTGTTTCGTCTGTTCCATGAGCGCGGCGTGCGGGTTTATGCGCCGCACCCGGTGTTCGACCGCTGCAGCTGTTCGCGCGACAAGATCAAGGGCGTTCTCTCAGGGTTCTCCGCCGAGGAGATCGAGGCGAGCGAGGAAGACGGCGAGATCGCCGTCACCTGCGAGTTCTGCTCGACCACCTATCGCTACACGGCCGACGAATTCGCCGCAGCCTGATTGTCGAACGGCGGGAGTTTCCTCCCGCCGTTCTCACTTCAAGGCATTTTGCATTCAAAGTTCGCGCCATCCTTCAGATCGCCGCTGCCGGAATATTTCGCCGATTGCGGATAGGGGCAGAGCGGCCGCGTCATCACCGGCTTGCCTTCCCTGATCTGCCTCGCCTGGATCACCGTCGGCGCCTTGCCGTTCTCCACCCAGTCCATCAGCGGCGTGAAGGCATCGAAGGCATCCGTGCCGTAACCCGCGGTGCAATGGTACATGCCGGGCACCATGAACAGGCGGTAGAACTCCGCCGCCCGCTCGGCGCCCATCTGTTTGCGGACGGCCTCATAATAGTTGACGCCCATCATCGGGTTGAGCGCCGGATCGGACCAGCCGAAATAGGTGATCATCCGGCCGCCACGTTTTTGGAATTCGCTGAGATCCGGATTGGTGGCGTCGACGATCTCGCGGATCGCGCCGATCTTCGCATATTCGCTATCGAAGTCGAATGTCTTCCAGTCGATCGCCTTTCCCGAGGCAGGCAGCATCGCCATGTTCTTGACGAAGGTCTCGCCATAGGCCAGCTGCCGGCTCGGTCCCTGGTCGGATACCATCCACATGTCCCAGCCGCTCACTCCGGTCGGATCGACACCCTCTGTGCCGAACTGTACCCCGGGGAAAATCGCTTCCCCCTTGATCTTCACCCCGCCGGCCAGCGTCTTCAGCGTCTCCACCTGCGCCGGCGTAAAGCAGTCGGAACCTCCTGCCTCGCAGGTCTTCAGGTCCGTGGCCGGATCGAAATTGCATTGGCGAGGATCGGCGATCAGCCCGTCCTTGGCACCGTCGGTCGCATCGCACTTGTCCATCACCGCCTTGGCGAGCACCGGAAGCTGAGCCCGGCTGATCGGCGCCTTCAGCAGAGCCCGCGCATTCCAGACGCCCCAGATCTGCGTATTGGTGAGATCGAGAACCGGAGCTCCGGCGAGGATGCCGTCGAAATCGCCCGGATAACGCTGCGCTGCCATCAGGCCCTGGCGTCCGCCGGTCGAGCAGCCATCCCAGTAGGAAAAGGAGGGATGCCGGTCGTAATAACGCGCTGCAATCGCCTTGGCGGTGTCGACCGTCACATGCACCGCGCGTGAGCCGTAGTCGATCAGCAGACCGAGATCCTCGGCGAAATCGCCGAGCTTGTAGGTGGCGGCATCATGGCCGGTATTCTGCTGGACGGTCAGGAAGCCTTTCGAAAGCGCGGCATTGCGGGTCGCGATCCGCGACGCCGCGGCAAGATCCTCCCCGGCAAAACCGCCATTGCCGAACATGTAGAGCCGCCGGTTCCAGCTGTCTGGCAGGGTGATCTCGAAGCGAATCTGCGGCCGGATATAGCCGGTTACCTGGCAATGGCCGGGGACCGTTCCCACGCCGGCCACGTGCGTGGCCTTCAGCGCCGTGACCTCGCCAAACGATTGGCTGTTCAGCATGCCGCAGGCGATCTGCGGCGACACGGTGGCGGACGCGAAATCCGGCCTGTCCTTCTGATCGGTGAAACTGCTTTTGTTTTGGGCGAGTGCCGGGGTGAAGGCCGCAAGCGCCAGAAATGCGCAGGGCGCCAGCAGAATGGTCTGCTGAATCGATCGTGTCATCAAGTTCTCCTCCCAAAGACCGGTTGACCACGTCAAGATGCCGCAGGAGGGAAGGGGTAACAAATAGAAAAATCGACGCCACCCATAACCTCTAGGTTGTCGTCGGTGGCGCGGTCTAGTTGAGGACGCGCATCAGGCCCGGTGAATCCAGCGAGAAGGCCGGGATCGTCACCTCGAAGGTTTCGCCGTCATCGGTCTGCATGTCGTAATGGCCGAACATCAGGCCGGATGGCGTGTCCAGCGGACAGCCGGAGGAATATTCGTAACTGTCGCCGGGCTTCAGCCGCGGCTGCTCGCCGACGACCCCCGGCCCGTCCACTTCATCGACGATGCCGTTCTGGTCGGTAATGTGCCAGTAGCGATGCACGAGCTGTACGGTGAGCGTCGAATGGTTCTCGATGACGATGCGATATCCCCACACATAGCGGCTCTCTTCCGGGTTGGATTGCTCCTCCAGATAGTAGGGCTCGACGGCGACATCTATATCTCTTGTCCGGGCGCGATACATGCGACACCTCAACAACGCTCACTGCTTCGATATTGTACAGGGGGGCCGCAACGTCAAGAAATCTCGCGGTTTGAACAACCGAGTGTGAGCATTTGTTGAAGTTAAGGATAATCGGGATGGTGAATCTCTTGGTCGATCCACCATCCCGGAAAGCGAACGCTTACATGCCCGCCTGGGAAAGCGCCCGGGCGAAATCCTCGATCAGGTCGTCGGTATCCTCGATGCCGGCAGATAGGCGCACGGTGCCGGGCGTGATGCCGAGTTCGGCGCGGGCTTCGTCCGTCAGGTTCTTGTGCGTCGTCGTCGCCGGATGGGTGATCAGGCTCTTGGCGTCGCCGAGATTGTTGGAAATCTTGACGATCTCCAGCGCGTTCTGCAGCTTGAAGGCCGCTTCCTTGCCGCCCTTCAGCTCGAAGCAGACGAGCGTCGAGCCGGCCTTCATCTGCCTGGCGATGATATCGGCCTGCGGATGGTCCTTGCGGCCCGGATAGATCACTTTTGCGACCTGTTTCTGGTCGGCGAGGAAGTCGGCGATCTTCGAGGCGCTCTCCGTCTGCTGCTTGACGCGCAGCGGCAGGGTCTCGATGCCCTTCAGGAGCGTCCAGGCATTGAACGGCGACATGGCCGGGCCGGTATGGCGGAAATAGTCGTGCAGGTTCTCGTCGATCCAGGCCTTGTCGGACAGCACGACGCCGCCGAGGCAGCGGCCCTGGCCGTCGATATGCTTGGTCGCCGAATAGACGACGATATGCGCGCCGAGCTCCAGCGGCTTCTGGAAAAGCGGGGTCGCAAACACGTTGTCGACCACGACCTTGGCGCCGATCTGGTTGGCGAGCCTGGCGACGCCGGCAATGTCGACCACTTCGAGCGTCGGGTTGGTCGGGCTTTCCAGGAAGAAGACCTTGGTCTTCGGGGTAATCGCCTTTTCCCAGTTTTCCAGGAAGCGTCCGTCGACCAGCGTGCATTCGATGCCGTATTTCGGGGCGAGCGTCTCGACCACCCAGCGGCACGAGCCGAAGAGGGCGCGGGCGGCGACGATATGGTCGCCGGCCTTCAGCTGGCAGAGGATCGCGGCGGTGACGGCAGCCATGCCAGAGGCGGTGGCGCGGGCGTCTTCGGCGCCTTCCAGCATGCACATGCGCTTTTCGAACATGTCGTTGGTCGGGCTGCCGTAACGGGCGTAGATGAAGCCGTCGGTCTCGCCCTTGAAGCGGGCTTCGGCCGCTTCCGACGTGTCATAAACGAAACCCTGCGTCAGGAAGATCGCTTCCGAGGTTTCGCCATATTGCGAGCGCAACGTGCCGCCGTGTACGAGCTGGGTTGCCGGGCGCCATTTGTTAGTCATGCGTGTTCCCCATTCAGAACAAAAAAACCGGTCGCATAAGCAGACCGGTTTCGCACCCGGTCTTTTTAGCCACTTATTTAACGTGGCTGCAAGCCGACCGGCCAAATCACCACGGGATAAGAGTGGCATAGCGCCACGCCCCGCTTGCGTCAATGGCTCGCATTTGGTTTTGTCGCCTCGAAAACTTGAGAGAGACATGATGGCTCGCGAAACAGGAATTTTGGCGGACCGCGCGATCGCGGCGCTTTTCGACAGTGGACGGCTGATCTCCGAGCGCGAGCTCGACCTCGACCAGATCCAGCCCGCCAGCCTGGACCTGCGCCTGGGCGCCAAGGCTTTTCGCGTCCGCGCGAGCTTCATGCCGGGGCCGACGAGCCTGGTTTCCGACAAGCTCGATCGCCTCAAGCTGCACGTGATCGATCTCTCAGAAGCCGCGGTGCTGGAAACCGGCTGCGTGTACATCGTGCCGCTGATGGAACGGCTCGACCTGCCCGCCAACATGTCCGCCTCCGCCAACCCTAAAAGCTCCACCGGCCGGCTCGATATCTTTACCCGCGTCATCACCGATTACGCCCAGGAATTCGACAAGATCCCGGCAGGTTATTCCGGCCCGCTCTATCTCGAAATCTCGCCCCGCACCTTCCCGATCGTCGTGCGCCGCGGATCGCGCCTGTCGCAGATCCGGTTCCGGGTCGGCAATGCGCTGCTTGGCGAGCCGGACCTTCTGCAACTCCATAACACCGAAACCCTGGTCGCGTCCGCCAAGCCGAATATCTCGGGTGGCGGCATCGCCCTTTCGATCGATCTTTCCGGCGACAGCGTCGGCCTGATCGGCTATCGCGGCAAACACCATACGGCCGTCGTTGATGTCGACAAGAAGGCCCAGCATGACATCTTCGATTTCTGGGAGCCGCTTTACAGTCGCGGTCGCAGCGAACTGATCCTCGATCCGGACGAATTCTATATCCTGGTCTCGCGCGAGGCGGTGCATGTGCCGCCGCTTTATGCGGCCGAGATGACGCCCTTCGATCCGCTGGTCGGCGAATTCCGCGTCCACTATGCCGGTTTCTTCGATCCGGGCTTCGGCCACGAGGCGGCGGGCGGGCGTGGCAGTCGTGCCGTGCTCGAAGTGCGCAGCCACGAAGTGCCGTTCATCCTCGAAGACGGCCAGATCGTCGGCCGTCTGGTCTATGAACACATGCTGGAAAAACCCGAGGGCATGTACGGCGCCGGCCTTGGCTCCAACTATCAGGCGCAGGGACTGAAACTGTCCAAGCATTTTCGCGCCTGACGCCACCTCCGGCTTGACAGGCGATGCCGTCTGTTGGAAGTCTGCAGACCGACGCGGGTGTAGCTCAATGGTAGAGCAGCAGCTTCCCAAGCTGAATACGAGGGTTCGATTCCCTTCACCCGCTCCAGCTTTTCATCACATGCTGCAGCTACCCTTCAGCCTGAAGGAGGGTAACTATCGTGAGAGCCGCAGGTAGGTTCGGCGCGATCAAGAATGGGCGAGTTGGGGGCATCTCACCGGTTCGCGATCAGCCAATCCCAACTGAACTTCTCAAGTGTCTTCTCGCTGAACATTGGAAATCTGCTCTGCAACAATTGGACAACCATCGACGCTCTCGTAGGAATGGGAACTTGTGTACCTACTTGATGGGTAATCACTTCTGTACAGTCACCATAGGCCCTCTGTAAACGGTCTATGAGTTCGTACCCGTCTATGATTTCACCATCTGTAGCTTCCGGATTTGCGATTTTGATCCAGCAGAATAGCGAACTCTCACGGAAGACGTACGGTTGAGGGTTCGAGATACCCGCCTTCCGCTCGTGATGAGCCAAGGTGTACCTTGACCGGAAAATTTCGTAGACCGAATCACAAAGCGAAAGAGCTGAAGCGCGCCGTAGAATCGCATCTATTTCTGGAATGTCCTGCAATGCGACTAATTCGTCAATTGTAGTCATTACTGATATCCAGATTCCGAGTTCCACCAACGATGGAACGTGAAGGTGGCGGGTTACCCTGCTCGGTTGCAGAGTTATGGACGTTCAGGTCCACGGAGGCAATTGCTCCGCCCCACGAATCCGCGTTTCTGCGGGCGCGAGGATGTCGGCCCACAGCTATGGATCAATGTCGGTGAGCTTGGCAATCATGAGGTAGCGTCGCATGCGGGTTTCCGTAAGCAACTGCCGGACTGACGCCAATACGGCGATGCTGTCCGCGGATACGGTGTGGGCTGCGTTCAGGAAGAAACGGCAACTGTGAACTGCGGCAGGCAGTTTATCCAAGCTGAGGCGGCGCCGGCGATAGAGACCTTGCGGTCGGTGGCCGCCGGGCGCATTGAGCGCCCGGCGAACCGGCTTACTTCTTGGCGTCAGCCCAGCTCTTTACGAGCTCGTCGTAGTTGACGGTGACGGGCTTTTCCTTCTCGTTGGCGACCTTGAGCTGGGGAGCGAGGTTGCCCTTGGCGACCGCGTCCTTGTTCCAGTATGCAAGATCACGTTCCTCGGCGAGCGCCGGTCCCATGTCGCCCTGGACCTTGGCACGTTCCAGGCGCTGCAGGACCTTTTCCTGCTCTGAGCAAAGCGAGTCCATGGCCGCCTGGGCGGTCTTGGCGCCCGAGGACGCATCGCCGATCGCCTGCCACCAGAGCTGCGCGAGCTTCGGATAGTCAGGAACGTTCGTGCCGGTGGGCGACCACTGGACGCGGGCCGGGGAACGATAGAACTCGATCAGGCCGCCGAGCTTCGGCGCGCGGTCCGTGAAGCTCTTGTGCCGGATGGTGCTCTCGCGGATCAAGGTGAGGCCGACATGGCTCTTCTTGACGTCCACCGTCTTCGAGGTGACGAACTGGGCATAGAGCCAAGCCGCCTTGGCGCGGTTGGTGGGCGTGGATTTCATCAGCGTCCAGGAGCCGACGTCCTGATAACCGAGCTTCATGCCGTCCTTCCAGTAGACGCCGTGCGGAGATGGCGCGAAACGCCATTTGGGCGTGCCGTCCTGGTTCATGACGGGCAGGCCGGGCTTCACCATGTCGGCGGTGAAGGCCGTGTACATGAACATCTGCTGGGCGATCTCGCCCTGAGCCGGCACCGGTCCGGATTCCGAGAAGGTCATGCCCTGGGCGGCGGCCGGCGCATAGGCCTTCATCCAGTCGAGATATTTCTGGATCGAATAGACGGCGGCCGGGCCGTTGGTATCGCCGCCGCGTGCAACGCAGGAGCCGACCGGCTGCGACTTTTCGTTGACCTTGATGCCCCATTCGTCGACCGGCAGGCCGTTCGGAAGGCCCTTGTCGCCGTTGCCGGCCATGGAGAGCCAGGCATCGGTGAAGCGCCAGCCGAGCGAAGGATCCTTCTTGCCGTAGTCCATGTGACCATAGACCTTCTTGCCGCCCACGTCGCGACCGGTGAAGAACTCGGCAATATCCTCATAGGCCGACCAGTTGACGGGCACGCCGAGCTCGTAGCCATACTTGGCCTTGAAGTCGGCCTTGTTCTTGGCGTCGTTGAACCAGTCGTAGCGGAACCAGTAGAGGTTGGCGAACTGCTGGTCCGGCAGCTGGTAGAGCTTCTTGTCCGGTGCGGTCGTGAACTTCAGGCCGATGAAGTCCTGGAGGTCGAGGCCGGGGTTCGTCACGTCCTTGCCTTCGCCCGCCATCCAGTCGGTGAGGGAGCGGGCCTGCTGGTAACGCCAATGGGTGCCGATCAGGTCGGAATCGTTGACGTAAGCGTCATAGATGTTCTCGCCCGATTGCATCTGGGTCTGCAGCTTTTCAACCACGTCGCCTTCGCCGATCAGGTCATGGCTGACCTTGATGCCGGTGATTGCAGTGAAGGCCGGAGCCAGCACCTTCGATTCGTATTCATGCGTGGTGATCGTTTCGGAGACGACCTTGATATCCAGGCCGGCAAGCGGTTTTGCCGCATCGATGAACCATTGCATCTCCTTTTCCTGCTCGGCGCGGGCAAGGGTCGAGAGTTCGCCGACTTCCTTGTCGAGGAATTGCTTTGCCTCATCCATACCGGCATAGGCGGAGCCGGTCAGAGCCAGCAGCACCGCTGCCGTCGTTGTCATAAGATGCCGTCGCATTTTATCCTCCCAGAGTGTTGCGATTGCCATTTCGTACCGAGTGGCGGTTCTCCCGCCACCTTTTCAGCTTGCCTTTCAGACGAAGCGGAAGACGCCGATTGCGTAGACCACTGCCAGGGCAAGAGCCCACCACAGGTTGGGGCCGATAAGCCCCAGCCATGCGAGATGAATGAATGCCGCGCCGAGCAGCGAGATGAAGAGCCGATCTCCCCGCGTCGTCTCGAAACGCAGGATGCCGACCCTGGGCGAACCGCCCGGCGCGAAATATTCCCAGATGCTCATGCCGATGAGCAGAGCGAGGATCGTCAGAAAGAACAGGGCCGTCGGCAGTGTCCAGGCCATCCATGAAAAGCTCATGCGTGGTTCCTCCTTGTCAGACCCGGCCGAGGGCAAAGCCCTTGGCGATGTAGTTTCGAACGAAATAGATGACGAGTGCGCCGGGAACGATGGTCAGCACGCCGGCGGCTGCCAGCACACCCCAGTCCATGCCGGACGCCGAGACGGTGCGCGTCATGATGGCTGAAATAGGCTTGGCGGCCGTGGTCGTCAGCGTCCGGGCAAGCAGCAGTTCCACCCAGGAAAACATGAAGCAGAAGAAGGCCGCGACGCCGATGCCCGATGCGATCAGCGGCATGAAGATCTTCACGAAGAACCGCGGGAACGAATAGCCGTCGATATAGGCGGTCTCGTCGATTTCCTTCGGTACGCCCGACATGAAGCCTTCCAGGATCCAGACGGCAAGCGGCACGTTGAACAGGCAGTGGGCAAGGGCGACCGCGATATGCGTGTCGATGAGACCGAAGGCGGAATAGAGTTGGAAGAAGGGCAGGGCGAAGACGGCGGGCGGCGCCATGCGGTTGGTGAGCAGCCAGAAGAACAGATGTTTGTCGCCGAGGAACCGATAGCGCGAAAAGGCATAGGCAGCCGGCAATGCCGCCAGAACCGAGATCGTGGTGTTCAGGGCCACATAGATGATTGAATTGATATAGCCGTTGTACCAGGAAGGGTCCGTGAAGATCACCATGTAGTTCCTGATCGTCGGGTTCTGCGGCCAGAGCGAGAAGGCTCCGGTGATCTCGGAATTCTCCTTGAAGCTCATGTTGACGAGCCAGTAGATCGGCAGCAGCAGGAAGATGATGTAGATCGTCGAAACCAGCCAGGAGAGGTTGCCCGCAGGCTTGTATTTGATTGTTTTTGCCATGGTTCTTCTCCCTCCTTCAATTGTCTGCATCGCTGCTGGTCATCACGGTGTAGAAGATCCATGACAGCAGCAGGATGATCAGGAAGTAGACGATCGACATGGCGGCGGCCGGACCGAGATCGAACTGGCCGACCGCCGTCTTGACGAGATCGATCGACAGGAAGGTCGTGGAATTGCCCGGGCCCCCGCCCGTGACCACGAAAGGCTCCGTGTAGATCATGAAACTATCCATGAAGCGCAGCAGGACGGCGATCAGCAGCACCCGCTTCATCTTCGGCAGCTGGATGTAGCGGAAGACAGACCACCGCGAGGCGCCATCGATCTTGGCGGCCTGATAATAGGCGTCCGGAATGGAGACGAGACCGGCGTAGCACAGCAGCACGACGAGGCTCGTCCAGTGCCACACATCCATGACGACGACGGTGATCCAGGCGTCCAGGGGATCGCGGACGTAGTTGTAATCGATGCCGAGTGCCGCCAGCGTGTGGCCGAGGAGGCCGATGTCGACGCGCCCGAAGACCTGCCAGATCGTGCCGACGACGTTCCACGGGATAAGAAGCGGAAGGGCCATCAGCACCAGGCAGACCGGCACGCCGAGACCCTTCTTCGGCATGTTCAGTGCGATGAAGATGCCGAGCGGGATTTCAAGCGCAAGAATGATGAAGGAGAAAAGCAGATTGCGCTGCAGGGCTTCCCAGAAGCGGGCCGAATGCAGGATATCGTCGAACCAGTCGGTGCCGGCCCAGAAGAAGGCGTTGTTGCCGAACGTATCCTGGACCGAATAGTTCACCACGGTCATCAGCGGAATGGCCGCCGAGAAGGCGACCAGCAGCAGCACGGGAAGCACCAGAAACCAGGCTTTGTTGTTCCACGTCTTTTCCATGGTTCAGGCCTCCCTGCCAACGCGCCATGAATTGGCATAGATGTTCAGCGCAACGGGGTCGAAGGTGACGCGAGGCTCTGCCGGAACCTCCGCATCCTCGGAAACGACGATCGCGATCGGCTGCCCCCCAAGGCTTGCGCGAACGATCCTGCGCCGTCCGATGTCTTCGATGCGCGTCACCGTGACAGGAATGCCCTCCCGGCCGATGCGGATGAATTCCGGCCGGATGCCCAGTTCGATCCTGCCACCTGCAGCAAGCTTCGGCGCATAATCCAGGGCGATCGTCCCGGCTTCGAGCTTGATCGTACTTCCATGGATCTCGGCGGGTATCACGTTCATGCCCGGCGAGCCGATGAAATAACCGACGAATGTATGGCTGGGCCTCTCGAAGAGTTCGGCGGGCGTGCCGATCTGGACGATCTCGCCATCGTACATGACGACCACCTTGTCGGCGAAGGTAAGCGCCTCCGTCTGGTCGTGGGTGACATACACCATGGTGAAGCCGAATTGCTTGTGGAAGCGCTTCAGCTGGGAGCGGAGCACCCATTTCATATGCGGATCTATGACGGTCAGCGGTTCATCGAAGAGGATCGCGTTGACGTCGTTGCGGACGAGACCCCGCCCGAGCGAGATCTTCTGCTTCTGATCGGCCGTGAGCCGCTGGGCCTTGCGGTTCGACCAGTCGGAGAGATCGATGATCTCCAGCATCTCGCGGACGCGGCGATCCACATCCGGTTCCGCGATACCTCTGTTGCGCAAGGGAAATGCCAGATTGTCGTAGACCGTCATCGTGTCGTAGATGACCGGAAACTGGAAAACCTGGGCAATGTTGCGTTCCTGCGTGGAAAGATGGGTGACGTCTTTTCCATCGAAGAGGATACGCCCGTGGGACGGCTGCAGCAGGCCGGAAATGATGTTCAGCAAGGTGGTCTTGCCGCAGCCGGAGGGACCGAGCAGGGCATAGGCGCCGCCATCGGCCCATTCATGGTCCACCTCACGCAGCGCATAGGCAGCGTCGGATTTCGGGTTGGGACCGTAGGCGTGGCGGATGTGATCGAGCGTGATGCGTGCCATGTCCGCCTCCTTCAAGCCGCCGCCGCGATGGCGCGGCCGTCTGTTCCGAAAGCCATCAGATGGCGGGTATCAAGGTAGAGCTCGATTTCCGTATCCGGATCGATGTCGTGGATGCCGGGTGCCAGCATGACCCAGCGCACACCGTTGTAATGCATATGCACGAAGCTTTCGGAGCCCGTGATTTCCGAAATCTGTGTCTGGGCCTTCACCCTCGCTGCATTGCCGGTCTGTGCCGTGAGTCCCAGGTGATGGGGGTGAAAGGCGATGGTCACCGGACCATCCGGCACGCCGGAAAGATGCGGCGGCACCGCGAGACTGTCTGCTTCCTGGTATCGGAATGAACCGCCGGACTTGACCACATCGATGAAGTTGAGTGGGGGATCTGCAAATGTCTTGGCTGTCACCAGGTCAGCCGGGCGACGGTAGACCTCGATCGTCGGCCCGAACTGCGTGATCCGTCCTTCCGAGAGCGTTGCGGTATTGCCGCCGAGCAACAAGGCTTCGGACGGTTCGGTCGTCGCATAAACGAAGATGGCGCCGGATTGCGCGAAGATCTTCGGCAATTCCTCACGCAGTTCCTCGCGAAGCTTGTAGTCGAGATTGGCAAGCGGCTCGTCCATCAGCACCAGGCTCGCATTCTTGACGAGTGCGCGGGCGAGCGCCGTACGCTGCTGCTGCCCGCCGGAAAGGTTGAGCGGCGTCCGATCGAGATAGGGCGTCAACCGGAGCAATTCCGCAGCCTTGCGGACTTCCCGGTCGATGGTGGGGGCGTCCTTGCCGGCGATCCGCATCGGCGAGGCGATGTTTTCGTAGACGGTCAAAGCCGGATAGTTGATGAACTGCTGGTAGACCATTGCGACGTTGCGTTTTTGCACCGCAACGCCGGTGACGTCGGCACCGTCGAAGTATACCGAGCCGCTGGTGGGACGGTCGAGCCCGGCCATCAATCGCATGAGCGAAGTCTTGCCCGAGAGCGTCGGGCCGAGCAACACGTTCAGCGAGCCGCGATCGAAAGCAAGATTGGTCGGATGAATATGGTATTCACCCCCCACCATCTTGGCGACGTTGCGCATTTCCAGCATTCGAGTTCCCGTGCCTCCTCACACTGGGAACACATGCCGCTTATCCGGCCATTTTTGCCGGTATAGCGGCCATGTACTCCTCCAGATATTGTTTTTCCGTCTCAGTCAGCCGCAGGCCGTCTTTGGTTCTCCGCCACAGCACATCCTCCGCGCTCATGGCCCATTCACGGTCGGCAAGATATTTCACTTCAGCCTCGTAGAGGTCGCCACCGAAGTGGTGACCAAGGTCCTGCATCCTGGCCGCGCTGCCGAGAATCATCGCAGCGCGGGTTCCGTACCGGCGCACCAGGCGCCGCGCGTGCCTTTCCTCCAGAAACGGATAGCGGGCTTTCAGCTTTACCACTTCTTCCTCATAACCCTGGGCGGCAAAATCGCCGCCGGGCAGATGGCTTTTCGCGGTCCAGGAATGTCCCTTTGCTCCGATCGCCTCGCCGATCTTCTCCAGCGCATGTTCCGAAAGACGGCGATAGGTAGTCAATTTGCCGCCGAAGACGTTGAGCAGAGGTGCACCCTGAGTGACATCGACCTTTAGCACATAATCGCGGGTTGCTTCCTGCGCCTTTGAAGCGCCGTCGTCGAAAAGCGGGCGAACTGCCGAATAGGTCCAGACGATGTCGGCCGGTCGCACCGGCTCGCGAAAATATTCGCTCGCTGCATTGCAGAGATAGGTTGTCTCCTCTTCGGAGATTTTCACATCCCTCGGATTGCCGGAATAGTCCCGGTCGGTCGTGCCGATAAGGGTGAAGTCGTTCTCGTAAGGGATCGCGAAGATGATGCGATTGTCCCGGTTCTGAAAGAAATAGGCGCGGGATCCCTCGAATTTCTTCTTTACGACGATATGGCTGCCCTGGACAAGGCGCACATGGCGGGCGTCATTATTACCGAACGCCTCGCGGATCACCTGATCCACCCAGGGGCCGGCGGCATTCACAAGCATGCGGGCCTGATAGGTCTCGGTCCTGCCGGTGCTGGCGCCGACGGTCTCGATTGTCCAGAGACCGCCTTCCCGGCGGGCGGCAACCACTCGGGTCCGCGGCAGGATCAAGGCGCCGCGATCGGCGGCATCGCGCGCGTTCAGCACGACCATCCGCGCGTCGTCGACCCAGCCGTCGGAATATTCGAATGCCTTGGTAAAAAGCGGCTTCAGGGGCTTTCCTGCCGGGTCGCTGCGCATGTCGAGCACCGCGGTCGGCGGGAGCAGCTTTCGGCCGCCGAGATGATCATAGAGAAACAGGCCGAGGCGGATCAGCCATGCGGGGCGAACCCCTCCCTTGTGGTAGGGCAGGACGAAACGCATCGGCCAGATGATGTGCGGTGCCATGGCCCAGAGGGTTTCGCGCTCCATCAGCGATTCCCGCACGAGCCTGAATTCGTAATGTTCGAGATAGCGCAGGCCGCCGTGAATGAGTTTGGTGGCGCCGGAGGAAGTGCCCGAGGCAAAATCGTCCATCTCCGCTAGTGCGACCGAATAACCCCGGCCGGCCGCATCGCGTGCGATGCCGCAGCCGTTGATGCCGCCGCCGATCACGAAGATATCGTGGATTTTTTGACCCATCATTTCCCTCGCTGATCCGAAACGGCAGCAAGCCCCTAGGCATTGTGAACTTAAAACGGATTAAATCGAAAATATTCCGAATGTCAAACGAAACTGAAAGGCTAATGAACTTCAGCGTTCGTCTTCGAAGTCTCCACCAGCGCAACGCCGTTCTGCAGACAGATCTCCCGGATCGAAGGAGACGTGCAGTCGTCGGTGATAAAGGTCTGGACCTGGGAAATCTGGCCGATCCGCACGGGGGCGGTGCGCTCGAATTTTGTCGAGTCGGCGACCAGGATCACGTGCCTGGCATTGGCTATGATCGCCTGGGCAACTTTCACTTCGCGGAAGTCATAATCGAGAAGAGCCCCATCCGGGTCGATCGCCGAAACGCCGATGATCGCGTAGTCGACCTTGAACTGGCGGATGAAATCGACCGCGGCTTCACCGACAATCCCACCGTCCGATTGACGAACGACGCCACCGGCGATGACCACCTCAATTCCGTCGAGAATACGTAACCTATTGGCAACGTTTATATTATTGGTAATCACCATGAGTTCTCGGTGATTAACCAGCGCCTCGCTGACAGCTTCGGTGGTGGTGCCGATGTTGATGAGGAGCGAGGCATTGTCCGGAATGAGGTTGGCGGCGGCGACGCCGATCGCCTGTTTTTCCGCGGCGGCGATCTGCCTGCGCGCGTCATACCGGACATTCTCGTTGCTGCGGGGAAGAGTGGCGCCGCCATGGATCCGCGTGAGAATTTGCTTGTCGCACAGATCATTCAGGTCTTTGCGGATCGTTTGCGAGGTTACCGAGAACTTCGCCGCCAGGTCGTCGACGAGCACGCGCCCAGCCGACTTCGCAAGTTCGACGATCTTCGTCTGGCGGTCCGTGATGAACACTTCACCCCTCCGTTCGCTTTTTTTTCACTTTTAGCGAAAGCGCGCGTAAAGGCAAATGCCGGGCGTCGATTTTTCGACGCCCGGTGGGACCGTGCCGGGCCTATTCAGGCGGAGCGGATGCCGGCGACGCCTTCCAACTCGGTCATCACGGCGTCCGACAGCTGCAGTTCCGCTGCGGCGAGGTTTTCACGCAGGTGGGCCACGGACGAGGTTCCCGGAATGAGGAGAATGTTCGGTGCGCGACGCAGCAGCCAGGCAAGTGCAACCTGCATCGGCGTGGCATCCAGGCGCTGGGCAACCTCCGACAGCGTTGACGACTGCAGCGGACTGAAGCCGCCGAGCGGGAAGAACGGCACATAGGCGATGCCATCGCGGGCGAGATCGTCGATCATGGCATCGTCTTGCCGGTGAGCGAGATTGTACTGGTTCTGCACGCAGACGATCTTGGCGATCCGCTTACCCTCGGCAACCTGTGCCGGCGTGACGTTGCTGAGCCCGATGTGGCGGACCAGGCCCTTGCGCTGCAGCTCCGCCAGAGCCGTCAGAGGCTCTTCGATCGAGCCTTCGGCCGGGCCGTGGACATCGAACATGATACGCAGATTGACGACGTCCAGGGTGTCGAGGTCCAGGTTGCGCAGGTTGTCGTGCACAGCCTGCCCCAGTTGTTCGGCCGAAAATGCCGGGTTCCATGAACCGTCAGCGCCGCGCATGGCGCCGATCTTGGTCACGATCACCAGATCGTCGGGGTAGGGATGAAGTGCTTCGCGGATGATCTGGTTGGTCACGTGCGGACCATAAAAGTCGCTGGTGTCGATATGATTGACGCCAGCCTCGACCGCTTCGCGCAGTACCGCCACTGCCGCATCGCGGTCCTTCGGCGGGCCGAAGACGCCCTTGCCCGCAAGCTGCATGGCGCCGTAGCCGAGCCGATTCACGTTGCGGTCGCCGAGGATGAATGTACCTGCCTGGTCTGAATTCGACATGGGATCTCTCCTTTTCAAGATGACGTGGATATAGACCTTGAGCGGCCGCACGAAAATCGGCTACAATCGGTACGGGTCGTGCGGGATTTCGAACAATGAAGATCGATCTGGGTGATCTGAACGCCTTTGTGGCAGTGGCGCGTGCCGGCGGTTTCCGCGAGGGTGCGCGGACCACAGGCGGCAGCGCATCAGGATTGAGCGAGGCGGTGCGGCGTGTCGAGGCGCAACTCGGTGTCAGGCTTCTCAACCGCTCGACACGCAGCGTTGTGCCGACGGAAGCAGGCGCCGGTCTGTTGGCCCGGTTGACCCCAGCGCTCACCGAGGTCGACGCTGCACTCGACGTGGTCAA
The DNA here is from genome assembly GCA_000985875.1 of Neorhizobium galegae bv. officinalis. GTDB lineage: Bacteria > Pseudomonadota > Alphaproteobacteria > Rhizobiales > Rhizobiaceae > Neorhizobium > Neorhizobium galegae_C. The sequence continues at coordinate 215,020 of CCRI01000003.1, forward strand.
CAGGTTCCGCGACAAACCTGCGGGTGTTCTCCGTCTCAATGTACCGGTCAGCGCCGCGCGTCTGGTGCTCCCGGCGATCGTCCCGCGCTTCCTCGCAGCCTATCCCGACATACGGCTCGAAATCGTCGCCGATGACAGCTTCGTCGACGTGCTGGCAGCGGGATGCGACGCCGGAATCCGCTATGACGAGCGGCTGGAACAGGACATGATCGCGGTTCCGATCGGTCCGCGCCTGCAGCGCTTCGCGGCAGCGGCATCCCCTGCCTACCTCGATCGCCATGGCCGCCCCGATCATCCGCGCGACCTGCTTGGCCACGCCTGTATTCGCGGGCGTTTCACAAGCGGCGCGATGATGCTCTGGGAATTCGAACGGAACGGCGAGGTGGTGCGGATCGATTCGACGGGGCCTCTGATCGTCCAGATAGGTGCGGCAACCGATCTTGCCGTCGAAGCAGCGATTGCCGGCACCGGCATCATGTTGCTGTTCGAGGACTGGTTGCGGCCCTATCTCGACAGTGGCTCTCTCGAACCGGTGCTCGAGCCATGGTGGCAGCAATTTTCCGGCCCGTTTCTCTATTATCCCGGCCGGCGGCTCGTACCTGCGCCGCTGCGGGCCTTCATCGATTTCATCAAGGCGTCGAACCAATCGTGAGAGCGCGAAGCGGCCCTCGTGTGGATCGAGGGGCGCGCCATGTCGGACGTCCGATAGTGGCAGCCGGCCTTCGGCGGTCCCGGCCGGAACCACGTTCCGGATGGGGCGTTCAGGAGGAGCGCGGAGCATGACATGGCTGGCAACTGGATCCATCTTTGCATCGACATGCAGCGGATCTTCGCTGAAGACACTCCTTGGCATGTCTCTTGGATGCGCCAAGTATCGCCATCGATCGAGGAGCTTTGCGGCCGCCACCCGGAGAAGACGATCTTTACGAGGTTCGTCACGCCGTCCCGGCCCGAAGCGATGGAGGGGATGTGGCGGGTGTACTATGAAAAGTGGCGGATGATGACAGGCGAGCATCTCGATCCGGGCCTTGTCGATCTGATCCCTTCCTTGAAAGCGCTTGTGCCTCCAGCGCGCATATTCGACAAGATGACTTATTCTCCCTGGGTCAGCGGAGGGCTGCACAGAATGCTCTTGAAGGAGGGTATCGAAACCGTCGTCCTGACCGGCGGTGAGACCGACGTTTGTGTCCTGTCCACAGCGCTTGGCGCCATCGATCTTGGATACCATGTAATCGTGCTGAGGGATGCCGTCTGCAGCGGAGCGGATGACACACATGACGCGTCGCTCGAACTTCTGGGAGAGCGCTTTTCCGTTCAGCTCCACCTCGCAACCACCGAAGAATTCCTGCAAGGCCTCTAGAAAGCCCGTCCGCTCGGCGGAAGTCTCGGCCTGCCTGATTTCCAGGCCAGAGAGCCCCGTTTGACGTTGCGAGACAACGCGCTCTGCACCGTTTTGCTGCTCCGGATTTCGATGTCCCTGCCGACATATTAACGAGTCGTTGACCACATACTTTAGTGATTTTTAATATTCGCACATGCTAGTGGATGCGTGCAGCGCAATGCGGACATGACGTCTTCTGCGGCCTTGGGCAAATCAATAAAGCTGGGATCTGTCATGCTCGCACGCCGACCGAAGGAGAGCCGTGAAGGCTACTCTGTTTTCATCGCCACCTCGCTGCTCCTTTTTGTCGCCATGATCCTGGGTGGAATAGGTGCTCATGTGGTCGATCGCATGCGCAGTTCTGCCAATGCGCTCGACGACAACAGAGCCATTCTGGCGGCAGAAGCGGCCGTTTCATCGTTCAAGGAGAAGCTTGCCGCGACCGTACGGGACAACGCCGTCTGGGATGAGGCCTACGAGGCGATAACGCGAGGGGATCGCGAAGGTTGGGTTTATGAGAATTGGGGCAAGACCAGCGAGGACTACGCGCTCTATGATGGGATAGTGCTGACGGCGCCAGCAGGCGGCAACAGCATCGCGTACCTCAAAGCCGATATAATCGACCCGACCGAATATCTCGGTGCGAAATTTCCGGGGCAGACGGAAGCCGCGGCTCGGCCCGGCATCGACCCCATCGTCAATTTTTTCAAAAACGGCAATGATATCATCGCGGTGGCGTCGGAGGCGGTTCAGCCGTTTGGGTCACACGTCCAGGATCAAACCTACTACGTCCTCAGCTTCTTCAAGACTCTGACTTCTGATGTCGTGGCCCAGATGGCCAAGGAACATCAGCTGCCGGAGCTCCACATAACCGACCGTCCGGCGGGCGATCTTCTGAATTTTCCGCTCATGGATGCGGATAGAATTGAGATCGCGCGTTTGGCTTGGCCAAGCGCCGCTCCGGGAAACACGATTTTTGACGAGGCGCGCCCCTTTATCGCCGCGGCCATAGCAATCCTCGGCGTTTACCTGGTTGGTGTCCTGTTTGCAGGCTGGTCAGAAACGCGGCGCCTGAGGAACCTGGCGGATCGCGCCCGACATGAAGCCACGCACGACAGCCTCAGCGGCCTCTTGAACAGGCTCGGCCTGATCGAGGGACTGGCCCGGTTGATGCAGGCTGACAAGAGCCAGGTGCTGGTTTTGCACCTCATCGATCTCGACGGCTTCAAGGCAGTCAACGATGCGTGGGGGCATGCGATTGGGGATCAGCTGATCAGGCTGGTAGCAGAAGCCCTGCGCGACATCCATGGAGACATAGTCGGTGTCGCCCGATTGGGCGGTGATGAATTCGCTCTGGTTCAGCGCGGCTCCGCGAACGTCGCCGAATTTGACAATCAAGTTCTTGAACGCCTCAAAAGGCCGTTTCTCATCGAAGGCCGCACGATCGAAATTGGCGCAAGCATCGGTGTTGCCTGCCGTGACGACGCAGGGAGTGCTCACGAACTTCTTCGTCGGGCGGATATGGCCCTTTATGAAGCGAAGGAATTGGGCAGGGGATGCACGGTCACCTATCATCCGGATCTTGACCGCCAGCGCGAGAAGATTGCGGCTTTGGAAAGCGAGCTTCGGCGCGCCCTCCAGAATGACGAGATCCAGCCGGTCTTTCAGCCTCTGGCTTCGGCGGCCTCGGGCGACATCACCGGCGTGGAGGCGTTGGCTAGGTGGAGACGCGCCGAGGGAGCAATCGGCCCGGACGCGTTCATACCTCTGGCGGAAAAATGTGGATTGATCGACACCCTGGGCCTCCAGATGCTTCGGAAGTCCATCGTGGCATCCCGGGCGTGGTCTCCGCTCTCCCTGTCCGTCAATGTTTCTCCGATCCAGCTATGCAACCCCAATTTTGCCGGGGATGTGCTCGCCGTCTTGAAAGAGGACGATTTTGATCCTTCGCGACTGACACTGGAGATCACCGAAGCGGTGCTGATGTCGAATCCTGAACAGGCGCGACGGTCCATCACCGCCCTGAAATCGGCAGGCATCCGCTTTGCTCTTGATGATTTTGGCGCCGGTTATGCCAGTATCGGCACGCTTCGTGAGTTCGGCTTCGACCGGATGAAGATCGATCGTTCCCTGGTTCAGGCGATAGATGACGGCAGCACCGGCCGGAGCGTCCTGGCGGCCACGATCGCGTTGGCTCAGGCCTTCGGGATTCCAGTCACGGCCGAAGGCATTGAATCCGTCGATCAAGCGGACGTCCTCCGAATTGCCGGTTGCGATCAGCTGCAGGGCTACCTGGTAGGCAAGCCCATGGCGCGCGACGAGCTTGCATCCTGGCTAGCTTCATCGATCGCCGCGTGAAGGTCCGCTTGTGACAGCGCCGGCCTAAGCCGAATGCTGATGTCTGACCTCGTCGAAGGGCAGATCCACCGTGAAGGTCGTGCCCTTGCCCAGAAGGCTCTGGACCGCGATCGAGCCGCCGTGCAATTCCACGATTTCCTTGACGATATTGAGACCGATCCCCGTTCCCGCGATACCGGTGGCGCTGCGGGCGCGAAAGTAGGGCTCGAACAGCTTCGGCAGGTCATCTGCATCCATGCCGATCCCGGAATCGCTGACGCTGACCAGAACCCGCTGGCCGTCCTTCCATCCGCTGACACGGATTTTGGAACCGGCAGGCGAATATTTCACGGCGTTTGACAACAGATTGGAAAATACCCGCTCTATTGCGGCCCCGTCGATCATCTGCAGAGCCGGAAGCGCTTCGAGATCATGGCTGATCGTGTGGCTCTTGCTGATCTCGGCTCGGCTTGCGATGCAGTGGCGGAGAATAGAGCCGAGCGAACCGGCTTCCTTGTTGATCGCAATGGTCCCCGTCTCCAGCCGGCCGGCGGCGAGGATGCTTTCCATCAGCTCGACCATGCGGGCGACCGCGCCCTTGATCTGCAGAGCCTTGCCTTCCAGGAACTGGGGAGTCGCGGCTGCCTTCGTGCGCGTCAGCCGCTGGGCCGCTCCGTCGATCACCGCCAGAGGCGTCCGGAACTCGTGCGAGATCATTCCGACGAAGCGGCGCTGCAGTGCATTGATACCCCGTTCATGCTGGAGAAGGCGGTCCAGCTCGATGTTCTTTTCCTGAACTTCCGCCGTCCTGGCCAGAACCACCTTTTCGAGCTCGTCCCGGTGCTGGCGCAGTCTACGTTCACTGGACTGGAGCGCCTTGAGAGCGATCTGGCGGTCGTGCACGTCCTCAAGGAGACCATACCAGCGTACGACCATCCCGTTGGCATCGAGCCGAGGTGCCGCACGGTTCCGATACCACCGATACCGCCCTTTCGCTGTTCCGATCCTGTAGATCATGTCGAATGGAGCACCGGTCTTGACCGCGGTCTCCCATCTCGCGACCACCTCGGGCAGGTCTTTCGCGTGCAAAGTCTTTTCCCAGCCGCGCCCAAGCGCTTCGCCGATGTCCCGTCCGGAAGCGTTCTGCCAGCCTGGGCCGACTTCGATGACATTCCCTTCTGCGTCGGCCAACCACGGTATTTGCGGATGCAGTTCAACGAGGGAGCGATAGTGTTCCTCACTGGCCCGCAGGACCTGTTCGGCATGACGGAGCTTGGTAATGTCGGAAATGACGACAACGACGACCGGTTTCTTTCCACCGGGCACTGGTACGAACGACCGCCGTTTGTGCGTGAAAAGCGTCCGGGTCGAACCGTCCGGCCCGGTGACCTCCTCCTCGAACCGCCGTTCTTCGCCGGTGGCCAGCACCCCCGCATCCACCTTCTGGATTCGATCGGCTTCGTCCGCAGGCAAGAAGTCGTGGTCTGTGTGGCCAAGCACGTCTTCGAGGTTCACGCCGAACATCTCGCATGCCTTGCTGTTGAGGAACAGGAAACGCGACTCTCCGTCCTTGATGATCGTAGGTCCCGGAGCGTCCTCGAACAGGTCTTGCAGAAGTTCGCGGTGAGATGTTTGCAGATCAGATCCGATGACGGAGCAATGGTTCATTCGCAGGCGTCCAGTTACGCGCGTAAATTGATCGATGCCTAATGTACACTCAGAGCGTTACCGAATGCTGAAACCGGACGGTGGTGCTTTAGGCAGCGAGGCGCGTCCGTCAGCGGGCCGGCGGGCCGCTTCTTCCAGTGAGCCTGATGGGTATTTCGTGGCCGCATCACGCTATGCGGCGCTTTTCAAGGCATGCCCGGCGACCGCTGCGGACGTGCCCGGCAACTATTTCTCGACCCAATAGGAGGTCGTATTCTCAATGACTTTCTTGATCTTGCGATTGTCTCTCCATTCTCGTCCGGTGTCACGGATGACCGGTCTCTGCTGGGGAGAGAAAATGTAGTTCCTGTGAGGCGCCGCCAACCGTTCAAGCTCCGCGTTGACGCCGGAATAAAATTGTTTTTCCGGATCCCGGGCAGGGTCCATCAGGCTTGCAGCCTGCCGGGCAAACGAGCCCCGAAGAATGGAAGGGGAGGTGGTGAATTTCGGAAAAGTCTTGAACAGCGGGATTTTTATGCCCAGGAACCGCGCATATTCGTTCCTCTCGTGAAGATGGCCGTCCTTTGCGATATTCCAGTTCTGATCGGCCGTGTGAAAGGAAACCTGCATCACGCCTGGATCTGAAAACGGGCCGAAAATCTCCTCGCCGAGGTCGGTCAGCGCGACCCAGTCATCCTCGAGGTGGAACACATAGTCGGAACGCGTATTGGCCCAGAGACGCTTGACCGCAGCGCCAAAACCCGGCTCGCTGGGTCTAAAAAAAGAGGCTGACGGCAGATAGTTGCCGACCACGCGCAGGCACTCGGCTTCATCCTCTTCCGTACCGAAGATCGGATCTATGTTCACGAAGACGTTCGCGAACGAAAAATGTGCAAAGCTGCGACTGGAGAAACTTTCCAATGTCTGCTCAAGCAAGCCCGGCCTTCTGCCGGCAACTATACACAAATCCATACTAAAATTCGCCACGCGGCATATCTCCGGAAAACCCGGAACTCCGTATAGAGATCCTTTCGTCCAGATACCATAGTGCCCGAAAGGTCGCCACCGGCTTTGAGGCATGCCGCCCCCGCGACCTTGCACAGAGACGCTTGATCAACCGCCCGAAATCAACGGCACCCGCACTCCGGCGAACGACGGCCAGGCCGCCTCGACCCTCAGAACACAATCAGTTCCCCGCCGCCTCCCGCATGGAGGCCGCCGAACCAAGACATCGGCGACAGCTCCGGCAGAGGAGACGCCGGTTGCGTTTTACAAACAGATACGGGCTACCTTCTGAAGAAAGAAGCCAGGTATGAAAGTATGCCACTGGATCTGCGGGTGGCGATCGAACGCACCTGATGGGCGACTGTACCTGCGCTCACATGCGCTCCGAAGTGGCAGAAGCAGACCAGTTTGTGGAGTTGTCGGTTGGACAATTCAAAAAACCGTCTGGCTTCCCCATAGGTGTCGTCCCGCATCCCCGCTGCGCGGAGGACCGGATCGCTGAAGGCTACGGCAATCGCCGTCCCGTCGCCGCGCATGGCGGCCCTTATTTCATCCGGCTGATATTCGGTTTCCCGAAATGTCGAAAGGGATCGATCGGGGTTGAGCTCAAGAATCTCGGCCCACCGTTCGAGACGTTCGCTGCTGGACATCTGGAAGTCAGGATAGCTGCGGTTTATCCTGGCGATAGTCCTCAGCTGATCGACTGCACGCTGCTCCATTACGGCCTCCTATTTGAACAAATAGATGCCCGTCGCCCGGTTTGTAATTTGATCCAGACCGCTTTTGATGTCCAATCACGATTGGCCATCCGCCAGGAGCTCCGGCCTTTCCTTCGATCAAAATTGAAGAACGCTAGGGCGACACCATACGTGTTGGCGCGCCAGGGCCTGCCGAGTCGGCAGAGATTTGTTCATGCGCCGTCGTCAGGCGAAAAGGTCGCCCTTTTGACGGATCTCGCGGGGATGGGCGACATGTTCCTTCACGACCTTCTCGGCCCCGTCGATTTCCTGCAGCATGACGTCGTAACCCCAGAGATCCGCCAGATGCTGCAGGACCTGCCTGGTTTCGCTGTCCTCGAGAACCCAGTCGTTCGGCGCCCGGTGCTGCAGGAGAAGGCGACGGTCCCCGGCGAGGTCGACATCGACGATGTCGATCCTCGGATCGGTCCAGCCGATATCGTATTCGCGCGCCAGCTGACGGCGGACGCGCTTGTAGCCCCGCTCGTCGTGGATCGCCGAAACCAGTATCCCCTCGCTCATCTGCGGATCATCGTAGAGCTGGAAAAGGCGCCACTTGCGGATCAGGTGCGGGCTCAGGAACTGGCTGATGAAGCTCTCGTCGCGGTAATCGGCCCAGATGCCGCGCAGAACCTGCATCGGGTCTCCGCGGCCGGCGATATCCGGAAACCACTCGCGGTCCTCATCGGTCGGATCCGTCACGATCCGCTCGATATCCTGCATCATCGCAAAACCGAGCGCATAGGGGTTGAAGCCAGAGAAGCGCCGGTCGTCGAAGGTCGGCTGGAACACGACATTGGTATGGGATTTCAGGAATTCGAAATAGTTGCCGTCGCTGATCTGCCCGCGGTCGTGCAACCTCTCCATGATCTGGTAATGGACATAGGTCGCGGTCCCCTCGTTCATCACCTTTGTCTGGCGCTGCGGGTGGAAATATTGCGCCACGTGGCGGACGATGCGCAGGATTTCCCGCTGCCACGGCTGCAGCCGGGGGGAGGACTTTTCGAGGAAATAAAGGAGGTTGTCCTGCGGCAGGCCGAGCGCCGCACGCCGCCTCTCGAGATCGACATCGGCGGCGTCGCGCTTGCGGCCGCTCGGCACGGTGCGCCAGAGGTCGTTGAACATCTGCTCTTCGTGGGCGCGCCGTTCCTGCTGGCGCTTTTCTTCCTGACGCAGGTCGAGCCGCGTCTTGCCCGCATAACGGTGCACGCCATGTGACATCAGCGCATGGGCGGCATCCAGGGTCCGTTCGACCGCCGTTTCGCCGTAACGTTCTTCGCAGCGGGCGATATAGCTCTTGGCAAAATCGAGATAGTCGAGAATGCCCTCGGCATCCGTCCACAGCTTGAAGAGATAGTTGTTCTTGAAGAAATGGTTATGGCCGAAGGCCGCATGGGCGATCACCAGGGTCTGCATCGTCGCGGTGTTCTCCTCCATCAGGTAGGAGATGCAGGGCGACGAGTTGATGACGATCTCATAGGCGAGATCCCGCATGCCGCGGCGGTAGAAGGCCTCGTGATGGGCGAAATGTTTGCCGAACGACCAGTGGCGATAGAACAGCGGCATGCCGGTCGATGAATAGGCGTCCAGCATCTGCTCGGCGGTGATCACCTCGATCTGGTTCGGGTAGACGTCGAGCCCCAGTTCACCGATCGCGATCTCCTCGCACGCGTCGTGGATGCGCTGAAGGGTCGAAAAATCCCAGTCGGCACCCTCGAAGAGCAGTCGATCCTTCTGCATAGCCGCTTGGGTCATGGCACCGCCTTCGTCTGTGTCGAACGCTTCTGGAAAAGGTCGTGGAAGACCGGAAAGATCTCGTTCTTGCGGCAGACCTTGCGCATCGCGAGAGTTGCCGCGCTGGGTCGGATGCTTTCGTAAAGGCGCCAGAGGGGCGAATTGGAGGCCAGCGAATCCCCGCCCTCCTCGTCGACTTCGATATAGGCGAAATACTGGCAAAGCGGCAGGATCTCGTGCTTCAGCAGATGGCCGGTCGGCGCCTCGTCCCGGTAGGAATTGTCGCCATCGGAAGCCTGCGCAGCGTAGATGTTCCATTCGGTGGGATCGAAGCGTGCGGCGATGATGGAGCGCATCGCTGCAAGTGCGCTCGATACCAGCGTGCCGCCGGTCGCCTGGCCGTAGAAGAAGGTGTCCTCGTCGACTTCCTCGGCCTTCTCGGTGTGCCGGATGAAGACGATTTCCACCTTCTCGTAACGCTGTGAAAGAAACAGATAGAGCAGCAGGTAGAAGCGCTTGGCCAGATCCTTCATATGTTCCGACATCGATCCGGACACGTCCATCAGGCAGAACATCACCGCCTTCGCAACCGGCTTCGGTTCGTTGTCGAAGCGGCGGTAACGCACGTCGAGCGGATCGACATAGGGAATGCGCCGGATCCTCTCGGTCAGCGACTTGAGCTCCGCCTCCAGCAACAGGCGCGTCTCCTCGTTCTCGCATTCGTCGATCTGGCGTTGCAGCGCCTCGATTTCCGCGGGCTTGGGGCGCTTGAGGGCGATGCGCCGCATCATGGCGAGCCGCGTCGTCCGGTCGATGGAGAGATTGGAAGGAGAGCCGGAAATGGAGTAGCCGGCCCGCACCGGGCTCATCTCCTCGGTCTCGCTGAGCCGCCGCTTGGCAAGTTCCGGCAGTTCGAGGTCGTCCAGAAACACCGAGAGGAATTCCTCGCGCGTCAGCACGAAGCGGAAGCCGTCTTCACCGTCGCCCTGGCCGGCTTCCTTGGGTCTGCCGGCACCCTGGCCGGGAGGGCGGGGAATGATATCGCCTTCGACGAACGCCCGGTTGCCGGGCAGAACATGGTCCGTAATCCCGCCTTCGGCCCGGCGAAAACTCGGCTCGCCCATGCCGCCGATCGGAAGGCTGACTTCGCCGCCATCCAGTACATCACGGATACTGCGGCTTTGCAGGGATCGCCTGACTGCTTGCTGCACGGCGTCCTTTGCGCGCCGCAGAAACCGCTGCCGATTTTCCAAACTTTTACCGCGCGGGTTCAGCCGCCGGTCGATGATGTGCATGTTGGCTCCTGCATGAGCATTAGGGTCTGTACTCAACTAGGGTTCGGACGCCGCACAACCCAGTATGCCACAATCCTACGTCCTGTCGTCACACACAATGAGGGAGATGGAATCCACCTTTGTGTGTTTAAGGAACTGAACGGTTTTCTTGCATGCTGCGTTCCCGATCCTAATTGAGTACAGACGCTAACCTGCCTGTTTGACCCGCATGTACCACTCCACCAGACGGCGAACCTGTCTTTCGGTATAGCCGCGCGCCGTCATGCGCGACACGAACTCGCTGTGTTTCTTCTCGGTTTCGCCGTCCTTCTTGGAACCGAAGGATATCACCGGCAAAAGGTCCTCGACCTGGGAGAACATCCGTTTCTCGATGACTTCGCGGATCTTCTCGTAGCTTCCCCAGGACGGGTTCTTGCCGCCATTGTTGGCGCGCGAGCGCAGGCAGAACTTGACGATCTCGTTGCGGAAATCCTTCGGGTTGGCGATGCCCGCCGGCTTTTCGATCTTGGTCAGTTCCTGGTTCAAAAGTTCGCGATCAAGAAGCTGCCCGGTATCTGGATCCTTGAAATCGACGTCCTCGATCCAGGCATCCGCATAGTCGACGTAACGATCGAAGAGGTTCTGTCCGTAATCCGAATAGGATTCCAGGTAGGCTTTCTGGATCTCGTTGCCGATGAACTCCGCATAACGCGGCGCAAGGTCGGCCTTGATGAACTCCATATACCGCTTTTCGGTTTCCTCCTGGAATTGCTCGCGGCGGATCGCCTGTTCCAGCACGTACATCAGGTGGACCGGATCGGCACCGATATCCGTCGTGTCGTGGTTGAAGGTCGAGGCGAGAACCTTGAAGGCAAAACGTGTCGAGATTCCGTCCATGCCTTCGTCGACGCCGGCCGCATCCCGATATTCCAGGACGCTGCGGGCGCGCGGATCGGTTTCCTTGAGGCTTTCACCGTTATAGGCCCGCATCTTGGAGAAGAAGGTCGAGTTCTCGTGCTTGCGCAGCCGCGACAGCACCGAGAAGCGGGCCAGCATTTCAAGCGTCGCCGGCGCGCAGGAGGCATCCGCCAGCTCCGAACCCTCGATCAGCTTCTCATAGATCTTCTGTTCCTCGTCCACTCGCAGGCAATACGGCACCTTGATGACGCAGATACGGTCGATGAAGGCCTCGTTGTTCTTGTTGGCCTTGAAGCTCTGCCATTCCGCCTCGTTCGAATGGGCAAGGATGACGCCGGAGAAGGGAATGGCGCCGATATTCTCGGTGCCCATGTAATTGCCTTCCTGCGTCGCCGTCAAAAGCGGATGCAGCATCTTGATCGGCGCCTTGAACATTTCGACGAACTCGAGCACGCCCTGGTTGGCGCGGTTGAGGCCGCCGGAATAGCTGTAGGCATCCGAGTCGTTCTGGGAATAGTTTTCGAGCTTGCGGATGTCGACCTTGCCGACCAGCGAGGAGACGTCCTGGTTGTTCTCGTCGCCCGGTTCGGTCTTGGCGACCCCGATCTGGCGCAGCCGCGAGGGCTGCAGCCGTACGACCCGGAAGCGGGTGATGTCGCCGCCGAATTCGTCGAGCCGTTTCAGGCACCAGGGGCTCATCAGGCCGCTGAGGCGCCGGGTCGGAACGCCGTATTGCTCAAGCAGCATCGGTCCCATGGTGACCGGATCGAAGAGGTTGAGCGGGCTTTCGAAGACGGGGCTGACTTCGTCGCCGGCCTTCAGCACATAGATCGGATTGGCCTCCATCAGCAGCTTCAGCCGCTCGGCGAGCGAAGACTTGCCGCCGCCGACCGGGCCGAGCAGGTAGAGGATCTGCTTTCGCTCTTCCAGCCCCTGAGCCGCATGCCGGAAGAAGGAAACGATCCGCTCGATCGTCTCTTCCATGCCGTAGAAACCGGCAAAGGCCGGATAGGTCCGGATGGTGCGGTTCATGAAGATCCGGCCGAGCCGGGCATCCCGAGATGTATCGACCATCTGCGGTTCGCCGATCGCCGCCAGCAGACGCTCGGCTGCGTTGGCATAGGCCATCGGATCTTTCTTACAAAGCGCCAGGTACTCGGCGATGGACATATCTGTCTCGCGCCGGGCTTCGTAGTTCCTGGTGAAGGCATCGAACAAGGATTCACGCGGCATAGGCATCTCCAGTCAGGGTTGCGCTACTGCTCGACTGCCGCAAAGATTGAAATCGCTGCGACAATCCATTGAGAATCAAGATGTTTCTAAAGCTAATACGACACCCGGAGCGTTTTCATGGCAATGCACAAAAATGTGCGTCCACAATTCCGTGTTGGCTTGGCAAACCGCAAGTGGGGACCTGTTGCATCCCCACAACAACGCTTCGGCTCTGCAGGATGTCGGGTTGTCGGCGGAGAAGACAAGCCGTGCTTCGCCGTCTATGGATGCAGCCGGCGACGAGACGGGCGTTTTTTATGGACCAGCAGTTTTTCGATAGAGGCTCCGTGGCGGTGGCGCGTGACCTGATCGGCGTCGAGCTCGATGTCTCCGGCACGGGCGGCGTGATCGTCGAGACCGAAGCCTATGAGCCGGACGACCCGGCATCCCACAGTTTTCGGGGACCCACGCAGAGGAACGCGGTGATGTTCGGCCCGCCGGGGCACGCTTATGTCTATCGTTCCTACGGCATTCACTGGTGCCTGAATTTCGTCTGCCGGCCCGGCAGCGCCGTGCTGATCAGGGCGCTGCAGCCGCTCAGAGGCCTTGAGGAGATGGAGAAGAGGCGCCGCCTCGCCGATCCGCTGCTCCTTTGCTCCGGTCCGGGCCGCCTCTGTCAGGCGCTCGGCATCACCATCGAGCACAACGGCCTGCCGCTGGTCGCGCCCCCGTTCGCGCTCACCTTGCCGAAAACACCGCCGCTGATCGTCACCGGTCGGCGGATCGGCATCTCCCAGGCCGTCGATCTGCCGTGGCGTTTCGGTCTTTCAGGCTCGCTCCATGTCAGCCGGAAATTCACCGGCAAGGGCGGCATGGCGCCCTGAACCGAAGGGATTATCTGTTGCGGCCGAGCAGTGACAGCAGCCCGCCCGTCGCAAGCCCGAGCAGCACGCCGCCGGCGGCCAGCAGCAGGGCGTAGGACATGATATTGTCCGACAGCCAGTTGGCGGCGATCAGCCGCGCATTTCCCGGCGAGAAGGGCTGAGTCGGCATGAACCGGAACCAGCTCACCGGCACGTCGCGCAACTCCTTGCCTTCGCCTTCATAAACGATGATGCGGCCCTTCAGCCGGTCCCATTCCTCCCGCGCCGAAAACGCCTGCATGCCTTCCGCAAGCGACGCGGAATCGGGGGAAATGATCGCGGTCCAGGTGCCGAGCTGCGTCGGATCGCTTTCCTGGGCGATGATCAATTTCGCTGTCTGGGGAGGCTTGTAGAGTTCGTCGGTGGCCGGGGCAAAACGCAGCATCGCCATGCTGAGGTCGAAATTGTCCTTGGCCCAGTCGCCGAGTGCCCTGAACTGCTGGGAAAAGAAGTTGTTGCCGGCGCGCTGCTGCCAATCCTGCAGGGTCAGCGAGGTTCTGGGCGACGTGTTCGATGAAACGCCCGCCGGGTTCCAGCTGTTGCGGCTTTCCTGGTCGATCTTCAGCTGCGTGAGGATATTGGCCGGGAATTCCGAGATGGAGCCGATGAAGAGCGCGTTCGCTCCGGCGACGCGCGCCGCCGATATGGTGACGTCGACCGGTATCACGTGGTGCGAGGCTATCGACATCTTTCCGAGGAAGGTCGCCGCAGCAGACAGGGTTTGTTCGTCGACCCGGCCAAGGAACAGTGAAACGGGCTCGGTGCCTATCCGGTAGGGAAAACCGGTTCCGGCCGTGGCGGCGAGATTGGGCACCTGGGCGATGCGGGCAAAATCGGGCATCTGGAACTGGGAGCTGCCGAAGAGCGCGAACCGTGCCTTGCTGTCGGCGGTGCTGCCCGGAGCGCAGGCGCTATCCTGGCGCGTCAGGAGCGCTGCTTCCACGGTGATCGTGTTCACGCCCGGCTTGAAATGCTGCAGCGTGAGCTTGATCGGCAGATGGCGCAGGAGAGCGCCGCCTGAGGAGGTGATCGGCACGGTCGAGGCTATATCGCCGTTGACGAAGATGTCGATGTGGCTGCCGGGCTGAACGTCGGCGGTATAGGCGGCATCGAGCAGGATGCGTGCCTCCCCGTAGGCGTTGGCATAAAAGTCGGCCGGTACGCCGATCGTGAAGCGGGTGCGGAACAGCCGGCCGGCGAATTCCTGGCTTTCGATCCCGAGCTGCGCGAAATCGATCGCCGCATTCGAAAACAGGAACGGCGTATCGAGGCCGTGCCAGGCTTGAGTAGACAGCGTCTCGCGCCGTTGCGTGGCCGAACCGTCGGTGGCGGCGACGAAGCTTTCGATGAGGCCTTCCAACGCCGGCCAGCTTGGGCCGGACAGGACGAGGGCCGAGGCGCCGTAGGCGCCGGGATAGTCGAGAAAGCTCGCCACGGCGGCATTGGCGGCGGCGGGCGGCAGAGCCGGCAGCAGTGGCCGCAGTTCGTCGCGGGTACCGACGAAGATCGCAAGCTCTCCGGGCTTCGGCAACGCGCTGGGCGTCTTCTCGAACGCGAAGGACTGGTTGGGCATGCCGCCCATCAGCGCCAACCCTTGGGTCAGCCGCATCAGCATGTCGGTTGCGCCGAGCTGGTCGAGGGCCGGCACGATCAGCCGGAAGCGGGTACCCCCCTTTTCATCGACGCCGACGGCGCGGATGTCGTCGAGCCGCGAAAGCCGGTTCGTTCCGCTCGTGCCGAACGTCAGGAACGTCCGTTGCGGGTCGATATCCGTCCACAGTTCGAAGGTCGATTCGATCGTGCAGTCGGTGCGGTGCCGCTGGTCGGCGCGAAAGCGTATGAGATTGACGCCGGCTTTCAGGACGCCTGCCGGAATATCGAGGACGCGGTCGCTGATCTGATCGGGCGAGGCAATCGGATTGGCGTAGACCGGCACGTTGTTAATGGTGACCGCCAGTTCGGAGACTTCGGGCGCGACAACGATGGAATTCTGGTAGCCGAGATTGAGCTTTGCCGGTGCTGCCGCCTGTTCGGGTGTCAGGTAAATCGACCACGAACGCTGATCGGCCTCGCCGTTCAGCCGCAGGCTTTTCTCCGGCACCAGATAATGCCGCCCGGCAAGTTCTGCTGGAAGGGCTGCGGGCTGCCGCGCCGGCGTTGCCGCCTGTGCGGCAGGCGCGGGGGATGAAAGAGAGGGTGCCGTTGTCCGTGGGGGGGCAGGGGGCGGCGCTGTCTGGCCGGTAGCGCGGGGCGGCGGCAGCGGAATCTGCGTCTCCACCGGGCCGGGAGCAGGCGATACCGGTCGGGGTGCGGGCGCCTGCTGGCCCGGAGGCGCTGCGGACGGCGTGTTCTGGGGGCGCTCCGGGCCCATGTTGAACGGCGCGGGCGTCTGGGCCGGCGCGATGCCTGCGGAGAAAAGAAGAACTGCGATTGCGAGAGCCTTTTTCATCATGCCCTCCTATTTCTGTCCGCCTGCAGCGTTATCGCGTCCGGTGTTGCGGACGAGATAGGAAAGCCCGCGGGCCGTCTGGTAGATCGCGAGGCCGAGAAACCATAACGTACCGGCAACGAGGCCGGGATTGCGCCGGCGCGAGACCTGAAACTGGCTCCATTGAGCGGAATTGGCAAAGATCAGGTCGGCGATCAACCGGTGGTCCGTCGCCCGCTCGGGCAGATAGCGGCAGCCGATCGTGGAGACGTCACCGATCGTCTCCACGTTGCGGATCTCGATCGGCAAATCGCTGATGGGCATGTCGCTATAGGGCTGGAATCGGAGAATGCATCTTTTTCCGACCGTGATATCCTTGAACCCTTCCGTATAGACCTGCACGCCGGCGCCATGCACCGAGACGTCCTCGATCGTGGCGGTGAACCAGCGGTCGCCGACGCCAAACTCGCAGCGGCGGCTGACCTTGACGCGCCGCGAAGCCTGCCGTTCGCCCCGTTCGGACACCACCCCGAGCGCGCAGCCGGCGAGGATGATGTTGAGCAGGTTCCAGCCGCCGACCACGAGGGTCACGTCGGCCTTGTAGGGTTCGGCATAGACCCGGTAGACGCTGATCGCGAATGCGACGAGCAGCACGAAGAAGATCACGAAGAATGGCCGGCTGATTTCCGAAAGTCTGCTGACGGAGACGGATTCGTCCTTGGCGGTCACCTTGAAGGTCGGCTTGCGCGGATTGAGCATTACCGAGACGACGGCAGGCAGAAGGTGAACCGTCTGCACATATTCGTAGAGTTCGGAAATCCAGGGCCAGCGGTACGCCCCGTATAGATAGTTCTGCATCATCAGGTTCACGACCATATAGGTCAGCGAATAGACCATGAACTCGCCGCCAGACGAGGTGAAAATCTCCAGATCGAAGAACAGGTAGAAGAGCGGCGCGAAGAGAAAGATCGTGCGCGGGAAGGGAAACAGCCAGAACAGCGTCGACGACATGTAGCAGAAGCGCTGCGGCAGGGAGAGGCCGCGCTTGAGCGGTGGAAAGCGGAAGCGCAGGATCTGCATCATGCCCTGGGCCCAGCGGCTGCGCTGGCCGATGAAGCTTGCGAACGTGGCGGGTTGCAGGCCAGCGATCAGCGGCCGGTCGAGATAGAGGCTGTGCCAGCCGCGGCTGTGCAGGTCGAGCGCCGTCTCGCAATCCTCGGTGATGCTGACGCCCGAGAAGCCGTTCGAAACTTCGAGCGCCTTGCGGTTCAGGACAGCCGCCGATCCGCAGAAGAAGGCCGCGTCCCACTTGTCGAGGCCGCGCTGGATGATGCCGTAGAACATCTCGTTCTCGCTCGGCATCTTTTCGAAGGTACGCAGGTTACGCTCGACCGGGTCCGGGTTCAGGAAGAAATGCGGCGTCTGGACGAGAAAGAGTTTCGGGTCCTCGTCGAAATAACCGACCGTCTCGAGGAGAAAATCCCGGGCCGGCGCATGGTCCGCGTCGAAGACCGCGATCAGCGATCCGGTCGAATGCTTGAGCCCGTTGTTGAGGTTGCCGGCCTTGGCATGCTCGTTGCGCTCGCGGGTGAGGTAGCGCACACCGAGATCTTCGCAGAGCTGCTGCAGCAGCTTGTGGCGGGTTTCCGCAGCCCGGGCGTCGGCGACATTGTCGGATTTGCGCTTCTGAAGCGTACTCCCGTCGTCGAGCAGCCAGACGGTCAGCTTTTCCGGCGGATAATCCATGTTGCGGGCGGCGGCGAGCGTATTGGCAAGCAGCACCTCGTCCTCGTTGTAGCTCGGTACGAAGACATCGACGGTCGGCAGCTCCCGATCACGTCGTCCATAGGGCGCGCGCGACGGCAGGGGCATGGAGACCACGAACAGGCTGAGCGCCAGCATCAGCACGCTGTACATTTCCGCGAGGTAGACCAGCAGTCCCGGAATGAAGTTCTCGAGCTGGTTGACCGGCGGCAGCGTGCTTGTCGTGCGCCAGTAGACGTAGCGCATCACCATGGCGGTGCCGAAGGCGAGCGCCACGAGACGCCATTTTCCCCCTGCCTTGAGCAGCCGGATGATGCCCATCACGCTGACGACGAGAATGCTGGCGATGAGCTGGGTACGCGTGTTGATCGGCAGCGTCACGAGCGCGATGATCAACGCGCTCGCGAGGGCCCAGATGACCGCAGAAAGGAATGTCCGCATCCTGGGCTATCTCCTGCAGCCGGAAGATCCGGGCATCGATCGATCGGAATTGTTCGGCTTATCGGCACGCATTGGCGGCCCCGCTGGTCACGTCCGTGCAGGAAGGTGAGGGAATGCTTACCCGCCCGGTTTGTTGCGCAAGGCCAGACGGCGACGGCACGAGCGGTGCGCGCGAGACCGACGGTCCTGCCGTGGCCGGTGATGTGCTCGTTGTGGTCTGCGTCATGACCGGCCTCGGCACCGAAATCACGGGCACCGCCGCCGAGGACACGCTTGCTGACGTAGCGGCGGCAGCCGGTGGCGTCGATCGGGCCACAGGTGCCGCCCCGGAACGGGTATGGACCGCACTGGTTCGCTGCGGCAATACCGGGACGATCGGCTCGGCTGAGGTCGGTCGCGGATAGATCGGTGCACCGACGCCGCCGAGGCTCGGGGAGACCGGCTGCGGTTCCCCATAGGGGTTCCAGCCGCCGTCATCCACTGCGCCGGTGATCGTGTAATTGTACATGAAGGCCAGCAGCTTCTGTTCCGTGCCGTTCGCCTCGCAGATTCTTGCGCGGATCTGGATCGAACCGTGGTTCGCGAGCGGCGAGATCGTCCCGGACGGGCTACGGACCTGCTGCCAGCCATACATGCAGAGGTCGTTGCCGGCGCCGCGCCCGAAGGCGTAGCCGAACGGGCCGTAATTGTTCTGGACGAAGAAGGACGAACGCACCATCCGTACGCCCGGCAGCGCCCGCCGCATCTCCGAGGCAATCCCGGCTTCCGTGACCGGTGTCGAGGTGAGTTTGTTGTCGCTGAGCTTGAAAGGGCTGACGGTGCCGAAGAACTGGGCCTTTAGCAGGTTCTGCCCTGGGGTCAGGGCTGAGGTATAGAGAAAGATGTCCTGATCGACGGCGTTGTCGTAGCGCCGTTCGATGACGCTGACGATGCCGGGACCGGCCGGGGGCGGCAGGACCATGGCCTGTTCGGCCGGCAGGTTCTTGGCAAAGGTGCCCATCTGGACGGGTTGGCCGGCGCAGCCGGCAGCCAGAAGCGGCAGTCCACAAAACAGAACCGCTGCACCCAGATGGCCGAGGCCGCTCATTTTCTGTTGTCGAACCAGATGCTTTTCCGCCATGCCGAACAATACTGATAAGTCGCGGACATTCATTGTCCGTCGGAGGTCCCCGGCGACCGTTCGTTGCAGAGCGAGCTGCAGCAGAACCGATTGCCTGGACCGACTCAACCATTTGATGAGGTAAATCTAAATTGTTCGTTAACCATATCAGTTCATTCTTTAGAAATAGAAAGCTTAAAGAGCCAAAGCCCGCAGCATGAGGCGTAGACGGGGAGTGAGGACGATAGCGGAGTGAGTATGCGGTTTTCGCTGATCTCATTAACGGTTTTGGGCATTGGCGCCGTGGGGTTGTATGGTTTGAGCCGTCAGCCGACGGTGGATCCTGGCCTGTTGACGAGCTCCGTCAATTCGCTTCCTTCTCCGCCCAAGGGACCGCGTCCACCGGCACCGCCCGCCGAAAAGACCGAGCGTGTCGTCGCCCAACTCCTCTATCCGAACCGGGATACCGCGACGCCTGCCAGGCCCGGCTCTTCGTCGCTGGTGGTCGCCCAGGCGCCGGCAACGGCCCCGCCCGCCCCGCCGGTCCCGCCTGCAAATCCCCAGCAGGTCATTTCAGCCGCCGCCGTGCCGCCGGGCCAGCAGCCGGCGGTCGACGAAAGCGCGTTGCGCTATTTCGCGGCGAGGGGCGATACCGCCCGCCTGCAGGCGGAGATCTCCCGTCTGAGGGCGCTCTATCCGAACTGGACCCCGCCGGCCGATCCGTTGGCGGTCCAGATCAATACCGATCGCCAGCTCGAAAACATGTGGGCACTCTACGCCCAGTCCCGCTATGCGGATGTCCGCAAGGCGATCACCGACCGCCAGGCGACCGAACCCGGCTGGCAACCGCCGGCGGATCTTCTCGAACGTCTGAAGCTTGCCGAGGCGCGCGCCGGTCTGGTCACGGCTTCCGACGCTGAAAACCATGACGCGGTAATCCGGATGGCGGCCGACAATCCGAGCCTGCTGACCTGCAGCGAAATCGACATCCTGTGGCGGGTGGCGGAAGCCTTCGCCAGGACCGACAGGCAGGGCCGCGCCCGCGACGCCTACACTTATATCCTCGACAATTGCGACGATTCCTCGGAGCGTTTCGCCACCGCGCAGAAGGGGAGCGAGCTGTTGCCGCCCGACATGCTGGAGGACCTGCTTGCCAAGGAGCGGACGCCGGCGGGTGGCCAACCGGAATTCGAGCCGCTGCGCGACGACATCTCGCGACGGCTGGTGGCAGCCGGCAACACCGATGCGAGGCTCGTGGTGCCGGAAAAATACCTGACCCGGCTGGAGCGGCTCGCCGAGGCGGACGGCAAGGCTTCCGATGCACTGATGCTCGGCTGGTATTTTTATCGCCGCGACAATCTCGGCGGGGCCGAGCGCTGGTTCCGCCGCGCCTTCAACAAGGAGGAGACCGCTTCGGCCGCCGAAGGGCTGGCGCTGACGCTGGTTGCGCAGAAATCGCCGGTGGAAGCGGAAACGGTGCTCTATCGTTGGCGCGAAACCTCCGATGGCGCGAAGGAAGCCTATCTTGCCGCCGTCGCCAATCTGCTGGCGCTCGATCCTCCACCGGTAATGCAGGACGATGTCCTGCGCCGCATGGCACCCGTGGTGATAACTGCCCGCAACGCGGATGCGGCCCAGCAATTCGGCTGGTACGCCCGCGCCATGCAGCAGCCGCAAACGGCAGCCGAATGGTTTCAGGCGGCGCTCGCCTGGAAGCCGGACGACGAACCGTCCGCCTATGGCCTCGCCCTGACGCGCAACGACCTCGGCGACAAGTCCGGAGTGGTTCAGCTCCAGCGGGCATGGGCGGGCCGGTCCGAACGGATCGCGCGGCTCGGCGAACCGCTGACCGAGCGGGAGGCGCCGCGCCGGCAGCCCGCTGCCGCATCGAGGTCGAACGCCGATGGCGCGAGAGCGAATGTACCGGCTGCCGAGCCGCCTGCGGAAGAGACCAGACTTGTCACCCGGGCCGAGGTGACGCGGGCTGAGCCCCAGCCGATCTACAGGACCGCAAGGATACCCGCACAAGCGGCTGTCCGCCGCGGGCAATGCTCGACGACGCTCGATCCTCGCCGGATTCCGCCGGAAGCGGCGCTGGCCAGGGGCTGGTGCCTGATGGATCTCAACCGCCCCTTGGAGGCCGCACAATCCTTCGATGCCGCCTATGCGAGCAGCTCGGCCGCTGCTCGCTCCGACGCCGCCTACGGCAAGAGCCTCGCCTATCTGCGCGCCGGTTTGACCGACAAGGCATCTGTCGCTGCGGCCGACTCGGCCCAGACCAACCAGCGTGCGGTGGAGCTGCAGACCGCGATTCTCTCCGACCGCGCGGTTAACGCCTTCAAGGCCGGACGCTATCGCGAGACGTTGCTGGCGCTCGACCAGCGGGCGCAGATCGCTCCCGAACAGTCCGATCTCATGTCGCTGCGCGGTTATGCGCACCTCAACCTCGGCCGGCTTGCCGATGCCACTCGCATCTTCCAGGCGCTCGCCGACATGGGCGACAAGGCTGGCTTGCGCGGGCTTGCCGACGTTCAGGCGATGAACTGAGAAAGGCAGCTCCGCGTAGTGCCGATGCAAATGCGCCCATAGCGGGTATTATGCGCCCGGTTGAAGCAAAACAGGCATCCTTGCACCTTCCATTAACCTTCAGGCAAGGAATTAACCATACATATTAGAGACCACGGCGAAATGGGATGACTCCGGTCTCCCACCAGGCATGAAGCCGCAAAGCCGTACCGGTCCAATCCGGTATCCGCTCATGAAAATCCAGCAAAGCCGTGGTGACCGCGTTGCCCATGCCCGACGGATATTGATCCGGTTTTGGCGAGCATCCCCGTTCATCCAGGCGCTGGCGACAGCAGCTCGCATGCCGCCGATCCTCTTCGGGGATTGGCTTGATTAATTTGGGGACGGCTTTGGTGCAGGAAATGCCATCGGATCAGGCGCGACGTGGCCAGGCAGGCAGCCTGGGCGAGAGACTGGCATTTGCCGGCCTCGACGGCGAATTGCGCGATCTGCTGCGCCGCTGCCGCCCGCAGCTCGACCGGCATCTGAAGACCGGTCTGCGCGACCTCTTTCACCGCTTTCAATCCTTTCCGGAAGCCGCCCGCAATTTCGAAAGCGAGCAGCAGATCGAACGGCTGCACGACCTGCAGGCTTCCCACTGGGGCGTGCTGACCGATGCCCGCTTCGATGCGCTCTACGCCGAGCGGGTGAAGGTTCTCTCCGACACCGAGAGCCGCATGGGCCTCGACCCGCGCTGGCACATTGTCGGCCACGCCGTGATGCTCGAACACCTGATCGCCGGCGCGATCGTCGATCTCGCTCCGAAATCGCTGCTGCCGGGCGGCCGCAAGCGCGAGCAGGAATTGCTCGACCTCGTCGGCGCGATTACCCGCCTGGTGATGGTCGATGTCGAGATTGCCGTGTCGCTCCGCTTCAACGAACAGCGCCTGAAGCACCAGCGCGCACTTGCCGAGCAGCGCGAAGCCGATCATGCGCAGGCGATCGAAACCTTCACCGACGTCATTGCCGCACTTGCCGACCGTGATCTGACGGCTTCCCTGCCGGCCGATGTTCCGGATGTCTATCGCGAACTCGCCGATCTTCTCAACCAGGCGGTCGCCGGCATGCGCTCCTCGGTCGAGACAGCCGACGGACACGGCCAGAAGGCTGGTGCTCTCACTCAATCGCTCGCCGAAGGCGCCCGCTCGTTCGCCTCCGCTTCCGAAGAACAGTCTGCCCGCCTCAGGGAGGCGGCACGCGTACTGCTCGACGTTACCGCCAGGGTCAAGGGAAGCGCGGCCGAGACGGCTGCCGCCGAAAAAGCCGCCGCTGACACCCGCCGTTCGGTCGAGGCGAGCGGCGAGGTCGTCGGCCGGGCGATCAACGCCATGGCGGATATCGAATCCTCGGCCGAAAAGATCGGCGAGATCATCGGCGTCATCGACGACATCGCGTTTCAGACGAACCTGCTGGCGCTGAACGCCGGCATCGAGGCAGCCCGCGCCGGCGAGACGGGCCGCGGATTTGCGGTCGTCGCCCAGGAAGTGCGCGCGCTTGCCCAGCGCTCCGCCGATGCGGCCCGCGAGATCAAGACGCTCGTCAACGGCACCAAGTCCCAGGTGGATGCGGGTGTCGAGATGGTTCACCGCACCCAGGAGGCGATCGGCGGCATCGTCCGCCAGGTTTCCGATATCAATGACGCGATCGCCGGCATCGCCCGCGACACCGGCGAACAGGCCGTCGGTCTCGACCGATTGACCCTCGAGATCGGTTCGGTCAGCGAACACGTCGCCTCGAATGCAGGCCTTGCGTCCCGCGCCGGCGAAGGCGCCGACGAACTCCATACCGTCATCCTGGAACTCGGACGGACGGTCCGCGAATTCCGGATCGAACGGCAGAACCGTTATGCGGATGCGCGCCGACCGGCAGCGCCAAGACCCCAGCCGACTCTCGTCCCGATCGCGCCGATGGCCTCCGAACGTGCGGATGACGGCGAATACATCTTTCAGAAACGACAAGGAATAAGCTGATGGCAGCAAAGAAGGCTGGACCTGCAAGTTTGAAGCTGGCCGCGGTGCTGGACCTCAACGAGGCCTCCAACCTGCATGGCAAGCTGGTCTCCATGCGCGGCAGCGATCTCAGGATCGATGCGTCGGGTGTCGAGCGCGTCGGTGTCCAGTGCGCCCAGGTTCTGCTCGCCGGCGTCAAGGCTTGGGAAGAAGACAAGAAGTCCCTCCTCGTGGAGAAGGCTTCGGATGCATTTCAGAAGACGATGCAACTTATCGGCATCAATAACCAGAATTTGGTTGCTAAGGAGATCTAGCAATGAAGAAAAAAGTACTGACCGTGGATGACTCACGGACGATCCGGAACATGCTTCTGGTGACACTTAATAACGCAGGTTTTGAAACAATTCAGGCGGAAGACGGCGTTGAAGGCCTCGAAGTCCTCGAGGGCTGCAATCCGGACGTCATCGTCACGGATATCAACATGCCGCGTCTCGACGGCTTCGGTTTCATCGAAGGCGTTCGCCGCAACGAAAAATTTCGCGCCGTCCCGATCCTCGTCCTGACGACGGAAAGCGATGCCGAGAAGAAGAACCGGGCCCGGCAGGCCGGCGCGACGGGTTGGATCGTCAAGCCTTTCGATCCTGCCAAACTGATTGATGCGATCGAGCGTGTAACCGCCTGAGCCAGGAATTCCCCCGATGGATATGAACGAAATCAAAGAGATCTTCTTTCAGGAATGCGAAGAGCAGCTCGCTGAACTGGAGTCGGGTCTTCTCAAGCTGAACGACGGGGATCGCGACCCCGAAACGGTGAACGCCGTTTTCCGTGCCGTTCATTCCATCAAGGGGGGCGCTGGTGCCTTCGGTCTGGACGATCTGGTCTCCTTCGCCCACGTCTTCGAGACGACGCTCGATTGCGTGCGCTCCAATAAGCTGGAGCCGACGCAGGACGTCCTGAAGGTCATGCTGAAATCGGCCGACGTGCTCGCCGACCTCGTTACCGCTTCGCGTGACGGCGGCGGCGTCGACGAATCGAGAAGCCGCAGCCTCGTCAAGGAACTCGAGGCGCTTGCCCATGGCGAGCTCCCGTCTTCCTCCGGCCACGACGCCCCGAAACCGGCCGCAAAGGCTGCTCCCGCCGCGGCTCCTGCGGCGAAGGTCGAGCCTCCCAAGCCGAGCGACGACAGCGGTTTCCAGCCGATCCCCTTCTCGTTCGACGGTTTCGGCGAGGAAGATGAGCCGGCAGTCGAAGGCTCGCTCTACGAGGTGATCTTCAAGCCGCGCCGCGAACTCTATTCCAAGGGCAACGAGGCGGCGCTCCTGCTGCGCGACCTGTCCCGTCTGGGAGAGATGAGCATCAATTGCGATACGGATGCTCTGCCGGCGCTGGACAAGATGGATCCGGAAGCGTCCTACTTCAGCTGGAAGATCTCGATCCGGACCACCCGGAGCGAAGACGACATCCGCGCCGTCTTCGAATTCGCGGAATGGGATTGCGACCTCGAAGTGAAGTTTGCCGAAGAGGCATCTTCCAACGATGAACTGCCGATGGTTCCGGTTCCGTTCGATCTTTCGATCCTGGATGACTCTTCGTCCGTTGAAGAGGAAACGGCCAACGAACGGGGCGCTTCGGAAGAAACCGTAGCCGCCGCCTTGTCCGCCGCCGAGACCGCGAGCAACGTCTCCAGGGCCGCGCGCGTCGCTGAAAAGAAAGAATCGGCCGCCGCGACTGCTGCCGCCCAGAACAATGCCGCAGCCGCCGCTGCCGGCGCGGGCCAGACGATCCGCGTCGATCTCGACCGCGTCGATCGCCTCATCAACCTCGTCGGCGAACTCGTCATCAACCAGGCGATGCTCTCCCAGAGCGTCGTCGAGAACGACGCGACCGGTACCTCGGCCGTCAACATGGGCCTCGAAGAGCTGCAGCAGCTCACCCGCGAGATCCAGGACTCGGTCATGGCGATCCGCGCGCAGCCGGTGAAGCCGGTCTTCCAGCGCATGTCGCGTATCGTTCGCGAAGTGGCCGACATGGTCGGCAAGTCGATCCGCCTGGTCACCGAAGGTGAAAACACCGAAGTCGACAAGACGGTCATCGACAAGATCGCCGAACCGCTGACGCACATGATCCGCAATGCCGTCGACCACGGCATCGAAACGCCCGAAAAGCGCGAAGCCGCCGGCAAGGACCCGGAAGGCACGATCAAGCTGACCGCGAAACATCGTTCGGGCCGCATCCTGATCGAGCTCGCCGACGACGGCGCCGGCATCAACCGCGAGCGCGTCCGCCAGAAGGCGATCGACAACGACATCATTGCAGCCGACGCCAACCTGTCGGACGACGAGATCGACAATCTGATCTTCATGGCGGGCTTCTCGACCGCCGACAAGATCTCCGACATTTCCGGCCGCGGCGTCGGCATGGACGTGGTCAAGCGGTCGATCCAGGCGCTTGGCGGCCGTATCTCGATCTCGTCGCGGCCGGGCTACGGCTCGACCTTCACCATGAGCCTGCCGCTGACGCTCGCCGTCCTCGACGGCATGGTGGTTACGGTCGCCGGCCAGACGCTGGTCGTACCGCTGACCGCGATCGTCGAGACGCTGCAGCCGGAGGCTTCCGCCATCCATTCCTTCGGCGCCAATCAGCGGCTAATCTCGATCCGCAACTCGTTCTGCCCGCTGGTCGACGTGGGTCGGGTCCTCAACTACCGCGCCACCCAGGCCAATCCGGTCGAAGGCGTCGCGCTGCTGGTGGAATCGGAAGGCGGCGGACAGCGCGCACTGATGGTCGATGCCATCCAGGGCCAGCGCCAGGTCGTCATCAAGTCGCTCGAGGCGAACTACACACACGTTCCGGGCATCGCCGCAGCCACCATTCTTGGTGACGGCCGCGTTGCGCTCATCCTCGATGTCGATGCGGTCGTCGCAGCGTCGCGAGGCCAGTCCATGAAACCTGAAATGTCGTTAGCCGCCACGGGTTGAGTTGATATGTCGTATGCCGTGAAGAATCTGGTCCAGGGAAGCAAAGAGCTGATCGCTTTTCGCATCAGCGATCAGGAATTTTGCGTGAATATCATGTCCGTCCGCGAAATTCGCGGATGGACACAGGCCACACCGCTGCCGCATGCGCCCGCATACGTCATGGGTGTCATCAATCTGCGCGGCGCCGTTCTGCCGATTGTCGATCTTTCGGCCCGGCTTGGCATGAAGGATGCCGAGCCGACGGCGCGCCATGTGATCATCGTGGCGCAGATGAAGACCAAAGTCGTCGGTCTCCTTGTGGAAGCCGTTTCCGATATCCTTACGATTACCGACGAGAATATCCAGCCAGTACCGGAAGTCTCTTCCGACCTGGAGAGACAATACGCCCGGGGGATTCTCGCCATCGATAAGCGGATGATCTGCATGATTGAGTTGGACGCCCTCTTCCCCGACACGGAAAGCGAAGTTGCATGAAGCCCCTGGGCGCCATCGAAAGCCGACAGTCACCGGATGAAGTCCTCGCAAGCGGCGAATATCCGCTGACGCGTCGTGACCTCACCGACATTTCGGCGATGATCTACGCGGATGCCGGGATCTATCTCAACGATTCCAAGGCCTCGCTCGTCTATTCCCGCCTTTCCAAGCATATCCGGGCTTTGGGGCTGCGCGGGTTCAAGGACTATTGCGTTCTGGTGGCGTCGCCCGAAGGTGCCGCCGCCCGCCGAGAGATGCTGTCGCATCTGACGACCAACTTCACCCGTTTCTTCCGCGAGAACCATCACTTCGAGCACCTGCGCGACGAGGTCCTGCCGGGTCTGATCAACCGCGCCAAGAGCGGCGGTCGCGTGCGCATCTGGTCGGCCGCCTGTTCGGACGGGCAGGAGCCGTATTCGATCGCGCTGACCGTCCTGTCGTTGCTTCCCAATGCAGCCGATCTCGACTTCCGCATCCTGGCGACCGATATCGATCCGAAGATCCTGGCCGCGGCCCGCGCCGGCGTCTACGACGACAACGCGCTCGAGACCATGACGCCGGCCATGCGCAAGCAGTGGTTCCGGGAGGTCGATGCCGGCGGACGCCGCAGGTTCCAAATCGATGAACGCGTCAAGAAGCTGATCACCTTCAACGAGCTGAACCTGATGGCGCAATGGCCCTTCAAGGGCAATTTCGATGTCATCTTCTGCCGCAACGTCGTCATCTATTTCGACGAGCCGACGCAGATGAAAATCTGGTCCCGCTTTGCCTCGCTCCTGCCTGAAGGCGGACATCTTTATATCGGCCATTCCGAACGCGTCTCCGGCGACGCGAAGAACCTGTTCGATAACATCGGCATCACGACCTATCGTTATACCGGCAAGAATGCGGGGAGGAAGGCATGAGCGCTCCAGCACGGGTCCTGGTCGTCGACGATTCCCCGACCATGCGCGGCCTGATCACGGCCATCCTGAATTCCGATCCTGAGGTGAATGTCGTCGGCCAGGCCGGCGACGCGCTGGAAGCGCGCGTCGCGATCAAGCAGCTCAACCCCGATGTCGTTACCCTCGATATCGAGATGCCCAATATGAACGGGCTGGAATTCCTCGAAAAGATCATGCGCCTGCGTCCGATGCCGGTAATCATGGTCTCGGCCATGACCCATCAGGGTGCCAACGCGACGCTGGCCGCCCTCGAGATCGGCGCCTTCGACTGTGTCGGCAAGCCGGCTCCCGGCGACGTTCGCCCTTTCATGGATCTTGCTGAAAAGGTGAAGGCTGCGGCCCGGTCAGGACCACGCCGGAACGGACCTGCGCCGGTCATGGCAGCTGCTCCCGCCGCGGAATACCGCGTCGGCAGAAAGGTTGTGGCCATAGGATCGTCAACCGGAGGCGTCGAAGCGCTCATCGCGGTCCTGCAAAAGTTCCCGCAAAACTGCCCACCGACCGTAATTACTCAACATATGCCTTCCACGTTTACCAAAAGTTTTGCTGAACGGCTTAATCGTATCTGCGCTCCTGTGGTGCAGGAAGCCACGGACGGCGCGCGGCTGGAGATCGGCAAGATCTACCTCGCGCCTGGTGGCGAACGGCACTTGCAGGTGGTCAATCCGTCGGCGCCATGTTGCCGGCTGATCGAAAGGGAGCCGGTAAACGGCCACAGGCCCTCGGTGGACGTCCTTTTCGACTCGGTCGCCGATCTGGCGGGTCGCAATGCGGTCGGGGTCATCCTGACGGGCATGGGCCGCGACGGAGCTGCAGGTTTGCTCAGAATGCGTGGCGCGGGCGCTCGCACGATCGGGCAGAACGAGAAGACGTGTGTGGTCTACGGCATGCCGAGGGTTGCCCATGAAATGGGGGCCGTCGAGCAGCAACTGCCGCTAGGCTCCATTGGAGAAGAAGTGTTGAAGTTAACTGCCGCCCGAAAAGAAGGTACCGAATAAATGTCTATCGCTGAAAAAATCAAAGTTCTGATCGTTGATGATCAGGTCACCAGCCGCCTGCTGCTCAGCGACGCCCTGACACAGCTCGGCTTCAAACAGATCACTGCGGCCGGCGATGGCGAGCAGGGCATGAAGATCATGGCGGAACAGCCCCACCATCTCGTCATTTCGGATTTCAACATGCCGAAGATGGACGGGATCGGCTTCCTGCAGGCCGTCCGCGCCAATCCGAACACCAAGAAGGCCGCGTTCATCATCCTGACAGCTCAGGGCGACCGCGCCTTGGTTCAGAAAGCGGCCCAGCTCGGCGCCAATAACGTTCTCGCCAAGCCGTTCACGATCGAAAAGATGAAGGCCGCTATCGAAGCGGTGTTTGGAGCACTGAAATGAATGACGCCGCTGCAGTCAGGCGTGTCCATATCATCCAGGGGGAATTTAAGGTCCTGAACGACCCGAATGCCGTCCTCTCGACGATTCTGGGCTCATGCGTGGCTGCTTGTCTTCGCGATCCTGTCGCCGGTATCGGCGGCATGAACCACTTCCTGCTTCCGGGATCCGGCGGCTCCATGACCTCGGGCGGTGATGCAACGCGTTATGGCGTGCATCTGATGGAACTGCTGATCAACGGACTTTTGAAGCAGGGTGCCCGGCGAGACCGGTTGGAAGCGAAGATTTTCGGCGGCGCCAAGACGATTGCGAGCTTTTCGAATGTCGGCGAGCAGAATGCCGCATTCGCGATGCAATTCCTAAAGGACGAAGGCATTCCGGTGGTCGGTTCCTCTACGGGCGGGGAGCACGGGCGCAAGCTGGAGTTCTGGCCCGTGAGCGGCCGGGCTCGTCAGTATCCGCTGACCGGGGCCGAAACTCAACGGACGGTGGCTATGGAGGAGCGTCCGGTACGCACGCCGCCGAAGCCGGTCGAGAGCTCAATCGAGTTCTTTTAAAGAAGTCATTTCTCGGGGCGAAAGAAGCCATGAACGACATCGTCAAGACGCCAATCGCTCCCTTTGAGGAATCTCTTCCAGAAGTCCTGATGCGGCTGGTCTCGGAGCTTCATGACGTCGCATACCTGATCGAACGGGTCGAGCCGCAGCTTCTGGAGCTCGGTGGCGAAACGATCCTGCAGTCGCCGGACAGCTTGAAGGTCTTGCAGGGCATAGACCTTGCCGTCCAGAAGACGCGCGGCCTTGCGGAATTCATCGATACGATCACCGGCGGCATTCCGAACGAATGGATGGTCGATGTCTCGACCGCCCTCAATCTCGTCAAACTCGCCGACATGCAGAAGGCGCTGGCCAACGGCATGCGCCACGGCCATTCCCAGCCTTTGAGCAAGGCAGCCGGCGATTTCGATTTTTTCTGATCGCCAGCCCTGACATGCATGCTCCGGCCATGACGGCCCGCGCACTCGCCAGTCTCACGATCCCATCCACAGTCGCCAAAACCACGCTCTCGCGAAACGCTCGCACAAGCTTCGCTTCCTAAGGTGCGATTGAGCATAGGCTCGAATACCTAGTTGGCGATGTGGGAACAGAATGAATCTGTTGGCTCAATTTTCACAAGTCTTTAAAAATCTGGCCGGTTTAGGCCAGACGCGACTTATTGCTTTAGGCGCTGTCGGCGTCGTTTCAATTGCGATCGTTATTGCGGCGGCCCTCTTCGTTAACAAGCCGGCTTACGAGACGCTCTATGTCGGTCTTGATACGGCCGACCTCAACCAGGTAAGCATCGCGCTGGCCGAGGCCAACATGTCCTTCCAGGTCGGTACGGACGGTTCGAGCCTTCAGGTTCCTGCCGGCTCGACGAGCAAGGCGCGGCTTCTGCTGGCCGAGCGGGGCCTGCCGAACAGCACCAACGCCGGTTACGAACTCTTCGACAATGTCGGTTCGCTCGGGCTAACCTCCTTCATGCAGGAAGTCACCCGCGTTCGCGCCCTTGAAGGCGAGATCGGCCGGTCGATCCAGCAGATCAACGGCGTCAACGCCGCCCGCGTTCATATCGTGATGCCGGATGTCGGCAACTTCCGCAGGGGTGAGCAGAAACCGACGGCATCGGTGATGATCCGGGCCAGTTCGACGACGGGGCGCAAGGCTGCCTCGTCCATTCGCCACCTTGTCGCCTCCGCAGTCCCCGGCCTCGACGTGGACGACGTGACCATTCTGGATTCGGCCGGTCAGCTGCTCGCATCAGGCGACGAATACGGCGGCAGCGAAATGAACAAGTCGCTGAGCATCGTCCAGAACGTTCAGCAGGAAATCGAAAACAATATCGACAAGGCGCTGGCGCCTTTCCTCGGCATGGACAATTTCCGCTCCAGCGTCACGGCGGCCCTGAATACGGACAGCCAACAGATCAACGAGACGGTGTTCGATCCGAACTCCCGCGTCGAACGTTCGGTCCGCACTACCAAGGAAGCGTCGAAATCGCAGCAGACCCAGGACGACAACGCCACGACCGTGGAGCAGAACGTGCCGCAGGCCGCTCCGCCTCCGGGTGGCGCAAACGGTCCGAAATCGTCTGATCAGTCCGACAAGAAGGAAGAGCAGACCAACTACGAGATCAACCAGAAGACCGTCGCCACGACGCGCAACAGCTATCAGATCGAGAAGGTTTCGGTCGCAGTCGTCGTCAACAAGGGACGTATCGCGAAAATGGTCGGCGAGCCGGCCGACCAGGCCAAGGTCGATGCCTATCTCGCCGAGATGCAGAAGATCGTGGCATCCGCAGCCGGCATCAATGCAAACCGCGGCGACATAGTCACGTTGACGGCTATGGACTTCCTGGAGAACCAGCTGCTCAGCGAAGCATCCAGCGGGCCGGGCGTGATGGACATGCTGAGCCGCAATGTCGCAGGCATCATCAACTCGCTCGCCTTCGTCCTGGTCGCTTTCCTGGTGGTCTGGCTCGGTCTTCGCCCGCTCATCCGCACCGTCAGCGGCAACAGCGTCGCCGGCGAAGCCGCCGACGGCGCAGGTCTCGAACTTCCGGATTTCTCTCCGACGACCGGCAGCCCGGCACTCATGGACGGTTTCGGCTCCGACTTCGGTTTCGACAGCTCGAACGACATGCTGGGCGGTGGCGACGACGAGGGCTTCAACCGCCGCGTCAAGGAAGGTCCCGAAAAGCGCCTGGCCCGGATGGTCGAAATCTCCGAAGAGCGCGCCGCCAAGATTCTCCGCAAGTGGGCACTCGAAAAGGCGGCCTGACAGGGTATCACGAAAATATGATCGTTATAGGCCGGACCTTGTCCGGCCTATTTCTTTTCAGCTCCGCCACACACTTGGCCAATTTATCTATATGGCGAATCAGCAGGAATATGGCGCAACTGGGGAAATCCGATGTCGGGGCGATGGTAATTCGTAACGCGTCTCCTACAATGGCCTTGATTCGTACAATCACTTCCAGAGGTCCCGAAGAGGTGGAACTGCTGAAACCCCGGTGTCCAGGACGAGGGAAAGCGGCTACTGCCATTATTCTTGATGTATTTGCTTGATGCGGGATCGTTTCGGCGCTGGAAGGGTTGTATGGGAATCGCAACATGCCGCGATGCGCGCATTCATGATGAATGCACCACGCGGCGGGGAGCAGGTACCGAATGGAGTTGTCGGGGGTAGAGATGATGACGGAGGGGCGCTCCTATGCGGAGTCTGCCGGCTCCAGAGGACTCTCGCGTGAGCAATTGGTTCGCCGTCTTTCGGTTTTGGCGGGCTCCAACAACATTCAGGCGGTCATGCGGCTGCTCGCAGATTACGTCGGCGCTTCTCATTTTCTGCTGGCCCGCTACGACCTCATCCAGGAACAGGGCCTCGATTTCATCGTAACCTCCAACTGGCCCTTTGATCTCGTCCGCCGCTTAGGCTCCGAGCTCGCAAGCGGTTACGCGCGTTCCACCGAACTGGAAAAGTGCCTCTCGTTGCTGACCCCGAGCTTTGCCTTGTTACCCGACGACATCGTGCCGCCGGACGACATCAGCCGGCAGTACTGCTCGCTTACCTTTTGCGTTGGCCGGACGCGGTTCTCGCTGATGCTGCTGTTCCTGGACGGCATCATCCTGTCGCAGGAACGATTGAGGGAAGTGGGCCTGTTCGCCGCCTACGGCGCCAGTTTCGGAGAGAATGCCGACGCTAGGACGGAGCGTGATTTCGAACTGACGGAACGGGAGCTGGAATGTCTCTTCTGGATTGCGGAGGGCAAGACCAGTGACGAGATCGCCGTGATCCTCGGCATATCCCGCAATACGATCAACAACTACATTACCAGCGTGATGCGTAAGACGGCAACCAAGACTCGCTCCGAGGCGATCGCCTACGCGGTTCGCAACAACTTAGTTTAGGAAAATAATTTCAATGGGTTATTCGCGCAGCGGCACGGCAGATGGACCTGGAAGCATCCAGTATCTGCGCCTCCAGCGCGCATCGAGTCGGTCGGACATCTTTCCGAAACTCGTCGCCATGCAGAAGAACCTGAAGGCGCGGAATTTTGCGGTTTTCCGGATAGCCGGCGCCGGGCTGCCCAACAAGCGCAAGCTCGTATGCGAGCTCGAAAACTGGGGAGCCGGCGCGCTGGAGAGCAGCAACCAGCTCGTCGGTGTTTATGGCGAGGCGCTGCTGGACCATATCGAGACGTCGCTTCTGCCGCTGATCTGGAACGGATCGGAGAATACCAGTTTTGCTGATGCGGGCGAGTTTTCACCGTTGACGCATCGCCTGAATTCCGGCGTCGTTCCCTTTTCGGGGATCGCCTTTCCCGTACGCCTCGGCGCCCTCGGCAACGGCTATGTTGCTTTCTTCGGTACATCGATGGATTTGGTGAGCGATGTCATCATCGACCAGCATGTCAGGAGCTGCCAGGTGGTCATGGACCTCCTGGCACTCGACGAACGTCGCAGCGTCCCGGCGGAATCGCTGAGCGAACGGGAGATAGCCTGCCTTCAGCTGGCCGGCGACGGCCGCATCAGCGAAGAGATTGCCGAAAAGCTTGGCCTCTCCGTCCACACCGTCAACGCCTATCTCGGCTCGGCCACCATCAAGCTCGATTCGGTCAACCGCATCCAGGCGATCGCCAAGGCGATCAGGCTCGGTTATATCCACTGAACCGGTCGGATAAGAACCCGTCTTCTAGACTTGGGGCAGGGCGGCTTACATCTGCGAGTTGCTGGTCTTCACGAATTTGGCTTCCTGGAGGCTTTTTGCCAGGAAGGCTGTGTTGTCGTGCGGATCCTCGAAGGGAGCCTGGAACGCAATGTGGTCGATCTCGAGGGCTGCCAGCTGGTCAGCCAGCGTCAGGCGCGCATAGACTGAAACACCGCGCGGCTTGATTTCGAGGTCGAGGACGACTTCCGGCTTACCGTTCCATTCGAGCTTGTAGTCGCCGCCGGCGCCGAAACTGACGGTCCCCGGATGGAAATAGAGCTCGGCTGCTGAAGACACGAGATCGGCAAGGCTGCCGTGGCACTCTAGGCGTAGAAGTGAGATGAGGTCACCGGCATCGAGCAGGCGAAGTTCCGAAGCCACCGGGCTTATTGCTTGTGCGACGATTTCTTCCCGTTCGGTGGAGTAGGTGCATTTCTTCATGACGCTCAGCGTGTCCGTTTTTTTTGCGACCGGGAAGCGTAGACCCGGTGCACGAGTTCTGCCACAGCCTTGTAGAAGACTGGCGGAATGACACTATCCGCCGAGACTTGCGCAAACATGGAGCGCGCCAGAGGCGGATCCTCGAAAATGGGGATATCGTTTTGCTCGGCAATCTCGCGAATCTTGAGGGCAATCAGGTCCTGGCCCTTGGCGACGACGACCGGTGCGTCGTTCTCCTCGCGCACGTAACGCAGCGCTACGGCAAAGTGAGTCGGGTTGGCGATCACGAGTGTGGCGCGCGGCACGTTGTTGATCATCCGCCGGCGGGCGCGGTCGCGCGCAACCGATTTCTGACGCTGCTTGACGATCGGGTCGCCCTGCGCCTGCTTGTATTCGTCCTTGACCTCCTGCTTGGTCATCTTGAGTTCGTTGTACCAGTGATAGCGCGTCCACAGGACGTCGACCACGGCAAGTATCCCCGCCGAGAGGACGACGACGACCACCATTCGGCGGACGACTGCGTCCAGTTTGACGAGGATGACCTGCGGATCCGAGAACATCGCGTCCAGCGAGGAGAGATATTCGCCGCGCAATGCGAAATACATGATCACGGCCACGATCAGAATCTTGAAGATCGACTTTCCGAACTCGACGAAACCCGGAACGCTGTAAATCCGCCCGAAGCCCTTGGAGGGTGAAACGCGGGAAATCTGCGGCCGCACGCGCTCGAGGACCAGCGACGGCATGTTCTGCGCGAACGACGAGCCAAGCCCGAAAATGATGAAGAGCAGCATCACCGGAACGAGGAACGCCGCGATCGCCCAGCCGAGATGGACGCTCAGCGAAACGACGTCCGTCGAATTTTCGAGCCGCCACTGATCCGGCTGTTCGAAAAGGTCCTTCAGCGTCTCGGCCATTTTTGCGATGTTCGAGGGCAGGAAGAAGACGAGAAAGACATAGAATGCCAGGATGGAGGCAAAAAGCGGCACCTCTCGGGAGACCGGGACGTTACCCTTGTCTGCCGCTTCCGACATTCGTTTGGCGGTCGGGTTTTCTGTTTTACTGTCTTTATCGTCGTCGGACACGGCTTTGAACCAATCGGTCTTCCGGTTGCGAGGACGTGGCTCAAACGAATCGGCCGCCGCCGCCCGCGATGTTACCGCATCGCCTGCTAGCCGCTAATCGAGTCGAGAAAAAGACTGTGGGTGGCCGGAAAATATCAGTCAAAGGCTGCTCGAAACGAAAACGGAGCGGGAAATTTCCCGCTCCGCTTCCTTGTGGCGCTTCAATCGGAAGGTCAGGCGGCTTCGGCCGGCTTGTCGCCTTCCTTCTTTTCTTCCTTGAGCATGATCTGGCCCGAATTGGCGAGCCGGATCGCCTCCTGTGCGATCGCGCGACGGGCAATCGCCACTTCGCGCGGATTGAGGTTCATGTTCTGAACCGCGAGATCGCTTTCGATCATGCGGCGTTGGCGCGGGCTGATGGCCGCGAGAACACATTCCTTGATCTCGTTGGTCGCACCGCGCAGCGCCATCGTGAGAATGTCCCCTGCGACGTCGTTGAGCAGCATGACGCGGCTGCGCTGCGGCATGTAGAGCAGGTCTTCGAAGAGGAAGATCTTCGGACGCACCTTGTTGACGGAGTCTTTGCTGATCGTCTCGAGGGAGCTGAGCAGGGTGTCGACCTGGCTCTTGTCGAGCTCGTTCATCAGTTCGGCAACCTTGTTCGAGCCGCTCGAGTTGCGTTCGGCTTCGATTGCCGCGATCAGTTCCATCACCCGGTTCTCGATGATCTGCGCGGCCTTGGGGCTGACTTCCTTCATGTTGACGGCCCGGTTCATGATATCGGCGCGGCGGCTGTCGGGAAGCTGGAGAAGGACCTTGGCGCCGAACATCGATGGCATCTGCGAAAGAATGTAGGCAACCGTCTGCGGATGTTCGCGCGACAGGAATTTGCCCACGAATGCCGGATCGGCATCCTGCAGGCGGTCCCAGATATTGGCCTGGTAATCGTCGAACGCGGCGCGGCGGCCGAGCAGCCCGTCGACTTCTTCCGGTGTCAGGCCCGCTTCGAGAATGCCCTCGATCGCCGCGGCATTGTCCATGAGACCGGTGCCCTCGGTGAACAGGTCCTCAAACTCGTTGACGAGTTCGAGGAGTTCGTCCGGGGGGATGGCGCGCAGGCTCTGAGCACAGGCAATAATATTCTGCAGCTCGGCCTGGGTGAAATACTTGAGAAGCTTGCCAGCGACGCCCTTGCCCATAGCCAGGAGCACTGCCGCGGCCTTTTCGGCCTTGGACAACGGTTTCGTAGAGAGGGCGCTGCCACCGAAATCCTCAAAGTCCATCATGGTCTTCCTTCTCTGTCCCAAACAGGGATCAGGTTCTTCTCGTGCTCAGTACTTCCGTCAGTCGCACACCGAAACGCGTGTCGTCATTTTCCAGCACGGTGATTTCGCCCTTGCCGATGCGGCGTCCGTTGACCACGATTTCAACCGGCTCGCCGATCTTCTTGTCGAGTGCGATCGTCGCACCCTCCTCGAGGGTCATCAGGCCCGACACCTGCATACGGCTGGTGCCGAGCACGATCTCGACGTCGATCGGGATATCCATGATCAGGTCGAGATTGGCGTTGAGCGCGCTGCCCGGTTCCTGGTAGGCGGCGCTGCTGGATGTGGAGCTGCCAAAATCGTTGCCGCCGAAGCTTTTTGCACCGCCAAGACCCGAGGCGCCGCCACCGAAGCTGCTGCCGAACGTATCAGCCTGTGCTTCGAAGCCGCCGCCGAAGGACGGAGCGTCGGCCGAAAAATCGGAGGTTGCGGACGATCCGAAATCGGCATCGAAATCAGGTGCGCCGCCATCGGCATCCGTCTTCAAGACGCCGCGCAAATCGTCGATGGCCTGATCCAGATCGGCATCATTGCCGAGCGGCATCAGCGAGTCGTCGTCGGTGAGAGGTGTCTTCTTCGTAGCCATGCGGTGATTATTCCTGTTGAAACTTGCGTCAGCCTGCCTTGGCGAAAAAAACCAGTGACAGGCCGGCCGCGGGTCTAGCCTATCAGGTGTTGGAGAATCTCGTCGTCCGTGCTGATGTTATCCTTTACGCGGACTGTATACCGCTCGCCGGACCGCCCGAATTCGCACGAATACATATCCCGGCCGTTTGCACTGACCTGAACCTGGACATCGCGCTTGTCCTGGAAGGCGATCACGTCGCCGGCTGCGAGCCGCGAGATCGTACCGAGCGTCAGCTTCTGCAGGCGGATGCGGGCTTCGAGGGTGACGTGCGAGCGGCGGACCTGGTCGTTCATCCGGTCCGTCCATTCCTGCTTGGCCTTGGAAGCCTGAGCCTTCGCCTTCGGCGCGGTGACCTTGGTCTTCAGGAAAGCACGTTGGGGGATGACCAGAGCGAATTCGGAGATCACCGAACCGAGCTCGAACGCCATGCGGATGGAGACGCCGAATTCCGGGCGAGACAGATCGTCCGGCTTGGGGCGGTCTTCGGCGTTATGAGGCCGTTCAAGGCTTGCTTCGAAGCCTCCCTGGGCGTTGACACCCGATCGCAGCACATTGGCAATCCGCTCGAAGACCATCACGGCGAGGTCGAGTTCGATATCCGAAAGCGGGCGTTCGATCGGCTGTATGATCGTCTCGAGCGCGGAGCCCAGCATCAGCTCCATGAGCGCAATCACGAAACTGTTGCCGCAACCGAGCACGAAGTTCGGCGACCAGTTGCGCAGGGATCCGTCGGAAAGGGCAAACCCATCGCCGAGATCGGTAATGAGATCGGTCATCAGGCCGGACGTGCAGCTCACATAGGAGACGCCGATCCGGATGCCGGTTTCGCTGTGAAAGACGTCCGGCAGGAATTCCGCGTAGAGTTGCGCGAATTCGCTGCTGATCTTCTCGACGGTCTTCTTGTCGCCGAGGCCTCCGGTCAGTTTTGCCAGGAGCGCCAGGTCCATGCCCGACGCCGGTGATTGGTTTGCTTGGTTCGACGTCATCATGCCGCCTTTTCTCCACCAGGATTCATCATTTCCTGCTCGACCGAGTCGATCGAGGGCCGTTCTTTGTTGGAAATCGTCTTGCGTCCGTATTCGAGCGCGACCTGCGGCACGGAGCCGTTCATGTAGGCAAGCAGGGTCTGCTTGACGATGATGTAGAGGCGATGCTGCTTGGTGCGGACGATCTTGATCTGGGAGGTCAGCGGGTTGCAGACCGAATAGGACAGGAAGATACCGAGCATGGTGCCGACGAGAGCCGCACCGATGAGGCCGCCCAAGACTTCCGGCGATTCGTTGATCTTGCCCATCGCCTTGATAACCCCGAGAACGGCGGCGACGATACCGATGGCCGGAAAGGAATCTCCCATCGCGGTGATCGCGTGATAGGGCTTCATCTTGTCGGCGAACATGGTGTTGATTTCTTCATCCATCAGGGCCTCGATCTCGTGGGAGCGGGCATTGCCGATGATGATGAGGCGCACGTAGTCGCAGATGAAGGCGGTCAGTTCCTTGTTCTTCAGGACCGTCGGAGCGGTCTGGAAGATCGGCGATTCCTCCGGATTGTCGATATGCGCTTCGATTTCGTTGCGCGACTTGGTTCTGAGGTCGCGCATCAGCGAATAAAGCACGCCGAGAATGTCGAGATAGTTGCGTTCTTTCGGGACGGCGTTCTTGAATGCCTCTCCGAGCGCCTTGCCGCTATCCTTCACGACCTTCATCGGGTTGGCCATGATGAAGCCACCGAGACCGGCGCCACCGATAATCAGAAGCTCATAGGGCTGGATGAGGACGTCGATGTGGCCACCCATGGCCATGAAGCCACCGAGAATACAGCCAACGGTGATGACAAAGCCGATAATAATATTCATCGCGTACCTGTGCCCGATCGTTTTCGTTTGTCTTGGGGATAAGGCGTCTGGCTTGCGTGAGGCTGGCTGTGGAGACGCCAATGAAGGCAGGTCCGGAACAGCTTCGCACAAGTCTTCGAGCCTAGTTCTGCCGACGATCGGACCGGATTGCCCGCTCCGCAGCGACGTCCGCCGCTTCCGCGGACTTAGGTAGAGCTACCGTGATCACGACCTATACCAGCTACGCAATGATCAGCCGCGACATGTCGAAGTCGCTGGAACGCGTCGCCGAAAAGCCGGAAGTTGCGCGCGAGAGCGAATATTACCTCTCCAAGATCGGCAGTATCAAAACCATCGACGATTTCATGGCCGATACGCGCATCTATAACTACGCGCTGAAGGCTCACGGTCTCGAAGACATGGCTTATGCCAAGGCCTTCATCCGCAAGGTCCTGACCGAGGGTACCGACAACAAGGCGGATTTTGCCAACCAGCTCTCCGACAGTCGCTATGCGCAGCTCGCCGAATCCTTGAATTTTGCCGCCTTCGGCACCACCGCCACCTCCTTCGACAAGGC
Organism: Neorhizobium galegae bv. officinalis; assembly: GCA_000985875.1. Lineage (GTDB taxonomy): Bacteria > Pseudomonadota > Alphaproteobacteria > Rhizobiales > Rhizobiaceae > Neorhizobium > Neorhizobium galegae_C. Next base: position 254,829 of record CCRI01000003.1, read on the forward strand.
CCAGAAGGGCGTCGTCGACAAGTTCCAGCGCCAGACGCTGGAAGAGGATGCGGGCGTCGAGAACATGGGCGTCCGGCTGGCGCTCTATTTCGAGCGCACCGCCCCGACGATCAAATCCGGCATGGAAGTTCTTGCCGACGACGCGCTTTCGGAAGTCATGCGCACCGCGCTTGGCATGTCGGCCGAGATGATCGGCGCCGACCTCGACCGCCAGGCCAAATACATCGAAGACACGGTCAAGATCGCGGATTTCCAGGATCCGGCCAAGGTCAACAAGTTTCTCGAGCGGTTCACGGCGATGTGGGAGATCAGCAATCCCAGCGAGAGCTACGATCCGCTCGCCGTCTTCAATTCCCCATCCTCGAGCGGAATTTCCACGGATCTTCTGATCTCGATCAATAACCTGAAACTCGGAGGCAAATGATATGCAGTCCGGACTTTACGTCGGCATCTCTTCCCAGATCGCGCTCGAGCGCCGCTTGAACACGATCGCCGACAATATGGCCAACATGAACACCGTCGGCTTCCGTTCCACGGAGGTCAAGTTCGACGAGGTCTTGAGCAAGACCCAGAACGATATCGGTGCGAAGGTCGCGTTCGTCACCCAGGGCAACGACTATCTGTCGACCCGTACCGGCGAAATGCAGCGCACGGGCAACCCGCTGGACTTCGCGATCAAGGGCAATGCCTGGTTCGCGATCGACACACCCGCCGGCCAGGTGCTGACCCGCGACGGCCGTTTCACGATGGACGAGCTCGGCCAGCTCCGTTCGATCCGCGGTTATGCGGTTCTCGATGCCGGTGGTGCCCCGATCCAGCTCAACCGCGACGGCGGCCCTCCGACCGTCGGCTCCGACGGCATCATCCGGCAGAACGAGCAGCCCGTCGCCAGCCTCGGCCTGTTCACGGCCGACGTCACGAAGGGCTTCGTCCGCCACGACAACTCCGGCGTGATCACCGTCGATACGCCGCAGCCGGTGCTCGAGGGCATCGATAACTCCGTCGTTCAGGGTTACCTCGAAGGGGCGAACGTCAACGGCATCCGCGAAATGACCCAGCTGATCCAGGTCAACCGCGCTTTCGAAAGCATCTCGTCGCTGATGCGCGATAGCGAGACCTCGCTGGACGATGCGATCAAGACACTCGGCGGCTCCAACGCCTAAACGATAGGAAAGAGGGCCCACCATGATGGAAGCGGCTATCCTCGATGCAGTCAACGGCGGCAAGCTTGCCCAGCTTGCCGGCCTTTCGGCACGTTATTCCGACCCGGCCTTCTCGGTCGCCCACGGTGGTCATGTCAGGACCATCGCTGCAGGACATTATACCGTCGCGGGCTTGTCGAAACACGTGCGGCTTGGCGAATTCGTCGCCCATCGCAGCGCGACCGGCATCCATCTCGGCGAAGTGGTCCGCGTCGAGCCGGACATTATCTACGTCTGCCCCATCGAGCCCGGCGAGCCGATCGGCATCGGCGATACGGTGATCCGCAAGGGCGCCTTTCGTGTCGCGCCGGACAATAGCTGGTGTGGACGCACGATCAATTCGCTCGGAGAGCCGATCGACGGCAAGGGTCCGGTCGGGCGCGGTCTTCATCCGCGTTCGATCGCCAATACCGCGCCGCCGTCGATGACACGCAGCCGCGTCGAAAAGGGTTTCAGGACCGGGGTTCGGGCAATCGACATCTTCTCGCCGCTCTGCCTCGGCCAGCGTCTCGGCATTTTCGCCGGCTCGGGCGTCGGCAAGTCGACGCTTCTCTCGATGCTCGCCAGAGCCGATTCCTTCGACAAGGTGGTGATCGCACTGGTCGGCGAGCGCGGCCGCGAAGTGCGCGAATTCATCGAGGATACGCTCGGCGAGCACATGTCGAAATCGATCGCCGTCGTAGCGACCAGCGACGAAAGCCCGATGCTGCGCAAGATGGCGCCGCTGGTGGCGATCACCATCGCCGAACATTTCCGCGATCAGGGCGACAACGTCCTGTTCATCGCCGACAGCGTCACCCGTTTTGCCCATGCGATTCGCGAGGTCGCCGTTGCGGCAGGCGAGCCGCCGATCGCCCGCGGTTATCCGGCGTCGGTCTTCACCGAGCTGCCGCGCCTGCTTGAACGCGCCGGCCCGGGCGTCGAGGGAACGGGTACGATCACCGCGATCATCTCCATCCTTGTCGATGGCGACAACCACAACGACCCGATCGCCGACTCGACCCGCGGCATTCTCGACGGTCACATCGTTCTCGAGCGTTCGCTTGCCGAGGAAGGCCGTTACCCGCCGATCAACCCGCTCTCCTCGATCTCGCGTCTTGCCCGAAAGGCCTGGACCGAGGATCAGGAAAAGCTGGTGTCGCGCCTGAAATCGCTGGTGCACCGCTACGAGGAGACGCGGGACCTGCGCCTGATCGGCGGTTACCGCGCCGGCAGCGATCCGGATCTCGACATGGCGATCAAGCAGGTGCCGGTCATCTATGAAGTCTTGAAGCAGACGCCGGGGGAAAAGCCGACGCTCGACGCTTACGCGGACCTGGCCAATGCCCTGCGGGCGGCGGCAGGGCAGGGCAATCCGCAGTCGGCCATAGCAAGAAGGTGATTATTCGATGAGCGACAAGAACAACCAGGAAGCGGCAGCTCAATCGGAAGAGGCTCGCTCGCGATTGAGCGACAAGATCCTGGTCGCGACAGGTATCACCCTGGCCGCAGCTTCCGCCTTCTTTCCATGGTACGTCTTCCTGAATGCCGACAAGTTCGGCATCCGGACCGAAGCGCTCGGCCGCACGCGCGATCTGCCTCCGGGCGCCGCCCGCTCGGTCGTGACCGTATCGCCTCTCGCCATGACCGACAGTTCCAAGGACGATTGGCCGAAGCCCGTCGAGCCGATGGATGCGCTGACCACGGCCACCACGTCGTCCCTCGGCGAAACACGCAAGGACGGCAATCTGCAGGAAGAGCAGCCCTTTCCGGGCCGCGGCAATTTCCGACTGCTGCACGTCGCCAATGGCCGCGCGCTCATCGAGGACGGCTCCGGCATGTATATGGTCCGGGTCGGCTCGGTTTTGCCCGACAACAGCAAGCTCGCCACGCTCGAACAACGAGAGGGCAAGTGGGTGATCATTACTTCCAGCGGAGAAGTTTATCAGGACACGGGCGGGAGTGCTCGCCCGTAAGTCCGACGCAAGGTTACTGGCATAGTTTCCGGACAGAAGATGGAGACAAGCCTATGCAACCGATTCAATTGTTCGAAATGGCATCCCGTCAGGCCGATTGGCTTTCGGTGCGCCAGGAAGTTGTTGCGGGCAACATCGCGAATGCCAACACGCCGAAGTTCAAGGCGAAGGACATCACGCCTTTTGATTCGGTTCTGGACCGCACGCATGTTCCGATGGCCCGCACCAATCCGGCCCATTTCGCCAGCAACGACCTCAGCGATGAGATCGACATCAAGGCATCGGAGCTGAACGACGAAATCGGCGTCCAGGAATCCGGAAATACCGTCTCGCTGGCCGATGAGCTGACCAAGACGGGTGAAATCAAACGCCAATACGAATTGAGCACAGGACTAGTGAAATCGTTTCACAGCATGATGCTGACGTTAGTTAAGAGGTAAGCAAATGGATCCGCTTTCAGCCTCCCTGAAGATCGCTGGATCGGGAATGGAGGCGCAGTCGACACGTCTGCGCATCGTTTCCGAAAACATCGCCAACGCCCGCTCCACCGGCGACACGCCGGGTGCCGACCCCTACCGCCGCAAGACGATCACCTTCGGCTCCGAGTTGGACAAGGCAAGCGGCGTGGACGTGGTCGAGATCAAGAAACTCGGCAACGACAGCTCCAAGTTCATCGAGGAATATGATCCGGACCACCCGGCCGCCGATGCCAGGGGCATGGTCAAGCTGCCCAACGTCAACATGCTGATCGAGATGGGCGACATGCGCGAAGCCAATCGCTCCTACGACGCAAACATCCAGACCATCAAGCAGACGCGCGAACTGATCGCTGCGACGATTGACCTTCTGAAGGCCGGACAATGATCGACAAGATTCAAAACCTTAGCTCTCTCTCGCTGACCAACGGCCTCGACGAGGTCGGCTCCGCAAGCCGTTCCACGCTCGCCGGCGGCATCGCGACGACGCCCGGCCAGAACACCGGCATGGATTTCGGCAGCGTCATGGCCAACATGGCGACGGACACGATGAACAGCCTGAAGGGCGCCGAATCGATGTCCTTCAAGGCCATCCAGGGCAAGGCGAATACCCGTGAAGTCGTCGATGCGGTTCTTGAAGCGCAGCAGTCGCTCCAGACCGCCATGGCGCTGCGCGACAAGATCGTGTCCGCCTATCTCGAAGTCACGAAAATGCAGATCTAGAGTTTGAGGACGAAGACATGAGAGCGCTTTCCGTCGCAGCAACGGGCATGGATGCCCAACAGACCAATCTCGAAGTCATCGCGAACAATATCGCGAACATCAACACGACCGGTTACAAGCGCGCCCGCGCCGAGTTTTCCGATCTTCTCTATCAAAGCGAGCGTGCCCAGGGCGTGCCGAACCGCGCCAACCAGGCGATCGTGCCGGAAGGCGCGAACATCGGTCTCGGCGTGCAGACCTCGGCTGTCCGCAACATCCACACCCAGGGTGAACTGACCCATACCGAGAACGATCTCGACGTGGCGATCGTCGGCCGCGGCTGGTATCAGATCCAGACCCCGGACGGCCAGACGCTCTACAGCCGCGCCGGCGCCTTCAACAAGAACGCCGACGGCCAGCTGGTCACGATCGACGGTTATGCGGTCGTGCCGAACATCACTTTCCCGGCAGACGTCAGCGAAACCAAGATCACCCGGACGGGCCAGGTCATGGTCCGCATCGGCAATTCCCCCGATTTCACCGAGATCGGCCAGCTCACCACCGCCAACTTCGTCAACGAAGCCGGCCTGCAGCCGCTCGGCGACAACCTGTTTGCGCAGACCGCCGCATCCGGCGAGCCGATCGTGGCAGCCCCCGAGGATCCGGGCTTCGGTTATCTGAAGCAGGGTTATCTGGAGAGTTCGAACGTCGACGCCGTCCGCGAGATCACCGACCTGATCTCCGCGCAGCGCGCCTACGAAATGAACTCCAAGGTCATCACCACAGCCGATGAGATGGCTACGATCGTCAGCAAGAACCTGAAATAATAACCAGGAGACGGGCAGACATGAAGTTTCGCCGGAAAAATGCGATTGGCGCCAGGCTGGCCTTGCGGCTCCTGGCAGCTCTTCTTGCCGCAACGGGCTCGCCGGTCCTCGCCGGTATGGGCACGGCCGTTGTGCCGGTCCAGACCATTTATCCCGGCGAAGAGATCACCGAGGGCAGGGTCGAGGAGGTGCAGGTCACCAATCCGAATCTGGGCGGCGACTATGCCCGCAGGACCGAGGAAGTCGTGGGCATGGTGGCAAAGCGCACGCTGCTGGCCGGGCGCACCGTTCCGGTTTCGGCACTTCGCGAAGCCTTCGCGGTCACGCGCGGCAAGTCGGTTCGCCTGACCTTCACCATCGGCGCCATGACCATTTCGGCCTCCGGCGCGCCGCTTGAGAATGCGGCGGTCGGGGATGTCATTCGTGTGCGCAACATCGATTCGGGTGTCACGGTCAGCGGTACCGTCATGGCTGATGGGACGATCCAGGTGATGGCGAAATGAGAACCCGTCTCTTCTTAACAACACTTGCCGTGATCGGCTCCCTCCTGGGCGGCGCGCCGGCATCCGCCGACGGTCCCTATGTCGTCACCGCCCGCATCAAGGACATCGCGTCCCTGCAGGCCGGCCGCGACAACCAGCTGATCGGCTACGGCCTCGTCGTCGGTCTTCAGGGCTCGGGCGACAGCCTGCGCTCGTCTCCCTTCACCGACCAGTCGATGAAGGCGATGCTGCAGAACCTCGGCATTTCGACCCAGGGCAGCCAGTCCAACGCCAAGAACGTCGCGGCCGTCATGGTCACGGCCAACCTGCCGCCCTTCGCCAGCCCCGGCAGCCGCATCGACGTGACGGTCAGCTCGCTCGGCGATGCGACCTCTCTGCGCGGCGGCACGCTGGTCATGACCTCGCTTTCCGGCGCCGACGGCCAGATCTACGCCGTGGCCCAGGGGGCACTGGTCGTGTCCGGCTTCTCGGCCCAGGGCCAGGCAGCCACATTGACAGAAGGTGTGACGACGGCGGCCCGCGTTCCGAACGGCGCGATCGTCGAGCGTGAATTGCCGTCGAAGTTCAAGGACTCGGTAAACCTCGTCCTGCAGCTCCGCAATCCGGACTTCTCGACCGCGGTGCGCGTTTCCGACATCGTCAACAGCTTCGCGGCCCGCCGCTACGGCGGTCCGATCGCAGAACCCCGCGACAGCCAGGAAGTGATCGTTCAAAAGCCGAAGTCCGCCGATCTGACGCGCCTGATGGCCGAGATCGAGAACCTCGTGGTAGAAACCGACACGCCGGCCAAGGTCGTCGTCAATGAGCGGACCGGCACGATCGTCATCGGCGCGGATGTAAAGATCTCGCGCGTTGCGGTGAGCTACGGGACGCTGACGGTGCAGGTCACGGAAACCCCGCAGGTGATCCAGCCCGAACCTTTCTCGCGCGGCGAGACGGAGGTTCAGCCCCAGACGGATATCATGGCGATGAAGGACGGCGGCCAGGTCGCGCTCCTAAACGGTCCGGATTTGCGGACCTTGGTCGCCGGTCTCAACAGCATCGGCGTCAAGCCGGACGGCATCATCGCCATCCTGCAAGGCATCAAGTCCGCCGGCGCCCTTCAAGCGGAGCTCGTCCTGCAATGACCGAGACGCTCTTCACCATTTCCATATCCAAGACGCTGGCGCGCCGCGTCCTCGCCGCTGCCGCTGTCCTGACGCTGGTTTCCCAGGTCGGAGCGCAGCAGCCGGCGCCGGTCACCGAAGCGTCGACCAGCGACGAGATCCAGAAATTCTGCACCAATATCGCCGATGCCGCGCGCGATCAGCGTTATCTCCTGCAGAAGCAGGAGCTTGAAAAGCTGCAGGCGGATGTCGATACCCGCATCAAGGCCCTTCAGGATCGCACCGCCGAATACCAGGACTGGTTGAAGCGCCGCAACGACTTCCTGGCGCGGGCCCAGGCCGGCCTGGTCGATATCTTCAAGACGATGAAGCCGGATGCGGCAGCGCCGCAGCTCGGAGAAATGAACATGGAGGTCGCAGCCGCGATCATCATGCAGCTTCCGGCCCGCCAATCGGCCCTTTTCCTCGCGGAAATGGACCCACAGAAGGCCGGCATGATCTCCACGATCATCTCAAGCGCTTCCGACCCCAACACGTCGAAAGCACGCGCTCCCAATGTTCCGAAAGTGCCCTCATGACGAAACGCATTCCCGCCATCATGGCCGTTCTGTTCCTGGCCGGTTGTTCGAGCCAGACGATCAAGGAGATCGGCAATGCGCCGGCGATGAGCCCGATCGGCAGCGGCCTGCAATATGCGCAGGCGCCGCAGATGTCGTCCTATCCGAAGCAGCCGCGGCAGATGGCCAGCGGCTATTCGCTCTGGAGCGACAATCAGGCTGCGCTTTTCAAGGATTCTCGTGCGTTGAACGTCGGCGACATCCTGACGGTCGATATCAAGATCAACGACAAGGCGTCGTTCGACAACGAGACGGAACGCAACCGCACGAACTCGACCAGCCTGACCTGGGGCGCCAACCTCAGCAACCTGTTCGGCTGGACCCCGAAAGCGGGCACGACCGGCGATCTCGGCACCGATTCGAGCACGGATTCGCAGGGCAAGGGAACGACCAAGCGTGCCGAAAGCCTGAAGCTGCTCGTGGCCGCCGTCGTGACCGGTATTCTCGAGAACGGCAATCTCCTGATCAGCGGCTCGCAGGAAGTGCGCGTCAACCACGAAATCCGCATTCTGAACGTTGCCGGTATCGTCCGGCCGCAGGATGTCGATTCCACCAATATGATCTCCTATGACAAGATTGCCGAGGCCCGCATCTCCTACGGTGGCCGCGGCCGCCTGACGGAAGTCCAGCAGCCGCCGGTCGGTCAGCAGGTCGTCGATATGTTCTCGCCCTTCTGACGGACCTGGGCGAAGGTCTCTTGATGTGAAGGTTTGAAGACCATGGCGGATGAAGCACAGGCGGGCGACGCCGGTAAGAAGAAGAACGGCAGCATCATGGTCATCGCGGGCGTCGCGATCCTGACCGTGATCGGCGCCGGTGGCGGCTGGGTCGTCGGCGGCATGATCGCGCCGAAGGATCCGGACGCGGCGCAGAAGCACGAGACGGCGGCAGCCGGCGGCGAACACGGCGAGGCCGGCAAGAAGGAAGAGGGGCTTCCTCATATTTCCACCGAGGCCAACGGCGTCGTTCTCCTCGAGCCGATTACCACCAATCTCGCCTATCCGTCCGAAAACTGGATCCGGCTCGAAGTCGCGCTTGCGTTCAAGGGGCCGCCGGAACTGGCTCTCGCGGAGAATATCCACCAGGACATCCTCGCCTACATGCGCACCGTTTCGCTGCAGCAGATCGAGGGTCCGCGGGGCTTCCAGTATCTCAAGGACGATCTCAAAGAGCGCGTCGATCTTCGCTCGCAGGGCAAGGTCGCCAAGGTGATGTTCCGCTCCTTCGTGATCGAGTAGCGGCGGGTTTCAAAGACAACGCACGAAAAAAGCGGCCCAAACGGCCGCTTTTTTGTTTGGAGTGGGTCTCCATACGGTCGGCCGCTCCTTCCAGCCTGGGTGGAAGGAGCGGCTTGTTCGGTTAGCGGAGCCGCTTCAGGAAGCCGTCCGGAGCAACAGTGATCAGCAGCTTGTTCTCGATCGACTTGTCGATCTCGAATTCCGGATGGGTCTTCAGATATTCGAAGACGGCCGTTTTCGGATTGTCGCCCGGTCCCCAGGGACGATCGCCGGCCAGTTCCTTCGGCAGGTCCTCGACGACGGTGTCGAACACGATGCAATAGCTGCCGACGCTGGTGAGCGGGGCATAAAGCTTGAGTTCCTCAAGAACGTGCTCGTGCGTGTGGTTGCTGTCGAGGCTGATCAGGATGCGCGAATAGCCGGCAGCGACCTTGCGGACCTGGTCCATGATCTCGGGCGCGATGCTGGAGCCCTGGATCATCTCGATCCGGGATGCCATCGGGTGAGCTTCGATCGCCTCCTTGTTATGGGCGCGGATGTCGATGTCGATGCCGAGAACCTTGCGCTTCGGCTTGGCCGGATCGACGACCTCGCCCTTTTCCGCAGCTTCGGACAGTTCCAGCAGGGCCAGCATCGAGGCGCTGAGGATGAGGGAGCCGCCATGGGCGATACCGGTCTCGATGATCAGGTCGGGCTTCACCGTCCAGATCAGCTCCTGCATGGCGACCATGTCCTGCGGATACTGGATGATCGGCCGGCCGAGCCAGAAGTAGTTGTAGGAATATTGCGAGGCGATCGACGTGCGCATGAACTGCGCGGCGCTGTCGTTCAGCTCCTTGTTTCCAGGGACAGCCGCGACGCGGGCTTCAACTTCCTTGGTGAAATCACTCATTGTCGATCCCCACATAGGTGTAAGCGTTGTGAGACAGCATTCGAATTTCCTCGAGATAATTGGAGTTCATGACGTAGATGGTCGAGCCGTGGGGAAGTTTCGCCAGGGCCTGATCCGGCGATTGCACCATCAGGCCGGTTGCCGGCAGGAATTTGCCCTGCTTGGCGGGATTGATGTCGATCACCATGTCGACCGGCTGCCCCTGACGGGATTTCAGCAGGGAGAAGGTCACGCCCTTCGACGCGCCGCCCCAGATCGCCGAGCTGTCGCCGTCGGCGATTCGGTCGCCCAGCGTGCGGGTGAAGTCGCCGGGAAACGCGACGCGATCGGTTTCTTCGCGCACCGGCGGCCTCAACGAGTCCAGCTCGGCCACCACATAAAGGTACTGCCCGCCGAAAACGCGACCGCTTTCGATGACATTGCCGAAGATCCGATGGAAATCGGACAGGCGGAAATAATTCACGTGCTCGTAGAACACGTCGAACCAGGCGCGGTGTTCCATGATCCAGTCGAAGCAGGGCACTTCGATATAGATGCGGCCCTTGCCGCCGTTCGCCTTGCAGAGTTCGACGAGGAAGTCATACGGGTTCTGGATATGCTCCAGCACGTGGCGAAGGATCAGCCCGTCACCTTGAACGTCGACGCCGGCCTCGAAATAATGCCGCTTCACGCGCGGGTTGCTGCCCTCGTAGGTGGGGTCGAACCCGGTGAGGTCGAAACCCTTTTCGAGCAGCATCTCGAGGAAGAGGCCCTTGCCGCAGCCGACCTCCACCAGGTTCTCACGGCCCATCGTCCGCTCGACGATGCCTGCCACCATTTCCAGATGCTGGTGGAAATGCCGGCTGACACCCTGTTCGTTATTGTAATTGCCGTCGTAGTCCATGAGCTTCGGGTCGAAGGCATCATTGTAGACGAGGCCCGTCTTCATGTCCTGCACCAGGCGGATATCGCCCTTGGCGCAGGCTTTGGCGTCCACTGCCGTGGGATAAACGCGGTTCTGGAAGGTCGGCAACTGCGGCTGTTCGTAAAGCAGCAGGGTATCTTTCGTCGTCATGTCATCACCTCGTTAATCCCACAACGCAGGGAGGATCCACCAGATTGTCGGGACGGGCGCCGAATCGCAGGAGATCGCGGCGACCATACTCGTCGGCCAACCGCTCGGCTATCTGCCGCACGGTGACCGGAATTCCGGAACAGATGTTGGCGGCTCCCGTTTTGTCGCCAAGTCCGATATCGGCTATCTGCCTTCCTGCTTCCCGAACGTCCAGGAAGTCGCGGATCTGGTTGCCGCTGGTCAAATCCGCCGGTTTGCCTGCGGCAAGCTGCGCGCGAAGGTAGGGAAACAGCCGTCGCTCGTCCTCGCCCTCGCCGAAAAGATAAAAGAGCCTGCACCAGGCAAAGCTGATCTGGTGCAGCGGCAGCCATTGCGACAGGGCCAGGAATGCAGCGGCCTTGGCGCCGGCATAGGGGCTGATCGGACGCAGCGGAGTGTCGGTGGCCAGCATTCCGACCGAGACGTCGTATTCGAAACAGGTGCCCACGCCGACGAACCGTCTGACGCCCGCAAGCGCCGCGCCCTGTGCCATGCGCAACGTACCTTCGAGGCAGACGATATTTTCCGCCGACTGCAGATATTTGCCGGGTTCGGCATACCAGGCGACGTGCACGACCGTATCAACGCCTTCGAACGTTCTGGCCCACCACTCGACCGGCTCGCGGAACAGGTCCGGCGTCCGCACGATGCTCTCGACAGCCGAGAGATCGCCGAGCCGGCTTTCCGCCGATCCTTCGCGTAAAACCAACCGGACGCGCGCACCGGATTCGGTCAGCGCCCGCAGCACCTGGCGGCCGACAAAACCTGTTCCTCCGGTGAGCAGGACGAGTGGCGTCATACGATCTTCAATTCCGGCACGGCTGTTACGAACCTGGTGCCCTGATCGGCAAGCGAAGCCAGCTGCTGGCGGACTTCGGTGGCGATGTTCCAGGGCAGGATCATCACATAGTCCGGGCGTCGCGCGACGATCTCGTCGGGATGCAGGATTGGGATATGGCTGCCCGGCATGAACTTGTTCTGCTTGGCGGCCGCGGCATCGCAGACATAGGGCAGGAGGTCCGGCTTGACGCCGGCGAAGTTGAGCAGCGTGTTGCCTTTGGCCGCGGCGCCGTAGGCCGCCACCGTCTTGCCCTCGCGCTTGGCGTCCAGCAGGAAGGCGAGCGCATCGTTCTTGACCTTTTCGGCCTTGGCCTGGAAGTCGGCATAGGTCGCGGGTGTTTGAAGGCCGCGGCGCTGTTCTTCGCCGAGAAGGTCGGTAACCGCCTCCGTCGTTCGGCGCGAATCACTCGCATGGCAGCCGTAAACGCGAAGACTGCCGCCATGGGTCGGTAATTCCTCGACGTCGAAGACGCGCAGGCCCGCCGCTTCGAAGATCTTTCCGACCGTGAAGAGCGAAAGATAGGAGAAGTGCTCGTGATAGACCGTGTCGAACTGGTTGTACTCGATCAGTCGCATCACATGCGGAAATTCGAGCGTCACCGTGCCACCGGCCTTCAGCACCGCCTTGATGCCGCGTGTGAAATCGTTGATATCGGGCACATGGGCATAGACATTGTTGCCGAGGATGAGATCGGCACTCTTGCCTTCGCCGACCAATTGCTTGCCCAGAGCTTCCCCAAAGAACTCCCGGCGGACCGGAATGCCGATCGCCTCGGCGGCTTCGGCCGTGCTCGCCGTCGGCTCGACGCCGAGGCAGGGTATGCCGGCCTTGACGAAATTCTTCAGGAGATAACCGTCGTTCGATGCGACCTCGATGACCATGCTGTCCCGGCCGAGACCGAGACGAGAGGTGATCATCTCGACATAGCGGGCCGCGTGGGCAAGCCAGCTCGTCGAGGCGCTGGAGAAATAGGCGTATTCGGCACTGAAGAGTGATTCGGCGGAAGCATAGTCTTCCGTCTGGACCAGCCAGCATTCCTCGCAGACCTGCAGCCTCAAGGGAAAATAGACTTCCGGCTTGGAGAGATCCTCGGCGGTAAGATAGGCGTTGGACGGCGGCGCGAAGCCGAGGTCCAGGAAATCGCAGCGAAGTGCGGTACCGCAGTGGCGGCAGTTCATGGCGTCAGTCCCGTGAATTGTGATGTCAGGTTGGAATGACCGCGATCCCGATCCGACATTTCGGTGATCTCCAGCGGCCAGGCGATGTCGAGTGCGGGATCCAGCGCGTTCAACGCACCTTCCGAACCGGATGCGTAGGGCATCGAATGAAAATAGAGGAGTTCGCAGTCATCGGTCAGCGCCTGGAAGCCATGTGCGAACCCTTCCGGGATCAGCAGCGATTGGCGGTTCTCGGCAGAAAGTTCCTGGGCATGCCATTTCAGGAAGGTCGGAGATTCCTGCCTGAGATCCACCGCGACATCGAGGACCGCTCCGCGCAGGCAGTTGACCAGTTTCATTTCCGCATGCGGCGGATGCTGGAAATGCATGCCACGCACGGTGCCCTTTCGGGCCGTCATCGTCAGGTTGATCTGGGCGATCGGTTTCACCCAGCCGGCCTGCGCCAGTTCCTCGGCGCAGAACATGCGCGACAGGAAGCCGCGCGAATCACCGAGATTCTGGCGTTCCACGAGCTTCAGGCCGGCAAGCGGCAGATCGGTGACGGTGAAGCGGCTCAAGGGCGTGCCTCGTATTCGGCGATCTCGGCTTCGCAAAGGGCGCGTGCGTCGGCGCCGTCATTCTGTGCACGATACCATTTCATCGTCCGGTCGACAGCTTCCGTCAGCGACCAGCGCGGCTCGATGTCCAGCATATGCCGCGCCTTGGCCGTTTCCAAGGCAAGCCAGCCCGCTTCGTGTGGCCCTTCGGTGCCGTCGCCATATTGCACCTCGCCGCGACCGTAGGAGGCGCGGGCGATCTCGATCACCTGGCGCACCGGCGCGGCCTCGTGGCTGATCGGGCCGAAATTGAAGGCATCCCCAATCGAAGGGTCGCTCCACAGCCGTTCGGCAAGCACGAGATAGGCAGAGAGCGGTTCGAGTACGTGCTGCCAGGGGCGTTTCGCCTCCGGCCGCCGGACGCTGAGCGTATTGCCGGACTGCCAGGCGCGGACCGCATCCGGCAGCAGACGATCGGCCGACCAGTCGCCGCCGCCGATCACATTGCCAGCCCGGGCGCTGGCGACCGCCACGCCTTTTTCGCGCAGAAACGAATCGCGATAGCTCGCAATGACGATCTCGGACGCTGCCTTGCTGGCGCTGTACGGATCGTGCCCGCCGAGATGGTCGGTCTCCCGGTAAGGGAAGGCATGTTCAAGGTTGCGGTAGACCTTGTCGGTGGTGATCGCGACGACCACGCGCGCCGATGGAACCGAACGGACTGCCTCGAGCAGATTGGCCGTTCCGAGCACGTTGGTCGCAAATGTGCCGAGCGGATCCTGGTAGCTCGGGCGTACCAGGGCCTGGGCGCCGAGATGCATCACGATCTCGGGCGATGCGGAGCGGACCAGTTCGGCGAGACGAGCCGCGTCGCGGATATCCTGGAAATGGCTTTCCTTGAGGTCGGGCCGCGCGAGTGCAAAGAGGCTGGGCTGCGTTTCGGGCGGCAGGGCAATGCCGGTGACCTCGGCGCCGAGGCGTCCGAGCCAGATGGAAAGCCACGCTCCCTTGAAGCCGGTATGCCCCGTCAGAACAACGCGTTTACCCGCCCAGAAACCGCGGTCCGGACGAGCCCCGCCGCTCACGGCCAGATTTTCCATGGCGCTTTTCCGGAGGCCCAGAGGTCTTCGAGAAGGTTCTTTTCCCGCAGCGTGTCCATCGGCTGCCAGAAACCTTCGTGCTCGTAAGCCATCAGTTCGCCCATCGTGGCAAGGTTCGCCATCGGCGCAGACTCCCACGGAATGTTGTCGCCCTCGATGAGGTCGATGCATTTCGGCGAAAGCACGAAGAAGCCGCCATTGATCATCCCGCCGTCGCCGCGCGGCTTTTCCACGAATCCGGTAACCTGGTTGCCGGAACGCTCGAGCGCGCCGTAACGGCCCGGCGGATGCACCGCGGTAACCGTCGCATTCCTGCCATGCGAACGATGGAATTTGACGAGCTCGGTGATGTTCACGTCGCTCAAGCCGTCACCGTAGGTGAAGCAGAAACTTTCCTCGTTGCGCAGATATTCCGAAACCCGCTTCAGGCGACCGCCGGTCATCGTCGCTTCGCCGGTATCGATCAGCGTGACTTTCCAGGGCTCGGCGCTGCGGCGATGGACCTGCTTTTCGTTATAGGCCATGTCGAAGGTGACGTCCGACATGTGCAGGAAGTAGTTCGCGAAATACTCCTTGATGACGTAGCCCTTGTATCCGCAGCAGATGATGAACTCGTTCACGCCATGGGCGGAGTAGAGCTTCATGATGTGCCAGAGGATCGGCCGTCCGCCGATTTCGATCATCGGCTTGGGCTTGAGATGCGTCTCCTCAGAGATGCGGGTTCCCAACCCACCGGCGAGAATTACAGCTTTCAATTCCGTCTCTCCGTAACTGACGGCTTATCCATTGAACGACGACCGTCAGCAAACCATGCGTATGGAGCTTCTCCGGCGATCGGGCTAAACGCCTTCGTGCGCTAGAGCAAAATGGTCCTGATCAGATCGTCCTGGGCGAACACGAGGTTGGGCAGATAACCCATCTCAACGAAACGGGCCCGCTCTTCCGGCAAATGCACAAGGATCGCCGTATTGTCGAGTTGCGCGGGCGTAGGTTCCGCCGGCTCGTCGATGATCTCCAGTCGCGAAGGGAGCCTCACCCTTTGGAGCCGTTCCTTGAGGGTTACGATGTCCGGGTATCCGGAGATGACGAGATTCTCGATGCCTGCAGTCACCCCCAACTGCCAAGAAAGGGTCTGCAGCGCCGTTGCGAGCAATCCGCCTTCCTTGAAGGACATGACTTCCGGATGCTCCTCGAAGCCTCCGAAGACCATTCTCGTATAGACTTCGTACGCCTTCACGTATTCGCGCATGCCGACGAGCAGTCGCATCGAGACGGCCATCCGCTGCAGCGTGAAGTTTCTGCAGAGATGCTCCTGCGTCGCACGTTCGTCGGGCGAGGTACCGACCTTGCCGCGCTTGGATGCGAAGTAGAGGAAGTATTCGAGGCCGCCGCGGTACTGGTCCCATCCGGTTGCCGCGATCTGAGCGCCCCCCTGAACGCGATCGCGTTCGACGCCGGATGCGATGACCTGGCGATAGAAGGGCGTTCTCCGGAAGGCGATGTCGCCCTGGTCCAGGAAGTGGGCAAGCATGGGGAACGGGTAGAAGCAGATATCCCTGGGAACCCAGGAGGCCCGGAAAGCGCTGGCGCGGTAGATGCCGATTTCAGGGAAGATGTGGCCCCGGAACATATAGTTGAAAACTTCGGCGAAGCTTTTCTGCGGAAAAACCTTGTCTTCGTTGACCGTATAGAACAGTCCGCCTTCGACCTCGTTGATGCCGTCATACATCGCCCACGGCGCATGGCAGACCGTGATGTTCGGATTTTCGTCCAGGTAGGCAACGATATTGGCGACTTCCTGTGGGATCAGGCGATCGTCGTCGGCGAGGTAGAGGAGGTATTCGCCGCGTCCCAGCCGCAGGGAGCTGCTCATGTTGGGGATCATCCCCACATTCTCCGCGCCCCTGACGTACCGGATCGGCATTCCCCGCTCGATGAATTCCTTGGCGACCGCGCCGGTATTGTCCGTCGAGGCGTTGTCGGAAATGACGATTTCATAGGGGAAATCGAAGCGGAAATCGCGATGGCACCGTTCCAGGCAATCGTGCAGGTGTTTCTCACGGTTGTAGGTGGGGATGCATATGCTGAGTTTGATGGGGGTCACCGAATTTCCTCGACCTGATTTGTTCGAAAACGCCGCGGGTCAGCCGCAAGCAACGGACGCTCAGCGGCAGGGTTCCGAGGCGCTTCCGATCGACGTGAGAGCCAGCACGGGGCTTTCCAGGCTCTGTACGTCCATTAGCTATTCCTGGATTGAGGCTATTCGACCAGACTTGCGCCAAGCTGAATCAAAATCGCGGCGGCGGCCAGGGCTTTGTGGTTCGACCGGGCGGCGTCCTTTCTGTGTACGAGTTCCCGCACGCGTCCAGCAGCTGTTGACCTGCATTGGTCGGGGTGACTATCGAAGATGACGCAAAGGACCTTCGTGATCGCATGATTCGGCTGATCTACCTGTTCGTCGCTCTGATGGCGGCACCCGGGCTCGCGCTCGCCCAGCAATCGCCGGCGGATCTTCTCAATCTGCCGGTTGATGGTTCCGCAGCTGCGTGGATCATCCGGACCTTCGGGCTGTTGACGGTTCTCTCCGTCGCCCCCGGCATCCTGATCATGGTCACCAGCTTTCCACGGATCGTGATCGCCTTCTCGATCCTGCGCTCGGGCATGGGCCTCTCGACCGCACCGTCGAACATGATCTTGGTCTCGATGGCGCTGTTCATGACGTTTTATGTCATGTCGCCCACCTTCGACAGGGCTTGGAACGAGGGCGTCCAGCCGCTTCTTCAGAACCAGGTCACCGAGGCGGAGGCGGTTCAGCGGATCGCGGAGCCCTTCAGGGTGTTCATGTCAGCCAATACCCGCGACAAGGATCTGGAACTCTTCGTCGAAATCGCCCGGGAGCGTAACCAGGCCGTCGGTACGCCGCAGGCCGTCGACTACCGCGTCCTGATCCCCGCCTTCATGCTCTCGGAAATACGGCGCGGTTTCGAAATCGGCTTCCTGATCATTCTGCCGTTTCTGGTCATCGACATGATCGTTGCTGCAATCACCATGGCAATGGGGATGATGATGCTGCCGCCGACATCGATCTCGCTGCCCTTCAAGATCCTTTTCTTTGTCCTGATCGACGGCTGGAACCTGCTGGTCGGGAGCCTGGTTCGTTCTTTCAATTAACTGGCAGCAGAGCTGCTGAAATGGAAACGGCGGGGGATTTCCGCCGTTTCCATTGGCATATCAGCTATTGCGGAAGCTGAAGGGGCCTTCCCGCGGCGGGAGGGCCGGAACGCTGAAGTGGTCGGGCTTGATCTTGGCCTTGGCCTTATCGGCCATCATCGTGTAGGCGGTTTCAAGATGCCGGCAATACCGTTCGGCGTCAAACAGCGGGTGCGTGAAGCGGTTTGACTCCAGCCGTTTCCGGACCTCTTTGAGCTCCTCGCGGTTGTTGTAGTAATGGACCGCGCGGCGAACGAAGTCGTCCTTATCCTCGGCGACCATTTCCGGCAGGCCCAGGGCATTTAGCAGGCTTTCGCTGACCCGGGATGCGAAGTTCTTGCCCTTGTGGGTCAGCATCGGAAGTCCGGCCCAGAGCTTTTCGGAGGTCGTGGTATGGCCGTTGTAGGGATAAGTATCGAGACCGAGATCGGTCAGGCCGATACGGTTGATATAGGCTGCGTAGTTGTTGACGCGATCGCCGAACATCAGGCGGCTTTCCGGAATGCCCGCTTCCGCAAAGGCCTTGATAAGGTTCTTTCGAGCGCCGAATCTTTCGCGGCAGATCAGGAACAGATAGCTTTCCGGCGTTTCCTTGAGGACGCGTACCCAAAGGTCGATGGTCGCGGGCGTGAACTTCCAGTGACTGTGGAAGCACGAGAAGATGAAGGCGTCCTGGGGCATGTCGCAGAGCGACCGATCGATCGGCTGCGGCATCGGGCGGTGAACCGCTTCGTTCGGGAAGAACGTCTCGGGCATCCAGCAGATCTTCTCGTAATAGTGCTGGAAGGAGCTTTCCGGCACCACCGTTTTGTCCGCGATGAGGTAGTCGATGTCGACGTTGACCACGGTGCCCGGATAGCCGAGCCAGGTCGCATGCACCGGTGCGGTCTGGCGGTTCATCACGAATACCCGGTTTTCTGCCGTATGGCCCTGCAGGTCGACGAGGATATCGATGTTCTCGGCCTTGATCGCCTCGGCCGCCTCGTCATCCGTCATGCCCCGGATCCGGACAACCCGACCCCATTCCTCGCGGATGGCATTGTTGTCGTTGCGCAGCCGCTCGGCAGGAGCGTTGCAGAAGAGCGTGATGTCGAAACGGCTCTTGTCGTGCGATTCCAGTATGCCGCGAAGCGCCTTCATGACGGCGTGTTCCGTCCAAAGGTCGGCCGAAAGATAGCCTATGCGCAGCTTGCTGCCCCAGCGGTGCGGCATGTTGTGCCTTTTCGACGCGGCGTTTTTGGGCTTTCTCTCGCCCATTCTGGAGCCTGCGATGGCGTTCGTCTTTTCGTCGTCGCACCAGCGCAGATTGAAGAGCGACACCTCGTCGGCGACCGCTTCGAATTCGCCTCTGGCGATTTCCTCGAACTGGATTGGTTCGTACTTGCGGATGATATCGTAATCGAGAGCGTCTCTCATGGCTGAGAGATAGAAATTGCGCACGATCCGATCCTCGGGATCTTTCTCGAAGATCTCCAGGATGCACTTGTTTTCTTCGTCGCTGCGATCCTGGAGCCGGATCGAGCGGGCAGCGAGCTGGCGGTGTGTCGGCTCGTCGCTTCTTGCAAGCGTATTGCGGAAAGCTTCGGCGCCTTCCAGTTCCTGGCGCATCAGGGCGCCGGACATCAGGACAGCCATGTCCGGATCGGCAATCGCCTCTTTAAGGTTGCGCGCACCGAGGCGCAGGACGTTGATGTCGTCGTTATTGGAGAAATGAAGGCGCATGGCCTCGCGCGTGTACTTGAGCTTATGCGGGGATTCCATCTCGCCGGCAATTTGGAACGCCTGGGCGGCCTCGGTCTTCATCTTGAGCTTCAACAGGGTTGCGCCCAGGAGTGCGTAGTGCCTTGGATCCTTGTGAACATCCAGCAGCTTGTTCAGGATGCCCAATACATCGTGATATTCTTTTTTGTCGAAGTGATTTTGTGCTGCGACGTATTGCCGTTGTATCTTCAGGGGTTTCAAGGCTTCCCGCTCCAGTAAAGTTGTGCCGGCGTCCCGGCAAATCGGCTTCACCGCGCATCGTGGCAAGCCAAGCTTGCATGAAGCCGACCTCCCGGAAGCTGGGCGCTTCGTACACCTTTCGTTAATGATGCCGGTGGAAGGGTTTTCAGGTCGTCGTGCTGTTTAAAGAACTTAGCAAGGATTTGCTGCGAGATTTGGCTCACACGACGGGTTTGGTGTTCCTTCAGATTGAAGAGACCGAGTTGGCATGATGCCGGACCGAAGTGCCGGTAAAATACACAGTCCGGTATGTCCCCCTCCATGTATTTAGTTCAAAGGGACAATCAACTATGGCTAGCATTCTCACTAACGTGTCGGCGATGGCCGCGCTCCAGACGCTGCGCGGCATCAGCAACGACATGGAATCCACGCAGAGCCGCGTTTCTTCCGGTCTGCGCGTCGGCTCTGCTTCCGACAACGCTGCCTATTGGTCGATCGCGACCACCATGCGTTCCGACAAGGGTTCGCTCTCGACGGTTCAGGACGCCCTCGGCCTCGGCGCCGCCAAGGTCGACACTGCCTATTCCGCCATGGAATCGGCGATCGACGTCGTCACCGAAATCAAGAACAAGCTGGTTGCCGCTTCCGAACCGGGCGTTGACAAGTCCAAGGTCCAGGAAGAAATCACCCAGCTGCAGAGCCAGCTGAAGAGCATCGCTTCTTCCGCTTCGTTCTCCGGCGAAAACTGGCTCCAGGCCGAAATCGGCGGCACTCAGAACGCCACCACCGGCATCATGCAGGCCGGCACCGAGATCACCAAGCAGCTCATCGGCTCGTTTGTTCGTGACAGCGACGGCAACGTCTCGGTCAAGTCCGTCAACGTCGTTCTCGACGAAACCAACGTCCTGTTCGACCTCAGCGGCGGCCGCGGCGGTCTTCTCGACCAGAACGCCCTCAACGGTTTCCGCGCCATCAAGTTCGACGACGGCACGACGAACCAGAAGGAATACTTCGGCAAGATCAACACGTCTGCGATCTACGCAACCAACGCCGTCTGGAAGGACATCGGCGGCGGCGTGTTCATGAAGGGCGACACCAACGGCGTCTACTCTTCGGGCTCCAACGGCACCTACATGATCAAGGTCGGCGGCGCTTACATCGACGCAGTCTACACGACCAAGGGTTACGACTTCTCGGCTGGTGCGACTGCAACGGCCGGCATCAAGTACGGAGCGGACATCTCGGTTTCCGACCTCGACATCACCAAGCTCGAAGACTACCGCGACTCCAGCGGTGTCAGCTACCTCGGCCTCGGTACCAAAGCCAGCGATGAGGATCTCATGCAGGCGCTGACCTCGTTCGTCGACGGTCAGCTGGAATCGATGGGCAGTGCGGCAGCCAAGCTCGGTGCCGTATCGAAGCGCATCGACATGCAGTCTGACTTCGTCTCCAAGCTCACCGACTCGATCGACAAGGGTGTCGGCCGACTGGTGGATGCGGACATGAACGAAGAGTCGACCAAGCTCAAGGCACTGCAGACCCAGCAGCAGCTGGCGATCCAGTCGCTCTCGATTGCCAACTCCGACTCGCAGAACATCCTGTCGCTCTTCCGTTAATCGAAACAGGGAAAATGGCGCGGAGGCTGACCGCGCCATCGACCTCCAAAAAAGGCCGCGTCCGAATTCGGACGCGGCCTTTTTTATTCTCTGGATCACTTCAATGTTCCTTAATCATATTGCTCCATTCTTAGGTCATCGAAACGGTGAGTTAACCAAGAAAATTAAATGGTTAACAAGCATGAAGCTGACCGCTGTTCCCGGTGACGTCCGGAATGTCCCTTCCTACAATTAGCCATTCAAGGGGCAATCAATATGACTAGCATTCTCACCAACGTTGCAGCTATGTCTGCTCTGCAGACGCTGCGCGGCATCAGCAACGACATGGAATCCACGCAGAGCCGCGTTTCTTCCGGTCTGCGCGTCGGTTCTGCTTCCGACAACGCTGCCTACTGGTCGATCGCGACCACCATGCGTTCCGACAAGGGTTCGCTCGCGACGGTTCAGGACGCACTCGGCCTCGGCGCCGCCAAGGTCGACACTGCCTATTCCGCCATGGAATCGGCAATCGACGTCGTCACCGAAATCAAGAACAAGCTGGTTGCCGCTTCCGAACCGGGCGTCGACAAGTCCAAGGTCCAGGAAGAAATCACCCAGCTGCAGAGCCAGCTGAAGAGCATCGCTTCTTCCGCTTCGTTCTCCGGCGAAAACTGGCTCCAGGCCGAAATCGGCGGCTCGCAGAGCGCGACCACCGGCATCATCTACGCCTCCAGCGAAATCACCAAGCAGCTCGTCGGTTCGTTCATCCGTGATGCCGACGGCAACGTCGCGGTCAAGACCATCAACGTCCTCCTCGACGAACAGAACGTCCTGTTCGACCTGAGCGGCGGCCACGGCGGTCTTCTCGACAGCAACGCCCTCAACGGTTTCCGCGCCATCAAGTTCGACGACGGCACGACGAACCAGAAGGAATACTTCGGCAAGATCAACACGTCGGCCTATTATGCGACCAACTCCGTCTGGAAGGACATCGGCGGCGGCGTGTTCATGAAGGGCGACACCAACGGCGTCTACTCTTCGGGCTCCAACGGCACCTACATGATCAAGGTCGGCGGCGCTTACATCGACGCGGTCTACACGACCAAGGGTTACGACTTCTCGGCTGGTGCGACTGCAACGGCCGGCATCAAGTACGGGACGGACATCTCGGTTTCCGACCTCGACATCACCAGGCTCGAAGATTACCGCGACTCCAGCGGTGTCAGCTACCTCGGCCTCGGTACCAGAGCCAGCGATGAAGACCTCATGGCGGCACTGACCTCGTTCGTCGATGGCCAGCTGGAATCGATGAACAGTGCGGCATCCAAGCTCGGTGCTGTCTCCAAGCGTCTCGACATGCAGACGGACTTCGTCTCCAAGCTGACGGACTCCTTCGACAAGGGTGTCGGCCGACTGGTGGATGCGGACATGAACGAAGAGTCGACCAGGCTCAAGGCACTGCAGACCCAGCAGCAGCTGGCGATCCAGTCGCTCTCGATTGCCAACTCCGACTCGCAGAACATCCTGTCGCTCTTCCGTTAATCGAAACAGGGAAAATGGCGCGGAGGCTGACCACGCCATGGACTTAAAAAAGGGCCGCGTCCGAATTCGGGCGCGGCTTTTTCAATTTCCTAATCGCTTTTCTCAATTTCCCGATCGGCTTCAATATTCATTAACCATATTGCGGTTACCTAACAGCATCGAAACAGTGAGTTAACCAAGAAAATTAAATGGTTAACAAGCATGATGCTGCCCGCTGTTCCCGGTGAAATCCGGAATGTCCCTTTTCGTAATCAGCCACTCAAGGGGCACCTAAAATGACAAGCATTCTTACCAACATTGCAGCTATGTCTGCTCTGCAGACGCTGCGCGGCATCGCGACCGACATGGAATCCACGCAGAGCCGAGTTTCGTCGGGTCTGCGCGTCGGGACTGCTTCCGACAACGCTGCCTACTGGTCGATCGCGACCACCATGCGTTCCGACAACGGCGCTCTTTCCGCAGTTCAGGACGCACTCGGCCTCGGCGCCGCCAAGGTCGACACTGCCTATTCCGCCATGGAATCGGCGATCGATGTCGTCACCGAAATCAAGAACAAGCTGGTTGCCGCTTCCGAACCGGGCGTCGACAAGTCCAAGGTCCAGGAAGAAATCACCCAGCTGCAGAGCCAGCTGAAGAGCATCGCTTCTTCCGCTTCGTTCTCCGGCGAAAACTGGCTCCAGGCCGAAATCGGCGGCTCGCAGAGCGCGACCACCGGCATCATCTACGCCGCCAGCGAACTCACCAAGCAGCTCGTCGGTTCGTTCATCCGTGATGCCGACGGCAATGTCACCGTCAAGTCCATCAACGTCGTTCTGGACGAAACCAACGTCCTGTTCGACTTGAGCGGCGGCCGCGGCGGTCTTCTCGATGCCAACGCCCTCAACGGTTTCCGCGCCATCAAGTACGACGACGGCACGACGAACCAGAAGGAATACTTCGGCAAGATCAACACGTCGGCCTATTATGCGACCAACTCCGTCTGGAAGGACATCGGCGGCGGCGTGTTCATGCGCGGCGACACCAACGGCGTCTACTCTTCGGGCTCCAACGGCACCTACATGATCAAGGTCGGCGGCGCTTACATCGACGCGGTCTACACGACCAAGGGTTACGACTTCTCGGCCGGCGCGACGGCGACGGGCGGCATCAAGTACGCTTCGGACATCTCGGTTTCCGACCTCGACATCACCAGGCTCGAAGATTACCGCGACTCCAGCGGTGTCAGCTACCTCGGCCTCGGTACCAAAGCCACCGATGAGGATCTCATGGCGGCACTGACCTCGTTCGTCGACGGTCAGCTGGAAGCGATGAACAGCGGGGCGGCCAAGCTCGGCGCCGTTGCGAAGCGGCTCGAGATGCAGTCCGACTTCGTCTCCAAGCTCACCGACTCGATCGACAAGGGTGTCGGCCGACTGGTGGATGCGGACATGAACGAAGAGTCGACCAGGCTCAAGGCACTGCAGACCCAGCAGCAGCTGGCGATCCAGTCGCTCTCGATTGCCAACTCCGACTCGCAGAACATCCTGTCGCTCTTCCGTTAACAAGACGCGTCATTCGGCACAAAGAAGCCGCGCCCTTCCCGGGCGCGGCTTTTTTTATGTCCCGATAGTTTTTGTTAACTTTCCTAAATTCCATTTAACCTTTGTTAACCATTTCCACCTTAACTGAGCTCATCGAAACGATGGGTTAACCAAGACGAAGAAACGGTTAACAGGCATCAGGCCAAGCCAACGTTCACCGGTGTAATCCCGGAAATGTCCCTTCCATCTAGCCAATCAAGGGGCAAATCAGATGACCAGCATTCTTACCAATATCGCAGCCATGGCTGCTCTCCAGACTCTCCGCAACATCGACAGCCAGATGCAGACCACCCAGGACCGGGTTTCCTCCGGCCTGCGCGTCGGCACCGCGTCCGACAACGCCGCCTACTGGTCGATCGCGACCACCATGCGTTCCGACAACGGCGCGCTCTCCGCGGTCCAGGACGCCCTCGGTCTCGGCGCCGCCAAGGTTGATACCGCCTATTCCGCAATGGAAAGCGTTGTCGACGTCGTAAAGGAAATCAAGAACAAGCTCGTTACCGCCTCGGAAGCCGGCGTCGACAAGGCGAAGATCCAGGCAGAAATCTCGCAGCTGCAGGATCAGTTGAAGAGCATCACGTCTTCTGCTTCGTTCTCCGGTGAAAACTGGCTGCAGGCCGAAGTCGGCGGTGCCTCCAACCCCACCACGGGCGTGATCTACGCGGCAAGCCCGGTCGTCAAGCAGGTTGTAAGCTCGTTCATCCGCGATCCCGATGGCAACGTCGCCGTCAAGTCGGTGGATGTCATTCTGAACGAAACGAACGTCCTGTTCGACTTGAGCGGCGGTCACGGCGGTCTGCTCGACGGCAATTCCTACAATGGCTTCCGGGCGATCAACTATGATGATGGCACGACAAACCACAAGGATTACTTCGGCAAGATCAACACTGCCGCGTTTTATGCTACGGACGCAATCTGGAAGGATGTCGGCGGCGGCGTCTACATGAAGGGCGACACCAACGGCATCTACACGTCCGGCACCGGCGGCACCTATCTCATCAAGGTCGGCGGCGCCTACATCGACGCTGTCTACACCACCAAGGGATACGATTTCTCGGCCGGTGCAACGGCAACCGCAGGCATCAAGTACGCCGCCAACATCTCCATCTCCGAACTGGACATCACCAAGCTCGATGACTACCGCAATTCGAACGGTGTCAGCTATCTCGGGATGGGGACCAAGGCCAACGACGCCGATCTCATGGCCGCTCTCAACTCGTTCGTCGACGGGCAGCTCGAAAAGCTCATCAGCGCAACGGCGAAACTCGGGTCGATCAACAAGCGCATCGACATGCAGGAAGCTTTCGTCTCCAAGCTGACCGACTCCATCGACAGCGGCATCGGCCGACTGGTGGATGCGGACATGAACGAAGAGTCGACCCGGCTCAAGGCCCTGCAGACCCAGCAGCAGCTCGCGATCCAGTCGCTCTCGATCGCCAATACCAGTTCCGAGAATATTCTGTCGCTCTTCCGTCAGTAAGCGGCGCTCTAGGCTAGGAGCGGTTTCGTCCTGCTCTGCTGGCGTGATAGCAAATATTCCGGAAAGAAGACCGCGTCTCGAAAGAGGCGCGGTTTTTCGCGTTTGGCGCGTGGCTTGCGCGAAACCTGCACGGTTGTCGGATAGGCCGTTAAGACTTCATTAACTTCTTGCCAATCCTCGACCGGGTTTGATAACTGTCGATTTAACGATTTGTTAAGAACGACAGACCGCCCGCATCTGTGATGCTGAGTGGCGGTACGCATGATGCCTCTCGTCGTTTCCGGTGAAGTACTCCGGATTTCCAGACCATTTGACCGAGGCACGGCCGATGACCAGCATCCTGACCAATCCCGCCGCTATGGCTGCGCTGCAGACGTTGCGCTCGATCGACCGCAACATGGAAATTACCCAGGCGCGGGTTTCCTCGGGCATGCGGGTTCAGACGGCCGCGGACAATGCCGCCTACTGGTCGATCGCAACCACGATGCGTTCCGACAATCATGCGCTCTCGACCATCCAGGACGCGCTTGGCCTCGGCGCCGCCAAGGTGGACACTGCCTACACGGCGATGGAAAGCGCGATCGACACGGTCGTCGAAATCAAATCCAAGATCGTTGCGGCTTACGGCGTCGGCTCCAATCGCGGCAAGATCCAGGAAGAAATCGCCCAGCTCCAGGAACAGCTGAAGAGCATCTCGGACTCGGCGACCTTCTCCGGCGAGAACTGGCTTCAGGACTATATCAGCGACGGCGGCACCAACGCTCAGGAAAAGCCGGTCGTCAAACAGGTGGTTGCGTCGTTCACCCGCACGGCCTCAGGTGAGGTCGCGGTCAAGACCGTCGACTATACGCTTGATTCCAAGACGGTCCTTTTCGACCTCAACGGCGGCAATCTCGGCATCCTGGACTCGTCCGTGAAGTTCGTTGCCGAGAGCGAAGTCGCCGTCGACATGACCACTTCCAACGGCACGATGGGTTCAACGAACGCGTCCTACGCCGTCTCGGTTCTCGCCGAAAGCCAATTGATGGCGCTGGGACCGGATACGAATACAGTCGACACGAGCATCTACGCAGTCGGCGGCAATTTTTATCTGAAGGTCGGGGAAGGCAAGTGGGCGCAGGTGACGACGACCGATCCGGCTACGGCACCGGCGGTAACGACCCCTGCTCACGACGACGGCACGACCAAATATTATTTCGTTGTGACCGCTGCGAACAATCTCAACAACCGAAAACTTGGGATATCGGTCACCACGGTCGACATCAACAAGCTCAACGACCTTGCCTTAAAGATGAACACGATGGTCCCAGGCTCGGCGCCGAACACTGACGCGGTGCTTGATATGATGGAGCGTTTCCTCGACAAACAGCTTCTGGCGATGACGAGTGCCGCTTCGAGCCTTGGCTCGATCCAGAAGCGCATCGATCTGCAGGAAAGCTTCGTCGCCTCTCTGACCGACGTGATCGACAAGGGTGTCGGCCGACTGGTCGATGCGGACATGAACGAAGAATCGACACGGTTGAAGGCGTTGCAGACCCAGCAGCAGCTCGGCATCCAGTCGCTCCAGATCGCCAACACCAACGCCGAAAACATCCTGCAGTTGTTCCGGCAGGGTTAAGACCGCGCGGCGCTGGTCACCCGGCCGCCGCCTGACGCCCGGTCGAACCTGTCCGCAACGTCCCATGTAATGCGGTATCTTCATCCTCGCGCAAGTTTAACTTCCTACCGTTCCGTTAAAGTCCGGCGAAGTGTCTTGTGTCGCCGGGGGCAAACGAATGGCAACCTTGTCGGGATGATACGATGATTGCAGCGGTGACGATTTGCGCTTTCGGGAGGCTCATGACGAGCCTCGAACGAAAGGCGACGGCAGGACAGGGGGGCGCCCGATGAGTGCTTCGCTCGCCCGCTACCTGAAGGATTTCAGCGAGCCGCAAGCCCCGCCGATGCCCTTGCTGGCCGATGGTTTCGGCGATGGCTTCGAAGACGATCCCGCGTTTCCCGCTGTCGTCGAGGAGCCTGTGGACATCGAAGCCGAACGCGCCGAAGCTTATGCGAAAGGCCACGACACCGCGTCCGAGGAGCTTCAACAGCGTTTTGATGAAGAGCGGCAAGCGCTTCTGACCGCGCATGCGGAAGAGATGGCGGCGCTGCGCGAAAAATATGAAACCGAAGCGGCTGCGATGATCGCGACCGGACTTCAGGACATTGCCGGATTGACGGCGCAGGCGGTCAGCGATCAGACGGCGAGAATCCTGTCGCCTCTCCTGGACGAGGCGCTCGTCGCAAAGGCGATAGCCGACATGGCGGATATCATCCGCAGCGCGATACTCGAGGGCGACGTCGGGACCCTGACCGTCCGCGGCCCGCTGCATCTGTTCGAAAAACTGAAAACTGCGCTTGGAGAGCCCACCCCACTCCTGCGCCACATCGAAGCGCCTGACCTCGATATTGCGGTCGACATCGGCGAGAGCGCCCTTGTGACCCGGATGTCGGCATGGCTGGCGAGTCTGAAGAAGGTATTGGGATGAGCGAAGGCGAAAACCATCACCACGGCAAGAACGAGGTCGTCATCGTCAAGCGACATGGCGGCGGACACGACGATGGCGCCCATGGCGGCGCCTGGAAGATTGCCTATGCCGACTTCATGACCGCGATGATGGCGTTCTTCCTCGTCATGTGGCTGGTCAACGCCGCCAACGAGGAGACGAAAGCCTCGATGGCGAGTTATTTCAACCCGATCAAGCTTTCCGACGAGACCCCGGCCTCGAAGGGATTGGAAAAGCCGGTCGATGCGGCCGAGGGTCAGGAAAACGGCGAGAAATCGAAGGTCAAGGCGGAGGGCAACGTTCAGGGTTCTGCTGCGGCGACCGGGGAGGACATGACCTCGACGTCGGGTGACGAGCCCAACTATTCCGAGGCGGACTTCTTCGAGAACCCCTATTCCGTTCTTGCCGAGATCGCTCAACAGGTGGGCCAGCAGGCGAATGTCAGCGCCAAGGGCGAGGGCGGTGCCAGCGATTCCGGCCCCGCGACCGGTGCCGACGGCGGCCAGGCTTATCGCGACCCCTTCGATCCGGACTTCTGGACCAAACAGATGCAGATGTCGCGCGCCGAAGGACCCGAGCAGGCTGTGAAGACCACGGCGAGTGACGATCCGCTCGCCCAGATGGGCCAGGCGCCGCAATACCAGCAGGCGCCGAAATCCACTGAAGCCGACACGCAGCTGCAGCAGACCCAAATGGCTGTCGCAATTCCCATTCCGCGTCCTGACCCGACGCAGATGGATAAGCCGCAGACGGCCTCGGGTGCGCAGGCGGCAAAGCCCGCCAACCTCAACGGACAAAAGCCGGAAGACGGTGCCAAAGCGGAAGAGCAGGCGGAGCTGAAGGCTGCGGACGAGCTGAAGAAGGAAATCCAGCAGCAGATTTCCGGTATCGCCGGCAAGCTGGCGGAAGGTCTGGTCGTGACGCCTGCGGAAGGCGGTCTGCTGGTGTCGATTTCCGACCAGGCGGATGATCCGATGTTCAATATCGGTTCGGCCGTGCCGCGCCGCGAAATGGTGCTGGCGATGGAAAAGATCGGCCAGATCCTCAAGGATCGAAAGGGCAGCATCGTCCTGCGCGGGCATACGGACGGCCGTCAGTTCAAGGGTACCGAGAACGACAACTGGCGCCTTTCCATGTCCCGTGCTCACAGCGCCTATTACATGCTGGTGCATGGCGGCTTGGCGGAAGATCGCGTCAAGCAGGTTTCCGGCTTCGCCGACAGGCGCCTCCAGGTGCCGGCCGATCCGCTCGCAGCTGGAAACCGGCGTATCGAAATCCTGCTCGAGGCGGACGAGGGATAGTGATGGCTGTGGGCATAAAGTCCTTGATTGCGGCCGGCCTCTTTTTCGGGGTCGCATTCGCCCCTGCGGCATCGGCTCAGGATCGTACGGACCTTGCGCCCTATGCGATGCTTCGCTCCTTGCAATTCGTGCAGGATTCCGTCGTGCTCGGCGATCATTCTGCCGCGGAAATGCAGCGCTTCATGCTGGGGACGATCGACCAGCGCCTGCGGACGGCCCCTGCGTCCATCTTCGAAGATCCGCGCAATGTCGACGCGGCGCTGATTTACGCCATGAGCGGCGGCAATCCCGCCACGCTCGAATATCTCGCCTCGCGCGACGTCGCGGGCAATTTCGATAACCGCGTTGCCGACGGATTGAGGAAATACCTCGGCGGCCGCGGAACTTTGATCGAAAAAAGCCTCAGCGAGATGGCCAAGGAATATCGGGACGAGAAGATCGGTCCCTACCTTTCGCTCGTCAGCGGAAACGTGATGGTCGCCAAGGATCCGAAGGGCGCCCTGGTTTTTTATGACTGGGCGCGCTTGACGGCGCCCGGCACGATCATCGAGGAAGCCGCGCTGCGTCGATCGGTGGCAATCACCGTCGATGCCAATATGGTGGCGCCGGCGCTCTCCTATTCGCGCAAATACGCGCGGCGTTTCATCCATTCGCCCTACGCCAGCCAGTTCGCGGATTTCTTCGTACAACTGGCCGTCGGTCATTTCGGTGAGATCACGGAGGATGACATCGACGGAGCGCTGGAATTCATGGACGCCGACCGGCGCCGTGAGATTTTCCTGCGCATCGCGCGTTCGGCTGCGATTGCCGGCAAGAACGATCTTGCGCGTCTCGCTTCGGCGAAGGCCGAGGCGCTTGCCAAAACTCCGACGCCCGAGGCGCTCGCGAAGCTTTATGGCGGGTTTGCCAATATCCCGACGAAGGATATCGGGCAGGCCATCCAGGCGATAGCCGACGTTCCCGAGGAAACGCTTTCGCCACGCGACCGTGCCTTGCGGCAAGCGGCAAAAGTGGTGGCGGAGCAAGTCGTTAGCCGGCCTACGACCGACAGCCTCGCACAAGATAAAGCTATCAAAGTGACCAATACAGAAGACGCGAAATCTCCAGTCGCGTTGCCCAGGAATGAGATCGCTGGGCCTGCCTCCGCCACGGAAAGTCCGATGGCCGGCACCGCTGCCAAATTCGATCCGGCCTTCCAGACATTCGTCGATAGCGGTCGTTCGAAATTGAGTGCTATCGACGAAATGCTGAAGGAGGGGAACGCTTCCAAATGATTACTGACATTCTTGGTGGTGGTAAGACTGGCGCAGCCGACGCGGCTTCGTCTACGAAGCAGGGTGTTGCCGGTCGCAAAGGTGCCGACGGTTCATCTGGCGGCTTCTCCGACGCCCTTTCCGGTTTTGACCGCGAGGCGTCTTCGAGTGCCGGCGACGTGCCGGACGAGGACGCCCGCGCGTCTTCTGCGGAAGAACGCATGGCTGGCGACGTGAAGCAGGGCAAGCCAAAACCGATCATCGACATCAAGCCGCAATCCCTTCGCCGCCCGGCCGAGGAGGCGGAAGATTCCGCCGCCCTGAAGCAGGCGCCGGTGAACGACGCCAAAGAAAAGCAGATGACGCCCGCCGAAAGGAAGCTTCGCGAAGCCCTGGAGGCCGCAAAAGCCGTCGCGCGGAAATCGGACGAAGTTCAAGGCAAGCGCCCCGGCAAATCCGAAAAGGACGCGCAGGCCGAGACGGAGGGCGGCGAAGATCTCGACGTCTCCATGCTGGTCGCGGACGATGCCAAGATCACCGACATGCTGTCGCTTTTGACGAGCGGTGAGGCAGCCGGCGCTATCAACGCGATGGCATCGAAGAATGCGACCGGGCAGCAGAACAAGCGAACCAAGGGTCAGGATGACGACGGGCGCGAAGTCGATGCCCTCGGCCTGAAGGATGCCAAGCACGCAGGCGCCGGCGGCGCCGAAGGGGACCCTCTTTCGACGCCGGTGGATGCAGACCGGGGCGCTCCCGGCACGCGTGTCTTCCGTTTCAGCAATGCGCGTAACGATCAGCATGTCGATATGGCCGTCGGTGGTCGGGGTGAGCGCAGCACGGCGGAATTCAGATCGTCGTCGGGCGGTGCCGCCGAAAACATCACCGTGCTCGACGCGCGCCGCTTCCTCGGGCTCGCACCGAATTCTAACGGCGCAAATCTCACCGCCATGCTGTCGGGAGATGCCGATTGGGCGGGCGCCATGAGCCCGAGTTCGGCGCTTTCCAATGCAGCGGCGCAGAGCAGCACCGGCACGGTCGTGAATACGCTGAAGCTGCAGTTGAACCCACACGATCTCGGCGCGGTGACGGCCACGCTGCGGCTTCACGGCGAGGAACTCAATGTTCATCTGACCGTCGAGACCCGAGCGGCCTATCGCCAGCTCAGCGAGGACAGCGGCGGCATTCTGGATGCGCTGCGTGCTCAGGGCTTCGCCGTCGACCAGGTGACCATCAGCATCGCGCCGACGGCCGATTCAGATGGGACCAGCAGCCAGCAGGGGCAGCCCGGCCAGACCGGTCAGCAGGCCATGGCCGAGGGCGGGCGTCAGGGCCAGGCTGCCCGTGGCCAACAGCAGAATGGGGAGCGTCAGGCCGCAGATCAGGGAACGAGGAACGCAAATGACGCGGCATCGGACAATGTGGCTGGTACCGCTCCTGGTGGGGCTCGTCCTGGTCAGCTCTACCTCTGACGTCGACGCCGGATCGCTCTTCAGTTCCGGAGGTTGGGGAGGTCAGCAGGGCGCGGCAGCGCCCGCCACGCCTCCCAGCAAGGTTCCCGCGACACCGCGCACGCCCGTCAGAGCTCCCGCCTACAGCGCGGCGCCGAGCACGGGTGCGTCCTTGAGTTCCGGCGTCTGCGAGCGAGAAATACAGGCTGCTGCGGCGAAATACGGCGTACCGGAAGGCATCCTCTATTCGGTCGGTCTCACCGAGACCGGCCGCAAGGGAAGCCTCAGTGCCTATGCCATGAATGTCGAGGGCAAGGCTTATTTCCCTCCCTCGCAGCAGGCGGCGATGACGACCTTTTACGACGCCAAACGGCAGGGCAGGAAGCTCATCGATATCGGCTGCATGCAGATCAATCACCATTTCCACGGTGAAAATTTCTCCTCGCCGGAGGAGATGTTCGAGCCGAAACGCAATGTGGAATACGCGGCAAAGTTCCTCCGGAACCTGCACGACAAACACGAGACCTGGACGATGGCGGTGGCACGATACCACGCGGGACCGAACAACAATCCCGCTCAGAAGCAATATGTCTGCCGGGTGATCAGCAATCTCGTCGCCACAGGCTACGGGGAGTGGACTTCCAACGCTTCCCGGTTCTGTGCCAACTAAGCAATCACCGGTTGAATCACCGAAATAAAGAATCGCAAAATTGCACCGATTTGCGTTTATGGCGAAAATGGCCATGCAAGTCTTCTTTTACGAGACGTTAATTTTTCCACCGAAAGTTTGTGTCCGAAAATGGTGCACCCACTACATCTAGTGCAAATCGCGGTGCAGTTCTTAATCAACTATTAATTTGTTTGGTTAACTTCACACAGCTTGTCTCGGATTCCGCCGATTCGTACCCATAGACATATTGAAGCACCACAAGTGATTCGGAGGCGGACGAATGATCGTAGTGGTTGATGAGCGTGAGCTCGTGAAAGACGGTTACACATCTCTTTTTGGACGTGAAGGAATTCCTTCCCAGGGGTTCGATCCAAAAGAATTTGGCGAATGGGTGAGTACGGCAGCTGACTCGGATATTGCCGCGGTCGAAGCCTTCCTGATCGGCCAGGGCGAGCGTACGCTCGAACTGCCGCGGGCCATCCGGGACCGGTCCATGGCACCGGTGATCGCAGTCAGCGATCAGCCATCCCTGGAGGCGACCCTCGCCTTCTTCGACAGCGGCGTGGACGACGTGGTGCGCAAGCCCATTCATCCCCGCGAGATCCTGGCGCGTGCCGCTGCGATCCGTCGCCGGCTGAAGGCGATCTCGAATTTCACCGACATCGGTTCGATTCGGGTGTTCTCCGACGGTCGCGATCCGGAAATCGACGGCGACGTCTTCGCGTTGCCGCGCCGCGAGCGCCGCATCCTCGAATACCTGGTCTCCAATCGCGGTCGTCGCGTTTCCAAGACCCAGATCTTCAACGCGATCTACGGCATCTTCGACGAGGAAGTCGAAGAGAACGTCGTCGAAAGCCATATCAGCAAGCTGCGCAAGAAGCTGCGCAAGAAGCTCGGCTTCGATCCCGTCGATTCCAAGCGTTTCCTTGGCTATTGCATCGACTGGAACTGATTTTTTAACAGGGCCTTGCCGCAAATTTTCGGCGGGGAACGTAAGCAGACAGCTTCACGCAAGGCCCACCACCTACTCTCTCCATCAGACAAAACGGAGATTTCCTATGAGTATTTTCGGCACGATGAAAACGGCCGTCTCGGGCATGAACGCTCAGGCAAACCGTCTCGGCACCGTTGGCGATAACATCGCGAATTCGAGCACCGTCGGTTACAAGCGTTCTTCCACGGCGTTCTCCACGCTGGTTCTGCCTTCGACTCAGGGTTCGTATTCTTCCGGTGGTGTCGAAACCAACGTCCGCTACAGCATCGCGGAACAGGGCGGCATCCAGTACACCACGTCGTCGACCGACCTCGCCATCCAGGGCGAAGGCTTCTTCATCGTCAGCGATCCGAACGGTACTCCCTACCTGACCCGCGCCGGTGCCTTCGTGAAGGACGCGACGGGCTTCCTCAAGAACACCGCCGGCTTCAACCTGATGGGTTATCCCTACGGCACCAACCCGCCGGCCGCCGTCGTCAACGGCTTCAACGGCCTCGAGGAAATCAACATCAACGACTTCGGCATGGTGTCCTCGCCGTCGACCGCAGGCAGCTTCCCGGCCAACCTCGACAAGGGGGCGGCTATCGTTCCGCTTGCTAACCGTCCGGGTGCTAACGCTGCAACTGCTGTCATCACCAACAAGAGCTCGTTGACCGCTTACGACCACGCCGGTGCCAAGGTGCTCTATGATTTCTACTACACCAAGACGGGCGCCGGTCCCGATACCTGGGAAGTCTCGGTCTATCGCCAGGATCAATCTACCAACGGTGGTTTCCCTTATACTGCAACGGCGCCCAAGGTCCTTGTGCAGCAGACGGTGACCCTGGAATTCGACCCGAACACCAACAAGCTAAAGACGACGGCTCCGGCCTCTCCGAACTCGATCACCTTCGTTGATCCGAACGACGGCGCCACCCCTGCACAGTCGATCAAGATCGACCTGTCGGATATGACGCAGTTCGCAGCGGCCTTCACTCCGGGCAAGGGCATCATCGACGGCAACGCGCCGAGCCCGATTACCGACGTCGAAATCGGCGGCGATGGCCTGGTCACGGCGGTCTATCAGGATGGCGGTCGCCGCCCGATCTACCAGGTGGCTCTCGCAACGGTTCCGAGCATCGACAAGCTGCTTCCGCAGAACGGCAACGTCTACCTGCCGACCAACGACTCGGGCGTCGTCACCATCGGCTTCCCGCAGGCCGGCGCCTTCGGCCAGATCTACTCCGGCGCGCTGGAAAGCTCCAACGTCGATATCGCCAGCGAACTGACGGAAATGATCGAATCGCAGCGTGTCTATACCGCGAACTCGAAGGTCTTCCAGACCGGTTCCGACCTGATGGACGTCCTGATCAATCTGAAGAGATAATCGGACCGACGATCGAGAGAATAAGTCTCAAGAGGTTAGTAAAAAATGTCGCTCGCATCAGCATTGTCTACGGCACAGTCGATCTTCACCAACTCCGGTACGCAGTCGGCTGTATCGGCGAAGAACATCGCTAATGCACAGAACCCCGATTACACCCGCCGATCCGCAATGGTCGTGACCGGCGGCAACGGGGCCATTATCGGCGACATTACACGATCCTTCAGCGAGCCGCTGCTGCGCCAGACGATCGCAAGCTCGTCGATCGCCAGCGGCCAGCGGACGGTGCTGGACGGCCTCACCGAGATCAAGAACCTGATGGGGGGGAACGACAACGAGCTCTCCCCCGCCAAGCTGATTGCCGCCTTCCGCAACAATCTCGATGCTTTCGCCGGAAAGGCAAACGATACCGGCATCGGCATCGCCTTCATCTCAAGCGCCCGGGACGTTGCGGCCGGCCTGAACATCGCATCCGACAAGCTTCAGCAGATCCGCAAGGACGCGGACGACCAGATCAAGCAGAACGTCACCGATCTGAATGCGTTGCTTGCAAAGTTCGAGACAGTCAACAACCAGGTCAAGAACGCGGTCTCCACTGGCGCGGATCCGAACGACGCTCTTGATGAGCGCGACGGCCTCGTCAAGAAGATCTCTGAAATCGTCGGGGTCACGTCCTATACCCGCGGCGGCAACGACATGGTGCTCTACACCACGGACGGCACGACGCTGTTCGAGGCGGTACCGCGCAAGGTGACGTTCCAGCATACCGCAGCCTTCGACGCATCGACGACTGGCAACGGCGTCTATATCGACGGCGTGGCGCTCAAGGCCGGGGATTCGGGCAATACGACCGCCAAGGGCTCGCTCCAGGCGCATATGCAGATCCGCGACAAGATCGCGCCGACCTTCCAGAGCCAGCTCGACGAAATCGCCCGAGGCCTGATCACCTCGTTTGCGGAAACCGGACCGACCGGCGCACTGGCTCCGATGACCGGCCTCTTTACATATAAGGACGCCGCCGGCGTGCAGCAGACGGCCATTCCGGCCGCCGGCACGATCGTTCCGGGCCTCGCCTCCAAGATCTTCGTCAATCCGGTGGTGGTCCCTCCGGCAGGCACGCCCGACAAGGTGCGCGACGGTGGCATCAACGGCATTGCCTACGTCGTCAACACGGGCGGTAGCAGCTACGGGGACCTCCTCGACAAGTACAACCAAAACCTGACCGGCCCGATGGCTTTCGATACGGACACGGAAATCGCCGATGCGCCGGACGTCCTCTCTTTTGCCGCGGACTCCATGGGCTGGCTCGAGCAGCTCCGTAGCACGGCGACCGCCGCAGACGAGACGAAGACGGCCATGCTGTCGCGCAGTCTTGAAGCGTTTTCCAGCAACACCGGTGTCAGCCTCGACGAAGAACTGTCGCTGCTTCTCGACATCGAGCAGTCCTACAAGGCCGGCGCCAAGCTCATGTCGACGGTCGATGATATGATGAAGGCCCTTTTGGATATTGCGAGCTGATCATGAAGACCTCTTTCATTTCCACATTATCGATCCAGACCACGATGCGAAACTCCATCTCGAACGTTCAACGCGAGATGGTGAAAGCGAACCAGGAGGCGGTGAGCCAGAAGCACGCCGATCTCGGCGTCACGCTTGGCGCCAATACCTCCCGCGCTATCGATCTTTCCCGCGACATCACCCGCACCGACTCGCTGCTGACCACGGCCGCGCTCGCGACGCAGCGTCTCGAAACAGCCGAGCTTGCGCTCAAGAGCATGAACGAGCAGGGTCTGAAGATTCAGAGCGCGATCCTGACGCTTGGAAGCTCGGCCGACGAGACGAGCCTGGCGACGGCGCGCATGGCCATGTCCGACGCGCTGGACGCGTTCACCAATTTCGCCAACACTGCCGTTCAGGGCGAATATATCTTCTCCGGCATCAATTCCGACGTGAAGCCGCTCGATGATTATTTCGCGCCGGGATCGCCGGCCAAGGCCGCGGTCGCCGCCGAACTGACTCAATACCTTTCGGACAATGCCATTCCGAGCAAGGAGCAGATGACGCAGGCCCAGATGAACGGCTTCCTGGATAAGCTGGAAAGCAAGTTCAACGGTTCCTCGCCGCTGACGAACCCGCCGCATCCCGTGGGCGTCGTAGGCCAGGACTTCTGGAAGACCTTTTTCTCGGATGCCAGCGACGAGAACATGAAGAGCCGCATCAGCCCGACGGAAGTGGTCGAAAGCTCGACCAATGCCAATAGCCAGGGCATGCGGAACTTCGCTTTCGCGTCGATCATCTCGATGGAATACCTGCAGACCGGGATGGACAAGGATGCCCGTGCAGCCGTGGCCACGCGTACCACCAGCGTCATCAACAAGGCGATGAACAGCGAGGGCAGCATCAACCAGCAGCGGACGTCGGTCGGTATCTATACCGAACGCGTCTCCAAGGCTGAGGAAAGGTTGCGGGCGCAGAAAGACATTCTGACGACCAGCCTCGGAAGCATGGAGAACGTCGATCCGGCGGAGGCGGCAACCCGTCTCAACACGATGAAGACGCTCCTCGAAACTGCATATACAGTAACGGCAAAGATACAGCAGCTGAGCCTGGCCAACTTCCTTTGATGAATAAAGGAAGGCTCGTGACGAAGGATACATGAATGTACCAATTTTCATATGCCGAGATCATGGAGGACGGCGTTGCCAACGCCAAGGATCGCGAACGGCAGGCCCTGGATCGTTCTATCGATCTTCTGATCGCGGCTCGCGACGAGAAGAACTATACGCGCACCACGGTTGAGGCTTTGTTCTACACCCGGCGTGTCTGGATCCGCTTTGTCGAGGATCTGAAGCATCCGGATAACGAATTGGCCAATGAACTTCGTGCGGATCTGATCTCGATCGCAATCTGGATACTGAAGGAATGCGAAAAGATCAGAAACCGCGAATCGACCAATTTCCAGGGCATTATCGATGTGACCACCATCATCAGGGATGGACTTAAATGAAAAGTACGCTTCGCATCTCTTTGAAATCCGGCGAGCGGATATTTATCAACGGCGCGGTTCTGCGCGTTGATCGCAAGGTCGCGCTGGAATTTCTCAATGACGTCACGTTCCTTCTGGAGAACCATGTTCTTCAGCCGGAAGATGCGACGACGCCGCTTCGGCAGCTCTACTTTATCGCCCAGATGATGCTCATCAACCCGGAAGGCAAGGAACAGTCGACGACATTGTTCCGCAAGTCGGTGGCAATGCTGCTGACCTGCTTTACCGACGATGAGATGCTGGCTGAACTCAAGCGCATCGACGGCATGGTTGCATCCGGCCGGGCCTTCGACGCTCTGAAGGCAATCCGTGCGCTCTACCCCATCGAAGACCGTATCCTCAACAATCGGGAACTCGCGCCGGCAACTGTCGAGCGGATTCGCAAGGAGATCGCACCATGGCGGTAGACCCGATCAACACCAACAACCCTTATGCCTCCGGCAATGGCAAGGCGGCGTCGTCCGACGCGTCTGCCGCGGGCTTGAACTACGACAACTTCCTGCAGCTCCTCATCGCCCAGATGAAGTATCAGGATCCGACCGATCCGATGGATGCGAGCGAGCAGATTGCCCAGCTCGCAACCTTCTCGCAGGTCGAGCAGTCCGTGAAGATGAACTCGAACCTGCAGTCGCTCATCCAGGCGAACTCGTTCTCGCAGGCAGCCGATATGATCGGCAAGTATATCACCAGCGCCGACGACAAGACCACCGGCATCATCAAACAGGTGGAAATCTACTCCGATGGTCTGGTGGCGATCACCGATAAGGGTGATAAGGTTCTCATCCAGCCGGGAATCGTTCTTTCGGATCAGGCGCCAACGAAACCCCCTGCGGCGACTTGAGATCAGACGACGCGGCATGACGCCGAAACACTGAAGCAGACGGAGCCGGCGCAATGAATGAAGCCGATGCCCTTGATATCATGCAGGCGGCGATCTGGACGATCCTGATCGCCTCCGGTCCCGCGGTCCTTGTGGCGATGGTCGTGGGCGTCCTGATCGCATTTCTCCAGGCTCTGACGCAGATCCAGGAGATGACGCTGACTTTCGTGCCGAAAATCGTCGCCATCATGATCACGATCGGCATTACCGCGCCGTTTATCGGCGGCCAGATCAATCTTTTTGCCAATCTGGTATTTTCGCGGGTGCAATCGGGGTTCTGACCCGGTTGTCGCCCGCCTATCTTTTTTCATCTACCCACCTTCGCGCAAGCTTCGCCCTTTAGGCAGGACATGAACTGGCAGGAGTACTTCCTGCCGCCATCTCATGAAGAGACGGGAAAGTCATGGCGCAACCACCTTCACTATCCATTCCGAAAGTAGCCCCGAACGGTCGCGATCTCGGATTTGCGGGCGGCATCGTCGCCATCCTCTGCATCCTCTTCCTGCCAATCCCGCCGTTCCTGATCGACCTTGGCCTTGCCTTCTCGATCGCGTTCTCGGTGCTGATCCTGATGGTGGCGCTGTGGATCCAGCGGCCGCTGGACTTCTCGTCCTTCCCGACCATCCTGCTCATCGCCACCATGGTGCGATTGTCGCTCAACATCGCGACGACGCGCGTGATCCTGTCGCATGGCCACGAGGGTCATGGCGCGGCCGGTAACGTGATCCAGGGCTTCTCAAGCCTCGTCATGTCCGGCGACTTCGTGATCGGCGTGATCGTCTTCATGATCCTCGTCACGGTGAACTTCATCGTCATCACCAAAGGTGCCACCCGTATCGCGGAAGTCGGCGCCCGCTTCACCCTTGACGCCATCCCCGGCAAGCAGATGTCGATCGACGCGGACCTCTCGGCCGGCATCATCGACGAGAAGGAAGCGCAGCGCCGCCGCTCCGAGCTGGAAGAGGAAAGCTCTTTCTTCGGTGCCATGGACGGTGCGTCGAAATTCGTTCGCGGCGATGCGATCGCCGGCCTCATCATCACCGCCATCAACATCTTCGGCGGCATCATCATCGGCTATTTCCGCCATGACATGCAGATCGGCGAAGCCGCCGACGTGTTCGTCAAGCTGTCGGTCGGTGACGGTATCGTCACGCAGATCCCGGCCCTCATCGTTTCGCTCGCCGCCGGCCTCCTGGTCACCCGCGGCGGCACGGCCGGCTCCACCGACAAGGCTGTCGTCGATCAGCTGAGCGGCTATCCGCGCGCCCTTTCGATGTCGGCCGGCCTGATGGCGCTTCTGGCCATCATCCCCGGACTGCCTTTCCTGCCCTTCATGGCACTCGGCGGTCTGATGGGTTTCGGCGCCTGGCTTGTTCCGCGCCGCATCGAGGCTGAGAACAAGGCCCGTCGCGAAGACGAGGAACAGAAGGTCGTCCAGACCAAGGAGATGGAGAAGGACTCGGTCAAGTCGGTTCTCAAGACGTCCGAAATCGAGCTCGCTCTCGGAAAGCAGGTCTCCACCCGGTTGCTTGGCGCCCACCAGGAACTGGCTTTCCGCGTCGGCAAGATGCGCAAGAAGTTCGCGACGCAATATGGCTTCGTGGTGCCGGAAATCAAGGTTACCGACGATATCTCGATCCAGGAGAAATCCTATCAGATCCGTATCCATGGCACGACGATCGCGTCGAACGCCCTGCGGGTCGGCGACGTCCTCGTGGTCACCGGATCCGGCCGCAAGCCAAGCATCCCCGGCGACGAGATCCGCGAA
This sequence comes from Neorhizobium galegae bv. officinalis, assembly GCA_000985875.1. Lineage (GTDB taxonomy): Bacteria > Pseudomonadota > Alphaproteobacteria > Rhizobiales > Rhizobiaceae > Neorhizobium > Neorhizobium galegae_C. The sequence continues at coordinate 295,715 of CCRI01000003.1, forward strand.
CCCGCTTTCGGCATGCCGGCGGTGTCGATCCTCGAAACCTTCGCCGAAGACTTGAAGCGTGAAGGCTTCCACCCGATCGACAACGTCTCGGTCGTGCTGACCCACTTGTCGGAAGTCATCCGCAACAACCTGCCGCAGCTTCTCTCCTACAAGGACGTGAAGATCCTGATCGAGCGTCTCGATCCCGAATACAAGAAGCTCGCAGACGAGATCTGCTCGTCGCACATGTCCTATTCCGGCCTGCAGGCGGTGCTGAAGCTTCTGCTCGCCGAGCGCGTTTCTATCCGCAACCTGCATCTCATCCTGGAAGCGGTCGCCGAGCTTGCTCCGCATGTGCGCAAGACGGAGCAGATCGTCGAGCACGTGCGTGTTCGCATGTCGCAGCAGCTCTGCGGCGACCTCGCCGACAACGGCGTGCTGCGCGTGCTCCGTCTCGGCAACAAATGGGACATGCTGTTCCATCAGGCGCTCAAGCGCGACGGCAAGGGCGAAGTGGTCGAATTCGACATCGACCCCCGCACGCTTGAAGAATTCAGCGAGCAGGCGACGAAGGTCATCCGCGAATTCATGGATCGCGGCCTGCCCTTTGTGCTCGTCACCTCGCCGGAAACGCGTTCCTACGTCCGCATGATCATCGAGCGGCTGTTCGCGACCCTCCCGGTTCTTTCCCATGTGGAACTCGCCAAGGGCCTCGAAATCAAGATACTGGGCGCCATTTCGTGATAGACTGTCCGCAAAGGACGATTCTCGCATGATTACAGACCCGCAGGGGACCATTCTCGCTCTTTTCCTTGCGTTTTGCCGCATGGGTACGTGCGTGATGGTTCTCCCGGGGCTGGGAAGCGGCCGCGTGCCGGTTCAGGTGCGATTGTTCGTGGCGGTCGCCCTGTCCATGGCCATACTGCCGGTTCTCTGGGACCAGATCTATCCAAGAGCCTCCGACCCGACTGCCACCTATCTTGGCCTGATCTTCACCGAGGCCCTGATCGGCGCGGTTTATGGACTGATAGCCCGGCTCTATACGCTCGGGATGCAATTTGCCGGCACGATCCTGACCATGTCGATCGGCTTCACGGCGCCGGGCGGCCATGACATTTTCGAAGACTCGCAGGAAAACCAGCTGACCATTCTGCTGACGCTGAGCGGCCTGCTGCTCCTGTTCATGATGGATTTCCACCACATCGTGTTCCGCGCGCTGGTCGATTCCTACGCGGCGACGCCGGTCGGCGCGCTGATCGATTCGCAGAAGATACTGATCACGCTGACGGATACGCTGCGCGCGTCGACCATCATCATGTTGCGGCTGGCAAGTCCGTTCCTGATCTTCGGCCTGATGTTCAACGTGGCGATCGGCCTCATCAACAAGATGGCGCCGCAGATCCCGATCTTCTTCATCTCGACGCCTTTCCTGCTGATGGGAGGGCTTTTCCTTCTCTATCTGTCGATCGCCGCCTTTATCCGCCAGTACGCGGATGGTTTCGCGCCGATCTTCAGGTCCTTCTAGGAGATCGCAATGGCAGGCCCAGTCAAGCGGTCGGACAAGCTCAAGCGCCTCGTGGCGGTCCAGCGGCATCTTGAGACGATGGCCGAACACGAGCTTGCTGCGACGACCCGGTACCGTGCCGAGGTCAATCAGTCGATGGAAGACGTCATCGATGCGATCGGCTCGATGAACCCGGTACACCGGCAGTTCTCTCAGCATTATTCGGAGCGCTTCGGCCGCCTCACCACCAAGGAGCGCCAGCTTGCCGGCGTTCAGCAGATCCAGGAAATGAAGGTGCTCAAGGAGCGGACCAAGGCCGACCGCCTGGAAGAGAACATGAAGGACGCCCGTGATCACGAAGACCGCGAAGTGGCCGACGATGCGATCTACGAGCTGATCGATATCACGCTCGCCCTCGAGCAAGTCAAATAGACTGGCCAGCCTCCAGCAAGCTTCGACCTTCATAGTCTCGTCATTGCACTGATTGCCGGTTCGATCGAGGTCGGGCGGGATCATGTGCCATTTCAAATCGTTGCTGCGCTTTTGCACCCTCAGGGATGCGGCTCGCGGCAGTCATGAAGGGAGCTGACGTGGCGATTTCACCTCCGAGCGATCTGGTCATGGACGTCGTCCGCGCTGCGGACCCGACAGCCGTTCAGGAAGCGCAGGCCAAGCTGAAGGCGAACAAGGCGGCCTTTGCCGCGACCAGCCTTGCCGAAGTCGGCAAGGGTTTTGGTGCGGCGATGAAATTCATCGACGCGCCCGGCACGGCGTCGGGTCTCGGCAATCCGGAGGCACCGAAGAAGGTCGCCGAAATGCCGGAGGAATACCGCAAGTTCGAAGCGTCGGTTCTTTCGACATTTGTGAATTCCATGCTCCCGAAGGAGACAGAGGAAGTTTACGGCAAGGGCTCCGCCGGTGAGTTCTGGAAGGGCATGATGGCCGAGAAGATCGCCGACGAAATGTCGCAAAAGGGCGGTGTCGGCATCGCCGAGCAGATGTATTCGCAGGCGCTCGCCCGTGCGGAGCGTCAGGCCTCGGTCAATCCGACCACCGACGAGACTGATCGCAGCCGCGCAATCAGCATGATCACCGATTTCGAGCGACAGGTTCTCGGCGTCGGAAAGAAGAGTGAGGCCTGACATGCATCAGACTGGGGCAGAGAACATGGAAGTTGTTTCGAATGATTATCGCATCAAGACCGTGCTTGGCCGGTTGGAGATGATAATCGACAACGAAAATCAACGGATCGGCCGGGATCCGGAGTTCGACCTGAAAGTGTCGAACGCGCACAAGAGCCGCTGCCTCTACGAATTGACCATGCTGTTCCGTGGCACCGATCCGAAGCAGCTCGCAACCGGCCATATCGATCAGATGCACGGGTTGAAGAGCAAGCTGGCGCTCAATGCCCGCCGGGTCGAGGCACATCTTCACGCCGTGCGCGCCGTCGCCGATCTCTTGAAGAACGCTGCCCGCGATGCCGACGACGACGGTACCTACACCCAAGAACAGTTCACCTACGGCGAGGCCTGATGGTCAAGCTCCTTCTCACTGGTCTATGGGTCTGCATCGTCACGCTTGGGGCGGTGTATTTCTCCGTGCAGATGTCCGCGGCACCTGCGCCGGTCGACGAAGAGGCCAGGCGGAAGGAGCTTCTCGAATTGGTGCGCGGGGAATCGATCACCATTCCGATGATCGCTGACGGTGCCATCACCGGGTATTTCTTGAGCCGTGTCTCGTTCATGATGGACAAGGAAAAAATCAAGAATACCAAGCTGCCGATCACCGAACTGACGACGGACCAGCTTTTCACGCTGCTGATCGGCAACCAGATGGTCGATCTCAGCAAGCCCGGCGCGTTCAACCTCGAAAAATTCCGCACCAGCATCAAGGACAACTTCAACAAGGAGCTCGGCGAGGGACTGGTGGCGGAGGTGCTTGTCGAACAGCTCGACTACCTCTCCAAGGAAGACATTCGAAACAACGCCTCGCGTGGCAACAAGAACCCGAACCCGGGCAAGAAGATTGTCGAGGGCGTGAAGATCGAGGATCCGAAAGCCTCGCCCACGGCCGGCCACTGACGACCGCTACCGCGATAACATAACGAATGTAGGCCGGCCGTGGTGGTCGGCCTTTTTTGTTGCGAGGGCCTCGGAAATGCGGGCATTGTTCGCATTTTACCGATCGATTTAAAGGCGATTTCAGAGCGCGCTGCTAGAGCTTGGGGACGAATTGGTCTTGCCCCATGGGGAGCGCATCGATGAACGCATCCGGAGACTTCCTGGCAGCCGCATCACAGCGGACCCTGTTCGGCCTGCGCGTCTGCGATCTCGGATGGAACGCAACGCTCGGCCTCGTGGAAAGCCTGATCACGCTCCGCGGCAACCGTACGACACTCGGCTGTCTGGACGCGCGCACGGCCTTCCGCCAGATGATCGATCCCGCCTACCGCAGTCAGTTGGGCCGCAGGGTGCTTCTGCCGGGCGGCGGCCGCGCCTTCAGCATCCTCGCAAAAGCGCGGCATGGAAAACCGACACCGGTGCGGTTTTCGGCAGCGATGTTCGTCCCGGCCCTGTTGAGCTTCCTGGAAAAGGGGCATCGCATCGGCATAGCCGGCGAGGATACCGCGCGGGTCGAAGCCCTCCGTGAGCATTTCGCCCGCCATGCGCCCTGGCATGATGTAGTGGTTGTCGCGCTCGACCAGGATATGCCGCAGCGTTTCGACCTTGTCCTCGTCGATGCCGCCGGCCTTGGGCAGGAACGGCGGATCGAGCGCCGGCTCGCTTCTGTCCGCACCGGATTGGTGGTCATGACCGGGGCGGGGTTGTCCACCTTCATCGAAGGCAAACCGGCGCCTCAGGCGACAGTCCCGTCCCGGCAACCGTCTTTCGCCTGACAAGTTAACCCTTTCTTTGCCATGAAATTTTAGACTGCGTTAATCAGAGGGCTGCCCGCGGGATGCCGGCGGCCTCAGATTAGCGCGGTCATCCCATGTATCAGTCGGTGAAAATCGAAGACGACCGAAATCCTGACCCGGCAGCAATGCTCGCCGGTCTGCGATCCGCCGCCCTCAAGGTTGGTGCGCTCACGCTGATCGGCGCGCTTTTGCCGTTGCTGTTCGTCGATACGGTTCCGCATCAGTTCGGCGCAGAGACCCGGCTGAAGGTCGAAGCCGCGAGCGAAGGCTCGATCAATACGGCTGCTGCCGCGCTCCGCTCCAGGGCCAGCCTCGACAACGTCATACGCGCGCTGAATCTTGGCCGTGACAGCGAGTTTTCGGTAGACCGCCCGAGCGTCGTCAGGATCGTGTCCGATATCGTCTCCGGTGAGGCGATGACCGTGTCCGAGGCCGAGAACCGGCTGCGCGAACGACTTTCCCAGGCGATTGTGACGAGCTACGACCGCCGCGCCGGCGAGGTGACCATCTCCGTCACGGCGGGAGAGCCGGAAGAGGCGGCCCGCATCGCCAACATGCTCGGCGACACTTTTCACGATGAAATTGCCTTCTCCGGTACGAAATCTTCCGCACCGGTCGTGGAGAAGCTGCGTCAGGCACTCGAACATGCGCAAGCCGCTCTTTCCGGCTTCGTCGCCGAGACCGACGCGCAGAAGCTTGCCGAACTGCGCCGGACGGAGGGCGACGGGCAGCAGCTTGCTGCAGAAATAAACGAGGCCACGGCGCAGCTTGGCGAGCTGAAGCAGAAGGCGGCACAGGCGTCCGCAATGAAGCTCTCGGACGTGCTGAACAAGCCCCTGCCGGACAGTCTCGAATATACCGGCCTCGACTATCAGCGGCAGAGGCATGTCGAGGCAAAGCTTGCCGTCGACCAGCTTTCGAGCGATCTTGGCCCGCGTCACCCACGGCTTGCTGCGGCTCAGGCAGCGCTGGCGGATGTGAAGGACGACATCCAGGACGCGCTGAGACAGCTCGTGTCCTCGCTTCGTCAGCAGGAGGCGGTCGCCGCCAAACATCTGGCAGAGCTGAAGGCGAGGCAGGCGAAGAAACCCGACGACAAGGAAATAGCCGATTCCGGAGCAAGGCTTGCGGCTCTCGAGGCCGCCGTGGACGAGGCACGGCGAAATTACCTTGAAGCGCTGCACGGAACCGAAGCCAAGGCATCCACGGGCAAAGTCTCGGTCGTCGTTCCGGCCGTGGCGGCATCGGCGGCGGTGCTGGGTCCTTCATCCGCTGAGCTCTCGGGCATCGGTGGCCTGATCGGGTTCTCCCTCGGCATCGCCCTGGTCTTTCTGAAGCGCCGCCCGTCGCGGCCCGCGAGCTGCATCGACGAAATGGATCAGGCCGACGAGCCCGCGCTGATTGTCGACCGGGACCTGCTTGCGGAGCATCTGGACGAGCAGGATTTGCTCCCCGAGGAGTATGACCCGGCTTACGATCGGCCGACCTATGAGCCGCAGCCGTCCTGGCGCCCGCGCCATCCGGCGCCCGCCAATGACAGTCCGCTTGCCGATCACATCCGCGAAATGCTGATGATCAATCGCCGTCCGGCCCCGGAGGCGGAGCTCCCGTCCTTGGTCGCGGCCGTCATGGCGGGCCGCCTTGCCGATGGGCCGTCCTACGGTGCACCTCGCCGTCCGGCTCCCTCTCCGGAAGAGGTCCGAAAGGCGGGGGAACTTCGCGAGCTTCGCCGCAACATGGCGGAGTTGCGCGAACGGGTTCAGGTCTATTCCGACCGCCGGAACGCCTCCCGAGGATAAGGGGCCTGCGACATCGAATCCGCTTGCATTTGCTGTCTGCGACCAGCATAGGGCGTTGGTGGGCAAATTCAGAACATGCTCAATGTATACATTGGCGGCGGTTTCAAGCGGGAGGTGCGCATGGCTGTGGTGATCGATGGTAAAGAGGCGGCAGCATCGGTAATCACCGCGGTGACCGAGGCTTCGGGTTCCCTCGAAAGGGAGGCCGGCGTGAAGCCTGGCCTGGCAGTCGTCATCGTGGGCGACGATCCGGCCAGCCACGCCTATGTCAATTCCAAGAGCAAGATGGCCAAGCAGTGCGGGTTCAAATCGGTCCAGCATAGTCTTCCCGAGGACACCACTCAGGAAGCGCTTGAGAAGCTGGTGGCCGAGCTCAATGCCGATCCGTCCATCCACGGTATTCTCGTCCAGCTCCCGCTGCCGAAGCACCTGAACGCCGAGCCGGTCATCCTGTCGATCTCACCGGATAAGGACGTGGACGGTCTGCACGTCGTCAATGCCGGCAAGATCGCGACCGGCGACCTTGAGACCGGCTTGATTTCCTGCACCCCCGCCGGGGCCATGCTGCTGGTAAACCGTATACATGGCCGTGACCTTTCGGGTCTCAACGCTGTCGTCATCGGCCGCTCCAACCTGTTCGGCAAGCCGATGGGCCTGCTGCTCCTGGCCGCCAATGCAACCGTGACCATGGCGCATTCCAGGACGAAGGACCTCGGGTCCGTATGCCGCAACGCCGATATCCTGGTTGCCGCCGTCGGCCGGCCGCAGATGGTCAAGGCCGACTGGGTGAAGCCGGGTGCCACCGTGATAGACGTCGGCATCAACCGCGTAGCGGCGCCCGACAAGGGCGAGGGCAAGACCCGGCTGGTCGGCGACGTGGCCTATGCGGAAGCCGCTGAAGTCGCTGGCGCCATCACCCCGGTTCCGGGTGGCGTCGGCCCGATGACGATCGCAATGCTGATGGCCAACACCGTCATCGCGGCCTATCGCACGACCGGCAAAACCGCACCCAGATTCTGATTCTGCGGGGACAGATTTTTTCATTTGTTCCACGTCGGCTGCGCGGGGGTTGACTCCTCCGCGAGAGCGTTAAATCTCTCCCCATGTTTTGGAACTCCCGGCAAGGTAGAAAAAGCCGGGACAGTGGGAGGATATTTCAATGAAGGCATCATTTTGGATCGGTACGGCGCTGGCAGCGCTTCTTGCCGGTGGCGCGGTCGCCCAGGAGCTGAAGTTCGCGCCCGGCCAGGATTCGAAATTTAACTGGAAGAGCTATGAGGATTTCAAGGCTGCCCACGCCAATCTCAAAGGGCAGAACCTGACGCTCTTCGGCCCCTGGCGCGGCGAGGACGAGGTGCTGTTCAACAGCGTTCTCGCGTATTTCAATGCCGCGACCGGCATCAACGGCCGCTATTCCTCCTCGGAAAATTACGAACAGCAGATCGTCATCGACACGCAGGCCGGTTCTCCGCCGAACATCGCCATCATTCCGCAACCCGGCCTCCTGGCCGATCTTGCCGCCAAGGGGTTCCTGACCTCGCTCGGCCAGGAGAACTCCGACTGGGTCAAGACCAACTATGGCTCGGGCGGGGACTGGATCCGTTACGGCACCTACAAGGGCAAGGACGGCAAGGAGGCGTATTTCGGCTTCCCCTTCAAGGCCGATTTCAAATCCATGGTCTGGTATGTGCCCGAAAACTTCGAAGAAGCGGGTTACGAAGTTCCGAAGACCATGGAGGACCTGATCAAGCTCAGCGATCAGATCGTCGCGGATGGCGGTGTTCCATGGTGCATCGGTCTCGGTTCCGGCGGCGCGACGGGCTGGCCGGCGACCGACTGGGTCGAGGACATGATGCTGCGCACCCAGAAACCGGAAGTCTACGACAAGTGGGTGAGCAACGAAGTCAAGTTCAACGATCCGGCCGTTGTCGGCGCGATCGATGAATTCGGCAAGTTCGCCAAAAATCCGAAATATGTGAGCGGCGGCGTTGCGGCCGTTTCCTCCACCGACTTCCGCGACAGCCCGAAGGGCCTCTTCGGCATTCCGCCGAAATGCTACCTGCATCATCAGGCATCCTTCGTTCCGTCCTTCTTCCCGCCGGAGACCAAGCTCGGCACCGATGCCGACTTCTTCTACCTGCCCACCTATGCTTCGAAGCCGGAGCTCGGAAAGCCGGTCCTCGGCGCCGGCACGATGTTTGCCATCACCAAGGATTCGCCCGCCGCCAAGGCGTTCATTGACTTCCTGAAGACGCCGATCGCCCACGAGGTGTGGATGGCGCAGTCGTCGTTCCTGACCCCCTTCAAGGGTGCAAATTCGAATGCCTATGCCAACGAGGTGCTGAAGAAGCAGGGCGAACTTCTGACCACCGCCACGACATTCCGCTTCGACGCCTCGGACCTGATGCCTGGCAAGATCGGCGCCGGGGCGTTCTGGACCGGCATGGTCGACTATGTCGGCGGCAAGGACGCCAAGACCGTGGCGACCGATATCCAGAAGGCGTGGGACGGCCTGAAATAAGCCTCCCCTCAGGCGGCCATCTTACGACCGCGCCGGATGCCGGCGCGGTCCAATCAAAAGCTACGCATAAAACCGTGAAAAGGGGAGAGCCATGATATCGCAGATCGTTTCAGCCGTCGGCGTCGTGATCGCCGGCGTTTTCGTCTGTGCCTTATATTACTGGCTTTCCGACAGGATACTGCAGATCGTCTTTCCCGTGCCGGTGGACAATGTCCGCTCCGCCTCCGTCAATCTCAACCGCCGCGCCATGGTGCGTCCCTGGTTGTTTCTCGGTCCGGCGCTGATCCTGCTGGTCGTTTATCTGGTTTACCCGGTCGTCGCCACCTTCATACTTTCCTTTTACGACCGGTCGGGCGGCAACTTCGTCGGCCTCGCGAATTATCGCTGGGCACTCCAGGACGCGCAGTTCCGCCAGTCTATCTTCAACAACATCCTCTGGCTCGCCGTGGTCCCAGCGGCCTGCACCTTCTTCGGCCTCGTCATCGCGGTGCTGACCGACCGTATCTGGTGGGGCAATATCGCCAAAAGCCTGATCTTCATGCCGATGGCGATTTCTTTCGTCGGTGCTTCGGTCATCTGGAAGTTCATCTACGAATATCGCGGCGGCAGTGAAACGCAGATCGGCCTCCTCAATGCCATCGTGCAGGCCATTGGCGGCTCGCCGCAGGTATGGATTTCGCTGCCGTTCTGGAACAACTTCTTCCTGATGGCGATCCTGATCTGGATCCAGACGGGCTTTGCCATGGTCATCCTCTCGGCCGCCCTTCGAGGCATCCCCGAGGAGACGATCGAGGCGGCGGTGATCGACGGCGCCAGCGGCTGGCAGATCTTCTGGAAGATCATGGTGCCGCAGATCTGGGGCACGATAGCCGTGGTCTGGACGACGATCACCATTCTTGTGCTGAAGGTCTTCGACATCGTGCTGACCATGACCAACGGCCAGTGGAACACCATGGTTCTCGCAAACCTGATGTTCGACTGGATGTTCCGTGGCGGGGGCGACAGCGGCCGAAGTGCTGTCATCGCGCTGATCATCATGGCGGCCGTCACCCCGATCATGATCTGGAACATCCGCCAGGCGAACAAGGAAATGGGAGGCCATTGAGATGAGTGCAGCCGCTAGCCTCCGCCGTATCGGCCTTCCGCGCCTTATCGTCCACGTCTCCGTCCTCGTCATCTGCATCATCTGGCTCATCCCGACGCTCGGCATCCTGGTCACCTCCTTCCGGGAAGCGGGCCAGATCACCGCATCGGGCTGGTGGACGGCCTTTACGGGCGCCGCCGAGACGAGTGCCGCACGCCTCGGCGAGCCTTCAACCGCCAGGCAGGAAGGCCCGAACTACGTGATTTCCGGCTCGGTCTTCGAGGGGGGGAAGGGCGGCACCGTGCGTGCTTTCGGCACCCGCGTTGCCGCGCCGACGGAATTTACCGCCGGACAGCCCGCCGATATCGGCAACGGCGAGACGCTGACCATCAACGAGGACGGCAGCTATACCTATTCCAAGAACGCGCCTTTCGAGGGCCGCGGCAAGCGCGTTTACTTGTCCGTTGCCACTCCGCCATCGTTCACGACCGAGAACTACCGCACGGTGCTGACCTCCCAAGGTATCGGCCAGTCCTTCGTCAACTCGCTGACGGTCGCGGTTCCCGCGACCATCATTCCGATCCTGATCGCAGCCTTTGCGGCCTACGCTCTGTCCTGGATGGAGTTTCCCGGGCGCGCCCTCATCATCGCCCTGGTGGTCGGGCTGATCGTCGTTCCCTTGCAGATGTCGCTCATTCCGCTTCTGAAGATGTATAACGAGATCGGCAATTTCTTCGGGGTATCGTCTCGCAGTTATGCGGGTATCTGGCTTGCGCATTCCGCCTTCGGCATGCCGCTCGCGATCTATCTCCTGCGCAACTACATTTCCGGCCTGCCGCGGGAAATCATCGAATCCGCGCGCGTCGATGGCGCCAGCGATTTCGAAATCTTCGTCAAGATCATCCTGCCGCTGTCATTTCCGGCGCTCGCGTCCTTCTCGATCTTCCAGTTCCTCTGGACATGGAACGACCTCCTCGTCGCCATGGTCTTCCTCGGCACCGGCAAGGACCAGTTGGTCCTAACCGGCGCCCTGAATGCACTTCTGGGCTCAATGGGGGGAAAGTGGGAAATCCTGACAGCTTCAGCCTTCATAACAATCGTCGTGCCGATTATCGTCTTTTTCGCCTTGCAACGGTATTTGGTTCGCGGCCTGCTCGCCGGCTCCGTCAAGGGCGGCTGATCAACATCGAACGACAACAGGATTTTTGAATGAGCGTTTCCGCAGAAGCTCCCGCAGCACCGGACAAGGACTGGTGGCGTGGGGCCGTTATTTATCAGATTTACCCGCGCTCCTATCAGGACTCGAACGGCGACGGCATCGGCGATCTGAAGGGCATCACCGCCCGCCTGCCGCATGTGGCAGCGCTCGGCGCGGACGCCATCTGGATTTCGCCTTTCTTCCCGTCACCGATGCGGGATTTCGGTTACGACGTCTCGAACTACACGGATGTCGATCCGATGTTCGGCTCGCTGTCGGATTTCGACGGTCTGATCGCCGAAGCGCACCGGCTCGGCATCAAGGTGATGATCGACCTCGTCATGTCGCACAGCTCCGACCAGCATGCCTGGTTCATCGAGAGCCGGTCGAGCCGCTTCAATCCCAAGGCCGACTGGTATGTCTGGGCCGATGCGAAGCCGGACGGCACGCCGCCGAACAACTGGCTGTCGATCTTCGGCGGATCGGCTTGGGCTTGGGATCCGACCCGCATGCAGTACTACATGCACAATTTCCTGACATCGCAGCCGGACCTCAACCTGCATAATGCGGAGGTCCAGGACGCGCTGCTCGACATGACCCGCTTCTGGCTGAAGCGCGGCGTCGACGGTTTCCGCCTCGACACCATCAATTTCTACTTCCACGACAAGGAACTGCGCGACAACCCGGCGCTCGATCCCTCGCGCCGCAACGCCTCCACTGCGCCGGCCGTGAACCCCTATAACTTCCAGGAGCATCTCTACGACAAGAACCGGCCGGAGAACCTGGAATTCCTGAGGCGCTTCCGCGCCGTGCTCGACGAGTTCCCGGCGATTGCCGCCGTCGGCGAAGTCGGCGACAGCCAGCGCGGCCTGGAAATCGTCGGCGAATACACGTCCGGCAACGACAAGATGCAGATGTGCTACGCGTTCGAGTTCCTGGCGCCCGATCCGCTGACGCCGGCGCGGGTCTCCGAGGTACAGAAAGCGTTCTCGGTGGCTGCACCGGACGGCTGGGCCTGCTGGGCCTTTTCCAACCACGACGTGGTGCGCCATGTGAGCCGCTGGGGCCACGACGTGCTCGATCGCGACGGCTACGCCAAGATGGCATCCGCTATCCTGATGTCCCAGCGCGGCTCGGTCTGCATCTATCAGGGCGAGGAACTCGGCCTGACCGAAGCAGACATCGCCTATGCCGACCTGCAGGATCCCTACGGCATCCAGTTCTGGCCGGAATTCAAGGGCCGCGACGGTTGCCGCACCCCGATGGTCTGGGACAGCCAGGCACTGCAGGCGGGCTTCTCCACGGCGGAAAAAACCTGGCTGCCGATCCCGGTCGAACATCAGCTTCGGGCCGTGGGTGCCCAATATGGCGACCCGGCCTCGGTGCTCGAGCAGTACCGGCGTTTCCTCGCCTTCCGCAAGCAGCACCCGGCCTTTGCCAAGGGCGACATCGAGTTCCTGGCCGAAGACGGCGCCGTTCTCGGTTACAAGCGCCGATATGGCAACGAGACGGTGCTCTGCCTGTTCAACATGAGCGCGGCGGAAACGGCAACCGAGCTGCCGGCCGGCGACTGGGAAGTGCTGACCGGCCACGGCTTCGAGAGTGGGCTGGAAGGCAGGCGAGTGGAATTACCGGCCTGGGGGGCGTTCTTCGCCCATCACGCATAACGACAAAGGGGAGGAATCATGGCTGGCGTCATTCTGAAGGATATTCGCAAGGCCTATGGCCAGGTGAAGGTGCTGCATGGCATCGACCTGGAGATCACCCAGGGCGAGTTCGTGGTCTTCGTCGGCCCGTCGGGCTGCGGCAAGTCCACGCTGCTGCGGATGATCTCCGGCCTGGAAAGCATCACCAGCGGCGAGATGTTCATCGACGGCCAGCTCGTCAATGACGTGCCGCCGTCGCGGCGCGGCATCGCCATGGTGTTCCAGTCCTACGCGCTCTATCCGCATATGACGGTCTACGACAACATGGCCTTCGGCATGCGGATCGCCAAGGAAAGCCGGGACGAGATCGACCGCCGGGTGCGTGCGGCGGCCGATATCCTCCAGCTCACGCCCTATCTCGATCGCCTGCCGAAGGCCCTGTCCGGCGGCCAGCGCCAGCGCGTCGCCATCGGCCGCGCCATCTGCCGCGATCCCAAGGTCTTCCTGTTCGATGAGCCGCTTTCCAATCTCGACGCGGCCTTGCGCGTCGCAACCCGCATCGAGATCGCCAAGCTCAAGGATTCGATGCCGGACACCACGATGGTCTATGTGACGCACGACCAGGTGGAGGCGATGACGCTCGCCGACCGCATCGTCGTGCTTTCGGCCGGCCGGATCGAACAGGTGGGCGCCCCGCTCGAACTCTATGAGCGGCCGCAGAACCTCTTTGTCGCCCGCTTCATCGGCTCGCCGGCGATGAACATCATCCCGGCCACCGTGACGGAGACGGGCGAGGCGACCACGGTGTCGCTGAAGGGTGGAAAATCGGTGCGTGTGCCGGTGCCGACCGCGGCTTCTGAAAAGGGCAAGACCGCCAGTTTCGGGGTGCGGCCGGAAGATTTGTCGATTGCCTCAGGCGAGGACTACCTCTTCGAAGGCCAGATCGGAATCATCGAGGCGCTCGGCGAGGTGACGCTGCTTTATATCGAAGGCTTGGTTGATCAAGAGCCGATCATTGCCAAGATCCCGGGCATTCTGCAGGTGAAGAAAGGCGAGACAATGCGCTTCTCGGCAGATCTCAAGAAACTGCACCTTTTCGATGCGGAAGGTAAGGCCTATCGCCTCTAGGAGTAACCATCCGTTTACTGTGATTTTGCGATCTGCATTTGGAGTTGTTCTGATTTGGGACTTCAAAACGCTCTGTTAAATTTCGCCGGCTAGGCTTCCTTCATAAGCAATGGAGGGATGTCGTGAGCGCGACTCCAAGTAACAGAAATCACTTTTTGAACAAGGAAGAGTCTTTCATGTACGACCGGGAAGCCCGGTTCAAAATGGAAGACACGATGAACGCGGCGCGTATCGAGTATACGGAAAACGGCGTGATGAACATGGCGCAGCGCCGCTGTGACGTCATCCGTATCTCGATGAGCGGCGCGGTCCTCGGCATCCTGACCCAGTATAATCTGCCGAAGCAGTTTTATCTCGATATTCCCGACGCGCGCATCTCCAAGGTCGGCTGCCTGCTGATGCGCACCAACGCCAACAACACGATCGAGGTGCGTTTCCTGTCGCTGCTCAAGCAGAAGGAACTGGACCGCATCTTCATCTTCTCCACCCATCCGAACCATCGCGACCGGACGCTGGATATCCGCTCCTGGTAACCCGTTCTGATGACTTGAAATGGCAACGGCGGCTCCACGGCCGCCGTTCTCGTTTCTGCATATGACAATCAGCCTGTTTACGAAAACACGCTTGCGCCCATGTCCGCGGTGCCGACATGGCGGCGGAAGGGGGCGAAGAGTTCGCGGCCCATGCCGAATTCGTTGTCGGAAAGATCCACGACGACGGGGGTACGGGCTGCAAATTCCGCGGCGTCCACCAGCACTTCCAGCGTACCGGCGACAGCGTCGAGGCGGATCATGTCGCCGTCCTTGATCCTGGCGATCGGTCCGCCGTCGCAGGCTTCGGGCGTGATATGGATCGCCGCCGGCACCTTCCCGGAAGCGCCCGACATGCGTCCGTCGGTGACCAAGGCCACCTTGAAGCCGCGGTCCTGCAGCACGCCGAGCGGCGGGGTGAGGCGGTGCAGTTCCGGCATGCCGTTCGCCTTCGGTCCCTGGAAGCGCACGACGGCGATAAAGTCCTTGTTGAGCTCGCCGCGCTTGAAGGCCTCCTGCAGCCCATGCTGGTCATGGAAGACGATCGCCGGCGCTTCGATGATATGGCGTTCCGGCTTGACGGCGGAAATCTTGATGACCGCCTTGCCGAGATTGCCCTTCAGCATCTTCAAGCCGCCATTCGACTGGAACGGCGTCTCGATCGAGGCGAGCACCTTGGCATCACCGCTCTGGTCCGGGACGGACTCGCGCACGACGGCCCCGTTGGCGTCGAGCTTCGCCTCGACCGTATAGGCTTCCAATCCATGGCCGAAGACGGTGCGCACGTCGTCGTGGACCATGCCCGTCTTCAGGAGTTGTTTGATCAGGAAACCCATGCCACCGGCCGCGTGGAAATGGTTCACGTCGGCAAGCCCGTTCGGATAGACGCGGGCAAGCAGCGGCACGACATCGGAAAGCTCCGAAATATCCTGCCAGGTGAGCAGGATGCCGGCCGCGCGCGCCATGGCGACGAGGTGGAGCGTATGGTTGGTCGAACCGCCGGTCGCGTGCAGGCCGACGACGCCGTTGACCACGGAGCGCTCGTCGATCATCTCGCCGGCCGGCGTGAACTCGTTACCGAGAGCGGTGATCGCCAGCGCCCGCTTGGCGGCCTCGCGGGTCAGCGCTTCGCGCAGCGGCGTGCCCGGATTGACGAATGACGCGCCGGGCATGTGAAAGCCCATGATCTCCATCAGCATCTGGTTTGAATTGGCGGTGCCGTAGAAGGTGCAGGTGCCGGGGCCGTGATAGGACTTCGATTCCGCCTCGAGCAGTTCGGCGCGGCCGACCTTGCCCTCCGCATAAAGCTGGCGGATGCGCGACTTCTCGTCGTTCGGGAGACCCGTGGTCATCGGGCCGGCGGGAATGAAGACGGAGGGCAGGTGGCCGAAGCTCAGCGCCGCGATGACCAGGCCCGGCACGATCTTGTCGCAGATGCCGAGGAAGACCGCTGCGTCGAACATGTTGTGCGACAGGCCGATGCCGGCCGCCATGGCGATCGCGTCGCGCGAGAACAGCGACAGCTCCATGCCCGGTTGCCCCTGGGTGACGCCGTCGCACATGGCCGGCACGCCGCCGGCGACCTGGGCTATGCCGCCAGCTTCCCGCGCCGCCTCGCGGATGATCGGCGGGAAGGTCTCATAGGGCTGGTGCGCCGAGAGCATGTCGTTATAGGCGGTGATGATGCCGAGGTTCGCAACGACGTCTCCTGCGAGCGCGTCCTTCTCGGCGGGGGAACAGACCGCAAATCCATGGGCGAGATTGCCGCAGGAGAGCGTCGATCTGTGCGGACCCCGCGTGGCCGCCCGCCGCACACGGTCGAGATAGGCTTCACGATGGGGCTTCGAGCGTTCGACGATACGGGCGGTGATTGCCTCGATGCTGGAATGAGCGGCCATGATCTTGTCCTCTTGTGCTCAACCCCGGCTTGGGAGGGCAGGACCTTCGGAAAGGCCCTAAGCCACCGGGATTGCTCGCGTTGAAAGTCGGCGCTTTAAGGCGCCCAGAAAATCTGCAGCGGCGATGCGGCGCGGGTAAGCACGGCGCGGATCGGCATGTCTGTTTCGTCGGAGCCGGCCTTTGCCGTTTCGAGCACGTCCTTCTTGCCCTGGCCTTCGATATGCAGCACCAGGAAACGGGCGTCCGAGAGGCTGGCGAACGAGAAGGTCAGCCGCTCTTCGCCCGCACCTTCCGCCTGCATGGTCAGCACGCCGCGGGGGCCGGAAAGGTCGAGCGCCCGAGCGAGGTTGTTCCCGTGCGGAAAGAACGAAGCGGTATGGCCGTCGCCGCCCATGCCGAGGATCGCCACGTCGAAGGGCTGGCCGATGCCGGACGTCTTGTCCGTCGCGATGACGGCCGCTTCATCGATCGACGGCGCTTCGTAGTAGAGCGGGATGAACTTCGCCGCCGCGGCCTTGTCCTTTAGGAGATGCGTCGACACCAGAAGATGGTTGGAACGCGGGCTGTCCGCCGGCACGAACCGTTCGTCGACCAGCGTCACGGTCACCTTGCTCCAGTCGATATCGCGGGTCGCTAGCGCCTCGAAGAACTTCTTCGGGGTAGAGCCGCCCGAGACCGCGATCGAGGCGGCGCCCCGGTCGCGGATCGCGGTTTCAAGCTGTGCCGCGACCTCGTCCGCCAGGCTGGCGGCGAGGTCTGCGGCATCGGCGAATTCATGCATAGTCACGGTCATGACCTTCAACCTTCATGCCATGTGCGGCCGTCGCGCTCGATGAGGGCGATGGCCTGGCTCGGACCCCAGGTGCCGGCGGTATAACCCTGCACCTGCTGGCCGGCCGCTTCCCAGCCTTTGAGGATCGGATCGACCCAGTGCCATGCGGCTTCCACTTCGTCGCGACGCATGAACAGCGTCTGGTTGGAGCGGATCGTGTCGGTCAGCAGCCGCTCGTAGGCATCCGGATTGCGCACCGAGAAGGCTTCCGCAAAGCTCATGTCGAGCGATACATTGCGCAGCCGCATACCACCCGGGCCAGGGTCCTTGATCATCAGCGACTGCTTGACGCCTTCGTCCGGCTGCAGGCGGATGATCAGCTGGTTGGCTGATATGCGGCCGGCGGCGGCGTCGAAGATATTGTGCGGGATCGGCTTGAAGGTGATGACGATCTCCGACATGCGGGCTGCGAGCCGCTTGCCGGTGCGGATGTAGAAGGGAACGCCGGCCCAGCGCCAGTTGCCGATCTCGGCCTTGATGGCGACGAAGGTCTCGGTGTTGGAAACGCCGCCTTCCAGCTCGTCGAGATAGCCCTTGACCGGGCCGCCCGCGGATGCGCCGGCGCGGTACTGGCCGCGCACCGTCATCTGTTCGCAATTGGCCTCGGTGATCGGCTTCAGGGCGCGCAGCACCTTGAGCTTTTCGTCGCGCACCGATTCCGAATTCATGGAGGAGGGCACTTCCATGGCGACAAGGCAGAGGAGCTGCAGGATGTGGTTCTGGACCATGTCGCGCAGCGCACCCGCCGTGTCGTAATAACCGGCGCGGCCTTCCAGGCCGACCGCTTCGGCGACGGTGATCTGCACATGGTCGATATGGTCGGCATTCCACAGCGGCTCGTAGAGCGCGTTGGCGAAACGCAGCGCCATCAGGTTCTGCACCGTCTCCTTGCCGAGATAGTGGTCGATGCGGAAGATCTGGTCTTCGTGGAAGGCCTTGCCGATCATGTCGTTGAGCTGCAACGCCGACGCGAGGTCACGGCCGATCGGCTTTTCGACGACGATGCGGGTCGACTTGGTGATCAGCTTGTAGTCGCGGATCTTTTCCGAGATTGCACCGAAAATGCCCGGCGCCACGGCCAGATAGAAGACGCGGATGCGCTCCTTGCCGTCGTCGAGCAGTTTCTTGAGTTCGGTCCAGCCTCCTTCGGCCTTTGCATCGACCGAGACGTAATAGAGCCGCTGGAGGAATTTGTGGACTTCCGCCTCGTCGTATTCGCCCTTCTTCAGGTGCTCTTTCAGGGCATCCTGGGCGAACTTGCGGTAATCCTCATGCGAAAGCGCACTGCGCGAAGCGCCGATGATGCGGGTTGGCTCGGTGAACTGGCCCTCGATCTGCCGGTGGTAGAGGGCCGGAAGGAGCTTGCGTTCCGCAAGGTCGCCGGTGCCGCCGAATACGATACAATCAAAGGGTTCAACTGGGATGATCTGGCTGCTCATCGCTGTTCTTTCGTCCTGCATGGTTGGGGGCATACTTATTCTAATCGATTTAAAAACGCTAGCCCGAATTGGCTTCCGAAGTGTGTTAGGGGCTGCTTGTCAGAGCCTGTCGCGCAGCGCAAACCACGTGAGGGCAAGGAAAAGCAGCGGAGTCCGCATGTGACGCCCGCCGGGGAAGGCAGGAATTTTGAGGGCGGCAAGGTGGTCGAGATCCGTTGCCTTGCCGCCGACCATATCAGCATAAAGTTTGCCACAATAGTTTGACAGCATCACGCCATGACCGGAATAGCCGCCGATCGACGTGACCCCGGGCATGACTTCGCGCACGAAAGGCTGGCGCGGCATGGTGATCCCGACATTTCCGCCCCAGGCATGGGTGATTTCAACGTCTTTCAGCGCCGGATAGGTATCGACGATCTGCTTGCGGATGGCGTTGGCCGTGTCTGCCGGGTTGCTGGAGGTGTAGACCTCGCGGCCCCCGAACAGCAGCCGGTTGTCGCGGCTCTTGCGGAAATAACGCACCACGAACCGCGAATCAGCAACGGCCTCGCCACCGGGGAGGATACCGGGAAAATCGTCGAGCGGCGTGGTCGCGGCGATGAAGGAGCCGATCGGCATGATATGCGCTGATGTAACCGGTTCCAGATCGCCGATATAGGCATTGGTGGCGATCAGCACCCGATCGGCAGTCAGCGTGGCCCTGGGCGTCCGGACCAGGATCTTGCCGCCCGGTCCGTTTCTGGTTTTCTCGATGCCCGTCGCACGGGTCATCTCGAAAATCTGTGCACCCGCGGCCTGCGCCACGCGGGCAAGCCCGACCAGCAGCTTCAGCGGATGGATGTGGCCGGTGCCGGTATCGCGCACCCCGCAATAATAGTCTTTCGTGCCGAGCCGCTCGGCGGTCTCCCTGCCATCCATGAAGGAGATGTGGGGATACCCGTAACGTTCCGCCGCGATCTCGGCAGTCGTCCGATAATCCTTCTCGTGGCCGCGTTTGTGGGAAACGTTCATCTGTCCCGGCATGTACTCCATGTCGATGCCATGGGTGTCGGCAAAGTCGAGGAGATGCCGCTTGGCGTCCTCGGCCATGTCGAACAGCGCCTTGGAGCGCTCGTAGCCGATCTCCTTTTCAAGATCCTCCGGCCACCAGCGCTGCCCGGTACCCATCTGTCCGCCATTGCGGCCGGAGGCACCGTCGCCGAACCGGCTGGCCTCGATCAGCGCGACGGAGATACCAGCCTTTGCAAGATTGTACGCCGCCTGCAGGCCGGTATAGCCGCCGCCGATGATCGCCACGTCGACCGATCTGGATCCGTCGAGTGCCGGATAGGTCGGCCGCTCGCTAAGGGTTGCCTGATACCAGGAAATTCCCGGGGCGATCGGGCTCTGCCATGCATCCAAGACACAGCCCTCACACGTTGAGAAGCAGGAACTCCCGCTCCCAGGGGCTGATCACCTGCATGAAGGTCTCGAACTCTCCGCGCTTGACGCCCGCATAGAGGCCGATGAATTCCGGGCTGAAGACGCCGGCCAGCGCCGGATCGGATTCGAGCAGCGACACGGCTTCGAGCAGGCCGCGCGGCAGTTCGATCGACCCCTCGTTGGCGGTGTCTTCGGTCGCCGGACCCGGCTCGATCGCGTTCATGATGCCGAGCAGGCCGCAGCCGAGCGACGCGGCGAGCGCCAGATACGGATTGGAGTCCGAACTCGGCAATCGGTTCTCGACGCGGCGGGCGGCGGCATCCGAGACGGGCACGCGGAAGGCAGTCGTGCGGTTGTCGTAACCCCAGGCATTGTTGACGGGTGCCGACATATCCGGCGTCAGGCGGCGGTAGGAATTCACATAGGGCGCCATCATCGCCAGCGTTTTCGGCACATAGGTCTGCATGCCGCCGATGAAGTGGAAAAACTCCTTGGAGGCCGAACCGTCCGCATTCGAGAAGACGTTCTTGCCGGTCTTGATGTCGACCACCGACTGGTGGATGTGCATCGCCGAACCCGCCTGGCCCTGCATCGGCTTGGCCATGAACGTGGCGTAGATGCCGTGTTTCAGGGCCGCCTCGCGGATGGTGCGCTTGAACATGAACACCTGGTCGGCGAGTTCGATTGGATCGCCATGGCGCAGGTTGATCTCGAGCTGAGCCGGGCCTTCCTCGTGGATCAGCGTATCGATCTCGAGGCCCTGCTTTTCCGAGAAATGGTAGATGTCGTCGATCAGCTCGTCGAATTCGTTGATGCCGGCGATCGAATAGCCCTGGCCGCCGAGGATGGACCGGCCGGACCGGCCTTTCGGCGGGTGCAGCGGATAGTCGGGATCATCGTTCTTGGCGACGAGGTAGAATTCGATTTCCGGCGCCACGACCGGTTTCCAGCCGCGCTCCTCATAGAGCTTGAGGATGTTCTTCAGCACGTTGCGCGGCGTATAGGGAACCGCCTTGCCTTCGGTATCGACGATGTCGCAGATCACCTGTGCCGTCGGGTCCGTCTCCCAGGGCACCACCGCCAGGGTCGAAAGATCCGGCACCAGCTTCAGGTCGCTGTCGCGGGGTTCGTAGCGGAAGGTGCCGGTTTCTTCGGGGTATTCGCCGGAAATGGTGTGGCGGTAGAGGGCGGACGGCAGCGCCAGCGACGTATTCGAGGTGAACTTCGACGAAGGCATCATCTTGCCGCGAGGCACGCCGGCGAGATCGGGTGTGATGCACTCGATATCCTCTATCCCTCGAGCCCGAAGCCACGCGGCGGCCTCCCGCCAGTCCGCGACGCCTCTGAGTGAAGTGAGCGTCGGCTGGGCAGTCGCGGCTTTTGCCACGGTGCCGGTTGCGAGAGCAGGAGCGGTTTTTTTGCGCGGCATGACACATCTGGGTGAGGTTGATCGGATGTTCCATCATAACCACGGATTGGCGAATGGCGAGGGGCAGACGCCATTGACTTTGAGTTACCGATCGAAAAGAGCAGATATTGAAACAAGGAGCATGCGGTGACGCGGAAATTCGATGTCGTGGTTTTGGGCGCCGGCGGCGCGGGCATGATGTGCGCCATCCGTGCGGGTGGCCGCGGCCGTTCGGTGCTTGTCCTCGATCACGCCAAGGCTCCGGGCGAGAAGATCCGCATTTCCGGCGGCGGTCGCTGCAATTTCACCAATATCCACGCAAGCGCAAAAACCTATCTCTCCGCCAATCCGCATTTCGCCAAGTCGGCGCTCGCGCGTTACACGCCACGCGATTTCCTGGACATGGTGGAACGCCACGGCATTCCTTGGCACGAAAAGACGCTCGGCCAGCTCTTCTGCGACGACAGCGCCAAGGACATCATCCGCATGCTGCTGTCCGAGATGAAGGCGGCGAACGTCTTGCTCGAACTGCAGAAACAGGTCACGTCGATCGAAAAGACGCCCGACGGCTTCCGTGTCGGCACCTCCGACGGGTTGGTGGAGGCCGGGTCCCTGGTGGTTGCGACTGGCGGCAAATCGATCCCCAAGATGGGAGCCACCGGTTTTGCCTACGACATCGCCAGGCAATTCGGCCTGAAGATCGTAGAGACGCGGCCGGCGCTCGTGCCGCTCACGCTCGATCCGAACCTGCTCGAAAAGCTCTCGCCGCTTTCCGGCATCGCGGTGCCGGCCGAAGTCCGTCACGGCAGGACCGCCTTCCGCGAGGCGTTGCTCTTTACGCATCGTGGCTTGAGCGGCCCGTCGATCCTGCAGATCTCCTCCTATTGGCGGGAAGGCGATGACGTGACGCTGGTCATCGAGCCAGACCTCGATATCGCAGCGGTTCTCAAGGCGGCCCGCAAGGCAAATGGGAGGCAGGCGGCGCAGACGGTATTGGCGGAGGTGCTGCCGAAACGGCTGGCGCAGTTCTTCGTCGAAAACCGCGGCCTCACCGGGCATCTCGCCGATCTTCCCGACAAGGCGATCGAGGGGCTGGCCGCCTCCATCCAGACCTGGGCCATCCGGCCCGCCGGCTCGGAAGGTTACCGGACGGCCGAGGTAACGCTCGGCGGCATCGATACTTCGGAACTGGACTCGAAGACGATGCAGGCAAAGGCGGTGCCCGGCCTTTATTTCATCGGCGAATGCGTGGATGTGACCGGCTGGCTCGGCGGTTACAATTTCCAATGGGCCTGGGCGTCGGGCCATGTTTGTGGGGAGGCATTGTAGTACAGGTTGATTCAGCACTTGTTAATGTGAGCAGGCGATCCTGCCTTAATGCCAGCCAAATCCTGTGATTTAAGGCGGGCATGCGCTTCCTGCCGGTGGCGGCTGGAGCGCCCGAGCAACTTGCCTTGGAGTGCCGTTTCCATGCAGAGACCCAGCCGTGCCCGCGCAATCGCAATCGCCAAGGTTCAGGACAACCCGAAGCTCATTCGCCTCCGCTTTCTCGCGATCGCCATCGGTGCAACGGCCGCGCTCCTCGCGCTTCCGACGCTCTTCTTCTAAGGGCTTCCGCTCTCCGATTTCACCGCGCGCCTGAACGGCGGCGGTCTTCAGCCACGCTCGCGGAGCGCTGGCCTGTTTATTTTCGAGCATTTCCAAACCCAGGTTTGCGTCAGTTCCCCGCCTCTAGGGCGTCTTTACCCGACTACATTCAAATTTAGTAAATTTTCACTTCCGCCGGCGATACTGGTTCAGTTCATAGTTTTGCGGGGAAGCTGGCCTAAATGATCAAAATCCTGCCGTCGTCCGTGGTATCTCGGATCGTTCTTCTTTGCCTCTTCATGATCTTCGTTGCGGTGATAGCGGTGGGGGGCCTCACCTATACCTACCTGCGCGGCGATATCATGGATACGGCGAAGGACGATGCCCGCAAGGCGATACGCACCATGAGCCTGCTTTACGACCTGGAGCTGGATGGCGCCAAGACCGAGATCCGTGACGGCGCGGTCATCCGTGTCAGTCAGGCCGAGGGGGCGGTGAAAGATCATGATATGGTCGATCGCACGGCGTCCGCCATCGGCGGTGTCGCGACCCTGTTCGAAAAGAAGGGCACCGACTATGTCCGGGTATCGACCAATGTGAAGACGGAAAAGGGTGAGCGGGCAGTCGGCACCAAGCTTGCAGCGGAGCACCCGGCACAGCCGTTCCTGGCGCGTGGGGAAGCTTATTTCGGGCCGGCTGTCTTGTTTGGCAAGGATTTCATGACGGGGTACTTCCCCATCACCAATGCCTCGAACGGCGTCACCGGTCTGCTTTTCATCGGCATTCCGATGGAAGTCTATTTCGCCCATATCGCCACCGCGGGTTATATCGTCATAGGCACGTCGTTTGGCGCCCTTCTCGCCGTCGGCATCGCAAGCCTGTTCGCGCTTCGTATGCTGCTCCGGCCGCTCGGCGTGCTGACCGGCGTCGTGCATGCGCTTGCCCAAGGCAATGACGCAACCGAAATCCCCTATGTCGAACGCCGCAACGAATTCGGCAATATCGCTCGCGCCCTGGAAGTCTTCCGGGAAGCGGCGCACGAGAAACAACGGCTCGAGAGCCGCAGCGCCGAAGATCGGGCCGAAACGGAGGCCGAACGCCGTCGCAACGACGCCGAAAAGCAACGCGTCGACCGCGAGATTGATACCGCCGTCAGTGAACTGGGTGCGGCTTTGGCCCGCTTGGCTCAAGGCGACCTGTCGAGCACGATCGAGACACGGTATTCCGGCCGGTTGGAACAGCTCCGCACCGACTTCAACGGCTCCATCGTCCGGCTGCGGGACACGCTTTCCCATATCCGCGAAAGCACGCTCTCCATCCAGAAAAGCAGTGCCGACCTCAGCCATTCCTCGACCGAACTTTCGCGCCGTACCGAAACCCAGGCAGCTTCTCTCGAGGAGACGGCCGCCGCGGTCGACGAGATTACCGCGACGGTCCGTTCTTCGGCCGAGCGCGCCCGCGAGGCGGACCTGGCGGTCGCCGTCACCAAGAAGAGTGCCGACAGCTCCGGTACCGTGGTGAGCAACGCGGTCGCTGCCATGGGACGTATCGAAGAGGCTTCCGGCAAGATCGAGCTGATCATCGAGGTCATCGACGATATCGCTTTCCAGACCAACCTTCTGGCGCTCAACGCAGGCATCGAGGCTGCCCGTGCCGGTGAGGCCGGCAAGGGTTTTGCGGTCGTAGCGCAGGAAGTTCGCGAACTGGCGCAGCGTTCCGCCGGTGCCGCCAAGGAGATCAAGGATCTGATCACCCAGTCGAGCCAGGAAGTCAGCTCCGGTGCCGGCCTGGTGCAGCAGGCGGGCGAAGTGCTGGCGGCGATCAGCCAACAGATCACCGGCGTCAGCCAGCATGTGGAAATGATCGCGACGGCCAGCCGCGATCAATCGGCCGCGTTGCAGGACATCAACAACTCCGTCAACCGCATGGACCAGATGACACAGCAGAACGGCGCGATGGTCGGCGAGACGACGGAGGCAAGCCGACGTCTCGCAAGCGAGGCGGATGCCCTGCTTGAACTGGTAGAGCAGTTCCGCATCGACACGAACAGTCGCCGCTCGGGTTATTCCCGCGCCGCATAATATCTGCCGATCTCAAAGCGACGGCGAGCCGGGCGGCGCGGAAAATCGGCTGCCGCACCGCTCCGGCATTGCCCAGTAAATTTGCCTGGCGCGGCAGCGGTCGGAGTTCTGGTCTTCGCCTGCGCCACCGGATAGACTGGAACCGATCTCCGGGGCGGCAGCGATGCCGCCCTTTGACATTTTATGCCTATCCGTGACCCGCCGAAGGCTGACGAACCAGCGCGGGTAGGGGTGGGCGTAACGTTCGTAGAAATCGTTCTCCGCAGCGATATCGCGGCGGATGGGATGTGTTCGGGAGAGGTGCGAAAAGGCGGCTGCGACGATATTCTCATACATCGGAATTCCTCCGTTTGTGGAAATCGTCTCCTTTATTAAACCTCAAAAACTGCTGCTTGTACCGCCAGATTCCCGCTATGTCTTTCACCCATGAAAAACATCAACTGGGATGCCTACGAGCTTTTCATGCAGGTCGCCCGGCTTGGCGGGCTGTCAGGTGCCGCTGGCATGACCGGATTGAGCCCCGCCACGATCGGCCGGCGGATGCTCGATCTGGAAGAAGCCGTCGGGCGTCCGTTGTTTTTACGCAGCCGTACCGGCTATCAGCTGACCGCCGACGGGTCTGCCTTGTTTGCCCAGATCCTGGAAATGGAAGGCGCTGCCCGCCGCATCGAGAGCTGGAAACGGGAGGGCGCCGGTTCGACGCTGGTGCGCGTTGCCTGTGGTACCTGGCTTGCCTGGATGTTCACCCGCAATCTCTCACTGATCCGCACCGAGCGCGATGACTTCCGCCTCGATTTCCATGTCGCCGAACGGCGGGCGAGCCTGACGCACCGGGAAAGCGATATCGGCATTCGTGCCTTCGAGCCGGAAGAGCCGAACCTTGCCGCAACCCGGCTCGGCGAGGTCGCCTATGCGGCCTATCGTGCCCGCAACGCCCACCCCTCGGTTGCCGAGCGCTGGCTTGCGGTCTCGGAGGAGGACGCGATCTCCGCCTATCTGCGCTGGCCGCATCAGGAACGGGCAGCGCAAGTGGCGGTTACCGTCAACCGTCCGCGCTCCCTGCGCGACTTGGCGCTGGGCGGTGCCGGCACGGCGGTCCTTCCCTGTTTCGTCGGCGACCAGGACATGCGGCTGGAGCGGGTCGGCGGCGAGATCGAGAGCCTTCGGCACAGCCAGTGGATCGTCATGAACAACGACGATCGCCACCGCCGGGATATCCGCACGGTGGTCGATCGGATGGTGAAGTTCGTCCGGGCTCACGGCCCGCTATTTGCGGGCCGCCAGCCTTAGAGCCGTCTTCCGGTCACTGCACCCGGTTGGTGACGATGACCGGGATCATCAGGTCGCCCCAGTGGCCGTCGCCGCCGTGGTGCCGGGCGGAACGGACGAGCTCCACCGAAACCCCGGCCTCGACCGCCTTCATGATCGCATGGTTGAGGCGATGCAGGTCGTTGGCAAGCGTGCGGATCGCCGCCTGCTGGTCAGGCGTCATGGCGCTTGACTGCTCTTCTGCGCGTTCCTTGACGTGGGTCTGGATGTTCATGTCGGTTCTCCTCTTGGTGATGAGCTCTTGGGGCTATTCCGCAGCCGGCCTGAACTGGTCGTGCTCGGTGGATTCCTTCATTGCGGTGGTGGACGAAAGTCCGCCGGTGATGGCGACGGAGACGGCGTCGAAATAGCCGGTGCCGACCTCGCGCTGATGTTTGGTGGCCGTATAGCCGTTGATCTCGGCGGCGAATTCCGCTTCCTGCAGCTCCGAATAGGCAGCCATCTGGCGGTCCTTGTAGCCACGGGCGAGCTCGAACATGCCGAAATTCAGCTGGTGGAAGCCGGCGAGCGTGATGAACTGGAACTTGTAGCCCATTGCACCCAGCTCCCGCTGGAACTTGGCGATCGTCGCGTCGTCGAGGTTCTTTTTCCAGTTGAACGACGGCGAGCAGTTATAGGCGAGCATCTTGCCCGGATGCATCTTGTGGACCCCTTCGGCGAACCGGCGGGCCTGTTCGAGATCCGGTTTGGACGTCTCGCACCAGATGAGGTCGCAATAGGGTGCATAGGCGACGGCGCGGGCGATGCAGGGTTCGAGCCCGTTCTTCACCTGATAGAAACCCTCGACCGTGCGCCCCGCGTCGTAGTCGACGAAGGGCCGGTCGCGCTCGTCGATATCCGAGGTGAGCAGCTTTGCCGCTTCCGCATCGGTGCGGGCGATGACCAGCGTCGGCGTTCCCATGACGTCGGCGGCAAGGCGCGCGGCTGTCAGGTTGCGGATATGTGCGGCGGTCGGGATCAGGACCTTGCCGCCGAGATGGCCGCACTTCTTTTCCGATGCCAGCTGGTCCTCGTAGTGGACGCCGGCTGCACCCGCCTCGATGAAGGCCTTCATGATCTCGAAGGCGTTGAGCGGCCCGCCGAACCCGGCTTCCGCATCCGCAACGATCGGCGCAAACCAGGTCTCGACCGAAAGGCCCTTGCCTTCCGCGGTTTCGATCTGGTCCGCACGCTGCAGGGTGCGGTTGATGCGCCGCGCCAGTTCCGGCGCCGCATTGGCCGGATAGAGCGACTGGTCGGGATACATGGCGGACGCGGTATTGGCATCGGCCGCGACCTGCCAGCCGGAAAGGTAGATTGCCTTCAGCCCGGCCCGGACCTGCTGCATGGCCTGATTACCGGTCATCGCGCCGAGCGCGTTGACGAAGTCCTCGCTGTGCAGCAGCGACCACAGCCGGTTGGCACCCATTTCGGCGAGCGAATAACGGATCTCGGCCGAGCCGCGCAGCCGCTTGACGTCGTCTGCGGAATAGGGGCGTTCGATCCCCTCGAAACGACCTTTTTGAGCGCCTGGAACCAGCGTGTAAAAATCTGTCATCGTCATCCTCCTATGTAAATGTGTCAGCCGCTCGATGCGGGTTTGATGTGACTATATTTACAGAACAGAATGCTGCACTGCCAGAAAAGATGCGGAATTGCTGCTGGCAAAGGGGTTAGGATGTCTTGTCTTTCACAAGCGCTTCTGTGAAGATGTCAAAATAGTAAAAGAGGCTGAGCGGCAACTTTGTAAAAACGGTGACAAATGGCAGAGCGAAAGATTTTTGCCGGCCCGCGGGTGCGGCGGGTGCGATTGGGGCTTGGGCTCACCCAGACGGCCATGGCCGAGGCGCTTGGCATTTCGCCTTCCTATCTCAATCTCATCGAGCGCAACCAGCGGCCTCTGACCGTCCAGCTCCTCTTGAAGCTCGCCTCCGTCTACAAAGTCGATCTCGACGCGCTGCAGGGCGAGGGCGGTGGTCTTGCGGGGCGGCTACGCGAGGTGTTCGCCGATCCGCTGCTGGCGGGTGAAATCCCCGGGGACCAGGAAATCATCGAGGTGGCGGAGGCGGCTCCCAATGCGGCGCTCGGGCTGATGAAGCTTTATCGCGCCTATCGAGAGCAGGCAGCAAGGCTTTCCGATCTCGCCGAGCTTCTCGCTCGCGAAGGTCACGAAACCTCGATTGCCGGCACGCGCCTGCCGATCGACGAGGTGCGCGAGAAGCTGGAGCGTCGCCCCAACTTCTTCGCGCGCATCGAGGATGCCGCGGAAACTTTTGCGGCCAGGCTCGGGACCGGCGACGAACTGCCGGGCGCCTTGAAGGCCTGGGCGAAGAACGAGCACGGCATCGTGGTGCGCACCCTTCCGGTCCACGCGATGCCGAACCTGCGCCGGCGCTATGACCGCCATTCCATGCGGCTCTTCCTGTCGGAACGGCTGTCGCCCTTCGACCGGACCCGTGAGCTTGCCATGGAAGTGGCGCTGCTGGCGCTGGGCCAGGAGATCGCCACCGAACTCGAAGACCTCAACCTCTCCACCAACGAGGCGCGGCGCATCGGCCGCTTCGAACTCGCCCGCTATGCGGCCCATGCACTGATGATGCCGTATGGGGCCTTTCTCGCGGCGGCCCAGCGCGCCCGATATGATCTCGACGTGTTGCGCTCGCGCTTCGATGTGTCGTTCGAGCAGGCCGCCAATCGCCTGACGTCGCTCGCGCGGCCCGGTGCGCCGGGCATTCCGTTTTTTCTGATGGAACTCGACCACGCCGGCAACACGATCCGCCGCGCCGGTGCTCAAGGGTTCCCGCAGGCCCGTTTCGGTGGGCTCTGTCCGAAGCTTGGGCTCCATTCCGCTTTCCTCCAGCCGGGCCAGGTCCTTGTCGATCGGGTAGAAATGCCGGATGGGGGCATGTTCCTGACATTGTCGAGGACGCTCGAAGGCCCCCAGGCGGGGTTCGGAGAGCGGATCCGGCGCACCGCGATCCTTCTCGGCTGCGATCTCTCGAGCGTGGGAGACGCCGTCTACGGCGAGGCCCTGCCGGGGAGTGCGGCCACGGTGCTTGTCGGCACCGCCTGCCGGCTTTGCGAAAGGCAGGGTTGCCTCTCCCGTGCCGAACCGCCGGTGACTAGACCGCTCGGCCTAGATGAAATGGTGACCGGCCTCAGCGCCTTCGATTTCCAGTGAGTTTTGCGGCGGCGCACATTCCCCCTTGTGGGGTGGAAAATTACTTTTTACTCTCGCGAAAAATATAAGGGAATTAGGCGTGATTTGACGATTGCGCTGAAAAAACTGGAACAGGAGAGATCATGAAAAGTCATTTGCTCAGTCTTGCTGCCGCAGTTGCCGCCACGGCCTTCGCCGCGACGGCTGCCTTGGCCCAGGAGCGCGAAGTTCGCGTCTACAACTGGTCGGACTATATCGATGAGACGATCCTGACGGATTTCACCAAGGAGACCGGCATCAAGGTCATCTACGATGTGTTCGACAGCAACGAGATGCTGGAGACCAAGCTTCTCGCCGGGGGCTCCGGTTATGATGTCGTCGTGCCGACCGGCCCGTTCCTCGCCCGCCAGATCCAGGCCAAGGTTTTCCAGAAGCTCGACAAGTCGAAGCTGCCGAACCTCTCCAATGTGTGGCCGGTGGTTTCCGAGCGCCTGGCGAAATACGACCCCGGCAATCAATATGCCGTCAACTACATGTGGGGCACGACCGGCATCGGTTATAACGTCGACAAGGTGAAGGCGGCCCTCGGCGATGTTCCGATCGACAGCTGGAATGTTCTCTTCAAGCCGGAAAACGCGGCCAAGCTGAAGTCCTGCGGCATCAACATCCTCGATGCGTCCGACGAGACCTTCGCAATCGCGCTGAACTATCTCGGCAAGAACCCTGACAGCAAGGACACCAAGGACCTCGAAGCCGGCGGCGCCGTCTACTCGAAAATTCGCAAGTCGGTGAAGACCTTCAATTCGTCCGCCTATATCGATGATCTTGCCAATGGCGACAGCTGCATCACGATCGGCTGGTCGGGCGACGTGCTGCAGGCCAAGACCCGCGCCGAGGAAGCCAAGAACGGCGTCAACATCGAGTTCATCATTCCCAAGGAAGGCACATATATGTGGTTCGACAACCTCGCGATCCCGGCGGACGCGAAGCATGTCGCCGAAGCGCATGCCTTCATCAACTACCTGATGAAACCGGAAGTCATCGCCAAGGCTTCGAACTTCGTTCAATACGCCAACGGCAACCTGGCTTCGCAGAAATTCATCGACAAGGAAGTCCTGGAAAATCCTTCCGTCTATCCGCCGGAAGACGTGGTCAAGAAACTCTTCACCATTTCGCCATACGGACCGCGCGAGCAGCGGGTCCTGAACCGGGTCTGGACGCAGATCAAGACCGGTAGCTGATCAAGGGCGGGGCAGGCGGAAACGTCTGCCCCGATTACTTTTGGGCAGCAGCAATCGGGCGAAATGGGGTAAGGGCATGGCGAAATCTCTCGGGCCGGTTAAGCGTAAATTTTCTCCCTGGACCGACCCGTCGGCGGTTCCGTTCATTCGTTTCGAAAACATCACCAAACGGTTCGGCGATTTCACCGCCGTCGACAACCTGACGCTCGATATCTACGAGCGGGAGTTCTTTTCGCTGCTCGGGCCCTCCGGTTGCGGCAAGACGACGCTGATGCGCATGCTCGCCGGTTTCGAGGAGCCGACCGAAGGCCGCATCCTGCTGCAGGGCAAGGATATTTCCGGTGTGCCGCCCTACCGCCGGCCGACCAACATGATGTTTCAGTCTTACGCGCTCTTCCCCCATATGACGGTCGAAAAGAACATCGCCTTTGGGTTGGAGCAGGACAATCTGCCGAAGGGCGAGATCGCCACCCGCGTCGAGGAAATGCTGAAGCTCGTCAAGCTGGAGCAGTTCGCCAAACGCAAGCCGAACCAGCTGTCCGGCGGCCAGCGCCAGCGCGTGGCGCTCGCCCGTTCCCTCGCCAAGCGCCCCAAGGTGCTGCTGCTCGACGAACCGCTCGGGGCGCTCGACAAGAAGCTGCGCGAGGAGACGCAGTTCGAGCTGATGGACCTCCAGACCAAGCTGGGCCTGACATTCCTGATCGTCACCCACGACCAGGAAGAGGCGATGACCGTGTCCGACCGCATCGCGGTCATGGACAAGGGCCTGATCATGCAGGTGGCGACGCCGGCCGAGATCTACGAAGCGCCGAACAGCCGCTACGTCGCGGATTTCATCGGCGACATCAATATCCTCGAAGGTACGGTCGCTTCGACCGACAGCGCACTCGGCGCGCCGGGCACGGTCAGGATCGATTGCGATGGCATCGCGGTATCGGTGGAGCAGGAATGCCAGGCGGTCGTGGGCGACAAGGTCGCCTTCGCGGTGCGGCCGGAAAAGGTCCGCATCGCGCCCGACCAGCCGGCGGTTACCTCGGTCAATGCGGTCTACGGCGAAGTCTGGGACATCGGTTATCTGGGCGACTTTTCGGTTTTCCTGGTGAAGCTCGCGGATGGCCGGGTGGTGCGTGCGGCGCAAGCCAACGTTTCCCGCCTTGTCGACCGGCCGATCACGTTCGGTGATATGGTCTGGCTCACCTGGCCGCTCGATGCCGGCCTCGTGTTGACGCGTTGAGCGGGGGAGTGGAGATGGCAAGCGTTTCCGAAACCCATCCCGCCAACAAACCCAGCCCCGCCCGCTGGCTGGTCGTCGCGGTGCCCTATCTGTGGCTGCTGCTGTTCTTTGTCGCCCCTTTCCTGATCATCTTCAAGATCTCGCTCTCCGAGACGGCGATTGCCATGCCGCCCTATACGCCGCTCTTTGACGGGTTCGGCGCGATCGGTGATTTCGTCTCGGAACTCGATTTCGACAATTACCTCTTCCTGACCGACGACCCGCTCTACATCGAAGCCTACCTGTCTTCGCTGCGCATCGCCGTGATCTCGACCTTCCTTCTGCTGCTGATCGGTTATCCGATGGCGCTCGCCATGGCCCGCGCGCCGACGATGCTGCGGCCGACGCTGGTCATGCTGGTCATCCTGCCGTTCTGGACCTCGTTCCTGATCCGCGTCTATGCCTGGATCGGCATCCTGAAGCCCGATGGCCTGCTGACGCTGCTGTTCCAGTCGGTCGGCCTTTTCGGCGCCGACGATCAGGTGCAGATCTTCCGCACCGACTACGCGGTCTTTATCGGTATCGTCTATTCCTACCTGCCCTTCATGGTCCTGCCCCTCTATTCCGCGCTGGAAAAGATGGACAATACGCTGCTGGAGGCCGCGAGCGATCTCGGCTGCCCGCCCTGGAAGGCATTTTGGAAGATCACCTTCCCCCTGTCGTTGCCGGGCGTCATCGCCGGCTCGATGATCTGCTTCATTCCGATCACCGGAGAGTTCGTCATTCCTGACCTGCTCGGTGGGGCCGACACGCTGATGATCGGCAAGACGCTGTGGACGGAATTTTTCGGCAACCGCGACTGGCCGCTGGCATCGGCCGTGGCGGTCATCCTGCTGATCATGCTGGTCGTGCCGATCATGATTTTCCAGAACCAGCAGAAGAAGGTGGCGTGAGATGAAATCGTCCCGCTTCGACGCCACCGTCCTGACCCTCGGTTTCGCCTTCCTTTACATCCCGATCATCATCCTGGTGATCTATTCGTTCAATGCTTCCAAGCTGGTCACGGTCTGGGGCGGTTTTTCGCTGCAATGGTACCGCACGATGTGGTCGAACCAGGGTCTTATGGACGCCGCCTGGATAACGGCACGCGTCGGCGTGATCAGCGCCACGATCGGTACCGTCCTCGGCACGCTCGCGGCCCTTTCCCTCGTGCGCTTCACGCGCTTTCCCGGCCGGATGCTGTTTTCCGGGATGATCTATGCACCGCTCGTCATGCCGGAAGTGATCACCGGCCTGTCGATGTTGCTGTTGTTCGTCGCGGTCGGCATCGATCGCGGTTTCTGGACGGTCATCATCGCGCATACGACCTTCACGATGTGCTATGTGGCAATCGTCGTGCAGTCGCGGCTGCTGACCTTCGACCGCAGCCTGGAGGAGGCGGCCCTCGACCTCGGCTGCCCCCCGGTCAAGACCTTCTTCAAGATCACCCTGCCGCTGATCTTTCCGGCGGTCATCGCCGGCTGGATGCTGGCCTTCACGCTGTCGCTGGACGACCTGGTGATTGCGAGCTTCACCACAGGTCCCGGCGCCACCACACTGCCGATCAAGATCTACAGCCAGGTTCGCCTGGGCGTCACGCCGGAAATCAACGCGATCTGCACCATCCTGATCGGGCTGGTCACCATCGGCGTCATCATCACCTCGATCAGCACCAAGCAGGCCGAGATGCGGCGTATCCGCGACGAACACGTCGCAGCCCGTGGTACGACCTGACGCTCACGCGCCTCCACGCGGCGGCAAGAAGATGTAGATGAGCAGCCAGGCCGGCAACACGATGACGGCGCCGAGCCCGATGCGCGGCACCGACCAGACATAGGCGTTCTCGAGCCCGATACGGATATCGTCCGGCGTCAGGTGCAGGAGCGCCAGCAGCGACGGCATGGTGATGCCGAAGAAGCTCAAGACGGCGCCCATGATGAGACAGGCGAGCAGCGCCTTGCATAGATTGATCAGGAATGGCGCCACCAGATTACCCCCATCCGGTTGATTCGGCTTATTGTAGGGGTTTCGCCGGAGTTTGCGAAACAGGCCAGATGACCGGGTTGGGCCATGACCCGCCGATGAAGACCATCAGCGGCTCGGTATTCGTACCCTGCGGGATCGGTTCGACGACCACCGAGAGCGCGAGGCTGTTGTTGATATAAGGAATGACGCCCGAAAGCGTCAGCGTTTCTGAGGCCCCGGTTATCTTCCCCTCACGGATATCGGCCGAGCCGTCCGCAAGACTGGCGGATATGTCGATATGGTCGAATTCCAGGCTGCCGGTGCCGGCATCGCTCAGGGGGAAATAGGGTTTTTGTGCCGCGAGCTGCCGGATGCCGGCAATATTGACGCCTGAAAACGAACCGCGGTCCGCACGGAAGCGTAAGCTACCCTTGGCGTTGCGCCAGGCTTCCGGCTCCAGCGGACGATCGACGTCGAGCGCCAGGTCCAATGATCCGCGCGCCGCCGGAAGTGGCCCGGCAAGGCCGAGTTCCCTGACGATATTCCCGAAATCGGCGTCCTGGACAGCAAGGCGCAAGGCGACAGCTCCGGCCACGCCGCCTTTCACCGTAGCGACCCTGCCGGTCAGCCGGCCCGTATCGAAATCGCTGTCGGCAATGTCGATACGGGACTGCTCGCCGGTGTTCATCACGCTCACGGCCGCCTCCGAAAGCTGGAATGGTCCGAGTGTCGCCTGCTGGGCGGAAAGCCTCAGGTCGAGTTCGAGATCGGCGAACCGGCCATCCCCCCGGCTGGCGTCTCCCATGGTGCGCGGCGCAATGGCGGCAAGTGCCGCGGAAAAGTCCATCCGGTCGAAGGCGAGCGTGCCGGTAAGTCTCGGCGGTTTGTCTGCGGGCAGCAGCAGATCGAGTATGCCGGTCGCCTTGGCCTCGTTCAGGTTGAGGGAAAGGTTGTCGAAGCGCAGGACGTTGTCGTTGGTGACGAGGTGGGTAGTCAAAGAGAAGCTTTTCACGCGTTCCGCGCCGGAAAAGTTCAGGCCGGCCCAGCTCATCGCCGCCGCGAGGTCGGGGACAGCCAGTTCGGCATCGCCGGAAAGAAACGCCTGCGCAGCAAGGTTGGCAACGCCTCGGAACTGGCCCCGGAAGAGGGTGGACGCCATCGTGCCCGAGATAT
The DNA here is from genome assembly GCA_000985875.1 of Neorhizobium galegae bv. officinalis. Lineage (GTDB taxonomy): Bacteria > Pseudomonadota > Alphaproteobacteria > Rhizobiales > Rhizobiaceae > Neorhizobium > Neorhizobium galegae_C. Next base: position 330,788 of record CCRI01000003.1, read on the forward strand.
CGCCGCTCTTGCCCGAGAGCAGCAGCAGGGGTTGGGTCGAACTTATGTCCAGCGTCAGCGCCTGGCCATTGAGCTCGGCATCCGCCTTCAGCTCCAGGCTGCGAGAAAGCCAGGGCCAGTCGAGCGTACCGTCGATCGACCGGAACCGTGTGACGCGGCCGCTGGCGACATCGGAGATTTCGAGTGTTCCGTTGATGATGCCGACATCGCCCATTCGCGCGTCGTCATCCGCCGTCAGCGTCTGGCCGCCGCCGTCCGGCCGTGCCTGGCGCACTGCACGGCTGAGCAACCCGTCATTCGCCCAGTCGAGCCTGCCGTCGGCCTCCCTGAGGACGTAGATTTCCGGATCCGTAAGCCGAAAGTCCTTGAACTCGGGCTGGCCGACCAGGGCCTGCGTGAGATCGAACGAGGCCGAAAGCCGTGAGACCCGGCCGAGCACGCGCTCGCCGTTTTCCGCCCGCTTGCGGATGGTGACGTCCCTCAGCGTGACCCGCGGTTCGGGCCAGAAGCGGATATCGGGTGTTCCCCCGATCTCCACGTCATGGCCGGTCCATTCTGCGACCGCCCGCTCCATGCTTTCGCGCACGACGGCCGACGAAATGAGGAACGGTGCGACGACCTGGAAAAGTGCGAACAGGCAGAGGGCGACGAGAGCGCCGATCAGAATGCCGCGCGACCGCCGGCCCAGCGGGCGCCCCAGGTTCTTCCGCAGATTTCCGATCGGATTGGTGAGCATGATCACCACGCGCATATAGGAAATACCGGCCCCGCGCAAATCCGTGACGCGTCCCGGCTGTCCTCTTTATCATGCGGTGCAACATGCTATACAGGCCGATACGTCCGGCCTTGAGGCCCGGGCGCGGATGGAGATAGGACGGGACCCTGGTTTCCGATATCGGGGCAGGGTTTTCCCGGGGGGTGGAGGAATGGGAATGGGCAACGAACAGCCGCTGTGGAGTCCTTCAAAGGAAGCGCAGCAGAAAACCCCGCTTTATCATTTCATCGGCTGGTGCGCGGAGCGCCATGGCAAAAGCTTTCGCGACTACGATGCATTCTACGCATGGTCGATCGTCGAGCGCGCCGAATTCTGGTCGGCGGTCTGGGATTTCTGCGGCGTCAAGGGCGAGCGCGGCGAACGCGCGCTGATCAACGGCGAAGACATGCTCGCCGCCCGCTTTTTCCCCGATGCGACACTGAATTTCGCGGAAAACCTGCTCGCGGAAACGGGCGCCGGTGACGCGCTGATCTTCCGCGGCGAGGACAAGGTGAGCTATCGCTGGTCCTGGGACAAGCTCCGCGCCGAAGTCTCGCGCCTGCAGCAGGCCTTCCGAGCGCTCGGTATCCAAAAGGGCGACCGCGTCGCCGCGATGATGCCGAACATGCCGGAGACAGCCGCCTGCATGCTGGCCGCCGCCTCGATCGGCGCCATCTGGTCCTCCTGCTCTCCCGATTTCGGCGAGCAGGGTGTGCTCGATCGTTTCGGCCAGATCGGCCCGAAACTGTTCATCACCTGCGACGGCTATTGGTACAACGGCAAGCTTCAGGATGTCTCCGCCAAGGTGAAGACAGTCTCGGAGGTCCTGAAGACGCCGGTTTTGATCGTTCCCTATGCGGGCGACGCTCCCGCGCTCGCCGCATCGCTTACCGATGGCCGCACCCTTGCCGATTTCACGGCGCCCTACGAAGCGAAGGTAGTCGAGTTCGAGCCTTTGCCGTTCGCGCATCCGCTCTACATTCTCTTCTCGTCCGGCACGACCGGCGTGCCGAAATGCATCGTCCATTCGGCCGGCGGCACGTTGCTGCAGCACCTCAAGGAACATCGCTTCCATTGCAGCCTCGAACCCGGCGAAAAGCTGTTCTATTTCACCACCTGCGGCTGGATGATGTGGAACTGGCTGATCTCGGGCCTCGCGGTCGGCGCCACGCTCTGCCTGTTCGACGGGTCGCCCTTCGCGCCGGACGGCAATGTCCTGTTCGATTATGCTGAAGCCGAGCAGTTCGCGGTCTTCGGCACCTCGGCAAAATATATCGACGCAGTCCGCAAGGGCGGCATCGTCCCGAAGGAAAGCCACGATCTCTCGGCGCTGCGGCTGATGACCTCGACAGGCTCGCCGCTGTCGCCGGAGGGCTTCTCCTTCGTCTATGAAGGCATCAAGAGCGACGTGCATCTGGCTTCGATCTCCGGCGGTACGGACATCGTCTCCTGTTTCGTGCTCGGCAACCCGCTCAAGGCGGTCTGGCGCGGCGAGATCCAGGGACCCGGCCTGGGTTTGGCCGTCGATGTCTGGAACGACGACGGCAAGCCGGTACGCGGCGAAAAGGGCGAGCTTGTCTGCTCGAAGGCGTTTCCGTCGATGCCAATCATGTTCTGGAACGATCCCGAAGGGCAGAAATACCGCGCCGCCTATTTCGAGCGTTTCGACAATGTCTGGTGCCATGGTGATTTCGCCGAGTGGACCGAACATGACGGCATCGTCATCCATGGCCGTTCCGACGCCACGCTCAATCCCGGCGGTGTGCGGATCGGCACCGCCGAGATCTACAATCAGGTGGAGCAGATGGAGGAGGTCGCGGAAGCCATCTGCATCGGCCAGGACTGGGACGACGACGTCCGCGTCATCCTCTTCGTGCGCCTCGCCGGCGGCCTGACGCTGACCGAAGATCTTACCAAGGCGATCAAGGCCCGCATCCGCACCGGCGCTTCGCCGCGCCATGTACCGGCAAAGGTCATCCAGGTCGCCGATATCCCGCGCACCAAGTCCGGCAAGATCGTCGAACTGGCGGTCCGCGACGTCGTGCATGGCCGGCCCGTCAAGAACAAGGAAGCGCTTGCCAATCCGGAAGCGCTCGATCTGTTCGAGGGTCTTGTCGAGTTGAAAAGTTAAATCGCGGGTATCCCTAATGAGGGAGATGTATCGATGTGGCGCACCTCCCTCATAAATTCCGGAAATGGGACGCTGTTAACGCGCCATTAAGCCGCTTTGATCAAAAGTGGAGCAACATGGTTTCGTCTCGTGTATGAAATACGCCTAGCCGCGAGCTTTCACAGACATGACGTCTCCACCGACCCTCGTTGGACAGCATTAAACTTCAAAGGCAGCTTCGGCTGCCTTTCTTTTTTAGGTCTGGGATAACCCAAGGGCTTTCCAAGCGCTGCCGCATGCGGCTGCGAAGACCAGGCGCAATTTCCAGGATCAGTTCGCCAGTACCCGCGGCGAGGGGAAGGTGATTTCCACCAGCGTGCCTTCGTTCGGGGCAGACGTGATCGCAAAGGCCGCGCGGTTTGCATCGACCATCGCCTTGGTCAACGGCAGACCGAGGCCAGTGCCGTCGCCGCGCTTGCGGGAGGCGCTCGCAACCTGCCGGAACGGCTTCATGGCAAGCTCCAGCTCCGAGCGGGTCATGCCGATGCCGGTATCGCGGATGCGAAGTACCACGTTTCCATTGGTCTCGTAGGCGGTGGACACCACGATCTGACCGCCGGAGGGCGTGAAGCGGATGGCGTTGGACAGGATGTTCAGCACGATCTGCTTGATCGAGCGCGGATCGGCGACCACCTGCGGCACGGCATGCGAGAGGGCCGTGCGGATGATCACCCGCTGGCCGTTTGCCTGCGGCTGCACCAGCGAGACGGCTTCCGACACCGCCTCGTTCAGGCCGACGGCGACGAAATCGAGCTCCATCTCGCCCGCCTCGATCTTGGAAATGTCGAGGAGGTCGTTGACGATATCGAGCACATGCCGGCCGGAGCGGCTGATGTCATTGGCATATTCCACGTAACGCGCATGGCCGATCTGGCCGAAACGTTCGCTCGCCATCATGTCGGCAAAGCCGATGATCGCGTTGAGCGGTGTGCGGATTTCGTGGCTCACATGGGCGAGGAACTCGCTCTTGTGGGCATTTGCCGTTTCGGCAGCACGCTTGGCGGTGCGCAGTTCGTCCTCGGTGCGCTTCCACTGGGTGATGTCGCGGATGACCGCGCAATAGCCGTTCGAGGAGGTCAGTTTGCCGATCGTCATGAACAGCGGCAGAAAGCCGCCGGAAGCCTCGCGGCCGATGACCTCGCGGCCGTCGTTGAGAACGCTCGCCACGCCATGGCCGGCAAGCCCGGCGAGATAGTCGAGGATCGCCCGCTGGCTCTCGTGGGCGAACAGGGTGACGAAAGGTTTGCCGTTGATCTCTTCGTTGTCGTAGTTGAAGAGCGCGCTCGCCGCCCTGTTCAGGGAGCGGATGTCGCCATCCGCGCCGATGATCACCACGCCATCGGTGGCCGTTTCGAGGATGGCGCGCAGTTCGGTTACCTCGACCTGCAGCTTGGCGAGCTGGTCGGCGGCCCGGGGGGCGCGCAGCGGGATGACTGCCGCCGCTCCGCCATCCTCGGTGGGGCCCTGGGTCTCGGCCACGACCGGCATCAGCGCCAGCATGAGAACAGTCGAATTGTCCCAGCGGACGGATTGCAGGCGCGCCGTCACCGGCACCAGCACATCGTCGGCACGCACCACGACCATGCCGCCGGCTTCCGTTGTCTTGCCTTCGAGGTCCTGTCGCTGCAGCAGCGCATCGAGACCGCCGACTTCCGCCAGTTCGTCGATCGAGGCATAGCCGGTCAGCCGCAGGAATTCGGGATTGCCATAGATCAAGACGTCGCCGCTGTGGACGAGAAGCGCCACCGGCATCTGGTCGACGATTTCCGCGGAAAGGCCGATACGTTCGCGAACAGGTATCATCTTGCTCAAAAGCTCGCGATCTGAAAGTTCCGGATGCGGGTCGTCCAGAGCATTCACAGCGGCTTCGGTCTCTTCAGTGGGCTCGATCGGCCGGTCGGCAAAAGCCTCGTTCGCGTCTTCGGCGAAGGCGATCGCCTCTTCCTCGGAAATCTCTTCCGAAGCGGGAGCGACTGGTTCCTCGTGCATTGCCTGATGCTCGAGCTCAGCCGGCTCTATCGCGTTGGGCTCCTTGTATTCGGCGGCAGGTACCTCCGCCTCGGTCGGGGTCTCCGGCGTCTTTTCCTCGTTGCGGCGGCCGACGAAGTTGTCGAGCTGGCGGGCGATTTCGCGGAAAGCAGCCTGTTCGACGGGGGTCAGCCCGTCGCGGCGGTTGGAACGGCGCTCCTCCAACTGGATGACCTTGTCGGAATGGCGGCGGCCGGCATTGTCGACGATCCGCAGTGCCGGGCGTTCGCCGGCCGGCCAGTCGAGCAGCGAAGGGATCTGCCGCCCCGACTTGGACGGCTGCGGCGCGTCCTCGGGAGCCGGCTCCGGCAGCAGGTCTTCGGATGGCGCCGCATCGGCGGATATGTCTTCGGCGACGGCCGGCTGTTCGGCATCCTCCGCGACTTCAAGCTCTTCGGCTTCTGAAACCTCGGCGGCCGGTTCGTCATACGTGGAGCTTACGGCGATGGCATCCTCGGTGGACGCGATCTCAGCTTCAGGTTCTTCCGCCTCGACGATTTCGGCGGGCGCGCCCTCTGCTTCGTCCTGCGAAATGGGCTGGCTGTCTTCCGCCACCAGTTCGGGTGCATCGACCGGCATTTCGCTGGTTTCGAAACCATTCTCAGCTTCGGGCTCGGCCACATCCTCGGGCACCGCCCGGGTCAGGGTCAGCCCGACGGCGTTCGGATCCTCGGCGGCATCGCCGATGCGCACGATGCCGAAGCCGCGGAAACCGTCGAACTCGCGGGTGCGGGTATAGGTCGGCAGCGCGGCGAGATCGACCGGCACCATCAGCGACGTGCCCTCGATCGGCCACCAGATCGTCTTGCCGGACCAGGTGTCGCGCTTTTGGAGCAGCTCGGTGATCTTGCCCTCGGGGTCGAGATGAAAGAGGGCGGCGAGATCGGTAAACGCCATGCCGTTGATATCGGCGGCATGTGGGCCGACGGCGTCGGCAAATTCGCTTGAAACTTCCCTGAACCGGCCTTCCGCATCGATCTTCCAGACGAAGCGGGTGGCGCGCCCGTCGCCGCGGAAGACGAAACCGGCCGGTTCCGGCGCGGCAGCTTCGGCTGCTCTGGGCTCGACTGCAGGGGCAGCCACAGCTGTCTCCTGCTGTGCAGCCGGTGTTTCCTCGATCGCGGCCGGGGAAACCAGCTCCTCGACCGTCTCGATCGCGTCATCAGAGGAACGGGCATCGACGTCCGCGGCCGACACGGCATTTTCAGGTGCGACGTCTTCAGTCGGCTCCTCGAAGGCAGCCGACTGGACCGGCGCGACATCCCCGACGGCTTCAAGCAAAATTTCTTCTTCCGGCTCTTCCGTATCCTCGATTTCGGACACGGCGGCGATCACCTCGGCAAAACCGTCGATCGGCTGGGCCTCGTCTGTGAGGTCCTCGATCTGGTCGGTCGCAACGGATTCCACGGTTTCCTCGCCGCTCTCGGCGAGAGCCGGTGCCGCGTCGCGGGGTTCGTAGCTGTTGGAGACGGCGGCGCGGCCCTGTTCCGTCTCGACCGTGAACAGAAGATGCAGGGCCGGTTCGTTGGAAAGCTTGCCAATTGCAGCCGGCAGGTAGCCCTTGGAGGTCGGGATCGGGCGCTTGACGAGGCGGCTCGGATCGGCGCCGGCCATGGTCGCCATCATCTTGGCCGTCTGCGCGGAAACGCCGAGCCCCGCAAACTCGGCCGAGGCGGCGAGCACCTCACCGTTTTCGTCGATCACCGCCATATGCGTATCGGGGTCGTCGAAGCCTTCGATCATCCGGGCCGCAGAGGCCGAAGGCGCGAGCCTGCCCCGTTCCACCGGCGCGCTGAACAGCACGGCCGTTTCGCCCTGGACCTGGACAAGCTCGCAGATCGCCTGCACGGGAATGCGCTGGAAACCGGAAGGGACGCGGATCGTCAGGTTGCGGATGTCGCCGACTTCGCCGAGCTGGCGCGCAGCCGCTTCGATCTGGCGGAAGGCGATATCGACGCGGTTGGGACCCTGGTCGAGGAAATCGTAGATGGAGCCGAAACCGAAGAGATCGGCGCCGCGTCCGTTCGCCCAGAGGGGGCTTTGCATGTCCGGGGAAAACAGCACGATCGCTTCGCCCGCCGCAAAACGATCGCGGACGCGCTCGTGCACGGCAATGTCGATGAACGGGTATTGAACTGCGGACATAGGCAAAACCTACAGGGCGTTTGTGACCGGATTTCTACGTAGTTTAACGGATTGTTAATAACCTTCCCCTGCCTTCGGGTCGAGAGCGGCGCCGTCCAAACCTCCGATAGGGTTAATTCCGGGACTCATTTTATTGTGCAGCGCACAATGATGTTGCAATGCACAACGGGATGGTCTATATAAGAGGCATGACATCTTCGGTTCTGCCGAAGAAATCGCCAACGAGGACCTGAAAACGATGGCTTACAAGAACGACGATATCTTTTCCTTCTCCGCTTTCGATCCGTCCAAGATGACCGAAGGCTTCCGCGACTTCGCCGAAAAGGGTGCCACCCAGTCTCGCGAAGCCTATGCTAAGATGAAATCCGCTGCCGAGGAAGCCACCAAGACGGTGGAATCCACAATGCAGACCGCCCAGTCCGGTTCTGTCGAGCTCGGCCTCAAGGCGATCGACGCTCTGCGCACCAATGCCGAGATCTCGCTGGCCCACATGGAAAAGCTGCTCGGCGTGAAGTCCTTTGCCGAACTGATCGAACTGCAGACCGGTTTCATCCGCAAGCAGGCTGAAATCACGGTTGAGCAGGCCAAGTCCATGCAGGACACCGCCCGCAAGATCGTCGAAGACGTGACGAAGCCGGGCAAGGAAGCCGCTGAAAAGGTCATGACGACCTTCAAGGCTGCCTAATTCCTGGAGCTTGATTTTGAGGAGAAGGCCGGAGCATGCTCCGGCCTCTTCTATTTGCGGGAAAGGACTTGCAAAAAAAGTCCGATCACCGTATGTGACCCCCCAACGGCGCCCAAGCGCGCTTGTGCGGTTGTAGCTCAGTTGGTTAGAGCGCAGGTTTGTGGCACCTGAGGTCGGAGGTTCGAGACCCCCCAACCGTACCATTTCTTCCAAATCAAGAGTTTTGTCGGGACGGATGGCACTCTGAGTGTCTAGGCACTCGTGCATCGTGGAATCGACCAGGTCTGCCGCTGAATTTTACACCTTGGATTGCCGCGAACGGATCGGTTGCCCGATAAAATTATCGAGCCGGGGCTTCTTTCCGCCAGCTCACCAGCGCAGCAGCCGGGGTCCCAGAAGCGAGCCGAGAATTCCTGTCAGCAGGATGCCGAGCGAGTACCAGATGAGTACGAAAGGCATGCCGTTCTCCGTGCAGAACCAGGAATAGACCCAGGCACCGGCAGCGCCGGCGGCGATGCCGGCGATGAAGCCCGTGAGCCTCAGGTCTGTCGGCGCGCCGCGGCGCAGCGCCCACACGTTCCCTGCAAACACCGGAAGTGCGAAGAGGAAGATCAGCAGAGGGCAATGCAGCGCCGACGATCCGATGATCAAGGTGCGGTAGGTCTCGGCCGGCGACATCATCAGTTGGCTGACGGCAACCACGGTCATGATCGCGACGATCGCCGCGGCGAACGGGAAGAACCGCCCCCTGGAACCGTCGGGCCGCGCCAGTTGGTAGGCGGCGAGGAAGGCGGCGGTCGCCAGCAGCGCGTTATAGGCGGACTTGATCCAGAACACCGGCAACATCAGAGCTTCCGCCATGTCTATGCGCAAGCCGAGGATCGCCAGCATCAGCACCAGCGACACGGCGAGCGCCGGCAGGGCGCCGGCCGCGAAGCGCCGCGCCAGCGCATGGCGTGGCACCGGCTTCAAATCCCCCACCAGGGCGTCGATGATGTCGTCCGTCTTTCTCACTTTCCGCCTCGCAATTTCTCCGCCAGTGCCTTGAGCCCTCTATGAATGCCGACCTTGACGGCCGATTCCGATTGGCCGGTCCGGCTTGCCGTGTCCGCCACGGATTGCCCTTCGAGCTTCACCTGTCGGATCAATTCCCGCTGTTTCGCCGGCAGGCCGTCCAGGAGCCGTTCGACATCCATCCGCGCCGTCAGGCTTTCCTCGTTGTAGTCGCTCTCGAAATCGTCGCCGAGTTCCGTTTCCGCCATCATCCGGCCGCCGCGGCCGCGATGGTGGTCGATCAGCTTGTAGCGGGCGATCGAGAAGAACCATGCAGTAAACGGCCGCTCGCGATCGTAGGTTTCGCGGCGCGAATGCAGCGCCAGCAACGTCTCCTGAACGAGGTCTTCCATGTCCGCTTTCGTCGCAGCAGCCATTCGGCGGCTGTAATATCCGACAAGCAGGACGCGCACCGCGTTGAGCAAACGCCGATAGGCGGCCTCGTCCCCATCAAGAGACAGAAGCATCAGGGCCTTCAGGGCTTCTTCCGAATGGGTGCTCGTCATGCTGTTCAATGATTATTCGGAAAAGCACGTAAACGGTTACATCCGGAACGGAAAATATCCCGGATGCAACCGGCCTATCACATAACCGTGAGGCTGTAACGACTTTCTGGCCGGGTCGAATTGATGGTTGTGAGCCCTCGGCAGGCAGCCGGCGGACACATCGATTGATCCCAGGAGGGCATCCCATGACCAAGCTTCTTTCCAGCCTCGCAGCCTGCACCCTTGTTGTCGGCCTTTCGCTTGCCGGCGCGGCGAACGCCCAGAGCAGCATGAACTCCGACGCAATGAAGAAGGACTCCATGAAGACCGACGCCATGAAACCGGATGCTATGAAGAAGGACCAGATGGCGACCGGCAGCACCAAGACCGACTGCATGCACAAGGCGGGCATGGAAAAGGACGCGATGAAAAAGTCCGACATGATGAAGGCCTGCGACGCGATGAAGTAACGCCATGAAATGACCCTGCCGCGGCCGCTGAAACTTTCTGTGTGGCGGCCGCGTCTATTTGCCGGAGCCCGCTTCCCGCATTCGGAGGAAACACCATGGCCACGATCGATGCCGGCGCTGCGACCGGCCGGACGGTCATCTACCGCCACAGCCTGCTAGTGCGCTTGTCGCACTGGGTGAATGTGCTCTGCATGACCGTGCTGCTGTTCAGCGGCCTGCAGATATTCAATGCGCATCCGGCGCTCTACTGGGGCCAATATGGCGCGGACAACGATCCCTCCTTCATTTCCACGGAGGCGGTCGAGGATGGCGGCAAGGCGAAGGGCCTCACGCATGTCGGGTCGCTCACCTTCGACACGACCGGATTTCTCGGTGTATCCGACGTGGACGGCGAGGCGACCGCGCGAGGGTTCCCCGAATGGCTGACCATCCCGAGCTATCAGGACCTCGCAAGCGGCCGGCGATGGCATTTCTTCTTTGCCTGGTTGTTCGTCATCAACGGCTTCATCTATCTCGCCTATGGGCTTTTGAGCCGCCATTTCCGCCGCGATCTTCTGCCGGCCCGGGATGAGCTGACGCCCGCCCATATCGGCCACGAAATCGTCAATCACGCCCGGCTGCGGTTTGCGAAAGGGCCGGAGGCGCGGCACTACAACACGCTGCAGAAGCTCACCTATGTAGCTGTGATCGTTCTGCTCCTACCGCTGATGATCCTCACGGGGCTCACAATGTCGCCCGGCTTCAATGCCGTGGCACCCTGGCTGCTCGATGTCTTCGGCGGCCGCCAATCGGCCCGCACGATCCATTTCCTGACCGCGTTTTCGCTGGTCGCCTTCGTGGTGCTCCACGTCGCGATGGTGATCCTCTCGGGCGTCTTCAACAATCTGCGTTCGATGATCACCGGCTACTACGCCATCGAACAGGAGGACAAAAAATGAGCAGCATCCTCACCCGCCGCCGTTTCCTGATCGGCGCGACCATGACGGCCTCGGCGCTCGGCTTGAGCGGCTGCGACGCGCTTGTCGAAAGCGACCGGACGAAATCGGTGCTCAGGATCGCCGAGGGGCTTTCGATGAAAACCCAGCGTTTCCTGCTCGGCGACAACGCGCTGGCCCGCGAGTTCACGGAGGCGGATCTGTCGCCGGTCTTCCGCGCCAATGGTACCAGCATGCCGGACAATCCCCAATATCTCGACTGGATGAACCGGCAGTTCTCGACGTGGAAACTGGAAATCGGCGGCCTGGTCGAAAAGCCAATGCAGCTGTCGCTTGCCGACCTGAAGGCGCTGCCGGCCCGCACCCAGATCACCCGCCACGACTGCGTCGAAGGCTGGAGCGCCATCGGCAAATGGACCGGCGTGCCGCTCGGCGCGCTGCTCAAGACGGTCGGCCTGAAGCCGGAAGCCCGCTACATCGTCTTCCATTGCGCCGACGAATACGAGAAGTCGCTCGATGGTAGCGGCTGGTATTACGAGAGCATCGATCTGGTCGATGCCTTCCATCCGCAGACCATTCTCGCCCACACGATGAACGGCCGGGATCTCGAAGTCGCGCATGGCGCGCCGCTGCGGCTGCGTGTCGAGCGCCAGCTCGGCTACAAGCAGGCGAAGTATCTGACCCGCATCGAGGCGGTGGCCGATCTCGGTCGCCTTTATGGCGGCAAAGGCGGTTTCTGGGAGGATCGCGGCTACGAATGGTATGCCGGCATCTGAAGAGACTTAGGTTCTCGCCTGTAGCGGAGCAACTCTCGGAAGCCGGATGATGAATCGGGTGCCGCTGGCCTCGCCGGCGGGCGGGCTCTCGACGGCGATCGATCCGCCGAGAACTTCGGTGACGATCTGATGGACGATATGCAGCCCGAGGCCCGTGCCGCCGCTGTGACGGGCCGTGGAAAAGAAGGGTTCGAATATCTTCTGGATGTCCGTCTCGTTGATCCCGCGGCCATCGTCGGTGAACTCGATGAGGACCTGATCCGCCAGTGTTCGGACATCGATCGTGATCATGCCGGGTTTGCCCGCATCGAAGGCGTGCAGCAGCGAATTGTTGAGGAGGTTCGACAAGACCTGGGCAAACGGCCCCGGATAGGTCGTGATCGCCAGATCATTGGGCACGTTCAACGTCAGGCCGATGCCGGTGCTGGTGTCCCATCTGCGCAGCCGCGGATCGGCATCGGGCATGAAGGCGGCGAGATCGATGTCCCGCCGCTCCAATGTGGCGCGGTCGACTGCAACCTGTTTGAAACGTTGAACCAGCGCAGTGCAGCGGTGGATGGCATCGCGCACCAGGTCGAGGCTGGTATCGCTGTCTGCGATATAGAGGTCGAGGTCCGAACGGCGCAGCCCCGCTGCGATCCTTTCCTTGAAAAGCCTGAGATCCCTGGCAACCTTGCTGAGCACGAGCGCCGCACTTCCAAGCGGCGTGTTCATCTCATGGGCGACGCCGGCAACCATCAGGCCCAGCGACGACAGCCGTTCGGCTCGCGCAAGTTCCCGTTGGGTCACGTTCAGTTTTTCATTGGTCTCGCGCAGCGTCTTGTTCGTGTCCTCCATTTGCCGTGCCCATTCCGCCTCGGCCTCCATGCCGTTGGCCAGGCGGCCGGTTACCGCAAGCGCCACCACGGCAAGGATTGCCGCCACCATGCCGAGAATGAGTTTCCCCGTTGTTTCCTGGTCATTGATCACGCTCGCCGAGTCACGGGCGAGCAGATAGAGGTCAGCATCCGAGGCACGCCTTTCCACGACCTCCCCGGTTGTCAGCAGGCCCGTGCCGGGCTGGAAGCGACGGTAGTTCCAATCTCCGTCCCCGCTGCCGAAAAGCCCTCTGTCCCCCTTGTTGATCGCCCGCAACATCTCCGCCTCAGCCGCGCCGGGCGCTGGAGCCCCGAGCTGCCAGCCCCAGTTCGCAGCCGCATCTGGCCCTTGGACCCAGTATCCGGCCTGGTTCATCAGATGGAGTTCGACGCTCCTGTCGAGCCGTTTCAGGCGTTCGAGCAATCGCGTGGCGCGGTAGTTGATGACGATGATGCCTTGTCTGACGCCGTTGCTGAAGACGGGGCTTGCAACGCGCAATGTCGGCAGATGAGGAACCTCGACCACGCCGTTTTCGACATTGAGGTCGAGGGCGGAAAAATACAGGCCGTTCAGCGGCAGCTGAATTGCATCGCGAAAATAGGGCCTGTCCGCCTTGTTCTGCAACTGCTCCCTGCTCACGACCACCGGTTCTGCGCCGCCGCGACGGTTGACGCGCAGCCGTTCATGACCGTCCGTATCCAGCCAGCGTACCTGATCGTAATCAGGTGAGCTGGCGGCGAAGCTCTGGAATATCTCAACGCTTACCGGAGCAGGCCGAGTTGTCGGCTCGCCGAAGCGCGATTGCAGATCGGCCAGAAACAGGGCGTCGCGGCCCAGTCGGTCCAAGGCCCGGCTGAGGATGTCATACCCTTGCGACAGGGTCTCCTCCCTGTTGCGGATCTGAGGTTCCCGCGCGTTCGCGCCGATCTGATACCAGAGCAATGGAACGCCGATGCCAAGCCCGACGGCCCAGGGTACCACGAAGATGGCAAGCCGCTTGCGGTGGCGATAAATGGCCCGGACGGAGGAAAGCATGCGGTGTGCAGGCGCGCGGACCATCGGGCGCTACACCATCTTGACCGGCGAGCCTTGCAACCTCGCCAGGAATTGCTCGAAGGGCTCCGGGCGAGCGTAAAGATAACCCTGCGCCAGGATGCATTTTCTCGACCGGAGCCATTCCGCCTGCTGCTCGGTCTCGACGCCCTCGGCGAGGATGCGCATGTTCATGCGCTCGCCAAGCTGAATGATCATCTCAACGATCATGTCACTCTGACTGGACTCTCCCAGGCCGGCGATGAACGACGGGTCGATCTTGAGCGTGGCGGCCTCGAACGACCGGAGTTTCGCCAGCGAAGAATAGCCCGTGCCGAAATCGTCGATGGCGATCGCAAAACCCTCGCGCCTGAGAAGGGAGAGCATGTCGGTGGCGTGCTGATGCTCCTCCATCGCCACCGTCTCCGTAATTTCCAGTTCCAGCCGATCCGGCGACAGGCCATATCGGCGTGTGGTGGCGATCAGTTCGTCTATGAATTCTTTTCGCCCAAGCTGTATCGGCGAGACGTTGACGGCGACGGTAACGTTTGCGAAACCCGCTTCGCCCATGGAGCGGAGCGCGCTGCATGCCTGCTCCAGGATCTGCTGACCCAGGGGCACGATCAGCCCGTTCGCCTCCGCAAGCGGAATGAAATCTGCCGGAAATATGACCGAACCGTCCGGACGCGTCCAGCGCGCCAGGATTTCGGCGCCGACGATCCGATTGTCGGTCAGGTCGATCTGTGGCTGGAATACGACGCTGATTTCCCGGTTGAGCAGGGCCTTGTAAAGCTGCTGCGAAAGAGCGAACCGGCGGCGCGTCTCGTGCTCGACATTGGGGTCGTACTCGATGAGTTGCCCGCTCGTCCCCTTCAGTCCGGCCTTTTTAAGCAGCAGAAGTCCCGCCGCAATGACGCTTTGAGCCGACGTGAAATGATTGAGATCGAGGGAGGCCGCCTCTGCTCCGAAGAACAGGGCTTCGGGCGAGTGGGCGCCCGCTTCGAGACGGTTTACATATTCGATCCGCACGAGATATTCCGGTCCGAGCACGGCAAACACGTCTTCATGCAAACGCGCGATCATGCAGGGCGGTGGAAAGGCCGCCGCGAGTCGCTTCACGAAAGCGCGCAGCAGGTGATCGCCCTGTTCGACGCCGAGAGAGACGCAGCTTCTCGCATACTGGTTCAGTTCGATGAACAGGACCTTCCGTCTGCGGGGTGGGGGAAGCTCGATTACCGCTTGAATGCCGCGCTTCAGCGCGTTGCCGTTCGCGATTTCGAGCAGACCGTCTTCGTAGGCGATGCGGTCGAGCTGGCTGGTCAGTGCCACGTTGATCAGGCCGGTGCCGATATTGGTCGCGAAGACCCGCAGCAATTCCCGCTCCGTGTCGTCGATTCGCCTGTTTGTCGCGATGTAGGCGGCCGCAGGAGGTGCGACTGCCTGGCCCGGGAAAAACAGAACCTGCGCTGTCGCTGTTTCGATACTCGCCTGCTCGTCCAAAGAGCGCTGGATCAGGTCGCGGATGGATACGTCATCGATGGTATCGAGGGTCTGGTTGAGGGCCGAAGCGAACCGCCCGGCCGAGCCGATGATCTTCGGCGGCTGTTCGCGGTCACGCCCGCGGACGCAGACGATGCCATCTTCGCGGACACCGAGAAGCGCCGCCAGTTCGTGGATCATCCGGCGGGAGAAGTCCTCGAATCCCGATGACCTCGCCAAGCTATTGCTCGCCTCCACAATGCTCTGGAGGCCCCGGCGCGCGCGGTTCAGCACATCGATCTGCTCGAAGGTCCTGAGATTTGCAGTGAGAATGCTGTGAAGCCGCTCATTGGTCAGGTCGGTCTTCAGCCAATAATCGGCGATATCATAGGTCTCGAGCGACGATTGCATCGGCGCGATGCCCGGTTGCCCCGTGAGCAGCACGATACGCAGCTGCGAGTTGCCGAGAACTTCGCGGATCGTGCGAACCAGCCGGAGCCCCGCATCGTCCGTCTCCATCACGACATCGAGCAGCAGGACCGCGATCGAAGGCCTTTCGAGCAGAAGCTTGGCCGCCTCGTTGGCAGAAGAGGCCATCAGTATCCGCGGCGCCACGCTGCGGTAGGTGAAACCCGAAAGCGAGAGCCTGAGGGAGTTCTGGAACATCTCGTCGTCATCGACGCTCATGATGGTGAAATCCATCATCTCCGCCTGGAATTGGTCGGGTGAAGCCCCCGTCCGGGCAGCGGGCTCCGGATGAAATTCGAAGAGATCCTGAGAATTCTTTTCTTGTTCGATATCGCCCACGGACACATCCCCCGATTGTCACGCAAGGGTTTCCCCTGCATTTCCGCGAATCCATTAATTCATTCAAAACCAAGCATGTCTCGCAAAAAGATGCAGCGAAAGCGAGATTTTGGCCTTGACGGAGGATCGAGGCATGTTGCGGCCTGGGATTGGCCGCCGTAAAGGGCGGAACCTCTCAAAGCCGCGCTTGGCCCGCGGCCGCGCCAAAGGCCGGGCACCGAAAACTTTTCTCCCTTCGGGCCTGTCGCTGCTTGAGGAAGCCCATCGCTTCGGCGAAAAGGTATCGCCGCGTTTCGATGTCTCACGCGAGATGTCGGCAGCGCGTCATTCACCTGGTAGACGCTCTCGGTCGTGATCTTTCCACGGTCGAGACCGCCTGATTCTCCGGCAAAGGTAAGAACCCGTGGCAGCCAGCCCATCCGACTTTCCAGAGCAGACGGCAGTCCGGGGCGATAGCCTTGCGGCGCGGGTGCTGAAGGGCGTCGAGAGCGTGCTCGGCACCCTTGCAGCGCTCATCCTCACCGTTCTGCTGACGGTCGTGCTGATCAGCGTCTGCCTGCGCTATTTCTTCAATACCGGTTTCATCGGCGCCGAAGACCTCGGGATATGGCTGCATGTGGCGCTGATCTCGATCGGCGCCCCGCTCAGCCTCAACAGTGCGCTGGCCATGCGGCTGGATGTCTTCGTACGTCTGCTTCCCGCCCGGCTGCTGCCGGCGGCTGCGGTTCTGGCGGACGTGTTCACCGTGCTGGCCGCCATGATCCTGCTCTTCGGCGGTTCCGAAATCATGTCCATGCTCGGCGGCATTTCTCCGGCGCTCGGAGTTCCGGAATGGATCCGCTTCGGGTTTCTCGGCGCCGGCGGCGTGCTGATCCTCGTTGTGCTCCTTCTGCAAAGGCTTGCCGAGGGCAGGGCGCTGTCGGTGCTGATATCGCTCGTCCTCGGAGCCGCGCTCTATTTCGGCGTTCCCGAAATCTTTATCGACAGCGAACTGCCGCCGAGCCTGTTCCTGGCGCTGGTGGCTGCGCTCGGCCTCGTCCTGGCCGCCCCGCTGGCGCATGCTTTCCTGGCGGCAGCCTATGTGGCGATCGCTTTCGGGAGCAGCCTGCCTGAGCCGGCGATCGTCTCGTCGACGGTGAGCGGCATGTCGAAATTCCTGCTGCTCGCCATTCCGTTCTTCCTGCTCGCCGGCGGGCTGCTGACCTCTTCCGGCGTCGCCAACCAGCTCGTCCGTTTCGCCGCATCCATGGTCGGCCATCGCCGGGCGGGGCTGGCGCAGACGACGCTGCTGACCAGCGTGCTGTTTTCCGGCGCCTCGGGTTCGTCCGTTGCGAATGCCGCCTTTGGGGCCTCCACCTTCCAGCCGGAACTGGTCAAGCACGGTTACCCGCCGGCCCAGGCAGGCGCGATCATCGCCGCCACCTCGGTGCTCGACAATGTCATCCCGCCGTCGATCGCCTTCCTCATCCTCGCGACGGCCACCAATCTGTCGGTCGGTTCGCTGCTGGTCGGCGGTTTCTTCGCTGGCGGCCTGATGGCGATCTGTCTGGCGGTCGCGATCCACCTGTCGGTCCGCGAACAGGTGGCCTTGCCGCGCGCCTCGGCACGCGAGCGCTGGCAGGCGGCGATCTCCGCCATTCCCGCCTTCGGCCTCGGCATCATCGTCGTGGTCGGCATCCGCATCGGCATCGTCACCACGACCGAGGCGGCGGCACTGGCTGCGCTCTATACGATTATCCTCGCCGTCTGGGGCAAGGTCGGAGCGGGCTCGCTGCTTGCCTCGTTCCGACAGGCCGCCACCGAATCCGCTGCGATCGGCCTGTTGATCGGCACGGCCGGACCTTTCGCCTTCCTGCTCGCCGTCGACGACGTTTCCGGCCTTGTCTCGGAGTTCGTGACCATTCTCGGCGGCAGCGCGCTGGCGGTCCTCATCCTCTCCAACGTCATCCTTCTGGTCGTCGGACTGGTGCTCGACATCGGCGCGGCGATCCTGCTGTTCGGCCCGATCCTGCTGCCCGCCGCCGTCGCCGCCGGCATCGATCCGATCCATTTCGGCGTCATCATCGTCGTCAACCTGATGATCCACGGCCTGACCCCGCCGCTCGGCATGCTGATCTTCGTGGTCAGCGGCGTCACCCGCATTCCCGCGACCGCGCTGTTCAAGGCGGTCGTCCCCTATCTGCTTGCACTTCTGGTTTCCCTGGCGATCCTTTGCGCCTGGGCGATCATCTTCTGATTCTTCCATAATTTCCGGGGACCTTGAGACATGGACAACATCAACCGCCGAACCCTTCTGAAGATTGCCGCAGCAACCGGCGCGGCGCTCGCCGCTCCGGTTTTCGTGCGCAACGCGGCCGCGCGCACGACGACGATCACCACCGCCTCGCTGCTTGGCGATGACAAGCCGGAATCGAAGATCTGGGTGAAGATCGGCGAGCTGGTGGAAGCCAAGCTGCCGGGCCAGTTCAAGTTCAATGTCGTCAAGAACGGTGCGCTCGGCGGCGAGAAGGAAGTGGCCGAAGGCGCCCGCCTGGGCTCTGTTCAGGCGAGCCTTTCGACCGTTTCGTCGCTGTCCGGCTGGGTGCCGGAGCTGCAGGTCCTCGATCTGCCCTTCCTCTTCCGCGACGCGGCACATGTCCGCAAGACGGTCGGTGGCGATGTCGGCGCAGACTTGAAGCAGAAACTCGCCGCCCAGAATTTCGTTATCGGCGATTTCATCAACTATGGCGCCCGCCATCTTCTGACCAAGGAACCGGTCACCCGCCCTGAACAGCTCAAAGGCAAGAAGATCCGCACCATCCAGAGCCCGCTGCACACAAAGCTGTGGAGCGCCTTTGGCACCGCCCCGGTCGGCATTCCGATCACCGAGACCTATAATGCGCTGGCGACCGGCGTTGCCGATGCCATGGACCTCACCAAGTCCGCCTATGCCGGCTTCAAGCTCTATGAGGTCGTGCCCTGCATGACCGAGACCGGCCACATCTGGGCTTCGGGCGTCATCTATTATTCCGCAAGCTTCTGGAACCAGTTGAACCCCGAGCAGAAGGCGGTCTTCCAGGAGGCCTCGAAGGAGGGAGCCGCCTATTTCAACCAGCTCATCGTCGACGACGAGGCGGCCTCGGTTGCCGTGTCGCTCAAGAACGGCGGCAGGCTCTTGAAGCCGGAGGCCTTCGAGGAATGGCAGAAGGGCGCGCAGGGAGTGTGGCAGGATTTCGCCACAATCTTCGGTGGCATGGACAGGATCAAGGCAATCCAGTCAGCCTGATAGAGTTGCGAGAATATTAAGAAAATTTAATGTGGCACCGCGAAAGCGGTGCCATTTTCGTCTTTTCAGCTCAATTTTAGCCAGAATCGCCCTGATTCCAGCCCTCTTTGACGGGGCGCGTGGATCGACGCCGCCTTCTTTCGACCCGAAAGTAAACACATTCTTGTGCACTGCACTAATCGCCCTTGTCTCGGTCGTTAGCATGCCTATGTTTGCGGCAGCCGGTGCCTAATTTTTTAGACTCCTGCGTCTCGGGCGTTCGTCCCCCTTCACCTGACCGGTTTTCGGCAGGCCATTCTAGAAGGAGCATACAATGACAATTTCCATCAATAATTTCGCATCCGCCAACGGAGCGAAGCTTTCTCCGCAGCACATTGCCTCAGCCGTCGCCGAAACGCGCCGTTCTGTCGGCTACAGCATCGAAGAGCTTGCCATCACGACCGGCCTCGTCAACGACGAGATCGTTCGCATTGAAAACGGCACCGATGCCGACCCGGCCAAGCTGAAGCGCATCGCCGCGGCACTCAAGGTTCCGGTTACGACCTTCCTGCCTTCTTGATACAAGGGTTTCCGGCCGCTTCGGCGGCCGGACCCTGTTTTAGACCCTCTTCTTTTTCCTTTTGAAGGCAGTCCTATCCGTCACACAAAGATGTGGCTTTCCCCGTCGACCAGTTCCTTCAGGAACTCCACCACCGTCCGCAGCCGCATCAGGTCGCGCGTCGTTTCATGATAGGTGGTCCAGTAGGATCGACGGATGATGGTCTCGGGCAGCACACGCACCAGTTCCGGATATTGCCGCGCCACATAGTCGTGCAGGATGCCGATACCGGCACCGGACCGCACCGCCTCGGTTTGGCCGATGGCGCTTGAAATCTCAAAACTCGCATCCCAGTCCCGCATCACCTCGCCGGTGAAATTCAGTGACGGCGAAAAGATCAGGTCCTCCACGTAGCCGATGCGCGGATGGCTTTTCAGTGCCTCGATTGTTCGCGGCGTTCCGGCCTGATCGAGATAGGTCTGCGAGGCATAGAGGCCGAGCGTATAGTCGGTCAGTTTCGACGAGACGAGCCGGCCCTGTTCCGGGCGTTCGATGGTGATGGCGATATCCGCCTCCCGCTGGGAGAGCGAGAAGGATCGCGGCACCGGCACCAGTTGCAGCTTGAGTTCCGGATGGCGGCGCGTCAGCCGCCCGAGCCGCGAGGCAAGAAAGGAAACGCCGAAACCGTCAGGCGCACCGATCCTGACCGTGCCGGCAATCGCCGCGTCGATCCGCCCGGTGCTCGCCTGCGCCGCCAGCATCTCCGTTTCCATCCGCTCGGCCGCCCGGAAGAACACCTCGCCTTCGGCAGTCAGTTCGCAGCCATTGGTTCGGCGGATGAGGAGGCGCGTGCGCAGATCCTCTTCCAGCGCCGTCACCCGCCGCCCGAGCGTCGCATGGTTGACGCCGAGCCGCCTTGAGGCCGAAAGGATCTGGCCGGTGCGGGCAACGGCCAGGAACATGCGCACATCGTCCCAGTTCATTTCAGGCTCCAATGTCGAAATTTGCACAACGGATGCGTAAACTACGGCGTTGCCTTGTGCAAATCTGAGAGTATCCTCGGCCATCCAAAAAGATCGCCACAAAAGGCAGGAGGAGTTACCCATGCGTGAGATCGGGCATTTCATCGGCGGCAAGCATGTCGCCGGCACCAGCGGCCGGGCGGCTGACGTCTTCAATCCGGCGACCGGCGAAGTCCAGGCGAAGGTTTCGCTTGCCAGCGTTTCGGAAATCCGCGCTGCCGTCGAAAACGCCAAGCAGGCCCAGCCGAAATGGGCTGCCACCAACCCGCAGCGCCGCGCCCGCGTGTTCATGAAGTTCGTCGACCTGCTCAACCAGAACATGGACGAACTCGCCGAAATGCTGTCGAAGGAACATGGCAAGACGGTCGAGGATTCCAAGGGTGACGTCATCCGCGGCCTGGAAGTCTGCGAATTCGTGATCGGCATTCCGCACCTGTCGAAGGGCGAGTTTACCGAAGGCGCCGGTCCGCAGATCGACATGTATTCGATGCGCCAGCCGGTCGGCATCGGCGCCGGCATCACCCCGTTCAACTTCCCCGGCATGATCCCGATGTGGATGTTTGCGCCGGCGATCGCCTGCGGCAACGCCTTCATCCTGAAGCCGTCCGAGCGCGACCCGTCCCTGCCGATGCGCCTCGCCGAACTGATGATCGAGGCTGGCCTGCCTGCCGGCATCCTCAACGTCGTCAATGGCGACAAGGCGGCCGTCGATGCGATCCTCACCGATCCGGATATCGGCGCCATCTCCTTCGTCGGCTCGACCCCGATCGCGCGTTACGTCTATGGAACGGCGGCAATGAACGGCAAGCGGGCGCAATGCTTCGGCGGTGCCAAGAACCACATGATCATCATGCCGGATGCCGACCTCGATCAGGCCGTCAACGCGCTGATGGGCGCCGGATACGGCTCGGCCGGCGAACGCTGCATGGCGGTTTCGGTTGCCGTTCCGGTCGGCGAGGAAACCGCCAACCGCCTCGTCGAAAAGCTGATCCCGAAGATCGAGTCCCTGCGTATCGGTCCCTATACGGACGACAAGGCCGACATGGGCCCGGTCGTCACCAAGGAAGCCCATGCCCGTATCAACGGCCTGATCGACCGCGGTGTCGAGGAAGGCGCCAAGCTCATGGTCGACGGCCGCGGCTTCAAGCTGCAGGGTTACGAGAACGGCTATTTCGTCGGCGGCACGCTGTTCGACCACGTCACACCCGAGATGGATATCTACAAGCAGGAAATCTTCGGCCCGGTCCTCTCGGTCGTTCGCGCCCATAACTATGAGGAAGCGCTGTCGCTGCCGATGAAGCACGAATACGGCAACGGCGTTGCAATCTTCACCCGCGACGGCGATGCCGCCCGTGACTTCGCCAGCCGCATCAATATCGGCATGATCGGCATCAACGTGCCTATCCCGGTTCCGCTCGCCTATCACTCGTTCGGCGGCTGGAAGGCTTCGAGCTTCGGCGATCTCAACCAGCACGGCACGGATTCGATCAAGTTCTGGACCAAGACCAAGACGATCACCGCCCGCTGGCCGTCCGGCATCAAGGACGGTGCCGAATTCGTCATGCCGACGATGAAGTAAATCCGCAATCAGCACAGAGCATCCGGCGGGCCTCTTCGGAGGCCCGTTTTGTTTTCGGCGACCGAAAACCTGATTACGTGTCGCGCGAACAATTGAAATGACATATCCAGGCCTTACAATCATGTGGGGAATCGGGCAGGCAGCCGTCTCGGCGGCGGCAAGGGGATATGACATCATGGCAATGGCAGAGACGGCGCCTCGGGCGGCGGAAGCACAGTCTTTTGAACGGGCATCCTTCACCGGCAGCGCCAGCGAATATTTCGGCATCTGGATCGTCAACGTTCTGCTGACGATCGTCACCCTCGGCATCTATTCGGCCTGGGCGAAGGTGCGGCGCATGCGATATTTCTACGGCAACACGGTCATTCTCGATCGCGCCTTCGAGTATCACGCGACTGGAAAGCAGATCTTCATCGGCCGGCTGATCGTCATCGCGTTCCTGATAGTGCTCAACATCGGCACGGCGATCTTTCCGCCGATCGGCATCGTAACCCCGATCGTGATCCTGATCGCCCTTCCGTGGCTCACCAAGCGCAGCCTGCGCTTCAACGCCCGGGTGACGAGCTATCGCAACGTGCGTTTCGATTTCGTCGGCACGGCAGGCGGCGCCTTCGTCGCTATCATGCTCGGCAGCTTGGTAGCCTTCATTTCCTTCGGCATCCTGGCGCCGCTTGCGAGCCGCTGGACCTGGCGATACCTCTTCAACAACCTGCGTTATGGCGACCGGCCGTTTTCCAGCGACCCGCAGCTCGGCCGGCTTTATGGCGTCTGGGTCCTGCCGGCATTGATCGTATTCCTGGGCAGCATCGTCTTCGGTGTCATTGCCTTCGTCGTGATCATCGGTGCTGCGGCCGTCATGCGCGAGAGCGCCGAACTGACGAGCGCGCAGGTGACCATGCTGAGCATCGCCGGGCTCTATGCCGGGATCTTCATCTATTTCATCCTCTACGGCATCGCTGGTCTCTTCTATCGGGCGGGTGTGCGCAACGTCGCCTGGTCGGCGGCGGAGCTTGACGGTCGCCATCAGCTGTTCAGCGATATCTCTCGGCTGCGTTATGCCTGGATCGCAATCAGCAATGTGATAGTCACCATGCTGACGCTCGGCCTGATGCGCCCCTGGGCAGCAGTCCGGATGGCGCGGTATGTAAACGAACACACGGGCATCCGCATCAACGGCGACCCCGGGGAAATCCTCTCCTCGATCGAGGCGAGCGGTGCTGCGATCAGCGCGGAATACATGGATATGGAAGGGTTCGACTTTGGCTTCTGACGGAGCGGTCATCGCGAAAGGCGAATGGCATCCGGCCAATTCCAGCCGCGCAATCGGGGCCGTCCTGCGCGAGGACGGCACTCTCCTCGTCGCAGCGGAAGAGGGGCGGGTCCTCGCATCGGCCGTGCCGGAGCGGACCGAGATCAGCCCGCGGGTCGGCTCGATCCCGCGGCGGGTGAGCTTTCCGGACGGATCCGTGTTCGAGACTCGTGACAACGATGGGATCGACACCTATCTCCACGGCAAGCGCGGCGCCGGCAGCGGCCTGATCCACCGGCTGGAGCAATTCCATCCGCGGCTGATCCTCATGACGCTCGCCGTCATCCTGCTGGCCACCACGATCTACCGCTTTGCGGTCCCCGTTCTGGTGGAGGTCGCGGTTATGGTCACGCCACCCTTCGTGCCGGAACTGATCGGCTCCGGTACGCTCGCCTCGTTGGATCGAACCATCCTGAAACCCACCGAATTGCCGGAAGGCGAGCGGCAGGCGATCTCCGAGGGTTTTTCGAAACTCGCCGGACATTCGAAGGGCGGGCAGAAGGCCTATCAGCTCTACTTCCGGGATGGCGGCGTAATTGGCCCGAATGCCTTCGCGCTGCCGGACGGCAGCCTGATCCTTACCGACGATCTGGTGAAGCTCTCCAATGGCGACAGGGAAATGATCCTCGGCGTGCTCGGTCACGAGATCGCCCACGTCGAGGGCGAGCACAGCCTGCGGCAGCTCTACCGCGCCGCAGGCGTCGCCGCGCTGGTCATGCTGATTGCGGGCGATGTCGGCTCGGGCGTCGAGGATATTCTCACCCAAGGCGGCGCACTGGTGGCGCTGTCCTATTCCCGGGCCGCGGAAGCGGAGGCGGACCGACGGTCTGTCGAGCTGATGCGGGCGGCCGGTTACGATCCGGCCGCATTGGCCCGCTTCTTCGCGGTCCTCGAAGACAAGCTTGGGGATCATGACGACGCAAGCATTTTATCGAGCCATCCCGGCACGCCGCAACGCCAGCAGGACATCCGCAACTACGCCGCCGAGCTCGAAGGTCGGCTTCAGGCAAGGTAGCCGTGATCGATAGCCACCATTGACGTATCCGCAGACTATTCTAATTTAGCTCGCGGAGTAGGAGTGGGGATAAATGTCCATGGTGTACGAGTGGGATGTGAAGCGTGCCCGCCGCGCGTATCTGGCGAAGATCGGCCTTAGCCTGCTGGCTGCAATGGTGATGGTTGCTGTCCCTGCCTGGGTGGCGATCGCGATGACCAGTTGATGCGGCCCTGAGCTTTTTCGGCGAACCGCCGCGGATCCGGAATGGCGATCTGAGGCTGCGGGAAATCGACGCATAATTCGGCGGTCCGTCGTTTCGGCTGGCTGCAAAATCCGGGTCTTCCCCGGGGCGAACCCGCCCGGGTTTTTGCCTATGCCCCTGATCAAGCTTGAAACTCGGTCTTCCATTCGTTTGTGTGGACGAACAATTCGCGGCTTGAATTCCGCGCCGATGCAGGCAAGCTGGCGTAGCGCGAAACTTGATGACAATTTTCTTATTTTGGAATTGTTCAAAACTAGCGGAGCCTCTATATAGGGTGGGTACCAGTCTCGGGAGACCAGCATGCGCTTGACCAAACAGACGAATTACGCAGTACGGATGCTGATGTATTGTGCCGCCAACGAAGGCCACCTCAGCCGCATTCCCGAGATTGCAAGAGCATACGGCGTTTCCGAACTCTTCCTCTTCAAGATCCTCCAGCCGCTCAACAAGGCCGGTCTGGTAGAGACCGTGCGTGGCCGCAACGGTGGCGTAAGGCTTGGCCGCGCTGCCGACCGCATCACGCTTTTCGATGTCATCAAGGTGACTGAAGACAGCTTCGCCATGGCGGAGTGCTTCGAAGAGGGCGTCGCGGAATGCCCGCTGGTTGACAGCTGCGGCCTGAACGCCGCGCTTCGCAAGGCGCTCAACGCGTTCTTCGACGTGCTCGCCGAATACACGATCGACGACCTCGTCAAGGCACGTCCTCAGATCAATTTCCTGCTGGGCATCGATATGCTGCATCTGCCGAAGGCCCTCCCGAAGGTCATCGCCCCGGCCGCCTGATCCTGCCCGTTCATGCTTGTTGAAGGCGCCGCCGTGGAGGCCGGCGCCTTTTTTGCTGTCCTCCTATGCGGCATAAGAGGTTGACCTCCCGCCCATTTGCAATAGAAGGGGACCAGGCGTTTTTCTGGCTTTTGTCAGTTTTCCATCCTGTGGCGCCTTCAGGATTAAGCCATGCCCCTTTCGGAATTGCGCACCTTCGCGCTGACTGCGCTGATCGGCACTGCCGGTGCGCTGATCGCAATTCTCATTGCTTTTCCAGCTCCTTACCTCATCGGTCCGGCAATCGCGATCACCATTGCGGGGCTTGCCGGATTGAACCTGGCGGTGCCGGCGCAGGTCCGCAACGCATGTTTCATTATTGTCGGCGTGTCCATGGGGGCGACTGTGACGCCGGAGGTGATCGTGGCGGCGCGCACCTGGCCGCTGAGTTTCGTCATGGTGCTCGTGGCGGTCGTGATCCTGCTTTATGTGAGTTCCTGGGTGCTGCAGCGGTTCTTTCATTATGACCGGATCACCGCGCTGCTCGCCTCATCTCCCGGCCACCTGAGCTATGTGCTCAGCCTCGCTGCCGAAACCCGCTGCGACCTGCGCGCCGTCAGTGTCGGCCAGAGCGTGCGCGTACTGGCACTGACCATTACCGTCCCACTGATCGTCGAAATCTTCGATCTCGTCAGCACAGACCCCGTGCAGGTGCCGCTGGCGATGAACACGCCCGTTCTGGTCGCCATGCTCGTGGTCTCGGCGCTGTTCGGCCTGCTGTTCATGCGCTGGAATTTTCCGGCAGCGCTGCTGCTTGGCGGCGTCGTGGTGTCGATCGCCACGCACGTGACCGGGTTCATCAGCGGCGGCGTTCCGAACTGGCTTCTGGTTCCGACCTATGTGATCCTCGGCTCGGTCATCGGCACGCGCTTCTGTGGCGTATCGATCAGCGAATTGCGCACCGCCTTCGTGGCCGGCGGCGTGGTGACGGTGGTCGTCATCGTGCTTGCGGCAGCGATTGCCGGCGGCGTTTCCTATCTGACCGGGGTGCCGCTCGATGCGGCGCTGATCGCCTTTGCGCCGGGTGGGCTGGAAACAATGTCGGCGATGGCCGTCATGCTGCATGCCGACCCCGCCTATGTCGGCGCCCACCACGTGTTGCGGCTGATGTTCCTGTCGGTGCTGATGCCAATCGTGCTCGGCAAGGACGCCCGGCAGCGCTGAGCGTCAGTTGACGAGGCGTACCGATGAAATCTCGGAGCCGGTTCCACCGGCAGCTCCCGTATAGGGTTCGATCTGCCAGTTGGATGAGTTCATGATCATCGTATTGACCACCAGCGTGATGAGATTCGTCTGGTTCGTCGTCGAGTTGTAGGTGACGTCGCGGTTCGGAAGATGGATCACTCCCTTGAGCGTTTCGCCATTCGAACCGTTGAAGATGTATTGCTGCTTGCGGGCATTGTTGGCGGCATCGCTGGTCTTTTCGAACATCAGGATGCCCTTGTAGGTGCCGCTGGTCGGCGCCGACGCCGTGAGGCTCAAGCTGCCATTGGCGCGGAGTTCGCTGTCGGTGTCGGGAAAATAGAAGGTCACACCCTCTGCCACGACCGTTGAGCCGGAATTGACGATCATCCGGCCCTTGATGATATGGAGGCCGGGTTTGAACGTAATCTTCGGCGATCCGTTGAAGGTGGTGCCGCAATGGACGCCTGGAGCCATTTCGTGCACGGCTCCGTCCTTTGTGCCGCTGGTCGTGCAGGTGGAGGAGACGGTCGGTTCCGCAATGCTGCCGGCATAGGGGTCTCCGGAAACCTTGCAGCCGGGCTTCAGGTTGCTGAGCGTCCCGCCGTTCTTGATATACTGGGTGCCGGCAACGCAGAAGCTGGCCGTATCGATCGTCGCCCCGCCATTCATGATGAAGGCCGGGTTCTGGGTCGAACTGACCTCCACGCCGCATTTCTCCGAATGCACATTGGCGCCTGAATTGATCAGAACCGCCTGTGACGCGTTGCCGAGCACGTAGATGCATGCCCCTGAAGACTTCGGATTCCTGTTCGCGATGGCGGTGGACCGGACCTTGACGTCGATGGTGTGGATACCGAGCAGGCCAAGGAAATTGGTGGGAACACCTTGGGCATAGGTACCCGTCAGGCTGCCGTCGGCATTCGCGGCGACGACAAGCGCGGTATCGAGGTCGGTCTCTTCCGGAACCGTATCGGTCAGAAAGCGTAGCGCTTCCCGGCGCTGACTGGTGATATCGGGTTTTGCGACGGCACTGAGAACGGCCGCATCGAGCACGCCCTGCAGCCGGTTGCGTTCGAACGATGCCTGGGCGAAATCGATCGCACCACCGGCGGTCGTAACGAGGACCGGCAGTGCGAGAGCCGTTGCTATCGCAAAATTGCCGCCTGCATCGCGCAGGATGTGATAGACGCGAGGGGCAATAATACTGATGAGTCGCCGCATGATCGTGTATCCCGAGTTGGATTTGGAAGGCGGAATTCGGTTAAAGGTAAGTCCTTTTATCGTAGTCCCTCTAAGGTTCCGGTAAGAGAATTGGAAAACCCGAGGTTAACTCGGTTTTTAAAGATGCGGCCTTGCCGGCTGCTGAACGCGTTATCAAAATGGAAGCTAGTTATGCCCGCAATCGAACTCCCGCCCCCTCTCGCAGTCGTCGTCATGGGTGTCAGCGGATCGGGGAAGACATCGGTGGGCGAACATCTCGCCGCGCGTCTCGGCTGTGCGTTCGTCGAGGGTGATCGTCTGCATCCGGAGACGAACGTCGCCAAGATGGCGAAGGGGATTCCGCTGACCGACGATGACCGCTGGCCGTGGCTCGATCTGATCGGCAACGAACTGGCCGGGGCGAGGGGGCGGGGCGAAAGCGTGGTCGTTTCGTGCTCGGCCTTGAAACGAACCTATCGGGACCGGCTGCGGCGGGAGAGCGGCGGCACGCTCTATTTTGTCTTCCTGACCGGTGATCCCAAGGTGCTTGAGCAGCGGATGGGCGCGCGTACCGGCCATTTCATGCCTGCGTCACTGCTTCAGAGCCAGCTCGCAACCCTGGAAAGCCCGGAGCATGAGGCCGGCGTGGTAACTGTCGACATCGACGCAAGTGTCGACACAATTGTCGGCAAGGCTTTCGATGGTATTACGGCGCTTGCCGGAGCATAGATAATAGGATCTAAGCTCCCGTTTTCTCCGATGTTCTATCTTGTGCATCGACCTGGAAAGTATTCTAAAAATTACCTGCCTTCGTGATCCGATGCTCTTCGGGCGTCGTATAAACAAACAGTTTGTGTTCAAGCAATTCTGCCCTCGGTTACCGGACCTCACCGGCAACGAAGGCAGCGGTTGGCAGGTGTTTGAGGAGACGGTTTGCGGATGCCAGAATCGACGCAAGGACCGGGGCGGGGTTCCCTTCGCCGGGTGCCGAAACAGGAGCGGAGCCGCGAGCGCATCGATGAAATCCTGAAAGTATCCATGGAACTGATCGGCCAGAAGGGCATCGACGCGGTGACCATGAAGGAGATAGCTGCTCTCTCCGGCGGACCTATCGCATCGGTCTATCAGTATTTCCCGAACAAATCCGCCATCATCGCCACCCTCTACGACAATTACGCCGAAGAGGTGCGCGCCCTGGTGACGGAGCAGATCGAAAAGATCGCCACGGCAGAAGACGCTTTGCAGGCGCCGGCCGAGCTTTTCGATTTCTACTACTACAATATGCGGGAAAGGCCCGCGACGCAGGATCTCCTGAACGCCATCCAGGCCGACAAGGCGCTTGCGGACCTCGATATCGCCGAGACCCGCTTCCAGGCCGACGTATTTTACAAGGCGACGGAACCGTTCGTTGACCAGGCTTTGCGAGAAAGTTATGCGCAGACGCTCCTGGTCATGTTTCACATGGCCGGCGCTACCTTGCGGCTGGCTCTCATGGTTCCGGAAGACGAAGCCGCCGGAATCGTGGCGCAGTTCAAGTCCATCGTTCGGGCGCAGGCGACCTACTACCTCACCGGCAGTTTCCCGGCGTCGCTCTGATCCTCGGGGTCAGACGCCCAACCGGTCGCGCAATCCATACCACCAGGCGCCGAGCACGGTGAGCGGTACCCGGAAGGTGCGGCCGCCCGGAAAGGGCAGGTTGGGGAGCGACGACCAGATGTCGAAGCGTTCCGTGTGGCCGGCGACCGCCTCGCCGAGGATCTTGCCGAGCAGATGGGTGGTGGTCACCCCGTGGCCGCTGTCGCCGTGCGAGAAATAGACCTTGTTCGACAGTTTTCCCACATGCGGGATACGTGTCAGGGTCAGCGCGAAGTTGCCGCTCCAGGCATAATCGATCTTCACCTCCTTCAATTGCGGAAATGTCTTGAGCATATTGGGCCGGATAACGCCCGTGAGGTCGCTCGGGTCGTGGCCACCATATCCGATGCCACCGCCGTAGAGCAGCCGGTTGTCCGCAGTGCGCCTGTAGTAGTCGAGGATGTAATTGGCGTCCTCGACGCAATAGTTGGCCGGCAGCAGGCTTTCGATCAGCGCGGCGTCGAGCGGTTCCGTCACCATCACCTGGCTGGAAACCGGCATCATCCGGCCGCTGATCTCCGGAAACTGCGGAGAGAGATAGGCATTGCCGCAGACGAGCACATACGAGGCCTTTACCGAACCCCTTTCGGTTCGCACCACCGGCTTTTCGCCCGTGTCGAGGCCGGTCACGCGCGAAGCTTCGAAGACGCGCCCGCCAAGGCTTTCGAACGCCGCGGCTTCCCCGAGCACCAGATTGAGCGGGTGGATGTGGCCGCCGAGCCTGTCGATCATGCCACCGGCATAACGGTCTGTCTTCACATACCGTCCGACCTCGGCCTTGGAGACCATTTCCAGCCCGCCATGGCCGTATCGTTCCCAATCGGCCTTGTGGTGCTCCATTTCGCGGATCTGCTTGGCGGTGAAGGCCGCGAAGAAGCCGCCATGCACCAGGTCGCAGTCGATCCCGTATTTCGCCACCCGGCTGCGGATGATCCCGCCGCCTTCGAGCGACATGGCGCCGAGCTTCACCGCCTTGTCGCGGCCATAACGGCCGGCGATGGTTTCGAGATCACGGCTGTAGCCGTTGACGATCTGCCCGCCATTCCTGCCCGAAGCGCCGAAGCCGATGCGCTCCGCTTCCAGCACCACGACGGAATATCCGCGTTCGGCGAGTTCGAGCGCCGCGGAAATGCCGGTGAAACCGGCGCCGATAACGCAGACATCCGCCTCTATCTCCCCGTCGAGGGCAGGGCGGACACGCTTGTCCTTGGCCGAGGCCGCGTACCAGGAATTGGTGTGACGGGGATTGTCTGCGGATCTAAATGCCATGTCACACCGTCCGGATATAGGCGTCGTATTCGACGCCGGTCACGCGCAGGACAAACTCCGACTGTCCCGTGCTTGCTGGCCAGCCCGAGCTAGGCGTTGAAGCGCTCCGGGCGATAGGCCGAGATATCGATCAGCGGCTTCTGCCCCGTGATCGCTTCGGCAATCACCTGGCCGGTCACCGGGCCTAGCGTCAGGCCGTGATGCGCATGGCCGAAAGCGAACCACAGGCCGTCGTGGCGCGGGGCCTTGCCGATCACCGGCATCATGTCCGGCGTGCAGGGGCGCGCACCCATCCACGGCTCCATGTCGAGCCGCTCTGCGAGCGGGAAGATGCTGCGCGCCACCGCTTCGGCGCGTTCCAGCTGAACAGGCGTCTTCGGTGCGTCGCGGCGGGCGAATTCCGCGCCCGTCGTCAGGCGAATGCCCTGGTTCATCGGCGCTAGGAAATAGCCGCGCTCCGCATCCATGGTCCAGCCGTTGAGCTTGGCATTGCCCTTGGCCGCATAATGCATGTGGTAACCGCGCTTGACGCCGACCAGGAAATTGTAGCCGAGCGGCTTCGTGACGGTGTCGGACCAGGGCCCGAGTGCCACCACGACATCCTTGGCTTCGACCGTGCCGTCGCCGGCGACGATCCGCCAGCCGGTCTTGGTCTGCGACAGGCTCTTGGCATCGCCCTTCAGCACGCGGCCGCCGAGCTTTTCGAACAGCGCCACATAGGCGCGCGTCAGCGCCAGGGGGTCCTTGACCGACCAGGGGTCTTCCCAGCGCAGGCCGCCGACGAAATCGGTCGAGAGGTTGGGCTCCTGTTCGGCGATATCGGCAGGCGAAAGTTCCTTGAAGGCGACGCCATATTCCTGGCGCAGCCGCTCGGCCTCGCCGATCTCGCCATCATGCTTGGCGCGGGTGCGGAACACCTCCGTCCAGCCGTTCTTGGCGATCAGATCCTGGGCTCCGGCTTCCTCGATCAGCTCGTTATGGGTCGCGATCGAGTGTTCGATCAGCGGCGCGTAGGCGCGGGCGATCAGCTGGTGGCGGGTCAGGTTCGAATGCCACCAGTATTTCGCCAGGAACGAGGTGACCGATGGGATCGCCCGCCAGTGGAAATGCGCGTCGATGCGGTTGTTCATGGCATAACGCAGGATCAGGCCGAACTGCTGCGGGAAGCCATAGGGTACGACGCCCTCGCGCTGGATCAGGCCGGCATTGCCGTAGGATGTCTCCATCCCGGGTTCCTTCCGGTCGACGAGCACCACCGATTTGCCGCGCCGGGCAAGCTGCAACGCCGTCGAAACGCCGACAATGCCGGCTCCCAGCACGATCGCATCTGCTGTCATGATCTGAATTCCATTCCCATTCTTTTATAGTTCGAGGATTTCGAACATGCCGCCCGGAATGCTGCGGCGCAAATGAAAAATCACAGATGCATATATGGAATCCCTATTTCTTCGCATGCCCCCTCCAATCGAAAGCCTACGGGGCCGTCGCTACCTTCTGGATCGTGCATCGGTTTCGATGCCGGCTCCGCGCGAACAATGCCGCGAGCCAATCCCAACAAGGAGTGACTGAAATGTTTGGTCGTTTGGGGAACGTCTATGTCCTGCATCTGGCTGAAGCCAAAGCCCAGCAGCGCCGGCTGTCGCAGCCAGGTCGCCCGGTTGATGCGAATCTCGGGGTCTTCCTGAGGCTTCTCGGTGTCATCGGTCTCGGCCTCTGCGCCGCCGGTCTTGTTTCCATGATGGTGGCCTGAGGAGAAACGCGATGAACAAGGCAATGTTGAAAAGCGAACCTCCCTCGCGTGGCGTGCGTTTCATGGTCGGCCGCGATGCCGGCGGCCGCTGGATCGTCTCCGACCGCGACGGTCTCGTCGGCGGACTGTTCACCGACCGGGCGTCGGCGGTGCATTTCGCCATGTTCGAAAGCGATCATGTGCCCGGTGCCGTCTGCTGCGTGCCGGAAGAAGTGACCTTGAGCCTCGGGCCGATTTTCGAGACCCCCGCCAAGGCCCCCAAGGCGATCAATTCCAGCCTGAAGATCGTCGGGCGGGAGTGAGGAGAATGCCGATGTCCAGGGCCGTTTACCACATGCGCGGACATGTCTATCCGCGCTCCCGCAATTTCGGAAATCCTAACCATCTGCATGCGTCGAGCATCATCCTCGGGATGCTCGCGGTCATGCTGGTGGTGCTCGTCACAGCTTATGCCATAACCTTTGCGGCCGCGTCCTGAGGATAGCCGTCGCCGGAAAGAACGAAATTCCTATAGGATTTTTATTTCTTTCCTCTGCGCTCCGTCTCGAACCTCTATGCGGTCGCGCCGCATATTAGGGTCAGAGAGATCGCAAAGATCATCTCCAGGCCGGAAAGCATCAAGGTGCCGTCCCATCAGGATGGCACCCTTTGCCTTGTCCGGCCTCGCCTTAACAACAGGAGTCCAGATCCATGATGGACGTCATTCTACTCGGCACCGCAGTCGTCTTTTTCGGTCTCTGCCTTGCCTATACCCGCGCCTGCGACAGGCTTTGAAGGGAGAAGCTCCGATGATCCTCGATTATGTCCTGAGCGGCGGCGTGACCGTTTTCCTCACCGTCTACCTCACCTACGCTCTCATTCGTCCAGAACGCTTTTGAAGAGAACTGGCGCTTCTAGTCAAGCTGCCGGGTATTGAAAGTTAACCCCAAATGACCCTCAACGGATGGCTTCAGATCCTGCTTTATTGCGGGATCATCATCGCGCTCGTCAAACCGCTCGGCGGTTACATGACGCGTGTCTTTTCAGGCGAGCGCACTCTTCTGTCACCCGTCCTCGTTCCGATCGAACGGGGACTTTATGCCGTGGCCGGCACCAGCGAACGCGAAGACCAGCATTGGACCGCCTATGCCTTTTCGCTGCTGATGTTCAACCTCTTCGGTGTCCTCGTACTTTATGCGATGATGCGGCTGCAGGCCGGCCTGCCTTATAACCCGGCCGGCATGGCTGCGGTCGGCCCGGAGCTTTCCTTTAACACCGCCGTCAGTTTCGTCAGTAATACCAACTGGCAGAACTATGGCGGCGAAAGCACCATGTCGTATCTGACCCAGATGATGGGTCTCAACGTGCAGAACTTCGTATCTGCCGCGACCGGCATGGCGATCGCCGTCGGCCTGATCCGCGCCTTTTCGCGCGCCTCCGGCAAGGCGATCGGCAATTTCTGGGTCGATATGACCCGCGCCACGCTCTATATCCTGCTGCCGATCTGCATCGTGCTGACGCTGGTCTACGTCTATCTCGGCGTACCGCAGACGCTCGGGCCTTATGTCGAGGCGACGACGCTGGAAGGCGCCAAGCAGACCATCGCTCTCGGCCCGGTCGCCTCGCAGCTTGCCATCAAGATGCTCGGCACCAATGGCGGCGGTTTCTTCAACGCCAACTCGGCGCATCCGTTCGAGAACCCCGACAACATCTCCAACATGATCCAGATGCTGTCGATCTTCGCGATCGGCGCAGGCTTCACCAATGTCTTCGGCCGCATGGTCGGCAACCAGCGCCAGGGCTGGGCGATCCTCGCCTCGATGGGCATCCTGTTCATCGTCGGCGTCGGCATCACCTACTGGGCGGAAGCGTCCGGCAATCCTCTCATGCACCAACTCGGTCTTGCCGGCGGCAACATGGAAGGCAAGGAAGTCCGCTTCGGCGTCGCCATGTCCTCGCTGTTTGCGGTCATCACCACGGCGGCCTCCTGCGGCGCGGTCAATGCCATGCACGGTTCGTTCACCGCGCTCGGCGGCCTGATCCCGCTCATCAACATGCAGCTCGGCGAAGTCATCGTCGGCGGCGTCGGTGCGGGTTTCTACGGCATCATCCTCTTCATCATCGTCGCAGTCTTCGTGGCAGGCCTCATGGTCGGTCGTACGCCGGAATATCTCGGTAAGAAGATCGAGGCGAAGGAGATGAAGATGGCCGTGCTCGCCATCCTCTGCCTGCCGCTCGCCATGCTCGTCTTCACCGCGATCGCCACGGTCCTGCCGTCCGCCGTCGCCTCGATCGGCACGGCCGGCCCGCACGGGTTCTCCGAAATCCTCTACGCCTATACGTCGGCTGCGGCCAACAACGGCTCGGCTTTCGGCGGACTGACGGGCAACACGCCCTGGTACAACGTGACGCTCGGCATCGGCATGCTGATGGGCCGCTTCCTGGTCATCATCCCCGCGCTTGCGATTGCAGGTTCGCTGGTCGCCAAGAAGACGGTTCCGGCCTCGGCAGGTACCTTCCCGACCGATGGCCCGCTCTTCGTCGGCCTGCTGGTCGGCACGATCCTGATCGTCGGCGGCCTCACCTTCATGCCCGCTCTGGCGCTCGGCCCGGTCGTCGAACACCTGGTCATGATCGCCGGCCAGACCTTCTGAGGTCCTGAGGGAGCAGTGCCATGAGCATCCGCAAAGCCCTCCGCAGACAGTCCACCCTTGCCTCGCAAAAGCGAGGCAAGGGTGAGCAGAGCCCCTACGGATCCTATGCAATTTTTATCATGACGGCGGTCATTCTTGCCGTTGTCCTCGTGATCGAAGTCTTGCGCGGCTGATCGACCCTTCGTCGCCTCGTTTGACAAGGCAACTCATTTCAAAGCTGGAGTCTCTTATGAGCCAGGCAAAATCCGCGAGTATCATGGATACTCGCATCCTCATTCCGGCCGTGGGCGATGCTTTCAAGAAGCTCAACCCGCGGACCCTTGCCCGGAACCCGGTCATGTTCGTCGTGGCCACGGTCTCGGTCCTGACGACGGTCCTCTTCCTCCGCGACCTCGCGGCCGGCAACGGCAATCTCGGCTTCTCCTTCCAGATCAACCTCTGGCTCTGGTTCACCGTGCTGTTCGCCAACTTCGCCGAAGCGGTCGCTGAAGGCCGCGGCAAGGCGCAGGCGGATTCGCTGCGCAAGGCCCGCACCGAAACCCAGGCCAAGCTTCTGTCGGGCAGCGACCGCACCCAGTACAAGATGGTCGCCGGCACCAGCCTCAAGGTCGGCGACGTCGTGCTCGTCGAACCCGGCGACATCATTCCCTCCGATGGTGAAGTCATCGAGGGTGTCGCCTCGGTCAACGAAGCCGCGATCACGGGCGAATCCGCCCCGGTCATCCGCGAATCCGGCGGCGACCGTTCGGCGGTCACGGGCGGCACCCAGGTGCTCTCCGACTGGATCCGAGTCCGCATCACGGCTGCAGCCGGCTCGACCTTCCTCGACCGGATGATCTCGCTCGTCGAAGGCGCCGAGCGCCAGAAGACGCCGAACGAGATCGCGCTCAACATCCTGCTTGCCGGCATGACACTGATCTTCGTACTCGCCACCGCAACGATCCCGAGCTTTGCGATCTATGCCGGCGGCTCGATCCCGATCATCATCCTCGTCGCGCTGTTCGTGACGCTGATCCCGACCACGATCGGCGCACTGCTCTCGGCGATCGGTATCGCCGGCATGGACCGTCTCGTCCGCTTCAACGTGCTCGCCATGTCCGGCCGTGCGGTGGAGGCCGCCGGCGACGTCGATACGCTGCTCCTCGACAAGACCGGCACGATCACCCTCGGCAACCGTCAGGCTACCTCGTTCCGCCCGGTTCGCGGCGTCTCCGAACAGGATCTCGCCGATGCGGCCCAGCTCGCCTCGCTTGCCGACGAAACGCCGGAAGGCCGTTCCATCGTCGTGCTCGCCAAGGAGAAATACGCGATCCGCGGCCGCGACATGGCAAGCCTCAAGGCGACCTTCGTCCCCTTCACAGCCCAGACCCGCATGAGCGGCGTCGATCTTGAAGGCTCGCAGATCCGCAAGGGTGCTGTCGATGCAGTGCTCGCCTATGTCGGCTCGGGCACCATGCCGGTCTCCGGCAATGCGGCAATCGCCGCCAGCCCGCAATCCGATATCGTACGCGAGCTGCAGGCAATCGCCGACGAAATCGCCAAGGCCGGCGGCACGCCGCTCGCCGTTGCCCGTGATGGCAAGCTGCTCGGCGTCGTTCAGTTGAAGGACATCGTAAAGGGCGGTATCCGCGAGCGCTTTGCGGAACTGCGCCGCATGGGCATCCGCACCGTGATGATCACCGGCGACAACCCGATGACCGCGGCCGCAATCGCCGCCGAAGCAGGGGTCGACGACTTCCTCGCCCAGGCGACGCCTGAGAACAAGCTGACGCTGATCCGCGAGGAACAGGCCAAGGGCAAGCTCGTCGCCATGTGCGGCGACGGCACCAACGACGCCCCGGCGCTTGCCCAGGCGGATGTCGGCGTCGCCATGAATACCGGCACGGTCGCTGCCCGCGAAGCCGGCAACATGGTCGATCTCGACAGCGATCCGACCAAGCTCATCGAGATCGTCGAGATCGGCAAGCAGCTCCTCATGACCCGTGGTGCGCTGACCACCTTCTCGATCGCCAACGACATCGCCAAGTATTTTGCCATCATCCCGGCGATGTTCCTGACCTTTTACCCACAGCTCGGCGTGCTCAACATCATGGGTCTCGCCACGCCGCAAAGCGCCATCCTGTCGGCGATCATCTTCAACGCACTGATCATCATCGCGTTGATCCCGCTGTCGCTGAAGGGCGTCAAATACCGTGCCATCGGCGCCGGCGCGCTGCTTTCCCGCAATCTGCTCGTCTACGGTCTCGGCGGCATCCTCGTTCCCTTCATCGGCATCAAGGCGATCGACATGATCATCACCGCGATCGGTCTCGCTTAAATTTCACGCGTTTTCTTCACGCGAACCGGCATCCACTTCGCTTGAAACGCTTTTCGGAGAAATGACAATGTTCAAGCAACTTCGTCCCGCGATCGTCATGATCGTCGCCACCACGGCCATTACCGGCCTCATCTACCCCTTCGCCATGACGGGCATTGCGCAAGCGATATTCCCCACCCAGGCGAACGGCAGCCTGATCGAGAAGGACGGAACCGTTGTCGGCTCGACCCTGATCGGCCAGGCATTCACCGGCGACCAGTATTTCCACGGCCGTCCGTCGGCCGCCGGCGACGGCTACAACGCCGCCTCGTCTTCCGGCTCCAACCTCGGCCCCACCAGCGCCAAGCTGATCGACCGCGTGAAGACGGACTATGAGGCCGCCAAGGCGACAAACCCCAACGCCGAGGTGCCGATCGACCTCGTCACCGCATCCGGCAGCGGCCTCGACCCGCATGTTTCGCCGGAAGCCGCGCTCTTCCAGGTGCCGCGCGTCGCCAAGGCTCGGCAAATGGATGAGGCCGCGGTCCGCGCTCTCGTCGAGGCCCATGTCGAAGGCCCGGAACTCGGTTTCCTCGGCGAACCTGTGGTCAATGTGCTGGCGTTGAATATGGCGCTTGATGCTCCTATGACTCGGTAATGCATGGCAGGGCGCGCATTCCAATCCCCCCCTCATCCCTGTGACAACCACAGGAATGAGGGTTGAGAGGCGTGGGCGGCTCTTCATCACAGGCATTAGAAAGACCAAACCGCATGCCCGACGACAGTCGCGAGAGTGAAAACAGGCCTTCGCCGGATGCACTTCTGGAGCATGCGGAGCGTGAGGCGCGCGGGCGGCTGAAGATTTTCCTGGGCGCGGCCCCCGGTGTCGGCAAGACCTACGAGATGCTGATGTCCGGCCGCGCCCGCAAGGCCGACGGGCTCGACGTGGTGATCGGCGTCGTCGAGACCCATGGCCGCAAGGAGACGGAGGTGCTGGTCGAAGGTTTCGAAGTTGTGCCGCGCAGGGCGATCGATTATCGCGGCCAGCTACTGGATGAAATGGACCTCGACGCCATTCTCGCGCGCCGTCCGGCCCTGGTCCTGGTCGACGAACTGGCTCATACCAACGCCGCCGGCAGCCGCCATCCGAAGCGTTATATGGATGTGCAGGAAATCCTCAGCCAAGGTATCGACGTCTATTCGACGCTCAACATCCAGCATGTCGAGAGCCTGAACGACGTGGTGGCACAGATCACCCGCGTCCGGGTGCGTGAGACGGTGCCGGACAGCATCATCGACCGGGCCGACGACGTCGAGATCATCGACATCACCCCCGACGATCTCATCAAGCGGCTGAACGACGGCAAGGTCTATGTGCCGCAGACGGCGCGGCGGGCTATCGAGAATTACTTTTCCCCCGGCAATCTGACGGCACTGCGTGAACTGGCGCTTCGCCGCACCGCCCAGCGGGTTGACGAGCAGCTTTTGAACCATATGCAGGCGCACGCCATTTCCGGCCCCTGGGCGGCCGGCGACCGGGTGCTGGTCTGCCTCGACCACGGCAGGAACGGCGCGAGCCTGGTGCGGTACGCGCGCCGCCAGGCCGATCGCCTGCGAGCGCCATGGGCGGCGCTGCATCTCGAAACGCCGCAATCGGTCAATCTGCCCGAACAGGACAAGGACCGGCTGGCGGCCAACATGCGGCTGGCCGAACAGCTCGGCGCCGAGACCGTGACGCTGCCGGCTTTGCAGCCGTCACGCGAGATCATCGCTTATGCTAACGCCAACAACTTCACCCATATCGTCGTCGGACGCCCGGCCAGACCGCGCTGGCGGCAGATCTTGCAGGGGTCGGTCACCTATGACCTGATCCGTTACGCGGGCGATATCAGCGTCCATGTCATCTCCGGCGACTCCAAGGAGGGCGAACCGAAACGCGGCCTGAAGGCGGCGCAGCTGCCCAAGACCTTCCGCTTCAAGCCCTACGTCAAAAGTACGATCTTCGTGGCGCTCGCGATCATCGCCGGTGCTGCGCTCGACCAGACGCTCGACGTCCGCAACCTTGCCCTCGTTTTCCTGATGGCGGTGCTGGCGGCAGCGGTGCGCGGCGGGCTGGGGCCGGGCCTGTTCGCCTCCGTGGCTGGCGCGCTCTCCTTCAATTTCTTTTTTCTCGAGCCGCGCTACACGTTTACGGTCCGGGATCCGGAAAGCCTGGTGGCGCTTTTCTTTTATCTGGGCGTGGCGGTCGTCGCTTCCAACCTCACGGCGGCCGTCCAGCGCCAGGCCGCTGCCGCACGTCGGAGAGCCCGCACCACCGAAGACCTTTACCTCTTCTCGAAAAAACTCGCCGGCACCGGCACGCTGGACGACGTCCTCTGGGCGACCGCCTTCCAGATCGCCTCGATGCTGAAGGTCCGGGTCGTCATTCTGCTGCCGGAAAACGGTTCCATCGCCGTCAAGGCCGGTTATCCGCCCGACGATACGCTGGTGGATGCCGATATCGCCGCCGCCAAATGGGCCTGGGAGCACAATCGCCCGGCCGGCCGCGCCGCCGATACGCTGCCGGGCGCCAAACGCCTCTACCTGCCGATGCGCACCGGCCGCGAGGCGGTCGGCGTCATCGGCCTCGACAACGACAAGCAGGGACCGTTGCTGACACCCGAACAGCAGCGGCTTTTCGATGCGCTGGCCGATCAGGCGGCGCTGGCGATCGAGCGCATCCAGCTCGTATCGGATGTCGACAAGGCCAAGCTTGCCGCCGAGACCGACCGCCTGCGCACCGCGCTGCTGACCTCGATCTCGCATGACCTGAAGACGCCGCTCGCGGCGATCATGGGGTCGGCCGGCACGCTCAAGGATTTCGGCGCTGATATCCCGGAAGAAGCGCGTGCCGAACTGCTGACCAGCGTCGTCGACGAGTCGGAGCGGCTGAACCGCTTCATTTCCAACCTGCTCGACATGACCCGTATCGGCTCCGGCGCCATGGAGCCGAACTACGCCTTCCATTTCGCCGGCGATATCGTCGGCACGGCCTTGAGCCGGGCGGCGAAGATCGCCTCCGGGCACAAGCTTCGCGTCAACATTCCGGCGGACATGCCGATGCTCAAGGTTGATCCGGTCCTGTTCGAGCAGGTCCTGTTCAACCTCATTGACAATGCCGCCAAATATGCGCCCGAAGAGACGGTGATCGACATTCGCGGCTGGCAGGATGGCGATTCAATTCTTATCTCGGTCATGGATGAAGGACCGGGCATCCCGCGCGACGATCTGGAGCGCATCTTCGACAGTTTCTACCGCGTTCGGAAAGGTGACCATGTGCGGGCCGGCACCGGGCTTGGCCTTTCCATATGCCGCGGCTTCATCGAGGCCATGGGCGGCACGATCAGGGCTGCGAACCGCTCCGATCGTGCCGGTGCGATCTTTACGATCCGCATGCCGGTGCCGGCCGAAATGCCCATTCTGGGAGAGCAGGAATGACCAATACCGCCGTGCGCATCCTGATCGTCGATGACGAGCCGCCGATCCGCAAGCTCTTGCGCGTGGGCCTCTCCACCCAGGATTATGCCGTCAGCGAGGCTATGAACGCCAAGGTCGCGATCGATCTCGTCAAGACCGACAAGCCGGACCTGATCATTCTCGATCTCGGCCTGCCGGACATGGCCGGCCACGATCTGCTCGCCAGATGGCGAGGCGAGGGGCTGGATCTGCCGATCGTCATCCTCTCGAGCCGCACCGATGAGGCGGGCATCGTCAAGGCGCTCGAACTCGGTGCCGACGACTATGTGACGAAACCCTTCGGCATGAACGAACTCGTCGCCCGCATCCGCGTGGCGCTTCGCCACCGGCTGCAGACCCAGGGCGAAAAGCCGATCTTCCAGACCGGCGAGCTTTCGGTCGACCTCGTCAAGCGCATCGTCAAGGTGGCGGACAAGGAGGTCAAGCTGTCGCCCAAGGAATACGATATCCTGCGTATCCTGGTGCAGCATGCGGGCAAGGTACTGACCCATCGCTTCCTTCTCGAACACGTCTGGGACGGTCTGACAGACGTGCAGTACTTGCGCGTCTATGTGCGCCAGCTTCGCCAGAAGATCGAAAAGGCGCCCGATCAGCCGCAATACATCCTGACCGAGACCGGCGTCGGTTATCGGCTGCAGGAAGGCCAATAGGCGCTGCGATCCCAATCCATGGACATGACATATGAAACTCGGTGATTACCTCCCGCCGGAGAATATCGTGCTCGATCTCGCGCCGCCGTCGAAGGCGATCCTGATCAAGCAGCTTTCCATTCTCGCCGCCGAAAGACTGGCGCTGGATGCGGGCGAAATCGTCCGGGTGCTGACCAACCGCGAAACCCTGGGTTCGACGGGGATCGGCGCCGGCATCGCCATTCCGCATGCGAATGTGAAGGGCCTCGATCGGCATTTCTGTCTTTTCGCGCGACTGGCGAAGCCGGTCGATTTCGAGGCGGTGGACGACGAGCCGGTCGATCTCGTATTCCTGCTCCTCAATCCGGAAAACCGCCCCGACCACCTGAACATCCTGTCCTGCATCGCGCGGCGCGTGCGCGAGG
The DNA here is from genome assembly GCA_000985875.1 of Neorhizobium galegae bv. officinalis. Taxonomy (GTDB): domain Bacteria; phylum Pseudomonadota; class Alphaproteobacteria; order Rhizobiales; family Rhizobiaceae; genus Neorhizobium; species Neorhizobium galegae_C. The sequence goes on from CCRI01000003.1 coordinate 372,797, forward strand.
AGGAAACCGCTGCAGCCATACGTCGTGTGCCGACACCGCAGGATGTCTATTCGAGGCTCTGCCCCTTAAATGCATGATTAAAATACGGGTATGTTGGTTTAGGCGAACGTAAACAACTTTTCCCTAACGTCCCTCACTGGCGGATCGCGACTCCTGAGCCGCCCTGTTGTGTCGGTTTGGGAGAGAGAGATGACTGGTGCAATCAAATACCTGCCGGCGAGGACGTTCGTTGCCGTCGTATTTGCCGTTTTCGGTTTCGTGGGACTGATCGTCTGGGGAGAATATTCCAGTTGGAGATCCCAGGTCGCCGGTATCGAGACGGGACTGGTCCAGACGGCCAAGGCGCTGGTGCAACATGCCGACGACACGGTCGATATGGCGAGGTTTCCGCTGGCGGCGCTGATCACCCGAATCGAGCAGGAACGCGACGTGGCGGACATGCCGGCAAAGATCACCCAGGTGATGAAACGCCAGGTCGATACCACCCCCTGGCTCGACGCCCTCGCGGTCTTGGATGCCGATGGCAGGATGGTCGCGACATCGTCTTCGATCGACGCCAGTGGCGTGAATTTTTCGGACAGGGAATATTTTGTCTTCCACCAGTCCTCCGACATGCTGGAGCCCGTATTGGGCAGGCCGTTGAAGAACAAGTTGAACGGTCAGTGGATATTGCCGGTCACCCAGAGGATCAGCAATCCGGACGGAAGTTTCGGCGGCGTTGCGCTCGCGGCATTCATCCTCACCGAATTGACCAGTTTCTTCCAGGGCTTCAGCCTGGGCAGCGAGGGCTCGTTCCTGTTGGTTCGCCGCGACGGCGTCGTGCTGGCGCGTGCGCCATTCCTCCAGACACAGCTGGGATCGAGCATTTCTTCCTACGATCTGTTCACGGACCATCTCCGCCAACGGCATTCCGGCTCCTATCACTACATCTCTCCGATTGATGGTCTGCAACGCATAGGCGGTTTTTATCAGAGCGAGCGCAGCGGTCTGGTCGGGCTTGCCGCCGTATCCCAGTCCGAAGCGCTGGCGACGTGGATGAGGGGCGCGCGGATACGATGGATCGCCTGCCTTGTCCTGGTGGTGATCACCGGCTTCCTGGTTTGGCGTTGGCGGCGGCAGGTGATGTTGCGGCGGGCGAGCGAAGCGCTGCTGGTGGCGCGCGAAGCGGAATTCCGCCTGCTTGCGGAAGGTTCGGCCGACCTGATCCAGCGCTTCAACGGCCATGGGATCAGGGAATATGTGTCGCCATCCGTCCGGGAGATATTCGGCGTCGACGCCGAGGCGATGCTTGGCACTCACATCCTTGAGAACCTGCACGAGGATGACCACGAGGCCGTCAACGAGGTCATGAACCGGTTGCGGGAAGGGTCGACCAGGGAAAACATGGTCGTCCGGCGCAAGCGGGCCGACGGCAAGCAGATCTGGCTCGAAACCACGCTGAACAGGCTGCCGGGCGGCACTGGCGGCATCGATATCCGCATCGTTGCCGTCACACGCGACGTCACGCGCCAGAAGAACCTCCAGGAAGAACTGGACGCTCTCGCCAACACCGACGAGCTTACCCAGCTCGCCAATCGCCGCTCGTTCAACATCCATTTCGAGGAACTGGTGCTGCAGGCCGCGCAGCAGCACACGCCGCTCTCCATTCTGATGATCGACGCGGACCGTTTCAAGTTCTTCAACGATACCTACGGCCACGCCGCCGGCGATGACTGTCTGCGTGCGGTTGCGAACGTCGTGCGGAACTCGATCCGCCGGTCGAAGGATCTTGCCGCCCGTTATGGCGGCGAGGAATTCGCCGTCCTCTTGCCGGACACGAATGGTGCCGGTGCATTGAAGGCGGCGGAAAACATTCGCCAGCGCGTCGCCGCGCTTCATTTGCCGCATGAGAAGAATCTTCCCTGGGGTCATGTAACGATCAGCATCGGCACCGCGACCTTCTATCCCGCAGCGGGCGTCAAGCTGACGACCGCGGAAGTATTCGAGCGCGCTGACCATGCGCTTTACCGGGCAAAGAACAGCGGTCGCAATCAGGTCGCGGCTGGCGGGGACGAAGCGACCAGGCCAACCACACAGCCGGAAATCCACCCCGTCTGATTTGCCTGCCGCGGTCACGGCCTCGTTACCTCCTTGATAATTGCCAGATTTCGCGCTTGACGCAGGCCCGTAGGGGAATACTAAGAAATATCCCGCACGACGGCCGCTTGACCGCCGAACATCCATCCCTATCGTGTTCGCCGCGCGGCGTTCCCAGGTGAATCCATGACCCATCCAAGCTCCAACCGGGCGCTCGTCATTGCGGCCGTCATGGCAAGCATGGCGATGATCGCAATCGAGGCGACGATCGTTTCGACGGCCATGCCGCAGATCGCTGCCCAGCTCGGCCAGTTGAACCTCTACAGCTGGGTCTTCTCGTCCTTCCTTCTCGCCCAGACGGCGACGACCGTGGTGTTCGGCAAGCTCTCCGATATCTACGGCCGCAAGCCGATCATTCTGCTCGGCACGGCAATCTTCCTGATCGCCTCCATTCTCGCAGGTTTTGCCTGGTCGATGCCGTCGATGATCGCCTTCCGGCTCCTGCAGGGTATCGGTGCCGGCGCGATCCAGCCGGTCATCATGACGGTGGTCGGCGATCTTTATCCGGGGGCGCAGCGTGGCAAGGTGCAGGGATATCTCGCCAGCGTCTGGGCGCTTTCGGCGGTCGTCGGTCCACTGCTCGGCAGCATCATCGTCCACAACCTCCCCTGGGCCTGGGTGTTCTGGATCAATGTTCCGATCGGCATCATGTCGGCGGTGGCCTTCATCCTTTTCCTGCATGAAGAAAAACAGACCCGCACGGCGTCGATAGACTTCCTTGGGGCGGGGCTCTTTGCCGTGGCCATTTCCGCCCTGATGATCGCGCTCACCGAAACCGAAGGCGCCACCGCCTATATGTTCGTTTCGCTGGCGATCTTCCTTGTCAGCTTCGTGCTGTTCATCTGGCAGGAGCGGCGCGCCGAGGCTCCGATGGTTTCCCTCCAGCTCTGGCTGAAGCGGCCGATCGCGTTCGCCAATACGGCGGTCTTTCTCGCCAGCATGGCGATCATGGGCCTGACGACCTTCCTGCCCATGTACGTGCAGACGGTGCTCAACCGTTCGCCGCTGGTTGCCGGTTTCACGCTGACCATGCTGCTGGTCGGCTGGCCGAGCGGCGGGACCTTCGCCTCGCGGATGTTCCCGCGCTTCGGACTGCGGCCGTTGATGATCGCCGGCAGCGTCTTCGTTCCTGTGGGGGCGTTTCTCCTGGTTCTGCTGACGCCGGAAAGCTCACCCATCCAGGCCGGCGCCGGCTCGCTGCTGATGGGCTTCGGCATGGGCCTGCTCAATATTTCGGGCCTTGTGATCATCCAGGACAATGTCGGCTGGTCCGAACGCGGCAGTGCGACGGCCTCCAACGTCTTTTCCCGCAATCTCGGCAGCACGCTCGGCGCAGCACTTCTGGGCGCCGTGCTGAGTTACGGCCTTGCCAATTCCGTCTCGGGACCGATTACCTCCGATGAATTGCGCGATCTCTTGCAGGGGGTCGGCGGTGGGCTTGCGGCCGACTCGCCGATCCGGTTTGCGCTTCAGCATGCGCTGCACATGACCTTCATCGCCATGTTCCTGATCACAGCGTTGATCGTCGTCGCCTGCCTCTGCGTGCCGAGCGTCGCGCGGCGCACCGAGGCCGTGCAGGAAAGCTGAGGCTCTCGAGACGGCCGATATCGCCGGGCGGCGGCGATATCGTTTGGCGGCGCCGCATGCCCCGCCTGCGGAATTCTGCCCTCAAGTCTCAGTTGCCGATGCCGGCCTGCGCGACCAGGACCGGTTTGTCGCGGTAGTCGCTCGGGAACAGCTTCTTGAGGTTCTCGATCTTCGGCAGGTCGTTATAGACGATATAGGGGTAGGTCGGGTTCTGCGTCAGGAAGTCCTGATGGTAGGCTTCCGCCGGATAGAAGGCCTTGCCGGGCTCGATGGTGGTGGCAATCGCGGCATGGAAGACCTCGGCCTTGTTGAGCTGGTCGATATAGGCCTTGGCGACGCGGGCCTGGTCCTCGCTGGTCGGGAAGATCGTCGAGCGGTATTGCGTGCCGGTATCCGGTCCCTGGCGGTTGAGCTGGGTCGGATCATGAGCGACCGAGAAATAGATCTGCAGCAGGTGTCCGTAGGTGACCTTCTTGGGATCGAAGGTTACACGAACCGCTTCCGCATGGCCGGTCTTGCCGTAACCGACCGTCTCGTAGACGGCGGTCTCCTTGGCGCCGCCGGCATAACCGGAGACGGCGTTCTTGACGCCCTCGACGTGCTGGAACACGCCCTGGACACCCCAGAAACAGCCGCCGGCAAAGATGGCGGTTTCGGTCGCGGCCGTGCTCGCTGCCTGATCGGCTGCGGGGGCGGGGATGGCAATTCCCTCTTGGGCGGTGGCGCTCGTCGTCGCGCCGAACGTCAGGCCGGCCAGGACCAGCGCCGTGCCGGCAAACGCGGTGAGGCTATAGGATATCTTTGTCTTGTTTTTCATGGCGGTCTCCTCAACCGAAGTGAATGAAGGGGCGTGAAGGATAGGGCGGCGGATCAGGCCGATACGGCACGGAATTTCATGACCGCGCCGTTCATGCAGTAGCGCAGGCCGGTGGGCTTCGGTCCGTCGTCGAAGACATGGCCGAGATGGCCGCCGCAGCGGGCGCAATTGACGGCGATGCGGACCATGCCGAGCGTCGTGTCGCGCACCGTACCAACGGCGTTGTCGAGCGGCGCCCAGAAACTCGGCCAGCCGGTTCCGCTCTCGAATTTCGTCTCCGAGGAGAAAAGCGCCTGATCACAGCCGACACAGGAGAACGTGCCTTTGCGGTGCTCGTTGAGGAGCGCGCTGCTGCCGGGATATTCGGTGCCTTCCTCGCGCAGGATATTGTACTGCTCCGGCGTCAAAAGCTTGCGCCATTCGTCTTCGGTATGGCTGACGGGGAAAGTGCCGGCGGTCGCAAGCGCCGGGCGAATGCCCGCTGCAATCTGGGCTGTCACGAGCGCCAGCGCGCTGCCGGCCAGGAATATGCGTCTGTTCATCATGGCGGAGCCTCCCGGGTCCATAATCTGCTTCCTGCATGATTACGGAAGAGGCGTGTGATCGGTTACACACATCGACGCGAAACACCGAAACGTGATCTCGCGTCGACGCCAAGTTTCCTGAACGCGGTGAAGGCCCTGGCCCGGAAGCCGGGGCCTTCAAGGATGCGGCGTCAGCGTGCCGGCCATTTCCAGTCGCGGATTTCAGGCATGTCCTCGCCATGTTCGCGGACATAGCGGGTGTGTTCCGCAAGCTTTGCGTTGAGCATGTCGATCACACCAGCCGACTTTTGCTTCAGTCCGGGCACGCGCTCGATCGCTTCGATCGCAAGATGGAAACGGTCGAGTTCGTTCAGCACCGTCATATCGAAAGGCGTCGTCGTCGTGCCCTCCTCGATGAAGCCGCGCACGTGGATATTCTGGTGGTTGGTGCGTTTGTAGGTCAGCCGGTGGATGAGGTATGGATAACCGTGATAGGCGAAGATCACCGGCCGGTCGGTGGTGAACAGCCGGTCGAATTCCTCGTCGGGCAGGCCATGCGGATGCTGGTCGCGAGACTGCAGCGCGAGCAGGTCGACGACGTTGACGACGCGGATGCTGAGCTCCGGTATCGCCTCGCGCAGCAGGGAGACCGCTGCCAACGTTTCCAGGGTCGGCACGTCACCGGCGCAGGCCATCACCACGTCGGGCTCGACCGCACCGCTCTCGTTGCTTGCCCAGTCCCAGATCCCGATACCGGCCTCGCAATGCTTGATCGCCTCGTCCATTGTCAGCCATTGCGGTTCCGGCTGCTTGCCGGCGACGATGACGTTGACGCGGTTCCAGGTCTTCAGGCAATGGTCGCCGATCCAGAGCAGCGTATTGGCATCCGGCGGCAGGTAGATGCGCACGATATCCGCCTTCTTGTTGGCGACGAGATCGACGAAGCCGGGGTCCTGGTGGGAGAAACCGTTATGGTCCTGCCGCCAGACATGCGAGGTGAGCAGGTAGTTGAGCGAGGAAACGGGCTTCCGCCAGGGCAGCTCGCGCGACACTTTCAGCCACTTGGCGTGCTGGTTGAACATCGAATCGATGATGTGGATGAAGGCCTCGTAGCACGAGAAGAAGCCGTGCCGGCCGGTGAGCAGGTAACCTTCCAGCCAGCCTTGGCAAAGATGTTCGGACAGAACCTCCATCACCCGGCCGTCGCGCGACAGATGCACGTCGTAGGGCTCGATCCTTTCCATCCAGACGCGGTCGGTGACCTCGAAGACATTGCCGAGCCGGTTGGACTCGGTCTCGTCCGGACCGAAAATGCGGAAGTTGGAATTTTCATCGTTGAGCTTCAGCACGTCGCGCAGATATCTGCCGAGGATTTCCGTCGTCTGGACCATGTCGGCACCCCGTGTCTTCACGGGCACCGCATAGTCGCGGATGTCGGGCACGATGAGTTCCTTGCGCAACAGGCCGCCATTGGCATGCGGGTTGGCACCCATGCGGCGCTCGCCGCCCGGCGAAAGCGCCCGCAACTCCTCCTTCAGACGTCCGTTGGCGTCGAAGAGATCGTCCGGATTGTAGCTCCGCATCCAGTCCTCGAGGATCTTGCGGTGGCCGTCGTTCTCGCGGCAGCCGGAGACCGGCACCTGGTGGGCGCGCCAGAAGTCTTCGACCTTCTTGCCATCGACTTCCTTGGGTCCGGTCCAACCTTTCGGGCTGCGCAGCACGATCATCGGCCAGCGCGGGCAGCCTTCGGGTGCCTTGCCCTCGCGAGCCTGGCTCTGGATCGCCCGGATGCGATCGAAAACCTTCTCAAAGGTCGCGGCCATCTGCCGGTGCATATCGGCCGGCTCATGGCCTTCCACGAAGAACGGCTCATAACCGTAACCGCGGAAAAGATGGTCGATATCCTCATCGGGCATGCGGCCGAGAACGGTCGGGCCGGCGATCTTGTAGCCGTTGAGATGCAGGATCGGCAGCACGGCGCCGTCGCGGGCGGGGTTCAGGAACTTGTTCGAGTGCCAGCTTGCGGCAAGCGGTCCGGTCTCGGCTTCGCCGTCACCGACGACGCAGGCGACGACGAGGTCGGGGTTGTCGAAGGCCGCTCCATAGGCATGCACCAGCGCATAGCCGAGTTCGCCGCCTTCGTGGACGGAGCCGGGTGTTTCCGGCGCCGCGTGGCTGGGAATGCCGCCCGGGAACGAAAACTGCCGGAACAATTTCCGCATGCCGGCCGCGTCTTCGCTGATCTCCGGATAGATCTCGCTATAGGTGCCTTCGAGATAGGTGCTGGCAACCATGCCAGGACCGCCATGCCCCGGCCCGCAGACATAGATCATGCTGAGATCACGGTTGCGGATGATCCGGTTGAGATGCGCGTAGATGAAGTTGAGGCCGGGCGTGGTGCCCCAATGGCCGAGCAGCCGCGACTTGATATGCTCCGGCTTCAGCGGCTCCTTGAGGAGCGGATTGTCGAGCAGATAGATCTGCCCCACCGAAAGATAGTTCGCTGCCCGCCAGTATCGGTCGATGAGTGCCAGTTCCTCCGAACTGATCTCGGGCATGACGGGCGTGGCTAAGTTTAACTGCATCTTCTTGCTCCTTTGGGAGGGCGAGTTGATCAAAAAAATCTGTCGTGAACTGAGAGTGTGTCCCCAGCGCTGATCACGAAGCGGCGGGGTGATCCTTCGCGTGCAGGACGGAAAGGCATTCCTCCGCAATCATCTTTTCTTCATCCGTGGGGATGACGTGGACGGCAATGCGGCTTGCGGCGGTACTGATCGTGAGCGCGCTCTCTTCATTGGCGGTCTCGTCCAGCTCTACGCCCAGCCAGCGAAGTTGTTCCGTGACACTTTTGCGTATCTGCGGTTGGTTTTCGCCAATGCCGGCGGTGAAGACCAAAGCATCGAGCCCGCCGAGCGTGGATGCAAGCCTCCCGACCTCTCCGGCGATCCTGAGCGTGAAGAGGTCGATCGCCTCCCGAGCTTGCCTGCCGTCGTCCTCGATGAGCTCGCGGGTATCGCCGCTGAGGCCCGAGACGCCGAGAAGACCGGATTTATGATAGAGCATGTCTTCCAGTTCCTCGACGGATTTCCCGAGCGGGCCCAGGAAATGCAGGAGGACACCGGGATCGAGCCAGCCCGGCCTCGTCGCCATGGGAATGCCGTCGAGCGTCGAGAAGCCCATGCTGGAATCGCGGCTGAGACCGTTTTCGATGGCGCAGAGGCTGGCGCCGCTGCCGAGATGGGCGATGACGACCTTGCCGCCAGCGATGTCCGGCGCCTTGGCGGCCAGTGCACCGGCCACATATCGATAGGAAAGTCCGTGGAAGCCGTACCGTTTGATGCCCGCGTCGTGATAGGCGCGCGGAATGGCGAGGCGCCGCACGAGATCGGACTGGGTCGCATGGAAGGTGGTGTCGAAGGAGCCGGTCTGGAAGAGATGTGGCCGCAGGTGCCTGACGGCCCTGATCATCCTCAGCGCCTGGGGCTGGTGGAGCGGCGCCAGGTCCGTCAGCGACCGGACCTTGGCGATCGACTCGGTCGTCAGTTCCGCCGGACCGTCGAAGACGTCGCCGCCATGGACGATCCGATGGCCGGCGCAGGTGACGGCATCCAGATCGAAATGTGTGCCGAGTTCCCGGAACACTTCGTCCATCAGTTCGGCGAGATCGTCGCCGGCCTCACCCTTGAGCGGCAGCTCGAACTGCTCCGGGCCTTCCTTCAGATGCAAAGTCAGCGGATAGGTTCCGAAGTCGACGACTGCCTTGCCGATCCGCTCCGGCCTGCCGCCGTTCACCTTGAACATGCCGATCTTCACGGTCGAGGAACCGGCATTGAACGTCAGGAGAAGGTTGTCCGTCATAGAGGCATCCTTGCTTCAAGTCGTTTTGCAGCCGTCAGCCGGGCGAGGGCGGCGGATGCCGTTCGAACCTTGTCCGGGTCCGAGCGGCTTGTCAGTATGATAGGGACGCGGGCGCCAAGAACCAGCCCGGCGGCATCCGCACCGGCGAAATAAATAAGTTGCTTGGCCAGCATGTTGCCGGCTTCGAGATCGGGAACCAGCAGGATATCCGCCTGGCCGGCGACCGGGGAGGCGATACATTTCGCCTGTGCAGCCTCGATGCTGATCGCATTGTCGAAGGCGAGGGGACCGTCGACGATGGCGCCCTCGATCTGTCCGCGCGCCGCCATGACGGTGAGCGCGGCGGCGTCCAGCGTCGAGGGCATCTTGCTGTTGACGGTCTCGACGGCGGCGAGCACCGCCACGAGCGGCCTTTCGACGCCGAGAAGATGCATCAGGTCGACGGCATTCTGGCAGATATCGCGTTTCTGATCGAGGTCCGGCTGGATGTTGATCGCGGCATCGGTGACGATCAGCAGCTTGTCATAGGCGGGGATGTCCATGACATAGACGTGGCTCATGCGGCGTGCGGTCTTCAGTCTCGATCCCGGCGCGATCACCGCCGAAAGCAGTTCGTCGCTGTGCAGGCTGCCTTTCATCAGGGCGGCAACCCTTCCGGTGGAGGCCAATTCGACGCTACGCTCGGCGGCCGCATGGCTGTGTTCGACCGGTTCGATGTCGATATCGGCAAGCGACAGTTCGGCGGCGTCCGCGATCGCCCTGATCTTGTGTTCGGGCCCGACAAGGAGCGGATCGAGCAGGCCCTGTTCCTTGAGTTCCACGGCGGAACGCAGGGTTTCCGTCGAGCACGGATGGACGACCGCCGTTCGCATGGCGGGCAGCGAAATCGCCTGGCGGATGATGGCCTCGTAACGGCCGTGATGTCTGAGTGTCATCTCCACGGAATGCCTTTCCTCGTCGTGCCGGGTTGGCATCGCTTTTGGACCACAGCCGAAGGTGTCGCCTTGACACAACGCAATGCCCTGCAGGTCGTCATCAAGCATTCGTCTTTAGGGGAGAGGTTGAGGAAACGGCACATGGAGACACACGATGCTGAAGTCAGCCGAGAACGCCACCGAGATCGATACTGGATTGGCCGATCTTTTCGAAGCGCTGCTTGCCTTGCGGCGAGAGATCGCCGCGCAGGCGGAGCCAAACCTCCACGCATTGACCGGCGGCGCTCTTCTGGCGAACGAACATCGGACTGCGCTTGAAAACCTCTGCCATTATCTCTCGCTCAGGCAGCGCGACCTTAGGCCATTGCAGCGCCGGCTGATGTGGCGAGGGCTCTCGTCGCTTGGGAGGCTCGAAAGCCGAGTCTTGCCGACGATCGATGCTGTTTTGGCGTCGCTGGCAATCACTCAGGGAATCGCGCCGCCGTTTGCGCCGCCGTCGGAGGACGAATTTTTCCGGGGGGAGGCGATGCTGACGACATCGACCGACGATCTGTTCGGCTCGCCGCCGGCCCATCGCCGCGGCCGCATCATGGTGACCTTGCCGGGCGAGGCGGCGGACCAGCCGGATTTCATCCTCGATCTTGCGAGGCGCGGCATGGATATCGCCCGCATCAACTGCGCCCATGACGACGACAAGGCCTGGGCGGCGATGGCGGGACATGTCCGGGCCGCCGGCGAAACTCTCGGCCGGCGGCTGACGGTGCTGATGGACATAGCCGGGCCGAAGATCCGCACCGAGAAGACGGCCGGCGACAAGAAGGCGAAACTGCAGACGGGCGATCGCCTGCGTCTTGTGGCCTCGGGCGAGCCCTATCTGACAGATGACGTGCCGTTCTGCTCCGCCGTTTCGCTGCCCGAGATCGTCACCCGGATCGCCGTCGGCAACCGCATCCGTTACGACGACGGCAAGCTGGAAGGTGTGATCGAGAGCGTTTCCGAAGGCGAGGCGATCGTGCGCGTCACCCACACCAAGACCGGCGGCGCCAAGCTGAAGCCGGAAAAGGGCTTGAACCTGCCCGATACCGCCCTTGGTCTTTCGCCGCTGACGGCCAAGGACCATTCCGATCTCGCGACGATCATCGTCAATGCCGATATGCTCGGGTATTCCTTCGTCAGCCTGCCGGACGATATCGACCTTCTCGAAGATGCACTCGCCACTTTTCCGCCGCGTAAGCATCCGCTCGGCCTGATTGCCAAGATCGAGCAACCGCAGGCGGTCACCAACCTGCCGGCGCTGATCGCGCGGGCGCGCTGCCGCAACCGGCCGTTCGGCGTGATGATCGCCCGCGGCGACCTTGCCGCCGAGATCGGTTTCGAACGCGTCGCGGAAATGCAGGAGGAGATTCTGTGGATCTGCGAGGCGGCGGCCGTGCCGACCGTCTGGGCGACGCAGGTTCTGGAAGACCTCGTCAAGGACGGGTTGCCGTCACGCGGCGAGATGACCGACGCGGCGATGGCTGCCCGGGCGGAATGCGTGATGCTGAACAAGGGCCCGGCAGTCGGCGAGGCCGTGACGCTTCTCGACAGCCTGCTTGCTCGGATGGACGGCCACATCTTCAAGAAAACGCCGACGCTGCGGGCGTTGAAATCGTGGCCGGGCACAGCCTAAGGCGCAACTGTCGTCGTGCTCGCCCGTTGACCGATATCAAGGTCCGGGAGGCCGGCGAATGGCCTCTTGGTCGAAAGAGGCGGACGAGCAGGGAGACGGGACATGGTGACTGAGGATCAAGGCGGTACGATCGCCTTCCTGGCGAGCCCGGCGTCTTACGGGCTCGCCGGTCCGGTCGAACGGATGGAGACGCATATCTCCATGATCTTCCTCGTCGGCGACCGGGTCTACAAGCTCAAGAAGGCGCTGAAGCTGCCCTATGTCGACTTTTCGACGGCCGCGATCCGCGAGGATGCCTGCCGCAAGGAGGTCGCGCTGAACAGCGAGACCGCCCCTGGTCTCTATGTCGGCGTGCGGCGGATCACCCGCTCCGACGCCGGCGCCCTCGAATTCGACGGCGACGGACCGCTCGTCGATGCCGTCGTCGAGATGAGCCGGTTCGAGCAGGGCCAGCTCTTTGACCGCATGGCGGTCGCGGGTCGGCTGACGCCGGACCTGATGACGCAGACGGCCCGGATGATCGCATTTTATCATCGCCGGGCGCCCGTGGTCTCCAAGGGAGGCGGGGCGGCCAATATCGCGTCCGTCCTCGACATCAACGACGCCGGATTTGCGACCAGCCATGTCTTCGGCGCGGCGGAGTTGGCCAAGCTCAGCGGGGCCTTCCGGTCCCGGCTCATGCTGCATAGCGAGCTTCTTGACCGGCGGGCGCTGGCGGGCAGGGTCCGCCGTTGCCATGGCGATCTTCATTTGCGCAACATCTGCCTGCTGGGCGGCAAGCCATGCCTGTTCGACTGCATCGAGTTCAATCTCGGGATCGCCACCGTCGATGTCCTCTACGACCTCACCTTCCTGCTGATGGATCTCTGGCATCGCGGTTTTCCTGACCTCGCCAATCTGGTGATGAACCGGTATTTCGATGAAGCCGACGACGAGGACGGGTTCTGCCTCCTGCCGTTCCTGATGGCGATCAGGGCGGCGGTCCGCGCCCATGTGACGGCGACGCAGGCCGAAGAGCCCGGTCAGGACGCCGTCAGGCTGGCGCAGGAGGCAAGGTCCTATTTCGATCTCGCCCATGCTCTCCTGAGCGAAACGCCGCCGCGCCTCATCGCGATCGGCGGCCTCAGCGGTTCCGGCAAGACCACGGTCGCGGACCATCTGGCGGCGGAGGTCGGTGCGCCTCCGGGCGCCAGGATCGTTGAGAGCGACCGAATCCGCAAAGCCCTGCATGGTGTTTCGGCCGAGACGAGGCTTCCGGTTTCCGCCTATCAGCCCGACGTTTCGGAAAAGGTCTATCGCGAGATGGCGAGGCATGCGGAGCTGATCCTTGCCCAGGGCGGATCGGTCGTCGCCGATGCCGTCTTCGACGGCCCGGTCAACCGGCGCCTTATCGAGGATGCTGCCGCGAGGGCCGGGGCAGGCTTCCGGGGCATCTGGCTCGAGGCTGATCCTCAACTGCTCTGGCAGCGGGTTCGCGAGCGGGCGCCAGGCCCCTCGGATGCCACCACCGACGTGCTCTCCGGCCAACTGGCCCGCAAACCCGCCGATATAACCTGGCGGAAAATCGATGCATCGAAGACGCCCGATATGATTGCCGCCGCCATCCTGCAGGGCTGAGAACCCGATGGTCTTCCTTGACCCGTTGCAAGCGACGACAGATGGGCTTCGGCCCGAAGCCCATTGACGCGCGTCAATGTCACAGGCGGTGACTGCGCTAAAATGTGAGGTCTTAGGGAGCCGGCCCGATGTGACTTCACGGGCCTACTGGCGGAGAGAAGATATGGAGATGGAGGATTACGACGTGGGTGTCTTGAACGCGGCGGATGTCTACCGCGCGTTCGCGGTCGTGCAGCTCGTGATGTCAGACCTGGATCTGCAGACATGGAGACGGCTGACCGCCTCGGCCTCGCTGCGTCGCGACTGGCTGGCCGTTACCGACGCGAAAGGGTACATCCGCGGCCTTTGCCACGTCTTTGCACGCGAACATCCGGTTTACGGGCGCCAGCTCGAAATACCGGTTTTTACATCCGTTGGCCTCGTCGATGACCAAGGTGTCGCGAAACGTCTTTTCGAATTCGCCAAACTGCGCGCAAAACTGGACGGGTGCGAAAAGGTCCATTTCTGGTCCTCCGCATCAAAGGATTGTTATAGTCTTGATATGCTCCGGGAAGCAGGCCCTTGGGACGATGGATTGATCTACGATCTGGGCACCGACCGCGGCACCGTTCACTGACGGGGAAGGGTGCCATAGGCGCCTTCGGCCCAACTCCGATCAGCCGAGGTCGGCCGCCGTCAGCGTATAGGTAGTGCCCCGATTGGGGCGATAGGCCTTCATTGCCGCGTCCTGGATACTGGATCTGGCCGCATCGAAAGCCCTCAAGTAATCGGCCTCGGACATGCCCGTCGCAGTGTTTTGGGCGAGTGCCTTGGCTTCCACGAAAAACCTGACCTCGAACATGCCGTCATAGCCCAGGAAACGAACGACCTTGCGCGCTTCGTCGAAACTGCGGCTTCTATTCGGAAATATCAGGGTCATGATTGTTTCAGTTCAAGATGGAAGGCAATTTCCGTTGGAAACGGCATTCCGGGTTTCTGTTGATGCGTTTTCTGGTGTCAGAACAGATCGCGAAGCAGGATGTACAGAATGAATGCCATCGATATCCCTGGCACGGCCATGCGCAACAGGCCGACGTAGCCTGCCCGATGTAATTGCGGGCCTGTTTGGGAAGAAGGTTGCATTCGCCTGACGGAAGACATGTCGTCCTCCTCGTTGGGGCCAGGGCTCCCGCCCTTGATCGCAGCGCCCGTTCTGAATCTGCTACCTACCCTAAATATGGGTCGAATGCGGACAAATACAAGGGGAAGTCTCTCCGCTCCTTACGAGTTGAGAGATCCGGCGCAGCCGTATTTCAAGCGATCCGGCTGCCCGCTATCGGGTGGCGTAGCGTGGTAGGCTACTTGTTCTTCAGAAGCCACATCTTGCCGGCCATGGTGATCCCGTGTGCGGATTCTTCCGCCGAGACGTCCTCGTTGAGGATGCGCAGAAGGCCGTATTCCCGCAGTTCATTCAAGGTCGTGGTCGTCAGGAACTTGATTTTCTGGGGCCGTTCCTTGAACCGGTCGTTCCGCGCATAGGTCACGGCCGCATTCAGATGGGTCCATTTCTTGGCTTCCTGCGGAAACAGGTCACCGTCCTTGGCGAGCTTCAGGCCCCTGATCTGGGTCGGCGTCAGCTCGACGGTCAACGCGTGCGCAGCAGGCGTCGGGGTGGCGGCTGTTTTGGTGTTCTCGGTCGTGGTCAATGTTCGGTCCTTGATGGGTACGGAGGTAGTCTTGTGCATTCGGTGGCAGGCGGCGGTCCCGGCCTGGCAGGTTGCATCGGTTAAGAAGGCCTTGTCGCCTTGGCAGCATCGCGAAACGACAGGAGCCTTTGGCTCTTTTCGTCCCAGAGTACGAGTTTGACGCATTGGATGCTTTGCCAAAGCGTTATGCGGCCGATGCCGGCAAGCTCGGGGTGATCGCGCAGCACCTCGGGCAACCGGTAATAGGGGATCCGGCTCGACAGGTGATGGACGTGGTGGATGCCGATATTGCCGGTCAGCCAGCGCAGTGCCAGCGGCAGATCGTAGTGGGACGCGCCGTGAAGGGCGGCCTCCGGAAACTGCCATTCCTCGGTCTTCGACCAATGGGTTTCCTCGAACTGATGCTGGACATAGAAGAGCCACACGCCGGCGGCCCCTGCGATCAGCACGATCGGCAGATGGACCAGCAGGAAGGGCACGAGCCCGATCGCCCATATCATCAGGGCGGCCAGAACGGCGACCGCGAGATTGGTCGCCATCGTCGAAATCCAGGGTAGGGAGCCCGATTTCATCATTCCGAACGGCAGGCGCTGCTTGAAGAGGAAAAGCCAGGCGGGTCCGATGCCGAACATCACCAGCGGGTGGCGATAAAGCCGGTAGGCGAGCCGGCGCGACCAGGGCAGGGACTGGTATTCGTCGATCGTCAGCGTCGTGATGTCTCCGATGCCGCGCTCGTCGAGATTGCCGGCCGAGGCGTGATGGGCGGCATGCGCCCGGCGCCAGTAGTCATAGGGCGTCAGGGTCAGCACCCCGAGCACTCGTCCGGTCCAGTTGTCGAGGCGCCGGCGCGCGAAGAACGAGCCGTGGCCGCAGTCGTGCTGGATCATGAACAACCGCAGCAGGAATGCCGCGGCCGGAAGGACGAGGATCAGCCCGATCGGGTAACCCAGGAAAACGGAAACATAGGCTGCGGCCCAAAAGGCTGCAAACGGCAGTACCGTGACCAGCAGCTCGAAAGTGCTGCGTCCGAAACGCGGCTGCCGGTATTTCGAAAGAATCTTGAGCCAGGCGCCGATATCGTCTTCGGCACCGGGCGCAATCGCATGGGCTGTGGCGTTCATGGAAATCGATCCACCTTTTTTGCCTCGGCATGCGGCGCGCCCGAAGCGGGATGTGCCTGCACGTCCTCAGGCACATGCCTCAAATATCAGCCCTGACGGGCCTTGCGTGCAGCGTAACGACGATCGCGCTCCGCCTTGCGGGCGGCTTCATCGGCGATGACCCGGGCAACCCGGTCGTTGGTTTCCGCTTGCCGGGCCTCAGCCTCGGCCTTTTCGTCGGCTTCCGCAGCGGCGGCCAATGCGGCCGCTTCCTGGAGCTGGCGCTCGTTCTCGGCAGCCTTCTGGGCCTCGCGCTCGGCGCGGCGGGCTTCCCTCGCGGCCGCAATGGCCTCGCGCTCGGCGCGACGTTCCTGCATGGCGGGATCTGTCGGCTTAGGGGCGGTCGCAAACTTTGCCAAAAGCTCGCGCTTAGCATCCGCTGCGGTTTTGCGGCGCTCGGCAAAGCTGTTGTCGTTCGGGTGTCTCAATGTATCGTCCTTGTCAGATTTGAACTTGTCAGATTTGAAATCTTGCGGTCGAGGCGAATATCGCGCCTACCGGGAGGTCATGCAGATATTCGCGTCAGCCGGATGCCTCAACGGAAAAAGGCCAGACATACGCCTGGCCTTCACATACCTTTTGCCGCCATGCCAGTACGTCCGTGGTCATGGGAGGCTAAAGTTTTAGGCAGCCTGGAGCTGGCCTGCGGACATCTTGCCCGACTTGCGGTCACGCTCGAGTTCAAAGCCAAGCTTCTGGCCTTCAACGATCGAGCTCATGCCAGCGCGTTCGACGGCAGAAATGTGAACGAAGACGTCGGCGCTGCCGTCGTCAGGCTGAATGAAGCCGAAGCCCTTGGTGGCATTGAACCATTTAACTGTGCCAGTGGCCATAACGAACCCTTTCATAGCAACATTGATAAACCGCCGGGCGGCGCACGGCGGGTGTTTCGACTTTTGAGAGGGAAAGTTCGTCAAGAAGCGCAAAGCGCAGCAAAAACAAAGATCGGCAAACAAAGTATCGAGGCTCTTTACCTATCGTATCAGGATTGAAGTGTCAACTTCTTGTTTTGAAATTTGCGAAATACGCAACCAGGAGTAGATTTTCTGGCGGGCAAACGAATATCAGCGGTACCCGCATCAAGGTCTCTCATCTCGGCGGGCCGGCAGCCTGAAGATCTAGGTGGAGGCCGGTATTTCTTCGGTCGTGACTTCGAAAGAAGACAGGATTGCCGGGCCGAAGGCGGTCGAAAGCGCCACGTCCGTGGCATCTCGCCCCGTTGCCATCAGAATCCGCCCGATACGCGGTTTGTTGTGGCGGGCATCGACCGTATTCCAGCGACCGCCAAGATAGACCTGGAACCAGGCGCTGAAATCCATCGGATTGACATCCACCGGGACGCCGATATCGCCGAGATAGCCGGTGCAGTAACGCGCCGGGATGTTCATGCAGCGGCAAAGCGCGATGGCGAGATGCGCAAAGTCGCGGCAGACGCCGGTGCGATCGGTAAATCCTCCGAAAGCTGTCCGAAGCGGATCCGCGTTCTGATAGTTGAAGGCGATGTGGTTGTGGGTGAAGTCGAGGATCGCCTGTACCCGCGGCCAGCCGAGCGGGGTCGAGGAGAATGTCTTCCAGGCAAAATCCGCCAGGCGGTCGGTGTCGCAGTAGCGGCTGCCGAGCAGGAAGACCAGCACGTCGTCCGGCAGGTCCTTGATGTCGTGCTGGAAGGCATCCTGCGGCACCGGGTCGGGCATGCCGTCGTCGTAGATCTCGAATTCGGTCGAGATCGTGGTCAATCCCGGCGGTGCCACGATCCGGCTGCAGGCGTTTCCGAAGCTGTCGAGATAGCTCCAGGCCTCGATCGGCCGGTCGAAGCTCAGCACCTGGTCGCTCAAAAGGTCCGCCCGACGCGAGGGATGGATATTGAGGACCAGCAGCATCGCCGTATCGTGCTGGCATTCATACCCTATACGAAACCCTGCGCGTATCTTCATGATCTTATCCCTATGGAAAAACTCTCGCCGGAATGGCGTTTCAGCGGCAACGCCCAAGCATCCCGGCTGTTCCGGTCACCCATGCAGTTTCACGCTATGGTCGTCGGTCGTCACGTTAACCTGCACGGACATGCTGTCGAAATCGGTCTCGTCGCCATCGTAGCTTCCCGATAGCGGGACTGCCTGCCGCGGGTCGCGGGCGACGCCCACGCGTATCAGGTCGCGATTGCCGACGATGCCGTTGGTGGGATCGAATTCCACCCAACCGGCGCCAGGAAGATAGACCTGGCACCAGGCATGGGTCGACCCGCCGCCGAGCGTTATCGATCCGTCGCGGTCGGGCACGTAGATGTAGCCGGTGACGAAACGTGCCGCCAGGCCGAGGGCGCGCGCCGCCTCCATCATCAGCAGCGCGAAATCGCGGCAGGTGCCGCGGCGAAGCTGCAGGGTTTCGAGCGGCGGTTGCGTCCCGTGTTCCGAGCGCCGGGCGTAGATGAAACCCTCGTGAAGCGCAAAACACATGGTCATCAGCAGGTGGCCGGTTTCCGTGGGATGCCCGACCTTGATGAACTGCCGTGCCCATTTGCCGACCCGGTCCTCTGGATCGGGATAGTGGCGCTGGATCGTCCGCTCCAGATCAAAGATTTCTTCGGGATCGTATGCGAAAGGATAGGTGAGGGCCTCTTCGTCGATCTGGAAGTCAATCGCCGCCTGAGGCGTATGGTCGAGGCGGATGATCGTTTCGAACCGCAGTTCGGATGAGGGTTTGGATATCCCGACCAGCGCGACGCAATTGCCGAAGACATCGTGGATCCACCGGACGTAGTCGGGCTTTGGAAAAACGTTGAGCTGGGAACTCAGCAAGGTCTGGTCAAAACTGTCCCGCGGCCTGAACATAAGCCTGTGTTCGCCGAACTCCACCGGCCTCGTATACCGATAGGAGGTGACATGCCGGACGGAAAATATCGTCATCCAATCACCGCTAAAGCATTGAGGGCGGCACGCGCTGGCGCGGGGCGCCTTATCGAACCATGCATGGATCACCGCTATAGCAGGCGCCATGCGACGGCGACAGGAAAAACCGGCTGCAGCCGGTAAAATACGACAACCCCGAACGCGGCGTCGGAACGCCGGATTGGCGCCGCCTCACTGGTCCCGGCGCTGCAGAGGGTAATCGCCGGCGTCGTAAAGCCTCTGTATCTGCGTGCTGTCGAACCGGGCTTCTTCGACCTCGAGAATGGATCCGCGCAAAAGGGATGCAGGCATCACCTCGATTGCGAAGCGCAGGGCCTCGGCCACGGTTTCGAACCTCTTGTAGCCAAGCCTGCTCGTTCTCTTCCAGTTCTTGCACGGGTAGAGCCCCGCGCCGGCATTGTAGTTGAAGTCGGCCATGGTCGTGTCCTTGTGGTCGAGGATATGCGCAAGGGAGGTCCGAACGGGCCGCCCGTCGGAACCGTGTCAGGCCGGCTGCAATTGCGACGCGCGCCTCTGGAGACGTTCCTGCTTCTGGGCGAGCTTGATCTCGCGGCTTCTCAGGGCCTGCCTCTGGCGGAATTCCTGTAGCTTGGCGGCATTGGAGCCCTCTTCTGCATCGGGTTTGCGAAACAGATTCTGGGCGGCATTGCGGACAGTATCGATCATTGATGTAACCTTAAAGGGTAGACTGCGGGACGTGACAACGGCCAACGCAAGAGTTCTCCAGCCAACAGGGCGGAGTTCGACGTTCGCAAAATCAAGGGTGTCGCCAAGCAACCGGCAGGGCCGGCGGGATCAGGTAGCCGAAAAGGCTGAAAACGTGAATCATATATGGCGATATAATGCGTCACTTTCAAGACTTGTCTCAAATATGGATAGGCGGCGCTTGCCATCGGCAGAAATGAGGCCCATCGTGACTGGTCGGCTGCAACTGGTAAGGGCGCAGCCGCCTGAGGGACCCGAGCCCTAGCCCCGACGAAAAAGGAGGGGCGCGATGTCTTCACGATCCTCGCATCCGAATTTCCAGCTTTATTTCCAGACCATGCTGACCGACAGCCAGCCGGAGGCGGAGCAACCCGCAGAAACCTGTCCGGACCGCCCGGTCCTGCATGCCGTCTTCCGGGACATGCTGATCCGGGGGCTACCGCTGGCGGGTTCGGAAATTTGGCTTGACGGTATCCGTGCGACCCGCGTTCCGAAAAAGCGCTCCGGCTCCAACTAGAACGGCTTCGGCCCTCCTTGGAAACACAGCCCCGCATGCGTCGCCGCGAGAATGCAGGCGATACGGATCTTCCGCAAGGATAAGGACAAAGACTGATCAGGAGGCGCCGCGCTACGGTGCCTCCTGCGCGAAGCACTACTTCGGCTTCTTGCCCAAGGTGAGGCCGCTGCCGGCGAGCTTGACCTGTGCGCCTGCGGGCGCGACCGTCACTGCTGCGGTCTTGTCTTTCTTCGGTTTGCGAGTTTCGCGATTACTTCGTACCTGGCCTTTAGCCATTTTGTCCTCCTTGGGCGGCGATGGATCGTGGAAAGTGAAATCATGTTCGGCCGACAGGCATAAAACGCGTGAAATGACGGATTTGCAAAACCTGCCTTTGCCAGCCGAAGCATCAAAGCTGCGGTAGTACGGTATCTCTGTGTTTGCTCAACGAAGCTGATATTGCGGCTCCGAAGCTCTTCTCGGGACGGTCCCCAAAACGGGCAAGCATGATGGCTGCTCCCGTTGTGCCGGCCCGGCCGCTGACAAGCGTTCCGCTTGGCTGCGTAGGTTCACGGAATGCATGACGTTCGATATTTTCCCGGTATCCGAGGCCGCTGACGCGGACCAGGTTGCGGGAGATGGTCTGAGAGAATTCGGAAGACATTGCGTCCTCCTTTCATTGGGGCCAGGGCGTGAGAATCCTGAAGCAGCAGCGCCCTTTATATGGCTGCTGAAGTCGCCATCATGCGCCGGACTTGCGCCAAACGCAATGTGCGGGTTGTGAGAAATGCCTTGCTCAAGACATAGTTGACCGGTAGGGGTAGCCATCGAAATTGGTTGTCGAGCTTCGTTTTCACGCCTTTTGCGTTCGAGCTGATCTTTCCCTTCAAAATCGATCTCTTTTGTCGCCGGCATTTTGCCGGACGGCGACCTGTGCTCGATCGGAAGGATCATCTCCATGAACAGCGGAATCGTAAAATTTTTCAACACCGCCAAGGGCTTCGGCTTCATCCAGCCCGCTGACGGGTCGACGGACGTGTTCGTCCATATCTCGGCCGTCGAGCGTTCGGGAATGACCTATCTGGCTGAAGGCCAGAAGGTGAGCTTCGATGTCGTGCGGGACAACCGCACCGGCAAGAATGCAGCTGAAAATCTGCAGATCGCTTAAAGCCAAAACCAACTTCGGCCCTGACCACGGATGTACTGGCACGGACCGCAAGCGGTCGGGAGGTACAATTCCTCTCGGGCTTTTGTTATTCAATAATGAAAGAATTTCCATGAAAAAGACGGATGCAGAACAGCAAGTGAAAAGGGCCCAGCGCCAGGTCGCCAATACCAGCGGTGGCGGCCATCTCGGCGGCACCAATCACGGCCAGGGCTATGACGCCAAGACCTCCTCCGCCAAGGGCAAGGCCGACAAGGGCCGCAAGACCGGCGGCAAGAGCTAACTAATCCGATGATGCGGGCCGAGGGGCACTTCGGCCCGTTCCCCCGGATCGGACTTTCCTTTCCGAGTAAGCCTGGCTCTTCCAGTTCCATGACAGCGACCTCGCCATGGGCGCACGGAATCCGGATCAATTGCGCTTGGGAACAGGCGGCCTTTTCTCTGGTTTCTGGGGATGACCCGGCGCGATCGGATCGCTTGCCGGAAATGTTTCTTCGAGCGACTCCTCCAGGTAATCGTCCTGCTCCTTGGCAATGTCTTTGGCGGACTTTCCGGGTGACGGCACCTCTTTTCTCGTTCCCATTCTCGATCTCCCTGATTGGTCGAAGCCGACAATCCTACTCTCGTTTCTTCGAATGCAGAAGGCACGATGGCCTTCTCATGGTTGCCGCGTTTCGGCATGACAAAAGCCTTCCCCATAACGACGGACGCCAGTTTCGATTTAGGCTGGTCGGCGCTGCGGCGCGCTGCAGTTTCGAATTATCCGCCTGGGTTGACGAAGATCATGGCTCGGGCAGGTGCCGGTCCTAGACTTTTCTCCATCGGGCCCGATCAGGGCCTTGTGCAGAGGAGACAGACAATGTCGTTCAAGACAGTGCTCGCAATGATCGGGAATATGGAACCCGCCGCTGATCTCGCCCGTGCCATGGAGATCGCGACCGAACTCGAAGCACATCTTTCCGTGGTGGTCGCCGGCCTCGCGGTTCCGGCAACCATGGGAGATTTCCCGGCCGGTACCGTATGGCTCGACCAGCGTGACGAGGACCTGAGATTGCTCGATGGCATCCAGAAACAGGCAGTTGGCGCCTGCGAGGCGAACGGCCTCTCGTTCGATGTCGACGTCCTCTATGCGGATAGCGGTTTCGTCAGCGAGGAAATTCATCGCCGCGCGCTTTATGCCGATGTGCTGGTGATCGGAGACGGCGTGCGCAGCGACAGCGCGCTGACCCGGCGGATCGTCGATGGCGGTGTGTTCGACGCGCGCCGCCCCCTCCTTCTGATGCCGAAGGACCGCAGCACGACCCTGAAACCGCGTCGGATACTGCTTGCCTGGAATTCCCGCGCCGAGGCCGCTCAGGCCGCGCGCGAGGCTCTTGAGATGATGACCTGGGCGGAAGAGGTGCATGTCGTGCTCGTGGATCCGGACACCTCCTATTGGGTCAGCGGCGGCGAACCCGGCGCCGACGTCGCGGCCTATCTCGCCCGCCACGGGATCAACGTCGTCGTCGAACAGTTGCTAAGCGGCGGCCGGCTTGTGGAGGACGTGCTCGAAAGACATGCGCTGGAAATCAACGCCGACCTCGTCGTCATGGGCGCCTATGGACATTCGCGGCTGCGCGAGCGGGTTTTTGGCGGTGTGACGGCCTCAATGCTCGTGGAAAGCAAGTTCCCGGTCCTGATCGCCCGGTAAAATCGGGAGGCGATTGTTCCCTGTTTCCCGTCAGCCGGCGGGAGACAGGGTTTTGCGTGCCCGCGTCTTCGGCAAACGGCAATCGGGAAGAGACCGGACCGGTCCGCCCCGCAGGCCGGCACAAAATCCGCCCCAGGGGAGTGGACCCGGAGGGCGGATCGGAAACAGTCTGATTACCTGTTATTGAGCGGGCTGCTGCGAGGGCTTTTGCGTGACGACGCCGCCGACGCCAGCAATGCTGGCCGTCAGGATGCGGATCGCCTCCTGCTCCACATCGGACCCGATCTCGCCGATGATCTCCACCACCGAGTCCCGCACCTTGACCTCAAGCCTATCCTTCCCCAGCCCGAGTTCCGCGAGCAGCCGGGTCGCAACGGCAAGCCGCAGCGCCTCGTCACCGCGGGCAACCACGTCCGGCGTGGCGATCTCGATCTTGAGGATATCGCGACGGCTGACGATGCCGGCGAGCACGCCATTGTCGAGCACGGGAATGCGCTTGACGGCGTGGAGGCGCATCAGCGCGACGATCTCGGCGACACTGGCTCCGGGCGCCACACTGACGACCTTGCGGCTCATGCAGTCCTCGACCTTCAACCCGTGCGCCTTGACGTAGTTTTCGAAGAAGGCCGGATCATGGGTGTCGGGAGCAGCTTTTGGCGCGAGGTTGAATTCATGCCGTTTCAGAATGTCTCCCTCGGTGATCATCCCGCACAGCGCCCTCTGATCGTCGATCACGGGTAGGCCGCTGATGTCGTTGTCGATCAGCATCCGGATCGCGTGTTTGAGGCTGGCCCCGGGGCTGACGTGAACCACCCTGGTGGTCATCAAATCTTTGGCAAGCATCCGCTGCTCCTGTGGTTCGCGATCATCCGTCGCTGGCCCCAAGCTTCCCGCATCGCGTCCGCGCCGGCCTTGACCTAGCGCAACCGCGGGCCGTCAGGCCGAGGGCGTTCGACGGACACGCCATTTGTCCAGTTCGGTGACGACCAGGAGCGAGGAGGCCGCAAGCAGCATGAGAGCCCATTCGGCAAACGAGATCGGCGCGAGGTCCAGGGTCTCGCGAAACCAGGGGATATACATCGCCGAGATATGGATGGCCTGCGCCGCAATGACGGTGAGGATCAGCAGCGGGTTGCCGAAGAAGTTCAGCGAAAAGATCGATCGGCGCTCGGAGCGGCTGGTGAAGGTCTGGACGTTTTCGAACAGCACGAAGAGCAGCAGCAGCATGTTGCGCGCCTGCGAGATCTCGTAGCCCTGAAACAGCAGATAGGAAAAGATCGCGAAGCCGCCGCCGCCGATGACGAGCGTCGACTGGACGATCCGCCGGATCATCAACCGGTCGAAGATCGGCTCCTTCGGACGGCGCGGCGGCCGCGCGAGTTCGTCTCCCTCCGGCTTTTCACTCGCCAGCGCAACATCCTGGATGCCGTTTGTAACCAGATTGAGCCAGAGAAGCTGCACCGGCAGCAGCGGCATCGGCAGCCCGAGCGGGATGGCCAGCAGGAACAGCAGCATTTCGGCCGCACCCGTCGCGGTGAGCATCAGGATAACCTTGCGGATATTGGAATAGGCGGTGCGGCCCTCGCGGATGCCGCTGACGATCGACGCGAAATTGTCGTCGGTGACGACGATGTCGGCGCTCTCCTTGGCGACTTCCGTTCCCTTGCGGCCCATCGCCACGCCCACATGGGCGTGTTTGAGCGCCGGAGCGTCGTTGATCCCGTCGCCGGTGACGGCCACGAAATGGCCGTTTCGGGCGAGCGACAGCACGATCGCGAGTTTCTGCGCCGGCGCCACCCGGGCGTAGATCCTGGCCCGTCCGGTCAGTTCGTCAAGCCTGTCCGTCCCAGCCTTCTCCGCTTCGCTGACCTCATCTCCGGTTACGACCTGGTCGGGTTGGAACTTCAGCCCCGCCTGCGCGGCGATGGCGGCAGCCGTCTTCGGGTCGTCGCCGGTCACCATGACCACGGTTACACCGGCCGCGTAACAATCGCGAATGGCCTGCGGAACTTCCGGCCGGATCGGATCCTTCATGCCGGCAAGGCCGAGGAAAACCAGATCGACCAGATGATGGTATCCGAAGCTCTCGTCCGAACCGCCGCGAATTTCCCCTTCCGCGAATGCGAGCACCCTGAGGCCACGCTCGGCCATTTCCTCCTTCTGCCGGAGAAGCGCCGCGCGATCGATCGGCACGACGCCATTGCCGGCATCCATTCGGTCCGCCATATCGATCAGCGTTTCCGCCGATCCCTTGACGAAGATGCGTACTCGCTCGCCCCGACGGTGGAAGGACGCGGCATATTTCAGGTCCGGTTCATAGGGTATGCGCGCGATCAGCGGATAGTCGTCCTTCATCGCTTCCTGTTCGAGGCCGCCCTTGCGGGCCGCCGCCAGCAGCGCGATGTCGACGGTATCGCCGACGCCTTTCCATCCGTCCGAATGCCGCGTGAGAGAACCCTCGTTGGGCAGCACGGCCGCCTTCAGCAGCTTTCCCGCACGATCGCGCGCATCCGTCTGGCTGAGGTTCGACCCCCGGATTTCGCAGGTATCGAGATCCATGCCGGCATCCAGCACCAGTTCGCTGCCGTCGGGCAGGCGGATATCGGTGACCGTCAGCTCGTTGAGGGTCAGCGTCCCGGTCTTGTCGGTGGCGATCATCGTGCAGGAGCCGAGCGACTCGACCGCCGGCATGCGGCGGACGATGACATTGCGGCTGGCCATGCGGCGCATGCTGATCGCCAGCGCGATCGAGATGGCGATCGGCAGGCCTTCTGGAATGGCGCTGACCGCAAGCCCGACGGACATCATGAACAGGTCGTTCCAGGCAAGCCCGCGAACCAGGCCGACGGCGATGAGGATGATGGAGGCGATCCCGACGCTCCAGGCGATCATGTTCGAAAAATGCTTCAGCCGGATCATCAGCGGCGGCTGGGTGACCGAGGCCTTGTCGATCTCGGCGGCGATCCTGCCGATCTCGGTCGAAAGGCCGGTCGCAACCACCAGACCCGTGCCACGGCCGCGTGTGACGAGGCTGCCCGCAAACGCAAGGCCGGATTTCCGGTTCTCGGGCGGTGCCCCGACGGCAGTGACGGCCTTGCGTGCCGGCGCGGATTCACCCGTCAGCAACGATTCGTCGCAGAGCAGGTCATTGGTCTCGAACAGTTCGAGGTCGGCCGGGATGCGGCCGCCGGCCTCGATCCGCACGAGGTCGCCCGGAACCAGCAGGCGCGCCTCGATCTCCTGCACGATCCCGTCGCGGACGACGGTCGCGAACGGCTGTTCGAGACTGCGCAAGGCCGCGGCCGCGCGGCCGGCCGAATATTCCTGAAAGCCGCCGATCACGCCGTTCAACACCAGCACGATGCCGATGAAAACCGCATCCTCGGCCTCGCTGACCAGAACCGAGACCGCAGCCGCGATCAGCAGGATATAGATCAGCGGACTGCGGAATTGCCCGAGGAAGATCAGGAACAGGGAGGGCGCCTTGGGCTCGGGAAGGCGATTCTCCCCGAATTGCGCCAGCCGCGCGGCGGCTTCGATGCCGCTCAACCCCTCGCGGACCATATCGTTCTGCTCGGGTTTACGACGGACGGAGACTGAATTGGCAGGCATCGGCGCTCCAGATCAAACTGCACCGCCATCATCGGGAAAACGGGGCGGGGTTCGATCCTAGAGGATAGCCTGTAAAGCTGCCCGGCAATTGATATCTGTCAACGTGGGAGTGTGTGGTGGTCGCGGATCGAGCGGTGTTCGCGTCGATCGGTTCCATCGGCGCCAAGGCGCTTGAATAGTTTCCCAGGAAATCTCGAAGAAATTGGCTGGGGAACCTGGAAAGTAATCCAACTTTCGGTAAGCCCATGATGCAAAACAACCTATTGCAAACAAATAGCTTATTTTCTAGGACTGTTCCGGTTAGGTGTTCCGGAATAGTGCTACGGATGGGCGAAGATGGCAAGGGTCACATATCTCGAACGGCGTGGTGCGACTTACTACGCCAGGCTGGATGTTCCTCTCGATTTGGTCGGTCACTACAGCACCTCGACGCGCAAGAAGTCATTGCGCACCAAGGATGAGAATGAGGCAAAGAAGCGTCTCTGGCCCGTGATCGAAGATTGGCGCGCCGAGTTCGATGAGGTGCGCTCTCGCCGCGCCCTAACGCCCGACGACAAGGCGGCTGCAGTCTGGCAGCATTATGAGGCGACGCTCGAGAGTTACGACCGCAAGCAGCGCGTAATGCCGACACCGGAAGACACGGACGCGGAACTACAGCGCCTTTATCGCCGGATCGATCTCGGCGAAATCACGTCCGACAACTTCTTTGGCATGATCAATGCATATACCAACTTCGAGCTGATGCTCAGGGCGCGGACCGATGACGCGAACCTGCGCAGTCGTCGCCTGGCTGCACTGAAGAGGGCACTTACTTCTGGCGACAACAAGTTGATCGGACCGGCAGTGCAGGATTTTGTCGCCAAGCACAGGCTGCTGGTCGATGCAGGCTCGGATGAGTATCGTGAGCTTTGCGTTCTCATGACGCGTGCCGAAATCGAAGGGCTTCAGCGCACTCTGGAGCGTGACGGGGGTGACTTTACCGGAGCCCCAAAGGATCCGCTCGTCAAGCCGGCCGCTGGGATTGCCCGCGAGGCTGCAGCTCCTGGCGAGACGATTATGGAGCTCTTCGAGACCTATGCCCGCGAGAATCCCAACCAGATCAAGTCGGACACGCTTGCACAAGCTCGTCGGGACGTTGGCCTGTTCGTGGACTACGTTGGCAGCACTTTCCCAGTCCATCGGATCGACAAGAAGGCTGTGCGAGAGTGGAAGGCACTGCTGCTTCAATATCCTGTCAAAGCAACCGAGACGAAGGCTTTCGAAGGCATGAAGATTGCCCAGATCGTCAAGCACAACGTAACAGTGAAGAAGCAGACGATCAGCGCCCCCACAGTTAACCGTTATCTGTCCGGATTTAGCGCCTTTTGCACCTGGCTCACAAACCACGGCTACCTGACGGCGAACCCCGCCGCCGACATGTTCCTCAAGAAGTCCAAGGAAAAGACGACCAAGCCTTTCACGGTGGATGAGATGAACGTCCTGTTCAAGTCGCCGTTCTTCATCGGATGCCAGAATGACGACGCTCCTCGCTTCTGGAGCAAGCCGGGCAACGTGCTGATCAGAGACCATCGTTTCTGGGTGCCGCTGATCATGTTGTTTTCCGGCGCTCGACCGGCGGAGATCGCACAGCTTGGCATCGACGACGTTCGCGCAGATCGCGGCCACTGGATCATGCACATCACGACCGAGGGCGATGGTGACAAGTCCGTAAAGACCGCAGGCTCGATGCGCGTCGTGCCAATTCACCCCGAGCTGGTGAGGCTCGGGTTGCTTAAGCATCATGCTGACCTGAAGAAGCAGGGAGAGAAGCGGCTATTCCCACTCGCCGAGCGCAACGAGCGCGGCCAAATGATTGCCACCTTCAGCCGGGACTTCCCGCGCTACCTCACAAAGATCGGGTTGAAGGAAGGTCGCGGCTTGTCGCTCTACAGTTTCCGGCATGGGGCAGCTGACGCTCTCCGCCGTGCAGGCTTCCTTGATGAGCAATTCGGTTTCATCCTGGGGCACACGTCCGGCACGATGACACAGCGTTATGGGACGCTGCCCCAAGGGATGCTTGAACAGCGAGTGGAGCTGGTAAACTCAATCGCCTACCCCGGGCTGAATATCGATCACTTAAGGGCAGCAGATAGGGTAGGGGAGGCGGCTTAGCCTTGCTCGCCCGGCTGTCCATCTCCGGCAACTTGGTCCAGTTTGTAGCCGCGGCGCCAGCTCGGCGCGGCTTCAATTGCAGCCTGATACCTCCAGCGCTGTTTGGTGTGCTGTCTGACCCATGTGACCGACATACGCTTACCTTGGTCAAGTGCTTCCTTGATGGCCTGTTGCATTGCTGATGTCGGCTTGGCGGGGACAATTCTAAGGCCGCTCGTCTCAATTTGTTCGAGCATGAACCGTGTCATGAGGGACGCTTCATCGTCGCCCAACAGGATCCCTCGATCGGAAAGCCCCGTCTTCAGTGCCTTCTTGAGGATGCGCCAAGTATCAAGGTCGAGCTGGGTCGGAACGGTTGGATCGCGATGAACTGATGGTCGGTGACACATGCAAGATCTCTCTGGTCTTCCGCTATTTGCCGCGCTTCCGCTTTCGCGATTTCCGTTTCGAAGACTTTTCCTGTGACAGGATATCGAGTTGATCAGATGTGCCCGGCGCACCGCTCGAGAGCGCCCGGCACATGAAGTCAACAGCACTCTCGCTAAAGAACTGTCTAAGCACCGCGCGGGTGAAGTGAGTTGGTTCGATTCCAAGCGTCTCTACTGCGGCTTCGATGTGCTCCGGTGGGAAGTAGTGCCGGCCGGTGATTAGGTTCATCATTTTCGCTCCCTGCATCAGGCCAAGTCGCGTCGCTAACTGCTCCACTGAAAGGTCAGACGCAGACAAATGCTCTTTCAGGATCTGTCCGACAATGACAGCTGCGTCAGGGTCCCTATTCATTTTGCTACTGCTCCCCTATTACAGGTATAGTCATCTCATTATTGAACTTAAATATCAATATATTTGTAATCTTCGGCAGGTGGCATAAGTAAGTGGTTACTTATCACAAAATAAACATACGAAATTCCAAGAGCGTTCCTTTCATATCAATGTTATAAATATCGTAAGTGATAAACGAGAGCAAAGTTATGATTGAAGATACTAAGATTGAGGCCTCCGCCCTGCTCAGGACCCATGTCGATAAGAGTCCCTACACGTTGAATGAAATCGCACTTATGTCCGGTTTCCATGGCCCTGAGATGTTGGAAGGCATCTTGCGTGGTGACCTCCGAATTCCACTCGACAAGGCGATGCCCTTGGCTCAGGCACTCGGGTGCGACGGAAGGAACTTGTTTGTGCTCGTCCTCAAGAGTTGGTTTGGCGCTGAGTTCGTGAAGACGATTGAGAAGGTATTTGCGAACGGCACCGCTTCGGCTGTTGAGCGCGGCTGGATCGTCTTCCTGCGTGACTTCTATGGTGATCATGTCCCGGAGCTGACCCCGACCCTGCGTCGCCGCCTTCGATTGCTTGTCAGCTCACCAGGCTGACACCGGTCTCGTCACATCGGAAACACTTGGGTGCGGCCCAACGGTCGCACCGTGATCGGTATGGGAGGATAGAAGGCCGGATTCTTGCGGCGGCGGAAAGCATCCCCATACCTGATACGCCCATGCCCTAGGACTTCGACGTTTCGGTCGCGCGTCAACATCCAGTCGTGTGCGGGGTCAGGAGGCTAGCGGGCACCAGGTGGTAGCCAACAAGGCGAAAGTGCGCGCCACCGTATCGTCCGTTGAGATCAAGATCGATTTAGGAAGCCGAGCTCCGACGCTACTTGTTTCGCCACTGGAGCTCAGATGGGCATGCAATTGACGGCCCGGAGAAGCTTCGTTTCAGTGCGACGCAAACCGCTAGGGATATGTTTTCGACGCTGGTAATCATAGGAACCCCGCTAGGGACACGAAGCCAGTTTTGCGAAAAGCCTCGAATTTTTGAGCCGATGCTTTATCGATCGTCAGTGAGATGATGCCGATAGCCTTGCCTACAACCTCATCGTGTCCTCCAACCTTTACATGGAGAGGAAAAACGCTGATTTCGAGCTTTTCTGTCAAGATAAGGGAAAGGTAGCGTCAACGTTGAGCGCATTTTCGCAACGATTGCGGATTTTAAGTCAAGCTCGAACGCAACCTGAGGTAAGTATTTGTCAAGGTGCGATGGTGAAAACCTTTACCAAATCGGAGCCAGTAAACCCCTTATGTAAAGGTGTCTCGCACATCCGGAGCCGTCATCTGGGCTATGGGCCGAACTCCGTGATCAGCTAAAGGTGGCTTGGAAGGCTGTCGCGGTCAGTGTCACATGTGCCTCAAGGGGAGGTGCAAGCTCGAACGCCCTTGGTGATCGAGAGAAGTTCCAGAGCCGCAAGAGGCGCCATTGTGAGCGGCGTTCCTCGGCAACGGCAAGCTCATTGCGGCTGATGTGGAAGGGTGTGCGCTCCCACCCGTTTGTCGTCTTAACCTCGATGAGCCTTTCCTCGCCCGTCCGGTCGAAACTGGCAATGTCGTAGCCCGCGCCATCGCCTTCGTCCTCAGAGACCCAGCGCACATTTTTCGCCAAGTCCATGCGGCCTGCTGCCTTCAGAGTGGCGCGCTCATGCGCAAGAACGAGCTCTTCCCCGGCACGTCCCAGGATGCGGTTGCGCTCATCCCGGCCGGCCACATCGAATTTGCGAGCGATGTGCTGCATCTGCTCAAGCTCCTGCGGTGGCGGTTGGTTGGACATTGTGGGCGCCGGTCCGATCCAAAGCGGTTCAGGTTCGCGCATCGCAGAGGTCCAAGGCAATTCTGGTTGACGCTGGAGCCAAGCAGGATTGGCGGACATCCACCGAACAACAGCATCATCAAGGGACTTCTGGAAATTGAAGGCCGGCTTGTATCCCGGGATCCAATCCTCACCGAACCCCTTGAGCACCGCACTGATGTTTTGATGTTTGAACTCGATCGAAGTGCGGGATCGGCCGACCACATGCTGGAGGCGACGGTTGTGCTCGGCTTTGTTGTAGGGTCTGCCGGTGACGTCGAGCCTCAGCATCTCAAAATAATCTGAAACGATCAGATCGTTTTCTGTATCAGTCCAAGGTCCTTCAGCCATAATCCAACGTTACAGGCAACAGATTCGGCTGTCATTTCATTTTGAAGCCTGACGTTCGTCCCGGGACCGGCAGAGAAAATTGAGAGCAACTTCGCCATAGAGCAACGTTCGGAGTATTTCGCGAGCTTGCACCACTCGCGCCATTGTTGTTTGATGCTTACCATCTCTGATTGCCCGTGACGCACACTTGCGTCACCATAGCTTGGCAACGCAGAGCGTAGTCAGGCTCAGATGAGGGTGTGCAACATCGACGATACTGCTCCTTCATTTGTTGATCGGTGCCTGTCGATCGACCTCGAGGTTAATCCAGAGAGCGCCAAGATCTTTGCCTTCGCGGCGGTTCGTCATCGTGACCAGGAGAAGGTGGTCTTCCGAAATGGAGATCGCCAGTCTGCTCTTGATCGGCTGGAGGAAATGGCGTTGGAGGCCGAATTTCTGCTCGGTCACAATATTCTCCGACACGATCTTCCGCATCTTGCTGCAGCGAGGACCAGCTTTGGCCGGCTCTCTTCGAAGCCCGTCGACACGCTCTGGTTAAATCCACTTGCATTTCCGCGAAACCCTTACCATCACCTGGTCAAGCACCATCATGATGGACGGCTACAGGCCGGACATATGAACGATCCAGAATTAGACGCCCGCCTGGTCCTGCAGGTCCTGATAAATCAGATCGAGGTATTCAAAAGTCTTGCAGAGCGTGCACCTGCAGTCATCGAGGCCTACCACTATCTCTCGACGTGCGCCCCAGGTAGCGATGGGTTCGATTCCCTTTTCGCCGATCTGCGCCGGGCTACTCGCCCGACTCCTGTAGCTGCCGAGCGGGCGATCATACAGCTCCTTGAAGGGCAGGCCTGCGCAACCCGCGTGCAAGAAGTATTGCAACGCCTTTCGTCGCCCCAGCTTGGGTGGCCGATGGCCTATGCGCTCTCCTGGATCTCTGTCGCGGGCGGAGATTCTGTCATGCCGCCTTGGGTTCGGGCGCAGTTCCGTGAGGCGGCGCAGATCGTCCGGCACCTTCGCGACAACGCCTGCGACGACGCCGGCTGTCATTGGTGCCGTGAGAGAAGCGATCCAAAGAAGGCGTTGTCTCGCTGGTTCGGGTTCGACGGGTTCCGGGCCGAGCCGAAGGATGATGCCGGTCGCCCCTTGCAAGAGCGCATCGTGGCAGAGGCAATGGCTGGCCGCTCGGTGCTCGGCATCCTTCCGACTGGCACTGGCAAATCTGTCTGCTACCAAATCCCGGCGCTGTCACGGTTCGACAAGACCGGCGCTTTGTCTGTCGTGATCTCGCCGTTGGTGGCCCTTATGGCGGATCAGGTCCACGGTCTTGCACGACAGGGCATCTCCAGCTGCGTGACGATTAACGGTCTCCTGTCGCTGCCAGAACGGCATGCGGCATTGGATCAGATACGGATGGGCGATGCGGCCATCTTGCTCATTTCGCCTGAGCAGTTGCGGAATCCTTCCGTGCGCTCGATCCTGTCACAGCGTGAGGTCGGATACTGGATCCTCGATGAGGCTCATTGTGTATCAAAGTGGGGGCACGACTTCAGGCCGGACTATCGCTACGTATCGCGGTTCATCCGCGAATACACCGGGGATCGGGAACCGGCACCCGTCATCTGTCTGACTGCGACGGCGAAGCCCGAGGTGGTGCGTGATATTAGGAACCACTTCCACTCGCGCCTCGGGGTGGACCTTTTGCTGCTCGATGGAGGGGCCACGCGCGATAACCTCACCTTCGAAGTCCAGGAAACTCATCGCAGTCGCAAGCTGGCGGACATCCTGGACACCATCGAGCGCGCTCTTCCACAAGAGGGAGTGTCAGGGGCGGTCGTATATTGCGCCACGCGTGCTGCAACCGAAAAAGTTGCTGGGTTCTTGCAGCAGCAGGGACTGGCCGCTGACTACTTTCATGCGGGCCTAACACCCGAACGCAAGCAGGATACTCAGGAACGCTTCCGGGTAGGTGACCTCAGGATCATTGCCGCAACCAATGCTTTCGGCATGGGGATCGACAAGCCCGACATCCGGCTTGTGGTCCATGGCGACATACCGGGTTCTCTGGAAAACTATCTGCAAGAGGCAGGACGCGCGGGGCGAGATCGCAGTCCGGCGGTGTGCGTGCTGTTGTTCAACACAGATGATGTCGAGCGGCAGTTCTCGCTCAGCGCACGCTCACGCCTGGCTCGTCATGAGATCAGCGGGATTCTGAAGGCGCTGCGTCGGCTGGATGCGAAGGGCAAACACCGGGGTGGAGTTGTTGCGACACCTAGCGAGATTGTTCGCGAGGACACAGCGCAGGACTTTGAGCGCGACAGTGCGACCGACGACACAAGGGTCAAGACCGCGATCGCTTGGCTTGAAGAATCGACCTTGCTGACACGCGACGAAAATCGCGTGCAGGTGTTTCCCTCTTCTTTGCGCGTTCGCACCATGCTGGAGGTCGAGGCGATCCTGACTAAGGCGGAGATCACGGGATCGCGGCGCAAGCAGCTCATCGAATTGGTTCGGCATTTGATGACGGCTTCGTCGGATGCCGGAGTGTCCACGGATGAACTCTCCGGCGCTAGTGGCCTTACAGGCGGTGCCCTCCGCAAAGCATTATCAGATCTCGAAACCCTTGGCATAGCGACCGACGATACCGCGATTTCCATGTTCGTGCACGTCGGCATTGAAGGGGCTTCGCGGCACCGATTTCAGATGGCTGCCGCTCTAGAGACTGCCCTGATCGATGCTTTGCGCGAGAATGCGCCAGATGCCGAAGATGGAGCAGCATACCCCCTGCACCTTGCGACGACCTGTCAGACGCTGCGTGACCAGGGCCATGCCAGCGTTCGCCCGGATCTGGTCGAAGCTCATCTGCGCAGTTTCGCACAGGATGGTCGCGACGAGGACGGAGGACGTGGCAATGTGCATTTCCAGAAGCTGAACAGGAGCACATCCCTGGTGCGTCTGCAGCGATCTTGGGAGGCACTGAGCAGAACAGCAGAGATGCGGCGACGTGGATCGGAATTGCTGCTGCTGCACTTGGAGGGCCTGGTTGAAAAAGGAACGCGCGGCAAAGACATCAGGGTCGAAACGACGATCGGCAAACTGCAGGCTGCCATCATGGGAGATGTCTTTCTGAAAGCGTCTGTCCGTGACGAAACCAAGCTCTTGAGCCGGGCATTGATGTGGCTTCACGAGCAGGGGGTCATCACGCTTGGGCGAGGCCTCACGATCTTCAGGCCCGCGATTACCGTCAACTTGCGGCCTGGCGCAGGTCAATTCACGCAGAAGGACTTTCTGCCTCTCGAAGAGCACTACAGCGAACAAACCATTCAGACCCACATCATGGCTGCCTACGCCTCGCGCGGTCTCATCTCTATCGGTGAGGCAGAGCGACTGGCGTCGGACTATTTCCAGTTGGAGAAGGAGAACTTCCTCAAACGCTGGATGCCTAACCGGTCGGGAGATCTTCGCAGGCAAACCACGCCTGAAAGTTGGCGTCGGATCGTCGACGGCCTGGGCAGTCAAACGCAGTCGAAGATTGTTGCAGACGATCGTGAGCAGACGAATGTCCTGGTGCTTGCCGGCCCAGGCTCCGGCAAAACACGTGTCCTGGTTCATCGCATTGCTTATTTGGTTCGGATCCGGCGCGAGGATCCGCGCGGGATCCTGGTGCTGACCTATAATCGCCATGCCGCCGTTGAAATTCGCAAGCGCCTGAAGGACCTCATCGGCGACGACGCAGTAGCCGTGACGGTATCGACTTGCCATGCTCTGGCCATGCGATTGGTGGGTGCGAGCTTTGCTGGGCAGATTGATACAGACAGCGAGCGCGACTTCGACAAGGTCGTGGTGGAAGCTACGGCCCTGCTCAGGGGCGACGGTCTGCAGAGGGAAGAAGCCGAGGCCCTCCGCGAAACCTTGATCGAAGGGTATCGATGGATACTCGTGGATGAATACCAGGACATTGGTCCTGAGGAATATGGGTTGATTGCAGCAGTGGCCGGCCGCTCCCTGGGTGACCAGGATCAACGCCTCAGCCTTTTCGCAGTCGGGGATGATGACCAGAACATCTATGCCTTTGCGGGCGCCTCGATCGAGTTCATCAGGCGCTTTGAAGCCGACTACAACGCTATGCCAACCTATCTGATCGAGAACTACCGTTCGACGGCTGGGATTATTGCTGCCGCCAACCGGGTGATTGCGCCGGCCGCGGGGCGAATGAAGGCGGAGCATGACATCCTGATCGATCGGGCTCGTGCAAAAGAACCCGAGGGCGGCAGGCTGGCCAATCTAGATCCTGTAGGACAAGGGCGGGTCCAAATATTGCACTGCAGCGCTGACGGACAGGCTCAGGCCGCAGTGGATGAATTGGTTCGATTGTCACAACTGCTGCCGGATTGGTCCTGGTCGAAGACCGCGATCATTGCCCGGGAGTGGCGCCTGCTGGAACCAGTGCGAAGCTATTGCGAGGCGAGGGCCATTCCGGTGCAGCTTGCGAGCGAGACCTTGCCGCCGTTCTGGCGTCTTCGCGAAGTTAGGACCTTCCTCTCATTCGTGAGAGCGGCACCTGCAAAGATGCTGACAATCTCACAGATGCAGGAGTTCATCGCCGCACAGCCCGCGAACTGTTGGTGGACGATGATTTCCGATGCCTTGACGACGTTCAGCTTGGAGCTGGATGGCAAGGCGGTTCCGGTTGCCGACCTTATCGAAATGCTGGCGGAGTGGGCACGTGATGCTCGTCAGGAACAACGCGGCCTGATGCTCCTCACCGCGCATCGAGCCAAGGGGCTCGAATTTGATGATGTGGTGATACTTGACGGCGGTTGGGATCGGACTTCACGAGGGGAAGATCGGGATGCACCGAGGAGACTTTTTTATGTCGCCATGACTCGCGCCAGGCGCAGTTTGGCGATCATGGCGACCAGGGGGCAGCACCCACTAGCCGGATCAGATACCCAGGGCGTATTGCGGCGGCAGATCGCGGCTACTGTGAATGAGGGTGGAGATCACTCGCTCCGCTATCAGTTGGTTGAGCCGCAGATGGTGGACCTGTCCTGGACAGGTCGGCAAGGTTCACCCCATCCGGTCCACGCTGCACTGGCAAAGCTGCTAACCGATGACCCCGTGACGTTGATCGAGGTTGATGGTCGGTGGCTGATCCAAAATGCGGATGGAGTTACAATGGGGCGGATGGCGAAAAGCTATCGACCGCCAGAGGGGTTGCGATTCATTCGAGGGTCGGCACGGGCCATCATTCAATGGCGCAAGGCCGACAATGGCGAGGAATTTCAGGGCACTCTTCGACAACAGGCCTGGGAGGTCGTTCTTCCGGAGTTGGTGTTCTGCAATCACGTGAGGTCGTAGTTAATCCAGGGCTTAACCCATCCGCACCAAGCTACCCACGAGCAGATATATCTCAACCCGCCAAATGAGTATTGGCCATTCAGCTCCCCCCCACGATCGCGATAGTTCGCTGGGCATAGGCCCGCACCTCGTCCTCAACGAACGCGGTGTTGGGGTCGTGATGGAACGGCGCAGTGTAACTGTTGATATCGTCGAGCTCATTATATTGTGGCATCAACGGATGAGCGGACTCTGCCCGGAGTATCGCCAGCATATCGCCTAACCATTTTCCTTCGAGAATCTGGTTCGGGAAACGGTAGCGAATGTATTTTTCAAGCAGTGGACGCATAACGGTCCGCATGTCGCGGGCGTCGCCACTACGCCCTTCGGCAAAGTCTTGCAACCGCATATGATCCTGCAGATAGCCTTCTTTGACCTCGAGCTCGATGTCCCACGGCTCAATTGACGAGCCGCCCGCGCTCGCCGAGAGCTGGAGTGGCGTGCATCTAGCGCCGTGAATCATGCCGCGCACGGTATCAAGGAAGAACTTGTCGTGGCTAAGCACAACGACCTGCGCCGCCTTTCCCGCCTCGCCCGTTCGCACAATTTCCTTCGCGGTCATCGCTCTCCGGAAGTCGTCGAGGCTGGTAAACGGATCATCGAACACGACGATCTTGTTCGCAATATCAGGATCACGCTTGAGTTGCGACAGGAAGAAGGCAAGTGCGAAGGTATTCTTGTCGCCGGCGCTCATCGTGGTGTCGAAGCCAGGAGTGTTGGCATTGGCTTTTGTCACATCGATATCGCTGGTGTCAAAGCGCAGGCAATATGAAGATTGTGGCACCTTTCCTACATAATTCTTGCTGCATTGGGCTAGGCGAAAGCTTGCGCCGAATGAGGTCAGGAATCGATTGATGTCGGCTTCATAGGCACCCAGGATTGTTTCGTCGTAAGCGTCCAGAGCAGCTTTTTTGGCGTCTTTCGCGTCAACGAGCGCCTTCTTGTCGCTGAGCAGCGTGGCGTAATTAGAGGCCAGTCCCAGCACGGGCGCCGAATGCCGCTTTTTCACCGCTTGAAGCTTGGCGAGCGCAGCTTCAACACTGACCTTGTTCAATACCGCATTGGCGTCCTTCACCGCCTGTATGACACGGTTAGCCTCGGCCAACATAGCCACGTCGGCGCGTAGTTCCACGCTCGTCGCTAACCAGGTAGCCTGCGCTTCGATAAAAGCAGCGGACGGTTCCACCAGCTCCAGCGGGGCGGCTGCTTTCGTTTCCAGCATTGCCTTGGATGCAT
This sequence comes from Neorhizobium galegae bv. officinalis, assembly GCA_000985875.1. Taxonomy (GTDB): domain Bacteria; phylum Pseudomonadota; class Alphaproteobacteria; order Rhizobiales; family Rhizobiaceae; genus Neorhizobium; species Neorhizobium galegae_C. The sequence goes on from CCRI01000003.1 coordinate 411,113, forward strand.
CGAACAGGGCTTCGACCTCAGCGCTAATGCGGTCGGCAGCGTCGGAGGGCATATAACTATGATCGCAATAGGCCCTCCAAAACTCGGCATCAGTTGAGATCTGGATGAAGCCCTGCTCGACCCTGAGAGCAGGCGTCGACGACAGCGCCCCATTGAGCGCCGTCCTCATATCTAGGATGGCAGCCTTATGCGCGGCATAGGCCTCGCTGAAATAACCGCGGTAGGCGTCTATTAAGCTGTTGCCATCGAACGGGGTTGCACAGAAGGGACACCGGTCATCAACAATGTGCGTCAAACCCTGCGACAACCACGCTTCACCGCCATCGCGGAAATTATGATGTGCGAGCTGGCGCTGAACAAATGCCGCTGCGTCGGCGGCTATTCCATCGACCCCCTTCGCCAGCAGGTCGAGGAAGCCATCGGGCAAGTCGGGTAGCGCTGGTGCGCTCAACAGCCTATGCGACGCGATCGTCACACCGTCGTTGGCAGCGTTGAGTGCTTTCGTTGCCTTATCGATCTTCTCGTCGATGTCCGCATCTGCCGGAAGCTTCAGGAAGACTTCCAGCGTCATGCCGGCTGGGACATGCTGCTCCAGAACCTTCTTCTCTGCTGTGATTTCGGATTGTTTAGCCGTAGCGTCCGTGTCGAGCCGATCAACCTCCTCGGCCAAAGTGACACCTGCCGGGCCGACGACGATTCGATAGAAATTACGACGGTGCTCAACATCGATCTGTTCGCCGCCGTGGACGTTCTCGGTGACGAACTGCTGATCAAAGAGGTGAATGCCAACCTGCGCAGTCGTCCAGGCACCACCGGAAAATCGAGCCGGGCCAACGTCGAAGATCAGCCCAACCTCTGGCTCCGAGGTTGCCCGGAACGTCTTACGGCGCTGAATGAGCTTGGGCTCGTTGCGCTGGAGCGAGCGAAGGATAGCGCACAGCGTCGTCTTGCCACGCCCATTGCCTCCATAAATCAGCGTGAAGCGACCATATTCACCGCCACTGATGCGCGCTGCCTTAAAGCGACCGATATTCTTGATTGCCGTAATTTTTTTTAGAAACACGCGCCGCGCCCCCCTGTTGGTCCCATCCCGGGCAGAATTTCCCCATTAAGTTGTTAGGTTTGGCATACACAGAAATTAGTTGTAAACGCTAGCCGCAGCCCAAACCTGTCAAGGCGGTAACTATGGTCGCGTTCCTCCCCATTAACTCTCTCGCGGTCTGCTGTTTCACACTACCTTTGTTGAACGTTACCCCCGCCGCGACCGTGCCATCAACCCCGCAAAGCTCGCATTCTCCCGGATGTCACTATCCGCCACCAGGGCGTATCCCCACGGCTTCCCGCCGGTCTCCTTGGCGAGGTCGGTCGCATATTGCACCCATTTCACCGCAGCGCGTGCCTTCTCTTCCACGATGGGATCCTGCATGTCGCGGTCAGACTTCACCTCGACGATCAGTTTCTCCGTCGGCGTTTCCACGACGAAGTCGGGCTCGTAGGCCTTGCCGGCACGATATTCGATCTGGAACTGGCCCGCCGCAGGTTTCAACCAGCGCTCGACGTCCTTCTCTGCTTCGTGGTCAATGAGAGCCGCGAAACGGCGCTCTGCATCAGAGTCGAACTTGTGTTGCAGGTAGGGGCTCTTCATGGTCCCATAGAAGACGTATGCGCCGGTGTCAGAGAGCGGCTTGGCCGCCTGGTCGATCGGCAATCGCTTCGCAGTCGAATAGACGGCATAGGATTGGGAGCGGAGCATTCGAAACGAGCGGACCATTTTTGCCCGATAGTCCGTCGGCGTTTCGCGGTAGTGGACCTTCATCTGTTCGAAGATGACCTGCGCCAGGGTGCGACCATGTGCGAGGGCCACGTTCTCGACGTCGTCCTCGGTTTCCAGATAGCTTCGCAAGTGCGTGACCATCTCGCCGGCAAGCTTGTAGAGAAGGTCCGCTTGGCTGTCGTAGTCGACCTGGTCCATGTCGATGAGGTGTTTGACGATATAGTTCTCGATCCGCGCCTCTTTTGGCGCGCTGACGGACCGCGCCAACTCTCGTTGAGACTGGTCCCGCAGGTTGCGGATACGGATTCGATCAGAAATCGGCTGGTGCCGCACGCTGATCAGATTGCCGAGGTCGAAGTCCTCAAACCAGAAGTTCACTTCGCGGCTCGGGATCACCACGATTTCCGGAATTTCGATCGTGTTTTCGGCGATGCTGGCGGTGACGATGCCGACGATCTTCTGGAAGTCGGGTTCGACGAGCACGCCTTCCAATTGGCCCTGCACCTGTTCGCGGTGCGCTCGGCGGATGTCGGCGACGAGCTCTGCCTGAACCTCCGGCTTGGTGAGATCCTGGACGCCGCCCGCAAGCGTGCGTTCATACTTCTTGGTGATGAAATCGATCGCAGTTGCTGCGACCTCACGATCATCCGGATGGTCGAACACGAAGGCCTGCCCATCGTCGTCCATACCCCCGCGTTGGCCGGTCAACATGGCTTCCACCGCGGTCGGGATCTCGACCACATAAGAGGTCTCTGGCTTCACGTCGCCGGAGGGGCCGATGGTGATCGCACGCATCTGGACAAGAGAGTCTGACTCCTTTGCCTTGCGGATCACTTCGTCGAAGCGATCATGGGCGATTACGGTCAAGGTGTCGACGAACTCATTGCCCGTCCGCTCGCCATAGGGAAGGCGTAGACCGCGTCCCAGTGTCTGTTCCGTCAGGATGTCCGACGCCGATGCCCGCAGCGGCACGATCGTGTAGAGATTGGTAACGTCCCAGCCTTCTTTGAGCTTGTTGACGTGAATGACGATCTCGGTCTTGTCGTCGCTCTCGAGGCTCACCAGGCGCGACACGGCCTCATCGCTTTCCTCTCCCTTGAGATTGGAGTGGATCTCGATCACGCGGCCCTTGTAGGCACCCTTCAGAAACTTGTCGTCCTCGATCCGCATCCGGATCTCGCTGGCGTGTCTCGTGTCCTGCGCCACCACAAGGATGAAGGGATGGACACGCTTGCGGCCCGTCTGACGGGCGTAGAGGTCGAGCTGCGTCTTCACTTCCTCATGGTAGTGGATGCCGTCCTCGAGCATGATCATCTCCAGGTCGTCCTGGGCGTAATCCTGCGGGCGAAAATCGACGCGGGTCGCAACGGCCGGCTCCTTCACAAAGCCGTCGGCCATAGCATCACCTAGGCCATACTGATAGATGACGTTGCTGAAGGCCTTCGACTTCCCACCGACGGATTTTGGCGTTGCCGTCAGCTCCAGACCCAGCACCGGCTTCAGTTCGCTGATGGCCCTCATGCCGGCATTGGCGCGGTAGCGGTGCGCTTCATCCATCAGCATCACGAGATCCGGCAGCTCGGCCAGGTAGTCGAAGTAGGATTGGCCGATGTATTCCCGCATGGTGCGGATGCGGCCCTTGTCCTTGTTGATCTTGTCGACATTGAAGATGTTGATGACGACCTCATTACCGAAGAGATCGGAGCCCCGAATGCCTCGACCTTCCTCCCAGGTGTCGCCGGTAACGATGATGGGCGGACGCTGGGCAAATTCCGCAATACCGCGGAACACGTATTTCGGTGAAGACTGCCGCGAGAAGTCGGCCACCAACTTGTCATAGATCGTGGTATTCGGTGCGAGCACGAAGAAGTTCTTTGAGCGGCCGGTCAGATAGAGGTAGCTGATGAATGCACCCATCAGCCGCGTCTTTCCGACGCCCGTGGCGAGCGCGAAGCAGATAGAGGGGAAATCACGCTCGAATTCTTCGACGCTCGGCCATTGTTTCTGCACGGCCTGGAGGACTTCGACTAGATCCTCCTCCTTGCCGAGGGGGACAACCTCAAGCAGCTCGGCCAGAATATTCAGGGCCTGCTCCTGCGGCTTTCTGAGGGAGAGGCGCTGGGCGATCTGCCGGCGGATGCGCTCCGGATGGATCATGGCTCAGCCCTCGCTCTTGTCGGCATCAGTGTCGAGGTCATCGAAGAGACTGAGGCTGCTCAGATCACCGAACCGGTCCTTGGCGGCCACCTTCTTCTTGCGCTTCGGTGCGGCCAACTCCTCCTTTGAAGCCGGATCGAGTTCCTCGTCGCCGTCATCTTCCGCCAGCGGAAGCTTGGCGATATTAAGCGAATAATCGTCACGCCCCCATTCGCATTGCATAAGGATGGCCGATGGGATCTTCACCAGGATCAGGTTCTCGAAGCTGTCCGGGTTGGCGCTGAAGGCCTTGCAGCAGACGACCAGCGACCGCTCCGGCCCGACATCCTCGGAGATCTTGCGGCAGGCGTCGTGAGTCAGCTGCTGCGTCGTGACATAGATGAAGGATTTTTCGGTGGCGTAGCCGTGGTTCCAGTATTCCTCGGCGAGCAGGCTCGGCGCATAGGTGTAACCCATGTGCTTGCACATGGCCTCGGCCAGCATGGTAGGATTGTAGTCCTTGCTGATCACCCAGTTGCCGTATCTGTCCTGCTCCAGGAGCGACGGTGCGAGGTTGAAGTAACGGAAACCGCCACCGCCCTTCCAGCCAGCAGCCTCGGTCACACCGCCCTTATCCTCGCCGTCGATCACCTTCTTCATGCGCGGCAGGATATGCGTGTCGCAGTGCTCACCGAGCTCCACCATGATCCAGCGACGACCCATTTTGTGAGCCACAGCCCCTGTGGTGCCGGAACCGGCAAAGGAGTCGAGCACTAAGTCACCGGGATTGGTTGCGACCTGTATAATCCGCTGGATCAGCTTCTCTGGTTTAGGTGTTTGGAAAACGTCATCAACTATCGACGCCAGCATGTCTTTAAGATGGATACTAGCCTCTTTGTTGCTGCCAGCTTCCTCATGTGTCCACCAACTGGACAGCTTCAGGCCGTCCTCCATCTCATGAAGGTATTTTTTCAGCATGGGGCGGCCTTTGCGGTTAAGGCCAAACGTAATCCTCCCCTCATTTCGCCATTTATTGAATTGCTCCTCATTGCAGCGCCAATATCTCCCCTTGGGAGGTAGAAACTCATCGCCGAATGGGCCAACAATCTTAAACTGGCCTGCCGAGTAATATTTGCCAGCCGATAAGTTCTCTGCTTTCCAAGGTCCCCGGACATCGTTGTCCGGATTGGTAAATTTGGCCTTCTGCTCCTCTGATCGAGGAATTTTGCCTACCGAAAGTCTGGTTTCGTCACGAGAATAGACAAGTATATGGTCATGGGTGTTGGATATATGCTTGGCAGTTTGATTGGGTGTATATGCCTTCTGCCAAACAATGTTTGCTATAAAGTTTCGTCGACCGAATACTTCGTCAAGAAGAATTCTAAGATAGTGAGCCTCGTTATCATCTATGGTTATCCATATCGATCCGCTCTCACATAATAGATTCTTGAGTATTTCGAGCCGGTCTCGAAGCAAGGAAAGCCAGATAGAATGCTCTACCCCGTCGTCATAGTGCTCGAACGCGCTGCCCGTGTTGTAGGGCGGATCGATAAAAACGCATTTCACCTGCCCCTCATACTGGCTCTCCAGTGCTTTCAGGGCGAGCAGGTTGTCACCCTTGATCAGCATGTTGTCGAAGATATCCGTCTCTGATCGGCGCGCAGCGGCGTGATAGCTCTTGGCCGGGTCCTCGATGAGAATGCGCGGCTCGAGCTTCGGCCGCTCGTCCTTGCCGATCCAGGTCAGTTCCAGCTTGGTCTTCTTCGACATCAGTCTTTCCGTCTTCTGCATTATCGCGCCAGCGCGGCTGGGCCGCGGCTATGGCTTCATGATCCGGTGTATCTTTACAAGCCTGTCGGCGGAACCCACGCGCATAACAATCTCGTCGCCCACTCGCTTACCGAGCATGTTTTCCACGCGCTTGTCTGATGGCGCCGGTGATGGCAACTGTGCCATCTCCAACTCGGTCGGCACGCGATAATAGCGAGACTGCCGCTTTCCACCTTCTGTATAGTAGAAGAGCAGGAGATCGCCTGGCTCGACCTGTCGGTTCGCCACGTCAACGACTTGCTTGGCTTGCACTGTCTTAGGCTTCATCAGTGCAAGAGGTTGCCGTTCCTCGTCCTGCCAGATTTTCTCAATGACCGCCTGGCGGCGTGCGGTCGGCAGTTCCAGTTCAACGGCCTCACCGACGCCTTTGCCGATGAGGCAGGCCGCGCGTGGATCGGTAGTCCCGATTACGCCCTTTGACGGATCATTTTCGAGCCCACGAATGGTGTAGCGGATAAAGCGACCAGTGCCAGCATCGGTAAAGCGCAGGAGGATGGTGTCACTCTCGGCCACCCGTCGCCGCCCATCCTGGATGATAGCCGTCCGATTATCGACGGATGGCACCGGGTCAGAAACCTCGGACGCGCGCTTCTTGGGCGCCAAGCTCAGCGTCAGCGTCTTCCTCTCCGGCCGAGATAGAGATTCGGCAACGGCAATAGGCTGCTCCGGCAACACGACGATCGGAGGATTGAAGATTTCATCCGCGCCACCTGATGTCTCCGCCTGCTCCAGCGCCTGCATAGCGTCATCTTGCAACGCGCGCTGCAACTCCTGGAGAGGCTGATACTCATCCACCAGGTCTTGCTCAGAAGGGGCAGCGCACAATTCACCTAGGGCAGCCTCATCTTGCCTCGAGGACGAAGAACCGCTGCCTGCGAGCTGGAAGATTGTTGGCGCCAATTCCGGATAGGTTTCCTCTTCGACAACCTGTGTCTTTGGCTTGCTAGCCGGCTGAGCCCTCGCCACCTTCGTCCTTACTCCCGATGCCTTGGTCACGCCGTCAACAGAGCCATGGAACACTTGCCACCGTCGTGACATCTCGGCGACTTCCGCCTGTTTCCCCGGCCTTGCCCGAACAGGCGGAATGTCAACTTCAGACAATAGGTTCAGCGGCGTTACATGTGGCTTCGGGGTGGTGGATCTCGGGGTGCTCAGTGCCTCGGCAATTTTGCGCACAGACTGACCTTGCGAGGCGTGCTCCTGCGTCTTCTTCTCCAGGGCAGCGTAGTAGTCGTCAAATTCCTTTCTCTTCTTGTCCAGGCGCATCTTTCGCCACCCGGTCATGTTACCCTGGATGGGTGATAGATCCACCTTATCGGCCTGTGGCACCGGCAGACCGAAGCGCATCTCAAATCCGGTGTTGGCGAGGGTCCGGACCTTGCTATGCCGCGTCTGCCAGTAGACGGTGTAGAGAGGGCGCAGGCTGCCATGGTTCTGGAGGGCGGCGAGAACCTGGCTCTCGAATGTTGCGAGTTCAGCTTGAAGTTCCTGCAGCCGGCCGCGATGCCAAATCTCGGTCTCGGCCTGCTTTGTCTCGACTTCCTCGATCTTCGCGTCGATCATCGTGCAGAGTTCGTCATTGCCTCGCTCGCGCCGGCGCCGGGCGAAGAGGCTGGACAAGAACATTTCCACCTTCTCGTAGACCTCCCGGCGACGCAGCTCCAGACGAGCGATCGCCGAGCTGATCCGGCGTTCCTCCTCTTCCAAGGTTTTGAGATGGGCGATATCGCAGCGGCCGAGAAAGTCCCAGTAGAGCGCATCCAATGCGTCAGCCAAGTCGTCCGGTGGCTCGATGACCACCTCATGGGGCAAGGAAGACTGCATTGAGAACAGCGCTTCGACAACCCACTGGCCCAGGACTTCGCCTTCATCATTGATGCAGGCCGCGATCACCGCGCGGGTTCTGTCGAACTCCGTCTCCATCTCGAGTTCCGCGACCGAAAGCCAGCCTGAGCGATTGAACAGTGCCGGCACGACCCAGGAAGGGCCGACATGGCTGTCGAGGGAGAAGTGCAATTCGACCGGATAGACCCCAAACTCTGGTGATCGAGATCCCGCCCAGCTGCCCATGACTTACTCGACAGACCAGCGAATTAAGAACAAGGTCGACAGCTCGGGCTTTCGGTCGAGTGCTGCTGCAAACTCGTCCAGCATATCGTTGACTTGCTTGCGGATCTGCTTGCGGCGCTCATGCTTGGAGAATTTCAGATCATCGATCTCACCCTCGACGGTCTTGATCTTCCGACCAAGCGAGAGCTTTTCCTCCATCGACAGGTCTGGCGACCGTCGATCCCGGCGCAGCTGCTTGGCGATCTCCTCAAGCTCGTCGATCTGGGCATCGATTTCGACCTCGATGTCTCGCGCATAGTTGTCCAGGCGCTGCTCTTCTTCCTCGAGCCACTGGAAATTCTGCTTCTTCACCGTCTCGGCGAAGCTGGAGAAGAGCTGGCCCTCGATCTTGTCCAGCGGCCCAAGGCCACTCGGCATGGCCACGACGCCATCGTCGATCGCAGGGGCCGTCAACAACCGCTTTGCGGTTTCGGCAGAAACCTGGGATCCGTCATTGGTTATGCAGGAGACAAGCAGATCCTCCCGGACCTTGTGTTCTGTGCGGACGGCGGCCTTTGCGACACGTAGGAAGCCGCTCTTGCCTCGCAAGGCAGAGACATTCGCGAGCTGTCCATCAAATGGAAATGCCGCCGGGCTGAAACGTAAGGCGCGTGCCTCGCTGCTGTGATCGCGCGCCGAGGCCCTCTTCGCTGCCTCCAGGGCCAGGTTCTCATCGGTGAGCCGGAAGAACTGCCAGTCCTTCTCCGAAGCCTCCTGCCAATGAGGCGTGTAGACATATTCTCCCTGCCGAAATGCATGGGATCCTTCAACGTCGAACTCCGCATCCGGAAACTCGGCACGGGCCAGCATCAATAGGCGGCGAGAGAAGTCGTTTAGGGCGTGTGCAAGATTGGCTTTGCGGGTGTTCAGGCGTGAGACGACATCCGTATCGAATTGCTCCAGGACCTTGGCCCGGGCAGCCTCAACTTCAGCAGAGATCGTCTCCTGCAGCTCCTCCTTCAACGCGTCGAAACTCGCCTCGATTTCTTCTGGTGAGCGGGATTTCTGTATGATGTCGAGCACGCGTTTTTCAAAGTCGACGCCGCGCTCGATCGTTCCGAGAACTTCGTCGCTGGAGCCGAAGACACCCTCGAACAACTTGAACTTCAATGCCAGCAGCTCGTAGATGCGCTTCTCGGCCTGGTTCTTCAGGTTCAACATATTAACGACGGTAACGTCGATCTTCTGACCATAGCGGTGGCAACGACCGATGCGCTGCTCGACGCGCTGTGGGTTCCAGGGAAGGTCGAAATTGATCACCAAGGAGCAAAACTGCAAGTTGATGCCCTCGGCTCCGCTTTCCGTCGCAATCAGGATCGTCTTGTCATTCCCCTTAAACGCATCAACGATCGCCGCCTTCATGTCGGCCGTCTTGGAGCCGGAGACGCGGTCACTGCCGGCGTGCTGCTCCTTCCATTCCTTGTAGATCTGCTGACTTGAGGGGTCGTTATTGGACCCATTCAGCAGAACGATCTCGCCGGCATACCCCCGATTGGAGAGGAGCTCTGAGAGATAGGTCTGCGTCCGGACACTCTCAGTGAAGATCACCGCTTTCCGGGCACCGCCCTTGCCCTCGATCGCATCCAGCACGTCCGGCAGGCGATCCACCAGTTTCTCGCCCTTCGCATTGGCGCCGATTGATCGCGCCAGTGCCAGGAAACCGCGCAACTCCTGGAGCTCAGCTGCCAGCTTCTCGGGATCGATGGGCTCTTCAGACAGCGCTTCTTCATCGACTTCCGGATCAGCCATCTCCTCGGCAATCTCATCGATCAGTTCGATGTCGTCAGTGATGGACGTGTCGATGGTGGTTTGCTTCTTCTCCAGGCGATCGATCAAAGTCTCAAGATACTTGATGACCGCGAAGGTCGAAGAACCGAGGATCTTGCGGATCTGCAGGATGACGAGCTGGTTCGCGCGGTCGCCATAGGAAACGGTGCCTTTACGTTGCAGGAAGCTCGAAATCGAATCGTAGAGTTTCACTTCGATATCTGGGGGATCGAAGTTAAAGACGGTCGCATTGCGCTTCGTAAAGTTGATATGGCCCGCTTCCTGGACCTGACGACGCAGTGTGCGGTGGCAGATCGGCTTAAGCCGGTCTTTCAAGGCTTCCGCGGATGCACGGCTGGCGCCGGCACCCATGTATTGGCGTTTGAACGCAGCCTCGCCGCCAAAATGGGTCTCGTCGATGATGGAGACGATCCCGAAAAGCTCGAGCAGCGAGTTTTGCAGTGGGGTCGCCGTGAGGAGCACCTTGAAGGGATCGGCGAGCGCCCGTCTGAGATCCTTCGCCCGTTGCGACCCGTTCTTCTTGTAGACGCTGCGCAGGCGATGAGCTTCATCGAAGACGACGAGGTCCCACTTTGTCCGTTGCAGCTCATCCTTCTGCCGGGCAGCGAACTCGTAGGACGAGATGACCACGCCGCTGGCCTTATCGAACGGATCACGGATGCCGGACTTTTTCATCTCACGATGTTTGCCCGCTTCCATGATGGTGCTTTTCAGGCCGAATTTTTCAATGAGCTCCTGTTCCCACTGCTTTCGGAGGGAGGCCGGCACGATCAGCAGTATTTTTCGCTTCTGCTCGGCCCATTTTTGAGCCATGACAAGCCCGGCTTCGATTGTCTTGCCTAGCCCAACCTCGTCAGCGAGCAGCACACCTTTGCCGAAAGGGGACTTGAGGGCGAAAAGTGACGCTTCAACCTGATGAGGGTTCATATCGACACGGGCCGCGCTCAGGGATCGTGTAAACGATTCTTCGCCGAGGTTTTCGAGCATCAGGCTGTGAGCAAAGAAGTGACCCTGGACTGGGGTATAGTGGGCGGCAGCAACTGAGGTCGTCATATCGTCCCTAGGAATTGATTCTTTTGCCTATATTGCGAGTTGAATATGTGGTGCTGCAAGTGCAAATAGAGAAATATTTGGCGTAACAACTGCGTATCATATAAACGACGGTCCACGGGCTCAAACGTTGGATATTCGTCGGTTGATACCTTCATCCCGGTTTACTTCGTTGCGATGAGTGTTTCGCTGACACGCCGCGTCCTCGCGCCAGGAGACTGGAAGCCGCCGAGAGCGTTTCAACTTCTAGTATTGATGGTCCGCGAATTTCCTGTTTCAATATACTGTGATTCGGCAAAGGGGCAGGGGGCGTATGAATTGCGGGAATACATCTATGATCACCGGGTCCCTTCAACGCCGTAGCTCCTCCCTTTGACCGCGCTTCGAAGTGCAGTCTCAATCATGGGTGGATTTAGCAGGCTAGTGCTCAGTCGTCACTTGAAGCGGAAGACACCGCCTTCATTATCCGGGAGCACATTAGAGCGAGCTTATCGCGACCCATCGTATGCCTGAAACGAACGTCGCCTTGATAACGGGACGACGAAAAGCACATTGAGAGAGCTAATGACCCGCCACACGATAGAAGCCAGCGAGAAACCGGTCCTCGACATCTTTTGTGATAAATACCTTTTTCGCATCCCTTCCTATCAACGGCCATACGCCTGGACCACGGAGCAGGCGAGTGAGTTGCTCAATGACATTGTCACCGCCTGCGGTGGTTCGAGCGATGTAGCGGATGCGAGTCCCTATTTTCTGGGTAGTATCGTTCTCATCAAAGATCCACAGAAGCCGGAAGCTGATGTGGTCGACGGCCAGCAGCGCCTGACGACGCTGACAATCCTGATGAGCGTGCTGCGCGATCTGTCTGATCCCAAGATTGCCACTGCAATACACAGTTATGTTTGCCAGACTGGTGACCCCATCAAAGGAACATCCGATGTCTTTCGGTTGACACCGCGAGAGCGCGATGCCGAATTCTTCCGCACCATGATCCAGAATGAGGCTGCGACTGCCCAACTGCCGGACGTGCGCCAATTCAAGGACGCTAGGGCTCGGATGGTGGAGAATGCTAGCTTCTTACGTGAGCGACTAAAGGCGTTTTCTGACGAGGAGCGGCGCAGATTAACTATGTATATCGCGCAGCGCTGCTATCTCGTAATCGTCGCCGCGTCGGATCAGGATTCTGCGTTCCGGATATTCTCGGTCATGAATTCGCGCGGCCTGGATCTTTCTCCCGCAGACGTTCTGAAGGCAGAGATAATAGGGGCTCTACCTGCGGATAAACAGGAGGCCTATACCCAGAAATGGGAGGATATGGAGGATGAGCTGGGGCGGGCTCGTTTCGCCGAGTTGTTCGGCCATATCCGCATGATTCACCGCAAGCAGAAAATGCAGGGAACACTGATAACGGAATTTCGGGAGTTTGTGCCGACCCGAAAGACGCCGGCAATATTCATCGACAACGAGCTATCGCCCTATACTGATGCCTATGAAGAGATTACCGACCGCGCGTTCTCCAGTTACAAGAATGCCGATGAAATAAACCGCCAGCTCACGCATCTTTCCCGACTGGATAACTTCGACTGGCAGCCACCGGCAATTGAAGTGATTGCTCGTCGGCGCGAAGATCCTGATTTTATTCTACGCTTTCTGTCTGATCTCGAGCGTCTCGCCTATGCACTGTTCCTGATGCGCAATGACGCGTCTGACCGTATCCGCCGTTACGGCAGGTTGCTCACATCAATTCAAGCCAATGACGATCTATTTGCGGATCAATCGCCCCTGCAACTCGAAGAGAACGAGAAAGCAGAAGTTCGAAAGGCGCTTTCTGGCGATATCTACACGATCACACGTATTCGCCTTCCGCTCCTTCTTCGCCTGGACGAACTTCTGTCGGGTGGCAGCGCCGTCTACAATGCACCGGTGATCAGTGTTGAGCACGTGTTGCCTCAGAACCCGGCTGCGGGAAGCCAGTGGCTACTTGATTTTCCGGATCTAATCGAGCGGTCCCTATGGGTGCATAAGCTTGCAAATCTTGTGCTTTTGACGCGCAGAAAGAACTCCCAGGCCGGCAACCTTGAGTTTTCGGACAAGAAAGAGAAGTATTTCTCGACTAATGCAGGCGTCTCCAATTTTGCCATAACGAGCAAAGTGCTGTCTCAGGCGCAATGGACGCCCGCGGTGCTTGAGAAACGTCAAGCGGAACTTGTCGGTGCTATCGAGAAGCTATGGCGTCTCCTTTGAGCCGGAAGGTCATCTCGAGAGCCTGATTACCGTTTAACTTAAAACGCACCATAAATGGGGTTGTCCTGGTAGGTTGTGTCCGCGCACCTGGTGAGGGCGTCCATCGCGGCCTTGCGAGGCTTGCGAAGGGCTGCTGCAGTCCAGGACTCTCCGCGGCTAGTCTTTATGCCAATTCCGTTCAGCGCACCTACCAAGGCCGGGAGAGATAACTTTTGCCAGCCATTGGCCTCGATCAGGCCCGCGATCTCACTGGCCTTTTCTTCGGCCCGGCGCTTATTCGCATCCGCGCCAAGCCTCTGGGCCTCAGGGAGGTTTTTCCGATTTCCGAGGAGCGTGCCGGAAGCCTTCTTCTGACTGAGCGCCTGTTTAGTCCTCTGCGAGATCTCGTCACCTTCAAGCTCGGCCCGCGCAGCTCGGCTAGCGATCACTAAAGGATCCCTGGTGCGCTCGTCGGAGACAAACACGATCGCGACCTTCCTTTCGCGCATGATGTGTTCTACCGTCTTCCTATGCCGAGACAGCCGATCGAGACTGTCTACAAGGAGCTCAACTTTGTTCTTCTCTGCGAAGTCCAACGCCATATTCAGGCCTTCACGGAGCACAAGGCTCTTCTCACCGCGACCGCTTGCTACGTCCTGGAACCATTCGATGATCTCGACGCCGGAAGCGTCAGCATAAGCGCGGATAGACGCACGCTGAGCTTCAAGCCCGATGCCTACTTCTCCCTGCTTGTCGGTTGATACGCGAATGTATGCGACTGCCTGCTTAGACATGCGGTAGGTGACCATGTGCTATACTCGTGGTGGGATGGATGTGACCAAGACTATACGACCCCTTTTAGAAGTGATCAGGTCTTGATGTGTGTGAGCAACTCTAAGTGGGAAGCTAGGTTTCCGACACGTATCGCCGGGTCTCTCCCAAACCCCATACGGCCAATCCCTAGGATTGCTGCCGTTCCTCTACCCCGCACCGTGCTGCACGATGCAAGGGTCGGGTTGGCAAGGAACGTTACTTATTGGCCAGCGATGAGCGGGTAACGGTGCGCGCCGATCTTGCGTTTGTCACGCCACAGAGAGAGCGTGTCTCAATGCGGCAAGGTCGGTCTTGAGGATCGCGTCGCGCAGAGTCGAGAACTTATCCCCAAACCGCTTCTTGAGGTGTTCAACGATCCTTTGAGCTAGAAGCTCTTGCACCTGCATGATTGAAGCGGACTGAGCAGCATCTTGATCCAAGCCTGCGGTAGCCGGCGCTTCGATTGCCAAAGCTCGGTCCAGGGAGGCTATCGCGTTATTGGGCACGGAGATGTCAAACGGCTCCTGGGAAATGCTGGCGGAAGTATTCTCGTCGGGGTCACCATTCTTTCGTGCTTCGCTCTTGGTCGCGGCAATCTTACTTTCGATCTGCTTGGGGTCGGGTTTCTCGCCCCGCTCGATCTCGTCAATCACCGACTGCCTTAGTGCGTCGGGCGTGCTCTTTGCTGCAAGCTTATAGACCGTTGACGGAGGCAGGACATCAATGACCTGCGGCGTTGAGCCGAATGCGGTCGCTGAATTCATGTAGTTCTGCGCGGTTCGCTCCTTCCAGCCGAAATGATACTCCAGCCACTTTCCGAACTTGCCGTGCCCGAGCTCCTTCTTGATAATTAGCAGTTCCTTGCCAGTCTCGATGGTGTGCAACCTGAGGCGATTGCGGATGCGCTTGGCGGTCGCTTCCGCCTCCTTCGCAAAAGCGGCGGAAACTCCTGAATAGTCGAAAGCATAGACCTCAGCACGTTTACGCTTCGCCTTCGGCAGCGCCACAACATTGTCGACCGGCGTGGGCAACGGCTCCGCAGGGCCGGCCGTGGTCGGTGCAGAGATTTTGAGGTCTGTGAGCTCGACGTCATTTGAACGCGAGAGATAAGTCATCGAATAACTCCTTCGAAAAGTGTTCGTCGCAAAACCGCAACCAATGCGGGTTTGGCGCTCCGGTTGCGTGGTTGAGATTGGCGATTTAGTCTGCTGCCCTGGTCTGCGGGCGGGTTCGTCGGACGCGCTTGTTCAGGTTGTGGCGCATCTTTTTCAGGCGCTCCAACTCATCCAGTGCTTGCTTTGAGTTCGGACTAGTGAGACCTGACTTCTTGACCTCTTCGATCCGGGCTTCGATCTCGCTCCGCTTGAAATCGGAGATGTCGTGCGCGAGCGTCTCGACCACGTCTTCCAGTAGGCTGAGGACGAGCTCGGCTTTGCCAAGGGAATTGAAGGCTGCGGCCTGGTCGTCTTCATCGATCTCAGATGGATCCAGCGGCTCGATGCCATCGTCCTGGCTAAAATCCCACCATTTGCTACCGAGAATAAGGAAGTGGCTTCCGAATCCGGTGCGCTGGTCCTCCAGGCAAAACTCGGAAAACGCCTTCTTAAACACTGAGGTATTCAGCGATCGCTCCTGCGCCGATTGCCTCTCTCGTTCCCGCTTTCGTGCCACTCGCTTGTATTCGGCCCAACTCTTTCTCATGTCCGTCTCCTTTCGATGGACCGAGAATGGCCAAGAGCGTTGGACATCTCAAGTCCAATTTAACGTCCAAGGGGTTCGAGCGCATGCCTCTGGTAAGATCGGCGCGGTGCGGTAGGCCGGAACCTCGCTTTTTGAGTGGGATGTGAGTTAGCAACCTCCCCGGCGGTGTGCCCGTCGATCCCTAGGATCGCTGCCGTTCCTCCACCCCCCGGAGAGCGTCCTTTTCTGTCCGGCGGAGGAGCACGCTCGTAAGTGGCCATTTAGAAACCTGATCAAGGAACTCGGTCCTCGGCGTCAAAACATCGCTTTGCCAGGAAGGATACTCAAGGCTATCTATTGCAGTGGCTCACACGGGATGGAGGATGGTCTTGTTGATGTTCAGTATCAGGCCCCGGTGGGCGCGAATGATCGCATCTGGCGAAAAGACCTACGAACTTCGGCGGAGGCCACCTCCTGACGCCGCGGTGGGTCAAACTGCGCTCATCTACAGCACCGCGCCCGAGTCCCGCATCATATGCGCCTGCAAGACGATCCAGATAGTGCGCGGGCCAATAGAAGAGCTTTGGGACCACGTGGCCGCGCAATCGGGCTGCTCAAGTGCTGAATACCTCGCGTATTTCGATGGCATGGCAGTTGCAAGCGCAATCCAGTTGCGGGTCCTTCCCCATGTTCATATTCAGCTGACGCGTCAACAACTGCGAGACGACTATGCCTTCGTGCCGCCCCAGTCTTGGCGCTGGGCGGACGAGTTAGAAAAAGGCATATCAGCTGCATGATATTCGTTGCGGGGGCCTCGGGGACAGGCAAAACGACAGTGCTTGAGAGGTTTGTCTCATGTCATCCCGAATTTATACACTTGAAAGCCAGCATGATCCTCCGGGATCTTGGGCGGCCCTTGCTCGATCTATCCAAAGCTCAGCTGCTTGAGAACCAGAAGGCGCTGCAGGGCTATCTCAGATCCGTAAGCATTACCTCCACGACAATACTGGATGGCCACATGACGATTCCCGTCGGAGAAGCACTATTTGATGTGCCATCTTCGTTCTTGGAAGGGATTCCTCTCAGCGGAATGCTCTTTATGCAGACGAACCCTCAGGAAATCTTGGTGCGGAAGGGATCGTTTCTAACATCACAAGCGCTAGATCAGCTAAAGCGGCTTCAGTTCGCCGAGTATGAACATATGAAGAAAGTTGCTGCGGAACGCGATTGCCGGTTCCGCAGCCTGGATACAGCGAATTATGCTGAAGTAGAAGAAGCTCTACTGCAATACAGCGCGCTCTGATGCGCTAAGCAACGCTCCGTTGAAGATATACTCTTTTTTTCCTGGGCGGTAGTAGCCTTCAACGACTTCATTGAGCTTGAAATCCGAGCTCGCCAACAGCCCCCTGAATGTCGAAAGGGACTCTTCCGGCACCGTCAGCATCGGTCGAACACATTGCAGCCACTCCTGAGACTGCGTTATCAACGATTGACCGAGGCCCTGGCAGCGCAGATCCGGCCTCACCCATATTGTGCAGATCTTCCGCTCAACCACACCGCGTTTCAAAATCGCGAAGCCGCGAACTCCGCCAGCATCCTGCTCCACAAGTATCTTCCGAGTATCATCCAGAAGCCCTGGGAGAACCTTCGAGGCGGACCAACGCTCAATATCTGGGTAGAAGTGGGAGAGCTCTGACAAGAGAGAGAAGACTGCATAGTGATGTCCAAGCTGCGCAAAGGCAGGTCGATCAACGTGACACAGCTGCATGAGGCGCTCCCTTAAAAATCGAATCGAACATACACTAAACGCGTGGACCTGAGATAGGGCTCGGCATATCAGCTTCTAGACCAATGTCGCCGGAATTTGAAAGCTGTTATAAGAGCCGTCCCGCACAAAATCACCAACGTGGCATAGATAACTGACGACGCTGGGGAAACCAGATAACCCAACCCGTATGACAATGACGCGTGCAAACCGCTTCCCAGGCCTCCGAGTAAGACTACTAAGAACAGATACAGCCATACGTTCGCCGTGGATCTTCGGAATTTAGCAAGAGTGACAAAGTCGCCGACGTCGTCGGCGCGGTCGGTGGCAGCCTTTCTCCAGTGATAGATAAGCATGTTACGGGCTGATCCGTCGGGAAAATCTTTGCCTAGATACGCATCCCATTCGGGCTCCATCCTTCGAATTTTTCTGAAACTCGCATGGGAGGCAACTAGGTCGAAACTTATGTCGCGCACGAGGAAGTAGTGTATCGCCGTAATCTGAGGCGACAGCCAAGAGCCCTCGCTAGCTCTTTTTTGCACCGCTTCCGGAATGCTGCGGGCTTCGTTGATCCGGATCTCCGTTATTTCGGAAGTGCTTATCGAACTGAGCAGGAAGCCGTCTTCGCTACTTACATTAGAGCTAAAGATTGCCGCTGCCCTAGGGCTCAATTTAAATCGGAGCCGCAGGTAGTGGCGGCCTTGGTTCTGCAGTTTTGCGCAGAAATCGGGCAGGAAAGATATGAGAGCTCCTGCACCATAGTCGGAAGCTTTCACGAGGCTCGCGTCGTCTACCTGGACCGGATGCACGGTCAGGAAATGGCGATCACCCTTCCTTATGAAAAAGGAGCGTCCATCTGAAGGGTTGTCGTGCACCTCAAGCACTTCATTGAAAACGGCACTTGCGATCTCTCGCTGTCTAAGCGAAGCCCCTAAATCCTCTACTGGGCTTTCTCCTAAGGAAAAGGGAACATAGAGGTGAAGCCCGACGAGGTCCCGGGGTTCATGAACCTCAACTCCAAGGTCTAGATAATTGATGTCATGGCGCCTGGTCGAACGTCCACTTCGTCTCCAGAGGTTGACGTGAAGTTCCAGCGCCGGCCGCACCCCCGCTACGGGCTGACGTTCTGACCGCTGATACCAAAGGGCTAGGGCAGGTAGCGGACTACTTTCAACTCTCGTAAAAAAGCTCGCCAAGGCTGATATCATAAGTATACACCGGTGCACTACGGCAAGATGAGAAGCCTATCTACCATCGCCAACAACTTTTAAGATCGTCTTACTTGTAAGGCAATGAAAAGCAAAACCTGAAGGTAAGGCGCTCTTGGGTAGTGCGTTTTATGGCACGGGCGCCTGATGTGCCTCCATCACTTTGTATGCTGTTTTTTCTTTGTCTGCTGGCTCGGCGGCCGGGGCTTGAGTGACGGCATCATTTCGTCCATGTGAGCGATCTGCAAGCAATTCACTGATGAGGGCTGTAACGCAGCATGGGTATGCTTGGGTGTGGGGACTACGGGAGTTGGTTAGACGGGTCGCCCACTTCCAAGCATAAGTGGATTCGGCGCGATCCGGAACAATGAGCCGGAAAACTGTTCCGGTTTCATATATGGCGATTGGCTAAGTCGCTGTTTCTAAAGTCGAAATGAAGAATGGCTGGGGAACCTGGATTCGAACCAAGATTAACGGAGTCAGAGTCCGTCGTTCTACCGTTGAACTATTCCCCAGCAGGGCGCGCCGGGGAATGCCCGGGCCGGTGTGCGGCGCTTATAAACAAAAGCGGGCGGATTGCAAATACCGATTTCGAAAAAAATCGACGCTGCGGAAGCTTTCTCGTTATCGGCGTGGAAAAGCTCAAAACCCGGCTGATGCCAGGGCAATGACAGGGTTCGGCAAAAAGCCGTTGGCGAAATCGCTACCGCCTGTTATCTTCGCACCAACGAAACAATCAGACGCCAGCGGCATACCTTCAAGAGGCCTTGCGCGGCGAGATGGACTTAACAGTGATGGACCCCGATAGCGGCGCAAAGCCGCCGGAAGGCGGGGCGTCGGCGGTACCGCGCGGAGAGGGTAAATCCTCGAGGCGTCGGAAGGCGAAGCGGAACGGCAAACGTCGTGACGCGGCGCCTGCAACCAATTCGGAAGCGGTCGATTCGGCCGCCTCTGCCGGACGTCCCAATGGCCAGGAAGCCCACCCGTCGGCGCGTAAGCGCAAGCGGCGCCGCGCGAAATCCACCAGCGCCCAGCCGCCGGCACAGGGGTTGAACGCCACACCCGCAGCACAGCAGGTTCCGGTGCGTCCCGAGGGCGGGCAACAGCCGCATTCGGCCAAGTCGTCGCGCAATAGGCGCAAGAAGAACAGGGGCGGTCGCGGCCTTCAGGGCCGGCCGCTGACGCCTGCAAAGTCTGCGCCCGGGGTGGCGAAGGCTCCAGCGCCTGCCGGTTCGGGCCAGGTTTCTTCCAAGGATGTCCGCAGCAGGTCCGGAGCTGAAAGCCTGGGCGCGGAGCCGCGCGGCGAAAAATTCTCCTACGTCAACGATCTCTATGCGGCGCTCGACCTTGGCACCAACAATTGCCGGCTGCTGATTGCCCAGCCGACAAGGCCGGGTCAGTTCCGCGTCGTCGACGCGTTTTCGCGAATCGTCCGTCTCGGCGAAGGGCTCGGCACCAGCCGCCGGCTGTCGCAGGATGCCATGGACCGCGCTGTCGAAGCCCTGCGCATCTGCGCCACAAAGCTCTCCAACCGCCCGATCCGCCGCATGCGGCTGATCGCAACCGAGGCCTGCCGGGCCGCCGAGAACGGCGAGGAGTTTTTGGCGCGCGTCATCTCGGAAACCGGCTTGGAGCTGGAAATCATCGACCGCGAGACCGAGGCGCGGCTTGCGGTCTCAGGCTGCTCGTCCCTGGTCGGCCGTGAGGCGCGATCGGTCGTTCTCTTCGATATCGGCGGCGGTTCGTCGGAAATCGCCGTCATCCGCATCGATGACAGCCGCTCGAGCCGGCTTGCCAACCACATCACCCATTGGACCTCGCTTCCGGTCGGCGTCGTGACGCTGTCGGAACGGCATGGCGGGCGCGACGTGACGCCCGAGGTTTTCAGCGCGATGGTGACGGAAGTCGAAGGCATGCTGGCCGGTTTCGATTGCCCGCCGCTCGCCGCTTTCCGCCGCTCCGGCGCCGAGGATTTCCACCTGATCGGCACGTCGGGCACGGTCACCACGCTTGCCGGCGTGCATCTCGACCTGCCGCGCTACGACCGCCGCAAGGTCGACGGGCTGTGGCTGTCGGACGCGGAAGTCTCCGCCATGCAGGCAAAACTGCTCTCCTGGGATTTTGCCGGCCGTGCCGCCAACCCCTGCATCGGTCCGGACCGGGCCGATCTGGTGCTGGCCGGCTGCGCCATTCTGGAGGCGATCCGCCGCCGCTGGCCGAGCCAGCGCATGCGGGTTGCGGATCGTGGCCTGCGCGAGGGCCTGTTGACGGACATGATGGCTGATGACGGCGTGTGGCGCCGGGTACGGCCGCGCCGCCCAGGGGGCAATCAAGGGGGCACTCAAGGTGCGGGCGGACAGGATGAGGCGGGAGCCAGGCGATGACGAAACCACCTTCCAAATCCCCGGGCAGCGGCAATCGTACCGGCCGCAAGCTCGGCCAGAAGGTCAAGAAGGGCAAGCTCAAGGCGTCGTCGCGGCGCTGGCTCGAGCGCCATATCAACGACCCCTATGTCCAGCGCGCCAAGCTTGAGGGATATCGCGCCCGCGCGGCGTTCAAGCTTCTGGAGATCGACGAGAAACATCAGATCCTCAAGGGCGCCCGCCGGATCATCGATCTGGGCGCCGCGCCGGGAAGCTGGTCGCAGATCGCCGCCAATGTCACCGGTTCGACCGATGACGATATCCGCGTCGCAGCGATCGATTTCCTGGAGATGGCGCCGCTTGCCGGCGTCAAGATCCTGCAGCTCGACTTCCTCGATCCGGAAGCGCCGCGCCTGTTGATGGAAGCGATCGGCGGCACGCCGGACGTGGTCATTTCGGACATGGCGGCACCGACCACGGGCCACCAGAAGACCGATCACCTGCGCACCATGCATCTGTGCGAAGTGGCGGCGCATTTCGCGGTCGAGGTGCTCGGCGAGGGCGGCCATTTCCTGGCCAAGACCTTCCAGGGCGGCACCGAACGCGACCTCCTCAACATGCTGAAGCAGAATTTCAAGCAGGTCGTCCACGTCAAGCCGGGCGCCTCGCGCCAGGAATCGGTCGAGATGTTCCTGCTCGCCAAGCATTTCAAGGGCCGCAGGGCCGGCGACACTGCCCCGGACTCCGAGATGGAGGAAGCGGAAGTGGAATACGCCGAGGCCGACGACGTCGAGTCGGAAGACCGGGCCTGACTACTCGCCGGCTTCCGGTTGGATCTTGGCGGCTCCGTGGCCGGAAACGGCAGCACCCGTCATCGGGTCCAGCCTCAGCAGGGGCACGACCGCCAGAAGCGAAAGGGCGGCCACCAGGAAGAAAGCCAGGTGGAAGTCAAAGAGCTGCAGGTGGGTACCGGTGACCGCCGCCGACGCCTCCAGGATGAAGGCCGCAAAGGCGACGCCGAGCGCCATGCTGATCTGCTGCAGGACGGAGGCGATCGAGGTCGCCTGGCTCGCTTGGTCGTCGCGGATCTCGGAATAGCTGAGCGCATTCGAACCAGTGAAGAAGAAGGAACGGCAGACGCCCGACATCAGCAGGAAGGCGATGATCAGCGCATGGGAGGTTTCCGGCGTGAAAAAGCCGTTTGCCGCGGTGGTCGCCGCACCGAGCACGCCCGCGACGATCAGCGTCATCTTGAAGCCGGTCATCGCAAAGACGCGGCGGGCGGCGAACTTCACGATCAGCGCGCCGAGCGCGCCGGCAAACGTGATGAGGCCTGACTGGAAAGGGTTCAGACCGAAACCGAGCTGCAGCATCAGCGGCATGAGGAATGGAATGGCCCCCGTCGAGATGCGGAACAGCGTACCGCTGCTGCTGGCGGCCCGGAATGCATCGTCCTTGAAGAGCCTCAGATTGAGAATCGGCGCGGGATGGCTGCGCGCATGGACGACATAGGCGATGCCGGCTGCGAGCCCAAGCGCCGTCGCCGTGATGCCGACGGCCGGCGGTAGCGCCGGAAGGCCGACGACCGAAAGTCCGAACACCGTGCCGGCGGCGGTGACCGAGGTCAGGAAGAACCCCCACCAGTCGATCGAGGGAGGATTGGTGGTCTCGATTTCCGGCAGGAAGATCGTTGCGAGATAGATGCCGAGCAGGCCCACCGGCACGTTGATCAGGAAGATCCAGTGCCAGGTAAAATAGGTGGTGATGAAACCGCCGATCGGCGGGCCGGTGAGGGGGCCGACCAATGCCGGAATGGTGAGCAGCGCCATGGCCGAGACGAGTTCGCTGCGTTTGGTGGTGCGAAGGAGAACCAGGCGCGCGACCGGCGTCATCATGGCGCCGCCCATGCCCTGCAGGAAGCGTGACAGCACGAACTGGAGGAGGTCGGAGGAGAACGCACAGCAGATCGAGCCGATGACGAAGACGAAGATCGCGACGCGAAAGATCTTCTTGGCGCCGAAGCGGTCCGCCATCCAGCCGCTGATCGGGATGAACATGGCGAGCGCCACCATATAGGAGGTCAGCGCCAGTTTGAGGGTGATCGGCCCTACATTGAGGTCGGCGGCGATCGCCGGAAGCGCGGTCGCAATGACGGTTGAGTCCATCTGCTCCATGAAAAGGGCGACGGCGAGGATGAGCGGAACGATGCGGTTCATGGAGTGCCTGCAATGGCGGGAATTCGTCCGTCCTTAGACCTCTTGGTCCCGTCTGCCAATTGCGGAATCTCACCATTTCCGATTTTAGGTCACGTCTGCGTGAGGTCGGATTTCCTCGGCAGGGAGCGCGGTTATGTTCCACCGGATCGGACCCCATCTTGACGGTTCGGCATAATTCCAGGAGGCAGCGACATCATGACGAATTCAGGTATCGGACGGCGCACCCTTATCGGCACGGCCGGTTTGGGCATTCTCGCTGCGCCGGCGATCATCAATGCCGGGGCTTTTGCCCAGGAGACGCGGAAATTGGCTATCGACCAGGTGACCCCGCCGGATATCCACAAATTCAAGCTCGGCGGTTTCCAGGTTCTGGCGATGAAGGACGGTGCCCGCCCCTCCGGTGCTCCCGGCGAGACCTTCGGCCTCAACCAGCCGCCCGAAACGCTGGCAGCGCTGCTGACCCAGAACTTTCTGCCGACGGACCAGTTCGTCAACAGTTTCTCTCCGACGCTGGTCGATACCGGCAGCAACGTGATCCTGTTCGATACCGGCCTCGGCAAGCAGGGCCGCGCCCAGGGCGTCGGACGCCTGATCGAAGGATTGGCAGCCGCTGGCTACATGCCGGAGGATATCTCGATCGTCGTCATCACCCACATGCATGGCGACCATATCGGCGGCCTCATGGAAGACGGCAAGCCGGCCTTCCCGAAAGCGCGTTACATCACGGGCCAGGTGGAATACGACTTCTGGACCGATGCCGCCCGCGCCGGCACGCCGGCAGAGGGTAACCAGAAGAGCGTGCTCGCCAATGTGAAGCCGCTTGCCGAAAAGATGACCTTCCTGAAGGATGGCGGCGAAGTCGTCTCCGGCATCACCGCCATGTTGGCGCCGGGCCACACGCCCGGCATGTTGAACTTCAACATCGAATCGCAAGGCAAGCGCCTGATCCTCGCCGCCGATACGGTCAACCACTACGTCCTGTCGCTTCAGCGGCCCGAATGGGAGGTACGATTCGACATGGACAAGGCGCAAGGGGCGGCCACCCGCAAGAAGGTCCTCGACATGGTCGCCACGGACAAGGTCGCCTTCCTCGGCTATCACATGCCCTTCCCGGCGGTCGGTTTCGTCGAAAAGCAAGGCACCGGCTACCGGTTCGTGCCGAAGAGCTACCAGTTCGACATCTGATTGTTGTTGAAAAGCAATCGAAACCCGGGAGAAGCCTCTCCCGGGTTTTTGCTATTCCCTTCTTGTCATGAACGTGTTACCAGCCCTCGCCAACTTCCAAGCAATTGTTGCCGGAGCGTCGGGACGTATCGAGTCGTTCCTGAGCGCATCCCGCATTTTCTAGATCGAAGGAATTTGGCAATGGCACGCATCATTGAAACCGCAACCGGCGCAGATGCGCTTACCTTCGACGACGTGCTCCTGCAGCCCGGCCATTCCGAAGTCATGCCGGGCCAGACGAATATCGCCACGAGCATCGCCCAGGATATCGAACTCAATCTGCCGATCATCTCCTCGGCCATGGACACGGTGACGGAAAGCCGGCTTGCCATCGCCATGGCGCAGGCAGGCGGCATCGGCGTCATCCACCGCAACCTGACGCCGATCGAACAGGCCGAGCAGGTCCGCCAGGTCAAGAAATTCGAAAGCGGCATGGTCGTCAACCCGGTGACGATCGGCCCGGACGCGACGCTCGCCGAGGCGCTGTCGCTGATGAAGTCCTACAGCATTTCCGGCATCCCGGTGGTCGAGAACGGCGGCGGTCACGTTCCGGGCCGGCTGGTCGGCATTCTCACCAACCGTGACGTCCGTTTTGCTTCCGATCCGGCTCAGAAGATCTACGAGCTGATGACCCGCGAGAACCTGATCACCGTCAAGGAAAGCAGCGTCGACCAGACGGAAGCCAAGCGCCTGCTGCACAAGCACCGCATCGAGAAGCTGCTGGTGGTGGATGGCGAAGGTCGCTGCGTCGGCCTGATCACGGTCAAGGACATCGAGAAGTCGCAGCTCAATCCCAACGCCTCGAAGGACGCTCAAGGGCGCCTGCGCGCCGCGGCCGCAATCAGCGTCGGGGACGATGGTTTCGAGCGGGCCGAACGTCTCATCGAGGCCGGCGTCGACCTGCTGGTCGTCGATACGGCCCACGGCCATTCGCAGCGCGTGCTCGACGCCGTCACCCGCGTCAAGCGCATCTCCAATCATGTGCGCGTCATGGCCGGCAATGTCGCCACCTCCGACGGCACCAAGGCGCTGATCGATGCGGGCGCGGATGCGGTCAAGGTCGGCATTGGCCCGGGCTCGATCTGCACCACCCGTATCGTCGCCGGTGTCGGCGTGCCGCAGCTTGCAGCGATCATGTCGGCTGTCGAAGCGGCCCGCGCGCAGAACATTCCCGTTATCGCCGACGGCGGCATCAAGTTCTCGGGCGATCTGGCCAAGGCGATCGCCGCCGGCGCATCCGCCGTGATGATCGGCTCGCTGCTGGCCGGCACCGACGAAAGCCCGGGCGAAGTCTATCTCTACCAGGGCCGCTCGTTCAAAGCCTATCGCGGCATGGGCTCGGTAGGCGCCATGGCCCGCGGTTCCGCCGATCGTTATTTCCAGGCGGAAGTGCGTGATACGCTGAAGCTGGTTCCTGAAGGCATCGAGGGCCAGGTCCCTTACAAGGGTCCG
This sequence comes from Neorhizobium galegae bv. officinalis, assembly GCA_000985875.1. Classification (GTDB taxonomy): domain Bacteria; phylum Pseudomonadota; class Alphaproteobacteria; order Rhizobiales; family Rhizobiaceae; genus Neorhizobium; species Neorhizobium galegae_C. The sequence continues at coordinate 436,744 of CCRI01000003.1, forward strand.
GTCTCGGGCGTGCTGCATCAGCTCGGCGGCGGCCTGAAGGCGGCCATGGGTTATGTCGGCGGCGCCAATCTCAAGGAATTCCAGGAGCGCGCCACCTTCGTGCGGATCTCCGGCGCGGGCCTGCGCGAAAGCCATGCGCATGACGTGACGATCACGCGCGAGAGCCCCAACTATCCGGGTGCCGGCGTCTGATGTTCTTGATTGGAGGAGGTTATTGCCTCCTCCTCCTCCTCAAGTCTCGGAAATAGCTGGTTGGATGCCTGCCGCCGTTGCCTGAACGCGAAGTCGGGTGGCCTGCAGGCAGTGGCGAACTATATGGCGCCGTTCGGACGGCGCCATGCGTTGGAGACATGTCCCTCGGCACGCCATTGTGCATCGTCGAACCCGTGTTATTGGTTCCTCTGAGGATTGAGGAGAACCGATGCTTTCCACCGACGCGACGCTCTGGCCGATGATAGCGCATGCCGCGCTTGTCTTTTTTCTCTACTGGCTCCTGTCGAAGAAACGGTACATGGCTGTGAAATCCGGCAGCGCCGAGGCCGGGCAGTTTCGTGAAAACCGAGAGGAGCCGCGCGAAAGCCTGATTGTCCACAACAATCTCAAGAACCAGTTTGAGCTACCGGTCCTGTTCCATGCCGCTTGCCTCGTCCTTTATGTGTCGACTGCAGACAATTGGGGCACGGTTGCTCTTGCCTGGATATTCGTACTCTCCCGCTATGCGCATTCCTACGTGCATCTCACCAGCAACCGGCTCCGTTATCGCCGGCCGATCTTCATCGTCGGCTTTTTTGCGGTGATGGCTATGTGGGTCTGGCTCGCGGCCTGGCTGGTTTTGAACTAACATGGCCAGCGCCAGGATGGTCCGAAGGCCGGGCCCGCTGCGACCTTAGCAGCGGTGCCGGGTGGCGTGACGAAATACAGCGGCCCTTGCGGCATCCGCCACGATCCTTGCGGAGCGGCCGATCGACCGGGCTCACGAACAAGTGTAATATCGGGCACTTGGATCACTCAGTGTTTCATCTGCAAGCGACAGGTCCTCGGTATAGATTTCTCCGTCACACGGCCTGCTACGGAGGAATAGCCATGGACAACGAGACACCAAAGATTACCCAGGCGATGATCGACGCCTATGATGAATACACCCATCTGACTTTGGACCGCCGCCGGTTCATGGAGAAGCTGACCCAGCTTGCGGGCTCCGGTGCGGCTGCCGCGGCGATCGCGCCCCTGATCGGCGCCAGTTCCGCCATGGCGGATGTCATTCCTGCCAATGACGAACGGCTGACCACGGAGGACGTTACCTATCCAGGCGCCAACGGCGTGACCATGAAGGGTTATCTCGTAAAACCCAAGAATGCGTCCGGCACCCGCGGCGGCGTCCTCGTCATTCATGAGAACCGCGGCCTCAACGCCCATATCAAGGACGTCGCCCGCCGCATGGCGCTCGAGGGCTTCAATGCGCTCGCCGTCGATTTCCTGGCGCCCCAGGGCGGCACGCCGGTGGATGAGGAGCAGGCCCGGCAGATGTTCTCTTCGCTGAAGCCCGAAGAAGTGTCGGCCAATGGCGAAGCAAGCCGCGCCTATCTCGCCGGCATCAGCGGCGCCAACGGCAAGGTCGGTGCGGTCGGCTTCTGCTGGGGTGGCGGCACGGTCAACAATCTTGCTGTGAAGTCACCCGGCCTCAATGCCGGCGTCGCCTATTACGGAGCCCAGCCGAAGGCCGAGGACGTGCCGGCCATCAAGGCGCCGCTGATGCTGCATTACGGCGGTCTCGACGAGCGCATCAATGCCGGCATTCCGGCGTTCAAGGCGGCGCTCGAAAAAGGCGGCAAGACCTTCGAGATCTTCGTCTACGACGGCGCCAACCACGCCTTCAACAACGATACCTCCTCGGCCCGCTACGACAAGGCAGCCGCCGATCTCGCCTGGAGCCGCTCGGTGGCGTTTTTCAAGAAGAACCTGGCCTAATCGGCGGCTCGCATATCGCGAAATAGAAGGCCGGGTTCGCCCGGCTTTTTTCGTTCTATCGGAATGTACACTATTTGTGTATGATATCGTCAGGTGCCGAGGAAATTCGCCATGGAATTCGAATGGGACGAGGTGAAGCGGCAGCAAGTGATCAAGGAACGTGGCGTCGATTTTTTGTATGCCGCCGGAATTTTCGAAGGGCCCATTCTAACGCGTATAGATGATCGGGCCGACTATGGTGAGGTCCGAAAGATCGCGCTGGGAATGGTCGAAGGAGAGTGTTTTGTCGTCGTTTTTACTGAGCGCGGCGACGTGATCCGGCTGATAACAGCGTGGAAAGGAGGTCGGCATGACCGATCAGAATATCAGAAGAGCATCGCTCACGGAGCTGAGGAAAATGAGGGAGGCGGGGGAGCTTTTTCATGACCCTAAGGCGCCGGATACAGAAAACCTTGGCGCGGAATTCTGGGCCAAGGCTGACGTAAAAAGCCCCGCGAAACCCCGCTCCGTACATTTGAAGATCGATCCGGAAGTTTTTGATTTCTTCTTTCAAGAGGCGAATGGCAAGGGGCACCTCACGAAGATGCAGAACGTCCTTCGTGCCTACGTCAACGCCCATAAACATTCCTGATAGACCCCAAGCGTTTGGCGGCTAGTCGTCTTACCACCCCGGCATCACCGAGGCGGTCCGAGCCCGCGGCATCCGCTGGAACGCTTTGACCTCGCCGTCGAGATCGTCGGGCATCACCGCCGGCGAGATGTTGTCGAGGCAGGCGGTGATGTGGTCGGTGATGGCGTTCATCAGCGAGGGCGAAAGCCCGGGTCGCTTCATCAGGCCGATCTGCACCGGCGGCAGCGGCGGGAAGCCGTCGGCGGACGACAGCACCTTCATGCCGGTGCGCAGCGCCGATTCCGGCAGTACCGAGACGGCCATGCCGGCAAGCACGGCGGCGGCGACGACGGTCGAGGACCAGCTCGTGAACAGGACCTGGTATTCGCGCCCGTCCGCATCGAGCGCCGAGCAGGCGAGCTGCCGCCACAGGCAGTCGCGCCGGCCGACCGCAAGCGGGACAGGCGCATTGTCCTTCAGCGGATGGTTGGCCGAGCCGACCCAGCAGAGCGGCTCGGTGCGCACGACGTCGGAAATCCGCTGGCGCGGGTTATGGGTGACGAGCGCGATATCCAGCTCGCCGCGCGCCATCTTTTCCGCAAGGCTGGCCGACGGCTCGCAGACGATATAGAGCTCGACATTCGGATGGGTCTTGGCAAAACGGCCGATGATCTCCGGCATGTACCGGTCGGCATAGTCGTCCGGCGTGCCGATCCTCAGCGTGCCTTCGAGACGGTTGTCGTCGAAGGCGGCGATCGCCTCGTTGTTCAGGCGAATGATGCGCCGTGCATAGTTCAGGAGCTTCTCGCCCTCGGCCGTCAGCCGGTTGCCGCGGCCGTCCTTGGCGAACAGCTGCTTGCCGATCCGTTCCTCGAGACGGCGCATCTGCATCGACACGGCGGACTGGGTCTTGAAAACCCGGTCCGCCGCCTTGGTGAAGCTGCCGGTGTCCACGATTGAAATGAAAGTATGCAACTGATCGATATCGAGCGGTGCGGACATGAGAATGATCCATCAGAGAGGTTGATGCTAATCATTAGAAACATTCGTTGGACTGATCAATAGGTTTTACGCGATAAGGGGATCGCAAATCAAAATCGAAGGGTGCTTCTTCCCTGAGCGCCCAATCCGGGCAGCCTTTCCGTCGGACCTCCGCGGAAGGGATGACCTTTCTCGTGCCTGCGAAAGGATAGACCAATGAGCACGACCGACTGCGGAACTGAACTCGACCTCGTTCACGAAGGGCGCGGTACGTATGGCCGTTTTGGCCTCGTGGTGCTGCGAACGAAATCCGTATGGCGTGCCTTTCGCAATCGTATGGCGAGCAATCGCCTCCATGATCTCGACGACCGCCAGCTCAACGATATCGGCATCACACGGCATGATGTGGTGATGGCGCTCGATCGGTCCGGCGTGCTGGATGATCCGTCGCTGCTTCTGTCTCGCTCCGCTCGCGAGCGTGCGCGGCACCGTTTTGCAAGACCGGCCAATCGCTGATCTTGCCTGACCTTTTCCCCGCAGGGTGATAGCCAATAGCCCTGCTGCTTGCCCGGCCGGTCGATCCGTGCCGGGCTTTTTTATTTGGAAGGCTTGGGAGCGGCAGGCGTGGCCTCCGCTTCGGCGTGGCCGCCTGCTCCATTGCGCAGATAGGTGTCGAAGATCGCTTCCATGTTCTTCTGGTAGTTTTTCTGCACTTCAAGACCGCTGTCGAACATGTTGTTCAGCACGTCGCGATAGGGATTGGGTTCGTCCGCCGGCACTTCCTTGGGTTTCTCGGGCGTCGGGGCTGCGGCCGGGCTGGGGCTCGTGAAGGCGCCGCCCATCATGTCCTGGAATGCCTTGGCGAAGGGATTGTCCGCGAACGGATTGCCGCCGGAAGGCTGCGGCTGTTCCGGCTTGTCGAGCCCCCACATGGAACGCATCGCCTGGGCGAAGGGATTGTCGAAGGGATTGGCAGCGGCCTGCGGCTTCGCCTTGGGTTGCAGGCCCATGCTTTCCAGCCATTGCTGCTGCATCTGGCCCATCGGGGAGGCGGCAAACGCATCGTTGGCGCCGGTCATCTGGCCGCTCATCTGCTTGAACAGCCCGCCCATCAATGTGTCGGCCATGGCCGGCATCATCTTCTTGAAGACTTCCTGGCCTATCCCTGTGAGTTGTTCCGCCTGCGCCGCGATCGCGCGGGAGACTTCCTTCGAGCCGAACAGCTTTTCGAGCACCGCGTTGCCGTCCGTCGTGCCCTGCGGCGTGAAGGCCTTGGTCAGGTCTTCGAAATATTTGGCATAGGCTCCGGACACCATGGTGCTCATCAGCGAGGTGAGATCATAGGGGTTGGCGCTGGTGCGCTTGAACCCGGAGGAAAAGGCGGGCATCAGCGCGGCCATGGCCTGGGTGGCCTGCTCCTGCGCCAAGTTGAACTGCTTGGCGATCGCCTCCATGCCTGCGCCGTTCTGAGCTCTGAGCATCATGTCGAACAGTGGCAGCATGGAGAGAATCCTTTCCGGTTCGGGTGATGCACCACTATATCCGGAAAGTGCTGAACGGAAACCGGTTTTTAGAACCGATCTCAATCTAGGGTCAGTATTGGTATTCCTCGAACACCGGGTCGACCGAACCGTTCCAGCGGCCATGGTAGAGCGACAGCATGTCATCCGCCATGGTCGTCTTCTTGGCGAGCACTTCGTCGAGCGGTTGCAGGAAGATGCTCTCGTCCTGGCCTTCGCCGTTCAGCCGCGCCCGGGCCTTCAAACCTGCCTTGGAGATCGCCACCGCCTCGCGGGCGATATCGAGCACCGGCTTGCCCTTGATCTCGGCCTTCAAACCCTTTGCCGGCACGGCATCGCGCATCGCAATGACATCCTCGACCGTCCAGTCGGCCGTCAGCGTTTCCGCATCGGCAAGCGCCGTGTCGTCATAAAGCAGGCCGACCCAGAAGGCCGGCAGCGCGCAGATCCGCCGCCACGGGCCGCCATCGGCGCCGCGCATTTCGAGGAAGCGCTTCAGGCGAACGTCTGGGAAGAGGGTGGAAAGGTGGTTGGTCCAGTCCCCCATCGTCGGTTCCCAGTCCTTGACCTCGCCTTTCAGCGCGCCGTTCATGAACTGGCGGAAGGTGACATGCGTGCAGTCGTGATACTTGCCGTCGCGGACGATGAAATACATCGGCACGTCCAGCGCCCATTCCACGTAGTCCGCGAACCCGAAGTCTTGTCTGAAGACGAAGGGCAATACGCCGGAGCGCTGGTTGTCGGTATCGCGCCAGATGTCGCCACGCCAGGAGACCAGCCCGTTCGGCTTGCCCTCGGTGAACGGGGAAGAAGCAAACAGCGCGGTCGCGATCGACTGCAGCTTCATCGACACGCGCATCTTGGCAGCCATGTCCGCTTCCGAGGAGAAGTCGAGGTTCACCTGGATCGTGCAGGTGCGGTACATCATGTCGAGGCCTTTCGCACCGACCTTCGGCATGTAGCGCGTCATGATCTCGTAGCGGGATTTCGGCATGCGCGGGGTTTCCGCGAGCGTCCATTTCGGGCTGCCGCCGATGCCGAGGAAACGGATGCCCATCGGTTCGGCGATCTCGCGCAGAACCGCGAGATGCTTGTTCGATTCCCGACAGGTCTCGTGAATGGTCTCGAGCGGCGCACCGGAAAGCTCGAACTGCCCACCTGGCTCGATCGAGATCGCGCCCATTCCAGACTGCTCGCCGAGCCCGATGATGTTTTCGCCGTCGAGGATCGGCTCCCATCCGAGCTTCTTTTCCATGCCCTTGAGCAGCGCGGAAATGCTGGCCTCGCCGAAATAGGGAACCGGGCTGTTGTCCGCCCGGAAAAAGGCGAATTTTTCATGCTCCGTGCCGATCCGGAAATCTTCCTTGGGCCGCGGTCCCTTCGCCAGGTAGGCGGAAAGCTCGGACACCGAGGTAAGCGGTGTCTGGTCGGTCGTATCGCGGGCCATGAAAATTACCTTGCTCGGAATGCCTGATATGGACGGATAGCCGGCTGATTGGACCGGATTGATGTGCGCTGCAAGTGAATTTCTTTCAAGATAGATTCAGAATTTCGAGACCGTCATGTCAAGCGGGTTACCGCCAGTCGCCGACCGCAGCCTGGATGACAGCAAGCGCTGCGACCGCGGCCGTATCCGCCCTTAATATCCGAGGCCCGAGCGGTATCGCGGTGACGAAGGAAAGCGACCGCAGCCTTTCCCTTTCCTCTTCCGAAAATCCGCCTTCCGGGCCGACCAGCAGCGCCAGCTTGCTTTCCTTGACCGCCGAAAGGATTGGCAGCGGATTCTGGCCCTCATCTCCTTCGTCGCAGAAGATGATGCGCCGATCGTGGGGCCAGGTGTCGAGCAGGTCGCCGAGCTTTTTCGGCGGCGCGACTTCCGGCACCGACAAAATGCCGCACTGCTCGGCGGCCTCGACCACATTCGCCTGAAGCCGGTCCATGCTGGTGATCTTGCCCTGCACATGCTGGGTCATCACCGGTTGAATGAACCCCGCACCCATCTCGACCGCCTTCTGCACCAGATAATCGAGACGACCGACCTTCAGGGGCGCGAAGAGATAATGCAGGTCGGAGGCAGGCGGCTGCGGCCGGGTTTCCTCGATCGCCTCCAGCACGATCTTCTTGCGGGTCGGATAGGTGATCTTCGCCTTCCATTCGCCGTCGCGGCCGTTGAAAAGCAGAATTGCCGACCCTTCCTCCATCCTCAGCACGTTGGCGAGATAGTTGAACTGCTCCGACGAGACCTCATGGCGTGCACCGGTGCCAAGCGGCGCCTCGATGAACAGCCTCTGCATCCGGAAATTGGCGCGCATGGAAACCTCGAAGCCTAGAGCATGTCGCGCAAAAGTGTGCAGCGGTTTTGCGACGACGACATGCGAAAAAACAAGGATCTAAAGCGTCACTGGCGGATCTGAAAGATCCCGACGCTTTAGACGAACAGCGCGAACATAGCCGTGGCGATCAGCGCCGCAAGGGTCGCGGCAGCCGGAAGGGTGATCATCCACGCTGCGATGATGCTGAGGAAATGCGAACGCCGCACCAGGTAACGCCGTTTCAATTCGTCGTCATTGCGTTCGAAGGGCTCGGTGGTATCGAGGTCCTTGCCGGCCCGCACCCGCATGTATTCGAAGCGGCGGCGGGAATGGCGGGTATACCATTCGCGGAAGAAGCCGACACCGAACACCGCGCCGACGGCAATATGGGTCGAGGAGACCGGCAATCCGATCCAGGAGGCAACGATCACCGTCAGCGCCGTCGACAGCGAGACGCAATAGGCGCGCATCGGATTGAGTTTGGTGATCTCGGCGCCGACCAGCCGGACCAGCTTCGGGCCATAGAGCAGCAGGCCGAGCGAGATCCCGAGGCCGCCGATGATCAGTTCCCAGAGCGGAATACGCACGCCGGTCGAAATACCCCGTTGCGCGGCAGAAACGATCGCCGCAAGCGGACCGATCGCGTTGGAGACGTCGTTGGCGCCATGCGCGAAAGAGAGCAGCGCGGCGGAAAGGATGAGCGGAATACGGAAGAGCGTGCGAAGCGACTGATTGCGGTTCTCGAGCCCCTCCGCCTGCCGGGCGATTACCGGGATCAGCAGGCGCCAGGCAGCGAGGCCGGTCAGGAGGGCGATTAGCGTCGCAACCGGCGCCGACACGTCTACCAGTTCCCCCAGCCCGAGCAGCGCCAGATAGCCTGCAAAGGCGCCGGTCATCACGCCGATCAGCACCGGCACCCATTTTTTCGCCGCGGCGACCTTGTCCTCGCGGTAGATGATGGTTTCCTTGACGAAGAACAGGAAGGCGGCGGCGATGACGGCGCCAAGGATCGGCGAAAAGACCCAGCTTGCCGTGATGCCCGCGATCGTGCCCCAGTTCACCGCGGAAAGTCCGGCGGCCGCGATCCCGGCGCCCATGACCCCGCCGACGATCGAATGGGTGGTGGAAATCGGAGCGCCGAGCCAGGTCGCGACATTGATCAGCACCGCGGCCGACAGGAGTGCCGCCATCATCGCCCATATCAGCACGTCGGGGCTGCTGATCATGCCGCCCTGCATGATGCCGTTGGCGATCGTATTGGCGACGCCCCGACCGGCGAGTACGGCACCCGCCACTTCAAAGACGGCCGCGAGCCCGAGACCGAAGGTCATCGTCATGGCGCGGGCGCCGACTGCCGCGCCGATATTGTTGGTGACGTCATTGGCGCCGATGTTCATCGCCATGTAGGCGGCGAGGCCGGACGCAGCGATGACGACAACGGCACCGGGCTTTCCGGTCACATAGGATGCGGCAAAGATGGCGACGAGGATGATGAACAGCAGTGCCGTGCCCGGTGCGGCAAGCCCGCGCGACATCTGCCGCGCGGCTTCCTCCACAGAGGAGAATTTCTCCAGATCCTTGTCGAGCGTCGGCTTCGCCAGGCGCGGCCGTCTTTGGCCCATATCTCCGTCCTTGGGTGAAAAGGGAGGCGCGAGACCGGAACTGCGGCCGTCTCCGCCTCAGGGAAGAAAGATTACGGCCTACCGCTTAATAGCGCGCGCGTGCGAAGGCAATGTTGCAGAATTGTGAAGATGCTTCGAAGCGCCTTAGCTTGCGGCTTTGACTGCAAGCTGCGGAACGCGCGGCTGCATCCGTTCGGCGAACTGCAGGAAGAGAATCTTCAGTTCCGGCTCATTGACGCGCATCGCGGCCTCTTCACAGGAAACCCATTCGAGTGTTCGAGAGCCTTTTTCCGGATAGCTTTTCAGGCATTCGTCCACTTCGAGCGCATGGACCTGCACCCGCACGGGGATCTTCAGGCCGTTATCGAGCGTCTTGCGGTAGTGATAGAAACCGAGCGGTTCCTTTTCCACCTTGCCCTTGACGCCGACTTCTTCGAACGCCTCGCGTTCGGCGACCTGGTGAGCTTTCTTGTCGGTCATCGGCCAGCCCTTGGGCACGACCCAGCGGCCGGTATCGCGGCTGGTCGCAACGAGAACCTCGAGTTGAGCCGGCTTCTTTTTTATCCGGTAGCAAAGCGCAGCATATTGCTGCCGCGGAGGCCGCTCCAGCATCAACCGTAGATTGCTCGTAACCCGATCCATAAAGCCCAATTTCTGTTTAGTCCTCCAGCAAATGGTAATTTACTAATATAATACTTGCGCGAGGATTAACGACCCTCAGCGACCTGTTTTCAGAAGAATCACGGTGGATAACCACCACGGAAGCGATAACTATTGTGAGGCCAATGGGTTTCACGTCAATAGAAATTTGCACAGGTGTTCAATTGTAATTGTGCATGACGTCCGGCCATCCGCAGAAATGGCCTCAGATCTTGGTCTGGATCATCCTGAGTTGTGCGATTCTGCTCCATTCTCCCGTGCGTTCAGCCTCGTTGGTGACCTTGGAGATGAAGTCGATATGGTCTTCCGCAGCCTGTCTGGCCTTGGAGGGGTTGCCGTCCAGTATCGCCCGCCCGATCGCCTCGTGTTGGGTCATCACGGCATCATGGGCGCCGCCGATATTGAAGATGATGCGGCGGTTGTAAAAGATCCCGTCGCTGAGGAGCCGGTAGCAGGCGCGCAGCGTGTGCATGAGAATGATGTTGTGCGCCGCATCGCCGATGGCATTGTGGAATTCGACGTCGGTTGTCAGCTCGTCCTCGAAACGCCCGTCCCGATGCGCACTGCGCATCGTCTCCAGAATGCGCTCGATGAGTTGCTTGTCGGTGTCGGTCGCTCGTTCGGCGGCAAGCTCCGCCGTCATGCCTTCGAGTTGGCGACGATATTCCAGATAGTCGTGAACCGCCCGCTGGTGCCGGCGGATCAGGGAGACCAGCGGCGGCGAGAAGATCTGGCCGACGATATCGGCCACGTAAGTGCCGCCGCCATGCTGGCTCACCAGCAGCCCGCGTGCTTCCAGCTCTTTCAGCGCCTCCCGCAGGATCGGCCGGGAAACATCGAACCGCTGCGCCAGCTCGCGCTCGCCGGGCAGGCGATCGCCGTCGCGCAGCACGCCGTTGAGGATCAGGCTCTCGATCTGCAGGATGACCTCGTCCGCAGTTCGACCATGCGGCACCGGCGCGAAAAGCTCATGCGTCAACTTTGCCGTCTCCAAATCGGGTGATGCCAGCCGGGCGTTCGGGCTTCTTGTAACACTGGTAAAAAAAGTATACCAGTTGAATGTCTTTAGGAGGAGCCGGTGGCCGATACGATCAGTTTTCTGAAGCCTCGCGAGTCGGTGCTGTCGCGCCGGGCGGCGATCATCGCCGACCTGACCGAGCTTCTGCCGCCCGAATGCCTGGTGCACGAGGCGCGCGAGCTGGTGCCGTTCGAGACGGACGCGTTCGTCTCCTACCGCCGCCTGCCGCTTGCTGTCGCCCTGCCGAAGACCACGGCGCAGGTGGCCGCGGTGATGAAATACTGCAATCGCTACGGCATTCCGGTCGTGCCGCGCGGGGCCGGCACCTCGCTTTCCGGCGGCGCCATCCCGCAGGAGGATGCGGTCGTGCTCGGCTTGTCCAAGATGTCGCGCATCCTCGAAGTCGATTATGCCAACCGCACCGCCACCGTGCAGGCCGGCGTCACCAACCTCAACATTTCCGAAGCAGTCGGCATCGACGGCTTTTTCTATGCGCCGGATCCGAGCTCGCAGCTCGCCTGCACGATCGGCGGCAATATCGGGATGAATTCGGGCGGCGCCCACTGTCTGAAATACGGTGTCACCACCAATAACCTGCTCGGCGTGAAGATGGTTCTGGTCGACGGCACGGTGATCGAGCTCGGCGGCAAGCACCTGGATGCGGCAGGTTACGATCTGCTCGGCCTCGTCTGCGGCTCCGAGGGCCAGCTCGGCATCGTCACCGAGGCCGTGGTGCGGCTGATCGCCAAGCCTGAAGGTGCCCGCCCGGTCCTGTTCGGCTTTGACACGTCCGAACATGCGGGTGCCTGCGTCGCCGACATCATCGGCTCAGGCATCATCCCGGTCGCCATCGAATTCATGGACAAGCCGGCGATCGAAATCTGCGAGGCATTCGCCCATGCGGGTTATCCGCTCGATGTGGAAGCGCTGCTGATCGTCGAAGTCGAGGGTTCCGAGGCCGAAATGGACGCGATGCTGAAGGCGATCGTCGAGATCGCCGGCCGCCATGGCGTCAAGACCGTGCGCGAAAGCCAGTCGGCGACCGAAGCGGCGCTGATCTGGAAAGGCCGCAAATCCGCCTTCGGCGCCACGGGCCGCATCGCCGATTACATCTGCATGGATGGCACCGTGCCGCTCGGCAAGCTCTCCTATGTGCTCAACAAGACTTCCGAGATCATCGACCGTTTCGGGCTCCGGGTTGCCAACGTTTTCCACGCCGGCGACGGCAACATGCATCCGCTGATCCTCTTCAACGCCAACGATCCCGAGGATGCGGCCAGGGCCGAGGAGGCGGGCAACGAGATCCTGAAACTGTGCGTGGATGCCGGTGGCTGCCTGACCGGCGAGCACGGCGTCGGCATCGAGAAACGCGACCTGATGCGCCACCAGTATTCCGAGGCCGACCTCAACCAGCAGATGGCGGTGCGCTACGCTTTCGATGAAGACTGGATACTCAACCCGTCCAAGGTCTTTCCGCTGGATGGACGGCCTGCCGCATGACGCTGATACCGAATTCCGAGGCGGATGCCGCCTATATCATCCGTAACGCCGCGAACGACGGCAAGAAGCTCGCGCTATGCGGCGGCAATACCCGCGCCGGTTTCGGCAACTCTGCAGAGCCAGCCGAAATGATGAACTCGACCGGCCTTTCCGGCATCGTCGACTACGAGCCGGCGGAAATGGTGATGACGGTCAAAGCCGGTACGCCGGTCGCCGAGATCGAGGCGACGCTTGCCGCCAACCGGCAGATCATGGCTTTCGAGCCGATGGACCATCGCGGCGTCATGGGCACGCTCGGCGAACCGACGATCGGCGGCGTGTTTGCCGCCAATGTCTCCGGCCCGCGCCGTTTCGTCTCCGGCGCCGCCCGCGACAGCCTGCTGGGCATCCGGTTCATCAATGGCCGGGGCGAAGCGATCCGCGCCGGCGGACGGGTGATGAAGAACGTCACCGGCCTTGATCTGGTCAAGCTGCTCGCCGGCTCGCAAGGCACGCTCGGTTTCCTGACCGAAGTGACCTTCCGGGTGTTGCCTGTGCCGCAGACCGCGGAGACCATCGTCATTTCCGGGCTCGACGACGCGGCGGCCGCCAAGGCGATGGCGGCGGCGATGGCGCTGCCCGTCGAGGTATCGGGCGCCGCCCACCTGCCGCAGACCGTCCGGTTCCGTTTCCTCGGTGGTGCCTTGCCGAGCGGGGAGGCGACCGTCCTGCGCCTTGAAGGCCTTGCCGCCTCGGTTTCCGTGCGCGCCGAAAAGCTCGCGGCCGTCATGGAGGCATTCGGTCCGGTCTCCCGGTTAGGCTTGGAGGAAAGCCAAACGCTCTGGCGCCAGATCCGCGATGTCTATCCCTATTCCGATGGGACGCTGAAACCCGTCTGGCGCGTCTCGATCGCCCCATCCGCGGGCCACCAGCTCGTCGCCGCCCTCCGGCTCGAAACCGGTGTCGACGCCTTCTACGACTGGCAGGGCGGATTGGTCTGGATGCGCATGGAGGCCGACCCGGAAGCGGATTTGCTGCGCCGCTATATCCGCGCTCTCGGCGGCGGCCACGCAACGCTTCTGCGGGCATCGGATGCGGTGCGCGCCCAAACCCAGGCTTTCGAGCCGGCTCCGGATGCGGTGGCGGCACTCTCGGCGCGCGTCAAACAGAAGCTCGACCCGGCCGGCATTTTTTGCCCGGGCAAGATGGGGTGAATACGGCAATGGTAGTGTTCCCGGCATACCCCCCTCTGTCCTGCCGGACATCTCCCCCTCAAGGGGGGAGATCGAATCGGAGCCACGTTTCGCCCATCTCGACGGGACTGACGGAAATGACGTCCGTGCTTCCTGCCGATCTCCCCCCTCGAGGGGGAGATGTCCGGCAGGACAGAGGGGGGCTGGCGAAACGCAGAGCCGTCGGTGAAGATGCAATGTCCGCGAGGGATACCCAATAAATGCAAACCAACTTCACCCTCGCCCAGCTCGCCGACCCGCATGTGGCCGAATCCGAGCAGATCCTCCGCCGTTGCGTCCATTGCGGCTTCTGCACCGCCACCTGTCCCACCTACGTCACCCTCGGCAATGAACTCGACAGCCCGCGCGGCCGCATCTATCTGATCAAGGACATGCTGGAAAACGGCCGCCCGGCGGATGAGGAAGTGGTCACCCATATCGACCGCTGTCTCTCCTGCCTTGCCTGCGTCACCACCTGTCCCTCCGGCGTCGACTACATGCATCTGGTCGACCATGCCCGCATCCATATCGAGAATACCTACCGGCGCCCGCTGATCGACCGCCTGATCCGCAACCTGCTTGCCGCCGTTCTGCCTTATCCCGCTCGTTTCCGCGCGGCACTCGCTCTCGCAAAGCTCGGCCGTCCCTTCGCACCGCTGCTGAAGCGTGTGCAAGTGCTGAAGCCGCTGGGGGCAATGCTGGATCTCGCGCCGAAATCCGTCGCCGGGGTTTCAGGCTCGGCGCCGCCTGGCACGCATGCTCCGGAGATCGAGAAGCGCGGCCGCGTCGCCATCCTGTCGGGCTGCGCCCAGCCGGTGCTCGATCCGGGCATCAACGAAGCCACGCTCCGGCTTCTCGCCCGGTTCGGTATCGAAGTCGTGGTGCCGGAGGGCGAGGGCTGCTGTGGCGCGCTCGTGCACCACATGGGTCGCGAGGAACAGGCGCTCGATTTTGCCCGCCGCAATGTCGATGTCTGGATGCGCGAGATCGATAACGGGGGGCTCGATGCGATCATCATCACCGCGTCGGGCTGCGGCACGACGATCAAGGATTACGGCCACATGCTGAGGCTCGACCCGGCTTATGCGGAAAAGGCGGCCAAGGTATCGAGCCTCGCCAGGGACATTACCGAATATCTGTCGTCGCTCGACCTGCCGAGGCTCGAGCCGAAACGGCTCAACGTCGCCTATCACTCCGCCTGTTCGATGCAGCACGGCCAGAAGATCACCATGGCGCCGAAGAACCTGCTGAAGGCGGCGGGCTTCACCGTCCGCGATCCGGGCGAGGGGCATCTGTGCTGCGGGTCGGCCGGCACCTACAATATCCTGCAGCCGGAGATCTCGGAGCAGTTGAAGGCCCGCAAGGTGAAGAATATCGAGGCCACCAAGGCGGACGTGATCGCCACCGGCAATATCGGCTGCATCACCCAGATCGCCTCCGGGACGGCGATCCCGATCCTGCACACGGTGGAGCTTCTGGACTGGGCTTATGGAGGCCCGAAGCCGGAAAAGGTTCCGGCCAGATAAAGATGCCCAATAAAAAAGCCGGCGAAATCGCCGGCTTTTTTCGTCAAAGGCCTGAAGCCTCAGAACTTGTAGGAGACGCCGAGGTTGATGGCGTGCGTCAGGATGTTGGTCTTCAGCGAAGCGCCGCTGTCGATATCCACATCCACGAACGAGTAGTTGCCCTTGTATTCGGCGAACATCGACCACTTTTCGGTGAGCTGGTACTTCACGCCGGCCTGGGCCTGGATCGTCGCGCCGCCGAACTGATATTCGAAGGTGCGGCCGGAAGCGCGGGTCACTTCGACATGCGGCACGTTGATACCGACACCGGCGCCGACATAAGGCGTCCACTTGCTGCCTTCGATCGGGAACTTGTAGAGCGCGTTGACCGTCAGCAGGTTCAGGCCGTCGGTGAATTCGAAGACGCTCCAGCCACCGGCCTTGGCCATGCTTTCGTCGTCTGCATAAACCTTGGCGTGGGTGTAATCGAGCGAGATACCCCAGTTCGTCAGGGCGCCGCCATCGAACCAGTAGGTGCCGCGGACGCCCCAGTAGGGCGGCATCGCGAAGGGCTTGGTATCCCAGCCGGCAGCGAAATCAGGTCCGTCCGAGACGTCGACGTCGGAGTGCGGCGCGAACTGGTAACCCCCGTAACCGGAGATTTCAAATCCGCCGGTGTGAACCGGAGCCACATAGGCGGGGCTCGCTGGTGTCATGTCAGCCGCTTGAGCCGGGGCAATATAAGCAAGACCAGCGGTGAGAAGCGTGGAAGCGAAGGCGAAAGAAAGAATTTTGCGCATGAATCAGCCTGCAGGGAGGAACGTTGGCTTTTTTGATGACTCAATGTTTAGCGGCGGATGCATCGGCGGTCTGTGCTTTTTCTGCATCAGTCGCCGACGAAGCTAGGCGATTTATGGTTAACGAATTCTAAACCACTGAAAAGGGCAGCTTTTGCTGCCCTTTTTGACATGTGGCCAGATGTCTCAGCCGCCGAAAATCGTGCCGAAAATATCGATGCCGCGATCCTTGAAGTCGACGTTCCCCTGCCGGTTGCCGGGGCCGATGACGATCACCTTCGTGCCGATGTCGGCGCGCGAATAAAGATGCTCGACATCCTTGTTCATCATGCGGATGCAGCCTGACGACATGTTGAGGCCGATCGTCCAGGGTTGGTTGGTGCCGTGGATACGGAAGATCGTGTCGCGGCCGCCCTTGTAGAGATACATGGCGCGGGCGCCGAGCGGGTTGTCGATGCCGCCTTCCTGCACGGCCGGCAGAATCCGGCCGGCGCGGCGTTCGCGAACGCGCATCTCGGCCGGCGGCGTCCAGGAGGGCCACTCGGCCTTGCGGCCCACATTGACCACGCCCGACCAGCCGAACCCTTCGCGCCCGACGCCGATGCCGTAGCGGGTCGCCCGGTTGGGGCCTTCGATATAATAGAGGAACTTGTTGTTGGTATCGACGATGATCGTGCCGGGTTTCTCGGTCGTCGAGAAGCGCACCACACGGCGCTTGAACTGTTCGGGAACTTCCCGTGGCATCGCGACAAGTGTCACGTCGCCCGCAGGGCGTTCGATAGGCGCTGCCGCCGGGCTGATTGCGCTTGCATGTCCGGCCGTAAAGAAGATCGCGCCAGCCATTCCCACGGCCATCGCGAGGGTCTTGCCTGCCCTCATTCCCCCTGTCCTCATTCCCAAATCCTCTCCGCTCTGTTGAACGGCGAAGGCTAACCGACTCGGACATCAAAGCAAGACGGGATAGATGCAATAAAGAAGATGTGATGGCAAAAAGGCGGCGCTACTGTGTCTTCGCCGCCTCACCTTTTGGCAATTGCCGTCGTTACATGACGACGACTTTGGTGCCGATGTTCACCCGCTCGTAGAGATCGGTGACATCTTCGTTGCGCATGCGAATGCAGCCGGAAGAGACGGCGCTGCCGATCGACCATGGGGCGTTGGTGCCGTGGATGCGGTAGAGCGTCGAGCCGAGATACATGGCGCGGGCGCCGAGCGGGTTTTCCGGTCCGCCTTCCATGCGGGCCGGCAGGTAGTGCCCCTTGGCGGCTTCGCGCTGGATCATTTCGGAAGGCGGCGTCCAGTCCGGCCACTCGGCCTTGCGGGTCACCCGGTGCTCGCCTGCCCATTCGAAGCCCGGCTTGCCGACGCCGACGCCGTAACGCCGCGCCTGGCCATTGCCCGCCACCAGATAGAGAAAGCGGTTATTGGTATCGATGATGATCGTGCCGGCCTTTTCCTTGGTTTCGTAGGCGACCGTCTGCGGCAGGAACTGCGGTTCGATCTGGCTGCGGATCGGCTGCGGCCGCATGGCGACCGGCTGCGCAGGCGAACGGTCGAAGATGCCGCGGCGAACCACCGGCTGCTGCTCGCGCTGCTGATAGATGGAACGCTGCTGGGCGGCCTGACGCGGATAGACGACCGGGCGGCCGTTCGGCCCGGCGAGCTGCATCACCCACGGGGCGGCAAGATCGGGGCTGACGACCACGGGCGGGCGCTCGCGATAGCGGTCCTGGGCAAGCGCGGCACCGGGGAGGGCAGTATTCGATAGGGCAGCCGCAAGGCCGAAGGCCAGGAAAAGGTTTTTTTTCATGATCGGATCCACACGTTACAAATCACCGACCGGACGCCCCTCAAACACTTGGATAATTTGGCGTCGGTGTTGACGAACATGGTGACCGCGAGGTGAAAGCGAATGGTAAACGGGTGGAACATTCAAAGCCGGCCGGCCTATAAACCTTTTGGCAGGGTTACCGCCCGGTTTTGAAACATGGTTGACCAGTGATAAACCCGGCGCAAAGGCCGTTAACAAGCGGGCTTGGCCCAAGGGCAAAGGGACAGGGAATGGACCAGGCGGGCATCATCGTCGGCGAAGACGGCAAGGGGCGTTGCGCCTGGCATGGCGGTCTCGAAGACTACCGGCGTTATCACGACGAGGAATGGGGCCGGCCGGTGACCGACGACATCCGGCTGTTCGAGAAGATCTGCCTCGAAGGTTTCCAGTCCGGTCTGTCCTGGCTGACGATCCTGCGGAAGCGCGAGAATTTCCGGGCCGCCTTTGCCGGTTTCGATTTCGTTGAGGTCGCGCGGTTCGGCGAGGCGGATATCGCCCGCTGCCTGGCCGATGCGGGCATCATCCGCCATCGCGGCAAGATCGTCTCGACCATCAACAATGCCGCCCGCGCCATCGAACTCAAGCGCGAGTTCGGTTCGCTCGCAAAGTTCTTCTGGAGCTTCGAGCCAGGTCCGCATCTACGTCCGGCCGTGATGGATCTCGCCACGCTGAGGGCCAACCCCACCACGCCGGTGTCGGTGACCTTGTCCAAGGCCTTAAAAAAACGCGGCTGGACCTTTGTCGGGCCGACCACCGTCTACGCTTTCATGCAGGCGATGGGCATGGTCAACGACCATCTCGACGGCTGCTTTTGCCAGCGCGAAGTCGATGAACTCAGGCTGAGGTTCACGCGCCCGTAATTTCCGACAGCACAGATCCCAGCTCGCCCAGATGTTCGATCTGGCGGAAGCGTGGCGCGTCGGTCGGCGCGTCCACATGTTCCAGAACCCAGGTCAGCGCGTGCGGCACGAATACGCCGTAGCTTCCCGCCGCGATCGCCGGCACGATGTCGGATTTCAGCGAATTGCCGACCATCATCGCCCGTTCAGGCCCGTCCGCGACCTTCGAGAAGATGCGGCGATAGGTGGTGGCGTTCTTCTCGCTGACGATCTCGACCGCATCGAAGAAGTCGCCGAGCCCCGATTGGGCGAGCTTGCGCTCCTGGTCGAAAAGGTCGCCCTTGGTGATCAGCACCAGCAGATATTCGCCGTTCAAGGCCTCCAGCGTCTCTTCCACATGCGGCAGGGTTTCGACCGGATGGCGCAGCAGGTCGCGGCCGATATCGAGGATCTCGCTGATCGTCCTGGTCGGCACCTTGCCGTCGGTGATCTCGATCGCCGTTTCGATCATCGACAGGGTGAACCCTTTGATGCCGAAACCGTAATGGGAAAGATTGCGCTTTTCCGCTTCCAGCAGTCGCTCGGCAACATGCGTGCCTTCGGCGAACCCGCCGAGCAGCTTGGTGAAGTGTTCCTCCGTCAGCCGGTAATACTGTTCGTTCTGCCAGAGCGTATCGTCGGCATCGAAGCCGATGGCGGTAATCGGGCGCATGGATCTGCCTCCATCCGCTGATATGGCGAAAAAGGGTGCTCCAGGCAAGATGAAAGCCTGCCCGGCCGATATCGATTCCGGAGACTTTTTACTTGCCGTGCGCCTTCAGCCAGGCCTGCATTTCGGCGATTTCAGCCTCCTGCGCCTTGATGACGGCTTCGGCGAGCTTGCGGATTTCCGGGTTCTTGCCGTGGGCAAGCTCAATCTTGGCCATGTCGATTGCGCCCTGATGATGCGGGATCATGCTGCGGACGAAGTCCACATCCGCATCGCCTGAATACTGGATCGCCATGTCCTTGTGCATCCTGGCATTCGCATCTTCGAAAGCCCTGGTGGAGGGGCTGCCGCCCATCGGCATTCCCATCTTGGAATGATCCATTCCCTTCATCTCCTGCGCGGCGAGCGGGCCGAGCGTGAGAACAGAGAGGGCGGCGGTCATGAGAATGATTTTCGCAGACATAGGGTTTCCTTTTCCGTGTCCGACAGAACTTGCATGCCGACGGCCCGCATGGCCCCGTAAAGGAGCCAGGCAAAGACGATCGGGATGGCGGCAGGGCGTGAATCTACGGTCGCCCTTGCGGAAATCAACCGCGACGACATCACAAGGCGATGACGTCATGCACCGCCTGATACTCCTTGCTGAGTTCGCCATAAGGCGCGACCGGCCAGGTCCAGGCCCGTTTCGCCGCCGGTGCAGGCGCGCCGCAAAGCAGGTCGGCCTCCTCCAGCACCTGGCCCTCTCGATCGGTGACGCGATAGGCGGTGTCGGTGATCAGGGCCGTCTTGCAGGGCAGCGCGGTGAGGCCGTCGAGATGCGCCCGGACCAGTCGCTGCAGGATCTCGTCGCGCGCCGGATTATTCTCGGCGTCCAGCCGGCGTTTCGATCCCACCCCGATCTGTGACAGGATATTGGCCGAGACGACGAGATCGAGATACGGCACCTGCCGCAGGAACGACAGCGGCTCCGGATTTTTGGCTGCGACCGCATCGTCGAAGCCGGAAAGATCCCGTGAAATCAGCCGGGTGTTCCTGAAACGCTTGGCCTTCAGCCGCATCCGCACGCTCGCCAGATGCACGAGGTCGACCAGCACCACCGTATCGAATTTTTCCGAGAGATTGTCGATCGGCACGTCCCGCAGCAGGCCCGAGCCGAGCACGACGCAGGTCCGCCGCTGCTTCATGCCGGCGACCATCTCGCGAATGAAGGTCTTGCAGTTCTCCTCATGCGCTGCCCAATCCTTCGCGCACCGCCCGGCCCGCGACCAGAGGCTGACGGACGAGCGGACGAAGGGGCGGAATTTCTTCGGCGTGACCAGCGAGGTCGCGGCATATTGGAGAGCTTCGGTGAGCATGATTTAGCGATAGACCTCGCGGCGGTGGCCGATTTCAATCACCAGCACGACAAGCTTGTGGTCCTGAATGTCGCAGATGATGCGGTAGTCGCCGACGCGGTAGCGCCAGAAGTGATCAAAGCGGGGGCCTTCTAAGGCCGCTCCGAACTGGCGCGGATTTTCGAGCGGCTTGATCCGTGTGTGCAGGAAATCGCGTATGCGAGCGGACTCGCTACGTCCCATCTTCTTGAGTTGCTTGATTGCGCCGGCCTGAAACTCAATCTTCCAGACCAAGCTCGCGCTCCATCTCCTCCCAGGTATAGACCCGCTCGCCATTGCGAATGCGCTCCATGGCGGCTTCCGCGAGAGCGATGTCATGCAGGTCTTCCAGATGCTGTTCCAGGACTTCCTTCACATAGGCGTCCGGCTCGGCGCCGGCTTGCGCCGCATATTCGGCAATCAGCCTGTGCATCTCTTCCGGCATTTCGATCGTGACGCGCTTGTTCATGGCCTTTGCCCTTTCGCCGTGGCAATATATAGCATCGTGCCCGCCTCTTCACCAGCCGCCGCCCTTGCCGCTCCGGCCTCTATCCTCTAAGAAACCGCACACAAATCCGGCCTCTCCGGGGCCTTTGGCAATGGAATTCCGATCATGAGCGACAAGCAGAAGAAACCTCAGAAACTGAAAGCCCGTCTGCCGCGCGGCTTCGTCGATCGTTCCGCCGCCGATATCCATGCCACCAACGAGATGACCGCGAAAATCCGCGAGGTATACGAGCGTTACGGTTTCGATCCGGTCGAGACGCCGCTGTTCGAATATACCGATGCGCTCGGTAAATTCCTGCCCGACAGCGACCGCCCGAACGAGGGCGTGTTTTCGCTGCAGGACGACGACGACCAGTGGATGAGCCTGCGCTACGACCTGACCGCGCCGCTCGCCCGCCATGTCGCGGAGAATTTCAACGAGATCCAGCTGCCGTTCCGCACCTATCGCGCCGGTTACGTCTTCCGCAACGAGAAGCCGGGCCCGGGCCGTTTCCGCCAGTTCATGCAGTTCGACGCCGATACGGTCGGCGCGCCGGGCGTCCAGGCGGATGCCGAAATGTGCATGATGATGGCCGACACGATGGAAGCGCTCGGCATCCAGCGCGGCGATTATGTGATCCGGGTGAACAACCGCAAGGTTCTGGATGGCGTCATGGAGGCCATCGGGCTCGGCGGCGAGGAGAATGCTGGCAGACGCCTCAGCGTGTTGCGCGCTATGGATAAGTTCGACAAATTCGGTGTCGAAGGGGTTAGGCTGCTTCTTGGCCCTGGCCGAAAGGACGAGAGCGGCGATTTTACCAAGGGGGCTGCCCTTTCGGACGTCCATATCAACAGAATTATCAAACTGCTTGAACCAGTCGAAAGCACTCGGCTCGAACTGCTTCATTTGCTTCATGGAGCCACACTTGGATCGGAGGTTGGTCGGCAAGGTGTAGAAGAGTTGGACAACCTCGGACAGTTGGTCGAGGCAGCTGACTATGGCCCTGATCGTATCAAGATAGACCCGTCTTGCGTCCGCGGCCTCGAATATTACACTGGCCCGGTTTTCGAAGCCGAACTCACCTTCGACGTCACCAATGAAAAAGGTGAAAAAGTCGTGTTCGGCTCGGTCGGCGGCGGCGGTCGGTACGACGGCCTCGTCTCCCGCTTCATGGGTCAACCGGTCCCGGCAACGGGCTTTTCCATCGGTGTCTCGCGCCTGATGACCGCGTTGAAAAACCTCGGCAAGCTCGGCCAGGACGAGGTGATCGCTCCGGTCCTGGTCACCGTCATGGATGGCGATGTCGAGAGCATGGGCCGTTACCAGCGCTTCACCCAGGCGCTGCGCAAACAAGGCATCCGCGCCGAAATGTACCAGGGCAACTGGAAGAAATTCGGCAACCAGCTGAAATACGCCGACCGCCGCGGGTGCCCGATCGCCATCATCCAGGGCGGCGACGAGCGGGCGCAGGGCGTCGTGCAGTTGAAGGACCTGATCGAGGGCAAGCGCCTTTCCGGCGAGATCGAGGACAATGCGAGCTGGCGTGAGGCGCGCGTGGCGCAGGATACCGTTCCCGAGGCGGATCTGGTGGCCAAGGTGAAGGAAATCCTGGCGGCCCAGGCGGAGGATCGGAAAAGGGCGGGCAATGCGTGAGGCTTACCCCCCTCTGTCCTGCCGGACATCTCCCCCTCAAGGGGGGAGATCGGCTGGCGGCTCGCACCTCGTTTCCTCTTTGATGTCCCACTTTCCGCTGCGCCGCTTTGGAAATGGCGGTCATGCCGCTTGTGATCTCCCCACCCGAGGGGGAGATGCCCGGCAGGGCAGAGGGGGGCTTCGTGGCACGGTGGGAGCGATCCCATGCCCCTGATCGACATGCCCGACTTCTCCACCGACCTGCTCGCCGAATTTGCCGCCCGCCGCACCGAGCGGGTCAACACGCCGGTCATCCAGCCGGCCGAGCCCTTCCTCGACATGGCCGGCGAGGATCTGCGCCGTCGCATTTTCCTCACCGAGAGCGAGACCGGCGCCAATCTCTGCCTGCGGCCGGAATTCACCATTCCCGTCTGCCTGCGCCACATCGAAACGGCGACCGGCACCCCGAAACGGTATTCCTATCTCGGCGAAGTGTTCCGCCAGCGCCGCGAGGGTTCCCACGAATTCTATCAGGCCGGCATCGAGGATCTCGGGAATAAGGATATCGCCAGTTCCGACGCCCGCGCCATCGGCGACGCGACCGGCATCCTGAAAGCGCTGCTGCCCGGCCGCAAGCTCGCGCTCACGCTCGGCGACCAGGCGGTGTTCGAGGCTGTGGTCAAGGCGCTCGGCCTGCCGTTCGGCTGGCAGCGGCGGCTGATCCATGCGTTCGGCGACATGGCGCATCTTGAAGCGCTGCTGGAACGGCTTGCAAGGCCCCAGCCGGTCACCGGCCTTGATCCGCAGATCGCTGAAATGATCGCCTCGGACAACGAGGCGGATCTGGTGGTTCACATCGACCGCACCATGCAGGAGACCGGTTATTCCACCAATGCCAGCCGTTCGCCGACCGAGATCGCGAGAAGGCTCAAGGAAAAGCTCGAATTGGCCGAAACCCGGCTCGACGGGACTGCTCTGCTTCTGCTGCGCGAGTTCCTGACGCTGCAATTGCCGCTCGCCGAAGCGCCCGCCGCTCTGGCCGGCTTTGCCGATGCTGCCGGCCTGAAGCTCGGCCCCGCCGTGTCCCGCTTCGATGCCCGGCTGGCGGCGCTCGCCAATGCCGATGCCGATCTTTCGGCCATGACCTACCGCGCCGCCTTCGGCCGTCCGCTCGATTATTATACTGGTCTCGTCTTCGAGGTGACGGAGGCGGGTTCGTCTGCCGTGCTCGCCGGCGGCGGCCGCTTCGACCGGCTGCTGACCCTGCTCGGCGCAAAGGAGCATATTCCGGCTGTCGGTTTCTCGCTCTGGCTCGACCGGATCGAAGCCGCGAGGGCATCCAGATGAGCACGATCACCATCGCTCTGCCCTCCAAGGGCCGCATCAAGGAAGATACCGCCGCGGTCTTCGAGCGCGCCGGGCTTGCCATTTCCGCAGTTGGCAGCGACCGCTCCTATCGCGGCCGCATCGAGGGCATGGAAGGCGTCGAGATCGCCTATCTCTCGGCCTCCGAGATCGCCCGTGAATTGGCCAGCGGCGCCGTCGATTTCGGCGTCACCGGCGAGGACCTGGTACGCGAAGGCATGGCTGGCGCCGACGGACGGGTGGAATTCTGCGCCCGTCTTGGCTTCGGCCAGGCGGATGTGGTCGTCGCGGTGCCGGAAATCTGGCTCGACGTCGAAACCATGGCCGACCTCGGCGACGTGGCGGCGGATTTTCGCGCCCGTCATGGCCGCCGGCTGGCCATTGCCACCAAATACTGGCGGCTGACGCAGCAGTTCTTTTCGAGCCAGCACGGCATCCAGCTCTACCGCATCGTCGAAAGCCTCGGCGCCACGGAAGGCGCGCCGGCCGCCGGCCAGGCGGATATCATCGTCGATATCACCTCGACGGGATCGACGCTCAGGGCCAACCACCTGAAGATCCTCTCGGATGGCGTGATCCTGAAATCCGAGGCCTGCCTGGTCAGGGCCCGCAAGCCGGGCCACGAGCAGGATCCGCGGATCGCCAGGATCGTGGAGGCAGTCCGCGCCGCGCTCTGAGTTCTGAAGAGGAGGAAGGACGATGCATGTAACCGGTCGATGCCATTGCGGCCATGTGACCTATGAGGCCGAACTCGACCCGAAGCGGATCAGTATCTGCCATTGCACCGATTGCCAGACGCTCAGCGGTTCGCCGTTTCGTGTCACCGCCGTCGTCCCGGAAAGCGATCTGAAGCTCACCGGGCATGAGCCAAAGCTTTACCGCAAGGTGGCCGAGAGCGGTCGTGTCCGCCAGCAGTATTTCTGCCCCGAATGCGGCTCGCCGCTTTTCGTCAATGGCGTAGGTGAGGCGGCCAGGATCTGGGGCATCCGCTGGGGCAGCATCGACCAGCGGGCGGAGTTGAAGCCGCAGCGCCAGATCTGGTGCCGCTCGGCCGTTTCCTGGCTGCCCGAAATGGCGGACCTGCCGACAGTCCAGACCGATTGAGATCAAAAAAATACCCGCCGGACTTCTCATCCGGCGGGCAGTCTTGGGCAGGGAATTTCGAAAGCTTAGGCAGCGATTGCGACAGAACCGCGGCGGGCATCGACAGAAAATGCACCGGCGCCGACGGCGGCGAGAGCCAGGAAACCACCGGCAATCGTCAGGTTCTTCATCATCATCAGGCTGTTAAAGAGCGTCAGCAGGCCATTGGCGGCTTCCGGGAAGCTCGGGACGTTGATGGCGCCGGAATGGAAGACGAAGGCGGTGAAAGCCGAGAAGGCAGCCAGCAGCAGAGCTGCGATGCGCGTCTGGAAGCCGGTCAGCACGGCAAGGCCGGTGACCAGTTCGAACAGGCCCGCGACATAGGCGAGCAGCGTGGCGGCGGGAAGGCCGGCGCCGGTGATCATGCCGGCGGTGCCGGCGGGATCGATGAGCTTCTGGAAACCGGACATGACGAACATGCCGGACAGGAGGAGGCGGGCGACGAGAAGCAGGGAATTGGTAGTGGTGGTGGACATTTTAGATCTCCGGATCGGTGTCTCTGGTTGGACACGCAGGTTGAATTCTCTGGGACCGTATGTGCCCCATTTCGCCCGTATCCGGAAGATGAACAATGATTGACGGTTTGTTCGATAAAAAGAGACAATCCCTTGTGCGCCGGCGCGGTGCCGTCTCCCCGTTCTGAACGGCGGAGATCTTCAAGGATGCTCCTCTTGCTGAACGCAACCTTCAGCAAAGGTTCATCGTTTCTCCTTCACCATGCGGTCATTGCCGATGAAAGGAGCCCCTCATGAAGAAGATCATCATCACCGCGCTCGCCCTCCTGGTCGCATCCGCCGTTCCGAGCCTTGCCCAGACCTACCGCAGCGAGGCGCGGGAAAACCGCCAGGAATACCGCATCTATCGCGGCATGGCCCGGGGTGAGCTGACGCCGCGCGAACTGCGCAACCTCTCCCGCCAGCAACATCGCATCGACAGGGCGCAGTCCCGTGCCGGCCGTGACGGCTACATCTCATACCGGGAACGTCAGCGGATCGAGCGCATGCAGGACCGTGCTTCGCGCAACATCTACCGCAAGAGCAATAACGGCCGCGATATCTACTAATTGCGCAACGCAACTGTAGGCCCGCGTCACGGGGCGGCTTACAGGCCGCCCTTCGCATGCCAGGGAGCCTGATCCGGCAACACCCCATCGCGCCGGGACTCGGTTACCCGGTACAAATCCTGCCTGAACGTCGGATCAGATTTCTTCGATCCTGCGCGCGTCTTCCGGCAGGACCGAAAGTTCGCGCCAGTCGATCTCCTCGAGCAGCAGATTGTATTCGTCGACATTGACCTTGTGCACCGAGCGAAGCTTTTCGAGCTCTTCCCGTTGCGCGGCAATCGCCGTCAAGGCGAGCCGCCGGTAGGTATCGAGCGAGTTGGCGTCCTCGATGCGGGAAGCGGCCAGCTGCTCGATGCGGAACTTGGAGCGCAGCAGTTCCGCCTCCGTCTCGGTCGCGCCGTCGAGCCTCGAAAGGCCGGCGAGGGCGATCTTGCTGCGCAGGACGGCGAGTTCGCCATGCCCCTCGGCACGGCGGTCGAGACCGAGCCAGCGGATGATGGGCGTGAGTGTCAGTCCCTGGACAACGAGGGTTGCAAGAACCACCGAAAATGCAGTCAGCACCACCACGTCGCGCTGCGGAAAGTCCATCGGCAGGGCGAAGGCGGTCGCAAGCGTCACCAGGCCGCGCATGCCGCACCAGCCCGCCAGCAACGCCTGCGTCATCGTTGCGGTTTCGGGTCTGCCGCGGCTGCGCTCATGCCAGGCGTTGAGGCGATTGTAGCCGATGCAGACGATAAAGCGGACCGCGACGACGATCACGATGGTCATCAGCGAAAACTGCGCGGCATCCCAAAGATGGTCCGCCGGCATCCCGCCGACGATGTCGCGAACCTGCATGCCCATCAGCAGGAAGGCCATGACGTTGAGCACGAAGACGACAGCGGTCCAGACCGCGTAGGACTGTACCCGCATGCGGGCCGAGGAGCGCGCTTCGCTGCTTCTCGCAAGCGTCATCGCGAAGGCGACGATGGCGAGCACCGCCGAGAGACCGAGACGTTCTGCGACGATCCAGAGAAGGAAGGTCTGTACGAACTGCAGGAGGATGCCGCCGAGCGTGCCGGCAACGAACCGCATCAGGTGCCGGACCACCCGGGCGGCGAGGATGCCGAGGAGGATGCCGCCGGGGACTGCGAGGGAAAGATGCAGCGCCACACCGGTATCGAGACTGCCGGCCGATTGCACCGAAAGCGCCGCGTCGAAGATCAGCAGCGCTGCGGCATCGTTGAACAGGCTCTCGCCGCGCAGCACGGTATCGGTGGTGCGCGGGATCGACATCGACGACAGCACGGCAGTCGCAGCCGCCGCATCGGGCGGAGCGACGATCGCACCGAGCACGAGTGCGGCGGCAATCGGCAGACCGGCAAACGCCCACCCGGCAAAGGCGACGGCGGCTGCGGTTGCAAAGACGCCACCGAACGCAAAGACCAGCAGCGGCACCCAGAACCGGCGGGCGATCCCGATCGGAAAATCGAAGGCGGCGTCGAGCAGCGCCGGCGCGATGAACAGCGCAAGCGCGGTGTGCGGGTCGAGCGAGATATAGGGCATGCCCGGCACCAGCGCGACCGCGGCACCCGCAAGCGCCAGCATAGACGGATAGGGCACGGAAAGCCGGCGCGAGATCTGCAGAAGCACAATCGCGACAAGCAGCAGGACGAGCAGGCTCTCGAAGAAACTCATGGCGCAAGTGTAATTGCCGATAACGCCCTTGTCAGCTGTGGGTTTGCGCAATTTGCTCTCAGCATACGCACGCCGCCTGCCTCGTATTGCGCCCGGATCGACCATACGGCCGCGCTTGACATATCCTCGGAGATTTCCGTACAGCTCGACATGCGCCTCCTCGGAAACCGAGAGGTTTTGCATCAAGCCATGGCCATCAGCTCATAGAGGTCCCAATGCGCCGAGTCCCTTCTCACGAAAATCACGTTCGAAATTCTGAGAAGTTGAGGGTTCATGCGCACTTTGAATCTGGGCATCCTCGCCCATGTGGACGCAGGCAAGACTAGCCTTACGGAAAGACTCCTTTTTAATGCCGGTGTGATCGACAGGCTGGGCAGCGTCGATACCGGCGATACGCAAACCGATAGCCTCGAGATCGAGCGCCAGCGCGGAATCACCATTCGCGCTGCGGTCGTGTCCTTTACGATTGGCGACACGGCCATCAACCTCGTCGATACGCCCGGCCATCCCGATTTCATTGCCGAGGTCGAGCGGATACTTGGATTGCTGGACGCCGCGGTCGTCGTCGTTTCGGCGGTCGAGGGCGTGCAGGCGCAGACCCGCGTATTGGTGCGGGCGTTGCAGCGCCTCGCCGTGCCGTTCGTCTTCTTCATCAACAAGGTCGATCGCTTAGGCGCGCAATATGACCGAGTGCTGGAGGACATCGCCCGCCAGCTGCCGGTTCGGCCGATCGCGATGTCGACCGTCATCGACCCCGGCAGCAAGCTTGTAAGGTTAGAGGCACTCGACCTGCGCACCGAACCGTCCTTCACTGTGCTGAGTGAAACGCTGGCGGAAAACGACGACGCATTGCTCGGCGACTATCTCATGGCCCCGGATCGTCTGACCGCCGAAAGGCTCGGACACTCTCTGGCCGATCAGGTCTCCAGGGGCCTGGTGCACCCCGCATTCGCAGGAGCCGCGATGACCGGCGTCGGCCTGCCAGCGCTGACATCGGCCATCACGACGCTGCTGCCCAGCCGCGAGCGCGACCCGGGCGGTCCGATCGCCGGGAGGATATTCAAGATCGAGCGCGGGTGGGGCGGCGAAAAACTTTCCTACATGTATCTCGCATCCGGCACGATCCAGCTCCGGCAATACCTGGATCTGCCCAGGGCCCCGGCAAGGGTGACCGGAATCCACGTCTTCGAGGCTGGCGGGGTTCATCCCGCCGCCAGTTTCCACGCCGGGCAGGTCGCTCGCGTCAGTGGCCTCGCCAGTGCCCGGATAGGAGATGCGGTGGGAGACGATCTGCTTTCCGGTGGCCGGTCCCACTTTGCTCCGCCCACCCTTGAAACTCGTGTGCTGGCCAGGCGCCCTTCCGACAATGTGGCACTGTGGCTTGCGCTGAACCAGTTGGCCGAACAGGATCCGCTAATCAACCTGCGCCGCAACGACGACGCCAACGAAGTCTTCGTGTCCCTCTATGGCGAGGTGCAGAAGGAGGTCATCCAATCGACCTTGCTGACGGATTTCGGTATCGAGACGGTGTTCGAGGAGAGCACCGTCATCTGTGTGGAAAGGCTTGTCGGAACCGGTGCCGGCCTCGAGATCATCTTCAAGGAACCCAATCCCTTCATGGCGACGGTCGGGCTGCGCGTCGAGCCGCGGCCGGAAGGGGCCGGCAACAGCTTCGCCTTGGAAGTGGACGTGGGCCAGATGCCCGCAAGCTTCTATCGGGCGGTCGAGGACACCGTGTCCGAAACGCTGAAGCAGGGCCCTTTCGGCTGGCAGATCATCGATTGCCACGTCGCCATGACCGCGGCCCGGCACAGTTCACCGGTGAGCACTGCCGCCGATTTCCGGCAGTTGACGCCGCTGGTGCTGGCAGCGGCCCTGTCGGTGGCGCAGATCGTCGTCTGCGAGCCGATCGACCGCTTTTACCTCGAAGCGCCTGTCACGGCTTTAAGCGGTCTGCACACCCTGCTTGCGAAATCCGGTGCGATAACCAGGGATTCCGTGATTGCAAACGGGGTGGCGCGGCTGGAAGGCACGATAGCATCCACGATGACTCAAGGCGTTCTGCAACAACTGCCGGGGCTGACAAGCGGCATGGGGACGATGGAATATTCCTTTGATCACTATGCCCGGATGGCTGGTCCGCCTCGTTCGCGCCGACGTTCGGGCGCCGATCCGTTCAATGCCGCCGAATATCTGCTGCGCTTGCGCTGAAACAGGTTCATCGAGCGGGTAGCCCGCAAGCTGACGACAAACAAAAAGGGCGACCCGAGGGCCGCCCTTTCCGAACTGAACCGGCTGGCTCAGATGTGAGACCCGGAGGTCTTACATCATGTCCATGCCGCCCATTCCGCCCATGCCGCCAGGCATGCCGCCGCCGGCAGCTTCCTTCTTCGGAAGTTCGGCGATCATGGCTTCGGTGGTGATCAGCAGCGAAGCAACCGAAGCTGCGTTCTGCAGGGCGGTACGAACGACCTTGAGCGGGTCGACGATACCCATGGTGATCATGTCGCCATATTCAGACGTCTGGGCGTTGTAGCCGTAGTTGTCTTCGTTCTTTTCGAGGATCTTGCCGACCACGATGGAGGCTTCGTCACCAGCGTTTTCAGCGATCTGGCGAACCAGCGACTGCAGAGCGCGGCGAACGATGTTGATGCCGGCTTCCTGGTCGTCGTTGGCACCCTTTGCGGCGATCTTCGTGGAAGAACGCAGCAGGGCAACGCCGCCGCCCGGTACGATGCCTTCCTGAACGGCAGCGCGCGTCGCGTTGAGAGCGTCGTCGATGCGGTCCTTCTTTTCCTTGACTTCGACTTCCGTCGAGCCGCCGACGCGGATCACGGCAACGCCGCCAGCGAGCTTGGCAAGACGTTCCTGCAGCTTTTCGCGGTCGTAGTCGGAAGTGGTTTCTTCGATCTGGGCCTTGATCTGACCAACGCGGCCTTCGATGTCGGCCTTGGAGCCGGCGCCGTCGACGATCGTGGTGTTTTCCTTGGAGATCGAGACCTTCTTGGTGCGGCCGAGCATGTCGAGCGTGACATTTTCGAGCTTGATGCCGAGGTCTTCGGAGATGACAGTGCCGCCCGTCAGGATGGCGATGTCTTCGAGCATGGCCTTGCGGCGGTCGCCGAAGCCCGGAGCCTTGACGGCAGCGATCTTGAGGCCGCCACGCAGCTTGTTGACGACGAGCGTTGCAAGAGCTTCGCCTTCGACGTCTTCAGCGATGATGAGGAGCGGCTTGCCGGTCTGGACGACGGCTTCGAGAACCGGGAGCATCGCCTGCAGGTTCGAGAGCTTCTTCTCGTGGAGGAGAATGAAAGCGTCGTCGAGGTCGGCGACCATCTTTTCCGGGTTGGTGACGAAGTAGGGCGACAGGTAGCCGCGGTCGAACTGCATGCCTTCGACGACTTCGAGTTCGGTTTCGGCGGTCTTGGCTTCTTCAACCGTGATGACGCCTTCGTTGCCGACCTTCTGCATGGCTTCAGCAATGTCGAGACCGACCTGCTTGTCGCCGTTTGCGGAGATCGTGCCGACCTGTGCGACTTCTTCCGAGGTCGAGATCTTCTTGGCCTTGGCCTGGAGATCCTTCACGACGTCAGCAACGGCGAGGTCGATGCCGCGCTTCAGGTCCATCGGGTTCATGCCGGCTGCAACGGCCTTGTTGCCTTCGCGAACGATCGCCTGGGCAAGAACGGTAGCAGTCGTGGTGCCGTCGCCGGCGATGTCGTTGGTCTTCGAAGCAACTTCGCGGACCATCTGGGCGCCCATGTTCTCGAACTTGTCGTCAAGTTCGATTTCCTTGGCGACCGATACGCCGTCCTTGGTGATGCGCGGAGCGCCGAAGGACTTGTCGATGATGACGTTGCGGCCCTTCGGGCCGAGCGTTACCTTGACTGCGTCAGCGAGAATGTCGACGCCGCGCAGCATCTTTTCGCGCGCGGTGCGGCCGAACTTGATTTCTTTAGCTGCCATTTTGATAACTCCTGAAAAGGGGTGTCAGCGATATTTCAGTGAAAGCAACCGACTGAGATCAGCCGATGATGCCCATGATGTCGGATTCCTTCATGATCAGAAGGTCTTCGCCATCGAGCTTGACTTCGGTGCCCGACCACTTGCCGAACAGGACGCGGTCGCCTGCCTTGACGTCGAGAGCGGTGATGTTGCCCTTGTCGTCGCGGGTGCCGGTACCGACGGCGACGATTTCGCCTTCCTGCGGCTTTTCCTTGGCGGTATCAGGAATGATGATGCCGCCCTTGGTCTTGGCTTCGGATTCGACGCGACGAACAACGACGCGGTCGTGAAGGGGGCGGAAATTGGTGCTTGCCATTGTCTAATCCCTCGATCAAATGACATGGACGGGTTGAAACCCGTATCTCGGTGCTGTTAGCACTCCCACTTGGAGAGTGCCAGCCGCGTCGAGATAAGGTCGGCCGGCGGATGAGTCAAGAACGGCCGTAAAATTTTCGAGCCGGCTCGGAACCTCATGTGAAATACGCTTAACGATACGGATGCTGGGCCGCGCCTGCGTCTGGCGGAACTGACGGCCGCTTGCCGGCCACATCGGGTTTTCGGTTTAGGCCACCTCTCCGTGGCAGGTCGGCATGTTGCACCGGACTTTGGTGGAAGAAAGGCGCCGGGGCGCTGGAGGGCAGTATGCGGTTGCGGACGTCGACGACGCCGTTGCGGCTTTTCTCCCGAATATCTCTTGTAATCCTGAACCGGGTTTGTCATGTGACCCGGGACTTGCGAGATGGGAAGGTTACATGGCAAAGCGCATCGGCAATCTGAGCGAAGTGATCGGCGACTACGACGTGGTTCTTTCGGACGTCTGGGGTGTGGTTCACAACGGTGTCGAGGCTTTCCAGCATTCCTGCAAGGCGCTCGCCGCGGCCCGCGAAGCCGGCGCCACGGTGGTGCTGATCACCAATTCGCCGCGCACGGCACCCGGCGTCATCGAACAGATGCGCACGCTCGGCGTGCCCGACGGCACCTATGACCGGATCGTCACATCCGGCGACGTCACCCAGCACCTGATCGTCGACGGCCCGAAAAAGGTCTTCCTGATCGGCCCCGAACGCGACCTCAACCTGTTCGACGGGCTCGGCGTCGAGGTGGTCTCCGCCGACGAAGCCGAATGCATCGTCTGCACCGGCTTTTTCGACGACGAGAAGGAAGTCCCGGAAGACTATACCGACATGCTGGCGGCGTTTGCTAAGCGTGACGTGCCTTTTATCTGCGCCAACCCGGATCTCGTTGTCGAGCGCGGCCACAAGATCATCCCCTGCGCCGGTGCGGTGGCGGCCTATTACGAAGAGTTCGGCGGCAAGACCCGCGTTGCCGGCAAACCGCACCGTCCGATCTACGAGGCGACGATCGAAGCTGCCCGCGAAGTGCGCGGCGATTTCCCGATGAACCGGGTGCTGGCGATCGGCGACGGCATGCCGACCGACGTGCGCGGCGCGCTCGCATACGGCCTCGACCTGCTTTATATCAGCGCGGGCATCCATGTCGCGGAATACACCGTCAACGGCCAGACCGACGAGGCGATCCTCAACGCCTGGCTGAAGCGGGAAAATGCCGCACCGAAATACTGGATGCCGCGCCTCGCATAGCCCCTGGGGCCTCAATCGCGCCTGAACCGGAACCCGCTGCATGACTGTCTTCCACCGCAACGAGAAGAAGGAACCGCTGCCCGAGGAACTGAAGGGCGGCGTCATCGCCATCGGCAATTTCGATGGCGTGCACCGCGGCCATCGCAGCGTGCTGGAGCGCGCGCTGGCTCTTGCCGAACAGCGCGGTGTGCCCGCCCTTGTGCTGACCTTCGAGCCGCATCCGCGCACGGTTTTCCGCTCGGAAGAACCGGTCTTCCGCCTGACGCCGGCGCCGCTCAAGGCTCGCCTGCTCGAAGCCATGGGCTTCCGCTCGGTGATCGAATATCCCTTTACCCCCGAGTTTGCGACCCGCTCGGCGGAAGAGTTCATCCAGACCATTCTCGTGGATTGGCTGGCAGCGAGCGCCGTGGTCACAGGCTTCGACTTTCATTTCGGCAAGGGCAGGGAGGGCGGACCGGCCTTCCTGATGGCATCGGGCGCCAAGCACGGTTTCAACGTGCAGCTGGTCGATGCCTTCCGTGACGAAAATGCCGACGTGATCTCCTCCAGCCGTATCCGCGATCTGCTGGCGGAGGGCGATGTCTCCGCCGCAGCTGGCCTGCTCGGTTATCGCTATACGGTCGAGGCGGACGTGATCGACGGCGAAAAGCTCGGCCGCCAGCTAGGCTTCCCGACCGCCAACATGCAGCTTCCCCCCGAAGCAGAATTGAAGTCCGGCATCTATGCCGTACGCTTCCGCCGCCCCGACGGCACGCTTTTCGACGGTGTCGCCAGCTACGGCCGCCGCCCGACGGTCACCGAAAACGGCGCGCCGTTGCTGGAAACCTACCTCTTCGATTTCTCCGGCAGCCTTTACGGCGAAACCTGTTCCGTCTCCTTCTTCGGCCACCTGCGCGACGAACTGAAATTCGACGGTCTGGATCCGCTGGTCGCGCAGATCAAGCGGGATGAGGAAGAGGCGCGGGCGCTGCTGTCCGGTGTGAGGCCGCTGGGCGAAGTGGACGCCAAGATCGCGTTTTGAGGGGTTACTTCAGCAAACGGCTGTCGAAGGGATAGGATATCACGTCCTCGACGACAATTTCGGCCGCTTGCGGATGGCGCGGGTTTACCAGGTAGTTGTTTGCCGCGGGCATCACAAATGATGGAACGCGCATAAGGCAGTAGTGGCTGTTCTCAAGCCAGTTCATACCAATTGATTGCGAAAGCTGTTTATTTTCAATCGGCTTCTGCATCAATTCCGAGAGCGCGGTGGAGAGGTCCGAGACGGCTGGCGTCTTGTCTTGGGTTGACTTTATATACGCTTCGACCGTCTTCAGAGAGGTGCCGAGCTGGTCTGCAAGCACTTCTGCCGATGTTCCTGCCGCGATCAGTTCCCAGAGTTCTTTTTCTCCACGACTAAGCTCCTGCCCTCTTTCGATCTGGTTGAAAATCGATACTTCATCAGGGCAGTGGATCTTAATCAGCTGGAAGGAGGGTGGGATCTGATCGGGCTCGAAATGAACCAGAACCTCCAGCAACGACGTGGACGGATGATCCGAGCAATATACGACAGGTATTCCCTTTCGATGCCAGCGGCCCTCCACCAAGAGACCGCCGCGACCCGTCAAGTCTGCATATTTGGAAATCCGCCAAAGATGCATCTTAGAAATAGATGCCGTATTCGATACGCAAAAGCTCTTCCTCTACGAGCCGCGCTCCCGTTTCCGACTCGAGCAAATCAAGTGGAACGACCTTGTTGAGCGCGCGAGAGGGCGTCCGTAGCCATCTCTGCGCTCTCTCCTTGTCACCAAGAATGCGTTCCGCCAGCTCAGCTATATTCAATAGACGCTGGGCGCTGTCATTTTCCGAAACCGTGAGTGGCTCTTCTTTCTCGATACGACGCGCAAGAGTTCGGCGAGGCGCCACGAACCGATGTATTTCATCCATCGAATAGCCGTGCTCTTTCAGAGTTTCGATAGACTTCCCGTCGAAGCGGCGAAATCGGCCCTTGGCCGCGACCTCAATGAGTTTGTGGATAGAGCTTACGCCTTCGTTCCGGTTCAATGCGTGTTCCATATGCAGCTCCGTGCCATTTGCCCAAAAATATAAGCGCAGATGGCACTAAAATCAAATGCAGCTTCGGGAGGAAATTGGCTTGGTAATCCCCTTCCTTTCCGCCGCAAAAACCCTTAAGAACCGCCACCATGAAAAAATTCCGGCTGGCCCAGATCATTCGAATTATAGGCCCGGCCTTCCGCGCGCTGTAAGAGCGGCCGGAGGGTCCGGGTTTTTGGCGCTTCGTGAGCGCCTTCCGCCAGCGAATTTTCATCGAGATGCGCCCCGTCGCGGCGCCAGGACGATTGATCCCATGACCGATACCGCCGAAAAGCTCGACTATTCGAAGACCCTCTATCTGCCCGAAACCGATTTCCCGATGCGTGCAGGCCTGCCGCAGAAGGAGCCGGAACTGGTCGCCCGCTGGCAGCAGATGGACCTCTACAAAAAGCTGCGTAGCTCCGCCGCCGGCCGCGAAAAGTTCGTGCTGCATGACGGCCCGCCCTATGCCAACGGCAATATCCATATCGGCCACGCGCTGAACAAGATCCTGAAGGACGTCATCACCCGCTCGTTCCAGATGCGCGGTTATGACTCGAACTATGTTCCGGGCTGGGATTGCCACGGTCTTCCGATCGAATGGAAGATCGAGGAAAAATACCGCGAGAAGGGCAAGAACAAGGACGAGGTTCCGGTCAACGAATTCCGCCAGGAATGCCGCGAATTCGCCGCCGGCTGGATCAAGGTCCAGGCGGAAGAATTCAAGCGCCTCGGCATCGTCGGCGATTTTGAAAACCCGTACCTGACGATGAATTTTCACGCCGAGAGCCGCATCGCCGGCGAACTGCTGAAGATCGCATCGAGCGGCCAGCTTTATCGCGGATCGAAGCCGATCATGTGGTCGGTGGTTGAACGCACGGCGCTGGCTGAGGCCGAGGTCGAGTACCATGATTATGAGAGCGACACGATCTGGGTGAAGTTCCCGGTCGTGGAAGCCCAACTCGCCCAAAGCCCAGAACAAAGCTACGGCTCGATGAGCGCCGCTTTTGCTGATGCTGAGAAAATGCTCGCAGCTTTGGAGCAAGCTTTCGTCGTCATCTGGACGACCACTCCCTGGACGATCCCCGGCAATCGTGCGATCGCTTATTCGCCAAAGATCTCTTATGGACTTTACGAAGTCACAGACGCGGCAAATGATTTCGGTCCACGTCCAGGTGAAAAGCTGATTTTCGCTGACAAGCTGGCGGAAGAAAGCTTCGCCAAGGCAAAACTCCAGTTCAGGCGGTTGGCCGACGTACCTGCAGGCGTCATGGCGGGCCTGACCTGTGTTCATCCGTTGAAGGGTCTCGGCGGCGGCTATGATTTCGCCGTCCCGCTCCTCGCCGGCGATCACGTCACCGATGATGCCGGTACGGGCTTCGTCCACACCGCCCCTTCCCACGGCCGCGAGGACTTCGAGGCCTGGACGCATCACGCCCGTGAGCTGGAAGCGCGCGGCATCGAGACGAAGATCCCGTTCCCGGTCGATGACGCCGGTGCCTACACCGCCGACGCCCCCGGCTTCGAGGGCGCCCGCGTCATGGACGACAACGGTAAGAAGGGCGATGCCAACGACCGCGTCATCAAGGCGCTGATCGAGCGAAACGCGCTGTTTGCCCGCGGCCGCCTCAAGCATCAGTATCCGCATTCCTGGCGGTCGAAGAAGCCGATCATCTTCCGCAACACGCCGCAGTGGTTCGTCTACATGGACAAGACGCTGGCCGACGGCACCACGCTGCGCTCGCGGGCGCTTAACGCCATCGACGACACACGTTTCGTGCCATCAGCCGGCCAGAACCGCCTGCGCGCCATGATCGAGCAGCGCCCGGACTGGGTGCTGTCCCGTCAGCGCGCCTGGGGCGTGCCGATCTGCGTCTTCGTGGACGAAGAGGGCGAAATCCTTCAGGACGAAGCGGTCAACAAGCGCATCCTCGAAGCCTTCGATCTCGAAGGTGCCGATGCCTGGTTTGCCGAGGGTGCGCGCGAGCGCTTCCTCGGCTCCCGCGCCAATGAAGGCTGGACCCAGGTGATGGACATCCTCGATGTCTGGTTCGACTCGGGCTCCACGCACACCTTCACGCTCGAAGACCGTCCCGACCTGAAATGGCCGGCCGACGTCTATCTCGAAGGCTCCGACCAGCATCGCGGCTGGTTCCATTCCTCGCTTCTGGAATCCGCCGCCACCCGCGGCCGGGCGCCCTATGACACGGTCGTCACCCATGGCTTCACCATGGATGAGAAGGGCCAGAAGATGTCGAAGTCGCTCGGCAATGTCGTGGCCCCGCAGGACGTCATGAAGGATGCCGGCGCCGATATCCTCCGCCTCTGGGTGATGATGACCGACTATTGGGAAGACCAGCGCCTTGGCAAGACCATCATCCAGACCAATGTCGATGCGTACCGCAAGCTGCGCAACACGATCCGCTGGATGCTCGGCACGCTCGCCCATGACGAGGGCGAGGAGATCGCCTATGCCGATCTGCCGGAGCTCGAAAAGCTGATGCTGCACCGTCTCGCCGAGCTCGATAAGCTCGTGCGCGAGGGTTATGACGCCTTCGAGTTCAAGAAGATCGCCCGGGCGCTGATCGATTTCTCCAATATCGAGCTGTCGGCCTTCTATTTCGATATCCGCAAGGATGCGCTTTATTGCGACGCGCCGTCGTCGCTGCGCCGCCGTGCCGCTCTCGCCGTCATCCGCAAGATCTTCGAATGCACGGTGACCTGGCTTGCGCCCATGCTGCCGTTCACCACCGAGGAATCCTGGCTGTCGCGCAACCCGAACGCCGTGTCGGTGCATCTGGAGCAGTTCCCGACGGTTCCGGCCGAATGGAAAAATGAGGCTGTGGCCGAAAAGTGGGCCCAGATCCGTAAGGTGCGCTCGGTTGTCACAGGCGCGCTCGAAATCGAGCGCAAGGACAAGCGGATCGGCTCTTCGCTGGAGGCCGCTCCGGTCGTGTATGTCAACGATCCGGAGTTGATGAAGGCGCTGGAAGGTCAGGATTTCGAAGAGACCTGCATTACCTCGGGTATCGCGATTGTTGCGGGAGAGGCGCCGGAGAGCGCCTTCCGCCTGCCGGAAGTGCAGGGCGTCGCCGTCGATCCGAAACTCGCCGAAGGCACCAAATGTGCCCGCTCGTGGCGGGTGACGACCGATGTCGGCTCGGATGCGGCCTATCCGGACGTGTCGGCGCGTGACGCTGCCGCATTGCGCGAACTGGCCGCTCTCGGCCGGCTCTGATGGTTGAAAGTCACCGGATGATTGCGCTTTGAGCAATCATCCGGTAAAACCGCCTGAAATTGGCCGGATTTTCCGGCCATCAGGCGTTTGAGTGTGTCTGAGGCGTCAGGACGGGCGCCGCTGGAAGGGTTTTGATGAAAGCGACATATGCGTTTCGTGTCGGCATGG
The DNA here is from genome assembly GCA_000985875.1 of Neorhizobium galegae bv. officinalis. Classification (GTDB taxonomy): domain Bacteria; phylum Pseudomonadota; class Alphaproteobacteria; order Rhizobiales; family Rhizobiaceae; genus Neorhizobium; species Neorhizobium galegae_C. The sequence continues at coordinate 475,652 of CCRI01000003.1, forward strand.
GCGTGGCCGGCGTCCTCGCCTCGACATTGACCCTTTCGGGCTGCATCGGCGGCCCGACCTACGGCACTGACAAGACGGCCATGGAGCAGCTGACAGATGACCTCGGTCAGTCCGTCTCGCTGGGCGGCAAGAGCGCCGAAGCGAAAGCTGGCCTGAAATACAACCCGCGTCCTTCGCTGGTTGTCGCCAAGGGTCAGGACCAGACGCTGCCGACACCCCAGCAATCGCTGGCAAACCGCGAAAGCAACCCAAACTGGGTCGAATCTCCGGAAGAAACCCGCAAGCGTCTGCGTGACGAAGCGGCGGCTCACGAGAACGATCCCAACTATCGCTCACCGCTGCTCGCGGGCAGCGGCCAGGCCGGTCAGATGACCGAAACGGAAAAGTGGGAAGCTTTCCGCAAGGCCAAGGAAAACGCCGAGACCGTCAGCGTTACCGGACGTCGTCGCTCGCTCGCCGAGCCGCCTGCGGAGTTCCGTTCGGCGGATGCGGCTGCCCTGTCGGATGTCGGCGAGCCCGAAAGCCAGAAGGAAAAGCGCCGCAAGGCGCAAGCCGCGGAAGCCAAGAAGGGCAGCGACTGGTGGAAGCTCTTCTAAGCTTGGCTTAGATCTCTCTTTTCGATCTGAAAAAGCCGGTGAGCAGGATCGCGGCCTCGCTTTCGCCGAGGCCGGAATAGACTTCCGGCACATGATGGCAGGTCGGCTGGGCAAAGAAGCGCACGCCGTTGTCCACCGCTCCGCCCTTCGGATCCTCCGCGCCGTAATAGAGCCGCCGGATGCGGGCAAACGAGATTGCCGCCGCGCACATGGTGCAGGGTTCGAGCGTCACGTAAAGGTCGGCGCCTGGCAGCCGCTCCTGTCCAAGGGCGGCCGCGGCATCCCGGATGACGGCGATTTCGGCATGGGCGGTAACGTCGTTTTCGGCGCGGGTCCGGTTTCCGGAGCGGGCGACGATAGCGCCGTCGATGACCAGAACGGCGCCGATCGGAACCTCGCCGCGGGCCGCCGCATCTTTGGCTTCCGCAAGCGCTGCGTCCATGAACCCATCGGTGTTAGGCATTTCGGCGATTTCCTCTTAACCCGGATCGCGCGAACTGGTAGGAAGCATCCAACTGGACGCCCGGCTGCGGGCACGAATCCATCTCAGTCAACACGAACAAGAATGTCCGGATCGCTCCGTAGACATCACGCTTCAGGCAAACAACAAATGAATTCCAAAGACAAGCCGAAGCGCGGCGAAGGCAAGACTTTCGTTCGCGAAACCAAACCGAGAGCCGCTCCGAAGGCCGGCGCTGGCGGCAAGGCGGGCTTTTCCGCCAAGGAGGGCCTCGCGCCCCGGAAGAGCTCCGCAGCCAAGAGTGGCGCTGAAAAGGCGGCAAAGCCTGTCCGCAAGCTGCCGCCGGCCCCGGAAACCATGGAGGCCGAGGGCAAGCCCGAGCGCATCTCCAAGATCCTCGCACGCGTCGGCGTCGCGTCGCGCCGCGATATCGAGCGGATGATCATGGAAGGCCGGGTCAGCCTGAACGGCAAGGTCCTCGATACCCCGGTCGTCAACGTGACGCTGGCCGACAAGATCGAAGTCGACGGCATGCCGATCCGCGGCATCGAGCGCACCCGCCTCTGGCTCTACCACAAGCCGGCCGGCCTGGTGACCACCAATTCCGATCCGGAAGGCCGTGCGACCGTCTTCGACAACCTGCCCGAAGGTCTGCCGCGGGTGCTCTCCATCGGCCGCCTCGACATCAATACCGAAGGCCTGCTGCTGCTGACCAATGATGGCGGCCTGTCGCGCGTGCTGGAACTGCCGACCACCGGCTGGCTGCGCCGTTACCGCGTGCGCGCCCATGGCGAGATCAAGCAGGAGGAACTGGACAAGCTGAAGGAGGGCATCGCCGTCGAAGGCGTGCTCTACGGCTCCATCGACGCGACGCTCGACCGCACCCAGGGCAGCAACGTCTGGATCACCATGGGCCTTCGCGAAGGCAAGAACCGCGAGATCAAGAACGTGCTCGGCGCGCTCGGCCTCGAGGTCAACCGCCTGATCCGCATTTCCTACGGACCGTTCCAGCTCGGGGACCTGCCGGAAGGCGAGGTGGTGGAAGTGCGGGGCCGCATGCTGCGCGACCAGCTCGGGCCGCGCCTGATCGAGGAATCCAAGGCGAATTTCGACGCGCCGATCTATACCGAGACCGCCGCTGACGAGGACGAGAAACCCGTCCGCTCGGCTCGTGCCGAGAACTCGGAATGGGCGGCAAGACCGGAGCGGAGCGAACGCCCGCGCGCCGGCAAGCCGGAGGACCGTCGCGAAAAGGCGCCCGGCCGTTTGGATACCAAGCGCGACGACCGCAAGTTCGCCGACAAGCCCCGTGGCGCAAAGCCGTTCGCCAGTCGCGCTGAGGACGAGGACGACCGGCCGAAGAAGCGCCCGCCGATGGGCACCAGCCGTACAGCGAATGTCTGGATGGCGCCGGGTGCCCGCCCGACCACTGAAAACAAGAAGCGCAAATCCTCCGCCCGTGCCGAGGCCGAACAGCTTTTCAAGAAGCCCACGCCTCAGAACGACCGGCCGGTCATCGTCAATCGCGCCGAAGAGGACCGCGACTGGATCCGCGCCGACGGCCCCGACAAACCGGAAAAGGGCGATTTCGGCCGCAAGAAATCCTTTGGCGATCGCCCGGATCGTGGCGACCGTCCCTTTGGCGACAAGCCCAGAGGTGACCGCAAGCCGCGCGAAGACGGCGACCGCCCCCGGACGAAATCCTTCTCCGGCGACGCTCGCTCGGAACGCCCGCGTGGCGAGCGTTCCTTCGGCGACAAACCCCGCGGCGACCGCCCGTTCGGCGACAAGCCGAGAGGCGACCGCCCGTTTGCTGACCGCAAGCCACGCGCCGATGGTGACCGCCCTGCACGCTCTTTCGGCGAAGGCCGTTCCGAGCGCCCGCGCGGCGAGCGTCCTTCCGGTGACCGTCCGCCCCGTGGAGACCGTCCGTTCGGCGACAAGCCGAGGGGCGAACGCTCTTTCGGTGACAGGCCCAGAGGCGAACGTCCGTTCGGCGACCGCAAGCCGCGCGAGGATGGCGAGCGTCCCGCACGGTCCTTCTCCGCAGGCGAGGGCCGCTCCGAGCGTCCGCGCAGCGACCGGCCGTTCACGGACAGGCCTCCGCGTGGTGATCGTCCCGCAGGTGACCGCCCCGCCGGCGACAGGCCGCGCGGTGGAAAGCCTGGCGGCAAGCCCTTCGGCGCAAAGCCGGGCGGCGGCAAGAGCTTTGGCGGAAAGCCTTCCGGCGGCCGCGGGAAACCGGCGGGTGCCGGTGGCAAGCCCGGGG
>CCRI01000004.1 GCA_000985875.1 Neorhizobium galegae bv. officinalis
CGGGCGTGGCGGCGACGGCCTCGGTCTGGGTCTTGGCCTGGGTCTCGGTCTTGGCGCAGGGCTTGCATTTGCCGGTGACGGCGATAGCGGCGGCGACAACACCGCCGGCGACGGTGGCGACGCCGGCGACTCCGACGGCGGCGACGCCGACGAAGGCGGTGACGGCGGCGATTCCGAAGGCGGCGATGCCGGAGCTCTCGTCGGCGGAAGCCTCGGCTTCATCAACCCGATCTTCGTTGAAAACGACGGCGGCGACGGCGAAGACGCCGGTAACGGCGGGGATAGCGAAGGCGGCGACGCCGGCGACTCCGAAGGTGGTAACGGCGGCGAGGCCTCGGATGCCGGTAATGGCGGCGATGGCGGCGGTGCCCTTGGTGCCGGTCTCGGTGCCGGCTTCGGCGCCGGTCTTGGTGCCGGTTTGGGCGGTGACGGCGCAGCAGGCGGTGGCGGTACCGGTGGCGCAGCGGCAACCGGTGCGGCAACCAGCGGTGATGCTACCGGTGGTGACGCGACATCCGGGGCTGGCGAAGGCGGCGGGGCACTCAGTGGCGCATGGGCCGATGGTACCGGCGGCGGAGCCGTCGGCGGATGGGCATTCGGCGGAGCTGGCGCAGCCGGCGGCGCGGGTGGCTGGGCCTCCACCGGTTCTGGCGCAGCCGGCGGCGATGGCGGTACCTGGGGCTCGAGCAACGGTGACGATGGTTTCGTGACCGGGACGAGTTCAGCATCGTCCGATGCCATCATCGAAACTCACGCCTTCAACCAGGAAATCGTGATGGGTGCGAACCTGCAGCAGAACGCGATCGATATGACGATCGTTGGCGGGAACCTCTCCAGCACGGTGGCTGGCGATGACACCGAAGATGGCGCCTGAGCGACATAGTCCCCTGCTTTAGGCAGAGACGTCACATCGTGGGCTGCGCAGACCTCCTGCGCAGTCCCTCATTCCGAACGACCTGTAATGCAGGCATGCCAATGCAAAGGCAGCGGTCATGACGACGATGGACACAATCACCGAGGAAATCGCTCATTTCATCGGCCTCTTCCACACGAACGTCGAGGATGCGCGCCTGCGGGATAGTTACCAGGACTTCTCGCTCTACACGCCCGAACAATTCATCCCGACATCAGCGGTGATCCAATCCCATTTCGAGGCGCCTTACGACCTGCTTGGGTTCGATCCGGGCGTGATCTACAGGGCGCCTGCCAGTTTCACGCCCATCTGGCATCCCCACTTCGTGGGCCGATACGATCATCCGCCGATTCCCGTGGTAGAAATCAAGACTCACTACGGCCAGCATGAGATGCCGCGGTACGAGTACCCTTTCCACGCAAGCGGGAAGTCCTTCACATGGGAGATAACGCCTCCCGGCTCGGTTGCGAACTTCATCGTTCAGGCCGCCTCGCTGTCCGACAACGACAGCTTCGGCGTCGGAGGACACGGCCTGACGTTCAACCCCACGCCGGTTGACAACGGCGAGCTGCTGCAGACGGCCAGGGATGTCCTTGCGGACGCACCCATCGGCGATCTCGAAATGCCCAAGTCCTCGGCCGACCTTATCGAGATCATCAAGACCGTCGCCGCCCAATTGGAGGCCCTTTCGGCTGATTCCGGCGGGCCGATGGAGGCTTTCTTCCATCAATCCACCACGATCGAAGGCATTTACGTCAACGGCGTGCTCGTCGATGAGGCACCGAAGCTGGAGGATCACCATTCCTTCAGTGAGGACGAAGACGAAGCAGACGATGCCGCCGACGCGGGGGATGAAGACGAAGCGCAGGACGATGCTCCGCCATCCAACGTCCACGTCTATGCTGATGGCTCGGTCGAGGTGGAAGCCTCGGTCGAGTTGGTCGGCGGTAACAATACCGTCGTCAATGATGCTGTTCTCAAGAATATCTGGACCGGCGCGACGGTAACCGCGGTCGTTGGCAATCACTTCGAGATCAACGCGGTCATCCAGGTGAACGTCATCCAGAATAATGACGCGATCACCTCGGCCATCAACGGCTGGACGAACGACGGCGTCCCGGATGAAATATTCAATATCGCGACATTCCAGAGGGTCGATCCGCTGCAGGACGCCGATGCTTCGGCAAACGCCGGCGGTGGCTATCCCGCAAGCTGGGCGGTCACGGAGATCCATGGCGATCTGCTGATCGCCAACTGGCTGGAACAGTACATTTTCATGTCCGACAACGACATCGGCATCCTGTCGTCATCCGGCGCCACGACCCGGGTCATCGCTGGCGACAATACCAGCGTCAACCAGGTCTCGATCTACGAGCTCAGCCAGGCCTATGATCTGATCCTGATTGGCGGCAATCTGTACGATGCCAATATCATCCATCAGACCAACATATTGTTCGACAACGACGTCGTCGGTGCGGTTACGGGTTTCGGAACGACCGGCGAGGGCACGATCTCCAGTGGCGGAAATCTGCTCTGGAACCAGGCTCATATCTACAATATCGGCGGCGCCGACCGCTTCAGCACTCTGCCTTCGGCCTATCTGGATGCGGCCAACGATTTTGCCGCCGGCGGAAGAGATATTTCCCAGGGCATTCTGACCGACCCGGCGTTTGCGGGAACAGGCGGACTGCGCGTTCTTTATATCAGCGGTGACCTGCTGAACATCCAGTATATCAGCCAGACCAACATCGTCGGCGACAGCGACCAGATCGCCTTGGCGCTGAATGCCCTCAATCCCCACGCGGATGCGACATGGTCGATCTCGACCGGGGGAAATGCGCTTATCAACAATGCGGCGATCGCCGACCTGGATTCTCTCGGCGTTACCTATGTGGGCGGCGAGCAATACTCCCAGGAAACGCTTTTTCAATCGGGTTTGATCTCGAGCAGCCCGGAATGGGCCGCGCATGATCCCGACGCGCTGGTCAACGAAGCGGTGGCTTTTCTCGACGATTCCATGCTGGAAGCCGATCCCACCGAGCTCGGCTTCGGCGTGCCTGTAGATCCCGACGGCCAGTATCAGAACGACGGACTACAGCATGTGCTCGGATAATGGGGGGAAACATGTCGGATGTCCAAAAAAGGGCCGATCTGGAACAGGCCCAAGATCACGATGAAGGTCAGCAACTTGCCGGTGAGGACATCTATGGAAAATTGGAGCGCGCTGTGGACGAATGCCTGAAACTGTCATCCGGTGGCGCAGCCCCCTCAGCAAAGATATCCAGACTGGAACCCAGAAACGCATCGCAGAACCCAATCCGGCCGAATGAAAACTCCGCCGGAGCCGATATTCTGCCCATGCCTGCCAATGACCGGATCATTGAACCGGAGATCGAGCCGAAGCCCACGGTGCGCGAAGCGACTGAGGCAAAGGCGCCGGAAGGCATGATCACAATCGATGCCGACACCGGACCTCTGCGGACGGAAACAAAGACCTTCGGAAAATCGCCCTCGACCGGCGGCGGCCGCGGCGGCGACGGGACGTTTCACAAGCGTCTCGCCCCCGTCGATTTCTCGGCCAGCCTGCGGGCAGGCGTCAACGCCGTGCGGCGGAACCTGGCGGTCGTCATGCTGTTCACCGTCGCCAGCAATATCCTCGTGCTTGCGATCCCGATCTACCTTTTCCAGATATCGGACCGGGTGCTGACCAGCCGCTCTCTCGACACTCTGATGATGTTGACGATCGTGATCGTCGGTGCCGTCATCCTGCAGGCTGCCTTCGACGCGCTTCGGCGGTTCATCCTGATGCGCACCGCGGTGGAAGTCGCAGCCCAGCTCGGGGCCCCGATCCTGAGCGCGGCCGCCCGCGCCTCGCTTCAAAGCAATGGCCGGGAATACCAGGTGCTCGGCGATCTTCAGCAGGTTCGTTCGTTCCTCGTCTCCAGGACCTTGCTCTCGTTCCTCGATGCGCCGATCGCCCCTCTCTTCGTGGTGGCGGTCTTCCTCATCCATCCGCATCTCGGCCTGATCGTCGTCCTGACGGCCGTCCTGCTGCTTGTCTTCACCCAGATCAACCAGCGCTTGACGGCCGAGCCGTTTGCCGAAGCCAATACGGCGCAGATAAAGGCCAATCTTCATCTGGAATCGATGTCGCGCAATTCGCAGATCATCAATGCGCTCGCCATGATCCCCGAGACGGTACAGATGTGGGGCAAGGATACCGCCTCCTCGCTGAAATCGCAGGTCATTGCCCAGGACCGGAATATCACCATTGCGGCCATATCGAAGGCCTGCCGTCTTCTGACGCAGATCGCGATGCTCGGCTGGGGCGCCTATCTGTCGATCGAGGGGCAGATCACCGGAGGGATGGTGATTGCGGCCTCCATCATTGCGGGTCGCGCGCTGGCGCCGATCGAAGGGGCCATCGAGGGATGGAGCCAGTACAGCCAATCCCGTGCGGCCTACGCCCGGATAACGGCGCTATTGAAATCCTCGCCCTTGAATTTCGACCGCCTGAACCTGCCGAAGCCGGAGGGGCGCCTAGATGTCGAACGCCTCCTCTATGTGCCGCAGGGAACAAAGCGCGTCGTGCTCAACGGGGTCTCGTTTGCCCTGCAGCCCGGAGATTCGCTGGCGATCATCGGCAATTCCGGCGCCGGCAAGACCACTCTTGGAAAAATGCTCGTCGGATCGATCCTGCCGACATCGGGCAGTGTCCGCCTGGATCTGATGGACCTCAGAAACTGGGACCAGCGGCAGTTCGGCGAAAACATAGGCTACCTGCCGCAGGACGTGCAGCTCTTCCCGGGCACGATCAAGGCCAATATCGCCCGCATGCGGCAGGATGCCGACGACGAGCAGATTTACCGCGCCGCGATGCTGGCCGATGTTCATGAGATGATCGCCAGCCTGCCCCACGGATACGAAACCGTGGTTGCGGCGGATGGCTCTCCCCTTTCGGGCGGCCAGAAGCAGCGCATCGCGCTGGCCCGGGCATTCTTCGGCGATCCGAGGATGGTCGTGTTGGACGAGCCGAATTCCAACCTCGACAATGCGGGTGATGCGGCACTGCTCCATGCACTCCAGCATGCCAAGGAACACAAGATAACCGTCGCGACGATCACGCAACGTCCGGCTCTCCTCAGCAACGTCGACAAGGTTCTTCTGCTGGTCAACGGCACCGTTGCGCTGTTCGGGATGCGGGCGGATGTGCTGAAGGCCATCGAAGCCCGCGGCATCGATATCCATACCGGTTCATTCGGCCATCTGTTGCAATAGGGGTTGGGCATGTCTGCGGTTGCCAAGGTACACGATCTCGAATGGTACTCGGAAGTTCCCCGGTCGGTCTGGAAGCAGACGGTGACCGGCCTGGCCCTGACGGCCATAGCCTTCGGCGGTTTCGGCACCTGGGCCGCGACGGCCCCGCTTGCGGCGGCGGTCATTGCGCAGGGCAGTTTCGTCGCAACCGGCCGCAACAAGATCGTGCAGCATTTCGAAGGCGGCATCATCAGGGAGCTGCTGGTCAGCGAGGGTGACCAGGTTGTCGAGAACCAGCCGGTGGTCAGGCTTGACGAGACCGCATCGCAGGCCAAGAAACGGGAGTTTTTCCTCAGACGCGTCAGGCTGGACGCGACGGCCGCCCGGCTTACCGCTCAATCCGAGGGCGCCGATTCGATGGTGATTTCGTCATACCTGAACGATTTCAGGGATGACCCGGATGTTTCGGCGATCATCCTCACCCAACAGCTCAACTTCAAGGCCCAGCGCATGAAGCTGGCGACCGAGCTCTCCCTGCTGAAGCAGAACATGAAAGCACTGGAGTTCCGGAGCGAAGGTTACACCCGACACCGCGAGGCCATGTCGCGGCAGCTCGCTCTGCTCAGGGACGAGTACGACATCAAGCGGGTTCTGTTGACCAAGGGATTACTGCGAGCGACCGAGGTCAGAGCGCTTCAGCGGGCGATCGCCGATGCCGAAGGGCAGATCGGCCGGCTGGAGGCGGAGATATCGGAAACCGGAGCCCAGCTCCTGAAGGGACAGCAGGAGATCATGCGCGCCGAGGAGACATATCGGGAGGAAGCGCTCGACCGCCTGCAATCGATCCAGGGCGAGCGTGACGCGGCGCGTGAACAATCACGCGAAGCCGACGACGTTCTGCGCCGCGCGACGATCCTTGCTCCTGTGTCGGGTACTGTCGTGCGGACATATTACCATACGACGGGGGGCGTTATCGAAAGTGGCAAGGGCATCATGGAGATCCTGCCTGCCGGCGTGCCGTTGATCATCGAGGCAAAGGTGCCCCGCAACGAGATCGACAGCGTCAAAGTCGGCCAGAAAGCAACGGTCCGCCTCATCGCATTGAACCAGCGCACGACCCCGGTCCTGCAGGGCGAGGTGTTCTATGTCTCTGCGGACGCAATGGAGGATAGCAGGGCGGGGCTTTCAAACCACGACGTCTATGTCGCGCGCATCAATATCTCGTCCGACGAGATCGCCCGGATCAAGGGGTTTACTCCGCAACCTGGCATGCCGGCTGAAATCATGATCCAGACTGCGGTCAGAACGTTCTTCAGCTATCTGGTCAAGCCGATTGTGGACAGCATGTCGAGGGCGTTCACCGAGCGCTGATAAGCCCCGTCTGCTCGATCATATACCAGGGGGCTACCTCTTAAGGCGTAGGCTCGCTGCCATTTGCAGCGCGTCCGGTGAAGCCATTCGCCTTTACAAGGCTTCCAGCGGCGCGCCGGACATGGTGGGCAGGCGGACTTTCCTCGCCGGTTTCCCAAAAGAAACCCTCGCCGATGAAACAGCGAGGGCGTCCGCAAGACGGGAAATACTCGAGGCTGACAGGACGCCTCGGGCACATAACACCATGAGCGTTGGTAAATGTCAGGTTCGCCAAAAGGAGAAGGCTCGACCGTTTTTCCCGTTCGAGCCTTCAGCAGTCTGTTTGGCAAAAGTATTATTCCTTTATCTGCAAGAGACATCAACTCAATCAAAAGGATTAGGTTCTCTCATTCGTTGTATATAGGATAAGATTTAATAATCACAGGTTGATTTCTGGTTTTACCCGACCGACTTCGGGAGAAGTACTAGAAACTGGACGGCAATTCCTCCGGTCGCTGGTTGGCTAAATTAGACCTCTGAAAATTACACTTGAGGTGTGGCCAGATTGCAATATCGCCGATCTATGATTGTGCTATTTTATAGTGCGGACTTGAGCAGGAACGCCTCGGGTTTCGGCGTAGTAGACTGGCCGGTTGCCCCCTTGGCGACCGGCCAGTTGTTTGATCAATACTTTCGTCGCGATGCCTTTTTCAATGAAAGCGCGATATTCCGAAGATGACATCTGCCTTGGGGCTGGTTTCTTCGCTCTCCATCTCGCCGGCCTCCCAATAGGGCGGAAAATCCTCCGGCGTTGTGAGCCACACCATCCTCAGCCGGACAGGTGCCCTGGCCTTTCTACCAGCCCCGGAGGTTGCCGTAAGGCTCCGCGATGAATGAACAGGTTCTCAATCAGGGATCAGTTCAGGCAAATCCGCGTTGCTGGGCGGATGCCGAAGATTGGCGAGATACGTCGATAAAGCCGGGGCGTGATCGCTCATATACGCCATCCATGAGACTGCCGGCAGGAAATTGCTATCTCTGAATGCTCACGGACCCGGATTCCGAGTGGAGCTCCCTCCGCATGAGGATTTTCTCTACTGCCAGCCACTTGGGGTTGCTGTCACTCTCATTTTCCAACAGCCCCCAGCTGCCCCATTTGCTCGGTTCCGTCATGGAAGAATAGAGGGCATAAGCATCTCCACCGGATCGCTGCCAGATATTCAGGTGGAGGAGATAGAGATCACCCATCCGTCTATCGCGATTTGCCGCGATGAAGAGGTTCGTCATCCTCTCGTTGTTTTCTGCACCGGTATGTCCGACAAGATGTTGTCCGCCTTCATAGGCGTAAAGCTTGACGCCATATTTCCTGGCAACGGAAGCCTGAGCCTCGATGGCCTTTCGATTGTCGTTCAATACCTCGCGTTCAAGTTCGGCGAACAACTGGGTTAGAGGCCACCTGGAGACCTCTTCGGCTCGCTCAGGTGAACCGAGACCGCCGCCGAAATAGGGGGCGATGGCAAGTACGTCCGCATGCGCCCGTACGCCCTTCCACGATAGTATCGTTTCACTGGTCCAATCATTTGCGGACTGAGCAGCGTAAATCCCGACGACCCTTTGCGCCTGTTCACCAAATACGTCTTCCCAGATGGCAAGAATTTCAGTTGTCCGCTGGGCGTAATAGCGAAGTTGGGCTTCGAACTCGTTGCTCGAAAGTCGCAGCGCAAGCCCCTTTTCCTTCGCATAACCCGCCTGGTCGAAGCTGGAATTCCATACTTCGTTGGAGTACTCCACATTCACCCTCAGGTTTCCGTCCAAGCGGTCTTTCACCTGCAGTGCGAACCGGCGGATGTAATCGTCGTCGGCTTGGTGAGGCATATTGAACCAAGGGTCGATACGCAGCTCGTTACTCAGTTCGATCATGTACTCAAGCGGCGTTCCGGCATCGGATTTACCGAAGTAGCCCACGCGCGGCCGATCATCCCAGCTGCGGACGTTTGAGTTGTTGGTCGCCATCCAGTCCATGAAGCGTAGCGTAGACATGCGCTTCAACCGCTTGAGGAAGGGCTCGCGAAATCGCTGTGTCGGTCTTTTGCCACGTTCGTAGACACGGATGTTGCGGATCGGATCGGAGGGATCGGTTTCCATCAGGATTGTCGTGAAAGCCGCGTTCTTGCGAAGATTACGCACATCGTCGCGTCCGGGCAAACGCACTTCCAGTTCGGCGCCGTCGCGATATCCGAGTTTACCCTTGCCATCATAATAAACCGAGAGATTCACGGGGAGATTTCTCCGTTCGGGAGAGAAAATCAGGAAACTCTCGATCGTAGAGTTCTCGGGGACGTTCAACGGGTAACCGTCCGGTGTCATCGGCGGTAACGGCGTGTCCCATGTGAAGTGCGCGCCTTTGATCTGCACGCGCCAGCGCGAGGCATTATAGCCAAGGTCGGAGAAAACCTGCTCGGTCGCCCAATAAGGCATTGCGCTCAGGTTGACGCCCAAACGGCTCGGATAATCCTCCTGGGCTAAGGCCTGCCCAAACGAAAAACCGTTGAAAGGTTCGCTGGCTGCGAGACCAGCCAGCATTTGAAGGAGCGTTCGGCGGTTCACGGCAGATGTTCTCCGTATTTTGCTCGGATATCTGGTGCAGTGCTTGTCGCGGAACTTAGGCGTCCACTACCGATGACGAGATAATACAAGGCGCCCGCAAGCAAGGTGCGCATTAGTCGTATGCCGCCTCCAAAGTTAGTAGAGGGGAATCCCTTTTACCGTGTGGCGACCTGCAAGCGAATGGGTAGCATTTCGCATGGCGGGATACCTGCTCGATAGAGGCGGTTGGCGGGGAAAGTAGACGATATGCAGGCGTTCCTCAGATCATTGCGGCGAGGCAAGAGACGTTAGATGCCAGAGTTCCTGCGTTCTCTTGCCTATGTATTGATAGTCACGGTCCCTGTCCTTTATGTCGGCGGGAAGATAGCGGTGCCGATCATCGGCTTGGCCGAGTTCCGCCTGTGGCGAAATTGCTGGCTGTTGGCGACAGTCGTCACCTTTCTATCCAGAGGTTTTTTTGACTTTGCTGTCGCGATGGCTTTCGTGAGCTTTTATGTTCACCGATACTCCAAGCAGCCGGCCTTTTTTTATATAGTCCTGATGTTTGTTGCGCCCTGCGTGCCCATCCCCAGCGGCATACCCGGCATCTTCAACAAGATCCTTGATCTCGACCCACCTCGTTGGCTTGCGGTGACAATTCTGCTGCCGGTTGCGCTCAGGTTGTGGAGGGACCAAGGCACTCGGGAACTGCGGGGCTTGGATGTTATTGTGATCGCCTTCTTGGCGTATACCTCACTGCTCTCTGTAAGGTTGGGAGATTTCAACGCCATTCTTCGAGTCCTTGCCGTCAATTTTCTCGACATCTGCCTTCCTTACTTCGTCTTCAGCCGAGCGATACGCACCAGTCTTGATATGAACAAAGCGCTCCTCGCCTTCGTCGTCGGCGTGTTGCCGCTGAGCGCCATCGGGGTTCTGGAGATATCGAAAAGCTGGCGAGTCTATTATGTCGTCGTCCAGGAATGGGATGTGTTTCTAGTAACCGCCTATCTTTTTCGGGACGGGCTCCTGCGTGCTTCAACCACATCTATCGAAGCGATCGCATTCGGCTTCGCCTGCATGACCGGCGCCGGTTGCCTTCTGGCTCTCCGAAGCCCGGTCTCGCTGGGCAACTGGCGTTATGTGGCACTCGGCATACTGGTGCTCGGGCTGCTTTCGAGCGTGTCACGAGGCCCGTGGCTGGGTTTCGCATTCTGTATCTTGTTCTTGACCATCACCAGCCCGAAGAAGTCTTTCAGGCTTGCTCTCGCAGGTTTGCCCGGAGTGGCTGCGCTGCTGTTCCTGCATCCCCCATTTCTTGACCGTTTCATAAACCTGCTTCCGTTTGTCGGATCGGCAGACAAAAGCAGCGAAACTTACCGATCCAGCCTCTTCGAAAACTCTCTCGTAGTCATTCAACGTTATCCGCTGTTTGGTTCGGATTCATTCTTGAAGGAACCAGAGATGCAGACCATGATACAGGGGCAAGGCATTATCGACATCGTAAATACTTATCTACAGATCGCGCTATATTACGGATTGATCGGGTTGTTCATATTCGTATTATATTTCTCCGTGATTTCAGCAAAGCTTTCTATCAAGTCCTTCGGAGAAGATCTGGATTCGTTGAACTACAAAGCAGTGTTGGGTCTCCTGGTCGCGATGCTCCTGGTGATTGTTACAACCAGCAGCGTGTCCGTTATACCCTATATATATTGGACTTTCTCCGCCATGGGCGCCGCAATTCTCGCTCCGAACTTTGCCGGCAGCTGGGAAAGTCTTCCACTGCAGGTCACGAAGCGTCTGAAGGTCATTGGCTTGAACAGCCTGGCCCGCCGGGATTCTCAGGACGATGGCAGAAAGAAGATGCGAGTGCTGAGCATGCGCTGAAGGAACGCAAGCGGCGAACCTTCGGCATATATCGATTTGAGCTATTTATACTCGATGATCCGCTGTCGGCGATTGATCAGCCGGTTCAGGTAGAACTGCGCGACGCCCTGCATTTCCGGGAATTTCCCCAGTACGTCGAAACTTGCGAAAAGCAGGGTATTCCCGAGCGCCGGCCGCGCACGCCGAGCCAGGCGCAGCAACTGAAGCGGATAGAGCAGCAAAAGCGCCAGGGCGGCGGGATGAAAAACCGCGCCGGCGATGGCGACCAGCGGCAGCAAGCCGCCCCAGAAAACTGCGCGCCGGAGATTTCTCGTCCATATCCGGGATGGTGATGTCCGATGGAGATGGGACACCTGGGCATAGGCATGTCCGCAGCGCACGCTTCTCCGCCACCATTGGCTCAGGCGGCTTATATCCGCGTCGTGGCGTGTCATTTCGGAAGGGAGGCGCCAGATCTTCCAGCCTCTCTCGCGCAGGCGGACGCAAAGTTCCGGCTCTTCTCCCGCGATCAGCCCCCCGGAGTAGCCTCCGAGATCCTTGAGGACGGAGGCCCTGATGAGGACATCGCCACCGCATGCCTGAGCTTCGCCCGGCACCCCGTCCCACTCGCGGTCGCACATGGCATTGAAGATGGTGCGTTCCGGATACCGTTCGCGCCGTCGCCCGAAGACAAGCGCGACATCCTTGCGCATGACCAGAAAGGTCGTGGCTGTCGCTATCCATCCGGTGTCGAGTTCGCAGTCCCCGTCCAGGAACTGCACGAAGATGGTATCGGGCCAGCGCCGCATGACGGCGTCGAAACCTGCATTGCGCGCGCGCGCCGCGGTGAAGGGAATTGTCATGTCCAGCCGCACGACCTCCGCGCAGAGGCCGGCCGCCGCCTGGGCGCTTCCGTCGGTCGAGGCCGAATCCACATAGACAGTACGGCCGCGATGGCTTTTGAGTGAATTGAGGCAGTCGACGAGACGCTGCCCTTCGTTGCGTCCGATCACCACGATAGCGACATCGGCCCCGATCCCGCTATAGCCGCGATGCATTAGGATATCTGTGTCCATGTGCTTGTTCCCGGCCGTTTGTTGGCGATCGGCGCCAGTCTCGATCCCGGCCTGCCCATCTGGTAAGCCTCTATTCTATTTGTAGAATTTTGGATCGGGGCTGTAAATTTACCTCTTTGGTGGAAGCCGATGCCGCGGCCCTAAGCTCTTTGTCCCACTGAGCCTCCGAGGCCCTTTTTGATATACCGGTTCCAAGGGGAATTGCCGGCGATCGGCAAAGATGAAGGGATGTGTGTGGAATGCGGATTGCGTATTTCACCAACCAGTATCCGGCGCCGAGCCACACGTTCATACGGCGCGAAATCGTGGCGCTGGAGGCGAGGGGGCATCAGGTCGAACGATATGCGGTGCGTCCCTTTCGTGGCGCGCTGAAAGATTCCGACGATATCGGAGAAGCTCGCCGTACCAGCCATATCCTGCGCACCCCGATGATACGGGCCATGGCGAGCGTCGCCCGTCAGCTGCTTTCCCGTCCCGGGAGTTCGTTGAAAGCATTGGGAGCTGCGTTCCGGTTCGCAAGGACGTCCGGTGGGCGTTACCTGCACCACCTCGTATATTTTCTCGAAGCCATGATCCTGGCCGATTGGTGCCGCAGGGACAAGATCGATCATCTGCATGTGCATTTCGGCACTAACCCCGCGACGGTTGCGGCACTGGCGCATCAGATCGGCGGCATCAAATTCAGTTTCACCGTCCATGGGCCGGAGGAATTCGATCGTCCGGAAACGCTGGGGCTTGGGGACAAGATCAGGGCTTCGTCATTTGTCGTCGCCGTCAGCTCCTATGGGCGCAGCCAGTTATTGCGCTGGGCCGATCTTGCAGATTGGCGGAAGATCGAGGTCGTTCATTGCGGCATCGACCAGCGCTATCTGAGTGACGAGGTGGACGTGCATGGCACCAGCCAACGTCTTGTCTGCATAGCCCGGCTGTCCGAACAGAAAGGCCATCTCCTTCTGCTGCAGGCGGCGGCAAACCTGCGGGCCGAGGGAATGCGCTTCCAGCTCGTCCTTGTCGGTGACGGGCCGCTGCGGGCTGAAATCGGACACGAAATCGAACGGCTCGGCCTCGCCGACACGGTCGTGCTGACCGGCACGATCTCCCAGGACGATGTGCGCAGCGAAATCCTTCGGGCCAAGGCTCTGGTCCTGCCAAGTTTCGCGGAAGGCCTCCCCGTTGTGCTGATGGAGAGCATGGCCCTGAAGCGTCCGGTGATCTCGACCTATATTGCAGGCATCCCCGAGCTCGTTCAACCGGACAATGGCTGGCTCGTTCCCGCCGGTGATCTGGAGGCGCTGACCGGCGCAATGCGGCAGGCGCTGTTCGCAAGCGATGTCGAGTTGTTTCATAAAGGCGAGGCGGGACGGCGCCGGACGCTCGAACGGCATGACATCAACAGATCAGCGGCGGCGCTGGAAATACTGATGGCCCGACCGGCGGTTTAAACCGGTCGGCATTTGCCAAGGCAGTCAGACCCTGCGAAATGGTCCTGAATGGCGAATGAAGTCCTGCAGCAGATGCGGCGGACCGCTCAAGGGCTTGCCTTCCGCGAGAAGGCGGATGCGCCAGGCGATGTGTCCGCAAAGCCAGGCAAGGTCCGAAAGGACTGAGAATACGGCTCCGTGATGCTTGAGATGGTAGCGCCGCCGGGACTCGAACCAATAGGTCGGCCGCCTGGACGGCTTGATGTGTCGCGTCACGCCCGTCGATTGGCCGACAAGGTGGATGACGCGGCTTTCGGGTACGTGCCAGCAGGACCATCCGGCGCGCGCTGCCCGGATACAGAAGTCGACCTCCTCGTAATAGAGGAAATACCCCTCGTCGAGCACGCCGACCTGGTCGAGGACCTCTGTCCTGATCATCAGGCTGGCCCCTGAAACCCAGTCTATCCGGCTTGGCTCCTTCGGCATGTCGGGGACGATACGCCAGCGCTCGAGCAGGCGGGTGAGCGGGCCAAGCCTGGCCTCGCCCTCGAACTCATTGACAATCGAAGGAAAGCGGAAAGCGCAGGCCTGGCCGCGCCCGTCCGGATGTTCCAAACGGCTGCCGGCAATGCCGGCATCAGGCTTACCGTCCATGAATTCCACCAGACGGGTGATGCTGCCGGGGCGGGCGATGGTATCGGGATTGAGGAGCAGGACATAGTCCGGCCGGCCGAAGTTCGCCGTGGCATACTCGATGCCCCGGTTGTTGCCGTAGGCAAAGCCGCCATTCGTTTCGAGCGGGAGAGATACGGCGTTCGTCCAGCCGTTTTCCTCAATGGCGGCCGCAATCAGTTCGGCGGAGCGGTCGCCGGACCCTCCCTCGACGGCGACGATCCGCGTCCCATCCGGAACCGTGCCGGGAACGCTCAAGGAGGCAAGGCAATCGATGGTCAGATCGGCTGTCCGGTAGTTGACGATGACGACGACCAGTTTCAGCCGGGGGGCGTCGTCTTGCCGGCTATGTTCGACGTCCATCAAAGGCCGTGCCTCTTCGTCTTGTTCAGGACCACCTGCATCTTCTTTTCGGTACCGAGATAGCTCCGGCAGATCTCCAGTTCCGGAAGTCGTGACTTACCAATGGCGAGTACGATCACGGCGGTGTCGGAGAGATCGACGAACGGGATCACTTCGTCCGAACTCAACATCGGCGGCAGATCGAAGATAACGATCGTCGGTTTCAGCATCTGTCGCGCAAATTCGATCTGTGCCGTCATGCGGGCCAGGTCCGCCGGCAGGGGAGTTCTGCCCGGCCCTCCGGCGGTGCGCAGCAGATGGCAGTGAAGGCCTCGTATATCCAGGGTCGTCAGCCAACCGCTGATCGGGTCCTCCAATGGCGGACGGGGCGGCAGTCCGAGTACATTGCCGACTGCGGGATCCCGGAAGTTTGCGTCAACCAGCAGGACATTTGATCCGGGTACGCGGGCAAAGCTGAGCGCCAGATTGATGGCGGTTACGGTGGTGCCGCAGCCGACCGTCGGGGCGGTCACCGAGATCACCCGTGTGTCCCGGTCCTTGTGTTCGTTCAGCAGCTGGTTTCGCAGGACGTCATAGGCGTGTGCCATCGAACTGTCGCTGTCGAAAGCGATGATGCGATTTGCATACAGAAAGGTGGGGGAGACCGGCGAGAGGTCCAACGGCGGACACTCCTCCTGGGAATGGATTCCACTGACCGCGCCGTTGAGGTAACCAGCATTCAGCTCGGCGAGACCGGCGCCGTCCAGTCTTTCCGCCATCCTTCCTCGAGCTGAGATGTTCTTGATGATTTCCATAAAATTCCCTGCCCTATCCCATCGGTGCGATTTTCAACTAAAGGCGGTGCTGCCGGATTCGAGTGATGTCACCCTCCCGCGATCGGACTTGGGTCGGTGAATGCGGAATTCCGGAACGCCTTGGCTATGCGTCGCTTTGGCTTCCAATGTGGAATGACCACCAGAGTTTCTCCCGCCAGAGCGTGGCTGAGGTCGAACGTGCCGCGAACGGTCCGATCAAACAGATGCCCGGCGTAAATTCCCGCGGCCGCTGCCATCGCCGCTGCGGCGCAAACCGCGGCGGCCAAATGAAGTCGACGCGGTCCTGAAGCAGCCTTGGCAACTTCCGGCTCCTCGATCACCTCGATCTGCTGGGCGGCATCGCCTTCCTCCAGGCGCTCGCCGAGACGTGCTGCATCGAGCTTGCTCTGCATCTCGTCCATGTTTCGCTGCAGCGAGACTTTTTCGGCTTCGTTCGCTTCGATCTGCGCTCCAACTTCGGGAGCGTGGGAGATGAGCTCCCGCAGCCGGGCGATGCGGTCCACGAGAGAATTCCTTTGTTCGAGGTTCTGTTGCTGGCGTGGCTTTGCCATTGCGATACGTTCCGCAATCAGCATGAGCTCGGGCGGAAGCGTCTTGATCTGTTCCGGCGTCGGCATGGTCGCCGATCCACCGCGCGGTGCAGTGGGTGCAACCTGGGCCCGCATCTCCTCGAGACGCTGCTTCATGGCACGGATTTGCGGATGCGTGTCCGAATAAACGACGGATTTCACCGCGAAATCACGCTCGAGCTCGATGAGCTGCCCATGAAAACGCGTAATCTCTGTCGTCTGCCCGGGACCAATACGCAGTTGCGCCTCATAGATCCCGATCTCCTCATTCAACGCAATGGCAGCCCGATCGAGCGTCGCGAGTTCCAGTTCCTTGGTCTGAAGCTCGATCAGCAGGGTCGGGATCCGGGTGGGATGGGACTCCTTGTTTTCTTCGAGATACCTGGTCCAGGCGCTTTCCCTCTCGCGCAGACGTTGCGTGACGTTATTGGCTTCCTGCGTCAGGAACTTGGTCGCTTCCGAGGCCCGCGCCGTGCGGATGCGCCGGTTTTCTTCGATGACCTGCGACACGAGGTCCGAAACGACGTTCGCAGCAACGACGGGATCGTCATATTTAAAGCCGATCCTGACGGAGGCATTGCTTGCGGTGCGGTCGGCTCCGTCGGTTACCGATATCTGAAGGGTGATGTGGTTGCGTATCACGCCGGAGAAATTGTTCTTGGGCAGGGCCTCCCGCAGATTTGGAAAAAGATCATGCTTGTCGGCCAGCGCCAGCAGGCTGTTGCGTGAGAGTACCCGTTGCTCGATGAACAGCAGGCGGTCGTTCGATACAGTCGGCGATACGAGCGTTGTCGGTATCTGCTGGAATTCCATCAGCAGCAGCGCGTCGGAATAATAGCTCCGAGGCATGGCGTAAATGAAGTAGGCTCCCACCAGAAGAGCAACCAGACCGGGCACGATGGCATAGAAGGGTTTGGCGAGTACGATCTCGATAAAATAGAGGATATTGCGTCCTAGTTCGTTGATCATGCTGTCGCCTCATTGCTTCGCGTACGAAATACGTTGGTCATCACGAAGTCTCCCCTATCGAGCCGCTCTCGTCGTTAACCCGGACGTAGGGCTTTCGACCCTGGCCAATGGCTGGATCGTCCCCGCATCCCGGTTGTTCGCGGGATCGCTGTAGACGACGCGCAGCAGGTCGCCGGGGAGGATCGGGGTCATCTCGGTTGCGGCGAACTCCTGTGTTTCACCGTTGGCGGTCCGGACGATCTGATAGCCGAGCACCCGCCGCTCTCTTTGCTGGTTCGAGGCAGCGCTCTCGCCATAGATCGTCATGATCCGCGTGCTGTCGGCAAGTCGCGCCGCGGCCTCTTCCTGTTCGCGGCGGGCTGCATTGAGTTCGACCAGCAATTGGGTCCGCTGCGCCTGGCGTGCGCTGTCGTAACGCGCGATCTCCGCCATTTTTGCCCGCTCGGTGACTGCGATTTCAGATGTGATTCGGCTGATCTGTCCCTCGAGTTCGGCAATCGTACCTTCCTGGACCATCTGCTGGGAGCTTTCGGTCACGCCCTTGGCGACGAGCCCGGTGATGCTCTGGAGGCGACGCCTTGCCAGGTCTATCCGTTTCGTCATGGTATCGGCTTGCTCCTGCATCGCGAGGCTGTTTCGCTCGGAGAGCTGGTTGCCTTGCTCATGGGCTTTTTCCTCCATGGCGAGCGCTTCCATCCGGGCGTTGAGGAGCGATTGTTCCTGGGCAAGGGCCGGGTCGGCGGCGAGCGCTTCGGCCGTGCCGAGGGATTTTTCTCCGCGCATTTCCGCCTCCAGGCGGGTGATGCGTGCCCGCAGTTCCTGCAGGCGTTTTCGGGAGTGCTCGACTTCGCGTTTTACCACCACTGACCGGTCCTGATCGGCGGCCAGCAAAGCCGTGCGATAAACGCCGCCGGCGACACTGATGCCATGAAGGACGGTCATATTGGCCCGATAAGGGTATTCGCCGGGGCTATCGACCTCGCCGAGGACATAGATCAGCTGCGGGTTCAGGGAATTGGGGCGCAGCATGATCGTGAGATTGGGGCTGTCTTTGAAATACGTCTTCAGCCGCCCGAGAAGTTGCGCTTCCAGTTCCGAAAGGGAAAGCCCGGCGCCCTGGATATGGCCTGCGAGCGGGAACGACAGCCATCCATCCGGAGCAAGGACGACTTCGCGGGTAAGCTCAGGTTCCTGGGCAATCCATACCTGCAGCGTATCCCCGGGCTGCAGGCGATAGGTCGTCTGAGCTGCGACGTTCCCAAATGTCAGGCAGAGCAGAAGCCCCGCGAGACTCGTTATCCCACGCATCTACAGACCCCCAATGATCGGTAACCCCTTCCCGCCCAAACGGGACAAGACGCTTTATACTAGGGCTGCCCTCGGCACCTGCAAACAGAGCACAAAGAGGTAAGCTTCCGGCCCCGAATCCTCCATCTAACGGATGAGCCTGAAAGTACTAATCGACTTTAAGATGAGCGCATCGCGCACGGAGCGGCTTGCGAAACGACCGGGCGGCCTTAACCAATATCTCGTGATGGCAAAAGTGGCGCGGACGAGCGGTGCGGTGCGGCCATGCCTACGCGGTCGAAGGCCGTGGTGCTGAGGGCCTCGGTTCGGATTTTCGTCGGAAAACCGAAGCCAATCAGGCCCAGATCGGGAACAAGGGCCGGAGGCCATTTCGAATGTGTTTTTCGAGGATTTTGACAGCAGCTTGCGCGACGTCCGCAGTCGGTGCGCTCGCGCTTGGCGCGGCCATGTTGAAGCCTGATCCAGTTGGCGCCGAGCGCGATCTTGACACTCCACCCCGGGCCTTTTCGGCCGGCAACCGAGACCATGTCCTGCTGTCCGGACACAGCCTGACTGATCGACCCTATCCTGATCATTTCGAGGGCATCGCCCTGCAGGAAGGGATTTCCGTGTCCTGGAGGCTGGAGAACATGACCGGTTCTTCAATCCAGCAGCGAACCGTCGGCGGCTTCGTCCGAGTGACCGACGAGCCTTACGACGTTCTCATCATCACCGAACAACATCGTGTTCTGGATGCGTTGATGTGGAGCGAAACCGTCCGTTATCTCCATGTCTATCACCAGGCGTTCACCGCGGCAAATCCGGCCGGGATCACATACTTCTACACCCCTTGGATAAGCCTTTCGTCTTTGGCGGACCCACAGCCATGGATCGAATATGAGAGGGTGGCTCTGCCCGTCTGGCGATGCGTCGTAAACCGCGTAAACGATAAGATCGGGGCGGCTGGCCGCAAAAACGACATCCGCTTCATTCCAACATCGCTTGCCCTTGCCGAGCTCGTCGAGCGCCTGGCGTCCGATCCGGCCTTTAGCGGATTCGAGGATTGGACTACGGCGGACCGCTTGAAGGCAATCTTCTCCGATGAGGTTCATCTGACGGAACTTGGCTCCTACTACGTGGCTGCGGTCAGCTTCGCGGCGATCTACGGAGCGGGTATCCGTGAGCAACGGCCACCCGCCGCGCTGGATGCCCGGCAGGCCGACGCGCTCAGGCTGTTTGCTGTCGATTTCATGCAGCGATATCGGGCTGCCAAGGCGAATGAACCGCGTGATTGCAAGGCACCGATCTCGCTCGCCTTCGCATCCCACTACGTGAACTATGTGGCGCTCGCCTACCCTGGCGAGGGCAGCTATCTCGTTACACAGTTGCTACGCATCCGGAACATTGTCCGTTTTGCCTGGCGCTTCAGGAAAGGCCTGGAGTGAACGCAGAATGTGGGATGCCCTCAGTAAATAGCCGATAGCTCGCTTCAGGAGGCTAGAGGAGCCTGCGTTGCCTGATACGCCGAAATGAGTAACCCGATAGCCCAAAGATTAGCGGCGAAACCATTGGCAGCCATGCGAATATCTTGGTCGGGATGCGGAGTTTCGCACAAGGAAAACTCCTGTTGTCCGATGCTGATTGCGCCTTGCGAGGATAGTTGGTTGATATCTTTTTTGCCGATCGTGCATTCTCTGAGAAAGATTGCCGGGATGCCGCTCCCGGATATCGAAGCGGTTGCCGTCGATCGCTGGACGATTGCCCCGCAGAGCCGGCGCTTCGTTCGCCCCGCAAAGTTTCTGCCACATCATCTCGATCGCATAAAGGGCACCCAGTTCGGCCCGATCAGCGAGATCGTCAAGGGTTTCAGGGGAAATTACGAGACTACCCAGGAGGCCACGGTCGGCTACCGGCTCAAGAATATCGATTTGATCGATGGCGTTCTCTACGCGCCGGATTGCTCGAGGAGCCTCAGGCCCCGCAGCCGCCGGATGCCTGTCTATGGGCCTCCCAAGCACTCCACCAGCGGTGCACTGTTCGAGAGCTGGGTCGGCAATCGCTGGTTCGGCAACTGGCTTTCGGACGATTGCCTGACCTATCCGCTGGCGGAGAAATACCAAACTCCGATAACGACGCGCCCGATCACACGGGGGCACGAGCCGCAATATGCCACCAAACTCGATTTCAAGCCGATCTATGTCAGCGACGTCCATTTCGACGAGGTCATCCTCTTCAGAGACAAGGGGCAGAACGAGGCCAAGAAGAAACGGGCCGATCAGGTCCGCGACAAGCTTCTGGCATCGGCGCCACCTTTTCCCGTCCACCCCGGCGTCTTCATCCTGCGGGGGAACAAGGGCGAAAGCCGCCTGCTGTCGAACGAGGCCGACATCGCCGAACGGTTCGCGAAGCAATACGGATTCCGGATCATCGATCCGTTGGCCTCGTCGGTCGACGACATCATCCACGCCTGTGCCGGAGCCCGCATCGTCGCCGGTGTGGAAGGCAGCCATCTGGTCCACGGACTGACGGTCATGCCGCCGGATTCGGCCCTGTTCGTCATCCAGCCGGCAGATCGAGTGGTTTCAGTTCTCAAGGTCATGACCGATCGCCAGGGGCAAGGCTATGCCTTCGTCGTCGGCGAGGGGACCTGCGAGAACTTCCGGGTCGAATGGAGTGATATCGACCGCACATTGGAGATGGTGCTCGCATGACTTCACGGCTTCGGTTTCTCTATCCTCAATCCGCGGCGACGGGCGACCATAAGAGTGCGGCCCAGCACGCGCCTCCCGCCTCGTTTCGCGAACTGGTGCGGAAAGACTACGAGCGCCACGGCAGGAGGATCCTCGATGCCGGCTTTATCTCGCTGCTGGTCTATCGCTTTGGCCGGTGGGCGGGGAGCCGCCGGAGCCACGTGGCCAAACGGTTTTTCCAGAAGATCTACGGCGCGATCAACATGGTGGTTTCGACGCTGACGCGGGTGTGGATACCGGCGGAGGTGACGCTTGGCGAAGGTTTTCACATCATCCACGTGGAGGGATCGATTTCGATCCACCCTGACGCCGTGATCGGAAAACGATGCGGCATCATGCACAATGTCACGATCGGCACGAACATGAGCGCCGGTGCACCCAGGATCGGCGATGACGTCTTTATCGGGGTGAACTCCACCATTCTCGGCGATATCCGCATCGGCGACCGGGTGCGGATAGGAGCCAACACAGCCGTCTCTACGGACGTGCCATCGGATTCGATCGTCGTCGGCTCGCCGGGCAAGATCTATCCCCGTCTCGGTCCGTTTTTGAGCGAACAGACAAAGACCGATGTCCGTCCCTGATCCACTCATCCGCTGGAGGAGTTTGCCATGAACGCGTTGACCACCAACTTCTATCAGCTTCTGGCTGACAACCTCGGCTCCAGGCCGGGCAAGCCTGCGATCATCGACGGTCATCGGGCCGCGAGTTATGCTGCGCTTGCAGCCGACGTGGATCGCCTGGCGGGTTATCTGCAGAGCCGCAATATCCGGCCCGGCGACCGGGTGATCGTGCACCTGCGCAAGAGCATCGCCGAGGTCACCGCCATGTTCGCCATCGCCAAGGTGGGTGGGGTGGTCGTCAACGTCAACACGCAATGGACCGTCGAGCAGCTCGAATACGTGGCCAACGACTGCGGTGCGCGCCTGCTCATCGTCGAGGCAAGGGTCGCCGAGGCTCTTGGGGCGCGCAAGCTACCCGACACGGTCGATAATGTTCTGGTCAAAGGCAAATTGCCTGCCGACACCATATTCGACGTCTGGGATCATCTTCCGGAGGATCTTTCAGGCGACGAGATTGCACGCCTCGATACAGAACTTGCGATGATCATCTACACGTCCGGTTCGACGGGCATGCCGAAGGGCGTGATGCTGACCCATCGCAACATCGTTGCCGGCGCCCGCTCCGTATCGCGCTATCTCGGCCTGAGGGAGGATGACCGGTTACTCAGCGTCCTGCCCTACAGCTTCGATTACGGCCTCAACCAGCTGACGACCATGATGCTGATGGGCGGTACCGTCGTGCACCAGGCGGTTCCGATGGCCACCGAAATCGTCCTGGCCATGCAGCGGCATCGGGTGACCGGGGTGGCCGCCGTGCCGCCGCTCTGGAGCCAGGTCGTGCGGCTGCTGAAGGACAATCCCGTGGAGTTTCCAGCGCTGCGGCGGATCACCAATTCCGGCGGCAAGATTTCGCTCAACATCCTGGAGCAGATACCGCGGGTCTTCCCGGATACGGATGTCTATCTGATGTACGGGCTGACCGAGGCTTTTCGCTCGACCTATCTCTCGCCGCAGAAGTTTGCCCGCAAGATGGGAGCTATCGGTCAGGCGATTCCCGGCGCCGAAGTCTATGTCATCAAGCATGGCGAAGGCATCGCCTATCCCGGCGAACAGGGCGAACTTGTCCATCGCGGCCCGCTCGTCAGCCTGGGATACTGGGGCAAGCCGGAGGTGACGGAGCAGAAGATCCGGCCGTGTCCGGAACTCTGGCACCTGATCGGCGACGAACCGGTCGTCTATAGCGGCGATATCGTTCGGATCGATGCCGATGGCGACCTCTGGTTCATCGGCCGCAACGACGCGATGATCAAGACCAGCGGCTTCCGCGTCAGTCCGGATGAGATCGAGGATCTCGTCTGCCGCAGCGGCGCGGTGGCGGAGGCGGTCGCCTTCGGCGTCGACGACGAGGAGCTGGGGCAAACGGTGCATGTGGCGATAACTCCGATCGGCAAGTTCGACGAGGAGGCCCTGCTGCGCTACTGCCGGCGCGCAATGCCGTCCTACATGGTGCCGCGTCAGTTCCATGTCTGGCCGGAAAGCATGCCGCGGACGTCGAGCGGCAAGCTGGCGCGGCCGGATGTCGTGCGCCTTTGTCGCGAATGGATGCAGGGCGGGGAAATTGCCTTAAGTGCGCCGCCGCCGGCAGCTCAAGTCAAAGTGACCGAAACACGGGAGAACCTGCAATGAGCCTTACCCATGGAAAGTTGATCGGTTATCTGCGGGAATCCCTGAATATCGCCCATGCCGACAGCGAGAGCGAATTGTTCTCCTCCGGCCTTCTCGATTCCGTTTCGATGGTGAACCTGCTGGCATTTATCGAACAAACCACGGGCCTTTCCATTCGCGCCGAAGACGTGACGCTCGAAAATTTCGATACGCCGGCCCGGATCATCCGTTTTGCCGAAGCCAGCGCCTGATGAACCATTTTTCGGCGCTCGATGTCTGGCTGCAGAGTGCGGCGGCATCATTCGGAACCCCCTCCTATGTCTATCTCGCATCGGCGATCGAGAGCCAGGCAGCGCTCCTGAGGCAAGCTTTCGAGCAACGCTTCGCATTGAGCTTCGCCGCCAAAAGCAATCCAAACCCTGCCTTGCTTTCCCTAATGAAGGGCCAGGCAGAATATCTCGACGTCTCCTCGATCGGGGAATTCAGGACGGCGATAGCGGCTGGATGGGAGGCAGAGCGCATCAGCTTCACAGGTCCTGGAAAAAGGCAGTTCGAAATCCGGGAAGCGATCGAAGGAGGCATTGGCGAACTGATCCTGGAATCGGTGCGCGAGGCGGTGCTTGCAAACGTCGTCGCCGGCGAGCTCGGACGGATACAGCATGTCCTGGTGCGCATCGCGCCGACCACGGTCCCCAAAGGCTTCGGCGACCAGATGGCCGGCCGGCCTTCAGCCTTCGGCATCGACTGGGAGGATATCGCAAGGGACATCCCGGACATTGCGGCCCTGCCCAATCTCAAGATCGTCGGGCTGCACATCTATTCCGGCACGCAATGCCTGAAGCCGGAGGCGATCTGCGAGAACTATCGCAACTTCATCGGCATTTTCCGGGAGGTTTGCGAAGCTTACATTCCTCGGCCGGAGAAGCTGGTGTTCGGGTCAGGACTTGGAGTTCCCTATCACGACGGCGACGTGCCGCTCGACCTTTCCGCGGTCGTTGCCGGCATCGCAGCGGATCTCGATGGTTTCAAGGCGCTGCCGCAATTTGCCGAGACCCGGCTGGTGCTGGAGCTCGGGCGGTATCTCGTGGGCGAGGCCGGATATTTTCTGACCCGCGTCGTGTCGGTCAAGGAATCGCGCGGCGTGCGGATCGGTATCTGCGATGGCGGCATGAACAACCACCTGCCGGCTTCCGGCCATTTCGGGATGGTGATGCATCGGAACTATACGATGCACAAGGTCGGCGGGCAGGGCGAACCGGAGAAAGTCAATCTCGTCGGCCCTCTTTGCACCTCGATCGACCGGCTTGCCGTCGGTGTGATGCTTCCGCGGATCGAAGAGGGTGATCTTGTTGCCGTCCATAACAGCGGCGCTTACGGGCTGACGGCAAGCCCCATCCATTTCATCAGCCACGCACCGCCTCGCGAGGTTCTCATCGAGGCCGCCGGCATGCGCGATGTGACACACATTCCGGCGCTCCCCTCTTCATAATATGCCTGCCTGAAATATCGCGGTAAAGATCAGTAGGCCTTGCCGAAATCGCAGACCTCGATCGCGGTGCGCACTACGATCTTCATGTCCAGCCAGAACGACCAGTTGTTGATGTACCAGAGGTCGTGGAATATCCGCTCTTCCATCTTCTCGATGTTCGGCGTCTCGCCGCGGCAATTGTTGACCTGGGCCCAGCCGGTCAGGCCGGGTTTGACGTGCCGCCTGAAGGCGTATTTGGCGATCTGGGCGTCATAGAGTTCGTCATGGGCGAGCGCATGCGGGCGGGGGCCGACGATCGACATCTCGCCCCGAAGGACGTTCCAGAATTGCGGCAATTCATCGATGCTCGTAGCGCGGATGACAGCCCCGACTTTCGTGACACGGGGGTCCTTCCTGGTCGCCTGGCGAATATCGCCCGAATCTTCCATGACGGTCATGCTGCGGAATTTCAGGATACGGAACGAGCGTCCGCCGTAGCCCTTGCGAACCTGCCTGAACAGCACGGGACCTTTGGAATCACATTTGATGGCGATTGCCACGACGAGCAATAACGGAAACAGCGAGAGGATGGCGGCCAGTGAGAAGACGATGTCGAATGCGCGCTTGGTGCCGCGTTCGTAGAGGCTCAACGGTGGCCGCTGCGTCTGAAAGGCGGTCATGCTGCCGATCTTGCGGACAGGAGCGCTGGTCAGCCGGCCGACGACGCCATCGAAGATGACATTGACCGGCAACGCCGAGCGCCTGAGTTCACCGAGGTAGAATTCGAGATTGGAGGCGTTCGGGTCCCGCCATACGATGAATACCTCATCTATGCTGTCGGTCTCGCTTTGCCTCAGTCTCTGAAGGCCGTTTGCGGGCAGGAGATTTTCATCCGACAGGCGTATGATCTGGGCGAGGGTCATGCCGCTTGCGGCAGCCTGATGCTGCCAATGTTCGGCCGAAAACTCCTCGTGGCAGATTAGCAGTACCCGCTTCATCTTGAAGGAGGCCGCAGCTGCCGCTGATGGCAGATACCAGTGCCAGAACAGGCGAGTGCAGATCAGCCCGGACAGAGAGATGAAAGCGGTCATCAAGATCGCCCCGCGCGAAAACGTCGTGCCGATCTTCAGAAAGAAGATGACCGTCAGAAGGAAGGCAAGGGCGCTTGGGATAAGAATGCAGATCAGCCGGATCTGTGGCCTCAAGAGCTGAATGCTCTCCGGGCTGTAGGCCTGGGCGCTGTGCATGGCGAGCACGAAGATCGTCGACAGAACGAGGCCGATGCCAATAAAAAGCGAAGGATCGGGCGCAGATCCGAAAACGGCATACTGATAACCCGTGAAGCCGACACCGGTTGCTCCCAGAAGGTAGACGAAGTCCACCGCGGCGGCCACATAGGCGATAGCATGATATTCCAACCCTCCCTGCGGAGGTTTGTGCTCATACGATATGTAGTCATTTCCGATGTTCGGCTCAAAAGGTGTGATCATCGTTAAAAAACCCCTACCAGCCGGACGAGTATAGCCGAGGTGAGGGTGGGCACAATGTATCCTGCCTACCTCCTAAGAGTGATCTCCCTATTACCTACTTTTGTTGCTGGAATGATTGAGTACAATCCCACGTGTATAACGTCAAAGTGGTGCTCAGATTTTTGGTAAATATTCTGATCTGACTTAAAATTGGGCATGTGGATTTATTTTATATTTCATCTGGTAAGGCGGAGTTACCGTTTCCGCTGAGAAAATGGACATGGCGGCGATCGAGTGCTGGGCTCTGCGTCCGAGGGAGCCTCGCCGGCTGAAGGCTTGAATGGCCACAGCCCTTGTGTTGGTTTGGGGGTGTGGATGGAGTTTGAATGGGACGTTGCCATTGTCGGCGCCGGAATGGGCGGGGCGGCAATGGGATATGCACTGGCAACCGCCGGGCACCGCGTACTTTTCATTGAAAAGGGTCTGGCTCACTTTTCGCAGGACGAACGTGATGACCCCGATAGTCCGGACGAAGCGCAGCGCCTGAGAAACGGCCGGTGGCCACAGCAGATTTCCGGCTCGGTGGATGCCCGCCCTGTCCGGTTCTTTCCTGCACTCGGCTGCGGAGTCGGCGGTTCGACGCTGATCTATGCCGCAGCGCTCGAACGGTTTTCCCCAAGCGATTTCAAAATCGCCGACAAGTCCGGCAGGCCGGTCTGGCCGATAGGCTATGAAAACCTTGAGCCTTTTTATCGCAAGGCGGAGCGTCTCCTGCATGTGCGCGGGAGCCAGGATCCGCTGCAGCCACAATCGGAGGTCATCGAACCTCCTGCCATGACGCGATGCGACCAGCATTTTTTCGACTCCGCGCAAGCGAACGGGATGCATCCCTATCGGGTTCACACGGCTTGCCGATATATCGACGGGTGCGGCCAATGCGGCGGCTCCATCTGCCACAAACCCTGCAAGCAGGATGCGCGGCGGGCATTCATCGAACCGGCACTCGCGACCGGAAACGCCATGGTCATCGACCAGTGCAACGTGGAAAAGGTCTCGGCCGACGACGAGGCGGTCACGCAATTGTCGTGCCGGAGGCATGGAAACGAGCTGGCAATCGTTGCCAGGCTCTATGTGCTCGCGGCCGGCGCGCTTTCGACACCCTTGCTGCTCCTCAACTCCACCAACGAATTCTGGCCGAACGGCCTTGCAAACACGTCGGATCTCGTGGGGCGCAACCTGATGTTCCATGCGTCCGATTTCTTCGCCGTCTGGCCTCGTGGCAGAACCCGTGTTTCGGAACCGGGAAAGTCCATAGGCCTTCGCGATTTCTATGAACATCAGGGTCTTAAGCTGGGCGTCATCCAGTCCACCGGCCTGACTGCGACCGCCAATAACGTGCTTCATTTCCTGAAGTCCCTGATCGACCAGAACGGCGCCGCCTGGCTGAAGCCGCTCAAGCCCTTCATGCGCATTCCGGCGATGATCGGCGCTCTTATCTCCGGCAACGCAACGATATTCACCTCTATACTCGAGGATCTGCCCTATCCCGAAAATCGCGTGAAGCCTGATTCGGAAGATGCCGCCAGCATCTATTTCGAATACACAATTCATAACGAGCTGCGGCAAAGAATGCAGGTCTTCCGCAAGCTATATCGGAAGGCATTCAAGCGGCACCGGATGATGATGCTTTGGTCCGAAGTCAAGCTCAACTACGGCCACGCCTGTGGAACGTGCCGTTTTGGTCCGGATCCCGCCACTGCGGTACTGGACGTCAACAACCGTACGCACGACCTGAACAATCTCTATGTCGTGGATGCTTCGTTCTTCCCGACCAGTGGTGGGGCCAATCCAAGCCTGACGATTGCCGCTAACGCTCTGCGCGTCGGTGAGCATATTGCCCAGAAATTGTCCGCGACGAAGGCAAAACGGCGGGAGGCCTGCGTCGTTTCGGATTCCGCGTCGTGACCACGAGCGTCCGAAAGGGGGCAATGCCCCCGGTCTCTCCCATCAGTGATTCCTGTTTCGATCGGTTCTGATCCAGGCCGCCCCGCCGGCCTGGAGAATATGGCGCGGATAAATCCTCAATTTCCTGAACATGTATCCCGGAATGTCCACCATGGCATGCATGGGAAGCGCGCGTCTGCCGTGACGCCACCAGGCAACCGATAGCGCGATGTCGAAAGCAAGGATTGCGATGGTCGAGATCGCAAGTGGTGCGATCGCAATTCCCGAAGTTGCGAGGAAGACTGCCGGAAACAGCGAGAGCAGGAGAAGCGCTGCCAGCAATGTCAGCGGCGGTATGAGCGCATCGACGACGAGCGCCAGATAGGCCCTGTTCCGCAACGTGTTGACGTCCAGCAAGGCGGAGAAAAGGTGTGCCGCCAGCGCGAAGCGGCCCGCGTTCCATCGGGAGGCTTGCGTTTCGAGGCCTTTATTCGAATACGGAAATCTGCTGCTGACGGCTGCGGCATCGCAGAAAAGCGGAGCACGGCCGATTCGCGCGAGGTCCAGCCCAAGCTTCATGTCTTCGACCAGATCGCCGTTCGCAAGGGCGGCGTCCCGCAGGATGGCCCAAGGGAATGCCATGCCCGATCCGGTCAATTGCGCAGGAAGCCCAAGTTTTGCCAGTCCAAGAAGCCGGATCCGGTTCTTCAGAAGAAATGCGAATTCGGAAACCGCGAGGTTGATGCTTGCGTCCGGCGGCGCGAACATCAGGTAGCGGGATTGCACGGGTCTGTTCGTTGCCGCGGCCATGATGGCGAGGTTATCGAGTGCGCCCGGCTCCAGCCAGCAGTCGGCGTCGACGATGATGACCACCTCCGGCGGCAGCAGGCCGAGATACCTGACGCCGGCGTCGAGGGCGTATCCCTTGCCGCGGCGAAGCGGATCGAACCGTACGATGACATCCGCGCCCGCTTCACGTGCCAGCGATGCGGTGAGATCACTGCAATTGTCGGCCACGACGATCAGCCGATCGCCGTGGCGCATCTGGCTTTGGATGCTGCGCAGGGTATCGGTGATCTGGAGCTCTTCGTTATGCGCCGGGACAAGAATCGCGACTTGCGGCCGTCGCCCGTTCGGACGTGGCGGTCCGCTCCGAGCACCGAGACTTCCAGCGAGACATTCAATCGCGAAGAAGACAGTCGGAACCAGGACGACGACGGACAATAGCAAGGCCGCGGCGATCAATATGTCCTGTTGCATGGCTACCCTCCGACGACGCGTCACAAGGGGTCAATCATAGCCCGATGGCCGAGGGTTCTAAGCTGGCCAAGCTACACCGTTCGAGTGTGCACGGGCTCATCCTATTTCGGGGCAGGTGGAGCCACCGCAAACATGTCTACGCCCATTTGATGGCTGGTGGATCAATTGAAGTCTGATCCTTTCTCCCAATACGGTCATCCGATGCAATTCGTTGAGCGAATGCAGTCGGTTACGCGAAATATAGCTGCGGATTGCTGACCGTCTGCCGCACGGTGAAACGGGCCGGAAGCGTCGTTCCTGGCGATAGTCGCCCGGATCCGGCCGACGGCTTCAGCGGATGGTCATGCCGGCGACGACATAGCCTTCGCGCAGCCTGATCTGACCCACCAGCCGGTCGCCCGTCTTGAAGGGTGGGACATCGATCTCGAAATAGGCGGCGAAATGCCCGTCCGCCAGGTTCAGCTCGATGCGGATGGCCTCGAAGCCGAACATTGTGCGCGTCAGGCCGTACTGGCACTTGTAGGTGCATTCCTTGGCGCTGAAGATCGCTTTCACCAATCGTCCGCGAGTGCCCCATTGCTGGCGGTTGAGCCACTGTCGCTCGCGCGGAGTGCAAATCTCCTGCGCATAGGTGTCGTCAAGCGGCGTCGCTTCCTCAAGATCGAGGCCGAGCGCCTTGATGCCGTCCGAATGGCGGCCGATGGCGGCGACGCAGCGGGTAGCGGAATGGCTGATGCTTCCGGCGATCCCGTCCGGCCAGATCGGCGCCCGGTCCGATCCCACCGGTATGGCCATTCCAGGCAGGCCCAGATGGTCCATGGCCTGCCTGGCGCAGAGGCGGCCGGCGGTGAACTCCTGCTGCCGGCTCTTCACCGCATTGGCGATCGCCGTTCTCTCTTCAGGATAAAGTTTCGAAACGTCACCGAGCAGGTCGGCTTCGGCGACCGACACGGAAGGGTCGAACATGCCCTCCAGCAGCATCGCTAGACCTTGGTCTCGACGCGGACCAGCGTGGGGCGCCGTTCCATCGCATTGCGCCGCAATGCGGCTCGCTCGGCTGCCCGGCCGAGCTGCAGATCCGCCTTGCCCTTGCCGGAGATATGGTCGGCAAGGAGGGCAACCGTCGGGAAACGGAAGAGGTCGGTGATCGTCAGATCCGGCGCCAGCTTCGCCTTCATTTCCCGATGGACCTGAACCGCCAACAACGAATGCCCGCCGAGAGCGAAGAAGTTGTCGAATATGCCGACCTTCTCAAGCCCAAGCGCGCGACCGAACACCTCGCTGATATCCCGCTGCAGATTGTTGGACGGTTCGATGAACGTAGCTGCCGGGGCCTGGACCTTTTCCGTCGGGGCCGGCAGCTTGTTGCGATCCACCTTGGCGTTCGGCGTCAGGGGGAAGGCTTCCATCGTCACGAAATGCGAAGGTATCATCGCATCGGGCAGGGCGTCGGCTATATGGGCACGAAGTTCCTGTTCGGAGACGGACGTTCCGTCGGTACGGATATAGGCGACCAGGCGCACGTCGCCGGGACTGTCCTTGCGGGCCACTACGACAGCCTCGCGGATGCCGGCGAATGTGCCGATCCGCGCTTCGATCTCGCCAAGCTCGATGCGATGGCCGCGGATCTTCACCTGATGATCGGTGCGGCCGAGGAAATGCAGCACGCCGTTCCGGTCGAAGCGGGCAAGGTCGCCCGTCCGATAGATCCGGCCCTCCATGAACGGGTTGGGCAGGAAGCGTTCTTGCGTGAGCTGTTCGCGGTTGTGATATCCGCGGGCGACGCCGTCGCCGCCGATGTAAAGCTCGCCGATATCGCCGGGCGGCACCGGATTACAGGCGTTGTCGAGCACATAAAGCTGGGTGTTGGCGATCGGATGGCCGATCGGAACGACGCCCGTCGATGGGCCGGCCGTGAATGTCGAAGACCAGATCGTCGTCTCCGTCGGGCCGTACATGTTTTCGATCGTCGCGTCAGTGACGGTTCGCAAGGCTGCCAGAAGCGATCCCTGCAGCGCCTCGCCGCCGAGGAAGAGATGGCGGACATCGCTTAAGGCGGCGCGGTCCTCGTCGATCATCATGAACATGCGGGCCATCGAGGGCGTGCATTGCAGATGCGTAACCCGATGCTTGCGGATTTCTTCCGCAAAACCGTCGCCGACCTCGTCGCTGACGGGATTCTTGCTCGTCTTGACGACTTCGGCCAACAAGGGAAGCCTTTCCAGGACGATATTGTCGGCCAGGCCGAAATCGATGAGGCATGCGATGTCGTCGACGCCGGCCGCCTTGACCTGGTCCAGCCTTTCCAGCGCATCCTCGACGGTGCCGAACAGGCCGCTGTCTTCGAAATAACGCAGGAAGGCAAACTCCAGGATAGCGTCCATCTCCTCGGGCGCCAGCGACTGGAGATCGATATCCATCGGCTGGGCGACGCCCTGCGGCTTCTTGAAGGCCGGAAACGCCCAGGCATATTGCTTGATGAGGGCGGCTGCGCTGCGCAGGTATTCCTTCATCGGGCCGCGCGCCAGATCCCGCACCTCGTCGCGATCGTTGCCCATCAGGGTGTGGAGCATCAATGTGACTTTATAATCGGCCGGATTGCGGCCGGTCTCGGCAAGCGTCTGCCGGTAGATGCGGATCTTTTCCGCAAGCTCCTCGACCGACTGGCCAAGCAGGTGGGTCAGCACGTTGGCACCAAGCCGGGCCGCTTCCCGGTAGCTTTCCGGATTGCCGGCGGTTGTAAGCCAGACAGGTAGTTCCTTCTGGACCGGGCGCGGCTGGGTCACGACTGCGACCGTGCCGGCGCCGAAATCGAAATCGACGCTCTCGCCGCGCCACAATTTGCGGACGACCTCGATATCGCGGGTCAGGCTCGCCTTGTTCTTCGGCGGCGCGTTTTCGGGGCGCAGGACGAAATCCTCGGGCATCCAGCCGGAGGCGAAGGCAAGCGCGACCCGCCCGTTGCTGAGATTGTCGATCACCGCCCATTCCTCGGCGACGCGCGCCGGATGATGGAGCGGAAGAACGCAGCTGCCGGCCCGGATAGAAAGGTTCCGGGTCACAGCCGCGACGGCCGCGCCGGTGACCGCCGGGTTCGGATAGGGACCGCCGAACGCGTGAAAATGGCGCTCCGGCGTCCAGACGGAATCGAAACCGTTGGCATCGGCAAATTTGGCGCCTTCGATGAGCAGCCGGTATTTGTCCGGCCCCGATCCGCCGTCATTGCCCCAGTAGAAGAGGCCGAAATCGAGATTGGTACCTCTTCCGGCGGAAGAAGCGCCCTTCGCCTTGGCTTCGATAATTTCGGAGGAATGGATGACGACCTTGAAGCCGCGGGCGAGCGTCCAGAAGAGTTCGAGAACCGAGATATCGAAGGAGAGGCTGGTGACCGCCAGCCAGACATTGTGACGATCGGCCGTGCGCGGCACCCGTTCGTCCATGCCGGCGAAGAAATTCACGACGTTGCGATGTTCCAGCATCACGCCCTTTGGAAGGCCGGTGGAGCCGGACGTGTAGATGACATAGGCGAGATTGCTGGAAGTGACGCCGGTTGCCGGACGATCCGCTGCCGTCTGGTTTCTGAGGATATCCTCGACGCACAGGAAGTTGCTGCCTTCGAGCGTCTCGGATTTCGCGAGGCGCCGCTCGGTCAGAACCAGCTTGGCGCCGCTGTCCTTGATCATGAATGCGAGGCGATCCGCCGGGAAATGCGGGTCGAGCGGGATATAGGCCCCGCCCGCCTTCATGATAGCAAGGGCGCCGACGACCAGATCGAGCGAACGCGGCAGGTAAAGACCGACGGTGACGTCAGGGCCGACGCCCTCAGCCACCAGTGCTTGCGCGATGCGGTTGGCCCGCTCGTCCATCTCGCGGTAGGAAAGGGAGCGGCCGTGGAATGCCAGAGCCTCGGCATCCGGCGTCCGGTCGACCTGCCGTTCGATAAGCTGATGGATGCAGGCGACGGTATCGTATTCGCGTTCCGTCCGGTTCCAGTCGAAGAGGACCATGTTCCTGTCGGCATTCGACATCAAGGGCAGGTCCTGCAGCAAGGTCGCGCGGTCCTCGAACGCCGAGGCCAGGATCGCAAACGCCGTCGCCAGATCCTGCGCCTGCCGTTCGTCGATACGCGCCCGGTCGTAGAGCAGGTCGGCCCTGGTCTCGCCGAGCCGGAAGGTCAGCGCACAGCCCTCGATCTCATCCGCAAGCGCCAGGTTGGTGATGTCTGCTATACCGACCGTCAACTCCGGCGCCGCGAGGCCAGGATAACGGTCGACCAGATCGCGACAATAACCCTGGCGTTGGTCCAGTACCCTCAACGCCTGATCGACGTGCCCGAGCAGATCCTCGACCGAGACCTGTCCCGCGGCGTCGATCCGCAGCGGAATGGACTTCGCAAAATAGCCGGGGTGGCGGGCGTCGAGATCTGCCAACCGGTCGTTCGTAAAGGCGAGGTCGAACGTGGTCTGGCCGGAAAGACGCACGAGGAAGGCTGCCGTCAATGCGATCCGCTGCTGCCGCGAAAGTTGCCCGGCAAAAAGCAGGGGAACGATGCGGATATCCGGCACCTGGCCGGCTTCCGATGCCTTTATATAGGGAAGTGCGATATCGGTGGCGGCTTCGAGTGCACGACGGAAGAAGGTTTCATGCCGCGCAAGAGCGGAAACTGCTTCCGACAGAGTGGTGCTGTCCGCCTCACCCGGAAGTGGCAGCTGATCGCCCGGACGCAGTACCGAAGAGAGCGCGATCTGCCTGGTACCATCCGTGCGGGCGGCCTCGAGCAGGACCGGCATGTCTGCGGTGCCGATCGTCACACCATGGGCGCCGACCGACAGGACGAGACCGGGTTCCCCGTTCAGTTCGCCGTCGAGGATGCGAAGGTTCCTGACGGTGAAGACGTCGTTGCCGAAACGGACCTTGGGCGTTGCCAGGGGATTGAGGTAGGTGGGGCCGAAATCCAGGCCGCGCGTCAGGCGCGAAAGCTCGCTTGCCGAGGCGGTGAAATCGAGCGTACCGGCGGCCGAAGGACGCTTGAACTGTCCGTAATAGGTGCGGGTCGCGAAATCCTGCCGGCGGGGGTTCAAGGTGCCGCGCTCGATATCGCCGAGCATGTCGGAGAAAGTCGCGATCCCGGCTTCGAAACATTTCGTATTCAGCGTCAGCGCCGTCTCGTCGGCGCTGATCTCGAAACGCTGCTGCACGTAGATATCGCCTTCGTCGACCCCTTCGGTGATCTCGTGCCAGGTGATGCCGTGCCGATCATGGCCTTCGAGGATCGCCCATGCGGGTGTGTTGAGGCCGGCCATGTCCGGCAGCAGGCCGTCATGGAAATTGGCGGCGCCGATTTTTGCATGCCGCCAGGCCGCGTCGGGAACCATTTTCAGGTTGGCGACGCTGAAGAGCCAGTCGTAGTCGTATTGGGTCAGCTGCGCGGCGTAATCGCCTTCTTGCGTCACGACGGGGATATCCAGGGCCTGGGCCCAGTTTCTGACCGATCCGTTCGACGTCGCTACGGCCTCGATCCTATGTCCGCGCCCCCGCAGAATTTCAGCGCATTGAACCAGTAATAAACCGCCACCGATCAAAACACACTTCAATTCGCCCATAAAGCTTGTCCCCACTTGTTGCTGTTCCAGGCACTCCGATAGAAACGGGGAGCGGTATAAAACTCAACATGCGCCGGACCACCCATGCGGATGATCGCGGCTAAGCCTGAATTGCAGGCCATACCCGGCTTTCCCCCATACGGATGATCATGGCTTCCAAAGGAGTAATTGCGATTGCGTCTTGGCTGGCAGCACATTGAGGCTGCGGGTTTGCGCTCGTGGATTTCACTGGGAAGCGGAACGAGGCTCGTGGCATCATTGGGGTGATGTCATCAGGTTGGCCTCCGCGGATTGGGGCGGTGTCGATGCTTGAGGGGTCAAACCAGGTCTGTGCCAGCGATATTGCAATCGTCGGCATGGCTTTGAGAGTGCCGGGTGCGCGTAATGTTTCGGAATTCTGGCAGAACCTGCGAAACGGCGTCGAGTCGGTCCGGACGTTTTCGCCGGAGGACCTGATCGCTGAAGGCGAGGACCCCGAGCGGCTCCATCACCCCAACTATGTTCCCCGAGGCGCCGACCTTCCCGATATGGAAATGTTCGACGCGGAGTTCTTCGGTCTGAACCCGAAGGAGGCGGCGATCATGGATCCCCAGCACCGCCATTTCCTGGAATGCGCCTGGGAAGCCATGGAGGATGCCGGCCGCACGCCCAACAATCAGCCCGGCCCGGTCGGTATTTTCGCCGGCTGCGGCATGGGCAGCTATTTCTATTTCAACGTCTGCAGCAATCGCAACCTGATCGACCAGGTGGGGATGTTCCTGTTGCGCCATACGGGCAACGACAAGGATTTTCTGGCGACGCGAGCCTCGTTCACGTTCGACCTGCGCGGTCCAAGCGTCAATGTCCAGACCGCCTGCTCGACATCGCTTGTCGCGGTGCATTATGCCTGCCAGAGCCTGATCTCCGGCGAGTGCGACATGGCGCTTGCCGGCGGGGTGACGATCGAGTTCCCGCATCGCCGCGGCTACACGTTCCAGGAAGGCGAGATCCTTTCGCCCGACGGGCATTGCCGGCCTTTCGATCATCGCGCGGCGGGAACCGTTTTCGGAAGCGGCGTGGGGGTAGTCGTGCTGCGCCGGCTTTCGGATGCTCTTCGCGACGGCGATGTGATCCATGCCGTGATCAAGGGCACGGCCGTCAACAACGACGGCGGCAACAAGGCGGGCTATCTCGCGCCAAGCGTCGGCGGTCAGGCTGAGGCGGTTCTGGAGGCTCAGGGGCTCGCAGGCGTCGATGCCGACACCATTCAATATGTCGAGTGCCACGGCACCGGCACGTTCCTGGGCGATCCGATCGAGATCGAGGCGCTGACGGCGGCCTTCAGGCAGAGCACCGACCGGACCGGCTTCTGCCATGTGGGATCGGTCAAATCCAATATCGGCCATCTCGATACGGCAGCTGGCGTCGTCGGTCTGATCAAGGCGACGCTTGCCGTCAACGAGGGCGAGATTCCGCCGACACTCGGCTTCGAACGCCCCAATCCCTCGATCGAGTTCGAGAAGAGCCCGTTCCGGGTCAACAACAAGCTGGTGAAATGGCCGCATGCGCCGGGTCCTCGCCGGGCGGCCGTCAATTCGCTCGGCGTTGGCGGTACCAATGCGCATGCCATCATCGAGCAGGCACCGACCCGTTACGTGGCCGACGTCGCCGGGGCCAACGCGGAGATCGGTGCCGATTCCGATCCGATGCTGCTGTTCCTTTCGGCCCGCCAGCGAAAGACGATCGACCAGGCGGCCGAGCGGCTCGGTTCGGCGATCTCCGCACAGCCCGGCCTTTCGCTCGATGACGTCAGCTATACGCTGCAGCATGGCCGCAAACATTTCGACCACCGCATGGTGGTCGCCGTGCGTGGCCGGGAGGACGCCATCGCGGTCCTTGCCAACCCCGGCAGCCGCGGCTTCGTCCATCAGCCCGTGCAGAACAATTCCGGCGCCATATTCCTGTTTCCGGGTGGCGGTGCTCAATATGTCGGCATGGCCAAGCGGCTCTACGAGGAAGATCAGACATTCCGGCGGATCGTCGAAGAGGGGCTTTCCCATCTGCCTATCGACGCAGCAAACGAGATCCGCACGGCGTGGCTCGGCGAAAACTCCGCAACGGCTGCGAAAACATTCCTTCGCCCCTCGCTGCAACTTCCGGCCATCCTGATCACCGAGATCGGGTTGGCTCGTCTATGGATGGACTGGGGTGTGAAGCCGAAGGCGCTGATCGGTCACTCGATGGGCGAGAATGCCGCGGCCTGTGTTGCCGGCGTCATGTCCTTCAAGGATGCCGTCAACCTGGTACATCTGCGGGGCAGGCTGTTCGAGACTATTCGGCCTAGCGGCATGATGAGCGTGCCGCTCGATCACGACCGGCTCTGCGAACTCCTGCCGTCATCGCTCGACATCGCCTCGGTCAATGCACCCTCGCTTTGCGTCGTGTCGGGCCTCAACGAGGATCTCGACCTCTTCCGGGAGTTTCTGGCGGGGCAGGGCATCGACGCGACCCGCGTTCCGATCGACATCGCCGCGCATTCGCGGCTGGTCACCCCCATTCTCAAGGCCTTCGAGGCCTTCCTGCGCGGTATTACTCTTCGGGCGCCGGCCATTCCGATCCTGTCGAATCGTACAGGCCTGCCGCTGAGCGCCGAAGAGGCAACCGATCCGATGTATTGGGTCGGTCACCTTCGTTCGACCGTTTATTTCGCGAATGGCATGGCAGCGCTTTCGGCGGAACCGGGACGTATCTATATCGAGGTGGGTCCCGGGCGCGTTCTGTCGTCATTGACAAAGGCGCAGGGTTCCATCCCCGCCAACCAGGTGATCAACAGCCTGCCGCATCCCGACGAGGCCGGCGACGACCGGCTTTATTTCCTCTCTGCAGTCGGGCGTGCATGGGCCACTGGCCTCGATGTTGATATCGACCGTCTCTGGCAGGGCCGTTCGCCGCGCCGGGTCCGGCTGCCGGCCTATCCGTTCCAGCACAAGCGCTTCTTCATAGACCGCGCCGGAGCGAATGAGAGAGGCAAGAGCGCCGAACCCGTCCTTTCGAAGGAACCCGATATCGCGCGTTGGGGTTATCGCCCCTCCTGGAAGCAGACGCTCGCTGATTACGAACTCGGCGCTGAGAAGGAGGCGCAATCCTGGCTCTTCTTCCTCGACGAGGCCGGGGTCGGCCAGAGGCTGGTCGAGGGGCTGAGGACGGCCGGCCATCGCGTCGCTACGGTGTCCCTGGGCGACGCTTTCATTCGCCGCAGCGCCGAGGACTATATGCTCTGCCCGGAATTGGGCCGCGCCGGATATGACGCCCTCATTGCCGGGCTTGTCGGTGACGGCGGCCTGCCGTCGCGTATCGTTCATATGTGGCTTCTGACACAGGCCGAAACCTTCCGGCCCGGCTCGAACTTCTTCCATCGCAACCAGGAATGCGGTTTCGACAGCATGCTGCATCTCGCCCAGGCCCTGGGGGATGCAGCGGGCGCTGCCGACATGCATTTCACCGTCATCACCAATGGCATGCAGCAGGTCTCGGGCGAGCCCTTGCCCTATCCCGAAAAGGCCACCGTCCTCGGACCCAGCCTGGTCCTGCCCAAGGAGATGGCTGGTGCCACGGTCAGAGTGATCGATATCGATCTGCCGCCCAAGGCCGAGCGGAACGACAAGCAGTTCTCCTTCCGGCGTATGACCGGACGGGTGGAGAAAAAAGAGGTCGCGGAACCGGAGGCGATGATCGAGCAGCTCTGGGAAGATCTGCATGCCAAGCCAGGATCCGAAATCGTCGCATTCCGCAAGGGGCGGCGCTGGTCGCAGGTTCATCAGCGGCTGCTTTTGAAAGACGTCTCGTCCGAGCAGGCGACACTGCGTGAAGGCGGTGTCTACTTCTTCTCCGGCGGCCTCAGCGACGTCGCTTTGGCGCTTGCCGACGAACTCGCCGGCCGTTTCCGGGCGCGGATCGTGCTTGTCGGCCGCACGGTTCTGCCGCCGCGGGAACGCTGGGATTTCTACGATCGCACCCACGGCCATGGCGCCGTTCGGCGGGCGATTTCGGCGATCCGGAAGCTTGAGGACAAGGGGGCGGACGTTCTTTATCTGCTCGGCGATGTCGGCAATCCGGAGCAGATGAGCCGGGCGGTCGAGGCGTCGCTTGCCCGCTTCGGGGAAATCAATGGTGTCTTCCATGCCGCGGGCACGGTCGATGACGGCCTGATCCAGACCAAGACACGCGACAGCATCGACAGGGTCCTGATGCCGAAAGTGCTCGGTACCACTGTGCTGGATGCGGCATTCGAAAACGTGGCACTCGATTTCTTCCTGATGTTTTCCTCCACCAGCACCGATGTGGTGCGGGCAGGGCAGGTCGACTACGTCGCCGCCAACGCCTATCTCAACGCCTTCGCGCAGAGCCGTTCCCATCGCGCCGACCGCGCCACCGTCGCGCTGCATTGGGGTGTCTGGAATGAAGTCGGTCTTGCGGCACGGGCGCTTGGCAAGTCCGAAGGCGGCGGGTGGATCAAGCCGGTTGCCGGGTCGGCTGCCGGTCCGTTCTTCCAGCACTGGAAGGAGGACGAGACGGGATTGCCCTGGCTCGAGGCGCTGGTCAGCCCCGAGACGGAATGGATGCTCGACGAACATCGGCTGCTTTCCGGCCAGGCGGTCATGCCGGGTACCGGTTATCTGGAACTGATTGCACAGGCGTCTCGGGAATACGGACTTCCGTTCGAAGCGGAGGTGGCGGACCTCGTATTCCTGAGACCGCTTGTCTTCAACGACGGAGAAAAGAAGGCCGTACGCGTGCGGTTGGAGCCGGCGGCGGAGCATTTTCGAGTCATGGTTCTGGCAGGCCCCGCGGATGGCGAGGATGCGCTGTTCGTCAAGCACGCCGAAGCCGTCCTCAAGCCGCGGGCGCAACAGAGGCGCGCGGCGGTCGACATCGCCGCTGTCGCGGCTCGCTGCGACGGGTCACAGGCCGCCGGAGACGGCAGCACGCTTCGCGCGGTTCAGGAGAAACATATCCGGTTTGGCCCCCGCTGGGCCGTCCTGCGATCCATGGCCATGGGGCGCGGCAAGGCTATTGCGGAATTGAAACTGGACCCAATCTTTGCCGATGATCTTGCGAAAGGGGTCCTGCTGCATCCCGGCCTGCTGGACATTGCGACCGGTTTTGCCATGGAACTTGCCGAGGACTACGACGCCGAGACCTCGCTTTGGGCGCCGGCAACCTATGGCCGGGTGGTCCTTCACAT
The DNA here is from genome assembly GCA_000985875.1 of Neorhizobium galegae bv. officinalis. Taxonomy (GTDB): domain Bacteria; phylum Pseudomonadota; class Alphaproteobacteria; order Rhizobiales; family Rhizobiaceae; genus Neorhizobium; species Neorhizobium galegae_C. Next base: position 40,091 of record CCRI01000004.1, read on the forward strand.
GCCGCTGCCGGCCGAGGTCGTCAGTATCGTCGAGCTCGCCGACAGCAGCGATTTCGGCGAGGGTTATGCGGCCTTCGACGTGACGATCACCGATCCCGGTGGCAATATCGTCTTCGAAGCCGAAAAATTCGTCATGCGCAGGCTGGAGAACGATCTTGCGCTCGGTCTCGCATCCCAGGCGGACGCCCCGGCTGCTGCCAAAGCGAAGCCGACCGCGCTTTCTCCGGCGATGTTGAAGCTTGGTACCCAGGTCCGCAACGGTATCCTGCCGGCGGAAGGCTTCTCGGCGCTGCAACGTGCGCTCGCCACATCCGAACCTCAGCCGATCATCAGTTCGATCGATCTCGAAACTCTGCGCGAATGGATTGCCGCCTCCGCCGAAACCGCGACGCCGTCCGGCGACAATTTCGAGAGGCCGGACCTCGAAAGCGAGTTCGTCGAGCCGCGCAATCCGATCGAGGAAACGCTGGCCGGTTATTGGCGGGAACTCCTCGGCATCGCCAAGGTCGGCATCCACGACAGTTTCTTCGACATGGGCGGGCATTCGCTGATCGCGGTTCGCCTATTCCGGATGATCAAGAAGCAATATGCGCTCGATCTGCCGATATCGACGCTGTTCGAGGCGCCGACGATAGCCCAGTGTGCGGAGCGCATCGCTGCGGAATTGCCGGATGGAGGTGAAGCCGCAGGATCCGGGCTTGCGGCGAGCCCGCCGACGACGACCGCAAAGCCGGTCCATCTGGTGCTGATGAACCCCAGCAAGAATGCAAAAGCAACCCCGCTGTTCATCTGCGCCGGCATGTTCGGCAATGTCCTGAACCTTCGCCATCTGGCGATGACCATGGGCGCGGACAGGCCGGTCTACGGATTGCAGGCCCGCGGACTTTACGGCGACCACGAGCCACACGCGACGTTCGAAGAGATGGCAGCCGATTACATTGCCGAAATCCGCACGGTGCAGCCCAGCGGCCCCTATCTCCTCGCCGGCTATTCGGGGGGTGGCATAACCGCCTTTGAAATGGCCCAGCAGCTTCAAGATGCCGGAGAAGAGGTTTCCCAGGTGATCATGCTGGACACCCCCATGCCGCGGCAGCCGGGGCTTGCTTTGCGCGACCGTATCAGCATGAAGTTGCAGGATATGCGCCGACACAAGATGAGGTTTGTCGGCGCGTATCTGAGGGACCGTCGTGCCTATCAGGAGGAACAGCGCGTCAAGTTCGAGTTGGAGCATCAAGGCGAATCGCCTGAGCATTTCAACAATGTCCGGATAGAGATGGCGTTCAGGAGAGCGTTGCTCAGGTACGATGTCAGGTCTTATTCCGGCAAGGTCACGTTGTTTCGTCCCAAGCCCGATATCTTTTACAGCCTTGGCGGCGGCCGTCACCTGAAGCAGAACCGCGATGTACTGCTGCCGGACAACGGCTGGGGCGGGCATGTGCCGCAATTGCGGGTCTCGGAAGTGCCGGGAGACCACGACAGCATGGTGCTCGATCCGTATGTTCGCGTCCTCTCCGAGCACATGCGCGCTGTTCTTGAAGCCTCCGGGGTCTCGGCTGCGCTCCATGGGATAGCCGACACGGAGGCCAAAGTTCAAAGTCGAGCGCCGGCCCGGGTCGCCGAGATTGCGTAGTCGATGAACGTTGGCCGGATCCCGAAAAATACTGTTTCGCAATTGCCATGACGTGCCGGGGCACGCTGCCTGTGCGCCTTCGACATTGAACTGGTAAGTCGTCTTAAAGAACGAGGAGTATTCTGTGACTGACGCAATCGTTCCCTCGGATTGGAAGCAGGGTTCTTCCCCTCACGCCGGCGAGCGGTTGCTTCTCGACCCTCTACCGGTGACGGCTCCGCCGCCAAAACGGCGTTTTCGCACGACCATCATCCAGGCCGCAGGTTGGTCGATGATGGGGTATCTGTTCTCGCAGGTCATACGCATCGCAAGCAATCTGGTGCTGACAAGGCTGCTGATTCCGGAAATGTTCGGCATCATGGCCGTCGCCACCATGATTCAGGTGTCGGTCGCCATGTTGTCCGATCTCGGGCTCAGGCCTGCGGCCATACAGAGCCAATTCGGCGACGACCAATCCTATCTCGATACCGCCTGGGCGCTGCAAATCCTCCACGGCTGCTTGATCTGGTTTGCGTGCGTCCTGATCGCCATCGGGATCGGGCGTGCAGCCGAGTATGGCCTGTTCCCGGCCGGATCGGTCTACACGGTCCCGTCGTTGCCGGCCATCATCATGGGGATGTCTTTTTGTACCGTGATTACCGGGCTGCAATCCACAAAACTGATCGCCGCGTTCCGGCACCTCGATCTCGGGCGCGTGACCCTGATCGAGATAGTGTCTCAGGTCGTAAACCTGGTGATCGCGATCTCGCTTGCGTGGTACACCGGCTCGATTTGGTCATTCGTCGCCGCGACGCTTTTATCTGCATTAACGACCACTATTCTTACTCACATATGGCTCCCGGGTCATCGCAACAGCCTTTACTGGGAAGCTGCAGCGATAAGGGATCTCATTCGGTTCGGTCGCTGGATCATGCTGTCGTCGATCCTTACGATGATCGCCGCCAATGGAGACCGTATCTTTCTCGCCGGGTGGACCAGCCCCCTCATGCTTGGCTTCTACAGCCTGGCCTTCAATCTTATCTCGATGCTTGAAGGTGCCGGTGGCCGGCTATTTTCAAACGTGGCAATGCCCGCCTTGGGCAAGATTGCAAGGGAGCGCCCGGAACAGCTCGGCTCCATGTTCTGGAAAATGCGATTGCCGCTGGATCTCGCTTTCGTCGGAAGTGCGGGCGCGATCTATTCGAGCGGCACGGCAATCATCGAAGCGCTCTACGATGATCGTTACCGGGATGCTGCTCCCATTATCCAGATATTATCGTTCAGTCTTCTCATCATGCGCTTCGGTCCCCTGTCCGCGATCTATCTCGCCGTCAATGAGCCGCGCAACCAGACCGTCTTGAATTTCATTCGCGCGGTCTCAAGTTTTACATGCCTGCCCCTCGGGTATTACTTGTTCGGGTTCGAGGGTGCAGTATGGGCGGCGGCGCTTTACGGACTGCCCGTATTGCCGGCGATTTTTTACTTCAATCACCGTCACGGACTCAACAATTTCCTATATGAAGCGGGTGTGTTGTTGGCTTGGCCTGCCGGCTTTCTGGCCGGCATTCTTGCGACTGAACTTCTCCGCTACGCTGGCCCGCTATTTTAGGTAAAAGCTGCCAGAAACCTCCAGCTTTGCTATTTTGATATGTCGGCCTGCCGATTATCTGGCGCCGCGATGCCCGGATGTCGGTCTGCTTCCACGCCGAGGTGGTCGATGTCCCGAAACGCCGCTTTTGGCCCGGAACGGGTCAAGTGTCCGAAAGTTCATGGAGGGGGTCGGAATCGAGCTTTATGGGGAGCATTTTGACGTGCACGTTAACTATAAGCAGATATCCAATTCGTTATTGGAACTTAGCTTGTCGCCCTCGTAAATATTTTTATCTAGCTGCTTACTTGCGCATAGACTAAATTACGTATCTCCTGTATATTGACCTTAATAAAAGGTTGAAAGGTGTAAAGACAGTCTGTTGGCGTACTTATAGTTGCGGTTCCTGAAGGGGACAATCGTTCCGAGACTTCAGGTAAGGGGGTAAGATGAGTTCCACACCAAGCGGCTACAGCCGTTCTCCTGCTGTGGCAGAATCCTTTCGCATTATGAATGACATCCCGAAGCTCGCTGAAAGAGATGATCGAGGCGGTGAGGGAGTAAACCATGACGGATGCCTGGTGATCATCGACGCGAGAGCGCTTGATCGCGAATGCCTTGCCAAAGCCCTCATCGGGCGTGGCCTTGAGATGGATGTCTGCGCTGTCGGCTCCATCGAGGAATGGAAATTAGAAAAAGATCTCTATCCGCCTGTCCAGGCCGTCCTGTTCAATATAGGCGGTCGAAAGGCGGACGATTCCGCACTTGCGACTGACATCTCGAAATTGACGGCCGAGTTCAAGTCGCCGCCGATCATCGTGCTCTCCGACTCGGACGATCTCGCGCAGGTCGTGAAAATGTTGGAATACGGGGCTCGAGGTTTCATTCCCTCTTGCGTTGGCATCGGCGTCTGCGTGGAAGCGATCGGCCTGGCTGTTGCCGGGGGGATCTTCGTTCCGGCAAGCAGCGTCCTCTCGATGCGGCACCTGGTCAGTGCTGCGACGTCGGCGGCGGAACATCGGCCACTCTCGGGAATGTTCACACTGCGCCAGGAAGCAGTGGTCGAAGCCCTTCGCAAGGGCAAGGCCAACAAGATCATCGCCTACGAGCTCAACCTGCGGGAAAGCACCGTCAAGGTTCATATCCGCAACATCATGAAGAAGCTGAAAGCGACGAACCGTACCGAGGTCGCCTACAAACTCAATGACCTCTTCCCATACGGAGCGGCTAACTAGCAGTTTGCTGGTCGGCTGGCGGGCCGACCCGAGATCACGGCTGCGAAGTCGAGCCTTCGCAGCTGGGTGAAGGGATACCATGGAAAACCACGTCGGCGCTGACAGGGGCGTTGTCGCGGCAATGTATCCCGGCCGTAAAGAACTCTAAATGGAGTTGTTGGGCCGGTGATCGTGCATACGCCATTGCACTTGGCGAAAGACATCAGAACGGCGCAGCGCGCACGTTCCGAACATCGATAGTTCATCTGTTGATCTTCCATCTGACAGTCGGGTGACACCGGAAGGGGTCCGGTGTGCCACGACTGTGAGATCGCCCTCTCGTGTCCCGGCAAATCAGATTCGATCAACCAGGCTCGGACAGCCATTCCATGGCGGGTGTAAGGATGGACAGAGGAGCTAAGGCGTCGGCTTTGGCAGGGCCCTCCAATTCGGATCCGGCCAGATGAAGGGATTGCCCCCGAGGTTCGGGCGAGTTTCGGCAAAATAGCGCTGGCAGCCGCCGACCTCATTCGGTTCGCGGACATGCAGCCAAAAGCTTCGGCAGACTTTTTCAACGATGACTCGCCGGCATTCCGCCATGCTCGGCGGCTGCCCGCTTTCCCGCTGCAGAAAATCGCGGGTGACCGCCCATGCAATCTTCTGCAGTTCCTTCGCAAGATCCCGGGGCACGGTCGGCGGCGCTGCGGCGCCCTCGGGCGACTGGCGATAGATTGAGGCGTAGTGGACCGCTGCGACAAAATACACGCCTATATCCGTCAGATGAACCTCGTCGCGGAATATCCGATCGAGTTTTTCCCTGGTGCTTCCGGTCAGGCCGACAACCTTCCCATCAATTGTCCTTTTCACCAGCTCCACGAGAGCCGTCCCGGTAGGCACGACGGAAAGATTGGCCGGGCGCTTTTCAGCCTGCAGCGTCAGCTTCACTTTCTCCGCTACGCATTGCCACACGACCGATGCGTTTGTCTCATGCTCCAGCCAGGGCGCGGGATTGTCCTTATCGACGCCAAGCCAGGTGTGGACATAAAGGGTTCGGCCATTCTGGTTGCCGTCGAGAAGGCGGTCGTGAAAGTGGCGCAGATAGCCGACCGCGTTTTCCCATACGATCATGTTTAGCAGATTGTGGTTTTCTGCTGCGACAACGGTGTCGTAAGGTTGTCCCGCCGTGATGCGTCGCGGACGACGCAATTCCTCGACGACATCCATCTGATCGCCATTGCGGTTCTTTCCGTACCTATATCCGGCCCAGCTCAAATCCTGGTCGTTCTCACCTCGCGTCCGATATCTCATGGGAGATCCAATGACGATCTGCTGCTCCCATGCAATATTCTTGCCGCGGCTTTTCGCAATCATCTCGACCCAGTTGGCCAGGGGATTATCGATCAAGCTATGTCCGGTGAAGAAGATCTGCGCGGAGTTCCGTGGGGCATCCCCCGGTGTGATTTCCTGTGAGGACGCCACGTCGGAGAGCAGCCACGCCAAGGACAAGATGACGGTACGCATCGCTGTCATAAGAGTTCCATCTTGATTGAGCGCGAAAACGACTTTGGCAGATAAAGAAATAAGAGAAATACGACCTCGGAGCATACACGCCGGAGATACTGTCCAGCATCATGCACAAAAGGCGTAGACCTTCCCGTATCGGCGATGTGGCCGTCTCGTTGACCGTTCTGACGTGGAGGCCGGGGGCAGGACTTGCCGGACCAGTTCGCCAAAATCACCACGTTCCGTGGCACGTCGAGAAAATTTTATTAAATTTTTATAGTATATATGGAGGCCGTATCCCGGTTTCCGTAGTAATTCCTTGTTCCGCAATGATATTCTCAGAGCCTTCGGCCGCCGACCGGCTCTGTTGAAAAGCAAATCAAGCTTTCTGGCTCTATTGAACCTCCGGTTATAGCTTGGCTGGCCTATTCGGCGTCCACGTTATGCGTGCAGCCGTCACAGCCCGGGGCAAGCTCGAGAACCGAATCAGGCCCCCTTTCGCGGACGGATCGATCGCCTGAGGCGTAAGGTCATTCGACGAAGGCGCGTCTCCGGTCGTAACAACCGCTCCAGATAACTCTTTGGAAACCATGTTTTGCAGCCGACCAGGGCAAGATGTGTGGCTTTAATACGCCTTCCGCCGCCGCAGTTAACCTTCTGTCAATAATTCCGTTCCCGACACATAACCGGCTATATCGCGAAGGTTAAGGAAGTCTTGCTTTATATTTGGGGGCGGAGTTGATTGCGGCACAGTTTTTATTGGGGGTTAGAGTCATGTCCGTTGAAGATCCGCGCCTGTCGAGCATCTCGGAAGAAAATCTGACTGAGAATTTCTCGTCGGAAATCCAGGAGGAGATCGCAGCCTCTTCTACGCCTTCTCCGATCGAACATGAGATCCAGGTGGCGCAGGCCGGTGATGGCCGCACCCCGACGACGAACCGCGTTCCGACCGATCCGAATGCGCCGGCCGCTGCTCCAGCAACCCCGGCTGCCGAAGTGACCCCGGACGCCAACAACATCGTTCACCTGGCAACGAGTGTTTCGATCGATGATATCCGGGTCGACGGCGCAAACCTGATCCTGGTGCAGGCGGACGGAACCGAGATCGTCATCGTCAATGGCGCGGCCAAGATCCCGACGATGCTGATCGGCGAGGTGGAGGTACCTCAGCAGGTGCTCTTCGCGGCCCTGGAAGACAGCGGCATCAACGTCGCAGCCGGCCCGGACGGATCCTTCAGCGCAACCGGACGTCCAGACAGCTCCGGCGCCGAGTTCGAAGACTCGATCCAGGGGAGCCAGAACGACCCCATTCAGCTCGCCTCGCTGCTCGGCGATACGGAATTTGGCGATGGCGGAGGTCTCGACGACCGGACGGCGGCGGACGATCAGCCGGACGCCTTCGACATGGGGTCGCCGTTCATCTTCTCCGAATCGGTTCTGGCCGATGACGTCGTCGGCAACGAGACGATCACAGGCACGCTCGCTTTCGACGGTGGTGACGATTTCGGCATTGTCTCCTCGGTGAACTACCAGAGCACGTCCGACATGGCGGAAGGGACCGGCAGCGGTGTTGCTGCGCCGCTCACCTCCGGCGGTCAGCCGGTCACGGTGTCGACCTCGCCTGACGGCCTGACGGTCACCGGCACGATCACAGTCGGCGAGACCACGGTCACCGTTTTCACGCTGACGGTCACCAACCCCACCACCGGCGCCTTCACCTACACGCAGTCGCAGCCTCTCGACCATCCGGATCTCGGCCAGATCGGTGCCGATGACGCCCTGCGACTGAACTTTACGTTCACGGTCACGGACAAGGATGGCGATTCCGACACCGGTTCGTTCTCGATCGAGATCGGTGATGACGGCCCGTCGATCGGCGGCGCGGTGACGCTCGTCTCGGTGGACGAGGATGACCTTTCAAACGGCAATGACGAAGGAGAAGCGCGCGAAAGCCTCGTCAGTTCGGCTGATCTCGGTATCTCCTGGGGTGCCGACAGCAATGTGAAGGGTGAATCGGAAGGCGATGCCTTCGGCCGTTCAATCGCTTTCGTTAACAGCGGCCTGCCGCAGGGTCTGACTTCGGATGGCGTTACGGTTGTCTATGGCGCGCCGACGGCTTCGGCCAATGGTACGGTCACCATCACGGCATATAAGGGCAATGTCGAAGGTCCGGCGGTGTTCACCGTCACCCTCGATCCGACCTCTGCGCATGGTACTGCGACGTTCGAGCTGAAGGGTCCGCTTGACCACGCTTCCGAGAGCGATGCTCTTCCGCTGACTTTCAACTACACGGCAACGGATGCCGATGGCGATTCGCAGGCCGGCAGCTTCTCCGTCACGGTCGATGACGATATTCCGACCGTTGGGAAGCCGGTCCTGCTCAACGGCGTAGATGAAGACGATCTCCCGCTCGGCAACGACCTCCCCAAGGAATCTCGGACGAGCTCCGCTGAACTGGGTATTTCCTGGGGTGCTGACGATGCGAAGGTTGGCGATGCCGACGCGACCACACACCGTGCGCTGAGCTTCAGCGGGTTGTCATCGGCCCTCGCAGGCCTGACATCGGATGGTTACGCGCTGCAGGTTGGGCCTGATGGGGTTACCTCGTTGCCCAATGGCGGTGAGACGGTCACCATCTACAACACGCATGGCGATGCGGTCTTCAGGCTGACCCTCGATCCGACGACCGAAGGCGGAAACGCCAAGTTCGAGCTGCTGGGCAATCTGGACCATCGTGCCGGCGGCGAAGCCGTCGATCAGCTCACCCTCAATTTTGGCTTTACCGCGACCGATTCCGACGGCGATGCCGTCGATGGCGGCTTCTCGATCATCGTGGCTGACGACGCGCCGGTTTGGCTCGGTGCCACCGACAGCACTGTCGAAGAAGAAGAACTGCCGGGCGGCAATGAAGATACGTCCGGTTCGGGCGATGCCGACTTCAAGCTCTTCGGTGGCTTCGTCGACTTGACCCAGAAGTCCTCCTTCGGTTCGCTCGGCATTCTCTGGGGTGCCGACAACAATAACCCGACGCCCGGCGCCGGTCTCAACGATCGCTCCGTTGCATTCGGCGGCATCGTCGAAGGTGCTTTGGCAACCTATGGCAACGACGTTGTACTCAAGTCCAATGGCGAAGATGTCAAGTATCATCTCGCTGACGACGGCCGCACTCTGATCGGTTATACTGGCGAAAGCTTCGAAGGCGGCACGGTCGTCTTTACCGTGACCGTGAGCGATGATGGAATCCTCGGTGCCGGCCGTTACGACTTCACTCTCAATGCGACGCTCGATCATCCGGCCGGTGGCAGCGAGAACAAGATCAATCTCGATTTCGACTTCATCGCGAAGGATTCCGACGGCGATAGCGTTGGTGGTTCCTTCACCGTATCGGTGATCGACGATACGCCAGTCCAGGGGACTGTCGGCACCAATGCCGGTCTCAACGAAGACGATGTCTCTACCTATTCGGCGACCGATGCGACGTCTGCGGATATCCGCAAGACGGATGCTGCTTCGCTTGGCATCTCCTGGGGTTCTGACGACGACGTTCGCGGCGCTGGCGACACCTATGGCCGGACGGTCGGCTTCGCGAATTCTGCCGGTACCATTGCTTCGGCGATCACCACGACCGATGCTTCGACCTTTGGCCTAAGCGTCACCGGTGGCACGCTGACCTCGGGCGGCAACGCGCTGAACTACGTGCTGACGAGCGATGTCAGCGGCGGCCAGACCCTGACCGCCTACATCCAGGGCACGGAAACCAAGGTCTTCCAGATCGTTCTCGATCCGACCGCCTCGAAGGGCTCCTATACGGTTGAGATCTTCAACGAACTCGATCACGCCGAAGGTTCGAATTCCGCAACCCTGTCGTTCAAGTTCGTTGGAACGGATGCGGACGGCGACCACGCGGCAGTCGGGACGGCGACTGTCACCATCGCGGATGACCAGCTCGTGGTTGGCACTCCGCAGAGTGGCGACGTCGATGAAGACGGCTGGACCCAGCTCGCATCCGGTGGCGGCAATTGGTTTGGTGACGGGGATTCGCCGCTCGTGGATACGGTCACGACCCGCAGCCTCAACATTTCCTGGGGTGCGGATAATGCGAACGACAACGTCAACGGCGGTTACGTGGGCGCGCAGGTTGCCGGCGATCGCTCGGTTGTCTTCGGCACGAATTCGGTTCCTGCGGACCTGACCTCGAACGGCTTCAAGATCGTTTATGAAGTCGGCGCGAACGGTACCGAACTCATCGCCTACCGTCAGCAGAACGGCAGCTACTATGACGCCGACGGCAACGTCGTTGACGCTGCAGCCAAGGCTTCGGCGGCGGTCTTCAAAGTCTCGCTTTCGGATGCCGGCTCCGGCTCGTACACGTTCACGCTGCTCGACAATATCGATCAGGCCCGTGGCAACGAGGAAAACAACACCGACCTGAACTTCCAGTTCATCGCGCGGGATGCTGACGGCGACCAGGTTACCAAGAGCTTCTCCGTATCGATCGACGACGATACGCCGGTTGTGGGTTTCCCGAGCTTCAGCGGCGGCGTCGACGAAGACGATATCGGTACTGCTGCCGGTGCGACGAGCAAGTCGCTCAACATCTCCTGGGGCGCCGACCAGGGCAACGCGGTCGCCAATGGTGGTCATTCCAACGCGGATGGCGACCGTTATGTCGTGTTCGACGGCAATTCCGCTCCGAACGGCCTGACCTCCAATGGTCATGCGATCCGTTACGAGACCAGCTTGAACGGCACCCTGCTGACCGCCTATCGTTATGAAGACGGCCATTATGTCGGCGCAAATGGCGAAAATCTCGGTGCCGACAAGGCAGGTGCTGCGGTCTTTACCGTCGGGCTTTCCGATCAGGGCTCCGGTTCCTACACGTTCACGCTGATCGACAACCTCGACCATGGCGGTCTCCAGGGCGGCAGGATCACGCTGGGCTTCGACTTTACTGCGGTTGACGGCGATGGCGACGATGCCGACGGCTCGTTCTTCGTTTCGATCGATGACGACACTCCGTCGCTCACCAGCGTTGCTGCTTCGTCCGTGGACGAAGACGGCCTGTTCGGCGGCAATGCCGGCGAGAGCTATCCGGGCGCCACGGGCACCAACGCGGACCTCGCCGGCGCATCGACGACGACGGGTGCAGTGAGCCTCGGTGTCAGCTGGGGTGCGGATGCGGACATCAAGTCGGAATATCTGGGTGACAACCGCGATTACGATGACGATCCGATCGGCCGCGAGATCAATTTCGTGCGCGCTGTCGGCGGTCAAGCGACCGAAATCAGCACCGGCAAGATCAGCGACAACAATGTCTCGAGCTATCTCGGCTCTGCTTTCGCCAACCTGAAGTCGGATGGTGTCTCGCTCGACTACCGCATCGATTACCTGCGCGATGGTTCGGGCAACTGGAACGGTGGCTACGTCCTGACGGCCTACAAGGACGGCACCGATCCGACTGTCGCTGCAAACCAGGTCTTCAAGGTTACCCTTGACCCGACCGCGGCAAACGGCAGCTACAAGTTCGATCTTCTCGGCAATCTCGACCACAGCGGTACGAATGCCGAAGACAATCTCGACCTGACCTTCAACTTCCGCGCGACGGACTCCGATGGCGACTCGACCGGCCGCGGCAGCTTTACCGTGACGATCGATGACGATGCGCCAATTGCAAGCGTTGTGACCGTTGCCGGCAACGCCCTTCTGGGCGACGAGACCGCAGGCGCTGACGCCGGCACGGACGATATGGCGGGTGCACTTCCGAGCGCATTCTCCAGCCTCGGCACGGCTCTCGGCTGGTCGCAGCAGGCGAATATGGTTTCCACGGCCGGCAACAACTACGGCGCCGATGGAGCCGGTTCTCAGTCGCTGGCGTTGACCAAGGCTGACGGTGGTGTGTTCAACGGTGAAAGCTCCGGCATCCAGACGCTCAATGGTTCGGATGTGAAGCTTTACACCGAAGGTAACCTGGTCGTCGGCAAGGTCGGTGCGACCGTCGTGTTCGCCCTGTTGATCGACGGCAACGGTACTGTGTCGATGGCCCAGTACCAGCCGATCAAGCATGGCGATGCCGCCAATGCCAACGAAACCGCAAGTGTCAACGGCGTTTACGTCACCACGACGATCTCCGATCGCGAAGGCGATACTGCGCGTGCCACGACATCGACCGCTCTCGACATCAAGGTTCGGGACGATGCGCCGACCGTTTCGCCGACGCAGACGGGTGTAACGGTCGACGAGGACGGCCTCTCCAGCGGCAATAGTGCGGGTCCTGCATACACGGATGACGCCGCCTCCAACTCCAAGACAGCCAGCGCCAACCTCAGCTACAATTTCGGCACGGATGGTATTGCCGGTGAAGCGACGAACATCGTCTTCCAGACCAGCAATCTTGCAAGCCTCGCACTGAAGTCGTTCGGCACCAGCCTCAGCTACGCCTGGGACAACAGCACCAACACGCTGACGGCGACTGCCGGCAATGCCGGTCCGGTCGTCTTTACACTCAAGGTGACGGATGTCGCCACGGGCGCTTACACGTTCACCCTTGAACGGCCGCTGGATCACAGCGCCACTTCCGGAGCGAACATGGAAGACGATATCAATATCGACTTCAACTTCACCATCCGGGATGGTGACGGCGACCCGGCAAGCGGTGCCGTTCGGGTGACCATTGACGACGACGCACCGTATATCGGTTCGCCGGAGGCGGAGACCGTCTCGGAAGTCAATCTTCCCTACACTCTGGGCGACGAAGCAAGCGCCGACAGCGATAGCTCCACCGTCCAGCGCGGCAACCTCGACATTCATTGGGGTGCCGACAATCGCGATGCCATTTCCGACCCGGACATCTCTGTCCGTTTCGGTGCCAACAGTGCGCCCTCGGGTCTCACGTCGAACGGCGAGATTATCAAGTATGATGTCGGTGGAACCACGCTGACTGCCTATACGGGGAGCGGTTTCGGCGCCCGGATCATCTTTACCGTTTCTCTCGATGACAACGGTTCGGGTCAGTATACGTTCAAGCTCTACGACAATATCGACCACACCAATGCCGACGCGGCGAGCAAGACGCTCAGCTTCAACTTCATTGCGGAAGATTCCGACAATGACGAAGCATCGGGCAGCTTCACCGTAACCATCGCCGATGGTGGGCCTTCGGTTGGCGTTGTCGAAAACGAGACCGTCAACGAAAATGCTCTCCCGAATAATATATTAGACGCTATTTTTGCTGATACCGACGGTTCGACTGTCCAGCACGGCGACCTCAACATCAACTGGGGTGCCGACGACAACAATTCCGGTTCGTTCAACCGCTCCGTGACCTTCAATGCCGCTCTCAATGGCGCAGACTCGGGTCTGACCCATGACGGCACGGCGATCATGTATACGCTGTCGCCTGATGGAACCGTGCTGACTGCCAAGGCAGGTGCTACCACCGTTTTCACCGTCTCGCTCTCCGACTCGGATGACGGCTCTTACACTTTCATCCTCAATGACAATATCGATCACCTTGGTGCCAATGGTTCCAGCGCAACGCTGAACTTCGGCTTCACTGCCAAGGACAGTGACGGCGATACGGCACCGGGTTCCTTCGCTGTCACCATCGTCGACGACACACCGGAAGCCGACACGCCTTCGCGCCAGTTCCTCGAAGAGGACAGCGGCAGCCCGGCCGTCAGCAATGTTTCGCTCGGGATCGACTGGAAGAGCGACGATAACAACAACGGCAGCGCAAACCGCTCGGTGGCCTTCGCAAACGCAACTCCGGCGGCCAACATCACCAACGCAGCCGGTCAGCCGATCACGCTGACCTCCAGCGGGCAGACCCTGTCTTATGCCTTGTTGGCAGGTGTCCTGGTTGCCTATGTCAATGGCGACCCGGCAATCGCGGCCAATCGCGTGTTCGAAGTGTCACTCAATGACAACGGCAGCGGCAGCTATACCTTCACACTGCATCAGCCGCTGGATCATGGCGCGCCGATCAGCAATGACGACGCCTACCTGGATCTGCGCTTCCTCTACACGGCAACCGACAGCGATGGCGACGGCGACAATGCCAGCTTCACGGTCCGTGTGGATGCCGCCGGCAATGTCACCAACAACGGCAACAACATCAGCTACGACGACCTGAACTCCGGCGTATTCGTCAACCTGGGCGACAACTCCGTCACCGTGAACGGCCAGACGGTAGCCGGCGATACGGCAACCGACCTTGCGGCCGTTGGCGACAAGGTTCTCGGCATCGACAGGATGAACGGTATCGTCAACGTCACCGGCGGTGACGGCAACGACATCCTCGTTGGCAGCAGCCAGGCCAACACGATCCGCGGTGGCGCCGGCAACGATACCATCATCGGCAACGGTGGCGACGACACGCTGGAAGGCGACGCCGGCAACGACCTGTTCATCTACAAGGTCGGCGATGGCAATGACCGCATCAACGGCGGCACGGAAACATCCAATACCTCTCCGAACTACGACGTTCTGCGTGTAGAGGGCGACACCCAGGCTCGCACCTTCAACATCGGCCTGGCTTCCGGTGGTCCGGCAATCAATGCGGGATCCGGCAATGCCGCTGATATCGCCGTCAGCTACAACGGTTCGAACAGCGGGACGATCCGTGCCGACGAAATCGAAGGCATCGACATCGTTGCCGGCAGCGGCGCAATCACGGTCAATGTCGGCAACCTCGCCGGCACCGCGGTTCAGCCGAACACGATCCGTGTAACGGGCAGCAATTCGGCCACTGGTGATGTGGTCGACGCGAGCGGTATTACCGCCGCAAACGCGGTTTCCGTCGTCTTCGACGGCAACGAAGGCAACGACACCTTCATCGGCGGTGCGGGCAATGACGTCGCCCGCGGCGGCACCGGCAATGACACTTTTACCGGCGGCCTCGGTGCGGACGCGATCGAAGGCGGTGCCGGTAACGATATCATCAACCTCGGCGCAGACCAGATCGTCAACGGTCTGGCCAGAACCATGGATAGCATCGACGGCGGTGCCGATTACGACAAGATCGTCCTGACCACCGGCACGCAGGGCTTCCTGCTTGATGGCAACGTCACCACCATCACCCGTGTCGAAGAAATCACCGGCACCGATGGCAACGACACCATCACCCTGCGCGACGACTACCTCAGCGACCAGGCCAGTGGCGGCGTCACCATCAACGGCGGCAAGGGCAACGACACCATTACGGGTGGCAAGGGCAATGACGTCATCACCGGTGGCGAAGGCACGGACACGCTCAAGGGTGGTGCCGGTGCCGATACGCTGATCGGCGGCGCCGACAACGATGTGTTCTGGGGCGGCAAGCATTCCGACAACCTGTTCGGCAACGGCACCACCAATGTCGGCGACGATCTCTATGCGAAGGCCGGCGAGCAGGACAAGGCGATGTTTGGAAGTGATCCTTCCAACTATGAAGTCACCTGGAACGCAGCTTTCCAAACCTGGGAAGTTCTGGCCAAATCAGGCGCTATCGAATTTGGCGGCTCCACCGGACCTGGCCTGAACGTCGATCGCCTGTTCGGCATCGAACTGATCCAGTTCGCCAACGGTGTTGTGCTTGACCTGACCGATCCGATCCGTGTCTTCAACGGCACCAATCTCATCGGCACCTACGACACCATCCAGCAGGCCAATGACGCGTCGACCACGCTTGCGGGCTACCGCATCGAGCTGGTCGGCACGGTTACCAATGAACTGGCGACGATCACCAAGAACAACCTGACGGTCGTCGGTGGTGTTGAAGACACCGGCATCGTGCTGACCCTGAACGGCGCCCAGAACATCACCCTGCAGGGTGATGCTCCGATCAACGTCATCGGCGACGGCCAGGCAAACGCGATCCTCGGCAATGATGGTGCCAACGTCATCAAGGGCGTGATGGGCGGCGATACGCTTGACGGCGGTGCCGGCAACGACACCTTCGTCCTCGGCGCGGATGTGACCGGTTCCGGTACCCGCGACATTCAGCTGGGTGACGGCAGCCTTCGGGCTGTCGACATCACGGGTCTTGCCGGCACTGGCGACAGGGTCATCGGCGGTACAGGAAGCGACACGATCATCCTTGAGCGGGACGGCAAATCGGGCTTCGTGGCCGATTACACCATGGCTCCAGGCTATCTCTCCGGCGTCGAGAAGATCGTCGGTACCGATGGCAATGACGTCATCCTCCTGGCTGCAGGCTCCACGGCGGACGGCGGGCCTATCACGATCGAAGGCGGCGAGGGCAATGACGTTCTCGGCGGCTCGAATTCGGCGGATATCCTCAGCGGCGGCAATGGCAACGACCTGATCTCCGGTCTTGGCGGCAACGACATCCTCGAAGGTGGCGCCGGCAGTGACGAAATCTGGGGCGGCGCCGGCAACGATCAGATCAACGGCGGCAGCGGCATTGACAACATCACTGGCGGTCTTGGCGACGACGCGATCGACGGCGGGATTGGTGGCGATACCTTCAACTATGCTATCGGCGATGGTGTCGACACCATCGATGGCGGCACCGAAAGTGACGTTCTTCTCACTTCCGGAAACGCCACCGCGGAATCCGCAGTTCTTACGGTGACCTCGACCGGTTTCACCCTTGATGTCGAGGGCGATAACATTGTCGATGTCAACGCCACCAACATCGAGTCGGTGGTGCTCTATCAGGCCGACGGCGCCGACAAGATCACGGTCCGCAGCCAGGACAGTGCCGAGACGATCACGATCGAAGGTAACTCCAATCTCCTGCAGGTCTATGGCAACGGCATTCCGTCCGTTTCGGGGATCAGCACTTCCGAGCTGACCATCGAAAGCAAGGGCGGCAATGACGTCATCAATGCCAGCAACCTCAATACTGTCGCGCTGCCTCCTGTAGCGCTCACCCTGGACGGCGGTGCCGGCAACGACACCATCACCGGCTCGGCTGGCGCCGATACCATCTATGGCGGAGACGACAACGATAAGCTGATTGGCGGCAAAGGCGACGACCTGCTCGATGGCGGCAGCAACAGTGCGGTTGGCTTCAACCGTCCGTCCAACCCGGCATCGGGCGATGCCGCGGCGATCATTGCTTCGGCTGTCGGCGGCGACACGGCAGATTACTCATCGCTGACAACCGGTGTGCTCGCCAACCTTGGCGACGCCGTAAGCTGGCCGGAGACCATTCCGGCCCACGGTGCCGTCGATCGTGACGGCGCTAACAATGCGGTCGGAACGGATACGCTTGTCGATATTGAGAATCTGGTGGGTGGTGCCGGCGACGACATCCTGGCCGGTGACGGAAACGACAACGTGCTCCGCGGCGGCGCAGGCTCCGATGCGCTTCTTGGCGGCGCCGGTAACGACTTGCTGATCGGCGGAGATGACAATGTCAGCGACGGCCTCTTTGCAGGTGCTGGCAACGACGTTCTCATCCTCGGAAATGGTGGCGGTACTGCCAAGGGTGAGGGCGGAAACGACCTTATCTACGGCGGCTCCAGTGGTGACTGGCTCTTTGGCGAAGACGATGGCAACCCCGACCCGGCAGATGCCGGCGACGACATCATCTTTGCTGGCGCGGGCAGCGACCACGTCGAAGGCGGCGGCGGCGCCGATGAGCTCTACGGCGAAGACGGCGACGACACGCTGATCGGCGGCAAGGGTAACGACACCATCAATGGCGGCGATGGCAACGACACGATCCAGTGGTCCGTCGGTGACGGCCTGGATGTGATCGACGGTGGAACCGAACCCGCAGGCGGTCGTGACCTGCTGCGCGTCGTCGGTTCTTCGGCAAGCGAGCAGTATGCGATCTGGAGCGTCGCGGCCTATAACGCCGCTCACCCCGGGGCTCCATATGCCGGTTTGGCCGAAATTCTGCTGACCGTGAACGGCGTGTTGGCGGCCGAAGTCAATGAGATTGAAGATATCGTCGTCCAGGGCGGCGGCGGCGCTGACACCCTTGCCGTCAACGGCAGCTTTGCGGGTACTTCGCTGCTTACCTCGACCATCACTTACGAAGGCGGAGAGGGCGATGAAACCTTCGACGTCTCGGAGCTGACGTCCGGCCATAGCGTGGTCGTCAAGGGTGCTGGTGGAGCCGACGTGCTTGTCATCGGTAACGACGACGGAGAAAGCGTCTGGAAGGACGTAACGGTCACACAGGATCCCGTCAGCGGCGAATTCACGATCTCGCTGCCGAATGGCGGCCCGGTCCTCAAGGCGACAGGCGTCGAGAACTTCCGGTTTGCCGACGGCACGGTCACTGCAGCCCAGTTGATCGAGCAGGCGCCGACGGATCTGACGACTTCGGGTCTTACCGTTGCGGAGAACTCGGCTGCGGGCACGGTTGTCGGTAGTGTTCATGGCGTCGATGTCAACGGTTCCATCGACCCGCTGAGCTATGCCTTCATCCTCGCCGACAGCTCGACGTCGCTGACGTCGGCAGACGGCAGGTTCGTGATCAATGCCTCGACCGGCGAGATCACTGTCGCTGCGGGTGCGGTTCTCGACTATGAGGCGACCCCGTCAATCGACCTCTCGGTGCTCGTGACGGACAGCAAGAACGGCAGCTATTCCGAAACCTTCAGCGTGCAGCTGACCAATGTCAACGAAGCGCCCGTTCTCGCCCACGCGATTGCCGACCAGAGCATTGCGGAGGAGGGCACAATTTCCTTCCAGGTTCCGGGAGACACGTTCTCGGACGTCGACTCGGCCCTGACCTACACGGCCACCCTCGGCGATGGTTCGGCACTGCCGGCCTGGCTGCACTTTGATCCCGACACAGGGATGTTCAGCGGCGATGCTCCACTCGACTACAACGGTTCGATCGATGTCATGGTCACCGCTTCGGACGGGCCGAATAGCGTGTCCGATACATTCAGCATCGCGTTCACTCCGGTGAACGACCCGGCGGTTCTGACGCCGGTGACCGTCAGCTTGACGGAAACCAACGCAGTCCTGACCACGGGCGGTACTCTGACGATCAGCGATGTCGATAGTTCCGAGACCTTCGTCGCTCAGACGAATGCTGCTGGTTCGAACGGTTACGGCAAGTTCACGGTCAACACGGATGGAACGTGGACTTACGCAACGGACACGGCTCACAACGAATTCGTGGCCAGCCAGACCTATACGGACAGTCTCACGGTGTCGTCCGCAGACGGCGCGACAACGACGATCACCGTCAACATTGCCGGCACGAATGACGGCGCGGTTCTGACGCCGGTGACCGTCAGCTTGACGGAAACCAACGCAGTCCTGACCACGGGCGGTACCCTGACGATCAGCGATGTCGATAGTTCCGAGACCTTCGTCGCTCAGACGAATGCTGCTGGCTCGAACGGCTACGGCAAGTTCACGGTCAACACGGATGGAACGTGGACTTACGCAACGGACACGGCTCACAACGAATTCGTGGCCGGCCAGACCTATACGGACAGCATCACGGTGTCGTCCGTAGACGGCACGACAACGACGATTACGGTCAATATTGCCGGCACAAGCGATACGCCGACTTATTCCGTCATCGCCGATAGTGAGGGCAATGGCCAGGACGATGCCATTACTATTCTAGCATCGGAGCTTACCGGTAATACTTCGTCTTCTCTGACTATCACCTCAGTTTCGAATGTAAGCAGCCTTGATCTAGATGACGGTGACATATCCAATGATGGTAAATCCGTTAAGATCAAGGACACCGGCAACACGAACGGGGGTTCGTTTACCTATGAGTTGAGCGATGGGTCAACGGGAACTGTGTCGGTAGTCCGTGGCTCCACGATCGCAACGCCGGACAACGGGAATTATGTTCTGATCGGCAGAGACGGCGCAAACAATTCGATGACCGGCGGCAATGGTGATAATACCTTCATTGGTGGCACCAGCGCGGATACTATCGTGACCGGCAACGGTGTGAACACGGTCTATGGTGGCGGCGGTAATGACACTATCACGACCGGCAATGGCACCAACACGATCACCGGCGGCAGCGGTAACGACAGGTTCACCCTTGGCACGGGCACCAACACCATAACCGACCTGCGCAACGGAGACATTCTCGTAGCGGCCGGAACCACCGTTGCGACAGCTGAGGATGACTGGTCGGCGTCGAGCAGTTCAGGTTCGCGTTCCTCGAACGACGGCTCGGCGACGATCATCGCAGCTGGTCACGACATCAGCGTTACCAATGCTGTCGGCGCGAATGGCTGGACGCTGACCAATGATGGTAATTCCACGAATGTCTCGCTGACCGGTTCGTCCAAGGCCGACACCATCACGGGCGGTTCGGGCAACGATACGCTGAGGGGCGGTTCGGGCAACGACACCATTACCGGCGGTGGCGGCAATGACACGATCATCGGCGGTGGCGGTGGAGATACTCTTACGGGCGGCGCGGGCAGCGACACGTTCGTAATTGCTGCCGGCGATTCCACGCCTCAAATCGGCGGGATCAACAGCGACGGCACCATCACGGGCTATGATATCATCACTGACTGGGGTACCGGCGGAACTGCTGACAAGCTCGACTTCTCGGTGGCCGTGAAGATGGCTTCTTCAATTAGCAATGGTGTGGACTCTACTCTCACAATCGGCGGAGACACCGTCGAAATGCATACGGTGAACTGGCAGACAGGAATTGCTACGTTCTATGGCACCGATGACTTCGCGACCTATGAGAATTATCCGCCCCTTTCGATAAACTCGACACAGGCTCTTGCTGCCGTCATGCAATATCTTGCGGGCGCGGACATTGGCGATGCCGGCGCGACGCTTGCGTTTAACGCAATGGGTAATGCCTATGTCTATCAGCAAACCGGAAGTGACGTCGGCGGAACACTGGTACAGTTGACCGGGGTAACGCTCACCGACATCTATACCCTTAATAGCGTCAATAATGGTGTCGTAACGTCCATCGACCCCATCATCCTCGACCTCGACCATAACGGCTTCGCCTTCACCTCGGTCGACGACGGCGTGAAGTTCGACATCAATGCCGACGGCAAGCTCGATCAGGTGGCCTGGACCAAGACCGACGGCATCCTTGCCTATGATGTCGATGGCAATGGCAAGATCGACAACGGTTCGGAGATCTTCACTCCGAGCTTTGCCGGCGGCGCGCATGCCGGCGGTGTGGCGGCGCTTTCGACGCTTGACGTCAATCATGACGGCAAGATCGATGCGTCCGACACCGGCTTCGACAAGCTGCTGGTCTGGCAGGATGCCAACGGCAACGGCGCCAGCGACGAGGGCGAACTGAAGGGCCTGAACGACTACGGCATCACCGGCATCTCGCTCGATGCCGACAGTGCGGAAGGTTATATCGACGGCCAGGCGCTGTTTGCCGAAGGCACGTTCACCTATGCCGACGGTTCGACCGGTTCCTTCGTCGAGGTCGGCTTCGATACCCTGTTCAGCGATGCGCCCGATCACGTGCTGGTCGGAACGGATGGTGACGATATCCTCGCCGCCATGCCGGGCCTGACGCAGATGACCGGCGGTGCCGGCGCGGATACGTTCGTGCTCGATCCTTCGGCCCTGCACGAACTGGACATGGCCGACATCATCACCGACTACAAGTCGAGCGAAGGCGATGCTGTCGATGTTTCGAAGCTTCTCGACACCCTGCTTGGCCATCAGGCAACCGGTGAAGATGCTGCCGCGAATGTTCGCACCACGATTGCCGGTAACGACACGACCGTCAGCGTCCAAGTCGCCACCGACAGCTGGAAGGATGTCGCCGTGCTTCAGAATCACACGGAAGCCGTCAAGATACTCTTCGACGACGACAAGCACTCGGCGAACATCTCGCACGTATAAAGCGAAGGGTGTTGCAAGTCAGAAACCAGAGAAAAGGCGCGCAAGCGCCTTTTCTTGTTTAAGTAATGTCTTGCAAAAGAATTTGACGAGGAAGGACTGTTCTAAATTTATACAATTAGGGGGCGTGTAGCGCGTGTAATCCCCGCACCGCAACAGCAGTTCTCCATGTGTCTCGGCGGCTACACAAGAGGTAAATGTATACGCCTGGGGAAACGGAGGGGATTATCTACTTTTGCGTCCAATCACTTGGCTCTGTAAATTTTTTATTAAAAAACAAATGGATGGATGGTTTCCATCTGGTAATTAACCCTAGAACGATGAATATCGGAAGCAGGCTTGGGCCGCTGAATTAGAAATGATAATACTTCCCAACGAAATCGCCGCAGTATATGAATGCCGACATGGGATTTTAATCGGCGAGGGGCATCCGATTGTTTAAGAGCACAAGAATTTTAGCGACGCTGCTGGCGACCGTAGCCTTGGGGGTTGTGTTTAACGCACCTGCGAACGCGATGACGCTCGATGAAGCGGTAGCAAAGACTCTCAAGACCAACCCGCAGATCATGCAGGCGGTAGAAAACCGCGAAGCGGTCGAGTTCGAGTTGCGGCAGGCACGGGGTCTTTACCTTCCTTCCATAGATTTGCAGGCAGGTGTAAGTCGCCGTAGACTATCGAACAGCAGTACTGGCACGCTGTCTCGCGACTACGAAAACTTCAAGGGCTCCGATGCGAGCCTGACGATTACTCAAACGTTGTTTGATGGCGGCAGCCGCCGCTCTCAGGTGGAGCAGCAGGCATCGCGCGTTGACGGCGCCTCGTTCCGCGTTGTTGAGCGGTCCGAGTCGCTGGCTCTTCAGGTTACCCAAGATTATCTTGAGTATATCCTGCAGTCCAAGATCGTCGGTATTGCCCAGCAGAACGTCGCTGCCCACAACCAGATCCTCGGCGATATCGGCGCCAGCATCCAGGGCGGTGCCTTGACCGACGCTGACCGTCTGCAGGGGCGTGAGCGCCTCGAGGCGGCACGTGCCCGGTTGCGCGAAGCCCAGGAAGAGCTGGAGCTCACGAAGATCCGCTTCCTGAAGACGGTGGGCGAGCCGATCGGTCCGGTCAAGGTGCCGGTATCGCTCGCGAAGTTCATCCCGAAGACGCTCAACGACGCGATCTTCATTGCCAAGAAGAACAGCCCGCAGATTCACGCGGCCGATGCCGACGTCGATGCGGCCGATGCCGGTGTTCGCGGTTCGCGCGCCAACTATCTTCCGAAGGTCGATCTTCAGGGCAGCGCGCGCGTCGGCAACGACATCGATGGTAACCAGGGCAATACCAACGACGTCCAGGTCGGTGTGACCGCCCGCTGGAACCTCTATCGCGGTGGTATCGACCAGGCGCGCGAGCAGGAGCAGATCCGTCGCGCCAGCGAGCAGCGTTACGGTCTGGCGCAGGCCCATCGCGAGGTTGAGGAATCCATCCGCTCCGCATGGAACGAGCGCAGCGGCCGCGGCGAGCTGTCGACGATCCTGGCGCGCCAGTCCTCGACGAACGGCAGCCTCGTTTCCTCGTATCGCGAGCAGTTCAAGGTCAATCAGCGTTCGCTTCTCGACGTGCTGGATGCCCAGAACACCCGTTTCAACACCAGCATTCTTGCGGAAACCGCACGATTTGCTTCGCTTTTCGCCGAATACAAGATCCTGGCCGCATCGGGCAGCCTGCTTCAGTCGATGAAGCTCAAGCCCGTCGGTCAGGCTGAGGCGTATGCCCGGAATGAGTTTGCTGTCCCGGGTGGCGTCACGAATCCTGGCTATGTCGAAGTTGACTCCCGTCAAAAGGCTGGCATGCCCATGGATCTCCTGGCGCCGATCCGACAGTAACGGATTGGCAAGGACCAAATGCTCAACGTAAAGCTCGACCACGCAGACACGACGCCGTTTCGGACATTTAAAACTGCATTCAGGTCTGTTGCGAGCTTTTACGGGCGCCCGACGTCAGACATCGTCCTGTTTTCCGGCTTGCCGGACGAGATTTCCGAATCTCTTGAACTGGACGATGTCGAACATCTGGCGCAGCGCATCGGACTGGAAGTCATCCGCCACGGCGAACGCGAGTGTCGCGAGGGCAATTTCGATTGTCCCGCCATCATCGTCTTCGAGAACGGCGGCGTCCTGCCGCTGCTGGAGGCCGATGACGATGGAAACTACGTCACGGATCTGGTTCCGGCCTCGGGAAATCCCGTCAAGCTGACGCGTCAGGAGCTGGTGGCGTTAAAGCCTAGCTTCGGTTTCGCCTTCACGCTCTATTATCAGAACGCCTCCGACAATGCCTCGGTCGGCGCGGCTGGAGAAATCGAGCGACGGCACTGGTTGTTGCGGGCGCTGGTTCCCTATTGGCGCACCTATATGCGCGTCATCATGGCTGCGCTGTTCATCAACCTGATTGCGCTCGGCTCGCCGCTGTTTACGATGAACGTCTACGACCGCGTGCTTCCCAACAAGGCGTTTCCGACGCTCTGGGTGCTCGCCATCGGCATCACGCTTGCCTACGCGTTCGACTTCCTGTTGAAGACCGCCCGCGCCGCGCTCATCGATCATGCCGGACGAAACGCGGATCTGCGTCTTTCCCAGATGATCTTCGACAAGGTGCTGAATTCGACGCTCGCGTCGCGTCCGCTGTCGACGGGCGAATATGCCAACCGCGTCACGCAGTACGAATTCGTCCGTGAGTTCTTCACGTCCAACACGGTCGGCCTGCTGATCGACACGGCGTTCGTATTCATCTTCCTGATCGTGATCTACATGCTTTCAGGTTGGCTTGTGGTGATCCCGGCCGTGGCGCTGGTGCTGTCCGTGCTGATCGGGCTGCATGCTCAGGCCAAGATCGGCCACCGCATGGCGGCCGCCACCAACGAGGCGTCGCGGCGTCAATCGCTGCTGATCGAGACGATCTCGACGATCGAGACCGTCAAGAGCCTTCGCGCCGAAGCGGGCATGCTGCGTCGCTGGCAGGAACTGATGAAGCTCTCGAGCCGCACCAGCGAAGAAATCAAGCATGTCTCTTCGAACGCCGTAAACCTCACCAATCTTGTCCAGCAGATGGTCAGCGTTCTGATCGTGATTGCCGGCACCTACGAGTTTTCCGAGGGTCATCTGGCAATGGGCGCGATCATCGCGACCGTCATGCTGGCAGGCCGTGCGGGGGCGCCGCTCGGCCAGATCGCGATGGCGCTTGCCCGTTTCAGGCAGGCGATGACGTCGCTCAAGATCCTCGACAAGATCATGGAACAGCCGGAGGACCGCCCGTCCACCGTGGGTTTCGTGAACCGGGAGATCAAGCGGGGCGGCTTCAGCTTCCAGAACGTCTCCTTTCAGTATCCGGGATCTGACTACAAGGTCATCAATCAGCTTTCGCTGACCGTCGCTCCTGGCGAGCGGGTCGGGATCATCGGCCGCATCGGCTCGGGAAAGACGACGCTCGGCCGCCTTCTCGATGGTCTTTTCCTGCCGTCCGATGGTCGCCTGTTGATCGACGGCGTCGATATCCGCCAGTATCACATGTCGGAAGTCCGCTCGGCGGTCGCGGTGGCCGGACAATCGTCCGATCTGTTCTCGGGGACGGTGAAGGAAAACCTGCTGATCGGCCGCGCCGATGCGACGGACGAGGAATTGCTGCATGTGTCGCGCATGACCGGCGTCGACGAGTTCGTTTCCAACCATCCGCGTGGTTTCGACATGCCGGTCGGCGAACGCGGCAGCAACCTCTCCAGCGGCCAGAAACAGGCTCTGGCGATTGCCCGCCTGCTTCTGACCAAGCCCAAGATCGTTTTCCTCGACGAGCCGTCGGGCGCCATGGACCTTGCAAGCGAGCGCCATCTCCTCGCGAAGCTCTCGACCGCATTCAGCCGCGACACGACGCTGCTGATCGCCACGCACCGCTTCAGCATGCTGGAACTGTGCGACCGCCTGGTGGTGATCGACAAGGGCCGCATCGTTGCCGACGGGCCGAAGGCGGCCGTGCTCGAGGCGATGCAGCGCAAGGGCGCAAAGCCATGAGCAGAGGCGTTCAAGACAATCCCCCGTTCTTTGCCCGTATGCTGGTCGGTCTGGTGGCAGCCTGCATGGCGACGTTCCTCGCCTGGGCAGCGCTTGCGGAGATCGACGAGATCGCCCGCGGCGAAGGCAAGGTCATTCCCGTTTCCAAGACGCAGATCATCCAGTCGTCGGAAGCCGGCGTTGTCCAGGACATAGCTGTCCAGGTCGGCCAGGTTGTCCGCAAGGGCGATTTGATCGTTCAGCTGAACAATACGACAACCGAGTCCACGCTCGGCGAATCCGTTGCCAAGGCGAGGGCGCTCGGCGCCAAGATCGCGCGCCTGCAGATGGAAGAAAAAGGCGAATACGACCAGCCGTTCGTATGTCCGGCCGATGTCCTGGCGGTTGCCAAGAACGTCTGCGACAACGAAGATCGGCTGTTCCAGGCCAACAGGGCCAGTTACAAGAACAAATTCGATGTGCTTCAGGAGCGCATGAAGCAGCGGCAGAACGAACTCAGCGAAGCCAATGCCAATATCGATCGTCTTGAGCAGAATATTGCATCCTCGACGCGGCAGCGCGATCTTTACGGCCCTCTGGCCAAAAAGGGACTGGTGTCGCAGACACAGCTTCTGACGATCGAAAGCCAGCTTACGGACCAGCAAGGCCAGCTCAAGGTCTACCAGGAAAGCCTGATACGCCTTCGTGGTGCCGTCGAAGAAGCAAAGCTCCAGGTTGGGGAAATTTCTTTGGCTATTCGCCAGCAATCCCTGACCGACAAGGCGCAGGCCCTGGCGGAACTCTCCGTCATCGACGAAACGATCCGCGGCGCTTCGGACCGCGTCAAACGCACCGATATTCGCTCGCCGGTGGATGGGATCGTCAATACCCTGGAAGTCAATACGATCGGCGCCTATGTGGATCCGGGCCGTGTGGTTGCCGGCATCGTTCCGACGGCCGACACGCTGCTGATCGAAGCACGCATATCACCGCGCGACGTCGCGTTCGTCCGCCGCGGGCAGCCCGCCATCGTCAAGATCACGGCCTAT
This sequence comes from Neorhizobium galegae bv. officinalis, assembly GCA_000985875.1. Classification (GTDB taxonomy): domain Bacteria; phylum Pseudomonadota; class Alphaproteobacteria; order Rhizobiales; family Rhizobiaceae; genus Neorhizobium; species Neorhizobium galegae_C. Next base: position 66,868 of record CCRI01000004.1, read on the forward strand.
GATTTCGCGATCTTCGGCGGGCTCGACGGCGAAGTGACCAATGTTTCGGCCGACAGTATCGTCGAGAAGGAAAAGGGCGAGACCTACTACCTCGTCCAGGTCAAGACCAACAAGTCCGAGCTGGAACGCAACGGCAAGCTCTATCCGATCATTCCTGGCATGATTGCGTCCGCGGAAATCATGACGGGCCGCAAGACAGTCCTCAGCTATCTCATGAAGCCTATCAATCGGGCGCGTTCCGATGCGCTTACCGAACGGTAGAGCCTCCAATGAAATCAGGTGCGCTTTCAATGTCCGGCATCGAACCTGCGGGAGATCCGCTGCCGATCATCGACAAGGAAGAAGTCGAGCCGCGTTTTCGCGCGGTCGTGGCGCGCAATGGCGAGCGCCGTGGTATCCGGCTCGAGAAAATCTATTGGGAAGGCCTCAGCCGCATGTCCGCGGCAGGCAAGATAACCACCGGCGATCTGGTTCAGTACACTGCGGCCCAGATGCCGGAGGGAGGCAATCTCACCTCGCTGCTGCGCGTTCTCAGCCTCAAATGGGCGCTTGGGCGGCTGGCGACGGTTGAGGAGGTCTCGTCGCTCGAAAATCTCGGTGCGCTGGTTCAGGCATCGCCGTCCCCGACGGTCGTGCTGACCCGTGAAAAGCGGCTGCAGTTCTTCAACGAACCGTTTCTGGTCATGCTTCGGCAGCGGTTGGTGGGGGAGGATACGTCGCAGCTGATGAAGACCCTGAAGTTCTCGATCGACACGCAGATCGAGGACGCAATGGATACGCTGCAGATGAACCGCGGCAAGACCTTGAATACCGGTTTTACGATTTCCTGTGCCAGGCAGGTCATCAAGGGGCAGATCAATCTGGCCCTTGCCCCGGCACACGAGAAGCCGATGCTGATCGGCTATATTTCCCGTTATTGACGTCCAGGGCCGGAGCGCATCGCATCCCGGCCCGGAGAGCTCAGAAGTTTACACCTTCGCCCGGCGCAATCTTTTCCAGCGGCGTTGCCATCGCGACGTTCTGGTCCTTGCGGCGAGAGCCGTGCAGGTAACCCTTGCCGCCCTTGATCGAATAGAGCGGCATGTAGTCGGGAAGCTGCGTGTCCAGGAGAACCTGGTTGCGCATGTTGTCGAGGATGAAGAACTTGCCGCCGGCTTCGACCGAAAGGACGGCGTGGTAGAAGTGACGCTTCTGGTCGAACAGGACGACGATCGACATCTGGTCGGCGTCGATGCCTTCCGCGCGAAGTGCCGCCATCTTGAGGATCGCGAAATCTTCGCAATCGCCCTGCTGTTGGCTCAGCGTTTCGCGGGGCGTGCTCCAACGGTCGGTAACCTTGTAGGCGTCCTGGTCGGTGCGGTAGCGAATGGATTGGTTCACCGCGGCATTGACGGCGTTGAGCTTGTCGCGGATCGACGATTGCGATGTGTTCAGACCAACGAGCTGGATGGCGGCGAAGGCCGGGCTGCAACCCTTGCCGTTGCATTTCACCGCGGTGCCGCTGTCCATTTCTTCGAGAGCGGGCGCGAGCTTCCTCAAGGCGGCAAGGCGCTTGAAGGGAATGGCGACCGTATCGAACACGGCGCCGTTGGGCGCTCTCGGCTCTGCGCGCTTGGATGGAGAGAGGTCGGCCGGCTTGAGCGCGGCCTCGATCACATTCGCAGGTCTTGCCGCGGGCAGGGCGATCGTCGAACCGAGCTGGCTGAGTGTTTGAAATGCTGCAGCAACCTGTACGTTCCGGAACGCAAGCGAAGCCATGATGGAGAGTGGCGTCGGAAGATATTCCAGGACGTGAGTTCCGATAACCGACGCGCCGGTTCCAGTATTTGTTAGAAACTGTTGGTTCGCGCTTGGAGCGGAGATTGCAGCGGAAGCAATTAATGGAAATGCGAGAGCTGTAGCGATTGCGACTTTCAGTATATTCTTCTTATTCGCCATTTTCTATCTCCCTTGATGGAGAGATACTAGCAATCGCTACTGAATTTCTGGTTTTTGAAGATGGATAAGCTATAAGTAATTTATTTGAGATAAAACGTATAAAATTTTATATTTCTATGTGGGCGCTTGTTAATGATTTTTGTCTGGGATAGCATGGTGTTGCCACAACCAAGAAGGCCGCAGAGTGGTCCAGGAAATGCCCCAGGGACGTTCGTTTTTTTATCCTTCAGATCTCGCCGACGTTACTCAGAAGGCCTTCCGAATGACGACGCGCCTGCGTCGGATACGCATATCGCTGTTGGGTTTGTGGGCTGCCGCAGTCCTGTCCGGATGCGAGTCCTCGTCCGTTGCCGACAAGGTTCTCGACGACAAGGCCCTGAAGCCGCCGCCATCCGTGGTTGAGGAAACATTCGGGCGCGGCTCCACGGAAGTTACCGTGCTTCTAACCAAGGCGCCGAACGGCATCTATGAGGGAGCTGCGCGCGACATACGTGACGGTGCGGCACTTGCCATCGGCGAACTTGACGATGCCGGCGTCATGAAGATCAAGGTGATCGACGTGGCGGAGGGGCCGGCTGCTGTGGCCCCGGCGCTCGCCGCTGCCAGGGCACGCAATTCCGGTCTGCTGATCAGCTACGCGCCGCAGGCGACGACGGCGGCGATTGCCGCCATTCCGGCCGATCAGCGGCCGCCGCTGATCAATCTCTCAAGCCCCGTGGCCGGCGCGAACGTCTTCAATTTCGGGTTCGACGAGGTGGCGAGTGTTGCACGTGGCGTACGCCCGGTGATCGCCTCCGGCCATAAGAGAGTTGTCGTCCTCACGCCCAACAGCATAGCCGGCGTCGATGAGGAGCGCCTGAGATCCGCGGTCGGCCAGGCCGGCGGTGCGCTGATCGGCGTGGTCCGTTATGATCCAGCCGCGCCGGTTGGCGATCTGCTTACCCGCAACAAGGCTCTGCTCGATGATGCCGGTGCCCTGGTATTGATGGGAGATTCTGCGGCGGTCGGGACCATCCTCAAGGGTGTCAGGGCCTCTTTCGCCAAGCTGGCCGTGGTCGGAACCAGCCACTGGCCAATAGAGCTTTATGCCGATCCGGCTGCCTCCAACGTCATCATCGCAGCGGCCGATCCGGACGCCTCCCTGTTGATCGGCGAGCGATATCGCCGCTTCAACAAGCGTTCGCTCTCGGTCTATGCCGCGGAGGGTTACGACAGTATCGCGGTCGCCGCCGGCATCGTCAGAGGCAAGGGCGCAACGGCGCTGACGCCGGAGGCGCTGACGACGAAGACGGGGTTTCGAGGCGTTACGGGCTTGTTCCGTTTCACGCCGGGCGGAATGACGGAGCGCAAGATCGGGCTTTACAAGATCGACGGTGGCCGGCTGGTGGCCATCGAGCCGAAAGCGGTCAGCTTCTAAGAAATTACCTGCGTCGCCGACGGTGGAGATCGTGCTGTAGCCGACAGCTAAGGCGCGGCGCATCGATGGGCGCACGGGTGTTGACCTGTTTTGACGCACGGGTATCGACGCCGGATTTCGCCCATCCGGGAGCAAATCCTCAATCTGCCGGTCGGGACGAAAAAGGAGTTCGGCTTCTCCTGTCTTTTGGTGGGTGGCGCCCTTTCAGGCGTGCGCTATTTCCCGGACACTGCGAGCCGAATATTATCCAACGGAAAGACCGGGAGATTTTACATGGTTGAGTATCGCTATCTGGGCCGCAGCGCCCTCAAGGTTTCGCCGCTGACGCTGGGGGCCATGATGTTCGGCAACCAGACACCGGACGACGTGGCCTTGCGCATCATCGACAAGGCGCGAGACCAGGGGATCAACTTTATCGATACCGCCGACGTCTACCACGATGGCAAGTCGGAGGAGGTGGTCGGGCGCGGCATCAAGGCTCATCGCGACGACTGGGTCGTGGCGACGAAGTTCGTCAATTTCCACAATAACAAACCCAATCAGGGCGGCCATTCGCGCAAATGGGTCTTCCAGACGGTCGAGAACTCGTTGCGCAATCTGGGCACGGATTATATCGACATCCTCTATTTCCACCGTTCCGTATTCGATGCGCCTCTGGACGAGCCGATGCGGGCCATCGCCGATCTGATCAAGGCCGGCAAGCTGCGCTACTTCGGCGTGTCCAATTTCCGCGGCTGGCGTATTGCAGAGGTCTCCCACCTTGCCGACCAGCTCGGCATCGACCGGCCGGTCGCCAGCCAGCCGCTCTACAACATCGTCAACCGCACGGCGGAAGCCGAGCAGTTGCCGGCTGCTGCCGCTTATGGTCTCGGTGTGGTTTCCTACAGCCCTCTCGCGCGCGGTATCCTTACCGGCAAGTACAATGTCGGAGAGGCGCCGGCCGCCGACACGCGCGCCGGTCGCGGGGACAAGCGCATGCACGACGTGGAGTTTCGAGAAGAATCGATCGTAATCGCCAAGCAGATTGCCGCGCATGCACAAGCGAAGGGGATTGCGGCTGCGGATTTTGCGCTCGCCTGGGTGCTGAATAACCAGTTTGTCACATCGGCGATTGCCGGCCCGCGCACCGAGGAACATTGGGACGGTTATGTCCGCGCGCTCGAGGTCAAGCTGGACGCGGAGGACGAGGCGCTGGTCGATCGTCTGGTCGCAACCGGCCATCCATCGACACCGGGCTTCACCGATCCGGCTCACCCTGTCGAGGGCCGCGTCGCCCGCTCGGCAGGTGGATCGGCGGCGGTCACTCCGCTCACGCGCTCGCAACGCGTCGCCTAGCCGATACGAGCGATCAGGAACCCGGGTTTGGGAGCTCTATAACTCAGCGAGCAGTGCTCGATATCGAAAGCCAGAATTCCCTGGGGCCTCATCCGAATGGGCAGTTCCATTTCTCGAGGTCCGCTCTATCTGCTGGTGATCCGGGGTTTTCTCTCAAAGGCATAAATGACTTCAGCAGATTCCGAGACGGAAACGACGGATGTCTGCATCGTCGGCGCAGGCCCCGTCGGGTTGGCACTTGCTCTGAAGCTGGAGGCACTCGGGCTCTCCGTAATCCTGCTCGAAATGGGCGCGGGCGGAGCGCCGGAGGGCGCCGGTGCCGGCGAGATCGAATTCGCCAACGACCATCACGCTCCTTCCATGGCGATGTCCCGTCCGGGCATCGGTGGTGCGTCGGCGCTGTGGGGCGGCCGGTGCGTCACTTTCGACGAACTGGATTTCGAGGTGCGGGACCATGTGCCGTTTTCCGGTTGGCCGATTTCCGACGAGGAGCTTCGCCGCCACTATCCGGAAGCGCTGACATTCCTCAACTGCAATGCCGGCGAGCCTGCTTTTGAACCGCTCGGTGTCTCGGATAATGGGATCGACATGAACGCCCTGGAGCGGTGGAGCCGGTTTCCGGATCTTGGCCCGATTTACGGAGAGAGGCTCAAGGCCTCCAGGCGTATTCGCCTCGTGAACGCGACCGTCGCCGGCATCACGCTCGATGCGTCCGGCACGCGTGTCGAAAGTCTCACGGCCTACAGCGCCGGACAGGAACGCCAGATCAGGGCAAGAACTTTCGTCCTCGCGGGAGGAGGGCTGGAAAATGCCCGCCTGCTGCTCGCCCTGCGTGAGAGGCGGCCGGAGGCAGTGGGCGGGCCCGACGGTCCGCTTGGCCGTTTCTACCAGGGGCACCTCACCGGCTACATTGCCGTGCTGCAATTCGACAAGCCCAGGCTCGCGAGCCACTTCGCCTTCAATATCGACGACGAAAACTATATCTTCCGTCGCAGGCTGCAGGTCACGCCGGCGATCCAGGCGGAGGAGAAGCTCCTCAATTGCGTCTTCTGGATCGACGCGATTTCGATTGCCGATCCCGTGCATGGTTCGGGCGCACTGTCGCTCATCTACCTGTTTCTGAAGATGTTCGGCCTCTATCGCCGCCTCTCGAAAGGCCTGGCGCCGACGGCCAGGGGGCCTGAAAATATCGATAGCCGACAGCATTGGCGGAATATCCGCACCGATCGCCGGTCGGCATTCGATCTGTTCGGATCGGCTCTCAACATGCTGGAGCGACGCATCGAACCCTGGCGCACGCTCATCAATCCAAAAGGCCGCTATCTGCTTCGCTACCATGCCGAACAGGTGCCCAATCCGGAGAGCCGGGTCTACCTGCAACCTCAGGGCCGAGCGGGCACGCAGGCCGGTCTTGTGGTCGACTATCGAGTGACCGAACAGGACGTAAGTTCAGTCCTGAAATCGCACGAGATACTCGATACGTGGCTAAGACGAACAGGGCTCGGAAGACTGGAATATCTGCATGACGCGCTCCAGCGGCGGGGGGCGGTGCTGAGCCAGGCATTCGACGGCTATCACCAGATCGGCCTCAGCCGCATGTCCAGCGACCCTGGCGATGGCGTGGCCGATGCCGATTGCCGCGTGCATGGCATCGGCAATCTTTATCTCGCCGGTAGCGGCCTGTTCCCCACGGGAGGCCATGCCAACCCGACATTGCCGGCCGTGGCGCTGGCGCTGCGGCTTGCCGAACACCTTTGCGAAAAGCTCAGGCGATGATGGTTCGCCGGGGTCTGGAGGGGTAGGTCAATGCGGGGGACTTCCGGCGAAGGGTCAGCCGGCCGGCGGCGTAGAACATCAGGAACGAGCCGATCTGGTAAGGGAAAAGCACGTCGACCTCCACGAAAGCCCGGATCAGCAACAGAATGCTCAGCGCGCATAACAGCGTCGAGCCGGGATCGCGGTCGCGGCTCAGCATCGCGCTCAGATGGCCGAAGACGTTTGTCAGCATGATCATGCAGAGCAGGGCGAGCCCGACGAGGCCGGTCTCGACGGCAACCTCGATGAACGTGTTGTGGAAATGGAACCCGCTGCGGGCGGTGATGAAAAAGTCGTCCCACAGTCTCTCGGCATCGGCGAAGCCAGGAACCCAATAGCCCTGATAACCGGTGCCCAGAATCGGGTTTTCGCGTATGGCCTCGATCCCTTGCTGCCAGAGATAGGTCCGTCCCGTCAGCGTCGAGTCCTTGCCGAATATGCCGAGGACCGCATCGACCGCGCCGACCTGGAGTGCGCCGATCACCGCGACCACTGCAATCACCACCAGTCCGGCGACCAGCAGCTTGCGGTGATTGGGGGCAAGATGCGCGACCGGCATATAACCGAGGCAAAGCGCCAGAACGCCGGCTGTGGTGATGGCAGAGGTCGCCGACTGCGAGGCGAGAAGGCAATAGGCGCTCAGGAGGCCGACGCCGCCCGAAGCCACCAGCCAGAGACCTTTCTGCCGCCAGATGAGCAGATAGGATGCCGCGAAGAGAAGGCCGAGGGAGGCATAGAAGCCGAGCTGGTTCTTCGAAGAGAAGGCGCCGACGAAACTGTAGCTGCCGTCGATCGCGTCGTAGAGGTAGGTCCCGAACAGCATGGAAAACAGGAGCACGATCGCGGTGCCCACGATAGCGCCTCGGGTCAAAGTCAGCACGCTGATCGTGCGCATGGCGATCAGCGCGCAGACCAAATGCGTCAGGTATTGTATCGCGGTGCGCAGCGATATGCCGAAGGCCGGCGACCAGAAGGCGGAAATGAAGCAGAACAGCGCAAAGCCGAATATCCAGAGATATCTGAGGTAGTTGCCCAGAGCCCGCCGATAGTCGGCGAGCAGCAGCAGGAACCAGACGCCGTAATAGGCGAGGATCGAAATCTGCCCGAACCGGCTCGAATAGGCGAACACGAAGAAGGACAGCGCGACCGCAGCCACGCCGTAGACTTCGTTGTGAGCCGGATCGACCAGCGCAGATTTGGCAATCCTCATGCGATCCTCATTGCATCAGGAGCTCGGCGGTGACCTTGACGACGTCGCCGGGCAGAAGCTTGTCGTTTTCGCCGACGACAACCTCCTTTGGCCCCTGGCCGTCGTCCCGCACCACGGTGTATTTGATGGTGGCAGACTTGCCCGAGGGGTCGAATTTCAGCGCCTCGGCCGACTGAGCCACGGCTTCCGACATCAGTTCGCGGCTGGTGCCGAGCTGCAGGCCGAGCTTTTCGAGTTCGGCATCGGTGTTCTGCAGCTCCTGGGCGCGCTGGGCCTCCCAGTCGTTGCGCAGGTTGATCTCGTCCTGGTTCGCCTTGTTGATATCCTGCTTGGCGCGAAGGGTGGAGGTATCGATATCGAGGAGGTTCGCTTCGATGGTCGCGGCTCTTTCCTCGGCGGTGATGCGGCGGCTGGATGTCGCCAGCCCCTGTTCGGTCAGCTTCGCCATCTTTTCGCGATCCTCGCTGACGAGCTGCAACTGCCGCTTCTGAGTCTCGTTCTTCTGGCTGAGCGACTGGACTTCGTTTTCGAGCAGCGTGCGCAGGTCGCTGAGTGCCTTCAGCTGAAGTTCGTAACGTTCGCGCCGCGATTTCATCAGCGAGGCTTCGCTGGCGATCAGCTTTTCGGCGTTGCCGACCTCCTTGAGTTCTGCCGGAACTTTCAGTTCGGTGGCGCCGGCGACTTCCGCCAGCAGCCGGGCACGGCGAGCGAGAAGCCGGCTGCGCTCGGAATCGTAGACGGAGGCGTCGCCGCGCGCATTGATGAAATCGCGGGCGAAGCGCTGGCCCGAATCGGACCGGAGAAGGCCGCCGGCAAGGCTGACGGCCTTCAGCACGGTGAGGTTGGGAGTAAAGGGATATTCGCCTGGCGTGTGTACGTCGCCGGCCAGGAAAACCGGCCGGAACTGGGCGATTTCCACGGAAGCCGACGGCAGGTTGCGCAACGCGAACTTGCCGCGCAACTCCTCGCCGATGGTTTTCGCCACCTCGCCCGCCGTCTTGCCGGCCGCCGGGAGGTCGCCGATGAAGGGAAGCGAGAGTGATCCGGTCGGCCCGATGGTATAGTCGCCGCTCACCGCATCCCAGTTGCGGATCGTGCCGTCGGCCGGCTGCCACTCCGCGACGCGGATTCGCAGCTTGTCCATCACGCCGAGGCGATAGCCGGTCTCGTCCGCAGTCGCGCTACTGGCCAGAGCGACTGTGATCGCACCGGCCAGGAAAAATAAAGCACGCAGGCCCCTCGCGGAGGCGGTTTGTGTCTGCATGGATTTTTCCTTCAAAAGGCGCGGAACCAGGTCCGCGCTCGAAGCCCGCCAAAATCGCCGATCCCGTCAAGGGGCCGACGCTTCAGCAGAGCCAACGGATGATCAGTAACTGCCGCGCGCCATGCAGACGGCGGGGATCGTTTTTACGATGATGGCGACATCACCGATGAGCGACCAGTTCTGTACATAGTGGGTATCGAACGCGATACGGCTGTCATAGGAAACGTCATTGCGGCCGCTGATCTGCCAAAGCCCGGTGAGGCCCGGGCGCGTGCTCAGGTAGTAGGCCGCAAAGTTGTCGTAGAGGTTCAGTTCCTCGTCGACCACTGGGCGAGGGCCGACAACGCTCATTTCACCCCGCAGAATGTTGAGAAGCTGCGGAAGCTCGTCGAGGCTGAGCTTGCGCAGCACGGTGCCGACGACCGTCACGCGGGGGTCGACCTTGAGTTTGCGCGTCGCTCGCCATTCATCCGCGGCTTGCGGGTTGGCTTTCAGGTGGTTCCGCAGGACTTCGTCGCCATTTACGGCCATCGTGCGGAACTTGAGGCATTTGAAGGTGCGGCCGTTATGGCCGATCCGGGGATGGCCATAGAAGACAGGGCCATGGTCGGTAAACTTCACCAGGGCCGCGATCATCAGGAAGATGGGACTGAACAGGATGAGGGCTAGGATTGCGGCGGTGATGTCGAAACTGCGTTTTGCCAAGCCCCCAGTTGGGAGAGTCATGCGGGCTTGGTCTGACGTTGAGAACGGCGAACCTGCCGAACGTGTCGCTGACTTCATAGAGTGAACTCCACTTAGGTTTTGCGATAGTCGGTGCCATTACGGCGCGTCATTGAGCGTTAATGTGATAATAAGTCTGTGTTCGCAATTTGATGAAGATCAAACTTTTCCGCCAGCCGCCTCGGGCAGGGGGTGGGGGACGATTCCCAACCCGCGATTGGGCGAGAACAACTTGGGAGATATACGCCGAAGGTACAGTCAATACTGTAGAAGGCGTGTAAAATTGGCCATGGAGCCAATATTAGCATCTTGGCGCAAGCTTACCCCGGCATCCTCTCCTGTCGCTCGCCTAGTCATAAGATGCGCAGCTTCTTGGCGATGGGGACCAAAGTAGCTTCCGTCTAGGACCAAAGGCCCATTCTTGTTGCGCCGCAATACAATGCTGCGGTGCAACAATGGTTGGCGGGCTCGCGTGAGCTTTGTAACAAAAGTTGATCGGGTTTTGTGGGGGTTGAGAGAACTGGCGGCGGATTTCGTTCCAACCCGAGTGAATCCGGGCGAAAATGTGGCAAAACCGAGGCGTGAGGCCTGCGGTACTGAGATAAAGATCGATCCATTGCCTGCAGTATTTATCGGGAACCTCGAGGACCTTACGAAAGTTTCACCAATAGCTGGCACTATCGGGATCGGAAAACTTGAATCCTCTCCGCCAGACTCATATGGTTGTTTTATCAGGAGAGGAGCCTGAAAAGCCTAAAACGGAACATTTATGTTCGGGAGGAAGGATCATGTACGCGCCGCGCGTCTTTATCAGCATGACAGGGACTCTGCTCGTGTTCGCGGTGGCTGCGTACTTTATCACCGGGTCGTTCTATACGGCATTTATACAGACGCTGATCTGTGCCGTCCTGATCCAGGCGGGATATTTCATCGCCATCCTCTATCTGGTCCGTCGTGAAAAGCAGTTGCGGGATACAGGCGTAACTTCGGATGCCGCTGCGACTGCGAAGAGCTCGAAGGACAGCAGCCGGCGTGACGGGCTGCGTGCCGACCCCGCTTCGCACCTCCCGGCCGGCGATACCTGAACGAAATCACGCTTTTTTCTGCCAGTTTCACACGAGGGCCATTTTCCTGAGCCCATAGTTGCATCGCGATGCAACATGGAGTGGGCTATGGCGGAAAACGCTTCTCAGACGATCTGCGTCATCATCGCGGTCAAGAATGCCGCGGAAACGATTGGAATCGCGATCCAATCCGCCTTGAACGAGGGTCGTGTCAGCGAGGTCGTGGTGGTCGATGACGGTTCGACCGATGGCACCGCCGATGTCGCGCGCAGGACCGATGACAAGTCGGGGCGGCTGACCGTTGTTTCGTTCGAAAAGAATCGCGGCCCCTCTGCCGCCCGCAATCATGCGATCGCCATATCGCGCGCGCCGCTGATCGGTATCCTCGATGCCGACGACTTCTTCTTCCCCGGCCGGTTTGCGCCGATGCTGGAGGAGGACGGGTGGGACCTCATCGCCGACAATATCGCCTTCATCTACGAACCGAGCGGACCTGTCCGTCCGGAACGCTTCGAGACCAGGGCCCGGACCATGTCGCTTGTTGAATTCGTGGAAGGAAACATCTCCAAGCGCGGCGTCAAACGCGGCGAGACCGGTTTCCTGAAGCCGGTGATGAGCCGGGCTTTCCTCGACGCCCACAGCCTCCGCTACGACGAGAACATGCGTTTCGGTGAGGATTACGACTTCTACGCCCGGGCGCTTGCCAAGGGCGCGCGCTACAAGGTGATCGAGCATTGCGGCTACGGCGCCATCGTGCGCCAGGATTCGCTGAGCAGCCGGCATCACACCGACGACCTGCGCAAGTTCTACGAAGCGGACGACGCGCTGCTTGCAGATCCGGCGCTTGGCGATGAGGAGAGGGCGGTGATCGTCCGGCATCGCAACCATACGCGCGACCGCTACGAGCTGCGTGCCTTCCTCGACATCAAGTCGCAGGCGGGGAACGGTGCGGCCATCCGGCACCTGCTCTCCCGCCCGCAGGTCCTGCCGGCCGTTGCGACGGGCATCTTCCTCGACAAGCTTGATCTCCTGAGGGCGAAGTCGTCCAAGCCGCAGGCGCAGCCGGCCGGCATGCGCTATCTTCTGCCCGGCATACCCGCCGCTCAGAAATAGTCGCGGCGTATCCCTTCCAGCATCGTCCGGAATCGCTCCTTGCGCTCGTCCAGAACCTTGACGGGGCTGAGCCGCGGTTCCGCCCGGCTTGCCTGCCAGAGCGCCAGCACCGACGGAGCCGCAAGCAATTGCTTCGCCATGCCGCGAAGGCCAGTCTGCGGTGGCGGCGTACGGGTAATGACCTCGCCGCCGTGCGGCTCCGGCGCCGCCTCATGCGCGGGTCGCTCACCGTCGAAGCTGAAGCCCCAGAAGCGCGAACGCTTCGCCACCGCTTCTGCGCGGGTGGAGACCGGCACGTAGCGGGGTTCGTAAACCGTCCCCACCGATGCGGCCCAGTCGTTCCATTTGAAATTGTTGATGGAACGGGAGCTGCTGACGGCTACCCACGGCACCCGGAAGGCATCCGCCAGGATCGCACCATGCATGGATTCGGCGATGATCAGCTCCGACTGGGCGATATGGCGGATGACTGATTTGGCCTCGCCGCGCGGATCGAGATAAGTCAGGCCGACGGGCTCGCAGACTGCGTTCCACATGCCGAATTCCGCGGATTCCCAATGGGGAATGAAGGTCTTCTTGTGGATTTTCGGCAGGTTCTGGAATTCCGGCATGTCGGCGATCATCGCCGCCGGGTCCGTGATCGCCTTATCGGGTGAAATGCCGAGCTTGGCGGCCGTCATCGGGCCGCGGACCGCCCGCACGTCCCATTCCGCCGCGTCGGCGACATCAGGCGGCGTGCCATAACCGTAGCCGCTGCCGATGACCAGCTTTTTCTGTCCTGCAGGCAGCAGGACCGGATTGAGGACCGTGCCGACGCCGACGAGCAGGACCTCGGGATGGACGTCCCGAAAACCGGGAAGCAGGGCGTCCCAGAGCCAGAGATTGAGGTCGTCGCCGAAATTGCCGTGATGCGATTCCCAGTAGTACGCTTTCATGCGGGCCTCCGTGGGATGATGAAATTAAAAGGAAACACAGGCATTTAGCGTGCGTTGCGGCCGAGCTTTCCGGCCCCGAGTTCGAATGCTGCCCGGATCAGCGCGGGATCGCGCATCACCCAGCGGGCGAGCAGGCCGAGGTCCGGCGCCTGGCGGCGTTTCACCCGTCCGGCCTGGCTCCAGAGAGCCTGCCGCCGGGCCGTGTTCTTGTAGGATGCGATCGAGGCGACGTCGCTGGGGCGGGAACGGAAACGCTCCTCCAGCGTATCGAGCGCCACCCAGGTGTTGAACTGCTGTCGCAGGAACTGCGGCGAGCGATTGTCAATGCTGTGAAAGATGTTGAGACCCATGCCACGGGCCGCACCCTCTTCGTCGCAGAGCAGGGTTCGCTTCGATTTCAGGATGCAGTCGACGAAGAACAGCACATCTTCGGCCGCCAGCCGCAGCGAGGGTTCGAAACGGACTGTTTCGAAGACCGGCCGGGCGATGACCATGCAGGAAAGATGGAGGAAGCTCCAGTTCTTCAGCATGACGCTTGCGAGATCCGGCATTTCGATCAGGAGCGGGTTTTCGGAAAGCCGCGTACCGCCTTCCGTCTGTTCGAGTTCGGCCATGCCGAAGTGGTAGTAGAACTCGTCGCTCGCCTGCATCGACGCCCAGTAGCACTCGGCATCGAAGCGGTTCATGCTCTCAAACGCATTCTTCAGATGATCCGGCAGCCAGACGTCGTCCGAATCGAGAAGTGCTGCGTAACGGGTGGCCGCGGGTATGTTGTCGAGGCCGGTATTGCGTGCCGCACCCGGCCCGCCGTTCTGCTGACGGATTACGCGGATGCGGGATCTCCATGCATCTTCAATGCCTTGAAGCTCCATCTCCGCGGATAGGGGCGACTCGTCGTCGACAATGACTATATCGAAGTCCTGATAGGTCTGATCGAAAATCGATTTCAGCGCGCGGCGAAGAATGCCGGCTTCCTTTTGGAAATATGGGATAACAACCGTGAACGTCGCCATGTTTTTGCCCCTGCCTTTTCAAAGAATTACAAGCCTCTGACGTCTGTCGGGCTCCCGGGTTGACGGCAGTGCGCTGCCGTATCGAATGACCTCCCGTAACAGGATTTGACCCCATGGCTCCCACCAAGACGATCACACTGGCGCTCGGCCGAGCGCGCTATCAAAGACCGTTACATTCGGGCTGAAATTTGTCACGGGCTCCAATCTGGCAAGACCACGGGCCTTAGAAGATCTCGCGTCGGCCCCCCGAGGCATCACCCGGTGCTGTTTTCGGCGATGATCTTCCGGCCGTCCTGCGCATCTTCGCAGCGCAGTTAACGAAGCCTTATCTGGAGGCGGTCAGCGGTGGAGCAGCCGGGGGAGACCCATCAATTGCCGCTTTTTTAAAGATTGAGCGCCGGTTTGCAGAAAATTTTGGGCGTCGGCCGCCGCCGCGGATTCGGGTATCGCATCCGGAGGCCGGCTTTGCCTGATTGCGTCCCAGATTTGCCTAGATTCTGCCACATTCCGTGCGCGCTTGAGGGCGGGGAGGTACATGGATACGAAGGTTTAGCCGTTTCGGCCTATTGCAAAAAGATTTTTTTGTGCTGTTGCGATGCAGCATTAAAAGCCCCGAAGTGGGCCCTGACCCCTTGAAAACCCTAAGTCCCCGAAGCCGTATCGGACGCCGGGACGGGAGCCTCTTCGAGCCTCAGTATTTCCGCGCGGGTTGCTTTTTTGCTGCGCCGCCACATTTTGCGCCAAACTGGGCCCGATCCTTTTGGCGTGACTGCGGGCTCAAGTCTGCTCTGATTGAAACGGTGGTGACGGGAGGCACTGCCCAAAAAGGGTGACTCGTTTGACTGTCGATCCAAACATATCCTCCCGTATCAATCTGATGCGTATCCTGCTGATCTCCGGCATACTCTTCGTCCACGTGCCGCACGATCCCGCGACCAACCCCTTTCTGGGGCTGAATGGTCTGTTCGATTGGCTCAGGGTTTTCCTCGGGGACAGCCTGTTCCGCATCGGCGTGCCGTGCCTCAGCGCGATTTCCGGCTACCTGCTGTTCCAGCGTGGCTGGGAGACATTCGACTATGCCAAGACACTTCGCTCCAAGGCGAGGACCGTCCTGGTACCTTTCCTGTTGTGGAACCTCGGTCTGCTTGGGGCCGTGCTCGCCATCCAACCCATGGACATCGGTATTGGGTATTTCCCCGATCTCTGGAACCTCCCGACACGGGAATTCCTGGACAACGCATTGGCCACGGAAGGATTGCCGATCAATATTCCGCTCTACTTTCTGCGCGACCTGATCGTTTGCATCATTCTGTCGCCGATCCTTGCCATGGCGGTGGGGCGCTTTCCGGCGGCGACGCTTGGCCTGCTGTTTCTGCTGGCTATCACGCCCGCATTGACGCTCGGCATCGTCCTAAAGAAATCGATCCTGTTCAGCTTCACCCTCGGCATCTTCCTGGCGCTCAACCGGGTGGATCTCAAGGCTGCGGACCGGTTTGCGGGGCCGGGTATCGCAGCGGTGCTCGCCGCCGCGGTCCTGCTGTCCATCGGTCTCTACTGGACCGGCCCGGATTTCCCCTGGCCTCTCGATATGGCGCGCAGTGTGCTTTCGATTGTGGGCGCCGGCGGGTTCTGGCTGATGTCGGCGATCGTCATCCGTTCCTGGGCCGGCCAGCGGCTTGCCGCCACCGGAAGCCTGAGCTTCTGGATGTTCTGCGCCCACTACCCGCTGCTCGTCCTGATGTGGATGGTGTGGAACCGGGTGGCAGGTGACGCGCTTTATCCCGTCTTCTACGTGACCGCTGCCGTTGGCAGCTTTCTCATTCTTTATGTCAGCAACCGTCTCTTCTCGCGCAGAATGCGCGGTGTGTACGAGGTGTTGACGGGCAGCCGCGGTCGCAAGGCCAAGCTTTCGGCCGCCGCCAGGTCCCACTCACCCGCCGGGGCCAACCATCCCGGCGAACCCGTAATCACGCAACAGCATAGGTGAAACATGACGGCCAAGGCCAGACAGATTCAACTAACCTGCCAGGTTATTATCGCTGCCGCGGTGTCCGGACTTCTCTCTCCCGCAGCATACGCCCAACAGGGTGCTGCGGGTCAGTCCTTCGTGGAGAACTTCGACAGCCTCGATCGTTCCGTCTGGTACGTCTCGGACGGCTGGAACAACGGCAAGCACCAGAACTGCACCTGGTCGAAGAAGCAGGTGAAGGTCGAAGGCGGCGCCTTGCAGCTCACCTTCACCGGAGACAAGACCGGCGACCGCGACTTCGCCTGCGGGGAAATCCAGACCAAGGCGCGTTTCGGCTACGGCACCTATGAGGTGCGCATGAAATCCGCCACGGGCTCGGGGCTCAATTCGGCGTTCTTCACCTATATCGGCCCCACCGACAAGAAGCCGCATGACGAGATCGATTTCGAAGTGCTCGGCAAGAATACCGGCCAGGTTCAGCTCAATCAGTATGTTTCCGCCAAGGGCAACAACGAGAAGCTCGTGCCGGTCGCAGGCGGCGCGGACCAGGGCTTCAACGACTATGCCTTTATCTGGGAGGAGAGCCGCCTCCGCTACTTCGTGAACGGCAAGCTCGTCCACGAAGTGACGGACAAGACGAAGATCCCGCAAAACCCCCAGAAGATTTTCGTGAGCCTTTGGGGAACCGACACGCTCAAACAGTGGATGGGTGCATTCTCCTACACCCAGCCGACCTCGATGACCGTCGACCGGATCTCCTTTACCGCGATCGGCGAGAAATGCCGCTTTCCTCAATCCGTGCTCTGCACGCTCGGCTGAACCGCCCTGGCGGCTCGACAATGGAGTTGGACGATTTGACATTGAACGTTCTCTATCTCGCGCATGACATGGCCGATGCGGCCATCCGGCGGCGGGTGCTGACCTTGAAGGCCGGCGGTGCGAACGTCACCGTCGCGGGCTTCGAGCGCGGCTCGAACGTGCTTTCCGACGAGCGGGATGTGACCACCGTTTCACTCGGGCAGACGGCGGACGGTCGTTTTGCGCAGCGGATAGGAGCGGTTCTTGCCGCTCGCATGCGGCTGAAGCGGACGCTGGCTGATATCGCCGTGCCCGACGTCATCATCGCCCGCAACCTGGAGACGCTGGCGCTTGCTGGACGCGCCGCGTCCATGTTCAGCTGTCAGGTTCCCGTCGTCTACGAATGCCTCGATATTCACCGCCTGCTCCTCGACGAGGGACTGAAGGGCCGTCTGATGCGACAGGCGCAGCTGTTTTTCGGCCGCCGCGCCAGCCTGCTGATCACCAGCTCCCCTGCCTTCGTGGAAAATTTCTTCAAGCCGCGTTCCGGCCTCGACCTGCCGGTTCTGCTTCTGGAAAACAAGGTGCTTGCCCTGGAGCCGGAACTGGCTGCCGAGTCGCTCCAGCCCCGTCCACCGGAGCCGGGCAAGCCCTGGCGGATCGGCTGGTTCGGGGCGATCCGCTGCCGCAAGTCGCTCGACATGCTGATCGATTTCGCAGCCCGCATGGACGGGAGGGTCGAGATCGTGTTGCGCGGCCGCCCGGCTTACAGCGAGTTCGACGATTTCGATGCGAAGGTTGCCGCTGCCCCGCATGTCGAGTTCCACGGCGCCTACCGCAATCCCGAGGATCTCTCTGCGATCTACGGCGACGTGCAGTTCACCTGGGCGATCGATTTCTTCGAGGAAGGGCTGAATTCCAGCTGGCTACTGCCGAACCGGCTCTATGAAGGCGGGCTGTACGGCGCGGTTCCGATCGCGCTCGCAGGCACCGAGACCGGCCGCTTCATCGGCAGGCGAGGCATCGGCCTGGTGCGCAATCAGGTGACTGCGGAGACCCTCGAAGCGCTGTTCAGCGAGATGACGGACGCGCGTTACCTTGACCTTTTTTCCCGGCTTGCCGCCGTGGAGCGCAGCCAGTGGGTGACCGGGCCGGCGGATTGCCGCGCCCTTGTCTCGCGGCTCGCGGCCTTACATCCCAACGTTTCGTCGCCGGCAGACCTGCCGGCCGTTTCAACCGTGCAATCGTGAGGTGGAGTATGGTTTCGCGTTCTCACTCCAATGCCCAGATTTCCGATATCCGGACACTTCTGGTGATCCCGTGCCTGAACGAGGCGGCGACGATCGCGCCGCTGTTGCACAAGCTGAATGATCAGCGCGGCGACCTGGACATGCTGATCGTCGTTGCCGACGGCGGCAGCCAGGACGGCACGCCGGAGATCGTCCAGAGCCTCATCCCGGAGATCCGGGACGTCGTCCTGCTCGGCAATCCCAAGCGCATCCAGAGCGCCGGCATCAACCTCGCCGTCGATCGGTTCGGCGAGGGCCGGGACTTTCTCATCCGCATCGATGCGCATGGGGACTACCCGGACGACTACTGCCGCACGCTTCTGCAGGAGGCGATCGACATGGATGCCGATTCCGTGGTGGTCGGCATGGAGACGGTCGGTTTCGGCGCTTTCCAGAAGGCGACCGCGGTGGCGCAGAATTCCAAGCTCGGAAACGGCGGTTCGAAACATCGTGCCGGCGGCGGTGGCGAATGGGTCGATCACGGCCACCACGCGCTGATGCGGATCGAAGCCTTCCGGGCGGTCGGCGGATATGACGAAAGCTTCAGCCATAACGAGGACGCCGAGCTGGATTTCCGGCTGCGCGCCGACGCCTTCCGCATCTGGATGACTGCTAAGACCTACATGACCTATTATCCGCGTTCGAGCGCTCCGGCGCTGTTCCGGCAATATCTCGCCTATGGCCGCGGCCGGGCGAGGAACCTGATCAAACATCGCTCGATCCCGAAGCTCAGGCAGGCGATTCCGCTCGCGGTGGCACCCGTCGTTGTCGGGGCGTTGCTTGCGCTTCTCTATTGGTGGGCGGCCATACCGATGGTCATCTGGGCCGCCGCCTGCATCGGCTACGGCTTCTGGCTGGCGGTGGGTCAGAACAACCCCTACGGCCCGCTCGCCTCGCTCTCGGCGATGATCATGCATTTCGCCTGGTCGGCCGGCTTCTGGCTGGAACTGATCGGTATCCGACGACGGAGGATCGCTTGATGGCGGCAGAGGAAAGGCCGTTCCGCATCGATATCGGTGTCTGCACCTACCGGCGCCCTGAACTCGCCGAGACGCTGATCTCGCTTTTCGAGATTGCCGTCCCGGCGGGTGCTGAACTGCGCCTGATCGTTGCCGACAACGATGCGAGCCCGAGCGCAAGCGGGCTCGTGGATGGTCTGCGGGAGCGTTCGCCGTTCCCGATCCGCTATGTGCATTGCCCGAAGTCGAATATCTCCATCGCCCGTAATGCCTGCCTTGCGGAAAGCGATGCGGACTACCTCGCCTTCATCGACGACGACGAGACGGCGGAGCCGGAATGGCTGGTCGGGCTCGTATCGACGGCGAGGCTGACCGGGGCCGATGCGGTTCTCGGGCCGGTGAGGGCGGTCTATGGAACCCAAAGCGCCGACTGGATGCGCAAGGGCGATTTTCACTCGACCATGCCCGTCTGGGTCGGCGGGCAGATCAGGACGGGCTATACCTGCAATACCCTTCTCCACATGCGTTCGCCGGTCGTTGCTGGCCGCAGGTTCGCGCTTTCGCTCGGCCAGAGCGGCGGCGAGGATACGCATTTCTTCACCGCCTTGACGGATGCGGGCGGGCGGATCGAATTTGCGCCGGACGCGGTGGTCGAAGAACTGGTTCCTGAAAAGCGGGCCAGCTTCTCCTGGCTTGCCAAGCGCAGGTTCCGTTCCGGGCAGACGCATGGGCGCATCCTTGCGACCAAGAATTCCGGCCTCGGCCGGATCAAGCAGACCGCGCTTGCCGCGCTGAAGCTCGGTTATTGCCTGGCGGTGTCGGCGGCAGCCATTCCCTCTCCGGTCATCCGTATTCGCTATGCCCTTCGTGCGGCACTGCATGCCGGCGCGGTCACGGGTACGCTCGGCATCCGCGAGATCCGCCAATACGGAGCCGCCGAAGCCACATGACGATGAGTGATATGCAGGCCCCGGATTTTCAGCCCGACGTGAGCTTTGTGATTGCGGCTTACAATGCCGAGGAGACGCTTGCGCGTGCGATCGACAGTGCGCTCGCCCAGATCGGCGTGACGCTCGAAGTGATCGTCGTCGACGATTGCTCGACGGACGGTACGCGGGCAATCGCGGAAGGCTATTCCGATCAGCGGGTCAGGCTGATCGCCCAGGCGGTGAACGGCGGGCCGGCTGCGGCTCGAAACGCCGGACTTGCCGCGGCAAGGGGCCGTTGGGTCGCCATTCTCGATTCCGACGACACGGTCTATCCGGTCAGGCTGTTGACCATGCTGGAGCGGGCCGAGGATGCGCAGGCGCAGATTGTCGTCGACAATCTCGACGTCATCCCGTTCGACCGTGGGGAGCCGCATGCGATGTTCTCCAAGGAGGCGCTGAGGCGGCAGTCGATGATGACGCTTGCCGATTTCATCGGCTCGAACGTGATTTTCCAGTCGACCTTCAACTTCGGTTACATGAAGCCGATCTTCGAACGGGCATTTCTCGTCGAGCACGGGCTGCGCTTCGACGAGGCGCTGCGGGTCGGCGAGGACTATCTGCTGCTTGCGTCGGCGCTTGCGAGCGGTGCGCGGTGCGCGATCGTGCCGGAGATCGGATATGTCTATCACCTGCGGCAGGACTCGATTTCGCGCGTCCTGGAGCAGAGCCATCTGGATGCGATGCTCGCCTCCGACCGCGCTTTTCTCGCCCGCTACAAGCTGGATGCGAAAGCCTCGGCTGCCCAACGCAGGCGCACCCGCAGCATCCTCGAAGCGAGTTCATTTCTCACGCTCGTCGACGAAATCAAGAAGGGTTCCGTCGGCGGCTTCCTGAAAACGGCAATCGAAAACCCACGTGCGCTCCGACTTCTGCGCATGCCGATCGCCGTTCGCATGCGTCGGCTGGTGAAACGGCCGACGTCACTTGAAAATCCGATCAATAGGGCGGGGGCGCCCTCAGAAAGGACGAAGGAATGGACATGAAAAGACCAGTTCGAAAGGCGGTGATACCCGTCGCAGGCAACGGCACTCGGTTCCTGCCGGCCACCAAGGCCATGCCGAAGGAAATGTTGACGATCGTCGATCGGCCCGTCGTGCAATATGCGGTCGACGAAGCCATGCAGGCGGGAATCGAGAACATCATTTTCGTGACCAGCCGCAACAAAACCGCGATCGAGGACTATTTCGACAGCGCGCCGGAGTTGGTCGCGACGCTGACCCGCTCGGGCAAGACGGTCCAGGTTACTCAGCTCGAAAAGATGCTGCCGGTCGCCGGCACCGTCAGCTATACGCGCCAGCAGGTGCCGCTCGGGCTTGGCCATGCGGTCTGGTGCGCCCGCGAACTGGTCGGCAACGAGCCCTTCGCGCTGCTTCTGCCCGACATGGTTTCCTATGGTCCGCAGGGCTGCATGGCCGGGCTGATGGATCTCTATGAAGAAGTCGGCGGCAATGTCTTTGCGGTCGAGGAATGTGCACCGGAAGAGACGTCGAGCTATGGTATCGTGGGTGTAGGCCATAGCGTATCGCATGGTTTCGAGGTGACGGAGATGGTCGAAAAACCGAAACCTGACGAAGCACCGTCCAATTATTACCTGAATGGGCGTTATATTCTGCAGCCGGAAATCTTCGAATTGCTGGCCCGGCAGGAGCGCGGTGCAGGCAACGAAATTCAGCTGACGGACAGCATGCACAAGCTTGCTCAGGTCCAGCCGTTCCACGCGCATCCCTATCGGGGACGCACGTTCGATTGCGGCAGCAAGCGCGGCTTTATCGAAGCGAATGTCGCCTTCGCCATGCTTCGCCAGGATATGGGGGCCGAGATCTACGCCTCCATCAAGGAACTGATGATGTCGCACGAAACGCGGGTCAAAGCCGCCTGACGCGTATTCAAGTCATACCAGACGGATGGCGGCAATCCGCCATCCGTCCCCCAAAGCTCCAGAAAGCGGGTCCTATGGATCAGGTAAACTTCCGACCGAGAACGATATTCCCGAGCGAAACGCGGGATAACGACACGTTCATCGATCTCGACAAGCTCTGGGCGGCTGCGATCCGTCGTTCGGGCGTCATCGTCGTCTGCCTCATCGCCACCGTTGCCCTTGCCGGGCTCTATCTGGTGATGGCGCAGCCGGTCTACACCGCCCTGACGCAGATCCTCATCGACGAAAATCTTTCCCGTTACGCTGACGACCCGCAGGACAGCCAGTCGGCCCAGCAGATCGACAACCGCATGTCGAGCGCAGTCGAGATTTTGAAATCCAAGGCATTGGCCGTGAGGGTGGTAGACAAGGCCAAACTCGACCAGAACGAGACGGTGGTCAATCCGCCGCAGTCGCCGGTCGATCTTGCCAAGGGCGCCATCCGCAGCGTCGTCGCGCTTCTGACCCCCGGCAGTCCGCCGGCTTCCGAGGAGAACATCCGGATGGGCCGGCGCGAAAAGGCGGCGGCCGTCCTGCAGCAATCGCTGACCGTGGAGCGTGTCGGCCGCAGCTCGGTGATCGCATTGTCCGTTCGTTCGCCGGATCCGCAGCTTGCCGCGATGATCACGCGGACCTACGCGGAATCCTATCTCACCGAACAGCTCAACGCCAATTTCGATGCGACGGAGCGGGCTTCGCTCTGGTTGCAGGAGCGTTTGAACGACCTCAACAGCCGCTCGCAACAGGCCTCGCTTGCAGTCGAGCAATACAAGACCCAGCATGGCCTGGTTTCGCCGCGCGGCGAGCTCCTGTCGACCCAGCAGCTTTCGGATCTCAACAGCCAGCTGATCGTGGCGCAGGCCGATGCGGCCACCGCTTCGGCGCGCTATAATCAATATCAGGCGATCATCGCTAAGGGGCCGGATGCGGCCGTGCAGAATGCCGTCGTTTCGGCCCGTGATACCGACAATTCGGTTATCCAGGATCTTCGCAAGCGTTACATCAACATTTCCGACCGCGAGCAGGGCATCATCCAGCAGTTCGGCGCAAACCATCCCCAGGCAATCGCGCTCAAGGCGGACAAGAGCGATCTTTCGCAGCAGATCTACCGTGAACTGCAGCAACTGACCGGCAGCTTCCGCAACGAGTTCGAAGTGGCGAGCTCGCGTGAAAAGTCTCTGCGTGACAGTATCGAGCGGGTCGCGGGCCGCAATTCGGAAGCGAATGTCTCGATGGTCCAGCTGCGCGAACTGGAGCAGAAGGCGGCGGCGCTGAAGACGCTCTATGAATCCTATCTCGGGCGCTTCGAAGAGGCAACGCAGCGGCAATCCTTCCCGATCGCCAAGGCTCGCGTGATCTCCGATGCCGGTTTGCCGACAGCTCCGTCCAGCCCGCGCAAGACGCTGACCATGGCGCTTTCCGTCGTGCTCGGCCTGCTGATCGGTGGGGCGACGGCGACGCTCCTGGAATTCCGCGAACGGTTCTTCCGGACCGGCGACGACGTGCAGGAAAAACTGGGCCTTCGCTTCCTCGGCTACCTGCCGATGGTGAGCGGTGCCAGCGCGGAGGAAACGCCGCCGCCTGCAACGACCGACGCCGAAGCGGCGGGAGCACCTCCGGGCAACCCGATCTCGTTCCGGCGGTTGATGCGGGTGGCGGTCGAGGCGCCGCGCTCCCAGTTCGCCGAGACGCTGCGCAATGCCAAGCTTGCATGCGATATCATGTTGCAGGATCGGAAATGCCGGGTGATCGGCGTGGTCTCTTGCCTGCCGGGCGAAGGGAAATCCATGGTCGCCGCCAATTTCGCCGGGCTGATCGCCTCGACGGGCGTTCGCACGCTGGTGATCGACGCCGACCTGCGCAATCCGGGCCTCAGCCGCATGCTGGCCTCCGAGCCGGAAGTCGGACTGGTCGAAGTGGTGCTCCAGCAGACGCCATGGACCAATGCGGCGCGTGTCGACCGCCGGTCGCGCCTGACGATCCTGCCGATGACGACGCGCAGCAAGCAGCTCGCCCATACGAGCGAACTCCTCGCGTCTTCCGGCATGAGTCATTTCCTCGAAAGCATCAAGGATACGTTCGACGTCATCGTCGTCGATCTGGCGCCGCTCCTGCCGGTCATCGATGCCAAGGCCTTCGAGCCTTATGTCGACGGTTTTGTCTTCGTCACCGAATGGGGCGTAACCCCTGCGAAGGCCGTGCAGTCCATCATCCGGTCCGAACCGCAGATCGCCTCCAAGACGGTGGGTGTTATCCTCAACAAGACGGAGATGTCGGAGTTGCATCGCTATGCCGATCCGGGCTCGCCGGAGCGGCTGCACAGCAGCTACGTTTCATATTACAAGGAAGGCTCGGCGTCCGCGCCGCGGTAAATTTGCGAGGGGCGGTTCGACCGCCCCTTTCGTCTATCAGGCGCTTGCCGCGGCTTGATCACTCCACGCCGTGCCGCCGGCGACATCGGCCTTGCGAAATACGTGGCCGATGCCGATCAGCACGGGTTCATCGATACCGATCTCTGCCATGGCAGCGGCCATGTCGCTCAGCCGTCCGGCCCAGCGCCGCTCGTTCGGTCGTGTCACCGCGCTGACGATCACCACCGGCATGTCGTGCGTCATGCCCGCGTCCGTCAGCTTGCTGACGATCTCGCCCGCGGTGCGTCCGGCCATGTAATAGATGGTCGTGGTTCGCGGATCGGCGAGGCTTTTCCAGTCCAGATTGTCCGGCAACACGCCCTTGCGCGAATGGCCGGTGACGAAACGGACGCCCTGCGCATGGTCGCGATGGGTGAGCGATACGCCGAGCCGCGAGGCCATGGCGCTGGCCGAGGTGATGCCAGGCACGACATCGACCGCAATGCCTTCGCGCTCCAGGCAGTCAATCTCCTCGCCGGCGCGGCCAAAGACCATCGGATCGCCGGACTTCAGACGGACGACGCGTTTTCCCGCCTTGGCGAACTTCACCAGCATGTCGTTGATATCTTCCTGGCGGCAGCTTACCCGGCCACCGCGTTTTCCCACCAGCATGCGTTTCGCCTCGCGGCGGGCGAGTTCCAGCACCTCGTCGGAGACGAGATCGTCGAACAGGATGACGTCGGCCGCCTGCAGCGCGCGCACCGCCTTCAGCGTCAGCAGTTCAGCATCGCCCGGGCCGGCGCCGACAAGGGTGACACGGCCCTTCTGGGCCGAGGATGCCACGCGGCAGGCATCGGTAAGGATTGCGGCTTCGCTGCCCGATCCCGGTTCGCTGCCGAAGGCGCGGTCCACGAAGCGTTCCCAGAAGGCTCTTCGCTGTGGGCCGGGCGCCAGGCGGTCGTTGATCTTTTCCCTGAGCGACTGGGCGAGTTCCGCCCAGCTTTTCAACGAGGCCGGCAGCAGGGTTTCAATACGGCGGCGGATCGCCTGCGCGAGGATTGGTGCCGCGCCATCCGTCGAGATCGACACCACGACCGGCGAGCGGTTGACGATCGAACCGAACTGGAACTGGCAGAAGGCGGGCTTGTCGATGACGTTGACCGGCACGCCGGCTGCGCGAGCGGCCTCGAAGAACGACTGCGCCTCGTCCTCATCCTCGCAATCCGCAATCGCGATCGCTGTGCCTTCGAAAATCGATGTGTTCCACAGCTTGGGATGATGAATAAAGCGACCCTGCGGATGTTCCGCCCCGCGTTCGATCAGCTTTTCGAATGTCTCGGACAGGCTATCCGCATAGACATGTACAGTGGCGCCGCAGGCGGCGAGCAGCTCGGCTTTCCACGCCGCCGCATCCGACCCGCCGGCAACGATGACGGGCCTTCCTTCGAGCGCCCAGAAGACCGGGAGCTTGGCAAGCGGCGCCATGCGGGCGCCACGATCAGGAGATGCTTCATTCCGCGGCTGCTGCAAGACATCCATCGATGATCCCCCTGATTTCGGCGCGGCAGGAGCCGCAATTGGTGCCGGCATTGGTTGCTTTCCCGACCGCCTCGACGCTGTGACAACCGCCTCGCACGGCGCCGATGATCCGGTTGACGCCGACCGAAAAGCAGGAGCAGACGGTGGCGCCGGGATCCGGCTGGTCGGCTCCGGGGCGTCCGGCGACGATGGCGAAGCGCTTGCGCAGGTCGGTGTGTTCCACGGCAAGTTGGCCGATTGCCCAGTTGCGTGCGACGGCGACCGGTTCTTTCGCAAGGAAAAGCGCGGCAAGCAGCTTTCCGCCGTCGAAGAAGGCAAGGCGTAGGTCGCCGGATTGCTGGTCGGCATAACCGAGCGGCTCGATCCCGGCCGCAATGCCGAATGCTGCCCGGCACCACGCCACCCAGTCCTCGACCGGGTCGGCGAATGCGAGTTCGATCCGCCAGCCGCCATCGGCCTTGGCGAGCGCCCAATAGTCCGCCTGCGGGTTATTGGGTTTCGCGGCGGAAACGGCAAAGCCGTAGAAGCAAGCGGCGAACGGCCGGGCGGCAATCGCGACATTCTTCGAGGCCGGTTGCCCGGAAAACGGGTCGGTGATGGGCGCGACCAATGCATCGATGCGCGCCTTTGCGGCGAACTGGTCGTTCCAGTGCATCGGCACGAAGACGTTTCCACGAGCCTGGCGTTCGGTGACCAGCGCGCGGACAATCGAGCTGCCGTGGGGACTTTCGAGTTCGACCAGGCCGGCGCCGCGAATGCCGAGTTCCATCGCATCGCGCGGATGGAGTTCGGCGAAGGGCTCGGCGATATGGCCGGAAAGCCGGGCGCTTTTGGCCGTCCGCGTCATCGTATGCCAGTGATCGCGGACGCGGCCGGTGTTGAGCGTCAGCGGATATTTTTCGTCGGTACGGTCAGTGGCTGGAGCCTGGACGGGGATGAAACGCGCCTTGCGATCCGGGTGGTAGAAACCTCCATCGGCGAAGAAGCGTTTGTCGCCACCCGCCGAGAGGGGGGTGACTTCGGCAGGTGCCGGCCATTGGAAGGGAGACAGGCTATCATAGGCCGTGAGACCGATATCCGCATGAGCGCCGATATCGAAATCCCGGCTGCCGTCATTCTCGAAGGCTGAAAGCGCCGCATGCTCGGCGAAAATATCGGCGGGCGTCCGATAGTCGAAACCGGCAAAGCCCATCCGCCTGCCGACTTCCGCCATCTGCCACCAATCGGCCTTGGCCTCGCCGGGGGCGGACAGAAACCAGCGCTGGCGGGAGATGCGGCGCTCGGAATTCGTGACCGTCCCGTCCTTCTCCCCCCAGCCGAGCGAAGGCAGCAGGACATGCGCGTGGCGGGCGGTGTCGGTGTCCCGAAGAATGTCGGAGACCACCACGAAAGGACAGGCCTTGATGGCGGCCTCGACCGCATCGGCATCCGGCATGGAAACCACCGGGTTGGTGGCCATGATCCACAGCGCCTTGATCCGCCCGTCGGCGACGGCGCGGAACATGTCGACGGCCTTCAGGCCCGGCTTTTCGGCGATCCTCGGCGAGGCCCAGAAACGCTGCACCCGGTCGCGATCCTCGGCGCTTTCGATCGCCATGTGGGCGGCGAGCATGTTGGCAAGGCCGCCGACCTCGCGGCCGCCCATGGCGTTCGGCTGGCCGGTCAGCGAGAAAGGACCCATGCCCGGCCGGCCGATGCGGCCGGTCGCGAGGTGACAGTTGATGATGGCGTTGACCTTGTCCGTGCCAGACGACGACTGGTTGACGCCCTGGCTGTAGCAGGTCACGACCTTCTCGGTCGTCTCGAACAGGCGAAAGAATTCGCGGAGCTGCATGGCGGGAAGGCCGGTGCGCTCCATCAGCTCGTTGAACGAGAGCGCAGCGGCGGCCGTGAAGGCTTCGCCAAACCCTTGCGTATGCGCGGCGATATAGTTCTGGTCGATCGCCGGGCCTTGCGCCAGATGGGCGAGCAGGCCCATGAACAGTGCCACGTCGCCATCCGGCCGAATCCCCAAATGCAGGTCGGCGATATCGCAGGTCATCGTCCGGCGCGGATCGATGACGACGATCTTCATGCCCGGCCGCGCGGTCTTGGCCACTGCCAGCCGCTGATAGATCACCGGATGGCACCAGGCGAGGTTGGAACCGGTCAGGATCACCAGATCGGCGAGTTCGATGTCCTCGTAGGTGCCGGGAACGGTATCGGATCCGAAGGCGCGCCGATGGCCGGCGACGGACGACGACATGCAAAGTCTTGAATTCGTATCGATATTGCCCGTGCCGATGAAGCCCTTCATCAGCTTGTTGGCGACGTAATAATCCTCGGTCAGCAATTGGCCGGAGACGTAGAAGGCAACCGAATCCGGGCCGTGTTCGGCGATGGTTTGCGAGAATTTTTCGGCGACGAGATCGAGCGCCTCGTCCCAATCCGTCTGCCGGCCGTCGATTTCGGGCAGAAGCACGCGTCCGTCGAGATCGATGGTTTCGGCGAGCGCCGAGCCCTTCGAGCAGAGCCGGCCGAAATTGGCCGGATGCTCGGGATCACCCTTGACCGTTACGGCGCCAGAGTCCGCCACTGTGGCGATGACGCCGCAGCCGACGCCGCAATAGGGGCAGGTGGTTTTGGTTTCAGTGGGCATGGGGGTGCCCCGTCAGATGTGGAGTGCTGCGGCTACCCCCCTCTGTCCTGCCGGACATCTCCCCCTCAAGGGCAGGACAATTGCATATGAAGGTGTATGGCGGCGCGTGGAGCCCCTCCCCCTTGTGGGGAGGGGTTGGGGAGGGGACTTTCACCCAGCATGACAGCCCCTCCCGCCTGCCGGCCACCCTCCCCACAAGGGGGAGGGTTAAGAATGCCGCGCCGCCTCGCGTTCCATATGCGATTGCCCTGCCCCTTGAGGGGGAGATGGCCGGCAGGCCAGAGGGGGGTATCTTCGCCCACATGAGCACGTTACTCCGCTGCCGCCAGCATCAGGTTTTCCAGCGCGATGAACAGCTTTCCGTCCTCGTTCCGGATCGGGATGATGCGCACCTCGCCTTCATCCGCCCCGAGCGCCTTGCCTGTCTCCAGCGAGATCACCCAGTTGTGCAGCGGGCAGGTGACCGAGGTGCCGTGCACGATGCCTTCGGACAGAGGCCCGCCCTTGTGCGGGCAGCGGTTTTCAATGGCGTAGACCTCGTGCTGGTCGGTGCGGAACACGGCGATCTTCATCGACGGTGTCTTCACGCAGCGAGCGCCAAGCAGCGGGATATCGGAAATATCGCCGATCGGGTGCCAGTTCATGTCCATTTCCTCACTCCGCCGCCTGGGGGAACCCGACCGTCGCCATCGGCCGGAACTCGTGTTTGTCCTTGCCGGAGACACGCTCCGACCACGGATCGACCTGGGCGAATTTCTGGGAGAAGACAAAGCGCTCGTAATAGGCCTGGCGCTTCTCCGTATCGGTCATGATCTGGCGGCGGATCTCGTCGAGGCCGATGCGCTTCGCCCACTTGTAGATGCGCTCGAGATAACGGCCCTGTTCGCGGTACATCTGGGTGAGGGCGACGATGTGTTCGAGCGCCTCGTCCTCGGTCTTCACCAGCCCGAGCACTTCCGTGCCCTTGATGTCGAGGCCGGCGGCGCCGGCGAAATGGATCTCGAAGCCCGAGTCCACGCAGATGACGCCAATGTCCTTGCAGGTCGCCTCCGCACAGTTTCGCGGACACCCGGAGACGGCCATCTTCAGCTTGGCCGGCGTCCAGGAGCCCCACATGAATTTCTCGATGCGGATGCCGAGGCCGGTCGAATCCTGCGTGCCGAAGCGGCACCAATCGGAGCCGACGCAGGTTTTTACGGTGCGCAGGCCCTTGGCATAGGCCTGGCCGGAGATGAAGCCGGCCTTGCCGAGATCGGCCCAGACGGCGGGCAGGTCTTCCTTTTCGATGCCGAGAAGGTCGATGCGCTGGCCGCCGGTCACCTTCACCATCGGGATTTCGAACTTGTCGACCACGTCGGCGATGGCGCGCAGTTCATGCGAATTGGTGACGCCTCCCCACATGCGCGGCACGACCGAATAGGTGCCGTCCTTCTGGATGTTGGCGTGGACGCGTTCGTTGATGAAACGCGACTGGTAGTCGTCGGCATATTCATCCGGCCAGTCGCAGACGAGGTAGTAGTTCAGCGCCGGGCGGCACTTGGCGCAGCCGCAGGAGGTCTTCCACTCGAGTTCCTGCATGACCGCCGGGATGGTCTTCAGGCTCTTTGCCTTGATCAGGCGGCGGACGTCGTCATGGCCGAGTTCGGTGCAGGTGCACATCGGCTGCACGGCCTTCGGATTGTAGGCGTCGCCAAGCGTGATCGCCATCAGCTGTTCGACGAGGCCGGTGCAGGTGCCGCAGGAGGCGGAGGCCTTGGTGTGGGCGCGCACGTCGTCGAGCGAAGTCAGGCCCTTGGCGGTAATGGTCGAGGTGATCTTGCCCTTGCAGACGCCGTTGCAGCCGCAGATTTCCGCATCATCCGGCAAGGCTGCAACGGCCGCCATAGGGTCCAGCGGGGACCCTCCCTGGTAGGCCTGGCCGAAGATCAGCGTATCGCGCATCTCCGAGATATCGGTCGCCTTCTTCTTCAGGTCGTTGAACCAGGCGCCGTCGGAGGTCTCGCCGTAGAGAACCGTGCCGATGATGCGGTTGTCCTTCAGAACGAGGCGTTTGTAGATGCCGGCGGTGGCATCGCGCAGCACGATTTCCTGCCGGTCGTCGCCATCGGCGAAGTCGCCGAGCGAATAGAGGTCGATGCCGGTGACCTTGAGTTTGGTCGGCGTATCGGAATGCGCGAAGGCAGGCTTCGTATCGCCCGCCAGATGGGATGCCGCGACGCGGGCCATTTCGTAGAGCGGGGCGACGAGGCCATAGACCATGCCGCCCACTTCGGCGCATTCGCCGATGGAATAGATGTCGCCGTCAGACGTCTGCATGCCCGCATCGACGACGATGCCGCGATTGACCGCAAGGCCTGCTTCCTTGGCAAGCCCAGCGCTCGGGCGGATGCCGACGGCCATGACCACCAGGGTCGCCGGAATGATCGTGCCGTTATCGAGTTCGACGCCCTCGACCTTGCCATTGCCGATGATCTGTTTGGTATTGGCCTTGCAGATCACCTTGATGCCGCGCTCCTCGACGGCTTTCTGCAAAAGGTAACCGGCGGCCGGATCGAGCTGGCGCTCCATCAGCGTCGGCATCACGTGCAGAACGGTCACGTCCATGCCGCGCTGGGCAAGCCCGGCGGCGGCTTCGAGACCGAGCAGGCCGCCGCCGATGACGATCGCCTTTTCGCGCGACTGGGCGGCGAGCAACATGGCCTGCACGTCGTCGAGGTCGCGATAGGTGATGACGCCCGGCAGATCCTTGCCCGGTACCGGGATGATGAAGGGCACGGAGCCGGTGGCGATCACCAGCTTGTCGTAGCTTTCCGTGACGCCATGATCGGAGGTGACGGTCTTGGCGGCACGGTCGATCGCGACGATCTTGTGGCCCTTGTAGAGCGTGATGCCATGGTCGATGTACCAGCCGTCACCATGGATGACGATCTGCTCGAAGCTCTTTTCGCCGGAAAGAACCGGCGAGAGCATGATGCGGTCGTAGTTGACACGCGGTTCGGCGTTGAAGATCGTGACGTCGTAGCGGCCGGGCGCCTGTTCGAACAGGTGTTCGAGCATGCGCCCGGGTGCCATGCCATTGCCGATGATAACGAGTTTTTCTGTCATGGTTCTTACTCCGCGGCTTCGACGAAGCGGTGGCGCTCGTAGAGGAATTTCAGCACCGCCTCGCGGCACTTGAGATATGTCCGGTCGGAGGCGAGCTCGATGCGGTTGCGTGGCCGGGGTATGGTCACGTCAAGCACTTCGCCGATCTTGGCGGCCGGGCCGTTCGTCATCATCACGATGCGGTCGGACAGCAGCACGGCCTCGTCGACATCGTGGGTGATCATCACCATCGTGTTGCCGAGACGGCTGTGGATCTCCATGACCGCGTCCTGAAGATGGGCGCGCGTCAAGGCGTCGAGGGCTCCGAAGGGCTCGTCGAGCAGCAGGATCTTCGGCTCCATGGACAGAGCCCGGGCAATGCCGACGCGCTGCTTCATGCCGCCGGATATTTCCGCCGGGCGCTTGTCCTTGGCATGGGCCATCTGCACGAGGTCGAGGTTTTCCATGACCCAGTCATGCCGCTGCGCCTTGGTCTTGGTGCGGCCGAAGACTTTGGAGACGGCCAGGTTGACGTTCTCGTAGACCGTCAGCCAGGGCAGCAGCGAATGGTTCTGGAAGACGACGGCGCGTTCCGGACCCGGTGCATTGACCTCGCGGTTTTCGAGCAGCACAGCGCCCGCCGAGACGGGCGTCAGCCCGGCAATGAGGTTGAGCAGCGTGGACTTGCCGCAGCCGGAATGGCCGATGATCGAGACGAACTCGCCTTTGGAGATCGTCAGGTTGATGTCTTTCAGAACCTCGGCGCGATTGCCGCCGCGGTCGAAATGTTTGTCGATATGGTCGAGCTTGAGATAGGCGTTCATGATCCGCTCCTCAGTTTGCCGAAGCGCCGCGGGTGATGATCTTGCCGAGCGCGGAAACCAGCTTGTCGAGGGCGAAACCGACAATGCCGATATAGGCGAGCGCGACGATGATGTCGGGCAGGCGCGACGAGTTCCACGCATCCCAGATGAAGAAGCCGATACCGACGCCGCCGGTGAGCATCTCGGCGGCGACGATCGCCAGCCAGGAGAGGCCGACGCCGATCCTGAGGCCCGTGAAGATGTAAGGTGCGGCGGAAGGCAGCATGATCTTGAAGAAGAATTCGATCTGGTTCAGCCGCAGCACCTGCGCGACGTTGCGGTAGTCCTGCGGGATGTTGCGAACCCCGACGGCGGTGTTGATGATGACGGGCCAGATCGAGGTGATGAAGATCACGAAGATCGCGGAGGGGCTCGAATCCTGGAAGGCTGCGAGCGACAGCGGCAGCCAGGCGAGCGGCGGCACGGTGCGCAGCACCTGGAAGATCGGGTCGAGACCGCGCATCGCCCAGATCGATTGTCCGATGATCGCACCGACGATGACGCCGGTCACCGCGGCGAGGCCAAACCCGTAGGCGACGCGCTGCAGCGAGACCAGTACCCGCCAGCCGAGCCCGATATCCTGCGAACCGTAGACGAAGAACGGATAGGCGATCAGGTCATAGGCTTCCGTCCAGACCACATACGGCGAAGGAAGCGAGGCATCCGGTGCCGAACAGAGGACCTGCCAGACAAGCAGGATCAGCGCCAACACGACGACCGGCGGCACGACGTTGCGCAGTGTCGTCATGCCGATCTGCCTGAAATCGATCCTCGATACGGGCTTGCCGGAAAAGGGGACGATCGTTGCTGCCGGCTTTGCGGCTGCGATTGCAGAAACATTTTCTTTTTTTGCCAGGGCGGACATCGGCGCGCTCCTTAGAGTGGGTAAAAGGCCGGCGCGTGCGTCCACGCGCCGGAGGTGGGGAAATCAGGACGCCGCCTTGATGGAAAGGCTGTCGAGATAGGCCGAGGGGTTTTCCGGATCGAAGACCTTGCCGTCGAAGAAGGTCTCCTTGCCGCGCGAGGAGGAGGCCGGAATGTCGGCTGCCGCGACGCCGAGATCCTTGGCGGCGGCGCGCCAGATGTCCTCGCGGTTCACCTGGTTGACCAGCGCCTTGATGTCGGTGTTGGCGGGAAGGTTACCCCAGCGGACATTCTCGGCCATGAACCAGCTGTCGTGGCTCTTGAACGGGTAGGACGCGCCGTCCTTCCAGAACTTCATGTAGAGGTCGGTGCCGTTGGCGACACGGCCGTTGCCGTAGTTGATGTCGCCCTTCAGGCGTCCGAGGACGTCCTTCGGCGGTACGTTGAACCACTGGCGGCGCCCGAGGATTTCGGCCATCTCCGCCTTGTTGTCCATGCTTTCGCACCATTGCTGGGCTTCCATCACCGCCATCAGCAGGGCCTTGGCGGCGTTCGGGTTCTTCTCGATCCAGTCGGCACGCACGCCGAGCGCCTTTTCCGGATGGCCCTTCCAGAGTTCGCCGGTGGTGGCCGCCGTGAAGCCGATGCCCTGGTTGACGAGCTGTTCGTTCCAGGGCTCGCCGACACAGAAGACGTCCATGTTGCCGACCTTCATGTTCGCCACCATCTGCGGAGGCGGCACGACGATGGTCGAGACGTCCTTGTTGGGGTCAATGCCGCCGGCGGCGAGCCAGTAGCGGATCCAGAGGTCGTGGGTGCCGCCCGGGAAAGTCATCGCGACCTTCACTTCCTTGCCCTCGGCCTTCTTCTTCTCGAAGGCGGCCTTCAGCTTGGAAGCGTCGAGCTGCACGCCGGTCTCGGCATATTCCTTGGCGACCGAGATCGCCTGGCTGTCGAGATTGAGGCGAGCGACGAGCGCCATGGGCACCGGCTTGTTGTTCTGGGTCACCTTGCCGGTGTGCATCAGGTAGGGAAGCGGCGAGAGGATATGGGCGCCGTCGATGCCGTTCGCGGCACCGCCGAGCACGAGGTTGTCGCGGGTCGCACCCCAGGACGCCTGCTTGGCGACGTCTACCTCGGGAAGGCCGTGCTTGTCGAAGAAACCCTTTTCCTTGGCGATGACCAGCGGGGCGGCGTCGGTGAGCGCGATGTAGCCGAGCTTGATGCCCTTCACCTCCGGGCCGGCCCCGGCTGCGAAGGCGCCGGACGGGAATGCAGTCTTGACGGCGCCGACGAGGGCGGCGGTGGCGGTGGTCTTGATCAGGCTGCGGCGGGTGATGCCGCTCGTCAAAATCTTGGTCATGCGCAGGTTCCCTCTGCTGGTTCTTAGGAATTAGGCACAAAAAAACGCCGCTCGGAGATCGCGCGCCTGGGAACTGGGAGGAGTTCCGGGCAGCAAAAACCTTGCGACGTCGATGTCTTTGGAAGCGCTTATTGCGCGCCTATCTGCTCCAGTCGCCATTGACGGAGCAGTTTCTAATAAGCAAAGGCCGTGCCAGTTTTGGAGCGCCCTGCTAGATCGCTGAAAAACAACAAAATTTCGCTTCCGAAAGTTTTGGCTTAAATTGTCATCAGCCTATCGCGCTGCAATATTTTTGTGCGATTGCAAAACTGAGGGCGCCAAATGCTGTGCAGCGCTTGCCGGAATTTCAGACGTCCTGACGGTCCGAATGAGCAGGAAGAGAGCTTCGGACGGCGAAATCCCGGACGTAATCCATCATGTTCGAGGGGTCGAACACATGGCCGTCCATGAAGCGGTCACCGCTTCGGTCCCCTTCGATGCCGACGTCCGGTTCCGTCGGGCCGATGCCAAGCGCGGCCCGGTAGAGATCGGGGCGATAGGCCGCAGCCGCGGCCCGCAGGCCTTGTTCGCTGAATTCGATCTGACCCCAGCGGATCATCTGGCTGTAGAGCCACAGTGCATGGCTCGGCCGCGGATAGTTGGCAAATCCGCGGTGGAAGGTGAAATAGTCGGGAATGACGCGGCGGTTGCCCTTGGCATCCAGGTTGAACGCACCCGAGAGCACGTGGCGGATGATATCGACCGGTGCGGCGATGAAACGGGGGGCCGCAAGCACTTCGGCGAGCGCGTCGTGGTTTTCGGACTTGTCGCACCAGCGGGCCGCGGCATCGAGCGCGACGATGAGACGGGATACGGTTTCCGGATGGCTTTCGGCCCATTCCGGCCGCATGGCGAGCACTTTTTCCGGTGCCGAGGGCCAGATATCCTGCTTGGCGGCGACAATCCGGCCGACGCCGCGTTCGGATGCGACCATGTTCCATGGCGCGCCGACACAGAAGCCGTCGATGGCGCCGGCCGCCAGTGCATCGGAAGTCATCGGCGGAGGCACGACGACGAGTTTCACATCCCTGTCCGGGTCTATGCCGCCGGCGGCAAGCCAGTAGCGGAATTCGTAATTATGAGAGGAGAAGGGATAGGTCACGCCGAACATCGGCAGTGCTTCGCCGCGTTCCCTCATGGCTCCGAGCACGCTGGCGAGCGCCTTCGCGTTCTCCAGGGCGCCTGCGGTTTCCGATATCCCGCCGACCTCGCGCATGCGCTCGAAAAGCCGCGTCGAAAGCGTGATCGCATTGCCGCCGCGGCCGAGTGAGAATGGCGTGATGGTGGGCGAGGGGTTGGAACCGAGCCCGAGCATGGAGGCGACCGGCATCGGCGACAGCATGTGGGCTATGTCGAACTGGCGGAAGGCGAGGCGGTCGCGGACATTGGCCCAGGACACGTCCTTGACGAGATCGAGGGTCAGTCCCTCTTTGGCGGCAAAGCCGAATTCGGCGGCGGCGATCAGCACGGAAGCGTCGACCAGTGGGATGAACCCGGCGCGCAGGACCTTCGGCCCCTCGCCGTTCGAACGGGCAGGCGCGGAGAGGTTGCTTCCGGATCGGTCGGTCTTCATCATCATGTTCACTCCGGCTTTCTCCCGGACATTTCGGTGCTCGGAACCATCACATCAACAGGCCTGCTGCCGTGACCACGCTTTGAGCGATGTCCGACATCTTCTTCTTTTCGTTCATTGCCGTCTGGCGCAGCAGCGCAAACGCGTCTTCTTCCGAGAGGCCCCGCATCTTCATCAGAATGCCCTTGGCCCGCTCGATCACCTTGCGCTCCTCAAGCGCCGATTTCGCCTCGGCGAGTTCCCGCTGGAGCCGGCTGAAGGCGTTGAAGCGGCTGACCGCCATGTCGAGGATCGCCTTGACGCGCTCCTTCTTCAGCCCGTCGACCACATAGGCCGAGACGCCCGCGTCCATCGCCGCTTCGATCAGGGCCGTATCGGAACGGTCGACGAACATGGCGATCGGCCGGCTGACGGTGCGGGTCAATTGGAACAGATGCTCCATCATGTCGCGGTTGGGGTTTTCGATATCGATGACGATGACGTCCGGCTTCAACGTTTCGATGATCCGCGCGACGCCTTGGACCTCGTGGATGACGGTGACATTGCTATGCCCAGCCTCCCGCAGCCCTTCCTCGATTATGGAAGCGCGGATGGCATTTTCATCGATAACCAGAATGGTGAGATCGGGTGCCGGCATCCTTATAGTGATGACGCAGTGCAACAATCTTGGCAAGGGTCACCGGCACTCCGATCAATTCATGACATCATTCGCCGCTTGGAAAGGACCAGTTAACCTTTATTTTCTACTTCCTATGAGAATGTGCCCTTCCCGTATCTCGTCTGGTTGTCATGCAGTTCTCACGCAATAATCATCCTCAGAGTTCTGACCTTTCCAACGCCGAAGACGACGCTGTCGACCCGGCGCAGCCGGGTCTTCGCCGCCAGAATCTGGCTGATCTCAACCAGTCGGCGATCGAGCAGGCGCCGTGGCAGGCGGCGTTTCGGCTGGCCCCGAACGTGCGGTTCACCCGCACGCCCGAAAGCGCTCTGGCCCGCAAGACGAATGCCGGACAGGCTCCTGCAGAGCTGGCGGAAGCGCCGGTTGCCGAGCAGATCGACATCATCCCGTCCGAAGCGTTCCTGATCCCGACCGCGGATGATTCGCAGGCCGCCGGCGAGGCGTTCGCCGCCCCGATCGAACAGATCGCGGGCCTGCAGCAGCTTGCGGCGACGATGCGTTACCATGTGCCGGAAATGCCTGCCGTCATCGTCACGCAGCCTGAGCCGGTTCAGGAGATCGCGTCCATCGTAGTGCCGCGCCGGGATATCGCGATCTCCGATTTCGCCTTCTGGGACGCCATGCCGTTCGAACTCGAAGGGCCCGTGGTCATCGAGACCGAACCCCTTCCGATCGAACCGGAAATCCTGCCGGTCGTCGTTGCAAAGCCGGGCGCGCCGGTCACCGACCTCTATCGCGAAGTGCCACGCCGCACCGCGGCCAGAACCGTCGTGGTCGCGCCGTCTCCGAGACCAGAGCCGGTCAAGGCACCTGAGCCTGTGGCCCCCGTCCGGGTCGCTCCCCAGCGGGTGGTGAAAGCCAAGGCACCGGTCGTCGTTGAACCCCTGCCGGCACCTATCGTCCAGGTCCCGTTGCCAGCACCTGCGCCGGTCGTGGCCGCCGAACCCGCTCCCGTACAACAACCTGCCCCCGCCCAACCCGAAATCCTCCGTCCGCGGACCGTCCGCCCGGCGGAAGCGGAGTACGAATTCCCGCCGATCTCGCTCCTGCAGGAGCCGCAGGGCGAGCGCGGCCAGGCGATGCAGCCGGACGCCCTGCAGCAGAGCGCCGGCCTGCTCGAAAGCATTCTCGAAGACTTCGGCATCCGTGGCGAGATCATCGACGTGCGGCCGGGTCCTGTCGTGACGCTTTACGAATTCGAGCCGGCGCCGGGCGTCAAATCCTCGCGCGTCATCGGCCTTGCGGACGATATCGCCCGGTCGATGTCGGCGCTGTCGGCCCGTGTTGCCGTGGTGCCCGGCCGCAACGTGATCGGCATCGAGCTGCCGAACGCGACCCGCGAAACCGTGTATTTCCGCGAACTGATCGAATGCGAGGACTATTGGGAGACCAAGCACCGGCTGGCGCTCTGCCTCGGCAAGACGATCGGCGGCGAACCCGTTATCGCCGAACTCGCCAAGATGCCGCATCTGCTCGTCGCCGGCACCACCGGTTCGGGCAAGTCAGTCGCCATCAACACGATGATCCTGTCGCTCCTCTACCGGCTGCGGCCGGAGGAGTGCCGGCTGATCATGATCGATCCGAAGATGCTGGAGCTTTCCGTCTATGACGGCATTCCGCACCTGCTGACCCCCGTCGTCACCGATCCCAAGAAGGCCGTCCTGGCGCTGAAATGGGCGGTCCGCGAGATGGAGGATCGCTACAAGAAGATGTCGCGCCTCGCCGTCCGCAATATCGACGGGTACAACCAGCGTGCCGCGAGTGCCCGCGAAAAGGGCGAGGTGATCACCGTCAGCGTCCAGGCGGGCTTCGACCGGCAGAACGGAGAGATCATCTACGAAGAGCAGGAGATGGATCTTTCGCCCATGCCATACATCGTCGTCATCGTCGACGAGATGGCCGACCTGATGATGGTCGCCGGCAAGGATATCGAAGGTGCGATCCAGCGGCTGGCGCAGATGGCGCGCGCCGCCGGCATCCACCTGATCATGGCGACCCAGCGTCCTTCGGTCGACGTCATCACCGGCACGATCAAGGCGAACTTCCCGACGCGTATCTCCTTCCAGGTGACGTCGAAGATCGACAGCCGCACCATTCTCGGCGAGCAGGGCGCCGAACATCTGCTCGGTCAGGGCGACATGCTGCACATGGCCGGCGGCGGGCGGATTTCCCGCGTCCACGGGCCGTTCGTTTCGGATGCGGAAGTCGAACTGGTGGTCCGCCATCTCAAGACCCAAGGCAGGCCGGATTATCTCGGCACGGTCACCGAGGACGAAGACGACGAGGAAGACGAGGACGTCTCGAGCCAGGAAGCCGTGTTCGACAAGAGCGCGATGGGCGGAGACGACAGCGACGAGCTTTACGACAAGGCCGTCAAAGTGGTCATGAAGGACCGCAAGTGCTCGACCTCCTATATCCAGCGCCGCCTTTCGGTCGGTTACAACCGCGCCGCCTCGCTGGTCGAGCGCATGGAGCAGGAAGGCCTGGTCGGCCCGGCCAACCATGTCGGCAAACGCGAGATCATTGCCGGCGGCCGGTCTAGTACCGCGTCGGAGGATTTTGGGGACTAAGGCGTGCCCTCCAGGCTCCTCATCCCTGTGCTTGTCACA
Organism: Neorhizobium galegae bv. officinalis; assembly: GCA_000985875.1. Classification (GTDB taxonomy): domain Bacteria; phylum Pseudomonadota; class Alphaproteobacteria; order Rhizobiales; family Rhizobiaceae; genus Neorhizobium; species Neorhizobium galegae_C. The sequence continues at coordinate 106,219 of CCRI01000004.1, forward strand.
GGGATCCAGCCAGCCCAAGTCTTTGGGCTGGGAGGTGTCTTCCACCGCGCCGACGCGCGGTTGCTGGATTCCTGTGACAAGCACAGGAGTGAGGGTTGATGGGTGGAAAGTTCTGCCCGGATATTCACGTTCTTACCGCTGACGGCAGATGAAGGGCAGGAAACTGCTCGCCGTACCGAAATTCATGGCGGCCATGGTCAGGGCATTGGCGAGCTTGATCTCTTGGGGCGAGTGCGGGCAGACGTCCGCACCGCTCGAACAGCCATCGGCGATAAACTTCTCATTCCCCTTGATGAAGTCGTCGCTGACGCCCTCAAGCCCGATAAAATCCTTGGCACGTTTCCAGGCGCGCTCGTAGCGCACGCATTTCTCCTTGGCCCAGGCTTCAACTTCAGGCTCCTAGGCGCGGGCGCTACCAAAACCGGTCAAAGCGACGGCAAGGATCAGTAGGATTCTGATCATGGGGCGTCCGGATCCAGGGCTCCGGCGGTTCACCGGCCGCGGATATAATCGCTGAGGCGGTTGGCGGCGTCCTCGACCTGCAGCGGATCGCGCAGGAAACAGGCGCGCATGAAGCCCTGTCCGCCCGGACCGAAGGCGGTTCCCGGCGCCAATCCAACGCCGGTCTTGTCGACGATCCTGAACGCCTCCTCGCGGCTGTCGGTAACGCCGTCGATCTTCAGGAAGGCATAGAGGGCGCCGGCGGGCTTCAGCGTTTCCACCCGGTTGGTGGCGATCAGCGCGTCGCAGAGGATGTCGCGGGATTTTCGCGCCCGTTCGATATTGGTGCGGATGAAACCGTCGCCCTGTTCAAGAGCGGCAATCGCGCCCTTCTGCATGAACTGGGCGACGCCGGAGGTCGAATACTGGATGAGGTTGGTCAGCGTCTGGCCGATTTCCGCCGGCGCCACCATCCAGCCGACACGCCAGCCCGTCATGCACCAGTTCTTCGAGAAGGAATTGGCGAAGATGATCCGGTCTTCCGGCTCCATGACGTCCATGAAAGACGGCGCGCGGGCGCCTTCGAAATAATAGAGGCCGTAGATCTCGTCGGCGATGATCCACAGACCGTGCTTGCGGGCAAGATCGAGGATCGCCCTGAGATCGTCATGCGTCGCGGTCCAGCCGGTCGGGTTGGACGGCGAGTTGATAAAAATCGCGCTGGTCTTCGGGGTGATCGCCGCCTTCAGCCGGTCGATGTCGAGCACCCAGCGACCGTCGGTAAAGCCGAGTTCGACGGTGACCGGCTTGGCTTCCGAAACGCCGATGGCGTTGACGACATTCGGCCAGGCGGGAGAGAGATAGACGATCTCGTTGCCGGCTGATGCCACCGTCTGGATGGCAAGCACGATCGACTGCATGCCGGAACCGGTGACGTAGATATTGTCGACCGACAGGTCCTTCGCATAGTGCCGCTGGTAATAACGGACGATCGACTCGCGCAGCGCCGGAATGCCTTGTGTCCAGGTGTAGAAGGTTTCGCCGGCGAGCAGGGCTTCGCTGGCGGCGCGGGTGATGAAATCGGGCGTCGGCAGGTCGCCTTCGCCGATCCAGAGCGGCATCAGGTTTTCGCGGCCTCGGGCATAGGTGACGATTTCGCCAATGCCGCTGCGGGGCGCTGCCGCGGCGCGGGCGCTGATGTCCGGTCTGATGATTGTCATGGATTGCCCTGTCGGTCCTGGCTGGTTTGTCGCAAAACTGACTTGGCCCAACCGCGCCCGCGGGTCAATATTTCCCGTGCCGGATTTTGTTGTTTACTGGCTAGTGGTGCTCGCGAAGCGGCCGAACGTGCCGCGCGAGAAGCAGAGCGGATCGCCTTCTCGGTGGGCGGCGCGGAGCACGCGGCCGAGGATCAGCGTATGGTCGCCGGCATCGTGCATCGAGGAGAGTTCGCATTCGAAGCGAGCGAGCGTGCCGGGAATGACCGGCACGCCTTCATGGTTCTGGTTCCAGAACAGCTCTTCGAACCCCAGGCCGCCGCGCGTGAACCGGGCGCTCAGCAGATCCTGGTCGGCGCTGAGCACATGGATGGCGAAATGGCTGGCCGAGGTGAAAGCCGTGTGGCGCGACGAGCTTTTGGCCGGCGACCAGAGAACCAGCGGCGGATCGAGCGACACCGAGGTGAAGCTGTTGACCGTCATGCCGATCGGGCCATCCGGAGTCGTTGCCGTCACCACGGTCACACCGGTCGTGAAGGCTCCGAGCGCGTTGCGATAATGCCGCGCGGTCGATGCGTCCGGGGTGAAGATCTGTTCGCTGGATATGCTTGCGGTGTCGGCAGTGATCATCATGGCACCTGCTTTCCGATTGCTGCGGTGTAGAGTTCGAACCAGGTCTGGCGATCGATCGTCACCTTGGCGGCGTCGGCGATCGTGGCGATGCGGGCAAGATTGTTGGTGCCGAGCACCGGCAGGATGGCGGCGGGATGGGCCAGCAGCCAGGCGACCGCGACGGCCGTGGCTTCGACGGCCTGTTCCGCGGCGATCCGTTCCAGCACCGACATCAGGCTCTCGTTCTTGAACAGCGAACCGCCGCCGAGCGGCGACCAGGCCATCGGCGCAATAGCGCGTTCCTGCAGATAGGCGATGTCGCCATTGGTGAAGGCGCTTGTCGCCACAAGGCTGACCTCGATCTGGTTGGTGACGAGTTCGGCCTCCATGGAGGATTGCAGCAGGGAGAAATCCCAGGGGCGGAAATTGGAAACGCCGACGGCGCGCACCTTGCCCGATACGACCAGCGCGTCGAGCGCCGGGCCTGTCTCGTCCGGATCCATGAACGGGTCCGGCCGGTGGATCAGCAGCAGGTCGATATAGTCCGTCGCCATGTCGCGCAACGAGGCTTCGACCGACGCGTTGATATGGGCGGCGCTGGTATCGTAATGCTTGCCGCGGACGGCGGAATGGCGGGCGGCCGGCGCGACTATGCCGCATTTGGTGACGATTTCGATTTTGTCACGCAGCGAAGGCGAGGCCTTCAGCGCTGCGCCGAAAATCGCTTCCGCCGTGTAGCCGCCATAGATGTCGGCCTGGTCCATGGTGGTGATGCCCTGCGCCAGGCAGGCTTCAATCTTCGCCTGGACATGTTTCGGCGAGGTGTCGGCATCATCGCCGATCCGCCACATGCCGTAAACAAGGCGGCTGAGCTGGAGATCGGGCGAAAGTTGAATGCGATCCAGGTGATGAGTGGTCATCAGTGTCGTCTCCCGTTGCCGAGCGGCGTTGCGGGTGTCTCGGCCGGCACGCGACCATAGGCATGCGGCAGCGAACAGGTCTTGAGCTCGGGCAAGACCTTCTGACCGAAATGTTCCGCCTCGTCGAGATGCGGATAGCCCGAAAAGATGAAGGCCCGGATGCCCATCTTCTGGTAGGCCTCGATTTCCGAAAGCACCTGGTCGGCGGAACCGACAAGTGCCGCGCCGCAGCCGGAGCGAGCCCGGCCGATGCCGGTCCAGAGGTGAGGTTCCACGTAGCCGAACTTGTCGGCGAGTTCGCGGGCCTTCGCCTGGTGCGAGACGCCGAGCGAGGTGCTGTCATGGGCGCGGCTACGGATCAGCTGGCCGTATTCGTCATCCAGCCTGGAGACGAGGTGTTCCGCATAGTCCCGGGCCTCCTTCTCCGTGTCGCGAACGATCATGTGGACACGCAGGCCGTAATCGAGCGTCCGGCCATGGGCTGCGGCGCGGGCGTGGACGGCCTTCATGCGCTCGGCCAACTGGTCCCTGGTTTCCGGCCACATCAGGTAGACGTCGCATTGGGCGCCGCAGAGCTCCAGCGCATCCGGCGAATAACCGCCAAAATAGAGAAGCGGGCCGCCGTTCTGCTGGTAGGGGCGGGCAGGCTCGGTGGTGACACCCTTGAAATTGTAGACCTCGCCCTCGTGGTCGATCGTGTCGCGGGTCCAGGCCTGGCGGAGGATCTGCACGACCTCGTGGCTGCGGCGGTACCGGAAGGCGCTGTCGGCGACTTCGCCGGGGAAATCGGAGCTGATGACATTGAGCGTCAGCCGGCCCTTCAGCATGTGGTCGAGCGTGGCGACCGTACGGGCGAGCATGATCGGCTGCATCTCGCCGCAGCGGATGGCGGCCAGCAGATTGATCCTGTTCGTGATTTGCGAGGCGGCTGCGGCGAAGCTCAGCGTATCCTGCCCGACCTGATAGGACGACGGGCAGAGGATGTTGCGGAAGCCGAGCGTCTCGGCGCGCTTGACGATGTCGGAACAATGTTCCCAGCTCGATTTCAGCGCGTCGTCGGGCACGCCGAGATAGGCGTAGTCGTCTGAGCACAGGGCGGCGAACCAGGATACCTCGGCGGCATCGAGATCCGGCGATGTTATGGGCACGACAGTCATCAGATTCTCCTCAACTCCTGAGACTTGAATATCATCCGCGTTTGTGTAAATCAATGGTGTATCAATTTGAGTGCGTCATTCCCGGGGAGGGGGAGCGGCTTATGGACAGTTATCCGGGCAGCCTGCCGATCTATCTGCAAATCGCCGAACTGCTGGTTCGCGACATCGCGGCCGGCCGGCTTGTCGACGGGGAGAAGCTGGCGCCCGAGCGCGACATGGCGGTGCAGCTCGGAATTGCCGTCGGCACGCTGCGCAAGGCGCTGGCGGAGTTACAGAACCGCGGGCTCCTGGAGCGGGTGCAGGGATCAGGCAACTACGTCAAAGCAATCAGCGATCCGGAGAGCGTCTATGCGATGTTCCGGCTGGAGCTCATCCAGGGCGGAGGTCTGCCGACCGCGGAAGTGCTCGACGTGACGCGGCTCGACAAACCCAAGGACCTGCCGAAGTTCGGCTTTTCGCCGGAAGGGCATCGCATCCGCCGCATCCGCCGGCTGTCGGGCAAGGTCGCGGCGCTCGAGGAGATCTGGCTCGACGGCTCCTATGTGGCAGCGATCACGCCGGAAGATCTGTCGGAATCGCTTTATCTCTACTACCGCACCCGGCTGGGTCTCTGGATCGTCCGGGCGGAAGACAAGATCGATCTCGACACCGTGCCCGACTGGGCGCCGCCGGCTTTCGGCCAGAAGCCGGGCGCCCCGATCCCCCATGTCCTGCGCATGAGCCAGGCACAGGACGGCGCCCTGGCCGAGGTTTCCCGCACATGGTTCGACCATTCCGTGGCCCGATACGTATCGCGGCTGCGGTAGACAACAATCGAGTAGCGACAAGATGAAATTCGAGACGACACAAGACGGTTTTTCCATTTCGCTGAATGGCCGCATCATCCTGCGGCACAGCGCCGCCTCGCCCTGCATATTCGTCGGTCACGGGCAGGAGCGGATGGACATGTACCGCGGCAATTTCGAGGTCGAGGACTATATCGTCGAGCGCAGCGCGCTGCGCCATGCGAATGTCGACGGCAACACGATCAGCCTTTCGGAGGCGGAGGGCCGGGCGCCGCGGCTGGAGCTGACGATCTCCGAAACCGCCGTGCATTTCCGGTCGCTGGACGAGACGATCAACCGTTTCTGGATACGCATCCATGCGGACAACGACGAGCATGTCTGGGGCGGCGGCGAGCAGATGTCCTATTTCGACATGCGCGGTCGCCGCTTTCCGCTCTGGACTTCGGAGCCGGGCGTCGGCCGCGACAAGACGAGCGAGATCACCTTCAAGTCAGACCTGAAGGACAAGGCGGGAGGCGACTACTACAACACAAACTACCCGCAGCCGACTTACGTCTCCTCGGCGCGTTATGCGTTGCATGTGGAGACGACCGCCTATTCCGTCTTCGATTTCCGCCGCAAGACGTTTCACGAGATCGAGGCTTGGGCGGTGCCGGAGCGGATCGAGCTGTTTGCCGCACCAAGCTTCGTCGAGCTGGTCGAAGCGTTGTCATTGCGGTTCGGGCGGCAGCCGGAATTGCCGGACTGGGTCTACAAGGGCGCGATCATCGGCCTCAAGGATGGCGTCAATTCCTTCGGGCGGCTGGAAAAGATGCGCAGTGCCGGCGTGCAGGTCTCCGGCCTGTGGTGCGAGGACTGGGTCGGCCTTCGCCAGACCTCGTTCGGATCGCGGTTATTCTGGGACTGGCAGGCGAATGACGAGCGTTATCCGGATCTGCGCCAGCGCATCGCGGAGCTGAACGGGGAGGGCATCCGGTTCCTCGGTTACGTCAATCCCTATCTCTGCGTCGATGGCTCGCTGTTTCCCGATGCGGAAGCGGCAGGTTATTTCGCCAAGGATCAGCTCGGCCGCACGGCGATCGTCGATTTCGGCGAGTTCGATTGCGGGGTCGTCGATTTCACCAATCCGGATGCGGCCGACTGGTTCGCGGAGGAGGTCATCGGCCGCCGCATGCTCGATTTCGGGCTGACCGGATGGATGGCGGATTTCGGCGAATACCTGCCGATCGATGTGGAACTTGCGAACGGCATCGATGCCAAGCTGATGCACAATGCCTGGCCGACGCTCTGGGCCGAAGTCAACGCCAAGGCGATCGCCAGCCGCGGCAAGACGGGCGAGGCGCTGTTCTTCATGCGGGCCGGCTTTACCGGGGTGCAGAAACATTGCCCGCTGCTTTGGGGCGGCGACCAGTCGGTGGATTTTTCCCGCCATGACGGGCTCGTCACCGTGATGTGCGCTGCCCTCTCGTCGGGACTGCTCGGCAATGCCTATCACCATTCCGATATTGGCGGTTACACGAGCCTGTTCGGCAATGTTCGCACACCGGAACTGTTGATGCGCTGGGCGGAGATGGCGGCCTTCACGCCGGTCATGCGCAGCCACGAGGGCAACCGGCCGCGCGATAATATCCAGATCGACCAGGACCCGGAGGTGCTGGAGCACTTCGCGCGGATGACGCGGATCTACGTGCATCTGGCGCCGTATCTGAAGACGCTATCGGCGGAGGCCGCCGCTCGGGGCCTGCCGGTGCAACGGCCGCTCTTCCTGCATCATGAGCATGACCGGAAGACTTACGCCATCCAGGATGCCTATCTCTACGGTTCGGAACTGCTGGCCGCGCCGGTCTGGCATGCGGCGCAGGAGGTGCGGAGCGTCTATCTGCCGGAGGGAGTGACCTGGGTGCATGTGTGGAGTGGCATCGAATATGCGGGCGGGGAAGAGGTGACGGTGCCGTCGCCGATCGGTTGCCCGCCGGTGTTTTATCGGACGGATGCTTCGTTTGCGGAGATGTTTGCGGCGTTGAAGGAGATGTGAGGGCGTCTGACTGAGCTCCCTCATCCCTGTGCTTGTCACAGGGATCCAGTCAGCCCAAGTCCTTGGGCTGAAAAGACTCTCTCACCGCGCAGACGCGCGGTGGCTGGATTCCTGTGACAAGCACAGGAATGAGGGAGGAGAGGGCTTGCCTTTCCCCAGCCTCAAAAAACCTCGCTCACCGCGCCGCCCAGTTCGCACCACGGCGGAAAATGGTCTTCATCTGCGGCACGTCGAATTCCTTGGCCTGGTGGCCGAGCGAGGAATAGAAGACGCGACCCTCTCCGTATTTCCGCTTCCAGACCACCGGCATCACGACGCCGTCGATCCAGTAGGCGTGGGCGCCGGTAAACGTCGTCGTCGCCAGCACCTCGTTCGAGGGGTCGACATGCATGTAATATTGCTCGGACGTGTAGGGGAAATCGGTAATCCCCGCCATCAGCGGGTCGTCCGGCCTCGTGATATTCACCGTGTAGTCGATGATATTGCCGGGATGGGCGACCCACTGGCCGCCGATGATGAACTGGTAGTCGACCGACTCGCGAAAGGCGTCGCCCGCACCGCCGTGATAACCGGCGATGCCGACACCGCTCTGAACGGCTGCCGCGAGGTTCTTCACCTCTTCCTTCTCGATCTTCGACATGGTCATGATCGGCACGATGAGGCTCAGATCATGGATCGAAGGGTCGGCAAAGGCCTCGGTCGAATGTTCGAGATAGACCTTGAACCCGTCTTCCTCCAGCATGTCCTTGATGATTTCGGCGCATTCCTGCGGTTCGTGGCCGCTCCAGCCGCCCCATACGATGAGTGCTTCACGCATTTTATTCTTCCTCCAGAATTATTTCGCCAGCCGGCCGTCAACGAGCGATTCCGACAGCGGAGCGGGCCGCTCCGTGGCCGTGGTGATCCTGATCGTGCGCCCTTCGGCGGAGGCCGTATGAAAAGCTTCCATGACCTCCAGCACATGGAGCGCCAGATCGCCGTTCGCCCGGTGCGGGCGGTTGGAGCGGATCGCATAAGCGAGGTCGGCGACGCCGATCGAGCGGTAGTTGCCGTCCGCATAGGGCAATGTGGTGGGCTGGTCCTCGAACTGGCCGCCCTTCTTCAGATAACCGACCGGTCCCTCGAACCGGTTCGGGTCCGGCACGATCAGAGTGCCCTCGGTGCCGTAGACTTCGAGCGGAACATGTTTGTGGCCGGCGACGTCGAAGCTCATGCCAATCTGAACGACCGCGCCGTTGGCAAAGGCCATGACACCGGCCACATGGGTCGGAACGTGCACCGGAATGCGCTCGCCATTGCGCGGCTCGCTGGTGATGATGCGCTCCTTGCGGGGCGTGATCGCAAAGCCCGCAACCTGCGAGACCGGGCCGAGCAGGTTGACGAGATCGGTAATGTAATAGGGACCCATGTCGAGCATCGGGCCGCCGCCGACCTCGTAGTAGAAGGCCGGGTTCGGGTGCCAGCGCTCGTGGCCGGGGCACATGAAGGTCGCGGTGCCGCCGACGGGAACCCCGATGATGCCCTGGTCTATCAGTTCGCGGGCGGTCTGGTGGCCTCCGCCGAGGAAGGTGTCGGGGGCAGCACCGATGCGCAGACCCTTGGCCTTTGCGGCCTCCGCCAATTTTTTCCCTTCCGCGAAATTAATCCCGAGCGGTTTTTCCGAATAGGTGTGCTTGCCCGCGTCGAGCGTCTGCAGCCCGACGGCGACATGCGCCTTGGGGATCGTCAGGTTGACGATGATCTCGATCTTCGGATCGGCGAGCAGTTCATCGACCGTGCGGGCCTGGAGATTGAATTCGGAAGCTTTCGCCTCGGCCAGGTCGCGGTTGAGATCGCCCAGGCCGCGGATATCGAGGATCGGAAAAGCGGATGTCATCGCCTTCAGATAGGCACCCGAAATATTGCCGCATCCGATGATGCCGATACCGACTTTATCCATTGTTTCCTCCCGATGAATGCTGATGTCTGGTGCTTCAGAGCGCCGGCCCGGTGGTGCTCCACGGCGATTCGTAAAGTTCGTAAAGCGCGACTGCTGCCGCTCCCTGCGCCCAGAAATCATCCGCCGAATCGTCGAAGACGAGCTCACTGACGCCCTTTAGAGACGGCGGAATGGCAAGCGCATAGGCATCGCGCAGGCTGTTCAGGAACGGTTCGCCGAGCGCCAGCGACGAGCCGACGAGGATGACGCGCGGCGGCGCGAAAAGCGTGACGATATTGGCGATCGTCAGCCCGACGGCCTCGCCGGCGCGAACGGCCGCGCTGATCAGCCGGTCGTCGTCTGCCTGGATGAGCGCCTGGACATGGGTCATGCCGCGGCCGAGCCGCACCGCTTCCGCAAAACGCCCGTCCGTCTGCTGCTCGCCGAGGATGGCGCTCTCGCCCGCCTGGCTCGACAGCCGTACGATGCCCTGAGGTCCCATGCCCAGCACGAGATCTCCCAGGTTGTGGCTAAGGCCCCCGGCACCGCGGAAGAGCCGGTTGCCGTGCAGCACGCCAAGACCGAGCGTCTGTTCGAGCGAAATCAGGACCATATCCTCGAGATCGCGCGCCTTTCCGAACCAGTGATGACCGAGCGTGATGGCATGAGCGTCACTCTCCACGATGGTCGGCGTCGACAGGCGCGTGGACATTTCGGCCGCAAAATCGATGTTGATCTCACGAAAAATCGGGCTTGAGCGGATGTGCCCGGTGCGGTGTTCGATGACGCCCGGAAGCCCGAGGCAGACGCTGTCTACATCCTCCAGCGACAGGCCGGCATCGACGACACAGCGGCGCACGCCATCCTCGACGAGATCGGCGATCACCGCGATCGGCTGTCGGTCGATGCGGATTGGCAGGGTGAGCGTGGAGAGCACGTCGCCGCGGAAATTCGTGACGACGAAGACCATGCGGCTTGCGGCGATCTTGGCGCCGACGACGCGGGCGGCATCCGGATTGACCTCGAGCATGACGCGTGGCCGGCCGCGCACCGCCTCGTTGCGGATATCGCCCTCGTGGCGGGTCAGGATCAGCCCGTCGTCGAGCAGCGAACCGGTGATGGCCGAAACGGTGGTCGTCGAAAGTTCGGTGCGCTCGGAGATTTCCACGCGGGAGATAGGGCCCCGCCGCCGGATCGTGTCCAGGACGCTGAGACGGTTCATCGCACGCATGAGTTCTGGATCGGCGGTTTTCATCTCTTCTGCGCACTCGTCGGCTTTTGCACCCAACCGCTATTTAATACGAGGTGCAAATTAAATTCGGCTTGTTCTAAATCTGATTTTAGGCGGTGTGCAATAGATAAAAGCAGCGAATGCCGCAATTTTTGCCAAAATCCGGCAATCTCACGCCGGCCTATTGACAGAAGCGTTGGCCTTGCCGATTATTTAATTCGGATACAGGAATAAAGCTTTGGGAGGAGCGCTTCAATGTCCAGCAGATATCACAGGATGCGTCTGATTTCCGCGACCGCCGTTGCGCTTGCGGGTGGCATGTTTACGGCCGGCTCTGCTGCAGCGGACAGCGTCATTCGCTGGATGCATGTCGAGCAGGTGCCGGGAAACATAGCGGTCTGGAACCAGATTGCCAGGGATTTCGAGGCCAAGCGCCCGGGCGTCAAGGTCGAGCTGCAATTTCTGGAAAACCAGGCTTTCAAGGCCAAGCTGCCGACACTTCTGCAATCGAACGACGCGCCAAGCATCTTCTATAGCTGGGGCGGCGGCGTCCTCAAGGCGCAGTCGGAGACCGGCACGTTGCGGCCGATCAATGCTGCGATCGATGCGAACGGAGGGGAATGGCGCAAGTCGATCAACGCCTCCGCCGTCGACGGCCTGACCTTCGACGGCAAGGTCTGGGCGTCGCCCGCCAGGACCGGCCTTGTTTCCTTCTATTACAACAAGGAACTGTTCAAGAAGGCTGGGGTCGATGCCTCGAAGATCGCGACCTGGGACGATTTCCTCGGTGCCGTCAAAACGCTGAAGCAGGCCGGCGTGACGCCCATTGCCGGCGGCGGGCGGGACAAGTGGCCCCTGCATTTCTACTGGAGCTATCTCTCGATGCGCGAAGCCGGGCAGAAGGGCTTTGCCGATGCCAAGGCAGGCAAGAACGATGGCTTCGCCGGCAAGCCTTTCGTCAAGGCCGGCGAGCGCCTAGCCGAGCTCGGCAAGCTCGAGCCGTTCCAGAATGGCTATCTGGGTGCGACCTGGAACGACGCACTTGCCACGTTCGGCGATGGCCGTGCGGCACTCATCCTGAGCTTCGAGAATACGCCCTCGACCCAGGCGTCGAATTCGACAAGTCGCAAGGGGCTTGCCGACGACAATATCGGTCGCTTCCCGTTCCCCGTCGTCAGCGGAGGGGCCGGTTTGACCACCGACAGTTTCGGCGGTCTCAACGGATGGGCGGTCACCAAGAACGCACCGCCTGAAACCGAGGAATTCCTGCGCTACATGGCGAGCATCGACGTGCAGAAGGTGCTTGCCCGGGATACGCAGATCATGCCGGTCGCCAAGGGCGCCAGCGAAGCGATCTCCAAGCCGCTGCTGAAGGAAGTTGCCGAAGCTCTTGCCAAGGAAACCTGGCATCAGAACTTCCTCGACCAGGACCTCGGGCCCAATGTCGGTGCGATCGTCAACGACATCAGCGTCGAAGTGGTCTCCGGCAGCATGAAACCGGCTGACGCGGCGCAACAGATCGAGGACGCCTACTCTCTCGAGCGAAAGTAAGCGCAGTCGCGGCGCTCCCGAGGCCCTGACCCCGGGAGCGCCGGTTCCTGTTTCGCCTGACGCCGTTTTGCAGCCCGAAAGGCTCGAAAAATCGATGAGCGATATGCTTATGTCTGCCAAGGCCGTGTCTTCCGGGAATACGCTTGCCGTTTCCCGGCGCAGCAAGCGGTCGCTCGCCAACAGCAAGTGGCCGGTGCTGATCCTGTTCCTGCCGCCGGCGCTTCTTCTGTTCACGGTGCTGGTCATTCTGCCCATGGGCGAGGCCGCCTGGTATTCCTTCTACAACTGGAACGGCTATGGCAGTCCGACGCAGTGGGTCGGCTGGCGCAACTACCAGCTCATTTTCCGCAACAGCGCCTTCACCCAGGCTTTGATCAACAACGGCCTGATCGTGCTTGCCTCGCTTTGCGTGCAGGTTCCGCTGGCGCTCTGGCTGGCGACAATGATCTCCAGCCGGATCAAGGGCGCGCTGTTCTTCCGGCTGATCTTCTTCCTGCCCTACGTGCTCGCCGATGTCGCGGCCGGCATGATCTGGCGTTTCGTCTATGACGGGGATTTCGGTCTCGTCGCCGGCATTTCGCAGTTCATCGGCGTCGAACCGCCTTTCTGGCTGGCCGACCGGGACCTGGCGATGTACGCGATATTGGGCGTCGTCGTGTGGAAGTATTTCGGCTTTCACATGATGCTCTTCATCGCCGGCCTGCAGGCGATCGACAAGAGCGTGCTGGAAGCAGCCGACATCGACGGGGCGACCGGTTTCCAGAAATTCCGGCTTGTGACGTTGCCGTTGCTCGGCTCCACCGTGCGTCTCTCCGTGTTCTTTGCGGTCGTGGGCTCGCTGCAGCTTTTCGACATGATCATGCCGCTCACCGGCGGCGGCCCGTCGAATTCGACGCAGACGATGGTGACGTTCCTCTACAATTTCGGGGTGACCCGCATGCAGGTCGGGTTCGGCAGCGCCGTCGGCGTGGTGCTGTTCGTGATCTGCGTGACGCTCGCCTTCAGCTACAAGCGGGTGTTCATGCGCAATGACTGAGATCTCGACAGCACAGCCCATCGATGCCGCCAGCGCGCCGACCTCCGGCCAGCGCATCCGCGCCGGCACGCAGGTCTACATGTACGTGTCGCTGATCATCGTGGCGGCAATCGTGGTGGTGCCGCTCATCAGCACCGCACTCGGCGGCTTCAAGACGCTGGGCGAACTGCGCGGCAACCCGTTCGGGCTGCCGACGGAATGGCAGTGGTCGAACTACACGGATATCATCGTCAGCAAGCGCTACTGGCTGCAGATGAGCAATTCGCTGATCATCGCCCTGCTGACCGTGTTCCTGACGTTGACCTTCGGCGCCATGGCCGCCTTCTGCTTCGCGCATATCCGCTTCTTCGGCGCCGACTATCTGGTCAACTATTTCCTGATCGGGCTGATGTTTCCGGCGGCGACCGCCATCCTGCCGCTCTACATCCGCATCCGCGATCTGGGATTGATCGACACATACTGGGGCGTGGTGCTGCCGCAGGTCGCGTTCGGCATGGGCATGAGCATCATGCTGTTCCGCAACTACTTCCGCAATCTGCCGTCCGAACTCTTCGACGCGGCCTTCGTGGACGGTTGCGGCTACATGCGCTTCTTCTGGCATATCACGCTGCCGCTGTCGCGGCCGATCATCGCCACCGTCGGCATCATCTCCTTCGTCGGCAGCTGGAACAGCTATATCGTGCCGCTGATCATGCTGAATTCGGAGAGCCGCTATCCCTGGCCGCTCGGCATCATGATCTACCGGGGCGAATTCAGCACCGAATGGCAGCTGGTGCTGGCCTTCATCACGCTCACCATCCTGCCCACCATCATCGCCTTCTTCCTGGCCCAGAAGCACATCATCGCCGGTCTGACCGCCGGTGCGGTGAAGTCCTGAGCCCCGACCCGGAGTAACTCGCATGGCATCCGTCGAACTCAGACAAGTCCGCAAGGCCTATGGGGCGCTCCCGGTCATCCACGGGGTGTCGCTGGCGATCGAAGACGGCGAGTTCGTCGCGCTGGTAGGGCCTTCCGGCTGCGGCAAGTCCACCCTGCTGCGGATGATTGCGGGGCTTGAGGAAATCACCGGCGGCGACGTGATCATCGACAATGCTGTCGTCAACGAGTTGACGCCGCGCGAGCGCAACATCGCCATGGTGTTCCAGTCCTATGCGCTTTATCCGCACATGACGGTCGCCGAGAACATGGGCTTCAACCTGCGCCTTTCCGGCACTCCGAAACCGGTGATTGCCGAACGCGTCGCCGAAGCGGCACGCATGCTCGACCTGATGCCGCTTCTCGACCGCAAGCCGGCGCAGCTTTCCGGCGGCCAGCGCCAGCGCGTCGCCATGGGCCGGGCGATCGTCCGCAACCCGGCCGTCTTCCTGTTCGACGAGCCACTTTCCAACCTCGACGCGAAACTCCGGGTGCAGATGCGCTCCGAGATCAAGCAGCTGCACCAGAAGGTCGGGACGACCTCGATCTACGTCACCCACGACCAGATCGAGGCGATGACGCTCGCCGACCGGATCGTCGTGCTCAATCAGGGCAGGGTGGAGCAGGAGGGCACGCCGATGGAGCTCTATCGCAAACCGGCCAACCTCTTCGTCGCCGCCTTCATCGGTTCTCCGGCGATGAACCTTCTCGACGGTACCGTGGACGGAGACGGCGGCGAACCCTCCGCGCGCCTCGGCGACGGAACCGCGATCCGCATCGCGCCGGACCGCAAGGTCAAGCGTGGGCAGGCGATCAAGGTGGGGTTGCGTCCGGAACACCTCAGCCCCGGTGCGGGCGGGACCGCGCTTGCCGGCCAGACCCTGCTGGTCGAGCCGACCGGCGCGCAGACCCACATCGTCTTCGATCTCGCCGGCCACCCGGTGGTCGCCATCGTCGACGGCGAATATCCCGCCCGCTACGGCGCGCGGTTCGAAGCCAACATCCCGGCCGAACAGGTCCATGTCTTCGACCGCGAAACCGGCGTCGCCCTGTAGTCTTGCCTTGTCGGCAACAGACCTCAGAAGCTTTCGAGCCTGATGTCGGCCGGCCGCGAGTGTGCGAGGATGTAGCGGCCGTTCGGCAGGTCGTTGCCGTCGAGTTTCCACGCGATCGCCGCCTCGTCGAGCCCGTAATGCACCCAGCGAGCCTTGAGCCTTTCGCGCAGCACCTCTTCCGAAGGGCCGACGAAGATCGTGAAGTCGAACATATCCGCAAGCCGCGACCAGGGCGCTTCGTCGATCAGGAGATAATTGCCTTCCGCCAGAACGATGCGGGTGTCGGGGGAGATGGCGCGGGCCGAAGCGATGGCAATTTCGCGCGATCGGTCGAAGACCGGCACCAGCACTTCCTCGTCTGCTTGCCGGACCGCTCTCAGGATATCCGCAAAACCGCGCACGTCGAAAGTCTGCGGCGCACCCTTGCGGGGCAACAGGCCGCGGGCTTCGAGAAGGCCGTTGTCTATGTGGAAGCCGTCCATCGGCAAGACTTCTGCCAATTCGCCGCGCGCCAGCAGGGCTTCGTGGAGGGCGTCGGCGAGCGTGGATTTTCCGCCGCCCGGCGGGCCGGCGACCGCAACGATGAAACGCCGCCGATCGCTCGCCCGGTCGATGACGGTGTTGGTGATGTCGTCCAGTGTCATTGCGTCGACGCCTTGCGTTCCATTTTGTCGAAATGAACTTCTAGCGTCCCGCAATGTGTTCAGGCAATCCACGAAGGGATGGATGCGGCGCGCGGTGAGGTCTTATCGAGCGCTCTCCCTGGCCTCCTTCAGGGCGTTCCAAACCCTATAAGGCGTCGCGGGCATGTCGAAATCCTCGACGCCGGCCGAGCGAAGCGCATCCAGGATGGCGTTCATCAGCGTCGGCAGCGCCCCGGTCGTGCCGGCCTCACCGCCGCCCTTGACGCCGAGCACATTGGTGGGCGAGGGCGTCGGCAGGTCGACGAAACGCGGCGTCGGCATGAAATCGGCGCGGGGCATGAAATAATCCATGAAGCTCGCGGTCAGCATCTGGCCGCTGTCCTTGTCGTAGACGATGTGTTCGCCGAAGACCTGGCCCGCGCCCTGGGCAAGACCGCCATGCATCTGGCCTTCGAGCAGCGTGTGGTTGACGACGTGGCCGGCATCGTCGACGCCGATATAAGAGGTGACCCTGGTCTCGCCGGTATTCGGATCGATCTCCACTTCGGCCACATGCACGCCGCCGGGGAAATCTCGCTCCGGCTGGATCGAGGCGAGCTTATCCAGTGCGTTGCCATCCGGTGTGGCGTTGCGGGCGGCGAGTTCCAGAAGCGAGATCGACATGTTGGTGCCGGCCACCTTGTAGTGGCCGTCATCGAATTCGATGTCGGTTTCCGCGGATTCCAGCGCCTCGGCGGCGAGCTTCAGGCCCTTCTTCACCACTTCGCGTGACGTGATCGTCAGGGAAGCGCCGTGCGAAGCCATGGTGCGCGACCCCATCGTGCCGGCGCCCTTGAGCCTGTGGGGCGCATGGACACTGTTGGCGCGCAGGTTGATCAGGTTCTCGTCGATGCCGAGTTGCCTGGCGACCAGCCGCGGCAGCACCGTTTCGTGCCCCTGTCCCGCGGAACCGGAAAGCGTATAGAGCGTCAGCGTGCCGTCCGCCTCGAAGCGGATCTCGGTTTCCTCCGGCATATGGCCGCCGCCGGACGGCTCGATGAAGACGCCCATGCCGATGCCGCGCAGATTGCCGCGTTTCTCGGACTGTTTCCGGCGGGCTTCGAAACCTTTCCAATCGGAAACCGATACGGCCTCTTCCAGCATCGCGACATAGCCGCCGCTGTCGTAGACCGCAGTCGGTGTCGTGTAGGGGTAGGCGTCGTCGGGGATGAGGTTCTTCCGGCGAATTTCGATCCGGTCCATGCCGAGATCGGTGGCGGCCTGATCCACGAGCCGCTCGACGAAATAGTTGATATCCGGGCGGCCGGCACCACGATAGGCGGCGATCGGCGAGGTATTGGTGAAGGCGAGGCGATTGAGCCCGAAGACGGCGGGAATGCGGTAGCAGCCCGTGCTGGTCAGCATCGGGTTCAGCACGTTGATCAAGGCCCCGGCCGGCGAATGGTAGGCGCCGAGATCGCAGACGATATTCATCCTTATGCCGAGGAATTCGCCGGCCTCGCCGAGGGCCATCTCGCCGGTGAACCGGATGGCGCGACCGTGATAATCGGCGAGGAAGCTTTCGGTGCGGCTGGCGGTCCAGCGGACCGGCCGGCAGAGCTTTTTGGCGGCAAGCATGATCGCCGCATATTCCGGATAGGGTGCGCCACGGATGCCGAAACTGCCGCCGACATCGCCCATGTGATGCCGCACCTTTTCCGGCGGATGGCCTGTGAAGCGGGCGAGGCCGTCGGCAAGGCCGGTGCCTTGGCTGGCGGAATAGACGTCGAATATCTCCGTCCCGGCGTCGTATGCCGCCATGAAGGATTTGAGCTCGAGCGGATTGGCGGCGACGCGTTGCGACTCGACCGCCAGCGTCGAGATATGGGTGGCCTTGGCGAAGGCTTCATCGGTTGCCGCCTTGTCGCCGAAACCATGCAGGAAAACCAGGTTGCCGGGCACCTCTTCGAAAAGCTGCGGCGCGCCGTCTTCCAGCGCAGCCTCCGGATCGATGATCGCGGGCAGATCCTCGTAGTCGACCGCGATCAGCTCCGCTGCATCGGCAGCCGCTTCGGCACTGTCGGCCACGACCATGGCAACAGGTTCGCCGACGAAACGGACGCGGTCGGTCGACAGAGCATAGCGTTGTGGTGCCTTGATCTTCATCCCGTCGACGCCGGGGAAGGAAACAAGCGGGCCGGGGGCGATCAGGCTCGCTTCAAGCGCATCCTTGCCGGTCAGCACGATATGAACGCCCGGTGCTGCGAGGGCTGCTTCGACATCGATCGAAACAATGCGTGCGTGCGGTTGATCGGCTCTCAAGAATGCTGCGTGGAGCTGGTTATCCAGCACCTTGTCTGCGGTATATGCGCCCTGGCCGGTAAGAAGCCTCACATCCTCGCGACGGCCGGTGAAGGCCGTATGATCATTGCTCAAGAACATTCTCCCACGTCAGGCGGTTTTCTGCCGGAGCTATCTCTAGCGCCTCAATGCCGTGAATGGAAAGCCGCCCTGATCGATCTGCGGGGACGTGGTGACCATGAGGCGATGCGGTACAAAGCTAGGGAAGTGCGTAGGGCGGAGGGGCAGTCTTGCCTGGCGTCCGATCGCTTGAGCCGCCAGGCAGAATACCTTTTTCTACTTCGTCACGTCGATCACCACCCGGCCGCGGATCTTGCCGGCAACAATATCCTCTGCAAGCTGCGGTAGGTTGGACATCGGTTCGGTCGTGGTGATCTCCGCCAGCT
The DNA here is from genome assembly GCA_000985875.1 of Neorhizobium galegae bv. officinalis. Classification (GTDB taxonomy): domain Bacteria; phylum Pseudomonadota; class Alphaproteobacteria; order Rhizobiales; family Rhizobiaceae; genus Neorhizobium; species Neorhizobium galegae_C. The sequence continues at coordinate 124,462 of CCRI01000004.1, forward strand.
TGGCGGGATCGAGATCGCGGGCAAGCCGCGCCCATGCCGACAGCCGCTGTTCGCGGGTGGCGATGACGCTGTCGACGCCGATCAAGGTCACGGCGCGCAGGATGTGGGGCAGCACCGTTCCCGGAAGGTCGGCGCCACCGGCGAGGCCGCAGGCGGCGATGGCGCAGCCGCGCATGGTCTGGGAGAGCGCATTGACGAGCGTCGTCGAGCCGACGCTGTCGACGCCGCCGGTCCAGCGTTCCTTCTGCAGCGGGCCGCCCTTTTCGGCAAGCACGGCGCGGTCGATGAAGTTGGTGGCGCCGAGCGAGGCGAGGTAGTCGTGGGTTTCCGGCCGCCCGGTGGAGGCGGTGACGTTGTAGCCGCGCGCCGCCAGCAGGGCGATTGCCACCGAGCCGACACCGCCGGCCGCACCGGTGACCAGCACTGCGCCTTCACCCGGCCTGATCGAGCCCCATTTCTCCAGCGCATCGACGCAGAGTGCTGCGGTATAACCCGCCGTGCCGATCGCCATCGCCTGTTCCATCGAAAAGGCGTCGGGCAGGCGGATCAGCCATTCCGGCTTGACGCGCTGGTAGCGGCCGAAGGCGCCCCATTCGGTTTCCGAAAGTCCCCAGCCGTTCAGCACGACCTTGTCGCCGGCCTTCCATTCCGGCGAGCGGGATTCGACCACGGTGCCGGAGAGGTCGATACCGCCGATCATCGGCATGCGCCGGGCGATGCGGCCCTTGCCAGTGATCGCCAGCCCGTCCTTGTAGTTCAATGTCGAATAGGCGATCTCGACCAGTACGTCGTTGTCGGGAAGATCGGCGATCGAGATCTCCCTGAAGGCGCCTTTCGGCTTGCCGTCGACGGCGTCGATCACCATGGCGGTGAAGGTCTCGGTCATGTCTCTCTCCCGATATTCTGGTGGGCCCGATAGTCCGGTGTGATTGAATTTAGGCGGAGGCCTGCGAGGGCACATCGCGTTTGGCGCGCGCGTCGAGCACGGCGGAATAACTTTCGCGCACATAGGCGAGCAGGCGGGCCAATGCATCGGCGGCCTTTGCATCCTTGCGGGCGCGCACCGCATCGACGATTTCCTGGTGCAGCGAGGCGACGTGGCGGCGCTCGCGCACCCGGAAGACGATCATGTTGGTGATCGGAATGAAGGCCTCGATGACGGTGTACATCATCAGCTTCAAGGGACCGTTGCCGGTCGAGTCCACCAGTGCCCTATGAAAGCGGACGTCCGAAGCGCAGAAATCCTCGTCGCTGATCGTCTCGTCAAGCTGCACGGCGATCTCCGCTTCCATCGCGGCGAGATCGGCTTCGCTACGGTTTGCGGCAGACAGCCGGCAGCAGACGGCTTCCGTTTCCAGCCTGGCGGTGATGATCTCTTCGATGTCGAAGGCGCCGATCCCGACAAGCAGGGTGGCGGCGCCGGTGATTGCCTTGGAAAGACCTTCCGGATCCGGCCGCTTGACGAAATTGCCACCGGTCGGGCCGCGTTTGGAATGAATGAGGTTCTGGGCAGCAAGGCGCTTCAGGGCTTCGCGCACGGTCGGGCGGGAAATGCCGAAGCTTCGGGCGAGCTCTTCCTCGGTCGGCAGGCGCTCGTCGATCTTCAGCCGGCCATCCATGATCGCCGAGCGGATATTGTCCGATACCTGTCTTGCGATGCCAGTGCGGACGACCTCGTCGTATTTGAGGATCATGTCACCCTTCCCATGGTTCCTGGCATAGTGATGCCACGGGCAAGGCAAAAAGGCTACTGCTTTTTAAATATAGGTTTGACAAATAGGGGAATGGGAATAACCTCGCCCCCAATAAACAAGGGGAACCAGAGAATGGGCGCAATCGCATTCGGCCGAGCCGGAGCGCAGGCGGTGATGCAGGTTTGTGCGGGGGAGGCAGCCTTTGTCCTCTGACCGCGTGAACCGTCTTGTTTCCAGTCTCGAAAGCAGGCTGGATGCCGCTGCGATCCTCATCGGCGATGCGATTTCGGATGGCTATGCCGCGGATGCGACCGCTCCCGGTGCCCGACCTGCCGCCGTGCTGCGCCCGCGCAATACCGAAGACGTTTCCGCCATTCTTTCCGCCGCCAACGAACTGCGCCAGCCGATTGTCGTGCAGGGGGGGCGCACCGGTCTTTCCGGCTCCTCCCGGCCCATCGAGGGGGAGGTCTCCATCTCGCTCGAACGGATGAGCGGCGTCGAGTCGATCGACATTGCGGCCCAGACGATGATCGTCAAGGCGGGCACGCCGCTGCAGGTGGTGCAGCAGGCTGCTGGCGATGCGGACCTGTTTTTCGGCGTCGATATCGGCGCGCGCGGCACGGCCACGGTCGGCGGCAATATCGCCACCAATGCCGGCGGCATCCGGGTTCTGCGTTATGGCATGTACCGGGCGCAGGTCATGGGCCTGGAAGCGGTGCTGGCGGACGGGACCATACTGTCTTCCCTCAAGGGGCTGCCGAAGGATAATTCCGGCTACGACCTCAATCCGCTGTTCATCGGCACCGAGGGCACGATCGGGATCGTGACCCGCGCCTGCCTGAAACTGCATCCGAAGCCGCGGGTCGAGCGCAACGCCTTCTTGGCGCTGCCATCGCTGAAGGCGGCGCAGGAGCTTCTGGCGCGGCTGCGGGTGGAACTCTCCGGCCTGCTCTCCGCCTTCGAGGCGATCTTCCCGAATGTCTATGAAGGGACGGTCGACTATACGGGCATCCGCCCTCCGGTCGAAAAAGGGGCCGGCATGTATGCCATGGTCGAGATCCAGGGCCAGGCGCCGGATCAGGACAACGAGCGTTTCGAGGCGGCCCTTGCCGCCGCATTGGAAGACGGGCTTGCGACCGACGTTGTGCTCTCCAATTCGCTGCGCGAGTTCAACGGGCTCTGGGGCATTCGCGACGGCATCAACGACTATCTGTTCGGCACCGGGGTGATGATCGGCTTCGATATTTCCGTGCCGCTTTCCCGCATGCAGGAATTCCTCGACAAGGCCGCACTCGCCGTCGACGAGATCGATCCGGAGGCGCGAACCTATCTCTTCGGCCATCTGGGTGACGGCAACCTGCATTACTGCATGTTCAGCCATCACGAGAAAAAGGTCGCCGAAGCGATTTTTTCCGGCATCGAAGCGGTCGGCGGTGGCGTTTCCGCCGAGCATGGCATCGGAACCGACAAGGTGAAGTACCTGAAATATGCCCGCAGCGAAGCCGAGATCGCCACCATGCGCCGGCTGAAAACGGCATTCGATCCGAACTACATTCTCAATCGTGGCCGGGTCTTCGAGGCGCCGGTTTCGGTGCTGCAGGCGGAGCGCGCGTAGATGTCGATCCATACCGCACCGGAAACGAACCTCTCGGACAGCAAGGTCAGCCTTGACGACCGTTACACGCTGGAAAAGGGCCGTATCCTGGTGTCGGGCACCCAAGCGCTGGTGCGCTTGCCGATGATTCAGCGGAGCCGAGATCTGGCGCGAGGCCTGAATACGGCCGGTTACGTTTCCGGCTACCGCGGTTCGCCGCTTGCCGGTTTCGATCGTGAAATGGCGCGGGCGAAAAAGTTTCTCGATGCGGCGCATGTGAAATTCCATCCGGGTCTCAACGAGGACATGGCGGCGACAGCCGTGTGGGGCACGCAGCAGACCGGCATGTTCGAAGGCGTACGTTACGATGGCGTGTTCGGCATGTGGTACGGCAAGGGGCCGGGCGTCGATCGCAGCATGGATGTGATCCGCCATGCCAATGCGATCGGCACCAACCCGAACGGCGGCGTGCTGCTGCTGGTCGGCGACGATCATGGCGCGGTTTCCTCCACCCTGCCGCACCAGAGCGAGCACAACCTGATCTCGGCCATGGTGCCGCTGCTGTCGCCGGCCGGCGTCGGCGAATATATCGAATACGGCCTGCTCGGTTTTGCGATGAGCCGCTATTCCGGCGCCTGGATAGGCTTCAAATGCCAGACCGAGATCGTCGAATGTTCGGCGACGGTCGATCTCGATCCGGACAAGTCGCAGATCGTCATCCCCGACGAGACCTTCGCGCCGGATGGCCTGTCGCTGCGCTGGCCGGACGGGCCGCACGCTATGGAACTGCGGCTGGAGCGCAAGATGCTCGCCGTGCAGGCTTTCGCCCGCGCCAACCGGCTGGAGCGCCCCATCTGGGGAACCACCGGCCGCGCCCGGCTCGGTATCGTCTCGACCGGCAAATCCTGGCTCGATCTTCTCGGCGCCCTGGCGCTGCTCGGCATCGACGAAGCGCGTGCCGCAGAGCTCGGCATCGCGCTCTATAAGGTCGGGATGGTCTGGCCGCTGGAGCCGCAGGGGATCGCCGATTTCGCTTCCCGTGTCGACGAACTGCTCGTGGTCGAGGAAAAACGCTCGATCCTCGAAGATCAGATCAAGGCGCAGCTTTTCAACCTGCCCACCGAGCGGCGTCCGCGCGTGTTCGGCAAGGCTGGCGAGAGTGGTTCAACCCTGCTGCAGGCGATCGGCGAGATCGGCACGCTCTCGGTCGCCAAGGCCATTCTCTCGCGGCTCGGCACGCTCGACGAGGCGCTGCAGGCGAGAGCGCGTTTCGTCGAGGAGATGTCGCTTGCTCTTGGGGTGGAGGCGACCGCGCTGAAACGCGAGGCCTATTTCTGCTCCGGCTGCCCGCACAGCGTCTCGACCCGACTGCCGGAAGGAAGCCGTGCCTCGACCGGCATCGGCTGCCACATGATGATCATCGGCAACGAGGACCGCAACACCTCGACCTTCACCCAGATGGGCGGCGAGGGCGGTGCCTGGATCGGCCTGTCGCCCTTCACCGACGAGAAGCATATCTTCGTCAACATGGGCGACGGCACCTATTTCCATTCCGGCCTGCTCGCCATTCGCGCCGGGATCGCTGCCAAGGTCAACGCCACCTACAAGATCCTCTATAACGACGCCGTCGCCATGACCGGCGGCCAGAAGCACGACGGCGACGTCACCGTGCCGGGCATCGTAGGCCAGATGCTGGCCGAAGGTGCGGCGCGTGTCGTGGTGGTCGCGGAGCGGCCGGAGGTCTGGCAGGGCAATCTGCCGCGCGAAGTGTCCATTCATCACCGCGATGAGCTTGATGCGGTGCAGCGCGAATTGCGTGATATCCACGGCGTAACGGTGCTGGTCTACGATCAGGTCTGTGCCGCCGAAAAGCGCCGTCGGCGGAAACGCGGCGCCTATCCGGTCTCGGACAAACGGGCCTTTATCAACGAACTGGTCTGCGAGGGCTGCGGCGACTGTTCCGCCGTCTCCAACTGCATCTCGATCGAGCCGCAGGAAACCGAATTCGGCCGCAAGCGCCGCATCAACCAGTCGAGCTGCAATACCGATCTTTCCTGCATCAAGGGTTTCTGTCCGAGCTTCGTCACCGTCGAGGGCGGGAGTATCCGCAAGCCGGCGGGCAAGTCGAAATCGGTGAAGACCGACGACCTGCCACTGCCTGTGTTTACCGCGACCTTCGAGACGCCCTACAGCATGCTGCTGGCCGGCATCGGCGGCACGGGCGTCATCACCGTCAGCGCCATTCTCGCCCAGGCTGCTTTGCTCGACGGTTTGGCGCTGGTGACCCTCGATCAGACCGGGCTTGCCCAGAAGAACGGCTCTGTCGTTTCGCATGTACGGCTGGCGAAGGACCCGGCGCAGATCAATGCGGTACGGGTCGGCCCCGGCGAGAGCGACCTCGTGCTCGGCTTCGATATCGTCGTCGCCGCGCAGAAGAACTCGCTCGCCTCGTTTGCGAAGAACAAGACGCGGGCCATCATCGACGACCATTTTGCGCCGACCGCCTCCTTCGTGAAGGATACGACGATCGACTTCCGGCAGGAGGCGACGCTGAAATCGCTGCGCCGCGCCGCCGGAGACGATGCGGTCGAGACCGTCGCCGCGACCGACTTGGCGACGGCGCTTCTGGGAGATGCGATCGCCGCCAACATGTTCCTGCTCGGCCATGCCTGGCAGCGCGGGCTGGTGCCGATCAGCCTTGCCGCGATCGACAAGGCGATCGAGCTCAACGGCACGGGCATCGCCATGAACCGCGCCGCTTTCGGCTGGGGCCGTCGTGCTGCCGTGGACTTGGTCTCCGTAACCCGTGAGGCAGGGCTTACCAAGAGCGAACCGAAGGCCGAGACGCTGGAACAGATTGTCGCCCGTCGTGTCGGCTTCCTGACCACTTACCAGAACGCCGCCTATGCGGCGCGTTATGCCGGTCTTGTGGATATCGCGAAATCGGCCGAGACCAAGCTGCGTGGCATGACCGGTCTTGCCGAAGCGGTGGCCAAGAACGCCTTCAAGCTGATGGCCTACAAGGACGAATACGAGGTCGCCCGCCTGCATCGGGACCGGAGTTTTGAACAGAAGCTTGCCGCGCAGTTCGAAGGCGATTTCAAGATCAGACATCATCTCGCGCCGCCGATGATCGCCAAGATCGACCAGCGCACCGGCCATCCGGCGAAGATCGCGTTCGGCGCATGGATCCGCCCCGCATTCGGGGTGCTGGAAAAGCTGAAATTCCTGCGCGGCACGCCCTTCGACCCGTTCGGCCGCACCGCGGAGCGGCGGATGGAGCGGAAGCTGATTGCCGATTATTTCGATCTGGTGACCGAGCTTTCGGCCGGGCTCGATGCCGCCAACCATGCGCTTGCCATTGAGATCGCTGGCCTGCCGGACATGGTCCGCGGTTTCGGTCATGTGAAGCATGCCTCCGTCGAGCGTTTCGAGAAGCGCAAGGCCGATCTTCTGGCGAAATGGCGGGCGAAGGAGCCGCTCACCCATGTCGCGTAACCGTTTCCGTATCCGAGAGTGAGCCCAATGGCAGAGAAGATCATCATCGATACCGACCCCGGCCAGGACGACGCGCTGGCTATTCTGCTGGCGCTCGCCAGTCCGGAAATCGAGGTGCTGGGGATCGTCGCCGCCGCCGGCAATGTGCCGTTGTCGCTGACGACCAAGAACATCCGCAAGATCTGCGAACTGGCAGGTCGTCCGGACATCAAGGTATTTGCCGGCTGCAGCCAGCCGATGACGGGACCGCTCGTCACCGCCGAACATGTCCACGGCGCGACGGGTCTCGACGGCGCCGATCTTCCCGAGCCGACCATGCCGCTTCAGGAACAGCATGGCGTCGATTTCATGATCGAGACGCTCTCGAGCGAACCCGCCGGTACCGTGACCGTCTGCACGCTCGGGCCGCTCACCGATCTCGGCAAGGCGCTGACGCGGGCACCGGAGATCGCGGGCCGCATCAAGAAGATCGTGCTGATGGGCGGAGGGCTGTTTGAAGGTGGCAACATCACGCCGGCCGCGGAATTCAACATCTATGTCGATCCGCAGGCCGCAGCCGTCGTGTTCGGCTCCGGCGTGCCGATCGTGATGATGCCGCTTGACGTCACCCACAAGACGCTGACGACCCGTGCGCGCGTCGCCGCAGTACAGGCGATCGGCACGCCGCTTTCGGATGCCGTGGTTGGCTGGCTCGATTATTTCGAGCGCTTCGACGTGGCCAAATACGGCAGCGACGGCGGGCCGCTGCACGATCCGAACGTGATCGCCTATCTGCTGAAACCGGAGCTTTATTCCGGCCGGCTCTGCAATGTGGAGATCGAGACGGAGTCGGAACTCACCAAGGGCATGACGGTCGCCGACTGGTGGGGTGTGTCCGGCCGGCCGAAGAATGCGATGTTCATGCGCGATGTGGATGCGGACGGTTTTTATGCGCTGCTGACGGAGCGGCTGTCTTGGTTCGGCCGGGCGGAGGCGGCGGCGCCAAAGCTGCGGCTGGTGTAGCACCTCACCCTCATTCCTGTGCTTGTCACAGGAATCTAGCCAGCCCAAGTCCTTGGGCTGAAAAAGAGTCTTTCACCGCGCCGACGCGCGGTTGCTGGATTCCTGTGACAAGCACAGGAATGAGGGTATGTGGGGCCGTCCTCCGGTTTCTAACAGAGACCGCAATACCATTTCACGGCCTCTTCCGAGGAATGATCAGCGCATCCAGGATGCGCACGCCTTTGCCATCGGGCAAGACCGCTACCGGGTTCAGATCGATGGCCTCGATGTCGTCGCCGTATTGCGCGGCGAATTCGGAGAGCCTGACCAGAAGTTCGGCAAGCGCCTGACGGTCCGCCTTTGGCGCACCGCGATAGCCTTCCAGCAGCGATGCCAGTTTCGTTTCGCCGATCATTGCGTCGGCGCGGGCGAGGTCGATCGGCAGGAGATCGAAGGCGCTGTCCTTCACCAGTTCCACCAGCACGCCGCCGATGCCGACGACGAGGCCGAAACCGAAGGGTTCGTGGCGAACGAGACCGACCAGCGCCTCAATGCCGCCCGTCACCATTTCCTGCACCGAGACGCCGCGCAGATCGGCATCCGGAGCATAGGCGCGGGCGTTTGCCATGATGTTGTCGAAGGCGGCGCGGGCTTCCGCTTCAGAGGCTATGCCGAGCTTTACGCCGCCGGCTTCGGTCTTGTGCAGGATATCGGGCGACTCGATCTTCATGACCACCGGGAAGCCGAGTCGTCTGGCGGCTTCGGTAGCGGCATTGGCGCTGGTGACGAGCTGTTCCCTGGGGACCGGCAGTCCTTCGGCGGCGAGCAGTTGTTTGGCCTCGCGTTCGGTCAAAGCACCGGCAGGGAGATTCTTCTTTGTCGCGGCCACCTTGTCGGGCCAGGAAACGACCCCGCTCCGAGTGGTCAGGCTGCGAACGGCCGTCAGCGCGCTTTTCGTGCCGCGAAGCACCGGCACGTTTGAAAGCTTCGCCTCGACATCCGGGTGATGGCCGGAGGAGAGGTTGCTCATGAACACGACCGGCACCTTGCCCGTGGCGGCATAATCGGACACTGCTTCGGCAATACCGAGATATTCGGAGGCGCAGAAATCGTCCAGGCCGAGTGGTGCATCCTGCGTTGCGACGATCAGGCCGATCGACGGATCGTCCGCGAGTGTGTGCAGGACATCGCGATAGATCCCCCCGTCGGCGAAGACGATGCCGGTCGTATCGAGAGGGTTCTGGGGCGTGGCAAAGGGCGGCAGCAGCGTTTTCACTCGGACTACCGTTTCCGGCTGCAGATCGGGCAGCGAGAGACCAACCTCGTCGGCGATATCGGAAACATGCGCCACGCCGCCGCCGGAGACGCCGACGATCGCGACGCCCGGTCTTGCGGGCCGTTGCTTCAGGTTCAGGCAAAGCGTCGCCGTTTCCATGAAGCCGTCCATGTCCGGTACTTCGATGATGCCGACCCGGCGGAAGAAAGCGCGGTAGGCGTCGTTGCTGCCGGCGAGCGACCCGGTATGGGCGGCCGTCGCCTGGGCGCCGCGTTCCGAGCGGCCGGCGCGGAGGGCGATTACCGGTTTGTTGGCCGCGTGCATCTTCTCCATCGCGGCCGCCAGTTTTTCCGGTTCGCGGATGGCCTCGATGACGATGCCGACGGCGCTGGTATCGTCATCCGTTGCGAGGAAATCGAGGTAGTTCGGAATGTCGGTCGCGGCGCTGTTGCCGGAGGAGACGATGTGGCTCAGCCCGAACCGGCCGGTATTACCGAGCGCGATGGCGCTGGCGCCGGAATGGGAGAGGATCGCGAAGCGGCCTTTTTCAAGATTGGTCGAGAGGCTGGAGGAATAGAGTGCCGCGCCGGAGCCGAGATTGAAAAGGCCGAGGCAGTTCGGGCCGCAGATCGCCATGCCATAGCGCTCGGCAATCTCGACCAGCTGCCGCTGTCGCTCGCGGCCGGCTTCGTCCAGTTCGGCGAAGCCTGAAGCCAGCACAACGGCCGCCTTGACGCCGGTGCTTCCGGCTTCTTCGAGGGCTGCGATCACCTTGTCGGCGGCGATGCCGATCACCGCGACATCGGGTGCATTGGCCAGTGCGGAGAGGGAGGGCGAGGCGGGAAGCCCGAAGATTGTCCTGGCCTTCGGATGCACCGGGATGATCTGTCCCCGATAGCCGAAGCGCATCAGGTTCTTCATCACGTAGCTGGAGGAGGCGTCGGCGCGCTCGGTGGCGCCGACAACTGCAATGGAGCGCGGCGCCATGAGGGCCTGCATCGCCTCAGGCGTGTTGGCCGTCATGGCCGGGGCCTCAGTCGAGGCCCTTGAACGGATCGTCGCGGAAGGCGAGGTATTCCTTCAGCGACATCTTTGCGAGGTTCGCCATCCATTCGCGGCCCTGTCTGGTGACGTGAAGAGCGGCAATCGCCTCGATATTGTACTGGAAGGACGGCAGGAGGCCGGCAACCATCTGCTGGTTGTTGATCGAGGCCTTGGTGTATCTGAGCGCCGGAACCGGCATGCGGGCCAGCTTGCGGGCGAGGTTCTCGGTCTTTTCCTTGAGCTGGTCGGCTGGCACCACCTTGTTGATCAGGTGCATGCGCAGCGCCTCCTCTGCATCCACCATGTCGCCGGTGAACATCAGCCAACGCACGTCGCGGGTGGCGAGCAGCCAGGGCATCATCAGCGCCGGCGGGCCGGAATTGTGGCGCACTTCCGGTTCGCCGAACTTGGCGTTGTCGGCGGCAATCGCCAGATCGCAGCACATCATCAGCTCGAGGGCGCCGGCAAGAGCGTAACCGTTGACTGACGCAATGACCGGGATCGGGGCGCGCCAGATGTTGAGCAGCGCCTCGGCATTTTCCGACATGTCCTCGCGCCAGAAATCGATGTCGACATCGAAATCGCCGCCCTGCAGGTCGTAACCGGAGGAGAAGGCGCGCCCGGTGCCGGTGATGACCAGTGCGTTGACGTCCGGATCGGCGACGGCTGCGGCGACTGCCGCGTCGATCTCGCGGATCACCGTCTTGTTCATCGCATTCATTTTGTCGGGGCGATTGATGGTGATCGTCGCGAACTTGTCGGTCAAATCCTTCTCGTAAAGGATCGTCTCGTAGCCGTTCATTTGCTGGTTCATGGGCAGTTCCCCTTGTTCTTGAACTATTTGCCGGCCTTCTTCAGCGCTGCATAGGCGACGGCCATCTTCGCGGCGAGCCGCGCATTGTTCTTCACCAGCTCGATATTGGCCTTCAGGCTCTCGCCCTTGGACAGTTCGTTGATGCGGGCGAGCAGGAAGGGCGTCAGCTCCTTGCGGCCGATGCCGCGCTCATCCGCCTCGCGCACGGCGTCGTTGATGGTGCCGTCGATGAATTCCGGTGTCAGCGCTGCCGCTTCCGGGATCGGGTTGGCGATCATCAGGCCGGTGCCGGTGCCGAGCTGGTGGTGCAGATACATGGCCCTGGCGATCTCTTCCGGCGTATCGAGCCGGTGATCGGCCTTGAAGCCGCTCTTTCGGGTGAAGAAGGCAGGGAAGTCGTCGGTGCCGTAGGCGATGACGGGCACGCGCTGGGTTTCGAGATATTCCAGCGTCTTGGCGATATCGAGGATCGACTTGACGCCGGCGCAGACGACGGCGGTCTTGGTGCGGCCGAGCTCGGTCAGGTCGGCGGAGATGTCGAACGTCTGTTCGGCGCCGCGATGCACGCCGCCGACGCCGCCGGTGGCGAAAATGTCGATGCCGGCGAGATCGGCCATCAGCATGGTGGCGGAAACCGTGGTGCCGGCGGACTGGCCGCGCACCATGGCAACGGCGAGGTCGCGGCCGGAGGCTTTTACGACGCCCTTGGCCTGGGCCAGCGCTTCCAGTTCACTGTGTTCGAGGCCGACGCGCAGCTCGCCATTGACGACGGCGATGGTGGCCGGGATCGCGCCGTTTTCGCGGATCACCGCCTCGACGCCGAGCGCGGTTTCGAGGTTCGCCGGGTACGGCATGCCGTGGGTGATGATGGTCGATTCCAGCGCCACGACCGGGCCGCCGGATGCGAGCGTCTCGGCCACTTCACGGCTCAGCTTCGGTTTGATGAGGGCCATTTTTGTATTCCTTGGATCGTTTTCGGCGACTGAGGCTCAGCCGGCCAGTCGGTGCATATTGGCTTCCAGGAAGCGTTCGGACAATTCCGTATGGACGCTTGCGGTGCTTTCGGTGGTCAGCGTGCCGAGCAGCGCGCCGGTGCGGGCCGCAGTGTAGGTGTCTTCGCCATGCAGGATCCGGTGCAGCGTGCCGGCGATCATCGCGTCGCCCGCGCCTGTGATGTCGATCGGCCGGGCATGCACGGCCGGGAAGGTGCGGGCGCCTTCGGTGCCGGCGACTGCGATGCCGCGCGGGCCCATGGTCACGACCGCCTCGCGCGCGCCGGCCGCCTGAAGCGCAAGTGCCGCCTCTTTGGCGTCGTCGATCGTTTCGTGCGCCTTGCGTCCGAGGACCGCGTTTGCCTCGTCGATGTTCATGAACAGCAGGTCGACGCCGGTGAGATCCCTTGGCAGGCGAGCCGCCTTGGGCGTCGAGACCGCGTCGATCGCCAGCCTAAAGCGGGCGCCCTGACGCTTGGCGATCAGGGCAGCCAGGGTTTCGGCCGGCAGGTTGCAGTCGGAAAAAACCCAGCTTGCGGCGGCGAGATGCGGCCAGATGCGCTCGATATGGTTCGGCAGCAGCAGGTCGAAAATGCTCATGTCGGCAATGCCGAGCACGAGGTCGCCCTTGGTGTCGAGGATGGCGGCATATTCGGCCGTCGGGCGCTCGGTGGTGGTGATGATCTGGCTGACATCGATGCCGCGGTCGCGCATGTGTTTCAGCACCGCCCGCCCGCCTTCGTCGTCACCGACGATCGAGACGAAACTGGTCGTGGTGCCGAGAAGCGCCAGGTTTTCCGCGACGTTGCGGGCGACGCCGCCGAGGCTGCGCACGCCGTCGACCGGGTTGGAGGTCTCGAAGACGAACTCCTGCTTGGCGCGGTACTTGCGGTCGAGCACAGCGCCGCCGATGCAGACGGCGCGGGTTTCGGCCGGCATCACGTAACCGCGGCCGAGGATGTAGCCCTTCTGCATCAACTGCACGATATGGGCGGCGACCGTCGAGCGCGCCAGCCCGAGCATGGTGGCGATCTCCTGCTGACCCGCGAACGGGTTGTCCTTGATGATTGCCAGGACGGCCGCTTCCTGTGGCGCAAGGTCATCCATGTTCAGTCGATCGTCCTTGAGGCGAGAACCACGTTGCAACTTCGTTAATTTTGATATGGACAACAACAGATGTTTTTGTCAACATCTGTTTGTCAGATGTGAATTGGAGGAAGGCATGTCCTTAACGAACGCCAATCCTGCGTCATCCCATGGTGCCGTTTCCGGCATTCCGGTGATCGATGTCGGCCCCTTCATCCGCAACGAGTCAGGCGCTGCGGCCGTCGTCAAAACCATCGAGACGGCCTGCCGCGATACCGGTTTCTTTCTCGTCACCGGCCATGGCGTTTCGCCGGAGGTGACGTCCAGGCTCTACAATCTCGCTCGCGCCTTCTTCGATTATCCGCAGGACTGGAAGAAAACCCAGGGCCGCGGTGCCGGCGTTCTGGGCGGCGTCGCCTTTTCGCCGATCGCCGAGGAGGCGCTTGCCGCGACGCTTGGGATCAAGACCCCGGGCGATTACAAGGAAAGCCTCAACTTCGGCCAGAACCTTCCTGGCGATACCTGGCCGGACAGACCGGATGGTCTGGAACAGGCGTTCCGCGATTATTTCAAGGAAATGGAAATCCTCGCCAAGCATATGCGCCGCATTTTCTGCCAGGCGATCGGACTCGATCAGGACTATTTCGAGCCCTCCTTCGAAAACCATCTCTCGGCGCTGCGCGTCATCAATTATCCGGAGCAGGAGGAATCGCCGCTGCCGGGCCAGATGCGCGCCGGCGTCCATACCGACTACGGCTTCATGACGATCCTGCGTTCGGAGGCTTCGGCCGGCGGGCTGCAGGTGCGCAACCGCAATGGCGACTGGCTGGACGCGCCGTCGATCGAAGGCGCCTACGTGATCAACATCGCCGACGCCTTCATGCGCTGGACGAACGATGAATGGGTCTCGACGCCGCACCGCGTCGCCAATCCGCCGACCGGGTTCAAGGGCACCGCCCGCCGTCAGTCGATCCCGTTCTTCCTCAATCCGTCCAAGGATACGGTGATCGAGTGCCTGGCCCCATTCGTAAAGGGCGGGGCGAAATATGAGCCGATCACCTATGGCGATTATATCGACCTGAAGACCAGGCAGGCTTTTTCGAAAGGCTGATGACCGACTAAACTCGACTGAACCCGTGCGCAGAAGCGGAGAACCGCCGGCACATATCGATCAAAGATCGCAACAAGGGGAACTGGACATGATGGATTTGACAAGGCGGCAAACGCTTGCCGGAATGAGTGCACTCGCTGCGGCCGGCCTTTTCGGCCTTCCGGCGCGGGCTCAAGCGAAAACGCTGGTCGTGCCGACGCTCGGCGGCGTGTGGGAACAGTACTGGCGCTCGACCGTCGGACCCGCCTTCACCAAAAAGACCGGTGCGGCCGTGACGCTCGACGTCGGCAACGGCCGGGTGTGGGGCGCGAACCTACGGGCGGCGGGCACCGCCAAGCCGCCCTATTCGATCGTGATGACCAACGAAGTCTTCGCGTCCGGTCTGCGCAAGGAGGGCTTTTTCGAGAAGCTCGATCTCACCAAGCTCTCGAACTACAACGATCTCTATCCGCTCGCCAAGAAGACCGACGGCTGGGGCGCGATCGGCGCCGTTTCGCCGATCGGCATCGGCTACCGCACGGACCTTGTGAAGACCAAGCCGAAGTCCTGGAAGGATCTCTGGAACAACCCGGAATTCAAGGGCAAGATCGGCCTGTACAACTTCGCCAACAGCGCCGGCAAGATGGAACTGTTGCTGTTTTCGAAGATCTTCGGCAAGGACCAGTATGACGTCGATGCTGGTTTCGCAGCACTTCAGAAGCTCGGCTCGGTGATCCAGGTGGACTTCAACATGTCGACCGGTCTTGCTTCGGGCGAAATCGTTGTCGCGCCCTTCGACTTCGGTGAAATCGCCCGCCTGCGCCGCCAGGGCCTGCCCGTCGACTGTATCATCCCCGAAGAAGGGATGTTCATGTTCGACCAGACCATCAACATCCTCGCCAACGCGCCGGAAAAGGAACTGGCCTACCAGTACGCCAACTTCCTGCTGTCGCCGGAAGTGCAGGGGATGATGATGAAGGAGTTCTTCATCTCGCCGACCAATTCCAAGGTGGTCGTACCCGCCGATCTCAAGGCCGACGTGCCGGTTTCCGGGGCGGACATGGAGAAAATCCTCACCTGGGACTGGAACTTCGTCAACGAGAAGCAGGGCGAGCTCGCCGAACGCTGGGCGAAAACCGTCAAGTGATTTCCCCAACTGCGATCATGGCCTGCCATGAGGGCAGGCCATGATCGGCTTTTTCGGGGTCCGGCTCTTCAAATGGAAAGTGGAATTTCATGACAGAGGTTAGCATCGAAAAGCTGACCAAGGACTACGGGCAGGGGCCCGCGGTCAACAGCATTTCGGTCAAGATAGCGGAGGGCGAGTTCATCTCGCTGCTCGGACCATCCGGCTGCGGCAAGACGACGACGCTGAAGATGATCGCCGGCTTCGAGGATGCGACGCAAGGGGCGATCCGCTTCGACGGCCGCGACGTCGTGCACGTGCCGGTCGAAAAGCGCGATATCGGCATGGTCTTCCAGAACTATGCGCTGTTTCCGCATATGACGGTCGAAAAGAACCTCGCCTTCGGGCTGGAGATGCGCAAAACGCCCAAGGACGAGATCCGCACCCGCATCGCCAAGGTGCTGGATATGGTGCAGCTCACGGGTTATTCCGAGCGTTATCCACGCCAGCTCTCCGGCGGCCAGCAGCAGCGCGTGGCGCTTGCCCGCGCTTTGGTCATCGAGCCGAAGATCCTGTTGCTCGACGAGCCGCTCGCCAATCTCGACGCCAAGCTGCGTGAGGAGATGCGGGTCTTCATCCGCGACCTGCAGCGCCGCGTCGGCATCACCACGGTCTACGTCACCCACGACCAAGCCGAGGCGATGACCATGTCCGACCGGGTCGTGGTGATGTTCGGCGGCCGCATCGCCCAGATCGGCACGCCCTCCGACATCTACGAGCGGCCGGCCAATCTGGAAGTCGCCGAGTTCGTCGGACAGGTGAACATCATCCGCGGCAAGGTCGGCAATCGCGTCGTTTCGACCGCCTTCGGCGACGTGCCGGTCAGCGGAGAGTTTGCCGATGGCGCCGAGCTGATGCTGGCTCTGCGGCCGGAAGCGGTCGAGCTCCTGCCGATCAGCTCGGGTGCGACAGGTGCGCCGGCCAAGGTTCTCTCCAGCTACTATTCCGGCAGTCTCGTCGATTACCGCCTGGAGCTTGCGGGCGGCGCCGTCGTCAACGTCCAGACTTTTCCGCGCACGCGGTTTGCGGATGGCGAACAGGTCCTGGTGCATGCGCCGGCCGATCGGTTCTGGCCGCTAGGGACCGTGGCATGATTATCCCGCCCAGAAAAAGGCTCGGGCCGCTGCTGCTGATCGCACCCGCCGCGATCCTGCTCTGCGTCTTCCTCGTGCTGCCCTATCTCAATATCGTCGTCATGAGTTTCCGGATGCCCGGACAGGGCACGCCCTATGGACCGGGCTTCACGCTTGGCAATTACGGCAAGTTTTTCTCGGACTTCTTCTATGTCCAACAGGTGATCAACACGCTGTGGATCGGTTTTCTGACGACCTTCCTCTGCCTGATCCTTGGTTATCCCGTCGCCTGGCAGCTGGCGCGCGGGGCCTCGACCTTCCGCGCGCTGGGTTACGCGCTGGTGCTCTCGCCGCTGCTCGTCGGCATCGTCATCCGCAGCTATGGCTGGACGATCCTGCTCGGCAATAACGGCATCATCAACCGCACGCTGACCGGCTGGGGCCTCATCGATGGGCCGCTGCCGCTGATGTATAACGCGCTCGGCATCATCATCGCGCTGGTGCACGTCTTCCTGCCCTTCATGATCCTGCCGATCATGAGCGCCATCCAGGGTATCGATCCATCGCTCGAGGCCGCCGCCCGGTCGCTCGGGGCGTCGAAGGTCACGTCGTTCCGGCGCATCACCCTGCCGCTGTCGCTGCCGGGCATCCAGGCCGGCTGCATCCTTGTCTTCGTCCTGTCGCTCAGCGCCTATGTGACGCCGTCGCTGATCGGAGGCTTGAGGGTCAAGACCATGGCCGTGACGGTGGTGGATGCGCTGATCGATACGTTCCAGTGGCCGTTCGGTTCGGCGCTGGCGCTGATGCTGTCGGTGACCGGCGCGATCTTCGTCGTCATCTTTGGGCGGCTGACCGTCATGAAATGGAAGGCTTGAGGCGCATGTCGAAACCGTTCTTCACCGTCTATTGCCTGATCATCTACGCTTTCCTGCTGGCGCCGATCGCGGTCGTGGTGATCGCCTCGTTCAATGCCGGCGCTTTCCTCACCTTCCCGCCGCAGGGGCTTTCCTTCCGCTGGTATCTCGTCTTCTTCAACAACGAGGTGTTCATGCGGGCGATCCGTACCTCGCTGTGGATCGCGGCGCTGACCACGGTGATATCAGGCATTATCGGCACGATGGCGGCGATGTTCTATGTGACGCATGCCGGCAAGCTGAAGGAAACGGTGCGGGTCGCCATGCTGGCGCCGCTGCTGCTGCCGGAAGTGCTGACGGCGATCTCGCTGCTGTTCTTCGTCTATTCGGTCGGCCTCGGCACGCAGAACCTGGTCGGCATGATCGTCGGCCATGTGCTGATCACGCTGCCCTTCGTGTTCATCAACGTCTCGGCCTCGATGGAGAGTTACGATCCGGCCTGGAGCCTTGCGGCGCAGAGCCTGGGGGCGGGACGCTTCACCCGCTTCCGGCGGATCATGCTGCCGTTGATCAAGCCCGGCGTCATCGGCGGCTGCCTGTTCGCCTTCATCATCTCGTTCGACGTCTTCACCATCTCCTTCATGCTGAAGGGTGTCGGCATGTCGACGCTGCCGATCCAGCTCTTCGACTACCTGCGCACCAATTTCACGCCGGAAGCGGCGGCCGTCTCGACCTGCTCGATCGTGCTGACGATGGCGGTGGTGGTCATCTCGGAAAAGGTGCTCGGCCTGCGTATTCACCGGTTCTAGGCTGGTCTAATAAAGCTTGCCGCGGGCGGTGACCGGCCAGAGGGCCTCGACCCGGCCGTTCCGGACACAGACATACCAGTCGTAGAGATTGCACGTCGGGTCGCAGTGACCGGGCACCAGCTGCAGTCGGCCGTTGAGCTTCAGCGTATCATGAGGGTCCTCGATCTTGCCGTGTTCGTCCGATGCGCTGACGAATTTGAGGTCGGGGCGTTCGAACACCGTCGGCAGGCCACTGTCGATCGAGTGCGCCTTGAGGCCCGCATCGCAGATGGCGCGGCCGGAGGCCGGCTTGCTCATGATCGAGGTCAGCACGAAGAGCGCATGCTCGAAGCTGCCGACCGTGCCGTTACCCTCCGTCGCGCGGACGCGGGCATAGTCGGCATCCATGAAGATGTAGGAGCCCGGCTGGATCTCGTTGTAAAGGCCGGATGCGCCTTCGAGATTGTGGGTGCCGGTCCCCGCGCCGGTGATGATATTCGGTTCCAGCCCCGCGTCGCACAGCAGCTCGGCCGTTTCCCGCGCCATGTCGATCGCCTTGTCGATGGCGGTACGGCGCTCGACCGGATCGTAGATATGCTGGGCGCTGCCGTGATAGGCCTGGATACCGGCAAAGGCGAGGTTCGGCGCGGCGGCGACCATCTTTGCCAGCTCGACGGCCGGCGCGCCGGGCAGCACGCCGCAGCGGCGGGCGCCGCAATCGATCTCCACCAGCAGGTCGAGCGTCACGCCATGCCGGCCGGCCGCTTCCGAAAGCGTTGCGACGACTGCGGGATTGTCGACGCAGACGGTGACATGGGCGTTCCTTGCAAGCCGAGCCAGCCGGTCGATCTTCTTCGGATCGGCGACCTCGTTGGCGACGAGCACGTCGGTAACGCCACCGCGCACCAGTGCTTCCGCCTCGGACACTTTCTGGCAGCAGATGCCGACGGCCCCGCCGTTCTGCATCTGGTAAAGCGCGACATCGGCCGACTTGTGGGTCTTGGCATGCGGGCGAAGCCGGACCGCCATCGCCTCGGCATAAGTTCTCATCCGTTCGACATTCCGTTCGAAGGCATCGAGATCGATGATCAGCGCCGGCGTCTGGATGTCGTCGATCGTGTCGCCGACAGACGCGGGCACATCATAGCCGATGTCGAGGTTTTTGGGAGAAGAGGTCATGAGATGGGTCCGCACTGAGATGGCGCGACGATAGGTTCCCGGGTCCCTCCAGGCAATCGCCGGCCTGCAATTTCGTTCAAGATTGGCGTGGGGTTCTTCGGTAGCCATGGGAAAACCTCTCGAAAGGATCTCTCATGAGCCCGGAATTCCTGATCACTTCCCTCATCGTCGTCGCGTCGCCAGGCACCGGCGTGCTGATCACGCTGGCCGCCGGCCTGTCGCGTGGGGCGCGGGCGAGCGTCATCGCCGCCTTCGGCTGTACGCTTGGCATCCTGCCGCACATGATTGCGGCAGTCTCGGGCCTCGCAGCACTGCTGCATGCCAGCGCCCTGGCCTTCGAAGTCATCAAATATCTCGGCGTCGCCTATCTTCTGTTCATGGCCTGGCAGGTGCTGAAAGAGAAAGGCGCGCTGACCGTCGAGACGGACCGGACGCCGAAATCCGTTGGCCAAGTCATCGTTTCGGCAATCCTTGCCAATGCGCTCAACCCGAAACTGTCGATCTTCTTCTTTGCCTTCCTGCCACAGTTCGTCGGCCGGGACGAGGCAGCACCCGTTCTGCGCATGACCGAACTCAGCCTCGTCTTCATGCTGATGACCTTCGGCGTCTTCGTGCTCTACGGGCTTTTTGCGGCGTCGGTGCGCAATCACGTGATCTCGCGGCCGAACATTGTTGCCTGGATGCGCCGTATCTTCGCCGGCGCCTTCGTGATGCTCGGCGCGCGGCTTGCGCTCTCGACGCGATAGTTATTACCTGTCGCGTAATTGAGACGATGCAGCCGCTCCGGCATGTTCGCCCTGCCTGCAACGGGCAGGGCGATCTCAAGGAGAAAAGACATGACCGATGCGAACACTAAGGCCGAACGTTATCTTGCCATCTGGAACGAGACGGATGCCGCCCGCCGCAAGGCGCTGATCGCCGAAGCCTGGGCAGAAGACGGGCTTTACGTCGATCCGCTGATGCGCGGCGAAGGCCATGAGGGCGTCGATCGCCTGGTCGAAGGCGTCCAGTCGCGGTTTCCGGGTTTCCGTTTCACGCTGATCGGCACGCCCGACGGTTATGACGACAATCTGCGCTTTTCCTGGGGCCTCGGCCCGGAAGATGGCGAAGCGCTGATCAAGGGTACCGATTTCGCCGTCCTGGAAAACGGCCGCCTGAAGTCGGTCTACGGGTTCCTCGACCAGGTTCCGGCTGCCGCATGACGACGATTGCGCCCGCCCGCCCTCTCGGTGATTTTCTGCGCGAATGGCGCCGCCGCCGGCGCATGAGCCAGCTCGACCTGGCGCTCGAGGCCGATATCTCGCAACGCCATCTGAGCTTCATCGAAAGCGGACGGTCGGCCCCGAGCCGGGACATGCTGCTACATCTGGCGGAGCGGCTTGACGTGCCGCTTCGCGAGCGCAATCCGATGCTGCTCGCCGCCGGTTTTGCGCCCGTCTTTGCCGAGCGCAAGCTCGACGATCCGGCGCTCCAGCCGGCGCGGCGGGCGATCGACATGGTGTTGAAGGGCCATGAGCCGTTCCCGGCGCTTGCCGTCGATCGGCACTGGACATTGGTGGCCGCAAATGCCGCGGTGGCGCCGCTGCTTGCTGATGTCGCCGACCGGTCGTTGATAGAGGGGTCGGTCAACGTCCTGCGGCTCAGCCTGCATCCGCAGGGCCTCGCGCCTCACATTGCCAATCTCGGCGAATGGCGCAACCACCTGCTTGAACGGCTGCACCAGCAGATTGCCGCGACCGGCGATCGCGTTCTTCAGAAATTACTGGAAGAACTGTCCGGTTATCCGGTGCCGGACGGGGCGTCGAAATCGGCGCCGAAACACGAATATGCGGGTATCGCCGTGCCGATGGAATTGCGGACCGACGCCGGGCTGCTGTCGTTCATCTCGACCACGACGGTCTTCGGCACGCCGGTCGACGTGACGCTGTCGGAACTGGCGGTCGAATCCTTCTTTCCCGCCAATGACGAAACGGCCCAGCTTCTGCGCCAGATGGCAGAGGCCGGGCCGTCGAAGAGCGACAGTTAGAGAGTTAGGATCGCGTGCAGATCAGAAATCGGTCCACTGGGATTCGGCGGTTGCAACTGCCGCACCGCCGAAGGACTTGCTGACGCGCTGTGCAAGGCGGCGGGCCGGCGATTCCTGTGGAGCCGCATTGCGGCCAACCGGGGCCGGAGCGGAGCCGTAGGCGGGCCGCTGCTGCATGCCGGAACGCTGGCCGCCTTCGGAGAGCTTGAAGCGGGTCAGCAGATCACGCAGCTTGCTGCTTTCCGATGCAAGGTTGGCGCCGGCAGCATTGGTTTCCTCGACCATCGCGGCGTTCTGCTGCGTCACCTGGTCCATCTGGTTGACGGCCGAGTTGACCTCCGCGAGGCCGACCGACTGTTCGCGGGCGGCGGTGGCGATCGCATTGATATGCTCGTTGATGGTGACGACGTGGCTTTCGATCGTCTTCAGCGCGTCGCCGGTCTCGCGCACCAGCTTCACGCCGTTCTGGACTTCGGAGCCCGACTTGCGGATGAGATCCTTGATCTCCTTGGCCGCATTCGCCGAACGCTGGGCGAGTTCGCGGACCTCCTGGGCGACGACGGCAAAACCCTTGCCGGCTTCACCGGCGCGGGCCGCTTCGACGCCGGCATTCAGCGCCAGCAGGTTGGTCTGGAAGGCAATCTCGTCGATCACCCCGATGATGTTGGAAATCTGGCTGGACGACTGTTCGATGCGCTGCATCGCATCGACGGCGTTGGCGACGACGGCGCCCGACTGGGCGGCGCTGGAATTTGCCTGCAGGGCGATCGCCTTTGCCTCGTCCGCACGCTTGGAGGAGTTCGAGACGTTGGCGGTGATCTCGTCAAGGGCGGCTGCGGTCTCTTCGAGCGAAGCTGCCTGCTGTTCGGTCCGCTTGGACAGGTCGTCGGCGCTCTGGCTGACTTCACGCGAACCGCTGTCGATCGACTGGGCGGAGCCGGCGACTTCGGAAAGAGCTGCGCCGAGGCGGGACACGGCCGAGTTCAGGTCTTCGCGCAGAGCTTCGAAATCCGGAGCGAAGGGTTCGTTGAGCTGGAAAGCGAGATCTCCGGAGGCAAGGCGGCGCAGGCCGGCGGCGAGGCCTGAGGTCGCTTGCTGAAGACGGGCCTGGGCGGAGGCTTCCGCCTCTTCCTGCAGGTGGATACGGTCGGCTTCGGCTTGGGCGCGGGCTTCTTCGGCCTGTTCCTGAAGCTGCCTGTTGGAGATCGCCGCCTGACGGAAGACTTCCACGGCACCGGCCATTGCCCCGACTTCGTCCTTGCGTCCTGCAAAGGGGATTTCGGTCGCGGTGTCGCCTGCGGCAAGGCCGCTCATCGACGCCGTGATGCGCTGGATGGGTCGGGCGATACCGGACAGCACGTAGACGGCGGCACCGACGATCAGCAGGAAGACAACACCAAGGATGCTTTCCATCGTGGCGAGCGCGGTGGAATAGGTCGACTCCGCCTTGGCGGTTTCGAGGGCCGCCTCGTCCGTGTTCGACTTGACCAGCTTGGTAACGGCTTCCATGACCGGCTGGATCGTGACGCGCATCTTTTCCATCTCGACGCGGGCGCGGGCGTCGGAGGCCTTGCGGGAGAAGTCCAGCATCTTCTGCCCGTTGAGGACGTATTTGTCGATGCCCGCCTGGATCTGGTCGATGATCTGCTTTTCCTGGTCGCTGGAGATCAGCGGCCTGTAGGTTTGGAGAGCAGCCTTGAGCGCGTCGGACTGCTGGGCGATCAGCTTTTCCGCGGTGTCCATGCCGAAATCCGAGGTCGTCGTCAGATGCCCCATATAGGCGACCGTCATTCCGAGAATGGCCGTCTCTATATTCTTCGAGGCCTGGACGCTCGGCATCGAGTTTTGCGAGATCGTGGTGAGATTTCCGGCGACATTGGAGAGCGAGGAAATGGCCGCCCAGGCGAGAACGGCGACGAGCGTCGCGATCGCGCCGAAGACGGCGATGAGCGAGCTGCGAATGGAGAGACGGGACATGAGATTCGGCTCCGGAATGGTGAAGCCTCGAATGAGGCAACGCGTTTTCACGCGCAGATCTGATATCTGGCGGTGTGGGAAGAGAACCGGTCTCATACCGGCTCCTGCGCTACACCGGATGGCGGTCGCGCGGTAGCCGGGAGCTTAGGGTCAAACTCTTTAACGACAGATTGAATTTTGATAGTATATAATGACTTTTGACGGACTTTCGACGCGAAAATTCGAAATTTCGTCTGGGCTATCCGTTTATTTTATAACAATAATATTGAAGCCGGATCATCTGAGTAACAGGTTACCTGTCAATCGGAGATTGCTTGATATTCCGTTCAGGTGACATGCGAAATCTAGCCTATCCGACCGGCCGATACGGTACGGATATGACGGGTTATCTGCGGGTCCGCAGGCCGTCCATCAGCAGGCCGATCAGGCGATGCGCCCGCTCGCGCCATTCGGGCGATTCCGGAATGGAATAAATGCTCGACAGAGCGTGCATGAGATCGGTCGTTTCGATGTCGCGGCGGATATATCCTTCATCGCCTGCAGTCTTCAAAAGACTTTCCAGCGCGCCACGGATGAGGCCGGAGCCCTCGGAAAAAAGGGAGGAGTTGGAGGTCATGAGAATGCGCAGGCTGTTGGCCATGCCGCGCTTGGTGGCGATATAGCCGACGAAGCGACGCATCCATTCCTCCAGCGCCATGTCCGGCGAATGGAGCCTGGCAAGCTCGGTAGCGGCGCTCGCCAGGCCTTCAAGCTCACGGCGATAGACCACCTCGACGAGATGCTCGCGGCTTGGAAAATGGCGGTAGAGCGTGCCGATGCCGACGCCGGCCTGCCGTGCTATATCTTCCAGCGAAGTCTCGACGCCCTTTTCCGCAAAGGCTGCGGCCGCCACCTCGACCAGCTTTTCGCGGTTGCGGCGGGCATCAGCGCGAAGCTTGGTCGATGCGAGGGATGTCGTCTTCGGCTCGGCCGAGGCCAAAATACTGCTCCAGGCAAATGGGGGCTTGACGAAAATCCGTAAGCCACTAGTTTAAACGGAGGCGCCTCCGGTTATCTGGAGCGCCTTCCACTTCTTATTCCAGAGGGGGACGGATGTCATGCCGAAATGTGCGGGTGCTTCTCTCGGTCTGGCATCATCTAGGGCATCGCAGCCAGTCGGCCAGCCCGTCGCAGGCTTTAAAGTTCTCATTCTCGTGACAATGGCAGGAGCTTGATCCATGACACGAACCATCCATCTTTCGCTCGATATCAACGGGAGGCGGTACGACCTCGATGTCGAACCGCGCGTCACCCTGCTCGATGCCCTGCGCGAACATCTGGCTCTGACCGGCACCAAGAAGGGTTGCGACCAGGGCCAGTGCGGCGCCTGCACCTGTCATGTCGACGGCAGCCGCGTACTCTCCTGTCTGACGCTCGCAGCCCAGGTCGAAGGCCGGCAGATCACCACGATCGAGGGGATCGCCGCCGAAAACGGCGAGCTGCACCCCGTCCAGGCAGCCTTCGTCGAGCATGATGCCTTCCAGTGCGGCTATTGCACGCCCGGCCAGATCATGTCCGCAGTCGCCTGCATCCGCGAGGGCCATGCGGGATCCGACGAGGAAATCCGCGAATACATGTCCGGCAATCTCTGTCGGTGCGGAGCCTATAACAGCATCGTCGCGGCGGTGCGCGAAGCGGCGGAGATGGCGTGATGAGAGACTTTTCCTATCTCCGCGCCTCTTCGGCCGACGAGGCCCGCCAGGCGTCGCTCCAGGCCGGTTCGGTGCTGCTTGCCGGCGGCACGACGCTGCTCGATCTCGCAAAATGCGGCGTGATGGAGCCGGAAACGGTTATCGACATCACCCACCTCTCAGGCCTCGGCGAAATCACCGTCGATGCCGGCGGCGCCAGGATCGGCGCGCTGGCCAAGATGGGCCAGGTCGCCGATCATGCCGGCATCCGAGCTGCCTTCCCGGCTATTTCGGAATCGCTGTCGCTGGCGGCTTCTGCCCAGATTCGCAACATGGCGACGATCGGCGGCAATCTCCTGCAGCGGACGCGCTGTTCGTATTTTCGGGAGCCGGACGTGTTTCCGGCATGCCACAAGCGTAATCCCGGCGCCGGTTGTTCGGCGATCGGCGGCGTTACCCGCAACCATGCCGTGCTCGGCACCAGCGACACCTGCATCGCCAGCTATCCCGGTGACCTCGCCGTTGCTCTCGTTGCTTTCGACGCCGTGGTCGAACTCGGCGGGCGGACAGTATCGGTCGAGGACTTCTTCCTTCTGCCGGGCAATACGCCGGAGCGGGAAACCACGTTGCAGCGCGGCGAGATGATCACCGCGATCACCGTGCCGGCTTCGGCGGCGCCGAAGAACTCGACCTATCTCAAAGTCCGCGACCGCCAGTCCTATGAATTTGCGGCGGCGAGTGCAGCGGTCGGGCTGGAATTCGAAACGGACGGCAGGACGGTGCGCGATATCCGCGTCGCTCTCGGCGGCGTCGCCACCAAGCCGTGGCGGGCTCGCAACGTCGAACGGGCGCTGGTCGGCAAGATTCTCAGCCTCGAAACCGTCGAGGCAGCCAGCCGGCTCGCCATGGAAGGCGCCGTTTCGCATGGCGCCAATTACTACAAGATCGAACTTGCGCCGCGCGTCGTCGCTCGCGCCATCCTGAAAGTTGGAGGTCTCGCATGACCATCATGGAACCCCGCAAACACGGCGATGCCTCCGACGGGACCGTCGGCGGTCGCCAGACGCGCTTCGAAGGCAACCTGAAGGTCACCGGTGGCGCGACCTATGCATTGGAATATCCGGTTGAAGGCCTTGCCTATGCCATCCTCGTCCAGAGCACCATTCCGGCCGGGCGCGTCGTTAGGGTCGACACGGAAAAGGCGCTTGCGGCTCCAGGCGTGCTGATGGTGCTGACGCCGGATGACGACCTGGGTCTCCTGGTTGCCTCCGACTGGGGTGGCAATCGCCCGGATAACCAGCCGTATTATCCGCTGCCGCGGCAGGTGCAGTACAATGGCCAGTCGATCGCCGCCGTCGTTGCGGAAAGCCGCGAACAGGCGGTCGAGGCGGCAAATCTGATCTGCATCACCTATGAGAAGGCGCCGCATGTCGCGACCTTCAATGACGCGGCGGCCGGCGAAGGCAAGGTGATGGACAATCTCACCTCCGGATGGGGAGATGCCGAGGCCGCCCTTGCGGCCGCACCGGTTCAGATCGAAGGCGAATATTCGACGCCGCGGGAATATCATGTCGCAATGGAGCCGCATGGGCTGACCGTGAAGTGGGATGGCGATCGGATCACGGTCTGGGAACCGAGCCAGTGGTCGCATGGCATGGCGCGGAGCTATTCCGAATGGTTCGGCATTCCTTACGAAAACGTCCACCTGGTCTCACCGTTCATCGGCGGCGGGTTCGGTTCGAAGGGGGCGGCGCTCGCCCATGGCGCGGTGGCGGCTTTCGCGGCAAGGAAACTCGGCCGGCCGGTAAAGCTTGCGCTCACGCGACCGCAGAATTTCACCAACTATGGCGGTCGCGCCGCGACGCGCCAGACGATCAAGATCGGCGCGACGGAAGATGGCATTCTGCAGGCGATCGTGCATCGCGGCGCCAGCGAGACCTCCACCTATGCGGACTGGCCGGAGCAGACGGGCTCCGCGACGCCGATCCTCTACAGGATAGAGAATTTCTCGTCGCAGCATCGGGTCGTGCCGGTCAACACCGTCACACCGGGTGCGTTGCGCGGCCCGGGCAAGAACCCCAGCGCCTTCGGCATCGAAAGCGCGATGGAGGAACTGGCCTACAAGCTCGGCATGGACCCGCTCGAACTGCGGCTGAAAAACTACGCCGACCACGACTACCAGTCGGGAAAACCCTGGTCGACGCGCCGGCTGCGCGAAGCGCTGACCGAAGGTGCCGAAGCCTTCGGCTGGTCGAAGCGCAGCCATGAACCACGTTCGATGCGCGATGGCAAAACCCTTATCGGCTGGGGCATTGGCTGCGGCACGTTCCCGGTCATCCAGGCGCCGAGCGAGGCGATGATCCGCATCCTCGGCAATGGCCGTGTCGAGGTCGTCAGCGGTGCGATCGACATGGGGCAGGGGACCTACACGATCCTTGCCCAGACGGCTGCCGAAGTGTTTGGCATTCCCGTCGACCAGGTCGAGGTTCATCTCGGCGATTCCCGGCTGCCGGGTTCGGCGATTGCCGGCGGCTCGATGCTGGCGGGCTCGATCCTCGGCGCCGTGCACAAGGCGGCGACGGCTGCCCGCGACGAACTGATCGGACTGGCGCTCAACGACGAGAAATCGCCGCTGCGCGATACCGGGGCCAATACGCTGACCTTCAGCGGCGGCCGCATTGCCGCTCCCCGCGACCAGGGGCCGTCGCTCACGCTTTCGGAACTGATGGCGGCGCTCGGCCGCGACGAGATCGAGGTCCTGAGGAACACGTTGCCGGATGGTGCGACCGCCCAGGAGCAACATCAGGCCTGGACGAGCATGGCAAAGGTCCAGGGGCCGACCATGGGCGAATACTCCATGCATAGCTGGTGCGCCCATTTCGCCGAAGTACGGGTGGACGAGGATTTTGGGACGGTACGGGTGTCCCGTATCGTCTCGGCCTTCGATTGCGGCCGGCTCTACAATCCGCGGCTGGTGGAAAGCCAGTGGCGGGGCGGCATCATCATGGGGATCGGCCAGGCGCTGCTTGAGGAAGGTCTCGTCGACCAGCGCAACGGCCGGACGGTCAACAACAACATGGGCGACTACCTCGTGCCCACCAATGCCGACGTGCCGCATATCGAGGTGATCTCGGTTGGTATTCCCGACTACGGCGCTTCGGCGCTGGGCGGCAAGGGTGTCGGCGAAGTCGGCATCGTCGGCGTCGCACCGGCAATCGCCAACGCGGTCTTCCACGCAACCGGCAAACGGGTGCGTGATTTGCCGATCACGCTCGAAAAGCTGATCTGACCGATCCCGTGCACCCGGTTTCGGCCGGGTGCCTATCTTCGCTTCGGCATGTTCGATGCCCCGATGCTGCCGGCAAAACGTTCGGCCAGACGTTCCTTCCGGAAATGCTCGACGACGAAATCGACGAATACGCGGGTCTTTGCCGGCAGCAGCGTCTTGCTGGCGTAGTAGATCGAGATCGGCCCGATATCGGCGTACCAGTCGGGTAGCAGCCGGACGAGTTCGCCGCGCTCGAAAAAGGAGAGACTATCGGGCATGGCGATCATCGCGACGCCGAGGCCGAGGCTTGCGGCGCGGGCGATCGCCGCCGGGTCGTTGAGCACGACCTTTTCTGTCAGCGCCGCAGGCATCTCGTCGCCTGCCGCATTGCGCATCACCCATTGGCGGATACGGCCGGTATTGGAAGAGCGCATCTGGATGCCGTCCAGGTTTGCAAGCTCCGCCGGATTGGCGGGGATGGGTCTGTCCTTCATGTAACCGGGTGATGCGACCGAAACGATATGTGCCGGCGCGAGCACCCGGGCGACCGTGCCGGGCGCCAGCTCGAAGCCGCCGCCGATCGCCGCGTCATAACCTTCCGCGATCAAGTCCACCTGGCGGTTCTCGAACGTCCATTCCGGTCGGATGAGCGGATAACGAGTGGTGAACTCCGGCAGCAGTGGCAGGATATAGTCCGTTCCGAAATGCGGGCTCATGCTGACCTTCAGCACGCCGGCCGGCTCCGCGGCTTCCGATGAAACCCCTTCTATTGCCGCCTGCAGCGCCTCGACGTGGTCCCGGATCTCCGACAGAAAGCGTTCGCCCGCTTCGGTCAGCGTCAGCCTTCGCGTGCTGCGTTGGAAGAGGCGGGTGCCGAGGTTCCTCTCGAGCATCGCGACATTGCGGCTGACCGCCGCCGGCGTCAGTGCCAGCCGCCTGGCCGCAGCCGAGAAGCTGCCGAGTTCGGCGCTGCGCATAAAGGATTCGAGATTGGCGAGACTTTCCATGCGGTGGATCTATTCTCAACGATTGCTTGAAGATGATTGGCATTATTAGAGGCTAATCAAGCGCCAATCCAGAGGCGATATTCCTGTCATCGAAACCACAGGAGTATCGCAATCATGACCATCGGTATCATCGGCGCCGGCAATATCGGCGCAGCCTTCGCCCGCACTCTTGCAAGAAACGGCGTGCGTGCCACCATTGCCAATAGCCGCGGCCCAGCCTCGCTCGAAACACTGAGCGCTGAATTGTCGCCCTGGATTTCCGCCGGCACGATCGAGGAGGCCGCAAGCGCCGACATGGTGCTGATCGCGGTTCCATGGTCGAAATTGCCGGCTGCCCTTGCCGGCCTGCCGGACTGGAACGGCCGGATCGTCATCGATGCGAACAATCCGATCGAGTCGCCGCTCTACAAACCGGCTGAACTCAACGGCCGCCTTTCCAGCGAGATCCTCGCCGACCTTGTGCCGGGCGCCCGGGTGGTGAAGGCGTTCAATCATCTGTTCGCGAAGCTGGTCGACGCAGATCCCGCATCCGAAGGCGGCAAGCGCGTGCTGTTCTATTCGGGTAACGACGCGACGGCAAAGACGGAGGTCGTAGCCCTGATCGACAAGCTCGGATTCTTCGGCATCGATCTCGGGCCGCTATCGGTCGGGGCCAAACTGGCGCAGTTTCCGGGCGGCCCGCTGCCGGGATTGAACCTCGTCAATTTCGGCTGACACTCAGTCGTCCGAATACCGTTCCTCGGCCCACGGGTCACCGCGCATATGGTAGCCGTTCTTCTCCCAGAAGCCGGCCTGGTCCTTGCCGAGGAATTCGATCCGGTTGAGCCATTTGGCGCTTTTCCAGAAATAGAGGTGCGGCACCACCAGCCGCACCGGCCCGCCATGCTCCTCGCTCAGCGGCTTGCCTTCCCACTCCGTGACGATGATCGCGTCCGGCGAGGCGAAATCCGAGAGAAGCAGGTTGGTGGTATAGCCGTCATAGCTGGTCAGCATGACGGCGACCGCCTCCTCCCGCGGGTCGACGAGATCGAGAAAATCGTGGGTTGACACACCTTTCCAGTTGTTGTCGTAGCGCGACCAGGTGGTCACGCAATGGATGTCGGAGCGCATCTCCGTCTGCGGCAAAGCCTGGAAGGCCGCCCAGTCCAAGGTTTTCCGGTTGTTGACGAGGCCGCGCACGTCGAGTTTCCACCGTTCGGTCGAGACCTGCGGCTGCTGGCCGAGATCGAGCACCGGCCAGTTCTTGACTAGGTGCTGGCCGGGCGGCAGGCGGTCGGTTTCCGGCCTGGTGATCCGGCCGGTCAGGAACTTGCCTTGTTCCGCCCATTTCCGCTTGGTGATGGTGAGCTTCGAATCCTCGGGCTCAATCTCGTCGGCCATATCCGGTTCTCCTTGCGTCGCCGGATAATCTGATAAACAAGAAAGGCAATCAATCGCCTGTTTCGGAAAATCCTGTTCTCGGAAGATCATGCCTGCCTTCAACCCCCTTATCGAAAAGCTCAGCCCTCCGCCTGTTCCCTCCGTCGCCGCCTGGGGGCGTGCCTATGACGGGTCCAAAGGTCCGCTGATCGACCTCTCTCAGGCGGTGCCCGGTTATCCGGCCCATCCGGACATGTTGAAGCTGCTCGGCGAGACCGGCTCTTCAAAAGCCTTTACCGGCTACGGTCCGATCGAGGGCGAGGCGGAGCTTCGGACCGCCTATGCGGCGCATGTCTCCGAGGTTTATGGCGCAGGCATTGGGCTGAAGAACATCCACATCACGTCCGGCTGCAACCAGGCCTTCGTCTGCGCGGCGATGACGGTTGCCGGTCCGGGCAACACGGTGCTGATGACCGAGCCCTTCTATTTCAACCATGAAACGACGCTGGCGATGATGGGCGTCAAGACCGCCTTTGTCGCCTGCGATGCGTCGAACGGTTTCCTGCCGGACCTCGTGGGACTTGAAGCCGCGATCACCGGCGAGGTGCGGGCGCTGGCGCTCGTTTCGCCCAACAATCCGACCGGGGCGATCTATCCGCCGTCGCTGCTCGAAGCGATCTTCAAGCTTTGCCGGAACAAAGGCATCTGGCTGATCCTTGACGAGACTTATCGGGACTTCCTGCCCGCGGCCGGCCAGGCGCCGCATGCACTCTTCAGCCTCGACGGCTGGGAAGACACGCTGATCAGCCTCTACAGTTTCTCGAAATCCTTCTGCATTCCCGGCCATCGGCTCGGGGCGATCACCGCCGGTCCGGTCGCGGTCGAGCAGATCGCCAAGATCATGGACAACCTGCAGATCTGCGCCCCCCGCGCCGCCCAGGCTGCCGTCGCCCAGGCTCTGCCGCTTCTTGCCGACTGGCGCGAGGAGAACAGACAGGAGATCGGCCGCCGTGCCGATGCGCTGAAGGCGGTGATGCGCTCCGTCAACGATTGGAAGCTCGATGCGATCGGCGCCTATTTCGCCTTCGTGCGGCATCCTTTTTCAGGCAAGAGTTCTGCGGAGGTAGCGGAAAAACTGGCGAAGCAGGCCGGCATCATCTGCATTCCCGGCGCCTATTTCGGCGAGAGCCAGCAGGATTATCTGCGCTTTGCCTTTGCCAATGCGGACGTGCCGACGATCGGGCTGTTGCGAGAACGTTTGCAGAACTTTTCCCTATCGTGAGCCTGAGCGTCCGTATATAAGCGGATCATGGTTCAAAGAGCAGGCAGCGCCGATCTCCCGCTTCACGGCGGCCGGGTTCCCCGGTGGCTCGGCGAGCGCATGACCAGGCTCGGGGCCGTCATTACCGAGGCGATCGTCATCGAATATGGCCGAGACGAGCTATTGAGGCGGCTGGCGCATCCCTTCTGGTTCCAGTCCTTCGGCTGCGTCATGGGCATGGACTGGCATTCTTCCGGTATCACCACCAGCGTTCTCGGCGCGCTGAAACGCGGGCTGACGCCGATGGCCGGCGAGCTCGGCATCCATGTCTGCGGCGGCCGCGGGCAGAGCTCCCGCAAGACCCCGGACGAATTGATCGCCGTCGGCAACCGCGTCGGCATCGACGGCAGCGGCCTTGCGACGACCAGCCGGCTGGTCGCCAAGGTGGACAGCGCCGCGGTGCAGGACGGGTTCGATCTTTACCTGCACGGTTTCATCGTCACCGACGACGGAAAATGGGTGGTGGTGCAGCAGGGCATGAACGGCGACAAGCGCCAGGCGCGGCGATACCACTGGATTTCCGAGGGGCTGAAAAGCTTCGTCGATTCCCCGCATGCGGCGATCGAGGGCCGCGGGCAGGGCGAGATCGTCAACCTCGCCGACTATCGCGCGGAGGCCTCGCGCAAAGGCCAGCTCGACCTGCTCGCAACGCTCGGACCGGACCGGATCGTCCGCGAGGTGATCGCCATCGAGCCGGCGCGAAAGGTGAAGGAACCGGCGCAGCCGATGCTGCCGCATCTGATCATGCCGGCGCATCACGATGTCCGCGAGGAAGACGTCAACATGAGGCGGCTGCACGGGACGCTCGCTGCTGCTGCCGATCGCGGCCCGGAGGATTTCGAGAACCTGCTGCTGATGCCGGGCGTCGGCGCGCGGACGGTCAAGGCGCTCGCCATGGTCGCCGAGGTGGTGCATGGCGCGCCCTGCCGGTTCTCCGATCCGGCGCGGTTCTCGCTCGCCCATGGCGGCAAGGACCGGCATCCGTTTCCGGTGCCGCTGAATGTCTATGACGAGACGATCAAGGTGATGAAGTCCGCCGTCGGCAAGGCCCGGCTCGGCCGCGAGGAGGAGATGCAGGCGCTCAAGCGGCTCGACGACCAGGCCCGGCAGATGGAACGGTACGTGACCGGCCCGGACTTGAAGGAAATCGTCGCCGGCGAATTCCGCCAGTCGCACGAATGGGGCGGCCGCAGCGTCCTCGGCTGGGAGCCGCCGGCGGAGGCGACCGCCAATTTTCCGGGATCAGCCGATTACTTGAAGGGATCGTAACCGGGCTTTTTGTAGACGAGTTCCGGCTGCCCCTGGATATCCGGCACGTAGACCTTGTCGGTCCAGTCGTCCCTGGGAAAGTCCTGGATTGCGACCGACACGGAACTTTCGGCAGAGCCGAGGGCGGTCATGACCGCCTTGGTCACCTCAGCCGTCAACGCCTGCTTCTGCTCTTCGGAGCGGCCCTCGATCATTTTGACGATAACATGGGGCACGTTGCGCTCCTCCGATGGGCAGTTTTGAAATTCGCTGGAAGCGAGCATAGCCTGTCTCGTTCGTGGATTTCAATCGTGAACTCCGCTCACGCCATCGGGGTCGTCGCGCGGTCACGGACCGTGGATGCGATACGGCCGGCGAGGTCGGCGATACGGTCCATGGCGGTTGCAACCACATCGTCCGGGACTGTCAGCGAGATGCGCAGGAAGCCCGCGGCCTGGTCGCCGAAGGAGGTGCCGGGCATCACGGCGACCTTCTCCTCGCGCAGCAGTTCCCAGGCGAATTCCTCGCCGTTGAGGCCGGTGGCGGTTACGTCGAGCAGGACAAACATGCCCCCTTCCGGCGGCATCGGCTTGACGAGATTGCTCCCGGCAAAGGCCTTTTCGACGATCGTGGCGCGGCGGCGATAGTTTTCCCGCATCACATCGGCCGTGTCGAAATGCTGCGACAGCGCCATGGCGGTCATGTCGGAGATGAAGGGCTGGACGCCGAACAGCATGGTCTCGGATACCGGCAGCAGTCGTTCGCAGAATTCTTCCGGCCCGGCGGCCCAGCCACTGCGGAAGCCTGGGGCAGCGTGAGATTTCGAGATCGACGAGACCGCGATGGTACGTTCGGCCAGCGCCGGAATATCGAAGGGGGAGGCGAAGGGCGTGCCTTCGAAGATCAACTGCTCATAGACCTCGTCCGAAACGATCCAGAGGTCATGCTTGCGGCAGATCTCACCGATAGCCGCGATCTCGGCGGCGGTCAGCACCGCGCCGGTCGGGTTGTGCGGCGTGTTGAGAAGGAGGACGCGGGCTTCCGGTGTGATCGCCCGTTCGAGATCCTCGGCCTGCAGGTGGAATTTCTTTTCCGGACGCAGCGGCACGGGGATCATATGCGCGCCGGTGGAGGCGATGACGCCTTCATAGGTCGCATAGAGAGGGTCGCCGACGAGCACCCCGTCACCGGCTTCGACGAGACCGGTCATGACGCCGTAGAGAGCGGTCTGGGTGCCGGGGAAACAGAGGAAATTGCGTTCCGTGACGCCAGGCCGGCGCTTCGAATATTTCTCGACCAGCGCCTTCAGCACCGGCGGCTCGCCGCGGCCGTTGGAGTAACGAGTGCGGCCGGCATACATGGCGCGCGCCGCCTCGTCGAGCAGAGCCTTGTCCGGCTTGACGTCCGGCTCGCCGATGGTGAGTTCGATGACGTCCTCGCCGGCGGCCTGCATGCGGCGGGCGGTCAGGTGGAGTGCCCAGCGGCCGGAGCCGAGATGGGCGAGGCGGTCGGTGATCGAGGCATAACGCATCGGTGGTTCCTTTTCTTATCGTTGTTCGGCCGAAAGCTCGCCGGGCTGCAGGCGCAGCAGTGCTTCCACGGAGATCAGTGCATTTTCTGCGAGTTCGTGTTCCGCAAACGTATCGGCCGCAAGCGTTCCCTCCAGCCAGAGGCCGTCGACGAGCGCATTGACCCCGATCGCATAGGTGCGGCATTGGGCCGGGCTCAGGGCTCGCTTCTCCTCGACGAAGAAGGCGGAGAGCAGTGTCTCCAGCGCTTCCAGGAAAGAGAGATAGTTTTCGCGGTGGATGGCTGCGAAGCTCTGGTCGATCTGGATATGACTG
Source organism: Neorhizobium galegae bv. officinalis (assembly GCA_000985875.1). Classification (GTDB taxonomy): domain Bacteria; phylum Pseudomonadota; class Alphaproteobacteria; order Rhizobiales; family Rhizobiaceae; genus Neorhizobium; species Neorhizobium galegae_C. The sequence goes on from CCRI01000004.1 coordinate 159,331, forward strand.
ATGAATGCGGCCCAGAGCGACAGCGTGCGCGGGTCGGTCACCGGCGGCGTCACATTGGCGACGATGAAGCGGCGCAGACGCGAGCGGGCCGTCTCGCCCTCGATCGCGGCAGCAATCGCCGCCTCGGTCATGCCGGCCATCACCTTGCGATAGGCTGCCTGCAGCATCTGGTCCTTGCTGCTGAAATAGTGCCGGATCAGCCCGCCGGTGACGCCGGCGCGCATGGCGATCTGGCGGACCGTCGCGCCCTGGATGCCGAATTCGGCAATGCAATCGAGCGTCGCGGCAATCAGGTCCTCGCGCCGCTCGGCCTCGCTTGCCCTGTGGTAGGTGCGGCGGTTCACGGGTCATCTCCTGAGGAACGGGCAGGCCGTTCTTCTCACGGCGTCAAGGCTTATTATACGCTCGAATAATTCGCGCAAGCAAATTCCGTCGCCGCCCGCCGTCGCCCGATCAGCGCCTTCCGCCGGCCAGCCGGGCGGCTTCCGGCCTGCCGCGCAGGATCAGCATCGAGGCGGCACCGAAGATCGGTCCCACCGCCAGCAATACGAACGTCCAGCGCCAGCCGCCGAGCAATGCGGCCAGATGCGGCATCAGCCAGATCATGAAGATGGTCAGCGCAAAGCCCATGCCCATCTGCAGCGACAGCGCTGTGCCGATGTAATTGCGGTCGGCAAGTTCGGTGATTGCGGCGGAGAATTGCGCGGAATCTCCGATGATCGAAATGCCCCAGACGATCACGACCAGCGCCAGCAGCCAGAAGGGCCCGTCGAAGACGAAGCCGATGGTCAGCGCGCAAGTTCCGGAGACGATCATCAGGCCGGCGGTGGTGGCGGTGCGGCCGAAACGGTCCGAGAGCACGCCGCCGGCGAAACAGCCGAACACGCCCGAGGCAACCGCGATGAAGGTGAGCAGCGAGGCTTCGCTGCTGATGCCGGTGCCGCCCTTGTCGAGTGCGGCGGTCAGGTAGGCCAGCAGCCAGGCCCACATGGCGTAGAGTTCCCACATATGGCCGAGATAACCGCCATTGACGAGCAGCAGGTTGCGGTCCTTAAGCACCCTGCCGATCTGGCGCGGATCGAACAGCGCCTTACCGAACGGGTAGGGGCCTTCGCGGGTGAAGAGGAGGAGAACGATGGCACCGACCAGCGTGGCACCGCTCGAAAGCAGCACGACATTGTGCCAGTCGACCGCCGACGACATGCCGCGAAAGAGATGCGGCAGCGACGAGCCGGCGGTGATCGCGCCGATGACGCCGGCAAGTGCCAGGCCGCGGCCCGAGATGAACCAGGTGGAGACGAGTTTCAATGCCGGCGGATAGACCCCGGCGAGCGCAAAGCCGGTGACCATGCGGCAGAGGATGGCGCCGGCCGGACCGGGTTCCAGCAACATGGCGGCATTGGAGACCGCGGCGAGCAGGGCGGAGGCCGCCATCAACCGGTTCATGCGGATGAGGTCCGGCAGATTGAACAGGCTTGCTGCCAGCGCGCCGATCACGAAGCCGATCTGTACGCCGTTGGTGAGCCAGGCGGCGGCACTTTCGGACAGCGACCAGGCGCGTTTCAGCTCCGGCGCGATGGCGTTGGCCGAAAACCAGCAGGAGAAGGAGAGCACGACGGCGAGGCAGAGGATGCCGAGCATCGGCCAGCGGCCTTCGGTGGGAGTATCCATTGTCGTCGTCACCCCGGTGCTCCCCCTCTGCCCTGCCGGGCAGAGGGGGTATTCCTCGTTGCGGCGTCTATAATAATCATCTTCCGATCCGATACCTCGCGCCGATATGCCGTTCCGGCAGGCGCGGCGTCCCGAACAGCTTTTCACGGTAGGGACCCTGACTATACCCGGTCTTGTACAGCCCACGGTCCTGCAGGATCGGGATCACCAGATCGATGATATCGTCAAAACATTCCGGCACGACGGTGCGTGACAGGTTGAAGCCGTCGACGCCGGCCTCATCCATCCAGGCGACGAGATTGTCGGCGATCTGTTCTGCGGAACCCACCATCGGCGCCTGGCGGCTGCCGAGCACCATCTGTTCGAGCAGCTTGCGCTTGGTCCATTGCGGCCCGGCAGTGCGGGTCATCGCCTCGACATTCGAGACGATCGCCGAGCTCTTGCCGGTCTCGATCGGCTCGTCGAGATCGTATTTTGCGAAGTCAATGCCGAGCGAACCGGCGGCATGCACCAACGCTCCTTCGGAGCTAGCATAGGCGCGATAATCCTCGAACTTTTCGCGCGCTTCCTTTTCGGTGCCGGCGGTGACGATCGTGGCGCCGACGAAAGCTTTGACGTCTTCGGCGTTGCGGCCGTATTCGACCGCACGGGCTTTGATGTCGTCGACGATGCCTTTAACGCCTTCGATCTTCTGGCCGTTGACGAAGACGCATTCGGCATGGGTGGCGGCGAACTGTCGGCCGCGGGTCGAGGATCCGGCCTGGTAGAGGACCGGCGTGCGCTGCGGCGAGGGTTCGCAGAGATGGATCGCCTCGATGCCGTATTGCTTGCCGCGATGGTGGACCTTGTGGACCTTGGCCGGGTCGGCATAGACGTGGTTCGCCCGGTCGAAGACCACCGCGTCGTCCTCCCAGCTTCCTTCCCAAAGCCGGTACATGATCTCCATGTATTCGTCGGCGAGGTCGTAGCGGTCGTCATGGGCGGCGACACCCTCCAGCCCGATCGCCTTGGCCGCGCTGTCGAGGTAACCCGTGACGATGTTCCAGCCGATCCGGCCGCCCGTCATGTGATCGAGGGTGGACATGCGGCGGGCGAAGACGAAAGGTGGTTCGTAGGTGAGGTTGGCGGTGATGCCGAAAGACAGGTGTTCGGTGACGGCGGCCATGGCCGGCACCAGCAGCATGGGGTCGTTCACCGGCACCTGTACTGCGCCTCTCAGAGCCGCCGCGTTGCTGCCGCCGAAGACGTCGTTGACGCCGAGTACGTCGGCGAGGAATATGCCGTCGAACAGGCCGGCCTCCAGCCTCTTCGCATAGTCCGTCCAGTAACGGAGCTGCGCATAGCGGTGCGACTGGTCGCGCGGATGCGCCCAGAGCCCCTGCTGGATGTGGCCGACGCAGTTCATATCAAAGGCGTTGAAACGGATTTCGCGCGTCACGATCTTCCCCTCGAATTCCTTGTTGCCGACAAGGGCTGTCTCTTATAGGATGAGTTTGTCCACTATAGAAGACGATCGTCGAAAGGCAAGCCGCTTGCAGCAGATGGAGAACGACCCAGTCCAGGCGATCGCCATGCGGCTGAAGATCGAGCGGGAAGCGCGGGGCTGGTCGCTCGCCGAGCTTGCGGAGCGCTCGGGCGTGTCCAAGGCGATGATCAGCAAGATCGAGCGCAGCGAGGCGAGCCCGACGGCGACCGTGCTCGGCCGGCTCTCCGGCGCCTTCGGCCTGCCGCTTTCGGTGCTGCTGGCGCTTGCCGAGCGGGCGCAGGAGCGTGTGGCAATACAGGCGGAACAGCCGGTCTGGACCGATCCGGAGACGGGTTATACCCGCCGCGCCGTCTCTCCGGCAAATTCCCCGTTGGAGCTTCTGGACGTGTCGCTGCCTCCAGGCGTTCGCGTGCCCTATCCGGCTTCGGCCTTCGCCTTCCAGCACCAGCAGATCTGGGTTCTGTCCGGCCGGCTCGATTTCCAGGAGGGGACGGTGATGCACCATCTCACCGAAGGTGACTGCCTTCTGCTCGGTCCGCCGGCCGATTGCGTCTTCTTCAACCCTGGCACGGAACCGGCGCGTTATGTGGTGGCACTGACCCGGCGCTAGGCGCCGAGCCAGAATTTGATGATCATGCCCACAGTGCCGACCGCGGCTACGCCGGCCACCCAGAGACCCACGAACCAGGCGAGCCGCCTGAAGGTTTCGCCACTGGCCATCAGTGATAACCTTCTTCCGGATCGACCTTGCCGCGGAACACCCAGTAAGCATAGCTCGTGTAGGCGAGGATCAGCGGCACCAGGATCAACGCTCCGACCAGCAGGAAGCTCAGGCTCTCGTCGGGTGCGGCTGCATCCCAGATCGTCACGGATGTGGGCACGATATAGGGATAGAAGCTGATGCCGATGCCGGCGTAACCGAGCACGAAAAGCCCGAGGGCTGCGAGGAACGGCCGGCTGTCGCGGTTGTTCTTGAGGCCAGTGAGCAGAAGCCAGAAACAGCCGAGGATCAGCAGGGGCACGATGACGCTGAAGATCGCGGTCGGCCAGGAGAACCAGCGCTGCAGATAGAGCGGTTCGAGGAAGGGCGTCCAGAGGCTGAAGACGCCCATCGCGGCGAGCGTCGCGAGGGCGGTGATATAGGATAGGCTGCGGGCCTTGTCGCGAAGGTCGCCCGTCGTCTTCATCACCAGCCAGGTCGAGCCGAGCAGCGCATAGCCGATCACGACGGCAATGCCGGTGGCGATCGAAAAGGGCGTCAGCCAGTCCCACCAGCCGCCGGCATAGGCGCGGTTTTCGACCGGAATGCCCTGCACCAGCGCGCCGAGCGCGATGCCCTGCGCCAGCGCCGCCACGACGGAACCGCCGCAAAAGGCCCAGTTCCAGAGATATTGGGCGCGGCCGGTGCGCCAGCGGTATTCGAAGGCGACACCGCGAAAGATCAGCCCGATCAGCATGGCGATGATAGGTGCGTAGAGTGCCGGCAGGATCGTCGCATAGGCGAGCGGAAAGACCGCCATCAGCCCACCGCCGCCGAGCACCAGCCAGGTCTCGTTGCCGTCCCAGACAGGGGCGACGCTGTTCATCATCACGTCGCGACGGCGCTTTTCCGGAAACAGCGGAAAGAGGATACCGACGCCGAGGTCGAAGCCGTCGAGGATGACATAAGCGAGCACCGCAAAGGCGATGATGGCGGCCCAGATGAAGGGAAGGTCAATGGCCATGACGGGCTCCTGCCTGAAGTGCCGGGGTTTGCGGGCCCGGTGTGATACCGGCGGTGCGGATCGGGCCGCCGTCGAGATCCTCGCTCGGGTTGCGCGGCAAGCGGGACATCAGGCGCAGGATGTAGAAGGTGCCGGCGCCGAAGACGAGGAAATAGACGATGATGAAGGCGATCAGCGAAGAGCCCACGGCTGCCGCCGCAATCGGCGAGACGGAATCGGCGGTCAGCAGGTGGCCGTAGACCGTGTAGGGCTGGCGGCCGACCTCGGTGGTCACCCAGCCGGCGAGCACGGCGACGAAACCGGCAGGTCCCATGACCATGGCCGCGCGGTGCAGCCACTCGGTCGTGTAGAGGCTGCCCTTCCATCGACAGTACAGGCTCCAGAGGCCGAGACCGAGCATGGCAAAGCCGAGGCCGACCATGATGCGGAAGGACCAGAAAACGATCGGAACCGGCGGCTGCAATTCGCGCGGCACGGTATCGAGACCGTTGAGCGGCGCATCGAGGCTGTGCTTGAGGATGAGGCTCGAAAGCTTGGGGATCTCGATCGCGTAGTCGATCCGTTGCTCCGCCTCGTTCGGCAGCCCGAAGAGGATCAGCGGCGCGCCGTCCGGATGGCTCTGGTAGTGACCTTCCATCGCCATGACCTTGACCGGCTGGTGCTCCAGCGTGTTGAGACCGTGCAGGTCGCCGGCGAAGATCTGGATCGGCGCGACCAGTGTCAGCATCCACATCGCCATCGAGAACATCGTGCCGGCCCGCAGCGGTGCGGTGCGGCGCAGAAGATGCAGCCCGCCGACGGCGCCGACCACCAGCGCGGTCGTCAGATAGGCGGCGAGCACCATGTGGACGAGACGATAGGGGAAGGACGGGTTGAAGATGACAGCCCACCAGTCGGCAGGGATGAACTGGCCCTTGTCGTTCATCGCAAAACCCTGCGGCGTCTGCATCCAGGAGTTGGCGGACAATATCCATGTTGCCGAGATCAGGGTTCCCACCGCGACCATCAGGGTCGCGAAGAAATGCAGACCGGGACCGACGCGGTTGCGGCCGAACAGCATGATGCCGAGGAAACCCGCCTCCAGAAAAAAGGCCGAGAGCACTTCGTAACCCATCAGCGGGCCGATGATCGGGCCGACCTTGTCGGAGAACACACTCCAGTTGGTGCCGAACTGGTAGGACATGACGATGCCGGAGACGACGCCCATGCCGAAGGCGAGCGCAAAAATCGTCTTCCAGAAGTCGAACAGTTCCAGGTAGACGGTTTTTTTCGTCCACAGCCAAAGACCTTCCAGCACGGCGAGATAACTCGCCAGCCCGATCGAAAACGCGGGGAAAATGATGTGGAACGAAACCGTGAAAGCAAACTGGATGCGCGCCAGCAGCGTCGCGTCGAAGGCCTCGAACATGGCGTTATCCCTTTTCCGGCGAGGCCAGAGGCCCGTTCATCTCATCGGATGACAATCGTTGGGGAGCGTCAAGAGATCAATACGCTTGAATGCCGCGCGCCGCGATGACGCAGTCCTGCGTTGAACCGCCGCGGCGAACGAAAAGGCGCCTCCCGGTGAGGGGAAGCGCCTAGTTGGGGAGGGTACTTATGACAATGTCGGCCGCGTGGAGGTCATGCGTCCGACCTGCGGTGAACCCATGATCATGAGTTTTGTTCCCCCTCCCGTTTTCATTCTCGTTCTTCGAAACGAGACAGCCGGGCGGGGGAATGGAACCTAAACCATGCCCCAAGGTTGTCCGGTGGCCCGGCGGTGATATGATCCGCTCTGGGCTGGCATAACGAACCAAGGGCAACGGCAGATGCCGTAGCACCGTCTCGGGAGGATGATATGTCCGGTCTAAGCCCAACCTTTATCGATCGCGAGGATGCCGGAAGGCAATTGGCGGAAGCCATGCGGGCGGCGCCGCTTCCTGATGCCGTGATCCTGGCCTTGCCGCGTGGCGGCGTTCCCGTCGCCTTCGAGGTGGCGCAACGTCTGGGGCTGCCGCTCGATCTTCTCATCGTCCGCAAGATCGGCGCGCCCGGTCATCCGGAATATGGGATCGGCGCTGTCGTCGATGGCCGGGAACCGCATATCGTCGTCAACGAGGAGGCTGCGCGCCATTTCCACGTACCACCCGGCTATCTTGCGGCCGAGCGCGAACATCAGCTCGCCGAAATCGAACGGCGCCACCGAATGTATTTCGGCGAGGACGAGCCGAGCGAGCACGACCATACGGGCCGCGACGTCATTCTCGTCGACGACGGCATTGCCAACGGCGTCTCGATCCGCGCCGGCATCCATGCGCTGAAGGACATGGGCGTCGCGTCGATCCGGATCGCGGTGCCGGTCGCGCCGCGGCAATTGCTGGAATCCCTGAAGGAAGAGGTGGACGATATCGTCTGCCTGTCGGCTCCCGACCGCCTGGAGGCGGTCAGCCTGCACTACGGCGACTTCAGGGAGACGACCGACCAGGACGTGGTGCGCCTTCTGAAGGAGGCTCACCGGCTCAGCCGCACCCTCAGCCATTGATGCTCAGAGCTCGACAGTGACCAAAAGCGGCAGATGATCGGAGGCCCGCCGGGAAAGCGGCGTCGATACGACCTGCGTCGCGATCGGCGTGACTTCGCTGGAGACGAAGACGTGGTCGATCCTCAGAAGCGGAAACCGTGAAGGGAAGGTCGCCCTGGGCTTCGTCCCGCTCAGGAGCGGCGCGTCGGCCATCTGACCGGCGACGGTCTTGTAGGTTTTGGTTATGGGAATGGCGTTGAAATCGCCGATCAGTATCTTCGGCTTGCCCTGGCATTCCGGGTTCCCCATCCAGGAGGCCCCGAGAATCTCGCCGATCTGGCGCATCCGGTCGCCGCCCAGCAGGCCGAGATGGGTGTTGAAGACCTGCAGCTTGTGCTCGCCCACGTCGATTTCCACCCAGACCGCGCCACGCTGCTCGCCATGCGAGGACAGGCCTGCACCCTTGATCATCCTTGCCGGCAGGGCCGTCAGGATCGCATCGCCGTAGCGCTCTTCGGCGACGTTGAGCGCCGCGTGGAAGTGGAATTCCATCTGCAGCAGCGAGGCAATCGTATGGGCCTGGTCGATGCCGCCGGTGCGGCTGCGGCCGACATCCAATTCCTGCAAACCGATGATATCCGGTTCCAGGGCCGCGATGACCTCGGCCACCCGGGCGGGGTCGAGCCGGCGGTCGGTACCGATGCAGCTATGCACATTATAGCTCAGGATTTTCAGGCGATGCGTTGTCTTCAGAGACTGGGCCGGGGAGGGGCCGGCCTCGGCTGGCGATGTCTGATCAGTCATGGAGCTGGGAACACCTTGGTCCCGGTTTCGTTCCCATTCTTATACAGCCGTTTGCGAGAGGGACCATGACTGCCAGACGCCATTTGTTCAAACTCCTGATCGGCGTTGCGATCTGCCTGGCGGCCTTCCTCGTCTATCGCAGTCTCGGCCGCTACACGATCGACGAGATCGAGGAATCGGTCCGGTCGATGGCCGCCTTCCGGCTCGCGACCGCATTTTTCTTCGTCATCCTTTCCTATCTCTGCCTGGGCGGCTTCGACGCGCTTGCCGTGCGCTATGCCGGCAAGCCGCTTCCCTTGCGCCAGACCTCGCTCGCGTCCTTCACGGCGCTGTCGATCGGTCACAATGTCGGGCTTTCCGCGCTGAGCAGCGGTGCCGTGCGCTACCGGTTCTACACGCGCTGGGGTCTGACCGGCGAGGACATCGCCAAGGTCATCATCTTCTGCGGAGTGACCGTAGGCCTCGGTCTCGGAACGCTGGCCGGGCTGGCGCTGCTGCTCCAGTCCGGTGACGCGGCGGATCTGCTCGGTCTCGACCGAAGGGCACGGCTGGCAGCCGGCCTTCTCTGCCTGGCCGGCCCTGCCGCCTATCTGCTGATCTGCGCCTTCGTGCGCCGTCCGCTTGTCGTGCGCAACTGGCGTTTCGAACCGCCGGCGGTACAGCTCGCGCTCGGCCAGATCGTCGTCGGCACGCTGAACTTCGCCTGCGTCACGGCTTCCATCCAGCAGTTGCTGGCGAGCTTTACCGATGCCGGCTACCTGACGGTGGCCAGCGCCTACGTCACCGCCAACATAGCCGCGCTGATCAGCCATGTGCCGGGCGGGCTCGGGGTGCTGGAGGCGACCATGCTTGGAATCCTGCCGACATCCGCGTCGATCGGCGCGCTGATCGCCTTTCGCGTGCTTTATTTTTTCGTGCCGCTCACGATCGGCGTGCCGACCTTTCTCGTCACAGAGGCTTACTATCGTCATCGGGGCGGAAAATTCCTAGAGCAGACGGTGATGTGACAGGCGGGCGAAAAGCCGCCTGATACCGGCCTTGATTTCCGGAATAGGCCAGAAGGGCTGTTTCGGATCGATGATCCCCGTGCCGACCAGAGATTCCGTTTCGCCGTTGTCCGTATCGACGTCGTAGCTCCGCAGGCCGCGCGGCTTGACGTTCAGCCGATCGATGGCCGCGAGCATAGAGCCGGTTTCCGCGAGGATCCGCGCAACTTCCGCCGGTTGGGCGTCGAGATGTTCGGCGATCAACTCGTTGCGGAGCGCGGCGATCGCCTGCCTGCCGGCCGGATCCGAAGTTTCGATCGCAAGGTCCGCCTCCGTGTCCAGCCCCTCGGAGCGGTTGTTGAGATTGGAAGAGCCGACCCGCACGAACCGGTCGTCGACGATGATCAGCTTGGAATGAACGATGATCTCCTGCTCCCCGCCATTGCCGTCCGAAGCCGTGGCATAGAAAACCCGCAGCCGGCCATAACGATCGGCACGCTTCAGGCGACGGATCAGCCGGTTGCGGTTGTTGCCCATCATCAGCTTTTCCAGGAAACCGTGGGACTCGCGGGTGACGATCACGACGATCTCCGGTCCGTCGGCCTTTCTGAGGCGCTTGGCGAGCGTGCGCGCCACGCCGAAGGAGGCGAGATACTGCGTTTCGATATAAAGATGACGTTTGGCGGCCTTCAGCGCGTCGTGGGTCAGCCGGATCGCCTCGCGATGGCCGCGATGGCCCTTCCATTTCCACGCCTCGGTCAGCGCCAGGCCGGTGTTGCAATCGGTCAACGCCGGTTCCAAGTCGCCGGGCCAAGGGTTTTCGCCGGGTGTTTCAAGCGGCGCAAGAGCCTCTCGTGTCGCCTTTTTCCAGCGGCGGCGGGCGACATCGCCGATCAGCTTTGCCGTGTCGCCGGTCACGATCGTCTGCATGTCGTGGACCGGGCCGTAGGCGGTTCCGTCCGGAGACCGGCGCAGCGGATTGACGATCGAGTGGCTGCGGTCGTCCCAGCGGCGGGCGGTCAGGTCGATGCCGCCGAGGAAGGCCGTCTTGTCGTCGATCGCAACGATCTTCTGGTGATGGCTGGCGCGCAAGGGATGATCGAAATCGAAATGCAGGAAGATGCGCGGATGGTCGTTCCAGTCCATCTTGCCGAACATCTTGAAGCTCTTGCCGGAATAGACCGGCCCCATGCCCCAGACCAGGATGCGGACTTCAAGCGAAGGTTTTTCCTCGACCATCCGGCGCAGAAGGGCGCCGAGTGTCTCGCCATCGGGATCGCGGGGGCGGAGCAGGATCTCGGGGTTGAAGTCCCAGCCGATGATGAAGACCGAACGTTCCGCTTGCCTCAGGACCTGATCGAGCCGGGAATAATAGTCCTCGCCGTCGATCAGGAACGCAAGCTTTTCCGCCTTCGCGCTGCGCCAGGCATTGCGGCCGGGCCGGATGATCGGTTCGAGTGGAAATGCTGTTTCCCCGGTCGGGATCGATTGCGTTCTTACGTCCACCTGCACCACCTCGTCATGGAATCGCGGATGAACGCGCGGGTTTTGCCCTTTGTTCCAAGGCGATATTCCCGAACGTAGGCCGTTGGAGCGGAAGGTGACGGGGTTATTCGATAACCGTTTGCTGGGCCGGGGTGGGTGCAATGAAATTGTTGTTGCCGTCTCTGAAGGCTTCCATCGCGACGATGAGCCCGAAAAGGATCAGAGCCGCGGCACCCAGCAGCTTCCAAAGCTCACCGGTCACGGGTTTCTGCGGGCTCTCGTCCTGCGCTTGCCTCTGCTCCGCACGTGTATGGCCATGGATGTTCATGATCGATCTACCGGCGCTTTCGCGTCGGTACCTCTTCAACTGGATGCCAGATTGCCGGGCGGCATATAGACCGGCGGATTGGGATTCTCGTCGGGATTGGGCAACGGCGTCTCATCCGGCAACCGATCCGGTTCCGGTTCGTTGATCGGTGGGTCCGGCTTCCAGATGGGCGCCGGCATGGGCGGGCGTTCACTTGGTTCGCGAGGGTCGGGTATCATGGAAAACTCCCTGTTACTCGTCTCACAACCGCCCGGCATGGCGATTGTTCCTCGCAAATCGGCCCTAAGGGTTCGTGGCGCCGGTGCTGGTCGGGTCTGTTCCCGAAGCCGGCGTCTGCGCCCTGTCCGTTGTGGCAGCAGGTGCCGGAGCCTGTGCGGTATCGTCCGACCTGCCGGTGAAATAATAACCCGCGGCCATCAGGAGGAGCACTATGGTAATCCCTCCAACGATGGAATTTGCCCTCATTTCGCGTGACATGATCTTAGCCTCTGTGGCTTGTGAATTTCCTACTGGACAATTCGCAAATGGCGGCAATGTTCCAGGCATCGAGGAGAAGAGGAACTTCGCAGGCTTTCAGGGGTTGAATCCGGTTATCTTGCGTTCCCAAAGCAATCGATCTGGGCAACCAGTTTGCGAGGAGAAACGAATGACCCATGCCCGAGACAATTTCCTCGCGTGGCTGCGAGCCGCCCATGCCATGGAGGAACAGGCGATCACCACGCTTTCCGCCCAATCCCGGCGGATCGAGAGTTATCCCGACCTCAAGACCCGCATCGTGCAGCACCTGCGCGAGACGGAGGAACACGCCCAGGCGCTGGGAACGCTCCTCGATCATTTTTCGGCAACCGGGGGCGTGTCGGCGATCAAGGACATGGCAGCCAAACTGACGGCCAAGGCCCAGGGCGTCGGAGGCATGTTGACCAGTGACGAGGTCGTCAAGGGAGCGATAGCAAGCTATGCCTTCGAGCACATGGAAATCGCCAGCTACCGCGTCCTGATTGCAGCGGCCGACGAACTGGATGAAATGGAGGCGAAGACGGTTTTCGAACGCATTCTTGGCGAGGAGATCGCTATGGCCAACTGGCTGGAAGCAAATCTCGACGCCATCACCCGCGTATTCCTGATGCGCGACGAACGTGACCTGATGGCCAAGAGATAAGTGGAGGGTGGCCAGCCGCTGCGATGGCGGCTGGCGCGGGAACGTCAGGTTCTTAAAGGCGCATCCGGATCCAGATGGATCTGCATATCTCGTGGATCGCGTACGCCCTGTTGATAAAGCTGGATGATCTGTGCTGCGAGATTGTTTGCGGCGAGGCTGCCGCCGGCAAGCCCACGCTCTGCGCAGATCTCGTCGAACAAGCGTTGGAGAAATGCCAGTTCCGTCGGTTCGAAAGTGTTGGTCAGGACTGCTGCATTCATCTTTTCAGCCTCCCAAGTGGCGGCGAAAGCGCTTCCTGTCTTCCAGTCGCCGGCGCCCTGTTTTCTCTTAAGCCGGCGATGGCCAAAGACTACAACTTCTCCTCCCCTTTGCAAGGGAAGAAAGCTGGTTGGCGCCCGCAGAGGTGGCTTTGGGTCCTTTCTCAACCAGTCGTGAATGTACGTGCTTTTTCAGTCGTTAAGACGGTTCGGCTTGTGATCGTGAAGCTGCGTCCATGTGTTTCGAACTGGCTTTGGCCATGAGGTCTGTCTCCGGGTTTTCTTCTCCTCGAAGGAAGAACCGCCCAGAAGAGTTTTGGATTCGCGAAAAAGCGGATATGAGAAATCTGAATGATCTCTCTGCGCAGATTTTAAGATTTCAGCCCTAGGGTTTCCGATCATGAGGCACGAATTCAGCTCAGCTTTTCCAAAGGCTGCCGATACGATCGATCCCTCGGGGATGCGGATTCTCCAGCTCGTCACCCATGACAAGATGGGTGGCGTGCGCACGCTCGTGCAGATGGTCGAAACCGGTCTGCACGCCCGCGGTTTCGAGGTGCAGACCCTGCCTCTCGACACCGGCCATGGAATGGTACCCACGCTTCGCAATCTTGCGCGTCTCGGATGGGCCATCGTTTCCCGAAAATACGACGCCATCTTCACCTACCAGGCCGCTGCCTCCGTCTTCGGTGGCTTTTTCGGCTTTCTGGGCCGCGTGCCGGTGCGCGCCGCCCATCACACCGCAGCGCCGGAGGGTATTCGCCGGCATTGGAAGGCACTCGACTGGCTGTTCGGTTCGATCGGGATATTCACCCATTTTGTATCGAATTCCGTTTCCACCAGTGCGTCGTTCGGCAAATGGCCTGCTGCCTACCGGCGGCGGTTCATTCTGATCCCGCATGGCGTCGATCCCATTCCGCCGGCTCGCGTGGCGGTCGACTGGCGGCAGCGCCTTTCCATTCCGTCAGATGCATTCGTGCTGGTCGCGACAGGGAGGCTGGTCGATCAGAAGGATCACGCGGTGCTGGTGGATGCGCTCGGGATGCTGCCGGGCATGCACCTGATCATTGCCGGCGATGGCCCGAACCGGGAGGCGCTGGAGGACAAGGCGCGCGCTCTTGGCGTGGCAGAGCGCTTCCATCTGGTCGGCCCGATCGAGCGGGATGCGCTCGGCGACATCCTGACGGCGGGCAATATCTATGTGTTTCCGTCGATCTGGGAGACTTTCGGTCTTGCCGGGGTAGAGGCTTCGATGGCCGGGCTGCCGGTCGTTGCGTCCGATCTCCCGGTTCTGCGGGAGGTGCTGTGCATCGGCGACGGCCATGAGAACACAGCCATGACGCGCTTCCATCCGCCCTGCGATCCGGCCAGCCTTGCCGACGCGGTCAAAAACCTCGCTGCGAATTATCCGGATGCCCAGCTTCGGAATGATTTTGCGCTATTGCATCAGGAGCATCACAGCCGGGAGCTCATGCTGGAGCGCTACACGAATTTCCTGCGCTCCGAGAGCGGCGCCTAACCGCGTCGCGGATAAAAACGCTGAAGCAGCGAACGGGCATCGAACAGGTTCCAGCGCAGCGCGACACAAGCGCTTGCGATGCCGATCAGGACGAAGTTGATGGCGCTTGCAGCCGGCTCTTCCGTCAGGAGCTGGACACCTTTGCCGACGGCGACCAGAGCCACGCCGAGAGCCAGCAGCAAGCCGCCCCTCGGCAGGTCGAGAGGCATGCGCAGGTTCCCCGACGCATAGATCAGGCAGATCAACAGCGCCGCCGCCTGCCCGAGCGTGAAGGCGATGGCGGCACCCATTGCGGCGTATGACGGGATCAGCAGGTAGCTCAGCGTTCCGGTGACCGCCAGCATGGCGACAGACGCGACCAGTTCCAGATTTGTTGTCCCGCTGAAATAGATGATCTGACCGAAATAGTGGGCGCGCATGACGAGGATGGCATTCGCGACGAGCAGGATCGGCATGATCTGCGTGACGACCGGCAGGTAGCTCGGGGCGAGCAGTATCCCGAAGATGACGTCGCCGAGCAGGATGAAGGACGCGGTACCAAAAATCACGATAAAGCAATGCGTGATGAAGGCGCGCTTGAGAGTATGCCGGGCTTCAGCCCCTTTCCCCTCCGTATGGAGGTTCTTGGCGCTCGAAATATATCCTGCACTGATCGCCTCGGCCAAGACCAGGAACGTCTGCTTCATGAGGTCGAGTACGGTCCCGTAAGGGGCGACGGTACTGGTATTGTAAAGGCCCGCCAAGAGCAGCCGATCGACATTCATGGCGGCAGCGGAGGCGCCGAAGGCGATGGCAAGCGGCCAGCCGTAGCGCCACATGCGCCGCACGTCGCTGCCGCGGGGCCAGACGAAGCCGGACGCCCATATGGTGCGGCTGAAATGCCGGAAAACCGGCACGGAGCCGAGCGCATAGCCGAGCCCCACGCCTGCAAGCAATGCGCCGGGCGTATCGAATTCGCGGACGGCGATATAACCGAACAACAGCGAGAAGACGGCGCGGGCGATGGTCGCGATGGCAACAAGCCGGACAAGAAGGTGGGCGCGGCTGATTTCGATGGCGACGAAATACAAGGTGAAGCACACGACCAGCAGGCTGCTGCTGACCGCAACATCGGCATGCAATGTTCCAAACAGGTAGAACAGGTATATGAAGCCGATTGCCGGCAACATCACCGCCCCTGAAACCAGCAGGAGGGCGCCCGCGAGCCGATCGGCTTCCTTAGGGTCGTATCGTCCGAAATGGGCGAATACGATCCACTGGACGCCCAGGCTGTAGACCATCATGCATATCGAAAACCCGACAATATATTGGCCGTAAACTTCGGCGCTGGTCATGCGCGTGAAGATGGAAACCGACACGAGATTGATGATGGCCGAGGTCGCCCGCGAGGCTAAATACACCGAGGCATGTCTATCGCTCAATTTCGTCGCCCAATAATATGCATTTGGTCAGAATTAACCGCTAACTCTCTAGGGTAGGCCCGATCGCCGGGAGTGACGCAGATCCTTCCTTAGCAGGAACAAACGCAATAATCATAGGGCATGTGATGATTATGAATAGCTCTCGGATTGTTGATCCGGTCGCAGCCCGAATCTGTTTTCTCGTGCGTGGTTTCGATGGCGGCGGTGCCCAACGCGACGCCATCCTGCTGGCAAACGAACTGCAGGGTCAGGGCTTTCCGAGCGCAATCGTCACGCTTGAGAGTTCGGGTCCGTTGCGGGGCCTGATCCGCGCCGACGTGCCCGTTATCGACCTCGGCAACGGCCGCAAGCTGCGCCTCGCCCTCGCCCCCGCCGCATTGAGACGGTTGCTGGTCACGGGGCGTCCGAGGGCGCTGGTGTCTTCCGAGGCGGCGGCGAATGTCCTGGTGGTCCTGGCCTCCCGGGGGCTTGCGAGGGAAACGCGGCCGTCGATCGTCCTGCGGGAGGTAGCAAGCCCGCTGCAAGCGCAAACCGGCGATCCCTACTGGCAGAACCGGCTGGCCTACAGGCTGATCCGGTTCGCCTATCCGCGCGCCGATCTCGTCCTGACGCTGACGGCCGGTGCGCGAAACGACCTGATCGACCATTTTGGCGTACCGGCCGCGAAAGTCGCCAATCTGGGTACCAATGCCGTGCTGACACCGCAGATGCGGCAGCGGATCGAGCAGCTGGGCCGCGCGCCGGAACCGGGCCACATCGTCTCGGTGGGGAGGCTCTCCCCGGAAAAGGGATATGCGACGCTGATCGAGGCCTTCGCGCAGCTCAGGCGGATGCGCGCGGCCCGGCTGACGATCGTCGGAGAAGGTGATGAGCGCGGCAGTCTGGAGGCTTTGGTCGAAGCCCTGAATCTGTCGCAGGACGTCAGCCTGCCGGGACATAATCCGGATCCGCTGTCGGTCGTCTCGCAGGCGTCGCTCTTCGTATCGTCCTCCTCGCACGAGGGGCTCGGGAATGCGCTGATCGAGGCCATGGCCTGCGGCGTGCCCGTCGTCGCGACGGATGCGCCTTACGGTCCGCGCGAGATCCTGCAAGGCGGCAGGCTTGGACGGCTGGTGCCGGTCGGCGACGCGACCGCGTTGGCTCAGGCCATGGCCGCAACGCTTGACCAGCCAGTGGAGAGCGCCATCCTTCAGGCGCGCGCGGCGGAGTTCAGCGTGGAGAAATCTGCGGAGCGGTTCATCCAGCTCCTTCAGGCCGCGGGAATAGCGGGACGGGCGGATCAGTCGGAGCCAAGGGTTGAGACAACTGTAAGTATTTGACATTATGTTCTCAAGCTCTGGGAGATCCGACTACAATGGATAGGGGTAGATGAAAAAGCCGAAGCTCTGGGAAATGTCAGGTTCCGAGATACTGGCGGGAGTATCCCGCAAGATCGGGCGGCACGTATATTTTCGCCCGCACCTGTTGAAGCTGGACGCGCCTGTCGTTGCTTTCACGTTCGACGATTTTCCTGTTTCGGTTTTCGAAAATGCCGCGCCCGCTCTTGAGGACGCCGGCATGCTCGGCACTTTCTATCTCGCGAGCGGTCTGATGCAGCGCGTCGAAAACGGCCAGTTGATCGTGGATGAGGAGATGGTTGCCGCACTTTCGGAAAAGGGACACGAGATCGGCGGCCACACGCATGGCCATATCAACGTCCAGAAAACGCCCCGTCGCGACCTCATGGCCGATGTCCGACGAAACGACGAGGAAATCGCCCGGATCGTCGGTTCCGCAAAGCCGGTTTCCTTCGCCTATCCTTTCGGAATGATCTCGGTCCCGTCCAAGCTTGCGCTGATGAATCACTATCCGGGCCTGCGCGGCATCAAGGTCGGCACCAATTCCGGCCTCATCGACCTTGCCCATCTGAAGGCGCAGGAACTCTATGACTGCAGCAACGATTCAGCATCGATCGACAGGATGCTGGACGATGTCGAGCGGCGCTGCGGCTGGCTGATCTTCTATACCCACGACGTGCGCGAGGACCCGACGAATATCGGCTGTTCACCGGCCTTCTTCTCGCAAGTGGTCGACAAGGTGCGCCGGCGCGGCATCAAGGTGGAGACGGTGATCGACACGCTGAAGCGGATCGGCGTCGCCTAACGGGTCTTGTCCGTGTCCGGGCGGTCGGCCTTCAGATCCTTGTAGACGGCCCAGCAGAATGCCCAGGACGTGACGAAATATCGCCGTGCCAGGCGGCGTGGTTCGGTCGCCACGCGCCAGAGGAACTCCAGCCCGGCTTTCCGCAGGAAGACCGGAGCGCGCGATTTGACGCCGGCATAGAAGTCCAGCCCGGCCCCGAAACCGAAGCCGTAACAATCGGGGAGGTCGGCGCGGTGCTTGTCCATCCAGATCTCGGACTTCGGGGCGCCGATGCCGAAGAAGACATGGGTCACCCGGTTTTCCCGAAGCCTCGACACCAGTTCCCGGCCAAATTCCTCGTTGCGCTCGAAAGCCGGCGGCGCGGTGACGATGATGTGCTCGGAAAAGCCGAGTGCGCGCAGTTTTTCATCGAGGATCGCCGCTGTGGTTTCGCTCGAGCATAGGAGCAAAGGCCGGTGTGTGCCCGGCTTGAGGCGCTCGACGATCTCCGGAAAAAGGTCGGCGCCGGTGATGCGGCCGGGAACGGCAAGCCCGCGCAGCCGCGCATAGAGGAGGACGGGGGCTCCATCGACCGTGGTCAGCCACGCCTTGTCATAGGCGGCCTTGAAGGCGGGATTCCTGTTCAGTTGAACGATGTGATCGAGATTGGCGGTCACCAGCAGCCGCAGGCCTTCTCCCGGGGGAACCGGTTCGGTGACGATGGCATCGACGATCCTGCCGGCGTCCCAGGTGGAGAACTCGATGCCGAAGACGGAGGTTCGTCGTTGTTTTACGGGTGCTTGCTCGGACATTTCAGGCGTACGCTGGTCCATAGGCAGGCTCCGCCTTCCTCGAGGCTATGATGCGGTAGCGGGCCTGGTAACCAAGGCCGAACATGGCGACCATCATCGTGAACCAGATCGGCCCCGAGCGCGCGAGGAAGATGCTTTCGAGGCAGGCGAGGAAGATCGAGAAAAGCCAGATCCTCAAGAATAGCCTCGTGAGCGGCGTGAAGTTTTTCGCGGCGTCGATTGCCGCCAGATTTCTAAGGGGAGTAGCCAAGACCCATATCACCATCAATATCAATCCCGGTATGCCGGCGTTCATGGCTGCATCGACATAGGCATTGTGGGCATCCACCGCGCGCACGGCCCAGTTCAAGGTGCGCATGTCGCTGTTGACGAGGCTCTCCGCACCCCAGAAAGAGCCGAAGCCATAACCGGTGATCGGACTGCGTGCAATAGCATCGAGTGCCAGACGCCAGATGTCGGCGCGGGCCGTATAGGTGGTATCGATCCCGGTTGCGGCGACAATCTCCCTCAGCGGCTCAATCGTCGACACGCCGACGGTCGCCAGGTTGAGCAGGCCGACCCCGCCGAAGACGACGGGAACGCGGATCCACCGCCAGCGCTCGAAGATAATACTGAGGAGGAAGATGCCGGGCAGCATGGCGGTCGATGTCTTTGCGCCGGTTTTCAGCAGGAACAGGCAGCTCGCGGCAATGACCAGCAGTCCGATGATCCGGGACCATGCCGACATCAGGTAGATGCCGACAAAGCAGGAGAGCGCCATGACGACGCCCGTCTCGTTCTTCTGGACGTAAATTCCCTTCCAGAGCCCCGCATGCTGCGGTTCGAGAAAATCGGTCAGCTGATGGACGGCAAGTCTCGGGACAAAGAGCACACCGAAATAGCAAAGGCCGACGATCAGCATCACGCCACCGCCGGCAAGCCTTGCAAACTGGCTCTCGCCCTTCGGCAGCATCAGAAATGCGCTGGCGCTGATGCAGACGGTCAGGGCAATCAGGACGCGCCTGACGGCACCGAGGGGGTCGACAGAAAGCGCCGCCGTCAGAAACAGCCACCCGAATACGATCGCAAGCAGCAGGCGGGGCTGGAAGATAACGCTCCGCACCCGCGGCGTCATCGCATAGACAAGCACGATCAGGAACAGCATATAGGCAAGCAGCTGGCTCCAGAGAGCAGGCTTCGCCAGGGCAGGATTGAGGCTGGTGTCGACGAAAGGCGTCAGGGTGATCCAGTAGAAGCACCCGACACAGCAGAACAGCAGCTTTGCGCCGAAATTCCCAGAAGACGCAACTTCGCCCGTGTCTCTCGCCATCCACCTGCCGCCGCGTTCTCTTCGCGCGCGAATCGTAACAGAAACCGCCGAATCTCGCCAGCATCCATATCCGGCGGCCACCGCCGCGAACTCGTCGAGGGGCCAAAGCCTGGCTGCGAGGGCCGTTACAGCGATAGCGCGATCGCGAGAGATTTCCGGCCGTTCATCATAACTGCATAAATTTAGCCGGTTTGCTTGACCTTGACGGTGTCGAACCAGAACTTGCGCTCATCCTGCACTCCCTGGGAGGCTTGCAGGCGCCCGTGGAGTTTTCGAATGCTGGGACTATTTTGTCGGCTTGCCGGATCTCTGGTGCTGATGGCACTCGGGATTGCCGGTGCGCAGGCGCAGAACTTCGTGCTGAAGCCGTTTTCGGAGACCCGCGCGCCTGAACTTGCCGGGTTGACCGCGGCCGCGCAGAGCAAGGCGCTCGGGCGAGGGGTCAATTTCGGGGGGACGCTGGAGGCGCCGAGCGAAGGTGCCTGGGGAGGGCGGCTTTCCACCGAGCTGTTTACGGCAGTCGGGCAAGGCGGGTTCCAGACCATCCGGCTGCCGGTCCGTTTCAGCAGCCATGCGGCCGTCTCGGAGCCCTACAAGCTCGACGAGGCTTTCATGAGGCGCGTCGATTTTGCGATCAACAACGCGCTGTCGCGGGGTCTCAACATCATCATCGACTTCCATCATTATCATGAGATGGATGGCGACGCGCTGGAGGCGGAAGAGGTCGCGATCGGCGTGGAGAAGAGCCGCGAGCGTTTCCTGGCAATCTGGGAGCAGATTGCGCGGCGATATCAGAGCCTGCCCAACGACAAGGTCTTGTTCGAGATCTACAACGAACCGCACGGCAAGACGGAGGAGGTCTGGAACGAGCTGCTCGCAAAGGCGCTTGCGATGATCCGCAAGACGAATCTTCACCGCTTCCTGATTGTCGATCCGGTGGAATGGAGCACGGCCTGGGGGCTTGAAAAGCTGGCAATCCCCGCCGACGACCGCCGCCTGATCGTCACCATACACAATTATGCGCCGTTCAAATTCACCATGCAGGGCGCCAGCTGGATCGAAGGATCCCGGCCCTGGCTCGGAACATCCTGCTGCGAGAACGTGCAGATCGAGGAGATCAGGACGCCGCTCGACATGGCGGTCGAATGGGGGAAAAAGAACGACCGGCCGATCTTCGTCGGGGAATTCGGCTCCAATTCTCTCGCCTATTATCCCGACCGGGTGACCTACACGCGGATCATGCGGGAGGAGATCGAGAGACGCGGCATGAGCTGGGCCTATTGGGATTTCGCGTCGCACGAATTCGGCCCCTGGGACCCAACCACCAAGTCATGGCTGCCGGAACTGCACGAGGCGCTGGTTCCGAAGAAGTAGACGAGTTCAGGCGAACTCGCGGCCGGCTTCGCGCATATGGTCGAACAGGCCGAGTGTGAGTGCCATCAGCACGCCGAAAATGGCGCCGGCGAAAGCTCCGCCGATCATCAGCAACACCGAGCTTGGCGGCCAGCTCTCGGACTGCGGCGGCATCGGCGGCGAGATGACCCGGACATTGCTGGTGTCGATCTGCTGGCGCTCGCTGATCTGGTGCGTCCGCGACAGGTAGGTTTCGTAAACGGCTGCCTTGGATCGGGCATCCCGCTCCAGTTCGCGCAGGCGTACCTGGGCATCGTTCTCGGTAAACACGGTCGAGCGGGAGGCGTCGGACTTGCGGCGCAGTTCCTGAAGGGCGCTGTTTGCCTGATCGACGTCGGTCTTGGCGGACTGAAGAAGACGGGCGGCTTCCTCGGAGATCGCACGATCGACGGATGCCAGTTCCGACTGCAGAGCGACCAGGCGCGGGTGGCGGTTGCCGTAGACCAGCGTCATCGAACTGATCTGCTGCTGCAGAGCGCTATAGCTGGCGCGCAGGGTGACCATGCTGGCAGAATCGAACACCGCCGAATTCGCAACCCGCCTGTCGGCATAGGCCGACTGCAGCTGCTTGTAGCGGGTGTCTGCCTGGATCAGTCGCTGCTGGGCGTCGAGGACCTGGGTGTCGAGCGCGCCGGAAATGCGGGTACTGGTGAGCTCGCCGGCGGTCGATTGCAGACCGTTCTGACGCTTGAACTGTTCGATCTTTTCCTCTGCTTCCGTCACTGAACGGCGCAGTTCGTCGAGCCGGCTGTTGAGGCCGATCGCAAGCTGGCCGGCGCTATCCGACGAGGATTTGAACAATTCGCCTTCGAAGGCGGAGACGACGGCGTTCGACAGCTTGATCGACTTCTCGGCGTCTCCCGTCCAGACGGACAGGACGACGACGAACGAGCCGTCGTCGCGGGTCGCGGTAATCTGCTTTTCGAGCTGCCGCAGCACGCTCAACTGCCTGTTCTCGGGTGCGGACGGGGTCGAGATCAGGCTACGCAGGCCGTCGAGCCGACCCGGACGGTTGAATTCCGGGTCCTGGGTCAGGTTGAGATCGTTGATGACCTTGGTCAGCACGTTGCGCGACGTCAGCACCCGCAACTTGCTCTCGACTTCCAGAAGCTGGGAGTCCCGTTGCGGGTTGGCGGAGAAGACGTCGTCTGAAACGACGTTCAGATTGGAGGGATCGATGATGATCTCGGTATTGACGGTATAGCGCGGCGAGGCAATGGCGGCGTAAAGCAGCGCGAGCACGGCGCCGAGGATCGCGGCGGCGATGATCCGCAGAAAGCCCTTGCGCAGCCAGCGGATGATATCCGTGAAATGGATATCCGTCAGGCTGTGAAGCTGTGCCTCGATCCGTTTTTCAAACGGAATGTCCTCGTATCGCATCCGGTCGTCATCTTCCCGTTCGTTGGCGGGCGCGTCACGATGATAGTCCGAACGGGTTCGATAGTCAGGTACGGAAGAAGGACGAGGCCGGTTGCGTGGCGAGGGGCGTTCTTCCGGTTCTTCTTCGACGATTGGATGGTCCAGCAGGGAGTTCTGGTATTCGCTGCGATGACGCAACGCCCGGGCCGATGCCGACCGCCGAGTATGTGGCTCCTTCGGCTCGTACATGGACTACCTCCGCCCTTCCGCCACAGCGAAAGAACCTACAATTGGACACACTCTGGCGATCATGACGAATTGTCGTGAATTTTAGGTTAATTGAAGATTTTCAATGGCTAATAAGAGGCTTTGCGAATGGCATGCGTCTCATCTACGGCAGATCGGGCAAAACCCTTCAGCCAGAGCTGGGTGGACAATATGCCAACGAAAGCGGCGTTGTCGCGGAACCCGGAGACCGGGGCCAAACGGCATTTCTGATGGAGTTTGGCGACGGCCTTCGGATTGAAGAGACCGGAGGCGGCGATGGCCTGTTCGCCCAGCATGTCGCCGACATAGGCCTGTTCGTTATTGCCGGCGAAGGAACGGCTGTCCGGCGCCCGATAGGGCTGCTTCGGGCGCTTGCTGATGACATCCGGCAGCAGGTCCCTGGCGACACGGCGCAGGATGTGTTTTTCGTCGAGGCCCTTGAGTTTCATGCCGGGCGCCAGGCGGCTCGCGAACTCCACGAGCCGATGGTCAAGGAAGGGGAAACGGCCTTCGATACCATGCGCCATCGCCATGCGGTCGCCCTGGCTCGACAGGATGTAACCGGGCAGCAGGAACCGGCTTTCGAGATATTGCGCCTGGTGCAGCGGGTGCCAGCGGCCGAAGTTTGCCGGCAGGCGGGAGGCAAGTTCTTCGGCGGCATCGTAGCTGCCGAGCGTTGCGCGGAGATCGTCGGAATAGAAGATCTTGGCGGCCGCCGTCGAGCGGAAGCGCGGGCGGTGGGAGAACAGCGGGTCGTTCGCCACATCGTTGCCGGCGCTGAAGAAAGCGGCAAGATACTCCGCCGACTGCTGTTTCAGACCCGGCAGATAGGGATAGAGCTTGCGGAAAAGATGCGGCCGCATCTTTGATCCGGGCTGGCGGGCGCAGAAGCGGCGCACGCGGGCCTCGCGAAAAATGTCGTAGCCGGCGAATACCTCGTCGGCACCTTCGCCGGTCAGCACCACCTTCATGCCGGCGTCGCGAACAAGGCCCGAGAGGCGGTAGAGCGGCGCAGGCGCGGTGCGCAGGACCGGCCGTTCGGTGAAGCGGATCACATCCGGGAAACTTGCGGCGATATCGGCCGAACCGCTGGCGACGGCGTGGTGGCGGGTGCCGAGCGCTTCTGCGACCTGTCGCTGGAAGGCGCTTTCATCATGTTCGGCATCGTCGAAGGTGACCGAGAAGGTGTTGAGGCCGTTTGAAGCCATCGGTGCGGCGAGTGCCGCGATCAGCGAGGAGTCCAGTCCGCCGGAGAGATAGGCGCCGACCGGCACGTCGGCGCGCATGCGCAGCCGCGTCGCATCGGTCAGCAGCGCACACAATTCCTCTTCCCTGGCGGGCTGGTCTACCTCGGCATGATCGCCCGCATCCGGAAAATCGAGCACCCAATAGGGCCGGGTTTCAGTCCGGCCGTTCCTGGCGATCATCAGGTGGCCGGGTTCGAGTTCGAAAACGCCCTTGAACGCGGTGCGCGGCGGGATCGGTGCCCAGAGGGTGAAAATCTGGTCAAGCGCCACGGGATCGAGTTCGGCCTCGATGCCCGGCACTTCCAGCAGCGCCTTGATCTCTGAGGCGAAATAGAGCGAGCCCTTGTGCTCGGTATAAAAGAGCGGCCGCACACCCATCCGGTCGCGGGCAAGCATCAGCCGGCGCTCGCGGTGATCCCAGATCGCGAAGGCATAGTCGCCATTGAGGCGCGACAGGCAGGCCTCGCCATAGGTCGCGTAGAGCTGCAGCAGGACTTCCGTGTCGCTGCCGGTTCGGAATGCGATGCCGCGTGCCTTCAGTTCGTCGCGCAGTTCGACATAGTTGAAGATCTCACCGTTGAAGACGATGGTGAAGCGGCCCTCGGCATCCGTCATCGGCTGCTGGCCGTCGGAAAGCCCGACGATCGACAGCCGCACATGCGCCAGGCCCAGGCCGGGAGCGGCGAAAATGCCTTGTCCGTCCGGTCCGCGATGGGCGATCGCATGTGCCATGGAAGAGAGCAGGGCCTCCGGATTTCCGGAGCCGTATGCCTCACCGACGAAGCCCGCAAAACCGCACATCTGTTTCCATCATGAACAGGGACACTGATGCCCCCGGTCATAGACGGAAATGCTTGCCGGCCGCTTCAGGCGATCGATAAAATTTTAGTCGTGTCTCAAATAGGGTTTCAGATCGGCTTCATACCGAGGACGACCGTCGGCCAGAATTCCGAGACCGTCGGATGGATCGGTACCGCCCAGCGCAGGGTGTCGTAGGTGGCGCGGGCATTCATCAGATCGAGCACGCCGTGGATCGATTCGTCACCGCCGGTGCCGAGGATGGCGGCGCCCAGGATCTCGTGGGTGTCCGCATCCGCCACGAATTTCATCAGGCCCTGCGTTTCACCCTTCTCGACCGCGCGGCCGACCCTTGCCATCGACTGGCGGCCGACCAGGACATTGCGGCCGGACTTGCTGGCCTCCGCCTCGCTCATGCCGACGCGGCCGAGTGGCGGGTCGATATAAAGCGCGTAACCAACCAGCCGGTCGGAGACCTTGCGGTTCTCGCCGTCGAAGAGGTTGGCGGCGATGATCTCGAAGTCGTTATAGGCGGTGTGGGTGAAGGCGCCACGGCCGTTGCAATCGCCCATCGCCCAGATGCCGGCGACATTGGTCGAGAGGTCGTCGCCGACCTTGATGTAGCCACGGGCATCCAGCTCGACGCCGGCCTTGTCGAGGCCGAGATCGTCGGTGTTCGGCCGGCGGCCGACGGCGAGCAGTACGTCGGAGCCGATCACTTCCGGTGCGCCGTCGGTGCAGTCGACGCCGACGGCGACGCCGTCTTCATGCTTGCGGAACCGGATGCACTCGGCGCCGGTGCGGACATGGATGCCTTCGGCTTCGAGGATTTCGCGGATCGCCTGCGAGATTTCCTCGTCCTCGCGCCCGACAAGGCGCGGGCCTTTTTCGACGACGGTGACTTCTGCGCCGAAGCGGCGGTAGATCTGGGCGAATTCCAGCCCGATATAGCTGCCGCCGACGATGACCAGATGTTTCGGCACCCGGTCGAGCATGACGATGTCGCTGTTGGTCATGTAGGGCACGTCGCCGACGCCCGGGAAATCCGGGATCGCGGCGCGGCCGCCGACGTTCAGAAAGATCTGCGGCGCGGTCAGAAGCTCGTCGCCGACGCGGATCGTATTTTTATCCTCGAACCGGGCATGGCCGCGGATCAGCGTGCAGTTCGGCATGCCCTCGAGCCAGCTTTCGTTGCCCTGGCGCGAGTCGAGCGTCACCTTGTGCGAACGCCGCATGACGGCCGGCATGTCGATCTTCACCGGGCTGTCGAGAACCACGCCATAATCGCTACCGCGGCGGGCGACCTGGGCGGCATAGGCGCTGGCGACGAGCGTCTTGGTCGGCTTGCAGCCGGTATTGACGCAGGTGCCGCCGACATGTTTGCGCTCGATGATCGCGACCGTCTTGCCGGCGTCGTTGAAGCGCCCGGCGAGCGAGGGGCCGGCCTGGCCGGCCCCTATGATGATGGCGTCGAAGGTTTTCATACCGCAGCCGCAGGCAGGGACGCGATGATGAGATAGGCCGCGACGATCGCGACAGCGTCCTCGATGAAGGCGGCCGGCGGATCCTTGCCGAAGCTGGCGGCCAGCTTGCCGCGGACGGCAGCGCCACCATAGGTGCCGATTGCGGCGCCGATGATGCCGGCGATCAGGCCGACGATCCAGCCGCCATAGGGCGTGCCGATCGCGGCACCCGTGAGCGCGCCCATGATCAGGCGGGCGCCGAACTGCTGCGGCACCTTGCGGCTCGGCGTCGAGGGAAGCTGGTCGGTGACCAGTTCGACGACGGCAAGGATGGTGAATATGCCGACGGCCCAGATCGTGCCCATGAAGGAGAGCCAGGAACCGGAGAGATTGAGCCAGCCGAGATAGGCAGCCCAGGCAATAGCTGCAGGTGCGGTCATGGCGCGCAGGCCGGCGACGACACCGATCAAAAGTGCGAGTATATAGACCATTAAAAACCCCTTGCGCCGCCCTTGCGGCTTTCCCCATTTACGCCTGTGATCGAAGCACGATCAGTCGTGAAGTCAAGCGGTAGGTGGAAATTATTACGAGAACACGACGAATGCTTGCATCATCCGATCACGCCCGCCGGCCCCTCCAAACACCCGCAGCGACCATCGTCACAGATGCCTGCCCAATGCCGGAAGGATTTTATGGAAATCAGCAGTGCAGCGGTTAGAATGCCGCTTTCCCGTCAGCCGGGCGGGAAACGAGCGGAGGAACCCGGACCTGTTGAGATATCGCATTCTTCTGCCTTTGGTCCTGCTTGCGGCGGTCGGTCTTGCGCTGGTCTTCAAGGGCAGCGATATCCTCGCGCGCGGCTATATCGATGAGGCCGAAGTCCAGGCAGGCACGACGCTGCGCCTGGCGGTATCGGCGCTCGACGGCCATCTGAAGCGTTATGAGGCGCTGCCCGCCCTGATCGCCGATCAGCAGAATATCGAGGCGGTGATCCTCGATCCGAAGAACGAGACGCTGCGGGCGACAACGAATGCCTATCTCAAGGAAATCAACGGGCTTCTGAAATCCTCCGACATTTATGTGATGACAATGGATGGCGAGACCATCGCTGCCAGCAATTATGACAGCCCGGTCAGCTTTGTCGGCGAGAACTTCACCTATCGGCCCTATTTCCAGGATGCGGCCGAGGGTCGCCAGTCCCGCTTCTACGCGCTCGGCACGACCTCTTTGAAGCGCGGCTACTATTTCGGCTCGCCGATCGAGATCGGCGGCGCCATCCGCGGCGTGATCGTCTTCAAGGTGGATATCGACATCCTCGAAGCCTCCTGGGGCGGCGGCGACGACCGGATTTTCGTGTCGGATCCCGAAGGCATCATCTTCATGACCGGCAGCCCGGAGTGGCTCTATGCGAGCATCCTGCCGCTGACGCCCGACCGGATCGCCCGTACCGAAGCGTCGCGGCGGTATGCGGACGCCAGGCTTCGCGAATTGCCGGTCAGGCGCGGCAGCCTCGCAGGGCGCGATGTCATGACCATCCGGGATGGCGGGGTCGAGAAGGAATATCTCGTCGTCTCGCAACCGATGCCGGACGCGGGTTGGACCGTCAACGTGCTGATGGATACCGGTTCGGTGCATACCCAGGCGAAGACGGCGACGGTTGCAGCACTTTTGACGCTCTGCCTTGCCGGCCTCGGGCTCGCCATCGTCCTGCAGCGCCGTGCGCGGCTCAACGAACGCCTGATGCTGCAGGCCGAGGCGCGCAACGAACTCGAGCACCGCGTCGCCGAGCGCACCGCCGATCTCGCCCGCGTCAACAGCCGCATCGAGGAGGAGATCGCCGAGCGGCGGCTGACCGAACAGCGGCTGCGCCAGACCCAGGCGGACCTCATCCAGGCGGGCAAGCTCGCGGGCCTTGGCCAGATGTCGGCGGCCCTGTCGCACGAACTCAACCAGCCTCTTGCCGCCGCCAAGACCTATGCGGAAACGGCCGGCGTGCTGATCGATCTCGGGCGCACCGACGACGCGCGGGACAATGTCCGGCGCATTTCCGCGCTCATCGACCGCATGGCCTCGATCAGCAGGCATCTGCGCAATTTCGCCCGCAAGCCGAACGAAAAGCTCGGGTCGGTCGTGCTCGACGACGTGATGCGCGACACGCTGGAGATCGTCGCAGCACGCCTGAAGGCGGCGGATGCGGAACTGGATATTGAGATCGATCCCGCTATTCCCGCGGTGAAGGCAGGCGCTGTGCGGCTTCAACAGGTGCTGGTCAACATTATTACCAATGCCGCCGATGCCGTCGAAGGCCTTGACGACCGGCGGATCACGGTTTCCGCCGAGCAGGCGGGCAACAAGGTCATGGTTTCGGTGCGCGATCGCGGACCGGGGGTCGCCGCGGCCATCCACGAGCGCATCTTCGATCCGTTCTTCACGACCAAGGGCGTCGGCAGGGGCCTGGGGCTGGGGCTGTCGATCTCCTACAACATCATCAAGGATTTCGGCGGCAGCCTGAGCGTTGCCGATCATCCGGAAGGCGGCGCGGTCTTCCTGATCGAACTCGAAGTTGCCGACGGCAACCTTCTGGAGGCAGCCGAGTGAGCGAGCAAAGGGTTCTGCTGGTCGACGACGAGGAGGAACTGCGCCGCTCGACGGCCCAGGCGCTGGAGCTCTTCGGCCTGGCGGTCTTGACATTTTCCAATGCCGATCATGTGCTGGAACTGACCGGCTTCGGGTTCGACGGCGTCGTCGTCAGCGATATCCGCATGCCGGGAACCGACGGGATGACGCTGCTCCAGAAGATCCGCGAGCTCGATGCGGAAATCCCGGTCATCCTGGTCACGGGTCATGGCGACGTGCAGCTTGCGGTCAAGGCCATGCGGGAAGGCGCCTACGATTTTCTGGAAAAGCCGTTCACGCCGCAGCATCTCGCCGGCATCATCCGGCGCGCGCTCGACCGGCGCAGCCTGGTGCTGGAAAATCGCCGCCTAAGGGCCGTTGCCGGCAAGCGCGACGATGTCGAAGCCCGGCTTCCCGGCCGCACCCAGGTCATGGTCGATCTGCGCTACCGGATCCGCGCCATCGGTGCCACGGATGCCGATACGCTGATCATCGGCGAAACCGGCGCCGGCAAGGAAGTGGTGGCGCGGGGCCTCCACGACATCAGCTCGCGCGCCAACCGACCCTTCATTGCCATCAATTGCGCAGCCCTTCCCGACAACCTGATCGAGAGCGAGCTCTTCGGCCATGAGGCCGGCGCCTTTCCAGGCGCGCTCAGGCCGCGCTACGGCAAGTTCGAACACGGCCGCGGCGGCACGATCCTGCTTGACGAGATCGGCTCCATGCCGGTCGATCTGCAGGCGAAGTTCCTGCGCGTGCTGCAGGAGCGGGTCATCACCCGGCTCGGCTCCAACGAGACAGTGCCGCTCGACGTGCGCTTCATCGCCACCAGCAAGGTGGATCTGGAAGCGGAAGTGGCGGCGGGCCGGTTCCGCGCCGATCTTCTTTACCGGCTCAACGTTGCCACCATCCATGTGCCGTCGCTGGCGCAGAGGCGATCGGATATCCCGCTTCTCTTTCTCCAGTTGGTGCGGGAGGCGGCGGCGCGTTATGGCCGCGATGACATGGAAGTGCCGGCCGAGGTGATTTCGGCGATTGCCCAGCGAGACTGGCCGGGCAATGTCCGGGAACTGCGCAACGCCGCCGATCGGCTGGTGCTCGGTCTCGATCCGAAGCCGGGCGAAACCGGCGGCCCCAAGGATGGGGCAGGGCGGCTTGCAGACAAGGTTGCAGCCTTCGAGCGCAACCTGATCGCCGGCGAGATCGCAGCGCATGGCGGCGCGCTGAGACCAGTCTACGAATCCCTCGGCATCTCCCGCAAGACACTGTACGAAAAGATGCAGAAATATGGGCTCGACAAGAAGCTGCTCGGTCCGGAACACCTGCTGCAGGACGACAGGGACGGTTGATAACGGCGGCATGTGTGGATTTCCACCCATGCTTTTTGCCGATTGTTCCCGAATCCACCCATGTTGCGCCGCGGTATTTACGGAAATGCTGTTTTAAGGCCTCCGCAACAATTGCGGGTGCGGCGCGTCTTGCCGCTAATGGCTCCCAGGTTGGCGCCGGAGGAAATTTGCGCGCCGGCTGTGCCACATTTCATCCTGGAGGAGCCCCGATGAAAATTCTGAACGCCGTTATCGGCGCGACCGCTCTTGCGGCGCTTTCCCTTTTTTCCGCGTCGGCGAATGCGCAGGGGTATCCCGAGCGCCAGATCACCATGATCGTGCCGTTCGCGGCCGGCGGCCCGACCGACACTGTCGCGCGCCTCGTCGCCGAATCCATGTCGAAGGATCTCGGCAAGCAGATCGTCGTTGAAAACGTCGGCGGTGCCGGCGGTACGCTCGGCGCTGCCCGCGTCGCGAATGCCGAAGCGGACGGCTACACCGTCCTCCTGCACCACATCGGCATGGCGACCAGCGCTTCGCTCTATCGCAAGCTGCCCTATGACACCCTGAACGCTTTCGAATATGTCGGTCTTGTCACCGACGTTCCGATGACGCTTCTCGCCCGCAAGGACATGCCGGCGACCGACCTCAAGGGCCTCATCGAATACGCCAAGGCCAACAGCGACAAGGTGACGGTTGCGAATGCCGGCATCGGCGCCGCGTCGCATCTCTGCGGCATGCTGTTCATGAGCTCGATCAAGACGTCGCTCGTCACCGTTCCCTACAAGGGCACCGGCCCTGCGATGACCGATCTTCTCGGCGGCCAGGTCGATATCATGTGCGACCAGACCACCAACACCACCAAGCAGATCCAGGGCGGCACGGTAAAGGCCTACGCGGTCACGTCACCGGCCCGGCTTAACGTCCTGAAGGACGTCCCGACCGTCAAGGAAGCCGGTCTGCCGGACATGCAGGTCGGCATCTGGCATGGTCTCTATGCGCCGAAAGGCACGCCGAAGGACGCTCTCGACAAGCTCAACAAGGCCCTCAAGTCTGCCTTGAAGAACCCGAACGTTGCCGCCCGTTTCGCTGAACTCGGCACCGAACCGTCGCCGGACAACGACGCCACTCCGGCGGCCCTGAAGGCCAAGCTGGAAGGCGAAATCGCCCGCTGGAAGCCGGTCATCCAGGCTGCCGGGCAGTACGCGGACTAAGGTTTCCGCAGTCTGCCTGCCCCAACTCCGATCCTCTCCCCGCTTGCGGGGAGGGAATACCTGCCAAGCTTATGCCTGCGGTCCGGGAGCCGGTGCGGCATAATGCTTCTTCCCCGAGCGGGAGAACGTGTCTGGCAGGGCGGATGAAGGGCACGTCCGGCAAAGCATCTCCCACGTCACGGAGACATCATGAATTCGCTGAAATTCGACACTGCCAATCTGATCTGCGGGCTGCTGCTGATCGCGACAGGCCTGTTCTTCGCCTACCAGTCGTTCGAACTGGAACTCGGTACGGCACTGCGCATGGGGCCTGGCTATTTTCCGTTCATCCTCGCCTGCGCGCTCATCCTGTTCGGCGCGATCATCCTCATCCAGTCGATGCGGGTGGACGGCGGGCCGATCGGAGCGCTCGCATTGCGCGGGATGATCTTCATCCTGCCGGCGCCGATCTTTTTCGGCCTTACCGTTCGCGGGCTGGGCTTCGTGCCATCGATCTTCGTCACCGCACTGATCGCCTCCTTCGCCTCGGGCCGCATGAAGCCGCTTACCGCGCTCGTCCTGTCGGCGGCTCTGACGGTCTTCTCCGTCGCCGTCTTCAGCTATGGCCTCGGCCTTCCGTTCCGCCGTTTCGGGCCCTGGCTCGGTTATTGAGGTTTGAGTGATGGATCTTTTCAATAATCTCGCGCTTGGTTTTGCGACGGCGACGTCGCTCGAGAACCTGTTCTTCTGCCTGATCGGGGTGCTGCTCGGCACGCTGATCGGGGTGCTGCCCGGCATCGGGGCCACGGC
Organism: Neorhizobium galegae bv. officinalis; assembly: GCA_000985875.1. Lineage (GTDB taxonomy): Bacteria > Pseudomonadota > Alphaproteobacteria > Rhizobiales > Rhizobiaceae > Neorhizobium > Neorhizobium galegae_C. The sequence continues at coordinate 191,407 of CCRI01000004.1, forward strand.
GACGATCGCCATGCTTCTGCCGATCACCTTCCAGCTCGAACCGGTCTCGTCGCTGATCATGCTCGCCGGCATCTATTACGGTGCGCAATACGGCGGTTCGACCACGGCGATCCTGATCAACATGCCGGGCGAGTCCTCGTCTGCCGTCACCGCCATCGACGGCTACCAGATGGCGCGCAAGGGCCGGGCGGGAGCGGCTCTGGCGATCGCCGCGATCGGCTCGTTCTTTGCCGGCACCGTATCGACCTTCCTCGTCGCGATCTTTGCGCCGCCGCTCACCCAGATCGCGCTGCAGTTCGGCGCGGCCGAATATTTCTCGCTGATGGTTGTGGGTCTCGTCTCCTCGATTGCGCTCGCTCACGGCTCGATCGTCAAGGCGCTCGCAATGGTGGCGCTCGGCCTGCTGCTCGGTCTCGTCGGCACCGATATCTACACCGGCACGCCGCGCTTCACGCTCGGGATCCGCGAATATGCGGACGGGCTGAACTTCGTGGCAGTCGCGGTCGGCGTCTTCGGCATCGCGGAAATCCTGCGCAATCTCGAGAACGAAAAAACCCGCTCCGTGCTGATGGCGAAGGTCAGCGAGCTGATGCCGTCGCGGGAGGATTTCAAGGCAATGGTCGGGCCGGTCCTGCGCGGCACGGCCATCGGCTCGATCCTCGGCATCCTGCCGGGCGGCGGCGCCATCCTTGCGGCGTTTGCGTCCTACACGGTCGAAAAGAAGGTTTCGAAACATCCGGAAGAATTCGGCCACGGGGCGGTCGCCGGCGTTGCCGGTCCGGAATCGGCCAACAATGCCGGTGCGCAAACCTCGTTCATCCCGCTGCTCACGCTCGGCATCCCGGCCAACCCGGTCATGGCGCTGATGATCGGCGCGATGATCATCCAGGGCATCGTTCCAGGCCCCAACGTGGCGACCGAACAGCCGGCCCTCTTCTGGGGCATCATTGCCTCGATGTGGATCGGCAACCTGATGCTCGTCATCCTCAACCTGCCACTCATCGGGCTGTGGGTTAAGCTGCTGACGATCCCCTACTACGTGCTGTTCCCGATCATCATGGCCTTCTGCTCGATCGGGGTCTACAGCGTCAACTCGAACGTCTACGACCTCTATGCCGTCGCGTTCTTCGGCCTCATCGGCTACGCGCTGTTGAAGCTGCGCTGCGAACCGGCGCCACTGCTGCTCGGCTTCGTGCTCGGGCCGCTGCTGGAAGAGAATCTCAGGCGGGCGATGATCCTATCGCGCGGCGATCCGATGACATTCGTCCAACGTCCCATCAGCGCGGCCCTTCTCTTCCTCGCAGCCCTCGTCCTCGTCGTCGTCTTCTTGCCGAGCGTCAAGAAGAAGCGCGAACAGGTCTTCGTCGAAGAGGACTGAGAAGCCGCGAACGGCGCTCCGGGCGGTCAGACCGTCTGGAGCGCCTGCAATTCCTGGATGGGGGCGGGGCCGGCGATCCGCTTCAACAGCAGCTTGCCCATCAGGAAGCCTGCTTCCGCCAGGTCCTCGTAGATCGTCTCCACGCGGGGGCGGATCTGGTCGAAAAGGCCCGATGTCTGCTTCGCCACCAGCCTGATATCCTTCCCCAGTTCCAGCCTGTGGTCGTAGGCGGATGCCATGACCGCGAGTGCGGATACCTCGCCGCCGCAGATATAGCTGTCGGGACGCTCCGGTTCGCCCATGCGGCGGAACAGATAGTCGCGGATGTCGTCCGACTTGCTGTCGAGGGTAACGCCCTTGGCGATCTCGAAGCCGACGCCTTCCTCGCGCACCGCCGTCATGAAGCCGTGTTTGAGGTGATGGGCGAAGGTGAAGCGCTCCGGCGGCAGGATGATCGAGAGCTTTCTCGCACCCGTGGCGATCAGCTTTTTCGCGGCCTGATACGCGAAGCTGTAATTGTCGTAGTCGACGTATGGGTGAGCGGTGGCAAGCTCGGTCCGGCCGTGACAGATGAACGGAAAATTGTTCTCCATCAACAGCTTGACGCGCTCGTCCGCCGGCTCGGTACGGGTGAAGACAATGCCGTCGGCCATGCGGTTGCGCATGATATGGCGCACCGGTTCGATCTGCGGCGTATCGGAAAAATGCGGCGTTATGACCAGATGATAGGCCGTGCCCCGCAAGGCTTCGGTGAGGCCGTTGATCATCGAGGTGGCATAACCGAGGATTTCCTCGTGCGGATCGAGAACGAGGCTGATGACATTGGTGCGGCCGGTGCGCAGGCGCTGCGCTGCCCGGTCCGGCAGGTAGCCGATATCGGCTGCGACCTTGCGGACGCGCTGGCGTGTTTCGAGCGCGATCTGCGGCGCATCGGCAAGCGCGTGCGACACGGTCGTGACCGCAAGTCCTGTCAGTTCGGCGATCGTCTTAAGGGTGGGCTTCGCGTCAACGCCGGATTTTGCGGCTGCCCGCTCCGACTTCGCCCGCCGACCCTTCTCCCCCAGGTCTTCCAGCGACATATCCTCTTCTCCTCCGCTCCCGCCCCGAAACCGGAGCGAGCCTCATCTATATCGTTACAAATTTTTCGAAAGTCGCCAGGAATTTTTCTCGATTCCTGAGTAAAAATTCGTCGCGTACCAATTTTGCCAGTTTTTTCCTCATGTTAAGTTGGTCGCTTCCTGACGTAAAAAATCCTCCGGGCGGGTTGACACTGACTGTAATTATATCGTTATAAATCGCCATATCCGGAGAGGAGCCCGGATACAAAGGGAGATTCTCAATGAATATTCGAATGATTGCCAAACTCGCCGCCGGTGCGGCCCTTATCGCCATGACCGCTGGTGCCGCCAAGGCCGCAGAACAGGTCGAAGTCCTGCATTGGTGGACTTCGGGTGGTGAAGCCGCAGCGCTCAACGTGCTCAAGGAAAACCTCCAGAAGCAGGGCGTCGCCTGGAAGGACATGCCGGTTGCCGGTGGTGCAGGCTCTGCCGCCATGACCGCCCTGCGCGCCCGCGTCACGGCCGGCGACCCGCCGACCGCCGTCCAGCTTCTCGGTTTCGACCTGAAGGACTGGGCCGAAATGGGCGTTGCCGCAAACCTTGACGACCTCGCCAAGAAGGAAGGCTGGGACAAGGTTATCCCGGCCGCTCTGCAGAACTTCTCGAAGTATGACGGCCACTGGATCGCTGCTCCGGTGAACATCCACTCCACCAACTGGCTGTGGATCAACAAGGCGGCACTCGACAAGGCTGGCGGCAAGGTTCCGACCAATATTGCCGAGTTCATCACGCTGCTCGACGCCTTCAAGGCCCAAGGCCTCACCGCTCTCGCTCACGGCGGCGTTCCGTGGCAGGACGGCACGCTCTGGGAAGCCGTCGTGCTTTCGACCGGTGGTCCGGACTTCTACAAGAAGGCCGTCCTCGATCTCGACCCGGCCGCTTTGTCCGGCGACACGATGAAGAAGGTCTTCGACACGATGTCGAAGCTGCGCACCTATTTTGACCCGAACTTCTCGGGCCGCGAATGGAACCTGTCGACCGCCCTCGTCATCGAAGGCAAGGCGGGCGCTCAGGAAATGGGCGACTGGTCCAAGGGCGAGTGGCTGCGCGCCAACAAGAAGCCGGGCACGGACTTCGTCTGCATCCGCTTCCCCGGCACGCAGGGCTCGGTCCTCTTCAACGCCGACCAGTTCATGATGTTCAACGTTGGCGGCGACGCCGAAAAGGCTCAGCTCAAGATGGCGTCCGCTGTCGAAGATCCGGCCTTCCAGATCGCCTTCAACACGGTCAAGGGTTCCGTTCCTGCCCGTACCGACGTCTCGAACGAAAAGTTCGACGATTGCGGCAAGAAGGGCATGGCGGACCTGACGGAAGCCTCTTCCAAGGGCACGCTGATGGGCTCGCTCGCTCACGGTTACGCTCAGCCGGCTGCCATCAAGGAAGCCATGCTGGACGTCATCACCCAGCACCTGAACGGCCAGCTCACCACCGAAGCAGCGCTGAAGCGCCTGCCGGAAGCGGTGAAGGCTGCCAAGTGATCGCGTTTGCGCGAAAGTTCTGACATTCGAGTGGCCGGGATAATCTCCCGGCCACTTTTCAAATTCCGGCTTGCCGGTATCTCTTAGTTCTGGTGTCTGCCGGAGGTCATGATGACGACAATCGAACCGGTTCCCGTGCTTGAGCCGCAGAGACAGCGCCGCTCGTTTGCGGACGGATTGCGCAACGCGCTGCCGAAGATCGTGCTGGCGCCGTCGTTCGCGGTGATCCTCGTCTTCGTCTACGGCTTCATCCTCTGGACGGTCTATCTTTCCTTCACGACCTCACGCATCCTGCCCGTCTACAAATGGGGCGGTTTCGACGCCTATTTCCGCCTCTGGTCACAGCCGAACTGGTATGTGGCGATGCAGAATCTCGCGATCTTCGGGGTTCTCTATATCGGCATCTGCATCATCCTCGGGCTCGGCATCGCGATCCTCATGGACCAGCGGATCCGCGCCGAAGGCCTGCTCAGGCCGATCTTCCTCTATCCGATGGCGCTCTCCTTCGTCGTCACGGGTACCGCGTGGAAATGGTTCCTCAACCCAGGTCTCGGGCTTGAGAACACAATGCACAATCTCGGCTGGACGAGCTTCAAGTTTGACTGGCTGGTCAACCCCAAGATGGCGATCTATACCGTCGTCATCGCCGGGGTCTGGCAGGCGTCAGGCTTTGTCATGGCGATGTTCCTCGCCGGGCTGCGCGGCATAGACGGCGAGATCATCAAAGCGGCCCAGATCGATGGCGCCTCGACGGTATCCATCTATCGACGCATCATCATTCCGCTGCTGCGACCGGTCTTCCTCTCCGCCTTCATCGTGCTCGCGCATATGGCGATCAAATCCTACGACCTGGTCATCGCGCTGACCGGCGGCGGACCGGGCAATGCAACCGAGCTGCCGTCCACCTTCATGTATTCCTACACGTTCACCCGTAACCAGATGAATGTCGGATCGGCGAGCGCCGTGATGATGCTGATGGGCATTACCGCGATCATCGTGCCCTATCTCTATTCGGAACTGCGGGAGAGAAAGCAATGAGCGCCGCTAACGAAACCGTCAGCGCCGGCGGAGCCCGTACCGCCCGTTATTTCATCTATGGGGCGCTGGTCATCCTGGCACTCGTCTATCTTCTGCCGCTCTACGTCATGCTGTCGACGTCCCTGAAGTCGCTCGACGAGATCCGCGGCGGCGACATGCTGGCGCTGCCGCGCGATCCCTCGGTCGCCGCCTGGGTTCGCGCCTGGGGCGAGGCCTGCATCGGGGTCAGCTGCGTCGGCATCAAGGGCTATTTCTGGAACTCCATCAAGATGGTGGTTCCTGCCGTTCTGATCTCGACCCTGCTCGGCGCGCTCAACGGCTACGTGCTGACCAAGTGGCGCTTCCCGGGCCACAAGCTGGTCTTCGGCATGATGCTGTTTGCCTGCTTCATTCCGTTCCAGGCGGTCCTGATCCCGATGGCGCGGGTGCTCGGCACGTTCGGGCTCTCGAACTCCACCACCGGCCTCGTCATCGTCCACGTGATCTACGGCCTCGGCTTCACCACGCTGTTCTTCCGCAACTATTACGAAGCCTTTCCGGATGAACTGGTAAAGGCCGCGATGATCGACGGCGCCGGGTTCTTCCGGATCTTCTGGCGCATCCTGCTGCCGAGTTCCGGACCGATCATCGTCGTGACGATCATCTACCAGTTCACCAACATCTGGAACGACTTCCTATTCGGCGTTTCCTTCTCGTCCGGCACGTCCTCGCCGATGACGGTGGCGCTCAACAACCTCGTTGCCTCCTCCACCGGGGTCAAGGAATACAATGTCGATATGGCGGCTGCGGTGTTCGCAGCGCTTCCGACGCTGTTCGTCTATGTCGTCGCCGGACGCTATTTCGTGCGCGGCCTGATGGCCGGCGCAGTCAAGGGATAACCGCACATGAGCTTTCTTGAAATCAAGGATATTCGCAAGAAGATCGGCAATAACGAGATTCTGAAGGGCATCAATATCGAGCTCGAAAAGGGCGGCTTCCTGGTTCTCGTCGGCCCGTCGGGCTGCGGCAAGTCCACCCTGCTCAACGCAATCGCCGGCCTGCTGCCGCCGTCGTCGGGCGACATCGTCATCGACGGCCAGGTGATCAACGACCTGCATCCGTCGCAGCGCGATATCGCCATGGTCTTCCAGTCCTACGCGCTCTATCCGAACATGACGGTCGAACAGAACATCGCGTTCGCGCTTGAAATGCGCGGCGTCGAGAAGGCGCAGCGCGAGGCGGCGGTCAAGCAGGTCGCCAAGACCCTGCAGATCGAGCATCTCCTGAAGCGCCGTCCGAGCCAGCTCTCCGGTGGCCAGCGGCAGCGCGTCGCCATGGGACGGGCACTGGTGCGCCAGCCGCGCGTGTTCCTGTTCGACGAGCCGCTCTCCAACCTCGACGCCAAGCTGCGCGTCGAAGTGCGCGCCGAGATCAAGGCGCTGCACCAGAATACCCATGCCACCATCGTCTACGTCACCCACGACCAGATCGAGGCGATGACACTCGCGACCAAGATCGTCGTCCTCAAGGAGGGCATGGTGCAGCAGGTCGGCACGCCGGCGGAAATCTATGGCCGTCCGGCCAATCTCTTCGTCGCCGATTTCATGGGCTCGCCGGCGATGAACATGTTGAAGGGCAAGGTATCCGGCGCCAATGGCCAGCAGAGCATTGCGCTGTTCGGAAATGACGGCGTCAGGGTCGCCATGCCGCCTTCCGTGACCACCAGTCTTCCGGATGGCAAGGACGTCATTCTCGGCCTGCGCCCGGAGACGATTACCGATGCCGGTCTTGTGGATCCGCAGGCCCGCGCCACCGCCCAGATCGAGGCGGAAGTGACGATGATCGAACCGACCGGCTCCGACACCTTCGTCACCGGCAAGCTGGACGGTGCGACCTTCACCGCCCGCACCCGCTCCGACGTGCATGTCGAGCTCGGCCAGAAGTTCCCGTTCGCCTTCAATCTCGACAAGGCCGTGGTCTTCGATCCGCAGACAACCAGCCGTATCGAATAAGCGGAGCAAACGCGTCGATCTCAGGCGCCGTGCCTTATTTTAATCAATATAAAACAACGGGTTATCAGGAAGAAGGGAACTTTTCCCCGCGGACTCGTATTTCCTTGGAACAATTGCAGCCAAGGAGATGTCATGTCGCTGACGCGAGATTTTACACCGTTCGATTCGCGAAACGAAGGTTTTGCCCAGCCGTCCCGCCGCACTTTTCCCAAGTCCTGGGGAGCCGAATATCTGGGTGATGGCGAAGTGCTATTCCGGATCTGGGCGCCGGACCTGGAGCGCCTTCGGGCGCAGATCGCCGGCCGCAATCGCGAGATGCTGCCGGCGGGCGAGGGTTGGTTCACGCTGACGACGGACGGCATCGCGCAGGGCACACCGTATCGGTTCGTGATGCCCGACGGCGCCGTGATGGCCGACCCTGCGTCGCGTGCCCAGGCTGGCGGCATCGATGGCCCTTCGATGCTCGTCGATCCGACCACCTACCACTGGCATATGCCCGACTGGAGCGGGCATGCCTGGGAGGAAGCGGTCCTCTACGAGGTCCATATCGGCACCTTCACCCCGGAGGGGACATTTCGCGCCGCGATCGAGCGGCTGCGTGAGATCGCCTCGCTCGGCGTGACGATGCTGCAGGTCATGCCGGTCAACCAGTTTCCCGGAAACCGCGGCTGGGGTTACGACGGCGTGCTGCCCTATGCGCCGCATCACGCCTATGGTGAACCGGACGATATGAAGGCCTTCATCGACGCGGCGCATCGGCACGGCCTCTCTGTCGTCCTCGATGTCGTCCACAATCGTTTCGGCCCGCGTGGCAGCCTGTTCCAGGCCTATGTGCCGTCCTTTTTCGATCCGGATCGCGCGACACCATCCGGCCCGGCGATCAATTTCGGCCAGCGTCCGGTGCGGCAGTTCTTCATCGAGAATGCGCTTTATTGGCTGGAGGAATACAACCTCGACGGTTTGCGGCTGGATGCGGTCGATCAGATCAATGACGATGCGTCGCAGATGCACGTCCTGTGGGAATTGGCAAAGCGGGTTCAACGCGAGGTGACGGGCCGGCGGCGGCATCTGGTGATGGATGATCATCGCAATATCACCCACTACCTGGAGCGCGGCCAAGCCGGCAGAGCTTTGCTCTATGACGCCGTCTGGAACCACGATGTTTGCCACGCCGCCCATGTTGTCGCTACCGGCGAGACGGCCGGCCAGGCCGGCATATCCATGGATGAGCCGGTGCGCAGGCTCGCCCGGGGCCTCGCGGAGGGGTTCATCTGTCAGGGCGAAACCGGACCGGATGGCGAGGCGCGCGGCGAGCCCAGCGGTCACCTGTCGCCGGTCGCCTTCATCAACTTCCTCCAGGACCATGGCCAGATCGGCTATCGCGCTTCCGGCGAGCGGCTGGCGTCGCGTGCCGATCCGCGGATGCTGCGTGTGCTGACAGCGATCCTGATCCTGTCGCCGCAGATACCGCTGCTATTCATGGGCGACGACTACTGCGAAACCCAGGGGTTCCGCTTCTTCAGCGATGACGAAGGCGAACTTGCCAACACCCTCCCGGACAGCCGCATCGACGAAGGGGCGAATTTCGACCCGAACGCGGTGGAGGCGTTCGATCGCTCGAAGCTGCATTGGAACCGCGCTCGCACGCCGGAAGGGCAGGTGCATCGCGACCGCATGCGCACGCTGATCGCCAAGCGGCGCGCGCACATCGTTCCGGGACTTCTCGCCGTCCCTCCTCACGCTGGCCGTGTACTCGACACCGAAGATGGCGTGATTGCCGTCGATTGGCGGCTGGCGGACCGCCTGCTGCAGCTTCGTGCCAATCTGACGGCCAAGCAGGCGGCAGCACCGCCCGTTTCCGGCACGGTCATCCATGCCGAATCGGCGGAAATCGCTGCCGGCGAAATTCTTCCGGGCCTCTCCATGGTCGCGGCCGTTTCTCCCGGCTGACCTCCGGGATTCCTCCCAAAGGGGAACAATCTCGAGGAGGCCGGGTTGAGTCTGCGTCCCATTCGAAACGGGACCAAACCAGACGGAGGAGACAGACAATGGCTAGTGGAAATCATTCCCAATCGGGCGGGTATCGAAACGACCGGATGCGCGACGAGCGTGATTTTGCGCGCGAGACCTCCAGCGATTACCGCCCGGGCGACACAGGTTATGTGCGCGGCTCCCGCGAAAGTGATGCCAATCGGGAGGACGGCGATCGTTCACGGTTTCCCCGTTACGGCCGCAGCGAACAATGGGCGTCCGACGACGGCGGGTTCGAGGCCGGTTATGGTGATTCGGAGCAGTCGCAGGCGTGGGCCCGAGAGTCCTATCGCGGCCGACCCTCGTCGTTCAGCTACGAGCCGGGCCGCAACCGCGTCAACCAGGCCTATGGCGACCGTTACGGCTCGGACTACCGTTTCGGGGGTGAAGGCCGTTCGGGTTCGGACAGCCGCTTCCGCGGTTCGGACGATTATGGCCATAGGCGCGGCTTCATGGAGCGCGCCGGTGATGAAGTCGCCTCCTGGTTCGGTGACGAAGATGCCGAGCGTCGCCGCAAGATGGATGAGCATCGCGGCAAGGGTCCAAAGGGCTATCAGCGCTCCGACGCCCGCATCGAAGAAGACGTCAATGATCGCCTCAGCGACGATCCGGTGCTCGACGCATCGAACATCACCGTGACGGTTCAGGGAGCCGAAGTGACGCTCGACGGTTTCGTGTCGAGCCGCTGGGACAAGCGCCGCGCCGAGGACCTGGTGGACGACGTGTCCGGTGTCCGGCACGTCCAGAACAACCTGCGGGTCAACAATAGTTCGACCGATACGCTGGCGGGTTCGACCACGGTCTGAACCGCCCGTGTCCCACGCGTCGGGCCGCAGCCCGCGGCCTGACTTCATCCGGAAGGAGATATCATGACCGAAAACACCGATAGCGCCAAAATCCACAAGGACGCCGAGGGACAATACGCCAAATCCCAGGCGGACGGTAAGGCAAACGGCGTCGCAAGCGCCAAACCGACCGTGATCACCGGCTCAGACGACGCGACGGAACACCGCGATCCGCTCGGCAAAAAGGGGCCGGAAAAGGACTGGGATGTGAACTTCGACGTGGCGGAGCGGCCGCGGCATGCCTGAGCCGCCGCTTTCCAGAAAAGCATATCGCCGGCAATCAATCCTTGGCCCGGCCTCTAAAAGCGGTTAGATAAGTCCCGCTAGAATATTAGCGGATGGCGGGACACGGAAATGAATAATGCCGGCAGGTGGCACAGGCACCTGCAGCTTTTTATCCTTGGGATAAAGACGCGGAATGTTTAGAGTTTCGCGGTTTTTTCCAACGGCGCCGATTGGTGCGTACCTGGTCGCTCTGGCGGCTGGCGTGGCGTTGCCATTGCTGATTTTCGTCGGTTATCTGATGACGGAGCTGGAGGCGAACGAGAGGGAGATTCTCGCAGCCGAGACCGCCGAAGACGCTCAGCTTATCGCTCGCTCGATCGACCGCGAGCTGCAGGACATGGCGACGACGCTGCGGCTGCTGGTCACGTCTCCGGAGCTTGAGGCCGGCGACCTGCGCGCCTTCCATAACCGAACCCAGAGCAGCCTCCGGTCCAATTCGCTCTACATTCTCGTCGTCAATGCCGACGGGCAGCAGCGGCTCAACACCCGCGTGCCGTTTGACGCGCCGCTTGGCAAGGTGTCGAACATGCTCGCGCTTCAATCGGCGCTGAACAACGGCGTGACCGAAGTCTCCAACGTGTTTTTCGGCGCCACCAGCGGCAAGCATGTCTTCAACGTCACGATGCCGCTGCCAAAGGAGATTTCCCATTCCGGCGCCGCGATGATCATGACGCAGAATGCCGAGGACCTGCAGAAGCTGATCTCGACGGAGGGGCTTCCTGCCGGCTGGTCGGTCGCGGTCGTGGACGGGGCTGGAAACGTGGTGACCTCCCTCGGCGCCCATGCGCTCGGTTCAGGCACGGCGTTCCCCGCCGACATGCTCAAGCTGATGACCGGCTTCAAGGGTACGATCGAGGATGTCGACGGCAACCGCCGGCAGATGTACGGCTATGCGCAGATCACCGGCTGGACGTGGAAGACCGTCGTCTGGGGGCCGATCGATGCGGCGCAGGCGAGCATCCTTACCACGTGGCGGCAGCTGATCGCCGGCGGCGCGATCTTCCTCGCTCTCGGCATGCTGATCGCCTGGTTCGTCGGTCGCCAGCTCCGCATCCCGATCCGGCAGATCGCCGAGATGGCCGAGCGGATCGGCAAGGGCGAGATCGTCTCTCCCGTGGAGACGAAGATACGCGAGGCCAACCAGGTGGCGATCGCCCTTTCGAATGCCTCCTTCGACCGCAGCGAGGCGGAAGATCGCATTCACCTCATCCTGCATGAACTGGTTCACCGGACCAAGAACATCCTGACGCTGATCCAGGCGATGATGCGCCAGCTGGCACGCCAGGACACCACGATGGAGGAGTTCCAGAAAGCGATCTCCACCCGCCTGCAGGGCCTCGGCAAATCGATCGAGGCACTGGCGAAAGAGCAATGGGCCGGGGTCTCGATCCGCCGCGTGATCGAAATCCACATGAGCACGTTCGCGGACGCGGCCGACCGGGTCGAGTTGCAGGGTACAGATTTCATCCTCAAGGCCGAAGCGGTTCAGAACCTTGGCCTCATCCTCCATGAGCTCGCGACCAACTCGGTGAAATACGGAGCACTCTCCGTCCCGCAGGGCAGAGTGCGCATAACCTGGAAGGATACGGTCGACGAAGAAAGCGGCGAAAGCCGGCTTGAACTCGTCTGGGAAGAGAGGGACGGACCGGCAGTCCACGAGCCTTCCCGCACGGGATTCGGCACGACGATCATCAGGCGCCATGCGGCGGCGGCTTTCGCCGGCCAGGTGGAGGTCGATTTCCGCACCGAAGGGCTTCGCTGGTCCTTGAATGCGCCGCGCCTGGCCTTCGAACGAGGCGAGGGCGCCGAAACTCTCAAGGACATAGCAATCTAGCGGTTATATCTCCGTGCGCGCCGGAACGAAGGTGCGGTCCTCACCGTTTGATCGGCCATGGACGCCATGCTCACCACGATCGACATCGATCAGGATTCCCTCAAGACCATCGGCCTTACCTATGTCAGCGATATGGAGCCTGGCATCCGTCGGCTCAGGCGCGGCAAAGGCTTCACCTACCGGCTGCCGGACGGCACTTTGCTCTCCGACCCGGAGCATCGCTTGCGGATCGCGTCGCTCGGTCTGCCGCCCGCCTATGATAATGTGTGGATCTGTCTCGATCCCCGCGGGCATCTTCAGGCCACCGGCTACGATTCTCGCGGCCGCAAGCAGTATCGTTATCATCCCGACTGGCAGAACTTTCGCAGCGAACGCAAGTTCGATCAACTCGCCCGGTTCGGAGAGGCTCTGCCCCGCATCCGCCGCAAGGCGAAGCGCGACCTCGAGCTTGGCCTCGACAAATCCGATGCGGTGATCGCCGCATTGGTGGCCCTGATGGACGCTACCCATCTGCGGGTCGGCAACCGTCTTTATGCCAAGGAGAACAAGACCTACGGCGCCACCACGCTCCTGAAGCGCCACATGAGGCTGTCCGGCGAGGCGATCATGCTGCGTTTCGTCGCCAAGGGCGGCCGGCGCGTGCAGCACACGCTGAAACATCCCCGCCTGCAGCGCATCCTGGAAGAAATCGCCGACCTGCCGGGCCGGCAGCTATTTTCCTGGCCGGATGAGCAAGGTGTGCCGCGTTCGGTCGATTCGGGCCGGCTCAACGCCTATCTTGCCAATGCCGCAGGCTTCGCCGTTTCGGCCAAGACGTTTCGAACCTGGGGCGGCAGTCTCGCAGCACTGATGGCGGCCTGGGAAGTGGTGGAGGGAGAGGGCCGGCGCCCGAAGATTAAGGCGATGTGCAAGGCGGCGGCGGAAGCCCTGCACAACACGCCGGCGGTCTGCCGTTCAAGCTACATCCACCCGAGCATTCTGGCACTCTCGGAGGATATCTCGCCGCTGGAAAAAGTGATGCAGGACAAGGTGGCGCTGACGCGGCCGAAGGAATTGCGTGCCAACGAAAGGCGGCTTCTCGCCTTTCTGAAGCAGGCCTAGACTTCCGTGTCGGCCGCCCGCGAGGAGGGTGCGGACGGCCGGAGCCGAGCTACGTCAAGTTACGCGGCCCGGCGATTGAGGCGCCCTTCCTGGACTTCCTCGACGATCTTCGCCACGAATTGCGGCAGATCTTCAGGCGAGCGCGAGGTGATGATGCCGTTGTCGACCACCACGGCCTCATCCTTCCAGGATGCGCCGGCATTGCGGATGTCTGTTCGGATCGAATGGTAGGAGGTCGCCTTGCGGCCGCGAAGGGCATCGGCCTCCACCAGCAGCCATGGTCCATGGCAGATCGCCGCGACCGGCTTGCCGCTTTTCACGAAGTCCCGCACGACCTTCATCGCATCTTCGTTGTCACGCAGGATGTCGGGGTTGATCTGGCCGCCCGGCAATACGAGGGCATCGAAGTCCTCCGCCTTGACGTTTCTGGCCTCCAGATCGACCGGGACGCTATCGCCCCAGTTCTTCTTGTCCCAGCTTTTGATCTCGCCCGCCTTGATGGACGCGATCTTGACGCCGGCTCCGCGTTTTTTCAGTTCCTCCAGCGGGACGCGCAGTTCCGATCGCTCATAGCCGTCGGCCGCGAGGATCAGGATGTTGGCGGACTCGATGGTGGTCATGCTGGTCTCCTTGTTGTTGTAAGTTCCGTTGTTCGCAGGATTTCGACCGGCCTCAGAGCCGGCCGGTGGAGAGGTCCCGGCCGTTGATGGAGGCGGGGACGCTGATTTCCTCACGGGGCGATTTGGGTAACGGAAGGACCACGGCATCAGGCACGACGACCTGCAGTTCCTCCGGATGGGCCACGGCGAAAGTTTTCTTCTGGTGAGTGCCGGTGAGCCTGTCTCTGAGCATTTTTAGAAAGTGTCTCATAATCTTCTCCCGTCGCGAATGCTGGGCGAGTGCCCGTTCACAGGGGAGCAAACCCATCGTCGGAGGATTGGTTCCAACTTTTTCACAGTCGGTTACATAAAGTTATCCGCCGACTGGAACAAAATTTCCGATAGTACGTTCGGTCCCAAATTTTCCCGGCTCTCTTGCTGAAGCCCAATCTTCGGCCTTCGGCGTGCCGCTTTCCCTTTCTTTCCATCCGCTTTACGGTGAAAGGCCGAGACACCTGCCGTGCCGAACAGCGCCGGGCCGCGGCTTTGGGAGGAGGAGTGGATGACGATCCGCTGGAAATATCTCGCGATCCTGGTGATCGTGGCGCCGCTTCTGGGGCTCGGATTCGCCTGGTCCGGGCTGATGAGCGTCAAGGCGAGCACCGGCCATTGGGCGGTGACCGACTGGTTCCTGCACTGGGTGATGCGCAATTCCATCCGTACCGCGGCTTTTTCCATCGAAGTACCGCCGCTCGACAACCCGGCGCTGCTGCCGGGGGCGGCCGGGCATTTCGAGACCGGCTGCGCCATCTGTCATGGCTCGCCGGCACAGGGGCGCTCCGGCGCTGTGTTCGCCATGCTGCCGCCGCCGCCGGATTTGAAGACGGTGGTTCCCGGCTGGAGCGACGCGCAGCTCTTCGAGATCGTCAAGCACGGCGTGCGCTTCACCGGCATGCCGGCCTGGCCGTCGCAGGTGCGCGACGACGAGGTTTGGGACATGGTGGCGTTTCTGCGCAAGCTGCCGGGCATGGACGGCGATGCCTATCTGCAGGCGTCCGGCCTGCATGGCATCGGCACCGCGGGCGAAGTGTCGCCGCTGCCGATCACCTGCGAGAGCTGTCATGCGGAAAAGCGGCTCAACGGCAACAGCGTCATACCGCGGCTCGCCGGGCAGTCGGAAGCCTACCTGCTCAACAGCCTGCGCGCCTACGCGCATGGTGAGCGGGCGAGCGGTATCATGAAGGTCGCGGTCGGTACCTTGGCGGAGGAAGGCCTGCCGGAGCTTGCGGCCTATTATGCCAAACAGGCGAGACCGCAAAGGCCTTCGGTGCCGGTTGACTTGCAGCTCGTGGAAAGGGGCCGCGAGATCGCGGAAAGGGGAAGAGCGGCAGACAAAATTCCCGCCTGCCTCAGTTGCCACGAAAAGCCCGGCGGCAATCCTGCCTATCCGCGCATCTCGGGTCAAAACGCCCCTTATCTGGAGCGCCAACTCCGCCTGTTCCACGCAGGTGTGCGAGGCGGGTCTTCCTTCAGCCACCTTATGACCGAGGTGGCAAAAAACTTGAATGAAGAAGATTTTGCCGCTCTCGCGGCCTTCTTTGCCGGCCGCGAGAGCAATGGGCCCTAGATCAGGGCCTCTCTCCTCCCCAGGAGCTTAAAATTCAGACGGGGATGACCATCATGTAGCAGGCGGCGATCACCAGAACAAAGCCTGCTGCTTCTACCCATTCTCTGACCATCGTCGCCTCCATCGCTTCGGTCTTGAATGAACGAGAAAGTCGCATTGTAGTTCCACGAAATGGCCATAAACGTGGCGGGATCGCCTTAAATGTGACCTGGCACGGTTAACGGGGCATCAATTCTCGTCGGCCGCAGCCCTTGCGCGCGCGGCGTCCAGGATCGACCGAACCTCGCGCGCAGCGGAATTCTCGATCGCAAATGCGCCCTCAGGCAACAGGCCGGGGTCCTCCTCGTTGTCCTTGAACGTAGCGTCGTCGCGCAGCCGCTTGAGGAGTGACGTAATGGTCACTTCGCCCCCGATCATTGCGGACAAGAGTTCGATCAGCAGTTCTCGGTGCGCGTTCAAGCGCCCCTCCAGGTCAAGCGGGGTCAGTGTCGACATCGTTTCCTCCTTCTCCCGTGCTTCGCTTCTTCAAGGAGATAGCGGAGGTTCGAGCGGAGGGAACAATCGACCCAGCCGAAAGTTCAACTTCAGCAGTACATGGAGGAAGACCATGGCAGAATTCGCCAGACCGAAAGGCAGTCAGGGCCCGCGCGATGCGCGCGACCGGCTGATCCTCGCCCTTTACGCCCAGTTGAAGGCCGAACGACAAACCCGTGAGGCGCTGGAATACGTCATTCGCAACGGCGCGCTGGCGCCTGAAGTGCTGGAAGCCATTGGAGGGGACCCCATCCCGGCTGCAACCGCGGAGGACGTCGCTGCGGTCGAAAAGGTGATCGCGCTCGACGCGCGTCGCCGGCAGGCCGCGTTTCGCAAGTCAGATGGAGAAGGCCAGACATGAAGAGTTTCGTTGTTGCGCTGTCGACCGTCGTGCTTTTGAGCGCCTGTAGCGACAGCGGCGATAAACAGAGCGATCCGATCAACAACACGCCGCCGCAACAATCCAACAATACGGCACCTGCGGATCGCAGCCCGTCGCCGCAGACGGGAACGGGCGGCCAGAGCCCCGCGACATCGCCATCCGGAACCACCAATACGACACCGGGTAATCCGCGGCCGGCGTCCGGATCGGGCAATCCATAGTTTTCCTCAAGGAGCAGGGAACGAAATGCTGTGCCGCACCATTATGACGCCAGTGTTTTAATTGGGTGCGGCATGGATACGAAATCAAACCACTTTGTCATCGAGCGAGGCTCCTGGCTTCAGCTCGGAGCCAATTTTGACGGCGAGGGTGTCAACTTCGCGATTTTCTCGGCCCATGCGGAACGGGTGGAGCTTTGCCTCTACGACCCGAGCGGCAAGATAGAGATCGCAAGGTTTGATCTCCCGGAATACACCCATGAAATCTGGCATGGCTACGTGCCCGGATTGAAGGCAGGCTGCCTCTACGGCTTTCGGGTCCACGGCCCGTACGACCCGGAAAACGGCCACCGGTTCAACCCGAACAAGCTGCTGATCGACCCCTATGCGCGCGAATTCGTCGGCGACGTCAACTGGAACGAGGCGCATTTCGCCTATGACCTTCTGCACGAGGACAAGGATCTGACTTTCGACGAGCGCGACAGCGCGCCGTTCATGCCGAAATGCCGGGTCATCGATCCGAACGAATTCGACTGGCAGGACCAGAACCGGCCAAACATCCCGTGGCCGGCAACGATCGTCTACGAAACCCACGTGAAGGGTTTCACCCAGCTCAATCCGGGCATTCCGAACGACCTGCGCGGCACATTCGAGGGCATGGGCCACAAGGCGTCGGTAGAGTACATCAAGAGCCTCGGCATCACCTCGGTCGAGCTTATGCCGGTCCATTATTTCCCAGACGATCAGCACCTGCTCGACAAGGGTCTGCACAATTTCTGGGGCTACAACACGCTCGGCTTTTTCGCGCCTGCTTCCCGCTATTACGGCCCGAAGGGCATCCAGGGCTTTCGCGACATGGTGCGGTCGTTCCACGATGCCGGCATCGAGGTCATCCTCGACGTGGTCTACAACCACACGGCCGAGGGCAACGAGCTCGGGCCGACGCTGTCCTTCAAGGGTATCGATAATTACTCCTATTACCGGACCATGCCCGACCAGCATCGCTACTACATTAACGACACAGGCACCGGGAACACCGTCAATACCTCGCATCCGCGCGTGCTGCAGCTGATCATGGATTCGCTGCGCTATTGGACCGAGAGCATGCATGTCGACGGATTCCGTTTCGACCTTGGCACGATCCTCGGCCGCGAGCCGCAGGGTTTCGACGAGCGCGGCGGTTTCTTCGACGCGATCACCCAGGATCCGGTGCTTTCCAAGGTGAAGCTGATCGGCGAGCCGTGGGACATTGGCCCCGGCGGTTATCAGGTCGGCGGTTTCCCGCCCGGCTGGGCAGAATGGAACGACAAATATCGCGACACGGTGCGCGAATACTGGAAGGGCACCAATGTCTCGACGGATTTCGCCGCCCGCCTGCTCGGCTCCGGCGATCTCTACGACCAGCGCGGCCGCCGCCCGTGGGCGAGCGTCAACTTTATCGCCGCACATGACGGCTTCACGCTGAACGATCTCGTCTCCTACAACGAGAAGCACAACGAGGCGAACGGCGAGGACAATAACGACGGCCACAACGACAACCGCAGCTACAATTACGGTGCGGAGGGACCGACCGAGGACGAGGGCATCAACGCGGTGCGCGATCGCCAGAAGCGCAATTTCCTCGCCACCCTGTTCTTCTCTCATGGCACACCGATGCTGCTCGCCGGCGACGAGTTCGGCCGAAGCCAGATGGGCAATAACAACGGCTATTGCCAGGACAGCGACATTTCCTGGGTTCATTGGGAGGATCTTCCCGAGACCTGTGAGGAGCTCCGCGAGTTTACCCGCCAGATCATCAAGCTGCGACGCGAACAGCCCTTGCTGCGTCGCGAGAACTGGCGCGACGGCCTGGAGATCAAATGGTTCAACGCCGGCGGCGGTTTTCAGACGCCGGAGCAGTGGGACGAGGGTTCCACACTCGGCCTCCATATCGGCCGAACCGATCTTCGGGAAGAGGCGGGCGTCTGGCACGACGTGCTGCTGCTTTTTAACCCGTTCGAAGGCAATGTGCCGTTCCGCATCCCGCAGTTCGGCGAGGGCGGCTGGGTGCTGGAACTCACCACGTCCGACCTTTCCAAACGCGGTCTGGTGATTACAAAGGAAAAGGATTTCGAGCTCGAAGGCCGTAGCCTCGCGCTCTTCCGCAGGCCCTAGAACGGCTGATTTTGCCTTCGGCAAGATTATCTTCGAGCCGCGGCCTCCCATGCTGCGGCTCTCATCCAAGTCCAGATGCGTATTGACAATTATGGAGCGATCCCACTGAACTGGCGCGACTTTTGTGGGGCGGAAATATTCGTTGGTGTCAGTAGATTTTCCCGAACAACTCTATGAGGCGGCGTTCATACCGGAGCTCTGGCCTTCCGTATGCGAAACCATGGCTCGCCTGGCCGGTGCCCATTCCGCGGCCATCGCGACGCTCGACACTGATCATCAGTATCGATGGGTCTGCAGCCCCCGCATTCATAAGGCCCTGGTCGATTTCAGCACGAGCGAGATCCGCTACGAGAATATCCGGCCGGAAAGACATATCCAGTCGAGGAAGTTTGCCTTCCTGCGCGATATCGATCTCATGACGGAAAAGGAAATCGAGGAGGACCCGATCTACAGGGAACGGCTCAGGCCGCTCGGGTTCGGTTGGACAGCCGGTGACGTGTTGCGGGAGCCTTCAGGACACCTCCTGATCGTGGACCTTCTTCGCGAGACTGCTGCCGGACCTTTCCAGGCGGACGATATGGCCACCATGAATCGCCTGAAGCCGGATATAACGCGGGCCGCGTGGCTCGCATCCCGCCTGGCTTTCAAACAGGCCCGAAATACCGTCGAAACCCTCGAACTGATCGGGATGCCGGCCGCCGTTATCGGCGACAATGGCGGCGTCATGGAGGCAAATCCGCAGTTCCAAGGCCTTGGCCCGCAAGTCCTCATCGGCGCCGGCAACCGGATCAGGCTTTCCAGTGCGTCCGCCGAATTGCTTCTCGGGACATGCATCACGGCCGTGCGCAACGCAGAAGTGCCGACCGTCCAAAGCATCCCCCTCCCGGCCAGAACCGAAGAGGAGACGCCGTTGATCATCAACGTGGTTCCGATCAAGAAACGGTCGCGCGACATTTTCAACAGATCGCTGGCGGTCCTGCTCGTCACGAAGGTCGGTTTGAGTGAGACGCTCGATCCCCATGTCCTACAGGGCCTTTTTGACCTCACGCCCGGTGAAGCACGCATCGCATGGGAGATCGGCTCAGGCGGCACCGTGGACCGAGCGGCCGAAAACCAGGCTATTTCCCGGGAAACCGTGAGGACCTACCTCAAGCGCATCATGATGAAGACCGGTGTCCGGACGCAGGCCCAGCTGGTCCTGCTTCTCAGAGGGCTTCCGTTTCTTCGATAGCGGGTCCCGCTTCGCTCTGGGGTTTACTCAGAGCGTTGCCCGACGGCTATCCGAGCTTGTCGAGGCAACATGGCCGGACTTTAGCACAAGATTGGCATAGACGGCGGCATATTGCTGGGCACTGCGCTCCCAGGAAAATTTCGCCTTCATGCCCTGGTTCTGCAGGCGTGCCCACATTTTGGGGTCGGCATAGGCATGTAGTGCGCGGCGAAGGGCCAGCCGCAATCCGTCCGTGGTCACCGGATGGAACTGGAAGCCGGTTGCGACGCGCGCCGACATGGCTGCATCATTGGCATCGATGATCGTTTCTGAAAGTCCGCCGGTGCGGGAGACGACGGGGACACAGCCGTAACGCAACGCATAAAGTTGGGTGAGGCCGCATGGTTCGAAGCGGGAGGGCTGCACGATGGCGTCAGACCCGCCATGGACCAGATGGGCCGTCGGTTCGTCGTAACCGAAATGCACCGCCATCCGGCCCGGAAAACGCGCGGCGGTATCGGCGAGCGCGCGTTCGATCTCCCGGTCGCCCTGCCCAAAGACGATGACCTGGCCGCCGTTGCGGATGATCTCGTCCGCCGTATCGGCGAACATGTCGAAGCCCTTCTGCCAGGTCAGCCGGCTGACGGCCGAAAACAGGGGGCCTTCATTTGCCGGGTTCAATCCGAATTTTTGAAGCAGCACGGTGCGGTTCTCGCGCTTGCGGCGCAGCGTGCCGACATCGTAGTTGCGTGGCAGGTGCGGATCCGTCGCCGGGTCCCAGATATCGAGATCGATGCCGTTGACGATGCCGCGCAGGACGGAGACTCGGGCATTCAGAACCCCGTCCATGCCCATGCCGAAGCGCGGGGTGAGGATTTCGCGGGCATAGGTCGGGCTGACAGTGGTGATCGCATCAGCTGTCTGCAGCCCGCCTTTCAGAAAACTGATATCGCCGAAATATTCCATGCGGTTCATGGAGTAGGCCTCCGGCGGCAGACCGACGCTCATCAGTACGCCGGCCGGATATTGACCTTGGAAGGCAAGGTTGTGGATGGTCAGCACGACGGGCGTCATGCAGCCGCGTTCGCGCATGTAGACCGAGGTCAGCGCCGACTGCCAGTCGTGGGTGTGAACCAGGTCGGGAACCCAGCCCGGCAGCACTCCATCTGCGATTTCTGCCGCCGCGAGGGAAAGTGCGGCGAACCGTTTCCAGTTGTCGGGATGATCTATGCCTTCTTCATCGACATAAGGGCCGCCGGGCCGGTCGTAGAGAGCGGGCGCGTCCAGGATGAAAAGGCTGAGGCCTTCGACGCGGGTATGGAGGAGCGCTGCTTTTTCGCCGAGCAGGTTGTCGAAGGTGACCAGCGGCATGGCGCTCTTCAGCTGCTGCATGACCTGGGGATAACCGGGGATCAGAGAGGTGGTCTCGATGCCGAGAGGGCTGAGCGCCTTGGGCAGAGACCCGGTCACGTCCGCGAGGCCACCCGTCTTCACAAGGGGGAAGATTTCGGATGTGACCGAAAGAATTCTCATGCCGGGAAGCCCCCGCTTTCCATAACCAGTATCGATCCCCTGTCCCGCTGCATTGCGCTCATCTCGACGGTGTTCTTCGATCGGGAGGTAAGCGTTCATCATGAGTGCCTCTGCCATCTGCCAGTCTCACCTCCAGAACGTTTTTGTCCCGGCCAGCGTTCCTCCGTCAGAGCGGAACCGAGAGTACGTTCAGACGCAAAAGCCATTTCGATTTTCCAGGATAAACGAACCCGAAGCCGCGACGATGACAGTCGCCGCGACCAACAATGATCTTGATGAAGCTGGGTGGCAGGCGGCGTCAGGCGCCAGCCGGAACCTTCTTGGAACGCTTCTTGGCCGGCTGGACGGCTTCCGGCATGGCAGCGGCCGGTGCCTTGGAAGTTGTCTTCGCCGGAGAAGCCTTGGCTGCAGCGGTTTTCGCTGCCGGTTTGGAAGTTGCAGCCTTCGACGCCGCTTTCGGCGATTTCACGGCGGTGGCGGACTTGCCGCGCGACCCTGCCGCAGGCTTTTTTGAAGCGGTCGGCCCGAGCGTCGCATATTCCAGCTTGGCTCGCTCCCAATGCTCCCTATCCTTGCCCGAGGGATAGCCTTCTTCTTCCCACAACGTGTAGGCCCGCTTTCTGATCCATACTTCTTCGGATTCCGCCATTCTTGTCTCCATTCGCCCAAGCGCCCAAACGTGCGCGGCTCAGAAAAGTTCCCTGGTAAAAACGAAAAATCGCAACCTGGCCGAGACATGGCCAACACTCGAAAAAAACTTCCCCGGAGGCGGAACTTTTGACTGTCGAATGTACTTATGGCCGCCGGGAAGGAGACACATCCAATGGGAAAGTACTGCGATATCGTTCCACACGCAACCGGCTGGGTCTATGTCATAGACGGCGTGCAGTCTGCGTCTTATTACCACACCTATGAACTTGCCATGGAGGCCGCCAAAGCCCATGTGGCGCGCGACCGAAGCGGCCGGGTGGAGATTTTCCGCCGACAGGCGCCGAACGGCGAGATGTTGCCGATTCCGACCATGCACGGACAATCCGATGCTTCGATCTTGAGGCGATCTTTCCCGGCTTGAGGAGGCCGGAAAGGAGGGAAAAACCCGGCGGCTGCCGGGTTTTTTTGTATGTTCGGGTCACGAAAAAGACGCGGCCGAGGCCGCGCCCTTCTTCCGATCACTCGAATGTCACGCAGCCTTCTGGGCTGCCGTGTTGACGGCGGTCTTGGCAAGGGTCGTCAGAGACTCGTCGGTCTTGGTTTCCTCGGCGAGCGTCTGTTCGAGAAGCGTTACGGCATCCCGGTGACCGAGTTGCTGTGCCCAGGCACGCAGCGTACCATAGCGGCTGATCTCGTAGTGTTCGACCGCCTGCGCCGCGGCGAGCAGGCCTGCGTCGAGAGCCGGGGTGCCCTTGAACTCGTCAAGGATTTCCTCGCCTTCTTCGATGATGCCGTCGATGGCCGGGCAAGTCTTGCCCTGGGCCCGTTTGCCGATGATCTCGAAGACCTGCTTCAGGCGATCGATCTGGCCTTCGGTTTCTTCCTTGTGCTTTTCGAATGCCGCCTTCAGCTTCGGATCCTGGGCGCCCCGCGCCATCTTCGGCAACGCCTTCACGATCTGGCGCTCGGCGTAATAGATGTCTTTCAGGGTTTCGTGGAAAAGGTCGTCGAGGGTCTTGTTGGCCATGGGTCTCTCTCCTTGTTGATGAGTATTCTTGCGGCAGGGATTGCGAGGCATCTAACGAGTGGACCGCCTACAGGTTCCACGCGCATCAGTGCCTTTCTGGGGCAATACGAAGATTGTTGCGGCAGGCGGTGACGCCCTGGATGTCGAGGACGACGTCCTCGGCACGTGCCTTGTCCGCAAGGTGTGCAACGTAACCCTCCAGCCTCACTTCGCCGTTCTCTACCGATACCGTCAGGTTGGTCGGGTCGAGAAAGGCGTCCTGCGTCAATTGCTCATTCACGTCCTGCGCGATCAGATCGTCGGGGCGTGCGTAACCGTCCGGTCCCTTGCCGATCTGTTTTTCCTGTTCCGGTCCCTCGGCAAAGATGTTGGCTTCGCCCTGAAGATAACCGCTTGGGCGGCTTTCCGCGGGGCCCTCCCATCGAGGCCATTGCGAGGTCTCGCCGGGACGGCCAGCTTTCGGCTGCTCATTCTTCATCGGCTTTCTCCTTCTCAGGGGCATGATCGCCCGCAGCGGAAAACCCATGGTTGCCGGAAAAGTTCCACAAGACTCGATGGAACCGGAACCAGCGAACCGCGTTTTTATCGTCAACCACAAAAACGCTTAAGACGGGAGAGAGACATGCAGGACAGGCTGAAGATCTATCGGCTGGTGCCGACAGCTGCGCCAAAGGACCCGAACTGGCAGAACTCGCCACCGCATGGCGAAGTGGTGGTACGGGCACGGACAGCCGGCGATGCGCGGCTCGTGGCAAGTCAGGCGGAACTGGATTTCATGGAAATCGATGCTTCGCCTTGCGAGGGCAATTCGACCGAGATGGCGAGCGCTTTCCGGAGCGACAAGCTCTACACGGTGATCGAGGACAGCAGCGGACGGTTCGCGCCGAACGGGCCGCGGGGCGTGATCGACGGGCGTGTACGCGTCGACAACCTGATTTCGACCCAGCTTTGATGGCGTGACGCGGTCCTATCCAGGACGGGCGGCATCACTCGGTGCGGCCGTCGATCTTTTCGGCGAGCGCCCTCTGCAGCTCACGCGCCAGGTCGAGCAGTCGATCAGGAACCTCTTCCTTCTCGATTTCGGTCAGAAGGACCGAGACCTTGCGGTTAACCCGCCGTCCCATCCTGGCGTCGTGTTCCGCAACCGGAGTGTCTTGTTTCGTCATCCCGACCTCTGACGCAATCACCGCCGGCACATCCGTTGCCGGACAGTGTCCGCCCGCCATAACCTACATTAGCTTTCCATACATCATTACGGCCAACTTCGGATATCCCGAAAAAGTCACAGAGGACAAATGAAATAAAGCGACTCCCTATCCGGGAGCCGCTCGATTTGTTCCAGAGGTTTTTGGGAAACTCAGTGCCTTGGCGGTTTCGGCGTACCCGACGGAATGGATGTCACCGTGCTCGATACGGGATCGCTTGCCGGAAAGGTATCTTCCAGCCCCTCGTTGAGCTGCTCGTCCAGCTCCTGCTTTTCGCCACGCTGGCGAGCCGACTGCTCGGCTTTTTTGTGCGAGTCCTTCTGCACGGAGTTGGGGGTACTGTTGGTGCTCATCTGATTTCTCCTGGCCTGTTTCAACCCAAAAACGGTTTGGATCGCCCCTTTGTTCCGGAACCAAGCCGAGGCGGCGCGGGTTATCGGGCGAAAGAAGGAGTTTTCCGTGGCGCCGCGCGTATTCTGGAAAGGTTATCTGAAGCTCTCGCTGGTCACCTGCCGGGTGACGATGACACCGGCCGTCTCCGAAGGCGACAAGGTGCGGTTCCACAATATCAACCGCAAGACCAACAACCGCGTCCTCAGCCAGTATGTCGATGCCGAGACCGGTGAGGCGGTCGAGGACGAAGATCAGGTCAAAGGTTATCCGAAGGGCGAGGACGATTACGTTCTCCTCGAAGACGAAGAGATCGAGGATGTGGGGCTCGAAAGCACCCGCACCATCGATATCGAGACTTTCGTGCCGGCGGACTCGATCGGCTGGATCTGGTACGACCGCCCGCACTACCTGGCGCCGGACGACGAGGTGAGCGCCGAGGCGTTTGCAGTGATCCGGGAGGCCATGGCAAGGACCGGTACCGGCGGCATTGCGCGGCTCGTCATGTATCGTCGAGAGCGTGCGGTTCTGCTCTTGCCCAAGGACAAGGGGATCTTGGTCTGGACCTTGCGTTACGGCGACGAAGTACGCGACGCCGACGAATACGCCGTCGAAAAACCGAAGGAAAAGATCGATGCCGAGCATCTGTCGATGATGAAGAAGATCATCGACGAGCGCACCGAAGCCTGGAAGCCGTCCATGGCGGACGACCCGGTCCAGGACCGGCTGCTCGAAATCATTGCCGAGCGCAAGAAGAGCCGGAAGACAAGGAAGAAGGCCGAGGAGAAGGCGCCTGCGCGCAGCAGCAATGTCATCGATATCACTGCCGCGCTGAAGAAGAGCCTGGAGGCGGAGCGGAAGGGCCCCCGGAAATGAGTTTCCGGGTACCTACCGTTTCTTCTTTCCCTTGAACTCTATCGGCGCTTCCGCCTTGCGGAAATCTCCCCACGGATCGTTCGTCTGCTGGGCGATACGGGCCGGGGCGTTGTTGACGGTGAAGTAGTTGGGGCCGATCGCGCCCCCGAGTTCGTCCCAGGTGATCGGCATGGAAACCGGCGCGCCGGCGCGGGCACGGGTCGAGTAGGGCGCCACGGCGGTATTGCCGCGCCCGTTGCGCAGGTAGTCGATGAGGATCTTGCCGCTTCGCTTCGACTTGGTGATCGTCGAGACATATTTGTCGGGATCGTCGCCGGCCATGCCGTCGGCCAGCGCCTTCATTGCCGCCTTCACCTCGGGCCATTCCGCCTTCTGCTTGACGGGGGCGACGACATGGAGGCCCTTGCCGCCGGACGTTTTTACAAAAGCCACCAGTCCCATGTCCTCGAACAGCCGCTTAACCTCGTGTGCCGCGGCGATGATGTCGGTCCAGGAAACGCCGTCGCCGGGGTCCAGGTCGATATTGACCATGTCCGGCTTTTCCCAGTCGTCGAGGTTGGAACCCCAGGGGTGAATCTCGAGGGTCGCGCCCTGAACCAGACCGAGCAGTCCGTCGAGGTCGCGGATGGTGATGTCCTCTTCCGCGGGATCGGCCGGGTCCTTTACGAGTACGGCATTCTTGGTCATGCCCTTCCAGCCATGTTTCTGGAAGAAGAGCTGGCTGCCGATGCCGTCGGGGCCGCGCAGAAGCGCCAGCGGGCGGTTGACGACAAAGGGCGCCATCAGTCGCCAGACTTCGGTGTAATAGTCGGCAAGGCCGGCCTTGGTCACCCCGGCATCCGGCCAGTAGACCCGGTCGGGATGGGTGAGGTTGACCGTCCGTTTGGGCAGTTTCGGTTGTTGCGCTGCGTTCACAGGCCCGCCCTCCCGGACGATATCCTTCGGGTCCTTGTCTTCGCGCAAGCCCCGGAAGGCGGCGTGGCGGATATGCGCATCAGCCGTCCAGCCGCGAAATTCCACTTCCGCCACCAGCTCGGGCCGCACGAAAACGACATCCTTCTTTTCCACCCCGGCAAGCTTTTCGTCAAACGGGCTTTCGTCCGCGTTGATCTCCTGGAGACGCTTGAAGAGCGATTGCGCCACGACGTTCGAATAACCCGTGCCGACGCGGCCGGCATGCCGCAGCTTCCCCTTGTCGTAATATCCCATGACCAGCGATCCGATCGCCGTCCTCGAAACGGAGGAGGGGACAAAACCTGCGACCACGAATTCCTGCCGTGCCGAACATTTCGACTTTACCCAGTCGCGCCCACGGCCCGGACGGTAGGGCGCATCCGATATCTTGGAGATGATGCCTTCGAGGCTCAGCCGACAGGCATGTTTCAGCACCAGACCGCCGTCGTCGCCGAAATGCTCGCTGTAGCGCAGGGCCGGGCCGCTGCCGGCCAACAGGGTTTCCAGCGCCTCCTTGCGCTTTAGGAGCGTCGCGCCGCTCAGGTCGTAACCGTCCAGGTGAAGAATGTCGAAAGCGTAGAACGTGAAGCGATCGTCGCGGCCTTCGCTGAGGTCCTGCTGAAGCAGGGAGAAATCGGTGGCGCCGGAACCCGCTTCGACCGCCACTTCGCCATCGATGATCGCGCCGGAAGCGGCAAGCTTTGCGAATTCCGCGATGATCTCCTTTCCGAACTTGTGTGTCCAATCCAGCCCGGTGCGCGTCAACAGCTTTACCTTGCCATTTTCCAAACGGGCCTGCAGGCGATATCCGTCGAGCTTGATCTCGTGGACCCAGCGTTTGCCTGAGGGCGCGCTCTTCACCAGCGTCGCAAGCTGCGGCTCGACGAAATCCGGGAGTTCGGCTTTCCGGGCACCCCTGATCTTCGAAGCTGCGATGTCGGATTTTTCCGGTTCTGGATCGGATTTCGTCTTCGCTTTCGGTTTGGCCGTACTCTTTGCGGGCGGTGCCTTGCGGCCCCAGATTTCATCCAGCGTCTTGCCTGATTTCACCGAAAGCGGCATTTCATCGAGAACGTCCTTGTCGCCCTCGGCGCGGGCGAATTCGTCCTCGCCCTTGACCAGCAGCCAGTTCTCTCGCTTTTCTCCTGGCCTGGGGGCCATGCGGATCAGGTGCCAGCGGCCTTCCAGCTTCTCGCCCTTCAGCTCGAATTCCATATGGCCTTTCTTGTAGCCCTTGTGAGGATCGCCGATGGGTTCCCAGGTGCCGCGATCCCAGAGCAGGACGGCGCCGGCGCCGTAATTGCCCTTCGGGATCACGCCTTCGAAACCGCCATAGTCGAGCGGGTGGTCTTCCACATGCACCGCAAGCCGCTTTTCGCCGGGCAAGAAGCTCGGGCCGCGGGTGACGGCCCAGCTTTTCAGCACGCCATCCATTTCCAGCCGGAAATCGTAGTGCAGGCGGGTGGCGTCGTGTTTCTGGATGACGAAACTGTTGCCGGTCGCCTTGGCCTTGCGGCCGCGGGGCTCCGGAGATGCCTTGAAGTCCCGCTTCTGGTTATAGGTTTCGAGCGCCATGGTCAGCTCGCCTTTCTCTGCGGGGCGGCAGTCTTAGGAGATACGGTTTTCTTGGCGGATTTCTTCGGCGCGGTCTTCTTGCTGCCGCCGGCGCTCTGACGCAACGCGTCGAGCAGGCTGGATACCTTCTTCGGTTCCGGCTTCGGCTGCTTCCTGAGCTTGCGGCCTTCGATCTTCGCCTTGATCAGTTCGGCAAGTGCGGCCTCGTAGCGGTCGTCGAACTCGCTCGGGTCGAATTCGCCGCGTTTGGTGTCGATGATGTGTTCGGCGAGATCGAGCATCTCGCCTTCGATCTTGAAGTTTTTGATATCGGAAAAGACGTCCGTCGCCGAGCGGACCTCGTAGTCGTAGTTCAGCGTGCTGGCGATCAGCCCTTTCTCGCTCGGTCGGATCAGCAGCGTGCGCAGCCGCCGGAACAGCACGGTGCGGGCGAGTGCTGCGACATTCTTCTCCTTCAGGCCCTTTCGGATCAGCTCGAAGACCTCGGCGGAGGGTTTGTCGGCGGGCGCGAGATAATAGGGACGGTCGATAAAGATGGTATCGACGCCGTCGCACGGGATGAAGGTTTCGAGCTCCAGGGTCTTGTCGCTCTCCGGTACCGCGGCCTTCACCTCGTCGGGCTCCAGGAAAACGTATTGACCGCTTGAGACTTCGTAGCCTTTGACGATGTCCTCGCTTTCGACCGGCTTGCCGGTGTCGGCGTCAACCATCTGGCGGTGGACGCGGTTGCCCGTCTCGCGATTGATGATGTGAAAGCTGACACGGTCGGAGGTCGAGGCGGCGGTATAAAGCGCCACCGGGCAGCTCAGCTCTCCGACCTTCAGGTACCCTTTCCAGTTTGCACGCGGTGCCACGATCAGAACTCCGTGAAAGTCCTATCAACCGGCCTGCCGACCTGTTTGTTCCCTCAAGCGACGCGCGGTTCCCGTCACGAAGATGAACGGGGCATTCATCTTAGGGGAACCAAATACGCAAGGCATGCGTTTGCCCCCGTCATTCCAGCAGCCATGAAGACTTCGGAGAGGTAGGCAACGGTGTCTGAATCACAGTTGAATGGTGATCCTGCACGTGCAGACATAGTAAGGCTTATTCCGGCTCTCCGCGCATTTGCCCGTACTTTCTGCCGCAATCCCAGCGATGCTGACGACCTGGTGCAGGAGACGCTGATGAAGGCGCTCGCCAATCTCGACAAGTTCGAGCCGGGCACCAAGCTGAAAAGCTGGCTTTTCACCATCATGCGCAACACCTTTTATACGCGTGCCAAGGTGCTTGGCCGCGAGGCGCCGGGGATCGAGGAGAACATCTCAGGGGACACGCCCGTTGCGGCGAGCCAGGAGATGGCGGCAAGAGCCCGGGAGGTCCAGCGTGCGCTCGAGAAACTGCCGCCGCATTATCGTGAAGTGCTGACGCTGGTCGCGATCCTCGGGGAAAGTTACGAGGCGGCGGCGGAGATCTGCGATTGCGCGGTGGGCACGGTGAAAAGCCGCCTAAACCGAGCGCGGCATCAAATTCTGCAGGAACTGGGAGAAGAAACCAACTGAGCTGCTGCATCGCGACAGCTTTTCTTTGGAGGTCGTCATGAAGTTCACATTGATCGCGGTGGCGGTCGTCCTGGTGACGATCGCCCCGGTTTTCGCGTTTATCTAGCCGATCAGGCCGGATCCTGGTCGAGGTCCGGGTAATGCCGGAATATGCCCGACTCGTTGAAGGCGAGGCGGCGCTTCGACCGGAGATAGGCTGCTATATTCGGGCGTCCGGCGACCGCGTCGCGCAGCCTGGCGACGTTTGGATAATCGCCGTCGAAGTTTTTCATGGCGCGCGGGAAGGCATAGCGAAGGCCTTCCGCGAGCTGGAAGAGCGACAGGTCTACATAGCTCAGGGCGTCACCCACGGAATGGCCGCTCTTTGTCGGGTTTGCGGTGATGATGCGATCGAAATAGCCGATGAATTTCGGCACGCGGTGCTTCAGGAAGGCTTTGGAACGAGCCTTGGCCTCCTGCCGCTGATCCTCGTAATAATCGGCGATGCTGATCGGGTGGTGCGTATCGTGCACCTCCGTGATGAAATCGGTGATCGTCAGCTGCAGGCCATGGGCGAAGATGCGGGATCTCTCATCCTCCGGCACCAGATCCAGCTTCGGCCCGAGATAATGCAAGATATTGGCGACATGCGAGACGATCAGGTCGCCATCCTTGAGAAGGGGTGGTGCGAAGGGCATGTCATAGCCATGCTTGCCGTGGATATAGTCCATCATCTTTCCCGTGCCGCGATCGGTACGGGCGACATCCACATAGTCGGCTCCGGCCTCTTCCAGTGCCAGCCGTACAAATTCGCCGCGGCCCTGAAGGCCGTCCCAATAATAAAGTTCGTAGGTCATCGTTACTCCAGAAATTCTGCGATCTTTTCAAATATTCGACGATGCGGGCCCGATTGAGTTCCGCTTCCGGGATCTCAAGACCGTACCGCGGTCGCCCGTCACTTTCGCCTGCTTTCCCGGCAAGGAATAGAGCGCCGTCGCGCCGAGCCCGGCGTCTCGAAGGCTGGTCCTTTGGGCGATGTCAGCATCCTTCCGACTCCCTGTGGCGATGCCAGAACCCGTTCGGTCGCGGGACAGTTCCCTTAAATTTGCATCGCGGGAACACGAGCTGGAACTTTTGCACAGAGCTTGTGTTGAGGGTTCGGGATGCCGCGAGGTTTTCGCGCCCGGGGATTTTTCAGTTCGGATAGGGTTTTGATTATGGCTATCAGGATTACCGCGGTCGTTTTTATTCTGATCGGTTTGGCCCTGGCCGTCGGCGGCGGGCAGTTGTTGCTGCTCGGCGGCAGCGCCTATTACATCATCTGCGGTCTCGGCTTCGTGCTGACCGGGATACTGCTTTTCCTGAGGAGCGCCATGGCACTCAGGGTCTATGCCGTTATCGTGCTGGCCTCGCTCGCCTGGGCGATATGGGAAGTCGGGCTTGACTGGTGGCAGCTCGGTCCGCGCGGCGGATTGATCATCTTGCTGGGCCTCTGGCTTCTGACGCCCTGGGTTCGCACCCCGCTCGGCTTTTCAAGTCCGACCGGCATGCGCTACGGCGCTAGCGCCCTGCCGCTCGGCATTTCGCTGATGATCGCGATCGTCGTCGCCGTCGTCTCGATGTTCCTCGATCCGCAGGACCAGAGCGGCGAGCTTCCCGAACAGTCCGTCGCAGCCGCTCCGCCAATGGGCGGCAACGTGCCGCCGGGCGAATGGCACCAATATGGACGGACGCCTTTTGGGCAGCGTTACTCGCCGCTCGACCAGATCAAGGTCGATAACGTCGCCAACCTCACGGAAGTATGGCGCTATCAGACCGGCGACGTGAAACGGCCTGACGATGTGGGCGAGACGACCTATCAGGTGACGCCGCTCAAAGTGGGCAATTCGCTCTATCTCTGCACACCGCACAATCTTGCGATCGCGCTCGATGCGACGACCGGCAAGGAGAAATGGAAGTATGACCCGAATTCCGGCATGAACCCGGATCGCCAGCACCAGACCTGCCGCGGCGTCAGCTATTACAAGGACACAGCCGCCGCAGCCGGCAGCCCGTGCGCGGAACGGGTCTATCTGCCGACTTCGGACGCGCGGCTGATCGCGCTCGATGCCGCAAACGGCCAAGTCTGCACCTCCTTCGCCGATAACGGAACGCTGCAGCTCACCAGCGGCATGCAATACAATCCGGCCGGTTATTACTATTCGACCTCGCCACCGGCGATCGCCGGCAACAAGATCATCATCGGCGGGGCGGTCAACGACAACTATTCCACGCAGTCGCAGTCGGGCGTGATCCGGGCCTTCGACGTCAATACGGGCCAGCTGATCTGGAACTGGGATTCGGGAAATCCGTCTCAGACCCAACCGCTGCAGCCCGGCCAAACCTACACGACTAATTCTCCCAATAGCTGGTCGGTGTTCAGCGTCGACGAGGAGCTGGGGCTTGTCTATATCCCGCTCGGCAACCAGGTGCCCGACCAGCTCGGCATGGGCCGCAGCGAGAATGTCGAGAAATACTCCTCCTCGATCGTCGCTCTCGATCTCAATACCGGCGCGGACCGCTGGGTGCGCCAGACGGTGCATCACGATCTCTGGGACATGGACGTCCCCGCCCAGCCGGTCCTCCTCAACATCACGAAGCCCGACAATACTATTGTGCCGGCGCTGGTCGGTCCGACCAAACAGGGCGACATCTACGTGCTCGACCGGCGCACCGGAGAACCGATCATCCCTGTGACAGAGGAACCGGCGCCAGGAGGTGCCATTCCGGAAGATCGTACCGCCCCGACGCAGCCGACCTCGGCCCTGACCTTCAAGCCGAGGCCGCTCGAAGAACGGGACATGTGGGGCATTACCATGTTCGACCAGATGGTTTGCCGCATCTGGTACCACCAGTATAGCTATCTCGGCCGTTACACCCCGCCGTCGCTCAAAGGCTCGATCGTGTATCCGGGCAATTTCGGCACGTTCAACTGGGGCAGCGTGGCGGTCGATCCGGAACGTCAGGTGATGTTCGGCATGCCGACCTATCTCGCCTTTACCTCGAGGCTGGTGCCGCGCGCGGACATTCCGCCGAAGGGCGAGGACGAGAAAGCCAGCGAACAGGGCCTCAACCGCAACGAGGGCGCGCCATACGGCGTCTTTATGGGGCCGTTCCTCGGACCACTGCAGATCCCCTGCCAGGCCCCACCGTGGGGCTATGTCTCGGGCGTCGACCTCAGGACCGGTGAGATCGCCTACAAGCACCGCAACGGCACGGTCTATGACATGACGCCGCTGCCGTTGCCTTTCAAAGTCGGGGTGCCGGGGATCGGCGGTCCGATGATCACCAAGGGCGGCGTGGCTTTCCTCGGCGCTGCGGTCGACAACTATCTGCGCGCCTACAACCTCACCAACGGCCGCGAACTGTGGAAGGCGCGGCTGCCGGCCGGCGGTCAGGCGACGCCGATGACCTATGCGGTCGAGGACGGCCGCCAGTTCGTGGTGATGGTGGCTGGCGGACACGGCTCGGTCGGCACCAAGCCCGGCGACTACGTGATCGCCTACGCGTTGCCGCGATAGCCAAGGGCCGGACAAAAAGGCCCGGGCGTCTGACGCCCGGGCCTATCCGTTACGATGTGTATGTCCAGATTACCGCGGGCGGGTGAAACGGATTTCGTTGCGCACGGTTGCCACTCCGGCGACGCCCAGCGCCACCTCTTCGGCCCGTGCTACTTCGCTTTCCAACTGGACGGTCCCGCTCAGGGTGATCTCGGATCCGCTGGCAGTCACGGTGACGTCGCTTGCGTCGACGCCGCCGGCGGAGGCCAGTGCATCGGAGACCGCCCCTTCCAGGGTCGCGCTCGGGGGAAACTCCGCCTCGACCTCAGGGGGCGTCTCGTGAAAATGCTGATGCTTGAAGACCATTGTCGTTCTCCGTTGTGACACGGCGCGACAACGCGCGGCGAGGGCGATTGGTTCAGCGCCCGCCGCTCAGAACCGTGGCGATGATCTCCTCAAGCTGGTTCTGCGAGAAGGGCTTTGGCAATCGCGGCAGGCGGTTGTCGCCGCCGGTGGGCAATTCCGCATAACCGGTCGCCAGCACCACCGGGAGGCCCGGCCTTTCTTCGCGGATGACGGCTGCCAGTTCCGAGCCGGTCATGCGCGGCATGGAATGATCGGTGATGACGATGTCGATGTGATGGCTGCCGCTCCTCAGCTCCTTTAGGGCATCGGCACCGCTATAGGCCTCGATCACGGTGTGGCCGAGATCCTCAAGCATCAGTGTCGTGTTCATCAGGACCAGCGCGTCGTCGTCGACGGCGAGTATGGTCAGGCGTCCTCGGGGAGTTGCGACTGGCGAAGGCATGATCTTCTCCGAAGACTGCGGACAATCGTTTGCATCTGCCGCAGGGAGATAGAGCGAAACAGTCGTGCCCTTCCCCTTTTGGCTTTCAATCTCGAGCTTGCCGCCCGATTGTTCGGTAAGGCCCTGAACCATGGATAGACCGAGCCCTGTCCCCTTGCCGACCCCCTTGGTCGTAAAAAAAGGTGTCGTCGCGCGGATCAGCGTCTCCTCGTCCATGCCTTCGCCGCTGTCGGCGACCGAAAGCCGAACATATCGGCCAGGCTTCAGCCTTTCGGTATTCTCGTCGGCCGAATATTGCTCGGCGCTGATGACGATCGTGCCGCCGCCGGCCATCGCGTCTCGGGCGTTGACGACAAGGTTCAGAAGTGCTGTCTCGAGCTGAACCGGGTCGCTCGCGACATGCGGCAGGTTTTCGGCAAACCGGGTTTCCACGGAGGCGGAGGCGCTGAGCGAACGCTGAACGAAATCCATCATGCCGCCCACGAGTGCCGGCACGTCGATCGCCTGCATGTTCAATTCCTGCCGACGGGAGAACGCCAGCATGCGCTGGGTGAGCGCTGCACCCCGTTCGGCACCCTGAATGGCATTGTCCAGCAGCGGCATCAGCGCCGGATCGTCGGGCAGGCGTTTCTTCAGAATTTCCAGGCTGCCCAGCACGGCCATCAGCAGATTGTTGAAGTCGTGGGCGACACCACCGGTCAGCTGGCCGATCGCCTCCATCTTCTGGGATTGGAAAAGTTCCTCGCGCGCCTGGGTGAGAGCCTTCTGCGCCTCGACTTTTTCGGTGATGTCACGCGTGATCTTGGCGAATCCGAGAAGCTTGCCTTCCTCGTTGCGGATCGCGTCGATGATCACATGTGCCCAGAAGCGCGAGCCATCCTTGCGCTGCCGCCAGCCTTCCTTCTCGAAGCGCCCATCGCGCCGGGCGGTCTCCAGGCTGCGGCTGGGTTCGCCGCGTTCGCGATCTTCCGGCGTATAGAACTGGGAAAAATGCCGGCCGACGATTTCGTCCGCCGTATAGCCCTTGATGCGCGCGGCACCGGAGTTCCAGTTGCTGACGTAACCGTCCGGGTCAAGCATGTAGAGAGCATAGTCGGTGACCCCCTGGACGAGGAGCTGGAATTTCTCCTCGCTCAACCGGAGTTCCGTCTCGGCTTTTTTCCGTTCGGTCAGATCGCGGGTGACTTTGGCGAAGCCGATAAGCTCGCCGGAGCGGCGCCAGATCGGGTCGATGATGACATGAGCCCAGAAGCGGCTGCCATCCTTGCGG
Organism: Neorhizobium galegae bv. officinalis; assembly: GCA_000985875.1. Lineage (GTDB taxonomy): Bacteria > Pseudomonadota > Alphaproteobacteria > Rhizobiales > Rhizobiaceae > Neorhizobium > Neorhizobium galegae_C. The sequence continues at coordinate 226,578 of CCRI01000004.1, forward strand.
ACCCGCCAGCCTTCCTTTTCGAAGCGGCCTTCGGTCGCAGCGGTCCGCAAAGCGTGCTCGGGCGCCCGCGCCAAACGGTCTTCGGGCGTATAGAAGCGGGAAAAGTGCTCGCCGAGGATCTCCCATGCCTCGTATCCCTTGAAGCGCTGGGCGCCGGGATTCCAGCTGACGATCTTGCCCTCCGGGTCAATCATGTAGATTGCATAGTCGGTGATGGCGTCTACGAGAAGACGATAACGTTCCTCGTCAAGCAACGAAACGACGTAACTTTGCGGCGCACTCATCAATCGTCCCCAACCCACGAAGTTTGTTGTCTAATGCTCTGTAACAACGAAAAGTTGTGGCCATGCAACAGGATCATTACTCTTCCCCGGCCCACGAAGCTCGTGGTCTAACGCGAGATAATGTCCAAGTACCATTTTAGTTCCCCGTTTCCGAAATTTTTTAACTTGGACTCCAAGCGAGTGCGAGCCGACCGGGTTGACGGATGACAAGTTTTCCTTTACGACTGACGAAATATGAAAATCGTCACACGTAAAATGAAAGACTTCAGCGGTATGGATACCAACGAAAATACCCTGGATACCTCGCGGCAGGAAAATGTCGGCCGCATACTCGATGCGGCGGAGCGGCTGTTCAAGCACTACGGCTACACCAAGACCAACGTGGCGGATATCGCGCGCGATCTCGGCATGTCGCCCGCCAATATCTACCGTTTCTTCTCGTCCAAGGCCGACATCCAGCAGGCCCTGGCCCAGCGCATGCTCGACGGCAGCTACCACGCCGCACTCGCCAATGCGAAGCGGCCGGTGAGCGCCACCGAACGGCTGCGTCATCACATATTGCAGCAGCACCGGATCACGCTCGAAACCATGCTCGACGAGAAGAAGGTGCATGAGATGGTGGTGATCGCCATCGAGCAGCAATGGCCGGTCATCGAGCTGCACCTCGAACGCATCCGCCTCGTGATTGCAGACCTTATCAAGGAAGGCATCGAAGCCGGGGAATTTCGTGAGCAGGATCCTCATCTTGCAGCCGAATGCTTCATGTCGTCCATGGTCATCCTCTGCCATCCGCAACTGGTTGCGGATTGTCTCCTGGAAACCAGGATCGGCAAGCCCGAGGACCTAGTAGAATTCGGCCTCAGGGCCCTCAGATAATTCGCTTGAAATAGTTCCAGGGCGCCAAACGGCGTCTTGATCGAAAACCCGCCATCAGGAGTGCGGAGCCATGTCTTTCTTAAAGACCAGACGCAATGTTTCATTTCTCTTCAAAGGCCTTGTCGTGGCAGCCGCGCTCGGCGCGCTGACGGCCTGCTCGGAAGAGAAAAAAGCCGAAGCCCCGGAAGTTGTCCGCCCCGTCAAGGTGACTGAGGTTGCCGCCGCCGATAATGGCCGCAGGCTTCAATATTCCGGCTCCGTCAAGGCGCGCACCGAGATGAACCTCGGCTTCCGCGTCGCCGGCAAGATCACCGAACGGCTCGTCGACGTCGGTGAGCGCGTTCGGCCCGGCGATGTTCTCGCAAAGCTCGACGCCGTCGATTACCGATTGGCGGTGCGCCGCGCCGAAGCTGATCTCGCCTCCGCACAGAAGCAGGTGGAAATCTCCGGCCTCGCCCGTCGCCGGGCCGAGACGCTTGTCGAGAAGAGCATTTCCTCGCAATCGCAGCTCGAACAGGCGCAGCTGGCCAACGACCAGGCCGTTTCGCAAAGGGAATCAGCCCAGTCGGCGCTCGACCAGGCCCGCAACCAGGTCGCATATACGGAATTGAAGTCGGACCAGAACGGCATCGTCACCACGGTCAGCGCCGATATCGGCCAGGTGGTTGCGTCCGGCACGCCGGTCCTCTCCGTCGCCGTCGAGGGCAGCAAGGAAGTGCAGATCGCCGTTCCGGAAATGGACGTCGCTCACTTCAAGCCGGGCAAGACGGTGAAGGCCCGGTTCTGGTCGGCCGCCGATCTGGTACTTGACGGCAAGGTCCGCGAAGTGGCCGGCAGCGCCGATGCGCAATCGCGCACTTTTGCGGTTCGCGTCAGCCTGCCAAACGACCCGCGGGTCCTGCTCGGCATGACCGCGACGATCGAGGCGGACGAAGACAATGCCGTCGCGACCTATGCCATTCCGCTTGCGGCGCTTTCCAAGAAGGACGGCCAGTCGGTCGTCTGGATCGTCGACCGCGGCAAGGGCACCGTCAACTCGCGCGCCGTCAAGGTCGCCGACTTCTCGGATGACGGCGTTCGCGTTGCCGAGGGCCTCGCCAAAGGCGACCTCGTCGTCTCGGCCGGCACCCAGTTCATGAAAGAAGACATGAAGGTCAAGCTGCCGGAAACCGTCGCCTCGCGCTTCGGCAGCGTCAGCGGCCTTACCACCGCATCGCTCGCGCCCTGATCGCCCCGGCTTAAAGGACCTAAGACCATGAGTTCCTCTCATCAGGCCAATCCCCCGGAAAAGGCCCGGTTCAACCTTTCCCGCTGGGCGATCGCCCATCCGAGCATCGCCCGCTTCCTCTTCGGCCTCATCATCGTCATGGGCGCGCTTGGCGTCATGAACATGGGCCAGAAGGAAGACCCGGACTTCACCTTCCGCGTCATGGTGGTGCAGACCGTCTGGCCCGGCGCCTCCATCCAGGAGATGCAGGACCAGGTGGTCAACAAGATCGAGCGCAAGCTGCAGGAAACCCCGCATCTCGACTGGGTCAAGTCCTATACCCGTGCCGGCGTGGCGATCACCACGGTACAGATCAAGGGCGACACCAATACCGCCGAGGTCAACGACGCGTTCTACCAGGTCCGCAAGAAGATCGGGGACATCACCCAGGATCTGCCGGCCGGTCTGCTCGGTCCTTATTTCAACGACGAGTTCGGCGATACATACATCACCCTCAATTCGATCAGCGGCGAAGGCTACAGCTATCCTGAACTGAAAGAGTTCGCGATCCAGGCCCGCGACATGCTGCTCGCTACGCCCGGCGTCGAAAAGGCGGTTATTCTTGGCGACCAGCCGCAGAAGATCTTCATCGACGTGTCGTCCAAGGCGCTTGCCGAGCGCGGCCTCACCGTCCTCAACATCCGCGATGCGCTTTCCGGCCAGAACAATATCGATCCCGCCGGCAGCGTTCAGACCGCCGAGCGCTCGGTACGGATCGCGGTCGAAGGCGGCGTCACGACGCCTGAGGATATCCGCGAGCTGCGCCTTCGCGCCGGCGACCAGGTGATCCGGCTCGGCGATGTCGCCACCGTCACCGACGGCCTCGAAACCCCCTATCAGCGCAAGTTCCGCTTCAACGGTCACGACAGCGTTCAGGTCGGCGTCGTCATGGCGCCCGGGTTCAAGGTCACCGATGTCGGCCATGAGGTCGAAGCGACCTATGAGCGCTTCGAACAGACGCTGCCGGTCGGCGTGTCCGTCGAGCAGGTCTCCAACCAGCCGGAAGTCGTCACCGAAGCGGTCGGCGAGTTCACCCAGGCCCTGCTGGAAGCTCTCGTCATCGTTCTCATCGTCTCGCTGATCTCGATCGGCTGGCGTTCGGGCATCGTCATCGCCATCACCATTCCGCTGGTCCTGTCAGCCACGTTCGCGATCATGTTCTACCTGGGCATCGAGCTGCAGCGCATCTCTCTCGGTGCTCTGATCATCGCGCTCGGCCTGCTCGTCGACGATGCGATGATCGTCGTCGAGATGATGGAACGGAAGCTGGAGGAGGGGCTTGCTCGCCTCGATGCCGCCACCTTCGCCTATTCATCCACCGCCTTCCCGATGCTGACCGGCACATTGATCACCACTGCCGGCTTCATCCCGGTCGGGTTCGCCGATTCCACCGCCGGCGAATACGTGCGCTCGCTGTTCTACGTGGTGGGCATCGCGCTCGTCGCGTCGTGGTTCGTAGCCGTCTATTTTACCCCGTGGCTCGGCTACATGATCCTCAAGCAGCGAGCGCACGTTGGCAATCATCACGATGCCTATGACACGCGCATGTACCGGGGCGTCCGGCATGCGGTCGGCTGGTCCGTGCGACACAAGGCGATCGTGCTGCTTCTTACTCTCGGCGCCTTCGCCGGCAGCCTGTGGTCGTTTCAGTTCATCCCGCAGAGCTTCTTCCCGCAGTCATCGCGGCCGGAAATCCTGGTCGACCTGTGGCTGCCGGAAGGTACGGCGATCGAGGAGGTCGAACGCCAGGCGAAGTCTCTCGAAGACAAGATCCTGCCGGACACCGACAAGACCTTCGTCGCCACCTATATCGGCGAGGGCGCGCCGCGCTTCTTCCTGCCGCTCGACCAGCAGCTCCGCAACCCGAACTACGCGCAGCTCCTGATCATGTCGAAGGACGTCGACGCCCGCGAGCGTCTGATCGTCAAGCTCAGGGATATCCTCGCCAAGGACTTTCCGACTGTGCGCGGCAAGGTTGACCGCCTGTTCCTCGGCCCGCCGGTCGGCTGGCCGGTCCAGATGCGCATCACCGGTCCGGACCCGTCGGAAGTCCGTCGCATCGCCGACCAGGTCAAGGAACGTTACCAGCAGCAGCCGCTGTTCGGCGCGATCCATGACGACTGGATGGAACCGGTGACGGCCATGAAACTGGTCATCGACCAGGACCGTGCCCGGGCGCTGGGCGTCACCTCGCAGCGTGTCCGCCAGATGCTGCAGGCCGCGACCGCCGGTGCGCCGATCAGCGACTTCCGCGATGGCGAAGAAACCGTCTCGATCGTCGTTCGCGAGCCGGATGCCACCCGCAACCTCCTCTCGGCCGTCCAGTCGGTCTATGTGCCGACGGATTTCGGCGGCTTCGTCCCGGTCTCGCAGATTGCCAAGGTCGTGCCGGTTCTCGAACAGGGCATCGAATGGCGCCGTGATCGCCTGCCGACGATCACCGTCAAGGCAACGCTCCCGGATGGTGTCGAACCGACCCAGGTATCGATGAACCTCTACAGCAGCATGGCCGACCTGCGCGCCAACCTGCCGGCCGGTTACAAGGTCGAGATCCAGGGCGGTGCGGAGGATGCGGCCGAAAGCCAGAACTCGATCGCCGCCAAGGCGCCGATCATGCTCCTGGTCATCCTTGTGCTGCTGATGATCCAGCTGCAGCATTTCGGCAAGGCGATGCTGGTGCTGGCGACCGGCCCGCTCGGTATCATCGGCGCTGCCATGGCGCTGCTCATGACCGGCGCGCCGTTCGGCTTCGTGGCGATCCTCGGCGTCATCGCGCTGCTCGGCATCATCATCCGCAACTCGATCATCCTGGTCGACCAGATCGACCAGGACATCGCGGCGGGCATGGAGCGGATGGAGGCGATCGTCGGCGCGGCCGTGCGCCGTTTCCGGCCGATCATGCTGACGGCGCTGACAGCCGTGCTGGCGCTGTACCCGATCTCGCGCGGCGTGTTCTGGGGGCCGCTCGCCTACGCAATGATGGGCGGCATCCTGGTCGCAACGGTGCTGACGATCCTCGTCCTGCCGGCCGCCTACGCCCTCTTCTTCGGCCGCGAGCCGAAGAAGAACAAGGCCGACCGGTCGCCCGCCAATCAGGGCGACCTTTTCGACAGCCGCGACGACCTGCCGATGGCAGCGGAGTAACGGCGAGCGCCTTCCTCGGGAGCCTGGTAATTCCTGAGGAAGGCGTCCTGGTTGGCCTTGACGGACTGGAAGATATAGTCCCTGACCATCCGCACCCGGGGGATCTGGCTCAGGTCACGATGGCACATCAGCCAGTAGCCGCGTCTCAGTTCCACCTCGTCCGGCAGCACGATTTCGAGATCCTGCCGCGTGCGGGTGATGAAGTTCGGCAGCACGCAAAGGCCGAGACCGTTCAGCGTCGCGGTCAACTGCGCAAAGATGCTGGAACTCTGGAAACGCGCCTTGATGCCCGGGTGGACATCGCCAAGATAGTCGAGCCCGGGCGCGAAGATCATGTCCTCGATATAACCGATGAAGGGGTGTGACAGCAGATCCTCCCGGCTGCGGATCGGACCGGCCTTGGACAGGTAGGATTTCGATCCGTAGACGTTGAGGCTGTAGTCGGTGAGCTTTTCCGTCAGATAAGGCCCTTCCTTCGGCGGATCGAGCGAGACGGCGATATCCGCTTCCTTGCGTGAAAGCGACATGATCTGCTGGATCGTCACCAGTTCCAGCGAGATGTTCGGATGGCTGTCGCAGAAGCTGCGGATCTTGTCGGCGAAGAAGAAATTCGCAAACCCTTCCGGCGTACTTAAGCGAACCACGCCGCGCTGGGCCGTGGTGCCGGCGGCGACATCCGCCTGCAGCCGGTCGGCCTCGGTCTCGATCCGCTCCGCCGTCTCGACGAAGCGCTGGCCCATGCCGGTCAGGACATACCCACGCGGGTTGCGTTCGAACAATTTGACCTTGAGGGCGAATTCCAGCCGGTCGATGCGCCGGGACACGGTCGCGTGGCTGGTGCGCAATTGACGTGCCGCGGTGGACAGCTGTCCACTGCGGGCCACGGCCAGGAAATATTGCAGATCGTCCCAGGTGAAGTTCTGATTGTTGGTCAATGCGGTCCTGTCTGTTCAAAAATGCACAGATGCTGTTTGCAATTAATTACAGCGGCCTGCTTGCGTCAACGGCCGTTTTCCTGAACCATGCAATCCGGAGCAGCCGATTTGAGGAGAACGGCTCACCAATTTTGAACAGACCCTTCAAATTTTCTGGGCCTATTCTCTGGGAGGAGAAATTATGCGCAAGACAATTATGACGTCACTAGTGACGTCCCTGGCCGTCGTTCTCGCAAGCAGCGCGGCATTCGCGCAGAGTGCGTCCGACAACAAGGTCAAGATCGGCATCCTGAACGACCAGTCGGGCGTCTATTCCGAATTCGGCGGCAAGTCGTCGGTCGAGGCGGCCAAGATGGCGGTCGAGGATTTCGGCGGCAAGGTTCTTGGGGCCTCCATCGAGATCGTCGATGCCGACCACCAGAACAAGGCGGACATCGCCTCCAACATCGCCCGACAGTGGTACGATACCCAGCAGGTCGATGCGATCATGGAGCTGACGACCTCGTCCGTGGCGCTTGCCGTGCAGGCGATCGGCAAGGAAAAGAAGAAGATCGACATCGTCACGGGCGCGGCGACCACCGATCTGACCGGCAAGGCCTGCAGCCCCTACGGCTTCCACTGGGCCTATGATACTCATGCGCTGGCGGTCGGTACTGGCGGCGCGCTCGTCAAACAGGGCGGCGACAGCTGGTTCTTCCTCACCGCCGACTATGCCTTCGGTTATTCGCTCGAGCAGCAGACCGGCGATTTCGTAAAATCCTCCGGCGGCAAGATCGTCGGCGCGGTCCGCCATCCGCTCGCCACCACCGATTTCTCGTCCTTCCTGCTGCAGGCACAGTCCTCCGGTGCCAAGGTCATCGGCCTTGCCAATGCCGGCCTCGACACGTCCAACGCCATCAAGCAGGCGGCGGAATTCGGCATCCCCGCCGGCGGCCAGCGGCTCGCGGCACTGCTCTTCACGCTCGCCGAAGTGCACGGCCTTGGCCTGCAGGCGGCCCAGGGCCTGACCCTCACCGAGGGTTACTATTGGAACCTCGACGACAAGAGCCGCGAATTTGCGAAAAAGTTTTTCGCCCGCACCAAGAAGATGCCGAACATGGTCCATAGCGGTACCTATTCGGCGGTCACCCAGTATCTGAAGGCGATCCAGAAGGCCGGCACCGACGATGCGGATGCCGTCTCCAAGGCGCTGCACGAAATGCCGGTCGACGATTTCTTCGCCCGCGGCGGCACGGTCGCCAAGAACGGCCGGATGATCCACGACATGTACCTGCTGCAGGTCAAGAAGCCGGGCGAAAGCAAGGAGCCCTGGGATTATTTCACCGTACTCGCCACCATTCCGGGCAAGGACGCCTACATGGATCCCGCCAAGAGCGGCTGCGATCTGGTGAAGTAATGGCGGTCACTGCCACAGCAAAACAAGAAGAGCCGCGGGTGGTATTGTCCGCCCGCGGCCTCTCGAAAAGCTTCGGTGCCTTCATGGCGGTGAAGCAGGTCGATCTCGACGTCCACCACGCGCGCGTCCATGCGCTGATCGGCCCGAACGGCGCGGGCAAGACGACCGTTTTCAACCTGCTCACCAAGTTCCTGCAGCCGACGGCGGGTTCGATCACGCTTCTGGGTACGGATATCACCAAAACTCCGCCGGACAGGATCGCCCGCATGGGGCTGGTCCGCTCCTTCCAGATTTCGGCGGTCTTTCCGCATCTGACGGTGCTCGACAACGTGCGCGTCGCACTGCAGCGGACGAACGGGCTTTCGACGCAGTTCTGGCTGCCGGTCTCCTCGCTCGATCGGCTGAATGCGCGGGCCGACGAACTGATCGAGTCGGTCGGCCTGAAGCGCGAGCGCAATGCGCTCGCCGCCGATCTTTCCTATGGCCGCAAGCGCGTGCTGGAGATCGCCACGACACTGGCGCTCGATCCCAAGGTGCTGCTGCTCGACGAGCCGATGGCCGGCATGGGCCAGGAGGATATCGGCACCGTCTCCAACATCATTCGCGAGGTCGCAAAGACCCGCGCAGTGCTGATGGTCGAGCACAATCTCTCCGTCGTCGCCGACATCTGCCACCATGTGACGGTGCTCCAGCGCGGCGAAATCCTCGCCGAGGGCGATTATGCCACCGTCAGCCAGGACCCGCGCGTCCGCACCGCCTATATGGGCACGGAGGAGGCTTGATGGCACCGCTCTTGCAAGTTTCCAACCTCAATGCCTGGTATGGCGAAAGCCACGTCCTGCACGGCGTCGACATGACGGTCGGCGAGGGCGAGACGATCACCATTCTCGGTCGCAACGGCGTCGGCAAGACAACGACGCTCAGAACCATCGTCGGCATCATCCGCGAACGGAAAGGCGAAATCCGTTTCGCGGGCAAGGACATGCTCGGCGTGCCGCTGCATCGCACGGCGCATAACGGGATCGGCTTCGTGCCGGAAGAGCGCGGCATCTTCTCGACGCTGACCGTCGAGGAAAACCTGATGCTGCCGCCGGTCGTGGCCGAAGGCGGCATGTCGCTCGAGGAGATCTACGAGCTCTTTCCCAACCTTCAGGAGCGCCGGTCCAGCCCCGGCACCAAGCTTTCCGGGGGCGAGCAGCAGATGCTGGCGATCGCCCGCATCCTGCGCACCGGCGTCAAGCTCTTGATATTGGACGAGCCGACCGAGGGTCTTGCGCCGGTCATCGTGCAGCGGATCGGCGAGGTGCTGAAGACGCTGAAGGAGCGAGGGATGACGGTGCTTCTGGTGGAGCAGAATTTCCGCTTCGCGAGCCGCGTCGCCGACCGGTTCTACCTGATGGATCACGGGAGGATGGTCGCGGATTTCCCGGTGGCGGAACTGCCGGGCAAGATGGACATGCTGCATAAAGTGCTGGGAGTGTGACGTTATGACGATGATCTTCGGCATACCGCTTCAGGCTTTTCTCGGGCAGCTCCTGATCGGCCTGATCAACGGGTCCTTCTACGCGCTCCTGAGCCTCGGCCTTGCGGTCATCTTCGGCCTTCTGCGTGTCATCAACTTTGCCCATGGCGCGCAGTACATGCTCGGCGCCTTTGCGGCGATGCTGATGCTGGAGTATTTCGGCATCAACTACTGGGTCGCCCTCGTCCTCGGGCCGATCGTCGTCGGCCTGTTCGGAGCTGTCATCGAACGGACCATGCTGTCGCGGCTTTACGACCTCGATCCGCTCTACGGCCTGCTCTTCACGTTCGGCCTGGCGCTGACCATCGAGGGCACGTTCCGCTATCTCTACGGCGCGGCCGGCCAACCCTATTCCGTGCCGGCGCAGCTTGCCGGCGGCACCAATCTCGGTTTCATGTTCCTGCCGATCTATCGCGGCTGGGTCGTCGTCGTGTCGCTGGTCGCCTGCATCGGTACATGGCTGCTGATCGAGAAGACCAAGCTCGGCGCCTATCTTCGTGCCGCGACCGAAAATCCGGTGCTCGTGCAGGCCTTCGGCGTCAACGTGCCGGTGCTCCTGACACTCACCTACGGGCTCGGTGCGGCGCTTGCCGCCTTTGCCGGCGTGCTGGCCGCGCCGATCTACCAGGTCTCGCCGCTGATGGGCTCGAACATCATCATCGTCGTTTTCGCGGTGGTCGTGGTCGGCGGCATGGGCTCGATCATGGGTGCCATCGTCACCGGCTACATGCTCGGTATTGCAGAGGGCCTCACCAAGGTGTTCTATCCGGAAGCGTCCAACATCGTGATCTTCGTAATCATGGCAATCGTGCTTCTACTCCGGCCAGCCGGCCTTTTCGGACGGGATGCGTGAGATGAGCGAGATGACCCAAACCGCTGCCAAGCCACATATCGAGCGCTCGGCCACCGCGTCCAGGACCTACACGATCTTCGTGATCATAGGCCTCGCGGCTCTGATCCTCGCGCCGATGTTCTTCTACCCGATCTTCCTGATGAAGCTCTTGTGCTTCGCGCTGTTTGCATGCGCCTTCAACCTGCTGCTCGGTTATACGGGCCTCCTGTCCTTCGGCCACGCGACCTTTTTCGGCGGTGCGGCCTATTTCACCGCCCATGTCGTCAAGGAATGGGGCTTTCCGCCGGAACTCGGCATCCTGACCGGCGTCGTCGGCGCAGCATTGCTCGGCCTGGTCATGGGGTTCTTCGCGATCCGCCGGCAGGGCATCTATTTCGCGATGATCACGCTCGCCCTGTCGCAGATGTTCTTCTTCTTCTGCCTGCAGGCGGAGTTCACCCAGGGCGAGGACGGCATCCAGTCGGTGCCGCGCGGTCATCTGTTCGGTTTCATCGACCTCAACATCTCGACCAACATGTATTATTTCGTGCTGGCCGTGTTCCTGATCGGCATGGTGATCATCTGGCGGTTCATCAACTCACCCTTCGGCATGATCCTCCGGTCGATCCGGGAGAACGAGCCACGGGCCATCTCGCTCGGCTACTCCGTTGCCCGCTACAAGCTCGGCGCCTTCGTGATGTCGGCGGCCTTAGCGGGCCTTGCGGGCGGGCTGAAGGCGCTGGTCTTCCAGTTCGCGACGCTAACGGATGTCGCCTGGCAGATGTCCGGCGAAGTGATCCTGATGACGCTGCTCGGCGGCATCGGCACGCTGATCGGGCCGATCTTCGGGGCGGGCCTGGTGGTCACGCTGCAGAACTATCTAGCGACCTCTCAATTCCCGGTAACGATCGTCACCGGCGTGATCTTCATGGTCTGCGTCCTCATTTTCCGGCGGGGCATTATCGGGGAATTCTACGCCTCGCGGCTCGGCCGGAAGCTCGGTTTCGAGCATAGACGATAAGATAGAGGGAGGGCGCAGGGATGCGGCTTGCGGGCTTGGTTCGCGGGGCGCTTGTCCCTGGGGCATGAGCATGGAAAATTACGACTACATTGTCATCGGGGCGGGCAGCGCCGGCTGCGTATTGGCCAATCGGCTATCGAAGGACCCGGGCAACCGGGTGCTGATCCTCGAAGCGGGCGGCAATGACAATTATCATTGGGTGCATATTCCCGTCGGTTACCTCTACTGCATCAACAATCCGCGCACCGACTGGTGTTTTACCACCGACAAGGAAGACGGGCTGAACGGCCGTTCGCTCTCCTATCCGCGTGGAAAGATCCTCGGCGGCTGCTCGTCGATCAACGGCATGATCTACATGCGCGGCCAGGCTTACGATTATGACATGTGGCGGCAGATGGGTTGCATCGGCTGGGGCTGGGATGACGTGCTGCCGATCTTCAAGAAAAGCCAGGATTTCTACAAGGGCGCCGACGAGATGCACGGCGCCGGCGGCGAATGGCGCATCGAAAAGCAGCGTCTTCGCTGGGCGGTGCTCGACAGTTTCCAGAAGGCGGCGGAAGAGGCCGGCATACCGATCGTCGACGACTTCAATCGCGGCAGCAACGAAGGTTCGAGCTATTTCGACGTCAACCAGCGCTCCGGCATCCGCTGGAACACGTCCAAGGCCTTCCTGCGCCCGGCGATGAAGCGGCCGAACCTGACCGTGCTGACCAAGGCTCATGTTCGAAAGCTGATCGTCGAGAACGGCGAGGTGAAGGGCGTAGAGTTCCAGCACGACGGCGTTGCGAAGAAGGCCTATGCGAAACGCGAAACCGTGCTCAGCGCCGGTGCGATCGGCACGCCGCATATCCTCGAACTCTCCGGCATCGGCCGCGGCGACGTGCTCGCCGATGCCGGTGTCGAGGTGGTCAAGGAGGTCAAGGCTGTTGGCGAGAACCTGCAGGACCATCTGCAGCTTCGCCTCGTCTACAAGGTGACAGGCGTTCCGACCCTCAATGAAAAGGCGTCGAGCCTGATCGGCAAGGCCTCGATCGGGCTGGAATACGCCTTCCGGCGCTCGGGGCCGATGTCGATGGCGCCGAGCCAACTCGGCATCTTTACCAGATCCGGCCCCGATAAGGAGACGCCGGACCTCGAATACCATGTCCAGCCGGTGTCGCTCGACAAGTTCGGCGAACCGGTCCACTCGTTCCCGGCAATGACTGCGAGCGTGTGCAATCTTCGTCCCGAGAGCCGCGGGTCCGTGCATCTGAAAAGCCCGGATTTCGCCGCGGCGCCGGGCATCCACCCGAATTACCTGTCGACCGCCGGCGACCGTGACGTTGCCGTCAAGTCGATCCGGATTACCCGCGAGATCGTCAAAAAGCCGGCATTTGCGCGCTATCATCCTGAAGAATACAGGCCCGGCCCCTCGTACGAGACCGACGCCGATCTCGAAAGGGCGGCCGGCGATATCGGCACGACGATCTTCCATCCGGTCGGCACCGCGAGGATGGGATCCGATCCGGACAGCGTCGTCGATCCCCGCCTGAAAATGCGCGCAGTCGGAAGGCTGCGTATCGCCGATGCCTCGATCATGCCCAATATAGTCTCCGGCAACACCAACTCGCCGACGATCATGATCGCCGAAAAGGCGGCCGAGATGATCCTGGCGGACAATCGCTAGACCGGAGAAACGCATGTCCGACACACTTGCCCAGAGCGACGAAGTCCTCATCGACCGCATCGGTTCGGCCGCCGTCATCCGGCTTAACCGGCCGAGGGCGCTGAACAGCCTGAACTTCGCCATGGTGCGGGCGATGAAGCAGGCGCTGGAGCAGTTTGCGCACGACCCGGAAATCTCCTGTGTCATCCTGAAAGGCGAGGGAGAGCGCGGGCTTTGCGCCGGAGGAGATATCCGGGTCATCTACGAGAGCGGCAAGTCGGACGATCCCGACGTTACCCGATTTTGGCGCGAGGAGTTTCCCGTCAACTACATGATCTCCCGCTACGAAAAGCCTTATGTGGCGCTGATGGACGGCATCGTCATGGGTGGCGGCGTTGGCGTCGCCTCGCACGGAAAACACCGGATCGTCACGGAACGCACCCGTCTTGCCATGCCCGAGACCGGCATCGGCTATGTCCCGGATGTCGGCGCCACCTGGCTGCTTCCCCGCGCGCCCGGCGAGACCGGCACCTGGATCGGGCTGGCGGGCGAGGTCATCGGCGCGGCGGATGCCATCTACGCCGATCTTGCCGATGTGAACGTGCCTTCGGAGCGGCTCGGCCCGCTTGTCGAGGCGCTGGGAGAACTGAAAGGCGGCGCGTCCGACGAGCAGGTGAGGGCGGTGGTTGATCGTTTCGCCGTCGCGCCGGGAGAAAGCCAGCTCGAAGCCCATCGTGACCTGATCGACCGGGTTTTCCGCTTTGATACTGTCGAGGAGATTGTCGAAGCCCTGAATAGAGAGGATGATGAATTCTCCATCAGGACGCGTGACATCATCGCCAGGCGCTCGCCGACCAGCCTCAAGCTCGCGCTTCGGCTTATCAGGCGCGGCCGCGAAAGTTCGAGCCTTGTCGAATGCCTGGAGCGGGAATTCACCGCAGGGGCCGAAATCCTGCGCAACCATGATTTCTACGAGGGCGTGCGCGCGGCGATCATCGACAAGGACCGCAGCCCGAAATGGTCTCCGGCAACGCTGGAGGAGGTCGGTGACACGGATCTCGACCGCTATTTCGCTGTGCGGCATCCGGTGCTGTTTCCGGATCACAGGCTTTAAAACAACAACGACGACGGGAGGAAGACATGAGCAAGATCGCTTTCGTTGGCCTTGGCAATATGGGCGGGCCGATGGCCGCCAATCTTGTGAAAGCCGGTCATGAGGTGCGCGGTTTCGACCTGTCGGAAGCGTCGGTGAAGGCGGCCGCCGAGACGGGCGTAAAGGCTGCCGGCACCCTGGCGGAGGCGGTGAGCGATGCGGAATGCGTCATCACCATGCTGCCGAAGGGGCCGCATGTCACGGCGGTGTGGGCCGATCTCACAACCCTCATCCCCGAGGGTACCCTGGTCATCGACTGCTCGACCATCGACGTGGAAAGTGCCCGCAAGGCACATGAACTGGCGGATGTCATGAACTGCATCTCGCTCGATGCACCCGTCTCAGGGGGGACCGGCGGAGCGGCGGCCGGCACGCTCACCTTCATGGTCGGCGGCTCGGAAAAGGCGTTCACCTTGGGCAAGCCGATCCTCGAGGCGATGGGAAAGAAGATCGTCCATTGCGGCAATGCCGGCGCCGGCCAGGCGGCGAAGATCTGCAACAACATGATATTGGGCATCTCGATGATCGGCGTCTGCGAGGCGTTCGGCCTGGCGGAGAAGCTCGGCCTTTCGCATCAGGCGCTGTTCGACGTCGCCTCCACCTCGTCAGGCCAGTGCTGGTCGCTCACCACCTATTGCCCCGTACCGGGTCCGGTGCCGACCTCGCCGGCGAATAACGACTACAGGCCGGGCTTTGCCGCGGCGCTGATGCTGAAGGACCTGACGCTGTCGCAGGAGGCCGCAAGACAGTCTGGCGCGGCCACGCCGCTTGGTGCCCACGCGGCGGAGCTCTATGCCGAGTTTGAAAGGGCGGGGCACGGCGCGGACGATTTCTCCGCCATCATCCAGATGCTGCGCGAAAAGGCGGGCGGGACGAGCTAGGCCGATTGATCAGGCCGGCGACGTTTGTTTCCTTTGCGCAAAGGGAGTAAATTCCCTTCCTCTGGCCAATCGGTCCAGGGCTTGTGGTGGAGGCAGACATGGGACGCCAATACATCGATTGCCGCGAATTTCCGAGCGAGATGAAATGCACCGTTGCGATCGCGGCGGACAATGTGGATGAACTCGTCAACGCAGCCGTGCAGCATGCCATTTCAGTGCATGGTCACCAGGACACTCCTGAATTCCGCACGGAGATCAGGAAGGCCATCCACGAGATGGATGTCCCGCGCGCCGTCGCCTGACGATGCCGCGACAGGGCTTTGCCGACGCTCCCCGGTGCTGCCTCTTTCCATGAAGCGGCACCGGTCTGGATGACGCGCGAAAAGCTCCGCCGTTTATGGCGGATAATGGGCAAAATTTCTAACGTCGTAACAAAGGAAAGTCCGCGGTTCCTCGCCGTTTGCTGGGCGTACCGGTAGTTTCACCGGCACAATCCAACACCGGAGACTTGCATGAACCGCCTCCTGATCCTCGGCACCGCACTTGTTGCTCCCCTGGCCGCGCTTTTTGTTAGCCCCGCGCTGGCCCAGTCTCCGACGAAGCTGCTCAACGCCTCCTACGACGTGTCGCGCGAGCTGTTCGTCGCCGAGAACGAGGCCTTCATCAAGAGCCATCCGGGCGTTACCATCGACCAGTCACATGCCGGCACCTCGAAGCAGGCCCGTTCGATCGCCGAAGGCCTCGAAGCCGATGTCGTGACCTTCAATCAGTCGACGGACATCGATTTCCTCGCCAAGCAAGGCTTTGTGGCCAAGGACTGGACCAAGGCATTCCCGAACAATGCCTCGCCCTTCTATTCCTTCCCGTCCTTCCTGGTGCGCGCCGGCAATCCGAAGAACATCAAGGACTGGGGCGATCTTGCCCGCGCCGACGTGCATGCCGTCTTCCCGAACCCGAAGACTTCGGGCAATGCGCGTTACACCTATCTCGCGGCATACGCCTGGGCCAAGGAAGCCTATAAGGGCGATGCGGAGAAGATCGAAGCCTATATCACCAAGATCTTCGACAACGTCCCGGTCTTCGATACCGGCGGCCGCGCCTCCACCACCACTTTCGTCGAGCGCGAAACCGGTGACGTGCTGATCACCTTCGAGGCCGAAACCCGCGGCATCGCCAAGCAGTATGGCGCTTCCAAGGTCGAGAGCGTCATCCCGTCGGTCAGCCTGCTCGCGGAATTCCCGGTCGCTGTGGTCGACAAGGTTGCCAAGAAGCATGGCACCGAAGCCCTCGCGAAATCCTATCTCGACTTCCTCTATACGGAAGAAGGCCAGCGGATCGCTGCCCAGTTCGGCCATCGCGTCCAGAACGAAAAGGTCGCCGGCGAGTTCAAGGACCAGTTCCCGGCAATCCGCCTCGTCAAGGTCGACGACGTCTTCGGCGGCTGGGACAAGATCCAGAAGGACCACTTCGCCTCCGGCGGCACTCTCGACAAGCTCTACGGCAGCCGCTAAGCGCAGATCGGACTTCAACCAAGCCTCGCCCGGCGAACGAAAGTTCGCCGGGCTTTGCCGTGCAAAGAGGAAACGATCGCTTGAGACGCAATGTCCTGCCCGGGTTACGCCTGTCGCTGGGGGTGACGCTGTTTTATGTCGGGTTGATCGTGGTCCTGCCTCTGGCAGCTCTGGTCTTCAAGGCCGCGAGCCTTGGCCCCGAGGATTATTGGCGGATCATCTCCTCGTCCCGGGCGCTCGCGAGCTACCGCGTCACCGTGCTTTCGGCGCTCGGCGCCACCGTCTTCAACCTGTTCTTCGGCCTGGCGCTCGCTTGGGTGCTGACGCGCTATCGGTTCCCGGGCTGGCGGATCGTCGATGCCATGGTCGATCTGCCCTTCGCGCTGCCGACGGCGGTGGCCGGCATTGCCCTGACGGCGCTTTTCACCACCAACGGCTGGTTCGGTTCCATCCTTGCCGACCTCGGCATCAAGGTCGCCTACACGCCGCTCGGCATCATGATCGCGATGTGCTTCACCTCGCTGCCGTTCATCGTGCGCACCGTGCAGCCGGTGCTGGAAGATCTCGACCCGGCGCTGGAAGAGGCGGCGCAGTCGCTCGGCGGCTCGGACTGGGAGATTTTCCGCAAGGTCATCCTGCCGCTTCTGACCCCGGCGCTGCTCGCCGGCGTGTCGCTGTCCTTCGCCCGTTCGCTGGGTGAGTTCGGTGCGATCATCTTCATCGCCGGCAACCAGCCGATGTCGACGGAGATCACCGCACTTCTCGTCTTCATCCGGCTGGAGGAATACGACTACCAGGCCGCCGCCGCCATCGCCTCGGTGCTGCTGATCGCGGCTTTCGTCATGCTCGCGCTCACCAACTGGATGCAGTCGCGGGCGCTTCGTTACACGGTGAAGGGGTGACCATGAGCGCGACCCGTACAGGCAGAAAGCCGCCCCGCGTCGGCGACCAGCCGCTCTTCCGCCGGATGCTGATCGGCATCGTTCTGGTGATCGTCGCCCTGCTGATCGTAGCGCCGCTGGTCGTCATCGGCGTCCAGGCCTTTTCGAAGGGGTGGGCTGTCTACCGCGACACGATCATTCATCCGGATACGCTGCATGCGATCAGGCTCACGGTGTTTGCGGCGATTGTCGCAGTGCCGGTCAACACGGCTTTCGGTGTCGCTGCCGCGTGGTCGATCACCAAGTTCGACTTCTGGGGCAGGCGTTTCCTGCTGGTCGTCATCGAGATCCCGTTCTCGGTCTCGCCGATCGTCGCGGGTGTCGCCTATCTCTTCGTCTACGGCCTGCAGGGCGTCTTCGGTCCGACGCTGGACGAGTACGGCATCAAGATCCTGTTTGCGATCCCCGGCATCATCCTCGCCTCTATGTTCGTGACCGCGCCGTTCGTGGCGCGCGAATTGATCCCGCTGATGCAGGCGCAGGGCCGGGATCTTGAGGAAGCTGCCACCTCGCTCGGCGCGTCCGGCTGGCGGACCTTCTTCTCGGTTACCTTGCCGAACATCAAATGGGCGCTGCTTTACGGCGTTGTTCTCTGCAATGCCCGCGTCATGGGCGAGTTCGGCGCGGTCTCGGTTGTCTCGGGCAATATCCGCGGCCAGACCAATACGCTGCCGCTGCATATCGAGCTGCTCTATCACGACTACCAGGCGGCCGGCGCCTTCGCCGCGGCCTCGATCCTCGCGCTCATCGCCGTCTTCACCATCATCGCCAAGGTGGCGCTGGAGCGCCAGGGAGCCGGCCGCGTCCGTCGCCCGGCTCTCGTCGCCAATCCTGCGGAGAAAACCTCATGAAAATCCGCCTCGAAAACGTCGTCAAAACCTTCGAGACCTTTCGCGCCGTGCGGGACGTCTCGCTCACGATCGAAAGCGGCGAACTCGTCGCGCTGCTTGGCCCTTCGGGTTCGGGCAAGACGACCATCCTGCGCATGGTCGCTGGCCTCGAATATGCCGATGGCGGCCATATCTATTTCGGCGACCAGGACGCCACCGACATTCCGGTACGCGACCGCGGCGTCGGTTTCGTCTTCCAGCACTACGCGCTGTTTCCGCATATGACGGTGGCGGAAAACATCGCCTTCGGCATGAAGGTCTCGAAAGTGAAGCGCGAGAAGGTGGCGATCGAGGCGCGCGTCGTAGAACTCTTGAGATTGGTGCGCCTCGAAGGCCTGGGCGACCGGTTCCCGGCACAGATTTCGGGCGGCCAGCGGCAGCGCGTGGCGCTGGCCCGGGCGCTGTCGGTCGATCCCAAGGTGCTGCTGCTCGACGAGCCCTTCGGCGCGCTCGATGCCAATGTGAGGCACGACCTGCGCCGCTGGCTGCGCGAGATCCACCGCGAGCTCGGTATCACCACCATCTTCGTCACCCACGATCAGGAAGAGGCGCTGGATCTCGCCGATCGCGTCGTCATCCTGAAAGACGGCCACATCATCCAGCAAGGCACGGCGGAAGAAGTCTGCCGCAATCCGCAATCCGCCTTCGTAATGAAGTTCCTCGGCGATGCCAACGTGCTTGCCGCGGAAGTCCGCGACGGCAAGGCCTATGCAAGCGGTGCTGCGATCGACGTTTCCGGCATGGCGGACGGCAAGGCGGAACTCTACGCCCGCCCCGCCGATCTCGACTGGTCTGCACAGGGCCCGGGCATTCCGGCCAGCATCACCCGCGTGCTCGATCGTCCCGACGGGCGACGGGTGCTGGCGACTGCCGAGACCGGCGAACAGCTGGAATTCGACGTTGAGCCGGAACGCGCACTGAAGGCCGGCGACGGCGGCTTCGTGACATTGCGGCGGGCGAAGGTGTTTGCGCTGGGGTGATGGGGGTTTTTGACAAGCAGTAGATTTTGGCGGCATACGTCTGCGCCACCCCCTCATCCGACCCTTCGGGCCACCTTCTCCCCGCTGGGGAGAAGAGGTATGCTGCGGGGTCTCCATCCCCTCTTAACCCTTGAGGAAGAGGCGCAGACCTCGCCGTTTATCCTCTCCCCTCGGGGAGAGGTCCGCCGAGCGAAGCGGAGGCGGGGTGAGGGTGCCGCACCCGCTAACTTGGCCGAAAAAGCTCAAGCCAGAAGCTCGAATGCACCCTCCGCCAACACCTCGCCGTTGACGATCAGTTCGACCGGATGCCGGCCGGCATAGTGGACACGGGTGGTGAAGTCGCGGATGGCGCGGCTGATCGAGAGTTCGCAGCTTTCGCCGGCACCGAGCGTGACCTCCTTCCACTTGAAGACCTTCTTGGACGTGCCGCCGGCCTTCTTCACGTAGTGGACCGCATAGTCGATGACGAGCTTTTGCGGCGCCGACGCGATCGACGCGAGCTTGGCCGATATCTTCACCGCGCCCCCGAGTTTAAGGGATGACGGCGTCACCGCAAAACTCTCGATCTTCACCTCCGCCTTGTGACCGGCGCCGAAGAAATGGAGGGCCCGGCTATCGCCCTTCTTGATCAGCGTGCGCAGCGCCTGTTTCACGATCCAGGCGGTACGAGGGTCATCCTTCGGCCAGTCGGCGATCCTGTCGAAAACCCAGGCCGGGTGGTCCTTGGTGATGTCGTTCAGGTGATTGGCCACCGACTTGCGCACGTAAAGGCTCGGGTCGCTTCTCAGGTTTTCGAGGATCGGCGCAACGGGCGAGGGGTCGGCAATCAGGTCTTTCAGCTGGAACGACCAGGGCAGGCGCGGCCGGCAGCCTTCGCTCGAAAGCCGGCGCACATGCTCGTTGTCGTCCCGCGACCAGCGCTCCATCACCTTCAGCGTCCGGGCGAGGTCCTTCAGGAGGAAATGCCGCACGGCAAATTCCGATGACCCGAAGCGGGTGAAGAAGGCGAGCGCATCCATCGACAGGTCGAAATGGTCATGGCCGTGGAGCGCCACATATTCCGGGAGAACAATGGAGGCGAAGCCGTGGTTGATGCGCGGCGCGAGTGCCCGCAGGATGTCGATATTCTTTTCGAACCCACCGGGCAGGACCGCGTGGTAGGCGACCGCGATCTGACGCAGGCGCTGCATGATGCTCAGATCGTCGAGACCTGCAGACGTGAGCGTTAGAAAGCGCTCCCCATCGAAGCCGGGATAGATGGCCTTGGTCTCGACGGCGAAACTCATGAGGCGATCACGGTTGAAGATTTCCTTCAGGAGCGGGGTTGCTTCAGTCTCGGCCATGGCGCTTCATCCGATGTTCACTGTTTGTTTTGGTATTTGACTCGAACGATGCGGGCAAGGGCAAAAGAAAACGCCGGCCAATGCGTTAGCACCGACCGGCGTCGAGAACTGGTTCTAAAACCTTCAGATCAGCTCATCTGGCTGACGAAGCGGGTTTCGAGATAGGCTTCGGTCGCTTCCGAGCCGCCCTCCGTGCCGTAGCCAGAGTCCTTGATGCCGCCGAACGGCACTTCCGGCAGGGCCAGACCGTTGTGGTTGATGGTCAGCATGCCGGCTTCCACCTGGCGGCTCAGCGCATGGGCGGTCTTGACCGAGCCGGTGAAGGCGTAGGAGGCGAGGCCGAAGGGCAGGCGGTTGGCTTCCGCGATCGCATCGTCGTAATGCGAGAAGCGGTTGATGATCGCGACCGGGCCGAAGGGCTCGTCGTTCATGATCTTGGCCGAGGTCGGCACTTCGGAAAGAACCGTCGGCTCGAAGAAGTGGCCCTTGTTGCCGATGCGGTGGCCGCCGGTCTTCAGTTCGCCGCCATGGCTGATGGCGTCCTGGATAAGCGCTTCCATCGCCGGGATGCGGCGCTCGTTGGCGAGCGGTCCCATGCCGACACCCTCTTCCAGGCCGTTGCCGACCTTGATCGCCTGGGCCGCCTTGACGAAACCGGCGGTGAACCTGTCCGCGATGCCGTCCTGAACGAGGAAGCGGGTCGGCGCGACGCAGACCTGGCCGGCATTGCGGAACTTCGACATCGCGGTGACTTCGATCGCCTTTTCGAGATCTGCATCGTCGAAGATCATCACCGGCGCATGGCCGCCGAGTTCCATCGTGGCGCGCTTCATGTGCTTGCCGGCGAGGGCCGCCAGATGCTTGCCGACCGGGGTGGAGCCGGTAAACGAGATCTTGCGGATGACCGGATGCGGGATCAGGTATTCGGAAATCTCGGCCGGAATGCCGTAGACGAGGTTGATAACGCCTGCCGGCACGCCGGCATCGATGAAGGCACGGATCAGTTCGGCCGGCGAAGCGGGAGTTTCCTCAGGCGCCTTGACGATGATCGAGCAGCCGGTCGCAACGGCGGCGGAGAGCTTGCGGACCACCTGGTTGAGCGGGAAATTCCAGGGCGTGAAGGCGGCCACCGGGCCGACCGGCAGCTTGATCGCCATCTGCGAGACGCCGCTCATGCGGGCCGGGATGATCTGGCCATAGGTGCGGCGGGCTTCTTCGGCGAACCAGTCGATCGTGTCGGCGGCGCCCATGACTTCCATCTTCGACTGGGCGAGCGGCTTGCCCTGTTCGCGGGTCATGTAATAGGCAATCTGGTCGACGCGCTGGCGCAGCAGGTCGGCGGCCTTGCGCATCAGCTTCGAGCGGTCGAAGGGCGAGGTGTCGCGCCAGATCCTGAAGCCCTTTTCGGCGGCTTCCAGCGCCAGATCCAGGTCCGCCTTGCGGGCATGGGCGATCTTCCCGATCACTTCTTCCGTCGCGGGATCGGAAACATCGATGGTTTCGCCGCCGATGGCATCGCGCCATTCGCCGTTGATGAAGAGCTTGACGTCGGGATAGCTGTGCATGGTGTCCACTTTCATTTCAAGGCTGGATACGCCGTTTTTGGGGGCGTTGGGAGAGGGTGCGGGAATATTGGGTTCTGACCTAAAATAATTGACAGCAACAATCAACGTTCATTGGCAATGTCCAAAAGGTGCTGAGTGAAATCCGGGCTTCGCTCTTCCTAAAGATAGGGTGGCGTGCAGGCACTTACCACCTCGCAGCGCTCGGTTCCGACGTTACGATATCGGTGCGGCTGACGGCTGTCGAAGAGGAAGGCGTCGCCCTTTTTGAGGATGCGGGTCTGGCTGCCGACGGTCAGTTCCAGTTCTCCGGCGACCACCACTCCGCCTTCTTCCGCCTCGTGCTGCAGCATGGTCTCGCCGGTATCGGCGCCTGGCTCGTAGAATTCGTGGAAAATCTGGACGCTGTGGGATTTGGCGTCGCCGACCTGCAGCAGCGTCAATGCGCCGGTCGAAAGCGGCGTCAGTTCATCGGCGCGGTAGAACACCTGGTCGACCGGCGGCAGCGTCAGCGCGAAGAAGTCGGTCAGCGGATAGTTGATTGCTTCGAGGATCTTCTTCAGCGAGGCGACCGAAGGGCTCACCTTGTTCTTCTCGATCAATGAGACGAGGGAATGGGTGACGCCCGCCTTGACCGCCAGCGCCCGCTGCGACAGGCCGTGCTGCTTGCGCACCAGACAAAGACGCTCGCCGACATTGAAACCGCCATCGGCCCCTTCCGCCGCATTTTCCATGGCGTGCATTCTTCAAAACGACCTTTGCTCATTTTCTCGCCGCCCGATCGCGGCGGCGCATCACTGATACACCGAAGGCGGGAATTTCTCCAATGACGAAAAACGGCGCGGTTGGTGAAGGGAGCTGAGTTTTTTCGGCTGGATGTCGGATTACCGAAAGTACGTGCGTCTTTAAGATATGGTCGTCGCCGACGACCGGGCAACCAGGATAAAAAGGGAGAAATGCAATGGCGAAGAACACGATCTGCCTATGGTTCGACAAGGATGCCGAAGAGGCTGCCCGCTTCTATGCCGAGACTTTTCCGGACAGCAAGGTCGGCGCCGCAATGCGCGCGCCCGCGGATTACCCGGACGGCAAGCAGGGAGATGTGCTCGTGGTGGAATTTACCGTTGCCGGCGTGGCATGCATCGGCCTGAACGGCGGCCCGATCTTCAAGCACAACGAGGCCTTTTCCTTCCAGATCTCGACCGAAGACCAGGAAGAGACCGATCGGTATTGGAACGCCATCGTCGGTAACGGCGGCCAGGAAAGCGAATGCGGCTGGTGCAAGGATAGATGGGGTATTTCCTGGCAGATCACGCCGCGCGTGCTCACGGAGGCCCTTGCTGTCGGCGGCGCCGAGGCGAAGCGCGCCTTTGATGCGATGATGAAGATGCAGAAGATCGACGTCGCGGCGATCGAGGCTGCCCGGCGGGGTTAGGGAGAAAATCGATGGACAAGAAAGCGAGTGACGGCCGCACGGCGGTCGAATGGAGATCCGAGCGCGAACTCGTCGTGACGCGCAGCTTCAACGCCCCGGTTCGCCTCGTGTTCGATGCGTGGACCAAGCCGGAACTGTTCAAGCAGTGGTGGGCACCGAAATCCAGCGGCGTTCCGCTTCTTGCCTGCGAGATGGATGCGCGCACCGGAGGCGGCTATAGCGTCACGTTCGGACATGACGCCGAGAACTCCATGACCTTCTTCGGCAAATATCTCGAAGTGTCGCCGCCTTCGCGCCTCGTCTGGACCAATGACGAAAGCGAAGACGGTTCCGTCACGAGGGTCACCTTCGAGGAGGAGGAAGTCGGCAGGACGCTGCTGGTCCTGCATGAACGCTACCCTTCCAAGGAAGCGGCCGACGAATCGTGTGCCGGTATGGCAGGCGCGATGCCCGAACAGCTAGGGCAACTGGATGAACTTCTGATCACCCTGGGCGCGAGCGCCTAACCCACGATCGCTGTTTAGCTGAAACGCGGAAACAAGAAGGCCCGGCGCGCTGGAAGGCGGCGGGGCCGGTTTGCCGAAAAGGCGGAACGCTCGCTTAGAAAAAGGCCTGAATACCCGTTTGCGCGCGGCCGAGGATCAGTGCGTGGACGTCATGCGTGCCCTCATAGGTGTTGACTGTTTCGAGGTTCTGCGAGTGGCGCATGACATGGTATTCGATCTGGATGCCGTTGCCGCCGTGCATGTCGCGGGCTTGGCGGGCGATATCCAGCGCCTTGCCGCAATTGTTGCGCTTGACGATCGAGATCATTTCAGGCGCCATCTTGTGCTGATCCATCAGCTGGCCGACGCGGAGCGAAGCCTGCAGGCCGAGGGTGATTTCCGTCTGCATGTCGGCGAGCTTCTTCTGGTAGAGCTGCATGCCGGCGAGCGGCTTGCCGAACTGCTTGCGGTCGAGGCCGTACTGGCGGGCGCGGAACCAGCAGTCTTCCGCCGCCCCCATGACGCCCCAGGAGATACCGTAGCGGGCGCGGTTGAGGCAGCCGAAGGGACCCTTGAGGCCCGAAACGTTCGGCAGGATCGCATCCTCGCCGACTTCGACGCTGTCCATGACGATCTCGCCGGTGATCGAGGCGCGCAGCGACAGTTTTCCGCCGATCTTCGGGGCGGAAAGGCCCTTCATGCCCTTTTCGAGCACGAAGCCGCGGATCTCGTTGTTATGGGCTTCCGACTTCGCCCAGACGACGAAAACGTCGGCGATCGGCGCGTTGGAAATCCACATTTTCGAGCCGCGCAGGCGATAGCCGCCCTCGATCTTTTCGGCGCGGGTCTTCATGCCGCCCGGATCGGAGCCGGCATCCGGCTCGGTCAGGCCGAAACAGCCGATCAGATCGCCGGAGACGAGGCCCGGGAGATATTTCTTCTTCTGCTCGTCGGAGCCGTAGGCGAAGATCGGGTAGATGACCAGCGAGGACTGCACGCTCATCATCGAACGGTAACCGCTGTCGATACGTTCGATCTCGCGGGCGACGAGGCCGTAGGCGACGTAGGAAGCGTTTGCCGCGCCGTATTCCTCCGGCAGCGTCACGCCGAGCAGACCGGTCTGGCCCATCAGCTTGAACAGGCCCTTGTCGGTCGTCTCGTCGAGATAGGCCTCATTGACGCGCGGCATCAGTTCGGACTTGGCGAAGGCGGCCGCCGCATCGCGGATCATCCGCTCCTCTTCGGTCAGCTGGTCTTCGAGAAGAAAGGGATCGTTCCAGGAAAAAGCCACGGGTCTCGCCTCCGGTTTGAAATCGGGCAATTTGAAGTTTGAAGAATTATCGCCAGCGGCAGGCGAAGAGCAAGCACCGTTTACTCATCTGGTCATGATCTATAGTAATAGGCCATGGTCAGCCTCTCGCGAAAACTGCTTCCCTCCACCTCGGCGCTCGCCGCCTTCGATTCCGTCGCGCGGCTCGGCAGCTTTTCGGCTGCGGCGGAAGAGCTGTCATTGACGCAAGGGGCGATCAGTCGGCAGGTTTCCGGCCTGGAGGAGCAGCTGGGGATCCAGCTTTTCGACCGCAGCAGCCGCGGCGTCAGCCTCACTTCGGCGGGGGCGGAATATGCCAAGGTCGTGGCGAACGCGCTGTCGCAGATCCGATCCGCTTCATTGCAGGTCATGACCAAACGGCATAGCGATCAGCTGAACCTCGCGATCCTGCCGACTTTCGGTACCCGCTGGCTGATGCCGCGCATCCCGCAATTCGTCGCGAGGCACCCGGAGATCACGCTCAATTTCGCCACCCGCATCGGCGTCTTCGATTTCGATCGCGACGGCATCGACATGGCGATCCATATCGGTCAACCGGATTGGCCGGGCGCGGAATGCACCTTCCTGATGGAGGAGATGGTGGCGCCGGTCTCATCGCCGGCATTCCTCGCTTCGCATCCGATCCGCAAGGGCGAGGACCTGTTGCGCCTGCCGCTGCTGCACATGGCCTCTCGGCCAGGCGCATGGAACCACTGGTTCGAGAGCCTCGGGATTGCCGGCACGCCATCGCAGGGCATGCGCTTCGAACAGTTCGGCAGCGTGGCCCAGGCCTGTATCGCGGGGCTCGGCGTGGCATTGATGCCGCTCTTCCTGATCGACTCGGAGCTTGCAGCCGGGCAGCTCGTCGAGGTTTTTCCGCATCAGGTGCGCAGCACCAGCGCCTATTATGCGGTGGCGCCGCTCAGCAAGGCGGATTTCCGGCCAGTCGTCGCGTTTCGGGCGTGGCTGATCGAGGAGGTCGGGCGATACAGGGAAGAAGTGGTTGGGTGGTAGGCTGTGCGTGGAGCCCCGCCCCCTTGTGGGGAGGGGTTGGGGAGGGGCCTTCGCTCCGCATTTAGACCCCTCCCGCCTGCCGGCCACCCTCCCCACAAGGGGGAGGGTTAAGTTTGTCGCGCCGCCTCTGTTAAAGCTTGGGCCGCGTATCCAACCAATCCGTGGCCGCTTCATAGCCTAGCGCAATCTCCAGCACCGCCTTGTCGGCGCGCGGGCGGCCGATGATCTGGATGCCGGCGGGCAGGCCGTTTGCGCCAAAGCCGGCGGGCATGGCAGCGACCGGCAGGCCGGCCATCGAGGCGGGGACCACCACTTCCATCCAGCGGTGATAGGTGTCCATCACCCAGCCGCCGATCTCCTTCGGCCAATGGGTTTCCGCGTCGAAGGGGAAGACCTGGGCGGACGGCAGGATCAGGTAGTCGTAGCGGTCGAACACAGTCAGCAGGTATTGATACCAGGCGCTGCGGCGTTTCGAGGCGAAATGCACCTCGCGCGCCGTCATGTCGAGCCCGCGCTCGATTTCCCAGATGATCTCGGGCTTCATCTGGGCGCGCTTTTCCGGATCGTCGTAGTTGTCGCGCATGCCGCTCGCGGTGAGCCAGCTGCGCAGCGTCGTCCAGGAGCGCCAGAGGTCGTCCATCTCGAAGTCCGGAGCGAACTCGTCCACCGCGCAGCCGATCCGCTCGAAGACCGGAAGCGTCGACCGGCAGAGTTCCAGCACGCCGGGTTCGAAAGGCAGGTAACCGCCGAGATCGCCGAGCCAGGCGACGCGGGCGCCTGAAAAGTCGCGGCCGTCCTGCGGCGTCAGGTCCTCGGTCGGCAGGGATAGCGGATCGCGGGGATCGTAACCGGCCTGGGTCGAAAGCAGGGCGGCGACATCGCGCACCGTGCGGCCCATGGGACCCAGAACCGAGAGCTGGCCCAGGAAGTTCTCGAGCTTCAGGGAGGTGGGGACGCGACCGAAACTCGGGCGGAAGCCGACGACGTTGTTGAAGGCTGCGGGGTTGCGCAGCGAGCCCATCATGTCGCCGCCATCCGCGACCGGCAGGAGATGCGCCGAAAGGGCGGCCGCCGCGCCGCCGCTTGAACCGCCAACCGTCTTGGTCAGGTCATAGGGGTTTCTGGTGACGCCGTGCACCGGATTGTAGCTCTGCGAGCCGAGCCCCTGTTCCGGCGTGTTGGTCTTGCCGATGATGATCGCGCCGGCCGCGCGAATGCGCTCGACCATCACCTCGTCCTTGTCGGGCACGAAATCGGCAAAGATCGGCGAGCCATACGTGCAGCGGATGCCCTTCACCTCGCAGAGATCCTTGATGGCGATCGGCATGCCATGCATCCAGCCGCGCGATTTGCCTGAAGCAAGTCCTGCGTCGCGTTCCGTGGCCTCGGCCAGAAGCTCGTCCCGGCCGCGCAGGCTAACGATCGCGTTGATTGCGGGATTGAGCCTGGCGATCCGGTCGAGATAGGCCGTCATCACGCCGGCGCAGGAGGTCCGGCCATCATGGATGGCTTCCGAAAGTGCCGTCGCGGAAAGGCCGGTTATCTCGTCGTCCTGCATCACTGTTCCCCCATGAATACCCGAGGATTTCCACAGGTCGGGGCGGGGAAGTCAAGGCCGCATTGGGGATATCCAGACTGGCATTTACAAACGACTCGACAAAGCCTTTTGAGCAAAGTATTCTTGCTTAAACGTTTAATCAGAGCATCCTATGGCTTTACCCCGTCCCGGACCGAACATGAGCGCCATCGCTGCCGCCCTCGGCGTGTCGGCGGCGACCGTGTCGAATGCGCTGTCCGGCAAGGGACGCGTGTCGCCGGAGCTTATCGAGAAGGTGAGGGCCAAGGCAAGCGAGCTCGGTTACGTGCCGAGCCTGACCGCCCGGGCGCTGCGCACCGGCCGCACCGGCGTGCTCGGGCTCGTCCTCCCGGATATCGCCAACCCGCTCTTCCCGCAGATTGCCCAGGCGATCGAGAACGCCGCCTCGAATGCTGGCTACGGCGTGCTCATCGCCGACTCCCGCGGCGATATCGCGGCACAGACCGAGGCGATCGGCCGCCTTCTGGAACGCGGCGTCGACGGCATGGTCATCGTTCCCCGGCGCGGCACGCGGATCGCCGATGTCGGCTGCCCCGTTGCCGTCATCGATACGCCTTCCACGCCCGGCAATACCGTTTCGGCCGATCATTGGGATGGCGGCAGCCAGATGGGCCGCCATCTTGCGGAGCTTGGCCATCGCAAGGTCCTGCTGATCGGCACCAGCGCCTCCTCGAACGTGCAGAACGACCGCATCGGCGGGCTGAAGGCCGGCCTCGGGGCGCAGGTCGAATGCGATACGATGTGGATCGAGAAGGTCGAGGCGGTTTCGGGCGAAGGTTGCCCGCTCGGTCTGGCGGACAAGGCCAGGTTGGGTTTTACGGCCTTTGCGGCTGTCTCCGATCTTTCGGCGCTTCGGGCATTGACCGAGCTGCAGCGCGCCGGGATCGGCGTACCGGAAACGGTCAGCGTCACCGGTTTCGACGACCTCATCTGGTCGGCGGTCGTCACGCCGGCCCTCACCACGGTACGCATGGACATGGCCACGATCGCCGATCTGGCGATTGCCGCGCTGATCCGTGCGATCGAGCCGGAGGGGGAGGCCGAGAATGGAGCCGAGGAGGTTTCGACCGGCAACGTTATCTCCGAGACGGACCGCGTTCCGATGCAGCTCATCGTGCGCCAATCGACGGCCGCCCCGCACGCCGGCCGCACACCGAATTTGCATGCCCCAACCCCCAACAAGCCGACAGCAGGAGAAATCACATCATGAACAAGGTCATTCTTGCGTCGGGCGCCGCCCTGATGCTCGCCATGGGTGCCGCGCAAACCCCGGCCCAGGCCCAGGAAAAGACGCTGACGATTTCCGTCTATGCGCTCGCCCAGGACGAATACAAGCAGATCGTCTACGATCCCTTCCAGAAGATCTGCGGCTGCAAGCTGGTCGTCGAGACCGGCAACAGCGTCGAGCGCTTCGCCAAGATGGAAGCCAACAAGGCCAACCCGGTCGTCGACATGGCCGTCATCTCGATGGCGGATGCGCTCGCTGCCTCGCGCGCCGGCCTGATCGACAAGGTCGACACCTCGAAGCTTTCGAATTTCGGCAAGCTCTATGACATTGCCAAGGATCCGAACGGCGACGGCATGAGCGTCGGCTACACGTTCTATGCCACCTCGATCGCCTATCGCTCCGACAAGATGAAGATCGACAGCTGGGCCGATCTTCTGAAGCCGGAATATGCAAGCCATGTCGCATGGCCGAACGTTACCACCAACCAGGGCCCGCCGGCGCTCTACATGCTGGGCCTGGCGCTTGCCAAGGACACCCCGGACCTGAAGGCTCCGATCGAAGCGGTTGGCGCCAAGAAGGGCGAGATCGTCACCTTCTACGAAAAGTCGTCGCAGCTGGTGCAGCTGATGCAGCAGGAAGAAATCTGGGCAGCGCCGATCGGCCGCTTCACCTGGGCGCCTTTCACCAAGCTCGGCTTCCCGATCGCCTGGGCGATGCCGAAGGAAGGCCAGACGGGCGGCATGAACGTCATGACCGTCACCAAGGGTTCCAAGAACCGCGACCTCGCGCTGCAATTCATGGATTTCTGGCTCTCGACCGAAGTCCAGACCAAGCTCGCCGAAAAGTTGATCGACAGCCCGTCCAACAAGGACGTCAAGCTTTCGGAGGCGATCGCCAACAACCTCACCTATGGCGAGGAAACGGCAAAGAGCCTGAAGCTGATCCCGTCCGCCGTCGCACTCGATAACCGTGCCGGCTGGATCAAGACCTGGAACGAGAAGGTCGGCCAGTAAGGGCCAACGCAACCACGGAATAGCCTCCCAAGGCTGAGGGATGCGGGCAGCGCGCGAATGCCTGACCGCATCCCGACTTATTGAACAGGATCGAACACCATGTTCCAGAACAGGGCTGAAGCGCTGGCACTTGCGCTGCCGGCCGCGATCTTCGCGGCGGCGGTGTTTCTCGTGCCGGTGGTGATCCTGCTGTCAGACGGATTTCGCAGCCCCGCCGGGGGCTGGACGATTTCCGCCTATACGGATTTCTTCTCCAATTCGCTGAACCAGACGGTCTTCCTGCGCACGCTCAGGCTCGGCGCCCTCGTTACCATCGCCTCTGCGGTGATCGGTTATGCAGCGGCGTTCGCGATCGTCAGCCTGGAGCCCGGCGCCAAGGGCAAGGTCACAGGCCTCGTGGTGCTGCCGCTGATGATCTCGCCGGTCGCCCGCACCTATGCCTGGATCGTCATCCTCGGCCGCACCGGCATCGTCAACCAGGCTTTCCAGGCGCTCGGCATCACCGAGGCTCCGCTACGCATCCTGTTTTCCGAGACGGCTATTTTCATCGGCCTGCTGCAGCTCTTCCTGCCGCTGATGATCATCTCGCTGATTTCGGCGCTTGAGAACATGCCGAAGGACGCCATTCCGGCGGCCCTCGTGCTCGGCGCCAACTGGTTCCAGGTGTTCTGGAAGGTGGTGCTGCCGCTCACCAAGGAAGGCCTCGTGATCGGCGGCACGCTGGTCTTCACCGGCTCGCTGACCGCCTATATCACGCCTGCCATCCTCGGTGGCTCCAAGGTGCTGATGCTCGAAACGCTGCTCTACCAGCAGGTTGCGGTCTCCAACAATTTCGTCGCTGCGAGCGTCATCGCCTTCATCCTGATCGTAATGAGCTTTGCCGCCAACATCCTTCTCAAGCGGGTCGCCACGGCGCGCAACAAACAGAGGAGCCAGGCATGACGCTGCGCAGCCTCTTCATCCCGATCACGCTTCTTCTGGTGATCGCCTTCCTGATCGGGCCGTTCCTGATCATCGTCGCCGCCTCCTTCTCCGCCGGCGAGACGCTTGCCTTCCCGCCGCAGGGCTTTTCGCTGCGCTGGATCGCAAAGGTCTTCACGGTCGAGAGTTTCCGCGCCTCGTTCGGCATGTCGCTGTTCCTGGCGATCGGCGGCACGGCGGCGGCGCTCATCCTCGGCATTCCGGCCTCCTACGCCCTGTCGCGCTACAAGCTGCCGGGGGCGGAAATCGTCCGTACCATCGTTTCGGCGCCGATCATCGTGCCGGGCATCATCGTCGGCCTGGCGCTGCTGCGTTACATCGTCGTGCCCTTCCAGGTCGGGATCACGCTGGCGCTGTTCCTCGCCCATACGGCGCTGGTCCTGCCCTACGCGGTGCGCGTCGTCTCGGCGAGCCTCGACAATCTGCGCTCCGATATCGAGGAAGCGGCAGTGCTGCTCGGCTCGTCGCGGCTCGGCGCTTTCTTCCGGGTGGTGATGCCGAACATCCGCGGCGGCATCATGTCGGCGTTCATTCTCGGCTTCGTCACCAGCTTCAACCAGGTGCCGGTCTCGCTGTTCCTCTCGGGGCCTGGCGTGCGCACCCTGCCGGTCGACATGATCGCCTATATGGAAATCGTCTTCGATCCCTCCGTCGCAGCGCTCTCCTCGCTGCTCGCCTTCCTCTCCATCGGCATCGTCTTCATTGCCGAACGTTTCCTGGGGTTCTCCCGCTATGTCTGATGCGTCCTATCTCTCGCTCGAAAAGCTGACGCTCGCCTATGGCGATTCCGTCGCCGTCGCCAACCTCGATCTCAACATCCGCAAGGGCGAGCTGATCGCGCTTCTCGGCCCCTCCGGCTGCGGCAAGACGACGACGATGCGGGCGATCGCCGGCCTGCTGGCGGTGAAAAGCGGCCATGTGCGCCTCGACGGCGCCGACATCACCCGGGTGCCCGCCAACAAACGCGCCGTCGGCCTGATGTTCCAGTCCTATGCGCTCTTTCCGCATCTCTCGGTCTACGAAAACGTCGCCTTCGGGCTGAAGCTCAAGGGCATGCGTGGGCCGGAGCTCGAGACCAAGGTCGAGTCCGGCCTGAAATCCGTCGGCCTTTCGACGTTCGCCAACCGCAAGCCGGCCGAGCTTTCCGGCGGCCAGCAGCAGCGCGTCGCGCTCGCCCGTTCGATGGTGATGGAGCCGAAGGTTCTGCTGCTCGACGAGCCGCTATCCAATCTCGACGCCCGCCTTCGCCTGGAAATGCGCACCGAGCTGCAGCGGGTGCAGAAGGAAACCGGCGTGACGATGATCTTCGTCACCCACGACCAGGCCGAAGCTTTGGCGCTCGCCGACCGTATTGTGGTCATGAAGAGCGGTAAGATAGAGCAGATCGGTTCGCCGGAAGACATCTACAACCGTCCGACATCGTCCTTCGTGGCGGACTTCGTCGGGTTCGAAAACATTTTCCCGCTCGAAAACGGAAAGATGAAGACCAGCGCAGGTCTCATCGATCTCTCGGGCAAGCCCCCTTCAGCGGCGGGTCTTGCCTGGCGGCCGCGTATGGTGACCCTGGGAACAGGTCCGTTCCAGGGCACCGTGCGCGGTACATCCTTTGCCGGTGACAGCCGCGAATACCTGCTCGACAGCTCCTTCGGTCCGATCAAGGCTGAGGTGGAGGCAAGCCAGCCGGCGCATGCGCTGGGCGATGCTCTTGCCTTCGACCTGCCGGCCGAAAAGGCCGCGCCGCTCTCGCGATTCGTGTAGGATCCGCCGACATGGGTATCTGGATCGACACGGACATGGGTTTCGACGACATCGCTGCGATCATGGTCGCAGCGCATGCGGGGCTTGGCGTCGACGGCGTCTCACTTGTCTTCGGCAACGCGCCTATCGAACATGTCCGCCGCAATGCCGCCGGCGCGGCCTCCGCTTTCGTCTGGCCCTTCGCGGTCCATGCCGGACGCGCTGCACCGGTGCTGGCCAAAATGGAGACTGCGACAGGCATACTAGGCCAGACCGGTATCCCGACCGCGGGCCGGGCCTTGCCCGAAGCGCCGGATGCGTTTCATACCGATGCCTTCGAGGCGCTCTGTTCCTGGCTCGAAAAGGGCAAAGGTGATGGTGAAGAGGGGGGCGAACGCCGCATCATGGCGCTTGGACCGCTCACCAATATCGCGGCAGTGGCGCTCGCCCGGCCGGATCTCGCGGCCAGAATCACAGATCTCACCTGGATGGGCGGCGGCGTTACCGCCGGCAATCATACCGCGTCCGCGGAGTTCAATGCCTTTGCCGATCCGGAAGCACTGGCGATCGTGATTGCCCACAAGATCCCGTTGCGGATGGTCGATCTCGATCTTTGCCGCAAGGTGCTCTGTGCGCCGGACGATGTTGCGCCGATCCGGGCTGCCGGCGGGCGTAATGCCGAACTGGTTGCCGACCTGCTGGCCGGGTTCGTGGAGATCGCCACCAGCCGCGGCCGACCGGCCATGGCGCTCTACGATGCGGTCGCGGCCGTCGCCTTCGCCTTCCCGGAACACGTCACCTGGCGCGAGGCGCGCATCGATGTCGAGCTTTCCGGCGCGCTGACGCGCGGCCGCACCGTCATCGAGACGCGCACCGGCCGGGGCGAATTCAATGCGGCCTATGGTGTCGATATCGACGTCGGGAAGGCGAAAGCCGTCATTCTTGAAACACTGCGGGCAGAGGCAAGCTGGTGAAGAGTATCATCTCGAGCGTACAGGAATTTACCGAACCGGCCTTACGTGACCGCGCCGTCACCGCCGCGCGCGGCGATGCACCGTTCGACATCCTGATATCGGGCGGTACGCTGGTCGACATGGTGACGGGCGAGTTGCGCCCGGCCGATATCGGCCTCGTCGGACCGGTGATTGCCAGTGTCCACGAGGCCGGCTCCCGCTCGGATGCCGCGGAGATCATCGACGCGACGGGCACGTTCATCTCGCCCGGCCTCATCGACACGCATATGCATATCGAAAGTTCGATGGTGACGCCGGCGACCTATGCCGGCGCCGTGCTGCCGCGCGGCGTGACGACCGTCGTCTGGGACCCGCATGAATTCGGCAATGTGCACGGGACCGAAGGTGTGGCCTGGGCACTGGAGGCGGTGAAGCCGCTGCCGCTGCGTGCCGTCGTTCTGGCGCCCTCCTGCGTACCGTCGGCGCCCGGCCTCGAAATGGCCGGAGCCGATTTCGACGCCGCGACGATCGAGGAAATGCTGTTCTGGCCGAAGATCGGCGGGCTCGCGGAAGTCATGAACATGCGCGGCGTCATCGACCGCGATCCGCGCATGAGCGCCATCGTCCAGGCGGCGCTGGTGTCCGAAAAGCTGGTCTGCGGCCATGCCCGCAGTCTCGTGGGGCCGGATCTCGCAGCCTTTATGGCGTCGGGCATTACTTCCGACCACGAACTCGTCTCCGCTGCCGACCTGATGGCCAAGCTGCGCGCCGGCCTGACGATCGAGATGCGCGGCTCCCACGATCACCTGCTTCCGGAATTCGTCGAGGCGCTCAACGCGCTCGGGCGTCTGCCGCAGACGGTGACGCTCTGCACCGACGACGTCTTTCCGGACGATCTCGTTGAGGGCGGCGGCCTCGACGACGTGGTGCGCCGGCTGGTGCGTTATGGAATGAAGCCGGAATGGGCGTTGCAGGCGGCGACACTCAACGCTTCGGCGCGCCTCGGTCGTCCCGACCTCGGCCTGATTGCTGCAGGTCGCCGGGCCGATATCGTTCTCTTCGAGGATCTCGCGGATTTCCGCGCCCGCCATGTCTTTGCCAGCGGCACGCTGATCGCGCGCGACGGCGTCATGACGGTCGATCTCCATGGGACCGACCCCTGCCTTCTGCAAGATTCGGTCAAGCTCAAGCCGCTTCAGGCGGACGATTTCAAACTGCCCGCAAAGGGCCGCAAAGTCAGGCTGGCGACGATCGATCGTCCGCGCTTCACGAACTGGGGGCAGACGGATGCGGATGTCGTCGATGGTTACGTGGTACCCCCGGAAGGCACGACGTTGATCGCCGTGACCCACCGCCACGGCCGGGCCGACAGCCGCACCCGTCTTGGGTTCCTGACCGGCTGGGGCACGTGGAGAGGTGCCTTCGCCACCACGCTTGCCCATGACAGCCACAACCTCACCGTCTTCGGGTCCGATCCGGCCGACATGGCCGCCGCCGCCAATGCGGTGATCGAGGTCGGCGGCGGCATGGCGGTGGCAACTGGCGGCAAGGTCGAAGTGCTGTTGCCGCTGCCGCTTTCCGGCCTCGTCTCGGAGGCGCCGATGGCGGAGGTGGCCGAAGGTTTCAGACAAATCCGCGCTGCCATGGATGGTCTCGTCGATTGGCAGCCGCCCTATCTCGTGTTCAAGGCCTGTTTCGGCGCGACGCTTGCCTGCAATCCCGGCCCACACCAGACGGATCGCGGCATTGCCGACGTCACCACCGGCACGCTATTGGAATCGCCGATCCTCGAAGTTCTCGAATAGGAAAAGCGAATGCAGCCGCATGATTTCTGGCAGGACGTCCATCCGGCAGGGTCGTTCGATCGGGCGGGGCCGTTTTCCGGCTTCTTCCCGGCAACGCTCGATGACGGCAGCCAGATCAGGCTGCCGATCCGGTCGCTCGCCGACGGAGAGCATGCGCTCGCCTCGCTGATCATCAACCAGGCGAGTTTCGACGTACAGGACGCGCTTGCCGCCGATCTTGCGCCGAAGGTCGCGGCCTTCCGCCCGGAAGTCATCGTCGGCCTGCCGACGCTGGGCCTGACGCTTGCCGCCGCCGTCGCCCGCGCGTTGGGCTACACGCGCTACGTGCCGCTCGGGACCTCGCGAAAATTCTGGTACGACGAGAGCCTTTCCGTGCCGCTTTCCTCGATCACCACGCCCGAACAGCAGAAGCGCCTCTATGTCGATCCGCGCATGCTGCCGCTGATAAAGGGCAAGCGCGTCGCGCTCGTCGACGACGTGATTTCCAGCGGCACCTCGATCGTCTCAGGCCTGACGCTGATGACCTCGCTTGGCATCGAGCCCGTCGTCATCGGCGCCGCCATGCTGCAATCGGAACGCTGGCACGACAAGCTGGATGCGTTCGGCTCCGAATGGCGGCCGCGCGTGACAAGCGTTTTCAGGACCCCGATGCTGAAGAAGGCGGGCGAGGGGAGCTGGATGGCCTGACGCGTTTTCCGGCTTGCGAAAGAGGAGCGGCTGGCTAGGATCGCCGCATTGCTCACCTTGGAACTTTCACAAGACAATCGGGAATAAACTTCATGGAACTGGTGTTCGACGGCCATAACGACGTGCTCCTGCGGCTCTGGCGGAACATGAAGGCAGGCGGCGACCCGATTGCCGAATTTGTAAACGGCACGCCGAACGGCCATATCGACGGGCCGCGTGCCAAGGCCGGCGGGCTCGCAGGCGGTCTCTGCGCCATCTACATCCCATCCGGCGAACTGGTGCTCAAGGAACCCGATCAGAACGGCCATTACGTCACGCCGCTATCCGTCCCGCTCGATCATCTTCCGTCGCTGACGACCGCGCTCGAAATGGCGTCGATTGCGCTCCGCCTCGACCGCGCCGGCGCCTGGCGGCTTTGCCGGTCGACGACGGAGGTCCGCAAGGCGATGGAAGACGGTATCTTTGCCGCCGTCATGCACATGGAGGGCTGCGAGGCGATTGATCCGGATCTCGACAATCTCGAAGTCTTCCACGCCGCCGGCCTGCGTTCGCTCGGGCCCGTCTGGAGCCGACACAACATCTTCGGTCACGGCGTGCCCTTCGCCTATCCGATGTCGCCCGACACCGGCCCCGGCCTCACCGGCCACGGGTTCGAACTGGTCAGGGCCTGCAACACGCTCGGCATCCTGATCGATCTCGCCCACATCACCGAAAAGGGGTTCTGGGATGTCGCCAGGACCTCGAACCAGCCGCTGATCGCCAGCCATTCGAACGCGCATGCGCTGACGCCGGTCGCCCGCAACCTCACCGACAAACAGCTCGATGCGATCAAGGAAAGCGGCGGCCTCGTCGGTCTCAACTATGCCGTAACCATGCTGCGCCCCGACGGGCGCGACAATGTCGCCACGCCGCTTTCGGACATGGTGCGCCATGTCGATCACCTGGTGCAACGCATGGGCATCGATCACGTGGCGCTCGGTTCGGACTTCGACGGCGCCTCGATTCCCGAAGAAATACATGATGCTGCGGGAAATCAAAATCTGGTTGCGGCGCTCAAGGGAGCGGGCTACGCTGACGCAGAGCTGAAAAAGCTATGCCGGGAAAACTGGCTCAGAGTTTTGGGGAAGGCCTGGCACGAATAGGGCTGGTTTTCCCCAGAGGTCCAATAACCAAAAGGGGAAAAACGACCATGATCCATGCACTTCAGGGACGAGTCCGTCTACTGTCCGCGAGCGCGGCGCTGTCGCTCATGCTGCTTGCCGCACCGCAGGCTTTCGCGGTGACGCCGAAGGACACTCTTGTCATCGGGCTTGCCTTCGACGACATCATCACGCTCGATCCTGGCCAGGCATTCGAATTCTCCGCCGGCGAAGTCAATGGCAACAGCTATGACCGCCTGGTGCGCCTGGACATCGCCGACACGTCCAAGGTCAAGCCGGACCTCGCGGAAAGCTGGACTGTCTCCGATGACGGCCTGACCTACACGTTCAAGATCAAGCAGGGCCTGAAGTTCGCCTCCGGCAATCCGATTACGGCGGAAGACGTCGCCTATTCGTTCGAGCGCTCGGTCAAGATCGACGGCCCGCCGGCCTTCATCCTCAACCAGTTCGGCCTGAAGAAGGACAATATCACGAGCAAGGCCGTCGCCAAGGACGCCAATACCTTCGTGCTGACCGTCGACCAGTCCTACGCCCCGTCCTTCGTGCTGAACTGCCTGACGGCCACGGTCGCTGCCGTCGTCGACAAGAAGGTCGTTTCGCAGCACGTCACCAATGGCGACTACGGCAATGCCTGGCTGAAGACCAATTTCGCCGGCTCCGGCCCGTACAAGATCCGCGAGTGGCGCGCCAACGAAGTGGTCGTGCTGGAGCGCAACGACAATTACTGGGGCGAGAAGCCGCCGCTCAACCGCGTCATTTACCGCCATATGAAGGAAAGCGCGGCACAGCGCCTGGCGCTGGAGAACAACGACATCGACGTTGCCCGCAACCTCGAGCCGAACGATATCGACGCGGTTTCCAAGAAGGGCACGGCGGTCACCAGCACGCCGAAGGGTTCGGTCTTCTACTTCAGCCTGAACCAGAAGAACCCCAACCTGAAGAAGCCGGAGGTCGTCGAGGCGATGAAATACCTCGTCGATTACGACGCGATCGGCTCGACCCTGATCAAGGGCGTCGGCCAGATCCATCAGACCTTCCTGCCGAAGGGCATTCTCGGTTCGCTGGATGACAAGCCCTACAAGCTC
This sequence comes from Neorhizobium galegae bv. officinalis, assembly GCA_000985875.1. Lineage (GTDB taxonomy): Bacteria > Pseudomonadota > Alphaproteobacteria > Rhizobiales > Rhizobiaceae > Neorhizobium > Neorhizobium galegae_C. The sequence continues at coordinate 265,250 of CCRI01000004.1, forward strand.
GACGTCGCCAAGGCCAAGGAACTGCTTGCCAAGGCCGGGCTCAAGGACGGCTTCTCGGTGACCATGGACGTGCGCAACAACGAGCCGACCACCGGCATCGCGCAGTCGATCCAGCAGACCTTCGCGCAGGCCGGCATCAAGATGGAAATCATCCCCGGCGACGGCAAGCAGACGCTGACCAAATACCGCGCCCGCACCCACGACATCTATATCGGCTACTGGGGCGTCGACTACTGGGATCCGAACTCCAATGCGGAAACCTTCACGTCGAACCCGAACAATGCCGATGACGGCACCACGAAGACGCTCGCCTGGCGCAATGCCTGGGATGTTCCGGAGCTGACAAAGGAAACCAAGACCGGTTTCCTGGAACGGGATTCGGCCAAACGCGCAGCAATCTACGAGAGTTTGCAGAAAAAGGTGCTGCAGAGCGGACCGTTCGTGCTGGTCTTCCAGCAGACGGAAGTCGCAGGCGTAGGCAAGGGCGTGAAGAGCTACAAGCTCGGCCCGACCTTCGATACGAACTACGTGTTCAACGTCTCCAAGGAATAGGGTCCGGTTGCAGGCCCTGAGCCCGAAAGGCGAATTTCTTGACCTTACCTGAAACCTCCGTGGCGACACGGCGCAATCGGCGCCGTGCATCGTCCTTCGCGACCTCCGTCCTGCGTTTCGCGGTGACGGTGGTCACGACCATCTTCGGCCTGCTGGTCGTCACCTTCTTCATCGGCCGGGTCATCCCCATCGACCCGGTGCTGGCGATCGTCGGCGACCGGGCGCCGGCGCACCTCTATGAGCGAACCCGGATCGAGCTCGGCCTGAACCTGCCGCTCTACCAGCAGTTCTTTATCTATGCCAAGCAGGCGCTTTCCGGGGATTTCGGCACGTCGGTGCTGACCAGCAATCCCGTTCTGGAGGATATCCGCCGCGTCTTTCCGGCAACCATGGAGCTCGCCACGATCGGTACGTTGATCGGCTCGATCGTCGGTGTCCCGCTCGGCGTTCTGGCGGCCGTCCGGCGCGGCAGCATTGCGGACCAGGTCGTCCGCGTCATCGGCCTGATCGGTTATTCGGTGCCGATCTTCTGGCTCGGGCTGCTGTCGCTGGTGCTGTTCTATGCGCAGCTCCGGTGGGTCGCCTTCCCGGGCCGCGTCGACATCGTCTACGAATACAGTTTCACGCCGCAGACCGGCTTCTACCTTCTCGATGCCGCCATGCAGGGCCAGTGGGAGGTGATGTGGGACCTGTTCCGCCACATCGCGCTGCCAGGCGGGCTGCTCGGTTATTTCTCGCTTGCCTATATCAGCCGCATGACCCGCTCCTTCATGCTGAACGAGCTCTCCCAGGAATATGTGGTGGCGGCGCGGGCCAAGGGGCTTTCCGAGACCCGGATCATCTGGTTTCACGCGCTGCGCAATGCCGCGGTGCCGCTGGTGACGGTGATTGCGCTTTCCTATGCCAACCTGCTCGAAGGCTCGGTGCTGACCGAGACCATCTTCTCCTGGCCGGGCCTCGGCCTCTACATCACCAATTCGCTGCAGAATGCCGACATGAACGCGGTGCTCGGCGGCACGCTGGTGATCGGGGCCGTCTTCGTCGCCATCAACATCTTTTCCGATCTTCTCTACCGGACACTCGATCCGAGGACGCGCAGCCGATGAGTATCGCGGAAACCACGCTCAAGCCCTATAGCCGCGAATGGCTGCTCTCCGACCGGCCGACCTCGCGCCGCCAGGCACGTTTCGGACGGGCCTATATCGTCTGGCGCCGGTTCGCCGAAAACCGGCTGGCGCTGATCGGCCTTGCCATCCTCATCCTGCTGCTCTTCGTTGCGGCCTTCGCGGATGTTCTGGCGCCGCATAACCCGGTGCAGGGCGACCTGCGCAATTCCCGCCTCTTGCCGCTCGGCTCGCCGGGATACCTGCTCGGCACCGACGACCAGGGCCGCGACATTCTCTCACGGCTGATCTACGGCTCGCGGCTGACGCTGCTGGTCGTGGTGCTGGTGGCGATCATCGCAGCCCCGATCGGCCTCCTGGTCGGCACGGTCTCCGGTTATGCCGGCGGCTGGATCGATGCGGTGCTGATGCGGATCACCGACATTTTCCTCGCCTTCCCGAAGCTCGTCCTGGCGCTGGCGCTGGTGGCAGCCCTCGGTCCCGGCATCGAAAACGCCATCCTCGCAATCGCCGTCACCTCCTGGCCGCCCTATGCACGTATCGCCCGTGCCGAAACGATGACCTTCCGCAATTCGGAATTCATTTCGGCGGTCAAACTGATGGGCGCTTCACCCTTCCGCATCGTGCTGCGCCACGTCATGCCACTCTGCATCTCGTCGCTGATCGTGCGCGTCACGCTCGACATGGCGGGCATCATCCTGACCGCCGCGGGCCTCGGTTTCCTCGGTCTCGGCGCCCAGCCGCCGCTTCCCGAATGGGGGGCGATGATTGCCTCCGGCCGCCGCTTCATCCTCGACCAGTGGTGGGTCGCGGCCATGCCGGGTTTTGCGATCCTGATCGTCAGCCTCGGCTTCAACCTGCTCGGCGACGGCCTGCGCGATGCGCTCGATCCGAAGGAGGCCGGCCAATGAAACCGCTTCTGACGGTCGAGGATCTGCGTGTCACCTTTCCGACCCGCACCGGCGACGTGCAGGCGGTGCGCGGCGTCTCCTTCGCGCTCGGTCGCGAACGGCTCGGCATCGTCGGCGAATCCGGCTCCGGCAAGTCGCAGACCGGCCGTGCCATCATGGGCCTGACGCCCTCCCATGCGAAGATCAGCGCGCGAAAGCTCGCTTTCGGTGATCGGAACCTGCTCACCATGCCGGCCCGCGAGCGGCGGGATCTGCGCGGCAAGCAGGTGGCGATGATCCTGCAGGATCCGAAATATTCGCTGAACCCGGTGATGACCATCGGCCGGCAGATCGTCGAGACGCTGAAGACGCACGAGAAGATCTCGACTTCGGCGGCCAAGGCGCGGGCGCTCGCCATGCTGGAGGCGGTGCAGATCAGCGATCCGAAGCGGGTCTTTTCGCTTTATCCGCATGAGGTGTCCGGCGGCATGGGCCAGCGGGCAATGATCGCCATGATGCTGGTCTGCGGCCCGGAACTCTTGATCGCCGACGAGCCGACCTCGGCGCTCGACGTCACCGTGCAGCTCGAAGTGCTGGATATCCTCGACAAGCTTGTGGCCGACCGCGGCATGGGGTTGATCTTCATCTCCCATGATCTGAGGCTCGTCTCCTCCTTCTGCGACCGCGTCATCGTCATGTATGCGGGCCAGATCGTCGAGGAACTGCCGGCCGCCAATCTCGCCGATGCGCAGCATCCTTATACGCGCGGGCTCTTGAACTGCCTGCCGACCATCGGTTCCGACCGGCATCCGCTGCCCGTCCTCGACCGCAGGCCGGAGTGGGCACTATGACATCGGCTCTTTCCATCCGCGACATGGTCGTCACATACGATGAGTTTGCGGCACTCGATCATGTGAACTTCGATATCGGCACGGGCGAATCCTTCGGCATCGTCGGGGAATCCGGTTCCGGCAAATCGACCCTTTTGCGTGCCGTCTCGGGCCTTGCGTCGTTCGACCAGGGCACGCTCAGCGTCAACGGGCGCTCCTATTCCGGGCGCAAGCGCGACAAGGAATTCTACCGCACGGTCCAGATGGTCTTCCAGGACCCCTATGGTTCACTGCATCCGCGCCAGACGGTGGACCGGCTGCTGCTGGAACCGCTCGTCATCCACGGCTTCACCGATATCGAGACCCGCATCAACCGCGCGCTGGACGAGGTGGGTCTTGGATCGGGTTTCCGGTTCCGCTATTCGCACCAGCTTTCCGGCGGCCAGCGGCAGCGTATCGCGATCGCGCGGGCGCTGATCCTGGAGCCGAAGATCCTGCTGCTCGACGAGCCGACCTCGGCGCTCGACGCCTCGATCCAGGCGGAAATCCTGAACCTGCTCGAACAGGCGCGCCGCGACCGCAACCTCACATTCGTGATGGTCAGCCATGATCTCGGCGTCATCAGCCATATGTGCGAACGGCTGGCCGTGATGAAAACCGGCAAGGTGGTCGAGACGGTGCCGCGGAAAGCGCTGGAAAACCGCGAGTTTTCAGCCGAGTATACCCGCCAGCTGCTTGTCGCCAGCGAAGGTTTCCGTCGCGGCTGACGAGCGTCTCGATTTTATCAATGTCACCTCCCGAAACCGGTCCCCGCTTTCGGGCGACATGTTTCAGCCGGCAGGATCGCATGCAGCTTCGGGCGCTTATGTATTTCGACGAACTGGTCCGCACCAATTCGATGCGGGCGGCGGCGGAGAATCTCAATGTTGCAGCCACCGCCGTCTCGCGTCAGATCGAGAACCTCGAACATTATTTCGGCACGCCGCTCGTCGAGCGCAGCAATCGCGGCATCAAGCTGACCGCCGCCGGCGAACTGCTGGCAGCGCGGGCAGGGCGGACGCTGCGCGAACTCGAACATGTCCACCAGTTGATCGACGACCTGCAGGGCCTGCAGCGCGGCAAGGTGGTGATCTATGCCAACGGCGCTACCGTCGCCAACCTGATCGCCCCGGTGCTTGCGGAATTCAGCCTGCGTTATCCGAAACTGCGGTTCGAGGTGGCGATCACAAGTGCCCGCGAGGCGGTCGAGGCGCTCGCCGCCGCCGAGGCGGATCTGGTCGTGACGTTGTTTGCACCAAAGATATCCGGCGTGAAGGTGCGGCTGCGCTCCGAAATCACCTATGACGTCATCATGGCCGCCGACCATCCGTCCGCCGGTGCGAGGGAACTGACATTGCGCGATCTCGTCCGGATGCCGCTTGCTCTTCCGGACAAGAGTTTCGGCGCCCGGCAGGCCTTCGAGGACCTGTTCGCCAAGGACGGGCTGGAGCTCGATCCGGTCTTCGTCACCGGCTCGCTGGAAATGCTGAAGGAACTGGTGTTGCGCCGCGCGGCGGTGACGCTGCTGCCGGCACTCGCCGTGCAGCGCGAAATCGATGCCGGCCAGCTTGCCGCGGTGCCGATCGCCGCCGGCAAGGCAGTGCGCACGCCGATCGATCTCTGTGTCGCGCCGGATCGCCAGTTATCATTCGCGGCGGGCAAGCTCGTCGATTTTATCGAGCGCTTCATGCGCGGGGCCGATGCGCGCAAATCGGCGCCTAAAAGGGCAAGCGCCTAATTCCATTCCGTGTAGCGTTTTCGGCTACACAGAGAACACAAAATTCTGCATTGTGTGTGCACCTGCGAAATGACACACTTTTGGCAATCGACGATCCCGCAGGTGCCGATCAGGCGGGTCTCGTTCCAAAAAAGGGGATAACGGATGGGCAGGATGACGCTTTTGAGCTCTGCGACCATATTGAAGAGTGCAGCTTTTGGCCTTGCGATGAGCGCAGGCCTTCTTTCGGGCCAGACGGGCGCCGAGGCGGCGGCAAAGACCGCGATCACAGTCGGCATGGCAATCGAGCCGGCCGGTCTCGATCCGACCGTCGCCGCGCCGGTCGCGATCGGCCAGGTGACCTGGCAGAACATTTTTGAGGGCCTGACGACCATCGACAAGGACGGCAAGATCAAGCCGCAGCTTGCCGAAAGCTGGCAGATCTCGCCGGACGGCCTGACCTACACTTTCAAGCTCCGCCAGGGCGTCAAGTTCCACAACGGCGTCGCCTTCGACAGCGCGGTTGCCAAGTTCTCGATCGACCGCGCCCGCGGCGCAGATTCGGTCAATCCGCAGAAGCGTTATTTCGCCTCGATCGACACGGTCGAAACACCGGATGCGGCGACGCTGGTGCTGAAACTCAAGCAGCCGGCCGGCAGCCTGCTTTATTGGCTCGGCTGGCCGTCCTCGAGCATCGTCGAACCGAAATCGGCCGCCGACAACAAGACGACCCCGATCGGCACCGGCCCGTTCAAGTTCGTCAGCTGGTCGAAGGGCTCCAAGGTGGATCTCGCGAAGAATGCCGACTACTGGAACAAGGCCGTCTCCCTGAAGCTCGATACCGCGGCATTCCGTTTCATCAGCGATCCTCAGGCCCAGGCCGCAGCGCTGAAGGCCGGCGACATCGACGCGTTCCCCGAATTCGGGGCGCCTGAACTGATCAAGTCCTTCGAGGGCGACAAGCGGCTGACGACCGTTATCGGCAACACCGAGCTCAAGGTCGTCGCCGGCATGAACAACACCCGCAAGCCGTTCAGCGACAAAAAGGTTCGTCAGGCCCTGATGATGGCCGTCGACCGTGCCACCGTCGTCGAAGGCGCCTGGTCCGGTTTCGGCACACCGATCGGCAGCCACTACACGCCGAACGACCGCGGCTACAAGGACCTCACCGGCGTCTATCCCTATGATGCTGCCAAGGCGAAGGCGCTGCTTGCCGAAGCCGGCTTCCCGAACGGCTTCACCTTCACCATCAAGGCCCCGCAGATGGCCTATGCGCAGCGCACCTCGCAGGTGCTGCAGGCGATGTTTGCGGAAATCGGCGTGACGATGAACATCGAGACGACCGAATTCCCGGCGAAATGGGTGGCCGACGTGCTGAAGGCCGCCGATTACGACATGACCATCGTCGCCCATGCGGAGCCGATGGACATCGATATCTATTCTCGCGATCCCTACTACTTCAACTACAAGAACCCGGCCTTCAACGACGTGCTGAAAAAGGTCGAGATGACCTCCGATGCCGCCGGACAGGAAAAGCTCTACGGCGAGGCGCAGACCATTCTCGCCAACGACGTGCCGGCGCTCTTCCTGTTCGTCATGCCGAAGCTCGGCGTATGGGACGGCAAGGTGAAGGGCCTGTGGGAAAACGAACCTATCCCGTCGAACGTGCTCACGGATGTACAGTGGGTAGAGTGAAGTTCACGCGATGAGTTGGAGTGAAGTGGGCGCGGTATGCCAATCTCCCCCTTTAAGGGGGAGATGCCCGGCAGGGCAGAGGGGGGTAACCTCTCAGCATGTTCTTGAGCCATTGCGTTTGCCGTGCCGTTGCTGCCGCCTTTTTCCTTTGGACCCTTTGGTGACGCCTCTCTCTCAAAGCGGGGCAATCGCACATGGGACGCGAGGCGTTGCGGTACCCCTAACCCTCCCCCTTGTGGGGAGGGTGGCCGGCAGGCGGGAGGGGTTTTATTCGGAGCGAAGACCCCTCCCCAACCCCTCCCCACAAGGGGGAGGGGCTCCACGCACCGCCTCGCATGCTCATATGCGATTGTCCTGCCTACAAGGGAGGAGATTAGAGGGAGCCTGCGGTACCGGCATGGTGACTCGCCCATGATCGCCCTTCTCATCCGCCGTATGCTCAGCCTCGCCGTCACGCTGCTCGTCGTCTCGCTGCTGATCTTCACCGTCATGGACCTTTTGCCCGGCGATCCGGCCGCGATCATGCTCGGCACCTCGGCGAGCCCGGAAACGCTCGCGGCACTGCAGAAACAGTTGGGTCTCGACCAGCCGCTCCCCGTGCGTTACCTCGCCTGGCTCGCCGGGGTCTTCCGGGGCGATCTCGGGCAGTCCTATACCTATGGCGTGCCTGTCGCGGGGTTGATTGGCGAGCGGCTTGCCGTCACCCTGCCGCTGGCGCTGATCGCCATCCTGCTCTCGGTGGCGATCGCCATTCCACTCGGCGTTCAGGCCGCTCGCAAGCACAACGGGCCTTTTGATTTCGTCGCCGGCCTGTTCTCCTACATCAGCATCGCGGTGCCGGCTTTCTGGGTCGGGCTTCTGCTGATCATCCTGTTCTCCACCATGCTCGGCTGGATGCCGGCCGGGGGATTTCCAGGATGGGATGCCGGGTTGGTCGCGGGCTTCAAGGCGCTCCTCCTGCCCGCCGTGGCGCTCGCCTTGCCGCAGGCCGGCGTGTTGACCCGCGTGGCCCGCGCCGCAGTGCTGGAAGTGATGAACGAGGATTTCGTCCGCACCGCCCGTGCCAAGGGCCTGAGCGAGAGCGTCGCTCTCTGGCGGCACGCGGTGCCGAATGCGTTGGTACCGGTCTTCACCATGCTCGGCCTGCAATTCACCTTCCTGATCGCCGGCGCGGTGCTGGTCGAGAACGTCTTCAATCTGCCAGGCCTCGGCCGGCTCGCCTACCAGGCGCTTTCCCAGCGCGATATCATCGTCATGCAGGATGTCGTGCTGTTCTTCTCGGCCCTGGTGATCCTGATGAATTTCCTGGTCGATCTCGCCTATCTGGTGGTCGATCCGCGCCTCAGGGCTGGTGCGCAATGAGAAAACTCCTTCGCCGCCCTGTCTTCCTCATCGGGCTCGTCATCACGCTGGCGCTGTTTGCCGTGGCGCTGTTGTCGCTCGTCTGGACGCCGTTCCCGCCGACGAAAATGAACATCGTCCACAAACTCAAGGCTCCACTCGATTTCGGCCTCCTCGGCACCGACCAGTTCGGCCGCGACGTAGCGTCGATGCTGATGGTCGGCGCCTGGAATTCGCTGTCCACCTCCATTCTCGCGGTGCTTCTCGGCGCAAGCGTCGGCACGGCCATCGGCGTCGTCGTCGCCATGCGGCGGGGCTGGCTGGAACTCGTCGTCATGCGTGGCTGCGACATCGTCTTCGCCGTTCCGCCAATTCTCTCGGCGATGATGCTCGGCGCCTTCATCGGGTCGGGCCGGTTCACGGCGATCATCGCCATCGGCGTGTTCATGGTGCCGGTCTTTGCGCGGCTCGCGCTCGGTGCGGCCCTGCAGATCTGGACGCGGGACTATGTCACCGCTGCCGTCAGCATGGGCCGGCCAAGGTTGAAGATCACCCTCGTGCATGTGTTGCCGAACATTTCCAACCAGATCATCGTGCAGGTGACGATCCAGCTCGGCCTCGCGATCCTGACGGAAGCCGGCCTCTCCTTCCTCGGTCTCGGCATGCCGCCGCCAACGCCCACCTGGGGGCGGATGCTGGCCGACGCGCAGACGTTTCTCGGCCAGGCGCCGTGGCTGGCGCTGATGCCGGGGCTTGCCATCGCGCTCGCCGTGCTCGGCCTCAACATGCTCGGCGACGGCCTGCGCGACCTCCTCGATCCCCGCGACAATTCCTGATTTTCGAAACGAAGATATTGCCATGAATGACCTCCTGAAATTGACGATCCGAGAATTGCTCGATCTCTATTCGACCAAGAAGTTGTCGCCCTCGGAATACTGGCTGGCGGTCGAGGATCGTGTCGCCGCCTTCGAACCGCATGTGCAGGCGCTCTATCTCTACGATCCGGAGAGTGCGCGGACGCAGTCCGCTGCCTCGACCGAACGCTGGATGAAGGGCGCGACGCTCGGCGTGCTCGACGGCATTCCGGTGACGCTGAAGGAACTGATCGCCACCAAGGGCCAGCCGGTGCCGCTCGGGACCGCCGCTGTCGAACTGGTGCCGGCCGCGGAAGATGCGCCCATCGCCGCGCGCATGAGAGAGGACGGCGCGGTGATCTTTGCCAAGACCACCTGCCCGGATTACGGAATGCTGTCCTCCGGCCTGTCGAGCTTCCATCACCTCAGCCGCAACCCCTGGGATCTCACCCAGAACCCGGGCGGATCGAGCGCCGGCGCGTCGGCCGCCGGTGCCGCCGGTTTCGGGCCGTTGCATATCGGCACGGATATCGGCGGTTCGGTGCGCCTGCCGGCCGGCTGGACAGGGCTGTTCGGCTTCAAGCCGAGCCAGGGCCGTATTCCGCTTGATCCCTATTATGTGGGCCGCTGCGCGGGGCCGATGACCCGCACGGTCGAAGATGCCGCCTTCTCGATGGCGACGCTGTCGCGTCCCGACTGGCGCGACGGTACCTCGCTGCCGCCCAACGATTTCGACTGGCTGGATTTCGACGTCGACGTCAGGGGTTTGAAGATCGGCCTGATGCTCGACGCCGGCATCGGCCTTGCCGTCGAGGACGAGGTTCGCGATGCGGTCGTGGCCGCCGCCAGACGCTTCGAGGAGGCGGGGGCGATCATCATTCCGGTCGAACCGGTCATGAGCCGTATCATGCTCGACGGGCTCGACAGTTTCTGGCGCTCGCGCTTCTGGGGCGATATCGAGAAAATGCCGGAAGAGCGCCGGGCGCTGATCCTCCCCTATATCTACGAGTGGGCGGAAGGCGGCACCTACATTTCCGGCGTCGAGGCGGTGCGGGGCTTCAACCAGACGATCGAGATGCGCAAGGCCTGCGGAAAGCTGTTCACGACCGTCGACGCGGTGATCTCGCCCACCAATCCGATCGTCTCCTATCCGGCGGAATGGGCCTCGCCGACCAATGATCCCTCGAAACCTTTCGAGCATATCGGCTTCACGGTGCCGTGGAACATGTCGGAACAGCCGGCCTCTTCGATCAACTGCGGTTTTTCGAAATCCGGCATGCCGATCGGCCTGCAGATCGTCGGCCCGCGCTACGACGACCTGCTCGTGCTGAAGCTCTCCAGAGCCTTCGAACAATGGACTGGCGGCGTTCCCACCTGGCCAGAGCCGCCGGCCGCCTGAATTTTCCGACCTTTCGGGCGATTTCCGCTTCGGCGCGACCGTGCCGGGGAACAATCGCGTCTTTGCAGCGTTCAACGGCGGCGACAAGAACAGTGAAGCGAGTGGCGTGCGCCGCTCGCGCGGGGACCGATCCCGTTACACTTTTCGACGCCGTTTGATTCCGCGCAAAGCCTTCCGCGGCGCGCATCCTCTAAGGTCCGCAAAACAGGAGATCCGATATGCCCGCAGCCAACCCCACGACCGACTTCGCCCGCAACGGCACAGGCGAGAATTCGCCCGCCAGCAAGGATCTCGAAGCCCAGATTCAGCAGCTCCGCGACGATATCGCAGCGCTTACCCGCAGCGTTGCTGCCGTGGGCAATGAGAAGGCCAGCGAATACAAGGGCAAGGCTCGTCGCGTCGCCAGCGACGCCGCCGATGCCTCGATGCAGATGGTGGAAGCTGCGCGCGATCAGGCACTGTCGATGGAAAGGGATCTGGAGCGTCAGATCCGCTCCAACCCTATCCAGGCCGTCGCCATCGCCGCCGGCGTCGGCTTCCTGTTCGCGCTGCTGACGCGCCGCTGATGATGGCAGGACTTGGTCCCCTGTTGGCTTCGCTCGCCGCGATGGATGTCGCGGCGTTCACGCGCAGGCTCAAGAGAAACGCTGTTCTCTACGCACTGGTGCTGCTTTTCCTGCTGACCGCCTATGGGCTGCTGGTGGCGGCGCTTGCGGTCTATCTCGCCAGCATATGGGGGCCACCAATGGCGTTGCTGGCAGTCGCCGGCGGCGCGCTTGTGCTGGCCTTCATAGTGTATCTGTGCGCCGTGATCGCCAACGCGTCCGAACAGCGCCGCAAACGGGAGGCTGCCGCTTCCAACAGTTCCAAGGCGCTGATGATGACGGCGGCTCTGACCGCATTGCCGCTGCTCGTCAAATCCCGCCCGCTGCTGCTTGTTGCGGTGGTCGGCGGTCTCGGCTTCCTCGCGACCAGAACCATGGGCGCTTCGAACCGCCGATATTCCGAGCCGGGCGAATAGCGGATTTTTGCCCCCGCGCAACACCATCAACGGCCGCCTGCCTTGCGCAAGCGGCCGTATTTTGCGTCGCGCTGGAGGCTGCTCTCGACCGATGAGGGACTTTGCCAGCAAAATAGCAGGCAGTCCGCGACCCCCCTGTGTCATTTGTAAATGACCGGGCGTTCTTTCGGTGATCTAGCCGAATTTCGTTGTCGAATCTCAGGCGGAATTAATTGTTGCGAATCCTCGTTGTCGATCGGGAGTTCCTGGTGGCCATGGAAGTGGAGACCCTTCTCACCGAGGCGCTTGCCTGCGAGGTTAAGATCGCGACGCCGCGCGCCTATGCAATGGATCTGGAACAGGGCCTGTTCGACGTCGTCGTCATAGATTTCGCCCTCATCCGTGCGGAGAGCGAGGATGCCGCGCTTCGGTTGAGAGCCTGCGGGGCGGGACTGGTTTTTACCACGCTCAGTGTCGAGGATATGGATGGTCTGGAGGGCTGGGACGGAATAACCGTCGTCGAAAAACCATTCGACGACCGCCACCTGGTCGAAGCCGTCAAAAACGCCGCCCGGGTGTGAGCGGCGTTTTCTCGAGTTTGGAAGATCAGCTGCCGAATGCGCGGGAGGTGATCGCCGCGTCGCCTGCGTCCGGGCCGTAATCGCCCTCGCCGGATACGCCAAGCAGTTCCTGGAGGCGCGTACGGGCGCGGCTGACGCGGCTCTTGATCGTGCCGACGGCGCATCCGCAGATCGCAGCCGCTTCCTCATAGGCGAAACCGGCAGCACCCACGAGGATGATCGCTTCGCGCTGATCGTCGGGCAGCTTGTCGAGTGCCTTGCGGAAATCCTGAAGATCAAGGCGGCCGTACTGTTCCGGATGGACCGAAAACCGTTCGCTGAACAGGCCGTCGCTATCCTGCACCTCGCGTCCGCGCTTGCGCATCTGGCTGTAGAATTCGTTGCGCAGGATGGTGAACAGCCAGGCCCGCATGTTGGTGCCGGCGGTGAAGCTGGTCTGGTTGGCCCAGGCTTTCATGATCGTATCCTGCACAAGGTCGTCCGCCTTGTCGTGACGGCCCGTCAGGGATACGGCGAATGCGCGCAGGTTGGGCAGCGACGCGAGTAGGTCGCGCTTGAAGCCGCGATCGTCGATCTCGTCTTCCTTGCTCATTTTGCATTCACCGGCTTGGCATTCTTTTCCGCCTGCTCGAGACGTTCAAGAAGATCGAGAAAACGATCCGGAATCCCTTCTTCCTGTACCGCATCGTAGAAGTCCCGTAACTTGCGGGATATTGATGCATTCGGCGGCACCGCTCCGGGTCGGACTTCACTGGATTGGATTGCTGTCATCTCTTCTTTTTTTCTCTTGTCGTCACTCATCACGCGGGCAGCCTGTTGCGATATCGTCGGGCAAAGGAATTCCTGGCGGCAAAAAAAGTTCCACTCTTGCGGAACTTTTTTTCCAGGCCCACGTTCATAACAGGTCAATTGCCCGCTGGGCACCGAGGGAGATTTTGTATGTCACTCACCACACGCGTTGCGTCTCACCTTCCATATCTGCGTCGGTATGCTCGCGCCGTCACCGGATCACAGACCTCGGGAGACGCTTATGTCGCCGCGGTCCTGGAAGCGTTGATTGCAGACGTTTCGATATTCCCCGAAACGTCCAAGGACCGTGTCTCGCTTTATAAACTCTTTGTTACAATCTTTGGTTCCACGAACATTGAGATTCGCCCCATCGAATCGCCGTTTGCCTGGGAGCAACGTGCGGCCGCCAATCTGTCGATGCTTCCGTCTCAGTCGCGGCATGCATTTCTGCTGGTCTCGGTCGAAGGTTTCAGCATCGAGGAAGCCGCCGAAGTCCTGGAAGTCAGCACCGCCGAGGTGAACCGCCTGCTCGACGACGCGACCCGCGAGATCTCGCGGCAGGTGGCAACCGACATCATGATCATCGAGGACGAGCCGCTGATCGCGCTCGACATCGAGCAGATGGTGCAGGATCTCGGCCATCGCGTCACCGGCATCGCCCGCACCCACAAGGAAGCGGTATCGCTGTTTCAGTCCTCGCACCCGAAAATGGTGCTGGCCGACATCCAGCTTGCTGACGGCAGCTCCGGCATCGACGCGGTCAACGAGATCCTGAAGTCTTCGAGCGTGCCGGTGATCTTCATCACCGCCTTTCCGGAACGGCTTCTGACCGGCGAACGCCCGGAACCGGCTTTCCTGGTTACCAAGCCGTTCAATCCGGACATGGTGAAGGCCTTGATCAGCCAGGCGCTGTTCTTCAACGAAGCCGTCAAGGCGGCCGCTTGATCCCATCGGCGGCAGTCGGGCCGGCAGGCCGGAACAATATACGACAGGTGGGCGTTCTGGCGCATCCGAAGAGGAAAAACCATGTTGTATTATGCTCTTGTCTGCCTGCTCGTTGCGCTTCTCACCGGTGCGCTCGGCTTCAGCGGCATTGCGGGAACGGCGACCGGTCTTGCCCAGCTCCTGTTTTTCCTGTTTCTCGCATTGCTGCTGATATCGCTGGTCGTCGGGTTGTTCCGGCGCGTTTGACGTCCTATAAAAGGCGGATAATCATGCTCATAAATGCGGGTATCTATGCGTTCAGCAGGCGCCCGGTTTTTCCAGCCAGCCCGCGGACGGAGTGAGGAATTTGATGCATCCCCTGACATGGCAGCAGGCTGGTCAGAGTGATGACAAGTTACGTGAATTTTTCATGCCCGCACTGGTGGATCTCGGCGCCAGTATCATGATCCAGGACGCCGGCCGGAATTACCTCTTCGTCACGCATCTTCCGGAGATCTGGGCTGTCGAGCATGTCAGGACACCCACCGATGTCATTCTGTTCGGCGAGGAGGTCGGAGCAAAGCTCGCGATCCTCAAGGACGGCATGACGGAAGCCGGCCGCAAGGGCCACATCGAGATCACCATCGGCACCGAGCAGATCTACGAGTTCCGGGTCCAGACGGTGGAATTCTCCAATGGCGGCCTGCATTTCGTCACCACGATCATCGACCGTTCCGAGGAGCGTCACCGCGAGCGGCTGCTGCGCGCGCTGCTGCGGGAAGTCAGCCACCGTTCCAAGAACCTGCTCGCCATCATCCAGAGCATCGCGCTGCAGACGGCCCGCTATTCGGGCTCGCTGGAACTGTTTCTGCACAAGTTCCGGGGGCGGCTCTATTCCCTTTCGCAGAGCCAGGACCTGATCACCGATTCCAGCTGGCGCGGCGCCTATTTCTTTGAACTGGTGCAGCAGCAGACGGAAAAATACCTGCCGGAGAACAAGCACCTGGTGCGCGTCCACGGCGACAATATTCTTCTGACGCCGAACGCTTCGCTGCATATCGGACTGGCGCTTCATGAGCTGATCGTCAATGCGGTCAGCCACGGCTCGCTCCTGCGCAGCGGCAGGGTGATCAACGTCACCTGCACCCGCATGCATCTCAACGGCCATGACTCGCTCGAGATGATCTGGGACGAGGTGCTGGACGCCAGCCGGAGCTCCGAAGATAACGAGGAGTCGCTGAAGGCGCATTTCGGCAGCACGGTGCTCGAACGCGTCGTGCCGGCCTCCGTCAACGGCAAGGCGCAATACGTCATCTCCAACGACCGCATCAGCTATCGGCTGGTGTTTCCGCTCGAGAGTGGCGGGGACTGAATGCGATTTGTTCGAGTGAGCCACGACGCCTCGTGACGAAAAGATCTGCAAAAGCGGAAATGCTCGTCTCACCGCTACTCACTATCCCACAAAACTGAGCTGGCTCGGTTCCGGTTGACGGAGCCGAGCCAGTTCGTCTCTTCGAGGGGGATTGAAGAGTAGGTCCGAAGGCTTTGTAGGGCGGGGGACGGGGGGTCGCCTTCGAACACTGATATAACGAGCGCCCTAGAAATAGGTTCCGGCGGTTCGAAACTTTTTTTAAAGTTTCTTTAGGGGCGTTTTTTGAGCTGGGCCGAATGAAAAATGGCGGCTTTGCAGCCGCCATTCGGTTCCGATTCGTGTTGCAAGATCAATGCTTGAGTGCCCTCGGATCGAGCGCGTCGCGGATAGCATCCCCCATGTAGTTGACGCTGAGCACCGTGGCGGAGATTGCCAGTCCCGGCCACAAAACGCGCGAAGGCGTGAGCTGCAGGAAGTTGGCCCCGTCGAACAACAGCCGTCCCCAGGTCGGGAAATCCGAGGGAAAGCCGAGGCCGAGGAAGCTCAGCGCCGATTCAGTGATGATCGCCGAGGCGATGCCCAATGTTGCGGAAACCATGATCGAGCTCAGCACGTTCGGGAGGATGTGCTTGAGGATGATGCGATATTCCCGCATGCCGCTCGATTTGGCCGCCAGGATGAATTCCTGACTTTTGACCGCCAGCACGTCGCCGCGCACGATGCGGGCGGTGTGCATCCAGCTGGTGATCCCGATCACGAAGACGATCAGGATGAAGATGCCGGTTTCGGGTCCGAATGCAGCCCGCAGGGTATCGCGGAACAGCATCAGGATGACCAGCAGCAACGGCAGCAGCGGCAGGGCCAGGAACAGGTCGGTGATGCGCATCAGCGGCCCGTCGAGCCTGCGGATATAGCCGGACACCACTCCCACCAGCGTTCCGAGGAAGAGCGCCAGCAACATGGCCGTGATGCCGACCGCAAGCGAGATGCGGCCGCCGGCGAGCACCTGGGCAAGCATGTCCTTGCCGAGGTT
Organism: Neorhizobium galegae bv. officinalis; assembly: GCA_000985875.1. Classification (GTDB taxonomy): domain Bacteria; phylum Pseudomonadota; class Alphaproteobacteria; order Rhizobiales; family Rhizobiaceae; genus Neorhizobium; species Neorhizobium galegae_C. The sequence continues at coordinate 281,390 of CCRI01000004.1, forward strand.
GTCGGTGCCGAACGGATGAGCCAGAGACGGCCATTGGTTCTTGTCGCGGATGTTGATGGCGTTCGGGGCCACACGGTGGATATAGGGGCCGACGAAGACGGCCAGGACTATGAAGGTAAAGACGATAAGCCCGACGACGCCGCCCCTGTGGGCACGGAACTGGCGCCAGATGTCAGCGAGGGCCGATCGGGTGGGAGTTGCCGCCTTGGCGGGCGGCGCGGTTGCGACGGTCGCATCAGTCATAACGGATCCTCGGGTCAAGAATGCCGTAAAGCACATCGGCGATGAGGTTGAAGAGCACGATCAGCACCGCGAAGATGAAGGTCAGGGTCTGGACGAGTGGGATATCGGCCCCCTGGACGGCGATGATCAGAAGCTGGCCGAGGCCATTCACGCGAAAGATCTGCTCGGTGATGATGGCGCCCGAGAAGATCGTCGGCACGCCGAGCGCGATCACGGTGACGACCGGGATCAGGCTGTTGCGCAAAACGTGGATGAGCAGGACCGACTTTTCCTTGACACCCTTGGCGCGCGCCGTGCGTACGTAGTCCTGATGCAGGTTGTCCAGCATCGAGGCCCGCACGAAGCGGGTGATCTGAGAGGCGTTGAAGAGCGACAGCACCGCCACCGGCAAGGCCATCTGCTTGATCTGCTGGACGAAGCTCGAGAAGTCGGTGACAACAAGGTTGGTGTCATAGACCGACGGGAACCATTGCAGATACGAGGAGAAGATCACCACCAGCAGCACGCCGGTGAAGAAGGTCGGTACCGAATAACCGACCATCGACACGAAGGTGCCGATCTGGTCGAAGATCGAATACTGCTTGTAGGCTGAGATAACGCCGATCGGAACGGCGATCAGCACCCCGAACACGTAGGCGAGACCGACGACCCACAGCGTCTGGGGCAGGCGCTGGACAATCAGGTCGACCACCGGGCTTCTGGTCGCCCAGGACAGCACCCGCATGCGGTTGCCGTCGCCGAACTGCCAACCGGTCATCCGTTCGAGGATGTTGAGCGGTTCGTTGATGAAGAATTGCTGCAGCCAATAGAGGTAGCGGAAGAAGAACGGCTGATCGAGGCCGAGCGATGCGCGGATCTGTTCGCGGACCTCCGGCGGGATCGTCAACGGCAGGTCGCCGGTCGGATCGTTGGGGGCAAGATCAAGCAGCGCGAAAATGACGAAGCTGATGATCAGCAGCGTCGGGATTGCGAAGAGCAATCGCCGCAAAGTGTATGTGAACATCCATAAGTCTCCAGACTAAGCACGGAGAAGAAAATGCGGGCGCCGGGCCTGCCCTTGGGGCAGGCCCGGCGATTGGCATCACTTCGCGCGCGACCAGTCGGCGACGTTCCACAGTTCGCTGTCCCACGCATTCATCTTCACGCCGGCGAGCTTGAGAGAATGCGAGGAGACGCTGCCGCGGTGGACGAGCGGGATATGCGCGCCTTCTTCGGTCAGCATGTCGTTGAGTTGCTTGGCAAGCGTTGCGCGCTTGTCGAGTTCGGCGGTCTTGGAGAGTTCGCCGACCAGCTTATCATAGGCCGGGTTGCAGTAACGCGGGATGTTCTGACCCTGCCAGCCGTTCGCCGGGCCGGGAACCTTGTCGCACAGCCATTCTGCGAGGTACTTTTCCGGATCGGTGCCGTCGAAGTTGTTGGTGTACATTTCGACGTCGGCATAGAACTTCTGGAAGGTGTCCGGGCTTGCCGGATCGCCGCCGAAGAAGACCGAGGCGCTGGCATTGCGCAGTTCGGCGCCGACGCCGATCTGCGACCACATGTCCTTCACCAGTTCCTGGGTCGCCTGGCGAACCGAGTTGGTGGAGGTTGCGTAGAGGTAGGAGAGCTTCACGCCGTTCTTGGCGCGGATGCCATCCGGGCCTTTCTTCCAGCCGGCATCGTCAAGCAGCTTGTTGGCTGCCGCGAGATCCTGCTTCAGGCACCAGCTGTCGTTCTTGGTGGAAGCGACGGCGGCCGGTGCGGGCACGATGTTGCAGGTCGCCTTGCCGGCTGCGCCGTAACCGGCCTCGACGATGATGTCGCGGTCGATGGCGAGCGAAAGCGCGCGGCGGACTGCCGGGTCGGAAAGCGACGGATGCGGGCCGGCTTCCTTGGTGGAGCGCTTGGCGCCAAGCGACGGATCGGCATTGTAGTGGTTGAGGTTGATACGCTCGACCTGGGTGCCGAACGCCGTTTCCAGCTTGCCCTTGCCGGCAGCGACCATCTTGGCGAGGATTTCCGGCTCTACCTGCATGTTCCAGGCATAGTCGTATTCGCCGGTTTCGAGAACGGCGCGCGCGGCGGACGCGGCGTCACCACCGCCCTTGAGGGTGACCGTCGCGAAGGCCGGCTTGGCCGCATCGCGGTAGTTGGTGTTGGCGGTCAGCGTGATGACGTCGTTCGGCTTGAATTCCTTGACGACGAAAGGACCGGTGCCGATCGGGCCGAAATTGGCCGAGGTGCAGCCCGGGGCCTTGGCGCCGACGCAGTTCTCGAACTGCTTCTTCTGGATGACCGGCGACTGGGCGCCGACGAACGCGCTGTAGGGATAGGGCTTCGGTTCGGTGAAGGTGATCTTGACCGTCTGAGGATCCGGAGCCTCGACGCTCTTGACGCCTTCATACTGGGCAGCCTGGGCGCAGCCGCCGTCCGGCGCGATGCAATATTTCCAGGTGAAGATGACATCGTCGGCCGTAAAAGGCGTGCCGTCCGACCATTTGACGCCTGGCTTGATCTTCCAGGTCATGCTCATCAGGTCCTTGGCGACGCCACCGTTCTCGACCGTCGGAATCTCGGTAACCAGCGTCGGCACCAGTTCGCCCTTCTCGTCGTAGCGGGCGAGCGGCTCGATGACCATGGAGGAAGCATAGACTTCCTTGGTGCCGCCGGAGAGGTACGGGTTCATGGTGGAGACTGCCTGCCAGAACAGGATCTTCAGATCCCCGTCGGTGCCGCGGGCCGCGTAGGCGGCCGAGCCTGCGAAGGCCAGGGCGGCTACTGTGCCGGCCAGAAGAAGTTTGAGGTTTTTCATGCTGCTATTCCCCTTATCGTTCTCTTATGAGTTGTGGTTGGGCATGCCGGTCAAGCCGGCTTTTTTATGCCTCGGGACTGCGAAGTCGCCTTCCTCAACTTATTGACTTCGCAGCGTAATTTTAGACCGTCCCTCCTCCGAAACTACCTTAAGAACAAGTTACATCCTGCCGCTTTTGGCGAGCATGATCAAATTTTGAGCCATCTAAGCATAGGCCTATTTTCCGTTCAAGCCGGAAAATTGAAGCTTGCAAAATCGTGTCTTCGCGTCGCAATATCCGCTCCGACCAGAGTGGGAAACAGCAAAAAAACAATGAGGTCTGCGTAATGCCAGTCATCAATCGCGTCGCGGAAATGCAGGATCAGGTCGCCGAATGGCGGCGCCATCTTCACGAGAATCCGGAGCTGCTCTACGACGTTCACGAGACCTCGAAATTCGTCGCCGAGAAGCTGAAGGCATTCGGTTGCGACGTCGTCGAGACCGGCATCGGCAGGACCGGCGTGGTCGGCATCATCAAGGGCAGCCAGGGCGATGGGCCGGTGATCGGTTTCCGCGCCGACATGGACGCGCTGCCGATCCTCGAAACCTCCGGCAAGCCCTGGGCTTCCAAGACGCCCGGCAAGGCGCATTCCTGCGGCCATGACGGCCACACCGCCATGCTGCTTGGCGCGGCTCAGTACCTTGCCGAGACCCGCAATTTCAAAGGCTCGGTCGCGGTGATCTTCCAGCCGGCGGAAGAGGGCGGCGCGGGCGCGCTGGCGATGATCAACGACGGCATGATGGAGAAGTTCGGGATCAAGGAAGTCTACGGCATGCATAACGAGCCGCGCCTTCCGGTCGGCAGTTTCGCCACCCGCAAGGGCGGCATCATGGCGGCCGCCGACACGTTCGAGATCACGGTCCACGGCCGCGGCAGCCATGCCGCGCAGCCGCACAATTCGATCGACCCGATCCTGGTTTCCTCACATATCGTGCTGGCGCTGCAGTCGATCGTGTCGCGCGAGACCGACCCCCTGAAGTCGCTCGTCGTCACCGTCGCCTCGATCCATGGCGGCGAGGCGAGCAACGTCATTCCCGCCTACGTGAAGATGGCCGGAACGGTGCGCACGCTTTTGCCGGAAACCCGCGATTTTGCCGAAAAGCGCCTGGGCGAAGTGGCGCAATCGACCGCGATCGCCCATGGAGCGACGGCCGACATCATGTATCGCCGCGGGTACCCCGTCACCTTCAACCATGACAACGAGACCGACTTTGCCGTCGAGGTCGCCGCCAAGGTTGCCGGTCCCAAGGCCGTGCAGACCGGCATGGCGCCGCATATGGGTGCGGAAGATTTTTCGTACATGCTGGAGAAGCGCCCCGGCGCCTTCATCTTCATCGGCAATGGCGACACCGCCAGCCTCCACAACGCAGCCTACGATTTCAACGACGAGGCTATCCCCTTTGGCGTCAGCTATTGGGTCACGCTCGCCGAAACCGCGCTCGCCGCCTGATCCGAAGGAGATTTCCATGCTGCTTTCCGGCACTTCCATGGAACAGGGCGGTGGTTCGGTGACCCCGGTCCTGTCGGTCCGCAATCTGTCCACCTCGTTCCGGGTGAACGACGAATGGCGCACCGTGGTGCGCAACATCTCGTTTGACGTGGCACCGCGCGAGACGGTGGCGATCGTCGGCGAATCGGGCTCGGGCAAGAGCGTCACCTCGCTGTCGATCATGCGGCTGCTGCCGAAGAATTCGAGCAGGATCGAAGGCCAGGTCTTCCTCAACGGCCGCGAACTGCTGTCGCTTGAGGAAGAGCAGATGCGCCGCGTGCGCGGCAAAGACATCTCGATGATCTTCCAGGAGCCGATGACCTCGCTCAACCCGATCTTCCCGATCGGCAAACAGATCGCAGAGGCGCTCACCGTCCATACCGACATCAGCAATGCCGATGCGAAGGCCGAAGTCATTCGCCTGCTCGAAAAAGTGCGCATCCCGAACGCCTCGTCGCGTTTCGACGAATATCCGCACCAGTTCTCCGGCGGCATGCGCCAGCGCGTGATGATCGCCATGGCTCTCGCCGCCAGGCCGAAGCTGCTGATCGCCGACGAGCCGACCACGGCGCTCGACGTGACGATCCAGGGCCAGATCCTCGACCTGATCAAGGTGCTGCAGGAAGAGGAGGGCATGTCGGTCCTGTTCATCACCCACGACATGGGCGTGGTGGCCGAGGTTGCCGACCGCACGATCGTCATGTATCGCGGCGATGCGGTCGAGACGGGCGAGACCAGCGACATTTTCCACCGCGGCCAGCATCCCTATACCCGCGCGCTTCTCTCCGCCGTGCCGCGGCTCGGTTCGATGGGCGAGCGCAAGCTTCCGCTGCGTTTCCCGATCGTCGATATCAAGACCGGCGAACAGCAGCCGCTCGCCGACGTCACCGATACGGTCGGCAAGGGCAAGACGCCGATACTGGACGTCAGGGACCTGACGACCCGGTTCGATATCCATTCCGGCCTGTTCGGCCGCAAGTCCGGCGCCGTGCACGCGGTCGAAAAGGTCTCCTTCAACCTGTTCCCGGGCGAGACGCTGTCGCTGGTCGGCGAATCGGGCTGCGGCAAGTCGACCACCGGCCGCTCCGTTACGCGCCTGATCACGCCGACCAGCGGTGAGGTCACCCTCGACGGCTATGAGGTGATGAAACTCGACCAGCCGACGCTGCGCCAGATGCGCCGGTCGATCCAGATGGTCTTCCAGGATCCGTTTGCTTCGCTCAACCCGCGCATGAGCATCGGCTCGGCGGTCATGGAGCCTTATATCGAGCACGGCCTCGGCACCAAACAGCAGGCCCGCGACAAGGCCGCCGGCCTGTTGGAGAAGGTCGGCCTTTCCCCGGACATGATGAAGCGTTTCCCGCACGAGTTTTCCGGCGGCCAGCGCCAGCGCATCGCGATTGCCCGCGCCCTGATGCTCGACCCGAAGATCATCGTCGCCGACGAAGCGGTCTCGGCGCTCGACGTGTCGATCAAGGCGCAGGTCTGCAACCTGCTGCTCGACCTGCAGCAGAGCCTCAATCTCGCGTTCCTGTTCATCAGCCATGACATGGCCGTCGTCGAGCGCGTCAGCCATCGGGTGGCGGTCATGTATCTGGGCGAAATCGTGGAAATCGGCCCGCGCGCGGCGGTGTTCGAAAACCCGCAGCATCCCTATACGCGCAAGCTGATGTCGGCGGTGCCGGTGCCCGATCCATCCCGCCGCCGCATCAAGCGCAACATGTCCACCGACGAGATCAAGAGCCCGATCCGCCCGGTCAACTACGTGCCGCCGAAGCGGGAATACCGCGAGGTGAGCGCGGGGCACGTGGTGCAGATAGCGTAGGTTTTTCCGCGCTGCCAGTGATTGCTGAATTTGCCGGTCGCCCGGATTTCTGGTATCTTTGTGGTGCCAGAAATCCGGGCGATTGGCTGTCTTGATATGAGGATACTTTCTCGCATGAGCGATAAGGACACGATCCGGCAGCGCACTCTTGAAGCCGCGCATCTCCAGATGATCGAGGGCAATCCCCTCGATGCGGACGACATCGCTATGTTCGAAATGTTCGACCGAGAAGGATTTTCGACCGAAGAGCAGTTGGCTTATGTTCGCGAAGACCTGAAAAAGCGAATGCAGCAAAAGAAAGAGTCGATTGTTTCCGCTGTCGCCAGACGATAGCCAATGCCTCGATGAGCGCCGATCCGTACGTATATCCCGGCACGAAAATCCTACGAAACAAGCTGGATATCAGAGACGCCGCCGACTTGGATTTCGCCGAGCGTCGTTTCTCGACCGTTCGGGCCCGCCAGGGCATCCCGCAAGGCGATTTCGATCTCAAGCATCTGAAGGCAATCCACCACCATCTCTTCCAGGATCTCTATGAATGGGCGGGGCAGATCCGCACTGTCGAGATTTCCAAAGGCGAGAGCCAATTCCAGTTCCGGCAATATATCGAAACCGGCATGGCCGATGTTCACCGCCGCATCGTGAAATCCGATTTTCTGCGAGATCTGGAGCGATCGGTATTTGCGACAGAGGCTGCCCGGATTATCGGCGACGTGAACTATGTCCATCCCTTCCGCGAAGGAAACGGCCGCACCCAGTTGCAGTATTTAAAGCAGCTTTCGGAGCGGGCAGGCCATTCGCTCGACCTGACGAAGATCGATGCGGCCGGATGGCTGGAGGCATCGAAAGAGGCTCACCGTGCTCGATACGATCTCATGGGACGGGTGATAAACGATGCGCTGCGCCTGACGTGAGGGAGTGGTCGTCACGGGGTTCCCGCAAGGCTATATCATAAAGGTTGCATCACTCTTCCCCCGCCGTTTCGCCGTTTGACAGACCATCCGAAACCATGGCAGCAACAGGTGGAGGAGAATTTCTGCCATGGCAAAACGGTCTGATACGCAGGGGCGGCTGGACGATGCGGCGCGGGCCGGTTGGCTCTACTATGTCGCCGGGCGCACTCAGGACGAGATCGCCGCGGCCATGAGCATTTCCCGGCAGTCGGCGCAGCGGCTGGTGTCGCTCGCGGTTGCCGAGCGGCTGATCAAGGTGCGCCTCGACCATCCGATCGCCGCCTGCCTGGAGCTCGCCGAGGGCCTGCGCAAGAAATACGATCTCAAGCATGTGGAAGTGGTGCCGAGCGACCCGGCAGGGGTTTCCAGCACCGTCGGGATAGCCGAGGCCGGAGCCGCCGAGATCGAACGTTGGCTGAAGCGCCCGGACCCCATCGTCATCGCGGTCGGCACCGGCCGCACGCTGAAGGCCGCCGTCGACCAGCTGCCGCCGATGGAATGTCCGCAGCATCGGATCGTATCGCTCACCGGCAATATCGGGCCGGACGGGTCGGCCGCCTTCTACAACGTCATCTTCTCGATGGCCGACGCGATCAAGGCGCGGCATTTTCCGATGCCGCTGCCGGTTCTCTGTTCCTCGGCCGAGGAGCGTGAGACCCTGCACGACCAGGCGCTGGTGCGCTCGACGCTCAAGCTCGGGGCGCAGGCCGACGTCACGTTCGTCGGCATCGGCGAACTTGGGCCCGACGGGCCGCTCTGCGTCGACGGCTTTCTCGGCGAGGAGGAAATGCAAAAGCTCGTCCGGGAAGGCGCAGCCGGCGAGATCTGCGGCTGGGTCTATGACAGCGAGGGTCGGCTTCTCGCCAATTCCATCAATGACCGCGTCGCCAGCGTGCCGATCCCTTCGCGGGAGACCTCCTCCGTCATCGGGATCGCTCAGGGGCGCAAGAAATTCCAGGCGATTTCCGCGGCGCTCAGGGGCAATATCATAAACGGTGTGATCACCGACGAGGCGACTGCAGAGCAATTGCTCGCGCACTGAGCAAAAATTATAAGTAGCTAAATCAATAACATGACCTTTGTCTGCTGCATTGCAGCGACGAATGGCAATTGACTTTCTCTGCCATAACGTGGGTAATTGCCCATGAGCAAAGCGAATGCTCGTTACTCATCTTCTGGGAGGAAGATATGACATTGAAGACGATTTTGCTGGGCGCCTGCTCGGCGCTGGCGCTTGCCGGCCTTTTCTCCACCGCGGCTTCCGCCGAAACCCTCACCATCGCGACGGTCAATAACGGCGACATGGTCCGCATGCAGGGCCTCACGGGTGAGTTCACCAAGGCCAATCCGGACATCCAGATCAACTGGGTCACGCTCGAAGAAAACGTTCTTCGCGAGCGCGTCACCACCGACATCGCCACCAAGGGCGGTCAGTACGACATCCTGACGATCGGCAATTACGAAGTGCCGATCTGGGCCAAGCAGGGCTGGCTCCTCGAGCTGAACAAGCTCGGCGACAAATACGACGCCAACGACATCCTGCCGGCGATCAAGGGTGGCCTGACGGTCAACGGCAAGCTCTATGCCGCGCCGTTCTACGGCGAGTCGGCGATGATCATGTATCGCAAGGACCTGTTCGAGAAGGCCGGCCTGAAGATGCCGGAAAACCCGACCTGGGAATTCATCGGCGATGCGGCCCGCAAGATCACCGACCGCAAGGCGGACGTGAACGGCATCTGCCTGCGCGGCAAGGCCGGCTGGGGCGAAAACATGGCCTTCATCACGGCGCTCACCAACTCGTTTGGCGGCCGCTGGTTCGATGAGAAGTGGAACCCGCAGTTCGACCAGCCGGAATGGAAGGCTGCCCTGCAGTTCTACGTGGACCTGATGAAGGATGCCGGCCCGGCCGGTGCTTCCTCGAACGGCTTCAACGAAAATTTGACGCTGTTCCAGCAGGGCAAGTGCGGCATGTGGATGGACGCCACCGTGGCTGCCTCCTTCGTCTCCAACCCGAAGGATTCCAAGGTTGCCGACAAGGTGGGTTACGCGCTCTTCCCGGTGAAGGGCGAGTTGAAGAACCATGGCAACTGGCTGTGGTCCTGGAACCTCGCCGTTCCGAACTCCTCCAAAAAGGCGGACTCGGCACAGAAGTTCATCTCCTGGGCAACCAGCAAGGAATATACCCAGCTCGTTGCCGCCAAGGAAGGCTGGGCCAACGTTCCTCCGGGCACCCGCACCTCGCTCTACAACAATGCGGACTATCAGAAGGCCGCCGCCTTCGCAGCGCCGACCCTTGCTGCGATGGGCGCTGCCGATATCACCAAGCCGACAGTCAAGCCGGTGCCCTATACCGGTGGCCAGTTCGTGGCGATCCCTGAATTCCAGGCGATCGGCACCAATGTCGGCCAGCTGTTCTCGGCGGTCGTCGCCGGCCAATCCACGGTCGCCGATGCGCTTGCCCAGGCCCAGACGGCTACGACGCGCGAAATGAAGCGCGCCGGTTATCCAAAGTAAGCTCCAGAGCCACGGCTGTCCGGCAACCCTGCGCCGGACAGCCGGATCCTGGCCGAGATCATCCGCCTTGACGATTTGAGGCAGACCGATGTTCAGGCAAGGCAATTCGACAACAACCAGATAACAACAAAAAGCTGCATCCTGCGTCCGTCTCCTTCCCCAAAGAAAAAGGCGCGGGATAACTGGAACGACCACGTTCCACGGGAGGGCGTCTGATATGGCAACGCAAAACACCAAGACGTTGGCGCGCCTGATGATGGCGCCCTCCGTTCTGCTTCTTCTGGTCTGGATGATCGTGCCGCTGGCGATGACGCTGTGGTTCTCGTTCCAGAACTACAATCTGCTCGATCCGTCCAATGTCAGTTTCACGGGTCTCTTCAACTACCAGTTCTTCTATACCGACCCGGCCTTCTTCCAGTCGATCTGGAACACGCTGGTCATCGTCGGCGGGGTGCTGTTGATCACCGTCATCGGTGGCATCGCGATCGCGCTGCTTCTCGACCAGCCCATCTTCGGGCAGGGCATCGTCCGCATCCTGATCATCTCGCCTTTCTTCGTCATGCCGCCGGTTGCGGCGCTGGTGTGGAAGAACATGATCATGAACCCGAGCTACGGGGTATTTGCCGACATCTCGAAATTCTTCGGGCTCCGGCCGATCGACTGGTTCGCGCAATATCCGCTTTTCTCGATCGTCATCATCGTCGCCTGGCAGTGGCTGCCATTCGCAACGCTCATCCTGCTCACCGCCTTGCAGTCGCTCGACGGCGAACAGAAGGAAGCGGCGGAGATGGACGGCGCCAACTTCCTCAACCGCTTCATCTACCTGGTGGTGCCGCATCTCGCTCGGTCGATCACGGTCGTCATCCTCATCCAGACGATCTTCCTGCTGGGCGTCTATGCGGAAATCCTGGTCACCACCAATGGCGGCCCCGGTTACGCCTCCACCAACCTCGCCTTCCTGATCTACCGCACGGCGCTTCTCGGCTACGATGTCGGCGGCGCCTCGGCAGGCGGCATCATTGCAGTCGTGCTCGCCAATATCGTCGCCTTCTTCCTGATGCGCGCCGTCGGCAAGAACCTGGACCGGTAGGAGAAGATCATGGCACGCAACGTTACGACAAGACACAAGATCACCGCCACGGTTGCGGCCTGGATCGTCGCGCTGATCATCTTCTTCCCGATCCTCTACACGATCATCACCAGCATCAAGACCGAGCCGGAAGCGATCGCGGGCTTCAGCCTGTGGCCGTCCGGCACGTTCGAGAACTACATCACTGTCCAGACCCAGCGCGATTACCTGAAGCCGTTCATGAATTCGGTGATCCTGTCGGTCGGCTCCACCATCCTGGCGCTGATCATCGCGATCCCGTCCGCGTGGGCGATGGCTTTCTCGCCGACCAAGCGGACCAAGGACATCCTGATGTGGATGCTCTCCACCAAGATGATGCCGGCGGTCGCCGTGCTGGTGCCGATCTACCTGCTGTTCCGCGATTTCGGCCTGCTCGACAGCCGCATCGGCCTCACCGTCATGCTGACGCTGATCAACCTGCCGATCGTGGTGTGGATGCTCTATACCTATTTCCGCGAAATTCCGGGCGAGATCCTGGAAGCGGCGCGGATGGACGGGGCCGGGCTCTGGCAGGAGATCGTCTACGTGCTGACGCCGATGGCGGTGCCGGGCATCGCCTCGACGCTGCTCCTCAACATCATCCTCGCCTGGAACGAATCGTTCTGGACGATCCGGCTGTCGACCACCAATGCGGCGCCGCTGACGGCCTTCATCGCCTCGTTCTCCAGCCCGCAAGGCCTGTTCTGGGCAAAGCTCTCGGCCGCCTCGACCATGGCGATCGCACCGATCCTCATCCTCGGCTGGTTCTCACAGAAACAACTCGTTCGCGGCCTCACGTTTGGCGCGGTTAAGTAAGGAAAACGGACATGGGCAGCATCACGCTCCAAAAAGTGTCGAAAGTGTTCGGCGAGGCGAAGGTCATTCCGTCCATCGACCTCGAAATCAACAACGGTGAATTCGTCGTCTTCGTCGGCCCTTCCGGCTGCGGCAAGTCCACGCTTCTGCGCCTGATCGCCGGGCTGGAAGACGTGTCCGGCGGCCATATCCTGATCGACGGCAAGGATGTCACCGATGCGGCACCCGCCGAGCGCGGCCTTGCCATGGTGTTCCAGTCCTACGCGCTCTATCCGCATATGAGCGTGCGCAACAACATCGCCTTTCCCCTGAAGATGGCGAAGCTCGACAAGGCTATCATTGACAAGAAGGTCACGGATGCGGCGCGCGTGCTGAACCTTACCGATTATCTGGAGCGCCGCCCCTCGCAGCTTTCCGGCGGTCAGCGCCAGCGCGTCGCGATCGGCCGCGCGATCGTGCGCGAACCCTCGGCCTTCCTGTTCGACGAACCGCTTTCCAACCTCGATGCCGCATTGCGCGGCACGATGCGGCTGGAGATCAGTGACCTGCACCACCAGCTCAAGACGACGATGGTCTATGTCACCCACGACCAGGTGGAGGCGATGACCATGGCTGACAAGATCGTCGTGCTCAATCGCGGCAATATCGAGCAGGTCGGCTCGCCGCTCGAACTCTACAAGAGCCCGCGCAACCTGTTCGTCGCCGGCTTCATCGGTTCGCCGCACATGAATTTCGTCAACGGTGCCTACGCCCAGTCGAAGAGCGCCAAGACTGCCGGCATCCGGCCGGAACACCTGAACCTTTCCAAGGACAGCGGGCTGTGGACCGGCACGGTGAAGGTCGCCGAACATCTCGGCGCCGACACGTTCCTGCATCTCGATGTCGATGGCATCGGCCCGATCACGGCGCGGGTCGGCGGCGAGTTCGGCGCCCAGTACGGCGACCGGGTCTACCTCACGCCGGACGAGGCCAAGCTGCATCGATTCGACGACAAGGGCATCGCCCTGAAGGCCTGACGCGGCCATATCGGAGTAAAGACAATGACTGTGAAGCTTTCGCTGGCGAGCTTGAATGACGCTGCGGCCACCGCCGCCGTGCCGGCCTATGATCCCAAAAGCCTGACCGCCGGCATCCTGCATTTCGGCGTCGGCAATTTCCATCGCGCCCACCAGGCGATCTATCTCGACGACCTGTTCAACACCGGCAAGGCGCATGACTGGGCGATCATCGGCGCCGGCGTGATGCCGTCCGATGGGGCGATGCGCGACAAGCTGAAGGCGCAGGACTTCCTCACCACCGTCGTCGAGCAGGACAACAACAGGACCGCTGCCCGCGTCACCGCGCCGATGATCGACATCATCGCCCCCGGCGACGTTGCGACCCTGATCGAGACGCTGGCCGACCCGAACATCCGCATCGTTTCGATGACGATCACCGAAGGCGGCTATTTCATCGATGCCTCTGGCGCGTTCAACCCAGCCCATCCGGCGATCGCCGAGGATGGGAAGAACCCCGCGAACCCGAAGACCGTGTTCGGCCTGATCCTCGCCGGTCTCAAGGAGCGCAAGGCGCGCGGAATCGCCCCGTTCACCATCATGTCCTGCGACAACATTCCCGGAAACGGCGAGGTAACCGAGAACGCCGTCATCGGGCTTGCCAAGCTTTCCGACCCGGATTTCGCCCACTGGATCCACAAGAACGTCGCCTTCCCGAATTCGATGGTGGATCGCATCACGCCGGCCACAGGCCAACGCGAGATCGATATCCTCAAGAACGATTTCGGCATCGACGACAACTGGCCGGTCTTCTGCGAGGAATTCAAGCAGTGGGTAATGGAGGACAAGTTCCCCTCCGGCCGTCCGCGGCTGGAAGAGGTGGGCGTCCAGTTCGTGCCCGATGTGGCGCCCTACGAGCTGATGAAGATCCGAATTCTCAACGGCGGCCACGCGGCTATCGCCTATCCGGCAGCCCTTCTCGACATCCATTTCGTGCACGAAGCGATGGAGCACAAGCTGATCCGCGCCTTCCTCGAAAAGCTGGAAAAGGACGAGATCATCCCGGTCATCCCGCCGGTGCCGAACACCAACCTCATTGATTACTACAAGCTGATCGAGCGGCGCTTCTCCAACCCCAAGATCGGCGACACGATCCCGCGTCTGGCGCAGGACGGCTCCAATCGCCAGCCGAAATTCATCCTGCCCTCGACTGCCGACCGGCTTGCCAAGGGGCAGGACATTGTCGGCCTCTCGCTGGTTTCGGCGCTCTGGTGCCGCTATTTCGCCGGCACGTCGGACAGCGGCAAGGAGATCGTCTTCAACGACGCCAGCGCCGACCGGCTGAACGCCGCGGCGCTGAAAGCCAAGGATAACCCGGACGCCTTCCTTGCGCTTGGCGACATTTTTGGAGACGTTGCGAAATCCGAGCTGTTCCGCACCCGCTTTGCGCATGCGCTGAAGACGCTCTGGGCTGAAGGGACGGCAAAGACGCTCGAGCTTTATCTCGGCGGCAAGCTGGTCAAATAGCGGGTGACGGACGTGCAACAGTCGGCGGGACCACTGGTGATCTTCGATTGCGACGGGGTCCTCGTCGACAGCGAGCCCGTCTCCGTGCGCGTGCTGGTCGATGCGCTGCGTCGCAAGGGGGTCGAGATGGATGCGGCGGAGGCCTATCGCCGCTTCCTCGGCCGCAGCCTCGGCACCGTGACGAAAACGATGCGCGAGGAATTCGGCGTCGAGGCGGACGACGGTTTCCTCGAGGACATGCGCCACGATCTCTATGCCCGTTTCCGTGCAGAACTGCAGCCGATGCCGGGCATTGCCGAGACCCTGGACACGTTGGGTTTCCGCCGTTGCGTGGCATCCTCCAGCCAGCCGGAGCGCATCCGCCTGTCCCTGTCGCTGACCGGTCTCATCGACAAGCTGGAGCCGAACATCTTTTCCGCCACGATGGTGGAAAAGGGCAAGCCGGCGCCGGATCTCTTCCTGCATGCGGCGAGCGAAATGGGCGCCGATCCCGGAAGCTGTATCGTCATCGAGGACAGCCCCGCCGGCATCCAGGCGGGCCACAGCGCTGGCATGGCGGTGTTTGCCTTCGTCGGCGGTTCGCATGCCTCGGTTCCCGGCTACCGGGAGCGGATCGATGCGCTTTCACCGGAAGTCGTGTTTGACGCGATGCCGGATTTGATCCACCTTGTCCGGAAACATATAGAGGGTCGCAACGGCCCCGTTTCGCAGTCGGCAGTCTAGCTGTTGCCCGCGAAATACCTGAGCGACCACAAGGGACAGGAAACAAATCCGGATGCGTGATCATCTCGTTGCGGTGGATATCGGCACGGGCAGCGCCCGCGCCGGCGTCTTTGATCGCAACGGACGCCTGCTTGCCAAGGCCAAGCATCCGATCCTGATGTTCCGCCCGAAACAAAATCATGCCGAGCATGATTCCGAGGATATCTGGGCGGCCACCTGCCGCGCGGTGAAAGAGGCGATGGCCGAGGCCGGCATCGGCGCCGACCGCATCGCCGCGATCGGTTTCGATGCCACCTGTTCGCTCGTCGCCCGCGACCGGGAGGGCAGGCCGCTCACGGTTTCCACGACCGGCGAGGCCAACCAGGACACCATCGTCTGGCTCGACCATCGGGCGATCAAACAGGCCGAGCAGCTTTCCGCCTCCGGCCACAAGGTGCTCGAATTCTCCGGTGGCTCGCTGTCGCCCGAGATGGAAATGCCGAAGCTGATGTGGCTGAAGCAGCATCTGCCGCAGAGCTGGGCAAGGGCCGGCTATTTCTTTGATCTCGCCGACTTCCTCACCTGGAAGGCAACCGGCTCGCCCGCCCGTTCGCGTTGCACGCTGACTGCCAAGTGGAACTATCTCGCCCACGAAAATCCCGGCTGGAGCGCCGATTACCTGGCGCTCGCCGGCCTCGAAGACCTTCTCGAAAAGGGCGGCTTGCCGGATGATACGATCGGCGTCGGGACAAGCGTCGGCGGCCTCAGCCGTCGGGCAGCCGAAGAGCTCGGCCTCGACACGAAAGTGCAGGTGGCGCCCGGCATGATCGATGCCTATGCCGGCGCCTTTGGCGTGCTCGGTGGGGTTTCCGGCGGCGCGTCCGAAGGCTCCAAACTCGAAACCAGCGTGGCGCTGATCGGCGGCACGTCGAGCTGCATCGTCGCCTTCACCAGGGATTCCAAGCCCGGCCGCAGCCTCTGGGGACCCTATTACGAGGCGATCCTGCCCGGCCACTGGCTGGTCGAAGGCGGACAGTCGGCGGCGGGGGCGCTGCTCGACCATATCGTGCTGATGCACGCGGCCGGCGGCGAGCCGACAACAGAACTCCACGGCCGCATCATTGCCCGTGTCGGCGAGTTGCGCGCTGAAGCCGAGGGCGATATCGCGCCGAATCTCCACATTCTGCCGGATTTCCACGGCAACCGCTCGCCGCTTGCCGACCCGCACGCGACCGGCGTCATCAGCGGGTTGACGCTCGACACGTCCTTCGACGGACTCTGCCGGCTCTACTGGCGGACCTGCGTCTCGATCGCGCTCGGCATAAGGCACATTCTCGATGCGCTCTCGGATTACGGCTACCGCTTCGAAACCCTCCACGTCACCGGCGGCCACGTGAACAACCCGCTGCTGATCGAACTCTACGCCGACGTTACCGGCCGCAAGGTGGTGATCCCGGAAAACCGGGACGCGGTGCTGCTCGGCACGGCGATGGCGGCTGCGGTTGCCGGCGGGGTGCATGGCTCGCTGTTCGAAGCGGGGCAGGCGATGGACGGCGGAGGGACCGAGTTGCTGCCGGACCCAGCGCGGGCCGAGCAATACGGGCGGGATTACCGACGGTTCCTGGCCATGGTCAGGCATCGGGAGGAATTGCGGGGGATGGAGTAGGCGGCTGCGCGGCGAGCTATCCTGCGGTCTAATAGTTCTCCAGCAGATGTGGCGCGCCCGGAGACCCGAAACGGGGCTGCACACCGAGCAAAGGCGCTGATCGACCGATGATTTCCTTGATCATCGGTGCGGCGGTGAATGCGGCCGTCCTTCCGCCGTGTTCGCCTGTCTGCGGAGCGTCGATGATCGACAGTACGATGTATTTCGGCCTGTCCATGGGGAAGGCTGCGACGAAGGCATTGAAATTGATGTCCTTGGCATAACGTCCGTTGATCACCTTGTCGGCCGTGCCCGTCTTGCCGCCGACCTGGAAACCTTCGACCTGCGCGGCGCGTCCGGAGCCCTTCACGCCGTTCCAGGTGAACAGGTAGCGCATGTCGGCGCTGGTGCCCTGCTTTATCACCGGGCGTGAAAGCCGCGCGGCCTCTTCCCGGGAACGGGGAAGAAACGTGGGAGGAACAAGAGTTCCTCCATTGATCAGAGCGGCGGCGGCAACCGCGGTCTGCAGCGGGGTGGTTGCGACCCCGTGGCCGAACGAGATGGTGGCCGAATTGATCTTCTTCCATGTCTTCGGCTGGGTTGGCGTCGCCACGCCCGGCATCTCGGTTTCCATCCTGGAGAGGAGCCCGAGTTTCGTCAGGAACTGCTGATGGCCCTCGATCCCGACCCTGTCGGCGACCGCCGCGGTGCCGATATTCGACGAATACTGGAAGACTTCGGAGATCGTCAGTGGCCGGTTCTTTCCGTGGAAGTCCTTGATGGTGAAGCCGCCCATGCGTATGGGCCGGGACGCATCGATGACGGAGTTCAGGGTGATCTTGCCTTCGTCCACACCCATTGCCAGCGTGAAGCTCTTGAATGTCGAGCCCATCTCGAATGTGGCGTTGCTCATCCGGTTGAACCAGCCCTTCTCGTAGTCCTTGTCGATACTGCCGTCCGGCAACATTCGGGATGGTTCGTTCGGGTCGTAATCAGGCACCGATGCCATCGCCAGAACCTCGCCGGTATCGACATCGAGAACCACGGCACCCGCAGCCTCGGCCTTATAGGCGGTCATCGCGTTCGCGACCACCTGGCGGACGATATTCTGGACTCGGAGATCGATGGACAGTCTGACGGGCTCAAGCGGAACTCCACCGGTCAGCCCGGCCAGGCGAAGATCGCCAAGACCCTGCTGGTCCATATAGCGCTCCATTCCCGCAAGGCCCTGATTGTCGACATTCACATGGCCGACGATATGGGAGGCGGTCGCGCCGCCCGGGTAGAACCGGCGTTTTTCCGGCCTGAAGCCGATGCCGGGAATGCCGAGGGCCATGATATCAGACTGCTGTTTGGGTGTGAGCTGTCGCTTCAGCCATTGGAATGCGGTCTGTGATCTCAGCTTCTTGTGAGTTTCGCTCCAGTCGAGGTTGGGGATGACGAAGGCAAGCTTTTCGACGACTTCGTCCGCATCGACGATCCTGCGCGGATCGGCGTAGAGCGAGATCATGTTGACGTCGGTGGCCAGCAGCGCTCCGTTGCGGTCGACGATGTCCGGTCTGGAGGGAACCGCGCTGCTGCCGATCATTCCCGTCACCGCCGGTTCGGCAAGGCCGTATTGGACAAGGCGCGCACCGATGACGAAATAGACCGCAAGAAACCCGGCGATCAGGATGCCGAGCCGTTGTCTGGCTTCCTTTCTGCGACTTGCGCGTGTGCCCAGGAAGGTCGCATTTTTGGTAGTGACATTGCTCTTTACGATGAAATGTGCACGGCTTCTGAGCCGGACGACAAAAGAGATCATTCCGAACAAATCCAAAAAATATACCAGCCGAAGGCGAAGCTTGAGCGGTCGTCGGCCGCGCGCTGCAGCCTGCACGCGGTTGACCCGGAAGCCAACAGCAGAGCCCATGGGCGGGCCGACATGTTTAAAGTTGCATTAATATACAATTAAAGTTGTATTCGATCGCTTGGCGGAAAGTTAACCGACGTTTTGTCGGGCTGTAGACGTGCGGTGCCATATCCCCCGTCTGCGCCGTTCGGTGTATCGCGCGGCGATGGCAATTTCGTCGCAGCCAGCCCTGTTACCAGGATTGCGGGGATACCGCCCGGCCTTGCCACCCGCCTCCTTGCTCCTCCGCCTCCCAAAACCTACATGTCTCCCGCCAACCTGGAGACGCCGATGATCCTCGACGCCGCACGCCTTTCGCTCGCCAACCTTTTCGCACCCGAGACCCGTTCCGTCTTCTGGAAGACACTGGGCCTCACCGCCCTCGTGCTGATCGGCATCTGGTTCGGCTTGCGGGAGATCTTCATCCTCTATGCCTGGCCATGGTTCGCGGCCTTCTTTCCCGACCTGCCGGATTGGGCGGGGTGGCTGACCCTGTTTGCGGCGATCTTCGCCGGCATCGGGCTGGCGCTGGCGCTCGCGTTGCTGATCGCGCCGATCACCGCCCTCATCGCCGGGCTGTTCCTCGACGATGTCGCGGAAGTCGTCGAAAAGCGCGATTATCCCAACGACGCGCCGGGCAGGGCGATGCCGCTCACCCAGGCGATTATCGGATCGATCCAGTTCCTGGGCGTCGTCATTATCGGCAACATCATCGCGCTCTTCCTGCTGTTCATCCCCGGCATCAACCTGATCGCCTTCTTCATGGTGAACGGCTATCTGCTCGGCCGGGAGTTCTTCGAGTTCGCGGCGACGCGGTTCAGGACGCAGGCGGAAGCGCGGGCCTTCCGCGCCAAACATTCCTCCACCGTGTTCATGGCCGGCCTGCTGATCGCCTGTTTCCTGGCGATCCCGATCGTCAACCTTCTGACCCCGCTGTTCGCCGCCGGCCTGATGGTGCATCTCCACAAGGCTGTCTCGAAGCGCGATCCCGGCTTCAAGCTTTAGGCGGGCAGGGCGGAAGCGTCGTACGTCGCGGCCTATTCGACGGCCGCGCCGATGAGCTGCTGCGGGAGTTCCACCAATGGCGCCGGTACGTCGACGGTCTTTTCCGGCGAGCGACAGAGATCGGCAATCACGCAGCGCTCGCATTCCGGTTTTCGCGCCTTGCAGCAATAACGGCCGTGCAGGATCAGCCAGTGATGGGCGTGAAAGAGATACTGGTCGGGGATCACCTTCAGGAGGTTTTCCTCCACCTCGTCGGGCGTCTTGCCCGGCGCCATCAGCAGGCGGTTGGCGATGCGGAAGACATGCGTGTCGACCGCCAGCGTCGGCACGCCGAAGGCCATTGACATCACCACATTCGCCGTCTTGCGGCCGACGCCCGGCAGGCGGATCAGCTCTTCGCGCGTCTTCGGCACCTCGGAACCGAACTCGTCGATCAGCATGCGACAGAGGGCGATGACGTTCTTCGCCTTGTTGCGGTAGAGGCCGATTGTCTTGATATATTGGGTGACGCCCTCTTCGCCCAGCGCCAGCATCTTTTCAGGCGTGTCGGCGATCTTGAACAGCGCCCGCGTCGCCTTGTTGACGCCGGCATCGGTCGCCTGGGCGGACAGTGCCACCGCCACGACCAGCGTGAACGGGTTTACATGCTCCAACTCGCCCTTAGGCTCCGGCCGCTGCACCGAAAAGCGGCGAAAGATCTCCTCCATCTCCGCCTTGGTGTAAGCGGACTTGAAGCGTTTCGGCTTGGCCGCCGGCTTGGGTGCGGCCCTGCCATCGGGCGTGTGATTTGACTTTTGCGGGGTGCTGGTTTTGGATCTGATCTTTGGAGTCGCCATATGCCTGTATAGGCATCCCGCAGGAGGGAAATCAACGTGGACGTTTCCGAGGATCAGCCCGTTTTCGCAGCCGAACTGACACCCTACCGTTCGCTCGGCAAGACGGGATTTCGTGTCGTGCTGGTGCTGACGGGCGGGGTCTGCCTTCTCTATGGCGGCTTTTTCCTGATCACCGGCGCCTATCCGATCGGCTTCTTCTTCGGGCTGGATTTCCTCGGCCTCTACATTGCGCTGAAGATGAGCTACCGCTCCGGCCGCGCCCGAGAGGAAGTGACTGTCTCGCGCAGCAACCTTTCGATCCGGAAATTCTCGCCGGCGGGACGTGTCGTGGAGCATCGCTTCAATCCGTTCTGGGCGCGCTTCGACGTCCGCCGCCACGACGAGTTCGGCATCACCTCCATGTCTGTGACGGGCGAGGGGCGTGGCACCGATATCGGCTCTTTCCTCAATCCGGACGATAGGGAAAGTTTCGCCAAGGCCTTCCGGGGAGCCCTGGCGACCGTCAAGCAGCGGGTTTGAACGGTTGGCAAACCTGCAATAGGGCAAGAAACGGGTGGTTTCGGTCAGGCCGAAGGCGCATCTAGGCAGCATACCAGTTGCACAGCGGTTTTTGCGCGCCCAAGGTCCGGGTTGGCCGGTGCGCGGCGCTGCAGAGGAGACAGATGATGAACGCTCTCGCCCAGATCGATTCGCCGCCTATCGACGTGACGCCGGGTGGTTCCGACTACGAAACCGTCCGCCGCGTCATCGAGATGATTACGCTCGACTATCGCGACCAGCCGTCGCTTGAGGCCATCGCTTCGGAACTCGGCCAGTCGCCGACCCAGCTCCAGAAAGTATTCACCCGCTGGGCCGGGCTGTCGCCCAAGGCTTTCCTTCAGGCCGTAACCCTCGATCATGCCAAGCGCCTGCTCGGCAAGGAGGAACTGCCGCTGCTCGAAGCCTCATACGAGCTCGGGCTTTCGGGTCCGGGAAGATTGCACGACCTGTTCGTCACCCATGAGGCGATGTCACCCGGCGAATGGAAGGCGCGCGGCGGCGGCCTGACGATCCGCTACGGCTTCCACCCGTCGCCCTTCGGCGAGGCACTGGTCATGGCGACGGATCGCGGTCTTTCTGGCCTTGCCTTTGCCGATCTCGGCCATGAACAGGCGGCGCTCGACGACATGATGCGCCGCTGGCCGAATGCCGAATACGTTCCCGACCAGGAGATGACGGCGCCCTATGTCGGCCGCGTCTTCGACCGCGCGAACTGGTCGTGCGACCGGCCGCTGAAGGTCGTGCTCATCGGCACCGACTTCCAGGTACGCGTCTGGCAGAGCCTGCTCAAGATCCCGTTCGGCAAGGCCGCCACCTATTCCGACGTCGCAAACGACATCGGCCAGCCGACGGCGAGCCGCGCGGTGGGTGCGGCGGTCGGGGCGAACCCGATCTCGTTCGTGGTGCCGTGTCATCGGGCGCTCGGCAAGAGCGGCGCGCTGACGGGTTATCACTGGGGGCTGACGCGCAAGCGGGCGATCCTGGGCTGGGAAGCGGGAAACGCGTAAGGGGCCGAACGCCGCGACCCGGCAGATACCAGGTCGCCTGCAAACCATAGGCTGCCACTGAGGATTGCGGGATTGCCCATTGGGGCATATAAGCTATAGCTGAAATGATCATCGAAGGGACGCGGTCAGGTGCATGAGCGCAGATACCAGAGATCGAAAAGCTTCCTGGGCGCCAAGATCATCTTCAATGGCGATCATTCGACCTTCGACTGCATCGTGAAGGAAATCTCGGACGGCGGCGCGTTGATCAAGATCGAGAACGCCTTGTCCGTTCCGGAAAGCTTCGGCCTTGCCTTGTCAGATGGTCGACGTTTCGAATGCGAAGTCCGCTGGCGGCGGATCAATTCCCTCGGCGTAGAGTTCCTGACCGCTGCCTGATTGCCCGTCCGTTCACGCGCAGCCAGGGGTCAGGCTGCCCCTTGCGCGCTCTCGGAGGGCTCGTTCAGCCGCAGCAATTCCTTGGCCGCAGTCTCGTCGGTGATCAGCGTATGGCACCCGATCCTGCGGATCGTGGCGCGGATCGCCACCGCCCGGTGCGCGCCGCCCGACGACAGCACGATGTGCCGGGCCTTTTTCAGCGTATCGAGATCCACCGACATCACCCGCTCGTTCAGCTTGTGATCCACGGAGCGGCCTTCCTCGTCGAGAAAGTTGAACATCGTGTCGCAGACGCAGCCGGCGGCGATCAGCCGGTCGAGTTCCGCCTTGGAGATGAAGCCTTCCGACAGCGAGGTCGAATGCGGGCCGATGTCGCCGCAGCTCACCACCGCGAGATCGAGGTTTTCGGCAAGGTCGTAGATCGTGTTGAGCCCGCACTGCTCGATCAGCGCCCGCTTGGTCTTGACCGAGTCCACAAGCAGTGGTGCCAGGAACATGTAACACTCGGCACCGAGTTGGCCCGCGAAACGCCAGGTGTAATCGATCGGATTGGTCTGGTGCACGGCGACGATGCCGCCGAGCAGCGAAACGACCTTGCAGTTCTTCCGCCGCGGCGGCCGAAAGCTGCCGAGCGAGGCGGTCATGGTGCGGCCCCAGCCGACGCCGATGGTCATGTCGTCCTGCACCACTTCGGAGAGGAATTGTCCGAGCGCCAGCCCGACGGAGCTGGCGAGCGCCGCAGCGCTGTTGTCGCGAGGAGCCGGCACGACCACGGCCTCGTCGAGGCCGTAAGCCTTTTCCAGCCGGATCGCCAGCTCGACGCAGGTGTCGATGCCCTCGCTGATCCAGATCTGCACCTCGGAGCGCTTCATCGCCTCGTCGAGCAGGCGGATTACCGTCGAGCGGCTCAATCCCAGCCGCTCGGCGACATCTTTCTGCGTCAATCCCTGGTTATAATAGAGCCACGCCGCCCTCAGCCTCATGGAGGCTGCTTCGGAATAGGCGGTATGGGTCTCGCGTCTGAGCCTAGCCAACGGGCCTCCGGGACGATCTTGGACAAGTGAGATCATACTTGTTCCAGCTGACACATATGTCAATTCCGAAGGACAAATGTCTTGACTTTTTAACCGTGGGCGGGGGATAGTTCTTATCAACGCGCCGGAGGAGCCAAATCGCGCAACAGGCGTTTAGTTCTCCATATCGAGGAATATTCGGATGACGTCTAAACTAGAGCAGCTTCGTTCCATGACCACGGTCGTTGCCGATACCGGCGACATCGAGGCGGTCGCCCGCCTGAAACCCGTGGATTGCACCACCAACCCGACCATCGTCCTGAAGGCGCTCGGCACGCCAATCTTTGCCGACAAGGTCCAGGAAGCGATCGCCTGGGGCCGCAAGCAGTCGGGCAACCCGGATGCCGTCGTGTCTGCCGTCGCCGACCGCCTGGCGATCACCGTCGGTGCCTCGCTTTCCGAACTGGTGCCGGGCCGCGTCTCGACCGAAGTCGATGCCGACCTTTCCTTCGACACGGAAGCGTCGATCGCCAAGGCCCGCCAGATCATCGCCGCCTACAAGGAGCGCGGCATCGAGCGTGACCGCATCCTGATCAAGCTCGCCTCCACCTGGGAAGGCATCCGCGCCGCCGAAGTGCTGCAGAAGGAAGGCATCGACTGCAACCTGACGCTTCTCTTCTCCCAGGCCCAGGCAATCGCCTGCGCTGAAGCCAAAGTCTTCCTGATCTCGCCCTTCGTCGGCCGCATTCTCGACTGGTACAAGAAGTCGACCGGCCAGGACTACACGGCCGAGACCGATCCGGGCGTCGTGTCCGTGCGCGCCATCTACAATTACTACAAGGCGAACGGCATCAAGACGATCGTGATGGGCGCTTCCTTCCGCAATGCCGGTGAAATCGAAGCGCTGGCCGGCTGCGACCGTCTGACGATCAGCCCGGCTCTGCTCGACGAGCTCGACAAGGATACCGGCAAGCTGGAGCGCAAGCTCGTGCCGGAGACCTTCAACGCAGAACCGTTGCAGTCGCTCGACGAAAAGTCCTTCCGCTGGATGCTGAACGAGGACGCCATGGCGACCGAAAAGCTCTCGGAAGGCATCCGCGCCTTCGCCAAGGACCTCGCTTCGCTGCGCCAGATGGTCAAGAAGGAACTGACCCTCGCGGCCGCCTGATACCAGCTTCCACAGCCGGCATGAAGAAAGGCCCGTCTCGCGACGGGCCTTTCTGTATAGGCGAAAGCTCAGGTCCGCGCCTGGGATCAGTCTGTCTTTTTGCTGACGAAAAGGCCGGTTTCCTTCTCCACCTCGAGCGCGCCGTTGCCGCGCTCGAATGCGGCGGCGATTGCTTCCCGGAACGCGTCCAATTGAGCCTCGTCCGCGCCGTCGCCGGGCGGGTAGGAAGTCAGCGCCAAAAACACGTCCTCTGGCTCCGTGATCCGCATTCTTGCGGGGTGTTGAGCAAAGGTGACATCGCCGAACCTCGCGCGCATCAGCTCCTCGGCCTTGTCGTATCCGAAGACGGCCGCGCTCGGATCGAACGGCTCGCTGCCGAACACGGTGGTGAGTTCGTAGATTTCGCGCATGTTGCCCATGCCATTGGTGGTGACGGCGAGAAAACCACCGGGCTTCAGCACACGGAACATTTCCGCGATGCCGGCTGCAGGAGCGGGCAGGTGGTAGAGCATATGCATGGCAATGACGACATCGAAGCAATCGTGCTCGAAGGGCAGGGCGGCAGCGTCCGCCTGATGGCCTGTGACCGACCCAAAGGGTAGGGGCGCGCAGCGCGCCAGGGCCTCTTCCACCATTCCGGAGGACTGATCGGCAAGAGTTAGGTGGAGATTTTCAGGAACGTCGGTGATGACGGAGGCCCAGAACCAGGCCGGGCCGCAGCCGATATCCAGGACGCGGTCGCCCTCCCGCAGGGGCAGTTTCCGCGCAACCCACGGAAACCAGCCGGTTTCGGCGATCGTATATTCCCTGTTGAGGCGTCCACGGGCCGCGAGCTTGCTGCTGTCGGCATATTGAACGGCGTTGCCCGAGGTGATCGACGACATGATGCCTCCCGCGGCGGCTCGCTTTGCGCACCAAATATCATATCCGGCGAGTTTGCAGTTTTGCAACGGCAGGTAATCTCCGGCGGCGAATGACGGCCGCCGGAGAGGTATGGCGTGATCAGGCCGGCTGCGGAACCAGCTTGGCAGCACCCGGCTTGCGCAGCAGCAGGACGGAAACCGCGGCGATCATGCACATCACGCCGGCGATCTGCAGGGCCGGCATATAGGTGTTGAAGTCGCTCTTCAGGAACCCGGCACCGAAGGCAGCGGTGGCCGCGCCGATCTGATGGCCGGCAAACACCCAGCCGAAGATCAGTCCGGCGCGTTCGCGGCCGAATTCGGCGGCGGCGAGCTTTACCGTCGGCGGCACGGTCGCCACCCAGTCGAGGCCGTAGAAGATCGCGAAGAGCGACAGCTCGACGAAGCTGAAACCCGAGAGGGAGAGGTAGACCAGCGACAGGCCGCGCAGGCCGTAGAACCAGAACAGCAGCCAGCGATTGTCATAGCGGTCCGATAGCCAGCCGGCGAAGATGGTGCCGAAGAAGTCGAAGATGCCGATGACCGCAAGCGTGCTGGCGGCGGTGACGGCGGCCATGCCGAAGTCGCCGCAGATCGAGATCCAATGGGTCTGGATCAGCCCGTTTGTCGAGAGGCCACAGACGAAGAACGTGCCGAACAGGACCCAGAAGGTTCCGCTCTTGGAAGCGTGCCGGAGCGCGCCGATCGGCGAATAGAGCGTCGCCAGGAACTTGTGGTCCTGCTTCGGCGCCGGCGTCACCGCGGTCTCGCCATAGGCAGGCAGGCCGACATCGGATGGATAGTCACGCATCAGAAGCAGGACCAGCAGCATCGCGGCGGAGATGACGACGACCGTAAAGGTGAGCGCGGTGCGCCAGCCGTAGGCTTCCGTCATGGCGGCGAGCAGCGGCAGAAAGACGAGCTGGCCCGTGGCGTTGCTGGCGGTCATCAGGCCGACGACGAGGCCGCGGCTCTTGGAAAACCAGCGGGTTGCGACGGTGGCGCCGAGAACCAGCGCCGTCATGCCGGTGCCGACGCCGATCACAACGCCCCAGAGTGCCACGAGCTGCCAGACCTGCGTCATGAACAACGACAGGACAATGCCGCCCATGATCAGCGCCAGGGCAAAGGCGACTACCTGGCGGACACCGAAATGGTTCATGAAGGCGGCGGCGAACGGCCCGAGCAGGCCGAAAAGCACGAGGCGCACGGCCATGGCCGAGGAGATGTCGGCGATATCCCAGCCGAACTCCTGATGCAGCGGCTGGATCATCACGCCCGCCGAGCCCATGGCGCCGGCGGTCGCCAGCATGGTCAGGAACGTGGTGACGGCGACCACCCATCCATAATGCAGATTTCTGGCCGCCATCCATTGGGCGGCGCGATTGGAGATCATGATCTGTCCCTTTCCTGGTCGTAGCCGCACCGGCAGCGTGATGAAATCGGGTATATACCCGCTTCTGGTAAAAATCAGAGGGCTGCAAGCAGTTCCTGCAGTTGCCTGGTTTTCTCGGCCCCGAGCCGGGCCTCGATGTCGTCCTGGACGCCGTCCCACAGCGGCGCGCCCTGTTTCAAGATCGCATGGCCCTGCGGCGCGATGGTCAGCATCGCTTCCCGCTGATCCTCGCCATGACCGATCGCCACCAGACCCATGCGCTCCAGCACCTTGGCATTGCGGCCGACCGTCGAGCGGTCCAGTTCCACTTGGGAAGCGAGATCGGTCAGCGAGATCGGCGCCAGCCGGTTGATGTTGCGCAGCAGGCTGAACTGCCCGATGTTGACGCCGAGCGGCACCAGGGCCTCGTCGTAATAGGAGGAGACCTTTCGGGAGGCTTTGCGCAGCAGGATGCAGTGGCATGTGTCGTTCGGCATGGAGCGGGTATATACCCGCGGTTCGATCTGCGCAAGAGGGTTGCATCAGAAGCAGGTGCGTTCCGGAATGAAGCAGGCCGGCTGCGAGAAACTCCTCCGGAGGGCGAAAAGAACCTCCCGGCTTAAAGCTTCCTCAACAAGAATAGGCGACTATCCCGGCACTATTCCATCCTGTTGTTCTGCGTAAAATGGAGTTGACCATGCCGGAGTTCGGCAAGTGAAGGGTCTGAAGTTCCGGTTTTCCAAGAAGCTTGTCTTCATCCTCATGGGCAGCATCGTCGTGCTCGGCGGTGGCAGCGGTGCGGCGGCGGTGCTCATCGGCACGGACAAGATCCTCGGCCCCTCCTATCTGGAGATCAACGGGCTCGAATGCACCGCGCTGGAAACGGTCAAGATCAAGCGGGACCAGCGTTACTGGGTACGCAAATATGTGGTGAGCGACGAGGCCGGTGACGGTCTGGCGCGCATCCGCACGGCCTTGCGCGTCGCCAAGGCGGTCCAGGAGAAGGAAAAGGCCGATCTCGTCCAGGTGGCGATGATCGACAAGGCAGGTCCCCGCGATCGGGCCCAGATGCGCGGCCGCGCGATCGGCGCCCAGGTCGTCTATATTCCCGATCCCAAGAAGGCGCCCGAGGGCACCGACGCACAGCCCTATTCGGCATATTACCTCGACGGCACCGCCAATTCGAACGGCGAATATTACGGCATGCGCGTCGATCTGCCGCTCGAGGATGTCGAGGCGCTCACCGCCCGGCTGACCGACCATGCCGATTGCGTCGGCCCTGTCGTCGCCACGCCGGAAGGCGAACACGGCCAGAAGCCGAAGGCTGACGGTCACGGCGCGCCGAGCGCACCCGCCGGCCACGGCGAACCGGTCGCCAGTAGTCATGGCGCCGCCCCTGCGGACGGTCACGGCGCTCCGGCCGAGGGACAGGGCGGCGAGGTTGCGGCCAAGGAGAGCGGCGGCTTCCTCAGTTCCGTCACCGGCATGATCTTCGGCTCCGGGAAGGAAGCACCCGCGCAAGGCCATGCACCCGCTGGCAATCCCGCCGCCGCTGAAACCCATGCGGCTGCCCCGGCTGCTGCTGCCCCCCCAGCCCCGGCCGCCGACGCGCATGCGGCGCCCGCGGCACCGAACAAGTCCGTTGCCAACAATCAGGCCCTCGATCAGAGCAAGGGCAACCACAAACCGGCCACACCTGCCCAGGTCGCATCCGCAGAACCGAAAAAGGAAGAGGGCGGGTTTCTCGCCTCGGTAATGGGCATGTTCTCCGGTGGCGGGGAACAGGAGAAACCCGGCGCAGCCCCGGCCGCTGCCAAGGCATCGGAACCCGCGCCCGCGCCCCGCACGTCTGCGGAAGGCGGCAAGCGCTGGTCGAAGCAGACCGATGGCGACGCCGTTCGTTCCGACGCCAAGCCGCCCGAAACGCCGCATGCCGAAGCGGCTCCGGCAAAGCCCGCCGGCGCCACGGACGCCGACGCTGCCGGTGCCGAATGGCTGGCCAAGCTCAGGGGCCAGGCGGCTCCGGCCGCGCCCGCGAAACCCGCCCAGGCGGCGTCGGCTTCGGATGCGAAGGATCCGGCCGGGAAGGTCGTGCATTGAGAGGGGAGTAACCCGAGCTCTCTGCCGTCATCCTCGGGCTCGGGTTAAGCCCGAGGATGACCCGAGGACGAGGGTGACGACCGTAGTGGCCTTGGTGGCGGAGGCGAACCCTATCAATCCGCCTTGGCGCGCCGTGCCGGGAACAGGATCACGTCGCGGATAGACGGTGAGTCCGTCAGCAGCATCACGAGGCGATCGACGCCGATGCCAAGGCCGCCCGCGGGGGGCATGCCCTGGTCGATGGCATCCAGGAATTCGTCGTCGAGCTGCTTGTCCTTTTCGCCGCGGGCATGGGCCTGTTCGAGCTGCTCGACCATGCGCTTGCGCTGCTCTTCCGGGTCGTTGAGTTCGGAGAATGCGTTGCCCAGTTCCCAGGCGTTGCAATAGGTCTCGAAGCGCTCGACGAGGCGCGGTTCGCCCGGCACTTCCTTGGCGAAGGGCGAGATATCCTTCGGGAAATGCGTCACGTGGCTTGGCTGGATCAGCGTGGCCTCGACCTTTTCCTCGAAGATGAAGGCGAGGCATTCGCCCCAGGTCCAGTCCTTCTCGACCGCGAAACCGGCAGCCTTGGCGGCGGTGCGGGCTTCCTCGTCGGTCTTCATGCTCAAGAAGTCGATGCCGGTGGCTTCCTTAACGGCGTCGGGCATCGGCACGCGCTTGAACGGGCCCTTGAAGGACAATTCCTTGTCGCCGAACTTCACTTCGGTCGTGCCGTGGATGGTCATGGCAAGCGTCGAGAACATGCGCTCGACGAGGTCCATGATGTCCTCGTAGTCGGCATAGGCCCAGTAGCACTCCATCATCGTGAATTCGGGGTTGTGCCGGGTCGAAACGCCTTCGTTGCGAAAATTGCGGTTGATCTCGAACACCTTGTCGGTGAGGCCGGAGACCAGCGTGCGCTTCAAGAACAGTTCCGGCGCGATGCGCAGGTACATGTCGAGCTTCAGCGTGTTGTGATGCGTCTTGAACGGCTCGGCGGTGGCGCCGCCATAGACCGAGTGCAGCATCGGCGTCTCGACTTCCATGAAGCCGTCGTTTTCCATGAAGCGGCGAATGCCGGAGACGATGCGGCTGCGCTGCTGGAAGCGGAGCTTCGACTCGTCGTTGGTCATGATGTCGAGATGGCGCTTGCGGTAGCGCAGCTCGATATCCGACAGGCCGTGCCACTTCTCCGGCATGGGGAGCAGCGACTTGGTGAGCATGGTGATGTTCTGGGCGTTGATCGTCAGTTCGCCGCGCTTGGTGCGGCGCACGACGCCGGTGACGCCGATAATGTCGCCGATGTCGATCATCGGCAGCAGGTCGCGTGCTTCCTGCGGTGTAGTGTCCTTGTGGGAGAAGATCTGCACCTTGCCCGACGCGTCATGGACGTCCATGAACATGCCGGAATTGCGCGAGGAATAGACCCGGCCGGCAACGGTGACGATGTCCTGCGTCTCGACGTCCGCCTCGAGGTTTTTGTATTTCTCGGCCAGTTCCGCATTGGTCATCGTCCGGTGGAAATGCGCCGGATAGACGTCACCGATCTTTTCGCGAAGGATGGCGAGTTTTTGCGCGCGCACCTGCGTGGCGTCGGAGGAGAGGGCGGTTTCGTTGGTCGTGTTCTCGGTCATCGTGTCTCGCCTTTTTCGGGCAGGTTTGTGTTGTTTCGCCGGTGCGGCTGGCTCGGCGTAACCCTCCCCCTTGTGGGGAGGGTCGGAGCGAAGCGACGGGGAGGGGTTTTCTTGGATGTTAGGAAGAAAGGCCCCTCCCTAACCCTCCCCACAAGGGGGAGGGGACCCGTCGCGTATGTCTTTACTTTCCGTCGCCCACCATGGACGCCACCACCGTCGCGGCAATCTTCAACCGCTGCCGGACGACCGAGCGGCCGAGCAGCGCCATGCTATCGAACAATGGCAGCGAGCGCGACGAACCCGACACCGCGACGAACAGCGGCGGGGTGACGACGCGCAGCTTTTTGGCCAACTTGTCGGCCACGGCGCGCAGTTCCGCATCGATCGTCTCGACATTCCATTCGAGGATCTTTTCGAGATCCGTCTGAACGGTGGTGAGGATTTCCAGCGTCTCGGCCGGGCTGGTCTTCAGGCCCGCGAACGAGGCCGGGGTCAGGCCGACATCGCTGGACAGCAGGAAGCCGGCGAGGTTCGGCAGTTCGCCGAGCTTGGAAATGCGGCTCTGCGAATGTTTCAGGCCTTCCGTCAGGCGGCTGTTCTCCATGGCCCATTCCAGCACGCGGGCGACGAATTCGTCCGGAGACAGCTTTTCGCGCAGCCAGCGGCCGTTCAGCCAGTCGAGCTTCTGGATGTCGAAGATCGCGCCGGCCTTGGAGAGGTTGTCCGGATCGAACTTCTCGATCAGCTCGTCCATGGTCAGCATCTCTTCGCCTTCGGCGATCTGGATGAAGAACAGGCCGAGAAAGTTCATCAGCGCTTCCGGCAGGTAGCCGAGCGCGGAATAATAGGAGATCGAGGTCGGGTTCTTGCGCTTCGACAGTTTCGACTTGTCGGCGTTGCGCATCAGCGACAGGTGCATGAACACCGGCTGTTCCCACTCGAAATAACGATAGAGCAGGATGTGCTTCGGCACCGATGCCAGCCATTCCTCGCCGCGCGCCACATGGGTGATCTTCATCAGATGGTCGTCGATGACGTTGGCCATGTGATAGGTCGGCATGCCGTCGCCCTTGATCAGCACCTGCATGTCGACCGAATCCCACGGGATCGACACGTCGCCATAAACGCCGTCGTGGAAGTCGCAGGAGCCTTCGGTCGGGATCTTCATGCGGATGACCGAGCCTTCACCGGCCGCCATCCTGGACGTGACTTCCTCGGCCGTATAGCTCAGGCAGAGACCGTCATATTTCGGCGGCTTGCCGGCGGCGCGCTGGCCTTCGCGCATCTGCTCTAGCCGCTCGGGCGTGCAGAAACAGCGGAAGGCGTGGCCCTTGTCGAGCAGCTGCTGGGCATAGGGCTGGTACATGTCCTTGCGGTCGGACTGGCGATAGGGGCCGTAAGGGCCGCCGACATCCGGGCCTTCCGCCCAGGTCAGGCCCGTCCAGCGCAGGGCGTCCAGCACCTTATGTTCGAATTCCAGCGTCGACCGCGTCGCATCGGTATCCTCGATGCGCAGGATGAATTCGCCGCCATGTTTCTTGGCGAAGAGGTAGTTGAAGAGCGCGATATAGGCGGTGCCGACATGCGGCTCGCCGGTCGGCGAGGGGGCGATGCGGACGCGGGGCTTCGTGGCGATCATGAAGAATGCTCTATCTGTGGCGGCCTAAAAGGCGCCAAGCCTGTTTTTGAAATGCGGATTGGCGCAGGCTTAGGCCATATTCAGCCTCAAGCGTCAAGGTTTTTGGCCTTGAACCCTACGTTACCGGCCAGACATAGAGCAGTGCCGGCACACTGACGAGGATGATCAGGAAGGAAAGCGGCAGACCGAGCCTCGGATAGTCGGAAAACTTGTAACCGCCGGGGCCGAAGACCAGCGTGTTGCACTGGTGGCCGACCGGGGTGAGGAAATCGCAGCCCGCGCCGATCGCCACCGCCATCAGGAACGCTTCCGGCCGAAAACCGAGACTGGTGGCGAAGCTCGCGGCGATCGGGCCCATGACGAGCACCGTCGCGGCATTGTTGAGGAACGGCGTCACCGCCATGGCAGTGACAAGGATCAGCCCCAGGGCACCCCAAGCGGGAAGCGTCGCGGCTACCTGGCCGAGCCAGCCCGCGATCAGCTCGCTGCCACCCGTCGTCCTCAGCGAATCCGAAACGGGGATCAAGGCCGCCAGCATGACGAGGATCGGCCCGTCGACCGATTTGTAGAAGTCGTTGAGCGGGATCGCCCGAAAAACGACCATGCCGAGGGCGGCCGTGAAGAAGGCGACGGGGACCGGTGCGATGCCGACGGCGGTTGCGGCCATGGCCAGCGTCAGGATGACCAGCGGAATGAAGGCGCGGCGGCGGGTTCCGAGCAGGATTTCCCGCTGCGCCAGCGGCAGCAGGGAAAAGTCCTGCAGCACCGCGGGCAGGTTCTTGCGGCTGCCCTGCAGCACCAGCACGTCGCCGGCCATCAGCGTCAGTTCGCCCAGCCGCTGCTTCAGCCGTTCGCCGCGCCGGCTGATCGCCAGAAGATTGATGCCGCGCGTGTAGGAAAGCGCCAGTTCCTTGGCGGAGAGGCCCTTGAGCGGCGATTCCTGGGTGATGATCGCCTCGACCGAGATCACGTCCGCCTGTGCCTGGCCGTTTTCCCTCAGCGGCTTGCCGGAGAGCTTCAGTTTGCCGCCGGAAACGATCCTATCCAGCGCGACCGACGGGCCTTCGAGGAGAACGGCATCGCCTTCGCGCAGGACGAGATCCGGAAAGGGCGACATGCGGGCCGTTCCGCGCAGCACTGCGGTGGCCAGTACCTCGCCGTCGCCGAGTTTCAGGAGATCGCCGATCGATTTTTCGAGGAGCGTGGAATCGGACGTCACGGAGACTTCCGACGTGTAGTTCCGGATCTCCACCGCCTCCTCGATCGAGCTGTTCTCCCTGGTGCGGCTCGGCACCAGCCAATGGAAGAAGAGCAGGAAGGTGATGCCGACGACGGTGAGGATCGCCCCGATCGGTGTAAAGTCGAACATCGTGAACGAGGTGCCGGTCAGCTCTTCGCGCAGCCGCGAGACGACGATGTTGGGCGAAGTGCCGATCTGGGTCATCAGCCCGCCGAGCAGGGCCGCAAACGCCATCGGCATCAGGTATTTGGATGGCGATGCGCCGGATTTCCTGGCGAACTGGAAGGCGACGGGCATCATGATCGCCAGCGCACCGATGTTCTTGATGAAGGCGGAAAGCAACGCCACCACGATCATCAAGAGCGCAAGCTGCGTATGCAGCGTGTTGAGGTTCGGGAAGAACTTCTTGATGGCGATATCGACGATGCCCGACCGCGCCACGCCGGCGCTGACCACCAGCGCGCTGCCGACGATGATGACGATATCGTCAGAAAAGCCTGAGAACGCCTTGTCGACGGGCACGACGCCGAGTGCGACGGCCAGCACCAGCGCGCAGCAGGCGACCACGTCGTAGCGAAACCGGTCCCAGATGAAGACCACCATCATGATGGCGATGACGGAAAACGCGAGGATCTGCTGAGTGGTCATGCCGCCCTTGATGTCGAGAGGACCGGCGGAAGGATCACCGCCGGCAGGAGGATAACGTGGCGTTGCCGCGCCGGCCGTCAATGCAGGGATGGGTCCAAAGTTCCGGCGCGCCGAAGGCCGGGGGCTTGTCCACTGGACAACGGGAGCCGCTTCGATAGGGTGTCGCGGCAAAGAGACCAGTTTGTTTTGAATGGAGATTTGTCGATGACTGATGTTTTGAACGTACCGGTGAAGCTGGCCGACGGCCGCGAGACCACGCTTTCCGAATACAAGGGCAAGGTGATGCTGGTCGTCAACGTCGCGTCGAAATGCGGCCTGACCAAGCAGTATGAAGGCCTCGAAAAGCTGTACGAGGACAAGCGCGCCGACGGTTTTGTCATTGCGGCCTTCCCGGCCAACAACTTCAAGGGCCAGGAGCCCGGCACGGACGCCGAGATCGTCGAATTCTGCCAGCTCACCTATGACGTGAAATTCCCGATCTTCTCGAAGATCTCCGTCAAGGGCGAAGACAAGCACCCGCTCTACCAGGGCCTCACTGGTTCCGGCGTTCCGACCACCGGCGACGGCCCTATGAAGGAAAAGCTGCGCGGCTTCGGCATGGAGGTCGAAGACGGCGAAATCGTCTGGAATTTCGAAAAATTCCTGATCGGCCGCGATGGTCAGATCAAGGCACGTTTCGCGCCTGACGTCGATGCGCAGGACAACCGGCTGGTCGAGGCGGTCGAGCGGGAACTGGCGAAGAACTAAGGCCTGCGAAAGTATGGACTGGGAAAAGGGATCGATCCGTGAAGACGGCTGATGGTTTCTCGATCTCCGACCTGCGTGCGCGGCCCGGCTTTGCCGGGGACGTGGCCGATCGCGTCTGGAATGCCTGGTGGCGGAGCAAGGGTGTTCCGCTGGAATACATAACCGGTCGGGTGCAGGAAAACCTGGTCTCGACCGGGATACCCTTGGCCATCGTGGCGCATCAAGGGGATCGGTTTCTGGGAACTGCGTCGCTGATCACGAGCGACATGGACGAACGTCCCCAATACAGCCCGTGGGTTGCTGCGGTTTGGGTGGAACCGGAATGTCGCGGCGAAGGTGTGGGATCAGCTCTGGTCACCGCCGCAGCTCAGGCGGCTATCGGACAGGGTATCGAAATCGTCTATCTATGCGCCTCGCCTGCCAATTCGCCGTTCTACGAGAGGATAGGCTGGCAGCGCGTGGAAACGGGTGTCGGTAATCTCAACATCTTCTCGCTTCCCAGCACGAACGGATCCATCGGGAGATAACCGTGCCGCTCAACCGTGTGACGATCTATGCGAAGGATGTTGAAGCGATGGTGCGTTTTTACGAGACGCATTTCGAGTTCGAAGTCTTGCGATTGCCCGGTGATCGCATCGTCGAGCTGGTCAGCAAGGATGGCGGCGCCAACCTGATGTTTCACCCGGCCGCCAAATCGCAGAAGATCGGCCAGGTGATCGTCAAACTGGTGTTCGACGTGGAGGATGTCGAAGCGTTCTGCAGCCGGGCGGCGGAGCGAGGGCTGCAATTTGGCCCGATCCACAAGGCGGATGGCTACGAGTTCGCGAACGCCAAAGACCCGTGCCAGAACTCAATAGCCGTCTCCAGTCGAGCTTTCCGCAGAACGACGTAAGCTCTCGTCAACTCAATAGCCGTCTCCAGTCGAGCTTTCCGCAGAACGACGTAAGCTCTCGTCAACTCAATGCAGCGTCGTGCCGCCAGCCTTCTTCCGCTTGCGGGCGTTGCGCGCCACCATGTTGAGCACTTCGACGCCGGCGGAAAAGGCCATGGCGGCGTAGATATAGCCCTTGGGCACGTGCACGCCAAAACCTTCGACGATCAGGGTGCCGCCGATCATCAGCAGGAAGGCGAGTGCCAGCATGACGATGGTCGGGTTCTTCTCGATGAAATTGGCAAGCGGCGTGGCGGCGATCAGCATCACGGTGACGGCGGCGACAACGGCGACAACCATGATCGGCAGATGCGGCGTCATGCCGACGGCAGTGATGATGCTGTCGATCGAGAAGACGAGGTCGAGCAGCAGGATCTGGCCGATCGCCGAGGCGAAGCTCATCCTGACCACGTCCTTGCCGGCGCCGACCAGGTCTTCCTTGTGATCGTCGACGTCGACGGAATGGTGGATTTCCTTGGTCGCCTTCCAGACGAGGAAGAGACCACCGGCGATCAGGATCAGGTCCTTCCAGGAGAAGCCGTGGCCGAAGGCCTCGAAGATCGGGTTGGTGAGCTGGACGATCCAGGCGACGGTGCCGAGCAGGGCGAGACGCATGACAAGCGCCAGGCCGATGCCGATCTTGCGGGCACGCTCGCGGCTTTCGGGTGGCAGCTTGTTGGTGAGGATGGAGATGAAGATGAGGTTGTCGATGCCGAGCACGACTTCCATGACGACGAGTGTGACAAGCGCCACCCAGGCGGCCGGATCCTGAACCAGCACGACGATATCCTGCATCAACATTCCCTTCTTTCAATCGCAAGGCGTAATTGCCTGCACGATTTAAGGAATGATGAGCGGAAGACAAGAGGAGGTTGCGCTACAACCTCCTGAAATCAGGCATGTTCTTTCGTTTTTTCGGTCACGGAATTGTCATGGACGCCGTAGGCTGCCATGAACACCCGGATTGCTCCCGTGACGACATGGTCGATTTCGCTGAACGGCGGTACGTCGTCGAGATCGCCAAAAAGGCGGAGTTTGAAGAAGGTGCCGCTCGCCATGTCGATGAATTGACGGGCTGCGAGATCCGTATCCTCCACCTTGAGATTGCCAAGCGCGACATGGCGCCTGATGAAATCCTCAAGCACGGTACGTACGTTCTGGGACGGCGAATTTAAGAAATGCCGACATAGGCTTGGCAGGCGATCGACGACGCCGATCACGGTACGCATCGCCTCTATCACCTGCGTTGCGGTCATATGCGTGGCAAAACCCATGCCGAAGCGGTAGAGGCCGTCCTCGACTTCCTCGCTGCCTGCAAGGATGTCGCGCATGCGCAGCGTGATCCGTTCGCGCTCACGCGCAACCATCGCGCCGAACAGGTCTTCCTTGTTCTGGAAGTAAACGTAGATCGTCCCTTTCGAGACGCCTGCCTCGCGCGTGATGTCGTTCATGCTCGCGGCGTCGAAGCCGAGTTTCATGAAGACCCTTTTCGCCCCGTCGATAATCTGCTCCCGTTTCGCCGGGTCCTCGCCCGCTGCGAAACGTCCGGCGGGAACCGGATCGGATCTTTCCAGTTTCCTTGTCTGCCTGGCCATTTCGATGCCCTTTTTTAACCTTTTCGAACCGAGCGGTTCGATTGCTCTTGATATGTGTCATCGATGGGTCTATGTCAAGCTCGCTGAACCGATCGGTTCGATGGAATAAGACGCTCCCAAGACGGTAGATAGAAGATGACGTCCTCTCAGAATTCCGGCGCACTGCGCGCCGTGACGACGGAAAATGCTGGCCTTCCCACGGCTGAGGCCCGCAAGGGCTCGCCTGCTGCCGAACAGCCCGCTGCAGCTGAGGCGATTGCGGCCCCCGCGGTCGCCAAGGTGCCTGAAAAGAAGAAACGCCGCGGTCTGCTGTTGCCTGTCATTGCGCTTGCCCTCCTCGCTGGCGCCGGCTGGTATGGTTACAACTGGTGGATCGACGGTCGGTTCCTGGTTTCCACCGACGACGCGTATGTCGAAGGCGATATCGCGGTAATCTCGCCAAAAGTGTCCGGTTACGTCGCGAAGGTCAACGTTGTCGAGAACCAGGCCGTCAAGGCAGGCGAACCGCTCGTCACGCTCGACGACGGCGACTATCAACTTGCGCTTCGCAAGGCACAGGCTGCTATCGAATCCGCCAATCTCGCCGTCTCCCGCATCGATGCGCAGATCGTCGGCGGCGACGCGGCGCTGAAGCAGGCCCAGGCCCAGCAGGGCGCTCTTGAAGCCGCGGTTCGCGGCGCCGAGATCACCCAGAAGCGCGCGACGAGCCTGCAGGCCAGTGCGGTCGGCACCACCGCCGCGCTCGACAATGCCGAGATTGCGCTTGAACAGGCCCGCGCCAATCTCGTCGCCGGCCAGGCGGCGGTCGCGTCGGCACAGGCCAATATCGGCCTCCTGCGTGCCCAGCGCGACGAGGCGGTCAATACGATCCATACCCAGGAGCTCGCCCGGGACCAGGCCCAGCGCGATCTGAACTTCACCGTCCTGAAGGCGCCCTATGACGGCGTTATCGGCAACCTGTCCGTCCAGACGGGCGATCTCGTCTCGACCGGCAAGCGCCTCGCGTCGCTGGTGCCGCTGACCGAGCTCTATATCGAGGCGAATTTCAAGGAAACCCAGCTCGGCAACCTGCAGCCGGGTTCCAAGGTCCGCGTGCATGTGGATGCTTATGAGGATCACAACATCACAGGCACGGTAGTGTCGATAGCGCCGGCTTCCGGTGCCGTCTTCTCGATGCTGCCGCCGGAAAATGCGACCGGCAACTTCACCAAGATCGTGCAGCGCGTTCCGGTTCGCATCTCGATCCCGAAGGAAGACCTCGAACGCCAGCATCTTCGTGCCGGCTTGAGCGTCGTTGTCGACGTCGATACCCGGACCGCACCCGGCATCAGCGCCGTCGCTGCCAAGTAAAGAGAACCAAGGAGAGCGGCCATGGCAGGAGCAACGGCCACGGCGGGTCCGCCCCCTATGGCGATGCCGGCCGACCAGCCGATGGACAGACGCAAGCTCATCGCCTTCTTCGCGATGGTCTTCGGAATGTTCATGTCGATCCTCGACATCCAGATCGTCTCGGCCTCGCTCGCGGAAATCCAGGCTGGCCTTTCCGCCGGCTCGGATGAAATCGCCTGGGTGCAAACCTCCTACCTGATCGCCGAGGTGATCATGATCCCGCTGTCGGGCACCCTTGCCCGCATCATGTCGACGCGCATCCTCTTCTCCACGTGCGCTGCGGGCTTCACGCTGGCCAGCATCCTTTGCGCCACCGCCACGAATATCGACGAGATGATCGTCTATCGTGCCATCCAGGGCTTCATCGGCGGCGGCATGATCCCTTCGGTCTTCGCGGCGGCCTTTACCATCTTCCCGCCATCGAAGCGCAGCATCGTCTCGCCGATCATCGGCCTTGTCGCGACGCTCGCCCCGACGATCGGCCCGACTGTCGGCGGTTACCTTTCCAATTCCTTCTCCTGGCACTGGCTGTTTCTGGTCAACGTCATCCCCGGCATCATCGTCACCGTCGTCACCTTCACGTTGATCGACTTCGACAAGCCGCAACTGCAGCTGATGAAGAAGTTCGACTGGTGGGGGCTCGCCTCCATGGCTGTCTTCCTCGGAGCGCTGGAATATGTGCTGGAAGAAGGCAACAACAAGGACTGGTTCAGCGACGAGAAGATCGTCGTCGGCACCGTCTTCATCGTCATCGGCGCGGTGGTGTTCTTCTGGCGTGCCTTCAAGGTCGAGTTCCCGATCGTCGATCTCAGGGCGTTCGGCAACGCCAATTTCGCCTTCGGTTCGCTGTTCTCCTTTATCATGGGCGTCGGGCTCTACGGCCTCACCTATCTCTACCCGCTCTATCTCGGTCGCATCCGCCACTACGATTCGCTGATGATCGGAGAGACGATGTTCGTTTCCGGCATCGCCATGTTCGTCTCGGCGCCGCTGGTCGGGCGGCTGTCGAACAGTGTCGACCTGCGCATCCTGATGGCCGTCGGCTTCGGCTCGTTTGCGGCGGGTACCTGGCTGATGACCGGCATCACCGCCGATTGGGATTTCTACGAGTTGCTGCTGCCGCAGATCCTGCGCGGGTTCGGGATGATGATGTGCATGGTGCCGATCAGCAATATCGCGCTGGGGACGCTCGCGCCGCAACGTATCCAGGGCGCGTCAGGCCTTTTTAACCTGACCCGCAACCTCGGCGGCGCGGTCGGCCTCGCCGTCATCAACACCGCGCTGACCCAACGTTCCGACGAGCACTACGCCCGGCTTTCCGAGCACGTCAACTACGGCAATCCGGCAGCGCTCAACTGGCTGGATAGCGTCGGCGCCAACTACAATTCCTTCGGCCTCGACGGCAGCGCCGTCGCGCTGCAGAAGCTCTCCGGCATCATTACCCAGCAGGCCTTGCTGCTTTCCTTCATGGATGTGTTCTTCATCCTGACGGGGCTGTTCGGCAGCCTGATCTTCTTCGTCTTCCTGATCGCCAAGCCGGCCCGCCCCGCGGGCGCCGGTGGCGGCGGGCATTGATTGCAGCATTCCACCGCCGGGAAGGGGGCCGCCACGCAAGTGACGGCCTTTTTCTTTGGGTGTTCGGGCTTCGGTGAAACACGTACCTCAAATTTTGATTTACGTACCTCAGATTTTCCGCTAACACGGTCGGCGGAGGAGTTCATGAAGCCCACTGTCCACGACATCGCGAAGATCGCCGGCGTCAGCCTTGCGACTGTCGACCGGGTTCTCAACGGCCGGCCGGGCGTGCGCTCCGTCACCCGAGGCAAGGTGGAGGAGGCGATCGCCTCGCTGGGTTACGTGCGCGATCTCGCCGCCGCCAACCTCGCCAAGAGCCGTACCTATTCCTTCGTCTTCATCCTGCCCGCCAACGACAACTCGTTCATGATCGGCCTGCACGAGGAAGTCCGCGGCGCCGTTGCCCGCTCCAGTTTCGAGCGCACCGGCATCCGCATCGTCGACGTACCGCCCTTCGATCCAGGCGCGCTGGTTGCCGCGCTCGAAACCGTGCTCGCCGACAAGCCGGCCGGGGTCGCCTTCGTCGCCATCGACGCGCCGGAAGTCCGTGCCGCTGCCGAGCGCCTGCGGCAGGCCGGCATCCCGATGGTGACTTTGGTCTCCGATCTGCCGGATTCCTCCCGCGACCACTATGCGGGCATCGACAATATCGCCGCCGGCCGCACCGCCGGCAGCCTGATGGGGCGGTTCCTTAGCGGGCCTTTCCTCGCCGAACGCGGGGCGACCGTCGCGGTGCTGGCCGGCTCCATGCTGGTGCGCGACCATCGCGAGCGGCTGGAAGGTTTTTCGACCGTCATCGGTGAGGCCTATCCGAACGTTCGCATCCTGCCCGTGCTCGAAGGCCGCGACGACCCGGCGCTCTCCGAGACAATGATCGCGGATGCGCTGCGCCGCAATGCGGACATTGCCGGCATCTACAGTCTCGGTGCCGGCAACCGGGGCCTCATCCGCGCGCTTCAGAACGCGCACGGCCTCCGCCGGCCGCTGGTCATCGCCCATGAACTCACCGCCTCGACCCGCGCAGCACTTTCGGACGGTATCATCGACGCGGTTCTGAACCAGGATGCGGGCCACGAAGTCCGAAGCGCGATCCGGGTGCTGAAGGCCAAGGCCGACGGACTGCCGGTGCTCGCCGCCCAGGAACGCATCCGCATCGACATATTCTTGAAAGACAATCTGCCCTGAAGGGCGGAGCACTAGGAGAAACACCATGTATCTCGGTCTCGATCTCGGCACTTCGGGCGTCAAGGCGATGCTGATCGACGGCGATCAGAAGATCATCGGTTCGGCGAGCGGCTCGCTCGACGTCTCGCGTCCGCATTCCGGCTGGTCGGAGCAGGATCCCGCCCACTGGATCCGCGCCACGGAAGAGGCCGTCGCCGGCCTCAAGGCAAAATTCCCGAAGGAGCTTTCCGCCGTGAAGGGCATCGGCCTTTCCGGCCAGATGCACGGCGCGACGCTGCTGGATGCCGAAGACAAGGTGCTGCGGCCCTGCATCCTGTGGAACGACACGCGTTCCCATGTGGAAGCGGCAGCCCTCGATGCGAACCCGATCTTCCGCAAGCTCACCGGCAATATCGTCTTCCCCGGCTTCACCGCCCCGAAACTCGTCTGGGTCGCCAAGAACGAGCCGGAGATCTTTGCGAAGGTCGCCAAGGTGCTGTTGCCGAAGGATTATCTGCGCCTCTGGCTGACCGGCGAGCACATGTCCGAAATGTCCGATTCCGCCGGCACGTCGTGGCTTGATACCGGCGCCCGCAGATGGTCGTCCGAACTGCTTGCCGCAACCGGCCTTGACGAAAAACAGATGCCGTCGCTGGTCGAGGGCACCGAACAGGCCGGCAAGCTGCGCGGCGAACTTTCCTACAAATGGGGCATGGCCGAAGGCGTCGTGATCGCCGGCGGGGCAGGGGACAATGCGGCGTCCGCCTGCGGCATGGGCACGGTCGCGGAGGGCCAAGCCTTCGTCTCGCTCGGCACGTCCGGCGTGCTGTTTGCCGCCAACGCCTCCTATCTGCCGAAGCCGGAAAGTGCCGTGCATGCCTTCTGCCATGCGCTGCCAAAAACCTGGCACCAGATGGGCGTCATCCTGTCGGCGACCGACGCGCTCAACTGGTATTCAAACATTACGGCCAAGACCGCCGCCGAACTCACCCAGGAACTCGGCGATACGCTGAAGGCCCCGTCGGGCGTCACTTTCCTGCCCTACCTTTCCGGCGAGCGCACGCCGCACAATGATGCGGCTATTCGCGGCGCCTTCATCGGCATCGGACACGAGAGCGACCGCACGGTGCTGACCCAGGCGGTGCTCGAAGGCGTCACCTTTGCCATCCGCGACAATCTCGAAGCGCTGAAATCCGCCGGCACCTCGATTTCCCGCGTCACCGCGATCGGCGGCGGCTCGCGCTCGCGCTACTGGCTGCAGTCGATCGCCACGTCGCTTGGGGTTCCGGTCGATATTCCGGCGGACGGCGATTTCGGAGCCGCCTTCGGCGCCGCCCGCCTCGGCCTGATCGCCGCGACAGGTGCCGACCCGCTTTCCGTCTGCTCGGCGCCGAAGACCGACGAGACCATCGAGCCGGTCTCGGGGTTGTCGGGGGCTTATGAGGCTGCCTATGGGCGCTACCGGGCGCTTTATCCGGCGATCAAGTCGCTGGCGCATTGAACAGCTTCCACTGGAGGTGCGTTGAAAAGACCCCTCCCCAACCCCTCCCCACAAGGGGGAGGGGCTTTATTGCCCCGAGTTCCGCTTTTCCGATTGGGCAAGGCGGTGCCACCAGCGTTTTCCCCCCTTGTGGGGGAGATGCCGGCAGGCAGAAGGGGATCTTTGGCGCTCTCAATTACTCGATAGGAGAAACACCCCATGAGCACAGGCTTTTTCGGAGACATCCAGAAGATCAAATACGAAGGCCCGGAGAGCACCAATCCGCTCGCCTTCCGGCACTACAACCCCGATGAGATCGTTGCCGGCAAGCGCATGGAGGATCACCTCCGGTTCGCCGTCGCCTACTGGCATACCTTCACCTGGCCGGGTGGTGATCCCTTCGGCGGCCAGACCTTCCAGCGCCCGTGGTTCTCCGACACGATGGAAGCGGCGAAGATGAAGGCGGACGTCGCCTTCGAATTCTTCCAGTTGCTCGGCGCGCCCTTCTACTGCTTCCACGATGCCGACGTGCGCCCGGAAGGCAATAATTTCGCCGAGAATACGAAGAACCTCAACGAGATCGTCGACTATTTCCAAAAGAAGCAGGCCGAGACCGGTGTGAAGCTTCTCTGGGGCACGGCGAACCTCTTCTCCAACCGCCGCTACATGTCGGGTGCCGCCACCAATCCGGATCCGGAGGTCTTCGCCTTCGCCGCGGCAACGGTGAAGACCTGCCTCGACGCCACCAAGAAGCTCGGCGGTTCCAACTACGTGCTCTGGGGCGGCCGCGAAGGTTACGAGACGCTGCTCAACACCGACCTGTCGCGCGAGCTCGACCAGATGGGCCGCTTCCTCAATCTGGTGGTCGAATACAAGTACAAGATCGGCTTCGAGGGCACGATCCTGATCGAGCCGAAGCCGCAGGAGCCGACCAAGCACCAGTACGACTACGACGTCTCGACCGTCTATGCCTTCCTGCAGAAGAACGGGCTGGAGAAGGAAGTGAAGGTCAATATCGAGCAGGGCCACGCGATCCTTGCCGGCCATTCCTTCGAACACGAGATCGCCATGGCCAACGCCTTCGGCATTTTCGGCTCGATCGACATGAACCGCAACGACATGCAGTCCGGCTGGGATACCGACCAGTTCCCCAACAACGTGCCGGAAATGGCGCTCGCCTATTACCACGTGCTCGCCGGTGGCGGCTTCCAGAACGGCGGCACCAATTTCGACGCGAAACTGCGCCGCCAGTCGCTCGATCCCGAGGATCTGCTGATCGGCCATATCGGCGGCATGGACTGCTG
This sequence comes from Neorhizobium galegae bv. officinalis, assembly GCA_000985875.1. Taxonomy (GTDB): domain Bacteria; phylum Pseudomonadota; class Alphaproteobacteria; order Rhizobiales; family Rhizobiaceae; genus Neorhizobium; species Neorhizobium galegae_C. The sequence goes on from CCRI01000004.1 coordinate 325,578, forward strand.
CGCCCGCGGCATCAAGGCGGCGGCGAAGATGCTCGACGACGGTGCGCTGAAAGCCCCGCTCGATGCCCGCTACGAGAAGTGGGACAGCCCCGAATACCAGAAGATGCTGCGCGGCGAATACAAGCTCGACGACATCGCCTCCTGGGTCGAGAAGCAGAACATCAACCCGGAACCGAAGTCCGGCCGCCAGGAATACCTGGAAAACGTCGTCAATCGTTACGTTTGAGCGGATTGCCCCTCACCCTAGCCCTCTCCCCGCTTGCGGGGAGAGGGGACGTGCCACGAGCGGCATTGGAGAGGGAACGGATACGGTGCGGCATATCCCTTCTCCCCGCAGGCGGGGAGAAGGGTCCGCAGGACGCAGCCGGATGAGCGACTATCTCGTGTGTCAAGTTGCATATTCGAACTCCCTTAGGGAGCTTCATCAGTAAACTGCAAATATCACAAAAGGTTATTTCCGGATCTGAAGGCGTTAAGCGCCGGAAGTCGCGTCAAAGAATCTCACATTAAGTGCCGTATGGCTGGAACCGCCGCGTTCTTATGATTACGCGCCAAACGAAATTAGAACTTTATCTTTGGTCCGGTTATTTCCTCCGCCGAGGGAGCGGCAACGGGGGTGGAGCGGCTTTTATAATAAGATTTGGCATAACTCCGGTGGTCGCTTAGCCAACTGACGAGTTCGTCCGCCGCGGGTGAATCCGCATTGCGGCCGTCGTGGGTCGCGTAACGCACCCCGAGGAAAGGTGGGCAGAATTCGGAAAGCGGGCGCGGGCGCAGCTTATCTCCGATGCCGACGCCAAATGTCATGGGATGCGCGAGAATTGGAAACAGAGGCCGAGGCATGAAGGGCGGCAGCCAGTTCGCGTTGTTCTCATCCTGCCAGAGATTGGCCTGAAAACCGAAATCGATTACCCTGCAGCCCGGATCGGCGTAGTCGGACCACAGGAACGCGACGCCCTTGTGCATCATTGGAAGCGAAACCTCCTGGACAGCCCTGGGTTCGCCATATCGCTCCACCAGTGTGGCCTTGACGGTTGCCGCACTGGTGCTGCCCTGCGGCAGACGCAGAATCCGCCAGATCCCGAGAACTCGTCCAGGAGATGCCGGCGGCTCGTCGAAGATAGCAATAAGTTCGTTGTTCGCGGACGAAGCGTAGATCCGGCCGGATGTATAGGGCATAAGATCGCCGCTGATCGAACCGAGCTGCCTCTTGCGGTCGGCAGTCAGCACCTTGCTCACCGACATATGTTCGCGAATGAGTTTATCCGCGTCGTCAAACGACATGCCCAGGCGAATCCCGAGCAGATCAAGTCCCCTCAACTTGGAGTCAGCGATGGTAATCTTGTCGAGCGGGGGTCTCGATATGGTTGCAAGCACAAGTTCCGAAACCACTGTCCCTGTGCCGAGATCGACGAGCCGGGCTGCCACGGCGGATGCCTTGTAGATGAGGACTTGCGTTGAAGGCGCCGCATCGTCATCCAGGCGGACGATGTTCAAACCTTGCGATTTGTCGAACTCGGCCGCAGTTTTTAATGCAACTCCCCAGATGCTTTCCGGCAAAACGGGGGAAACGGCGACGCCGGTAGGCTTGACGTCGATCTCGATCGCAAGCTTGCCCTGCATTCGCCGGTGAGCGGCATCGAGTTTGGGCAGACGATCGATTTCGATAAAATCTTGGCTCTGAAGCGGCAGCTTCATCGCAATCCGCGCATCCCGCATCGAGGTGCAATACGGATCACCGGTACAGTTGTTGCCCCGATCGGAGGAACCGCCTTGGCTGTGGTGGAAGAGCTGTGGCTCAGGCAGTTGCCATGCTGTGTTCAGAAATTCGCATATCTTGGTGGCCGCGATATCCTTCTCGCTTTGCTCCTTCCTGGACTTGTTCCCAGAGTTGGAGAGAGACGAACGGCAGGAGTTGTCATAGGGATGCCGGCCTCGGCTTTCGAACGGTGCAAACTTGCCATCAGCTGTTTCGGACAAGGGCAAAGAGATCGTCAATATTGCCGGAAGCGCCGCCGCACGTGCCTCCGACCAGGCGCGGAACTCCGCAAGACGATCCGTATATTCTTTCGCCTCGGGCCACTTGGTGACGTCGCGGAAGAAACTCCCCCATAGAGGAGGTTTTTTGGCGCTGGATGCCTCATAGGCGAAGCGTGTGATCATCATTCGCTGGACGATCTGGTTGTTTACCGTCGCAGGCTGATAGCGCAACTGCAGCAGATCCATCATTTCAGCGCCGTAGGGAGCGCCGGCCGGGGGTGGCGCGATATTGGCAATCGTTGCCCGAGCCGGAAGCGCCGCTTCGATCTGTCCGCGTAAGGCCGCGACTGTGGCAAAGGTGTCCGGTGCAAAGCTGGCGATCCCCCGGTTGTCGCTCGCCCATCGATAGGAAAGACCGCGCAGCGAAGCGCTGATAATGACGGCGCCCTTTTCGAAACGCACTTCGTTCACCAACAGGTCCCAGCGAACATTCACACTATCCCGGCGGCCTGAGGAGTTGTAACCGACCAGCCCGCGGGCGGCGGCGGCCTCTATGCCCATGGCAACCGGCTCAAGACTGACGATCCGGTCAAGCTCGAGCGAAATCGGGATCGGCTGCCTGGCAACAATGAATTCTCTGAACCCCGCATCCCGGGAATCTCGCCAGGGCCGCAGAAACGAGAGCTGGCGATAGAGGGGTAAATTCCGGGCGGAAAGATTGACGGCTGAAAGCGGCGCTTCGCCTCCATTCTTCGGACTGTTCTCCAGTTTGTTGAAATATATCCCTCTGCCTTCCTCGAAGAACGGGCTGATCGTTTCATCGATCGTGACGTTGATCGGAACGGTGGTCGACTCTTGTCGAAGCGCGGCCCGCAGCCGATCCCGATTGAGAGCGGCGATTACCTCGGCTTGGCGTCCACGCATCGTCTCGATCGGCAAAGGCGATTGAGGCGGAAGATTGCCGGCCAGGATAGTCTGCATGTAGCGGCTGAAGTATTGTGTTGCAGCACCGTCGAATGCTTGCCGATCGAGGTTTGGTTCGAGGATTGCACCGATGAGCGACGCCATCAGCTCGCCTGTCCATGATGTGTTTTGTTCATCAGGTGCGGCAGTTGGGAGGGCGCTATCGATATCCCACGTGTGAATCAGGCGGCCATCGACCGGGTCGTGTGCAGCAACCGCCGTGATCTGACCCCTTAGAGGGCCTCGCCCCTGAAGGCGTGGTTCGACTGTCATCGCAGCCCTGAGCAGAACCTTTGCCACCCCGGCATCACGGAGAAGGCGCGCCTCTCTTTCCGGCATGGGAAGGAAATCGATATTTTCAACCGCGGCATGCTCTGCGCTGAGGTCAATGAAATTCGGAAAATTCTGACTATCGAAATCGAAACCACCAAGGCCGCTCAAACAAGATGGCGGGCGTTTTTGCTGGAGCAGCGCTACGGTTCCAGCCTCCAGAATGGGAGGCCGTGCATTCTGGGAGGTGAGAATTGGAAAACCTTGGCGGTCAAAGTCGTATTGGCCGAGCGTATATTGCGCTTCGACGGAAATGGAAAAGCGGCGCGATCGCGTCGGCAGCGAGGCAATGACCTGGCGCGCAAGGGCGGCAGACTGCGCAAGATAATCGCGGCGGGCGAACTCGTCGCCGCGTTGGACTTGGTAGAGTTCGCGGCACTGGGCCTCTGTTCCCGTGGCGCGTATGTAGGCAATCCCGGTTGCGTCTGCCTGCTCAAGATAGGCATCCGCGTCGGACATCAACGCCATGTGCACGAAATCGGCGGGACTGGGTAAAATGCCGGGTTTTGCGAATTCCCCACTGCCTCCCACGCCCGTCGGGCTGCCTATGTTTTTGATACCGGAAACAGCGCCGGCAAATCGGGAACGCTGATTGACGGCGTTCTTGAGGATGCAGACATTGCCTCTTTGATTATATGTAAATCCACGGCATTGTGCGTCAGCGGCACAGATCTGTTGGCAGGACTGGGATCCGATGCCCGCCAGAGACGGATCGGTGAGACCTGAACGATAGTCGCCGTAAGGAAGGTCGAAACCTTCGAGAAGCGTGAACGTATTCGATCGCGCGATTGCTGGAGCTTGCGTAAACCCACCGGTGTTCGCACCAAGTATCGACAACCGCTCCCTGTAAGCGTCCTCAATGCAGGCAGTATCAGATTTGCAACGGTCGCGGCGGGAGAGCCATTCGGTCTGCGCTCCGGCATCCGTGATGCCGGAAGCCACCGCCGCCGTGTAGATATTCGCCAGCCTGTGATCGAGCTCAGCGAGAAGCTGCGACGAGCAGATTGCCTGCTCGCTCGCCTGGCGGGCTGCACGACAATCAAAGCTCGGCCTTGGGTTTCCGACGTCACGCGATGTCGTCGCAGAAGAACCCGACGGCTGGGCAACTCGAAGCGCAGAGCGAAACCTGTCGTCTGCCAGACCGGTCGGTGGAAGGCCATTGTCACGCTGGAAATCCGCGATCGCCTGCCGGGTACGTGGACCTGTTTCGCCATCTGCGGTTCCAACCGGGTAGCCGAGCGCATTCAATCGTCGCTGTATCTCAGCGACCGCGGGCGCTCGAACGTCTTCATCCTGCTGCGAGGAGTGGCGAGGCTCGGGAGAAGGTCGGTTATCCCGGCCGGGTCCTTGTGCAGCACCACCGAACAGCTCAACCCCAAGCCGGATCAGGTCCTGCCCATTCACCTGCGCATGCAGGGGGGTAACGTTGATGGCCCACAGCAGAACAATTGGCAGAAAATCCCTGGTTTTCATGAGCAAATTTAACGTGGATCAACTTGCCGCGAAACTTCACCTAATGGTTTAGCCTTTGCAGGTAGCCGGAACCGCCGCATTCTTACGATTAAGTGCAAAACGCCAACCGGAAGCTGATTTGCACGAACCTCCCTCAACGTTCCCGCTTGGTTTACGGCAAATCTGCTTTACGTACCTCAGAATCTGGGCTAGCGTTCTGATCGGGAGGAGCTTGGGTGCAGATTATCATTTACAGGCGTGCTGTCGGTGACGCAGCGGTCCGCTGTCCGGACGTGCATTGCCCTATGGTCATGGGTGCTGCGCGATGAGCTCCGCGGAGACGAGCCCCGCCGCGCTGCTCTTCGAAGCGACCGGCCTTTCCAAGACATTCGGCATCGTCGAGGTGCTGAAGGACATCAATATCAACCTCCGCGCCGGCGAGGTTCATGCCATCATCGGCGAAAACGGCGCCGGCAAGTCGACGTTGATGAAGATCATCGCCGGCAATCAGCCGCCGACCCGTGGCGAGATGAAGATCGACGGCGAGACCGTCACCTTTTCCGGCCCGGTCGATGCGGAACATCGCGGCATCGTGCTGGTGCACCAGGAAATCCTGCTGGCGCCGGATCTGACCGTCGCCCAGAACATCTATCTCGGTCGCGAGCTGCATAAGGGCGTCTTCATCGACGACCGCGCCATGAACGAGGGCGCCGCCAAGGCTGTCCGCGATCTCGGCAGCGACATCGACCCGAACACGATCGTCAGCCGCCTGTCGATCGCCCAGCGCCAGCTGGTGCAGATCGCCCGCGTTCTCTTGGTGCCGCACCGTATCGTCATCTTCGACGAGCCGACCGCGTCGCTGACGCCGCACGAGACCGATGCACTGCTCAAGGTCATCCGGCAGATCCGCGCCAAGGGCGTCGGCGTGCTCTACATTTCCCACCGCCTGCCGGAGGTGAAGGAGATCGCCGACCGGGTGACGGTGCTGCGCGACGGAAGGCTTGTTGCCTCTCATAATACGAGCGAACTCCAGCCTGCCGACATGGCGCGGCTGATGGTTGGTCGCGACGTCGCGAAGCTCTATCCGGACCGCCATGCGGCGCAGGCGCGCGAGACGGTGCTTGAAGTCGAGCACCTCAACGTCCCCGGTTATGCGCAGGACGCCTCGTTCCAGCTCCGGAAGGGTGAGATCCTCGGTTTTGCCGGCCTCGTCGGGGCCGGCCGCACCGAGCTGATGGAGGGCATGGTCGGCCTTCGGCCCAGCCGCGGTACCGTCCGTCATCTCGGCAAGCCCGTCAATTTCAGGGACGTGCATGCAAGCCTCAAGGCCGGCATCGTCTATCTCTCCGAAGACCGCAAGGGCAAGGGCCTGCTGCTGACCAAGGACCTGATCGTCAACCTGACGCTCGCGTCGCTCGGCAAGTTCGCGGGCGTCCTGCAGATCGACCGCAAGCGCGAAAGTGCAGCGCTCGACAAGGCGATCCGCGATTTCGACATTCGCACCGGCGCCAAGGACATCCTGGCCGGCCAGCTTTCGGGCGGCAACCAGCAGAAGCTGCTGCTCGCCAAGATGATGCTGCTCGATCCGTCGATCGTCATCATCGACGAGCCGACGCGCGGCATCGATATCGGCAACAAGGAACAGATCTACAAATTCATCGCCAACCTGGCCGAGGAGGGACGATCGATCATCGTCGTTTCCTCCGAAATGCCGGAACTGATCGGCATCTGCGACCGCATCCTCGTCATGCGCTCCGGCCGGATCGTCGGCGAAGTGACGGGGGACCATATGAACGAAAACGAGATCGTCGTGCTCGCTACGGGCGTCACTAAAGAGGAGGCCGCGTGATGGCGAATGTCGTTACCGAACCGGCCAAGGCACCGAAGACCTCCAAGGACTGGGACATGGCGGCGATCGCGCCGTTCATCGCGCTCGCCCTTCTCCTGGTGCTCGGTTATTTCGCCAACCCGAATTTCATGACGACCGCCAATCTCCTGAACGTCGTGACGCGCAGCTCCTTCATTGCCGTCATCGCGCTCGGCGCGACCTATGTGATTACTTCGGGCGGGCTCGACCTTTCGGTCGGCGCGATGCTCGCCTTCGTCGCCAGCCTGATGATCCTCTTCCTGAATTCGGGGACGATCGCCGACCCCGCGCTGGCGCTCACCGCCGGCATGGCGTTGGCGATTGCGATCGGCGCCGCCTGCGGGCTCGCCAATGGCCTGATTACCACGATCGGCCGGATCGAACCGTTCATCGCCACGCTCGGCACGATGGGCATCTATCGCGGCCTCACCACCTGGCTCAGCCAGGGCGGCGCCATCACCGTGCGCGACCGCGATATTCTGGCGCTCTACCGGCCGGTCTATTCCGGTTCGTTCGCCGGCGTACCGATTCCGATCATCGTCATCTTCGTCACCGCGGCGATTGCCGCCTTCGTGCTTTACCGCACCCGTTACGGCCGGCATGTCACTGCGGTCGGCTCGAACGAGGACGTGGCGCGCTATTCCGGCATTTCGATCAACCGGGTGCGCACCGTCACCTATGTCATCCAGGGGCTCTGCGTAGCCGTCGCCGTGCTGCTCTACGTGCCGCGCCTCGGCTCGACGTCCGCCACGACCGGCAGCTTCTGGGAACTGCAGGCGATTACCGCGGTCGTGGTCGGCGGTACCGCACTCCGGGGAGGGGTCGGGCGCATCTGGGGCACGATCTGCGGCGCCTTCATTCTGGAAATCGTCGGCAACATCATGCTGCTGTCCAACTTCGTCAGCGAATACCTGATCGGCGCCATCCAGGGAGCGATCATCATCATCGCCATGCTGGTTCAAAGGTCGCTGATGCGGAGGTAGGCCGCTGAAGCTGATTAGCCCGCCGAGGCAGGCAAACGAGAACTGACCGGGCTGATGGGTCGCGCCCGGTCCTGAAATACTAAAGACCCTGATATCGTGGGAGAGAGAAACAATGCGCAGACAAATTTTGGGACTGGCCGTGGCGTCGCTGACGCTTCTCGCCGGCACCGCCTTCGCCCAGGACAAGAAGGTGACGATCGGCGTTTCCATTCCGGCCGCAGACCATGGCTGGACCGCCGGCGTCGTGTTCCATGCCGAACGCGTCGCCAAGCTGCTGATGAAGGAGCATCCGGGCCTCAACGTCATCGTCAAGACCTCGCCGGATGCGGCAAGCCAGGCGAACGCCGTGCAGGACCTTGCGGTCCAGGGGCTCGACGCGCTGGTCATCCTGCCGTCCGATCCGGATCCGCTCGTCAACGCCATCCAGCAGGTCAAGGACAAGGGTACGTTCGTGGCGCTGGTCGACCGCGCGCCCTCCGTCAACGACAGCACCATCCGTGACCTCTATGTCGCCGGCAACAATCCGGCACTCGGCCAGGTCGCCGGCGAATATATCAAGAAGACCACGCCGGACGCCCAGGTCGTCGTCATCCGCGGTCTGCCGATCCCGATCGACCAGCAGCGCCAGGACGGTTTCGACAAGGGCATTACCGGCTCCAAGGTGAAGGTCCTCGATCGCCAATTCGGCAACTGGAGCCGCGACGATGCGTTCAAGGTGATGCAGGACTACCTGACCAAGTACCCGAAGATCGACGTGGTGTGGTGCCAGGACGACGACATGGCCGTCGGCGTTCTCGAAGCCATCGCTCAGTCCAAGCGCACGGACATCAAGTATGTGGTCGGCGGCGCCGGCTCCAAGGACATGGTGAAGAAGGTCATGGACGGCGACAAGATGATCCCGGTCGACGTTCTCTATCCGCCGGCAATGGTGGCGACCGCCATGGAACTCACCGCCGGCAACTTCTACGACAAGGTTCCGGTCAGCGGCACCTACATCCTCGACGCCACGCTGGTGACGAAGGAAAATGCCAAGAACTTCTACTTCCCGGATTCTCCGTTCTGATAACCGACACGGCGCCCGTCTGGCGGGCGCCGCCAACCCCGATCACCCTTATCCCTGTGCTTGTCACAGGGATAAGGGAGTTGCGGTTATTACCGACTAACTGCATGTAGCCGAAGAGGAAACATCATGAAGACGATCAAGGGCCCCGCCATCTTTCTCGGCCAGTTCGCGGGCGATGCGGCACCGTTCAATACCTGGGACGGGATCACCAAATGGGCGGCCGACAAGGGGTATCTCGGCGTGCAGGTGCCGACCTGGGCCGGTCAGCTCATCGATTTGAAGAAGGCCGCCACCTCCAAGGATTATTGCGACGAATTCGCCGGTGTCGCCCGCGCCAATGGCGTCGAGGTGACCGAGCTTTCCACCCATCTGCAGGGCCAGCTCGTCGCGGTGCACCCCGCCTATGACGAAGCCTTCGACGGTTTTGCGGCGCCCGAAGTGCGCGGCAATCCGAAGGCGCGCCAGGCCTGGGCCGTCGAGCAGGTGAAGATGGCGATCACCGCTTCGAAGCACCTCGGCATCAAGGCGCATGCGACCTTTTCCGGCGCGCTTGCCTGGCCCTACATGTATCCGTGGCCGCAGCGCCCGGCCGGTCTCGTTGAGACCGCCTTCGACGAACTTGCCAAGCGCTGGACGCCGATCCTCGACCATGCCGATTCCTGCGGCGTCGACGTATGTTACGAGATCCATCCCGGCGAAGACCTGCACGACGGCGTCACCTTCGAGATGTTCCTGGAGCGGGTGAAGAACCACCCGCGCGCCAACATGCTCTACGATCCGTCGCATTACGTGCTGCAATGCCTCGACTATCTCGACAACATCGATATCTACAAGGACCGGATCAAGATGTTCCACGTCAAGGACGCGGAATTCAACCCGACCGGCCGGCAGGGCGTCTATGGCGGCTACCAGGGCTGGGTCGGCCGCGCCGGCCGCTTCCGCTCGCCCGGCGACGGCCAGGTCGATTTCGGTTCGATCTTCTCGAAAATGGCCGCCAACGATTTCGACGGCTGGGCCGTGGTCGAATGGGAATGCGCGCTGAAGCATCCCGAGGATGGAGCCCGCGAAGGGGCTGAATTCGTGAAGGCGCATATCATCCGCGTCACCGAAAAGGCGTTTGACGACTTTGCCAGCGGCGGTACCGACGAGGCGGCGAATCGGCGGATGCTGGGATTGTGATCTCCTCTTCTCCCCGGCGGGGAGAAGATGCCCGATAGGGCAGATGAGGGGGAGGAGCGAAGCGACGCCTTGAACGGCACCGCGAAAGGCAGAATCTGCCGCGAAGCCCCCCTCATCCGGCTGTCGCCACCTTCTCCCCGCTGGGGAGAAGCGATTCGTGGAAACGACGACTGTTCAAGTTCGTCGAGGGGACAAATCATGGCAATCGAGTGCTGGCAAGAAGGGGCGCGTGAGCTCCACATGGCGGTGATACTGTGAAACTTTCAAGCCCTCTTGAGAGCTGCAAGATCGCCGCTTTCGAGGGCGGGCAGATTTGCCTCTATCTTGTCGATCGGCCAATCCCACCAGGCAAGCTCGAGAAGTTCGGCGATGATCTCCGCGGGGTAACGCATGCGGATGAGACCTGCCGGATTTCCGCCGACAACCGCATAGGGCGGCACGTCGCGCGCGACCACCGAGGCTGCGGCAACGATCGCGCCGTGGCCGATCGTGACGCCGGGCATGATCGCGGCGTTGTGGCCGATCCAGACGTCGTGTCCGACGATCGTGTCCCGGACTGGCAGATCCTTGTAGCCGAATGTCTCGGGCTTGAAGATGCGGAACGGATAGGCGGTAAAACCCGTCATCGGATGGTTGGCGGAACTGGTGATGAAATAGCTGCCCCTGGCGATCTGCACAAATTTGCCGATCACCAGCCGCTCCAGGCTGCTGCGAAAGAGGTAGGGCGCCAGGATGCCGGCGGTGTCCTCGGGTTCTCCGGAATGGGTGTAGTAGCTGAAATCGCCGATCTCCATGCGCGGGTGATCGATGACATTCTTCAGGTAAACCGTATCGCGGTAAAGCCTGCCATCGGGAAGGGTGATGGGATGCGTGGCTGTCGCGTCGAGAAGGGGCATGACCGGACCTTTTCCATGGATTTGCAAGAGGCGCCCTATCGTTCGACGGGCGGCTGTTTGAAATACGTGGAGCCTCAGCGGAGGCGGAGCTTGGTGTTCACGGTAGAGCGTCCTTTTGTCTCGCAGCAGAAAAAACTAGCCTGATCGCGGGACAAAATCCACCACAGGGTTTTCAAGAAATCGAATAAGGAGAATCATCATGGCAATTGAAGGCAAGGACGAACAGGCGCGGGAGCCGCGCATCCGGCTCGGCATGGTCGGCGGCGGGGCCGGCGCGTTCATCGGGGCGGTGCATCGCATGGCGGCAAGGCTGGACGATCAGTTCGACCTCGTCGCCGGCGCGCTGTCGTCGGCGCCGGAAAAGGCGATCGCATCGGGCCGCGACCTCGGTCTCGATCCGTCGCGCACCTATGGTTCCTACAAGGAGATGGCGATCCGCGAGGCGCGGCTGAAGGACGGTATCGAGGCGGTGTCGATCGTCACCCCGAACCACGTGCATTACGATGCCGCCAAGGAGTTCCTGAAGCGTGGCATCCATGTGATCTGCGACAAGCCGCTGACCTCCAATCTCGCCGACGCCAGGAAGATGAAGAAGGCGGCCGACGAGAGCGGTGCGCTTTTTATCCTCACCCACAATTACACCGGTTATCCGATGGTGCGGCAGGCCCGCGAAATGGTCGCCAATGGCGATCTCGGGAAAATCCGTGTCGTGCAGGTCGAATATCCGCAGGACTGGCTGACCGAGGCCGTCGAGCAGACCGGCGCCAAGCAGGCCGTCTGGCGCACCGATCCGGCCCAGTCGGGCGCCGGCGGTTCGACCGGCGATATCGGCACGCATGCCTATAACCTTGCGGCCTTCATCACCGGCCTGACGCTCGAAAGTCTCGCCGCCGATCTCGACAGTTTTGTCGAAGGCCGCAGGCTCGACGACAACGCGCATGTGATGCTGCGCTACGAGGGCGGCGCCAAGGGCATGCTCTGGTGCAGCCAGGTGGCGCCCGGCCATGAGAACGGCCTGAAGATCCGCGTCTACGGCACCAAGGGCGGCATCGAATGGGTACAGGCCGATCCGAACTATCTGTGGTTCACGCCGTTCGGCGAGCCGAAGCGCCTGATCACCCGCAACGGCGCCGGTTCCGGCCCGTCCGCCGCCCGCGTCAGCCGCATCCCGTCCGGCCACCCGGAGGGTTATCTCGAAGCCTTTGCGACGATCTACACGGAGGCCGCCCGCGCCATCAACGCGGTCAAGAAGGGCGTCCCGGTCGACAAGGCCGTGATCTACCCGACGGTCGACGACGGCGTGAAGGGCGTGGAGTTCGTCGAGGCGTGCGTGGCGTCCTCGAAGAAGAACGGGGCGTGGGTGAAGCTTTAGGCGGCTAAATGATAGACAAAGTCATGATTTGGTTGTTTTAAATCATGGCTTTGTAACCCCTCCCGCCAAGGGAGAGCGTAGCCCGAGGCAAGCGTGGCATCCCTAACCGTCCCCTTGAGGGGCGGCAGGTGGAGGGGGGTTCCGTTCGAAGATCCCCACGAAAAAGAAGATCCCTCCCCACACCAACCTTCGCCACAAGGGGGAGGGAGCAGGTTGCGGCTCTGCAACGTTTCAGAATTCTCCGATAAATTCTGTACAACTGCGCCCAGCTTGGTTAAACCGCCGCGAAAGATGGTCCCGCAGACCTCGCGCAACAGATATGGCGGCATCCTCATGACCGATTCCAAAATGAGCAATCCCCAGTCTCGCAATCCCAAATCGCCCGATCCTCAAAAATTCGCGGCCGGGTTTCCGGGTGATTTCCTCTGGGGCGTCGCGACGGCATCCTACCAGATCGAAGGGGCCACCAAGGCGGATGGCCGCAAGGCCTCGATCTGGGATGCGTTCTCGAAGATGCCGGGCCGGGTCTATCAGGGGCACAACGGCGATGTCGCCTGCGATCACTACAATCGCTGGGAGCAGGACCTTGATCTCATCCAGGAGATGGGCGTCGAGGCCTACCGGTTCTCGATCGCCTGGCCGCGGATCATCCCGGACGGCACCGGGCGGATCAACGAGCAGGGGCTGGATTTCTACGATCGCCTCATCGACGGCTGCAAGGCGCGCGGCATCAAGACCTATGCGACGCTCTATCATTGGGACCTGCCGCTTTCGCTGATGGGCGAGGGTGGCTGGGCGGCGCGCTCGACGGCCTACGCCTTCCAGCGCTACGCCAAGGTGGTGATGGCGCGGCTCGGCGACCGGCTGGATGCGGTCGCTACCTTCAACGAGCCCTGGTGCATCGTCTGGCTCAGCCACCTTTACGGCATCCATGCGCCCGGCGAGAAGAACATGCAGGCGGCGCTTGCCGCCATGCACCACGTCAATCTCGCGCACGGCCTCGGTGTCGAGGCGATCCGGCATGTGACGCCGAGCGTGCCGGTCGGCACCGTCATCAACGCCGCATCGATCATCGCCGGCTCCGAGAGCCCGGCCGATCTCGCAGCCGCCGAGCGCGCCCACCAGTTTCACAACGGCGCCTTCTTCGACCCGGTCTTCAAGGGCGAGTATCCGCAACAATTCCTGGAAGCGCTCGGCGACCGCATGCCGGTCGTGGAGGACGGTGATCTGAAGATCATCAGCCAGAAGCTCGACTGGTGGGGCCTCAACTACTACAAGCCGGACCGGGTCCATGATGATGCGACGCGCACCGGCGATTTCCCCTGGACGGTCGAGGCCAAGCCTGCCAGCGACGTCAAGACGGATATCGGCTGGGAAGTCTATGCGCCGGGCCTGAAGCTGCTGGTCGAGGATCTCTACCGCCGCTACGAGCTGCCGGACTGCTACATCACCGAGAACGGCGCCTGCTACAATATGGAGCCGGAAAACGGCGAGGTGGATGACCAGCCGCGTCTCGACTATTACGTCGAGCACCTCTCGGTCGTCGCCGACCTTATCAAGGACGGTTATCCGATGAAGGGTTATTTCGCCTGGAGCCTGATGGACAATTTCGAATGGGCGGAGGGCTACCGCATGCGGTTCGGCCTCGTGCATGTGAATTACGAAACCCAGGAACGGACGATCAAGAACAGCGGCAAATGGTATCGCGAGCTGGCGTCGTTGTTCCCGAAGGGCAACCATAAGCCCGGATAAATTCGAAGATCCTTTTTTAAGGGATGCTGTGATACCCATCGCCTCCTGATTGCTGGAGATGGTGCGATGACGGGTTGTGCGGGATGCCGCGAGGGCGAAGGTTTCGAAGTCCCATTTTCGATGGCTTTCCAGCCGATCGTCGATCTGCGAACCGGTACGGTCTTCGCGCAGGAGGCCCTGGTTCGCGGGCTCGGCGGCGAGGGGGCCATGTCGGTCCTGTCGCAGGTGACGGAGCATAACCGTTATGCGTTCGACCAGCAGTGCCGCGTCAAAGCCATTCAGCTTGCGGCGCGCCTGGGCGCCGATTCTCCGGATACCAAGCTTTCCATCAATTTCATGCCGAACGCCGTCTACGAGCCGCGGGCCTGTATCCGGCTGACGCTTGCGACGGCCATGCAGGTCGGTTTCCCACTGGATCGCATCATCTTCGAGTTCACCGAGGGCGAGCAGGTGGATGTAAAACATCTCCTGAATATCTTGCGCACCTACAAGGACATGGGCTTCAAGACGGCGATCGACGATTTCGGCGCTGGTTATTCGGGGCTCAACCTGCTTTCGCAATTCCAGCCGGATATCGTCAAATTCGACATGGAGCTGATCCGCGGTATCGATACCGACCCGGCCAAGCGCATCGTCGTCAAACACAGCCTGGCGATGCTCGACGAATTGGGCGTCGTTGCCCTATGCGAAGGCGTGGAAACGCTGGACGAACTCAAGGTCCTGCAGGATCTCGGCGTATCGCTCGTGCAGGGCTACATTTTCAGCCGGCCTACCTTCGAGAGCTTTGCAAGTCCGGAGCTGAAACTGGCGTCCTGACGCGGGAGTACCGCCAACTCCGCCCGATTATTTTCCATCCTGCGCTATATCTGGAAATTCGTTTCTCGGCGCTACGACGCTGCAGTGCAATAACAGCGCTGTATTGCCGGCCCGGATGGCGGCTGCGTGTGGACGAGACATGGGTAGACTATTATATCGGCGCCTGAACCGTCGAATGTGCGACTGACCAGCGGCATGTTGCCTTGTGTCATCGTTGCGCCGTCCGGCGCCCAATAAAGAGTTCCTGATGTCCACAAACGTTCAAATCCTGTCGGAGGCGCAGAATGGCGCCGTGTCGATACCGCCCAATCAGTCACTGACTTCGCCAGCCTCCATGGTGGTGTTCGAAGCGGTGACCAAACGTTTCGGCGGCGCCGACGACAAGAACCAGTTCACCGCCCTTGATGGAATCGACCTTTCGGTCGTTCGCGGCGCCATAACCGGCATCATCGGCCGGTCGGGCGCAGGCAAGTCGACGCTGATCCGCCTTGTCAACGGGCTGGAGAAGGCTACGTCGGGCCGCGTCGTGGTCGATGGTGTCGAGGTGGGAGGACTGTCGGAGGGCGGTCTTCGGGATCTGCGCCGCCAGGTCGGCATGATCTTCCAGCATTTCAACCTGCTGTCCTCGCGCACCGCCTTCGAGAACGTGGCGCTGCCGCTCGAGATCGCTGGTCTCGATAAAAAGGCGATCCGCGACAAGGTGGCGCCGCTGATCGATCTGGTCGGCCTCGGCGACAAGTCGGACCGTTACCCGGCCGAGCTCTCCGGCGGCCAGAAGCAGCGCATCGGCATCGCCCGGGCGCTTGCCACCTCGCCGAAACTGCTGCTTTCGGACGAAGCGACCTCGGCGCTCGACCCGGAAACCACCCAGTCGATCCTGGCGCTCCTGAAGCGCATCAATGCCGAGCTCGGCCTTACCGTGCTTCTGATCACCCATGAGATGGAGGTGGTGAAGACCATTGCCTCCGACGTCGCGGTGATCGACCGCGGCAAGATCGTCGAGGCGGGCCGTACCTTCGACGTCTTTACCGGCGCAAAGCACGAGACGACCCGCTCGCTCCTGTCGGCCGCACTCGGCACCACCCTGCCGGAATGGATCCGCTCGAACCTGAAACAGCAGCCGTCCGCCGGCGACCGCGTACTGGTGCGGCTGATCTTCTTTGGCGCGACGGCCTTCCAGCCGCTGACCGCCCGGCTGGTCACCGAACTCGGCGCCGACGTGAACATCCTCGCCGGCACGATCGAGGAAATCGCCGGCGAGCCCTACGGCTCGCTGGTCGTTGCCTATCCGGCAGATCCCGCCGTCACGGAACGCGCCGAGCGCTTTTATGCCGCGACAGGTCTTTCCACGGAGGTGCTCGGTTATGTCGCCTGACATGCTCTTCAACCTGCTCCTGAAAGCGCTCGGCCAGACGCTGCAGATGGTCGCCGTCGCCGGCCTGATCGGTGCGCTGATCGGCCTGCCGATCGGCGTTTTCCTGGCGACCAGCGGCAAGGGCGAGCTCTTTCCCGCGCCGGTCACCAACCGCATCATCGGCGCGATCGTCAATGCGGCGCGCTCGACGCCGTTCATCATCCTGGTGGTTGCGATCATCCCGTTCACGCGTCTCGTCACCGGCACGTCGATTGGCACCTATGCGGCGATCGTGCCGCTGACGGTGGCGACCATTCCCTTCGTCGCGCGGCTTGCCGAGGCGGCGATCCGCGAGGTCGACAAGGGCCTGATCGAGGCTGCGCGTGCCATGGGGGCGACGCCGCTGCAGATCGTCTTCAAGGTGCTGCTCGCCGAGGCCAAGCCGGGCCTGACGCTGGCGCTGACGCTCACTCTCGTCAGCCTGGTCGGCTATTCGGCCATGGTCGGCGCGGTCGGCGGCGGCGGCTTGGGTGATCTCGGTATCCGCTACGGCTATCAGCGCTTCATGCCGGATGTGATGCTGGCCGTCGTCGTGGTGCTGATCGTGCTTGTCCAGGCGATCCAGAGCCTCGGCGACGCGCTCGCCCGCCGCTTCGACAAGCGCAACCGCAAGACCTGACACTTCAATCCCGGAAAACCAGCCTCCCAAGACTGGCGTGTATAATCGAACCCAAGGAGACACTTATGAAGAAGCTCATCATCGCGGCGGCGCTCGCCGCCTTCGCTGCAGCCCCTGTGCTTGCCGAAGACATCAAGATCGGCGTGACGCCCGGCCCGCATGCCCAGATCATGGAAAAGGTGAAGGAAGTCGCGGCCGCCAAGGGCCTCAACATCCAGATCCTCGAATTCTCCGATTACGTCGTGCCGAACCAGGCGCTGGCCGACGGCGAACTCAACGCCAATTCCTTCCAGCACCAGCCCTATCTCGACAACCAGGTCAAGGATCGCAAGTTCGACATCGTCAGCGTCGCGCAGACCGTCAACTTCCCGATGGGCGTCTATTCGAAGAAGGTGAAGAGCCTTGCCGACCTGAAGCAGGGCGCCACCGTCGCCATCCCGAACGACCCGACCAATGGCGGCCGCGCGCTGCTCATCCTCGCCGACCAGGGCCTCATCAAGGTCAATGCCGCCAAGGGCTTGAAGATCGGTCCCGCCGACGTCACCGAAAACGCCAAGAAGATCGAGTTCGCCGAACTCGACGCCGCCCAGCTGCCGCGTTCGCTCGACGACGTCGACGCCTCGGTCATCAACACCAATTACGCGTTGGAAGCCGGCCTCAACCCGAAGACCGATCCGATCGCCAAGGAAGGCGAAAAGGCCCCTTACATCAACATCATCGCCGTCAAGTCCAAGGACAAGGATGCGGCCTGGGTCAAGACGCTCGTGGAAGCCTATCACAGCGCTCCGGTGAAGGACTTCGTCAACACCCAGTTCAAGGGCGCCGTCATCGCCGCCTGGTAGTACAGAATTTTCAAAAATACTTGGTGGGGCCGGCTCTCAATTGTGGGGCCGGCCTTTTCCTTTAACGCTATCTGAAGGAATACCCGCGAAAGATGTAGGGCTTCACGAGGTCTTAGATGCGGCTTCTTCCGTCCCGCTTTCGCCGCTCCGCAACACTTGGCCGTCGCTCTGCCGTGACGTCGATGCTGCTTGCCTTCGCGGTGGTCGTCGTGCTGGTGACGATCTTCATCCTGACCGCGCTCGACCGCATCGCAGACTATGCCAATCGCCTCGACGACGAACGCTCGCGCGAGACGACTTCCGGTGCGATCCAGACGTTCCAGGAGCAGTTGCATGCGACGCTGAACGACTACGCGGCGTGGGATGATGCCGCCCAGTTCGTCTATGCCGGGGACGACGCCTGGGTTGTCAGCAATTACGGCGACATGACCGCCAACAGCGATCTTTTCGACGTGGCGCTGATCATGGATGCTGATCGCAATGTTCTGATGGCCTATCAGGACGGCGCTCCTGTCACCTGGTCGCCTAACAAGTATTTCGACACCTCGCTCTGGACGCTTTTCGACAAGGCAAGCAGCGCCGGCGCCGAAACGGTGCCGGAGGCGGCGGGGTTCGTGGAAACCAAGGATGGCGTCGCGGCCGTCGGCGTGGCGCTCATCCGCCAGAAGTCCGGCGAACTCGCTCAGCCCGTCGAGGGACGCCGGTTCCTGATCTTTGGCCGGCATCTCGACGAGGAGAAAGTCCTGAAGCTCTCGGAGACCTATGTCATCGGCGGGCTTCGTTTTGCCGGTGCCGGCGATACGGTCCCCAACATGGTGGAGATCCGCAATATTCACGGCAAGGCGCTGCGGCGGCTCGTCTGGGACTCGCGCATGCCTGGCAATGCCGCATATCTGCAGGTCCGGCCGCTCGTCTATTGCGCGCTGGCGATGGTCGGCCTGTTTTTCCTGCTCCTCTTTGTCAGCGGCAGCAATACGCTCAAGCGCCTCAAGGCGGATGAAGCGGCGGCGCGGCATCTGGCCATGAGCGACCGCTTAAGCGGGCTTCTCAATCGCGCCGGTTTTTTTGCGGCACTCGACGCGCTGGTCCTGCAAAGCCGCCGCAGCAACGAGGACGTGGCGCTGCTCTATCTCGATCTCGACGGTTTCAAGGAAGTCAACGACGCCTATGGCCATGGTACCGGCGACAAGCTGATCCGCGGCGTCGCGGCGGGCCTCAAGACGCTGGTCGGAGAGAGGGCGATCCTTGCCCGCGTCGGCGGCGATGAGTTCGCCATCGCGCTCGCGGCCACGGATATCGGCCGTGCGGTGGAGACGCTGAGCGATCATATCCTCGGCTTCTTCGGCGAGCCCTTCGTGATCGGCGAAAGGGTCGCGACCATCGGCACCTGCATCGGCGTCGCCATCTCGCCGCGCGGCAAGGTCTCCGGCGAGGAACTGGTGCGGCGTTCCGACATGGCCATGTATCACGCCAAGGAAACCGGCCGTGGCCGGACCGAATATTATCGGCCGGAAATGGATGCCGAGCGCGAAGAGCGCAACATGCTGGAGATCGACCTCAGGATCGCCATCGAGCGCCGCGAGCTCACCATCGTCTACCAGCCGGTTGTCGACGCCAGGACATGGCGCATCATCGGAGTCGAGGCGCTGGCGCGCTGGCACCGCGCCGGTTATGGCCCCGTATCTCCCGAGGTCTTCATCCCGATCGCCGAATCGACCGGGCTCATCGACCAGCTTGGCCTGTTCGTGCTGCACCGTGCCTGCGAGACGCTGACGCTGTGGCCGGAACTCAAGCTCGCGGTCAACATCTCCCCCGGCCAGTTCCGCGATCCGGCGTTTGCCGTGCATGTCGCTTCGGTGTTCCGCAAGACCGGTGCCGATCCGTCCCGTATCACGCTCGAAATGACCGAAGGCTATTTCATCCAGAACCCGGAACGCGCCCGCGCTGCGCTCGCCAAGCTGAAGCAGCTCGGGGTGAAGATCGCCCTCGACGATTTCGGCGCAGGCTTTTCGAGCGTCGGATATCTGCGCCAGTTCGGCTTCGACCGGATGAAGATCGACAAGTCACTGGTACACGCACTGGAAGAGGGCGGCCGAGCCGTCGATCTTCTGCAGGCGACCGTGGCGCTCGCCCGCTCGCTGGAAATCCCGGTCACCGCTGAGGGCGTCGAAACCGAGGCCGAGGCCGTACAGCTGCGCCTGACCGGCTGCGACGAACTGCAGGGCTATATGTTCGGCAAGCCGATGTCGTCGCAGGAGATCGACATCATCTACCGCGGCAACCGCCTTCCGGGCGGGATGAGCGGGGCGGCGTAGTTTCATACGCCTGGCGCAAAGCCTCTGCTTTTTGCGAGCTCGATCGGGGGGATCCTTTCCGCCGGCAGGCCGGGCCATTCTCCTTATTGTGATATTTTTCCAGTACATACGCCACGTATGTCAGTTGACATACGTGGCGTATGTAAGATACGAGGCCTACGCGGCGTATGTAAAGCGTCCGCATGACGAAGCCAAGGCCGGACATGAAGCCCAGACGGCGTGCACCCATCCCCGGTGGCATCACGCTCGGGAACCGGCCTTCCAAAAAGGAATAAAACAATGAGCCAACGCGAGGCAATCTTTCCTGCCGGCCGGCACGCACTCTATGAGCAGCACCGCTATTCGGCGGCCATCCGCTCGGGAGACCTTCTGTTCGTTTCCGGCCAGGTCGGCAGCCGGCCGGACGGATCGCCGGAGCCTGACTTCGAACGTCAGGTGCAACTGGCGTTCGACAACCTGGCGGCCGTCCTGACGGCAGCCGGCTGCACGTTTCGGGACGTCATCGACGTCACGAGCTTCCACACCGATCCACAGGCTCAATTCGAAACCTTGATGGCCGTGCGGGAAAAGGTGATCGGCGAACCGCCCTATCCGACCTGGACGGCCGTCGGCGTCAACTGGCTTGCCGGTTTCGATTTCGAAATCAAGGTGATCGCCCGGATACCGCAGGCGGCTTGAGGCAGCCACGATCCGCTCGCGCCAGCCCGTCTGGCGCGGGTGAACCTCAGCCCCCGATATGTCTTAGGCCGCGCTTTTTGGCGAGCGCGATCTGGAGCTGGCGCTGGCGGTAGCGATCGCGGTCTTCCTCGGTGCGGGTCGGGTAGCAGGTGGAGCAGGAGACGCCTTCCTCGTAATGGGGCGAGGTCACCTCTTGTGCCGTGATCGGGCTGCGGCAGGCGTGGCAGAGCTTGTGGTTGCCCTCCTTCAGGCCGTGCTCGACCGAGACCCGCTCGTCGAAGACGAAGCAGGCGCCTTCCCAGAGGCTTTCCTCTACCGGCACCTCTTCGAGGTATTTCAGGATGCCGCCCTTCAGGTGGAAGACCTCGTCGAAGCCCTGTTCCTTCATGAAGGCGGTGGCCTTCTCGCAGCGGATGCCGCCGGTGCAGTACATGGCGATCTTCGGCTTGTTGTGGAGGCCGGGATTGTTCTTCACCCAGCCGGGGAACTCGCGAAACGTCTTGGTCTGTGGATCGACCGCGCCCTTGAAGATGCCGATCGCCGTTTCGTAGTCGTTGCGGGTATCGATGACGATCGTTTCCGGATCAGAGATCAGCGCGTTCCAGTCCTTGGGGTCGACATAGGTGCCCACGATGCGCTTGGGGTCGATATCCTCGACGCCCATGGTGACGATTTCCTTCTTCGGCCGCACCTTCATGCGCAGGAATGGCATCTTCGACGCGCGGCTTTCCTTGTGCTCGAGGCCTGCGAATTCCGGCTGGGCGCGCAGATAGGCGAGAAGACCCGATATCGCCGCGTCGGAGCCGGCAACCGTGCCGTTGATGCCCTCGCGGGCGATCAGCAGCGTGCCCTTGATGCCGTTCTCGTCGCAGAAGGCCTGCAGCGGCTCGCGGAAGCTCTCATAGCGGTCGAAACGCGCGAAATGATAGAGCGCGGCGACGAGCCAGGCGCCCGTCGCTTCCGGGCGGGTTTGAATGATGTTTTCGGTCATGGCGCTGAAATACAGCGTCAGGACACGCCGCGCAACGCGGTTTCTTTCTCGGGCGCTTCATGCGCCCTGTGCAGCTTTGCCGCACGGCGCTCCTTGCGGGGCGCGGTGGCCGCCTTTTCCCAAAGCAGCGCGATCAGGGCGCTTTCCGTCTCGGCGCTGTCGGCAAACACCTCATGGGCCGCCTCCAGCGCCTCGTGCCGCAGCGCCTGCTGGCGGGCGATGATGGCGCCGAGCACACGGGCCAGCGTGTCGCTGTCGCCGAACAGTTCCGGGTTTTCGTTGACGAGGCCGGTCAGCACCGAAAGATCGTGTTCGTGGCCGAGCAGATCGACCAGGGCCTTGGCCTGCTGCTGCTTGGCGAGCATGGCGGAAGGCCAGATCCCGCCGAGCAGCGACAGGTGCATCCAGTAGGTCTGGCCGCATTTGCGCAGCTCGTGATAGGTTTCCGCATCACCGTGTTCCTCGCAGCCGGCGAATGCGCCGAGCGCCTTCTCGCGCTGGTCCTTCCAGGCCTTGGCGAGCCGTTTGGCCGTCTTGTGCGGATCGTCGTCGAGGTCGAGGTCGTCGAGGGCCGCGATCGCCGCACGGCAGGTGTCGGCGGCAGCCGCCATCTTGGCCGGCAGGTCATGTTCCTCCGAAGCGATCCGGTCACGACGTTCGGTCAGCGCCTTGGAGGCCGCGGTGAGGGCGGCAAGCTCTTCGGGAGAACCCGCATGGCCGGCGAGATAGTCGACCGTCTCGACCAGCGCGGTGGCGTCGCGCACGGCCGACAGCGTCTGCGCCATGTCGCGGATACGGGCGTTTTCCTGCCGGCGGAACGTTTTTGCGTCCGGCTGGATCAGCCTGTAGAGGGCGCGCACCCGCTTGAAGCGTTTTCGCGCGTCGTGCACCGCTTCGTGCGGCCCGTCCGGCTGGTCTTCCAGCAGCCGGATCGCGTGGGAAAGCTGGCTTTCCGCAACCGACCGGAATTCGTCGGTAAAGGATTTAGCGGGCCGCAGACGGTACGCCATGACACAATTCTCCGCTCAAATCTTCGGTCGCCATTACCATGTTGGAATACCGCCGGTCGCCGGTGATCTCCTCGCCGATCCAGTCCGGAATGTCGGGCAGCGCGCTCTCGTCCTCCACCTCGACCTCTGCGACCACCAGTCCCTTGTAGGCTCCGTCATAGACATCCACCTCCCAGGTATAGCCCTCGTGACGGACCTCGTGGCGGGTCTTTTGGAGCACCACGCCCACGGCGGCGTTTGCCATCTCCTCGGCGTCGCCAAGCGGAATCTCGTATTCGAATTCGTCGCGGGCAAGCAGTTCCCGACCGATCTTGATGGTCAGCTTGGCGCGCTTGCCGTCCATGATCCGCACCCGCACCGAACGGTCGTCGCCGGATGCGACATAGGCCTGCAGGAAATCGGAGGACGACGAGACCTCCGAGCGCCAGCCGTCGCTCTTCACCAGAAATTTCCGTTCGATTTCCTTGGCCATGCCTTGCCCGCCGCCTCGGGAACTTCAACAATTGTTGCAACCCTAGTGCAAACTCCGCTTTCCGCAAACCCGTTCGACGGCGAAGGCCTGTTTTTTCTCGACAATGACGGGCTTGAGAGGTATCTCGACCTCAAAGTTTCAATCGTTTTAGCGGAGACCTGACCCATGACCGGCAAGACGGAAAAGCTGCTTTCCATCCTGAAACTGCAGCCGGTGGTGCCGGTGCTGATCGTCGACGATGCCAAGTCGGCGGTGGGTCTGGCGCGGGCGCTGGTCGCCGGCGGCCTGAGGGCGATCGAGATCACCATGCGCACGCCCGCCGCCCTCGATGCGGTGAAGGCGGTGGCCGCCGAAGTCGAAGGCGCCAATGTCGGCGCAGGCACCATCCTCAACGCCCGCGACTACGAAGCGGCCGTCAAGGCAGGCTCGACCTTCATCGTCTCGCCCGGCGTGACCCCCGGCGTGCTTTCCGCCGCCAAGGACTCGCCCGTGCCGCTTCTGCCGGGTGCTGCGACAGCCAGCGAAGTGATGACGCTGCGCGAGGCCGGCTACGAGGTGCTGAAGTTCTTCCCCGCCGAACAGGCCGGCGGTGCCGCCTACCTCAAGGCGTTGTCGTCGCCGCTCGCCGGCACGCTGTTCTGCCCGACCGGCGGCATTTCGCTGAAGAACGCCAACGACTACCTGTCGCTGCCGAACGTCATCTGCGTCGGCGGTTCCTGGGTCGCGCCGAAAGAGCTGGTCTCGGCAGGCGACTGGGCCGGCATCACCAAGCTTGCTTCGGAAGCGGCGGCGCTGAAGGCGTAAAACCCCGCAACCCGTCTTTGTAATTTCACAATCGCATCCCTATCTTTCCCCGGAAACACAACAGGGAGATGTGCGATGTTCGACGCAAAGAAGCTTCTCGACCAATTTCTGGGATCACAGATTCCGGGCATGTCGGGAGGAAGTGTGAGGGACCGGGCAGGGCAGGCGACGCAGCTTGCCAAGAACAACCCGCTCGCCACCGGCGCCATCCTTGCGGCCGTCCTCGGCACCAAGACCGGCCGCAACATTGCCGGCAATGTAGCGGCGGTCGGCGGCATCGCGGCGATCGCCGGCCTCGGTTACCTCGCCTACAAGAACTACCAGTCCGGCAAGTCTCCCGAAGCCGTGCCGCAGCCTGCGCCCCAGGCCGACAAGCCGCTCCTGTCGCCGCCGGCCGATTCGCCGTTCCACCCGCAGTCTCCCGCCCTTACCAACGATTTCGCGCTGACGCTGGTGCGTGCAATGATCGCCGCCGCCAAGGCCGACGGGCATATCGATGCCGGCGAGCGCGCCAACATCATGGACAAGGTGCATGCGGTCGATCTCGGCGCCGAGGCGGAAGCCTTCATCGAGAACGAACTCGCCAACCCGGTGGATATCGATGACCTCGTCGCCGCTGCCCGCACCGAGGAACAGAAGGTCGAGATCTACGCCGCCTCGCGCCTGACCATCGATCCGGACACCCGCGCCGAACGCGGTTACCTCGATCTGCTCGCCGGGCGCCTCGGCCTGGAAGATGCGCTGATCGCGCATATCGACGCGACGGTATCGGCCGCGAAGGTCAAGGCATAAGGCGACCTCTTATGGCCATCCCTTTTTCTCCCGTCGGCATCGATCACGTTGTGCTTCTGATCGACGACATGGAGCGTGCGCTCGATTTCTATTCCGGCGTACTCGGTTGCCGGCCGGGTTATTCGTACCCGGCCCTGGGGATGGAACAGGTCTGGTGCGGGTCGTCGCTGATCGTCCTGTGGGACATCACGAATCCGGGCGGGAAAAAAGCCGCTCCCCCGGTCGCCGGGGGGCGCAACGTGGATCACATCTGCATCGCCACCAGCCCTTTCGATCACGACGAACTGCGCTCGCATCTGCAGAGCCACGGTATCGAGATTGCTCAGGAGGCTTTCCACGGCGGGGCTCGAGGCATGGGGCACTCGTTTTACATTCATGACCCATTCGGCAATAAGATCGAGATCAAGGGGCCGGCAGAATATCCGGACGGGCGGCCTTGACGACGAAGACACGTTTTTAATCTGCGACCGTGCGTCTCCGCGAAATCTGCCGCCTGGCAGGTGTGGTAGGAGCCCTGCCGGTTGCCTTTCCCCCCTCGCTGGCCTAAGCCTCAGCCACGATGAAGAGGCTGATATGCGCGATCTGAAGAATTACAAAGTTGCCGCCCCGGCTCCGGTCATCCTCAAGGGCCGGTTCGTGACGCTCGAACCCTATGACAGGGACACCCACCTCCAGGCGCTGTGGGACGGGCTCGGCGGCGCTGAGGGCATCAATCCGCTTCTCAAATATTTCCCCAACGACGATTTTGCCGATGTCGGCGCCTTCGGCGACTGGCTGGAAAACGCCCGCGTCCATTCGAATTTCGTGACGCTCGTGTCGCGCGACAACGCCACCGGCAAGGTGGTCGGCATGGCGAGCTACATGCGGCCGGACCCGAAGAACGGCGTCATCGAGGTCGGCTCCGTTGCGCACGGCGCCGACATGAAGCGCTCGCCGCTGTCGACCGAAGTGCATTACCTGATGGCCAGGCACGTGTTCGAAGGGCTCGATTACCGCCGCTACGAATGGAAATGCCACAACGAGAACGAGCCGAGCAAGGCATCCGCCCGCCGCTACGGCTTCACCTTCGAAGGCGTCTTCCGCCAGCATGTCATCTCCAAGGGCGCCAATCGCGACACCGCCTGGTTTTCGATGATCGATGCGGAATGGCCGCTCCTGAAGGCAGCGTTCGAAGCCTGGCTGTCGCCCGACAATTTCGAGGCGGACGGCACGCAAAAGCGGCGGCTCGAAGATATCCGCGCCGAGCTTGCAAAGGGAGCGGTGGCATGACGCCCGAGGCAAAATCGCAGGCGATCGCCGCGGCGGCGATCCTCGTCGGCATCGGATTGGTGATCTATTTCCTGCCGACGATCGTCATGTGGATCGCCCAGTTTTCGCCGGTGCTGGCCGTGGTTGTCGGCTCGATGCTGCTGCTCGGTTTCTTCGCGATCTTCTGGCTGCGGGCGCGCTACCAGCGCAATCGCGGCCGCTGACGGGTCCGCACCGCGATCCGGGCCGGAGAGGTGGCGCCATCAGGCCTGCAGCGCGGCGCCGAGCAGCGAAAGCCCGACCAGCAGCACGAACAGGGCGCCGCCGATCTCGATCGCATGGGTGATCCGCCGTCCCGCGCGAGAGCCTGGGCCGGCAAAGCGGACGGCGAGGTCCTTGGCGGTAACAGCAAGCGTGGCGAGGATGGTGACGGTGATCGCCGTGCCGATCGACATGGCGATCACCGAGAGCACGCCGCCGAGATAGAGGCTGTTCAAAAGCGCGAAACTCATCACCAGGATGGCGCCGGAGCAGGGGCGCAGGCCGACCGCAATGATCGCCGACCAGGCCTCGTGCAGGCTGAAATCCCTGGACTTCAGCAGGGCGGGATCGGGCATGTGGCTGACGCCGCAGGTTTCGCAATAGTCGCCGGTGCCCCGGTAGTCGTGGTCGTCGATCTCGACGGCCTGGAAATTGAGCCCGGTGGAGCCGCGCCCGTTACCGGCGGGGGCTGCCATGGGCATGCTGACGACGCGCATCCGAAGCGCCCGGATCTTCTTCACCAGCAGCCAGGCGCCGAACAGGGCGACCATGGCGAAGCTGGCGATCTCCATCGCCTGGGTCGCCGCCGTCATGGTGATGCCCGAGCCGCGCAGCAGGAGATAGGCCGCGCCGACCAGCAGGACTGCGACCACCCCCTGCAGCAGCGCGGAGATGAAGGAGATGACGACGCCGCGTCTGAGTTCGACCTCGTTGGCGATCATGTAGGAGGAGATTACCGCCTTGCCGTGGCCGGGGCCGGCGGCATGGAAGACCCCATAGGCGAACGACAGCCCGATCAGGCCGGAGAGCGCCCAGGGATCCTCGCGCATTGCCTTCAGCGAGCCGGTCAGCGCCCGGTAGAAGGATTGCTGATAAAAATTGATCCAGGCGAAGAACGGACCGAGCGGCCCGCCGATGGAGAAGGACGGTTCGGCCGAACCGACGCCGAGCGGTGATTGCGCATGCGCCGAACCCGTCATCAGGATGCTTGCCGCCGCAACAACAAGGAGGGCAGGGATCATGGCCGAAGGGGAAAGGGCACGGCGGATCGTCAGCATGTCAGTTCCAGTCGGGTGGCGAAGAGTTTCGACATGTCGGTGCCCGTCGGATCGTTGAAGAAGGCGTCCGTCAGCGACTTGCTGTTCTGCGAGATCACCTCGTCGGGATCGGGCCGCACCACCTTGTGCTGGCAATGGGAAAAACCGCTGCCCTTGACGCTCAGGTCGCCATCGGTCGGGAAGTCGATCGAGGTGTACATGGTGGGGTCGTAGACTCCGAAGGTCAGCTGGCCCTTCAGCGGCACCGGCTTTTCGGGCTTCACCGCAAACAGGACAAGGAGCTGGCTGCCGTCAAGCGAGACATGGATCACGTCCGGCTTCTGCACCCCGACGACTGCGCCGTTGACCGTGATCGTCGTGAAATAGTGGTAGTCGCCCAGCGACTTGCGCATCACCTCGCCGAGTGCCGCGAGTTCCTTGGCGTCGAGCTTCAGGTCGGTATTCTTGTCGAAATCGAGCAGCACGCTCGAGGAGAAGACTTCGTCGAATCGCCAGACGTTGTGCAGCTCCGCGACATTCCCGTCGGTGCCCGCCACGACCTCAAGCCGCGCTTCGGCGAAGATGTGCGGATGGGCGAGTGCGGGGAGGGGGATGCAGGCTGCCACCAGCGCCGCAATGGTCAAGACTCGGTATCGCATTCGGCCTGTGGCTCCCCGGTTCGTCCGCCTCTGCAGTGCAGCGCAAATGAGACGGAATTTCGACTCGAACCGAGCCCATGTCCAGTCCTGGTCTAGTGCCGGGTGAGATTTTCCAGATGCTCCATGCGTTTGCGGAACTGGCTCTCGAAATCACAGCCCCGGGCGAACTGAAGTGCATTCTCGGCGCAATCCAGGATGGACGAGCGGTCCTTGTCGAGGGCGGCCAACCGATCGGCCACCGCCCTGATATCGCCGAGCGGGGCGATCCAGCCGGCTTTCGATTCGGCCATCAACGCCGACCACATCATGTTGTCGTAACCGACGATCGGAACGCCGCAGCCCATCGTCTCGATATAGGTGCAGGAGGGGTCGGACTGCCTGTGGCAGCTGAGGAAGATATCCGCACCCGTTCGCGTCAGCGGCACGAGCTCCCGCTCGAAATCCACCGGATCCTTCAGGAAAACGCAGTCCTGAAGCCAGTGTTTTTGGATGTCCACGGCGATCTCACGGGAAAGGCTTCCTTCGCCGTAGATCGTCAGCGTGAAATCGACGCCCTGCTCGTTGAGCAGCCTGGCGATCGGAATAAGATCCTGCGACCCTTTCATCGGTTCGAGCCGTCCGGAATGGATGAGCCGCAACGGCTCGCCACTGAGAAGATACCGTTTTCGCGCGTTCATTTCCTCCGCTGTCGCGAACATCGCCGGTTTCATGCGGTTGTCGAGATAGAGGAGCTGGCTGCCGCCCATGTTGCGATAGGCCGCATGGGCCGGATAGCCGTTCGCCTGGATGCCGCGGGCGGCGCGGAACGCGCGCTTGCGCTTGTATTCCTGCATCACCGTCCAAGCCATGCCGTAGATTTTCCGCGGCAGGCTGCGGCTATCGTCGAGCGAGATGATCTGCAGCCGGGTCTGGTGAGTGTATTCTATCGAATAGACCACGGCGCTCCGGGCTTTCCGGATCACCTCGGGGGCTAAGAGGTCGAGGTGGGAATCTCCCGACAACAGCGCGAGGTCGAAATCGGCGAGATGATCCACCGATACCCGTTCCTCCGGCTCCAGGATGCGCACCCGGAAATCGAGTTCGCTGATGTCGTAACGACCGCCGAAGGGTATGTCGGTCGCACCGCGCCGGATGAAGCAGGTGACCGGCCCCGACCAGTGCTGCACATGCAGGGCCATGCCGGAAACGAATTTCTTGTCGAGCACCAGCTTGCCGCCCGCAGCCTCGATCACCGGCGCCGACACGAACATCGCCAGGCTTTTCTGCATGGATAACGACCCTCCGCGACGCCGAAACCTTACCCTCTCAGCGCACTATGCTGATCGAAGCCAAGCTCAAGCAAGCCGGCCAATAGGTCGACCTGCCGCGGAGGCGTTACCTCATTCGCCGTAGGAGCGCCGTGCGCCCGCATCGGTCAATGCTGACGGCGGAACCAGGTGGAGAGGAAGTCGACGAAGCTTCTGACCTTGGCCGGCAGGTAGCGGCGATGCGGATAGACCGCATAGATGCCGCGGTCCTTGGCGATATAATCGTCGAACAGCGTTACCAGTTCGCCCGACTGGATCGAGGCGTTGGCGATGAAATCCGGGATGATCGCGACGCCGAGGCCCGCGCGGGCGGCGCGCAACGTCGCCTGCGGGCTGTTGATCTCGACCGGGCCGCTGACGGCGACCGAGATGGTCGAGCCGTCCTTGTCGGTGAAGCGCACATTGTTGTGCCAGCGGGAATTGGTGTCGATGATGAAGGGGACGCGGTTGAGGTCCTGCGGGTGTTCGAGCGGGCCGTATTTGGCGACGAAATCGGCGGTCGCAACGGTATAGACCCGGAAGTCGGAAAGTTTTCGGGCGATCAGCCCGGAATCCTCGAGCTTGGTGATTCGGATCGCGAGGTCGAAATTTTCCTCGATCAGGTCGACGAACCGGTCCTCGGCGACGATTTCCAGCGATACTTCCGTATGGCTCTTGGCGAAATCGATCAGCGACTGGCCGACCTCGGCATCGACGAAGGTTCGGGGCACGGAAACGCGCAGGCGCCCCTTCAGATCGGCATTGTTCTCGCGCACCAGGTCGGCGAGATTGTCGATCTCCTTCAGGATGTCGGCGGCGGTCCTGTAATAGGTATGGCCGGCTTCGGTCATCGAGAACTGGCGGGTGGTGCGGTTGAGCAGCAAAGCGCCCAGATCGTCCTCCAGTTCGCGGACGTATTTGGAAAGCAGCGCCTTGGACCGGCCGGTCCGTCTGGCGGCGGCAGAAAAGCCTTCTGCTTCAACCACATCGATGAAGGCCCGCATGCGGGTGAGAGTATCCATATTTGCTCCGGAAAATTCATCAGCCTCGAAGGCCGAGCGCAAATTGAAGCGCTATATTAAGTCGTTGGATATCCTGATCGCTGAGGCGTCCGATCACTGGGCCGACTCGACGGCGGGCAACCGTGACGGGTTTATCCGCCATGATATCCGATTTCAATCTGAGGCCGTTTTCAGCGGTCGGCTCGATCGTGATGCGATAGTCGGCCAGATCGTTCAAAGTTGAGGTTAGCTGGCAGATGGCGATGGCGTCGTGATCCTGGTTGAGAAGAATATCAGCCGTGACGATCACCGCTGGGCGAGGTTTTCCATAGTCGCCGGCGGTGGCCACGGTCACCACGTCGCCGCGCCTCATTCGTGTTTGCTGTCTTCGTTGTCAAACATCGAGACGGCTTCGATCCAGCGAATAGCATCGGCTTCATCATCCGGATCCAAGGCCGCCAGCGATGCCTTCAGCCGGGCAATAACGGCGGGATCGTTGGGATCGGGTACGGTTAACCGTCCTTCCGGCGGCGGCGCGCTCGGCTGATCGGTCACATGCTTTTTCCTCTTGGCCGTCGACATTTGGAATCCTGTGGGATAGGCGACATGTTCCAATGTAAGTCGCCGCCCCGGTTTCTGCAAATGGCCCCCACCATTGTGCAATGCGAATTTTCGATGATGGGCAAAAAAACTCTTGATTATGACCACGAATATTCTTATCTCCCGGTCAGCCCAAAGTCGCACGTGCCCGTGGGTGTCCGCCGACCCTCTATTTGGTGAGGTCATCGGTAAGGTACCTGGAACTAACCCCTCCAGTCGCTATTCCGGCCATCCGGGAAATGCGAGGACATCTGAAGCAACGACGGTGCGGGCCTTTTTGTTCTCTCCCTGCTTTCCATCAGCGGGGGTTACTGAAGAGGCACACCATCATTGCCGGAAGTGCGGTAGGGACCTCCCTCCAATCCATGGCAGACAAAGCCGGATCATTGTTCGTGGCAGAATGTTGATCCACTTATCGCGCGTTTGAGCGTGTCAAGGAACCGGTGTCTCCACCGATCGGGTCCTGGCGCATTCTCATCCGTCCTTTGTCCTCCGGTTCACAGCCGGAGCTTTGAGATTTGAAGGGACTGACCGATGACCACTGCTCGCATCCTTGACTTCATCAAGACCCAGCGTCCCGAAGGACCGTATCTTGTTGTCGATCTCGACGTCGTGCGCGACAATTTCACCGCCTTCCGTCATGCCCTGCCGGACAGCGCGATCTATTACGCGGTCAAGGCCAACCCGGAACCGGCAATCCTGAAGCTGCTCGCTTCGATGGGTTCAAACTTCGACTGCGCCTCGGTCGCCGAAATCCAGATGGCCCTCGATGCCGGCGCGTCCGCCGACCGCATCTCGTTCGGCAACACGATCAAGAAGGAACGCGACATCGCTCGTGCCTTCGCGCTCGGCGTCGGCCTCTATGCCGTCGACAGCCATGAGGAAGTCGAGAAGATCTCCCGCGCTGCCCCCGGCTCCAAGGTGTTCTGCCGCGTGCTGACCGATGGCGAAGGCGCCGAATGGCCGCTGTCGCGCAAGTTCGGCTGCGTGCCGCAGATGGCCGTCGACGTGCTCGTCTACGCGCACCAGATGGGCCTGGAGTCCTACGGCGTGTCCTTCCATGTCGGCTCGCAGATGACCAAGGTCGATGCCTGGGATGCGGCTCTTGCCGATGCCAAGCGCGTCTTCGGCTCGCTCGCAAAGCAGGGCATCGTCTTGCAGATGGTCAACATGGGCGGCGGTTTTCCGACCAAGTACCTGCGCGACGTGCCGAAGGCCGAAGAATACGGCAAGGCGATCTTCGCTTCGCTTCGCAAGCATTTCGGCAACAACCTGCCGAAGACGATCATCGAGCCGGGTCGCGGCATGGTCGGCAATGCGGGCGTCATCAAGGCTGAAGTCGTCCTCGTGTCGAAGAAGTCGGACAACGACAATCACCGATGGGTCTTCCTCGACATCGGCAAGTTCGGCGGTCTCGCCGAAACCATGGACGAGGCCATCCGTTACCCGATCCGCACCGAGCGGGACGGCGACGAGATGGAACCCTGCGTTCTCGCCGGCCCGACCTGCGACAGCGCCGACGTGATGTACGAGAAGAACATGTATCCGCTGCCCGTGACGCTCACGATCGGCGACGAGGTTCTGATCGAAGGCACCGGCGCCTATACGACGACCTACTCGGCCGTCGCCTTCAACGGTTTCGACCCTTTGAAGGCCTACGTCATCTAAGGGGCGGATTTCCGCTCCCTAAGGCGTATTACTTCCGCCGGCCCCGTAACCAGCCGGGGCGACAAATTCACAATTCCTCTTCATCGCCGCTGATAACGGTATTGGGTACGGGAGGCCACGATGGCCGCTGTTCTTGATTCTGTGCGCGCATTCTTTGCGCCCAACTCCACTTTCACCATCGACGCCGAAACTCCGGCCGACGTGGTCGCCCGCGAAACCCTGCTCGACCGCGCCATGGGCCCGGATCGCCGCCGGAAGTCGTCGGAAAAGATCCGCCGCAACCGCGTGCCGGCCGAAGGGCTCGCCATCGTTGCCCGCGACGGCGCCGGCCACGTGATCGGCACCGTACGTCTTTGGAACGTAGAGGCCGGCATCTCGTCCGAAGGCCAGGCCATCGATGCGCTGCTGCTCGGCCCGCTGGCGGTCGACTCCGCTCAGGAAGGCCGGGGCATCGGCGCCGCTCTGATGCGTGCGGCGATCGCCGAGGCTCACAAGCGCGGCCACGGTGCGATCCTGCTGGTCGGCGATGCAGCCTATTATGAACGGTTCGGCTTCTTTGCCGACAAGACCCGGCATCTCGTCATGCCCGGCCCCTTCGAGCGTTCGCGTTTCCTGGCGCTCGAACTCAAGGCTGGCTGGCTGGAAGGTGCCGCTGGCATGATCGTCGCCAACGGGCGCAAGCTGGCCTGACAAGGTCGGGTTTCCGACCCAAGGCATTCAGCACTCAAGGCCTCGCGCCCCGACGATCTGCCCAAACCCCGTCTCCCCGATGGCGCGTCCCCGTTGGAGCGCCCTGAAGGGGAGGCGGGGTTTTTCCTGCGACAAATTCTCCCTTTCGGGCCGCAGCCGCGCCTCCGCCGGCAGCGGTTGATCCTGATCAATCCGACTCTCGGAGCCCGCTCCTAAGCCTCTCCCTGCAAGATCAAAACGCAAGCAGGAGAGCTTACATGAACACGAACGGGGTACGGCATCTGAGATGGATCGCGGGCGCGGGTGCGGCTTTTTTCGCATTCGGGGCGGCAGCGGCGGATCTGACGTCGGCACCCGTCGCCCCGGTGGCACAGGAGATCGCAACAGCCCGAAGCCCCTGGCAGATCCGCGTGCGCGGCTTGGGCGTCCTCACTGAGGACCGCGGTTCGGTCGATGGCGTTGCGGGTTCGGACCTGTCCTATTCCGACTCGGTCATCCCCGAACTCGATATCAGCTACTTCTTCACCGACAATATCGCCGCCGAACTGATCCTCGGCACGACCTATGCGAATATCAAGGAAGACGGTGCTGTCGGCGTGCCGGTCGGCCGTGCCTGGCTTCTGCCGCCGACGCTGACGCTGCAATACCACTTCACCGATTTCGGCGCCTTCAAGCCCTATGTCGGTGCCGGTGTCAATTATTCGCTGTTCTACAACCAGTCGGAAAAGCCGGGCTTCCACAATCTCGACGTCGAGAACAATGTCGGCGCGGCCCTTCAGGTCGGTTTCGATTACATGATCGACCAGCACTGGGGCGTGAACTTCGACGTGAAGAAGATTTTTCTCGAAACCAAATGGAAGGCCGACCACGACGTGCTCGGGCCGCTGAGCGGCAAGGCGAAAATCAATCCCTGGCTGATCGGGGCAGGCGTCACCTACCGCTTCTAAAAAAAATAAAAGGTCGGTGGGGGACGGGGCCGGCGCCAGACAGGTGGCGCCGGCCTTGTTTTTTCAGTCGCCGTCTTTGGCGCGATAGGCATCCGGGATAACGAAAATCTCGTCGGCGCGGCCGTATCCGCCGTCCTTGACCTCCTCGATCAGGACCATGGTGTGAGGCCGTGCGGCCTCGCTCATGTATCCGACCAGCATCTCGGTGATGCGATGGACGATCTCTTGCTTCTGGGCCTTGCTGAGTGCGGCTTCGGGCGTCTTGATGTTCACAAATGGCATGGAGTTGTCCTCAGGTTGATGTTTTGGTGTTTCAGATCATGCCGCCATTGGCGCGCAGAACCTGGCCGTTGACCCAGCCGCCGTCCGGGCCGGCGAGGAAGGAGACGACGGTGGCGATGTCCTGCGGCTGGCCGAGGCGACCGAGCGGGATGGCTCTCACGATATTCTGGACCAGTTCCTCGGACTTGCCGGTCATGAACAGCTCGGTTTCGACAGGGCCCGGAGCGACCGCGTTGACGGTGATCTTCCGCCGGCCGAGTTCTTTGGAGGCGACATGGGTCATCGCTTCGACAGCCGCCTTGGTGGCGGCATAACCGCCATAGGCCGGTCCGTAGGCGCCGACCACGCTCGACGAGAAGTTGATGATGCGGCCGCCGTCGCGCAGCCGCTTGCCTGCTTCGCGGATGCCGCGGAATGTGCCAGTCAGATTGATGGCGATCTGGTTTTCGAAGGTCTCGTCATCCATCTCGGCGAGCGGCGCAAGCCTTATCACGCCGGCATTGTTGACGAGGATGTCGACACCGCCGTAGCTCTGTTCGGCGGCATCGAACAGGGTTGCGACACCGGTCGGGCTGCCGACATCCGCCTGCACCGCGACCGCCTTGCCGCCGCCGGCTTCGATCTCTGCAACGACCTGGTCGGCGGCCTGCCGGCTGGTCGCATAATTGACGACGACAGCGATGCCGTCCTCGGCGAGGCGGAGCGCAATCGCCCTGCCGATGCCCTTCGAAGCGCCGGTGACGATCGCGACGCGTTGTCCGTTGGTAGTCATTGGATCTCTCCTTGGTTGGTAGGCAGGAGATATTGCTGACACGGCTCAAGAACAATTGGCGGCGAATTGACATCAGAATTCGCCTGTGGTGAACAAGGTCATGGATCGCCTCGACCGCATGCAGCTCTTTGTCCGGATCGTCGAACGGCGCAGCTTTTCCGCTGCGGCCGCCGATCTCGGCCTTGCCCGTTCGACCGTCACCGAAGCGGTCAAGCAGCTTGAGGAGGGGATCGGCACGCGACTTCTCGAGCGGACGACGCGCTACGTCACCCCGACGCTCGACGGCCGGGCTTTCTACGAGCGTTGCCTCGCGATCCTCGCAGACGTGGACGAGGCGGAGAACATCTTTCGAGACGCGCAGCCGCGGGGCCTGCTGCGGGTCGATGCGCACGGGTTTCTGACCCGCACCTTCCTCTTGCCGCGCCTTCACGAATTCCTCGACCGCTATCCGCTCCTGGAACTGCAGATCGGCCAGGGCGACCGGCTGGTGGATCTCGTTCGCGAAGGCGTGGACTGCGTCATCCGGGCAGGCGAGATCGATGACAGCGGGCTGATCATGCGCAGGCTCGGGACCATCACCGAAATCACCTGCGCCAGCCGCACCTATGTCGAGAAATATGGGCTGCCGAAATCACCCGATGCGCTGGAAGGGCATCTCGCCATCGGCTTCCTATCTTCGCGCACCGGCCAGATCATGCCGCTCGAATTCGCGGTCGGCAACGAGGTGCGCTACGTCACTCTTCCAAGCCGGCTGACGGTCAACAATTCCGATACGATGGTCGATCTCGCCCGCCGCGGTTTCGGGCTCATACAAGCGCCCCGTTATCGCCTGCAGCGGGATATCGACGAGGGCGTGCTCGTCGAAGTGCTTGCCGATTTCCCGCCGCCGCCGACACTGCTTTCGGCGCTCTATCCGCAGAACCGCCAGCTTTCGCCGCGGGTGCGCGTCTTCCTCGACTGGATCGTCAAGGTGTTCGCCGAAGCCGGGCTTTGAGATCCGGACATGCCCGGATTTTCTGTGGGGACGTCTTACGGCCGATAGATCGCCTGCAGCTTGGCAAGGTCGGCGATCTTCAGCTCCACGGGATCCATGTCGTCGCGCGAAGACTTGAACCACGCGGCCGCTTCCTGGATGTGTCGGCCATAGGGTTCCGGGTACATGCTCAGCCCCGACACCCATTGGCGAACGATTTCGCGGTCCATGCGGCCCGACGCGTAGCGGTCGTGCATGGTCTTGGCGGATGTCGTGAGGTCTTCGACATTCTTCATCAATGCACCGCGGGATTGGGTTCGGGTTCGCCGAAGAAGGAACGGATTCCGTCGCGCTCGACGGTCGCCAGGAACTCGTCGAAGGCTTCGCGGTCGGTCGGAAACGGCTCTTCCCAGGTGGTGACGTCATCTTCTTCGGTAATGACTTCGAGCGTCCAGTCGCCCTGGGTGCCGGCCGGGCGGTAGATGTCGACCAGCACGGTGATGCCGTCTTCGGTGAATTCGCCGGCGAGCTCGGAGTGTTCAGTCTTGGGTGCCTTGGCCATGTCGTATCCGATCGTTTAAACGGCTGTCCCGGCGCTGCGGGTCCGGTCCAAGGAGGGAATCGGGTACGCAACGATTAAGACGGTCGGGTTGGTCCAATACACTGCTTTCCGTTTCTGCTCCACCGTGGATGAACTTGGAGGCGGTTCTCATTCTCTTCAAAAATCAGAGGGGTTGCTGGGGCGAGGGGATGCCGCACGACGGGAACGTCAAATACAGCTTTCACGCCCCATCATCTCTGCGTGAGTCCACCCTTTCCGCCATAGTCTCGACCGCCTGGACGTCCTAGCTTGGCTGGATGATCACACGCCGCGCAACCCTTCTATCCCTGCCGTTCGCCCTGACCGCCGCCCGCAGCCTTGCCCAGGGCGCGCCCCAGGCACCTGTGCCGCAGCCGCCGGTGACGCTCGACACCGTGCTTGGCGGTGCGGCGGAGCTGGAGCCCTTGAAGGTCGTGCTCGTCGCCCGCAATGGCGAGATGCTTGCCGAGCGGGCGTTCAACGGCCATTCGCTGGACGCCTCCACCAACATCAAGTCGGCCTCGAAATCGATCATCTCGGCTTTGACAGGCATCGCCATCGACCGCCGGCTGCTCGAAGGTCCCGACCAGAAGATCGCGCCGATCCTGAAGGCCGACCTGCCGGCCAATCCGGATCCGCGCATCCACACGGTCACCATCGGCAACCTGCTTTCGATGCAGGCGGGGCTCGGACGGCTGTCGGGGCCGAACTATGGCCGCTGGGTTGCGAGCCGCAACTGGGTCCAGTTCGCGCTCGCCCAGCCGTTCGACGACGACCCCGGCGGTTCGATGCTCTATTCTACCGCCTCGACGCATCTGCTTTCGGCGATCCTCACCAAGGTCGGCGGCAAATCGACCCTGGCGCTGGCGCGGGAATGGCTGGAGCCGGTCGACGGTTTCCGGATCGGCTCCTGGGAACGCGACCGCCAGGG
The DNA here is from genome assembly GCA_000985875.1 of Neorhizobium galegae bv. officinalis. Classification (GTDB taxonomy): domain Bacteria; phylum Pseudomonadota; class Alphaproteobacteria; order Rhizobiales; family Rhizobiaceae; genus Neorhizobium; species Neorhizobium galegae_C. The sequence goes on from CCRI01000004.1 coordinate 363,103, forward strand.
CATCTATCTCGGCGGCAACCAGATGGCGATGACCGCCCGCTCGCTTCTGGCCTTCGGCGAACTCTACCGCAACGGCGGCAAGACGAAGGAGGGCCGCCAGGTCATCTCCAAGGATTGGATCGACCAGTCCTGGACGCCGCGCACCAATTCGCGTTTTTCCGGCGACGGTTACGGATACGGCTGGTTCCTGCGCAATATCGGGGACGAGGAGGTCAAGTTCGGCTGGGGTTATGGCGGGCAGATGCTCTATGTCGTGCCGTCACTCAACCTCACCGTGGTGATGACGTCCGACGAAAGCGGCCCCTCGGCCCGCAGCGGTTATCGCGATGACCTGCACAACCTGCTTGCCGAAATCATCGGAGCCATTCGCGTTGTTTGAAGCCAATTTGTATAAACTTGAATGACCGGGCACACCGAATGGTAACCGCCTGACGCTAGCATGCCCCGCGTCGCCATTGGGGGTGTTTCATGCTGGATCTGCGGACGATCTATATCGTCTCGGCTATGACCTGCTCGGTCCTGGGCATCGTCCAGATGATCGCCTATTCCAGCGGTCGCTTCGAGCGCTGGCTGTTCTGGTGGAGCGCCAGCGGCATCGTCATCGGAGCCGGCCTGTTCAGCGTCGGCCTGCGAAACGTGTTGCCGGATGTCGTCTCGATCCTGATCGGCAACAACCTGATCCTGGTCGGCTATCTGCTGCTGATCGTCTCCGTCCGGCTTTTCGGCGGCCGTCCGCCCCGCTGGGGCCTGAGTTGGCTGATCCTCGGCGTTCTTTCGGCGCCGCTGATCCTCTTGTGGCGGGACGATGTGAATACCGCGTCGCGCATCGCCATCTTCTCGCTCGTCTGCGCTCTCGGCGATCTCCTGGTGATGCTGGAGGGTATTCGCCTCGCACGGCAGGAGAGGCTGCGGTCGGCATGGCTGGTCGCGGCGATCTATATGCCGACTGCCGCCATCTTTGCAGCGCGCGCCCTTCTGGCGGCGACGGGCTGGATCGGCGAAGGCGGACTGTTTGCCCCCGGCAATGGCACCGATGCCTGGCTTGGGCTCTGGGCGGCGCCCTTCCTGGCGTTGCGAAGCATCGTCATCAATCTGATGGCGGCCGAACGGGCGGGAAACAAGCTCAGTTACCTGGCGGACCGCGACGCCCTGACCGGCGTACTCAACCGCGGCGGGCTGATGCGTTCCTATGCCCGTATCGAGCCGGGACCGGTGGCCCTGATGCTCATCGATGTCGATCGTTTCAAGCAACTCAACGACACGCATGGTCATGCGGTCGGCGACGAAGTCTTGCGGCGGTTCGCCTCCTCGGCGTCCCCGCACCTGCTCAGCCGCGACCTCTTCGCTCGGCAGGGCGGCGACGAGTTCGTGATCGTCCTCAAAGGATGCCCGGTCGAAAAGGCCGTCGAGACGGCCCAGAAGATCCGTGCGGCCTTTGCCGCTTCCCTCGCCGAAATGGAGGGCCTTGTCGTGCAGCCGACACTCAGCATCGGCGTGGCAACCGAGATATGCGGTCCTGGCGACCTCGAAACCCTGCTGCAGCGGGCCGACCTGGCGCTTTATGCCCGCAAGCGCAACGGCCGCGACGGCATCGATACGTTCGAGGAAGACCGCCAGGCGGCGTGAAGGCGGGGACGATTTCGCTGTGACGAACAGAAATTCCCTTTTCGTTTGAAGCAGTTTTCCGTCGAAAGAGGTCCGCGGCATCCCCGCCTGCGGCTTCGCGATTACATTGGTTGCGTCACAGGGCAGGGGCCGGGTCGCGAACCGGGTCGCATCCCACGGAAAGCATCCGGCGTCCGGTGATGGTCGCAAAAGGCAGGGAGGCACCGTCAGGGCGCCGACCGCCGAAAGGTTTAGAGTTTCGGATCCAGACCCTCCGTTACCCGCCTTTCGGAAACACCGGAGCGACCGGGCAGGCAGTACAGCCTGACTCCCATACCACTTCATACACGCTGCCTGCCCATCCCGCATGGACCAGGCCGCGGCGGAGATTTCCGCCGCGGTTATCCGTGCTGCGATATGTCAGGCTGCAATGTCGATGACGCCGCAATCGCCGGCATCGGAAGCGAAGGCGACGAGCTTGCCGTTGGCGCTCCAGCTCAATCCGGTAATGCCGCCCTTGCCGGGCCGGCGCAGCAAAGCTTCCTTCGCGTCGGCAAGCCTGACGCCAAGGATCATGCCGTCGATGAAACCGATGGCGAGCACTTCCTCGGCCGGATGGAAGGCGACCGAAGTGACCATGATATTGGCGCGGGTGCCGAGTTCCTGCGGCGCCTTGCCCATTGGGCCGTCTTTCGCCGAAAACGGCCAGACGATCGCCGCCGGCGCGCCCGACGAGGCAAGCCATTTGCCCTTCGCCGACCAGGAGAGCGATTTCACCTTGGCCGGGTAGCCGGTCATCCGCATATGGCGATTTTCGCCCGGCTTGCCGTCGAGCTTCCAGCCATGCAGGGCGTTTTCCTGCATGGTCGTCACCAGGAAACGTCCGTCGGGCGAGAAGGTGACGGCGTTGTGGGCGCCCTTCCATTCGAGATCGACTGGCGGCGCATTGGTGCCGACCCAGTGCAGCGACACGCCGTTGTAACGGGCGGCGGCGATCCTGAGACCCTTGCCGGCGAAGGCGAGGCCTTCGACGCTGCGCTCTTCGGGAAATTCCTTCAGCGTGCCGTCGTTCAGCTTCACGAAGCTCGACTTGCCATGCGCATAGGCAACCGCATTCTGCGGACCGCCGGCGACGACGCTGATCCATTTGCGCGGGGCTTCGGCGATCAGGGTCGCTTCGCCATTGCTGCCGATGCGCATCACCTTGCCGTCCTCGCCGCCGGTCAGAAGCGTGGCGCTGAAGGGATCGCGGATGCAGGTCAGCAGGCCCTGATGGGCCTCGGTCACCTTCTCTCCGCCATCGAGGCGGTGGATGGTACCGGCGGCGGTGGCAAAGAACGGGACGTCGCCGAGGAAATGCGCGGCGACGACATGGCCTTCGAGATCAAGCGGTGCAACAGTCGGCATTAGGCTGCAACGGCCTCGCACGCCCGGAAGCTCTTTTCGATCTTGTCGACGTCGAGATCGCGGCCGATGAAGACGAGGCGCGACTCGCGCTTTTCGCCGTCCTTCCACGGACGCTGGTGGTCGCCCTCGACGATCATGTGGACGCCCTGCACGACATACCGTTCCTCATCGCCCTTGAAGGCGATGATGCCCTTGAGGCGCAGGATGCTCGGGCCGTCCGTCTGGGTGATCTTCTGGATCCAGGGGAAGAACCGTTCCGGGTTCATCTCGCCGCCGCGCAGCGAGATCGACTTCACCGTGACGTCATGGATCGGCGACATTTCGCCGTGGTGATGGTGGTGGTGATCATGGCCGTGATGATCATGGTCATGCGCATGATGGTCGTGATCGTGGTCATGATGATGGTGGTCATGCCCATGGTCATGATCGCAATCGGGGCCGCAGACATGGTCGTCATGGCCATGATCAAGGAAGTGCGGATCGTTTTCGAGCGCGCGTTCCAGGTTGAAGGCGCCCTGGTCGAGCACGCGGGCGAGATCGACGCCGGAACGGGTGGTCTTGTAGACGCGGGCAGTCGGGTTGATGGCGCGCACGACGTCTTCGATGATCGCCAGTTCTTCCGGCGAAACGAGGTCGGTCTTGTTGATGACGACGACATCGGCAAAGGCGATCTGGTCTTCGGCCTCACGGCTGTCCTTCAGGCGCAGCGGCAGGTGCTTGGCATCGACGAGTGCGACGACCGCATCGAGTTCGGTCTTGGCGCGCACGTCGTCGTCCATGAAGAAGGTCTGGGCGACCGGCACCGGATCGGCAAGGCCGGTGGTCTCGACGATGATGCCGTCGAAGCGGCCGGGGCGGCGCATCAGGCCCTCGACGACGCGGATCAGGTCGCCGCGCACGGTGCAGCAGACGCAGCCGTTGTTCATTTCGTAGATCTCTTCGTCCGACTCGACGATCAGGTCGTTGTCGATGCCGATCTCGCCGAACTCGTTGACGATGACCGCGTATTTCTTGCCGTGGCTTTCGGAGAGGATGCGGTTGAGGAGCGTCGTCTTGCCGGCGCCGAGATAACCGGTGAGCACGGTGACGGGAACGGGCTTCAGGGCGGCTGTGTCGGTCATTTTTTCGGCCATGGGGAAACCTCGAGAGACTTTGAAAGCGCCCGGCGGGCGCGGAAGCTTGGTTCGCCTCATATAAGGGCAAGCCGGGACGAGTTCAAAGGGTTTGTATGTTATAAGATCACATCGACCCACAGGGTGCCCGCGTGATCTTGCTGTTCAGGCTGACGGCGGCGCGATTGCGGACATCACATCCGTTCTGGCGAAGTCCTCTCCGATGTAGAGAAGCGGACAGTTGAATTCCTTGGCCGTCGCATAAGCGAAGCAATCGCCGAAGTTGAGTGAAGCGGGGTGAAAGCCCTTGCCGAACAGAGCGTAAGCGGCCGCGGCAAGGCCGGCACGTTCTGGTGTCACGTCAATGATCTGCGTCACCGAATTTGTGATCAAGCTTCTGACTTCGATCAGACGCTTTTGGCGTGTTGCGACGATAAATGCTTCTGTGAGGGTTCCGGCGGACATGATGATTGACTGTTCGGCTGCTATAGCATCGGCGCATTGCTCAGCCATCGCTTCACCTGCCACTATCGCGATAATGGCCGAGGTGTCGAGCACGATCATTTAGGCAGGCCGTGCTCGTCGTAGAGAAAATCCTGGCTTCGCTCAGCATCGGTATCCCGGGGCAGATTTCTATGCTTCGCCATTTCACGAATTTCCTGCAAGATCTTCGTCTTCTCGGCGGAGCTCAAGGGCTTTCTTTCGGCCGCCAAAAGCAATGGCTTCCGCAGTTCTGCAGCCATCGCTTCCGTCTCCGATTTGGTGCCGGTCGGGTGAGTAACCGGCTCAAGACGAACGGAGGGAAGGCCATCCTGTGTGAGCACAACTTCCTCGCCTTCATTGGCGAGCCTTGCCAGTTCCGTCAGCTTGCCTTCTGCTTCCGCGATGGATATCCGCATGCCCGCCTCCTTTTCGGCGATCACAACCTCCAGCAATATGTGGTATCTCCAGAGAGGAGACAAGCGCGTTCACTGGAAGCTTTGCGCATCAAACCGCGCCACATCCTCCAGCAGTTCGATAATCCCATTCACGGCATGCGCGACCAGCGCCTCACCCCGTTCCGCCGTTGCCGCGGCCGCGTTGCCGGCGACGCCTTGTGGGTTGAGGTCGGACATCTTCCAGCCGAAGGCGTGCGGGCCGTAGGCGCGCAGATGTTTGAAATCGCGGGAAAAGTCCGATTGGCGGGACGGGAAGTTTTCGGCCTTGGCCATGTCGACACGGTCCGGATGGAGCGCCAGCATGACCGAGGTCTCGATGTCTCCGCCGTGGATGTCGACTGCCTTGTCCTCCGGTGCGATCCAGCCGGCGGGCTGGCCGAAGCGGGTCCAGCTTGTGGCGACGACCAGCATGCCGAACCGCACCCGCGCCTCGGTCGCGACGATGGTCATGAGCGGCGAATTGCCGCCATGGGCGTTGAGCAGCACCAGCTTGCGGACGCCCTTGGCGTGAAGATCGCCGGCAATGCCGAGCCAGCGGTAAACGGCGTCGTCAAAGGCAAGTGTCTTCGTACCGGCGACATCCATATGCTCTATCGAATAACCGACGGGCTCCGCGGGCAGGAATGTCACCGGCAGGCCGGCGGGCAGGGCGGGGATCAGGCGCGAAACGAGACCCTCGGCGATCAGCGTGTCGGTCTCGAACGGCAGGTGCGGCCCGTGCTGCTCGTGGGCTCCGAGCGGCAGGAGGGCGATCCAGTCTCGCCTTTCTGTGGACGCAAGTGTCGTATCATTGTCATGATAGCGTGGCGAAGGGTGCGACATCTGGCGGTGGTTTCCCGGTTTCGATATGGGTAGCGCGCCACAGATATAACGGCTACTTCTTTAGGGCAAAACGGGCGGAGCGAATGAGCAAGAAGAAGGGCGACAAAAAAGCCAAGTCCGGCAAGAAGAAGGAACTGGAAGGCCTTTCGGCCACCGACCTTGCGCCGGCAATCACCCAGGCCGCCCGCTCCATGCGCACAGCACTCAGCCGCAGCCTCGGCGAAAGCGGGCTTTACGCCGGCCAGGACGGCGTCATCCTGATCCTCGCGGAAGAGGACGGCATGACCCCCGGCCAGCTCGCCATACGGCTCGGCGTCAAGGCCCCGACCATGACCCGCACGATCGGCCGGATGGAGGCTCAGGGGTTTCTGGAACGCCGTGCCGACGGCACCGACGGGCGCCTCACCAAGGTGCATCTGACGGAAGCCGGATTGCGGACCGTCGAACAGATCGGCCGATCGGTCTCCGAGTGCGGTTCGATCGCCGCAAAAGGCCTTTCCGACAAGGAGATACGCACTCTCCTCAAGCTTCTCAAAACCATCGAACAGAATCTTCAGTCCGAGCCCTCGGACGACAGAGGCTGACTTCCCTCCAAATTTTCGCCGTCACAGGATTGTCGCACCGAATTAAATTGTTTATTTAAAGTTTAATTCGAGCATCGGATAGCGATGCCGGCCATTGCGGGTGGGGGAAATGGCACAAAAGATCAAGTTGTCGACGATTGGCGAGAGCCTTGGTCTTTCAACTGCGACGATATCGCTCGCGCTGCGTGACAGCCCGCTCGTGGCGGCCGATACCCGGGAAAAGATCAAGGAACAGGCGAGAGCGCTCGGCTATATCTACAATCGCCGCGCTGCCAGCCTCAGAACCTCCCGCTCGGGCATCATTGGCGTCGTGGTGCACGACATCATGAACCCGTTCTACGGGGAAATCCTCAAGGCGATCGAAAGCGAGCTCGACCGCAGCCGCCATACATTCATCCTGTCCAACCATTACGACTCGGTCGAAAAACAGCGCACCTTCATCGAAACGCTGCTGCAGCTCGGCGGGGACGGGGTGATCATGTCGCCGGCGATCGGCACGCCGATCGAGGATATGAGGCTTGCGGAGGAGAACGGCATGCCGGCCATCCTCGTTGCCCGCTCGATGGAAGGCGTCGAACTGCCGACCTATCGCGGCGACGACAGCTACGGCATTTCGCTTGCGACCAACCATCTGATCGGCCTCGGACATCGGGTGATCGCCATGATCGGCGGCACGGACCAGACGTCGACCGGCCGCGACCGCTACCAGGGTTATGTCAACGCGCTGCGCAAGGCGGGCATCGAGGTCGATCCGAACCTTCGCATCCCCGGTCCCCGTTCGAAACAGGGCGGGTTCGAGGCGGCCGTGCATTTCCTCTCCCTGTCGCAGAAGCCGACCGCTGCGGTCTGCTGGAACGATCTGGTGGCGATCGGCCTGATGAACGGCATCGCCCGCGCCGGGCTGATGCCCGGCCACGACATCTCCGTCACCGGTTACGACGATCTGGAAGAGGCCTCGATCGCGACGCCTGCGCTGACGACGGTGTGGAACGGCCAGACGGAAGTCGGCCGGCTTGCGGCGCGCGCCTTGCTCGACCGCCTCGCCGGCAGCCACGAGCCGGACGGCATTCACCTGATCAAGCCGGAAATGCGCATTCGTCAGTCAACCGGCGTGCACCGGCCGCGGGCCTGAGCTTCAAGCCGCTGGGGCGAAAAGGCACTCTAAGCAGCAGAGATGCCTAACCGGAAGAGGGCTAGATTATGGTCTTGGCTTTTCCAATTGCCAACTCAAGTTGGCTTTGACGGCGGACCATTCAGACGCGATTATCGAATAAACTGCCGTATCGCGAATGGTGCCATTCGCCATCACCATATTGGAGCGAAGCACCCCATCGAGCTTGGCCCCAAGCCGCTCGATCGCTCGGCGACTTTGCATATTCATAAAATGCGTCCTGAATTCCACGCATATGCAGTCCAGCTTCTCAAAGGCATGCTGCAACAAAAGCAATTTGCATTCGGTGTTGAGTGGTGACCTCTGCACAGACTGACGGTATCACGTAGACCCGATTTCAAGCCTTCTGTTTGCGGCATCGATGTTCATATAGGTGGTCATTCCAACGGCTTTACCGTTCGCCCTTTCGATGATGGCAAATGGGAGCATCGAGCCGATAGCGCGGAGCCCAAGCCGTCGTTCAATTTCAGCCCCGATATTTTCTGGCTCCGGTATTTTTGTGTACCAGAGGCGATGCAACTCTCCGTCGCCGGCGGCTTCAACCAGGTCATCATGATGCTCCATCGTAAGCGGCACGACGGATGCGAAATTGCCTTCTGCCGTAAACAAATCTGGCCAAACTGACATTCAAAACACTCCAAATTCGCTTCAATGGTTATGAAAATGAAATAGACGCGCGGCAATCACCATCGACTGGAACGCTGTCCACCTCGGCCACGCGGTCGCCGAGCGGACATAATGCTCACCGGCGAATATCTCTGCCCAACGGCGCGAGCGGTGATGCTTATAGTGTCGGTTTACCCCCTACTCGAGCCGGGCCTATTGTAAGCGTCAAGCCGCGACATTCGTCAGCGCCTTGCGGGCCGCGTAGGCACGCACCGCTTCGCCGAACGCGTGGAACAGCGCCCGGGACGGCGCATCGGTTTCCGCCCAGTATTCCGGGTGCCATTGCACGCCGACGGCGAAGTTCTTGGCGTCGATGACCGATACCGCCTCGATCGTGCCGTCTTCGGCCGTCGCTTCGACCTTCAGGCGCGGGGCGGTTTCGGCGATCGCCTGGCGATGCAGCGAGTTCACTTGGACCTCGCCTGTCAGGCCCAGATAATTTGCGATGCAGGAGCCTTCCTGGACGAAGACCGGTTGCCGGATCGCATACATGCCGTCGCGCTCCTTCACATCGGGTTTGCGGTGGTCCCATATGCCCGGCTGTTCCTGGATTTCGCTCGCAAGCGTGCCGCCCAAGGCCACGTTCAGTTCCTGGATGCCGCGGCAGATGGCGAGCAGCGGAATGCCGCGATCGATTGCCCGGCGGATGAGGGGCAGGGAAGTCGCATCGCGGGCCGGGTCGAAAGGGCCGTCGCCGTCGCTCGCTTGCTTGCCATAGAGCGAGGGGTGGACATTGGTCGCCGAACCGGAAACCAGCACGCCATCGACCCGGTCGAGGATTGTGTCGGTCTCGTTGCCTTCTTCGAAAGCCGGAATGATGAAGGTCATCACATCCGCCACTTTCAATGCCGCCTGGACATACTGGTTCGGCGAGGCATGCCAGATCGCTCCATCCAGTTGGCGGATATCGGCAGGCAGGGCGACGATCGGTTTCGGCATCAGGCTCTCCAACGAGGCTCGCTTTCGCGTCTCTCTTCGTTGTGCCGCGGCACCGCGCTTCAAGTCAAGATCGAGCTCCGCTTCGGGGGAGGCGCTGCCCAAAGAATAAGCATTTCTGCTTTGAAATGTCTTATGAATCCGGTTTGGGCGGGACGCTACGAAAGTCTAAGGACAAAAGACGTTCCCGCATTAAGGAATATTAGCTCCGGCGCTTGCAACCCATAGGCCAAAATGTTTACCTCGCCCCAGGATCGGGGGAGTGGGAACAGATAATCCCTCCGGTTTGTCTTACTGGGAGGTATTTCATGGATCGTCGTTCATTCTTTAAAAAGGCCGCCGTCACCGGCGCCGGCGCAGCTGCCGCTACGGTGCTCGCCGCACCGGCCATCGCGCAGTCGAACCCGAAAGTCACCTGGCGTCTGACGTCTTCATTCCCGAAGTCGCTGGACACCATCTATGGCGGCGCGGAAGACATCGCCAAGCATGTCGCCGCATCGACCGACGGCAATTTCACCATTCAGCCGTTTGCTGCCGGCGAAATCGTTCCGGCCGGTCAGGCCCTGGATGCCGTCAGCAACGCGACGGTCGAAATGTGCCATACCTGCTCCTATTATTTCGTGGGCAAGGATCCGACATTTGCCATCGGCACGGCGATTCCCTTCGGCCTCAACGCCCGGCTGAGCAATGCGTGGTTCTACGAGGGCAATGGCAACAAATTCCTCAACGAGTTTTATGCCAAGCACAATGTCTATGGACTTCCGGCAGGTAATACGGGTGCCCAGATGGGCGGCTGGTTCCGCAAGGAAATCAACACGGTAGACGATTTCAAGGGCGTCAAGATGCGCATCGCCGGGCTTGCTGGCAAGGTGGTCGAGAAGCTCGGTGTCGTGCCGCAGCAGATACCCGGCGGCGACATCTACCCGGCGCTCGAAAAGGGTACGATCGACGCTGCGGAATGGGTTGGCCCCTATGACGACTACAAGCTCGGCTTCTACAAGGTGACCAAATACTATTACTATCCGGCCTTCTGGGAAGGTGGCCCGGTTATCCATGCTTTCATGAATTTGGACAAGTGGAACGCGCTGCCGAAGGCTTACCAGGCCGCGCTCAGCGATGCCTGCGCCTTCGCCAATACCAACATGATGGCAAAGTACGATTCCAAGAACCCGACGGCGATCAAGCAGATCGTCTCGCAGGGCACCACCCTTCGCCCGTTCAGCCAGGAAATCCTCGAAGCCTGCTACAAGGCATCTCTTGAGGTCTACAAGGAAATTTCGGCTTCGAACGAGACGTTCAAGAAGATCTACGAAGACCAGGTCGCCTTCAAGAAGGAAGCCTATCTCTGGATGCAGCTGTCGGAATATACCTACGACACCTTCATGATGATCCAGCAGCGCAGCGGCAAGCTCTGATCCCAGATCAGGCAAGTGTCATTTGAGGAACCCCGGATCGAAAGGTCCGGGGTTTTTGTCTGGGTTGACGCCGCGGGGGCGGTTCAAGCCGGGGAGGCGGAGGCTGAAGCGCGGTTCATGAAGCGGCTGAGTACTTCCCGGGAAGGGAATGCCAGCATGTTTGCGTAGGTCCGCGGCTCGGGGCGGTCGAACCGTTTGAGAACCGGTCCACCGCCATGGCGGAAATTCCATATCAGCTTTTCCAGCTTGGAAGCCGATGCTGGCGCATATTCCAGGTCGTAGAATTGATAGTCCGGCAGGCAGGCGGTGAGCTCGCCGAAGTCCTCTGGCCCTGCGAGATGGCCATGAAATTCGAGGGACACGATAGGCCGGTTGACGGCGATGGTGGCGCGCAGTCCTTTCAGAACGCGCAGTTCGAACCCCTCCACATCGATCTTGATGAAATCGACCCTGGTTATTCCGAGCTGCCGGACGAGTTTGTCGGCTTCGAAAACCGGCAGGCGCAGGATGCGGCTATGCCCCGATGGCCGATCGTCCTCCGCGAAGCCACGGGCGCCCGGGTTCCCCTCGATATTTTCGCGGTACATCAGCGTGTCGTCGCGGTCGCCAAGAGCGGCCTGATGCAGTCGGATGTTGTCGAGCCGGTTCGAGCGAATGTTATCGGTCAGCCGCCTGAAGACTTCCGGTTTCGGTTCGAAGCAATGGATCTCGGCGAAGTCTCGATTGAGGTGAATGGCGTGGTTGCCGATATTGGCGCCGACATCGAGCGCGATGGCGCCAGGCTCGAAACGGCCCCGCAGGAATTCCAGGAATCGTCCTTCAAACCAGCCTTCGACGAAAATAGCCTCGTCGATGCTTTGCGCGGGATCCAGCTTGAAGATGTATCCCCGGTTGGTGCAGTGAATGAAGACTTCGCTCTCTTTTGCGAACCGCCTGCGCCGCAACGGCTCGACGATGGTCCGGCCGATCGACCTTCGCACAACGTACATCGCATTCGGCAGGACGTGGCTTATCTGCATGTCGAGATCCGAGCGCTTCAGCCAAACTGGTTTGGGACGGCCGACGTCAGCGTCCCGTCTGCCAAACTTTATACGCTCGAAGGGCCGGTTAGGATGGCTACCTAAGTGTTAGCTGCGCCGGGATCCGGCGCCGGGCCTCGATCCGAATACGACTATTGCGGTAGAGGAAAGGCCAAAAGGCGGGTTTGACGTGCGGCCCCGGATTGGACGGGCTTCGCCGGCCTCCATTGCCAGGCAGGAACGGCGCGGGAGGACAGAGCGTCAACTCTGTCCTCCCGCGGATATCTCCCTCTCAAGGCTGGACGGAAGGCCGCCCTTACGGGTTGATCTTCGGCGGCTCGCCGAAGTTCGGCATGCCGGGCAGGCCCTGCTGTCCCGGCTGGGCCGGGGCGCCGTCCATCGGCGGCAGGCCGAAATTCGGCATCTGGTTGCCGCCGCCGTTGCCGAAGCCGGGGATCTCGATCTTGATCGTGTTGAGGTCGACGTCCGGTGCCTTGTCCAGCCAGTAGGTGACGGATTCGGGCCAAAAGATCACGATGGCGACGAGGACCAGCTGCATGCAGAGCCAAGGAATGGCGCCGAGATAAATATCCTTCGTCTTCACCGATTTCGGCGCGATAGAGCGCAGGTAAAACAGCGCAAAGCCGAAGGGCGGGTGCATGAAGCTGGTCTGCATGTTGATGCAGAGCAGCACGCCGAACCAGATCAGGTCGATGCCGAGAGCGCTTGCGACCGGCGCCAGCATCGGGATGACGATGAAGGCGATCTCGAAGAAGTCGAGGAAGAAGGCGAGGAAGAAGATGAAGATGTTGACGAAGATCAGGAAGCCGAGGGCGCCGCCGGGAACGTGCGACAGAAGATGCTCGATCCACAGGCCTCCGTCCATGCCCTGGAAGACCAGGCTGAAGCAGGTCGCGCCGACCAGGATGAAGACGACCATGGAGGTGATCGTCATCGTCGAATGCATGCCCTGACGCAGCAGATCCCAGGTGAGGCGGCGATGCATGGCGGCGATCACCATGGCGCCGACGACACCGAGGGCGCCTGCTTCCGTCGGGGTCGCGAGGCCCATGAAAATGGTGCCGAGCACGAGGAAGATCAGCACGATCGACGGGACCATGCCCCAGAGGACCTTCATGACCAGGGCCATGTTCATCTCGCCCCGCGCTTCCAGCGGCAGCGGCGGAACGTCCTTCGGCCGGAAGATCGACAGGCCGAGGATGAACAGCATGAAGATCGTCACCTGCAGGATCGAAGGCCCGATCGCGCCGAGATACATGTCGCCGACGGAACGGCCGAGCTGGTCGGCCAGCACGATCAGCACGAGCGAGGGCGGGATGACCTGGGTGATCGTGCCCGAGGCGGCAATGACGCCGGTCGCAAGCCGCGGGTTGTAGCCGTATTTCAGCATGATCGGCAGCGAGATCACGCCCATGGTGATGACTGACGCCGCCACCGTGCCGGTGATCGCGCCGAGGATGGCGCCAACGACGATCACCGCATAGGCGAGGCCGCCGGGGACGGCGCCGAACAGCTTGCCGGTTCCTTCGAGCAGGTCCTCGGCCAGGCCGCAGCGCTCGAGGATCGCTCCCATGAAGGTGAAGAAGGGAATGGCGAGCAGCAGGTCGTTGGAGACGATGCCGAAGATGCGGAACGGCAGCGCCTGCATGAAGGCGAATTCGAAATGGCCGGTGGCGATGCCGAGAAGACCGAAGAAGAGGCCGACGGCCGAGAGCGAGAAGGCGACCGGGAAGCCGTAAAGCATGAAGATGATCATGCCGAGGAACATTGCCGGTGGCATTATACCGTATTGGAACATGAGCGGTTATCCCCCGAAAATGGTGTTATTGCAGCGGCTTTTCGTAGGTCGTATCGACCTGGAGGACGCCCAAAAGACCGGCGATGCGCTTCACCAGTTCGGAAAACCCCTGCAGCGCAAGGAGGCCGAAACCCGCAACGATGATGAGTTTCACCGGCCAGCGGATAAGGCCGCCTGCGTTCGAGGACACTTCGCCCTGCGCGTAGGAGAGCGCGAAGAAAGGCCAGGCAAGCCATGCGAGATAGATGCAGGCCGGAATGAGGAAGACGATCAGGCCGATCGTATCGATCCACAGGCGGGCGCGATCGGAAACGGCGCCGTAGATAAGGTCGACGCGCACATGCTCATTCAGCCTCAGAGTGTGGGACGCGCCCAAAAGCACGATGAAGCCGAAAAGATACCACTGGATTTCAAGCCAGCCGTTGGAGCTGTAGTTGAAGAGGTAGCGGATGAGCGCATTGCCGGCGCTGATGAGCGTGCAGGCGAGAACGAGATAGCCGGAAAATTTGCCAATAATTTCGCTGAGGCGGTCGATGAGACCGCTGATCTTCAACAATGCAGCCATGGTTTCCCCAATTCAACGGGTCTCTCTTAATCCCGCCCGCCCTGGCATGGCGATGTAAACCAAGGTCTAATAAAATGAAAGTCCTAAAAGCCTGGGTTTTCGTCTACAAAAAGCAGGTGTCGAAGGGAGTTGCGCAAGCCGTGAAGGGGTTGCGTCGCTGCCGCAGGTTGCGTGATCGAAATTTTAGCTATCCTGTTGTCAATTTATTGAGCAAACTCTCAAGAACCCCTCAATGAAAGGGGGGGCTGAGGTCCGCGGACAAGCAATTTTTAAAGGGTTTCCCGCAGAGTCGGCCGGAAGACAAGGGATGAACCCGATGAAAGAGACAGAAGCGAAGACGCTGTCGACGGATGTGTATCTGTCGTTCGTCACGTCGCTATTTGGAAATCGCGGCACATTGTGGACCGGCGTGGTTGTTCACGTCCTGTGGTGCCTGCTCGTTTTCCATTACAGCGGTGCGCAATTCTATCTCCTGTTTGCCTGCGGCTTCGCGGCGGTCTTCGCCTATCGCATGTACTGGTTCCAGCGGTTCGACAAGGTGGACAAGGGCTCGCTCACCTATGACGGCATTGCCGCCTGGGAGCAGCAATATGTGATCGGCGCGTTCCTCGCGGCGTTTCTGCTCGGCATCGCCAGCGGCTATGCCCTGCTGGTGCTGGAAAACCCGTTCGTCGGCTTCACCTGCATCGCCATGACGCTCGGCTCGATGATGTCGATCGTCGGCCGAAACTATGGCTCGCGCATCGCCGTCGATCTGCAGACGCTCGGCTGCTGCGGTCCGATCCTGATTGCCTGCCTGTTCACCGAGGATCTGCATCTGGCGCTGATGTCGCTGCTGCTCATCCCCTTCGGCCTGACGACCAGGTCGATGGCCAACGGCGTGCGCGAATTCCTTTATGAGAACGTCATTGCGTCGCGGAAGATGGCGATCATCGCCGGCCGCTTCGATATCGCATTGAAGACGATTTCCCATGGCCTGGTGATGCTTGACGGCGAAGGCAAGATCCAGGTGATCAACCGCCGCGCCCGCGATCTGCTCGGCCTCGACAAGAAAATCGATCTCAAGGACCGCGATTTCGCCGCCGTGCTCTGCGAGGACGCGGAGAATGCGCCCGAAAGCATCCTGCGGCAGCTTTCCAAACTGGCCGACGGTTCGCTCGAACGCGCGCTTTTCAAGTTCAAGGACGACCGCCATCTCGAATTCTCGGTCAGCCCGCGCACCGACGGCGGTGTCGTGCTGATCTTCGAAGACGTCACCGCACGTCTCGCTGCCGAGGAAAAGGTGCTGCACATGGTGCGGTTCGACGCCTTGACCGGCCTGCCGAACCGCGGCCACTTTGCGGATCTCGCGACCAAGAAGCTGAAGCGGCGGGGCGAAGCGCTCGCGGCGCTCGCCATGTTCGACGTGGACGGGTTCAAGCATGTCAACGACCTGCGCGGCCATGTGGTCGGCGACCGATTGCTTGCGGCTATCGCAACGAGGCTGTCGGCTCTGAAGAGCGACGGCCTGCTGGCGGGTCGCCTGGTCGGCGACGAGTTCGTCGTGTTGCTGACGGGCGGCGACGACAGTTGCGAACTGGAGCGTCAGATCCGCCGCATTCACGCCGAGATCCAGGGCGACTATTACGTCGACGGACTTCGCCTTCCCGTTTCGATGAACAGCGGCTGCGTCATCCTGCCGTCGCAGGACTTCGAAATGGAAAACTGGCAGATCAAGGCTGACCTTGCGCTCAACCATGCGAAATCCACCGGCAACGGCACGCTGACGGTGTTCCTTTCGGAAATGGACGCCCAGTATATCGACGAGCAGAAGCTCCGCGTCGATCTTCGCCAGGCGATCGAGAACCATGGCCTGCATGTCGTCTATCAGCCGATGTATCGCCCCGACGGCTCCGGCATCGAATGCAGCGAGGCGCTGGTGCGCTGGCGCCATCTGGAGCGCGGCATGGTCGGACCCAACGTCTTCATTCCCATGGCCGAGGACATGGGGCTTGTCTCGCATATCACCCATCTGGTGCTCGATCAGGCCTGCCGCGACTGCGCGACCTGGCCGGAGCCGATGGCCGTTTCCGTCAACCTGTCGATCCAGGACCTGCGCAACGACGATATCGTCACTTACGTGGCGGACGTGCTGAAGCGTTATTCGCTCGATCCTTCGCGGCTGCATCTCGAAGTCACTGAAAGCTGCTTCATGGACGAGCCGGTGGCGGTCAGCGCCATTCTCAACCAGTTCCGCGTGACGGGCGTGACGATCGCCATCGACGATTTCGGCACCGGCTTCTCGAGCCTCAGCTATCTCGACTCCCTGCCGCTCGACGTCGTCAAGATCGACCGGGCGTTCATCCGCAATATCGCCGAGGACCAGCGCAAGCTGAAGCTCCTGCGCGGCATCGTGCACCTGTCGCGCGAACTCGGCCTCAAGATCGTCGTCGAGGGCGTGGAGACCAAGGAACAGCTTGCGCTGATCAACCGCCACCGGTTCTCCGATCTGGTCCAGGGTTACGTCTTCTCGGTGCCGGTCGCTTCGGAAAAGATCATCGAACTGGCGGCGGAGGCTGCTCCCGCCTCCAAGCTTCCGTCCATCCGCCGTGGTGCCAAAAATGCACAGGCCTCGCCTCTGCGGGCCGCGGCGCGCTGAATTCCGCCTGAAATTGCAATAGTGTTAACGGACCTGGCACCTCACGGGATGCCGGTTAACCATTTGTTAACCATAATATTTGGTATTTTATTCAATTCGTGTTCCGTTCATTGCAGGTTGTGGAACTTTTAGGGTTAATCCATGGTTAAAGCTCATGGAACAAACCCGATGCCCTTAGGTCACACCTCTTCCGACGGAAACTTCTCAGCCAAACTTCTTTCCACTCTCGACCACGTTGAATATCGGCGGATCGAGAGTAATGAGGATTTCGAGGATATCGCCAGGCTGCGATACAAGGCCTACAAGACCCACAACGTGCTGCCGGTCGCGGCGACCAAGCTTATCGACGAGATCGACTTCGACAAAAATGCGCATGTCTTCGGCGTCTATTACGACGAGGAACTGGTCAGCACGATCCGCCTCCACCACGTCACGCCGGAACACCGGGTGTGCCAGTCGATCAGCATTTTCCCCGAGGCAGTGAACGGTCTGCTGGATGCCGGAATGACGTTGATCGACTCGGCCCGTTTTGCGATCGCCCCGGAATACGCCAGCGAACTTTCGGCCATGCCCTATCTGACCGTGCGGCTGACGCCGGTCGCGGCGATCTATTTTGACGCGGACCGGGTGCTGCAGCCGATCCGTCCGGCGCATGCGGCATTTTACCGCCGCTTCTTCTATGCCCAGCCGCTCGTGCCGCCCAGACGGATCCCGCTCTACGATTTCGATCTGATGCTGCTCGCCTCGCAGACCCGCGAATTGCGCTCGAAGATGATGAAGCGCTTCCCGGCCTTCCAGTCGGAAGCCTATGAACGCCGCCTGCTGTTTGCGCGCTCCTCGAATTTCGACACTGCGCCGCTCACCATCCTGCCGACGGCCCGCATCGCCGGCCGGCCGAACTCCCCCGAAATGTCCTATCTGAGCTGAAGCGCCGAAGCTTGGGCGTACCGGAAGCCATTGTGGCGGCATTGCGCTTTCCCATGGCTTTGTGTAAGGCCTGAAGTGACCTCCATCGTGCCGAACGAGGCATGATTCCGGATGTCGACAAGGGTTTTCCCCGCGCGCGCCCACGCTTCGATCAAGCGGACCGCATGCGGCTGATGAAGGAGACGGGACTGATGGACAATCACCATAGCGGGCCGGTGGAAACGGGTGCTCCCATGGATTATGCGGAACATGACCGGACCTACAACGCCTTCCTCGCGGGTGCGAAATGGGGCACGATGGTCATCGTCATCCTGATGATCGCCATGGCTGCCGGTTTCTTCGGCGGCGCAGGCTTCATCGGCAGCCTTCTCGTGTTCATCATTCTCAATATCGCCGGCGTTTTCCTGCTGCGTTGATCCGGCTCGGCCAGCCCGGCCACCGGCTTTGAGGCAGGGCGAAATATTTCGCCCTGCCTTGCGATATCGACTGGGAGGAGACAGTCTTTGCCGAAGATCGTATTTGTATGCCGCGAAGGTTCCGACGAACCGCGCGTGTCCGCTTCGCCCGAGAGCGTCAAGCGGCTTTCCGGACTTGGCTTGTCGATTCTGGTCGAGAGCGGGGCGGGCCTTTCCTCCGGTGTTCCCGATGCGGATTTCGAAGCCACGGGCGCCCGCATTGCCGGTCCCGGCGAGGTCGGTTCGGCGGATATCATCCTGAAGGTCAACCGCCCGACTGCGGCGGAGATGGCATCCTACAAGCCGGGCGCGGTCGTGTTTGCGGTCATGGACCCGTATGGCAACGAGGCGGCGCTTGCTGACATGGCGAAAGCCGGGCTGACCACCTTTGCCATGGAACTGATGCCGCGCATCACCCGCGCCCAGTCGATGGACGTGCTGTCGTCCCAGGCGAACCTTGCCGGGTATCGCGCCGTCATCGACGCATCCCATGAATATGGCCGCGCCATGCCGATGATGATGACCGCTGCCGGCACCGTGCCCGCCGCAAAGGTGTTCGTCATGGGTGCCGGCGTTGCCGGCCTGCAGGCGATCGCTACGGCCCGCCGTCTCGGCGCCGTCGTGTCGGCGACCGACGTTCGCCCCGCCGCGAAGGAACAGGTCGCCTCGCTCGGCGCCAAGTTCATCGCGGTCGAGGACGAGGAATTCAAGGCGGCCGAAACCGCCGCCGGCTATGCCAAGCCTATGTCGGAAGCCTATCAGGCCAAGCAGGCGGCACTTGTCGCCGAGCACATCGCCAAGCAGGACATCGTCATCACCACGGCTCTCATTCCCGGCCGTCCGGCCCCGAAGCTGGTAACGCGCGCCATGCTGGCGTCGATGAAGCCCGGTTCGGTGGCAGTCGATCTCGCCGTCGAGCGTGGCGGCAATATCGAAGGTTCGGAAAAGGGCAAGGTCGCCGATGTCGAGGGTGTCACCGTGATCGGTTACGCCAATGTCGCAGGCCGCATCGCCGCCTCCGCCTCGGCGCTCTATGCGCGCAACCTGTTCGCCTTCATCGAGACCATGGTCGACAAGGGCACCAAGGAATTTGCCGTCAATGTCGAGGACGAGCTGGTCAAGGCGACCATGCTGACCAATGGCGGCCAGGTCGTGCATCCGAATTTTGCCGCTGCTGCGGCTGCGCATGCCGGCGAGGCACCGGTTGTCGTGACGGCGACCCCGGCGGGGGAGCCGGCCGCCGCAAAACCGGCCCGCGCCCGCAAAAAACCTGACGCCGAGACGACCGGGGATGCCGCAGCCGAGGAGACGCTTTGATGGCCAGTGAAGCAATGGAAAAGGCGCTGGAGCAGCTCGACCAGGCCGTGAATGCCGTGGTGAGCGCAGCCGCCCAGGCGCCGGAAGCCGCGAGCGCCGCAACCGGCGGGGCTATCGATCCTTTCGTGTTCCGGCTGGCGATCTTCGTGCTGTCTATCTTCGTCGGCTATTACGTCGTCTGGTCGGTGACGCCGGCGCTGCATACGCCGCTGATGGCTGTCACCAACGCGATCTCCTCGGTCATCGTCGTCGGCGCGCTGCTTGCGGTCGGCGTATCGGCGAGCGGGTTTGCGACCGGCTTCGGTTTCGTGGCGCTGGTGCTCGTCTCGGTGAACATTTTTGGCGGCTTCCTGGTAACCAGCCGGATGCTTGCCATGTACAAGAAAAAAGATCGCTGAGGGTTCGGATACCATGTCGCAGAGCCTCGCAGCTTTCCTCTATCTCGTGTCCGGCGTGCTGTTCATCATGGCGCTCCGGGGTCTTTCCCACCCGACGACCAGCCGCAAGGGCAATGTCTACGGCATGGTCGGCATGGGCATCGCAATCGTCACCACCCTGCTGCTTGCCACGCCCACGTTCGGCGGCTTCATCCTGATCGTTCTGGCGCTCAGCATCGGCGGCGGGGCAGGGGCCTATATCGCCCGGACCATCCCGATGACGGCGATGCCGCAGCTCGTCGCCGGCTTCCACTCGCTGGTCGGCTTTGCCGCGGTGATGGTGGCCGCAGCTGCGCTCTATGCGCCGGATTCCTTCGGCATCGGCGCGGTCGGCCATATCCACGGCCAGGCGCTGATCGAACTGGCGCTTGGTGCTGCGATCGGCGCGATCACCTTTACCGGCTCGGTCATCGCCTTCCTGAAGCTCGACGGGCGGATGTCCGGCAAGCCGATCATGCTGCCTTACCGGCACTTCATCAATATCGGCCTGCTGGTGCTGGTCGTCGTCTTCATCTTCGGCCTGGTGCAGACCGAAAGCCATTTCGACTTCTGGCTGGTCGTGGTGCTGGCGCTGGCGCTCGGCGTGCTCCTGATCGTGCCGATCGGCGGCGCCGACATGCCGGTCGTCGTGTCGATGCTGAACTCCTATTCCGGCTGGGCGGCCGCCGGCATCGGGTTTACGCTCGGCAACCTTGCGCTGATCATCACCGGCGCGCTGGTCGGCTCCTCGGGTGCGATCCTCTCCTACATCATGTGCAAGGGCATGAACCGGTCCTTCATCTCGGTCATATTGGGCGGCTTCGGCGGCGAGACGGCATCTGCCGCCGGCGACGACGGCGTGCAGCGGACGGTGAAGCAGGGCTCGGCCGACGACGCGGCCTTCCTGATGCAGAACGCCGAGAAGGTGATCATCGTGCCGGGTTACGGCATGGCGGTCGCCCAGGCGCAGCATGCTCTGAGAGAGCTTGCCGATACGCTCAAAAGCCACGGCGTCGAGGTGAAATACGCGATCCATCCGGTCGCCGGCCGCATGCCGGGCCATATGAACGTGCTGCTCGCCGAAGCCAACGTCCCCTATGACGAGGTCTTCGAACTCGAAGACATCAACGCGGAGTTCGCGCAAGCCGACGTCGCCTATGTCATCGGCGCCAACGACGTCACCAACCCGGCGGCCCGCGACGACAAGACCTCGCCGATCTACGGCATGCCGATCCTCGACGTCGACAAGGCCAAGACGTGCCTGTTCGTCAAGCGCTCGCTCGGTTCTGGCTATGCGGGCATCGACAACACGCTGTTCTACAAGGACGGCACGATGATGCTGCTCGGCGACGCCAAGAAGATGACCGAGGACATCGTCAAGGCGATGAAGCACTAGTGCTTAGCGGATAGTGAGCAGTGAATTGAAGCCCGGCAGTGCCGGGCTTTTTTGTGAAAGCGGATTGTGCGAGATTAGAAGGGAGCAGGAGGCCAAGATGGCAATCATAACGATATCCCTTCCAGATTCGACGAAAGACTGGATCGAAGATCAGGTTCGCAGCGGCGGGTTTGCGGATGCCGGCGAGTATATGAATGAACTGGTCACGCAAGAGCGCGTTCGACAGGGCGATGAGCTTTCCCTTGAAGAGGTGCGCCACCTGGTGAAAGTCTCCAAGGCGAGCGGCATCGGGACAAAAACGATGGACGAGTTGTTTGCCGAGGCAGAGCGTCTCGTCGAAGCAAAAAAGACCAGACGTGCCTGAATATCGGCTTTCACCTCGGGCTGAAGCAGAAATCGTCGATATCATCGGCTATGGGATCGAGACATTTGGAGCGTTGCAGGCGCGGCGCTACGTTGACGACCTGACGCATTGCTTTGAACTCTTGGCAGAGAATCCACGCATGGGGAGGTCCGCGCCTGACTTTGGCGAGACCGTGCGTCGCCACACCCATTCGCGTCATACGATTCTCTATGAAGTTACTGATCTTGGTATTTTGATCCTTGCTGTGGTTCACGTCCGCAGCCTGCTTCGATTGATCAAACTTTAGCAATCATTCGAATTTTGCGAAAATCCCCATGACCATCCCCACCAGTCACCCTTACGATTTCGATCCCACCTATGGCATGGGGCTGAGGCAGCTTCAGGCCGTGGTGCCGCCTCAGGCGCCGGAGGGTTTCGATACGTTCTGGAAGGATCGATACCGGCGGGCGATGACCGTCGATCCGGAGCCGGGCCTGCGCAAGAACGGGCTCGACCATCCGAAATGGCATGTCTTCGACATCGCCTATATGTCGACCGGCCGGTTTCCGATCGGCGGCTGGCTGCTGTTGCCGAGAAAAGGTGAAATCCGGCGGGGCCTCGTCGTCGGCCATGGATATGGCGGACGCGATGCGCCGGATCTCGAGATCCCGGTCGAGGAAACCGCCATCCTCTTTCCCTGCTTTCGCGGCATGTCGCGCAGCACTCGTCCGCCGATCTCGCCGGACTCGCATTGGCATGTGCTGCACGATATCGACAAGCCGGACCGCTACATCATCGGCGGCTGCGTGGACGATCTCTGGGTCGCGGTGAGCATGCTGATCGCCCTCTATCCCTGGCTTTCCGGCCATATCGGCTATAGCGGCATCAGCTTCGGCGGCGGCATCGGCGGCCTTGCCATTCCCTTCGACAACAGGATCGACCGCGGGCATCTGTCACTGCCGACCTTCGGGCACCAGGAATTGCGGCTGAAGCTGAAAAGCATCGGCAGCGCCGCCTCCGTCCAGGCCTATCAGGCGAAATACGGCAATGCGTTGAAGACGCTGCGCCTGCATGATTCGGCGGTGGCGGCGAGCCGCATATCCGTGCCGATGCTGACGAGTGTCGCGCTGTTCGATCCCGCCGTTGCGCCGCCCTGCCAGTTCGCCGTCGCCAATGCAATTCCGAGATCAAAATTTAATGAAATCTTCATCCTGGACGCCGGACATTTCGATTATCCTGGTGGCGTATTGCAAGAGGCGGCCCTTCGCGAGAGGGTCGGACAGTTTTTCAAGGTGCCATGAACCGCGAATATCTGCGCTGGTACAGCCAGCGGCTCCATCGAGACATGGAACTCCTGGTGTTCGGCCATGCCGGCGCCAAGGTGCTGATGTTCCCGACCCGCGAGGGGCGTTTCTGGGAATATGAAGAACTCGGCATCGTCGGAAGCCTCGCCGACAAGGTCCGTGCCGGCCAGCTGCAGCTCTATTGCGTCGACGGACTGGCGGCCGAGACCTTTTACGACGCAAACCAGCATCCCTCGGTGCGGATCCGCAGGCACGCGGCATTCGAGGATTACATCCTCAACGAGGTTCTACCTCTCATGGCCAGCCGGAACGGACATGACTGCACGATCGTGCAGGGCTGCAGCCTCGGAGCCTTCCAGGCGGCCAGCCTCGTTTTTCGCCATCCGCATCTGTTCCGCAAGCTTGTCGCATTTTCCGGACGGTACGACCTGACGCTGAAGGTCGAGGCGTTCGGCGATCTGCTGGACGGCTATTACGACGATACCGTCTATTTCCACACCCCGTCGCATTTCCTGCCCGGCATCAGCAGCGGATGGCAGCTCGAAAGGCTGCGGCAGGTGGAGATCGTGCTGACGATCGGCAATGCCGACCCGTTCCTCGACAACAACCAGCATCTCAGCCAGGTTCTGTCCGAAAAGGGTGTCGGGCATCGCATGCATGTCTGGGACGGCCGCGCGCACCGGGCCGGCGCCTGGCGCAAGATGGCGGCCCTTTATATCTGAGGGCAGGGCGGAACTTCGCTCGGCCGGCAGGCGGGGATATCAGGTGCTGGCGCGGGTGCGGGCCGCGCCGTCCTGGGCCGGCTTATAATTGGGGTCGAGACGCATTGCGTGCGAATAGGACTTGTAGGCACGCGCCTTGTCGCCGCGGCGTTCATAGACCAGAGCCTGGTTCGCCCAGGATTCGGCGAGCTTGTCGTTGAGTTCGATCGCGCGGTTGAAGTCCGCAAACGCGTTGTCGTCGTCGTTCAAGGCGACATAGGAAATGCCGCGGCCGTTATAGGGCTCGGGCGAATTCGCCGACAGGGAGATGGCTTTCGAGAAATCGTCGATCGCCTGGGCGTGCTGGCCGCGCTGCTGGTAGATCAGGCCGCGGTTGTGCCAGGCCCGGCCATCCGTGGTTTCCAGCTGGATCGCCTTGTTGAAGTCGTTGAAGGCTTCGTTGTTGCGGCCGGCCTGGCGATAGATATTGCCGCGGCCGATATAGGCGACGTCGTAGTTCGGGTTGATCTGCAGTGAACGGTTGTAGTCGTTCGCCGCTTCGACGGGCTTGCCCATGTTGCGATAGACCAGCGCCCGGTTGGCATAGGCCTGGTAGAACTGCGGGTTGAGCTGGATGGCGCGGTTGAAGTCCTCCAGCGCCTTCGAAAACTCGCCGGCGCGTCCATAGGCCGTACCACGGACATTGTAGGCTTCCGGATCCTGCGGGCTGGAACTGATGACGGAAGAGAGCGAGGCGATGTTCTCCTGCGACCCCTGGGCGCGATCGACGGTGATCATGTCGGTGGAGGTCGTGGTCGAGCAGCCGGCGAGCGCCAGAAGGGCGATCAGCGCGGCAGGCAATGCTGTTTTGCGACGGACGGGAGAAACCTGGTTCAAGAGGCCGGAAATTTCGGTTCCACGATAGAGAACGGGGTTTTTGGCGGCCATCAGGCGCATTTCCTCATGTCGGGGCAAAGGCATTGGAAGTCTCGGACCAAATCAAAAGAGCGGCGGCGCCCATGTCGCCACCGCCCTGAAAGCACATGAAAACGTCCAAAAAACGGCCGATCAACGAGCCGGGCGTGCTGGAACCGTACGAGCCGGAGCTGCAATCAGGCCTTCGCGCTGCATGCGCTTGCGGGCCAGCTTGCGAACGCGACGAACAGCCTCTGCCTTTTCACGGGCGCGCTTCTGCGACGGCTTCTCGTAATAATCGCGCATCTTCATTTCGCGGAAAATGCCTTCGCGCTGCATCTTCTTCTTGAGAGCGCGGAGCGCCTGGTCGACGTTGTTGTCGCGGACTAGTACCTGCACGTGAATCCCGTTCCTTTGGTTTGTTGCTCGCCTGGATCGGTACGATTCGAGGCGAAAGAATAACGTCCGCTCGGCCTGGAGCCGTGCGATTGATGACGGCAGATAGCAGAAGAGATGTGCGAAGTCCAGACGCATTAAGCTTGATTGCGCCAATTCGCGGCCTTTTGCGGGGTGGCATGAATGGGAAGGGCCTGTCGTGGTCCATGATCCGAATGCGGCCTCGGCCGGAAGCAGTCGATCCGACGGTTATCCGGGCAGGTTTCGCGGTATCTCGGCCGGGCGCCGCAGCGTCCGGCACGTCGGTCGGATGTCGTCCAATCGGCAGCCGATACTGCCGGTGTCGATAGAGAAGGCGAATGCGTCGCAATAGAGCCATTGCGACGCATATTGATTTGCGATGGGTATGGCACTACCCAAATGCCGGCCCTGCGATTAGGGCTGACGATCCGAGGAGTTCGAGGCGAGATGCGCAGATATTCGGTTTTCGCCGTGGCCCGCGAGGCGATGCGTGCCCACAAGGGCTGGGAAGCGCAGTGGGCCTCTCCGGAGCCGCGCAGCGCATACGACGTGATCATCGTCGGCGCCGGCGGGCATGGCCTGGGCGCTGCCTATTACCTGGCCAAGGAGCACGGCATCACCAATGTCGCGGTGATCGAAAAGGGCTGGCTCGGCGGCGGCAATACCGGCCGCAACACGACGATCATCCGTTCCAACTATCTCTATGAAGAGAGCATGGACATCTACGAGCATTCGCTGAAGCTCTGGGAGGGGCTGAGCCAGGATCTCAACTACAATGTCATGTATTCGCCGCGCGGCGTGATGATGCTGTCGCACAACACCCACGACATGCAGAGCTTCAAGCGGCATATCAACGCCAACCGGCTCTACGGCATTGATAACGAATGGCTGACGCCGGAGCAGGCCAAGGCCTATGTGCCGCCGCTCGATATTGCCAAGACGGCGCGTTATCCGATCAACGGCGCCGCCCTGCAGCGGCGCGGCGGCACTGCCCGCCACGATGCGGTCGCCTGGGGTTATGCGCGGGCCGCGTCCGATCGCGGCGTACACATCATCCAGAATTGCGAAGTGACCGGCATCCGTCGCGGCCCGAACGGCGAGGTCCTGGGCGTCGAGACGAGCAAGGGCTTCATCGGGGCGAAGAAGATCGGCGTTTCGGCCGCCGGGCATTCCTCCGTGGTGATGGAGATGGCGGGCGTCAGGGTGCCGCTGCATTCAACTCCGCTGCAGGCGCTGGTGTCCGAGCCGCTCAAGCCAATCTTCCCCTGCGTCGTCATGTCGAACACGGTGCATGCCTATATCTCGCAGTCGGACAAGGGCGAGCTCGTCATCGGCGCCGGCACCGACCAGTACAATTCCTATTCCCAGACCGGCGGGCTGCAGATCATCACCCATACGCTCGACGCCATCTGCGAGCTTTTCCCGATCTTCCGTCGGGTGAAGATGATGCGCCAGTGGGGCGGCATCACCGACAATACGCCGGACCGCTCGCCGATCCAGGGCATCACTCCGGTGCCGGGACTGTTCGTCAATTGCGGCTGGGGAACCGGCGGCTTCAAGGCGACGCCTGGTTCGGCCAATCTCTTTGCGCATCTGATCGCCAAGGGCGAACCGCACCGGCTGGCGGCGGGGCTGACGCTCGACCGGTTCCGGACGGGACGGCTGATCGACGAGGCGGCTGCCGCCGCGGTGGCGCATTGATGTTGGCGGCTTTCGACATTTTTGCGGGCGCAGGATGGGGTCCTTCTTCTCCCCAGCGGGGAGAAGGTGGCGGCAGCCGGATGAGGGGGGCGTCAAGGCAAGCTCGTCCTTCGCTTGTCGCTCGGACGCTCGCTCCTTTCGTCGCTCGCCCCCTCATCCGCCCTTGGGGCACCTTCTCCCCGCTGGGGAGAAGAGGGAACGCGAGGCTGGCTTTTACACCGACCCTATGTGCCGGGAGACTTTCATGCTGCTGATCCATTGCCCCTATTGCGAGGAAGACCGCTCGGAACTGGAATTCCGCTGGGCCGGCGAGGCGCATATTGCGCGGCCGGAAAATATCTCGGCGATTTCCGACGAGGAGTTCGCGGAATATTTCTTCCTGCGTAACAACGAAAAAGGCCTCACCTATGAACGCTGGCGGCATATCCACGGCTGTGGCCGGTTCTTCAACGCGGCGCGCGACACGGTGAGCGACCGGTTCCTGACGACCTACAAGGCGGGAATGCCGAAGCAGCCGCTCCCCGAAACCGGGGCCTCGGAAAAGACCGTCGAGACCTATGAAGCGACCGAAGGAGACGCACGATGAGCGCTTCCTCCAATTCAGGCACCTTCCGCATCAAGGGTGCGGGCCGGTTGACGCCCGCCCGCACCGCGCGCTTCACCTTCGACGGCAAAAGCTATACCGCGCTGGAAGGCGATACCGTCGCCTCGGCGCTGCTGGCGCATGGCGTGCACCTGCTCGGCCGCTCGTTCAAATACCATCGGCCGCGCGGCATTCTCTCGGCGGGTCCGGAAGAGCCGAATGCGCTGATCGACGTGTCGCGCGATGCGGCGCGGCGCCAGCCGAACGTGCGGGCCACCGTGCAGGAAGTCTTCGACGGGGCGAAGATCGCCTCGCAGAACCGCTGGCCGTCGCTCAAGTTCGATGTCGGGGCGGTCAACAATCTGTTCTCGCCGTTCTTTGCGGCCGGTTTCTACTACAAGACCTTCATGTGGCCGCGCGAGGCCTGGGTGAAGATCTACGAACCCTTCATCCGCCGTGCGGCCGGCCTCGGCGTTGCGCCGACGGAAGAGGATCCGGATCACTATGCCAACCGCTACGCTCATTGCGACGTGCTGATCGCCGGCGCCGGCGTAGCTGGCCTGACGGCGGCGCTTTCGGCGGCCGCGACGGGGGCAAGCGTTTTCCTGGTCGACGAACAGCCGGAAGTCGGCGGCGCCCTGCATTACGACACGGCGACCACGATCGACGGACAGAACGGTTACGACTGGGCGCAGGCAACGGCGGCAAAGCTTAAGGCCATGCCGAACGTGACGGTGCTGACCCGCACGACGGTGTTCGGTTATTACAACCACGGTTTCCTTGGCCTCGTGGAGCGGGTGACCGACCATGTCGCCAAGCCCGGCAAGGATCTGCCGCGCGAGCGGTTGTGGCAGGTGCGGGCGAAAAAGGTGGTGCTGGCGACCGGTTCGATCGAGCGGCACATGGTATTCGCCAACAACGACCGGCCGGGCATCATGCTGGCCTCTGCGGCACGCACGTTCCTCAACCATCACGGCGTCGCGGTCGGCAGGCAGGTCGGCGTCTACACGGCGCATGATTCGGCCTACGAAGCCGCCTTCGACCTGAAGCGGGCGGGCGTCTCGATCGCGGCGATCGTCGATTGCCGTGCCGATCCCGGCGAGGCGTTGCTGGCGGAAGCCCGTGCGCTTGGCATCTCCGTGCTGAGCGGCCATTCGGTGACCGATACCGGCGGCCGGCTGCGGATTTCCTCGATGACCGTGGCGCGCAACGGCGGCGGCGATGCCCGCAAGATCCCGGTCGACGCGCTGATCGTTTCGGCCGGCTGGACGCCTTCGGTGCACCTGTTTTCGCAGTCGCGCGGAAAACTGCGGTTCGACGACGTCAACCAGCGCTTCCTGCCGAATATCTATGCGCAGGATTGCGTTTCCGTCGGCTCCTGCAACGGCACGGACGATCTGGCCGAACTGATCGACGAGGCGATTGCGGCAGGCGGCGGTTCGGTGGCGCTTGCGGGCGAAAACCGGTTCGAATGGACCGGTGGCATGATCGGTGCGGCGGAAGGTGCCGGGCCGGACACGACGGTGAAGGCTTTCGTCGATTTCCAGCACGACGTGACCGCCAAGGACATCCGTCTTGCGGTTCGCGAGGGCATGCATTCGATCGAGCATATCAAGCGCTTTACCACCAACGGCATGGCATCCGACCAGGGCAAGCTTTCCAACATGCACGGTCTCGCCATCGCCGCCGAAATGCTCGACCGGCCGATCCCGCAGGTGGGGCTCACCACGTTCCGCGCGCCCTATACGCCGGTCACCTACGGCACGCTGGTCGGCCATTCGCGTGGAGAGCTTTTCGATCCGGCGCGCAAGACGCCGATGCACGCGCTCGAAACGGCTGAAGGCGCCGAATTCGAGGATGTCGGCAACTGGAAACGCGCCTGGTATTACCCCAAGCGCGGTGAGGACATGCTGGCGGCCGTCAACCGCGAATGCCGGACTGTGCGCGAAGTGGCGGGCGTGTTCAACGGCTCGACGCTCGGCAAGATCGAGGTGGTCGGGCCGGATGCGGCGCAGTTCCTCAACCTCCTCTATACGAATGCCTGGGACAGCCTGAAGCCCGGCAAGAGCCGCTACGGGATCATGACCCGCGAGGACGGTTTCGTTTATGACGACGGTGTCGTCGGCCGGCTTGCCGAGGACCGTTTCCATGTGACGACCACGACCGGCGGCGCGCCGCGCGTGCTGCACCATATGGAAGACTACCTGCAGACGGAATTCCCGCATCTCAAGGTCTGGCTCACCTCGACCACCGAGCAATGGGCTGTCATCGCCGTGCAGGGGCCGAAGGCGCGGGAGATCATCCAGCCATTCGTCGAGGGCGTCGATATTTCCAACGAGGTATTCCCGCATATGAGCGTGGCGGAATGCAGCGTGATGGGCGTGCCGGCGCGGCTCTTCCGCGTGTCGTTCACGGGCGAGCTCGGTTACGAAATCAACGTGCCGGCCGACTACGGCCCGGCGGTGTGGAAGGCGATCTGGGAACGGGCGGAGCCGATGGGCGCCTGCCTCTACGGCACCGAAACCATGCACGTGCTGCGCGCCGAAAAGGGCTATATCATCGTCGGCCAGGATACGGATGGCACGGTGACGCCGCACGATGCGGGCCTCGGCTGGGCGGTGTCCTCCAAGAAGCCGGATTTTGTCGGCATTCGCGGGCTGAAGCGCCCGGACCTTGTGCGCGAAAACCGCAAGCAGCTCGTCGGGCTGCTCACTAAGGACCCGGCCGTGGTGCTGGAGGAGGGCGGCCAGATCGTCGCCGATCCGAACCAGGCCAAGCCGATGACCATGCTCGGCCATGTGACCTCCGCCTACTGGTCGGAGAATTGCGGCCGGTCTATCGCTCTGGCGCTGGTTGCCGGCGGAAGGGCGCGGATCGGCGAGACGCTTCATGTGCCGCTGAAAGACAGGACGATCGAAGTGGAAGTGACCGACATGGTATTCTTCGACAAGGATGGAGGCCGCATCCATGGCTGATTCTGGGGCTGATCTGGCAAACCGCACCTCGCCTCTTTCCGGTTTCCACGGCGGTTCGTCGACCGTCCGTCTCGAAGCCGCACCGCCCGCCGAGCGCATTTCGCTGCGCGCAAGGGCAGAGGATGTCGCGGCGCTCTCTTCTGCGCTCGGCGTCGATCTGCCGGTCAGGCCGAAAACCTCGGCTTCCGGCAATGGCCGCTCGGCGCTGTGGCTCGGGCCGGACGAATGGCTGGTGATCGCGGAAGGGAACGGCGGGCTGATGCAGGCCGCGAAGAATTCCGGCGCGCTGCATTCCGCGACCGACGTTTCCCACCGCAATACGGCGATCCTGGTGTCGGGGCCGGGGGCTGCAGCGGCGATCAACGCCGGCTGCCCGCAGGACCTGTCGCTGAAGGCCTTTCCGGTCGGCGCCTGCTCGCGGACCGTTTTCGGCAAGGTGGAAATCGTGCTTCTGCGAACCGGTGGCGATGCCTTCCGGATGGAGGTCTGGCGGTCGTTTTCGGACTATGCCTTCGGCCTTCTGGCGGAAGGCGCACAGGACGCGGCCGTCTAAGACAATAGCCTCACTTGACTTGCTCTGACAGAACCTCACTCTCCTCATGAGAATGGGGAGGATGTCATGGGACAATTCACACTGATGGCAATTGCCGTCGTTGCGGCGGTGATCGGCGGGGCGATTGCCGCAAAACTTGCTGGAATCGAGATCTGGAAAGGTGCGCTGATCGGCGCCTGCGCGTCGGTTGCGGGGGTGATCGCCTTCTTCGTGCCGGGAATCGACCGGAGCCTGTCGATCCCGATAGCGGGATTGATCGGGGCCGGCATTTCCGGCGCGGCCGTCGGCCTGACGCCGACCGGCACCGCCCACCTCGCGATCGGCGCGGCACTGCTGCCGCTCATCGGTTTCGTGCTGATGGAAATGGGGGCTTAGAGAGTGCGGATCATTCGCCGGGCTGGCGGGGTTTGTGCTTGCGGCAAAAGGCGATGCGAGGATACGGCCGCCTGCCTGATTTCCTCTTAGGACACCGGGGCGCTCACACTCCTTCGGGACGGTCCTTTGGATCGAACTGGATGATGGTGATCCAGATGGCCGTGAGTGCCGGTTTCCTCTCGTTCTCGATCTCGATCGAGATGTCGTAGGTGGTCATCAGCATGCCTGCGCCGCGGAACCGAGTTTCGGCCAGCGTGAAATGTCCGCGGATGCGGCTGCCGCTCTTGACCGGCGACATGAAGCGGATGCGGTCGAAACCGTAATTGATGCCCATCGTTTGTTCGCGGATTCTCGGCACGCAATCGAAGTTCATGGCGGACAGCAGCGACAGGGTCAGGAAGCCGTGGGCGATGGTGCCGCCGAAGGGGCTTTCGGCCAGCGCCCGTTCCGGGTCGACATGGATGAACTGGTGGTCGTGGGTGGCCTTGGCGAAGAGGTCGATCATCGGCTGATCCACCGTGAGCCAGTCCGATACGCCGACTTCCGTGCCAACCAGACCCCCGACCTCGGTTAGCGAAATTTCACGCATGCGACCTCACTGATGTCTTCGAGAATTAAACGCCGTTTCGGGCGGAAAACCGCCTCGTGCGCTTCCCGGAATTGCTCTGATGGCTGGCGGACTTTACAGGGTTTGCCTTGGTTGGCGAGTGATTTTTGCGGCGCATCATTCTTCGATGCAGAAACGTACGGAACGGGCGGGAAGCACCTGATTCCACAGCTCCCGGGAGCTGAAATGTCTCCAGCCCCAGCCGGGAAGCGCAAAGCTTACCTGCTCGTGGCCGCGGTTGAAGAGGATGGCGATGCGGGTGTCCTTGTCGGTCTGCCGGTCGAGCGTCTTCAGCACCATGCCGAGCACCGGGTTGCCGGGATTTTCCCAGTCGCCGACCTCCATGGGCTTGCCGGAGGCGGACAGCCATTCGATATCGCCGTTGCCGGTGAAGAAGGAGGTTTCCGAAAAGACCGCGAAGCGTTTACGAAGCGCGGCGAGCATGGCGGTGTGTTCGATCAGTGCCTTGTCGATCTTGCTCCAATCGAACCAGGTGATGGCATTGTCCTGGCAATAGGCATTGTTGTTGCCGCGCTGGCTGCGTCCGGCTTCGTCGCCCATGGTCAGCATCACCGTGCCGCGGCTGGCAAACAGGGTGGAGATGAGGGCGGCGACATCGCGCCGGCGGTTTTCGAGGATGGTGACATCGTCGGTCTCGCCTTCGACGCCGTTGTTCCAGGAAAAGTTCTCGCCGTGGCCGTCGCGGTTGGCTTCGCCATTCGCCTCGTTGTGCTTATGCTCGTTGGAGACGAGGTCCATCAGGGTGAAACCGTCATGGGCGGCGAGGAAGTTGACCGTGCGCGTGCGGCCGGACTTCTCGAAGATGTCGGAGGAGCCTGCAAGCCTCGTTGCGAGCGCGCCGGTCGTCCAAAGGTCGCTACGCCAGTAACGGCGCATGTCGTCGCGGGCGCGGTCGTTCCATTCGAGGAAGGGTTCCGGGAAATTGCCGAGCTGATAACCGCCGGGGCCGATATCCCAGGGTTCGGCGATCAGGATACGGTCCTTCAGCGCCTCGTCCGAGATCATAGCCTTCAGCGTCTCGCCCTTGGCATCGAAACCGTTTTCCGTGCGGCCGATGATCGGGGCAAGGTCGAAGCGGAAGCCGTCTATGCCGGCATGCACGACGAAATGGCGGAGCGTGTCGATGATCAGCCGGCGGACGTAAGGGTGGTCGCAGGCGACCGTGTTGCCGGTGCCGGTATCGTTGACGAGGTGGCCCGGCTCGCCGGGCACGTGGCGATAATAGGCGCGGTTATCGAGGCCGCGCATGGAAAGGGTCGCGCCAAACCGGTCGCTCTCGCCGGTATGGTTGAAGACGAGGTCGAGAATGGTGCCGATGCCGGCCTGGTGCAGCGTCGCGACCGTCTCGCGCAGTTCCCTGATGCCGCCGGGGCAGAGGCGCGGGTCGAGCGCCATGAAGGCGATCGGATTGTATCCCCAGCCGTTGGTGAGGCCAAGCGGGGGCAGGTGGCGTTCGTCGATCCAGGCGGTGATCGGCATCAGCTCGATCGCATCGACCCCGATCTTCTTCAGGTGCGCGATGATCGAGGGATGGGCAAGCGCCGCGACAGTGCCGCGCTGTTTTTCCGGGATCGCCGGGTGCAGCATGGTGAACGGTTTTACCGCGACCTCGTAGACGAAGCCACCGGGCGGCAGGATCGGCCGGCCGATCTTGGCGAGCGGGTCGCGGGTAATGATCGTCTTCGGCACCAGATCGGCGGTATCGACGCCGAACATCGAGAGCCGGGCATCGTGCCGGAAGGGACGGTCGAGCTCGCGGGCATAGGGATCGACGAGCAGTTTCGACGAATCGAACCAGGAGCCGTTGTCGGGATCGTAGGCGCCCCAGGCGCGGTAGCCGTAACGGGCGCCGGCACCGAGCGCCGGCACCGAGATGCGATGAATGTCGTCACGTCCGCGCACCAGGCGGTGGCGGGCGGTTTCCTTCTTCCCCTCGGCGTCGAAGAGGCAGAGTTCAATCCGCTCGGCATGGTGCGACCAGACGGCGAAATCCGCGCCGTCTGCTGTCAGGGATACGCCGAGTTTCGGGTCAGACGGTCTGGCCAATGGTGTTACCCCCCTCTGCCCTGCCGGGCATCTCCCCCTCAAGGGGGGAGATCTGCAAGACGCACTGCTTCATTACCCCGGCGACGCTAACGGGAGGCGAGGCGTTGCTCCATCCGGTCTCCCCCCTTGAGGGGGAGATGCCCGGCAGGGCAGAGGGGGGTGAAACCATCCGTGGTGTCCCGAGTCTGGCGTTTAGGCCATCAGGTAATCACAGTCGGCTTGTCGCGGCCTGTCCTCTTGCGGAGATCGGAGATCTGGTCGGCGACGGTGATCAGGTCGGCGAGCGCTTCCTGGGTGTCGATCGCGTGGCGCGACGGATCGGGCTCGTAGCGTTCGACATAGACGCGGATCGTGGCGCCCGAAGTGCCGGTGCCGGAGAGGCGGAACACGACGCGGGAGCCGCCTTCGAAGAGGATGCGGATGCCCTGGTTCTTGGAGACGGAGCCGTCGATCGGGTCGTGATAGGCGAAGTCGTCAGCGGTTGCGACTTTCAGCGCGCCGAAAGTCTGGCCGGGGAGGGTCGCCAGCTTGTCGCGGAGCGCAGTGATCAGGAGGTTGGCGGCTTCCGAATCGACTTCTTCATAGTCGTGGCGCGAATAGTAGTTGCGGCCGTATTCGGCCCAGTGCGACTTGACGATCTCGGCGACGCTTTCGTTGCGGTCGGCCATGATGTTCAGCCAGAAGAGCACCGCCCAGAGGCCGTCCTTTTCGCGCACGTGGTCGGAGCCGGTGCCGAAGCTCTCTTCACCGCAGACGGTCGCCTTGCCGGCGTCGAGCAGGTTGCCGAAGAACTTCCAGCCGGTCGGGGTTTCGTACATGCCGATGCCGAGCTTTTCGGCGACGCGGTCGGCGGCGGCACTGGTCGGCATGGAGCGGGCGATGCCGGCGATGCCGCGGGCGTAACCCGGGGCGACGGTGGCGTTGGCGGCGATGATCGCGAGACTGTCGGAGGGGGTGACGAACATGCCCTTGCCGACGATCATGTTACGATCGCCGTCGCCGTCGGAAGCGGCGCCGAAATGCGGGCCGCCGGGGCTCATCACATCGTCATAGAGTTCCTTGGCGTGGACGAGGTTGGGGTCCGGGTGGTGACCGCCGAAATCCGGCAGGGGAACCGCGTTGCGCACCGAGCCTTCCGGCGCGCCGAGGCGGTTTTCGAGGATCTGCCGCGCATAGGGGCCGGTGACGGCGCCCATCGAATCGATGACGACATTGACGCCGCTGGCGATGAGCGCCCGGATCGACGGGAAATCGAAGAGCTGTTCCATCAGTTCGGCATAGTCGGCGACCGGATCGATCACCTCGACCGCCATGCCGGCGACGTCGAAGGTCCCGATCGCATCGAGATCGAGATCGGCGACATCGGCGATCTTATAGGTATCGATGGCCTTGGAGCGGGCGAAGATCGCGTCGGTGATCTTTTCCGGCGCCGGGCCGCCATTGCCGATATTGTACTTGATGCCGAAATCCTCGGTCGGGCCGCCGGGATTGTGGCTGGCCGAGAGGATGATGCCGCCATAGGCCTGATATTTGCGGATGATGTTGGAGGCGGCGGGGGTCGAGAGGATGCCGCCCTGGCCGACCATGACCTTTCCGAAGCCGCTGGCGGCGGCCATCTTGATCGCCTTCTGGATGACTTCGCGGTTGTAGTAGCGGCCGTCGCCGCCGATCACCAGCGTCTGGCCCTCGAAGCCTTCGAGGCTGTCAAAGATCGACTGGATGAAGTTCTCCGCGTAGTTCGCCTGCGCGAAAACCGGGACCTTCTTGCGCAGGCCGGACGTGCCCGGCTTCTGATCCTGAAAGGGTGTCGTCGAAACGGTCTTGATCATGGTCATGATCCTTTTTTGGCAATGAGGCTGGCATAGAGGCCGGCATAAAGTCCGGCGCTCCTTTCCCAGGATACATCGGATTTCATGCCCTGCTTCTGCATCCCCGTCCAGACCTTCGGCTGATGGTAGAGACTAACGGCGCGGCGAAGCGCCCGACGCAGGTTATCGGTGGTGACCGGCCCGAAGGACACGCCAGTGGCCGCCCTGGCGGCGATTGCGGCGTGGCTGGCATCGATGACGGTGTCGTTCAGGCCGCCGGTGCGGGCGACGACGGGAATGCAGCCGTAGCGCAGGCCGTAGAGTTGGGTCAGGCCGCAGGGCTCGAAGCGGGAGGGGATGACGATCGCATCGCAGCCAGCCTGCATCAGGTGGGAGAGCGGTTCGTCATAGATGGAAAGGACGGCGACCTTGCCGGGATGGCGTCTGGCGGCGGCATGGAAGGCGTTTTCGAGCGCCCGGTCGCCGGAGCCGAGAACGGCAAGCCGGCCGCCCATAGCGACGAGATCGTCGAGCGTTTCGGCGAGCAGGTCCATGCCCTTCTGCCAGGTCAATCGTGAGATGACGCAGAAGAGCGGCCCGGCCTCCTGGTCGAGGCCGAAGCGTTCGGCGACCGCCTGCTTGTTCTCGGCGCGGGTCTTCAGCGTCGTCGCATTGTAGTGGGCCTTCACCGCGGGGTCGGTCGCCGGGTCCCAGATGTCGGCATCGATGCCGTTGACGATGCCGTGGAGATCGCCCTGGCGGATGGTCAGCAGGCCTTCCAGCCCCATGCCGAATTCGGGGGTGAGGATTTCCTCCGCATAGGACGGGCTGACGGTCGAGATCGCCCAGCTCGTCTGAAGGCCGGCCTTCAGGAAACCGACGCCGCCGAAATATTCGACGCCTTCGATGCCGAAGGCATGCGCCGGCAGTTCGAGATAGGGGAAGATATCGGCGCCGTACTGACCCTGGAAAGCGATGTTGTGAATGGTGATGAGGGTCGGCACTTCGGGCTCGGCGGAATAGCGCATATAGGCCGGCACCATCGCCGCCTGCCAGTCATGCACGTGGACGATATCCGGCCGCCAGCCCTCGGCGCCATCCGCCATCGCCCCTTGCGCGATCATTGCGCCGGCCTTGGAGAGGGCCGCGAAGCGCCGCCAGTTGTCGAAGTGGTCCCTGGAGGCGGCATCGACGTAAGGGCCGCCGGGCCGATCGAAAAAGGTCGGGGAATCGAGGATCAGGAGGTCGAGGCCCTGATACTCGACCTCGAGCACGCCGGCCCTGGCGCCGAGCAGGTTTTCGAAACTCAGGCGGAGCTTGGCGTCCTTGACGACGCGCATCACCGCCGGATAACCGGGCATCAGCGTCTTGACCGAAACGCCATGGCCTTTGAGGGCGAGCGGCAGCGCGCCGGCCACATCGGCGAGCCCGCCTGTCTTCACGAGCGGATAGACTTCGGACGCGACCGAAAGCACTTGCATAAGGCGTTACAGATCCAGTTTGTCGATCATTGCCTGGGTGATCAGGCAGATACCGGTTTCGGTGCGGCGGAAACGCTTCGCATCGAGTTCGGGATCTTCGCCGACCACCAGGCCTTCGGGAATGGTTACACCGTGATCGATGACGACATTACGAAGCTGCGCGCGTCGTCCGATCCTGACATTCGGCAGCACGACCGCACCTTCGAGGCGGGAATAGGAATTGGCGCGCACCCCGGTAAACAGCAGGCTTCGGTTGAGCGACGAGCCGGAGATGATGCAGTCGCCGGATACGACCGAGGAGGTTGCCGAACCACGGCGGTTTTCGTCGTCATGGACGAATTTCGCCGGCGGGGTGATCTCCGCATAGGTCCAGATCGGCCAGGACTTGTCGTAGATATCGAGGCCGGGGACAATCTCGGTCAGGTCGATATTGGCCTGCCAGTAGGCGTCCACCGTGCCGGCGTCGCGCCAGTAGGGCTCGCGTTCGAAATCGGAGCGGACGCAGCTGTCGGCAAAACGGTGGGCGACGGCTTTGCCGTGTTCGACGATATAGGGGATGATGTCCTTGCCGAAATCGCGGCTGGAGCCGGGCGTTTCCGCGTCGCGCTTCAGCACGTCCATCAGGAACTTGGTGTGGAAGACGTAGATGCCCATCGAGGCGAGCGCGAAATCCGGATTACCGGGAATGCCGGGCGGATCGGCGGGCTTCTCGACGAAGGCGATGATCTCGTCCTTCTCGTTGACATGCATGACGCCGAAGCCGGTCGCTTCCATGCGCGGCACTTCCAGGCAGCCGACGGTGACCTGCGCGCCGCTGTCCACATGCTGCTGCAGCATGTATTCGTAGTCCATCTTGTAGACGTGGTCGCCGGCCAGGATGACCATGTATTCTGGCGCGTAGGCCTCGATGATGTCGATGTTCTGGAAGACGGCGTCGGCGGTGCCTTCATACCATTGCGTCTCGGAGACACGCTGGGAGGCGGGCAGGATGTCGAAGCTCTCGTTGCGCTCGGGGCGGAAGAAGTTCCAGCCGCGCTGCATGTGGCGGATCAGCGAATGGGCCTTGTACTGCGTCGCCACCCCGATGCGGCGGATGCCGGAATTCAGCGCGTTCGACAGCGCGAAATCGATGATGCGCGCCTTGCCGCCGAAATAGACGGCAGGTTTGGCGCGGCGGTCGGTGAGTTCCTTCAGGCGACTGCCTCGGCCGCCGGCAAGCACATAGGCCATTGCATCGCGCGACAGGGGCTGAATTCTCTTTTCGTTCATCGTTTCCCTCCCAAGGTCCCTTATGCTTGTTCCAGTTCGAGCATGATCGTCGCCAGCGGCGGTAGCGTGACTTCGGCCTGAACGGTTCCTCCCGCGTTCACGGCCTGAACGCGACCGCCATTGCCTTTGCCGCTGCCGCCGTAGATCTCGGCGTCGGTATTCAGGATTTCCCGCCATCTGCCTTCGATTGGCAAGGGGATGCGGAAATTTTCACGGTAGACGGGCGTAAAATTGCTGATAACCGCCACCGGCTTTTCTCCCGGCGACATGCGCAGCCACGCATAGACGGAGTTTTCCGCGTCGTCGGCGATCAGCCACTGGAAACCTTCGCCCTCGCAGTCGCGGGCATGCAGCGCGGGTTTGGAGCGGTAACAGAAATTGAGATCGCGGACCAAGCGGCGCATGCCCTCGTGGGGATGATACTGGAGCAGGTTCCAGTCGAGCGAGCGAGCTTCGCTCCATTCGCTCCACTGGGCGAATTCCTGGCCCATGAACAGCAGTTTCTTGCCGGGATAACCCCACATGAAACCGTAATAGGCGCGCAGGTTTGCGAATTTCTGCCAGTCGTCGCCGGCCATCTTGGCGATCAGCGAGCCTTTGCCGTGCACCACTTCGTCGTGGGACAGCGGCAGGACGAAGTTTTCGGAATAGGCGTAGATGAGACCGAAAGTGAGTTCGTTGTGGTGGTGTTTGCGGTGGATCGGTTCGCGCTGCAGGTAGCTCAGCGTGTCGTGCATCCAGCCCATGTTCCACTTGAAGCCGAAGCCGAGGCCTCCCTCGTGGACGGGATGCGAGACCTTTGGCCAGGAGGTCGATTCCTCGGCGATCGTCATCACGCCCGGATGGGCGTTATAGGAAAGCGAATTCATCTTCTGCAGGAAGCGCACCGCTTCGAGGTTTTCGCGCCCGCCATATTCGTTGGGCACCCATTCGCCCTCTTTGCGCGAATAGTCGAGATAGAGCATGGAGGCGACGGCATCGACCCGCAGCCCGTCGAGATGGAATTTCTCCGACCAGTAGAGCGCGTTGTTGACGAGGTAGGAAAGCACTTCGAGCCGGCCGAAATTGTAGATCGCGGTGTTCCAGTCCGGGTGAAAACCCTGGCGCGGATCGGCATGTTCATAAAGTGCCGTACCGTCGAAGAAACGCAGGCCGTGGGCATCGGTCGGGAAATGCGCCGGTACCCAATCGAGGATGACGCCGATGCCGACCTTGTGGCAGCCGTTGACGAAGCGGGCGAACCCTTCCGGCTCGCCGAAGCGCGCCGACGGGGCAAAAAGCCCGGTCGTCTGGTAACCCCAGGACGGATCGAAGGGATGTTCGGTGATCGGCAGAAACTCGATATGGGTGAAGCCCATGTCGGTGCAATAGGGGATCAGTTCCGAGGCAAGCTCGTCCCAGGAAAGGAAGGAGCCGTCCGGCTTCTTGCGCCAGGAGCCGGCATGCACTTCGTAGATCGAGATCGGCTGGCGGCGGTGGTCGGCCTTTTCCCAGAATTCCCGGTGGGCCGCGTCGTCCCATGTCTGGGAGAGTTCCGGCGCGGTAACCGAGGCGGTATTGGGGCGCAGTTCCGCGCGCCGGGCGTAAGGGTCGGCTTTCAGCGGCAGGACGGTGCCGTCCTTGCCGACGATTTCGAACTTGTAGGCGGCGCCCGCCCGGATATCGGGTGCGAAGATCTCCCAGATGCCGGTATCGAGGCGCAGCCGCATGACGTGACGTCGGCCGTCCCAGCCGTTGAAGTCACCGACGACGGAAACGCGCTTGGCGTTCGGCGCCCAGACGGCGAAGTGGAAACCCTCGACGCCCTCGTGTTTCAGCGCATGGGCGCCCATCTTGTCGAACAGGCGCAGATGCGAGCCTTCGCGGACGAAATAGTCGTCCATGGGCCCGAGCACCGGGCCGAACGTATAGGGGTCGGTAACCGCCCATTCGTCATCGCCGCGGCGGGCGCGGTAACGGATGGGCTGGAGGTGGGTGGCGTTGACGAGGCCTTCGAAATATCCGGCATCGTGGCGGCGCGTCAGCTCGCCGAGTTCGGTGCCACTAAGCGACAGTGCGGTGACGGCCTCGGCACCCGGAACGAAGCAACGAACCCTGAACCCGTCCC
Organism: Neorhizobium galegae bv. officinalis; assembly: GCA_000985875.1. Classification (GTDB taxonomy): domain Bacteria; phylum Pseudomonadota; class Alphaproteobacteria; order Rhizobiales; family Rhizobiaceae; genus Neorhizobium; species Neorhizobium galegae_C. The sequence goes on from CCRI01000004.1 coordinate 403,517, forward strand.
CGAGCTTGTGGAGCCCGAGGACGGCGAAGGGATTGGTATGCCTGCCTTCCAAAATCGCCTCGATCTCGGATAACGGTATCTCCCCAGGAGCTCTCCCGTCATCGACGCGCGGCGATTTTTTCATCAGGCTCTCCAGATTTCCGACGCATACTGACGAATAGTTCTGTCCGAGGAGAACCATCCCATCCGGGCGGTATTGCGAATTGTCTTCGAATACCAGGATTTAGGGTCGGACCAGATTTGGTCAACGTGGCGCTGGGCGTCCGCATAGGCGTCGAAATCGGCGGCGACCATGAACCAGTCGTGATTGTAGATGCCGTCGGTGAGGGTGGTGAAGCGCGAACGGTCGTCGGGCGAAAAGACGCCGGTCGCGATCGCGTTGAGCGCCTGGGCCAGTTCACGCGACTTCTCGATGATCGCGCGAGGCTGGTAGGTCTCGGAACGGACCTTGGCGACCTCGTCGGCGGTCATGCCGAAGATGACGATATTCTCCTCGCCGACATGGTCGCGCATCTCGACGTTCGCACCGTCGAGCGTGCCGATGGTCATCGCGCCGTTCAGCGCGAACTTCATGTTGCCGGTGCCGGATGCTTCCATGCCGGCGGTCGAGATCTGCTCGGAAAGATCGGCGGCGGGAACGATGATCTCGGCGAGCGAGACGTTGTAGTTCGGCACGAAGACGACCTTGAGAAGGCCGCGGACGGCCGGGTCGTTGTTGATGACGCGCGCCACGTCATTGGCGAGCTTGATGATCAGCTTGGCGTTGTGATAGCTCGGCGCCGCCTTGCCGGCGAACAGTTTTACGCGCGGCACCCAGTCCATTTCGGGATGCGAGCGGATCTGGTCGTAAAGGGCGACCGCCTCGATGATGTTGAGAAGCTGGCGCTTGTATTCGTGGATGCGCTTGATCTGGATGTCGAACATTGCCGACGGGTCGATGCGGATGCCCATGCGGCTGCCCACGAGGTTGGCGAGCTGCACCTTGTTGGCCCGCTTCACGGCGGCGAACTTCTCCTGGAAGGCCGGGTCGTCCGCATGTGCGTCGAGTGCCTTGAGCGCTTCGGTATTGTCGAGGAACTCGTCGCCGATCGCGTCCTGGATCAGCGAGGTGAGGCCCTGGTTGCACTGCATCAGCCAGCGGCGCGGGGTGATGCCGTTGGTCTTGTTGTTGATGCGGGCCGGATACATGGTGTGCAGGTCGGCGAAGACCGTGACCTTCATCAGGTCCGTATGCAGGGCCGAGACGCCGTTGACCGAATGGGAGCCGACAAAGGCAAGGTTGCCCATGCGGACGCGACGGTCGCCGCTTTCGTCGATCAGCGAGATCGCGCGGATCTGGGTGTCGGAGAAGCTCTTCTGCTTGCGCGCCTCGATCAGGATCAGGGCATTGATCGCATAGACGATCTGCATGTGACGCGGCAGGAGGCGTTCGAACAGCGGTACCGGCCAGGTTTCCAGCGCCTCCGGCAGCAGCGTGTGGTTGGTGTAGGAGAAGGTCTGGCGGGTGACCGACCAGGCCTGCTCGAAATCCATGCCGTGGATGTCGGTCAAAAGGCGCATCAGCTCGGCGATCGACACGGCCGGGTGGGTGTCGTTGAGCTGGATCGCGACCTTCTCGTGAAGGTTGGTGAAATCCGGATACTGCTGCAGGTGGCGGCGCAGGATGTCCTGGAGCGAGGCCGAGGAGAAGAAGAATTCCTGGCGCAGGCGCAGTTCCTGGCCGGCCGGGTTGGCATCGGCCGGATAGAGGACGCGGGTCAGGCTTTCCGCCTTGTTGCTTTCGCGCAGCGCGCCGATGTGGTCGCCGGCGTTGAAGGCGTCAAGCAGGATCGGGTCGATCGGCTGTGCCGACCAGAGGCGCAGAGTGTTGACGCGTTTTCCGCGCCAGCCGACCGCCGGCGTGTCGTAGGCCATGGCGATGACGCGTTCGGCCGGCTTCCAGACGTAGCGCGGCGTCTCGTCGTAGCCGCCGACGGTTTCGACCGTGCCGCCGTAACCGATCTCATAGGAGCTCTCGCGGCGTTCGAATTCCCAGGGGTTGCCGTGGGCAAGCCAGCTTTCCGGAAGCTCGACCTGCCAGCCGTCGGCCATCTGCTGGCGGAACAGGCCGTGGACGTAGCGGATGCCGTAGCCGTAGGCCGGGATGTCGACCGTCGCCATGCTCTCCATGAAGCAGGCGGCGAGACGGCCGAGGCCGCCATTGCCGAGCGCGGCATCCGGTTCGAGAACGGCAATCACGTCGATATCGACACCGAGCGAGGACAGCGCGTCGCGGATTTCCTGCATCAGGCCCATGTTGCTGACGGCGTCGCGCATCAGGCGGCCGATCAGGAATTCGAGCGACAGGTAATAAACGCGCTTGCCGCCGGTCCTATAGACCTTGCGGGTCGATTCCATCCAGGTGTCGATGATGCGGTCGCGCACCACCAGGATCGTGGCGGTCAGCCAGTCGTGCGGCTTGGCCACCTTGGCGTCCTTGCCGATACGGTAGGTCAGGCGCTCGATGATCTCTTCCGCCATGATCTCGGGACGGGAGCTGCGGGGAGCCGGCTGAGGAATTTCGACCGGAGAAGACGTGTTGTTCATATGTCGCCAACTTTCTGGGGAGCGGGAGGAGGGGCGTCCGATTCAGTCCATCTGGCAAGATGTATCGCGACAGTTTATGCACCGTTATGACACTGTTGCAATGCTCGATTTATCTTTGCGTGTATCGCTCGGACAAGGCCAACGAAAAACGCCCCGCCGGTGAGGGCGAGGCGTCCTTGCGACCGTTCTGGAAGCAGGTTCAGTTGGTCAGGCGGGTGCCGGTCTGGGCAGCCTTGCGGGCGATCTCGCCGAAGCTTTCCACCAGCGTCGTCATGTCAGTCGGCTCGTAATAATATCCGGGGCCGCTGGCGCAGTAGTTCAACAGCTTCTTGCCCTTGTCCGGCGCCATGAAGGCGATCGTGTAGATCTTGATGCCCTTTGCCATTTCCTCTTCCGTGAGCTGCTGCCCGTTCTTCAGCTTCAGCTTTGCGGCTTCCGTCAGGCCGTCACTTTTCGCTTTCAGGCAGAGGTCGCGCACTTTGGTGTCGATCGTCGAGTTCCAGGTCCCGCTGTTGCCGGTCATCTCGCCGTCCGTCATGAGCACGATGAAACGCTCGAAATTCGTGTTGTCATTGGCGTCATGAGCTGCCTTCTCGGTAACGTTCGCATTTTTCAAGGCAGCATAGGCGTTGGCCATGGCGCCGCTGGCATCGGTGCCGCCAGCAGGAACATCCGGCAGGTCGTCGACGTAATCGCTGACATTGTCCATGCCCCAGGCCATTCTTTCTTCCGCTTTGGTCTCATGGGTGTAGGAATCGGCACCGATACGGATCAATTTCTTGGTCGGATCGGCTGTTTCCAGTTCCGCAAACATCACCCCCGCAGCCGCCTTGAGAGACTCCATTTTTGTCAGATAATTGGGGACATCCTTGTAGCAGGTCTGCTTATTGTTTTTGCCGCACTTGTAGGATTCCTGTATGGTCGGCTGGGCGGGATTGATCGTCGTCGTGTCCCAGGCCATCGAGCCGGATTCATCGAGCGCCAGATACATGGAGAGGGCGTTGCCTTCGCGGCCGCTCGCGGCGACGCTTTCGACGCTGACGCGCACGGTCTGGAAGCCGAGAAGCGAGGTCAGGCCGCTGAGCGGCACGTCGTAGCTCGACTTCATGCGGACCTCGTAGCTGGCAGCCGTGGTGGAACTGCCCGAGGAGGTTACCAATGTCTGGGTGTTAGCTCGAAGCTTGGCCTCTTCCGCGGCCTGCTGCTCAGCGGAAATGCCGGATTTCTTGAGCTCCTCTATCTTCTGGGCGACATACATATCGGTGCCGAGCTTCTGGGCTTCCGCCGTCGTCATGGTGCCCTTGGCGGCCATGGCGGACGCCGCAGCGAGAGTGGCGCTGTCGGCCAGCGCCTGGAGCTGGCTCTTTTCATCCATCGCCTGCGTCAGATCGACCGCGACGCCGCCGACCGCAAACAGGACGGGAAGCAGTGCAGCCGTCATGATACCGAAATTACCGCCGCGGTCCTTCGCCAGCCGCGCAAAAAGCGTGTGCTTCATCATTAGCCCCCAGAGTTCAATTCATTTGAACATCCGTGGTGTATTCCTGGCGAGTATAGGAAGACCTAAACCATTTGATGCAATTTTACGGAATGCCGGGAATCAGCGCCAAAACGGAGCGGGATTTCAGGATTTTACCGGAATGACGTCCACCGCCTGCACGGCGTTCTGGTTTCCGTAACCCTTGAGCATGCCGATGACCGGAGCGACGTCGGAATAGTCGCGGCCGTAACCGACGACGATATGGTCGCTGCCGGCCGGAATGTTGTTGGTCGGATCGAGTTCGACATACCCCATCGTCTCGCCGCACCAGACCCGCACCCATGCGTGCATGGCGTCGGCACCTTCGAGGCGCTCCTTGCCCGGCGGCGGAATGGTGCGCAGAAAGCCGCTGACATAACCCGCCGGAATGCCGAGGCTGCGGAGCGCCACGATCATGATATGGGTGAAATCCTGGCACACGCCGCGCTTCAGCCGGAAGGCCTCCTTGGGCGTCGTATCGACCTCGGTCGCCTTGGCGTCGTAGGTGAAGTCCTTGTGGATGCGGGCGCAGATGCCAAGCGCGATCTCAAGCACCGTCTGGCCCGGCTTGACGATCTCGCGGGCATAGGCGGCGATCAGCGGCTCCTCGGCAAGACGCGGGCTTGCGCCCGTCAGGTGATGCGGGGAGGCGGCATCGACCGACCAGAAATCCGCCAGTTCGTCGGCGAGGGTCGCCAGTTCCGGCGACAGGTCCGCGGTCATCGAGGTGGTTTCCACCATGACGCGGGCCTGCATGCGGATGTCGAGCGTTTCGTGCGGCGCACGCAGCAGCACGGACGTCGCCTGCTGGCCGAAAAAATCGATGAATGTGGTCCGCTCGTCGGCCTGAGGGCCGACGGTGATCGAGCCGGCGATCAGCCGCTGCCGGTCGGGCAGGGACAGCGGCAGGAGGCGGATCACGTGGCGGGCGCCCGAGGCCGGCACGTCGTAGGTATAACCCATGTGGAGGGAGAGATCGTAAAGCATCAGCTGAAATAAGTCTGGCCGAGGATATCGGACAGCTTCTCCATCTCCAGTTCGATCTTCTGGTAGGTATCGTCGTTCATCGCCTCCGGGGTCATCACCGCAAGGCCGGAATGCAGCCGCATCGCCTCGCGGTAGAAGGGCGACATCTGGCCGTTGACGAAGGCGTTCGGCAATTGCTCCACCTCGGTGCGGATTTCGTTCAGCTGGAACAGGATCGAGCGCGGGTTCAAGGGGTCGAGCGCCAGGAGGTCGGCGACCGTCAGCCTTGCCGTATTGACGTTGTAGCGGCGGCGGTGGGTCATGACGCTGTCGCCGATCTCGAGCAGCATGTCGAGCGAGCCATCCGGCGCGTCGGGGCCTGACATGTGGCCAAGCAGCCGGGTCATGTGCATGCCGCGCTCCAGGTGGCGGCCGATCGACAGGAAACGCCAGCCGGTGAAACGGTACATGTTCTCATGCACCAGACCGGCAAAACCAGCGAGCTTGCGCAGGAGCACGGTCATCGCATGCGAGGCGTCGTCGCCCGCATGCACGGTTTCGTGGAAGCGGCGGGCGGTCTTGGCAAGGTCGGTCAGCGCCAGCCAGCCGTCCGGCGAGAAACGGTCACGAATGTTGCTCGCAGAATAGATGGCGCTGTCGATGTTGCGCAGAAGCGATGCCGGCACCGCCTTGGTCATCTCGACATCGATGCCCTTCAGGTAGCGGGTGACATCGGCAAGAAGCGGTGCGTTCGGGTCGGCAGACTCGGCGTAGCGCAGGTGCCAGGCGCGCAGAATGCGTAGGGCGCCTTCGGCCCGCTCGATATACCGGCCGAGCCAGTAGAGATTGTCCGCCGCGCGGCTCGGCAGGCTGCCGGGCATGTTGCGGGTGAAACTTTCCTCGGGCGGCAGGAGCGTCGCCCTTGTCACCGGCTTGTCGCTGACGATCCAGACGTCGGCGGCGGCCCCGCCAGACTGCATGGCGATCGCCGCCACGTCGTCGCCGGCGCCGATGCGGGCAAAGCCGCCCGGCATGATCTGCCAGCCGTGTTCGGTGCGGGCGGCAAAGACGCGCAGCGACATCGGCCGCGGGGTGAGCTTGCCGTTGACATAGGCGGGCGTGGTCGAAAGCGTCACCACCTCCTGGCCGACCAGCTTGGCGCCTTCGGTTGCAAGCCAGTCGCCGACCGTGTCCCGCGCGGTCTTGCGCAGCGACGAGCCGAGAACCGACTGGCCGTTGTCGTCGAAGAAGGGCAGCCGCGAATAGGCCGGCCCGATCACCATGCGCTCGATGTTCTTGGCGACGTGCTCGCGTTCCTTTTTCTGCCCGCACCACCAGGTGGCGATCGAGGGCATGATCAGGTCCTCGCCGATCAGCCGCCGACAGACGGTCGGTGCGAACGCCAGCAGCGCGCGGGTCTCGAGAATGCCGGAGCCGAGCGCGTTGACGAATGTAAGCGCGCCGGCGCGCAGCGCCTGGACCATGCCGGGCGTGCCGATATGGGAGTGCTGGTTGAGTTCGAGCGGATCCGCGTAGGCCGCGTCGAGGCGACGCCAGAGTACGCCGACGGGCTTAAGGCCGGCCACGGTGCGGACCATGACGCGGTCGCCCACGACCGTGAGGTCCTCGCCCTCGAGGAGCATGAAGCCGAGATAGCGGGCGATATAGGCGTGTTCGAAATAGGTCTCGTTGGCCGGACCCGGCGACAGGACCGCGATGCGGTCCTCCGGGTTCTGCTTGTGGGATTGCAGCGCATCGCGGAAGGCGCCGAAGAAGGAGGCGAGGCGGTGGACATGCGATTCTGCGTAGATGTCCGAAAAGGCGCGGGTGGTGGCGACCCGGTTTTCGAGCGCGAAACCGGCGCCGGACGGCGCCTGGGTGCGGTCCGCAAGCACCCACCAGTTACCGTCCGGTCCGCGGCCGATCTCGAACGAACAGAAATGCAGGTAATGGCCGCCGACCGGCTTGACGCCCACCAGCGGGCGGAGGAACTCGGCGTTTCCGGCAATCAGCGCCGGCGGCAGGAAACCCTCCTGGACCAGCTTGTTGTCGCCGTAGATATCGGCGATCAGCGCTTCCAGAAGATCGGCGCGCTGGGTCAGGCCCTTGCAGACGGTCTCCCATTCTCGGCCGTCGATGAGAACCGGCACGTGGCTGATCGGCCAGTTGCGCTCGCCGCTGCCCTGGGCGCCGTAGGTGCGGTAGAAGACGCCCGCGTCGCGCAGGTAACGGTCGGCGCGGGCGAAACGCTCGCGGCGCTCGTGCTCGGTCATGCGGCCGAGATGGGAGATCAGGTTGCGCCAGACCGGCCGGATCTGGCCGTTCGCGTCAAGCATCTCGTCGGCAACGCCGGGCAATGCGGCATAACCGAGAAGGGGATCGCCAGCGATCCCCTCTTTTGCCTTGCGTTCGGTTGCCGGTGCCTTGGACATCGACTTTTTCAGACTCCTTGCGGCCGGCGCAGATCGAGCGTCAGCGGAAATTCGGGCGATGGCGTTTCGGCCAGAAGCGTATAGCCGCCTGCCGTATGCCCCCACGGCTCGAACCGGGCGAGGCGGCGTGCTTCCGCCTCGTTGCCGTTGACCGGGAAGGTGTCATAACTACGCCCGCCCGGATGGGCAACGTGATAGATGCAGCCGCCGATCGAACGTCCGGACCATGTATCATATATGTCGAACGTGAGCGGCGTATTAACCGGCAGGACCGGGTGTAGGCCGGCGGAGGGCTGCCAGGCCTTGAAGCGGACGCCGGCAACCGAGACGCCGGACGTGCCGGTGGCCTTGAGCGGTACGGCGCGGCCGTTGCAGGCGACGGTATAGCGGGACGGATTGGTGGTTTCGAGCCGGACCTGGAGGCGCTCCACCGACGAATCGACGTACCGCACGGTACCGCCGATCGCACCCTGCTCGCCCATCACGTGCCAGGGTTCGAGCGCCTGGCGCAGTTCGAGCTTGGAGCCCTGGTATTCGACCTCGCCGAAGAATGGGAAGCGGAATTCGAGCTGTGCCTCGAACCATTCGGGGCGCAGGTCGAACCCGTTTTCGCGAAGGTCCTGAAGGACGTCCATGAAATCGGCCCAGACATAATGCGGCAGCATGAAGCGGTCCGCGAGCGCCGTTCCCCAGCGAACGAACCGGCCCTGAAGCGGGTTCTTCCAGAAGCGGGCGATCAGCGCCCGGACCAGCAGCTGCTGGGCAAGCGACATGCGCGCGTTCGGCGGCATCTCGAAGCCGCGGAACTCGACGAGGCCGAGCCGCCCGGTCGGGCCATCCGGCGAGAACAGTTTGTCGATGCAGATTTCGGAGCGGTGGGTATTGCCGGTAACGTCGGTCAGAAGGTTGCGGAACAGGCGGTCGACCAGCCACGGGAGCGGGGCTGCACCCTGGCCGGGGGGCGGTACCTGGGCAAGCGCGATTTCCAGCTCGTACATCGAATCGTGGCGAGCCTCGTCGATGCGCGGCGCCTGGGAGGTCGGGCCGATGAACAGGCCGGAGAACAGGTAGGAGAGCGACGGATGGCGCTGCCAGTGCAGCACCAGACTCTTCAACAGGTCGGGCCGGCGCAGGAACGGGCTGTCGTTCGGATTGGCGCCGCCGACCACGACGTGGTTGCCGCCGCCGGTGCCGGTGTGGCGGCCGTCGATCATGAACTTGTCGGCTCCGAGGCGGCTCTGGCGGGCCTCCTCGTAGATGGCGGTGGTGGTCGCCACCGTCTCCTTCCAGCTGGCGGCCGGATGGATGTTGACCTCGATGACGCCGGGATCGGGCGCGACGCGGATGACGTTGATGCGCTCGTCGTGGGGTGGCGCGTAGCCCTCGATATGCACGGCGAGGCCGAGTGCGGTCGCGGCGTTTTCGGCAGCGGCGATCAGTTCGAGATAGTCCTCGATCTTTTCGACCGGCGGCATGAAGACGCAGAGCCGGCCGTCGCGGGCTTCGACCGAAATTGCGGTCCGCACCGCGCCGCCGATCTCGCCGAGGGTTTGTTCGACGCGGCCGGGATTGGCCGCGTCACCGGCCTTAAAGGAGGATTCGGGCATGGCGCGGCCGGCCGGGACGATCACGTCGGGCAGCGGATTGCGAGGGATGGAGGGGTCTGCCTCGTGGATATAGGGAAATTGCGAGGGCGGGACGTAAGGCAATGTGCCGAGCGGCAGGCGGTAACCGACCGGGCTGTCGCCGGGCACCAGGAAGATGCGGCCGCGGCGGGTGCGCCATTTCTCGCTGATCCAGCGCTTGCCGCTCGCCTTCGCGTTCCAGGCCTGGACCGGCAGGACATAACCGCTCGGGCTGGTCAGGCCGCGTTCGAAGACGCGGGCGATGCGGTTGCGCTCTTCCGGGTCCTTGAGCTTGGAATTGGACGGATCGACATTGTCCGGCAGCGAGCCTTCCTTGATGATCCATTCGGCCGGGTCCTCATAGGCCGGCACGACCATGTCGGGGGTGATGCCGAGTTCGGAGGCGATGCCGGTGAGCAGCCTTTCCGAATCCTGCTCGCCGACGCCGTAATTTTGGCCTTCCTCGGCGACGAGGTCCGGATTGCTCCAGATCGGCCGGCCGTCCTTGCGCCAGTAGAGCGAGAAGGTCCAGCGCGGCAGGCTTTCGCCCGGATACCACTTGCCCTGGCCGTAATGCAGGAATCCGCCCGGCGCGAAACGCTCGCGCAGCCTGCGGATCAGGATGTCGGCCTTTTCCCGCTTGGTGGGGCCGACGGCATCGGTGTTCCATTCGCCGGATTCGAAATCGTCGATCGACACGAAGGTCGGTTCGCCGCCCATGGTCAGGCGAACGTCCTGTGCCTGCAGTATGCGGTCGACCTGGTCGCCGAGCTTGTCGAGCGCCTCCCAGGATTCGTCCGAAAACGGCTTGGTGATGCGCGGGTGTTCGGCGACGCGGTTGACCTTCATGTCGAAGGCGAAGGAGGTTTGCGCCTCGCCGAAATAACCGCCCGAGATGGGCGCCGCGTTGCGGAAATGCGGCGTCGCGGCCAGCGGGATATGGCTTTCGCCGGTCAGAAGCCCGGAGGTCGGGTCAAGGCCGACCCAGCCGGCGCCAGGAAGATAGACTTCGCACCACGCATGCAGGTCGGTGAAGTCGACTTCGGTGCCCGAGGGGCCGTCGAGCGCCTTCAAGTCCGGCGTGAGCTGGATGAGATAACCGGAGACAAAGCGGGCGGCGAGGCCGAGATGGCGGAGAATCTGGACCAGCAGCCAGCTGGTGTCGCGGCAGGAGCCCAGGGCCGAAGTCAGCGTCTGCTCCGGCGTCTGCACGCCGGGTTCCATACGGATGACGTAACCGATCGCCTGCTGCAGGCGGGCATTGATGCCGACCACCATGTCGACCGTCGGCTGGCCGGGGGACATGTCGAAGGTCTTCAGGTAATCGACCAGCGCCGGTTCCGGCGGTTCCGGCGTCATGTAGATCGACAGGTCCTCGACCAGTTCCGGCGGATAGCTGAACGGCCATTTCATCGCATCCTCTTCGACGAAGAAGTCGAAGGGATTGTAGACCGTCATGTCGGCGACGAGATCGACCTCGATCTTGAACTCGGTGACCGGGTCCGGAAAGACGAATCGGGCGAGGTAATTGCCGTAAGGGTCCTGCTGCAGGTTCACGAAGTGGTTGGACGGCGTCACCTTCAGCGAATGGCTGAGCACCTTGGTGCGCGAATGGGCGGCCGGTTTGAGGCGGATGATCTGCGGTCCGAGACGGACGGGCTTGTCGTACATGTAATGGGTAAGGTGGTAGATACTCGCCTTGATCGACATACTGCCCCTTTGGCTGCCCCGTGCCGGCCTTTACGCTGGCCGATCGATGATCGTTGCCAGGATTTTGTGCGTTGCACGTAAATAATGCAAGGCGGATTTGGAGCTTATCGCGTACCGGCGATCAACACGGTGCGTGCATTGCTGTCGTTCCACGTCCAGGCCTGCGCGACGTCGGACAAGGGGGCCGTCCTCGTTGCGATGCGAAAGCCGCCGGTCAGGGTGGCGCCGAGCAGTCCCTCGATCGACACGAAAAGGCGATCGAGCGGAATGCTGCCGATGCCGCTACCCATCAATTCGATCGCCGACGAGCGCAGGACGGCGCTCGGCAGGGTGATGTCCGAGCCGCTGACGGAGCCCACCTGCACGAAACGGATCGGTACCGACTCCGGGCCCGCCTTGGCTGCGGCAGTCAGCAGCGTTTGTGCACTGAGGCCCCAGAGATAGTCGATGACGATGTCCACGCCTTGCGCGAATTCCTGTTTGAAGGCCTTCTCCAGGGCCGCGTCATCCTCGACGAGCGGGATCGTCACATCGGCACCGAGACCTGCGACCTCGCGCAATGCTTCGATATTGCGGCCGGTGGCGATGACTTTCTTCGCGCCCAGATATTTGGCGATCTGGACGGCAAGACGTCCGGACGCGCCGGTGGCGCCGTTGACCAGCACGGTTTCGCCGGGTTGAAGGCGGGCGCGTTCCTTATAGGCTGCCCAGGACGACATGCCGGGTTGGCGATGGCCGCCGCCGTCACGTCATCGAGATCATCGGGCAGCACCAGGCATTGGCCTGCCGGGACAAGTGTCCTTTCCGCCATGCCGCCGTAAGGTGCCGTGGGCATGACGAAATAGACCCGCTCGCCGTTTTCCAGGCGCCCGACGCCATCGATACCCGGAACGAAGGGAAAAAGGCCGGATGAACTGTAATGTTTGCCCGAGGCTCGGCTTCGGGTGACCTGACTGATGGCGGAGGCCGTGACCGTTACGCATTTCCTGTCCGATGACGGTAGCGGTTCAGCGAAATCTCCATAGACGGGCGCTTGCCCGGATGCTTGAACAATGGCCGCTTTCATGGCGGGTTTCCTTTCGATGGAAGAATTTATGTGTATAATGCACATATATAGGGAGGTGGCGATGTCGTCAAGAAACAATGTGCAAAATACACATATTGGGGCGCAGCTTCGCGAGTTGCACAGCGCGGTGCTCGATATTCTGAGCGTGATGAACCAGCCGCAGCGCGACGACGTGCTGATCAGCGAGGCGGGAATCAAGCTCGACCGGGCGCTGTTTCCCTTGCTCGTCGTTATCGAGCGGTTTGGTCCGATCGGCGTGGTGGACCTGGCTGATCGGGTCGGGCGCGACTATACGACCGTCAGTCGCCAGGTCGCGAAGCTCGAAAGCCTGGGGCTCGTGAACCGGCAGGGAAACATCTCCGACAAGCGCGTGCGCGAGGCGGTCGTCAGCGAAGCGGGCAAGGCGATGACGGACAGGATAGATGCGGCACGCGAGAGGCTCGGCAGCGGCGTCTTTGCGGACTGGGAGCCGGATGAAATCGGCGACCTCGTGCGGCTGATGCGCAAGTTCGCCGACGCGATCAAGGCGGGGCCGGCAGCGCCCGGCAAGCCGGATTAATCCAGCGTGCGGCGGAAACGGCGCACCGCGATCAGCATGGCGACTGCCATCAGGCCGGCGAGCGCCAGCGTGTCATAGGCCAATGTCTCGATGCTTGCGCCCTTCAGCATCACCGCCCGGACGATGCGGATGTAGTGGGTGAGCGGCAGGGCTTCGCCGATCCACTGCGCCCAATCGGGCATGCCGGCGAAGGGGAACATGAAGCCGGAGAGGAGGATGTTCGGCAGGAAGAACATCATCGCCATCTGCATGGCCTGCAGCTGGTTGGCGGCAATCGTCGAGAACGTGTAGCCGATCGACAGGTTGGTGACGACGAAGAGGGCGGTCGCGGCCGCAAGCGACAGGGGATCGCCGAGGACGGGTACGCGGAAGACGAGGATACCGACGCCGATGATGACGAGCGCCTGGATGAGGCCGATCAGCACGTAGGGCGCGATCTTGCCGAGCATGATCTCCAGCGGCTTGATCGGCATGGAGAGCAGGTTTTCCATCGTGCCGCGCTCGACCTCGCGGGTGACCGAGAGGGCGGTGAAGATCAGCAGCGTCATGGTCAGGATGGTGCCGAGCAGGCCGGGGACGATGTTGAGCGTCGAGGAGCCGGCGGGGTTGTAGCGGCGGTGCTGGACGATCTGGAAGGCGGGTTTCACGGGCTCGGCGAAGGCGACCTGGCGGTCGTTTTCGAGCGCGGTGGAGATGATGCCGGAGAGCGCGCCGAGCGCCGAGCTGGCGGCAACCGGATCGGTGGCGTCGGCGGCGATCAGCAGCGAGGGCGAATCGCCGCGGCGCAGCGACCGTTCGAAACCTTCGGGAATTTCGACGACGAACAGGGCCTCGCCGGATTGCAGGTGTGCGTCCATGTCTTCGGCGCGGGTGACAACGGTCTTCACCTCGAAGAAATCGGTGTTCTTCAAGGCAGCGAGGATGGAGCGGCCGACATCGCTGTTTTCGCGCATCAGCACGGCGGTCGGCAGGTTGTGCGGGGTGGTGTTGATGGCAAAGCCGAACAGGAAGAGCTGCATGATCGGCAGCATGACCATGGTCGCGAGCGTGATGCGGTCGCGGGTCATCTGGATGAATTCCTTGACCGTCATCGCCCAGAAGCGGCCGAAGGAGCCGCCGTTGCCATTTGCGCTGCCTGGTGCCGGGGTCATTTGAAATTGTCCTCCGAGCGGCGCATCAGGTCGATGAAGGCGTCTTCCAGCGTCGGTTCGCCCTTTTCCCATTTGAGGCCCGGCCGATCGCGATAGGGAGCGATGGCCTGTTCCAGGGCCGCGGCATCGCGACCGGCGACATGCAGGCTGGTACCGAACGGGGCGATCATGTCGATGCCGGGCCGGTTTTCGAGTTCGCCCTGGAGATGGTGCACATCCGGGCCGGAGACCGTGAAGGTGACGAGGCCGGTGCCGGCGATCACCTCGTCCACCGTGCCTTCGGCGAGCAGCTTTCCGTAGGCGATATAGGCGATCTCGTGGCAGCGCTCGGCCTCGTCCATGTAATGGGTGGAGACGAGAACCGAGAGGCCGTCGGCGGCAAGCGCGTGGATCTCGTTCCAGAAATCGCGGCGGGCCTTCGGGTCGACGCCGGCGGTCGGTTCGTCGAGGAGGAGGAGTGCCGGTTCGGGCAGGATGCAGGCGCCGAGCGCGAGGCGCTGCTTCCAGCCGCCGGACAGCTCGCCGGCCAGTTGTTTCTCGCGGCCCTTGAGGCCGAGGCGTTCTATTGCGGCGCCCGCCTTGCCGCGCGGATCGGGCAGGCCGTAGACGCGGGCGACGAATTCGAGGTTCTCGCGGATCGACAGGTCCTGGTAGAGCGAGAATTTCTGGGTCATGTAGCCGACCCGGCGGCGGATGCGGTCGCTTTCGGTCAGGATGTCGAAGCCGAGGCAGGTGCCGTCGCCGCTGTCCGGCGTCAGGAGGCCGCAGAGCATGCGGATCGTGGTCGTCTTGCCGGAGCCGTTGGGGCCGAGAAAGCCGTGGATGCGGCCCTTCTTCACCGACATGGAGACATCGTCGACCACCTTGCGGCCGCCAAAGCTCTTGGTGAGGTGATGGACGTCGATCACCGTTTCCGGGGCGTCGACTTGGTAGGTTTCGGCGGCGGTCATGGGTGTGGTCCGGGCAGGACGTCGACCGGCTGGCCGGGGCGCAGTGCCTTCGGGTCGGCCGGTATCGCCTCGACGCGATAGACGAGTTTGGCTCGTTCCTCGAGGCTGTAGATTTCCGGCGGGGTATATTCGGCGGTTTTGGATATGAAGCTGACCTTCGCGTCGGCCGGCCGGCAGGCGTCGCAGGTGACGCGGATCGGCTGGCCGAGCGACAGGCGGGCGATTTCGGTTTCCGGCACGAAGAAGCGGATGCGGACATTTTCGGGCGGCAGGAGTGCGACGATCGGCCGGCCGGCGGGCACGACTTCGCCGCTTCGGTAATAGAGCGTCTCGATGCTGCCTGTGGCCGGCGCCGAAACCGAGCGGCGGGCAAGCGCTGCCTGCGCCGATGCGAGTTCGGCCCTGGCGGCCGCAACGGTTTCGCGCGCCTGGCGCAGGGTCTCGTCGCGGGCGGGGAGGGCGGCGAGGATGATCTGGCTGCGGACGTTGTCGAGGGCGGCGCGGTTGGCGGCTTCGGTGGCGGTCGCGGTGTCGAGATTGGCGCGGGTGGAGGTGCCGCGTTCGACCAGCACCCGGGTGCGGTCGAGATCCTGTTCGGCGAGGTCCAGCCGGGCGGTGGCTTCCCGTTCGGAAGCGCGCAGCACGTCGATCTCTTCCGGGCGCTTCTGGGCGGCTTGCGCAAGGTCCAGAGCGGCCTGGGATTGGGCAAGCGCGGCGCGGGTTGCTGCGACGGCGGCTTCTTCGCTGGAGGAGTCGAGTTTGAAGAGTGGCGTTCCCGCCTCGATGGCCTGGCCTTCGGCGACGTCGAGTTTCGTCAGGCGGCCGGTGGTCTCAGTGCCGATGAACAGCGTATCGGCCTCGACCCAGCCCTGATAGGGGCGCGGCGGCCTGTCGGCGAGCAGAAACGGCAAGGCGGCGAGGGCGGCGCCTGCGAGGATGAGGATGGCGAGGACACGCTTCATCTCGCGGCTCCCTCCGGCACGAACAGGGTATCCAGGAAGGTGTCGAACAGCTTTTGCGCGTCGAGATGTTCGTAGGCTTCGAAAAGCGTCGTCCAGATGATCGACAGCAGCGCCGGCGACATGACGATCTGCGGCATCTCGGCGAGCGCCGGATTGCGCAGTTCGCCTCGGGCGGCCGCCCGCGTCAGTAGGATTCGCAGCACGCCAAGACCCTTGGAAATGATCTCCCGGTGATAGAATTCGGTGACGGCCGGGAACATCGGGCCTTCGGCGAGAATGAGGCGCAGCAGGTGGCGGCGCTCGGTCTCCAGCACCTCGCGCTTGAAGAGCGTGTAGAACATCGACACCGCGAAACGCGGCGGGATCGCCTCGTTGGCCGCCAGCCCGTCGATCTGGCCGAGGATCGGCGAGGCGATGCCGGAGACGAGTTCGATGAACAGCGCCTCCTTGTCCGGGAAATGCAGGTAGACCGTGCCCTTGGCGATGCCGGCGCGGACCGCGACATCCTCCATGCGGGTGGCGGCAAAACCGCGCTCGGAAAAGCAGGCGAAGGCGGCGGCCAGGATTTCGGCCCGGCGCTGCTGCGGAGCGCGTTTTTCTCTTTTCCTCCCGGCCACCGGGCGCCTCCATTTATGACTGACTGGTCGGTCATTAACATTCTGTTGCAAAAATTGCAAGCGGTTTTGGGACGCGTTGGGGCTGGCGGGGGGCAGTCCGTAGAGTCCCCTCCCTCTTGTGGAGGAGGGTTGGGGATGCCACCCCCACTTTACATCCCGGATGCGATTATCCTGCCGTATCAACGGGGTAGGGAATGCCGCGCACTTCCCGGATCATCCCTGCTGCGGGCTCTGCGGCGACGAGCTGCTCAATTTTGGTGGCGTAGGGTGAGGAATTGCGATTGCGTCATCATATAGGGGGAGCCGATCCCCTCGAAGCTGCGCAAGCCGCAAACGCATGCTAAGTTAGGGGTGACGAGGGTGTTTGCAGGAGTCGCAGTAGATGTCGCAGAATTCCGAAGGTGTAGTGCCGGCCTTCGAACTTTCCCTGGGTGGTCAGCTCCGCATGATGGGCAGAGCATTCTGGAATGCGCCGGTGCGCAATCGCGTTCTGGTGCTGATCGTGGCGCTGCTCCTGGTCATCTTCGCAACCACCTATGCGACATACCGATTGAACGAGTGGAACGGGCCGTTCTATGATGCGCTGGAACGGCGCGACATGCCGGAATTCTTAAACCAGCTCGTCGTCTTTGGTGTCATCGCCTTTTCGCTGACCCTGCTCAACGTCGTCCAGCAATGGCTCAATCAGATCACTGCGATGCGGATGCGCGAGGGGTTGGCGCGCGATCTCGCCGACGTCTGGCTGAAGCCCGGCCGGGCGCTGAAGCTCGCCGGGGCCGGCGCGATCGCCAACAATCCCGACCAGCGGCTGCACGAGGACACCCGCATCCTGGCGGAAAACACCACGGCGCTGGCGATCGGGCTCGTCAACTCCACCATTCTGCTGGCGAGCTTCATCGGTGTCCTCTGGGCGATATCGTCGGATTTCGTCTTCCATTTCGGCGGCCGCACCATTTCGATCCCCGGCTACATGGTTTGGACGACGATCCTCTATGCGCTGCTGGGTTCGGTGCTGAGCAACGTGGTCGGCAACCTGCTGCCGCGGCTCAATGCGGAGCGTTATGCGCGCGAAGCGGACCTGCGCTCAGCCCTGGTGCGCGCCAACGAGAACCTGAAGCCGATCGCGCTGGCGCGCGGCGAGGCGAACGAACTCACCCGTGTGCATTTCGCGATCGACGGGGTGCTGGGCATGCTGCGCAAGCTTGCCTGGGCGCTCGCCAATCTCACCTGGGTGTCGGCCGGGTTCGGCTGGCTGGCGCTGGTGGCACCGATTATCATCGCCTCGCCGATGTATTTTTCGGGCGAGCTTTCCTTCGGTGGGCTGATGATGGCTGTCGGTGCCTTCAACCAGGTCAACCAGGCGCTCCGCTGGTATGTCGTCAATTTCAGCGTCATCGCCGACTGGCGCGCGACGCTGAACCGCGTCTCGTCCTTCCGCAACGCGCTGCTGCTCATGGATACGCCGGCCAAGAAGGGCGGGGTGATCGCCTATCGCGAGGCGCAGCAAGGCGAGGGCATCAGCCTTTGCGGAATTACGGTCTATGGCGAGCCCGATCTGGCAGAGGCGGGACACGGGGTGCGCGTGGTGGAAGGCGATTGCGCCATCAAGCCGGGCGAACGGGTGATGGTCAACGGTGACCCGGGCGCCGACCGGCATCTGTTCTTTCAGGCGCTGGCAGGCATCTGGCCCTGGGGGCGCGGCGAGATCGGCCTGCCGCCGGTGGACAGCATGATCATGATGCCGCAGGACGGATACCTGCCGACGGCGACGCTGCGCGAGGTGATGATCTCTCCCGCCGGACTGACCGGCGCCGATGACAAGGCGCTGAAGCAAGCCCTCGAAAAGGTCGGGCTCGGCCGTCTCGTGGGCAGGCTGGACGACGTGGAGCGCTGGGACCGGCTGCTCGACAAGGACGAGGAGGCATCGCTCGCGATCGCCAACGCGTTGCTGCGCAAGCCGGCCTGGCTGATCATGGACGACGTGCTGGAAGGCCTGGAGCCGGAAACCCAGGAACGGCTGCTGAACGTGCTCAGCCGTCTCGACGGTGTGACGCTCATCTATATCGGCCGTTCGGAAGAGTTCCGGGCCAAGTTCTCGCCGCGCCTCTTCCACCTCTCGCCGCTTCACGCGCATGCGAAAAAGAAGAAGGAAGAGGCATGACATGGGCAGGCATATGACGTCCGCCAAGACCGGACAATGCATCGTCTGCGGCCGCACCTTCCCACTCTCGAAAATGCACAGGACCGGATATCTGCGACCGCATCTTGCCGAGATGATCGTCGAGGAGGTGAAGGACTGCGATGAGAACAGCCTGATCTGCGACGAGGACCTTGCCCGTTTCCGCCGCCGTTACGTGGAAAAGCTGCTGGACGAGGAGCGGGGCGAGCTCTCCGAACTCGACCGGCGCGTGCTGGACAGTTTCGAGAAGGGCGCTTCGACGGTGCAGAAGAGCGCTGCCGGCCTGCTCGAGCGCAATCCCACCTTCGGCGAGCGGGTGGCCGACAAGGTCGCCTCCTTCGGCGGCTCCTGGACCTTCATCCTGAGCTTTCTCGGCGTGCTCGTCGTGTGGATGGCGTTGAACGTCGTCGGCCTGTTCGCCCAGCCTTTCGACCCCTATCCGTTCATCCTGCTCAACCTGGTGCTCTCGTGCCTGGCGGCGCTGCAGGCGCCGGTCATCATGATGAGCCAACGCCGGCAGGAGGAGAAGGACCGGATGCGCTCGGAGAACGACTACATGATCAACCTGCGCGCCGAACTGGAAATCCGCCAGCTGCACGAAAAGATCGACCACCAGATGGCGCATCAATGGGAGCGGCTGGCAGAAATGCAGCAGATCCAGATCGAGCTTCTGGAGCGGCATGGCGGCGGACGCAGCCCGAGCTAGGCTCGCCCGCGGGAGTTCGAAGAGGACGGCTGCAACCCCCAAGAATAACCTTGCGGAATTGCCGGCTTTTTGAACGTTTGCTCCACCTATTCTTAAAGAGCTGTGTGCTAAACGGTTTTCGCCGCTGGTTGAAGCATCTGCGGTTCCCAACCTTTCAGGATTCCCAGATGAAAAAAACTCTTCTTATTGCCATGCTCGTCCTCGCCGCGCCCATGCTGGCCCAGGCGAAAACACTCAAGTTCCCGAGCGATGCTCCGATCGCCAGCATCAAGATCCCCGACAGCTGGAACCCGAAGGAAACCGACACCGGCGTCGATGCCACGTCCAGTGACGATGCCGTCTATCTTTCCGCCGATGTCGCGGAGCTGAAGTCGATGGACAAGACCGTTTCGGAGGCCATCGATTTCCTGAAGGAGGTTGGCGTCACCGTCGATCCGAAGACGCTGAAGGAAACTCCGGTCGAGGAGTTCAACGGCATGCAGATGACCACGCTCGATTGGGACGGCAAGGACGAGAACGGTCCGGTGAGCGTCGGGCTTGCACTGATCCAGACGTCGCCGACCAAGGGTCTCGTCGTCACCTATTGGGGAACCAAGGGCGACGAGGAAAAGCACCAGAAGGAACTGGTCGATATCCTGTTGTCGATCAAGCCGATCGTAAAGTGATACGGAAAGCGGCGGCGGTTGTTTCCGCCGCCGCTTTCGGTTTCGCCGGACTGACCGGGCGAAAAGTCAGCCGATGAAATCGTGGATGATCCGGGCGACCTGTTCCGGCATTTCGAGCTGCAGCATGTGGCCGCTCGGCACTTCCATGGATACCCAGGACGGATCGGCGCTGACCCTGGCGTAGATGCCGGAGAAGATTTTTGACTGGTCGATACTGGCCGAGACGTAAAGCCTTTTCGTGATCTTCCGATAGTCACCCGAGAGCCTGATCTTCTGGATCATCGTCGCGAACGGCTGCGGCGAACGGCTGGTCATGTAATGGCGCAGATGTTCCGGCACGCGGGTCGCGTGACGGGCAGGGGGCGGCACCGCGACGCCGCCGAGTTCGCCGGCCATGGCGAGGTTGGCAAGCGCCACTTCCGGGCCGAGCAGATCGAGCGCCGACTGGCCGTTTTCCGGCAGGAAAGCGTCGAGATAGGTCAGGGTACGGATGCGGGCCGCGAAACGGTCGGCGACGCCCGATATCACCATGCCGCCATAGGAATGGCCGACGAGGTCGAATTCTTCCAGGCCTTCCGCTTCGATGAGGCCGCAGACGTCGCCGATATGGGTGTCGAGATTGATGGCGCCCGAAAACAGGTGGGTGCGTTCACCGAGCCCGGTGAGGCTCGGCACGAAGACCTGGTGACCCATGCCCCGCAGCAGATCGGCGACCGGCGTCCAGCTCGCGCTCGACCCCCAGGCCCCCTGAACCAGAACGATTTTGCGACTGGCCATTCATCCCCTCCCGTCTGAACGATGCCGGTTGTTTCCCATCCGGCTCCGGCCAAGTCAATGCGACAGGCGAGGGGACAGACTGGGATATCTCTATTGCAGGACAGCCGGTGATCGTCTTCTCCGATCAGGACGACCAGGTGAGGCCGAACACGCGAAGCCAGTTTTCGATGGCGAATTTTCGCAAGGTAGGCTCGTCGAATCCGGCCTTGCGCATGGCGTCGAAGAGATGCGGCAAGCCGCTTGCGTCGCCGATCTGGCGGGGTATGACGGTACCGTCGAAGTCTGAGCCGAGAGCCACTCTATCCGCTCCCACGCGGTCGATGAGATATTCGATGTGGCGGACCACAACATCGAGCGGCGTATCCGCGTCGAGATGGGCGTCGGCACGGATGTCGTAGACGGCGAGGTTGAAGCCGATGACGCCATCCGTATCGCGAATGGCATCGAGCTGCCGGTCGGTGAGATTGCGGGTCGAGGGGCATAGCGCATGGGCGCAGGCATGGGTGGCGACGAGGGGAGCGGTGCTCAAGGCCGCGACGTCCCAGAATCCGCGCTCATTGAGATGCGAGAGGTCGATCATGATGCCGAGAGCATTGCAGGTCCTGACCAGATTTCTGCCGAGATCAGTCAGTCCGGGACCGGTGTCGGGAGACCTTGGATAGGCAAAGGGAACGCCGTAACCGAAGATGTTCGGACGACTCCAGACCGGGCCGAGGGACCGGAGACCGGCTTCGTGCAAGCGATGGAGATAATCCAGATCCGGGTCGATCGCTTCGGCGCCCTCCATGTGAAGGACGACGGCAAAAGCGGAATCGGCACGGGCTGTCCTGATGCCGTCGACATCGGTCGCAGGCCGCATCCGACCGTTCGAACGCCGGATCAGTCCGCCGATTGCGGAAAGCTGCGCGTCGATCTGAAGGCGGGCGTAATCCAATGGCACGGCGTCGGCATACCGGACCTCGTATCCGTCGCTGGTGACGATAAGGTCGTTTTCCGGTTTGCGCTCGGGGCGGGCATAGAGAGCGAACAGGCCACCGATCAGGCGTCCTTCGAGTGCGCGAGGAAGATCGAGATGGCCTTCCTCAGACCGGGCCAGGAAATCGCGGCCGGTCGGTTCGTAGTCCACCATGAACTGGACCGCATCGTTATGCCCATCGAAGACTTCGATACTGTCCATGGGAGTTCAGCCCTCAAGGTCCGGGTTGGCAACGGCATGTCGCAGCCGGTTCGATCGCCCGCTCATCCCACAGCCGGGTTAGAAGTTTGTGACAACAGGGGGGCTCGGGGCAGCCTAACGCCACATGCCGCGCATGCGGGCGGTGACGTCGATGCGGACCTGGTGGCGGGCCTGGCGTTCGGCGTCGGACATCGGCGCCACGACCGGCCAGGCGGCGGTTTCGAAGAATTGCAGCAGGGTGGCCGGGATGAAGCGGGTGCGGGCGGCGTAGACATGCCGGTCGCCCTGCGACGCCTGGCCGTGGACGAAGAAGCGCTGCGGCGTCATCAGGTGCAGGTGGTCCTTGGCCCGCGTCATCGCGACATAGAGGAGGCGGCGCTCCTCCTCGATCTCGGCGGTCGAGCCGACTCCGAGATCGGACGGGATGCAGCCGTCGACGCAGTTCAAGAGGAAGACAGAGCGCCATTCCTGGCCCTTGGAGGAGTGGATGGTCGAGAGGATGAGGTAGTCCTCGTCGAGCAGGGGCGTGCCGGATTCGGCGCTGGTCGCATCCGGCGGGTCGAGGGTTAGTTCTGTGAGGAAGCGTTCGCGCGAGGTATAACCGGAGGCGATCTGTTCGAGTTGCAGCAGGTCGGCCTTGCGGGTTTCGGCATCCTCGTGAATTCGGATGAGATGCGGCTCGTACCATTGGCGGGCAAGGCCGATCTCGGAGGGCCAGCCCTGGCCCCGGCGCACTGCGGCGAGCATGTCGACGAAGGCCGGCCAGTCGGCGCCGGAGCGCGGCGGGGTGGGGATTTCCTGCAGCGCTGCGAGCGGTTCCGGGTCGGCGGCGATGGCGTCGAGGATCTTGCCGGCCGTCTGTGGGCCGATGCCGGGAATGAGCTGCATCAACCGGAAACCGGCGACGCGGTCGCGCGGATTCTGGGCGAAGCGCAGCGCGGCCAGCAGGTCCTTGACATGGGCGCTGTCGAGGAATTTCAGGCCGCCGAATTTCACGAAGGGGATGTTGCGGCGGGTGAGCTCGACTTCGAGCGGGCCGGAATGGTGCGAGGAGCGGAACAGCACGGCCTGCTGTTTGAGCGTTATGCCGGTTTCGCGGTTTTCGAGGATTTTTTCGACGATGTAATTGGCCTGTTCGGTCTCGTCCTTGACGGCGACGAGGCGGGGGCGCTCCTCGGACTGGCGGTCTGTCCACAGGTTCTTGGTGAAGCGCTCGCGGGCGAGGTCGATGACGCCGTTGGCGGCCGCCAGGATCGTGTTGGTCGAGCGGTAATTGCGGTCGAGCGTGACGATATTGGCCGGCGGATCGAACGTGTTCGGGAAATCGAGGATGTTGCGGATCGTCGCGGCGCGGAAGGAATAGATCGACTGGGCGTCGTCGCCGACGACGGTCAGCCCGATGCCGCCGGGCTTCATCGCCATCAGGATCGACGATTGCAGGCGGTTGGTGTCCTGGTATTCGTCGACCAGCACATGGTCGAAGCGGCCGCCGACATCTTCAGCAATCGCCGGTTCGCTCATCATCTGCGCCCAGTAGAGCAGGAGATCGTCGTAATCCAGCACGTTCTGGGCCTGCTTGGCCTCGACATAGGAGGCGAAGAGTTCGCGCAGCTGCGGTTCCCAGGCCGAGCACCAGGGAAAATGCAGTTTCAGCACCTCGTCGAGCGGCGTTTCGGAATTTACGGCGCGGGAATAGATCTGAAGACAGGTGCCCTTGGTCGGAAACCGGTTCTCTGTCTTCGAGAAGCCGAGTTCGTGGCGCACCAGGTTCATCAGGTCGGCGGAGTCTTCCCGGTCGTGGATGGTGAAATCGTGGTCGAGGCCGATCTGTTCGGCATAGAGGCGCAAGAGGCGGGCGCCGATGCCGTGGAAAGTGCCGGCCCAGGCGAGCGCATCGGTCATGATGCCGGCATTGGCCCCCAGCACCTGCGCGCAGATGCGCTCGACGCGGCGGCCCATTTCGGAAGCGGCGCGGCGGGAAAAGGTCATCAGCAGGATGCGGCGCGGATCGGCGCCCGAGACGATCAGGTGCGCGACGCGGTGGGCGAGCGTGTTGGTCTTGCCGGAACCGGCGCCGGCGATGACCAGCAACGGGCCGGCCGCGCCGCCGTTCGGTACGTCGGAGCCGTGCTCCACCGCGCGCCGCTGCGCGTCGTTCAGCTTTTCCAGATAAGCAACAGCCATGCCCGTTCCCGATGTGTTCGAATTAGCCATAGCTGATTCGGGCGCCTGCGCGGAAATCCGCGTCGGCACGTCTGCGGCAAGTCGCCAACTTGCCCGCGGGCCGGAACATTGCGACGATGCCACCGGCGGCATTTTCGCCCAAGTACAATTTGCATGCCCAAGAGCCGGTGCCGCGATCAATTCGCGTCGGCGTCTGTATCCGTTTGTATTTTAAACGTAAATCACGCTTTCGTTACGCCTTTCATGCAAATAAACTTGACCATAAATCTCTGCTTTGGTTATGAGGGGGCTCGTCAAATTCCTGACTCTCTTGCGGAGGCGACCTTGAGAACTTCATTCACCTTGGCTGCGGGCGTTGTCCTGGCCTTTTCCGTTCTGTCCCTGTCATCGCCGGCTTCGGCGCAGGTGGCCGACAGTCTCACCATCTATAACGCCCAGCATGAAGGGCTGACCAAGGAATGGGTGAAGGCCTTCACGGAAGAGACCGGCATCGCGGTCACCATCCGCCAGGGCAGCGACCTCGAAATCGCCAACCAGATCGTCCAGGAGGGCGCCAATTCGCCGGCCGACGTGTTCCTGACCGAAAATTCGCCGGCCATGGTGCTGGTCGACGGCAAGGGCCTTTTCGCGCCGGTCGACAAGGCAACCCTCGACCAGGTTCTGCCGGGTTTCCATCCGGCCAACGGCAACTGGGTCGGCATCGCTGCCCGCTCGACCGTTTTTGTCTATGACAAGACCAAGCTGACGCAGGACAAGCTGCCGAAGTCGATGCTCGACCTCGCCAAGCCGGAATGGAAGGGCCGCTGGACGGCATCTCCGTCGGGCGCCGATTTCCAGGCGATCGTCGGGGCGTTGTTGCAGCTGAAGGGCGAAGAAGCGACCGCGGCCTGGCTGAAGGGCATGAAGGAAAACGCGACGCCGATCCGCGGCAATTCGACGGCGATGAAGGCGGTCAACGCCGGCCAGTTCGAAGGCGCTCTGATCTATCACTACTACTATTTCGGCGACGTCGCGAAGACCGGCGAGAATACCAAGAACATCGGCATGCACTATTTCAAGAACCAGGATCCGGGTGCCTTCGTGTCGATCTCGGGCGGCGGCGTCCTCGCCTCCTCCAAGCACAAGGAACAGGCGCAGGCCTTCCTGAAGTGGGTCACCGGCAAGGGCGGCCAGAAGATCCTGCGCGACGGCACCTCCTTTGAATACGCCGTCGGCAAGGGCGAGGCTTCCAACAAGATGCTGACTCCCATCGCAGACCTGGCAGCCCCGAAGGTCGAGCCCTCGACGCTCAACAACGCCAAGGTCACCGACATGATGACCGCCGCCGGCCTGCTCTAAAAGCGGTCGATAACAGTTGCATGGAGACATCGCAGGGCGTACCTGCGATGTCTCGTATTTTCGGACCGGCAATGACTTCCACCACAGATACCAGGGTCTCCATCGCGCCGCGACACCGCCTGCCGGCGGCGTCGTCCTGGACGCTGACGATCGCGGTCGTGGTGGCCTTGCTGGCGCTCCTGCCGCTCGGCTTCGTGCTGTGGGCGGCGGTCGTCACCGGCTGGGACATGGCTTCGCAGCTGATCTTCCGCTCGCGGGTCGGCGAGCTGCTGGCCAATACGGTCCTGCTCGTCATTTTCACCATTCCGATCTGCGCCGTGCTTGGCGTTTCGCTCGCCTGGCTGACGGAACGTAGCGACCTGCCGGGCGCGCGGTTCTGGTCGTGGCTCTGCGTCACGCCGCTTGCCGTGCCCGCCTTCGTGCATTCCTATGCCTGGATCGGAATGTGGCCTGGTTTCAACGGCCTTCCCGCCGGCGTCGCGATCTCGGTCGTCGCCTATTTTCCGTTTCTCTACCTTCCGCTTTCGGCCGCCTTCCGGCTGCTCGACCCGGCTCTGGAGGATCAGGCGGCCTCGCTGGGGCTGGCGCCCTTCGCCGTCTTCCGGCGCGTCGTGCTGCCGCAGCTCCGGCTTGCCCTTTGCGGCGGCGCGCTGCTGATCGGCCTGCATCTGCTGGCCGAATACGGTCTGTTTGCGATGATCCGCTTCGACACGTTCACGACCGCGATCATCGACCAGTTCCAGTCGACCTATAACGGTGTTGCGGCCTACATGCTGGCGCTGGTGCTGGTGCTCTGCTGTTTCGTGCTGCTCGGCCTCGAAGCTTCGCTGCGCGGGCGCAGCCGCTATGCGCGGCTCGGCTCCGGCGTCGCCCGCCGGCCGAAGATCGCACGGCTCGGCCGGTGGAAATATGTCGCTCTCCTTCTGCCGGCTGCGACCGCCGCCTTTGCGCTCGGCATTCCGGTGCTGACGCTCGGGCGCTGGTTGATCGCCGGCGGCGCCGGCGTGTGGCAGGTCGACGAGGTTGGGCTGGCGCTGTGGCAGACGCTTGTCATCTGCCTGATCGGCGGGATCGTCACAACCGCCGCCGCCGTGCCGATCGCATGGCTCTCGGTGCGCCGGCCGACCCGCGCCAGCCGCTTCCTCGAAGGCTGCTATTATCTCGCAAGCTCGATGCCGGGCGTCGTCGTGGCGCTGGCGCTCGTCACCATCACCGTGCGGGTCATGCTGCCGCTCTACCAGAGCGTAGCCACCATCGTGCTCGCCTATGTTGTGATGTTCCTGCCCCGCGCGCTGGTGAGCCTGCGCGCCAGCATCGCGCAGGTGCCGGTCGAGATCGAGCAGGCGGCAGCGAGCCTCGGGCGCTCGCCGGGCAATGCGCTGCTTGCGACGACGATCCGGCTTGCGGCACCGGGGGCTGCGGCGGGCGTGGCGCTCTCCTCGCTCGGCATCATGAACGAACTGACCGCCACCCAGATGCTGGCGCCGAATGGCACCCGCACGCTCGCCATGGCCTTCTGGGCGCTGACCGGAGAGATCGACTATGCGGGCGCTGCGCCCTATGCGGTGCTGATGGTCGCCTTCTCGCTGCCGCTCACCTTCCTTCTCCATCACCAATCGAAAAAGATCGCCGGGCGATGACGTTTCTTACCCTGACCTCCCTGCGCAAACAGTATGGCTCCGTCGCAGCCCTCGACGGCATCGACCTGGCGGTGACGGCCGGCAGCCGTACGGCGATCGTCGGGCCTTCCGGCTGCGGCAAGACCACGCTTCTGCGCCTGGTTGCCGGCTTCGATGCGCCGGATGAGGGCCGCATCGTGTTCGCCGGCCAGCAGCTTGCCGACGCTCGCTCCCAGGTGCCGGCGCACAAGCGCGGCATCGGTATTGTCGCACAGGACGGTTGCCTGTTTCCGCATCTGACGATCCGGCAGAATATCGGTTTCGGGCTGGAGGCTGAGGCCTCGGTGAAGGATGCCCGCATCGCCCAGCTGATGGACATGGTCGGGCTCGACCCGGCCATGCTCGCCCGCAAGCCGGACCAGCTCTCGGGCGGCCAGCAGCAGCGCGTAGCGCTCGCCAGGGCTCTTGCGCGCAAGCCGAGGCTGATGCTGCTCGACGAGCCCTTCTCGGCGCTGGATACCGGCCTGAGGGCCGCGACCCGCAAGGCGGTGACCGACGTGCTGAACGCCGCCGGCATCACCACGCTGCTGGTCACCCACGACCAGGGCGAGGCACTCGCCTTTGCCGACCAGGTGGCGGTGATGCGGGCGGGGAAGTTTGCACAGGTGGGCTCTCCGCGCGAGGTCTATTCCAGGCCCGTCGACGCGGCGACGGCGGCCTTCCTCGGCGAGGCGATCGTGCTGCCGGCCGATGTCGCGGACGGGAGGGCGCAAAGCCCGCTCGGGGTCCTGCCGGTCGATGACGTCGCCTATCGCGGCAAGGCGGAGATCATGCTGCGGCCGGAACAGATCACCGTCACGCAGGCCAGGGCTCAGAATGGTAGCGACGGGGCGGTCGGGACAATCGCCGAGATCAATTTCTGCGGCCCGACCTCGGATGTCAGGATCGCGCTTGGCGGCGATCCGCAGGGCTTCTCCTTCCGGCTCGACATCCCGAGCCGCGAGACGCTGGTCCCCGGCGATCGGGTGACGATCGTCGTGGCGGGGACGGCGCACCTCTTCCGGTAGCCCGGCATGCCGCAACGAAGCCGCGTGAAAAGGTTCTGTGGCCTTCAGGATTCTGCGGGATCGTCATCGCCGAAGGTGTGCCGCGATCTCATCGTGAATGGCAGGCGAGGAGAACAGGACCGCGTTTCCGGATAGATCAGGCGGAATGTTTTCGGAAACGCCTGCAAGATGGCTGCGGGTTGCGCCAGCCTCCGTCGCGATAAGCCCCGCGGCTGCGACGTCCCACGGGAACAGCGTTTCCGTGTGGGCATCTAGCCGTCCGGCCGCGACATAGGCGATATCCAGAACCGGCGCCGCGCCGCGCCGGATGTCCTGGCACATCGACAGAAGTATCCGCACCCGTTCCAGCAGCGGACCGGGATCGCTTTTTTCATGCGGGAAACCGGTGCTGACGATCGAACGAGCCAGGCTATCCGGCGAGGACGTCCGGATCGGGCGGCCGTTCAAAAAGGCGCCCTGGCCCTTCGCCGCAGTGAACGTTTCGCCTAAAGCAGGCGCATGGACGCACCCCGCCAGAACGTCGCCATTCATGGCGAAAGCGACCGAAATGCCGAAATAGGGATGTCCCCTTGCGTAATTCGCGGTTCCGTCGATTGGGTCGATAATCCACAAGGGACCTGAGTAATCGAAGCGGTGGCTGTCGGCGTCTTCTTCCGAGAGAATGCGGTGGAGGGGAAACTCGGCCTTGATCGCCGCCTGGATAATCTCGTCCGAGAGCAGATCGGCGCCGGTCACCAGATCGCTTGGCCCCTTGAAGCGGACCTTGCTGCGGGATGCTTCCCACCGTTCGATCACGGCATTCCCGGCCGCGACGGCGGCTTTATTGGCAAGAGACAGCGTCCGGTCGTATTCGGTGCTCAATATCATGTGTCGCAATCCAATTCGCGTTTCGCGGATGTCGCGCAGCGGGCAGGGACATATTGGAGATACGCCGCTTCGCAGTCGAGGCTTACGGGGGCACGTTTATGGAACTCTGGAACATTTCTTCGCGTTATCGGACCATCAACGTGAAGGAAAAAATTCCATGCTGAAATGGGCTCTCATCTTCCTGGTCATCTCGCTGATTTCCGGTTTCCTCGGCTTTTCCGGCGTTTCCGCCGCGACGGCTTCGATCGCGAAAATCCTCTTCTTCATCTTCCTCGTCATCTTCCTGGTTTTCGTCGTGCTGGCTTTTGTGGCCGGCAACGCGATTCTCTGATCACCGGGCGTGAAACGCGAGAAAACCGGGCGAATCAGTCTCCCGAAACAAAAAAGCCCCGCCGAAGGTCGGGCGGGGCAAATTGGGGAAAATCCGCATCAATGACGCGGTGGGTCGCATTTGGCACATTCCATGTCGTGTTACGAGGCTGGTTCCGGCCGATTCGGTACGCTCCGCGAAAAAAGATGAACAGCAGGAACTGCCGCGCGGAAACCGCGGCCCTCAGGGGCGCGACGGATGTTTCTGGGCGAAGACCAGCAGCTTCCAGATCACAGGCCCGAGGACGGTATGTTCGTGGTGGATCTGCGGGATGGCCGCGTCCTTGTGCACGACGATTTCGTCGCCGCAGGTCCTGCAGCGGTAGATGCCGGCATTCGGCACCTTCTGTCCCGGCATCCAATCCTTCTCGAAGGCCGGTGCCTTCGTCTGGACGAGATGCTCCGAATTCTTGAACTGCGCCATCTTCGCCTCCTTGATGTCGTAACACCATAACAAGCGCAGATGACCAAATCGCCAGCAAGGCTGGTGAAGATTTTCGGGCGAAAGTGCGCCGTTTTGGAACGATCAGGTTAAGGGAGGGATCAGAAACGAAGAAATCCGCCGAAGCGGATTTCTCAACGTTTTGAACTGGATGGTGGGCGTGACAGGGATTGAACCTGTGACCCCTACGATGTCAACGTAGTGCTCTCCCGCTGAGCTACACGCCCATCCGTGGCGGCGCATAGACCATAGACTGGTCGGGCCGTCAACAGGTTTTTGCCATGAAATGCGAAGGTTTTTTGAAGGCCTTGCAGATCAGGGCTTTCGGGGCCTCAGGCCGCCAGGAGCTTGTTCACTTCGTCCACCAGATCGCGCAGGTGGAAGGGCTTCGACAGAACCTTGGCGTCCTTCGGGGCCTTGGAATCGGAGTTCAGCGCGACGGCTGCGAAACCGGTGATGAACATCACCTTCAGGTCCGGGTCGAGTTCGGTCGCCCGGCGGGCGAGTTCGATCCCGTCCATTTCCGGCATGACGATGTCGGTCAGGAGCAGCGAGAAGGGCTCTTCGCGCAGGCGATCATAGGCGCTCGCGCCGTTGTCGAAGGACGCAACCTTGTAGCCCGCCTTTTCAAGCGCCTTCACCAGGAAACGACGCATGTCGTTATCGTCTTCGGCGAGAAGGATTTTCTGAATCATCTCCAGGACCGTTATCCAATGCAAATTTTTAGAGTTGTCGGTATCTCTTACACTGCCTACACGCGGTAAACATCCGTTTAATGAGGGTGCAAGAGGATTTGGTAGGGTATAGATAGTATGGACTTCGCCTCGGGCAACTGGCAACATGAGTTCCAGAACAAGTTCGTGACATGGTAAAGGCAGGATGGATTGCAACGCGGGTGATTTTGAACACTTCGAAGTGAGGGAGCCCGCCACGCAGACTATCCCCTTCGTCTTCAATTCGCCTCACAGCGGCAGCTTCTATCCGCCCGAATTTCTCGCCGAGAGCGACCTCGATTCGCTCTCCATCCGCCGCTCCGCGGACCACTATGTCGACGAGCTTTTCGCCGATGCGCCGGAGCTCGGCGCGCCGCTGCTTCTCGCCCATTTCCCCCGCGCCTATCTCGACGTCAACCGCGAGCCCTACGAGCTCGATCCGCGCATGTTCGACGGGCCTTTGCCGCCTTTCGTCAATATCGGCTCGATGCGGGTCGCAGGCGGGCTCGGCACGATCCCGCGGATCGTCGCGGAAAACATGGAAATCTATCGCCGCCGGCTGCCGGTCAACGAGGCGCTGTCGCGTATTGAAACGATCTACAAGCCTTATCATGCCTGCCTTCGCAAGCTGATCGCCCGCACCCATGCACGCTTCGGGCTCGCCATCCTGATCGACTGCCATTCGATGCCCGGCAATATCAGGCTGTCCGGTTCGGACGTGCGGCCTGACTTCATCATCGGCGACCGCTACGGCACCAGCGCGTCTGCGGAGCTCTCACGGGCGGCGATGCAGTTCCTCGACGGCATGGGATTTTCGGCGGTTCGCAACAAGCCCTATGCCGGCGGCTTCATCACCGAACATTACGGACGGCCGGTGCGCGGCCTGCATGCGCTGCAGATCGAGATCAACCGCGCGCTCTACGTTGACGAGATGACGCTCGCCAGGCGACCGGAATTCCCGATGGTCGCGGCCGCCCTTTCCACCTTCATGCGGCAGATGGCGGACTTCGTCGTCGATTTCGCCGGCGACAGCGCGCTCGCGGCAGAATAGTCCCTTTAGTTTTCCACAGGTTTGATCGTTTGCCGGCGGGTTGGCAGGCTCGCGCGCTCGATCGCGCGCAAAAAAAACCGCGCTTGTGGGCGCGGCTAAGTCTAGGGAGGAAACACCCAAGGAGGGTATTTACAGTCAAAGACTGTGCATTGAAGCTACGAGTGCGCTGCACAAATGTCAAGCAACTTTTTTAGTTGCTTAAATATGCGCCATTTTTAGGCGGATTGCTGAGATTTTTGGCAGCGAAAGATCATTTTTTGATTTTCTGCGCATTCGGCTCGAATCCGGTTCCATGCTTCGGGCGGGTGTTTTAGAACAGGTCTTCATTCCAACAGTGGATTTCCCATGCTTCCCGATCGCGACTTCTTCGATGCGCTTGCCGCCGCCGCCAAGGCCGAGACCCTGCCGCGCTTCCGCACAGGCCTTTCCGTGGTCAACAAGGAGCAGGGCGGGTTCGACCCGGTGACCGAGGGCGACCGCGCCGCTGAGACGGCGATCCGGGCGCTGATCACCGCACGCTTTCCCGAACACGGCATTCTCGGCGAGGAGCATGGGAATGTCGGCCTCGACCGTGAGCATGTCTGGGTGATCGATCCGATCGACGGTACGCGCGCCTTCATTTCCGGCCTGCCGGTCTGGGGCACGCTGATCGGCTTCCAGTCGAACGGCCGTGCCGCGATGGGGCTGATGGACCAGCCTTTTATCGGAGAGCGTTATTTCGCCGACGGCACGAATGCCTGGTATTCGGGCCCGGACGGCGAGCGGCTGCAGATTTCGGTGCGTGACTGCGGCAGCCTCGCCGACGCCACCTTGTTCACCACCTCGCCGCATATCTTCGGGAGCGACGATCTGGCGAAATACCGTTCGGTCGAGGAGAAGGTCCGGCTGTTCCGTTATGGCTGCGATTGCTACGCCTATGTGCTGCTCGCCTCCGGCCATATCGACCTCGTGGTCGAGAATAACCTGAAGCCCTACGACGTCGGAGCGCTGATCCCGATTATCGAGCAGGCGGGCGGCATCATCACCACCTGGGACGGCGACCGCCCGGAAAACGGCGGCAATATTCTTGCAGCGGGCAGCAAGGCCGTGCATGCGGAAGCCATGAAGCTGCTTTCCGGCAAATAGGGTTACAGAGCGGGTCGAGGGATCACGCGGCCGTCTCGGAAAGCCCGAAACCGCCATCCTGTCCAGGCATGAATGCCCCGATCGCCGCAAGCCCCTGGGCACGGTAGATGTCCCTGTCGTGAAACAGCTCGTGGCGTGCGCCGTTGATGGTGATCAGCTGGCCGGCACGGAAATTGCGAGACAGTTCCTCCTGCGCCGCATAGGGCACGATGGAGTCGAGGACGGGAGCAAGGATCAGGGTCGGTATGGTGATCCTGGTCAGATGCGACTGCGACGACACGCGCCGCGCCGCCTTGAATGTCTCGTGCAGCCAGCGGGCCGTCGGCGGGCCGATCGTCAACTCCGGATGGGTTGCAGCGATCTCGGTGTTACGGGCGAAACGCTTGGGGTCCGAACTCAGCGGATTGCCTTCGAAGGCGCGATTGCTCCGGTCGGCGCCCATCGAGAGGCCGCCGAAGCCGGTCCAGCTTGCCAGGCCGGAAAGCGAACGGATCAGCCCTTCCGGCACGCCTTGGCCGGAAAGCGCGATATAGGGGGCGGCGAGCGCCATCCGGTTGATACGGTTCGAAAGGCGTGGGGCGGCCGAGAGCGCGATCAGGGCGCCGGTCGAGTGAGCCACCAGGAAGAAGGGCAGGCGGGCATCCGGCAACACGATGTGTTCGAGGAAGATTTCGAGATCCCGCTCGTAATCGGAAAAGCGCCGGACATGGCCCTTGCGCGTGTTTTTCGTCAGCCGCTGCGAGCCGCCCTGGCCGCGAAGGTCGAAGGTCGCGACCCACAGGCCCATGGCGTTCAGGTCCCGGATCGTCTCGAAATATTTCTCGATGCACTCATTGCGGCCCTGCATGAGCACGACGGTGCCGATCGCCGGCGACATCCCGGAGCGAAACAGGCCGTAGCGCAGCCTGGTGCCGCGATGGCCGGTGAAATAGCCGGCCGTGTAATTGGCCGGAGCCGGATTGCCCGGCGTCGGGTGGAGAATGTCGTCGATGGAATCTGCCGCTTCGTTCATGCCGGCCAGCGTCAGCCAGCGACGGCGGGACGTCAAGGAAAAAGCGCGGCCGAAGAAATCGGAGGGCTTGCACGCCGCCGGTCAAACATGTGTATTCGGACGCATTTACAGATTTCCGGATGTCCGTCGGTCCGCCCGAGCATGGGAGTGTGCGAGGAGGTGGATTGCGCCAGTCGAGGTATTTGAAGGGAGAGAAGCCATGTATTACGCGATCCTTGCCTATCACCAGGAGGGAGTGGTCCAATCCTGGACCGAGGAGGAGGATCGGGCGCTGATGACCGATCTGCTCGCGATCAATGACCGCCTGGTTGCGCAGAAATCCCTGGGACCTGCCGCGCGGCTCGGGCCGACGGAGCAGGCCGTGACCTTGCGGGGCAAGGGCGAGGGCATGGTCATCGACGGTCCGTTTGCCGAAACCAAGGAGCAGCTGCTCGGGCTCTACGTGGTGGATTTCCCGACGATCGATGGAGCCATTGCGGCGGCGCGAGACCTGCGCCGGGCCAACCCGACGGCGGTCTACGAAATCAGGCCGATCCTGCTTTATCTGCCGGGCGCGGCCCTGGAAACGCAGAGCGAGGACTAACGAGTTCTTCCGCAGGAAAAAGAAGCCGGAATCGCGGGTCTAGGGATACCTCAAGCGATTCCGGCAATTGATGACCGAAGCGAAGGGACGAATGAAGCTTCGGTCGAGAGAGACAGTCTGCCTTCCACTGTCTGTTCTATCAAAACGATCCTGAACCGACCCGAAACGCGCTGTTCATGTCGGGTTCACGCGCAAAACCGCGCCGGCAAGCGGGCTCTTGAAGCCACGGAAATCAATCCCCATCTGAACTCTGCGGGCGCCACAAAGGGTCCGCTGAACGGGACCGCATCGCCAATGAAGGGATGCGCAAACCCAGATGAAAACCGCAACGTCGCTTCCCAAGGAGGACTCCATGCGTCACGTCGATTTCTCGCCCCTTTATCGTTCCACTGTCGGTTTCGACCGTCTTTTCAACCTGCTCGACAATCGCGGGCCGGCCGATCAGACCCCCAGCTATCCGCCCTACAATATCGAGCGGACGGGAGAAAACACCTATCGCATCACCATGGCCGTTGCCGGTTTCGACGAAAAGGAACTGAGCCTCGAAGCCCATGCGAACGTGCTGACCGTGAAGGGTGAAAAGAGCGAGGACGAAACCGCTGCCGACCAGAGCGAATATCTCTATCGCGGCATCGCCAAGCGCGCCTTCGAGCGCCGCTTCCAGCTCGCCGATCATGTCGAAGTGCAGTCCGCTTCGCTGAAGAACGGCCTGCTCCATATCGACCTTCTCCGGAACATTCCGGAAGCCATGAAGCCCCGTCGCATCGCGATTGCCGCAGACGCAGTCGCTCCGAAGACGATCGAGGCTCAGGTCACCCCGCAGCAGGTCAACTAACCCGCTGCCGGGTTTCCGGCCGATATATGTGAGTAGGCCCAATGCGGCCCTTCCTCTTGGGGGAAGGGCCGTTTTTCGTTTTGTGGGTGGAGCAATTGACCGGTGCGGCCCCTGCGCCTATTGTATCGACAATGTTTCTACATGGAGCGACCCTTGCGCGTCACCGTCAAGAAATGGGGCAACAGCGCCTCCGTGCGCATTCCCGCCGCCGTCATGGAGGCGGCGCAGTTGCAGATCGATACGGTCGTGGATGTGTCGGAGGAAAACGGCCGGATCATCATTGAGGTGGTGCGGGACGCAGAGCTCGATCTCGACCAGCTCATTGCCGGCATGACACCAGACAACCTCCATGAGGAAGTTGATTTTGGAGCGCCTGTCGGCAAGGAAGCCCTATGACGCCTGCGTCCTATGTTCCGGAGGCGGGCGATATCGTCTGGCTGGAGTTTTCTCCGCAGGCGGGACATGAGCAGGCCGGGCGCCGGCCTGCCGTCGTATTGAGTCCTCAAAGTTACAATCGCTTCGGCTTGATGCTGTGCTGCCCGATGACCACGAAGCGGAAGGGGTATCCTTTCGAAGTGGCGATCGGCGACGACGGAGACAGCACGGTCCTTGCCGACCAGGTGAAGAGCCTTGATTGGAAAGCGCGCAATGCGCAGCGCAAGGGCCGGGTTTCCGCCCGGGAGCTTTCCCAGATCAGGGCCAAAGCAGGTGCGTTGATCGGCAAGCCTTGATCAACGCCGCCGACCCTCAGGCCGCAACCGGCGCCGTCACGGCTTCCTTCTTCGCCTTCAGGCGGTTCGCATATTTCTGGGCGATGACGGCGCAGGCCATGAGCTGGATCTGGTGGAAGAGCATCAGCGGCAGGACGATGGCGCCGATCGAGGAGGACTGGCTGGCGAAGATGGCGTTTGCCATCGGCACGCCGCTTGCCAGCGACTTCTTCGAGCCGCAGAAGGTGATGGTGATCTCGTCTTCCTTGTTGAAGCCGAGTGCGCGGCTGCCGAACATGGTGATGCAGAGCACAACTGCCAAAAGCGCCATGTCGACCAGGATGACGACGCCGATATCGAGGGCCGAGAAGGTGTGCCACAGGCCTTCCATGACAGCTTCCGAGAACGCCAGGTAAACGACCATCAGGATCGAGCCGCGGTCGACGGGGGCAAGCATCTTCTTCTTGGAGCGGATCCAGTTGCCGATCCAGGGCTGCAGGATCTGGCCGACGATGAAGGGGGCGAGAAGCTGCAGCAGGATGCTTTCCAGCGCATCCCAGGAAAAGCCGGCGTCGCCGGTGGTCGAGAGCAGGATGCCGGCAAGCAGCGGCGTCAGGAACATGCCGAAGATGTTGGAGCCGGAAGCGGCGCAGATCGCCGCCGGCACGTTACCACCGGCGATCGATGTGAAGGCGATCGAGGATTGCACGGTCGAGGGCAATACGCACAGGAAGAGGATGCCCGTATAAAGCGGCGGCGCCAGGATGTCGTCCGGAATGAAGCCGATCATCAACCCGAGGATCGGGAAGATCGCAAACGTCGTCAGCAGGATCGTCAGGTGCAGGCGCCAATGCAGGATGCCCGCCACCACGACATCGCGCGACAGGCGGGCGCCATGCAGGAAGAACAAGAGGCCAATGGCGATATCGGTCGCGACGTTGAACCAGTCGGCATAGACGCCGTGGATCGGCAGGACCGAGGCGAGGATGACGGTGCAGACGAGAAGGACCGTGAAGCGGTCCGGCAGAAAACGGCTCATAAGCGGGTTCCTCGGATTTGAGGATTTACCCCTCCCTTATCATGAAGCAGAATGCAAACACTAACAGTTATCATGATAGCGGATAGCCATGCTGAACCTTCACCACCTGAACAGTTTCGTCATGCTGCAGCAGACCGGCAGTTTCACGGAAGCGGCGGCCCGGCTCGGCATCGGTCAGTCGACCGTCACCCAGCATATCCAGCGGCTGGAAAAGTCGCTCGCCCGACAGCTGGTGTTTCGCGATACCCATCAGGTGAAGCTGACGGCGGAGGGCGAGGCATTGCTCGGTTATGCCCGGGGCATGCTGGACATGAACGGCAAGGTGGCCTCGCTGTTCGGCGAAAGCCGGTTGCGCGGGCGGCTGCGGCTCGGGGTTTCGGAAGACGTAGTGGCGAGCCGGCTGACCTCGATCCTCGAAGATTTCATTCGGCTTTATCCGCTGGTCGATCTGGAACTGACCGTGGCTCTCTCCGCGGTGCTTTATCAGATGCAGGATATCGGTGATCTCGACCTGGTGCTTGCCAAGCGGCATATCGGCGAGACGAACGGCCGGCTGCTTTATCGCGAACCGCTGGTCTGGCTGGCGCGCGACCCGGATCTGGCGCTGCGGGGCGATGTGCTGCCGCTGATCGCCTTTCCGCCGCCGAGCATTACCAGGCGCGTGGCGCAGGAGGCGCTCGACCGGGAAAAGATGGCCTGGCGGATCGTCTGCACCTGCGGCAGTTTGAGCGGGCTGACGGCGGCGGCGCGGGCCGGCATGGGGGTGCTCGTGCAGCCGCGCAGCATGGCGCCGGCGGGGCTGAAGGAGGTCCCGGGGGATCGGCTGCCGGTGCTCGAAGACGTGGAATTCGTGCTGGTTCCGCGGCGCGGCGCCGATGCCGCGCTCACGGAGGCGCTGTCGAGCCTGATCGTGGCGCAGATCGCGCCACAGAATTTGGCGTGACGGTCGCGAGAGAGGTGCCTGGCTCGCTGGGCAGGGCAAGCGCCTATGGAGATGCGAGGCGGCGTGGAGCCCCTCCCCCTTGTGGGGAGGGGTTGGGGAGGGGACTTTGCTCCGCATTAAACCCCTCCCGCCTGCCGGCCACCCTCCCCACGAGGGGGAGGGTTATGGATGCCGCACCGCCTTACGTCCCCAACGCGATAGCGCTGCCCCAATTGGGAGATCGAAACGCGGCGTCGTTCAGCCAGCCGAGCAGATCGACAGGAACTGGTCGATATCCTCTTCTGTGGTGGCAAACGAGGTGACGAGGCGGATCAGGGTTTCGTCGTCCCGGACCGGTTCCGGCATATTGGTCGGCACCGGCCAGCCGTAGAATTTGGCGCCCTTGGCTTCCGCGGCCTCTGCCGATGCCTTGTTCAACACGGCGAAAACCTCATTGGAGGTCGTGTTCCAGGCAAGCCGCGTGCTGTTCAGCGAGCCGATGCCGGCGCGCAGGCGGTCGGCCATGCTGTTGGCGTGGTTTGCCATGTTGAGCCAGAGGTCGTCAGCAAGATAGGCATCGAACTGGGCCGAGATGAAGCGGGTCTTGGAAAAGAGCTGGGCGGCGCGCTTGCGGATGAAGGCGAAGTCCCTGGCGAGTTCCGGATTGAAGAAGACGATCGCTTCCGCACACCAGCAGCCGTTCTTGGTGCCGCCGAAGGAAAGGATGTCGATGCCGCGTTTCCAGGTCATTTCGGCGGGCGAAACGTCGAGGGAGACCAGCGCGTTGGCGAAACGGGCGCCGTCCATATGCACCGGCAGGCCGTTCGCCTTGGCGATCCTGGTGATCGCGTCGATCTCGTCGAGCGTATAGATG
Organism: Neorhizobium galegae bv. officinalis; assembly: GCA_000985875.1. Lineage (GTDB taxonomy): Bacteria > Pseudomonadota > Alphaproteobacteria > Rhizobiales > Rhizobiaceae > Neorhizobium > Neorhizobium galegae_C. Next base: position 441,914 of record CCRI01000004.1, read on the forward strand.
GTGCCGGTTTCGGTCGCCTGGGTGAGGGTGACCGCGGCGGCGCGGCCGTGATGCAGCGAATCCTGCGGGAAGCCGGCGATGCGGGCCGCCAGTTTAGCCGGGTCCATCTTGCCGTCTTCGCCTTCGACCGGAACCATGCGCATGCCGGAAAAGAAGTCCGGCGCGCCGCATTCGTCCTCGATCACATGCGCTTCCGAATGGGAAAAGGTGACGCCGCCGACCCGCGCAATGCTGGCGAGCGACAGCGAATTGGCAGCCGTGCCTGTGGAGACGAAATAGACGGAGACATCCCGCTCGAAGATTTCGTTGAAACGGGCTTCGACCGCCTTGTCGAGATCGCTGTTGCCATAGGCGGCGGCGAACCGGGTCGACTCCTTGGAGAGGCGTTCATTGATGGAGGGATGGGCGCCGGCCCAATTGTCGGAAGCGAAAAACATTCTGAAAAATACCCTGGAAGTTTTGTCTCGGAAGCGTGCGGAGATTAATCTTTTTGAACCGGTAATCAATCGGTGAGGGTGGGTCGGTGAGGCCAAAACGGTTAGGTCAGCACCTGCCACGCTTTAAACGACTGCCGATTGTAATTAAATTTCGACTTCTACGTCATTCGGCGTAATCTTCTGTCGCCAGATGGGGCGGATTTTTAACAACCGCTCTTGTCGCGGGTTAACTTCTATGTCATAAATTTTGAGAATTAGGACAGAAGTGCTGTCCTAATTTCGGGAAAAGAAACACCGATGGGCATGTCTTTCCCGCTGACGCTCGCGCTGATCCGCGTTATGCTGCGCTGCGAAGCTGTAGCTGACGCCGGAGCGGCGCCATCGCATGAGACACGGGATGGAGCTTAGGCCTGTCATCCCCAAGAGATATTTGAGAGCCACTTTGCCCGCTGCCGAAGGCGGCCAACAGGAGGAATGACGATGACGAAGACCATCTCCGAGATATCAGGCCCGGCTCGCCAGCCCGCAGCCCCGATGTCGGCCGAGACGACAGCTCGCGTTCCATTTGTCGCCGGCGGTTTGCCGATGGCCCAGGGTCTCTATCACCCGCGCAACGAGCACGATGCCTGCGGCGTCGGCTTCATCGCCCACATGAAGGGCAAGAAGTCGCACCAGATCGTCAAGGACGGCCTGTTCATCCTCGAAAACCTGACGCATCGCGGTGCCGTCGGCGCCGACCCGCTGATGGGCGATGGCGCCGGCATTCTGGTGCAGATCCCCGACCGCTTCTTCCGCGAGGAAATGGCGGCACAGGGCGTCACCCTGCCGAAGGCCGGCGAATATGCCGTCGGTCACATCTTCATGCCGCGCAAGGCCGAGGAGATCGAGCATTACAAGAAGGTGATCGAGGACGTCATCGCGGAAGAGGGGCAGCAGTTCCTCGGTTTCCGCGACGTGCCCGTCGACAACTCGTCGCTTTCCAAGGCGCCTGACATCGCTGCCACCGAGCCGCATCACGTGCAGGTCTTCATCGGCGCCGGCCGCGACGCTGCGACCAACCACGATTTCGAGCGCAAGCTGTTCCTGATCCGCAAGGTGATCTCCAACCGCATCTATGATGCGTTCGGCGGCGTCGACATGGGCTTCTACCCCGTCTCGCTGTCGTCCTCGACGATCGTCTACAAGGGCATGTTCCTCGCCTATCAGGTCGGCGCCTATTACAAGGACCTGGCCGACCCGCGGTTCGAGACGGCGGTGGCGCTGGTGCACCAGCGCTTCTCGACCAACACCTTCCCGTCCTGGAAGCTCGCGCATCCCTATCGCATGGTCGCCCATAACGGCGAAATCAACACGCTACGCGGCAACGTCAACTGGATGGCGGCGCGCCAGGCGTCGGTCTCCTCGCCGCTGTTCGGCGAAGACATTTCCAAGCTCTGGCCGATCTCCTACGAAGGCCAGTCGGATACGGCCTGTTTCGACAACGCGCTCGAGTTCCTCGTGCGCGGTGGGTATTCGCTCGCCCATGCGGTGATGATGCTGATCCCGGAAGCCTGGGCCGGCAACCAGTCGATGTCGCCGGAGCGCAAGGCCTTCTACGAATACCACGCCGCGCTGATGGAACCGTGGGACGGCCCGGCTGCCGTTGCCTTTACCGACGGCCGCCAGATCGGCGCGACGCTAGACCGTAACGGCCTGCGTCCGGCCCGCTACATGGTTACCGACGACGACCGCATCATCATGGCGTCCGAAGCGGGCGTCCTGCCGGTGCCGGAAGAGCGCATCGTCAAGAAGTGGCGTCTGCAGCCCGGCAAGATGCTGCTGATCGACATGGAAAAGGGCCAGATCATCTCCGATGAGGAGTTGAAGTCCGAACTCGCGACCAAGCATCCCTACGGCAAGTGGCTGGACAAGACCCAGCTCATTCTCGAAGACCTGAAGCCGGTGGAGCCGCGGGCGCTGCGCCGCGACGTGTCGCTGCTCGACCGCCAGCAGGCCTTCGGCTACACCTCGGAAGACACCAAGATCCTGATGTCTCCGATGGCGACGACAGGCCAGGAAGCCGTCGGCTCGATGGGCACCGACACGCCGATCTCGGCCATGTCTGAAAAGTCGAAGCTGCTCTACACCTATTTCAAGCAGAACTTCGCGCAGGTCACCAACCCGCCGATCGATCCGATCCGCGAGGAGCTGGTGATGAGCCTGGTGTCGTTCATCGGTCCGCGCCCGAACATTCTCGACCACGAGGGGGCGGCGAACGCCAAGCGTTTGGAAGTGCGCCAGCCGATCCTGACCAACGGCGATCTCGAGAAGATCCGCTCGATCGGCCACACGGAAGACCGGTTCGACACCAAGACGCTCGATTTCACCTATGACATCGAGCGCGGCGCCGAAGGCATGCCGGAAATGCTCGACCGCCTCTGCGAACGCGCGGAAGCGGCGGTCAAGGGCGGCTACAACATCATCGTGCTGTCCGACCGCCAGATCGGCCCGGACCGCATCGCCATCCCGGCTCTGCTGGCAACCGCCGCCGTGCACCATCACCTGATCCGCAAGGGCCTGCGCACCTCGGTCGGCCTCGTCGTCGAGAGCGGCGAGCCGCGCGAGATCCATCACTTCTGCTGTCTTGCCGGGTATGGCGCAGAAGCCATCAACCCCTATCTCGCCTTCGACACGCTGACCGACATGCATGCGCGTGGCGAATTCCCGAAGGAAGTGGATGCCTCGGAGATCGTCTACCGCTATATCAAGGCGGTCGGTAAGGGCATCCTCAAGGTCATGTCCAAGATGGGCATCTCGACCTACCAGTCCTATTGCGGCGCGCAGATTTTTGACGCGATCGGCCTGTCTTCGGCTCTGGTCGAGAAGTATTTCTTCGGCACGGCTTCGAACATCGAGGGCGTCGGCCTGGAAGAGATCGCCCAGGAGACGGTTTCCCGGCACCATGCCGCCTTCGGCAAGGACCCGGTCCTCGCCTCGACGCTCGATATCGGCGGCGAATATGCCTACCGCATGCGGGGCGAAAGCCATGCCTGGACGCCGGATGTGGTGGCGACCCTGCAGCACGCCGTGCGCGGCAACAGCCAAGACCGCTACCGCGAATTCGCCGAGATGGTGAACGAAAGCGCGGTTCGCATGAACACGATCCGCGGCCTGTTCAAGATCAAGACGGCGGGCGAGATCGGCCGCACGCCGGTTTCGATCGACGACGTGGAGCCGGCGGTCGATATCGTCAAGCGTTTCTCGACCGGCGCCATGTCGTTCGGCTCGATCTCCCGCGAGGCGCATACGACGCTCGCCATCGCCATGAACCGGATTGGCGGCAAGTCGAACACCGGCGAGGGCGGTGAGGAAAGCGACCGTTACATGCCGCTGCCGGACGGCAGCCAGAACCCGGAACGTTCGGCGATCAAGCAGGTCGCGTCCGGCCGCTTCGGCGTGACGACCGAATACCTGGTCAACGCCGACATGCTGCAGATCAAGGTTGCGCAGGGTGCGAAGCCCGGCGAAGGCGGCCAGCTGCCCGGCCACAAGGTGGACGCGACGGTCGCCAAGACCCGGCATTCGACGCCGGGCGTCGGCCTCATCTCGCCGCCGCCGCACCATGACATCTATTCGATCGAAGACCTGGCGCAGCTGATCTACGACCTGAAGAACGTCAACCCGACCTCGGACATTTCCGTGAAGCTGGTCTCGGAAGTGGGCGTCGGCACGGTTGCCGCGGGTGTCGCCAAGGCGCGCGCCGACCATATCACGGTCGCCGGCTTCGACGGCGGCACGGGCGCATCGCCGCTGACCTCGCTGAAGCATGCAGGTTCGCCTTGGGAAATCGGCCTTGCCGAAACCCAGCAGACGCTGGTGCTGAACGGGCTTCGTTCGCGCATCGCGCTGCAGGTTGACGGTGGCCTGAAGACCGGCCGCGACGTCATCATCGGCGCGCTGCTGGGTGCCGACGAGTTCGGCTTCGCGACGGCTCCGGTCATCGCCGCCGGCTGCATCATGATGCGCAAGTGCCATCTCAACACCTGTCCGGTGGGTGTCGCCACCCAGGACCCGGTCCTGCGCAAGCGCTTCAAGGGCACGCCGGAGCATGTCATTAACTACTTCTTCTTCGTCGCCGAAGAAGTGCGCGAGATCCTGGCTTCGCTCGGTTTCACCCGCTTCGACGAGATCATCGGCATGGTCGAGCTTCTGGAAAAGGACGAGATGATCGCCCACTGGAAGTCCAAGGGTCTCGATTTCTCGAAGATCTTCCACAAGGTGGAGGCTCCGAAGGAGGCGACCTATTGGACGCAGCGCCAGAAGCACCCGATCGACGATATTCTCGACCGCAAGCTGATCGAGAAGTCGCAGGCTGCGCTCGAAAACAAGGAACCGGTGGTCTTCGAAGTGCCGATCAAGAACGTCGACCGTTCCGTCGGCGCGATGCTCTCGGGCGCGCTTGCCAAGCGCTGGCGCCACAAGGGGCTCAAGGACGACACGATCCATGTGACGCTGCGTGGCACGGCCGGACAGTCGTTCGGGGCGTTCCTGGCGCATGGCATCACCTTCGATCTGGTCGGTGACGGCAACGACTATGTCGGCAAGGGCCTGTCGGGCGGCCGGATCATCGTGCGCCCGCCGGAAAACTCCAGGATCGTCGCGGAGAACTCGATCATCGTCGGCAATACCGTGCTTTACGGCGCGATCACCGGCGAGTGCTATTTCCGCGGCGTTGCCGGCGAACGTTTTGCCGTCCGTAACTCCGGTGCCATCGCGGTCGTCGAAGGCGTCGGTGACCACGGCTGCGAATACATGACCGGCGGCATCGTCGTTGTGCTCGGCGAGACGGGACGCAACTTCGCGGCCGGCATGTCCGGCGGCGTCGCTTACGTGCTCGACGAGAGCGGCGATTTCGCCAAGCGCTGCAACATGGCGATGGTCGAACTCGAACCGGTTCCGGAAGAGGACGACATGCTGGAGAAGCTGCACCATCACGGCGGCGACCTCATGCACAAGGGACGCGTCGACGTTTCCGAAGACATGACGCGCCACGACGAGGAGCGCCTCTACCAGCTGATCTCCAACCACCTGCACTACACGGGCTCCAACCGCGCCAAGGAAATCCTCGACCGCTGGAGCGAATACCGGCCGAAATTCCGCAAGGTCATGCCGGTCGAATACCGCCGTGCGCTGGTGGAGATGGAGCGGATGCGGATGGGGGTCGCTGCGGAGTAAGTTTCGCGCGGATTGTTAGGTTTTAACCGGCTGCGAGAGCGGCAGGACGGATTGAGGGATAAAACATGGGCAAGGTAACGGGTTTCCTGGAAATCGACCGGCAGGTGGGCAAGTATCAGCCGGCCTCCGACCGCATCCGCCATTTCCGCGAATTCACCATCCCGATGTCGGATGCGGAAATCACCAAGCAGGCGGCGCGCTGCATGGACTGTGGCATTCCCTATTGCCACGGCCCGACCGGCTGTCCGGTTCACAACCAGATCCCGGACTGGAACGACCTCGTCTACAACAACAAGTGGGAGGAGGCGATCCGCAACCTCCATTCCACCAACAATTTCCCGGAATTCACCGGCCGCGTCTGCCCCGCTCCCTGCGAGGAAGCCTGCACGCTGAACCTCGAGGATGCGCCGGTCGCGATCAAGACGGTCGAACAGGCGATCGCCGACAAGGCCTATGAGCTCGGCTTCATCGCGCCGCAGCCGGCAACCGTTCATACCGGCAAGAAGGTTGCGATCATCGGTTCCGGCCCCGCCGGCATGGCGGCCGCCCAGCAGCTCGGCCGCGCCGGCCATGAAGTGCATGTCTACGAGCGCGAATCCAAGGCCGGCGGCCTGCTGCGCTACGGCATCCCGGACTTCAAGATGGAGAAGAACTTCATCGACCGCCGCGTCGAGCAGATCACCGGCGAGGGCGTGACCTTCCACTACGGCGCCAATATCGGCGTCGATATCCCGGTCGAGAAGCTGATCGCCGAGCATGACGCCGTGCTTTATTGTGGCGGTTCGGAAACCCCGCGCCCGGCCGGCATTCCCGGCGTCGAGCTGCATGGCGTCTATGACGCGATGCCTTACCTCGTGCAGCAGAACCGCCGCCTCGGCCGCGAAAACATCGAGAGCGTCGCCTGGGCGGCCGATCCGATCCTGGCCGGCGCCAAGCATGTGGTCGTCGTCGGCGGCGGTGACACGGCATCGGACTGCGTCGGCACGGCCTTCCGCCAGGGCGCCGTCAAGGTGACTCAGCTCGACATCCGTCCGCAACCGCCTGAGAAGGAAGACAAGCTCGCCGTCTGGCCGTTCTGGGCCACCAAGATGCGGACCTCGTCCAGCCAGGCCGAAGGTGCGGTGCGCGAATTCCAGGTGGCGACGCTCGAATTTGTCGGCGAAGACGGCCAGCTCATCGGCGTGCGTTGCTGCGAAGTCGACGAGCGCCGCAAGCCGATCGCCGGCACGGATTTCATCATCAAGGCCGACCTCGCCTTCATCGCCATCGGCTTCTCCGGTCCGCTGACGGACGGGGTTTTGAACGAACTCGACGGCAAGCTGACGCTGAATGTCGACAAGCGTGGCTCGACCAACGTGGTTGCCAACGACAAGGACTACAGGACCTCGGTCGACAAGCTCTGGACCGCCGGCGACGTGCGCCGCGGCCAGTCGCTGGTCGTCTGGGCGATCCGCGAAGGCCGCCAGGCGGCACGCGCGATCGATGAAGCCCTGATGGGAAGCTCGGTGCTGCCGCGGTAAGGCGGCGGGACTATCCGCTTCTCGGAGGTTATGTTTCTGGAGGATGCGAGGCGGCGCGGCATTCTTAACCCTCCCACTTGTGGGGAGGGTGGCCGGCAGGCGGGCGGGGTTTTATGCGAAGCGAAGACCCCTCCCCAACCCCTCCCCACAAGGGGGAGGGGCTCCACGCGTCGCCCCACACCCCTCATTGCGAATTGTCCCTCTCTCAGAGCAGACGTGGCTCAAACCTGAACGGTCAATAGCACAGGAGCCAATGCGTGTCGCTAACGCGTGGCCGCGGTTACCGCAGGAACCCGATAGTCATCGACCCGCCCGGCCGGCGCCGGGGCGAGTTCGCCGCGCCTGACCAGTTTGTCGCGCGGCGTTTCGACGAGGACGGAGGGGAGTGGGGCGGCGCCGAGAAGGTCCTTGCCGCCGTCGAGTTCGGGGTCGGAGAGGCTGATCGGATGGGTGGGCACGGCCTGGCCGGGCGAGGCGGGAAGGGCGGATAGCGCCGGCAGGTTGGAGCCGTCGAGCTTGACGACGTCGGGGCTTGCCATTTCGCCGAGATGGCGGCGGACCAGTTTTTCCACGTAGAAGGCGAGTTTCTGCTTGCCGGCGTTGGTGAAGGTGATGCCGTCGGCGCCGCGCAGGCGCACCTGCTGGCCGTTGACGTCCGAACCGGTGATGATGAACTTGCCGTCCTCGTCGACGAAACCTTCCCAGATATCGACGAATTCGCCGCCGGCCTTTTCCACCTGGTTGCGATAGATGGCATTGAGCGTCACGGCATCGGCCGTCGCCACCGGTGACTGGAAGGAGGGCAGGCCGACCCAGAGGAGCGGCAGCTTGCGGGTGGCGACGATGCCGACGAGTTCGGTGACCCGGCGCTCGTATTCCTTGAACCAGACGTCGCTGCGGAATTTTTCCTTGGTGCTGCCGATCGTCATCTGCTGGCGGTCGTTGGCCCCGAGCATGATCACGACGACTGCCGGTTTCATCTCGTCCAGCATGGCGGGAAGCTCGCCCGGCCAGTCGAAATGATCCTCGCGGACGAGGCCGGAGGAACCGTCGCTTCGCTCAGTGATCGCCACCCCCGGAGCAGTTGCAAACGCCGTTTCCAGCTCGCTGCCGATGCCGCCGGCCATGAAGTCGCCCACCACCAGGACCTGCTTGGCATTTTCGAGTTTGGCGACCGGTTCCGGCGCCGGCGGCGCGATCGGCTGTACCGGGCGGGGGGCGGCGGTCCGTCCCGTGCTGCGGCGCGGTCGCGGCTTCATCTCGATGATCGAGCCGTCGCGGTCGTAACGGCGGCGGCTGTAGGGGGCGGGCCGCTCATAGCGGTCGTCGCGCTCGTAACGCGGGCCGCCGAACAGGTAATCGAAGAGGTTGCGGCGCGGGATGGGCTCCTGGGCGGCGGCCGGCGACAAGTCGGCCGGCAGGGCGATCAGCAACGCGAGGAGGAGAAGGGCCAAGCGCAGCCATCCCCGGTTTCGCACGCCCTTCTTTGGTCGGGGTCTGTTCCGCCAGGCACCGTTCTGAACGGTCTCTTTTTGCCCGGATTTATGCAAAGCCTTCATGCCTCCGCCGTCCCGCGCAGCTTGCGGGAGATTCCCTCAAACGATGTGGCGCGAAGCACCTTCTTGTCAACGCAAAGCTTCGAGAAGCGACTTCGACGGCTCGCCGTTCTGCTGCATGCCGAGGCGTTTCTGGATCGCCGAGATCGCAGCCTTCGAGCCGGAACCGAAATTGCCGTCGACTTCGCCCTCGTAATAACCGAGCTGCTTCATGCGGTTCTGCAGCTCGAACTTCTGCTTGATGTCGAGCGTGCCTTCGGGGCGCGGCCAGCTCTGCTGGACGCCGCCGAAACCGGCAATCTCGTCGGCGAGCAGGCCGACCGCCAGCGCGTAGCTATCGGCGGCGTTGTATTTCTTGATGGTGAAGAAATTGCCGAGCATCAGGAAGGCCGGGCCGGTCTCGCCGGCCATCAGCTTCAGCGTCGCCCGGTCGGTGCCGCGCGGGAAATTCTTGCCGTTGGCGCGCGCGAAACCGAGCTTCGCCCATTCGCCGAGCGTCTTGGTCTGGCCTTCGTGCCGGGCGCCATTGGCCGGAAGCACCGTTTCATAACCCCAGGTTTTGCCGCTCTGCCAGCCGTTCTTGGCAAGCAGGTTGGCGGATGTGGCGAGCGCATCCGGGATCGAATGCCAGATATCACGCTTGCCGTTGCCGTCCGCGTCGATCGCATAGAGCAGGTAGCTGGTCGGGATGAACTGGGTATGGCCCATGGCGCCGGCCCAGGAGCCGGTGAGCTGTTTGGGCGTGATATCGCCCGATTGGAGGATCTTCAGTGCGGCGATGAGCTGGTTGCGGGCAAACTTACCGCGCTTGGGGTCGCCCCAGGCAAGGGTCGCCAGAGCCTGCGGCACATGGTGCAGGCGGTCGGGATTCTCCAGTGCTGCACCATAATTGGACTCCATCGACCAGATGGCGAGCAGGATGTTCTTGTCGACACCGAAATGGCGTTCCAGGGAGGCGAGCGTCGAGCCGTGCTTGGAGGCCATCTCGCGGCCGATCTTGACGGTATAGGGGTTTACGCGGCTGTCGAGATAGTCCCAGATCCTGGACTTGAATTCCGGCTGAAAATTCGCCTTTTCAAGCACGTCCCGGTCGGGTTCACTGACGCCGGCGAAGGCTCGGTCATAGGTGGAACGGGTGATACCGCTTTTGGCGGCGGTATCGTAGAATTTTGCGATCCACGTCTTGAAACCGGCGTCGGCCTGGGCATCTATCGGCATGGCCGCGGCGGCGAGCCCGGCGATCACGGAGAAAGCAAACCCACGAAAGAGGTTAGTGCAAAGCGTCTTCATCGGCAGTCGGGTCCATTCTTCTTTTACCAAGCCTGACGGCAAGAGTGGCATGCGGCTTAACGATGTAATAACAGAATTCGGTCAACAAATTCTTTACCATAGAAACCCGACCCGCGGCAGTCTTTGCGAAACGGTAGCAATTCGTCATTAGATGCCGAGATTTGAATATTCGCACAATGACGTGCTTTCAGGAGGCATGAGTGGCACAACAACAAAAGATCCGTAAGGCAGTGTTTCCGGTAGCAGGTCTGGGCACGCGCTTCCTGCCCGCGACCAAGGCGGTGCCGAAGGAAATGCTGACCGTGGTCGACAAGCCGGTCATCCAGTATGTCGTGGATGAGGCGGCCGAAGCCGGGATCGAACATTTCGTCTTCGTGACCGGACGCGGCAAGGGCGTCATCGAAGACTATTTCGACATCCAGTACGAGCTGGAGCAGATGCTGCGCGAGCGCAACAAGAATGCCGAGCTGACGCTGCTCGCCGGCCTTCTGCCGGTTGCCGGCACCGCCAGCTTCACGCGCCAGCAGGTGCCGCTCGGCCTCGGCCACGCGGTCTGGTGCGCCCGTGACATCGTCGGCAACGAACCTTTCGCGGTCCTGCTTCCCGACATGATCATGGCCGGTGGCAAGGGCTGCCTCAAGGGCATGGTCGATCTTTACGCCGAAAGCGGCGGCAACGTCATCGCGGTTCAGGAATGCGATCCGGAACAGGCGCATAAATACGGCATCGTCGGCATCGGCGCGCCGGTCGGCGAGGGTTTCAAGATCACCCAGATGATCGAGAAGCCGGCCAAGGGCACGGCACCGTCCAATCTCTACATCAACGGCCGCTACATCCTGCAGCCGGAAATCTTCAAGATTCTGGAAACCCAGGAACGCGGCGCCGGCAACGAGATCCAGCTCACCGACGGCATGCTGGCGCTCCTGAAATCCCAGGAATTCGCGGCCTATCCGTTCAAGGGCGATACGTTCGACTGCGGCGCCAAGGACGGCTTCATCCTGGCCAACCTCGCTTTCGCGCTGCAGCGTCCCGATATCCGTCCGGCAATCGAGGGACCGATGAAGGCACTGCTCGCCTCGCTGAAGTAATCCCTCAACGCATTCGGCCGGCGCCAGTCTTCACGGCGCGATCGACATAAAGAAGCCGCTCGAAACTCCACGTCTCGGGCGGCTTTTTAGTCTGCGTCGAGAGTTCACAGAAGGAAGATTGACATGGCGGATATTCCGGTTCGCTGTTTCGCAGTTTCGGTGGTGATCCTGCGGATTGTCGACGACAAGGCAGAGGTCCTGCTGTTGCGGCGCAATCACACGCTGGTCGGGGAGTGGTGCCAGATAGCGGGCGGGATCGAAGACGGGGAAAAGGCCTGGGAGGCGGCGTTGCGTGAGGTGAGGGAGGAGACGGGACTGGCGCCCGATCGCTTTTACTCCGCCGATATCTGCGAGCAGTTCTATGAGCCGGATCGCGATTCGATCAGTTTGTTACCGGTCTTCGTGGGTTTTGTGGGGGTGGACGCCACCGTCGTTATCAATCACGAACACAGCGATTTCCGTTGGGTCTCGTTCGACGAAGCGGTTGGCATGGTACCATTTGCAGGCCAGCGCCATGTGCTAAGGCATGTAAGGGCGGAATTCGCGGAGCGCGAACCGGTTCGCTATCTACTGATCAAGCAGGCGGATTGAGCAACGTTCCCGCCGCTCACCGCTTTAGCGTCAATCCGACCCCGGCGCGGACGATCTTGTCGTCGGCACCGCCGCCGTCCGCCTGCTCGTATTCCACGTCGCCGGTCAGATCGAGATAGCGGTTGATCGCCCAGGTGAAGCCGGCGCCGCCGATCCAGACCGTCTCGTCGCTCGGGCCGCCGCTCGGGAAATCGCGGAGTGTCGAGCTGCCGGTCAGGCGAGCAATGAGGTTGTCGCGCATTTCATGCGTCAGCGCCGCCGTCGCCTGGTATTCCACCCAGCCGCTCTGGCCGGGCGTGGTCGAGTCCTGCACCGTGGTGCGCAGACCGAGATCGACATTGGTGCCGCGCTGCGGCGACCAGGTGGCGCTGCCGTTGAAGGTGACCGCACCGACCGACTTCAGGCGGTCATCCTCGTAGTCGACGACCTCGTAACCGGTGCCGATCTCGCCGCGCAGCTTCTCGCCCAGATCGAATTCGACGCCGGTGCGCGCCGCATAGCTCTGCGATGAGCGGGCATAACCGGAATTGTCGCGCCTGAGGTCGTAGAAGGTGTGGCCGGTCGCCACTTCCACATAGGGGACGAGCGCCGGGGAGAGTTCGTAGCCGAGCCGCAGGCGACCGTCGATGCCGGTCCGGTTGCGGTCCTTCGTGCTGACGATCGTGCCGTCGGAGAGTTTCGCATCCGTGTAGGCCGCGCGGGACAGATCGAGTGCGGCGGTGCCGCGGACCTTGCCGAAGTCGCGCTGGACGGAGGCACCTCCGGTGAATTCATGGACACCCGGCTGGGTCGATGCTCCGCCGAGCGCATTGGGATCGTAGTCGTCCTCGCGGGAGAACCGGTAGCCGCCGGTGATGTGGGCGACCGTATCGTTGGAGAGATCGAGCCGCAGGTCCGCATTGACGTTCGCTTCCGGCTGCTCGCCTTGGCTGCTGCTGCCGAGATTGCGCTCCAGCGTGCCTTCGCCCGTGACCGTCAACGAATGGCGCGACCAGTCGGAGTTCAACGTTCCGCGGATCGTGGTCGACAGGTAATCGCGGCGGATCTTGGTGCCGTTCGAACGGCGGGTCTCGGTGTCGATGCTCTGGTTGATCGAGGGGCGGAGCAGGAAACTGCCCATCCGGATGCCGGTCGGATCGCCCGGCTCGCGCGGCTGTTCCTGGGTTTCGACAGGTTCCGCGCCGCGGTCGAGCGGCTCTTCGCGCGGCTGGTTCAGGTCGTCCTCGTAGGGAGGCTCCTGATTGGCCGCCTGGTTGCGGGCCGGCGTGGTGCCGGTCGCGACATTCGGATCGTCCTGGTTCTGGTCGGCGGCGGCATTGGCGGCATTGGTTGTCGTCTGCGCCGAGGTGCTGCCTCTCAATGCCGTGTTGGAGGCCGTGTTCGAAGTCGGCGACGTGGCGTTCGCGACCGAGGGAAGAGAGCCGTTCTGCGGCGGAAACACATTGCGGGTCTGGGCCATTGCCGGGGGAACAAGCGCCGAACAGGCCAGCAGCAGGCCGAGTGCCGTCCGGCGCCTCCGACGCGTCCCGCCTGTCATTGTGGTGATCTTCATGAGGCCTGTCCGGGCAATCGCAAATGCTTACCCAAACGTAAAGCCATGTGGTTAACGTTTGGTTGCGACGCCATGGGCGGTGGCCAACTTAGTTGCTTCGCACCAAGCCGATAGACTTGATGGGTGAAAAGAGTTAAGGCTTGCCCATGATCAAGAGAGCTTTGCAACTGGTCGAGAACGACCTTGTCGATTCCGCCTTGAGGACGATTGCCTTCGGCAAACAAGGGCTTAATGCGCTGGAGCTGGCGCTTCAGAACGGCCTTGGCGATGCCTTCCGCAAGGCAGCGGAACTGATCGGCGATATAGACGGCAGGGTCGTCGTGACCGGCGTCGGCAAGAGCGGACATATCGGCCGCAAGATCGCCGCCAGCCTCGCATCGACCGGCACGCCTTCCTTCTTCGTGCATCCCGTCGAAGCCAATCACGGTGATCTCGGCATGATCGGCTCGGGCGACGTGGTGCTGGCTCTGTCCTGGGGCGGCGAGACCGCCGAGTTGCGGGGCATCGTTTCTTTCACGCGCCGCTTCTCCATTCCGCTGATCGCCATGACATCGGGCGAGGTTTCGACGCTCGCCCGCGAGGCCGATGTCGTGCTGCTGCTGCCCAAGGAACAGGAAGCCTGCCCGCACGGCCTGGCGCCCACCACGTCGACGCTGATGCAGCTCGCGATGGGCGACGCGCTTGCCGTGGCGCTGCTTGAAGCCCGCGGTTTCTCGGCAACCGATTTCCGCGTCTACCATCCGGGCGGCAAGCTCGGGGCGATGCTGAGCCATGTCGGCGACCTGATGCATACGGGTGATCGCATGCCTCTGGTCAAAAAGGGCGTCCTCATGCTGGAGGCGATCGAGGAACTGTCGCGCAAGCGCTTCGGCTGCGTCGGCATAGTCGATGAGGATGGCAGCCTCTGCGGCTTCATCAGCGATGGCGATATTTCCCGGCACCTTCATCTCGACCTGCGCGAAACGCGGGTCGATGACGTGATGACACGCAATCCGAAGACCGTCAGCAAGGAAACCCTTGCCACGAAGGCCATGGCGCTGCTCAACAAGCACAGCATCGGCGCGCTGCTCGTCGTCGATGAGGAACGCAAGCCGGTCGGTATCGTCCACTTCCACGATCTGCTGCGCGTCGGCGTCGCCTGATATTTCGTCAGGCTCCAAGCCGCGTTAAGCTTTTCCGACCCGAAGTACTAAGCCGCTTCGACCGTCAGGTCCCGTCCGCTTGCCGCCACGACCTTCACCTGCGTGCCGGCCGGCAGGTCCGGTCCCATCACCGACCACCATGTATCGTCGAGCCGGATGCGGCCGCGCCCCTCGGCGATCGGTTCGTGGAGAGTTGCGGTGCGGCCGACCAGGCTTTCTCCGCGCCTGTTGAGATTGGGCTCGTCCGTCTCCTGGTTGCGGCTGGAATAGAAACGGCGGCCGGCCAGCGCGAAGGCGCCGGAAAGCACCGCGAAGAGCAGGAGCTGGACGTGCCATGTCCAGAAGGCCGCGTCCCAGAGCGCCAGAGACAGCACGCCGATGACGATCGCGGCGGCGCCGATCCAGATCAGGAAGACGCCGGGTGCCGCAAGCTCGGCGGTGAGAAGGACGACGCCCAATATCCACCAGCTCCAGGGACCGAGATTGACCACAGCATCATGCAGCATGGCTCAAGTCTCTGAGGAATTCGGGTTGAACGGATTGAGGACCGGCGTGGTGCGCGGACCGGGCTGGGGACGCGGGCCGGCCGGCGGGCGCGGCGGTGCTGCAGGACCCGAGCTGTCGCCAAAAACCTCCTTGGCGATGGCGCCGATGCCGCCGAGCGAACCGATGATCGACGAGGCCTCCAGAGGCATCAGCACGATCTTCGAGTTCGGCGCCTTGCCGATCGCGACCAGAGCCTCTGTGTATTTCTGCGCCACGAAATAGTTGATCGCCTGCACGTCGCCGGCGGCAATGGCCTGAGAAACGGACTGGGTCGCCTTGGCCTCGGCTTCCGCCAGACGCTCGCGGGCTTCCGCTTCCCGGAAGGCGGCCTCGCGCTTGCCCTCGGCTTCGAGGACCGCCGCCTGCTTGGCACCTTCGGCGCGCAGGATCTGGGCGCTGCGGGAACCTTCGGCCTCGAGGATCTGGGCGCGTTTCTCGCGCTCGGCCTTCATCTGCCGTCCCATCGATTCGACCAGGTCGGCCGGCGGCTGGATGTCCTTGATTTCGACGCGGGTGACCTTGATACCCCAGGGGCCGACAGCCTCGTCGACGACGCGCAGCAGGCGCTCGTTGATGACTTCGCGATTGGAGAGCAGCTCGTCGAGATCCATCGAGCCCATGACCGAGCGGATGTTGGTCATGGTGAGGTTCTGGATGGCGTTCTGCAGGTTGGAAATCTGGTAGGCCGCCTGGGCGGGGTTGAGCACCTGATAGAAGGCGACTGCATCGGCGGAGACACTGGCATTGTCCTTGGTGATGACTTCCTGGGTCGGGATGTCGAGCACCTGCTCCATGACGTTCATGCGCACACCGATGCGCTCGATGAAGGGCGTCAGGATGTTGAGGCCGGGCTCCAGGGTGCGCGTATAGCGGCCGAAGCGCTCCACGGTATAGCGATAACCCTGCGGCACGGTCTTGATCCCGGCGAACAGGACCAGGATGACCAGTACCACCAAACCGATCACGACGTAATCGAAGCCGCCCAGGTTCATGAATTCCTCCATTGCAGGCGGTAAGTCCGCCAGATCACACGTGATGAGTTAGCACGTTCTTTACAGGGAAGAAATGACAGCGCGACGGCTGTCGATGTCGCCCGGGTTATTCACAAGGACGCGTTGCCGGTCTAGGAAGCGGGTTCGAATTACCGGTCGCAGCCTACCCGGTCAAAACAAGGATGAAAGCCCATGAAAACCATCGTCGTCTGCTCCGGCGGACTGGACTCCGTTTCCCTCGCTCACAGGATTGCCGCCGCTCAGGAACTGCTGGGCCTGATCTCCTTCGACTATGGCCAGCGGCACCGCAAGGAACTCGATTTCGCCGCCGCCTGCGCCGTGCGGCTCGGTGTCTTCCACGAGATCATCGACATGCGCGGGATCGGCAGCCGGTTGACCGGCTCGGCCTTGACTGATGATCTCGATGTGCCGGACGGGCATTATGCCGAGGAAACGATGCGGGTGACCGTGGTGCCGAACCGCAATGCGATCATGCTGTCGATCGCCTTCGGGGTGGCGGCGGCGCGAAACGCCGATGCGGTGGCGATCGCCGTACATGGCGGCGACCATTTCATCTATCCCGACTGCCGGCCGGGTTTCATCGACGCCTTCCAGGCGATGCAGGATCATGCACTGGACGGCTACGCGTCGGTCCGGCTGATTGCGCCTTATGTGAATGGCTCGAAGGCCGATATCGTCGTGGACGGGGCACGGCACGGGACGCCGTTCGCCGAAACATGGTCCTGCTACAAGGGCGGTGCCCGCCATTGCGGCCGCTGCGGCACCTGCGTCGAGCGGCGCGAGGCTTTCCATCTCGCAGGGATCGAAGATCCGACCGAGTACGAGGATCCGGATTTCTGGAAGGCGGCGACGGAAGGATTCAGGGCCGAGGAGACGCGTTGATAGAGTGGCGGTCTCATCTAGAACAGTCATTGGATCATCACGGCCAACCGGTCTAGGCTTCGCATTCTTCCCGTACGAGGTGTCTCGATGAAGCTTCAATTGATCCGCAATGCGACGCTCAAGCTTTCCTATGCGGGCCGCAGCATCCTGATCGATCCTTACTTCGCACCTCGTCACAGCCTGCCGTCCTATACCGGGAAATCCGCCAATCCGTTGACGGACCTGCCGCTTTCGGTGGAGGAGGTCTTGCAGGGTGTCGAACTGGTGATCGTCTCCCATCTCCATACGGACCATTTCGATTCGGTGGCCAAACAAGGTGTCCCGAAACATCTGCCTCTGATCTGTCAGCCGGGCGATGAGGCGGCAATCGCGGCAGAAGGTTTTACCGATGTGGAGCCGCTCGAGGGGGAGATCGTCTGGCAGGGCATCACGATCACGC
Organism: Neorhizobium galegae bv. officinalis; assembly: GCA_000985875.1. GTDB lineage: Bacteria > Pseudomonadota > Alphaproteobacteria > Rhizobiales > Rhizobiaceae > Neorhizobium > Neorhizobium galegae_C. The sequence goes on from CCRI01000004.1 coordinate 459,184, forward strand.
GCTGCGAGGGCAGCCACGGGCTTGGTCCGGTCCGGGAAAAGATGGGCTCGGTGATGGGGCTGACGCTTGCCGCGCCCGGTGAGCCGCTGGTTTATTGGGCGGGCGATACGGTTCTTTATCCGCCGGTACTGGAGACGGTGGAGCGCGTCGTGCCCGATGTCATCGTCAGCCATTCCTGCGGCGCCCTCTGGGATGGCGACCTCATCGTCATGGATGCGGCGGAAACGATCGAACTCTGCCGGTCCGCGCCTGAGGCCACGGTTGTCGCAACGCATATGGAGGCGCTCGATCATGCCACCGTTTCGCGTGCACATCTGCGCGAGGCGGCTCACGCGGCCGGAATCGGCCCATCGCGTCTGCTGATTCCGGCAGACGGCGATGTGATCGACCTGACTGCCCGCTGAAAGCGCTGAACCCGGAGAGGCCATAAATCAGGGGCGGCTGGAATGAGCCGGCTTACGCCCAGCCCTGAAGTTCGCGGCGGACGACCTTTTCCAGCACGGTCATGCCGCCGGGGCTGTCGTTCAGACAGGGAATATGCGCGAACTTTTCGCCGCCGTGATGCAGGAAGATCTCGCCCGCCTCGCCGGCGATCTCTTCCAGAGTTTCCAGACAGTCGGAAACGAAGCCGGGGTTCATCACCGCGATCCGCTTGACGCCGTCATGGGCGAGCTTTTCGACCGTCTTGTCGGTATAGGGCTGCAGCCATTCCTCCGGCCCGAAACGGGACTGGAAGGTGATCATGAAATTTTTGTCCGTGAAGCCGAGCGCCTCCTTTAGGAGCCGCGCCGTCTTCTGGCAATGGCAGTAATAGGGATCTCCCGCCTTGAAATAGGATTGCGGGATGCCGTGGAAGGAAGCGATCAGCATTTCCGGCTCCCAGTCGAGCGCCGCATATTTCGCCCTGACGGAATCCGCCAGCGCCTCGATATAGGCCGGCTCGTCGTGATAGGGCGGCACGGTGCGCAGGGCCGGCTGCCAGCGCAGCTTCATCAGGTGTTCGAAGGCCTTGTCGTTGACGGTGGCGGTGGTGGAGGCCGCATATTGCGGATAGAGCGGGAAGAGGAGGATCTTCTCGCAGCCCTTCTCCTTCAGCGCGTCGATGCGCTCGGCGATCGACGGCTTGCCGTAGCGCATCGCCCAGTCGACGGCGACGTTCGGCAGGTCCTTCAGCCGCTCGGCCATCAGTTCGCCCTGGCTGCGGGTATAGGTGCGCAGATAGCTTTCGTTGCGATCCTTGTTCCAGATCGCCTCATAGGCCTTGCCCACCTTCTGCGGCCGCTTGTTGAGGACGATGCCGTAGAGGATCGGATACCAGTACAGCCGCGACCATTCGATCACCCGCTTGTCGGACAGAAACTCCGCCAGGTAGCGCCGCATCGGCCAGTAGTCCGTGCCATCAGGCGTCCCGAGATTGACGAGCAGGACCCCGACCTTGCCGAAACTCACCTTCGGATGATCGGAGGGCATGTGGGCGGAATGGGAGGTCATGCGGATACTTTCGGTTGAACGATAGGCGTGCGCTTTATCTGCGGGATTACTTAGGAAGAAAAACCGGCCCGGGAAAGCCCGGGCCGGCCAAAGAAAACGGGACAAATTGTCCTTGTCAGCGATGCCGCGGCTTATTTCGCCGGCAGTTCCAGCTCGGCGCCGACCTGGATGACATTCGGATGGCGCAGCGAGTTCAGCTTGGCAATCTCGGTCCACTTCTCGCCGTCGCCATAGGTGGCTTCAGCGATCTTCCAGAGCGAGTCACCCTTGACGACCGTATATTTGGTCGGGCCGGCCGGCTTTGCAGCGGTTGCCGCCGGAGTAGCCGGCGCTGCCGCCATGGTGTTCGGAGCCGGCGCCGCCGGTGCGGGAGCCGCCGGCTTGGGGGCGGCCGGAGCGGCTGCCATCGTGTTCGGCGCAGGTGCTGCGGGTGCT
>CCRI01000005.1 GCA_000985875.1 Neorhizobium galegae bv. officinalis
CTAAATTGATTGATCGGGGCGGCGGGCCCTATTGCCAGTGCCTGCTTCCGATCGAGTGGTTAGCGAAATCAGTCAAACGCGGCCTGACTCAAGCGTTTGCGCCCCCGTCTACGGTAACGGTTGTACCGGTAATCATATTTGCGCCGGGGCCTGCCAAAAATGCAACAGCGTCCGCAATTTCGCGCGGCTCCGCAAAGCGTCCGATCGATGAGAGGCCTCGCTGGAAATCAGCGCCTGCGCCATCAGCTGGATTTGCCTCCGTATCAGTTGACCCGGGTGATACCAGGTTGACGGTAATGCCGTTTGGCCCAAGTTCCCGCGACAGACCGCGCGTGAAAGAGTGCAATGCCGACTTCGACATCGCGTAAGCAGTCACTCCTGGAAAGGGTACGCGATCCCCAAGCGCCGATCCGATTGAGATGATACGGCCGCCCTTAGTCAAGTGCGGTATAGCGGCTTTTGCAAAAGCGACTGGTGCACGCACGTTGATGTCCATAAGGCGCTGGAACTCCGTGAGGTCGAGGTCGGCGATCGGTCCGGCTAACCCGATGGCCGCACTATTCACCAGAATATCAAGGCCACCGAACTTTTCGACTGTCTCAGTCACGGCCCGCTTAGCAGCGTCCGGATCGGCGCTGTCGGCCTGCACGGCCAGCGCACGTCGGCCCAGCTTTTCGATTGACGACACGACGCCGTCCGCGCGCCCAGGCGACTGGTTGTATGTGATTGCCACGTCCGCGCCCTTCTCGGCCAACACCAGCGCGATCGCAGCGCCGATACCCCGTGACCCTCCGGTAACGAGAGCGCGCTTCCCCATAAGATCAGCCATGTTACATCCTTTTGCTACATGTTTTCGGAGGCCCACTTTCAGGGCCAGGAAGGTCGTCATTTCCGTTCCCTTCCGGCCTGTAGATAAGCGGTCACGAGAAAATCACCATCTCCGATCCCACCACATCCTTGCCTGATCCTTCCACATCTGTCATATCGCTGGGAATGAACATCTCCGAGAACGTGACCGGTCGCCTGCTGGACGACGTCGCTCCTTTTGTCGCCGGCCGTACGGGAACTGTCGGGATTACGACGCCTGTCCCACGTCTGACGGTCTGGACGAGTACGGTCCCGACTTCACCCACGCCAGCTGTGTTCGAACCCATGTTTTACGCAGTTCTCCGTGGGATAAAGGTTTTAATTATGGGCGCCAACCGCTTCGAACTGACGGCGGGTGCTTGCGCGGCATCGTCCTTTGGTCTGCCCTTTATCCATCAATTCACCGACGCTACGCCCGATCTGCCTTATGTCGCAATTAGCCTTCATCTTGATACAACTATGCTTACGCGCGTCATGCTCAATATGCCCAAACGCGACGACCGCTGGACCTGCGCGGTAGCGGCGGGAGAGCTGAACGGCCTGTTCGGCGAGCCACTGGCACGGCTTGTTGGGCTCTTGAACACTACGGACGACATCGGCTTGCTTGCGCCGCACTATGAGACCGAACTCTACTACCGCCTGCTCCAGAGTACGATGGGAGATACGCTACGTCAGATCGGTCAGCGAGACGAGCGGTTCCAGCAACTCAAGGCGGCCGCCGATTGGCTTGCTTCCAACCACAACAAGCCCGTCAACATCCCCGATTTGGCAGCGTCCGCAGGAATGAGCGTCACGTCGTTTCATCGACACTTCAAGGGTGTGACGGGATTCAGCCCGCTTGCTTTTCAACGCCATATCCGTCTTTTGGAAGCTCGAAAGCTCTTGGCTGCCGGTTCCGCCAACGTGTCGCGTGTTGCTTATGAGGTCGGTTACGTTAGCCCATCGCAATTCAGTCGGGAGTACAAGAGCATGTTCGGCAGTCCTCCCGTCGCCGACTTGCAACGGGGGCATGAGCGCCGATGAACCGTCGCCTCTTCGAGACCTGGATCGGCACCCAGCTCGCTCCGACATTAGCGCCTGGAGACGTCGTCATCCTCGACAATGTCGGATTCCACAAAGTGAGCGAGCCGAGCGGTTGGTTAAGGCGAAAGGTGCTTGGCTTAGGCCGGTCGCCGACCTGGCGGCGTTTTTGCAGGCCTACCGCCGGATCACCCAAGTCCCCTTTGGGGCAAGGTCAAATTCGCCACCTCGGCGACAGGATCCGGATGTTAGTTGAACCCGCTTGCAATCTTCTTGACTTCTTCCCTCGACGCGTCGAGCTACGCGGAGGCAATCTGTCAGCAGCGTAAATTGCAGTCCCTCACATGCATCGACGAGGCAATCGGTCGTAATCCGACGCGCCTCCTGGAAATACATCAAAAAGCCTTGAAGCCTTGGCGGGTATTGTCTTGAAAGTGGTGGCAGCTGTAGCGGCGGGTATAACGGCTTGTTCCTGGGAGGCAGCATGAAAATATCTGTTCTGCCGATCTTGCTCGCTGCAAGGATAGCTATGCCCGTGACCGCCAACGGAGCTGAGACCAGCGTCGATCTGTTCGTCTCCCATTGTTTGCGAGAAGGACCAAAGTTCGAGGCAACGCTGTCGAAGGCACGGCAGGAGGGATGGGCTCCACTGGCAGCAGACATGGCCATGGCCTTTACGCCAGTCGATGATCCTATCGCGATCGAGGGTTGGACGATCGGCGATGGCGAAAGAACCCCGTTCGAAGCCCTGGTCGTCTACAGGGCGATGGTGGGGAAGAGAACGGTCGAAGGCTGCACGACTGCATCTGCCGGGAGCGACGCGAGGGCAGCCGAGAAAGGTCTGACGGGCCTGGTCCAGGCCATGCTTCTCGGGGAGGAGCAAGGCCAGGATACGATCTACAAGCGCTATTCGGCCAACGTCGCGGGACGCGACATTGCCATCACGCTTACCCTGCCCCGGTATCCTCGTGGAACTGATCAGGTCCTGGCCAGCGCAGTCGCGGAAGAGTTGGTGGAGAACTAGATGGATTGCAACGGGGATCAATAAATTATAGTTCCCCTGAAATGCCGAGACGAATCCTTCCCTGGTTGCTTCTTCCGAAAGTGGTTTTTCTGACCGCGTTGGGATTGGTGATCGCAGCCCCTCTGCTCGGGATCGTGCTTCCTCCATGGTGGGCTTGGGAAAATCAGCCGATCGAGAACGCCCAGGCGGCAGTCCTTCTGCTGGGTCCGCTGCATACGATTTTCCTGTATCAAAAGTCAGCTAACCAGCCGAAGGCGATTTTGCTCGCAGCGATTCCCCTCTGGATCCTGCTCGTTTCCAGGGATCTTAGTTTTGGCGCGGTGTTCCTGGACCCCACGTCAGTCGGAACGAATGGACCACGCTAATCTGTTAACGCACTGCCGTATTCGCAATACATTACCGCAGCTGTATTGTTGCTACTCCTGTTCAGCGTTGCCGTCATCGTAGCGAGACGCCTTCCGCAGTTGGGGCTGCAGCTGTTAAACACCGGTGAAGCTCCAGGATCGTCAATGGCTCTGGTCGTTGTCGCCATGCTCGTCTCAACGGCTGCGGAAGGGCACCTGGGATTCAAGCTCCCCTTGGCAGCCGGCACGGCCGTAACGATAGAAGAAGTCGCCGAACTCGGGGCGTATATCGCCCTTCTCGCCACGCAATTCCATCTGGCGACTCTGTTGGGCCGAAGGGATACCATCGACGATAACGCTCCTTGACCGAATAGAGGGAGACGTCCTTGGGCAACTCGGGATAAGCATCAAATACTCTTGTTCGAACATCGCAGAAGCCCTGCAGCTGATCGTGTAGCTGGCGTTTATTCAGTTCGGCGAAGTTGACCGCAAGGCACACGCCTGATGGCAAGATTGCGCCGCGATCTATCGACCAGCGCGGCGACTTTTCTTCAAACGCCGGCGGCTAGATGCGGCTGATGTTGTCGATCGACTTCTACATTGTTATCGTCAGCTGGAGGCTAGTCTGGTCTCCGCTGTCTATGGTCGTTTCATCCAATTGCAGAATCGTCGCTCGCGACGCTTCAATCCCGCTCCATCCGTCGAGGTCCTGCATGTTTCCTCTGTCGCATATGATGAAAGCCTTCATCCGCAGAGGCAAGCTGACGGTGATTGACGCCGATGGGCGCAGCCATGTCTTTGCAGGTGAGGCGGGCCCGGAAGTGACGATGCGACTGACAGAGCGCAGACTTTACCGCACTCTGGTCTTCAACTCGGAACTCGCGGCCGGCGAAGCCTATATGGACGGCACACTCCGCTTTGAAAACGGTTCGACACTTCGAGACTTCCTTACCCTGTTCTCGATCAATCGGTTGTCGCTTGGCTCCTATCCAATCCAAAAGCTGTTGCGCGCCATCAAGATGCGTTTCCGCAAGCGCCAGCAGTCCAACGTCAAGGGTGAGGCGCAGCGCAACGTCGCCCACCATTACGATCTCGGCAACGATTTCTACAAACTCTTCCTCGACGACAACATGCTCTACTCCTGCGCCTATTTTCGTGAGGCGGACGAAACCCTGGAACAGGCCCAGAGAAACAAGCTTCGGTTGCTGGCCTCGAAACTCCATCTGAAGCCGGGGATGAAGGTGCTTGATATCGGCTGCGGCTGGGGCGACATGGCGCTTTACCTCGCCCAACTGGAAAACGTCGAAGTGGTTGGCGTCACCCTGTCGAAGGAACAGCAGGTGCTGGCGACTGAACGAGCCCGGAATGCTGACGTCGCCGATCGTGTCCGGTTCGATCTGCGCGACTATCGAGATGTCACCGGGACGTTCGATCGGATAGTCTCGATTGGCATGTTCGAGCATGTCGGGGTCAGTCATTACGATGAGTTCTTCAAGAAGCTGAACGCGCTGATGCCGGATGATGGTATCGCCGTCATCCATTCGATCGGCCACATGAGCCCTCCCGGCATGGCGAGCGCCTGGCTTCGAAAGTATATTTTCCCCGGAGCTTATTCTCCGGCTTTGTCGGAAGTCTTCGAGGTCGTAGAGCGCAATAGCCTTTGGGTCACCGACCTCGAATTTTTACGCGTCCACTATGCGATGACGCTGGCCCACTGGGTGGAACGTTTCGAGAAGAACCGCGACAAGGTCATCGAATTGCACGATGAGCGTTTTGCCCGGATGTGGGAATTTTATCTGATAAGCTGCGAAATGATGTTTCGGACCGGTAGCCAACTGGTGTTTCACATGCAGCTATCCCGCAGCCGGGACGCGGCCCCGATCGTTCGAGATTATATTACAGAACGGCAGAAAGCCTATTTGCTTCAGGAACAGGCGATCGGCCTATCTGTGAAGGGTCGTTAGGCCAGGCACCCATCGACTGTCTGTCATCGCTACCCGACTGATTTCAGCAACGCCAGGAACGTGCTGGGGACTGGCCACCCGACGTTGAAGCGGGCGACACCACCTCATCGACCAGAAGGGCGTAGTCCTATGGTCAGAAATTTCCACCACGATCGGATCCGACAATGCGGCAAGCTGGTTGTGCGGAGCACGAGCAAAGCCGAGCCACGTTTCCGGCTAGTCGACTTCCATGTCCAAGGTACGCGTCTCGCCGCTGTCGTGGTCATAGACCTCACCTCGACTGAGGTGCCGTAGCGGCGGATACTCTGGACGTCGACGTCGCGGCACCCCCCCACTATAGTCGTAAATCTCAATCATCCGTCCAATATGAACCAGGTTTCCCTTGCCTGTCTCGATTGATCCGCCGGTGCTGTTACCAACGCCGTCCCAGGCATGAGCGGCGCCGGCGGTCGCGAACGCGATCAAGACAGCAGTCGCAATCCACTCAGTGGCAATGACGACCGCCGTTCTTATTGTCCTGATGGCAACCGTTGCTATCGGTCCCGCCACTATGCGCGGTGGCCAGTGAGCTCGATAACCCGAGGGCGATGACAAGTATGAGACTGGTAATTGCAAGCTTCATAAATTCCTCCCAAAAGCGTCTAGGCAGGACAACACACGCGTATCGCGATATCAACGAGTACTCCCTGACCCGGCTTCAACCTAGCCTACTTGGCGGACGAGTCGAGTTGTATTTTTCGAAAACTCGCCTTTAGGTTAAGATAGCGAAGATCATTCGTCGGGCCCTGGCGGTGCCACCGTCAGCAACGGCACCTTTCATCCGAGTTCAAAAATAATCCGGCGATGATGGAAGAAAAACAGTGCCGGCTCCGTATATGGAGACATGGACCGCAACAGACGTGCTTTTGATGTAATCGGACAGTTGACCACGCTTAGGCGCTATGCGCGCTCGCTGGCACGAAACGCGACTGATGCAGAAGATCTCGTTCACGATGCCCTAGTTCGGGCCTACGAACGGCGGGCGACCTTTCGTCCGGGTGCGAGCCTGCGGAACTGGCTGCTCTCCATCGTCCACAATACCCACGTAGACCGGGTGCGGTCTTCAGCAGCAAGAACCCGCCGCGACGATGTGACAATGTTGGAAACCGATTTGTCTTATGCCGCGGGCCAAGAGCATTCCGTACATCTCGCCCAGGTTCGCGAAGCTTTTCTGGCCCTGCCGGAAGAGCAGCGCGAAGCCTTGCATCTCGTCGCCGTCGAAGACCTGTCCTATCAGGAGGCCGCCGACACGCTCGGCATTCCTGTTGGGACGCTGATGTCCCGGGTGTCTCGAGCAAGGGCTAACCTCCGGGCGTTTGAGGACGGAACCAGGAAGCCCAGCCATCTCAAAATCGTAGGAGGCGGCAATGACTGACGTCGCAACCATTCTCGATACCGACCTAGATGCCTATGTCGACAGCCAGTTGGACCCTGCTGGAAGGCTCAGGGTCGAAACCTGGCTCGCGAAACATCCCGAGGTGGCCGCCCGGGTGATGGCGGATCTCGGAATGCGCACAACCTTAAAGCTTGCGATGACCGCAGGCGGTGTCGTTTGTAACCCGCGGACCCGGGAAGCAGCTCGTCACCTGTCCTCGGGGCTCGCCAATGCCCGGATGTGGACGGCCCTGCAGAAGGTAGCGGCCGTGGGCATCCTTTTGACAGCCGGCTGGTTTGCACATTCGTCGATGGGACCAGGCGAGGTCAACGCTTCCGTTCCTCCGCCTTCATTCGTCGGACAGGCCGTTCGCGCCCACCAGACATCGCTCGTCCGCGCCGGGATGCCGTCTCAACCCGAAGTCAAGATCTACGACCGCGATGACATCCGCGCCGCCACAGGGATCGTGATGCCGGAACTGCCAACGGGGTGGACGGTCATTGACGTCCAGGTCTTCCCATCGGACTTCGGGCCCAGCGTCGAGACCAGTGTCCGGACGGAAGAGGGCGCGCTGATCTCGCTCTTTGCCGTCCGCCCAGGCCAATTCGCAGTGGAGCCCGTGAAAGACCTCGATTTCATGGACGCCGAAGCCGCCTGGTGGCAGCTCGGCGAAGTCGCCTATGCGGTGATCTCGAGCACTCCCAACATCGGCCTGATCGACGAGGCCGAACTTCTCAAAAACTCACTCTACTGATCGTCAAGGAGACAATCATGTATCCGCAACAGGACCGCTACGGCACCCATAACCCCGCATCTGCCGCAGTTTTCGACGAAGGCTTGCGCAAGCACATGCTGCGCATTTACAACTATATGGGCCTTGGCCTGGTTGTAACGGGGCTTGTCGCCTTCATCGTCGGCACGACCCCTGCGCTCTACGTGCCGATCTTCTCCACTCCCTTGAAATGGGTGGTGATGCTGGCACCGCTCGCCTTCGTCTTCTTCTTCTCGTTCAAGATGCATTCGATGTCAGCGTCCGCAGCGCAGATGACTTTCTGGGCTTTTTGCGCGGTCATGGGCCTATCCCTCGCATCCGTCTTCCTGGTGTTCACAGGAGCGAGCATCGCGCGGACATTCTTCATCGCCGCCACCATGTTCGGCGCGACCAGCCTTTACGGCTATGTGACGAAGCGCGACCTCGCCAAGTTCGGGTCATTCATGATCATGGGTCTGATCGGTGTGATGATCGCCTCGATCGTCAACATCTTCCTCGCATCCAGTGCGTTGCAATTTGCCGTCTCGGTCATCGGCATTGTCGTCTTCGTCGGTCTGACTGCCTGGGACACCCAGAACATCAAGGAGCAGTACGCCGACAATTACGACCAGGAATCCCAGCAGAAGCTCGCCGTATTTGGCGCTCTGTCGCTTTACCTGAACTTCGTCAACATCTTCCAGCTGCTGCTGAACTTCACTGGGCAGCGCGAAGAGTAACAGCAGTCCATACCCAAGGAGACATCTCATGGATCGCAACGACCAGCAGGCCATTGACGGCCTGTTCTCCAAGCTCGCCCATGTCGAGCGCCAAGCCGGCCATCGCGATGCCGAATCCGAACGCTTCATCCAGGAGCGGATCAGCCAACAGCCCGGCGCGCCCTACTACATGGCCCAGACAATCGTGGTGCAGGAACAGGCTCTCGAAGCGGCACAGCGCCGTATTGAAGAACTCGAAGCTCAGGAAACACAGGGTTCGCGCGGAGGAGGCTTCTTCTCCTCGATGTTCGGCAACAACGCCCCTGCCCGGCGCTCCGCGTCACCACAGCCGTCCTTCGATGGGCGCGCCGCTCCCGGTTCTCCGTGGGGCGGGCAGAACCAGGGGTATGGCCAGAACGGCATGCCGACCCAGAGCCGCGGCGGTGGCGGCTTCCTTGCCGGCGCGGCACAGACTGCCATGGGCGTCGCCGGCGGTGTTCTTCTCGGCAACGCGATCGGTGGCATGTTCGGCGCTGACAAGGCGCAAGCCGCAACACCCGAGGCTGCCGCACCGGAGGCCGAAGCTCTGGCAGATGAGACGGACTTCGGTGGCGACGAGGACATCTGATCTCGTCACCAATTCGAGTTGAGCCGCCGGGGCGTCCTATCCTCCCAAGCTCCGGCGGCTCATCGAGAACATCAACAGACGATTGGATGATGTTCTCAGTTTAGATGGGCCCTCAGTTGGCAATGATTCTTGCTAACTTGTTCGATGCAGGGGCGCGCCGCGGACGCGGAACGAAAGAGCTGCGATTCACGCCGACCGAGTTGCTGGTGGAACTGACGCTCGCTCCACAAGTATCGCGACCAACTCGACAAGCGTGCAGTCAGGAAGTTCTTTTCCATCAAACAGCATGCCCCATGCGGCCAACGCAACGGCCGACGGATTAGCGTGAGGTGATGCCGCAGCAAGAAACATAGACCCAAGTGGAGTGTGATTGAGTATAGGGGCGGAAGGCCTCATCGGCCGCGCGTCTCTAGTTGTGGCTGGTTCCATTAAAACGGACGCCGCGTCAGAAAATAAGTTTAAGGAACAAGACCACCACGATCAATCCAATGAGAAAAATCGCTCCTATAGTTCCACCGATAAACTTAAGCATGTCAACTCACTCCTGTCATCGACGCATGATGCGGCTCCCTCAGCGTAAACAACATAGGTGTGTTGGTTGTTCCGGTGTGCATCGACAAGGCAATTGAAATTACTGCTTGGCCTCCTGCAGGCGGTCGGCTGATTTAGAGGTTTCCAAATTGAACATTAATGCCCGGTGGGGCCGTCCCTCGTGCTCAACCGCCTGGCGATCGGATGAAGACAAATCACCCGGACCGCGAAGTCTCGCACGCCTGGGTAAGCCGGCCGGGGCCATCTCAGTTCCGGTGTGGACACCCTCTGACATGCCACTCCCTCGCGGCCAGCGGGCTATCCATAGCAACCTCGTCGACGCCACGGCGTCAGGTCCTCGACCACATTACGCCCGATCCCGCCGTCTCCGAGACGACTGCTTGCGTCTCGTGGCACCTCGGTTTGCAAGACCGGATGATCGTGTCGTATATGAGTGGATGTCGACGTTTTTTTCATTCCAGGCTTCTTCTCAGGCAGTGAAAACGTGGGGATCGGCCGGCTCATCGGCATCCCGGATCCGCAAGCATTTTTCGCTTGCCAACGTCTCGACCCAATCAATGGACCTCTCGTGTTAACCGAAATCTCCATCGTCATCCTTCTAACTATCATAAACGGCGTTCTTGCCATGTCGGAACTCGCTGTCGTCTCCTCCCGCCCGGTCCGCCTGAAGCTTCTTGCCGATCAGGGCAACCGGGGCGCCGCGATCGCCATTCGCCTTGCTGAAGATCCCGGCCGCTTTCTCTCCACCGTGCAGATTGGCATCACACTGGTTGGCGTTCTGTCAGGCGCGTTTTCTGGCGCGACACTCGGCGCGCGGCTTGCCGGCTGGCTTCAAGCTCAAGGCTTGTCGGAAGCCATGGCTGACGGCCTGGGTGTCGGGTCGGTCGTCGTGGCCATCACCTATTTGTCGCTCATTGTCGGAGAGCTGGTGCCGAAGCAGATAGCGCTCAGAGCCCCCGAGACTGTGGCTTCGAAGGTCGCTCCGGCCATGGCGCTCCTGTCCAAGGTCGCCATGCCTCTGGTCTGGCTTCTCAACACATCAGGAAAGGCCGTTCTCGCGCTGCTCGGTCAGAAGGGCGAGACGGACGAAAGGATGAGCGACGAGGAAATTCGCACGGTGCTCGCTGAAGCCCACAACGCTGGTGTCATCGAGACCGGGGAGTCAGAGATGATTTCGGGCGTCATGCGTCTGGCTGATCGGGCCGCCCGCGGATTGATGACGCCTCGTCGCGACGTCGAAGTGATCGACATAGAGGATGATCTGGCCGAAATCCGCGAGCAGCTGCGCAATTCCCAAAAGTCGCGCCTGCCCGTGAGAAACGGTTCCTCGGACGAGATCCTGGGCGTGCTCTTCGTAAAGGACGCGCTCGATGCGTTCCTGCAGGGAACCAACCTCGATGTGCGGAGCCTCATGCGGGAGGCGCCTGTCGTCTCCGACCGCACCGGTGCTCTGAATGTCATTCAATCGCTGCGTAAATCGCCTTCTCACATGGTCCTCGTCTATGACGAATACGGTCATTTCGAAGGCATCGTCACATCGGGGGATGTTCTCGAGGCCATCACCGGCGTCTTCCAGGAAGGTGAAAGCGAAGAGCCTGCGATCGTGAAACGCGACGACGGGTCGTTCCTCGTCGCCGGATGGATGCCAATCGACGAATTCGCAGGCGAAATGGGATTTACCCTCACTGAGGAGCCCGACTACGAAACGGTCGCCGGTTTCGTCATCGATGAACTGAAACGCCTCCCGTCCTTGGGAGAAAGCTTTACGACAAAGGGCTGGCATTTCGAGGTGGTCGATCTGGATGGCCGACGCGTCGACAAGCTGTTGGTCAAGAAGGCTGCAGACTGAAGCGGCTCGGCTGACGCTCCAGGAGTGATCGGTTGGCTGGCAACAATGACGAGGCCGGACGAAACAGTCCGGCCTGAGGCCAACTTCATCGGTATCAGTGCAGCGCGACAACGCGCTCCAGCGAAGCCGGGGAGATCAAGATGTGCGGTTTCTTACTAATGTGCGCCACTTATCCGCACCGCCTGTCAGTCGCAGAAAATGAACGATAATCTTGCATTATCGTTCAATCTGGCCGTCATAAATCGCAAATCATGCCTGCCCGACCTTGATGGGCGATTCTCGACCTTGGGTTGCTTAGCTTTCGTTAACGGTTCTGCAACTGCGTGAGCCCGACCATGAGCCTCTGAACTCAGAGGCACTCGCTAAATGCATTGATGTGCGTTAACGCAGCTGCGTCAATTATACTCCTCCCCCGTCCATAAGTTCTTTCAGCGCCTCCGGATAGACATCCGGTTCCGCTCGCAGAACTGCAAGAAACGATTAAGCGTCGTGACCGACGGCCGGATGTTGAGGTTGGCAGACGGCTCGGCGGGCTTTCTGCGCGTCAGCTTCTGGACCGGCTCACGGGCGACGAAAAATAGAACGGCTCGTTGCAGAAGCGAAGGACACTCATCACGGCCAAGGCTTCTCCGCGCCCGCTCGCAACAAGCTACTGGTAGACTGCTGGAAATGCAGAGGATGTTGGAGCAGGTGGTCAGAGAAATTGATGCTGTCCAATTGCCCACATCTTTCTTTGATCCCACGGAGCCCAACCTGATCGGCCGCTTCATTTCGATCGCGTTGGTCGCGCAGCCGCCCCAGCGACTAGAGGATTTGCAAGGCTTCTCTGGTGCAGGCGTTTATGCGATCTATTCCCCGGATGATTTTCCTCCATATGCGCCGGTCGCCGGAACAGAGACCCCACAAATACGTCGGCAAGGCCGATCCGGAGGGGAATCCAGAATCGCCAGTTGACCAGGGAACGAAGCTCTTTGATCGCTTGAAAGAACATCGCAAGAGCATTCGAAAAGCCGCGGGCATCGAAAGCCGCGATTTTGAATGCAGATATCTGGCGGTTCAAAGCGGTTACCAGGCGGCTGCGGAGAGACAGCTAATTGGATTGTTTAGGCCACTCTGGAATAACGAAACTCGGATTGTGTACGGAATTGGCAAACACGTGGGTTTCGCCAGTTGCTAGCGCCTGAAAGGCACAAACGTAACTCATTCACCGTTTCCTTAAGGATAGCGCCGAGGCTCGCCAATTCTGGGAACAGGCTGAAGCTGTCGAAGAGCACGCGCCCGCTCCCCGAGTCTATAACCCACCGAACATATACTCCCCCAATCTTCGCTGACTGCCTATCCAGGCCCGCAGATTGGAAGTCAGTGCTCGCTAATTGGGAGTGACAGAGAGATAGGAACCGCGACAATGGCAGCGGTGGACCAATCCGCCGCTCTCAGGCATAGGTTCCCGGGAGCGCACGGATTCCGGTCGCCCGCCTCCAGCCTCATAGACGTGCCCGAGCGCTTGCGGTAATGGCAAAGGCAGGGAGACAGTCGGAGAAAACAATGCCTGAGCGGGATGCCATCGTCGTCGGCGCGGGTTTTACGGGCCTCAGTGCTGCGCTGGAGCTTGTCGATGCAGGGCTCGACGTGTTGCTGCTCGAGGCGCGCGATCGGGTCGGCGGCAAAGTCGAGTCCGAGACTCTGCCGGACGGTACCCGGGTCGATACCGGCGGACAATTCTTCTGTCGCGACATGAGCGAACTGATGGGGCTCATCGAGGAAAACGGCGGGACGCCGGTCATGACCCACTACGATGGCGAGATGATCTACCGGCCGCCGGTCTCGCCGCAGCAGGGTTTTGCGCGCTGGCAAGGCGTCGATGCGCTGCGCGACCGGATGATCGCAACCGACCCGGACAATCCGGAGCTGGCGAAACTGACCGTGGCCGATTGGGTTGCCCGGCAAGACGACGTGGCGGACGATGTCAGGAAAAGTTTCCTGCGGCTGATCAAGGGCCTCTGGTGCCGGGCGCCGGAAGAAGTTGCCTTCACCTGGCTCGCGTCCAACGACCGGCGCATCACCAATACCTATTCGGAAATGGAAATGTTCCTTCCCGGCTCGCTGCATGCGCTGGCCGACCAGCTCGCGGCGCGGCTTGGCGACCGGCTGCGCCTCGGCACCGCGGTGACGGGCATCGAACATTCCGGAACCAGCGTCACCATCATGGCCGGCAATGAGCGGCTCTCGGCGAAACGCATCATCCTCGCGCTGCCGCCGGTGATGATCCGCAGGATTCCGTTTTCGCCTGCTCTTCCCGAACGACTGCAGAAGGCGCTTTGCGCCTGGGCGCCCGGCCTTTCGATCAAGCTGCAGGTCAGTTACGACAAGCCATTCTGGCGGGAACACGGGCTTTCCGGCGCCGTCATGTGGCATGAACCCCAAGGTCTCTATGCCTGCGATGCCAGCCACGACGATTATGCCGGCCTCATCGTTTTTGTCGGCGGGCCGGAAGCGCAGGAATGGCACAAGCGGCCGCGCGCGGAACTGATCGCCTTCATCCGGGAACAACTAAGTGCAGCCTTCGGCCCTGAAGGCGGCAATCCGCGCGATATCCATGTCCGCGACTGGGTCGATGATCTGTGGAGCGGCGGCGCCTATAGCGATGTCGTGATCGATCTCGATGCCCGCCATGCGGAGGACATCATCACTGAAGGTCTCCCGCTCATTCATTTCGTATCGTCGGAACTTTCCCCATCCTATCCGGGCTATGTCGAAGGCGCGATCGTAGCGGGCAGACTAGCGGCAGGGCAGGTTATCGGCTCCCGGGCGAGCGGCAGGACGAAGGCCACGAACCAATAACCACTGCGTCAGTCCCAGGGACGTCACGACGTGCTCACTTTCAGGCACAACCCGTTTGATCGCGTGGGATCCCTTCAGGCTATTCCATGTCGACAATATGTGTGCAAATATATAGCGCAGTGGCGTGACGAGGGAGACACGGTCAACGATGGCGAAGAACGAACCTGCAGAAACCGATATTTCCCGCATCCGCGGCTCCGGGACTCAGAGCGTCTATACGATCCTGCGCCGTGAAATCCTCGCCATGACCTTGCCCCCCGGCAGTCCGCTGGACGAGGTTCGGCTGTCCGAGCGCTTCGGCATGTCGCGCACGCCGATCCGTGAAGCGCTGCTGCGACTTTCCGCCGATGGCCTCGTCACGACGCTGCCGAACCGCAATACGATCGTCGCGACGATCGATTTCGCCTCTCTGCCTCCCTATTTCGATGCGCTGACGTTGATGTACCGTGTCACCACCCGCGGTGCCGCGATGCGCGCGACGCCGGAGGCGATGGGCGAGATCCGCAAGCGGCAGGCGGAGTTCGCCGCAGCGGTCGCCGCCCACGACGCCTTCGCGATGATCGAGGCGAACCGGGAATTCCATGTGGCGATCGCCGAACTCGCCGGCAATGCCTATTACACTACCTTCTTCGCCCGACTGCTCGATGAGGGGCGCCGCATCCTGCGCCTCTATTATCGTACCTTCGACGATCGGCTGCCACGTCAGTATGTCGACGAACACGAGGAGATGATCGCCGCGATCGAGGCGCGCGACGTCGAGCGCTCCGACAGGCTCGCCATCAAGCATGCACAACAGATCGTCCGGCAGATCCAGGATTATATCGCCCGCGATCTCGGCCAACCAATCGATCTTGCCGCATCCTGACCCCCGTCCGCATTCGCTTCACAGGACAGAAATCATGAATTCCTCTTCGGTCGACGCCGTCGTCATCGGCTCGGGCATTATCGGCACGATGTCGGCGCAGTACCTGCTGGACGACGGACGTTCGGTGCTGATAATCGAGCGCGGCGAGGTGGCACGGGGTGCAAGCAGCGGCAATGCGGGCATTCTCGCCTTTCCGGAAATCATCCCGATCGCCGCACCCGGCATGATGTGGAAAGCGCCGAAATGGCTGCTCGATCCGCTCGGTCCCCTCAGCCTGCCGCCTTCCTACGCACTCAATATGGTGCCGTGGCTGTGGCGCCTCTGGCGCGCCAGCGCCCGGCCGGCCTATGAGCGTACCGTCGGCGTGCATGCCAGGATGATGCCGATGGCGCGCAGCGAAATGCTGCGGACCGTCGAGCAAGCCGGCCTTCGGGCGATGATCAAGCAGACCGGCACGCTCGATCTCTACGACAGCGAGGCAAGCCTCAATGCTGCCTCTGACGACTGGCAGGCGAAGCTCAAGGCCGGTTTCGAATTCCAGAGGGTCGGCCGCGACGAGATCGACTCCCTCCAGCCGGGCCTTGCGCCGCAGTTCCGGCACGGCATCTTCACGCCTTCCGGCCTGCAGGTCTCCGATCCGCTGGAATTCACCCAGGCCCTGTTCGGCAACGCCATGGCCCGGGGCGCTTCGCTCAGGATCGGGGAGGTCGTGCGCATCGAGCCCATAAACGATGGCGCCAGAGTTATTCTGGCGGATCGCGCCGTCTTCGAGGCGAAGACCGTCGTACTGGCCGGCGGTGCCTGGTCGAAGAAGATCGTAACCGGCCTCGGCGATCATGCGCCGCTCGAAACGGAGCGAGGTTACAACACGACCCTGCCGCCGGGCGCCTTCCCGCTTCATCGCCAGCTTTATTTCAACGATCACGGCTTCGTCGTGACACCGCTCTCCTCCGGCATCCGCGTCGGCGGCGCAGTCGAGCTCGGCGGGCTGAAGCTGGCCCCGAACTACAAGCGCTCGGAAGCGATGCTGACAAAAGCAAAAAGCTTCTTGCCCGACCTGAAGACCGAGGGCGGCCGCCAATGGATGGGTTTTCGTCCCTCCATGCCGGACTGCCTGCCGGTCATCAGTGCTTCGACCGCATCGCCTGCAATCATCTACGCCTTCGGCCACGGGCATCTCGGGCTCACGCAGTCGGCCGCGACCGGCCGCTTGGTCGCCGATATCGCCGCACGCAGAGAACCTGCCCTCGACGTCGAGCCTTACAGCATCAGCCGGTTTCGCTGACAAAGACGACGGCGGATGCCGGTCGGCGACATGCGCCAAACACCTTTGTCGACAAACTGACTACAGAACGATATAAGTCGAACGAAATCGAAAGGAAGCGGACATGGCCTGGTCGCACCCCGCCGCGAAGATCACCGACGAAGAGCGGCGGCAGCGCCTTGTCCGGCTGCAGGCGGCGCTGGACGAAAGGGGGCTGGGCGGTATCCTGCTCGGCGCCAGCGAGAGCCTGCGCTATTTCACCGGCCTGGTCTGGCACCAGAGCGAACGCCTGCTCGGCGCGCTGGTGACCCCGAATTCGGTCACCTACATCGTGCCGGGGTTCGAACAGAGCCGGGTTGAGAGCCTGCCCCATCTGCCCGGCGAGATCGTCGTCTGGCAGGAGGATGAAGCGAGCGCGGCGCTGGTCGCCTCACTTCTGCCTTCCGGCGTGAAAGTCGCTCTCGACGACGCGCTGCCGCTGTTCGTCTACCACCAGCTTGCTGCCGTCTTCAGTACCGAGCGGCTTGTCGATGGCGGCCGTCTGATCCGCGATCTCAGGCTCCGGAAATCGAAGGCCGAGATCGACCTCATCCAGCATGCGATGAACCTGACGCTGGAAGTGCATCGCCGCGCGCATGCCTTTATCCAGCCGGGTGTGCTTGCTTCCGATGTGGTGCGCCATATCGACGAACAGCATCGCGCGCTGGGCGCCGAAGGTGGTTCGAGCTTCTGCATCGTCTCTTTCGGGGTCGCGACCTCGCTTCCCCACGGCGCCGACGGCGAGCAGGCCTATGCCCCCGGCGACGTGGTTCTGGTCGATACCGGCTGCCGGCTCGACGGATATCATTCGGATCTCACCCGCACCTACGTGCTGGAGGAGCCGACGAAGGAATTCGCTGCCGCCTGGGCGATCGAGCGCGAGGCGGAACAGGCTGTCTTCGAGGCCGCCCGCCTCGGCGCCGCCTGCGGCAGCCTCGACGATGCGGCCCGCAAGGTTCTGGCAAAACACGGGCTTGGCCCGGACTACCGCCTGCCTGGTCTGCCGCATCGCGCCGGCCACGGGCTAGGCCTCGAAATCCACGAGGAACCCTATATCGTTCGCGGCAATGCGACCGTGCTCGAACCGGGCATGTGTTTCTCCAACGAACCGATGATCGTTTTCCCGGACCGCTTCGGCATCCGTCTCGAAGACCA
This sequence comes from Neorhizobium galegae bv. officinalis, assembly GCA_000985875.1. GTDB lineage: Bacteria > Pseudomonadota > Alphaproteobacteria > Rhizobiales > Rhizobiaceae > Neorhizobium > Neorhizobium galegae_C. Next base: position 17,294 of record CCRI01000005.1, read on the forward strand.
TATCCACATGACCGAAACCGGGCCGCAATGGTTCACCCAGCCGAGCAAAAGCCCGACCGAACCCTTCGCGTGACCGCACTTCGCCGGCCTTGACGACGTGGCCCTCGAAGGCCTGATGCTGGGCGCCAAGGGTTGGGTCTCCGGCCTCACCAGCGCCTTCCCGCAGGAATCCGTTGCCCTCGTGGCCGCCGCCGCCCGCGGCGACTGGGTCAAGGCCCGCGCCATCTATCGCTGGTTCATGCCGTTGCTGCATCTCGATGCCGAGCACGACCTGGTCCAGTCGATCAAGCTCGCCGAGCAGATCATGGGCCACGCTTCGAGCGCGTCCGCACGCACGCCGCTGACGGGTGCGCGCCGTGCGGAAGTGACGGCGATGGTCGAAAAAGGCTGCCGCCACGCGGCCAACGCTTGCCAAGAAGGCTGCTTGAGGGCGCACTGCCTCCAATACTCACTCATCCCTGCGCTTGTCACAGGGATCCAGCGCGCCCAAGCCCTTGGGCGCGAAAGGCTCTTCAAGATCATGCTTTCACTCACGGCGCCGACGCACCGTGGCTGGATTCCTGTGACAAACACAGGAATGTGGGTGGAGGATATTACCGCCCCTGCCCCGGCTCGCCGCTCTGGTCCAGGACCCGGCTGAGGCTGAGCGCCGCGATCGTGCAGATCGCGCCGGAGATCAGATATCCGCCGATGAAGATGATGCCGAAGCTGCTGGCGAGGCCGAGCGCCACCAGCGGTGCGAAACCGGCGCCGACCAGCCAGGCGAGGTCGGAGGTGAGCGCCGCACCCGTATAGCGGTAATATTGCCCGAAGCGCGAGGAGACGGCACCGGAGGCCTGGCCGAAAGAGAGGCCGAGGATGCCGAAGCCGATGATGATGAAGGCATCCTGCCCCTTGCCGCCGGCATCGAGCAGGAACGGCGCCGAAAACGAGAAGATCGCGATGATAACCGCGCCGATCATCAGCTGGCTGCGGCGGCCGATTCGGTCGGCGATCAGGCCGGACAGGATGATGCCGACAATGCCGACGGCAGCACCGAGCACCTGCACGAACAGGAATTCCGCCGCCGACTGCCCGCCATAGAGCGTCACCCAGCTCAACGGGAAGATCGTCACCAGATGGAACATGGCGAAACTGGCGAGCGGCACGAAGGCGCCGAGCACGACGTCATGGGCGTGCTTGCTCAGCATTTCGAAGATCGGCCGGGCCTGCAACTCGTTGGCTTCGAGCGCCGAGCCGAACTCCTTGCTGGCAACGATGCGCAGGCGCGCAAACAGCGCCACGACGTTGATCGCAAACGCCACGAAGAACGGATAACGCCAGCCCCAGGAAATGAAATCGGCTTCCGAGAGATTGGCGACGAAATAACCGAACAGGATGCTCGCCAGCGCAAAGCCGATCGGAGCGCCAAGCTGCGGGATCATCGCATACCAGCCGCGCCGGTTTGGCGGCGCATTGAGGTTCAAGAGCGAAGCGAGCCCGTCCCAGGCGCCGCCGAGCGCAAAACCCTGCCCCATGCGGAACAGCGCCAGCAACGCCACCGCCCAGTAGCCGATCGCATCGTAACCCGGCAGGAAGGCGATCGAAGCCGTCGATCCGCCGAGCAGGAAGAGCGCGATCGTCAGCTTGGTGCCGCGCCCATAATTACGGTCTATCCACATGAAGACGAACGACCCGACGGGCCGGGCCATGAAAGCGAGCGGGAAGATCGCGAACGACATCAGGGTTGCGGCAACCGGGGTCGGCGCAAACGGGAAGATCAGCTTCGGAAAGACGAGGACGGAGCCCAGTCCATAGACGAAGAAGTCGAAGAATTCCGACATGCGGCCGATGATCACACCGAGCGCGATGCTGCCCGGCGAGATCGGCTTGTCGTCATGAATGCGACGGGCGTCCCTTTCGAGGCCGGACGATGTCGGACCTGTTGACGCGGGATTGACGACCGTGCTCATGAAATCCTCCTGGCGATAGTTCGCCTCGCCCCGAAATGTTGATCAAGATGCTGTCGAGATCAAGGAACAAGGCTAAAAAAACCTGACAATCGCGGCAAGCCGCACCGTCTTCTCAATCACACCCTCTGGTCAGTCCGGTAGGTTGTCCTAGATTTCCGGTTGGCGGAGGCAAATGCCGAGAGTGCCGGTGGTGCCGCAAAACGGTGCACAAGGCCATGCGGTTTTTTGCTGCACTGCGACATATTGCTGCACTGCGACGAACCACCTCATTTCAGCCTGCACCGGAACAAGCCTATTCCGAACTAGACAAAACGCAAATTTGAGCTCGAGATGACCCCTCAGTTGAAAATCGTAGCACGGTTGTTCGCTCTTTTGGTCCTTGTAGGCCTTTCCGGATGCAATCTGGTCGTCATGTCGCCTTCCGGCGATATCGCCAAACAGCAGGCCAACCTGATCGTCGTTGCCACGGTGCTGATGCTGATCATCATCGTGCCGGTGATCTTCCTCACGCTGTTTTTCGCATGGCGCTATCGCAGCTCGAACACCAGCGCGCCCTATGATCCCGAATGGCATCATTCGACGCGGCTCGAAGTCATCATCTGGTCCGCACCGCTCGCCATCATCATCGCGCTCGGTGCCGTCACCTGGATCAGCACCCACAAGCTCGACCCCTACCGGCCGCTCGAACGGCTGGACGCCCAGCGTGCCGTCCCGGCAGAGACAAAGCCGCTCACGGTCGAGGTCGTGGCACTCGACTGGAAATGGCTGTTCTTCTACCCGGACTACGGCATCGCCACAGTGAACGAGATGGCGGCCCCGGTGGACGTGCCGATCAACTTCAGGATCACCGCCTCGTCGGTGATGAATTCCTTCTATGTGCCGGCGCTGGCGGGCATGATCTATGCCATGCCCGGCATGGAGACGAAGCTGCATGCCGTCATCAACAGGCCCGGCGAATACGAAGGCCTCTCCTCGAACTACAGCGGCGACGGTTTTTCTCACATGCGTTTCAAGTTCCACGGCGTCGACCAGGCCGGTTTCGACCAGTGGGTGGCCCGCGTGAAGCAGAACGGCACGGCGCTCAACCGCGACGCCTATCTGAAGCTCGAGAAACCGAGCGCCAAGGAACCGGTGCGTTATTATGCATCCGTCGAGGACGGGCTCTATCGCGCCGTGCTCAATATGTGCGCGACGCCCGGCAAGATGTGCATGGACGAGATGATGCATATCGACATGGCGGGTGGTGCCGGCACCGAAAGCCACGAGAACCGCGCCAGGCTGGAGCACGACAACCGCCATGCGGGCGAAGCGGCGCACGGCACGGCGGCGCCTGCCGCCACCTTCCCGGCCACCGGCAATCCGGCCCGCAGCCCGGAACCGGCGCAAGGCGTCAACAGCCAGCAGCCCCAGGGACAATCCGGGGGGGCGTCGACGAACCAGGGCGCGCACGCCGCGCCAGGCGGGCACGACATGCACGGTGGCGCTTCCGGAAGCACGCCCGAAACTCCGCAGGGCGGCGCGGCACCGGCGCAGCTCAACAACGACGCCCCGTCAAAGCCCTGAACGAAATCCGGTAGAAACCCATGTTCGGCAACACCACGCTCACTCAATTTCTTTTCGGACGGCTTTCCCTGGAAGCCATCCCCTATCACGAACCGATCCTGATCGTGACCTTCATAGCGGTCGCAATCGGCGGCATCGCCCTCCTGGCGCTGATCACCAGATACAAGCTCTGGGGCTATCTCTGGACCGAGTGGTTCACGAGCGTCGATCACAAGAAGATCGGCATCATGTATATCGTGCTCGCCATCATCATGCTGCTGCGCGGTTTTGCCGATGCGATCATGATGCGCATCCAGCAAGCGATCGCCTTCAACGGAAACGAGGGCTACCTCAACCCGCATCACTACGACCAGATCTTCACCGCCCATGGCGTGATCATGATCTTCTTCGTGGCGATGCCCTTTGTGACCGGTTTCATGAACTACGTGGTGCCGCTGCAGATCGGCGCGCGCGACGTCTCCTTCCCCTTCCTCAACAACTTCTCCTTCTGGATGACCACGGCCGGCGCCGTCATCATCATGATGTCGCTCTTCGTCGGGGAATTCGCCCGCACCGGCTGGCTGGCCTATCCGCCGCTTTCAGGCGCGGACTACAGTCCGGGCGTCGGGGTGGACTACTACATCTGGGGCCTGCAGGTTGCGGGCGTCGGCACGACGCTATCGGGCATCAACCTGATCGCCACGATCGTGAAGATGCGCGCGCCGGGCATGACCTTCATGAAGATGCCGATCTTCACCTGGACCTCGCTCTGCACCAACGTGCTGATCGTTGCAACCTTCCCGATCCTGACCGCCACGCTCGCCCTGCTGTCGCTCGACCGCTATGTCGGAACGAACTTCTTCACCAACGACCTCGGCGGCAATCCGATGATGTACATCAACCTCATCTGGATCTGGGGCCATCCGGAAGTTTACATCCTCGTACTGCCGGCCTTCGGCATCTTTTCCGAAGTCGTCGCCACCTTCAGCGGCAAGCGCCTCTTCGGTTACGCCTCGATGGTCTACGCCACGTGCGTCATCATGATCCTCTCCTACATCGTGTGGCTCCACCATTTCTTCACGATGGGCGCCGGCGCGAGCGTGAACGCCTTTTTCGGGATCACGACGATGATCATCTCGATCCCGACCGGCGCGAAGATGTTCAACTGGCTTTTCACCATGTATCGCGGCCGCATCCGCTACGAGCTGCCGATGTACTGGACGATCGGCTTCATGGTGACCTTCGTCATCGGCGGCATGACCGGCGTCATGCTGGCCATCCCGCCGGCCGACTTCGTGCTGCACAACTCGCTCTTCCTGATCGCCCACTTCCACAACGTCATCATCGGCGGCGTGCTGTTCGGGCTCATGGCGGGCATCGTCTACTGGTGGCCGAAGGCCTTCGGCTACAAGCTCGACAGGTTCTGGGGCCTCATCAGCTTCTGGTGCTGGCAGATCGGCTTCTTCGTCGCCTTCATGCCGCTCTACGTGCTCGGCCTGATGGGCGTCACCCGCCGCGTCAGCCAGTTCGAGGATCCTTCCCTGCAGGTATGGTTCGTCATCGCCGCCATCGGCGCCGGGATCATCGCCTGCGGCATCGGGGCTTTCATCATCCAGCTCGTCGTCTCGTTCCTGCGCCGCGACCAGCTGCGCGAGACCTCCGGGGATCCGTGGGACGGGCGCACGCTGGAATGGTCGACCTCCTCGCCCCCGCCGGACTACAACTTCGCCTTCACGCCCGTCGTGCATGATCATGACAGCTGGTACGACATGAAACTTCGCGGCTACGAACGCCCGCTCGGCGGCTTCAAGCCGATCCACATGCCGAAAAACACCGGCACCGGGATTATCCTGGCCGGCATCAGCATCGTCTTCGCCTTCGCCATGATCTGGTACATCTGGTGGCTGGCGGCCCTCTCCTTCATCGCGATGGTCGCCACGGCGATCGGCCACACCTTCAACTACAACCGGGATTTCCACATTCCCGCCGAAACCGTGACCGCAACAGAGGACGCGCGCTCAAAGCTGCTCGCGGAACGGACCTGAGATCATGAGCCAGACGCAAGCGCAAACCCACGGCACGGACAACGGCAAGCCGCAATTCTACGTCACCGACGAGCATCATCCGGAAGGCAGCACCATGCTGGGCTTCTGGCTCTACCTGATGAGCGACTGCCTGATCTTCGCGGTGCTTTTCGCCACCCACGGCGTGCTGGGCCGCAACTATGCGGCCGGTCCCTCGCCCGCCGACCTGTTCGACCTGCCGCTCGTTGCCGTCAACACGGCAATGCTGCTTTTCTCGTCGATCACCTACGGCTTTGCCATGCTGCAGATGGAACGGGGGGCGAAGGCCGAGACCCTGTTCTGGCTCGGTGTGACGGGCGTGTTTGGCGCCGCCTTCCTCGGCCTCGAGCTTTACGAATTCAACCACCTGATCCACGAGGGCGCCGGACCGACCCGTTCGGCCTTCCTTTCCTCCTTCTTCACGCTGGTCGGCACCCACGGCCTGCACGTCACCTTCGGCATCATCTGGCTGATCACGCTGATGGTGCAAGTCGGCAAGCACGGCCTGATCCCCGAGAACAAGCGCCGCCTGATGTGCCTTTCGATGTTCTGGCACTTCCTCGACGTCGTCTGGATCGGCGTCTTCTCCTTCGTTTACCTGATGGGAGTCCTCGGATGAGCTCGCACCCCAACGCTCCGTCGCACGAAAGCGCCAGCCAGACCCATCACGGCCACAGCCATGGCCATGAGGCGGCACACGGCACATTCAGGAGCTACATGATCGGCTTCGCCCTGTCGGTGATCCTGACGGCCATTCCGTTCTGGCTGGTGATGAGCGGCGCCATCGACAGCAAGCTGTTCACAGCCTTCCTCGTCATGGGGCTGGGTGTGATCCAGATCATCGTGCACATGGTCTACTTCCTGCACATGAACCCGCGGTCGGAAGGCGGATGGACGATGATGGCACTGCTCTTCACCCTTGTACTGGTGGGCATCACGCTTGCCGGATCGCTCTGGGTCATGCACCATCTGAACACCAACATGATGCCGATGTCGCCGGAGATGATGAAGAACATGCCGTGATCCCCTGTCGGGGATGAGCCTGGAAAGGATAGACGCGTGGCTCTCGATCATCCTTTGGCCGGACAGACAGCGGATGGGGAGCCGGCCCGCTCCCGGCTCGTATTCGCGGGTGCGATGCTCTTCCTGGCGCTGACCTTTATCGGGCTCGGCACCTGGCAAGTGCAGCGGCTCTCCTGGAAACTCGATCTGATCGCCCGCGTCGACGCCCGGGTCACCGCGACGCCGGCACCCGCCCCTTCATCGCCGGCCTGGCCTGCGATCAACGCCGAAAACGACGAATATCGCCGCGTCACCACCACCGGCTTCTTTCATCATGGCGAGGAAACGCTGGTTCAGGCCGTCACCGATCTCGGTCCCGGCTTCTGGGTTCTGACGCCGTTGGAACAGAAGGACGGAACCACCGTCCTCATCAACCGTGGTTTCGTCCCCCTCGACCGCCGCGACCCGGCGGCACGCGCGGACGGAGAGATCCAGGGCCCCGTGAAGATTACCGGCCTCATCCGCATCAGCGAGCCGGGCGGTGCCTTCCTGCGCTCCAACGATCCCGCGAGCGGCCGCTGGTACTCTCGCGACGTGGCAGCGATTGCCGCCGCCAAGGGTCTCGAAAAGGTGGCGCCCTATTTCATCGATGCCGACGCGACGCCGATCCCGGGCGGCCTGCCGGTCGGCGGATTGACGGTGATCCGCTTCCGCAACAGCCACCTCGTCTATGCCGTGACCTGGTATCTGCTGGCCGTGATGAGCGCCGGAGGGGCCTACGCCATCCAGCGGAAACGTCCGGCCTGAACTCGGGCGTGGATTTCCACCGAATAGCAGCCCGGCAAGCTGTTCATCACGCGCCGAATTTCCCATAGTCCGAGAACCGGCCTTTACCAGCGCCGGAGACGGCCAGTTTGGAGCGGATCGGTATCATGCGCCAGTTTTTCAACTCGAAATACAAGATCATCCTGGCGGCAGCGCTGTTCATCCTGACATCGATCTTCATGTCGATTTCCGCGACCGGGCATGTCAGCGGCAATTACATCGCCATCGTCCTTGTCGCGTTCCTGTTCACGATCCTGTCGCTCTATTCGACCGCCCGATCGCAACATGCCGAATACTTGATCATCGGCAGCCTGCTTCTATCCCTCTCGACATTGGTCGGGATAACCGAGGTGCTGACCAAGAAGATCTCCAACATGCAGTATGGAATTTATTTCTTCGCCTTCCTCGGCTGCGTCGGCCTGCTGTCGCTGGGCCTGATCGCGCGCTATCTCATCAGCGAGGGATGGGGCGTCAGCTCCGAAAAGACGCGCGAAGCGCTGTCGGTCTGCGCCACGATCCTCGGATTCGTGCTGGCGATCGCCTCGGCCTTCGTACCGGCCTGAGAAGTCCGGCGTATCATCAGCACTGAAAAAGTGCCCGGACGTAGCTGAGCCACGTCCGGGCCATCTTGATCGATCAGACGAGATCGAACCGATCGGCGTTCATGACCTTGGTCCATGCCGCCACGAAGTCCTTCACGAACTTGGTCTTGGCGTCGGACTGGGCATAGACTTCAGCGATCGCACGAAGCTGCGAATGTGAGCCGAAGATCAGGTCGACGCGGGTACCGGTCCACTTGGGTGCCTTGGTCTTGCGGTCACGGCCTTCGTAGACTCCATCCTTGCCGGCAACAGGCGACCATTCGGTGCTCATGTCGAGCAGGTTGACGAAGAAATCGTTCGTCAACGTTTCCGGCTGGGACGTGAAGACGCCGTGTTCGGGCTGGCCGGCCTTCAGCACGCGCAGGCCGCCGAGGAGAACCGTCATTTCCGGTGCCGTCAGCGTCAGCAGCTGAGCGCGGTCCACCAGGGCTTCTTCAGCCTTCATGAACTGCGTCTTGCCGCTGTTGACATAGTTGCGGAAGGCATCGGCACGGGGTTCCAGCGGCGCGAAGGAAGCCGCGTCCGTCTGTTCCTGCGAAGCGTCCATACGGCCCGGCGTGAACGGTACGGCAATGTCCTCTCCTGCTGCCTTGGCAGCCTTTTCGACGCCGGCGGCACCCGCAAGGACGATCAGGTCGGCCAGCGAGATCTTCTTGCTTCCGGTACGGGTGGCGGAAAAATCCCTCTGGATTCCTTCGAGAACGCCCAAGACCTTGGCGAGCTGCGCCGGCTGGTTGGCCTCCCAGTCCTTCTGCGGCGCAAGCCGGATGCGCGCGCCATTGGCGCCGCCGCGCTTGTCGGAACCGCGGAAGGTGGAGGCGGAAGCCCAGGCGGTCGAGACCAGTTCCTGTACCGTGAGGCCCGATGCCAGGATCCTGGACTTGAGGTCGGCGACATCGTGGTCGTCGACCAGGTCATGATTGACCGGCGGGATCACGTCCTGCCAGATCAGATCTTCGGCCGGCACTTCCGGACCGAGGTAGCGAACCTTCGGCCCCATGTCGCGGTGGGTCAGCTTGAACCAGGCGCGGGCGAAGGCATCGGCGAATTCAGCCGGGTTTTCGAGGAAACGGCGCGAGATCTTCTCGTAGGCCGGGTCGAAACGCAGCGCCAGATCGCTGGTCAGCATGGTCGGAAGCTGCTTCTTCGATGGGTCGAAAGCGTCCGGAATGGAAGCTTCAGCATTCTTGGCCACCCACTGCTTGGCGCCGGCCGGGCTCGTGGTGAGCTCCCATTCGAAGCCGAACAGGTTTTCGAAGAAGTAGTTGCTCCACTGGGTCGGGGTCTGGGTCCAGGTCACTTCCAGGCCGCTGCCGATCGCATCGCGACCGACGCCGGTGTTGAACTTGCTCGACCAGCCGAGGCCCTGGGATTCGAGCTCGCCGCCTTCCGGGTCGACACCGACGAATGACGGATCGCCAGCGCCATGGGTCTTGCCGAACGTGTGGCCGCCGGCGATCAGCGCCACGGTCTCTTCGTCGTTCATCGCCATGCGAGCGAAGGTTTCGCGGATGTCGCGGGCGGATGCCAGCGGATCCGGGGTGCCGTTCGGGCCTTCCGGGTTGACGTAGATGAGGCCCATCTGCACGGCACCGAGCGGTTCTGCGAGCTGGCGTTCGCCGCTGTAGCGCTCATCTCCGAGCCAGGTCCCTTCCGGACCCCAGTAGAGCTCTTCCGGCTCCCAGACGTCGGCGCGACCGCCGGCGAACCCGAACGTCTTGAAGCCCATCGATTCGAGCGCGACGTTGCCGGTGAGGATCATCAGATCCGCCCAGGAGATCTTGTTGCCGTATTTCTGCTTGATCGGCCAGAGCAGGCGACGGGCCTTGTCGAGGTTGACGTTGTCCGGCCAGCTGTTGAGCGGCGCGAAACGCTGCTGCCCCTGGCCGGCGCCGCCGCGGCCATCGGTGATGCGGTAGGTGCCGGCGCTGTGCCAGGCCATGCGGATGAACAGGCCGCCGTAGTGACCGAAGTCGGCCGGCCACCACTCCTGGCTATCGGTCATCAGGGCATGAAGGTCTTTCTTCAGGCCCTCGAGATCGAGCGTCTTGAACTCTTCGGCATAATTGAACGCCTCGCCCATAGGGTCGGAACGCACCGAGTGCCCATGAAGGACCTGGACGTTCAGCTGGTTAGGCCACCAGTCGCGGTTCGATCTGCCGCGAGGCGTATGGGCGACCGGACATTTGCCGGCGTTTTCGCTAGATTTCGCATCCATGACTATCTCCTTGATGACTTAATTATCTGCCGTGCAAAAGAGGGCAATTTTTCCCGAACCGCCTGGGTCCGGCCGCGCTATTCCCGACTGTAGTCCCGCCTGTTTAACCGGAGCAAGCCAAACGCGCGCCCTCCCTCGTCTTCCTTCTTATCGGAAGCGTCTCATAAATTTAAGTTGGATTTACTGATCGCGGCGATAAGCTGGGGTTATGAAGAATCTTACTCTCAAACAGCTCCGCTATTTCGAAGCCCTCGCGCGGGACGGCCGCTTCCGCCGCGCAGCCGATGCCTGCGCGATTTCCCAGCCAGCCCTGTCGATGCAGATCAAGGAACTCGAACAGGAAGTGGGCGGCGATCTCTTCGAACGGAATGCGCGCGAAGTGAAACTGACCGCCTTCGGCCAGACCTTCGCGCTGCGGGTTCGCGACATCCTGCGGGCGGTGGATGAACTGGCGGACCTTGCCCGTGCGTCGCGCGATCCGTTTCTGGCGCGCTTGCGCATCGGGATCATCCCGACGATCGCGCCCTATCTCCTGCCGGCGATCATCAACGATCTGAACAGAACCTTCGACGGGATTGAAATACAGGTGCGAGAGACACAGACGGCAAAACTGGTCCAGGAACTGGCGCAGGGCGAACTGGATCTGGCAATCGTCGCCCTGCCGGTGTCGGAACCGTTCCTGACCGAGCTCAAATTGTTCGACGAGGAGTTCGTGCTGGTCCGGCGACGAGAGGACGAGGGCAAGCCGGTACCCGAACGCGAGGCCCTCCGCGAAATGCGCCTGCTCCTGCTGGAGGAAGGCCATTGTTTTCGAGACCAGGCTCTCTCGTTCTGCAAGATAGGCACGACGCGCCTGCGGGAAGTCATGGAGGGCAGTTCCCTGTCGACGCTCGTGCAGATGGTCAGCGCCGGTATCGGCATCACGCTGATCCCGGAAATGGCCGTCCCGGTGGAAACGCGCTCGGCGCAGGTGTCGATCTCCCGCTTCCAGTCGCCGCGGCCCTCACGCAGCATCGGAATGATCTGGCGCAATTCGACGCCCTTGGTCACCCAACTCCTGCAGATTTCCGAGGTGGTGCGCGGGTCGGCCGACACGGTGCGCAGGCAGCACGCGATGCAGCCCTAAGACCGCAACGAAGCGGCTCCCGGAGGGAGCCCCGGGTGATCCACGAGCAGAGTTCGGGCAATCGTGAGCAAGAGCCAATCCGAAAGCCTGTCAATCTCCGGGGGATCATCCGGATCGCGCGGTCCCTTGAACGACATATTCCGAATTTTCCCTCATTGGCCCCATGCCCGCACGGCGTCTCTCACCTTCTTTAGGGGTAGCCGCAGGCTACATTAGACGGCGTTGCCCAAATATCGGCGGTGCCAGAAAATGGCGGCTATCTTATTGCAAGGGTAGAACATGAGTTCCATCAATAAGGTTCTGATTGTCGCTGAACACGCCTCGCTGAAGTTCGGTGGCGAAGCTTCCCTCCCATGGCATTATTTCACCCGGTTGCGTGCCCGGGGCATAGAGACCTGGCTTGTGGTTCATGAGCGTACTCGGGAGGAGTTGACTTCTCACGCACCCGACGCTGTAGACCACATGCATTTCATCAAGGACACCCGGCTGAATATTCTGATGTGGAGGTTGGGGCAGCTCTTGCCGGACCAACTCGCCAACATCACCGTCGGCTATATCAGCCGCGTCGCGACACAGATGAGCGCGCGGCGCATCACGCGCGAACTGGTCCACACGCTGGGCATAGAGGTCGTCCACCAGCCAATTCCGGTCTCGCCACGTGAACCGTCTCTGATCATCAACGTGGGTGCGCCGGTTGTTATCGGACCGATGAACGGCAATATGTCCTATCCGCCGGGCGTCCATCCGAAGGGACGAACAAGTGGCACCGGTGATTTACTGTTTAAGCTTGGGCGGCGTTTGTCAGACGTCATGCATCTTTTGATGCGCGGCAAGCGAGAAGCCGCACTGCTGCTGGCAGCCAACGAGAGAACACGCGCGGTTCTACCCGCGAATATCGGCGGCACGGTCGCGATGCTCGTCGAAAATGGCATTGACGCTGAACTCTGGACGCGGCGCAACCACGCTGACGATCGGCCGGGAAAGCCGGTTCGTTTCGTCTATCTGGGGAGGTTGGTTGACTGGAAGGCAGCGGATCTCCTTCTAATGGCATTGAGACGCGTCAAAAGCCGGGAACGTGTGGAACTGGATATCGTCGGTGACGGCCCGATGCGCAGTAAGCTCGAAGCGATGGTTGAGGCCATGGATCTGGTTGGCCGGGTACGTTTTCACGGATTTTTGCCTCAACGCGAATGTGCAGGGGTTCTGCAGCAGTCGGATGTTTTCGTCATGCCCAGCCTTCACGAATGCGGGGGTGCCGTCGTTCTCGAGGCGATGGCCGTCGGTTTGCCTGTCATCGCAACAAAGTGGGGTGGCCCCGACGACTATCTGGATGACGATTGCGGCGTCCTCGTCCAGCCAACGTCCCGAGACAATATTATTGCAGGATTCGCCGAGGCGATGCAGCGTCTTTCCGATGATGTGGATCTACGGCGCAGCCTTGGGGAAGCTGGCCGCGCAAAAGCGCTTACGCACTTTGATTGGGACGACAAGATCACGCAAATCATACAGCTTTACGCCGTGGCAATCCAAAATCACGTCAAAGCTGCGGAAGACAACGATTTGAACTCAGACAAACGGGAAAAACAAATGGCCTTGATTGTCGGGGGCAAGTAATGACGGTCTCGTCAACCGAGCCAACCCGAGCAATTTGTGTCTACGAGGACAGACCTCACAATTTCACGGGCGTTAAGCTCACCTTGCTGAGTCTGATGAACCGTTTTCCCGGAGCGGTATTATATGTCGCCCACCGCTCCATGCCCGAGAGCTTCAGGGCTTGGATGGCAGATTTTCCCTTCATTCGAGAACTCGTCTTTGATGTCGACGAAATCGGTGGTTTCGACGTGAAGCCAGCGGCATTGCTGCGCCTTCTCGATCTCGGACATTCGGAGGTTTTTTGGTTCGATTCTGACATCATCTGGATTGGGGCCGGAACGGCAGGGCTGGACAATTTGCCCCGTGATGTTTTTGTCGCTACGGAAGAGACCTATTGGTCGCAGCAGCAAGGAAGTTTGAAGCGCACCCTGTACTGGGGCATGAAGCCGGGGCGCGCCCTGACCGCAACCGTGAACACCGGCATCCTGAGAGCCACAGAAGATCATCGGCAACTTCTTGAAGCCTGGACAGAGCTTCTGCATCACCCACGTTATCGACACGCGCAAGCCAAACGAGCTGCAGAACGACCCATTCACATGCTTGGCGATCAGGAGGTGCTTACCGCCCTCCTTGGCGCCGAGAGATTTGCGGGCATACCTCTAAGATTGCTACGCCGGGGCTTGGATATCGCCCAGTGCTTCGGCCCTGCCGGTTGGACCCCGTTTGAGCGCCTGCAATGCCTGTTACGCGGGCATCCACACTTCATTCATGCAATGGGCGTCAAGCCTTGGACGCAGATGAAAGCCGGGCGGAGGTTCTGGAGTGCTTTGAGGCAACGAGATCTACGTGCCTACTACGACGCGGTGTCGATCGAACTTTCCCCCTACCGTGTTGCTGCCGAGAAATATAGCGAGCAACTCCACGAGGACATTTCGTGGCTTCAGCCTCAGACGCTTCCTGCACGTATCTCCGTCTTTCTATTCCGCAACCATTTTCTGGCTCAGGGCATGCCGCTGGCTATGTTCGATTCCCTTACCCGACGATTGCGTCGTTGGCTTGGTATCGCCCGGTATCATGAATATGAGGAATACATCCTGCAAACTTCGCCGCTGAGCCCGTAGAACCGCTGGAAACTAGCGGCCGCCGCAATCAACAAACCGAGATCAGAACAAACCAGCAATGAAATTTGTCCCACGCCCCGAAAGGGGTGGGTGAAAGTGAGACAAATTTACCTAAAAAACAGAGCAAAAACAATGCTCAATAAATGGAATGGTGCCCAGAAGAGGACTCGAACCTCCACACCCTTTCGGGTACCAGCACCTGAAGCTGGCGCGTCTACCAATTCCGCCATCTGGGCGACGGAGAGCCATGTACGGGTGTGACCTTCCCCTGTCAACTGGCTTTTTGAAGTTTCCGTGCCCGTCGCCGAAAAACCTTCATGGATCTGTCACGGACGGCTTCAGCTCTCGCCGTCTTCCTTCGCCTTGCGGTCCAGATGGCCGAGGTCTCGGTCCGGGTCGATCATGTCGCGCACCCGCTGCTTCAACTCCTTGGGCCCGGGAAACCCGCCGTCCCGCTTGCGTTCCCAGATGAGTTCGCCATTCACCTGGATCTCGAAATTGCCGCCGGTGCCCGGGATCAGCGCCACCTCGCCGAGCGCGTCGCCAAAGGTCTGCAAAAGCTCCTGCGCCATCCACCCGGCCCTGAGCAGCCAGTTGCACTGGGTGCAATAGAGAATCGTAATGCGCGGTTTTTCCATCATGTTTCGCCTTCTACCCAAGTCAATTCCGTCTCACGATAATGTCAACCAGGATGGTCAGGTTTTGAACGCGCGCATCTCGACAGAAAGGGCGCGAACGTCAATTTGGGCTGCTCCAACGATAGTCGCGTTGTTTTCATTAAAAGAGGTCCCATGGCTCTTCAATCCACCACCCGCTCCCGCCTGATCATTCCGGCGCTCGCCCCCGTTTATACCTCCGCCCATGAGATCGTCGAGACGATCCTGCGCGTGACGGCCGGCGTGTTGCTTGTCACCCACGGTTTCGGCAAGATCACCAATCCGTTCGGCGCAACCGGCATGGTGGAAAGCCTCGGCTTCTATCCGGGCGTCTTCTGGTCGCCGCTGCTCGCCGCGACGGAATTTTTCGGCGGCATCCTCGTCGCCATCGGCCTCTTCACCCGCCCGGCCTCCTTCGCCGCGATGATCGTTCTTCTGGTCACCGTCTATTTCCATGGTATCGTGCAGAACCAGGGTCTCGCCGGAGCGGAAAAGTCCATTCTATGGGCGGCGATCTTCCTGTTCTTCGCCCTGCGCGGCGGCAATAGCCATTCAGTCGACGCCCGCCTCGGCCGGACGTTCTGACCTCGCTGTCATGGCTGAGCCTCTCCCCGGGGCTCAGCCTTTTCCTTCGAGCGCCAGCCGGACGACGGTGCCAAGATCGGCCTCGGCAAACCCAAGCGCCGCTGCATTCTCGAAGCTGGCACGCGCCGCCTCGATGGCCGGCGTTGCGACGCCAAGGCCGCGGGCAAGATCGAGAACCACGCCCATATCCTTCAGCACGCCGGAGACCGGAAAGCCGACCGCCTCGGTTTCGCCGAGTATGACGGGAAGCCGAGATCGCATGGCCGGGCTCGCCGCCGGGCTGCCGGACAGGATCTCGATCATCTTGTCGCGCCCCAGCCCCGCCTTGCCACCAAGCTCCACGGCTTCCTTCATGATCTGCCACAGCCCCATCAGCATCATGTTGTTGACGAGCTTGGCGGAGGCGCCGTCTCCCAGTCTACCGACATGATGGATACGGTTCGAGAGCACCTCGGCCACCGGCAGGAAACGCTGAAAATCCTGCTCCGCGCCACCGATATAAAGACCGACCGTGCCCGCCAGCAGCATTTCCGGCCCGCCTGAGATCGGTGCATCGAGAAGCGCCGCACCCGCCTTGCCCATGGCATCGTGATGGGCACGCAGCGTCTCGGGGCTGACGGTGCTGGTATCGACGATCAGCTTGCCGGCAAGATCGGCGACGGCAAGCTCTCCGAGCGTGGCATGCACCGCGGCATCGTCGAGCAGGGCAAGGATGACCATGTCCGAAGCATCGAGCAGTGAAACCAGATCGACCGAGGCGGAGATCCCAAGGGCCGTCGCCTTGTCGGGGCCAAGGCCGCTGCGCGTCCATCCCGCCACCGCAAATCCCTGGGTCGCGAGGCGCCGGGCCATGGCGCTGCCCATCCGGCCGAGGCCGACGATACCAATCCGCTCTTTCGTCATGCGTTGATCCTGCTCATATCGTTGCTGCCGGAGTTAAAGCAGAACATGCCGGTCTCGTCTTGTTCATTTTGCATTGCGGGAGGGTTGAGGAATATTCCATATTCGTCATGCGCAATGTGAGGGAGCTCGGACGGAAGATGAGCGAGATATTCGAGGGCGGATGCTTCTGCGGCAAAGTCCGCTATCGCATGCATGGGCGGCCCATGTTCATCCATTGCTGCCATTGCACCGACTGCCAGCAGCAGAGCGGTGGCGCCTTTGCCATCAATGCCCTGATGGAAGCCGACCGGGTGGAGATCACCGAGACCGAGCCGGTCGCGGTTTCCATGAAGACCGATAGCGGCTTGCCCCACGATATTTACCGCTGCCCGCAATGCCAGACGGCGGTCTGGAGCGACTACGGCCGACGCAAATGGATGCTGTTCATCCGGGTCCAGACGCTCGAAAGGCGCTCCGAATTCTCACCGGACGTGCATATCTTCACCCGCTCGAAAGTCGCTTGGTTGGGCCTGCCAGAAAACGCCAATGTCCTCGATGAATATTATAGTACGAAGACGATGTGGCCGCCCGAAAGCCTGGCGCGGCGCGAGGCCGCCCGGGTCAAGGCCGGGGCGGAACGCTGACGCGGGAAGGATCACGAGGCGGGATGGCGAGCGAACGCGAAAAGATGGCGGCCGGCGAGTGGTATTGCTGCCTGGATCCGGAACTCGATGCGTTGAGGGACAAGGCGCGGATGGCCGTGCATGCGCATAACACCATGTCGCCCGCCGAGCGCGGTGCAATGGCCCCTGCACTGCGCACGCTGTTTGGCGCGGCGCCCGACGCATTTCTGGAAGCACCATTCCACTGCGCCTACGGCTTCAATGTCTTTCTTGGGCAAGGCGTCTATCTGAATGCCGGCTGCACGATCCTCGACACCGCACCGGTTCGAATCGGTGCCCGTTCGATGCTGGGGCCGGGCGTCCAGATCTACTGCGCCGATCACCACCGCGACCCCGTGCTGCGCGCCCGGGGCCTTGAGATCGGCCGCCCGATCAGCATCGGCGCCGACGTCTGGATCGGTGGCAGCGCAATCATTTTAGGCGGCATCACGATCGGTGGCGGAGCGATCGTCGGGTCTGGCTCCGTCGTCACGCGGGACGTGTCGCCGGGGGCCACGGTCGTGGGAAACCCGGCGCGGTTGATCACGCCGCGCGGCTGATTTCAGAACATCTCCGCGCGTAAAGATTGGATTCAGCATTTTTTGGTAATTTTCCGTTAGCAATTCCTGTCGGGGATCTATCGACGGCGGGGGCGGCCGTCTTTGTTGTCTTGCGTACGGGTTTCAAAATGCGTTTATCGGCTGTACCAGCACTCCTCGTCACCTGCCTCGCCTTGGCGGGCTGCGCCTCGGCATCCGGTCCGGACGAACTGGTCGCCGGCGTCGCAACCCAGGAGAAGACAGGCTCGGTCGATCTGCCCGCCGCCCCTGTCCCTTCGGTGGGTGTCGGCAAGACCTCGCGCCTCGGCGCGCAGCAGGCCCCTCCGCAACAGACCTTACCGCAGCAACAGGATATCGCCTGGAACGGCGCGACGCCGGCACCGCAGGCCTTTGCGCGGGAAATGACGGTCGGCATGCCGCTTCCCGCCGAACGACCGGTCGCCATGCTGGTACCCGACCAGCCGGCACTGGAAACCGCCCCCCGCAGAGGGCGCCTGCAGATCTACAGCCGCCAGTTCCGCGATGCCAAGCCGATCAATTTCGGAAGGGTTTCGCCGAGAAGCTACCCGGTGCACGGCGTCGACGTGTCGCGCTGGCAGGGCGACATCGACTGGGCGAAGCTTCGGACCCAGGGCGCCAACTTCGCCTATATCAAGGCCACCGATGGTGGCGACCATCTCGATCCGATGTTCAGAACCAATTGGCGACGAGCCAAGGAGGCGGGCATCAGGCGCGGCGCCTACCATTTCTTCTACTGGTGCCGCACCGCCGGCGAACAGGCCGACTGGTTCATCCGCAACGTGCCCCGCGATCCCGACGCGCTGCCGCCCGTGATCGACGTCGAATGGAACGGCGAGTCGAGTTGCAAGGCGAAACTCTCCCGCGCCCGGGTGCTCGAAAAGATGCAGGTCTTCATGGACAAGCTGGAGCGCTATTACGGCCAGCGGCCGATTATCTACACAGCGCCGGATTTCTACGAGGACAATCTGTCGGGCGAGCTTCTCAACTATCCCTTCTGGCTGCGCGCGGTCGCACAGCACCCTTCCAAGGTCTATCCGGGCCGCAGGTGGCTCTTCTGGCAATATTCCGGCTCCGGCCTGTCGCATGGCGTCGACGGCAAGATCGACCTCAACGTCTTCCACGGCTCGGAAGAGCAGTGGCACAACTGGGCCTCGCCGCGCACGACGATCGCACAGAATTAGAACAAGCGCGCAGGGCCCTGTGAAACAGACCCCGCACGCTCCCTGGAGGTTACGTCAATGCGGATGGATTACAGCCGCGCCTCGAGGACGAGGTTGAACGGCGTTGCCATCGCCCGACGGAAGCGGGTGAAGCCGGCCTTGTAGAAAATCTCCCGCAGCCTTGCTTCGCCGGCTTGCGCACCAAGCACCATGTGACCGCCGTCGGAAATCGCATGGGCGCAGCAGATCGTCGTCGATGCGGCGTAATACATGCGTGCGACGGGCGAGATGTTGTCGTCGACGCGGTCGTTGGCGAAAGGCTCGACGAGCATCACCGTACCATCCGGCGCAAGCGTTCTCGCCGCATGCCGGGCTGCCGCCAACGGGTCGCCCATGTCGTGCAGGCAATCGAAGAAGCAGATCAGGTCGTAGCCCTTGCCGGGATAGTTTTCGGCGCGCGCTGTCTCGAACGCGACCCGTCCGGTGACGCCCGCTTCCGCCGCGATCTTGCGGCCTTCGTCGAGGGATACCCGATGCGTATCAAAGCCACGGAACCGCGAAGCCGGGAAAGCCTGCGCCATCAGCACCGTGGAGTGACCATGGCCACAGCCGACATCCGCGACCGAGGCGCCGCTCTTCAGCTTGTCGACCACACCGTCGAGCGCCGGCAGCCATTCCGGGACCAGGCTTGCCTTGTAGGCGTTGCGATAAAGCGAGGCGACGCCGCAATAAAGCCGGCCATCATGGTCGCCCCAAGGAATGCCGGAACCCTTGCGAAAGGCCTCCAGCGCCTTTTCCTCGTCCGACCACATGGAAGCCGGCACGCCCCAGGCGGCGGCGAGGAAGACCGGGCTATCCTCGTTGGCAAGCACCAGCGCCTGTTCCGGGGTAAGTTCGAAACTGTCGCTGACGGCGTGAAACAGAACATAACCGCCGGCGACCTGCGAACTCAGCCACTCGCGGATGTAACGCTCGGCGCAGCCGGTGCGGCTTGCCAGTTCGTGGGCACTAAGCGGTCCGGCCCCGGCCATCGCCTTGTAGAGCCCGAGACGGTGGCCGATACTGACCATGACGCCTCCGTACCCCGCCGACAGATCGCCGATGGCGCGGGAAACGATCGCGTCCAGCTTGGCCGGATCGATCTCGTTTGTCTTGACGTAGTCCATATTGCTATCTCCTGTTCCTTCATCGGAAGTTGATGATGGCAGAGGATCGCAGGTCCAGACCGGTTCGGGCAGAGCGGGAAAATCCACAATCGGGCCGTTTGCGCCACTCCCAGGCTCGGTGTAGGGATTTGATCGTTGGAGGATCGTTATGCCGCATAAAGCGACCGGGACAGGCTTGAAGCCGCTGCATGTCAGCCTCGTGGCCATTCCCGACGCCGTGGTCTCGACGCTGAGCGGCGTCTTCGACGTGATGAACGCCTTTTCCGTCCTGCCGCCGCCGGACGTTGCGATAACCCGCCCGTTCGAAGTCCAGATTGTCGGAATTGAGGCCGGGCCGATGACGCTCGCAAGCCTGGTGCCGGTCACCGTCCAGCGCAGCATCGCCACGCTTGAGGCGACCGATATCGTCATCGTTCCGTCGATCCTGCTGAGGCCGGACGGCTGGCGGAAAGGCCGCTACCCGGAGCTGGTCGACTGGGTAAACCGGATGCATGCGGGCGGCGCGCTGATATGCTCGGCCTGTTCGGGCATTTTCCTGCTGGCCGAGACCGGCCTCTTCGACGGCGCCGATGCGACCGTGCATTTCGGTTATGCCGGTGCCTTCGCGGTCGCCTTTCCGCAGGTGCCGATCCATCCCGAACGGGTGCTGGTCGTTTCCGGGCGGCGCGAGGAGCTGATCAGCTCGGGCGCCTCGATGACCTGGCACGACCTCGTCCTCTATCTCATCGCCCGCCATATGGGGGCTGCGGCGGCCCAGTCGATCGCGCGCTACTTCGCGCTGCAATGGCATCAGGACGGGCTCGCCCCCTATATCGTCTTCGAAGGCCACAGGGGGCATGGCGATACGGCAGTCCAGGCGGCACAGGATTGGATCGCAACCCACTTTTCCGTCGCGAACCCTCTCGAAGAGATGATCCTGCGGGCTGGCCTTACCGAACGCACGTTCAAGCGCCGTTTTACGGCCGCAGCAGGTGTCAGCCCGATCGCCTACGTGCAGCGCCTGAGGATCGAGGAGGCCAAGCGCCGGCTGGAGGGGACGGAAGCTTCGGTCGACGAGATCAGCTGGCAGGTTGGTTATGAAGAGCCCGCCTTCTTTCGCCGTCTGTTCAAGCGCGTCACGGGCCTGGCACCCGGCGCCTACCGGCGGCGTTTCCAGATCCCGGATTTTGCGCGCCCGGACAAGAATACCTGACGACCGAACCCCGGTCGGCAGCTCTCAACCCGTTATTGACCCAGGCCGTCATTGACGCAAGGCGTCCAGAGCTCGCTCCAGGCTCCGGAATATCCTCGCATTCTCAGACTGCGCCACGTTGAAGCGCAGGAAGCTGCCGGCGTTCTGGGAGAGGCTGAATGCGTTGCCGGGGGCCAGCACGACATTGTCGGCAAGGCAGGTACGCGCCACATCGGCCGCCTCTATGCCGTTCGGAAGCCTGCACCAGAGAAACAGGCCGGCGCGGGGCTGCAGCCAGGGCGTGATGCCGAGCGTCGCAAGACGTCCCGTCGTCGCCTCCATTGCCCGCGACAGCCGGACGCGCAGCTCTTCCAGATGTTTCCGGTAGCTGCCATCGGTCAACAGCAGCAATACGAGTTCGGAAGACAGCCGGCCCGCCGCAAAGCTCGTGGCGATCTTCAGATCGACCAGACCCTCGATCCATTCCCGCCTGGCGGCAATGAAACCGCAGCGTACCGAAGCCGACAGGGTCTTCGAAAAGCTGCCGATATGCACCACCCGGTCGAGCCCGTCGAAGGCGGCCAGACGCGGCGCCGGCTCGTGTTCCAGGTCCGCGAAGATGTCGTCCTCGATGACCGTCAGCCCGGCCCGGTCGACGAGTTTCAGGAGCCGGTGTGCCACAACCGGCGAAAGTGTCGCGCCGGTCGGATTGTGGATCGCCGAATTGGTGATGTAGAGCCGCGGCCTGTGCTCCTCGATCGCCTTTTCAAACGCCTCGATATCCGGCCCGGCCGGCGTCATCGGCACGCCGACGACTTTTGCGCGATGCGCACGCAGCAGGGCGTGGAAATTGAAGTAGCAGGGATCGTCGACCAGGACCGCGTCGCCCGGCTCGATCAGAAAACGGCAGAGAAGGTCGATCGCCTGGGTGCCGGATTCGGTAAGGATGATCTGGTCGGGAGCAGCAGCGATGCCGTGCTCGCCCATTCGCCGGGAAAGGAGTTGCCGCAGCTGTGGCGAGCCAAGCGGCGTGCCGTAGTCCGACAGGACCCGATCCTCGCTGCGCGACAGGCTGCGCAGAGCCCTTCGGATCGCCGCCTCCGGCATCCAGGAGGACGGCAGCCAACCACAGCCGGGCTTCAACAGGTCGCCGTCCTCGAGAGCCTGGCGCGATACCCAGAACGGATCGATTGCCCGGTCGAGCTTCGGGCCGATCTCGGAGAGCGAAAGCGGTGCCAGCGGGCTCGAGACGTAGAAGCCCGACCCCGGCCGGGAGCGGATCAGCCCTTCCGCGGCCAGCCGCTCATAGGCCTCCACCACCGTCGAGACGGAGACATGCATCGCCTTGGCGAACACACGCACCGAAGGCAGCCGTGCGCCAGGCACCAGACCGCGGCCGGCCATACGACTGCGGATCTCCGCCATGACGGTCCCGATACGTTGGCCGCCGCCCTTCTGTTCCGCCCTTGCATCCACCGTACCGCTCCATGAACCATAACAGTTTCTGCAAATTGTATCGTATTGTCTCTGGTAGCGCCATGGCTCCGGCTGATAGCGGGAAATACCCAAGGAACGCGCTCGGACGAGCGTCCAAGGGGAATACCCGCAGATACAGGAGACTTTGATGAACAACACGGCAAGCGGCTGGATCAGTGGCATGATCGGCGTATTGATCTTCAGCGGATCGCTTCCGGCCACCCGGATTGCGGTGGCCGATTTCGATCCGCTGTTCCTGACCGTGGCGCGCGCCACGATCGCCGGCCTGCTGGCGCTGTGTCTGCTGCTGGCCTTCCGCGAAAAACGCCCTGCCCGCTCCGATCTCCTGCCGCTCGCGATCGTCTCGCTCGGCGTGGTCATCGGATTCCCCCTATTGACGGCCCTTGCGCTGAAACACATCACCTCGGCGCATTCGATCGTGTTCATCGGCCTCCTGCCGCTCGCGACAGCGATCTTCGGGGTACTCCGGGGCGGCGAGCGTCCAAAGCCCGTCTTCTGGTTCTTCTCCTGCGTCGGCAGCGCGATTGTCGCCGGCTTCGCGCTGTTTCAGGAACAGGCAGCCTCCTCGGTCGGAGATCTCCTGATGCTGGCGGCGGTCATAGTCTGCGGGCTCGGTTATGCGGAAGGCGCCAGCCTCTCGCGCAAACTCGGCGGCTGGCAGGTCATCTCCTGGGCGCTGGTGCTTTCCCTGCCCGTGATGCTCACGCTGTCGATCGTGGCCGTGCCGGCCGCGTTTCCAAACCTCCACAGCACGTCCTGGCTCGGCCTGGCCTATGTTTCGCTGTTCAGCATGCTGATCGGCTTCATCTTCTGGTATCGCGGCCTTGCGCTCGGCGGCATTGCAGGCGTCGGCCAGCTGCAGCTTCTGCAGCCTTTTTTCGGCCTGCTCCTGGCCGCCGCACTCCTCGGGGAAAAGGTCAGCCTCGGCATGTTCGCGGCAACGCTTGCGGTGGTTGCCTGTGTGGCAGGCGCAAAGAAATTTGCACGTTAATTCGGCACGACCTGCTTGCGCCGTTCACGAAATCGGGAACCAAACGCGTACCGAGGCATTATCCGGCTGCAGAAGGAGGAAGCAATCATGACTTTTGATCCCAATGACAGAAAGTTCGAGCCCCGTGATCCGGACATCCGGACAACGGAAATTCGTACCGGCAGCAGCTCCTCGTGGGTGCCGTGGGTAGCCGTGATCGCCGTCATTCTGGTCGGCGCATTCGTATGGTCGCAGATGGGCGGTTCTTCGACCGACCCTCAGACCACCTCTTCGACCAATCCGCCGGTAACCGACAACTCTACGTCGTCCCCCGCACCGGCTCCGATCACCCCGGCAGCTCCGCCGGCAGCTAGCCCCGCCCCGGCAACTCCGCCGGCCGGTGGTGCAACCGGTGGCACCGGTACGCAGCCGTAAGGCTGTTGCTCGAGAGATAAACAAAGCCGTCCGCCTTCGAGGCGGGCGGCTTTCTGTTTGGCGCAATTAAAACTCGTTCTCGCGCGGCACCGTCTGCGGCCAGCGCTGCAGAGCCTGCCGCCCGACCTCGGTGAGCCCATAGACCCCCTTGTCGATGCGCTCGAACCAGCCGTAATAATTGGCACGCAAGATCGTCCCCGCTGTAGGAGCTGCGTGTTTGAGATCTCGCGGCCGAAGCGGACCGCCGCTAAGCGCCGAGGCGCAGGCGAGCGCCTGCTGACGATAGGCGGTCATGACCGGGATCTTGGTGCTGCCGCCGACCGCCGGATCGCCGCGCCGTTTGCAATGCTCCTTGACGAGCCGCGTGCGCCGTTTCGGATTGGTGCGCGGCATCGGCGAGACTGAACTGACCAGCACGCTCACCTCGCCCTGATCCGAAACGCCGAGCATGCCGATCCCGAGCCGGCGGCAGAGATCGCGATACCGCTTGTCCGCCTCCCGGCCCCTGCCCTTTGCGGAAACACGCGCCGCGATCCAGACCTCGTCCGAAACGCCAGCCCGATCGACCGCCTGCAGGATCAGTTCAAGATTGAAGGTCAGCTTCAGCTCGCAGATGACAACGACAGGCGGATCCGTCCCGCTCAACCCCACCAGATCGCAACCGCCCACCTCCCCCTTCACCTCGTATCCGAAGCTTTCGAGAAAGGTTTTGACGGGGAGGTAGAGCGAGGTTTCCATGCGGTCCGGCGGCGGTGAATCAGTGGGTGGACAGTATCACATCATCCCAACCTGCGCCGCGTGGAGCCTGGTATAGGCGCCACGTTTGGCGATCAGGTCCTGGTGGGTGCCCTGTTCGAGGATACCGTTGCCGTCGATGACGACGATGCGGTCGGCACCCTGGATGGTGGCGAGGCGGTGGGCGATGATCAGTGTCGTGCGACCCTGCGAGAGTTCGGCAAGCGAGCCCTGAATGGCGCGTTCCGTCTCGGTATCAAGCGCCGAGGTCGCCTCGTCGAGGATCAGGATCGGCGGGTTTTTCAGGAACATGCGGGCGATCGCGACGCGCTGTTTCTGGCCGCCCGAAAGCTTGACACCGCGCTCGCCGATCATGGTGTCGAGGCCCTGCGGCAGGCCGGCGAGCATTTCTTCGAGCCGCGCCCGGCGAGCAGCCTCGATGATATCGGCTTCACTGGCGCCGAGGCGCCCATAGGCGATGTTTTCGCGGATCGTGCCGCCGAACAGGAAGACGTCCTGCTGGACGATGCCGATCTGCTGGCGCAGCGACACCTTGGTCATCTTGCGGATGTCCATTCCGTCGATGGTGATGCTTCCGCCACCGATCTCGTAGAAACGCGGCAGCAGCGAGCAGATCGTCGTCTTGCCGGCGCCCGAGGGGCCGACGAAGGCGATCGTTTCGCCGGCGCGGATCGCAAGGTTGACGTTTTCCAGAACCGGCTTGTCCGGGCTGTAACCGAAGGAGACGTTCTCGTAAGCGATTTCGCCCTTGAGGTGATCGACGTCGATCGCATCCGGCGCGTCGGCGATATCCGGCTCGGTATCGATCAGTTCGGTGAAGCGGCGGAAACCGGCAATGCCCTTCGGGTAGGTCTCGATCACCGAGTTGATCTTCTCGACCGGGCGGAAGAACACGCCCACCAGAAGCAGGAAGCCGATGAAGCCGCCGGCGGTCAACTCGCCCGACAGCACGAAATAAGCGCCGGCGATCATCACCACCATCTGGGTCAGCCGCATGCTCATGTAGCTGAGCGAGCTGCTGGCGGCCATCAGCTTGTAGGCATCGAGCTTTACGCGCCGGTAGTTCTGGTTGTCCTGTTCGAAGAGCTCTCGTTCGTGTTGCTCGTTGGCGAAGGCCTGCACAACCCGGATACCGCCGACATTCTCCTCGATGCGGGCATTGAAATCACCAACGCGACCGAAGAGACGGCGGAAATTGTCGGTCATTCGGCCGCCGAAATGGCTCGTCACCCAGGCGGTCATCGGCACGACGACGGCGGTGATCATCGCCAGCTGCGGGTTGACCGAGAACATCAGCGCGAGAGCGCCGGCAAAGGTCATGATGGCGATGAACAGGTCTTCCGGTCCGTGATGGGCGACTTCGCCGATCTCTTCCAGATCCTTGGTGAGGCGCCCGACAATATGGCCGGTCTTCTGATTGTCGAAATAGCTGAACGAGAGCTTCTGGAGATGGTTGAAGGCGGCCCGGCGCATGTCCGTCTCGATATTGATCCCAAGCATGTGGCCCCAATAGGTAACGATCGCCATCAGGCCGGTATTGATCGCATAGATCAACAGGAGCGCCGCAGAGGCGAGCAGGATCAGCAGCCATTCGTGGCTGAGGAGAAGCCGGTCGACGAACAGCTTCACCGCCATCGGAAAGCCGAGTTCCAGCACGCCGGAGATGATCGCGCAGCCGAAATCCAGGAGGAAAAGCCCACGGTATGGACGGTAATAGGCAAAGAAGCGACGAAGCATCGGACACTCTTGAAATCAATAGATGAGTAGCAGCGGCAAGTTTTTGAACCCGCTTAGCCGGGTTCGCCGGCGAGGTAAACCTCCGCGCGCCTGAGCACCCGGCCAATGGATATAGGATAGATATCAGGCGCGGCGGCCGCGCAACAGGATGCGAGCGGAGGTATGCGGTTCGGCGAGTTGATCTGCCTCCAGCGAGGCGAACAGCCAGTCGATGAAGACACGCACGATCGGCGCCGACCGCATGGCCGGCCGGCAGGCAACGTAGAAGGCATCGTTGGCCGGAACGCTCAAGTCGAAGGGCACGACCAGCTCGCCGCGGGCGATCAGCTTGCTGGCAGTGATCGTGTCGCCGAGCGCGATCCCCTGGCCGTGCAGCGCCGCCTCCGTCGAAAACCGGGCATCGCCCATGAAATATTGCTGCCTGCGCGGCAGGTCGATCGCATCGGCGGCGGAAAGCCAGGTGTTCCACTCGCGCCCGTCCGCGTCCCCATGCAGCAGGACATGGTCTTCCAGATCGCGCATCGAGCGCAGTGGCCGGCTGTTGAGCAGGGTCGGGCTGGCGATCGGAAATAGCTGCAGGTTGCTCCACAGCCGCGTCCAGGCATCCGGCCAGTTGCCGTCGCCGTAAAGGACGGCCACGTCGACATCCGACGAATGCAGCACTGCTGGATCGTTGGAGGCGGCGAGCTTCAGCCGGACGCCCGGAAACTGCTCGGTGAATGAGTTGAGACGCGGCACGATCCAGAAAGACAACAGCGCGGGCACGCAGGTGATCGACAGTTCGCCCGATGTCGCCGGCCGTTTCATCTGCGCGGTCGCGGCGGCGATCTCGCCGAAGGCCTGGCTGACGGCAGGAAGCAAGAGAGCGCCCTCGGAAGTGAGCTTCAGTCGCTTGGCGCCGCGCTCGAACAGCGAGACCTGCAGCGAGCTTTCCAGCGCCTTGATCTGATGGCTGACCGCGCCGTGGGTAACGTTGAGCTCCCGCGCCGCCGCCGAAACCGAGCCGCGGCGGGCGGTGGCCTCGAAGGCGCGCAGGGGATTGAGCGGCGGCAGACGGTTGCTCATCTTGATCCCGGACTGCTCCTCGGATTGATCTTAACTGTTAGTTTTTCTCACAGCTACTGCTAGAACAATCTCAATTGCTTTTCCACCCGCACCTGACGGATAATGATGAAAACAAGGGCGACAAGCCCGGCGGAACAAAAATTAGGCTGCACACAAGCAGCTCTGCAGACAGGTGAGGCGATCATGACATTCGATGCGAAGAAGCTCGAGGAACTGCGCGCAAAATATCTCGACAGCCCCGGCGGCGAGATCTTCGATCCGAAATTTAAGAAGGTCGGCGAGAAGATCTTCGACAAGGCCGGCACCCGCGTCGCGCCCTATGCTGGCATCCCCACGCTTCTTGATGCGCCCTACAGGCCGCTCGACGCGGAGAACCCGGATTTCGGTGACCTGCAGGTGGCGATGGTCGGCATGCCTATGGATCTCGGCGTCACCAACCGCCCGGGTTCGCGCTTCGGGCCGCGGGCCCTGCGCACGATCGAGCGCGTCGGCCCCTATAACCACGTGATGGAATGCGCGCCGATCTACGAACTCAATGTCGCCGATATCGGCGACGTGGCCTTCCGCAGCCGCTATCGGCTGGAAATGAGCCATGACGACATCGAAAAGCGCGTGGGCCAGATCGTCGATGCCGGTGTATTGCCGCTCTCGGTCGGCGGTGACCATTCGATCACCCATCCGATCCTGAAGGCCGTCGGCAAAAAGGCGCCGGTCGGCATGATCCATATCGATGCCCATTGCGATACGAGCGGATTCTTCGACGAAACGAAGTTCCACCACGGCGGCCCGTTCCGCAACGCGGTGCTGGACGGCGTGCTCGATCCCACCCGCACGATCCAGATCGGCATCCGGGGTGCCGCCGAATATCTCTGGGAATTCTCCTACGAGTCCGGCATGACCGTCATCCATGCGGAGGAAGTGACCGGCATGGGGCTGCCCGCGATCATCGAGAAGGCCAGACAAATCGTCGGCGACGGCCCGACCTATGTCTCCTTCGATATCGACAGCCTCGACCCAAGCTTTGCGCCCGGCACCGGCACGCCCGAGATCGGCGGGCTCACCACCCGCGAAGTGCTTGAACTGATCCGCGGCCTCAAAGGCATCAACATCGTCGGCGGCGATGTGGTCGAGGTCGCACCGCAATATGACGCGACCAACAACACGGCGCATGCGGGCGCCCAGATATTGTTCGAAATTTTGAGCCTGATGGTCTTCAGCCCTTCCGTGAAGGGCCGCGCCTGACATAAACTGCAGACAACAAGGGAACTCGCCAGCCGGTGAAACACCGGCTGGCCTAAAAAACAAAGGAGAAAATCATGCGTGACATTCTGAACGCCAAACTCGGTCGCCGCAGCGTGCTCGGTGCCGGTGTTGCCGGTGCCTCCATGCTGGCCATGCCGTCGGTGCTGCGCGCCCAGGACAAGTCGCTGAAGGTCGGCGTCTATGGCGGCTTCTTCAAGGATTCGTTCGACAAGAACATCTTTCCGGACTTCACCAAGGCGACCGGCATAGCGATTGAATCCGTCGCCGAGCCGACCGGGGAAGCCTGGCTGGTTCAGCTCGAACAGGCCGCCAAGGCGGGCGCTGCTCCGGCCGACGTCTCGATGATGTCGCAGGTCGCGATGCTGAAGGGCCAGACCACCAATCTCTGGGCGCCGCTCGATGCCGCCAAGCTGCCGAACTCCAAGAACCTCATCGCCAACTTCGTCAACAAATATCCGGATGGCAAGATCGCCGGCATCGGCGCCGTCTCCTGGTACATCACGCTGGTGACCAACACGCAGGCCTACAAGGAAGCACCGACCTCCTGGGCAGCGCTGTGGGAGAAGGCGAATGCCGACAAGCTTGGCCTTTTGGCGCTTGTTTCCAACTCTTTCCTGCTTGAAGTGACGGCGAAGACCTTCATGGGCGGCACCAAGGCGCTCGACACCGACGAGGGCATCCTCAAGGCGCTCGAAAAGCTCTCGGAAGTGAAGCCGAACGTCCGCCTCTGGTATCGCGACGAAGCGCAGTTCGAACAGGCGCTGAAATCCGGCGAAATCCCGATGGGCCAGTATTACCACGACGTCACAGGCCTTGCCGCCTCGCAGGGCAGCCCCGTCCGCTCGACCTTCCCGAAGGAAGGCGGCATCCAGGACAGCGGCTGCTGGGCGCTGTCGCGTGCCTCGAAGAAGACCGAGGAAGCGCATACGTTCATCAACTACATGTGCCAGCCGGCCATCCAGGCGACTCTCTCGCGGAAAGTCGGCACCTCGCCGACCGTCAAGCGCGACCTGCTCGACCTTACCGCCGCCGAATTCGCCTCGGTCTCTTCCGATATCGAGCCGATCATCCCGCGTTACGATCTCTACCAGACCAAGTCCGACTTCCTGAACCAGAAGTGGACGGAAATGATCGCGGGTTGATCTCAATCCGCATAAGGCCGGAGCCGGAAGCCCCCTCACCCGGCCTCCGCTTCGCTCGGCCACCCTCTCCCCAAGCGGAGTGGGTGGCGGCAGGCGGATGAGGGGGGACTACTGCATGCTCTCGACGAAATAAGCGAGCTAAAACCGCGGAGACCGCATGTCCGGATTGAACCTCAACCATGTGACGAAGCAGTTCGGCAACTTCACGGCCGTCAACGACGTGAACCTGTCGGTGCCGGACGGCACGTTCGTCTGCCTGCTCGGACCGTCGGGCTGCGGCAAGACCACGCTGATGCGGATGATCGCGGGCCTGGATCTTCCGACCGGCGGCTCGATCCAGCTCGGCGGCGCCGATATCACCCAGGTGCCGACCCACAAGCGCGACCTCGGCATGGTTTTCCAGTCGCTGGCGCTGTTCCCGCACCTGACGGTCGGAGAAAACATCGCCTATTCGCTGCGAATCCGAGGTACGCCCAAGGACATACAGAAGAAGCGCGTCGACGAACTGCTGGCGATGATACATCTGCCGGGTTTTGCCGATCGTTCCGTGGCAAAACTCTCCGGCGGCCAAAGGCAACGCGTGGCGATCGCCCGCGCACTCGCCATCTCGCCAAAGCTTTTCCTGCTCGACGAGCCGTTGTCTGCGCTCGATGCGAAGCTGCGCGAGGCGATGCAGGTGGAACTGCGCCAACTTCAGCAGCGGCTCGGCATTACCACCATTGTCGTTACCCATGACCAGCGCGAGGCGATGACAATGGCCGATACCGTCGTCGTCATGAACGGCGGCGAGATCCGCCAGGCGGCCGCCCCGGTCGATATCTACCGCCGCCCAGCCGATAGTTTCGTCGCCGATTTCATCGGCCAGACCAACCTCCTGCCCGTCGCAGCCGACAGCGCCGGCCGCGCCAGCGTGCTCGGCGAACTGGTCGAGGGTATAGCGCTCCCCGCCGGTGCGGCAAAAGGCATGCTCTCGGTGAGGCCGGAAGACGTGCAGCTCACCGCCCCCGGTCACGGGGCGATTGCCGGCACCGTCACCTTCATCCGTGATCTCGGCGGGGCGATCGAAACCTTCGTGGAGGCGGGCGGCACCCAGGTGATCGCGGTATCCTCGCCGCGCAACCGGCCGGACGTTTCGGTCGGCCAGAGCGTCGGCATCAGGCTCGATCCGGCCACCAGCGTGGTGCTCGCCAGATGAGACGCGAACCGCCGCAACGCCTTGCCGATTACGGACCGCTCTTTTTCCCGGCGGGCATGCTGATCGTGTTCTTCGTGGTGCCGTTCGCCACGATGATCGCGGTCTCCGTGTTTCAGCGTGAACAAGGCGGTTTCTATACGCCCGCCTTCGTATTCGACAACTATGCCCGTTTCCTCAGCCTGTTCTTCGGCAAGGTCCTCGGCTTTTCGCTGTTCCTGGCGATCGCAGTCGCGGCGGCCTGCGTCGTGATCGGCATTCCCTTCACCTATCTCCTCTCCCGCTCGCCCCGAAAGATCCAGATCGTCTGGCTGGTGGCGCTGCTCTCCATCCTGTCGCTCTCGGAAGTGATGATCGGTTTTGCCTGGTCGACGCTGTTTTCGCGCACCGCCGGCATCACCAACCTGTTCGTCTGGCTGGGGCTTATGGCCCAGGCCCAGGCATTGACCCCGAGTTTCGGCGCGGTCATGACCGCCATGACCTATCAGGCCTTCCCCTACACGGTACTGGTCCTCTATCCGGCGCTGGTGCGCCTCGACCCGACGCTCACCGAAGCGGCGCGCACGCTCGGCGCCTCGCCGGTCAAGGCCTTCTTCACCGTCGTGGTGCCGGCGCTGCGCAACACCATTCTGGCGACGCTGATCATGGTCTTCATCTTCGCGCTCGGCTCCTACCTGCTGCCGCAACTGCTCGGAAGGCCCCAGCACTGGACGCTGTCGGTGCTGATCACCGACCAGGCGATCTACCAATCGAACATGCCGTTTGCCGCCGCCATGGCCGTTTTCCTTGTGCTCGTGTCGCTGGCATTGGTCGGTCTCGCGCTCTATGCCGGACAGCAGAGGCAAGCGAAATGACAACAATGCGCCGCCTCTTCTTCTTCGTCGTCGGCCTGTTCCTGGCTCTGCCGCTGATCGTCGTCGCCGGCGTGTCGATCAATGCGCGCCAGACGCTCGCCTTCCCGCCGCAGGGCTTTTCGCTCTCCTGGTACGGCCAGATCTTCACCAATCCCGAATGGCGCAATGCGCTGGTCGCCTCGCTGACGCTTGCCGCCTCCTCGGCGCTTCTGGCGCTGCTGATCGCACTGCCGCTTGCCTGGTTCCTGTGGCGGCGGATCGCCCCCTGGGCCAACATATTCCAGCTTCTCGGTGTGGCGCCCTTCACCCTGCCGCCAGTCATTACCGCGCTCGGGCTGCTTACCTTCTGGGCGACGACCGGCTTTTACGGCCAACCATGGACGGCGGTGATCAGCCACGGCATCTTCTTCGTCACGCTGCCGCTGGTGACCCTGTCGCTCGGCTTTTCGGCGATCGACCGTTCTCTGGTGGAAGCGGCCGCCACCATGGGTGCCGACGACCGGGTCATCTTCAGAACCGTCGTACTGCCGCTGATCCTGCCCTATCTCGTTTCCGGTTACGCCTTCGCCTTCGTTCTGTCGCTGAACGAATATATTGTCGCCTACATGACCGTTGGTTTCACCATGGAAACCCTGCCGATCAAGATCTTCAACGCGCTGCGCTACGGCTATACGCCGACCATGGCCGCGGTGACGGTGCTTTTCCTGGTCATCGCGGCAGTGATTTTCGGCCTGGTGGCGCGCTTCGGCGACCTGCCGAAACTCTTGGGCGCCATGTCGGACGAGCGCTAAAGGAACGAGCCCATGAAGATCGCCGGTTTCCAGATGCAGCCCGTCGTCGGCGACATCGAGGCGAACCTCGCCAAGATCGAGACGGCGGCCGATGAGGCGGCCGCCAAGGGCGCCACCCTGCTGATCGCCCCGGAACTGGCGCTGACCGGTTATGGCGCGGCGGAGAAATTTCCCGATCTCGCCACGCCCGCGCACGGCCCGGTAACCGACCGGCTGTCGGAGATCGCCGCCAAACATGGGCTGGCGATCGTCGCCGGCTTTGCCGAAAAGACCTTCGAAAACACCTTCAACAGTGCCTTCTTCACCGACGGCAAGGGCCAGACGGCGGTCTATCGCAAATGCAATCTCTACGGCCCCTATGAGCGCAAGTGGTTCGCACAGGAAGATCGCCGCCAGGTTCTGGTGACGCACGAAGGCGTCAGGCTCGGGTTCCTGATCTGCTACGATGTCGAATTCCCGGAAAACGTCCGGCAGCTCGCAAAGGGCGGCGCCGATCTCGTCGTCGTGCCGACAGCGCTGCCGACCGGCTGGTCCGGTCAGTTCATCGCCGAGCACATGATCCAGGTCCGCGCCTTCGAGAACCAGGTTTTTGTCGCCTATATCAACCATTGCGGCTCCGACGATCTGTTCGCCTATGCCGGCCTTTCGCGGATCGCGGCACCGGACGGCAGGTTGATTGCCGAGGCACCCGCCGAGGGTGAGGCCCTGATCATCGCCGAGATCGATCCGACGGCCTACGCCCAGTCGCGGGCGGAGAACACCTATCTCGCCGATCTCATTTGAGTCCCGCGCCTCCGGAGTAATCAGCCCAGGTCAATACGACCTTGGCGAAGCTCCCAATTCCTTTGATAATGTTGTATAGCGTTCGGCGTTACAGCATTCCGGGGGGAGGCATGACACGTATATTCCGGGCTCCGGCTTTTTATATCCAGGGTCCCGGGTCCTTAAATCTGCTTGGCGAAAAGGCGGCGACGCTCGGCCGTTCGGTCGTAGCAATCTGCGACGCCGCGGTGTTTCCCCATGTCGAGGCGGGCCTGACCGAAACGCTCACCCGCCAGGATATCACGCCCACCATCATCCCCTTCGATGCGGACGTTACCTACCGGGAAATGGACCGCCTGGCCGAACTGGTTCGCGCCAGGGGCGGCGAAGTGGTGGTCGGCATCGGCGGCGGGCGGACGCTTGATGTCGCCAAGGGTGTGGCACGCCGCACCGGCCTGCCCTTCGTCAGCGTGCCGACTGTCGCCTCCACCGACGCACCCTCGACCCGTGGCATCGTCATCTACGACGACGACCACAGGATGATCGCAGTCGAGCAGATGGACCAGAACCCGGCCTTCGTGATTGTCGACACCGCGATCATCGCCAAAGCCCCTGCCCGGCTGCTGCTCGGTGGCATCGGCGATGCGCTGACCGCAAAATTCGAGACGGAAGGCGCCTGGAAAGGCACCGGCCTTTCAAAGCAGGGCACGCGGCCGCTGAAGACGGGCGTGATGCTCGGCGATATCTGTTACCGTATGCTGCTCGAACACGGGCCGGGTGCCATGCGGGTGGCCGGAACAGGCGAGGTGACACCGGATCTCGAAGCCGTCGTCGAGGCGATCCTCTGGCTCAGCGCCGTCGCCTTCGAAAACACCGGTCTTTCCATCGCCCATGCGGTCGCGACCGAACTCGGCGCGATCGAGCCGGTGCGAAAACAGTCCCTGCACGGCGAACATGCCGCCTATGGCACGCTGGTGCAGGCCGTTGCGGAGGGCCGTAGCGAAGACGAACTGACGACCCTGTTCGGCTTTTACGACGAGATCGGCATGCCGCGCCGGCTTTCGGCGCTTGGCCTCCCGGATGTCGGCGATGCGGCGATCGAGCCTCTTGCGACGGCCTGCGCAAAAAGCCCGTTCATGGTCAATCAGGAACGGATGCTCGGTGCCAATGATCTGGTCGCCGCCTTCCGGGTTGTGGAAAACTACGCTTAAAGCGGGCTCGACCTGCACAAAATATAAATATAATTGTCTGGGAACACAGGGGATTTAGGATGCCGTCAGATAAGACCAAGGCGCCGGAGGAATGGACCCAGCGCCGCATTCAGTCGATCGAGGTCGGCTTCCAGGTCATTCGCGCCATGGAGGCGGCGAACGGCCCGCTGCCGCTGCGCGATATTGCTGCCGCAGCCGGCATGCCGCCCAGCAAGGCGCATCTCTACCTCGTCAGCTTCGTCAAGGAGGGCGTCGCCTTTCAGGATCCGGTCACCGGCCATTACGGGCTCGGGCGCTTCGCGATCCAGCTCGGCCTGTCGGCCATCCGTCAGCTCGACGTGGTGGAATTCGCCCGCGAGGAACTGGCGGCGCTGCAGCGCACCGCCGGTTTCGCGACCTATCTTTCGCTGTGGGGCGACCGCGGGCCGGGCATCGTTTCCAAGGTGGACGGCGAGCGGCAAGGATCGCTTGCCGTGCGCCTCGGCTACGTGCTGCCGCTTCTGACCTCGGCAACCGGCCAGGTCTTCCTCACCTATCTCAACGAAAGCGAAACCATGGCGGTGCGTCAGGACGAGATCGCTGCAGCCAAGCGGGGTGCGTCGGATGACACCGCCTTGCTCTCGCCGCGCGTCACCACCATCAAGGACATCCAGAAGATCATCGAGACCGTGCGCCACCAGGGTTATGCGATGACGGTCAACAGCATCAATTCGAGCTTCGCCGCGATCGCCGCGCCGGTCTTCGACTATAGCGGCCGGATCGTCGCGACCATGACCGTGCTCGGCTCCGACAAACAGCTCGCCGGCTCCCGCAAGAAACCGACGATCGAAGCACTGCTGTCCGCCGCCCACCGGCTTTCCGAACGGCTCGGCGCACCTGGGCGCGGGGCCAAGGGCGAGAACAAAGTCAAGCTGCCCGCGCCGCGCAAGCCGACAAAGGCGAAAAGCACGGCGGGGCGGTGACATTCTGAAAAGTTAAAGCGCCCTCATCCGGCTTCCCCACCTCGTTCTCACCGGAGAGGGGATGTGCCGCGAAATAGCCGCTCCAGCCGCCCAGCGTGCAAGGGGCGCCGAGCGTTACGGAGGCAGAGCATCAGGCCCTCGCGGCCTGCTTCGGTAATTGACCACATCAAATTAATTAGTGTACCTTACGATCTCTGGCTGGAGGAGCCAAGGAGGAGGATTTCATGCATGAGATCGATGCAGCCACCGTTGCGAAACGGGAGGAATTTTATGCGCGGCTCAAGCCGCATAACATGGCACCCCTCTGGGAAGTGATGAAGGGCATGCTGCCGCCCGAGCCGACTTCCAGGGCGCAGGCGCATCGCTGGCGTTACGACGACATCCGCCCGCTGATCCTCGAATCCGGCAGCCTGCTGACCGCCGAGGAGGCGGAACGTCGCGTGCTGATCCTCGAAAACCCCGCCTTCCCGGCCCAGTCGCGTGCCACCTCGACGCTTTATGCCGGCATCCAGATCATCATGCCGGGCGAAGTTGCGCCAGCCCATCGCCACACGCCTTCGGCGCTGCGCTTCATGCTGGAAGGTTCGGGCGCCTATACGACCGTCGGCGGCGAGCGCACCCGCATGGCGTTCGGCGATTTCGTCATCACGCCCGTCTGGGCCTGGCACGACCACGGCAATGACGGTTCCGACCCGGCCGCCTGGCTGGACGGTCTCGACGTGCCGATGATCGCCTTTTTCGAAGCGGTGTTCCGCGAAGATTCCAACGACACCGAACAGGAACTGCTTCGGCCGGAAGGCGACTCGCTCGCCCGTTTCGGCTCCGGCATGCTGCCGATCAGCGGTTCCAGCCCCTATGGCCAGACGACGCCGATCTTCAACTATCCCTATGAGCGCAGCCGCGAAGCGCTTTACCGCGCATCCCGCGGCGAGGCGGTCGACACGCATATCGGCACGACGCTGCGGTACTCCAATCCGCTCGACGGCGGCTGGACCATGCCGACCATGTCTGCCTGGCTCAGCCATTTCCCGAAGGGCATGGAAACGGCAAACATCCGCTCCACGGACCATATCGTCATGTGCATCGCCGAAGGCACCGGCTCGATTACAATAGGCGCGAAAACCTTCGACTTCGGCCCCAAGGACGTGATCGTCGTGCCCGGCTGGTCGTGGCGCTCGTTCAAGGCGAACGAGGACGTCGTCGTGTTCTGCTTCTCCGACCGCGTGGCGCAGGAGAAGCTTGGCTATTTCCGCGAAGACCGCACCCGCGTCTGAGCGAACACCAGGATCAGGGAGAAAAATCATGCGTTTTTGTCGCTACGACGATAATCGTCTCGGCGTGGTCGTCGGCGATCAGGTGAAGGACGTCACAAGCGTCCTCGATCGCCTGCCGAACTACCGTTACCCCTTCCCCCACGGCGACCAGTTCATGGCCCATTTCGCCGACTTGCGGCCCGTCATGGAAGAGATGGCGAAGACCGCACCGTCTAAGCCGCTGCCGGACGTCGCGCTTCTCAGCCCGATCGCCAATCCCGGCAAGATCGTCGGCGCCCCGGTCAACTACCGGCTCCACCTCGACGAGGTGCTGGACAGCGACCAGTTGCATCACGGCATGAAGATCAAGCCGATCGCCGAGGCCGGCGTGTTCCTGAAGGCGGTCAGCTCGCTGGTCGGCCCGTCGGAAGGCGTCGTCGTCGACTGGGCAGACCGGCGCACCGACCACGAGATCGAACTCGCCGTCATCATCGGCAGACAAGCGTTTCGCGTGTCGGAAGCCGATGCGCTGGATTATGTCGCCGGTTATGCCATCTGCTACGACATCACCATCCGCGGCCCGGAAGAGCGCAGCTACCGCAAGTCGCTCGACACGTTCAGCGTCCTCGGCCCCTATGTGGTGACCGCAGACGAGATCCCGAACCCGAACAATCTCGATTTCGAACTCACGATCGGCGGCGAGACCCGGCAGAAATCCAACACCAGCATGCTGATCTTCAACGTCCAGAAGCTGATCGAATTTGCCAGCAAGGCCTACACGCTCTATCCCGGCGACATCATCATGACCGGCACGCCGGAAGGCGTCGCCCCGATCGCTCCCGGCGACGTGCTGCACGGCACGTTCGAAGGCATCGGCTCGATGGACGTGAAGGTCTACGGCAACTGGGACAAGACATGAGTTCGGAGCCCACCCCATCGGCAGAGAAGGACGGCCATGCCGTCCTTCTCGACGGTGT
The DNA here is from genome assembly GCA_000985875.1 of Neorhizobium galegae bv. officinalis. Lineage (GTDB taxonomy): Bacteria > Pseudomonadota > Alphaproteobacteria > Rhizobiales > Rhizobiaceae > Neorhizobium > Neorhizobium galegae_C. The sequence goes on from CCRI01000005.1 coordinate 55,068, forward strand.
CGTCGGCATTCGCATCCGCCGCCTGCAGGCGCTGTTCGGCAGCCATTGGCAGACCTGGTTCCGCGCCCGCTCGCTAGCGGTCACCCCGGTCCAGGGCGGCGTGCTGCTGCTGATCCGCCGTTATCCCGGCATCAGCCAGATCGCGCTTGCCCGCCGCCTGCGCATCGAACCGCCGACGCTGGTGCAGACGCTCGGCCCGCTCATCAAACACAAACTCGTCGAACGCGACCGCGCCACCGATGACGGCCGCGTCTACGAACTGCGCCTCACCAAGAACGGACTCGAGGCCGCCGCCCTGGTGGAAACCTCGACGCCGCAGCACGAGGCCGACCTGCTGCGGTTTCTTTCGCCGGAGGAGCGACAGGCATTTCTGGAACTGCTCGACAAGGCGATTGCGGGCGCTGAGGCGGCGATCGAGGGGCAGGAAAAGGCGGAGTAGCGCCTGCCTCCCCATCCTCATCCCTGTGCTTGTCACAGGGATGAGGATGGCGTGGGAGCATCCATATCCCAGACGCCAAGCACCACAACCAGCGCTATCTTCTCAACCAACCAGCCATTTCCCGATTGCCACATAACAGGCGGCCTGATACTCATTTCTCAGCATCTGGGAGGAGCGAAAATCATGCGGTCATGGCAGGTATTCGAGGCATCGGAAGTGCTGCGGGAGGTCGAGGACGCGACCCCTGAACCGACAGGTGGCGAGGTCGTCGTCTCGGTGTCCCATTGCGGGCTCTGCCATTCGGACCTGACCCTGTGGAAGGGCATTTTCGACATGGGCGACAGGCAAGTGTCGATCGACAGTATCGGGATGAAGTACCCGCTCACCCTCGGCCATGAAATCCTGGGCACCGTCACCGCCGTCGGCCCTGAGGTCAAGGACGTCAAGGTCGGCGATGTCAGGCTCGTTTATCCGTGGCTCGGCTGCGGCGAGTGCGAAACCTGCCGCGCGGGCCAGGAAAACCTCTGCATGCAGGGCCGGCCGCTCGGCATGCGCAGGCCCGGCGGTTTCGGCAGCCATGTGGTGGTGCCGCATAGCCGTTACCTGATCGATACCGGCGATCTCGACCCCGCACTTGCCGCCACCTATGCCTGCTCGGGCCTTACCGCCTATTCGGCGATCAAAAAGGCCATGCCGGTTCGCCCCGACGAGGCGATCGTGGTGGTTGGGGCGGGCGGGCTGGGCCTCAGCGGCATCGTCATCCTGAAGGCGCTCGGGCACCGTAATATCGTTGTGGTCGATGTTTCGGAAGAGAAGCTGAAGATCGCAACCGAGGCCGGCGCTCAGAAAACTGTGCTTTCGACCGGCGACGACATGACGAAGAGGATCGTCGATACGGTCGGCCGGCCCGTGCGAACCATCATTGATTTCGTCAACAACAGCCAGACGGCGGCCTTTTGCTTCCCGGCGCTGGCGCGCGGTGGCCGTATCATCATGGTCGGCATGTTCGGCGGCCAGCTTACCATCCCGACAATGCGGATGGCGCAAGGCGGCCTGAGCCTGATCGGCAGCATCACCGGCTCGCTGCAGGAATTGCGGGACCTGGTCGAGCTCGCAAAAAGCGGAAAACTCGACGCTATTCCCTATGAGGCGGTGCCGAAATCATCGATCAACGAGGCGATGAACCGGCTCTCCAAGGGTGCCGTCAAGGGACGTATCGTTCTGGAGGAGGAGCCGGCGTGAGTGCGCAACAGGCAGAAATGATCGAAGCTCCAATGATCGAGGTTTGGCGCGGCAGCGTGCGCCAGTGGGAAGTGGACGAGAACGCCCACTGGAACACCCAGTATTATGTCGCCCGTGCCAACGAAGGCCTTGCAGTACTCTTCGGCTTCAACGGCCTGCCCGGCCTGTTCTCGCCAACATCAGCCACGACAATCGCCTATAACGAGCATCACATCCGCTTCCACCGCGAGGCCCATGCCGGCACGTCGCTGCACATGACCGCCGGCTTCCTCGAGATCGGCGAAACGACGGCGTTTGCGGTTCTCATGCTGCACAACAGCCATTCCGGCCAACTGGCCGCGAGCTTCCGGGTGCGGGTGACCCATGTGGATGCGACCGACCTCAAGACGCCCCGACCCTGGCCGGCGACTTTCCGCGAAAAAGCTTCCGCCGGGCTGGTCGAGGCTCCCAAGGAGGCATTGGCGCGCGGCACCGGCGACGAACCGGTTACGATCAGCGCCTCCCGCGACCGGGCGGTTGCGCTCGGCCTGAAGCGCACCGCGATGAGCCTGATCGAACGGGAGGCTTGCGACGCCTTCAACCGTCTCGGCTCGCAGAAATTCATCGGCGCGGTCGGCGGCGGAGTGAAGCAGTTGACCGGCCCAATCCGCGAGATCGTCAGCAAACATGCCGAAACGCCGCCCGGCAAGCTCGGCGGCGCGGTACTGGAGTTCCGCATCCTTTATGGGGAAACACCGCGCGTCGGCGACTGTTTCGAGATCTGGGGCGGGCTGCAGAAGACCGACCAGCGCGTCATGTCGCTGATCTTCTGGATGGTCGACCCCTTCACGGGAAGGGTGTTCGGCACGATGCAGTCGGTCGCGGTGGTGTTCGATCTCGATGCGCGGGCGATCGTGCAGATCTCTCCGGCTGCCACCGAGGCGCTTGCTTCGCTGGTGACCGAGGGGCTGGCGCTTTAACAGCTCCTGGTGGCGCGATCCGCTAGTCGATTGGCATCTCCTGCCAGTGCGCGTGGCACGGTCTGCCCATACCTTTGTGTTCATCAACACGAAGGAGAACCCCATGACCAAGACCATCCTCATCACCGGCACGTCCAGCGGCCTCGGACGCGCCACCGCCAAGCTCTTCCACCAGAACGGCTGGAACGTCATCGCGACGATGCGCACGCCCGAGCGGGAGACTGAACTGACGAAGCTCGACAATGTGCTGGTCACCCGTCTCGACGTTCAGGACGCGCCCTCCATCCGCTCGGCAATCGATGCGGGGATCGCCAGGTTCGGACGCATCGATGCTCTGGTGAACAATGCGGGCTATGGCGCATATGGCCCGCTGGAGGCGACGCCCTTCGACAAAATCCGTCGTCAGTTCGACGTCAACGTCCTTGGCCTGCTGGCGACGACACAGGCGGTGCTCCCTCATTTCCGCGCCAACCGCGGCGGGACCATCGTCAATATCTCGTCGATTGGCGGCCGCATGGCCTTCCCGCTGGGCACGCTCTATCACGGCACGAAATTCGCCGTGGAGGGCCTGTCGGAGTCGATGCAGTACGAACTCGCGCCGCTGGGCATCACCGTCAAGGTCATCGAACCGGGCGGCATCAGGACCGACTTCAGCGGCCGCTCATTCGACATGAGCAATGATGAGAGCCTCACCGAATATCAGCCGCTCGTGCAGTCGCTGTTCGGCTTCTTCGGCCCGATGATGGAGAATGCCTCCGAGCCTGAGCTTGTGGCCGAGGTGATCTATGGAGCCACCACTGATGGCACCGACCAGCTTCGCTATGCGGCCGGCGCGGACGCAGTGCAGATACTCGGAAGTCGGGCTGTATCCGACGACGCAACCTTCTTCGGCGGCATGAAGGCACAGTTCGGGCTTTGACAATCCTCCTGTCGCTCCGCGCCATCCCCTGGCGCGGAGCGATAGACAATCGGCTCCAATCAAGCCTAAGGTTCCCCATGCAGACGCTCACCTACGCTCTCGACACGACCTGGCGCACATTGCTCGCAGACCTCGGCGTCGTACCGGCGAATGTGCTGCGCCGTGCCGGCCTTCCGGACGATTTGTTGCACCAGCCTTCGGTGCGGCTTGAGCCGGAGGACTATTATCGTCTCTGGGAAAGTGCCGAGCAGGAGAAGAGCGACCCTCTTTTTCCCATTCGAGTTTGCGAAGCCGTCCGCGCCGAATCCTTCTCTCCGCCCCTGTTCGCGGCGCTCTGCAGTCCCAATCTGCTGGTGGCGGCGCAGCGCGTCGCCAAATACAAGAAGCTAATCGGCCCGATGCAGATGGACGTGCGCGACGACCGCGACATGCTGACCATCCAGTTCGCCTGGCTCGACGGGCCGCGGCGCCCTCCCGTGTCTCTGGTGACAATGGAGCTGCTTTTCTGTGTCACCCTTGTCCGGGTCGGCACCCGAGAGGCCGTCTCTCCGATCGAGGTTACGACGACAGAGCTGCCGTCGCCATTGGCTCCCTATGAGGATTTCCTGGGCGCTCGTCTCCGCCGTGGCCCTCATCATATGGTCAGGTTTGCAAAATCCGATGCAGTCCGCCCGTTCCTGACGTCAAACGAACCTCTTTGGGCCGCATTCGAACCTGATCTGCGCCAGCGTCTGGCGGACCTCGACGCATCGGTGACCGTCGCCAAACGGGTCCGGGCCGCACTTCACGAGGCCATCCCGAGCGGCCTGACGACCATGGAGGCCATCGCCCAAAAATTGGCGGTGAGCAAGCGTACGCTCCAGCGCCGGATCGAAGCCGAGGGTACGAGCTTCCAGCAGATTCTGAAGGAGACGCGGGAGGCGCTGGCACGCCACTACCTGGAAAAAACGGCTCTTCCGGCGTCGGAGATTTCATTCCTCCTGGGCTTCGACGAGCCCAACTCCTTTTATCGGGCATTCCGGAGCTGGACGGGGAAAACCCCCGATAGTGTCAGGCAGCACGCCTGATTTCGCAATGACCTGAGTTGAGGCATTGGAGGCGTCGTCAGCGACGGGCTGCGCATGTATCCGCGGGCCGGCCCTGACACCACCGATAATTCGTGGCGTCAGGGCTTCACTCCGGCTTGTACATACGGAGCCGCTTAGACCCGAAAACTCAGGCTCGCACTTCGAAGATCATGTTGAATGGAGTTTCGCTCGCCCGTCGGAAGTGCGAATAGCCGGCGTCGCGCGCCACCTTGCGAAGCTTCATCTCCCCAGCCTGGGCTCCGAGGCCAAGGCCTACCTCCTGCGCCATGGAGGCGGGAGTGCAGATCATGGTCGATGCGCCGTAATAAACACGCCCGACCGGGTTGAGATTGTCCTTCAAGCCGTCATGCGCGAAGGGTTCGACGATCATCCAGGTGCCGCCCTTCGCCATCGTCTCGCGGATATGACGTCCCGCTCCGACCGGATCGCCCATGTCATGCAGGCAGTCGAACATGGCGACGAGATCGTAGTTGCCGCCCGGGAATTCCTTCGCCGAAGCCTGGCGGAACGTCACCCGGTCGCCGACGCCAGCCTCCTGCGCCGCGCGTTTTGCCCGCTCAATGGAAGGGGCATGATAGTCGAACCCGTGAAAATGCGACTTCGGAAAGGCCTTGGCCATGAGGATCGTCGAGGCGCCGTGACCACAGCCGACGTCGGCGACCTCCGCCCCACGTTCCAGTTTTTCCTTGACGCCTTGAAGCGCCGGAATCCATTCGTTGACCAGATGGCTGTTGTAACCGGGCCGGAAGAAGCGCTCCGTGCCCCGGAAGAGGCAGGTGCTGTGTTCATGCCAGCCGAGCCCACGGCCGGTGCGAAAGGCTTCCTCCACCTTCGGCTCGTCCATCCACATCGACTGCACGATTTCGAAAGCGCCGCCAAAGAAGGCCGGGCTGTCCTCATTGGCAAAAACCAGCGCCTGCTCGGGCGTCATGGCAAACTTGTTCGAGGCTTCATCATAGGAGATGTAATCGGCCGCGGCCATGGCGGCGAGCCATTCGCGCACGTTCCGTTCCGTGAGCCCCGTCGTTTCCGCCAGCTCCATCGAGGATCGTGGCCGTCCATCCATCATCGCCCGGAACAGGCCGAGATGGTCACCCAGCACGACGAGAACGCCGGACACGCCGGCGCCGAGATCACCGACCAGGCGACCGACAAGTTCGTCGACTTTCTGCATATCAGCTTCCTGCATGGCACCCTCCATAGGTACGCCCGCCCCAGCCCGGCGGAATTCTACGCTGAGGCAGCACCCCGTCAATGATGCATTCGGACTAGACGGCCGATCGAATTCCGCAATACCTTCTCTCCATCGCGGAGAAGCTACCGATCGGCGGATGAGGGCTGCGCTGAAATCAGCGGAATTTCTCCGCCGTCGCCACGCAGTTGATCAGCGCGGCCAGTTCCTTGCGGGATGCGAAGGAGGTTTCCGGGCTCATCGAGAGGAAGGCCTTGATGCCGCGAACGGTCGGCACCGAGTTCTTTTCGAGTTGGCCGACGATGCGTTCCACTTCCGCATCGATGCCGGCATCGGCAACCGTTATGCCGACGATGCCGAGCATCTTGGCCTCCGTCGCGGGGATCACGTCGCGGGTGAACACCATGCGCGCGAGCGTGGCACGGGAAACCCGGTCGGCAAGGGCATTGAGCACCAGCGTCGGGGCAATGTCGTGATTCATCTCCGGCACCTGGAAACTGGCGCTTTCCGCGGCGATCGCGACGTCCGCGAGAGCCGCGATGGCGCAGCCGACGCCGGCGGCCCTGCCGCGGATGGCGGTGATGAACGGAACCGGGATTTCGCGCAGCACTTCATAAAAATCGAGCACCGGATCGGAGATCGCGTTGCGCAGGTCGAGCGCGGTGGCGCGAGAACCGGCGGCCGGCATCGCGGCGCTGCGGCCGGTGCAGAAATCGCCGCCCTTGGCATTCATCAGCACAACGCGGATGTCCGGCGACAGCGACTTCAATGCGGCGGTGATGGCCTGCGCCATCTCGGGCGTCAGCGCATTGCCCTTGTCGGGACGGTTGAGGGTAATCTCAAGGGCGTTCCCCCGAGTATTGATCAGGACGTCGGACAATGCTTTTTCCTCACGCTTCTTGTTTGGCTTTTGCCGCCCGGATCGCTTCCCAGATACGGGAGGGCGTCGCCGGCATTTCGATATGGGTGACGCCGAGATCGGCGAGCGCGTCGGTGATGGAGTTGATCGTCACGCCGAGCGACGGTGTCGTACCACCCTCGCCGCCCGGACGGAAACCGAGCGGATGGCTTTTGGCCGGTACTTCGCTGATATGGGTGTCGAAGCTCGGGAAATCGGACGCACGGGCCACCTGATAATCCATGAAGGTGGCCGACAGGTTCTGGCCGGTCTCGCGATCATAGTTCGACCATTCGAACAGCGCCTGACCGGCGCCCTGAACGATCCCGCCATGGGTCTGCCCGTCGACGATCATCGGGTTCAGCGCCTTGCCCACGTCATCGACCGTCGAATAACGCGGGATATGGAAAAAACCGGTTTCCGGATCGATCTCGATTTCGCAGACCGCGGCGCCATAGGGGTAGGCAAGCCCGTGGGTGGTCTCGTCGGAAATCGCCGCAAGCGTGCCCCGCAGCTCATCTGGCAGGCCAAGGTCGTTTTCGGCAGCCTGCGCTGCCTCGAACAGGCTGACGACGCCGTTCGATCCGCGGGCGCGAAAATGGCCGTCGGTGAAGTCGATCTCTTCCGGCGCGACGTTGAGCATGAAGGCGGCGATCCTGCGGCCGCGCTCGATGATCTCGGCGGTCGCCTTGTGCATGACGATGCTCGCGAAGCGCAGCGAGCGTCCGGAATGCGAACCGCCGCCGGCCGAGACGAAATCCGTATCGCTGGCGCGGATCTGCACCACCTCGTGGGAGACGCCGAGGAAGGAGCCGACCAGCTGGGCGAATGCCGTCTCGTGCCCCTGCCCCGTGTTCTGGGTGCCGATAACGACGTCAACCATGCCGGCGGTCGGATCGACCGTGATCTCGGCGCGCTCGCGCGGCACGCCGCTGGTGCCCTCGATATAGTTGGAAAGGCCGATGCCGCGATACATGCCGCGTTTGCGGGCCTCGGCACGACGCGCTTCGAAACCCTTCCAGTCGGCCATGTCGAGCACCTTGTCCATGCAACCGATATAGTCGCCATTGTCATAGGTGACGCCCATCGGGTTGGTATAGGGCGAGGCCTCATCCGGGATCATGTTGATGCGGCGCAGTTCCACCCGGTCGAAACCGAACTTGCGGGCGGCAAGGTCGATCATCCTCTCGATGATATACATGGCTTCGGGGCGGCCGGCGCTGCGATAGGGGATGGTCGGTACGGTGTTCGACATCGCGGCGCGGAATTCCACATGCGCGACCGGCACCCGATAAAGGCTGGTCATCAGCTGGATGCCCTTGTTAAGGGGCGTGTAGGACACCGTATGGGCGCCGATATTGCTGGTATTGACCGAATGGAAAGCGAGGAACTTGCCGTTTTCGTCGAGCGCAAGCCTGGCTTTCACATGCAAGTCTCGGCCCTGAAAATCCGACAGGAATGCCTCGATGCGTTCCGCCTGATGCTTGACCGGCCGGCCGGTGAGCTTGGCTGCATAGGGCAGCAGCACGAATTCCGGATAGGTGGCATTTCGGGTGCCGAAATTGCCGCCGACATCGCGGGGCGCGACAACCCGCACGAAGGCCATGTCGACGCCGAGCGACGCCGCGATCTGCTCGCGCATCATCACGACGCCATGGCCGCCGGAGGCATGGATCGTGAACTTGCCGGTCTCCGGATCGTATTCAGCGGCGGAGGAACGGGGCTCCATGTGCACGCCGGTGACGCGCTGCGCCCAGCTCGTAAATTCGAGGACATGGGCGGCCTTGGCAAATGCGTCTTCAGTGCCGGCCCTGTCGCCGACTTCACCATCCATCGCCCGGTTGCCCGGCACATGGTCCCATAGTTGCGGGGCGCCCTCTTCCAGCGCGTCGACGCCGCGCACGACGGCCGGCAGCTCTTCCCAGTCGATCTCGATCGCCTCGGCGGCATCCTTGGCGAGATTGGTGCTCTCGGCGATCACCATGGCGACCGCCTCGCCGACGAAACGGGCCCTGTCGGTCGGCAACGCCTGGTGGTGGGTGCGGGCGCGCTCGGTGCCGTCATAGTTCTTGATGCGGATGTCGGAGCCGAATTGCGAACTGCCGATCGCATGCGGGATCGGCGCAATGCCGGCGGCGACAATATCCTCGCCGGTCAGAACGGCCAGCACGCCCGGCATGTCGCGGGCGGCTGATGTGTCGATGCTGCGGATGATGGCATGGGCATGCGGCGAGCGGACGAAGGCGGCATAGGCCGTGTTCTCGAATTTGAGGTCGTCGGCGTATTGACCCTTGCCGGTGATCAACCGGTTGTCTTCCTTGCGCCTGACGTCTTCGCCGATCATGCCATTCCTCCCATTCGCATCGTCCCACATATCCCGGACGATGGCATTCCGCATGCGGCTCTTGGGCCTTCCTGAAGCGAAACGCAAATCAATTCATAATAGACATATTATATCCGTCAATGTTGAAAATCATGACTGCGGTGCCTGGCCCTGAAAAGCTCTCCCTTTCGACGGCGGCCGAGCGCCGACCGGAATGAGCGAAAGCGCAAAGCCTCGCAATAAAAAAGGCCCAGACCGAGGTCTGGGCCAAGCTTCCCTGGGAAGGGATGGCGTCAGGCGGCCTCCGGCCCCTGGTTAAGCACGTAGCCGGGGCCGCGCTTCAGGAAGTCGGTCCACAGCCGCAGCGTACGCTCCGGCTGGTCGACTTCGATCGAATGGGCGGCGTCGAAGATGAAGGCGCGCTGCGAGGTCGGGATATTGCGCTTCAGGTGCGCGCCGGCCTCTGCCGGCACGACCTTGTCTTCCGTGCCGAGCAGGATCAGCGTCACCGCCTCGATCGAGGGCAGTCGGGCACTCAGCGCCTCGTCGACCTGAACATCATTGGCGAGGCGCTCGTAGGTTTTGCCGTTGTCGGCCATGACTTCAGGCGATTTCGGCGTGGAGTTGATTTTCTGCGGATGGGCGTAGAGCGCTTTGAAACGCGCCTCCGGATCGGCCGGCAGACCGCCCTTGCCTTCGAAGCGGAAGCCGGCCGGCACGCCGAGGACCAGGTGGTCGACCATCTTCGGATGTTCGACGGCAAGCCACAAGGCCGACCAGCTGCCGAACGACGAGCCGATCACGTCGAAACGCGCGCCAACAAGCTTTTCGGCGAATTCGGCGACCATGGCCGCCCAGTCCTGTACCGTCTTCAGGCTTTCGTTCGGCTCGGTGCCGTCGAAGCCCGGGCAGATCGGCGCATAGACCGTGTGGTTGCCCGTCAGCGCCTTCAGCGGCTCGGTCAGCATCACGCCACCGGCGGCGTGGAGGTAAACGACCGGCTGCCCCGCGCCGCCGACATGATAGGAGAGCCTGCCGCCGGAAAGCTCGACCGTCTTCAATTCAAAGCTCATCGATCAAACTCCTCTTAAAGGCCAGCAACTTCCGGGGCGACGCGGTCGCGGAACAGTTCCATGCCGCGGCGAACGACGCTGCCCGGCATGTTGCCGACCTTGATCGTCAGGTTCAGCAGGCCGCAATCGAGCTCCTGGCGAAGACGCTTGATCTGCTTGATCACCGATTGCGGGCTGCCGCAGATGATCGACCCGGCTTCGATCTGTTCTTCCACAGTACGGCTGCGCAGCGTTGCGAGGCGCTTCTGGAAACTCTCCCCGGCATCGGCCTCGGTATAGTAACGGCTCTGCCCGAGAACGAGCTGCTGGGCGGAGCGCTGCGGGCGCATCAGCGTCTGGTGGAAATAGGTCTGGGCGGCGGCCATGTGATGCCTCGCCTCCTCATCCGTATCGGCGATGCAGATCTGCTGGCCGACCAGGATGTCGTCCGGCGTCGGCTCCCAGCCGTAGGAGCGGGCGGTCTTCTTGAAATTCTCGACGGCGGCCTTGGCGATCGACAGGTCCTGGATCAGCGTGATGCCCATGATCGCACGCATCTTGGCGACGAATTCCGCCGATTCCGCATTGCTGGCGGACATCAGGATGCGCGGATGCGGTTTCTGGATCGGCTTTGGCCAGATCGAGACGGCCGGAAACTGGTAGTGCTCCCCTTCCCAGCCGAAAGGTTCGTCCTCGGTCCAGCACTTGATGATCAGCTCGGTCGCTTCGCGCAGGCGGCTGCGGGATTCGCTCGGCGGGATATTGTAGGCGATGTATTCGTGCGGGATGCCGCGCAGGAAGCCTGCGATCAGGCGGCCATCCGACATCACGTCGATCATCGCATATTCTTCGGCAACGCGGACCGGGTTCAAAAGCGGCAACAGGTTGCCGACGATCGCGATCTTCGCCTTGGACGTCTGGCGGGCAAGCGCGCCGGCGATCAGGTTCGGGTTCGACATCAGACCGTAAGGGCTGAAATGGTGCTCGTTGCAGCCCACCCAGTCGAAACCATAATTCTCCGCGTCGACCATCTCGTCGATATATTCGTTGTAGAGCGCCTGGATGCGGGTGCTGTCGATCCCGTGCGTGCTGACCGGCCATTCATGCGGCAGCTTGTCGTAGTCGGGATAGGGCATCAGGTGGAAAAAATTGAACTTCATGGAAAGCTCCACTGGGACCGTCGCCGGATGAAGGCAAACGGATCCGCGACGACTGAAATCGGATCAGTTGCTAGCGACGAGGCGTGGCGCGACGTCTTCGATGCGGCTGGCCATCGCCATTTTGGCAAAGCTGACGACCTGCGAAGCGACGATTTCGAGGGGCTGGGCAACCTCGCGGCGAGCCGGCTTGCCCTCGACGAAAGGTTTCTCGTTGGATTTGATGGTCGCCGCGTAAGGGGTCGGCCAGCCGCGTAGCGCATGCACGACCGAGCGCAGGCCGATCAGTGTTGCGCCGAGCGCCTGGTCGCCGGCGGCACAGACGATGCAGCCGACGGCGCGACCATCGAAATAGGAGCGCACGTCACCCCGCATGTCTTCCGTATAGTCGATCGCGTTCTTGATCGTGCCGGACATGCCGCCGTGATAGCTCGGGGTTGCGATGATGATGCCGTCGGCACGGCGAAGCGACTCGAGCAGGCGAAGGGCGGCCGGAGTGCGGTGTATCACGCCTGGGTCAAAGAGCGGCAGTTCGAGTTCTGCTCCACAGATGAGGTCGATTTCCGCGCCGGCCTTTTCGGCAGCCACGAGGCAGTAGCGTAGGGCGAGTTCGGAACTCGAACCGGGGCGCTGGGTGCCACCGATACCGACGATAAAGGGTTTGCGGGTCTGCGTCATGGGGTCTCCTCCTTCGGCCGCAGCCAACTGCCTTATCAGGCCTCCTGAGGAATTTTTGTATACCTTTTTTCGAGATGTCAAGAAGTATGTGCGGAAATAACGCCGTCTTCGGCGAAATGGTATGCACTTCGTGGCGGTTGGCTTCGGCGGATTGTTTGTCGTAATCTCCCATATCATCAGGGGGAAGGGACAGGTGGCGGCTTGACGAATGAGACAACCAGAGACGGAGCCAAGGACGCGGCGACGCAGAGCGCCGTCGAGACCGCCTATCATCATATCCGGCATCTGATCCTCACGGGCGAAATGCGCTCCGGCGACAAGCTGCTCGAAAACCAGCTCGCCGCCGCCATCGGCGTCTCCCGCACGCCGATCCGGGAGGCGTTGAACCGGCTGAACGCCGAGGGCCTCGTGGTGCTGGAACGTTACCGGCGGGGGATCGTCGCGGATTTTTCGCTCGACGACGCGGTCGAGATCTTTCGGCTGCGTGCCATTCTCGAAGGTCATGCGACAAGCCGCGCCGCCAGCCGCATTTCGGAGGCCGACCTGCAGCGACTGCAGGATTTGGAACGGCTGATGGAGACCCAGTTCGAGGAACTCGGCTGGAACGAACATCTCGAAGGGTTCGACAAGCTCAACGCGGAATTCCACGCGGTCATCGCCGCTGCCGCCGAAAGCCCACGGCTCGAAAAGATCCTCGCCTCCTCGCTGGAACTGCCGGCCTCGATCTTCAACCGCTACTCGGAGCCGGTCGAGGTGCGCACGCGCCGCACCCACGCCCAGCATCGGGAAATCCTCTCGGCACTGAAGGCCCGCAATCCCGAATGGGCGCAAGCGGCGATGAACGCCCATCTCTTCTCGCTGCTGCCCACCGCTTCGGGCTCGCTGGCGCATGAAGACGGGGCGAAATGAGGTGCGACAGCCGGTTTCGTTGAGGCTCCGCGGACTGGCCGTTGCCGACCTGCTACCGGTTGGTGGCCATCCACAGGACGTGGCGGCCGCCGCGCTTGCCGTTGGCACGCACGTAAACCTCCTCGGTGGCAAATCCGACATCTCGCAATCGGCGGGTAAAGCCGGCATCCGGTGCCGAAGACCAGACGGCCAGGACGCCGTTTTCGCGCAGCGCAGCCTTGGCGGCCCGAAGCCCGGTGTGGTTATAAAGGCTGTCGTTGGAAGCGCGCGTCAGCCCGTCGGGGCCGTTGTCGACATCGAGCAGGATGGCATCGTAGGCGGCAGTGCGCGAGCGGATCAGCGCGCCGACATCACCGACATGAATATCGACGCGCGGATCGTCGAGCGTGCCCTTGTGAAATTCCGCCATCGGCCCGCGCGCCCAGTCGACCACGGCCGGAACCAGTTCCGCGACGGTTACCCTGGTGTCGTCCGGGAGGGCTCCCAGGGCCGCTCGCAGGGTAAACCCCATGCCGAGGCCGCCGATCAGCATGTGGGAGTTTTTCCGCCCGGCAATCCGCTCGCAGGAGAGTGTCGCCAGCGCCTCTTCCGAACCGCTCAGCCGGCTGTTCATCAGCTCGGTCGAGCCGAGCATGATGGAAAATTCGGACCCGCGCTGCTTCAGGCGCAGTTCGCCGCCTTCGCCGGGAATGGTTGCGCAGTCCAGCTGTATCCAGGGAAGCATCGGCCTATCTCATCGTCTCGTGTGGGACGCCTCCTAACACAGACATTGCGGAGAAAATACCGGACTATCGGCAGGAGGTGAAAGAAGCGGAGCACCGAGGTCATGCTGACGAGGGTGAATTCATTCCGATGGCGGTTGTGGGGCAGGCTCTGCAACGCCTGAGCTGGAACAGGCCGACAGCGGCGGAATTGTCAGCGCCTGGATCAGCACAGAAGCGAGCTCTTCGAGTTCGCTATCGGTAAACTCCGAATAATCGCCTCCGATCGGAAGATCATCCGAGCGCCCATCGTTGTTTTTTGGAATCATGTCTCGCCCCAGCCCGCGGCGAACATGCATGAAATTTTACAAATAGCATCACCTTTTTGATGCTGTGCTGCAAAAATAAAAAGGCCCGCGCCTTTTCCCCCTGCGCGGGCCTCTCCTAAGACGTAACCTCTTCTACGCTCGACTTAGGAGAATGCTATTGTACTCCGGACTGCGAAGTCCTCAATTCGTCCAAAAGACCTAGCACAAGGGGTATAGCCCCGAGGGGAGCGGCCGGCTTTTGGGGCGCCGGCCGCTAAGACCGCAGCGACTGGGGGGTGACAATAGTGCGGTCCTACGCCTCAAATGACGACAATCGCGATCACACATCAAGATGAACCTTGGGTGATATGACTACGCCCAAAGGCTTCATAGGCCTACCAAAATCATCAAATTGGCATCCCCTCCTCAAGCCGCCCGACTGGCGGTCACGCTGCGCAGATACGGCATGACCTCCTTGGAGTAGATCTCCATGTTCTTGCGGGTTAGCTCGGCCGGCAGGGTGCCGAACTGGAGGAGCGTGAGCAGATGGCCGAAACCTATCTGCGCCTGGTATTCTTCCAGCTTCTCGCGCACCGTCGCCGGGCTGCCGCAGATGAACTTGCCCTCTTCGATGACGCTGTCGATCGTCTGCTTCATCGAATGGCCGGCCTTGGCCGACATTGCTCCGACCATGGATTTGACGGAGGTGTAGCCCGGCGGCAGCAGCATCTCCATCGGCATGCGCAGGAATTTCTGCAGGAACGCCTCGATATGCTCCTTGGCTTCGCGGCGGGCGATCTCGTCAGTCTCGGCGACATAGAGCGGCAGCGACCAGCCGAGCTGGTCCTCGGTCGCCTCGTAGCCGTAGCCGGCAGCCACGTCCTTATACATCTTCATGTAGCGGGCGACGGTCGAGACAGAGGCAAAGGTCTGGAGGTAGGTGTATTTCCGATCCGGATGGGCGGCCCATTCGATCGTCTCGCTGGAACCCTGACTGGGGATCCAGATCGGCGGATGCGGATTGTCCTGGTAGACCCGCGGCCAGACGTTCACGTATTCGAAATTGTAGTGCTTGCCTTCGAAGACGCTCGGACCGGGTTGCGTCCAGGCCTGCAGGATCAGGTCGTGGGCTTCCTGGAACCGTTCGTGGCTGAAGGCAGGATTGACGCCCCAGGAATGGTATTCGGCGCCGATGCCGCGCACCATGCCGGCGATCAGACGGCCGCCGGTGATGTTGTCGACCATCGCGAATTCTTCCGCGACGGTCAGGGGGTTGTTGAGGAGCGGCAGCGCGCGGCCGAGAATGGCGATCTTGACGTTTTTGGTGCGGCGGGCAAGCGCGCCGGCCATGACGCCGGGTATCGGCATCAGCCCATAGGCGTTCGAATGGTGTTCGTTGACGCAGATGCCGTCGAAACCGAGCTGGTCGGCATATTCGAGCTCGTCCAGATAACGGTTGTAGAGCTGGTGGCCCTTCTTCGGGTCGTAATAGGTGTTCGGCAGGGTGACCCAGGCGGAATTGTGCTTCTCGTCATAGGAAAGATCGAGATCCGCATAGGGCATCAGGTGCATGAAGTAGAATTTCATCGCGTAACCTCCCCGATGAAGCCACTGACCAGTTCGACAAAACGGTCGGCCTTTTCGATCTGCGGCAGATGTCCGCAGTTCTCGATGATCTCGAGCCGAGAGTTGGGAATGAGCTCCCGCCAGGCCGGAGCGTAACCGACCGGCATCGCCTTGTCGTCGTCGCCCCAGACGATCAGCGTCGGCACCGAAATGCGATGCAGCCACTTGTGGAGGTCCGGATTGAGGAACCGCGGCTCCCAGGCGAGCTTGGCCGAGGTGAGCTTGTTCCTGAGCAGGATCTCCATCCCTTCCTTCGACGGCGGCGGAGCCGCCAGCATCGCTTCCGCAAACGCCTGGTCGTGAAAGAGGTTGCGGGCGGTCTCCTGCGGGTTCCACATGAAGACGTCGCCCTTGCGAATGCCCTTCACGCGGATGCCGGCAGGCGCCACGACGGTCAGGGAGCCGAGTTTCGTCGCATTGCATATGGCGATCTCGGCCGCCAGCCACCCGCCGATCGACGTGCCGACAAGGTTGACCTTCTCGAGGCCGAGATGGTCGAGGAGATCCAGATAAAAAAAGGCGAGGTCGGAAATGTTGTCGAGCCATTCGGGACTGTCGGAGCCGCCGAAACCCGGATGTTCCGGCACGATGACCTCATGGGTTTCGGAGAGCTTGTCCATGAAGGGCAGCCAGCGAGAGGCGCCGCTCGCGCCATGCAGGAAGAGCAGCGGACCGCCGGTGCCTTTCCGCATGATCCGGATCTTCGTTCCGGTGACGGTTTCAAGGCTTTCGGTAAAGCTCATCGGTGTTTCACCCTCCCCGGGACCTGACAACCGTTAAGGCAGGCGCTCCTCGGCACCCGCGAATGGCGGCAATCTGTATAACCTTTCGGGGAGGGTCAATATGATTCTGTCAAATTTTGATTGATAATAGCAAATTTCTAACTTGCATCTTCGAGGATTGCATACAAAAAGTAGGTGCCGCCTGGATGGGGAGGATCATGTTCGCCGGGTCGCAGGGAGGATAGGAATGCAAGCGGAAAAACTGTTCGACCTGAAGGGTCAAGTCGCCGTCGTCACCGGTGCGGCAAGCGGCCTTGGCCTTGCCATCACCAAGACGCTGGCGGCCAATGGCGCGCGTGTGGCGCTGCTTGATCTCGACGCCGAGGCGCTCGCCGCCGCCTGTCAATGGCTGAACGACCAGGGTTTTTCCGCCGAAAGCCATCAGGTCGATGTCTGTGACAGCGCAAGCCTGCGCAACACCATCGATGGCGTTGCCGAAAAGCACGGACACCTCGATATTCTCGTCGCCAATGCCGGCATCAGCGGCGGCCCGAATTCCCGCACCGAGGCCGGCGCGATCGAGAATGTCAGCGACGATCTGTGGAACAAGGTGGTGGACGTCAACCTCACCGCCACGTTCGTCGCCATCCAGTCCGCCGCCAGGCACATGAAGAAACAGAGAAGCGGCCGCATCGTCGCGATCGCCTCGATTGCCGGCCTGCGCGCCGACCCGATGACCGGTTACGCCTATGCATCGAGCAAAGGCGCCGTGGTCAACCTCGTCAAGCAGGCCTCCTGGGAGTTGGCGCCCTATAACGTGCTCGTCAACGGCATCGCGCCCGGCCCCTTCCGCACCAATATCGCCGGCGGCCGCATCCGCGAACCGGAGGTGGAAAAGGCCTTTGCCGATACAGTGCCGCTCGGCCGCATCGCCGAGCCGGACGAGATCATGGGCCTCGCCCTGCTTTTGGCATCGAAGGCATCGAGTTTCATGACCGGAGCGGTAATCCCGATCGACGGCGGTACGGTGGCTATCTGAACCGGCGTGAACGTTGGAATTGACAATATCAGGCTCCCTGCTTTATCCCCTATAAGTGGACGAGGAAGTCGGGTTTCGGAAAAGCCCGAAATTGACGAATGCCAAACGCACTCGTCTCATGAAAACGGAGGAGACGATCATGAACATCGCGACCAATCCAGCCGGCTCGTCCGACGCTTACCAGTCGGCGCGTCTCCTGATCGATGGCGCCTGGTTGGAGAATGGCGACCGCAAGACGCAGCCGCTGATCAACCCCGCCACCGAAAAAGCGATCGGCGTGGTGCCGCATGCGACGGCCCAGGATCTCGACCAGGCGCTCGAGGCTGCCAAACGCGCCTTTCCGCTGTGGCGCGCGACGAACCCGCGCGAGCGCGGCCGTATCCTGAAGCGCGCAGCGCAGCTGATGCATGACCGGCAGGAAGAGATCGCCACGCTCGCGACGCTCGAAATGGGCAAGCCGATCGCCGAAGCGCGGCTCGAAACCCATTTCGCCACCGAAGAAATGGAGTGGTTCGCCGAGGAAGGCCGCCGCACCTATGGCCGCGTCATTCCCGGCCGTATCGGCGAAACCCGCTTCCAGGTGGTCAAGGAACCGGTCGGCCCGACAGCCGGGTTTTCGGCCTGGAATTTCCCGGTCGGCAATGCCGCCCGCAAGATGGGCTCGGCGCTCGCCGCCGGCTGCACGATGATCTACAAGCCCGGTGAAGAGGCCCCGGCATCGGCTGCCGCCGTCGCCCAATGCCTTCTCGATGCGGGCGTTCCGGCCGGCGTCATCGCCGTCGTCTATGGCGTGCCGGACTTCATCTCGCGCCACCTGCTCGCCTCGCCGATCATCCGCAAGATCTCGTTTACCGGCTCGGTTCCGGTCGGCCAGCACCTCATCCGGCTCGCCTCGGAAACCCTGAAGCGCACCACGATGGAACTCGGTGGCCATGCGCCGGTGCTCGTCTTCGACGATGCCGACCAGACGGCCGCGCTCGACATGTCGGTGCAGCGCAAATACCGCAACGGCGGCCAGGTCTGCGTTTCGCCAACCCGCTTCTATGTGCAGGACAAGTCCTACGAGGCCTTCTGCGCCGGCTTTGCCGAGCGAGCCGGCAAGATCACGGTCGGGGACGGCCTCGATCCGGCGACCGGCATGGGACCGCTGGTCCACGGCCGCCGGCGTGACGCAATCGAGGCGCTGGTGCAGGATGCCACCGCCAAGGGAGCCAAGCTGCTCGCGGGCGGCCATCGCATCAACAACGAAGGCTTTTTCTATGCCCCGACCGTGCTTGCCGACGTGCCGAGCGATGCGCGGATCATGAGCGAAGAGCCGTTCGGCCCGGTCGCCGTGCTCAACCGCTTTTCGGATTTCGACGACGCGGTCACCAAGGCGAACGAACTGCCCTATGGCCTCGCCGCCTACGCCTTCTCAAACTCGCACAAGACCATCGCAAAACTTTCCGACGCGCTGGAAGCAGGCATGGTCGGCATCAATTCCTTCAACATCTCCATGCCGGAAACGCCGTTCGGCGGGGTGAAGGCGAGCGGCCACGGTTCCGAAGTCGGGATCGAGGGCGTCGATGCCTACATGGTCACCAAGACGGTCAGCATCACCTGAGGACATCTTTCCGGCGGATTTAGAATTTTCACGAGGATTGCAGCATGAAACACGAAAAACCGACCGGAACATTCGCGGCCGAGGCAATTCTGTCGCACATGAAGGCCGCCGGCATCGATGTCCTGTTCGCCAATGGCGGCACCGACTTCCCGTCGATCATCGAGGCGTTTGCCCGCCAGCCCGAAACCGGCCTGAAAATGCCGGAAGCCCTGGTCATCCCGCATGAGGGTGTCGCGGTCGGCATGGCGCACGGCTATTACCTGATGACGTCAAAACCGGCCGGCGTCATCGTCCACGTCAATGTCGGGCTTGCCAACTCGGTGATGGGCCTGATCAACGCGCGCTCCGAGAACGTGCCTGTCATGATGTTCTCCGGCCGCACGCCGATCACCGAACACGGCCGTTTCGGCTCGCGCTCCTCGCCGATCCACTGGGGCCAGGAAATGTTCGACCAGGGCGGCATGGTCCGCGAAGTGGTCAAGTGGGACTATGAACTGCGTTATCCGGAACAGGCGGGCATCGTCATCGACCGCGCCATGAGCATCGCCATGAGCGAGCCCCGCGGTCCGGTCTACCTGAGCCTGCCACGCGAGGCGCTGGCCGAAGGCGCCGAGATCGAGATCAATCACCGCTCGACGGTCACCCCGACCACCTACGGCCCGGCCGACCCCGATCTGATCGCCCAGGCCGCTGACCTTCTCGCCAAGGCCAAGAACCCGCTGATCA
This sequence comes from Neorhizobium galegae bv. officinalis, assembly GCA_000985875.1. GTDB lineage: Bacteria > Pseudomonadota > Alphaproteobacteria > Rhizobiales > Rhizobiaceae > Neorhizobium > Neorhizobium galegae_C. The sequence goes on from CCRI01000005.1 coordinate 74,649, forward strand.
TCACCCAGAGCCCGGAACTGGCACCGGATTTCGAACCGCTCGCCGGCTTCGTCGAAAAATTTGCGCTGCCGACCGTCGAGATGTGGGCGACACGTCTCGCACTGCCGAGCGACCATCCGATGATGATCGGCCGCGACTCGACCCAGGTCCTGAAGGAAGCCGATGTCGTGGTCGTGATCAATGCCGCGGTGCCGTGGATTTCAGACCATACGGACATAGCCGAAGGTGCCAAGGTCATCGCCATCGGCCCCGACCCGCAGCATAGCCGCGTGCCGATCCGCAGCTTTCCGATCGACATCGCGCTCGCCGGCGGCATCAACAAGACGATCGCGGCGCTTGCCGCTGCGATGACCGAGCGTGTGCCGGCGTCCGAAACCTTCTCCGAGCGCCGAGAGAAGTGGGCCAAGGTGAAGGCAGCCCAGGTCGAAGCGGCCGCCAAGCGCGCTGCCCTCGGCAACGGTTCGCCGATGACACCCGCCCATGTCAGCGCTTGTGTCTCCGCCATCATGGACGAGAAGACGACCGTGGTGAACGAACTCGGCATCGATCCGTCGGTGATGGAGTTCAAGCATCCAAAATCCTACTTCTCGACGCCGCTGTCCGGCGGTCTCGGCTTTGGCCTGACCGCAGCGCTCGGCGCCCAGCTCGGCGACCGCAGCCGCCAGGTGATCGCCACGATCGGCGACGGCTCCTACATGTTCGCCAATCCTGTCGCCTGCCACCAGACCGCGACCGCGCTGAAGCTGCCGCTGCTGACGATCGTCTTCAACAACGGCATCTGGAACGCCGTGCGCCGCTCGACGCTCTACATGTATCCGGACGGCAGTGCGGCAACCGCCAACACCATGCCGATCACCGCGCTCGATCCGGCACCGGACTATGCCGCCGTCGCCCGCGCCCACGGCGCCCATGCCGAACGCGTCGAGACCGGTGCCGATCTGCCGGCGGCGCTGCAGCGGGCACTCGCCGCGACCAGGAGCGGCCGGCAGGCCATGCTCGAAGTCATGGTTTCCTACTAGGAGGCGTCGGTCATGGGGGGAGCCGGGAGCGACGCAAGGACGATAGAGACGCTGGCGGAACTCCGCCGGCGTTATCCGATGATCGGCGATCTCGAAAAACGGGCGAAATGGCGGATTCCGCGTTTTGCCTACGAGTTTCTGCAGGGCGGCGCCGGCGATGAAACCGGCCTCGGCCGCAACCGGACCGCGCTGCAGGCCGTCGAAGTCGTGCCGCGCTACGGCATCGACGTGTCCAATGTCGATACCTCGGTCGAACTCTTCGGCTATCGTTACGCCGCACCGATCGGCATCTCGCCGATCGGCTTCGACGGCATGATGTGGCCGGGCGCGACCGAGCGTTTCGCCAAGGCCGCCCAGGCCCACAACATCCCCTATCTGGTCGGCACGCTTGCCTGCGCGACGATCGAGCAGGTGGTGGAATGGGCGCCTGACGTCACCTGGTTCCAGCTCTACCCGATGGCGCCCAACAACCATCAATACAGTCTCGAAATGGCGGAACGCGCCCGTATCGCCGGCGCCAAGGTTCTGGTCGCGACGCTGGACGTGCCGGTGCGCGCCAAGCGGCCGCGCGACTTGAGGAACGGCCTCACCATGCCATTCCGGCTGACGCCGAAGACGATGATGGCTGCGGCCTTGGCCCCTTTCTGGCTGGATGCGATCCGCCGAAAGGGCATGCCGACCTTCGCCAACATGGCAGGCTTTGCCGGCGCCCCGGACCGCGTCACCACCTCCGCCTTCGTGCAGAAACATATCGGCGGCGGCTTCCCCTGGGAGCAGATCGCTAGGCTGCGCGATAAATGGCCAGGCCCGATGATGGTCAAGGGCGTCATGCACCCGGCCGACGCCGAGAAGGCGCTGGAACTCGGCCTCGACGGCGTAGTCGTCTCGAACCACGGCGGCCGCCAGTTCGATGCGGCACCCGCGACGATCGACGTGCTGCCGGAAATCGCCCGCACGGTGGGCACACGTGGTACGGTGCTGTTCGACAGCGGCGTCGTCTCCGGCGTCGACATGGTACGCGCGGTCGCCTGCGGCGCCCGTTCGTCCTTTGCCGGCCGTGCCTTCATGCTTGGCCTTGCCGCACTCGGAGACCATGGCGCCACCCACATGGCGCAGGCCTTCATCGAGGAATACCGCATTACGCTCGGCCAGAGCGGGTTGCTGAATACCGACCAGGCCCGCCGCGCGCCCGTTCGCCATCCCGGCGCCTGGACGGCACACGATTTCCAACCTCACCTCTAATCGATCACGTCTCCGGGGAGGAGAAACCCATGAAAGTTGCCGACGCCATCGTGGAAATTCTGAAGCGCGAGGGGATCGAGGTCATCTGCGGTTACCCCGTGAACCACGTTCTCGAACACGCGGCCATGGCCGATGTCCGCCCGATCATCGTGCGCCAGGAACGCCACGGCCTGCACATGGCCGACGCCATGTCGCGCCTCTCATCCGGCAAGACGATCGGCGTCTTTGCCATGCAGCTCGGACCAGGCACCGAAAACGCCTATGGCGGTATCGCCCAGGCCTATTCGGAATCCGTGCCGCTGCTGGTGCTGCCGATGGGCTATGAGCGTCGCGTCGCGCATGTCGATCCGAACTACAATGCGACACGCTCGATGCGCGACATCACCAAGTCCGCCGAGCCGATCACCTCCGCCGCCGAGATCCCCAACATCTTTCGCCGCGCCTTCTCCAAGCTGCGCAACGGTCGCGGCGGGCCGGTGCTGATCGAAATCCCCAACGACATCTGGCAGGACGATGTGCCGGAACCGCTGACCTACCGGCCGGTTCTCTCCACCCGCTACGGGCCGGACCCGATCGCGGTGCGCGACGCCGTCGACCTGCTGCTCGCCGCCAAGTGCCCGATCCTCTATGCCGGCCAGGGCATTCATTACGCGCAGGCCTGGCCGCAGCTGAAACAGCTCGCCGAACTGCTGGCAATCCCAGTCTCGACCAGCCTCGAAGGCAAGAGCGCGTTCCCGGAAACCCATCCGCTGTCGGTCGGCGCCGGCGGTGCGGCGATCTCCAAGACCCTGCGCCACTTCCTCGATAGTTCCGACCTGATCTTCGGCATCGGCTGCTCCTTCACCGAGACCGCCTTCGGCGTGCAGATGCCGCTCGACAAGACGGTCATCCACGCAACGCTCGACCCCGACCACGTCAACAAGGATATCGAGGCCAAGGTGGCGCTGGTCGGCGATGCAGCCTTGACGCTCGACGCGGTACTTGCCGAGCTCGAAGCCCGCAAGGTTTTACCGCGCGACCATACGGAAGTCGCCGCCGAAATTGCCAGGGTGCAGGAAGAATGGCTTTCCGAATGGATGCCGAAACTCACCTCCGACAGCAAGCCGCTGTCGCCCTATCGCGTGCTCTGGGACCTGCAGCATACGGTCGATATCGAAAACACCATCATCACCCATGATGCCGGCAGCCCGCGCGACCAGCTTTCGCCGTTCTGGAAATCGGTAAAGCCGCTCACCTATATCGGCTGGGGCAAAACGACCCAGCTCGGTTACGGCCTGGGCCTCGCCATGGGCGCCAAGCTGATGCATCCCGACAAGCTCTGCATCAACGTCTGGGGCGATGCGGCGATCGGCTTTACCGGGATGGATTTCGAAACCGCGGTGCGCGAGCGCCTGCCGATCCTGTCGATCCTGCTCAACAATTTTTCCATGGCGATGGAACTGCCGATCATGAAGGTTTCGACGGAGAAATACCGCTCGACCGACATTTCCGGCGACTATGCCGCCTTTGCGCGCGCGCTCGGCGGTTATGGCGAACGCGTCACCGAGCCGAGCGAGATCATCCCGGCGATCAAGCGGGGCATCGAGCAGACGCAAAAGGGCGTGCCGGTTCTCCTCGAATTCATCACGACGCAGGAAATCGCCCGTTCGCGCTACCACCGCATGCTGACGGGTGAGAAAAAATGACCTCCCTGGAATCCACCCTCGACGCCCTGAAACTCCACTTCGGCGACCGGCTTTCGACCACTGAAGCGGTGCGCGAACATCATGGCCACGACATGTCCCGGCAGCCGACACGGTTGCCGGATGCGGTGGTCTATGCCGAAAGCGAGGACGAGGTGGCGCGCGTCGTCTCGGCCTGTTTCGAGGCTGGCATCCCGGTCACGCCGTTTGCGGCCGGGTCCTCGATGGAGGGGCATACGATCCCGCTCAAGGGCGGGATCTCGCTCGATCTCACCCGCATGAACCAGATCGTCCAGGTCAACCACGAGGATTTCGACGTTCAGGTGCAGGCGGGCGTCACCCGCAAGCAACTCGACGCCCATATCCGCGATACCGGTCTGTTTTTCCCGATCGACCCCGGCGCTGACGCCTCGATCGGCGGCATGGCCTCGACGCGGGCCTCCGGCACCACCGCGGTGCGCTACGGCACGATGCGCGAAAACGTCCTGGCTCTGCGGGTCGTGACGCCGCAGGGCAAGATCATCACCACCGGCCGGCGCACGAAAAAATCCTCGACCGGCTATGACCTGACCAAGCTTTATGTGGGCGCCGAAGGCACGCTCGGCGTCATCACCGAGGTGACCGTCAAGCTCCACCCGATCCCGGAAACCATCGCGTCGGCCGTCTGTGCCTTCGAAACGATGCGCGGCGCTGTGGAAGCCGTCGTCGCGACCATCCAGAGCGGCATCCCGGTCGCCCGGATCGAGTTCCTCGACGAGGTGGCCGTGGAGGCTGCCAACCGGCATGCGGGTCTGACCCTGAAACTCGCCCCCACCCTCTTCCTCGAATTCCACGGCAGCCCGCGCTGGGTAGAGGAACAGTCGAACACCGTGCGGGAGATCGCCGACGAATTCGGCGGCTCGGATTTCGAATGGTCGACCCGCACCGAAGACCGCGAGCGGCTGTGGAAGGCCCGCCACGAGACGATCTATTCCAACCGGACGCTACGCCCCGGCTGCAAGGCCTTCACGACAGACGTCTGCGTGCCGATTTCGCGGCTTGCCGAAGCGGTGCTCGCCGCCCGCGAGGACATCGACAATTCCTTCGTCATCGGCAAGATCATCGGCCATGTGGGGGACGGCAATTTCCATGTCGGCTACCTGATCAAGCCGGAAATCCCGGAAGAACTGGCGGAAGCAGAACGGCTTGCAGAGCGGCTCTACCAGCGCGCCATCGACATGGGCGGCACGTTCAGCGGCGAACACGGAATCGGCATCTCCAAGCTGAAATATCTGCGCCGCGAACATGGCGACGCCATCGACATGATGAACGCCATCAAGGCGGCGATCGACCCGAAGGGCATCATGAACCCCGGCAAGCTCGGCCAGGTGGAGTGAACGCAGACGCCGGCCCGAGATCGGTCAGCGGCTGAGATCGATGCTGCTGGTCACCACCGATTTGCCGCTCTGCGGATCCTTGTCGACCGTCCGCAGCCGCATGCGATCATTGCCGATCTTCTCGATCGTCATGTTGGCGACGCGGTCTCCATTGATCACCCGTGCCCAACGGACTCCGAGATTGATCGCATTGCCGCGGCGATTGCCGGACAAGGTCGAGGGCTGCCCCGACGGGCCGGTATAGGTGCCGCTGTAACCGCGGTCCGAGGCCTTGAGATCGGCCGATATGCTGCGGCGGATGACCAGCAGCCCGCGGCAGGTCCCTTGCATCGAAAGGGTCGTATCTCCCGTCGTGGAATTGAAGCTGCAGGTGACATTGATGGGCTTGGCCCCGATGCGGGTCAGCACGGTCCCGTTGCCGCTCCAGCTGCCGGCGAGCGTCTTTAAAAAGTCACCCTCAGCCGCCGAAGCCAAGGTCGGCGAGAAAGCCGAGGCGATAAATGCGGCGGAGACTAGAAACGAGCGCATGGCGATAATCCCATTTGTGTCTGCTTCGAACGCCGGGCGAGCCGTTCCGTTCCACAAGGACCCCAGGGCGGCCGCCTCGGAACCCGCCTGATCTCTTCCCTTCGTCCTCCCCTGCCCTAACTGCGTTTCCCGAACGAGGAAGAAGGAGCAGAAAACATGATCATCCGGTCTGGAAGCTGCCTTTGCGGCAAGGTGCAATTTTCGGTGAAGGATGCACCGCTCAGGATAGGGCTCTGCCATTGCACCGACTGCCGCAAGGAAAGCGGCTCCAGCTTCGCCACGTTCGGCATCTGGCCGCGACATGCCTTTGAAAGCACTGGCGAGGTCAAATATTTCCATGGTCGCGGTTTCTGCCCCGAATGCGGCTCACGCGTCTTCAGCGAAAGCGACGGCGACGAAATCGAGATCCGTGTCGGCGCGCTCGACATGGCCCCGACGGACCTTGAACCGACCTACGAACTCTGGGTGAAACGGCGGGAGAACTGGCTGAGCCCGCTTCCTGTCACTCAGTTCGAGGAAGACCGCAGCTGACGCATTGTCGTCGCGCGCGGACCTTATAAAGTGCCGCCGAACGGACGGAGACAGACAAATGTCGGAACTGATCGACAAGGCGATCGCCATCGCGACGCAGGCCCATGAAGGACAGTCTTCGAAAACCGGCGGCCCGTTCATCGAACACGTCCGGCGCGTCGCCGAAAACGTCGACGGCGAGGACGAAAAACAGGTCGCCTGGTTGCATGACGTGGTCGAGAAAGGCCCCGGCTGGACGCTCGGGCGTCTGCGCCAGGAAGGCTTTTCCGAAGCGGTCGTCAATGCCGTCGATGCGATGAGCAAGCGCGACGGCGAGGAATATTTCACCTTCGTCCGCCGCTCGATCGAAAACCCGCTGGCCCGGCCGGTCAAGCGCGCCGACCTCACCGACAATCTTGCCCAGATGCGCCAGATGGGCGGCGACGGTTCGAAATTTGCCGAAGGCCTGCGCATCCTCAACGAGCGATATCCATCCTGATCCCGGGAACCATGCACCATCCCTTGCCGTTCGTTTTCGCGCGGCAGAAGCCGCGCTCCGGCGACAGGATGGGCTCATGGAACTCAACAATCAGGTGGCTCTGGTAACAGGCGCAGGCTCCGGTATCGGCAAGGCGGCGGCGATGAAACTCGCGGCGGAAGGCGCAAAGGTCGCCCTGCTCGGCCATACCAGGACCGAGCTGGACAAAACCGCCAGAGAGATCGAGAAGGCCGGCGGCGAAGCGCTGGTGCTCGAAGCCGACGTTTCCGACGAGAACCGGATGCGCGAGGCGATCGACCGGCTTGCTGGAAAGCTCGGACGGCTCGACATCGTCGTCGCCAATGCCGGCATCAACGGCGTCTGGGCGCCGATCGACGACCTGAAGCCGGAAGAGTTCGACAGGACGATCGCCGTCAACCTGCGCGGCACCTATCTGACGCTGCATCTTACCGTGCCGCATCTGAAGGCGCAGGGTACAGGCTCGATCATCGTCATCTCCTCGATCAACGGCAACCGCACCTTCACGACACCCGGCGCCACCGCCTATACCGCCACCAAGGCCGCGCAAGTGGCAATGGTGCAGCAGCTGGCGCTGGAACTCGGCAAACATCACATCCGCGTCAACGCCGTCTGCCCCGGCGAGATCGAGACCAATATCCGCGACAACACCAAGCTCCGCCACGAACAGGAAACCGCCATTCCGGTGGAATGGCCGGAGGGCCAGGTTCCGATCAGCGACGGCAGGCCGGGAAAAAGCGAGGACGTTGCCGAAGTCATCGCCTTCCTCGCCTCCGACCGCTCTCGACATGTGACCGGTACCCCGATCTATGTGGACGGCGGACAGGGGCTGCTGAGGTAGGATTGTTTTCCGCTTTGATCGGTGCTCGCGAAGGGAGCCATCAGGCGGGGAACCAGTGGGCTGAAGGGCGGGCGTAGGACTTCAGTCCCATCCCCTTCGTGGAACCCCTTTCCTCGATCCGCGTTCAAATCGCGCAAAAGATTGAGGAAACACCCAATGAAAAACCTGCTTCTCGCATCGGCCCTGGCCATTTCTTCCATTCTCTCCGTGGCCGGCCCCTCCAACGCCGCGAGCGTCACCATCACCACCAATGAGCGTATCGCCCCGCGCCACACCGTCCGCGAAGTCTACCGTCCATATCGTCCCCGCCACCGTGATTGCATGGTCAAGAAGGTGAAGACCCGTTACCACGGCCGTGTCGTCGTCAAGACCACCCGCGTCTGCCGCTGATCGCCAGATCGCAAACGGGAGAGGGCGGCGCTCGGGCTGCCCTTTCCCGGCCGACCGGCCCGTTGACGCATGCCGTAACCGATCAGGCCCTGAGCGAAAAGATATGGATTGAAATCCGCAAGGAATCCGGCAATTTCTTGTCTTGAATGGAGGCCAACCCATGTCCAGCACTTCAGCGGGAAAAGCGCCGGTCATCGTCATCGACCTGCAGACAAACATGTTCGACGGCCTTGTCGAGCCGCCCCTGCACGAGGCGGATTTCCTGACCGAGCGTGCCCGAAAGGTCATCGACTGGGCACGGCGTGACGGCCGGGCGATCGCCTTCGTGCGCCATGACGGGCCGGACGGCGATCCGCTGGCGCCGGGAGAGCCGGGCTGGCCCGTCTGGCCGGCGCTCGGCCAGCGGGACGACGAGCCGACCTTCTCGAAGTCCGTCCGGGACTCCTTCAGCAATCCGCAACTCGGCGCATGGGTCGAGAGCCAGGGTGCGCCGGAAGTAGTGATCCTCGGTGCGCAGACGGATTTCTGCGTCGCCGGCACGGTGCAGGGCGCGATCGCGGCCGGGCTGAAGGTGACGGTCGTTTCCGACGCCCACAGCACGCTCGACCAGCCGCAGGAGAGCGCCGCTGCCATCATCCGCCGCTACAATGCCCAGTTCGCCGAGGCCGGTGCCAAACTGGTGACGACCGAGGTGCTTACCGGCTCGCCGGCGGCTTGACCGGCCCTAGCCCAGGTCCAGCCGGCGGGTGATGCCGATCGTCTCAAGAAACACCTCGTCATGGCTGACGACCAGCAGCGCGCCGTCATAGGCGCGCAATCCGGCCTCAACCGCGGCGATGGAATCGATATCCAGATGGTTGGTCGGCTCGTCGAGAATGAGCAGCGACGGTGGCTCCGGCCCGCCGAGAACGCAGGCAAGCCCCGCCCGCAGCATCTGCCCGCCTGACAAGGTGCCGACCACCTGCAGCGCGGCATCGGCGCGGAACATGAAGCGGGCGAGCGCCGCACGGCCGGCATTTTCGTCCGCCTGCGGATTGAGACGCCGGAAATTGTCGCGAATCGAGAGCGCCGGATCGAGCAGGCTCACCCGCTGATCGAGCATGGCGGATTTGGCCGGCACCCGCACCGTGCCCGAGAAGGGCGCCAGGCTGCCCGAAATCAGCGACAGCAGCGTCGTCTTTCCCGAACCGTTCGGCCCGGTGACGGCGATGCGTTCCGGTCCGGTGATCTCGAGGGAAAAGTCGCGCAGGACCGGGTGTTCAACGTCATAACCGGCGGTGACATTGTCAATCCGGAGTACGACCCGGCTTGCCGGCAGGCCGGTCGGCGGCAGCGCCACGGAGAGCGGTTGCAGGATCTCGATCTTTTCCCGCGCGGCGGAGATGTCGTCGGCCGCCCGGGTTCGCAGCCGCTCGGCAAGCCGGGCATTGTCGCCGCTGGTGTTTTCCGCCCTCCGCTTCATGCCGCCGGCGACGATGCGCGGCATGTCGCCCCGCGCGGCCTTCTTCTTGCCGGTGCTATCCTTGCGCGCCTTGCGCTCCGTGGTTTCCTGCGCCGCGCGGTTGACCTCCGCCATCCGCTTTTCGGCGTCAGCGAGATCGTGTTCGACGGCCGCCAGTTCCAACGCCTTGCGCTCCCGGTAGCGGCCCCAGTTGCCGCCATAACGGGTGGCACCGAGCGAAGTCAGTTCGACGACCGCATCGACGGTTTCGAGCAGTCCACGGTCGTGGCTGACGATAATCGCACCACCCCGCCAGCCGGACAGCAGATCGATCACCGTTTGGCGGCCCTCGCGGTCGAGATTGTTGGTAGGTTCGTCGAGGATCAGGAAAGCCGGCCCGGCGAAGATCAGTGCTGCGAGCCCCGCACGGGTGCGCTGGCCACCTGACAGGGTTTCGAGCGGCGTGCGCGCATCCGCATCGAGGCCTGCCCGGGCCAGCGCCGCGGCCATGCGCGCCTCCAGCATCCAGTCAGCATTGGCAAGCTCCTCGGCGGAGGCCTCACCCGCCTCGGCTCGGGCAAGGGCCGCCAATGCATCGCTCGTGCCAAAAAGGTCGGCGATCGTCTCCCCGGTCGCGACCAGCACGCTCTGGCGCAGCACGCCGAGGCTGCCGGACACGGAGACCGTGCCGGATGCGGGCGTCAGTTCGCCAGCGATCAGCTTCAAAAGCGTCGTCTTGCCGACGCCGTTGCGCCCGACAAGGCCAGCGCGTTCGGGCCCGAAGCTGAGGTTCAGATTGGAAAAGAGTGGCCGGCCGTCAGGCGTGGACCACGAAAGGTTTGCAAGCGTAATGGAAGGCATGGATCGATTCCCGAATGGCAAGGCAAAGCGGCGTTGCGTTTCGGTTGAGGTCCATGATCCACCATCCTGTTGGTGCTGCAGATGGCGGTTTTTTAGGCGGAAAATGCGGCGCGTTCAAGACTGGCAGGGAGACGGCTGGCGGGGTAGTGCGAGGGGCCCTTGTCTGTTGACCGGGGGGCAACAGGAGATGCCTCGTGGGCCTTAAAGCACACCATCTGGAAAGAGCGGTTACGCCCGCTCCTCCCACAGTTTCGCAAGCTCGATCACCGTCTTCACCGCCAGTTCCATGTCCTGGCTGCTGACGAATTCCAGTGGCGAATGGAAGGCGTGGCCGCCGGCGAAGAGGTTGGCGCAGGGCAGGCCCATGAAGGAGAGGCGCGAACCATCCGTACCGCCGCGAATGCTGCCGCGCACCGGTGTCATGCCGGCCCGGCTGATCGCCTCGACCGCGTAATCGACGATGCCCGGGTGCTGGTCGAGCACCACCTTCATGTTGCGGTACTGTTCCTTGACCGTGAACGTGTAGCTTGAGCCGGGATAGTCGGCGATCACCTGCCTGGTGATGTCTTCGAGCAGGGTCTCCTTGGCCTTCAGGCCCTCCTCGGTGAAATCGCGGATGATGAAGGAGAGGTGCGCCTTTTCCATCACCCCGGAAATGCCGGTCGGATGGATGAAGCCGTCGCGGCCCTTGGTAGTCTCGGGCGTCATGTCCTTCGGCAGTTTGGCGACGATGCCGCCGGCGATCTTGATGGCGTTTTCCATCTTGCCGAAGGCAAAACCCGGATGCATGGCGACACCCTTGATGGCGATCTCCACCGCATCGGCTGAAAACGTCTCGTCCTCGATCGTGCCGGCGGTCTCGCCGTCCAGAGTATAGCCGAAATCGGCGCCGAGCTTCTTTAAGTCCACCTTGTCGACGCCGCGGCCGATCTCCTCGTCGGTGGTGAAGAGAATGCGGATCGCGCCGTGCTTGACGTCCGGGTTGTTGATGAAGAATTCGGCCGCCGACATGATCTCGGCAATGCCGGCCTTGTCGTCGGCGCCCAGAAGTGTCGTGCCGTCGGAGGTGACGATGTCGTTGCCGATCTGGTCCTTCAGCACCGGATGTTCGGACACCCGGATCACCTGGTTCCGGTCGCCGACAAGCTGGATATCGCCGCCCTGATAGTTCCTGACGATCTGCGGTTTGACGTTGGTGCCGGAGAAATCGGGTGCCGTGTCCATATGGGCACAGAAGCAGATGACCGGCACGTTGTTCTTCGATGTGGTCGCCGGGATCGTCCCGTAGATATAGCCGTGCTCGTCGAGATGGGCGTCGGTGATGCCGATCGCCAGCATTTCCTCCACCAGCAATCGCCCGAGATCCTTCTGCTTCATTGTCGAAGGCTGGGTCGGCGACATGGCGTCCGACTGGGTGTCGATGACAACATAACGGAGAAAACGATCGGTAACGCTGTCGGCCATGGCTCTCAAATCCAGAATTGTAAAACGGAACAACGGAGTTGTAGCGGGAGGATCTGGGCGCGTGAAGCCCTTACCGTGGCAACATGGCAGGCTGAACAGGTGTCGTGGTAGATCGCCGCTCCACCTTCATGCGCATCGCTCGCCGGGATAGGCTGCGGTTTCTGCGCCAGGCCGCCTTTGGTGCTCTTGAGATAAGTGGCGATCGCCTTGATCTCCTCGTAAGACGTGCGCCGACGTGATCGAACCGAACGGTTCGATTATTGAACTGGAGCAGGTCCGACCCGCGGCAACCCTTCTGGAACATTCAATCGTCACTGCTGCCGCACCTCAGGAATCGCCGGCACCGAGCGAGCCGCGATGCCCTAGCCGGGCCGAGATTGCCCGCGCCGCGACAAGCAGCGGTTCGGCAAAACCGTTGAGATTCTTCAGCGACAGGCGCTGGACGGGACCGGCGATGGCGACCGCGCCGACCACCTCCGACTGGGCGTCATGGATGGGTGCGGCGATGGCGCGCATGCCCAGTTCGTTCTCCTCGTCTTCCATCGCGTAGCCAAGGCGCCGGATATTGCCGAGCAGTTTCTGCAGCTTGTCGGGTTCGGTGACGGTTTTGGGGGTTCGGAGCGGCAGGGTCGCCCCGACAAGGGCAGCGACGCGGTCTTCCGGCTGGAAGGCGAGGACGGCACGGCCGGCGGCCGTCGAATGATAGGGCGCGCGCATGCCGATTTCCGCATTGATGCGCACCGCCTGCCGGGACGGCTGGACGCGGACATACATGATCTCCGGCCCGGCCGGTACCGCAAGCAGCACCGTCTCGCCCGTTTCCTGCCTCAGGTCGATCAGCAGCGTGCGCGCTTCGGTGGAAAGATCCATACGGTTGCGCACCAGCGATCCCAGCCCGAAAAGCCCCAGCCCCAGCCGATAACGGCCGGTCTCGCTGTTCTGTTCGAGGAAGTCCTCGGCCATCAGCGTCACTACCAGGCGATGGACAGTGCTCTTGGCGATGCCGAGACGGCGGGCAAGCTCGGTGACGCCGATTTCCGCATCATCGCCCTCGAAGGCCTTGAGGATGCGGATCGCCATGGAGACCGAGGAAAGGCGGCCCTTCCGGTCCTCGTCCTGTCTGCCCGTGATCTCGATGTCACCCATGGTCTTCATGTCAGTTGTCGCTCCCATGACAATCTGCCGCCGGGCATCGGCTGACACACGCTCGCACACGGCGATTGCAAAAGCGTCGTTGACAGCCCGACAGCCAAGGGATTATCCTATGGATGGACCGGCGTTCCATATAGAAGAACACATGACGACGACCGAAGCAAGCGGAAACATCATTGGTGGCTGCGCGGTTTGGTGGCCTGCCAGGAACCGGGCTTACGAAACAACGGCTTGAACCGAAAGACTACCATTGGACACCCGCAAGACCGTGCCGTTGATCGTCGCATCGGCGCTCATCATGCAACAGATCGATTCGACGGCGATCGCCACGGCTCTGCCGACGATTGCCGACGCACTTGGCGAGCCGCCGCTTGCGCTGCATTCGGCGATCACCGTCTACGTCCTTTCGCTGGGTGTCTTCCTGCCCCTGAGCGGCTGGCTTGCGGACCGCTTCGGCGCCCGGCGCGTGTTCTGTTCGGCAATCGCGCTGTTCACCCTTGCCTCGCTGCTCTGCGCCGCCTCGACCACCCTCACCATGCTGATCGCAGCGCGCGCGTTGCAGGGCTTCGGCGGCGCGCTGATGCTGCCGACGGCACGGCTGATCCTGGTGCGCTCCGTGCCGCGCGAGGAACTGGTGTCCGCCATGGTGCTGATGAGCATGCCGGCCGTGGTCGGCCCGGCGATCGGGCCGCTGCTTGGCGGTTTCATCACCGGAATCAGCTCGTGGCACTGGATTTTCTGGATCAACCTGCCGGTCGGCATCGTCGCAATCATCCTGACGCTTGCGCTGATCGAGAAAATCCCGCCGACGGAGCGTACTTCGTTTGATTTCCCCGGCTTCATCCTCACCGGCGGCGGCATCGGCGCGGTCATCTTCGGGTTCGATTCCTTCGCCCGCGGCATGAGTTCCAGCGCATTGGTCCTGGTTGCGGGCGGTGTCGCTCTGCTCGCCCTCTACATCCGCCATGCACGCAAAACGCCGAATGCCATCCTTGACCTGAAGCTCTTCCGTTATCCCACATTCCGATCGAGCGTCACCGGCGGTTCGCTGTTCCGGATCAGCATGGGTGCCCTGCCCTTCATGCTGCCGCTGCTGATGCAGGAGGTTTTCGGCTATACGCCGCTGCAATCGGGCGCCATCACCTTCGTGTCGACGATCGGCGCCTTCGGCATGCGAACCATGACGAGGCGCATCCTGCGCCGTTTCGGTTTCCGCAGCGTGCTCTTCTGGAACGCACTGATTGCCAGCGCCTCGATGGCGCTGCTTGCCACTTTCACGCCCGCCACGGCGCCGGTGGTCATGGTGGTCATCATTCTGCTCGGTGGCTTCTTCCGCGCCTTGCAGTTCACGTCGCTGAACACGCTGACATTCGCGGAGACCGAAGACCCCGAGATGAGCCACGCGACGTCGCTGTCGCAGATGGCGCAGCGCATCGCCCAGAGTACCGGCGTCGCGATGTCTGCAATGCTGTTACACTATTTCTCCGGCGGCGCCGAAACGCTCACCAACTTCGCCTTCGCGATGTCCTTCATCATCATCGCGATCATTTCCGCATCTTCGTGCTTCTCCTTCTTCCGCCTGTCGGAGACGGCCGGCGACGTGCTCGCGGGCCGCAAGAAGGAGGCGAAGGAGGAAAGAATAGCGGCCGATCAGGCCGACGCGGCGGAGTAACGATGGGGCCGCTTATGGGGCATGGCACATGAAAGCTCGCCGACATTGGCCGGCGAGCCCTCCGTGGCTGCAACCCGGTGTGTGATCGGCTGCAGCCACGTGAGCAGGCGCGCGTGAGCGAGCTCCCGGCCGGGTCCCGACATGGATCATGATCAACGACCGCCTGAGGCCGGCTCACGGCTACGAAATTGCTTTCGCTCCTCGGTCAACCGGTTTCAGGTGACTATTGGATCAGCGAGGCGGCGTTGCGTGTGGTTGGAGCTTTGGTAGGTTTTGCATCGACCGGGACGATATCGACGACCTCCGAAAGCAGGAACTGCTTTGGAGAGCCACAGATGGTGGCGTAGACGATCCGGTCTAATATTTTCAGGCTTTCGGACACGAAGGTCCGTTGGTCGCCATTGTCGAGCACCGATACAACGTACATGTTGATCCCATAGAGGTTAGGCGCGCAGGTCATTCGCGCATCATCATTTCTAGCCAACCATGGTTAATGGGAGGTTAATCCCGCACCGCCGTGCCTGCCGCAGGATGTCGGCGGGTTCAAGCGTCAGCACCCACCTCTCTTTGTCATCGCCTCCAAACCCGCGCGAAGCGACCGCCAGCCCTTGAAACGAATTAGTTCGTGCGCTAAGTAAAGCGTGAGAAAACTTAGCATACTAATATTAAGCTCACGATGAAAAATGATCCGATCGCATCCGAATTCTTCGAGGCCCTGACCAAGGTCAGCCGCAAGATCCGCACGGCCTTCAACCAGCAGGTCACGGCGCATGGGCTGACCTATCCGCGCGCCCGCGCCCTGTTTCGCCTCGCCAGAAAGCAGAACATGACGCAGAGCGAACTGGCCTGCGAACTTGAACTCGAACAGGCGACCATGGTGCGTCTCCTGGATCGGATGGAGGAGAACGGCCTGATCGAACGCCGGCCGGACCCAAACGATCGCCGTGTCAAGCTTCTGTTTCTAACGGCCCACGGAGAGGAACAGGCAAGCCTCGTCAGCTCGATTGCCGACCGCATACGCGAGCAGATCTTTCAGGACATCGACGCCGACCAGGTACAGGTCGCAATGGCGCTGTTCGAGCGGATCACGGCCAATATCGGCGAGATGGAGGACATCAATGTCCCCGCGTGAGGCAGCAGCAAGGCAAGACCAAGCAGCGATCATAAGAGCGGATTTCCGCCGACACGCGGAGCCGGCCGAAACCGTCGGACCGAGGCCCCAACCGCCCGCCGCTTCCTCCGGGCCTGCCGCAATCGCGCCGCCTGCCTTCGCACCCAAGTCGCCGATGATGATCGCAGCCTATATGCTGGCCGGCACGCTGATCGCGTTGACGCAGGGGCTCGGCATGAGCTTCATCTCCACCAACCTGCAGCAGATCGCCGGTCCGATGGATCTCACCCAGACGGAAGCCACCTGGCTGATGGCAGCCTATCTCTTCCCGAATGCCAGCCTGACGCTGCTGCTCTTCAAGGTGCGTGCCCAGTACGGCCTCCGCAGCTTCGCGGAGGTGGCGATTGTCGTCTACGTGCTGGTGTGCCTGGCGCATTTCGGGTCGGACAGCTACGAGAGCGCCCTGGCGTTGCGCTTCTTTGCAGGCGTTGCCGCAGCGCCGATGACCTCACTCGGCTTCCTCTATATTCTCGAACCGGTCTCCCCGGCAAAGAAGATGAGCATCGGCCTCTGCGCTGCTCTGACGGCGCTCGCCCTCCCCTCGCCGGTGACCGGGATCATTTCACCCTATCTGCTCGATATCGGTGACTATCATGCGCTCTATCTGGTCGAGTTGGGGCTCGCCATGGTCTCGCTCGGTCTTGTCTACCTGCTGCCGCTCGCCTCGCCGCCGCGCGCGAAAGTCATCAGCAGCCTCGATGTTGTCAGCTATATCTTCCTCGCCATCGCCCTCGGCTGCTTTGCTGTCGTACTGACCGTCGGTCGGCTCTACTGGTGGACGGCGGTCGACTGGCTGGCCTGGATGATCATCACCGGCATCGCGGCCTCGGCAATCTTCGCGGCAATCGAGCTCAACAGAAAGAACCACCTGGTCGACATTCGCTGGCTTACCTCGCGCGAAATCCTGCACTTTGCCGGCGCGCTGATGGTGTCCCGTCTGCTGTTTTCCGAACAGACCAGTGGCGCGGTCAACTTTCTGCGCAATGCCGGCATGCTGAACGAGCAGATGGCTGGGCTTTACTGGGTCATCCTCGCGGGCGCCGTGGTTTCCGGCATCAGCTGCGCCATGATCATGAAGCCCGCCCGCGCCTCGGCGATCCACGCCGTCTCGCTGCTGCTGGTGGCGGCCGGCAGCTATATGGACAGCCAGTCGACCATTCTGACCCGGCCGGAGCAGATGTATCTCAGCCAATTCCTGGTGAGTTTCGCGAGCGGCCTCTTCCTGCCGCCAGCGCTGATGATCGGATTGGGTGCCGCGATGAAACGCGGACCGAGCTACATCCTCTCCTTCATCGTCGTTTTCCTCGCCACCCAGAAGATCGGCGGTTATCTCGGCAGCGCGTTCTACGGCACCTTCGTGCAATGGCGCGAGCAGTTCCACTCCTTCCGGTTGGTCTCCGAACTCGCCTCCACCGACCCGCTCGTCGCAGCCCGCCTGAAACAGCTTGGCGGCGCCTATGGCAGGGTGCTCACCGACCCGAACCAGCAGGTTTTGCAGGGTGCCGCCCTCTTCACCAGGCAGGTGCAGCAGCAGGCCTATGCGCTCGCCTATGACGACGCCTTCCTGCTGACCGCCTGGGCGTCGCTCGCGGCCCTCGCCTTGCTTCTCCTCCACGTCGCCTGGCGCAACCGACACCGGCTTTCGTCAATCCGGGCCGCCATGCCCGCCGCGGCCTGACGCTCGATCACATCCCAAGAAGAAATAAAGAACCAGAAACGAAACTGCCATGTCCAAGATCTTCCGCTTCATCGCCACCTATGTCGCACTTGCCATCGGCGCTGCCGGCATTGTCGTCGTGCTCTACGCCTGGAACCTGCCGCCCTTCCACGGCTCGGTCGAGACCACCAACGACGCCTATGTGCGCGGCCAGGTGACCATCCTCAGTCCCCAGCTTGCCGGTTACCTCACCGAAGTGCCGGTGCAGGATTATCAGAGGGTGAGCCAGGGCGACCTGATCGCCAGGATCGACGACCGCATCTACGCCCAGAAGCTCGAACAGGCGAAAGCGGCACTGGCGACGGCAGAAGCTTCGCTCTCCAATTCCGAACAGAGCCGCAAGTCGGCCGAAGCCAAGATCCAGTCCGCCAAGGCGGCTGTCGAAAGCGCCAATGCCGCCTTCGACGCGGCCAGAACCGCCTATGACCGCACCCAGGGCCTGCTCGAAAAGAACATCGCCACCCAGAGCGACGCGGAAAAGACCCGCGCCACCTTCAACCAGGCCCAGGCCGCCGTGCATCAGGCGGAGGCCGCCGAACTGGTCGCCGAACAGGATCTCAATACGATCGTCGTCGCCCGCAAGTCACTCGAAGCCAATGTCGAAAGCGCCAAGGCGGCCGTGAAGCTTGCCGAGATCGACCTTGCCAATACCCGCATCACCGCCCCGCAGGATGGCACGCTCGGCGAGGTCGCCGGCCGCATCGGCCAGTATGTCTCGGTCGGTACCCAGATCGGCTCGATCGTGCCCACGCATGTCTGGGTGGTCGCCAATTTCAAGGAAACCCAACTCGGCGGCATGGCGGCCGGCCAGAAGGTGACCTTCACCGTCGATGCCCTGGGGCATGAAAAATTCACCGGCCGGATCGAGCGTTTCGCCCCGGCCACGGGTTCGGAATTTTCGGTCATCAAGGCCGACAACGCTACCGGCAACTTCACCAAGGTTGCCCAGCGCATTCCGGTTCGGATCGCCATCGAGCCGCAACAGAGGCTGACCGAAAGGCTCGTCCCTGGCATGTCGGTGGTCGCAAGCGTAGACCTCGCCCAGGGCGGCGCGGCTCTAGCCGAGGCCAAGCTCGACTGATCGCCGGCAGGTGATTGAGAATCCGAACATTACCGACATTCCGATGCTGCTCGGCACCGACGACGCCATCCTCTACTCGCGTAGCCTGTTTTGCCGTCTTGGCAACCGGCGGAACCAGGGATAGCCTCCATCCCGAAAGCTTGGGAGGGCGTCATGACATCGAGTTTCAATGTTCGCAAAGCCGCCGGTTATGAGCAACTCATGGGGCGCTGGAGCCAGAGGCTGGCACCTCAGCTGATCGATTTCGCCGGTCTTCAAGATGGGGAGAAGGTTCTCGACGTCGGCTGCGGCACGGGAAGCCTGACATTCGCACTGCCGAAGGCAGCCAATCTTTCCGAGATCGCGGCGATCGACTATTCGCCCGTCTTCGTCGAAGAGGCGATCCGTCGCAACACCGATCCGAGGATCAGGATCAGCCAGGCGGATGCCTGCGCGCTGCCGTTTGAGGACGGATATTTCGACCGGGCGATGGCGCTTCTCGTCCTGCATTTCGTGCCGGAAGCGGACAAGGCCCTCGCCGAAATGCGGCGCGTGGTGCGGCCGGGCGGGGTGGTGGCTGCAACCGTCTGGGATCATCTCGGCGGCATGCCCGCCATGCGGATGATGTGGGACACGGTTTCGATGCTGGACGACAATGCCCGGCAGATGCGAAGCCACCATTTCTTCCAGCCGATGATGCAGCCGGGCGAGATGAAGGACAGCTTCCTGCGCCGAGGTCTCATCGACGTGGCGGAAGTCTCGCTGATGATCCGGATGGATTTTCAGTCCTTCGACGACTACTGGGCGCCGATCGCCGCCGGCGAAGGACCGCTAGGCAAATATGTTGACTCGCTCGAACCGGCGCTTCGGGCGAAAACCGACGCCGCGGTCAGGGCCGCCTACGAGGCCGGCAAACCGGACGGGCCGCGATCGTTCGTCTCCGTCGCCTGGGCCTGCCGGGGAGTGGTTCCCCCCGCCTGATCTTGTTGATAGCGCAAACACAAAGCCCTCCCGGCATTTTACCGGAAGGGCGTTTTTTCATTTCGTCCCATGCGACGGATCAATGCGTTGAACGCGCCTGTCCGCCCTTCTTCTTCGCATCATGGGTATGGTGGCTGTCGCGTTCGCCGCCGCCGCCGGAGACCCGGCTCCTGGAGCGCCGGTCGTCGTCGGCCGGCGGCTTCTTCACCTCGAGCGGCACGCCCTTTCTCACATCGGGGGCATTTTCATGGGACGCGCCCGGCCCGCCCTGGCGGATGCTTGCGGCTGTCTTCTGCGATGTCGACATCATGAACTCCCTATCGGTCCTGCTGATAACCCTGATGGGTCGTGTTGACCTTGGTATTGCCTTGCTGACCCTGCTTGCCGGGATCGTTCGCCTGGGGTTTGCCGCGCTTGATGTCGGCCGCATGGGTCTGCTCCCCGGAGCCCTTGTGGCTCAGGTTTTGCGGAGGCGTCGGGGGAAGTCTGCTGCTCATCAAGGTCTCCTTTTCTTTTGGTTTCCCACTGGTCGAACCCGCAGCGGGTCCCGATGTTCCGTCTGACGCGTTGTTGCCGCCCGGGTGAGGAACCCCCGTCGCGCTCTCGCGTTCGAACAGGTTGAAGAGGCAGGGAGGGCTTTGATGAACGACTTTCAGGATCAGCTTGCCGCCGCGATCAGGCAGGCTGCATTGCCGATAGAACGCAAATGGTGGCATACCGCCACCGTCTATCAGGTCTATCCGCGCAGTTTCTGCGATCTCAACGGCGACGGCATCGGCGATATTCCCGGCATCACCTCCAAGCTCGACTACCTGAAATCCCTCGGTATCGACGTGATCTGGCTGTCGCCGATCTACAAGTCGCCGATGGACGACAACGGTTACGACATTTCCGATTACCAGGACATCGCACCGGAATTCGGCACGCTTGCCGATTTCGACAGGCTGGTATCGGAGGCGCGGAACCGGGGCATCGGTATCGTCCTCGATCTCGTCGTCAACCACACGTCGGACGAACATCCGTGGTTTCTCGAGAGCCGCAAGAGCCTAAGCAACCCGTTCCGCAATTTCTACATCTGGCGCAAACCGGCCCCGGACGGCGGACCGCCAAACAGCCTCAAATCCTCCTTCGGCGGCCCGGCCTGGACGCTCGATCCCTTGAGCGGCGAATATTACCTGCATCTGTTCTCGACCCGCCAACCGGATCTCAACTGGGAAAACCCGGCGGTCCGGGACGAGATCTACAAGATGATGAACTGGTGGCTGGAGCGCGGCATCGCCGGTTTCCGCATGGATGTCATCGATTATATCGGCAAGCAGGTGGACCGGGAAATCGTCCATGACGGGCCTCACCTGCACGACTACCTGCAGGAAATGAACCGCCAGACATTCGGCAATCGCGATATCCTGACCGTCGGCGAGACCTGGAGCGCGACGCCCGGTTCGGCTCTCCTGTATTCCGGCCGCAACCGCCACGAACTGTCGATGGTCTTCCAGTTCGAGCATGTGACCCAGCAATGGGATGAGATATTTGGCAAATGGCGCTCGAAACCGTTCGACCTGGTGAAACTGAAATCGGTGCTCGGCAAATGGCAATACGCGCTGTCGGACGACGGCTGGAATTCGCTCTTCTGGGGCAATCACGACCTGCCCCGCGCCGTCTCCAAATATGGCGATGCCACCGGTCATCCGGCAGAATCGGCCAAGATGCTGGCAACCGTGCTGCACCTGATGAAGGGCACGCCCTTCATCTACCAGGGCGAGGAGATCGGCATGACCAACGTGCCGTTCACGATGATCGAACAATATCGCGACATCGAGACGCTCAACATGCACCGCCTCCACATCGAGGCCGGCCTGTCGCCCGATGAATTCATCAAGGGCGCCAACGAAAATGCCCGCGACAATGCCCGCACCCCGATGCAATGGAGTGCCGCGCCCTATGGCGGCTTCTCGACAGGCATGCCGTGGATCGAGGTCAATCCCAATTATCCGACAATCAATGCCGAACGCGAAATGACCGACGAAAAGTCGATCTGGAACCATTATCGCAAGTTGATCGCGCTCAGGAAACGACACCCGGTGATCGTCTATGGGATTTATCAGAGCTGGCTCGACAGCCATCCGGACGTCTTCGTCTACTCGCGAACGCTCGACGGGGAGCGCATGGTGGTGTTGGCCAATTTCACGGCCCGCGAAGTGGCGGTCGAGCTGCCGGGCGAATTGCGAATGTCCGGCGAATGCCTGATCTCGAACTATGAACCCGTCGACCGACTGGGCGAGAACCTGACGCTGAAGCCATACGAGGCTTTCTCGGTTCTGGCACGGCCTGTTTGAAAAGACTCGTCACCTACCGATCCGCCCCTCAAACCGCCCTCACCCGCAGCAACCGCAACGCATTGATCGTCACCAGCACCGTCGCGCCGGTATCCGCAAGGATCGCCGGCCACAACCCGGTAATGCCGAGGATGGTGGTCACCAGGAAGATAGCCTTCAAACCCAGGGCGATCGTAATGTTCTGGTAGATATTGCGCATCGTCCGCCTTGACAGCTCGATCATGGCGGCGATGTCGCCGACCCGACCGTGCAACGTTGCGGCGTCGGCGGTTTCGAGAGCCACGTCCGTGCCGCCGCCCATGGCGATGCCGACATCGGCTGCGGCGAGCGCTGGGGCGTCGTTGATCCCGTCGCCGACCTTGCCGACCACGAAACCCTCGCTTTTCAACTCGCCGACGATGCGGCTCTTGTCTTCCGGCATCAATTCGGCACGCACCTCGATGCCGAGATCCTTGCCGATCGCGGCGGCGGTGCGTGCATTGTCGCCGGTCAGCATCACGGTCCTGATGCCGGCATCGGTCAGCGCCTTCAGGCCGGCCCTGGCGTCGGGACGCGGTTCGTCGCGCATGGCGATCACACCGGCAAGCACCCCGCCGACGATCAGCACCGAGACAGTCTTGCCTTCGTCGTTAAGGCTGGTGATCCGCCGGGAATGGGCCATCGGCAGCGAAACCCGCTCAGCCGCGGCTTTTGGCGAACCGAGGAAAACCTCCTGACCTTCGACAGTCGCCGTCACGCCCTTGCCGCCAAGTGCCCTGGCATCCGCTGCAGCCGGGATCTCGACCTCGTCATCGGCAGCCTTGGCAAGGATGGCGACGGCGAGCGGATGGCTCGATCCGGCCTCTAGAGCGGCAGCAAAACGCAGCACGTCTTCCGCATTGCGGCCGAAGGCGATGACGTCGGTCACCTGAGGTTTGCCGGCAGTCAGCGTTCCGGTCTTGTCGAGCGCGACAGCGGTGATCTTGCCGAGCGTTTCGAGCACCGCGCCACCCTTCATCAGCAGACCGCGGCGGGCGCCTGACGACAGCGACGCGGCGATTGCCGCCGGTGTCGAGATGACCAGAGCACAGGGGCAACCGATCAAGAGTATCGCCAGGCCCTTATAGACCCACTCGCTCCAGGACTCGCCGCCGACAAGCGGTGGCAGGATGGCGACCAAAGCCGCAACGGCGACGACACCCGGCGTGTAATAGCGGGAGAACCGGTCGATGAAGCGTTCGGTCGGGGCCTTGCTCTCCTGCGCCTCCTCGACCAGCCGCACCACGCGGGCAATGGTATTGTCCTCGGCGGCGGCCGTCACGCGGACCCGCAAGGCCGCATCGCCGTTGATCGTGCCGGCAAACACCGTATCGCCGATACCCTTGGCAACCGGCGTACTTTCCCCCGTCACCGGCGCTTCGTCGATTGCACTTTCGCCGGCAATGATGATGCCGTCCGCTGAAATGCGGTCGCCGGGACGCACGAGGATGATCGCGCCGACGGCAAGGCTCTCGGCCGGCACTTCACGGGCCCGGCCGTTCTCTTCGAGCAGCGCGTTCTTCGGCACCAGCGCCGTCAGGCTCTGGATGCTCTGCCGCGCCTTGCCGGCTGCCACCCCTTCCAGCAGTTCGCCGATCAGGAACAGGAAAACCACGGCCGCCGCCTCTTCCGACGCATCGATGACAACAGCACCGACGGCGGCGATCGTCATCAGCATCTCGATGGAAAACGGCGTGCCGGCAAATGCGGCCATGACGGCGCGACGGGCAATCGGCACGAGGCCGATCAGCATCGCGGCCGTGAAAATGTAAGCGTCATAGGCCGGCAGCAGGTGGCCGATCCCGTAAGCCACGGCCAACGCAACACCGACCAGGATCGTCAATCGGCCCTTGGCCGATTTCCACCACGGTCCCTCCATCGGACCGTGATCGTGGCCGTGCAGGCCTTCAATTTCGGTAGAGCCGTGGTCGTGAGGGGAATGATCGTGCGCGCCATCATGGGCGTGATGATGGTGGTCGTGGTCGTGCGTCCCGCGGATCTCCCCCTCAATGGGGGTGATCGGGAGTTTGCCCCTTCCCAAAGCCCTGAGCGAATAACCCAACCCCACGACCTTCTTCTCGATGGCGACAAGATCACCGGTCCCGTCATGCCTCACCGTCATCGTGCCCGAAGCCACCGAAACGGACACGTCCTCGACGCCCGGCATGCGGCGCACCGCGGTGTCGATCTTCGTCGCGCAGCTGGCGCAATCCATGCCGCCAACCTTGTATCGTGCCTGTGTCGTCGCGCTCATCGTCTCTTTCCCGTTTGGACCGAGCCTCGTCTCTACAACCTCTAGCGACTAGAGCTGCAAGGCCCAAAATCAGAAAAAATCACTGGCGAAGCGCATTATCTTTGCTGTAAGCCATGGTGAAGACAGGGGCGTCCGGCAGAGCCGGGCTGAGAAGCACCCTTAGAACCTGAACCAGATCATGCTGGCGGAGGGAGTCGTCCGGGCGCTGACAACCGCGCCCCGCGCCTGCCCCGCCGAACGAGGCAGACATGCACACGACAATGCCCCTTAGCGAGACCCCCGGCCAGCTGCTGACCGCGATGCGCGCGAAAAATCCGCTCGTCCAGAACATCACCAATTTCGTGGCCATGAACATCGCCGCCAACGTGATGCTTGCGGCCGGCGCCTCCCCCGCCATGGTGCACACGAAGGAAGAAGCCGGCGAATTCGCCCGCATCGCCTCGGCCCTGACGATCAATATCGGCACCCTGTCGCCGGATTTCCTGGCCGGCATGAAGGCCGCGGCCGAAGCCGCCACCGAAGCTGGCAAACCCTGGGTGCTCGATCCCGTCGCCCATTATGCCACCGCCTATCGCCGCGCCGCACTTGCCGAGCTCATGGAACTGCGACCTACCGTCATCCGCGGCAATGCATCGGAAATCATCGCGCTGGCCGGCAGCCAGTCGAGCGGCCATGGCGTCGACAGCGGCGACAGCGTCGCGGCGGCCGAAGGCTCCGCCATCGCCATCGCCCGGCGGCAGGGCTGCGTGGTGGCCGTTACCGGCGAGGTGGATTTCGTCACCGACAGTCGGCGTTCGGCCCGCATCCTCGGTGGTTCGGCCCTGATGCCGCGGGTCACCGCGCTCGGCTGCTCGCTTACCTGCCTTGTGGGTGCCTTTGCGGCCAGCACGGACAATCCTTTCGAGGCGACGGCCGCAGCACTCGCGATGTTCGCGGTCGCGGGAGAGGAAGCGGCCTTCACCGCCTCCGGGCCCGGCTTCTTCTCGCCGATCTTCCTCGACCGTCTCGCGGTGCTGACCGGCGAGACACTCGATGCCAAGGCAAGGATCGTTTCCGCATGAAAAAGACCTTCGATCTTTCCGTCTATCTCGTCCTCGATCCGGATCTCTGCCGGGAGATCGGCATGGTCGAGACGGCAAGGCTGGCGGTCGCCGGCGGCGCGACCATCGTCCAGCTCCGCGACAAGCAGGCGGACACAGCGCAGATGATCGAAACCGGCCGTGCGCTGAAGGCGGTTCTGGCAGGCACCGGCGTGCCGCTGATCATCAACGACGACGTGGAAGCGGCGATCGCGATCGGCGCCGAAGGCCTGCATGTCGGCCAGAGCGATATGGTCGCCGTGATGGCGCGGCAGCGCGTCGGCCATGGCATGATCCTCGGCCTCTCGGTCGAGACCGAGAACCTGGCGCGGCGGGTGGATCCGTCGATCGTTGATTATGTGGGCATCGGTCCCGTCTTTGCGACAAGCACCAAGCCTGACCACAAGCAGCCGATCGGTTTCGACGGGCTTGCGCGCATCGCGGCCATGGCGCCGGTTCCGGCGGTCGCGATCGGTGGCGTCAAGGCGGAACATGCCGGACCTGCACTCGCCGCCGGCGCAAAGGGCATCGCGGTCGTCTCCGCCATCTGCGGCCAGCCCGATCCGCGGGCCGCAGCCCGCAGGATCGCCGCGGAAATCGAAAGGGCACGCACGTGAGCATCAAGAATGTCCTGTCGATAGCCGGTTCGGACCCTTCCGGCGGCGCCGGCATCCAGGCGGACCTGAAAACCTTCGCGGCGCGCGGCACCTATGGCATGGCGGCGCTGACGGCGCTGACCGCCCAGAATACCCAAGGGGTCAGCGGCGTGCATGCAGTGCCCGCAGCCTTCGTCGCAAACCAGATCCGCGCGATCTTTCTCGACGTGCGGGTCGATGCCGTGAAAATCGGCATGATTGCCAATGCCGAGATCGCCGAAGCGGTTGCCGAGGCACTCCGTCCCTACCGCGATACCGTGCCGATCGTGCTCGATCCGGTGATGATCGCCAAGGGCGGTTCGCCGCTGCTGGCGCTCGACGCGGTGGACGCCGTCACCTACAAGCTGATGCCGCTCGCCACCGTCGTCACCCCCAACCTGCCGGAAGCGGCAGCGCTGCTCGGCGACACGGTCGCCACGACCCGAGAGGAGATGGCGGTCCAGGCTGGGCGGCTGCTGACGATCGGCCCGAAGGCGGTATTGGTAAAAGGTGGCCATCTGGAAGGAGAGGACAGCCCGGATGTGCTGGCCGACGCCACCGGCATCCATTGGTTCGAGGGCAAGCGCACCCCGACCAGCAACACCCACGGCACCGGCTGCACGCTGTCGAGCGCGATCGCCGCCGAACTCGCCAAGGGCGCCTCGTCCGCGCAGGCGGTCGCCGTCGCCAAGACCTATCTCGCAGGAGCGATCGCAGCGGCCGATACCCTCACCGTCGGTACCGGCCACGGACCGGTATCACATTTTTACCAGTGGTGGTGAGGCACGTTCAAGGCGAAGGGCTCCGACCATATCGGGGCACGTCAGTCCTGGCGGTCGCAAGAAGTTACCCGGGGCTTTCTCGCGATCGACGGTGAAAGCACAGTCGTCCAGCTCGATAGTGCGACGGCCGGTTCTCAGCCCTTCTGCGCCGCAATCTTCTCGAAGGCGATGGCGATCTCCTGGCTGCCGTAGGGCTTTTTCAGAAGAACCGCGCCCTCTACTGCCGCCTCGTCGGGAATCCGGTCGTTGCCGGTTGCGAACACGATACCGACATCGGGAGATAGTCTACGCGCCTGCTGGGCGAATTCGCCGCCGGAAAGGCCCGGCAGGCCGAGATCCGTGACCACGACGTCAAAGCTGCGCGCCTCTATCATGGTGATCGCCTCCTCCGCGGTCGAGGCTTCGGAAACCTGGTGCCCCAGTTCGGCCAGGAGATCGGCCGTGCTCATGCGGATCAGGAAATCGTCCTCGACCAGCAGCACGGAATAATGCGGGAGAACCGGCCGCTGCCCGATCGGCGGGGCAGGCGGCTTGGTTGCGAACGATGCCCTCACCCGGTTGCGATGCTGCTGGCCGTTCAGCACGTGGCGAATCTTTCGCGCCAAGGCCTCGCGGGTATAGGGTTTCGAGAGAAGTTCGACGCCGGGATCGAGCCTGCCGCCGTGCACGATCGAGTTTTCCGTATAACCGGAGGTGAACAGCACGGCTATATCAGGCATCCGCTCGCGCGCATGCCTGGCAAGGTCGGTGCTTTTCAGCGGTCCCGGCATCACCACGTCGGTAAAGAGAAGGTCGACCGGCACGCCGCTTTCGATGACGCTCAGCGCGCCCGCGGCGTCCTTCGCCTTCAGCACCGCATATCCGAGATCGCCGAGCAGTTCGACGACGGTGGCGCGCACCTGCTCGTCATCCTCCGCCACCAGAATGGTCTCGGTGCCGCCGGTCACCGGACCGAAATCGGCGTCGGTGACGAGATCCTCGCTGCGCTGGATGCGCGGGAAATAGATCTTGACGGTGGTGCCCTGCCCAAGCTCGCTGTAGATCTTGATATGGCCGCCGGACTGCTTGACGAAACCGTAGACCATGGAAAGGCCGAGGCCGGTACCCTTGCCGACGGGCTTGGTCGAGAAAAACGGCTCGAACACCTGCTCCATCACCTCCGGCGTCATGCCGGTGCCTGTGTCGGTCACCGCCAGCATCACATATTGGCCGGCCGGCACGTCCGCATGCTGGCGCACATAATTGTCGTCGAGGAACGCGTTGCCCGCCTCGATCGTCAGCTTACCGCCGTCTTCCATCGCGTCGCGGGCGTTGATCGCGAGGTTGAGCAGCGCATTCTCGATCTGGGTCGGATCGACCAGCACATTCCAGAGGCCGCCGGAGCGGATCGTCTCGACCTCGATATCCTCGCCCAGCGTTCGGCGTAGCAGCTCTTCCATACCGGTGAGGAACCGGCCGATGTTCACGACCTTGGGCTCCAACGGCTGGCGGCGGCCGAAGGCGAGCAACTGGCTGGCGAGCTTGGAACCCCGCTGTACACCGGCAAGCGCATTCTCTACCCGGCGACCGGCGCGCTGGTTGTTGGCAACGTCCTTGGCGAGAAGCTGAAGATTGCCGGAAATTACCTGCAGCAGGTTGTTGAAATCGTGCGCGACGCCACCTGTCAGCTGGCCGAGCGCCTCCATCTTCTGGCTCTGGCGCAGCGCCTCTTCCGTCTTCAGGCGTTCGGATATCTCGGATGCTATCTTCTGTTCGAGGCTGGCATTCAGCGCCTGCAACGCCTCCTCGGCACGCTGGCGTTCCGCCAGATCGCGCTCTGCCGCACGGAAAAGCCGGGCATTGTCGATGGCGATCGCCACCTGACCGGCAGCTCCCACCACCAAACGCTCATGCTCCTCACGGAACTGACCGGGTTGGGCATGGCCGAAGAACAGGCCGCCGATCACCTCGCCGGAGCGGGAGATCACCGGAACCGTCAGATAGCTGCGCACCGGCAGATGGCCCTTCGGCATGCCGAAATACGGTTCATTCCGGCCGTAGCGTGGGTCCGCCATGATGTCGTCGGAGCGGATAACGCCCTCGCCGCCGAATGTCGGCGCGAAAACATCCGTGTTACGCGGCATCGGAAAATTCTCGAAGGCCGATCGCGGAACACCGGACAGCGCATAGAGCATGTAGCTTTCGCCGCGGTCGTTGACGACATTGTAGAAGAACGCTCCGAACTGCGCACCGGTCAGTTCGACGCCGGCATCGGTGGTCATCTGCACCACCTTTTCGAGGTCGAGTTCGGCGGAAAGTTCGGCTCCGAGCCGGTTCAGCACCTCGAGATGCCGGGTCTCCTGCAGAAGCGCGATCTCCGCCTTCTTCTGGTCGGTGACGTCGCTGCCCTGGATGAAGATGCCGGTCGGCTGGCCGGCGTCGTCGACGATCGGCTGATAGACGAAATCCACGAAACGCTCTTCTGCCGGCTGTCCGGGCCGACGCGCCAGCATCACGCTCACCCCCTGTCCGAGATGAGGGCGGCCGCTTCTGCGAACCTCGTCAAGCAGGTCGGAAAAACCCTGCTCCGCCACTTCCGGCAGGGCATCCCGGATCGGCCGGCCGAGCAGGTCCCGGCCGCCGACAAGGCGCATATAGGCGCCGTTCGCCATTTCGAAAACATGGTCCGGTCCGGTCACCATGGCCATGAAGCCCGGCGCTTGATCGAACATCAGCCTCAGACGCTCGCCCTCACCCTGCAGTCGTCGCTCGGCCCGCACCTTGGCAGTGTTCTCCACGACGATCGCCATCACGCCGAAGGGTTCTCCGACCTCGTCGTAGACCGGAGAATAATAGAGGTTCATGAAGGCGGAGGCGGGCACGCCGGAGCGGTCGAGCACCATTTCCTGGTCGGAATAGGCAAGCGTGCCGCCGGCGAAACAGACCTTCATGACGTTGTCGTTGAACTCGGAGACTTCAGGCCAGCCCTCACGCACCTTGGAGCCGAGGATGCCGGGATGGCGCCGTCCGGCAAATTCGGAATAGGCGTCGTTGTAGATCATCACGCCGTCCTCGTTCCACAGCGTGACGATCGGTACTGGCGAACGAAGCATGAGCGAAATTGTAGTCTTGAGGCTCTGCGGCCAGGTGGCGATCGACCCAAGCGAGGTGCCCGCCCAATCGAAAGCCGCGATAAGACGGGCCATTTCGCCGCTATGGGAAAGAAAGGCTGTCTCGGCAGTCGAATGATTCATCATCGGGCTTTCGGCGGCGATCGGCGCTATGCTGCCGTCTTACATGACAACGATCACCTAGACAGCCTTTTTGATAATCGTCAATTAGGGCACCGCCCTGAAAAAGCCATGGGCGCCGAGGGCTATTTTCCACGCAGTCCGGAAGGCGTCAGGCGAGGTCCGTACGGGCAAAATCGCCGCCCTTGTAGAGCAGCGACAGGCCGCGGTTTTTGGCGCAGGCATAAGAAAGGCAATCGGCCAGGTTAAGCTGCGCCGGATGCCCGCTGCCCTTTCCGTAGTCCCGGAAAGCCCGGATCGCCAGCTCGCCATCTGCTTCCTCGATTGGGACGATCTCGACGCCGCTGCTTCGGAGGAAGTCCGAAACTACCATCTGGGTCACAAGTGGATCGGCAATCCGCCTGGTCGACAGAACCATCGTTGCCTCGAGAATAACAAGCGGGCTTGTCAGGAGGCGCTCGGCAGCCTCCATCCGTTTCGACCAGGCGGGGCCATCATCTTCCTGGGCAAGAATTGCCACGATCACCGAGGTGTCGATGAACACTAGTGGCCCCACATATCGTCGATCTCGTCCTTGGTCATCTCACGGCCTTCGCCGGCGCCAAGTGCCTTCAGCTTTTCGGCCAGGAAGGCGTGCCGTTCGACCAGCGACCTGCTCTTCTCCTGTGCGGAGTTTTCCTTTTCCAGCTCAGCTTTCAGGGCGACTATCACCGCTTCGGTCAATGTAATCTTTCGCTTCTCTGCCAGTTCACGGGCTAGTTCATGCGCAAGGGGATCACGTATCTGCAGGTTCATGGCCGTCGCTCCGGTCTTTGTCATGACAGGTACCACATCCGTCATGACAAAGCCAGCGAAACCCTGTCAGCTGCAGCGCCCTGCCTGGTTCAATGCCGCACTCACGCCGGAAAGCGAGAAAGTGTAGCTGGTCTGCGTGCCGCGCTGGGAGACCGCCTCAAGCGTCATGCTGCTTCCCGACTTCATCGCGGCGATAAGAGCTGCATCGGTGCTCTCCTGTTTCGTCCAGCCGGAATTGCCCTTCGGCTCCAGGGCAAAGGTTCGGCCATCTACGGTGACCGTCATCTGCGATCCGCCCTTGAGGTCGTAACCCATGATCGCCTGCGGATAGAATCCGGATCCGGAAGGCTTTGGCGCGACGAGGAAAAAGTTGTCGCCATGATCGACATTGGCGGGCTGCATCTGCGTCGGCGTCGTCAGCACGTAGCAAGTCGTGCCGCCGTCGCCCTTGTAGGAATAGAGGCCCCAGGCATCGAATTTTCTCACCATGCTCGGGGTGGGTTGGGCAAGGACGGGTGCTGCGATTGTAAAAAGAGCGAGCGCGGAAAGGGCAAAAAGCTTGATGGACAATCTTGTCTCCATGGTCGGAAATGGCGAGGGAGCCGCGGCGGCGGCGGCCACGCGCAGAAGATAGCCCATTCAAAAATCGATCGGTTATCACAAGGTTAATTGCATCGGGAGCACGTCCCGAAACGGGGCACTCGCAAGGCCCGGGTGAGGCCGGATCGTGATCCGCGTTACCTTGCGCCTCCCCCGCATTTTGGGGGAAGCGGTCAAAGGTTAATGCCCCAGGGTCACAGCCCAATCACAATCATGTCAGGCGGCCATAAATGCCGTGCATATTTGCGGCGGGGCCAAAGCCGGCTGCCAACTGCCTCCTCAATCGGGAGACTATTCCGGCTTCGTCGCACAGATCGCGAAGCGTTCCTGCACCATGCGTTCGAGGCCGCGCAGGAAGGGCATCTTTCGGGCCTGGGCCCAATGAATGTCGGACAGCCTGCGATCGACGACGATGTTGACGAAACCCGCCTTGGTCAGCAGATCGACCACGGCTTCCGCCGGCATCGCGTTGGAGAAATAGACACGCGAACGGATGTTCTGGTGGCGCGCCGCCATGGCTGGGCTCATGTGGCTTGGCGCAGGTTTGCCGGTGATCCTGGACAAGAACTTCTGCAGGCTCTTGACCCAGGTCTCCTTGCCCATGTTGCCGTCGAGGATCAGCACCTTGCCGCCGGGCTTCAGGACGGAGAACCATTCCGCAAAGGCGGCCGGCGGATCGACCAGTGTCCACACCAAATGCCGGTTGGTGATGACGTCGTAGCTGTTCTTCGGCTCCATGGTATTTTCAGCATCGCCGGATACGAAGCGGATATCGGTGCCCCGCTTCTCTGCCTTCGCGCGTGCCTGGGACAGCATCGCATCCGACCAGTCGAGACCGGTGACCTTGAAACCGACGTCGTTCATCAGATGCGAAATGACGGCGGTGCCGCAGGCGAGGTCCAGAGCGGCGCGGCCGGCGCCGTCGCCGAGATGCTTGCGGATCAGCCGCTGCCAGCCCTTGCGTTCTTCCTCCGAGAAGATTTCGTGGCCGACGCTCTCGTCGAACGTCGCCGCCCTCTCCGACCAGAAGTCGCGGATTTCATCACGGATGGAATAGTTGGAGTTCATCGAATTCATTATAGGCGCCCCGACAGTCAGACTACTTTGGAAAAGCTCTAAAACATAGAACTTGATTCCAAAAGTCATATTTCATATGCATGCGGACATTATCAGACATCGGGGGAGTTTCCAGATGAATTTCGCGAAAATGCTTGCAACATCAACGGTTGTGCTGGCGAGCCTCCTGCCCTTTTCCGTGCTGGCGCAGTCCTTCACCGTCAAGGACGTGGCAGGCCGTGAAGTGAAGTTCGACAAGCCGGTCGAGCGCGTCATTCTCGGGGAAGGCCGCATGCTTTATTCGGTTGCTCCGATCGAAAAGGACGACCCCTTCGCCAAGATCGTCGGCTGGCGCAACGACCTGCTGACCACCGACAAGGACGGTTACGACACCTATCTCGCGAAATTCCCGAAGGGCAAGGAACTGCCTTTCCTCGGCAACCTGACCGACGGTACGCTGCAGACCGAGACCGTCGTCAAGCTGAACCCGGATGTCATGCTGCTGCCGATCGGCAACAAGAAGGCTGCCGACGAGGTTAAACTCGAGGAGATGCTGAACAAGATCGGCGTGAAGATCGTCTATATCGATTTCCGCGAACACATCCTCGACAATACCGAACCGAGCCTCAAGGTTCTCGGCCAGATCTTCGGCCACGAGGATCGCGCCGCAGCCGTCGCCGCCTATTGGAAGCAACAGATGGCCCGCGTTACCGACAAGCTGAAGGCGGCCAATCCGAAGAAGCCCAATGTCTTCATGTATCGTGCGGCCGGCCTCGTCGAGTGCTGCGGCACGTTCGGCCCGGACAATTTCGGCCTGATGGTGGATTGGGCCGGCGGCCACAACCTCGGCTCGGACTTCCTGCCGGGTTATACGGGCTCCATCAATGCCGAGCAGGTCGTCGCCTCCAATCCGGATGTCATCGTCGTCACCGGTTCCAACTGGAGCCAGACCAAGAACGCCAAGGACTTCGTGAATGTCGGTCCGACGGCCGCCGCAACCGCCGAGAACAGCGGCAAGGCGTTGAACGCCCTGATGCAGAACGCGGCCTTCACCGGTTCCAAGGCGGTCGCGGGCGGCAATGTGCATGCCATCTGGCACCAGTTCTATACGAGCCCCTACCAGTTCGTCGCCGTCCAGCAGATGGCAAAATGGTTCCATCCCGACCTGTTCGCCGATCTCGATCCGGACGCGACCTTCAAGGAATTCCACGAGAAATTCCTGCCGGTCCCTTATCAGCCGGGTTACTGGCTGGAC
The DNA here is from genome assembly GCA_000985875.1 of Neorhizobium galegae bv. officinalis. Classification (GTDB taxonomy): domain Bacteria; phylum Pseudomonadota; class Alphaproteobacteria; order Rhizobiales; family Rhizobiaceae; genus Neorhizobium; species Neorhizobium galegae_C. The sequence goes on from CCRI01000005.1 coordinate 108,313, forward strand.
GCCAAGGCAGCGAAGTAAACCGATATGGCCGAGATCGCCGCATTGCCGATCGAAGCTGAAGCCGGGCGCGAGCGCTATCGCGCCCTCGCCCGGCGCAAGCTCATGATCCTCGCAGCCATGACAGCCGCCCTTTGTCTGTCATTCGCCGTCGATCTCGCCTGGGGCCCTGCCCGCTACAGCCTCAGCGAGGTGATCGCCGCGCTGATCGATCCCTCTTCCGTCTCGGCGCAGATAAGGGCGGTCGTCTGGGATATCCGCATGCCGGTTGCCGTCATGGCGATCGTCGTCGGCGCCGCGCTGTCGGTCGCTGGTGCGCAGATGCAGACCATCCTTGCCAACCCACTCGCCAGCCCGTTCACGCTCGGCATCTCGGCGGCCGCCAGTTTCGGGGCAGCGCTCGCGATCGTCACCAGCGTCTCCATCCTGCCGGTCGCAGCCACCCTGCTCGTACCGGTCAATGCCTTCATCATGGCGCTGATCGCCACGCTGTTCATCCATTTCATCTCGCAGATGCGCGGCGTTTCGGTGCAGACGGTCGTCCTGCTCGGCATTGCGCTGGTCTTCACCTTCAATGCGCTGCTCGCCTTCCTGCAATATCTCGCTTCCGAGCAGGCGCTGTCGGCCGTCGTCTTCTGGACCATGGGCAGCCTCACCAAGGCGACCTGGCCGAAGATAGGCATCACGCTTGCCGTCCTGTTGATCGCGCTGCCGCTGTTTGCCCGCCACGCCTGGGCGCTGACCGCCATCCGGCTCGGCGAGGACAAGGCCGCGAGCTTTGGCGTCAATGTTCGGCGCATCCGGCTCGAAACCATGCTGATCATCTCGCTGCTCGCTGCAGTCCCGGTCAGCTTCGTCGGCACGATCGGTTTCGTCGGCCTGGTCGGGCCCCATATCGCCCGCATGATCCTCGGCGAAGACCAGCGCTTCTTCCTGCCGGGTTCGATCCTGTCGGGAGCGCTGCTTCTGTCGGTCACCTCGATCGTCTCGAAGTCGATCATCCCCGGCGTCGTCTTCCCGATCGGCATCATCACAGCACTGGTCGGCGTTCCGTTCTTCTTCTCGCTCATCCTCTCGAACCGGAGCCGGTCATGGTAGCGATGCAACTGCAATCGGTTGGCGCCTATCACGGCCGCAAGCTGTTCGTGGAAGACGTGACGACGCCGGTCATGCAGGCCGGCGAGCTGATCGCCGTCATCGGCCCCAACGCCGCCGGCAAGTCGACGCTGTTCAAGCGCATCACGGGCCTCCTGAAGGGACCGGGCAATATCGTCATCGATGGCGCCAGGACCAGGAACGCCATCACCTACATGCCGCAGGACACGTCCGCCAATGCGGTGCTGACCGTCTATGAATCCATTCTTCTTGCCCGCAAGCAGGGTCAGTCCTGGACCGTCAGCGACAGCGATCTCTCGTTCATCGACGAGATAATGAGGGCGCTCAACATCACCTCCATCGCGTTTCGTGATCTCGGTGCGCTTTCCGGTGGTCAGCGCCAGCTTGTGTCGATCGCCCAGGCGCTGGTGCGCGAGCCGGAAATCATGCTGATGGACGAGCCAACCAGCGCGCTCGATCTTCACCGCCAGGTCGAGGTGCTGGATTTCATGCAGCGGCGAGCGCGCTCCAAGGGCATGATCGTGATGATCGCCATCCACGACCTCAACCAGGCACTGCGTTTTGCCGACAAGGTCCTGGTGATCGCCAACGGCCGCATGCGCGCCTGCGGCAACCCGCGCGACGTCGTCACGGTCGATATGCTGCGGGACGTCTACAGGGTGCATGCCCGCATCGAGAAATGCTCGATGGACCACGACCACGTGATCGTCGATGGGACGGCACACTGAGCGGATCGCTGGATCCGGAGTTCAGCTCATTGGCGTCGAAAGGGGGTTTATGCCCTCTCGCGCGTTTGAGAATTAGTGCCTTGCGCCCTTTTCCACGGTCAGATGCTGGCCGAGAATATCCTCGTTGGCGAGCAGGTCGGCGCTGGTGCCCTGGTAGACGATTGCGCCGCGATCGAGGATGACGGCGTCGTCGGAAAGCGGCAAAACCTTGCGGGCCTTCTGCTCGATGATGATGGCCGACATGCCTTCGCCTTGCGTGATCCGCTGGATCGCCGCCAGCAACTCGTCGACGATGATGGGCGCAAGCCCTTCGGTCGGTTCATCGAGCAGAAGCAGTTTCGGATTGACCATCAGTGCCCGACCGACCGCCAGCATCTGCTGCTCGCCGCCAGAGAGTTGGTTGCCGAGGTTCTTGCGGCGCTCCTTGAGACGCGGGAACATCGTATAGACCCGCTCCAGCGTCCAGACACCGGGACGCGCGATCGCCGTCATGTTCTCCTCGACGGTCAGCGACTTGAAGATGTTTCGCTCCTGCGGCACCCAGCCGATGCCGGCCGCGGCGCGTCGGTCGGCTCGCAGTTTCGTCACGTCGCGCCCCATCAGGTGGATCGAGCCGGAATGATGCGTGGTGACGCCGGCGAGCGTATTGACGAAGGTCGTCTTGCCGGTGCCGTTGCGGCCGAGCAGGGCCAGAGTGCGGCCTTCCTCGATCTTCAGGCTGATGCCGGCGAGAACGCTCGCCTCGCCATAACCTGCGACCAGCTTTTCGGTGAGAAGAACCGGGGCGCTCATGCATTTTCTCCAAGATAGACCGCCTTGACGCGCGGATCGGCGGAGATTTCCGCCACCGTTCCTTCGACGAAGACGGCGCCCGCCACCAGAACCGAGATCCGGTTGGCGAACGAGAAGACCAGATCCATGTCGTGCTCGATCAGAAGTACCGTGACGTCGGCGGGAAGGTCGGACACGATCTGCAGTACTTCGTGCCGCTCGTCCTCCGGCACACCGGCGGCCGGTTCGTCGAGCAGCAGAACCCGCGGCCTGGAGGCGAAAGCGAGCGCGATCTCGAGCAGGCGCTGCTTGCCATAGGGCAGGATCACGGTGCGCTCGCCCATCACAGAAGCAAGGCCGAAGCGCGCCAGCAGGGCTGCCGCCTCGTCGACCACCTTGCCGTAACCGGCAATCGACCGCCACAGATTGTGGCCGACGCCTTCCCGCTCGGCAATCGCCAGCGCCACGGTTTCGAGCGGCGTGAACTCGTTGAAGAGCTGGTTGATCTGGAAGGTGCGGGTCAGCCCGCGCTTGACCCGACGGAACGAGGCCATCGAGGTGATGTCCTCGCCTTCGAGGAAAACCTGGCCTTCCGACGGCGGCAAAACACCGGTCAGAAGGTTGATCAGCGTCGTCTTGCCGGCACCGTTCGGGCCGATCAGCGCATGGCGAGCACCGCGCTCCACCTTCAGGCTCACGTCATTGGTGGCAAGGAAGGCACCGAAGCGTCGCACCAGGTGTCTGGTCTCGAGAACGATCTCGCTCATCAGCGGTCCTCCTTCTTCGAAAGGCGCTCGGGCAGGTATTCGACCCAGCGCGACAGCCGGTCTCGACCGATCAGCACGAGGATGACGAGCAGCAGGCCGATATAGAACATCCAGTATTGCGGCGTGATCACCGACAGCCAGTCCTTGACCAGCGTGAACAGGATCGCGCCGAAGATCCCGCCATAAAGATAACCCGTACCGCCGATGACGAGCACCAGTAGCACGTCGGCCGAGCGATGGAAGGCGAGCACGTCGGGGGAAACGAAGGCCGTCGTCTGGGTGAGCAGCGCACCCGCCATGCCGGCAAACACCGCCGCGATCGTATAGGCGATAACGATGCGCTTGCGGCCGGGCACGGCGATCATCGCAGAGCGCATCGCATTGCCCTTGATGGCTTTCAGCGACAGGCCGAAGGGCGAGAAGGCGATGCGACGCATGATCATCGTGCCGATGAAGAGAACGACGACGCAATAGAGATAACCGACCTTGCCGAACAGATCGAACTCGAACAGGCCGAGGATCGGGCCGGGCGAAAAGCCGCTGAGGCCGTCGGCGCCGCCGGTCAGCCAGGCCATCTGGTTGGCGACTTCCGCCATCATCAAACCGATGCCGAGCGTCGTCATCAGGCGGGTGAGGTCCGAACCGCGCAGGATGAGGAAGCTGGTGAGCAGTCCGAGAAGGCCGGACACGATACCGGCGACGATCAGGCCTGTCACCGGTTCGGCGATGAAATGCAGCGCCAACAGGCCCGCCACATAGGCGCCGAGGCCGAAAAAGGCGGTATGGCCAAGCGAAACGATGCCGGCAAACCCAAGCACCAGGTCGAGCGACACGGCAAACAGCGCCAGGATGGCGATCTCGGTGAGGATCAGCATCTTCGAAGGCAGCAGGAAATAGGCTGCGATCGCGGCGATCCAGACGATGAATTCGTAGAAGCGGATGCGGCTTCTGCGCTTCATCAGCTTCGCAGCGCGGGTCTCGGCTGTGGCGGTGGAGGAATTTGCGGACACGGTTGTTTCCTGCGGAAGAACGCTCATCGGCCGCCCCTTGAGAACAGGCCGTTCGGCCGCACGATCAGCATGACGATCATCAGCGCGTAGATAACGAAGGGACCGATCGCCGGCACGTAATATTTGCCGGCCACGTCGGCGATGCCGAGCAGCAAGGCGGCGAGGAACGGTCCCGAGACGGTGGACGTGCCGCCGACGGAGACGACGATCAGGAAGTAGATCATGAATTTCAGCGGGAAGTTCGGATCGAGGCCGAGGATTTCCGCGCCCATCGCGCCGCCCAAGCCCGCAAGGCCCGAACCGAAGGCAAAGGTCAGTGCAAAGACGAGCGGTACATTGATGCCGAGGCCCATGGCGACGCGCCGGTCGTCGACCGCGGCGCGCAGCCGGCTGCCGAAGCGGGTCTTCGAGAGGATGAGCTGCAGAGCGAGCGCCAGTGCGGCGCAGACGATGATGGTAAAGAGCCTGTAGCGGCCGACGCCGACGCCGAACACGTCCATGCGGCCGGAAAGTTCCGGCGGCAGGTTGATCAACTGCTGCTGGCCGCCCATGAAATAGTCGGTCGCTGCAATCGCCATGAAGACGATGCCGATCGAGAAGAGGACCTGGTCCAGATGCGGCGCCTGGTAGAGCCACTGGTAGAGCGTCCGCTCCAGCAGAAGGCCGATCAGTGCCGAAACGATGAAGGCCGCCGGCAGGCACCAATAGAAGGAGATGCCGTAACGGTTCATCATCACCACCGTCACGTAGCCGCCGGCCATGGCAAACGCGCCATGCGCCAGGTTGATGAAATTCATCAGACCGAGCGTTACCGTCAGCCCGCAGGCCAGAATGAAAAGCAGCATGCCGTAGGCAATGCCATCGAACAGGATTGTAAGCATTTGGCTCTTCTTTGAGAGCGACCGCCGGCGTTTTTCCGCCCATGGCCGCGCGCCCGTTTACCGATCAACAGATCCTAACATTCCCACTCGGGAGACTGCGGTCAAGAACAAGGATGCCAGGATATTCTCGCAGCGGAACGGCGGAAGCAGTCTCCCGCCGTCCGTTTGCAAAGCGCCCTTACTTGGCTTCCGCCTTTTCCGGATCCTTGAGATCCTTGAACGTCTGGAACTCGACGTTCTGCAGCTCGCCGTTTACGTCCTTGACCTCGCGCATGTAGATGTTCTGGATGATATCGCGGGTTTCCGGATCGATCGAGACGGGACCACGCGGGCTCGTCCACGAGAGGCCCTTGACGGCGGCCATGAAGGCCGGGCCGGTAACGTCGCCTTTGGTCTTTTCGAGCGCCGCGTAGATCAGCGCCATGCCGTCGTAGCCGCCAACCGACATGAAGTTCGGGCGCATGTCGGAATTGGCCTTCTTGAAGGCTGCGACATAGGCCTTGTTTTCCGGGCTGTCATGGGCGGTCGCATAAAAATGGCCGGTAATGGTGCCGATTGCCGGCTTGCCCATCGAGTTGAGGATATCGTCGTCGGTCACGTCGCCGGTCGCGATCAGCTTGATACCGGCATCGGCAAGGCCACGGTCGGCGAACTGCTTCATGAACAGCGAACCGGCACCCGACGGAAGGAAGACAAAAACCGCATCGGGCTTGGCGTCACGGACGCGCTGCAGGAAGGGCGCGAAATCGGGATTGGCGAGCGGGACGCGGACGGCTTCAACGATCTCGCCGCCCTTGGCCTTGAACTCCTTGGTGAACCACTTCTCCGCGTCGATGCCTGGACCGTAGTCGGAAACCAGCGTCACGACCTTCCTGATCTTGTTGGCGGCAGCCCAGGTGCCGACCGGAAGGGAGTACTGCGGCAGGGTACCCGAGGTGCGGGTGATGTATTCCGACGCCTTGGTAATGGAGGCCGTGCCGGCAGCCATGACCACGGAGGGGATCTTCGCCTGGGTCGCGACCGGGGCGACCGCCATGGCGAGCGGCGTCAGGCCGAAGCCGGCCAGAACCTTGGCGCCGTCGTTGACCACCAATTCCTGGGCGATGCGGCGGGTCTGGTCGGCCGTGCCGGCGTCGTCGCGGATGACGAGCTCGATCTTCTTGCCGGCAACCGTGTCGCCCTTCATCGCCATGAAGGTCTTGACGCCGGCCGAAACCTGACGGCCGGTCGATGCAAACGGACCGGTCATCGGCAGGATGAGGCCGATCTTGATGGTTTCCTGGGCAGCCGCCGGAATGGCAGCAAGGCAGCTGAGCGCTACGCCGGCAGCTGCAATGAGCATTCTTCTGTTCAGCATGTATTTCCTCCTCCGAGTGCGGAATTTTCTTGTCGTGGCCCTTGCTGGACTGGATCCGGACGTCAGCCCAGGGCCTGCCATGACCGGTAGCCTATATCGTAGACCGCCGATACGTCAGTCAACGGGCCGAGATACTTCGACGTCCCACCATTTTCAACTTTTCGTTAACCTCCATGGCCTCGACACGGCGATTCCCGCGCCAATACCAGACTCTCCACCTCTCTGGCACATTTGCACCTTAGCCCGGCCGCGTCTCCACGCTCAATCAGTTCATCTGCCGGACTCATAAGTTATGGTTATAGCAATCGATCGGACCAGGTGGGCAAAAGCTCCAGGAACGCCTGCTGTGCGGCCGTCGGCAGCCAGTTCCTTCTCGTCGTCACCCCGATCGGCCGCGATGTGTGGCTGAGGTCGAAGGGCAGTGCCCGCATCAGCCCGCGGGCGATCTCCGCTTCGGCCTGGAGACGGGATGTGCAGCCGAGATGGTCGGTGGAATCCAGGAGCTCGCGCATCAAGATCAGCGAACCGGTCTCGACGATGCTCTTCGGCGGGCCATTTGCCGAACCGGCAAAGACGCTGTCGAAATACCGGCGCATCGGCGTCCCGCTCTGGTTGACGACCCAGGGGAAGGCGGCAAGGTCCTCCACGGTCAGCTCCTCCCGACCGGCCAGCGGATGTGCCTGCCCCGAAACCATGACCACCGTGTCGTGAAACAGAACCTTCTGTTCCACATCCCCGATCGGCGCCGGGACTCGAAGCGCGCCGATCATGAAATCCACTTCGCCACGGCGCAGAGCACCCAGCAGGTCCGGGTAAGGACCCTCCTGGATCTGGATCGGCAGGTTCGGCCGGATCTTCCGGAACCCCGCGATCGCCTTCGGCAGCACATAGGATTTGGCAAGCGGCGTCGCGCCGATGACGATCTGGCCGATCTCGGCGGCCGTCAGCTCCGCAAGATCCGCATCCGCCTGTTCCAGTTCGACAAAGGCGAGCCTTGCCGCCTGAGCGAGCGTATGGGCCGCACGCGTCGCGACGATGCCGTAGGACGTGCGTTCAAACAGCGGACGCGCCGCCTCCTCTTCGAGCTGGCTGACGGCGCGATAGACCGCTGGCTGGCTGAGGTCCAGTCGGGCCGCCGCAAGCGTAAAATTCTCGGTTTCCCGAACCGCGATCAGCGATTTCAGCTGCGCGGTCGTCGCCGTTACCCGCAGTCGCGGCGACAGTTCCGACAAGGCGGGATCAAGATATGCGAAGGCACGCTTGATGCGCAGCGCCAGGATTTCGCCGGCGCCATTGGCAAAAATCCGCTGCGGAGTGCGGGAAAAGAGCGGCAGGCCGGCGGTCTTTTCTATCTTCGACAGTGCCTGGGTGACCGCAGGCTGGGAGACGAAGCAGAGCTCTGCCGCCTTGGTCACAGAGCCGGTATCGACGACCGCGAGGAACGCTCTCAGGTGCCTGAGGCTGTGATGCAGGATCGTCGATGACGAGGCGGACCGCGAGGAATTCATGATGGGCTCTTCTAGCACATCTGGCAGATGCCGGAAGCGCAAGCCCGGTTACCGACCGCGTCTCCGCGGCTGCCACCCCTTCCTTGCCGCCCCCGCCCCTTATTTGGCCTCGTTGGAAACGGCTTCCCTGACCGCCAGCTCGGCCATGGCGAGCGCCGCCTCGCGGGTCCTGGCGGCGGCGATGAACCGGCCATTGTGGCAGAAGCTCGCGCCCTCGACGCCGCAGGCTGCCTCGAGATCCCGATCGGTCAGGCCGGCCCAGGCCGCCGGCAGATCGGCGCGCACCTCGAAACCTTCGTCCGCACGGCGGATAGTCGTGAGGCACCAGTCCTTGTCACGCGGGTGAACGACGAACAACAGATGATCGGCGCCTGCCTTGATGATCGCCGGGCGGAATGGCATCCCAGCCGGCAATTCCAGAATGCGCCCTTCGCCCGTAGCCACGATCGCCTGATGCACGAGTGCCTCGGCCCGCAATTTTGCGGCGCTCTGGGCAATCCTTGCCTCGACGAAACTGCGGGCAATGGCCAGTGCCGCGTGGAAACCGCGGTTTTCCGCTTCCGGATCGGTCTCGTCGAAAACGGGTTTCAGGGTTTCGAGGAGAGATGGCAGGGTGAGCCCAGCCAGCGGCCCCGCAATCGAAGGGCTGAGCGCACCATTGTCCATCAGATCGACCGGAAGCACGAAGCTCGCATCGAAAGAGGCGTGCAAGGTCTCGACATGAGCCCCGGGAAGGCCCAGCGCGGCGAGATAATCACGGCCATAATGCTTCCAGACCAATCCGAACGAGCTGTAAGGCTGGCCATCGTCCCGCAGCGGCGCGCCGCGCTGGTGGTGATCGAAGACTTGCGCCGCAGCGTCATAGGCGCCGCCGACGTCGTAGATGATGCGGTCGGCACCGGGTGTAATCCATTCGGGCGCGCGGCTGCGAACGATCCGAGCCTTCGGAAAAAGCCGGGTCAGGACGACGCTCGACAGCAGTTCGTCGGCATGAAAGCCACCCGAATGGGTGACGAGAAAATCTGGGGTCATGCCGGAATGCGCCTCGTGGTTCGCTGAAGGTCGGTTTGCAGTCCGCACCTGATAGCCATTGCCGGACGCCTGCTCAACCCGTCATTCGCCCGTTTGAACACGTATACAGCGTCCATATGAGCGCTTCAGGAGATTGCGAGGACCTCCAGCTCCTGATCGCCGACGCTGACGACATCGCCGACAGCCTTGCCCATCAGCAGCCTGGCCACCGGGGAAACGAAAGAGATCGATCCGGTCTTGGGATCCGCTTCATCCTCTCCGACGATTCGATAGGTCTGAACGCGCCCATCGTCACGGCTAAAGGTCACCGTGCTGCCGAAAGCGACATTCTCGATCGACGTCGGGTTCGGAACGAGCTGGGCCGTGTGAACTCTCGCTGCAAAATAGCGCGCATCACGCATGGGATTTGCCTGCTGCCGCCGCCGTTCATTGACGTCCTCGATCGCGCTCGCCGCGCCATAGGCTTCGCGCGCATCCCGGAGCTGCAATTCCAAAGCCTTCAACCCCGCTTCCGTCACCAAGTTCGGGTGCGGCGAAATCGGACGGTCGGGCAGCAGGGTTTCCGAAGCGGTTTCGGAACTCTCTTCCTTGGTGAAGGCAACACTCAATCTCAAACTCCGTCTGGTAGGGCGCACCCGCGACACATGGAACGCCTTGGCCCGCCATTTGTCGGACCCATGCATACGACAACAACGCAACAACCGCCAATCTCGATCCATCGGAGCATCCCGCGCGCGGCAACCTGCGCTTCACTACTCGGCGGACACCAAATCGCTGCCCGAATTCCCTGGCGGTGGACCCGGGGGACTACCTGAACTGCCAGTGGACGGTTCCAGATCTTTCTCCTATCGATTGCTCATGAAATCGTCGCTCGATCATATACCACCGCGCAAACAGCGAGAGCTCGGCAGGGTCCTGGAAATCCTGCACGAGGAATTCGAGGACGCCCTGAAACAGGGCACGGCCGAGTTCAAGAAGCGCGGCCGGATCCTGAAAATCATCCTGTTCGGCTCCTATGCCAAGGGCGGCCGGGTCGACGAGCCGTTCACCATGAAGGGCTATCGCTCCGACTTCGATCTGCTGATTATCGTCAACGACCGCAGGCTCTGCGAATTCGCCGACTATTGGTACAAGGCCGCCGACCGGCTGATCCGCGACAAGTCGATCGAAACACCGGTGAGTTTCATCGTCCATTCCAGGCGGGAGGTGAACACCTATCTGAAGGAGGGACAGTACTTCTTCTCCGATATCCGCAAGGAAGGCATCGTCCTTTATGAACTTGACGATGAGCCGCTTGTGGAGCCGCAGGCTCTTTCGCCGGTAGATCGGCTGCGGGTTGCGAGGGAGCATTTTGAACAGCGATCTACGACAGCGCGGAATCTGAAGACTCTTGCGATGTCAGCGATTCAAGCCGGTATACCCACGAGGCCGCGTTTCTTCTCCATCAATCGCTTGAGCAGACCTATTCCTGCGTGCTCCTCACGCTCACGAATTACGGCCCGCCCTCCCACAACATCAAATTCCTGCGCTCGCTTGCCGAGGAGCAGGACCGGCGTCTGGCCGAGGCGTTCCCGCGCGATCAGCACCGCGAGCGCGCCTGGTTCAACACGCTCAACGAAGCCTATGTGAAGGCGCGGTACTCCAAACATTACGAGATCAGCGAGGAGGCGCTCTCGTGGCTCGGAGAACGGACCAGCCTGCTGCTGGAGTTGGTCATAGACGTATGCACGGAGCACCTCAAAATGCTTGAGCGGAATAGCGACTAGCGAATTCTATCAGTGGGCGAATGGCCGGTCAAAACCGGTCGCCTTGATTAGATTTGAACCTACGACCACTTGGTGGCCGACTGGGGCGGGTTGGATAGTCATTCGGCTCCAGGCGTCGTGTACTGCTCCGAATACAATAGACATCCCTTGCATACGGTACGCCAATCGCATACCATTACGCGTAAGTCGGAGGCTGAAAAGTATGGCGACGGTCGAGAAAATTACGATTGCACTGACATCCGAAATGGCGGGCTTTGTGCGAAGCGCGGTCGATGCTGGCGAATATGCATCGACGAGCGAAGCCATCCGTGATGCCGTCCGCGAGTGGAAGGAGCGACGTGATTTACTCGGCTATACCGTCGAGGATTTGCGAGTGCTCGTGCAGGAGGGCATCGAAAGCGGCCCAAGTTCGCGCACGACAATGGCAGAGGTAAAAGCTACAGCGCGCGAACGATTAGAATCCTCACGACACGAACGCTAACCGTGCTTCCAGTTATCCGAACCAATCGTGCGGACGAGGACCTGATAGAGATATGGTCCTACATAGCCGTTGACAACATATCTGCAGCTGACCGTGTTCTTGACGCGATTGAAGCACGCTGGGACAATCTCGCCCGACACCCCTACTCGGGAGTTGCGCGCGACGATATCGCGCCTGGACTTCGGCATCTCGTCTCAGGTGAATATCTGACTCTTTATCGGCTCAGTGGCGGTACCATTGAAATCGTCCGCGTCCTGCATGGGCGCAGAAAGATATCATCCAAAGTCAATATATGAACGGCGGGCTTACGGTGCCCTTCATATAGACCCGGATCGCATCCGTTGTCAGGCGTAAGCATACTTATGGAACCGTCGTCAGTTGATGTCGGCTTCCGACGGCGAGATCTACCCGATCGCCCAATCTACGATATATGAAAATGGTACGGCTGCGACGCACTGAGGAATGACACGGTAGGCTCAGTCTCGGGTTTTCGGTTCTTCCAGTGACTGAGGTAAGCGACAATTGCCGCGGCGTCCGGAGAGCTGAACCGAAATTCCGGCATCTCCGGGTGTGCGGTCGTTATCCCCTCGACCAGCGCCTCCATCAGGAATTCCACGTCGTAGCGCTGATGAAGGTCCCTGAAATGCGGAGCAGCCGCAAGCGGGCTATCGCCTGTTTTGCCGATGGCGTGACAGACGGAACAGTTGTCCGAGACGAGGTCGTGACCTCGCTTTGTAGTGGCAGGCTCAGACGCACTGGCATGGGCGGCACCAACGAAAACGACTATCCCCACGAAGAGCTTCAGGCCAAACTGAATGGTTGCCTTAGTCGCGATTTCTGACCATCGGCGACGGCTGTGCACTGTGAAATACATCGGAGACCTCGTGATCGATGGATCGCTCACGAATGATTTCACGGGCGACAGTAACGTCGCGATCAACGCGAAGTTGGCACAAGGACCATGATTGTGGCTTTTCAACGTGCTCAATTAGCGATGGATCTAGCCGCCAACGAACGAACCAAGGAACAACGGGGCGGTCGGCCGCTAATTCAACGCCGATCGCGCGAGACTCTCCGTGGGAAAAGCTCCATTCAAGCGCAACGTTCGCCCCGGGCCGTAAGCAGGCCCAAAACCAAAAATGGCGGACCAAAGCCCGCCATTCCTATCTTGGCAATACCAACCTCGCCTTACTTGGCGTTCGGGTCCTTGATCTTCGGGAAGGTCGCGAATTCAACGTTGTAGAGTTCGCCGTTTACTTCCTTGACTTCGCGCATGTAGATGTCCTGGATGATATCGCGGGTGGCCGGATCGATGGTGATCGGGCCACGCGGGCTCGTCCAAGTGGCGCCCTTCATGGCTTCGATGAGCTTGGTCCCGTCGGTATCGCCATTGGTCTTCTTCAGCGCCATATAGGCGAGCGTCATGGCGTCATAGCCGCCGACCGACATGAAGTTCGGGCGCATGTTGTTGGCAGCCTTCTTGACCTGGGCGACGAAAGCCTTGTTTTCCGGGCTGTCGTGCAGGGCCGAATAGAAATGGCCGGTGATGACGCCCTTGGCGACCGCGCCCATGCCGTTCAGCAGGTCGTCGTCGGTGACGTCGCCGGTGGCAATCAGCTTGATGCCGGCGTCGGCCAGGCCGCGGTCGACATACTGCTTCATGAACTGCGCACCGATGCCGGCCGGCACGAAGGCGAAGACCGCGTCGGGCTTGGCGTCACGGACGCGCTGCAGGAAGGGGGCGAAATCCGGGTTCGCCAAAGGCACGCGGATCGCCTCGACGATCGTGCCGCCGTCTTTCTTGAACTGGTTGGTGAACCCCTGCTCGATATCGATCCCCGGGCCGTAATCGGAGACCAGCGTCACCACCTTCTTCAGGTTGTTCTGCACCGCCCAGGTGGCCACCGGAACGGCGGACTGTGGGCCGCCCATCGAGGTGCGGACGTAGTATTGCGACTGCGGCATGATCGCCGAGGTCGTAGCCGAGGTGATGATCGCCGGGATCTTCGCCTGGTTGAGAACCGGCGCAACCGACATGGCAAGCGGCGTCAAGCCAAAGCCCATCAGCATCTTGGCGCCGTCGTTGACGACGAGTTCCTGGGCGATGCGGCGGGTCTGGTCGGCGACACCACCGTCGTCGCGCAGCACGACTTCGATCTTCTTGCCGGCGACGGTATCGCCGTTCAGCGCCATATAGGCCTTGACGCCCGCTTCGACCTGGCGGCCGGTGGATGCGAACGGGCCGGTCATCGGCAGGATAAGGCCGATCTTGACCGTCTCCTGCGCGGACGCCGGAATGGCAACGAGCCCGCCCATGGCGAGACCGGCCGCAGCCATCAATGTTCTTCTGGTGATCATTCTCTTTCCTCCTCTAAGACGAACTGTTCTCAAAACTCCTGTCGACGGGCCGCGTCCTCCTTGCGGCCTCCGGCCCATCACAACCTGTCGGGATATATCGGGGACATCGCGATCAACAGTCAACGGCCGCAACAGTTTGGCGTCCGACTATTTTCCGCTTTCGTCAGCCGGCAGAACGTGACCAGACATGTCCCAGTCGCTTCTGAGAATTTGGCCCGGATTTGCAAATCCCGTGTATACAGCCTCGCCTCTTCCGTCGCGTCTTGCCAACAACCGCCCATGGAAACGATTAACTCCGCCCCGGGCATCGACACTGCAAGAAAAACCTGGATAAAAAGGAATGCCATACGCGACCAAGAAAACCGCCGGCCTGCCGCTCCCCCACAATTGCGTTATACCAGCAATAGGTCTGTATACATTGCCTGTCAATATTAGCCTTTTGGGGTGCGAGCGTTATTTGCCGGAACGCCGGCCGCTCGAGATGGCCTATCGTCTCTGCTCTTCGATCAGTCGCTCCAACGCCTTCACCGCCAGCGGATAGCCTGTAGCCCCGAGACCGGCCATCACCGTCGTCGCCGTCATGGAGACATAGGAGTTGTGATAGATCTGTTCGCGGCGATGGACGTTGCTGATGTGAAACTCGATGATCGGCCCCTGGAACATCTTCAAAGCATCGAGGAGCGCCAGGGACGTGAAGGTGAAAGCGGCAGGATTGATGATGATCCCCGCACCCTCGTCGATTGCCTCATGCACCCAGTCGATCAGCTTCTCCTCGCTGTTGGTCTGGCGGAATTCGACCGGGCGTTCGCCCGCCGCCTCCCGGCACCACGCCTCCACTTCCGCAAGCGTCGTGGTGCCGTAGATTTCCGGCTCGCGTTTCCCGAGCCGATTGAGGTTCGGACCGTTGAGAATATAGATCGGCTTCATCGGTTCACCCCTGATAACCCATTAGGCGCGGAAGCCAGAGGACGACGTCCGGCACGAAAGTGATGATGACCAGGCTGACCACCATCCAGAAAATGAAGGGTGCCGCGTCCTTGATGATGTCCTTCACCGGCACGCCGGAAATGTTCGTCATGATGAAGAGCAGCAGACCGTAAGGTGGCGTGACGAGGCCGAGCATGATGTTGACGACCACCACGACCCCGAAATGCACCATGTCGATTCCGAGCGCCTGGGCGGTCGGAATGAAGACCGGCACGATGATCAGGAGGATCGCCGTGCCCTCCAGCACGCAGCCGAGCAGAAGCAGCAGGATGTTGACAAGGATGAGAAAGCTGGTGGGCGTCAGGTCCCAGCTGGTCAACAGCACCCGCAGGGCGTCGGGGATATTTTCGATCGTCACGACATAGTTGAACACCAGAGAGCCGGCGATCAGCATGCCGATGGACGCCGTCGACTTGGCGCTGAGCAAAAGCGAATCGTAGAAGGCTCCGAAGCTGATGCTCCGGTATATGACCAGCGAGATCACCAGCGCATAGGCAGCCGCGAGCGCGGCGGCTTCGGTCGGGGTCGTAATACCTGAATAGATGCAGCCGAGCAGCACGACCGGCATCATCAAGGCCGGGAAGGCGCGCCAGGTGATGCGGGGAATATCCCGCAGCGGCACCGGATCTTCGACGGGGAAATTTTTGCGCCGCGCGGTGATCGCCACCTGCATCATCTGCAGGCCGGCCATCAGCAGGCCAGGCACCATCCCTGCGAGGAAGAGGTAGCCGATCGAGGCATCCGACACGAGCGCATAGATGACCATCGGGATCGAGGGCGGGATGATCGGGCCGATGACTGACGTGACGGCCGTCAACGCCGCGGCAAAGCTTGGCGTGTAGCGCCCATCCCGCGTCATCATGTTCTGCATCATCCGGCCGCTTCCGGCGGCATCGGCGATCGCCGACCCCGACATGCCGGCAAAGATGATGCTCTGCACCACGTTGACCTGCGCCAGCCCGCCACGGAAGCGGCCGACCAGTACGTTGCAGAACGCCAGCAGCCGTTCGGTCATCGAACCGATATTCATGAACTCTGCGGCCAGCACGAAGAGCGGCACCGACAGGATGACATAGTTCGAATACATGCCATTCAGGAACTGTTCGGCCACCGTGCCCATGTCCGCCCCGGCGAGGAGCAGGTAGAGGATCGAGCCGCACATCATGGAAAGGCCGATCGGCAGGCCGAGGAAGGCGAGCGCCGTGATGACGACGATCGCGATCGAAAAGGGGCTTGTGAAGTTCATACGCCCGAGCCCGCTTTAGTGGGATCAAAGGCTTCGGGCGCCCTGCCGCGTACAGCGAGCACTCCGAGCCATATGTAACGCACGATCATCGCGACGGCGAAGACGATATAGATGGAATAAAGGTAGTCGAAGCGGATCTTCAAATAGGCGGTGCTTTCCACCTTCATGAAACTCACGTAGTCGATCACCGCCGGCAGGGATATGCCGAACAGGACGACGAGCGCGATGGCGCAGATGATCTGCATCACCCGCCGCGCCCTGTCACCCGCGCCAGCCCAGAAGAAGTCGAAGCGGATCTCCTCCACTTCCCGCACCACGAAGGCAGCGCCGAACAGCACGATCCAGATCCACAACACGACGCTGATCTCGTTGGTCCAGCCAACCGAAAGGTTCAGGATGTAGCGGAAGATGATCTGCAGCACGAAAGCGACAAACATCCCGAGCAGCATCAGCGCCAGGAGATTTTCGGCGCGGCGCCGCAGCCAGCCGCTCGCAGCGATAAGTTTCGAATTCATTTACCCCCTCCCCCGGAGGCTCGGTCAGCAGACCGGGCGTTTGATCGCTCCGGCCCGCCGCCGCATTTGTGAGGAGCCCGCCCTTGGGCGGACTATTTCAGATTGCCGCAACCTTTTCGAGAACGCCCTTTGGCCACGACTTGGCAAGATCGGAGGCCAGGTATTTCTCCTGGGCAAATTTGCGGAAGGCAGCGATGTCCGGCTCGTAGATATTGAGACCGGCCTTCTTGAATTCGTCGACCAGCGTCTTCTCCTGCGCAAGGTGCTGGTCCTCGCTCCACTTCATCGCCTTGTCGGCGGCGGCCTGGAAGGACTTCTGCTGGTCGGCGCTCATGCCCTTCCAGATCTTGCTGGAAATGGTCAGCAGATCGTAGCCGATGAGATGCGAGGTCATGACGATCTGCGACATGACTTCATAGAACTTCATGTTCTTGACGTTCGGCAGCGGATTGTCCTGGCCGTCGATCGCGCCGGTCTGCAGACCGGTATAGACTTCGGCATAAGCCATCGGCGTGGGGTTGGCCCCGAGCGCGGCGCCGAGGAACTGCCATGCATCGCCACCCGGCATGCGCAGCTTGATACCCGCCATGTCCGCGGGCGTGGTGATCTTCTTGTTCGGCTTCAAACCGATCTGCCGAGCGCCGAAATAGGTTGGGCCGAGAATATAAACGCCGAGTTTTTCGTCGGCCATCTTCTTGAATTCCGCGCCGGCCTCGCTCCGGAAGAACTTGGTCACATGCTGCGCGTCGCGGAACAGATAGGCCGAGGTGAGCACTGACCATTCCGGAATCTGGTTGGAAACATCCTGCGGAGCGATATTGCCCATCTGCAGATTGCCGCGCTGGATGGCGACGAGCTCGGTGCCCTGCTTGAAGAGGTTGCCGCCGTAATAAGGCTCCAGCTTGTACGAGCCGGCGATCGCCTCGGCGAACATCTTGGTCATCTGGGCGCGAATATCCTGTTCGGAAAATACCGCGGAAAACTTCAGGACCGGCTTGTCCTGCGCCATCGCCGGCACGGACAGGGCGGCGGTTGCCAATGTGGCGCCGAGAAAGTGTCGGCGGGTCAGTTCGAATGTCATGGGCTGGTTCCTCCTCCTCACGGCGCGCCGCTTACCTGCGACGAAGCCTGCCTAGTGCAAGCCATTCCTCCCGAGAACGTTGCACCTCCGTATTGTACGAAATAGTTCGTATAAGTCAATTCTGCCTTTGCCTGGCTTTTCGAGCCTTCGGACATAAAACAGAAAATAGCATACTAACCAGGTTATATCCTATATTTTTCTTTTCATCAGCTATATACGATGAGCTCAAAGGGGGAAACATGCTCAAATCGGAAAAAGAGGCCGCCCAGACGATCGGCGAGACCGTATTCAGGCGGATACGCCAGGATATCATTTCCGGCGCACTGCCCCCCGGTTCCAAAATCAGGCTGGAGCAAACCAAGGAGCGTTATTCCGTCAGCGTCTCGACGCTCAGGGAAATATTGAGCCGGCTCACCACAGAGAACCTTGTTATTGCCGAAGGGCAGCGTGGGTTTGAGGTGAGCCCGGCGTCCCGGCAGGAACTCCTGGAACTGGCGGATCTTCGCATCCTGCTTGAGAGCCATGCGATCGGCCTCTCCTTCGCAACGGGAGATCTTGATTGGGAAGCGCGCATCGTGGCAGCGCATCACAAGCTTTCGGCGATCGAGCGTCAGCTTCTCGAGGGCGATGCCTCACGTACCGTCGATTGGGTACGTTACGATTGGGAATTTCATCAGGCGCTCGTCTCGGCCTGCAATTCCGAGACGCTGATGGCGACGCTCTCGTCCGTCTTCGACCGCTTCCTGCGTTACCATCTGCTGGCCGAGAGTTTTCGCGGCAAACCGGTGGTGGACGACCACCGGCGGCTTTTCGAGCTTGCCATGAAACGGGATGTTGACGGCGCTCGGGATATACTGACGCGGCATGTCCGCAACGGCACCGAACATGTTCTGAAAAGCGGCCGCATCAGCTGATATGGCCGCCAATCGACAGCAGTTCTTGCCGAGACGGTCCAGCAGCCCTTGCTGTCTCGGTCCGGCAGGCGGCCCGGGTGGATCAGGTGGCAAAACTGTTGGAGAGGCGGTCCAGATCTTCCGAGATCGCACCCGCGGCCGACTGCAGGATCGGGGCGTAGCGTTCGCAAGCTTCCCGTTCCGAGCCGAAGGCCGACTTGAAGTAGGTCAGTCCTATGCTCGCTAGCACCCGCCCGCCCTGGCCCATGATGGGAACCCCAATGGTATTGGAGTTTTTCGGCTCCACGAGAGACGACCGGGTGGCATAGCCGTCTCGATGAACCTTGCCGATAACCCGCTTCAGTTCGGCTGGATGATGGCTGAGCGCGTTCTCCGGATCGTCCGATCTCTTCAGCACGTCGATGATCAGGTCGAATTCATCCTTCTCGAGGAAGGCAAGGTAAGCCAGCCCCAGTCCGCGCGTAAGCAGACAGAGGCGCTTGTTGACCGTGCTGTGAAACGGCGAAATGAAGCTGTCCGGCACCGTGCTGAAGCGCACCACCATCCCATCGTAGTCGGGCAGGGCTATCGCTATCGGCCATTTGTGTTTGCGGGTCATCGCGATGGCCCAGGCGCGGCCCGCTTCCACCACCAGCGGCCCCTTGTGAAAGCCGGAGCTCAGGGACGTCACCAGCCCGCTGACCTGATAGCCTCCCTGCCGCGTGTCATTTTCGACATATCCGGCTTCCTCGAGCGTACGCAGGATGCGAACGAGGGTAGGTTTCGGGAGCTTTGTCCGGGCATGCAATTGGGCAATTGTATTGATTGGGTGAAGGTTCAGCTCTTGCAGAACATTCATCGCGCGTTCGATTGCTCGAATGCCCATGGATCCTCCTCCCGTAGAATCTAGATGGCTGTTTCGACTAGCGAAATGCCGGGGATGATAAGTTGTCGCGATCTGGAGTCAAGCTTTAGGGAGGTTCAAGATGTAAGCAGGAGATTGCCATGGCTTCGGCAGACGACATGAACCGCAATAGACAGGAAGTCAGAAGGCTTATCGCCGGTGTTGACGATGAATTGGCAAGCACTTTGCTGCGTGGCGCAGTTGATCTTCATGTTCACTCCGGCCCCTCGACGATGCCTCGTAAGCTGGACCACATGGAGGCCGCCGAGGAGGCGGCGGCGGCGGGTATGCGCGGACTTCTGTTTAAAGACCATCACTATTCGGTGGCGCCAGTGATCCCGATGATGGAGCGGCTGCTCGGAGACCGAGGTCTGTCGATGTTCAGCGGCCTCGTGCTCAACAATTCGACGGGCGGATTGAACCCGTTCGTCGTCGACGCCCAGCTGAAAATGGGCGCAAAGCTGATCTGGATGCCAACCGCACAGGCGGCCAATCACATCCGCAGCGCGCATCGCAAGACGCGGCTTGCTTCAAATGTCCAGCTGAGGCATTCGCCGGCGCTGACGCCTGTCGATGCTTATGGGAACATTTTGGACGAGGTGAAGCAGATCCTCGACATGATTGCGGAATTCGATGTCATTCTGTCCTCCGGGCATCTGCATGTCTGGGAAATCTGGAAGCTCTTCGATGAAGCGCGTGCCCGCGGCGTCAAGCGTCTGCTCGTCAATCATCCCATGTACGGGCTCCACTTCACGCCCGACGACGTTCGTGAACTGGCTCAACTCGGCGCCGTCATCGAACAGTCCGCTGGACTGTATGTCGATTCCCGCTTCAACACCTATACGCCGGAGGAATTCAAGGAACACATCATGGCTGCTGGCGTCGAACATTCCTCGATCGGCTCGGATCTCGGGCAGATCGACAATCCGACGCCTGTGGAAGGCATGCGCCAGGCGATCAAGCTGTGCCTGGCATTGGGATTCAGCGAAACGGACGTACGCACCATGGTCGCGGACAATCCGGCCAAGCTGGTCGGATTGGCGACGTGACCATTCCGTTCAGCTGACCTCGCTACATGCAAGTCATCGGGATCGAACGTCCGGGCGGGCCTGAAGTTCTTCGGATCGTTGAACGACCGCGGCCGCGGCCGCAGGCCGGAGAAGTGCTGATCCGTGTCGTCGCAGCCGGGGTCAATCGGCCGGATGTCCAGCAGCGGCGCGGTCTCTATCCGCCACCGCCGGGCGCCTCGCAAATTCCCGGTCTCGACGTTGCCGGTATCATCGACGATGTCGGCGAAGGTGTTGACGGGCTTCGGGTGGGAGACCTGGTCTGCGCGCTCGTCAACGGCGGCGGCTATGCGGAGTTCTGCGTGGCGCCGGCTGTGCAATGCATGCCGATCCCGAAAGGTCTGAGCTTTATAGAGGCTGCCTCGCTTCCGGAAGTCTTCTTCACGGCCTGGAACAATCTGATCTGGCTGGCGCGTCTGGAATATGGGGAGACCCTGCTGATCCAGGGTGGAACCAGCGGGGTTGGAATGGCCGGCATCCAGATCGCCAGACATCTTCGAGACGCGACCGTCTTTGCAACCGCCGGCACCGATGACAAACGGGCTGTCTGCAGGATGATTGGCGCGCAAGCCGCGGTTGACTATCGCGATGCCTGGGATGAACACATCCGCGGCCTGACCGGCGGCGAAGGGGTCGATGTCATCCTGGACGGGCAAGCCGGAAATGGGACGCAGCGCCAGCTGGACCTGTTGAAGGACGACGGCCGGCTCGTCTTCATCGCCAGCCATCAAGGCAGCACGGCGCAGGTGGATATCCGTACGCTGGTTCGCCGACGACTGACGATCACCGGATCGACGCTGAGACCAAGGCCGCCCTCCTACAAGGGACGGCTTGCGAAGGACCTGGTCGGTTACGTTTGGCCGCTGATCGAGGACGGCCGCATCGTCACCCGCATTCATCAGGTCGTCCCGTTCGGACAAGTGCAGGAGGCTCATCGCATCCTGGACGAAAACCGCCAGATCGGCAAAGTTGTCCTTGCCGTCGATCCGGCGCTTGCCCACACCGTTCCGGAGTAGCGGCCGAACCTGAGACCCGGAGCCGGCGGCCGACCGATAGACCGTCAGGACTGCGGCATCGGGTAATCGTCCGCGTTGAGGACCCAGCCCGGCTTTTGCGAAAAATCCATCCGTGGCGGCGCGAAGATGTCCACCAGTTGGTTTACGCCAGCGGATTCAGCGGTTGTCGTGTGGATCGCGGGCGGAGGAATAACGCAGATCGACGGCGATTCGCAGTAGAGATGTTCATCCTCCCGCCAGATGTTCATGTTCGTGGTCCAGGGCCAGCGCAGATGGTGCGTAAAGGAACCGCTTAACGCCAGCGAGCATTGCTCGAAATCGTCGTGATGGTGCGGGGACACTTTGTCCCGTTCGCGAGGACCGATGCGCGGCGACAGGTAATTGATCATGAACGTCGTAGAGCGGTAGATGCGCCCGAACCGGGACGGATCGTCCGGAACCTCCAGCGTGTACCACTTCAACTTCAGCCCGCCGGGCGGCTCCGGCCAGGCTTCGAAGGGTGGGACATTGGGATGCGCCCCGAGGAAGGCATCCGCGTTCGAGGCGATGCTGGCGAGGTCCTCGGACTTCGGTGTAAAAAGGCGCACGATGCTGCCGCCCGTGGATACCCGGATCGAGCTGTCGCCCGGCGGCACGAAGGCGATGGAATATCCCGGAACGACGGTGGTTCCATCTGCGGTCGTGATTTCGACCGACGTCTCCCTGTCGGGAATGATCAAGGCATATTCATCGGGCTGCGACCGCCGTGAGAAGAGCCCGCCCTCTTTCGCGTTGCTGTATGCAACGACAAAGTTCTGTCCACGGCTGATCCATGTGTCGCCGTTGGCATCGGCGATCTGGGGCACGGCTTCGTAGAATAGGGAAAGCTGCGAGCCGAAATAGCTGCTGTGCACTTTCGTGCCGCTAGGTTTTGCAGCATTGGACAGATTGGATCGTGGATCACTCTGAACGTACATTGGCATCTCCGCTTTTCTGCCAGAACTGCTGGCTGTCGTCGAAATCGTCTGGCTTGCGCCAGGGAACCGGATTGTTTTGAGCAGGGCTGCGCCGCGGGTTCCCGGGAAACCGGCCGAGCGGCATGCACCGCCGGCAGGTTCTAGCGCGACTTTGGAAGCTGCTTCTTGAGCCCCAGAATTTCTCGCGCCTCGCCGGCGGTCGCGATGGCGCCTCCCAGCTCTCTTAAAATGCGCACGGCCTTCTCCACGAGCACGGTGTTGCTCGAGGCGAGGACGCCTTTTTCCAGATAGATGTTATCCTCCAGCCCGACCCGAACGTGACCGCCCAGAAGCCAGGCCTGCGCCAGCATCGGAAACTCCCAGCGCCCTACGCCAAACGCCGCCCAATGAGCGCGTGCCGGCAGAAGCGATTTCATGTACATCAGCGTTTCCGGCGTGGCGACTGCCCCGTAACGCACTCCGAGCACGATCTGGAACAGTGCGGGCTCCGCCAGCCTCCCCTCCTGAAGGAACTGGTTGGCGAGCTGTATGTCTCCCGTATCGAATACCTCGATCTCCGGCAGTACACCCGCATTGCGAATGATGTCCGCCATGACTGCGAGATTGCGGGGCGTATTGATGACCACGGACGAACCGGAATACATCGTGTTGAAATCGAGACTGCAGATCTCGGGCCGCAGATAAGCGACATGTTCGACCCGCTGCTCCGGTCGCATCAGCGTGGTCCCGGGCGCCGCGATGCGCGGTTCGTCTTCGCTGGGAACGAACCGCCCGCCGGGGCCGGTCGTGAGGTTGATGATCACGTCCTCGTCCGCTGCCCGCAGGCGCTCGACAACCTCGCGGTAGTGCTGCAATTCCACGCTGGGCCTGCCGTCCGGATGCCTCACATGGATATGCACGATCGCAGCGCCCGCCCGCGCAGCATCGATGCAGGCAGTAGCAATCTGCTCCGGAGTGACAGGCAGATAAGGGGTCTGGTCGATCGTCGTGATATTGCCTGTGACGGCGCAGCTTATGATGGTCGGATTAGCCAAGGCTTTGTGTTCCTCGTTGAACGTCACGCGCGAATGAAGTCGCACTGTCCTGAGACATTGGCTCGCATCCGAAGCCGCGGATCGCAATTGGTATCGCCGCCCGTTTCGCGAGAAGAAACGCCGGCCGGGTGGGGAATGTTTCGCAGGGAGAAACGGGGCCGCAATTGCCTTCGCTCCTGGCGATGAAATGGCTAGGGATCGGCAACGAAAGGTAGCCAGATGACAGAACAGCGTCCCGCTTTTACCGCATTCCGTGAACGACTGCTGACACGCCAGCGGATGCTCGGCACGTTCCTCAAGCTTCCCACGACGCAGGTGGTCGAGATATTGGGGGCGATCGGCTACGATTTCGTGGTCATCGACCAGGAGCATGCCGCGCTCGGCCGCGACATAACCGACCTGATGATCCTTGCCGCTCGTGCATCGAATATCGCGCCCGTCGTGCGCATCGCCGAATTCAGTGAAGCAAACATCCTGTCGGCGCTCGATTCGGGCGCGATGGGGATCATGGTCCCGCATGTAAGCACGGTCGAAAAGGCTCGGGCAATCGCACGCAGCTGCCGGTATGCGGGAGGCAGCCGAGGTTTTGCCGGACTGACACGCGCCAGCAATTGGGGACGTATTGACGCGGAGCATCATATGTCGCTGCAGGACAGCCGGGTCGCCTGCATCGCCATGATCGAGGATTTCGAAGCCGTTGACCTGACGGCGGATATTGCCAGGGTAGATGGCATAGACGCATTGTTCATCGGCCGGGGAGATCTGACGGCAGCACACCGAGGCGATCCGCATGCCGGCGCCAAGGTGGCGGAACTAAGCAGGCAGATCGCGGCGGCGGCACGAGCGGCCGATATTCCGCTCATGATGTTGCCGACCAGCAAGGCCGACTTCGATTTTGCGGCCGAACTCGGCGCGCGCGCGATGCTGGTGTCGAGCGACCATGGCTTCATCCGATCGGCCGCCGCCGCGGCTCTCAGGGAATATTCGGCTTAAATTCATTGTCGGCAGGTCTTTTGGGGAGAAAAAATGCCACTGATCGAAGTTCCGGAACTGGCCGTTCCAAGAGTTGCGCTCGTGACCGGCGGAAACAGCGGGATCGGGCGCGCCATCGCCGCTCGGCTCGCCCGGATGGGCACCACCATCGTCGTCGGCTACAACAGCCGCCCGGAGATCGCCGCTGACGTCGTCCAAAGCCTTTATGGCAGCGGCCACATGGCCCTGCGCATCGCGATCGATGATCCGGCATCCGTCGCGGAGGCAGCCGTTGCCGTCGGTGAAAAATTCGGTAGCCTCGATGCCCTGGTCAACTGCGGGGGTGCGACGACCCCGGTCGCGGCAAATGATCTCGACGCACTCACCGACGACATATTCGATCGCGCCGTAGCGATAAACCTCAGAGGCCCCTTCGCGATGGTTCGAGCGTTCCGCCCGATGCTGGAGCAAGGCCACAACGCCGCCGTTGTCAATATCTCCTCTATTGCCGCCCGGACCGGCGTGGGAAGCAGCTTGGCCTATATTGCGGCGAAGGGCGGATTGGATGCGCTCACAATTGCGCTTGCCAAGGTGCTGGCGCCCAAAGTTCGCGTTTTCTCCGTTTCGCCCGCCGGGGTGGATACGGATTTCGTTCCTCACCGTACCCGGGATCAGCTGCAAAAAGTCGCAGAACGACTTCCTCTTGCCAGGATCACCGCTCCCGACGATGTCGCGCGGGCAGTGACAGCCTGCATCGTCAACCTCACCAGTTCGACAGGGATCGTCATACCGGTCGACGAAGGCCGCCATCTCTAGCCGCTGAAGCCGCAGATTTTCAAAAGCGGTGGCGCCTTCCGGCGCTGCCTTCCCGCTGCTTCTGCAGGATGGTCAATCGTCTGGCGAAACAGATTGTCTGTGACATTGCCAGCGTGAGCCGGCTTTGTATTGTGAATGTTGCGATCTGGCGAGGGGTATTGGTCCGCTTGTTGGACAGACCAATGAGCGCGCATTATTGCAAATCGCACGAACAACTTTGGGATGGGAGCCTCGGATGAAGCTGAGCCAAGACGTTCTACTGGGACTCTTTTTCGTTGTTTTTGGCGTCGTGTCCGTTTCAGTTGCGATGAGTTACCCATTCGGCACCTCAGGTCGGATGGGGCCGGGTTATTTTCCTGTCATCATTTCGAGCTTGCTGGTGTTGACGGGCCTCCTCGTCCTCTTTCGTTCGCAGTTCGCACAGCCGGAAATTCTGCCCGCCATCCGGTGGAAGCCGCTCTTGTTGATCCCCGGCGCCGTCGTGATTTTCGGGCTGGCGGTCGAGACACTGGGGTTGCCGCTGGCCGTTCTCCTGCTGACGATCTTGACCGCGGCGACGAGCATCAAATTTCACATCGAATGGAAGACCGCCGCAGGCTCTCTCGCCTTTGCCGCGCTCTGCTCCGTCGTCTTCATCGAACTCCTCGGCCTGCCCATCCCCATCGTGGGAAGCTGGCTACGGGTTCCCGGTTTCTAACCGCTTTGCAGGATTGACATGGACATTTTCAATGGACTTCTCCTGGGGTTTTCGACGGCAACGACGCTGTCCAACTTCGCCTATTGTTTTGCGGGAGTGCTTCTTGGCACCGCGGTGGGTGTCCTGCCCGGCCTCGGACCGATCGCGACCATTTCCATGCTCCTGCCGTTCACGTTCGGTCTGCCGGTCGACACGGCGCTGATCATGCTGGCGGGCATCTTCTACGGATCGCAGTATGGAGGCTCGACGACCGCGATCCTGATGAATCTTCCCGGAGAGGCTTCATCCGTCGTCACCACGCTCGACGGGCACCAGATGGCAAAGCAGGGCAAAGCCGGGCGCGCGCTGGCGGCCGCCGCCATCGGCAGCTTCTTCGCCGGCACGGTGGGAACGCTTTTCATCGTGATCGCAGCGCCACTGCTGGCAAGCCTTGCCCTCACCTTCGGGCCTGCCGAATATTTCTCGCTGATCATGCTCGGCCTCATCACCTCGATGGTGCTGACCAGCGGGTCGCTGCTGACGGCCTTCGGCATGGCGCTGTTCGGCATCATCCTCGGAATGATCGGAACCGACATCAATTCAGGGGCCGCACGGTTTACATTCGGCTCGCCCTACCTGCTCGACGGGCTGGATTTCGTCGTTGTCGCCACCGGCATATTCGGTCTGGGCGACGTCCTCATGAACCTGGAAAACGAGCGTTTGCGGGTGGTCGGGGTCGCGCCCGTCAGCAGCCTGTTTCCGACGGCCGAGGACTGGCGCCGGATGTCCGCGCCGATCCTGCGCGGCACCGGTATCGGGGTCCTGCTCGGAGTGTTGCCGGGCGCCGGCGTCCTGCTCGCGTCTTTCTCGGCATATGCCCTGGAGAAAAAGATATCGAAGCATCCCGAGGAATTCGGCAAGGGTGCGATCGAGGGGGTAGCGGCACCTGAGGCCGCGAACAACGCCGCTGCGCAAACCTGCTTCATACCGATGCTGACGCTCGGCCTGCCGGGAACCGCGACCATGGCTCTGATGATCGGAGCGCTGGTCGTGCAGGGTGTCCAGCCCGGGCCGGAAATCCTGTCTCAGCAGCCTGCCCTGTTCTGGGGCCTGGTCGTGTCGATGTGGATTGGCAACCTGATGTTGCTTTTCCTGAACCTGCCGCTCGTGGGCATGTGGGCAAAGCTGATTTCGGTGCCATACCATTTTCTGTTCCCGACGATCTGCGTCTTCATGGCCATCGGCGTCTACAGCATCAACAACAGCGTTTTCGACGTGTACATGATGGCGCTGTTCGGCGTGCTCGGATATTTCTTCAAGCGGATGGGAGCAGAGCCCGCGCCGCTCATCCTGGCCATGATCCTTGGTCCCATGGCGGAAGAATATCTGCGCCGGACGCTGCTGATCTCTCACGGAGATGCAAGCGTCTTTTTCACGAGCCCCCTCAGTCTCGGAACATTGGTCGTCGCCGCCCTGCTACTCCTGTCGATCGTGTCGCCGCGCTTTCGCAAAGTGCGCGAGGAAGGGCTGCAGGAAGTCGACTGATCGGCACAGCTCGGAATCCATATACGCACCAACCTTGAGGAGACCCTTATGCAGCAGGACGACGGCACGCGCCTAAAGGCCCTTCTAGACCGCGAAGAACTCTTCGATCTCGTACGCCGCGAACGCTTTGCCCGTGACCAGCGCCGTTTTGACGTGATGAGCGCATGCTTCCACCGCGACGCCTATGTCCGGACGAGCTGGTACGAGGGACGCGGCGGTCAGGCCTATGTGGACGCGACGCGCGAGTGGATGAAGGCGACCGGCAACAGCAAACACTGGGTCTTTCCCGCCTTTGCGCAAGTGACCGGGGACCGGGCAACGGTCGAAAGTCCGGCGATGATCTTCAACCGCGCGAGGCCTGATGGCGTCGAGATCGACCTTCACGTCTTCTGCCGGTTCTTCTCCCGCGCCGTGCGGGAGGCCGGGACCTGGAAGCTCCTCACCTTCGAGGTCCTGTTCGAAAGGGATATCGCCAAGCCCGTCAACCCGGCGGAGAGACTTCCCATCGACTGGTCGGTCCTGTCAACGATGCGCCCCTCCTACAAATTTCTGGCATATATCCAGCACACGCGCGGGGTGACGGTAAAACCCGATCTGCTGGGCGACGATCAGCCGGAGCAACTCGGCGCTTTTCACGAAGGCGAGGAACGCTGGCTTGCCGGCACGGAATGACGGCCATCAAGGCTTGCTATCGAGCGGACCATTCCAAGCAGCGGAATGGTCTCAGTCAGAGGTTCGCGCTCGCAATCCGGCACGATAGTGTTGCGCCTATAGAACTCGATTTAACGGGTGGGAGGAGACGTGCAATGAACAGGCGGGAATTTATCGTGTTGGGCGGGACAGCTGCCATGCTGGCGTCCAGAGGAATTGCGCTGGCCGACAGTTGGCCGAGCAAATCGGTGGTGGTGATCTCGGCTTATCCTCCAGGGGGCACCAGTGACATAATTGCCCGGCTGGTGGCGGACGCCTTGACGGCCAAATACGGCCAGCAATTCGTCATCGAGAACCACGCTGGCGCAGCCGGGGCCCTGGCCGGCGGCAGGCTCGCGCGCGCAGCAGCCGACGGCTACACAATCATGATCAGCGGCAGCGCGCCGATTGCGGCCAACAAGGTGGTGCAAAAGAACCTTGCATACGATCCGCAGGTGGACTTCACACCGATCTCCATTGTCGCTGAAAGCCCGGCGCTGCTGAGCGCAAGCGCTTCGGCTCCGGCGAAATCCGTCCAGGAACTCATCGCCTATGCAAGGGCAAACCCTGGAAAGTTGAATATCGGAAATCCGGGAGCGGGGACCAAGGGGCACATAGCCGCTGCCATCATCGGCCAGATGGCCGGCGTGCAGATCAACCATATTCCCTACAAGGGCTCGCCGCCGCTGCTGGCCGACCTGTTGGGCGGACACATCCACTTCGCGCTCGACGCCCCGTCCAACTATCTTCCCCATATCCGCGACGCGAAAATCCGCGGGCTTGCGGTGACCTCGGCCAAGCGAATTCCGGAGCTGCCAGAGGTGCAGACCGTCGCAGAACAGGGCCTCAACGGCTACGAACAGACCCTCTGGTTCGGCGCTGTCGGTCCAAAGGGAATGCCCAAGGAAATCGTAGCCAAGATCCATACCGCCATCAAGGAGTGGAGCGATACCCCGGCGGCACAGAAGAAATTTGCGTCGCTCGGACTGACCCCCGTCGTCAATTCGCCTGACGAAATGGCCGGCTCGATCGAACGCGAGATCCGCTCGATCGAGCCGCTGGTCAAGGCCGGGCTTGTCGAGCCAACCTGAGCTGCGCATCGCAGGCGCGGTAAGGCTTTTCGGGGTCGCGGCCGCAATCACTCGGCCGCGACACCTCTCGCCGGGACTCGAAGATGCTGGCATAGGGATGGAATTGAACCGGATGAACGAATGCCTCACTCTCAATGTCAATGGGCAGGCGCATGAGCTGGACGTGCCTTCGACAGCGCCGCTTCTGGACGTGCTGCGCAATCACCTCGGGCTGAAAGGCAGCCGGTATGGCTGCGGCTTGGAGCAATGCGGCGCCTGCATGGTCCTGATCGACGGCGTTGCCGCCTATTCCTGCAGCCGGGAGATCGGCACGCTTTCCGGCTGCACCATCACGACGGTCGAAGGCTTGGGCTCGGCGGATGCATTGCACCCGCTGCAGCAGGCATTCCTCGACGAGCAGGCGGGACAATGCGGTTACTGTCTGTCGGGCATTCTGATCGCGGCAAAGGCTTTCCTCGATCACAATCCCGACCCGACACGGGCCGACATCGCCGCCGCGCTCGACGCAAATCTCTGCCGCTGCGGTTCGCACCCGCGCATCTTGCGCGCCGTGCTCAAGGCGGCAGCCGACATGCGTGAAAAGGTAGCCTGATGCCCGCGCTCACCTTCAGCCTCAAGGACAATCCCCGGCTCGACCGCTGGCTTCGCTTTCAGGACGACCACACGGTGCGGATCGGCACCGGCAAGGTGGAACTCGGCCAGGGCGTGCTGACGGCGCTTGCGCAGATCGCCGCGGAGGAACTGGATCTTCGCATAGACCAAGTGCGGATGATGTCCGGCAACAGCGTCGAGGGTCCAGGCGAAGGTTATACCGCCTCAAGCTGGTCCATCGAGCATTCCGGCGCTGCGATCCGCCTCGTCGCAGCGGAAGTCCGGGCACTTGCCCTGGCGCGGGCGGCGCTGCGCTTGAATGCGGCGCCCGACGAGCTGACGGTCGCGGACGGCGCCTTCTTGAAGAACGGTGCGCCGAGCGGCATCGACTATTGGAGCATTGCTGGAGAACTCGACCTTTCCGCCGAAGCCACCGGCACGGTTGCGCCAAAACCCCAAAGCGCTCATCGCTTCGTCGGCAGATCTGTCCCACGGCTGGACCTGCCGGCAAAACTCACCGGGTCCGGCTTCCTCCAGGATATGGTGCTTCCGGGAATGCTGCACGCGCGGACATTGCGCCAGCCCGGGCCGGGCGCGGCGCTTCTGCAACTGGATGAGACGATCATCCGGCGCAGATCGGGAGCCGACATTGGCATCGTTCGCCTCAACAATTTCGTGGCATTCGTCGGCACCGACGAGACCGCGGTCCGCGCTGCCGCCGTCGCTGCAACAGAATGCGCCGTCTGGGATAACGCCCTCAATCTCTCCCCCGAACAGGCGACGCCCGACTGGGTCGCCTCCCAGCCCTCGGACGATCGTCTTATGGGCGATCCTCCGCCGGCGCTTTCGACGGATCGCGTCTGCGCGCGCTTCACCCGCCCGTTCCTTTCGCACGGCTCCATCGCGCCCTCCTGCGCGATCGCGCTTTACCGTGACGGTATCCTAACCGTCTGGTCCCATGCTCAAGGCATGCACCCGCTGAGGGAGAATATCGCAAGGACGGTCGGAGTTTCTCTCGACGCAGTTGCCTGCCATCATGTCCAGGGAGCCGGCTGCTATGGCCACAACGGTGCCGACGACGCCGCCCTCGACGCTGCCCTCGTGGCACTTGCGCTACCCGACCAGCCGATCCGCCTCATGTGGCGGCGCGAAGAGGAATTCGGCTATGAGCCGCTCTCCTCCGCCATGACCGTCACCGTCCATGCAGGACTGGATCCCGCTGGCCGGCCCGTCGACTGGACCACCGAAATCTGGAGCGCCACCCATGGCCAGCGGCCCGGCGTCGGCGGCGCCAGCCTGCTCGCCGCCCACGCCATGAAGACGCCGCCACCTGAGCGCAAACCCTTCGACATTCCGCTTGAACGCGGCGGCGGAGCTGTCCGCAACGGCATTCCCCTTTACGACATCGGCCCGAAGCGGATCGAATTGCATCTGATCCACGACGTGCCGGTGCGGACCTCGTCACTGCGTGGCCTCGGAGCGACGCTGAACGTCTTCGCGATCGAAGGCCTTCTCGATGATCTGGCCGCACGCGTCGGCGAAGATCCGCTTGCATACCGGCTGGCCATCCTTTCCGACCCTCGCGCCCGTCGCGTTCTCGAGAAAGTGGCCGCGATGGCGAACTGGTCGTCCCGCGATGCGGGGGGCGGTGGAAGCGGGCTGGGTGTCGGCCTTGCCCGCTACAAGAATTCTTCCGCCTATGCGGCGGTGGTCGCCGCCGTCGACGTGGACGAGGCCGTGCGGATCACGGATGTCTGGTGCGCCGTCGATGCCGGGCTCGCCATCAATCCCGACGGAATTCTCAACCAGATCGAAGGCAATATTGTCCAGGCCA
This sequence comes from Neorhizobium galegae bv. officinalis, assembly GCA_000985875.1. Lineage (GTDB taxonomy): Bacteria > Pseudomonadota > Alphaproteobacteria > Rhizobiales > Rhizobiaceae > Neorhizobium > Neorhizobium galegae_C. Next base: position 139,999 of record CCRI01000005.1, read on the forward strand.
TCAGCTGGACGCTGATGGAGGAGGTCCGCTTCGGTCCGAAGGGTGTCGCGACGCTCGATTGGGACAGTTATCCGGTCATCCGCTTTTCCCAGATACCCGAGATTCGCGTCGAGCTTGTCGAGGCCAGCGAATACCCGCCGCTCGGCGTCGGGGAATGCGCAGGCGGTCCAACGGCAGCCGCCATCGGCAACGCGGTCGCCCATGCCCTGGGCACGCGTATCCATCATATGCCGATGACCCGCGATCGGATCATGACGGCCCTGATGGCATGACGAGACGGCCGGCACGGCCGAGTTCGGATGGGACATCGACTTTTGAATCGCGCGTCCGGGAAAGCTTCCGCTCGCATCGAATAAGAAGGATAGTTGAGAATGGCGGATCAATCTGCAGCTGCGGGCGGAATATCGAACCCGACAGGCGAATTGACATTGTTTTACAGTCCCGGATCCTGTGCGCTGGCATCGCACATCGCCCTCGCGGAGACCGGCAAGCCGTTTAGACCGGTGAGGACGCTGCTCTCGGAAAACCAGCATCTCACTCCGGAATACCTCGCAATCAATCCCCGTGGCAGGGTGCCGGCACTCATCGCGCCGGATGGCAGGGTGATCACCGAGAACACCGCCATATTGACGTTTATTGCCCTGACCAGTCCTGACGCCGGCCTGTTTCCAGCGGACACCCTCGGCCAGACGCTCTGCATCTCCCAGATGGCCTGGTTCTCGAACACGCCTCATATCTTCCAGAGAGCGAAGTTCAGGCCTTACAGGTTCGTCGAAAGAAAAGAAATTTATGACGACGTTCGCAGCAAGGCAGTTTCTTCCTATTGGGAGAGCATGCAGGAGATAGACGGGCTGATCGCTGGCAACGAGTGGATCATGGGCGACCGATACACGGTGGTGGATCCCTACGCCCTCGTCTTCTACGGCTGGGGAAGAAGCAACGGACTGCCCATGGACAGCTTGAAGAGTTTCACAAGGCATCACAACCAGATGCTCGAGCGGCCGGCCGTGAGGGCGGTGCTGGAGCGGGAGGATAACCCCCACTTCAAATGAGGGGATCTCCGTTTCGAGCCGCATCAGCCCGCATTAATCTTCGCGCGATAAGAATGAAACAAAGAACTGGTCGGCGAGCTTTTTCGATGTCGCCTGCACCAACCTGCCGCCCAATGCTGCAATCTTTCCGCCGATGTCCACATTGGCGCTATAGGTCAGGATGGTGGCGCCGCCATCCTGCGCAAGCCTGACAGCGCAGTCTCCCTTGGCGAAACCGGCAATGCCGCCGTTTCCCTTGCCGATGATGCGGCAGCTCTCCGGCGCCTCGATATCGATGATCTCGACGGTGGCCGCAAAGGTTGCGGAAACCGGGCCTATCTTGAGCACGACCTTCGCGTCGAAACTGTTCTCGGCCGTCTGCGTCAGTTCCTTGCACCCCGGAATGCAACGGCGCAGGACATCGGGATCGAAGAGCCTCGCCCACACGTCGTCACGTGGCTCTTCCAGCCGGTATTCTCCAGTGATTTCCATAGGAATATCGCTCTTCGCCGCGTAACCGACGAAGCCCTGTGTTCGATGATGATCGGGTCGGTGGATTGCGGCTCAGACCGCGCAGTATCGCTCCTGAATGTCCTTGTCCGCCAGAAGTGTTGCGGCATCGCTGCGATAGACGATCTCGCCCTGGTCGACGATAACCGCCCGGTCCGCAAGGTTCAGCGCCCATTCGACATTCTGCTCGACAAGGAGCAGCGTCGTCCCCTCCTCCCGCAGCCGCCTGAACAGTGCGCCCATCTCCTCGACCAGCACCGGCATGATGCCCTCCGACGGCTCGTCGAGCAGGATCATCTTCGGCCGGGCGATCATGGCGCGGGCTATCGCCAACATCTGCTGCTCGCCGCCCGACATCGTCACACCCTCCTGATGCAACCGCTCCTTCAAACGCGGGAAACTGCGGGCGATCTCGTCGATCGCAGCCGCCTCGTCGATCCGCTTGCGGTCGGCGACGAGCCCCAGCTGCAGGTTTTCCAGCACCGTCAGCCCACGCACGATACGACGTTCCTCGGGAACATAGGCGAGGCCGCGGACATAGCGGTCATGAGCCTTTAGCCGGGATATGTCTTCGCCGTTGAAGCGGATGGCGCCGGTGGTGCGCGGCATGAGACCCATGATCGAACGGATGATGCTCGTCTTGCCCGCGCCGTTGCGGCCGACAAGCGCGACGATCTCGCCGGGTTCCACCGCGAACGATACCCCGTGAAGCACATGGCTCGCGCCATACCAGCCGTTCAGGCCTTCGATTTCAAGCATAGCCATCGTTTTGTCCCAGGTAGACGCGGCGAACCTCGGAGTTCGCCTGGATTTCGGTCGGTGTCCCGTCGGCCAGCAACTGGCCATGGTGAAGTACGAGCACGCGGTCGCTGAGGCCGAGGATCATCTTCATCTTGTGCTCGACCAGCAGGATCGTGCGTTGGGCCGCCAGCTTCTCTATCAGCGCGACCATCTCGCGCGTCTCTTCCGGCCCCATCCCTGCAGTCGGCTCATCGAGCAGAAGAAGCGCCGGATCGGCCACCAGGGCGATAGCGATCTCCAGCGCACGCTGCTGTCCGTGCGCCAGGAACTTGGCCGGCGTCGCCGCCCGCGCCGACAACCCGACAGATGCGAGCATGGTTGACGCCCTGTCCAGGCTATCCCGGTCTGCACTGCGGTCTGCCCAGATGTTCATGCGGGACCGGAAAGCCTGTGCGGCGACACGGACGTTCTCGAGGACGGAAAGGTTGGGGAAGATGTTGGTGATCTGGTACGAGCGGGCGATTCCGCGGTGCACGTAGTCGTGCTGCGGCACGCCCGCCATATCCGCGCCACGAAACCTGAGCGTGCCGCTCGAGGGCTTCAGGGCGCCGGACAGGATGTTGAAGAACGTGCTCTTGCCGGCACCGTTCGGCCCGATGATGGCGGTGATCTGGCCTTCCCGGAAATCGGCCGTCACGTCCTTCAACGCGACCAGGCCCCCGAACTGCTTGCCGATATTGGTAACGCTCATGATGGGTGCGCTCATCGACTTTTACCCCAGGAGATCAAGGTGCCCCAGATGCCCTTCGGCAAATAGAGGACGAAGAGGATGAAGATCACGCCGACAATGAGCTGCCAGTTGGATGTCCAGAGCGAGAAGATGTCTTCCATGGAAAGAAACGCCAGCGCGCCGATAAAGGGACCAAAGAAGCTGCCGGCGCCGCCGAGCAGCGTCATCATCACAATCAGACCGGACGTATGGTAGTGGAGCGAATCCAGGGGCACGATCGAAAGATGCATCGCCGACAGCGTGCCCGCGAGCCCACAGAGAATGCCGGAAAGGATGAAGGACAACAGCTTGGTTCGCTCGACATCATAACCGCAGGCGCGCGCCCGCGTCTCGTTTTCGCGAATCGCCTCGATCACCGCGCCGAAAGGCGAACTCAGTACCCTCGACACGAACCAGAGTGCTGCCGCGACCACGATCATGATCGCGTAATATTTCACGAGAGGATCGAGGAAATTCACCGAGAAGCCGGGAAGGTGCAGCGTGCTCACCGTAAAGCCGCGTAGACCGTTTTCGCCACCGGTCCAGGAGGAGGCTTGCAGCGCCGCATAGTAGACGAGCTGTGCCAGCGCGAGCGTCACCATCGAGAAGTAGATGCCACGTGTGCGGATGGCGAGCACGCCCATGACCGTCGCAAGCAGGCCCGAAACCAGCACGCCGATCAGCATCGCGATGAACCAGTGGAGCCCGAAAGCACCGATCGCAATACCCGTCGCATAGGCTCCGGCCCCGAAGAAGGCCGCATGACCGAAGGAAAGCAGGCCGGTGTAACCGAAAAGCAGGTTGTATCCGACCGCGACGAGGCCGTAGATCAGCACGTTGACGGCCAGCGCCTGCGAGGGCAGCACCCAGGGCAGGATGCAGAGCGCCAGGATTGAAAGCGGTACCCGCCAGCGACTGACGTTGGAAAACAGCGTCGCGAAGTTGCGGCGGGCGGGCGCCGGGACAAGTTCCGCATTTCTGATGACGGACATGGCGGTCTCCCTAAAGTCCCGGTGCGGCGCGGCCATAAAGGCCGTTCGGACGCACCAGCAGAATGAGCGCCATCAGCGCGAACATGACGATCGTTGCCATTTCCGGTGCGAAGAGCGATGTCATGCTGACCGAGACGCCGACGATGAGCCCGGCGATGACGGCGCCAGGAAGCGAGCCCATGCCGCCTATGACGGTCACCACGAAGGCCTCGGCCAGCACCAGGGTGCCCATTTCCGGGCTGACATTGCGCATCGGCGCAGCAAGCACGCCGCCGAGTGCGGTGATGCCGACCCCGATCCCGAACACGACCAGCCACAATCTGCTGATATCGACACCCAGCACGCGCATGATCAGCGGATCGGCGGAACCTGCCCTGACGATCAGGCCGAATTTCGTCTTTTCGAGACCGATCCACAGCAGCAACAGAACGGCGACGACCACGCCGATGACGAACAGCCGGTAGAGCGGAAAAAAGCCGATGCCGAGGTTCACCACACCGCGAAGGGCTCCCGGCGTCGAGAACGGAATGCCGTCGGTGCCGAAAAATATCCGTACCGCCTCGACCAGCACGTAACCAAGGCCAAAGGTCAGAAGCAGCGGATCGTCCGGCGAGCGGCCATAGAGTGGACGGATGAGGAAACGCTCGATCAGCATGCCGAACAGGCCGATCATGACCGGCGCGATCAGGAGGGCCCACCAGAAGCTCCCCGTCAGGCCGGCAACGTAGAGCCCCGCATAGGCTCCCACCATGAACAGCGCACCATGTGCGAAGTTCACGATGCCGAGCATGCCGAAGATGATCGACAGGCCGAGCGCAACCATGATCAGGACCGCGCCCAGCGCGAGACCCGAAAACAGCTGCATTGCAATCAATTGGACAGTCATGACCTCATCCGTCCCAGGGTATCAGCTCTTGAAGCCGAGTTCGGAGCAGGTTCGCAGAACGCTCTCCGATGCAGGTTCCGCGGCGACGATCTTGAAGAGATCGGCATCCGATTTCATCGCCTTCTTCGCCTTGGATTCCAGGACGAGTACCGACTGCATCGACTGGTGGTCGCACTTGCGGTAGGACTGCTCTCCCTTGGCGATATCATATTTCAACGCTTCCAGAGCCGCGATGACTTTCTGTGGCTCCGTTCCGCCTGCCTTTTCGATGGCCATCAACAGGGAAGCGACGCCGGTATAGCCGTAGGCTCCGTAATCGGTCGGGATCGTGCCCTTGTACATGGCTCTGAAGGCGTCGTTGAACGCCTTTGCGGAAGGCACCGTTTCTTCCAGGCCCCAGTAATAGTTCGCGCCGCCGGTGACGCCCTCGAAGACTTCGGGATCGACCGCAAGCCGCTGGTTATGGAGCAGCACCGGCACGACGATCTTCATCTGATCCTTCACGCCGAAATCCACCGCCTGCTTGATGGAATTGGCCTGATCGCGGCCGAAATTGCAGATGCAGAGGATGTCTGCGCCTGATGCCAGGATGGTCGGGATGAAGGTCGAATAGTCCGCCGCGCCGAACGGGTGCAGGATTTCGCTGACTGTCTGCGCACCGATTTCCTTGGCGGCCCGCTTGAAACCGCGCAGCATCTCGTGACCGTAGGCATAGTCGGCAACAAGATAGGCGACCTTCGAACCCTTCTTGAAACTGTGCTTGGCGACGACCGCGGTCGTCATCGTCGGATTGAGCGCCTCATGGAACGTATAGGGGCTGAAATCCTTGATCTCGTTGATGGTGTCCGACTGGCTGATCGAGATGTACAGCATGCTGCGGGCACGGGTCACCTCGTTGACCGCAAGCTGTACCGCGCTCGAAAGTGCGCCAACCACCGCATGAACCTTGTCCTTTTCGATCAGTTCGAGCGTGCGGGTAGCGGCTTCGCCGGCATTCAGCTTGTCGTCGCGCACCAGGAGCTCGACCTTGCGGCCCGCAATTCCGCCCTTGTCGTTGGCAAGCTTCACAGCGAGCTGGGCGCTGCGGACCTGGTCGTTGGCCTCGGCGGCGAACGGGCCGGTCAAAGGCGTCGGAAACCCGATGCGGATGGTTTCCGCCTGCGCCCGGGCTATCCACGGCATCGAAAGTGTTCCGGCCACGCCGGCCAACCCGATAAGGGCTGCGCGGCGGCCGATCGGCCTTAAAGCCAGCTTCTCAATTTCGTTTGTCATCCTGTCCTCCTCCTGACATCGGATCGTTATTGCGTTCAGATCGTGCCGAGCGCCCTCAAAATGCGCGTCGGCGTCATCGGTATCTGCGTCAGCACCGCGCCGTGTCCGACAAGCGCATCGTTGACGGCATTCATCGCGGCAGCGGAAGCCGCCGCTGTGCCCGCCTCGCCGCAGCCCTTTGCACCGAGTTCGGTGTCCCGGGTCGGCGTCTCCACGTGGGAAATCTCGATATCCGGCATCTCGCAGGCCATCGGCACGAGATAGTCGGCAAGCGAACCGTTGGTGAGCTGACCGTCCTCGTTGTAGAGGCATTCCTCGAAAAAGGCCGCGCCCAGCCCCTGCACCACGCCGCCCCGCACCTGTTCGTCGACCAGCAGCGGATTGATGATGCGGCCGCAATCCTCGACCACCCAATGCTTGAGGATCTTCACGAAACCGGTCTCCGCATCCACTTCCACCAGGCAGCCCTGGGCCCCGTTCGTGAATGCGAACGGATAACCTTGCGGCGCATAGTGATGTACAACGGAAAGCTGCGCCTGAGTTTCGGGCGGCAGCGTGTCCGACCGGAAGAAAGCGATGCGTGCGACTTCCGCCAGGCTGATGCGTTGCTGGCCCGTGACCGCCTCGACGATCCAGTCCGCGCGGATATCAAGCTCGCCCGGCTGCGCCTGCAGGATGAGGCCCGCAACGGCGAGCAGATTTGCCTTCAGCTTGCGCGCCGCCTGCAGCGCCGTTTCGCCGCCGATGCCCGCCCCACGGCAGGCCCAGGTGGCGCCGCCGTGGGGTGTCGTATCCGTGTCGCCGGTCATCACCCGCACTTTTTCACGATCGATGCCGAGCTGGTCCGCGACGATCTGACCGATGATGGTCTCCGTCCCCTGGCCCTGTTCGGTCACGGAAATCGAACAATGCACCTCGCCGGACGGCGTGAGTTTAAGGATGGCGCCGTCCTGCGCGGAAATCCGCGCGCCGCCGACACCGTAAAAAGCCGGGCTCGGGTTGGTGATCTCCACGAAGAGGGCGATACCGATACCGCGCAGCACACCTTTCACCCGCAGATCTGCCTGCTCCGCAAGAAGATCGTCATAATTCATGATCGACTTCAGTCGCGCGAGACAGACCTGGTGGGAGAGCTTTTCGAACTGGTATCCGGTCGGCGATGTGCGGGGATAGCTGTTGTCCGGAATGAGATTGCGTTCGCGGATTTCAAACGGATCGAGCCCCAGTTCGCGCGCCGCGGCATCGACCAGGCATTCCGTCACCGCACAGGCGATCGGGTGCCCGACGGCGCGATACTGGCTGGTCTGCACCTTATTCTGGAACACGACCGAAAGATTGGCGCGATAGGACGAGAAGTCATAAGGCGCGCCCATCAGGCGGATGACCTGGTTTCCCTCGACCGCGCTGGTGCGCGGATAGCTCGAAAAGGCGCCGATCGCGGTTACGTCGTCCACATCCATAGCCGTGATGCGGCCGTCCCTGTCGAGGGCAAGACGCCCGGTTACCCGGTGGTCGCGGGCATGAATATCCGAGACGAAGGATTCCATCCGGTCGGCGACGTATTTGATGGGGCGACCGAGCAGGATCGACGCGCCGACAACCGCCATCTCCTCGTGATAGACATGCAGTTTCATTCCGAACGAACCGCCGATATCCGGCGCGATGACGCGGACATTGGCTTCCGGAATGCCGTAGTGGCGGGAATAGACATCCTGGAACTGATAGGGCGTCTGGGTCGCGTGGTGGGCCGTCAGCCGGTTCTCGCTCGGATCGTAGTCGGCAACGATCGCGCGCGGTTCGAGCGTCACCGCCGTGTGCCGGCCGAAAATGAAGCTCTGCCCGACCGTCGTGTCCGCTGCATCGAATGCCTCCTCGACGCCGCCACTGTCGAGTTTCGTGGCAAAGCAGATATTGTCGGCGAGCTCTTGCGACATCGCTTCGGCAGACATGGCCTCGACCGGATCCGCCAGCGCCGGAAGCTCCTCGATATCGACGATCACCAGCTCGGCGGCATCCTCGGCGATTGCCCTGCTGTCGGCGACGATGAGAACGACCGGCTGCCCCGACCACATCACCTTTTCGAGAGGTAGCGGCACTTGCGGCGGAGACTTCATGTTGTTGAAATGCTCGAGCGTGCCGGTCCAGGGCGCGCAGATCGATGCCAGGTCCTCACCCGTGAAGACCGCGCGAACGCCGGAGAGGGCCTTTGCCTCCTCGATATCGATCGAGACAAGTCTTCCATGCGCATAGGGGCTGCGGACGAAAGCCGCATGTAGCATGCGCGGCAGCACGAGATCGGTCACATACCGCCCCCGGCCTTCGAGCAGACGTTTGGCATTCGGTCGCGATACAGAGCGGCCGATATAGGAGTTTGGCCTGTCGATGGAGCCGGCAAACGCGTTCATGCCTCCTCCTCCCTATGCTGCCGACGCTGTCTCGCCGTCATTTCGATCGCATCGACGATCGCTTCGTAACCGGTACAGCGACAGTAGTTTCCGGAGAGCGCGTCACGGATACCGTCGCGATCGGGTTCACCCCCGGAAGCCAGAATCCCGTAGGCACTCACCAGCATGCCCGGAGTGCAGAAACCACATTGCAACGCATTGCGCTCGTGAAACACCTTCTGGAGGTCGTCGATCGCTCGTCGATGGGTCAGGCCCTCGATCGTCTCGACGGCGCAGCCGTCGGCCTGCACCGCAAACATCAGGCAGGCATGCACCGGTCGGTCGTCCAGCAGTACCAGGCAGGCGCCGCAGACACCCATTTCGCAACCCGTATGGGTACCGGTGAGCTGGATGTCCTGCCGCAGGAAATCGGCAAGCGTGGTGCGCGGTGCAACCAGCGCCTCGATCGTCTCGCCGTTCACGGTCAGCGAAATTGCCACCTTGCCGCTCATACATTCGCCTCCAGCCGACCAAGCAGTCGTCCGAGCAACACCCTTGCAAGATGCCGGCGCATCTTTGGAGGCGTGTGCTCGTCGCCGGCCGGATCAAGCTCCGTGCCGAGCACGTCCTGTGCCTGCCGGATCGCCTCCGGCGTCAACTGCCGCCCGGTCAACGCGGCTTCGACCGCACTCACCCTGACCGGCGTCGGGCCCACCGAAAGGAAGGCGATCCGCATGCGCTCGACAAAACCGCCCTGCATCTGCGCATCGATGCCTGCGCCGACGATCGCATAGTCGCCGCGCCGGCGGGCCAATTCGTCGAAGGCCGTCCGGGTTTTCACGGTTGCCACGGGGACGTGTACCGCGGTGATGATCTCGCCGGGCTGAAGCGCCGTTTCATAAAGATCGATGAAGAAATCCCCGGCGCCGACGCGGCGGCTGCCTTCAACCGAGGCGATTTCGATGATCGCATCAAGCGCCAGCGCCATGGCGGGAAATTCCGATGCGGGATCGGCAAGCGCCAGGCTACCTCCGAATGTACCCTTGTTGCGGATCGCCGGGTGCGCCACGAAAGGAGCCGCTTTTGCAAGCAGTGGCGCATGTTCCCGCACGAGGTTCGAGCCGAGAATTTCGCAGTGGCGGGTGGTGGCGCCGATGCGCAGATGACCGTCGACGATGGAAAGACCGCGCAGTTCGTCCAGGCGAGCGATATCGATGAGAAGGCCGGGGGCCTGCAGCCGAAGCGCGAGCGCCGGGACGAGACTCTGCCCTCCCGCGATATAGCTCGCATCACCATCCGCGCTGGCGAAAGCTTCCAAGGCTTCCTGCACGCATTTCGGGCGCATGTAGTCGAAAGCTCTCGCCTTCACCGGCTCCTCCCACGTGGCCCTCCGGATTTGTGACCACTTGGTTACAATATTTCGCAGGTCGATCCGCCGGTCAAGAAAAATAACCAACTGGTCTCAAATAAAATTACCACTTGGTCTCAAACGCCTGTCGCGGTATCGCTATGCGAAACAAGGTTGCCGATGACTCGGTGGCGGGCATGGCAGATCAGGGCAGGCATGACGGATCAGCAGAACAGCCTTGAACGCGAAGGTGGCGGAGAAAAACCGCGGCGTCCCAAACAATACATGCGGGCGAACGAGCGCGAACAGTTCATCCTGGAAGAGGCCGTCCGCTTCTTCGCCGAACATGGTTTCGAGGGCCAGACCCGCGAGCTCGCCAAGCGGATCGGTATCACGCATTCTGCGATCTACCGGCATTTTCCCAGCAAGGAAGCCCTGATCGAGCGGGTCTACGAACATGTTTATCTCAGCCGCTGGGACGATAGCTGGGCCGATCTCATCATCGACCGCGGCCGATCACTGGAAAGCCGGCTGACGGAATTCTATCTGCGTTATGTGGAGCGCGTCTTCCACTACGACTGGGTCCGGATCTTTGTCTTTTCCGGCCTCAAGACCTTCGACATCACGACGCGCTATCTCGACATCGTGCGCCGGCAGATCGTCGAGCCTGCCTGCCTCGAACTCCGCCACGAGCTGGGCCTGCCGGGCCCGGACGAGGCGCCGCTTTGCGAGCGGGAGACCGAATTGTTCTGGGGTCTCCACGGCCGCATCTTCTATCTGGCGATCCGTCGGTTCGTATATGCGACGCCCACCCCGGAATCTCTGGACGACATCGTCCGCGATGGCGTCAGAAGCTTCATGCTCGGCGGCCCCGCAATCGCAAAGGCGATCGTTCAACGGAAACCCTAGCGCATCCGCCTGATGCCGCCGTCCGTCATGATCACCGCGGTTCCGATATGCCTCCCCTAATGTGCGCCCAGCATGGCGCGGCGGATCTCGTCATGGGCGATCTCGCCATCCGAGCGCTTGAACTCCCGTTGAATGCTGCCATGCGCCAGCACATAGGCGCGCGACGACACGTCGATCGCCTGGAAGAAACTCTGCTCCGCCATCAGGATCGTCATGTTGCTCTTCTCGCGCAGCCGGGTGATGGCATTCAGCACGTCGCGCACGACGATCGGCGCCAAGCCCACCGAGGGTTCGTCGATGATGATGATCTTCGGCGCCGTCATCAGCGAACGGGCGATCGCCAGCAGTTGCTGCTGGCCGCCGCTCATGGTCGAAGCGATCTGTCTGCGGCGCTCCAGAAGCAGCGGAAAGGTTTCGAAACAATAGGCGAGGTTCTGCTTCATCCGGTCCCGGACCAGCGGGTTGCTGCCCGCGAGCTTGAGATTGTCCTCGACCGAGATGTTCGGCACGAGGCGCCGCCCCTCCGGGACGATCGACAGCCCATGGCGGACGATTTCGTGCGGCTGAAGTTTCGTGAGGTCGGTGTTCTTGCCGTTCCATTCGAGCACGATCCGACCCGCGCTGGCCCGCACGAAACCGAGGATGCAGTTGAGCAGCGTGCTCTTGCCGTTGCCGTTCATGCCGAGCAGCGCGACCATTTCGCTCTCGTTCAGTTCCAGCGAGACCTTTCGCAGGACCGAGACGGCACCGTAGCCTGCCGACAGGTTTTCAATAATCAGCCTATTCACCGAAATACACCTTCTGCACGAGCGGATTTTCGGCGATCTCGGACGAGGTCCCGGCGGCGATCAGGCGGCCGGTCTCGAAGCAGACGACCCGTTCGGAAAAGCGCATCACCGCATGCATGATATGTTCGATCATGATCACCGCGACGCCTGACCGGTTGAGCGCAAGCAAGATCGCCAGAACCTCGTCGATCTCCTCTTCGGACAAGCCCGCCATTGCCTCGTCCGCGATCAGGACCTTCGGATTTCCGACTAGCGCGCGGGCCAGTTCCAGCTTGCGCAATTCGAGCTGGGTGAGCTTCTCGGACGGATCAGAGCTGCGGCCCGACAGCCCGACGCTCGCAAGCACCGCTCTTGCCCGCTCATGCCTGCTGCCCTCGACATGGCAGTAATCGAGGGGGACGAGGAGGTTTTCAAACACGGTCATGCCGATGAACGGCCGCGGGATCTGAAAACTGCGGGCGATGCCCATCCGGGCTCGCTTGTGGGCTTGAAGATGCGAGATATCCCGGCCCTCGAAAAACACCGACCCGCTGTCGGGACGGTAGACGCCGGTGATGCAGTTGATGAGCGTCGTCTTGCCGGAACCGTTCGGGCCGATGATGCCGAGCCGTTCACCTGCGCCGACATCGAGATCGACCGGACCGAGCGCGCGGAACGATCCGAACCGTTTCTCGACGCCCTTGAGGGAGAGAACCGCCTCCGTCATAATCTTGCCCTGCCTTTTTTGCGGCCGAAGAGGTCGGAAATGCCGCCGGGAGCAAAAGCCACGAAGGCGATCAGTACCGCGCCGACGAAGAGAATGTTGAGCTCTGAGGATATGGTGACCGTGGCGATCTGCTGAACCGAGGCGAGCAGAAGAGCGCCGATCACCGGGCCAACCCAGGTTCGGGTGCCGCCGATCAGCGGCATGGCGATGGCGTTCAAACCGATGATCAGGCTGAAGGCGGTGACCGGTTCGACGAAGGACGTGTAGAACGGATAGGGCGCACCGGCCGCGGCAAGCACCGCGCCGCTCAGGGCGCAGGCGACCAGCTTGAGGCGAAGTGTTGGCACGCCGGAACATTCCGCCGCGTCCTCGCTTGCCCGCACCGCCCTCAATCCACGGCCGATCCAGGAAATCTCCACCCAGCGGGCGAGTGCGACGCTGACGACCGCGATCACCACCATGACGGTGAAATTGTATTGCGAAGGCCCGGGGCTCCAGGCAGGCGGCCGCGGGCCGTAGACGGCCATGCCGCTCGCCCCGCCGAGACCTGAGATATTGTGCACGATGGTTTCGAGGACAACGACGAGGCCGAGTGTGGCGATGGCGAAATAGACGCCCTGGATACGCAATGTCAGGTAGCCCATCAGCACGCCGAGAATGGCGCCGACAATCGCGGCAGCCAGGATGCAGAGCGGCAGCGGCAGGCCGAACGAGGTGAACAGGAATGCCGAAAGATAGACGCCGGCGCCGAAGAAACCGGCCGCGCCGAAATTGATATAGCCCGCGTAACCGCCGAGAATGTTCCAGCCGGTGGCGATCGTCACATATTGAAGGACCACGTAGCCCGCAAAGAAATAGAACGGGTTCCTGAGCAGCCACGGCATCAGGAAGCCGAGCGCCAGGACTATGACGATACCCGCGAGGAAGACGAGGGAATTCTTTCTCATCGCGCAGCTCCGAACAGGCCCTGCGGGCGCAGGGCGAGGCCCAGCAGCAGGATCGCAAAGGCGACGCCGGGGGACCAGGAGGGATTGAGGTAGCTGGAGACCAGCGCCTCCGCGATGCCGATAATGATTGCGATGACCAGGCTGCCGGGAATGGACCCCATGCCGGCGAGAACCACGATCGCAAAGACCCGGCCGATCTGGTAGCGCCCGGCAAAGGGCTCGATCGGGCCGACCATGATCAGGGCGGCTCCGGCGATGACGGCGGTCGCGGTGGCGATGCCGAAAGCGTGCCGCTTGACGGAGGCCGGATTGAGGCCCGCGATCGAAAGCGCCCGCTCCTCATGGGCCACCGCGCGGATCGCCGTGCCGGAATTGGTGCGGCTGAGATAAAACCAGACGGCTGCGATCGTCACGGGGGCGAGAAGCGCGGGGATCAGCAGCCGGTAGGGAACGGTGAGGACGCCGAGCTTGAGGCTCGAGCCGATATAGGAAACGCTGACCGACTTGAGCTCGGAACCGAAGCCGAGCGACAGCAGGATCTCGATGACGAGCGACAGGCCGAAGAACAGCGTCAGGCTCTGCAGCACGTTGGCGCCGCCCTTGCGTTCGAAAACAGCCGAGTAAAAGGCGTAGAGCACGACCCCGAGAAGATAGAAGGGTACAAGGCCGATCAACGCCGCGACGATCGGATCAAGCCCCCATTGGGTCAGCGTGTAGACGAAGAACGCGCCGGCGACGACGAGCGTCGGATGGGCGATATTGGGGATGTGGAGAATGCCGAAGGTGATCCCGAGCCCGAGGGCGAGCGATGCATAAACGCTCCCCAGCAGAATGCCCGTCACGATGGCGTTCAGCAGAATGTCGATCGATAGCATGTAAAGGGTCCTTGAGCCGGCCTTGCGCCGGCTCTCTGGATCGGTTGAAGGATTAGCTGGCGCGCGCCTTGTTGTAGGGCGCGGCAAGCTCGCCGGTCTTCAGGGATGGCGGGTCGAGGATGACCTGGTGGCCCGGATTGCGGAACTGTTCGAGATCGTTGCCCTTGATGCCGCGCAACTGCACCATCAGGACGCGGCGTTCCTTCCAGTCGCCGATCTCGGTAAAGGCGATCTTGCCGACGATGGTATCGACGGCGTTGGCATGCAGGAAGGCCGCCATCTTGGCCGGGTCGACAGATTTCGAACCGGTGATCGCGGCCGCCGCCAGCTGGCCGGCGACATAATAGAAGGGCGGAATGTAAAAACCGAGCGGATCGACACCCTGCTTCACGGCGATGGGCGTGTACCGGTCGAAAAAGCTCTTGATCGCCGGTGTCTGCATGGTGGGCTCCGGAACGAAGGTATGCGAGTTCACGAGCCCGTTGAGTTCGGGACCGAGCGAACCGAGCAGCGCCCCGTATTGTGGACCGATCATGGCGCCGCCGAAGAGCTTCACCTTGTCGGAAATGCCGATTTCCTTGACACCGCGGATGATCGCCGTGCTGTCGGCCGGATAGGAGGCGATGAAGATCGCTTCCGGATCCCCCGCATTGATATTGCGGATCATCGAGGAGAAGTCGGACGTGTTCGGCGGATAGCTCTGATTGAACACGACCTCCATGCCGTATTCCTTGGCGACGTCCGCGCCGCCCTTTGCGGCGTTTTTCGAAAATTCCAGGTCGGCATTGATGATGGCGATCTTCTTGACCCCTTGCGCCTTGGCAAGATCGAAGAAGCCGCGGGCCCAGTCCCGTCCGGAATTCGGCCCCCACGGGCCGCTGTGGAAGAACTTGTCGTGCTTGGCGACATCGTTGCCGGCGAGGCCGAACATGCCGATCATGAACAGGTCGCGCTGCTTGATGAAGGGCATGACCGGCGCGGAAAGATTGGCGCCATAAGGCGAAAACAGCACGTCACAGGCGTCCACATCGACGAGCTTCGAATAGATCGCCGGCACGTTGGCGGCACTGCTCTGGTCGTCGTAGATGACCAGTTCGACCTTGCGGCCGAGAAGGCCACCTGCCGCATTGACATCGTCTCGCCAGAGCTCGTAACCGATCTGGCCGTTCTTGGTGCTCGCCAGCGGACCGGTGAGCGACACGCTGGCGCCGACCCGGATCGGCTTGTCCTGCGCAAAGACCTTGCTCCCCAGGATTGCAGGGGCGGCAAGACCCGCAGCCGTTACCGCCATGAGCTTGTGAAACTGGCGCCTTGTCTTCATAGCTTTTCCCTCCCAAGAAAATTCGCTAGACGAATAAATATTCGCATAACGATAGGCAGCAGGTCTTGCGCTTGTCAATCCCGTGTGCGAACGAAATGCCGCACAGCAGGAGAATTTCCGATGATTGACAGCAATTCGCCCGAGTTCGTCGAGGCGTTGGCACGAGGATTGTCGGTTCTGGAGGCTTTTGACGCCAAGGACCCGGAAATGACGCTGGCCGAGCTTTCCCGCAAGGTCGGCATGTCGATCGCCACCGTCCGGCGCAATGTCCTGACGCTCGAGGCGCTCGGTTTCATCCGCCGGCACAACAAGCATTTTCTCCTCGCACCCCGCGTCCTCACCCTCGGTTCCGCCTACCTGAACGCCTTCAATGTCGAAGAAGCGGTCACTCCCGAACTGCACCGGATCACCTCGCTTTTCGGCGATGCCGCCAACATGGCCGTGCTCGACGGCACGAACGTGCTCTACATTGCACATCTTTCCGAAAGCCGCGGCGTAAGGCGCAATGCCAGCCTCGGCGTCACCTATCCAGCCTACGCGACCTCGATGGGCCGGGTGTTGATGGCAGCTCTTGCGGAAGAGGAGATGGACCGGTTTTTTGAGGCCTATACGCCGGTGAAGCTGACGGACTACACGGTGACCGACGAGGCCGAACTCCGCGACATCCTGATCGAGACCCGCGCAAAGGGCTATTCGATCACCGTCGACCAGCTCGATTACGGCATTACAGCGCTTGCCGTGCCGGTCAAGGACAATACCGGACGGGTCGTCTGCGCGATCAACAGTTCCGGCTATACGCCCCGGTTGACGCCGGAGGAACTGGTCGAACAGCGCCTGCCGGAATTGCGGCTGGCGGCCAACCGGCTCTCTCAGCTGTTCAGCCGTTTTCCGGCGCTTGTGCATTCGCTGGCGCCGGCCAACCCGGCCACCCGCTGATCCCTCAAAACCAACTCCGCCTGCGAAAATTTTCAAAGCTCCTGCGACAGGGCTTGACACCCCGCGTCATCGAAATTCATTATACGAATATAAATTCGCCAAGCGAATACTTTTAAGGATGGCATGGGAGGGATTCATGGCGCGATTGCACATCGCAGTCATCGTCGGAAGCGCACGGCAGGCGTCGCTCAACAGGCTGCTTGCCCTCGCCCTGACGCGGCTCGCGAAGCCCGACATCGAGTTCGAATGGGTGACGATCCGTGACCTGCCGATCTTCGACCAGGACGTGCTGGATGCCGGCGCGCCCCCGCAGGTCGAAAGGTTGAAGGCAGAGATCAAGCGAGCCGATGCGCTGCTTTTCGTCACCCCCGAGCACAACCGCTCGATCTCTGCCATGCTGAAGAATGCCATCGACTGGGCTTCGCGGCCCAGGGATACCAGCGCCTGGGCCGGCAAGCCGGCAGCGATCACAGGCGCCTCCTACGGCCGGATCGGCACCGCAGCGGCGCAGCAGCACCTGCGTGCCATTCTCGGCTGCCTCGACGTTGCCGTGATGGGGCTACCCGAAGCGTTCATCCATCTGCCGCCCGGCCTCATTACCCCCGAAGGCGATGTGACCAATGAGGAAACCCGCCTCTTCCTGCAGCAGTTCATGGATCAGTTCGACCGTTGGGCCAGCCGCTTCGCCGGCAAGGCCAGCGTTGCAGCCTAACCATTCTCCAAGGACATCAGCATGAAAATCGGCAAGCAATCCGCGCCCTACCAGGCGATCTGCACCTCTAATCCGGAGACGATCATCGTACGGGGCCATGACCTCGTCGACAACCTGATCGGTTCGATCTCGTTTACGGAATATACCTGGTTGCTGGTCGCCGGCTCTCTGCCGGACGAAAAGCAGCGCCGCATGCTCGACGCGACGCTGGTGGCGATCGCCGAACATGGCCTGGTGCCAAGCGTGCAGGTGGCGCGGATGACGCTCGCCGCTTCTCCCGAAGCGGTTCAGGGCGCCGTCGCCGCCGGTCTTCTCGGTTGCGGTTCAGTCATTCTCGGCGCGTCCGAGACCTCAGGAGCCTTCTTCCGCGATATCCGCGAAGAGGCGGAGGCGAGCGGCCGATCGGTGGAAGCCGCCGCCGAAAAGCTGTTGCGCGATTACAGGCAACAGAAGAAGCCGGTGCCCGGCTACGGGCACCCCCTGCACAAGGGCCATGACCCGCGCGCCGAACGCCTGCTGGCGATCGCCCGCGAACTCGGCGTCGCCGGCATCCATTGCGAGATCGCCAAGACGGTCGAAGGGCTCATCCCCGAGATCATCGGCAGGCCACTGGTCATGAACGTTTCAAGCGCCATTCCCTGCGTGCTGCTCGATGCCGGTTACCCGCTGCTCGCCCTGAAGGGCGTGCCGCTTCTGGCCCGCACCGCCGGGCTGATCGGCCACCTGCTTGAAGAACAGACAAGGCCGATCGGCTTCGTCATGTCTGCCGCCGCCGCCAGCGCCATCGAATACGACGGCCCCGCGCCCGACGGCTTCATGGCAAACGAGAACTAGGACCCGGACATGCTCAAAGCTCTGGACCAAATCCGCATCGTCGAACAGGGCACGTTCATTACCGGCCCCTGCGCCGGCATGATGCTTGCCGATCTCGGCGCCGACGTCATCAAGATCGAGTCGGCCGGCAATGGCGATCCCTATCGCAGCTTCAAGACCGGTTTCTACAGCGCCCATTTCCAGGCCTATAACCGCAACAAGCGGGCGATCGGGCTGGATCTCAAAAACGAGCAGGACCGCGACGTCTTTTACCAGCTCATCGCCCAGGCGGACGTCTACATCCAGAATTTCCGCCCCGGCGCGGCAGGCCGCATCGGCGCCGACTACGAAACGCTGTCGAAGATCAATCCCAGGCTGATCTACTGCTCGATCAGCGGGTTTGGCCCCGACGGTCCCTATGCGCAGCGGCCGGTCTACGATTCCGTCGCGCAGGCCGTCAGCGGGTTTCTCAGCGTCTCGATCGATCCCGAACAACCGCGCTTCATCGGCCCGGCGCTCGCCGATGCGATCACCGGCATCTATGCATCGCTCGGCATTTCGGCGGCGCTGATCGAACGCGGCCGCACCGGCAAGGGTAAGCGCATCGACATTTCCATGGTCGAGGCGATGATGCATTTCGCGGTCGAGCCCTTCATGGGCTATTTCGCCCTTGGCGAAGAACCGAGCGGCGTCGATCGTCCGCGCCTTGCGCAGGCCTTCATCGTCCGCTGCAGGGACGACAAGCTGTTTGCCTTCCACCTGTCCTCGCTCGACAAGTTCTGGGATGCACTGGTCGAGGCGATCGAGGGCGAGGCACTTGCCAGGGACGAACGGTTCTCGCAGCGGCTGAAGCGCATCGATAATTACGACGCGCTGAACGCCGAGCTCAACGCGATCTTTTCCACCAGGACCCGGCCGGAATGGGTGGAGCGCTTCTCGAAATTCGACGTGCCCTTCGCGCCGATCAACACCATCCCGGATGTGGTGAACGATCCGCAGGCACAGCATCTTGAAATGTTCGTACCGGTCGCCGGCCGGATCGAAGGTGCCAAGGAGACCGTGCGGCCCGCCTATTCGTTCGATGGCGAACACGCAAAGACGGTGCGGGCCGCGCCGGTCGTCAACCAGCACGGGGACGAGATCCGCGCGGCGCTGCAAAGCAATCCGACAGCCTGGCCGGCGCTGGAAACGGAGACGGCGGCTGTGGCGGGTTAGGAATTCGGTCTAAGAGACAGGACAAATTCGGAGGAGAAGATGGCAACCCTGGCAGCGGTCCTTGCGACCACCCACCACCCCTTTTACCTGAAGGCGACAACCATGCCGCCGGAACAGCAGATGCCGCAGGCGGCGGAATGGAAACGCAAGGTCGAGGCCTATCGCGAGACCTTGACCCGCGCCAAGCCGGATATCCTGGTCATGGTCGGCGCCGACCATTTCCACCAGTTCTTCCTCGACAACTATCCGACCTTCCTGATCGGCAAGGCGCCGCGCTACGACGCGACCTTCTATAATGAAGAGCGCGAGTTCGGCATTCCGAAATATGTGCTGGAAGGTCACGAGGAACTGTCGAACTTCATGCACCAGGGCTTGATGGACCGCGGTTTCGACTTCGCCTTCAGCCATGAACTGAAGCTCGACCATTCGATCATCTGCCCGATCATCACCACCCGTCCCGATGCCGACCTGCCCGTCGTGCCGATCTACACCAATATCTTCGCGCCGCCCCTGCCCTCGCCAAAACGCTTCTGGGATCTTGGCCGCGCCATTCGCGAGATCATCGACGAGTTCCCGTCCGACAAGCGCATCGCCGCCGTCGGCAGCGGGCACCTGTCGCTCGAACTCGGAGGCCCGCGCCAGTTCAAGGAAACCGGCCCGGATCCGGAATTCGACCGCAAGGCGATCGAATGGCTGTCGACCGGCAATATCGAGGAAATCCTCGCCAACGTCACCCATGAAAGCATGACGAAGAGCGGCAACGCGACCCATGGCTTCATGGACCTGATCCTGATGATGGGGATCGCCGGGCCGATCCCGACCGCCTATCATGACAATCTGGACCTCTTCCACACGATGGAGGCATACTTCACCTGGTATCCGGAAGGAGCAGCCGCATGAGCAAGTATTATGTGAACAAGTTCCTGTTTACCGTCGACCGCGACCCGGAACTGCTTCGCCGCTACAAGGAAGACCCGCGCTCGCTCGTCGCCAGCTGGGAGCAGTCGATCGGCCCGAAGCTGAACGACGCGGAAATCTCGACCGTCAACTCCCTTACCGACCTGGAAAGCGAAGCTCTGATCAACCACGATTATGTGGCGCTGTTCGAGATGGGCGCCCATTTCTTCCTGTCGCTGACGATCTTCATCGCCATCTATGACGAGGATTACATGGCAAAGAGCGGCCCCCTCTCCTTCCAGCGCGAATTCGCGGAGAAGCTCAAGCACTGGAACGGCAAGGATTACCCGTCAATAGCGCTGTGGCAGGCAGCCGCGCGCTGAGAGACGCGTCGTAGCGAAGCCCTCCGACGCCGCACCGGCGACCGGGAGCATCGTCATTTCAGGCTGGGAGGGGAAGACCATGTGCAGATTCTGCAATAACCGGGCGCATGCGCCGGCGGAACTCGGTAGCGGCTCCGGCAAGATCATTGCCGCGCCGGCCAGCATGCCGGTCGGCATTGGCGATCCAAATCGCCTGACCCTGATCCGCGGGGGCGCGGTGCTCTCCATGGATAGCGCCGTCGGCAATTTTGCCAGGGGCGACGTGCTGATCCGCGGATCGCGGATCGTCGAGATTGCTGGATCGATCACCGCGCCGGAGGCCGCAGTTGTCGATGCCTCGGGCATGGTCGTCATGCCGGGCTTCATCGACACCCATCACCACCAGTTCGAGACGGCGCTTCGAAGCCTGCTTGCCGACGCGATCCTGATCAATGACGGGCGGCCGGAAAGTGCTGCCAACTATTACGAATGGATGCTCCAGAAGTTCTCGGTCCTCTATCGGCCGCAGGATGTCTACATTTCCGAATTGTTCGGCGGGCTGTCCCAGATCGATGCCGGCGTGACGACCGTCATGGATGTCAGCCAGATCCACCATTCGCCGGAACATTCCGATGCGGCGATTGCGGCGCTGCGCGATGCTGGGCGTCGCGGCGTCTTCGGTTATTTCGAGGGCTGGGGCGATGCTTCGAAATATCCGGGCGACGCCCGACGCATCAAGGCCGAGCATTTTTCAAGCGACGACCAATTGCTGACCATGGTCATGGGCGGCGAAATCTACCTGCCGTTCCATGAGGAGGCCTGGGCGCTCGGCCGCGAGCTCGGCATTCCGATCGCGCTGCACGTGGTCGGCACCTTCGGCATGCAGCCGGTCTTCGACCAGTTGGCGGAGGCCGGAAAATTCGGATCGGACAATATCTTCATCCACATGACAGGCATGAGCGACATGGCCTGGAAGCGTGCCGCCGATGCGGGCTCGCATATATCGCTTTCGGTTCCGATCGAGATGCAGATGCGGCACGGCAACCCGCCGCTTCAACAGGCGCTCGATCTCGGCCTTCAACTGTCCCTGTCGACGGATGTGGAATGCACCATGACCGCCGACATGTTCACCCAGATGCGCTCGGCGGTCACGCTGCAGCGAATGCTGGCGAACGACAAGGCGTTGCGCGGCGAGGAATATCCGAAGCTGTTGTCGGCGATCGACGTCATCCGCTTCGCGACGATCGAAGGGGCGCGGGGCCTCAAGCTCGACCACAAGACCGGCACGCTGACGCCGGGCAAGGAAGCCGACATCATTCTGCTCGATGCCAATGCCATCAACGTCGCCCCGCTCAACCACGTCCCCGGCGCCGTCGTCACCCTGATGGAGCGGTCCAACGTCTCAACGGTGCTTTGCGCCGGCAAGATCCGCAAATGGCAGGGCACGCTGCTGGGTCATGACATCGCCAGGCTGAGGTCGGAACTGGAGGCAAGCCGCGACTTCCTGCTGGGTGCCGCCGGAATCAGGCCGGATCTGTTCTGAGTGATCCGCCACCCTGCTTACCGGTTCCGTCCACGGGCGAGTGAAGCATAGCCGCGGACCACCGCCTGGCGTTCTTCGAAGGAGGCTACCGCGTCAATGTCGTCGAAACCGTCGGGTGCTCGGGCCTCGACCATGTCGATCACACCCTCGGGTCCGCCCCGTCGGTTCGCAAGCACGATTTCCGACGTGGCAGGCCGGCGCTCGGCGTCGTAGCGGGAAAGAGCCGCCTCGATTTCGTCTTGCCTCCGAAGATGCCCGGCGAGGCATCGGGCGTCGAGGATCGACTGGCTCGCGCCGTTGGAGCCGACCGGATACATAGGATGGGCCGCATCCCCGACCAGGGTGACCCGCTCGAACGACCAGCGGGGCAAAGGCTCCCGATCGCAATTCGGATATTCGTAGAAATTCTCGGTCGACTGGATGATGGAGGCGGGATCGGCGAAATCGAGGTGAAAACGATCGCGCACGAAGGGTAGCACCTCGCCCGGGATACCGGACCGGCTCCAATCCCCGCGGCGCAGCGGCGCGGTGCCCGGCTCGCCAACCTTGGCCATCACGGCCCAGTTTGTCAGCCGCATGTTCGGGTCCGCCGGATCCACCTCGATCGGATAATAGACGAATTTTGCGAAATTGCCGCCGGCGATCGCCATCGTCCGGCCGTCGCGCCAGATCGGCCAGTGCGTGGCGCCGCGCCACAGCATGATCCCGCTCCAGATCGGCGGTCCCTCGTCGGGATAAAGTTGCGCGCGGACCGTGGAATGAATGCCATCGGCACCGATCATGAGATCCCCATGGGCTGTCCCGCGCCATCCGTCCGTTCCACCGAGACGAATCACGACCCCGTCTTTCGTCTGCTCGAAACCGTCCACCCGGCAGCCGGTTCTGATCACATCGGGTCCGAGACGTGTGATGACCGCCCTGTGGATCACGCCGAGCAGCTTGCCGCGATGGATGCTGATCTGCGGCGCTTCTTGGCCGGCATCCAGGCCTCGTAATTCCTGCCATACGACCTGGCCGAAACGGTTGGTGTAAATCAGTTCCCGAGTTCTTATCCCTGCAGCGTCGAGGTCAAGCAGCAGCCCGAGATCGGCGAGCGCGGTCACCGCATGCGGCAGCATGTTGATGCCGACTCCGAGTTCGCGAACCTCGTCTGTACGTTCGAAGATCTCGACCTCTATCCCGGACCCGTGGAGGTAAAGCGCGGTCGTCAATCCGCCGATGCCGGCGCCTGCGATGAGTGCCTTCATGACTGGCTCCTTCGTTTGGTGAAGACCCGCTCCGCACCGCGGACCGCGACCATCTATTGCGTCGTCACCCGTCTCCGGTACTCGAGCTGCATGGCGACGAAATCGGCCGTGTTTTGCCGATAGCGCTCGGCGATGGCTTTGAGCGTCTCATCCAGCGCTTCCGCCGGTTTGAGGGCAAGCGGCGCTCTCGGCACGCGCACCACCGACGCGCTTGCAGTCACCTCATCGGGAACGATGCGAATGCCGCTGCGGCTCTCCACCGCGTCAGCCCTGGCTGCGAAGGTGATCACCCGCGATCGGTAGGTGCGCGACCAGGCATCCGCGACGAGAGCGAGTGAAACTTCATCGACGCCTTGAGACAGTTCGATGCCGAGCGTTTCCCGGCTCCAGAAGGCGAACGAGTTGCCGATTGCCGTCAACGCGAATGGCCGCGTGAACCTGAAGGCGCCGCTGTCGTGTCGCGCATCCCAATTCGCGACGCCCAGATCGGCCGCGACCGCCTCGGCTCTCTCGCGCCCGGCGATCGCCTCGATCAGCGTCAGCGACATCGGCATGGAGGCGCTGATGCCTGTGGTTGTCGCAACGCGACCGTCGACGAGGAAGCGGCGGTCGGCGACATGGCGGATGCTCGGATGTTCCTTCAGCAAGGCATCCAGCGAATACCAGTGGGTCGTGGCTTTTCGGCCGTCGAGAAGACCGGAGGCCGCAACCACCTTCGCGCCGACGCAGACGCCGATGATCATCGCGCCCTTGTCAGCCTGGCTCCTGATCCAGCCCAACGCTGCCGGATCATCCTCGCGCACCATGGCCGGGACGATGACGTAATCGGCGCCCTCCGGATGCTGCCTGTCGAATTCCGAGATCGTCGCCTGCGGCTCGACCTTCAGTGCTGGATAGAGCACCATCGGCCCGGACTGCGTCGCCAATGCCACGACATCCGCTATATCGGCGCGGCGCAGGATACCATAAGGCATCAGGTAATCGGTGATCTCGGTCCCGTCGTTGATGCCGATGATGGCGATCACCGGACGGGCGCTTTTGGGCGGCTTCAAGGCCTCGACCGTGGCGCGTGTCTCCTCGCCGGGAATAGGCTTGACGGTCCCCGCTGACGAAGCAGACGGCAGAGAGACTATCCAGCCCCCGGCGACTACCAGGAAGACCACCACAAGCCCCAGTCCGCCTGTAAGAACCAACCGCCACGTCATGATTAGTTTTGCCCGATCGATCGGTTGCATCTGTTTGCAGGCAAAGTTACCGCTGCTATCGTCTGACTGAAATGACATAAATCGGGCAAAAACTGCCATGGCTCGCACAATCGCTCTTGTGGTGCATCCCGGTTTCCAGCTTCTCGATGCAGCCGGGCCGACGTCGGCTTTCGAGATGGCGGAGCGATTCCGACCGGGCAGTTACGATCTGATCCTGATGGCGCCGGGCGGTGGCGAGATCGAGAGCTCGTCGGGCCTCAAACTGTCGGCAGCCCCGCTCGCGAATGGGCCGTTCGACACGGTGATGGTCTCGGGCGGCGAGATCATCCGCTCGATGGAGGCCGTGCACGAAATTCTCGGATGGCTGAAACGCACGAAGGCAAGGCGCATGACGAGCGTTTGTTCCGGGGCCTATCTGCTCGCCGAAGCCGGGTTGCTCGACGGGCGCCGCGCCACCACCCATTGGAACAGTTCGCACGACTTTTCCCGCCGCTACCCCAGGATAGAAATGCATGCCGAACGCATCTATGTCCGGGACGGCCATGTCTGGACCTCGGCCGGCATTTCCGCCGGTATCGACCTGGCGCTTGCTCTCATAGAAGATGACCTGGGGCCGGATATTGCGCGAAAGGCGGCACAGCAGCTCGTCGTTCATCAGCGCCGGCCGGGTGGCCAGTCGCAGTTTTCCGCGCTTGTCGATCTCGGAGGACACACGGGCAGGTTCTTGGGCCTGGTCGGCTGGATGCGCGAGCATCTGGCCGAACGGCTGACCGTCGAGCGCCTCGCCGAGCAGGCGGCGATGAGCCCGCGCAACTTTGCCAGGGCGTTTACAGCCGAAACCGGCACGACACCCGCCAAGGCCGTGGAGCGCCTGCGGCTCGAAACGGCGCGCATCGCGGTCGAGACCAGCCACGCGCCGCTCGAACATATTGCCGAAACCGCCGGTTTCGGCGACGCCGGCCGAATGCGGCGGGCGTTCCTGAGAAGCCTGGGACAGCCCCCGCAGGCGCTCAGGCGGGGGTACAAATAAATCTCGATGCAGATACCGGTCGGAAGCCCGGGAAGATATCCTGCACCCTCTCAGGAATGCTCTTTAGGGAGACATGCCGAAGGGGAGTGGCGCCAGGCGCGAGGCCTGGAGCGAAAACGTCACGACCGCGCGCTAGTCAGGGCTTCTTACCCTCTCGCGCGTCGGTCGTGATCCGTCGTTTCTCGCCGTCCGGTGTCAAAGTCGACCGGACGCGCCTAGAACTCCTGCCAGTCGTTGCTGACCGCAGCGGCCGCGGAGCCGCCGGAGAAGGCCGTGGCGACCCTGCGGGCCAGATTGCGGGCCGGCGAGGCGGCCGGCGTGTCGCGGCGATCGGCCGCACGCGGAACGTGGCGCTGACCGGGCAGCTTGAACTGGGCCAGCAGTTCGTTGAGCGATGCCGCATCCCGGGCGAGACCATGGCTTGCGGCGGTCGATTCCTCGACCATCGCGGCATTCTTCTGGGTGTCCTGGTCCATCTGGTTGACGGCCGTGTTGATCTGCTGAAGGCCCGAAGACTGTTCCTGGGCAGACTCCACGATGGCACTCACGTGCCGGTTGATTTCCTGCACTTCCGCGACGATCGTGACCAGCGCCTGCCCGGTCTGGCCCACCAGTTGCACCCCGGCATTGACCTGCTCGTTCGACGTCGTGATCAGGGCCTTGATCTCCTTGGCGGCCTTGGCGGAACGCTGGGCGAGTTCGCGCACTTCCTGGGCGACGACCGCAAAACCCTTGCCCGCATCGCCCGCACGGGCCGCTTCGACGCCGGCGTTCAATGCCAGAAGATTGGTCTGGAAAGCGATATCGTCGATGACGCCAATGATGTTGGAAATCTCGCCCGAGGACTTCTCGATCTGCTCCATCGCCCTGACGGCGCGCTGGACGACCTCACCGGAGTTTTCCGCACCGCTGCGGGTGCGGGCAACGAGCGCGCCGGCCTCCTGAGCGCGCTTGGTGGCATCCTTGACGGTGGTGGTGATTTCCTCGAGAGCCGCGGCGGTTTCCTCGACGGAAGCTGCCTGCTGCTCGGTGCGCTTGGCCAGATCGTCGGCGGCTGCCTTGATCTCCGCCGAACCGGCCTGGATGCTGCGGGCATTCTCCGCCACCTGCTCCAGGGCCGTCTGCAGCTTGGTAGCCGAGGCGTTGAAATCGTTGCGGACACCGTCCAGCGTCGCGGTGAACTGCTTTTCGATGCGATAGGAGACATTGCCGTCCGACAGATGGCTAAGGCCCTCTGCCAGGTTTTCGACGGCGAACTTGATCTCGGCGGCTTCGCGCGTCCTCTGGTTTTCGCGCTCTATGCGCTCGCGCTCGGACAGGCCGCGATTGTCTTCGGCTTCCCGCTCCAGGCGGGCACGCTCCAGCGCGTTGTCGCGGAAGATGGCGACGGCCTTGGCCATTTCGCCGATCTCGTCCTTGCGGTCGAGACCGTCTATGGCAGCTTCCGTCTGGCTGGCAGCCAGCGACGCCATACGCTCACGCAGGCGGGCCATCGGCGCGGTGATGCCCTTATGGGCAATGGTCATGGACAGGACGGCGGCGATCACAATGCCTAGAAGCATGCCGCCGATCGCATAGGTGATCGTGCTGGAGACCGATTGGCTCAGCGTCTTGGCGCCGTTGTTGAGGATTTCGGCCATGGCGCCGTTATTGGCGCCGAATTTCGGCGAGAGGTCGACAATTGCCTGGTCGAGCTTGGCCGAGAGCGCACGGACTTTTTCCTGGTCGCCTGCGGTATGGGCCTTGAGAAGATCGTCGCCGACCGCCTTCAGCGCGTCCGCACCGGCAAGCAGTTCGTCGATCGCCGCCTTGCGGCTCGGGACCAGCGCCGGGATCTGGCTCAGGCGGTCACGGGCGCCCGCGAATTCCTTGGAAAACCGGCCCGAGAGATCCTGGAAAGCCGCGCTTGCCGGGTCCTGGGCGAGGGCGCGGCTCAGCCATGTCGTCGAGGTCCACATGCCGGCCGCGCCGCGGGGTCCGAAGGTCGCAGCGTTGCTTTCCTTCTGCAGGAAGCCGGAATAGGCCTCGTTGGCGGCGGTGAACCTGCTGGTGACATACATCAGGCCTGCCAGGGAAATGACGGCAAGGATGGCGATCGCCATGAGAAATTTTGTTTTAATCTTCAAATTCTTGAGCATCAGATACCTCAAAAAACCGTGAAAGAGCGACAGTGCATCGAAAAGTAAAAAATACCGGAGCAGTGCCGGACAGTGCACATCATGCGCATGGTGATCAAACTTGATCCTACCTTTTTCATAGGCGCTTTTTCATAATAAAATCTTACTCTTGCCGCAGCGCATCAAAGGTTCGCTCGAACCTCCGCGCGGACTTCACCACTGCTTAACCAAAGGCGGCAGAAGGCAATCTTGTTTGTTGCGATGCACAATGAACTGCCTTTATCTGGGTGGCGGACCATGGTCTCGGTCCCCGTCAAACCGGTTAAATTGATATGAAATCAACTATCCATAATCAGAGGATTTCCCCGTGAATTTTTCACGCCGCAACATCATGACGCTCTCAGCGGCCGCTCTGGCAACCACCTTCCCGAAAATGGCATCCGCGCAAGCGATCGGCTTTACGCCAAGCCCCATTTATCCCGATCCCGCCATCCAGGTCCTCGATCCGAGCTTTACGAAATATCGTGTCGCCAGCAGCTCGCTCGAACAGGTCGCCACCGGCGCCCGCTGGTTGGAAGGTCCGGTCTGGTTCGGCGACGGGCGTTACCTGCTCGTCAGCGACATTCCGAACAATCGGGTCATGCGTTATGACGAAGCCAACGAGACCTGGAGCGTCTACAACGCCAACGCCAACTATGCCAACGGCCACGCCCGCGACCGCCAGGGCCGCCTGCTCTCCTGCGAACATCTGACGCGCCGGGTCACCCGCACCGAATATGACGGATCGATCACCGTGCTCGCAGACAGCTACAACGGCAAGAAGCTCAACTCCCCGAACGATATCGTCTGCAAGTCGGACGGCTCCATCTGGTTCACTGACCCGCCCTTCGGCATCGCCGGCGAGTGGGAGGGCGAGAAGGGCACGGCGGAGCTGCCGCACTCCGTCTATCGCATATCGCCGGACGGCAAGCTTGGCCTCGTTACCGACGAGCTGAAAGGCCCGAACGGCCTCGCATTTTCGCCGGATGAAAAGAAGCTCTACATCGTCGAAGGGCGCGCATCGCCATTCCGCATCATCTGGAGCTACGATGTCGGCGCAGATGGCGTGAAGCTGTCGAACAAGACGGCATTGGTGACGGCCGACGACAACGGCGGTCTCGACGGCTTAAAGATCGACGTCGATGGCAATCTCTGGTGCGGCTGGGGATCGAACGGCGCTGCAGGCGCCAGGCCCGAGGATCTGAACGGCGTCAAGATATTCAACCCGGCCGGCAAGGCGATCGGCTTCATCAAGCTTCCGGAGCGATGCCCGAACCTCGTCTTCGGCGGCCCGAAGAAGAACCGCCTCTATATGGCGAGCAGCCATTCGGTCTATGCGATCTACGTGGAAACCCGCGGCGCCGTCTAGTCACCGCGACGAAATCCGAAGCGGCCGGCCATCAGGCTGGCCGCTTTCGCCGCTACCATCGATGCGCCGCGATATCTACTCTGCCTTTCCGGCGGCAAGCCCGAAAAACTCTTTTCTGTACCCCGCCGACAGCGGCCGGAGCTTCGTCAAGTTCTTGAGAACCCGGACAGGCTGCCTGAGAACGTTCCTGTTCAGGAAATACATGTGGATCAGGCTGGGCGCCTTGCTGTGCGATCCCTTGTGGGCGACACGGTAGACCGCACCCCTGAATGGCAGCGCGTTCAAGGGCGTCCCGCGTTCGGCCAGGATGGATTCTATGCGGACATGGCTGCCGAGCATGTCCTTGATCCATTGGAGCGAAACGTCTTCCGCCTTTGACGGCAGCCCGTACAGGTCCGAACGAATGATCAGCGAGGTTCCGCAATAGTGGTTGAACTGGTCGCGGCACAGCAGAATGCTGCCGCCATCGTCCCAGATATAGCCCTTGTCGATCGTCCAACCGTTCTCGTTCTGGTGCCGGGCAGCATATGCGGTAATTCGGGCGCTGACAAAATCGTCATCGTCGACGATCATGAAGAAGCGGCAATCGCGGGCCGTGAGCATGCCCGCAAGCACGCGGCGGCCTTTGTCGGCGCGGAATGAATCGAGAAAATCCTCTTCCGTCGCATCGCCCCGCTCGTGGATGTCGTTCGGCGGAAAGTCCACCCATGCCACCGAGAACTTCTCCGGCAGGGCGGGAAGATCAGCCCCTCTGTTGGCGACGATGACCCCCCGCCAGTCGGGATTGGTCTGGTTCGCGATGGATGCCACGGTCTGGGTCAGGTTTCGCTTCAGGATGGCCCAGTCGCGCGCGTTGTCCTGGTGCCGTACGGGGATGATGAAGGTCACAACACTCATGACAGCCTCCGGTCGTTGATCTCAGGCAGCGTCATGCCGCGACACCTGCCCGTTCTTTTGCCCATCGGATGCCGTCGTCGAGCGAAGTCGCCTTGTAGGAGAGATCGGTGCCTCCGGAAAAGGCGTTCATGAATCTGCGGATTTTTCCGTAATTATTGTCGAGCACGGCATGGCTGCGTCCGATGAGAAGCGAGCAGATATGCACATGCAGACGGTCCGTCACGATGGCCTTGCCGCGGGAAATCTGCCGTATGCCGCGCTGGAAGCGGTTGTTGGCGGCCGCATCCAGTTTGCGCAGCCGCATTTCGGAAGGGGTGAGATGCAGCAGTGCGGAGGCCGCCCCGAGCGCTTTTGCAACACGCACCTTTGATCGGCTCTCGGTAATCCAGTCCTCCTTGGGGATGTCCGGATAGGCGGAAAAATCGACCGTTCCGACCTGCTCCTTGTCCTGGCGGAGCATTGCGAGGACCGGGAATTGCGGCGCAGCGGGCTCTATCCTGCCGATGCAGAATGCCATGTCCGGGCACAGATAGACCTGGCAATCGAAATTTTCCTTGGCGAACTGAAACGACTCCTCGTCGCGCACCAGGAGCACGAAGTTCCTGTGCTTGCCGATCGCGCGCTTGCTCTGCTCCAGCCGCTCCGCGGACTTGTAGTGAATCGATTGCGGAAACTGGACGATCTGCCGGTCGGGAAACAGCTCCATCACGCGTTCCCGGAAATCCTGGTGAAACACCCATATATCGCCGAAATTGCCACCCCCATGGATGAAGATCGGGCCGTTCGGGGCAGAGCTCTTGAGTTCATCCGGTGAAAAATCATCGGTCGTGCAAACATAGGAAGGCCGCTTTGCATATCGCTGCTGCAAATAGGCCATCTCTCCCAGCCAGATCGCGGAATCTCCGCAATTCCTGATATCAGGAAAGTCCAGTATCGCTATCGGTTCATCGGGCCGGATGAACTCCTTAAGGCAATCGTGGGTCCTGTCCTGAAGCTTGGTGATAAGTTCGGATTGCTGAGCACCTGACATTATGCCTCTCTTTCAAAAGTTTAGAACAACAAGCCCCGCGATCAGGCGTGACTGACTTTGGACAAGACCTTGGCGGCGATCTTTCTGACTTCAGTCTCCGGACCGTTTGGACGATCCATCACCAGCCAAAGAAAGAGACTGGAGCCGCAATAGAGAACGCCTCCAAGGCAGATAAGGGCGGCAAGCTGTAGGACCAGCCCTGTATGCGTGGTTTCGACTCCCATGTAGCGATCGGTAAGCGCGACGCCGACAGCCATCACGGCTGAGCTCGCAAGCGCTCTGAAATTTGCCCATAGCTGTGCCGAGACCGAAACATCTATGAAGCGCTTGACGATGAGCATGTTTACGAAAGCGCTGAAGAGGCCGGTGAGCACGCGGCTGAAAATCAACCCAGGAAGCCCCCAGAACACCAGGCCGATCGTGATCACCGGGATCCGGACGAGCAGCATTTGCGCGTCGCGGATGAACAGGGTCCGGGTTTGCCCCAGCGCCATGCCGAGAGGCTGATTGAGGGATCCCAATGTCTGCAGCGCATAAACGGACGCCAGCGCCTGGATGATGAAAATCACCGGAAGCCACTTTTCACCCAGCACGAGCCTGACCAGGGGATCTGCGATGACCGCCATTCCGATCCCGGCGGGTAACGCAACCGCCGTCAGCAATGCCTGCGCTCGCTGATAGGCTGCGGCGAGACGGGCGGGATCATGGCGGACATTGGCAAAAGCGGGATAGATGGTGGCGGTCAGCGGCGCGGTCGCTTCGCGCGTCGGCGTCATCGCGAGCTGCCCGCCCAGCGAATAATATCCCAGGGCTGAGCCAGTCAGCAGCTTGCCGATGAGCAGGTAGTCGAAACGCCAATTGAGCGTGTTGACGATCTGCCCGGCGGTAATCCAGATCGAAAACGAAAAGAATTCGCGCATGTGGGAGAAGGTGATCCGGGGCCGGAACGGCAGGATGAAATAGGACGCCACGACATTGGTGATCTGCATCACCAATGTGCCGACCACAAGCGCCCAATAGGTTTGATAGATGATGGCTATGGCGACGGTCGCCACAAATCCGGCGATCTTCTGGGCAACGTTCAGCACGAACTCCTGCCAGAAAATCAGCTCCCGCTGGAGCATGATCCTTCGCGGATTTGCGAACCCGTTGATAAGGAGGCTAAGGCTCAGCACAAGGAGGACGTCGAAAAGGCGCGGCTCGTCGTAGATGAGGGACGCCGGATAGGCGAACGCGGCGAACAAGGCGCATAATATCAGGCCGCGGGTCGCAGCCAGTGTCCATGCGGCGCTGAAATGGGATTCTTCCGGGGCTTCGTGACGGATAAGCGCTTCGTTCAACGAAAGCTCGGTTATCGTGGTCACGATGGCGAGCATGGTGGTCGCAAGCGCTACGAGGCCAAAATCCGATGGCAGCAGATACCAGGCCAGGATGATGGTACTGAGGGTCGACAACCCATTGACGATGACCCTTGAGAGGGAGACCCAGAGACTTCCGGTGACCAGGCGATCGGCAATACTCATGACCGACCTCTTCGCGACAAATACCGATCGTACGTGAGCGACATCATTCCGTAGCTACCCTTTTCCGCGGAGTTCCGGCTCCTTTTCAAGCCGCAGGTTCCGCGCCCATGATGCGTGAGATCTCCTTGCCGCATTAAAATGGGCGGGCCTATCTGCTGGACACTTCTGTCATCGATCTCTCCATGCAATTTCCCCCTAGTAGCCTAGCGTGCATTCCTAGTGACCGAACGAGTCGATCGTCTCGTCCGACGGCGCGATCCGGCAGCCTTGATCAGGGCTGGAGACCGTTGACGATCTAGTTGACCGGAAATGATGTTGGTTTTGTGATCCCCTTCGCAACTGCGAAAGAGCAGGTGCACAACGCCGCGGGATGGGCGCATTGCCGGCATTCGTCGTCCGATTGCCTTTGGCATTCCCGCGATCGAACGTTTATACATTTGCCAAGGCAAAAGCGTCAATGCGGACGATCAGGAGGCTGGCGGCCGAAAAGTCCGTAAAAAGAATAAAGGCATATCAGGAAAACGCGATGGGTGGCTGCTGTTCAGGATCGAGACGGGAAACGGAGCAGGGAATATTCGACACACCGGCACACACGCTCTCTCGCGGCCTCCGGGGCAAAACGATTGCCGTCAAGGGCGGCGACACGTTCGTCGGAACCCATGATCCGGTGATTCCCGCCGATGGCGAGGGCCCGGAGCGCAAGGTCTCGCTGCAGGATTTCCACCTCGAGGCCGAGACGGTCACGATCCGCCGGTTTGCCGAATTCGTCGAAGCGACCGGATACGTCACGGAATCGGAACGCTTCGGCTCTTCCGCCGTATTCGCGCCGCTGCTCGGCGACATCAGACTTGCGACGGGTGGTGTCGCCGGGACCCCTTGGTGGATGCGCATCGACCATGCCACCTGGCGGCAGCCGGAAGGCCGCGGCAGTTCGATCGACGATCGGCTTGACCATCCGGTCACCCACGTCTCCTGGAACGACGCACTCGCATTCGCAAAGTGGGTCGGCGGCCGACTGCCGACGGAAGCGGAATGGGAACACGCCGCGCGCGGCGGCAACCGCCGCCGGCGGTATCCCTGGGGCGAGGAGGAACCGACCGATGAGTCGATCTTCTGCAATATCTGGCAGGGCCGCTTTCCCGACACCAACACGCTGCAGGACGGATATTTCGGCACCGCGCCGGTGCGCAGCTTCGCCCCGAATGAAGCCGGTTTCTACAATCTCGCAGGCAATGTCTGGGAATGGACCGCCGATCCTTTCAAGGTGCGCTCGCTCTCAAAACAGGCGAAGACGCGGAACGAGCATGCGAAGCGCTTCTCCGACAAGGTGCTGAAGGGCGGCTCGTTCCTCTGCCACAAAAGCTACTGCTATCGGTACCGGATCGCAGCGCGGATGGGCCTTTCCCCGGACAGCGCCTCAAGCAATACAGGCTTCCGGATCGCTTATGACATCGTGGCTGGAAAGGATAGTGGTCCTTGATTGCACGGTGGCGCCTCGGTCTGGTCGATCGGAGGGGCGCCTCATGCCCTTCATCCGGCGCCTGCCCGGAGCCCGTCAATATCGTGCGTCAGGCGCTCCGGCGAAGGGATCGATGGGACTGTTGCGATTCCACGGCCTCCGCCCCATCAGCGCCTCCAGCACTGCGGCCTGCATCGCCTCGTGGGTGGAATAGGCATTGATATAGGTGGGCACCCGGGGGGCGTCGTAGAGGTAGTAGGGAAAGCCGAAGGAGATCATCACCGTCGGCAGGCTCGTCCACGGCCGTTTCATGGCGGCCCTGAAATCCCCATGAAGTGCGCGCCAGTCCAGAAAAATACGCCCCCGCGTCAGAAGCGTCTCCTCGCCGAACAGATAGAGGACGAGGTCGTGCCCTTCCGCATCGAGCGGCGTGCCATAGGGACTAAGGGTCACCTCGAAACCCTCGGCAGCCAGCATTTCCGGCAGCTTGAAATCCAGCCTCGCATTCGGCATCGGCTCGACGATCCCGCCGGAAACGACAAGGATGCGGCGATGCTTTTCAGGATCGAGCGGCAGCGTGCCGTTCCTGTCCTTCACCAGCGTTGGGGCGCGAGCAAAAGCCTCGCTGGCCCATTCCTGGCCCGACGGTTCCCTCACATGGATCGGCATCTCGACGCTGCGATGCAGGCCGAGCGACGCCTTGAGGGCGAGGACGCGTGTGACCGCGTCCTGGAAACGCTCGGCTGAAATGCGCCCGGAATGGGCGGCGTCACGCACGGCAGCGATTTCCGCTTCAGGTTTCGAGGAGAAAAGAACCATGTCGCAACCACTCGCAATGATCTCGATCTTCGCGTCATGCGCCGGCATCACGCCCGAAAGGCCTGCCATTTCGCTTGCATCGGAGACGATCAGGCCGTTGAAGCCGAGTTCACCCCTCAGGAGTGCGGTATTGAGCGGCGCAGAGACCGAAGCCGGAAGATAAGCTTCTTCACCCGCCTCGGGATCGCGTTCCAGGAGATAGGCCGGCAGCGCGATATGCGCTGACATGACCGACTTGACCCCTTGGTCGATGGCGGCCTTGTAAAGCACGCCGAACGTGGCGCGCCATTCTTCCATCGACAACGGATTGATGGTGGTGACCAGGTGCTGGTCGCGTTCGTCATAGCCTTCGCCCGGCCAATGTTTGACGGTCGCGGCAAGGCCGAGGCGTTGGAAGACACGCATCTGCGCAAGCGCATGACGTTTGATCAGCGCCGGATCCGAGCCGTATCCCCGCGTTGCGACGATCGGGCTGCGAAAGGCAGCGTTGATATCCAGAACCGGCGTGAAGGACCAGTTGATCCCGACGGACCGGGCTTCGCGCGCCATCAGGTCGGAGATCGCCTCCGTCAGCGCGACGTCATCGACGGCGGCAAGCGCCAATGGATTGGGAACGGCCGTGCCGAAGGTGAGGCTCATGCGAGAGCCTTCGAGATCGGCGGAAACGAGCAGAGGGATTTTGGCGCCGGCCTGGATCGCCGCCATATGCTCGCGTTCCCGCATGCCGTCGGCACCGAAATAACGGGTGATGCCACCCGGCTGCAGCTCGCCAAGCCGAAGGATCTCCGTCTCGCGGTCGTCGCCGCGCGAATTGAGATTAAACAGCTGGGCGGCGCGCGCGGTATCATCCAGGGTCCGGAACGTCCGGGTCACCCAGTCGATCGCTTCGCGATCGAGATTGAAGGGCGGTATCGTCAGATGATCCAGTGTCGACGGCATCGATCCCTCCGTTCAAACCTGCTCTGTGAGCGCACGCTCGAGCGCCTCGAGCTTTTCCCGGTCCAGTTCCGGCAAGGCCGCTGCGGCCTGCACAAGCGTCTTTGCGGCGAGTGGGGCCGGCAGCGGCTTGTCCGCAAGACGGGGAACCTCCGCAATCAGGATGCGGCGCGCGGTTTCGTCGGCCATGAGTTTCGCGATCGGAATATTTGCCACTCGAGCCCCCGGGGGGAAATCGCTTGCCCGCGCCACGCTGCGCTGGCCGGAAACCACCTGCGCCCATTGTCTTTCGACCAGCAGGTGCTCGCTGCACACCGGTCCCGTCTCGGGAAGGCCCAGTCGTTCGAACTGATCGGACGGCGCATCGGAGGCGCGCATCAGATCCACGAGCAACTCGGCCATCCGCAATTCAACTCTATCATCTCTGAGCGGATTTTTCTGCTCCGGATCCGTCTCAAGATCGTAGAGCAGGGTCCCGAAGACCCAGGGTCCCCGGATTGTCCATCCCGGTATGCGCAGGACAGGAGCCCCTTTGGTGAAAGAGAAAGGCTGCGCGAGTTCCGCCTTCGACAGTTCGTCCGGGGAAAAGCGGGCGCGCATGTGGGTCGGCATCAACGTATATTCATGGAGCGGCAAATTGTCCTCGGCGGCGCAGCATCGCATGTAGACGTAACGGCCGTCGGTAACACATACGTGCCCCCCGAAATTCCCGAACAGTCCGGCCTTGCGGACCGGAGCATCGTTCCTGACTGTGTCGAGAAGCGGTTTTCCCTGCATATCGGGCGTTGGCCGGAGTCCGAAGAGGTCGAGCAGCGTCGGCGCTATGTCTATGGTCTGAACGAGCGCGGAGCGCCGTTCGCCGGCAACCCCGGCCCGCGGATCCCAGACGAAGAAGGGCGTGTGGATCGTCTCGTCGTACCACGGCATGACGGACTTGCCCCACCAGCCCCTTTCGCCGAGCATATAGCCATGGTCGGTGCAGACGATCAGCATCGTATCGTCCCACATGTTCTTTTCGTCCATCATGTCGAGCAGCCGGCCGAGATTGCGGTCGCACATCGAAAGCAGCGCCATATAGCGGTGCCGCGCCTGGAGAACCCGTTCGTCCGCCTCGGTGACGCGATCATAGGGCGGCCAGTCGAAATCCTCGCCCGTATCGGGGTAGAGCGCGTGATATTCGGCATAGCTGAAAAACGGCTCGTGCGGATCGAATGTCTCGATCTGCAGCATCCAGTCGTCCTGGCCGGCATTGTCCTTTATGAATTGAAGCCCGGCATCGAAGGTCCGGGTTTGCGGATGGTTACGCTCGTCCTTGAGATAGGTCCGGTTGATGGGGTCCTGCCGCCGCATCTGGTAGAGGAAGTCGGCGAGACGCCCGCGGTCGACACCTTCGACGATACCTTTCCAGAGGTCGCCCTCCTGGCCGCGAAAAAACTCGTGCGAGGAAAAGCGCGTGTGATAGGTGGCTCCGCCATCTTCCCAATAGTGCTGATGATCGGTGACCAGGTGGGTGTAGATCCCGGCGTTTCTCAGCAGTTCCGGCACGCTGTCATCGAACGGCTCGATCGGCGACCAGGACCGGTGGAGAAAGTTGTACCGGCCGGTATGCATTTCGCGCCGCGCCGGCATGCAGGGCATGGAACCGGCATAACAGCGGTCGAACGTGGCCGTCTTTTCCGCAAGCCGCCCGAAATTCGGCGCATGGGCGATCCTGTCGCCGTAGGGCGGCAGAAGGCGGCGGTTGAGACTGTCGAACATCAGGACGATCGCGCGCATCGGTCTAGGCCGTCATTTCGAGGGCGCGAAACGCGGCGCGCCGTTCCGCCTGCCTTGCGGGATCGGCAACCGGGGCGGCGAGAAGCAGGCGCTTCGTGTAGTCGTGAGCGGGACGCGCCGTCACCTGATCGCATTCTCCAAATTCGACGATCTCGCCGAAACGCATCACCGCAACCCGGTGTGAGATGTGGCGCACCGCGGCCAGATCGTGGGAAACGAACAGATAGGCGACTCCCGTCCGCTCCTGGATCTCGATGAACAGGTCCATCACCCGGGACTGGGTGGAAAGATCGAGCGCGGAGACCGGTTCATCGCAGACGATGAGGCGCGGAGACAGCGCCAGCGCGCGGGCAATGGCGATCCGCTGGCGCTGGCCGCCGGAAAACTCGCGGGCAAACCGTTCCGCCGCGTCGCTTGGCAGCGCAACCTGATCGAGCAGTTTTCGGACCTGCCTGGAGGCATCGGCACGCGAGGCGAGTCGGCGCGCGATAATCGGTTCCGTCAGGATGTCCTCGATCGTCATCGACGGATTGAGCGAGCTGTAGGGATCCTGGAAGACCGCCTGGATGGCCGCCTGGCTTTTGCGCGCACGGGGCGGCACCCCGGCGATATTCTCTCCGTCGAACACTATCTCGCCGGAGCTGACCGGGCCGATGCCGAGAATGGCGCGCCCGAGCGTGGTCTTGCCCGACCCGCTCTCGCCCACCAACCCCACGGTTTCGCCGGGGCGGATGGTGAGATTGACGTGTCTCAGGACATGATGGGCGCCGAAATGGACGTTCACGTCGCGGCAATCGACAAGGATCTGATCGTTCATGCGCGCATCTCCTCCGTCATCGGCGGTCGATATGTGCGGGTCTGCCCGTCCTCGAGAACGGAGTCGAGAAGCATGCGGGTGTAGTCGTGCGCCGGAGCGGCGAACAGTTCCGTCACCGTATTGGTTTCGACGACCCTGCCATCCTTCATGACGGCCACCCGGTCGCAACTATCCGCCACGACGCCAAAATTGTGGGTCACCAGCATGACCGCCATGTCGAACTCCTTTTGCAGATCGCGCAGAAGATCGAGCACTTCCGCCTGCACGGTTACGTCGAGCGCAGTCGTCGGTTCGTCGGCGATCAGAAGGTCGGGGCTGCAGGCGACCGCACCGGCGATCAGGACGCGCTGGGCCATGCCCCCCGAGATCTCGTGCGGATAGGCGCGAAATACCCGTTCCGGATCCGGCAGCTTCACGCGGGCAAGCAGTCTCAGCGCCCGCCGCGTCGCTTCCGCCCGGGAGATTCCAAGCACCGTCATCATCGGCTCGACAAGCTGGAATCCGATCCGGAACGCCGGATCGAGATTGGCCATCGGCTCCTGGGGAACATAGGCAATGCGCTTGCCGCGAAGAGCCCGGACCTCATGCTGGGAAGATTTTCCGAGATCGATACCGTCGAAGAGGATGGAGCCGGAGAGAACCCGACCACCCGGCGAGAGAAGTCCGAGGATGGCGAAGGCCGTCTGGCTCTTGCCCGATCCGCTTTCGCCGACGAGCCCCAGAACTTCGCCGCGCCGGAGGCTGAGGTTCACGCCCTTTACGACTTCGCGCCAGCCGTCGTTCGCAGGATAGGCAACGACCAGGTCCCGCACGTCGAGGAGCACATCGGGTGCGGCCTGCGGCAGCGGTTCGCTCGCCGCCAGGGGAAGGACCTTCGGCGCTCTGACCTGAACGCCGCCCTGCTGCATGCGGTCGCGAATGGCATTCGCAAGCAGCACCAGCGACGCCACCGTCGCCGTGATTGCCAGCCCCGGCCAGAGGATCGCCTGCGGCGAGACATAGATGTTGGAGAAGGCGTCCTGCAGCATGCCGCCCCAGGTCGGCGTGCTGGGGTCGCCCAACCCGAGGAACTCGAGACCGGACTGGACGACGATCGCAATGCCGGCGACGATGGAGGTCTGGATGACCACCGGCGCCCGCACGG
Organism: Neorhizobium galegae bv. officinalis; assembly: GCA_000985875.1. Lineage (GTDB taxonomy): Bacteria > Pseudomonadota > Alphaproteobacteria > Rhizobiales > Rhizobiaceae > Neorhizobium > Neorhizobium galegae_C. The sequence continues at coordinate 179,364 of CCRI01000005.1, forward strand.
AAAGCAGGATATGCCGGGTGATGATCCGGAGATCGCTGAGGCCCGAGACCCGTGCCGCGTCGATATAGAGTTCGTGCTTGACGCCGTTGACGAGATTGCGCGTCAGCCGGAAAAAGCCCGGCGACAGCATCACCCCGAAGACCGCCATCGACAGATAGATCGAAGCCCCGAGTGCCTGATAGAAGGCGAGCAGCACGATCAGCGCCGGCAGTGCCATGATGCCGTCGGAGATCCAGCGGGCCACCAGATCGAGCTTCCTGCCGTAAAAGCCGGCGAAGAGCCCCGCTGTCACCCCGATGGATGCGGCGATGACCACCGTGATCAGCGCGCCGAGGAATGTGTTGCGGCCGCCATGCACGAGACGGCTCCATATGTCGCGCCCCGAACCGTCGCCGCCGAGGAGATAACCGTCGCCGGCGACGGCGTTGACCTTGAATATCTGGACGGCGGAGGGGTCGTTGGGTGCAAGCAGAGGCGCGAAGATCGCCGACGCGACGACGACCAGCAGCGCCAGCGAGGCGACAAGACCTGTCGGATTGGTGAGCACCGAGCGGACGAAATGACGGCGCTGCGTAGCGGCGGGGATTGGCGCCTGGGCAGTGTTGATATCGCTCATGACATCCTCACCTTCGGATTTGCCCATGCGTTTAGGAAGTCGATCAGTATGTTCACCAGAACGACCACGATGATGAGGGTGACGACCACTCCCATGAGCACGGGAACATCGCCGATCAGCGCTGCCGAGACCGTCAACGAGCCCATGCCGGGAATGGCGAATACGCGCTCGATCACGGCGGCACCACCAAGAAGGGCAATGAACTGTACCGACAGGACGGTCAGAGCCGCCGGCATCGCATTGCGCAGTGCATGGCGATAGAGCACCGAGCGCGGGCTGACGCCGCGGGCGCGGAGCGTGCGCACGTAGTCCTGCTTGAGCGCATCGATAACCGCGCCCCGGATCTGCTGGGAGGCCGAGGCTATTCCCGAAAGCACCAGCGACGTTACGGGAAGCACCAGGGAAGCCGCCCAAGCGGATGGTGAAGCGCTGAACGAAACATAACCTGTCGCAGGCAGCCAGCCGAGTTCGACCGAGAAGGTGAGGACCAGCAACAGGCCAAGCCAGAAGTTCGGCATGGCAAAACCCGCGACGCTGACGATCTGGATGACGCGGTCCGCCCAGCCGCCGCGGACAGCCGCGGCAATGCCGAGCATCGCCGAAAGCAGTGCCATCATCGCGACGGCGATCGTCACCATCGACAGGGTGACGGGCAGCCGGCTCGCAAGTGCCGATGCCACGCTCTCGCTCATCGTCCATGACGGGCCGAGGTCGCCGCGGACCGCATGGCTCACCCAATCGCCAAACTGGACCATCAGCGGTCGGTCGAGCCCCAGCCGGCTGTTCAGCGCCGTCACCTGGTCGGCCGTGGCATTCTCACCGAGGATGTTGCGGGCGACATTGCCCGTGGCGCCGAAAACCATCATGAAGGTTACGGTCGAGACAAGGCAAAGCAGCGCGATGCCGGAAACGACCCGTTTCAGAAGATACCGTATCATCGGCGTCCGAACTCACTTTGCGGGCGCATAATTGCGCGGCCAAGGCACGATGTTCTGGGCCTGCATCTGGACCTTCACCTGCGTGTTGGAGATGTAGATGCTGTCGATGCGGAACCAGGGCGCAAAAAAGGCATTCTCGACCATGTATCGATTGGCGGCCTGCATCGCGGCATTCTGCTCCTTGCCCGGAGGCGTGAACTGGGCTTTCTTCAGGAGGGCCTCCAGCTTCTCGTCCTTTGCCTTGGAAGTATTCCAGGGGGAGTTTGCGAAGGCGAATTTGTTGAAGTCGGCCCAGGGCGACTGGCTGCCCAGACGGAAGAGGAACATCGGGTATTTGCCGGACAGCAACTCGGCGATCGTGACATTCGGCGGAACTTTCACCCAACTGACGGTGACGCCGATATCCTTGAGCTGCTGGGTGATGATCGGGGTGTAGGGAGCAAGCGTGCCGATATCCGGCATGGTGACGCTGAAGCCGTTTGGATACCCCGCTTCGGCAAGCAGCGCACGGGCCGCCTTCGGATCATACTGATAGGTCCCGTCGAGTGATGGATCAAAGGCCTCGCTCGGCGGAACGAAGGGCTGGTCCGTGACCTCGCCGTAACCCCTGGCGACGAATTTCAGGATCGCTTTTTCATCGAATGCCATATTGAGCGCGCGCCGGACGCGGACGTCGGACAGCGCCTTCACCATTTTGCCGTCGCGGTCGGAGAGAAACAGACCCAGCCAGTCCACGGGCAATCTGGAGACCGTCAGCTTGCTCGCTTCGGCCTCGGTGACGACCTGCCCTTCGCCCGCGCCAGCGTCCACCTGGCCGGATTTCAGCGCATTCATCCGCGCGCTGAGATCGTTGATCGGTGTGATCGTCATGGTTTCGAACGGGAAGGCGCTTGCATTCCAATAATCCGGATTGCGCTTGTAGACGTATTGGCGCCCGGTCACCGAGCGCGCCGTATCGTAGATGTAGGGCCCGGAGCCGACCGGAAGCATTTTGGAATCAGCCTTGCCGAGCGTCGCGGGGCTCGCCATAGCGCCGCCGACGGTCGCCAGATTGAAGAGCATGCCCGGATCTGGCTCCTTGAGATGCAGCTTCACCTCGACAGGGCCTACGATCTCGACACTCTTGATGGCGCCAGCCATCCAGGTGTTCTGCCCGACGCCATCGCGCAGGTATTCGAGGTTTGCCTTCACCGCTTCCGCATTGAAGGGCGTTCCGTCGCTGAACTTCACGCCTTCGCGCAGCTTGAGCGTCAGCTCCGTGCCGTCGCCGTTGAAGCGCCATTCGGTGGCCAGGTTCGGCATCGTCTTGCCATCGGGCGCCGTGTAGAGCAGCGTGTCGAAGACCGGCATCCAGTATTGGGCGCGATGGCCGATGGAAAGGCCGGCACGGTCGAAGGTGTCGTTATCCAGAATGCCGGCGAGCGCAAGCGTCTCGGGACTGTTCGCGACCTCTGCCTTGGCAATCGGCGGCACGGATAAAAAAGCCGCCGTCAAGGCGGACAAAATCAATCGGTTTCGCATGCTCTCCTCCCCGAGAGCCTGACTTGCCCGCTCCCCGGCCAGACAGGCTGCATGTAGCGAATAAGATTCTGCCAAATACACATTCTTGGCGTTCTAAAGTCATACCAGTTGAGGCAATGCACGAAAAATGCAATTAACGGCGCGACCGATAAACGAAGCTTATCACTGCCATGCTGGATCAGATCACCCACCTCTTCCGTCTGCAGGCGATTGTGGAGGAAGGCAGCCTGCGTCGTGCCGCCGAGCGGCTGAACCTTACGCAGCCCGCCCTGTCTCGATCTCTCGCCCAGTTGGAGGCCCATTTCGGGCGGCCGCTTCTGGACCGGCATGCACGCGGCGTCCGTCCGACGCTGTTCGGCGAGAGGGTATTGTCGGAATCGTTGCGGATGATGCGGCACTGGGAGGTGGCCGAGCAGGAGCTGATGTCCGACAGGGCAATAGGCAAGGCCTATCTCCGGATTGGCGCCGGACCGATGTGGCGTCCTGCAATCCTGCCCGAACTGCTCGTCGACATGCAGCGACGATTCCCCAAGATCGTGTTCGAACTCAGGAACAGCCGTTATGCGACTTCGCTCACCGATCTCCTGGAGGGGCGCCTCGACATGCTGTTCACGGGAGTGACCATCGATGATCCGCAAGACTTCCGCCTCGTCGCACTTGCGCTGACGAAAGTGATCAACAATGTGATGGCGCGCGAGGATCATCCGATCTTCGCCGCGCGCGATGGCGCAGGAGCGGTTCCACCGGAGCGCCTGCTCGACTATCCCTGGCTCGTCCATTCCGAGCTTCCGATCTATCAGGCAACCACGCAGCACGGTCTTTTCGAGCGGCTGGGGCGGGAGCCCGACATCCGGTTGAGCTGCGAGAGCCTGCATTCGACATTGTCCATTCTTCAGCGGAGCGATTGCCTCTGCCTGCTGCCCGATGCGGCCGTTCTTGCAACCTCCTGCCCGCGCATCGTCCCGGTGCCGGTCAACCTCAACTACAGGCATACGCGGACGGGGGTGATCTACCGCGAGGAACTGAGCGACTGGGCTCCGGTGCGCCAGATGATCGCACTCTGCAAGGAGCGGTTTCATCTCGATAACCCACCGGAGACCGGGCCTGGCGATCAGCAGTGATCAGTTTTGAGCATCGCTCGCTTCTGAAATTGCATTATTTCCGCATGGCCTGACGCTGTATCCTTGACCAAGGCGGTGGTGGGTTCGATGGTCGCGATCATACGTATTCCTGCCGCATGCGAGGGAGGAATACTTGCGACCGAATATCATTTTCATCATGTCGGACGACCATGCCGCGCGGGCGATCTCGGCCTATGGCGCAGGTCTCAACCACACTCCCAATCTCGATCGTCTCGCAAAGGAGGGTGTGAGGCATGATGCAACCTATGTCACCAATTCGATCTGCACGCCGTCGAGGGCCGCGATCCTGACCGGCACGCACAACCACGTCAATGGCGTCACGACGCTTGTGACGCACATGAACAATCGTATTCCCAACGTCGCCAAGCTTTTGAAAGCGGCAGGCTATCGGACCGGCATCTTCGGGAAATGGCATCTCGGCGAAGGACCTCTCCACGAACCGAAAGGGTTCGATGACTGGGCCGTCGTTCCTGGGCAGGGGGATTACTGGGACCCGGCCTTCATCGATCGCGAAGGCCGGCGGCGAATTCCGGGTTATGTCACCGATATCATCACCGACAAGTCGATCGATTTCATCGAAAAAGGCGATGGTCGCCCCTTCTTTCTGATGTGTCATCACAAGGCGCCCCATCGTCAATTCGTTCCCGACCCCAGATACAATCATCTCTGGGCGGAAGAGGATCTTCCGATGCCGTCGACGTTCAACGACGATTATTCCGACCGCGCGGCGGCAGCGGCGGCGGCCCGCATGCGCATTCGCTCGGACCTCAACTGGGAGGATCTCGGGCTCGTGCAGCCGGAGGGGCCGGCGACCGTCGCCGGAGAGCTGATGCTGGATCAGATCCCGGTTCGCCGCGTGCCTGAACTTAAAGGTGGTGACAGCATCACCGTGGTATGCGCCTCGACCGGCCGGAACTACACCTTCACCGATCCACAGGTTTTCGCGGAATTCAAATACCAGCGTTATATGAAGCGCTATCTCCGGACGGTTCAATCGATCGACGACAATGTCGGCCGCCTGCTCGACTACCTCGATGAAAAAGGCCTGACCGAGAACACGCTGGTGATCTACACCTCCGACCAGGGCTTCTTCCTTGGTGAACACGGCTGGTTCGACAAGCGTTTCATGTACGAGGAAAGCCTGCAGATGCCGTTCCTGGCGCGTTACCCGGCGGCGATCCCGGCCGGCACGACCAGTCGCGACCTCGCCTGCAACGTCGATTTTGCCCCGACCTTCCTGGACTATGCAGGGGCGCGGACGCCTTCATTCATGCAGGGGCGGTCGATGCGACCCGTGCTGGAGGGGCGGACTCCGGACGACTGGCAGCAATTGGTGTACCATCGCTATTGGATGCACAACGATGCCATCCATGGCGCCTGGGCGCATTACGGAGTGCGCGACGCCCGCTACAAGCTCATCTACTGGTACAACGACGATCTGGGACAGCCCGGCGCTCGACCGAACGGCGCACCGCCGGAATGGGAGTTATTCGACTGCCTGGAAGATCCGCACGAGTTGCGGAACGTCGTCGACGATCCGGCCTATGCGGGAGTTTTTCGCGAGATGCTCGCCAAGCTCGACACCTATATGGCCGAGATCGGCGACATCGCCGAGCATCCCAGGCAACCGGCTTAGGGATTGTCCCTTCTGAAGATCCAGTCATGGTCCGGGTGGTTCTTGAACCGCCATTTGCGGATCGGGCCGGCCATGACGTTCAGGTAATACATCTCGTAGCCATAGGGCGCGCCGCAGGGGTGATGGCCTTTCGGCACCAGCACGAGATCGTGGTCGGAGACGGCCATGGTCTCGTCAAGCGAACCGTCTTCGGTGAAGACCCGCTGGAAGCCGAACCCCTGCGCCGGGTTCAGCCGGTGGTAATAGGTCTCTTCCAGATAGGTCATGTCGGGGAAATTATCCTCGTCATGCCGGTGCGGCGGATAGGATGACCAATTGCCGGCCGGCGTGAACACCTCGGTGACCAGGAGGCTGTCGGCGACGTCCCTTTCCTCCATGGCGATCGGGAAGATGTAGCGGGTATTGGCTTGCCTGCCGCGGGTGTTGAGGGAAAGCCCTTCCGGTCCGATCACCGCCGCTTCGCGTCCGGGCTTGGCCGGCGCGGTGCAGACAGCGAGCGTGCATTCGGTGGTCGCCTTCGCGCTCCAGTCGGAACCGGCAGGCACATAGACGCAGTGCGGCGGCTTGCGCTCGAAGACGTTCATCCGGTCGCCGAGCTCGCCGAAAGCCTTGCCGCCTCCGGAGATATCCGCCTTGCCCTCGACCAGTACGAGGATGACTTCGGTATCGCCGGTCTTTTCCGCAGCGCCTTCGCCCGGCTTCAGGCGGTAGAGGCCAAAGCCGACATACCCCCAGCCGGCATCCTTCGGCGTTACATCATGTACCTTGCCGGATGCGCCGGTCGGCCTGCGCAGCAGATTGGTCATGCGTTGCCCCTCCCCTTGTCGAGGCCGGCGGCCTGGGCCATCGCCTTCAGCGAGGAAAGACCCATGCTCTGGTATTCGAAGGGATTGCGCACGTCCGGGTCCTGTTCCGCCTCGATCACCAGCCAGCCCTCATAACCATGGTCGGCAGCGACCTTCAGCACCGGGGGGAAACTCACGCCGCCTTCCTTGTCGCCCGGGACGGTGAAGACGCCACGGCGCACGCCTTCGAGAAAGGAAAGGTCATCGTTGCGCACCTGCGCGGCGATATCGGGCCGCACGTTCTTGGCATGGATATGCCCGACGCGGGCCATGTGGTTCTTCGCGGCACGCTCGGGATTGCCGCCGCCGAACAGGCAATGGCCGGTATCAAGCAGGAGCTTCGCGTGCGGGCCGGTATGGGCCATCAGCCTGTCGATCTCGTCTTCGCTTTCGACGATCGTGCCCATATGGTGATGGTAGACGAGCGTGACGCCCTGCATGGCTGCAAACTCCGCCAGCGCCTCGACGCCGGCACCGAAGGATTTCCACTCGCCGTCAGCGAGTTTCGGACGGTCGTTGACCGCCTTGCCATCATCGCCGTGGATGGCATTCGACGTCTCGCAGACGATGATGACCTTTGAACCCATCGCCTTGAGGAGATCGAGCGCCGGCTGCATCGCTCGTTTCTCGTCCTCAACTGAGTTGACGAGAAGGTTCAGCGAATGCCAGCCGGAAACATAGCGCAGCCCGCGCGGCTCCAGCACGGCCTTCAATGCCGCCGGTTCCTGCGGGAACTTGTGGCCTTTCTCGATGCCGTCAAAACCGATCTTCGCGGTCTCGTCCAGGCACTGGTCGAGGCTGATATGAGCGCCGAGCGAGCGGTCGTCGTCATTCGACCAGGCGATGGGATTGGTACCGTAGAGGATCATGTCAGCGTCTTTCCTTGAGTGCCGCTTCATAGGCGGCGCGAGCTTGCTTGACTTCAGCGCGGCCAGAGACCTCCGGCACCGCGACGTCCCACCAGTACCCCCCGCCTTCGGGCGTCGGATAGGGATCGGTGTCGATGACGATCACGGTTGCGACCTTGGCTTCCCTCGCGCCGTTCAATGCCGCTTCCAGGTCCGCGATCGAGGAGACCTTGCGGGCATCGGCGCCCATTGCGGCGGCATGGGCGGTGAAATCGATCTCCATCGGATTCGCCTGGTTGGTGTGGGCATAGAGATTGTTGAACTGCTCGCCGCCGGTCGCCATCTGCAGCCGGTTGATGCAGCCGTAGCCGCGGTTGTCGGTGATCACGACGGTGATCTTGACGCCCATGGCGACGGCCGTCGCAAGCTCCGAGTTCATCATCATGTAGGAGCCGTCGCCGACCATGACGATCACGTCGCGATCCGGCTCCGCCATCTTGATGCCGAGCCCGCCGGCAATCTCGTAGCCCATGCAGGAGAAGCCGTATTCCATGTGATAGGAAAGCGGCCTGCCCGCCTTCCAGAGCTGATGCAACTCGCCCGGCATGGTGCCGGCCGCACACATGACGACCGTGTTTTCGCGTGAGGCGCGCTGGACTGCGCCGATCACCTGCATGTCGGTCGGCAGAAGATTGCCGTCCGTGGGGGCGGCAGTGACCGCATCCGCCTTGGCAAACCAGTCTTCCTTCAGGCTCGCATCCGCTGCCCCGAAACGATGATCGCCGAGCGCCGCGCTGATGAGCTCCAGTCCGACCTTCGCGTCCGAAACGAGCGGGATGGCCTCGTGCTTGGCACTGTCATAGGGCTGGACATTGAGCGACAGGATACGGCGCGTGGGGTTCTTGAAGAGCGCCCAGGAGCCGGTGGTGAAATCCTGGAAACGGGTGCCGACGCCAATCACCAGATCGGCATTTTCACAAACGGCATTGGCGCTCGAAGCGCCGGTCACGCCGACCGGGCCGAAATTGGATGCATGGTCCCAGGACAGCGCCGACTTGCCGGCCTGCGTCTCGACGACCGGGATATTGTGCCGGCTCGCAAACGCCGCGAGCGTCCCGGTCGCGCCGGAAAAATGCACGCCGCCGCCGGCGACGATGACCGGGTTTTTTGCGGCCCTGATCGCCTCGACCGCACGTCCAAGCTCGTTCTCATCCGGCCGCGGCCGGCGCCAATGCCAGGTCTTCGGCTCGAAGAAGCTTTCCGGATAATCATAGGCTTCGGCCTGGGTGTCCTGGCAGAAAGCCAATGTCACCGGGCCGCAATCGGCGGGATCCGTCAGGGTCCGCATGGCGCGCGGCAGCGCGGTCAGAAGGTGTTCCGGCCGGCTGATGCGGTCGAAATAGCGGCTGACCGGCCGGAAGCAGTCGTTGACGCTTGCAAGACCATCGCCGAAATCCTCGATCTGCTGCAGGACGGGATCTGGGCCGCGATTGGCAAAGACATCGCCCGGGATGAGGAGCACCGGCAGGCGGTTCACATGCGCAAGTGCGGCCGCCGTCACCATGTTGAGCGCGCCCGGTCCGATCGAGGAGGTCACCGCCATTGCTCGGCTGCGGCGCAGCTGTTTCGAATAGGCAATCGCCGCGTGGGCCATCGACTGCTCGTTCTGACCACGATAGGTCGGCAGGTCGGACCGGATACCCGCCAGCGCCTCGCCCATGCCGGCGACATTGCCATGGCCGAAGATAGCCCAGACACCGGCGATGAAGGGAACACCCTCCTCCGTCATCTGGTTGGCGAGATAGCGCACCATCGCCTGCGCCGCGGTCAATCTCACTGTTTTCATCGGCCGTTTCCTCCTCCGCTGCCTGCTCTTGCGCGCGCCGTGTCCCAGGCCGTGCAGAGTTCGCGGTATTTACGCACCATGTCGGCGATCGCCTCTTCGTCGCCGATCGCGCCGGCAAACCAGCGCCGCGCGGCATCGCCAAAAATCGTCCGACCGACCGCAAACCCCTTCACAAGATCGAAGCGTGCCGCAGTGGCAAAGCTTTCCTCCAGCTCCGCCATCGGCGCATCGAGCCCGAGCACGACGATGCCGCGCACATAGGGATCGTGCTTCTCGATCGCGGCGCAGGCATTCGCCCAGGCGGCCTCGCTCTTCATCGGCTCGAGCTTCCACCAGTCGGGATAGACGCCGATCTCGTAAAAGCGCTCGATGATATCGGCAACGGTTCGATCGTTGACCGGTCCGACCTTGGAGGGGATCACCTCCAGCAGCATTTCCAGCCGGTTGCGGCGGGTGGCGGCGAACAGGCGCTGGATCACCTCTTCCTGTTCCTCCCGCATCTCGGCCGGATCATCGGGATGGTAGAAGCAGAGAACCTTGGCGACATTCTCGACCGGCCATTCCGCGATGCCGCCGAAATCAGGACCAAGCTCGGGCTCCAGGGTAAGCGGGCGCGAGCCCGGCCATTCCACCGGCCGGCCGATCCACAAGCCCGTGCCCGTCGCCTTGTAAAGCGTCTCGCGGCCAAGCCGCCCATCGCAGAGAATACCGTAGCCCTGCCTGCCATCCGAAACGTCGAGCGCGGCCTTCAGGCAGAGTGCCTTGAACTCGTCGATCCGCTCCGAACTCTGGCCCGCCTCGTCGGCGATCGTTTCGAGCTGCATGCGGTGATCGAAGGCGAAGACCCGCAATTGCGGCCACTCGCCCGTCCGGTTGGTCGACCAGTGAACCTGCTCCAGCGCGCCGTCCTTGCGCAGCGCCTTGTCCCGGATGCCGGTGCGAAAGAAATACTGCAGCTCTTCCCAGCTTGGATAGGCCGGCGTGCAGCCGTGGCGCGAGACGGCGAAGGCGCCGCAGGCATTGGCGTATTTCAGCGCCGTCGGCCAGTCCTCGCCGGTGAGCCAGCCCTTCAGCAGACCTGCCATGAAGCCGTCGCCGGCGCCGAGCACGTTGAAGACCTCGATCGGAAAACCTTGGCCGGTTTGCCCCTTGTCGAGACTGTCCGGAATCTCGCCTTCGAAGACGACCGCGCCCATCGGCCCGCGTTTGCAGACCAGCGTCGCCTTGGAGACGGCACGAACCGCCCTCAGCGCCTCGAGCGTATCGGTCGAACCGCCGGCGATATGGAATTCCTCTTCCGTACCCACCAGCAGGTCGAACAGATGCAGGCTCGATTGCAGCTTGGCGGTCACCTTGCCGGACTCGATAAAGCGGCTTTCGCCGGCCTCATGGCCCGCAAGGCCCCACAGGTTCGGGCGATAATCAATGTCGAGGGCCGTGCGGGCGCCATTCTCGCGGGCGAGCCGCAGCGCCTTCAAGACGGCGGCTTCGGTATTCGGGTGGGAGAGATGGGTACCCGTGGCGCAGACGCAGCCCGCTTCTGCAATAAAGCCGGGATCGATATCGTCTTCGCAAAGCGCCATGTCGGCGCAGTTCTCGCGATAGAAGATCAGCGGAAACTGGTGCTGGTCGCGGATGCCGAGCAAAACGAGCGCCGTCAGGCGCTCGGGATCGGTCCTGACGCCGCGCACGTCGACCTTCTCGCGGATCAGCTGCTCGCGAATGAACCGGCCCATATGCTCGGCGCCGACGCGGGTGATCAGCGCCGATTTCAGCCCGAGCCTTGCCGCACCCGCGGCGATGTTGGTCGGCGAGCCGCCGATATATTTGTTGAAGGAGGCCATATCCTCCAGACGCCCGCCGACCTGCACGCCGTAAAGATCAACGGACGAACGGCCGATCGTGATGAGATCCAGTGACGCCAAGATTTCCTCCCTCGCTGCGGCGGGACTCCATGCCCCGTCGATAGCGCCCGGAACCGGCCGATCCTCCCCGGCCGCCTCCAGTCAGAAATGGACTATAAATTCCATTTTTTAAGATTTCAACATAAACATTCACTCGGATCGCTTTGTGCCCACCGCGACCGACAGCACGATGGCCAGACAGAGTGTCGCCGACAGCGAACGGAACGCGCCGAAATCAACCTCCGAGACTGAAAGTGTGATCGTTTCGAACTTCCGCAAGGGGCTGACGATCGTATCCGTCAAGGCCACGACCGGGATGCCGCGCGCGCTCACCGCCTCGACCATATCGACCGTCTCTGCCGAATAGGGAGAAAAGGTGACCGCCAGCAGCACGTCGCCGGTCCGGATGGCATTGTGGTTGTCGAGCCCGCCGACGCCGGAATGCAGCATGGCCGGGACGTTCATCTTCTCGAACGCATAGGAGATGTAGCTTGCGACCGGAAAGGAACGCCTGAGACCGATGATGTGGATCATCTGGGCTTTCGCCAGGGTGTCGACGGCGTCGTCCAGGGTCTTTGCGTCGATCGTCTTCAGGAGGTTTTCGAGCGACGCGCGGCCCGCATCGACGAACTCGCCCAGCAGCGCGGAAGCGCTGCCCTCGGCCTTTTCCCGCAGATGTTTCAGTCGCGTCGAATAGTCCGGCCAGCCGCCCGCGTAGAACTCGCGAAACAGCCGCTGCATTTCGGAGAATCCGGAAAAACCGAGAATCCGGCAGAAGCGCATGAAGGCCGACGGCTGTACGCCCGCGCCTTCCGCCATCTCGGCCACCGTAGAGACCGCAATCCGGTCCTTGTTGGCCGCGACATAGTCGGCGCATTGCCGCAGCCGCTTCGGCAGGCTTTCCGAAACGTCGATCAGCCGTTCTTCGAATTGCTTGATGCTGGCCGGCGCCCTGTCCTCCATTCGGTCCTTCCGTTCTCCTTGACATGGATGAAATCACAAACTAGCAAAAATAGAACATATATTCCAAATTTTGATTTGGACAGTCTGAAACGCAGCAGGGAAAACGGCTGCGTCGCCCGCGCAGGCGGGCCTGGCTGAAACAGCGGACAATGTCACGGGAGGACATCATGGTCACGAAACTGGCGCTTCTTGGCGCAGGCCGGATCGGCAAGGTACATGCGCGCGCCATTGCGCAGGACAAGCGGGCGAAGCTCGTCGCCGTCGTGGATGCCATGACCGATGCGGCAAAGGCAATTGCCGACAGCACCGGCTGCAAGGTCAGCACGATCGAGGCGGTCGAGGCCGATCGCGATATCGATGCCGTCATCATCTGCACACCGACCAATACCCATGCGGACCTGATCGAACGCTTCGCCAAGGCCGGCAAGGCGATCTTCTGCGAAAAGCCGATCGACCTTGACGTGGACCGCGCCAAAGCCTGCGTCGAGACGGTGCGCAGAACCGGCGCCAAGGTAATGCTCGGCTTCAACCGCCGCTTCGATCCGCATTTCCGCGCCGTGCGGCAGGCGATCGACGACGGCAGGATCGGCAAGGTCGAGATGGTGACCATCACCAGCCGCGATCCCGGTCCGCCGCCGGCGGAATATATCAAGGTTTCCGGCGGCATTTTTCGCGACATGACGATCCACGACTTCGACATGGCGCGTTTCCTGCTCGGTGAAGAAATCCACAGCGTCATGGCGTCCGGCGCCGTGCTGGTCGATCCGAAAATCGGCGAGCTTGGCGACTATGACAGCGCAAGCCTCATCCTAACGACGAAAAGCGGCAGGCAGGCCATCATCTCCAACTCCCGCCGGGCAAGCTACGGTTACGACCAGCGCATCGAGGTACACGGATCGCTCGGCTCCGTCGCCGCCGAAAACCAGCGGCCGGTCTCGATCGAGATCGCCAACAAGGACGGCTATACTCGCCCGCCCCTGCACGACTTCTTCATGACTCGTTATACCGAGGCCTATGCAGCGGAAATTTCCGCCTTCATCGACAGCCTCGAAAGCGGATCGGCCCCCTCGCCTTCCGCCGAAGACGGCGTGATCGCCCTGGCGCTCGCAGACGCGGCCCTGCGGGCCGTCAAGGAAGGCAAGTCGATCGTCATCGGCCAATAATCACAGGCAACTGGCATCAAAGACAGGTGTTTGAGGCGGGGAGACGAAAGCGCTTCCACAATAACGGCGGGCGCGGCTTTTCCACAAAAGGCCGCGCCAGGATTGTCTTGCGCTGGAGCCACGTGAGCATGCATGATGGACGAAGTTCATCGCATCAGTGGATGAGCTATCCGCTCCGGGCACGAGCCTTGCGCGGAGATGTCCAAATGGCCTGCACGATAACGTGAGAAATTGCTTGCTCGTATTGGTGCTTCAGAAGCCGGCTTAAATCGAAAGAAATTCCGTTGAAAGCCAAGATAGGCTTGAAAGATGTGGCTCTGGATGCCGGTGTTTCGCTCAGTACCGCGTCCCATGTTCTCAACGGAACCGCGCCCATATCCGTGGAAGTTCGAGAGCGGGTGCTCAATTCCGCGCAAAGGCTGGGATATCTGGAACAGCGCAGAAGCCGGGCGACGATCGCCACGCTTCGCACGATCCTCCTGGCGATCACCAGCGAGGCGGCGCCTCACAGCGACGTCAATCTCGTCAGCTGGACGATGCTCAACAGCCTGCGCCAGGAATGCGAGCGCCTCAGCATCCGGATCGTCCCTTTCGTCAGCGCCGGCAGCCGGATCGACGCAAACGAGGTGCGCCGCATGGCGCAGGCCGAAAACGTCGACGGCATCGTCATCCTCAACGACGACCGGCCGGAACTGATCCGCGCCCTCGCCGCAGGGCCTGCGCCGCTCGTCATCCTGAACGGCGAGGACCCTTCGATGCTGGTCGATACGGTCACCGGTGAAAACCGCTTCGGCGCCTGCCAGGGAACCGAGCACCTGCTTTCGCTCGGCCATCGCCGCATCCTGCATCTGACCTGGAAGGGCAGGACCACCATCCGCCGCCGGTATGACGGCTACGCCGATGCGCATCTCGCAGCCGGCCTTGCCGTATCGCCGGAGATGATCGTCGAGGCGGAGGGATACGAACCCCACCAGGGCGAACAGGCCATCCGCCAGTTGCTTTCCGACGATCGCAGCCTGCGTGGCGCGACGGCGATCTTCTGCGCCGCCGACAACCTGGCACTCGGCTGCCTGAGGGCGCTGGCCGCATTCGGCATCCGCGTGCCGGAAGACATGTCCGTGCTCGGCTTCGACGATATCGTGCCCGGCGAGTTCAGCACGCCGCCGCTCTCGACGGTCCAACTGCCGACCGACCGGCTGGGGGCGGCCGCAATCAGCCTTCTGGAGCAGCGGCTCGTCGCCAACGATCCGCTGCGGCCGGCCTATCGGCTGGAACTCGGCTGCAAGCTGGTGCTGCGGGGCAGCGTCGCGCCGCCCCGCCGGTGAACCTCACTTCATTCCCGTGCCGGCAATGCCCGTCGTGATGTATTTCTGCAGGAACAGGAAGACGACCGTGACCGGCGCCAGGCTCAGGAAGGTCATGGCGAGGATGTAGTTCCACTGCACGGAGAACTCGCCCTGGAAGGCATTGAGACCGACCTGCAGGGTGAAGTTCTCCCGGCTGCTCAAGACGATGAGCGGCCAGAGGAAGTCGTTCCATCGCCACAGGACGGAAAAGATCGCCAGTACCGCGAGCGCCGGCGCCGTCAGCGGCAGGACGATGCGCCAGAAGATCCGGAACTCGCTTGCCGCGTCGACACGGGCCGCCTCGATGAGTTCATCTGGAATGGTGAGCATGTACTGGCGCAGCAGGAAGACGCCGGTCGGCGAGGCGACCGTCGGGATGATGATGCCCCAGAGACTGTCCACCAGGCCGACGCCGACAACGACCAGATAGGCCGGGACCATGACCACCGTCAGGGGGATCATCAGCGTCGAGATGATCAGGACGAAGATCGCCTTCTCGCCCCGGAACCGGTATTTCGACAATGCGAAAGCCGCAAGCGCATTGACGACAAGCGTCAGCAGTGTCGCAACGAAGGTGACGAAGACCGAATTCTGCAAAAAGGTGAGGAAGTCGAACCTGGTAAGCGGATCGGTATAGTTCTCCGTCGCGATGGTGAGCCGCTGGACCGGCGCGATGTTTTTGACATCGACGCTAACCGGCGGTCCGGGATTGCTCGGATCGATCATCTGCGCCTTCAGCCCGATACGCCGGACCATCGCCATCTCGCGCCGCTGACCGTCGACATCGACGGTCCAAAGGCTGAGCGGGGCGTCGAAACCCGGTACCGTCTGCTGAACCGCCGCACGCGGCAGCAGCGTCGGCGGAAAGCGGGTGATCTCGGCGGCCGGCTTGAACGAGGAAAGGCCCGCCCAGACCACCGGTACGAGCACGGCAAGCGTACCCAGGATCAGCCAGGCCCAGGAAAGAATGTCGGTGACGCCGATGCGGCCCCGCCGGCGGGTGCGTGTCAGGAAGGCGATGGGGGATAGGCCTTGCGACATGGTCAGGACTCCATCTTGCGGCCAAGCCGCAGCTGTATGAGCGTCAGGGCCAGCAGCACGAGACCCATCAGCACCGACGCCGCCGAGGCGAGCCCGAAAAGGCGCAGGTCGCTGCCGAAGGCCATCTGGTAGATGTACTGCACGATGAAGCTGTTTGCGGTGCCGGGCCCGCCGCCATTGGTCAGCACCCAGGCTTCGTCGAAGATCTGGACCGAGCGGATCATCAAGAGGATCAGCACGACGAGCAGGTTCGGCCCGAGAAGCGGAAGCGTGATCCGGAAAAGCGTGCGCCGGGGCGAGGCCGCATCGATCGAGGCGGCTTCGTAAAGATCCTTCGGAATGGCCTGCAGGCCGGCCAGAAGGATCAGCGTATAGAAGCCCATATGGAACCAGACGGAAACGACGACCACGAAGAAACGCGACCAGCCGACGTCCAGCAGAAAGATTTCCGGCGGTACGCCGAGCATTTGCAGGAAGGCGTTGAGCAGGCCGTTGCGGTCCAGGAACCATTTCCAGATCAGGCCGATGACGACCGGGGACAGCAGGACGGGATAAAAGAACATGGCCCGGAAGAAACCGCGCGCGGCCATCGCCCGGTTGAGGATGAGAGCCGTCACCAATGCCACGAGCAGGGTCGCGGCGACGTTGAAGCCGACGAACCAGAGCGTGTTCCAGACCGCCGTCCAGAACAGGGACTCGCGGCAGCTCCCCGGACGAAGGTAATCTTCGCACTGCAGGAGCTGGCGGAAATTGTCGAAGCCGACGAAAGGCCGCTCCGACACGAAAAGGCCGGTGCCGCCGGTAAAGGCATAACCGACCGCGATGGCGATCGGCAGGAAGGTGAAGATGCCGAAAAGGATGAGATTCGGCGCGAGGAACAGATAGGGCATCCGCTTCCTGCCCATCAGCCGCTCGAACCCGTTGATGGGCGCCTCGACGACGCCCATGACGAAGTCGAGGGCGCGGCCGCCGAGATCGGTCGCCTTAGGCGTGCTCATGGACATCACTCCGCTGGCTGACCGATTGCGGCAAGGCAAGGCCGCTATCGGGATCGAAGACGTGCACCCGGCCGGGTAACGGCATGATCCGCAAAAGGTCGCCGGGCCGCGGCGCGAAATGGCCGGTCTGATGAACGATGATCTGTTCGTCCCGCCCCTCGAGCGTCCCGTAGACATAGGTCTCGGTTCCAAGGCTCTCGTGATACTGGACCACGAACGGCAGTCCTTCGTCGCCGACCGCGAAATGCGCGGGCCGTATGCCGACAAGCACGGCCTGGCCCGCTTTCGCCGCGGTGGGATCGATCGACGCTGTGAGCGGCGCGCCGTAGCCGGCGTCGATCGTCACCCCGGCTTCGCCAAGCGCCGTCACCTTGCCCTTCAGCATGTTCATCCGCGGCGAGCCCAGGAAGCCAGCCACGAAGAGGTTCCTCGGGTTGTCGAAAAGTTCGAGCGGCGTTCCGACCTGCTCGATCCGCCCGCCGTTGAGCACGACGATCTCGTCGGCCATGGTCATCGCCTCGACCTGGTCGTGGGTGACGTAGATCATCGTCGTTCTCAACTGGCGATGCAGCCGGGTGATTTCCGCCCTTGTCTGGACGCGCAGCGCCGCGTCGAGGTTCGAGAGAGGCTCGTCGAAAAGGAAGATATCGGGGTTGCGCACGATGGCGCGCCCGATCGCGACACGCTGGCGCTGGCCGCCGGAAAGCTGCCGCGGCTTGCGATCCAGATAGGGTTCGATCGCCAGCATGCGCGCCGCCTCCCCGATCCGCGTCTCGATTTCGCTGCGCTTGAATTTCAGGTTCTCGAGCCCGAAGGCGAGGTTCTTGCGCACGCTCATGTGGGGATAGAGTGCATAGGACTGGAAGACCATGGCGATCTTCCGCTCCGCCGGCGAAAGCTGGACGACGTCACGCCCGCCGATCTCGATGCCGCCGGCGCTGATGTCCTCCAACCCCGCGATGATCCTCAGAAGAGTCGACTTGCCGCAGCCGGACGGGCCGACGAAAACGACGAACTTGCCGTTGTCGATCGTCAGGTCGATGCCGTGCAGAACGGTCAGCGCGCCGAACGCCTTGGTGACATTCGTAAGTTTCAGATTTCCCATTCCCTGCTCCCGTCAGGTTCAGTCACTTTATGGATGACGCTTTGGACGTTCCAGCCTTCCGGTATCGGTTGCGGCCTTTCGAAATGCGTCTCCTCGATCGTAATCCCCTCTATGCCGGCGGTGAAAAGCGCCGGCATGCCTCCCGGGTAGTCGACAAGGCCGACCACCCGTCCGTCCGCACCCTTCGTCCATGCATTCGCGCGCCCGGCAGCGTCCGCGCTCGGTGCGATATCCGCGTTGGTCGGCCTCAGATCATAGCGAAGTCCCGTTCCAAGCAGGCCTCTTCTCTGCCGCAGCCGCAGCCGCGAAAGCCTGGCGCCGTGGATTTTCGCGGCGGAGGTCGAAACGAGCGCGATCGCCCCGTCCATTTGACCCTGGAGGTCCTCGACGACGAGGTTTCGAACGGCGCCGGCACGGCGGGTGGGAATGCGGTCCACCACCGTCACCGTCAGCGCTTCGCCCGATCCCCAGAAGCCGTCGAGCGTCTCGTGGCAGTCGACCTCTATCCGGGAGAAGCGGATGTCGGTCATGTGCCCGCCGTCGCGCGAAAACAGGCCCAATCCCCGGTTTGACCCGTGAACGCGGCAGTCCTCGAAGACGACGTCGGTGAAATCGCCGAAGGACTCCGTGCCGAGTTTCAGCGCGCAGCTGTTGCTTTCGACCACGCAGCGTCGCACGAGCACGTTTTCGCATTGCCCGATCGCCTGGCCGTCCGGTCCGGCGCTGGTCTTCAGGCAGATGCCGTCATCGGCCGTCGATATGACACAGTCCTCCACAACCGCGTACCGGCAGGCGTCGAGCACGAGGCCGTCGGTATTCGGCATGCGCCGGTTGTTCGACACCTTCACGCCGCCGACATAGACGTCGTCGCAATTGACGAGGTGCAGCGTCCACATTGGCGAATCGAGGATTTCCAACCCCTCGATCCGGACACCGCGGCAGGATTCGAAGACGACCACCCGCGGGCGGAACTCCGCCGGTACAAGGGTGCCCATCGCCTCGTCGTTGCCGGCGATGAAATGTTCGCCGCCCGCCTCGATCCGTCCAGGCCCGGTCAGGGCTATGCCCGTCGCGTTTCTGGCAACGATCATGGCCCGGTTCGACTTCTCGGCGATAACCGACACCGACGTCTCCCCGTAAGCCCCGTAGTCGGCCGCCGGGCGCAGGATCGCACCCTTTGCCAGATGAAGCTCGACGCCGGATTGCAGCCTCAGCCCGCGCGTATTGTGGGTGCCTTCTGCAAGTTCCACACAGCCGCCTCCACGTGCTGCGACCTCATCGATCGCCGCCTGAATGCGCGCCGTCTCATCCTCCTGCACGGGCTCGATGAGAAGGGACGGGAACCTGTTCATGCACCCTCCTCGCCCTCGAGCAGGACTTCCGTCAAAAGCAGCATCGTCAGCGCCTGCCCGTAAGGGGTCGGCAGGTTGGGGATCCGACGATAAAATTCCAGGTCGTGCCCCATCGGCGTGCCATCCGAAACGCCCTGGACGACGCCCTCGTCATCGACCTGGGAGAGCACGGCCGAAAGCGCACGCTCCGCATGAACCCGGTTGGAAGGATCGAGGATGCCCGCGCCGATGCCACGCAGGATACCGTAGGCGATCCCGGCCGTCGCCGATGTTTCAAGGGGCGATGTCGGGTCGTCGAGCAGTGTATGGAACATGCCGTCGGGGCGCTGCAGCCGCTTCAGCGAGCTGACCTGGCTCGCAAGCACATTCGACAGGAAACGCTTGTCCTTTTCCTCAAGGTCGGGAACGAGCTCGAACAGTTCGGGAATGGCAACCGTGATCCAGGCGTTGCCGCGCGCCCAGAAGGCCCTGGCGAAATTGTGCCGGCCATTGAAGGTCCAGCCATGATACCAGAGGCCGGTGACCGGGTCGGACAGATAGCGGGTATGCACCATGAACTGGTAGACGGCCTCATCGATCCAGTCGCGACGCCCGCAGGCGACGCCCGCCCGTGCCAGAAACAGGCCAGCCATGAACAGCGTATCGTCCCAGAGCTCGCCGTCGTTCAACCGTTCCTTGACGACATGCTGAAAGCCGCCGTCCTCGGTCTTCGGAAGCCGGTGGACGAGCCAGTCCGCCCAGTCCTCGACCAGCGCGCGGAAATCCGGCCTGTCGACATGGTCGATAAGGATGGCGAGCGGCAGCATGGGCGCCGTGCTGTTGATCTGCCGCGGAGGCAGGCCCCGGCCGATTTGCCGGCCGTACCAGGCGACCAGATCGTCGATGGCCTTCCGGTCGCCGGCGGCAAGCGCACGGCGCAGGAACCCGTAGAGGCCGACGCCGACTTCCCAGTCCCATTCGTCGAACTGGATACCGCCGTCCGCATCGGCACCGGCAAGGCCTTCCTTGATGCCCTTGAGGCGGCTGAACGCAACCGCGACCTGATCGATCGTCTCCTGCAGGGCCGGTTTGTTGAGGGTCATCGAATCCATCGGTCGGAATGTCCTTTATGCATAGAATGGATGGTCGCCGGCAGCGGTCGTGCTGTCATAGGTCAGGATCGGCACGGGCTGGTCGTGGACGAAGGGTCGCGGCTCTCCGCCGACGGTGAATTCTCCGGCATAGGAGAGCGCGAGCGTCTCGCGGCCCGGCGGAGAAAGGCTCAGCACCCTGCTTTCGGCGTCGAAAGAGACGGAGGTGGCGCGGATACGTTCGACGAAACGATGGAAAGCGGTTTCGTCGCCCGCGCCCACCACGGCCGCCCAGCCGGTGAGGGCGCCCTCGGAGCGCACTTCACGTCCGGCGGTCGCTCCGTCGGTCACGAGTTCAAGTCCGTTCGTTGCATAAAGTGCCGCAAAACCCCGGCCTGAGCGGGTCAGGAGCCAGTTTCCGTCGATGGCGACCTCGTCGAGGCCGTCACGACCGAGATAGGCATGGGTCCAGGCATGGCGCGTGCCTTCCGTGTCGGCGATCAGCAGGGCGACGTCACGATATTGCATAACGCGCGGCAGGACGCCGTTGCCGGCCCAATAGGACGGGCGCTGCGTGCCCCAGGGGTCGTCTTCGCCGGGATGATTGACCCAGAGCCTCGCCATCGGGTGGCCGGCAAGCCGGATATCGAGCACGTGCTGCTGGTGGCCCCGCCGGCCAGTCTTGTGATCAATGACCGTAGAGAGCTGCGAAGCTTGCGTCTTGAAGAGCACGAGCTTGCCGCTTTCGAGCCCCTGGGCATAACGCGCTTCGATCGAGCGTCCCTGCACCAGCTGGGCATATTCCGGCAGGTCGGCCGGCGGGGTGTAGGAGCCGGCGCAGAACATCGGCAGGGAGGCGACGCCGCCGTTCAGCCAGCCGCTGCCGAATGCCACGCGGGCGAATGGCGCCAGTTCCGTCAGGGGGCCGGCCCTCAGTTCCTTGTCGTAGGCGCGCCCCTGTGAACCGGCGGGAACGCCCGCCAGCGTGTGCAGCGCGATCATCCGGAAGATCAGATCCAGCTGATATCGGGCGCGCGGAGCGATATCGTCGCTACCCCAGCGCTCAAGGGCCAGCAGACCGATAAAATCCACCGGATAATAGGCTGCGGAATTCCACTCGGCGAGGCCGTGCGCCTCGACGCTGTCGAACCAGCGGCGAAGCCGGTCTTCCGCCAGCTGCGCCTGCTCGCGACCCGTCCTACCGGAAGCGGAGAATACGGTATCCGGCATCAGACTGCCGGCAATGAACTGGCTCGTGTGGAAACACAGGACATGGTTCTCGCTCCAGAACCACATCACGTCGTTGCCGGGCTCGTCCACCCAGTAGCGGTAGCCCGCGACGGATGCGCGGATTCTGGCCGCGGTCTCGGGCGACAAGACGTGCTCGTATTGCCCGAGAAGCCAGAGGAGCGGCACCATGACGAAATCCGAGCAATCCTCCCGCCGGTCGATGACCTCGAGGGTGGCCGTGATGATCCTTTCCATCGCTTCGCGGTCGATCTCGCCGACTGCCGCCATGGCAAGCACGCGGCCGATCCGTTCGGCGCCGAAACGGGCGCTGAAGACGAGCGCCTCGCGCTTGCGCTCAGCAAGGGTCGCCGCGGCCCGAGGCAGTTGGAGGCCGCTCATGAAGGCGGCGTCGATATGGCGGGCCACGGCTGCGGCGCCGGAACCGATCTTCAGCCTGATACCATGATAGCCGTCCGGCAGGCCCTTGATCGTGGGAGCGACCAGCCGTGTCTCGCCGGCGGCGAGGATCAGGTCGGCACGCGCCAGCACCGCCCGGTCATGGCCGTGACTATAGACTTCGATGCCGACGGGCAGATCGGCACCCGGCGGAGTGTCGAAGAGAATTTCCAGCGGGCGATCGACGAAAACGTCGGCGGCGGGGCGGATGGCGCGCGCAAGGAGCTCGAGCCGGCGGACCTCCTGCCGGTCAAGCGCGGTGGGCAAAGCGATGTCCAGCGGCTGGGTATCGGCCAGTTCCAATTCGAAGAACCAGATCGTGTCCCGCTCCGCCAGGTCTTCGGTCAGCACGAGGATGTCATTGTCGCCGGCCTTCAGCGCCAGGAGGATCCCCGTCTCGCTCTCGACGTTGCGCCGGAAGGGCTCGAACCGCACCTGTTCCTCGCCGTTGACCCAGATCCGCACGCCGCCGCAGGTTCTCAGCCGCATCGGAACGTCGCGGGTGGCTTCGGCGCGGAAACTGCCGCACAGCCAGCGGCTGACATGGGTGGGCACGTGCCAGAAGCCGGTGAATTCGACACGACGATTCGGCCCCGGCAGGTTCAGGGAGGCCGGTTTCCAGCCGTTCTCGGGACGGATTTCCCGTCCGATCATCTGCGCCTGGAAGGCCTTTCTGCAAGGCAGGTCGCCAACATCCACGAAGCCGTTGATGAACCGGTAGTTGACACGATCTTCCGCCGGCGCGGGTTCACCCGGAAAATACGTCTTGCGCAAGTCCGAGACGACCCATGCGGTGAAGGTTTCGCCGGGGGCGACATGATAGCTGGCGCCGCCCGAACGGGCTGCGGCCGCAGGTAGATGCTCCATGACTGCCTCCCTCAGGCCATGAAAATAATTTCATAATTCTAAACTTGCCGCTTCAGCTTTGTGAGCAGTTTCGAATTTAGGCGACAAGACAGCTTGACGTTTGGATTGTCAAGCTTCAAAAAGGAGAAATTCGAAGGAAAATCCGAAAGGAAACCTTCCGAATTGTGAAAATATTTTCATTGGGAGGATGAAAAATGCAGAGGCTTCTATCAGGGATAAGTGCGTTCGTATTCTCGGCTTTCGCTCTTTCGGGCGCGGCCATGGCGGACGCCAAGACCATTACTTTCCTGTTCACCGACGACGACCAGGGTTATGTCGAACGCATGGCCGCCTTGAGCAAGGAGTTCGAGGCGTCGCATCCCGACGTCAAGGTCAATTTCGTATCGTCCGGCTATGATGCGGTGGTGAAACAACTGCCGGTCCAGCTGGCGGCGGGCAAGGGACCGGATCTCGCCAAGATCACCGACTGGCAGCTCGCCCCCTATTATCTCGACATGCGCTCCTACATGAAGGACCCGGACACCTTCGCCAAGCTCCACGGAGACAGCCTCAACCAGCTTCGCCTGCCTAACATCAACGACCCGAAGTCGATCAACGGTTACGTGGCGTCCCAGACGCTGAACCTGCCGTTCGTCAACAAGACCTTGTTCGAGCAGGCCGGCGAACCCCTGCCCGGCCCGAAGGCCACGCTCAAGCAGATCGTGGAGGCCTCGGCCCGCGTCGCAAAGGCGACGGGCGCGCAGATCCCCTTTACCATGGACCGGTCGGGCCACCGCTTCTCGGGCGGCGCCTATTCCTACGGCTCGGTCTATGTGAAGGACGGCAAGTTCAACTTCCCGGATGCAGGCGCCCGCAAATATATCGCGGACCTTTATTCCTGGACCCAGAACGGCAGTTTCCCGAAGGAAATGTGGGGGGCGGCCGGCGGCTCGCAGTACAAGAACATGGGCGACGAATTCGTCAACGGCAATGTCGTCACCTATCTGGCCGGCAACTGGATGGTGAACCCCTTCCAGAAGAAGATCGGCAACGCGTTCCAGTGGACTGCCATCAACGCACCCTGCGGCGATGCGGGTTGCTATGCGATGCCGGGTGCGACCGCGATCGTCGGCTTCAAGCGCACGGAACATCCCGAAGCGGTCGCCCAGTTCATCGAGTTTCTCGGTTCCGAGAAGGTGCAGCGCGAAATCGCCGAAACCTATGTCATCCTGACCGGAGCCGACATCAAGAACCCGCAATACAAGATCTCCAGCGACGACGCCAAGGCATCGATGGCGGTGTTTCTCGACAACAAGAAGAATGTTCCGCAGGCCGCGCGCGATTTCGAACGCATGAAGGGCGGGACGGCGATCTACCAGCAGATCGTCCAGCGCATGAGCCAGCTCATCGTTGGCGAATTGAGCCTGGAGGAAACCTACAAGAACCTCGAGGCTGACGCCGGCAAGATCAACGAGGCGCTGGCAGTCAAGTAACACGACCAGGCATGCCGGGTAGCCAATTCAGCCCGGCATGCCTCATCTGGAAGAAGCAACTCTTGATCCGGCATCGGTTGCTTCGGCTGCCTGTCTCTAGGGCCGAACAGCGAGAGACCCGCCCCGATGGAATGACGCTGCGACGGCTTATCCGGCCGCGGCCCCGACTGCGGTCAAGCCGACAGCGAGCAAAGCCATGATGATCAGCAGCCAACGGGCCTGATACACACTCTCCTCCATCTGAACCTCCCTTTCCGAGACGCCCTGAACACCGCGATGCGGCCGAAGTTCCGCGTTCGGGACCTTTTCCCCCTCGCA
Organism: Neorhizobium galegae bv. officinalis; assembly: GCA_000985875.1. Lineage (GTDB taxonomy): Bacteria > Pseudomonadota > Alphaproteobacteria > Rhizobiales > Rhizobiaceae > Neorhizobium > Neorhizobium galegae_C. The sequence continues at coordinate 204,041 of CCRI01000005.1, forward strand.
CCAGACCTTGGTCGATGCTGCCCATGGGCTAAGGTCTCAGCCCTGATCGGACTGAAGCCCCTGGGCGGGAACATGCGCCGCCAAGAGCCAGTTTGTTCCGCAGCTTCGGAAAACGCTGTCGCGGTCGGAAGCATGTGGAAACTCAAGGAGATAAGACATGAACATCGTCACACGTGCGGCCTTTGCCGCAGCACTTCTCGCGGGCACTACCCTGTCTGCCTTCGCCCAGACCAGCAGCACCGTCGGCACCGGAGGAACGAGTGCCGGCGGCGGCACGTCCAGCAGCACGGTCGGGACGGGCGGCAGCTCCGCCGGAACGAATTGCGCGCCCGGCACCACCAACTGCGGCTCCGGTTCCGCCTCGACCCTCGGCACCGGCGGATCTTCCGCGGGCGGTGGCCAGTCCAGCAGCTCGGTTGGCACCGGCGGTTCGGCGGCAGGCTCGGGCAGCGGGTCGGGCTCCGCTTCGACGCTCGGCACCGGTGGCACGTCCGCGGGCGATGGCCAGTCCAGCAGCTCCGTCGGCACCGGCGGTTCGGCGGCAGGTTCCGGCAGCGGGTCTGGCTCCGCTTCGACGCTCGGGACCGGCGGCACGTCCGCCAAGGACGGCATGTCGACCAGTTCGGTCGGAACCGGCGGCAGCTCGGCTGGCGCGGCCGGTCAGGAACATGGACAGGGCAAGAAGGCATGTCCTCCGGACCAGGCCAAGAAAGACGGCGCTTCCTGCTAGTCCCATCCATCGGTCGAGGGCGGATTGTTCCGCCTTCGTCCTATCCATAGGAGAGCCGAAATGACATCGGCATCATTCGCATACAGAGGCACGTTCGCACTGCCGCTGATCCTCGCGACCATCACCGCGATCTCGGCCTTTGCCACCGAAACCATCAAGCTTGACGACGGCACGACCTGTACCATCATCGAGAGCACGGGTTCTATCGCCAACGGCACGTCCACATCGGTAACCGCAGGTGGCGGCAGCGTTTCGTCCTCGACGACAATCGACGGCAAGACAACCACCATGCACTCGGGCGGTGGCTCGGCTTCGTCCAGCGCCGGCTCGTCCGTCACGACAGGCACGGCCGGCAATCAGGCATTTTCGACGGCAAGCGTCACCAGGCCTGATGGGACAGTGATCACCCGCCGGTCGGACGGCACCTGCGACGTCACCAAGCCTCGGAAATGAAGGAGATAGGCATGTCTAAGAAGATAACTCTGGCAGGCCTCGTGCTTATGGCCTCGGTCGCCACGACACCCGTGTTTGCACAGGACTGCAACGCGGCCGGTACGGTCGGCTCCAGTGGCAGTGCCGCCGCAGGCGGCACATCGGCAAGCACACTCGGTACCGCCGGAGCCTGTCGCACCGACGATGGCACGACAGCCTCGATCGGCTCTGCAGGCAGTGCGGCGACAGCCGATGGCAAGGCCCAAAGCCAGACCAAGGTCAACGAGAACCCCAACCAGCTGAAGGCGCAGTCGAAGGCGCAGGCGATGGACCAGGGCACATTCAGCAAATCGCAGACGAAAACGCGGGTCAAAGGTGACGAGCTGCAAAGCAAGACGCGCAGCATGTCTCATGTCCCGGGCCAGAAGCCGGTCAAAAGCACCACCGACAGCAATGTGGTTCTGCCGCAGCAGTGACCTGGAAAACGACGAACCGGCTCCCACCAAGAGCGGGAGCCGGAACCTTCGGGGCATGCGGATGATCCCCGCATGTTCAGTTCGCCGCTTACGAATTCCTGCCGTTCAGCTCGCTGAGGGAACTGAATGCCGCTTGGGGCTTTAAAGCCGCGCAGACTTCGGAGGATGAAGATGGACGAAAATACCTTTGCGCAACTCAGCACCATGAGCCAACAGCTGCACAAGCGCGCCCTCGCGCTGTCCCACCAGGGGAAGGACGCTGACCTCGCGATGCTGATGTCGGCGCAGGCCGTGACGATGGAAGCGGTCAGATCCCTCGGGGAAGCCTTGAACCGGATCAATGGGCCGCTTGGGCTTGGGGCCGCGGGAGACTAGGAAGCGTCTTCGCGTTCTCCTTCGTGCGATCCCTTTTCAGCGCCATGACAATGCCCGGCCGGAACTTTCCAACGCGACAGCAGGTTTGGCTTTCAGGAGGAGAACGAGATGCACCGCAGACCCGGCTACCAACATGAACTGGCATTTTACATCGGACTGAACGTAGCGCTTGGCTGCCTGATCCTCGCAAGCGTCCTGCTTGCGGCAGCGGCCTGAAGACCAGGTTGATCCTAGAGCCGTTGAATCGCTCTTGGGGGCCGTCATGCGCTTCCGGCATTGGTCGAGGAACTATTCCCCGATCCGCCTGTTGGAGCCGTCATGAACGACACGTCCAGAAAAGCCGGCAACAACATGATGAAATTTGTCACCGCCATTCTGGCGGCCGCACTTGTCATCGGTGCTGTCTATTTCTTTTTCCTGCACCCCGGCGAGCCCGCGGGTTCCCGGACACCGCCATCCCCGCACGCCATCGACCAGACGAAGTGATAGACGATGAAGCCAAGCGAAACGCCAAGGAGCGAAACGCCGACAGGATTGTCACCATCGGCAGATTCCGAACCCCAAAAAAAGCGCAAAGTCATCGCCGGCCGGGGCTTGGTCATGTTTATCGCCGGCGTGGCGGTGGCAGCTTTCTGCCTTTACATGTTCATCGCGCTGTATGGGATCTATGCCCACACCTGACGCCACCACCCCGCTGCGCCTTCCGGCCTTGCGGAGAGAAATGAGGCGCAGCCCGTTCAAATGCGACATCAAAGGTGACTGGCTTTATCTTGTTAAAACGAGCAGGAACGGCTATTCGCCGTGGCAGACTTGAACCAGGACCTGCCATGCTCACGCTAAAATCCACCTTGACCGCGCTGTTGATCGCGACTGCATCCAGCTTCACTGTTTCCTCGGCTTTCGCATCGACGAAATACCCCCTGACTGTCGAAAACTGCGGCGCGCAGGTCAGCTTCCAGAAGGCGCCCGAGCGGGCCATCGGGCTTGGCCAGAACAGCGCCGAAATCCTGCTGCTGCTCGGCCTCCAGGACAAGATGGCCGGCACCGCCTTCTGGCCGAGCAAGGTCCTGCCGCAGCTTGCTGACGCCAATGCCAAGGTCAAGCTTCTGAGCGTCGAATTCCCGACCTTCGAATCGATCCTGGCCGAGAACCCGGATTTCGTGGCGGCCGCCTTGCCAAGCCTGGTCGGCCCGAGCAGCAAGGTCGCCAAGCGTGAGGATTTCGACAAGGTCGGCGTCCCGACCTATCTCTCGCCGAGCACCTGCCTCAGCACCAAGGAGGTCAAGGACCAGTACGGCAGCCGCGCCCAGCTTTGGAACATGGATCTGCTTTACAAGGAAATCGATGAACTATCGCAGATCTTCGATGTCGCCGATCGCGGCCAGGCGTTGATCGCCGACTTCAAGGCGCGCGAGGCCAAGCTCCGCTCCAGCGTTTCGAAGGACGGCAAAAGCCTCTCCTACGTCTTCTGGTTCTCCAGCCCCAGCCCGTCGGCCGATGCCTATCTTGGCGGCAAGAACGCAGCGTCCGGCTTCATCGCCGATGTCCTGGGTGGCCGCAATGCCGTCACCGCCGAAGCCGAATGGCCGACGCTCGGCTGGGAAAGCATCATCGCTGCCAATCCGGACGTGATCGTCGTCGCCAATCTGGACCGAAACCGCTGGGAGCTCGACAAGCCGGAAGCAAAGATCAAGTTCCTGACCACCGATCCGGCCGTCAGCCAGATTACTGCCGTCAAGAACAAGGCAATGGTGGTGATGGACGGTCAGGCCATGAACCCGACGGTGCGGACGATCTATGGCGCCGAACAAGTGGCCGAACAGTTGAAGGCCATCGGTCTTCTGAAGTGACGGAAAAGCGCCGCTCCCTTCAGCAGCTTTTCGCCTTCGCGGCCGTGCTGGTGGCTTCGCTTGCAGCCATCGGTCTCGTCGTCGGCATCAGCGTCGGGATCGGCGATCTGCCGATCCCGCTCTCGACGACCTTTTCTGCGGTCACCAACCGGCTGGGATGGACGGCGGTCGGGCTCAACCGCATCCATGAAACAGTCATCTGGGACTACCGTCTCAGCCGGGCGCTGGTTGCGGCCTTTTGCGGCGCGGGCCTCGCCCTGTCGGGAGCGATCATGCAATCGCTGCTGCGCAACCCGCTGGCCGAGCCCTATGTTCTCGGCATCTCCGCCGGCGCGTCCACCGGCGCCGTCGCGATCGTCATCCTCGGTGTCGGCGCGGGCGCGGTTTCATTGTCGGCCGGTGCTTTTGCCGGCGCCTTCGCGGCCTTCTTCTTCGTGGCCCTGCTATCCAACGGCACGCGCGGCGGTGCGGACCGCACCATTCTTGCCGGTGTCGCCGCTTCGCAGCTCTTCAATGCCTCGACCTCCTACATCGTCACGACGTCGGGCAATGCCCAGCAGGCACGCGACGTGATGTTCTGGCTGCTTGGCAGTTTCGGCGGCGTGCGCTGGCCGGAACTGACGCTGGTCTCGATCATCGTCGGCATCGCGCTGGTGGCTTGCCTGCTTTATGCCCGCGTGCTCGACGCCTTTGCCTTCGGCGACGAAGCCGCGGCGTCGCTCGGTGTCAATGTCGCGCGGGCACGCATCGTGCTTTTCGCACTCACCGCGATGATGACGGCGACGATCGTCAGCATGGTCGGCTCGATCGGCTTCGTCGGCCTTGTCGTCCCGCATGTGGCGCGGTTCGCCGTCGGGCCGCTGCATGTTCGATTGCTTCCCGCCTGCGCCGTCATCGGTGCCGTTTTCATGGTGGTGGCGGATATTGCGTCGCGCACCCTTATCCCGCAGCAGGTCCTGCCGATCGGCGTCGTCACCGCGCTGGTCGGCGTGCCCTTCTTTTCGATCATCCTCTACCGGTTCCAACGCGCGTCATGAGCATCAAGACCGAGAACCTCACCTGGAAAATTGGCAGGAAGACCGTGCTCGACGGGGTTTCGTTCGAGGCACGACCGGGCAAGACGCTCGGCCTGCTCGGACCGAACGGCTCGGGAAAGACGTCGCTCCTGCGTTTGCTCGCGGGTCTGAAACTGCCGCATTCGGGCTCCATCATGCTCGAGGGCAAGGATCTCAAGACGATCGGGCGGCGTGCGATCGCAAAGCGGGTCGCCTTTGTTGAACAGCACGCCACGACCAATGCCAATCTGAGGGTCGTCGATGTGGTGAAGCTCGGGCGGTTTCCGCACCGGTCGATATTTTCCGGCTGGTCGCTCACCGACGACGAAGCGGTCGAGACCGCTCTTGCGCGGGCCGGCATGGCCCACAAGCGCAACGACCGCTGGCAATCGCTTTCAGGCGGCGAGAAGCAACGGACCCATATCGCAAGGGCGCTGGCGCAATCGCCGAAGGAACTCATCCTCGACGAACCGACCAACCATCTGGATATCCAGCATCAGATCGGCCTGATGCGGCTGGTTTCCGGCCTGCCGATGACGAGCATCATCGCGCTTCACGATCTCAATCATGCAGCCATGTTCTGCGATGAGCTGATCGTCATGCAGAACGGCAGGATCGTCGCCAGCGGGGCACCGGAAGAGGTGCTGACCGAAGCCCTGCTCAGGGATGTATTCTCCGTCGAAGCACGGGTAGAAGCCTCGCCCCACCATTCACGACCCCATATCCACTACCTCGTCTGATCTTTCCATCAACGACGAAGGTTCGAGCGAACGCCCGCGTGAACCGAGCCGAAGGCGGCTGCGCGAATGTTGGCCGGAACAAACATGCCTTTGCCATTGTTGTTGGTCACCCAGAACCGGAGGGCCTGACATGAAACGTCTTCTCATCACGGCAGCGGCCGTTCTTTCGCTGTCGGCCAACCTGACACTCGCGCAGGAAACTCCTAACGCGTCTCCCAGCACCCCGCCACAGACAGATCGGGATCGAGCGCCGAACCCACCACCGCCTGGCCCTCAGGGACCGGACGCCGACAGGGACGGGGACGAGTGGCGGATGACCCCGATGGCGGACCGTCGACCGCCACGGGAGCGTGGCGCGCGTTTCCGCATCGAGAACGGGCGAACCACGATCGACCTGCGCTGCGCCGACGGCGAACCGACAAAGGATTGTGCGGATCTTCTCCTGCAGGTGCTGGACCGGCTGGAGCGAGGATCGTCTTCGGACGATTCCGACAGTCGCGGCGACGGCCGGGACCGCCCACGTTATCGCTGAGGCCGGCTGAGACCAGAAGGAAACCGATCGGTCCCTTCTTCGAGCCGCCTCGCCGCACTCTCTTGGAAGAGAGCCTCCGGGGCTTGAGCAGAGGTGCGCGAAGACCGCGCCTTAAGCGCTGTACATAAGCTGAAGCGCAGATGAATGTGGACTTCAGCAACGGTTCAAGGATGGCGCCGCAATCTGTCCGCGTGTGCATTTCTGGAGGAAACCGATGCGCAGGATAGTCTTGGCGGCCAGTCTGGTCGCAGCTTGTTTTTTTGGGGGCGCGGCAAATGCCATGCCGATTGGAAACATTGCCGTCCCGGCAAAACCAACCGCCGAAAAGGTCGATTGGGCTTGCGGCCGCGGTTACCACCTGAACCGGTGGGGCGATTGCCGCCCCAACCGCTGGCGGCCGCCGCCGCCCCGCTATAGCCATCGGTGGGATCGTCGGGATCGATGGGATTACCGAGGGCCGCCTCGCTGGGAATGGCGAGGTCATCGCGACTGGCGCGATCACCGGGACTGGCGTTGATACGAGAAAGCCCTTCTGCTCCGCAGAGGGGCTTTTTTAATGCCGGGCCTGAGACGGCAGGGGTTGAATTTTAGTTACTTCTAATGAACATTTGCCGGACTGCGGCGTTTTATCGTTAGGAGGAAACGACATGAAAAAGGATACCCACCGGCAGGTCAGAATTCCCGGGCCACGCGACCACGACGTCGCCGAACACTGCCGCAAAAACGGAATGCGGCTGGAGGACGAAAAGAAGATGTTAAGACTGCTGGGAAAACACGCGCCTGTGCACGAGATCCGCTCGAACTCGCCGCCGCGGCCGCCGCGGTTCCGCTAGGCGACAATCTGCGCTTCCGCTACAGCCCCAGTCCCGCCGGCCGCGTCCGATGCACGCCTTTGGAAACGTAGGCGAAATTTTCAGCCATGCCCAACAGGTCCGCGGCAAGATGAAGGGTCGAAAGCCACATTTCCGTGCCCTGCAGGCTTCCCACCTGACCATCTGCGAAGGCAAAGCCCTTTTTTACCTGCCACCGGTCCGGCGAACGCAGAATGATGTCCTCAGCCACTGCTTCCGCCTGGCCGCGCATGAAATCCGTCTGCTTGAGGCACAACCAAAGCGGATGTATCGTATCGAGCAGATTGCACGCCGTGTAGGTCGACCCGGAAAAACCCTGGTTGTTTCGGTAGTGGGTCATGACGGAATTGATCGCAGCTTCAGGAAAAGGAACAGGGACGCCGAACTGGGCATGGGCTCCACGTGTGAGGCGGTAAAAGCCGTTTACCGGCTGCAGAAAGCCCTGTTCGGCGGTTGGTTTCCCCCACAGTCCTGTCGAACGATCGATATGGGTCGAAAGCCAGCCGAAGAGGATTTCCTTCCCCCTGCCGCTCCTGAAATACCGGGCGTTAAAATAAAGCGCAGTGGCGATAGCGTCGACCCGGTCGCCGCACCACCATGCGCGGCTGCTCCAGGGCAAGGCCTCCAGCCAGTCACAAAGCCCGACCGCGTCCAGCTCAACGCCCGAGATGGAGTGGGATGGATGCGCTCCGAGTATCTCCAGCGCATAACCGACCGCCAGGACGTTATAGAGAGCCGGGGAGTTATCGCGGATGTTCTTCGCAGGGTCGGGCGGTTGAAACGGATCGGGGAAAAAGCCGGTTACCGGGTCCTGAAGCGCCTGCAGACGATCGACGACCGCCCTGGCCTCATTTCCGGAAAGCTGTTCTCCGAAACCGGCGGCAATCTCGATCGCATCACATTCGTGCCTGACGCTCATGCGCGCAACACCGTGGGCATCCGGCGACAGATAACCCTCCGGCGTCAGATGCCGTTCCCGCACATCCCGCCACTCGGCTTCCGCCACCCTGCTGATCCGCAGCAACGCCTGCTCGACCTCGGCCCGGCGCGATTTTCCCACTGCCGCCGTTTCCCCGCGACGGCGCACGACTTTGGCCGGTACGCCGGCCGCGATCGCCAGATCTGGAATGTCTTTGGTCACGACGGCCCCGGCGGCGACAACGGCGCCCCTACCGATCGTCACGCCGTCCAGAATGACGGCATTGGCACCGATCCAGACATCATCGCCGATCGTAATGCCGAGCGTCTCGTGAGGCTGATCGTTGATCGGCATGTCCGGATCGTCGAAACCGTGATTGAAACCGACGATCGAGACGAGCGAGGCAATACGCACGCCGTTTCCGCACCGGACCTTTCCGGAAATGCATGCGTAGGGGTTGACCGAACAATTGGCGCCGAGTTCCACCTCTCCCCGCACGAGCGCATGTCCCGAAATCCAGGATCGATCGCCGACGACCAGGGAGGATGTAAAGATGCGGGCGTCGCTTGCGATATAAGCACTATCCGCGATCCGTGCTCCGGCGGACTGTGCCAGCTTTTCCTTCAACTTTTTCTGGACATCGCTTTGGATATCCGCAGCTCCGCGCTCCCATGTGAGGAATTGCAGCCTGGCTTCCCGGTCCAACTCGGATTCGGAAACTTCTGGATTTGTCCGCATCTCGTCACTCGTTTGCACGCCGGCTTCATGCCGAAAAAAGGCCGACAGGGTCGGAAAGTGATAGCCGATGTCATCATACCAATTTTTGACATTCGGCAAATTGAGGAAATACAGCAGACGAATCCGAGCGTCCAGCTTTAGTTTATGAGCCTCCCCGGCCTTGAGCAATGCTTCCAAAGAAAGATGGAATTCACTCCCGCATTGATATGAGCCTGAATTTGTCATACACGTGTGATGAATACGGCGCAGAAGCGTCGCGTCGTTGCAGCGGGGATTGAGCGTGACAACCCAGACCAAGGATCGGAACAGGGGACCGGGATCGCTGGTGTCACGGGTCGGAGAAAGTCTTCGCGCAGCAATTGCGAGCGGTCAGTATTCGCCGGGCGACAAACTCCCCAGCGAAGTCGAACTGACGGAAACCCACGGCGTCAGCCGCACGGTGGTCCGGGAAGCCGTCGCCGCGCTGCGTTCCGACGGACTTGTCGAAGTGAGACAGGGCGCGGGCATTTATGTACTTAGCCAGGATGCCCCGGCCCCTTCCGGCCGGAAAATAGACCGCGCGCGCGTATCGTCCGATCTGGAGGTGCTCGAGGTGCGGGCTCCGCTTGAGATCGAGGCTGCCGGTCTGGCAGCGATGCGCCGGTCACCAGCTCAGGAAGAGGCGATCTTCGATTGTCATCGCCATATCCTGCAATGCATCGAGCGGAACGAATCCATCCGCGAGGCGGATCTTGCGCTGCATTTCGCCATCGCCGACGCCACGAACAACCCGCTGTTCCGGCAGCATCTGGAATTTCATGGCACCGCGGCCATTCCGCAATCAAGGGCGACCCCCGGCGAACGGTCCGGAGAACAGACCTCCTACCGCCGCATGATCCATACGGAACATGAAGCGATCGTCGTGGCGATCTCGGATCGCAACGAAGAGGCAGCGCGCAATGCCATGCGCGACCACCTGAGAGGAAGCCAGATCCGCTACCGGGATGTGCTGAGGGATTTCAAGGCGTTTTCGAGCTGATGCTGCAGCAGGTCAGCCGCATGGCCGGCCCGGCTCTTAAGCCCCAATCCGCTGTGAAACAGCACCGAAGGTTGACTCCGTTTGAAAAGGCGGTAAGCGCCTGACTTTAGTTGCAAACTCGCAACGGGGGCGGGGTCATCATCGGCGCCGATCATGACCCCAGCCGATCTGCATTCCCTCTCAGTAGATCAAGGTTTTACGGGACCGATCATAGGGAGCAACCTTCGACGCTGATTCACACACTGGCGGTCCGCCGGTCATTTTCCTTGGTCAGCTCAGCCCGTACCAGGTACAGCGGCCTGCTCCATGAAGGGCTAGATGCCCCTGTTTAATGCGCGCAGATGATCCTTGACGGTATTTCTGCTTGCGCCTGTGACCTTGGCCGCGTCCATCACGGTCACTCTTCCACGCTCGCGGGCCAATTCGAGAATTGCGATGGACAGCTCCGGCAGATCACCAAGAAGGATGCGCTCGCCCTCGATCTTGCGCTCCAGCCGCTGTTTCTGCCGCTGCAGGCTTCGCTGGAAGGAGTCAACCCACGGATTCCAATCCTGCTCATCGGCTCGGATCGTGCCCTGTGTCCGCCGCAGTGCAAGATAATATCCGCTCCCACTGTTCGTCCTGAAGGACTACACGATCCAAAACACCCATGACTGTCTCCAAAAGACAGTCATGAATCTGATTTGTGCAGCCTTGGAAACCCAAGAGCCCACCCTTCCTGAAGCGCAACCGCCGCCGCCGGTTATCAAGATTGGGTGTCGGGGACTCGGACCAGCTCCCCCTGATGGCGCAGCAGGTCCAGAATTGTGAACCTTATGCCCACGTAAGCCACATATAAGCGGCGGCCGTCCAAGAAAAGCCGAGGCCGCCGCAGCCTTCGCCCGTCACCGGGTCGAAATATTCGGCAAAACCTTCCGCCTCGATCGCCGCGACCGTCGATATGCGCAGCTCTTCGGCCGCTTCCAGCTGACCGTTGCGCTTGAAGCCGTCGATCAGCAGCCAGTTGATGATCGCCCAAGCAGGGCCCCGCCAGTAGCGTTTCGGTTCCCAGCTTGCGATGCCCGGCTTGGTAGTCGGGAAGGCGACTTTGAGGCCCCTCGACCAGGCCTTCATCTCATCGACCAGCGCGTCGGCGATATTCTTTTCCAAGTCGAGCGACAGGAGGGGGATGAAGCCCGCCTGTGTCGCGGCTTCGACATCCTCGCCGGAGATCAGGTCGCGGGACACGAAGCGGGACAGGGCCGGACGCCATTGCGCGAGTATCGCCTTGCGAGTGAGCTCGTTGAAGGCGGCGATCTCAGCGGCATCCTTCATCCGGCCGAATTCGCGGGCGAGATGTTCGAGGTCCTCGCCGGCCTTCAGCAGGATGGCCGTGGTCTGGATCTCGGCCACCTTAAATGGCGCCTTTTCCCATTGTTTCGCTGGATCCCAACCACAGGCGGCATAGGTGTCGACCAGATGGATGAAGCGGTTATAGTCCTCGTCGCGCGGGCGCATCGAGGCGTTCACGTGACCGGTATCCTTGCGCACGACCGGCGTGTCGGTGGTGGTCGGCACGCGGGCGAGCGCGATGTCCCAGGCCGGCGAGTTGTCGCTGCCGCTCTCCCAGGGGTGCAGCAGGGCGACCAGGCCAGTGCCTTCCGGATCACGCGCGTAATACCACCAGCGATGCCATTTCAGCGCGGCCTCGTAGAGCGGCAGGGTGCGTGCCTCGGCGCCGCTGCCGGCCGCCTCGAAAACCTTGCGCAGCGCGATCGCAAAGACCGGCGGTTGGGTGATACCGGAGGTGGGGATCGTGTGGCGGGTGCGCCAGACGCTCGGACCGGGGAAATAGGTCTCGCTCGGCTGATGGAAGACGATATGCGGCACCATGCCGTCCGCCCACTGGCCTTCGATCAGCCGCTCCAGTTCGCGATAGGCACGGTCGGTATCATAAAGCGCGAAACCCATGGCGACGAAGGCGGAATCCCAGTTCCACTGGAAGGGGTAGAGCCGGTCGGTCGGCACCGTATAGCCGCCGCGGTCATTGGCGACCAGGATGCGCTTCGCCTCAGTGATATGCACGTTCATGTCGGGTACTCCGGTATGCTCAGGCCAAGAGGGCCGGAAAGGACTTGCCACTTTCGGGCGAAAGCCAGGTGATGCGCTTGCTATCGAGCTTCAGGCCGATCGTATCGCCGCTTTTCACGGTCTCGGATGCCGGAAGGATGACCCGCACCGGCTGGTCGTGGATGGAACCGGTCAGCAGCAGGTGCGAGCCCATCGGCTCGGCGACCCGCACCTTCATCTCCAGCCCCTGGGGCAGCGGCGCCAGTTCGACCGCCTCGCCGCGCAGGCCGAGCACGATTTCATTGCCGACATCCTTCGGCGCCGCAAGCTGTTCTTCGCCTGCCGCCACCTGGCCGTTCGAGACGGGCACCTTGATGAAGTTCATCGGCGGGTTGCCGATGAAACCGCCGACGAAGCGCGTGGCCGGATGATTGTAGATCTCGACCGGATGACCGACCTGCTCGACGACGCCATTGTGCATGACGGCGATACGGTCCGACAGGCCCATCGCCTCTGTCTGGTCGTGGGTAACATAGATGGTCGTCGTGCCCGCCGATTGCAGCACGGTCTTCAGTTCCGTGCGCATTTCGAGCCGCAGCAATGCGTCGAGGTTGGAGAGTGGCTCGTCCATCAGCAGCACCTTCGGCTGGACGGCCAGCGCGCGGGCAACCGCCACGCGCTGGCGCTGGCCGCCCGAAAGCTTGTTCGGGTAACGGTCGAGATACGGCTCGATATGCAATAGACCGGCCGCCTTCTCCACCTGCGCCTTCACCCGCGTATCGTCCGCCTTCTGCATGCGCAGGCCGAAGGCGACGTTTTCGTAGACCGTCATATGGGGGAAGACTGCATAGTTCTGGAAGACCATCGCCAGCCCGCGATCCTTGGGTGCCAGGCCGATGATCGACCTGTCGCCGATGCGGACATCCCCCGAAGTCGAGGTTTCAAGACCGGCGATGATGCGCAGGAGCGTGGTCTTGCCGCAGCCCGAGGGACCGAGCAGCGATACGAACTCGCCGTCGTTGATTGTCAGCGAGACCTCTTTCAGCGCCTGGAACGCGCCAAAACTCTTGCGGATGCGGTCAATGACAATATTGGCCATGTCGATGGTCCCGTTATTTGGAGGAAATGCCCCAGATCGCGAAGAGGTAACGCCTGACCGCGAAGATGAAGACAACGGAAGGAAGAATGAGCACAAGCCCGCCGGCAAAGCGGTAATGCATCGGGCTTTCCGACAGCACCGTCAGCAGATAGGCCGTGAGCGTGCGGTTGCGCACCGTCAGTACCGAGGCGGCGAACACCTCGTTCCAGGAGATGACGAAGGCGAACACGGCCGTGGCGACGATGCCGGGCAAAGCCAGCGGCGCGACCACCTTGAAAAAGGCCTGGACGCGGGTGCAGCCGAACACCCAGGCGGCCTCTTCGAGTTCTTTCGGAACGCCCAGGAATATGCCCTGGGTGACGAGCGCCGCAAAAGGCAGCGCCAGCACCGTGTGGATGAGGCCGACGCCGATGATCGTGTCATAGAGGCCGAGCCGGATGAAGGAGACGGTGAGCGGCAGCGCCAGGATCGCCAAGGGGAAGGCGCGGGTCAACAGGACCAGAAGCCGGTAGCTGTCCTTCCCCCGGAAATCGTAGCGGGCCAAAGCATAACCCGCCGGCGCGCCGAGCAGAATAGACAGCGCTACCGTGATGCCCGCCGCTCCGAATGAATTGAGGAAGGACTGGACGACGCCTTCGGTTTTCAGGAACAGAATGAAGGGTTCGAGCGAAATTCCGGTCGGCAATCCCGTCTTCGGCCAGATATAGACGCCCTGGCGACCGCCGAGCGCACCAAGCGCCACCAGATAGATCGGCACCAGAACCCAGGCGCAGAGCGCCGCGATACCGCTCCAGAGGAGCCAGCGGCGGGAGGAGGCGAAGCTTGCGGGACTGGCCTTGATCGTGCTCATGGTTTCCCTACTCATGGCAAGCGCTCCGGATCGACTTTCAGGGCCTTCAGATAGATCAGCGTCGCGGCAAGCGAGATGATCATGATCAGCACCGCGTAGACCGCCGCGACGCTGTAATTCTGGTTCTGGTTCTGCCAGTTATAGGCCTCGCCGACGAGCACCGGGAAATTTCGCCCGCCGAGCGCGTAGACCACTGCGAACACTTCGAAGGCGAGTACGGTGCGCAGAATCAGCGCCGATTGCAGGGCAGGCCGGATCAGCGGCAGGGTGATGCGCCAGAAGCGCGTCCATGGGCCGGCGCCGAAGATCTCGGCGGCTTCCTTGAATTCCTTCGGTACCTGGTTGAGACCGGCGACGATGATGACCATGACGATCGCCGTGCCGCGCCAGATTTCCGCAACTGCGATCGCGATGAAAAGCGCGATCGGCGTCTGGTAGGACAGCCAACTCGCCTGCCGGCCGATCACACCGAGGCTGAAGAGGAGCGAGTTGAAATAGCCCGTATTCTGCAGGATCGACAGCCAGACGAGGCCGGCAGCGAGGTCTGAAATGCCAAGCGGGATGGTCCAGATCCAGAGAATGGTCTCGCGGCCGCGGCCGACCTTGGAGACCATCGTGCCCATGGCAAGCGCGATAGCGATCTGCACCGGCACGACGACGATCGTCAACAGAAAGGTGTTCCTGACCGAACGGGTGAAATTGATATCGGTCACCATGCGCTCGGCATTCGCCAGCGACGGTGCGCCGTTGTCCGAGAGAGCCAGCCAGATCGTCTGCACCAGCGGCACGACGAAGAGCAGCGCCAGAAAGGCGACTGACGGCAGGATCAGCAGATAGGGAATCCAGGGTCGGTTTTGGGTCATCGGCTCCCGCCTCGGACATGTTGAAGGGTAAGGTGCGCCCGGGCATTCGCGCCCGGACGCTTCCCGGGAGGATTACTGGACCGGGCAGGCACCGTCGCTCTTGGCGTCCGGAGCCCAGCAGGGTGCCTTGGTGTCCGTCATCAGCTTGGCCATGGTGGCGCCCTGTTTGACGAGCACATCAGCGATGGGCTCGTTCTGCAGCACGATGCGTTGGAAGGCGTCCATGTAGACCTTGTTGAATTCGCCGCCCTTGTCGCCGAGGCCGACCGGGAGAAGCGAGATCACGGCGTCCTTGGAGCCCTGCGTCTTGGTGACCGCACCGGCGAGAAGCGCCACGCCCTTGTCGAGGTCCGGCGGCAGCTGGACGTTGAGCGTCGGGAAGAAGCCGACCTTCGAAGCCGTAAGCAGCTGGGTTTTCTGCGTCGTCAGCGTTTCGATGACCTTCGTGGCCCCTGCCGTGTCCGGTGCGCCCTTGGGGATGGCAAGCCCGGCCAGAACCGGCATGTAGCCGCGGCCCTTGGGGCCGGCTGGTGCCGGGAAGACGACATAGTCATCCGGTGCCGCCGAAATGGCGTTCTTCAGGCGGGCGACATGGTCCCAGGCGACCATGACCTCGCCCGAGGCCAGCGGTTCCTGCATGAAGTCGTAATTGGTCGAGTTCGGGGTGACATAGGCCCAGAGCGCCTTCAGCTTCTCCCAGCCGGCTGCGGCATCTGCATTCTTGAAGGTGCGCACTACGCCCCCGGTGAAGGACGGATAAAAATAGCCCTGGAAATAACGCGCCATCAGGCCCTTCGGACCAGCCGGGAAACCGATCTGCGGCTGGCCGGTGGCAGCTTGCATATTCTTGCCCCATTCGATCAGCTGGTCGTAGGTCAGCGCGTTGATATCTGCGCCCTTCGGCAGGTATTGCAGGGCTTCCTTCTTCGCGGCCATGACATAGGTCGCCTGCATCCACGGAATATACTGCTGCGTGGGCTTGCCGAGCTTGCCGAGATCAAGAACCGATTGCGGCATGCCGCCGGCGGCGAGCTTCTTGGCAAGTTCGTCAAGCGGTTCGAGCTGGCCCCTGTCGGCGAGCGGCGAAAGCTCGCCATGCAGCGCGCCGACGAGGCTGACGGTGTGCTTGCCGGCCTGCGCTTCGGCCTCCATGCGCACTGCGAACTGCGGCGGCTCCTCGACCACGTAGTCGACCTTGCCGGCATCCTTCAAAAGGTCCTGCCGGACCACGGTCGCCTCCTCGATCGGGCGAAGCTGGGTAGATACGAAAACCGTCTGGGCAAGCACCGGCGAGGCGAACGCCAGCACCGTCGAAGCCAGAATTGTAAGTGACACGATACGCTTCATCTTCTCCTCCTTCATTTATTTGTCTTGAATGCACTGCTGTCTATGCCGCCAGTGGCGGGCGGCGGTGACTGTCGCGATCGACGAATTCGATCGCGTGAAGCTCCTGGAGCTCTTCGGCGGGCTCTCCGGCAATGGCGCGCAGCAGCAGCGAGGCGAAGCTCGCGCCGAGGTTCTCGCCGGTCATGCGCATGGTCGAGAGCGGCGGGCTGGTGAAGGCACCCATCGGCAGATCGTCATGGCCAACGATGCTGATCTGGTTACCGCCATCGACCTCGCGCAGCGCCCGCAGCGCACCGATCGCCATTTCGTCGGTGGCGCAGACAAGGGCGGTCGGCCGCGACGGCTGGCGCAGCAGTTCGAGTGCTGCGAGATAGCCGCCCTGTTCGAGCGGCGCTCCTTCGGCGCAGAGATCGGCCGCAAGCCCGCATTCCTCCATCGCCGCCTGCCAGCCGCGGCGACGGACATGCGCGAAGTAATATTCCTGGGGCCCGGCGATATGGCCGATGCGCCGATGCCCCGCCGCATGGAAGCGCAGCGTCGCGGCGCGGAACCCGGCAAAACCATCGCCGTCGATAAACGGATGGGGGATCAGGCTCTCGGTACGGCCGTTGGTGACGAAGGGAATGCCACGCGACTGAAGGTATTCGACGCGCTCGTCCTTGCGTTTGGTGCGGACCAGCAGCATGGCGTCGACGCGGCGCCCATCGACGAAACGTTGGCATATCTCAAGTTCGCTGACACCCCGTGGCACAGGCGCGATGACGAGATTGAGACCGGCCGCGGCGAGATGTTCGGCGCAGCCTGACAACATGTCGAGGAAATGAGGGGGGCCTACGTGGCCAGGATCACTCGGCAGCGTCACGGCGACCAGTTCAGCGCGCTGCTTGCGCAACCGACGAGCGGAGGCATTCGGCCGATAACCTGCTGCCTCTGCTGCCTCACGAACCCGCGCGCGGGTGGCCGCGGACACGTCGGAATAACCATCAAGTGCTCGGGACACAGTGGTAATCGACAGTCCGAGCGAATGTGCCAGCTGTTTCAGATTAGCCAAAATCTTCCTCCCGAATTGAAGCAAACATTTTCCAAAACGTTTTGAGAGTCAACCAAAACGTTTTGGAGATCCCTCCGGCACCTATCGTCTTCCAAGCGTGGCTCGTCGAAATTGACTTGGCCGGGTTTGTGTCCGGACGGCGGCTGACTACCCCCGGGAAGCGGACGTTCGCCGGCGGTTGGCGGCCGGGCGTGACGTTGATCACGATCCCTCGTCCGCACTTGACGACATCGAAGCCACTTCAGCGTCCCAGACATATCGACGTCGGTGACGATGTTCTATCGGCTGTTAATATCCGCGCATATCGCTGCGATCGTCGCCGGATTAGGCGGCACCAGGGCAGAAATCCTGGCGTTGGCCTACGCGACACCGGAGATCATCGCCAGATCCCCTCGCTTCGATCGACTTGTTTCGACGCCGGCATTGGTCGTTGTCGCACGATCGCGGTCTTAAAGGATGATTTCCGGGCGTCTCAGGTCCTGACGGCAATGATCCTCGGGCTTTCGGCGATTATCGCGTTTGTTGTAACGAAACCGTTTTGATCGGATCGGCGTACCGCGTTAATGGTGCCACTTACCAAGCTCCTGATAAACATGAGCGGGTGCAAGTCGTCTTGGTGATTCCGGGGCAAAGAATACTGTAGTGTGCCGGCGAGCGCGTGCTGCGGCTTTAGAGATTCTAAGAAGGAAGCTGATATGGGATGGAAAACGCCGAAGGTCGAGTTCGTCAACGGCTATAGGATTGTTGAGCTCGAGGGACCGACCTTCAAAGTTTATGACGGCGACCGCCAGCTCGGTGAGGACTTCCCCTACTCCGGCGAAGCGGCCGCTCACGCGAAGTCCCTTCCAACGCTGGATCCTCCGCGGCGCTGAGTAGGACTTCCGAGCGATTTTCAGGCACGTCCTCTTCGGCGGTCTCGGTGGAAATCGGACTCCGAGACACTTGGCACGCTGCTGAAAAACTCATCTATGGACGCTGAAGACGAAACATGATTCCTGTTTGTGATGTTGAACAGGGGCATGGGCACGCGTGGTTTGGATACGGAGAGCGGTTCGCTCAGTGCCCAGTTCACACTAACAATGGCTGCCTGCAATCTCGCAAGGATGCCCAGATTGATCGACGCGTAACTGCTCGGCGTAGAGCATCCAAGACACCCGCCCGCGTAACACACAAAGTGTCCGTTACCTGTCACCAACCGCAACCGCAGAAAGCGATCCTTCAGGGACATGTTTTTCAGCGACCTGTTGGTAGATCAAGGCTCTGCGGGCCCGATCATAGGGGCAACCTTCGGCGCCGATTCACACCTATGGCGTGTCACATCTAGTAATTTTAAGAAGAAAACCAACGACTGCGCGCACCTTTGCAGGTGTCCGACGGCTCGCCGGAAAGACGATCGCAATCGGGTCCGCCTCAATCTCGTAATCTTGCAGCAGGGGCACCAGCAGGCCCCGCTGCATCTCCTTGCGGAACAGCCACCATGTCGCCTGGGAAATACCGAGGCCGTTGATAGCCGCCTCCCGCAGGATATCGCCACTATCCGTGATGAGGCCACCGGAGACACGGATCACCTCGTCACTGCCATTCTTCCCACGAAAATGCCAGTTTGAGCCGAAGGCGCCGACTTATTCTAGGAGCAGTTTCCTCTTTCACTCATTGAGTTGCGCCGACCAGTGATTGGTCTTCGGCCCAGGAGATTCGGTCGTGAAGACGGCTACTGAAGGAAGAAACATCATGAAAATCGCTACCATTCTGCGGCAAAACGAGGTTCACGCGTAGGCCGTTTTTGGCAGGCAAATCCGTCAGGCAGCCTCAGGCGAGTGGCGCTTCAACAGTTCATGGACGCTGCTGATAGGGAGAGGCTTTCCGAACAAGTAGCCTTGTATTTCGCTACAGCCCTGCTCTCTTACCCGGCTCAATTGATCGCTGGTCTCGACACCTTCCGCAGTGGTCGTGATGCCGAGACTTGCCCCCAGATCGACGACGGCTTTCACAATGGCAGCGCAATCCTTGGAGTTTCCAAGTTCGCGAATGAAGGATTGGTCGATCTTGATCTTGTCAAATGGAAAGAGCCGAAGATAGCTCAACGATGAATATCCGGTACCAAAGTCGTCCATCGCAATCCGCACCCCCAGGCTCCTGATATGGTGCAGCGTTGCCAAGGCCGTGTCGTTGTCGGTCAGCAGAACCGATTCAGTGATCTCGAGTTCAAGCCGAGATGCTTGTAGCCCTGCATCGCCAAGCGCGGAGACGACGGTGTGGGCAAGCGTCTGGCTCTTGAACTGCAGCGGGGAAAGGTTGACGGCCACGCCGATATCGGCCGGCCAACTCGCCGCGTCTTTGCAGGCTTGACGCAGGACCCATTCCCCAATGGGCACGATCATTCCGGTTTCCTCCGCCAACGGGATGAACTCAGCCGGCGAAACCAGACCGCGTTCAGGGTGATGCCAACGCAGCAGGGCCTCGAACCCAACAACCTGTTCGGTTACCGTGTCCACCTGCGGCTGATAGTAAAGCTCGAATTGGTTGGTTTCGAGGGCCTGCTGGAGCACAGTTTCAAGATCACGACGCGCTTGCCTGTCGGCATCCATCACGGTTTCGAAGAAGCAAAAGGTGCCGCGGCCCATCGCCTTTGCCTTATACAAAGCCGTGTCGGCGTGCCGCAAAAGCGAGTCGCCCATGTCGCCGTCGTCCGGAGCCATCGAAATGCCGATGCTGACGCCAATGCGAACGGATTTTCCATCGATGATGAAAGCCTTGTCGACAACGTCAATAATCCGCTGGGCCAGGGATGAAACCTGGTCTCTGCTTTGGACATCGGTCTGGAAGATAACGAATTCATCGCCGCCGAGGCGCGCGATGCTGTCGCCGTCGCGTAAACAGTCCGTCAGCCTGTCTGCAACCGCTTTGAGCAGGAGATCGCCCACGGCATGCCCCAGGCTGTCATTTACCTCCTTGAATCGGTCCAGATCCAAACATAGCAAGGAGCTTGTCTTCCCGCTGACTGCGAGCTCCCTGTCGATCTTCTCGCGCAACAGCGTTCGATTGGGCAACCCCGTCAGCGGGTCGTGGCCAGCCATGTATTTGATTTGCTCATCCGCACGCACCGCGTCGGTGACATCTTCATGCGCTGCGACATATCCGCCGTTTTCCATGGGATTGTGTGAGATCTTTATGACTCTCCCATCCATCAGCGATATGTTCTGACTTGCCACTGACCGTTTCAGGGCGGCTTCGACGACTACATCGAAATAGGTTTCACGATGGGCGGGCGCATTGCCCGCTATCACCCGATAGTCGAGAATCTGCTGCAATGGTGTACCCGGTCGGGTCAGTTGCTCCGGCAAATTGTACAAGCGCGAGTACGCCGCGTTGCACAGCATCAGATTTTTGTCCGCGTCGAACATGCACAACCCGTGAGGCATGTTGGCTAAAGCCGTATCGAAAAGGTTTGTCTGTTCGGAAAGCTCTTTTTTTATCACCGCGTGCGCTGATATATCCTTGCACTGGATCAACCAGCGGCCCTCGCCCACGGGAGTGGAAGTCAGGGAGAGGAGTCCGTTGCCGACTTCTATTTCCTGCTGCAGCGATTTCTGTTCGGTGACCAAGTGTGTCAACCAAAGCCTAGCTTGGGTATCAGCAGGCAACTGCTCAGCGATCGCCTTTGCATCCACTCCCATAGTCAGTTCCGGAATTTGCAGCAGTTGCGACAGGCGATTGTTTACCACCAGCACCCGCAGATCCGAATCCAGAAGGGCGATGCCTTGAGCGATGTTAGCGAAAACGACCTCGAAGGGGGTGAGCATGTTCCATCCTCTGCTCTCTGGAGCATACACGTGTATGTGGTGTAGGGCGAGCCGAATGCAACGAGGCTATATAGGACCGTCATTCCTGCGGTCACGTACCTCGTGCGCATATCGCCCCAGACGCGCATGATGACCTGTTATGACCGAAGGGAGCCGCGCGCTATTAGGATCATTCAGTTTCCTTGACCTCGACCGCAACATCCATTGCCATAAAGGCGTCCGTGCTGCCAGAGCTTCCTGAAACCGGTACGACGTGCGCGATATCGCGGCTTACCGCCACTGGAATGAGGTTTGCACCGCCCATGCTTCGGTTGGTTGGATCGAATGTTATCCGGCCTGCTCCTGGGACAAAGATTTCCGCCCACGCATGGGTCGAGCCGCTGTCCGTCGACCCTCCAAGCGTGCGGTCCGGCTTGAAGATGTAGCCGGAAACAATCCGGGCACCGAAGCCTAAGCTACGTGCCGCCTCGGCGAACAGAACGGCGAAGTCCCTGCAAGAGCCCCATCTGTAAAACAGCACCGAAGGTTGACCCCGTTTGAAAAGGCGGCAAGCGCCTGACTTTACTTGCAAACTCGCAACGAGGGCGGGGTCATCATCGGCGCCGATCGTGAACCCCAGCCGATCTGCATTCCATCTCAGTAGATCAAGGCTCTACGGCCCCGATCATGGGGTCAACCTTCGGCGCTGATTCACACTCAGCGACCGGTGACACCGCTGGATTGGTTGATATCCCCCTTGCCCCGGATTTTCCGAGGTTGTCATGAAGGAGTAGGATTCTATCCCATTCCATGCTATAAGAGTGTAGAAATAAAGGGTATCAACCCATGCGTTCAACTCAGCAGATGAGTATCACGTTGCCGATCGAGATGGCAACGTTGGTGAAAAGCCGGGTATCCAGCGGAGATTATGCTTCCGAAAGCGAAGTTATCCGCGAGGGATTGCGGGCTTTGCAAGAACGGGAGAACGCTGTCGAACAATGGTTGCGCCACGAAGCTGCGGCCGCTTATGACGCGCATAAAGCCAATCGTGGTAAAGCCCGGCCGCTGGATGAAGCGTGGAAGCGCATCGAAGCGCAGATGGATGCCATTGATCAGGAAGAGGGTGCGTGAAGCGTTATCGCGTCCGTCTCACCGAGGAAGCGGAAGCAGATGTCGCCTGGATTTATCGGTCGGTTCGCAGGACGTCATCCTCCGCGGTCCTAGCCCGCAACTATATCGCGCGGATTCGGGCATTCCTGACGGAATTTGAGACATTTCCGGAGCGCGGCACGATCCGCGACGCGCGCAATGGAATGCGGCTTATCGGCTTTAGCGCCGCGTCAGTGTGGCGTTTGTTGTCGAGGACAACGAGGTGGTCTTTTGCGCCTCCTGTACGCAGGACAGCACTTTCAACGCGGCGAGCATCCTCTCGACGACCGCAAATAGTAGCAAGGATGTGAAACAGAGCCGAAAGTTGACCCCGTTTGAACGGCGGTAACCGCCTGACTTTACTTGCAAACTCGCAACGAGGGCGAGGTCATCATCGGCGCCGATCGTGACCCCACCCGATCTGCATTTTATCTCACCAGATCAAGGCTTTTCGGGCCCGATGACAGGGGTCAACCTTCGGCGCTCACTCACATGCGTAGTTGCGTGCGCTGCGACGATTTAGCAGGTAGATTGTGGATATAGAGGAACCTGGATACCTGCTATGGCACTGAGCATCAAAGATCCCGATACTGAAAAGCTCGCGCGTGAGCTGGCTGCACGTACCGGTGAAACCATCACCCTAGCGACACGACGCGCGCTTGAGGAACGTCTCAAGCGTATGGGATCGGAAGCGGCAAAGGCTGCCCTTCTCGAGGATATGGAGGCAATGCAACGGCGCCTCAGCGCTCTGCCGGTTCTCGATGACCGCAGCCCGGATGAAATCATCGGCTACGATGAAAACGGTGTTCCGAACTGATGGTGATTGACACGTCGGCGATCGTCGCAATCTTCTTCAGTGAGCCGGATGCCCAATATTATCGCGAACGCATTGCCGACGATCCCCTCCGGCTCATTTCGGCGGCAACGCTTCTCGAAGCCTCGATGGTCATCGAGGGGCGCTTTGGCGAAGCGGGTGGAGCTGAACTCGATCTCTGGCTGCACAAGGTCAAAGTAGATGTCGTTGCGGTGAGCGCCGAGCACGCCGATCAGGCTCGCCGGGCCCGGCGCCGCTACGGCAAGGGCCGTCATCCGGCTGCCTTGAACTACGGCGACTGCTTCTCGTACGCTCTCGCCGCACTGACCGGCGAGCCGCTGCTGTTCAAGGGCAAAGACTTTTCGCAGACCGATGTTCAGGCACTCTAATCACGACGAACCCGACCATGCAGCCCAACGATGCACCGGTTCTTCCTGCTCCGCCGGCCCCTCCCCTGCCGGCGCATCTGTAGATCAAGGCTATATCGACCGGATCATAGGGGTCAACCTTCGGCGCAGATTCACTTAGTCCGCCTCGCGTCCCCAGACCTCTATCTGGGTCAGCGCCGGAAAGGGCGATGGGTCGTCGGCCTTGATCAGGCTGTGCAGCCTGATCCATTCCACCGTCTGCTCCCTCACCGGGAAACACTGAGCCGCACCCGTCTTGACCAGCGACAAACATGCGGTCTCGGCGTTGGAAAAGGTGACGCTCGCCTTTTCCCACCAGGCGTCATGCGGAAAGTCCGCTCGCAGGTAGAGGACGATCTCGTCGATTTTCACCGGCCGGCCGAAATCCAGCGTCAGCGTCGCATCCGGATCGCGATTGATCCCCCAGCTCGTATAGGGCCAGAAGCCATGATCGTCATTCGCCTTTTCGCCGTCTATGGCGTTGCGGGCGGCGAAGACCGCCTCCCCGCGTGTCTCGACATTCGCCTTGGCGTGCGGAAAGACAGAGGCATTGGCATGGTCATCCCACGGATTGAACGCCAGGTTCCGACGCGCTGCGATTTCCTCCGGGCGCGCCTTGCGGACGCACAGTCTGTGGATTTTGCCTTCGAAGGCCCGCGGAGAATAAGGAATGCGCTTGGGACCAAAAGGGACCCCGAGCGCATAGCTACGCCCCTTCATATAGACGGTCGCGGGCGTCATCGCGTCGTCGAGCGCGAGCATGAGATATCCCGGCTGGGACGTTTCGACGACGACCTGATCGCCGTCGTTGTAGCTGTCGCGAAAAACGAGATAGGCCTCGTCCGTGCCCGTTGCCCTGGCGCGGACCTCGCCCGCCACATCTACGACCTTCAGTGTCAGTTCCATGCTCGTCCTCCTCAGACGATCCGCAGTTTCAGGCAGGTCCCGGCAAAGGGGATGCGCAGTCGATAAATTCTCGGGGGCCAGGAGATGCGCAGGCGGGCATCGTCGATGTCGATTGCCTCGACCTCGATCCCGCCTGCCCCCTCAAGGTCGATGCGGCCGAGACCGTCGAAATGAATGGCGTGGTCGATGATCGGCTCGACGCAGGTCATCACAGAAAGCACCGCTGGCAGTTCGCCCTCATGAATGTCCACGACCTCGATCTCCTGTCCGCGCCGAAGCGTGACGGTTCGCCGGTAGGATTGCACGCGTGCCTCGACCGGATAGGCCGCCGCGATGTCCAGAAAAACCTGCGCCTGTTTTTCGGTGAATTCAGCGTGGACGTCCCGCGCCGCAAAATCCGCCCCGGGGGCCTGGCTCACACCACCGAAAGTCGGCAGGTTGTGGAAGCCCGACTGCATGGTCCAGATATCGTAGCGCTCGGAGGAAAAGGTTTTTGCCGTGTAGGTTTCGACGCCAACGTCGATCAGGAACGGCTTGCCGTCCTTATAGACCGTCAGGCTGCCGACGTCGTTGTGGTTATGGCTTTCCCCGTTATTGCCGCCTTTGACGGCAAGCGCAAAGCGATCGTCGCGGGCAACGAACAGGCCAATTCCCGGATAAAACGTATCGCCCGCCAGCTTCGCTTCTCCGCCGGCTTCCGGCGTTACCAGCAGTTCCTGCACGCGATACCAGAGGTTCCACTCCTCAGGCAGGTGTTTGTGCTCCGACGACAGACGGTCGCGCGCGGCGAATGCCGCCAGGACATCGGACCCGACGGCCTTGCCGAACAGATATTCGCGAACGGTACATGGCTCTATCACCGCGGCAGAATCGGCAAAATTGAAATACCGGCGGCCGGCCACATGCATGTTGACGATATAGTCCGCCATGCTGCGGATTTTCGGAGCCTTCCAAAGCGGCGCCATCGAAGCCGGCGCCACCGTGTCGAGAATGGCCATCGCCCCGGCCATGCAGAGCGCCGCATGGCGGTAATAGACCACTCCCTCCTCGCAGGCCCCGTCATCCGCGTAATCCTTGATGAAGGCGTCGAGGCTGGAAAGGGCTTTCTCGACGACCCGCAGCCGCAGGCCCTGGTCCGTCTTGAGGGCGAAGGCTGAAAGCAGGACGTTCTGGGTTATCCACGCCGTCCAGTTGTTCATTCGCTCCCTGCCGTTGCCCATCCACCAGAAATGCCGGTCGAGATAGGGCGACAAGATGCGCAACCGGATCTCCCGCTCGATGCGGGCGACGACCTGCGGGCCGGCCTCGTCGAGCCCATCTCGCATCAGAGCAGCCGCGGTCGCCAGAAGGGCACCTGTCTCCGCCGCAAACAGATCGACGACCGGCTGCTCCGTATCGGGCAAGGCAAATCGCTGCCCACCCCGCTCATAGGCGTTGTGAGCCGGAAGCTGCCAGCCGCTTTCCTCGCAGATCAGGAAGATGCCGTCCACGACTGCATCGATGAACCGCCCCTTGGCCTCGAGCAGCTCGGCAAGAACCAGATCGTTCAACATCCGTCGCCGCGAAAAATACAGCGCTTCGAAACGCGAGCGGTTCCCGTTCAGCGAATATTCGCGATAGTCAGAAGCCTTGATGACCGACCACGAACGGCCAAGCGCCGCCTCCGCATCCCGCATGACCGCAGAACGCATATCATCGGACACGGCATCCCAGGCGACCCGGTCGCCGATCGGCGCGCCGGGCATGAAGTCCGCCAAAACCGGCGGCAGCGACCCGGCGATCTCGCTGAACATCGACCTTCCTCCATGCGACCGATAAACGACCTCATTCGCCACCTATCATACGTATTTTAAGATGACTACAGAATTCATATGATTTATCCATAAATTTGTTTGACCAATGTGAGAGATGTGCTATCCCCTCGATAGGGAGGCGGCACGCCCGTAACACAATGGGCGGCCGTGGATGGCCCTTGGGCATCGATCGGAGCATCCTGGTTCGAGGAGGGATAAAGTGTCCATGTCGAATTCGACCATTGCCGCAGGCGATGCGCCAGCCGCATCCCGGCGGTCGAGCAAGGTGTTGTCGCGCCGCCGGCGCAAGATGCAGAGCGCGCTGGTCGCCTACTCCTTCATCGCCCCGAATTTTCTCGGTTTCGCCGTCTTCACGCTCGGGCCGATCCTGTTCGCCTTCGTGCTGGCGTTCATGCATTGGGACGGCTCGAATGCGATCACGTTTGCCGGTCTCGACAATTTCTGGCGGCTGTTCGAAGACAAGGTCTTCATTGCCGCATTCTGGAACACGATCATCTATACGGTCGTATCGGTCCCCGCGACGCTCGCCTGCGCGCTCGGCCTGGCGATCCTCTTGAACCAGAAGATCTTCGGGCGCGACTTCTTCCGCACGGCGATGTTCTTTCCCTACGTCGCTTCGCTGGTGGCGGTTGCCGTGGTCTGGAACATGATCTTCAACCCCGAAATGGGGCCGGTGAACATGATCCTCTATACACTCGGCCTGGACCCCAAGGACATGCCGGGCTGGGCAGCCGACCGGCATTGGGCGATGGTGACGGTCATCCTCTTCGGCGTCTGGAAGAGCATGGGCTATTACATGGTCATCTACCTCGCCGGGCTGCAGGGCATCAATTCCGAGCTCTACGAGGCGGCCGATCTCGACGGCGCCAATGCGTGGCAAAAGTTTCTCTATGTCACCCTGCCGCAGCTCGGGCCGACGACCTTCTTCGTCACGGTCATGCTGACCATCCAGTCGTTCAAGGTCTTCGACCAGATCTACATGATCACCCAGGGCGGGCCCGGCACCTCAACGCTGGTCCTCGTTTATCACATCTACAACGAAGCCTTCATCTCCTGGGACCTCGGTTATTCCAGCATGATTGCGCTTGTTCTCTTCTTTCTCGTGCTGGCGGTCACGGTCGTCCAGTTCCGCCGACAGAAGGAGGATTGATCCGTGAAGATTGCCGGACGCAAGGTCACCGCCAAGAGCATTGCAGTCTATGCAACGGTCATCGTCATCACCGCGGTGATGCTGATGCCTTTCGCCTGGATGCTGTCAGCCTCGCTGAAACTCAGCCGCGATGTCTTCGTCTTCCCGATCGAGTGGATTCCGTCGCAACCACAGTGGCAGAACTACGTGGACATCTGGACGAAGATCCCGCTTGGCCTGTTCATCTACAACACATCGAAGCTGACGATCATCGTCACCCTGCTCCAGCTACTGACGTCGAGCTTCGCCGCCTATGCCTTTGCCAAGCTCGATTTTCCCTACAAGAACACGCTTTTCCTCGGCTATATCGCGACGATTGCCATGCCGTGGCAGGTCTACATGGTGCCGCAATTCCTGCTGATGCGCGAATTCGGCCTGAACAATACGCACCTGGCGCTGATCTGCCTGCAGGCCTTCACCGCTTTCGGTGTGTTCCTCATGCGGCAGTTCTACATGTCGATCCCGACGGAGCTTTGCGAAGCAGCGCGCATCGACGGCATGAACGAATATCAGATCTGGGCGCGCATCATGCTGCCGCTGTCGAAGCCCGCGCTTTCGACGCTGACCATCTTCACCTTCGTCACCACCTGGAACGACTTCCTCGGTCCGATGATCTACCTGACCAAGACGGAGCTGAAGACCATCCAGATCGGCCTGCGCATGTTCATCTCGCAATATTCCGCCGAATACGGGCTGATCATGGCGGCATCGGTCGTCGCCCTTATTCCCGTGCTGATCGTCTTCCTGTCGCTGCAGCGCTTCTTCGTCGAAGGCGTAGCGTCGTCGGGCCTCAAGGGTTAACGTCATGAATGCCTTCACGCAGATCGCTCCCCAACCGATCACGGATGCCGAGGTCAAGGCAGCGCTCGATCTCGCCGTCGCCCAGGTCCGGCGCAATCTGCCGGCCTTCACCTATGCGTGCCAGAACCATTCCAGCGTCGGCAATTTTTATCCCGCCGTCGAGAACACCCAATGGACCGCGGGTTTCTGGCCGGGAGAAATCTGGCTGGCGTTCGAGCATACGGGCGACAAGGTTTTCCAGCATGCGGCGCAGATCCAGGTGCAGAGCTTTCTGCATAGGATCGAGAACCGCATCGAGACCGACCACCACGACATGGGCTTTCTCTATTCGCCCTCCTGCATCGCGGCGTGGAAGCTTGTCGGCGACGAGGACGGACGCAAGGCCGCCATTCTGGCCGCGGACCAGCTTATCGAGCGCTTCCAGCCGATCGGCCAGTTCATCCAGGCCTGGGGCCGCAAGGGTGTCGCGGACGAATACCGCTACATCATCGACTGCCTGCTGAACCTGCCCTTGCTCTATTGGGCAAGCCGCGAGACGGGTAATGGGAAATACCGCGACATCGCGCTCATCCATGCCCGCACGACGCTGGCAAATTCGGTCAGGCCGGACAATTCCACCTATCATACGTTCTACATGGATCCGGTTACCGGTGCCCCCGTGCGCGGTGCGACGAAACAGGGCTACAAGGACGACAGTTTCTGGGCGCGCGGGCAGGCATGGGGTATTGCCGGCATGGCGCTTTCCTATCGCTATGAGCCGATCGACGAATATCGCAACACCTTCGACCGGCTCCTCGATTTCTATCTGAAGAAGCTGCCGGCCGACATGGTGCCCTACTGGGATCTGGTGTTCTCCGACGGAGATGGTGAGCCGCGCGATACGTCGTCGGCCTCGATCGTTGCCTGCGGATTGCTCGAAATGGCCGACCTTGTCGAGGCCGATGCCGCCGTGCGTTACCGCGAGCTGGCGCGGCGCATGATGAAGAGCCTCGCCGAGCACTACGCGGTCAAGGACCCGGCCATGTCCAACGGCCTTGTCCTCAACGGGACCTATTCCAAAAAATCGCCCTACAACACCTGCCGCGGCGAAGGCGTCGACGAGTGCGTCTCCTGGGGCGACTATTATTACATGGAAGCCCTGACGCGCCTCGCGCGCGCCTGGTCTTCCTATTGGTGAGAGATAACCGATGGCCAGCATTTCACTGAAAAAACTGAACAAGTCCTACGGCGCCCTCACTGTCGTCCATGACATCGATCTGGAGATCGCCGACAAGGAATTCATCATTCTCGTCGGGCCGTCGGGTTGCGGCAAATCGACGACGCTCCGGATGATCGCCGGGCTGGAGGAGATTTCCGGCGGCGAGCTTCAGATCGGCGGCGACCTGATGAACGATGTGCCGTCCAAGGACCGCGACATCGCCATGGTCTTCCAGAACTATGCGCTCTATCCGCATATGACCGTCTACAAGAACATGGCTTTCGGCCTGCAGCTTCGGAAAGTCTCCCGGGATTTTATCGACAGCCAGGTTCAGGACGCCGCGAAGATTCTCGACATCACGCACCTTCTCAACCGCAAGCCGAAGGCTCTGTCCGGCGGCCAGCGCCAGCGCGTCGCGCTCGGGCGCGCCATGGTACGCAATCCGGCAGTCTTCCTGCTGGACGAGCCGCTCTCCAATCTCGATGCCAAGCTTCGCGGCACCATGCGCGCCGAGATCACCAAGCTGCACAAGCGTCTGCATGCCACCTTCATCTACGTCACCCACGACCAGATCGAGGCGATGACCATGGCCGATCGCATCGTGGTGATGAAGGACGGGCATATCCAGCAGGTCGATACCCCGCAGAACCTCTATGACCGGCCGCTCAACATGTTCGTCGCCGGCTTTATCGGCGCACCGCAGATGAACATGATGCCATCCGTGATCGAGCGGCGCGGCGAGCGATATTTTGCCCTGTTCGATGGGCGGGAACTGCCCTTGCCGGCGCATTTCGACAAAAGCCGCATCGCACCCTATGAAGGCCGCGAGCTGGTCATCGGCATCCGGCCTGAGAACTTCCACGAATTGCCGCCAGCCGACATCGCGCCGGAAAACCTGGCGCCGTTCAGCGCCGTCATGGAACTCGCCGAGCCGATGGGCTCGGAAATCCACCTCAATATCGTCGCCGGCGGGCGCAGCTTGATCGCGCGCGTGTCGCCCCGCTTCAAGGGCGCGATCGGCGACGAGGTCAAGCTGGTCGTCGACACGACCAATATGCAGTTGTTCGACAAGCAAACGGAGCGCTCGATCCTTTATTAGGCGGGCGGGAGGAAACGGCCATGCAATGGCTGCGCGACATGTGGACGAAGGAGGGGCCGGGCATTCCGAAGAATGCGCCGAAGAAGACCGGTCTCGCCCTTTTCGCCGATACGTTCGCGCGCGAGTGGTGGGAGATGGTCAAATTGAACATCCTGTTCATTCTGGCCGCGCTCTTCGTCGTCACCATCCCCGCCGCGATCGCTGCAACCGCCCGCATTTCGGTCGCCTTCGTCGAAGACCGCAACACCTATCTCCTGCGGGATTTCGTCGAAGCGTTTTTCCGATATTTCTGGCGCGCGACCGCGTGGGGCCTTGCCTTCACCCTTGCGATCGGCCTCGGCGTCTATGCGATCGTCACCTATGCCGCAACCGCGAAAGACAATCTCGTCCTCGCCCTGCCGCTGACGATTGCGCTGATCGCGACGGTTTTCATCCTCCTGGTGGCCTGCCACCTCGTGGTGCTGATGGTGATGCGCGATCTTTCGGCGCCAGTGCTGCTGCGGCTCGCAGCCATCGCATCGGTCGTCCGTCCTCTGCCGGCGCTCGCCGCGCTTGTATTCGTCGCCGCGCTCTGGCTCGCGCATATCGTCTTTTATCCGGTGTCGGTGTTCATGCCGGCCACCCTCAATTTTTCACTCGGAATGTTCGCCGTCACATTCGGCGTCCATCGGGCAGCGGTCATGGTTCTAGCCCTGCCAATGGCAATACAGGCGCATCGCGAACCGCATGCTGGTGACGCCAAGCATATCTAATCCAGAGACACTTCAGGGAAGGAGAACGGAAATGTATTTGGGGAAATTCGGGAGATCGGTGAGGTTGGCGATGGCGGGTCTCGCCATGGCGACGTCGTTCGCAGGATCGGCATACGCACAATCGGGCAATGCCGTGACGCTCAAATGGGCGCTGTGGGATTGGGACAAGGTGGCTTATTACAAGCCGCTGATAGCGGCATACCAGGCCAAGAATCCGAACGTTAAGTTCGAATCCGTGGACCTCGGTTCGCAGGACTACCAGCAGATGATCGCCACGCAGCTCGCGGGGGGCTCCAAAGATATAGACATCGTCACCGTCAAGGACGTTCCGAACTACACGAACCTCGTCCGCGCCGGCTCGATTTCGGACCTCTCCGGCTTCATGACGGAACAGAAGATCGATCCCGCGTCCTTCGGCGGCCTTGTCGACGAGCTCAAGATCGACGGCAAGATCTATGCCCTGCCGTTCCGCTCGGATTTCTGGGTCGTCTATTACAACAAGGACATTTTCGACAAGGCCGGCGTTACTTATCCGACCAACGACATGACCTGGGCGCAGTTCGACCAGATCGCCACGAAGCTCGCAGGCGGCATGGGCGCAAACAAGACCTACGGCGCCCTCTTCCACACATGGCGCTCAACGGTCCAGCTTCCGGGCATCCTCGACGGCAAAAAGACGTTGGCTGGACCGGACTACGCTTTCCTGAAGCCGTGGTATGAGCGGGCGCTTGCGCTGCAGAAGGCCGGTGTTGTTCCGTCCTATGGGTCGCTGAAGACCTCCAATACCCATTACTCGGCGCTGTTCTTCAACGGCACGATCGGCATGCTGCCGATGGGGACCTGGTTCGTCGGCACCCAGATCGCCAAGGTTGCCTCCGGCGAATCCAAGAGCAAGAACTGGGGGATCGTGAAGTTCCCGCATCCGGACGGCGTTGCAGCGGGCACGACCGCAGCGCAGATTTCCGGTCTCGCGGTCAACACCAACTCCGCCCACAAGGCCGAGGTGCTTGACTTCATCAAGTTCGTCACCGGCCCGGAAGGTGCGGCCATCATCGCCGGCACCGGCACGATCCCGACTGTCCGCACGCCGGAAGTCACCGCCAAGATCGCATCGCTGCCCGGCTTCCCCCAGGACCAGGCGAGCAAGGACGCACTCCAGTCCGGCAAGTCCTTCCTGGAAATGGCCGTCAATCCGAATGCCGCGAAGATCGAGGTTGTCCTCAACCGTGCGCATGACTCGATCATGACCGACAACATCTCCATCGACGACGGCCTGAAGGAAATGACCGACGGCGTGAAGGCCATCAAGTAACAGCCCGACCCGCGGAGGCCGCGTCCTCCGCGGGTCTTTTCTTTCGATAAAAAATGGTTTGCCCGTGATCTACGACCCAGTTCGAACCAATCCCCTTTGCGGGAACCCTCTTCTTTCCCGAGCCGATCTTGGCAAGGCGGTGCTGGATCTGTTCAAACCGCTTCTTGCCTATTTTTCGCAAGGTGGCGCACGGGTCCGCCTGAGTGCCACCGGCGCGCATTTCGACCGTGCCGCGGCCGACCTCGAAGGTTTTGCCCGGCCGCTCTGGGGGATCGTGCCGCTTGCAGCCGGAGGCCATGACTTCCCGTATTGGGACCTCTACCGCCGCGGCCTCGCCAACGGCACCGATCCCTCTCATCCGGAATATTGGGGCGACATCTCCGATCGCGACCAGCGTCAGGTGGAACTGGCTGCGGTGGGTTTTGCGCTTGCCTTGGTTCCCGAACAGATATGGGATCCGCTTGGCGACGAGCAGAAGAAGACCGTCGCAGCCTATCTCCTGTCGGCCCGCGACAAGGAATTCATCGACAACAACTGGAAATTCTTCCGGGTTCTCATCGATCTCGGCCTGACGCGCGTCGGCATAAGCTTTGACCGGTCCATGACGGAGACCTATCTCGACGAGACGGAGGCCTTCCGGCTGGGCGAAGGCTGGTATCGCGACGGGCCGGTCAAGCGCGTCGACCACTATATCCCCTTCGCCCTGCATTTTTATGCGCTGATCTATTCGGTGCTCGCGAAGGCCGATACTGAGCGCGGCGATGCCTATCGCGAGCGAGCCCGTGTCTTTGCGCAGGATATCCGCCACTGGTTCGGCCCAGACGGCGCCGCGCTCGCCTTCGGGCGCAGCCAGACATACCGGTTTGCCGCCGGCGGCTTCTGGGGCGCTTTGGCGTTTGCGGGCGTCGAAGCCCTGCCCTGGGCCGAGATCAAGGGCTACTACATGCGCCATATCCGCTGGTGGTCGAAACTTCCGATCGCCGACCGCGACGGCGTGTTGTCAATCGGCTACGGTTATCCCAATCTGCTGATGAGCGAGAGCTACAATTCTGCCGGCTCTCCCTATTGGGCGCTGAAATTTTTTCTGCCCCTGGCTCTGCCCGAGGACCATCCGTTCTGGCTGGCGCAGGAAGCCCCCGCGCCCTCCTTTCCGGACCCGGTTCCGCTCGAGGAGCCCGGCATGGTCGCCATGCATACGCCCGGCAATGTCGTCGTTCTCGCCTCCGGTCAGCAGCACGACAAGATGCGCGGCGCCCATGAGAAATACTCGAAATTCGTCTATTCCACCCGCTACGCCTTCAACATCGAGGCCAACGACCGGCATTTCGCGGCAGCAAGTTTTGACGGCATGCTGGGCCTGTCCGACGACGGCGTGCATTTCCGCATGCGCGAGACCCTCGAGCAGGCGCTGATCGCCGGTGACAGGCTCTATTCCCGCTGGAAGCCCTGGAGCGACGTCACGGTGGAGACATGGCTGGTGCCGGCCAACCCGTGGCATATCCGCATCCACCGCATTGCCACCCCTCGCACTCTGCAAACGACGGAGGGCGGCTTTGCCATTGAACAGGCGGATTTCCAGGCCGACATCGCCAGCCGAGGCGAAGGTTTCGCTGTTTGGCACGGCCGGACAGACACCAGCGCGATCATCGACCTCTCGCCTGCCTTGAAGCGGGAGGGCCATGCCATGAGCCCGATCGCCAATACCAATCTCATTCACGCAAGGACGCTTCTTCCCCAGCTCCGTGGACAGATCGAGGCCGGGACGACGCTGCTCGCGGCAGCGGTCATCGCACTCCCCAAAACCGAGATGGATCCGGCCTTTCTGCAGTCCGTCCCGGTCTGCCCGGATGTGGCGGAACTGGAACGGCTGTTCCGCACGGAAGGACAGGTGATCCCAGCCTTCAACCTCGCCGGCGGCAAGTGAGGCAGGCCACAGCGGCCTACCCTATGCTTCCCTGCCGCTTCATCCGCCTCTCACCGATCCGCGCCAGACGAGTTCCGCATCAAGTCTTCGGGAATTCGACCCAGCCGACGTGACCTGATCGAGCCAGGTCACGGCTTCGGCCGCAATCTGCTCGACGGGCTGGGCGAAGGTCGTGAGATTGTAGGAGGACCAGGATGCCTGCTCGATGTCGTCGAAGCCGACGACGCAGAGTTCGGACGGAACGGCAAGGTTGAACTGATGCCGGGCGGCATCCATCAAGCCGCAGGCAAGCAGATCGTTGACACAGAAGATCGCGTCGGGCCGCTTTTCGCGGGTGAGCAGCCGTTGCGCCAGCACCACGCCGCTCTGATAAGTGGTCGGGCCGAAACGTTCGACGGAAACCTCGAGGCCATGTTCGCGACCGGCCTCGCAAAAACCCTCCTCGCGGGCCATCAGGCTCGGCGTCATCGCTTCCGAATTGGCAAACGCGAAGTTGCGGCAGCCGGCGCGCAACAGGGCGAAAAAGCTACGCCGGGCGGCTTCACGATCATTGAGGTTGATCATCAGGGCGCCCTCCCGGTCCTCGTCGCGGTTGATCAGCACAAGCCTTTGTCCGCTCTTCAGGCAGAGATCGGTGATCGACCTGTCCGGCATGCCCGACAGGATGATCGAGGCATCGGCGCGGTAGCTGATCGCCTGGCGGAGCGCCTGGTCGACGCTGTCGTCGGATCGGTCGGTATTGATCAGCATGGCGATCTTCGAGGCGCTCTGGAGCTGGCCGGTGAGCGCCCGAATGAGGCTGGCGCGATAGGGCGTATCGAGCTCGGAAACGATCAGGCAGACGATGCCGCTTTCGTTGCGCATCAGCCCGCGGGCGAGATGGTTAACGTGATAGCCCAGGGCGTCGGCCGCTTCGGTCACCCGCCGCCTCGTTTCTTCCGAAACGCTCGCACCCGGCGTGAACGTACGCGAGACGGCCGACCGGGACACGCCGGCCCGGTCAGCGACTTCCTTGGCGCTGACGAAAATCTTGCGGCTCATCGCCCCCTCCCTTGCCTCAATCAATGCCTATTTTTGCAAGCGAGTGCAACAGGCGCGTGACAAGAAGTGTGGCGCAACATCGAATTCTTTAGCGATTTGTTATTGACAAGATCCACAGCTACGTGAAACCATTGCACACGCTTGCAAAGGCGGGTGATGTGGAGGCGTCACCATAATCTGGGAGGATAATCATGCGCCTGACTCTCACGGTCGCTGCCGCACTCGCGGCCGGCCTGACGATGAACGTATCGGCATCTCGTGCCGCTGAAGAACTCAACCTGATCTGCTCCGCAGACGTGGTCATCTGCGAGATGATGCAGCAGATGTTCCAGAAGGATACCGGCATTCAGGTGAACATGGTTCGCCTGTCGTCCGGCGAAACCTATGCCAAGATCCGCGCCGAAGCGCGCAATCCGAAGACGGACATCTGGTGGGCCGGGACCGGCGACCCGCACCTACAGGCGGCGACCGAAGGACTGACCCAGGAATACAAGTCGCCGCTTCTCGGGGAGCTTAACGACTGGGCCAAGAAGCAGGCGGAAAGCTCCGGTTTCCGAACGGTCGGCGTCTATGCCGGCGCGCTCGGCTGGGGTTACAATACCGAACTCTTCAAGCAGAAGAACTACAAGGAGCCCAAGTGCTGGGCCGACCTTCTCGACGCCTCGTTCAAGGGCGAGATCCAGATGGCCAATCCGAACTCCTCCGGTACCGCCTATACGGCGCTGGCAACGCTCGTGCAGATCATGGGCGAGGACAAGGCCTATGACTATCTGAAAAAACTCAACGCCAACATTTCGCAATATACCAAGTCCGGCTCGGCACCGGTCAAGGCCGCCGCCCGCGGCGAGACGGCGATCGGCATCGTCTTCATGCATGATGCGGTGGCTCAGACGGTCGAAGGTTTCCCGGTCAAGTCGATCGCGCCCTGCGAGGGCACCGGCTACGAGATCGGCTCGATGTCGATCGTCAAGGGCGCCCGCAACCTGGAAAACGCCAAGAAATGGTATGACTGGGCGCTGAAGGCCGACGTGCAGTCGCACATGAAGGAGGCGAAGTCCTTCCAGCTTCCGTCAAACGCCAAGGCGGAAGTGCCGAAGGAAGCGCCGAAGTTCGCCGACATCAAGCTGATCGATTACGACTTCACCAAATACGGCGACCCGAACACCCGCAAAAAGCTGCTTGAGCGCTGGGACAAGGAAATCGGCGCGAGCGCCAACTGATCCCGATCGCCATCGTCGCGCTGCGGCTTTGCCTGTAGCGCGACCTGACTTTCATGCTCTCGATGAGGTCGCGGCCGGCCATGGACAATCGCAATCGCAGACTGGACCTTGTCCTTGCCTTCGGCGCCGCGGCCATGGTCGTTTTGCCGTGGTACCGGATCGAGAAGGGTTTTCTATCATTCTCCTGGCTGGGGGACTTCCCGGGGGCGGTCTCGGCCGCTCCCGGGATGTTGCAGATCTTCATGCACGGCCGCTTCTGGTTACTCGCCGCCTTGCTGGCACTTCTGGGCGCAGCCGCGGCGCGGTTCGTGGCAGATCCCATGCGGCGCGGCGCGCTTCTCGCCTGGGCGGGCGGCTTGGGCGTCGTCTTTCTCGCGCTCCAGGGGCTTGCCATCGGCAATACCGGCTGGAGCTGGACGATCACCCAGACGCTCTTTGGTGAGCTCGCCGGCGGCCAGTCGTCGATGGGGGCCGGCGCCGTCCTGATGTCCGTGGTCTTCGTCCTCTTATTTTCCTTCGGCCTTGCCGAAAGGGGTGTGATGCGCGGCGACGCGTTTGTCGTCTCCACCATCTCCGTGCTGATCTTCCTCGTCACGGTCTTCGTCTTTTATCCGATCGGCAGCATGTTCATCGGCGCCTTCCAGGATTTCGACGGTTCGGTGAATTTCGATGGTTTCAGCCGCAACATCGCCGACTCCTCGATCTGGAGCCTCGATTGTCTTGTCGGCGGCACACGCTGCGGGATCGCCTGGCGCACGCTTTTCCTGGCGATCATGACGGCTGCGGGCTCAACGCTCCTGGGTCTCGCCTTCGCACTGGTCGCAACGCGCACGCATTTTCCCTTCAAGAAGGGCCTGCGGCTGCTGACCGTGCTGCCGATCATCACACCGCCCTTTGTCATCGGCCTTGCGCTGACGCTCCTGTTCGGCCGAGCCGGCGTCGTCACCCAGGGCCTTTCGTCGGTCTTCGGCATAGAGCCCAGCCGTTGGCTCTATGGCCTCACCGGCATCTGGATCGCCCAGGTCCTTTCCTTCACGCCGATTTCCTTCCTGGTGCTGATCGGCGTCGTCGAAGGGGTGAGCCCCTCGATGGAGGAGGCTTCGCAGACATTGCGCGCAAACCGCTGGCGCACCTTCTGGCGCGTTTCCTTGCCGCTGATGAAGCCCGGCCTCGCCAACGCCTTCCTGATCGGCTTTATCGAAAGCATGGCGGATTTCGGCAACCCGCTGGTGCTCGGCGGCAGCCATGGCGTGCTTTCGACGGAAATCTTCTTCGCCGTCGTCGGTTCGCAGAACGATCCGGCCCGCGCCGCGGTGCTGGCGATGATCCTGCTCTGCTTCACTTTGTCTGCCTTCCTCGCCCAGCGGCTCTGGCTTTCGGGCAAGAATTTCGCGACCGTCACCGGCAAGGGCGACAGCGGCGCCCATATCGCCCTGCCCCGCCCGCTTTCGATTGCCGTCCATATGCTCGTCATCCCCTGGATGATCTTCACCCTCGTCGTCTACGGCATGATCATCTTCGGCGGCTTCGTAAAAACCTGGGGCCTCGACAACACGCTGACGCTTGCCCATTACGCCAAGGCATTCTCCGTCACCGTCCGCGACGGCTCGCTTGCCTGGACGGGAGTTGCCTGGAACTCCTTCTGGACGACGATGGAGATCGCACTGATTTCAGCGCCGCTGACCGCTGCCGTCGGACTGGCCACGGCCTATGTGATCGTGCGGCAGAAATTTGCCGGCCGCGAACTCTTCGAATTTGCGCTGATGATGAGCTTTGCCATTCCCGGCACGGTCATCGGCATCAGCTACATCATGGCCTTCAACCTGCCGCCGCTCGAAATGACCGGCACGGCCCTGGTCCTTGTCGCCTGCTTCGTCTTCCGCAACATGCCGGTCGGGGTGCGCGGTGGCATCGCGGCGATGAGCCAGCTCGACAAGAGCCTCGATGAGGCTTCGATGACGCTTGGGGCGACCAGCTTCCGCACCATCCGCAAGGTCATCCTGCCGCTCTTGAGGCCAGCGATCACGGCTGCGCTCGTCTATTCCTTCGTACGCGCCATCACCTCGATCAGCGCCGTCGTCTTCCTGGTCAGCGCGCAATACAACATGGCGACCTCCTATATCGTTGGCCTGGTCGAAAACGGCGAATACGGCGTGGCGATCGCCTATTCCTCGATGCTGATCGTGGTGATGATTGCCGTCATCGCCGGCTTCCAACTGATCGTCGGTGAACGGCGACTGCGGCGTGAAAACCGCATCTCGGATTTGCACGCCCGCGTTCCGACCTCCCTGCAGCAGGAGAAAATCGCATGAGCCTCACCCAGGCCGGATCCGTCGTCTTCCAGAACGTCCGCAAGACTTTTGGCGCCTTCACGGCCATTCACGACCTGTCGCTGACTGTCGAGCCCGGCACGCTGGTGACCTTGCTCGGCCCCTCCGGCTGCGGCAAGACCACGACGTTGCGCATGCTCGCCGGCCTCGAACATCCGACCTCCGGCCGCATCCTGATCGGCGGCAAGGACGTCACCATGCTGCCGGCCAACGAGCGGGATGTCTCGATGGTCTTCCAGTCCTACGCACTTTTTCCGCACATGAATTCGCTCGACAACGTCGCCTACGGGCTGGAGTCCTCCGGGCTGAGCAGGAGGGATGCGCGTGAAAAGGCCGAACACGGGCTCGAACTCGTCGGCCTTGCGGGCATGGGACGTCGTCTTCCGGCGGAACTTTCCGGCGGCCAGCAGCAGCGCGTCGCCGTCGCACGCGCCCTGGTCCTCGAACCCCAGGTCCTTTTGCTCGACGAGCCGCTCTCCAATCTCGATGCGCGGCTGCGCCGCCGCGTCCGCACCGAAATCCGCGAGCTTCAGCAACGCCTGCAGTTCACCGCCGTCTACGTTACCCACGATCAGGACGAGGCGCTTGCGGTCTCCGACAAGATCATCGTGATGAAGGACGGCGAGATCGCCCAGGAGGGCAGCCCGCGCGACCTCTACGAGGCACCGGCCTCGTCCTTCATCGCCGACTTCATCGGCGAGGCAAATGTCGTGCCCTGCGAGATCATCGATATCTCGGGCACACAGGCGACCGTCGGCATCGAAGGCCTGAGGCATGTCGTGCCGGCGCGCGGTGCAAGGCCCGGCCGCGGCAAGCTTGCGGTGAGGCCGAATGCCATCACGGTCGAACCGGCCGAAAGCGCCGCCTTTTTCGGGCGGATCAGGCACACGGCCTATCTCGGCGACCATATCGAATACGAGGCGGAAACGAGCGGCGGGACCTTGTTCATCGTCGACCCGTCGGTCGACCGTCCTCTTCCTCCCGGCACGCAGGTCGCCATCGGCCTCAAGAGCCGCGGCATCGCCATCATAGCGGAATGAAAGACCCGCAGACAGGGACACGTTTCTTCATGAACAACAACGAGCAGCATATCAGGGATCGTCACGCACTTGCCGAAAGGGTTGCGCGGGAAGCGGGAAAGGTCGCGTTCGACTATTTCAAGCGCCGGGAAACACTGATCATCGAAACCAAGGGCGATCCGCAGGATGTCGTTTCGATCGCCGACCGGGAGGTGGAAAACCTCATCCGCGACCGCGTGTCCGAAACATTCGCGGACGACGGCTTCCTGGGAGAGGAATACGGGCTTGCCGAGGGCAGTTCCGGTTATACCTGGGTTGTCGATCCGATCGACGGCACCAGCCCGTTTGTCAGCGGCATGCCGAACTGGTGCGTCTCGATCGCCGTTCTCCATGACAGGAAACCGGTCGTCGGCGTCATCCATGTGCCGTGCCATGACGAGATTTATTCGGCAGCGGCCGGACAGGGCGCAACGCTGAACGGCAAGCGACTTTCGCTTGATGCGAAGAAAACGATCCGCAACGGGCTGACCGGCATCGGCGCCAATCACCATGTCACGCCGGCAGCCGTCGCCAAGATTGTCAGCGATCTGCTCGAAGGCGGCGGTAATTTCGTTCGGCTTGGGTCGGGCGCGCTGATGCTCGCCTATGTCGCTGCCGGCCGCCTGGTCGGCTATTACGAACCCTACATGCACGCCTGGGACTGCCTCGGCGGCTATTGCATCGTCGAGGAAGCGGGCGGCTGGTTCCTGCCCTTCCCCACGGAAGGCGGGCGGCTCACCAAGGGCGCCCCGGTGCTCGCGGCCGGTCCGGGTGCCGTCAGCGACCTCAAACGCATCGCCGGTGTCAGCGGAGGAGATTCGGCGGCGGCATAGCCGCTGCATTCGCGCGCTGCCCCGAACCTCTGGATCGGGCGACGCGCACCAAAAGGGTCCTGCAGGATCCAATCTTCGGTTCATGGTAAAGGGAGGAAAACATCCATGAAAATCGTTCTTGCTTCGGCAATTGCCGCAACCACATCACTGCTGATGGCGTCGAGCGCCATGGCCGTCACCGAAATCCAATGGTGGCACGCCATGACCGGCGCCAATAACGAGGTCGTCGAGCAGCTTTCCAAGGAGTTCAACGAAGGCCAGAAGGACTACAAGATCGTTCCGGTCTTCAAGGGCAGCTATGCGGAAACGCTGAATGCAGGCATTGCTGCCTTCCGCGCCAAGCAGCCGCCGGCCATCATGCAGGTCTTCGATGCAGGCAGCGGCGTGATGATGGGTGCGCAGGGCGCCATCGTTCCGGTCGCCGACGTGCTGACGAAGGGCGGCTACAAGTTCGACAAGTCGCAGTACCTGCCCGGCATCGTCGCATATTATTCGAAGCCGGACGGCACCATGCTGTCCTTCCCCTATAACTCCTCGTCACCGATCCTCTATTACAACAAGGATATCTTCCAGAAGGCCGGCCTCGATGCCGCCAACCCGCCGAAAACCTGGCCACAGGTGTTCGAGGCAGCCAAGAAGATCAAGACCAGCGGCGCTGCCCCCTGCGGCCTGACCTCGACCTGGCTCACCTGGATCCAGACTGAAAATCTCGCCGCCTGGAACAACGTCTCTTATGGCAGCAATGAAAACGGCCTCGCCGGCGTGGATGTGAAACTTGCCTTCAACTCCGACTTCTTCGTCAAGCACTTCCAGACGATCGCCGACCTCGCCAAGGAAGGCACCTTCCGCTATGGCGGCCGCACGTCGGAAGCCAAGCAGCTCTTCACCTCGGGTGAATGCGGTATCATGACGGAATCCTCCGGCGGTCTCGGCGACATCATCAAGACCGGCATGAATTACGGTATCGGCCAGCTTCCCTATTACGAGGGTGCCGGCCGGCCGCAGAACACCATTCCGGGCGGCGCCAGCCTCTGGGTCTTCGGCGGCAAGAGCGATGCGGAATACAAGGGAACCGCGGAGTTCTTCAACTTCCTGTCTCAGACCAAGATCCAGGCCCGCCTGCACCAGGTTTCCGGCTATATGCCAGTGACGATGGTCGCCTATGAGGAAACCAAGAAATCCGGTTTCTATGACAAGAACCCCGGCCGCGAGACGCCGCTCCTTCAGATGATGGGCAAGACGCCCACCGAAAACTCCAAGGGTGTTCGTCTCGTCAACCTGCCGCAGGTCCGGGACATCATGAACGAGGAGTTCGAGTCGATGCTCGCCGGCAAGCAGGATGCCAAGACGGCCCTCAACAAGGCCGTCGAACGCGGTAACGCAGCAATCCAGCAGGCAATCGAAAAGTAAGCATCGCGGGCCGCTCGTGTCATCCCGGCACGGGCGGCCTCGTTCGCATTCCAACGGAGCCTGCCCGTGCAAACCGTCGTCTTTCCCAACAAGATCCTGCCCTACGTCCTGGTCGCGCCGCAGATCATCCTGACGGTCATCTTCTTTTTCTGGCCTGCAAGCCAGGCGCTCTATCAATCGGCCATGCGGGAAGACCCGTTCGGCCTGCGAAGCAATTTCGTCGGGCTCGCCAATTTCAGGTTGATCCTGTCGGACGAGAATTACCTTCACGCGCTGCAGGTGACGATCGTCTTCAGCGTCGCGACCGCCCTGCTCTCGATGGGCCTGGCGCTGCTGCTGGCAACGGCGGCGGATCTCGTGGTGCGCGGCAAGGGCTTCTACCGCACCATGATGATCATTCCCTATGCGGTCGCGCCGGCCGTCGCCGGCATGCTGTGGCTTTTCATGTTCAATCCGGCCATGGGGACCCTGGCCTATATTCTCAGACGCAACGGCATTGCCTGGGACCCTTTACTCGACGGCAACCAGGCCATGACGCTGGTGGTGGTCGCCGCCGCCTGGAAGCAGATCAGCTACAATTTCCTGTTCTTCGTCGCAGGCCTGCAGGCGATCCCCAAATCCCTGCTGGAGGCGGCCGCAATCGACGGCGCCCGCGGCAGTCGCCGCTTCTGGACGATCGTCTTCCCGCTTCTGGCGCCGACGACCTTCTTCCTGCTCGTCGTCAACACCGTCTACGCCTTCTTCGACACGTTCGGCATCATTCATTCCGTGACCGGCGGCGGCCCCGCCAAGGCGACCGAAACGCTGGTCTACAAGGTCTACAATGACGGCTTCGTCAACTTGAACCTCGGCTCGTCGGCGGCACAATCCGTCGTGCTGATGGTCATCGTCATCGCGCTCACCGCGTTCCAGTTCCGCTTCGTCGAGCGGCGCGTGCATTATGGCTGAGGACATTTGATGATCGAAAACCGCCCGCTCGCTACCCTCATGGGGCATCTGATGCTGATTCTCGGCATCGTCATCGTTGCCTTCCCGATCTATTATACCTTCATCGCCTCGACGGCGACGTCGACTGCCATCATCCGCCCGCCGCTGTCGCTGCTGCCCGGCGGACACATGATGGAAAACTACGGCGAATCCATTTCAGGCGGCGTCGAGCGCGTGGTCGGGGTGAGTCTTGAGAGGCTGCTGTTCAACAGCTTCGTGGTGGCGATCGCGATTGCCATCGGCAAGATCGTCATCTCGTTTCTGTCGGCCTTCGCGATCGTCTTCTTCCGTTTTCCCTTCCGCATGGGCTTCTTCTGGATGATCTTCATCACCCTGATGCTCCCGGTGGAGGTGCGCATCCTGCCGACCTACAAGGTCATCGTCGATCTCGGGCTGATCGACACCTATGCGGGACTGACCCTGCCGCTGATGGCGTCGGCGACCGCCACCTTTCTTTTCCGGCAGTTCTTCCTGACGATCCCGGGCGAGATGGTCGAGGCTGCCCGCATCGACAATGCCGGGCCGTTCCGCTTCATGCGCGACATCCTGCTGCCGCTGTCGACGACCAACATCGCCGCCCTCTTCGTCATCCTGTTTATCTATGGCTGGACCCAATATCTGTGGCCGCTGCTGGTCACCAATGACGCCAAGATGAACACGATCATCATCGGCCTGCGCCGCATGGTCGATTTCGCGGATGCCTCAACCCCCTGGAACTACGTCATGGTCACCGCGATCCTGGCGATCATTCCTCCCGTCATCGTCGTCGTGCTGATGCAGCGCTGGTTCGTCAAAGGTTTGGTGGAGACCGAGAAGTAATGGCAACAATCGAACTCAAGGACGTCCGCAAGGTCTATGGCGGTAATATCGAGGCGATCAAGGGCGTGTCGCTCGATATCGAGGACGGCGAGATGATCGTGCTGGTCGGCCCGTCGGGCTGCGGCAAGTCCACCCTGCTGCGCATGGTGGCAGGCCTTGAAAGCATTTCGGCGGGCGAGGTGACGATCGCCGGCAAGCGCGTCAACGAGCTGGAACCGGCCGAGCGCGACATCGCCATGGTCTTCCAGAACTATGCGCTCTACCCGCACATGACGGTGCGCCAGAACCTCGCCTACGGCCTCAAGAACCGCAACACGCCAAAGGACGAGATCGACCGCCGCATCACCGAAGCCGCTCGCGCGCTGGAAATCGAGGCCTTCCTCGAACGCAAACCGCGCCAGCTTTCCGGCGGCCAGCGTCAGCGCGTCGCCATGGGCCGCGCCATCGTGCGCAAGCCGGCCGCCTTCCTGTTCGACGAGCCGCTGTCCAACCTCGATGCCAAGCTGCGCGTCCAGATGCGGGTCGAGATCCGCCGCCTGCAGCGTTCGCTCGCCACGACCTCGATCTATGTCACCCATGACCAGATGGAGGCGATGACGCTGGCCGACCGGCTGGTCGTCTTGAATGCCGGCCGGATCGAGCAGGTCGGCACGCCGATCGAGCTCTATGAAAAACCTGCGACCACGTTCGTCGCGACCTTCATCGGCTCGC
The DNA here is from genome assembly GCA_000985875.1 of Neorhizobium galegae bv. officinalis. Lineage (GTDB taxonomy): Bacteria > Pseudomonadota > Alphaproteobacteria > Rhizobiales > Rhizobiaceae > Neorhizobium > Neorhizobium galegae_C. The sequence goes on from CCRI01000005.1 coordinate 248,572, forward strand.
CGTCCATGAACCTCATGAAACTCGGCAACGGCGCCGGCTGGAAGATGTCGCCCGAGGCGCGACTGCCGAACGATGCCGCCACGATCGGCATTCGGCCGGAGGACATCGTGATTGCCAACGGTCATGCTCTCGGGCCCGTCAGGGCCGAAGTTCAGGTGGCGGCGGTCGAACTGGTCGGCGCGGAGAGCTACGTCCATGCCATGACGGCTGACGAAAATCCTGTCGTCTTCCGCGTCCCAGGCCGCTCCGGTATCCGGATCGGCGAGACCATGGCCCTGACAGCGGACCCAAGCCGCTTCCATCTGTTCGATGCTGCCGGAAAGAGGGTTTGAGGGACGAGTAGTCAAGCTTCCTTCCGCCGCAGGATCGCCGGCTGGCACAGAAAGTCACCAAAGGCGTCTCATTGCCACACGGGCGCAACGGAGGAGATGGAAGCTGCTGGCTGCTGGCGGCTCGCGCATCGGGCGCCGACAAACCTCAGTTCGCAGTGCGTGCCAAAAATTCGCGGATCGCAGCGATCACGACCTCATGCGCTTCGACATGGACCGCGTGGTTCGCGTTCGGAACTTCGAGAAGCTCGCCCCCGGGGATGCTTTCAGCGATCAGGCGCGAATGGTTCGGCGGGCAGATCCAGTCTTCGGCACCGCAGACAACCAGCGTCGGAACCGGAATATCCTTCAGCTTGTCGCGCAGGTCGTAGAGCCGTTCCTTGAACAAGGCGTTGTGGGTCTCGGCATGCAGATGCATGGTGCGGGTGCGCTCCAGCGCGGCATCCGGATCGAATTTTTCGTAATAGAGCGGCTGCAACGCCAGCCATATCAGGCGCAGTTCGGTATCGTCCTTGACCCTGTCGGAGAACATCTTGTCGAGCATGTCGAGCGAGGCGCTCGTCGCCTTGTGGATCCGCTGCTTGAACACCACCATGGCATCGTCTTCGTGGTGATAGCTCGCGGCAGTCCCGCGCAGGATCAGTCGCGACAGGTTCTGGCCATATTTCACGGCGTAGGTGAGCGCGATCATGCCGCCGAACGAGCCGCCCTCGAGAATGATCTTGCGGCCGCCGCACAAGTTTATACGAAAGGCTTCGACGTCATCGGCCAGCTGCTCGAACGTGTAGGGCGGCGTCAGGCTCGTCTCCCCGCAGCCGCGCTGATCATAGGCGATGACCCGATATTGGTCCGACAGGACCTTGTAGGCGTTGAACTCTCCATGGCGGTCGCCGATGCCGCGCCCGCCATGCAGCGCAATGATCGGCTCGGCATCGGGATTGCCGATGTCGTCATAGACGAAGGTGGCGTTGTTGAGTGTCACTGTCGGCATGGGACTATCCTATTCTGATATGGGCGTCTGGGTACGTGCATGTGCCGGATCGCCAATCGTCCGGCGGATGCTGGATCCAACAACTGTCATCAGCCAATGGAAGACCATCCCGCCTCTTGTGAAACGGGATGGCAAATTTTGGCGTCCTGGGCTCAGTTGGCCGCAGGCTTCATGTCGAAAGCGCGGACCCAGTCGTCGCCCCGGGCGGTCCAGGTGATACGCTTGGACAGGCCGTAGGTGGCGGGCTGGGTATAGAGGAAGAGCGCCGGCGCCTCGTCGCACATCACCTCGGTCGCCTTCTTGTAGGCGGCCTGGCGCTTGGCCACATCCATGGTCGAGCGGCCGTCCGCCAGGGCCTTGCCGAAATCGGCATTCTCCCAATAGGCGTACATGTTGCCTGGCGCGAACAGGGTCAGAAGACCGTCGGCATCGATCGTCGGCCAGGCCTGGCTGAGCAGGCTCATGCGGCCGAGATCCTTGGTCTTCAGATACTTGTCCATATAGGCGCTGAACTGCATCTCGACGATCTTGGTCTTGACGCCGATCTCTTCCAGCTGGCTGGCGACAGCCTGGACGACTTCCTCGCCGTTGAGGTAGATGCCGGTCGGCACTTCGATTTCGATCGGCTCGGCCGGCGCACCGCCTGCCTTCTTCAAAAGGTCGGCCGCCTTTTCCGGGTCATAGGCGTAAGGCTTCAGATCGGCGTTGAAGCCGAAATAGCTCTTCGACGTCACCTGGCACTTGGCGATCTCGGCCTGGTCGTTGAAGATCGCCTTGACGATGCCTTCCTTGTCGACGGCGTAGTTCAGCGCCTGGCGAAGCAGCTTGTTGTCGAGCGGCGGCTTCAGTGTGTTGAACTTGATGAAGGCCGTGCGGGTGCTCGGCACCGCGCCGGCCTGGGCGCTGCCGCTCGTCTTGATCCGGGTAATTTCCGTGGTCGGGATCGAGTTGATGAAATCGACCTCGCCCGCAAGCAGCGCGGCGACACGGCTGGCGGCATCCGGAATGATGCGGACGACGACCTTGCTGAAGTCCGGCTTCGCACCCCAGTATTGCGGATTGGCGTCGAGCGTGATGCTCTCGCCCGGCTTGACGGAGGAGATGACATAGGCACCGCCCGAGGCGGTCTCGGTCGCCGGCTTATGGTTGGCGGCCCATTTCGGCGGCAGCAGGAAGAACATGGACAGCTGGCCGATCATCGCCGGATAGGGCGAGCTCGTCTTGATCTCGATCTCGGTCGGGCTGATGACCTTGACGTCGGAGATCAGCGTGAACCACGCCTTGATGCGGGCATTGACGGCCGGGTCGCGCACACGATCGAAATTCCATTTGACCACTTCGGCATCGATCTTCTCGCCATCGTTGAACGTGGCGTCCGAACGCAGCTTGATGCGCCAGGTCAGGTCGTCGACGCTCGTCCATTCGGTTGCAAGAGCCGGAGCAATCTTCATGTCGGGCCCGCGCAGGACCAGCGACGGATAGATGTGGCTGAGCAGGCTGAGGTCGGTGCCGACGGATGCCGTCATATGCGGATCGAACGTGTTGATCGTGTTCGTGATCGCGATGGTCAGCGTCTTGTCCTGTGCCAGCGCCGATGTCGAGATCGTGGCGCCGAGTGAAAGTGCGGCGATTGCCGCGGAGATCGTTTTTCTGGTCACGTCCATTCCCTTCTGATTAATTCCCGTTGGTTTTCATGGGCTTACACTGCGCTCTCAAGAGACGCTTTTCCTCTATTCGACGTCCTTGAGCGGATCGAATTTGCGAAGATCGCGGAACGTTTCGGTCATCCCTCTGCCGGGGACGACGATCGGCTTGTCCGGGGAGCTGGCGGTCATGCTGTTTCCTCCCTTCCGTTCATTTGGCTTCGACAGGTACGGAATGACCAAGCGTGTGCATCAGTCGGTTCGCCCAGCCGAAAATGGCGGCGGAGTGGATGAGATCGACGATCTCGGCCTTCGACATGCCATGATCGCGAAGGGCCTGTACCTGCTCCCTGGTGGCCTGCGACGGCGTCTCGGACAGCGCCTTGCAGAAATCGACGATCGCCTGGGTCCTGGCATCGAACGGACCTTCGAGGCCCCGCACATAGATCTCCTCGACGACATCCTCGCGGCCCGACAGTTCGACATAACGGCGGGCATGGACCGAGGCGCAATAGACGCAACGATTGACGGCGGAGGCGACGAGCGCGCCGAGTTCGCGCTCGGCCCGGTCGAGGCCGCCCTTGGCATACATGATGGCGTTGAAAAGTTTCGTGCGGGCCACGTAGGATTCCGGATCATGCGCAAGCGTGCGCACATAGGCGGAAACCTTGGTATTGGACGGGGTCACCTGCATCGCAGCCAGCTGTTCTTCGCTCGCCGCGGCAATGTCGACCGGCTCGATATAGGGCGACCAGGAGAGCGCCTTGACCTTGAAACGCGACATGCTCATTCGACCTCCTCCAGAAGGCTCAGGCCGACAAGGACGCGGGCCTCGTAGTTGACGAAGGCAATCAGCTCGGACAGCGCGATGATCTGCGGATTGGTGAGCCCCGCCTTTTCGAGGCGCTCGATATCTGCCCTGCTGTTGTCGCGCGGCGTTTTGGTGACGAGATCGGCATGGCGAATGACGGCACTGGTAAAGGCATCGGCCGCCGCGGTCTCGGCGCCGGAAGCGATGGCGGCGAGATCCGGATCGCTGCCGGCGTCGTCCAGCATCAAATCGTAGACCGCAGCCAAGTCCTCGCGGCCGATGAAGCGGGCCATGCGGGAAGCAAGCGCGGCGCGCAGAGCATGGCTAAGGCCAAAGCCGTGGTTTGGGCTGAGCACCGTTTCGCGGCAGAGCTCGGTGCCCTCCACGAATTCCGGTCGCTCGCGGCGGATCGCATAAAGCTCGGAGCCCTCTTTCAGGCCGGACAGGATGTCGATCTGGTCCAAGTCACTCATTCCCATCATAGGTTCCACCTGCGGATCCGGTCCATGGACGGATCGAGATCAGGCATGAATTGGGGGCGGTCGCCTGCGACAGATGCGAGGCGGGTGTGATTGCTGTCAGCGTATTCGGGTTGCCGCCGTGGTCGACGCCCTGCGCATCGGGGCGGAACCAGCCGCCGGTCGGAAGCACGGCGACGCCGGGCATCAGGCCATCATCGATCGTCAGCGCCGCGATCGTGCGGCCGCGGTCGTTGTAAAGCTCGCAAAGGTCGTCCGGTTTCAGGGTAAGACGCCTGGCGTCGATCTCGCTCAGCGTAAAACGCTCATAGCCGTCAAGCTTGGCCGACTGGCTCGCGGGGCCATATTCGAGCTGGCCATGCAGGCGGTGGGCGGGCTGCGGAGACAGGAGATGGAACGGGTGTTTCGCCGAAAGCGGCGCGCCAAGCCACTCCTCCGGCGCCAGCCAGACGGGATGGCCGGCAATGTCGGAATAACCGAAGCCGCGGACGGCGTTCGACCCGATTTCGATCCTGCCGCTCGCTGTTTTCAGCGGGGCCGCATCCGGGTCTCTGACGAAATCTTGAAAATGGTTCGCCGGCGCCGGCGCAAGCTCGCCTTCGTCAAGCGCGGCATAACCCCGAAGGCGAAACGCCTGGAAATCCGGCAATTCCGGATAACGCTCCCGATAACCTTCATAGATCCGGGCAAGCCAGTCGTCAGTCGTCAACCCCTCGTCGAACTGCTGGCGGCAACCGAGTTTCTCGGCGATCAGGCAATAGGCTTGGTGATCGGTCAAGACACCGGCAGGCGGATCCATCACACGGCGGCTGTAGACCAGCCAGTTCTCGCGCGACGCCGCCGCGACATCGTCGCGCTCGAAGGGAAACGCCGACGGAAGCACGATGTCTGCCATCTTGGCGGTGGCAGTCCACATGTTCTCGGTGACGATCACGGTCTCGGGGCGCCGGAAAGCCTCGGCCAGCCGGTTGAGATCCTGATGATGGTGGAAGGGATTGCCGCCTGCCCACCAGACGAGCCGGATATCGGGCAGTTGAAGAACCTGTCCGTCGTAGTCGATCCGCCCGCCCGGATTTTCGAGCAGATCGGTGATCCGCGCCACCGGAATGAAGCTGCGGACCGGGTTGGGGCCTTGTTCGAATGCCGGCCCTTTCAGGCGCCGCACCGGCTGGCCGACGGAATTGACGGCTGTCAGCCCGAATGCGAAACCGCAGCCGCGCTTGCCGACATGCCCCGCCATCGACGCGAGCGCGATCGCCGCCCAGAACGGCTGTTCGCCACGCCGCGCCCGTTGCAGCGACCAGGCGACGTTGACCAGGCTCGGCACGTCATGCAGGTCTTCGGCGATCTCGACGATGGTTTGCGCCGGCACACCGGAAATCGCCGAGGCCCATTCGGCATCCTTGGCGATGCCGTCCGCCTCGCCGACCAGATAGCTTTCGAAATCGCAATAGCCGGTCGTGCAGCGTTTCAGGAAGTCGCAGTCGAACAGGCCTTGGGCGAGCAGCGTATGGCACATGCCGAGCATCACCGCGGCATCCGTATTCGGGCGAAGCGGAACATGCCGGACGTTCGCACCGGAGGGCGCATCGCTCGAAGCCGGGCTGAAGACGATGATGCGCACACCTTTGTCCTGGCAGCGCCGCAGCCATTCGACGGCGCGGTGGCTGCCGGTCCCTCCCGACTCCACCTGCGCATTGCTCAGCCGGAAGCCGCCGAACCCGACCACGAGCTGACAGCCTTCGGCAATGTCGTTCCAGGACGGCGAGGTATCGCAGGCATCCTTGTAATCCGGGCCGAGGATATGCGGCAGAAGGACGGCCGCAGCGCCATAGGAGTAGCTGTTGACGGAAGAGGTGAAGCCGCCGGCCAGATTGAGCAGGCGCTTGAGCTGGCTTTGCGCATGATGGAAACGGCCGGCACTGGCCCAGCCGTAGGAGCCGCCGAAGATCGCCTGGTTGCCGTGGCTCTCCCGCACGCGCCGCAATTCGCCGGCGATCAGGCCTGCAGCCTTGTCCCAGCTTATCGCGACGAAATCCTCGCGGCCGCGCGAAACGCCGGTTCCGGCAAGGGGCCCCTTCTCCAGCCAGGACTTGCGGACCATCGGGGCGCGGATCCGCTCCGGATGGTCGGCCAGATCCAGGTAGCCGAGACCCGTTTCCGAAGGGTCAGGATCATGACGGAACGGCAGGAGCTTGCGCTTCCCGTTCGCATCCGTGCCGACTTCGTAAGTGCCGAAATGGGTTGCGAACAGATGCGTCATTTTCTCAAGCCTCCAGCACGAAATGACGATCTCCGACGGGCCGCAGAACGGCTTCCTCCGGCGGCAGGTTGGCGCCGACGTCGAAGACAAGCGGTCGGCGGTTGCGTTCGATATCCGGGTCGGGAACCGGGATCGCCGAAAGCAGCGCTTTCGTATAGGCATGCTGCGGGTTTTCGAAAATCGCGTCGCAGGGACCGATTTCGACGATGCGCCCGCGCAGCATGACCGCCACCCGGTGGCAGAGATATCGGATCATCGACAGGTCGTGGGCGATGAACAGGTAGGTCAATCCCAGCTCGTCCTGCAGATCCTGGAAGAGGTTGACGATCTGCGCCTGGATCGAGACGTCGAGGGCGGTGATCGGCTCGTCGGCCACGATGAAGGCAGGATTGAGCGCGATCGCCCGCGCGATATTGACGCGCTGGCGCTGGCCGCCGGAAAATTCGTGCGGATAACGCTTCATGAAGGACGGATCGAGGCCGACTTTGGTAAACAGCGAGGCGACCCGATCCTCGAGCTCGCGGCGCGAACCCGCCAGTTTATGAACCTCCAGCGGCTCACCGACAAATTCGCCCACCGTCATGCGCGGATTGAGCGAGGCATAGGGATCCTGGAAGATGACCTGCATGTCGCGCCGGTAAGGCTTCAGCATCGCCTTGCTCAGGCCGGTGATATTCTCGCCCTTGTAGAGAATGTCGCCGCTGGTCGGCGCCTCGAGCTGCAGCAGCACACGGCCGGTCGTGCTCTTGCCCGAACCGGATTCGCCGACAAGCCCGAGCGTCTCGCCGGGGGCGATGTCGAAGCTGACATTGTTGACGGCCTTCAGGGCTTGCGTCGAACCGCCGAACAAACGCTTCTCGCCGCCATAGGTCTTGCAAAGGTTCTGGGCCGAAACCAGCGGCTTCATGGTGCTCTCGCTCATGGCTGCACCTGCGTGGCGGCAAGCGCGGCACGCAGATCGTACCAGGCGGCCGCCTTGTGGCCGGCAACGCTGCCCTCGACTTCGCCAAGCGGCGGCGTCTCGGTGCGGCAACGCTCGGTCGCGAAGGGATTGCGCGGCGCGAAAGGATCGCCGACCGGCTCCTTGGTCAGGTCCGGCGGATTGCCGGGGATCTGGTAAAGCCGGGTCACGCCTCGACGGCCGCCATGCGGCAGCGACTTCAGAAGGCCCCAGGTATAGGCGTTGCGGGGATCGTGGAACACGGCGCGGACCGGGCCGCGCTCCATGATCCGGCCGCCATACATGACCTGAACCGTATCGGCGAGGCCGGCGACGACCCCCATGTCATGGGTGATCCAGATGACGGTGGTGCCGATCTTCTTCTTGAGATCACGCACCAGATCGAGGATCTGCGCCTGGACGGTGACGTCGAGCGCGGTGGTCGCCTCGTCGGCAATCAGAAGCTTGGGATTGCACGAGATGCCGATCGCGATCATCACGCGCTGGCGCATGCCGCCGGAAAACTCGTGCGGATATTGTCTGGCGCGGCGGGCGGCATCGGGGATGCCGACAAGTTCGAGAAGTTCGACGACGCGCGTCCGCGCCTGGCTTGCCGACATGCCGAAATGCCGCCGCAGCGGCTCGGCAATCTGCCGCTCGATGGTCAGGACCGGATTGAGCGAGGTCATCGGATCCTGGAAGACGAAGCCGATCTCCTTGCCGCGCACTTCGAACAGTTCGCGTTGCGACAGCGCCAGCAGGTCGCGGCCGTTGAACAGGACTTCGCCTCGGACGATGCGGCCGGGCGGTGTCGCGATCAACCCGACCATCGACAGGGCATGGACACTCTTGCCCGACCCGGATTCGCCGACGATGCCGAGCGTCTCGCCTTCTTCCAGGCTGTAGGACACGTCGTTGACGGCATGCACGGTGCCATCAGGCGTGTCGAACGCGACGGTAAGATTGCGGACCTCGAGCAAGGGTGCCATCGGACGCTCAGACCTCCAGATAGCCGCCGGCCGAGCGGGTCAGATACTCGCGGCCGGTCTCGGTGACGAGAACGGTATCGGAGATCTGCGTCGCGCAGACGCCGGGAACGCGGATATTGGGCTCGAAGGTGAAGATCATGCCCGATTCGAGCACCAGCGAAGACGACGCGTCGAGCGAGGAATGCTCGTGCGCGCCAAGCCCGATCCCGTGGCCGATGCGGCCCGGAATATTGGCACCATAACCACGCGCCTTCAGTCCCTCGCGGGTCTTCTCGAACAGATCCTTGTAGGGCGTGCCGGGCCTGATCAGGGCATCGACCTCTTCGCGGATCTCGAGAATGGCGTCGAGCGCCCGCTTGTTGACTTCCGGCAGCGGGCCCATCGCGATGGTGCGCTCGTTCTCGGCGTGGATGCCGTTGGCGATCGTCCAGATCAGCACCGAGACGGCCTCGCCGCGCTGAGGCTTGCGCTGGGTGGGGTTGTCGCAATTGTAGAACATGCGCGGCCCCGAAAGCACCCAGGTCGCCATGCCGTTCTGGACCCCGCCTTCCAGCGAGCCGAAGTCGCAGACCTCGACATCGGGATATTCGGCGGCCCACAGCCTGTTCATCGCATGCATGGAGGCGATAGCGACTTCCCGCTCGTTGCCGCCGGCGGCAAGGGTTGCGACCGCCGTATCCATGCCAAGATCGGCCGCCCGCGCCGCGATGCGGGCATTGGCGATCTCGTCCGGGTCCTTGATCAGGCGGCAATGGTCGATCAGATGGCTGACATCGGCGAATGCCGCGTCCGGCAGCGCCTTGCGCAACTGGCCGGCCCGCTGGATCGAGATGAATTCCTCCTCGATGCCGACGGTCTTGCCGGCCACGCCGAGATCGCCGAGGATCGAGGCCAGCGCATCCTGCCAGTTCGGCCCCATGGTGACCTTGGTCGACCAGGAACCATAAAGGCGGATATCCGGCACCCAGGCGCTGGCGCGACCGTGATCGTCGCGCAGCGCATGCACGAGCATGATCGGGTCATGGTCCGGGGTCAGGATGGCGATCACCGGATGGGAATAGATGATCGGGTTGAAGCCGGTGAAATAGAAACTGTTTTCCGGTTTGAAGGAGATGATGACATCGACGCCCTGCCTGGCCATGCCGGCCTTCAGGCGTCCGACGCGGGGCGGTAACGTGGAACGGGAAGGCTCAATCATCGCATGGTCCTCAATTTCGGATCGAAATGATCGCGCAGCCAGTCACCCAGAAGGTTGACGCTGAGCACAGTCAGGAGAATGGCAATGCCGGGGAAGGTGACGATCCACCAGGCGGTCGAGATGTAGACGCGGCCGTCGGCCAGCATGCGGCCCCAGCTCGGATTGGGCGGCTGGACGCCGAGCCCGAGAAACGAAAGCGCCGCGTCCATGATGATGATGCGGGCAAGTTCCAGCGTGGCAATCACCAGCGCCGGCGTCATGACGTTCGGCAGCAGGTGCTTGAGCATGATGCGCCAGGTCCCCGCACCGATCGCATGGGCCGACAGGATGAACTCGCGTTCGCGAAGGGCAAGCACCTGGCCGCGAATGATGCGGGCGTAGCGGAGCCAGCTCGTCAAGGCGAGCACGATGACGAGGTTGCGGGTCGAGGGTCCGAGCGCCGCAACCACCAGAAGGGCCAGAAGCATCAGCGGCAAGGCAAGCTGGATATCGACGATGCGCATCAGGACGCGATCGACAATGCCGCGGTAATAACCGGCGACAATGCCGAGCAGCGTGCCGACGATGCCGCCGAGAACGACGGCCGCGGCCGCAATCGCCAGCGTGATCCGGCTGCCATGGACGATACGGGACAGGATATCGCGGCCGAGCTCGTCGGTGCCGAGCGGATGGGCGCCGGGCGAAAACAATCCCGTCCAGGTGGGCGCCACCATGCGGGCAAGCAGGTTGGATCGCGTCGGCACGGGCAGGCCGAGATAGGGCGCGAGAATTGCGGCCAGTACGAAGAGCGATACCAGCAGGAAACCGAACAGTCCGGCGCGGCTTTTCAGGAGGGCGAGGAAGAACGCTTTCATGGCCACACCTATCGCCGACGGATGCGCGGATCGAGCACGCCATAGAGCAGATCGACCAACAGGTTGACGACAATGAAGATGGCAGCGACCAGTGCGACCCCCGCCTGGATGACCGGGAAATCCTGGGCCTGGATCGCCTGCATGATGATGCGCCCGACACCCGGCCAGGCGAACACGGTTTCGATGACCACCGATCCACCGAGAAGCTCGCCGGCGATGATACCGATCATCGTAATCACCGGGATCAGCGCGTTTCGCGCGATATGCCAGAAGAACACGGTGCGCGGCAGCAGGCCCTTGGCGCGCGCGGTTCGAACGTAATCCTCACGCATGATGTCGAGCAGCGACGAGCGGAGCAGACGGGCGATCGAGGCCGACACGAAGACCGACAGCGTCAGTCCCGGCAGCACGAGATGCGCGATCGTTCCCGAGCCGCCTGTCGGGAACCAGCCGAGATCGACCGAAAATACCAGGATCAGCATGATGCCGAGCCAGAAAACCGGTGTCGCCTGGCCCAGAAGAGCCGCCACCATGACGATGAATTCCGAGATGGTGCCGCGTTTCAGCGCCGCGATGGCGCCGGCCACCGCTCCAATCAGCGTTCCGAACACAAGCGCGGTACCGGCGAGCGTGGCGGTTACCGGCATGCGTTCGAGAACGACGTCCATGGCAGGGCGCTGGTGCTGGAACGAAATGCCGAAATCGCCCCGCACCATGGCCAGAACGGAGATCAGATATTGTTCGAGGATGGGGCGATCGAGGCCAAGTGAAGCTCGAAGCGCGTCGAGGTCCTGCTGGCCGGCACCGACCGGCAGCAGAAGCACGGCCGGGTCGCCGAGAACGCGGCTTACGAAAAAAACGATCGTGATCACGCCCCATAGGGCGAGCAGCGATTCTGCCAGCTTGCCGACAAGATAGCGGGTCACGGCCAGCACCTCGTTCGATGGAGGATGACGGTCGTCATTCGGCCGCTCCCTTGAGGATGGCCGGGATCAACGCGGCGGAATCCGTCCACTCGTCGCCGAGCAGCTCCGGTGTTTCGAAGGCGACGAGATTGGCGAAATGGGTTTCGCGGTCGGCGACGAAGAGATTGCGGGCAATGCCGCGTGCAAGCCGGCGTCCGCCGTCGCTGACCGCCGGTATGTCGCCCGACAACTTGCCGTGGCTGAGCGAGGCCGGATAGTTGAAGCAATGGACGAGACGCAGCGCCGGGCAGCTGCCGGGGACCTTTTCGAGAAACTCGAAATCGGGACCGAGATAAGGAGACGTGGCGAGCTCGCCATTTTCCATGCCCTTTTCGGGCGTAAAGACGTCGCTCCAGAACTGGATATGAGCCGCGAAATGCTTAAGTTCCGGACGGCGGTCGAGATCGACTCGAAAGCCGGTGGCGAAGATCGCGAAATCATAGTCGACATCGCCGCGGCTGGTTTCGACGACGATATGGTCGCCGCTTTCCCGCAGGCCGGTCACCGCCGTGCCGAGGAAAAACCGGCTGTTTTGATGTTGCGACACCCGCAGAGTGGAATCGCGCGGTGGTGGCGTCTGGGCGTCGAGCACATAGTCGAGAAATTTCCATTTCCACGCATCGCTGAGGCCGGCAAAACCCTGGACGACACCCTGGCTGGCGATGCCGGTGAACTTGTTGATGCGCGGAAGTTCCTTGCGCCGGATGATCATGTCGACCTGGCCGGCACCGGCTTCGAGCGCGGTGGCCGCATTGTCCATGGCGGAGGCCCCGGCCCCGACGACCGCGACGCGCTTGCCCTTCAGGGCCGAAAAATCGATCTCGTCGGCGGAATGGGCCCAGAATTTTGGCCGTACGCGCTCGACGAATTCCGGCACGTAACCGCCGCCGAGGCCGTCGCGGCCCGTCGCCAGAACCACGTGCCGGGCATAAAGCCGTTCCTGCCTGCCGCTTTGGACATCCGAAACGTCGAGGGCGATCAGGTCCTGGCTGACCGGGATCATGCCGGTGACGGTGACAAGATTGCGGACCGGCAGCTGAAGCACGCGGCGGTACCAGATCAGGTAGTCCATCCACTGCGATTTGGGGATCTTGCCGAGCGCGTCCCATGCCTGCGCGCCGAACTGCGAAACATACCATGCCCTGAATGTCAGCGCCGGCAGGCCGAGCGCCGGCCCCGGCAGCTGTTTGGGAGAGCGCAGCGTTTCCATGCGCGCGAACGTCACCCACGGTCCCTCCTGCCCGGCGGGAGAACGGTCGAGGCAGACGACGTTATGGATGCCGAGCATTTTCAGCGAGGCGGTCGCCACCAGGCCGCACATGCCGGCGCCGATTACGACGGTATCGAAAACGTCGACACCCTCATATTCGGTCGCCGGCACCCACTCCTTGGGAGGGAGCTCGAGAAACGACAGGTCCTCGGCAAGCCGCTGTTCAAGCGCTTCCAGGCCTTTCATCCGCTGTGCGTCCTGCGCCTTCAAAATCACTGCTCCTGTGCGTTCGCGCCGGCGCCGAAAGTCGCATCCGCCACACGTTCGATATGGCCGGGATCATGCGCCACGAAGCCCGGTATGCGGGCGGCCGAAATCCTGATGATCAACTGGATGAGCTCCAGAACTCCTTCCGAAAGCGGCTTGGAAGCGGCCGAGAAAATGCCCCAGAGAAACGGGATGTCGACATCGAGCGGGCGGATCTCGACATTCTTGAGCTGGAGACCGTAGGCGGTCGCGGGCTCAACGATGGAGACCCCGAAACCGGTGGAGGCAAGCTGCAGCGCATTCAGCGCCGCATTGGTATCGACGACGCGCGAGGGCCGGACATCGGCCGTCTGCAGCGCCTGATTGACGCGGCGACGCAGCCGGAAGGGATTGGCCATGGTGATGAGGCAGCGGTCGGCCAAGTCGCGAACCGAGATGATGTCCTTGTCCGCCAGAGGATCGTCGGCTGCCACCGCCGCCACGCAAGGCGCCTGAAACAGGCCGTGCACATCAAGGCCCGGATGCTCGACCGGCAGCGAGGCGACGCAGAAATCCGCGGTGCGGGCAAGCACCGACTGGACGGCCGCCTCGGCCGAAATGCTGCGCAGATGCACATTCCGCGGAATGAGGTTGGTCGGCATCTCCGCAAGCGCGAGCGGCACCAATCCACTGGCAAATGCCGGAATCGCAGCAATCTCGATCGGCGCCGGCTCTTCCGAAAGGATATTTCTGGCGCGCTCCTTGAGCTGGCCGATGCCGGTGAGGAACCGCTCGGCATCCGAATGAAAGGCGATCGCCCGCGATGTCGGCGTGATGCGGGGACCGTTGCGCTCAAAAAGCGCAAAGCCGACGGAGGATTCGAGTTCCTGAATGAGCCGCGTCACCTGCGACTGCGAGCGGTCGAGCAGCCGCGCGGCGGCGGTGATGCTGCCTGCCGACATGACTGCGAGGAACACTTCGAGCTGCTTGATTTCCATCGCCGACCTATAATGCGCAAAATGCAGCATTGACCCTTATCAATTCAAATATTGCATGGTTATCTTTTTAAGCAAACAAAATTTGTGCCTATTTCGTAGTCTTTTGGAAAGTTTGATCCGCTGGAGGTGGGACGCCGAGAATAATCCCCCAGGCCTTGCGCCATCCGGCCGCAGGGCTAATGTCCGATGTGAACGACAGCGGAAGTCCATGGCAGCCAAGACAACGACCCTCAACGCCAAAAATCTGGAGGCCCTCGGCGCGCCGCGTCTCGCCGAACTGCTCATCGAGATCAGCACCGGCAGCGCCGCAAACAAACGGCGGCTTCGCATGGAGCTTGCCGGCAATCACAGCGGCGCCGAGATCGCACGTGAAGTGCGCAAGCGGTTCGCGAGCATTGCCCGTTCGCGAACCGTCATAAACTGGCGCAAGGTGAAGGCGGTTGCGGCGGACCTGGAGACGCAGCGCAAGACGATCGTCGATGTCCTCGCCCCCGACGATCCGAAGGAAGCCCTGGAGCTTGCCTGGCACTTTCTGGCGCTGGCCGAGCCCATCTTTCAAAGGTCGGCCAACGAAAGCAGCTCGATCATCGAAAGCTTCCACCAGGCATGCGTGGACGCCGGCGTGATCGCCCAGTCGGCCGGTGTCGAGAAGGATGCCCTAGCCGACAAGATCTTCGCCGCGGTGCAGAACAATGATCATGGCCAGTATGATCCTCTGATCGCGGCCATGGCGCCGGCACTCGGCAAGGATGGCCTTGATCGGCTCAAGGGTCTATTCGTGCAGTGGTCGAAGGAACCCCAGGATACGGTCGACCAAGGCGACCGTCGGGTCATCGGCTGGGGCAGCCAGGGGCCGATCTACGAAGACCAGGCCTACGGAAATCGCCGGGAACTGACGGTGCGCATCGCCCTGCAGGAGATCGCCGATGCCCAGGGCGACGTGGATGCCTATATCGCCCAGCAGCCGGAAAAGAGCCGCAAGATGCCCCTGGTGGCGACGGACATCGCGCGCCGACTCCTTTCCGCAGGGCGAGCCGCCGAGGCACTCGAAACGCTAGACGCGGTCGATGCCCGAGGACGTCCCGACGTCGCGATCGAATGGCAGCTCGCCCGCGTCGAGGTGCTCGAATCGCTGGGACGCCCGGACGAAGCCCAGGCGGATCGATGGAAATGGTTCGAGCAGTCGCTGAACGACGTGCACCTGCGCGCCTTTCTCCGCCGGCTGCCGGACTTCGATGACATGGAGGCCGAGGAAAAGGCATTCGCTTATGCCCAGACGTTTCAGGAGGTCCATCGAGCGCTTGCCTTTTTCCTGCGCTGGCCAGCGATCACCCAAGCGGCCAAGCTCGTGTTGACGCGCCAGGCGGAACTCGATGGCGATCTCTATGAATTGATGACGCCAGCCGCCGAAGCCCTGGCCGAGAAACACCCGCTCGCGGCAACAATCGTGCTGCGCTCCATGATCGACTTCACGCTCGAGAACGCCCGATCCAGCCGCTATCGCTATGCGGCGCAGCATCTTGACACCTGCGCGAGGTTGGCGCCACATATCAATGACTTCGGCAGTGCCGGATCCGATGAAGCGTATGTCTCAGAACTAAAAGACCGACATGGCAAAAAGCCCGCTTTCTGGAATTCGGTGCAGCGGATTTAGCCTTTCCTTTCCCCGATTGCGATCGCCTTGCGAAGTCGTCCACATAGCGCGTGTATAACCGCGACTCACCACGGATGAACCTTCAGTAGGTGGCCCCGGCAACTGCCGCAAAACGTCGCTGGAACGTCGTCTGCGGAAGGGACTTGCCAGACAGTCGGCGGGTCAAAAGCATGCTTCCGCATCCTGCGATTCCTCGACAATCATGCCGGCGAGCGAACTGAGGCGAGCACCGTTATCGTCAGTCTCGTTGGGAGCCGTTCACCTATCGAGGGGATTCCGGATGTAGAGGACGCTCCGGCGAAGCCGGAGCGGGTATGGCTGGCCAGCCACACCCCGCGGATCTCAAGATGAGGCGGCGGTTTATCGCGGGATCGTCGGCGAAAACCGCACCGCCTGTCGTCCATCACACGCTCAGATTTCGATATTTATGCTCCGCTTAGCAAGGATTTGCGGATCGCCACGCAATGTAGCTGCAATTGGATGTGCCCTGGGTTCGAGGAAACTCCCA
Source organism: Neorhizobium galegae bv. officinalis (assembly GCA_000985875.1). Classification (GTDB taxonomy): domain Bacteria; phylum Pseudomonadota; class Alphaproteobacteria; order Rhizobiales; family Rhizobiaceae; genus Neorhizobium; species Neorhizobium galegae_C. The sequence goes on from CCRI01000005.1 coordinate 264,650, forward strand.
CCGCCGATGATCTGGACCACCTGGCGCCCAGCCCGGGTGACGCGATGATTCAGCCGGCTGCGTCGTATGGAACGGCGAAGCTTGGTTGCCACGGCCTCGTAGATGTCGACGAGATCAAGCGTGCTGGACAAACACATGATTTCGTTGAAGGGTTGGCGGGAGACGGCCAGTAAGCGGAAGTCGGGCACGGCGATCTTTCCCGATCGCCGCTTCCCCGCGCATCCCCCTGTGTGTAGAATCGAATGGCGCAACCACTCGTACGCACGAGTCTCTCCTGTCCTTCCTGAGGATCATCGCCGTTCATGATGAAGTCATCCCTTGACCATATGCCATTGCGCAAACAGCGCGAGCTCGGCAGGGTTCTGGAAATCCTGCACGAGGAATTCGAGGATGCGCTGAAACAGGGCACGGCCGAGTTCAAGAAGCGCGGCCGGATCCTGAAGATCATCCTGTTCGGCTCCTATGCCAAGGGCGGCTGGGTCGACGAGCCGTTCACCATGAAGGGCTACCGCTCCGATTTCGATCTGCTGATCATCGTCAACGACCGCAGGCTCTGCGAGTTCGCCGACTATTGGTACAAGGCCGCCGACCGGCTGATCCGCGACAAGTCGATCGAAACACCGGTGAGTTTCATCGTCCATTCCAGGCGAGAGGTGAACACCTATCTGAAGGAGGGACAGTACTTCTTCTCCGATATCCGCAAGGAAGGCATCGTCCTTTATGAACTGGACGATGAGCTGCTTGCGGAGCCGCAGGCTCTTTCCCAGGTGGATCGGCTGCGGGTCGCGAGGGAGCATTTTGAACAGCGATTTACGACAGCGCGGAATCTGAAGACCCTTGCGATGTCAGCGATTCAAGCCGGTATGAGCAACGAGGCCGCGTTTCTTCTCCATCAATCGCTCGAGCAGGCCTATTCCTGCGTGCTTCTTACGCTGACGAACTACGGCCCGCCCTCGCACAACATCAAGTTCCTGCGCTCGCTTGCCGAGGAACAGGACCGGCGTCTGGCCGAGGCATTCCCGCGCGATCAGCATCGCGAACGGGCTTGGTTCAACACGCTCAACGAAGCCTATGTGAAGGCACGGTATTCCAAACATTACGAGATCAGCGAGGAGGCTCTCTCGTGGCTGGGGGAACGGACAGCCGTATTGCTCGAACGGGTGAACTCCGTCTGCCGGGACCACATCGGAAAACTGCAGGGGCTGTAAGCCGGGGCAAAGCGATGGGTCGAATTGGATCGAGCCCACCGTGCGCATTCGAGATGCGCGCGTCTTTGTCCGGTTCAGCAGCGTCCAGTGATTAGCCTTGATATTCGAGCACGAGGGAGAATTTTCACGCCCTTCTGCCCTTGAACCATGGCTGTCGGCCTAGCCCTTCAGGTCACCAGAACCCGGCGGTGAATGCAGTTCTCGTCGTTGAGCGTTGATGTGCGTCAACGCTGCTGCGTCTATTATAGTCGCGCCCTGCCCGTCAATTCCTTCAGCCCTTCCGGATAAGACATTCGGTCGCGCTCGCAAAACTGTAGGAAGCGGTTGAACATCGTGACGGGCGGATGTTGAGGTTGGCAGACGGCTCTGCAGCCTGGCGCGTCAGTTTCTAGACCGCCTCACGGGCGCCGAACCCGTGGCGCTGGCCGATTTCATCGATCCTGCGGCCTGAGATCCGAGGTTCCAATTCCGTGTCCCTCTTGATATCGGCAAGCTTGCCAAAGCCAGGGGTCTTATGGGTCATGCTGCTGCCTTCAGACTGGCGACGAGATCGACGAATTCCTCTGCAAGCCGCAGGGCATTGTCCGTTGCCGCTCGGATGGATCAAGCTCGTAAGGTCAACCAGTGTTCAGACAGCTGATTGCGGAAGGTGACGGTGCTTTCGTTGATCGCGCCATCGACGATGACCGGGTTCTTTGAGACTCCCCGCCTCCAGCCCTCGATGGGCCGGTTCGGGTGAGAGTCCAGAGGACGACGCTGGCGCCCTGTTGGGCCAGGGTGGTTGCGAGAACCAGTGTCGTCGGCGACTTCGCGGTCCCGCCCAATCATGACCGATTGGGAGCGGCTTGATTCAGTTCGTGCAAGGAAGCGCTACGGTTACGGAGAAGCGCCCTCTGGATTGAGTTGTCGAGCATCGGGCCTACGCGGTGCCGGACGCATTCGCGTCAATTCACGTCAACGCAGATTGACCCGAATGCGCATATCTTGCAATCGCACTGGCCCCTGGAGCGCGAAAGCGACAATTCAGCGGCCTCAGGATCCGGGTGTCAACGCAAGTAGCCTAATCTTTGCCGCAGCCGCAGCTCGGACGATAGATCGACCGGCTTACCAATGGCCGGACCGATTGTTACCTTACGCAAGCATCCGGCCAGTCGGTTACTGCATCCAGCACAATCGAAAGGCGGGCCGGTCGCTCGATCTAACGGAACCCTATTCGTCGCCAGGAGTTACTTGCCGATAGAAAAGGAATCTCTTAATGAAAAACATTCCAAAATTGCTTTCCGCAGCTTCCATTGCTGTGGCAGTGACCATCACATCAATGACCAGTGCATTTGCTGTTCCGTTCCCCACTGCAAAGCCCAAGCAAGTTTCAACGGTCGAGGAAGTACAGTTCCGCCGTGACCGGGACTGGCGCGATCAAGACCGTCGTGAGTACCGGCGCGACGGCTACTACAATGGTCAAAGGGGATATCGTGACCGGCGCGCGGGCTACCGTCGCCATTCTGACGGCTTCTGGTATCCCCTTGCAGCATTCGGTGCCGCTGCGATTATCGGTGGCGCAATCGCAAGCCAACCGCGTGCCAGCAGTGGCGGCAGCCACGTGCAGTGGTGCGCGAACCGCTATCGGTCCTATCGGACCTACGACAACACCTATTCTCCGCGGGCTGGCGTTCGTGCGACGTGCAATTCGCCGTATAGCTGATTGGAGCGTTTCCTTTCATGTCGGATCCTACCCGCATGAATTCCGGGAGGCTGAAGACGCAAGGCCTGCCGTGGAGCGGCCAAATTGCCGGGATTTTAGAATCCTGCACCGGGGTTAGATGCCCCGGCGCAGGCACCGCATGCCATGATTTAAAGGCGGGGTCAGCCGATCACACCGCCATGTTGCCGAAACAGCATTGCTGATCAGGCGCACCTGCTTTTTGAAAAGGGCCATTTCCGGCCATCCGTTCCAGAGTTCCAATCTACGCGCTGCTCGAAAAAAGCGGCGTGGTGCGCCTCTTCGTAGAGCGGCCCGAGGATCGTGGTTCGTTGATGTGCGTTAACGCTGCTGCGTCAATCAGACCCCTGCCCTGTCCATCAGTTCCTTCAGCCCCTCGGGATACGACATCCGGTTCTGCTCGCAGAACTGCAGGAAACGATTGAAAGTAGTGATCGACGGGCGGATATTGAGGTTGGCAGACGGCTCTGCCGGCTTTCGGCGAGTCAGCTTCTGGACCGGTTCGCGGGCGATGAAGCCGTGACGCTGCCCGATTTCGTCGATCTTGTCGTCTGAGATCCCAAGTCCAGACTCAGTGTCCGGTTTGATATCGGCAAGCTTGCCAAAGCCAAAATTCTTACCGGTCATGCTGCTGCCCTCACGCTGGCGACGAGATCAACGAGTTCCTCAGCGAGTCGGAGAGCATTGTCCCTGGCCGCCGGCAGCCCGTTCACCTCGGATGGATCGAGCTCGACCAGGTCGAGCTGGTGGAAGAAGAGCGCCTTGTAGGCCGACCGTTCATAGAGATGATTGCGGAACGTCGGCACATCTCCCGCCGCGAGTTGGCTGGTAATCTGCTTTTCGAGTTTGGTGGCGATCGCCGGGGACGTCCTCGTGAACAGGATCCGGTAGGGGATCGTCTTCTCGAAGGCCTGCTCCTCCTCTTGAATGAGGTGAATGGCTCGCGCTGCGAGCTCAGCGTCGGTCGGGCTGGCCTGAATGGGGATGACGACGAGCTGCGCCCTGGCGAGCGCTCGGGACATCAGACGGCTGGCTGTGCCCTCGAGGTCCACGAACACGAACTGGTATTTCTTGCGATACTCGTCGAGCTTGGCGGTGATCGTGCTCTCGGTGACCCCACCATCGACGATGACAGGGTTCTTTGAGGTTCCGCGCCTCCACCCTTCGATCGGCCTGTTCGGGTCGCAGTCCAAAATGACGACGCTGGCGCCCTGCTGGGCCAATGTGGTTGCGAGCACTAGTGTCGTCGTCGACTTGCCGGCTCCACCCTTGGGGTTGGCAACGGTAATGACAGGCATTGGAGTCTCCTTTGACGCTGGATGCGTTAGGATGCTTGCCGAAGCATCACAATGATACCGCGTTAACGTTGACGCATCAAGTGCGTTCTTTTGCATTAACGTTGATGCGTCAACGATGAAACCTTCTCGAAATTGTTTCGGATAGGCAGCAAAATTTGATGAGCCTCGCTAGTTCAGTTCCTCGGAGCCGCCCCAACGTAGCCAGTAGTTCGCCCAAATAGCATCGGCTATCAAATCTGCCTGACCTGCCCCAGTCGTTCACGTTGATAGCTGCCATCCTGTACGCGACGGCACCAGTCCAAATTGTCTAAATACCACCGTACAGTCTTCTGAATCCCCGTCTCGAATGTCTCGGTAGGCTGCCAACCCAACTCTTGTTTGATCTTGCCCGCATCGATGGCATATCGGCGATCGTGTCCAGGCCGGTCCTGCACGTGGGTGATGAGCGACCTGTATTCTTTGACAGGATGGCCGACGCCGGGAGGAGCCAGCTGTTGCAGCACATCGCAGATGATCCTGACAACCTCCAGATTCTGTTTTTCATTATGGCCGCCAATATTGTAGGTCGATCCAACCTGCCCTTCGCTGACGACCTTGTGAAGCGCCCGCGCGTGGTCCTCGACGTACAGCCAGTCACGTATCTGATCGCCAGATCCATAGACCGGAAGCGGCTTCCCCTCTAAGGCGTTAAGGATCACCAGGGGAATCAACTTCTCCGGGAAGTGGTAGGCACCATAATTGTTGGAGCAGTTGGTCACCAGCACCGGCAGGCCATATGTTCGCATCCAGGCGCGAACCAGATGATCGGAACTGGCCTTGCTCGCCGAGTATGGGCTGCTGGGTGCATAGCCGGTTTTTTCGGTAAAGAGGTGGTGGTGGGCATCAACGGCATCGGCCGGATGAGGCAGGTCGCCGTAAACTTCGTCGGTAGATATGTGATGGAATCGGAAGGCCTGGCGGCGCACTGCGTCCAGTCCCTGCCAATAAGCTCGACTTACCTCGAGCAGGGTGTAGGTGCCGATGATGTTGGTCTCGATAAAGGCCGCGGGACCGTCGATGGATCGATCAACATGGCTCTCTGCCGCAAGATGCATGATAGCGTCGGGACGGTGCTGAGCAAATACCCGTTCCAGCTCGCCGCGATTGCAGATATCGACCTGCGAGAATGTGTAGCGGTCAGAGTTATCAACCTCGCGCAGATTTTCGAGGTTTCCGGCATAGGTCAGCTTGTCGACGTTGACCACCGAGTCGCCGGTATTCTGGATGATATGGCGGATAACTGCCGACCCGATAAAACCGGCCCCGCCCGTCACCAGAATTTTCATTTCCCTCGACGCTCTTGATGGGTCAACCGATGGCATCTTTCAAAACCCTGACAACGTGTTCCTGCTGCTCGCCAGTCAGATCAACCCACAAGGGCAGACGCACCAGCCTTTCCGACTGGACGTTGGTCACCCGCAAGTCACCCTGCGCCCGGCCGTACCGTTTTCCGGCGGGCGAAGAGTGCAGAGGCACATAGTGGAAGACCGAGAAGATGTCGCTCCTCTTAAGCTCACTGAGTACCTTCTGACGATCGATCTCCGGCGCCAGCAGAACGTAATACATGTGGGCATTGTGCTGGCATTCTTCCGGGACGATGGGCCGGCGAAGCAATCCCTTGGCCTCGAGCGGCTCCAGAAGCGTGTGATAATGTTGCCAGATGCCTAGGCGATGATTGGTGATACGGTCGGCTTCTTCAAGCTGGGCACATAGGAAAGCCGCGATCAACTCGCCTGGCAAGAACGAAGAACCGACCTCCTGCCAGGTGTATTTATCGACCTCGCCCCGGAAAAAACGTCCGCGGTCCGTGCCTTTTTCGCGGATGATTTCCGCGCGCACCGCCAGATCGGGGTCGTTCACCAACAGGGCTCCCCCTTCCCCGGAAATTACATTCTTGGTTTCGTGAAAGCTGTAGGCTCCGAGATCGCCAATGCTGCCCAGTGCTCGGCCCTTATAAGCTGCCATCACGCCCTGTGCCGCATCTTCCACGACCCTGAGGCCGTGGCGTTTGGCAATGCTCATGATGGTGTCCATCTCGCAGGCGACACCCGCATAATGGACCGGGGCGATGGCGCGAGTGCGCGAGGTGATAGCCGACTCGATCAGGCGTTCGTCCAGGTTCAAGGTGTCTTCCCGGATATCGACGAACACCGGAACGCCGCCGCGCAGCACGAATGCATTGGCGGTCGAGACGAACGTGTACGAGGGCATGATGATCTCGTCACCAGGCTCGATGTCGAGAAGCAATGCCGCCATCTCCAGGGCCGCTGTGCATGAGTGCGTCAGCAGCGGTTTGACGCATCCACTCTTGTCTTTCAGCCACTCATGGCAACGCTTCGTAAAAGGCCCGTCACCAGCGAGCATGTTGCCGAACTTCGCTTCCGCGATGTAGTATAGCTCTTTGCCGGTCATGAACGGCCGATTGAACGGGATTTTCTCGCTCACTGCTTATCCTCTTGAAGCCTGTGCCACTCGTCGGCGACGCCGCGCAGATAGTCGCTGTACTCGCATGCCGGCATGCGCTCGATCAAGGTTTCAAATTGGGCAATGCTGAGGAACCCTCTCACCAGCGCCGCCTCTTCCGGACAGCCGATTTTCACGCCTTGCCGTCGCTCGATCGCCTCGATGTAGGAAGAGGCTTCGTGCAGCGCGGTACTGGTGCCGGCGTCAAGCCAGGCAAAACCGCGGCTCAAGCGCCGAACCTGCAGCTTGCCGAGTCTCAGGTATTCCAGATTGATGTCCGTTATTTCCAGCTCTCCGCGGATGGAAGGTTTTACCGCCTTCGCAATGTCCAGCACGCTGTTATCGTAGACATACACACCAGGGACGGCGTAGCTGCTTTTGGGATGCTGGGGCTTCTCTTCAATGGAGATCGCCTTCCCGGTCCGGTCGAACTCCACCACGCCGTAGCGCTCGGGATCCTTGACGTGGTACGCGAAAATTGTTGCGCCAGCCGTAAAGCTGGAGACCGCGCGGGGAAAATCGTCGCCGCCCGAAAAGATATTGTCGCCCAGCATCAGGATCACATCATCGGAGCCCACGAAGTCCGCCGCAATCAGAAACGCCTGTGCAATCCCTTCTGGTCTCGGCTGCTCGCGATACTGGATTGCTACTCCCCACTGGCTGCCATCCCCAAGCAAACTCTGATACCGAGGCAGGTCATGTGGCGTAGCAATGAGGCAGAATTCCCTGACCCCCGACGCAAGCAGAACGGTCAGAGGATAATAGATCATAGGCTTGTCGAAAACAGCCTGGAGCTGCTTACTAGAGACTTGGGTCAGAGGATACAGGCGCGACCCAGCGCCGCCGGCAAGAACAATCGCTTTCATTCATGTCTCCCACACCGATAGCGTCGCCGCCACCGGTGTCCGTTAGATGGATGCCCTTCCACTCGACAAAATGGAAGGGATAACATCAGCCTCGCATCTTTCTGGCGACGAGCAGTCGCGAACCACCCAAAGGGAAATCCAAACCAGTACGGATCAGAGCGCTTTCCGCCCGCAATATCCATCTGAAAGCGTTGTTGAGCAGGCTTGGAAGTTGCATCTCGGTTCGAACGTCGATTTCGTCAACCGATTTATTTCGGCTTAGCAAACGCGAAGCAAGCATCGCAGGCAGCAGGAGCGAAACGAAGGACGTGTCGCGAAGGATGGTGAAGCCCGCGGCAGTAACTTTCCTGCTCAATTCGCTGGACGTGTACCGACGGCAATGGTGAGCGTAGTCGTCAAGGGGACTCCACAGCCATGGATGTTGCGGAACAGTCACCAGCAGCGTCCCCTCGGGCTTCAAGGCGGCGTGCATTTCCTGCAGGACGGTCTCATCTTCCTCGATGTGCTCAAGAACATCAAATGCGCCGATAGCATCAAATTCCTCCGCGAATGGGATCGCCCGCGCATCCATTTGCATCAGCCGTGCATTAGGCAATCTCTGAGAAGCAAATCGCAGACCCTCGATAAATATCTCGCTTCCGAAAATCTCAGCTTCAGGATATTTCTCGGTGACGCCAGCAAGAACAAAGCCCGTTCCACAGCCAATTTCCAGAAAAGAGCGGAATTTGGGGTGGTACTTGCGTAAAGCCCACAGGATAAGATCGTTTCGGGATCGGAACCAGAAATTCGCCGCCTCTAATTCCGACAAAACCTTGAAATAAGAAGCCTCAAATCCCCCTCCTTGGTTAGCAAACTGTGGAGCGTAGGCTGCTATACCGCCTATTTCTTCAGGCTCCCAACCGCAAGCGGGGCAACGAGGCGTGCCGGCTTCGCTGTCGAATTTCGTTCCACAAACCAGACAACGGGAGCTCACGGATTTTGTTTTCTCTTGCTAGTGGACGGGAAGGCATAAATGTTGGACGCCAGATATACGAATGCGGCCACAGCAATTATACCAAATGCTTGCACATAGAAGTGCGCGTAATCGAGTCTATCCACAAACACGTAGAGGATGCTGTAGTTTAGTACGTAACCGATGCCATAGATAATTCCATATCGGACTAGGGCCCCCTGCTGCTCGGCAGCCTGAATAAAAACCCAGCGCCGATTGGCAGCAAAACTCATCAAAACTCCGACAAAATAAAGTATAGTCATTGCCAACTTCGGCGGAACCCCAGAAAACGTGACCGTGAGGTAAAGGATATATCCGAAGCCGTTCGTCAGTAAGCCAATGAATCCAAAACGGGCCAGCTGCAATATACTATTTCTAGATAGAATCAGCTCTCTCCACCTTATTGTCGTCCAGAACAGCCAAACCAAAACCCGTTTTACCGTAGCCATCGCCATTGTATAGCATATAGGTATTATCCCCGTGCCGAAACACGTAAGGGTACTCGATCATCGCGCTATCCCAGCCGTTTTCAGAAACGTCTATGCCCACCTGGTCCAATTTCAAGGTCCAGACTATTCCGTCGCGGCTTTCAGAATACCCGATTCGATAGGCTTCGCCTTGACCGCTGCGGTAAGAGAACCACATCCGGTAACCCCGCGCCGCATCAATCAGAACCGTGGGCCTCGAAAAAGCTTGCGCTCTGCCTATTTCATAGGGAATTGCTGCACCTTCCTTGTGCCATATATGGCCATCCTTTGAACTTGCGGACTTGATGACATGGAGCATTTCGCCGTTGCCCGCGTCCCAGGTTACGGTAGATCCGTACCACATCCTGAACGTTCCATCATCTGCTTTTTCAACCCATGGATAGGAAAGGCTGACCGAATCCTCCCCATCTGAGGCCAGAAACGCTACGTCGCCGTCCATTTCAAGCGTTAGATCAGGCCGAACCTTTATGCGGCCGATATCGCCTCGCCAGTGCCCTCCCAAAGGCCTCTGCCATCCCATGAACAGCATATAGCGCTGCGCACCAGCATAATAGCAGTTGCCGATACTGATACCCGCTTCAAAGAAACTGCCGCCAGCGCCGTGAACTAGAAAGGGCTGCTTGTGTTCGTGAATGACTTCTCGCGTTAAGAGATTAATATCAACGGCGCCCACAGAGGAACGATTCTCACTGTCACGCCCGCTAAAAAACACCCTGTATATGTCACGTTCGAGGTGAAGTGCGAGCGGGTTGGCAGCGTGGCTCCTCAGCTTGGGATGAACACCCGACGGCTTAAAGAGCAGGCCGGTTTTAACCCATCTACTGGTCATATCTTACGCAGTTTCGAACTTGGAACACGCGAGCGCTCAGTCGCGCTGGACACGTAAACTCCATCAGCCTCTGCATCGGACAGAATGAGCGCTGCAGCCCCGATAACGCATCTTGCCCCAATACTAACGTGATCGCGAAGCGTGGCATTGACCCCTATGAAACACTGCTCGCCAATCCTGACACCACCGGACACCACAACATGGGAGGATATGAATGTGTGACTTCCGATATCCGAATGATGACCTATGTGATTACCGCTCCACAACGTGACATTATCGCCAAAATGCGAAAATGGTTGGATGGTATTGTCTTCAAGAATAAAGCAATTACGTCCGAAGGAATGCCCGTTGAGGACCGTTGCGTTAGAGCTGATATAGCTTGCAAGATCGTAACCGAGAGCCAGCCCGGCCTCGAATTTCTCTTTTCGGATTTGATTGAGCTTGGAGTAGCTGAGTGCGACAAAAAGGGCATGATCAGCCGGGGGATAGCGATCAGCGACGTTTTCGAAGGCAACCACCGGGAGGCCACAAAACTCGCGGTCAGTTAAATAGGCTTCGTCCACGGTGAACGCGACCACATCATAATCGCTGTCATTTTCAAAATAGTAATGCGCGAGTTGAGCAATATCACCTGCCCCAAAAATGATGAGCTTCTGCGTCATAGCTACCTCCTCACGATCATCGTAAACTCGTATAGCTCATAGTCATGCAACAGAGCTACCTGCCGGGAATAGCGCCGTTTGCAAAGATCGAACAAGTCTAGGGGATTGGCGTAAAAAAGATCAGCCCTCATCCGGTCTGCGTCAGAATAGGATGTTAGGCAATTGAAAGAAAAACCTGCTCGGCTTGCTGCGTTCATCATGTCCAGTGTTTCCATCAAATACGTAAGCCATTCCTCGTCCGTCCGACCAAGCCGCACATTGAAAATCCCGGACGCTATGGAATAATCGACGATCTCACCTGGCGAGTTGCCCAACCTAAACGTGACATTCGGCAACGTGGCGGCGCGCGAGCGGGCGGCCTCAATCATAGGCAGAGCAATGTCGACACCGATATACCGCGTGGTGTGTCCCAAGTGCGAGAGGTGGTCAAGCAACGCTCCGTATCCGCATCCTATATCGGCGATAGAATATGGTTGCGAAGAATCGACCACCTTGAGAAGTTGATTAAAGCGCATGACCTGGCCCGCTTGGCTATTCCAGTCTACACCCGCTGCCGTTTGGCCATGTTCGGCGATACGCCCCGCGTAATAGTTAGCCACATCCTTCAGGATGTCATCACTCGATTCAACCATGAATGTCTACCACCTGTAAGAGCGCTAATGTTTAACGGCGCTGATTGGTCCCGAAAATTCCTATGAATGCATTTCTAGCCCCGCCACTCAAAGAACTATCGGGCCCGCCTCCGGTCGCCGCTCTGGGCGCTTGCATTTGTGGGGGACCAGCAACATCTCGTGTCCCAATTTGGTCATTTGCGCTGAGCAGGTTGCCGGGTCCGAATACTCACCTGACGAGGTATCGGCAATTGACTTGGACGATCGTCAAAAATGAACTCCATTGTGGGTCATGCCACCTGGTAGTCACCCCGGCAATATCTCGCCCACCGCAGCGCAACAGCATACCGCCCGGCGGGCGGCGTTGGAAAGCCCCCCCAACTTTTGTAAAGCGCGAGAATATTTTCGGAATAGATCGGCTAGTTCTCCGAAGAGTGTCGTTGAGAATAGATATCTTGAACAATTGAGCGGGGCCTATCTTTCACCTCCTCCAAGATCTGTTTAACATAGAGGCCCATCAGCCCCGTAAAAACAGCATTCAAGCTGAAGAAAAAGACGACCACGGCCATGAGTGACGCCCATCCGTCCTGGACCGGTCCGGTCAGCGCGCGCAACACAACAAACCCGCCGTAAACGATACCCAAGAAAGCCATCATTAAGCTGAAACATAGCATTAATATCAGTGGTTTGGCCGAAAACGTCGTGATAGCAAGGGCAGTCAGAGCAACCCGCCTTCCTAGCGAGTAGGTCGTATCAGAGGTGCTGGCTTTGACAAAAGGGAACGATGCCTGGGGATAACCAGCAAGAATGCTTAATGGAACGAAGACTGGGTTTTTGTCGCGAAATTTAAGTAGAGCGGATACATACCGACGGGTCATCAATCGCATCGTTGATACGTTCTCGGGTATGCGTACTTCGCTCAACACTGAGAAAAGCCAGTAAAAAAGGTGCCCGGATATCCGCTCCATCCAGCCGCCTTTCCGACGTTCCTGCAGCCCGTATAGGCAATCAACGGCTTTTCCCTGCAGAACCTGCGCCATCTCCAAAAGCAACTCGGGAGGCTCCTCGAGATCGCTGTCAATTAGGAATATCAAGTCGCCCTGAGCATGTTCCAAACCGGCGAGCATTGCTCTGTGATGCCCGAAATTTCTGCTCAAGCATAACAGCGAAATCCGAGCGTCGCGCTCAACCCAATTTCGTACGATGTTCGCCGAACCGTCCGGACTGCCATCGTCGACAATCACGATTTCAATATCATCCGACACCGCCTCCCCCGCGGCCAAGGCACGTTGGATAAACTCGTCGATTGTGTCCATTGACCTAAATAGGGTGGTAACAATGGATAACTTGCGTGTCATGAAACTCATTTGACTTTCGGCAACCGAGACTTGAACCAGTCGCCAACTGAACGGAATTCTTCCAGGCCATAACCCAGTATTTTCTTTTGCTCGTCTGTAAAATCTGGAGCTTCCCCCAACACAGAAGGAATATGGAATTGCTGGCGCAGCATAGGAATCGTGAAGACGTGATTGATGGCGCGACGATTTTTGTCGGTGTTATTGGTGCTGCCCGCGTGGTAAACCATGCAGTCCAAGACAATGAACGTACCCCGTTTGACGGTGACGTGGGTCTCCAAACGCCGAACCACTTCGTCAGGGGGAAACGCTTCACGATGATGGGTTCCAGGGATCACGCGTGTGGCGCCATTGTCGATGGTAAAGTCGTCTAATGCAAAGAGTGCATTGATAGCGAGCGGCCGAGAGCTAGTGAAATGTTGATACGGCAAATCTCTGTGATACTGGGCCTGGTGATATTTGCTTTGGTGGCCACGGTTTATCAGGCCGTTCACTTGGTTCAGGATAAAGTAACCGCCAAGGAGCCGCGACAATAAGTCATGAAGTGGCCGATTGAAAACGACCTCCCAGAACTTGGGGCATACCATCGGAAGGAGGCGAATCGTATCACGCTCGCTAATCTTGCTAAGATCATAACCTTGGTCTGATGACTCGGTATCGTATTCTAACTCCGCTGTATTGAACAACCGCGAGAGTTCATCGAGCTTTGACGCTGTCAATCCGGAATCTAGCGTAGTGTATCCCAGTAGCCTGACCTCCTCGGCCAGGATATCGTAAATGTCGTTTGCTTCGGTGGCCGCAATAACGCCGTAGCGAGAAATTTCCGTCATGGGATGAGATCCTGCCTTGCGATTTCGAGAGAATGAAAGATCTGGACATCCTCCGATTTAAAACGATCTCGGACAAGCGGCCAGCTTCGCTCATGCACAGCCGCGATCAGAGGCAATCTTGGAAGGCTCAAGAAGTCTTTGACTGATACAACGGGTTTACCATAGAAATCCGCCTCTACCGGTTGATCCCTTACAAAAAACTCTGCTTTTTCGATCACGGACGGGCTATAGGCATGAAGAAGGTCCGAATACTCACCCGTGCCGAAGACGCCATACTTCCGGCCCTTGAGCATCCCGCAGGTCGTGTCTTGTACCTTGCTCCAGGTGTTGACATACTCTACGCGTTCTTGAGAAAGAACCTCGAAGCCGCGAGCCTGATTGCCAAGGTCAGCGTCGCCGAACCGCAGCAGGTAAATCCTAAAGCCCTGCAGGCCGCCCATTAAAGGGGAGTTTGCGACAATCCGCAGGTTTGCGCTCGCCGCAATCATCGCCAAGGAAGCGCGTGTAAAGTTGGAAATGTGATCGTAAAAGAGCAATTCCGACCCCACAATTTCTCCGTCGGGACAAATGACGACAATATTTCCCGTCTTATGGATGACGCGCCGGCATGCTTGCAAAAAACCGCGGGGATTACGCGTGTGCTCGATCACGTTAACTGACAGGCAAAGATTGTAATCCGGGGCGGTCTCCTCGAACTGCTCAGCAAAACCCTGGTGGATAGAAATTCGATCTCCCACGTTTAAACGCGCATTCGCGGCTACCCGGGAACTAGGCTCCACGCCGGTTGCAATTTGAGCGCCAAGCCTGTCGGTCAAATGACTGAGCAACGTACCGCTGCCGCATCCAAACTCTATGATTTTGGGGAAATTGGCTTCATTCCCCAGCTGATGCGTCAAGAAAGCTTCTATCTGTCGGCTGTATTCGGCAGAGCGCGCAGCCTCCGCTACCGGGTCTCGCAGGCCGATCGAGTAATCGGCACTATAAATCTCTTTTATTTGCTCTTCTGAAAAATTCTTGGCGTGGAAGCCATGGCCGCAGTTGTTACAAGAACTGCGCTCAAGAGGATTCGATACCACCTTGCCGTCGCTAACCATCGAGCGGGCTGCATGCGGAATGGGTAGATTCCTAAAATCTGCTGATCCACATGCGGGACAGCTAGAAAAATATTCCGTCAAGCGAAGTCCCCCGCAATGCTTGCTAGCGGTCCGCAATATCGCAATATTGCCACCACGCGCAAGCCTTAAAAATGTGGGAGGCTGGCGCCAATAGCCGGTACGCTTTCCTCTTTCATCGCGCGTACACGAACGCTCTAAAGAGCATTGCGGCAGGAAACGCACGCGACCGGTCCAAGTGTCAACTCACGGCTCTCACGCAGGATCACATTCCTCACCCACGGTATTCACATGGCGAAGCGCCGATACCCCTCGTTCCTTAGTTACCGGGAATGGGCAAAAGTCTCGAAACTCAGCGGTGCCCAATCATCTACGCCATCCTCGAGCATCGCAATTCATCAGCAGGCCCGAAATTTGACGCTGCGCGGAGTCATTTTAGGTACCTCATGTGATTTCGCGAGTCCCTTCCACAGTTAAAGAGAAGATCGAGGATCGTCACTCCATGAACGAATTCACCCCAGAGCTGTGGGTATCTAGGATAGCCGGCATAGTCAAACCATGTAAGCTTTATTCTTCGTTCTTTAAAGACTTCCTCATCTACGTAGTCTTTTGCCGCGGGGCCAGATACGTACTCCGTGCCACCAGCTTGAGCACAAAGCGCAGCCAGACGTTCCGTCTTTCCATCTACTAAAGTGTAGTCCCATGAGTGGGAAATTGTAGTTTGGATTGAGAGATAATTGCAGATTGCTTCGATGAATCGACGATTGAGCGGGGTAAGGTAGCTTGGCGGTTCATTTAGGTAAAGGGGCTCCAGCCACACGGCGATTTCCTTAAAGTGTGGCGCACGGCGGTAATTCTGGACAAGGCTCTTCCAATGGACGGCCGCCCAGTCGGCTCCTTCTATCTCGGTTTCACGGATTTTCTGGTGGTACTTTCCCTTTACCTGGACAGGAACCGTGAGCCATTGAACCCCTTGTGGGGTTTTGATCTGATTCCGATTGCGCCAATCACGCCGCGTATATTGCATGTCGTCGTAGAGGATAAACTCATCCACAGCAGCGATCATATCGAAATAACCCTTCCACGGGATATAGTTTGACTGGACGATGGCCACCTTCTTCACTTCATTTCCTTCGCTCGAATGGCTCGACAGGCGTTCAAAACCTCAATCGGTGCCGTCGGTTTGTAAAGCTCTTGAGTACGGCTACCATCATAGCCGCCTGCACCTGGGGCTGTTCGCCAGGTACCTACCTGCTGGTAGGCTTCAGGAAAAGCTGCTCCCAAACTCGGCATGAGTTCCACCGGAACGCTGCGCGGACCGTCGGGCTCGAACAAAATCCAGGCTGCTGCAATCTTTTCGCACGCAACACGTTCCAGCGCGGCTTTCGCCAGCTTCAGGCTGCCCGGATATCCACCTATGGTCCAAGCCTGACCAATGCTCTCAGCTCCGATCGCATAGAGGATGCCGGGGGACTGGCCTGATAGATCGATAACGGGCGTGCCGATTTCGAAGCCGCTGCTTTGAGCAGCCGCCGCGGCGTCAGTTAGATAAGCCGCGTATCCGGCTGATAATACCAATACGGATCGGTGCGGCCCGATTTCCAAAGGAGTTTCGTTGAGTCTGAGTGGCTGAGTTTGGCGCTGAGGCCGCTCAAGCCCCGTTTGCAGGAGGATTGCTGTTACGGTCTGAGCAGCCAATGCAAGCGGCAGTGCAAACGACCAGTTTCCCCGTTTACGCACGACTGGCCGCAGTAGCGTAGTACCCGCAAGAAGCCAAAAGATTCCCACCCAGGCTCCATTCTCCCAATAGTTCCTGTTCGTTCCAAATGCATAGATATGAGGCATTACAAGAAAGATAATGGAGACCGCCCATTGTACTGACGATATACTTTTCAACGGCGCGGGTCCGCCAAATATCAGGCCAGTCAAAGCTGCAGCAAATACGACCCCAAAAATCAGCAAGCCCTCAAATTCTCCAAGACCTGCAGTCTTGTGGACTTGGCCGAATGCCAGCAATGCAGTGACCGAGAAAAAACCCACAGCTACGATAAGGGATACGATCGCCCCTTTCGGTTTTTCAGTATAGGCACCCCAGATCGCAACGAGTGCCGCCACCAGAATGCTCAGAATAGCTATTTGTCCCGGGGCACGAACTCGAAAGTTATCGATCCGTAGGATTTGGTGGATGGTGTGACCGCCGCCTAGATATTGAGAAAATTCGGCTGCAAGCTGCAGCCGCTTGACAAAACCCGATATTGATCCGTCAATCATCAGTGCGCTAGACAAGAGAAGCCCGAGAGCGGTCACCGCCGTAAGCAGCATCAATCGAATCGACACCTTGCGTGCCACCAGCAGGCAAATGAAAATACCGACGGCCAATGCAACTGCCGTGCTGGGTTTTGCCATGAAGGCTAACCAACCGCCGATGCCAATAATGATCCATCCCAATGAGCTTCTATAAGTAAACGCTTTTTCGGCTAAAAGCAGACCAATCGCAGTGATTAGAAGCGCCTGAAATGCGAGGCTGTTATAATTTGGCGTAGCCAGCCAAGTATTGAACAGTATGAGGGAACTGACGCTTAACCCTGCTGCAGTGACATGCAGATCGACGCGTCCTTGATCAACCTCAGGCGCTAGTGACGTCAGGTGGGTATGAGCCAAAGCCCATCCCAATCCGAAAGTGATTAATATGTTGGCTTGCCTGAGGGCGGCGATATCACCACCCAAAAGAATGTAAAGAGGGCGGTAGATGAAACCAAATTGCGACGCGGAAGCGCCGTAGCTGAATGGGTTTGAAATCCACACCAAGTAAGAACTTTCATCGGTAAAGTCTATTCCATAGAATGTATATTTAAGAATCCAGCTCAGGATCGCGAGTGTTCCCAACGACGCGACGGCCATCGTCGCATAGCGCGTAAACGCAACAACCCTATTATTATTGTCTTTTATCAGAGGCACTCAGCTACCCATTGCTCAACGGTCGACTGAAAGAACTCATATCTGTCTACCCACGATCACCCGCTCTCGCCTGAGTAGGTGAGACCTCTTACTGCGTTTCCATCGATGATTCCATCTATTCGAGTAGGGGGAAGAATGGCTTTTCTCGGAGTGACCATCCAACGGCACATTGAACCCGCGCCCTTCATCTACCGGTGGTGACACCACAATGGAGGGCCGCCTGCGATGAAAGCCTTCCGAACGGTCAATCGTCCCAAACATATCATGAACAAATTTGCGATCTGGCTACGGCGCAGCGACATCGACGAGGAAGCCTCCAGGTCGGCCATCCGCACCCGCTCGACTGCGCGGCTGTAGGAATCGGCATCAAACGTCTGAAAAAAGAGTGATTTTTTGGTACCCTCAGGACCTTCGTGACTGGTGTCCTTGGAGAAGATCGAGCCAACGAAATCTCAGCGCGCGATCAGGCCTCGTTGGCGGTGTCGCGGATAACCCAACCAGTGCCTTCTTAACCTCGGCGGTCGACCTGGCCGCCTGGATGGGGGCCAGCCCCCGTCTAAAGAAATCAAAGGCGCCTGATTCACGCGGCTGACTCACGTCAGCGTCGTAGAATCCGTTTTCGAATGGCACCAATAGCTCGGCTTGAGCAACGAACGGGGCATCGATGGCGGGAATCGCAAGTCGTTCTCGCAAAATCGCCAATGTGAACCTGTTGTGTCCAGCTAAATCGCCGAGGACCCTAGCTGCTTTCAGAATCACATCAGGCGAATATTCATCAACATCTTCGGGCGCTAGATTGTAGGTCCTGACGGCATTCGTCCGTAAGAAGACAACGTGCGAGGCCGCCTTACAATGCGCCCTTAGACGATCGAAGCGTCGCGCGTACCTCTCGCCGATCTCCTGAATGCCGATCTCCGGATTTACGTCATGCTCATGAGGAAAGCGCATGCCATATCTCGGGATGTAATACGAGGTTGCGCTTGCGGCGTCTGCATCTATGGGGGACGGCTCGAAACCCTTTAGGCTGTCGATCGAGAACTCGTCAATGAAGTCAAGAAGGCGGGAGAATCGGAAGCTATTTACCCAATCTATCGGGTAAGAGCCTTTCTGAACCCCGATCTTTCTAAGAGTCCAACTGACGTAGCAGTTGTAGCCCACAGACACTATCAGCGTCCCGCCCATCCCAAGCAAGCTCTCTTCCGTTGCAGACCCCAGCCATACACTCCGACCAGGCAGCGATCAAGCCCGCGCCTTCGACTCACCCGTGCTTTGCGGCTATAGCCCCCGATGACATTGGGAATTTGCAACACGCGCGCACCACGCTGAAAAGCGCGAGTGCGCCAAGCACATGATAATGAAAGAATATGGTGCCCGGAGGCGGATTTGAACCACCGACACGCGGATTTTCAATCCGCTGCTCTACCAACTGAGCTATCCGGGCATCGAGGCTTTGAAGCCTTCCGGTCGGGACCGGCGGGGGCGTTTCCCCCGGAGCGAGCGGGGTTATAACATCTTGTTCGGCCATGTCCAGCGCCAGAACCCACTTTTTTGACAGGTTTGCGAAAATCGCAAATTCCTGAACAAAAACAGACGCCACCCGCCCCGGTTTAGTCGTCCGAGCCGTCCGCCTTGGTCTGGTCCTCCGAAACCGGAATGGCGTAGGAGCCCGTCAGCCAGCGCGACAGGTCGAGCGTGCGGCAGCGGTCGGAGCAGAAGGGGTAGTTTTCGCGCGAGGATGGCTTGCCGCATTCCGGGCAGGGTCTCGTTTTCCTCAGCGGCTCGACCTTGCCGCCGGTCTTGATCGGTTCCGATGTCATCTTTGAATACTCCTTTCTACAGGGGCATGGCGCATTCGGCAGCCTTTGACCGCCGATGACACGCTGCGGGCGCAGCCGGAGCACCTTTCGGCTTGCTCCATCGGCCTGCGCCATCTGAACCCGCCTCTATCAGCCTTCCGGCCAGGCCGCCACCACGTCGAAGCCTTCGCCGGCCAGAAGTCCGGTCACCTCGAAAAGCGGCAGGCCGACGACATTGGTGTAGGAGCCGACGAGTTTCTGGACGAAGGATCCGGCAATACCCTGGATCGCGTAGGCGCCCGCCTTGCCGCGCCATTGCCCGGACGCGATATAGTTTTCGATCTCGCGGGTGGAAAGCCGCTTGAAGCGCACCTTGGTCTGCACGACCTTCTGGCGGAACTGGCCACCGGGGGTAATCAGGCAGATGCCGGTATAGACCCAGTGGCCGCGCCCGGAGAGCAGGTGCAGGGCGGACGAGGCTTCCTGTGTATATTCGGTCTTTTCGAGAATGCGGCGGCCGACGGCGACCACCGTGTCCGCCGACAGGATATAGCTGTGCCGCCAGGCCGGATCGTTTCTGATCGCCGCCAATGCCGCCTCGGCCTTTTCGGTCGAAAGTCTGCGGGCGAGCGAGCGCGGATGTTCGGATTTCTTCGGCGTCTCGTCGATATCCATCGGCATCAGCCGCGCCGGCGTAATGCCGGCCTGGTTGAGGAGATCGAGGCGGCGCGGAGAACCGGAGGCCAGTATCAGCTTTTGTTCCAGCGCCATGAGAGCCCGCCGCGAAAGATTAAGGATTACTTGAAGCGGTAGGTGATGCGGCCCTTGGTCAGGTCGTAAGGTGTCATTTCGACAAGCACCTTGTCACCGGCCAGAACGCGGATACGGTTCTTGCGCATGCGGCCGGCGGTGTGGGCGATGATCTCGTGTTCGTTTTCCAGCTTCACGCGGAACGTCGCGTTGGGCAGGAGTTCGGTCACGACGCCCGGGAATTCGAGGACTTCTTCTTTAGCCATCTATAGTTTTTCTTCCTGTGTTTGGTTTGGGCCGGCAACGCTTTTCGCGCCTGCCCGGAAATTTGCGCGGAAACTACACAATCATGTCCGCTTTGTGAACCTCGCTTGAGCGCTATTCTCAATGTCGCTTCAAGCGGCATGCGGCAAGCGGTTTCAGGCGGTCTCGGCCGGATGCCGGCTGATGCCGGAAAGGCGCTCGTCGATCAACTTCCAGAGATGGTCGCGAACCTGCCGGTAGGCATCCAGCATCTGCTCGCGGGTGCCTGTCGCAGCGGTCGGGTCCATGGTCGGCCAGTAGACCACCTCCACGGCGTTTGAACGGGTCAGTTCCAGCGCGGCATGGTGGGCTTCCGGCGTTAGCGTGACGATCAGGTCGAAAAAATCGTCCTCGAGCTCCTCCAACGTACGCGGCTGATGGCGACCGATCGACAGCCCGACCTCCTCCAGCACCGCATCCACGAAGGGATCGCGCTCGCCGGAGCGCACACCCGCCGACTGGACGTAGATATCGGGTGGCAGCAGCCGCTTTGCAATGGCCTCCGCCATCGGCGAACGGATGGCGTTGAAGCCGCACATGAAAAGAATGGCGCCCGGTTTTTTGGCATTCGTCAGGGGGGCGGGCACGGCCTCCATGTTCAGCCGCGCCAGTAGAGCACGCAGACCAGCGTGAAAAGCCGCCGCGCGGTATCGAAATCGACGCGGATCTTGCCGTCCAGCCGGTCCATCAGCGTCTGCGAGCCTTCGTTATGGACGCCGCGGCGGCCCATGTCGATCGCCTCGATGCGGCTCGGGGTCGAGGAGCGGATCGCCTCGTAATAGCTCTCGCAGATCATGAAGTAATCCTTGATGATCCGCCGGAAGGGGGTCAGCGATAGGATATGGGTCGCGACCTGCTCGTCTTTGTCCGTGGTGATGCCGAGCATCAGCTTGGCATCGACGAGCGAGAGTTTCAGCTTGTAGGGGCCACCGGCATGGCCGAGCGGCTCGAAGGAGTTCTCCTCGACGAGGTCGAAGATGGCGACCGCCCGCTCATGTTCCACATCGGGCGTCGAGCGCCCGATCGAGTCGTCCAGAACGACGTCGTAGAGCCGGAAGTCCCCTTGCCCCATCCGTCAGCCCTCGTCATCGAGGGGCAAGCCGTTCAGGCGGATCGCAACGGAACGGGCGTGGGCATCAAGGCCTTCGGAATGGGCAAGGGTGATGGCCGCGGGCGCAAGCTGGCGGAGCTGATCGGGGCCAAGCCGCAAGATAGAGGTGCGCTTGACGAAATCGAGGACCGAAAGGCCGGACGAGAAACGCGCCGAGCGGGCCGTCGGCAGCACGTGGTTGGAACCGCCGACATAGTCGCCGATCACTTCCGGCGTATGGCGGCCGATGAAGATCGCGCCGGCATTGCGAATGCCGGGCATCAGTGCGTCGGGGTCGGCAACGGCAAGCTCCAGATGCTCGGCGGCAATGCGGTTGGCAAGCGGCACGGCGGCGTTCAGGTCCGGCACCAGGATGACGGCGCCGAAATCGCGCCAGCTCGCCGCGGCGGTTTCCGAGCGCGACAGGGTTTTCAGCTGGCGCTCGACGGCCGCCTGCACCGCCTTGCCGAGCCCGGCATCGTCGGTAACGAGGATCGACTGGGCGCCGGCATCGTGTTCGGCCTGGGCGAGCAGGTCGGCCGCCAGCCAGTCCGGATCGTTTTCGCCGTCGGCGATGACCAGGACTTCCGAGGGACCGGCGATCATGTCGATACCAACGGTGCCGAAGACATGGCGCTTGGCAGCCGCCACATAGGCATTGCCGGGGCCCACGATCTTCGCGACCGGGGCGATCGTCTCGGTGCCATAGGCGAGTGCCGCAACGGCCTGGGCGCCGCCGATGCGGTAGATCTCGGTGACGCCGGCAATGCGGGCGGCAGCCAGCACAGCGGGGTTGATCGTTCCCCCATTGGCCGGCACGACCATGACCACACGCGGAACGCCGGCGACCCTTGCAGGAACGGCATTCATCAGCACCGAGCTCGGATAGCTCGCGGTGCCGCCCGGAACATAGAGCCCGACCGCCTCGATCGCCGTCCAGCGGGAGCCGAGGCCGACGCCGATCGCGTCCTCGTAGATGTCGTCCTTCGGCATCTGGCGGGCATGATGGCGCTCGATGCGCTCGGCGGCGAACGTCAGGGCATCGATGACCTTCCGGTCAGTCGCGGCAAGCGCCGCGTCGATCTCGGCCTCGGTCACCTTTATTCCGACCTTGGCGAGGTCGATGCCGTCGAAACGGGCGGAATAATCAATCAGCGCCTGATCGCCGCGGGCGCGAACGTCGTCGATGATGGCACGAACCACCGTGTTCACGTCTTCCGAGACCTCCCGCTTGGTCAAGAGAAATGCGGAAAACCTTGCCTCGAAATCCTGCGACGCCTGATCCAACCAGATTGCCAAGCGGATATTCCTTCCAGCTCAAGAAACGATGTTATCCCGGTCGGGCAAACGGGACCAGATCAGGGATGACGGGGCTTGGACGCCGTTTCCCATGCGCCGCCGACATCCGCAAGAGCAACTTCGATGCATTCGACATCAAGCGCAATCGTCGATTTACCGGAAAGCACCAGTTCGACCGTACCTTCCGGTCCCTCGCCCTTCGGCGAAAAGGTGATCGCCAGCAGCGACAGGACCTCGTCCTTGCGGTCGCGGTCGATGCCGGTCGAGCGCACCGCCTCCACCCGCTTGAAGACGATCGCCGCACGACGGCGTTCGAACCCCTTGCGCTGCTTGGCCGCGGCATTCTCCCAGACGAAGCGGTTGGCCGCGAGCGAGAAGTTGCGCTCGGGCTGCGACCAACGCACGTCGCCCACCTTGAAGACCGCATCCTGCATATGGGCGGAAACGACGCCCAGGTCGTCCGTATCAAGGGCCAGCAGCTTCAAGTCAGTCATCGCTTCCAATATCCATCCAGAGGCGCGCATTCACGCGAAAGTTCTTAGGACTTGAGATAGGATGTGACGCGGCAAGAAGCAACGGCGGCGTGAGAGAGAAGCACCTTTATCGGCCGGCGTGGACGGATGTGTAGGCGCGGTTAAGGAGGGAAAATGGGGCAGGCAGACATTGCATGGGCTTTTCTACTGCCGAAAGCCGGTTCGATCGCCATCACCTGCCGATATAGGCGGCCAGTTCGTCCGGCGTCCCATTTGGGAAGACCTGCTTCAGGAAGTCCAGGAACGCAGACACCCGCGCGCTGAGCAGCCGCCGGGAGGGATAGAGCGCCCATAAAGCGACCTCTGGCTCGTCGAGATCCCCCCAGTGCACCAGTGTGCCGTCAGCCAGGTCGTGGGTCACCAGCGAAATGGGAAGACGCGCTGCGCCGACGCCGGCTCGCACCGCGTCCCGGACCATCATGAGCGTCGACAAGATGAGCACCGGTTCGATCTTGATCGTTGATCGGCCCGCGGGTGTTTTCACGTGCCATGTTTGCCGTTCGCCGACCCCGCGCACAACACCAGGGGCAGCGAGCGCACCGGTCGGGCGAGACAGGTTAGGGCTCGCCACAACGACCAGGCGGTCGCGCAGAAATGCCCGTCCGACCAGGTTTATGTCGGGGTCTGGATTGACCCGGATTACCAGGTCGTAGCCCTCCTCGATCATGTCCACAGGCCGGTCCTCGGTCGTCACCTCCAGCCTCACCTCCGGATATTTGAGGGCAAATCCCGCCGCAATCTTGCCCATCGCGCTCTGGGAGAAAAGCGCCGGCGCGCTGATCCGCAACCTCCCCTTGGGCGTGTGGCCGCCCGAAGCAATCGCCGAAGCCGTGTCGTCGAGTTCGGAGAGCAGCCTCGCCGTCCGCTCGAAGAGCGCCCGTCCTTCTTCGGTAAGTTTCAGGTCACGCGCACCCCGCTCGAACAGGCGCAGGCCAAGGCTGCTCTCCAATTCTCCAACGCGCCGCGATAGGGTTGCCTTGGGCCGGCCGGCAGCCCTTGCCGCCTTGCCGAACCCACCGTGGCGGGCGACGAGATTGAAATCGGCGAGGGCAACGAGGTCCATTGGTGTTCCACTGGTGAGACGCTGCGTCTAAATTGATGGTCTATTGGACCAATAATGATCCATCCATATTCGGGGTGTCAAGCAAACAAACCCGGAGAAAATCCCATGACCATTCTCGTTACCGGCGCCACAGGCAATGTCGGCAGCCAAGTTATCCAACATCTGGTCGATCGCGGCGCGGATGTTCGTGCTCTTGTCCGCGATCCTTCCAAGGCCAATTTCCCCGCAGGTGTTGCTGTCGTGAAAGGCGACTTTCTCGATGTCGACACGCTGCGCATTGCCTTCGACGGCGTATCCACCTTGTTCCTGCTGAACGCCGTGGTATCCGACGAATTCACCCAGGCTCTGATCGCGCTGAATGTTGCCCGCTCGGCCGGCATCGAGCGGATCGTCTACCTGTCGGTCATCCACGCCGACGTCTATGTGAACGTACCGCATTTCGCGGGCAAGTTCGGCGTCGAACGGATGATCGAGCAGATGGGTTTCAAGGCTACGATCCTGCGCCCGGCCTACTTCATCCAGAACGATCTGGTGATCAAGGACGTCATCACCGGCTACGGCGTTTATTCCATGCCGGTCGGAGGCAAGGGCCTTGCCATGATCGACGTGCGCGATATTGCGGAGATCGCAGCCCTTGAACTGCTGCGCCGCGAACACGCCGCAGAGCCGTTTGCGCTCGACCGGATCAACCTTGTCGGCCCCGAGACGCTCACCGGAACGGACATCGCCGCCATCTGGTCGGACGTGCTTGCGCGCCCGATCAACTATGGCGGCAACGATACACAGGCCTTCGAGCAGAACCTCAGGCAGTTCATGCCGCCATGGATGGCCTACGACATGCGCATGATGGGCGAGCGGTTCCTGACCGACGGGATGCTGCCCGAGGACGGCGACCTCGACCGCCTGACCACGCTCCTCGGCCGGCCGCTCCGCTCCTATCGCAACTTCGCCTCGGAAACTGCCGCCTCCGTCTGAGGCAGGCAGTCGCACAATCCCGAACAAAGGACCGTTATCATGATCTATTCGACCGCAACTGTTCCGGTGAACCCGGAGGGGGAAACGAAGCTTACTCGGGAGCAGGTCTGGAAGGGCCTGGAACTGAAGGCGCGCGATGCGCGCCTGTTCCTCCCGCCCGGCCTCTGCACGCGCTGCGATGTCGTGGAGGAAAGTGCCACCCACTTCGTCCGCGAAGCCACCATCGCCGGCTCCGACATCAGGGAAATCATCACTCTTGAGCCGCAGAGCAAGGTTACCTTCTTCCAGGCAATCGGCCCCCGCGAGGGCGCCATCATCAATGAATTGTTCGAGGATGAAGCCGGCGCGCTGCAGCTGCGCTTCTATTGCTATCTCGGCCTGCGCGGCAAGCAGCCGAACGGCCTCGAAGAGCAGGCCGAACAGATGCAGTTCGACAGCGAAAACGGCTACAAGTCCGCCCTGCTGTCGACGCTGAAGCGCACCCGCCAACTGCTCGCACAGGGAAGGCTGTAGTCGTCAAAAGATACAAACAGCAGGGCCGCCCCTTGGCGAGGCGGTTTGCGTGGCCCACCGTCACCGAAATTCAGCTGGGAAAATCGGCCGAAAGGCTGATGTCCTCCCAGAGTTCGATCTGGGCAAGCCGCTCCTTCAGCTTCTGGGTGACGGCGTTATAGCAGATGGCGCCCAGGACCAGGTGGCGGGGCGCCTGATCCGCCTCGGTTGCTGCGATCATCGCCTCGCCGGCGCGTACCGGATCACCTGGCTGGCGACCGCTGTAACCGGATGTCGCCCCCATGCGGGCGGCGGCGGTCTCGGCATAGTCGGCGATCCTGCTCGGCGTCTGCTTCAGCGAGCGGCCGGCCCAGTCGGTGCGGAACGGGCCGGGCTCCACGCAGGTGACCTTGATGCCGAGCGGAGCGCCTTCGAGGCTGAGCGCATCGGAAAAACCTTCGACCGCATGTTTGCTCGCCGAGTAATAGCCGGAACTCGGAAGGCCCATGAAACCCGCCATCGAGGTGATGTTGAGGATGTGACCCTTGCGGCGGGCACGCATGCCCGGCAGGACGGCGCGGGTCATGGCGAACAGGCCGAAGACGTTGGCATCGAACATGGCGCGGATCTCATCCTTCTCGCCTTCCTCGATCGATGCCTGATAACCGTAGCCGGCATTGTTGACCAGCACGTCGATGCGGCCGAACGTCTGTTCGGCGGCCGAAACCGCGTCAGAAATCTGCTTCATGTCCGTCACGTCGAGATCGAGCACCAGGACATGATCCTTGCCTTCGGCCAGATCGGCGACCCGACCCTTGCCGCGGGCGGTCACCACGGTCGGCCAGCCGCGCTCGATCGTCAGCTTGGCGAGTTCGCGGCCAAAGCCGGTGGAGCAGCCGGTAATGAACCAGACGGGGAATTGTGCATCGGTCATGGGAAAATCTCCGTGGAGTGCCGGATCAAATAATATGAGGCGGGAAAGGATGGACGTCTCAAAGAGATAGAAACGCAAAAAAGGACGGCAAGGCCAACGCCCTGCCGTCCTTTGCAAAATATCTAACCCTGCGGATCGATCAGTCGCTGACGCGTTCAACCACCGCGCCGCAGCGGGTGAGCTTTTCTTCCAGCCGCTCGAAACCGCGGTCGAGGTGATAGACACGGCTGACCATGGTTTCGCCTTCGGCGGCAAGGCCGGCGATGACCAGCGATACGGAAGCGCGCAAATCGGTCGCCATGACCGGCGCCCCCTTCAGCCGCGGCACGCCTTCGACCCGGGCCTTCTGCCCGGAGAGCGAGATCCTGGCGCCGAGGCGGGCGAGTTCCTGAACGTGCATGAAGCGGTTCTCGAAAATGGTCTCGGTAATGTTCGAGACGCCGGAAGACCGGGTCATCAACGCCATGAACTGCGCCTGCAGGTCGGTCGGGAACCCCGGGAACGGCTCGGTGGTGATGTCGACCGGCTGGATGCCGTTGCCGTTGCGCACGACGCGTAGCCCGCTTTCCGTCTCGGTAATCTGGGCGCCGGCCAGACGCAGCGTGTCGAGAGCATTGTCGAGCAGCGACGCTTCGGTGCCCTCGAGCACGACGTCGCCGCCGGCCATCGCAACCGCCATGGCATAGGTGCCGGTCTCGATGCGATCCGGCAGGACCCGGTGGCGCGCGCCTGAAAGCGAGGTGACCCCATCGATGGTGATCGTCCTTGTGCCGGCGCCGGAAATCTTGGCGCCCATGGCGGTCAGGCATTTTGCGAGATCGACGACCTCCGGCTCACGTGCTGCGTTTTCGATCACCGTCGTGCCGCGGGCGAGCGTCGCCGCCATCATCATCACGTGCGTCGCGCCGACCGACACTTTCGGGAAGACGTATCGGGCGCCAATCAGGCCGCCCTTCGGCGCTGTGGCGTTCACATAACCGCCATCGACCTCCAGGGTAGCGCCGAGCGCCTGCAAGCCTTCGAGGAAGAGATCGACCGGACGCGTGCCGATGGCGCAGCCGCCCGGCAGCGAAACGCGCGCCTGGCCTTCGCGCGCGAGCAGAGGCCCGATGACCCAGAAGCTCGCCCGCATCTTGGAGACCAGCTCATAGGGAGCGGTGGTATCGACGATGGTGCGGCAGGTGAAGTTGATGGTGCGGGAATAACTCTCTTCCTGACGCTCGCGGCGGCCATTGACGGCGACATCGACGCCATGATTGCCGAGGATGCGCAGGAGCTGCTCCACGTCGGCCAGATGCGGCACGTTTTCGAGCGTCAGCGTATCGCTCGTCAGAAGGGAGGCGATCATCAGCGGCAGAGCGGCATTTTTCGCTCCCGAGATCGGAATGGTGCCCTTGAGTTCGTTGCCGCCCACAATTCTGATGCGATCCATAAGTTGTAACTCTTCCTTCTGAGCGCGAAAGGAGGCGTCCTTAGACGAAATCCGCCGCTGCTTCAATGATTGCTGAAATGGCCTACCCGAATAGCCCGTCTCGCCGCATAAGCTACGATGATTCGTCCGTTTTTGCGGCAGGCAGTCCCTGTTTTGCAGCGGGAAGACCCTGGGTCGGATCCTCCTCGCCGGCCCGGCGAGCCCGCGCCTGGGTCTTGCGGCGCATCAGATTCTCGCGGAGTTTGGCCGCAGCCTTTGCCTTGCGCTGCGCCTCCCGCGCCGCGGCCGCCTTGCGGTGCCGGTCGCCGCGGCCTTCGCCGATATCCATATCTTCCGAAGCGTGCCGTTCTTCATCATTCACCATGGCTCTCCATACCCAAAAAGCGAGCTTCTTGAAAGCGGAGGCGACGTTTTCCCCACTCGTTGGCAAAGAACTTGAAATTTGCGGCTTGCGCTGCCGGTGAACCTATGGCAATAGGCCGCTGCCGACGACGCGGGTCTTTCGCGCCGGCTGACGCTGCTATAGCTCAGGGGTAGAGCACTCCCTTGGTAAGGGAGAGGCCGAGAGTTCAAATCTCTCTAGCAGCACCATTTCCCGTTCGAAGTGCGCTTCGTTCCTTCTCCAGGTAACTTAAGTCTTTTCAGCGATACCTCGCTTCGATCGAGGCGCCGCCTCGAATTGCAGCACGCGCCGGGCGCCCTCCAGTGGGAACTTCTTGCAGTTTCTCATCCTCCCTTCCTTCTAATAAAGCATAATCTCAAGGGTAAGGCCCGGTGACGGAACTTGTTATGCTGCCGTTCATTTTTGTTCTGCTAATTTGGCTTATTACGTTGCTGGAGAGAACAGATGAAAACGAAACAACTCCGATTGCTGGCCGGCATATCGGCCTTGCTTGTCGGCATCGCCATTCAAACTGTGCCTGCTACCGCCCAAGGCTTCGAATTTGAGTTCGGAGAACGTGGCATGCGGATCGAGCGCCCGGGCTACGATGATCGGCGGTACGATCGACGGTATGACCGGCGATACGAGCGCCGCGACGAGCGCCGCTATGATCGCGGCTGTAGCCCGCGTGCAGCTTTGGCCGCCGCCTCACGACATCTCGACGACCCGTACATCAGCGCGACGAACCGCAATTATTACTCTATTGCCGGTTACGGAAAGCGTGGCGGAGCCCGTGGCCGTCCCGACTCTGTCTATATTTCCCGAGCGCCTGGCTGCCAGCGCTTATAATAAAACCGCCACTAGGATGGCCAGCCGAAGCTTCCGACTCGTGACCGAGCCTCGTTGGTAGGGGTGTCGCCAATCAAGCGACACCCGGGCCATTGTGTGGCTGGGTTGCCACCCGTGGTGACGAGAGTATCCTTGGGATGCGCGGAGGCTGTGTCGCTTCACTAAGCCAAACGAGAAGCTTGCTGCTTGGTCTTTTACGGCGTCGCAGCACCGTGACCCTGCTTGAGGTTGCGCCGACGCTTGCAACCGTCCACGGCTGATCAACTGAACCAGCTTGTGCGGCCCTTTTCTGCGCCTCCTATCATTTCAGACGAATTGGCCGAATTGGTACAAGGCCGTGTTTCCGCCAATTGCAGCGAATGAAGCGCGCCTAGGGCGCGCATGCAACTGCCATGCAGAATCGTACCGAGCGTGGTTGGCAAAGTGGGTGCCAAGCGTTTAATACGCCCAAGATGTGAAACTTTCGTCCGGTGCGACGAGCGGGAGCCCAATTGAACGCCAAGAAGAACCATCTGGATTCAGGCACTGTCACTAGCGTTCTGAAACGGGTGATCGCCGAAAACGGCAGAGACCACATCCGCGGTTACGCGTTTGCTATCTTCTGTCTCATCGCGACAGCCATGTCCACCGCCTTTACGGCGTGGATCATGGAGTCCGTTATCAACGAGGCATTTGCGAACAAGCGGGCTGACATGGTCCTGGTGATCTGCTTTGCGATATTTGCGGCCTTCGTGGTTCGCGGGCTGGCGACCTACGGGCAAGCGGTCACGCTATCCAAGATTGGCAACAATATCGTTGCCCGTTACCAGCAGCGTCTTTATTCGCATCTCATGAAGCTCTCGGTCGGCTTTTTCGCGGAATCGCGCTCAGCCCGCCTCGCAGGGCAAGTCAACCAGAATATCGGTGGCATAAAAGACGTTCTCAACCTCGTGGTCACCTCGACCGCGCGCGATCTGCTGACGCTTGTGTCGTTGATCGTCGTGATGGTTTTGAAGGACTGGGTTCTCTCGCTGATCGTATTCGCCGTGGCACCACCACTTATTCTTGCGATCCGTTACCTATCGCAGAGGCTGCGCAGCGTCACGCGCGAAGCCGTCGAGGTGAGCAGCAAAGTGCTGGGCGCCATGCAGGAAACCATCCAGGGCATCACGGTCGTCAAGGCATTTACAATGGAACAGCAGCTGGAACAGAAGGTCCAGCGCATTATCGAAACGTCCGAAAGACAAAGCAACCGGATTGCCCGCCTGTCCGAACGCACCGCGCCCCTTACTGAGACATTTGCAGGCGTGGCGATCTCCAGCGTGATCGGCTACGCCGCCTTTCGTTCAATCTATGATGATGTTGCCCCCGGCGCTTTCTTCGCTTTCATCACAGCACTATTGATGGCCTACGACCCAGCCCGCCGGCTTGCCCGGATGCAGGTTCAGATCGAAAGAGCCGTCGTTAATGCCAGAATGATCTACAGCTTGCTCGACATGCAGCCGCTACAACGGGAAAATCCAAACGCACCCGACCTTGTCGTCACCAATGCGCAGATCGAACTGAAGGATGTCATGTTCGCCTACGGAAACGGTGCACCCATCTTGCGGGGTGTGAACCTCATGGCAGAAGGCGGCAAGACAACCGCTCTGGTCGGCCCGTCGGGGGCGGGCAAATCGACGATCATATCACTGATCCCTCGTTTTTATGATCCGGCCGAAGGCCAGATCCTGATTGACGGACAGGACATAGCCCATGTGACCAAGGCGTCGCTGCGGCATAGCCTCGCCTATGTCACGCAGCAACCCTATCTGTTCGAAGGAACGATCCGCGACAATATCCGGTATGGACGGCCCGAAGCGACCGATGCCGAAGTCGAGGAAGCCGCCCGACTTGCCCATGCCCACGACTTCATACTCATGCAGCCGGCGGGTTACGAAACGCCGGTCGGCGAACACGGCATGACCCTCTCCGGCGGTCAGCGGCAGCGTCTGTCGATCGCGCGCGCACTCGTGCGCAACGCACCGATCCTCCTTCTCGACGAAGCCACCTCCGCGCTCGACAACGAATCCGAAGCCGCCGTGCAAAGGGCACTCGATTCCGCCATGCACGGGCGGACCGTCGTCGTCATCGCCCATCGCCTGTCTACAATCGTCAATGCCGACAAGATCATCGTCATGCATGAAGGCCGGGCAGTCGAAGAAGGAACACATGAGGAACTTGCGACACGGACAGATGGCCTTTACGCTCGTCTGAACAATCTCCAATCACCTGAAAAGGTTGAGCTGGAATGAGATGCAGGACGCTATCAGACGCGAGTAACGATGAATTCTGAAGCTCCAGTGCCTCGAGCGACTTAGATCCAGATATAAAGGTTCTTGCGACCGGACTTTGTCCCTGTGCTGGAACAATAATATCTTGATGTCTGCCCAACAAAATTTGTACGCAGCTGCATGAACGAGAATTCATTGGGCCGATCTGATGCCTCTTCGACCTAGGCCCGGCCCTCCAACAGAGCAAGACCCCATGAGCGACGCAAGCGCGCGCCAAAAGCTGCTGATTGTAGAACGCAAACTCGTCCACAATCGCGGACACCACCATACACAAATTGCCGCGTTGCGTCGGTACTTCCCGCATCACGAGACAATTATCGTGGCTGGGGAAGCCTATGACGGATTCCTGGGAACAGCGGCGGGAAAGCTAACCAACAGGGCGATCAAGCTTGCAAAACTGCGATCGCGTTTGCTCTACGGAAATGCCTTCGAGCAAATGGCTTCCGTATTCGGCGTCCTTAAAGCCAAGCATTCGCTCAAGCTGCCTTGTTCCGCCTTCGGTAGGCAACTGGCAGAGATATGCCGTAGCCTTGGTGTGGGTGCAAACGATCTCATCGTTATACCGACGGCAGACTTGGACACCCTCGAGTCAGCGGTTGAGCTGAGCGCTGTATTGGCAGGTGAAACACCCAGAATTTGCCTCCGCTTCCTGAATTCCGAGTTGGGGGACCGAAACGAAAAGATTCGGTCGAGGCGGCTGAGCGCGATCCTTGCAAAACTTCCGGCGAACGTTCTGCTGTTCAGCGAGACCGAGGAACTGGCGGCCTATTTTCAGGCGACTTTCGGCATGACCGTCGAAGGGGGGCTTTATCTCCCCTGCAGCATGCCAGTCGCACTACCTCCACGCCCCAAGATGAATGATAGCGGTAGCTTCCGCGTGGGAATATTCGGAGAACCCCGCCCCGAAAAGGGTAGCGCGCGGATCGCAGATATCGTCGCGGCCGTTGCTGAGCTGGCTCAGAGCGGATCCGTCGGCGCAATAGATTTCGCCATCCAAGGCTCGATGGCGGACTTCAGTGAAGGCGGCGTCTATGGGGGCCTGCAAAATTTCAACGGTAGCGGAGGAAATGTTACCGTTTCTCCACAAGGCAACCGTATATCGCCACAAGAATTCGAGCAGCTGTTTCAGTCGACAGATGCGATCCTATTGCCTTATGAGGCGGCGACCTATGGTCTCCAAGGATCCGGTGTCGTTCAAGACGCCGTCGCGGCCTGTAAGCCCATCATCTATGCCCAGGGGATGTCGATGAAGGCGTTTCTTTCGTTCGGAAATGCCTTGCCCGCGACGACCAATCAAGATTTCGCTAAAGCGGTTTTACGAATCGCAGCCGATCCATCACGTTTTGAGCTGGGCACCGAGCGCGCGGCCGGGTATTTCCAGGATGTTCTTCTCAACAATCCGATTTTGCGCGTCTTGGATACACCGATGCATGACCAGTAGCGGGCTTCATAAGCAAGCACGGGCAAGCCGGTCAGCACTTTCAAAGCACAAACATGCCGCTATCGGTCCAGAACCGCGCGGAGCGGCTCCAATGGTGCCGATGTCAACTACAGGTCCGCTGCTTTCATTAGCTCGTCAAATAGCTTGGCGTATTTGGAGGAAACAGAGGCTAGATCGTATTCTTTAATCGCCTTTTCACGTGCCGCAAGTCTTAGGCTTTCCGCTTGGGCTCGATTGGTAAGCCATTTTATCCCAGCGGCCAATTCATCCGTGTCGAAAGGGCGCGCCAGCCAGCCATTCACCCGGTGGTCAATCATATCGCTCAAGCCGGCGACGTCGAAGGCCGCACATGGTGTGCCACAAGCCAGTGCCTCTGCAATCGTGTTTGGCAAATTATCTTCTCGCGAGGCACAAACGAACACGTCTGCAGCGGAATATGCCATGGCTAGGTCATCATCATTTTTTATATTGCCGAGCGCATGCAACCGGACACCATCCGGAAGTTGCGAGAAAAAATCTCCATCACCAAACGTGAGTAACGTACACGGAAATTTGAGTTTTCCAAGACATTCAATGAGAAGATCGCTTCCTTTTCTAGGGTCATTCAGGCTTTGTGCTCCAAATAGAATGACGCACTCATCTATTGAAATACCAAAATGTGATCGCGATACTTCTTGATCATACGGCTTAAATACATCTGTATCCAAACCATTTGGAATGACTTCAATCCGGCGGCCAGCCAATAGGCTACTTTCAGCTGCAATCTCGGCAAGCCACCTACTGGGGCAAACAATCGTTAGATCCATCTTCCGATATACCTCAGCCTTGGTTTGTATTAGTTGCCGAGAGATATCAAAAGCATCCGAACTTCCCAGTTGCGGACATTGACCGCACTCCTCGCGGTATCTGGTGCAGTCCCCGGTGTAATGGCAGCCACCAGTGAAAGCCCAGGTGTCATGCAGTGTCCAGACAACAGGTCGCTTTAAGGCCACCAGTTCGTCAAAGTCCACAACTCCATCTACGACCCAATTTAGGTGCACAAGTGCAGGCCTTGTCCGAGCGAGGGAAATCCTCAAGGGATTCTGGCTCAACGACGGAGAGAAGAAGGACCCCTCGCGGAGGGAATACCGCCTAAGCAGCCTTTTTTCGTGACGCGTGAACCGTCGCGCAATTTTCCCCCGGATGGATCGGCTATCAAGCCCCCAAACTGCCGAGTCAGAGTCCTCTCTGACGAGGGTAAGATAGACTGAATTTGGGTAGATCTGCCTAATGCCACTAAACACCCTCCAAGCAGCCCGCGCCGCTCCACCCTTTTTCTGGTAGGTATTAACTGTGAGTATATCAACTTGGGAGGGAGAGCCGAAAGCGAAGCTTAACAGAAAAGAGGGCAGGCTCCGGCCGTAGCTTGCTACCTTTCGTGCAGCGCGATTTATGCCACGAAACGGACCGCTCTGCCGAGGATATAGCGGTCCGTTAAACGCGGTCACAAACCGAGCTGCGATTCGCGGATCCATAACATCGGCCGGGCTAAAACGTTTTGGATACCAGTCGTCTTCGAGCTTTGTGTGGACGAAGCGCGGATTTGGTTTGGTGTGCACCCCTGAATTGTCCAATCCGATATTCTGGACCAGCGACTTTCTCGGATACATGCAACGCATGTCGTTTGCATAGTGAGCGAAGCTAAAGCGGATCGCCCATGAGTCGATCTTACCTTCCTTCTGCTGGCGAAGCATTTTAGTAAGATCTCGACCACCCTTGTCAAACTCCGCCCGTGCCATCTCGTCCTTCATGAAATCGGCAAAATAGCTCATGTCCCAATCAACGAGATTCCAACGATCGCGCCAAGTCCCCCAGGACCATGAGGAGCAACGGTATCCCGCGAAGGTATCGTAAGGAAAGTCACGAGGAATATGTAGATAACCCTCGGGGAGCCGATAGCCGGTTACTGAAAAAGCCTTTGGATCATTTGAATAGCGATCCAAAGCATCGTTCATGAAGGCGATGAAATTCTTAGTTGTAACGAGATCATCTTCCAGAACTATGATCCGACCATGCTCTCTTAGCAATTCGCTCACGCCGGTGATGACGGAATTCGCCAACCCCATGTTGACTGAGCGTGTGATGAGGGAGACGGAGGCAAATCCCGAGACCCCGCGAACGACTTCACGAACCGATGCAACAGAGGCCGTATCAGCATCCGACTTAGGCCCGTCGCTGAAAACATAGAGGTCTGTCTCAGGAGCCAGCGTGTTCCTGACGAGGGCCTCGAGTGTTGCCCTCGTGTGTTCAGGACGGTTATAGGTGAACAGTGCGACTGGCGACCGTATTGGCATAGTAGATGTTGGCTCCGCAACGCTAAGCAGATTTGAAGACTGATTTCGCCCTAGGCGTCTGAACTAAGTGCGCAATGTTTCGGCTAGTGGCATTTCAAAGGCGCAAAATATAAAAGCGAAGCCAAGTGCTATTCTCGAACAAATGTCGCATTGCAGCCTTCGATGGTAACGCAGCGCATTCCGGCACCGGATAGCATGCTAATATGCTGGGCAATTCGGTCATCTGCGCGGCCATCAAGCGGAGAATGGCATTCATCGAACTCGATCAAAAGGATGCGCGGCAAAGTGAGCGATGAAACGATGTCCTCGATCACTTGATACTCAGCTCCCTCGATATCTATCTTCAGCAAATCCAATTGCGTGTCGCCATGTCTTTCCATCAGTGTTTTGACACGATGGCACTGTGCGATGAAGAAATCCTCGGTCCCTTGCAAATTGACTGCAGAGCAAGAGACGTGATCCGGATTTTTTGGCAGATAGAAACGCATCTCTGCGTCTTTCCCCGCAAGGCCAACCTCCCAAAATGTAATTCTCTGCAGATCCTGCTGGCTCACGTCATAGAATTCGGTCTCGGCGCTACTCACGCAGAACGGTAAACCCGAAGCAACCGCATTGGACAATTGCTTGAAGTGCTCGATGGCCCTGGGTGTTGGATCGATTATTCGCACATCACACGAAAAACCACGGGCCAACTGGCAGTCAAAGCTAATATCTTCCCCGGCCCCAGCGAGATAGCATACACTTGCCGAGGTTAAACCATGGGCTTTCGGCAGGTGCCATCCGCCATAGCCGCTACCAAGCCTTATGATTTGGGACGATGGCAGGAGGCCGGCAGGAGCAACATGCTTCGAAAGCGGCGAATCTCTACGGACCTCTCGATGTTTGCGTCCGAATGCTCGATCCGAGAGACGCTTCAACAGTTGAACCACGCTAATTATCTCCAACAACTTAGGTTGCCGAAACCTACCGACAATCCGGCTTTACGTCAAAGCTGATTACTCTTTCGGCTTCCGACGATAATTTCCACTTTGGGACGCTCAACGGCTTGAACTTCACGCATGGCCGGCAGCGATCGAGGACAGCTACTTCTTCGGCCGATATCCTCTCATCTGGGGTGGGCGACCTGGCGCCGAGTTGTACCAGGGCGGCTCGACGCCTGAGGCTATCAAATTATTGCCTCACAATGGCTTCAGCGACAAATCAGTATACAGCCGAGGGGGCAATCTGATCAGCAATCTCGGTTCCGCGCGGATGCAACGCATACCTCAAGGTCTAACAATGTCGCGGACCTTCCCCGCCGGAGCGTGGAGTTTCCGCTGCGCCACCCGCAAGTGCCTGCCACGAACTCCTCGCCGACGATATCTATATGCGCGAGCGCTGCTATCGAAAGAAGAAGGAAATGAGGCTGGAGCGTATCCTGAGAAAGATATGCCCGAAACACTGACAGGAACTGGTGGCCAGCCCATAATCATCGCCGCGGTATTCGACCCGCGCCATGCAGCGTGGCGGGATTTTGCTTATCTGCCTGAATCGTTTGACGTCGCTATAGCACAGGCTCGACGCGATATGCTATCTGGCGCCACGTGTCCATGTCCATGCAAAGGGCTCCAGAGACGGCGATCCCATCGTTTTTGGAAGCTACGGAGTGAAATTCAATGCCCAAACTGCGTCTTCCTTTTAAAAAGAAAAAGCCTGGCAGCGCATATTTTGGGCTCAACGAGTTGGATCGGAAGATCGAGAAATATATCGACTACGACAACGGGTTCTACGTGGAACTGGGCGCCAATGACGGCATTCGCCAGTCCAACACCTATTATTTCGAAAAAAATCGCGGATGGAGCGGCATCCTCATAGAACCCTCGCCAAACAATTTTCTGGAATGCAGAAGGAACCGCAGCGAGAAGAATGCCATATTTTGCAATGCCTGCGTGCGCTTCGGTTATCCTCACAAATATGTGGATATGACTTACGGCAACCTCATGAGCGTCTCAACGAATGTCGAGGTCGACTTGGAGAGCGTATCAGCCCATCTGGAACTCTCGCGACAATTCCTGAGGAATCGCGAAGCGACATTCGAGTTCGGTGCGGTGGCAAAGCCGCTCAGCACGATCCTGGACGAGGGCAAGGCGCCGGCGCTGATGGACATCTTGTCGCTGGACGTCGAAGGTGCCGAACTGGAGGTCCTGATGGGTGTGGATTTCGACCGCCACAATTTCAGGTTCATGGTGATAGAGTGCCGGAATATAGACCGGATGCGAAGTTTCCTGGAAGCCAAGGGCTACTCCCTCCTGGATAAGCTTACGGGGCACGACTACCTGTTCAAGTTCAATATGGCCGAAACCGCCTGATGATCCACCTTAGAAGCCCCGACGGAAGCGGTTGCCGTGCGGTGCTTATCTTCTGTCTCTGATAATCGGCCCCCAATGCAACGGATCAGGCCCCTTGCGCGTTGCGCGCCATTGGCTCGCATGGTGCGGGTCAACAACATGGCATGCTGATGCGGCTCGGCGCAATTCTTGATCGCTGGAACAACCAATCCCTCGCCCGGCAGTTTCTGCTCGCGGGAGGTTTGGTCGCCTTCGCGGCGATGCTTTTGGTCGGTGCCTTCGTGACCAGCCTCATCGAAGCGGCGGTCACCCGCAATTCGGCAGCTTCCACCGCCCTTTATGTCGACAGCATCATCGCCCCGCTGCTCCCGGACATGAAGACCAACCAGACGCTCGACGACGTCACCACCCGCGCGCTCGACGAAACCTTCGGCCAGGGCGCGCTCGGCGGCCAGGTCATATCCTTCAAGCTCTGGCGCAGGGACGGCACGATCCTCTATGCAACGGACAAAAGCATGGTGGGGCAGAAATACGGTCCGAGCGAGGGTCTGAGAACCGCATTTTCCGGACAGATGGTGGCGCGCTTCGGCCTTGCCGAGGACCCGGAAAGCAAGGCCGAGCGCGCGACCGGGATGCCACTTCTCGAGATCTACAATCCCATCCTGCAACCTTGGTCGGGAGAGGTCGTCGCGGTCTCGGAGTTCTACGAGGTCGCGGGCGATTTTGAGCGCAGCCTTTACCAGGCCCAGCTTCGCAGCTGGGCTGCGGTTGCCGGCGTCACGCTCGCCTTCTTCCTGATCCTTTCGGCGATCGTTTTCCGCGGCAGCCGCACGATCGACCATCAGCGGCAGGCGCTGACGCAGCGGGTCGCTGAACTCTCTGATCTCCTTTCGCAAAACAGGACCCTTCACGCGCGGGCTCAGCGCGCCTCGCGGCGCGCCACCGCCCTCAACGAGAGTTATCTGCGCCGGCTCGGCGCCGACCTGCATGATGGGCCGGCCCAGCTTGTCGCTTATGCGGCACTGCGGGTGGACAGCCGGCTCCTGACCGATCCCGCAACCCCGCCCGACGCCCGCGAAGCGGAGGTTACCACGATCAAGGCGCGCCTCGACGAAGCGATGGACGAGATCCGTAGCATCTGCAGTGGTCTGGTTCTGCCGCAGATCGAGACCGCCGAACTGCCCGACGTGCTGCAGCGCGCCGTCAACGCGCACCGGCAGCGCACCGGCGTCGCTGTCGCGCTGTCGGTGTCAAGCGGATCGCGAGCGCTTTCGCCCTCGGCCAAGATCTGCATCTATCGCTTCGTGCAGGAGGCCCTCAACAACGGTTTCCGGCACGGCGGCGGCGTGGAGCAGAGCGTCCGCCAGAGTTTTGACAACGGCAATGTCGTTGTCGAAGTTTCCGATCGGGGGCCGGGTTTCGATCCCCAACACATCCGCCCGGAGGGCCTCGGGCTCGCAGGGCTCAGGGAGCGGATCGAAAGCCTCGGCGGGACATTTTCAATCATCACATCGAAGGACGGAACCACGGTCAGAATGTCGCTGAACGTGCATGAAATGGAGCAGGCCTGATGACAGGAATAAAGATTGCGGTCGTCGACGATCATCCGTTGTTCCGCGAAGGCGTGACGCGCAGCTTCGGCGAGATCGAGGATTTCGAGATGGTCGGCGAAGGCGGTTCGCGCGACGACGCGCTGCGTATCGTTCGGGAATTGTGCCCGGACGTGATGCTGATGGACATTTCCATGCCCGGAAACGGGCTCCAAGCCATTGCCGAAGCGCTCGATCATTGCCCGGACCTGAAGATCGTTATGCTGACCGTCTCGGAGGCGAGCGAAGACATTGCAACCGCGCTGAAGCTCGGCGCAAAAGGCTACGTTCTCAAGGGTGTCGGCTCCAGAGGCCTGGCAGACGTGGTGAGAACCGTGGCATCGGGTGAGAGCTATGTTTCACCTGCCCTTTCGGCGAGGCTGATCGCCGGCCTATCCGCCTCCGGCGAAACCCCGGCAAAGCCCAGCCTTTTGTCGGAATTGACCGATCGCGAACAGGAGGTTCTAAGCCTCGTGGCATCAGGCCTCAGCAACAAGCGGGTGGCGCGCGAACTCGATCTTCACGAAAAGACCGTCAAGCATCACATGACGCGCATCCTGTCGAAGCTGAAGGTGACCAATCGGACGGAGGCGGCCCTGGCTCTTCGCGATGCGACCGATCAACGCTCAGCGGCCGAAAGACCGCAATCTTGAGGCATCCGAAGGGGTCGCGGTCCGGGTGACGATCGTGCGGGAGCGCGAATCCCGCATCTCGTAGCGGCCTTGTGAAATCCGTTCCGTCGCGCCGTTTTGATGGCGGACGGTTATCGAGGATCCGCGAACATCGACCTCGACGCCGGCTTTCGCTGGAGCAGCCGGGGTGGCGGGTTGCGCGGGTGTCGCCGGGGCCCTGCCGGGATTTGCGGCCCCGCCTGCTGAAGCCGATCCGGCGCCCGCACCGGTTCCCGAGCCACCGGTGCCGTTATCGGCTCCGCCGGCGTTACCATTCCCGTTGCCGCCGCTATTGCCGTTGCCATTT
Organism: Neorhizobium galegae bv. officinalis; assembly: GCA_000985875.1. Classification (GTDB taxonomy): domain Bacteria; phylum Pseudomonadota; class Alphaproteobacteria; order Rhizobiales; family Rhizobiaceae; genus Neorhizobium; species Neorhizobium galegae_C. Next base: position 304,958 of record CCRI01000005.1, read on the forward strand.
CCGCTATTGCCGGAGTCGCCGCCGGCATTGTCGCCGCCGTTTCCGTTGCCATTGCCGCCAGAACCGCCGTTGCCGTTTTCACCGCCGTTTCCACCATTGCTTCCGCCGCCGCCATTGCCATTGCCTTCCTGGGCCGCGACGCTCGACAGCGCGACGCGCAGCATGCCATCCGCACCGGCCACCACCTTCAAGGGCAGCACGGTTGCAACAATCGCTGTGAGCGCTCCGCTCACGAAAAGCATTTTACGGATCAGCATCTCTCGGCTCCTGGGTGGCCATCTCCTGCTTGGGGCATTTTTGAACTGGTATGCAAGTCTAAATCGGACACCTGCCTAATGGTTCCGTAGCGCAATTCCCGGTCAAAGAGCCCGCCGACCGCGACAGGATGGTCGGCGGGCAAGGTTCTGCGCTGAAAAGGACCGATGATTGCGCAGGAACCGGATCTGATCCCATCAGGCGGCAAGCGCTCCCAAGATGGCAATGCAGACAGAAAGCCGCGACAGGGATCGGAAGCCACCTGGACCGCGAACATGCCGTTGTCCGTGACGGAAACCCCCTGAAAAACCTCCAGGCCCAACGGCACCCTATCAGTCCGGTTTCGCGATTTCATCTCCCCTTAGACCTTTAACCCGCCCCCTCAGACCAAAGGCCCAACGACGATCAGCCCGAAGTCCTGCTCTGCCCGACTGAAGCCCGAACGGCGGAACGAGCGGTGGCACCCGTAGTTGGACGGTGATTGCGAACCCAGGCAGTGGCTCGCAAATGAAACAAAGGCTCAAGAGAAATAGGAGGTAGAGGAAACAGCATGAAAACCACAATGAAACAGACGCTCGCGATAGCGCTTCTTGCCGGATCGACGCTTTCGGTGGTTCCGGCTATCGCTCAGACTCAAGCTCCCGCAACCGGCCAGGACAGTGGCTCGCCCACCCTGCCACGCAAGCTCCCGCCGGGTTCGGACGGTTCGTCCGGCGCCAAGCAGACCCAGCCGCAACAGGACATGGGTGCGACGACGCAGCAGCCGCAGGGTGGCGCCAGCGGCAGCAGTTCGACGACTGCCCAAAGCACGGCCGACGATCCGCAGCGCCTGAAGAAGGGTGACACCGCAGCTCAGGAAAAGCCGGCCGATGCGAAGAAGGCGCAATCCGCTGACGCCCAGACAGGCACCAAGGACAACACCGCGCAGCAGAAACCTGCCGGCCAGAACGGTAGCTCCACGGCCGCCACTTCCGGCTCGGGCTCGGGCTCGGGAACCGATGCCAACAAGTCGGCCACCGAAGACACTGCCCGCCAGAACAACGGCGCACAGCAGCCTGACTCTAACCAGGCCGCAACCGGTAAACCTTCCAACGAGACCACGGGCAGCATCAACATCTCCACTGAACAGCGGACGCAAGTGCGCCAGATCCTCGTCCAGAACAAGGTCGAGCCGGTCGATGTCAATATCAGGGTCGATGTCGGCGTCGCCGTTCCGACCACCGTGGAACTGCACCCTCTGCCGCCGCGCATCGTCGAGATCGTTCCGGCCTATCGCGGCTACGAATACTTCGTGCTGGCAGACGGCCGGATCATCATCGTCGAACCCTCGAGCCACAAGATCGTCTACATCCTGGTCGGCTGAGCGCCGAACGCGGGAGAGAACCATGCGTGACCGGGAACCGACAGTGATCCATACGGGCGGCGGCGGTTGGGTCGTCGCCGCCATCCTGCTGATCGTGGTCATCGCAGGCGGGCTCTTCCTGTTCGAAAGCGGTTACCTCGCAAACCGCGATATCGGCATCCACGTGACCCTGCCGAAGATCGAGCCGCCTGCGCCAGTCACGAGATAACAGCCTCAATCGCATTCCAAGGCGCGGCGCGAACCCCTCGCCCGTGTCGTAACACCCAGAAGGAGAACCATCGTGAAAACCAAGATCCTTATTCTTTCCGCCGCCATGCTCGGCGTCCTCGCTCCTGCAGCTTCGGCCCAGCAAGGCACGGTCAATGGTGCGGCCGGCGGCGCTGTCACCGGTGCGATCATCGGAGGCCCGGTCGGTGCTGCCGTCGGCGGCGTCGCCGGCGCAGTTGCCGGGACCGCCATCGACCCGCCGCCGGAACGCGTCGTTACCTATGTGGAACAGGCTCCTGCCCCGGCATCGCCCGTCGTCATCAAGGAGAAGATCGTCGTCGGCAAGCCCATCCCCGAGACCGTCGTGCTGACCCCGGTTCCGGACAGCCCGAAATACGCCTATGCGGTGGTGAACGAACAGCGCGTTATCGTCGATCCGCAGACCCGCACGGTCGTGCAGGTCGTCCGGTAAATCGTACCCCGTCCTGAAACCGATCGGGGGAGAGACCGAAACGTCTCTCCCCCGATTTGTATTCACGGGAAAAAGGGCCTCCACGAAAATCGCCGAAGAGACCGCGCCTTCACCGGGTCGTGTCGTCGTCGCCGATGCCGTCCACGTCGGAAAGGCGTACGAACTCGACGCCGCGCCTTTTCAGGGCAACGAGCGCGCGGGCCACTCCCTCGCCGGCGGCATGAGTGGGCTGGTTGATATGCGCGAGGACGACGTCGCCGTCCTTGGCGGCAGCAATGCGTTTTTCGGCGACGTCGGCCCCGAGCAGGGAGCCACCATCGCCGTTCAGCGAATACCCTGCGACCCGATACCCCATATCGCGGATCTGGCGTATAGCCGAAGGATCGTATTTCGCAGTCGAGCCGCGGAACCAGCGTGGTGCGGATAACCCCGCCGCCAGCATGGCATCAGCGCCGCCTGCCACTTCCTGGCGAACCGCCTCCGGCGACCCAGCAGCGGCGATGCCGTAGATCACGGCCGGCATGTCGACCGCCGGCACATGGTTCTGACCGTGGTTTTCCAGTTCGAAGAGATCGAGATTCTGCAGAAAGATTGCGACCGATTGCGGGTTGTTTCTCAGCCAGCGGGCCGTCACGAAAATGGTCGCGGGAATTCTCTCCCTGACCAAAGTGGACAGGATTCTTTCGTCCGCCTTGCCCATGCAAGCATCGAAGGTCAGCGCAACCCGGGGACGGCTGGCATTGCCGGAACGGCTGACATGCAGGTGCGGCTCCACCAGTTTGGGAGCGGGCACGGCATTTTGCGTCAAAGAGGGGTTCACGGACCGCGTCTGGGGCAGATTCTGGGCGCCGGCGGCTAGAGGCAGCAGGAGAAAGGTACAAAACAGAGCGCGTCGCATGATGGAATACCGATATCGAGAAGACCTTCCCTTATCGGCAAATCCTTAGAGGCGCCATGCGACCGAATCGGCAGTCACGAAAAAAGGCCGGACGATGCCGGCCTTTCTTGGGAAAGACGTTCAGATCAGCAGTTCGTAGACTGACCCTTTGTGTTCGTGCCGGCCTGGCCCGAAGGAACCGACGCGGTGCCGGTCGCATCAGGCGTTGTGGCAGAGCCCCGCGTCTGAAGGTTCGGCGCGCAGTTAGTGCGGGTGTCCTTGGTGCCTGCCGCATTGCCCATGGCGCCGCCGGTCGTGCTGTTGGTGGCGTTGGGATCGATCTTTTTCTGGCCGTTGCTGCTATCACTGGCCGAGGTTCCGTTGGTACCTAAATTGCCATTGCCGCTCGTCTGGGCAAGCGCGCCGCCTGCCGCCAGGCCGAGCGAAAGAATCGATACGGTAACAAGCTTGAAAGTCATGGGATTTCCTCCGTTAAAACCACCGGCAGAACCGGCGGATTGGGTTTGCCCGCTTAAGGCAAACCCCGCAGGCCAGGGATGTTCCCATGAATTTTCGCGCCGATCCGGAAGCCTAGAAGCGAGCCGACGCCAGCCTGCTCTGCAGCGACTTGAGATCTTCGGCCTTGCGGGAAGCCAGGCCCTTCTCCCATGAGATCGCAGTCTCGACGATGAGATCAAGATCGTCAAGGCGCGGTTTCCAGTCAAGCAGTCGGCGAGCAAGCGTCGAATTGGCCACCACGCTTGCCGCGTCGCCCGGCCGGCGGGGCCCGTAGCGGATTTCGAACTTGCGGCCGCCCGCCCGCATCACGGCATCCAGAACCTCCAGGACCGAGTAGCCGCGGCCGTAACCGCAATTGGCGATCAGAGGCTCCCCGCCGCGGCGCAAGTAGCTCAAGGCCTTCAGATGCGCGTCCACGAGGTCGCTGACATGGATGTAGTCGCGGATGCCGGTACCATCGGGTGTGGAATAATCTGTCCCGTAGACATCGACCCCACGACGCTTGCCGAGTTCCGCCTCGCAGGCGATCTTGATCAGGTGGGTCGCGCCTTCTGTCGACAACCCCGTGCGGCCGAGCGGATCGGCTCCCGCGACGTTGAAATAGCGCAGCGCCACGAAACGGAAATCATGCGCCGCGGCGGCATCGCGCAGCATCATCTCCGACATCAGCTTCGACTGGCCATAGGGGTTCTTCGGATGCAGGTCGGCGTTTTCGAGGACGGGGGTATCGTCTTTCTGGTCGCCATAAACGGCAGCCGTGGACGAGAAGACAAAATGGCGAATACCGGCGGCGATCGCGGCTGCGGCAAGCATCCGGGTATTGCCAGTGTTGTTCTCGTAATAATCCAGCGGGTTGGCGACGGATTGCGGCACCACGATCGAGCCCGCGAAATGCAGGATCGCGTTGATGTCGTTTTCGGCAAAGATCTGCGAAAGAACGGCGCGGTCGCCGACGTCGCCGAGATAGAAGCGCGCCTCGGCCGGCACCGCCCAGCGAAAACCGGTCGACAGCCGGTCGAGAACGACAACTTCTTCGCCCGCGTCGAGCAAAGCCCAGGCCATGTGGCTGCCGATGTAACCCGCGCCGCCTGTTACCAGAACTGCCATGTCTATACTTCCCTGCTTTCTTATCGTTGGCAGGACGAAAACACGGGCAGTCTTCAACAATGCTTACCCGACGCCGGTTGCGCCGGGTTTATCTAGGACTAAGGCAAACGCGCTCTTGAGCAGATCGCTCGAATTTTATCGTTTGCGTGCCGGAACGGTTCAAAGCCGCTTGATATAGTCCGAGAGGCGGCCGGCCGCCTCTTCGATCTGCTTCGGATCGCGCAGGAAACAGGCGCGCAGGAAAAGCTCGCCGCCCTTGCCGAAAGCCGAACCGGGCGCCAGCGCCACGCCGATCTTGTCGACGATATCGAGCGCTGCGCTGCGGCTGTCGGTGATGCCGTCCACTTTGACGAAAGCGTAAAGCGCGCCGTCTGGTTTAAGCGTCTCGACCCGGTTGGTGGCAATCAGCGCGTCGCAGAGGATGTCGCGCGCCTCGGTCGCCCTCGCGATGTTCGCGTTCACGAAATCATCGCCCTGGTTGAGTGCCACCACGGCACCTCGCTGCAGGAACTGGGCCACGCCGGAATTCGAATACTGCACGAGGTTTTCGATAACCTGCCCCATTTCTGGCGGAGCGACGATCCAGCCGACCCGCCAGCCGGTCATCGACCAGTTCTTGGAGAAGGAATTGGCGAAGATGATCCGGTCGCCCTCCTCCATGATGTCGAGGAAGGACGGAGCCCTTGCGGCGCCACCGTAATAATACCGGGCATAGATCTCGTCGGCGACGATCCATATGCCGTGCTTGCGGGCGAGCGTCAGGATATTCTTCAGATCATCCAGCGTCGCGGACCAGCCGGTAGGGTTGGCCGGCGTGTTGATGAACAGGCCCTTGGTCTTCGACGTGATCTTCGCTTCCAGCTTTGCAAGATCGAGCGACCAGCGGCCGCCGACGAAATCGAGCGGCAGGCCGACGGAATGGGCGCCGGAGATCTCGATCGCCGAGATGATGTTGGGCCAGGTCGGCGACAGATAGATCATCTCGTCGCCGGGAGAAGTCACCGCCTGCACCGCCAGCATGATCGCGTGCATGCCGGAACCGGTGACGTAAAAATGCTCGACCGGCAGCGACACCGCGAAATGCCGCGCGTAATAGTCCGACAGCGCCTGGCGCAGTTCGGGAATGCCGCGTTGCCAAGTGTAGAAGGTCTCGCCGCCGAGCAAGGCCTCGGTCGCGGCGCGGTTGATGAAGTCCGGGCTCGGCAGATCGCCTTCACCGGCCCAGAGCGGGATCAATCCCTCCCGCCCGCGGGCGTAATTGAGAACCTCGACAATACCGCTTTCGGGCGCAGCGACGGCGCGGGGGCTGAGACTGGAGATGATCGACATGGAATTCCCTCGGGGCTGTTTCCCACATCCTTAGCGCAGGAAAGCCGTGGAATCCCATGATAATCCGTGAGGCAGAGATCGATTCCGCTAATGAATCCTTGGTGCGTGATCAAAAGATCACTTTACCTTCAGGAGGTCGCGGATTTCGGTCAGAAGCTGGATATCGGCCGGCGGCGGCGAAGGCGCTTCCTCGGCTGACTTCTTCTCATCGGCCAGGCGCATCTTGTTCACGGCCTTCACCATCAGGAAGATGATGAAGGCGAGGATCACGAAATTGATGAGAACGGTGATGAAATTACCGTAGGCAAACACCGCGCCCTGTTCGCGCGCGGCGGCGAGGGACGGCGCCGTGACGGCGCTCGACAGCGGCAGGAAATAATTCGAGAAATCGAAGCCGCCTCCGGTGATCGCGCCGACGATCGGCATCACGATGTCGTCGACCAGCGATTTTACGATGCCCGTGAAAGCGGCGCCGATGATGATACCGACCGCGAGGTCGACGACATTGCCCTTGGCAATAAAGGAACGGAATTCGCTGATCATTGACATGGCCATTTTCCCCCATGGCGTTTCAGATTGAGCCATGCCCAACATAGCGCTTTCGCCGCGCCTGAAAAGATGCGTTCGCGAGACCCTTAAATCCGGCCGTCTATTGGACTTTTTGCCGAGAGCCCGCAGATTTCCAAGCGCATGCTTTTCCCCTAATGTTCGAGCTTCAGAAAGCCTTTTGCGGAGGAGCAATGCTTCCGGGCTGGATCATTTTCGTTTCGGCTTTCGCCTATGTGCTGCTGCTGTTTGCGGTGGCGAGCTACGGCGACCGGCGGAGCCGTGTCTTCGGGGTCCCGAAGAACGGAAGGCCGATCGTCTATGCGCTGAGCCTTGCGATCTACTGCACCTCCTGGACCTATTTCGGCGGCGTCGGGCTTGCCTCGCAGAGGGGCCTGGAGTTCACCGGCATCTATATCGGCCCGATCCTCGCCTTCACGCTCGGCATGCCGATCATCCGGCGTATCGTCGAACTCGCCAAGGCCGAGAAGCTCACCTCGGTCGCCGATTTCATCGCCGCCCGCTACGGCAAGAATTCCACGGTCGCGATGATCGTCGCGATCATCGCGCTGGTCGGCGCCGTTCCCTATATCGCGCTGCAGCTGAAAGCGGTGTCGAGTTCGGTCGCCGCCATGGTCAATCCGTCGGATTACGGCATCGGCAGCGGCAATCTCTATTTCATCGACCTGGCGCTGATCGTCACGCTGATGATGGCCTGTTTCGCGGTCATCTTCGGCACCCGCCATACGGATGCGACGGAACACCAGGACGGGCTGATCCTTGCAGTCGCGATGGAATCGGTGGTCAAGCTGCTCGCCTTTGCGACGGTCGGCTTTTCGGTCTTCTTCATTCTCTTCGACGGGCCGGCCGACCTGCTCGCCAAGGCGTCCGAAAACATGCTCGTCGGTTCGGCGCTCGCCTACGAGACTCCGATCAGCCGCTGGCTGGTCCTGATCGCGCTGTCGGCGTTTGCGATCATCATGCTGCCGCGGCAGTTCCACGTCACGGTGGTCGAGAACCGCACGACAAAGGAGCGCAAGGTGGCGAGCGCGCTGCTGCCGCTCTACCTCGTCGCCATCAATATCTTCGTATTGCCCGTTGCCATGGCCGGACTGATCACCTTCGGCGGTACGGGTGACGCCGACCTCTACGTGCTGACCCTACCGCTCGCCGGCGAACTGAAGGTGGTTTCGCTGATCGCCTTCATCGGCGGCTTTTCCGCCGCCACCGCCATGGTGATCGTCGAATCCGTGGCACTCTCGATCATGGTGTCGAACGACATCATCATCCCGATCTTCCTCAGGCAACGGCTGATGGCGGCGCGCTCCGGCCAGCGCACCGATTTTACCCGCACGCTGCTGAACATCCGCCGCGTTGCGATCTTCGGCGTTCTGATCCTCGGTTATGCCTATTACCGCATGGCCGACAGCCAGTCCGGGCTTGCCTCGATCGGGCTTCTGGCATTTGCGGCCATTGCGCAGGTAGCTCCTGCCCTCCTCGGTGGCCTCGTCTGGCGCCGTGCCAACGCCCGCGGCGCCATCCTCGGCATGTCCTTCGGCTTCCTCGCCTGGGCCTATCTGTTGTTCGTGCCGAGCCTCGGCGGCCCGGACAATTCCCATGTGGCCACCGCCGTCCTCAATTTCCTGTTCCCCGGCACCGGCATATTCTCCGGGGCGCAGACGGACCCGCTGGTCAATGCGACGATCTTCAGCTTGACGCTCAACATGCTCGCCTTCGTGCTCGGGTCGCTGTCGCGTAATCCGCGTCCCGTCGAGCGCATCCAGGCCGGCATTTTTGTGAAAAGGCACCTGCGCTCGCAATTTGCCACCCGCGGCTGGAAGACCCGCGTCGGCGTCGGCGACCTGAAGACCGCGATCGCCCGTTATCTCGGCGAGGAACGCATGCGGCGCTCCTTCTCCAATTACGAAAAGACGGCCGGCCGTACATTCAGCGACGACCAGCCCGCCGACATGGCGATGATCCATTTTTCCGAACAGCTGCTCGGCAGCGCCATCGGCTCGTCCTCTGCCCGGCTTGTCCTGTCGTTGATCCTGCAGAAGGCCGAGGACACCAATTCCGACACGGCCTGGCTGCTCGACCAGGCAAGCGAGGCGCTGCAATATAACCAGGACATGCTGCAGACGGCGCTGTCCCAGATGGACCAGGGCATCGCCGTGTTCGACAGTTCCGAGCGCCTGACCATCTGGAACCGGCGCTTCCGCAATCTGCTCGACCTGCCGGAACAGGTGGGCCAGGTCGGTTTTCCGCTCGCCGACATGGTCGCCATCCTTTCGGAACGCGGCGATCTCGCGGCAGCTGATCAGGCGAAGGTGATCCGCCAGTTCCAGACGCTCGACGCGCCCTTCTCGCTGGTGCTGAACGGCGGCGAGCGGATCATCGAAGTGCGCTCCAACGCCATGCCGGACAAGGGCATCGTCGCGACCTTCACCGATATTTCCGATCGCGTTGCTGCCGACCAGGCGCTGAAACAGGCAAACGAGACGCTGGAACAGCGGGTCGGCGAGCGCACCGCCGAACTCACCCGCGTCAACAAGGAGCTTGCCGAGGCGCAGGCATCCGCGGACGAGGCCAATATCGGCAAGACCCGGTTCTTCGCGGCCGCCGGCCACGACATCCTGCAGCCGCTCAACGCCGCCCGGCTCTATTCCTCGGCGCTGGTGGAGCGGCTCGGCGCCTCCGACAACAACGGTTCGCTGGTCCGCAATATCGATTCCGCGCTGGAATCGGTCGAGGCGATCCTCGGCGCGGTGCTCGACATTTCGAGGCTCGACACCGGCGCCATGAAGCCGCGTTTCACCTCGGTACCGCTCGACGACCTCTTGAAACGCATCGAAACCGACTACGCGCCCATGGCTCGCGAGAAGGACCTCGAATTCGTCGTCATGCCGACATCGCTGAAGGTCCGCTCCGACGCCAACCTGCTGCGCCGCCTGGTGCAGAACCTCGTCTCCAACGCGATCAAATACACGATCGACGGCAAGGTGCTGATCGGCGCCCGCCGGCGCGGCGACCAGGTTATCATCGAGGTGCTCGATTCCGGCATCGGCATTCCGCCCTCGAAATTCCGCACCGTGTTCAGGGAATTCGCCCGGTTGGACGAGGGTGCGAAGACGGCGGCCGGCCTCGGTCTCGGCCTGTCGATCGTCGATCGCATTTCGCGGGTGCTCAACCATCCGGTCCAGCTTGCCTCGACGCCCGGCCGCGGCACGATCTTCCGGGTACAGATGCCGATGGACATGAGCGCATCGCAGACAGTCCATGCCGCCGGCCAGCTGGAGCGCCGCAAACGCTCGCAGCCGCTGAACGGGCTGCGGGTGCTCTGCATCGACAACGAGCCGCGGATCCTCGAAGGCATGGCGCTGCTCATCACCGGCTGGGGCTGCACCGTCGGTCAGGCGGATTCGCTGGCTGCGCTGGACGACATCATTGAGCGCCGCGAACCGCCGCCGGAAATCATCATCGCCGACTATCATCTCGACGACGGCAACGGCATCGAGGCCATCCTCAAGCTCCGCCAGAGATATCAGGCAGACATCCCCGCGCTGATCATAACCGCCGACCGCACGCCCGAAGTCCGTGCCGAGGCGGAGCGCCACGACATCGGCGTACAGCACAAGCCGGTGAAGCCCGCCGCCATGCGCGCCTACCTCACTCAGGTTGCAGGGCTGAAACGCGTCGCGGCGGAATAGTGTGAACCGCACCCAACCCAGCGTTCATCCCCGAGTCATCACGGACTGTTTACAGTAGATCAGGTCTAAACGCCCAGATAGGGCTGGAACTGTCCGGCTTTTTGCCGCGTTTAGCCGCGTACATCCTGGCCCGCAGAGGCCTTACGGACCGAAAGGCGAGAGCGTTCGGGACCGGCAAAGACGGAGACCGCGACCGATGAAACGCTTTGATATTATTGATGGTATGCGAGGATACTTCCTCGTTTTCATGGTGCTGAACCATCTGATCTTTGCCGGCGGCTATTTTCTGGTGAAGATCAACCACAATCAGCTCGCCTTCGTGGAAGACGCCCAGGGCTTCGTGTTCCTGTCCGGTCTCCTGATCGGCATGGTCTATGCCAAGAAGATGCTGAAGAACGGTTACGCGGCCGGCCGCACGGCGATCTACAACCGGGCGTTCGAGCTTTATCGTTATGCGATGGGCATCGTGCTGGTTGTGCTCGTCGCGCAGATGCTGCTGCCGGGCGCCTATTCGATCTGGTTCAACTGGCTGGGCTACACGACCTTCGACGACCCGCTGCGCCTCGCTGCGATCGCGACCTTCCTGTACCAGCCGACCTTCATGGACATCCTGCCCCAGTATATCGTCTACATGCTCTTCGCTCCGATGCTGGTGAAGCTGGTGCTGGAGGACAAGTGGCATTATGTGGTAGCCGGTTCGGTGATCCTGTGGATGGCGGCCCAGCTCGGCCTGCAGCAGATCGCCACGACCCCGCTCAACGACATGGTCATGGGTGCGGACGACCAAGGCATCCGCGCATCGTTCAACCTGCTCGGCTGGCAGATCGTCTTCTACGCAGGTCTCGTACTCGGCGCGCTGACCTCGGCCGGCAAAATCAAGTGGAGCAATATCCTGTCGCCGGACAATACCTTCATCCCGAAGGTAGCGCTGCTGATGGTTTTGTTCTTCCTGCCGCTGCGCCTGATCACCGCGCATGAGCTGATGCCGCCGCACATGATCGGCAAGTTCGCCTCGATGGAAATCCGCGCCGATTTCGGCCCGGTCTACCTCCTGAACTTCGCAGCCGTCGCGATGCTGGTCACCTGGCTGATCGTCGCCGGTCCGAAGCACAAGGACGAGTGGGTGCGCCGCATCGCCGGTGCCATCACCTGGGTGTTCTCGATCAAGTACCTGCAGCTCCTCGGCCGCCACTCGCTCTATGTCTATGTGTGGCATGTCGCGATCGTCTACTTCGTCTATTATTTCGACGGACGGACGCCGGAGCTCAACGAGTTCACCAAGACCGCGATTGCGCTGGTCTCGATCGCGCTGCTGTCGCTGCCCGCCCTGTGGCGCGAACGCGACAAGCTGTCCGGCACGCAGACCCCTGCTCCGGTCAAGCTGCAACAGCCCGCAAAGCCCGGCGCACCGCAGCAGATGGTCATCCGGTAAGGCGACATAAGGTCAACGCAAAACAAGGGCAGCGGCTCAGGCCGCTGCCCTTTCAGTTTTTGACGCGTAGAAACATACCGGTTGTCATCCTCGGGCTTGGCGTGAATGCAGTATCGGTACCACCCGTCAGTAGATCCTCGGTTCAAACCCGAGGATGACGGAGCGGAGGCGTTTTCAGGTCACCGCCCCCACCTGCCACGGCACGAATTCGTTGTCGCCGTAGTCGTAGATCTCGCTGAGCGTCTTCTTGCCCGAGGCCACCGCGATCACATCCTCGAAAATCCGCAGTCCCGCCTGTTCGATCGTCTCCTCGCCGGTGACGATGCCGCCGCAGTTCAGGTCCATGTCTTCCTTCATGTGCTCGTACATTTCGGAATTGGTGGCGATCTTGATGCAGGGAGACGGCTTGAAGCCCGAAACCGAGCCGCGGCCGGTGGTGAAACAGATGACGTTGCAGCCGCCGGCGACCTGCCCGGTCACCGCGACCGGATCGTAGCCAGGCGTATCCATGAACACGAACCCAGGTTCCGTGACGGTCTCAGCGAACTCGTAGACCGCCTTCAAAGGCATCGACCCGCCCTTGGCGACCGCGCCGAGCGATTTTTCCAGAATGGTGGTCAGGCCGCCGAGCTTGTTGCCGTGTGAAGGGTTGTTGTTGAGCTCGTCGCCGTTGCGGGCTGTATAGTCCCGCCACCAGTCGATCCGCTGCAGCAATTTTTTCGCCACGTCCGGCGTGACCGCGCGGCGGGTCAGAAGATGTTCGGCGCCGTAGATTTCAGGCGTTTCTGAGAGCACGGTGGTGCCGCCGTTGCGGACGATCAGGTCCGAGGCATAACCGAGGGCGGGATTGGCGGAAATCCCGGAATAGCCGTCCGAGCCGCCGCATTCGAGCGCAAGCTTCAGTTTTGAGAGAGGCTGGGGCGTGCGCGTCGCGGCATTCACGCCAGGCAGCATTTCCTTGATGATGGCAATTGCCGCATCGATCGTCTTGCGCGTCCCGCCATACTGCTGGATGTTCATCGTCCGCAGCCGCTCGCCCTCTTCCATGCGGTAATGTTCGAGGATCGGGGCTATCTGGTTGGTTTCGCAGCCGAGGCCGATCATCAGGATGCCGCCGAAATTCGGGTGCCGGGCATAACCCTGGATCGTGCGGATCAGCAGCCGATAGCCTTCCGACTTGTTGTTGAGCGCGCAACCGCCGCCATGGGTGAGCGCCACGACACCGTCGATATTGTCGAAACCGTCCAACCCGCCCAGGCGGTTGAAATAGTCGGCGATGTAGCGCGACACCGTGGCGGAACAGTTCACCGACGAGATGACGCCGATATAGTTGCGAGTGCCGGCGCCGCCGAGGCCCCGGTCAAACCCCATGAAGGTGCGCCGCTCGGCTTCCGGCAGCATGCCCTTTTCCTCAATATCGACGCTGAACTGATGCTCGTGCTCGGAGGGCAGCATGGCGAGGTTATGCAGGTGCACGTGACTGCCGGGGGCGATGTCCTGCGTCGCGACGCCGATCACCTGGCCGTATTTCTTCACCTCGCCGCCGGTGGGAATCGCCCTGATCGCCACCTTGTGGCCACGGCCGATCAGCTCGCGGGCCACAAGATCCCCGTAACCGGTCGGGCCGCCGGCCCGCATCGGCTGCCTTGCGACACCGACGTCGTCGATCGGATTCAAGATGATGATGGGTGAAGCCGCAAGATCCATTTTTCGTTTCCTCCCGAAACAGCCACAGGAATATCACCGTGTCTCGTGGTTCATCCAGCGCTGTTTCGATTCCTCCAGATGTGCATGCATCATCGCCTGGGCCAGAAGCGGATTGCGTGTTTCCAGCGCCGCATAGATCGCTTCGTGTTCGGCCAGAGCAGCGCCCCAGGTTTCAGGCGTCTCGAACCGCACCCGGATCTGCGCCGACATCGGGCTGTGGCGCTCGTCGAAGAGGTCGCCGACGATATGAGCCAGCACCGAATTGCCCGACTGGCTGGCGATGGTCAGATGGAAAAGCCGGTCGAGATCGAGCGCCTTGCGCCCCTCGGCGATCTCGGTGCGCATCTGGTCGAGCGTCTGGCGCAACGACCGCAACGTCTCCGGCGTGATCCTTGCCGCCGCGAGCAGGATGACCGCGCCTTCGACGGCGGCCCTTGCCTGCATCAGCTCGAGCGGGCTTTCGCCCATGGAGCCGCTTTGCCATGGCCGCCGGTCCGGCTCGGCCGTCACATAGATGCCTGACCCCATTCGGATTTCGACGCTTCCGTCGATCTCGAGCGCGATCAGCGCCTCGCGCAAGGATGGGCGCGAGACGCCAAGCTGCTGGGCAAGCTCGCGCTCGGCCGGCAGGCGTGCGCCGGCCGGAAACTGGCCGCCCTGGATCAGCACCCGGATCTGGTCGGCTATCTGCTGATACAGCCGCCGTGGTTCCGCCGTCTTGATGGGTCCGTTCATGAATTTCGTCGTCCCGAACAATTTGGCCTTACCATATCAGGAGGATTAGGGAGAGCAACAAACAAATTCTCATCATTGATTTTGAACGATTTTAGCCATTCTAGCCGCTTCTTCATGTCCGCCGCCACGGGTCTGCGCTGAGGCGTGAAAAATTGGCTTGACCACTTCCGCCCTCAGGTTTACCCATTGTCAACGCCGGAGGGAGGAGCCGCCGGCGAGTGGGCCTGACCGGCCCGGGGAGGCAAAAGTGGAAAACCGTCCGGCCGAGCTTGGGCAGACCATACATGGCGCCGCCATGCTGCCGGGCCATGCCGCATCGGTTTCGACGACCCAGCCGTTGCTCCGCCTCGACAATATCAGCAAGGATTTCCCCGGCGTCAAAGCGCTCGCCAACGTCCATTTCGACCTCCGCCGCGGCGAGGTTCACGCCGTCTGCGGCGAAAACGGCGCCGGCAAGTCGACGCTGATGAAGATCGTCAGCGGCGTCTACCAGCCGAGTTCAGGCACGATCACCTACAAGGGCGAGGAACGGCATTTCTCCTCGACGCGGGAATCGGAAGCCGCCGGCATCGCCATCATCCACCAGGAACTCAATCTCGTGCCGCACCTGACGGTGGCGGAAAACATCTATCTCGCCCGGGAACCGCGCCGCGGTTTCCTCGGCGGGAGCTTTCTGGTCGACCGCAAGAAACTGCGGGCCGACGCCAAGCGATGCCTCGACCGGCTCGGGGTCGACATCAATCCGGACCGGCCGGTGCGGGGCCTTTCCGTCGCCCAGTGCCAGATGGTCGAGATCGCCAAAGCATTGTCGCTGGACGCCGAAGTGCTGATCATGGACGAGCCGACCTCGTCGCTGACCGAGCAGGAGACGGGAAAGCTGTTCAAGGTCATCCGCGATCTGAAGACGTCGGGCGTCGGCATCGTCTATATCTCCCATAGGCTCGACGAAATGTCCGAGATCGTCGACCGCGTCACGGTGCTGCGCGACGGGCGCTACATTTCCACCGACGATTTTGCCGCCACCAGCGTCGATGCGATCGTCTCGAAAATGGTCGGTCGGTCGCTGGAGGAGAAGTTTCCCGAACGGACGTCGGTTCCGAGCGACGAAATCATCTTCTCGGCGCAAGATCTTTCACGCGCCGGTGTCTTCCACGATATTTCGTTCACGCTGCGCCGCGGCGAGATCCTCGGCTTTGCCGGCCTGATGGGCGCCGGACGCACGGAAGTGGCGCGCGCCATCTTCGGCGCCGATCCGCTCGATGCCGGCACGGTCACCCTGCACGGCCAGACGCTCGCCATCACCTCGCCGCGCGATGCGATCGCTACCGGCATCGCCTATCTGTCCGAGGACCGCAAGGCGCAGGGGCTGGCGGTCAAGATGCCGGTCGACGCCAACATGACGCTCGCCAATATGGAGGCGGTCTCGAACCGTTTCGGCCTGATCGACTTCGCCAGGCAAACCAAGGTCACCAATGACTATATCGATCTCCTGAACATCCGCACGCCCTCGATCAAGCAGCCGGTTCGCCTTCTCTCGGGCGGCAACCAGCAGAAGATCATCATCGGCAAATGGCTGTTCCGCAAATCGAAGCTGCTGTTCTTCGACGAACCGACGCGCGGCATCGACGTCGGCGCCAAGCTCGCCATCTACCGGATCATGGACGAGCTTGCGGCAAACGGCATCGGCGTCGTGCTGATCAGTTCCGAGCTGCCGGAGATCCTCGGCATGACCGACCGCGTGGCCGTCTTCCATCAGGGCCGCATCACCGGCGTGCTGGAGACTGCGAAAACCGACCAGGAAGAGATCATGCGATACGCCTCCGGCTACGCTCGGTCGGCAGGATGAGGGCATAACATGGCTGAAATTACCGAAATATCGAAACAGAAGAGCGGCACGTTCAGCGACCGCCAGAAGGATATCATCCAGAAATTCGCCGCGCTCGGCAGCCTGTTCGTGCTGATCGGCGTGTTTTCGGCGACCAGCAGCGCCTTCTTCACCATCGACAACGGCATGACGGTGGCGCTGCAGGTGACCTCGATCGCCTTTCTCGGCATCGGCGCCACCTGCGTCATCATCACCGGCGGCATCGACCTGTCGGTCGGCTCGGTTCTGGCGCTGTCCGGGGTGGTCGCGGCGCTGGCCGTCAAGGATTTCGGCACGCCCGTCTGGCTCGGCATGATCTGCGGCATTCTGACCGGCTCGGCCTGCGGTTTCATCAACGGCATTCTCGTCACCAGGATGAAGCTGCCGCCCTTCATCGCGACGCTCGGCATGATGATGATCGCCCGCGGCGTGGCGCTGCAGATTACCGGGGCGCGGGCCGTCTCGGGTCTTGGCGAATCCTTCGGCGAGCTCGGGAACGGCTCGCTCTTCCGGGTCGTCACCATCGGCGACGACGGCTTTCCGACCATCGTCTTTCCTGGCATCCCCTACCCGGTCATCCTGATGATCGCGATCGCGATTGCCGTCTCATACATGCTCAACCGCTCGGTGCTCGGCCGGCATATCTATGCGGTCGGTTCGAACGCCGATGCGGCGCGGCTTTCCGGCGTCAACGTCGCCCGCATCGTGAGCTTCACCTATGTGCTCTCCGGCACGCTGGCAGGCCTCACTGGCTGCGTGCTGATGTCGCGCCTCGTCACCGCCCAGCCGAACGAGGGCGTGATGTACGAACTCGACGCCATCGCCAGCGCGGTCATCGGCGGCACCTCGCTGATCGGCGGCGTCGGCACGATTTCAGGCACCGCGATCGGCGCCTTCGTGATCGGCATCCTTCGCAACGGCCTCAACATGAACGGCGTCTCCGCCTTCACGCAGCAGATCATCATCGGCCTCGTCATTCTGGTCACCGTATGGATCGACCAGCTGCGCAACCGCCGCTGAGATAAGGGCACGCGGACCTTTACCCGCGAGACGTCAAGGAGAGTGAGGAGCTCTCTAGAATAACCGGCCGATCAGGCCAACGAAAAGAGGAGGAAGACATGAGAAAGCTTGCTGCCGCATTGCTGACATCCGTGATCGCGCTCACCGCGTTCTCGGCCAGTGCTGTCCCGACCTGGGCCGGCGAAATCGCCGTCATCGTGAAGACCGTCAATTCCACCTTCTGGCAGAATGTCCAGAAGGGTGCCGATGCCGCCATGAAGGCCGGCGGCGGTAGCAACACCATGACCTTCCAGGGACCGGCCGCGGAATCGGCGATCGCCGACCAGGTCAACATGGTCGAGAACGCCGTCAACCGGAAGGTCTCCGGCATCGTTCTCGCCCCGTCCGATCCGGACGCGCTCGTCCCGGCCGTCAAGAAGGCCTGGGAGGCCCGCATCCCGGTCGTGATCATCGACTCGCTGCTCGCCAAGGGCTCCGAGCAATATTACCAGTCGTTCCTCGCTACCGATAACAAGAAGGCCGGCGAGCTTGCCGCCAAGGCGCTGATCGACAAGGTCGGCAAGGAAGGCAAGATCGCCGTGATGTCCTACGTCGCGGGTGCCGGCTCCGAGATCGGACGCGTCGGCGGCTTTACTGACTATATCAAGGCGAATTCGAAGCTGACCATCGTCGGGCCGTTCTACTCGCAGTCCCAGATGGCGACGGCGCTCAACCAGACGACCGACGTGCTGGCCGCCAATTCCGACCTGAAGGGCATTTTCGGCGCCAACGAGCCGACGGCGATCGGCATGGGCCGCGCGCTGAAACAGTCCGGCAAGGCCGGCAAGGTGGTCGCGATCGGCTTTGACGGCAATCAGGACCTGCAGGAATTCGTGAAAGACGGCACGCTGTCGGCAATCGCGGTGCAGGGCTCCTTCCAGATGGGCGAACTCGGCGTCAAGACAGTGCTCCAGTCGATCAACAAAGAGAAGGTCGAAAAGTTCGTCGATACTGGCGTCGTCGTGGTCACCAAGGACAATATCGACAAGCCGGAAGCCAAGAACGTTCTGTACTAAGGTTACCCCCGCGGGCGCGCATCGCGAATGATGCGCGTCCGTCCCCGTCATCACCAGGAATTTCGGACTTTCCCATGAATGTCACTGAGCGCCGAAAGCTGCCAAATGCCCCCGTGGATCTCACCGTCATGGGTCTCGGCTGCGCGCAGATGGGCAACCTCTACCACAAGACCTCTTACGAGGAATCGGCCGGCGCCTTTGGGGCCGCCTGGGAGGCCGGCATCCGTTATTACGATACGGCGCCCTTCTACGGATACACACGCTCCGAACGGCGGTTGGGCACGATGCTGACCGACCTGCCGCGCGGCGACTTCGTGCTCAGCACCAAGGTCGGCCGGCTCATGCAGCCGGACGAGACGGTCGGCTCGCAGGAAGACGGATATGTCGAGCCGCTGCCCTTCCGGCCGGTCTTCGACTACAGCTATGACGGCATCATGTGGTCGTTCGAGGCAAGCCAGCAGCGGCTCGGCATCCTCAAGCCGGATATCCTCTACATCCACGATATCGGCAGCATGACCCATGGCGACAAGCACCAGCACTACTGGTACCAGCTGACGGCCGGCGGCGGTTTTCGCGCGCTGAAGAAACTCCGTGAGGAAGGACTTACCAAAGCAGTCGGCCTCGGCGTCAACGAGTGGGAGATCATCCGCGACGCGATGCAGGTCTTCGACATCGATGTCGCCATGCTCGCGGGCCGTTACACCCTGCTCGAACAACAGAGCCTTGCCTTCATGGACGATTGCGCCAGCCAGCGCGTCGGCATCGTGGTGGCCGGCCCGTTCAATTCCGGCCTGCTCGCCGGCAACCGCAAGTTCAACTATACAGACGCGCCGGCCGATGTCCTCGCCCGCGTCGATGTGCTGCGCGCGGCCTGCAAGGAGGAGGGCGTCAGCCTGCAGGCGGCGGCCTTGCAATTCCCCCTCGCCCATCCGGCCGTGGTGACCGTCGTCTCCGGCGCACGCACCGCCGAGCAGATCAGATCGAATGTCGACTGGTTCGGCGAAGAGATCCCCGCCTCCTTCTGGTCCCGCCTGAAAGCCCGCGGGCTGATCGCCGATGGCGCGCCGCTGCCCGGTCGGGAGGGGTGACCATGCGGATCGACGCGCACCAGCATTTCTGGCGGATCGCGGACCGGACCGGCCAATGGCCGCCGGCCGAGCTTCAGGCGATCCACCAGGATTTCCTGCCCGACGACTTGGCGCCGCTTCTCGATGCGGCCAGCATCGACGGCACGGTACTGGTGCAGACCATGGAGAGCGAGGCGGACACGGCGTTCATGCTCGATCTCGCCGACAGGACGCCCTTCATCCTCGGCGTGGTCGGCTGGACGGACATGAAGGCATCCGGCGCATCTGCGAACATTGCCCGGCTGGCCCGGCATCCGAAGCTTAAAGGTCTTCGCCCGATGCTGCAGGATATCGCCGACGATCGCTGGATCGACGATCCGGCGCTCGACGCCGCCGTCGCCGCCATGATCGAACACCGGCTGGTCTTCGATGCGCTGGTGCTGCCACGCCATCTCGAACCGCTGCTCGGCTTTGCCCGTCGGCACCCGGACCTCTCCATCGTCATCGACCATGGCGCCAAACCGCCGATCTCGGAGGGTCGTTTCATCGGCTGGTACGCGCGCATGAAAGTGCTCGCCGAATTGCCGAACGTTCACTGCAAGCTTTCCGGCCTGCTGACCGAGGCAGGCGACCAGAAGCCCCAGGCGGTGCGGCCTTATGCCGAAACCATTTTCGACCTGTTCGGCCGCGAACGGGTCATCTGGGGCAGCGACTGGCCGGTGCTGAGGCTTGCGGGGGACTACCAGGCCTGGCTGGACCAATGCCTCGATATCGTGCCCGCTGACGCTCATGGCGAGGTCTTCGGTGGCAATGCCCAGCGTTTCTATCGACTCGGAGCGTAAGAATATGCTGACGATCATCTGCGACGAACCAGGCAAACTCAGCGCCATCGACCGTCCCAAGCCTCTTCGCGGCGAGGGTGAAGTGCTGGTGAAACTGCGGCGCATCGGCGTCTGCGGCACCGACCTGCATATCTTTACCGGCAACCAGCCCTATCTCTCCTATCCGCGCGTCATGGGCCATGAGCTCGCCGGCACGGTCGAGGAAGCACCGGCCGGCAGTACGCTTGAGGCCGGCGATACCGTCTCGATCATGCCCTATATCTCCTGCGGCCACTGCCATGCCTGCCTCAATGGCCGGACCAATTGCTGCCGAAACCTCGGCGTCCTCGGCGTGCATCGCGACGGCGGCATGACCGAATATCTGAGCCTGCCGGAAGCCTTCGTGCTGAAGGCCGGCGGGCTTTCGCTCGACCAGGCGGCAATGGTGGAATTTCTGGCGATCGGCGCCCATGCGGTTGCCCGCGCCAGGATCGAGCCCGGACAGAGCGTTCTGGTCACCGGCGCCGGTCCGATCGGGCTGGCGGTGGCGATCTTCGCGACGCTCGAGGGCGGAGCGGTGACGCTTCTCGACAGCCGCGTCGACCGGCTGGACTTCGCCCGCCAGCAGCTTGGGCTCGCCTCCACGGTTCAACTGGGTCCGGACGACCACGGGCAGCTCTCAGCCCTGACCGGCGGCGACTTCTTCGATGCCGTCTTCGATGCGACCGGCAATTCGAAAGCGATCGAACGCGGGTTCGGTTTCGTCGCCCATGGCGGCACCTACGTGCTCGTCTCGATCGTTTCGAGCGACATCACCTTTTCCGATCCGGAATTCCACAAGCGCGAGACGACGCTGCTCGGCAGCCGCAATGCGACGGCCGTGGATTTCGAGCGCGTGATGCAGGCGATGCGCGGGGGCAAGATCCCCGCAGCCCTGGTCACCCATAGAATGATGCTGTCGGAAGTGCCGGAACGTTTTCCGGGGCTGACCGACCCGGCGGCTGGCGTCGTCAAGGCGCTGGTGGAAGTCTGAAGGAGGCGATGATGCAGCGAATGGGCATGGTGATCGGCATCGAGCCGCAGATGATCGCGGAATACAAGCGCCTGCACGCCGCCGTCTGGCCGGAGGTGCTCGACCTCATCAGCCGCGCCAACATCAGGAACTACACGATCTTCCTGCGCGAACCGGAGAACCTGCTGTTCGGAACCTGGGAATATCATGGCACGGACTTTGAAGCCGACATGGCGAAAATAGCCGCCGACCCCAAGAACCAGGAATGGTGGTCTCTCACCATCCCTTGCCAGAAGCCGCTCGACAGCCGCAAAGAAGGCGAGTGGTGGGCGATGATGGAAGAGGTCTTTCATCATGATTGAGGATTTCCTCGATCAGACTGACCGCCGGCCGGATAATTCGAGGACAAGACATGACGATCAGACTTGATGGAAAAACCGCGCTCGTGACCGCGGCAGGCCAGGGTATCGGCCGGGCCGCGGCGCTCGCCTTTGCAGAAGCGGGCGCGACCGTCCACGCGACCGATATCAACGAAAGCCTGCTGGCTGCCCTCCCGAAGCTCGACAACCTGAGAACCGCAAGGCTCGACGTCCTCGATAACGCGGCCATTGTCGCCTGTGTCGAGGCCATCGGCACGGTCGATATCCTCTTCAACTGCGCCGGCTTCGTCCATGGAGGCTCGATCCTCGAGATGAAGGACAGCGACTTCGACTTCGCCCTCGACCTCAACGTCAGGGCGATGATCCGCACTATACGCGCCGTGCTACCGGGCATGCTGGCGCAAAAGGACGGCGCGATCATCAACATGTCGTCTGTTGCCTCCAGCATTAAGGGCGTCCCGAACCGCTTCGCCTATGGCGTCACCAAGGCGGCCGTGATCGGGCTCACCAAATCCGTCGCCGCCGATTATGTGACCGACGGCATCCGCTGCAACGCCATCTGCCCGGGCACCGTCGAAAGCCCGTCGCTGCAGGACCGGATGCGGGCCCAGGGCAATTACGACGAGGCCCGCGCCGCCTTCATCGCCCGCCAGCCGATGGGCCGGCTCGGCACCCCGGAAGAAATCGCCGAGCTCGCCCTCTACCTCGCCGGCGCCACCTATACGTCAGGCCAGGCTTACGCCATCGACGGCGGCTGGACCATCTGAGGCAATACGAGAGAACCATGACCCGCATCACCGATCTCCGCGTCTTCGATCTTCGTTTCCCCACATCGCAAAGCCTCGACGGCTCCGACGCGATGAACCCGGACCCGGATTATTCGGCGGCCTATGTCATCCTCGATACCGATAGCGGAGATCTTGCCGGCCACGGCCTGACCTTCACGATCGGGCGGGGCAACGACATCTGCTGCATGGCGATCAAGGCGATGCGGCATCTGGTGGTCGGGCAGGAGCTCGAAACCTTCGCTGCGGCGCCCGGAAAATTCTGGCGGCATCTGACCAGCGACAGCCAGTTGCGCTGGATCGGTCCGGACAAGGGGGCCATCCACCTCGCCACCGGCGCCGTCGTCAACGCCTTCTGGGATCTTCTCGCCAAGCAGAAGGGCAAGCCGGTCTGGCAGCTGGTTTCCGAGATGTCTGCCGAAGAGATCGCCGATATCGTCGATTATCGCTACCTGACCGACGTGCTGTCGCGCGAGGATGCGCTGGCGATCCTGAAACGGGCCGAGGCAGGCAAGGCGGAACGTATCGCGGTGCTGAAGCGCGAGGGTTATGCCTGCTACACGACATCGGCCGGATGGCTTGGCTATCCGGAAGACAAGCTCCGCCGCCTTTGCAAGGAAGCGGTCGATGCCGGCTTCAACCATGTGAAGATGAAGGTTGGGCGCGATCTCGAAGACGATATCAGGCGCCTGACCATCGCCCGCGAGGTGATCGGCCCCGACCGCTACCTGATGATCGATGCAAACCAAGTGTGGGAAGTCGGCCAGGCGATCGACTGGGTCAACAGGCTCGCCTTCGCCAAACCCTTCTTCATCGAGGAGCCGACCAGCCCGGACGACATTGCCGGGCACCGCAAGATACGCAATGGCATACACCCGGTGAAGGTCGCGACCGGCGAGATGTGCCAGAACCGCATCATGTTCAAGCAGTTCATCGCCGAAGGCGCGATCGACATCGTGCAGATCGATTCATGCCGCATGGGCGGGTTGAACGAGGTACTGGCGGTGCTGCTGGTCGCCGCCAAATACGATCTCCCCGTCTGGCCGCATGCCGGCGGCGTGGGCTTGTGCGAATACGTCCAGCATCTGTCGATGATCGACTACATTGCCGTGTCCGGCACCAAGGAAGGAAGGGTGATCGAATATGTCGACCACCTGCACGAACATTTCGTCGAGCCCTGCATCATCGAGAATGCCGCCTACATGCCGCCATCGCGGCCGGGTTTTTCGATCGAGATGAAATCGCAATCGATCGCCGACTACACGTTCAAGGCCTGATACGACAGCGCGCCCACGAGGACGCCGGCATCAGCCGGCGTTCACTTTTTCAAGCTCGGCGTTCACCTGCGCGCGCCATACGCCATTCTCCGTGAGAGCCTGGGGGAACAGGCCCGGGATTGCGAAGAAGGGCGCTGACGGATCGTCCGCCGTCATCCTGGCGGCGGCGGCCTTCAGCTCGGCCGCGCGCGGATCGTTGATCTCCGCGGCCTTGCAAACATAGGCGATCCAGAGCGCCACAACGTAAGCTGCAGACGACGCATCTCCACCATTCGCCAGCGCTTCCACTGCGCCTGCAAAGATGCGCTGCGGCAGTTTCTGGGTGCCGTCCATGGCGATCTGCTGTGTCTTGTGGGCGATCGTCGGGTTCTCGAAGCGCTCGATCAGCTGGTCCATGTAGCGGCCAAGATCGATGCCCGGCACCGGATCGAGCGTCTTGACCGCCTCCGCCATATGGCGGCGAACCAGTGTCTGGTATTCCGGCACGGCCATGACGTCGCGGACGAATGTGAGGTCCTTCAGCTGGCCGAGATAGGCGACCAGCGAATGGGAACCGTTGAGCAGCCGCAGCTTCATTTTCTCATAGGGCTCGACATCATCGACGAAAAGCGCTCCGCCGGCTTCCCACCTGGGTCGGCCGGCAGGGAAATGGTCCTCGATCACCCATTGCATGAAGGGTTCGGTGCTGAGCGCCAGCCTGTCTTCGGCGCCGATTAGGGTTTCGGCAAGTTCCCGCGTCTCGTCGGTCGCGGCAGGCACGATGCGGTCGACCATGCTGGACGGAAAGGCGCCTTGGCCGGCGATCCAGTTGGCGAGCGCCGGATCGCGAGC
The DNA here is from genome assembly GCA_000985875.1 of Neorhizobium galegae bv. officinalis. GTDB lineage: Bacteria > Pseudomonadota > Alphaproteobacteria > Rhizobiales > Rhizobiaceae > Neorhizobium > Neorhizobium galegae_C. The sequence continues at coordinate 329,329 of CCRI01000005.1, forward strand.
GCCGGCCATCTCGATCACCAGCCGCCGGACGATGCGGCCATTGGTCGGCAGGTTATCGCAGCAGAGTACGGTAAAGGGCGGCAGACCGGCGGCATGGCGTTGCCAAAGACCTTCCACCAGATAACCGATCACGCCGGTGGGCGACTTAGGATCGGCGAGATCCGCTTTGACGGACGGATGGTTACGGTCGAGTCCGCCGGTAACCGGATCGATGCCATAGGCTTTTTCGGTGACGGTGATGGTGACGACCCGGATTGCCGGATTGGCCATCAGCGCCAGGATTTCCGCCTGGTTCTCGACGCCCGACAGGCCCCTGGTGACCGAGCCGACGACCTGGGCATGGTCGCCGGCGGCGCTGCGGGCGACCACCGAATAGAGTCCACCCTGCGCCGCAAGATCATGGACGATATCCACCGAGCGTAAGCTGACCCCGACAATGCCCCAGTCGCCGAACTCCGCAGCCAATGCGGTGTCGGTATAGACAGCCTGATGGGCGCGGTGGAATGCGCCAAGCCCGATATGCAGGATGCCGGGCTTCAGAAGACCCCGGTCATAACCGGGTGCGGCGACATGGGCAGGAAATGCGGTGGAAGCGGAAAGGCGTGGCATTCTTCTGATCATCATACCCGGAATATCCCCGGGCATCCTCCCTTATTGATGCAAGCAGTGATAGCCCTGCGCGAGCGCACGGGTCAACGCCATACTCCGGACACTTGCCCCGCCGAAAGCCGGAGATTCCGTTTGAAACGGCAGGCAAGGGCCGGGGGCGGTGCTTTCAAAACATGCAAAATCTGATAGTGACTGGCGACCGGGCCGCGGGGGCGACCGGCACATCCGCTGATCGACCGGAGACCGACCAGGGCTTTGGTACGGGACGTTGTAGGCAGGGGGCATTCATGCGTTTTCTGGCAGGTTTTTCGATGGCGTTCGGCTTGGCACTTGCGGGCTGCTCACAGGTGGCGGAAAAGGCGGAGAACGCCGCCAACCGGTCCTTCACCAGCTATGCGATGGGCCGTCCCTATGCGGAGGTGGCCAATGTCAACCAGTCGACCCTGGCGCGGCTTTCCGGCTCCGACGCGACGTTCGGGCCGATGATCGGCGCGACCCAGCTGAAAAACGGGATGACGATCTACCGGCATATCGCGCCCGCGGCGCGCACCGAGTCCGGCTCGAGCTTCGGTGGTCTGGTCGGCCGTTCGACCGTGTCGCAGAACAACCGGCTTTCCTACTTCCTGGTCGGCGCCGACGGTATCGTCAAGGACTGGGCGACCAGCTCGGTACGGGGCAGCACCAGCGACTGCGTGCAATATATCGCCGGCATCATCAACCGCTGCGCCGACATGCGCCAGGTCGAAGCCTCGCTTGCGCTCTACGACATGCGCGTGACGACCAGGGGCGGACAGCCGGTCTCGGCCTGGGGAGAGCCGGCAGTACCCGCCGCACATCCGGCTGGGCCCGCGGCGCGCTGAACAATCCGGCTTTCGCAGGCAGCGCCCCTTGGCGGGGGCATTTCCGATATTATCTCCGGTCATGGCATCCGCTGTTTTCAAGCCAGGAGATCCTTCATGACCGCCCCGCATCCCTCCAAGACGCATATCGGCAATCACAAGCTCCATCCCGAAACGCAGATGCTGAACTACGGCTACGACCCGGAGCTTTCCGAAGGGGCCGTGAAGCCGCCGGTGTTTCTCACCTCCACCTTCGTGTTCAAGTCCGCCGAGGAAGGCCGCGACTTCTTCGATTTCGTCTCCGGCCGCAAGGAGCCGCCGGCGGGAACGGGCGCGGGGCTGGTCTATTCGCGCTTCAACCATCCCAACAGCGAGATCGTCGAGGACCGGCTGGCGGTCTACGAGCAGGCGGAGAGCTGCGTGCTGTTTTCCTCCGGCATGTCGGCGATTGCCACGACGCTGATGGCTTTCGTCAGGCCCGGCGACTGCGTGCTGCACTCGCAACCGCTCTACGGCGGCACCGAAACGCTGCTCTCGAAAACCTTCCTCAACATTGGCGTTGCGGCGGTCGGGTTTGCGGACGGGGTCAACGAGCAGTCTGTGACGGCGGCGGCCGGGGAGGCGATGGGCAAGGGAAGGGTTTCGGTCATCCTGATCGAAACGCCGGCCAACCCGACCAACAGCCTTGTCGACGTGGCGTTGATCCGCCGGGTGGCGGATGCGATCGGGCAAAACCAGGGCCACACGCCGGTGATCGCCTGCGACAACACGCTGCTCGGCCCGGTCTTCCAGCGGCCGATCGAGCACGGGGCGGATATCTCGCTCTATTCGCTCACCAAATATGTCGGCGGCCATTCGGACCTGATCGCCGGTGCAGCACTCGGCTCCAAGGCGTTGATGCGCCAGGTGAAGGCGCTGCGCGGGGCGATCGGCACCCAGCTCGACCCGCATTCCTGCTGGATGCTCGGCCGCAGCCTGGAGACGCTGTCGATCCGCATGGAAAAGGCCAACACCAATGCGCTCGCCGTCGCCGATTTCCTGCGCGGCCATCCGAGTGTCGAGGCCATCCATTACCTGCCCTATCACGACCCGGCATCGCCGGTCGGAAAAGTGTTTGCGGCGCAATGCACCGGCGGCGGCTCGACCTTCTCCTTCGACATCAGGGGCGGTCAACCGGCTTCGTTCCGGTTCCTGAACGCACTGCAGATCTTCAAGCTGGCGGTCAGCCTAGGGGGCACGGAATCGCTTGCCAGCCACCCGGCGACCATGACCCATTCCGGCGTCCCGGCCGAGGTGCGCCAGAGGATCGGGGTGCTTGACTCAACCATCCGCCTGTCGATCGGCATCGAGCACCCCGACGACCTGATCGCCGACCTGACGATTGCGCTCGACCAGGCCTGAGCCGGCGGAATGGTGGCGCCTGGAACCGCCGGCGTCGGAGCCGTCATTCGTCTTGTATCTCCGACGCGCAACCAACGATTCCTGAGATTGATCCAGCTGCAAATGTCTCCACGAGGCTAAACGAACCGAAAATCATTCGACTGTAGTGTGTTCACAGCCACGTTCTTCAGGGTGATCGAGTTGTCAGCGCCAGCTCTGATAATCGTATCGGCACCTGACTGCGACGACGCAGCTAGCAATGCGGCCCAGTCCAAAAATACCGCATGATCCACCTCGATCACATCATGAGCAGTTCCAGCCGCGACGAAATTCGTGATCGTGTCGTGCCCGAACCCAGCCGTATAGACGAATATGTCCGAAGCAGCGCCGCCCGTGAGGATATCGTTGCCGGCACCACCCGTGAGAGTATTCACGCCGGCCCCGCCAACGATAATATTGTCGAGTTCGTTACCCGTGCCCGTAAACGCCGTTGTTCCCGTAAACCGGAGATTCTCGATATTGTCCGCAAGCGTATGCGTCGCAAGCGCCGTCTGCACCGTGTCCACGCCTTCGCCTGCAAGTTCGACAACAACGTCGCCAGCCGCGTCGACCACGTAGGTATCGTCGCCCGATCCGCCAACAAGCGTGTCCGCTCCAGCCCCACCGTTCAATGTGTCATTGCCGGAGGCGCCACGGATCGTGTTGGCCGCAGCATTGCCCGTGCCCGTAAACGCTTCGGCACCCGTATAGGTCAGGTTCTCGACATTCGCCAAGGCTGCAAGCGAGTAGCTGGCAAGAGCCGTACGGATCTCGTCTGTCCCCCCGCTGGCAGCTTCCGTCACAACATCCGTTGCAACATCGACAACGAAGATGTCGTTGCCCAGACCACCAATCATCGTGTCGATACCGGCGCCACCATCCAGGATGTCATTGCCGGCTCCACCCGTCAGAACGTTGGCCGCAGCATTGCCCGTGCCGGTAAAATCACCGGTCCCAACGAAGGCCAGGTTCTCCACATTGGCGGCCGGACCGAGCGAATAGGTGTTGACAACGGTCCTGATTGTATCAGTACCTCCGCCGACATCCTCGACCACCAGATCGCCGAGGCTGTCGACAATGTAAATATCGTTTGCAAGTCCGCCCCATAGGGTGTCATCGCCGATACCCCCGTCAAGCGTGTTGGCCTGAAGGAAGGCTCCCACGATGACGTTATTTCTGTCGTTACCTGTGCCTGTGAAGGCTGCGGTACCGGTGTATGTGAGGTTTTCGACATTGGCCATGGTGGCGAGCGAGTAGGTCGCAAGCGCCGTCTGGACTGTATCGACGCCTTCATTGGCATTTTCGGTCACGACGTCGCCGGCATTGTCGATGATGTAGGTATCGTCCCCTTCATCACCGATCAGCGTGTCGGCTCCTACCCCGCCATTGAGCGTATCATCGCCACCACCGCCACTGAGCGTATCGGCTCCCGAGCCACCGGTGATGAGGTTGGCAAGGATGTTGCCCGTGCCGGTGAAGGCGACAGTCGTGCCCGTGTAGGTGAGGTTCTCGACATTGGCTGCCAGGGTAAAACTGGCAAGCGCCGTCCGGATAGTGTCCGTCCCCTCGTTCACACCCTCGACAATGGCGTCATCGACGTTGTCGACCACATAGATATCATTGCCAAGACCACCGATCAGCGTATCGGCACCTGCTCCGCCATCCAGCGTATCGTTGCCCGTGCCACCACGAAGAACGTTGGCAGACACATTGCCTGTGCCGGTGAAGGCAGCCGTTCCGGTATAATCGAGGTTTTCCACGTTCACCCGGGTCGCCAGCGAATAGGCTGCCAGCGATGTCCGGATCTCATCGGTGCCTTCGTTTGCATTTTCGGTTACGACGTCGTTGGCATTGTCGACCACGTAAGTATCGTCGCCGGTCCCGCCGATCATCGTGTCGGTTCCTGCCTTGCCATCAAGGGTGTCGTTACCGGCGCCACCGGTCAACCGGTCGGCAGCCACACCGCCAGTGATGACGTTGTCGAGCGCATTGCCCGTACCGGTGAAGGCAACCGCGCCTGTAAACGTCAGGTTCTCGAGATGATCACCAAGCGTGTAGGTAGCAAGTGCCGTCTCGATCGTATCAGTGCCCTCGCCGGCATTCTCGACCACGATATCGCCAGCCGTCACCACATAGGTGTCGTTACCCACACCACCCGTCAGCGTGTCCACACCCGCGCCACCGCGGATAATATTGTCGAGGGCATTGCCGGTTCCGGTAAAGGCTCCGGTCCCGGTGAAGGTGAGGTTCTCAACATTGGCTCCAAGCGTATAGCTGGAGAGCGCTGTCTGGACCGTGTCGATACCACCACCGGCATTCTCGATCACCGTATCGCCAGCGCCAACGACATAACTGTCATTGCCTGCCCCACCTGCAAGCGTATCGGCACCTGCGCCGCCGGCCAGGGCATTGTCCAGCTCATTGCCGGTTCCCGCGAAGGTCCCTGTGCCCGTATAGGTCAGGTTCTCGACATTGGCTCCAAGCGTATAGTCTGAGAGCGCCGTGCGGACGGTATCAATGCCCTCGCCGCCATTCTCGACGACAACGTCCCCGGTGGTGTCGACGGTATAGGTATCATTGCCCAAGCCACCGATCAGCGTATCATTGCCGGCCATGCCATCCAGGGTATCTGCGGCCACACCGCCCCGGATAACGTTATCGAGGCTGTTGCCTGTCCCGCTGAATGCAGCAGTTCCCGTATAGGTCAGGTTCTCGACATTGGCCAAAGCTGCAAGCGAGTAGCTCGCAAGGGCGGTCTGTACCGTGTCCGTCCCTTCGCCGGCATTTTCCACGATGATGTCACCGGCCACGTCGACAACCAGGGTGTCATCACCCGTGCCGCCGATCATTCTGTCGATACCGGTGCCACCGATCAGCGTGTCGTTTCCAGTTCCGCCGTCAAGCGTGTCGGCGCCCGCGCCACCACGGATGACGTTGTCCAGGCTGTTGCCCGTGCCCGCAAAGGCTGCCGTCGTCCCGGTGAAGGTCAGGTTCTCCACATCCGCCGCAAGCGTATGCGTCGCAAGTGCCGTCTGCACCGTATCCACGCCTTCGCCTGCAAGTTCGACAACAACGTCGCCAGCCGCGTCGACCACGTAGGTATCGTCGCCCGATCCGCCAACAAGCGTGTCCGCTCCAGCCCCACCGTTCAATGTGTCATTGCCGGAGCCGCCACGGATCGTGTTGGCCGCAGCATTGCCCGTGCCCGTAAACGCTTCGGCACCCGTATAGGTCAGGTTCTCGACATTTGCCAAGGCTGCAAGCGAGTAGCTGGCAAGAGCCGTACGGATCTCGTCTGTCCCCCCGCTGGCAGCTTCCGTCACAACATCCGTTGCAACATCGACAACGAAGATGTCGTTGCCCAGACCACCAACCATCGTGTCGATACCGGCGCCACCATCCAGGATGTCATTGCCGGCTCCACCCGTCAGAACGTTGGCCGCCGCATTGCCCGTGCCGGTAAAGTCACCACTCCCAACGAAGGTCAGGTTTTCGATCTCCGTCTGGGCCGCGATCGAATAGCTCGAAAGCGTCGTGCGGATCGTGTCTATCCCCTCGCCGGCATTCTCGACCACAACATCGCCAATGGAATCCACCACATACGTGTCGTTGCCAAGGCCGCCGGTCAGCGTGTCGTTTCCAGCTCCGCCATTAAGCGTGTCGGCGCCCGCGCCACCACGGATGACGTTGTCCAGGCTGTTGCCCGTGCCCGCAAAGGCTGCCGTCGTCCCGGTGAAGGTCAGGTTCTCCACATCCGCCGCAAGCGTATGCGTCGCAAGTGCCGTCTGCACCGTATCCACGCCTTCGCCTGCAAGTTCGACAACAACGTCGCCAGCCGCGTCGACCACGTAGGTATCGTCGCCCGATCCGCCAACAAGCGTGTCCGCTCCAGCCCCACCGTTCAATGTGTCATTGCCGGAGCGCGTGAGAATGATGTCGTTGCCGGCCAGTCCATCGGCAAAATCGTTACCAGCATCAGCGACGAGAACATCAATTGCCGTTGTACCAGTCAGAGCAAGACCTTTTCCCGGCGTGGTAACCGACGCGCTGGTCTCTGCCGACAGCACGACGGCCATGTCGGCCCGACTGGTTCCTGCCACAAGCGCGGATGTCCAGAACGCCATCTCGGAGGTCGTGGCACTTCGACCGAACGTGTTCATGAACAGCCGCTCGATGAAGGCCGCGTTGCTCAAGGAGCCATAAAGGGACGTGAATGCGGAAGACGCAAGTACTTCGCCCGCGATCTGGTACTGGCTTTTTGAGCCGGCGGTAAGCGTTGCCGCGCGGGCCAGAATCTCGGCATTGGTGGGGTCGCGATCAAGAAGAACGTTGAAAATACGAACGACGGTGTTCGCTGCAAGAATCTTGTCCGTCGAATGAAGGTAGTTGCCGGACGTGACGTTGTCGATCGTGTGCTGGTTTCCAACGACCCTGTGCTCGGCGCTGTCGGCGATTGCAACGAGGAGATCGGCCCGGGTTAGAGTCGCTCCATTAAGCTTACCCAACCACTCCTGGGTTTCGGCGAGCGATGCACTCCGACCGAATGCGTTCTGGTAAACTACATTGATAAACGCGACATTCGTCAAGGTGCCATAATACGTCTTGAACTCATACCCATTTAGGAGGTCGGTCGCAATCTGCTTGGCATTCAATGCACCATTGAGGATGTATGATCCAAGTTGCTCGCGCTCGGAATTCTGCATGTCCCGGTCGATGGCGACATCGTGAATGCGCTGCATACGATAGAGGTAGTCATCTTCAAGTGACTTTTCGATCCGGACAGAACCGCTGGTACCACGCACATTCGTCCACGAGATCAGATCAATGTTGTTGCCCTCGAGGGTGTGACCAACCGTTGATGTGACCACGCCCTCGGCCGAGATTGCCCGCCAGACATATGATCCGTCCAGCAAGGCGCTGCGGGAAATCGTTTCTCTACCCAGTATCGCGCGCGCCCCGCCGGGGTTGAGCGGGTCGTCGGGGGCAAACTTGTCAATGAGTGTGCTCAGGCCGTTGTCTACCTCGGCAATCAGGTAGCCATTGGCAGAGGCATCCCCAAGTCCGGTCCGCCAGGATTTACCAGTCGGATAACCGATAGATTGCTGGCGGTTGCCAGTTTTGTCACTGCTATCCCACTGATACTGATCGATCACTCCATCGCCATTATAGTCAAAATTCGTGAGCGTGCGGCCATCGCGCATCCGCGTGACTGTGAAGGCACTCCGCCTTGAGCCGTCTTTATATTGAACGGTACTGGATTGGACTTCATTTCCATTGGCATCAATCGTGAATACGTCATATTGGGTTTCGTCAGTAATGCCGCTTCCGGTTGTCTGTATTTGCGTGATTTTGGTGAGCCCGTCGCCCGAGCTTACGGTGATCTTGCGATTAAGAAGGGTTGTACCGTCACCAGCGAACTCGGAGTAGGTTTTCGTCCGCCCACCGTCCGGGTTCAACACCGTCACGTCAGTGACCATCCTGTCATTCTGACCGTCCCCGTTCGTGTCAAACGTTGAGGTGGTCGACAGTCCATCCGCGGACACGACAACGGTCGAGCGTTCCTTGACCGTCGCGTCATTGTTCAGTTGCGTAATGGTAAGTGTCCGGCGCCCGTCCGCGCCGATGACACTTGATTCCCTGTAATCGATACCACTGGTACCGTCGGTGTCGCGCTCCAATTCAATAGACAGCCCATCCGCGCTTTCGACAACCGTCTCGGCACGAAGCAGCACTCCGTTAGAGGAGTTATAGAAGCTGGTGACCGTGGTCTTCTCACCGTCAGTATCGACCGCCCGGCTCTGGGTCTTCGCAACCTTCCCGACCGATGTTACAATCGCTTCTTCGGTAAGACCATTGGCACTTCTATTGACTGTCAGCTCATGAATTACACCAGTGATGTTTCCGTTGGCGATTGCGCTTCCATATGTGGTTTTCGTCGTCGTGCTGCCATCGGCGTTGGTCGTAACCTTTGTAAGTGACGCTGCGACATGATTGCCTGACCACACTTTTTGCTGGGTGAGGCCATTGGCCGCCGTGGTTGTTATGACCTGGTCAATGAGAGTACCGGCCTGATTGGTATCGCGCTCAACTTCAACGACAGAACCGTCCCCATTGAGCGTTTTGACAGATGTTATTGTCTCGCTATATGTGAGCGCACCCTCATAGCCGTAGACTTCTAACTTAGTACTGTTGCTCAAGCCGTCGGCGGCAACCGTTTTTGTCTTTATTTCCTTGGATGCGAACGGATTGTAGGAGTGGGTGGTCGTTTCGGTAGTCGTTGAACTGCCGTCTGGGTTGATACTGCCAGAGACCTGCTGGACCTGGAGAAGGTCGGCATGCCATGCCAGGGTTCCGGAAGTATTCCGCCCATCGGGGCTTATGCTGGATACAGTTCGACCGAATTTCGTATTGTTGCTGCCTGCGTACTGGTCGACAGTCTGCGTGACCGAGCCATCACCATTGATGGTCTTCTTCGTGACAGTGGTTACATCTGCCAACTCGTCCGCATTGATGAATGTTTGGACTGTCTCGACGAGCCCGTCGGCACTCACCGTTGTTGAGGTCTTTGCGATCCTTACCGTCCCGTCGCCGTTAAATTTTGAGGACGTGGTTGTCGTTGATCCATCGGCGTTAATCTTGCGGACGGTCCGCTCCAGGGTGTCAAAAATTTGGTCACCGTCGAGGTCACTCTGCGTGGAAATCGACAGGCCATTGGCAGATTTCGTGGTCACAACCTTGGAAACGAGAACAGTGCCGTCGGGGCTGAAAGTCGACTGGCTGGTAACCTGATCACCGTTGGCGACGATAGAAGCAGTCGTCTCGCGGTCATATCCACCATCACCATTGAGGTCGATCCTACTTGTCCTGTGGAGGCCATTGCCGGAAATCGTTTCAACCGTCTTTTGCCGAAGGGCGTTAGCGGCGTTGCTCGCGGACACGGTTGTCGTCCTGCCACCGTCAGCAAGGACGTCCACCACTTCGACCGTCCGCAGGTCAACCGTTCCATCTCCGTCGGCGTCGACTTCTTTGATGGCATGCAGGCCTGTCGCACTGCTCGTAGTCACCTCGCGGCTGACGAGCACCTCGCCACCGCCGTTGAAATCCGAGACCGTTCGCGTCGTGCTTCCATTGGCGTTTAAGACGGTGACGTCACTGGAACGGTGATCGATAGTCCCATCGCCATCGAAGTCCGTGGCAGTAGCTGAACCGAGACCATTGCCAGCGACAGTGATCGTCGTCTCGGCGATCCTGTTGGCGGGACCTACATAAGGGCCTGCGTAACTCGTCAGCTTCTGGATCCGGCCGCCATCAGCGGTGAGCGCCGTGACGTCGACGTTGCGCGTATCGGCTTTACCGTCGCCATTCAGGTCCATGGTAGTGGTCGCTTCCAGTCCGTCCGGAGAAACCAGAGCGGTTGAGCGGGAAATGACAACAGAACCATCAGGACTGAAAGTCTCGACGACAGTGGTTGCGGTTCCATCATCAGCAACCGAGCTGGACGCAATCTTCCAGGGAGAACCAAACGACCCTAGATAACTCTTTTGAGTAACGGACTTGCGATCAGCGCTGGTGACGGTCCTCACCACAGACACCTGTGTGGATCCCGCAAGACTGGTCACGGTCTCGACCATACTGCCATCGGTCTCCAGCGACTTGACCGACCTTGTGCTCGCATCGACTGTCAGGTTGGCGTCGATATAGCTCTCCACGAGTGTATCGAGGCCGTCGGCACTCACCGTTGTGACGGTCCGGCCCAGCTGAAGTATCCCTGCGCCGTTGTAGCGCGTTACCGTGGTAACCGCGTCGCCGTTCGTGTTTTTTATCGTCTGGGAATGGCTGACTGCATCGACGACGCCGTCCCCATCGACATCCAAAGTTTCGGATTTCGTGGATCCGTCAGCGCTGGTTGTCGTAATTGTACGGGCGATCAGCACCACCCCATCTTGGCTATAGGACGACTGCGTGTCGGTCGCCCCGCTAGCGTTAGACACGATGGTACGCAGTGAGTCGTAGGCGCCGTCTCCATCGGCATCTATCGAAATCGCTCTGTTCGTCCCTGCAGCATTCGCAACAGTTACCGTCCGAGACAGAAGTGAACCATCCGCGCTCGTCTGCTGCGTCGTTTGTGTCCGGTCTCCATTGGAGGCGACTGTCGTGATGTCCGACGTCAGAACATCGGCAACACCATCACCCGTGACATCGGCTGACGTATTTTTAATAAGGCCGCTACTGCTGACATAGGACATCGCGTTGCCACGCAACGAGCCGTCTTGATTGTGGGCGCTCGTATGGACCGTCACGTTACCGGCCGTGACATTTCTGGTCGCGACGGCGATCACATCGAATGTGCCGTTGCCATCGACATCGGCGGAGGTTGTTTGTGTTCGATGGTCGGCACTTGTAGCTGTTTCGGTCGCCGTTACAATTGTGCCGTCCCGACCGCGTTCGGTTACGGTTTTCGTGCGAGCACCATTGCCGGCGACTACTGTCAATTCCTCCACGACACGATCTGCAAGGCTATCGCCGTCCAGGTCAAAAGAGGTTGCTTTCGAAAGACCGCCGGATCCGGTTACGGTGCTCAATGACGAGACAACATCACCGTTTTTGCTGAACGTGCGGATGATGGTTGAGGTGGAACCATCAACGTTTTGAGCGAAAACCTGCTCCTCGTCGGCCAGACCATCGCCATCGTGGTCGAGTTCTGTCGTAACTGTGTTGCGGTCGGCACTCGTGGTAACCGTGGTTTGATCCAGTAGCGCACCACTTGCATCGAAATTGCCGATGGTCTTTGTTTGGATACCATCTGTGCTTTGGTTCGTGATTTTTGTCTGGGATCGATCGAAGGTCCCGTTTCCATCATCATCGAAAGATGTCAGTATAGAATGCCCGTCAGCACTTGTCGCGATAACATTGATAAACGCTAGGCTACCGTCCTGGTTGGAAGCCCTAATCTCCGTCACAGTAGAACCGTCGGTCCGATCTTCGCTTGTCGTGTTTACTAGATAACCATTCACGTCGGAGACAAGAATAGCGTCACCTACCGCGCCGGTACTTCCGTCCGCTCGGGTGAAAGTAGCCATACCCGATATTGCGGACCCGTCCGTGAAGGATTGACCTGAACCCGTCGGCGTCAGATCAATCGATACGATACCCAAGGACTCTAGTGTTTTCAACTCGCCATCAACGGAAACCCTGAACTGGCTCCAGCGCTCATCGCCTGTATCGAGCGCACCATTTGAATTGGTATCGAATATGTTTCTGATAGCCTCCAAATCCCCTGAAGCAGTGGGATCCCAATCAGTAAATACAAACTCGCTCGATCGGCTGATTTGCCCGTCGCCATCAGCGTCAATAACAAGGACGCCCGTTCCAACGCCTGCCCAAGCGCTTCGATAAACAAGACCCTGTTCATTGAGCCGTAAGAAGGTACTTGAATCCGTCAACAAATCGACGCTGATGCCGTTTCCATTGACGTCAAGAAGAACAGGGCCCCATGCTACGCCCCCAATGTCATCCAGCCCACTCGCCCAGTCGCCGTCGTTCCAATCACCCCAATCATACCCACCGTTCCAACCAAGACTACCGTCATTCCATTCCGGACCATAATGCTCCGTGTCTTGATTATCCCGTTTGCCGTCGTGACCTCGCCCATCCCATGCCGGGCCATAACTTTCAGTATCCTGATTATCGCGCTTGCCGTCGTGACCTCGGTCATCACCACCAGACGACCCGTCAGATCCCGACGAATCGCGCCCTCCGGTTGGCGAATTTACCGATGGAGAGCTCCAACCGCTGCCATTGTCAGAAAACCCGCTCGCTCCGTATTCTCCGCCACCACCCTGGTTGTTTTCATAGGAGTGACGAGAATCGATATCACCGAAACCGTTCGTAGATGCCGGTTTCGGCTGCATTGGAGTGTTGTAGACGCCTGACAGAGGGGCTGGGGCGGAAAGAGTTGGAGAAGTTTCCGTTTTCTGTTCACCTGAAAACTGCCGAGACAGGTTCAACTCTGAAATAACGTCCAGGACGTGGGGCTCATGCCCTAAAGGAACCAAACCTATGGAACCTGGTAGTCGTGCCGAGGACCGGCCAGCTGGCACTAAGCGATTAGGTTGTACCGATTCCTGGCTCCAAGGGCGGTCCTTCATGTATTGTTCAACGTTTAACCCATATTCCGTATAGCGTTGGTATCCCCCGGAATTGAAAAGGGTTGCTATAGCTGCACTTGTCGGATTTTCCAGGCGCTTCTGGATCTCAGACAGGAGCTTGGCTGCGACGCGGATATTGTCTCTAGGATTTTCGATAACATCTTTTCTGTCTAAACCGGGAATTAGCTCCGCCCATTTGGGGTTTATATTTGCTGGACCAAATGTTTTCTGTGGATATCCGATGTATGGAGCGATTACATCATAGTAACCATGAGCGTTCTCTAGAAAAACTATCGCGGACAAGAGAATTTGGTCAATTCCGAATTCGTTCGCGGCGTCAAATATGGCCTTTTGGTTGTTAACAACTGCATCTACACCGAGCGAAGGTATGGTTTTGTAAGAATATGGAACCGCCGTTTGCAGTTCTCCTGAAGGGTATCTGCCTGGTTCATTATAAAACTCGAACTTCGAAATCAGGCCTTCGAAGATTTGCCTGCTGCGTTCGGCATCTCGCTCGGCATTAGTTTGCGGCATAACTTTCTCCAAGGTAACCATGAGGAGCAATATTAGTGAGGCGCACGGAGCGTTAAAACCGCGCGGATAGCCAAAATAGAGAGACTAATCACAGGCAACACACCGTAGCTTATTCCGACTACGACATCGCAGATCCGATACTCCCCGGAAAAGGCTGGGGGAAGTTTATAGTCTGTAAAATCATAGGTTAGAAAACACGGAGATTCTCCTGTGCCAAGTACACCCCAAACCAGCCTCCAATTTGTTGCCAGATTCACAATGCATATACAGCTTCCCAAAGCTAGTCCGCCTAGACTTGTGACGGCTTTACCACTCTTTCTAGCATAGTTCATCTCGCGGAAATTGATGATCCAGTGTCCCAGGAAAAACAATGAACTTAATCTCGCACCAACTGCGAACGCATCGATACTACCGTGTGTGCATGTCTCAGAATATCCTAGTAGCTGGACTAGAAAACCGACGACTAGGAATCCGCTCGAAAGCCAAATCATCTGAAAATATCCGAACTATTATTATGGGATTCTAGGGGATAATTTCCTGTTGGAGCGAGGAGGCTCGGCTGCCGACGGTAGTTTTCTGGTCTGAGCCAGCAGTTGAATGTCGAGGCTCCTGAATTGAAACAAGACATCTACTAAAAACCTTGCAGCTGTCGCATCATTAACGTTCCCTTGCCGCCCGAGCTGTGTGCTCAATCAATGGTGAGAAAACATACTCCAGGATCCGGCGGTCGCCGGTTTTGATCTCGACGGTAGTTGCCATGCCCGGCGAAACCTTAATTGCCCGCCCATCCACCGGAATCGATGTGTCTGCCAGTTTGACAGTTACTGGAAAAACAAGGTTCTGGACCCGTTCTGCTCCGGCGAACACATTTGCATTGGAGGCGGTGGGATCGCCTTCCAGTCTGGCTGCATCAGGCTCGGGAATTGCGTCTGCGGAAACTTTTGAAACCGTCCCTTGAAGCGTCCCATACCGGGTGAACGGAAAAGCTTCCAGTTTGACAACAGCCTCCTGGCCCACACTGACGAAACCAATGTCCTTGTTCTGCAAGTAGACTTCAGTCTCGATTTCAGCATCATCGGGAACGATACGCATGAGTTCCTGGCCGGAGCTGACAACCTGCCCGATGCTCGTGATGGAGGACGCCTGAACCACCCCATTGCTCGGGCTTTTGAGCGTCATCTGGCTTTGGATGGTCGTCGCTTTTGCAAGCCGCTGTTCTAATTCTTCGATCGCGCGCTCCAGGACACCAAGTTTTTCCATCTGTTCTGCCAGAAATGTCCTTTCCGCTTTCTCGATCTCATGCTGCAGGACCGTGATCCCCGCACCAGCCTCAGCGAATTGACCTTTTTGTGCAACCAGTTGAGTAGCTTGCTCCTTCAGCACCTCTGTCGCATCCATAACGCTGGACACCGAACCTGCACTCCTGTCGACGAGAATCGAGCGCATGTCGACGCGCTCCTGTAAGGTCGAAACCAGGGAGGCTTGAGCCGCGATCATCTCCTGGAGATTATCACTTTGAACCTGCTTTTGAGCCTTCTGTGCTCGAAGGGAGGTGAGCATCACATCCAGTTGCAGGAGTTCTGCCTGCAGTTGTCTTTCTTCTCGCCTTCGCAGGGAAACTGCCGTGCGTATTGGCCAATCAATGGCAGCCGATAATAATTTCCCTTGCTGTGCTGCGTCGATCGCGACCTCCCGGCGCAGCAGCTCCGCCTGCGTTGAGGCCAATGTTTGCGACAGTTCTGCGACATTGGTGTCAGCCTCAGCCGAATCAAGCACGACAAGGACCTGCCCCTCCTCAACCCTCGTACCGTTCACTGGAGGTAGCGCTTTGACCTTCCCAGCGATAAGCGGCTGAACAACCTTTACTTTGCCGACCGGCTGGACCTTGCCTTGTGCAACTGCGATAATGTCAAGCCGGCCAAAATAGGACCATACCAGGGAGATGGTGACGAAGGCGCAGATGATCACGATGAAGGCCCCCTTCACCGGCGATGGCGGCGTTTCCAAAACCTCCAGGGCCGGCCCCAGGAATTCGTAGTCACCGCGTGCAGTAGGGCGCGTAGTGGTGCGAGGTAGATTGGAAGCAGAGTCAGACATGTTTACGCCGCCGCTCCCTGGTTCTGGAGGCTCCACAATCGAGCATACAGTCCATTTGTCGTTGTCAGCAGATCTGAATGCGTCCCCTCTTCAACGATGCCTCCGTCGACCATTCCGATGATGCGATCGCACTGACGCACAGCCGCCAGGCGATGTGCGATTACGATAACCGTCCTGCCCTGCGCAATGCGCTTCATGTTATCCTGGATTATGTGTTCGCTCTCATAGTCCAAGGCGCTCGTCGCTTCGTCGAAAATAAGAATGGGCGGATTGGTCGCGAGGGCGCGCGCAATGGCAATGCGTTGTCGTTGTCCTCCCGACAGATTAGCGCCACGCTCTTCGACTATGCTGTCGTAACCCTGAGGAAGTTTGGAGATGAACTCATCCGCGCCGGCAAGTTTCGCAACGGCGATGACCTGCGCACGGGCCATGGCGGGATTGGAAAAGGCGATATTGTCGTGAATCGAGCGGTTGAAAAGCAGATTCTCCTGCAGCACCACGCCTATGTGACCCCGTAGCCAGGCGGGGTCCAAATGCGTCAAATCAGCACCGTCAAGACTGACCCGCCCCTGCTCCGGCAGATAGAGCCTTTGAATGAGCTTCGTCAGCGTGGATTTACCAGATCCCGAGGGGCCAACAATACCAATCGTCTCGCCTGCTTGTATTGTAAGTGAAACACTCTTTAGGACCTCAGGCATGCCTGGCCGGTATCGGAAGGTAACATTGTCGATCTTGATCTCGCCTCGCGGCGTAGGCAACGACAGCCTGTTTGCCGGCTGGCGTTCGGCCGGAAAATTGAGGACATCCCCAAGGCGATCGACGGAGACCTTCACCTGCTGAAAATCTTGCCACAGCTGCGAAAGACGCAAAATTGGTTGCGTGACCTGCCCGGCGATCATGTTGAATGCAATAAGTGCACCCACCGATAGATGACCGTCGATCACCGCTTTTGCGCCAAACAGAAGCAATGCAGCGGTTGACAGCTTGCTGACATACTGGATCGCGTTCTGCCCGAATGCGCTGAGCATGGTCGCATCAAAGGAGGTGCGCACGTACGCAGCCAGCTTTTCTTCCCATTGCGCCTGCATGATCGGCTCGACTGCCGCGGATTTCACAGTGTGAACGCCGACAACCGTCTCCACCAGAAACTGCTGGCTTGCGGCGCCGCGATTGAATTTCTCTTTCACCAGATCGCGTAGCGGCGGCCTGATCAACACTGCGATCAAAACGTAGGCGGGAATCGCAGCAATGACGATCAGGGTCAGTTGCCATGAATAAGCAAGGAGAACTGCAATGAACACGAAGGTGAACAAAAGGTCGATCGCCGAAAACAAAGCTTGTCCGGTGAGAAAAGTTCGTATGCTCTCCAGTTCACGCACTCTGGCAACGGTCTGTCCCGCTGAGCGCGTTTCAAAATATCCAAGAGGCAGTCTGAGGAGATGATGGAATAGCCGTTGGCCCAACTCGACATCAATTCTGTTTGTGGTGTGAGACAACACATACGTTCTCAAGTGCTGCAGAACGACGTCAAAGAGCCCGATGATCGCGATGCCGCCTACCAGAACAAAAAGCGTCGAATACCCCTTGTGTGCCAGAACCTTGTCGATAACCACCTGAAAGAACAGCGGTGTAACGAGCGCGAAAATCTGTATGAAGAATGAAGCAAGCAGGACATGGGCGAGCGGGCGTCGATATCGCCAGAGGGACGGCACGAACCACTTGAAGCCGAATTCCCGTGGATCCAAGCCGCCGCCACCTAGTCGTCGAGCGATCAGGATCACTTCCCCACCAGTTGCTGCAAGCAGTTCCTTTAGGGAAAGCTCGCGGTCGGTCCGCGTGACAGGATCCACCAGTCGAGCTCTGCCATTCGGATTGACGCCCCCATAAACGTGGAAGCCTGCTCCTTCTATCCGAACGATCGCGGGCGTGGGAATTTTCGCAAGCCGGGCTTCGGTGACGCCGGTGATAGATCGCGCCTTCATTCCAATTAACCTGGCAGCGCGGAGTATGTCCTGGTTCTCACTTTGACGCCCCTTCAAAGCCAGCTCGTGCTGTAGCTGGTCGGGATCAGAGGCGATCCGGTAGAATGCGGCGACCCCGCACAGCGCCCGCAAACCCGTGTCAATCTTCTGAGCGGAAGCTCTGTCCATCTGCAAACAAGACCCCGATGAAAACCCCGTGCTGAGCGGCGTCACTGTCGAGCGATACGAGGGATTTCTAGCCTTTCCTAGAGTTGCAGAAATGCATCCCGGCAGCGAAAAACTTAGGCGCCGTGTTTTTTAGTTGAAGCGCCCTACTTGAAATGGGAAATCGGCCCATTATTGGGCAAGTTTTCCGATGTGAAGCGCCACCTTAGGAAAAGATTTTTTTGAGAATTCTTAACTGCAACCACAATGATACCCTGCTTGCGGCTCTGTCAGGAGCGTGGAGCCCCCTCGTAGTCTGGAGTGCTACGTAGGGTTAAGTAGGAGGCCCGCCACGTCCCACCGTAGTTCGGCTCGTCGTCGCCCTCGCCGCCGAACCGCATCATGCCCGCCAGCACCTTCCGCTGACGCGCGCCGAAGGCCTATACAGGGCGGAAAGACCTCGTGGTAACGCAGCTCGGCGATGTGAGCTTCCGCGAGAACCTCCGCGGGCCTGGCCCGGCGGCAGCAAGAATGGTCACAGGTCTCCGGAAACCGAGATAGGTCGTGAAATCCTGGATGAGCTTCTGAAGCTCCCGGGGATTTCGGGCGTTCCGGAAACGCGTTGAACTCGGCCCAGCTCAACCCCGGCCAGGAGGGTTCTTTGTCCTTCAACGAAGAGGTGCGCAGCACTCCAATAGCTGGCGTTCGGTGACCGCAGCTCTCACGCAGGAGCGGAGATACAGCAGCCGATCGACGATTGTTGGCTACTCCGCGGCACCGAGCCGCAAAGGGCTGCCGAGGCGACCGCCTTTATTGCATGACGGGATGCTGCATGGACTTACTTGGTCCAGCAGCTCGCCGCCGCCAAGGTCGGCAAAGCAGCGCCGTCGATCCTTGAACACTTCATCAGCAGCATAGCGCCGATCGCCTTGCTGACCTTGTAGGAAGAACAGTTGCCGATGCAGGGACATGCGCTGGTCCAACGTGGTGCGGGCTCCAATCCGACGCAGAACAAACAGGCGCAGAAAACGAGGACCCGCCCGTTTTTCCCGTACCGGACTTCAACAGTCTCTTGGCGGCGGGAACATCGCAGACAACCTGAGATAGCTCATCCTCCATTCAGATCACACGAAATGACGTAATCTCGTTCGCTGGCATGCCGGTCTGGTGGCTTCCTGTCGCCAAGGAGGAGGCGCGCGTGGTGCAACACCGGTCGACCAGGAGGCAATCGACGATACTGTCGCGGGCGTCTGCGGGGCTGGTGTCTGGACGCCGGGGGAATGCCTGGCGCATGACCAGAAAACGGCGAAGCGGCCCGGGTAATATTCACACTTAGAACGAGGACCTTAAGAGAATGCCTGTATCGTTGCACAGAGTATCCGTGTAGTCGCAGCTCAATCGTAGTCTGCGAATACGGAAGTGCCTGGGACGCCGACGCTTGGTCAGACCGAGCGTGAAAGGGGAAACGAGAAATGGTGACGCGTCCTAACCCGAATTTTGGGCCTGCCTACGCTCAATGCATGTGGCTCCTTCTTTTCGTCGTCATTGCTAATGCGCTGGTGGGATTGTTCATCTCGGCATTGGCACAAGACGTCTGCACCGTCGCTCGGTCGGATTTCCGATTGATCTGGCCGCCAAACGAGTCCTTTGTGTCCGCCAGTGATCTCACTAACAGGCACATCTGTAACACCGCTATTGTGCGGTCGACCTTGGGGCTTACATTATTTCTTTGGCTATTAATCGCATTATATAAAACGGGTCGACATTTAACTCCCCATTTCGAGCCCAGAATCTTCGGTATAGTGGTAGCTTTGGCCATCATGTCTTACTGGATATCCGGAAAGCCTGTCGTTGGGGGGCTCAACTATTACCGGATCAGCTTGAATGATTGGTGGTGGGTCGGCTTCATGAAGAGCTGCATAACAATCGTGGGATTCTATTTGAGTTCCTTTTGGACAATTTACATTATTCTTTGCGCGGGTCGAAAATATTTCTGAGAGCACGCGCATTGGCTACCCGACAAACGCAACTAGCCCCAATTATGGTTGCTTATCTGGAGCAATATTACCGCTGCCTAGAAGCGTCAATATCGCGCGGATAGCCAGAATGCAGAGACTTATTACCGGCAACAGTCCGTACGCTGTTCCGACCATAACGTCGTCGATCCGATACTCACCGGAAAAGGCTCGCGGAGGCCTGAAGTCTGGGAAATCAGCGGTTTGAAAGCACGGGGACTCGCCTGTCCCGAGGACGCCCCAGACCAGCGTCCAATTTGTTGCCAAAATCAGAACGCAGATACAGATGCCCAAAGCAATTCCGCTGAGACCTGAGGCGGCTGCGCCATGCTTGCCAGCATACTTCATCTCGCGAATGTTTATGTACCAGTGTCCCAAGAAGAACAATAAACTTAGTCTCGCACCGACTGCGAACGAGTCGATACCACCTTGAGTGCATGTTTCCGAATACCCGAGTAACTGCAGTACGAAGCCAACCAACAGAACTCCGTTCGCTAGCCAACTCATCCAAGGGATTCCGCAGGCGTTTGTGCGAGAATTTTGTCGATCGGCATTACCCTACCCAGGATGCTCGGCTGCCGATGGCGGTTTCCTAGTCTAACCCACCAGTCAAATCCCAAGGCTGCTGAGTTGAAACAAGTCATCTAAATAAATGCCTTTCTCCCGCCGCTAGAGACTATGGGCCTCAGAAGCGCTCCCTCCCGGAAGTACATGGTGAGGACTTGGACCCGGCCCGAGAGACCCTGTCTGTGGGTTCGTCGAATCGCGGTGTTCAGAATGCGCAGTGCTTAGGCCATGTGTTCCCGGGCTCCGGCGCGTTCCTCGAGTGCAGAAAGTTCACTATCCATGCCTGCATTTATTGCCGCGGGACCCATGAAGGTCAATTGGCCTTCTTGCCGGCGATGCGCGTTACGGACCTGAAGATCCCGAGTAGTCCGGCGCCTTATCCATGCGAGCTTCGGTGAGCAACGGGGCATGGTATGCCGACGGGGCCCCACACCTGCCGTGTGTTCCCATGAATGGCTCTGTTGGGTGAGACGAGCATACCCACCCGGTGTCGGGGCAGTCTTTGCATGTCAGCATGAGTCCCAACTTTATACTCTTGCACGGGATAGTTTAAGGATGGCAGTTTTACTGCCCATCGGATGTCGACGCCAGAGATATGTCAGGGATTTTTAAGTCAATGAAGCGTGTGCTCACCGGGCGGGTAGTCCGGCGCTCGGACCTTCATATTATGGACGGCACGTGCTCGATATCTCTCCGCATGAAACGCGATAGCGATGGCGCCTATGTCGTCCTCGCGTGCACCGCTGCCGGCAGTCGGCAGTATTACCCCTTCGAGAGGAGTGAATTCGAGAGCTTTGTCACAGCGGCTAGCGAAATCAGAGACGCGCTAGATTCCGACATAGCTCAGGATAAGGTCTAGACGCAGCACCTTTCGGGAGATGTCCATCGGCGCCGTAGAGACATTCTTTCAATGCCCAGCTAGATTGAAGTCAGTCACGCAGGTCACTGGAAGGGAAACATGTCCAACGTCGTATCGCTCCGGCCCAAGCGTGTGCGCCCACCCCAACACATAGGAGCGTTCTTCGAACTAGGGCCGACCTACGCAAACGGCGATCATGGCCTCGAACTCGAAAACGGAGACAAGCTGATAACGCCCCCGCGCGTAATGCTTGGACCGGGGCCCGATCAGAAATATGGGTTCCTGAATTTCCAGAGGTTCCGATACTCCGGCCTGAAAAACAGCATTATGATCGCCCACCCAAAGATCTTGAGCAGTTCCATCTCTATTGGCTTATCTCGCAACGTTTGAAAGACGTTCTGGAGAGAGTTGACCCAGCCGGTGTTTCGTTTGCCGATTGCGAGGTTTTTCACATCAGCGGCAAACCGATCGAACCGAGACATTATTTGTGTGATGTCGTCAAAGAAGTCGACGCTCTCGACGAGACGGCCTCCAAAGTAGCAGTGAGATACATCGACGGCGAGAAATTCTATTCCCTGGCAGCCGATCCAGAACTTTCGTTCAAACGCGAGGTTCTGGGGGACGCCCACATCTTCCGACAGAAAAACATGGGCGGCATATTCTGCGACTCGCTATTGAAACAGGCAATGGTAGGCGCAGGAATCAAAAACCCACTGCACTTCTGTGACGTGTCGATACGCGCCTGATTGCGGATCTCAAGCACCGTATCCTCAACGAGCGATTTTCTTGCGTTCATTCCTCGGCCCGCCGGACCTGCATGTCGCGATAGATCTCCGGCCGATGCTCCTGCAGAACCAGTCCGTCTTCGACTTATCGCGCTCGAAGCCGAGGCCTCGCGACTGTTTGTAGCCGTGATATTCGCACCGGAGCTCGAATGCACCGGGGCGGCGGAGGGATGGGCGGCCGTCCGCCATCCGGGGACGCAGGTCAAGGCTCGTTGTTGCACATTGGAACTTCGTCCCACTCCTCCCCGGCAGGATTTCCTGCGGGAGAGTCCGAGGGGGAATCATGTAAACTGGAAATCCCCTGAGTGAAGGCTTGATAAGAGCACGTTCTGCAGCGTGATTGTATTGTTCGCGTCGGCCATAATGAGCGTATCGCCGCCAGATTGGTTGGATGCAGCAAGAAGCGATGCCCAATCGGCAAAGACGCTGTCATCGATCCTGATCGTGTCGTGTGCCGTGCCGGTTGCCACGAAGTTTGTGATTGTATCATGACCCCAGTTTGGCAGATATACGAAGAAGTCTGCGGCCACTCCACCAGTGAGAGTATCGTCGCCTGCACCGCCCGTCAGCGTGTT
>CCRI01000006.1 GCA_000985875.1 Neorhizobium galegae bv. officinalis
GAAGCCCGCCGAGACGCCAAGGGCAACCCCTGCCGTACCGACAAGGCCTGTTCAATCCGCCGCACTGCCGCCGAAGCCCGTTTCTCCGGTCCGCCCGGCGGAAAGCGCCAATGCGCGTGGCGAAGACCCGGTCGCCGCCGCAATCCGCGCCTCCGAGCGCAAGCCGGCGATGACGCCGCCCGCCAATATCCCCAACGCCGCTTCCAATTCCGGTCGGCCCGCGGCCACGCCCGTCTCCCAGAAGCCGAACGCGCCCGGTCAACCGAACGCGGCTGGCCAGCCGAGCGATCTCGTGCTGCAGATCCAGCGCGGCCTGTCGAACATCGCCTATGCGGATGTCGGGGTGGACGGTGTCGCCGGCGCCCAGACCAAGGCCGCCATCCGC
Organism: Neorhizobium galegae bv. officinalis; assembly: GCA_000985875.1. GTDB lineage: Bacteria > Pseudomonadota > Alphaproteobacteria > Rhizobiales > Rhizobiaceae > Neorhizobium > Neorhizobium galegae_C. The sequence goes on from CCRI01000006.1 coordinate 386, forward strand.
CGCTTCCAGCGCCACTACCGCCTGCCGGAAACCGGCGAGCCCGACGAACTGGTGCTGAAGAAGCTGAAGTCGATCGGCGCACTGTAGGGCGACGCCGCTCCCAATCTCCTGAATTTTCGATGTTTCCGGCGGCGAGAGCCCTTCGCTCAACGCATCGCCACCGCTTCCAACACCAGCCGCTTCAGCTCTTCGGCAGGTGGAGCAAGACGGTTTTCGGCGACGTGCAGCGCAAGCTCGATCGCGCCGAGATCGGGCAGGCCTGCCTCCTTCGGATCGAGCGCGGTCAGCTGCGCCGGTTTGCCCTCGACGATCCGGGGGGTAACGCCGAGCCCGGCGGTGACCGCTGCCCAGAGGCCGGCAAGGCTTGGGCTGGCGAACGCGTGCCGCCAGGCGATGCCGTTGCGATCGAGCGCGTCGATCGCGGCCTTGCGGAAGGCGCAGGGCGGATCGAAGGCGACGATCGCAAGTGCGTCTCCCGGCATATGCCGGAAGCCATCCGGGCCGATCCAGGCGATTTCCCGCCGCGCGACGATCTCCGCCCGCGGGCTGGCGAGCGTGCCCCAGGTCAGCGCCACGTCGAGTTCGCCCTTGTCGATCGCCTGCATCATCGCGACACCCCGGTCGACGCGCGCCTCGACCCGCACCTTCGGATGCGCCTTCGAAAAGCGGCCGAGTAGATGGGGTAGCCAGGTTTCGGCGAAATCCTGCGGCACGCCGATCCTTACCCAGCCTTCGAGCTTGCCGGCGCCTCGCACCGCCGCCCGTGCCTCGTCGTTGAGTTCAAGAATGCGTTTGGCATAACCGAGCAGGATTTCGCCCGCTTCGGTCAGCACAAGCCCGCGCCCCTGCTTCTGCAGCAGGGTTTCTCCCACCTGTTCTTCGAGCTTCTTCAATTGCAGGCTGATCGCCGAAGGCGAGCGGCCGAGCCGGTCGGCGGCCTTGGCGAAACTGCCGAGCTCCAGGCCGAGCGCGAAACTTCTCAACGTGTCGATATCGAGATTGATGGGCAGCATAATCGTTGAGTTCTGTAAAAGGTTTCGTTTGAAACTTCGCGATTTTCAAAACGATTGTGCGGAGAGAAGATAGTGGCGTCAACAGAAAATCCGAAAAGGAGAACGCAATGCCCTTCGTTCATGTCATCATCGCCGGCAGAAGCATCGAGCCGGAAGCAAAGCGCCGGTTGCAGCAGGAAACCACGGTGCTGATGAACACGATCATGCGCAAGCGCCGCGAGGTCACCGCGGTCCTGGTGGAGGAGGTCGATCTCTCCGGCTGGACGGTCGGTGGCGAACCGCTGGAGGTCGCCGCGCATGTGGAGGCCAATGTCACGCTCGGCACCAATACGGCCGAGGAGAAGAAGCGTTTCATCGAGGCGATGGACGCGCTTTTGAAGCAGAGCCTCGGCGGGATACCGCCCGCCACCTATGTCATCGTCCGCGAGGTCGAGGCCGACGCCTGGGGTTTCGGCGGGGTGACGCAGGAATACCGCCGTACAAATGCGATGACGGCGTGATCCTGATCCCGGCGATCGGATGGCGCCCGGCAGTGCCGGGCGCATCTCCGCCTTAGAAAACGGCGAGATATTTCAGCAGCGAGATGATGCCGATGATGATGATGATGATCTGCGCGATCTGTTTTGCGCGGCCATCGATCGGCAGGCGCGCGACGAGATAGAGAACCAGGACGATCACCAGGAAGGTGATCAGAATGCTGATCAAGACGGAAGTAGCCAAGCCCCAAACTCCTTTTCATGACAGTGCCGTACGGCACTGATGTGTAGATATGGTGCATTGGAGGAAAGGAAAGGGCGCGGCAGCGCGATTTTCCGTTTCTTCTCAGGGACTTCCGTCAGCCGGGTTCAGGCTGTTTCGGCACCGAGTTCGAAAGCCCAGTGGATGAGGCGGTCCTTCAGCGTCCGGTCGCGCAGGTAGCCGGACAGTTCTTCGTCGATCTCTTCCAGCCGCTCCAGCACGAAATCCTCCGCCCGGTTGGCGTTCCAGGCTGCCTGCAGGCTCCGGCTCACATGGCTGCCGTGCTGAAGCGTGAACCACACGCGGTTCTGGATCTTGTCGAGGTCGCCCGCCCGCCCGACCCATGTCTGGCCGGTCGGAGCCAGCCGGACGATATAGATGCCGGCCGGGGCCTTCCGTTCCTTGTAGGCGGAGATCGCCGCTTTCCTGTCGATGGTGTTCATGTCCTTGCCTTCTTTGATGGAGGTTTGGGGTGGAGGCTCGGCTAATATCATCCGGGTAATATTATGGCAATGATTATATCCGGGTAAAATTGTCGCGAGGCAGGTTTGCGCCCGGTCACGAAGCACCGTATGAGGGGCCATGCGCCTGAAATCCGAAATCGTCGTCTCAGCCATGATCCGCCGCGTCTTCGGGCTCGGCGGTTTTGCCGCCGTCGAAAAGAAGGGTGCGGAGGCGGCCGGCGCGATCTTCATCCGCCAGCGGTTTCGCGACGGGCTGGAAACGCTCTACGCGCCGGCCCCGCAGAACTTCTTCGGCGAGGACGATGGCGGGCGCAAATTCGAGGTGAGGGCGCAACGCGCCGAGCCGGAAGCCATCCGCGAGATGCTGTCGCGCGAAATGCGCTTCGATCCGGATCTCTGGCTGCTGGAACTGGAGATCGACGACGTCGCCGATCTCTTCGAAGTGGTGAAGCCCGGCTAGGCTTCTATCGCACCCGGTAGAGGCCGTTGAGCGGCTTGCGGGCGCTGGCGGTGGTGCGGATCACCCGCGGCTGGCGGCTGTCCTCCGCGCGGTTGTCGGCGAACATCGGCTGATGCTGCTGTTCCGGGTAGGTGTAGCTGTCGGCGCGGCGCCAGGCCTCGACGCGTTTACCGCATTCGTCCTCGTCGAGCGCGTCCCAGAGCGCGGCGGCGCGTGTCACGCCGTCCTGTTCCGCACCCAGATGGTCGTAGAGCCGCTGCAGGATGAACAGCGCATCCTCCATTTCCATCGCCAGGCCCTTCAGCGTCGCCGCGAGCTGCTGGCCGGAAATGTCGAGCATGATCCGCTCCGAAAGCCAATGGCTGGCGGAAAGCGTGTCGGCAAGCACGGTCGCGAACAGCCCGGTCTCGCGGTTGCGCGCGAAGCGGACGAGCAGCGCCTCCTGGATCGGTGAAAGGTTGCGCAAGCCCAGCCGGTCGGTGGCGGGCCGGTCGACATGGCCGGCAAGCGCCTTGATGCGGTTGCGCAGGAGTTCGTCGCGCATGTTGCGCTCGGCCTCGTCCACCATTTCCGGCGTCGGCCGCAGCGGCAGGAGCCCGTCGAGGTTTCGGGGCGCATCGCTGCGCTTGGTGCGGTCGTGGCGCAGCCCGACCAGTGCGTCGATCACCGTCGGCGACAGCGCCTCGCGGCGCACGATGGCGCGGGCATGCGCTTCCCCTTGCGTGCGGGCAATCGCAATCAGCGCATCGTCGGAAAGGCAGGTCGAGGAGATGAGGAAAGGGGCTGCCACCGCGATCGGCTGGCTGGCGATGAAGAAAGCGACCGCCGGCGGCACGGTCTTGCATTGCGAGAGCGCTGCGACCGCGTCGCGGCGGGCCTCCTCGGACGAAGCGGAAAACAGGGGGGCGAAGAGCTCGGCGAACTGTCGAAGTTCCGACCGCGAAGGGTACGGAAGACTTTCGAAGCTCGTCACGGTGGCCATCAGCACCACATCCTTTTTACGCATGGCCTGGGGCCTTTCAAGGTCTCGAAACTCATTCGTCACTGGCAAACTCGCAATCACGCAAAACAATCCGGAGTGCCGAACGCCGATCAGGTGTGCCGGAAAGCTCGCCTGGCGTTCTCATCGTACCTTGCCTGGGAAACTCCCGGTGGCGGGCCGTCCGCTCACGCAGCTGTCAGAACATCTGCACGATGGGGTCGCCTTGGTTTAACCGGATGCTAACTCTTGGAGGGTTAACGGTCTGTGAAAATGGTTCGTTTCGATACGCCGGTAATTTCTTGCAGTCCCGCTGTTTTAGCCAGGAAATTGCAGGTCCGATCGACGCTTGTAAAGGCTGTGAACCAAACCGGGGCTTCTGCGTTTTGGGGTCGGACAACAGACATGCACCGGTAGCAAGTCCTATATTAGCAGTAATACATTGTTAACGGTGGTCTGGCTGAATCCAGGGGTAACCGGCGTGTATTTGCCGGGTTTCAGATGCCGGATGGCCCCGCGTCCCTGGGACCTTCCCGATAACGGCCGGTTCAGGCGGAACCGGCCGTTTATGTCGAAATGTCGTTGCGCTTTCGAACAAGGCGCACAGGCGAGAAAGGCGCGGATGCCCGGATTGTTTCGGGAAGCGTCAGGCCCTTTGGGAGGGCAGGGTGAGATCGGTCCGTCTTCATCCGTCTCGAATTCCGTAAACGGAGACGAGCATGGCAGAGATCGTAGTATTGAACAGATGGCGTAGCGACAATCAGCGCCGGCCGCAGATCAGGATCGGCGAAAGCGAGAACGCCGGACAGCTTCTGCTGTTCACCGGCGTGCGGTACGAACGTTTCGAAGACCTGGGCGACCGCAAGGCTGAGAACCACGCGGTGCGTGCCGAATAGTGTAAAAAACGGAGATCAGAACCGGCTTCGGGAGCGCCATTCGAAGGGTGCGCAGGTAGCCTGGTTCAGGAATTGCGACACGATACCCGCAAAGCTTGGTTGCGGGACGAGACTTCTTAAGGCCACATACCCCTCCTCCTCCCGTGCTTCCACCAGGATCGACTGCGAAACCGCCTGCGGCAGCGCCTTGCGCAATGCCGTCAGCTGCACAGGCGACGCGATCACCACATCCAGCACGCCACCGGCCGACGTCCGGTCATTGATGCTGAACACCTCGTTCGACGACTGGTCGTAGACGCCGAGCGACCAGAAGGGCACGCCGCCATTGGCGGCCGTCAGCCTCACCGGTCCCTCCGAGATATCGAAGGCGCAGACCGCCGCCTCGACGAACGGATCGTCCTTGGAAAGCCCGGCGCGGTCCGGCTTTTCTCCCAGCCGGTAGAAACGGTAGATCTCGCCTTCCGCCAGCACCCGCGTATAGGCGTCGCGCTCGCTGAAATCGGGCAGCGCCAGCACGATGATCAGGTGCAGCAGCGCCGCACCGACGAGGCCGGTGATCACCGCCATCAGAACCTTCAGCGCGAAACCCCGTTTTTCGGCCTTCCGGGACGCGAAATCCCTGGACCCCAAAGCTCTGATGCCCAGGCTTCTGAACCGCAGACGTCTAAATCTCGGACTTCCGAACCCAAGGCTTCTAGACATTGCCGCACCCGGTCTTCTCGATGCGCGGCATGGTAAGGTCGATCAGCCCGGAACTACCGGCCGTCGGCGTGTCGAACAGCGTCAGCGTCAGGCGGAACACGCCGGGCGCCGAGACCGCCAGCCAGTTGCCGGGCTTGGCGGTTGCGGAAATCGCGATGTCGAAACCGCCGTCGCTGCCGCTGTTGCGCAGCACGATGCGGGAATTGAGCGCGGTCGGCAGGTCCGACTGCGCCGAGGGCGGGGCGGCCCCGGGGGCTGCGGCAAACAGCGTCCAGAAACGGGCCGGCGGCGTGTGGCCGGTGAGGCGATAGGAGCAGTTTCCGGTCAGCCGCTCCCCGGCCTGGTCGGTCGAAGCGATGAAGGTGAGGCCCTCGGCGCTTGCGTAGATGAGCTTGCCGGCACTGGCCCGGTGCGATTTCGCATAAGGATCCGCCTGCGCGGTCTGCGCATCGGGAAAGGCTTCCCACGAGCCGAGCTTGATCGCACCGAACCCGATCGTGGCATCCAGTGCCGCGAGCGTGGACCATATACCGCCGCCGAAGGCGATGGTGAGCGCGATCGCTATGAGGAAGGGAACACGGAACACGGGTTTGCTTTGGCCCTCGGACAGCTGTGCCAGAGGGTTAGCATTGATTCTGGTGCGAAGGAATGGGCCTGCCGGCGAAACCCTGGCCCGTTGCGCGCTATAACGCATTGCGTCATAGTCTCTACATGATCAGGGATTTTACCATGGTTGAGACCGAATGGCTCCCGAACCCGCATCCGGGAGAAATCCTGCTGGAGGATTTCCTGAAACCCATGGAGCTCAGCCAGAACGGACTGGCGCGTGCCATCGGCGTGCCGCCGCGCCGGATCAACGAGATCGTGCTCGCCAAGCGGTCGATCTCCGCCGATACCGATCTCAGGCTGGCTCGTTATTTCGGCATGTCCGAGGGCTTTTTCCTCGGTCTCCAGGCGGATTACGACCTGATGCAGCGACGCCGCGAACTGGGTGACGCCTTGAACAGCATCGAGCCGCGCGCAGCCTGATCCCTCAAGGCCGGCACTGATTCACTTGAGGAATGGTAAGCTGTGTCTTTCCGGCACGCTCGCCTCATGGCTTCCGGCGTGGAGCGAATCGCTCCCCGCGTATCCTCGGAGAATCGCCGGCCGCCCTTCCTCCCAGCCCCGCCGGATCGACGGCGAGAGGTCCGCTGCCTGTGCCGGGATCGGTCATCGAAGGCCTTTGCGTGCCATTCCCACACAGGGCCGATCTTGGGGTTAACTCTTTGATAAGACTGTTTCGAGCGGTTCCTGTGACTAAAAATCGCCCATGCCTTGCCCGGTTCATTCCTTGATTACCGTGTCTGCGACGACGTTCCGGAGCAGAGACGATGAGAACATGGATGATGGCAACCGGTGCATTGATAGCCGTGGCTGCGGGATTTTCGGGGGCCTATTACCGCCTGAAACCGGCGCCGGGGCCTTCGACCCCGAAGGACATTTCCCTCGACTTCATGACGCTGACCGAAAGCCAGCCGACGGAGGCGCGCCGCGCCATCGTCGATGGTATCGAGATCTGCCTTCCGCAGCCGGCGCGGGAAGGCTGGACGAGCCCGCCGGTCAAGAACCTCGCGGTCGACAGCTATATCCGCTTTTTCGAGCTGATGGGGCAGGAGGTGGGGCAGGCCGAACGCAGCGCCGAATTCCGTGCCTGGCTTTCGCATTCAGGCGCCGGCCTGTCGGAGCGGGACCGGATCGCCTTCGGCAAGCTGACTGAGGGCGGCCTGCACGAAGGGGTGACCGCGCTCTGCATCGCCGCGACCGTGCGCGGCAAACTCGGAAGCCATGGGTTCAGGGGTTTCTGGAACTGACAGCCGTCGCCTCGGCGACCGATCCCGTCGTGGTCTTGTCGGCCACCTTGGCGGTGGCAGGTCCGAGCGGCCGGGCCTCCTTCAGCTTTCCGGCGATCTGCCGCAGCAGGCGGGTGGATTCGGCCGACAGGGAACGCGGACGGATGAGCGCCTGAAATCCGGTATCGGTGGTGCCATCTTTCTTCTTGGCGACGGCGTTGCCCTTGTGGTCGCCGGTCGGCAGCGGGTTGTCGATGCCGGGAATGGCGCGCAGTTCGATGCCCTGGTGGGCATAGTCCATCACCGTCTTGAAGGTCGCGGCCGGCAGCGAACCGCCGGTCATGTTGTCCATCGAGGTGAAGTCGTCGTTCCCGAACCAGACGGCGGTCGTGTAATTGCCGGTAAAACCGATGAACCAGGCGTCGCGATAGCTCTGCGAGGTGCCGGTCTTGCCGGCCGTGACGATGCCGCCGTCGAGCGCGGCCCTGCGGGCGGTGCCGATCACCGGGATCTGCGACAGGATGCGGTTCATCGACGATGTCGCCTGCTCGGAGAGCACGCGCTTGGCTGGCGGTTCGTCGCGGTTGAAGTCGTAGAGCACGTCGCCGCCGTAGCCGAGAACCTGTTCGATGCCGTGGCGGCGCGATTCCATGCCGCCGGCCGGCATCACGGCGTAGCCGGTCGCCTGGTCGAGCACCGTCATTTCCGAAGTGCCGAGCGGGATGGTCTTGTCCTTCCTGAGCGGCGTTTCGACACCGAAGGCCTTGGCGGTCTTCACGATCACGTCGGTGCCCAGATAGTCCTTGGCGAGCCTGACCGGCACGGTATTGAGCGACTGCGCCATGGCCGACAGCAGCGTCACCTTGCCCTTGTAGGAGCGCGCGTAGTTCTGTGGCGACCAGCCGTTCCAGGTGATAGGCGCGTCTGAAATCGTCGATTCCGGCTTGAAGCCGTTCTCCATGGCCGCCGAATAGGTATAGAGCTTGAAGGACGAACCCGGCTGGCGCAGCGCCTTGGCGGCGCGGTTGAACTGGCTTTCGCCGTAGTCGCGGCCGCCGACCATGGCGCGCACGGCCCCGCCGTTCTCGATCATCACCAGGGCGCCCTGCTTGACCTTGAAGCTGTCGCCATATTCGCGAAGGCTCGATTCCACCGCCGATTCCGAGGCCTGCTGCAGGCCCATGTCGATCGTCGTGCGCACCACGACCGAATGTTCGTGGAGCTTGCCGGCCGAGGCCAGCCGCTGCACTTCGTCGAAGGCCCAGTCGAGGAAATAGTCCGGCGCCTTGACGTCGGCGCGGTCGACGACGGTCGCCGGGCTGCGGCGGGCGGCAATCACCTGGCCTTCGGTCATCAGCCCGCTCTGCACGAGGTTGGAAAGCACTTCGTTGGCGCGGGCGCGGGCAGCGGGAAGGTTGACATGCGGCGCATATTTGGCCGGCGCTTTGAACAGGCCGGCGAGCATGGCGCTCTCGGCCAGGTTCACTTCCGTGATGTTCTTGCCGAAATAGAATTGTGCCGCCGCCGCCGCCCCGAACGTGCCGCCGCCCATATAGGCGCGGTCGAGATAGAGCGACAGGATCTCCTTCTTGGAGAGGTTGGCTTCCAGCCACAGCGACAGGAAGGCTTCCTTGATCTTGCGTTCGATCGACCGTTCGTTGGTGAGGAACAGGTTCTTGGCAAGCTGCTGGGTCAGTGTCGAGCCGCCCTGCACGACGCCGCCGGCCTTGGCGTTTTCGCTCATGGCGCGGGCAAGGCCGAAGAAGTCGATGCCGAAATGGTCGAAGAAGCGGCGGTCCTCGGTCGCCAGCACAGCCTTGATCAGGTGGTCCGGCAGCTCGTCGATCGGCACGGAGTCTTCGTGGATGATGCCGCGATGGCCGATGACGCTGCCGTAGCGGTCGAGGAAGGTGACCGCGAAATCGCCCCGGTTGCGCCAGTCCTCGTGGGTTTCCTCGAAAGCCGGCTGGGCGAGCGCCAGCAGCACCACGAAACCGGCGGTACCCAGTGTCATCGCCTCGCCGGCGAGTTCGAAGCCGACGCGTTTCCAGCCGCGGACGCGAAAACGGCGGAAGAAGATGGTGATTTCTTCCCAGATTTCGCCGAGCCGGAAACCGAGGTTCCAGACGGTAGAATCGATCCAGGAATCGATGCGCAGCAGAAGGTGGCGCTTGCTGCGCGGCCGGTCGTCCGATGACTTTGGCTCGTCCTGCACCTTCGGAATTCCCCCGCCCTTTCGATGAGATGTGCTTGACGCGGTCCCTTCAAGGGATCAAGAGCTCTAGCCTCTCACCGTTAATCAGGTTTAGCTGACAAATGGTTGATGCGCGATATCAAAATCGCAACAGGTAAAATGCAGATATCGGGTTTTGTTCCGAACTGCCGCAAATGTGATATCCATGATGACCGACGAACCTTTCTGGAAAACCAAGCAGCTCGACCAGCTGACCCAAAATGAATGGGAAAGCCTGTGCGACGGTTGCGGTCTCTGTTGTCTCAACAAGCTTGAGGACTGGGATTCCGGCGACGTCGTCTTCACCTCCGTCGCCTGCCGCCTGCTCGACGGGGAGACCTGTCGCTGCAAGGACTACCAGCACCGCCAGGCGACCGTGCCGGACTGTATCCAGCTCACCCCGACCACGGTCAACGAGATCGCCTGGCTGCCGCCGACCTGCGGCTATCGCCTCGTCCGCGACGGCGAGGACCTCTACTGGTGGCATCCGCTGGTATCGGGCGATCCCGATACCGTGCACCAGGCCGGCATCTCCGCGCGCGGCCGCACGGTCAGCGAAAACGAGGTCGACGTGGAAGATTTCGAGGACTACGTGGTCGACTGGCCGCTGACCGTGGGCGAGGAACGCTGAGGAAGCGCCGTCACTTCACTGCGACGACGACCTTCCCCTTGGCGCGACCCTTTTCGACGTAGTCCAGCGCCTCGCTGGTCTGCTCGAACGGGAACACACGGTCCATCACCGGGCGGATGTGGCCCGCTTCGATCAGCGAGGTGATCTTTGCGAGCTGGCCGCCATTCGCCGTCATGAAGAGGAACGAATAGTCGATCTTCCGGCGTCCCGCTTTTCTCCTGATGCCGAAGCTCAGCAGGCGCATGACCTGTTGAAGCAGCCAGCCGGAACCGTTCTGCCGGGCGAAATCCGGATCGGGCGGGCCCGAAATGGAGATCAGCTTGCCGCCCGGCTTCAATACGTTCAAGGATTTCTCGAGCGTATCCTTGCCCAGGCTGTTCAGCACGACATCGTAGCCCTGCAGCACCTTCTCGAAATCGTCTTTCTTGTAGTCGACCACGACGTCCGCCCCGAGACTTTTCACAAGGGCGACATTGGCGGTGCTGGTGGTCGTCGCCACATGGGCCCCGAGATGCTTGGCGAGCTGGATCGCGATGGTGCCGACCCCGCCCGACCCGGCGTGGATCAGAACCTTCTGCCCCTTCTGCAGGTTGGCCCGCTCGACAAGGACCTGCCATGCCGTCAGGGCGACAAGCGGAATGGACGCGGCCTCGACCATGGTGAGATTGCCGGGCTTTCTCGCCACATCGGCTTCGTCCATGGCGATATATTCGGCAAACGTGCCGATGCGATCCTGGGCCGGGCGTGCATAGACCTCGTCTCCCGGCTTGAATTGCCGGACCTTAGCCCCGACCCGGACGACGACGCCAGCCACATCATTGCCGAGCACAAGTGGAAGGCGGTAGGGCAGGATAAGCTTGAACTCTCCGTCCCTGATCTTGTTGTCCAGGGCGTTGACGCCGGCCGCATGAATCTCGACCATGACGTCGTTGTCGCGCAATGCCGGCTCGGGTATTTCGCCAAGCCGCAGGGCGCCGCCTTTGCGATAGCGATCGATCAGGAATGATTTCATCAGACTAACTTCCGTTTCCGTGGCGGCCGGCATCGCCGGCGGGCTTGCGATGAATGCTCAGACGGGAAGCCTGTTGAACTTCCGAAGGTTCTTGTCGACGATGGTTTCGGGCAGGAAGCGACGTACGAGGCGGATCTGTCCTGCCATTTTTCCGGCAGTGTAGCGCCGTTTGGGCAATGGCGCATTGGCGGCCTTTACGACGGCTTCGGCGACCACTTCCGGCGCATCTCCCTTCGCGACGATTTCGCGCATCAGCCGCTCCGCGTCGGCGCGGACCGCATCGTAGACGGAAAGCGGCCGGTCCGCGCGCGTCAGGTTCTCCTCGAAGGCGGTGCGGGTTACGCCGGGCTCGACAAGCACGACGCGGATGCCCTGGGTCCGCACTTCATGGTCGAGAGATTCCGAATACCCTTCGACGGCGTGCTTGGTCGATGCATAAAGGGCGTTGAAAGGAGCGGGGATCAGCCCGAGTATGGAACTCAGGTTGACAATGCGGCCCCGCTGATTGGCCCTCATCATCGGCAGGACGGCATTCGTCATCCGGATGATGCCGAACACGTTCACCTCGAAAATGGCCTTCGCCTGCTCGGTCGTGGATTCCTCGGCGCCGCCAAGCAGCCCGATCCCGGCATTGTTGACGAGAAGATCGATCCGCCCTGCGCGGCGCAGGACCTCGTCGACGGCATTTTGGACGGATGCGTCGTCGGTCACGTCGCAGATCAGCATCGTCACCCCGTCGGCCGTGTCCGGCATCGGCTTCCGGCTGGTGCCGAAGACCTGGTAGCCATCCCGCCGCAGCGCCTGTGCCGTCACCCGTCCTATTCCTGAGGAGGCACCCGTCACCAGGGCGACGCCACGTTTTTTCTTGCTCATCGGTTCCGCTTTCATTTTGCGATGGAACATTGTTGAGCGATCAGTTACTATCAAATCAGTACTAAGTCACTACTAAAAAGATATCGACATGAAAAATCTTTCTGACCAACCCTGCCTGATCGCCCGGAGCCTGGCGCTTGTGGGGGACGCGTGGAGCATGCTGATCATGCGCGACGCCCATGCAGGGCTGACCCGCTTCGACGAGTTTCGCAAGAGCCTCGGCATTGCGCCGACCATGCTGACGGGACGGCTTTCAGGCCTGACGGAGGACGGGCTTCTGGAGAAACGCCGCTATTCCGAGCGTCCGCCAAGGGACGAATATGTGCTGACGGAAGCCGGCCGCGACTTTCTGCCGGTTCTGTTTGCGATCGGCGCGTGGGGGCGCAAGCATCGCGGTGGTGGCAAGGTGACCCGGTTCCTGGACGCCGAGACCGGAACGGAGATCGATCCCGTCACCATCGACCGCGTTACCGGCGCTCCGATCGGAACGCGTCCTATCCGAATCTCCGCGCCCGAATGAGCCGCAACTTCGGTTGAAAACAGGTCCCGAGTCCCGTTGCCGGTGACTGTCCCTCGGGGCTAAACCGGCGCGCAAGGAACAGGCGGGAAGCGCCTCGAAGCACAGGTTTATTACCTGTCAATGACATAAGTTAAAGCGAGCTACGCGAGTTTTTCAGGTAATTCTACCAGTATGCCCGGGCGTGCGGAAACGCTAAGACTACGGTGACATTCAAGATTCATTCCGAATTCATTCGATGGCACCCTAGATGAATGCAGAAGGCACGCTGGCAGACCGCCTCTACGAGGCAGCTCTGGTTCCTGAGCTTTGGACGGAAACTTGCGAGAGGATAGCGTTGGAGGCGGGGTCCAGCACGGCTTCGATCTTCACCATCGACGGCAGCGGCAATCATCGCTACGTCACCACACCCAATATCGCCGACGCCTTTGCCGAGTTCGTCAGGAGCGAGCACAGGTTCAACAATGTCCGGCCCGCGCGCGGAATGGAGCGCTTTCCCTTCTCCTTCGCCAGGGAAGTCGACATCATGAGCGGCCAGGAATTCGAGGACGACCCGATCCGCCGCGATTTCCTGCTGCCCCACGGCATGGAGTGGGAGGCAGGCTGGGCCTTTCAGGAGCCGACCGGCCATGTCGTGGTCATCAGCATGATGCGCGCCAAGGGCATGACGCATTTCTCCGATGAACAGCTGGCGCACCTCAATCTGTTGAAGCCGCATCTCGCCCGGGCGGCCTACATCTCGTCGCGGCTGGCCTTCAACGAGGCGCGCTCGATGACCGAAACGCTGTCCATGCTGGGACTGCCGGCGGCAGTCATCGGCGACGGCGGCCAGATCATCGCCATGAATCCGGAAATGGAGGGCTTGAGCCCGCGCATCCGCACCGGTGCCGGCGACCGGCTGGTGCTGGAAGGGGCGGGCGCCGCCGCCCTGCTGGACGAGGCGATCGAACGCTACAAGGCGCAGTCTTCACCGACCGTGCAGTCGCTGCCGATGGCGGCGCGCGACGGCATTCCGCCGCTGATCCTGCATCTTCTGCCGGTCCGCCGCGCCGCCCGCGACATCTTTTCCCGTTCGATGGCGGTGCTCGCCGTCACCCAGGTGGGGCAGGTCGGCCCGCCGGACATGCGGGTGCTCTGCGGCCTCTTCGACCTCACCCCCGCGGAAGCCCGCGTGGCGCGCGGTATCGCGCTTGCCCAGACGCCGGAAATGATCGCCACCTCCCTCGGCATCTCGCTCGAAACCGTGCGCTCGCACCTGAAGAAGATCATGCTGAAGACCGGCACCACCCGCCAGGCGGAGCTGGTCCTGCTGCTGTCGGGGCTGAATGCGCCGAGCTTCGGCGGTGGCCCCAAGGATCTCTGACGCCTTTTCCAGCGTCCCATCGTCCGGAAGACCGGCCCGCCCCGAGAGCGATCGGGCCATCCCGCGTACGCCGCCCGAGAATTGCGATGTCACCCCTTGACCTTCCCATGATGGGAAGCTCCACATAGGGTGGGAAAGTGAGGTCCGTCGCATGAACCAGGCCGTCAAACCGATCCACAAAGCCGAGCCCTTCACCATTCCCGTCGAGGGCATGACCTGTGCGTCCTGCGTGCGCCGCGTCGAGACCGCCGCGGCCAAAGTGCCGGGCATCGACAGGAGCGCCGTCAACTTCGCCACCAAGAAACTGACCGTGGAATCGGCCGAAGGCTTTTCGCCGGAGGAACTGACGAAGGCGATCAGGAAGGTCGGTTACGAGATCCCGCCGGGCGCCATGGACCATGCGATGCGTGAGGCGGGCATGATGCCGCCCGTGGCGCCGACGGCGCAGGCGGGGCACGAGCATCACCACGAGCATTCCGCGCCAGGGGCCCACGACCGGATTGACCACGCCGCCATGGGCCGCGACCCCGCGGGGCATGCCGGCGGGCATGACCATATGCATATGCACACGGGCGAGGAGGGCGTGCTGAAGCGCGACCTGGCGATCGCCTTCGTGCTCACCCTGCCGCTGTTCGTCCTGGAAATGGCAAGCCACGCCTACGATCCGTTCCATCACTGGCTCATGGGCGTGATCGAGACGCAGAACCTTTATTACGCCTATTTCGCGCTGGCGACGGTGGTTGTCTTCGGCCCGGGCTTCCGCTTCCTGAAGCTCGGCCTGCCGGCGCTTTTCCGCGGCGCGCCGGAGATGAATTCGCTGGTCGCCGTCGGGGTGCTGGCGGCCTACGGTTATTCGCTGGTGACGACATTTGCCCCGGATCTACTGCCGGAGAGCGCCCGTTTCGTCTATTATGAAGCCGCCACCGTGATCGTCACGCTGATCCTGTTCGGCCGGCTGCTCGAAGCGCGTGCCACGGGCCGCACCGGCGAGGCGATCGAAAAACTCAGCCGGCTGCAGGCCAAGACCGCCCGCGTCGAACGTGACGGCAAGGTGCTGGATATCCCCACCGAACAGGTGGTCGCCGGCGACGTGCTGGTGATCCGGCCGGGCGAACGCATTCCGGTCGATGGCACCGTGATCGACGGTTCCTCGAATGTCGACGAATCGATGATTTCGGGCGAGCCGCTTCCGGTCGCAAAGGCGGCCGGCGACACGGTCGTCGGCGGCACGATCAACAGGACCGGCGCCTTCCGGTTCCGGGCCGACAAGGTCGGCCGCGACACGATGCTGGCGCAGATCATCCGCATGGTCGAACAGGCTCAGGGGTCGAAACTGCCGATCCAGGGGCTGGTCGATCGGGTGACCGCCTGGTTCGTGCCGGCGGTGATTGCGCTCGCCGCGCTGACCTTCGCCGTCTGGTTTTTCGTCGGCCCCGAGCCGGCGCTCGCCCATGCTCTGGTCAATGCGGTCGCCGTGCTGATCATCGCCTGCCCCTGCGCCATGGGACTTGCCGTGCCGACCTCGATCGTCGTCGGCGGCGGCCGCGCGGCGGAGCTTGGCGTCCTCTTCCGCAAGGGCGAGGCGCTGCAGGAATTGCGCAATGTCCAGATCGTCGTCGTCGACAAGACCGGCACCGTCACCAAGGGCCGGCCGGAGCTGACCGATCTGGTGACGGCTGAAGGGTTTGCGCAGGACGAGGTGCTGGCGCTGGTCGCAAGCGTCGAGGCACAGTCCGAACATCCGATCGCCGAGGCGATCGTCAAGGCAGCCGAAGCCAAGGGCTTGGCCGTGCCGAAGGCGGAAAAGTTCTCTTCGTTGACCGGTTACGGCATCGAGGCGGAGGTGAGTGGCCGCAAGGTTTCGGTCGGCGCCGACCGCTTCATGGAAAAGCTTGGCCTTTCGGTCGAGGCTTTTGCCGAGGCCGCCGCCCGGCTTGGCGACGAAGGCAAGACGCCGCTTTATGCAGCGGTGGATGGAAAGCTGGCAGCGGCCATCGCGGTTGCCGATCCGCTGAAGCCGTCGAGCCGTGAGGCGATCAGGGCGCTGCAGGCCATGGGCGTCGAGGTGGCCATGGTGACCGGCGACAACCGCCGCACCGCCGAAGCCATCGGCCGTCAGGTCGGCATCAGACAAGTCGTCGCCGAGGTTCTGCCGGAAGGCAAGGTGGCGGCGATCCACGACATGCGGGCGGGTGGCCGTAAGCTGGCATTCGTCGGCGACGGCATCAATGACGCGCCGGCGCTTGCCGAAGCCGATATCGGCATCGCCATCGGCACCGGCACGGATGTGGCGATCGAAAGCGCCGATGTGGTTCTGGTCGGCGGCGAACTTTCGGGCGCGGTTTCGGCGATCGCCATGAGCCGCGCAACGATGACCAATATCAAGCAGAACCTGTTCTGGGCCTTCGGTTACAACGTGGCGCTGGTGCCGGTCGCGGCCGGCGTGCTTTACCCGGCCTTCGGCTGGCTGCTGTCGCCGATGATCGCCGCCGGCGCCATGGCGCTGTCGAGCGTCTTCGTGCTCGGCAACGCGCTGCGGCTGAAGACAGTGAAAGTAGGAGAAACGATATGAATATCGGCGAAGCCTCCAGCGCGTCGGGCGTATCGGCCAAGATGATCCGCTATTACGAGGAGATCGGACTGATCCGCCCGATGGGCCGCAGCGGCAACAATTACAGGGTCTATGGCGAGGAGGAGGTGCATATCCTGCGCTTCATCAAGCGCGCCCGCAATCTCGGCTTTTCGCTGGAGGAAACCGAGACGCTGCTGAAGCTCTGGCAGGACAAGGACCGCGAAAGCTCGGCCGTCAAAGACGTCGCGACCGCCCATATCGGCGATCTCGAACGGCGCATCGCCGAGATGCAGGGCATGGTGAAAACGCTGAAACACCTCGCCCATTGCTGCGGCGGCGACAACCGCCCCAACTGCCCGATCCTCGACGACCTGGCGGGGAATGGAGTGGGCGATGTACCCGTCCCGGCGGCGGGGAGAAAGATGCATGCCTGAAGGTCGCGCGGCGGGAATTGCCCCTCATCCGCCTGCCGGCACCTTCTCCCCGTCTTGACGGGGAGAAGGACACAAGCGGCACGCTCACCGCCCCTTCCGAGATAACGAACAGGAGAAATACGCGTATTGCCTCGATGTCAGGGAAGCCGGCGCGGCATATGTCCTTCTCCCCGCGTGCGGGGAGAAGGTGCCGGCAGGCGGATGAGGGGCAATTCCATGCGTCTGACATGCATCCAGCACACTTGACCTTCCCTCCATGGGAAGGTGCACAACGAAAACATCGAACAAGGAGATTCCGATGACTGCGATTTTCACCGTGCCGGACATGACCTGCGGCCATTGCGAAAAGACCGTGCGCGGCGCACTGGCGGAAGCCCTGCCGGGCGCGGTCGTGGCAATCGATCTCGCCGCCAAGAAAGTGACGATCGAAGGGGATGCGGTGAAGGCCGAAGAGGCGATCCGCGAGGCGGGGTATTCGCCAGAGCGGGCCGCGGTCTGAAGTGCTCCACACCACCCGTCATGAAAAATTCAACGTTCTGACGGCTGGCCGTTATACGTCCGCAAAATTCGCATGGCAGAGGATGAGCGAGTGCCGGACCGGCTTTCATTTGTGAGGCCGGTCTCCGTTTCATCCGCCTCGAATTGCCGGACACCGATCATGCTCAAAGCGCTGTTTTCAACCGTTGCCCTTGCCATCCTTTTCGCACCCGCAGTGCATGCCGCCGAGCCCGGCGTGACGGTCGCAACTCCGTGCCCCTTCGGCGACTGCAAGGCGGCCATCGGCCTTTCCTTCGTGGGCGAATTTACCATCCCGACCGGCACGCTGTTCGATGGCGTTGAGTTCGGCGGCCTGTCCGGTCTTGATTACGACCCGGCGACCGGCCGCTACATCGCCATTTCCGACGACCGTTCCGAACGGGCGCCGGCCCGGTTCTACGAGCTTTCGATCGAGGCGAGCGCCGCCGGCATCACCGATGTGAAAGTGGTGAAGACGGTGACCCTGAAGGACAAGAACGGCGAGGCTTTTGCGGCCAAGAGCGTCGATCCGGAATCGGTCCGTCTCGGCAAGGACGGCATCTACTGGTCGAGCGAAGGCGACGTGAAGCAGCTCCTGCCGCCCTTCGTCCGCGTCGCCGGCCCGGACGGCGCCTTCCTGCGCGAGTTCGAGCTTCCCAAGGCTTTTACGCCGACCACCGACAAGTCGGCCGGCGTCCGCGACAACCTCGCCTTCGAAGGGCTCGCCATGCTGCCCGGCGGCGACCTGATGGTGGAGGTCGAATCGGCCCTGTTCCAGGACGGCCCGATCTCCGGGCTTGGCCGCGGCACGCTCGCTCGCATGATCCGCTATGACGCGGCAACCGGCAAGCCGAAGGCCCAATATGTCTATCCGATCGCGCCGATCCCCCAGGCGCCGACCGTCGACAAGGGCTATAACGACAACGGCGCGTCGGAGATCCTCAGCCTGGACGACCACCGCCTCCTGGTGGTGGAACGCGGTTTCGCGCAGGGGTTCGGCAGTTCGATCAAGGTCTTCATGGTCGATACCGAGGGCGCCACCGATGTCTCGGCCATCCCTTCGCTCGCCGCTGCCGATGCGGCCATCGTGCCGGTGCGCAAGGCCCAAGTGCTCGACATGCGGGCGATCGGCCTGCAGCCGGACAATATCGAGGCCATCACCTTCGCCAAGGGCACCGACGGCAGCGACCTGCTGATCTTCGCTTCAGACAACAATTTCTCAAAGGAACAGCAGACGCAGTTCATCGCCTTCAAGGTGCTGGCACGCCCCTGAGGACGCCGTCCGTCCGCCGAGATTCGGCTCCACCTTTCACAAGGTGGAGCAACGGGACCGGTCTGAAACGACGGCCTAGAACTTCACGCCGATGCCGACGTTGATCACGTGCTGCTTGAAGTCGAAATCGGCGCCTGCGAGGCTGCCGTTGCCGAAGTCGTTGTAGCGGTATTCGAGGCGGCCGAAGACATTGTCGGTGAAGGCGTAATCGACGCCGGCGCCGACCGTCCAGCCGTTGAGCATGTCGTCGTCGTCAAAACCGCCGCCGTCGATATGGGCGGTGGTGGCCGTCCAGCCGGCTGCCGCGAAGATCAAAGCCCGGTCCATGGCGTAACCGACGCGTCCGCGAACCGAACCGGAGAACCCGGTGTCGATGTCGATGCCGCCGGCATAGCTGTTCTCGTTCCAGTCGTAGTTGACGTCGCCTTCGATACCGGCCACGAAACCGCTGGAGAACTGCCAGTTATAACCGACGAAGCCGCCAAGCCTCCAGCCGTCGAAATCGTCCGAACCGCCGCCGGGGGCATCGCCGTCGCCCCAGGCATAACCGGTGTGAGCACCGATATAGGGCCCGTTCCAGGAAAACACGACCGGCATTTCGACGGCCTGCGGGGCTTGCGGTATCTGTTCGACGGCGTCGGCTGCATAAGCAACGGAAGAGGCGGTCATGGCGGCCGACGCTGCAAAAATGAAAAGAGCCTTCATGGATATTTCCTCCGATTGTTGGTGAAAACGCAAATAGTGCGATTTGCTTGGAAAGCTGTAGCTAAAATACAACATCGCAAGAAATCTGCAATTACGCCTTAAGATGCTGAAAAAGCGTAGTTTTAATTTTTGGCTTTTCCCTTGACCTCAATCGTGGTTGAGGTTGTAGCGTGCCCCGGACTGAAAAACCGGACAAGGGGCAGGGCGTGTTGCAGGATGTGAATGTGGGCTGGTCGAGGCTTCTCAAAGGCCGCGAAGGGGCGATGCTGGGGCTGATCTCGGCGGGAATCGGGCTGCATGCCTTCAACCAGTTCGCGATCGTCGCGGCGCTGCCGCCGGCGGCGAAGGAGATCGGCGGCACGGGTTATTTCAGCTGGGCCTATACGCTCTATTTCCTGGGCTCGATCGCCGGCGGTACCGGGGCTGCGGCGATGCGCGACCGTTTCGGCGCACGCTTCATCCTCGTCCTTTCGGCACTGATCTTTGCGGCCGGCGGGCTGCTGGCGCTGTCGGCGCCGGCCTTTTCCTGGATCATGGCCGGGCGCCTGCTGCAGGGCATTGCGGACGGTCTGATCGTGGCGATCTGCTACAGCCTCATCCCCGCCAACTTTCCCTCCGCGCTGATCGCCAAGGTGTTCGCGGTGGAGGCGATCGTCTGGGCGGTGGCGGCGATTGCCGGGCCGCTGGCGGGCGGGCTTCTGACCGAAGCCTATTCCTGGCGGGCGTCTTTCCTGGCCGTCTCGCCTTTCGTGGCTCTGCTGGCCGTCTTTGCGCTGACTGCGAAGGTGAGAGTGACCGAGGCGGCGCCGGTGCCGCTCTCCGTCGCCACCATCTCGCTCTGCCTGGCGGCCTCCTTCGTCCTGTCGCTGTCGTCGGTGGTGACCGGAGGGGCGATGCAGGCCCTGGCGGTGGTCGCGGGCGCGGGGCTTTTCCTGCCGGCGCTGAAGCTCGACGGTCGGATCGGGCCAAGACTGTTTCCGGAAGGCGCCTTCCGGCTGGGTTCGGTGCTGGGGCACGGGTTCTGGGTGCTGTTCCTGATGTCGGCGAGCCATTCGGTCGGCAGCGTCTATCTGGCGCTGATGATCGACGCCGTCTTCGGTTTCCGGCCGGCGGTGGTCGGTTATCTGGTGGTGACCATGGCGCTCGCCTGGAGTGCTGTCGCGGTGGTCGCGAGCAGGATCACGGCGCTTGGGCCGCGGCATCGGTGGATGCGCGCAGGCGCATTGTTTCAATTGGTTGGTTTCCTCTGCCTCGCCGCCGCGTTCGCGAGCGGCTCGCTGGTGCTGCTGCTCGCGGGCCAGGTGGCGATCGGTACGGGCTTCGGCGTCGCCTGGGCAAGCGTCAACCAGGCGGCGATGGAAGCGGCAGCAAGGCAGGAGCGCGATCTCGCAAGTGCCTTGCTGCCGACGATTTCGACCGCCGGTTACGCGATCGGCGCGGGAGTTGCCGGGATGATCGCTAGCGCGACCGGGCTGGTTTCGGCGCTGGAAAACGGCGAGACCGGCGGGCCGGCGCTGTGGCTCTACGGGACTGCGGCCGCCGGTGCGCTGCTGACCTTCCTCCTCGGTTTCGGGGTGCAGCTGGCCAAGCCTTGAGCGGCGCAACAAAAGCGCATTTCGCTTGTTCGGCAGGAGGGATTCCCCATATTTGAGAAAAGGGCCGCCGCATCCTCTGTCGGTCGGCCAAAGGAGTTCTTTCCGTGTTCCAGTTCGACAATTCCTATGCCCGCCTTCCGGACAGGTTTTTCGCCTCCGTCTATCCCGAGCCGGTGGAGGGGCCGAAGCTTCTGAAATTCAACGGGTCGCTGGCGGAGGAGTTGGGCATCGAGGCGGATTTTTCCGATCCCGCCCGGCTGGCGGCGATTCTAGCCGGCAATGTCGTGCCACCCGGCGCCATGCCGATCGCCATGGCCTATGCCGGCCACCAGTTCGGCAATTTCGTGCCGCAGCTCGGTGACGGGCGGGCGATATTGCTCGGCGAGGTCGTCGACCGCAACGGCAAACGCCGTGATATCCAGCTGAAGGGCGCCGGACCGACGCCCTATTCCCGCAGGGGCGACGGACGCGCGGCTTTGGGGCCGGTCCTGCGCGAATACATCGTCTCGGAGGCGATGAACGCGCTCGGCGTGCCGGCGACACGGGCCCTGGCGGCTGTCGCGACCGGCGAAAAGGTCTATCGCGAGACGGTGGAACAGGGGGCGGTCTTCGTGCGGGTCGCGGCAAGCCATGTGCGGATCGGCACCTTCCAGTTCCTTGCCGCCCGCGGCGACAATGACGGGGTAAAACTGCTCGCCGATTATGTGATCGAGCGGCATTATCCGGAGCTGAAGGCGGCGGACAATCCCTATCTGGCGCTACTGCAGGGCGTAGCGGGGCGGCAGGCGGACCTGATCGCCCGCTGGCTGGGCGTGGGTTTCATCCATGGGGTGATGAACACCGACAACATGACGATTTCGGGCGAGACGATCGATTTCGGCCCTTGCGCCTTTCTCGACGAATACGACCCGATGAAGGTGTTTTCCTCGATCGATCAGGGCGGCCGCTACGCCTATCGCAACCAGCCGGGCATCGGACAGTGGAACATCGCGCGGCTGGCGGAATGCCTGCTGCCGCTTTTGGACGCCGACGAGGAAAAGGCCGTCGAGGCGGCAAATGCCGTGCTGAAGGCGTTCGGCGAGCGATTCCAGAAAGAGTGGCTCGGGGTTTTCCGGGCGAAGCTCGGACTGTTCTCGGAAGCCGATGGCGATGGCGAGTTGATCCAGTCGCTGCTTGGCCTCATGCACGCGGGGCAGGCGGATTTCACGCTGACGTTCCGCAGGCTCTGCGGGGCCGCAGCGGGGGCCGAGGGAGACGAACTGTTCCTCTCTTCCTTCTCCGACCTCGCCAAGGCGCGCGAATGGCTGGAACTCTGGGGAACGCGGCTCGATGCGGAACCGCAGGGCCCGACTGAACGGGCGCAGGCGATGCGCTCCGTCAACCCCGCGGTCATCCCGCGCAATCACAAGGTCGCGGAAGCCCTGGCCGCTGCCAATTACGGCGATTTCAGTTTCTTCGAACGGCTGCTGGAGGCGCTGGAAAAGCCCTATGAAGACCGGCCGGAATTTGCGGACTACATGCAGCCGCCGAAGCCCGAGGAACGGGTGACGCAGACATTCTGCGGGACGTGATCGTCCGTAAATTAATTTTTGCTAATTAGGAAAATAGTCCTTGACGGCGTGACGGTTGTTTGATAGGGTTTAGGCATAGTCGAAGAATTGCGCCGGCGGGTAGCCTTCGGGCGGCCGGTGGCAAGACTTCCAGTCAAATTGGCCCGGTCCCCAAAGCCGGGCCTTCTTTTTATCTCGACAATCGGCAGCGGGGACGCGCAGCGACCGGAAACGGGCGCGGCGGGATTTTCTGCGCCGAAATCTTGGCCTTTGTTCTGGCCCCGGGGATATCCCAGATGGATGAATTCGAGACGTTCGATCCGGCGCTTTTCGGGCTCTGGACGGAGGCGCCTGCCTATGGCGACGGGCTCGTGATGGACGACCCGCTGTTGGCGGATGCGGTGCGCGGCGTGCTGCTGGAGACCAAATCGGTTGAGGGCGCATACTCTCCTGGCGAGGAACTGAGACGGCTCCTGAACGAGATGACCATCGAGATGCGCGATCAGTTTTCGACCTTCCGGAGGATGCGGACCTCCGCGGAGGCGGCTCTCGAGGGTGGCGACGATGCCGCCCAGAAACTGGCGCGCGCCGACGTGAAGGCCGCCACCGACGCCATGTCGCTGATCGTCCGCACGCTCGAAAAGGTCGACAGCCTGCAGCGCCAGCTTGCCCGCGACCGCGACGAGGCCGCCGATCGTGCGGCGGACGAGGGCGGGTATGAGGAGGCCAAGGCCCGCTTCCTGAAAATGATCGAGGATCGCGCCAATGAAGAAGCCTATCGGCTCTACGAAGCGTGGAAGCGGGATGGGCCTCCGCCCCCCGTTTTGGAGAAATTTGGACATGCGGTCCCCGAGCCAGCGGACGTCGAGGCGGGCTCTGGAAAAGACGGCGGGCAAATCGGTGTCGGTGACGGCGGCGCTTCGACGGGGTCTGCGTCAGGTCACGGAATTTCGTGAGGGATCTCACGCGACCATTTTTGGAAGGCATGGCCTTGAGCGATGCGATCGGGCAAGGGAACGCTAGGCGCGGCAAACTCCCTCTGATCTCCCCCCTTGAGGGGGAGATGTCACCGGAGGTGACAGAGGGGGGTGGGGCCGCGAACTCGACTGCCGAAGAATGTGCCGCAGCACCCCCCTCTGCCCTGCCGGGCATCTCCCCCTCAAGGGGGGAGATTGAGCTGCCGCAGCAGCCCGACACCTCTCTGATCGGCTTCACGCCCCGTCATGAACGTGACTGGGATATAAAGGGCCGCCGCGAACAGAAACCACCCGCCGGCGACTGGCGCACCTGGCTGATCATGGGTGGGCGCGGCTCGGGCAAGACGCGGGCGGGCGCGGAATGGATCCACGGGCTGGCCTCGGCCGGCAGCAGGTCGGAGCTCAGGATCGCGCTGGTGGCGGAAACGCTGGGTGATGCGCGCGAGGTGATGATCGACGGGGTGTCCGGCATCTGCCGGATTGCGCGAAAGAACCGGCCGGATTTCGAGATCTCTCGCCGAAGGCTGGTCTGGCCGAACGGGGCGATCGCGCAGATCTTTTCCTCGGAAGATCCCGAAAGCCTGCGCGGGCCGCAGTTTCATTTCGCCTGGTGCGACGAGCTCGCCAAATGGCGGCATGCGGAGGAAACCTTCGACATGCTGCAGTTCGGGCTGCGGCTCGGAGCCGATCCGCGCCAGCTGGTGACGACGACGCCGCGGCCGGTGCCGATCCTGAAACGGCTGATCGCCGATCCCGGCACGCAGCTCGTCAGGATTTCGACCCAGGCCAATGCCGGCAATCTCGCGCCGGGCTTCATCTCGGCGCTGGAGGCGCGTTACGGCGGGACCAGGCTCGGGCGGCAGGAACTCGCCGGCGAGCTGATCGAGGACCGCGAGGATGCGTTATGGAAACGGGCAGACCTGGAGGCTTTTACGATCCGGTTCACAGGTGCGCTCAGGCGCATCGTCGTGGCGGTCGATCCGCCTTCGGGCGCGGGCGAAAACTCCTGCTGCGGCATTGTCGTGGCAGGGGTAGAGCCGAGCGGGCGGGCGGTGGTGCTGGCCGATTGTTCGGTGGAGGGCAAAAGCCCTGCCGGCTGGGCGAATGCGGTGGCGCGGGCCTATGCGCGTTTCCAGGCGGATCGGGTCGTGGCGGAAGTCAACCAGGGCGGCGAGATGGTGACGGCGATGCTGAAAAGCGTCGACGCAGGCCTGCCGGTGACCATGGTGCGGGCGACGCGCGGCAAGTTTCTACGCGCCGAACCGGTGGCCGCCCTCTACGAGCAGGGGCGGGTGGCGCATGCCGGCCGGTTCGCGGAACTGGAGGACCAGATGTGCGATTTCGGCCCTGACGGCCTGTCTTCAGGCCGCTCGCCCGACCGGCTCGACGCGCTGGTCTGGGCGCTGACGGCGCTGATGCTGGAAGGTCACGGAGAGCCGCGCGTACGGGGCGTTTGAGCGCGGCTCATGTTCAGTTGATGATGATCAGCGCGGGGTGGCCGGCTTCGGCTGGGCGCTTTCGCGCATCTGTTTCCACTCGGATTCCATCCGCTCAAGGACATGCTGCGGGATCGGCTTGGAAGGGGCGGCCGGTGCGGGCTGCTGCATCATCGTGATCTCCGTTTTGATTAGAAGGCCGACATGAACGACCTATGGAGCCGTTGGTTCCATACCGTTACGAAAATGTAAACTCCCGCCTAAGCACTTAAAACGATTTAGTTTTTCTAAACCGATTGAAACTTGGTGACAGAAGTCAAGGACAGGTTTTCATGCAGCTCAACCGACGCGCTTTCTTCGATTTTGTGCGGATGAAACTTTTCCAGGGCCGGCTGGGCGCCGGCCAGGTGCAGGGATTGACGGCGATTCTCGACGGTTGGCAGGCAAGGGTGGGGCAGGGCGGCATGCAGGCGCTGGCCCCATGCTCGGCGCAGCCGCTGGCCTATGTGCTGGCGACCGCCTTTCATGAGACGGCTGCCACGATGCAGCCCGTCCGCGAGACCTTGGCGGTGAGCGACAGGGTGGCGATCGCGCGGCTGGAGGAGGCTTTTGCGGCAGGACGACTGGGATCGGTGAAGACGCCCTACTGGCGGCCGGACGCGGATGGAAAAAGCTGGCTCGGCCGCGGCCTGGTGCAGCTCACCCACCGGCGGAACTACGCGGCGATGTCCGGCGTGACCGGGATCGACCTGCTGGCCGATCCTGGCGGGGCGATGGAGATGCCGGTGTCGGTCGCGATCCTGATCGAGGGCATGCGGCGCGGCAGTTTCACCGGCCGCAAGCTCGACGACTATTTCAGGCCGGAACGGGCCGACTGGGTGGGCGCGCGAAAAATCATCAACGGCAATGATCGGGCGGAACTGGTGGCGCGGCATGCGCGGGTGTTTGCCGCGGCATTGGACGCCAGGCCGCATTGAAGCCTGCAGCGCCCCATGATAGCGAGGCCTCCGCATTGCTGGAGGTTCCATGATACGTCACATCGTGTTTTTCACGGCGCAAACAGGCGAGATCGAGCGGGTCCGGGCGGGTCTTTCCCTGCTGACCGGCAATCCGCATGCATCGATCCTGGAGATCGGCACCAATGTGAAGAGCGACCAGCTTGGCAACGAGGTCGATCTGGTCGTTTACGGCGAGTTCGAGGATGAGGCGGCGCTGGCCGCCTACAAGGCGCATCCGGTCTACCAGGCATCGATCGATATCGTCCGGCCGATCCGCGAGATCCGTTTGGCCGCCGACTTCGACAGCGCAAGCGCGGTGAAATCGCCCCTGCCGCTTCCCTAAGGCGGGCCTTGGCGCCCGCGAGCGAAAAGGACAATCCACCATGAAATCTCCATTCCGGCGCCCGTGGTTTTCCACGGGTGGGCGACGGGCCGTGCCTGACATCCAGAAGACCGAGGCCCAGAAGACGGAGACCAAGATGGCCTCCGGTTTTGCGATCGTCTCCGGCGAGGGGGCGGCGCAGTGGTCGGGGCGGTCCTATGCGGCGCTGGCGCGGGCAGGCTTCATGCGGAACCCGGTCGCCTATCGGGCGATGCGGATGATCGCCGAAGCCGCCGCCGCCGTGCCCTGGCTTGCCTATGACGGGGCGACGGAGCTTGCCGAATACCCGGCGCTGGCGCTGCTGGCACGGCCGAACGGGCGGCAGGGCGGGCCTGACTTTTTCGAGGCGCTCTACGGGCACCTGGCGCTGTCCGGCAATGCCTATGTCGAGCCGCTGACGATCGGCGGGGATTTGCGCGAACTGCACCTTCTTC
Organism: Neorhizobium galegae bv. officinalis; assembly: GCA_000985875.1. Taxonomy (GTDB): domain Bacteria; phylum Pseudomonadota; class Alphaproteobacteria; order Rhizobiales; family Rhizobiaceae; genus Neorhizobium; species Neorhizobium galegae_C. The sequence goes on from CCRI01000006.1 coordinate 26,971, forward strand.
GGCCCGACCGGGTGAGCGTGGTCGAGGGCCGCGACGGCTGGGTGGCGGGCTACGATTATCGCGCCGGCGGCACCACGCGGCGGCTGCCGGCGGAGACGGATGGCGTCGCGCTGCTGCATCTGAAACTGTTTCATCCGCTCGACGACCACTCGGGCTTTCCGCCGCTCGGTGCGGCGGGCGCGGCACTCGACCTGCACAATGCGGCGGCGAGCTGGAACAAGGCGCTGCTCGACAATTCAGCCCGGCCTTCCGGGGCGCTGGTCTACCAGCCGAAGGACGGCGGCAACCTTTCCGCCGACCAGTACGAGCGGCTGAAGGACGAACTGGAAGCTGGATATTCCGGCGCCGTCAACGCCGGGCGGCCGCTGCTGCTCGAAGGCGGGCTCGACTGGAAATCGATGGGCCTGTCGCCGAAGGACATGGACTTCATCGAGGCGAAGAACGGGGCGGCGCGCGACATCGCGCTCGCCTTCGGCGTGCCGCCGATGCTGATCGGCATCCCGGGCGACAATACCTATGCCAACTATCAGGAGGCCAACCGCGCCTTCTACCGCCTCACCGTGCTGCCGCTGATATCCCGCACCGCCGCGAGCTTTTCCGTCTGGCTGTCGCAAGTCTATGGCGAGCGGCTGCGCCTGGAACCGGATCTCGACCGGATCGCCGGGCTTTCCGCCGAGCGCGAGGCGCTATGGGCGAGGGTAGGGGCCGCGGCGTTCCTGAGCGACGAGGAGAAGCGGGAAGCGGTGGGGTATTAATCGGGCACGGCGTGGTGTATTTGTAATACTCTGTATTACAAAATGGAGGCTGTCATGGCCAAGCCCACTCTCTCCGATCCGATCACCCTGCGTCTGCCGGTCGACATTCTGGAGGACATCGAGAAGATCGCCGAGACGGCGGATCGCAGCCGATCCTGGGTGATCGTGCGGGCGCTGAAATATTACCTGATGGCGGAGGGAAGTGAAATCCTGAGCATCCGGCGTGGCGGGGAAGATATCGAGGCGGGGCGGTTCGAGGATGCGGAGGAGTTTTTCACCGAGCTTGACCGTCTCAACCGCGAGGACGCCGCCTGATGAAGGTGTTCCTGTCGGAGGAAGCGATACGCTATGTCCAACGGGAAAGGGCGTATCTTGCCCAATTCAGCCGACGAGCATCCATTGCCTTTTCGGAACAGGTCAAGAGGGCGATACGGTTGATTGCGGATCATCCTCGTGTGGGGACCGCTGTGGCGCCGGTCGAGGGAATTCGCCGTTTCGTATCGGCGCCTTATCATTTGGACTACGTCATCCAAGCGGATCGGATACTGGTTGTTTCCATCATGCATGCGCGGCAGGGGCCAGCCGATCTCGAAAAGGACGAAGACGACGATTTCGAGTGAAATTGTTGAGGGCACACTTTCTGCAGGTCTGCTGGATGGGTCTTCGAATGAACTCACTCAACTTGCGAAGTGCCGGACTCAACTTCCCAGCAGGTAGCCCCAACTGATTCCAAAGACTCATGGAAAATGGATCCGCTGACCCTGCGTCAAGCGCGGAACGGCCGGTTGCATGGCAACTGCGCCGTTCGGTCCTTATGCATGCATCATAAACAAGAGAGATTAAAAATGGCTGATCTCGGAAACGATCCGGGCGCCCTGGCCGGCATCTGGGTCGCCAAGGCGGTGGGCGCCACGGCCGGGGCCGGGGTGTCGCTGATCTATCTGCTGCCGAAGAGCCGTCGCGAGGCGGCGAGCCGGTTTCTGACGGGCTTGAGCTGCGGGATGATCTTCGGCGGGCCGACCGGGCTTTGGCTGGTCGAGCGGCTGGGGATCGGGGGAGAGCTTTCCGGCGCGGAAGTGATGCTGACAGGGTCGGCGGCGGCCAGCCTTTGTGCCTGGTGGGTGCTGGGCATGCTGGCGAGGATTGCCGCGAGATATGGGGGACGCGGCGGCGGGGCTTGACCTCGGTCTTCGCCCAGAGCCCCTCATCCGCCTGCCGGCACCTTCTCCCCGCAGGCGGGGAGAAGGAAATGTGTCGCGCCGGTTTCCCTCAACTCCGACGCCGTTGGCATGCCAAGGCGTTGCCGCGTGTTCCTTCTCCCCGTGACAACGGGGAGAAGGTGCCGGCAGGCGGATGAGGGGCCGGCTCCAATTCAATCGCTAGGAGAATACCGATGCACGCTTATCGCGGGCCGCGTCCGACTGCGCGCAAATTCGCCAATCTGGAACTCGCAGGCGTGACCGGCGACGGGTTCTTTTCCGGTTATGCCAGCGTCTTCGGCGAGATCGACCTCGGCAAGGATACGATCGAGCGCGGTGCCTTCCGCAATTGCCTCGTCGAGCGCGGGGCGATGGGGGTGCGGATGCTTTATCAGCACGACCCTTCCGAGCCGATCGGCGCCTGGCGGACGATCCGCGAGGATGCCCGCGGGCTTTATGTCGAAGGCATGCTGTCGCCGGGCGTCGCCCGCTCCCGCGAGGTGCTGGTGCTGATGAAATCCGGTGCGCTCGACGGGCTGTCGATCGGGTTTCGCACCGTCAAGGCGCGCACCGACGCCAAGACCGGCGTGCGAAAGATCCTCGAGGTGGATCTCTGGGAGATCTCGGTGGTGACCTTTCCGATGCTGCCATCGGCGCGGGTCTCCAACGTCAAGCATGCGCGGTTCTTCCGCGACAGGGAAACCGAACTCGTCCGCCAGATGCGGCGGGCGGCGAAGATGATGATGAAATCAACCTTCAAAGGAAAAGCGATATGACGGATCAGGCGAGAACGATGGCAAGCGCGGCGCCCCAGGTGAAGGCCCCCGAAGTCAAGGGAGTACCGGAAACGGTGACGGCGGCCTTCGACGAGTTCATGGAGGCGTTCGAGGCCTTCAAGGAGGTCAACGACCGCCGCCTCGGCGAGATCGAGCAGAAGCTGACCGCCGACGTCGTGACCCGCGACAAGATGGACCGTATCAACCGCAGCATGGACGAGCAGAAGAAGGTGCTCGACCAGCTGGTCTTGAAGAAGGCCAGGCCGCAGCTCGGCCGCGGCGAGGCGGAGCTTTCGGCCGAGGCGGTGGAGCACAAGGCGGCCTTTGACGCCTATGTTCGCCGCGGCGAGGAGAACGGGCTGCGCGAGCTGGAGGCCAAGGCGTTTTCGGCAGGGACCGGTGCCGACGGCGGTTATCTGGTGCCGCCGGAGACGGATACGGAAATCGGCCGGCGGATTTCGGCGGTCTCGCCGATGCGGGCGCTCTCGACCGTGCGTACCGTCTCCTCCGCCGTGTTGAAGAAGCCGTTTGCGGCGGCCGGGCTTTCGACCGGCTGGGTCGCGGAGACCGCGGCGCGGCCGCAGACCAACACCCCGCAGCTTGCCGAGCTCTCCTTCCCGACCATGGAACTCTACGCCATGCCGGCCGCCACCCAGTCGCTCTTGGACGACTCGGCGGTCGATATCGAGGCCTGGATTGCCGGCGAGGTGGACATCGTGTTTGCCGAGCAGGAGGGTGACGCCTTCATCCGCGGCGACGGCATCAACAAGCCGAAGGGATTTCTGTCCTCTCCGACGGTGGCGGAAGGCTCCTGGAGCTGGGGCAATATCGGCCATATCGCCACCGGCGTTGCGGGCGGCTGGAAATCGACCGGGCCTTCGGACACGCTGATCGACCTGATCTATGCGCTGAAAGCCGGCCACCGCCAGAACGGCACGTTCATGATGAACCGCAAGGCGCAGGGCGATATCCGCAAGTTCAAGGATGCCGACGGCAACTATCTCTGGCACCCGCCGGCCTCAGCCGGCCAGCCGGCCTCGCTGATGGGCTTCCCGATCGCTGAAGCCGAGGAGATGCCCGACGTCGCGGAGAATTCGCCCTCCATCGCGTTCGGCGATTTCCGCTCGGGTTACCTCGTCGTCGACCGGGCGGGCGTGCGCATCCTGCGCGATCCCTATTCGGCAAAACCCTATGTGCTCTTCTACACCACCAAGCGCGTCGGCGGTGGGGTGCAGAATTTCGAGGCGATCAAGGTGGTGAAGTTCGCGGCGAGCTGACGCTCAGTGAGTAGCGGGTAGTGATTGGTGAGTAGGGGCGGCCGGTTGGCTGCCCCTTTCACATCACTGCTCACTACCGACTAACCAGTACTCACTCAATCATCCCCAGGATTCCCATGACCTACGCCCAAACCACTCGGCCTTCCGCGGAGCCGCTGACGCTTGCCGAGGTGAAGGCGCATCTGCGCATCGATGGAAGCGACGAGGATGCGCTGCTGGCCTCGCTGATCCGGACCGCCCGCGAACATCTGGAGCGGGAGACGGGGCTTTGCCTCATGTCTCAGGCGTGGCGGCTTTATCTCGACCGCTGGCCGGCCGATGGCATCATCCGGATATCGAGATCGCCGGTGCAAGAGATTCAGAACGTTACGGTTTACGACGCGGACGGGACGGCGCTTGAAGTTCCACTGGAAGATCATCTGCTCGACGGCGAAGGCCGGCCGGCGCGGCTTTGGCTGCGGCATCCACCGGAGCCGGGCAGATCCGTCAACGGTATCGAGATCGACTTTTCGGCCGGCTTCGGCGAGGCGGGAACCGATGTTCCGGATACACTGAAGCGGGCGATGTCGATTCATATCGGACACATGTTCGCCTTCCGCGGCGCCGTTTTGCCGGAGAACCAGCCGGCCGGCATTCCCGATGGCTACGAACGGCTGATCGCCCCGTTCCGGATGCGGAGGCTCTGATGGTGCTGTTCTTCGATCCGGGGTTGATGACCGCCAGGCTCGACCTCGAGGCACCGGAGGCGGTACCGGACGGGCAGGGCGGCGCGGCGGTGACCTGGGAGGTGGCGGCGACGCTCTGGGCGCGGATCGAGCCGGTCTCGTTTGTGGTTGACGAACAGGCGGCGGCCGAGGGCGGCACGATCAGCCACCGCATCTGGGTGCGGTTCCGCGACGACATTTCAGCCGGCCAGCGGTTTCGTAAAGGTGCACGGGTCTTCCTGGTGAAGCTGGTGCACGACCCGGACGAGACGCGGCGTTATCTCGTCTGCCAATGCGAGGAGGAGGTCCGATGACGGCGGGAAACGCGCTTCTGCAGGCGATCCATCAAACGCTTGCCGCCGATGCGGCCTTGGCCGCGATCGTCGGCGCCGACGGCATCCGCGACCGGCTGCTGCCGCGGCCGAAACTGCCATGCGTCGTGTTCGGCGAGATGGAGACGCGGGATTTCTCGACCGCCAGCGAGGCCGGCGAGGAACATCTTCTGGTGCTGGAAATCTGGTCCGACGGCGAGGGGCGGCGGCAGGCGCAGGAGATCGCCGGATTGGTGCACGCCCTGTTGCATGATGCGGCGCTGGCGCTTGAGGGCGCGGTGCTGGTGAACCTGCAGCAGGTGAGCATGCGGACGCGGCGGGAGCCGAAGACGAAGTTCTATCTGGCGGAGATGCGGTTTCGGGCGGTGACGGAGTAGGCTTGCGTAAATTACGTCTTTTGCGTAATTTACGTAATCTAAAGGAGACGTCTCATGACCGAACCCCTCCGCGTCGCCGCGACGGAATTCGCGCGTAATTTTGCAAAATATCAGGATGAGGCGATCAGCGCCAAGGTGATAAGCGTCACCAGTCACGGACGCGTGGTTGGAGGTTATCTATCCGCCAGCGAGCTTGCGCACTATGAGATGCTGAAACGCAAGGAACGGGAAATCCTGACCGTCGGTGAACTGGACGACGAGACGGTCGCCGCCATTCGTGGCGCCGAATACGGTGCGATCGCGAAGTGAGTTTTCCGGAGCCGAAGCCGGGTCTCGTCATTCGTTATGCGTTCCTCTGGAGCAGCGATGAAGATCGTGGTTCCGTCGAGGCGGCGAAGGACCGGCCATGCGCGATTGTCGTTGCCGCCTATAACCAGGCCGGCGCTATCCAGACGATCGTGGCGCCGGTGACGCATTCGCCGCCTCATGGCGGCAACCCGAAGGCCTCACTCGAAATACCTGCTGCGATCTGCAGAAGCCTCGGCTTCGACGACGGCCGTCACTGGTTGCGACTGGATGAACTCAACCGGTTCCTCTGGCCCGGTTACGACCTGAGGCCGCGTCCGGACGATGCTAGCCGCTGGGACTACGGCATGCTGCCGAAGGACTTCTTCGAGCAAGTGCGCGGGCGCATCATCGACCTGGATCGCGAGCGGAAGAACAGGATCATGAAGCGGGATTAAGTCCTGCCGTCCGCGCATTCGCCTTCCGCACCAGCCCGACCAGCAGCAGCACCAAGACCAGCGAGATGGCTGACAGCACGGCTCCCGTGACCAGGGCGGCGGTGGCGCCGGCGCGGTCGAGGAGGGCGGTGAAGATGACCGGGGCAGCGGCATTGGCGAGGTTCTGCGGCAGCGACAGGCGGGCGGATTGCAGGCCGAATTCACGCGGCGAGAAGAGCGACAGCGGCAGCAGCGCGCGGGCGACCGCGAGCACGCCGGTACCGAAGCCATAGAGCACCATGAACACCACCAGGACCGGGGCAGAGGACGTGACGGTCGCAGCGAGCAGGAAGCTGAAGAGAACCAGGGCGGTGCCGACGAGCGACGTGAGAAGCGCATTGCCGCGTCTGCCGAGAGCCATGTCGACGAAGCGGGCGGAGACGCCGATCGCGCCGCGCGCCGAGCCCAGCTGCAGCGCAAGCGCCGGCGAGGCGCCGGCCTGTTGCAGGAGAGCCAGCAACGAGGGCGACAGGCCGAAGCTGATGAACGAGCTGATCGCGGTGGCGGCAGCCACCAGGAAGAAGGCGCGGCGGCGTTCCGGCGGCGTGAAATCGACAGGGACCGTATCCGTGGCCTGAGCTTGCTCGCTCCGGTCGATCGGTTTCGGCAGGCCGAACAGATAGAGCGGCAGGCAGACGAAGATCTGCAGCGCGGCGGAGAGCACAAACGTCATCCGCCAGCCGACGAGATCGTTCATCAAGGCCAGAACCGGCCAGAAAATGGTCGCCGAAAGCCCGGTGAACAGCATGAGGATGGCGATGATGCGCTTGCCATCCAGGCCCTCCCGTTCGACGACCGCGGTATAGGCCGGTGCCGACAGGCCGAGCGCGCCGCCGATGCCGATGACGATCCAGGCAAGCCCGTAAATCAGGATCTCGTGGGCGCTCGCGAGCAGCAGCAGGCCGATCGCGAAGAGGACGGAGGCACCTGCCATGACCTTTGCGGCGCCGTGGCGGCCGAGCAGCCGCCCGGTCGCGGGACCGGCCAGCGCGCTGACCAGCATCATGATCGACAGGCCGAAGAACACGACCTCGTTCGGAAGGTTCAGTTCCGGCGCGACGATGCGGCCCATCACCCCGAGCATGTCGAAGGTCGTGCCCCAGGAGATGATCTGGGTAACGGCGAGCACGGCGATCGTCTGCACCGAGCGCAGCGGGAGAATTTTGGGCATGGCGGCGGGAAGCATTCGCGAAACGGATGTGAGCGACCGACGCTCTAGCACCGCTTCCGGAGGTACGGAAGCGACAATCCGACAACACAGGAAAGGACTTCCAGATGGTGGCGCAGAAGGGCAAGGACCTGCTCTTGAAGATCGACAATGACGGCGCGTTCCTGACGGTGGCGGGGCTGCGCTCGAAGCGGCTCGCCTTCAATGCCGAGACCGTCGATATCACCGATGCCGAGAGCGCCGGGCGCTGGCGTGAGCTTTTGGGCGGCGCCGGCGTGCAGCGCGCTTCTCTGACCGGCGGCGGCATTTTCAAGGACCAGGAAAGCGATGCGCTGGTGCGGGCGGCGTTCTTTGCCGGCAGCATTCTTGTCTGGCAGATCCTGATCCCCGCCTTCGGCTCGGTGACCGGACCGTTTCAGGTGACGGCGCTCGAATATTCCGGAGAGCACAATGGCGAGATCCGCTTCGAGCTGGCGCTGGAATCGGCGGGCAGCCTGACTTTCGGAGCGCTCTGATGCAGGGCGGACACGCAAACCGCAGGCGCGGCGAGGTGGAGGCGGTGATCGACGGCGAGCGCCGCTTTCTCTGCCTGACGCTGGGCGCATTGGCGGAGCTGGAAACTGCGTTCTCCGTCGGCGACCTCAATGGGCTGGCGGACCGGTTTTCCTCCGGGCGGCTGAAGGCAGCGGACATGATCCGGCTGATCGGTGCCGGCCTGAGGGGTGGCGGCAATCTCTACTCCGACGACGAGGTGGCGGCGATGAGCGTCGAGGGCGGAATTTTAGGCTACGCGCGGATTGTCGGCGATCTTCTGGCGGCGACGTTTGGAGCGCCGGGCGGAGAAGCCGCGGCAAACCCTTGAGTGCCGCAGCGGGCATCGGAGCAGTCGCAGGGGGAACTTCGAGCGGGTTCTCTGCCGCAACCGCGATCGAAGAGGCGAGGCGACCGTTTCCTTGGGATGCGGTGATGCATGCCGGTCTTTGCCTGCTGCGGCTTCCGCCGAAGGATTTCTGGGCGCTGACGCCGGTCGAGTTTTCCGCGATGGCCGGTGGGCTGAAGGGACGTGGCGCGGGCATGGAGAGGGCGGAGCTGGACGCGCTGATGCGGGCGTTTCCGGATAGGTGAGTTAGGGCCGCGGCGACGAAACGGGAGTGCACCATGGAAGACGATAATAGTTTGGCAGGCACCCTGTCCGGCGCGGAGGCGCTGACCGGCGTGATGGCGGATCTCGAAGTGCGTTCGCAGCGCTTCGGCACGGCGCTGACCGGGGCGCTCAGGTCCGCGACGACAGGTGGGCGCGGGCTCGAGGACGTACTCAAGGGGCTCGGCAACCGGCTTTCGGACATCGCGCTTTCCGCTGGCCTCAGGCCGCTCGAAAACATGCTGGGCAAGGCGATCGGCGGGCTTGTCGGGTCGGTGACGCCGTTTGCCGACGGTGGTGTCGTGCGCTCCCCGAGCTTCTTCCCGATGGGCGGCGATATGGGCCTGATGGGCGAGGCGGGGGCAGAAGCGATCCTGCCGCTGAGACGCGGGCCGGACGGGGTGCTCGGCGTAGCGGCGGCCGGCAGCGGCGGCCCGCAGATCGTCTTCAACGTGACGGCGGGCGACGCCGCAAGCTTTCGGAAAAGCGAAGGGCAGATTTCCGCCATGCTGGCGCGCAGTGTTTCGCGCGGACGGCGCGGCCTTTGATGATGATGTTGCGAGGATGAGTGATGAGCGGTTTTCACGAGGTTCGGTTCCCGCTGCGCCTGGCGCTCGGGGCGACGGGCGGACCGGTGCGGCGCACCGATATCGTCAATCTTTCCAATGGGCGCGAAAAGCGTAACCAGCGCTGGCGGGATTCAAGGCGAAGCTATGATGCCGGTTCGGGGGTAAAATCGCTCACCGATCTTTATGCGGTGCTGGAATTTTTCGAGGCGCGGGGCGGGCAGCTTTACGGGTTCCGGTTCCGCGATCCCGTCGACTGGACATCCTGCGCGCCGGGCGAGGCGGTATCGGCGACCGACCAGGTGATCGGCACGGGCGACGGGGAGACCGTGGCATTCCAGCTCGTCAAAACCTATGCGGATGGCGGCGGGAGATGGACGAGGCGGATCGTCAAGCCGGTTGCCGGAACGGTCGTGGTGTCGGTGGACGGCGTCGCAGAACCGGCGGAGGCCTGGTCCGTCGATGCGGCAGCGGGGATCGTCACCTTTGCCGCCGGGCATGTTCCGCCGGTCGGGGCGGCGGTGCGGGCGGGTTACGAATTCGACGTGCCGGTGCGGTTCGATACGGACCGGATCGACGTCAACCTCGCACATTTCGATGCGGGGCATATTCCGACCATTCCGCTGACGGAGGTTTTGGCATGAGAACGGTCCCGGCTGATCTGGCCGAACATCTGGCTCGGGAGACGACCACCACCTGCCATGCATGGCGGGTGACGCGGCACGACGGGGCGGTGCTGGGATTTACCGAACACGACCACGACCTGACATTCGGCGGCACGACCTTCCTGGCGGCGAGCGGGTTTTCGGCAAGCGAGGCAGAAGCGGCAACGGGGCTTTCGGCGGGTGCCGACGAGGTTGCCGGTGGGTTTTCGAATGCGGCGATCCGCGAGCAGGATTTGGCAACCGGCAGGTATGACGGTGCGCGGGTGGAGCTGTTTCTCGTCAACTGGGCGGCGGCGGATCAGCATGTTCTCCTGAACGTGCGGGAGATCGGCGAGGTTTCCCGCGCTGGCGGGCAGTTCCGGGCGGAATTGCGCAGCCTGGCGCATCGGCTGAGCCAGCCGCAGGGGCGCGTCTACAACCGACGCTGTGACGCGAGCCTCGGGGATGCACGCTGTGGCGTAGACCTCGATCTGTGGCGGGGCGAGGGGGCGGTGATCGCGGTGCGGGATACGAGCCGGATCGTCGTTTCGGGGCTCGGCGGTTTCGAGGGCGGTTTCTTCCGGCAGGGCGTGCTGACGTTTTCCGGCGGCGTGACGGTGGATGTCGAGGCCCACGAGAAGCATGCGGATGGTTCGGTGGAGCTGACTTTCTGGCTGCCGCTGGAGGAGCCGGTCGGGGCGGGTCACACATTCACGGTGACCGCGGGTTGCGACAAGTCGTTTGCGACCTGCAGGGCGCGCTTTGCCAACCATCTGAATTTCCGCGGCTTTCCGCATGTGCCGGGCGCGGATTTCGCCTATTCCTATGCCGACGGGGAGCGGGTCCATGACGGCGGCCCGATCTTCGAATGAGCGGGCAGGGCGAGCGGGTCGTGGCGTTGGCGCAGGGATGGATCGGCACGCCCTACAGGCATCAGGGCGCGCTGAAAGGCGTCGGCTGCGATTGCATCGGGCTCATCCGCGGCATCTGGCGCGAGCTTTACGGAGAAGAGCCGGAGACTGTGTCGGCCTACGCGCCCGACTGGGCGGAGCGAAGCGGCGAAGACAGGCTGATGGACGCGGCCCTGCGGCTCTTCGGGTCGGCGATGCAGATGAGTGAGGCGGAGCCGGGTGACGTCCTGCTATTTCGATGGCGGCCGGAGTGCGCGGCGAAACATGCCGGGGTATTGGTCGGGCCACAGCATTTCATCCATGCCTATGAGCAATCGGCCGTGACACGCTCGGCGCTGGTGCCATCCTGGCGGCGGCGGGTTGCGGGCGTGTATCGGTTTCCTGTCAAGGCAAGAGGCCCGCAACCGAACACCCTTTTACATTGTGAAAACAACTATTGATTGCAAATCTAGTACAATGAGTTGCATCAATTCAAATGTGATATATATTGGTGGAGTGATGAGCGAGGTTGCAGCCTCGCCCATCGTTTTACTTAGGTAGCGAATATGACCCGGACGGCTATAGACCAGCCCGTCCGGGTTTTTTTCACCATCAGCGTGACGCTAAAAGGCCTTCGCCTCATAACATCCCCTCCATGATTGAGAGCAGGGCCTCTGCCAAGGTCGATGGGGCCTGTGTCATCGACGCGCCGGCTGGTGCGGCGCATGCTGCTTTTACTCACAACCTCTATAACCTTAACATGCAATCATTGAGGGTGAATAGTAGTCGCTCGCGTGATCGCTGAACGCGAGGTATTTCCATGGCCACTATCCTTTTCCAGGCGGCGGGGGCGGCGCTCGGCAGCGTGTTCGGTCCGGTCGGTGCGATCATCGGGCGGGCGGCGGGGGCGCTGGCGGGCAGCATGGTCGATCGGGCGCTGATCGGCGGCAGCGGCGCGACGATCTCCGGGCCTCGTCTTGCGACTGCACGCATCCCGGGTGCGGACGAGGGCACGGCGATCAACCGAATCTACGGGACGGCGCGGATCGGCGGCACGCTGATCTGGGCGACGCGTTTCGAGGAAGAGGTGACGCGTGAGCGCTCCGGCGGCAAGGCGACGAGCGGGCCGCGGGTGGAGACGTTCCGCTATTTCGCAAACCTCGCGGTCGGGCTCTGCGAGGGGCCGGTCGCGGGCGTGCGGCGGGTCTGGGCCGATGGGCGTGAACTCGACCTGACGGCGATCGAAATGCGGGTCTATCGTGGCGACGGCGAGCAATTGCCCGATCCGCTGATCGAGGCGAAGCAGGGCGAGGGCAATGCGCCGGCCTATCGCGGGCTGGCCTATGTCGTGTTCGAACGGCTGCCGCTCGACAGTTTCGGCAACCGGATACCGCTCCTGCAGTTCGAGGTGCTGCGGCCGGTCGGCAGGCTCGAAGAGCAGATCCGTGCCGTGACGATCATTCCGGGCGCGACCGAACATGGTTATGCGACCGTGCCGGTGACGGAGAAGACCGGCGAGGGCAGCGCGCGCATTCTCAATCGCCACACGCTGGCATCCGGAACCGACTGGCAGGCGTCGCTCGACGAGTTGCAGGCGCTCTGCCCGAACCTCGAACGGGTGGCGCTGGTGGTCTCCTGGTTCGGGACGGACCTCAGGGCAGGGCATTGCCGGATCGTGCCCGGCGTCGAGGTGCCCGAGCGGTGGGAAGAGAGCGCGGAGTGGTCCGTGGCCGGGATGTCGCGCGGCGGCGCGCATCTGGTGAGCCAGCTAAGCGGGCCGGCCTTCGGCGGCACGCCGAGCGATGCAAGCGTGGCGCAGGCAGTCGTCGATCTGAAGGCGCGGGGGCTGAAGGTCTATCTCTATCCGTTCGTGATGATGGATATTCCGCCCGGCAATGGCCGGCCGGATCCCTATGGCGGAGTGGAGCAGGCGGCCTTTCCCTGGCGCGGGCGGATCACCTGTTTTCCGCTGTCGGCGGACAAGACTGCGGATGCGCGGGCGCAGGTGGAGGCTTTCAGCGCTGGTTCCGAGGGGTATCGGCGCATGGTTCTGCATTGTGCGGGCCTGGCGGCAGCTACGGGCGGGGTCGATGGTTTCATCCTCGGCTCGGAGCTGCGCGGGCTGACGCAATTGCGCGACGAGGCGGGGACCTTCCCTTTCGTGCAGGAACTGGTTCGGCTGGCGGCGGATGTCAGGGCGATCGTCGGGCCGCAGACGAAGCTGACCTATGGCGCCGACTGGAGCGAGTATTTCGGCTACCATCCGCAAGATGGGTCGGGCGAGGTGCATTTCCATCTCGATCCGCTCTGGGCCTCGGCGGATATCGATGCGGTCGGCATCGATAACTACATGCCGCTCGGGGATTGGCGCGACGAGGATCTTGCCGCGGACAATCCGGATGGTTTTCGTCTCGCGGATGACGGCCAAGCGATGGCGGCGCAGATCGCCGCCGGCGAGGGTTTCGACTGGTATTATGCGAGCAACGCGGACCGGCGGAGACGGGTGCGATCGCCGATCAGCGACGGACTGTTGGGCAAGCCCTGGGTCTTTCGATACAAGGACCTGCTGGGCTGGTGGTCGAACCGGCATCACGACCGTGTGGACGGTGCCGAGACCGTGATGCCCACGGCCTGGATTCCCGGCATGAAGCCGATCTGGTTTACCGAACTCGGGTGCCCGGCGGTCGACAAGGGCGCCAATCAGCCGAATGTCTTTATCGACCCGAAATCGGCGGAAAGCGCGCTGCCCTATTTCTCGAGCGGCGGTCGGTCGGACAGCATGCAGCGACGGTTCCTGGAAGCGCATCATGGCTGGTGGCAGGGCGGCGCGCCGCCGGCCGGCATGGTCGATCCGGACCACGTCTTCGTCTGGACCTGGGATGCACGGCCTGTTCCGGCTTTTCCCGGCGATCTTTCCGCCTGGAGCGATGGCGGCAACTGGCGCACGGGCCATTGGCTCAATGGCCGGCTGGGAGGAACGACGCTTGCCGATGCGATCGCCGCGATCCTGACCGAGCATGGTTTTGAAGATTTCGACGTTTCGGAAGTGAGCGGCGACCTGACCGGCTACGTGCAGGGAGAGGTGACCTCCGCGCGAGCGCTTCTGGAGCCGTTGATCGAGGTCTTTCAGGTGGATGTCGCCGAAGACGGCGGCAGGCTGCGCTTTCGCTCGCGGTTGACGGCGAGCCTTGCGGCGAAGGACATCGCCGTCATAGCCGATATCGAGGATGAGCCGCTGTGGTCGGAAAACCGGGGGCATGACAGCGATTTTGCGGCGGAGGCGGTGCTGACCTCCTACAATCCGAGCCTGGACTACGAACAGGCGGGCGTGCGGTCGCGGCGGGCGCGGGCGGAAAGCCAGCGCATCCTGAGCTACGACCTGCCGGCCGTGCTGCCGGAGGAGACGTCACTCGGTGCGGTCGAGATGCTGCTGCGCACCCACAGGGTCGCCAGGCGGTCGTTGAGTTTCGCGCTTTCGCCGGCGGATATTACCGTCGAGCCCGGCGATGCGGTGCGGCTGGCTCTGCCGGATGCCGCTGGCCCGGAGGGAACGTTCATTGTCGAGCGGATCGAAGAGGGTGCGGCGCGGCGGATCGAGGCACGTCATCACGCGCCGCTCGCGCCGTTGAACTATGCTGCCGGCGAGGGCCGCAGGAACGGCGGCAGCGCCGTGTCCGACGCATTTGCGCCTGTACTGCACTTTCTCGATCTGCCGCGGTTTACGCCGGGCGAGGCAGCGGGTTTCGCCCGCGTTGCCGGCTTCTGCCGGCCGTGGCGGCGGATCACGTTATCTTCCTCAGTCACGACGGAAGGGTATCGCACGCGCTCAGTGCTCGACCGGCCGGCAAGGCTCGGCATCCTGGCGGCGCCCCTTTCAGGCGGCGTGATCGGGCGCTTCGATCGCGGTCCGGCTACGGAGATCGAGCTGTTTTTCGGCGGCTTGTCGTCGGTTGACGAGCAGGCGGTACTGAATGGCGAAAACCGTATTGCGGTGAAGGCACGGAACGGCACCTGGGAAGTGGTCGGCTTTGCTTCAGCGGAAGAGGTCAGCCCGAATCGCTGGGCGCTGTCGAACCTGTTGCGCGGCCTGGCGGGGACCGAGGATGCCATGTTGGCAGGCGCCGCGGCCGGTGCAGCCGTCGTCGTGCTCGACGAGGCCGTTGTGCCGCTGGGACTGTCGGCGGAGGAGCGCGGCCTGGCATTGAACTGGCTGGCGGAGAGCCTGGGGCAGGCGGGAGGACGTTCCGGGCCGCATGGATTTGCGGGAGGCCTGCGCGCCGAGACGCCGCTTTCGCCGGTACATTTCCGGGGCGAGCGGCAGGTCGGCGGCGATGCCCGGCTCACCTGGGTGAGGCGCGGCAGGGTCGAGGCGGACAATTGGGACGGGATCGAGATCCCGCTGGACGAGCCGGAGGAACGCTACCGGCTCGAGTTGCTGGACGGAACCATTGTCAGGCGCTCGGTCGAGGTAACAGAGCCCGCTTTCACCTATCCGGCGGCCGACGAGATTGCCGATTTCGGCGGTATCCGATCGAGCCTTTCGTTGCGGGTCCGGCAGATGGGACGGGCGGTTCCGCTCGGGGTCCCGGCCGAGGCGGTCGTTGTATTCTAGGTTGAACAAGGAGATGACAAATGGATGGCATGAAGGCGTGGTATCAGTCGAAGACGGTCTGGGGCGGGTTGATTGCGGTCGTCGCCTCGCTTCTGCAAGTCACTGGAATTCAGCTCGGAGCAGATGTCCAGGCGGACCTCGCAGAGCTTGCGGTGACGCTGGCGGGGGCTGCCGGCGGGTTTTTCGCGATCTACGGTCGTATCGCGGCCCAGACCGGAATCAGGGGAAAATAGCCGCATGAAGGAAAGCATTACGGACCATTCATTTGCCATTCAGCCGCCTTTGGCTACATAATCCATCACATGCTTTGGACATGAATCCTGTTTGTCTTGTGAGTGGAAATTGTAACCATGGCGCGACTGCCAATCATCGCGATACTGACCGCCGGCCTTGCCGGTTTCGCCGGCTTTTTGCCGGAAAAGGTCGGTGCGCGTGATTATCTCGTCCTCGTCGCAGGCGATTGCGGCTCGGCGGCGTCTCGCGTGGTTCGGGAAACCGGCGGCCAGCTTCTTTCCGCTCAGCCCTCCTCCGATGGCCAGACCTGTGTCGTGACGGTGCTCGTCCAAGGCGATGGCAATCAAAGACCGCGCAAGGTAACCGTCAGGGTTCCGATGTAAGGCGGCTCCGGCGGCGATCAGCCGCCGGGCATCATTCGAGGGGCGGTGAATGCGCATTCTGGTGGTCGAAGACGATGTCAATCTCAACCGGCAGCTTTCCGAGGCCCTGAAGGAGTCGGGTTATGTGGTCGACCAGGCCTTCGATGGCGAGGAAGGCCATTATCTGGGCGAAACCGAGCCTTATGACGCGGTGATCCTGGATATCGGCCTGCCGGTCATGGATGGCATCACCGTCGTCGAGAAATGGCGTGCCGGAGGGAAGGGCATGCCGGTTCTGATGCTGACCGCCCGCGACCGCTGGAGCGACAAGGTGGCAGGCATCGATGCCGGTGCCGACGACTATGTCGCAAAACCCTTCCATGTGGAGGAAGTGCTGGCCCGCGTTCGGGCGCTGATCCGCCGGGCGGCGGGGCATTCTTCCTCCGAAATCGTCTGCGGGCCCGTGCGGCTCGATACCAAGGCTTCCAAGGCGAGCGTCGAAGGCGTCGCCCTGAAGCTCACCTCGCACGAATTCAGGCTGCTGTCCTACCTGATGCATCACATGGGGCAGGTCGTTTCCCGCACCGAGCTTGTGGAGCATATGTATGACCAGGATTTCGACCGCGATTCCAATACGATCGAAGTTTTCGTGGGCCGGCTTCGCAAGAAGCTCGGTGTCGACCTCATCGAGACGGTCCGCGGACTCGGCTACAGGATGCAAGCGCCAAACGATGCGCCCTAAATTCCGGATGATCGGACCAAGATCGCTGACTGCCCGCGTGCTGCTTCTGGCCACGTTGTGGTCAGCACTGGCTCTGGTCGTCATTTCGATCGTCATCTCGCAGCTCTACCGGCAATCGGCCGAACGTGCCTTTACCGATCTCCTGCGCGCCCAGCTTTACAACGTCATCAACTCGATCACGATCGGTGACGACAACAAGCTCGCCGGCAGCCCTCAGCTCGGCGACCTGCGCTTCTCGCAGCCCGAGACCGGCTGGTACTGGATCATCGAGCCGCTCGGCACCTTTGCGGCGACGCCGCTGTCATCTTCCTCACTCGGCACCTCGAACATCAGCGTTCCGTCGATCCTGGCGGTACCTTTCAACAATCGCTACGAGCGCTTTTACCCCGCGATCGACGCCTACAAGAACCATGTCCTGGTCGCTGAGACCGAGGTCGTGCTCGACGGCGAAGGCCGCGCCGCGCGCTTCCGCGTGTCGGGCAATCTCGCGGTTGTCGAGGAGGATATCCAGGCCTTTACCCGCAGTCTCTATATAGCCCTTGCCGTCTTCGGTTTCGGCAGCCTGGTCGTCAACGGCCTGGCGATCCTTTACGGGCTGCAGCCGCTCGATGGCGCACGGCGCTCGCTCGAAAGGGTGCGGCGCGGCGAGGCGGAGCGGCTGGAAGGCGAGTTTCCGCGCGAAATCATGCCGCTTGCCAGCGATATCAACGCGCTGATCGAAAGCAACCGCCGCATCGTCGAACGCGCACGCATGCAGGTCGGCAATCTAGCCCATTCGCTGAAGACGCCGATCGCGGTCCTGCTCAACGAATCGCGTGCCGTCGAAAAGGTGCAGTCGGACATGGTGCGGTCGCAGGCGGAGGGAATGCAGGCGCAAGTGCAATCCTACCTGAACCGCGCGCGCATCGCCGCCCAGCGCGAATCGCTGCTTGCCCGGACCGAGCTCGAGCCGGTGCTGGAACGCCTGGTCAGGGTGATGCGGCGGCTCAATCCGGAAAAGGAATTCCACCTGTCGGTCTTTCCGCCGGGCGTGGCGCTTGCCATGGAACAGCAGGACGTCGAGGAAACCATCGGCAACCTGCTCGAGAATGCCGCGCGCTTCTGCGAGACCGGCGTATGGATCACCGCTACGCCGACATCAGGCCCTCAATCCGGCGAAGGCGAAACCGTGCGGCGCTCCTGGGTCGAGGTCGCCGTCGAGGACGACGGTCCGGGGCTGGAGCCGGATCAGATCCGCGAGGCGATGAAACGCGGCAGGCGCCTCGACGAGAGCAAGCCGGGCGCCGGCCTCGGACTGTCGATCGTGCGCGAGATCACCGGCGAGTATCAAGGTTCGGTCGAGTTGACGCGCGGGGCGCGGGGCGGCCTGAGGGCGCAACTTCTGCTTCCGGGCATCGCCAAGGAAGCCCCGTGATCGTCCGATATTGACAACACGGTCCTGCTTAACTGTGGCGTAAGGGCAACATCAGCCTATTCCCTGCTCTTGCTTATGGACGGATGGATCGCCTGCTATATCTTTGTCGGAAGAGACATTTCTATATGTCTGCTAATATGCTGGGAGACTGAAAGATCGCCGGATTTGTGTGTTTTCCCAGTGACGCCATAATGATGCCATGTCGGGGCCGGAGCAGTCTCGGCAAGATTTCCGAAGAAAACGAGCCGCGACCGGTTTCCGACACGATGCGATTATTGAGCCTTCGAAATACCGTTTCATCGCTTGTGGTTGCCGGCCTGCTGGCGGGCTGCGGCACGTCTTCGGGAGCGGGGACCGGCGGCACGCGCGGCCTGCTGACACCGCGGCCCTCGCCATCCACATCCTATATTTCCGCGCTTCAGGGCGGCATCGTCGGCCGCACCGGCGCCACGCTCTCGTCAAGCGACCGATCCCGCGCCCTCGAGGCGGAATATCGCGCCTTGGAAGGGGCGGCCGGCGGCGAGGCCATCACCTGGAAGGGTGACGACGCGAACGGGCAGGTGATCGCCAACGCCCCCTATCAGGTGGGCACTCAGAACTGCCGCCAGTATCGCCATACGGTCACCATGAATGGCCGCGACGTGACGGCGCGGGGCGCCGCCTGCCGCAATTCCAACGGCACCTGGACGCCGCTCACCTGATTTCCTCTGCGGCTGTTTGACATGGGTCATGGTCGCCAAATCGGATCGGCCCCATATGCAGGCTTGAACTTGCGGCCAAAGGCCTCAAATTCGCGTCAACGCCGGCTGCGCTGTTGGAAAGCGCGGGCCGTTGCAGTATTGGGCCACTATGGTTTTATGGATCATCCTCGCAGCTCTGACGGCGGCCGTTGCGGCCATCCTCATCCTGCCTTTCGCCCGAGCCACCAAGACAGCATCTGCTGACCGTGCCGGAGAGGTCGCCGTCTATCGCGACCAGCTGGCCGAACTGGACCGCGACCGGGCTCAGGGCCTGATCAATGCAGAGGACGCAGAATACGCCCGCGCCGAAATCGGCCGCCGGCTGCTGGCCGCGGCCGGCGCCGGGGAGGGCAAGGAGATCGCCGCTCCCAAGGCGCGAAAATATGCGCTCGCGACCACTGTGGTCACGCTGGTTCCGCCCGTCGTCGGGCTCTGTCTTTACCTGGCGCTCGGCAATCCCGGGCTGCCGGACCAGCCGCTTGAAGCGCGGCTTGCCAATCCCGGCAACAACGTCGCGCTGCTGGTCGCGAAGGCGGAGCGGCATCTGGCGCAAAATCCCAATGACGGTGCCGGATGGGATCTGCTCGGCCCCATCTATTTCCGGTCCATGCGGCTTGGCGACGCCGAGATGGCCTATCGAAATGCGATCCGCATTCTTGGGCCAAGTCCCGTCCGGCTGGCCGGGCTCGGCGAAACGCTGGTCGCATCGAATGACGGCATCGTCACCGAGGACGCGCGTTCCGCCTTCGAGCAGGCGGTGAAGCTCGATCCTGACAATCCGCGTTCACGTTTCTATCTCGGCCTCGGTTTCGAACAGGCCGGCAGGGCGGCGGAGGCAAGGGCGCAGTTCGAGACGATTGCCAAGGGTTCGCCGGCTGATGCGCCGTGGATGCAGCTCGTCAATCAGCATATCGTCAAGAACGGCGGCACCATCGCGACGGGACAGCATACGGCGCAGGCGCCAGGCAATCCGAGCCAGGCGGATGTGGCCGCCGCAGCAAACATGTCGCAGGTCGATCGGCAGGCGATGATCCGCGGCATGGTCGACAGCCTTGCGGAACGGCTGAAACAGGACCCGAACAATCTCGAAGGCTGGGTGAGGCTGGTGCGCTCCTATTCCGTGCTCGGCGACAAGTCCGGGGCCGAGGAGGCCCTGAAGAGCGGCCTCAAGCAGTTCCCGTCGTCAGGCGAGCTCGTGGCGCTCGCCAACGAGATGGGGATCACCGTCGAAGGAGTGGCGCAATGACGCGCAAACAGAAACGGCTGGCGGTGATCGCGGGCGGCATGAGCTTCATCCTCGTCGCGGTGCTGCTCGTCATGTTCGCCTTCAGCCAGTCGGTCGCCTATTTCTTCATGCCGGCCGATCTTGCCAAGGCCGATGTCAAGCCCGGCACCCGCATCAGGCTCGGCGGGCTGGTTGCCGAAGGCTCGGTGAAGCGTGGCCAGGGTTCGACTGTGAGTTTTACCGTGACCGATGGAATCGGCAGCGTGCCGGTCACCTATACGGGCATCCTGCCGGACCTGTTTCGCGAAGGCCAGGGCGTGGTGACCGAAGGCGCGTTCGATGCGGCATCGCACGGTTTCGTGGCCGACAGCGTGCTCGCCAAGCATGACGAGAACTACATGCCCAGGGAAGTCGCCGACCGGCTGAAGGCGCAGGGCGTCTGGAACGAGGGCCAAGGCAACCAGAGCCAGCCCGATGGCGCCAAGGGGACGGCAACCAGATGATCATCGAGATCGGCCACTATGCACTCGTTCTGGCGCTCGCAACCGCGCTGGTCGTCTCGGTCCTGCCGGTTGTCGGCGCACGGCGCGGCGACGCGGCGATGATGGCGCTGGCGCCGACCGGGTCGCTGGTGCTCTTTGCGCTCGTCGCCTTTTCTTTCGGCGTGCTGACCTGGGCCTATGTCGTCTCGGATTTCTCGGTTGCGAACGTCTGGGAAAATTCCCATTCGCTGATGCCGGTGATCTACAAATATTCCGGCGTCTGGGGCAATCACGAAGGCTCTATGCTGCTCTGGCTGCTGATCCTGGTGTTCTTCAGTACGCTTGTCGCGGTCTTCGGCCGGAACCTGCCGGATACGCTGCGGGCCAATGTATTGGCCGTTCAGGCCTGGATCTCGACCGCCTTCCTGTTCTTCATCCTGCTCACCTCCAATCCGTTCCTCCGCCTCGATCCGGCGCCGGCCGAAGGGCAGGATCTGAATCCCGTGCTACAGGA
This sequence comes from Neorhizobium galegae bv. officinalis, assembly GCA_000985875.1. GTDB lineage: Bacteria > Pseudomonadota > Alphaproteobacteria > Rhizobiales > Rhizobiaceae > Neorhizobium > Neorhizobium galegae_C. The sequence continues at coordinate 47,907 of CCRI01000006.1, forward strand.
TCTCGGTCTCGCCGTGCATCCACCGCTGCTCTATCTCGGTTATGTCGGCTTCTCAGTTTGCTTCTCGTTTGCGGTCGCGGCGCTGATGGAAGGCCGCATCGATGCCGCCTGGGCCCGCTGGGTGCGGCCGTGGACACTCGCCGCCTGGACCTTCCTGACCGCCGGCATCGCCATGGGTTCCTACTGGGCCTATTACGAGCTCGGCTGGGGCGGCTGGTGGTTCTGGGATCCGGTCGAGAACGCCTCCTTCATGCCCTGGCTCGCCGGCACGGCGCTCCTGCATTCGGCGCTGGTCATGGAAAAGCGTGAGGCGCTGAAGATCTGGACCGTGCTCCTGGCGATCATGACCTTCTCGCTGTCGCTGCTCGGCACCTTCCTGGTGCGCTCCGGCGTGCTGACCTCGGTGCATTCGTTTGCGACCGATCCGACCCGCGGCATCTTCATTCTCTGCATCCTCGGCATCTTCATCGGGGGCGCCTTCGTGCTGTTCGCCTGGCGGGCGCCGATGTTGAAGGCGGGCGGCATTTTCGCGCCGATCTCGCGCGAAGGCGCGCTGGTGCTCAACAACCTGATCCTGACGGTGGCCACCGCGACCGTGCTGACCGGCACGCTCTATCCGCTCGTCCTCGAAACGCTGACCGGCGAAAAGATTTCCGTCGGCGCGCCGTTCTTCAACATGACCTTCGGCCTGCTGATGCTGCCGCTCCTGGTCGCCGTGCCGTTCGGGCCGGTGCTTGCCTGGAAGCGTGGCGATCTCCTGGGTGCCCTGCAGCGGCTCTATGTCTTCGCGGGTCTGGCGCTGGCTGCGGGACTTATCTTCTTCTATATCCAGAACGGCGGACCGGTTCTGGCGATCTTCGGCCTGGTGCTGGGTTTCTGGGGCATGATCGGCGCGTTTGCCGACCTCTGGTATCGCGGCAATTTTGCCAAGGTCGGGCTGTCGGTCGGCCTGAGACGGCTGGCCGGCCTGCCGCGTTCGGTGTTCGGCACGGCGATCGCCCATTTCGGCCTCGGCGTCACGGTGCTCGGCATTTTCGCGGCGACGACCTTCGGCACCGAGACGGTGGTCGAGATGAAGCAGGGCGCTTCCGTCGATGTCGGCGGTTATTCGCTGACCTATGACGGCCTGCGCGACGCGGTCGGCCCGAACTATACCGAACAGCGCGGACATTTCGCCGTCAGCCGCGGCGGCGTCCAGGTGGCGGACGTCTGGTCGTCGAAGCGGCTCTATACGGCGCGGCGCATGCCGACGACGGAGGCCGGCATCCTTACCTTCGGGCTCAGCCAGCTCTATGTCTCGCTCGGCGATGCGATGGAAAGCGGCGGCATGGTCGTGCGCATCTGGTGGAAGCCGTTCATCCTCTGCATCTGGGGCGGCGCGCTGGTGATGATGGTCGGCGGGTTTGTGTCGCTGTCGGATCGGAGACTCAGGGTGGGGGCGCCGAGCCGGAAGGCGAAGCCGGTCAAGGCGACGCTGGAGGCGGCGGAGTGATGGCGAACTCACGCACGTTCTGGGTCGCTCTTGCAATGATCCTGGCGCTCCTCGCCCCCCTCCCGGCCTTTGCCGTCAATCCCGACGAAGTGCTCTCCAACCCCATGCTCGAACAGCGCGCCCGAAATCTTTCGGCGCAGTTGCGCTGCATGGTGTGCCAGAACCAGTCGATCGACGACTCCAACGCGGAGCTTGCCCGCGACCTGCGCGTGCTTGTGCGCGAGCGGCTGGCGAACGGCGATACGGACGAGCAGGTGATCGACTACGTCGTGTCGCGCTACGGCGAATTCGTGCTGCTGAAACCGCGTCTCAGTGCTAAGACGATCATCCTCTGGGCAACGCCCGTTCTGCTACTGCTGGTCGGTGCAATCGCCATCCTGGTCTTCGTCCGCACCCGTCCAAGCCAACGCGCGGTTGCGGCGCTGACCACCGAGGAGCAGGCGCGTATCGAAGAACTTCTGAAAAAATAGCCGTTCGTCAAACATTACCAATATTTCATTCGTCCGCCACCTGCAGTTAACCTGCGAGCGCCTATATCTCTCCTCATCCACCGCTTGGCTGACCTCCAGCCAAAATGACTGAAGAGAAGAAGGTAGCTTAAAACATGCGCAATATCGGACGTCCCTCTCTGAAGACCGTCTTGAAGACCACCACGGTTGCTGGTCTTGCCGCGGTCATGCTCTCGAGCGGCATCCCGGGCCAGGTCGTGCAGTCATACGCGGCTCCGGTCAGCGTTACCGCACCGCAGGCCCCGAGCTTTGCCGATGTCGTCTCCGCCGTCTCCCCCGCCGTCGTTTCCGTCCGCGTCCAGTCCGACGCCCAGCCCGTTTCCGATGACACCAGTTCGTTCAGTTTCGGCGGCCGCGGCTTCGACCAGCTTCCCGACGACCACCCGCTGAAGCGGTTCTTCCGTGAATTCGGCGGCCAGGTGCCGGGCGCTCCGGGCGACCGCAACAACCGCAACCAGGATCGCGCCGAACGCAACGGCCCGCGGGGCCAGGACGGCAATCGTCCTCATCGCCTGCGCCCGGCGGCACAGGGTTCCGGGTTCTTCATCTCCGAAGACGGCTATGTCGTCACCAACAACCACGTCGTTTCCGACGGCTCGGCCTACACGGTCGTTTTGAACGACGGCACGGAACTCGAAGCCAAGCTGGTCGGCAAGGACAGCCGCACCGATCTCGCCGTGCTCAAGGTCGATGCCACCAGCCGCAAGTTCACCTATGTCAACTTCGCGGACGACTCGAAAGTCCGCGTCGGCGACTGGGTGGTTGCCGTCGGCAATCCGTTCGGCCTTGGCGGTACGGTCACCGCAGGCATCGTTTCGGCGCGCGGCCGCGACATCGGCTCCGGTCCCTATGACGACTATATCCAGGTGGATGCGGCGGTGAACCGCGGCAATTCCGGCGGCCCGACCTTCAACCTTTCGGGCGAAGTGGTCGGCATCAACACCGCGATCTTCTCGCCGTCGGGCGGCAATGTCGGCATCGCCTTTGCGATCCCGTCTTCCACCGCCAAGGACGTCGTTGCCGACCTGATGAAGGACGGCAAGGTCGATCGCGGCTGGCTCGGCGTGCAGATCCAGCCGGTCACCCAGGACATCGCCGACTCGCTCGGCCTCAAGGAAGCGACCGGCGCTCTCGTCGTCGCTCCGCAGGAAGGCTCTCCGGGCCAGAAGGCCGGCATCAAGGAAGGCGACGTCATCACTGCCGTCAACGGCCAGCCGATCAAGGATGCCCGTGATCTCGCCAAGCGCGTCGCCGCCTTCGGCCCCAACACCAAGGTCGAGGTCGACCTGTGGCGCGATGGCAAGGCCCAGAAGATCCCGGTCACGCTCGGCAATCTCCAGAGCGATGAAGCCGCCGCGGCCACGCCGAAGCAGTCCGACGCTCCGGCGCCGTCCAGCGACAAGGCGCTTGCCAGCCTCGGCATCACCGTCGCTCCGGCCGAGGACGGCTCCGGTCTCTCGGTGACCGATGTAGACCCGGACTCGGAAGCCGCTGCTCGCGGCCTGAAGACTGGTGAAAAGATCGTCTCGGTCAACAATCGCAAGGTCACCAGCGCCGCCGATGTCGGCAAGGTTCTCGACCAGGCCCGCAAGGATGGCCGCACCCGCGCGCTGTTCCAGGTGGCTGGTGAAAACAATACCAGCCGCTTCGTCGCCCTGCCAATCAACGAAGGCTGATTTCTTAAAACTAGGTCGCAAGGTCAGGGGCGCCGCCGGCAACGGCCGGCGCCCTTCTTCTTTCCATGGAGCGAGTGATGGAGACGGATACCCGATATTCTGCCGGCACCGCAGATTCCCGTAGTGCAAAGACCGGCGCGGACGTTATTGTCCCGCACATGAAGATTCTGGTGATAGAAGACGACTTGGAGGCGGCAGCCTACATGACCAAGGCCTTTCGCGAGGCTGGGATAGTGGTCGATCATGCAAGCGACGGCGAGAGCGGCCTGTTCATGGGAACCGAAAATTCCTACGACGTGATGGTCATCGACCGCATGCTGCCGCGCCGCGACGGGCTGTCCGTCATCAGCGAACTGAGAAAGCGCGGCGTCAATGCGCCTGTCCTGATCCTTTCGGCGCTCGGCCAGGTGGACGACCGCGTGACCGGCCTGCGCGCCGGAGGCGACGACTACCTGCCGAAGCCCTACGCCTTTTCCGAGCTTCTCGCCCGTGTCGAAGTCCTCGGCCGCCGCAAGGGCACGCCGGAACAGGACATGGTCTACCGGGTCGGGGACCTGGAGCTTGATCGGCTGTCGCACGAAGTGAAGCGCGCCGGCAAGGAAGTGCTGCTGCAGCCGCGCGAGTTTCGCCTGCTCGAATATCTGATGAAGAATGCCGGCCAGGTGGTGACCCGCACCATGCTGCTCGAAAACGTCTGGGACTACCATTTCGACCCCCAGACCAATGTCATCGACGTGCATGTCTCGCGGCTGAGATCGAAGATCGAGAAGGATTTCGAAAAGCCGCTTTTGAAGACGATCCGCGGCGCCGGCTACATGATCAAGGACGAGGGGTAAGCCGAGTTGCTGGCACGTGCCCGCCTGATGTTCCGCTCGACGGCCGTGCGGCTGTCGGCGCTCTATATCCTGCTCTTCGCCCTGTGTGCGGCGTTTCTGGTCATCTACGTGACGGCGATGTCCGAACGGCTGCTGGCGCAGCAGACACGCCAGTCGCTGCAGGAGGAAGTGCAGGAGATACAGCGCGCCTATGAGCGGGGCGGTGTCAGCCTGCTTCTGCGGATGATGGAGCGGCGGGCCCGCCAGCCGGGCGCCAATCTCTACGTCATTGCCGGCCTGAACGGCGAGATGCTCGCCGGCAACGTCGCCTCCGTCCAGCCAGGCGTGCTCGACGACCAAGGCTGGACGGAACTCCCCTTCACCTACGAACCCTATACGGAAGCGGATCGTCCTCGCCGTCATCTCGCCATCGCAAACGTGCTCCGCCTCGACAACGGGCTCAGGGTGATGGTCGGCCGCGATCTTGGCGACCCGAGCCGGTTCCGCGGCATCGTGCGCCGGGCGCTGATGGTGGCATTGGCCATCATGGGCGTCGGAGCGCTGGTGATCTGGTTCGGCATCGGCCGCAATGCATTGAAACGCATCGACCGGATGTCGGCGGCGAGCCAGAAGATCATGGCGGGCGACCTTTCGCAGCGCCTGCCGGTCGGCAAGTCCGGCGACGAATTCGATCGGCTGTCGGATTCGCTGAACGCCATGCTCGGACGCATCGAGAAGCTCAACGAAGGCCTGCGGCAGGTTTCCGACAACATTGCCCACGACCTGAAGACGCCGCTGACGAGACTGCGCAACAAGGCGGCCGATGCGCTGGGCGAGGATCGCGCGGACGTGCGCCGGACAGCCCTCGAAGGCATCATTGCCGAATCCGACCAGCTTATCCGCACCTTCAACGCGCTTTTGATGATCTCCCGTGTCGAGGCAGGCTCGATCGCAGCGGAAATGTCCGATGTCGATCTGTCGGCAATCTCCGCCGACAGTGCCGAACTCTACGAGCCGGCGGCGGAGGAGGCGGGTCTTTCGCTCACCACCGAGCTCGAACCGGGTCTCGTCGTCAAGGGCAACCGGGAACTCATCGGCCAGGCGATCTTCAATCTCCTCGACAACGCGATCAAATATGCCTCCGAGGGAAGCCAGACACCCAAGATCGGGGTGAAGCTCGCCAGGAGCGACGGCACGCTCAGGCTCTCCGTCTGCGACAACGGCCCCGGCATTCCGGCCAACAAGCGGGGCGAGGTAACCAAGCGGTTCTTCCGCCTGGACGAAAGCCGCTCCAAGCCCGGCACCGGCCTCGGCCTGTCGCTGGTCGAAGCGGTGATGGAGCTGCATGGCGGCTCGCTGGAACTCTCCGCCACCGACGAGGCGAATACCGCGGCCCCCGGCCTGACGGTCACCATGGTCTTTCCCGTGCCGAAGCCCTAAGTTTCGCCAGGGAAGAATCACGGGAGGTGCCAGTGTCGGAGACCGGAAATCGGCTCGATACGGTGAAGGCGGGGGTGATCCGCCCGCTGAACCAGACTGAGACCAAGGCGGCGATGGCTGTCCTGAAGGATATCGGCAAGTCCGAACCTTCGGTCGCGGCACTGCTTGACAAGGACAGTGCGCTCCGAGACTTCATCGTCGCGGCCTTTACCCTCTCACCTTATCTGCGCGACGCGGCGGTCATCTCGCCAAAGCTTCTGGCGACCGCGATCACGGAACCGCTGGAGCCGGCCCTCGACCGGCTGGTCGAAACGGCGCGTCGGACCTGGCTGCCGAGGGACGGCAAGGCACCGTCAGAAAACGAGGTGATGACGGCACTGCGGACTGCCAAGCGGGCTTTGAGCTTCCTCGTCGCGCTTGCCGATCTCGCCCGCATCTTTTCCGCGAAGGACACGACACGCTGGTTGAGCCTCTTTGCCGAAGCCTCCGTCGCCGCGGCGATCGACTACCTTCTGGTCGCCGGCCATGAAAGCGGCAAGCTGAAGCTTGCCGACCTCAATGAGCCGAGCAAGGGCTCGGGCCTGATCGTGCTCGGCATGGGCAAGCTCGGCGGCCGCGAGCTCAACTATTCCTCCGATATCGATATCGTCGTGTTCTTCGACCCCGAAACGGGCATCCTCACCGATCCGCTCGACGGGTCGGAAGTCTATGGCCGGATGATGCGCCGCCTCATCCGCATCCTGCAGGAACGTACCGCCGACGGTTACGTGTTCCGCACCGACCTGCGCCTGCGGCCCGATCCCGGTTCCACGCCGCTCGCCGTCTCGCTCGATGCGGCGCTGATCTATTACGAGGGCAGGGGACAGAACTGGGAGCGGGCGGCCTTCATCAAGGCGCGGCCGATCGCCTGTGACATTGCGGCGGGCGAAAATTTCATGCGGCTGCTGACCCCCTTCGTGTTTCGCAAATATCTCGACTATGCGGCGATCGCCGACATCCACTCGATCAAGCGGCAGATCCATGTCCACAAGGGTCACGGCGCGATTGCCGTGAAGGGCCATGACGTCAAGCTCGGCCGTGGCGGCATCCGCGAGATCGAGTTTTTTGCCCAGACCCAGCAATTGATCGCCGGCGGCCGCATGCCGCCGCTGCGGGCCCGAGATACGGAAGTGGCGCTTGCCGCACTCGCCGAGGCGAGATGGATCACGCCCGAGATCGCCGCCGAACTGACCGAGGCCTACTGGTTCCTGCGCGATGTCGAACACCGCATCCAGATGGTGCGCGACGAGCAGACCCATAACCTGCCGGAAACCGACGCCGAACTGAAGCGTATCGCCTTCATGCTCGGTTTTGCCGACCCCGCCGGTTTTTCCGCAAGGCTTGAAGAGGTGCTGAAGACCGTCGAGAAACGTTACGCGCGGCTCTTCGAGCAGGAGGCAAAGCTGACCAGCAGTGACGGCAACCTTGTCTTCACCGGCCAGCAGGACGATCCGGGCACGCTGAAGACGCTCGCCTCGCTCGGCTTCGAGCGTCCGGCCGACATTTCCCGTGTCATCCGCACCTGGCATTACGGCCGCTACCGGGCCACCCAGTCGGCCGAGGCGCGCGAGCGGCTGACCGAACTGATGCCGGCACTTTTAATGGCGTTCGGCGAGAGCAAACGTGCCGACGAGGCGCTGCTGCGGTTCGACAGTTTCCTGAGGGGCCTGCCGGCCGGCATCCAGCTCTTTTCGCTGATCGGCAACAATCCGCCGCTGCTGGCGCTGATCGTCACGATCATGTCCTCGGCGCCCCGGCTTGCAGATATCATCGCCTCCAAGCCGCATGTCTTCGACGGCATGCTCGATCCCGGCCTGATGGCCGAACTGCCGACCCGAGACTATCTCTCCTGGCGCCTGGCCGCATTCCTCACCGCCGGCCGGCACTACGAGGAAAAGCTTGACCGGCTGCGCATCTTTGCCGCCGAGCAGCGGTTCCTGATCGGCATCCGGCTGCTGACGGGGGCGATCTCGGGTGCCCAGGCGGCACGCGCCTTCACCCACCTTGCCGACCTCCTGATCGATGCGGCGCTGAAGGCGGTCACGGCTGAGATACGCAGCGCCCACGGCCTTTATCCAGGTGGCCGCGTCGCCGTCATGGGCATGGGCAAACTCGGCAGTTTCGAGCTGACCGCGGGTTCCGACGTCGATCTCATCCTGCTCTACGATTACGACGGTGAGGCGATGGAAAGCGGTGGCGACAAGCCGCTCGATTCCACCCGTTATTTCACCCGTCTGACGCAGCGGCTGGTTGCAGCGCTTTCGGCGCCGATGGCAGAGGGGATCATCTTCGAGGTCGATCTGCGCTTGAGGCCGTCGGGCAACAAGGGTCCGGTTGCCACCCGCATCAACGCATTCGGCAAATACCAGCGCCAGGAGGCCTGGACCTGGGAACACATGGCGCTCACCCGCGCGCGGCTGATCTGCGGCGAGGAAAGCCTTGTCGACGAGGCGAAGGGCCTGATCCGCGAAGTGCTGTCGACCAAGCGCGATATCGCGAAGATCGCCAATGACGTTGCCGAGATGCGCGAACTGATCGAAAAGGAAAAGCCGCCGCGCGATATCTGGGATTTCAAGCTTGTCCCCGGCGGCCTGATCGATATCGAGTTCATCGCCCAGTATCTGCGGCTGATAGCGCCGGCCAGGGACGCCATGCTCGATACCTATGGTTTCAGTACGGAACAAGCTTTGAAGGTGCTCGGCGAAAAGCTGATGAAACCCGCCGATCTCGATACCTGCGTCGAGGCGCTACGGCTTTTCACCGAGCTTTCGCAGATCGTCCGGCTGTGCGTCGACGGACCGTTCGATCCGGGCGATGCGCCCGCGGGGCTCGTCGAGCGCGTCTGCCGGGCAGGGGATTGCCCGGATATCCGCACGCTGGAGGGCGAGGTAAAGCGGCTCTCGAAGGCGGTGCGGGGAATATTCCAATCGGTTGTCGGGAAATGATGGGCGTCTCCGCCCCTCAACGGTTTCGCCGTTGACCTCAGGCGACCCGCTTGCGACCAACCAGCATCGGCTGGTCTGGGATGAGCAGCGAGACGACCGTTCCTTCGCCGACCCGTGAACGGATCCGCATCTTGCCGCCGTGAAGGCCGATCAGCGAGCGGGAAATCGCAAGTCCCAGTCCCGAGCCGCCCTTGCTCTTGGCATACTGGCTCTGCACCTGCTCGAACGGCTGGCCGATCTTGTTGAGCGCTTCCATCGGAATGCCGATGCCGGTATCGGCGATCGTCAACAGCACCCCTTTTTCCATCTTGCGGGCACGCAGTTCGATCCGGCCTCCATGGTTGGTGAACTTGACGGCGTTGGAGAGGATGTTGAGCATCACCTGCTTCAATGCGCGGCGATCGGCAACCATGTGGAGGCTGTCGCATAGGCGCTGATGGATGGCGATCTGCTTGTCCTGGGCAGAGATCGAGGTGAGGCGCAGGCTTTCCTCGATCAGCGGTTTCAGGTCGACGGCCTCGCACTGGATGCGCATGTGGCCCGCCTCGATCTTCGACATGTCGAGAATGTCGTTGATGACGTTGAGGAGATGTTTGCCGCTGTCGTGGATGTCCTTGGAATATTCCGAATATTTCGGCGAGCCGAGTGGTCCGAACATGCCGTTCGTCAGGATTTCCGAGAAGCCGAGGATCGCGTTGAGCGGGGTCCTGAGTTCATGCGACATGTTGGCGAGGAATTCCGACTTGGCCTTGTTGGCGGCCTCCGCGCGTTCCTTTTCCGCCTGATAATTGGCGTTGGCGATCGAAAGCTCGGACTTCTGGCGCTCCAGTTTCTTCTGCGAGGAGGAAAGGTCGCCGATCGTCGCCATCAGCCGGCGCTCGCTGTCGCGCAGCCGTTCCTGGTGGCGCTTCAGCAGCGTGATGTCGGTGCCGACCGAGACCAGACCGCCGTCGCGGGTGCGGCGCTCGTTGATCTGCAGCCAGCGCTCGTCGGCGAGCTGCACTTCCGTGGTGCGCGAAAGGCCGCTGCCGTCCGGATCGGCGACGCGGCGCTCGATGACCGGCCGCGCGGCGGCGGCGTTGACGGCGTGACGCTCGGTGCCGGGCACGAGCACGCTGTCGGGCAGTCCGTAAGCCTGCTGGAAATGGGTGTTGCACATCACCAGCCGGTCGTTCTTGTCCCAGAGCACGAAGGCTTCGGACGTGCATTCGATCGCATCCGCCAGGCGCTGGTCGGCTTCCGCGTAACGCTGGGCGAGGCGATGCTGCTCCGTGACGTCCATGGCGATGCCGATCACATGGGTGCGGCCCTGGCTGGTTTTTACCAGCTGGGCGCGGGCACGCATCCATACATAATGACCGGCCGCATGGCGCATGCGGAAAACCTGGTCGACCTGCTTGGCATTGCCGCGGCTGATGGCGCGGGCGAGCGCGTAGATATTGCCGTCGGTCGGATGCATCATCCGTGCGGCATCGGTAAACGAGATCACGTTGCCGGCAGGCGGCAGGCCGAGCATCTCGTACATCGATCCCGACCAGAACAGGCGCCGGTTGCTGACGTCGAAATCCCACAGCCCGCAACGGCCGCGCGACAGCGCCGTCTCGATGCGTAGATTGGATTCGATGAAGGTCTCGTCGGCCTCGCGGGCGCGTTTCACCTGCATGTAATAGGCGTAGAGGATGACCAGCAGGATTGCGGAAATGCCGGTGAAGAGCGTGACGTTGAGGGACACGTCGTGACGCCATGCAAGATTGATGCTCTCCAGCGAATAGGCCGCCACGATCAGCACGCCTTCGCTGCCGACCATCTCGATGGCCGCGTAATGCGGAACGTCGCCGAAATAGGTTTCGATCACGCCGCTCTCGTCACCGAAGCGCCGCAACGCGGCGGTTTCCGGCAGGACTGAGGTGAGGCGCCTGCCGATATAGCTGGCGGCCTGCTTGGTGCCGCCGAAGATCCGGCCGGTTTCGTCGACGAAGAGGAAGAAGGCCTCGGCCTCCAGGCGTTCCTGCGGCAGGAAAGTCCCAAGGCGTTTTTCCGCGGCGGCGCGGTCTCGACCGATGAGTGCCGTCGCGTCGCCGGAGAAGGCAGCACTCGCCGTGGCCGCCATCAGCGCGGTCGCCTGCCGTGCGGCGTCTTCCATCCGTGTGTATTCGGAGACGATGCCGAGGATGCGCGACGCGGCGACGACCGTCAGGAATGCGATGATAAGAAGGGGGATCGAACGCTTGAGAACAAGTTCCACCCGCGGCATCTGCCGCGCGATGGGCTTGACGGAGAGTCGGGCCTCATCCGGGATGACTCGCCGCAAACTTCCAAGGCTTGGAAATTTAAGACGCAGCCGCCCCTCGGCCGCGGTTGCCCGCTGCACGTCCGACATGGTTTTCATGGTGTCCCTCATGGTGATTCGGCGCGCCGCTCGCCCGAATCTGCCTTAATGAATCATTAGTGATTCTTCGTGTCCAGAGGCTTGCTAAGATTTTTTTAACGATTTGATTCAATTGCGAATCGGAAGAGTCCCGCGAGGGCGGCAAACCGGCCGTCTCAGGAGACGGCCGGGCTTTCGGAAAGGTTGGTGCGTGTGGCCGCGATCGAAATCACCGCTAGCGTGATGATTGCACCGCCGTAGGCATACGCGGTATTGGAGAGGCCAAGCGTCGGAGCGATCAGTCCGGCGGCAATGGCCGGGATCGAGAAGGCGAGGTAGCTCTCGACCAGGAAGGCTGCGAACAGACCGGCTCTTTCATGGCTCTCGGCAAGCGGCAGGACGATCTTCAGGATGTTCGAAAAGATCGATCCGAACCCGAGACCGGCCACCACCGTGCCGAGGTAGAGAAGCCAGACCGCCTGCAGGTGTACGCCCGAGAGGGTGATCAGGACGCCAATCATTAGCGCGGTCGTGCCGGTCGAGAGAACCCGTTGCGGCGTCCATGCGCGGAACACGAAGACCGAGGCGGTGGCGCTCAGCATCAGCGTCGCGACGACCGTACCGCCCACGAAGGGCGAGGTGATTCCCGTCTCAACCACAACCAGCGTCGGCATCAGCGACAGATAAAAGCCGCCGAGCGCCCAGCCGGCGACATTGACCGGCGTGACCTTGAGAAGCGTCGTGCGGGCCCGCTGCGGCACGCTGATATGCGGACGCATGGCGGCGAGCGCGCCCGGCCGTCCGGTGATGGTCTCCGGCATGAAGGCAAGCGCGATGATGCCGGCCACCGTCACCATGAAAAGAAGCGCGTAGATGAGGTGCGTTGGCGCGGGTGCGAAGGCGACGAGCGTGCCGCCGGCAAGCGTGCCGACCATCAGGCCGAGAAAGGCGGTGATGCTGTTGAGCGTCGGCCCCCGGCGCTTGTCGGTATCGAGGATCGTCGCCCCGAAGGTCGGGAAAGCGATGCCGGTCGCGAAACCTTGGACGATACGGCCGACGAGCAGCATCGTGCCCGATTCAGCCAGCATGAAGACGATCAGCGCCGCAGCGTTGAAGATCAGTGCCAGCAGGATCAGCGGGCGCCGCCCGAGATAGTCCGAAAGTCCGCCGACGGTCAGAAGCGCTGCGAGCAACGCGAAGGAATAGGAACCGAAGATCAGGGTGATCATCGCCGGCGAGAGATGAAAGAGCTCCTGGTAGAGATGGTAGAGCGGCGTCGGCGCGCTGCTGGTCGCGGAGATCAGTACCGCGAATATGAAACTGTAGACCGTCATCCGGAAAGCGGACGGGGAATTGGGCGGGGGGAGGATGCTGCTCATGGCGGTTCACCTTAACGCAAATTCTTAGCGTTAGCCGCATGTAGTTGCATTGCCGGATTAATGCAATATCTTTGCATTAAGGAATTTCATATCTCCGGCGCGTGCCGGCAAGGAGAACAGATTGGCCAGGGAAATGGTGCGCCAGGGTGGGCGCAGTGCCCGCATACAGTCGGAGGTGCACCGCACCGTCCAGGATCTGCTGAAGACCATGGATCGCGGCGAGATCACCGTGCCGATGATCGCGGAAAAGTCCGGCGTGACGCCGTCGACCATCTATCGCCGCTGGGGCGATTTGTCGGAACTCCTGGCGGATGTCGCGGTCGCGCGCATGCGGCCGGTCGCCGACCCGGAAGATACCGGTGCGATGGGATCCGATCTCGAAACCTTCATTCTTCAATATGCGGAGGAGATGTCGTCGAAGGTCGGACGCTCGATGCTGGCGGATGTGCTTGGCAGCATGGAAGGTGATGCGGCGGGCCGTTGCTGCCAGTTTACTTATGATCACCTGGAGACGTTGCGCGAGCGGGCCTTGACCCGCGGCGAGGGCGGCTTCGACGTGAACGAGGCGATCGATTCCATCGTCGCGCCGATCATCTACCACATCCTGTTCCGCGACCGCGAAATGACGCCCGACTATTGCCGCTCGCTCGTTGCGCGGTTTTTGGAGAAATGCGCCGGCGCTTGAAGCCGGCGCCTTCAACTCAACCCTTGAGCATCCGCTCGACGATGTCGCGCACGTCGGTCGAAAGCGTCGCAGTCTGTTCAATCGTTGTCAGCGCTGCCCGGGCATGCTCGGCGCGCTGCGGCTCCAGCGATCGCCACGAGCGCATCGAGGTCAGGATCCGGGCGGCGAGCTGCGGATTGCGCGGGTCGATCGCCAGGATCTGCTCGGCCAGGAACCGGTAACCTTCGCCGTCGGCGCGGTTGAAGCCGGTCGGGTTGCCGAAGGCAAACGTGCCGATCAGCGAGCGCACCCGGTTCGGATTGGTGGCGATGAAGCGCGGGTTCTCCATCAGCGCCTTGATACGGGCAAGTGCGCCGGCACCCGGAATGGTCGCCTGGTTCGAGAACCATTTGTCGATGACAAGCGGGTTGCCGTCGAAGCGGGCCAGGAACGTGGCGAGCGCGTCGGCCGCTTCCGGTGCGTCCGGGAAACGGTGGGCGAGAACGGCCAGCGCCTGGGCGAGATCGGTCATGTTGTCGGCGGATGCGAAGGCAGCGGCGGCGCGGGCCGGCGTTCCTTCCGCATAGGTGAGATAGGACAGCGCGGTGTTGCGCAGCGAGCGCTTGCCGGCGCCTGCGGCATCCGGCGTGAAGGCACCTTCGACCTTCATGTCCTCGAACAGGCGCAGGAAAGTCTTGGTTCCGGCCTTGGCGATTTCTGACAGAATGGCGTTGCGGCCCGCATGGATCGCATCCGGGTCGTTGTTGCCGCCGAGTTCGCGGGCAATGTCGGCCTCGCTCGGCAGCGCCAGCGCCTGGGCGCGGAAGGCCGGTTCCAGCGTCTCGTCGCCGGCGGCTTCGAGAAGCGCTGCGACGAAGGCCGGATCGCAGGTGATCGGCTTGCCCTCGCGGGCGTCACGCGCCGCCTGCATCAGGTTCGGCAGGGCAAGATCGGTCAGCGCCTGCCAGCGGGCGAAGAGATCGGTGTCGTGGCGGGCGATATGGGCGAGATCGGCCGGCGTCTGGTCCAGATGCAGGTTGATCGGTGCCGAGAACGAACGGTTGAGCGACAGGACGGGGCGGGAGGAAATCCCCGAGAAGGTGAAGGTCTGCCGGCGCTCGGTCAGATGCAGCACGTCGCCGGTGACCTCGCCGCCCGCGACCTTGGTCGGCACTGCCGCCGAGCCGTTGTCGAGGATGAGCGCGAAGGAGAGCGGGATATGCATCGGCTCCTTGGCGGTCTGGCCAGGGGTTGCCGGGATCATCTGCTCGAGCGACAGCGTGAACGTGCCGCTTGCCTGGTCGTAATCGCTCGACACGGTGACCAAGGGCGTACCGGCCTGGTGGTACCAGAGCGAGAACTGGGTAAGGTCGCGGCCGCTCGCATCCTCGAACGACTTGACGAAATCCTCGACCGTCGCGGCCTGGCCGTCATGGCGCTCGAAATAGAGGTCCATGCCCGCCTTGAAGTCGTCACGCCCAAGCAGCGTGGCGATCATGCGGGTGACTTCCGAGCCCTTTTCGTAGACGGTCGTCGTGTAGAAATTGTTGATCTCGCGGTATTTGGTCGGGCGCACCGGATGCGCGAGCGGACCTGCGTCTTCGGGGAACTGTTCCGACTTCAGGTGCCGCACTTCGGCGATCCGCTTGACGGCGCGCGAGCGCTGGTCGGCGGAGAACTCGTGGTCGCGATAGACCGTCAGGCCTTCCTTGAGGCAGAGCTGGAACCAGTCCCGGCAGGTGATGCGATTGCCGGTCCAGTTGTGGAAATATTCGTGGGCGATGATCGCCTCGATATTCGCGTAGTCCTGGTCGGTCGCGGTTTCAGGGTCGGCGAGCACGTATTTGTCGTTGAAGATGTTGAGGCCCTTGTTCTCCATGGCCCCCATGTTGAAGTCGGACACGGCGACAATCATGAAGATGTCGAGGTCGTATTCGCGGCCGAACCGCTCCTCGTCCCATTTCATCGAGCGCTTCAGCGCGTCCATGGCATAGGCCGCGCGGGCCTCCTTGCCATGCTCCACATAGATCTTCAGCGTGACTTCACGCTCCGACATGGTGACGAACGTGTCTTCGACCACGCCCAGATCGCCGGCGACCAGCGCGAAGAGATAGCTCGGCTTCGGATGCGGGTCGAACCAGGCGGCAAACGCGCGGCCTTCGTCGTAACCGGCACCGCCGAGGAAGTTGCCGTTCGACAGCATGACCGGATTGGCGGCCTTGTCGCCGATAATGGTGATCGTATAGGGCGCCAGCACGTCCGGCCGGTCGGGGAAATAGCTGATGCGGCGGAAGCCTTCCGCCTCGCACTGGGTGCAGTAGACGCCGTTGGTCCGATAGAGGCCCATCAACTGGGTATTGGCTTCCGGATTGATGAAGGTGGTGATGGTGATTTCGAAGGGCTGCTCGGCCGGCAGGTCGCGGATCGTCAGGCTTTCCGGCGTCGGATCATATTGCGCCGCGGGCACTTCGTTCTGGTCGAGCAGCAGCCCGGACAGCGTCAGCTCGTCGCCATCCAGCACCAGCGGCGCAGACGGATCGACACCTTCGCGCCGGTGGAAGATCAGCCGCGCATCAACCTTTGTGTTGGTGGGGTCGAGCTCGAAGGTCAGATCGACGCGTTCCAGGACGAAGTCTGTGGGGCGGTAATCTGCCAGATGAACGATCTGGCCCGTATCTGTTCGCATGTTGCTTCCTGAACCGGGTCTTCAAATTGGTATCGGGAGCCCCCCGCAGGCACTCCCTTCGAATTGGCACACA
The DNA here is from genome assembly GCA_000985875.1 of Neorhizobium galegae bv. officinalis. Taxonomy (GTDB): domain Bacteria; phylum Pseudomonadota; class Alphaproteobacteria; order Rhizobiales; family Rhizobiaceae; genus Neorhizobium; species Neorhizobium galegae_C. The sequence continues at coordinate 63,993 of CCRI01000006.1, forward strand.
CCCGTCGCCGCGCGGATAATTGCACGCAATGCTAAACGATTGTTGAAACTTTGGCTAAAATAAAGCTCGATTTCATTCTGCTATATTTCGCGCAATCTTTCACGAGGTCACGGATATTGATCGACCTATCATCAGTTTTGATCCCGCTCATGCCACTTTTCCGTTACTTTGTCGTCAAACTGAATCTTCCCACGTCGTCTCTGCAAGCGTCCTGTCGGTGCGGACTGGATTTCCGCCTAAAATCCCCCATAAAATCCCCATGAGTTGTTGATGTCCGCCGATGCCCTGAATCCCCTGCGCGGGATCATGTTCAAAGTCACCTCCGTGGTGATCTTCGTGATGATGCAGACCTGTATCAAATCGGCAGGTCCCGATATCCCGGCCGGACAGATCACCTTCTACCGTTCCGCCTTCGCGCTCGTACCGATCATGGCCTATCTCGCCTTCCAGGGGGAATTGCGCGGCGCCTTCCACACGAACAGCCTGACAGGCCATGTGAAACGCGGGTTTCTCGGTATCCTGTCGATGGTTTTCGGCTTTTACGGCCTGGTGCATCTGCCGATGCCGGATGCGATCGCGATCGGTTATTCCTCGCCGCTCCTGGCGGTGGTCCTCGCCGCGATCTTCCTCAAGGAGACGGTGCGTATCTACCGCTGGAGCGCCGTCATGGTCGGCATGGTCGGGGTGGTGATCATCTCATGGCCGAAGCTCACCATGTTCGAACAGGGCGGCATGGGGTCGGAGCAGGCGGTTGGCGCCGCCTCCGTCATCCTCTCGGCGGTGCTGGCGGGTTTTGCGATGATCCAGACGCGCCAGCTCGTGCGCACAGAGAAGACGGCGACGATCGTCCTCTATTTCTCGCTGTCGGGCGCGCTGTTTTCGCTGTTGAGCCTGCCCTTCGGCTGGGCGGTGCTGACGATGCCCGAAAAGCTGTTCCTGATCGGCTCCGGCTTCTGCGGTGGCTTGGGGCAGATCCTGCTGACCGAGAGCTATCGAAATGCGGATGTCTCGACGGTCGCGCCGTTCGAATACACCTCGATCCTTCTCGGGATCTGCATTGCCTATGTTCTGTTCGGGGATGTGCCGACGGCGACCATGCTGGTCGGGACGGCGATCACGGTATCGGCGGGGATTTTCATCATCTACCGCGAGCATCAACTGGGGCTCGAGCGGAAGGCGGCGCGCAAGGCTTCGCCGCCCGGGGCTTGACCCCCGGGGACTTGAAAAAGCCGGATGCTTAAAGCGGGATGGCCGCGGCGACCGGGTTGGCGGCTTCGGCACAGGCGCGAACAGCACCGGCGCGGCTGTATTCGCGCGATGCGTTCACGGCAGCGCCGATGTGAGAAAAGTTCTCACGCAGGGTACGGATCGGGTGGAGGATGGCCGTCATGGCTGATGCTTCCTTGGGTCGCGCGATCAACGTTCGCGGAAATCGGCGAAGATCGAAGCCGGACGAGTGACGCCGACCGGACGCGCCATGGCGCAGGAGGTGAGCTGCTCGTTCGTCGCGGAGCCGAAATGGTGATAGCCCTTCGTCGACCGCGGCGACAGGCCGGCGATGCGAAGAGTTTCGAAACCCGAATGGATCGGGCGGAAGCGGGTCGTCATTGGCCTTGGTTCCTTAAACCTAGAATTCCTCCCAAGACACAAGCCTAATATTGCAATGCAGCATCGATTCTGCAACGCAGCAAAACGCTGCGCTGCCATGCGTGGTTTGCATGGCATGTTTCATATTTCCGTAACCTTACGCAAATTTTGGGCAATTCTGCCCGAATGTGGGCAGTCAGTGCCCAGAAAACCGCATTTTGAACATCAGCAGGTCCTGCCAGGCCAGCGCCTTGTTGGCGGGTGCCGCCAGCAGTTCCTGCGGGTGCAGGGTGGCGATCGCCGACACAGCGATGCCGCCGAAGGAGAGGTCCCGCCATTCGCCGCGCATCGAATGGATCGTGCCATTGCCACCAAAGAAGAATCGGGCGGGGAAATTGCCGAGGAGCAGCAGCAGTTTCGGCTCTGCGAGCGCCACCTGGCGCTCCAGGAACGGCCGGCAGATATCCATCTCCGCCTGCGACGGCATGCGATTGCCCGGTGGCCGCCAGGGGATGACGTTGGAGAGCAGGACGCCGTCGCGGGCAAGGCCAATCGCGCCGAGCATGCGGTCGAGCAGCTGCCCCTGCCGGCCGGAGAAAGGAATACCGTCGCGATCGTCATCCGCATTCGGCATCGGTCCGATCACCATGATGCCGGAGGCGGGGTTACCGCTCGCAAACACCGTGTTGCGCGCGCCGTTCTTCAGGTTGCAGCCGTTGAAGGCTTCGAGCGCGGACTTGAGTTCGTCGAGCGACCGGGCGCTTTCGGCAGCAAACCGTGCCGAGGCGACCGCCTGCTCGTCGGGCACTGATACGGGCGCGGAGGCAGGTGGTGGTGCTGCGGCGCGCGCCGTTGGAGCCGTGCGTTTCGGCGTTGCCGCCGCTGCCTGGGAGTTCGGCGCCTGCTCATAGTTCGTCGGTTGCTGCTGCCGGGCAGATGCTGGAGCTCGCGCTTCCGCTTGCGCCGCCTTCTGGGCCGCAAATTGCGCGAACCGATCGACAGGTTCGTCCTCCACAAGCCACTCCACGCCCGCATCCGCATAGAAATGCAGAAGGGCGGCAAGTTCGGGGGCGTCCATGTCTTTGGCGATGTCCATCACGTTCACACTACAGCATGTCGCAGCGAAGAGGGAACCGGTTTCGGGGCGATGAGGAGGGGGAATTGTGGCAATGCGGCGCGGCAGTCTTAACCCTCCCCCTTGTGGGGAGGGTGGCCGGCAGGCGGGAGGGGTCTTTCTTACTGTGAACAAAAGCTCCCCTCCCCAACCCCTCCCCACAAGGGGGAGGGGCTCCACGCGACGTCGTGCATTCCCAAAGGGAGCTTTGTTTCTTGCGCCGTTTCCCCTCAAGCCGCCCATTGCGCGATATTGTCACTCTCGCCGATCAGCGCCAGGCCGTGGGCGATCGACAGGAGTTCGCCGCCGGTCTCGATCTTGCCTGCATCGAATCGCTGCGTGAAAATCCGTCGCACGGCCGGCACGAAGGACGTGCCGCCGGTCAGGAACACCTTGTCGATCTCTCCGGGTGCGGTGCCGGTCTTTTCGAGCACCTCGTCGAGCGCGCCCTCGATGCGGCCGAGGTCTTCGGCGATCCAGCCTTCGAAATCGGTGCGCTTCACCATTTTACGGCCGGCCTTGCCAAGGGGCGCGAAGTTGAACTCCGCTTCCTCGGCTCCCGACAGCGCCATCTTGGTCGCGGAAATCGCCTGGTAGAGCGGGTATCCCTCGTCATGGTCGACGAGATCGACGAACAGTTCGAGCTTTTCCGGTTCCAGCGCTGAGCGCACCAGCGATTTCAGGTCGGTGAATTCGCGCGTGGTCTTGAAGATCGACAGCTGGTTCCAGCGGCCGAAATTGACGTAATAGCCGGCCGGCACGTCCAGCACCTTGTCGAAACTCTTGAACTTGCTGCCCTTGCCGATTTCCGGGGACACCAGATTGTCGATCATCCGGTAGTCGAAATGGTCGCCCGCGACCCCGACGCCCGAATGGCCGATCGGGGTGGCGGTCAGCTTGCCGGCCTTGGTTTCGAAACGGATCAGCGAATAGTCGGTCGTGCCGCCGCCGAAGTCGGCAACGAGGACGGTCGCGTCGCTCTTCAGCGTCTGGGCGAAATAATAGGCGGCCGCGACCGGCTCGTAGACATAGTGGATCTCCGGAAAGCCGAGCCGGGTCAGCGCCTCGTTGTAGCGCTCGGTCGCAAGTTTCGGATCCGGATTGGCGCCGGCGAAATGCACCGGCCGTCCGGCGATCACCCGCGACACGTCGGTCGGCCAACTGTCCTCCGCATAGGTCTTCAGGCGCTTCAGGAAGATCTCCATCAGGTCCTCGAAGACATGCCGGCGGGCAAAGACGAGCGTTCCCTGGAACAGCGCGCTCGCCGCAAACGTCTTGATCGACTGCAGGAAACGACAGTCGCCGGGATTGTCGATGAACTGGCGGATCGCCGCCTGTCCGGCCTCGACCTTCAGCGCCTGCGCCCCCATCACCGGATCCTTCATGAAGGAAAGCGCGGTGCGCATCGAATCGCTCTCGCCGGCGCTGCTGGTGAAGCGCATCGAATGCGTGGCGCTGCCACCATCCGCCAATGCCAGAACCGTATTCGTCGTGCCGAAATCAAGCCCGAGCGCCCGTGCCATCGCCGTGCTCCTTTTATCCATCGAAAATCATTGAACCGGAGCCAACAAGGCTCCGAACGCGAAAAGGGCGCTTCTGGCGCCCCGGAATTTTTGAGAGGGCGCGTGATCGCACAAGGCGACCTGGATGGCAACCCCGCAAACCCTAGATTTCGAGCTGTCGTCGCGTCTCCGCCGCCTGCTGCGCAAGCCAGTTGCGGAACATTTCCATGGCCGGCGTCACGGTGCGGGATTTGAGCCGGGTCAGCCAGTAGCTGCCCTTGGAAATGGTGATCGGGAAGGGCTTTTCGATCATGCCGGCGGCCAGCTGGCGGGAGAACATCAGGGGAGGGGCGAGCGCCACGCCGGCCCCTTGCATCGCCGCCTCGACCATCAGCACGGAACTGTCGAACACCAGCCCGCGAATCTGCGGCGGGGCGACATGCGCCGCCTCGAACCAACTCGGCCATTCGTCGGCGCGGTAGGAACGCAGCAGCACCTGGTGCGCGACATCCTCCGGGGTCTTGAGTTGGCGGGCGATCGGCGGAATGCAGAGGACGGAAAGCGGCGTCTCGAACAACGCCTCCGCCTCGATATCGTGCCAGGCGCCGTTGCCGAACTTGATCGTGTAGTCCAGCCCTTCCGCGGCGATGTCGACACGGTTGTTGTTGGTCGAGAGCCTGAGATCGATGAACGGGTATTTTTCCCGGAAGTCGGAAAGCCGCGGCAGCAGCCAGCCGACCGCGAGCGTGCCGACCGCACCGAGTTTCAGCACCTCTCGCACATGCCCGTCTTCGAACCGCTCCAGCATGGCGGCCATGCGGTCGAAACTGTCCTGGAGCGCCGGCAGCAGCGCCAAGCCTTCCTCCGTGATCATCAGCCCACGCGGCAGGCGGCGGAACAGCGTCACGCCGAGCCGCTGTTCGAGCAGCTTTACCTGATGGCTGACGGCGGCCTGGGTGACGCAGAGTTCGATGGCCGCCCGGGTGAACGAGAGGTGCCGGGCGGCCGCCTCGAAGGCCCGCAGCGCGTTCAGCGGTAAATATGGTCGAACCATGGCCATGCCCTAGTTTGATTCATGTCTGCCCGCAGATATCATCGTTTGATTGGGGCTTACAAGCCGACCTAGAAAAGCCGTGTCACCCCATTTGGAGCACCGCCATGGTTTTCAGAAATTCTTTCCTTCTGGCATTTTCCCTCGGAATTACCGCGACTTTTCTCGATTGTACCTCTGCCGGCGCCGCCGATCCGATCCGCTGCACCGTCATCATCGACGAGGACAGCGGCAAGGCGCTTTATCGTCAGGGAACCTGTGATCAGGGTTTTTATCCCCAGTCGACCTTCAAACTGCCTTTGGCCATGATGGGCTATGATGCCGGCATTCTGACAGATACCCAGAACCCGCGCTGGAAATATCAGGCGAAGTTCGGTGGCCCGGAGCGGGTGAAGAAGGATGTCGATCCGCTGATCTGGGAGAAGGAATCGATCGTCTGGTATTCGCAGGAAATTGCCCGAAAGCTCGGCAAGCCCAAGTTCGCGGACTACATCCAGCGCTTCGGTTACGGCAACCGCGATATCTCCGGCGGCCCTGGCAATACCGACGGCCTGACCGAATCCTGGCTGATGTCGTCGCTGAAGATTTCGGCGGACGAGCAGGTGCGGTTCCTGCGCCGGTTCCTCAATGGCGGCCTGCCGATCTCCGAACATGCCGTCGACATGACGCTGGCGATCGTCCCGCATTTCCAGGCGGGCGACGGCTGGGACATCCAGGGCAAGACCGGCTCCGGCTGGCTGCGCGACAAGGCCGGCAAGGTGGATTACGACCGCCCGCTCGGCTGGTTCGTCGGCTGGGCAATGAAGGACGAACGGCGTGTCATCTTCGCAAGGCTGCTGGTCGATACCAAGCGCTATCCGAACGACCCGATCAGCTTCGTGGTGCGGGATTCGCTGATCCGCGATTTCCCGAAACTGGCCGAAAATTTCTGATTTTTCGGCGCGTGGCCCGAAACTGAGAGCGGCCGGGCGACCCCCAAGCCCGACCGCCACAGCGTGTACGCAGTACGACGCTGCACCACCATAAGAAGCTTTAGCGGCGGCTAATGCAAACGGAGTCGTTTATTCAGGTTATTGGTTAAGGTTACCTTGCAGTGCGCTGCGTCATTCTCGGACGGCTGCTTCAGTTTCCACTGTGTTTTCCGGTAGATGATGATCAGAATGCACCATTCCGAGACGATCAATCCGATCTTTCCGGCAGGCGGGATTTCTCCCGCCGCCGCAGAGCGAGCACCAAGGCGAGGGGCTCATTCGGCCGCAATCGCAGTCGCGATGTCGTCATCGTCGTTTGCCTCGTGCAAGTCTTCCGTCTTGCGGCGGCCGAGCCGGCTGAGGAAGCGGCCGAACCGGTCCATTTCCACGAAGATGACGGGCGTGATGAACAGCGTCAGCGCCTGGGAAACGATCAGCCCGCCGACGACAGCGATGCCGAGCGGCTGGCGCAACTCGGAAGAGGCGCCGGTGCCGAGCGCGATCGGCAGCGCGCCGAGCAGGGCGCAGAAGGTCGTCATCATGATCGGCCGGAAGCGCCGCACGCAGGCCTCGTGGATCGCGACGGCCGCCGTCTCGCCCTTCGAGCGCATGGTCTCCACCGCCACGTCGATCATCATGATCGCGTTCTTCTTGACGATGCCGATCAGCATCAACAGCCCGATCAGCGCGATGATCGACAGGTCGAAGCCGAACAGTTTCAGCGCCAGCAACGCCCCGAAGGCCGCTGCCGGCAGGCCCGACAGGATGGTCAGCGGGTGGATGAAGCTCTCGTAGAGTACGCCGAGCACCACATAGATGGTGAGCACGGCGGCGAGGATCAGCAGCGGCGTATTGCCCTGGCTCTGCTGAAAGATCTGCGCCGTGCCGCCATAGGAGGTGAACACGTCGTTCGGCATCTGCAGGTTCGCCTTGATCTGATCGATCGCCGCCGTCGCATCGGAGAGCGACACGCCGGCCGGCAGGTTGAACGACACCGTCGTCGAGACCAGCTGACCGGTCTGGTTGATGGTGACGGGCGCCGTCTGCCGCGCGATGGTGGCGAAGTTCGAAAGCGGCACCAGCGATCCGTTCGAAGACATCACCCTGACACCCTGCAGCATCTGGTCGTTCCATTGCTGCGTATTGTCGAATTCGGTGATCACGTCGTAGCTGTCGCCGGTCGACTGGATTTCGGCGGCCGTATACCCGCCGAACGCCATTTGCAGCGTCTTGCGCAGCTCGTCGTCGGTAATTCCGAACGAGGCAGCCTTTTCGGGATCGACCTTGATATTGGCTTCGATTGCATCGTTCTGGGCGTCGGAGGTGACGTCGGTGAAATGCGCCCGGTCGGCCCGCATCGCGGTCTGGATCTTGTCCGACCATTCGCTGGTCTGGGAGGCATTCAGCGCCTGCACCACGAGCTGATACTGGCTGGCCGTCGCGCGGCCACCGAAACGCAGGCTCTGCTGCGGGGTGATGAAGGTCTTCATGCCGGCGAATTTGGATGTCGCCTGCCTCAGTTCGCGCAGCGTCTGGTCGAGCGGGGGACGCTGGTCGCGGTCCTTCAACTCCACCCAGATTGTGCCGTTGTTGAGCGAGCTGCGGCCATTGCTGCCGACGATCGAGGTGACGTGGTTGACCGCCGGGTTTTTCTGCACCGCTGCCGCCACCTGCGCCTGCAGGTCGCGCATCGCCGGATAGGAAATATCCTCGCGGGCGCGGGTCGAGATCGTCAGACGGCCGATATCCTCCTGCGGGAAGAAACTCGTCGGCAGGATCCGGAACAGATAGACCGACCCGCCGACGGACGCGAGGAAGACCAGAAGGATGACCGCCCGGTTCCTGAGGCACCAGCCGACCGCCCGGTCATAACCTCTGAGCGTGCGGCTGAAGCCCGCGTCGAAGATGCGGACCATCAGGCCCGGGTGATGTTCGGCGCCGGAAAGACGCGAGCCGAGCATCGGCGTCACCGTCAGCGAGACGACCGCCGAGGCGACGATGGCGAGCGCCACCACCATGCCGAACTCGTTGAACAGCCGCCCGACCACCCCACCCATCAAAAGGATGGGAATGAACACGGCGATCAGCGACACCGACATGGAAATGATCGTCGAGCTGACTTCGGAAGCGCCCTGCAGCGCCGCCTGCATCGGCGCCATGCCGTCCTCGACATGCCGCATGATGTTTTCCAGCATGACGATCGCATCGTCCACGACGAGGCCGACCGAGAGCGTCAGCCCGAGCAGCGAGATGTTGTCGATACTGTAACCGAGCGCATACATGGCGCCGAACGTGGCGATCAGCGACAGCGGCACGGCAAGCCCCGGAACGAGGGTGGCGGTAATCCGGCCGAGGAAGAGATAGATGACCAGCACGACAAGGCCGATCGTCAGCATCAGCGTGAACTGCACGTCCGATATCGAGGCGCGGATCGCGGTCGACGAATCGTTCATGACGTTGATCGACACCGACGCCGGCAGCTCGGCGGAAAGCCCGGGCAGTTTTGCGCGCACCGAATCGACGACATCCACCGTATTGGCGTCCGGCTGGCGCTGGATGGCGAGGATGATCGACTGGTTGCCGTCGTACCAGCTTCCCCCATCGAGGTTGGCGACACTGTCCTGAACGTTGGCGACGTCGCCGAGATGAACGGGGGCGCCGTTCGGGCTGGCGATCACCAGCGAGCGGAACTGGTCGGCATTGGTGCGCTGGGTATCGGCATTGATGGTCAGCCGCTGGCTGTTGTTTTCGAGCGAGCCGACCGGCGCCTGGCTGTTGGCGCTGGCGATCGCATTGGTGACGTTGTCGACGCCGAGATTGCGGGCCTGCAGCTTGTTGGGATCGACCTCGACGCGCACGGCATAGGTCTGGGCGCCGAAGATCGAGACTTCCGCAACGCCCGGAAGCGTCGAGAGAGACGGGGAGAGCACGTCCTCGGCGATCTCGTCGATCTTGCTGCGCGGCATCGTATCGCTGCGGATCGACAGGAGCAGGACCGGGGCGTCGGCCGGGTTGGTCTTGCGGTAGCTCGGCGGCGTCGTCATGTTGTCCGGCAGTTGCCGGGTCGCATGCGAGATCGCCGCCTGCACGTCGGCCGCCGCCGCATCGATATTGCGGTTGAGGTCGAACTGCAGCACGATCGAGGTATTGCCGAGCGAGTTCGTGGCGCTGATCTCGCTGATGCCGGGGATGGTCTCGAACTGCTTGACAAGAGGCGTCGAGACAGCCGTCGCCATGGTCTGCGGCGAGGCTCCGGTCAGTTGGGCCGAGACGTTGATGGTCGGAAAATCGACCTGCGGCAGGGCGGCGACGGGCAGGAGCTGGTAGCCGGCAAGGCCGGCGAGTACGGCGCCGATGGCAAGCAGCGTGGTGGCGACCGGGCGGCGGATGCAGAATTCGGGGATCATTGCGCTGCCCCCACTTCGATCGGCTGGTCATTGCGCTTGGCACCGGCCGTCTTCTGGCCATTGCCGAACTGCTCGACGACGGTCGCGCCATCGACGAGCTGCACCTGGCCCTCGACCACCACATGCGCCCCTTCGGTGAGCCCGCTGGCAATCGCCGTGTCCGGGCCGTTGGAGCGGGCAATTTTGACCGGCGTCACATGCACCTTTTTGTCGTCGCCGACCGCGTATACGAACGGGCTGTCGACGCCCGGATTGACGGCTACCGTCGGCACCACGATGTCCTTGTCGTCGCTCTGGAAATGCACGGTGACATTCAGCGATTGCCCCGGCCAGAGCGCGCCCGACGGATTGTCGAACTTCGCCTTGGCAAGGATCGTGCCCGAAGCCGGATCGACCGCGTTGTCGAAGAAGCTCAGGGTTCCTCTGGCCGGCGTGCCACCGCCATGCGGCACGGCATCGACCGCAACCGCGTTCGCTGACGAACCCTGTTTGAGCTGGCCGAGATAGGCCTCGGGAAGATGGAATTTCACATAGATCGGGTCGTATTTGGCGATCGTCACCACCGCCGAGCCGGCGCTGAGATAAGCGCCGGTGCTGATATCGATATCGCCGAGCCTTCCGTCGAAGGGCGCGCGGATGTCCGTATGGTCGAGGTCGATCTGATCGGCTGCGAGCGCCGCATTGTCGCTCTGCACGGTGGCGGCAGCGGTATCCTGCGCCGCCTTCGCCTGGTCAACGGTCTGCTGCGTGCCGGCATTGCCGTGCAGCAGGTCGTTGGCGCGGGATAGCGCCGTCTGGGCCTGGGTCAGCGTCGCCTGGTCGCGAACGAGAAGCGCCTTGTCCTTGTCGAGCGCGGCCCTGGCGGTGCGGTCGTCGAGCTTGGCGATCAGGTCGCCCGTCTTCACATAAGCGCCGTCGGTTGCCGCGATGCTGACGACGATGCCCGGTTGCTGGGCGGCGATCGTCGTATTCTCGTCCGCATTGGCCGCGCCCGAGGCGGTCACGTCCATCGGCAGGGTGGCGCGGGTGGCGGCGACCGTCTTCACCGCCGGCGGCGGGCCGCCTGCGCCGCGCCGTCGTTGCCCGCCCTGCGGCTGGCTATCGCCGGTATCGGCGGATGCCTGCTGGATGAAGGATGACAGAAACGGAAGCCGATCGCGGAACTCCCAGCCCGCTACGCCGGCAACGACAAGAACGCCGGCAAAAATCCAGATCTTCTTCATGGGTGACCGCTCGCCTGTAGTTGTGCTCGATGGTATCGGCTCATCGAACCGCCCTTATTGCGGCGCAAAAAAGACAGGTTTTACCCGGCCGGCTCACGAACCGGTGAAAGCGGATTAAAGGTTTGTAATGAATGGCTTAGATGAACTGAAGTTAATTTTCTTCGCCTTTTGGCTGCGCAAGATGAGCCCGCCCAACCGGACTAGCGGACGAACCGCCGGGCACCCCAGATCACCGCAAGGCCGATAATCGCGACGCCTGCGCCTCGGATGATCCAGGGCGTCTGGTTGATCATGAAACTGCTGGCGGGATAGGGGAAGGCGCCGGTGCCCTGGCCGATCCAGATGAGGCCGATCACCACCATCAGCACGCCGATGACCGAAAGCGCAAGTCGAGTGAATTTCATGGAAGAATCTCCGAAGGCAGGGTCTGGAGATCATAGGCGTGGGCGGGTGCTCCCGCGAGACGCGTTTGCGTGATGTCGGATCGTCCGGAGACGTGTCCGGTCAGACGTCTTCGTAATAGGTGGCGATCAGCGATCGTGGTGCCGGTTCCTCGCCGTCGGCCAGGAAGAAACTGCCGGCGACCCGGCTCGAAGGCGACAGGCTGTCGAGAAGATTGCGGACCACGACATCGTCCACGGCCTCGAGGCTTCGCGCATGCATGTTTCCCGATCGGCCGGAGATCGCCGAGGTCTCGGCTGCGTGCCGGGTTGCTGCTTCCCAGGAGCCTGCATAGGTCGCCACCTGTCCGGCCGCAAGTGTCGCCGAGATCGAGGCTGCCGAGGAGGCAATGGAGGGTACCGCGGCGTGAGGCACGGCGGAGGGTACACTGGGCGGGGTAGCCTCGGTCGCCCCCGAAACACTTTCGATCATGCCGGCGATCCTTTAATTTTGGGGGGCCGGCTTGCCTCTTACGACAGGCGAATTGAGATACCGCCAACAGCGGCACCCCAATTCGATTTAATGTTTAACGACCTGGATTTAACCCTCTTTCGGAAACCTCAGATCGAGCGCGATGCGCCACCGTCGACCCGGAGCATCGTGCCGGTGACATAGCTTGCCGGGACCGAGCAGAGGAACGCACCGGCGGCCGCGAATTCCTCGACCTTGCCGAGGCGACCGGCGGGAATGGTCTTCAGCGAAGCAGAGCGGATTTCTTCCACCGACTTGCCGGTGCGCTTGGCATTGGCGCCGTCGAGTTCGTCGATACGGTCGGTATGGATGCGGCCCGGAAGCAGCATGTTGCAGGTAATGCCGAAACCCGCCACTTCGGTCGCGATCGTCTTGTTCCAGCCGACCAGCGCCGAGCGCAGCGTGTTGGAAAGCGCCAGATTGGCGATCGGCTCGAAGACGCCGGAGGAGGCGACGGTCAGGATGCGGCCGAAACCCTGTTCCTTCATCTGCGGCAGGAAGGCGTTGGTGAGCGTGATGACGCGCAGCACCATGGACTGGAAGAAGATGTCGAGCTTGTCGGCGGTCATGTCTTCCGCTGTGCCGGGCGTCGGGCCGCCGGTATTGTTGACCAGGATGTCGATTCCGCCGAGCTTTTCCTTGACGGAGGCCTTCATCGCCTCGACGAAATTCTCTTCGGAAAGATCACCCCAGACCCAGTCTGCCTTACCCTTGCCTTCGGCATTGATCGCCTTGCAATTGTCCGCCAGCCGCTCGCCGGAACGCCCGACGAGGAGAACGTGCGCGCCTTCGCTTGCAAGCGCCTTGGCGATGCCGAGGCCAAGTCCGCGCGACGAGGCGAGCACGAGAGCGCGTTTGCCGTTAAGACCGAGATCCATGATGCTGTTCCTTCCCAATTCCTGTCATCGGTTGTCGGGCCTTTATAGCAGCGGCAGAAGGCGGCGAAAGGCCGATCTTGCTTTCTGCGGTTCGGTGCCTATAACTGACGTGTACGTAAACGTAATATGAGAAAACCGAAACGTCGTTTGCGCGAATGACAAGGCGGAGGACGTTTTCCCGCCTCGACAAGCCGGGGCGGTTTTGTCAAACAGGTTGCCTGAATAAAGCCGGAAGGGGCCGGCGAGCGGAGTTGGATATGAGCGAGCAAGAACTTCCTGCCCACGAAATGCCAGAGCGCGAGAGCATGGAATTCGACGTGGTGATCGTCGGCGCGGGTCCTGCGGGGCTCTCGGCCGCGATCCGCCTGAAACAGGCCAATCCGGACCTGACAGTCGTGGTGCTCGAAAAGGGTTCGGAAGTCGGGGCGCATATCCTCTCGGGCGCGGTGGTCGATCCGGTCGGCATCGACGCCCTGCTGCCCGGCTGGCGCGAAGAGGCCAGCCACCCGTTCAAGCAGCCGGTCACCGCCGACCATTTCCTGTTTTTGGGCCCTGCCGGCTCGATCCGGCTTCCGAACTTCATGATGCCGCCGCTGATGAACAATCACGGCAACTACATCGTCTCGCTCGGAAACGTCTGTCGCTGGCTCGCCGAAAAGGCGGAGGCGCTCGGCGTCGAGATTTATCCAGGCTTTGCCGCCACCGAAGTGCTCTATGACGAGAACGGCGCGGTCAAGGGCGTGGCGACCGGCGACATGGGCGTCGAGAAGAATGGCGAGCCCGGCCCGGCTTTCACGCGCGGCATGGAACTGCACGGCAAATACGTGTTGATCGGCGAGGGCGTGCGCGGTTCGCTCGCCAAGCAGTTGATCAACCGGTTCGATCTTCAGAAGGATCGCGAACCCCAGAAATACGGCATCGGCCTGAAAGAACTGTGGCAGGTGAAGCCGGAGCACCACCGGCCGGGCCTGGTGCAGCACTCGTTCGGCTGGCCGCTCGGCATGAAGACCGGCGGCGGTTCGTTCCTCTATCATCTCGAAGACAATATGGTGGCCGTCGGCTTCGTCGTGCACCTGAACTACAAGAACCCGTATCTCTACCCGTTCGAGGAATTCCAGCGCTTCAAGACGCATGATGCGATCCGCGGTACGTTCGAGGGCGCCAAGCGCCTCTCCTACGGCGCCCGCGCCATCACCGAGGGCGGATACCAGTCGGTGCCGAAACTGACCTTCCCGGGCGGCGCGCTGATCGGCTGTTCCGCCGGCCTCGTCAACGTGCCGCGCATCAAGGGCAGCCACAACGCGGTCCTGTCCGGCATCCTCGCCGCCGACAACATCGCGAAAGCCATCGCGGACGGCCGTGCCAATGACGAGGTGATCGAGATCGAGAACGAGTGGCGCTCGACGGCCATCGGCAAGGACCTGAAACGGGTGCGCAACGTCAAGCCGCTCTGGTCGAAACTCGGCACCGGCCTCGGCATCGCGCTCGGCGGTCTCGACATGTGGACCAACCAGCTCTTCGGCCTGTCGATCTTCGGCACGCTGAAGCACGGCAAGACCGACGCGCAGAGCCTCGAACCGGCCGCGCAGCATAAAAAGATCGACTACCCGAAGCCGGACGGCGTGCTCACCTTCGACCGCCTGTCCTCGGTCTTCCTGTCGAACACCAACCACGAGGAAGACCAGCCGGTCCATCTCCAGGTGAAGGACATGGACCTGCAGAAGCGCTCGGAACTGGACGTCTATGGCGGCCCTTCGACGCGCTACTGTCCGGCCGGCGTCTACGAATGGGTGGAGAAGGACGGCAGCCAAGTCTACGTCATCAACGCCCAGAACTGCGTCCACTGCAAGACCTGCGACATCAAGGATCCCAACCAGAACATCAATTGGGTTCCGCCGCAGGGCGGCGAGGGGCCGGTCTATCCGAATATGTAGTTGCTCGAAGACAGGAGGAGGATATCCTTCCATTCGAGGATTGCTGTCGACCGGTGGTTGCGCTAGTTTTTGCTTAACGGGTTCCGAGCCTCGTTGGGGGGAAGATGAGCAAGATAGCTGCCATCGATGCCGCAATTCGCCTGCAGCTTGCCGAAGACGGAAAGACGATCGGGCGAAACGACGCTCTCGTCGGAGCTACCGGCTACGGCAATGCCGCGGAAGTCGAGGAATTCCTCCTGAAGGTCGCCAGGCGGCTGCGGCTCGATACGCCGGTGCTCCGTTTCGCGTGGACTGATATCAAGGCGGCGGATATCACCGCCAGCAGGTTCCATATCGTCCACGAGAGAATCTTCGAGAAGACCACGGTGGAGAAGTCGGATGACTGAGCTTCCCGTTCTGGAATTCCCCCTCATTCCGAAAGGCCTGTCCGCCGAGGACACTTTGTCCGTCCTGCGAAAGGAGAAAACGAATTTCGTCGTCTCGGCGGGTGCCGATGGGTTGCGGGTGATATCGCAGCAAGGGGTGGGCACCCCTGTCCCTCCACCCTTGCTGGAGGATCGCTCCGGAATTCTGGCGCAGATCCAAAGCCTCCCGTCCGATGTTCCCCTTTCTGACTATTTGAGGTCCAACAGCGCTCTTTGGAACTTTTCGCGTCCGGGAATGGTCAGCATCCGGGAAAACCTGGTGCAGCCGTTTGGTGCCGAACGACCGGTCGCCATCTTTGGTTACGACAGCGGGCTGGGGCCAAGTTCGTCATCGCTGCTTGGTCTGTTCGACAAGCATGATGTCTACAAGATCGTGGCCGGCATATGGGAATGTCCGTACGATGGCGAACTTTTCCGCGCCGACGGCACGTGTCCCGTTCATGGCCGGAGGCTCAAGCGAAAGGCATAGGGTCGGGGCGCGATGTTCGCGGAGATACTGGGAAAGATCGATGGCTGGTTCGGGCGCTCTTTCCTTCTGGCGCGCTATTTTCCATGGCTGCTTTTCTGCCTCGCCAACGCCCTGATCGCGGCGATCGAATTCGAGCCGGTGCGGACTTTTCTGCTGGAGGAATACCGCAATCTCGGTTCGGGCGAAAAACTCGTCAATTTCGCAATTGCCCTGAGTGCGGTGGCCGTCATCGCCTTCACGCTGTCGCCCGCGGTCCAGCCGATCACGCGGCTACTGGAAGGAAAGGGCATCCCCTGGTGGATGGCCAGTCTGCTGGCCTTCGGCCATGTGCTGAAGCGCGACCGGCGGATCGCCCGCGGCAACGCCCTGTTTCAGCGCCGAGCGAAATTGCCCGCAAGCATCGATGTGATCCGTGAGCTGGCGCGCGACCGTGAAGAGGGCGCGTTCACCCGGGACGTTGCCGACCCTGGCGCTATCGACAAAGCCGAAACCGCCATCCGGCCGTTGCGCAACGCCCGGTATCTCAACCGACCGATCGAGGTCGAGCCGCTGAACACCGCAATTTCCGCCCTTTCGGCAGCATTGAGGGCAAATTGCGCCGAAGTGCTGCAACTGCGGCCGGCCGTCGATGTGCGGGCGACGGCGCATGCCGAGGCGCTGGCCGCGCTGCACCGGGAGATGACCGACCAGTATACGGGGCTCGTGACCTATGCCGCAGACATTGCCCAGTCCCAC
Source organism: Neorhizobium galegae bv. officinalis (assembly GCA_000985875.1). Lineage (GTDB taxonomy): Bacteria > Pseudomonadota > Alphaproteobacteria > Rhizobiales > Rhizobiaceae > Neorhizobium > Neorhizobium galegae_C. Next base: position 80,201 of record CCRI01000006.1, read on the forward strand.
GAGGCGCATGAATTCGATTCCTATCAGACGCTGTTTGCCAGGCTCGAGGTAGCGCCCACCCGCTTCGGCAACGATCTTGCGGCGCTGCGCAGCTATTGTGATACGCGCTACGGCTTCGATTTCGATCTTCTGTGGCCGCGTCTGCAAATGGTGATCAAGAACGAGACATTGCTGGCCAAGCTGGAGAATGCCCGTATCCAGCTGGATTTCTCGATCCTCAGCCTTTCGCTCAGCGGCCTGTTCACGGTGACCTGGCTGGCGGTGCTCGGCATTTGGGGCAGTTCGCTCGCGGCGCTGCTCATCGTCGTCGTCTTCGGCCCCTTGATGGTCGTTCTCTGGCTGTGGATCGTCCACGAAAGCTTCACCGCCTTTTCCGAGACCGTGCGGGGCACGATCGATATCGGCCGCTTCGATCTCCTCAAGGCCCTGCACCGGCCCCTGCCGAAAACCCTGGGCGACGAACGCGCGATCTGGGCGGTGGTGGCAGCGATGCTGTCGCTGGACGAGCCCGAGGGCGACATTGCCTACGAGTACGGCCCATGAAGATCGATCGCATCGACATGCTGCTCGGGGTCGTTGCCATCGCGAGAGTAATCCCGCTGCTCGTTTATGCCGGTCTGGTCGTCTGGATCATAACGCTGGTCGCTGGCCGCTCTGAAACGCCCGAACCGGTCGCGCGGCTCGCCTTGCAGCGCAATCACCAGATCGACAACGGCGATCTGCAGACCCCGGCCTTTGTCGGGCTGGTCGGTAAATATCTCAAGCAGGATGTCGCGGCCGGCGACAAGGTGACGGCTGCTATGCTCGAGGACACGCCCCTTCCGGCGCCGTTGAACAATACCATGGCGGCGATCATCTCTATCCCTCTGCAAGCCAGCAAGGCGGCCGGGATCAAGGCCGGCAGCGACGTCCAGATCTGTGATCGCAACAACCAGGGCTTTGGCGGGTTGACGAAGGTGATCTCCGTCGATTGCGACGAGCGCCTTTGTCAGGTCACGGTCACGCTTCCGAAAATGCCCGGCCAGACGGTCGATCCCGACGTCTTGGCAGGTGCCTCGCTTCTCGGCGGACAATATCAGACCTGTTCTGCCCGCCCCTAGGTCGACAATGGCCTGTTCGCCATCCGTTTAGCACTTCATTAACCATAATATTCTTAAATTCAGCGTCATTCTCTCGACGCACCAAGGACACATTCATGTCGATTTCCCGTCGCGGCTTTCTTGCGGGCCTGCCGCTTCTGCTTGCCGGCTGCGCTTCTACTGTTGAACAGACGAACTATGCCGCACTGCCGAACGAGCCGTTTCCGCTGAAGACCGTGCCGGTCGAGAACATAAAGCCCGAGCTGCGCCGTCAGGAGGTGGCTTACGTCACCCCGCATGCCGCCGGCACCGTGGTCGTCGATACGCCGGCCCGCCGCGCCTACTACATCCTGGGCAACGGCCGTGCGATCCGCTACGGCGTTGGCGTCGGCCGTGCGGGCCTGGCGCTTGCCGGCAATGCCTATGTCGGCCGCAAGGCCGAATGGCCGACCTGGACCCCGACCGCAAACATGCAGCGCCGCGAAGAGCGTTACCGGAAACTGGCGGGCGGCATGCCTGGCGGCCCGAACAACCCGCTCGGCGCCCGCGCCATGTATCTCTACCGCGGCGGCAACGACACGCATTTCCGTATCCATGGCACCAACCAGCCCGAATCGATCGGGCTTGCCATGTCGAGCGGCTGCATCCGCATGATGAACCACGACGTCATCGACCTCTACAGCCGCGTCAATGTCGGCGCCAAGGTCGTCGTTATCCAGGCCTGATCCACCGCCAGGCCGTGAAGAAAGCCCGCCGTTTCAGCCATGGCGGGCTTTCTTTGTTTCAGTTCACAGCACGGCGGTCAGAAGCCCGAGAGCACGAGCTTGCCCTTGGTGCGGTTGGTCTCGATCATCGCATGCGCCGTCTTCAGGTTGGCGGCATTGATCGGCCCAAGCGTTTCGGCAAGCGTCGTGCGGATCTTGCCCGCATCGACCAGTTCGGCGACGTGGTTCAGCAACTTGTGCTGCTCGATCATATCGGCGGTCTGGAAGATGGCGCGGGCGAACATCATTTCCCAATGCACCGACAACGCCTTTCCCTTGAAGACGCGCACGTCCATCGGCTCCTTCGGATCGTCGATCAGCGACAGGCGGCCCTGCGGCGCGATCAGTTCCAGGATGTCCGTGAGGTGGTTTTCCGTATGGGTGGTCGAGAAGACGAAGGCGGGCGCGCCGATCGCCATCTGGGCGAGCTGCGGCGCCATCGGCTTCGAATGGTCGAGCACGTGATGGGCGCCTAGTTCCTTGATCCACGCTTGCGTCTCCGGCCGCGAGCCGGTGCCGATGACCGTCACGTCGGACAGTTCGCGCAGGAGCTGGATGGCGATCGAGCCGACCCCGCCGGCGCCGCCGATGACCAGCACCGCATTCCAGGCGCCCGCCACCTTGTCCTGCACCCTCATGCGATGGAACAGCGCCTCATAGGCGGTGATCGCCGTCAGCGGCAGGGCGGCGGCTTCCTCGAAGCTCAAGGTTTTCGGCTTGAAGCCGACGATGCGCTCGTCGACCAGATGGAATTCCGCATTGGTGCCCGGTCGGTTGATCACGCCGGCATAATAGACCTCGTCGCCGGGCTTGAAGAGTTTGACGCCAGGGCCGACGGCCTTGACCACGCCCGAGGCATCGTAACCGAGGATCCGGTGCTGGCCGGGTTCGACGGCAGCCAAGCGGCGCACCTTGGTGTCGACCGGATTGACCGAGACCGCCTTGATCTCGACGAGCAGGTCGCGGCCCGCCGCCTCCGGCATGGGCAGCTCGATGTCGATCAGCGAGGTTTCGGCGGTGATGGGCTGGGGCGTATTGAAGCCGATGGCACGCATGGAACGTCTCCTTGGTTTGTGTCCTGTTGTCCGGAAACTAGATGGCGCCTATGTTCAGCGAGCGCAAGAATGCACATTTTTGGCCTATAGTACCGAAAAGTATACCGTGAAAGGACGCTGACCATGTCGAAACCCCGTGCCAAGCTGACCGACAATTTCCCCGGATGCCCGGTCGAAACGACGCTGAGTTTCCTCGATGGAAAATGGAAAGGCGTCATCCTCTATCATCTGCTGGAAGATGGCACGCTGCGCTTCAACGAGCTTCGCCGCCGCATTCCTGCGGTCACCCAGCGTATGCTGACCAAGCAGCTCAGGGAGCTTGAAGAGGCGGGACTGTTGACGCGCACCATATTCCCGGTCGTGCCGCCGCGCGTCGATTATGCGCTCACCCCGATCGGTCTGAGCCTCGAACCGGTCATCACGGCCCTCCGCATCTGGGGCAAGACCCATTTCGTCTGCGAGAATGGCAGAAGGTACATGATGATGCCGGAGGAAAAGGCGGCGTCGAAGGCAGCCTAGCCATTGAGGTGTTATGTGTCTCCGCGGACATGAACGGTAATGGCAGCGCAAACCTCATCCAGCCCTTTGGGCCACCTTCTCCCCGCTAGGGAGAAGAGGGAACGTGCCGCGACCTATCGTTTATCCTCTCCCCTTCGGGGAGAGGTCCGCCGAGCAAAGCGGAGGCGGGGTGAGGGGGCTGCTGGCTCTCAGGCCGCCTCAGTCTTCCGGTCGAGCGCCGCAGATACGGCAAACACCCCAAAGCCCAGCAGCGACAGAACCGCCCCGACATAGCCGGTCGCGGCAAATCCCCAGCCCCAGGCGATGACGAGACCGCCGAGCCAGGCGCCGAGCGCGTTGGCGATGTTGAAGGCCGAATGGTTGGAGGCGGCAGCAAGCGTCTGCGCGTCGGCGGCCACATCCATCAGCCGTGTCTGCAGCGCGGGACCGGCGGCGAAGCCGCAGCCGATGAGGAAGACGCAGAGGCAGAGTACGACGGGATATTCGGCCCACAGTCCGAAGGCGCCCATGACGACGATGTTGAACACCATCACCCCGCCGATCGTTCCCTTGAGGGACAGGTCGGCCAGCCGCGAGCCGACGATATTGCCGACATTCATGCCGATGCCGAACAGCGTCAGCACGACTGCCACCATGCTGACTGACATTCCGGCCGTCACCGTCGTGGTCGAGGCGATATAGCTGAACACCGAGAACATGCCGCCGAAGCCCACCGCGGCGATGCCGAGCGTCAGCCATACCTGCGCGCGGCCGAAGGCGCTGAGCTCGCGCCAGATGCTGGCGCCCTCATGCACCTCGTCGCGCGGCTGGAAATACCAGAGCAGGGTCACCGTCACGACGCCGATGCCGCCGACGAGGAAGAAGGCGGCGCGCCAGTTGAGCATCTGTCCCATGAAGGTGGCGATCGGCGTCCCGACCAGGGTCGCGACGGTCAAGCCCAGCATCACCCGACCTACGGCGCGGGCGCGCTTGTTGGGCGGTACCATCGAGGCAGCCACGAGAGCCGCGACGCCGAAATAGGCGCCATGCGGCAGGCCGGTGACGAATCGCAGCGCGGTAAAGCTCCAGAAGTCCGGTGCCATGGCGCTCAAGATGTTGCCGAGCGCGAACACGGTCATCAGGATCAGGAGCAGCGAGCGCCGCGTCATCCGGGCGGCGGCGACCGCGATGATCGGCGCACCGATGACGACGCCGAGAGCGTAGGCGCTGATCACGTAGCCCGCCATCGGAATGCTGACCTGATAGGTGGAGGCGACATCCGGCAACAGGCCCATGATCGCGAATTCGCCCGTGCCGATGCCGAAGCCTCCGACCGCCAATGCGATCTCGATCAGGATGATGGCGAGCCGCGAAAGAGCGGGTGCACTATCAAAGTCTTGGGCTTCCGAACGGTCCCGTGCGGATTGAAAATCGGCGGCAGTATCGGTCATAACATTGAATCTGCTGGAAAAAGACGCGGGTAGGATGTGGGAGACATCCACCCGCTCTGGAGGTGTGCGGGTCATCGAAATGACCGAACTTCAGGCTAACATGGCATTGTGCATCGCGGTAGTATCCGCCGTTTATTCCGACGTGCTCTCACGGGATTGTGAGTTTTTTCCGGAAGCGACGGCGCGCTTGTTGATAAAGCTGCGGGGCGCAACCATTTCTCTGATGGGCCGTTGTCCCGCGCCAAATCCGCTCCTCTGCAAGCGAGATCAAATGAACCTTTTTGCCGTCTTCAACCGCGATGGCGGTACCTTCCGAACCACCGACATGGACGCCTATTGCGCTCGAGCCGCCGAGACGTTCAAGGCGGCCGGTCACGAGATCGAATGCCATGTGGTGTCCGGCAAGGACGTGGTTTCGACCATGGAAAAGGCGGCCTCGACGACCGGCGTCGAAGGGCTTATCGCCGGTGGCGGGGACGGAACGATCTCTGCGGCTGCGGGCATAGCCTGGAAAAGCGGCCTGACGCTCGGCGTCGTGCCGGCCGGCACCATGAACCTTTTCGCCCGCTCGCTGAGACTGCCGCTCGACATCTGGCAGGTGCTGGATGCGCTGGCAGACGCGACGCCTGAAAAGATCGATATCGCCAGCGCCAACGGCAAGAGTTTCGTGCACCAGTTTTCCGCCGGATTGCATGCGCGCATGGTGCGCTACCGCAATTCCATGACCTTCGCCTCGCGGCTCGGCAAGATACGCGCGAGCACGCGGGCGGCGATCGGCGTCATGTTCAATCCGCCGGAATTCGAGGTGGAGTTCAGCACCGGCGGCAAGATCGGGCACCGCAAGGTTTCGGCGATTTCCGTATCCAACAACGAATTCGGCCGCGATCCGCTGATGTTCGCCGACAGCCTGACCGGCGGCCATCTCGGCTTCTATGTCGCCGATCCGCTGACGCCCGCGGGCGTGGCGCGGCTGACCTTCGATATCATGCGCGGGCGGCTGAAGGAGAACGCCGCCGTCACGGCGATGACGGCGACCGAACTGGAACTGCATTTCCCCCGCGAGCGCCACGATATCCGCTGCGTCATCGACGGGGAACTGCTGCCGATGGACCGCGACGTGCTGTTGAAGATCCATGCGGGCGAGCTGACCGTGCTGGTCAACCAGCCGCAGGAGCGCGTGGCACAGGAACGGGACGGCAGCGGGATCTGAGCCAGTTGGCGGTGGTATCCGAACCGTTACGCCGCCTCATCAGATGGATGAAACGACCCGATTTCGCCCGAGCGATTTCGCTTCGTAGAGATTGACGTCGGCGGCTCTGAGGCATTCATGAGGATCGAAGCCCGCAGCGCAGTGGATAACTCCTATGCTGGCCGATACCGGCACACTCGATCGTGAGGCGGAGCGCACATCCAGGCCTTCGATGAGTTCGCGGATATGCTCGCACCACTTCAACATCTCGTCGATGCTCAGGCCACCTTGAAACAGAGCGAATTCTTCGCCACCAAGGCGGCCCGCAATGTTGAATTCCCCGCGATACGTGACGAGGATCTGCCCGGTGCGGCGAAGGACCTCGTCACCGGTTGCATGACCGTAGCGATCGTTGATCGATTTGAAATGGTCGAGATCCAGGAAGATAAGGGCTCCCGTTACGCCTTCCCGGCTGAAGGTCTGCAGTTCCTCCATGAAGGTGCTTCGGTTCAACAATCCGGTCAAGCCGTCCAGGCGGGACTGCCGGTGAAGCTCCTCGTAGGCGGCTGCCAGTTTCGTGAGTGCGTCGGAGGCCATGGATTCCGCCCGCCGGATTCGTTCCGACTGGCTGTAAAGCACGGCCGAGGCGGGAATGGAGATCGCCAGCGGGCAAACGATGGTCATCACCAGGCCGGCACCGGCTACCTCCCCGCCCAGCATCGGAACGAAGGCAAACGACAGGGCCAGAGAAGCGAGTAGGGACAAAAGTCCGGTAATGAGTGACTTGGCGATAACAATACGCATCGAATGTGCCGCAAGACTTCAAATATCAATCCTCCTTAGGCCTCATGAATTTAAGATAGATTGAAACATTCGCTTAAACATCGACCGTGTGCGGCCAATGCCTGTTCCCGCTACCGCAGATCGCGGCATCCGGGCGAGTTCGGGGCCAGCAATGCAACCTCTTGCATCTGCCTGTTCATATCTCGTTAAGTGGGGACCACTAGGTTTTCAACCATTGATAGAATCATTGGTTGGTCTGGCCATGAAGCGCCCGACAAATCGCGGCAATGCCCATCAAGGGAGGTGCGCCGCGAACGAGGGCCGGCATGACTTCCATCTCCGCTGTTCAACCTGGGGCTCTGCTGATCCTTCAGCAGGCGAACGCCCAGCCTGCAGAAACTGCCGAAGACAAGACCGAGGAACAGAAGGCCGATCTCGTCAAGGTGGCGAACGGCATTACCGGCGAGCCGGCCAAGGAGACACTGAAGGCTGCCTTCGCGGTGAGCGCCGCCTTCATGGAACTGGACGCCAAGGGCGAGCTGGCCGTCGAGGCGATGGAGTTCATCGACTCGGATCAGTTCAAGGTCACCGATCTGACCGTCAAGCAGACACTGAAGCAGCTGATTTCCGAAAACGGGTGGCAATTCATGCAGCTGGTGAAGCAGCAGCAGGAGGCCTACGACGGCGCCATCACACGCGAGAATCTGTTCGCCATCGTGCTTCCCCAGATGATCGTCAAGAACCGTGAGCGTTTCACCGAGGACGAGATCGAGCTTTCGGTAAGGTTCGAGGACAAGAGCGGCATCATCGTCTTCATTCCCGACAGCGAGGGGAACAGCACCTATAGCGACCTGATGGAAGCTTTGGAGCAGGAGGAGATCAACGCCGCCAAGACCGGGGACGGGACGGCCCTAAGTGAGCTCAACGCGGAACTCGGTTCCTATACTGCCGCCTGGAGTCAGGCATTCGGCTTCAAACCGGGCGATGTCTACATGTTTATTGATGTCAAAGACATTCTCTACGCCCCATGGATGAAAAAGGCATAGGCCTAAATCCTAAATCCGCGGCAGGTAGGTCTGGTAGTCGAAATCCGAGACCGTGCGCAGGTAGGTGATCGCCTCCTTGCGCTTCGTGTCGCCATAGAGCTTCTGATAGCGCGCCCCAAAAACGTCGGCGACGAAGGGCGAGGCGGAAAACTCCTCGACCGCCGTCAGGAAATCGTGCGTCAGCTTTTTCGTGCCGGCCGCAGGTTCCTTGCCGGGTTCGGTTGCAGGGCCCGGATCGAGCGTCTCGTCCAATCCTAAAAGCATGCCGCCGAGGATGGCGGTCAGCAGCAGATACGGATTGACGTCGGCGCCGGCGACGCGGTGCTCGATGCGGGCGGCAGGCCCCTGGGCATCCGGAATGCGCACCGCTGTGCCACGATGCCCGAAACCCCAGTCGATATCGACCGGCGCGAAGGAACCCGGCTGGAATCGGCGGTAGGAATTGGCAAATGGCGCGAAGATCAGCTGCGCATCGCGCATCGTGTCTAGCATGCCGGCGCAGACGGATTTCAGTCGCACCGGATCGCCACCTTTGGCATCCAGCACATTATTGCCGTCTCGGTCGATGATGCTCGCATGCACATGCAGGCCGGAGCCCGCATGGTCCGCATAGGGTTTTGCCATGCAGGTGGATTTGAGGCCATGCTTCCTGGCTGCCTGCTCGGCGATGCGCTTGAGATAGATGCAGTCGTCGGCGGCCGCCAGCGCATCGGCGCGATGCAGGAGGTTGATCTCGAACTGCCCGGGGCCGAATTCCGCCGTCGTCGCATCGGCCGGCAGGTCTTGCGCCTTCGCCCAGGTCCGCACCGTCTGCAGATAGTCGTCGAGCGCATCGACAGCCCTCATGTCGTAGAGCTGGAAGCCGTTCGGCTCACCGCGATACATGAGGCTCGCGGGCGGCCGCGGCCGGCCCGTCTCGCGCCAGTCATCCTGCACCACGTAGAATTCGAGTTCGGTCGCCACGACCGGTGTCAGGCCGCGTTCGTCGAAGCGCTTGAGAAGGGCTGCGAGGATGGCGCGGGGATCCATGAAGGAAGGCGTGCCATCGAATTCGTGCATGGTCGAGAGAACCTGCTTCGACCCTTCCGGCGCCCATGGCATCGGCGCAAGGCTACGCCGGTCGGGGAGGCAGATCCCGTCCGGATCGCCGACCGACAGCGACAGGCCGGTAATATCGTCGTTGTCGTCGCCCCAGATATCCAGCGACTGGGTGGAGGAGGGGAGGCGCACCGTGCCGTCCCAGACCTTCTTTTCCGCCGCGAGCGGGATCTGTTTGCCGCGCAGGTCGCCGTTCATGCCGACGAGCAGGATTTCGATGCGGGGCGATGCAGAATCTGAAGCCATGAGGAATGTCTTTTGACGGGAGTTGCGGAACTCTGTTCGTAACCGATAAGAATTGACGGCACAATCTGAGGCAGAGAGACAGCCATGACCGATATGCCGCCGCTTTCCAATCTCGCCGCCATCGATGCCGCCCATCATCTGCACCCGTTCTCGGACATGAAGCAGCTGAATTCCAAGGGTGCGCGGGTCATCCAGCGCGCGGAAGGCGTCCATATCTACGATTCGACGGGCAAGAAATATCTCGACGCGTTCGCCGGCCTCTGGTGCGTCAATGTCGGCTACGGCCGCAAGTCGATCGCCGATGCGGCCTACAGGCAGATGCAGGAACTGCCCTATTACAACACCTTCTTCGGCACCACGACCGAGCCGGCGACGCTACTCGCCCAGAAGATCGCCTCCCATGCCGGCGAAAAGCTGAAGCGCGTCTTCTTCACCAATTCCGGCTCGGAGGCGACCGACACCTGGTTCCGCATGGCGCGGGTTTACTGGAAGGCCTTGGGCAGGCCGGAAAAGACCTTGGTCATCGCCCGCAAGAACGCCTATCACGGCTCGACCGTCGCCGGCGCCTCGCTCGGCGGCATGAAGCTGATGCACGAACAGGGCAACCTGCCGATCGAAGGCATCCACCACATCGGCCAGCCCTATTGGTATGCCGAGGGCGGGGACCTTTCGCCTGCCGATTTCGGCCTTAAGGTCGCCCGTGAGCTGGAAGCCAAGATCGACGAACTCGGCGAGGATAGCGTCGCAGCCTTCGTCGCCGAACCGATCCAGGGGGCAGGGGGCGTCATCATCCCCCCGGAAACTTACTGGCCGGAGATCGCCCGCATCTGCAAGGCCCGAAACATCCTGCTTGTCTCGGACGAAGTGATCTGCGGCTTCGGCCGCCTCGGCACCTGGTTCGGCCATCAATATTACGGTTTCGAGCCGGATCTCGCGCCGATCGCCAAGGGCCTGTCCTCCGGCTACCTGCCGATCGGCGGCGTGCTGGTCAGCGACCGTGTTGCCGACGTGATGGTCGAGGAGTTAGGCGATTTCTACCACGGCTTCACCTATTCCGGTCACCCGGTCGCGGCTGCCGCCGCACTCGAAAACATCCGCATCATCGAGGAGGAAGGGCTGGTCGAGCGCGTCCGCGACGATATCGGCCCCTATTTCGCCGCCGCCTGGAAGAGCCTCGAGGATCACGCGGTGGTCGGCCAGGCCGAAAGCGTCGGCCTGATCGGCGGCCTGCAGCTTGCAGCGGATAAATCCACCCGCCGGCGTTATGCAAAGCCCGACGATATCGGCACGCTGGTGCGCAATCACTGCGTCGACAACGGCCTTATCCTGCGCGCCACCGGCGACCGCATGCTCGCCTCGCCGGCGCTGACCTTCAGCCGTTCGGAAGTGGACGAGGTGATCGAAAAGCTGCGGGCGGCCCTGGATCATCTGCGGGATACAGTAAGGGACTGAGCCGCCGCCGCGAGTCAATCTCCCCCCTTGCGGGGAAGAGGGAGCCTGCCGGTCTCTACCTGCCCGGTTCCACCCACGCATGACCGAACGTGACGCTGTCCCGTCCACCCGAGAAGAGATAGGGTACGGCCTTGGTCGCAGGTACCAATCCTTCCGTGGCCACCCCGTTCGCCCGCAGATAGGGCTTGAGAGCATCGAGCGTCTCACCACCACCCTGCCAGACGATCAGCCCCGGCTGTTTTCTCTCCGCCTCGCCGAGTGGCGGCGTCTGCCCGAAACTTTGCAGCAGCACGCGCGCTTGCGGCAGTTCCAGCCGGGCGCTTCCGGCAAGATAGGGATCGTCGGTGATCACATAGGCCGGCTTGGCGCCGCCATGCTCTGCCACCACCTGTTCGATGAACGGCCCGGACGGCAGGTTTTCCTTGGTATAATCGCCGAACATCGGGCCGATGACATTGCCGGCCGCGATATAGACGACGAAGCCGAGCGCCAGCACCGCCACCGGAAACAGCAGCCGCGGGATGCTGTGGCTCGTATCCGCATTGGCGGCCTCGAGCTTCAGGCAGAGATAGAGCGGCAGCAAAACCAGGAAGGGCGACAGCCATTTCTCACTGATGCTGGTGGCGCCGAAACCCAGCCCGATCAGCCCGACCGCGACCAGGCAGATGACGAGCGTCCGGCCGATCACCCGCGTCCATTGGTTCGTCGCCTGCCAGGTATCGATGAGCGGCCTCCGGAAGGCGATCAGGAAAAAGGCGAGCACCGGCAGCCCGCCGGTCAATACCGCCGCCAGAAGCGTGCCGATACCGGATAGCCGGTCGAGAACGGGGTTGCCCGACGCGTTCTCGCGCATCGCCTTGATCGTCCCGGCCGTCGCTTCGCCCAGGTTTCCGAGCACCCAAAGGCCGTGCGGCAGGCAAATCACCGCCGTGACGGCAAGCGCCGGGATCAGCCGCCAGTCGAGAATGCGCTTGCGCATCTCCGGTTCCGGCAGGACGGCGAGGATCGCCGCGACCGGCACGATGACGAAATTATACTTGGCGATCAGCCCGAACCCGACCGCAATGCCGGTCAGCAGATACGTCCACAGGCTCGGCCTCGTCAGCGTCTTGAGGAAACCGTAAAAGAACAGCGCGACGGCAAACAGCGTGGCGATCGCATGCGTCAGGTCCCGCTGCGCCATGACGCTGACCGCCGGCATGGCGATCACGCCGATCATGGCGATGGCGACGAGCCGCGGGTCCTTCAGCAGCACCCGAGCCGCGAGCCCATAGACCGCGCAGGTGAGGAAAAGCAGCAGGTTCTTGACCAGCGAGATCGCAAGGACCGACGGGCCGATCAGGTGCACGGCCCCGTATTGCAGCCAGTTGTAGAACGGCGGCTGCCGGCCGTACCCCATCAGCAGGAACTGCGACTGGTAGAGCTGTTCCGCTTCGTCGCTTTCGAGCGCCTCCGAGCGCAGCACCCGAAGGATGACCGCGAGCACATAATATGCAGCGATCAGCCAGAGGATGAGGTCGGGACGGCGGGCAAGCGCGTCACTGATGCGCCGCATCGCCCTCATAGACTTCCCTGACGATGTAGCTGAGCGAGTTATCGTCGCGATAATAGGTGCGGGCGATCATTTCGGCGAGAATGCCGGTGGTGATCATCTGCACCGCTGACAGGAACAGCATGACGCCGATGAGGAACAGCGGTCGCGTGCCGATGTCGTTGCCCATCACGAACTTGTCGATGAACAGGTAAAAGAGGATGATCGCCGACAGCGCCCCCAGCCCGAGGCCGAGCGAGCCGAAGAAATGCCCCGGCCGCGCCTTGAAGCGCATGAAGAACATCACCGACAGCAGATCGAGGATAACCCGGAAGGTGCGGGAAATGCCGTATTTGGAAACACCGTGCTGGCGCGCATGGTGGGTCACCGGCATCTCGCCGATCCGCGAGCTCGGCACGACGCCGGCCACCCAGGCCGGAATGAAGCGGTGCATCTCGCCCATCAGCTTGACCTGCCTGATGACGGAGCCGCGATAGATCTTCAGCGAGCAGCCATAATCGTGCAGCCGCACGCCGGTGATGCGGCCGATCAGCCGGTTGGCGATGAAGGACGGAATTTTGCGCAGCAGCAGCCCGTCCTGGCGGTTCTTGCGCCAGCCGACCAAGAGGTCCAGCTCGCGCCGCTCCAGCTCAGCCACCATGCTGGGAATGTCCTTAGGGTCGTTCTGCAGGTCGCCGTCGAGCGTGGCAATCAGCCGGCCTTCCGCCTGGTTGATGCCGGCCTGCATGGCGGCGGTCTGGCCGAAATTGCGCTGCAGCGCCACGATCTTAAGGTCGAGACCGGGGCGGTTCAGCGCCTCGCGGGCATTGGCGATCGTCGCATCGGTGCTGCCATCGTCGACGAGAATGAGTTCCCAGGTCGTGGCGTAACCGTCCATTGCCGCGCAGATCCGTTCGATCAGCGGGCGCACGCTTTCTTCTTCGTTGAAGAGGGGCACGACGAGGGACAGTTCGATCGGCTCGGCCGTCTCGATGAGGCCCGTCACCGACTCTGCTGTTGTACGCACCTTGCGTTTCTCCTAAACCACGGGCTTGAAAGGCCTTCCGATAATGGCCGAAACCCGAAATTTCACATGGGGCACCCTACTATATGAAGAATTCTCCGGTTGCCAGCCGCCGGGCGTGGATAATTCGCCACGCGATGACGCTTGCAACGGTGGCGATCATCCTCGTCTATGCCGCCTTCATTCAATGGGTCTGGGGCTGGCAGAGCGTCGTATCCCTTTGGAACGGCGCAGGCTGGGGTTCGGCGGCGCTGGCGCTGGCGCTACTGCTCGGCACCTACGTTCTGCGCACCTGGCGCATATACGATTATTTCCCGACCGAGACCGGCGGCCGTTTCGGCTCGCTGCTGAGGCTCGTCCAGGTGCATAACCTCCTCAATATCATGCTGCCTTTCCGCACGGGGGAGGCGAGTTTTCCGCTGCTGATGAAACGCGAGTTCGGCCTGGGCGTTGCGCGCAGCACCGCAGCGCTGTTGGTCATGCGGCTCTTCGATCTGCATGCGCTGCTCGCCGCCGCCGGCACGGGCCTGGCCCTGCAGACGGGAAAACTCTGGACCTGGGCGCTCTGGCTCGCCTTCCTCATCCTGCCGGCGATCGCCTTCGCGCTGCGCGGCCAGGCCTTCCGCCTTGCGGCCAAGGCTCTGCCGAACAAGGCGAAAAGACTGCTCGACGAGGTCGAGGCCGGCCTGCCGCTCGATGCGAAAGCCTTCGCCCGTGCCTGGGGTGCGACGCTGATCAACTGGTTCACCAAGATCGCGGTTCTCGCCTGGGTCCTCGGCCTTTTGGGTGATCTCTCCATCGCCGCAAGCTTCGGCGGCGCGCTCGGCGGCGAGCTCTCTTCCGTCCTGCCGGTCCACGCCCCCGCCGGCGTCGGCACCTATCCCGCCGGCATCACCGCCGGCGCCATCGCCTTCGGCGCCGGCACGGCCGGATTGCCCCTGGCGGAACTCGGCCAGGCGGCCGTCAATACGCATCTTCTGGTGATCGTTTCGTCGCTGGTAGGGACGGCGCTGTCACTGCTGGTGGCGAGGCCGACAAAGGTCGAGTGATCAGGCAATCTGCAGGCCGAGATGTTCGACCATCGGCAGGTAGTCCTTGTCTCTCTGCAAGAGGCTGTGGCGATGTTCGATGCAATAAGTACCGATAATCATATCTATCGTCTTCCGGACCGTGACGCCTCGATCCCGAAGAGTACGGTAATTGGCTGCCGCTTTTATTGCGAGTGACGGAGACAGCATCTGTGCGACGGGGAAGTCGCGGAAGTTCTGTTCGATCCAGCGGGCTTGCTGGGAATCGCGAGCACCCTGAAGTACTTCGAGCATGATGATATCGCCGACAAGAACAACGCCCTGGGGTATGAAAGAACGCAACCTATCTGCGACGTCGACATCATCTTTTCGAAATAGCGAAATCCAAACGGAACTGTCCGCGACGATCATCCGCTACCCTTCAGGCCCCAGTCGGCAAACCTTGCCGAATCGTTCCGCATTTCATCGAGATCGCCATCCCAGCCGATGCCTTCGAGGTTATCGACCGCGCGCATCTGCCGGCGAATACGGACCAGATCTCTCAATGCCTGCTCTACCGTCGCCTTCTTTGTCGGCAGGCCAGTCAGTTCCATTGCTTCGGTGATCAGTTCGTCATCAAGTTCGATATTGGTGCGCATAGCCACCTCGTGTGTATGAATTCGGAAAAACATACACCAAGGTGACTAGCCTTACAACATCACTGAAACGCCGTCTCGTAGAAGCTTCTCAGCTTGCGCGAATGCAGTGTCTCGGTCGGCATGGCCGCGAGTTTCTGCACGGCGCGGATGCCGATCTGCAGGTGTTGGCTGACCTGGGTGCGGTAGAAGGCGGTCGCCATGCCGGGCAGTTTCAGTTCTCCGTGCAGCGGCCGGTCGGAGACGCAGAGCAGCGTTCCGTAAGGCACGCGGAAGCGGAAGCCGTTGGCGGCGATCGTCGCCGATTCCATGTCGAGGGCGATTGCCCTTGATTGGGAGAGGCGCTTCACCGGTCCGCGCTGGTCGCGCAGTTCCCAGTTGCGGTTGTCGATCGTCGCTACCGTGCCGGTGCGCATGATCCGCTTGAGTTCGAAGCCCTGGTAGCCGGTGACCTCCTCGACGGCGCTTTCCAGCGCCTGCTGCACTTCCGCAAGTGCGGGGATCGGGATCCACACCGGCAGGTCGTCGTCGAGCACGTGGTCCTCGCGCACATAGGCGTGTGCCAGCACATAGTCGCCGAGGCGCTGGCTGTTGCGCAGGCCGGCGCAGTGGCCGACCATCAGCCAGGCATGCGGTCGCAGCACGGCGATGTGGTCGGTGATCGTCTTGGCGTTCGAAGGTCCGACGCCGATGTTGACGAGGGTAATGCCCGCATGGCCCTTCTTCTTGAGGTGATAGGCCGGCATCTGCGGCAGGCGGACGACCGCGTCGGTTTCCGGCCTGTCGGTGCCTGCAAGCGTGACGATATTGCCGGGCTCGACGAAGGCCGTATAGCCGTCGCCGCCGCGCGCCATCATCTCGCGCGCCCAGGCCGCGAATTCGTCGATATAGAACTGGTAGTTCGTGAACAGCACGAAGTTCTGGAAGTGATCGGCGCTGGTCGCCGTATAATGGCTGAGGCGGGCGAGCGAATAGTCGATGCGCTGGGCGGTGAACGGCGCAAGCGGCGCCGGCTCGCCGGGCACCTGGTCGTATTCGCCGTTGGCAATCAGGTCGTCGGTATTGTTGAGATCCGGCGTGTCGAACAGGTCTCGCAAGGAGATGTCGGCGAGCGAACTGGTCGCCGATGCTTCCACATGGGCGCCTTCGCTGAAGGCAAAATGCAGTGGGATCGGTGTCGTCGATTCCGAAATCGTCACCGGAACGCTGTGGTTGCGCATCAGGAGGCCGAGCTGTTCTTTGAGGTAATGCCGGAACAGCTTCGGGCGGGTGATCGTCGTCGTATAGACGCCGGGGGACGAGACATGGCCGTAGGAGAGGCGCGAGTCGGCGTGGCCGAAGGAGGTCGTCTCGATGCTGACCTGCGGATAGCAGGCACGGTAGCGGCCGGTCACGGCAGCACCATCGGCAAGCGCCCCGAACGCATCGATCAGGAATTTCGTATTGCGTTCGTAGAGTTCGGTCAGGGCATCGACCGCCTCGACCGGATTGTCGAAGGCGCGTGGCTCTACCGGGCTCGGGCTGATGAAGGAAAGCGGGGTCAAGGAAAAGATTCGTGTGTTCATGCGCTATTATAGAGGGAACTCAATAACAATCAAACGACGTTGAAAGGCTCCCACCGGGTCATCACCCGAACTTTTTCAAAGCGCCGCGACGCAGTTCGGCGTGGCGGGGTGATAGCAGGGCACCGCGGTGCCAAGATGCACGCGCAGATCGTTGCGCGCCGGAGCGGCGACGAGTGCGGCAAAGGTGAATGCGAAAATGGTCATGATCAGCGCTACGATTGTCAGGCGGCGTGCAAGGACGGTCACGGTTCTCTCCCCAAAGCCAATGACGGCAGAATAAAGGCGCGGGGCTGAATGCGTGCTGAGAGAGGGTTTCATCCGGGGTTCAGAATGGTTAACCCCGAAGGGCCGGAAGGCACGACGAAGCGTCTATGACTCCGACGGCGGCAACATTCGCGGGGCACCCCGTTGCCGAGGCGGCGGCAAACCCTTGCGGAGCACTGCGGTCATGAAAAAAGCCGGCCACAAGGCCGGCTTCGAATAGGTTCTGTTGGTGGAGAGGTCGTCATCCCGCGCATCGGTTGCGACCTGCGCGAGATGCGGTATCTTGAAGCAACTGCTTAGTTATGCGGACGCAACGTACCGTCGTAGTAGTCGCCTTCGTCCTGTCCACCATCGAGATCGGCGTTGCCGCTCGCGTTGTTGTACATGTAGCCGGTGCTCGGATAGATGCTGCCGGTCGACATGGTGTCCACGCCCTGGCCACGATCCTGGCCGCGATCCTGCTGGATGGTCGGCGGCGAGTGGGGCAGACCGCTCGGGTCCGAATAGACCGCGTTTTGTGCCGCGGCTGCACCGGCGAAACCGGCCGAAATGATGACAGCAGCAATCCCGGAAGTCAGATAGGCTTTCATTTTCCTGTCCTTTCCATCTGTTCTTATGTTGCGAAGCGATAGGTCATCGCTCCGTGCGAGGTACAAATCCCTGGAAGGGAGGATCGTTCCAATAGAAATGAAGCGGAGCTGCCAACTAGCGGTTTTTCTGACCGGCAAAAAGGCCTGCAATAGTGCGGGAAACCGGCGGCGTAGTGCCAAATGCAGGAAATCTCACGAAGAAGAGCATCAACGTGATTGATTCGTGGAAAAGCTTCACTTAATCTTGAACTCGATGGCTGGTTTCAGAGTCCGGCCGTCACGCACCGGAAGGACGATTGCGACCCGTCTTTCCAATCGGTGTCTTGAATGAACTGCGAATACCAGCCGCTTGCGCGGCTGGTATTTCATTTTTCCCGTATATTTTGCGTCTTTTGATCCCGCACCGGGCCAGGCTCTGTGCGGCTATCGATGGCGAACGAACTTCAGAGTTAGTTCGGGCGGTTGACGCCGCTGTAGTAGTCGCCGCTGTCCAGATCGGAAGCGCGGTTATCGCGGCCACCGCCATTGTTGAACGGAAGCTTGCCGTCCTGACGATCGATGCTGCCGGTGTTCAGGCGATCGATGGATGTGGCAGGTCCAGTCTTCTGGGCGCCCTGGTAATAGTCGCCTTCGGCAAGTGCTGCACCGGCGAAGGAAACCGAAGCGATCAGGGCTGCGGCGAGGGCGGAAGTCATCTTTGTCATTGTCATATGCCTTTCAGAGTTGCCCGCGGCAGTGAGTTTGCGACCCGGCCTGCGGACGTATGTTCGGTGTCTTTGAATGGGAGGCGGTTAGTTCGGACGAACTGCGCCTTCGTAATAGTCGCCACGGTTCAGGGTGACCGTGCCGTCGAACCACTGGTTCGACTGGGCGGAACCCTTGGCGTGGGCGATAGAGCCGGTATAACCGAAGCTGTCGACGCGGGCGCCATGGACGGACTGAGTCTGCTGGGTGGGCTGTGCGCCTTCGTAATAGTCGCCTTCATCGGCGAGAGCTGCGGTGGCGAACGAAGCCGAAGCGATGAAGGCTGCGGCGATAGCGGAAGTGATCCTGGTCATTGTGGTAGTCCTTTCAGAGTGTTCCGCGGCTCGTGAGTTTGCGACCTGGCCTGCGGAAATTGTTTCGATGTCTTCAACGAATTGCGATTAGTTCGGGCGGTTTGCGCCTTCATAATAGTCGCCGCGGCCGATCGGAGCAGGGATCTGGTTGGCGTTCTGCTGGTCCTTGGCGATGCTGCCGGTCTGAACGTGGTCGACGGTAGCGGAAGCCTTGGAGGCGCCTTCGTAATAGTCGCCTTCGGCGAGTGCGACGGAAGCGAACGAGGCCGAAGCGATCAGGGCTGCGGCGATAGCGGAAGTGATCTTGGTCATGGGAATAGTTCCTTCAGAGTTGCCCGCGGCTTTCAGTTTGCGACCTGGCCTGCGGAGATTGTTTCGGTGTCTTGGATAGCAGGCGATTAGTTCGGACGAACTGCGCCTTCGTAATAGTCGCCACGGTCCAGGGTGACGGTACCGTCGAAGGACTGGTTCGAACCCTGGGCATTGGAGACCGAGCCGGTGTAGCCGTAGCTGGCCGAGCCCTGGACCTTCTGATGTGCTGCCGGGTGCTGCTCGCCGGCCGACGGCGGGGTGACGCCTTCGTAGTAGTTGCCTTCAGCAAGAGCGGCGGTGGCGAAGGAAGCCGAAGCGATAAGGGCTGCGGCGATGGCGGAAGTGATCTTGGTCATGGTGGTAGTCCCTTCAGAGTGTTCCGCGGCTTTCAGTTTGCGACCAAGCCTGCGGATGGTTGTTTCGGTATCTTGAATGAGCTGCGATTAGTTCGGGCGGTTTGCACCGTCGAAATAGTCACCGCTGTTGACGTCTGCCTGGATCTGGTTCTGTTGATCTTGCGCAATGCTGCCGGTCTGAACGTGGTCGACAGTAGCGGAAGCCTTGGAGGCGCCTTCATAATAGTCGCCTTCGGCAAGAGCGGCGGAAGCGAACGAAGCCGAAGCGATCAGGGCTGCGGCGATAGCGGAAGTGATCTTGGTCATTGTCTTTATCCTTGGGTTATGTTCGGTTCGGTCTTGGGTTCGAACCGGAGTGAATTTCTGTTTGCGATGCTGATATCGGACCGATCGGTTCGATCCGAAAGCCCCCTATTTCGACGACTGCTGTCAATGAAATGTTGACAACGAAAACCGCCCGGGAAAATTGCACGCGAAAAGTGTATGTCGCGACAATTTTGCGACAACTGCCATGGATAAATCGATTAAGTTACCATTTATTAAGATAATTATTCAACAAAATCAGTTAGATGTTTGACTCCGAAAGAATTTACACCGACTGCGTGTGCTTTTCTGCGGATCGTGTCTTTTCCGTGGCTTTTTTGCGGCATAAATCGTGTGCAAGGGGTATTCAAGCTTTTCACAAAACTGTGACATTAGAATTTTGCGATTTTTTACACCCAAAATCGATGCCGTTTCCGTGATCACATTGCCTTTTCTTGATGCGGCGCAGCAAAATATTCGGGCACCCTTGACGGTCGGAAACGAAAAATGGCCGTGCCGTTGCCGGCGCGACCATCTCTGCACTTCTTATATAGCGATGATATTTGGGCGACCGGCTTAGAGGCGCGTCCACGTCTGCGACTTGCAAAGGATGGCGAGAACGCAGCCTTTCATCTTGAGCGAATTGCCGTTCACCGAACCGGACCCGCTATAGGTCTTGTCCTCGGCGGGGTCGGTAATCTCGCCGCTATATTCGCCGTCCTTGCCGGAGAGCTTGCCGATCTGCTTGCCCGAATGTTTGCCGGTCTTCAGCGTCACGCAATAGGCGGTGCCGCATTTGCCGATGACCGCGGTCTCGCCGCTGGCGGTCTTCCAATTGCCTTCGATCGGCTCTGCGGCTCGGGCTCCGGTCGCGGCAAGTGCCAGCACTGCAACAAGCATCAGTCTGCGCATCATGATTGTTCTCCTCCTTCGCTTCCGCCGCTGGGCTCTTCGTGAGCAGACAGACAGCGTGGTTTCCTCCAGTTCGCACTCCTCTGTACGAACTTGCGCCGAAATTTATCTTACGCACACGTAAAGGTAAATATGGATCTGGCTGGATATGGGCGGAATTTCAGCGGCTGAAGGGATGGGGTTTTCCACAGCCCGGGGGCGGGTTCGGCGAACCGAACCGTATTCGTAGTTAGCGATCGGTTTAAATCGTTTTCTAAACTTTTCGTAAAAATCTCCGCAAATTCCTTAAAATGCAAGGCATCCCATGTTTAACAAAAGCTCAAGTTTACGAAGTGTTTTATCTTTGTTTTCGTTGAATTAATCATGCTTTTTAGGCGTCTTTTGGAAGGTTGGGCGCATAGTGAAGTCATCAAACGAGCGGGAAAAACCGCCGGCCGGAAGGATCGAAACAGCCGCTTGAAGACGGTGATCCGGACGGAGCCCGAAAGGGCAGGAAACAGGGCAGACGACGAACAACAGGCTTTAACAGGGATCAAACCGATGGCACGCTTTGAAATGAACAATTCCGGAATGGCCACCATGGGTGGCGAAACCCGCGCCGACACTTTCTGCGAAATGGGCCTGATGTATGCGACCGGTCGTGGTTGCGACGTCGATCTCGTTTCCGCTCACAAATGGCTCAACATCGCCGCGATCAAGGGTTCCGACCGCGCCGCCGAGTTGCGCGCCGACCTTGCGCAAACGATGAGCAAGATGCAGCTGGCCGCAGCACTCCGCGCCGCTCGCGAATGGATGACCATGCACTGAGCGCCTTCAGGGGGCGCCGTGGTCGACGAATTGACCGGCCCCGCAAGAGGGCCGGCGGGAGAACAATCCAAAAGACAGCACCCAAGAGGGGATCGGGAGACAGGACGGTCGGGTCTGGACGGGGGCGACCGCCTGAAATTGAGACCGCGACCGGCAGGAACAAGGCCGGCGCGGTCGTTTTCCGTATGGCCTATAGGCTCTTCAGCACCTTCGGCAGCGCTTCTTCGAACAGCGCCATGTCCGATTCCGGGCCCGTGCTGACGCGGATGCAGCGGTTGAGCTGCGCGACACCCGGCATGCGGATGAAAACCCCGTGCTCCATCAGCCCATCGACGATCGAGCGCGCATAGGCGCCGTCGCGGCCGCAATCGATCGCCACGAAATTGGTGGCAGACGGCAGCGGTTTCAGGCCGTTGGTTTCAGCGATGGCCGCGATCCGGTCCCGCGAGGCCTTGATCTGCCCGATCACCTTGGTGAGGTAGGCCTGGTCTTTCAGCGCCGCGAGTGCCGAGGCGACGCCGATCCGGTTCATGCCAAAATGATTGCGGATCTTGTCGAAGGCCTCGGCCGTTCCGGGTGTCGATATCGCATAACCCACCCGCGAGCCGGCCATGCCGTAGGCCTTCGAGAAGGTCCGGGTGCGAATGATGTTCGGCCGGTCGATCAAGGCGGCGATATCGGGCGTCGCGCCGGCCGGGCCGGTCTCGCAATAGGCCTCGTCGAGGATCATCAGGCAGGTTTCCGGCAGCGCCTTCGCAAACGCAACGATGCTGTCGGCATCCCACCAGCTTCCCATCGGGTTGTCCGGATTGGCGAAATAGACCAGCGGCGCGTTTTCGCGGCGGACGGCTTCCAACAGCCCGTCGAGGTTTTCGCGGTCGTCGACGTAAGGCACAGTCACCAGCCGGCCGCCATGGCCGGCCACATGGAAGTTGAACGTCGGATAGGCGCCGAACGAGGTGACGACCGGCATGCCCGGCTCGATCACCATCCGCACGATCAGCCCCAGCAGGCTGTCTATGCCTTCGCCGACGGCGATATTGTCAACCTGACAGCCCAGATGCGCGGCGAGCGCCTGCTTCAGCTCGAAATTTTCCGGATCCGCGTATTTCCAGGTGCTCGCCGCCGCAGCGCCGATCGCTTCGATGACGGAAGGTGCGGGGCCGAAGCCGTTTTCATTGGCGCCGATGCGAGCCTTCACCATGAGACCGCGATTGCGCTCGATGGCCTCGGGTCCGACGAAGGGGACGGTGGCGGGAAGGGCGCTGATCAGCGGTGTAAAGCGCGAGAATACAGGCATGGGCTTCAGTTCCGGTTCTCTAAAACCGGCACACAATAGGATCGATTCACCGGCATGCAAGTCTGCTTGGGCTCGATTAGGCTTGATCGCCGCTAAATCTTTTCGCCTCCCGTTTGAAAAGCGCATCGAGCCTTTCGATGACCTGACGTACCTCCGGCCGATGCCGGTCGTCGTCGTTGGCGACGATCCACATCGTATAGGTAAGCTCGGCGATGACGCCGCCCTCGCGCACCAGGCCGGGAACGGAATCGCCGATGAAGCATGGCAGCACGCCGCGCCCGTTGCCGCGGGCGATCAGCCGCAGCAGCAGTTCCGGAGAATTGGTCCAGGTGCGGATATCAGCCTCGTGATGCTGAAACACCCATTTATCGGCCGGCGAATGGGAGCTTTCGGTGCCGATCGAAATCCACGACATGGCCTCGTCTTCGGCAAGCCTATCCTCTCTATATATACAGTGTGCGACAGTAACCGAGCGACGGGTCGCCACATTGCCGGATTCAGGCCTTCGACCGACGATGCCGACATCCGTTTCGCGATAGGTGAAATCGACCCCGTTGTGCAGCGATTTGCAGCAGAGTCGGAACCGGTCCTCCTTGCCTCGAATCTCTGACATATGGTCGCTGACGAAACCGGAAAGCCAGGCGTCGGCGCCGATCGAAACGATCGGCATGGCAAAGGCCTGCGACTTCCAGCCGGCGATGCTGTCGGCCGTCTTCTGCATGGCGCGGACATGTTCGAGCAGCGTTTCGCCATCCGGCGCCAGCCGATAGCCCTGCTGGCTGCGCACGAACAGGGTCCGGCCGGTTGCCCGTTCCAGCGCCAGCATCCGCCGGCCGATCGTCGGTGCACTGAGGCCCGTGCGGGCGGCGGCGCCGCTCAGGCCCCCTTCGCTCGCCACATGCAGGAACAGTTTGAGATCGTCCCAGCCCGCATCCGTCATATCAGGCACCCTATCGTTTCACCGGTGATCTTCCCATCGTTCATGGATGAAAAGCGGCTTTCGCCGGCGCGTCTACAAGGCCCGCGGCAAATCCCTAGCTCGATGGCATCGCATCATAGATGGAGTGACTGCCATGCTTCTCAACTGGGTGAAACTTTGGGAACAGCTGAACAAGGGAAAGCACGGGTGCGGCCTGAACGGGCCGCGCCACTCGATGGCCGATCCCCTCGAGGCTGCCGAATGGCGCGGGCTTTGTGGGCCGTGCCGATTCTGTCGCGGCTGGCGAGCGGTGGCCGGAAGCGGCGGGAGGAAAAAGCCCTCCGGCCGCGAGACTATCTGCCGGTCAATGACTCGTCTCGAAACTCAGCCGGATCACGTGATGCAGAAACTCGGCGTCGATCAGCATGTTGAAGCCGACGGTGACCTTCTCTTCCTCGCGGCGGATCACGGTGCATCCGATGTCGTCCTGAATGCCGAGGATTTCGAGGAAGAAGTTGTTGGGCATCGGCAGGGTCGGACCGACCTCGATTTCCGCACCGTAGAGCGAGATGCTGCGGATCAGGCAGCGGAAGCTCGTTTTGGTGCTGAGATGATGACCGACAAGTATGACCTTGCCGGGACGGTCGATTGCGAACTTCTCGAAGGCCTGGTCGCGAGGGCCGTTTTTTCTGGTGTCCTGATCCATAGTCAAGGGCATGACACCCTCCCGTTTCATTCGTACGATGTGACTATATTCCTCGTCCGCTGACACATTCTGAAACGGATTGATAAAATGCCATCGGATAGGCGAAAAATCGCCGAAAAATCCGGCATTTGGTCGCTCGTGAAGCGGTTTTTCCTTCCGTATGGAACAGCTGCGAACTCAAAGCGTGTAATCGCCGATGTCGCGTTGTTGACGGACCGGTGTCGCGGGGATACCCCTTTCGATCGGATTATTGGTGCTATCTCAACGAAAACCATGATCAGTGTGGGGAGTGGGACGTGACGGGCAGGTTGGTGATAATTGGCGCGGGTCAGGCGGGTTTCGCGCTTGCTGCAAAACTCCGGGCCCTGAAGGATGCGCGGCCGATCACGATCATCGGTTCGGAAGACGTGATCCCCTACCAGCGCCCGCCGCTCTCCAAGAAATATCTGCTCGGAGAGATGGAATTCGACCGGCTGACCTTCCGGCCCGAAAGCTGGTTTGCCGAACACGATGTCGAGCTTCTGCTCTCGACCTATGTCGAGGAGATCGACCGCAAGTCAAAGTCGGTCCGTATGCAGGACGGTGCCGTGCTTGAATACGACACCCTGGCGCTCGCCACCGGCTCGACGCCGCGCACGCTGCCGGCAAGC
This sequence comes from Neorhizobium galegae bv. officinalis, assembly GCA_000985875.1. GTDB lineage: Bacteria > Pseudomonadota > Alphaproteobacteria > Rhizobiales > Rhizobiaceae > Neorhizobium > Neorhizobium galegae_C. Next base: position 104,822 of record CCRI01000006.1, read on the forward strand.
GTCGGCGGTGATCTCGACGGCGTCTTCACCGTGCGCGACAAGCGCGACGCCGACCTGCTGGCTGGCGAGATGAAGCCGGGCCGCCGGCTCCTTATTATAGGGGGCGGTTATATCGGCCTCGAAGCCGCCGCCGTCGCCCGCCATCTCGGCCTCGAAGTGACGCTGATCGAAATGGCCGACCGCATCCTCCAGCGGGTCGCGGCCAAAGAGACCGCCGACGTGATGCGCGCCATCCACGACAGCCATGGGGTGGTCATCCGCGAAAAGACCGGCCTGCACCGCCTGATCGGCGGAAGCGGCCCCGAAGGGAATCACGTGCGCGCCGCCGAGCTTTCCGACGGCAGCACGATCGACGTCGATTTCGTCATCGTCGGCATAGGCGTGAAGCCGAACGACGATCTGGCGCAGCAATGCGGCCTCGAGGTCGGCAATGGCGTGATCGTCGACGAATTCGCCCGCACCTCCGATCCCTCGATCTTCGCCATGGGCGACTGCGCCATGCTGCCCTGGAAGGGCGAGCGCATCCGTCTCGAATCGGTACAGAACGCCGTCGACCAGGCGGAAGCCGCCGCAGCGATCCTTGCCGGCGGCTCCGCGCCCTATGATGCAAAGCCGTGGTTCTGGTCCGACCAGTACGACGTGAAGCTGCAGATCGCCGGCTTCAACATGGGGTATGACGAGACGCTGGTGCGCAAGGGCGCCCGCGAGGGCAGCCTGTCGATCTGGTATTTCCGCGAGGGCCGGTTCATCGCCGTCGACGCGATCAACGACGCGAAGGCCTATGTAAGCGGCAAGAAGCTGCTCGATACCGGCATCCAACCGAACCGCGACGTCCTCGCGGATCCTGCCGCCGACCTGAAACAACTCCTCTCCTGAAGGATAACGCCATGCCGTCTCCGAGGAATCACTTCAAGGCGGCGCTCAAGGCCCGTCAGCCGCAGATCGGCCTGTGGCTGAACATGGGTGAGGCGCTGACCGCCGAGATTGCCGGCAATGCCGGTTTCGACTGGCTGGTGATCGACGGCGAACATGGGCCGAACGACCTGCGCAGCATTCTGGCGCAATTGCAGGCTCTCGCCACCTCTCCCTCGGAAGTGGTCGTGCGGCCGCCGATCGGCGAAACCTGGGTCATCAAGCAGATGCTCGACATCGGCGCCCGCACGCTGCTCGTGCCGATGGTCGATTCGGCGGAACAGGCGAGGGAGCTCGTCAGGGCCGTGCACTATCCGCCGCGCGGCGTGCGCGGCGTTGGTGCGGCCGTTGCCCGCGCCTCCGGCTTCAACGCCATTGCCGACTATGCCGAGACGGCTGCAGACGAGATCTGCCTGATCGTCCAGGCCGAGACCATGGCTTCGATCCGCGACCTGGAGAACATCGCCGCGGTGGACGGCGTCGACGGCGTCTTCATCGGCCCGGCCGACCTTTCGGCCGACATGGGCTATCTCGGCCGCATGGAGGCCCCGGAGGTCCAGGAGGTGATCGAGAAGGCGATCGGGACGATCGTGAAGTCCGACAAGGCGGCCGGCATCCTGACGTTCAGCGAATCCCTGAACCGCCATTATCTCGATCTCGGCGCGAGCTTCGTGGCGGTCGGCGCCGATGTCACCGAATTTTCCGGGGCGCTGCGATCGCTGGCCGGCCGCTACGGTCGTGGTGGCGGTGTCGGCAAGCAGCGTTCGGGCTACTGAGAATCAGCGAAGCGGCAAGAATGGAATCACTTGTTGCGATTCGCGTGTCGTGACCGGTGGGAATTGCATGACATTTCCATAAAAGACCTTGCCATCGATATCGTTTCCCAATAATCAGGCCCGACCGGAGAGGTGGCCGAGTGGTCGAAGGCGCTCCCCTGCTAAGGGAGTATACCCGAGAGGGTATCGTGGGTTCGAATCCCATCTTCTCCGCCATTCCAGGCTCGAAACGCCAACCCAATCCCATTCCAATCGACCTTTGCGCACTGCCCGCAGGACTGCGCAGTCGCGCCGCGTGACGGGCGAGGTGATTCCCTTTCGGCGTTTTCCCCACGACGCTAAGTGGCTGCCAGATAAGCCCTTTCTTAACAAAGCGTAAAATACCACCTAACCCGGTCCCCGGCTTTGTGTCCTTTCGGCAACAGACTTATGGGAAGCGGGTACCGGAAAGGCGCCCGATTGAAGTTCCAGATTGCATGACCTCCCCCGTCTTGTATTTTCAAATCCGGAAGCGAGGCGGTGGATCGTCCTTCTTCTAGCAATCGACGGGGATGGGGCAGGGAACGCTGTCCTTCAGCAAAAAGAACCCAGACCCATACGAAACTTTGACTGGAGGTCAAAAATGAACATCAAGAGCCTTCTTCTCGGCTCCGCTGCTGCCCTCGCAGCAGTCTCCGGCGCTCAGGCAGCTGACGCCATCGTAGCTGCTGAACCGGAGCCCATGGAATACGTTCGCGTTTGCGACGCTTTCGGCACCGGCTACTTCTACATCCCGGGCACCGAAACCTGCCTCAAGATCGGCGGTTATGTCCGTTTTGAAGCCAACATCGGCCAGGACCAGAACTCGTTCAACGACACCGACTGGGATACCTGGTCGCGCGTTCAGCTCGACTTCACCGCGAAGTCGGACACCGAGCTTGGCACGCTGACCTCGGTTGCTTCGGTTCGTTTCGAAGCCAACCAGGACATCGGTTACACTTCGAACATCACCAACGGTGGTGGTAGCGGCATCAACGACGCCTACATCAACGAAGCCTACATCCAGCTCGGCGGCTTCAAGGTTGGTCGTTACTACAACCCTTGGGATAAGGGCATCAACGGCGAATCCGATTGGAACTCCGGTTCCGGCACGACCCGTATGCAGTCTGTCGGTTACTTCTACACGGGCAGCGCCTTCACCGCTGGTGTACAGGTTGACGAACTGTCGCGTCTTCAGGGCGTTGGTGGCCAGAACGTCGGTATCGAAGCTCTCGTGACGACCAAGTTCGGCGGCGTAGCTTTCGACCTTCTCGGCGCTTATGACCTTGGTGCAGAAGAAGGCGCCGTTCGCGCCCTCATCTCGGCTCCGGTCGGTCCGGGCACCTTCCAGGCTCTCGCCATCTGGTCGAGCGGTCTCGGTGATGCGAACGGCGAAAATGCCTACGCCAACCGTGGTGAATGGACCCTGGCTGCTTCTTATGCCTTCAAGGTTGCCGACAAGCTGACCATCACCCCCGGCGGTTCCTACATCTGGAATGCTGCTGACGGTGTTGGCGATTACGGTAGCGACGAAGCTTACCGCGTTGGTCTGACGGTCGACTACACGATCGTTCCGGGCTTCACCGCCAAGGTCACCGCGAACTACAACAAGGTTCAGACTGCGGCTGACGAGTTCTGGGATGGCTTCGTCCGTCTCGATCGCACGTTCTAATCATAATGGAACTCCCCCGGTTCGCCGGGGGAGTTTTTTATAGATGGTTGGCCTCTATGAAGGGCCTCCACATGGGGAGTTGATATCGGGGGATAGGGCTGCTTATGCGGCCTTTACGTGTTTGATCAATTTTTGGTCGGGCACGAACTAGCATTCAGAGAAATTGACTGGAGGTCAAAAGAATGAACATTAAGAGCCTTCTTCTCGGTTCTGCAGCGGCTCTCGCGGCAGTTTCCGGCGCTCAGGCTGCCGACGCCATCGTCGCGGCCGAACCGGAGCCCATGGAATACGTCCGCGTCTGCGACGCGTTCGGCACTGGTTACTTCTACATCCCGGGCACTGAAACCTGCCTCAAGATCGGTGGTTATGTCCGTTTTGAAGTCGGCTTTGGTGACGACACGAACGGCTTTAGTGGCGGCGACTGGGATTCGTACAGCCGCGCTCAGCTCGACTTCACCGCGAAGTCCGACACCGAACTCGGCACGCTGACCTCGGTTGCCTCGGTTCGCTTTGAAGCTAACCAGGACGTTGGCTACGCCTCGAACATCACCGCCGGTAGCGGCGATGTGAACGATGCCTACATCAACGAAGCCTACATCCAGCTCGGCGGTTTCCGCGTCGGTCGCTGGTTGAACTGGTGGGATGCTAACGACCTGCCGGGCGAACTCGACAACCTCGGTTCGAACCGTCTGCAGTCGATCTCCTACACCTACACCGGCTCGGCCTTCACGGCTGGCATTCAGGTTGACGAACTGTCGCGTCTTCAGGGCGTTGGCGGTCAGAACGTCGGTATCGAAGCTATCATCCAGGCAGCGATCGGTCCGGCCAAGCTCGAACTGCTCGGTTCTTATGACTTCGGTGCCGAAGACGGTGCTGTCCGTGCGATCGGCTCTGTTGCGGTTGGTCCGGGCACCTTCTACCTCTCCGGCGTTTGGTCTTCGGGTGACAATGCCTACTACGGCGTAACCGATACCGGTGCTGGTGAAGCGGCTGTAGCTGTCGCCTATGCCTTCAAGGCAACCGACAAGCTCGAAATCATTCCGGAAGCCCAGTACATCTGGAACACGGAAGTTGATGCAGACGGCGACTTCTTCGGTGAAGATGCCTGGGGCGCTGGCGTTACCGTCAACTACCAGATCGTCGAAAACTTCGCTGCCAAGGTTGCTGTAAACTACGTCGAAGTTGGCGATGATGACGGCACGGTACAGGGTATCGTCCGCCTGCAGCGCGATTTCTAATCAAATGCCAGCCCGCGGTCGCAAGACCGCGGGCTGTTGCTGCTCGGCCACGACACGGTGAATTATGCGGGTCCAGAAAGGCCCGGCGCCATCATCACCCATTGAAGTCTTCGCCGTTCCATCGATTCTTGCCCTTCCGCGACCGGCGAGGGCAGGATGGGAAAGGAAACCGAGAAAAAGGGGGAGGCTTTCGACCTCCGCTCATTCGGTCAATCCTACGCTGTCAATTACCAGTTCCATGCCAGCGGCCCCAAGGTCGTGAAGTCTTATAGGCTCACCACCCTTCTCGAACGGTATGTAGACATCCTTTGGGAGCCGGGAAGCCATAAAAGTAACGTAAGGGCTTTCATTAGCGAACTCGACGAGATCCTTCTCGGCCAAGCGTTCGAGGCCTTCACGGACGAAATGGTGGACCGACTGATCGGCGACCTACGCAAACGTGGCAACAGCAATGCGACCATCAATCGAAAGATGGCGGCGCTGAGCAAGCTGCTGCGGAAAGCGTTCAAGATGGGTGAAATCCACAGCTTACCTGAATTCCGCCGCCAGAAAGAAAAGGCGGGTCGCATCCGCTTTCTCGAGTTTGAAGAAGAGGACCGTCTCTTCTCCGCGATCCGCGCAAAAGATGAACTCTACTATGCTCTCTGCGTCTTCCTCGTCGACACCGGTGCCAGACTAGGGGAAGGGATCGGCCTCCGCTGGAACGACCTCCACGAAAACCGCGCTACCTTCTGGATCACGAAGTCAGGCAAGAGCCGAACCGTCCCACTAACACCTCGCGCGATCGAAGCGATCGAAGCGCAAACGGGCGCTGTAGAAGGCCCTTTTGCTTCCGTCGATCAGCAGCGTTTCCGTTGGATCTGGAACGCCGCGAAGGCAGAGGTCGGCCTAGGAACCGACGACGACGTCGTTCCCCACGTTCTACGTCACACCTGCGCATCGCGCTTGGTACGCGGCGGGATCGACATCCGGCGAGTGCAAATGTGGTTAGGGCATCAGACCCTGCAAATGACCATGCGATATGCACACCTAGCCTCTCATGACTTAGACGTCTGCCTCCCAATTCTCCTCAGAAGGCCTTAGTCGCCGTACCTAATAACCAAGCCCGACGCCCCTCCAGCCAATCAATTTTGACTGGAGGTCAAAAATGAACATCAAGAGCCTTCTTCTCGGCTCCGCTGCTGCCCTCGCAGCAGTCTCCGGCGCTCAGGCAGCTGACGCCATCGTAGCTGCTGAACCGGAGCCCATGGAATACGTTCGCGTTTGCGACGCTTTCGGCACCGGCTACTTCTATATCCCGGGCACCGAAACCTGCCTCAAGATCGGCGGTTATGTCCGTTTTGAAGCCAACATCGGCCAGGACGAGAACTCGTTCAACGACACCGACTGGGATACCTGGTCGCGCGTTCAGCTCGACTTCACCGCGAAGTCGGACACCGAGCTTGGTACGCTGACCTCGGTTGCTTCGGTTCGTTTCGAAGCTAACCAGGACGTTGCTTACACGTCCAACGCCAGCTCCAACGGTGCTTACATCAACGAAGCCTACATCCAGCTCGGCGGCTTCAAGGTTGGTCGTTACTACAACCCTTGGGATAAGGGCATCAACGGCGAGTCCGATTGGAACTCCGGTAGCCAGAACACCCGCATGCAGTCTGTCGGCTACTTCTACACGGGTAGCGCCTTCACTGCTGGTGTCCAGGTTGACGAACTGTCGCGTCTTCAGGGTCTTGGTGGCCAGAACGTCGGTGTCGAAGCTCTCGTAACGGCTAAGTTCGGCGGCGTGGCTTTCGACCTTCTCGGCGCTTATGATCTGGGTGCAGAAGAAGGCGCCGTTCGCGCCCTCATCTCGGCTCCGGTCGGTCCGGGCACCTTCCAGGCTCTCGCCATCTGGTCGAGCGGTCTCGGTGATGCGAACTTCGACAATGCCTACGCCAACCGTGGCGAATGGACCCTGGCGGCTTCTTATGCCTTCAAGGTTGGCGACAAGCTGACCATCACCCCCGGCGGTTCTTACATCTGGAATGCTGCTGACGGCGTTGGCGATTACGGTAACGACGAGGCTTACCGCGTTGGTCTGACGGTCGACTACACGATCGTTCCGGGCTTCACCGCAAAGGTTACCGCGAACTACAACCAGACCCAGGTCGATGGTTTGACGTCGCGTGAAAACAAGTTCTGGAACGGCTTCGTCCGTCTCGACCGCACGTTCTAATAATAAAGGAACTCCCCCGGTTATCCGGGGGAGTTCTCTATAAATGGTTGGCCTCAATGCAGGGCCTCCACATGGGGAGTTGATATCGGGGGATAGGGCTGCTTGCGCGGCCTTTACGTGTTTGATCGATTTTTGGTCGGGCGCGAACTAGCATTCAGAGAAATTGACTGGAGGTCAAAAGAATGAACATTAAGAGCCTTCTTCTCGGTTCTGCAGCGGCTCTCGCGGCAGTTTCCGGTGCTCAGGCTGCCGACGCTATCGTCGCTGCCGAACCGGAGCCTATGGAATACGTTCGTGTCTGCGACGCGTTCGGCACTGGTTATTTCTACATCCCGGGCACTGAAACCTGCCTCAAGGTCGGTGGTTATGTCCGTTTCGAAGTCGGCTTCGGTGAAGATACGAACAGCTTCAACAACGGCGACTGGGATTCGTACAGCCGCGCTCAGCTCGACTTCACCGCGAAGTCCGACACCGAACTCGGCACGCTGACCTCGGTTGCTTCGGTTCGTTTTGAAGCCAACCAGGACGTTGGTTACACGTCCAACGGCAGCTCCAACGGCGCTTACATCAATGAAGCCTATATCCAGCTCGGCGGTTTCCGCGTCGGTCGTTGGTTGAACTGGTGGGATGCTAACGACCTTCCGGGCGAACTCGACAACCTCGGTTCCAACCGTCTGCAGTCGATCTCCTACACCTACACCGGCTCTGCCTTCACGGCTGGCATCCAGGTTGACGAACTGTCGCGTCTTCAGGGCGTTGGTGGCCAGAACGTCGGTATCGAAGCTATCATCCAGGCAGCGATCGGCCCGGCCAAGCTCGAACTGCTCGGTTCTTATGACTTCAGCGCCGAAAACGGTGCCGTCCGTGCGATCGGCTCGGTGGCCGTTGGTCCGGGCACCTTCTACCTCTCCGGCGTTTGGTCTTCGGGTGACAATGCCTACTACGGCGTAACCGATACCGGTGCTGGTGAAGCGGCTGTAGCTGTCGCCTATGCCTTCAAGGCAACCGACAAGCTCGAAATCATTCCGGAAGCCCAGTACATCTGGAACACGGAAGTTGATGCAGACGGCGACTTCTTCGGTGAAGATGCCTGGGGCGCTGGCGTTACCGTCAACTACCAGATCGTCGAAAACTTCGCTGCCAAGGTTGCTGTAAACTACGTCGAAGTTGGCGATGATGACGGCACGGTACAGGGTATCGTCCGCCTGCAGCGCGATTTCTAATCTGATTTGATCGGATTGAGTTTAGAAGCCCGGCCTCGTGCCGGGCTTTTTGTTTTGGGAAATGTCAAACTGCAGCCGGCGCCGGTTCCGGTGGAGGTCGAGTGGCACCGCCCAGTCAGATGTTGGATGGGGCTGGCGATGCGCATAGTGCCATTGCCCGCGGAGTGCGAAGCGCTCCGCCGCCTCTCAGGTAAAGCGAGAAGAGATCAGACTCGATCAGGCCGCGGCCTGATTATCGCCGCCCGAACCTTAGATCCGTCTCGATATCCGCCTTCTGCCCCAGCCTCGTCTTGTAGACTTGATAGTTCTCCATCACCCGCTGCACGTAGTTGCGGGTTTCGGGGAAGGGGATGCGCTCGATCCAGTCGACGACCTCGTCGAGAGACTTGCCGCGCGGGTCGCCGTAGCGGGTGATCCATTCGGGCACGCGTTTCGGGCCGGCATTGTAGGCGATGAAGGTGAGGATGTAGGAGCCGCCGAACGTGTCGATCTGTTCGCCGAGATAATGGGCGCCGAGGGTGGCGTTGTAGCCCGCATCCGTGGTCAGCCGCGCCGCCGCATAGGTTAGTCCGTGGCGCTTTGCGACGCCCTGCGCTGTGCCGGGCAGGATCTGCAACAGGCCGCGGGCGTTGGCGGGCGAAACCGCGCCCGGGTTGAAGGCGCTTTCCTGGCGCGCGATCGCATAGGCGAGCGCCTTGCCGGAACCTTCGATATCGGCACCGGCCGGGATGACGCCGATCGGGAAGGCGAGCGCCGCCACATCGATGCCGCGGCTGAAGGCGGCCTTGCCGATCTGCAGCGACAGGGCGTGATTGTCTTCCGATTCGGCCCTTGCCGCGAGAATTGCGAGTTCTCCCGGGCTGGTCATCTCTTCCGCCAGCGCGCGATAGAGCACGGCCGCGCGTTTGCCGTGGCCGGCATCTTCCAGCCTTGCGATCGCCCGCACGGCTTCGCGGCTTTCGAAATTCTGGCGATCTGTGCCGCTCGGCATGGGGTAGGTGACGTCGAGAGCCTTGAGGTCGAGGCGGGCGGCGGCAAGCTGGCCGTAGAACGTGCTCGAGAAATGCGCCGCCTTGGTGAAGAATTCCTTGGCATTGCCCGGACCGCCGTCTTCCGCGGCCCGGCCGAGCCAGTAGAGGGCGCGAGACGCCGAAAGCGGCCTGTTCGAAGTCTCGAGGATCTTGCGGAAATGTTTTTCGGCGGTCGCCGGCTCGTGCATCGCTTGCAGCGCATACCAGCCGGCGTGGAATTCCGCATCGACGATATCGGTGGAGGAGGCCGCGACATAGTTGGCCGCGGTCCGGTAGGCGAGCTTGAACTCGCCCTGGTCGGCGAGGCCGCGTGCCACGATGCGCCGCTCGTTCCACCATTCCGTCGTGTTGACCAGCTTTGCCGCGTCGCGCGGGGCCTTTTCGAGCAGGTCCGCAGCGTCCCGGTATTTGTCCTGCCGCCGCAGGTATTCGATGCGGGCGAAAAGATAGCCGGCGTCGTCCTTCAGGGAACCATCGACGCCGTTCAGCAGCGCCTCGGCATTCTTGGCATTGCTGATGACGGCGGTCCAGGCCTTGTAGAGCGATTGCGCCTTGCCGAGATCGCCGAAGCGCTTGGCCTGCGCCGCGCGTCCCTTGTACATCAGGAAGTCCATCCGCGCCTTGTGGTCGGCGGCGGTAAGAAGCGCGGAGAATTCGGCAAGGATTCGATCTTCGGTCGGCTTGTCGAGCGTCTCGGTGAACCAGATCTGCCGCAGCGGCCGGGCGGCCTCCGTCTGCCTGGCCGATGCGACGAGTGCGCGGGCAAGGATGAGCGTGCCCTCGGTGGTTTCCGGCCGGGTCGAGCCGAAGGCGGCAAGTACCGTCGAGGCGGGCGGACTTTCGCGGTAAAGCGCGCGTTCGGAATTGGCGCGCAGGCCTCTGAGTCCCGGCCAACCCTTCAATTCCGTCTGCGCGGCGGCGATCTCGCCTGAGGGAACGCCCAACGCACCGGATGTGGCAATCGCCCAGGTGAGGATATGCCGGTCGAGCGAGCCTTCGGCGAGGCCGTTGCGTGTGGCAAGGGCGGCGGCGATGTCGTTGCCGGCAAGCGCGTCGAGCCCGGCTTTCAGCTCGGGCGCCACCACCAGCGGACCGGTCCTCGGGATCGTGCCGGTGACGTCAGGTACCGGCATCGCGGCCGGCATGGTGATCGCCACCGGGTTTTCGGGCTTCATATAGGGAAGGGGGGCCATGCTTTCGGGCAGCGATGCGGCAAATGCATGCATGCTCGCAGCGCCGAGCCCCAGTGCTGCGAGGATCAGAACAGGCCTGTACATCCGGTAACTCGCGAAAATAGTCGTCCCCTTATTAGCCGCCAGCCATGTTAACGAAAGCTTACCCCGTTTATGAAAATGCGCGGTTTCTTATATGAGATTCCATATGAAATCCCTGGCACTTGCGCTTGTCGTCGCTTTCCCGCCGCTTTATGGTGCGCGACCTGAGAGGCTTTCGGGAAAAGATCGGCTGCGTTGCGGCCCGTCCAAATGTCCTGAGTGCTCCTCATAGTCATGGATTGCGGCAGCAGAATGAACGCTGTCGATTGGGAGTTTTGCATGTTCAAGGGATCGATGCCCGCCCTGGTCACCCCGTTCACCGCCGATGGTGCCGTGGATGAGCAGGCTTTTGCCGCGCACGCGGATTGGCAGATCGGCGAAGGCAGCAGCGGCCTGGTGCCTGTCGGCACCACCGGTGAATCGCCGACGCTGAGCCATGACGAGCACAGGCGCGTCGTGGAACTCTGCGTCGAAGTGGCGAAAAAGCGGGTACCCGTGATCGCCGGTGCCGGCTCCAACAATACGCGCGAAGCGGTCGAGCTTGCCGTGCATGCGGAAAAGGCCGGCGCCGATGCCGTCCTCGTCGTCACGCCCTATTACAACAAGCCGACCCAGAAGGGCATGATCGCACATTTTTCGGCGATCGCCGAAGCGACGAAACTGCCGATCATCATCTACAATATCCCGCCGCGTTCGGTCATCGACATGTCGCCGGAAACGATGGGCGCGCTCGTGAAGGCGCACCGGAACATCGTCGGCGTCAAGGATGCGACCGGCAAGATCGAGCGCGTCTCGGAACAGCGCATCACCTGCGGCAAGGACTTCGTCCAGCTCTCGGGCGAAGACGCGACAGCGCTCGGCTTCAACGCCCATGGCGGCGTCGGCTGCATCTCGGTGACGGCCAATGTCGCGCCGCGCCTCTGTGCGGAATTCCAGGCGGCGACGCTTGCCGGCGATTATGCCAAGGCGCTGGAATACCAGGACCGGCTGATGCCGTTGCACAAGGCGATCTTCCTGGAGCCCGGCCTCTGTGGCGCCAAATACGGCCTCAACCGGATCCGCGGCATGAACCGCACGGTTCGCTCGCCGCTGGTCTCGACGCTGGAGCCGGCAACCGAAGCGGCGATCGACGCGGCGCTGCGCCACGCCGGCCTCTTGAACTGAGACGCTTCCGCGCTCACCGCTTCACTTTCGGCTCTCGCCGCATTACATAGACAAGTAACCCCGCTCATAGCCCATGGGCGGGGATTTGTTTTCGGATAAAGGGCGGAACGGAATACACCCATGGCCCCCAAAGGCAGCCAGCGTACGGTCAACAAGATTGTCGCGGAGAATCGCAAGGCCCGCTACAATTATGAAATCATGGATACCTATGAGGCCGGCCTGGTCCTGACCGGCACGGAGGTCAAGTCTTTGCGCGAAGGCAAGGCCAATATTGCCGAATCCTATGCCTCCGACGAGGGCAACGAAATCTGGCTGATCAATTCGCATCTGCCGGAATACCTGCAGGCCAACCGCTTCAATCACGAACCGCGCCGCCGCCGCAAGCTTCTGCTCTCCAAGCGCGAGATCGGCCGCCTGCGCGCCGGCATCAACCGCGAAGGCATGACGCTGGTGCCGTTGAAGATCTATTTCAACGAAAAGGGCCGTGCCAAGCTCGAACTCGCGCTCGCCAAGGGCAAGAAGCTGCACGACAAGCGCGAGACGGAGAAGGAACGCGACTGGAACCGCCAGAAGTCGCGGCTTCTGAAGTCGAACTGATCTCCGCCGGAGTTCGGTGGGGGGCAATGCGGTGCCACAAACTCCGTCATCCTCGGGCTCGACCCGAGGACGACGAAGGAGAGGGCAGTCTCCTCCAGGAGCTTCATATCGGCTCGCGCGTGTAGGGGCGGCGTCCCGCTCCAGGAACAAAATCCGCATCCGCCCGTTGCGTGTGATCTTGGAGCGCGAGCGGGTTATGGGGCGATGACGCGAAAGAAAATCTTCACTTACGTCATGCTGGTCGTCGGCTTCGGGGCTGCCGGATATCTGCTCTACCATACGTTCCGCGATTTCACGCTGTCCGAGATCGTCGAATCCTTCCGGGCGATCCCGACCGCTAATCTGTTGATGGCGCTGCTCTTCGCCTTCGGTTCCTATGTCTGCCTCTCGGGCTTCGACTGGGCCGGCGTGCGTTACGTGAAGAACGATCTCGCTTATCCGAAGATAGGGCTTGCCTCGTTCATTGCGCTCTCGATCGGCCAGAGCGTCGGGCTTTCCGGCTTGAGCAGCGGCGCATTGCGTTATCGTTATTATGCCCATTGGGGCATGAGCACCGAGGATGTGGCCAAGATCGTGCTGCTCTCGGGCGTCACTGTCGGCATCGGCATGGCGGTGCTGTCGGGCATCGTCATGATTATCAACCCCGGGGATGCCGCTTCGGTCCTCGGTTTGAGCGAGGCCGTGATCATCGCGATCGGTTTTGCCTGCCTTGCCGCAACAGCCGGTTACCTGGCGCTCGCGGCTTTCGTGCGCACGCCGCTGAAGATCCGCTCCTGGACCTTCGAAATGCCGACCCTGAAGATCGCCATTGCCCAGGTGGTGATCGGCACGATCAATTTCGCCCTGGTCTCCGCCTGCCTGCGCGAGGTCATGGCGGCCACGGCGGATGTAAGTTACCTCAAGGCCGCCACGGCCTTCGTGCTTGCCAACCTCGCAATCCTCATCACCCACGCGCCGGGCGGTCTCGGCGTGCTGGAAGCGACGGTCCGCCACGTCATGGGCGACCAGGCCTCGATCGGTTCTCTGGTCGCCTTCCGGGTGATCTATTTCTTCATCCCGTTCTTCATCGGCCTGCCGCTGGCCTTGATCGTCGAAACGGTGTTTCGCGCGAGGAAGGCGAAGCGGCAGTCGCAGTCGGGGCTTGAGTTCACCGAGCCGGCATCCGTGTGAAGTTGGTGGGTGGCGTCACCCCCCTCTGCCCTGCCGGGCATCTCCCCCTCAAGGGGGGAGATCGGTTGGCGGCGTGCTCACCACTTTCTCTCTGAGGTCTCACCCTCTGCCACGAAACTTTGGGAGCGGTGGTCATCCCACTTGTAATCTCCCTCCTTGTGGGGGAGATGCCCGGCAGGGCAGAGGGGGGTATCACAGGGCACAACACCCCGAACGCGCTTGCGCACAGGTGCCCCCTAGCCCTTCCCCACCACCATCCGCCGCTCATGCTCCAGCAGCCAGCGCTTGCGCCACAGCCCGCCGCCATAACCGGTGAGGCTGCCGTCGGCGCCGATCAGGCGGTGGCAGGGGATGACGATGGCGATCTGGTTGGCACCGTTGGCGCCTGCCACCGCGCGGGTTGAGGAGGGGAGGTTGAGTGAGGCGGCGACCGCCCCGTAGGTGGTGGACACCCCGGCAGGGATGGCCCGCAGCGCCTTCAAGACCTGTCGCTGGAAGGGAGATCCGTGTCCTGCCAGCCGCGTCTTGAAGCCCAGATCCTCGCCGGCGAAATAGGCCTTCAGCTCCGCCTCGATCTGATCGATCGGCGGATGGCGTCCCATGACGATGCCGCTGCCCGTGAATTTCTGAAGTTTCCTGATTTCCGCCGGCAGCGCCTTGCGCTCTGCGAATTCGAGCAGGTGCAGCGAATGCTGATCGGCGATCGCCATCATCGGCCCGATCGGAGTTTCGATCCAGTCTGCCCTGAGCAGCGTCTTGTCACGCAGGTTTGCGGGGGCAGCACCGAACAGCTTGGTCACCGCGCTGCGGAACCCGCTGCCGGATTCATAGCCGGCATCGAGCTGAGCATCGAGAACGCTCGCGCCTTCCTTCAGCGTCTCGGCCGCCTTGCCCATCCGCCTGAGCCTGGCGATCTCGAGGAAACTCATGCCGAACTGGCGCTTGAAGGCACGCCGTGCGGTGGAGGGGTCGATGCCGAGCAAAACGACATCCTCCTCGCTCCAGCGACGGAAGGGCTCCGTATCGAGCGCCGAAAGCAACCGCGTCACCATCGGATCCGCCTCGCCGAATTTCAGCATCGGCCGGCAACGACTGCAGGGCCGGAAACCGGCCTCCATGCACTCGGCAATCGTCTCGAAAAAACTGGTGTTTTCCCGCTTCGGCTTGCGGGCGGGACAGGTGAGACGGCAGAAAATGCCGGTCGTCTTCACCGCCGCCCAGGCAAAACCTTCATAGGAGGCGTCGCGGGCGACCAGCGCTTCGTAAAGAAGATCATCGGAAGGGCGTTCGAAAAGCATGGATCTTTTCTAGCCCAGAACGAAAAAAGGCGCCGCCGAAAAACGGGCGCCTATTCTTCTTTTTGATATCGCGGATGCCGGATGATCAGAGATCGGTGGTTTCGGTCGTTTCCGCCGGACGCACCGGGCGTTCGGACGGATCGCGGCCGACTTCCGCCTTCAGCGACACGAGGTCGATGAAATGGTCGGCCTGGCGGCGCAGGTCGTCGGCGATCATCGGAGGTTGGGTCGCCATGGTCGAAACCACGGAAACCTTGCGGCCTTTCCGCTGCAGCGCTTCCACCAGCGTGGTGAAGTCGCCGTCGCCGGAAAACAGCACGAGATGATCGACGGTTTCCGACTGTTCCATGGCATCGATCGCAAGTTCGATGTCCATGTTGCCCTTGATCTTGCGGCGGCCCATCGAGTCGGTAAACTCCTTGGCGGGCTTGGTGACCACCTTGTACCCGTTGTAATCGAGCCAATCGATCAGCGGCCGGATCGAGGAATATTCCTGGTCTTCTATCAACGCGGTATAGTAATAGGCGCGTAGAAGATAACCGCGCTTCTGAAAAGCCTTGAGCAATTTACGGTAATCGATGTCGAAGCCGAGGCTTTTCGAAGCAGCGTAAAGATTTGCGCCGTCTATGAAGAGAGCAATCTTCTCCCTTGGGTCAAACATGTGGTCTCCATCCCCTTTTCTTATGAACCTGCTTGGCAGGTGGAGGCCTGGTCAATATAAGCCGAACCAAATCTCCGGAATAATCCACTACATTACGAACTATTCATATAACTGTCATTTATGGCACGATTCGTAATAATCCAAGCAGCTTTGGGTTGAAATTCGCGGGCGCCCCCAGAAGACGCGATGCGGCTTGTCAAAAGTCAACTCTCAGGAAAAACTTGAATTTGCCGCGCAATGGCTGTATCGGGCGTATCAATTCCGAAAATCACCGATCAAAGGACAGGCAATGGCCCGTGTCACAGTAGAAGATTGCATTGACAAAGTCGACAACAGGTTCGAACTGGTCCTGCTCGCGAGCCACCGCGCCCGCCAGATCTCGCAGGGCGCCTCGATCACCATCGACCGCGACAATGACAAGAACCCGGTCGTCGCCCTTCGCGAAATCGCCGATGAGACGCTTTCCCCGGACGACCTCAAGGAAGACCTCATCCATTCGCTGCAGAAGCATGTCGAAGTGGACGAGCCCGAGCCCGATCCGGCTTCGCTGATCGCTGCCGGAAGCGGGTCGACCGCCTCGGATCGCGACGAGGAAGAAGACGCTCCGGAAGCCGTTACCTTCGACCAGATGTCGGAAGAGGAACTGCTCGCCGGTATCGAAGGTCTCGTGCCGCCGGAAAAGAGTGACGATTACTAAGCGAAACATTCGCTTAGCAAGTTTTCGTTCATTCTCTCGCCCTAATCTGCTTGAATGTTTTATGATGGCGGCGCCAACCTTCCCGGTTGGCGCGCCATTTTCTTTTCGTCCAGTGCCCATTCGCAGGCACTGAAGCGGTATCGAGGACATTTTTCAGGATGATGCGGCAATACGAGCTCGTGGAGCGGGTTCAGAAATACAAGCCCGAAGCCAACGAAGCTCTGCTCAACAAGGCCTATGTCTATGCCATGCAGAAGCATGGTCAGCAGAAACGTGCCAGCGGCGATCCTTACATTTCCCATCCGCTCGAAGTCGCCGCCATCCTTACCGACATGCATCTCGACGAGTCGACCATCGCGGTCGCCCTGCTGCACGACACGATCGAGGACACGACCGCCACCCGTGCCGAGATCGACGAACTGTTCGGCGAGGATATCGGACGGCTGGTCGAGGGCCTCACCAAGCTGAAACGCCTCGACCTCGTCTCCAAGAAGGCCAAGCAGGCGGAAAACCTGCGCAAGCTGCTGCTCGCCATTTCCGACGACGTGCGCGTTCTCCTCGTCAAGCTCGCCGACCGCCTGCACAACATGCGCACGCTCGAGCACATGAAGGCCGAGCAGAAGGCCCGCATTTCCGAAGAGACGATGGATATCTATGCGCCGCTTGCCGGCCGCATGGGCATGCAGGACATGCGCGACGAGCTGGAGGAGCTGTCCTTCCGCTACATGAACCCGGAAGCCTACGAGACCGTCACCCAGAGGCTTGCCGATCTCGAAGCCCGCAACGAGGGCCTGATCAAGAAGATCGAGGACGAGTTGCGCGAACTGCTGATCGCCAACGGCCTGAAGGACGCCTTCGTCAAGGGGCGCCAGAAGAAGCCCTATTCGGTCTTCCGCAAGATGCAGTCGAAGTCGCTTTCCTTCGAGCAGCTTTCGGACGTCTACGGTTTCCGCATCATCGTCGGCGATATCCCGTCCTGCTATCGGGCGCTCGGCATCGTCCACACCCGCTGGCGCGTCGTGCCCGGACGGTTCAAGGACTATATCTCGAACCCGAAGCAGAACGACTATCGCTCCATCCACACGACCATCGTCGGCCCCTCGCGCCAGCGCATCGAGCTGCAGATCCGCACCCAGCTGATGCAGGAGATCGCCGAATACGGGATCGCGGCCCACGCGCTCTATAAGGACGGCAGGGGCGGGGAGCTGCTGCCGAAGGAATCCAACGCCTATTCCTGGCTGCGGCACACGATCGAGTCGCTTGCCGAAGGTGATAATCCGGAAGAATTCCTGGAGCACACCAAGCTCGAACTGTTCCAGGATCAGGTCTTCTGTTTCACCCCCAAGGGCAAGCTGATCGCCCTGCCACGCGGCGCCACTCCAATCGATTTCGCCTACGCGGTCCACACCAATATTGGCAACACCACCGTCGGCGCCAAGATCAACGGCCGGATCATGCCGTTGGTGACGAGGCTCAACAACGGCGACGAGGTGGAGATCATCCGCTCCGGCGTGCAGGTGCCGCCCGCCGCCTGGGAAGAGATCGTCGTCACCGGCAAGGCGCGCTCGGCGATCCGCCGTGCCACCCGCATGGCGATCCGCAAGCAATATGCCGGCCTTGGTCACCGCATCCTGGAGCGCACCTTCGAGCGCGCCGGCAAGGTCTTTTCCCGCGAGACGCTGAAACCCGCGCTGCACCGGCTTGCCCACAAGGATGTCGAGGATGCCATCGCCGCCGTCGGGCGCGGCGAACTCTCCTCGCTCGACGTGCTGCGCGCCGTCTTCCCGGATTACAAGGACGAGCGGGTTACCGTGAAGCCGGCCGCCGACGACGGCTGGTTCAACATGCCCAGCGCCTCGGGCATGATCTTTAAGCTGCCGAACCAGCGGCGCGTCTCGCCCGAGGAAATCGAGGCCGGTCCCGATCCGCTGCCGATCCGCGGCCTTTCCGGCAACCTGCAGGTACGCTTCGCGGCGAGCGGCGCCGTGCCCGGCGACCGCATCGTCGGCATCATGGAAAAGAACAAGGGCATCACCATCTACCCGATCCAGGCGTCCGCCCTGCAGCGATTCGATGATCAGCCGGACAGCTGGATCGACGTGCGCTGGGATCTCGACGAGGCCAACAAGTCCCGATTCCCCGCCAGGATCGAGGTCAACACGCTGAACGAGCCCGGCACGCTCGCAACCGTCACTCAGACGATCGCCCATCTCGACGTCAACATCCGCACGCTGACCATGGGCAGCAACCGCGCCGCCGATTTCTCCGAGATCACCATGGAGGTGGAGGTCTGGGACCTGAGGCAGCTGAACCAGCTGTTGAGCCAGATGAAGGATCTCGACTGCGTGGCGAACGTCAAGCGGGTGTATGACTGAGGGGTGCGGCAAGCTCCCTTACCCGCCAATCAGCCTTGTACCGTCTCCGCCTGGCTCACCACCGCAGCCGCCTCGCTCGCATCCCGCACAAACGCCCCCTGCGCCCGCAGCGTCGATTGCAGCTCGGCGATATCCACCTCCCGTGGCGCGACGCCGCGATTGGCCGCGATGCCGGCCGCGGCGCCCGCCGCCTGTCCGGTCAGCCAGCACTGCGGAATTTCGCGCATGAAGCCGTGGCTGTTCGCATCGCAGGAGATGTGACGCCCGGCGGCCAGCAGTCCGTCCAGTCTTGCAGGTACCAGTGCCCCATAGGGCACCGAAAGGACTGGAAATTTTGGCGACACGGACGGGCTGACGCCGACTTCGTCTGGCTGCACCGCGCCGCTTGCCCACTGGCTGCGTTCTATGCGCCTGACGCCTGCCAGGCGCCGCGTGTGCCGGACGCCGAGCTGCGGGGCGCTGAGCAGCATGTAAGCGTCCTTGAACCCCGGTGCATGTGCCCTGAAGAATTCGCAATGCGACTGCATGAACCGGTGCGAGCGGATTTCGACTTCGGTCATGTCGTCGACATTGAGCGCCGAAAGCCCCGATTGCCGCGGCCCGAGGAACAGCGCGATGTCGTTGCGCCAGGAAACGTAGGGCGTCTGGAAGAACCCGAGCTGGTCGCGCCCGAGCGTGTTGAAGTCGGCAAATGCCTGTTCCTGCTCCGATCGGAAGGCGAGCCATGTGGCCATGTCAACGCCGCCGAGCATGAAGCCGGTATTCATCGAGTGATGCACGTCGCCTTCCTCGATATCGGCCTCGAAACCCGCTCCTGCGCGCGCAAAAACGTCGCCGTCGCCGGTGCAGTCCACCACGACCTTGGCCATGATTCCCTGGCGACCTTCCTTGCTTTCGAAGATGACGCCCTTTACCGCGCCGTCCTCGACCACTGGTGTTGCCGCCCAGGAATGGAAGACGATCCGTACGCCCGCCTCGATCAGCATTTCCTGCGAGGTGAGTTTCAGTCTTTCAGGGTCGATCGTCGGCGCCCAGGTGACGATGCCGTGGAAAGCGGATGTGCGCAGCCGCCAGTATTTCGCGAGATCCGCGTCCCGCTGCCCCCACAGGCTCCTGTCCGGTCCGGCGACGGCTTCGGGGGGAAGGCGGCCGAGAACCTCCTCGGCAAAGCCGCGAATGACCTGCCGCCCGTCCCAGTCGGTCATCCGGTCGATCCAGATTACCACGCCGCCGGTGGAAAGCCCGCCAAGATGATTGTAGCGCTCCAGCACCACGACCTCCGCGCCGGTTCGCGCAGCTGCAAGTGCTGCGGCGGTCCCGGATGGTCCCCCGCCCACGACCAGCACGTCGCAGCGATGATAGACCGGAATGTCGCGCGCCTCTTCCCGGAGGACGCCCTCGCCGTTGCGACGGGGGAAGACGTACTGCCCTGATTCAAAGATGTCGGAACTCAGGAAGCGGTTCTCGTTTTGGCGTATCTCCTTCACCGACACGTTGCGATCATTCATGGCATCCTCCTCATTTCCGCCGGCCGTCGCGCCCGACAAGCCCGAGGAGGATTTAGCCAAGGAAAAGGCTGGTCGGAAAGACACCAATCCGCCGATAGAGCTTTCTCGATTCAGGCAAGAATCGGCCCTGTAAAGCGGGCGAAAGACCGAAGCCGACCGTGGTCAGCCGACCGATGCAGCTTTGAAGACAGCCAGTTGGGCGTCGAAAGCACGCTTGTATGCGGGCCGCGCTTCGCCGCGGGCGACATAGGCGGAGAGGTTCGGATATTCCTCCAGGATATCCGATGACGCTTTCAATCGGAGCAGCACCGACACCATCAGAAGGTCGCCGGCACTGAATTCGCCATCGAGCCAGTCGGCCTCGCCAAGGCGGCGGGAAAGATCGGCCAGCCGTTTCCGGATGGTGCCGTCGAGGGCGCTCAGACGCTTTTCGTACCAGGGCTCGTCGCGCTCGAGGATGTTGGCGAGGCTGCGGTCGAAGATCGGCGGCTCGACGGTGTTGAGCGCGGCAAACATCCATGCGATAGCCCGCGCCCGGGCATTCGCATCGCCCGGCAGCAGGCCTCCGTGGCGTTCCGCGATATGGAGTACGATCGCTCCCGACTCGAAGAGCGCGAGATCGTCTTCTTCATAGGTCGGAATCTGCCCGAAAGGCTGAAGCGCCAGATGCGGGGGTTCCTTTATCGCCTTGAAGGAAACCAGGCGAACGTCGTAGGGCTGCCCCGTTTCCTCGAGCGCCCAGCGAACGCGCATGTCGCGCGCCAGTCCTCTGCCGCGGTCGGGCGACCGTTCGAAGGCGGTAATCGTAATGGTCATCGTCGTCCTCCATGGCTTGTCCGTCTTGAAGACGGCCGACAAAACGAGATTCCGACATCCGTGCTCGAAATAATGCCTGGGATCATACCGAATGCGCCCGAAAACGCACGCTCCTCTGACTTGAGCGTCGGCTTCTCCGCATGGTGGACCTGGAAAAACGTGATGCTCGCCCATTTCCTGCGCATCCCCATTAACCCGACATGCTTCCCGCGCATGGCTGCCCGGCGGTTGCGGCGTTGGTAAAGCATGACGCCACGTCTTATGTTGTTGCAGTGCAATATTAGAAAGAAAGAAGACATCATGTTTGACTCAGTACGCAAGTTCGCCCGCGCTTTCCGCGTTCCCACCACCCAGGACCGTGAAGTCGCCTACCTGAACGAAGCCAACGACCGGATCGACCTCGAATACCGCATGCGCCAGATCGACCGCGGCATGTTCCGCAAGTCGGGTTTCTAAGCGACACGCTTCGACCAGCCACCCGTTCGCGCGGAAACGACGCCGCGCGGCTGCTGCAGGTCTTCCCGCGTCGACGCGACCGGTGACCGGATCATCTCTGCGAAAGCCGCTCTTGTGCAGGGCGGGCCAATTTTCGCCATCATCTTCGGCTTGGGCTAAAGCCTGTTCGACCGAAGATTACCGCAGCTGACGGATGAATATCCTGCTGCCGAACCAGATGCGCCCCGATGCCGTTTCGCCGCCGTACACCGCTTGCATTTCGTGAAAGACTGCGCCGTGCCGTCCTGCCTCCCAAGGGCTTTCGCCGCGTCCTCGAATATTATCGCCTGAAGGTGATGCGCATCGGCGGTTCGCCGCATGCGGTTGCCGCCGGCCTTGCGATCGGTGTGGTCAGCGCCTGGACGCCGTTTCTTGGCCTCCACATCCTGTTTGCGATCCCGCTTGCCTATCTCTTCGGCGGCAGCATGATCGCCGCGGCGCTTGGCACCACCTTCGCCAACCCCATCACCTGTCCGATCATCTGGCCGCTCACCTGGAAGCTCGGCGAGACGATGCTTGGCCACGACGCCGCCGGCCACGACAGTCTCGATCTCGGCAGGTTGTTTCACCACCTCGACGTCTCGCAACTCTGGCGGCCGATCCTGGAGCCGATGCTGATCGGTTCCCTGCCGCCCGGCATCCTGTCCGGCCTGGTCTTCTATGCCGTCACTTATCTGGGCGTGCGCAGTTTTCGCAACCGGCGGCTGGAACGCTTGACGGCGCGGGCCGGAGCCCTCAAGTCAGTATAGGACTGACAAGAACCGGCCGGGCGCCGCGAGGAAGATTTCATGATCATCGGCATGGGCAGTGACCTCATCGACATAAGACGCGTGGAGAAATCCATCGAACGGTTCGGCGAGCGTTTCACCCATCGCTGTTTCACCGACATCGAGCGGGCGAAATCCGACCGCCGCCAGAACCGGGCGGCCTCCTATGCCAAGCGGTTCGCCGCCAAGGAGGCGTGCTCCAAGGCACTCGGCACCGGCATCGCCCACGGCGTGTTCTGGAAGGATATGGGGGTCGTCAACCTGCCCGGCGGGCGGCCCACGATGGTGCTCACCAATGGCGCCGCCGAACGCCTCGCGAGCATGATGCCGGCAGGCCATGAAGCGGTTATTCACATCACCATCACCGACGAATACCCTTATGCGCAGGCCTTTGTGGTGATCGAAGCGCGCCTCGCGGCCTAATCGACCATTGCCGCCGCTTTGCGAAGGGTTTAGAGAACGCAAAACCGCTGGCAACAGCCGAGCCGAACAGAAAGACGTCAAACGTGTCCGACAAAGCCGAGACCAAGTCGCAGAACAGCCTCTGGGAAAACATCAAGGTCATCATCCAGGCTCTTCTGCTGGCGATGGTGATCCGCACCGTGCTGTTCCAGCCTTTCACCATCCCGTCCGGCTCCATGATGCCGTCCCTGCTCGTCGGCGACTATATCTTCGTCAACAAGTTCACCTACGGTTATTCGAAATATTCGCTGCCGTTCTCGCCCAATCTTTTCTCCGGCCGTATCCTTGAGTTCAGCGAACCCAAGCGCGGCGACGTCATCGTCTTCCGCCTGCCGAGCCATCCGGACATCGATTATATCAAGCGCCTGATCGGCCTGCCGGGCGACCGCGTCCAGGTCACGAACGGCGTGCTGTTCCTCAACGGCAAGCCGGTCCCCAAGCAGGGCGACGGCACCTTCACATCCGATTACAGTCTCGATCCGGGCACCGACGTGCCGGTCTTCCGCGAAACGCTCGACAACGGCGTCACCTATGACACGCTCGACCATTCTCCGGTTTCGCGCGGCGACAACACCCAGGAATTCGTCGTTCCGGCCGGCCATTATTTCTTCATGGGCGACAACCGCGACAACTCGCTCGACAGCCGTTTCGACGTCGGTTACGTGCCCGCCGAAAACCTGGTCGGCCGCGCCAGCGTCATCTTCTTCTCGCTCGGCAACGACACCTCGTTCCGCGAGATCTGGAAATGGCCGACCAACATGCGCTGGGATCGGATTTTCAAGGTCGTTCGGTGATGAAGTCAAAGACGCTTTCGGCGGAGGAACGCGGCCAGCTTGAAAAAGCCATCGGTCATGAATTCGCCGACAAGCAATGGCTCGACCGGGCGCTTACCCATGCGAGCACCGGGTCGGCCAAGAGCGCCAATTACGAACGGTTGGAGTTCCTCGGCGACCGCGTGCTCGGCCTATGCGTCGCCGAACTGCTGTTCAAGACGTTCCGCACCGCTGCCGAAGGCGAGCTTTCCGTGCGTCTGAACCAGCTGGTCAGCGCCGATAGCTGCGCCATTGTCGCCGACGAACTGGAACTGCACCGCTTCATCCGCACCGGCGCCGACGTCAAGAAGCTGACCGGCAAGCGGATGATGAACGTGCGTGCCGACGTGGTTGAAAGCCTGATTGCCGCCCTCTATCTGGATGGCGGGCTGGAAGCCGCCCGCGGCTTCATCATCAGGTACTGGGAAGGCCGCGCCACCCGCGCCGACGGCGCGCGGCGCGATGCCAAGACCGAGCTGCAGGAATGGGCGCATGCAAAATTCGGCCTGACGCCCGCCTACAGGGTCGACGAACGCTCCGGACCGGATCATGATCCACGCTTCACGGTGACGGTCGACGTTCCGGGCGTGGCGCCGGAGACCGGCGTGGACCGCTCCAAGCGCGCCGCCGAACAGGTGGCCGCCACCAAGATGCTCGAACGCGAAGGCGTGTGGCAGAAACCCTCTGCCGAACAATGAATTGGACACCATGACCGAGAACGACAACACTACCGGTGAAGAGAACGCAACCGGCCAGACCTCTGCTGAGGCGACACCCGCTGGTGCGACCCATTCCGGCTTCGTGGCGCTGATCGGCCCGACCAACGCCGGCAAATCGACGCTGCTCAACCGGCTGGTCGGCGCCAAGGTGTCGATCGTCAGCCACAAGGTGCAGACGACGCGCGCCATCGTGCGGGGCATCGCCATCCACAACAACGCCCAGATCGTCTTCATGGATACGCCCGGCATCTTCAAGCCGCGCCGCCGGCTCGACCGCGCCATGGTGACCTCGGCCTGGGGCGGTGCCAAGGATGCCGACCTGATCCTGCTCCTGATCGACAGCGAACGCGGCATCCGCGGCGATGCCGAGGCGATCCTCGAAGGCCTGAAGGAAGTCCATCAGCCGAAGATCCTGGTCTTGAACAAGATCGACCGCGTCCGCCACGAGGATCTGCTGAAGCTCACCGCCACGGCCAACGAGGCTGTGCCGTTCGAGCGCACCTTCATGGTGTCGGCGACCACCGGTTCCGGCTGCGACGACCTGATGGATTATCTGGCCGACAAGCTGCCGGAAGGCCCCTGGTATTATCCGGAGGACCAGATCTCCGACCTGCCGATGCGCCAGCTCGCCGCCGAGATCACCCGCGAAAAACTCTTCCTGCGCCTCCACCAGGAACTTCCCTACGCGAGCCACGTCGAGACGGAGAAGTGGGAGGAGCGCAAGGACGGTTCGGTGCGCATCGAACAGGTGATCTACGTGGAGCGCGACAGCCAGAAGAAGATCGCGCTCGGCAAGAACGGCGACGCCATCAAGGCGATCTCCACCGCATCCCGCAAGGAACTCTCCGAGATCCTCGAACAGCCGGTCCACCTCTTCCTGTTCGTCAAGGTCCGCGAGAACTGGGGCGATGATCCGGAACGTTTCCGCGAAATGGGACTGGAATTTCCGAAGTCCTGAGCAATGCGATATCCGCCTGCGCCGCCGCCCGGCGGCGTCAATTCTTCCGGGCGTCAGCTGCGGACGACGTCGCTAGGTAGTAGCGGTTTTTATCCATCATTATAACGACTTGCTAACGTAGAGCCGACGATCCAATTTATCGATAAAGTGGCACGGAGAGTCATGAATGTCGGACGTGGGATCGGGAGAGGAAGACACGGGCTCGGATGATCCGAATTCTCTCGGCTTCTACAGTTGGGTCGTCCCGGAAAACAAGGTGTATGGCGACCAGGTGATCGCCGACATATTCGGCGTTTCCGAAGAGGAACTGGCTGCCGGCGCCCCGATCGAAAGGGTCATCCGCTACATCAACGAGGGCGACCGGCAACGGGTCGCCAAGGCGATCCACGATGCGATCGTCGGCGGCGGCGCGTACCGGGAAAATTACCGCCTCACCCATCCGGACGGGCGCCGGATCGACGTCATTGCCAATGGCCGTTGTCTGCGGGATGCCGAGGGCGTTCCGTATATCTATTCCGGCACCGTTGCCATCCAGTCCGCGGCCGCGGCGGTTGCCGCGACCGATCCTCTGGAACGCCATTGCCGCGCCGCTCTCTGGCTCGCCACCAAGCGCCGCCAGATGCTCGCCGCGCGCTATCTCACGTCGGCGCTCAACGTGCTCGGCAAATAGGCTTGCGCGTCACTTCTGCCGGTCCATTAGAGCCTTGATTTCCTGGTAGCGCCGGCGGTTGTCCTGATCCTGCTCGTTGGGTCCGTAGCAGGTGTCGGAAATGCAGAAACGCTGCAGACGGAAGGGCGGCTGCCCCTTGTCGAACTCGCATTCGATCTGGTTGGTGAAATCGGTCGGCTTGGCGTCCTCGCGGGTGGAATAGGTCAGCCGCGCGCCAGGCGGATCCAGTTCCGGGAAGGACTGGACGATACCCGTCTTGATCGACGGCACCAGCAGGAAATTCTTGGCGACCGTGATGCAGGCCTGCTCGAGCTGCTGCGATTGCGCGGCAGCCGGCGAGGGGAAAAGGGTGGCGGGCGAGGCGGTCAGAAGGGCGGCGGCGAAGAGGGCGTAGTTCATGAAGACTCCCAGGGGTCATAGTGGCGTCGCGAATTTTCGCACAGGAATCCAAATGGAGGCCGATTTGTTCCAGGCAAGCCCATAGGCATCTGCATCTTTGCCGCAGCCGCGCGACAGCAGAAACCGATTCAGTCCGAAGGACTTATGCTTTATTGTTGAATCGGCTTCAAAGGAGCTTGAACAGATACATGCAGTGGCAGGACGAAGCGATCATCATAGGCGTCAAACGCCACGGCGAGACAAGCGTCATCGCCGAGCTGATGACCCGTGATCGTGGAAGGCATCTGGGCCTCGTCCGCTCCGGCCGTTCGCGGGCGATGCAGCCGGTGCTGCAGGCCGGAAACCGGGTGGAAGTGGTCTGGCGCGCAAGGCTCGACGAACATCTCGGCGAGTTCAAGCTGGAACCGATCCGATTGCGCGCCGCCAAGCTTATGGAGACGGCGACCGCCGTCTACGGCGTTCAGGCGATGGGCGCGCTGCTGCGCCTGCTGCCCGAGCGCGACCCGCATCCGCATCTCTTCGATGCGCTGGACATCATCCTCGATGCCTTCGACGATCCGTCCGATGCCGGTGAGCTTTTCGTGCGGTTCGAGCTTGCGGTGCTGAACGACCTCGGCTTCGGCCTCGACCTCACCGAATGCGCGGCGACCGGCGGCCGCGAAAACCTTGTCTACGTCTCGCCGAAAACCGGCCGCGCAGTCTCCCGCGAGGCCGGCACGCCCTATGCCGACCGCATGCTGGCCCTGCCGGGGTTCCTCGGAGAAGGCGCCGCTTCCGCCGCCGACCGCGACAGCATGGCGGAGGCCTTCCGGCTCACCGGCTATTTCCTGCACCGCCACGTCTACGAACCCCGGGGGCTGACGGAAAACGCCGCCCGCGACGGTTTCGTCCAGGCGGCGCTGAAGGCGCTTTCGAAGGATGCGGAACGCCAGGCCAGCTAAAGGCCTGGCCGGCCGTTACTCCGCCGGCTGCGGCTGCAATACCCCGCGGTCCACCGGCTTTTCCTGTATCGGCCAATGCACGGCGGCGGCAAAAAGGCCGAGTGCCACACCGAGCCACCAGACCGGGTCGTAGGAGCCGAAACGGTCGTAGAGATAACCGCCCATCCACACGCCGAGGAACGAGCCCACCTGGTGCGACAGGAAGACGAGGCCGCCGAGCAGCCCCAGATGGCGGGTGCCGAACATGATGGCGACGAGGCCATTGGTCGGCGGCACGGTGGAAAGCCAGAGCAGCCCCATGACGATCGCGAACACGATCACCGAGAAAGGCGTCTGCGGCAGGATGAGGAAGGCGGTCACCGCGATCGACCGGGCGATATAGATATAGGCGAGGAAATAGGGCTTCGAATACCGCTGGCCGATAAAGCCCGCGCCGAGCGAGCCGATGATGTTGAAGAAGCCGATCAGCGCCATGGCGATCACCGCGTAAGCGGGCGCGACGCCGATATCCCCGAGATAGGCCGGGAAATGCGCGGTGATGAAGGCGACCTGGAAGCCGCAGACGAAGAACCCGGCGGTCAGGAGCAGGTAGCTCTGATGAGCGAAGGCTTCCTTCAGGGCCGCACCCACCGATTGCTGGAACTGGCTGTGCGACTGGCTTCCCGAGCTTGCATTGCCCCGCAACGGAAAGGCGAGCAGCGGCACGATCAGCATCAGTACCGATAGATAGACCAGGCTGTCGGACCAGCCGAAATTGCTGATCAGCGCCTGGCTCAGCGGCGCAAACAGGAACATGCCGGCCGAGCCTGCGGCCGTGCCGATGCCGAACGCCATCGAACGCTGCTCCGGCGTCACGTTGCGGGCAAAGGCCGAAAGGATGACGCTGAAGGAGCCGGCGGCGATCGCCAGGCCGACCAGCACGCCCCCGCCGATATGCAGCCAGACCGGCGCGGCGGCATTGGCCATGATGATCAGGCCGGCGGCATAGAGCACGCCGGACATGGTGAGCACGCGGCCTGTACCGTATCTGTCTGCAAGCGCCCCGAAGAACGGCTGGCCGAGCCCCCAGGCAAGGTTCTGGATCGCCATGGCGAGCCCGAAGGTGGACCGGTCCCAGCCGGTGTCGGCGAGCATCGGAAGCTGGAAGAAGCCCATGGCCGAACGCGGGCCGAAGGTCAGCATGGCGATCAGGGCGCCGGCGATGATGATCAGCCAGGGCATGGAAGCCGGCTTCCGCGCGGATGGCGATGCAGACATGGGCATGCGATTCCTCCTCGAAAACAACAAGAAACCATATCGCGTGCGCCGCTGTTCTTAAAACAACTTTTCCTCAATCAATCCATCACCGGGATTGATGGGGACGCGCTCGGGGACCGCCCGCATAACTGTGGTTCCGGGTGCGGCACCCCCTCTGTCCTGCCGGACATCTCCCCCTCAAGGGGGGAGATCGGATGCGGTACGACCTTCCCGCAACATTTGCCGTATCATTTGCAGCAAGGAAGGTAGCTGAGACAGGGAGGGGCGGCGCCACGAGTCAATCTCCCCCCTTGAGGGGGAGATGTCCGGCAGGACAGAGGGGGGTATCGGGTGGGCACGGCAGGAGCCCGTATCGAATCCGGATCGGAGCAAAATATCCCCCGGACCTCCGCGCCCCCTTACGGCGTCCCCGGCGGATCGATCGCCGGTGGTGCTGCGCGGCCGAGCCTGGCCTCGCGCCAGATGGTGAAAATGCCGGCGCCGATGACGATCGCGACGCCGAGGATCATGTTGGCGGTCATTACCTCGCCGAACACGAAGACGCCGATCAGGCAGACCAGCACCGACTGGATATAGGACATCGGCTGCACGACAACCGCATCGAGCAGGTTGAAGGCGCGGATCAGAAGATAATGCCCGCTTATGCCGGTGATGCAGAGCACCAGCATCCACAGCCAGTCGGTGGGCGTGACCTGCGTCCAGTAGAACGGGCCGACGAGGGTGATCGTCACGGCGCCGACGACGCCGGTATAGAAGAAGGCCGTGTCGGAGGTGTCGGTGCGGCTGGCAAGCCGGGTCATGACGGAATAGAGCCCGAACATCAGCGTTGCGACCATCGGGATGACGATCCGGGCGTCGAAGGTGGCGTTGAGCGGGTTGACGATCAGAAGGATGCCGATAAAGCCGACGCCGATCGCCGTCCACCGCCGCCAACCGACTTTTTCGCCGAGGAAAGGCACCGAAAGACAGGCGACCACCAGCGGCGTCGCCGCAAACATCGTATGGCTGGCCGCGAGCCCGACATGCGAGAAGGAGAAGATCGAGATGACGATCTGCACCGCCAGCAGCGCGCCGCGGGCAATCTGCAGCCATGGCCGGCGGGCGCTTGCCGCAACCTTCACCCCGCCGGCCGAGCGACTGGCCAGCGCAAACGCAAAGCCCGCGAACGCCCAGTAGCGGATCATGGTGATGAAGATCGGCGGATAGGCGCTGCCCAGATGTTTGGAAATCCCGTCCTGCATCGAAAAGATCGTCACCGCCGCAATGGCGCAGATGAGGCCGGTGGACCGAGGGGTCATGAAGGCAGTCTCTTTCGACAAACCGCCCGAAAACCCGGCCGGCGCATGAGGATCAGGCAGCGTATGGTGATGACCCCGTTGTGACCGTTCGGCAAGGGGCCGGACAACCTGCTTTTGCGAATAGCTGCCATGCGTGAGGTGGGGGAGTGGGGTGGTTGGGGCGTGGTGGCCGCTTTGCGCAAAGCGGTCATTGACGGAGACGCAAAGAGCGGTAACCTGTGTCAAATGACGGTCATTGCATACAAGGTTGCGTGACCGAAGTAGTTACTAGCCAGTCTCACTATAGCTACAAGTCATCGGGACTTCATTCCCCAAGCCATGTCGACACCGATTTCATCTCCGCGTTTTAGTGATGTCGCAATCGTCGGCGACGATGCGTTCCTAACAGCAATGCTATGCTCTCGTCTGGCAAAGCAGGGAGAATATCTGACTGTCTTGGAAGCCCCCCGCATGGCACGACCAGACGTGCAGGCTGAGGTGGTCACTTGCAACAACACTCTTGCACGGGTCGGAGCAACACGGAACTTTTTTGCTGGCGTAGAAATCGATGCCAAGAACGCTTTGAGTCCCTATTACAATGGCACTGAAATCACCGATGCATCCAGCGAAGACGTGATAGCTAAAATACCCGTACTGCATAACAACGGGGAACTTGTCTGGGGCCGAGACAACATTGGCGTTGGTCTTTTGAAGGCAATGCGGGAGAAAAAACACCTTGTTTTCTCTGATTCAGCGCCAACTCACACATATCAACGCGGCTTGAACTCGCATTTGGTGGTGGTCGAAGATGGCGATCCACTGGCTCAGGTGATAGCGGCCAACTATGCGTGGTCTCTTGGTGCTGGCATCTGCGTGATCCCCGAAGTGAGTAAAGTTGAAGAAGACGACATCCTTGCACGATTTTATTCGTCGTCGGATGTCTCACAAACGGTCTCACAACAGCAGATTTTGCGGGATCTCGCTGAAACTCTGCGGCTGTTAGTTGCTGATGCACCTATTCCCAAAGCTGGATCGGGTGCTTCGGTGACGTTTATCACCGGGAAACTTCCGTTCGGGTTTGCTTTTCCCGACATACCGTCCACACACCTGTTCGTTTATCCACGTTTGGGTGTTACGATCGTCAACGGCTTTGCGCGGCAGATAGATCGTACAATCGGTACAGTTGTCGCCGCATTAGTTGATCCCAAGCAAACTGATGCTCCTGAGGTTGCCAAAGTCCGCGAAGCCCTTTTCAATCGCGGTAGCCTTATTCGGACGTATGAAGGCGATGGTGCGTCGGTCCGCGCAATCAGCACAATGATCGACTGGTATCCTTATGACTTCCTCTTGATCGCTACCCATTGCGGTGACGTTAGCGGAGTACGTGACACTTATCGGTTCACCGACAGTGCCGGCAGTGAACGGGAACTTGTCGTTGATAGCGCCCCAGGCATTGCCACGACCGATGACCCTGATTTGTTCAAGGTCACGGTGATGAACGTGTTCCATAGCATCGATGGGGTATCGTGGACTGACCCTGATAAAGACAGCAAGGTCGAGGTCGGTACGGCTATCAAGGACTGGATTGATCTAACGACAGGTGGAAGAGAGTTAAAGCCAGTCAAGAAGGAACAGATAGACCGGGTCTACGGCTCTGCTGCGCTTGCAATGTCCGATTTCAACTACATCGCAATGGTGCAGACGATTGCAGGGTATGGCAATCCAATCATCGTCAACAACGCCTGTGTTTCCTGGCATCAGCTTGCAAGCCGTTTCATGTACGCAGGAGCCTCTACCTACATTGGGACGCTTGCCGAGGTTCTTCCGTGGGAAGCCGAAGAAGTGATTGTTAGGGCGATTACCAAGCACTACGACAAGCCACTCGCTCATGCGATATGGTCCGCACAACGAGAGACCTATCAGGGCTCAGTGCGGAAGCCTTATGTCGTGACAGGAGTTTACACCTCGCAACTTCGGCCAACGACGGCTGATGCACCTGAATACATTGCGCGTCGCATCCTTGGTATGATGGACATTCTCAGCAACCGCCGAAAAGGTCAGTTGACTGACTACGCGCTTAAGGAACTCGGGGAAACCATCGCCTACTACCAGCGCGAGTTCGAACATCTGGTCAAAGCCTACCCCAAATATAAGCCGATGTTCGACTCGCTCCTACAGTCATTCCTCGCAAGACGGAAACGTGGCTAAGGCGCGCGGCCTACTTCTTCCGAGTGGGGCCTATGTTCTGACATCACGACACAGCATGTCCGGAATGGGCGGAAAACGGACGAGGGCCTCTACTAAGCCCAACCAACGCCGCATCCCCACACTCACCTCTCCACCAACAACCCCGAAACCAGCGTCAGAAACACCTCCACCGCCTTCTTCGACACCGCGTCCGGGTCTTCCGCATTGGCAATCCAGAGTGCGGCGCTCAGCGTCGCGCCGTTGACGAGGCGGGCGGTGGCTTCGGCGTCGACGGGGCGGATCGTGCCCTGGTCGATCAGTTTCTGCAGGCTCGCGGTCGTGGCGCGGATGCAGGCGCTCTGGTTCGGCCATTGCGACGGATCGCCGAGCACCGCGGGGCCGTCGAGCAGCATGATGCGCTGGATCTCCGGCTCCAGGGACATCTCGATAAAGGCGACGCATTCGTCGACGAAAGCCTGCCAAGGCGTCTCGGCCCTTGATGAGATGGCGCTGAGCCGGTCGGACATTTCGGCGTCCATCTGCATGATCACCGCCATCAGCAGGCCCTTCTTGTCGCCGAAATGGTGGTAGAGCGCCCCGCGCGTCAGCCCGGCGCCGGCGGTGAAATCGTCCATCGAGGCTTCGGCATAACCTTGGCGCGCAAACGCGTGCCGCGCGGCCGCGATCAGCTTGGCCTTCGTTTCGGCGATCATTTCCTTGCGCGGCCTCGCGGCGCTCTTCAGGCCCGTGTCGGAAGCCATCTCGGGTGCGATCTTGTCTGCCATCTTCTCAGCCATGCGGACTCCGAATTATTCGCATACGCGTCGTATGTTAATTGACATACGAAACGTATGCGACTATTTACCTTACATACGCGGCGTATGTAAGTCCTCATTCAAAATAACCCAAGGAGCAGGCTATGCCCAATCCCTATCGCGAAATATTCGCAAGGCCGGGTACGAAAGGTTTTTCCGCCGCCGCTTTCGTGGCGCGGCTGCCGCTGCCGATGACGACGATCGGCCTCGTCGCCATGCTTTCCCAGACGCATGGCGAATATTGGCTAGCCGGCGCGGTCTCGGCCACGTTTGCGCTCGCCAACGCCTTCATCTCCCCGCAGGTGTCGCGCTGGGTGGATGCCAAGGGCCAGTCGGCCGTACTGGTACCGACCACGTTAGTCACCTTTTTCGCGCTGATCGGCCTTGCCACTGCTGCCTGGATGCGCTGGCCGATCTGGACCCTGTTCGCCTTCGCCCTCGTCGCCGGGCTGATGCCGAGCATGATGGCTCTGGTGCGCGCCCGCTGGTCGGAGATCTATCGCGACCGGCCGGAACTGCACACCGCCTTCGCCTTCGAATCGGTCATCGACGAGCTCGTCTATATCTGCGGCCCGGTCTTCGGCATCGGCCTCAGCGTCGCGCTCTTCCCGGAAGCCGGCGTGCTCGCCTCGGCAGCCTTCCTGGCGGTTGGCACGACGCTCTTCGTCGTCCAGAAATCGACCGAACCGAAAGTCGATCCGCATCGTGTAAAGGGCGGCGGTTCGGTCATGCGGCTTCTGGCCATGTGGTTCCTGGTCGTGCTCTGCGCCGGCATGGGCATCATCTTCGGCACGGCGGAAGTCTCGGTCGTCGCCTTCTCGGAAGCGCTGGGCAACAAGGGTGCCGCCAGTTACATCCTGTCGGCATATGCCGCCGGTTCCTTCGTG
Organism: Neorhizobium galegae bv. officinalis; assembly: GCA_000985875.1. Taxonomy (GTDB): domain Bacteria; phylum Pseudomonadota; class Alphaproteobacteria; order Rhizobiales; family Rhizobiaceae; genus Neorhizobium; species Neorhizobium galegae_C. The sequence goes on from CCRI01000006.1 coordinate 138,110, forward strand.
GTCGGCATCGTCTTCGGCGCCATCAAGTTCAAGTCGTCGCTCGCCCGCCGGCTGCTCTTCGCAAGCCTGGTTGCCGCCGTCACCACGCTGCCCATGCCCTTCGTCGACAGCCTCTGGGGCCTGACGGCGGTGATCTTCCTCGCCGGCGCCGCGATCTCGCCGACCTTCATTTCCGCCATGACCCTGATCGAACGCATCGTTCCCTCGTCGCAGGTCACGGAAGGCATCACCTATGCCATGACCGGCATGAGCATCGGCTTTGCCGCCGGCTCCTCGCTTGCCGGCTGGACGATCGATGCCTACGGCGCCTCCAACGGCTTTTGGGTCGCCGTCGCCGGCGGCGCGCTGGCGTTCACGACGATGCTGCTGGGTTATGGCTTGCTGAACCGGCCGGAGCCGCAGGCGGTGCCGGGTGGCGTGGCGCTCAATCCCGCCGAGTGATGGGAGGGGTCGCCTCGGGCGACCCTTCAACTTTCCGGCGGCAGGCGCTCGAAATAATAGCGTTCCATCTCGGGCACGTAACGCACCACCTGAAAGCCCGTCTTTTCGAGCAGTCGCCGCGAGGCGGCATTTTCCGGCCGGGCAAAGGCCGCGACATTCGGCAGTTTCGGCACCTCGTCGGCTTCATGCATCGCTGCCGCCGTCAGCTCGTGGCCAAATCCCTTGCCCCAGCTATCGGGGTGAAAATAGTAACCGAGCTCGACGCCCCAGCCCGGATCGAAGGGATCGTCGTAAAGCCCGCCCCAGCCGATGATCCGGCCGCTCTCCTTCAGCTCCACGGTCCAGGGTGCGTAACCGTCGCGGCGGCGGCGCCATTCGTGCACCGCCACCCGCCGCCGGCATTCCCTCGGTGAGCTGTCCACATGGGTGAACCGCATCGCGTTCGAGTCGCCGAGGAATTCGAACAGGGCAGGGACGTCGGCAAGCTTTGGGCGTCTGAGGATGAGCCGGTCGGTAACGATCATCGATGGGAACCTGATCAAGCCCGCCGCTTGATCGCCCAGGCCTCCGGCCGCTCGGCAACCACGCTCGCCTCATCGCCGATCTTGATCTGCCCGGTACCGCGCGGCACGGCGTTCCAGCCGAACAGCGGGCCGGGCACGCGCCGGTCGGCGGACATGCGGATGCGGCCCATGGCCGGGATCGGGTCGGGCACGTCGCGCGAGCCGGTCTGCTGGTCCTGGGTGGTCATGATGCAGCGGGCGCAGGGCTTGACGAAATCGAAGCGGATTCCGGCGATCTCGATACCGGTCCAGCCGTCCTCGGCCCAGGGCTGGTCGTGGTCGAGCACGATATTCGGCCGGAACCGTTCCATGCCGACCGCGCCTTCGCCCTTCGCCGCCATGTCCGCATTGAGCGCGGCGAGCGATCCCGTCGTAGTCACCAGCACCTGGTAGCCGTCTGCAAAGGTCACCGGCGAATTGTCGCCCGCCCATTCGGGGCTTGCGACGCGCCGGGCCTGCTCGTCGAAGAACACCAGCCGGATATCCCGGCCGAGCCATTCCGACAGCGTTGCATTGGCCGCATCGTCGGCCAGCGCCGCGTTGACGCTCGATTTCCAGACGACCGTCTCCATGCGCCGGTCAGCCGGCGGCCGGGCGACGCGGATTTCACCTTGCCCCTCCATCGCGAAGCGCACGGAATCGGTTTCCGGGTAGACCTCGAGCCTGGCGAGCGGCTGCAATTCCCGCTGGGTGATGAACATGCCGGTCGGATCGACGACCATCATCTCCCGGTCGCCGGGAATGCCTGACGCCGCGATCTCCGCCTCGGTCAGGGCGATGCCGCGGCCGCTCTTCAGGGGATAGAAATTGAGTTCGCTGATCCGCATGGGAAGTCTCCTTCAAATCTCGTCGATGAAAAGCTCGAGGACCTGTTTCAGCCGCGCATGCCGCTCGGTGGCAAAAGCCCGCCCCGCGGCCGTCTGGAAGCCGTCGGCGAGCTTGAACAGTTTCACCTCGAAATGGTCGATCGCAAAAGCCTTGTCGTCGAGCGGGCGATGTCTGGCGAGCGGATCGGCCGGGTCGTAGAGGCCGGAGCCCATCCGACCGGCGATATAGAAGCAGCGCGCCGCCCCCACCATGCCGATCGCGTCCAGCCGGTCGGCATCCTGCAGCATCTTCGCCTCCAGCGTCTCCGGCGTAATGTTCGCCGAAAAACTGTGCGCCGTCACGGCATGTGCTACGGCTGCGATATCCGCCTTGTCCCAGCCGAGATCGGCAAGGATCACGGACGCCTTCTCGGCCGCCAGCCGCGAGGCCTGCGCCCGCAGCGGCGAGTTCTTCTCCACCGACACGCAATCATGCAGCAGCACGGCGGCGGCCAGCACCCGCCCATCGCCGCCTTCCTTGGCATGGATGCGCATCGCATTGCGGAAGACGCGGAGAATATGGGCGATATCGTGCGAGCCGTCGTCGCCCTCGGTCGCATGCGGGATCAGGGTCTCGGCAAGCGCCTCGAAAGGCGAAAAGGCGGCGGCAAGCGGAGCTGTCACGAAGCGGGTTCCTGGGAATCGGTGGCGGCGGGTTCACCGCCTTTGTTCACCAGAATGCGCTGGTAGAAAAGCCCGATCCCGATCAGCACCGCGCCGAGTCCGATGAACGAAAGCGCCCGCAGAATCCCCTCGAGGTTCGACATGTCGACCAGGAACACTTTCACCACCGCGACCAGCACGAGAGCGGCGGAAGCGAGCCGCAGGCTCTTGGCGTCGAGCTTCGAGCCTATCGCCAGCAGCAACACGCCGATCAGCAGCCAGACCACCGAATAGGTATAGGTCTCGGCGGCCAGGAATCCCTTCCAGTCGGCGATGTTCTCGCCCTGCCAGAAGCGGCGTACCGAAAGCGTCGCCCACAGGAAGCCGAGTACCGCGCCGGCGAGCGCCAGCATGATCACATAGGGCATCGGCCGCCGCCCGCGGGCGTAATAGGCGACCAGCGCATAGGCGAGGCCGGGCAGAAGATAACCGAGCAGCAGCAGGTTGAGGAAAGGCCAGGAACCGGTGTTTTCGCCGCTGAAATAGGGGTTGAGCGCAAACACATGCAGCGACAGTGCATTGATCGTCGCGAGCACGCCGGCGATCATCGAACCCCAGCGGAAGACAGGGCTTGGCGACTTGAGATCGAGCGTCATCAGGATGCCGGAGAACCCGACCGTCAGCAACGTGTAGATCGACTGTTCGCCAAGCGTCGGCACCCGGTCGTCCAGCACGCCGCCGTTCATCGCATGGCGCACCAGCACCGCCACCGTCATCAGGGCGGCGAGCGAGGCGAGCGCCTGCATCAGGTTGCGGATGCGGAAATCGGTCGAATCCTTCAGCAGATAGGCCGTGACGATCGCCAGCAGCGTAGGAATGCCGTAGCCGGGCAGCAGCGCGTTGAAGAAGGGCGTCGTGCCGAGACTGTTCTGGCCGATCAGCGTCGGTTCCCAGGCGATGCGGCCAAAGACGATCAGGATCGCCGCCGCCATCATCCAGGGAAGCGCCGGCCATGGCCGCGCCCGCATGCCGAGCACATAGGCGAAACCCAGCACGGACAGGAGAATGGTGGTGACAATACCATTGGACAGCGCATGAAGCGCCAGCGTGAAACCGGCAAACGAGCCGGCAACGACGAGATTGGCGGCCCAGTCGATGCGGCCATCCGTCTCGTCGCGGTCGCGGAACAGCCATTCTGCACCGGCCAGCAGCACGAGGCCAAGACCGGCCCCGTAGAGCCCGTGGATCCAGTCGCGCCCGAGATTGCCGAAATTGAGGAAGCTGATCGTCGCGAGCGTGACCGGCACGCCCGACATCAGGACGCTCCAGACCATCGCAAATTCCGGCTCCGCCTTGCGGAAGCGCCTGAGAAACGCAAAGCCGAGCAGCGTGAACACCGCCCCGAGCAGCAGGCTGACGGCGATCTCGGTCGTATAGGTGATGACCGGCAGCGGCTCGTTGCCAACCGGCTGCGGCACATAGGTGTCGAGCAGCGAAATCGCCACGATGGCGAGGCTCAGCACCGCTCCGCCGGCCGCCATCATCGCCGGCCAGACCGCATAGGCCCGGCTGGCGCCGAGTGCCGCGAGCGCCGCGATCACCGCCGCGGCGGCGAAATACGGATCGATGCCGTCCACCGGGTTGGTCGCCAGCATGGCGAGCGACGGCAGCACCGACATGAACGCCACCGACAGCGTGATGGTCAGCGGCTGGCGCCCGAGCATTCCGCCCCAGCCGGTCTTGACCACTCGGTCCCTGCCATAGACTGCGCCCGGCCAGAAGAAGCCGGTGCCGGCGATCATCACGATCAGCGTCAGCGCTGGCGGTAGCGTATCGAACTCGTCCGCGCCGATGGCATAGGCGACCACCCAGAGCCCGATGCCGATATTGGCGAGCATCGGCACGATCGTCCATTGGCGGAAGCGCGAGGCGGCATTGACCGCCACCCAGGTGAGGCCGAGGAAGAGGAACAGTGCATTGGCGTTCGGCTCGTCGCTGGCGACGAGGCCGGGGGTCAGCAGCGAGGCGAGCAGGCCGAGCCCGGCCAGTGCCTGCCCGTGCAGCAGCGAGAGCGCGATAGTGGCAAACGAGACGAGCGCTAGCAGGGCAAAGGCGGGCGTCGCGCCGATGAATTCATAGACGCCGTAGGCCGCATAGATCGCCCCGAGCAGCGTCACGGCACCCGCCGCCGTCAGCGCGCCGGGGATCATCGCATTGCTGAACCGGTCGGACACCTGCGGCATCGCCCGGCGTCGCACGATCTCGCCACCGAGCATCAGGACGAGGCCGAACAGGCAGGCGAGCATGAGGCGCGCACCCGGTCCGAGCAGCCCGGCCTCGATCGAAGCGCGCACCAGAAAGATGCCGCCGAAGGCAAGCGCAACGCCGCCGACCCAGACCGGCCAGCGGGCACCGAGATAACTTTCGAGGTTTTCCTTGGTCTTCGGCTTGGCAGTCGGCAGTGCCACCGCCATTGCGGGAGCAGGGGCTTCTTCTGCGGCCGCAACATCTTCGGCAGCCGTGCTGGCTGCGATCGTCTCTTCCGGCACAGCCTGTGCCGCAACCGCTTCAGCCTCGGGTGCAGGTTCCTCGACCACGTCCTCGGTGGCGGCAACGGCTGTCGCCACGGAGACCGCCGCCGGCGCTGCCGCGGAGAGAGGTTGCCGTGCCAGGAGATCGGCCTTGATCGCCTCCAGCTCCTTTTCGAGCGCGCTCACCCGGGTCGATGTCTTGCGATTGAGACCCACCATCAGGATCACCAGCAGCAGAAGAAGGATTTCGATCATCGGCACGCTCGCGGGTGAGGAGTTCGGTCAAGCGGTTATACAATTGCCGGGCGAGGGAAGGGAAGGGCCGTGTTCCACAACCCATCCCCAATCGGAAGCCACGGAAACCATTGCCGTTTTGAGGACTCCCCCAAGCCGGATCCAATGGCCCGGATTTCGGTTGCGTCATCGCCCGGACGAGCTTTCAGTCGGGATGACTTCATTGGCTGCGGCAATACGTTTCTTCTCGACGGCGCCCGCTGCCGTATTCCCGTGCTTGGCGAAACCTGGGCCCACCGCTTCGCTAACTCGCTGAATGATATGGAAGAGGAATTTCAGGGTTCGCGCCCGACGTGCAGTCCTCAATCGGCTCTGCTAAAAATATCGGCAGAATTATGCGTATTGAAATGGCATTAGCGCATATAATGGTCAGTTCGAAAGTATGATCGTTTTGTGTGCAATTTCGACTTGCGCGGCTCCCGAATAAACGCTTGGATACTCCCATCCGTACAAAAAACTCCAGGGGGACGACCTTTCATGATCTCGCGCAGACTGTTCTCAAAACTCTCGGCCGTTGCGGCCCTTGCGCTTGCCGCCGGCTTTTCTTCCGCTCCCGCCCCCGCGCTGGCGCAGACCGCTGTCAAGTTCACGCTTGACTGGAAGTTCGAAGGCCCGGCCGCCGGCTTCCTGCTGGCCCAGGACAAGGGTTACTTCAAGGCCGAGGGCCTCGACGTCACCATCGACACCGGCAACGGCTCGGTCGAGGCGATCCCGCGCGTTGCGACCGGCGCCTACCAGATGGGCTTCGGCGATATCAACTCGCTGATCAAGTTCCTCGATGAGGATCCGAACCAGAAGATCAGGGCGGCGATGATGATCTACGAGCGCCCGACCTTTGCGGTCGTCGGCCGCAAGTCGCTCGGCATCACCACCGATCCGAAGTCGCTGGAAGGCAAGAAGCTCGGCGCGCCGCCGCCGGATGGTGCTTTCGCCCAGTGGAAGGCTTTCAAGCAGGTCGCCAAGATCGACGATTCCAAGATCACGATCGAATCGATCGGCTTCCCGGTCCGCGAGCCCATGCTCGCCCAGGGCAAGGTCGACGCGGTCTTCGGTTTCGCTTTCTCGGTCATCCTCAACCTGAAGGCCCAGGGCATCAAGGATGACGACATCGCCACCATCCTGATGGCCGAAAACGGCCTCAACCTCTATGGCAATGCGGTCCTCATCAACACCGATTTCGCGGCCAAGAACCCGGCCGCCGTGAAGGGTGTCCTGAAGGCGCTCGCCAAGGGTTTTGCCGATGCCGTCGCCAAGCCGGAAGAAGGCGTCGCCGCCGTCTTGAAGCGCAACGAGACGCTCAACAAGGATATCGAGCTCGAGCGCCTGAAGATGGCGAACGCGATGAACATCAAGACCCCTTACGTCGTCGCCAACGGCTTCGGCGGCATCGACCCGGCGCGGCTCACCGCCTCCATCGACACACTGAAAGTCTCCATGGGCCTCAAGGGTAACGTCAAGGCCGACCAGGTCTTCGACGCCAGCTTCCTGCCGGCCAAGGAACAGCGGATGCTGCCCTGATTGGATCTATCTTCTCCCTCTCGGGGAGAAGATGCCCGACAGGGCAGATGAGGGGGAGGAGCGTAGCGACGCCTTGAGCGAACAGCGAAAAGGCGGAATCTGCGGCAAACGCCCCCTCATCCGACCCTTCGGGCCACCTTCTCCCCGCTGGGGAGAAGCGGAAACAAGCCGCCAGCAACGGAGACTAAATGCCTCACCTCGTTACCATCGACAATGTCGACATGCGCTATGGCGGCGCGGCGGGTACGCTTGCCGTCTCCGGCCTCACCATGAAGGTTGGCAAGGGCGAGTTCGCGGCGGTCGTCGGCCCGTCCGGCTGCGGCAAGTCGACCCTGATGAAACTGGTCACCGGCCTGCACATCCCGCAGAGCGGCGTCGTCGTCGTTGCTGAAAAGCAGGTGACCAAGCCGGTGTCGATCGTCGGCATGGCCTTCCAGAACCCGACCATGCTGCCCTGGCGCACCACGCTCGACAACATCCTCCTGCCGCTGGAAATCGTCGAGAGACACCGCCACCGCCTGCGCGCCAACAAGAAGGAATACGTGGAGAAGGCCGAGCACCTGCTCGAAACCGTGGGCTTGAAGGGTTTCGGCTCGAAATTCCCCTGGCAGCTTTCCGGCGGCATGCAGCAGCGCGCCAATCTCTGCCGCGCGCTGATCCACGAACCCGAACTGCTGATGCTCGACGAACCGTTCGGCGCGCTGGATGCCTTTACCCGCGAGGAACTCTGGTGCGTCATCCGCGACCTGCACGCGGCGCAGGGCGTCACCATCATCCTCGTCACCCACGACCTGCGCGAGGCGACCTTCCTCGCCGACCGCATCTTCGTGATGAGCGCCCGTCCCGGCAAGGTGCTGAAGGAACATACCGTGCCCTTCGCGCGGCCCCGCGATCTGGAAGTCATGTACGAAAAGGCCTTCAACGACATGGTGCATGAACTGCACGGCGAAATCGCCAGCGCGAGGGTTGTCGCATGAGTGTGCTGACCGAAAACACCGCGACGCCCGCCAAGCCGCTTGCCCAGCGGATCAACTGGGTGAAACTCGCGCCCTGGCTCTATACGATCGGGCTCTTCGTCCTCTGGGAACTGCTGGTCATCGTGCTGCAGACGCCGCCCACCATCCTGCCGGCGCCGTCGCGCGTCTTCCAGGCGATCGTGCAATACTGGTCGCCGATCTGGAAGAACTCGCTGCAGACGCTCTATACGACCACCGTCGGCTTCGCGATCGCCGTCGTCGCGGGCCTGGCGATCGGCCTCTTCATCGGCTGGTCGAAGGCGATCTATGCCGGGCTCTATCCGCTGATGATCGGCTTCAACGCCATTCCCAAGGTGGCACTGGTGCCGATCCTGGTCATCTGGTTCGGCATCGGCGCAGTCCCCGCCATCCTCACCGCCTTCCTGATCTCCTTCTTCCCGATCGTCGTCAACGTCGCGACCGGCCTTGCCACCATCGAGCCGGAAACCGAGGACGTGCTGCGCGCGCTCGGCGCGAAGAAGCTCGACATCATGCTGAAGGTCGGCATCCCGCGCTCCATGCCCTATTTCTTCGGCTCGCTGAAAGTGGCGATCACGCTCGCCTTCGTGGGTTCGGTCGTGTCGGAAACCGTCGCTTCGAACTACGGTCTCGGCAACATGATGAGCTCCGCCCAGAGCCAGTTCAACGTGCCGCTGGTGTTTGCCGGCCTGTTGATGCTCGCCGTCGAAGGCATCGCCATGTATGCGCTGATGGCCTGGATCGAGATGCGCATGACCGGCTGGGCACACCGCTCCTCCATGTCGCAGTGACGCGCAAGCCATAAAGGTCCATTTGACCTTTACATCGAGACCAAATGAACTACATTTGGATTCGACGCAAAGGAGCTTCTGATGGCGGTCACGGCAAGGAAGGAACAGGCGGAACAGCTGACGGCGGTTGCGTTGAAAGCCTTCGGCAATGTTGTGGCCGAATGGGGCGTGCCGGTGAACGAGGCGGCAGCACTCGCCGACATGTCGGAAAGCACCTGGAAACGCGCCCGCAAACCCGGTTATTCCGGCGGGCTGACCAAGGACCAGATGCTGCGCCTCAGCGCCGCGATCGGCATCTACAAGGCGCTAAAGCTCTATTTCAGCGATCCGATCGCCACCAGGTGGATGACGCTGCCGAACGAGGGGCCGCTGTTCCGCGGCGCCCGCCCGATCGATACGTTGATCGACGAGGGACTGCCGCAATTCCTGGCGGCCCGCAATTACCTCGATGCCCTGCGGGGCGGCGCGTGATCGTCACGCCGGTCAGCGACCGGGGCCTGGTGCGGCTGATCCCGGCGACCTACCACAAGCCGCCGAGCCTGCGCGGCCTGGTGGATAACGACGAGGAACTGGCGATCCTTGCCGAGATCGAGGGCATGACCAGCGCTCGCCTCGCCGCCGAGCGCGGGCTGAACCTCTATCTCGACCGCCGCGAACTCGCCTGGAAACGCCGCAAGCACGACCTGCAGGTCTATGGCAACACGCATATCAACGCCGCCTTCACCTACACGCGAAAAGGCGGAAACCGCTTCAACGACGAGACCCGCGGCGCCTGGTACTGCAGCTGGGACACGATGACCTCGCTGGCCGAGGTCGCCTTCCATAAGACCCGCGAACTGAAGTTCATCGGCCTGTTCGAGGAGACGGCGCGCTATGTCGAACTGCTGGCGGATTTCATCGGCGAGTACCCCGACATCGCCGACGAGAGAAATCACCCGGCGCTCGATCCCGATCCGGCGATCGGTTACCCCCAGGGCCAGGCGCTTGCCGAAAAACTGAGGCGCGACGGCCATGACGGCCTGATCTATCCATCGGTGCGCCACAACGACGGCCGCTGCCTCGTCGCCTTCGAGCCGACGGCCATCCGCAACGTCCGCCCCGGCGCCTCCTGGGACATCGTCTGGTCGGGCAGCGAGGAATACGGCCTCAAGGCCGTGTGACGACGAATCGCCGATCTGTTCTCGTGAAATTTGGGCATCGGGCCGGCTTCCTCGTGAAAAGCCGGCCCGATGCATCCTTTCCTTCAGGTCCGCTCTGCGACCGGCTCGTCCGCACCGTGAGGAGCCGGAGGTCCGCTCTCACCGGTGACGTCGCGGGTTTCTACCTGAGGGTCTGGAATCTGTTCCGGCAATTTGTCGCCGGGGAACTTATCGAAGGCGAGCTTGACCTCCCGGGTCAGGTCGCGGCCGGTTTCCCACCAGTCGCTGCTCTTCGTCCAGTAGCGCAGCGTCAGCTTGGCGCTGCCGGCATCGAATTCGGCCACGTAAACGGTCGGCGCCGGGTCTTTCAGCACCCGCCTGTCGCCGCTGGCGATTGCCATCAGTTTCGCCTGGGTCCGGCCGATGTCGCGGTCGGTGCCGATGCTGACCGAAATCTCGTTTCGGCGCGTCTTCAAACGGCTGTAATTGGTGATCGGCACGTTCCACAGCGTCGAGTTCGGCGCCAGCCGATAGACGCCATCGGCAGTACGGAGCTCGGTCGCAAACAACCCGACATCGACGATCGTCCCGGTAACGCTGCCGGTCTCGATACTCTCGCCGACCCGGAATGGCCGCAGCACCAGAAGCATGATGCCCGCCGCGATGTTCTGCAGCGTGCCCTGCAGCGCAAGGCCCACCGCAAGGCCGATCGCGCCCAGCGCCGCAAGCACCGACGCCGTCTGCACCCCGAACTGGCCGAGCACCATGACGATGACGAGGACGAGGATGGCGTAGCGGATGATGTTGGAGAAGAATTGCGACAGCGTCGCATCGATTCCGTGGATGCGCGACAGGCCGCGATGCGCCCAGCGGCTGATCAGGCCGGCGGCCATCCAGCCGAGGATGAGCAGAACGATCGCGCCGACGGCTGAGAAGGAATATTGCACCGCCAGCGCGCTCAGCTGAGCGAGCGCTGCTCTCGTGGCCACAACGAATTCCGATGCCTGGTCCATCCGGCAATCTGCTCCTTCTTTCGGTTTCGCCGTTAATTGGCGCAGCAGACCGCGAGGTCAAGAAAAAAATGGCGCTTTCCCGCGCCTGGCTAAACAATTAGGAAAGTTCAACTTTCAGGTTCAATGCGAGATTTTTAGCGGCAGGACGAAGGACGCCCGCCCATCCGTCTCGGCGCCGCGGCCGATCCCCTTGATGGCGGCGACCAGCCGGCCGTTCCGCCCGAGCAGCCGGTCGCCGATCTCGATCAGCCGCGTATTCGGCGTCGCATGCGGCGCCACGCTGCGAAGCCTTGCGGCCAGCGCGAAATCGTCTTCCTCGGGATGCAGCGAGAGCGCGGCGATCACCGCGGCGGCCGGCGACCGGGAGACGCCCATCCAGCAATGGATGACGATCGGCGCCGATTGATCCCAGTCGCGCACGAAGGCGATCAGGCTTTCCACATGCGCTTCGCTCGGGGCGATCAGGTCGCCCGTGCCGGCAAAGCCGATATCGTTCATCGCAAGCTTCAGGTGGCGATCGGCGGAAATCACGCCCGGCCGGTGAAAGTCCTGTTTTTCGGCGATCAGGCTCACCATTTCGCGCGCCTTGTGCCGGACGGCGGTCTCGGCGATGGCGGCGAGCGGGCAGACGATAATCACGGTCATGGCGCCTTGCCCGAAGCGGCGCGTTCGGCCTCGATCTGATGGAACCGGTCAAGGAAAAGCTGTTGGGCGTTAAGCGCCGGCATCGGCTGGATCGGCAGCATGTCGGCGGTGATGCCGCGCGGCTGGCCGAAGAATTTCCGGGCTTCAGTGACCGAGAAACCGGCAAGTTCTGTGGCCTCGAAGAAGGCGGCGATCGTATCGGCCTTCTTGATCAGCGCCTTGAGTTCGCGGGTCGGATGCGGCGGCAGGCCGAAGCGCAGGTGGATCGCCGCCTCCAGCCGCTGCTCGACCGCCTTGTAGCCGCCGCCGACCACGGATTTGAACGGAGAGATCATGTCGCCGATCACATATTCCGGCGCATCGTGCAGCATCGTCATCTGCAGCGCATCGGCCGTGCAGGCCTCGTTGCAGCGTCGGAAGATTTCCTCGACCACGAGGCAGTGCTGGGCGACGGAAAAGGCGTGGTCGCCGCGCGTCTGGCCGTTCCAGCGGGCGACGCGGGCAAGCCCGTGGGCGATATCGGAAATTTCGACGTCGAGCGGCGAGGGGTCGAGCAGGTCGAGCCGCCGTCCCGACAGCATCCGTTGCCAGGCCCGTGCCGTTACCGCTGGGCTCACGTCTCGGCCTCTTCAGCCTCGACCGGGAAGGAGAGCCCGCTCCAGGCGGGAAGCGTCAGGCTGACGGTGACATCACCGGCCAAAAGCGCCACACCACGCGCCAAGGCGTCGCCGACGCGGTCAATGCGCACGATCGCCAGGCCCTTGTTGCCGGAAACCGATCCGAGCGCGCCGACAGGCTTGCCGCCTGCCACGATCTCGGTGCCGGAAGCGGGCAGGGCGGCCTCGCCCGAAACGATCGCCACCCGCCGCCGCGCCGTGCCGCGATGCTGCATGCGGGAGACGACCTCCTGGCCGACATAGCAGCCCTTGCGGAAGGAAAGACCGCTCGTCTGGTCGAGCAGCACGTCATGCGGAAAGGCATCCTGCAGCGCATAGTCGTGGCCGGACATCGGGATGCCGGCTTCGACGCGGAGAGCATGATAGGCCGCTTCCGGCCCGTCATCCAGCTTGCCGGGCGCACGGGCGAGCGTGATTCCTGCCTTGGCAAAGGCCGCGTCCCTCACCGCACTCTTGTCCGAATCGTCGCCCCAGAAAACGGTAACTCCGTCTTCCGCGCCGCCCGCGATATCGACCGCGGCGCGCAGCTTGTACATGGTCAGCCGCCGCATCAGCGCCTCGCGCTGGGCCGTCTCGGTCTCGATGAGAAAACCGTCGCCCTCGCGCCAGACCAGGAAATCGAACAGGATCTTGCCTTGCGGCGTCAAGAGCGCACCCGGCCGGGCTTCGCCTTCCGGCAGCGAATCGATGTCGGTGGTGATCAGCCCCTGCAGGAAATCCTGCGCGTCCTTGCCGGTAAGGCGGATCAGGCTTCGCGAGGGAAGAATGGCGGCGGGCATGGTGCGGGAATCCGGTTGTTTTGAGACTGAGAGTTAAGTCTTCGTGACGGCGGCGGCAAGACATGCCGTCCGGTTGGATGATAAAGTTCACGGGTGATGAGGGCGCGGTAAGCTCCAACCGATCTGCCCCCTTGAGGGTGAGATGTCACCGAAGGTGACAGAGGGGGGTAGCACCGGATCGGTAAATGCGGTGGCGGAGAATATGTTGAGAGGTTCACCCCATCTGCCCTGCAGGGTATCTCCCCTCAAGGGGGAGATCGGCTGGACGCGCCGCTCCGCACCCATCAACACAGCCGCCATGAGGCCGCTGCAAAAACTATCGTAAAGCAATCCCGTCCGCTCAATCGCCGCCGGAGAAGAACTTCCATTTGCCGTCCGGGCTGATGCCGGTGCGGAAGAAGTTGTAGTTGCCGTTCTCTTCCATGCCGGCGAGGTCGCCGGCCGTCACGATGCGCAGAAGGTCGACCCGTTCTGGAGGTGTCAGCGTCGAAAGCTGCTTTCCTGCGAAATAGGGCCAGACATAGGCCTCATCAGGCGTGCCGACGTCGAAATGCGCAGCACCGGTGGACAGGATGTCGAGCACGATCGCGAGGATTTCCTGGCCTTCCGCGTCGCCCGAAAAGCTCTTCAGCGTTTCGATCGGGTCCTCGAACTCGCCGTTCATCACCTGCGTCTGGGTGGCACCTGTTCCCATCAGGGCGCGCAGGCGGGTGATGTCGCCGGAGGCCGCGGCCTCGACGAGCTGTTCGCGCATGTGCTTGACCGGCGCCGGCAGCTTGGTCATGTCGCGGATGATTTCCGCCGGCTTGCTGTCGGCCGGTGCGGATTTGGCGGCGTTGGGGTCCGCCGTCGGAGCGGTCGGCTTGGTGTCACCGGCCTGTGCCGACCGATTGATCGCGGGACCTGGCTGCGGCAGGGTCGTACCGTCGAAAGCCTGGAGGATCGCGCGGCTCTGTGCCTTCTCCGGTTGGCTGGGTTCGTCGCCCGGGCGCAGCTCGGACAGCGCAAGGGACTGGCTGCCGACCGCCGCGGCAAGCACCGTTGCCGCCGAAAGGCGGATGATCAGTTGGGCAATCGTCGTTTCCGCCGCATTCCGCACGGGAAACCTCTATCGTTATTGAACTGTGCGCTCGGGAGAGAATTCGCCGGCGAGCATGCGGCTCTTGAGCGAATCGAGCATGGCTTCGGCGCCCATTTCTCCATGAATGCGGATGGTTTCCCGCATGGCAAGTACCAGGGCTGCGTCGGCGATGATTTCCGGCTCGATACCGTCGGCACGGCCGTCGGCCCATGCCTCGCTCTGATATTCCAAGGCAGCCTGCATCTTCTCATGCACAATCATGTCGTCGATGTCGTTGCGGCCTGTCTGCATTCTGTCGTCCTCGGTGCCCGTTTAATTACTAGCCCGTTAAAAACTTTATCAGCCTTTTATCAAAACGACACGGCCTCCTGCCAAAAGAGGTAAATAATCCTCTAATTTCCGAAGCGGGCGGCAATTTCTGTCGCAAGTGTTGCGCCTTCGATACGATAACGCTCCTCGGCGGTCCTTGCCGCATCCGTGCAGGACGTGTGCACGGCGGCAAACGACCGATATCCCCGGTTGAAGGCCGCCGTCAACCTCTCGCGTCGCTTCGGTTCGGTGCCGGTATCGGCATCCAGAAGCTGCTGCATCGAACTCCGCCATTCGGATGTCGGGGCGCCGCAGAGCGTGCGGAGATACTGGATCGAGCCGAGCACTTCCGCAAGCCGCGTCAACTGCAGGTCATAGGGCGCCGGTTTCTCCTCGATCGCCGGGGGAGGCGGGGGCGCCGGCTGCTGCTGGCGGGTCGACTGGGCGGCAAGCGGCGTCGCCACTAAAAGTGCCAGCAGCGTCAGGCAGCCAAGTCGCGGAATGAGCTTCATGAACGGGTCTCGAGAGGGCGCGATTGTTTTCGTCTTAGCGGGCATTGATCTCCGCCGCCAGCCTCTCGGCACATTCGAGCACGCTTGCCGGCACCGGCAGACTGCGGATCTCCTCCACCGTATACCAGCCGGCATCCGCCGCATCGTCGGCGGCGATCGCCTGGGCCTCGGGATCGGCCTCCACACGGAAAACGGACAGGAAGAAATGTCGCCTGTCCTCCTTCTCGCTCTTCAGGTCGTAGGTTGCGAAGAGAACGGGATTGCGCACCGGAATGCCAGTCTCCTCCAAAAATTCCCGCACCGCCGTCTGGTCCGGCGTCTCGCCGGGTTCTGCCCGTCCGCCCGGAAACGCGAACAGATCCATCGACGGCGGGTTCATGCGGCGAATCAGCAGGAGCCGGCCATCGCGTTCGAGAATGGCGGAGGACGCGGCTTGCGGGGATTGGGGCATGTATGACGTAACCATTGGCCTGATCGTGAGATCCCCGAAGGCTTTCAGGGTGGAAAGCCGATATTGTAAAAGTATTGTATTTTATCGTATGCTTCAAGCGAAGGAGCTTGCCATGGCGCGTGCAAAAACATTCTCACTCGGCGATGCCTATGACGGCATTCTGGCCGATCTCGTCAAGAATGGCCGTTTCGGTACGGAGACCGAAGCCGTTCGGGCAGGCATCCGCATGCTGGCGGATTATGAGATGCGCGTGCAGTCGCTCCGGCATGCGATCAGCGCGGCGGACGCGGAAATCGAGGCGGGGCTCGGCAAGGAATATGCCTCGGGTGCCGACCTGCTGGCTGACGTCATGAACGAGGGCGACGGCCATTAGTCCCAAGCGCCTCATCATCGCGCCTTTGGCACGTGAGGACTTGCGCGGCATCCGTCGCTTCATCGCAGAAAGCAGCCCCTTCTACGCCCGGGAATTCCTCGCGGACATTACCGAAAGGATCGCCTGGATTGCCGAGTCGGATTTCACCGGCTCGCCGCGCGACCATATTTCGCCGGGGCTTCGCGGTTTCCCCTATCGGCAGCGCTGCATCTACTACCGGTCCTATCCTGACCGGATCGTGATTCTCCGGGTCATGCATGGCGCTCAGGATGTGAAACCGCAGGATTTCGAATAGGCAATGATGAAAACCTACACCCTCTACGCCATCGCTGCGCTTGCCGAGATCGCCGGGTGTTTCGCCTTCTGGGCGTGGTTGCGGCTGGAAAAGCCCATCTGGTGGCTGGCGCCGGGCATAACATCGCTGGTCGTCTTCGCCTGGCTGCTGGCGCTGGTGCCGAGCGAGGCGGCAGGGCGCACCTATGCGGCCTATGGCGCGATCTATATCCTCGCCTCGATCCTCTGGCTCTGGGCTGTCGAGGCCAGGGTGCCGGACCGCTGGGATCTGATCGGCGTTGCGGTCTGCCTCGTCGGCGGGGCGATCATCCTCTTCGGTCCGCGAAGCGCCTGATCAGCGCTTGACCCTTCGAAAGCCCGATGCCACATAGTTCGCATGTGCGGACGCTACGCCCTGACGGCGACCCCCAAGGATATTTCTGAGTTCTTCAGCCTGGCGGATCTCGACGATTTTCCGGCCCGCTACAATATCGCCCCGACCCAGCCGATCCTCGTCGTCATGTCCTCGGAAAAGCGTGAGCCGGGCAGCAATCTGCCGGAGCGCCGGGCCTTCCTCGCCCGCTGGGGCCTGATCCCCGGCTGGGTGAAGGACATGAAGGAATTTCCGCTGCTGATCAATGCGCGCTCCGAGACCGCGATCGGCAAGGCCTCCTTCCGTGCCGCCATGCGCCACCGCCGCATCCTGATCCCCGCCACCGGCTTCTACGAATGGCGCCGGCCGCCGAAGGAAAGCGGCGTCAAGCCGCAGGCCTACTGGATCCGCCCGAAGCGCGGAGGCGTCATCGCCTTTGCCGGCCTGATGGAGACGTGGTCCTCGGCCGACGGCTCCGAAGTCGATACCGCCGCGATCATGACGACGGCGGCCAACGGCGGCATCCGCCACATCCACGACCGCATGCCCGTGGTCATCGAGCCGGAGGATTTTTCCCACTGGCTCGACTGCAAGACGCAGGAACCGCGCGAAGTGGCCGACCTGATGCGGCCCGTGCAGGAGGATTTCTTCGAGGCGCTGCCGGTGTCCGACCTCGTCAACAAGGTCGCCAACATGGGGCCGGACCTGCAGAAGCCGGTCGCCGTCGCCCAGCCGGAAGAGGAACCGCCGAAAAAGCCGAAACCCGGCTCAACCCAGATGTCGCTTTTCTAGCTTTCGGCTTCTCCTTTACACGGACAATCCCATGAACCTGCTTTCCGCCGGCCTTTCCGGCCTCGCACTCGGTGCCTCGCTGATCATTGCCATCGGCGCCCAGAACGCCTTCATCCTGCGCCAGGGGCTGATCCGTTCCCATGTCTTCATCCTCTGCCTGATCTGCGCCCTGTCGGATGCGACGCTGATCGCCGCCGGCGTCGGCGGGCTCGGCACGATCGTCTCGCAATCTCCGGTGCTGATCTCGGTGGTGACGCTGGGCGGCGCGGTGTTTCTTGGGCTCTATGCCTTGATGGCCTTCCGCCGGGCGCTCAGGCCGGCCGCGATGGTCGCCGGCGCGCCGGAGCCGATGGGGCTGAAGGCGGCGGTGCTGACCTGCCTGGCCTTCACCTTCCTCAATCCGCATGTCTATCTGGATACGGTCGTGCTGCTCGGCAGCCTGTCTGCGGCCTTCGAAGGGGCGGAACGGATGGCCTATGGCGCCGGTGCGGCGATCGGGTCGTTCGTCTGGTTCTTCGGGCTCGGCTACGGCGCGCGGTTCCTGGCGCCTCTGTTTGCCAGACCCGCCGCCTGGCGGGTGCTGGATGTCGTGATCGGGGTGGTCATGAGCTTGCTCGCGCTCGGGCTCCTGTGGAGCTTCCTCGGCGGCGAATGACCCGTCGGCTTGCCGGCTTATGGGTCGGGGCAGCGGGCCTGATCAGCGGGCAGGGGTAAGCTTCGGCTTGCGGTTCAGCATCAGGGCTGCGGCAACCACGGCCTTCAGGCCCAGCGGACGGTAAGGCGTGGTCATTTCCGGTTTGGATTCAATCTTCTTCTCGGTGCTCATGGCTGTCTCCTCAACACGCGAATCTCTTGTTTGCATTTTGCGATCGCGGCTTTTCCCATAAAAGCGGGCGGAATCGTGGCCGGCAAGCCGGCACTGCCGCCCGGTATTCGTAGAACTGTCATCTTGCGGGAAACTGTTGCGCGGAAGTTGCAACTTACCGAGTGCGCCTGCCTTCAGACGTTCGCACTTTCATCCTCGATGGTGATCGTGCCGTAGCGGCGGTGCCAGGCACGCGCGCTGAAGGGCAGGACGAGGAGGTACCCGACGACGGTGATCGACAGCACTTCCCAAGTATAGCTCATCAGCAGCGCTACATAGAGCACCACGCCGAGCATGATCGGCAGCATCAGGTCGCGGCGGATGCGGCTCGACTTGCCGGACCAGACCGGCAGGCGGGAGACCAGCAGGTAGCCGATCAGCAGCGTATAGGCGACGCTTGCGTATACGAAGACCGGCGAGAATTCGAGCCCGAGGAAGCCGAGATAGACCGGCAGCAGCACCAGCATGGCGCCCATCGGGGCGGGCACGCCGACGAAGAATTCCGACTGCCAGTCGGCCTTGATGTTGCGGTCTTCCATGACGTTGAACCGGGCGAGGCGCAGGCCGGCGGCGATCGCATAGAGCAGGGCGGCGATCCAGCCCATCGAATGTGCCTGGTCGAGCAGGAACGCGTAGGAGACCAATGCCGGCGCGACGCCGAAATTGATGATGTCGGCAAGCGAATCCATCTGCACGCCGAATTTCGACGTGGCCTTCAGGAGCCGCGCGACGCGCCCGTCGATCCCGTCGAGGAAGGCGGCCAGCAGCACCATGGCAACCGCCAGCTCGTAACGTCCCTCGAAGGCGAGCCTTATCCCGGTCAGGCCGGCGCAGATGGCAAGCACGGTGATGAGGTTCGGCACCAGCAGCCGGAGCGGGATTTCGCGCAGACGAGGCCCGCGGGCCTCGTCGTTGGGGCGATGCGGTTCCCGGTGAAGCTCGTTCTGCGAAGAGGGAGGCTGCGAAGAGGGTGGCGAAGCGGGCGTCTCCATGAGGCTTTGTCTTCCCTTTACGTGCGGCGGCTGATGATCGGGCCCTTGGTCGAGCCAAATTCCGCAAGCACGGTTTCGCCGCCGATGGCGAGCTGGCCGACGGACACGCGCGCCTGGCCGCCGGCCGGCACGAAGACGTCGAGCCGCGAGCCGAAGCGGATCAGGCCGAATCGTTCGCCGGCATTCACCGGTTCGCTCGGTTTCACCCAGCAGACGATGCGGCGTGCCACCAGGCCGGCGATCTGCACCACGCCGACCTTGCCATGGCGGGTCTCGATGACGAGGCCGTTGCGCTCGTTGTCATCGGAGGCCTTGTCGAGTTCCGCATTGATGAACTGGCCGGGGCGGTATTCGATGCGCGACACCTGGCCGCGCACCGGCGAGCGATTGATGTGGCAGTCGAAGACGTTCATGAACACCGAGATGCGCAGCATCGGTTCCGAGCCCAATTGAAGCTCGACCGGCGGCACGACCATGGCGACATGGCTGATGCGGCCGTCGGCAGGGCTGAGGATGAGGTCGTCGTCCTGAGGCACCGCCCGTTCCGGATCGCGGAAGAAGTAGGCGCACCACAAGGTCAGCACCAGGCCGATCCAGAACAGCGGCTCGGCGATATAACCGAGGATCAGCGAGGCGATGAAGAAGGCGGCGACGAAGATGTAACCTTCCTTGTGGATCGGCACGAGCGTGTTGCGGATGGTGTCGAAGAGGTTGATCAACGTTTTCTCCCGTATGTCAGTGCCATCTGACTACAGGGAAACCGTTTTTGCGGCAATGCGGTTCCGTATAGGCGAAACCGCCGATCGGGCCGGCCGCACAAAAATACCAGTACTCACCCCCGCCCGGCCTGCAGAGACGAGGCATATTCGCTCGGTGGGCAGCCGACCCGATGGCTGAAGGCGGTGCTGAAGGCGCTGGCCGACTTGTAGCCGACCGCCTCGGCGATTTCATCCAGCGTGCCACGGCCGCGCAGCAGCACGTCTTTCGCCAAGGCCATCCGCCAGCTCAGCAGATATTCGACCGGCGCGACGCCGACGGCCTCGGAAAACCGGCGGGCGAAGACCGAGCGCGACATACCGACCCGCCGTGCCAGTTCGCCGACTGTCCAGCCGCGGGCGACATCCGCATGGATATGGCCGAGCGCCTGGGCGAGTTGCGGATCGGCGAGCCCTCCCAGCAGCCCCGCATGTGGCGCCCAGGCCGCCTCGCGGCGCAGGGTCTCGATGAGCATGACCTCGATCAGGCGGCAGAGGACGGCATCGCGCCCGGGCCGGCTGTCGGCGGCCTCCTCCAGGATGATCGAGACCAGCGCCCGCAATCGCATGGCCGTCTTCTCTGCGGCCGGCACATGCACGAGCCGCGGTAGAAGCCCGATCAGCAGGTCGGCATTGGCGGGATCGCATTGGATCAGCCCGCCGAGAACACGTGTCATCGGCCCCGTGCCCTCGTCGCCGATCCGGATCTCGCCATCCACGGTATGGCGGGCCTTGAAGGCATCGTCCGACAGTTCGGTCCGTCCATTCGGCTCGCTGAGGAACGAGTCGGAGAGTGGTTTTGCCGAGAGGACGTAGGAGCCCTCCTGCAGCTCGACGGGCTCCACGTCGCTGGTCCTGAACCAGCAGCGGCCCTGCGTGACGAAGTAGAAGGTCGGTCCCGGCTGTTCCGGCACGCGAACGCCCCATCGCCCCGTAGCCGCCATGCTGCCGAGCAGGACGGTGGCGGGGCGCAGTAGCTTGATGACGTCGGCAAGAGCATCCATTGGGACGATCCATAATGAATAACGGAGTTCTCATTATGTATTGTTCCGGCAGGCCGGTCTAGTGAAGACGCATCAACACATTGGAGCCAAACACATGACCAAGACCATTCTCATCACCGGCTGCTCGTCGGGCCTCGGAAAGCTGACCGCTCGCCATTTCGCGGAAAAGGGCTGGAACGTCGTCGCGACAATGCGCAGGCCGGATCCGGAACTGGCCAACGCCTATCCCGACCGCATTCTGGTCACCGCCCTCGATGTCGCTGACCCGGCCAGCATCGAAGCCGCCATAGAAGCCGGCATAGCCCGCTTCGGCGGCCTCGACGCGGTCGTCAACAATGCCGGCATCACCATGGTCTCGATCTTCGAGGCGACGCCGGCGGATGCGATCCGCCGCATCTTCGAGACCAATGTCTTCGGCATGGTGAACGTCATCCAGGCGGCGGTGCCGCACCTGCGCCGGCGCGGCGGCGGCACGGTCGTCAATGTCGGCTCAGGCGTCGGCATCGCGGCCATGCCGCTGCTGTCGGTCTACAGCGCTTCGAAACAGGCGGTCGAAGGCCTTTCCGAATCACTCTCCTACGAATTGTCGTCGCAGAACATCAGGGTGCGGCTGGTCCAGCCCGGCGCGATGCGCAGCACCAATTTCACGACTACCGGCATGGCCGCCTCGCAGGCAGCGCCCGTGCCCGAAAGCTATCGACCATATTTCGACCATATGCTGCAGTCGATGATCAACTATCCCTTCGCCTCGACGGAAGAGCAGTCGGTGGTCGAGGCGATCTACGCCGCCGCCACCGACCCGACCGATCGCCTTCGCTACCAGGTCGGTCCGGATGTCGAAGAATATGCCCGCCTGCGCTGGTCGACGTCGGAAGATGCATATCGCGCCGGCATGCACCGACTGACCGGACACACGGCCTGGCGCGACATGGCAAAGTGATCGCCGAGGCAACCAGGCTCATCCGAGCCTGGTCCCACAACTACCCGTCTGCGGTTTCTTTGACATCCCGCAAGGCGCAATCGTCGAGCGTTCTGCTCCCGCATTTTCCGGATGCGGGTTGCCCTACCGCCACCCCAGCCCCGGCGCGACGTGCTTCAAAATGCTCTCGAGCACATGCGCGTTGTATTCAACGCCGAGCTGGTTCGGCACCGTCAGGAGCAGCGTATCGGCCTCGGCGATCGCCTCGTCGGCTTTCAGCTGGTCGATCAGCCTGTCGGGCTCGGCGGCATAGGAGCGGCCGAAGATCGCCTGGGTCTGCGGGTCGATATTGCCGATCTGGTCCTGGCTTTCGCCGCTGCCGCCGAAATAGGCGCGGTCCGTGTCGTTCATCAGCGCGAAGATGCTGCGGCTGACGGAGACGCGCGGTTCATGGGCATGGCCGGCTTCCTTCCAGGCCTCGCGATAGATGCGGATCTGCTCGGCCTGCTGGATGTGGAACGGCTTGCCGCTCTCGTCGGTCTTGAGCGTCGAGCTCTGCAGGTGCATGCCGAGCTTGGCGGCCCAGACGGCGGTCGCGTTGGAACTCGAACCCCACCAGATGCGCTCGCGCAGGCCCGCGGAATGCGGCTCCAGGCGCAGCATGCCGGGCGGGTTCGGGAACATCGGCCGCGGATTGGGCTTGGCGAAACCTTCGCCGCGCAGCACGTCGAAGAACACTTCCGCATGGCGCCTGCCCATATCCGCATCGGTCTCGCCTTCCGCCGGCTGGTAGCCGAAATAGCGAAAACCGTCGATCACCTGTTCCGGCGAGCCGCGGCTGATGCCGAGCTGCAGGCGTCCGCCGGAAATCAGGTCGGCAGCACCGGCATCTTCCGCCATGTAGAGCGGGTTTTCATAGCGCATGTCGATGACGGCGGTGCCGATCTCGATGCGCTTGGTGCGGGCGCCGACGGCTGACAGAAGCGGGAAGGGCGAGGCGAGCTGCCGGGCGAAATGGTGGACTCGGAAATAGGCGCCGTCAGCGCCGAGCTCTTCGGCCGCCACCGCGAGGTCTATGGATTGCAGGAGAACATCGGATGCCGACCGCGCCTGCGACTGCGGCGAGGGCGTCCAGTGCCCGAAGGAGAGAAAGCCGATCTTTTTCATTGCGTTACCACCTTGAATTTACTGTGTCTGAAGTTACACGTTAGATGGCATCTCAACCGCGATACGAACAGTCGCCGCCCTGTGAACAGTGCGTCCGCTTACCGCGCCGCCTGCGGATCGACCCAGCCCATCCAGGTGGTGAAGGCGAGCAGCGGCGAGCCGAAGAAGACCAGCACCAGCATATAGGCGATGGCAATGCTGCCGAGGAGGAGCATGCGGGGGGTGAGGTAGCGTTTCACGTCGAGATCTGTCCTGTCCTGGAGTTTGTTCTGCCGCCGGCCTATTCCGCTGCCGGGACGCCGCGCAGCACCACGCCGAGGTCGTCGCTTTCGCGCACCTTGCGCAACTGCTCTTCGGCCTGCACGGCCTCGCGCTGGCGGTTCCACATCGAGGCGTAGAGCCCGTTCTGTTCGAGCAGCGAACTGTGCGTGCCGCGTTCGGCGATCAGCCCGTCGCGAAGCACGATAATCTCGTCGGCGCCGATGACGGTCGAAAGCCGGTGTGCGATCACCAGCGTCGTACGGTTCTTGGAGACGACGTCGAGCGCCGACTGGATCTCGTGTTCGGTCGTGGTATCGAGCGCCGAGGTCGCCTCGTCGAGGATGAGGATCGGCGGCGCCTTCAGCACCGTGCGGGCAATCGCCACGCGCTGCTTCTCGCCGCCCGAAAGCTTCAAGCCCCGCTCGCCGACCTTGGTGTCGAAACCCTCCGGCAGGGCGCTGATGAAATGGCCGATCTGCGCAACTTCGGCGGCGGCCAGCACCTCTTCCTCGCTCGCCGAGGGGCGGCCGTAGCGGATGTTGTAGGCGATCGTATCGTTGAACAGCACCGTATCCTGCGGCACCATGCCGATCGCCGCGCGCAGCGAAGGCTGCGTGATGTCGCGCACGTCCTGCCCGTCGATGGTGATCGAGCCGCCCTGGATGTCGTAGAACCGGTAGAGCAGGCGGGAAATGGTGGATTTTCCGGCACCCGACGGGCCGACGATCGCCACCGTCTTACCGGCCGGCACTTCGAAGGAAACACCCTTCAGGATCGGCCGGGCCGGGTCATAGGAAAAATGCACGTCCTTGAAGGCGATCGAGCCCCGCGCGATGTCGAGGGCCTTCGCATCCGGCCGGTCGACGACCTCCGGCTGCACCTCGAGCAGCTCGAACATCTGCTCGATATCGGTCAGCCCCTGGCGGATTTCGCGGTAGACGAAACCGATGAAGTTGAGCGGCACGGAAAGCTGCAACAGCAGCGCGTTGACGAACACGAAATCGCCGATCGTCTGCTCGCCGCGCTGCACGGCAAGCGCCGACATCACCATCATGACAGTCGTGCCGAGGCCGAAGATCACGCCCTGGCCGAAGTTCAGCCAGCCGAGCGAGGTCCAGACGTCGGTCGCGGCCTTCTCGTAGCGCGCCATGGAGCTGTCGAAGCGCTTGGCTTCCATCTCCTCGTTGCCGAAATATTTGACGGTCTCGAAATTGAGGAGCGAATCGATCGCCTTGGTATTGGCGTCGGTGTCGCTGTCATTCATCGAGCGGCGGATGGAGATGCGCCAGTCGCTGGCCTTCACGGTGAACCAGATATAGAGCGCCACCGTGACGGCGGTGACGAGCACGTACCAGAAGCCGTAGCTGACCCAGAAGATGATGGCCGTCAGCAGGAATTCGAGCAGAGTCGGCACGGTGTTGAGAATGGTGAAGCGGACGATCGTCTCGATGCCCTTGGTGCCGCGCTCGATAATCCGCGACAGGCCGCCGGTCTTGCGTTCCAGGTGGAAGCGCAGCGACAGCTGGTGCATGTGCACGAAGGTGCGGTAGGCGAGCTGGCGCACCGCATATTGGCCGACGGAGGCAAACAGCGCGTCGCGCAGCTGGTTCAGTCCCACCTGCAGGATGCGGGTGAAATTGAGCGCGATGACCAGCACCACGGCGCCGAGCAGGAAGGCGGGCAGGAGGCCTGCCATATCCAGCTTGCCGTTCAGCGCGTCCGTCGCCCATTTGAAGAAATAGGGCACGGTCAGGAGCACGAACTTGGCGAGGAAGAGATAAAAGGTCGCCCAGACGACGCGGGCCTTCAGATCGGCGCGGCCCTCGGGCCACATATAGGGCCACAGGTTGACGAGCGTGCCGAGCGGATTGCTGGCATCCGCCGAAATGGTCTTCTTGTTATTCGCCATCAATGTCTCCGGAGCGGGCGCGTCGAAACGCCTCCCGCACATAAGGTCCGGGGAAGAATGTTGCAATGACGGTTTCGTGAAACTTCGGACCGGCCGGGCGATGCGAGGCGAAGGCGGGATGTCTCCGGCCACCGCCGGTCGCGATCACTTGGTATCGGCGGACGAGGCAGTGACGGTTCCGGCTGCCGGCTTTGTGGTCGCTGCCGGCGTGGTCCAGGAGATGTAATAATAGGCCTCGCCGACCATGCCGAAATAGGAGCTCGCGCCGGTCGCCTTCTCGATATAGCTGCCGTCGGCGTTGCGCACGAACTTGCCGCTTTCGTCCCGCGTCAGGCGGTCCTTCAGGAACTGTGTCCAGTCGGATTTGTCGACGGAGGTAACGCCGGCCGAAGTCTGTTTGCCGTCGGTAATGTCCCAGGCGGTGATCTGGTCGCCGGCGACCGCATCGGTCATCGTCAGCGTGCCGGCGTCCAGCGCCTTCTGCATCGCCTCGGCCATCGCCTTGCTGTCGGGGTTCGCCTTCAGCGCGTCCAGCTTCTCCTGCAGCGCCTTCATGAACGCCTTGCTGGACATGTCGCCGACCGATCCGTCGCCTGCGGTGTCCGGGGCGTTGCCGTTCATGGTCTGCTGCAGCGAGGCGATCAGCGCCGCGATCCTGTCGTCCTCGTAATCGTCGTCACCGCCGCTGGAAAACAGCATGTCGGCGAGCGACGAGGAGGACGAGCCCGACGACGAGCTGCCAGGCGTCCTGTTGTTGGAGACATCATTGAATGCATTGAGGGCCGCCTGGGAGGACCAGGTCCGAATGGAATTAATGCTGGAAACCATTTTCTTCTCCTGTCCGCGCGGCATGGATCAGAGTCGGAGATAATATGCGAGCACGCCGCCTGACCACCGCGGTATTCCTCGGAACCTGCGCGAAGCTGGCCGAACCGGAGCCGGCGCGGCATTGGCCGCCCAAGGGGCCTTTGGGCAGGGGAATTGAGATGACAGCGGTGGTTGGGCTGGATGCGTTTTTCACGGGTGGGGAAATCGCTCCCGGTTTCTCGGCAGGAATATGCGCGGGAAGAGTCTTTCGCACCGCCGACGCGGTGCGATTCCTGTGACAAGCGCAGGAATGAGGGTGGTCGGGGAGCCGCCGCAGCTACTGCAACGCCTCATACCTGGGTTCTTGTTGGCAAAGGCAATCTGGAAGCTGTCTTCCGCAGATGCATCGGATTTGGAGTGAAGGCCTGAGCCTAAACCACCCTCATTCCTCTGCTTGTCACAGGAATCCTGCAGCCGCGCGTCTGCGCGGCGAGGGACTCTCTCATAACGAATGCAGATGCGAGGCGATGTCCTCCCATTCCGGATTGCATTCCTCGATGAGATTGAGTTTCCATTTCCACGGCCATTTCTTCATCATCGTTTCGCGGGTGATCGCCTCGACGAGGAGGTCGTATGGCGCCGCCGACGCGATGCGGCGCGATTCCTGTGACAAGCACAGGAATGAGCGTGGTCGGGGAGCTGCCGCAGTCCCAAGCGACGTCCCGAATGGGCCGGGAGGAATATTGGTACCCGAACCCCTTACGACCGGCGCTGTATCATCCGCTGGCGATGGAGTTCCTCCGAGTCCGGCAGGGCCTCGTCCGGCACGCCGAAAATCTGGCCCGGCTGGATGACGTCGGGGTTGCGGATCTGATCCTCGTTGGCGAGATAGATCGTCGTGTAGCGCACACCCTGGCCGTAGACCCGACGGGAGATCTGCCAGAGCGTGTCGCCGCGGCGGATGATCACCGAACTGCGTTCGCTCTGGGTCAGCGGCTCCTGTTGGATGGTACGGGTGCCGCTGGCATCGGTGACCGTCATCGGGGCGGATGTGGGGGCCTGGACGCCGTGCAGCTCGCGGGCGATGGTCGGGCCGACGGCGCGGGCGATCATTTCGCCGATCCGCTTCAGGCCGGCGCCGACGCTTGCGACATCCTTGGGGAGCGCGTCGAGTGCGGCAACCGCCGCCGCAGCGTTCTGGACGGTGGTTTCGGCAAGCACCCGGGCGGAGGCGGCCGCATCCGCCGGCAGGCGGTATTCGGCGAGCGACTTCAGGGCGATCGAGGTGGCGGAGCGGGCGGCTGCCATCTGTTCCGCCGAAGGAACGCGGCCATCGTCGTAAAGCCCGCGCAGCAGGTTGAAGGCGCGCACCGTTTCGTTGCGCAGCTTGTCGAAGGCGCCGCTGTCGGCCGCCGACATGCCGTTATTGGGGGCCTGCGGTGCTGCGACGGCGGCAACCTGGTCGCCGGCCGGGCGGTTGAAGGGCACTTCGACCCGCACCAGAACCTGGCCGCCGGCCCCGAGCGCCTCGACGCCGATCCGGTGGTCGCCGACTGCAAGGTCGATCGCCCCTTCGATCACGAAACTGCCGTCCTGGCCCGCCTGGGCGGTGCCGATCGGACGGCCGTCGGCCTGGCCGCGCAGCATGGTGCCAGCCTTGGTGTTGCCGGCGACGAAGATCTTGTTGCCCTCGATTTCGACAGCGGTGACACGCAGTTCAGGCGCAGCGGACGTCGCCGCCGGCGAGGCGGGTGCCGAGACCGGCATGCTCGGCGGGGAAGACGCGAGATTGGACGAGCCGGACGGCGGTGCCGGCAGGGCGACAACGGACGTATTGGCTGACGGGGCGGCCGGGGAGGTGGCAGGCGCGGGGTTGGCCGGAGCGGGATTGGTAGCAGGCGAAGCTGCCGCGGCCTGGGCTGCCGGCTGCGCGGCGCTCGCGCCCGGCGGAGTTGCGGCGTCCGGTGTCGGCGTGGCGATCAGGCGGCTTGCCTTGCCGGGCTTGGTGACCATGGCGAGCAGCTTGCCGTTCTTGTCGGCGGGTACCGAGACGGTCGCCGTTTCCTCCGACAGGGTGGTATTGCCATCCTTGCCGATCGCCTTGAGTACGAGCTGGTGGTCGCCGGGCGGCAGCGGCTTGTCGAGGATGGCGGCGAAATCGCCGCTCGGGCCGACGTCGACCTTGGCGACGATCGCGACGCCATCGGTGACTTCGAGTTTGGAATGGGGCGCGGCGCGGCCGGCGATCACCGTCGAACCGTCGGGCTCGACGCGCAGCACGTCAAAGGAGGGCGGAGTCATCGCCGCGGCCTGGCCTGCTGCGGAAGACGCAGCTGGCTGAGCCGTCTGCGGGGCAGCGGCCTGGTCGGCCGGCTTTGCGGCATCAGGCGCTCTGGCTGTGGGCTGGGGTTCCGTCACCGCGTCCTTGACGGCATTGCCTGCGGCATTGATCGCGTCGCCGATCGGCTTTGAATCCTTGTTGATAGCAGGCATCACCAAGAAAACCATCAGCAGCGATGCGATAGCGAGTACGATCAGAGCCAGCCAGCCGGCGCGGTTTTTCATCATCAATGCCTCTCCCGACAGCTATAGCCATCGCATATTCGGATTAACCCTTTCCTCCCGCATTCACAAGCTTTTCACACGATAAACCCTTGCTCTTCCGGGCATTTCCCGTCAATTTTGACGACCGGGCCTCGGTTTGGCCCTCCCTTTGAAATGCGTTGCGGAGAAAACTGTGCCGATTCGATCCATCTGCGTTTACTGCGGCTCGCAGCCGGGGCGCGATCCCGCCTATATTGCAGCCGGCCGTGCGCTCGGAAAATCCGTCGCCGCCCATGGGCTTCGGCTCGTCTATGGCGGAGGCACCAAGGGCATCATGGGTGCGGTCGCGGCCGGCGTCCTGTCGAACGGCGGTCAGGTCACCGGCATCATTCCCGAATTCCTGGTCGACATGGAGGCCACGCGCCATTCGCTCGGCCAGCTCGACGAGTTGATTGTGACGGAGGACATGCATGCGCGCAAGCACAAGATGTTCGAGCGCGCTGACGCTTTCGTGACCCTGCCGGGCGGTATCGGCACGCTGGAGGAGATCGTCGAGATCATGACCTGGGCCCAGCTCGGACGGCATGAGAAGCCGATGGTGTTCGCCAATATCGGCGGTTTCTGGGATCCGATGCTCGACCTCATCACCCACATGCGCGAACAGGGGTTCATCCACCGCGCGCATCTCGTCCAGCCGCTGGTCATCGCCGATGTCGAGCAGATCGTCCCGGCGATCCTGGAACAGGGCGAAGAGCGCCCGCCGTCGAGCGGCGAGGGCGCGGTGATTTCGAGGCTGTAGGCGTCGGCGATCGAGCCCTAGTCGACGATGAAGAGTTTGGCGCCGGCCGATGTCGAGGAGCGATGGGGCTCGGCATCGTCCGCCACCTGGTAACTCATGCCGGGCGTAAGCGTGAAGACCCGGCCGTCGGCGAGTTCGGTCCTCAGCTCGCCTTCGAGGCAGAGCAGGATATGGCCTTTGACGCACCAGTGGTCGGCGAGATAGCCCGGCGTATATTCGACCATCCGGACCCTTATTCCCCCGAAATGGCAGGTCTGCCAGGTCGCCAGCCCCGTATCGCCCTTGTGCTCGGTCTTGGGAATGGCGCTCCAGTCGGTGGTGCCGAACGGGATGTCGCTGATCTTCATGGGAATGCTCCGGGAAAGGCCTATCGGCCGCGTGTCTGCTTCAGAAACGACCAGGTGTAGATCGCCAGTGCCAGCCAGATCAGCGCAAACGCCCCGA
The DNA here is from genome assembly GCA_000985875.1 of Neorhizobium galegae bv. officinalis. Lineage (GTDB taxonomy): Bacteria > Pseudomonadota > Alphaproteobacteria > Rhizobiales > Rhizobiaceae > Neorhizobium > Neorhizobium galegae_C. The sequence continues at coordinate 167,595 of CCRI01000006.1, forward strand.
GCTTCACCAGGCTGAGCGGCTCATGGAAGACGAAGACCGCGATCAGGAAGATCATCGTCGGCGCGATATATTGCATGATGCCGATGGTCGAGAGTTTGAGAAGCTTGGCGCCGTTGGCATAGATCATCAGCGGCCCGGCGGTGACGATGCCGGCGATCGCCAGGATGAACGTGTCCCAGCCGGTCGAATTGAGGAGATGGCCCTGGCCGGTCGATTCCAGCCAGATCACATAGGGCAGGCTGGGAATGCTGATCAGCAGCACTTCCAGGAAGAAACCCTGGTTCGGGCCGATCGGCAGGGTTTTCCGGAAGAGCGCATAGAAACCCCAGGTGACCGTAAGTGCCAGCGAAACCCACGGCAATCCGCCCGCATCATAGGTGAGGATCGCCACCGCCACCACTACAAGGCCGATCGCGGCGAGCTGAACCGGCGCCAGCCGTTCCTTGAGCAGGACGGCCGCGAGAAAGATGCTGAACAGCGGATTGATGAAATAACCGAGCGCCGCATCGAGCGCCCGGCCGGCGGCGACCGCCCACACATAGATACCCCAGTTCGCCATGATGATCAGCGCGGTCAGGCATGCCATGGCAAGCATGCGCGGGTTCTGTATCGCCACCTTGAGATCACCCGTGCGACGCAGGATCAGGAGAACGATCCCGGCGACCGGCACCGACCAGAGCGCCCGGTGGGCCAGCACTTCGAGCGAAGGAAGATGGGCGACGGCCTTCAGGTAGAACGGCAGGAACCCCCAGAGGAAATAGGCCGTCAGCCCGAAGGCGAAGCCGCGCGGCGTGTCTTCGTTCTTCACTATCGTCGCCGGAGCGGTATCGATGGCCATGCGGGGTGTTTCCGGTATTCTGTTCTGATTATCCTTCCCGTCTAGACGATGTGGCGGGGCCGGACCAATTCATTTCATTGAAGAACCTATCGTTTGTCGCGATTTTGTCGGCTTGGCTTGCGATAGTGATTCCCTGTCAGAATGGAGGAATTGGATGGATTTCGAAAACCAGCCGTTGCACCGGCAGATCTATGCCCGCCAGATCCTGGCGAAGGCCGGCGTGAGTTCGGACGCCCGGCTTTTCGCCGCCCTCGCCAAGGTGCCACGCGAACAATTCGTCGGCCCGCCGCCCTGGGTCTACAACGATTTCCGCAATTACCGCGAGCTTGCCTCGACCGATCCGCTGGTGCTCTACCAGGATGTGCTGGTCGGGCTGGATACGGCGCGCGGCGTCAACAACGGCATGCCGTCGCTGCATGCCGGCGCCCTGCACGCGCTCGGCATCCGCGATGGCGAGACGGTCGCCCATCTCGGTGCCGGGACCGGGTATTACACGGCCATCATCGCCGAGCTGGTGGGGCCGTCAGGCCGGGTGATCGCCGTCGAATACGACGAGGCTCTCGCGGACAAGGCGCGGCAGAACCTGACGGGTTACGCGAATGTCGAGCTCGTCCGCGGCGACGCGACCGAATGGCCGAAGGAGGATGCGGACGTGATCTACGCCAACTTCGCGCTCGACCATCCGCCGGCCGCCTGGATCGACAATCTCGCGGTCTCCGGCCGGGCGCTCTTCCCGCTCGGCTTCCCGGCGACCGACCACGGTCGAAGGAGCGGTTTTACCCGTTCTGCGGGTTTCCTGATGATCGATCGACGCGCCAAAGGCTTCGGCGCCAGATTCCTGCAGCCGGTCTCTTTCGTCTGGGCCGAAGGCCAGCAACCACCTCCGCCGGGCCGCCACGAAGGGCTGGCGGAAGCCTTCCGCTCGCGCCGCGGCTATCAGGTCCGCAGCCTGCGCTGGCGGCAGCCGCCGATGGGCGAGGGGGAATGGTACGGCGAGGAGGATTGGGGGCTGAGTTTCGAGGAGGTGTGAGGGGGCTCCCATTTTTTCCATTAAGACGGCCAACGTAGGGAGAGACAGCGCGGCATACCGATCTCCCCCCTTGAGGGGGAGATGCCCGGCAGGGCAGAGGGGGGTAATGTCTCAGCTTATTCTTGAGCATTGCGTTTGTCGCGCCGTTGCTATCCCCCTCTGTCACCTTCGGTGACATCTCCCCCTCAAGGGGGGAGATCATTGGGAGCCTGCCGCGCCGCTTTCATTCCCATCCCGCTGATTGTCTCCAACCCGAATCTCTGATCAACCACCCCAACAAATGTCGGCGGAGGCGAAGGTCATGGCGGAGCAGGATCCCATCGAGGTTTCCGAACAGCGGATCGGGCGCGCGGAGGTGCTTGGCTTTACGGCCGCCGGAAACACGGTGGTCCTGAACGGCTGCACGCTGGAGGAAGCGGATCTGTCCGGCCTCGATCTTCAGCGCTGGAAATTCAGAAACTGCCGGATGACGACCGTCAATCTGCGGGCAGCCGATCTTGAAGGGGCGAAGTTCGAGGGATGCCGCGGGGCATTCGCCAATTTTACGGGCGCCAACCTTGCGGAAGCGGAATTCCGCAATTGCGACTTCAACAACGCGGCTTTCCTGGAAGCCAAAATGAACGACACCCGGTTTGTCGGCTGCAAGCTGACCGGCGCCAATCTGACCCGGATCGCCTCCCTCGGCCTGTCGTTCAAGGAGACCATCCTGGCGCAGGCGAGGCTTCCCGCATTGTCGTTCCGGAAATCCCGGATCGAGCGGGTGGATTTCGGCATGGCGGACCTGTCGAAATGCGATTTCCGCGAAGTCGTGTTCGACGGCTGCAGCCTGCGTGACACGGGGCTCGTCGATGCCAGGTTCGAAGGAGCCGATCTGCGCGGCGCTGATCTCGGCGGCTTGAAGCTGATCGACGCCAGGAAATTCAGGGGAGCGACGATCTCGCGGCAGCAGGCCGGGGATATCCTGGCGGAACTGGGACTGAAGGTTCAATAGCCGGGTGCGGCATCCTCAGTCTCCGGTTCTTCCAGTCGTCTTACGGGCGAGAAGGATTAGACGGCTACGCGCCGTGCTTCCTTGTCGGCCGACTTGCGGTCTGCGCCGTGCTTTTCGATGATCGCCTTCGCATCCTCAACCGAAATGCGATGCTTTTTAGCAAAGGGGATAGGCTGGTAGGGCTGGTCCGGGGTGCTTGCTTTTTTATCAGACATGGACGTCTCCGATCTCGATGCTCCGGCGGGATGCCGGAGCCTCTTGGATTAATGAAATAGCGAGGGGGTTGGTTGCCAGGCGCTGCTGCGTCATTATCGCGAGCGGCCGCCTCAATGTGCCGTCTATATGGTACTAAAGGCCCTGATATACAATGGCCAGGTTGAAGCCGGAGGCTTCGGGGGGGCGCCTACCAGCTCCTGCAGGGACGGTATTGGCGCGCGAAGCCTTCAGTATTTCTTCTTGCGGACGATCTTGTTGCCCTTCGGACCGCTCAGCACCGGCGTTCTGTCGCGGTTTTCCGCAAGCAGGCTGCGCCAGCGTTCCAGGCGATCGGCGGCAAGTTCGCCGCTGGCAACGGCCGCCTGCACGGCGCAGCCCGGTTCGTGGGCATGGGTGCAATCGCGGAACCGGCAATTCGGCGCCAGATCGGTGATTTCGGCAAACAGCGTATCGATGCCGTCGGTGACATCGCTGACATAGAGGGTTCTGATCCCCGGCGTGTCGATCACCCAGCCGCCGCCGGCAATCGCATGCAGCGACCGTGCCGTGGTGGTGTGACGGCCCTTTGCATCACGTTCGCGGATGCTTCCGGTCTTCTGCATCGTGTCGGACTGAGGGCCGGCGAGCGTGTTCACCAGCGTCGACTTTCCGACGCCGGAGGAGCCGACCAGGGCTACGGTCTGCCCGACGCCGCACCAGGGCTCCAACAGCGAAACGGCATCGTCGGACCGCGCGTTCAGGACGACCACGGGCAGGTCGCGCTGCAGCGCCTTGGCCTGTTGTTCGAACAGGCTGGCATCTTCGACCGTGTCGGCCTTGGTCAGCACGATCACCGGGTTGGTCGCGGCCTGGTTGGCCATGATCAGGTAGCGTTCCAGCCGTCCCGGGTTGAAATCGGCATTGCACGAGGTGACGATGAACAGGGTATCGACATTGGCCGCGGCAAGCTGCTGGCCGTGTCCGCCTTCCGCACGCCGTTGAAACACGGTTTTTCGGGCAAGACGGCGCACGAGCATGCCCGTCAGCGGATCGGCAAGAACCCAGTCGCCCACCGCAAAATCCGCCGTATTGCTATTGGGCGGAAGTTCAATCCCGACAGGCCCGCTGATGTCGATCGCGTCGATGCGCGCCCGGTGAACCGAAGCAACGCGCCTGGGCAGCAGATCCGCTTCGCCCGGCTCGACCTGCGCCGCGAAGAAATCGGACCAGCCCAGCCGTTCAAGCGATGAGGGTGGGTTGGAGTCGGTCAAGGTCGGATACGAAAATTCGGTGACACCATCATGGATGAGCTTTCCGCAGGTTGAGATTGCGCTCATCCGGGGAAGAGCCGCAGATCGGGTGCAAAGGTGCCGGCTCTTGGCTTGACCAAAACCTCTGTCCATTCGTCGTTACGTGGGAGCATTAAACCAGCATGCCGCCGAAGTCGAGGAAACGATCGACTCGCGCAGCATATGACGGTCGGGCAACGCCGATCAGGCCGCAATGTTCCCAGTTCTCACTCCGCCGCGATCTTCCCCGCCAGCTGGCGGTTCTTCATCAGCTTGTAGATGACCGAATCCATCAATGCCTGGAACGAGGCGTCGATGATGTTTTCGGAGACGCCGACCGTCCACCAGCGCACGCCGTCGCCATCGGTGGATTCGATCAGCACGCGGGTGATCGCCTCGGTGCCGCCGTTGAGGATACGCACCTTGAAGTCGGCGAGCACCAGGTCGTCGATCTCGTGCTGGTATTTGCCGAAATCCTTGCGCAGCGCCCGGTCGAGCGCGTTGACCGGGCCATCGCCTTCGGCGACCGACATCAGCGTCTGGCCGTCGACGACGAGTTTGACCACCGCTTCGGAGACGATCTTGATGCGGCCATGCGAATCGAACCGGCGTTCGACCATCACCCGAAAACCTTCAACCGCGAAGAACTCCGGAATGGTGCCGAGCGTGCGGCGGGCGAGCAGTTCGAAGCTCGCGTCGGCGCCCTCATAGGCGTAGCCCGTCGCCTCGCGTTCCTTGACGATCGAGATCAGCTGGTCGAGCCTCGGATCGTCCTTGCCGACTTCGATGCCGCGGCGCTTCAGCGCGTTGATGAAGTTCGACTTGCCGCCCTGGTCGGACACCATCACCTTGCGCAGGTTCCCCACACTTTCCGGCGTCACGTGTTCGTAGGTGCGCGGGTCCTTCAAGAGCGCCGAGGCATGGATTCCGGCCTTGGTGGCAAACGCCGAGGCGCCGACATAGGGCGCCTGGTGGTTCGGCGAGCGGTTTAGCAGCTCGTCGAAGGCGTGGCTGAGGCGGGTGAGGCCGGTCAGCCGCTCCGCATCGATCGCCGTCTCGAACCGGCTGTTATAGGCGTCCTTCAGGGCAAGCGTCGCGATGATCGTCACGAGATTGGCGTTGCCGCAGCGTTCGCCGATGCCGTTCAGCGTGCCCTGGATCTGCCGACAGCCCGCCTCGATCGCGGCCAGCGAATTGGCGACCGCCTGGCCGGTGTCGTCATGGGCGTGGATGCCGAGCGAGCTGCCCGGTATGCCGGACGCGATGACCGCCTCGACGATGGCGCGGATCTCGCCCGGCTGGGTGCCGCCATTGGTGTCGCAGAGCACCACCCAGCGCGCGCCGGCCTCATAGGCCGTCCTGGCGCAGGCGAGCGCATATTCGGGATTCGCCTTGTAGCCGTCGAAGAAATGCTCGCAATCGACCAGCGCTTCCTTCTCCGCGCCGCGGGCGGCCTCGACGCTGTCGCGGATCGATTCGAGGTTCTCCTCGTTCGAACAGCCGAGCGCGACGCGGACGTGATAATCCCAGCTCTTGGCGACGAAACAGGTGGCGTCGCTTTTCGCCTGCAGCAGCACGGCCAGACCCGGATCGTTGGAGGCGGAAATGCCGGCCCGCTTGGTCATGCCGAAGGCGACGAATTTCGATCTTGCCGTGCGCTTCTCCGAGAAAAAGGCAGTGTCGGTCGGGTTGGCGCCGGGATAACCGCCCTCGACGTAATCGAGGCCGAATTCGTCGAGCAGGTTGGAAATGGCGATCTTGTCCTCGACGGAAAAATCGACGCCGGGGGTTTGTTGCCCGTCGCGCAACGTGGTGTCGAAGAGATAGATGCGTTCGCGTGTCATGGGTGCTCCTCCTGGAGCATTGTCATATGGTTGGCGGCGCCACCCCTCAGCCCCTCAAGAGGGGCACGGCGACTGTATTCAAAAAAGACCCCGCCCCAAACCCCTCCCCACAAGGGGAGGGGCTTAACCTGCCACGCTCCCTGATACCCGATTTGGGCGGGAGGGTGCCTCGGGTCTTCTCCCCCCTTGTGGGGGAGATGGCCGGCAGGCCAGAGAGGGCATTCTTTTCTTAACCCTTCCCCGCAAACCGGTCTGTCGCGCGGATCAGCTGGTCGGTAATCCCCGGTTCCGACACCGCATGCCCCGCGCCTTCGATGATATGGAAATCCGCGTCCGTCCAGACCTTCGAAAGCTGCCAGGCATATTTCAGCGGGCAGGGCATGTCGTAGCGGCCGTGCACGATGACGCCCGGAATGCCCTTGAGCTTCACCGCATCGCGCAGAAGCTGCCCGTCTTCCAGCCAGCCGGCATTCATGAAGAAGTGGTTCTCGATGCGCGAGAAGGCGAGCGCGAAATGGTCGTCGTCATGGTCCGACGCCAGCTCGGGGTTCGGCAGAAGCGTGATGGTCGAGCCTTCCCAGACGCTCCAGGCCTTGGCGCAGCGGATCTGCTCGGCTTTGTCGGGACCGGTCAGCCGGCGGTGATAGGCGGCCATCATCTCGTGGCGTTCGTTTTCCGGAATGGGCGCGACGAAGGCCTCCCACTTGTCCGGGAACATTTCCGAGACGCCGAACTGGTAGTACCAGTCGAGCTCCGGCCGGGTGACGGTATAGATGCCGCGCACCAGAAGTTCGCTGACGCGCTCGGGATGGGTTTCCGCATAGGCGAGCGCCAGCGTCGAACCCCAGGAGCCGCCGAACACCTGCCATTTGTCGACGCCGACCATCTCGCGCAGCCGCTCGATATCGGCGACCAGGTGCCAGGTCGTGTTGGCGTCCAGGCTGGCATGCGGGGTGGACTTGCCGCAGCCGCGCTGGTCGAACAGCAGCACGTCGTAGAGATCGGGATCGAACAGCCGCCGCTGGTTCGGATTGATGCCGCCGCCGGGGCCGCCATGCAGGAAGACGGCAGGCTTGGCGCCCGGCGTGCCGACCCGTTCCCAGGAAAGAACATGGCCATCGCCGACATCCAGCGTTCCAGTCCGGTAGGGCTCGATTTCTGGGTAGAGGGTACGAAAGACTTCGGTCACAGGTGAAGCCCTTTCGCCGGCCAGTTTTCGGTATCGTGATCGGGATGCTGGAAGGAGATGATCTGCTCCTGCTTGACGGCGTCCTCGCCGCTGTCGCGCACCGGCTGGTCGAAGATCGTCGTTACCCACGGGATATGCGAGGCATAGTTCACCTGGATCTTCGGGGCGAGGTCGCCGCGGTCGTCGAAGGCGCCGATCGCCAGTTCCAGCCCGCCGGGATAACGGTAGGTGAGCGGTGTACCGCAGTTTTCGCAGAAGCCGCGGTCGATATTGACCGAGGACTGGAAATATTTGGGCTCGCCGCGGGTCCATTCGACGCCGTCCTTCGGCGCAGAGACCAGCGGCCCGAAAAAGCCGCCGAAGGCCTTCTGGCACATGCGGCAATGGCAGATCGAGGCGCGGCCGAGTTCGCCGTGGATCCGGAAGCGCACGGCGCCGCACTGGCAGCCGCCTGTTCTAAGGGTTTCGCTCATCGCTTGTTCTCCGGTGGCTGGTTTTCTGGCGGCCCTTTCTCCGGCGGCCAGATTTCGGTGTCGTGGTCGGGATGCTGGTAGGAGACGATATCGGCCAGGAAGGGGGCGGTGTCGATATCGTCCATCGTGTGGCGGGCCGGCAATTCGGACAGCCGGTCGACGAAGGGAAGCTTGCCCTCGACGCCGAACTGCACGACCGGCGGCAGCAGGGCCGGGTCGTCGAAGCTACCGGCGGAAATCGCGACCCCGTCCGCCGCCTCGTAGGTCATCGGCGTGCCGCAATTCCCGCAGAAGCCGCGCCGGACGTGGTTCGACGACTGGAAATACTTCAGTTCGCCGCGCGTCCAGGTGAGCTTCGCCTCGCCGGTCGCCACCAGCGGCGCGTAATAGGCGCCGAAGGCCTTCTGGCACATTCGGCAATGGCAGACCGACGAATCGAACGGCTCGCCTTCAAGTCGGAAGCGGATCGCGCCGCACTGGCAGCCGCCGGTTCGGATGGTATCGCTCATGACTGCCCCTCCGCATGCCGGTTGCCTCGAGGCCAGACCTCGGTGTCGTGGTCGGGGTGCTGGTTGCTGCTGGCCGAGACAGTCTTTTCCTGTTCCTCGGTCATGTCCATGGCGATATCGTGCTGCAGGTGGTCGAGTTCGCCGAACCAGGACATCTTGTGGGCAAGATTGGTCTGCAGCTCCGGCTTCACCGATTGAGGATCGTCAAGCGAGCCGAGCGTGATGCTGATATGGTCGCTCGACCCGTCATAAAAGAGCGGCGTGCCGCATTTTTCGCAGAAGCCGCGGCGCACGGTTTCCGACGACTGGAACCAGGCCGGCTCGCCGCGCGTCAGCTTGAAGTTTTCATACATCACCCCGCCGAGCGGCATGAAATAATTCCCGGCCGCCTTCTGGCACATGCGGCAATGGCACAGATGCGGAAAACCTAGCGCTCCTTCCGCCCGGTATCGCACGGCGCCGCACTGGCACCCGCCGGTGTGGATCTGGGTCATTTTCAGGCCTCCCCAACGGTTTTCAGGATATGGAGACAGACATTGTCGATGTCTTTCAACACGTCGTCATTCCAGAAGCGCAGGACGGTCCAGCCATCCTGTTCCAGGCGCCGGGCTCGCTTCGCGTCATACCGAAGATCCTCATCGTTGCCGTGCTGGGAGCCATCGACCTCGACGATGAGGCTATGGGTGGGGCAGGCGAAATCGACGATATAGCCGGCGATCGGCACCTGGCGGCGAAAGCTCAATCCCATCAGGCGGTGGGCGCGCAATTCGTTCCAGAGCTTCAGTTCGGCATTGGTGAGTGCTTTGCGCATCCGCCGGGCATTGGCGCGACGTTGCGGCGGGATTGGGGCATGTGGCATGGCATGCTCCTTATCGGTGCGGAGCGCGTGGCTACCCCCCTCTGCCCTGCCGGGCATCTCCCCCACAAGGGGGGAGATCGGAGTGTGGCGAACGCACTCGCCTACATTGGATGTCGCAATCTGGGATAGGTGTTCTCGCAGGGCAAGCCGAGTTTCAAACTTCCGAAAGTTGAAAGGCTGCTGCGAATTAGAGTGCGGGGATCTCAGGGCGTGAGCGCGGCGAAGAAGTCGGTCGATGGCCGGGGAGATGGGCGCATCTAGCCGATCTCCCTCCTTGTGGGGGAGATGCCCGGCAGGGCAGAGGGGGGTAGCCACAACCGCCATAGCCATCCTACCGCACCAAAACCATCACGCACCCTCCGGCGCGTGACACACCGCCTCGATATTGTTGCCGTCGGGGTCGAAGACAAAGGCGCCGTAATAGTTCGGGTGGTAGTGGGTGCGCAGGCCGGGCGGGCCGTTGTCGGTTCCGCCGACGGCCATCGCCGCCGCGTAGAAGGCGTCCACCTCGGCACGGCTGTTGGCGGTGAAAGCGATATGCTGCGAATGGCCGCCTGCCGGCTGGTCTTCATGCAGCCAGTAGACCGGCCGCTCGCGCCCATAGCCGCCGACCTTGACGCCGCCCGTATATTCGGCCGGCACCATGTAGAGCAGCGAGGCGCCGAGCGGCGCGAAGGCTGCGTCGTAGAATGCTCGGGCCCGGTCGAAATCCGCGACCTTGATGCCCATGTGATCGATCATCGCCTTGCTCCTCGCCTTTGTCGGAGAGGTGAAGCTTACCGCTTCACCTCCCAGGTCGTCACCCTCTCGCCCGTCGCCGGGTCCTTGCCGTCCTTCAGCTGGATGCCCTTGTCCGACAGTTCGTTGCGGATCCTGTCGGCCTCGGCGAAATTTTTCGCCTTCAGCATTTCGAGCCGCATTGCGACCAGCGCGTCGACGGCAGACGCCAGCGCCTCGTCGACCTCGGTTTTCTCAGGCAGTACGCCGAGCAGGGCAGCACTCGCGGCAAACACCGCAAGCGCGTCCGGATCGCCGTGGGCCTCCTGCGCCAGCGCGTGCAGAGCCTGCACGGCGGCGACCGTGTTGAGGTCGTCGGCAAGCGCGTTCGTCACCGTATCGCAAGGGGCGGCACCGGACACCTCGGCCGCCGGCCATTTGGCGAGCAGCCGCTCGGCCTCTTCCAGGCGCTTCAGCGAAAAGTCGATCGGCTCGCGATAGTGGGTCATCAGCATGGCGAGCCGCAGCACCTCGCCCGGCCACTGGCGACCGCCGAATTTTTCGGTGTGCAGCAGGTCGTGGATGGTGACGAAATTGCCCTCGGACTTCGACATCTTGCGGCCTTCGACCTGCACGAAGCCGTTATGCATCCAGACATTCGCCATCACCTCCGTGCCATGGGCGCAGCGCGACTGGGCGATCTCGTTCTCGTGGTGCGGGAAGATCAGGTCCAGCCCGCCGCCATGGATGTCGAACACCTCGCCGAGGTAACGCCGGCTCATCGCCGAGCACTCGATATGCCAGCCCGGACGGCCGCGGCCCCAGGGGCTTTCCCAGCCGGGTTCGTTGTGGGAGGAAAGCTTCCACAGTACGAAGTCGCCGGGGTTCTTCTTGTGTGCATCGACTGCGACGCGGGCGCCGGCCTGCTGCTCGTCGAGCGGGCGCTTGGAAAGCTGGCCGTAGTCGCGCATCGACTTGGTGTCGAACAGCACTTCGCCTTTTGCCACATAGGCATGGCCGTTGCCGATCAGCCTGCCGATGATCTCGATCATTTCGGCGATATTGTCGGTCGCCCGCGGCTCCACGGTCGGCTCCAGATTACCGAGCAGGGCGACATCGTCGTGGAACTGCGTCTCGGTCTTTTCGGTGACGGCGCGGATCGCCTCGTTGAGGGGCAGGCCGGGATGGTCCCTCAGCGCCCGCGCGTTGATCTTGTCGTCGACGTCGGTGATGTTGCGCGCATAGGTGACGTGGGCTTCGCCATAGACATGGCGGAGCAGCCGGTAGAGCACGTCGAAGACGATGACCGGGCGGGCATTGCCGATATGGGCGAAGTCGTAGACCGTCGGGCCGCAGACATACATGCGCACGTTCTGCGGGTCGATCGGCGCGAACGCCGTCTTTTCACGGGTCAGTGTATTGTAGAACCTGAGCGAAGTGCTCATCGACATTCTCCCCAAAAGCCTGCACGGCAACCATCGACCGGGCCGGGTCGTTTGTCTTCAAGGCTTTTCGAGAGACGAAAACGGCCGGGCCAGCGCGAACACTAGCGGATAATGATCCCACAAATGGAAATCGCCGTTTTCATGGAAGTGGTTATGGCGCGGGCAAGCCGTTTGGTCAAGTGGGCTTTACCCGCGCTGGATGTTCGAAATCGGCCTTACGCCGTCTTGCGGCCGATGCCGTTCCTGGCGACGGTGAACAGGAAGATCAGCATTGACACGACGGTCAGGATCGAGCCGATCGCGGCAAGGGCTTCGCCCCCCGCGGACACCGCCATCGCGATGCCCGGCACGAGACAGAGCACGCCGAGAACGGCAAAGCCGAGATGGACCTTCGACAGCACGGAATCGGCCGCCGCCGGCGTTACCGTATAATAGAGGCCGAAAAGCCCCATCGTCGTCCAGCCGACCAGGTTCAGATGCGCATGCGCCGGCGCCATCAGGTGGTCGCCGGAGATAGCCATCTGAATGCCCCAGAACATGCCGACGGTGACACAGAGCACAGCCGCGCCGAAGAAATAGAAGGCGATGTTTCTCATCAGATATCCCCCGAAATAGGAAGGTCCTGCACCCTGTCGCAGGCCCCTCAGCATAGCGGGAAATCGATTCTTATGCATGGGGTAGAGGCCACGGCAATTCGGAGGAGCACAGCAGGTTTGGCGGATATCGGCATGCGCGGATATGGACGGTGGCCGAGGCAGCAGCCGGGATCGCCGAAGCTGATCGCCAGCTTTCCAGCCGCCGGCGTCAGGCTCCAGGGAGGCGAGGAGGCCTTTCCGCCACTTCTGACCTATCCGGCCGCCTCAGCCGCCGCTTTCGGTCGGCGGGTTGCTGTTGTCGAGCAGGGCCTGGGCAATGGATTTGCGCCGCGCGTCGTCGGTCATGGCGGAACTGATCAGCCGCATGGCTTCCATGACAGCGGCCTCGCCATGCTCGCGGTGCAGGCGGGCCATCGCTGCGGCGACCAGATTGGCGGTTGCCGTCGCCTGTTCTCTTTGTTCTTCGGTAAGGTCGGGTTTCATGGACGTCCTTGCATTGCGGCGGTCAGTCTGGGGCGGTTTTTCCTATCGACCCCAGAATTGACCAATGTCAAATACAAGCGCGCCCATGCGGCAAGGGGCCGCCTCTATTCCGGCGCGCGAAAATCCACGAACTTGTTGTCGCGCACGACGAACAGGCGACCGGTATCCTGAAGATCGGGGGAGGCGAGGAAGAGGATCTTTTCGGCGACTTCCGACGGATGCGGCAGGGTTTCCGGGTCCTCGCCGGGCATGGCCTGGGCGCGCATGGCGGTGCGGGTGGCGCCGGGATTGACGATGTTGACCTTGAGCGGGGTGTGGGCGGTCTCGGCAGCCCAGATGCGGGCCATGTTCTCGACGGCCGCCTTGGAGATCGAATAGGCTCCCCAGAAAGCCGGTGCCTTGGATGCCACGCCCGACGACATGATCAGCGCGCGGCCGGCATCGGATTTGGTCAGCAGCGGCTCCAACGAGCGGATCAGCCGCCAGGTGGCGGTGACATTGGTCAGCATCACCTTCTCGAACACCTTTGCCTCGATATGGCCGAGCGGCGAGATGACGCCGAGGATGCCGGCATTCGCCACGAGGATGTCGAGCTTGCCCCAGCGCTCGAAGATAGAGGCGCCGAGCTTGTCGATCGCGGCCATGTCGGTAATGTCGAAGGGGACGAGGGTGGCGGTGCCGCCGGCCGCCTTGATCGCGTCGTCGAGATCCTCGAGGCCGCCGACGGTGCGGGCCGTGGCGATCACATGCGCGCCGGCTTTTGCGAGCGCCAGCGCCGTGAAATAGCCGATACCGCGCGACGCGCCGGTCACCAGCGCGATCCTGCCCTTCAGATCGATGTCCATGATTTTCCGCCCTCAAAATGCGATGCGCACGCCGATATCTCTGCGGAGGAGGCGGCTGCTTTTTGCACCAGTCCCGCCTCAATCTCCCTCATCCCTGTGCTTGTCACAGGGATCAGGTGCGCGCAAGTCCTTGCGCGAGGGAGAGTCTTTTCACGGCTCCGAGGTGAGCTTGCTCGACGTTTGATTTCAGCTTCGGAAGAAGCTCACCTCAGCCATTGCTCGCCAGAACTGAAACCTTGCGCCCCATCGTCTCGCCGTCCTTGTCGAGCAGGCGGGTGGGGTAGTCGCCGGTGAAGTAATGGTCGGTGAATTGCGGGCGGGCGTTGTTGCGGTCCTCGCCGCCGACGGCGCGGTAGAGGCCGTTGATCGACAGGAATGCGAGCGAGTCGGCGCCGATATACTGGCACATGGCTTCGAGGCTGTCGTACTGGTTGGCGAGCAGCTTGTCGCGGTCCGGCGTGTCGATGCCGTAGAAGTCCGGGTAGTAGATCATCGGGCTGGCGACACGCAGATGCACTTCCTTGGCGCCGGCATCGCGGATCATCCGCACGATCTTCAGGGACGTGGTGCCGCGCACCACCGAATCGTCGACGAGCACGACGCGCTTGCCCTCGATCATCGCCCGGTTGGCGGAATGCTTGAGCTTGACGCCGAAGGCGCGGATCTGCTGGGTCGGCTCGATGAAGGTGCGGCCGACATAGTGGTTGCGGATGATGCCGTATTCGAACGGAATGCCGCTTTCCTGGGCGTAACCGAGCGCGGCCGGCGTACCGCCATCCGGCACAGGCACGACGACGTCGGCGTCGATCGGCGCTTCCTTGGCGAGGTTGATGCCCATGTTCTTGCGGGCGACATAGACGCTGCGGCCGCCGACGACGGAATCGGGACGGGCGAAATAGACATATTCGAACAGGCAGAGCCGTTCGGTCTGGCCGTTGCCGGCCTTGCGGGCATCGATCGAGATAGAGCCGTCCGGCTGGATTTCGCAGATGATGACTTCGCCATTCTCCACGTCGCGGACGAACTTGGCGCCGATGATGTCGAGCGCGCAGGTCTCGGAAGCAAAGATCGGCTTGCCGTCGAGTTCGCCCATGACCAGCGGGCGGATGCCGGTGGGGTCGCGCGCGGCGATCAGCTTGGTGCGGGTGACGGCGAGCATCGAATAGCCGCCTTCCATCTGCCGGATCGCATCGATGAACCGGTCGGCCGTCGACGAATAACGGGAGCGGGCGATGAGATGCAGGACGACTTCGGTATCGGAGGTCGACTGACAGATGGCGCCGCCGGCGATCAACTGCCGGCGCAGCGTCAGGCCGTTGGTGAAATTGCCGTTATGGGCAACCGCGATGCCGCCGACTTCGAGTTCGGCAAACAGCGGCTGGACGTTGCGCAGCGCCACTTCGCCGGTGGTCGAATAGCGGTTGTGGCCGATCGCGATATTGCCGGGCAGGCGGGCAAGGGTGACGGGATCGGTATAATGGTCGCCGACGAGGCCCATGCGGCGTTCCGAATGGAAGCGCAACCCGTCGAATGATACGATGCCGGCCGCTTCCTGACCACGATGCTGCAGGGCGTGCAGCCCGAGCGCCGTCAGCGTCGCAGCCTCGGGATGGCCGAGAATGCCGAACACGCCGCATTCTTCATGCAGCGTATCGCCATCCCACTCGTTGACGCTGTCTTCGGCGAACGTCTCGGAAACCGCCTGATTCATCTTGGCCCCTTATCCTTTTGGACAACCTGTCCCTGCCGGAAAAATGGAAAGGCCGGCCGGGGAGAACCTCCCCGGAAACCAGCCTGTTTTTCACTTGAATGCGAATGATACCACAAATGGTGACGTTTTGCGCTGCATCAAGCGCAAGATCGCGTCAATTATTTGTCGCAGGCGCGTCGTCTGCCGTCGGCTGATCCTGAGCCGGAGCGCCATCGGTTGGCGCTGCCCCGCGGCCGAGGATGCGGGCACGGATCTGCGGCTCGATATCGGCGGGCAGCACGGCTTCGAGGCGGGCGACCAGCGTGTCGAGGAACGGTTTCGATTTCGCCTGCGTCACCCAGGTCGGCTGCGCGTTGGCGGCCACCAGCCAGTTCCAGAACGCAACGGCCACGACGAGCAGCAGGATGCCGCGGGCGGCGCCGAACAGGAAGCCCAGCGTCCGGTCGAGCGCGCCGATGCGGCTGTCGATAATGAAATCGGCGATCCTCGTGGTGATGAACGAGATGATGATCAACGCGATGATGAAGATGGCGCCGGCGGATGCGGCGATCGCGATACGCTCGTCACTGAGATGAGGTTTCACATAGGGCAGGACCAGCGGGTAGAGGTAATAGGCGGCGGCGACCGAGCCGGCCCAGCTTGCGATAGACAGCACCTCTCGCGAAAAACCGCGAACCATGGCGAGCACGGCGGAAAACAGCGTCACACCGATGACGATACCGTCGAAAATCGTGATGGGCATAAATGATCTACTCCAGACTTGCCGACTTCAAGACTTGCCGGCTTCAAGCCCGGCGCCCCGCCTTACCGCAGCCGTCATACATCAGCGGGCTTGTTAACGGAAGATCAATCATCTTCCGGCGTTTGCCTCAGCTTGGAAGCGGAACCGGCGATGCGTGACACCAGGTCCGGCAGGTCCTCGATCGTCACCCAGCGTCCGTTCGAGCCCTTCGGCACTTCTGCGGACGTGGCCGGCAGCATCGCTCCTGCAAAACCAAGTTTCTCAGCTTCCTTAAGGCGTTGGGCGGTCTGCGAAACCGGCCGCACCGCCCCCGAGAGGCTGATTTCGCCGAAATAGACGCAATCGGCCGGCAGGGCAAGACCGGCAAGCGAGGATACCAGTGCGGAAGCGACCGCAAGGTCGGCCGCCGGCTCGGTGATGCGATAACCGCCCGCGACGTTGAGATAGACATCGTGCTGTCCGAGCTTGACGCCGCAATGGGCCTCCAGCACCGCGAGAATCATCGAAAGGCGAGACGAATCCCAGCCGACCACGGCGCGCCGCGGCGTGCCGAGCGAGGTCGGCGCCACCAGCGCCTGCACCTCGACCAGAACCGGCCGCGTACCCTCCATGCCGGCAAAGACGGCGGCGCCTGGCGATTTAGAATTGCGCTCGCCGAGGAAAAGCTCGGACGGATTGGTGACTTCGCGAAGCCCCTTGTCGGACATTTCGAAGACGCCGATCTCGTCGGTCGGCCCAAATCGGTTCTTGACGGTGCGCAGGATGCGGTAGTGGTGGCCGCGGTCGCCTTCGAAATAGAGGACCGCATCGACCATGTGCTCGACGACGCGCGGGCCGGCGATCTGGCCTTCCTTGGTGACGTGGCCGACGAGGACCATGGCGGCTCCGGTCTGCTTGGCAAAGCGGATCATCGCCTGCACGCCGGTGCGCACCTGGGTGACGGTGCCGGGCGCCGAATCGGCCGTGTCGCTCCACAGCGTCTGGATCGAATCTATGATGACGAGGTCGGGGCGCTTGCCTTCGCCGATCGTGGCGAGGATGTCCTCGACATTGGTTTCGGCCGCGAGCAGTACCTCGGTATCGGCGGCATCCAGCCGCTGGGCGCGCAGGCGCACCTGCGCCACCGCCTCTTCGCCCGAGACGTAGATGATCCGGTGGCCGCGGCGGGAAAGTGCGGCGGCCGCCTGCATCAGCAGCGTCGACTTGCCGATGCCCGGATCGCCGCCGACCAGCACCGCCGAACCGCGCACGAAACCTCCGCCGGTCGCCCGGTCGAGTTCGGAAATGCCGGTGAAGATCCGCGGCGCTTCCTCGGTCTCGCCCGACAGCGTGGTGAGCGCCACGGCACGGCCCTTCTTCGGCACCTTGCCGGGGCCTCCGCCGATGCCGCCCATCATGTCGTCTTCGATAATGGTGTTCCACTCGCCGCAGCCGTCACACTTGCCGGCCCAGCGGTTATGCACCGTGCCGCAGTTCTGGCACACGAATTGGGTTTTGGATTTTGCCATGGGATCAGGTGCCGCCTTCGATATTCACAAATTCCACCGTGAACAAAAGCGGAACTATTGCTCTCTAACCCGAAAATGCGGCTGATGGCAAGGAGGGCGGCAGCTATTCGGTTTCGATATACCTGCGCTCATAGCGCAGACCGAGGCTGGTCAGCAGTTCGTAGCCGATCGTGCCGGCGTTACGGGCAACGTCGTCGACGGCTATGTTCGGGCCGAACAGTTCGACATAGTCGCCGGCCTGGATCTCCGATGCCGGGATGTCGGTGACGTCGAAGATCGTCAGGTCCATGGTGATGCGGCCGATGACCGGAACCTTGCGGCCGGCGACGAAACCGAAACCGCCCTGAGCGACCGTCTGGCGCAGCGGCACGCCGGAGCCGGAGAGTGCTCGGCTGTAGCCGTCCGCATAGCCTGCGGACACGATCGCCAGCCGGCTGTCGCGGGAGAGCTGGTAGGTTCCGCCATAGCTCACCGTCTCCCCCTTTTTCCCGTCGCGGATCTGGATGATGCGGGCTTCCACCTTGACGACCGGCTTCATCGGGTTCGGTACGCCAACGATTGCCTCGCCGCCATAAAGCGCGATGCCGGGGCGGGTGAGATCGAAATGGTATTCGGGGCCTAGAAAGATCCCGGCGGAAGCCGAAAGGCTCGTCTCGATGCCTTCAAAAGCCTCCGCGACCTTCTGGAAAGCCGAAAGCTGTTTCTGGTTGAGGGGCGAGGAGGGTGTGTCGCCGCTATGAAGATGGGACAGCACCAGAACCGGCGAGAAGCTTGCCGGCCGCGACACGTCGTCGGCAAAGGCGATGGCATCCTCAAGCGGCAGACCGAGACGGTTGAAGCCGGTGTCCACCTGCAGCGCGCAGGGGTGGTCGCCATATTCCGACGTCACCGACATCCAGAAGGCGAGCTGTTCTTCCGAGGCCAGAACCGGCACCAGATCGTGTTCGAAGAACATCGCCTCCTGGCCGGGCCAGATGCCGGAGAGAACATAGATGCGCGCGTCGGGCGCATAGGCACGCAGCGTCACGCCTTCTCGCGCCACGGCGACGAAGAAATCCCGGGCGCCGGCCTCGTAAAGCGTGATGCCGCAATCCTCCAGCCCGAGCCCGTAGGCATCGGCCTTGACGACGGCCGCCGCCCGCGCCGTTCCCGAACGCCGCGCCATCTCCCGCCAGTTGTCGGCAAGTGCACCGAGATCGACCGTCAGCCGGACGGGCGCGATATCGAAATCGTCGGGATAGGAAAGCTCGCTGTCGAAATCGGTCATGTCGGCTCGTAAGGCAGGAGTACGGTTGCAACGATCCTACCGGTTTCGAAGGCAGGAAAAAGACCGCTCCGGCAAAATCCTTCGCGCTGCACAATCTTTTAGGCCGTCGGGAAGTCAGGCAACGCTGCGCAGATCGAAATCGGCATGCGGGAGTTCATAGGGAAGAACGGCGCGGCATGTCTCCTCTCCCCAGCGGGCAGAAGGTGGCGGCAGCCGGATGAGGCGGCTGCCACAATAGGTCGAGTTTGCCGCAAGTCCCCCTCATCTGCCCCTCGGGCATCTTCTCCCCGCCGGGGAGAAGAGAGAATGCGACCTCCCGATCAATGCTCTTCGTACTGCGTAAAGCTTGGGTCGGCCAGATCGGCGAAGCGGGTGTATTCGGACTGGAAGGCGAGTTTGACGGTGCCGGTCGGTCCGTGGCGCTGTTTGGCGATGATCACGTCCGCCGTGCCCTTGACCTTGTCCATCAGCACTTCCCATTCGGGATATTTCGGGTCGGCGATGTCGCGGGGTTCCATGTTCTTCACGTAATATTCCTCGCGGAACACGAACAGCACCACGTCGGCGTCCTGCTCGATCGAGCCCGATTCGCGAAGGTCGGAGAGCTGCGGGCGCTTGTCGTCGCGGCTTTCTACCTGGCGCGAGAGCTGCGACAGCGCGATGATCGGCACGTTCAGTTCCTTGCCGAGCGCCTTCAGGCCGGTGGTGATCTGGGTGATTTCCTGGACGCGGTTCTCGCCGGATTTGCCCGAGCCGGTCATCAGCTGGATATAGTCGACCACCAGGCAATCGAGGCCGCGCTGACGCTTCAGGCGGCGGGCGCGGGCGGAAAGCTGGGCGATCGAGATACCGCCGGTCTGGTCGATGAAAAGAGGCACCTTCTGCATCATCTGGCTGCAGGCGACGAGCTTTTCGAAATCGGCCTCGGTGATGTCGCCGCGGCGGATTTTTGACGAGGAGACTTCCGTCTGCTCGGAAATGATACGGGTGGCGAGCTGTTCGGCCGACATTTCGAGCGAATAGAAGCCGACGACGCCGCCGTTCTTGGCCTTGAACGAACCGTCCGGCTGGACTTCCGGTTCGTAGGAGGCGGCGATATTGTAGGCGATGTTGGTGGCGAGCGAGGTCTTGCCCATGCCGGGGCGTCCCGCAAGCACGATCAAGTCGGAACGCTGCAGCCCGCCCATCTTGCTGTCGAGCGACATGATGCCGGTCGAGATGCCGGAGAGATGGCCGTCGCGCTCGAAGGCCTGGCCGGCCATGTCGATGGCAAGCGCCACCGCGTCGTTGAACGACTGGAAGCCACCGTCGTAACGGCCGTTTTCGGCAAGTTCGAACAGCCGGCGCTCGGTATCCTCGATCTGCGTCTGCGGCGGCATGTCGAGCGGCGCGTCGAAGGCGATGTTGACCATGTCCTCGCCGATGGTGATCAGCGCGCGGCGGAGCGCCAGGTCGTAGATCGCCCGACCGTAGTCCTCCGCGTTGATGATCGAAACGGCTTCGGAGGCGAGGCGCGCGAGATACTGCGCCACCGTCAGGTCGCCGACCTTGTCGTCGGCGGGCAGGAAGGTCTTGATCGTCACCGGGTTGGCGGTCTTGCCCATGCGGATGATGTCGCCGGCGACCTCGAAGATCTTGCGGTGCAGCGGCTCGTAGAGATGGACGGGTTTCAGGAAGTCGGAGACGCGGTAATAGGCGTCGTTATTGACCAGGATCGCGCCGAGAAGCGCCTGTTCGGCCTCGATATTGTTCGGGGCTTCGCGGTAATGCGGCTCTGCCGGCTGGATGTTGGCGAGCTTGCGTACTGCGTCGTTCATGGTCTTTTGTCCGTCCTGTCCTGCTGCCAAGCCGTCGGTTCTAACGGGTTGCGAGGCGTCCTGAAATGATTCAGTTCGCTACACACAGTGATTCACAGGCTGCTTACAAAATTACGGAAAACGGCACGAATCCGTTTGACTGTGGCAATCGGCGAATCGTTGGCGCGAGGCTTCATCCTACACGCTGAAAATAGACAAAAAAACGCCCGGGCCTTGTCGGCCCGGGCGTTCTTTGAACAGTCTTGGGAACGACGCTTATTCGTCGTCGCCGGCGCCGTCGGCTTCCGGATCGAAGAAGTCTTCCGGACGCAGCGCATCTTCGTCGACGCCGTAGATGGCGTCGGCGGAGGTGAGGCTTTCGCCCTGGGACTGGCGGCTGGCTTCTTCAGCCGAGCGGGCAACGTTCAGTTCGACCGAAACTTCGACTTCCGCATGCAGGTGGATGACGACCTTGTGCAGGCCGATTTCCTTGATCGGGGTGTTGAGATCGACCTGGTTGCGGCCGATGTTGAAGCCTTCGGCAGCGAGCGCCTCGACGATGTCGCGGGCAGCGACCGAACCGTAGAGCTGGCCGGTTTCGCCGGCGGCGCGCACGACGATGAAGGACTTGCCGTCGAGAACTTCGGCGACCTTGGCGGCTTCGCCCTTGCGCTCGAGGTTGCGTGCTTCGAGCGTGGCGCGCTCGGATTCGAAGCGCTTCTTGTTGGCTTCGTTGGAGCGGAGAGCCTTGCCGAGCGGCAGGAGGTAGTTACGGGCAAAGCCGTCGCGGACCTTGACGGTTTCGCCCATCTGGCCGAGCTTCGGCACGCGTTCAAGCAGAATGACTTGCATGGTTAGGTTTCCTTTCGATCAGTCAATCTTGTTGTCGGTAGTCTTGTTGTCGGGGCTCGCGCCGGCTTTGAGCGGGGTCAGCGCGATCGTCCGCCTTGTGTCGGAAAGCCCCAGGATGAGGATCGCGATCGCCGGCAGGACAAGTATGGAAGAGAGATAGCAGAGGACGAGGGCCGGGATGCGCCAGTCCTTGCCGAGGCTGCGGAAGTGCAAGGAGGCAAAACCCGCCATCAGGAAGCCGGCGCCGAACGTGCCGCAGATGGTCGCGCCGATCATTGCCGGAACGCCGCCCAGGAAAGCGAGCACGATGCCGCCGAGGAAGATGAAGATCGCGTGCCGGTTCATACGCAGCGCTGAGGGCATATCCTCGCGCGGGCGGACGGCCCGGCCGGAGCGCGACACGATGCGCACGGCGATGTAGAAGGCGGCAAACAGCAGAGTCACCCAGACGCCGCCCTGGACGAGCGGCAGCATCAGCACCAGCAGCGACTTGGTCTGCGCCATGCCCGCCGGTTCCGGTGTGAATGCAGGCTCCTGGGCCTGCAGAGCGGCGATCATCGCGTCGACCATCCGGTTGGTGAGTTCCGGGCCGTAGCCGATCGCAACCCCGAGCGCGATGACGGCGATCGTCACCAGGCCGCAGAGATGCAGGAGGATGTCCGAGATCGGGTACCAGGCCATCAGGTTGTCCGGGCCGCCGAGTTCGGAAGCGGGACGCGCAAGGTTGGCGAGATGCGACAGCCAGCCCGCCGGGATCAGCGTGAACACCGCCATGGCGACCGCAAACATCGGTGACACGAGGATGGCGCCAAGGATGCCGGCAGTGACGATGCCGATAACGGCCGCGCGGTTGCCCCAGCCGAGGCCGGCGATGAAGATCGGAAGCGAAGAGGCGGCGTAGAGCACGGACGCAAAGGACAGCTGCGCATTCGCACCCAGCACGAGCAGGGTGGCGGCAATGCCGGCAAGGATGCCGGTGGGCAGCACTGTCTGTATCTTGTTCGTCACGGTCTCGCTGTCCTGCTTTTTGAAGCAGTTAGGGGACAAGTCCTGAATCGATCTCTCAGGCGCTTCATCCCCAACATGGGGTTTTAGAGGTTCCGATCCGCGCCCATCGCGAAAGGGATAGACCCGCTGACTCTTAATCAGCGGGTCCGGTATTCGGAAATTACGCTACGACGTAGGGCAGCAGGCCGAGGAAGCGGGCGCGCTTGATCGCCTGGGCGAGTTCGCGCTGCTTCTTCTGGGAAACGGCCGTGATGCGGGACGGAACGATCTTGCCACGCTCGGAAATGTAGCGCTGCAGGAGGCGTACGTCCTTGTAGTCGATCTTCGGCGCATTGGCACCCGAGAACGGGCAGGTCTTGCGGCGGCGATGGAACGGACGGCGTGCCTGGGAGGAGGATGATGATACGTCAGCCATGGTCTTTTCTCCTTAGCCTCTATTACGCACGGTCTTCGCGCGGACGGCGCTCGAAGCCGCCTTCACGCGGACCACGGTCCGGACGGTCGCCGAAGCCGCCTTCGCGGCGCGGAGGACGGTCGCCGAATTCGCGGCGCGGGCCACGGTCGTCGCCATCACGGCGCGGACGGTCGTCACGGTCGCGCTTCTGCATCATCGCAGACGGACCTTCTTCATGCTTCTCGACGGCGATCGTCATGTAGCGAAGAACGTCTTCGTTGATGCGCATCTGGCGTTCCATCTCGTGCACGGCCGGAGCCGGGGCGTCGATGTCCATCAGGGCGTAATGAGCCTTGCGGTTCTTGTTGATGCGGTAGGTGAGGGACTTGAGGCCCCAGTTTTCGATGCGCCCGACTTTGCCGCCGTTAGCTTCGATGACGCCCTTGTACTGTTCGACGAGGGCATCAACCTGCTGAGCGGACATATCCTGCCGGGCAAGGAATACGTGTTCGTAAAGAGCCATGTAAGCTTTGCCTTTTCTTGCGGTTGTCTACCCGGACCTCGGCGGCTAAGCCTCAACGACTGCTCCTGAACGGGAAGATCCCAGGCAAGAAAAGTGTTGTATCGAGACGGTCGAGAGCGGAGACACGGGAGGCTTGGACCCTGTGGTCCCTGCGGCGTCCTTTTCGAGGAAGCCTGCCCTCCGTTCAGCCACCAGCCAGAAGACCGGGTGTTGCGAACAGGGCGCTTATACGGATTTTTGGAGAGAAGGCAAGGGCGGTTCGTCGAGCATATTCAATTAGCGATGCCTAAATTATACTTAAGGTAGAGTTAACGGTCATTAAGGTTGAAAATCCGAGTAATCGGAGTATAGTCCGCTGCGGGAAAAGTGCTGGAGGGTATTCAGTCAAAGTGGAGGGGAATTTGTCATGCATCATGGAGAGAAGAACTTTGAAGTAACCGCACCACGTTCTCGATTTTACCAGGGAGGTTTCGGACGGTTGTTTCCAGAACTTCCGGGCTGGGAGCCGGATACAACCGGTTTTACAGGTGCAGGGATAGGTAGTGCTGCGGCACTCGAAGCCTATTTCATGAATTTCGTCGCGACCAAGATGGTCGATACGACGGCGCCGCCTGCGGGCGACTCCAAACTTCCGTCCGGTTACGTCTATTTCGGTCAGTTCATCGACCATGACCTGACGCTGGACACGACGCCGCTCAGCGAGGCGGAACTCGATCCGAACCGGCTTCATAACTTCCGGACGCCGCGGCTCGATCTTGATTGCATTTACGGGCAGGGGCCGGATGCGCAGCCCTATCTCTACGACAAGACTGCGCCGGGCTGTTTTCGGATCGGCGAGATCGCCGGCACGCCGTTCAAGGATTTGCCGCGCGCAGCTGGCCAGGATACCGCTCTGATCGGCGACCCGCGCAATGACGAGAACGCCATTGTCGCCCAGTTGCACCTGGCTTTCCTCTTGGCCCATAACACGCTCGTCAAGGCGGCGGTCAAGAAGGGCATGTCGTCCAGGAAGGCCTTCGAGGCGGCACGGAAGACGCTGCGGCGTCTCTACCAGTGGATTATCTGGCACGACTACATGGCCCGCATCTGCGATCCCTCCGTCCACAAGCGGGCGCTTCGCAAGGATCGCGACGCCGGCAACGGGCGAACCTTCTGGGAGCTCGGTTACGAAGACGTCTACGACTGGAAGAACAATCCGTTCATGCCGCTGGAGTTTTCGGTCGCTGCCTACCGGTTCGGGCATTCGCTGGTCCGCAACGGCTACCAGACGAATTTCGCCAAGGGCGTCGGCGTTTTCACGCCGACCTTCAAGTTCAATGCCGAGGACCTCAGAGGGTTTCGCGCGCTGCACCTGGACCGGGTCGTCCAGTGGGACTGGTTCCTCAGGATGTCGTCCTCCGTGCGGCCGACATTCCCGCAGGTGGCCCGCAAGTTCGACAGCGTACTGGCGAATGCGCTGCGCGAACTGCCGGAGGATCCCGACAAGCCGGGCGACAACACCAGGATCCTCAACGTGCTTGCGGCCCGCAATCTGGTGCGCGGCGTCAGGATGCAGCTGCCGTCGGCCATAGAGGTCGCCAAGCTCCTGGACATCCCGATCATCAATATCGCTGAAACCGAGCGGGAAGCCCTCTGGTATTATATCCTGAAGGAGGCCGAATTCGACGCCCAGGTCGAAGGCTCGACGCTGACCGTCGGCGGCGCCGGCGATCGCCTGGGAACGCTCGGCTCGATCATCGTCGCGGCGACGTTCGCAGGTCTCCTGAAGGGCGATCCTCTGTCGTTCTTCAATCTGGAACCCGGATGGACGCCCGACAAGGACGAGCTGCTCGACAGCGTCGAGGCGGATCTGGTCGCTGCCGGCAAGCCCGGCCTCAATGCCGATGAGCAGGTCAACGGCCGCAAATGGGGGCTGCCGACCATCATCCGCCTGTCGGGCCTGCCGGTCGACGCGGCGCCGTTCCGGCCGGCGCCGGTACCGGTTCCCGAGCCCGTCGTCGAGCCCGCGGCACCGCCGACGGAATGATAGCCATCGGGGTATCACCGGGAGAACCGGCGATACCCCCGATAATCTCCCCGGGTAGGGCATGCTTTTGCTTGGGAGGTTGGATCAGCCGATCTTGAGGATCGTTTGTCCCTTATCGAAGGAGAAGCCGTAAGTGAGGGCGCCGCCCTTCAGCGCCTTCTCGTCAAGCGTCACCGTGATCCTGTCGTCCGAGCCCTTGAAAGAGGCGGTCAGCACGTTGTCCTTGACGGAAATGCTGACATCCTTCTCGAAATAGCCGTCTAACCGCAGCGAGATCGGGCCATCCGTGGCTATCGTGTCCTGGCCGCCATTCTTGCCGAACGTGTATTCGACGACGCCCTTGCCGGCCGGTTTGCCGGTCTGGTGGATGGTCACGGTGTCATTGCCTGCGCCGCCCGAGGCAAAGATGCGGCGTCCTTCGAGATAGAGCGCATCGTCGCCGTCGCCGCCATCGATGCCGGTCATCGTCTCGGCCGAGATCCGGATGCTGTCGGCACCGTCGCCGCCCGAAATCTCCATCGCCAGCTTTCCTGCAAGCTGGATGTCGTCCCTGCCGGCGCCGCCGTTTATGGCACGCAAAAGGGTGGCCTTTGCCTCGATCTTGTCGGCGCCGTCGCCAGCCTCGACGCCGGAGACGGAAGCTGTCTTGATCTTCAACGTATCGTCACCGGCGCCGCTATCGACATTGTAGACGGCGCGGCCGGTCATCGTCAGGCTGTCGTCGCCTTCGCTGCCGGATGCGTGGGTGATATAGCCGAGGCTTTCGCTGACATTCACCTCGGACGTGTCGTCGGCCTTGCCGAGCGCGAGGATCTCGACAATCCGCGCCAGCGCCCGCTGCGCCGGCCCCTGCGTGTCGGGCTCGATGCCGCCCGCGCTGCCCGAAGTGAAACCCTGGGCGCTGCCGGAAGAGGAACTCGCCGAAATGGACGAACCGGAAAACAGCAACGAGGCATAGGCGCCCGCATTGGAGTTCCGATAGAACGAGTTGGTGATGCTGGTGATGGCTCTGTCCTCCGGCATGCGGTCCATCAGAGGCCGCAGATCCCGTCTTTCACATGCCGCCATCATACCGGACATTGATTGAGAACAGATTATAGCAGCCGAGGGTCGCGAGACAGCGGCATCGCTTTGCGCGGTAAGCGCTTGGTAAAGAAAAAGGGATGCTTTGCGACTGCAGAGCACCCCTCGATCAAGTTCGGAGGATCGCCGGATCAGAGCGGCATCGGCCACTGCCGATGAACCTCGGCGATATCAGCGAACACCTCGTCCGACAGTGTCAGGTCGGCGGCGGCCATGTCGTGCTTCAGCTGGGCCATCGAAGTCGCGCCGATGATGGCCGCGGCCATGAAGGGTCGCGACAGGCAGAAGGCGAGCGCCATCAGGGCGAGGTCGAGGCCGTGCTTTTCGGCAACCTCGATATAGGCCTTCACCGCCGGCTCCTGATAGGGCGTCAGGCGGCCGCCGAGATCCTTGTTGATCGTCGCCCGCGACCCTTCCGGCCTTGCGCCGTTCTGGTACTTGCCTGTGAGGAGGCCGGCGGCGAGCGGGGAATAGGCCATTAGCCCGACATCCTCGTGATGGGCGACCTCGGCGAGGTCGAGATCGAAATGCCGGTAGAGGAGATTGTATTCGTTCTGCAGCGAGGCAATGCGCGGCAGGGCCTTTTTCTCCGACAGGCGGAGATATTTCATCGCGCCCCAGGCGCTTTCGTTGGACAGGCCGACCGCGCGCAGCTTGCCGTCCTTCACAAGTTCGCCGAGCGTTTCGAGGATTTCGGCGATTTCTGCGGCGGCCTTGTCGCGATCCTGCTTCGAAACGTCGAAGGTCCAGGAATTGCGGAAATGGAAGGTGCCGCGGTTCGGCCAGTGGATCTGGTAGAGGTCGAGATAGTCGGTCTGCAGGCGCTTGAGGCTGGCATCGACCGCCTGGCGGATGGTGGCGGATTCGATGTCGCGTCCGTCGCGGATATGCGGACGGCCGCTGCCGGCGATCTTCGTGGCGAGGACGAGGTCCTTGCGCTTGGCCGCATTCTTCTTCAGCCACGTGCCGATATATTCCTCGGTGCGGCCATAGGTGGCGGGGCTGACCGGGGTGGTCGGATAGAGCTCGGCGGTGTCGAAGAAATTGATGCCGTTCTCGAACGCGTAGTCCATCTGTTCATGGGCTTCGGCTTCGGTGTTCTGGGTGCCCCAGGTCATGGTGCCCAGGCATATTTCCGACACTGAGAAGTCCGTGCGGCCAAGTTTTTTATATTTCATGGAAATGAGATCCCGTTCTCGAAAAGTCGGCGGGACTCTAAGCAGGATTTGACGAAGCGCAAGGGGACAACAGGCCGGAAAAGCCCCCGAAAACCGCGCCGCCCTTGACTCTCCGGGCCGGAATGTGAATGGAAAGGCAAAACATAAGGGAAGGAAATCATCCCCATGAGCACGATCGCATTCACGTTCCCCGGCCAGGGCAGCCAGGCTGTCGGCATGGGCAAGGATCTGGCGGAGGCTTTTCCCGAAGCCCGCGCCGTCTTCGATGAAGTCGATGAGGCGCTCGGCCAGAAACTCTCCGACGTTATGTGGAACGGCCCGGAAGAAACCCTGACGCTGACCGCCAATGCGCAGCCGGCGCTGATGGCCGTTTCGGTCGCAGCCATCCGGGTGATGGAAGCGCGCGGCCTGAAGCTTGCCGACAAGGTGGCCTTCGTCGCCGGCCATTCGCTTGGCGAATATTCGGCGCTGTGTGCCGCCGGCACGTTCTCGCTCACCGATACGGCACGCCTCCTGCGCATCCGCGGCGATGCGATGCAGTCGGCGGTTCCGGTCGGGCAGGGCGCCATGGCGGCGATCATCGGGCTGGAGCACGGCGACGTCGACGCGATCTGCGCTGAAGCGCGCGATGCCGGCGTCTGCCAGATCGCCAACGACAATGGCGGCGGCCAGCTGGTCATTTCCGGTTCCAAGGCGGCGGTCGAGAAGGCAGCGGGGCTTGCGACCGAAAAGGGCGCCAAGCGCGCCATCATGCTGCCGGTCTCCGCACCCTTCCACAGCGACCTGATGGCGCCGGCCGCCGACGCCATGCGCCACGCGCTCGACAAGGTGGAAAAGCAAAACCCGGTCGTGCCGGTCGTCGCAAACGTGCGGGCGGTACCGGTCTACGACGCCGACGAGATCGCCAGGCTGCTCGTTACCCAGGTGACCGGCCAGGTGCGCTGGCGCGAGACGGTGGAATGGTTCGGCGCCAATGGCGTGACGACCCTTTATGAGATCGGCTCGGGAAAAGTGCTGACCGGCCTTGCCCGCCGCATCGACAAGAATATCTCCGGCATTGCCGTCAACACGCCGGCCGATATCGAAGCCGCGCTCACAGCCATTCTCGGCTGAAACCAGACACGCGAAGGAACACGATCATGTTTGATTTGACCGGCCGCAAGGCATTGGTGACGGGCGCTACCGGCGGGCTCGGCGAAGAGATTGCCCGGATGCTGCATAGCCGGGGCGCCACCGTCGGTCTGCACGGCACGCGGGTCGAGAAGCTCGAGGCGCTTGCCGCCGAACTCGGCGACCGGGTCAAGATCTTCCCGGCCAACCTCTCCGACCGCGCCGAAGTGAAGGCGCTCGGCGAAAAGGCCGAGGCTGAGCTCGAAGGCGTCGACATCCTCGTCAACAATGCCGGCATCACCAAGGACGGCCTGTTCGTGCGCATGAGCGACGAGGACTGGGATGCGGTGCTTGAGGTCAACCTCACGGCGGTCTTCCGCCTGACCCGCGAACTCACCCATCCGATGATGCGCCGCCGTTACGGCCGCATCATCAACATCACCTCGGTGGTCGGCGTCACCGGCAATCCGGGCCAGACCAACTACTGCGCCTCCAAGGCCGGCATGATCGGTTTTTCGAAGTCGCTCGCCCAGGAAATCGCCACCCGCAACGTGACGGTCAACTGCGTCGCGCCGGGCTTCATCGACAGCGCGATGACCGGCAAGCTTAACGACAAGCAGAAAGAGGCGATCCTCGGTGCCATTCCGATGAAGCGCATGGGTGCCGGATCGGACATCGCGTCCGCGGTCCTTTATCTCGCCTCCAGCGAGGCTGGCTACGTCACCGGCCAGACCCTGCATGTCAACGGCGGCATGGCGATGATCTGATTGAGTGCCGCCGTCAGGAAAACACCTTACAATCGGTTGTTGGCGGCTGTGCAATGGAACAAATTCTGGCTTTGCTGAACACGGAAACCATGTTAAGCGGGCCATGACTGTGAATGGTCACCCTGAAATGCAGGCCGTCATATTGCGTGAGTGCAATAGGATCGGAACCTGAAAAGGGGAGAACGGGTTTGCCCGCATCGGCGCTGAACAAGCGGCGGTCGCAGGTTTTTAACAGGGTGCGGATGCCGATCGGGCATTCGATAAAGACAAAGGTCGAGGAAACCGACATGAGCGATATCGCAGAACGCGTTAAGAAAATTGTTATTGACCACCTCGGCGTCGACGCCGACAAAGTCGTCGAAGGCGCAAGCTTCATCGACGATCTCGGTGCGGACTCGCTCGACACCGTCGAACTGGTCATGGCTTTCGAGGAAGAATTCGGCGTTGAAATCCCTGACGACGCTGCCGATTCCATCCTGACCGTCGGCGACGCTGTGAAGTTCATCGAGAAGGCCCAGGCCTGATCAACCCGACATAGTGGGGATGACGCCGCAAGGCAGGTCCCGAAAACGGCCCGCTTGTTCGGGCCGTTTCAGCAATTGGGCCTTGGGCCTGAAAAATCGAAAAAATATAGGGTAGGGCACTGGCGATGAGACGGGTCGTTATCACCGGTACCGGCATGGTATCTCCTCTCGGATGCGGAACGGAAGTCAGCTGGTCGCGCTTGCTGGCCGGCGAAAATGCCGCCCGCGTCGTCACTGAATTCGAGGTCGAAGACCTTCCCGCAAAGATCGCCTGCCGCATTCCTGTCGGCGACGGTTCCGATGGCACGTTCAACGTGGACCAGTGGATGGAGCCGAAGGAACAGCGCAAGGTCGATCCCTTCATCATCTACGGCGTGGCCGCCGCCGACATGGCGCTCGAAGACGCCGGCTGGCATCCGAAGACCGACGAGGACCAGATCGCCACCGGCGTGCTGATCGGCTCGGGCATCGGCGGCCTCGAAGGCATCGTCGAGGCGGGCTATACGCTGCGCGACAAGGGTCCGCGCCGCATTTCGCCCTTCTTCATTCCCGGCCGGCTGATCAACCTCGTCTCCGGCCAGGTGTCGATCCGCCACAAGCTGCGCGGCCCCAACCACGCGGTCGTTACGGCCTGTTCCACCGGCGCGCACGCGATCGGCGACGCAGCCCGGATGATCGCCTTCGGCGATGCCGAGGTGATGGTCGCCGGCGGCGCGGAATCGCCGATCTGCCGCATTTCGCTTGCCGGCTTCGCCGCCTGCAAGGCGCTTTCGACGCAGCACAACGACGATCCGCAAAAGGCCTCACGCCCCTATGACCGGGACCGCGACGGTTTCGTCATGGGCGAAGGCGCCGGCATCGTCGTTCTGGAAGAGCTGGAACATGCCAAGGCGCGTGGCGCCAAGATCTATGCGGAAGTGGTCGGCTACGGCATGTCCGGCGACGCATTCCACATCACCGCGCCTTCGGAAGACGGCGACGGTGCGTTCCGCTGCATGACCGCGGCTCTGAAGCGGGCGGGCCTCTCGGCGTCGGACGTCGACTACATCAACGCCCACGGCACCTCGACCATGGCCGACACGATCGAGCTCGGCGCGGTCGAGCGTCTGGTCGGAAACGCCGCTTCGAAGATCTCCATGTCGTCGACCAAGTCTGCGATCGGCCATCTTCTCGGCGCTGCCGGTGCGGTCGAGGCGATCTTCTCGGCGCTCGCCATTCGCGACAACACCGCACCCCCGACGCTCAACCTCGACAATCCCGATGTCGAGACGGCGATCGACCTGGTGCCGCACCAGGCGCGCAAGCGCGAGATCAACGTCGCGCTGTCGAACTCCTTCGGTTTCGGCGGCACAAACGCATCTCTCGTGCTGCGCCGCTACGACGCCTGATTTTTCGGGGCCTGAACTTTCGAGGCCGTATTTTTAGGGCGTCGATTTGTTTCGGGCACTGAAACACATGCCGGCTGGACTCGCGAGCCGGCTCGTATCATCTTCTGGACCTGTTTTTCGCCGCATTGGTTGGCCAAACAGCGGGTTGCAAGTCTTTGAGTCTGTAGGGGCGTTAACCCCGGGGGGCGCGGTTGAACGATACGAATCATGTCAGTGAATTGCCGCCCGGCAATGGCAGAGGGCCAATTATTCCGAAATCGCCGAACGAGGCCCTGAAGCCCGAACGCGTTCCGGAGCCGCCTCGTCGTTCCAGGAAGGCACGCAGCCAGGTGGTTATCTTCCTGAATTTCGTGATGACCATGGTCGTCGTTCTCTGCGTGATCGGGGTAGCCGGCTTCTACTACATGATCTCGGCCTTCCAGCAGCCGGGCCCGCTCGAAGCCAACACCCATTTCATGGTCCGCCCCGGCAACAGCAATTCGGAAATTGCCAACAACCTGGAACGCAACGGCATCATTTCCGATGCCCGCATCTTCCGCTACATGACCGCCACCTATCTCCGCAACGGCGAGACGCTGAAGGCCGGCGAATACGAGATCAAGGCGCGCGCCTCCATGAAGGACGTCATGGGCGTGCTGGAGGGCGGCAAGTCGATCCTCTATTCCGTTGTTTTACCTGAAGGCCTGACCGTCAGGCAGATGATGCTGCGGCTTGCCGAGGACCCGGCTCTGGAAGGCGACCTGCCGGCCGAACTGCCGCCGGAAGGCAGCCTGCGCCCCGACACGTACAAGTTCACGCGCGGCAACAAGCGGGCCGATATCATCCAGCAGATGCGCGTCGCACAGCAGAAGCTGGTCGACCAGATCTGGGAGCGCCGCGATCCTGGCCTGCCGATCAAGACCAAGGAAGAATTCGTGACGCTCGCCTCGATCGTCGAGAAGGAGACCGGCAAGGAAGACGAGCGCGCCCATGTGGCCTCCGTCTTCATCAACCGATTGCAGCGCGGCATGCGGCTGCAATCGGACCCGACGATCGTCTACGGCATCTTCGGCGGCGAGGGAAAACCCTCCGACCGGCCGATCTTCAAGTCGGACCTTGCAAAGCCGACGCCCTATAACACCTACCAGATCAAGGGCCTGCCGCCGACCCCGATCTCCAATCCCGGCAGGGCCGCGCTCGAAGCCGTTGCCAATCCCTGGCGGACCAAGGACCTCTATTTCGTGGCCGACGGCACCGGCGGGCATGTGTTCGCTGCGACGCTCGAGGAACACAACGCCAATGTCCGCCGTTGGCGCAGAATGGAATCCGAACGCGCCGCCAACCCCGAAGTGGTGGACGGCCAGCCGGACGGCGACGAAGCGGAAAAGCCGCCGAAGAGCAACTGACCGCTTCCTGAAAGCATGATCTGGAGATACCGATGACATTGCAGTCCATGACCGGTTTTGCCCGCAGCGAAGGCACGAGCGGGCGCAACCGTTACGCATGGGAACTGCGCTCGGTGAACGGCAAGGGCCTCGACATAAGGCTGCGCCTGCCGCCGGGTCTCGAACGGCTGGAGCCGGATGTCCGCCGGGTGATCTCGGAGAAGTTTTCGCGCGGAAATCTGCAGGCGACCCTTACCCTCACCGTCGCCGAGACCAAGGTGGAAGCGGTGCTGAACCGCGATGCGCTGGCAGCCGTGCTGGCGCTGCGCGCCGAACTCGGCGATCTCGTCGATCCTTCGCCGCTGAGGCTCGATACGCTGATGGGCATTCGCGGCCTGGTCGACATCCGCGAGGCGGAAGAAGACGAGCAGACGGTTGCCGCCCGTGATGCTGCGATCCTCGCAAGCCTCGGCGAGGCGATCGGCCATCTGCAGCGGATGCGCGAGGGCGAGGGCACCGCGCTTGCGGCCGTGCTCAAAGGCCAGGTCGCCCGTATCGCCGAGCTTGTCCAGATCGTCGAAACCGACCCCTCCCGCACGCCGGAAGAGATCGCCCGCAAGCTTTCGTTTCAGCTCGCAGCGCTTCTCCAGGAGGCGCCGACGCTCGATCGCGACCGGCTGCATGCGGAAGCGGCCCTGCTTGCCACCAAGGCGGACCTGCGCGAAGAGATCGACCGGCTGAAAGCGCATGTGGCGGCCGCCAACGAGCTTATAGACAAGGGTGGCCCGGTCGGCCGCCGGCTCGATTTCCTTGCACAGGAATTTAACCGGGAATCGAATACTATCTGTTCGAAGTCCAATTCGGCCGCCGTCACGTCCGCCGGCATAGAGTTGAAAGTCGTCATCGACCAGTTCCGCGAACAGGTCCAGAATCTGGAGTAAGACATGAGCCCGGCCCCTTCGTCTCAGGGCAAGCCGTCCCCGGCCGTGAAGATCGCCCGCCGCGGACTGATGCTGGTACTTTCCTCGCCGTCGGGGGCCGGCAAGTCGACGATCGCCCGCAATCTTCTGGATGCGGATCGCAGCCTCGAAATCTCGGTCAGCGTCACCACGCGGGCCAAGCGGCCGAGCGAGATCGCCGACAAGCACTATCACTTCATTACCGTGCCGCAGTTCGAGAAGATGCGCGACGCCGGCGACCTGCTCGAATGGGCCGAGGTGCACGGCAACTTCTACGGCACCCCGCGCGAGCCGGTGGAACTGGCGATGAGCGAAGGCCGCGACATGCTGTTCGACATCGACTGGCAGGGCGCCCGTCAGCTGCAGGAAAAGATGGCCGCCGACGTCGTCTCGATCTTCGTGCTGCCGCCGACCATGACCGAACTGCAGTCTCGCCTGCACCGCCGCGCCGAGGACAGCGAAGAGGTGATCCGCACCAGGCTCCTGAATTCCCGCGCCGAGATCGAGCACTGGCGGGAATACGACTACGTCATCGTCAACGACGATCTCGACGAGGCTTTCGGGCATGTCAGCTGCATCGTCAACGCCGAACGCATCCGCCGCGACCGCCGCCATGGGTTGTTCGATTTTGTGAGCGAGTTGCTGACGGAAGAGCCGAAGCTCTAAGGGCTGGGGCTGGTGGCGGATTATCTGTGGCGGGAATCGTGGCGGTTCACGGCCAGCATTTGTGATTTTACCATGTGAGGAATAACGGGACCGCTTTAAGCCAGGAGCGGAGGTCGCAACTTCTTCACGTCATGACGTTGCAGTATGTCCACACGCTCCAATTGTTTCGCGCCACAATGTTGGCGCGAGTAGACCGCTTAATCCGGTTCTGTATGATCCCTGTCTTCTAAAGGTGATCGGGGTGGTTCATGAAATTTTTGATTGCGGCAGTCGCTGGTTTGTTGCTGTTGACGGGCTGTCAGACATCGGTGCCGGAAAGTGTTGCATCGTCTCAGACACCACCGACGGCTTCCGTGAAGCGGGAGGTGCTGAGAGCTGCCCATCGCATGGGTTTCCGCGACCGGGACATCTACGGCGCGCAGATTTCAAGCGTCGTCCTGCTCAAGCCGGAGAAGAATATCTACGCCTTTTGCGTTTCCGGCTTTGGACGGCGGTATAATTATCCCGCCCGTTACGGCGTATCCATGCGCGACGGAAAGATTCTCGGCTACACGCTGGACGATATCCGTTGCCAGGACAGCCGCCTCAAATACTACCCGTTTCCAGAACTCGACAATCTCGGGCGGCCGTAGCCGGCCTGGACCCCGCGTCCAGACGACGGCTTTGCGCCAAAAACGGAGATCCTAGTCGGTGCGTATTCATACCCGTATGTGTCATTATCGCTATGAGACCAGTGACGACCCTGAGATGCTGGCCGCGAAGTCATTTGCGAATTCGCTGAATGACATCTGGTGACAAGAACAACGAAATGAATGAGTTAGTAAAGCCGGTGAACTCCTGGAATATTCGGCGGATCGTGATTGCCGTTTTGCTCGGTACCACCACGGCTACCTATCTTCGCGCCTTCGATTTCTGGCCACTTGGTGTTGCCGGTGGACTGAGAGCGCTTCTCGATCTGGCCGGGCCGCTTATTTTGCTCGCTGTCGTACTGACACTACTCATCTGGCTTGCCAGCGCGTTCATGGCTTTGTATCGTCAAAAATTTCAGAGAGCAGTCGGTAGCTTTATTGCCATCCTAAGTGTTCCAGCTTGCTCCGCAATACTCCTCGCCACCCCTATATCCGATCCTTGGGTTTGGTATGTCGTTCTCAATAAATCGCGTTTCGAAACGGCAGCGGCAAATAGCCGCTCAATGGCCGGTCCCAAATTTGTCGTCCTGGAAGAACGCGACATTTCGACGGGGATCGCGGGAGTGACTGAAAACCATTTCGTTGCGCTCATCTACAGCGAAAGCGATCCAGACGAGTTGGCCTCATCCATTCCGGGTCTGAGCCATATCTATGGCAACTTTTACAGGCGCGACAAATTCATGTGATGTCTCCTTCGGGCCAAAAGCAGTCTTGATCGCAGCTCACAAACAGTTCGCCAACCGCACGAACTCTTCCACCGACAGCGTTTCCGCCCGCCGGGCCGGGTCGATGCCGGCTTTCACCAGCAAAGCCTCGCCGCCGAGCGATTTGACGCTCTGGCGCAGCATCTTGCGGCGCTGGCCGAAGGCGGCGTGGGTGACGCGTTCCAGCTTGGTGACGTCGCAGGGCAGGGGATTGGCACGCGGCGTCAGGTGCACGACCGTCGAGGTCACCTTCGGCGGTGGCGTGAACGCCTGCGGCGGCACGTCGAAGACCATATGCGCATCGGTGCGCCAGCCGGCGAGCACGCCGAGCCGGCCGTAATGGTCGTCCTCCTCATCGGCGACGATCCTTTGCCCGACTTCCTTCTGGAACATCAGCGTCAGGCTTTCCCAGAAGGGCGGCCATTGGTCCGGCGCGGGCAGCAGCCAGTTGATGAGCAGCTGGGTGCCGACATTGTAGGGCAGGTTGGCGATGATCTTGACCGGGCCTTCAGGTGCCAGCGCCGCAAAATCGGTCTTCAGCGCATCGCCTTCGATCACGTCCAGCCGGCCGGGATAATGCTCACCGATCTCCGCCAGGGCGGGGAGGCAGCGGCTGTCGCGCTCGACGGCGATTACCTTCTTGGCGCCCAGCGACAGGATGGCACGGGTCAGGCCGCCGGGGCCGGGGCCGACCTCGAAAACCGTCGCGTCCTGAAGTGGTCCGGCGCTGCGGGCGATCTTCTGGGTGAGGTTGAGGTCGAGGAGGAAATTCTGGCCGAGCGCCTTTTTGGCGTCGAGCCCGTGACGCTGGATCACGTCACGCAGCGGCGGCAAGCCATCCAGAGTGGCCATCAGGCGGCTTTCGAGGTGGATGCGAGATTGCCGGCGAGCCTGATCGCCTCGACGAGGCTCGTCTCGCGGGCGACACCCTGGCCGGCAATGCCGAACGCTGTGCCGTGATCCGGCGAGGTGCGGATGAAGGGCAGGCCGAGCGTGACGTTGACCGACGTGTCGAATCCGAGCGCCTTGGCAGGGATCAGCGCCTGGTCGTGATACATGCAGATCGCCACGTCGTAACGGGCGCGCGCCTCGTCGTGGAACATCGTGTCGGCCGGCAGAGGCCCGAACACATGCAGGCCCTCGGCGCGCAGCTTGAAGATGGCGGGATGGATGATGTCCTGATCCTCGCGGCCGATCGCCCCGTCCTCGCCCGCATGCGGGTTGAGGCCGGCAACCGCAAGCCGGGGCTTGTCGATGCCGAAGCGGGTCTTGAGATCGTGATGGGCGATGCGGCAGGTCTCGGCGATCAGCTCCTCAGTGAGGGCCGCGGGCACGTCTTTAAGCGGGATATGGATGGTGACCGGGATGGCCCGGAGTTTCGGCCCCGCCAGCATCATCACCGGCAGGATCCTCCTGCCGGTCGCGCGCTCGGCGAGGTCGGCGAGGAACTCCGTGTGGCCGGGGAACCCGAAACCGGCTTGGTAGAGAATGGATTTGGCGATCGGATTGGTGACCGTGCCGGCGGCCTTGCCTGCAAGCGAGAGCGACACGGCGGTCTCGATCGCCTGGATCGTCCCCCTGGCGGTCGCCACATGCGGCTGGCCGGCGGCGATTTCCGCGCCGGCCGGGATCGGCAACACGGGCAGGGCGTCGTCGAAGATCGACATCGCGCTTTCGCTATCCGCTTCCCGGATCGGCACGTCGAGGCCGAGCATCACGGCGCGCGCCCTGAGTACGGCCGGATCGCCGAGGAAGAGGAAAGGTGGCAGGTCGTATGCCCGGCGCGAGGCCCAGGCGACAAGCGTGATATCGGGGCCGATGCCGGCAGGATCGCCCTGGGTCAACGCAAGCGGACGGTCGAGAGGCATTACGGCTCCGAAAATGACTTAAGTGTCGAGGTCAGCGATAGTCTCAGCGATACTCGATCTGGGCCTTGCTGCGCAGGTCGTCGAGATATTTCTTGTCGTTGGGGTCGGGAGCGCCCTTCTTCTCCTTGCCGAGATCCTCGGCGCGGAACACGACTTCGGCTGCGAGATCGTCCGACACCTGGCGCTGTTTGCAGATGGCCAGGAACTCGACGCCGCGTTCGGTGACGCGGGTGCCCGTCGTGCCGCCATCGGCCGTCTTCTCGATCAGCGGCTTCCAATCGGCCGGCAGTTCGGGGGCGAGAACGCGGCCGAGGTCGCGGATCGATACGTCCAGCATGGTCGCGGCGAAATCCTTCGATTGCTCGCAGCCCGGGAATTTGGAGCGCGCGGCGTTCGCTTCCTTCTGGCGCTTGGCAAGAATGGCGTTGCGCTTGGCCGGCGGCACCACGAAGATCACCTGCTGCAGGAAATATTCGGTGGTGACCGGCTTTTCCTTGTTCTCCATCATGCGCGTGACGAGCTCCTGGCTCGACATGCGGCCGCGCGATCCGCCGTAGCGGGCGTTGACCAGCCGCGGCCAGCTCATCTGCACGGCGATGTAGTTCTTGAAATGCTCGACCCCGACGCCGGCCTTGTCGAGGATCTGGCTCATCTGCGCCACGCTCAGCTTGTTGCCGGCGGCAAACCGCTCGAAGGCCTTGTCGACGTCCTCGGTGCTGACCGACATCTTCACGCGGGAAATTTCCTGGCGCTTCAGGGCTTCATCTACCAGCGCCTCGCGCGCCGTCTTGGCATCTGCCTTCTGACGCTGAAGGCGCAGGAAGGCGACCCGCCTGCCGACATCGGTGCTGGTGATCGCCGTCCTGTTGACGACGGCCGAGACTTCGCTGGCGGCCAGCGCCGGCTGGGCGGCGGGCTGGATGACGACCGAGGCGGCCAAGACGGCCGCCGCCAGCACCAGCTTGCGCGTTGCGGTCAATGCGAACATGATACCAATCCCTTTTCCCGCCCCGGTGGGCACTTGAGCCCGACCGGCCTCGCATTTCATACTCTATTTGCGACCGCTTGCACAATTCTTGCGGCGAAACGATGACGGTCAGCCGATCGGAGGACCCGCTACGTCAGTAGCGGTAGTCCTGATCGAAACCTTCGGTCGAGCCGACGCTGATATCGCCGAGCGTGCGGAAGCTCAGGCGGGCGCTGACGGTCCAGTCGTTCGCGGCCGTGTCCGACGGCTTGTCCGTATAAGCAACCGTAAAGATCGTGCATTCGTCCGCATAGCTGATGCCGATGCCGCGCCGGACCAGTTCCTTGTCCGTGAGATCCCAGGTCGCCGTGCCGGCAAGCGCCCAGTTTTCGTTGATCCGGAAGCTCATCGAGTGCTTCAGCACGTCTTGCGCGTCGTCCGAACCGTACTCCGGCTGAGCATCGACCTGCGTATAGACCAGCGTGCCGCTCACCCGCGGCGTCGTGTAGCCAACCGAGGCATCGGTGCGCTTGATCGCGAATGTCTTTTCGTCGAAGCGGGCGTTAGCCCCGATCGTAAAACCCTGCGGCAGGTCGATGGCCGCCATCGCGACATAATCGGACCGGCGCGTTTCAAGCCCGGAATTGGCGCCCGCCTGAACCAGGTCCTCGGTCGCGAACGAGTTCTGGCCGGCGATCTGGTAGGACTGGCCGACAATGCTGCGCACGCCGATGCCGTTGGCGAACGTGCCGGTATAACGGAGGCCGACATTGGCGCGGGTGCCGCCTTCGACACGGTCGAAGCCCGAAAACTTGTCGCGCTCGAAAAGGCTGGTGGCGTCGAAGACGAAGCTCTGCGCATCCTCGTTCGGCAACCCGCCGGCCATCTGCTCGTCGGGACGCGCGAAGATCTGCGCAATCGGCTCGATGATATGGCTGCTGTTTTCGGTGGTCAGCAGGATCGGATAACGGGCCTCAAGACCGGCAGTGAGCATGTAGCGACCGTTGGCGCCTTCAGACTCCATGTCGCCGAAATAGGGACCCGGCGTGCCGGAACCGGTATGGCGGATGCCGTCGCCGCGGGCGGCGAGGATTGGTGTCAGCAGCAGGCCGTCAAGCGTGTTGAAGGTGCGCTTCCATTCGGCTTCCACGGTCAGGCGGCTGTAGCTGCCTTCAAGCCCGGGGAAACGATTGGTCGTGCCTTCCTGGTACCAGTCGTCTTCACGACGGGACAGGTTGGTAATGTTGGACGTGACCGAAAGCTCGCCGCCGAGGATCGGTTCCGGCGCGTAGTAGGTATAGTCGAGCGAGGGATAGACGATCGCCTGCTTCTGCTCGGCCGTGTTGCTGTAAGTGTCGTCCTGGATGTTGAAATAATAGTTGTGCAGGTCGAAATAGTTCCGCGTCCCCAGCCCGGTGAGATAGACGTCGTTGGTGAACGTGCCGCCGCCGACGCCGGTTAGCTTGTAGGTCCGCGAAAAGTTGTTGTCGCTCTGGGTCATGACGTTCCAGCCGAACGTCCAGCGCGGATTGATCTTGAACTCGCCTTTGGAGGCGGCCATGAGGCGGTTATCCGCAGCCCGGTCGCTGGTATTCGGATCGAAGGCTTCCGGATCGTTCTGGTGGATCCCGGCGAAGCGGAACGTATGTTCGCCTGTCTCGAATTTGTTGCGGATCTCGCCCTGAAGCAGCAGGCCCTGATTGGAATAATAGGTCGGGCTGAGCGTCGCATCCATGCTCGGCGAGAACACGTGATAGTAGGGTACCGTCACGCCGAAGCCGAGATTGTCGCTCGCGCTGTACTGCGGGAACAGAAGGCCCGACTTGCGCTCGACCGTTTCGTCCGGCACCTCGATCGCAAAAGGCAGGCGGCCGATCGGCAGGCCGAACAGTTCGAACTGGGCGTTTTCAAGCCGAATCGTATGGGTCTGGCCATTGCGGACCACCCGTTGCGCCTTGACCTGCCAAAGCGGAGCCTTGCCCGGCGTCTGGGCGCAGGGAAGGCAGGCGGTGTAGACGGTATTGTTGAGCACCATCAGGTCACCGGGCTGGCGCTCGGCACTTTCCGCTGCAAGGCGGGTATTGTCGGTGGTCTCGACGCGAAGCGCGTTAATGAAGCCTTCGCCGAAGCTGTCGGTGACGTCCATCTGTTCGGCATAGACGCGGCTGCCGCCCGGCTCGATCAGCTCGATATTGCCGGTCGCCATGACGCGGCCGCTCTTCTGATCGTATTGAACGCGCTGCGCCACCATCTTGTAGCGGTTGTAATAGATCTGCACGCCACCGGTCGCGGTGACCAGCTCGGCGTCCTGATTGTAGACGAGCTCATTGGCGCGCAGCAGCATCTTGGCGCCGTCCGCTGCCTGAGGCACGAGACCCTGAGCC
This sequence comes from Neorhizobium galegae bv. officinalis, assembly GCA_000985875.1. GTDB lineage: Bacteria > Pseudomonadota > Alphaproteobacteria > Rhizobiales > Rhizobiaceae > Neorhizobium > Neorhizobium galegae_C. The sequence continues at coordinate 208,376 of CCRI01000006.1, forward strand.
TGCACAACCGTTGCGGATACGCCAAATACGCATACAGACACACCTGTCAGCAGGGCGGCGGCGAGCCGTCTTATATGTTTGCGGTCACTTACCGCCACTAGCCATCCTCCTGATGAAGCAGAATCGTCGTCCCCAGTGCCGTCGCGACGATCACTGGAATCCAGACCGCCACGAAAGGAGGAATTGCCCCGCTGCTTCCGAATGCCTTCACAAGCACAGTGACGACATAAAGCACGAAGCCAGAAACTATTCCACCCAGAATCACGGAGCGGGACTGGGCGAACCGACTGAATTTTAATGAGACTGTTGCAGCAATGAGAGTCATTGCCACGAGCAGGATCGGCAGGGAGAGCAGCGAGTGATACTGCGTCTCGAGCGCCTTTGTGGGAATGCCGAAAGATTTGCTGACCTCAATTTTTCTGGAAAGATCAAAAAACGCAACAGTATCAGGCTGCGCAAGGCTCTCTTGGATATATTCCTGCTTCAAGTTGGTGCGAACCTGTGCTGTCTCGCGACGCACCGGAATTTCGCCCGGCCGGTTTTCCAAAACCTCGTTAAGTAGCCAGTAACCATCTTCCAATTTTGCGGTCCTGGCGTCCTGCCGCATGATCACGCGGCCGTCCTTGTCGAACTGGAAAGCCACCACGTCGACAAGCAGCGTTCCCTTCTCCTGATAGCTCTTGGCGCCGATGACCGTATCGTCGTCGCCGCTGATCTGGCGGATCCAGGGAATGAAGGTGGACGCCCGGGAGCGGTTGCTCGCTTCGCGCCAGCTTGCCTCCATGGAGGCGGATTCGCGTTGGCCCCAGGCGGCGAGCGGATTGATCACAAGCAAGGTTGCGAGCCCGATCAGAAACGCTCCGATGACGAAGGGCGAGATGAACTGCCAGACGGAAATGCCGGCGGCGCGCGTCACCACCAGTTCGTAGCGGCGGTTAAGTGCGATCAGCACCGTCATGCCGATAAAGAGGCTGAGCGTCGGGATGGTCTGCTGCAGGATCAGCGGCACGCGCATGGCGGTCATCGCCAGCCCTGCCGAGACCGTGTAGCCGCTGAAGCCCGACATGCGGCGGCTGGTTTCGCTGAAGTCGGCGAGGAAGATGATGGCGCCGACGCCCAGCAGGAACCAGAGCGCTGTGATGATATAACGACGGAAGAAATACCGGCCGAGCGTCGTGAAGATCATGCCGTACCTCCGCCCGAAGTTCGCGAGGCGGGTATGCGCCGCTGCAGGCTGTTGGCCAGGCGCGACATGCCGCGAGCGACGAAGCGCGGCGCCGAGAATTGCCGGTTGGTGGCAAGCATGAAGATCGCGATCAGCGAGAAGACGATCGGCACCGCATAGGGGAGCGGTGTGTAGAGCGGATGGCGTTCGACCATGTTGGTGGCCGAGAATCCGAGCCAGCGCACGCCGAAAGCGAGGAAAAGCGCAAACACCATCGGATGGACCCGGGTCTGCCGATGCGAGCGGGTGCTGCCGGCAATGACCAGCGAGATCAGCGCGAAACAGATCGGGAAAAGCCAGTCGGACAAGCGCCTGTGCAGTTCCGACCGATAGGCGTCCGGCGATTTCTGGTAGACCGGATCGTTCGGGTCCGGGTTCAGGAGGAAGGCGAGGCTGCGGTCGGTGGAATATTGCGGCAATCCGCCTTCCGCCTTCGCCATCGCCGACAGATCGAAGGCGTAGGAGACGAACTTGATGATCGAGATGCGCCCATCGGCGGATTTGCGGTGGACCTCGCCGTCGCGCATGGTGAGCGACGTACCGCTTTCGTCGATCGATCCCTCGCGGGCGTAATAGATGAGGTCGAAATTGGGGTCGCGATAATCGACGACGAACAGGCCCTTGAGCACCCGGCCGGAATGGCGCTCCGAGATCTGCACGTAGAGCCCCGGCTCGATGCTGCGGAAGGTCTTTTCCTCGATGACCGAGGAGAGCAGGTCGGCATAAGCGGCGGCGACCATCTGGCGGGCCGCGACGCGAGACGGCGGCTCGACGAAATTGGTCACCACGAAGGAGAAGAGACTGAGCGCGAGCCCGAGCATCAGCACCGGCCGGTAAATGATGCTGCGCGACGCGCCGGCCGCGTCGATGACGGGCAGTTCCGAATCGTTGTTCATCGCCGTCAGCGTCTGGGTGATGCCGATGACGAGCGCGAAGGGCAGCACGACGGGGATGATGGTCGGCAGGATGAAGGTGGCAAGAGTCGCGAACGAGCCCATCGACTGGCCGGTATCGGTGACCAGGTTGATGCGTCCCAGCACCTGGATGGTCCAGATGATGGTGAGCACCGGCAGCAGCGTCACCAGGAACATCTGAAAAATCCGGCGCAATATGTAGACTTCGAGGAGCTTCATTCCGGCCTAGATACCTTGCACAACGTCACCCGGGGATGGTGACAGCTTGTTACCCCGAGATGACGGTCGCGCCTATCTAAGCGATTGAGATCAGCTTTGCGACAGGGGCCGCGTCACAAATTTGTTTGCGAATTCCGTTTTCTTCTTCGCTGTGACATTTCGAAACACGCAGCCACCGCCGCATAGACCACCAGCGACGACAACCAGCCGAGCGTCACGTCCGAAAAGTAATGACCGCCGAAGGAGGTCCTGAGCGCCGGCGATATCAGCGAGATGGCGATCAGCGGGGGCCCGAGCACCGGACGCAGCGGTTTCGGCAGCAAGACGATGAGGCAGGCCAGCCAACCGGCGCCCGCCGCCTCGCCGGAAATGAAGGAACAGTTGCCGACGCAGGCGCCGCCGAAATCGCCGGCCGGCGTGAATACGGCTTTGCCGCCGAAAAAGTCGGTCTCGTAGGGGCGGGGCCGGTTGGAGATCTGTTTGAGGATCAGGTTGACCAGCACATAGGGCCCGATCAGGAAGGCAATCAGGGCGATGGAATAATCCCGCGTCTTGCGGGGGCTGTAGGTCGTGCCGTGGTGCTGCAGGTTGGCGATCAACCGGTAAAGGATGTAGATCGCGACCAGCGCCGGCAGGTAGAAGAGAACGCGCCGGATCAGGACGAAGACGGTTTCGCCACCATAGGGAAAACTGCCGCAGACCCGGCCCTGTTCGATAGCCTCGCCACAGGCGGCCTGGGCGAAAAAGGCGCGTGCCACGGCAATGTCGATCTGGGGTACCAGGTAGAAGATCGCCAGCAGCATCCACCAGAGCGCCATCAGCACGATGAACCAGCCCTTCGGCCTCGCAAAGAATCGTCGCGTGGCGGCAAGCCAGTCGGAAACGGTTGGAGAAGGCGAGGTCATGCGAACTGATCCGTTGGTCGTCGGGCGGCGCGACCCTAGAGCATGGCGCGTGGAATTTGAACAGGGGCCAGCTGCCGATAGAATGGAATGTCCGCTCCGGGAATCCGGCTTTTTGACGCGCCGGAGAGGGAGGCCACAGAGGGGTTGACGCGCTTGTGATATCTCGCCCTTGCGCTCGCGGCCGAAACGGCGATGATCGCCGCTTTCTTTCGAAAGCCTCCTGGAGTCGCAATGTCCGTGAAATTCGATATCTCCTTCGCCAAGTCCGCCAAGATAGACGGCGGCCTTGCCATCCAGCTCAAGCTGGCCGGCGACGGCCCGGCGGCGGGAGCTGCCGATGCCGATCCTGCCGGCATCGTGACCCGGGCGGCGGAAATCGCGAAGTTTTCCGGCAAGCCGATGTCGACGCTGGACATTATCGCGCCGCAGGGGTCTCCCGCCGACAGACTGGTCGTGCTGGGTCTTGGCAAGGCCGAGGCGCTGGCCGCCTACGACTGGCTGAAGGCGGGCGGCATTGCCGCTTCCACGGTCAAGTCGATGACCAGGGTGGCGATCTTTACGGATGTGCCCGGCCTTGCGGTCGGCGCTGCCGAACTGGCCGGCTTCGCGCTCGGCATGCTGCTGCGGGCCTACAGTTTCGACACCTACAAGACGAAGAAGGGCGACGACGAGGAAAAGGCGCCGAAGACGGTGAAGGTGACGATCGTCACAGCCGAGCCTGCGGCCGCCAAAAAGGCCTTTGCCGAATCCGAGGCGATTGCCGGCGGCGTGCTACTTGCCCGCGAACTCGTCAACCTGCCGCCGAACGTGCTCGGGCCGGTCGAGTTCGCCGACAAGGCCAAGGACCTGGAGAAGCTCGGCGTCGAGGTGGAAATCCTCACCGAAAAGGAGATGAAGAAGCTCGGCATGGGCGCGCTTCTCGGCGTGGCGCAGGGTTCGGTCCGCCCGCCGCGGCTCGCCGTCATGCAATGGAAGGGCGGCAAAGCGAAGGATGCGCCGGTCGCCTTCATCGGCAAGGGCGTCGTTTTCGATACCGGGGGTATTTCCATCAAGCCGGGCGCCGGCATGGAGGACATGAAGGGCGACATGGGCGGGGCTGCTGCCGTCATAGGCCTCATGCATACGCTCGCCGCCCGCAAGGCCAAGGTCAACGCGATCGGCATTCTCGGTCTGGTCGAGAACATGCCCGACGGCAACGCCCAACGACCGGGCGATATCGTCACCACCATGTCGGGCCAGACGATCGAGATCATCAACACCGATGCGGAAGGCCGGCTGGTGCTCGCCGATGCGCTTCACTATTGCAACGATCGCTTCAAGCCGCGTTTCATGATCAATCTGGCGACGCTCACCGGCGCGATCCTGGTGGCGCTCGGCAACCTGCAGGCAGGCCTCTTTTCGAACAACGATGAGTTGGCCGGCCAGTTGGCCGGCGTCGGGGATGTCACCGGCGAGCGCCTGTGGCGCATGCCGCTCGGCAAGGATTACGACAAGCTGATCGATTCGAAGTTCGCCGACATGAAGAATACCGGCGGGCGTTATGCCGGGTCGATCACCGCAGCACAGCTGCTGAAGCGATTCGTCGGCGAAACCCCCTGGGCGCATCTCGACATCGCCGGCACCGCGATGAACTCGCCGTCGAGCGAGATCAACCAGTCCTGGGGATCGGGCTACGGCGTCCGGCTGCTGGACGAACTCGTGCGGGCGCATTACGAGATGGGTTGAGAACCCACATTTGTCGGTTCGACGAAATATGGGTTCTCAACCGTAATGACTGAAGTCCTGTTCTACCACCTGACCGAATCGAAGCTCGAGGATGCGCTGCCGGCGCTGCTCGAAAAGAGCGTCGAGCGCGGCTGGAAGGTGGCGGTGCAGACGAGCGGCGATGTGCGGCGAGATTTTCTCGACGCACATCTCTGGGCCTTTCGCGAGGACAGTTTTCTGCCGCATGGCACCGACGCCTCGCCGATGGCCGAGGCACAGCCGGTGCTTCTGACCTCCGCTGCTGAGAACCGCAACGGTGCGACGGTTCGTTTTCTGGTGGACGGTGCCGAGCCGCCGCCGGTCGCCGACTATGACCGGATCGTCTTTATGTTCGACGGCTACGATACCGTCCAACTCGACAATGCCCGCGCCCAGTGGAAGAAGCTGAAGGGCGAGGGGCATGCGCTGACCTATTGGCAGCAATCGGAAGAGGGGCGCTGGGTCAAGAAGGCCTGACCCCGCGCATTCTTCGCTCAGTTCAGCCAGGCCATCATCATCGACGAATTGCTGTAGCGCAGGCGAACGACCTTGTAGCCTTCGGCACTCAGCTGAGTGAGCAGCGCCGGCAGCATGGCGGCCGTGCGGGCATGGATGTCGTGCAGCAGGATGATGCCCTTGCCGTGGGCGCGCAGTGAATTCATCGTGCGGGTGGCGACGGCGGCGGGCGAGACGCCGAAATAATCCTTGGAATCGATCTGCACGTCCAGCACGACCATGCCGTTCGAGGCGATCCACTGGCGCAGGCGGCTTGTGTCGGCGAGGTAGGGGAAGCGGAAGAAGCCGGCATCCTTGTGCGTAACGCTGGTCACCGCATCGCGCCCTTTTTCGATTTCGGCGACGGCCGCATCGAAGGACAGGTGCTGCAGGTCGGCATGGCGATAGGTATGGCTGCCGATTGTGTGGCCGGCATTGACGACCTTGCGGGCGATCTCCGGATGGGCCTTGGCCATCTGCCCGACCATCAGGAAGGTCGCCTTGACGTGGTATTCGTCGAGGATCGAGAGGATCGTCTCCGTTTTCTTCGGCATCGGGCCGTCGTCGAAGGTCAGCACGACCTCCTTGTTGGCAAGCTTCAGGTCTGAGAGCGACGAGGCGGTGAGGGTGCGGCCGGAAAGGCTGCCCGGATTGTTGAAACGTCCCCAGGCGACCGGTGTCAGCGCGACCGGCGAATCCGCCTCCGCTTTTTTGGGGGAGGAGATCCCCTTGGCGGGTGCAAATGAAGTGGCAAGCGAGCCGCTCTCGGTCTGGCTGCGGCCGGCGCAGGAGGAAAGAAGGCACGCGACGGCGGCGGCGACACAAAGGACGCGGACAGACATGGGGGCGACTCGGCTAAAAAGTGACTAAGGAGTTGAAGCGACGTCACATTCGCCGATTATGGTTAACGGCTGGTTATGATGGTTCTTCCGCCGCATGCACCTTGCGCAACGGGCCGCAAGGACGGTTCTGACGCATTGCAGATCCTAGCCTACTTCTTGGTGATCTTGTCACCCACGCGCGGGCGGGAGATCGCCTTGCCGACAAAGCTGTACGCGCCCGAGCCGGTGATTGTGGAAAACAACGACGTGAAAGGCGTCGTCATCGCATAGTTCACCTGCACGACGACGAGCTGCACGTTGGTTTCGATCAGGTCGGCGGGAATTTCGAAGGCGGGCGGGTCCCCGGATGCCTGCGCGTTCGTTTGGTAGGCTGTGGACCAGTTGACCTTCGCGTTGCCGGCGGCGTCGAAGTCCATGAGGGCCACCTGGATGGCAAGTGCGCTGCTGTCGAAGGGAATGAGAATGGCGGCCGTCCCCTGGAGTAGGGTATTGAGCTCGCTGTTGCTCCAGCTCGGTTCCTGGGAGACGATGTCGCTTGCCACTTCCGCGATCTGGTTGATCTTGCGCTTCACCATCAGGCCTTCTCCGAGATCGACGGTGCCCGCAAAAAGCAGGGCCATTATCGGCAGAAGCAGGGTGAATTCGATGCCGGACTGGCCTTTCCGGTCGGCGAGCAGGCCCCGCACGCTTCTTTCGCGCCGATTGCCTTGCCTTTGGTCGGGATCATGTCTTGGTGCCATCGCACGATTTCTCAAAAGGGTTCATTTCTGAAAACCACGGAAGCGGAGAGCACATAGGTGCCATCGGCAAGCGTGTTGACGTCAGCGCCGATGGCGGCCAGCAGGCTGTCCCATGGAAGGAAAGCCTGGATCATCACATAGTCCCCCGACTTGGCCGGAGAAAAGCTTTCGGTCACGGACAGAACGCCGCCGCTGACCGGCGACTTGAAGCTCATCGACGAGAAGTCGGACATCGTGGTGGTCGTGACCAGGAGTTCGTCCTCGCAACTGAAGGCGAGCGCCATGCCGTCGCAGACATTGCTCTTGAAAGTGGCGAGATCCCAGCCGTTCGAATAGGCGCTGCCGACCCGGACGGACCGGGCAGCCATATGCAGGGCCGAATCGAGCGCGCTGTCGACGAAGAACATCAGCGCCATATCGAGAATGCAAAACAGGAAGACGAAGAACGGCAGGACAAGCAGTGCAAACTCGACCGCGGCTGTTCCCTGCTCGTTCCTTAGGAGGGCTTTGAAACGGTGCATCGGCGCCATCTAGTTTGTCAGCCTCACCTTGGAGAGATATTGCTTGAAGAGCGATGACAGGCCCTCCTCGATTTCCTCGGCCGAATTCGCCTGCAGGAAAAGGTCGCCGCTCGTTGCACATTCCTCGAGTGCTCTGGGGATATAGGCAGTCCGGGTGCTGTTGTTCTGGCCGGAGGCGACCGTGCCTCCCCAGATCGAACTGAAGCCGCTGCTGCTCATCGTCTTGCCGAGCGTTGCATTGTAACCCCAGTCCCAGGCCATCGGCAGGTATTCGGTGTAGAGAACGCCGATTGTGGCGTCGAGGTCCTTGATCTGCTTGCACCATTTGGAATTGATCGGTGTGACGACGGTCTGGAGCGAGCTTTTTGCTGTCGGGAAGCGGAGGCCCGAATTGCCTTGCAGCACCCAGTTGCGCTCGGACTGGACGCCGTCCGTCAGAACCAACACGAGCTTCAGCGGCGCGTCCTTGGTGGTTCCGTCTCCGGCCGTTCCGATCATGGGCTTGAGGGCCGTCAGGGACGTGTCGAAATATGTCGCGTCTTCTGAGGTCGCGCTCGTCATGCCGCTGGTCTTACTGTTCAGCTTCGTACGGGCCGCCGAGGTCGAGAAGGTCGGCGACAACACCTGGGTCGCGGTTTCGCCAAGGGTATAGAGGCCAACCCTTATACGCTCATGGGTGGCGTCTGCCGTGTCGATGAGGTCCAGAACTTCTCGCGCGGCGTCCACCGAGACATCGGCCCGCAGCTTGATGTTCATCGCGACCGACAGGTCGTAGACATTGTTATAGGTCTTGCTCTTGTAGCTGAATGTCGCCCCTTCCGGCGTATGGCACGCAAAGGCGCAGTTGGCCTGTGACGACATCAGGCTGGATTGACCGGCGCTCGTCGCCGCGAGCAGCATCGAAGCGGATTTGTCGAGTACGATATGGACGTCGAGATAGGCGCGGCCCGGACCTTCGACCGACGAGGAGGTGCCCACGCCGACGCCGTCTATGCCTGCAATCTTGAGCAGCGTCGTGGGCACCGTCGCGCGGGCCGTCGCAGTGATCTTGCGGTTCGATGTGTCGATGTCGATTTCTTCGAGCGTGTAACCGCCGTTCCCGAGATCGGTCTGGGCAGCGAACCACTCCTGGATGCGCTTCTTGAGCGCGGCATTGTCCAGTGTTCCCACGCTTTTCACGGCGCCCAGCAAGGCGGAATCGAGGTCGGCCTGCATCTTCGAACGGGCGTTATAGGCCCGCACATAGTCGAGGCTGGCGCCGACGGCGGTGATCAGCGGCACGAGCAGCAGGGAGAACATGATGGCAATATTGCCGCGGCGATCCGCGAGCAGGCCAGAAAGAGCGTGAAGCCGCGGCGGATTGGACATGAGGCCGGAAGATCATCCCTGTGAATAATCGGCCGATATTATAAAATATTCCTAATTTAATGATTAATCGCATTGCGGGTGGCGGGTTCCAAGCCTCGCCACCGAGGATATCGCAGGTCTGGTCGGCAAGAGGGCAATACTCGCCACCGGAGCAAAGTCAGCTCGCCATAGCCTCTTCGTACTCCGACGACAGCATCAGCCATTCTTCTTCGGCGGACGAGAGCTTTGCGGCGGCTTCTCCACGTTCCTTGGCCTTCTGGGCCGCCTTGGCGGGCGTTTTTTCGTAGAGGGCGGGGTCCGCAAGCTCTTTATCAAGAGCCTTGATCAGTTTCTCCAGCTTGGCGGTTACGGCCTCGATTTCGTTGATCTTTTTCTTGAGCGGTGCCAGCGAGGCGCGCTTTTCGGCATTCGCCTTGCGCTGTTCCGCTTTGGAGGACAGATCTTCGGTCAGCTCAATTTTTTCGTCTTTTTTTTTGCCGGAGCTGACAATCAGGTTGCGGTATTCCTCCAGGTCGCCTTCGAAGTTCGACACGGTGCCGTTGTTCACAAGCCACAGCCGGTCGACGGTGGCCTCGATCAGGTGGCGGTCGTGGCTGATCAGGATGACGGCGCCCTCATAGTCGTTGAGCGCTTCGATGAGCGCCCGGCGGCTGTCGATGTCGAGATGGTTGGTCGGTTCATCGAGGATCAGCAGGTTCGGCGCGTGAAAAGCGGCAAGGCCCATCAGCAGGCGCGCCTTTTCGCCACCCGACAGGTCTTTTGCGGCCGTCGCCATCTTTTCGGTGGCAAGCCCCATCTGCGCCACGCGGGCGCGAACCTTGGCCTCGGGTGCGTCCGGCATCAGCCGGCGCACATGGGCGACGGGCGAATCCGCCGGCACGAGGTCGTCGAGCTGATGCTGGGCGAAGAAGCCGATCTTCAGGTTCGGCGCCAGGCGGATATCCCCGCTCTCCGCCTTGAGTCGGCTGGCGATGAACTTGGCGAAAGTCGACTTGCCGTTGCCGTTCGAGCCGAGCAGGGCGATGCGGTCGTCATTGTCGATGCGCAGCGTGATGTTCTTGAGGATCGGTTTGCCCGGTTCATAGCCGACGGCGGCGTTCTGGATCGCGACGATCGGCGAGGCGGGCTGTTTTTCCGGCTCCGGAAAGGTGATCGGCTGCACGTGATCCTCGATCACCGCGGCGACGGTACCCATGCGCTCTAGCGCCTTGACGCGGCTCTGTGCCTGCCGGGCCTTGGTGGCCTTGGCCTTGAAGCGGTCGATGAAGCTCTGCAGGTGCTTGCGGGCCGCCTCGTTCTTGGCCTTGGCCTTGGTCTGCAATTCGTCGGCCTCGGCCTTCTGCCGCTCGAACTGGTCGTAGCCGCCGCGATAGAAGGTCAGCTTCTTCTGGTCGAGATGCACGATGGCGTTGACCGCGTTGTTCAACAGGTCGCGGTCGTGGCTGATGATGATGACGGTATGCGGATAACGCCGGATATAGTCTTCCAGCCACAACGTGCCTTCGAGATCGAGATAGTTGGTCGGTTCGTCGAGCAGCAGCAGGTCGGGCTCGGCAAACAGGACGGAGGCAAGCGCCACGCGCATCCGCCAGCCGCCGGAAAACGACGAGGCAGGGCGGGACTGCGCTTCCTGGGAAAAGCCGAGACCGGCGAGAATGCTGGCCGCGCGCGCTTCTGCCGAATGCGCATCGATATCGACGAGCCGCATCTGGATGTCGGCGATGCGATGCGGGTCGGTGGCGGTTTCCGCCTCCGCCAGCAGCGCGGCGCGCTCCTTGTCGGCGGAAAGCACGATTTCGATCAGCGAATCCTCGGTGCCTGGCGCCTCCTGCGCCACCTGGCCGAGCCGGGCGTTTTTCGGATAGGAGACCGAACCGGTTTCCGAGCCCAGCTCCCCGGTGATGACCTTGAACAGCGTGGATTTGCCCGCGCCGTTGCGGCCGACGAGCCCCGCCTTGGTGCCCGCGGGAAGCGTCACGCTGGCATTGTCGAGGAGGAGACGCCCGGCGATGCGGGCGGAGAGTTCGGTAATCGTGATCATGGCGGCGGTTTTGGCCGAAACCCCGTTTCTTGGCAAGGGCGGCCGGCGGGTTGATATCCGCTGTCCCGAGGGAAACAGAAGGAGACTACACGCTCTGGTAGACGATTGAGGCGGCGCTGCCGCCGGCCGCGATGGCGCGACCGAACTTCAATCGGGAGAGCAAATGTCATGAGAGTGAGAAGATGGACGTGGTCGACCCTGCTGTCGGCATCCGCGCTGATGATGCCGCTCGGCGCGGGAGCGGTGGAGTTTACCTGCTGGAACCCGGGCGGCGCGGGTCTGGTGGCGGGGGCCGCCGAATACTGGACGCCGGAGAAAATTGCTAATGCAATTCCGTTTGGTGAGACGATCCCTCCGGGCGAGAGCGGTTTTCCTGGGCAACTGCGTAACCTCAAGGATTCCGAGGCCGAGCGCGCGCCGATCGATGAGGCGCCTTATAAATTCGGAGGCAAGCTGCTTTTTACGCTGGGTGGTATTGGTTACCAGGCCAGCGCCCAGTTTGTCGCGGACGACAGAATCGTCATGGGTGCCGCTCATTCTGCCTGGGGGAACGGAAACCAAGCCACCAATATCCGGTTCTATCAGGGCTATGCGGGCGGTGGCGGAATTCTCTACCAGATCGACAGGGTGGCGGTGCTGTTGCGCTGGACCGAGGTGGCAGGCAATCCCCCGAGTTTAGCGCGGTCGCAGTTCGACTATTCGGTGATGCGGACCACCGCAGCATCCGCCGTCGGAAAATATGAACTCGGGATAGCTGGCGCCGGGGTCGGCGAGGATGTGACGATCACCGGTTACCCTTCGCGGCTTGACGGCGGCGCGTATATGTACCGGGAAACGGCCCGTATCGCGGCGCAGGCCGGCACCGCCTACGACGCCCGTCCGCATCCCATGTATGGCGGTGGTGCCAGCGGCGGGGCGTGGTTCGTCACCGCCGACAATGTCCACAAGGCGGTCAGCGTTGTCTCCAGCGGTGCGCCCGACGGAGTTTACGGTCCGAGTTTCACGCAGGACACCGCCGACTTGGTAACGATAGTCAAGAATGGCTGCCCGTGAGCCGCAGGATCCGGACCGGCGGGTCGAACATCGGCCCGGCGCCGCAGAGGCATCCGCGTCGTTCAGGCCGCCGGGTCTGAATGACGCGAGATGATCTGCAACGATCTCTTGTTGAAGATGACGATTCGGTGCTGCCGCACGCCGATCAGCCGCTCGCTCTTCCATGCTTGTAGCTGCGCATTGATGCGTGGCCGGCTGGCATTGATCAGCTGGCCCATGCGGCTCTGCGATATTGGTTTTTCGATAAGGATGCCGTCGCTGGTCGAGCGCCCGTGGGATGCACCGAGATTGAGCAGGAGACGCGCAAGGCGAGTCTCCAGCGGGTAAAGCGCCATTCCCTCCGCGAACATCATGGTGCGGTGAAGCTTTCGGGCGATTGTCCGCATCAGGTATGAAGACGCCTGCGGGATTTCCGAGAGCGCGTTGAATGTTTTCCGATCGATTTCGAGCAGCCGCGTCGCCCCGCATATCACGGCGTTCGAGGAATGCCGGTAGTTGAGGGCGAACTCGATCTCGCCGACTGCGTCCCCGGCCTGAAGCTCCGAAAAAATCACTTCGTTGCCCTCTTCGGATACAAAGTAAAGATAGATGCCGCCCGATAGTATAATATAAAGTGTATCGCATGGATCACCGCTCAGAAACAGCGTCTTCCGATCTTTGTATATTCTTATATTTATTCTGTTTGCGAACGCTGAGATGACGGCGTCATCTGCGGTTCTAAATAGCTCTATTTTCTTTATTTCTTCTGAGATATTCTGATTCTTCATTGTTTTCATCTGCTCGTGACCACCCTGAGATTGGAAGCTTGGCTACCATCCGTCAGGCTGATATTTATCGATTATGCAAACCAGGGTTGTTACACGTGTGACATATTTCCGGATTTAAATATCTTAGGTTGTGTTTGTGCGAATGGCGTTCCGCGGAAACGGGTGCCCGCAAGCACAGACGCCGTCACCGCGTGGTGTGGTCGCGGCAAACCCAAAGAGGAGAGGTATTATGACCATTTATATGGGCCAGAACGCGATCAAGGCCTTCAGTGCACAGGCCGCTGGCCAGCCCTACAGCCTCACGGTTTTGAACGAGAATGCGAAATGGCAGCAGTTCGCTCTGTTCCAGACGATCCCCCAGGTCATCGGGCCGTCGGTCGATCCGCTGTCGCTTGCCTGGATGGTCGGCGGCGCCGCGGCCGGTAGCCCCGACCAGCCGAGCACGTCGTCGTTCAACTGGACGATCGACTACTCTCTGACGGTCGGCTACATCCAGCAGCTGGGCTCCGCGGGCTCGCCGCGTTCCTTCCAGACCGCAAGCTCGGTCGGCGTCATGATCGACACCCAGAATACGGTGCCGGTGACCTATCAGGGACCGTTCCCCTACGGCGCGCCCGGTTTTCCGGATGGTCCCTCCGACGGCGTCAAGGGTCTCATCGTCGCCAAGGCGGACGGCACCATTCCGACCGTCCCGGTGCAGACCAGCAAGAGCGTCTACGTCAATGTCGGCATCGCCATGGCCCGCAAGCCGACCATCGCCGTCCAGCTCGAGCCCAACCTCGTCTATCAGTTCACTCCGAAACCGAGATACTACATTCTCGCCGGCTCTTTCGTCGAAGGCCAGGTGATCGACACGGCCACCTCTTCGTCGGCCTACGAGGTGAGCTTTAGCGGCGTCACGGACGTCTCCGTGCGGTTCACGCAACAGAACCAGTTCATGCCGGCATAACGCCTCCGGCTACCTGCTTGGGCTTTTCAACGGGGATCGCTGGTCGGACGTTACCCCAGTCGGCAACCGGTCTTCGTTCGAAATGGAAGGCCGTGGGAAACCGCGGCCTTCTGGTTCGGGAAATATATCCCTGCTAAGACGCCCGTTTTTGCCCGCCGCCGTGAAGCGCGACGATCAGGCGCGGATTGGCCTTGGCCGCCTCAAGCGCCGAGCCGGCCTGCAGGCGGAGTTCCTGCGGTGAAAAGGCGTCCGCCGTGAGAGCCGCGCCGACCGAAAGACCGATCCCGCTCGTGCCGTCGGAGGCGGCGAAGACGAGATTGTCGGTGATCGAGGCGATCAGCCGCTCGGCGATCGGCTGCACGCTGTCGCGGCCGACGTCGCGGAAGACGAAGGCGAAATCGCCCTTGCCGATGCGCGCCAGGAAATCGTTCTTCTTGATCGCCTTGCGGAAGATCGAGGCGGCCTTCTTGACGATCCGGTTGACGGCGGGATCGCCGTAGGTGCGGGCTAGATGAGGCAGATCGGTAACCGCCACCAGGAACAGGGCGGTATCCCGGTTGTCGGCATCGACGCCGTAGAGTGCCTCCAGCCGCTCGGCGAGCGCCGCATGGTTCGGCAGCGAGGTCAGCCGGTCGCGCAGTGTTACCGAGCGGGCAACCGACGCCTCGCGTTCGGCCTTGACGAGACGATCGGCACCGGCGCGAAGAATGGCTTCCAATTCGGTTTCGGCGACCACGGCATCGGAGAGCGATACGCTCAGATATTCGATCTCGGCCAGAATATCCTCAGGCCCCGCGGTGCTGTCCTGGCGCAGGCTGCGGGCGACGGTTTCCAGAACCCGGCTGAAACCCTTCTTCTGGGTGACGCCGCTTGCCATCTTGTCCCGCAGTTCCAGCAGTAGCTTTATTTCCTGATCGCGACCCCTGACGGGCATGAGCGCCACGAAAGCCGAAAGCTGATGGCGCAGCCCCATCTCGTCGAGCACCGTCTGGGAAGGGCCGGCGGGGAGCGCCAGAACTTCGCGCGAAAGGGCGGGGTCGGCGCCCAGCAGCGCCTCGTGGAAGAGCTCGTAATTGCGCGGCAGGCCGCTCACGTCCAGCTTGGCCATGAGCTGGACGACAGCCTGCAGGCCGCGATCCTGTCCCGTTCTGCTCGCTTCGCCCGCCATGTCTCGCCCTCACAATTGTTCGATCGTGGGACAAGCCATGCGGCACCGGTTTTAACATTTACTAAAAAGGACCGGATTGCCGCTAGTTACGGTTAAGGGATCGTCGAAATGGCCGATCGACTGCAACTCATGAAATTTCCTGATTGGATTCAAACGGGAATTTGCTTTCAATATCGCCGGCCACACGTTCAGATCAGGAGCCTGCCGTGACCCGTATCCTCTACTCGCTCTGCGGCGCCGACGAGAGCCGCCCGTTTTCGCCCCATTGCTGGAAAGTCGTGCAGGCACTCGCCCACAAGGGCCTCGATTTCATCGAGAAGCCGACGCCGTTTACCGAAATCCCGAGCCTTGAGGGCGGTTTCTCCAAGACGGTGCCCATCCTCAAGGACGGCAACGAGCTGATCCGCGACAGTTTCGAGATCGCGCTTTATCTGGAAGAAGCCTATCCCGACCGGCCAACGCTGTTCGGCGGACCGGCCGGCAAGGCGTTCGCCCGCTTCGTCGAGGGTTTTTCCCAGATGGTGGTGCACACGGCGATCACCAAGATCGCGGTCAAGAACATTCATGACATGCTCGGCGAGACGGACCAGGTCTATTTCCGCGCCAGCCGCGAGGCCCGGCTCGGCAGGACGCTCGAAGAGCTCGACGCGAGCCGCCAGGCGGAGATCGACGGTTTCGCGCCCAAGCTGGAGCCGATCCGCCACGCCCTGAAATATCATGATTTCATCGGCGGCGACGGCCCGCTTTTCGTCGACTACATCCTGTTCGGCGCGCTGCAGTGGATGCGCATCACCGCCGGCACCAAGGTGTTTTCCGATGACGACCCGGTCGGGTTGTGGTTCGAGCGCTGCCTCGACCTGCATAATGGCGTCGGGCGCAGTGTGACAGCGGCGTGAAATTGCCGGAACCCCCTTGTTTCCAGCGAAAGGGGCGGGTAAAGACCGCCCACTTTCCCCCTTAGTCACGGGGCCACAGGAAACGAAGGATAGAACAATGGCGATTGAACGCACGTTTTCGATGATCAAGCCGGATGCCACCAAGCGCAACCTCACGGGCGCCATCACCAAGGTGTTTGAAGACAATGGCCTGCGCGTCATCGCTTCCAAGCGCGTCTGGATGAGCAAGCGCGAGGCAGAAGGCTTCTACGCCGTTCACAAGGAACGCCCGTTCTTCGGCGAACTCGTGGAAGGCATGACCTCCGGCCCGACCATCGTTCAGGTTCTGGAAGGCGAAAACGCCATCCTGAAGAACCGCGAGATCATGGGCGCCACCAACCCGGCCAACGCCGACGAAGGCACCATCCGCAAGACCTTCGCGCTGTCGATCGGCGAAAACTCGGTTCACGGTTCCGACGCTCCGGAAACCGCAGCCCAGGAAATCGCCTACTGGTTCTCCGAAACCGAGATCGTCGGCTGATTTAAGCCCCGTCTCGACGGAAGACTTTGATGAAACCGGGGTTTTGGCCCCGGTTTTTTCGTTTTTGGATATTCGGCCGCGTTTCCCGCCTCAGGCCGGGCAGTCGTCGTCCCGACCGTAGTCTGCAGTCCCGTCCGGCTTGAAGACCTCCGGGTTCCGCTCGTAGCCGGCTCCGAGCACCAGCGGCTTGCTGGGAAGCACCGACTGGTCGACGTCCGAGACGAGCTGGGTCTTCAATTCCTGCAGCGTCCGGCCGGCCGCATCCACCAGCCGGATATCCACGGAATAGGACTTGTCCTTGCGCACGCAGCGGACATTGGGGCTCTGCAGGGTGATCTTGTTCCAGGCGGGGAAGATTTTTTCACTGATGACGATCGGATCGCCGCCGGCGGGGTCTTCGAATTTGGCGATCGCCACGGTGCCCTCCGGGATCGGCCCGGTCTTGTTGAGCGTCACGAGATAGGTGGCGCTGGCGACCCGGTAGTTGAACACGAAGATATGCCCGCTCACCTCCACCAGCTTTTCCGCCTCGCGCTGGCACGCGGCAAGGGCGAGGGCGGCAAGACTGAGAACCATAAACCGGCGCATCATGACGCGGCCTCCTTCTTCCTGCGATGATAATGGCGGCTGGCTTTGACGCGATTGCCGCACACCGCCATGTCGCACCAGGTGCGGCTGCGGTTTTTGCTGCGGTCTATGAACAGCCAGCCGCAACTGCCGCAGATCTTCATGCGCGCCAGTTCATCGCCGGCGAGAAGCCTGAGCGCCGAATAAGCGGTCGCCGCCTCCAGCGAGTTTTTCTCGGCGCGGCGCAGGATGGCTGCCGTCGCTTCGAGGAAATCGGCAAGCAACGTCTGTGCGTCGTCGCCCAGCACCCGGGCGCGAAAATAGCGGTCGATCGCTTCGCGCAGCGCGATGAACGGCGTGTGGTTTTCCTCACTGACCGGCGCGAGATCGCCGAACAGCGCCCTTTCTGCCGAGAATTTTTCGGCTGCTTTCGGAAAGGCGTGCATCTGCTGCGGTTCCGCGAACCGGTCGATGCTGCGTGTCGCGTCGAAGCGCAGGATCACGCTGTTGGCGACATCCAGCGCCAGCGCGCCTCCGGCAAAACGATGCGGGGTCCAGGAAAAGCTCATGGCGATATTATAACTGGTAAAATGCGGTTGACCAGTTATATTCGGCATCGCTATCGGAGTGCCCATGGCCTATCTGCTGCAGCAACTGGCGAACGCGGTTCCGCTGGCGGCGCTCTATGCGACGCTCGCCTTCGGATATTCGATCGCCTTTGCCGTAACGAAGCGGGCCGACATCACCTACGGGGCGATTTTCGCCTTTTCCGGCCATCTCTACCTGCTCTTCGCCCATTTCGGCTGGGACCGGCTGTGGCTGATCCTGCCGGCCGCATTGGGGCTTGGCGCATTTGCCGGGATCGCCGGCGGCATCGGGGCAGGGGTGACGATCGGGCAGCTGGTGATGCGGCCGCTTGCAAAGATCTCGCCGAACGCTGTGATCGTCGCCTCGCTCGGCGCGCTGATGGTGCTGATGGAAGGCGCCCGGATCGCCGCTGACACCCGCGAACTCTGGCTGCCGCCCTTCCTCAACGACGCGATCGTCTTCTGGCACGCAGACGGCTTTCCGGTGACGCTGACGCTCATCCAGCTTATCAACATCGCCGTCATGCTGATGGTCATCGGAGCGGGCTATCTGGTGCTGGCGTACACCTATTGGGGCCGCATGTGGCGGGCGGTTTCCGACGATCCGCTGGCGGCGGAACTTTCCGGCACCAATTCCGCGCAGGTCTTTGTCGTGGCTTATGCGGCAGCCGCGCTCTACGCCTCGATCTGCGGCGTGCTCGCCACCTCCCATTACGGCACGATGGATTTTGGCGCGGGCCTGCTGTTTGGGCTCAAGGTCGTCCTGATCGCCGCGGCAGGCGGTCATTCCAATCCCCTGCGTGCCGCCGCCGGCGCCGCCGTCATCGGGCTCGCCGAAACGCTCTGGAGCGGTTACGGCCCGATCGTCTGGCGCGACCTGGTGATCGTCGCCTTGCTGGTCATGGTTTTGGTGACGAGCCGGCGGGAGCGGGTGGTGCCGTGATCACCTCCATTTGTCCCGCGCGGTGTCGTCCGCGTCCTTGGCGGCGATCCAGTCGCCTTGTGAGCCGTCGGCCGCGTGTTCCTTCTTCCAGAAGGGGGCCGAGGTCTTCAGGAAGTCCATGACAAAATTGGCACCGTCGAAGGCCGCCTGCCGGTGCGGGGCGGCGGCGATGACAAGCACGATGTTCTCGCCTGGCATGATCTTGCCGAAGCGGTGAATGGCGGTGAGGCCGATGAGCGAGAATCGCTCGATCGCCAGTTCGCCGATGCGGCGCATCTCCGCTTCCGCCATGCCCGGATAATGTTCGAGTTCCAGCGCCGACAATGCACCCTGTTCGTCGCGGCAGAGGCCCGTGAAGGTGACGACAGCGCCTATATTGGTGCGGCCGGCGGTGAGGGCGGAGATTTCGGCCTGCAGGTCGAAGTCGGTGGGTTGGACGCGGATGGTGGGAGTGGTCATCTGAATGCCTCGCCGTGGGCTGCGACGGCCAACGAGAGTACTCCCTCATTCCTGTGCTTGTCACAGGAATCCAGCCACGGCGCGTCTGCGCCGTGAATGAACGTCTGCGTGGAAATGAGTCTTCTGCGCCCAAGGACCTGGGCGCGCTGGATTCCTGTGACAAGCACAGGAATGAGGGAGCGTGGGGTTCGCCCCTTCATTCCGATCACCCACCCGTCATCGGCGGGAAGATGCCGATCTCGCGCGCGCCGGCGATCGGCTCGTCGTGTTCGGCATGTTCCTGGTTGATGGCGACGCGGATGACGTCGGGGAACTGGAGCGCGTTCTCGTATTCCTCGCCGAGCGTCGTCAGATGCGCGAGCAGATCCTTGACCGTGACGACGCTTGCCGGCAGGTCAAGGTCCTCCTCGGACTTGCCGATCCGTTCGCGCACCCAGGCGAAATAGACGAGTTTGACGGTCATTCTTCGTCCACCAGGTGTTTGACGCCGGCCTTGAAGTAGTCGTAGCCGGTGTAGAAGGTCAGGAACGCGGCGAGCCACAGAAGCACGATGCCCATCTGGGTCGTGTAGGGCAGGATCTTGTCGCCGGCAGGTCCGGCAAGCAGGAAGGCGATCGACACCATCTGGATCGTCGTCTTCCACTTGGCGATGCGCGTCACCGGCACCGAGACCTTCAGCGCGGCAAGATATTCGCGCAGGCCCGAGACGAGGATTTCGCGGCAGAGGATGGTGATTGCCGCCCAGAGCGACCAGCCGGCGATCGTCTGGTCGGCGGCGAGCAACAGCAGTACTGCGGCGACCAGCAGCTTGTCGGCGATCGGATCGAGCATCCGGCCGATATTCGACGTCTGGTTCCAGATGCGGGCGAGATAACCGTCGAGATAGTCTGTGAGCGAGGCGACGGCGAAAAGCACCAGCGCAGTCCAGCGCGCAACATCCGAGCTTTCAAGCTGCCCCTCGATGAAGAAGCAGCCGACGATGATCGGCACGGCCACGATGCGCGCATAGGTCAAAAGATTGGGAATATTGTATGCGCGCGACGCCATGGGGAGCCTTCCGGATGTTTGATCCTAGTTGATGCGTTGGGGCCGAAGCGTCAACAGTGTTTCGCGGCTTTTTTGCAGAGGATTGCGTCGGGCCTGCGCCAGTGTGTCGAGACCGTTCTGCTACCGGTAAGGAAATGAGGATGCGGGACGGCAAATAATTCCTCACCCCGCCCGGTTCTCGTGAAAGTGATTGTAGATCTGCTTGGCGACGGCCTCCGAAATGCCCTCGACCGCCATGAGGTCGGTCAGGCCGGCGCGCGACACCGCCTTCGCCGTGCCGAAATGCTGCAGGAGCTTGCGCTTGCGGCCGGGCCCGATCCCGGAAATCTCGTCGAGCGGATTCTTGACCATCTCCTTCTTGCGGCGCGCCCGGTGTGAGCCGATCGCGAAACGATGGGCCTCGTCGCGCATGCGCTGGATGAAGTAGAGGACCGGATCGCGCGGCGGCAGCGAGAAGTCGGATCGCCCGTCGGCAAAGAACCGCTCGCGGCCGGCATCGCGGTCGACGCCCTTGGCGACGCCGATCGCGGTCACCACGTCGCGGATGCCGAGTTCGTCGAGAATGGCCCGCACAGCGGTCATCTGCCCCTGGCCGCCGTCGATCAGGATCACGTCCGGCCAGGCGGGGAAGGCGGCATCTGCAGCATCCTCGGCGCTCGTGGACGCCGCGGCGGTACGGTCCGGAATGCCCTCTTCCTTGAGGAGGCGGCTGAAGCGACGGGTCATCACCTCGCGCATCATGCCAAAGTCGTCGCCGGGGGTGATGTCGGTCGATTTGATGTTGAACTTGCGGTACTGGCTCTTCACGAAACCTTCCGGCCCCGCCACGACCATGCCGCCGACCGCATTGGTGCCCATGATATGCGAGTTGTCGTAGATCTCGATCCGGCGCGGCACGAAGGACAGGCCGAAGGTCTCGGCGAGCCCCTGCAGCAGGCGCGCCTGCGACGAGGTTTCGGCGAGCCGGCGGCCATGCGCCTCGCGGGCGTTCGCGAGAACATGGTCCGTCAGGTCCTTCTTCTCGCCCCGCTGCGGCACGGAGATCGTCACCTTGTGGCCGGCTTTCTCGCAAAACGCCTGGGCGAGCAAATCCTGTTCCTCGACGGTTTCCGACAGCAGAATCTGCTTCGGTACCGGCTTGTCGTCATAGAACTGCGCCAGGAAGGCGTTGAGCACTTCCGGGCCGGAAAGCTGCGGATCGGCCTTCGGGAAATAGGCGCGGTTGCCCCAGTTCTGCCCGGTCCTGAAGAAGAACACCTGGATGCAGGAGAGGCCGCCCTCGTTGTAGATGGCGAAGACATCCGCCTCCTCGACGCCGGCCGGGTTGATGCCCTGATGGCTCTGGACGTGGCTGAGCGCCGCCAGGCGGTCGCGATAGACTGCGGCGCGCTCGAAATCCAGGTCCTCGGAAGCTTCCGCCATCTGGCGGGCGATCGCCGACTTGACGTTCTGGCTCTTGCCGGAGAGGAAATCCTTCGCTTCGCCGACCAGCGCCGCATAACCCTCGTCGCTGATCTCGCGGGTGCAGGGTCCGGAACAGCGCTTGATCTGAAAGAGCAGGCATGGACGGGTGCGGGTTTCGAACACGCTGTCGGTGCAGGTGCGTAAGAGGAACGCGCGCTGCAGCGAGTTGATGGTGCGGCCGACGGCGGCAGCCGAAGCGAACGGGCCGAAATAATCGCCCTTGCGCGCCCGCGCGCCGCGATGCTTGAAGATCGCCGGCGCCCGGTGGTCGCCGGTGATCATGATATAGGGAAACGACTTGTCGTCGCGCAGCAGAACGTTGAAACGCGGCCGCAGGCGCTTGATCAGATTGGCTTCGAGCAGCAGCGCCTCGGTTTCCGTCCGCGTCGTGACGAATTCCATGTGGGTGGTTTCACGCACCATCTTGGCGATGCGGTTGGAATGGACGCGGCCCTGCGCATAATTGCCGACGCGCTTCTTGAGACTGCGCGCCTTGCCGACGTAAAGCACATCCTGCGCGTCGTTGAACATCCGGTAGACGCCCGGCGCATTCGGCAGGTGCTTGACGAATTCGGCGATCAGATCGGCGCCCTTCAGCCCCGTCTCGTTCTTCCAGCCCTCGTTCCAGTCGATCGGCGCGGCGGGGCCTTGGCTCGGTTCTGCCACGACCACATCGTCGTCGTCTTCTTCCGTCTCGTCATAGAGAACGCCGCCGTCGGGCAGCTTCGTTCCGTTCATTCCATAGTCTCCGCTGGACATCGACATCCGGCCATCACCGATTCGAACCATGCGCCCATGACATGTGCCGGAGACCGGCTGCTTGTCAAAATATAGCGCTGAAGCGGCCCGATTCCCTGCGCAAAGGCCGCTGCCGGAGAAATAGTGTCTTGCGGCAAATTTTGAAAGCGCTGGCGAGAATTCTGCTCCGGGCTCTTGACGAAGGCCGAAATGGCCGCTCCCGAGGTGGAATATTCAAGGCAGAAATCCGGCGGCAGGCGCCGCCGGCTCTGCCCGTTCGCCAGCGGAGATGGGAAATACGTCCGTGTTGCTGCTCATATTTCGGTTTCTACAAGCGATTGATCCGTTTTTGTTGCGAATACAAGTCGAACTTGGTGAGTGGACCCTGCGCCGGTTCGGGTCTGCAGGTGTATTGACTGAGTTGTGCTTTCGATTTAAGAAGTAGTTTATCAATGTAAAAATATTTATATTCCAAGTAAGTATTGATTAAGGTTAATCAAACGTGTGTTGCGATACAGCAACATCCAATTTTGGCCTTCTGTGCGCCACAATCAATTCACATTTCGGCTCTTTCTATTCCTCAATTGACCTCCACATTCCGTTTCAGCGAGCAGGGAACAAATGTGTCGCCAACCATGTTGTCGCGGCGAATTCCCGGCGCAGCAGTAAAAGGAGAAAATGTATGCGTACTCTCATCGCAACTCTGATGGCCTCGGCAGCCAGCTTCATCGCCATCTCTGCGGCCAATGCCGCTGATGCCGTCGAACAAATTCCGCAGGCCCCGGTTGCAGTCGAAGAGCCGGCCCCGGCCGCCAGCTGGCAGGGTTTCTATCTCGGTGGTTACGGTCAGTATGACTGGGGTCGCTTCGGTAGCGGCGACCGTGACGGCCAGTTCGGCGGCGGTGCCTATACGGGCTACAACTTCCAGAGCGGTTCGATCGTTTACGGTGTCGAAGCAGACGTCGGTTATAACGGCACGAAGAGCACCACGGATGATGGCTTTGAAGGCAAGGCCGGCTGGAACGGCTCTGTTCGCGGCCGCGTCGGCTACGACCTCAACCCCTTCCTGATCTACGGTACGGCCGGTGTCGCCCTGCAGGACAACGAACTGCGCGACGCGACTTCGTCCGACAACAAGACCGCCGTCGGTTACACGGTCGGTGCCGGTGCCGAAGCCTTCGTCACCAACAACATCACCGCTCGTGTCGAATACCGTTACACGGATTTCGGTTCGGATAGCTACTCGCTCGATTCCGGTTCGGTTTCGAAGGGCTTCGACGATCACAGCGTCAAGGTCGGTATCGGCGTGAAGTTCTAATTTCGATAGCCTTAACAGGCTGGGGAAAGCCCGGGCTTCGGCCCGGGCTTTTTTTTGTTTCAGGCCGCCGATTTCATGGCGGAATAGGAGGCGAAACGCTTGGCGAAGACATCCGGCCAGGACGCCAGCTCAGGCCGGCCCTCGGCCCATTGCCCGTTGAAGCGCAGATCGAGGTAACCGATCAGCGCGGCCAGCGCGAAATGGCCGCCATGCAGCTTCTTGCCTGTCTTCGGCAGGTTGGTCTCCAGGTGATCGAGTCCGCGCACCACCTTGCTCCACTGTTTGTCGATCCAAGGCTGGTGGACCTTGTCCTCGTCGCGCGAGCGGCGCTCGTAGACGATCGCCAGCAGGCAATCCATCATGCCGTCGCAAAGCGCTTCCAGCACTTCCGCCTCGGTGCGCTTCGCATCCTTCTTCGGATAGAGCTTGCCGCCCGACTGGCGATCGAGCCAGTGCATGATCGCTATGCTGTCGTAGATCGGCGGCTCGCCATCACGGATCAGCACCGGAATCTTGCCGAGCGGATTGTTGTCGATGAGCTCCGGCGGTGCGGCGTTGGTATCGGTCTTCACCTCGGCGATCTGGATGCCGAGATGGCGCGCCGCCATGCGCACCTTGGCCGAATAGGGCGAGGCCGGGGAATACAGCAGCTTCATGGTCGTGTCCTTCTCGATAAATGTCAGCGTGCGGGCGGCAGGGTGATCTGGCTGATCCGGCAGCCGTCACGATCGACCTCGGCGCAATCGCGGAACTGCAGATCCTTGGTGAGGCAGATGCGCACTTCCTCCAATTGCCGGCCCTCGCAGCTCGTCGAAATGCCGCGCCGGCTCATGCCCGGATTGACGGCGAGGAACTTGTCTTCGATTTGGTCTGCCGACAGCGTCACGGCCGTGTCGCCGTGGGACAGGTCGGCGGGCAGTTTGACCCGCGAAAAGGCGTCACGCAGCTTGCCGAAATAATCACGCTGGCTGAGCCCGGTGCAGCTTCCGTGCTTGCGCCACTGATGGCCGATCAGGCCCATCGACGGCATGATGTCGAACAGCGGTTGGCCGAGCGATTGCGGCACGCGGCCCGGTTCCTTCGTTTCGCAGAAATCCGGATAGCCCTTTTCGTATTGCGGCCACAGCCCGTGGACGATGAAGCGGAAGTCCTTGTCCGTGCTGCATTGCTGGTCGTTCTTGCCGCCGTTCTGCGAAGCGCAGAAGGTTGGCGACCAGGAAAGCGACAGGACGTAGAAATCGAACTGTCCCGCGTGATCCTGGCGATTGTCCGGTCGGCGCTCCTGGGCGGCGGCCGTGGACGCAAAAAGCGCGAGAAAAAGGAAAGCGATAAATCGGTTGGTCATCGGCCAGCCCCCTGCAATGCGCGGCACCATGGGCGGGAAGCCTCGCCCGGTCAAGACTCCGAATCGAGGTCGCTGTCGACAGTCTCGCCAGTCAGCCAGAAGGCTCGCTGCGAGGCGAACCGATCCTGCGCCAGGATGGTTTTCAAGGTTGGCAGAAGCGCATGCAGCTCGTCCTTCAGCGTGAAGGGCGGGTTGACGATGATGAGCCCGGAGCCGGACAGCCCGGTTGTCTCGCGGTCGCTTTGAACGGTCAATTCGGCGCACAGCATCTTGGGGATTTCCAGCGCCTTCAGGTCATCGTGGAAGGCCCTGAGGGGAGCACCCTTCTTGATCGGATACCAGAGGCAGAAGGTGCCGCCCTGAAAGCGGCGCCAGCCGGTCGACAGACCTTTCACCAGCCGCCTGTATTCGCCTTCTTCCTCGAAAGGCGGATCGACGAGCACGATTCCGCGCTTTTCCTTCGGCGGCAGATGGGCGCCGAGCGCCAGCCAGCCGTCGAGTTCGGTGGCGCGCACCTGGAAATCGCCTTCGAACAGATTGTGCAGGCGGTTGAAATCCTCCGGATGCAGTTCCATCGCGGACAACCGATCCTGCGGGCGGAACAGCATGCGGGCAAGTTTTGGCGAGCCGGGATAGAGTTTCAGTGCGCCGGTTGGATTCAGCTCCCTGACCGCCGTCAGATAGGGTTCCAGCAGGTCTGCGACCTTTGCCGGCAGTTCCGCGTCCATCAGCCGGCCGATGCCGTCGCGCCATTCGCCGGTCTTCTGCGCCTCGTCCGAGGAAAGGTCGTAGAGCCCGATGCCGGCATGGGTATCCAGCACCCGAAACGCCTTGTCCTTATTCTGGGCATAACGGATCAACCGCGCCAGGACCGCGTGTTTGAGGACATCGGCGAAATTGCCCGCGTGATAGATGTGCCGGTAGTTCATCGTTGCTGGTGTCTCGCTTGAATTAAATTGATGCGCTGCAAATCACGCTTTTTGCGGACGTCAGCTTGCAATATAGAAAACCCATGAACGTTGCGACCCCGATTACCGCGAAAACCCCAATCGCCCTGGAAAAGTCCGGCCACAATTCGGTCGGCCATACCGTCTGTCCGCACGACTGTCCGTCAGCCTGCGCGCTGGACATAGATCTCACCGCCGACGGCAGGATCGGCCGGGTGCGTGGCGCTGCCGACAACAGCTATACGGCCGGCGTCATCTGCGCCAAGGTCGCCCGTTATTCCGAACGGCTCTACCATCCCGGCCGGCTGACGCACCCGAAGCGCCGCTTGGGCGCCAAGGGCGAGGGGGCTTGGCAGGAGATCCCTTGGGAGGCCGCTCTCGACGAGATCGCCGACGCCTTCGTCAAGGCCGAGGCGAAACACGGGTCGGAGGCGGTCTGGCCCTATTTCTATGCGGGTACGATGGGCCAGGTGCAGCGCGATTCGATCGAGCGCCTGCGACACGCGAAAAAGTATTCCGGCTTCTTCGGCACGATCTGCACCAACATGGCCTGGACCGGTTACGTGATGGGCACCGGCGCATTGCGTGGACCCGATCCGCGCGAGATGGCGAAATCCGATTGCGTGGTGATCTGGGGCACCAATGCCGTTTCCACCCAGGTCAACGTCATGACCCATGCGGTGAAGGCCCGCAAGGAACGCGGTGCCAAGATCGTCGTCATCGACATCTACGACAACCCGACCATGAAACAGGCGGACATGGCGCTGACCGTGCGCCCCGGCACCGATGCCGCACTTGCCTGCGCCGTCATGCATATCGCCTTCCGCGACGGATACGCCGATCGAGCCTACATGGCGCAATATGCCGACGATCCGGCTGGCCTCGAAGCGCATCTCAAGGCGAAGACGCCGGAATGGGCCTCCGCCATCACCGGCCTGTCGGTCGATGAGATCGAAACCTTCGCCCGCCTCGTCGGCACGACCCAGAAAACCTTTTTCCGGCTGGGCTACGGTTTTGCCCGCCAGAGGAACGGCACGGTTGCCATGCACGCGGCGCTGTCGATCGCGACAGTGCTCGGCTCCTGGCAATATGAGGGCGGCGGCGCTTTTCACAACAACGGCGAGATCTTCCGGCTCAACAAGTCCGAACTGATGGGCACGGCCTATGCCGATCCGGATATCCGCCAGCTCGACCAGTCGCAGATCGGGCGGGTGCTGACCGGCGATGCCGAGGCGCTGCGCCATGGCGGGCCGGTGACGGCACTGCTGATCCAGAACACCAACCCGATGAACGTCGCGCCGGAACAGCGCCTCGTCCGCCAGGGCTTCTTGCGCGACGACCTGTTCGTGGCGGTGCATGAGCAGTTCATGACCGATACGGCCGAGGTCGCCGACATCGTCCTGCCGGCCACCATGTTCGTCGAGCATGACGATCTTTACCGTGCCGGTGGTCAGCAGCATATCCTGCTCGGGCCGAAGCTGGTCGAGCCGCCGTCGACGGTGCGAACCAACCTCTTCGTCATCGAGGAACTGGCAAAACGCCTCGGCGTCGATCATTTCCCCGGTTTCGGCCTCGACGAGCGCCAGCATATCGACCGCATCCTGAAGGCCAGCCATTGGGGCGCCTACGAGGATCTGGCGCGCGACAAATGGATCGACGCGCAGCCGGATTTCGAAACCGCGCACTACATCAAGGGCTTCGGTTATCCGGATGGAAAATTCCGCTTCCGGCCGGACTGGGCGAACGGCCCGTCGCCGGACAAGCCGCCGAAAAATGTCGGGCCGCTGGGACCGATTGCCGAACTGCCGGTCTTCCCCGACCAGGTCGACGTCATCGAGGTGGCGGACGAGGCGCATCCCTTCCGGCTGGCGACATCGCCCGCCCGCAGCTTCCTCAACTCCTCCTTCACCGAGACGAAGAGCTCCTATGAGCGGGAAGGGCGGCCGGAAGTGATGATCGAACCGACCGATGCGGAGCGCCTCGGCATCGTTGACGGTGATATCGTCCGGCTCGGCAATACCCGCGGCGAAATCCGCCTGCACGCGAAGCTCGTGGCCGGCGCGAGGCCGGGCGTGCTGATCGCCGAGGGGCTGTGGCCGAACCACAAACACCTCGACGGCGAGGGCATCAACGTGCTGACCGGCGCCGACGCCGTGGCGCCCTATGGCGGGGCGGCCTTCCACGACAACAAGGTATGGCTTCGCAAGGACGCAGCATGACCGGGCGGGATGATCGGGTGAAGCTCGTTAGCGAAAAGACGTTGTCGGATGGGTGGACGCGGCTTTCGAGCTACGAACTCGATTACGCCGATCGCAGCGGCGAGACGCACCGCCTGCATCGCGAAATCTACCATAAGTCCGAGGCCGCCTGCATCCTTCTCTACGATGCCCGGCGCGACATGGTCGTGCTGGTGAGGCAGTTTCGGCTGCCCGCCTATCTCACCGGCAAACCGGCATGGATGGTGGAGGTGCCGGCCGGGCTGCTGGACGAGGATCACCCGGAGGATGCGATCCGGCGCGAAGCGATGGAGGAAACCGGCTATCGCCTGCGGGATGTGCGGTTTGTCTTCAAGGCCTTCATGTCGCCCGGCGCGATCACCGAACTCGTGCATTTCTTCCACGCGCCGGTCGACCTCTCCGACCGGGTGAACGGTGGCGGTGGTCTTGCCGAGGAGCACGAGGATATCGAGGTTCTCGAACTGCCGCTCGACGAGGCGGTCGCGATGATCGGCACTGGCGAAATCATCGATGCGAAGACGATCATGATGCTGCAATGGGCGGTGATAAACCGGGCATCATTCACCACCTGATGTCCGTGCGGTGCCGCGCGGGCTGGAAACGCCGATCGGCGCGTTCGCCTGTTGTTTCAGACGCCGTATGATTGTGACTTGACCTTGTGCGGCGCCGATTTCACATGATTGTCACGAATGGTGGCTAAGCGCTGCCTCTTGATAATCTTCCTTATATGGTCAGGAGAAAGCCATGTGGCTCGGCAATTTCACCCTCGTTCTGCCGAACGAGGTGGTGAATTCAGGTTCTGTGCGGGTCGAAGATGGCGTGATCGCCGAGATTCGCCCCGAACCGGTCGCCGGCGCCGTGATCGACGGCGGCGGGCGGCTGCTGATGCCGGGTTTCGTCGATCTGCATGGCGACATGATCGAGCGCGAGATCGCGCCGCGGCCGAACGCCCAGATGCCGATCGACTTCGGCATCCACGAACTGGACAAGAAGCTCGCCGCTGCCGGCGTCACCACGGCCTATGCGGCCGTTTCCTTCGCCACCGAGAGCGTCTACGGCCATGTCCGCTCTCTGGAGACGACCTCGGCCGTGATCGAGGGCATCAACCGCCTGCGCGACAACCTGCTGATCGACCACCGCGTCCACGCGCGCTACGAGATCACCAATATCGGCGCCGCCCCGACGCTCGAACGGCTGCTCAGGGCCGACGAGATCGACATGGTGTCGCTCACCGACCACACGCCGGGCCAGGGCCAGTACAACAACATTGCCGCCTATGTCGCCAGCATCTCCGAACGCCGGGCGATTTCCGAGGAAATGGCCGCCGAGATCGTCCAGAAGCGCATCGCCATGCGCAACAATCCGCAGATCGAGGTGAAACTGAAGGAGATCGTTTCCCTCGCCCTCAAGCATCGCCTGTCGCTCGCTTCCCACGACGACGACAGCATCGAGAAGGTGGCCGAGATGTACGACCTCGGCGTCACGATCAGCGAGTTCCCGGTAACCTTGCCGGCCGCCGAGGAGGCACGCCGACGTGGGCTCTGGACGTTGATGGGCGCGCCGAACGCGCTGCGTGGCAAATCCATGTCCGGCAATCTGAGCGCGCTCGACGCCGCCAAGGCCGGCCTGCTGACGGTGATTGCAGCCGACTACCATCCGGCGGCTTTCGTGCCGGGTGTCTTCAAGCTGGCTGACGTCTCCGAAGGCGGCCTTCCGGCTGCCGTCGCCATGGCGACCGGCAATGCCGCCCGTTCCGCGGGCCTGACGGATCGCGGCGAGATCGCCATCGGCCAGCGTGCCGACCTGGTCGTGGTGGAAAAGGGCGACGTCCACCGCATCCGCGCCACCTTCCGCGCCGGCCGCTTCGTCTATAGCGACGGCACGCTGCACCCGCTCCGGGCGCTGGCGGCGTAAGGCTCGGAGGTTATTCCTCCCAGGACTTCTGGTTCTTCGGCAACCTGCCTGTCGGGTCGATGACGTGGACTCGATGCGGCAGATCGACTCCCCAGTCCCACAGCACGAGATTGCTGACCGAGGTCACGGCCCGGTGGGCGAAGGAGGGGACGACGATGCCGGCATAAGTGCCGGAAAGGTTGTCATAAATTGCCCAGGAGTCCGGTCTCCTGCTTTCTGAGAGTGCAGAGGCCCAGGCGGACGCCATGACATCGAACGATATGCCAAGCGCATTTTGCGAAGTCTCGTCCGTGAGGTCGGCGACGTCGTCGCAATCGATGTCGTATGAGCAGATGGTCAGCGGGTGGATCCTGTGCCCAAACCCTTGGCTTGCTTCGGTGATCGCCCCCTCGATCGAAGTAGAGAGGTAGAGTGCCGGTGCGCCCTTGGGATTGAAACGGGCACCGCGAATGGCCGCACCTTCGCCGGATATCGGGCTGATCGCCCAGCGAGGATCATGGGCGCGATAGCAGACGCCCTGGAACCTCAAGCAAAGCCGCCGGTTGCCAAGTGATCGAGGTAGTCGCGCAAGGCTGCCGCCTTGCCGCTCTTGACGATGCTCTCTGCTGTCCGGCCACCGAAGGCCGGAATTGGCTCGGCGCGATACCAGGCGAGGGCTTGCCGTTCGCTTCCTGCCCATTCGCTGACGCGGTGAATAATCTCCGCCATTTCACCGATCCGTGTGGTCGCTGCGGGAGACTGCGCACGCTCCTTGCGCTGGAGCGTGTTGACGGAAAGCCCGGCCGTCTCGGCCAGTTCGCGTTTCGAGATCCCGAGGCGGATGGAGACAGCTTCGGCTTCCATCGAAGGCATCCCTAGATCGCGAATCCTCTGAGTTGTGCTGGCCATGCCGGTCTCCTGTACGAAGATTACGTACAGAATGTAGGACGTGGGGCGGCGCTTGTCGAGTCCGGGCGCTTATCTGCCCGCCGAGAAGATCCGCTGATCCGCGATATCGGTCGCAGTGCCGGGTGAGGTAACCGCCAGGCCATCCTCCATACGCACCTTGCCTTCCGCCAGCAGCTTCAGCGCTAGCGGGTAGAGCTTGTGCTCAACGGTCAGCACGCGGCCGGCCAGGGTCTCCGGGGTGTCGTCGGCAAGCACCGGGACGGCGCCTTGGGCGACGATCGGGCCTTCATCCATGCCCTCGGTGACGAAATGCACGGTGCAGCCGGCGATCTTTACGCCGGCCTGGATGGCGCGTTCGTGGGTGTGAAGGCCGGGGAAGAGCGGCAGCAGGGCAGGGTGGATGTTGAGGATGCTGCCTTCGTAGCGGCTGATGAATTCGGCGGAGAAGAGCCGCATGTAGCCGGCGAGGCAGAGGATGTCCGGCTGGACCTCGTCGAGGGCCGCGAGGATCGCCGCCTCGTGTTCGGCCTTGCCGGCAAAACCCTTGCGTTCGAAGACGAAGGTTTTGATCCCGCGCGCCTGCGCCTTCTCTATACCGCCCGCCGAGGGCTTGTCGGAGAAGACCGCGACGATTTCCGCCGGGAAATCCGGCGCGGTGCAGGCATCGGCAAGCGCCAGCATGTTGGAGCCGCCACCGGAAATGAATACGGCGACGCGCTTTCTGCGCGCCGTTTCTGCCGCCGGTGCGCTCATAGTCCGAGCGTGCCCTGGTAGATCACGCCGGGGCCGCCTTCGGCGCGTTCGACCATGCGGCCGAGCGGCACGACGATCTCGCCCTCATTGGTCAGAGTGTTGGTGACGGCCTGGGCGTTTTCCGGCGCGACCACAACGATCATGCCGATGCCGCAATTGAAGGTGCGCAGCATTTCCTTCGGCTCGACGCCGCCGGTCTTGGCCAGCCACGAGAAGACGGGCGGCACGGGGATGGAGTCGAGATCGACTTCGGCCGCCAGGTGCTTCGGCAGCACGCGCGGAATGTTTTCCGGAAAACCGCCGCCGGTAATGTGGGCGAGCGCCTTGAGTGCGCCGGTCTCGCGGATCGCCTTCAGGAGCGGCTTCACGTAGATGCGGGTGGGCGTCAGAAGAGCCTCACCCAGAGTCATGCCCTCACGGAAGGGAGCGGGTGCGTCCCATGCGAGGCCCGAAAGCGTCACGATCTTGCGGACCAGCGAGAAACCGTTCGAATGAACGCCGGAGGAGGTGAGGCCGAGGATGACGTCACCGGAAGCGATATCGCCGACCGGCAGCAGCTGGCCGCGCTCGGCGGCACCGACCGCAAAGCCCGCCAGATCGTAGTCGCCGTCGGAATACATGCCGGGCATTTCGGCGGTCTCTCCGCCGATCAGCGCGCAGCCCGCCTCGCGGCAGCCGGCGGCAATGCCGGAGACGATCGCCGCGCCCTGGTCCGGGTCGAGCTTGCCGGTGGCGAAATAGTCGAGGAAGAGCAGCGGCTCGGCGCCCTGGACCACCAGATCGTTGACGCACATGGCGACGAGGTCGATGCCGACGGTGTCGTGGAAATTGGCGTCGATGGCGATCTTGAGCTTGGTGCCGACGCCGTCATTGGCGGCAACCAGGATCGGATCGGTGAAACCCGCGGCCTTCAGATCGAAGAGTCCGCCGAAGCCGCCGATCTCGCCGTCGGCGCCGGGGCGGCGGGTCGAGCGTACGGCCGGTTTGATCTTCTCGACCATGAGGTTGCCCGCGTCGATATCGACGCCGGCATCGCTATAGGTGAGACCGTTCTTGCCCGCCTCGCTCATCGTTCATCTCCAATGATCGTTGTAGCGGCCCGCAATTGCACGACATCGCGCCGGATGCAAGCGTTCGACGCGGTTTTGAAGGCTTTTCACAGGTCTTGCTGCACCGCTTCCAAACCCTTGACCTGGGTCAAGGGCTTCCCTATCCCTTTTCCCGCCCGGGCAATTCAGAGGAAGCGGCGATGGCATATCATATCAGCGGCGCGAGCCTGAAGCGCTACATCTTCTTCTGGGTCGGCGTTCTCATCGTCTTCGTGGTGTTTCTCTGGTTCTTCCGTTCGATCCTGCTGCCTTTCGTGGCCGGGATGGCGCTCGCCTATTTCCTCGATCCGGTGGCCGACTGGCTGGAAAGACGTGGCTTGAGCCGGCTGATGGCGACGGTGGTGATCCTCGTCTGTTTCGTGCTCGTCTTCGCGCTGTCGCTGATGCTGGTGATCCCGATCATCATCAACCAGTTCACCGAGTTCGCGGCCGCCCTGCCGGGCTATATCTCCCAGCTGCAGCAGATCATATCCAGCCCGGAAAGCTCTTTCCTGCCCCATTGGATCAGCGCCCAGATCGAGACGGTCAAGCAGAACTTTTCCGAAGTGCTGAGCCAGGGTGCCGGTTTCGTAGGCTCGCTGCTCGCCCAGATCTGGAATTCCGGCAAGGCGATCATCGACGTCGTGTCGCTGTTGATCGTCACGCCCGTCGTCGCTTTCTATATCCTGCTCGACTGGGACCGCATGGTTGCCAAGGTGGATAGCTGGGTGCCGCGCGACCAGGTGGCGACGGTCCGCGAGATCGCTCGGGAAATGGATGAATCCGTCGCCGGCTTCATCCGCGGCCAGGGCTCGCTCTGCCTTATCCTCGGCATCTTCTACGCGGTCGGCCTGTCGGTCGTCGGGCTCAATTTCGGGCTTCTGATCGGCTTCATCGCCGGCATGATCAGCTTCATTCCCTATATCGGTTCGCTGATCGGCCTGGTGCTCTCGGTCGGCGTGGCGCTGGTGCAGTTCTGGCCGGATTATCCGTGGATCCTGGCCGTCGCCGGCGTCTTCTTCGTCGGCCAGTTCATCGAGGGCAATATCCTGCAGCCGAAGCTGGTCGGCGAAAGTGTCGGCCTGCATCCGGTCTGGTTGATGTTCGCCCTGTTTGCCTTCGGCGCCATGTTCGGTTTCGTCGGCCTGCTGATCGCAGTTCCGGCCGCCGCCGTGGTCGGCGTGCTTGTCCGCTTCGCGCTGTCGCGGTATCTTGACAGCGACATCTATTTCGGGCGAGCGGCTTCGCTTCCCTGGGAAGAGGCCGAGCGGCCGCACGTGCTGGAACACGGCGAAAGCGCTGGGCAGATAACCGCCCCGAATGAACCTCACGCGAATGACTCTCAGAAGAGCATTTGAAAGACCCATGACCGAGACGAGCGAGCGCGAGCGGCGCAGGCAAGAGCAGTTGCCGCTGCAATTCACCCATGATGCGGCGAGAACCCGGGATGACCTCCTGGTGTCCGAACGCCTGGCCGCGGCCGTGGCGATCGTCGACGAATGGCCGGCCTGGCCGTCGCCGGTCGTCGTGCTGGCCGGCCCGGTGGGGTCCGGAAAATCGCATCTGGCACATATCTGGCGGGAAAAGGCGAGGGCGGCCGAGATCCATCCGATCGCCGGTTCGAATGCCGCGGCGGTTGCCGCTGCAGGTCCGGTCCTGTTCGAGGATGCCGAACGCCGCGGTTTCGACGAGACCGAACTCTTCCACGTCATCAACAGCGTGCGGGAAAACGGCCACAGCCTCTTGATGACCTCGCGCCTCTGGCCGGTTTCCTGGGGCGTCACCCTGCCGGACCTCAAATCCCGGCTGAAGGCGGCGACCGTCGTGGAAATAGGCGAGCCCGACGAGGACCTGCTGGCCCAGGTGATCGTCAAGCTGTTCGCCGACCGCCAGCTCTATATCGACGACAAGCTCGTGGGCTACATCGTCAATCGCATGGAACGGTCGCTCGGGGCGGCGCAGACGATCGTCGAGCGGCTGGACCGCCTGGCGCTGGCGCGCGGCACGCGAATAACGCGTCCGCTGGCCGCCGAGGTGCTGAACGATTTTGGGAATTCCGGAACCGGGGCCCAAGACGGCGATTGACTGTGACAAGATGGTTGCCGAGTTTATGGTGTTGCGTAACGATTTGCCCGACTGGGACGAATGTCGCGCAACGGATGAGATGAGGGTGGCAAGTGGATACGTTCGCCATCCTCATTCCTGTGCTTGTCGCAGGAATCCAGCAACCGCGCGTCTGCGCGGTGATAAGGCTCTTCTCAGCCCAAGGACTTGGGCTGGCTGGATCCCTGTGACAAGCACAGGGATGAGGACGGAGAATTTAGCCTGCCATCGGGAAAGGATGGTGCGGCGGTGGAGGTGAAGACATGGATTCGATCACGACTGAAACGCGCGAGCCTGGTCTGGAAGCGGCCAATACCGACTTCGACCTGATGACCAGTCCGGACCGGTTCATCAATCGTGAATTCTCCTGGCTGCAGTTCAACCGCCGCGTTCTCGAGGAAACGCTCAACACCGCCCATCCGCTTCTGGAGCGGGTTCGCTTCCTGTCGATCTCGGCGGCCAATCTCGATGAATTCTTCATGGTGCGCGTCGCCGGCCTCGAAGGCCAGGTGCGCCAGGGCATCGTCATTCGCTCGCCGGACGGCAAGACGCCGGCCGAACAGCTCGACAATATCCTGCAGGAGATCGACAACCTGCAGATGGAGCAACAGGCCTCGCTCGCCGTGCTGCAGCAGTATCTCGCCAAGGAAGACATCCTGATCGTCAGGCCCGGGGCTCTGTCCGCCGAGGATCGCAACTGGCTGGCGAACTCCTTCGACGATGAGCTTTTCCCGGTCCTGACGCCGCTGTCGATCGACCCGGCCCATCCGTTCCCGTTCATCCCGAACCTCGGTTTCTCGATGGGCCTGCAGCTGCACAGCAAGCACGGCAAGGAGCCGATGACAGGCCTCTTGCGCCTGCCGACCACGCTCGACCGCTTCATCCGCCTGCCGGATCTCAACACGGCGATCCGCTACATCACGCTGGAGGATGTGGTCGGCATGTTCACCGACCGGCTTTTCCCCGGTTACGAGGTGAAGGGCGCCGGCACGTTCCGCATCATCCGCGACAGCGATATCGAAGTCGAGGAAGAGGCAGAAGATCTGGTGCGCTTCTTCGAGACCGCGCTGAAGCGCCGCCGCCGGGGCAAGGTCATCCGCATCGAGACCGATTCGGAAATGCCGGCGTCGCTCCGCCAGTTCGTGGTGCAGGAACTCGGCGTGCCGGAAAACCGCGTCGCGGTTCTGCCGGGCCTTCTGGCGCTCAACACCATGTCGGAGATCACCAAGGCGCCGCGCGACGACCTGCGCTTCGAGACCCACAATGCCCGATTTCCCGAGCGGGTTCGCGAACACGCCGGCGACTGCCTCGCCGCCATCCGCGAAAAGGACATGGTGGTCCACCATCCTTATGAGTCCTTTGACGTGGTTGTGCAGTTTCTTCTGCAGGCGGCGCGCGACCCGGACGTGCTCGCCATCAAGCAGACGCTCTACCGCACCTCGAACGACAGCCCGATCGTCCGGGCGCTGATCGACGCGGCCGAAATGGGCAAGTCGGTGACGGCGCTGGTCGAGCTCAAGGCCCGATTCGACGAAGAGGCCAACATCCGCTGGGCGCGCGACCTGGAGCGCGCCGGCGTGCAGGTGGTCTTCGGTTTCATCGAACTGAAGACGCATGCCAAGATGTCGATGGTGGTCCGCCGCGAAGACGGCAAGTTGCGCACCTATTGCCATCTCGGCACCGGCAACTACCACCCGATCACCGCCAAGATCTATACGGACCTGTCCTTCTTCACCTGCAATCCGAAGATCGCCCACGACATGGCGAACATCTTCAACTTCATCACCGGTTACGGCGAGCCGGCCGAAAGCATGAAGCTGGCGGTCTCGCCCTATACGCTTCGGCCGCGCATCCTGCGCCATATCGAGGAGGAGATCTGCCACGCCCAGGAAGGCAAGCCGGCGGCGATCTGGATGAAGATGAACTCGCTGGTCGATCCGGAGATCATCGACGCGCTCTATCGCGCCAGCCGCGCGGGCGTCGAGATCGATCTCGTGGTGCGCGGCATCTGCTGCCTACGTCCGCGGGTGGCCGGGCTCTCCGACAATATCCGCGTCAAGTCGATCGTCGGGCGTTTCCTGGAGCACAGCCGCATCTTCTGTTTCGGCAACGGTTTCGGCCTGCCGTCCGACAAGGCGCTGGTCTATATAGGCTCCGCCGACATGATGCCGCGCAACCTCGACCGCCGGGTCGAGACGCTGGTGCCGCTCCTCAATCCGACCGTGCACGAGCAGGTTTTATCCCAGATCATGCTCGGCAACCTGATTGACAACCAGCAGAGCTACGAGATATTGGCCGACGGCACGTCGCGGCGCATGGAAGTGCGCAAGGGCGAGGAACCTTTTAACGCGCAGCACTATTTCATGACCAATCCGAGCCTCTCGGGGCGCGGTGAAGCCCTGAAGTCGAGTGCTCCGAAACTTATCGCCGGCCTTGTGTCGGGACGCAAGAAATAGGCAATATGGTACGATCAGAAGCCCAGGGGCGCCTTCCGGGGATCGCTCCTGTCTCCGTCATCGACATCGGCTCGAACTCCGTCCGCGTCGTTATCTACGAAGGCCTATCCCGTGCGCCGACCGTCCTCTTCAACGAGAAGGTGCTGTGCGGCCTCGGCAAGGGATTGGGCTCGAACGGCCGCATGGACGACGAGGGCGTCGCGCGCGCCCTGTTGTCGCTGAAGCGTTTTCGCGCGCTATCCACCCAGGCTCGCGCCACCGAAGTCTATGTGCTGGCGACCGCTGCTGCCCGCGAAGCATCCAACGGGCCGGATTTCATCCACCAGGCGGAAGAGATCCTCGGCCAGCAGGTGCAGCTTCTGTCCGGTGAGGAGGAGGCGCGGTATTCGGCACTCGGCGTCATCAGCGGCTTCCATGATCCCGACGGCATTGCCGGCGACCTTGGCGGCGGCTCGCTGGAACTGATCGACATCAAGGGCAAGGAGTTCGGCAAGGGCATCACCCTGCCGCTCGGCGGGCTGCGGCTGTCGGAATCCTCCGGCAATTCGCTTTCCAAGGCGCGCACCTTCGCCCGCAAGCAGGTGAATACGGCGCGGTTCCTGGAAAACGGCGCGGGCCGCACCTTCTATGCCGTCGGCGGCACCTGGCGAAACATCGCCAAGCTGCACATGGAAATGAGCAAGTATCCGCTGCACATGATGCAGGGCTACGAGCTGTCTCTCGAGGACATGCAGAAATTCCTCGAAGAGGTGATTGCCGCCAAGGACAGCAAGGACCCCGCCTGGCAGGCCGTCTCCAAGAGCCGCCGTTCGCTGCTGCCCTTCGGCGCCATCGCCATGCAGGAAGTCCTGGCGGTGATGAAGCCCGCCAGGGTGAGCTTTTCGGCGCAGGGCGTTCGCGAGGGCTATCTCTATTCGCTGCTTTCCGACGAGGAGAAGGCGGGCGATCCGCTGCTGGTCGCAGCCGACCAGCTCGCCATCCTGCGCGCCCGATCGCCCGAACACGCCCGCGAGCTCGCCGACTGGACCGGCCGCATGGTGCCGGCCTTCGGGATCGTCGAGACGGAAGAGGAAAGCCGCTATCGCCAGGCCGCCTGCCTGCTGGCCGATATCAGCTGGCGCGCCCATCCGGACTATCGCGGCCTGCAGGCATTGAACCTGATCGCCCACTCCTCCTTTGTCGGCATTACTCATGCCGGCCGCGCCTATCTGGCGCTCGCCAACTACTACCGTTTCGAAGGCCTGCACGACGACGGCGCGACCGGGCCGCTCGCGACGATCGCCACGCCACGCCTGCTCGACCTTGCAAAACTGCTCGGCGGCCTGCTCCGGGTCGTCTATCTCTTCTCGGCCTCGATGCCGGGCCTCGTCGACCACCTGAGCTTCCGCCCGTCCTCCGAGCCGGATCTCGACCTCGAATTCGTTGTGCCCTCCGCCTACCGCGACTTTGCCGGCGAACGGCTGGACGGGCGTTTGCAGCAGCTGGCGAGGCTGACGGGCAAACGGCTGGCTTTCCGGTTCGAGTAGGGCGGGCTCGCGGGAGAGGGCAGGAGAGCGGCTGCCTCGCGGCAGGGCATCAGAAATTGTCAGGTTGCGTCCAGCAGTATTTTCTCGTGTATGCTCGCGAAGTGACATTATTCGTTTAATCGGCTGAGCAAGATTCGATGTCTCTGAATGCGCGCCCTCGTGAGATCGGCTTTGTCCTGTTTACCGGACTGACGCAGCTCGATTTGACTGGGCCTTGGGAAGTTCTGACGCGGCTGCCCAATACCCGTTGCCATTTGCTGGCTGACGGTCACGCTCCCGTTCGAAGTGCGAGCGGACTGAGTATTGTTCCAAGCATGCTACTTGAAGCATGCGGTCAGCTCGACATCGTGGTTGTTCCGGGCGGGCCCGGCCATCTGGATGCGATGCAGGATGAACGCCTTCTCTCGTTTCTACGGCGCCAGGAGCCTGGTTGCCAATTCCTGATGGCGGCCTGCACGGGTACGCTGGTGCTTGCTGCCGCCGGCCTGCTTCAGGGCTACGAGTGTACCACTCACTGGACGGCGCTGCATAGGCTCTCAGCTTTCGGAACAATTCCCGTAAACCGGCGGGTCGTATTTGACCGGACGCGAGCCACCAGTGGCGGCGTGACGGCAGGTATCGATCTTGGTTTGGTCATGGCCGCCAAACTGGCAGGTGAAGAGGTAGCGCGGAAAATCCAGTTGATGATGGAATATGCGCCGGAACCTCCATTCGCCGGATCGCCCATGACCGCCGACCCTGCGACAGTGAAGGCGTTGGAAGCACCTTCGGATATCGCAGATCAGATAAGAGCCATCGATGCCGACGCGATATCCCGACTTAGGGGAGAATCTCGGCCCGCATAGCGGTTGCGGACCTGAGCGCCCGGCTTCCACCGGACGCTCTTTGCTTCTGAGATGCTTCCCGCTTACTTCGCAGCCAAAAACTCACCGACCTCAAGCACGCTGAACTCGTTGTTGTCGGCCTTGTCGATGGCGCGGCCTGCCGAGAAGGGCAGGTTGTTGTCGTTGCCGATGATGATGTGGGTGGCGTCGATGACATCGACGTTCTCGATCGTCACGAAAGGCATG
This sequence comes from Neorhizobium galegae bv. officinalis, assembly GCA_000985875.1. Taxonomy (GTDB): domain Bacteria; phylum Pseudomonadota; class Alphaproteobacteria; order Rhizobiales; family Rhizobiaceae; genus Neorhizobium; species Neorhizobium galegae_C. The sequence continues at coordinate 248,192 of CCRI01000006.1, forward strand.
TCGTAGACGCCGGCGACACTGCCGGCCTTCTTCTTGTTGTCCGGGTCCTGGATGTTCATCAGGTCGATATAGCCGATCTTGCGGACGGCCTTGCCGACATTGGCGTCGGTCATTTCGATCTTGTAGACGCGCTTGTGCTTGGCCGGTGCGTTGAAGCAGGTCGGCTCCGGCTTTGCCGGGTCGGCGCAGGGCTTGTCGGCGGTGCCGGCACCGTTGTCTCGCTCGATGACGAGAGCGGTGGTCGCGTCGATCATGTTGAAGTCGCCGATGGCTTCGCCGCCCTTGGAGAGCGGGTAGAGCCAGGAGCGGCCGGTCCATTTCTTGGAGGCGACGTCGAACTCGATGACGCGCAGTGCCGTCAGCCCCTCTGCGTCTTCGACCTTGCCGTCTTCCTTGTAGAGCGGGCCTTCGAGCAGGCCGTAGAGCTTGGCTCCGTCCTTGGACATGGCAAGACCTTCATAACCGCCGGAGCGCTTCACGTTGAAAACCGGTACCTTGGCGACCGGGTTCGCCTGCAGCTGCACGAGCGGGCTGTCGGGAGACGTGACCGGCTTGCCGTCGACCGTGGTGGCGACGACGTCGGTCAGCCGGCCCTGCATGTCGACCTTGATCAGGTAGGGGCCGAACTCGTCGCCGAGCCAGAAGCCGTCGGCAACCGGCTGGATCGATTCGATGTCGAAATCGGCGCCGGTGAGGTAACGGGTTTCCGAAGCTTCCGTGACGATCGGGAACGGCGCGATCTTGTTCGGGTCGGAGAGGAAGACGTTCTTGACGACTTCGGCCTTGTTGGCGGCCCAGTCGAATTTCATCTGGTGCAGGAACAGCATGGCGTCGGAGGAATTGGTCTTGCCGCCGAAACCGTTGTCCGACAGCGTCCAGAAGGTGCCGTCGGCCATGGTCTTGATGCCGGAGAAACCCTGGACCGGCTGGCCGTCGAGCGGCAGCTTGACGTCCGTCACGCGGGCGCCGTCCTTGCCCGGCAGCGTGCCGAGGGCTTCGGTACGCTTGCGGTCGGCGGTGGTGAACTTGCCGGAGGTCTTGAGGAACGCCGGCGCATCGGCCGGAGCCGGAACGACCGTGTTGGCGGGCAGGATCGCCTGGCCGGTGAGCTTGGCCGGGAAAACCTTGTCGTCGGCGGAAGCAGAGCCGCCGATCAGCGCGGCAAGCGCGACGGTAGCGAGCAGAATTTTGGTCATGGGATCACCCTGTTGGTTGGCGCGTCAAAGACGCCAACCGGTTAAGGCGAGTGCATGACGGCGAGGTGATGGAAGATTGACGCTTCGATGAAGCTTTGATGACGGTAATTTCACAAATGCCACGAGAGCTTAGGCGCTGCGCGTGAGCGCCATCCAGCGGCCCGGCGTCATGCCGAATGTCTTCTTGAAATGACGGGTGAAATGCGCCTGATCGGCAAAGCCCGTATCGACCGCGACATCCGCCAGCGTGCCGCCCTGTGACAGCAGGACCTTCGCCCGGTCGAGCCGGCGCATGACGAGGTAGCGGTGTGGGCTGGTGCCGAGAAGCTTCCGGAATTGCCTGGCGGTGGTGTAGCGGTCTAAGCCGCTGACCTCCTCCAGTTCTTCGGAAGAGATTGTTCGGTCAGAATTCGCCTGCAGGTAATCGCGGCAGCGCAGAACCGCCTGCTGCGCGCGCGGGGTGCCCGGTGCACCACCCCTGCCGTCCGCATGGCGCCACAGGCTTGTTGCCATGCGGTCGATCAGGTCGTCGAGCAACAGGTCCCGCGGTTCGGCCTCGAGATCGTCCAGGGCTTCGGCAAGGCACTGCCGGAATTCCGCATCCGCGATGATCGGGTTAGGCACGAAGGGCAGGCCGCGCGACCCGCCGGCCGCCTCGATCAGCCGCTCCGGCGGCAGGTAGAGCATGCGGTAGCGCAGCCCGGCGTCGGTGCCGGCCGCTCCGTCATGCACCTCGTCCGGATGCAACACGATGACATTGCCGGGCAGGCTGGCGCGGGCGGCTCCGCGATACTGGAAGGTCTGTACGCCGGAAAGCGTCAGCCCGATCGCATAGGTGTCGTGGCGATGCGGCTCGAAACCGAGCCCGTGGAACCGTGCCTCGATCCGCTCGATGCCGCGCGAGGAGGGCGCCTGGACGATGCCGTCAGGCGCGCCTTTTGCGCTGCCGTCAGGCGCGCGCCCTGCGCTGCCGCCGGATGTGCTTGCGGCGCTGCACGAACGTTCAAGACCCGCGGCATCGGCTGCCGCTATCTCGTCAGTTCTTGCATGACCTTTGGCATAACCTTCGACGGAGTTGTTCTTCATGTTCGATACCAAGATCGCGATCGTGCTTCGCGATGACCTCGCCCCCTGGCAGGAGCTCAACGTGACCGCGTTTCTGACGAGCGGCATCATTGCGCAAAATCCCGCGATCATTGGTGAAGCATATCGGGATGCGGCGGGCCATGTCTACAATCCGATGAGCATCCAGCCGATCGTGGTACTGACCGCCGACCAGGAGACGCTGCGCACCATCCATCGGCGCTCGCTGGAACGGCAGGTCACGACGTCGGCCTATATCGAGGAAATGTTCTCGACGGGACATGATGCGGCCAATCGCGAGGTATTCGCGCAGTTCTCGCCGGAGGATGCGAAACTGGTCGGCATAGCGCTTAGGGCCGAGAAGAAGATCGCCGACAAGATTACCAAAGGCTCGAAAATGCATAAGTGACTGCGGAGAACATATTCTTCGGAATGATCCAGAGCGCGGCGATCGGCGTGGCCGAGGCCACGACATAGGCGGCGAAGCTCAACAGCAAGTAGTTGATCCAGGCAGTTGGCCGCGAGGTTCCGAGACCTGCGAGGGCGACGAGCAGGTTGGCGGCGCAGATCACCCGGATGATCGGGCGGATCCAGAGCGGCGAAAAGGCTCCAAGGCCCGGCGCTTCCATGAGGAGGACGAGCAACAGCGAGAGCAGGACGACGACTGCGATCAGGACATTCGATGTCGGGTAGCGCATCGGTCGCTCCGGACTTGGGGCATGGATGGGCTCGCGTTGAAAAGCGCCTGCCGAATGGATATCATGAAAACAAGCAATATCTGATCGGAGGTGAGCTGATGAATGCAATCACCATACGAAACCTGTCCGACGAAGTCAGCCGCGCATTGGAAGCTCGCGCGGTTAGAAATGGAACGACTGCGGAAGCTGAAATCGAGCAGATTTTGGAGGAAGTGCTGCTGCCGAAGGAGCCGATCGCCCACGATGTCTCGCAGGCGGTAGAATCGCTGCAACTCGGGACAGCGTTGTGGGAGCTCGGCCAGGAATTCGGCGGGCTAGACTTGGACATTACGCGTGATCCTGCTCCGATCAGGCCGGCCTCGTTCGAATGATCGTTCTCGACACGAATGTGATTTCTGAGCCGGCAAAGCCGATACCCAATCAATCCGTCGTCACGTGGCTGAACGCTCAGCCCGCCGAGACACTCTATTTGACGGCAACGAGCTTGGCGGAACTGTTCGCCGGAATCGAGATATTACCGGATGGCAAGAGGAAGGCGCAGGTCCATCAGAGAATGTCAGATCTAGTCGGGATGTTCTTCGGCCCGAGAATCCTGTCATTCGACCGGGATGCTGCAATCGCCTATGCCTTGATCATGGCGCTGGCGACCCAAAAGGGGCGAGCTATTTCATTCGCCGACGGTCAGATCGCCGCGATAGCCCAGGTCCACAGGTTCACCGTCGCCACCCGGGATACCGCGCCGTTCGAAGCGGCGGGCATTCCGGTCATCAATCCCTGGAAGCTCTAAAGCTCCACCGCCTCGACCTTCTTGTTGACGAAGCGAAGGGCCACGCCGCCACTGATCAGTTTCAAGGCGGTTTCGCCGAAAAGGTCGCGGCGCCAGCCGTGCAAGGCTCCGACATCGGCGGCCTCGCCTTCGGCGGCGATCCTTTCGAGATCGTCGGTGTTGGCGATGATCTTAGCGGCGACGCCCTGCTTGTCGGAGATCAGCTTCAGGAGAACCTTCAGCAGCTCGACGGCGGCGGCGGTGCCTTCCGGGACATGCACATGTTTCGGCGCATGCGGCATCTCGGTCTTCGGCAGGGCGAGCGCGGCATTGACCGCTTCGATGATGGCGGTGCCGGAGGCAGAGCGCTCCCAACCCTTCGGAATGGTGCGGAGCCGTGACATGGCTTCCACGTCCTTCGGCTGCTGCTGGGCGATCTCGTAGATCGCGTCGTCCTTCAGCACGCGGGAACGCGGCACGTTGCGGCTGCGGGCTTCGCGCTCGCGCCAGGCGGCGACGTATTTCAGGACGGCGAGTTCGGCCGGCTTGCGCAGTCGCGACTTGAGGCGCGCCCAGGCGTCGTCGGGATGCAGGTCATAGGTGCCGGGCGATTCCAGCACGGCCATTTCCTCGGTCAGCCACAGCGCCCTGCCTTCCCGTTCGAGCTGGGCCTTGAGGAAGAGATAGACGTCGCGCAGATGGGTGACGTCGGCCAGCGCATATTCGAGCTGCTTGTCGGAAAGCGGCCGGCGGCTCCAGTCAGTGAAGCGCGAGGACTTGTCGATATGGACGTCCTTGATGCGGCTGACTAGCTGATCATAGGAGACCGAATCCCCGAAGCCACAGACCATGGCGGCGACCTGGGTGTCGAAGATCGGATGCGGCACCAGATTGCCGAGATGGTAGATGATTTCGATATCCTGGCGGGCGGCGTGAAACACCTTGGTGACGGCGGGATTGGCCATCAGCTCGAAAAAGGGTTTCAGGCTCAGCCCCTTGGCGAGCGGATCGACAAGGACTTCGACAGTCGGGCTTGCCATCTGGATGAGGCACAGCTCAGGCCAGAAGGTCGTTTCCCGGAGGAACTCGGTATCGATAGTGATGAAGTCCGATTGGGCCAGCTGGATGCAGGCTTCTTCGAGTGCGGCGGTCGTTTGGATCATCGTTTCATTCACGTGAGGGTGATCAACCTTCCTTCTCCTTCCGGCCGCATATGTCAATACGGAACGGTGTTTAAGCGTTACTCGCGCTCGTCTTTATCGGGCGGGCCGGCGAGCCGGTTGAAATAAGCCGATGTCCGGAGCAATGCCCGAAACCGCCAGGAACGCTCCGACGGGGGCACGGAGGGACGCGCCCGCATGCGCCTCAAGGTGAAGATCATGAAGCCGAGGAAGATGAACGAGGTGTAGGCGAAAAAGGCGCGTGGCCCGAAATACTGCAGCAGGATCGAGGCGAGAAGCGGCCCGATGGTGGCGCCGACCGACCAGTAGAACAACAGGCCGGCCGACACCAGCGCATGCTCGCCGGGCTTGGCGTAATCGTTCCCATGCGCCGAGCATAGCGAATAGAGCGGCATCGAGAAGGCGCCGAACAGGAAGACGCTGACGATATTGGCGGTCTCGTTGGTACCCGCCCCGAAGGAGAGGTAGGCGCCTGTTATGATCGAGCCGATCGTCGTCCACAGGATGACACGGCGCCGGTCGAGCCGGTCGGAATAAAGGCCGAGCGGATATTGCAGCACCACGCCGCCAATGATGCCGGCGCTCATGAAAGTGGCGATCGAGGTGATGCTCATGCCGATCTCCGCCGCATAGATCGGCCCGATATTGCGGAAGGCCGCCATAGACAGGCCGACCGAGATGACGCCGACGACCGCCAGCGGTGAGATGCGCCACACAGCCTTCAGGTCGAACGTGATCGTTTCCGGCGGCGCGGGGCTCGACTTGTCGGCAATCGAGATCGGCACCAGCGACAGGATCAGCGCGATCGCGATGATGTTGAAGATGACCGGCCCTTCGATGCCGACGGTCGGGATGATGTATTGCGCCACCGTCACCGAGCCGAGGTCGACGAAACGGTAGATGGAGAGCGTACGGGCCCGGTTGGCGTTGGTGACTTTGGCGTTGATCCAGCTCTCGACCGTTGCAAACAGGCTGGCGACCGCAAGGCCGATCACGAAGCGCATCGCGAACCAGAAGGTCGGGTCGATGATCATCGATAGCCCGATCGAAGCGGATGCGGTGACCGCCGCCATGGCGGAGAAGGTGCGGATATGGCCGATCTGCCGGAGCAGCGGCGTCACATACATACAGCCAACGGCGAAGCCGATGCTGTAGCCGGCGCCGATCATGCCGATGGTCGACGGCGAAAACCCCTCGGCCGAGCCTCGCAGCGCGATATAGGTTCCCTGAAGTCCGTTGCCGCCGATGAGGATGCCTGCGGTGACGAGAAGGGGGATCAGCGGACGGATATGGCTCATTGGGGAGGGCTTTGCAGGGGAATCGGGAGAGGTTTTGGGCGGTTCTACCCGTTCTATATCCCGAACCATCGGCAGGGCCAGCGATAAGCGACATGCCCGGTCTTTCTGATGTGAGCGCCTTAGGGAGAGGGCTATGCGCGGCCTGTTCGGGGTCGCCGCGGGACGCTGACCGCAACTGGATGTCCCGTCATTCCGTAGCGGCGTTTTGGGCGGCAGATCGGTTCTGCCTTGACAAAGCATGTCCATCATGCGCTTTTCCCGCCGATTTTCCATAAAGCCGGCAGGCCGTGCTACGCACGCCGAAAGACCGCAAAACTTAACCGTCCAGGATACTGAAATGCACCGTTACCGCAGCCATACCTGTGCCGCCCTCAAGAAGTCCGACGTCGGATCGACCGTCCGCCTGTCCGGCTGGGTGCATCGCGTGCGAGATCACGGCGGCGTGCTGTTCATCGACCTTCGCGACCATTACGGCATGACCCAGGTCGTCGCCGATCCGGACAGCCCCGCCTTCAAGACCGCCGAAATCGTTCGCGGCGAGTGGGTCATCCGCATCGACGGCCTCGTCAAGGCGCGCTCGGAAGACACCGTCAACAAGGGCATGGCGACCGGCGAGATCGAACTCTACGCCCAGGAGATCGAAGTGCTCTCCGCGGCCAAGGAACTGCCGCTGCCGGTGTTCGGCGAGCCGGACTATCCGGAAGACGTGCGCCTCAAGTACCGCTTCCTCGACCTGCGCCGCGAAACCCTGCACCGGAACATCGTCAAGCGCACCCAGATCATTTCCGACATGCGCCGCCGCATGGGCGAGATCGGTTTCGCCGAATATTCGACGCCGATCCTGACCGCGTCGTCGCCGGAAGGCGCGCGCGACTTCCTGGTGCCGAGCCGCATCCATGAAGGCAAGTTCTTCGCGCTGCCGCAGGCGCCGCAGCAGTACAAGCAGCTGCTGATGGTCGCCGGTTTCGACCGTTATTTCCAGATCGCTCCCTGCTTCCGCGACGAAGACCCGCGCGCCGACCGGCTGCCGGGCGAGTTCTACCAGCTCGACCTGGAAATGAGCTTCGTCACCCAGGAAGACGTCTGGAACACGATGGGTCCTGTGATGACCGGCGTGTTCGAACAGTTCGCCGAAGGCAAGCCGGTCACCAAGGACTGGCCGCGCATTCCCTATGACGTGGCGATCCGCAAATACGGCTCCGACAAGCCGGACCTGCGCAACCCGATCGAGATGCAGGCCGTCACCGAACATTTCGCCGGCTCCGGCTTCAAGGTGTTCGCGGGCATGATCGCTTCGAACCCGAAGGTCGAAGTCTGGGCGATCCCGGCCAAGACCGGCGGTAGCCGCGCATTCTGCGACCGCATGAACGCCTGGGCGCAGTCGACCGGCCAGCCGGGCCTCGGCTACATCTTCTGGCGCAAGGAAGGCGACAAGCTTGAAGGCGCTGGCCCGCTCGCCAAGAACATCGGCGAGGAACGCACCGAGGCGATCCGCACCCAGCTCGGCCTCGATGACGGCGATGCCTGCTTCTTCGTCGCCGGCGACCCGGCCAAGTTCTACAAGTTTGCAGGCGAAGCCCGCACCCGCGCGGGTGAGGAACTGAACCTTGTCGACCGCGACCGTTTCGAGATGTGCTGGATCGTCGACTTCCCGTTCTACGAATGGAGCGAGGAAGAAAAGAAGCTCGATTTCGCCCACAACCCCTTCTCCATGCCGCAGGGCGGCATCGAGGCGCTGGAAAACCAGGATCCGCTGACGATCAAGGCATTCCAGTATGACGCGGTGTGCAACGGCTTCGAAATCGCTTCGGGTTCGATCCGCAACCAGTCGCCGGAACTGATGGTCAAGGCCTTCGAAAAGGTCGGCCTCAGCCAGGCGGATGTCGAGGACCGATTCGGCGGCATGTACCGCGCCTTCCAGTACGGCGCCCCTCCGCATGGCGGCGCTGCTTTCGGCATCGACCGTATCGTCATGCTGCTCGTGGGCGCCAAGAACCTGCGCGAAGTGACGCTGTTCCCGATGAACCAGCAGGCCCAGGATCTGCTGATGGGCGCCCCGTCGCCGGCAACGCCGCAGCAGCTGCGCGAACTGGCCATCCGGGTGGTTCCGACGCCGAAGAAGGACTGAGTTCTTGCAAGAACACAAAAGCCCGGCCATGCGCCGGGCTTTTTGATTCAATCTCTGAGGATGATGGATCTAAAGGTCGGCAGCGACGGCCTTTTTTAGGTCGAGCGTGAACTGGCCCGACATGCCTTCGAGCGTCGTATTGGTCAGCCCCACCAGCGTGATTTTCTTCGTCTGGTCCATGAACCAGTGGTGGCCGTAGACACCGCCCCATTGCAGCGAACCGGGCGAAACCGGCAGGCCGGCCTTTACCGGATCGCGCACGATCGCCCAGCCGAAACCGAACCCGAAGCCCGGCCGTGCCGGCTCCAGCAGGTCGCCGATCTGGTTGGTCGTCATCGCGTTGACCGTCTTTTCCGAAAGCAGCGGCGCGCCGCCCCCGGCGATGGTTTCGAGCACGGTCAGCACGTCGGAGGCGGTCCCGGCCATGCCGCCGCCGCCGGAATGGAAGGAGGCGGGGTCGAAGATGCGATCGGGGGCGAAGGTTACCGTGCCGTTGAGCACGGGCACCTTTTCCGTCTCGCCCATCCGCTTCGGTTCGGGCGAACCGTCGACGTAGGGGGCCGCGAGCCGGCTGCGGTCGGTAACGGTGAAACCGGTGTCCGAGAGGCCGAGCGGTCGCATCACCAGTTGGGCGACGGCCTCGCCGAGGCGCTTGCCGGTTTCCGCCTCGATGACGCCGCCGAGCACGTCCATCGAGACCGAATATTGCCAGCCGGTGCCGGGCGCAAAGAGCAGCGGCACCGAGGCGATACGGCGCAGGTTCTCCTCAAGCGAAAGGCCCGGCTGATCGACGCCGTCCGAGACGCCGGCGCGGACATAAGGTCCATCATCCCGCTCGAAGCAATAGCTGAGGCCGGACGTGTGGGTGAGAAGATGGCGGATGAGGATGACCGGCTCGAAGCCGTCCTCGAGGCGGGGCCGGAAGTCCGGCAGCCATTTCGTCACCGGATCATCGAGGCCGATGCGGCCCTGTTCGACCAGCCGCATGGCGGCGATGGTGACGATCGGCTTGGTGATCGAGGCCAGGCGGAAAATCGTGTCCTCGCTGGTCTTGAGGCCCGCTTCCCGGTCCGCAAAACCGGCGGCGCGGCGGTAGACGATCTCGCCATCCCTGGCGACCATCACGACGGTGCCGACGAGCCGTTTGGAGGCGAGCGCATTGTCGATCGCCGCGTCGATCGTGGGGCAGGATATCCGGATCGATGGTTGCATTGGCAAATTCATGGGGCAAAACCTCCGCTAAAGACACCGTTATCTAGGGTCACCTCGGAGAGGGACGATCCTGTGAGCGATAGGAAACATCTGCATCTGTCCGGTTGTCGGTCCCCGCCTGGCCACCGCAATGCTGTCGCTCATGCCTGCCTGTGACGTCAGGATGCCGTCCCGGCGTCCCGTGCGTCAAGCGAATACGGGGAACCATATCCGCGTGCTGGTGTTGTTAGGACAGCAGAAGCATAGGGAGAAAACACATGCGCAAAACCCTACTGGCCGCATCGGCGGTCGTGATCGCCCTCTCGGGCGCGGCTTACGCCCAGACGACGATCATCACCCAGGATCCGGTTACGACCAATTCGACGGTGGTCCTGCCCGGCGAAGTCCGCACCTACGTCATGGAGCAGAGCGTTCCCTCAATCTCCTACCAGGGAGAGATCGCTGTCGGAGCCGCGCTGCCGGAGACGGTAGAAGTGCGCAGGGTCGATGGTTACGACGATTACGCCTATACGGTCGTCAACGATCGACGCGTTATCGTCAATCCGCAGACCCGGACCGTCATCCAGGTTCTGGAATAACGTCTTCCGGCTCTTTTCGAGCAACAAAAAACCCGGCGAGCGATCGCCGGGTTTTTCTTGTCGAGGGCGGGGACTCAGTCGTTGGCGGTGACCTTGACGCCAAGAACCTTCGGCAGAGTGTTGGGGGCGCCCATGGCGGCACCCATGATCATCGGGAAGGGGACGGCATCGGCCGGTTCCGCGCTGATCGTGAAGCTGCCGGGCTTGTCGAGATAGGTGTTGACGGCCGCGCTCACCATGTTCTGCAGTTCCGGCACGTTGTACTGCGCCAGCATCAGCGGCGTCATGCCCTTCAGCATCTGTGCCATGGCTTCGCCCGTGGTGCCCTGGCTCTTGCCGGCGTAGTCGAGCGCCTTCTTGGTGATGCCGGCATCCTCGAAGCGGATTTCGGCGCTGTTGAAGGTGAGGCGCTGCATCAGGCCGAGCATCGCAAGGCCCGCGGCCTGCTGGGCTTCTTCCTTGTTCGGATTGGCTTCCATCGCCTTGGCGGTCTCGTTCGCCGACTTGATGAAGTCGAGCGTGTAGCCGGACATGCTGAAGGCGAGGTTGAATTTGCCGACCTTGGCGAAATCGAGCGTGTATTCGTCGATATCGAGCGTGCCGTCCTCGAGGGTCCAGGCGCCGGACATGGCAACCTTGCCGTCAAGCGAGGTGATGCCGAGCTGCTGCAGCGTCTCCTTGGTCTGGGCGTCCTCGACAAGGCTGAGGTCGCTCTTGATGCCGTTGACCTGGAGGTCGAAGCCTACGGCGGAGTTGTCGTCGGCGACCTCGGTGGTGACGTTCGTCTCTTCGACCGAGAAGGCAGGCTTGCCGTCGATGGTGGCCATTATCTTGCCGACATGGGCTTCATCATAGAGCAGGATCGCATCGAGGCTGTCGCCGGTGGCATTGGCCGGCACGGTGAGGCCGCTGATCGAGATGTCCGAGGCGGTGAAGGCGGTCTTGTCCTCGGTGGCATTGACGTTGTCGAACGTGACCTTCTCTACCGTGTAGCCGCCGCTATCCTCTTCGACGCCCTCGAACTTGACGGTGCCGAGCGGCAGGCTCTGCTTGCCGGCCTCGACCAGGAACTTGGCATTGGTGAGCGTGACGTCCGAACCGCTGACGGTGGCCTTTTCCGCCGAGAAGCCGGCGCCGCCCTGGATCGAGAGCGCGTTGTTGATCTTGGCGACGAGATCGTTGCCGTCGAGCGCAAACGCCGGGCCGGCGAAAGTCGAAATCGCAGCGCCTGCGAGCAGAAGCCGGGCCTTCGTGGAGTATTGCATCGGATTTCCTCCTGGCGGGCAATGATCCGGCCCGCGTTTGGTTTTGGGTTTGTCGGTAGTTCGGTTACTGTTCGCGGCACCTTATAGGCAAGCCGGGTAAAAGGTTTATGGCTTTGTTCCACATTCCTTTCGTCAAAATTGCGGCTGACGATTCAGGGTAAACCAAACGCTGATTTCAGCTTCGGAAAAGCCTTCATCCACAGGCTGTCGCCCGGTCTTTCTTGCCGAGAATCAGGCTTTCCGCTAGTCAAGGCCCATGGGAAAAAACCTGACACCACCTTCCGGCGACGGCGGCGACAACATCCTGCCGGTCGATCTGAAAGCAGCGCTCGAAGAGCGTTACCTCGCCTATGCGCTTTCCACAATCATGCACCGTGCGCTGCCGGACGTGCGCGACGGCCTGAAACCCGTCCACCGCCGCATCGTCTATGCGATGAGCGAGATGGGCCTGCGCCCCAACGCCGCCTTCCGCAAATGCGCCAAGATCGTCGGCGAGGTGATGGGTAACTTCCATCCGCACGGCGACCAGTCGATCTACGACGCGCTGGCGCGCCTGGCGCAGGATTTCTCGCAGCGTTATCCGCTCGTCAACGGCCAGGGCAATTTCGGCAATATCGACGGCGATAGCCCCGCCGCGATGCGTTACACCGAATCGAAGATGACGGCGGTTTCCGAACTGCTGCTCGAAGGCATCGACCAGGACGCGGTGGATTTCCGCGACACCTACGACGAATCGAACTCGGAACCGGTCGTGCTGCCCGGCGCCTTCCCGAACCTGCTCGCCAACGGCACGTCGGGCATCGCGGTCGGCATGGCGACCTCCATCCCGCCGCACAATGTCCATGAGCTCTGCGACGCGGCGCTGCACCTGATCAAGAACCCGGCTGCGACCGTCGAGGACCTGATGGCGGATCCGGCCGAACCCGCCAAGGGCGGTATCGAGGGTCCCGATCTTCCGACCGGCGGCATCATCATCGACAGCCGGGAGTCGATCGTCGAAGCCTACAAGACCGGCCGCGGCGGTTTTCGCGTTCGCGCCCGCTGGGTGATCGAGGATCTCGGCCGCGGCGGTTATCAGATCGTCGTCACCGAAATCCCGTTCCAGGTTCAGAAGTCGCGACTGATCGAAAAGATCGCCGAACTGCTGCTCGCCCGCAAGCTGCCGCTGCTCGAAGACGTGCGCGACGAATCGGCCGAAGACGTGCGCGTCGTGCTGGTGCCGAAGAGCCGCACGGTCGACGCGACGCTGCTGATGGAATCGCTGTTCAAGCTTTCCGAACTCGAGACCCGCCTGCCGCTCAACATGAACGTGCTCTCCATGGGCCGCGTGCCCAAGGTGATGGCGCTCAACGAAGTGCTGCTGGAATGGCTGGCGCACCGCCGCGACGTGCTGGTCCGCCGCTCGCGCTTCCGGTTGGCGGCGATCGACCGGCGCCTGGAAATCCTCGGCGGCCTCTTGATCGCCTACCTCAATATCGACGAGGTGATCCGCATCATCCGCGAGGAGGACGAGCCGAAGCCTGTCATGATGGAGCGCTGGTCGCTCTCCGACATCCAGGTCGAGGCGATCCTCAACATGCGGCTGCGCGCCTTGCGCAAGCTCGAAGAAATTGAGATCCGCACCGAGCACGACAACCTCACCAAGGAGAAGGCGGATATCGAATCGCTGCTCGCCTCCGAGGACAAGCAGTGGCGGGTGATCGAGCACGAGATCCAGGACGTCCGCAAGAATTTCGCCAAGGGCCGGGGCAAGCCCTATGCCCGCCTGACGACCTTCGCCGATGCGCCGGACGCCGATATCGACGCGATCAACCAGGCGATGATCGAGAAGGAACCGATCACCGTCGTCGTCTCCCAGAAGGGCTGGATCCGCGCGCTGAAGGGCCATATCTCGGATACCTCGACGCTCACCTTCAAGGAAGGCGACGGGCCGAAGATCGCGTTTACGGCACAGACGACCGACAAGCTGCTGCTCGTCACGACGGGCGGCAAGGTCTATACGCTCGGTGCCGACAAGCTGCCGGGCGGCCGCGGCCACGGGGAGCCGATCCGCATCATCGTCGACATGGAGAACGATCAGGACATCCTGACCGCCTTCGTCCATGAACCATCGCGCAAGCTGATCGTCGCCTCGACCGCGGGCAACGGTTTTATCGTCGCCGAGAGCGAGATGATCGCCAATACCCGCAAGGGCAAGCAGATCATGAATGTCGCCATGCCCGACGAGACGAAGCTGGTCGTGCCGGTTTCGGGCGATCACGTCGCGGTCGTCGGCGAGAACCGCAAGCTGCTGGTCTTCCCGCTGACCCAACTGCCGGAAATGACCCGCGGCAAGGGCGTGCGCCTGCAGCGCTACAAGGACGGCGGAATTTCCGACATCCGCTGCTTCACCATGGCCGACGGTCTTTCCTGGGAAGACAGCGCCGGCCGCTCCTTCACCCGCAACAAGGACGAACTGCTCGAATGGATCGCCGACCGCGCCACCGCCGGCCGCGCCGTTCCGAAGGGCTTTCCGCGAAGCGGGAAGTTTGCGGGGTAATCACGGACTGATAGGGGGCGTCGCGAGATAGTCGCGGCGCGCAATCCGCCGCATCTGCCACGCCGAATAGCCGATCAGCGCCAGCACCAGGATCGAGCCGCCGAGCAGCGTGCGCGCGGACGGGATTTCGGCAAAGATCAGCCAGACCCAGATCGGTGCGAGAATGGTTTCGAGCAGGTAGAACATGCCCACTTCGGGGCCGGAGAGATATTTCGGGCCGGTCGCCAGGCACCAGAAGGCGAGCGGCATCATGATCGCGCCGTCGAACACCACCCAGATGGGGTCCGCGACCGAAAAGCCGCCCGTGCCGGCAAGGGCGGATGCGCCGACGAAGGAAAGCCCGATCGTTGCCGGAATGATGGTCGCGACCAGCGGCACGAAGCCCATGTCGATGCGCGCCGCCCGGCTGAACGTGATTGCTAAAGCCAGCAGGAACGAGGCCGTTGCCGCCAGGATATCGCCGAGGATATGGCCGCCGGCAAGCCCGCCCGAAACGATCAGGCCGACGCCGAAAAACATCACCAGCATGGTGACGAGCGTCGAAGGCGAGGGGCGCTCCTTCAGGACCAGCCAGCCGAGAATGGCGGCATACATGGGCGTGAAGGCGACGATGAAGACGACGTTGGCGGTGGCCGTGTTGAAGACGGCGCCGAGGAAGGCGATCGTCGAAATGCCGTAGCAGAAGCCGGCGGCAAGCCCCGCCTTGCCGGGGATCAGCACGGGGCGGGTCGAGCCGAAGCGGCGGACGAGCAGCCAGAGGATGATGGCGGCGGCGAAGGTCGCCGTGCTGCGCAGCGCGACCGTCGACCACATCTCGCCATGCCCAAGCCGCACGAGCGGCACGTCGAAGGAAAGCGCAAGGCCGCCGATCGCGGTGAGCACGAGGCCCTTTTTATGATCGTTCATGGGGATGATTTCAGATGTCTGTGGCGGGATCGAAGATTTCCCAGCCGCGCGGGGTCAGGTGTTCCTGGGGCTGGAAGCGGGTCTTGTAGCCCATCTTCGCCGAACCCTTGACCCAATAGCCGAGATAGACATGCGGCAGGCCGAGCGTCCTTGTGCGGGCGATATGGTCGAGGATCATGAACGTGCCCAGCGAGCGTTTTTCATACTCGGGATTGAAGAAGGAATAGACCATCGACAGGCCGTCGCTCATCATGTCGGTCAGCGCCACGGCAAGTAATTCGCCCTTCGGCTCGGCGCTGATGCCCGAGCCCGGCTCGCGGCGGCGGTACTCGATGATTCGGGTGTTGACATGGGTGTCCTCGACCATGATCGCATAGTCGAGCGCCGACATGTCCGACATGCCGCCCCGCTGATGGCGGTCGTCGAGATAGCGGCGGAAGAGCGAGAACTGTTCGGTGGAGGGCTGCGCGGGGTAGACCGTCGCGATCACGTCGCGATTGGTGGCGAGAACGCGCTTCATCGAACGCACGGGCTCGAATTCGTGAGCGAGGATGCGCACGGAAATGCACGCGCGGCATGATTCGCAGGCCGGCCGGTAGGCGATGTTCTGCGAACGGCGAAAACCGCCCTGGGTCAGTAGGTCGTTCATCTCGGCGGCGCGAGGGCCTACCAAGTGAGTGAAGACCTTTCGCTCCATTTCACCCGGGAGATAGGGACAAACTGCCGGGGCCGTCAGGTAGAACTGCGGTGAGGGCGTTGCCTGGGTGTTCATTGCGTCGTGGAAGTCCGGTCTTAAGGATCGTAAATGTCATACCATGGCGCATAAAAGCGAAACGTCAACCATATGCTGCGGCATGCAGCCGGCTCTTGCCATAAACTTTTGGCCAGTAGCGTAATCGTTACGAGGTACGCACCACGACAGTGCCGAGCAACAGGTCGTGCACGAGGCGCGAACGCTCGATGAACAGGCCGGCCAGCAGAATGAGCGGCGTCAGCACCGAGTTGATGATCCAGAAGATCACCGTATGGGCCATGGCGGTCAGGAAATCCATCCGCCGCCCGTCGAGCCGTGCCATGGCAAGCCCCATGGCGCGCATGCCGGGCGAAGCTTGAGCCGAGCCGCCAAGCGTCATCCCGAAATAGAGAAGCGCGACGACCACGAACAGGACCGGATAGAGCATGAAGCCGAGACCGAGTGTGATGATTCCGAGGAAGAACACCACGACCGCGGCCGGAATGCACAACAGCAGCACGATCACGTAGTCGATGATGAAGGCGAACACCCGCCGAGAAAGAACGCCACTATAGGCGCGCCAGTCGTCCGGTGCGGCATAGGCTGGGTTCGGGTCGAGGCTCATCGTTCCAACATCTCCTGTTTCTCGAACATTGATATGGGATGAAACCGCCTCGGCAACAAGATCATCCGTTCTTCGCCAGTTTTTTCGCCGCGTCCATAGCGAAATAGGAAAGAATGCCGTCGCAGCCGGCGCGTTTGAAGCAGAGCAGCGTCTCCATCATGACCCGTTCGCCGTCGATCCAGCCGTTCATCGCGGCAGCCTTGATCTGGGTGTATTCGCCGGAGACCTGGTAGGCGAAGACGGGCAGGCCGAACGCTTCCTTGATACGCCAGCAAATGTCGAGATAGGCGATGCCGGGCTTGACCATCAGCATGTCGGCGCCTTCCTCGACGTCGAGGGCGGCGTCCCGCACCGCTTCGGTGCCGTTGGCCGGCGAGATGTAGTAGCTGTTCTTGTCGCCCTTCAAGAGGCCACTGGTGTTGATCGCCTCGCGATAGGGCCCATAGAAGCCGGAGGAGAATTTCGTCGCATAGGACATGATGCCGACATCCTGATGGCCGGCTGCGTCAAGGCCGCGGCGGATGGCGCCGATGCGGCCGTCCATCATTTCCGACGGCGCGATGATATCGGCGCCGGCATCCGCCTGCATGACGGCGGCGCGGACGATCTGGTCGACCGTCTCGTCGTTGACGATGATGCCGTCTCGCAGGATGCCGTCATGGCCGTGGCTGGTGAACGGGTCGAGCGCCACGTCGGTGATGATGCCGATATTCGGCACGGCCTTCTTGAAGGCGGCGGTCGCCTGGTTGATCAGGTTGTTGGCGATGAGGCTGTTGGAGCCGGTCTCGTCGCGCAACGCCATCTCGATATCGGGGAAGGTGGCGATCGCCGGAATGCCGAGATCGGCAGCTTCCTTGACCGCCTCGACCGCCTTGTCGACGCTCATGCGGTTGACGCCGGGCATGGCGGCGATCGGATCGACGATGCCGGTGCCGGGAACGATGAAGATAGGCCAGATCAGATCGTCCACCGTCAGCCGGTTCTCCTGCACCAGCCTGCGCGTCCAGTCGGCCTTGCGGTTGCGCCGCATGCGGCGGTGGCCTGTGATTTCGTCGACCAGATGCGTCTTGTCCATGGCAAAGTCTCCAACTTCTCTTCCCGTGGGCGCGTCATTATCATGCAGCACGCCGTTTGCGAATGGGAACGATCGCCGCAGTCGGCCCCTTCTAGATCCAGAGATCGTTTCGGGCCGTACGTTCGCCGCCCTCGTTGCCGGTGTTCAAGACGCCACGCGGCTCGATAACCATCATCTTCACTTCCTTCTCTGCGAACGGCTTGTGCTGCACGCCCTTCGGCACCACGAACATCTCGCCCGGGCCGATGTGGACGCTGCCATCGCGGAAGTCGATCCGCAAATGGCCTTCGATGACCATGAAAGCCTCGTCCGTTTCCGGGTGATCGTGCCATATGAAATCGCCTTCGATGCGGACGAGCTTGAACTGGTAGTCGTTCATTTCGGCGACGACGCGCTGCTGCCAGAGATCGGGTATCCGGGCCAGCTTCTCGGCGAGATTTATCGGCGTATGTGAAAAGTTCCGATCGGTCATGTCTTCTCCTTTGGTTGGCGGCAAACCCTATCAGGAGGAGGCGCAGGGCTCTTGAACGATCGTGCAGGCGGCAGGCTGGTACTGGCGGTCGGCGGCCGTGGCGGCTAGTGTGGTGTCATGGAACCCGATTCACTCACGGTGCCGAAGCGCACGCTGACCGAAATTCTCTACGTGGCCTTCCTCAGGCTGGTCGCGGTCGCGTGTTTCTGGTTCGGCCTGCAATATTGGGCGATGCTGGTGGGCTACTCGCTGAAGGGCATGGCCCGCTTCGATCTGCTGGCGCTTCCCTGGAAAGTGGCGGCGTCTTCGCTTGCCGTGCTGTTTCCGGTCGCTTCGCTCGGCCTCTGGCTTACCGTGTCCTGGGGCCCCGTGCTCTGGGCGCTTGCCGCAATCTCGCAGGTGTCGATGTATATCGTCTGGCCGGAGATCTTCGGACACAACCGTCTCGTTCCCCTCATGCACGGCCTCGTTGCCGCGCTTTACGTCGTATTTCGGCTCTCCTTGTGGGTCGAGGCGCGCCGCAAGGCGGAGCGGGTAAGGATTGATTCACCCTGAAATTAAAGCTTTGACGGCCGGATTTGACCGGAAATTCGCCGCTAAGTGATTGATTTATCTTAAATCTGAATGGCCGCATTCCGGGCTGGTGAGGGCGGGCCGGAATTCGAGGGAGCGCGTTAAGCGCTTGTTAAGCCTATGTTTTAAGTCGAATTTTATGCGTATTGGATAGTGTCTGTCTCAAGGCGGGAAGAAACAAACACCGCCAAACAAAACAGGATGAGGCAGTCATGATGAACACGAAACTGAAGCCGCAGGCGGCACCGGCAGTAGCAGATCCGCATGAAGATACCATTCGCGCCCTGTACATGGAGTCGCTGCATCTGGTCGAGCGCCTGCACCGCCGCCTTCTCGATGTGATCAAGGACGAGTTCGACCGTCAGGGTCGCGACGACGTCAACGCCGTCCAAGCTCTCCTGCTCTTCAACATCGGCAATTCGGAACTGACGGCCGGCGAACTGCGCTCCCGCGGTTACTATCTCGGCTCGAACGTCTCCTACAACGTCAAGAAGCTGGTCGATCTCGGCTTCATCAATCACCAGCGCTCGCGCATCGACCGCCGCTCGGTCCGCATCAGCCTGACGCCGGAAGGCCAGGAGATCGCCGAGGCCGTCGGCAAGCTCTACGAGCGCCATATCGGCTCGATCGAAAAGGTCGGCGGCATCGGCGAGGGCGAGTTCTCCCAGATGAACAAGCTGCTCCAGCGCCTCGACCGCTTCTGGAACGACCAGATCCTTTACCGCCTTTAATCCACCGGGGGCTTGCGAAACACTTCATTACCTCCAGTCATGCGGTGCTACGCAAAAGCGTAACGGGGTGTCGAAAGACGCGCCGTTACGCTTGTTTGCGTGTGAACTGCATAGGCTCTGGCGGATGGCGGCCTATCGCTGGGCCAGCAGGGCGCGGCCGGCGTTTCTGATGGTCAGAGCCGAGTCCGCCATCTGCGCAACCAAGCCGGCGGACATCGCTGCGGCGAGGGTCTCTGTATAGTCTTCGCCGTGCAGCCCGTGCTTTTTACAGTAATTCTGTACGGCTCCGCGGGTGGAGGTCGGCGAGACGCCAAACTTGTTGTTCTGGAAAGCATTGACAATAATTTGGTATTTTTCGTCCAGGGTCACGGTAGCTCTCCAATGGGTGCTGTTTGGGGTGCCTACCAGTATGGGGGCCTGGTTGATAGACGAATTCTGTCATGAGCGTCGGAAATACGTTCCGGTACGTCCGTTTGCGCCGAAATGCTCGCCTATAACGTAGCCGCCGCGACCCGGCGAATTTCGGTCCTCATGTCCGCAAACATCGAGGAGAGGTCGAGCCAGCCGTCAGGTCTGCGGCCCGTCACCTTTTCCGGCCACCCGCAGACGCCGTCCTGTTCGACATAACCGACGCATTGCGGGGCGGTCTCATCCCGAAAATGCAGGACGACCAGCTTTCCAGGCTCAAGGGCTTCGATCGGGTACCAGTTCAAATCTCAAATTCCTCATTTATGAGGGATAATTTTTGGCCAATCCGCTTGCCCCAGGCTTACGGCTTTGACGTTTCGGCAAGGGGACGCGGTGTTCAGAGCGCCCGACGGTCTGGTATAAAAAAGCCGATCGCAGTCGACGATCTCCCAGACCGTCCCGGGACCACATGCCATCTGGCGGTGTGGCGTAATTGCCGCCTGAAAAAATCACGTGCCAACACGGCTTTGTGACGCTCAAGTACCTGACACGAATTGGCCATATTGCTATGGGACCGGCTGGATGCAACGGGCCGGCGGGAATTCGCGCTTTCACGACATTGCGATGACGACGAAGCCCCAATGCGGCTGCGCTAACTTTTTGCGCGTTCTTAACCATATCCCTGTAGGCGTCTTTGATGCTGCTCGGGACCAGATGGGTATTATGATGTCGAAGAAGATCGGATCTGAAGCTCTTTCCCGCCGTGCTTTGCTTCGCACGGCCTTCTCTGCCGGTGCCGCCGCACTTGCAGCGCCCGCATTCGCCCAGACGGCGATGGACGATCTGATCAATGCGCCTCGCCGCGGCACCTGGGACGACCAGTTCGACGCCAAGGCCGCATCCAGAACCGCCGTCAACGTCGTGTCCAACAACCCGGTGCTCGGCGCCGGCGGACCGGCGAACATCCAGCAGGCGATTATCGACTATCAGCAGATCGTCGCCAACGGCGGCTGGCCCGAAGTCAATCCCGGCCAGAAGCGCCTGCGCCTCGGCGTCGTCGATCCGTCCGTACAGCAGCTGCGCCAGCGCCTGATGATTTCAGGCGACCTGCCGCGCGAGGCGGGCATGTCCTCTTCGTTCGACAGCTATGTCGACGGGGCGGTGAAGCGGTTTCAGGCCCGTCACGGCCTGCCTGCCGACGGCGTAATGGGCGAATTTACCGTCAAGGCGATGAACATATCGGCCGATGTGCGCCTGCGCCAGCTGGGCACCAATCTGGTGCGCCTGCAGTCGATGTCCGGCGATCTCGGCCCCCGCTACGTCATGGTCAATATTCCGGCCGCCTATATCGAGGCTGTGGAAAACGACCGCGTGGCGCTGCGCACCAATGCCGTCGTCGGGCGCATCGACCGTCCGACCCACGCCATCAACTCGAAGATCTACGAGGTCATCCTCAACCCTTACTGGACTGCGCCGCGCTCGATCGTCGAGAAGGACATCGTGCCGCTGATGCGCAAGGATCCGACCTATCTCACCCGCAACAACATCCGCCTGATCGACGGCAAGGGTAACGAAGTGGCGCCGGAAACGGTGGACTGGTTTGCGCCGAAGGCGCCGAACCTGATGTTCCGGCAGGATCCGGGCAAGATCAACGCCATGGCCTCGACGAAGATCAACTTCCACAATCCGAACAACGAATACATGCACGACACGCCCCAGCAGGGCCTGTTCAACAAGCTGATGCGCTTCGAGTCCTCGGGCTGCATGCGTGTTCAGAACGTCCGCGACCTGATCACCTGGCTGCTGCGCGACACGACCGGCTGGTCGCGTCAGGAGATCGAACGGGTGATCTCGACGCGCCAGAACAACCCGATCAAGCTCGCCCAGGAAGTTCCGGTCTATATCGTCTACATCACCGCGTGGTCGGCGAAGGACCGCGTCGTGCAGTTCCGCGACGATATCTACGAGCGTGACGGCAACCAGGAACTGGCACTGCAGACGACCACCGGCATCGAAAAGCCGGTCGGCGCTGCCGACGACGATCTTCTGCCGCAATAAGATCTGCTTCTTTTTCCGTCCATGAGAAGCCGCATCCGCCAAGGGTGCGGCTTTTTCGTTCTCCAGGAGCATCTCCGCGTCTTCGGGCGAGCAAATGTCGTTCCCCGTATTGCTCTGTGCAAGGCGTAAGGCTAAGACGCGACATTGCAATGCCCACCCCTTTGAGGAGCCTCGCACATGTCGAACACCGACGTCTTCTTCTCCCGCCCGCTCGCAGAATCCGATCCGGAAATCTTTGGCGCGATCGAGAAGGAACTGGGTCGCCAGCGCCACGAAATCGAGCTGATCGCTTCGGAGAACATCGTTTCCCGCGCCGTGCTTGAGGCGCAGGGTTCGATCATGACCAACAAGTACGCGGAAGGTTATCCGGGCAAGCGTTATTACGGCGGCTGCCAGTTCGTCGATATCGCCGAGGAGCTCGCCATCGAGCGCGCCAAGAAGCTGTTCGGCGTCAACTTCGTCAACGTCCAGCCGAATTCCGGTTCCCAGATGAACCAGGCCGTGTTCCTGGCGCTGCTGCAGCCTGGCGACACGTTCATGGGCCTCGACCTGAATTCGGGGGGGCATCTCACCCACGGTTCGCCGGTCAACATGTCGGGCAAATGGTTCAACGTCGTGTCCTACGGCGTGCGCGAAGGCGACAACCTGCTCGACATGGACGAAGTGCAGCGCAAGGCCGAAGAGCACAAGCCGAAACTGATCATCGCCGGCGGCACGGCCTATTCCCGCATCTGGGACTGGAAGCGTTTCCGCGAGATCGCCGATTCGGTCGGCGCCTATCTGATGGTCGACATGGCCCATATCGCCGGTCTGGTTGCCGGCGGCCAGCATCCGTCGCCGTTCCCGCATTGCCATGTGGCCACCACCACCACCCACAAGTCGCTGCGCGGTCCCCGCGGCGGTGTGATCCTCACCAATGACGAGGAACTGGCCAAGAAGTTCAATTCGGCTGTCTTCCCGGGTCTCCAGGGCGGTCCGCTGATGCACATCATCGCCGCCAAGGCGGTTGCCTTCGGCGAGGCGCTGCAGCCGGACTTCAAGGACTATGTCGCCCAGATCGTCAAGAATGCCAAGACGCTGTCCGAAACGCTGATGGCCGGCGGCCTCGACATCGTCTCCGGCGGCACCGACAACCACCTGATGCTGGTCGACCTGCGCAAGAAGAACGCCACCGGCAAACGCGCCGAGGCGGCTCTCGGTCGCGGCTACATCACCACCAACAAGAACGGCATCCCCTTCGACCCGGAAAAGCCCTTCGTCACCTCCGGTATCCGCCTCGGAACCCCGGCCGGCACGACGCGCGGCTTCAAGGAAGCGGAATTCAGGGAGATCGGCAATCTCATCATCGAGGTTCTCGACGGCCTGAAGGTCGCCAATTCCGACGAGGGCAATGCCAGCGTCGAAGCCGCCGTGCGCGACAAGGTCGTGGCGCTCACCGGCCGCTTCCCCATGTACCCGTATATGTGAGCCCAACCGGTACCAACGGGGACCGCATTCGCGGTCCCTCTTGCACATCCAAGGAGAGCCGATGCGCTGCCCCTATTGCGGTTCGGAAGACACGCAGGTCAAGGATAGTCGTCCGGCGGAGGATTACACCTCCATTCGCCGGCGGCGTATCTGCCCGGATTGCGGCGGCCGCTTCACGACTTTCGAGCGCGTGCAGCTTCGCGAACTGATGGTCACCAAGAAGACCGGCCGCAAGGTGCCGTTCGACCGCAACAAGCTGGTACGGTCGTTCCAGATCGCGCTGCGCAAGCGGCCGGTCGACAACGACCGCATCGAACGGGCGGTGTCGGGCATCGTGCGGCGGCTAGAAAGCTCCGGCGAGAACGAGATCTCGTCGGAAGAGATCGGCCTGCAGGTGCTGGAGGCATTGAAGAGCCTCGATGACGTCGCCTTCGTGCGTTACGCCTCCGTCTATCGCGATTTCTCCCATGCGGAGGATTTTGAGAAGGTGATCCAGGAGATCAACGCCAAGATCGCCCGCGATCCCGGCATCGAGCCGTAGCCATGACGAGCGCTGCCGAAGACCGGTGGTTGATGGCGTCGGCGCTGCGCCTGTCGCGCCTCCATACCGGTCAGACGGGCACCAATCCTTCGGTCGGCTGCGTCGTCGTCAAGGACGGCGAGATCGTCGGTTCCGCCGTTACCGCACCCGGCGGTCGGCCGCATGCGGAAACCCAGGCGCTCGCGATCGCCGGGGAAAAGGCGAGGGGAGCGACCGTCTATGTCACGCTCGAACCCTGCTCGCACTATGGCCGCACGCCGCCTTGCGCCAACGCGCTGGTCGAAGCCGGCGTCGCCCGCGTCGTTATCTCATTGACCGATCCAGATCCGCGCGTTTCCGGCCGCGGGATTGCGATCCTGCGCGATGCCGGGATCGTCGTCGAAACGGGGCTGATGGAGGAGGAGGGGCGCCGCGCGCTCGCCGCCTACCTCACCCGCCAGACGAAGGGCCGGCCGCATGTGACTCTGAAGCTTGCAGTTTCCGCCGACGGCATGCTCGGCCGGCGGGGCGAGGAAGTGTCGATCACGGGTGCGGAGGCGCGGGCGGAATTGCACCGGCTACGGGCCGAAACGGATGCGATTCTCGTCGGCATCGGCACGGCGCTGTCGGATGATCCGGAGCTGACGGTGCGCATTCCCGGACTGGAGAAACGCTCTCCGATCCGCATCGTGCTGGACCGGTGGCTGGAGCTGCCGTTGACGTCCAAGCTGGTGCAGACGGCGAGGGATGTGCCGGTGATTGTCGTGGCGGCGCCGGGTTCAGCCTTGCCGGTTGAGGATGGGGCAGCACCCCCCTCTGCCCTGCCGGGCATCTCCCCCACAAGGGGGGAGATCGGCAAGGCGCAAGCTCCCGGTTCATCTTCAGCCGTATCCTCTGCCGCTCCCACGTCTGAGGCGGAGCGAGCGGGTGCTCCATCGATCTCCCCCCTTGTGGGGGAGATACCCGGCAGGGCAGAGGGGGGTATCCTGGGAGACAAACGCGAGAAACTGATCGAGGCCGGCGTCGAGATCATGGACGCCACCGAACTCGATGTCCTGCTGGCGATTCTTGCGGTTCGCGGCATCTCCTCGCTTCTGGTCGAAGGCGGCGCGAGCGTCGCAAGAGCTTTCCTCGAAGCAGACCTCGTCGACCGAGTCCTCCTTTTCCAGGGCACCGGCATCGTCGGCGAGGGCGGGCTTGAATCGCCGCTGACGCCATCCGATATGCCGGCAGGATTTAAGTTCGTGCGCGAGGAAAGCTTCGGGCTGGACCGCTGTTTTGAATACGAAAGAGGTTTCTGATGTTCACCGGAATTGTCACCGATGTCGGCACGGTCGCGGAAACGACGCCGATGGACGAAGGCGTCAAGCTGCGGATCGCCACCAACTACGACCCGAAGACCATCGACATGGGGGCTTCGATTTCCCATGGCGGCATCTGCCTGACGGTGACAAATCTGCCGGATGAAGGCAGCAACGAGCGCTGGTTCGAGGTCGAGGCCTGGGAAGAAGCGCTGCGGCTGACGACGATCGCCGCCTGGACCGAGGGCACGCGCGTCAATCTGGAGCGGGCGCTGAAGATCGGCGACGAACTCGGCGGCCATATCGTCTCCGGCCATGTGGATGGCACGGCGGAAATTCTGGGCATCGAACATGAAGGCGAGGCGGTACGCATCCGTCTTCGCGCGCCGGAAGCGCTTGCCCGGTTCGTCGCACCGAAAGGCTCGGTCGCTCTGGACGGCACGTCGCTGACGGTCAACGCAGTCGAAGGCACCGATTTCGACGTGCTGCTGATCCGCCACACGCTCGCCGTCACCACCTGGGGCGATAGAAAGGCGGGCGATTTCGTCAATTTCGAAGTCGATACGATGGCGCGTTACGCGGCAAGGCTCGCGGAATTCCCGGCGAAAAGCTGACGCCTCGCCCGCCGATCAGTTTTCGCGAGCCAGCACCACGATCGGGCCGTGGTAATCGGAGCGGGCGAATTCGCGGAAGCCGAATTTGGATGCGACCCTGAGAGAGGCGGCGTTTTCGGGGCTGATGATGCAGGTCATCCGGCGATCGGGAAAATGGGCTTCGCCCCAGGAGATCATTGCGCCCACCGCTTCGGTCGCATAACCGCGGCCATGGACGGACGGGATGAGTGCCCAGCCCGTCTCGAGCGTTCCCTCGATGGAGGGTTGAAATTCCCGGCGCATGTCCTGGAAACCGGCTTCGCCGAGAAAGCGGCCGGTGGCCTTTTCCTCGATTGCCAGGAAGCCGAAACCCATGAGCTGCCACATGCCGTTGACGCGCAGCATGCGGCTCCAGCTGGTTTCGCGGGAAGAGGGAATGCCGGAAATATAGCGGACCACGTCCGGGTCGGCCCAGAATTCCGCATAGGTCTCGAACTCCTCCAGCCGGTGAGGACGCAGGATCAGCCGTTCGGTTTCGATGGTCGGAATGGTGGTCATGGCGGGCTCCATGGTGCAAATGGCACTGATCTTTATCGTCGCTCGCTCAGCTATTCCCGATTCGCATCGCTGCGTTCAGCGAAAATTGCTTGCCATTCCCCTCAGAGCGTGTTTTGACCGCCACCTGCCCGAGACCCATATGACTATCGGCCCGCCTTCAGGCGATATCGATCTCATCCTGGGCCGATTTGAACAAAGGTGAATCATGTCACGCGAAACCGCTCCACACCTCCTCGTCGTCGAGGCGCGTTTCTACGACGATATGTCCGATGCGCTGCTCGAAGGCGCAACCCATGCGCTGAAGGAGGCCGGGGCGACCTATGACGTGGTCACCGTTCCGGGTGCCCTCGAAATCCCGCCGGCGATCGCCATGGCGCTCGATGCGTCGGAAGAGGGCGGCACCGACTATGACGGCTTCGTCGCGCTCGGTATGGTCATTCGTGGCGAGACCTATCACTTCGATATCGTCTCCAACGAATCCTCCCGTGCCCTGATGGACCTTGCCGTGTCGGAATCGCTTGCGATCGGCAACGGCATCCTGACCTGCGAGAACGACGAACAGGCCTGGGCGCGCGCCCGCCGTTCGGACAAGGACAAGGGCGGCTTTGCCGCCCGCGCTGCGCTGACCATGATCGCGCTGCGTGAAAAGATGAACGGCGGTTGATTTGATGGCCAAGGAAGGCGAACACCCGGTCAAGCCGGCCAACCAGCGTGGTGCAGCCCGCCTGGCGGCCGTGCAGGCGCTCTACCAGATGGATGTCGGCGGGACCGGCGTGCTGGAAGTCGTGGCCGAATATGAGACCCACCGCCTCGGACAGGAACTCGACGGCGACACCTATCTGAAGGCCGATGCCTCCTGGTTCCGCTCGATCGTTGCCGGCGTGGTGCGTGACCAGGTGAAGATCGACCCGCTGATCCGCGCCTCGCTGCAGGAAGACTGGCCGCTGTCGCGTCTCGATTCGACGCTGCGCGCCATCCTGCGCGCGGGCACGTTCGAGATACTCGAGCGCAAGGACGTGCCGGTTGCCGTCATCGTCACCGAATATGTCGAGATCGCTCACGCCTTTTTCGGAGAGGAAGAGCCGCGCATCGTCAATGCCGTCCTCGACCGCATCGCCAAGCAGGTGCGCGGCGAAGCCAAGAAATAAAAAAACAACGATTAAGTCAGGCAGGGCAGCATGGACGGCGCGGTGGACGGTCTTCAGACGCAGATGAGCACCGCCCGGCGCAGTGTCGCTCTGCTTGCCGGCGCCCAGGCCGTCCTCGGTTCGGCGCCGCCTCTGGTGTTCGCGCTCGGCGGCCTCGTTGGCTACCAGTTGCTCGGCGACGACAAGTCGCTGGCGACCGCTCCGCTGACCGGCTTCAATATCGGCATGGCGGCCGGTGCCGTCGCCGTTGCCATCGCCTCCCGGTTCCTCGGCCGCAAGGCGAGCTTCATGCTGGGCTCGGTCCTCGGAGCGGTGGGAGCCGCCACCGCGGCAATCGCGCTCTTCCATTCGAACTTCTGGCTTTTTGCGGTCGGCCTGTTGATGATCGGCCTCTGCAACGGTTTCACCCAGAAGATCCGTTTCGCCGCAGCCGATGCGTCGCCCTCGTTCTACAAGCCGAAGGCGATCTCCTGGATTCTCGCGGCCGGCATAGTTTCGGCGGTCCTCGGGCCGCAGCTTGCGATCTGGACCAAGGACCTGCTGTCGCCGGTGCTGTTTGCCGGCGCCTTCGTGGCTGTCATTCCGCTCTATCTGATTGCGCTGGTGATGCTGGCGCCGCTGAAACTGCCGCCGATGACCGGCGGGCCTGCGGCTTCGGCGCCGGCACGTTCACTGGGCGAGATCGTCGTCACCCAGCGGTTCCTGACCGGCATGATCTGCGGCATCTCCTCCTACGCGCTGATGACCTTCATGATGACCGGCGCGCCGCTCGCCATGGTCATCGGCTGCGGTTTCCCGTCGGAAATGGCCACGCTCGGCATCCAGTGGCACGTGCTCGCCATGTTCGCGCCGAGCTTTTTCACCGGCATGCTGATCTCCCGCTTCGGCGTCGAGAAGATCGTCGCGGCCGGCCTGCTGATCCTGATGGGCTGCGCCGTGATCGCCCATATGGGCATCGAACTCTGGAATTTCTGGGGCGCACTGGTGCTGCTCGGCATCGGCTGGAACTTCGCCTTCATCGGCTCGACCGCGATCGTCGCCTCCAGCTATCGCCCGCATGAGGCCGACAAGGTGCAGGGTTTTCACGACATCATCCTGTTCACCACGGTGGCGCTGTCCTCCTTCTCCTCGGGCAAGGTGTTCACTGCCTACGGTTGGTCCTTCATGAACCTGATCATCTGGCCGGTGACGATCGTCTGCCTCGGTCTGGTGCTGGCGCTGATGTTCAAGCGCTCTTCCGTGAAATCCGCCTAGAGTCTTGTCCCTTCGGGGCTTGACGCCAATTCATCTCCACCGCAATCTCCCGTCCGCGTAGGCTATCCCGGATTCCTGGGGAGGGGAGCGGTCGGCTGCGCGGGAATGCGCACTATGGAGTATTGCGGCGGTCTTGCTCATCTCGTGGATGTGCACCGCTGCAGGGGTGCACGGCCGGAGGGTATGGACCACCCGGCGCTAAGGGAGAGGAAAAGCGAATGACCGTAATTATGGGTGTGATCGTGTGCGGGTTGCTATCGATCATTTATGCCGCCTGGGCGACGCGTTCCGTGCTGGCTGCCGATCAGGGCAGTATCCGCATGCAGGAGATCGCCGGGTATATCCGTGAAGGCGCACAGGCCTATCTGGCGCGTCAATACATGACTATTGCGATTGTCGGCGTCGTCGTAACGATCCTGGCTTGGGTATTGCTGTCCGGCACCGCTGCGATCGGCTTCGTCATCGGTGCCGTACTCTCGGGCGCCGCCGGGTTCATCGGCATGCACGTCTCGGTCCGCGCCAACGTACGCACCGCCCAGGCTTCTTCCCAAAGCCTTGCGGCCGGTCTCGACATCGCTTTCAAATCCGGCGCCATCACCGGCATGCTGGTGGCAGGCCTCGCTCTCCTCGGCGTCTCGATTTATTATTGGATTCTGACGGCCGGTCTCGGCCATCCGAGCGGCTCGCGTGAAGTCATCGACGCGCTCGTCTCGCTCGGCTTCGGCGCCTCGCTGATCTCGATCTTCGCCCGTCTCGGCGGCGGTATCTTCACCAAGGGCGCCGACGTCGGCGGCGATCTCGTCGGCAAGGTCGAAGCCGGCATTCCGGAAGACGATCCGCGCAACCCGGCGACGATCGCCGATAACGTCGGCGACAATGTCGGCGATTGCGCCGGCATGGCAGCCGACCTTTTCGAAACCTATGCGGTCTCCGTCGTCGCCACGATGGTGCTGGCGGCGATCTTCTTCGCCGGCGCGCCGATCCTTGCGACCGTCATGGTCTATCCGCTGGCGATCTGCGGCGCCTGCATCATCACCTCGATCATCGGCACCTTCTTCGTCAAGCTCGGCTCCAACGGCTCGATCATGGGCGCTCTCTACAAGGGGCTGATCGTCACCGGCCTGCTATCGATCGTCGGTCTCGCTATTGCCACCTCTCTGACCATCGGCTGGGGTACGATCGGCACCGTCGCCGGCAAGCCGATCACCGGCGCGAACCTCTTCATCTGCGGGCTGCTCGGCCTCGTGGTGACGGCGCTGATCGTCGTCATCACAGAATACTACACCGGCACCAACAAGCGCCCGGTAAACTCGATCGCCCAGGCCTCGGTGACCGGCCACGGCACCAACGTCATCCAGGGCCTCGCGGTCTCGCTCGAATCGACCGCCCTTCCGGCGATCGTCATCGTCGGCGGCATCATCGCCACCTACCAGTTCGCCGGCCTGTTCGGCACCGGCATCGCCGTCACCACCATGCTCGGCCTCGCCGGCATGATCGTGGCACTCGATGCCTTCGGTCCGGTGACCGACAATGCCGGAGGTATCGCCGAAATGGCGCACTTGCCGCCGGAAGTGCGCAAGTCGACTGATGCGCTCGACGCGGTCGGCAACACCACCAAGGCTGTCACAAAGGGTTACGCGATCGGCTCCGCCGGCCTCGGCGCGCTGGTTCTCTTCGCCGCCTATTCCAACGACCTCAAATATTTCGTCGCCAACAGCGCCCAATACCCGTATTTCAACGGCGTCGGCGAAATCGATTTCGACCTCTCCAACCCTTACGTCGTCGCCGGCCTGATCTTCGGCGGCCTCATCCCATACCTGTTCGGCGGCATCGCGATGACCGCCGTCGGCCGCGCTGCGGGCTCGATCGTCGAGGAAGTGCGCAGGCAGTTCCGCGAAAAGCCGGGCATCATGGAGGGGACCGAAAAGCCTGATTATGGCCGGGCCGTCGACATCCTGACCCGGGCTGCGATCCGCGAGATGATCGTTCCGTCGCTGCTGCCGGTTCTCGCCCCCATCGTCGTCTATTTCGGCGTCCTTCTGATCTCCGGCGGCGACAAGGCCTCGGCCTTCGCAGCCCTCGGCGCATCGCTGCTCGGCGTCATCGTCAACGGCCTGTTCGTGGCGATCTCCATGACCTCGGGCGGCGGCGCCTGGGACAATGCCAAGAAGAGCTTCGAGGATGGCTTCGTCGACAAGGACGGCACCCGCCACATGAAGGGTTCCGAGGCCCACAAGGCTTCGGTCACCGGCGATACCGTCGGCGATCCCTACAAGGACACGGCAGGCCCTGCCGTCAACCCGGCGATCAAGATCACCAACATCGTGGCGCTTCTGCTGCTGGCGGTTCTTGCCGGCTGACATCTGGCTCCAACGTGAAATAAAAAAGCCCGCGGGGAGCGATCCTCGCGGGCTTTTTGTTTCGTTCGAGGTTCTTACCTGCCGAAGTTCGACAGGATGCTGCGGGCTGCTGCCCCACCGGCACCGGAACCGCCGGAAAGCAGCTGCTGCAGGAAGGTGAGGTCGCGGCCGCCGGTCGGCGTCGTGCGCGAAATCGTGTCGAACACCTTGCCGTCCTGCATCGTATAGTTGGCGCGACGTGCGACGACGCCGTCCTTGTCGAAATAGATGGCGAGCACCGTCTGGTCGACGATCTTCGGCTTCATGAAAGCCGCAGCGCGCGTGCGTTTCTGCGAGATGTAATAGAATACCTCGGTATCGAAGGTCGCCGTCGTCGAGGGCGTGCCCATCGTCAGCAGCACCTGCTCGCGGCTCGACCCGACCGGAATAAGCTCCAGCGACTTCTGGTCGACCACGTAGCCGTTATACATGGTGTCGCCGATCTGCATGGACGTGCAACCCGAGACAGCGATGGATGCGACGACCATTGCCATCGCGGTTTTACTCAAGAATGTCATCTCGTATCCGAAAACCCGCTTGTTCAACGGCATCCCCCAAACTCAACCTGCCCCTGCTGACCCTACCATTGTGGCTATTCAGGGACATAAGATCGATCCCGACCTGGATGTTAAGGCCGCGAAGATCCCACCCCGTTCGCTGATCCGGCGGAACGGCATTGCAATTCGTGCATGCTTCGGTAAACCAGCTTTCGTTTCCATGCAACATGGCCGGTGGCAGGCCAGGGCGTTCCTGGAGGCAAATAACGGGAATTCAGATGATCTTCGGCCTTTTCAAGAAGAAAAACCAGAACCAGGCGATCGTTGACCGCCAGTATTCGACTTTGACATCATTGGCGCGCGTTCCGTTCTTCTACAGCGATCTGGATGTGCCGGACACGGTCATGGGCCGTTTCGAGATGCTGTCGATCGTGATGATCCTGTTCTTCAGGCGGACGGCGAAATCCGATTCGAGTGGTCAGGAACTGGCACAGGAGATCGTCGATGCGTTTTTTCAGGATATCGACCATTCGATCCGCGAACTCGGCATCGGCGACCAGAGCGTGCCGAAACGCATGAAGAAGCTGGCGGGCATGTTCTATGGCCGCGTGGAGACCTATGCCGCCGCTCTCGAAGACAAGGACGGCGAGGCGCTTGCCGCGGCCCTTAGCCGGAATATCTATCCCAAGACGGAGGATGCGCCTGGGATGCGAGGGCTGGCGGACTGGATGATTGTTGCGGAGACGGCGCTCGCCGGCATTTCCGAGGATGAGATTTCCCGCGGCCATGCGGTGCTGCCCCTGCCGGGCCCGCTGCCGCGAGAAGAGTGAGGTTTGATGAAGAACGATAGTGGCGCAGGCGAAAAGCCTCCCTTTTCCTATCCCGTCAAAGTCGGGAATATTTCCGCGAATGCGGTGACGGTGAAGCTCGAAGCCGACGCGCGCGAACTCGAGGGCCTGGCAAAGCTATGGCAGGTCGTTTCGGTCGGTTCGCTGAAAGCGGAGCTGCAGATCGCCCGGTGGAAGAAGGACGGCGTGCGCCTCAAGGGGCGCGTGGAGGCCGATATCGTCCAGTCCTCCGTCGTCACGCTCGAACCTGTCGCATCGAAGATAAACGAAGAGTTCGAGCAGATCTTCGTGCCTGAAGGATCGAAGCTCGCGCGTATCGTCACCAGCGATACGGCGGAGATGGTGATCGATCCCGATGGCCCCGATCTTCCCGAAATGTTCATCGGGGACACGATCGATGTCGGCGAAGTGGTGGCGGAGTTCGCGGCACTTGCGATCGATGCCTATCCGCGCGAACCGGGCGCGGAGTTCGCCGATCATCTGGAAAGCGATCCAGAGGAAAAGTCCGGGCGCCCCAATCCCTTTGCCGTTCTTAAGGACTGGAAAAAGGATTGAGGACGGGTTGTAAGCGACAGCAAAAACTATATTTTGGCCACGAATTCGCCGGCACGGCCCCGCATGAGGAGCGAAGGGCCGTTGGAGACGTGAGAACTGGCGCATGGCCGACAAGGGTGGTGCGTTCGGCGAAGATAAGGATCAGGGACGCGTGATCAGAATTTCTATCGATGCCATGGGCGGCGATTTTGGTCCCGAGGTCGTCATTGCCGGTGCCGCCAAGGCACTGGAACGCCACCCGGATGTGACCTTCCTCATCTATGGGCTGAAGGCCCAGTGCGATCCGGTTTTGGCGAAATATCCGAAGCTCCGGGATAAGTCCGTCTTCCACGAATGTGAACTTGC
Organism: Neorhizobium galegae bv. officinalis; assembly: GCA_000985875.1. Lineage (GTDB taxonomy): Bacteria > Pseudomonadota > Alphaproteobacteria > Rhizobiales > Rhizobiaceae > Neorhizobium > Neorhizobium galegae_C. The sequence goes on from CCRI01000006.1 coordinate 281,202, forward strand.
CGTCAGCATGGAGGAGAAGCCGAGTGCAGCCCTCCGACGCGGCCGGTATGTCTCCACCATGTGGCGTTCGATCGAGGCGGTGAAGCTCGGCGAGGCTGAGGTCGTGGTTTCGGCCGGCAATACCGGCGCCCTGATGGCGATGGCCAAGTTTTGTCTGCGCACCATGGCCAATATAGAGCGCCCGGCAATCGCCGGCATCTGGCCGACCTTGAAGGGCGAAAGCATCGTCCTCGATATCGGCGCGACGATCGGTGCCGACGCCCAGCAGCTTCTCGATTTTGCGATCATGGGCGGCGCCATGGCGCGCTCCCTGTTCGAAGTGGACCGGCCGACCGTCGGGCTTCTGAACGTCGGCGTCGAAGAGGTGAAGGGCCAGGAAGAGGTCAAGGAGGCCGGGCGGCTGATCCGCGAGGCCAACCTGCCGACGATCGCCTATCACGGTTTCGTCGAGGGCGACGACATCGGCAAGGGCACCGTCGATGTGGTGGTGACCGAAGGCTTTACCGGCAATATCGCGCTGAAGGCGGCGGAGGGCACGGCCCGGCAGATCGCCACGCTTCTGCGCGAATCGATGTCGCGTACGCTGCTGGCAAGGATCGGCTATCTTCTTGCCAAGCCCGCCTTCGACAGGCTGCGTGAGAAGATGGATCCGAACAAGGTCAATGGCGGCGTGTTCCTGGGCTTGAACGGCATCGTCATCAAGAGCCACGGCAGTGCCAATGCCGACGGTTTTGCGGCCGCGATCGATGTCGGTTATGACATGGCACGCAACGATCTCAACGCGAAGATCCGGCAGGATCTCGCAATTTACCATGCCCGTCGCCAGCCGCCGGCTGGCCCCGAAGCGGCATGACGACAGGATGTGAGTGAATGATCCGTTCAGTGGTTCGCGGTTACGGGGCAGCGCTCCCGAAGCGGGTAGTGACCAATCGCGAGTTGGAAGACATCGTCGAAACCTCCGACGAATGGATCGTGCAGCGCACGGGCATTCGTCAGCGCTATCTGGCCGGCGAGGGCGAGACGACCGCGTCTCTCGGCGAGCAGGCCGCGCGTGCGGCGCTTGAAAACGCCGGGCTGACGCCGGATGACATCGATCTCGTGCTGGTCGCGACGTCGACGCCCGACAACACCTTTCCGGCGACCGCCGTCAACATCCAGAACCGGCTGGGCATGACCCATGGCTACGCCTTCGACTTGCAGGCGGTCTGCACCGGCTTTGTCTACGCGATGGCGACAGCCGACCTGCACATTCGCGGCGGCATGGCGAAGCGTGTCCTGGTGATCGGCGCCGAGACCTTTTCCCGCATCCTCGACTGGAAGGACCGCACCACCTGCGTGCTGTTCGGCGACGGCGCAGGCGCGCTGGTGCTCGAAGCGGCGGAAGGCGAGGGGACGATCGCCGATCGCGGCGTGCTGACCGCGCATCTGCGTTCCGACGGTTCCCACAAGGACAAGCTCTATGTCGATGGCGGCCCGTCCTCGACGGGCACGGTGGGGCACCTGCGCATGGAGGGCCGCGAGGTCTTCAAACATGCGGTCGGCATGATCACCGACGTGATCGACAGCGCGTTCGCGGCGACCGGCACGACGGCGGACGATCTCGACTGGCTGGTGCCGCACCAGGCCAATCGCCGCATCATCGACGGGTCGGCGAAGAAACTCGGCATTCCTTTGGAAAAGGTCGTCGTGACGGTCGATCTGCATGGTAATACCTCGGCTGCATCGATTCCTTTGGCACTTTCGGTTGCGGCCTCCGACGGGCGCATCAAGAAGGGTGATCTGGTGATGCTCGAAGCCATGGGCGGCGGTTTTACGTGGGGCGCATTGCTGGTCCGCTGGTAGGGCGGCAACGATCGGCCGAAACGTAAATAAGCGATTGAGCACAGGCGCTTGACCCTCGCGCTCAAGCAAAATACTCTCTATCGGCTTTGATAAGATCAATTTCGAAAATTGGGCGGGGATCATGGCCGGCAAGACAGTAACACGCGCGGATCTGGCGGAATCGGTTTTCCGCAAGGTCGGACTTTCGCGGACGGAATCGGCCGAGCTCGTCGAGACGGTCATCGATGAAATTTGCAATGCGATCGTCAGGGGCGAGGTGGTCAAGCTTTCCTCCTTCGCGACCTTCCAGGTGCGTTCCAAGAACGAGCGCATCGGCCGCAATCCGAAGACCGGCGAGGAAGTGCCGATCTCTCCGCGTCGGGTCATGACGTTCAAGGCCTCCAACGTACTGAAGAGCCGTATCCTCAAGGCGCACACGGCGCGCAAGGCGAAACTGAAGCCCGCAAGCCCGGTTGCCTGAAGCCGCTACCTTTTCCGCAATCCTGTGAACATGCTTGAATCTCCCGGCTTAAACCGTTGAGATATGTCCGATTCGGCGCATAATTCGCGCATGTATCGGAGGCTATGAGTCTGCCCTTGGGGCATGGGCAGCCTGCCGTTTGGAGTATGAACTTTGGAGAAGAGCCCGGACGCCTTTCGTACGATCAGCGAGGTCGCCGACGACCTCGATCTGCCGCAGCATGTGCTGCGCTTCTGGGAAACGCGTTTTCCGCAGATCCGGCCGATGAAGCGCGGCGGCGGGCGACGTTATTATCGGCCCGAAGACGTCGATCTCCTGAAGGGCATCCGCCACCTGCTTTACGATCACGGTTACACCATAAAGGGCGTACAGAAGCTTCTGAAGACGAACGGCAACAAGTTCGTCTCTGCGATTGCATCAGGCGACCTCGCCACGATGGAAGCGATCATGGCGGCAAACAGCGAAAAGCAGGCCGAGCCGAAGATCAGCACGGCCGAAGAGGATCAGATCGTCGGCCGCCCCAAGGTGAAGCCGAGCGGCCGCTTTTTCGGGTTCGGCGCTTCCCAGGAGGACGACATGGAAGTGTCGATCGGTAAGTCCAGCATCGGCAAGGAAGATCGTGCCTTGCTGCAGGAAGCGCTCTTCGACCTCCTGGAATGCAAGCGCCTCTTGGATCAGGTTCGCTAACTCAACACACGGCAACGTTAAGCAAAATTTACCATTCACCTCTGGTTCAGGAGAAATGGAGGATCATTTCTTCCTAAGGAAAATCAGAGGAGGTGAATTATGAAGAAGAAGCTCGCTGTAGCCGTTCTGTCCCTGATTACGGCTTTTAGCGGCGTCGCTCCCGCCCAGGCGTTTCCGTCGATTGGCGCCCCGCGCATCGAGAGATCCCAGGATATCCAGCAGGTGCAGTACTGGCGCGATCGTGACGGCTGGGAAGGGCGTCGCTATTATCGCGACCGCTACGATGGCGACCGGCGTTACCGCCGCCACCGCCGTGGCCCGGATGCCGGTGCGATCATCGGGGGGCTTGCATTGGGCGCGATCATCGGCGGAGCGCTGGCCCAGCCGCGCTACACACCGAGATATGCACCGAGATACGCACCGCGTTACTACGCGCCCCGGCGTTATGTCGGCGGCAATTCGCACGTGAACTGGTGCTACGCCCGCTACCGGTCCTACAGGGCCTACGACAACACGTTCCAGCCCTATTACGGCCCGCGCCAGCAGTGCTATTCGCCCTACTGATATCCGTCGTGGAACCGGATGAAAACCTCAAGCCCGCCCTGCCGACCCGGTGGGGCGGGCAAATTGCGTGGGGAAGTCCCGGTTCTCGGAAAAGGCTTTTGATCTGACTGAGATTTCAAGGGGATTT
>CCRI01000007.1 GCA_000985875.1 Neorhizobium galegae bv. officinalis
TTCCGCCAAGGCCGCACTCAAGACCTACAGCAAGTCCATCTCCAAGGAGCTTGGGCCGAAAGGCGTGCGGGTCAATGTCGTTTCCCCCGGCTGGATCATGACGGAGTCATCCCAGGACTTGCTGAAACGTCTGCAAGCAGCCAATGGCGGTACGATCGAGGACGCGCGGCAAATCGTTCTTGACAGCCTGGGCGGTATCCCGATCGGGCGTCCGGCCGACCCCCATGAGGTCGCCGACCTCATCGCCTACCTGGCCTCGGATCGCGCTGCCGCGATTCACGGCGCCGAGTTCGTCATCGACGGCGGCACTCTTCCGACGGTCTGATCTCTCGTCACCATTTTAATCAGGCGGGTGCGTCCCACCCGCCGATCTGGGAATAAATCGCATTGCGAAGATGACGCACGTCACGGTTCAAGGCGTGAATACGTTTAATCGGCGCAATGGGACACTTAATCTTCGGGGTCCGATGTCAGCTACGCGCCGAACTTCGAGATGAGCATTGCTGTTTGCGTGGTAGCAGTTGCGACCCGGGGACACTGCGGTTGCGCCGGGCTCGGACGGTTCTCAATCGAGCAAGTAATTGCTGCCCCGGTTCCAAGTGGTGTCTCATGGCCATAACTCATCGTTGCATGCTCGTACACTCGGCTGGTTTCCGGGGTCGCCAGGATCATGCGACGGCGCACTGGCGATAAGGCGGCAACAGAAGTGTCATCCCCGCTTAATGCGCAATCTCTGTTATGCTTCAACGGGCGTGCCGAAGGCCGGAGATGAGAGTTGTGTCGCTGCGCCAGGGTGAAGCCGAGTTCAATGAGACGATGACAACTTACACGACACAGTCCTTATCCCGAATCCTCTTGACCAGCGCCGGTAGGGAATGGACGGGGCTTGATTGCGATTTTGTGCACATCCCCCGAGGATTGTCGCATGTGCCGGGCAGCGTCGGTGGCCGCGATGGTCAACCACGGCGGCTATTGCAAAGCCGGCATGAAACTATTCCATTTTTATCATGTCCCTACCGCTTCGTCTGAAGTAACCTGCAGGTAACTTCGATATCAGAGCTCATTCAATGACTTACGAAAATCGTGCCATTTTGCGTTCGCTTGGTATATCCGTTGGCCATTATCCTGTGGGCAAGCTGAACGCGATCACCGACGTTGCCGGTGTTTCAGTGGGCCATGTCACCTGCGTCGAAGGCGATCGGATCCGCACGGGCGCAACCGCCGTCCTGCCGCATGCCGGCAATCTGTTTCAGGACAAGGTGCCGGCGGCACTTGCCGTCTTCAACGGCTTCGGCAAGTTCGCGGGTTCGACCCAGATCGTCGAGCTTGGCGAGATCGAGACGCCGATCCTGCTCACCAATACTTTGGGCGTCGGTCGCGCAATCGAAGCTATCAACCGCCATACGCTGGCACAGGCCGGCAACGAACGCATCGTTTCGCTGAATGCAGTCGTCGGCGAGACCAACGATTCCCGGCTGAACGATATCCGCGCGGCGCGTCCGAGCGTCGATGAAATGCTGGAAGCACTCTCCACTGCCAAGGCCGGCCCGGTCGAGGAAGGCGCAATCGGCGGCGGCACCGGCACGGTCGCCTTCGGACTGAAGGGTGGTATCGGAACCAGCTCGCGCATCGTGCCGGTCGCTGGCACGTCCTATGTGGTCGGCATTCTCGTTCAGTCGAATTACGGTGGAAAGCTGACCGTCGCCGGCCGACCTTACGAGGCGGAAGGCCATGACAAGGACGGTTCGATCGTCATGATCGTCGCGACCGATGCACCGCTCTGCTCGCGAAACCTCAACCGTCTTGCCGAACGCTGTTTTGGCGGTCTGGCACGCACTGGCGCGGCGCTCAGCAACGGGTCCGGCGACTATGCGCTCGCCTTCTCGACGGCTGAAGAGGTGCGTCGTACGCCGGAGCGCCGCAAGGCGGTCGCCAATTATCCCGTTCTCTCCAACGACGTCGTCTCGCCGCTCTTCGAAGCCGTCATCGAGGCGAGCGAGGAGGCCATTCTCAACTCTATGACGATGGCGGCGACCACGCACGGCTACAATGCCGGGACCGACAAGCCTTCGACCATTCACGCGATTTCCCTCGACGCCCTCAAGCGCCGCTGACTTTTAGACTGGAGTTCCCATGCCTGCCGCAATGCCCCGCACCGTTTACCTCAACGGTGCCTTCCTGCCGGAAAACGACGCGCATATCTCGATCTTCGATCGTGGTTTTCTGTTCGGCGACGGGATTTACGAGGTGACTGCCGTTCTCGACGGAAAGCTGATCGACAGCCCGCTGCACATGGCTCGCCTGGAGCGTAGCGTGCGGGAGATCGGCGGCACATTGCCGATTTCGACCGATGAGATCGTTTCAATCGAAAAGCGTCTGGTCGAGGAAAACAAGCTGACCGAAGGCGTGATCTATCTGCAATATACGCGCGGTGCCGAAGATCGCAATTTCCTCTATGCGGACGATCTCGAGCCGACCCTGCTGCTCTTCACCCAGGCAAAGACGCTTGAACATGTGGCCGCCGTCGAAAAGGGCCTGAAGGTCAAGATCGTGCCGGACCAGCGTTGGGAACGCCGCGACATCAAGACCGTCTGTCTTCTGCCGCAGGTTCTCGCCAAGCGTATAGCCAAGGCCGAAGGCTGTGAGGAGGCCTGGATGGTCGAGGACGGTTTCATCACCGAGGGCGCGTCGTCGACGGCCTATATCATCACCCATGACGACAAGATCGTCACCCGCGGCAACGGCAATGCCACGCTGCCGGGCTGCACTCGCCTTGCCTTGCTCGATCTCGCACGCGAACAGGGCCTGACGATCGAAGAGCGCCCGTTCTCGGTTGAGGAAGCCATGGCTGCGCGTGAAGCCTGCCTGACCAGCGCCTCGAACTTCATTGTGCCTGTCACCTCGATCGACGGCAAGCCGGTCAACGATGGCAAGGCTGGTCCGATGTTCAAGCGCTTGCGCAGGTTATACATGGACAACGCCCGCCGCACCGCGGTTTGATGAAATCAGCCAGCGGCCAGAACGTCCCAGATCCGTTTGACGATCGGCCGCCGGTTTTCTTTTGAACGATAAAGCCGGATCTCGACATCGATATCCCAGTCAGGCTCCGCCGCCCTGACGAGTCGGCCATCGGCAAGTTCCGCGGTAACCAGGCTTTCCGGTATCCAGGCAAGCCCCCAGCCCGCCATGACCATGCCCTTCAGGCCGACTGACATGCTTCCGACATGGACACGGTTTTCCACCGGCAGCCGATCCCCCATGGCGCCGGCGACGAGCTGGCCGAAGAACGAGATTTTTTGATAGCTGACATGTGCGAAACCCGGCTCGATATGGTGTTGGTGCAGTCCATAGGCGTCGGGGGCGCTAACTGCGATGATCGTTTCTGCGCCCAGCTGATGATGTTCGAACTGCGGATCGAGCAGCATCGGCACATGCTGGTTCTGGTAGGTCAGCAGGAAATCTGAATCGCCGTCGATGAGCGAGTTGAGGTTCTCCTCCATGCTGCCGGAATCGGGCCGCATATGCGTAACGATTGGTCCGAGCTTCGCGTTGAGCTCGTTCAGCCAGTTCGGGAAGAAGGTGAAGGACAAAGTATGCAGCGCCGTCACGGTGACCGTACGCGCGTCACTACCCTCTTCGTGCTGCAGATTTCGGCGGGCCTGATAGAGGCTTTGCAGGGTCTGTTCGGCGATCGGCACGAAGCGTTCGCCGGCATCGGTCAGACGCGACGGGTAGGTGGCGCGATCGATCAGGCTGGTTCCGACCCAGGCTTCCAGCTGCCGGATCCGCCGGCTGAAGGCGGATTGGGTGACGTGGCGCTCTTCTGCCGCCTTGGTAAAGTTTAGCGCCTGGGCCAACGCCAGGAAATCTTCAAGCCATTTGACTTCCACCACAAGCTCCAACTGGAAACCGACCGCGGTTCTCCATTGGTCTGAATGATGGAAAAATGCAATCAGCCGGCGCGGCTATATTCGATCATTCTCGCACGAGCCAAGACGAGTTCGAGACGATTTTCGGACAGGAGGTGAAGGCAGACACGCTTCGTCCACGGCCCATCCGTCAGCGTGAAGAGAAAACGGCCGCCGCCCAGCGCCATGAGCGGCATGCGATGACGCACCGGCCCAACGCCCATCACGACGACATCGCCAGTAATCTCGAAGAAAGCCCCTTCATCGGAAAACCAGCGTCCAGAGAGCGAGGCCGGCACACCGTTATCGACTGATGGCAGCAGGCGGCGCACAGTATGGCCGATCTCGCCAACGATGGCGGATCCATCCATCTTCAGGCGCATCGGCGACGAGGCCGAAAACGACGATACGAACTCGCCGTCATCCTGGTAAACCGTATCGTCGGAATCGAGCCAGGTGACGGTCGAACCCTTGACCTCGGCCCAGAAGGGACCGGTTTCTGAGACATAGATGCCGTCTGTAAGCGTGGGGGAAGGGACGGGCAGGGCAAGGCCCAAGAGGGCTGCCATGGCTTCCTGAGCAATCTTGTTGCCGTTCGTGTCTTCGCGGTTGGAGACGATGACGAAGCCGCTTTTGCTTTCGTGATCGAGGAGGAAATAGGACTTGTAGCCCGGATGCGAGCCGCCATGGCCGGTAAACCTCCGGCCGCCGAGAAGCGTGTGGCGCAGGCCGAGGCCATAACCACTTTCACGGCCATCCTTCAGCGCGCGCGGCGCGGCGAGGCGGTCGAGCATGCCGGCAAAGGGCGCATCGCCGCGAAGCAGGAGGCGCAACCAGTTGGCAAGGCTCATCGCGCTGCCGGTCATGCTGCCGGAGGCGGAGATATGCAGGCCGGCGGCGGACAGCTGCCACTTGTCTCCGTCACGCCAGTAGCCGGGTACGAGGCCGTCGACGGCGTCGTTCCAGACCTCAGGGGCATCGAGGATCGCGCCGGCGTCGGCACCCGCCTTGCGGATGAAATCGCGAAAGAACAATCCCTTGCGCTCGAGCGCGGTCTCGACGAGGCGGTAGCCGGTATTGGAATAGGAAATCTCCGTGCCTGCCTCATAGTTCAGGCGCGTCTGGCGCGCGAGAAACTCCATCAGGGGGCCGGCCTTGGTTTCGGTATAGACCGACAGGCCGAGCAGCGACAGGCATTCGCGCGTATCGGGCAGGCCGCCGCTCATGTCGAGGGCGCGGCCGACCGTAACGCTTGCCAACGGTTCCTGCAATTCGGGCAGATGCTGGCCGAGCGTGTCGTCGAGGGAGATTGCTTCCGGATGCGACAACATCATGGCGCAGAGGGCATGCTTGGTTACGGAGGCATAACGCACCACCGTCTCGGCCGAGAACGGGGCCATGGTGGAGAGACTTCCGACGCCGCCGACTTCCGCAAAGCGGATGCCATTGGCATCGAAGCCGATCACCGCGCCTCCAGGCTGGTCGGCGCCCCAACCGCCAGCGAATTTCCCAGCGACTTCCTGTGCCGCCTCCCAATAGGTCGTGATCGACATGCTCTTCTCCACTGACTGCTCTTGAACCGGACCGGGTGGCCAGACCCTTTTAAGGTCAGGCCGGTTCTTCGAGCTCCACGCTCAGGCTGCGCAATTCGCGGGTATGAGCATGATTGACATTGCCAAGTCTCAGATCCTCGGCGGTCACCTGTTCAACCATGTTGCCGTCGATCATCACGCCGACTTCGGTGCAAAGATGCGCGATGACGCTGAGATTGTGGCTGACCATCACATAGGTGAGGTTTCGCTCGGCCCTCAGATCCGCAAGCAGATTGAGGATTTCCGCCTGCACCGACACGTCGAGCGCCGAAGTCGGCTCGTCGAGCAGCAGCACTTCCGGATCGGCGATCAGCGCGCGGGCAATCGCCACGCGCTGGCGCTGGCCGCCGGAGAGCTGGTGCGGATAACGGAAACGCGCGCTCAGCGGCAGGGCGACTGCCGACAAGACCTTTGCGATACGGTCGTCGATCTTGTCCATGCCGTGCACGAGCGGCAGTTCTGACAGGATACGGTCGATCGTCTGGCGCGGATGCAGCGAGCCGTAGGGGTCCTGAAATACCATCTGCACCTTGCGGAAGAAGGCCGGCGGGCGTTTCAGCGGTGCGTCCTCGCCGGAAAAGGCGATGCGGCCCGACCATTCGTTGTTGAGGCCGGCCATGGCGCGCAAGACGGTGGATTTTCCGGATCCGCTTTCGCCGACGATGCCGAAACTGGCGCCCTTGGCGACATTGAAGGACACGCCCTTGACGACTTCGCGGTCACCGAAGCTGATGCGCAGATTGTCGATCTCGATCGTCATTTCAGCCACTCCGGATCACGGGTCAGCACAGGCAGGCGCTCCTTCGGATGGATCAGCGAGGGCATGCAGTTCAGAAGTCCGCGCGTATAAGGATGCTGGGCGGAGAGTAGTTCAGACGCCTTCAGCTCCTCCACCACATGGCCGGCATACATGACGGCGACGCGGTCGCAGAAATGCGAGACCAGCGGCAGATCGTGGCTGATCAGCAGAAGACCCATGCCGCGTTCCGACACCAGTTCCTCGATCAGGCGCAGGATTTCGGCCTGCACGGTCGCATCGAGCGCGCTGGTCGGTTCGTCGGCGATCAAGAGTTCCGGATCGGGTGCCAGCATCATGGCGATCATGACGCGCTGACCCATGCCGCCCGAAACCTCGTGTGGATAGGCGGCCGCGACCTTTTTCGGATCGCGGATCTTCACCTGTTCCAGCAGCATGATTGCGGCTTCCAGCGCCTGTCGCCTGCTGCCACCTTTGTGGGTGTGCCAGGATTCGGCCACCTGGCTGCCGATCGTCTTCACCGGGTTGAGTGAATATTTCGGGTCCTGCAGAATGAAGCCGGCGCGCTTGCCGCGGATCGAGCGCATCTGCTTTTCAGAGGCAGCCAGGATGTCGATCCCGTCGAAGGCGAGCTTGTCGGCTTCGATGACCGTCTGCTTCGGCAGCAGCTTCATCAGCGCGCGGGCGGTGAGGCTCTTGCCCGAACCGCTTTCGCCGACGATGCCGAGCTTTTCCGTGCCGAGCGTCATCGAGACGCCCTTCACCGCCTGATGCAAGCCGGTACGCGACTGAAAACCGATCTTGAGATTGTTGATTTCGACCAGCATCCGTCAGTTCCCCTTCGGATCCAGCACGTCGCGCAAGGCATCACCCAGGAAGTTGAAGGCGAGCGAAACGAGGAAGATGGCAATGCCGGGAATGGCCGCAACCCACCATTGTTCGAAGATGAAGCGTTTCGCGGTGGCGATCATCGCACCCCATTCCGGCGACGGAGGCTGGGCGCCCATGCCAAGGAAGCCGAGCGAGGCGGCGGTGATGATGATCGAGCTCATGTCGAGCGTGACACGAACGATCAGGGTCGGTACGCAGAGCGGCATGATATGCCGGAAGATGATGCGCCACGAAGAGCCACCGGTGAGGCGATAGGCGGCGATGAAGTCGCTGCCGCGCACCGTCAGCGTTTCGGCGCGGGCCATGCGCGCGTAAGGCGGCCAGGCGGTGAGTGCGATGGCGAGGACGGCGCTTTCGACACCGGGCTTCAGCGCTGCCACGAAGGCGAGCGCCAGAACAAGGCGCGGGAAGGCCAGGAAGATGTCGGTGATGCGCATCAGGATCGTATCGACGATGCCGCCGAAATAGCCGGCGATGCAGCCGATGGCGAGCCCGATTGGCGCGACGAGCACGACGACGGCGATGACCATACCAAGCGTGACGCGGCCGCCGTAAAACAGGCGCGAATAGATGTCGCGGCCGAGTTCGTCCGTGCCGAACCAGTGGGCGGCGCTCGGCGCGGCAAGGCGATTGCCGAGTTCCTGGGCGGCGGGATCATGCGTCGCCAGCAGCGGCGCGAACAGCGAGATTCCGATGAATATGAGAACGATGGTCAGGCCGATCATGCCGAGCGCGTTGCCGCGCAGGTTCAGCCAGATACGGTAGCGGTTGCCCCAGGCGGCCTGCCGGCGCGATGACGGACTTTCATCCAGCGCCCAGTTTCGGAAGGTGGCGATCATTATTTTACCCGTGGATCGAGGACGCGGTAGAGAATGTCCGCAATCAGGTTGAGGCCGACATAGATCAGGCCGATCAGCAGCGTCGTACCGATGACCGGGTTCATGTCTGCATTCATCAGCGATACGGTCAGATACTGGCCGATGCCCGGCCACGAGAATACGGTTTCGGTAACGACGGCACCTTCGAGAAGGCCGGCATAGGTCAGGGCGATGACGGTGACGAGCTGGACGGCGACGGTCGGGAAGGCATGGCCCCAGATGACCGTGGCCAGCGTAAGGCCCTTGGCGCGGGCGGTGATGACGAATTCGCCCTTCAGCGCATCGATCATGAAGGCGCGCGTCATGCGGGCGATATAGGCCATCGAGAAATAGGCAAGGATGATGACCGGCTGCGCCATATGCGCCAGTGCATCCCGGAAGGCGTCGAAATCGCCGGCGATCAGCGTATCGATCGTCAGGATGCCGGTGACCGTGTCGATCATGCCGTCATAGATGATGTCCTGGCGGCCGGGGCCGGGCGCGATGTCGAGCGCCGAATAGAAGACCAGGAGCGAGATCAGCGACAGCATGAAGACCGGCACCGAATGGCCGGCAAGGCAGACGACGCGGATCGCCTGGTCGGTGAACGAGCCCTGGCGGACGGCGGCCCAGACGCCGAGCGGAATGCCGACCAGGGCAGCCAGCAAGAGGGCGGCCGTGGCAAGTTCGAACGTCGCCGGGAAGAAACGCACGATATCCTGCGCCACCGGATTCTTGGTCAGAACCGACATGCCGAAATCGCCGTGGGCGAGCTGGTAGACATAATGCAGGAACTGCACCGGAATGGGCTGATCAAGGCCCATTTCGGTGCGAGCGCGAAGTATGACGTCCTCCGGTGCATTGTCGCCAACGGCGGCAATGACCGGATCGACCGGCATGACCCGGCCGATGAGGAATGTCAGCACAGTCAACCCGAACAGCGTCAGGAGGACGCTGCTCAGGGTTGCTGCAAGACTCTTGAAACGTCGGTTCACGCCTTGTTGGTCCCCAGGTAGGAATTGCCTTCCGAGAGAACGCCGAGCTGGAAACCATTGACGTTCTTGCGGCAGGCCGCCGTCTTGGTGGTCTGGAACATCACCGCGAACGGGCTGTTTGCCATGAAGTCGCGCTGCAGCGTTTCATAGAGAGCCAGGCGCTTGGCCGGATCCTTCTCGTCGCGGGCGGCTTCCGCCTTTGCGGTAAACTCGTCGCTCTTGAAGCTTGAGCGCCATGCGAAAGGCTTCTTCTTGGCGTCGTCCGAATTGTCCTTGTTGATGCAGAACACTTCGGCGTTCGAATTCGGATCAAAGTAGTCCGTGCCCCATGCCGACAACGCCATTTCATGGCCGCGGGCGCGCATCTTGGTCAGGACCTGACGGTTTTCGGCCGACTGCAGCTTCACGCGGATACCGATCGCGCCGAGATTGGCCTGGATCGCCTGGGCGAGGTCCGGATAGGGCTGCGCCGAATAGTGGTCGAGGGTGATGTCGAAACCGTCCTTCAGCCCGGCTTCGGCCATCAGCGCCTTGGCTTTTTCGAGATCCTGCTTGAAGGGCGTGTCGGTGACCGTGCCCGGGAAGCCGGCCGGCTCCATGCTCTGGTGAACGGCATGCGTCAGGGGCACGATGTTCTTCTGCATACCGTCATAATCGAGGGCCCACTTGACGGCCTGCCAGACCTGCGGCTTGGCAAGATTGGCATTGTTCTGGTTGAGCGAGATCAGCACCAGCGAGGCGATCTGCTTGCGTACCAAAACAATGCTGTCGTCCGACTGCAGAGCCTTCAGCTGTTCGGAGGTCAGGTCGCGGGCGATATCGACGTCGCCCTTCTGCAGCATCAGCATCTGTGACGAAGGATCGACGACGTGGCGGATGATGACGCGCTTTAGGTTGCCCTTGTAGGGACCGTTTTCGTTGAGCACCAGGGTGATGCTCTCCGAAGCCTTCCAGGCCTGCAACTTGAAGGAACCGGAGCCTGCGCTGTTCTTCTGCAGCCAGGCATTGCCGAGGTCGCCATTCGTCTCATTGGCGAGAACGACCTTCTTTTCGACGATCGCGCCAATATTTGCCGAGAGGCAGAACAGCAGGAAGGAAATCGCGGTCGGCTGTTCGGTCGTCAGCGTGACGGTCTTTGCGTCCTTGGCGACGATGCGGCTCTCAACGTTTTCCGCGGTGAAGCCGAACTGATTGATGATAAAGGCGGGGCTCTTGTTCATCTTGATGGCGCGCTGCAGCGAAAACGCCACGTCTTCGCCGGTCACCGGAGCGCCGGAGGCGAACTTGGCGTCGGCGAGCTTGAACGTGAACACCTTATTGTCGGCATCGGCTTCCCATGACGCGGCGACGACGGGTAGAACCTGGTCGGGATTGTCGCTGTTGGCACGCACCAGCTTCTGGTACATGTTGCTCATCACCTCGCCGCCGACAGCCTCAAAACCCTCATGCGGGTCAAGGCTGGTCATGTTGTCGAGCTGCTGGGCAACGACGAGGATATCCTTTGGCGTGGCAGCGAAGGCGGTGTCTGCCAGTTCGATATAGGACAGGAAGGGCAGGGCTGCGCCGCCGAGCAGAAAATTGCGTCTGGATACCATTGTTATATTCCCCTTGAACGACCGGTCCTCCGGAATGCCGGAAGCCGGCAAGATTTTGCCGCAAAAAGATGCAGGTCTCTTATCAGGCGCGATTTCAGGCGACCAATTCCGTTTTTCGAATGGGTTATGCGCGGTTTGCATTTGCGGCCGCCGCGCCCGGTACTTAACGGTAAACGCAATTCCCAGGCTCCGGCAGGACATTTCAGAAAATGCTGAACAATTCGCTCCCGATCTTCGATGGCCATAACGACGTGCTGCTGCGCCTCAGGCGCGCTGGCGGAGAGGACCCGGTCAGGCGTTTTCTCGAAGGCGAGGAGGTCGGGCATATCGACCTGCCGCGCGCAAGGGCCGGTGGCCTGGCGGGTGGCCTCTGCGCCATCTACGTGCCGTCGCCGAGCATGACCAAGGATGCCAATGGCGATTTCCCGACGCCGGCGCAGCCGGAAGCGCTCAACGAAACGCTCGCCATGGCGCGGATGCTGTTCGATATCGAGGCACGCTCAGAGGGTGGGGTGACGGTGTGCCGAACGGCCTCGGACATCCGCCAGTCGATCGAAAACGGAAGTTTTGCAGCCGTTTTCCACATCGAGGGCGCCGAAGCTATCGCCGCAGATCTCGATGCGCTTCACGTCCTTCATCAGGCCGGGCTTCGCACGCTGGGTCCGGTCTGGAGCCGGCCGAACATTTTTGCTTACGGTGTTCCCTTCCGCTACCCGTCATCGCCGGATATCGGTCCGGGTCTGAGCGACGCGGGCAGGGACCTGGTCCGCGCCTGCAACGAGCTGAAGATCATGGTTGACCTGTCGCACATGAACGAAGCCGGTTTCTGGGAGATCGCGAAGATCTCCAAGGCACCGTTGGTGGCGTCCCATTCGAACGTGCATGCGCTTTGCCCGCACAGCCGCAACCTGACTGACCGCCAGCTCGACGCGATTCGCGACACGGGCGGCCTGGTCGGCATCAATTTCGGTGTGTTGTTCCTGCGCGACGATGGCGTCCGGGACCCGAATACCAGCCTCGACCTGCTTGTCCGCCACGTCGCCTATATTGCCGAGCGCATCGGGATCGACCATGTGGCGCTCGGCTCGGATTTCGACGGTACGACCATTCCGACCGAGATGAAGGATGCCGCTGGTCTGCCGCGCCTCGCCGAAGCACTTCGCCGCAAAGGTTTCAACGATGCGGAAATGAAGAAGATCGCTTATGAGAACTGGGTCTCCGTACTGGAACGCAGCTGGGCGGCCTGACCGTAGCCCGTAAGGTCCCAAGTCCCACCATATCCTTCCAAGCATATCCAGCGGCGCTGGTGCACGGATAAGATTTCCACAGTTTCCGCCTATTTGGCTGCGATCGAGGCAGCTTGATTGATCACCCATGCCACACAAACCTAATGCCGCTCGTCACCACATTGGCAAGATGAAGTACAAGGTGACGAACTGGGCTGTCATTTCGCACTTAATCGGGGTCCTCCTCACTTTGTGGTGACCCCGTCAATTGAGCGATAGCATGCGTTCCTCCGGGCCAGTTCTGAGCGCCCATTTGATCGTCTTCAATCAACTGATCTGATCTCTGAGTGGCCGCTATTTCACCGGAATTCTCTTTGGCCGGTACGGCGCCCAGCATTCACCCACAGCAAATTCCACCATCACACAAAGTGAGGAAGACCCCGATTAACTGCAAACGACAACAAGCCATCGCTCGGCATCGTGACGACCGAAGATAAGGTCCTCTCACCCGACTTCCTACGGTGGATATATGGGCGCACAGCCACGAGGGTGACCGACGTGAAATCACGTCACATGGTCTAAATGTCTCACCCACAGGAGACAGCTGATGTCATTCTTGAGGCAGTCAGCTCCATAAAGTGACGACAGGTCGAGCGATCGCGTGGATGAACTGGTGGTCATCGAGTGAGTCATCATCAGACCTCCAGGGTTGGTAATCGGAAACCCATCTGAACAACAGGCGCCCGGTGCATCTGATGTTTGGAGCACTACGGGGCACGACCTGGAGCCTGTCATCGAGCGCGTTCGCTGTACCCGACCTATTCGAGATCGGGTACAACTTTTCCACAGATCCTTAGACCTGCCGCAGGCCGCCGTCCACACACAGTTCGACACCGGCAATGTAGCTTGCGTCATCGCTCAATAAGAACAAAGCGGCCGCAGCCACTTCTGAAGGCCGGGCCATGCGACCCATCGGGATCGGAGCGACAATTGCCGCGCGCGTGTCCTCCGCCACAGCAGCCATCATGTCCGTATCCGTGGGGCCGGGGGCAACGACATTGACCCGAATACCTTTGGGTGCGAGTTCTGCCGTCCAGGTCCTAGCGTAAGATCGAACGGCCGCTTTGGTTGCGCAGTAGGTCCCATAACCCGAGTAGCCCGCGTTGCCGGCTATGGACCCGACGAGGACGACCGAGCCGCCTTCTATCATTGCGGGTAGAGCTGCCTGGAGGCCGAACACCATTCCTCGGACGTTGACGTCGAAGTGGCGGTCGAAGTGCTCCGGCGTAATCTCGGCGATCTGCGAAGGCTCGGAAAGACCTGCATTTAAAACAAGCGCGTCGATCCGACTGTATGCCGTGCGCACAGTTTCGACGGCACCTACCATGTCTTCCGGAGAGCTTGCGTCAGCGGTCAGGCCGACGGCGCCATTTCCAATGCCGTTGGCCGCCTTTTCAGCATCTTCACCTCTACGACTGGTGATGAAGACATGTGCGCCTTCGGCAGAAAGTCGCTCTGCAATTGCCAGGCCGATACCCTTCGCGCCGCCAACGACCAAAGCCACTTTGTTATTCATTCGAGCCATCGTAAATCCTTTCACTGAATGGTCTCGAGATGATATACGGTGGGTATCTGATATCAATTACGCACCTGGAATAGCCTAGATATGGACGAGTATACCGACCTGGAAGCCCTTTCTCATCGCGCACTTTGCGACATGGCGCAGGTTCGCCCGGTGCTCGACAAGATCGCTGACAAATGGACGATCCTGATACTGACGGTGATCTGCCCGAAGCCTGCGCGCTTCAACGAACTCAAGCGGCGTCTCGATGGGATCACCCACAAGGCTCTGGCCGATGCCCTGAAGCGGCTTGAGCGAAACGGCCTTGTGACGAGAACCGTGCTCCCAACTCAGCCGATCGGCGTAGAATATGCAATCACTCCTCTGGGCCATTCCCTGCGGGAGCCGTTTGAGGCACTGTGCTCGTGGGCAGCGGCCAATGGCGACATGGTCGAGGCAGCTACGCTGCGCTATGACAACGGCTATTGATGACCTCGGAGATTATCGTGATGAGGTGAAGGGAACGCTCCGCATCAATGCCCCCACGAGGGCGCAACTGCTCCTCACGCGCGTCATCCCGAGGCTACGAGCCCGGCATCCCGACCTTTGGGTAGACATCGTTTCGCAGGGGGCCCTGATCGATAGTGTGGCTGAGGGGTTCGACGCCGGCATAAGACTGCGCGATAGCATTCCGCTCGACATGATCTCTGTGCCCCTGACCAGCGACATCCTCTTCGGCCCGGTCGCTGCGCCTGATTATCTGGCCCGAGCGGGACGACCCAAGATGCCGGACGACTTGCTCGGCCACGAGTGCATTCGTCTTCGACTTCCGAGCGGCAAGCCATATCGTTGGGAATTCCAGAAACACGGGCAGGAAATTCGCCTTGATGTGCCGGGCCGATTGACCCTCAATGACAATCAGCTGATGGCTGAAGCTGCCGCTAGCGGGCTCGGCATAGCCTATCTGCCACATCTGCAGATACGAGACCTGCTGGACGCTGGGCGGCTCGTGTCTTTGCTCGATGACTGGACTCAGCCCTCGCCGAGCCTGCATCTTTACTATTCAGGCCGCCGGCATGTCCCTTCGGGCCTGCGAGCGTTGATCGACACGTGCGCAGGTCTCCGCGACGAGATCGCGGCCGACCGCTAAACCGTCGATGGACGATTCGCATAGACGCTTTACGCGATAGGCGTCCGGACGCTGGTGTCAGTGAGCGACCTGTTCCCCCAAAGCGATCATCCCAATGCGATATCGAAAACCGTCTGCTCTATCATAGTGGTCCTGCCGTACTGTCCGCTCTGCACCCCAACTTCGACCTGAGCGCCGAAATCGTCTGGTTTATAGCCGGCCACGATAAGCCCGATGACACCAGACGCACCTCAAAGGCACGCGCATCCTCCAGCCCGAGTCGGTCCGGTGACCGGCATCCGCCGCTGCGGGCTCATCTTACTCATCACATTCTCCTGTTCACAGGTTGGGCAAAACCGCCCAATCCTGCAAATCAAATGTCCCATATGCCGCGTCAGTGGTTTCGTTCGATCCTGAATGTCGATCGGTCCTCGGGGCAGAAGCTGTCGCTGATGGTTCGAGGATATGGCTACAGTCGGTCAGGGACCGGATAATAGCGGTCATCATCTTTCATGGGGTGCCAGAAACACAGCAGTATTTCTCAGCGTCTTGCGATCTTGTGGTGCAAGGTCAATCATGTGCCTTTATCAAAACAATCTGAATAACTGTTGCGAACTGACTCCAGAACAAGAGCGGTGATCCTCCGGCCGAATTCCGGTGGCGGCAGGTCGCGATCAAGTGTGTTGCTGAGCGTCTTCAGGCGATCGATCCGCTGTCGCACGCCATCAAGTGGTTCGTCCCAGAACATCTGCACATCGGCCTCGGTCGCCGCGACCCGTTCGGCAGAAGTCGGGCTATCGCGCCCGGGTGCCTAGATCGCCTGAGGTCTGAAGTCAGCCGTAGCGCTGGGCATTACGCCTTGCAGGAGGGCAACCGATTTCTCCAGGCCTTCCATGGAATTCAAGAGCACGTCCTCATGCTCGATCGAAAGCCAGCCGTCATATCCGGCCATCTTGAGGCGATAGCAGAACTGACGCCACCACTCTTCCCCGTGGCCAAAGCCCAGCGTGATATAGGACCAGCTGCGAGCAGGGACATCCATGAGGCTACCGTTTTCGAGGAGGCTCGTAACAGCCTGCTTCGGAGTGTTGAGGAAAGTGTCCTTGGCATGGACATGATAGATCGCATCGCCGAGAGCTTCGGCGACAATCAACGGGTCTGCGCCCATCCAGAAGAGGTGAGAGGGATCGAGGTTCGCGCCGACGGTCGGGCCGACGGCCTGACGCAGCTTCAAGAGCGACGGCACATTGTACACACACTGATTACCATGAAGCTCCAGAGCAATCCGCTCGACGCCATTCTCCTTCGCAAGCGCGACGATCTCCTCCCAAAATGGAAGCAACTTCTCTTCCCACTGATATCGAAGGATAACCTGTGTCTCTGGCGGCCAAGACGAGACGACCCAGTTCGGCATCGTGTCGTTGGGGCTGCCGGCAGGCAGGCCCGACATGGTGCAGACGGTTTTAATTCCCATTTCGCCAGCGACCCGGATCGTATCCTTCAGCCCTTCACCTTGCGTAGGGTCTGTCGGATGCAACGGGTTGCCGTTTGCGTTCAGGCTGATCACCTCAAGGTCGCGGTCGGCAAATCCCTGAAGAAAGCATTTCTGCGCATCCCGGTTACCCAACATTGCTTTCAGATTGAAGTGCGGCGCGGTCGACCATCCGCAAGTGTTGACCTCCACCCCGGATAGGCCCAGGCGCGTGGCGTGCTCGAGCAGTTGATCGAATGGCACGCCGCCAAGGCTGTCGGATACGAAACCCAGTTTCATGCATAGAACTCCGGCTTATTGATCATTTCGACTGCGACTTTGCGCCCCTCGTTCAAAGCTTTGACGCCAGCTTCAGCGACGATGGCCGCGCAGTAGCCGTCCCAGCAACTCGATGCGACCTCCGGAAATTTCCGGGTCGAGACGAAGCGGAGGAAGGCACGGTTCTGGCGACGATAGGCCTCATAGTATCGGCCGCGCCAATCGGTATCATAACCGGTGTGTTGACCGAGACGCTGGTCGATCCGCGTAAATGCAATCGGGTTCATCGCGATCGAGGCTGTTTCACCAACGAGCTCCGCGCGCACGTCGTAGCCGTAGGCTGCGTTGTTATTGATTTCGATATTCACCAGCTGTCCATCTGCGGTCTCTAGAACCATGACGACAGGAGCGACCAGCGCATCCGAACGCTTCGGCTGAAACGCCGAGATCGACACATAGTCTGTGCCCAGCACGTAACGGACCACGTCGAATTCGTGCGGCGCCGAGTTGGTAATTGCCATCTCGCCCGTGAAGTCAGATGCCGGCGTTTCCACATTGCGATGAAAATTGTGCATCATCAGGGGGCGCCCAATCGCGCCGCTTTTCAACGCCTGCCGCATTTCCGTATAGGATTGGTCGTACCGTCGCATGAAGCCGAGCTGCACGAACCGGGCTGCGGCTGCCATTTCGGCGTTCATCACCTTCAGGCATTCGTCGGATGACTGTGACAGAGGCTTTTCGCAAAGGACCTTCTTTCCAGCTGCGATACAGGCGAGTGAAAGGGGAGCATGGGTGAAATCGGGGCTTGCCACGATAACCGCATCAATGTCGGCACGGCTGATAGCCGCTTCCGGATCGTTTCCGACATCAGCGGCACCATACAAATCGGCCACCTTGCGCGCACGGCTTTCGTCCATATCGCAGACGAGTTGAAGGGTGGCGCCCTGCATTTCTTCTGCAACGATCTTCGCGTGATCCGCGCCCATCAGGCCTGCGCCGATAACTGCAATTCTTATTGTCATGGTCTTTCCTGTGTTTCGGACAAATGGCTGATGGACAGGTGAAAGGTTCGGCGTGCCGGAAACGGATTCCCGACACGCCCGGGAGGTACTACTTCTTGATGAACTGGTTGACGTTTTCCTTGGTGATGGAGGCGAAGGGAACCAGCCTCTCGGCCGGCGGCTGTTCGCCCTTCTTGATACCCTCAACGACCTCGAAGGCGGCCTTTGCCTGACCGGCTGCGTCTTGGAATATCGTCTGGGACATTTCACCGGCTTTGATGGCCGTCAATGCATCCGGAACACCGTCGACGCCGGAGATGAGCACGCCCTTGACGCGGTTTGCACCCTTGAGAGCTTCGAGAGCGCCCAGCGCCATCTGATCATTGGCGGCGATAATCCCGTCGAACTTCGAGAAGCTCTGTATCCAGTCTTCAGTCACCTTCATGCCCTCGGCGCGATCGTAATTTGCCGAGAGGCTGGCGAGCGTCTTGACGTCGGTACGGCCGAGGGCGTCTCCGAAACCTTTCTTGCGCTCCTGCGTATGCGACAGGCCCGGCGTGCCTTCGAGATAGAGGATCTTGGCGTCCTTTGGCAGGTTCGCCTTCATAAATTCGCCCTGAAGACGGCCGGCGTCGATGTTCTTGGAACCGACAAAGGTGTACTTGCCACCGGCTGACTGAATACCGAGAGCAATGACCGGAATTCCTGCCGCGTTGGCCTTTTCGACGCCTGGGACGATGCCCTGGTAATCGACGGGGACGACAACTATCGCATTGACCTTCTGGGCGATGAAGTTGTCGATCTGGTCAAGCTGTTTGCTAGCGTCATTGTTGGCGTCAGAGAAGTTGACTTCGACAGCCGGATCGGATTTGGCGGCTTCGATGAAGGCATTCTTGCGCGCCATGACGAAGACGTCGGTGTCGGCCATATTCGCATAGCCGACGATAAATTTTTCGGCGGCAGATGCCGCACCTGTCGATAGTGCGGAGACGGAGACAGCGCAGGCGAGAGCGAGTTTGGCAAATAGTTTCATAGGATCCTCCCAATTGAGACTAGGTTACGTTCAGCGCCGCTAGGCGCGCATACAGTTGGTCCCGGCCGCCCTTGTGGTGTGGCCCGAACGGTGTCAGGCCTTCTTTTTGTTGCGGGCCGATTTTGTCCAGACATCGAGGATGACCGCGATCGCAATGATCAGTCCCTTGATGATCTGCTGCCAGTAGGAGCTGACATTGAGGAGATTGAGGATGTTGTTGATGACGCCGATGATCATTGCACCGATGATTGTCCCGGTGATCGTGCCGGTTCCGCCCATCAAGCTTGTACCGCCGACGACGACTGCCGTGATCGCGTCGAATTCGTAGCCGACGCCTCCCGCCGGCTGACCGGAATTGATGCGCGACATCAGTACGATCCCTGCGACCCCGCAGAGGATCCCGTTGAGAATAAACGCCTTGACGACGATGCTATCGGGGTTGATGCCGGAGGCTCTCGACGCCCGCTCGTTACCGCCGACCGCGTAAACGTAGCGCCCGAACTTCGTCTTGTTCAGAAGAACCCACGATAAGATGACAAAAGCCACCAGGATGAGCACGGAAATAGGAACCGGACCGAGCGAACCCTGACCGATGATCTTGAAGTCGCCAAGCCCGGTGATGGGCGAGCCCCCAGTGTAAAGTAGCACGGCGCCACGAGCGACCGTCGTCATCGCAAGCGTCATGATGAAAGACGGAATCCGGAAGAACGTGATGACAAAGCCATTGATCAGCCCGGTAAGGACGCCGACCGCGGTCCCGGCACAGACGGCAAGAACCACGCTGCCAGTCATGACCATGACGCTTGTGGCGATCACACCGCAAAGCGCCAGCACCGACCCGAGCGACACGTCGATATGGCCAAGGATGATGATGAAAGTAACGCCGCAGGCAAGAAGACTGACGACCACGACCTGCCGCAGCACGTTGGTCAAGTTGGCTTCGGTCAGGAATGTCGGGCTCAGAAGCGACGCCAGAATACAGATGCCAATGAAGATCAGAACCGTTCCGTATTTGCGGTAAATCTGCGCAAAGTTCACATTGCTCAGCAGCGACGCCTTGGCGCCCTGCTTTTCGCTTTTGGTTGCTGTTTCGATACTCATCAGTGTCCTCCCGTCGCAAGGCGCATGACGCTTTCCTGCGTCGCCTCGCTTCTTGTCAGTTCGCCAGCAACCCGGCCCTCGCTCATCACCATCACGCGGTCGCTCATTCCGAGCACCTCGGGAAGTTCCGACGAGATCATGAGGATCGCCAGGCCTTGGCGGGCAAACTCAGTCATCAATTTGTGGATTTCAGACTTGGAGCCGACATCGATGCCGCGCGTCGGCTCGTCCAGGATCAAGACCTTGAGATCGCCCGGCAGCCATTTCGCCAGCACAATCTTCTGCTGATTGCCGCCACTCAGGTTCTCGGCAATCATCTCCGTGCTCGGCGTCTTGATCTGAAGCAACTTTATCATTCGCTTGGCGGCTGTTTCCTCTTGCCGCTTGCTGATGAACAGCCCGGCCGCGAATTTCTTCAGATTGGCGAGCGAGATGTTTTCGCCGACCGGTCGGCACAGCACGAGGCCCTCTGCCGTCCGGTCCTCCGAGACCATGGCGATGCCATGGCGGATTGCGTCAGTCGGAGACCCGATCTTGATCGGCGTCCCATTGAGTCGAATAGTCCCGGCATCGCATTTGTCGAGTCCGAAAATCACGCGGGCCACTTCAGTTCGTCCCGCACCGATCAATCCTGCCAATCCGACAATCTCACCCGCCCGCACCGTCAGATTGACGTCCTCGAAGACTCCGGTGCGGCTGACATTCTCAATGGACAGAACGACGTCGCCGATGGGCACGTCCTCTTTCGGGAAAATACTTGAAATGGTGCGGCCAACCATTTGGGAGATCAGCTTTGCTTCGGTGTAGCTGCTCGACGGCCCTGTGGCGATGAACTGACCGTCTCGCATGACGGTAATGTCATCCGCGACCTGGAAAATCTCGTCCATTTTGTGGGTTATGTAGATGATCGCAACGCCGTTCGCCTTGAGGTCGGCGATCTGCTGAAAAAGCATGGAGACTTCAGTGTCGCTGATTGCCGACGTCGGCTCGTCCATAATGACGAGAGAGGCTGCGCGGGAGATCGCCTTGACGATCTCAACCAATTGCATGGCAGCGATGGAAAGATCGCGCATTTTTGTGTCGGCCGAGTATTTTAGCCCTAACGCCTCAAAGAGCTTTTGTGTTTCAGCGTTCATCTGAGTGAAGTCAACGAACGAAGCTAACACGCCCTTTCGCCCGATCGTCGGCTCACGGCCGAGGAAGATGTTCTCGGCGATGGTCATGTCGAGGACCGGGCTGAGTTCCTGATGGATCATTGAGATCCCGTGCTCCAAAGCCGCCGCGGCATTTTGATGGTCAAGCCTTTCCGCCTGAAAGAAAATCTCACCCTCATCGATCGCGTAGATGCCGCTCAGGATCTTCATTAGGGTGGACTTGCCGGCACCGTTTTCGCCGACCAGGACGTGAACACTGCCTGGCCGGACGCGCAGGTTCATACCGTCAAGTGCGCGGACGCCCGGAAAAGATTTGGTAATCCCCCGCATTTCAAGGACATATTCGTCATTGGCCGCGGCGAATGATGTCGCCGGGGCTCCTCCCACCGAAGTCATATGAATATTCCTCCTAACCACAGGCTCTCCCAAGCCCGGCGCCGCAAGGCGTCTTTTCTGTTTGCATTCTGTGTCTATTTCCTCATTTTATGTCAATTTCCTCCTATAATTATCTTTCAAATTCGTTCAGTATTGCTTTCATGAAATGGGAGAATATGCTGTGTCACGACCGACGATTGCCGATCTGGCAAAGGCAGCGAATGTTGGAATTTCAACGGTCGACAGGGTCATCAATGGCCGACATCCGGTGCGGCCGAAGACAGCCGAACTCGTTCTCGAGGCCGCCGAGCGCATCGGGTTTCATGGCCTCACGGCGATCAAACGACGAATCGAGGCGGACAAACCCGTGATCAAATTCGGTTTTCTGCTTAAGCAGCAGCACCGAAAGCTCTACCAGATGTGGAGCGAACTGCTCACCAGGGCTGTCGACGCCTACCCCGAGGCCCACGGGCGGGCGATCGTGCGCTTTATGGATGACCTTAGGCCCGATAAGGCGGCTGCGGCTATTCATGCCCTCAGCCGGGAGGCTGACGTCATCGGGATGATCACCTCGGATCATCCTCAGGTTAATCACGCCATCGCCGACCTTGCTGCTGATGGCATCCCTGTCGTGACGATGATTTCGGATGTCTCGGCTCCCGAAAGAGCAGGCTTTGTCGGTAATGATTGCGCAAAGAAGGGGAGAACGGCAGCTTGGTTCATTGCTCATCTCAACGCAAGGCCCGGCGAAGTAGCGGTATTCGTAGGGAGCCATCGCTATTTGGCCCAAGAACTTTGCGAAATGGGCTTTCGATCGTATTTCCGGGAGGCGGCACCGAAATTCCGGATGCTCGAGACGTTGGCGACTCTGGAGGAGCCACAGACGGCCTACGAGCTGACAAAGCAACTTCTAGCGTCGCAAGAGCGCTGGGTGGGCCTTTACGTCGCAGGGGGCGGAGTGACAGGAGTAATGCAAGCCCTTCGGGAGGATCGTAGTCCCGCAGCTCAAAGGTTGGTCGTAGTGGCTCATGAACTGACGAATGAGACGCGTGCGGGCTTAGCGGAGGGGCTGCTGAAGGTTGTTCTTTCCCATCCTGCACGTCAGCTAACAAAGACATTGGTGCGCGCGATGGGAGATGCCGCTATGAACAAAGGCGAGCCGATTGGGATGACGCAAAATGTGCTGCCCTTTGACATCTACACGGCTGCAAACATTTGAGAAATGACGTTTCGATGAGCAATGGACTGCGGCTGTCCGTAAATGCTGTGTTAACAGACAAGTTGCGCGGACTATCGAGACTTGGTTCCATGAACGGGACCGCGCCTCATAAAACGTGTAACTGGTTGAAATGGTCCGAAAAGCCCGCACAACCTCGGTTGTGATCGTTCAAGGCGGGATACCTAAACAGGTTCGTCCTCGTTAACGAACCTCCTTGAAGTCTGCGGTCATTGCGCATATCTTGATATCAAAGCCATCATGCATATGGATATGATATCAATGCCGGCAGTCACCATTCGAAACCTTTCTGATGAAACACATCGCGCTCTGCGGGTGCGAGCGGCTCATCACGGCCGGAGCACCGAGGCCGAGATTCGGGACATTATCGAAGCCGCAGTTCGTCCTCCTGGACGTGTCAAGCTCGGTTCGTTGCTGACCGCCATTGGTCGCGACGCCGAGCTTTCCGACAGGGACGTTGAAGCCCTGCAGAAAAGTCGCGACGAGACACCTGCCGAACCGATGACCTTCGAATGATCTTGCTGGACACCAACGTTATATCCGAGCCTTGGAAGCCGGTTCCTGATGAGGCCGTCATCGCCTGGTTGGACGCCCAAGCTATCGAAACGCTGTTCCTCTCCGCAATAACGATTGCTGAACTTCGCTTCGGGATCGCTGCTATGCCTTCAGGGAAACGGCAAACTATCCTTCGCCACCGCCTTGAGGGCGAAGTGCTGCCCCACTTTTCCGAGCGCATCCTGTCCTTCGATCTGGCTACCTCTCAGTTCTATTCCGAACTGATGGCACGCGCTCGAGTATCTGGGAAAGCGATCAGCACAGCTGATGGCTACATCGCAGCCACAGCGGCAGCAAACGGCCTCGCGATCGCAACTCGCGACACAAGCCCTTTCGAGGCTGCCTGGCTGAAAGTGATCAATCCCTGGTCCAGATAACAACGGCGTGCATGTAGGTATCGTGAGTTCGTATCCCTTCACATCAGGATATTGTCAATTGTTCATTCGAGTGGCATCGTAGTTGTCCTTGATTGGTGGATCCACGGTCTAGGCCCATAGCAATTACCGGCCCGTCCTCGGGCCTGTACAACCTCATATGTGGAACGGCCCGCGGTGCAAGGGGCATCGCAATCGTTTCACACACCGGGACGGTGCGTTCATATGTACGGCCTTTGAGTGCGGTACATGACCGCTGGCCTCGATGAGGTCCGCGAAACGAGGAGCTAAATCACATCCACGCACTTTCAGTGCAGCGAGGTTGGCGGCTTCACTCGTTCTGGGATTTCGTCCCATGGGTTCATCGTTTGCAATTGCACCTTGCATCTACCGGCCGACGCCGATCAGATCAGTTTATCGGTCCCGAGGCTTTTCAGATTGCCGCAGCAATTGAGGATGGCTCAGGAGGATTGTAGATCCCGCCCTTATTCAGAAGGCCCCAGATGATCCGGGCCATCTTGTTGGCTAACGCGACGGAGCGCAACGTGCTTCACGGTCTTCACATTCACCTGCAAACACTGAAACAATCCATTCCTGGCTTGACCCGGTCGCAGCCGTCGCGTTGCAAACCGAAGGAACGATCAAATGAAACATGATGCATTGAAAGAGAACCGGGCACCCGCCCGGGAAAACACAGGCGCGACAGCTCGTTGGCTGAGCTACGCCAGCAGCACTAATCCTCAACGGGCCGCGGAGGCGGAAGCCTTCATCGCTTGGAGGGATGCCGCGTTGGTCCACATGTTCGAGCAGCTCGCCGCCGTCGAGGCCAGCGAGACCGCGCCGCCAACCATTGAAGGGTTCATCGGCGGCATCACGCCGATCGTTTGGCCGAGCCCCTAAAAACAGCGGTTGCCTTGCAAGGGCCTGCCTCGGTCCGCCTGGATGGAGGCCCTCAACCCGACGCGATACAGCAGGTTCAAAAAAGAGAGGGCTCGCCCGTTTTTCCCGTTCGAGCCCTCAACAGTCTCTTGGCGGCGGGAGCATCGCAGATAACCTGATATCGCGCATCCCCCATTCTGGCTACGTCGTCTGACGTAGTCTGGTCCGCCTGGACGCGTTTCTAACCCCCGCAGATGGACATCACCCATGAGCGTCATCACCGCCGCGGAGATCCGCGTGGCCGCAAAATCGCGTGTCAACGAAGCCAACATGAACTCGGACCTGGGCGCCCTCGACCAGTTTGGGTTGAGGCTGGTACTGAGCCGGCCGCACCGGGTCGCGCATTACCTGGCGCAGCTAATGCAGGAGACTGGCGCTTTCCGCTTCGATCAGGAGGTCTGAGGGCCGACGCCCGCACAGGTGCGTTATGACACCCGCACCGATCTCGGCAACACGTCGGCGGCCGACGGTGACGGGCACCTCTACCGCGGCCGCGCCGGCATTCAGATAACCGGTAAGGCGAAATATGCGGCCTTCCGCGACTGGTGCCGGGAGAAGGGGTTCAACCCACCGGACTTCGTTGCGCAGCCCAGATGTGGGAAGGGCTTGTGCCGCTCTGGTATTGGTCGACCCGAAATCTGAACGCCTATGCCGACCGCAACGACATCGAAACGATCATCAAGAAGATCGACGGCGGCAACAAGCGGGCTCAACGACCGCATCGACTACTATGGCCGGATTTCACTGATGAGGCTCGGCTACCAGCCGACCGAGGCAGACATCCAGCGTTATCAAT
Source organism: Neorhizobium galegae bv. officinalis (assembly GCA_000985875.1). Taxonomy (GTDB): domain Bacteria; phylum Pseudomonadota; class Alphaproteobacteria; order Rhizobiales; family Rhizobiaceae; genus Neorhizobium; species Neorhizobium galegae_C. The sequence continues at coordinate 24,827 of CCRI01000007.1, forward strand.
CGGGACGTGGTCTCAACGTCGATGGCGACGTGGGGCCGAAGACCCGCGCGGCCCTGCACAAGGATCTCCTCGCCTGTCGGGACTTGTCGGTGCCGATGGCGGCCTTTTCCTCGTCGCCAGTCACCGAAGAGAAGGCCGTGGTGCCGGTTGCCGTCGAGACGCAGGTCAAGCGCAAGTTCAGCCTGTTCGGCGGTGGCGGCTCGTTCGGTAGCTTTGGTCTGGCCCCCCTGGCTGGCATGGATTGGCAGGTGGTCGCGGTGCTTGCGACCGTCATCCTGCTCACGCTGATCCTCGGCCTTCTGCTTCAGAACTCAGTCGTCTCGGCGATCCACAAGATCCGTGCGGAGGTAGAGCCATGATCACCAACAAGATCAGCATGGCGATCGGTGCCGCCGGCGGTTTTGGCGCTCGGCTTCGCCGTCTTCACCACCATCAACGCCGTCTGGTGGCTTCCGGACGCAAAGGCGGAGGCTCGCGCCATCGAGCGCGCCACCATGCAGGCAGCAACCGACAAAGCCGTAGGAGAACTGAGCAATGAAGCTGACAAGGCTCGCTTTACCCGTCGCATGTGCCGTGAGCGCAGCGGCGTGGACCTCAACGCAACAGGTCAGTGCCTCGAAGGGGCAACCGTCCCGCACGGCTAGAGCAATCGTCGGCACCTCACTGATCGGAGCTCGAGGTGCGACGTTGGCCGATCAGGAGGGGATCGACGACACGGTCGCCGGCGTCTGCGGGGCAGGCGTCTGGACGCCGGAGGAATGCCTCGCGCATGACCAAAAAGCGGTCGGAAAGCGGCGATGACCCGATCTCTGGACAAATCGAGATCGTGCGGTTCACTTAGGATGTAAACAAAGCTTCGAATGCTTGGTCACGCCGCTCATGTCGCATACGTAAACCTGTGCCATCCACGGCCACGACTTTGTCGTCGTCACGCTTTGCGTCCTGCCTTTGGGAGCGATAGTGCTGGTCAGGCTCCATTGGCTTGTTCCTGAGCACTTGTTCTGCTCGCCTTTCAGGTAGTAGCAAATCCGGACCTGGATGGGGACGTTGCAATTATTCTTGACGTCTACGGTATCCCAATCAATAGGCGCCTTGCTTGGTTGACGGAGCGTGACGCATTTGGGATCCGCAAATGGAGCCGCTCCGTCTTTCACTCCATCTTTCTTGGATGGCCGCGAACCGGCGGAAGTCGCCCAAGGATTGCTGATCGCATCCGTTTTGGCGCTCTCAATGTCTTTCTTAATTTTGGCGCTCGGAGGCGCCTTCAGTTCATCGTTCCACTCCTTATCGACTCGTCGTTGAATCTCCTCGTCACTAGGCTCGTTGGTCGATGAATTCGCCAGTCCCTGAAGTAGTACTCCGCCCAAGCCGACGATGGCTGCTGCAGCATTGCCACTATTCGAGTTTCGGCTCGTGGGAGCAGACGTGCCGCAGCTTGACCGGCCACCGTTCGCAGGTGCGATTTCGCACCTCGCATAGGCTTGGTTCAGAGGCGAAAGAAGTATAAGGCACAAAGAGAGGAGAAATATTTTCATCGTCTACTGCCACTTTTTCGAGTAGTAGGTCCAAAGTGCGGCTAGGTCATCGTAGAATTTAGCGAAATCCGGGTGAAGACCCAAATCGTTGCATCGTTTTGCAGCATTTTTAAGCAGTGCAACGAATTTTATTTCTTTGTCGTACGAGGTCCCATTTTTGAATAGAGACATCCTGCTCTTAGCGACGTTCGCTTGGACGTCATCGATAAATAACTTGATATCGTAGGCAGGGTCCTCGCCATGGATATCCTTAATCGCCTTTATGAATTCGGCTCGGCCAAGGTTTGAGGAATCGATCGTCCCACCTTTTACCTGATAGTTGTGAGAGTAAAAGCCCGCGCATAAGAACGCTCTCAGTGCATACTTTCGCGCATCTGGAGAGTTTAGGCCTAGCTTGATCTGGTACGCCGCCTGATAATATTCAACCCAATAATACTTTAACTTGGAATCGTTAAAGTTTATGATGTCATTAGGGCACGGCTCCGGAAAGCGAGTTCCTTTTAGAAAAGTGACATCATACAATTTCGGCAAATACTGATCGGCGAGCGAATATTTCTTCTGTTTCACATAGCCGATCATGACCTTTATCAAATGTTCTCGGCAGTCGCTCATCTGAGATTTCCAGTCGCATCCTCTGAGCTTTCTCTCACTTTCCTTAAGGATGCCCTTCTCAAGAATATAGGTTCCCACCTCACTTGCTGACGTTGTCGCCCAGGCTTCAAAAGCGCCCGTTAACGCTATCAATATAAAAAATACGACCCTCTTCAAATGCTCCCCCTGTGTTTTGGACTACACATTGCTACATGACGAAAGAAATTTCCTCATCTAGCAGATATACTCTATTTGAATTTGTGATCTGTGAAAGCTCGTGGCTGCCTTTTACTGCACGAGCGGTGCGTTCGCTCGTGTCCAAAGGTCCAGCAGGGAAGTGTTTCGCTATAGATGATGCTTACAGCGAGGCCCGCAGCGGCAGAAGTGCCGTGCCGGGCCTCTCCCGCAGGGGGGATGGCCAGAGGCGCCACTGCGGTAGCGCATATTCTATCAGATAGCGGTTGGCTCTCCGACGCGGCGCCGGCGTATTGGTGATTAAGCGGTCAATGTCCACATTCCCGCGTCCCCTTCAGGGGCAGCGGGCCGCGGAGCATAAGCTTCGTTTACCCGTCCAGCCGCAGGATCAATTGACCTTCTTCCCGGGAAGGTGGCTCGCTGAGCGCAGAATCCTAGAATAGTCCGGTGGTCTGTCCCATCCGTGCTCGGGTGAGCAATGGGAGCAGGGTATGCCGGCGCCACCACAGCCGCAGCAACGCGTTCCACTCCAAGCCCTTGTGGGATGTCTCGCAGACCCAGCCGGTATCCTGACATGTTTTGCATAATCGCATTCATGCGTCTCCGTTTCGCATCGGGGACATGGAGTCGGGGACCGCATGGTCAACGGGACTGGAACAAGAACAAACTACCGAAATTCAGACTGTCGCATTGAAAGGGCAGCAGGACTAATGGCAGGGAACGATGATATGCCCAATGGCGCAGAACACCGAATTTACTCAGATGCCTTGACCGCCCAGCTCGGGGAGCGGGTAACCAACCCGGGCCGCCGGCAGTCCGACCTGGAAGGCGAAATGCGATCCGGCTTCAAGCAGATCGAATCCTCGACGGCGGCGATGTCGTCGGAGATGCGCTCCTCCGTGGCCGCTCTGTTGCTTAGAGGAGCAAGCCTCAGTGGTATCGCGGTGGCGCTCTCGTCCTGCACGATTGTCGGCGGCCCGGTCGACTGGCCGATCCAGAGCGCTACGACCGACCTCAAGGGCTCGATCACGATCATCACCGAGAAGATGGTGACGCAAAAGGAGATGGAATGGCGGACGAACCGCGGCTCTGAGGACAGGGCTCGCACGGAAGCCGCATTGAAGAAACTCCGCGACGCCCAGGTCCCGCGCGAGGCGCTAGACCGCGCTTGGGCCAACTACGATCAGCGGCTCCAGGACCAGCAGCACCAGATCGACGAGGTGAAGACAGCACAGGGGAGCGTCTACGGCCAGCGCGACATCATTCTCGATCTTCGGGAGCGGCTCGACCGGGTCGAAAGGCAGAGGATTGCTTCACCTAGTGGCTAACCGCCAGTCGCACTATTGATTCATCCGGGCGTTTCGTTCGAGCCTGACGCCCGATTCTAGAAATAACATTGGGGTCTTCGGCCGCCTGGTCGACTGTACGCTGATCGCCCGCCACACACGCGACCATTCCTCATCACATCGTAAGGACAGTCGCACGAACCGATAACGGGATCGCGGATCGCCTCTCCGCTCCGGTCGGAGCGTGGTTTTGCTGGAGGTGCGGCTGGCGGTTGAGATCGCTCTAGTCTGAATGCAGCTGCGGGGGCCGGTTTTGTGGCACTGAGGAGGTCTCCGCGTATCCAACCCGAATAGCCCGATACCGTAGTGTAATGCCATTCTTGCTCTCTCCGGATCGAGATCACGTCAGAGCCGGCGGGCGCCGTCCAAATAATAGGCGCGGCAGTCGAAGGACTTGCTCTCAGGCGGACTTGTGTGGTGGTGAAAAGACGAAGTTCCGTTGGCTCCTCCATCTTCGCAGGCGGCAACGAAGGAGGGGCAGGCCTAGACGAGGCCGGGGCGGGAGCACTCGGGGCTGAATTTTTCGGAGCTGTCGGCGCCCATGGCGAAGTCGACTGCGGCTTGAGCGTCTCTGTCGGCGCTTTAGACTTTGGATCACCGGAGCTCAGCCAGCTGAACGCAAAGATTCCCGCGATTATCCAGCCAGCAACACCCTTCTTACCCATTCATTCCCCCAGGTAGAGGGAATAATGCCACAACCTGAACAAGAGTCGAGTGAGGAGCCGGGGGCAGGTCGCGGTCGCACTGCGTCCGTCTCCTGGAAAAGCGAGGATGCCTAACGCCTCGGCGAGTCATCGGAGGCAGGGGCGCGCTCGACGACGCGTCAGCGGCAATGCTCGCCCAGGTTCTCCAGGTGCAGGGTACCGAGGTTGTCGTAGCGAAGCACACTGACATCGCCAATCGTCGCGCCATGACCCTCTTACCGAAGCAAGCAGACGCCATCGTCGTTTGCTTTCTCAACGAGGACTCCGCAAAGCATGCGGGCATACTCATCCGCCGGCTGAAGCGCTTGTTCCCCACAACCCGCGTCGGCGCGGTTCTGTGGGCCGAGCGCGAGCAGGACATTCCGCCGCCCGCGCTCGACGAGGTTGACTTCATTACCTCCACCTTGGCATCCACTGCCCGCGAAGCGCTGTCGGATGCACCGCCATCAGTGATGGCGCCCCCCCCCCGTAAAATTCGGGTCAGGCGGCCTCTGGACAAGTCCGCTACCGCCGCCGCTCAGCCTGGCATCTAGTGGACGCACGGTTTTACATTAAAGGCGGCTTTCAGGTATGGCACAACGATTAGGCTGAATAAGACCTCGCGCGATATGGCGTGGTTCAGGGCAATGTCGAGGTCCCCCGTCAGGAGGGCCGCAGCGGGAAGTCGGACAACAATGACGCCGGCATGTTTTTGGAACGCCCGTGCCGATTAAGCAAGCTACCTAGTCAACATCTAGGTTCGCCGCACGAACGCGGGCGAACCTAGAGAAGTGTCGCTCGATCGAAAATAAACTCCGAACTAATCCGGGCAGCTTGCTTCGAAGCTGCTTCGCCAAGAAAGAGCCAATGCTTGAGTGGGCTGGGGGCGGATCGAGTCGTTGTCGAGCCTCTATCGATTTCTCTACGCCGGCGGCGGAACAGAAACCGTCGATCTCGGTACTTATGTGAGCCAAGCCGCTTCATCCGTGATGGCGGCTCACGCGGTCGACGGCATTCGGCTGAGCATGAAAGTCAACACATGGCCGGTCTCGGAAAATGTCGCCATGCCCGTGGGCCTTGTTGTTAATGAGCTTGGGACTAACACCCTGAAAAACGCATTCGCCTGTTGCGACGGCGGTGAAATCAAGGTGCGCTGCACCGTTGATGATGAGGGGTGTAAAGGTTCTCGTCGCTGCCGATGGTGTTGGACTTTCGGATGAAGCCGATTGGCCAAGACGAGGCAAGCTCAGCGCCATGATTGCGCAGTCGGTCAAGCGCAATTCTAATGCCGAGATCAAAGTTGATTCTGGGCCAGGTCGGGGCATGGCTGTAATCACCGCCTTCAGCGGTGGGGACGCAGCTGAGGTCTGAAATGCTTCACAGCCGGTGGCGCTGGCAGGCGCGGGTGCGCCTCACACGGGGCGTGCTCCTGCTATGGGTGGACCGACGAAGGCGAAGGAGGGCTCGGGCTTGGCCTCCACATCTCTTCGGAAATCGCGCAGGCCATGACGGCATGTTGACGGCAACATCGACTTCTTATCGTCGCCGCGGCACGCATGGACACTGCCTTTGCTTCCGTCGACGATGTGTGGCGAGGGTCTGGTGTGCCATCGGAGGCGCTTGTCCAGCTTACCAAGGCCGATGCTTTTCTTCCCCGCTGGAGCTTGAGCGTCGGGACACACTCTGGGCGATCAAGGCGCTGCGCGACGGACCACTGCCGTTGTGTGTGGCCGCGGCCGAGGGGGATCGCACTAATCGAAGGTCCTCAACGACCTAAACAACTTCGATCCATCCCCTTCCGCCCGATCCGGGGTGGCCGTGGCGCGGTCTGTGGTCCGCCTCAGGAACTGGATACGGCCCCCATCCTCGGTCCGCTTCATGACATGTTCGCCGACCTCAACATCGGGGCGGTTGTCGTTGGCGACGAGTTGCGCTTGTTACAGCGCGGCAACAAGCGTCAAGCCGACAACGTGATAGTCCGCTACTCCCTTTCGCAAGTCCTCAATGCCTTGTGTAACGCGCACGCGTATTCCATCGCACCATCCGCCACCAATCGGATCAACCTTGGTTCGATCGAAGGCGTTCCCTTCTGCTTCACCGATGCAGCGGCTTTGTCCAACGGACATTTGTTATCCCTGCAGCAATTTGACCGGCCATTCAAAGTGGAGGGCATCAGTGCTCGAGGGAGCGGCGACCGACTGGATCTCCTGCTTGTCACCGATGCGGACGACCCGGCCATACCGGCGTTGCTGCTGTCCACATCAATTGCGAAATAGCTCCAACTTCCAAACAACACCAGCGACATTTCCACATTCCAGGGTGCGTTCCAAAACTGACTCAGGTTTGGAGTGAACCCCACGCAGTTCAATGGAATGAGGGGCTCCAGTTCGCTTCCGCTCAAGGCGTGACGGTCGCATCATGTGCGCGGCCTTCATGGAATGAGACGCAGGTGTCCCGCGTCCCGGACCGCGTCTCATACTGCGTTGTCACGGGAGGGCGACCAAGACCTCAATCTCGAGGAGCCATTCGGGCATGGCTAGTGCTTCGACGCCGATCCATGTGCTTGCGCAAACCGGCCATTTTTCGCCGAATATGTCAGCGCCCGCCCCGAAGATCGCTGGAACGAGACCCGGGGTGTGCCGGACCACGTAGAACTTCATTTGCAGGATGTCTTTAGGATCCGCCTTTATGGCCGCGAGGGCGTCGAGGACATTGCTGAAGCATTGCCTCGCTTGGGCCGCTTGATCGTTTCCACCGACGAGTTGACCTGACCTATCGACCGCGACCTGGCCGGAGATGGCTGCGAGCCGCGCGCCAGGTGGGGTGATGGCGATCTGTGCAATCAGGTGCGAGAAGACACCCGTCAGGGACGGGGGATTTAGAGTTTCCATCGATGCCTCCCTTATTCCTGATCGATAGCGGCGACATAACCGTCGGGCCTGACCAGCAACGCCCGAACGCCGCGAAGGGCGGCGTGGTCGGATGGAGCTGCAGTCAGGGATTTGACGCTGCTGGATCGCAACCATTCCGGCCCGGATACGGTTGCGCCTGGTTTGAAGGAAATGTGAAGCCAAAGTTCTTCGACCAGCAGGCTGTAGAGCGACATCGACACGCCGTTCTTGCCGACCAGTTCTATATCGGGAATGCGTAACCCTGCCGCCAATCGTCCGGCAGCAACGGCCGCCGTCGCATCGGTGCCATAGGCGACGTCAAAGCCGGAAAGCTCACCGGCAAGACGATGATTGACCGCAGGAATTTTCAGGAGCTGGTTTAGCGTGTCCCGCAAGGCAAGGGTTGCCGGATCGAACCGCGTGACGAGCCCAACCTGCGCCAGGGTATTGGTGTAGAGGATTTGTCCTATTGGACGCCGTTCCTCGTCATAGGTGTCAAGCAGTTTGTCGGGAGCTTCGCTCTTCACGACCGCGGCCAGTTTCCAGCCGAGATTCAATGCGTCCTGCAGTCCGACATTCATGCCTTGTCCGCCCATCGGAGCATGGATGTGAGCGGCATCGCCGGCGAGCAGGATGCGTCCCTTGCGATAGGTTCCGGCAAGGCGCGTCTCATCGGCGAAACGCGAAAGCCAGATCGGGTCGCGAGGCTGATAGTCCTTGCCGATAATGCGCGCGGTCGGTCCTGCTACCTCTTCCAGAGTGACCGGTTCGGTGCGCGGCACATGGGTTCGTTGGGGATCCACGAGCACGATGCGGTGGTGCTTACCGTCACCGAGAGGCGCGATCATGACCGAACCATGTCCATTGGTGACCGACACGACGGGTTTTGTCGGTGGTGAGGCAAGAACCACGTCTGCAAGCATCAGCGAATTTCGGGCCTCTGCCCCCTCATATGAGATGCCCGCCTGTTCCCGCACGATGCTGCGAGCGCCATCCGCTCCCACCACATAGGAGCTGGAAAACTCTCCGCTGTCGGTAGAAATGTGGACCCGGCTCCCGTCGTCCAGAATTCCTGTTGCCGCCATGCCCCGCACGATGACGACGCCGAGTTCAGTCGCGCGTTCTTCGAGATGCTCCTCGGTCACGGCCTGCGGGATAAACAGCGTGTAGGGAAAGCGGGTGTCGAACGGTGAAAAATCCAGCCTTGTATCGAGGACCGCGTAGTGGCCGGTCGGGATCGGTTTGCCGGTGCTGAGGAAGCGATCGGCGAGACCGCGCAGGGCAAACACTTCGAGCGAACGTCCATGGACGGTGAGCGCACGCGACTGCGCCGTCCGCTCCGTTCGCCGCTCGAGAACGGCGACATCCACACCGGCAAGCTTCAATTCGCATGCCAGCCACAGCCCGACAGGTCCGGCGCCGACAACAACAACATCGTAGTTCATTTTCATGAGGAGCTCTCCAATCTAACGTTGTTAGATGCGCCTAACAATGTTAGAGAGTCAACAGTAAAACTGGAGACGGACATGCGTATCGTGAAAACCGAAGTCATCGCGACGGCGCTGAAGCTGTTGGATGATGTCGGCATGGAGGGGTTGACGATGCGTAAGCTGGCGGACGCCTTGAACATTCAGGCGCCGTCGCTCTACTGGCATTTCGCAAACAAGGACGCCCTGCTCGAGGGAATGGCGGATGCGCTGATGGAGCCTGTCGCCGCAAGCAATCCGGAAAGCGAGGCGTGGGATGCGAGGCTTGTGCGCGTGGCCTCTGAGGTGCGCGACGCCCTGCTGTCGCGCCGCGATGCTGCTCGTGTTTTCGCCGGCACCTATCCTTTATCCGATAACGTGCTGCGTGTCGGCTCGTTGCTGATCAGCTCTCTCAAGCAAGCCGGAGCTGACGATCGCACCGCAAGCTGGGGCGCATTCACGCTGGTCTATTTTGTGATCGGCTTCGTTATCGAGGAGCAGGGTCTTGGACGCAAAAAGGAACCAGCGGGCCAGGACGAAATCTCCCTGGCAGCAAAGTTTCCTCTGGCTGCAATTGCGATGCGTGAGATTGCCGGAGCCAATGCCGATCAACGTTTTGCGTTTGGGCTCGATCTGCAGATCATGGGGTTGAAGGTGGCGCTTCGTCTTTCCTGAGACGTTGGCGAGGTCGAAGCGCACCTTTATTACGACCCCAGACTATCCGCCAGAAATTGCCCGACGGACTGCGCCTCTGCAGAGAGGCTCCCCCGTCCTTTCACTAGCGCCATCTCGGACGCGGGCTGGTAACCAAACCCGTCGAACGGTCCGAGTTGTCGGTGTTCGGGTAGCACCGCGTCGGAAGGTAGCAGACTGATTCCGAGGCCGGAAGCAACCGCTGCCTGCACACCCATCAGGCCTTGGCTGGTATAGGCGATCCGCCAGCGGCGACCACTGCGCTCGATCGCGCCGATCGCGCGATCCCGGTAGATGCATCCGACGGGAAAAACCGCGAGAGGGACCGGGTCCGTCTCGACTGGACGGGTGGCACTTTCCACCCAGATCAGTTCCTCCTTCCAGCTCGCAAGACATGCCCCATCGCCAGGCTCGCGCTTGATCAACGCGAGGTCAATCTCGCCCGCATCCAGCAGGCGGCGAAGCTCGATGCTCCATCCGCTGACCGTGTCGAGCCTGATATGAGGTGATGCGGCCGAGAATCCCGACAGCAGATCGATAAGGCGCCGCCCGGCAAAATCTTCAGGAACGCCAAGACGGACAGTGCGCGGAGCCGAAGGCCTTCGCATGACCTCGGCGGCTTCATCGGCCATGGCGAGTAATTTACGCGCGTAGCTCAACAGCAACTCGCCGGCTTCCGTCGTTTCAACAGTTCCGGTCGATTTATCCCGATGCAGCAGCAAGGTGCCCAAATTGACCTCCAGCTTCTTGATCTGCTGGCTCACCGTCGATTGTGTCAGGTGTACCCGTTCGGCCGCTTTGGTAAAGCCGCAGCAATCGACGACCGCAGCAAATGTTTTCAGAAGATCCAGATCGAAACCGAAGCTCATTTGATTTCTCGATGAAGACGATGATGAGATTTAATTTTGCAATCGATGCAGGCTTTGTCAATGTCGGGACAACGAAGGAGACGAGACATGACGCTTTCTGGTCCGAAGCCAACCTGGCTGACTTTCGATTGCTACGGGACGCTCATTCAATGGGACGAGGGGCTGCTCTCGGCCGTGGACCAGATACTATCGGCTAAAGGTCGAAACATCGATCAGACGGCCTTTATCTCTGTCTACGACCGCCATGAACATGCGCTGGAGCAGGAACGCCCTCACCGGATTTTCGCAGACGTCAGCGCCCTTGCGCTGGAGCGAGCCATGGGCGAATTTGGATTGCCCTTTGAGGTCTCGGATGCCGAGATCCTGACGTCCTCGATCGGGAAGATGCCACCGTTTCCGGAAGTGGTTGCAACACTGGAAAAGCTGAAGGCAGCCGGTTTTCGTCTGGCGATCATCTCGAATACGGACGACGCCGTCATTGCCGGCAATGTCGCTCAGTTGGGTGGCCATGTAGACCGGGTTATCACTGCCCAGCAGGCCGGTGCCTATAAGCCTTCCTCGCAGATTTTCCATCATGCCTGGAAAAGCCTCGGTATCGGCATGGACGAACTGGTGCATATCTGTGCCAGCCCGCATCTCGATCTTGCTGCGGCGCGTGAACTTGGATTTCGCACGGTTTGGGTCGATCGTGGCACAGGCCGCAAACCACTGGACGATTACCGCCCGAACGGAATCGTCTCGACGCTCGACAAGGTGCCTGCCATCCTTGCCGCAGCAGGCTGGATGTAAGACAAGGAGACCAACATGGCTCACGAACTGAATATTTCGCAGGTCAACGCTGCTCTGCGGCCCAATCTTTTGCTGGACACCGAAGAGATTTGGCAAGCACGGGTCGATCTCGCCGCCAGCCTTCGGATGGCGGCGCGTCTTGGCCTCGAAGAAGGCATCTGCAACCACTTCTCGGCTGTTGTGCCCGGTCATCCCGACCTCTTCATCGTCAACCGGCTTGGCTGGGCCTTTCAGGAGGCGACCGCCTCGTCGCTGCTGATCTGCGATTTCGACGGCAATGTGGTTGCCGGCGATGGCGTGCCCGAAGCAACCGCCTTTTTCATCCATGCGCGCCTGCACAAGATGGCGCCTCGCGTGGGGGCCGCCTTTCATACCCATATGCCGAATGCCACCGCACTCAGCATGGTGGAAGGCGAACCGCTGGTCTGGGCAGGCCAGACGGCGCTCAAATTCTACGGTCGCGTGGCCGTCGACGAGAATTACAACGGTCTCGCCCTGGACGAAAGCGAAGGTGACAGGATCGCCTCTGTCCTCGGCGACAAGGATATCCTGTTCATGAAAAACCACGGGGTGATGGTCTGCGCGCCGAATATCGCCGAGGCATGGGACGACCTCTACTATCTCGAGCGTGCGGCTGAAGTTCAGTTGAAGGCGATGGGCTCCGGCCGCAAACTGCTGCCGGTTTTGCCGGAGATCGCAGCCGAGGCAGCACGGCAGATGCGGGAAGGAGATCCGGAAAGCGCAAGGCTGCATCTGGAAAGCATCCGGCGGGTCCTCGACCGGCAGGCGCCAGAGTATCGTGATTGATGCAAGAGGAAGGGCGAGGCGTTTCGAATTCGCCTTTCTAATAGTCCGTCTGGGTCAGGACGTCCCATTCAGCAGGGACTGATCACCCAATGTTGCACCCATGTGCTCGATGAAGGCGCGCACGCGGTGGGGCAGGGGGCCGCCACCACATAGACGGCACACACAAGTTCGAGGTCGCACGGGGGTGCTGTCACGTTTTCCTCGGCTTAACGGTTGACGGATAACCGGACGTGATGAGCGCGCCGACCGTCAGCTACAAGAACCACCGTTTCCCGCCGCAGATCACGCCCATGCGGTCTGGCTGTATTCTCGGTTCCCGTTAGGCCTGCGGCTGGTGGAAGAAATGCTGCTGGAGCGCGGCATTATAGTGTCCTACGAAACGATCCGGCGCTGGGGTCGCAGATTTGGTGCTGCCTACGCAAAGCAGTTGCTCAGAAAGAGGCCGTCGCCAGAAGATACCTAGCATCTGGACGAGGTGGTTGCTCCATCGGCGGTCGAAAATACTGGCTTTGGCGCGCCGTCGACCAGGACGGATATGTTCTCGACGAGATCGTGCGGGTCCGTCGCGACACCAAGTCTGCCAAGCGATTGTTGGTCAGACTGCTGAAGAAGCAAGGTCTGGCGCCAAAGAGGATTATCACCGATAGACTGCGCTCTTATCGGACGTTAGGGAAGCTATCTGTCAAGATCCGTGCTAAGCTTGTCTTGGAGCGAAGGAGCACGTGCCCGACTTGAACAGCATCTGGCTATTGGTCACGCAAAAGGCCACCCGCAGCCCGAAGCGACATTGCGGTCACGTTGTTTGGGAGCGGAAAGGACTCTTCTCCAGGATAGACAACGATGCGTTTTTGCGGCTGCAGATCCTCGCAAGCAAGGTGAAATCCTTTCTCGAGTTTCGGCGATAGACTTCGCTTGATCTCTATTGCCCAAGGCTCTTGGCCTGGAGGGGTAAGTAGCAGGTCAATTTCGGCGCCAGCGGCTGTACGGTAGAAGTTGGCCGCAGTGCCGTCTGGCGAGGAGGCGATCAGTGTTTCTATTACGAAACCCTCCCAACTGGAGCCGGCAATCGGGTGCCCGAGCAAATGTTCGGCGCTTCCAAGTCCAAGCAGCGCATGGGCAATGCCGCTGTCTTTTACATAGACTTTCGGAGATTTGACGAGCCGCTTGCCGACATTGGCGTGCCAGGGTTCGAGACGGCGCACCAGTAGCAAGTCGACCAGAAGGTCGAGGTAAGAGGAGACGGTCTTGCCATCCACCCCCAGGGACCGGGCTAGTTCGGCTGCGTTGAGGAGCCCGGACTGGTGGTGTGCCAGCATGGTCCAGAACCGCCTCAGCGTCTCTGCGGGGATGCGCGGCCCCAGAAGTGGAATATCTCGTTCGAGATAGGTGCGAATGAAATCCTGTCGCCAACGTATACTTCCGCGATCGTTGGAAGCAAGGAAACTATCGGGAAACCCACCCCGTAGCCAAAGCCGTTCGAGCGCGTCCGCCGGCACTTCCAATCCGTCGATAGGCTGCATTTCAAGGTAGGCTATGCGGCCAGCCAGCGTTTCTCCAGATTGTTTGAGGAGATCGATAGAAGCTGAGCCGAGCAGCAGGAACTGGCCGCTGCGCCGTCCGGCCCGGCGGTTGCGATCGATCATTCCCCGTAAAATTTGGAACACGTCCGGCAGACGATGCACTTCGTCAAGGATAACCAGCTTGTCGTCATGGCTTGCAAGATAGAGTTCCGGTTCTGACAGTTTGGCCCGGTCGGCTTCAGATTCCAGATCGAGATAGATGGAGGGCCGGGTTTCGCCAATATTGATTGCTAACGTCGTTTTCCCGACTTGGCGAGGGCCCAACAGCGCAACCGCAGGGCTTTCGTCTAACAGATGCTGGAGTTTGGCCTCAATTCTTCGCTTAATCATCCTTGCATTTATGGAGTTGTGATCCGTAATTGCAAGGATAATTTTGCCTGTGTGAGCCGCTGCGTGGCCCGACCGCTACGCAGTGTCGCACTGTCCTAGTAGCTCGACGCCTGCCGCACTTATCGGTGGCGCGATTGCTCCATCGCTTCAGGTAATGGGATGCCGCGATTGGTGGGTTCGGTCAAATAGGCTGACCGCAATCGATGTGCCGAAAACTCCCCGCTGTCCAACCCAGCCATCTCCGCCCGCTGCTTGAGGATCGCATTGACCGACTGCGGATCGAGCGCCCGCCGCGAGACGCTTTCCCAGCGTCTGATCCCCGAAACACGCTCCCGTTCTCAATCTTGGCCGTCGTCATCCAGGCATTCAGCGCGTCCACCGGCCGACCGGTCAGATAAACGATCTCGCCCTGCTCGCCGGTGGATGTTTTGGTGCGACCGAGATGGATGGCGAGAAAGGGGAGGGGAGGGCCATCCGGTATCTCGATCGGCGGCTCGATGGTCAGTTGCTCGCATCGCGGCCCGGCAATCTCGCTCCGCCGGCGCCCGCCGGACGCAAAGGCGGACACACTGCCCAATCGCTCGACCATGGTGGCGCCGATCGACTTCCTCAACATGCACACCTATTTTGATGCGCTGGTACTGATGTACCGTGTGACCACCCAGCTTGCGGCGAAATATCACCGGTCGGAGGATCTGGTCACCATCCGCGAGCATCAGGCCGCCTTCAGCCGTGCAGTCGGAGCCAAGGATGCCTTGGCGATGATCGCCACCAATGCCGATTTTCATCTCGCCATCGCAGAAGCCGGGCGTAACGCCTATTTCACCGCTCTTTTCAAAGGTCTTCTGGACGAGGGCCGGCGCATCCTGCGCCTCTACTACCAGTCCTATGAGGACCGTCTGCCGCGCCGCTTCGTTGAGGAACACGACGAGATCATCGCTGCAATCGATACGCGGGACGAAGCGGGGGCTGAACAGCTTTCGCGCGAGCATGCCCGGCAGATCGTGCTGCAAGTACAGAAACTGATGGTGCGTGGCGACAGCTTGGACATCCGGTTGTAGAGCAAGATCGTCAGCCTGTATATTTTTTGTCGACAGATAAAATACAAAGATGTAGAAAGGTCTCATGCCGGGGCTGGCCTCCTGTCAGGACCCCAATTGAAAACAACATGCGATGGAGCAAATGATGGCTGCCAATATCTTCTCCGGCGTGGTTCCCGCCCTGATGACGCCATGCATGGAAGACCGCACCCCCGATTTCGACGCGCTGGTGCGCAAGGGTAGGGAACTGATCGACGCCGGCATGTCCGCCGTTGTCTATTGCGGTTCGATGGGCGACTGGCCGCTTCTGAGTGATGCGCAGCGCATGGAAGGGGTTGAGCGTCTGGTCAAAGCGGGCATCCCCGTCATCGTCGGCACGGGCGCTGTCAACACAGCTTCCGCTGTTGCCCATGCGGCCCATGCCCGGAAGGTGGGCGCGAGGGGCCTGATGGTCATTCCGCGCGTTCTTTCGCGTGGCACTGTCATTGCTGCCCAGAAGGCTCATTTCAAGGCTGTGCTCTCCGCTGGGGGCGATATCCCGGCGGTGATCTACAACAGCCCCTATTACGGCTTTGCCACGCGTGCCGACCTTTTCTTTGCACTTCGCGCCGAGCATCCGAACCTCGTCGGCTTCAAGGAATTCGGCGGTCCTGCCGACATGCGCTATGCGGCGGAAAACATCACCAGCCGTGACGACGAGGTGACGCTGATGATCGGTGTCGATACTGCCGTCGTCCACGGTTTCGTCAATTGCGGCGCAACGGGTGCGATCACCGGTATCGGCAATGTTTTGCCCAAGGAAGTGATCCATCTGTGCAAGCTGTCGCAGGCCGCCGCAGCCGGTAATGCCGATGCCCGCCAGCGGGCGCAGGAACTGGAGCAGGCTCTGGCCGTTCTTTCGTCCTTCGATGAAGGCCCGGATCTGGTGCTGTTCTTCAAGCATATGATGGTTCTGAAGGGCGACAGGGAATATACGCTACACTTCAACGAAACCGACGCACTGTCCGACAGCCAGCGTGGCTATGTCGAGGCGCAGTTCAGACTGTTCAACAACTGGTATGCTGAGTGGAGCAAGCTGCCGGGCGCTGTTCAGACCTGCAGGGCGTAATCACGGGCCAGACTGGCTGACAGGAGAGGCTACGGGCCGCCGGGTTCGCCCGGCGGCTTTTTCGTGTTCATACGGCGTCGAGACCGCGCGAAAGCAACGTGTCGAGCAGTTCTATCTCCGCTGACGTCAGGGTGATGCCATCCTTTTCCGCTACCGCTCTGGCCCTGAAGCGACGCTGCGAGGGCAAGCGCGCGCCCTGGCCGACAATGGCTTCGAACAGCATTTCGGCCCGTGCGAAGGGGTCGCCCGGCCTGCCCGCCGCAAAGGCCTGTGGCGAGAAGGCGAGCACCAGTTCACCATGGCGCGGCGCAAGCGTCGTGCTGCCAAGCACTTCGAGTGCACCCTGGCTCGTCAGATCGCCGATCAAGATCCCGGCCAGGAGTTCGATCATCGTGCCGATGGCCGAACCCTTGTGGCCACCGAACGGCAGCATCGCCCCCGCCAGCGCCGCTGTCGGGTCCGCTGTCGGCGCGCCACCGGCATCAATCGCCCAGCCTTCCGGCAATGGCTTTCCGGCGCGGCGATAAAGCTCGATCTCGCCACGGGCGGCAACCGAGGTCGCGAAATCGAAGACATAAGGCGGATTGTCGATGCGCGGCCAGCCGAATGCCAGGGGATTGGTGCCCAGGAGCGGGCTGTTGCCGCCGGTCGGCGCGACAGTGGCGTAGCTTGGGCACATGGCGAGCGCGGCCAGTCCCTGATCCGTCAAGGCCTCGACCTCCGGCCACAGCGCGGAGAAGTGGACGCAATCATTGACGACGAGGGCTGCAACCCCATGGCTGCGGGCGCGGGCGACAAGGTGTGGCAGGGCAAGTTCGAAGGCCGGATTGGCAAAGCCACCTTTCGCATCGACCCTGACAATGGCTGTGGCCTCGTCCCCGATGAGTTCGGGCATGGCATCGGCCACGACCTTGCCAGCCTTCAGCGTGCGCAGAACGCCCTCGATACGGTAGATGCCATGGGACTTGCAGGCGTCGCGTTCACCAGCGACGATCACCCGGGCCAGCGCGCTGGCCTGCGTTGCATCAAGCCCGGCCCGGATAAGGAGGGCTTCGACGCGCTCATAAAGCGCCTGGATGGACAAGGTCGTTGTTTCGTTCATTCGATATTCCGTTTCCGGTGCCTTCCCCCTGAGTTGTGAATACATTTGCAAGAAAATCGACAAGAGCCAACCCGTGCCTCACGGTCGCTCGGTCCAGTTGCTCGCGCGCAACTTGCTTCAAACAATTTGGCGATACCCGTGACAATGCCGCCAACGACACCGGCGGCGACGGTGGACAACGAAACACATCAAATAAATCGTGATATCTAGTCCACGAGGCGGTGGGCCGTAAACTTGTCTGTCACCAGGGTGTCGATGACGCCGACCCTCAGTGCACCTGCAATTGCGTCGGTTTTCTTTGCGCCCCCGGCCAACGCAATCACTCGATCAACGCGCTGAAGCTCTTCGAGCGGGAGACCGATGACACGTTCGTCCAAGGGCGTTTTCACGGGCTTGCCGTTCTTGTCGAAGAACCGCAGTGAGATGTCTCCAACGGCGCCCGCTTCGGCAAGGTCGGCGAGTTCCCGCGAGGAGAAGATATTTCCCGATCTGGCGAGTAGTTCTGACGGTTCGACCGCGCCGATACCGACAATTGCAAGTGTTATGCTGCCGAACAAATCCATCGTCTCGCGGACGAACGGGTCGGCCTGCATCAGGAGTTTGGCTTCGCGCGACGATGTCACACCTTGCACCGAAAGGAGCTTCGGCTCGGCGCCCGTCAGCCGAGCCAGCCGAGTAGTAAGCTGTGTGGCATGCGTCTGCACTGAAGGATCACCCATGCCTCCAAGAGTCTGGACGACATACTTCGCCTGAGCGCTCTTTTGAGGATGGATGTTCTCGACCATCTTGAAAATAGTCTGGCTCCAGCTCGAAACGCCGATGATCTCGCCTGGCGCAAGCGTCACTTCCAAAAGATGGGCCGCTGCCTCTCCGATACGGGCCATAATGGCTCCGTCGCGGTCTTCGGTGCATTCGACGACGATTGCCTCCGGCAGATCGTATTTCTCGCGAAGCGCGCCCTCGAGCTCGCTGTAGGTGCCGACGGGAGGGATCACGCTGGTTCGCACGATATCTTCAGCCTCGGCACGCTTGAGCATACGCGAGACCGTCGCTTGCGAAAGGCGAAGGTGCTGCGCGATCTCCGCCTGCCGCCGTCCCTCCAGGTGATACATCTGGGCGACCCTTGAAATGAGGCGGAGTTCGTTGAGGCGAGTCATCGCTAATCCCGGCGTGAATTTTTATTCACCATTAGCCTTTGTTTGGCGGGACGTCGAGCGGGCGAGCGCATCATTCCAGGTATCGAGAAGTGCCGCTCGATCCACGGGTTGTGGCTCGATGACATGCGACTTTCGCGGCAGCTTCGCGACCATGTCGAGATCGCTCCACAAGCCGAGGGACAGCCCCGCGAGGTAAGCGGCGCCCAAGGCCGAAGCCTCGGGTGCTTCGCATTGGATCACGGGATGTTTGATGAGGTTCGAGACACACTGCATCAGGAAGCGGCTCTGGCTCGGTCCACCATCTACATAGAGCGCGCCGAGCTCGCCGCCGCTCTGTGCCCGCATGGCGGCGATCACGTCGTGTACCTGGAAGGCGATCGAGTCGGTGACCGACCGCGCCATTTGCGCACGTGTCGTGTTGAAGTCGATCTGGGAGAACAGGGCACGGGCATCGGAGTTCCAGTAGGGTGCACCCAGTCCCACGAATGCCGGCACGAAGCCCGGTCCGCCCGGTTCGGCGCTCGCGGCAAGTTCGACAAGGGCCGCCACGTCCGAAAGGCCGAGAATGCCTGCCATCCATGGGAGACTGGCGGCGCAAACGAGAATATTGCCTTCGAACGCGAAAGTCGGCATTCCATTCAGGCGCCATGCCACGGTGGTTGTGACGCCGTTTCGTGGGGGAACAAATCGCGGAAGCGTCGTCATCACCGAGGAGCCGGTTCCAAACGTTACCTTGCCATCGCCGGGCTGGAATGCTCCGTGACCGAACAGCGCAGCATGGCTGTCGCCGATTGCGGCCATTATCGGAGTTCCGTCCGGCACGCCTGGCAACCCTTGCGTGCTGCCGAAGTCGGCAGAGCTGTCGAGTACCTCCGGCAGGAGCGGGATATCGACGCCGAAGATCTCGCCAAGTTCCTCGCTCCATCTCTGCTCCTGGAGATCGAACAGCTGGCTTCTGGCGGCATTGGAAGCATCGCAGACATGCCGGCGGCCGCCAGTCAGGCAATGGACAAGCCAGCTGTCAATCGTGCCGAGCCGGACCGAACGCCCCTTCGGAATGCGGTCGAGCAGCCATCGGAATTTCGAGCCCGGGAACATCGGATCCAGTGGCAGGCCTGTGAGCGCCAGCACGCGGTCAAGGTGGCCTTCGGCAATGAGACGTTCGCAATCCCGTGCCGTTCGACGGCACTGCCAGCTTACCACCGGTCCAAGCGCGTCTCCCGTTTCGGCGTCCCAGGCAGTGACGGACTCGCGCTGGTTGGAAATGGCCAGGGCTTCGACAGTCACATCGGGGCCGGCCGTCAGGCAGGCGTCGATCGCTTCGCAGACCGATGCGTAGAGCCGGCGCGGGTCCTGTTCAACCCAGCCCGCCTTCGGGTAGGAAATGCCGACAGGAACCGAACCTCTGCCGACGATTTCTCCCGTTTCGGAAACCAGAACTGCCTTTGAATTGGTCGTGCCCTGGTCGATTGCCAGAATTGCCCGCATTCTATCCTCCCCAGATCAGGTGGCGGCCGGGGCCACGAGAAAAGCGTCCCGGCTGGTCACGGGACCCTAGTTACTTGCGGCTGATCAGCGACTGCGCGGCGTCGGCGATTGCGGACGGCGCCATTCCGAATTCGTCGAGCAGGAACTCGGCGGATCCGGTCGGGGCGTAGATGCCGGGAACTCCAAGACGTTTCATCGGGACCGGAGCATTGTCGACGACCACTTCGGCGACCGCGGAACCGAGCCCGCCAAAGATCGAATGCTCCTCGGCTGTGACGATCGCTCCGGTTTCCTTCGCTGCGGCGATGATGGCGTCCTCGTCGATTGGACGAACCGTTGCAAGGTTGAGCACTCTGGCATTGATGCCGCGGTCTGCGAGTATCTCGGCAGCCTTCAGGATTCGATGGGTTAAGGTGCCGTTTGCGATAAGGGTGACGTCGAAGCCCTGGCGCAGGAGATTTGCCTTGCCGAGTTCGAACTTGTGACCTTCCGGAAGGAGATCCGGCACTCCTACGCGAGACAGACGCAGGAAACAGGGCCCGGCATACGCCGCGGCCCACTCGACCGCAGCAGCCGTTTCGATGCGGTCACAAGGGGCAATGACTGGAAGATTGGGCAGAACCCGCGTCCAGGCAAAGTCCTCGATCGAGTGATGGGTGGGGCCGAGTTCGCCATACGCCAGTCCGGAAGAAATGCCGACCAGCTTGACGTTGGCATTCGAATAGGAAATATCCGCCTTGATCTGCTCCAGCGAGCGTCCCGTGAGAAACGGAGCAGCGGCGCACACGAACGGAAGGCGCCCTCCGTTGGCAAGGCCTGCTCCAACCCCCACCATGTTCTGCTCAGCGATCCCGACATTGACGAGGCGCTCCGCAAACTTCGCCTTGAAGCCGCCGAGCTTGGAGGAGCCCACGGAGTCGTTGCAGACGGCAACGATCGTTTCGTTTTCGGCTGCCAGCCTCTCAAGCGTAGCAGCGAATGCGTCGCGGCAATCGTAGAGCTTGGGTGCGTTTATTGGCGCGTTCATTACAGTGCCTCCGACAATTCTGCCAATGCGGTTTGGTATTGTTCCTTGCTCGGCACCTTGTGGTGCCAGTCGACTCGGTCCTGCATGAACGAGATTCCGTGCCCCTTGTTGGTGTGGGCCACGATGCAGTGAGGTCTCAATCCCCGGTGTTCGAGGGCTGAGACGACTTCGCTCATATTGTTCCCGTTGATCTCGGTCACTTCCCAATCGAAAGCTTCAAGCTTCGGACGAAGCGGGGCAAGATCGTTGGTTTCTGCCAGGGCCGCGCCCTGCTGGAACCTGTTATGGTCGATGACCAGCGTCAAATTGTCGAGCTTGAACTGCGCGGCCGCCATGATTGCTTCCCAGTTTGAACCCTCCTGCATCTCGCCGTCACCGGTGACGACGTAGGTGTGATATCTCGCGCCTGATAGCTTGGCGGCCTTTGCCATTCCTATGGCAACCGGAAGGCCGTGGCCAAGCGGCCCGGTATTGGTTTCGACACCTGGAACTTTGTTGCAGTTCGGATGCCCGTTCAGCCTCGAATGCGGCTGCAGAAAGGTGGAAATCTCTTCCTCCGGGATGAAGCCGCGCTTGGCGAGCGTCACATACAAAGCGCATGCAGTATGTCCCTTGGAAAGAACGAACCTGTCGCGGTCGGGGTGCGTCGGTTGATCGGGCCAAACATTCAGCACACGGAAATAAAGCGCGGTCAAAATGTCGATGACCGACATTTCTCCGCCAATATGGCCGGCGCCCGCTTCAAAGACGGCCTGAAGATCGCGCAATCGGATCTGGCGGGCGATGCGCTCAAGTTCTGTGGTATCCATGGATATTCTCCGGTGAATAAATATTCAATTGGCAATATTTTTGCATAAGAGGCCGATTAGTCAAGCCCCTTATGCCCGCCCTGGGGAGCGACGAGCGGCAAAAGGACGTTGACAGCCACAAGCCAAATTGTTAATGAATTTTCCAGCAGATGTGAATATTTATTCTGACCTGCACGAATATCGGATACAAGCCAACGCATAGGGAGGAGCAATGGTGGCGCTCGATATCAATGAACACAGGCTTTCTTCCGGCGCTTGGTTGAGCAAGGTCAAGGGAGCGGCCGGCCCGCTCGTGGGATTGCTCGCCCTTTGCGTCTTCCTGAGCCTCAGCACAGACACGTTTCTTTCGGTTCGAAACGGCCTCAACATCCTCGATCAGATCACCGTTCTCGGCATCATGGCCGTCGGAATGACGTTCGTGATCCTGATCGGTGGCATCGATCTTTCCGTCGGCTCGGCACTTGCCTTGGCGATGATGGTCATGGGCTGGACCGCAAACGTCGCGGGTCTGCCGCTGCCGGTAGCGATCGCCTTTGCGCTGATCGCCTCGGCGATATCAGGCCTGATCGTCGGACTTCTGGTGACGCAGTTCAGAGTTCCAGCCTTCATCGCCACGCTTGCGATGATGTCTGCGGCTCGTGGTGTCGCAAATATGATTACGGACGGCCAGCAGATCGTCGGATTCCCCGACTGGTTCATGATGCTCGCAATCGATCGCCATTTCGGCATCCTGACTGCCACGGTATTCCTGATGCTTGCGGTTGTTCTTGCTGCGTGGCTTTTCCTGCGCTTCCGGTCCGAGGGCCGCATGCTCTATGCGGTGGGCGGCAACGCAGAAGTAGCACGCCTGGCCGGCATCAACGTCCCGCTCGTAACGATAGCTGTCTATGTCGTGAGTGCCGTCCTTGCGGGGCTCGCAGGCATCGTGCTCGCCGCACGGCTAGATTCGGTCCAGCCATCCAGTGGTCTGGGCTATGAACTGGACACCATTGCCGCAGTCGTCATCGGCGGGACTTCGCTCTCCGGCGGCGCGGGCGGCATCGGTGGAACGCTAATCGGCGTTCTGATCATCGGTGTGCTTCGCAATGGTCTCAATCTTCTCAACGTCTCGCCGTTCCTTCAGCAGGTGATCATCGGGATCGTCATCGTGCTCGCGGTCGGCGCTGAAACCATTCGTCGGCGTCGCGCCTGACGCGCATGGTTCGCCGCATTGGCGGACGCGGAATTCCGCACCAAAACTTTGGGTCGGATCAATACCCCGAGGGGGAGGAAATACCCGAGGGTTCCATCAAACAACGGAGGAAAATACAATGAAAATAGCCCGAACCATGCTCGCGTCTGCTGCACTGCTCGGCCTCATGCTCGGCCCCGTACATGCGGCGGAACTGAAGAAGCTCGGCCTCGCCGTTGCCAACCTTCAGGCAAACTTCTTCAACCAGATCAAGCAATCGGTCGAAGCCGAAGCCAAAAAGCGCGGCATCGAAGTCATCACCGTTGACGCAAAGGGTGACGGGCCGACGCAGGTCAACCAGATCCAGGACCTTCTGACCCAGAAAATCGACGCCCTGATCTACATTCCGGCAGGTGCGGCGGCTGCGACGGTTCCGGTCAAGCTCGCCAAGAACGCCGGCATCCCGGTCGTGAACGTTGACCGCAACGCCGAGGGAGCTCCAGGCGATACTTTCCTTGCAACGGATTCCGTCGCATCTGCCAAGGCCGTATGCGACTACATCCTGAAGGAAGCCGGCGGCAAGGGGAAGATGGTCATCATCCACGGCCAGAAGGGCACGACGCCGGAAGTCGATCGCTCCAAGGGCTGCGCTGAATCGCTCAAGGCCTATCCAAACGTTAAGGTTGTCGCCGAGCAATATTCGAACATCTGGAGCCAGGACGAAGGCTTCCAGATCATGCAAAATATGCTGCAGGCCAATCCGGATGTTTCCATCGTCTTCGCACAGGCCGACGGCCTGGCACTTGGCGCCGCGCAGGCGATCAAGGTCGCCAATCCGTCGCAGAAGATCGTGGTCGGCGGCTTCGATGGCGACACCGCGGCTCTCGAAGCGCTCAGCAAAGGCGTCTTCAACGTAACTGCGACACAGCAGACGCAGAAGATGGGCCGCGATGCGGTTGCGAATGCGGCCAAGCTTGTCGCCGGAGAAAAGGTACCCCCGGTACAGCTCATGGATGCCACGCTGACAACCAAGGAAAACGTCGCAGGCTTCATCGCCAACCATCCGTAATGAAGCCGAGGTCCAGAGGAGGTGTGCCATGACTGATCCAGTTCTTTGCCTGAGGGACATATCCAAAAGCTATGGACCGCTCCAAGTATTGAAGGGTGTCAGCTTGGATGTCTATCCGGGCGAGGTGGTTGCACTTCTCGGTGAAAACGGAGCAGGCAAGTCAACGCTATCGGGCATTATCGCCGGGTCGCGCACGCCTTCCGAAGGATCAATGACATGGCTGGGGCAGCCTTATGCCCCGGCCACCCCAAGGGAAGCGATCGACAAGGGCGTCGTCCTGATCCACCAGGAACTGCAGCTTCTGCCGCAGCTGTCGATCGCGGAAAACGTCTTCATCGGACGTTGGCCGATGAAGAACGGCGTCGTGGACCGTCGCCAAATGGTTCGTCGGGCTCAGGAGCAGCTCGCTCGGTTGAACCTTCACATCCCCGCCACGCGGACGGTTGCCGGCCTTTCCACCGCAAATCAGCAACTCATTGAGATCGCCAAGGCGCTGGCGCTCAACGCAAAGCTCCTGATCCTCGACGAGCCGACCGCCGCCCTTGGCGGCGCAGAAACGGAAGCCCTGTTCGAACAGGTTAGAAAGCTTCGGTCCGAAGGCGTCGGCATCGTCTACATTTCCCACCGCATGGAAGAGATCAAACGGATAACCGATCGGATCGTCGTTCTTCGCGATGGCGAGCGCGTGCAGGAATTCTCAGACAGCGCGACTCCGGTGCGAACAATCGTGGAGAGCATGGTCGGGCGCCCGCTTGACCGCTTGTTCCCGGCCCTTCCGGTTCCGACAGATCATCCGGTACTCCAGGTGTCGGGGCTGAGCTCGCCGGACAACTCTTTCCGTGACGTCACCTTCGATGTGCGCGCCGGGGAAATCCTCGGCATCGCCGGACTGGTCGGTGCGGGCCGCACGGAACTTGTGCGCGCGATTTCGGGCGCGGACCCAATCAGTGCAGGTTCCATTAGGCTGGAAGGCGAAGAACTCAGGCTGCGCGATCCGGCGGATGCGATCGCCAAGGGCATTGTCATGGTCCCGGAAGACCGCAAGGAGCAAGGCCTGGTTGTCGGGCACCGGATCGGCGAGAACATTATCTATGCCAACCTCGACAAGCTGGGCGGGCGTTGGATTACGCCGCGCGTCAAGCGCACGTTTGCAGAGAAGGCAGTTGCCAAGTTCGGCGTGAAGGGCCGTGCGGAGCAATATGCCTCGGACCTGTCCGGAGGCAATCAGCAGAAGGTCGTTATCGCGAAATGGCTCATGCGCGATCCTAAGGTCGTCGTACTCGACGAACCGACGAGAGGCATCGACGTCGGGGCGCGCGCCGGCATCTACGACATCATCGTCAATCTTGCCAAACAGGGCGTTGCGGTCATCGTCGTAAGCTCGGACCTTGAGGAGGTTCTCGGAGTCTCCAATCGCATACTCGTCCTTGCCCAGGGAAAGCAGGCAGGGATCCTCGATTGTGACCAGGCGAATGACGTTTCGGTCATGGAGTTAGCTACCATCTAACCAGACAGAGAAAGGAAGAGCGGTGTCCGACATCACTCTGAACGCCCCCAACCTTTTCGATCTCAGCGGCCAGGTTGCCCTCGTTACCGGAGCCGGGAGCGGCATTGGCCAGCGCATCGCCATCGGCCTTGCGCAATGCGGCGCCGACGTGGCGTTGCTCGATCGCAGAACCGACGACGGGTTGGCCAAGACGGCTGAACATATTCGCGCCGCCGGTCGCCGCTCGATCCAGATCGCGGCGGATGTCACGAGCAAATCGTCCCTCGGAGATGCCGTTGCACGGACCGAAGCGGATCTCGGCGCGCTGACGCTTGCAGTCAACGCTGCAGGCATCGCTAACGCGAACCCGGCGGAAGAGATGGAGGAGGATCAATATCAGACGTTGATGGACATCAACCTCAAAGGCATATTCCTTTCCTGCCAGGCCGAGGCCCGCGCCATGCTGAAGAACGGACGCGGCTCCATCGTCAACATCGCATCGATGTCCGGCGTGATCGTTAACCGGGGGCTGAACCAAGCACACTACAACGCCTCCAAGGCGGGCGTCATCCACATGTCGAAGTCTTTGGCCATGGAATGGGTCGACCGCGGCATTCGCGTCAACACTATCTCCCCCGGATACACGGCGACGCCCATGAACACGCGTCCTGAGATGGTTCATCAGACCAAGCTCTTCGAGGAGCAGACGCCAATGCAGCGCATGGCAGCGGTCGATGAGATGGTCGGTCCGGCGGTGTTCCTGCTGTCGCCCGCGGCAAGCTTCGTAACCGGTGTCGATCTGCTTGTCGACGGTGGTTTCTGCTGCTGGTGATGCAATGAGAAAGCTCATCGCTGGTAATTGGAAGATGCACGGTCTGGCTGCCTCCCTGGCTGAGATCGTGGCGCTGAGGGGACTAACGGGCGAGGCGACGTGCGAGATCGTCGTCTGCCCGCCCTTCACGCTGATCGAAAGGGCTGCACGGGAAATCGCGGGGACACCGCTTTCGGTCGGCGCTCAGGATTGCCACCCGGCAACCGCGGGAGCCTACACCGGTGATATATCGGTGCAAATGCTGGCGGACGCCGGATGTCGCCACGTCATCGTCGGTCATTCCGAAAGACGGACAGTCTATGGCGAATCTGACGCACTGATTGCTCGGAAAGCACGTGCGGTTCATGAGGCGGGATTGAACGCGATCATCTGCGTCGGCGAGACGCAGGCCGAACGGGATTCGAATGAGGCGCTTTACGTGGTCGCAAAGCAGATCGCCGGATCCGTCCCCGACGGCGCTTTGGCGGCAAATACCGCAATTGCATATGAACCCGTGTGGGCTATCGGCACCGGGCGGGTGCCCACCCTGGAACAGATCGGCGAAGTCCATTCGGCCATCCGCAACCAGTTGGAAAAGCGGTTCGGGAGCGAGGGTGCCGACATCAGGATCCTCTACGGTGGTTCGGTCAAGGGTTCGAACGCAGTCAGCATATTCACTATCCCTGATGTGAATGGTGCCCTGGTCGGGGGAGCTTCGCTCCGGGCGGCGGGCTTCGCGGAGATTGTTACCGCAGCGCTATAGACGAGAGTTGCCGCGAGATCATACGGCCGGGATTTGATTGGTAGCAGATCCAGTTCGAGGAGAACGTCAATGAACCGTTTCGAAAACAAGACCGTCGTCATCACCGGAGCCAGCCGCGGCATCGGCGCTGCGATTGCCAAACGCTTCGCGGGCGAGGGTGGCAATCTCGTGGTCTCCGCCAATGAGGAGAGCGTGCATACCGTCGCCGAACAGATCAAGGCCGATGGCGGAAAGGCAATCTCCTTTGTCGGCGACGTCACCGACAAGGCAAGCGTCCGGGCACTCTACGATGCGGCTGAGAACGCGTTCGGCACGGTCGACGTGTCGATCCAGAATGCCGGCGTCATTACCATTGCCCGCATCGAGGACATGACCGAGGGCGAGTGGGACAAGGTCATGGCCGTCAACACCAAAGGAGTGTTCCTCTGCGCCCAGGAGGCGATCGCCCGCATGCGCAAGCACGGCAGGGGAGGCCGTATCATCAATACGGCCTCCGGACAGGCTCGCGACGGCTTCATCTATACGCCTCACTACGCCGCCTCGAAGATGGGCGTTGTCGGGATTACCCAGAGTCTTGCCAAGGAAGTCGCGACCGAGAATATCACTGTCAACGCGTTCTGCCCCGGGATCATTGAGACCGACATGTGGGCGTACAACGACCACGCCTGGGGCAAGCTGCTGGGCAACTACGCTCCTGGCGAACTGATGAAGGAATGGGTCGAAGGCATCCCCATGAAACGGGCAGGTTCCGGCGAGGACGTTGCCGGCCTCGTGACCTTCCTCGCCAGCGACGACGCGGCTTACATCACCGGGCAGACGATCAATGTCGACGGCGGACTGATCATGTCATGAGTCTTTGGCAACCGGAAGTGCATGTGATTGCGCTCGCCAGGCTGCGTCATTGCCGTGGCGTGCGCTGAAAACGATGGCGTGGCAGTTGTCAGTTCCAGGGAGATGCATAAAAATGAACAGTGCGTGCTCTACTTTGGGCTTGCGTTCAGGCGGTTGAATTTCCTATGTTGGCTGGGTTCTCAGGGCGGGGCGAAACTCCCCACCGGCGGTATCGGAAGCAATCCGGAGCCCGCGAGCGCCTTCTCCAAAGGAAGGGTCAGCAGATCCGGTGAGATGCCGGAGCCGACGGTATAGTCCGGATGGAAGAGGACAAGGCAGGGTACGCCGCGAAGAGCGGCGGCATCATGGCGTTGTTCGCCCAAGGGATATTGGTGGCTCACAGGCCATGCACGCCGTTTCACACCGGCTAACCCTTGAAAGGCACGAAGAGTGGCAATTTCAAAGATTGAAGATGCAGTCGCCGCGATCGCTCGTGGAGAGATCGTTATCGTGGTCGACGACCGCGACCGGGAAAATGAAGGTGATCTCCTGATCGCTTCGGACAAGATCACGCCTCAGGCGATCGCATTCATGATGAACCACGCCCGGGGGCTGATCTGCGTCCCGATGGAGGGCGGACGCCTCGATGAGCTCGACATTCCGTTGATGGTCTCCCGAAACACCGAGATGCTCAAAACCGCATTCACCGTTTCCGTAGACTATATTCCCGGAACCTCAACCGGCATTTCCGCCGCAGACCGGGCCGCAACCGTTCGCGCCCTGGTTACGGATGGTTCCCGACCAGAGGATTTCGCTCGGCCGGGCCATATCTTTCCGCTTCGAGCCCATCCAAATGGCGTTCTCTCCCGTCCGGGCCACACCGAAGCAGCAGTAGACCTCGCGAAGCTCGCTGGCCTATCCCCGTCCGGCGTGATCTGTGAAGTGGCGAATGATGACGGCACCATGGCGCGTCTGCCGGAACTCGAAGCATTTGCCGAGCGGCACGGCCTCCATCTGATCACGATCGAAGACCTCGTTGCGTACCGGGCGTCGGCGTCGGTCGTAAGGGCTGCCTAGTTCGCCCTTTAGATAACCGGAGCACCTGGGGTCGAATTGACTTGGGCGTCGACTGAGATGGTTATCACGTCGCTGCGCACATAGGACTGGTAGACATCGAAAGCGCGGCCACCTTCCGTCTTCGACACGAAGTGGATTAGAAGCACACCCCCAGGCCGCTGGCGGTCACAGCGGCCCGTAATTCCTGCGGCTTCTGATCGAGCTTTTTGAGCTGCATCTTGTTGTCCAGCTCCTAAAACGACGCTGCACTGACCAGGATAATATTGGCTTTGTCCTCGATCAGTGATCGCTCTCTGGCCGAGAGGCGCTCGCTGCCGATCGTCCACCAGTAGACGGCGTGTTTGGCACGGGTGAAGATGGGCGGACTTTGCCAGGTTCAGCGGAGTTTTTCGTTATGTCAGGATCAGGTCGCGCGGGCTTCGGCCAGCCTGTGGTTCGCCGGCAATAGCCCGCGGCAGCCGAAGAAGGGAATCTGCGCTCTCAAACCAGCATCGACTGCTGGGCGAAGATACCCGCCATCGCGCCTTGCCATGTTGCCGTGGTGACCGAGGGAATTCCGGGGTTGGCGAGGTCGCCGGCGGCATAGATGCCGGGAATGCTGGTTTCGCGGCGCTCGTCGGTCTTGATAGCGATGCCGGTTGGCGTATTGACCGTGTCGAGGCCGAGTGAATCATGCAAGCTTGCGGACGGCTTGCTGCGCGGATGCGCGAACAGGATATCGACTGCGACATCGGGGCCGGTATCGAGCTTGATAGTAGCATTGTGGTCCCCGTGACGTGCGATCCCGGTGATCCGGCCATCAACGACAGGTACTTTTCGGCCCGCCAGATCGGTCCGGATGTCGGGTGCAATGTCGTGACCATCAGCGAAGACCGTCAACGTGTCGGTCCAATCGTGGAACAGCCTGACCTGATTCATCGACTGCGGGCCGGACCAGACGAGGCCCCAATGCTGGCCGGCGACTTCGAAGCCGTCGCAATAGGGGCATGGGATGATGGATGTGCCCCAGCTTTCGGAAAATCCCGGAACAGCAGGCATCTGGTCGACAATGCCATAGCTAAGAATCAGACGGCGCCCGCCAAGGCTCTCGCCATCGCCGGTGAGAATAGAGAAATTATCGATCGTACCGGAGATGCTGTCGGCCCGAGCATTGACCATTCTGATCGCAGGATAACGCGTCAATTGCTGCCGCGCCTCGGTCAGGATGTCCGATGGTGGCTTGTGATCGTGGCCGAGCACGCCGTGCGAGCGGCCCGCGAAGCGATTGCGCGGCAGGCCGGTATCGAGAACGGTGACCTTGCGGCGGGCACGGCCGAGCTGCAGGGCTGCGGCGAGGCCGGCAAAGCTGCCGCCGATGATGATGACGTCATCCATTGTGATGGGCTCCGTGTTATGGATGGAGGGGGCTGGGCTAGGCCTGGTGCGAAAGCGGCTCAGGGAAACTTGTTGGAGGACATGGTAAAATCCAATCTTTGGCTTGCATATTTCTGATACTGCATGGTATCGTAATTCACGAATAACGATACTGTCAAGGACTGGAATTGTAGTGGGCGAAAATAGCCAGGGCCGGCGCGGCCGGCCCGCCAACGAGGCGCTTGGCCAAACGATAGTCGACGCCGCGTGCCAACTCTTTGTGGAATTGGGTTTTCAAGCGACAACCTTGGACAAGGTCGCGCAGCGAGCGAAGATATCCAAGCTCAGCATCTATCGGCACTTCGAGAACAAGGAGGCGCTGTTCAGCGCGGCTATTGAGGCCCACTGCCATCAGTTTGCACCCCAGTCCCTTTTTGAAGGCGTCGACGGTTCGGCGGAAGATCAGCTCATGGCGGTGGGATCATCCCTGCTTCGCACGCTGTTGAGTCCGGACGTCCGCAGTGTCGAAGCCATGGTCATGGCCGACAAGACGAACCAAAAGTCGATAGGCAAGCTCCATTACGAAGCCGGCCCCGCCTATGTCATCGCCCAGATCGAGGCCCTGTTGCGTCAGTTGCACGCGAAGGCGATCCTGAACGTGCCCGATCCTCTTCGGTCTGCCCGCTTGTTTGCGGCGCTTTTCAAAGGATCCGATCTCCTGATTATCGCACGCTTCGATACGGCGAGAGCAGAAGACGACAACGAAATCGAATCTTATTGCCGCTCTGCCGTCGCTATGTTCATCACCGCGCACGGTGGCAAGGACCACCCGGGCCGGTATCCTGGTTAAAGAATGGATCAGTACCGGGACGAACGCATGACAGAGAAAGATGTTTATCAGGCAGTCGACTGGAAAGGCCAAAGCGGGGAGCGCTGGCTCGCCTACCAGGCCCGGCTCGATGCTATGATGGCGGTGTTCGGCCAGGCCGCGATCGAAGCCGCCGCGCCCGCCACGGGTGAACGCGTGCTGGACGTTGGCTGCGGCGCTGGGGCGTCAAGTCTGGATCTGGCCGGCTGCGTCGGCGCGGGGGCCATGTGCTAGGCGTGGACATATCCGAACCGCTGATCGATAGAGCGCGCGCACTTGCGCCACAGGATACGCCGGCCCTGTTCCAGGTGGCCGACGCCAGCAGCGCCGAGTTGCCCGAGGGCGCGTTCGACATCCTTTTCTCGCGCTTCGGAGTGATGTTCTTTGACGATCCTACGGCCGCGTTCGCTCATATGCGCCGTGCGCTCAAGCCGGGCGCGCGGGTCGCTTTCGTCTGCTGGCGCGGCATAGCCGAGAACGATTGGGTTCGCTTGCCGATGGGCGCGATGAAGGGCATCCCCCCGCCGATGACGCCGCCCGATCCCGAAGCGCCCGGCCCGTTCTCGTTTGGCGACCAGGGGCGGGTGGCGCGTATTCTAACGGGGGCTGTCTTCACCGATGTCGCTATTGAGCCCTTCGATGCCTCCATCCCATTCGGCAAGGGGGAGACGCGGGATGCGGCGCTCGACGACGCGGTGAAGATGACACTCGAGGTCGGCCCGCTGTCGCGCGCTCTCGCTGATCAGCCCGACGATATCCGCGCCCGCGCCTCGGCCGCGGTTCGTGCCGTCTTCGCCGGCTGCCCCGGTGAGCGGTCCGTGATGATCGACGGCGCGGCGTGGATCGTCACGGCGCGCAATCCGGCAGGCTGACAGGGGTAGACGCCCCGTCTCGATGGCTCGGCGTCGGCCGTGACGCGATCGGCCCCGCACTGCTTGCGGCCGGAACGCAGAGGAGGCAGGCGGCGGGCTTTTGTCCCAGGTCGCACCGCTGCGATTGGTTTATATCGCGCTCATCGGCGACTGCTTCTGGAACGAAATTGACCGCCCTCTCGAACTATTCAGGCCAATCCGCGCTAACCACTCAATCGAAACATGTCGGGGCCACGCACTGCCCGCAAAATCACCCAATTCTGCAAACGGGACCATTTGAACTCGCTCATCAAAAATTGCGCTGAAAATCGTCGGTGCTCCTTCTGACATCAACGGCTTTCATTGCACCAGAGCCGCCAGTCGCCATATCGAGTCGCATTCTTTCCTTCATACGCCATGCTCGCGGCGTCAGGCCGCTTTCCTTGAGGAAAAACCTGGAGAAATAGGCAGGGTCGGCGAAGCCGAGACGTAATCCGATCTCACCTGCCGAGGCGATGGAGAATAGTAGTTCCCGTTTTGCTTCTTCGATAAGTTTGGCGCAGAGAAGGTCATGCACAGTATGTCCCGTCATCGCCCGGGTAATGCGGTTGAGATGCGTCAGTGACATGCCCAGCTCGGCGGCGTAGAAGGATGCCGGCTTATGCGCGCGGAAATGTTGTTGGATAAGGCCGCTTAAAACCTCCATCCGACGTTCTCCGCCTTCGGCCGGAAGCTGACTGGTGTCACCCTCGTGCGAGATCCGCGCCGTCAATCTAAGTGCCTGTGTGACATAGGCGGCCAGGAGTTCGTTTCGGCCGCTACGGCGGTGCTCGAATTCCTCGCCGAGCCGTCGCAGGGTCAGAATTGCGAACGCCGCCTCGTCATTTTGCGGATCGAGCCGCGTCACACGCGACGCTGCCAGCCAGTCGCCAAAACGGCTTCGTTCCGACGATGAATGGCCAAGATGCGAGGTGAGGATCGTAATGACCAGGCCCTCGATATCACGCGAAAAACGAAAACCGTGGTCCACGCCGGGCGGGATCGTGACGACCACCGGTGGATCCAATGGGTGGACCTTGCTGTCGAGGGTCGCGTCGCCCGATCCTGCCTCGACATATAATATCTGAAAGAATGACTCGTGTCGGTGCAGGCGTATTTCCCAGCGGTGAAGGCTGCTCCGCGACTTGATAGTCTCACAATGCAGCCAAAAATCGGGCTCTTTGCCGCTGTTTTCACCATAGAGATGATAGGTAGGCACATGTCTCGCCACGAGGCTTCTCCGGAGAAGAATGTGAGATTAGTGCAATTTTCGGTCCGAATTGTCCATTGCTTCTGCGATCGCGCCCGCTCATTATTCGGCAAAAGACAGATTTGATTTTGGGAGGAAACGGTTGCGCACTCAGGTGGCCATCATCGGCTCAGGCCCGTCCGGTCTACTGCTTGGCCAACTTCTGACGGAGGCGGGCATCGGCAACATCATTTTCGACCGCGTGAGCAAGGATTACATCCTTGGCCGGGTCCGCGCCGGGGTGCTGGAAGAAGGCACTGTTAGGCTCGTCGACGAGGCGAAAGCTGGTGCGCGTATGCATGCCGAAGGGTTGCCACACAACGGATTCTCGCTTGCATTCGACGGGCGTGATCACCGGATCGATCTCCACGGGCTGACCGGTGGCAAACACGTCATGGTCTATGGCCAGACCGAAGTGACACGCGACTTGATGGAGAGCCGCGAAAAGAGCGGTGCCGAGACGATCTACGAAGCAAGCAATGTTCAGCCGCATGATTTCGACAGCGCCGCGTCTTACGTCACCTACGAAAAGGACGGCACGACCCATCGCATCGACTGCGACTTCATCGCCGGTTGCGACGGCTTCCATGGAACGAGCCGCAAGGCTGTGCCGAAAAGCGCAATCCGCGTTTTCGAAAAGATCTATCCGTTTGGCTGGCTCGGTATCCTGGCGGAGGTCGCCCCCGTCAATCATGAGTTGATCTATGCAAACCATCCGCGTGGTTTTGCGCTTTGCTCGATGCGCTCGCCGACCCGCAGCCGCTATTACATCCAGTGCGCCCTCGACGAGAAGATCGAGGACTGGAGCGACGACCGGTTCTGGGACGAACTTCGCCGCCGCCTGCCTGCGCATCATGCGGAAGCGCTGATCACCGCGCCATCGTTTGAAAAGTCGATCGCGCCGCTGCGTTCCTTCGTTGCGGAGCCGATGCGGTTTGGCCGCATGTTCCTCGTCGGCGATGCCGCTCATATCGTACCGCCGACCGGGGCAAAGGGTCTGAACCTTGCCGCGAGTGATGTGTACTATCTCTTCAACGGATTGCGGGAGCATTATCAGGAACGTTCTGCTGCCGGCATCAATGCCTATTCTGAAAAGGCACTTGCTCGGGTATGGAAGGCCGTACGGTTTTCCTGGTGGATGACGACGATGTTGCACCGCTTCCCTGAGACTGGCGATTTCGACCAGAAGATCCAGGAAGCCGAGCTGGATTATCTGACTCATTCGCGGGCCGCCTCCATGGCGCTTGCGGAGAATTACGTGGGCTTGCCGTATTGATGGCAGGCCATCGCCAGCGGGCTTCTTGGAATGAATTTCGATTGTAATCGGTGCACAAGCTACGGAGGCGTGCGCCATTTCGAAGAGGGAGGACTAACCATGAAAAAAATCATTCTCTACGCCCTTGCGGCGTTGGCATTGAATAGCACGGCTTACGCCGACGTCATCAAGGTCGGCGTGGTCGGCCCGTTCTCGGGTCCGTTCGCGCTGCAGGGCAAGAACTTCAAGGCCGGTATTGACGCCTATATGGCGCTCAACGGCAAGAAGGTCGGCAGCGATACGATCGAGATCATCTACCGAGACATTCCGACCGCCGATCCGGCGCAGTCCAAGGCGCTCGCCCAGGAGCTGATCGTAAAGGAAAAGGTCAAATATCTTGCCGGCTTCTACTTCACCCCGGACGCCATGGCCGCTACACCGATCCTGAAACAGGGCAACGTGCCGATGGTCATCATGAACGCCGCCACCTCGGCGATCATGAAAACCAGCCCGCTCGTGGTGCGCACTTCGTTCACTACCTGGCAGACTTCCACGCCGATCGCGAAGGTGGCGTTCGATGCCGGCGTGAAGAAGGTGATCTCTGTCGTCAGCGACTATGGTCCGGGCATCGACGCGGAAAATGCCTTCAAGGCGGGCTTCACGAAGGCTGGTGGCGAAGTCGTGGAGTCGATTCGCATACCACTTGCCACCAACGACTTCAGCCCGATCATGCAGCGCATCAAGGATTCCGGAGCCCAGGGCGTTTTCGCTTTCCTGCCGTCCGGTCCGACGACACTCGGCTTCGTCAAGGCCTATAACGACAACGGCCTGAAGACCGCCGGTATCAAGTTTTTCGCACCCGGCGACCTGACGCAGGAATCCGATCTGCCCGCACTCGGTGATGCGGCTCTCGGCATCCAGACGACATTCCACTACGCCGTCTCGCACGATTCCCCGGAAAACAAGACGTTCGTCGATGCAGCGGCCAAGGCGATCGGCAACAAGGCCGAACTCTCCTTCCCGGCTGTCGGCGCCTATGACGGCATGCATGTCATCTACAAGATGATCGAGGCGACCGGCGGAAAACAGGATGCCGAGAAGGCGGTGGAAGCGGTAAAGGGCCTCTCCTGGACGAGCCCGCGCGGCCCGGTTTCCATCGATCCGGAAAGTCGTCACATCACGCAGAACATTTATCTGCGAGAAGTCGCCAAAGGTACCGACGGGACCTATATCAACAAGGAAACCAAGACTTTCGAGAAGCAGGGCGATCCGGGTCTGGCTGCTACGAAGTAAGTGGGTTGTCGATATCTACTGTTGTGCCGTGAGCCTCTCATTCTCCCCTCCGGGAGAGGCGGCGCGATTGGCCGGCCCAGAAATGACTTCTCCCCAGCGGGGAGAAGGTGCCGATAGGCGAACGAAAGGCCACACAGGGCGGACCCCCTGGCCATCTCCGCACCGATAACAAGGACTACGGGAAACCTATGCAGACAGTCTTCAGCATAGCCATTGACGCGCTTGCCTATGGCATGGTGCTGTTCGTCATCTCCATCGGGCTCTCGGTGACGATGGGCCTGATGCGCGTCGTCAATCTTGCGCACGGCGCCTTTGCGATGATCGGCGGCTATATCGCCTCCTATGTCGCGCGCGATCTTGGCATGGGCTATGCGGCGGCGGTCATCGCCGCCGTGGTGATCACCATCGTCATCGCCATCCCGATCGAACGACTGCTCTATCGCCGCATCTATGGGCAGCCGGAGCTCACGCAGGTCCTGATGACGATCGGCATCACTTTCTGCATCATCGGCATCGCCAATTACGTGATGGGACCAACGCTTAAGACGATTCCGCTCGCCGGTCCGTTGCAGGGATCCGCCGATCTCGGCTTCCGGGCCATTTCCATCCATCGCCTCTTTGCCATCATATGCGGCCTCGTCGTGGCGCTTGGCCTTTGGTTGGTGATCGAGAAGACCAGTTTTGGCGTAAAGCTGCGCGCCTCGGTGGACAATGCCGCGATGGCGGCCGCACTCGGCGTACGCACCGAGTTTGTCTACGCGGTGAGCTTCGCCGTCGCCGTTGGGCTTGCGGCCTTCGGCGGCGTGGTCGGTGCCGAGCTTTTGCCGGTCGAACCCTATTACGCGCTGCGCTACATGGTGACCTTCTTGGTCGTCGTCTCCGTCGGCGGGGCGGGCTCCATACCGGGTGCTCTGATCGCCTGTCTCGTGCTCGGCGCGATCGATACGACCGGGCGCTACTTGATGCCGGAGTTTGGCGAATTTTTCTTCTATCTCGCAGTGATCGCGATCATCTGCGTCTTCCCGCGCGGCTTTGCCGGGCGTGTGACGTAAGGTGGACCCGCACAAATGACAGTGGCCATGAACAACGAGACCATTATCAACCGTCCCCGAAGCGGTGCCCTCAAGTGGGACCTGATCGGCATTATCGTCATCGTGGTCTGCGCCGCTTTGGGGTATGTCCTCTTCCCGGACAATCTCGCGCTGTTGACCCGCATTCTGGCCGTTGCGCTGCTGGTGCTGTCACTTGATCTGGTGACCGGGTATTGCGGCGTTGCGACGCTCGGCCATGCGGCCCTGTTCGGTTCCGGTGCCTATGCGGCCGGCATCCTTTCGGCGCATTTTGGCATCAACAATCCTTTCTTGATGACGTTCGGTGGCATTATCGCGGGTGCAATTGCCGGTCTTTTCTGTGCAGTCATCATGCTCAGGGCGCATGGACTGCCGCAGCTCGTGCTGTCGATCGCACTGATCTACCTGTTTCACGAATTCGCAAACAAAGCCTCATCATGGACGGGCGGCAGCGATGGCCTTGCCGGGATCATGCCCGGGCCGGTCTTCGGTCTCTATGAGTTCGACCTCTTCGGCCATACCGCCTATTTCTTCGGTGTGGCACTGCTGCTCATCGTATTCGTGCTGCTGCGTATCCTGTTGCGTTCGCCGTTCGGCCTGTTGTGTCGCGGCATCAGGGAGGACCCGTTGCGCATCCGTGCCATGGGCGCTTCGCCCAAAACCGCCCTCGTCAAGATGTATGTGATTTCCGGAGCGGTGGCCGGGACGGGCGGGGCCCTCAGTGCTATCTCCACTCAGGTCGTGGCGCTCGACGCACTGTCCTTCACGCAGTCGGCGGAAGCGCTGGTCATGTTGGTCCTTGGTGGTACCGGTTCGCTATTCGGGGCGATCGCCGGCACGCTGATCTTCATGCTGTTCGAGGATTATGTCTCGGCCGCCAACCCGTTCCATTGGCTTACAATGGTCGGCGCGCTGCTGATCGCTGTGGTGCTTTTCGCGCCCAAGGGTATTTACGGCACGGCAGTCGCGCGGTTCAGCCGCCGCGGGGAGGGTAGCCAATGAGCGCCCTGTTTGAAGTCACCAATCTCAAGCGATCGTTCGGAGGGCTCGTGGTCACCAATAACGTGTCGCTTTCCATGGCGCCGGGTGACCGGGTGGCGCTGATCGGTCCGAACGGTGCCGGCAAGACCACATTCGTAAACCTTGTAACCGGCACGTTACCGCCGAGTTCCGGCGAGGTGCGCCTCGGCGGCGAGACGATCACCAGGATCAATGCAATCGGCCGGGTGCGGCGGGGCCTGGTCCGATCCTTCCAGGTAACGCGGCTCTTCCAGGACATGACGCCGGCCGAACATGTTGGGCTTGCCGTCCTGCAGCGGGATGGCCGCGCTGGCCGGCTGTTCGGCAACTTCCTCTCGATGCCGGATGTGATGGCCGAAGTCTCCGGCCTGCTGGAGAAGCTAGGCCTCGCAGAACTTTCCCATCGCAAGGTCAGCGAGACCGCCTATGGCCAGCAGAGGCTTTTGGAAATCGCGCTCGCGCTCGCGCTGAAGCCGAAAGTCCTGCTGCTCGACGAGCCTGCGGCCGGCGTGCCGCAGAGCGATACCGGCCTTATCGAGCAAGCGCTCGATGACCTGCCGAAGGATCTGGCGGTGCTGATGATCGAGCACGACATGGACCTTGTCTTCCGCTTCGCCAAGCGAGTGATCGTGCTCGCCGGCGGTAGCATCATCTTCGACGGTTTGCCCGCCGATGTCACCAAGGATGCCCGCGTGCGCGAGGCCTATCTCGGAAGTTACGCCAATGCCAGCCACGTCGCTTGAGGTCGAAAACCTTTCCGCCGGATACGGGCCTACCCGGGTTCTGGAGGGCATATCCTTTTCCGTGCCCGCCGGACAGCGGCTCGCCGTGCTCGGTCGCAACGGCATGGGCAAGACAACGCTGCTCGCCTCACTCGTCGGCCAGACGAAACGATATGGCGGCCGTATCCGTCTCGGCGGCGCCGATATTACCGCGGCGCCGAGTGCTTCGCGCGCGATCCAAGGCCTTGGCTATGTTCCGCAGGCGCGTTGCATATTTCCGACACTCACGGTTGAGGAAAACCTCTTTGTGGGTCTGAAGGCTCGGCCGAGGACGGCGCTCGAGGAGGCCTATCAAATGTTTCCGCGCCTAAAGGAACGACGCCGCAACCTCGGCAACCAGCTTTCCGGCGGCGAACAGCAAATGCTGACCACAGCCCGCACCATTCTCGGCCGTCCGTCTGTTCTACTGCTGGACGAACCGTTGGAAGGTCTTGCACCAGTCATTTGCGAGGAACTGATGACAGCCTTTGCCGAACTGGCCAAAACCGGCAATATGACGATCCTGTTGGTGGAACAGCGCATCCAAAGTGCGCTTGATTTCGCCGAGCAGGTTATAATTCTGGAACGCGGCAGGCTCGCCTGGGCAGGCGCGCCTGAAGTGCTAGCCCGGGATCAAAATACTGTCGAACGCCTTCTGGGTGTCGGCGGGCTGCACTAAATGCAAATACGGGTCTGCGTTGCATCTGCCCTGATCGGGATCGCCAGATGCGATGCGACGGTGCGGTATCGTCAACTTAATGGACTCCGGTGAAACTTCCGCCGATCACGTTCGCTTAGGCTGTTTGCAGGTGTTCGACCTTGTTCCACATCTGTATGGCGGCGGCTCGGATTCGCGGTAATTGTTCCTTGACTGGCCGAAAGGCGTGGCAATCCGGACAGACCCGTCAAAGCAGGGCGTAGGCCTCCGCCTCCTCGTTCACGACTGCGCTCTGCAGGGGCGACCATGATCTTCTTGCCATCGTCGATCTGCAGGCCAAGGTCTCCGTCACGCACACGCTCGCCACCTTTGTCGATCCGGACCTTCCGGCGACATCTGTCGCCGAGTTCGTTCGTCCCCTCGATCGAAATCGTCCACTCCATTGCCACCACTATCTCCGCAACAACAGAGATAGTGATGGCCCAGTCGGCGCTAACAAATCGTGGCCCGTCACCCCAGAGAAGGTTACCGGCCTCGATAACTATTCCGATTTGGAATGGGCCATCTTGTTTTCTCATTAGACAGGGAGGCCTTGATCGCTCCACAATGCACATAACATCATCATGCCTATAAATTAGGCAGACAGTGGTGCGCATTGGAGCGGGCGAATGCAGTCGCAGCAGCAGGGTGAACAGAGCTTCTATCTCCCGGTGGACGAGGTTCGAAGCCTCTATGTCGAGGTGCATGGCAATCCTGAGGGTATCCCTGTCGTTGTTCTTCACGGCGGGCCAGGTGCTGGCATGTCCCTAAAGCAGGTCGAAACCTTTGATCGCTCCACGTTTCGGATCGTTATCTTCGACCAGCGCGGCGCCGGCCGGTCGACGCCGCATGCGGATCTCGACGGCAACACGACGACGGCCCTGGTCGCCGACATGGAATTGCTGCGCGACCATCTCGGCATCGACAGATGGCTGGTTTCCGGTGGATCATGGGGCAGCTGTCTGGCACTGGCCTATGGGGAGGCGTGTCCCGACCGCTGCCTCGGCTTTCGCCTTCACGGCATTTTCCTCGCCGGCAAGGAGGATATCGATTGGTGGTTCAACGGTGTGCGGGCCATCTTTCCCGATCAGTGGGAGGAATTTGCGGCCTTCATTCCCGAAGCCGAGCGTGGCAATCTCCTGTCGGCGTACTACCGGCGGCTGACTAGCGGCAATGCCCATGAAGAGGTGGCCGCGTCGCTCAGCCTGCGAGGCTTTTCCGCCAAGACCCAGACTTTCCTGCCGGACCCCGGCCATGTCGCAGCCCTGATGGAGCCGATGGCCGCGCTTGCCGTCGCCCGGCTGTTTACGCACTACTGCATGCATGGCGCGTTTCTCGCTCCGGGCCAGTTGCTCCGCA
Source organism: Neorhizobium galegae bv. officinalis (assembly GCA_000985875.1). Taxonomy (GTDB): domain Bacteria; phylum Pseudomonadota; class Alphaproteobacteria; order Rhizobiales; family Rhizobiaceae; genus Neorhizobium; species Neorhizobium galegae_C. Next base: position 65,356 of record CCRI01000007.1, read on the forward strand.
ATATCGGCCGGATCCGTGACCTGCCCTGCGAGATCGTCCAGGGACGGTATGACACGGTGACGCCGATGGCGTCGGCGTGGCGGCTCCATCGGGCCTGGCCGGAAGCCGGCTTCTCGATCGTCACGGAAGCCAATCATCAATCGACCAAAGGGCCGCTTTTCGAAGAGCTGAAAAATGCCTCCGAGCGGCTGCGCGGCAAGCTTGCCGCCGTCCACGTGCATGAAAGCCGGCAGGGCATGATCTGATGACGACGTCGTTTGAGGCTGAAGCCATCGCTCCGTTCCTGGAGATCCAGTCCGTCAGATCGCCGGCCGTGTCGCCAGACGGCCAATGGCTTGCCTATCTCTCGAATGCCACCGGCTTCAACCAGCTGTGGGTCAGGCCATTGGCCGGCGGGCCGGCACGGCAGGTTACCGCCATGCCCGAACCGATCGGCGCATTCGCCTTCAATCCGAAGGGGCCGGGAATCCTCTTCACCCTGGATTGTGGCGGTGACGAACGGCATCAGCTCTGGCTTTTGCCGGACATCGATGCCCAGCCCGTCGCGCTGACGCAGGCGCCGGGTGTCGTGCATGTCTGGGGCGCCTGGTCTCCGGACGGTGAGCGGATCGCCTATGCGTCCAACGCCCGTTCCCCCTACGACATGGACATCCACGTCATGAATGTGACGACGGGCGAGACGTCGACAGTCTTTGTCGGCACCGGCATGCGCGAGGCGCTCGCCTTTTCCCCCGACGGAAACGCTCTGCTGGTGCGGGAATCGCTGCGCTCCGGCAACGACCAGGACATGTATCGGCTGGACATCGTCAATGGCGAACTGACGCCGATCATGCCGCATGCCGGGAAAGCCCGCTATGTTGCCGCACGCCTGTTCAGGGACGGCAGCGGCGGTGTGGCCGTCTGCGACCAGGGCCGCGATTTCATGGCTATTTGCCGGTTTGCTGCCGGAGACGGCAGCGTCGCACCCTTGGTCGAGCTTTCAGACCGCGATATCGAAGCCGTGGCCCTGTCGCCCGACCAGCAGCGCATTGCCTACGTCTCCAACGAAGACGGCTGGAGCAGCATCGGCCTGTGCAACCGTGACGGCAGCGATATGCGGTCATTCGAAGGGCAGCAGGTCGGGGTCATCACCTCCGTCGCATTCACGCCGGACGGCCAGTCGCTGGTCTTCCCGCTCGAAGGGGCTGCGACGCCGCCGGGCATCTGGAGGCTCGATCTGGCCAGCGGGCGTTTCGAGCTGGCGGTCGCCTCCGACACGCCAGGTCTGGACGTCGGATCCTTCCGGGAGCCGGTCGTCGAACGCTTTGAAAGTTTTGACGGACGGCCGATACCGGCCTTCGTCTACACACCATCCTCGCCGGCGCCTGCCGCCGGTTACCCGGTTCTCTTCATCGTGCATGGCGGGCCGGAAATGCAGTGGAAGCCGGATTTCCGCGCCGACGTCCAGTTTCTCGTTTCGCAAGGTGTCATGGTGGTGGCACCGAACGTGCGCGGCAGCACCGGCTATGGCCGTGCCTTCCACGAGCTGGACGACCGCGAAAAGCGTCTGGATTCGGTGGCCGACCTGCGGGCGATCCGGCTCGCCATCGGGGCGCGAGCGGATGTGGATGACAGCCGTATCGGCGTGTTCGGCCGCTCCTATGGCGGCTTCATGGTTCTGTCGGCGCTGACCGAAGATCCCAAACTCTGGAAACTCGGCGTGGATTTCTACGGTGTCGGGAATTTCCTGACCCATCTTCTTGCGACCGGCCCCTGGGGCCGGCAGCAGCGGGCCGCCGAATATGGCGAACCGTCCGTCATGCGCGAGGCTTTGGAGCGGTTTTCGCCGATCAACCGGATCGCCCGGATGAAGGCGCCGCTTCTGATCGTTCATGCCAACCGCGACCCCCGCGTGCCGATGGGGCAGAGCGAAGACGTCTATTCGTGCCTGAGCGGTCTCGGCCACGATTGCGAATACCTGCGCATCGACCACGAGGGGCATGGCTTCGCGCGCCGGGAAAACCGCGTGAAGGCGTTTTCCGCCTTCGCCCGCTTCCTTGAAAAACACCTTTGACATCAAGCCGCATGGAGACTTTGAAATGCAGAATAGCGAGCGAATCTGGGATCTGGTGGACGAGCACAGGGCGGAATTCGTCGCCCTGAGCGACCGTGTCTGGGGCATGCCGGAAATCGCCTATACGGAATACGCCTCGGTTGCAGAACACGCCGCCATGCTCCGCGAACAGGGCTTTCGCGTCACCGAAAACGTCGCGGGCATCCCGACCGCGGTGATGGGCGAGGCAGGCGAGGGCGGGCCGATCATCGCCATTCTCGGCGAATACGATGCGCTGCCGGGCCTGAGCCAGGAGGCAGGCATTGCCGAGCCGAAGCCTCTGCCAGGCAACGGCCACGGCCATGGCTGCGGCCATAATCTGCTAGGCTCCGCAGCGATGCTGGCCGCGACGGCGATCAAGGATTGGCTGGCCCAGTCGGGCAAGCCCGGCCGGGTACGCTATTACGGTTGCCCGGCGGAAGAGGGCGGCGCGGCAAAATCCTTCATGGCGCGCGAAGGCGCATTCGACGGTGTCGATGCGGCTATCACCTGGCATCCGGGCGCCTTTACCGAGGTCGCCAAGGCCCTGTCGCTTGCCAATACCCGGATGGATTTTCGCTTCACCGGCCGATCCTCGCACGCTGCCGCGACGCCGCATCTCGGCCGCTCCGCTCTGGATGCCGTCGAATTGATGAATGTCGGCGTCAACTATCTGCGCGAACACGTGCCGGATTCCAGCCGTATCCATTATGCCATGCTCGATTCCGGCGGGATTGCCCCGAACGTCGTGCAGGCGAAGTCGGCGGTGCGCTATGCGATCCGCTCGCGGGACCTCAAGGGCATGCTGGATCTGAACGAACGGGTCAAACAGGTGGCGCTGGGCGCGGCGATGATGACCGGAACGACGGTCGATATCTCCATCATGAGCGCCGTCTCCAACCTGCTGCCGAACCGGCCGCTGGAAGAGGCGATGCAGCGCAATCTGGATCGGCTCGGACCCGTTCCTTTCGATGCGCAAGACAAGGCGTTTGCGGCACAGATCCAGGCAACGCTCAGCGACGAGGACATCGACAACGCCTATCTTCGCGTCGGCCTGCCGCGCAAGGAGGAAACTCCACTTTGCGATTTCATCGTGCCGCTCGATGTCGATGGCGAGCCGATGATCGGGTCGACGGATGTCGGCGATGTCAGCTGGCTAATGCCGACCGTGCAGGCGCATGCGGCAACCGTCGCCATCGGCACGCCGGGCCATTCCTGGCAGGTGACGGCGCAGGGCAAGACGGCTGCCGCCCACAAGGGCATGATCCATGCCGCCAAAATGATGGCCGGCACCGCCATCGATCTCCTCAGCGACGGCCAGTTGCTGGCTGCGGCCAAGGCGGACCATCAGGCGCGTTTGGGCAGGACTGCTTACGTCTGCCCGATCCCGCCGGAAGTGCAGCCGCCGCTGCAGCCGCGCCCGAAGGAGGCCGCCTGACCCTTGAAGACCGGGGAGGGTCCAGCCCCCCGGGCCGAAATCAGAGCTTGAAGTCACAAAAACAAAGGGAACCAGAAGCATGATTACCAAACGCATTTCCAGGATCGGTTATATTGCTGCCGCCGCGGCCCTGTCGGCCTCGATCAGCCTGCCGGCGCGGGCGGCAACGCCGGACACGGCGCTTGTCATGGCGTGGAATATCGATGCCATCAGCACCTTCGATCCGGCGCAGATCGGCGAAGTCGTGACCAGCGAGCTGATGCAAAACACCTGCGATTCCCTGGTGGATTTCGATCCGAAGGACGAGTCCAAGGCCTTACCGCTTCTCGCGAAAAGCTGGGATGTGTCCGAAGACCGCAAGCAGATCACCTTCCATCTCAATACCGGCCTGAAATTCCCAGGCGGCGCCCCGGCGACGGCAAAGGAGTTGGCCTGGTCGATGCAGCGCGTCGTGCTGCTCGGTTACGGTAATGCCGCAACGCTGACCGAATACGGCTTCGCCAAGGACAACGTGAAGGAACGCATCACCGCGACCGACGACAACACGCTCGTGTTGAAGCTGGATAATCCCTATCCGACCAACCTTATCCTGCAGGCTATCGGCGCCAATCGCGTGTCGGCGCTCCTCGACCAGAAGACGCTGATCTCGAAGGAGATCAATGGCGACATGGGAAACAAATACCTCGCCACCAACACGGCCTGCGTCGGTCCCTACAAATTGGTGCAGTGGAACTCCGGCGAGTCCATCGTGCTGCAGGCGAACGAGGACTATTACGGCGCCAAGCCGAAGCTGAAGCGCATCCTGATCCGTCACGTCGCCGAGCCGGGCACGCAGCGCCTGCTGTTGACCCAGGGCGATATCGATATTGCCCGCGACCTATCGCCCGACGATCTTGCCGATCTCGACGGCAAGCCTGGCTTGAAGGTTGAGCGCGTGCTGAAGCCCCAGCTGTTTTTCTGGACCTTCAACGCCGCCGACCCGATCTTCAAGAATGAAAAGGTGCGCCTGGCGATGCGTTACCTGATCGATTACGACGGCCTTGCCAAGTCGGTCATGACCTATCTCGGCGTGCCGCGGGCAAGCTTTGCCCAGCTCGGCGCCACCGGGGCTCTCGATGCCAAGGAAGGCCAGCCGTTCAAGCTCGATATCGACAAGGCCAAGGCGCTGCTGACCGAGGCCGGGTATCCGGATGGCTTCGAAGCCAACGTGCTGATCGGCACCTTGCCGCATTCGGCGCCGATCGCCCAGAGCATCCAGCAGAACGCGTCCAAGATCGGCGTCAAGCTTAATCTCGAGCGCATGGCCAATGCCCAGCTCTTTGCCCGTATCCGTGGCCGCGAGTTCCAGACCGGCATGCTGGCCTGGCAGACCGGTGTCCCGGATGCGCACGGTAATGCCTCGCGTCTGGTCTATAATCCCGACAACCGTCCGGAAGCCAAGCTGACGCAGATCCCGGCCTGGCGCTCCGCCTACCAGAACGAGGGCTTCAACAACCGGGTGAAGGCAGCCCTTCTGGAGGGCGATTCGACCAAGCGCAACGAACTTTACTACGCGCTGCAGAAAGACGTCATGCAACAGGGACCGATGGCCATCATGTTCCAGATGTACAATACCGTCGGCATGAGCGGTAAGGTCAAGGATTGGACCTGGAACGGCTTCCGCGTCTATTACAACCTCGTGTCCAAATAAGGGACAGGCGTTCATGACGGACCCCACCTTCCCGGTTTCCCGCAGCGATGCGGGGAACGTGGCCAGGCAGAACCCGGCATTCGCCGTGCTGAGCATTCTCGGCAGGACGCTATTGCCGGTGTTCGTGACGCTGTTCGGCCTTGCGGCCCTGACATTCTTCATCGGCAGGATGCTGCCGATCGATCCCGTCGCTTCTATCCTCGGCGACAATGCCACGCAGGAAGCCTACGAGAAGATGTCCCGCGCGCTCGGCATGGACAAGCCGCTCTGGTACCAGTTCGGCGTCTACGTGAAGGGCATTCTGTCGTTTGATTTCGGCGACGCGCTGACCACCGGCAAGCCCGTGATGGAGGACATCGCCCGCGTGTTTCCCGCCACCATCGAGCTTGCCACCCTGGCGATCGTCATCGGCACGGGCCTTGGCATACCCGCCGGCGTGCTGTCGGCCATGTACCGCAATTCCTGGCTCGACAATGCCATCCGCTTCACAGGCCTGATCGGTTATTCGGCGCCGAATTTCTGGCTCGGCCTGATGGGCCTGGTGCTGTTCTACGCGACGCTCGGCTGGATCGGCGGGCCGGGGCGTATCGATTTCATCCATGAATTCGACCTCGAGCCGGTAACCGGCTTCCATCTGATCGACAGCGCGCTTGCCGGCAACTGGGAAATATTCCGCAACGTCTTCGGCCACATCATCCTGCCCGCCTCGATCCTCGGTTTCGGCGCACTGGCCTATATCAGCCGCATGACGCGCAGCTTCATGATCGAGCAGCTGGCGCAGGAATACATCGTCACGGCCCGCGTCAAGGGCCTGTCCTGGGCGCGCACCGTCTGGGTGCATGCGTTCCGTAACGTCGCCGTTCAGGTGCTCACCGTCGTGGCGCTATCCTATGCCTTCCTGCTCGAAGGTGCCGTGCTGACCGAGACGGTGTTCGCCTGGCCGGGCTTCGGCCGCTATCTCACCAATGCGCTCCTGGTCGGTGACATGAATGCCGTCGTCGGCTGCTCGCTGCTGGTCGGCGTCATCTTCGTCACCCTAAACCTCATCTGCGATCTTCTTTATCGCGTCTTCGACCCCAGAACCCGGTGAGGCAGCCATGACGGATAAATCCCTTTCGCAGATCGCAGACCCAGCAATGCCCGCTGCCGGCCTCGGTGCATGGCTGCGGGCGCCGGTGCCGACCTCGCCCTTTCATGCCCGCATGCAGCAACTTTGGCTGCAATGGCGGCGGCTGCGGTCCAACGCGTCGGCGCTGTTCGGTCTTTGCGTCGTCGTCGTCATGCTTTTAGCGGCGCTGCTGGCGCCCATTCTGGCAACGCATGACATCTACGAGCAGAACCTTGCCGCGCGGCTGCTGGCACCCTCCTTCCAGCATTGGCTCGGCACAGACGAGCTTGGTCGCGACGTCTATAGCCGTCTGCTGTTCGGTGCCCGCATCACTCTCTACATCGCGCTTCTGACGACCGTCATCGTCGCGCCGATCGGGCTCATCGTCGGCACCACGGCAGGTTATCTCGGCGGCTGGGTCGATACGGTGCTGATGCGCATCGTCGATGTGTTTCTGGCCTTCCCGAACCTCATCCTGGCGCTGGCCTTCGTCGCAGCGCTCGGACCGGGCATCCAGAATGCCATCATCGCCATCTCGCTTGCCTCCTGGCCGCCGATCGCCCGCCTGGCGCGCGCCGAGACGCTGACGATCCGCAAGTCCGATTATATTGCCGCCATGCGCCTTCAGGGCGCGTCCAGTGCGCGCATCATCTTCGGACACATCATGCCCATGTGCATCCCGTCGGTGGTGGTGCGCGTCACGCTCAACATGGCGGCCATCATTCTGACCGCCGCAGGTCTCGGCTTTCTCGGGCTTGGCGCCCAGCCACCCAGCCCGGAATGGGGCACGATGCTGTCTTCCGGCCGCGAATTCGTGATGACCAGCTGGTGGATCGCCGCCATTCCCGGCACCGCCATCCTCCTGACCAGCCTCGCCTTCAATCTTCTCGGCGATGGCCTGCGCGACATTCTGGATCCCCGCCATGGATAAGCCGCTCATCGACGTCAAGGACTTGAGGATCCGCTTCCACGGCGCGCAGCGCAGCCATGATGCCGTGCGCGGGGTCTCGTTCACCATCGGCCGCGAGAAGGTCGGCATTGTCGGCGAATCCGGCTCGGGGAAATCACTGACCGGCCGGTCGCTCCTGAAGCTGACGCCGAAGGGCGCGGAAATCAGCGCAACGCATATGCGCTTCAAGGATATCGACCTTCTGTCCGCCAGCGAAAGGGAGATGCGCAAGATCCGCGGCAACCATATTTCGATGATTCTCCAAGATCCGAAATACTCGCTCAATCCGCTGATGCGGATCGGCAACCAGATCGTCGAAGCCTATCGCCTGCATCACAAGGCGCGGCCGGGCGAGGCGAAGGCGAAAGCCTTGGCCATGCTCGAAGCGGTGCAGATCCGCGATCCGGACCGGGTATTCAAGCTCTTCCCGCACGAAGTGTCGGGCGGCATGGGACAGCGTATCATGATTGCCATGATGCTGATCCCCGAGCCGGATCTGATCATCGCCGACGAACCGACCTCCGCTCTCGATGTGACGGTGCGCCGACAGGTTCTGACCATCCTCGACGAACTGGTCACCCGTCGCGGCACCGGGCTGATGTTCATCAGCCACGACCTCAATCTCGTTGCCAGCTTCTGCGACCGGGTTCTGGTCATGTATGCCGGCCGGATCATGGAGGATCTGCCGGCGAGCGAACTGCACAACGCCCGGCACCCCTACACGCAGTCCCTGCTCGAAAGCCTGCCGCGGCTCGATGTCGCCGTTGAGAACCTCACGGTGCCGGTGCGGGACCCAAGCTGGCTCGACGGCCCCGTCTATCGCAATGGAGAGCTCGCATGAAACCGACGAGAGCGCTGATCGAGGCCATTGGTCTTTCGATCAGTTTTGGCGCGAAACATGCCCGCACCCGTGTGGTGGACGACGTTTCGTTCCGGATCAACAAGGGTGAGGCCTATGGCCTGATTGGCGAATCCGGTTGCGGCAAGTCGACGATCCTGCGAGCCCTGAGCGGGCTCAACAGCGATTATGACGGTGCCCTGACGCTGACTGACAAGGAACTGCCAAAGACGCGGAGCAAGGATTTCTTCCGCCGCGTGCAGATGGTGTTCCAGGACCCCTATGGCAGCCTCCACCCTCGCAAGATCGTCGAAAAGGTTCTGGCCGAACCGCTTGCCATCCACGGCATCGACCGGGCCTCCGAGCGCATCGCGGAAACGCTCGACGCTGTGGGTCTCGGTCCGTCCTTCCGCTATCGTTACCCGCACGAGCTTTCCGGTGGCCAGCGTCAGCGCGTTGCGATCGCCCGGGCACTGATCACCGAACCGGAAATCCTGCTGCTCGACGAACCGACTTCGGCGCTCGACGTCTCCGTGCAGGCGGAAATCCTCAACCTCCTGAGACGACTTCGGATCGAGCGCAACCTCACCTACCTCATGGTGTCGCATGACCTTGCCGTCATTGCTCATATCTGCGAGCGCGCGGGGATGATGTATAAGGGCAAGATCATCGAGGAACTGACCTCCCAGCAGATCCGCCAGTCGCAGGCCAGGCAAGACTATACCCGCGAATTCCTGCAGGCGACGATCGAGGCCGTCGCGAGGCGGGACGAGGCGGTGGCATGACCGCGCTCCAGGCATATGCCATTGACGATGCCGGCGATCCTTCCGGGACATGGGAGCATTTTGCCACGCCCAGCGACGCAGGTCTCCGCGCAGATGCACTCGAAGAGGTGCGCGCCATCGCAGCGTTGCAGGCCACCGACATGTTGCTGGTCATCCGCCAAGGCAAAGTGGCTTTTACGCTCGGCGATCCGACGAGGAAATTCCTGTGTCATTCGATCCGCAAGAGCTTTCTGGCGGCGTTGATCGGCGCTGAGGTCGAGAACGGCCGGATCGACCTCTCGAGCACTCTGGAAAGTCTGGGTATCGACGACCGCGATGGGCTGAGCGAGGTTGAAAAGCAGGCGACCGTCTATGATCTGCTGACGGCGCGCTCGGGCATATACCATCCGGCCGGATATGAGACGCCCTGGATGCGCCGGATCAAGGAGCGACGTCATGCCCACGCGCCGGGCACGTTCTGGTGCTACAACAACTGGGATTTCAATGCGCTCGGAACGATTTTCGAAACGCTGACGGGTGAGAGCATTCACCAGGCCTTTGCAAGGCGAATTGCCAGTCCTACCGGCATGCAGGACTTTTTGCTTATCGACGGACAATCCGGAGGCCGGCCCGACGGCTGGCACGAGAGTTTCGACATCAGCGAGCACCGCGCCTATCCTTTCCGCATGTCCAGCCGGGATCTGGCCCGCTTCGGGCAGCTTTTCCTGCGCCACGGCGTCTGGAATTCGGCTCAGGTTCTGCCGATCGGCTGGGTGCAGGAATGTGTCCTGCCCTATTCGCATGCAGGCACGCATGGCGCCTATGGTTACATGTGGTGGCTCGAACGGGACGGCGTTTTCCTGCCGGGTGTGGTGACGCCAAAGGGCAGCTATGCCGCAATGGGGGCCGGGGGACATTATTGCCTTGTGATGCCCGCGCTCGACATGGTCGTGGTCCATCGCGTCGATACGGAAATATCAGGCCGCCAGGTCAGTGCCTTCGGCTTCGGTCGGTTGCTGCGCCAACTGCTCGCGGCGGTAGACCAGCCTTCCTGACGATAGCCGACATCCAGGTCAGTGATCGCGCTTGTCAGGAGGCGCGAACGCGGCCGCGCGTCTTCAAATCAAGAACCAGCGAGTTTCCCATGAGAACCGTTATCGAGACTATCGCAGACTGGTGTGCCGCCCCGCCGGCGATCTCCGGCGATGCACGCCGGCTTGCCCATCAGGCTATCGCCGACACGATCGCTTGTCTCTATGCTGGTCGTGCCGACAAGAGCACGCTTGCCGTGGCGCAGGCCTTTGGCTGGCTGCGCAATGGTGAGGAACCGCTCGTCACCGGCGGACGTCAGTCGGCCTCGGTGGCCGCGCTGGTCAACGGCACCGCCGCCCATGCCCTGGATTACGACGATAATTTTCGTCCCGGCATGAGCCACGCCTCGGCCGTCATCGTGCCGGCGCTTCTGGCCGTCGCCGGTGGGCTGGGCGTCAGCGGGCGGGCGCTGACGGATGCCTATCTCGCCGCTCTCCAGGCGCAGGCGTTTGTCGGCAGCGGCGTTGCCGGATCGCATTATACTGCCGGGTGGCACGGCACGTCGACGGTCGGCAGTATCGGCACGGCAGCCGGCGTCGCCAAGCTTTTGGGAATGAATGCTGCCGGCATTGCCCGGGCGCTGTCGATGGGCGCCAGCATGGCTTCGGGCACGAAAGGCCAGTTCGGCACGCCGGCAAAGCCCTTCCACGCCGGGATGGCGGCCCGCAATGCCGTGGAGGCAGCGCTTCTGGCCGGGACGGGGCTTCAGGGGCGTCTCGACATTCTCGAGGGTCCGCAAGGCTTCCTGGAAATGTTCGGCGGCGAGGCGCCGAAGGGCTACGACCTTGCGGATATCTCGGGCACGCGCGAGCATACGATCGAAACGGTCGGCGTCATGCCGAAATTGCATCCATGTTGTGGCTCGACGCATCTGATCGTCGATGCGGCCCTCGACCTGATGAAGGACGCCCCGATCGATCCGGATGCGATCGTATCCGCCGAATGCCATGTCGGGATTGCCAACTACCGCAACCTTGCCTACCCGCAACCGCGTGACGAGATGGAAGCCCGTTTCTCCATGCAGTATTGCCTGGCACTGGCATTCCGCAACAAGAGCCTGTCGCTGCTCGACTTCACCCCCGCAAGAGTCGGCGTCGTGACGAAAGACCCGCTCCTCGCAAAGATATCGATGACCCACTACAGCGCCGCGGAAGAAGCAAGTGCAACGAGCTACCTGCCGCACCGCTTGCGGATCACCCTCCGCGATGGCCAGGTGTATGGTGTGGAACGGAGCTTTGCACGCGGCGGCCTGTCCGAGCCGTTTTCGGAGGATGACCGCAGGACGAAGTTTGCAGACTGCCTGGAAGGTGTTGCAAACCCCATGTCCATCTATGCCGCTCTCGACGCTTTGGACGAGCAGCCGGACCTGGCATTTCTGGCCCCGGTTTTCGACGGCGGTGCCAGGAATGACCGAGATCTAGCCAGGAAGGGTCGGTAGTCTAGCGGTTGGCTTGCAGCGCGACCTCCTCCGCCTGCCTCCAGAACTGACCGGCCCGCTTGCCGCGCAGACGATGGGAGCGGTAGAGCCTGATTTCGACTTCGATATCGAAGGAGGGATCGGCCGCCCGGACGAGTTGACCGGTCTGCAGTTCCTGAATGGCCAGGCTTTCCGGGATCCACGCCACGCCGTGGCCCGACACGGCCATCGCCTTCAATGCCGCCGACATCGCATTCTCGTAGACCGTATTAAACCGGAGCGCCTTCTTGTCGAAGACGGCATTCGGCAAGGCCTGCGCGAAAAACGAATTGTCCCGGTAGCTGAGGTAGTCGATCAGCCTACCATCGGATTGCACGCCATGCAGCGGATCGCCATTCTCGGCCGGCGCCGACACGGCGATCACCTGCTCGGCTCCAAGCGTCAGATAATCGTGTTCGGAAAGGTCCTGCATCGCCGGAACGGAATCGTGGGCGTAGATCAGCAGGAAGTCGCACTCGTTGCGGAACAGTGTCGCGACATTGTTGGAAAAGGAAGAATAGGCTTCGGTGAAGCGTGTCCGGAACGGCCCTCCCAGCGCCTCGACCTTTTCCATCCAGGCCGGGAAGAATGTCAGTACGAGCGTACTCATCGTCGCAAAGGAGAGGACCTCCTCCGTCGAGCCGTGCGCCTCGATCGTATCTTCGCGCAAGGCGCAGAGCATGTCGACGCTCTTGCGCGCCTTCGGCAAAAAGCTGTAGCCCGCCGGCGTCAGCTTGACGGGATAGGTCGAACGGTCGATCAGCGGCAGGCCCACCCATTGTTCGAGTTGCCGGATACGGCGGCTGAGCGCCGACTGGGTGATGTTTCTGTCATGGGCCGCAAGCGTGAAGTTCATGAAACGCGCCAAGCTGACGAAGTCTTCAAGCCACTTCAGTTCCATCCGGCTTCTCCAACCATTCGCACTGTTTCCAGCCGGTCTTTGCCGACGCAGATATTGCCAAGGCACTGGCGCGACTGAGGATTATGCACAGCGACGGCTATGTAATCAAAGAGAAAGCGAACGTACAATCGCACTCCGACGGTTCATATGCCTCGCGGCTTTGATGCATCGCCCCCGGCGTGAATGGATTCGGCTCTTTGATGTTGTGACTATGCCGTAGCTGTCTTGGAACAGAACTTCCTGACCTCAATGATGAAATCAGGCGGTTCGATGGTTGCCTTCTTTGATCGGCCAATCGCAAACGCCCTGGGATTCCTCACGCTGCTGATCTGGATCTCCCCAGGGCTCTCGATGCTCAGGCGACGGCTGTCTTTTTCGAAGAAGGCGTGATCGGAAATGTCGGTATCCTGCCGCGGCTTCGACCCGCCCCCGATCTCCCTGACCATCGGTCCGCTGTTCCGGCCGCGACTGGCGAGGATCGGTGTCTCGAGGACTAAACCCTTGCATCCAAGCTTGCCGTCCATACCGTCCAGTCAGCCGCCCGTGTCATCTTGTCGAAGCAACTGTGGTTGCAAACAAAGGTGGTTCGCAACGCGTCCATGAACTCCATCACGCGATGTTGCTCCTGAACTCCGATGTAAACGTCACTCTGTTATGTGACTCGAACCCTCTCAACTCGACCCCGCCTTTTGAGCAAATGCCTATAGCTTTTGCGGCCGTATGCCTGCAGCAAGGCACCCCGACGGAGTAGCTTGCCGTCATCAGTGTGGTCCAGTTGATTGGCGCGGTTCTTGCTTGGCGTCACCTCGAACATAAAGGTAGCCTCCTCAATGACCGATGCCGCTCGCCCGGCTATTGCCCACTTGGCTGGCTCCACGGCGATGATCCAGAAATCCCCGCCGCTGGTGACTTCCAACAAGGCGCGACGTCGTCACGGGCCGGAAACGCGGTGCGGTCGCGCGCATGCAGGAGATTTCGAACAGCACTGGTTCAGCAGACCAACATCGACCAAAAAAGAAGGGGAACGAAAATGACTGGGAAACATGAATCAGACACGCCGTGCGACTGCTGCGGGGAACCGATTGAGCCGCGGTTCGGCCGCCGCTCCCTGCTGTTGGGTGCGAGCGGCATCGCCTGCACGGGAGTGTTCGGACTTGCAGCGCCGGCTCTGATTGCACCAAGCCCGGCACGTGCGCAGCAATCCGCGCCGCGGGCCTTGCCGGACCGCCGGGAATATCTCATCAAGGGCGGCTCGCTGCTGACCGTAGATGAGAAGCTTGGGAATATCGAAGGCGCCGACATTCACGTCCGCAACGGCGAGATCGTGGCGATCGGAGCGAATCTCCAGGCTCCCGGCGCGGAGGTCATTGATGCATCGCGCATGATCGTCATGCCGGGAATGATCGATACGCATTTCCACATCTGGACCAGCATCATGCGCAACATGCTGGCGCCGGGTCTGGAATATTTCGGTGTCAAGCGCGCCTTCGTGCCGCAGATGACGCCGCAGGCTTTCTATGCGAGCGATATGCTGGTCATGGCCGAAAGCCTGAACGCCGGCGTGACGACCCTGCATAACTATTGCCACCACGTCATGTCGCAGGAGACTGTGGAAGCCGAAATGCGGGCGCATAAGGATTCCGGGATGCGGGCGCTGTTCACCTTCGGCCATCACGATCAGCTCGCGAAGGACAAGCTCATCGACCTCGAACTTGCGGGGCACATCCAGAAGCAATGGTTCGATGCGAACTCGCCATTCGAAAAGCTGGTTTCCTTCGGTCTGAATTCCCGCGGCCCGGCCACTCTGACCGAAAAGCTGTTCCGCACCGAAATGGACTGGGCATTCGAACGCGGTCTGCCGGTAGCCATGCATGCCGGCCAAGGCGGCTACAGCTACGGCGTCGTTCCCCTGAAGACATGGGGTTATCTCGGCCCCAAGACGATCATCGTGCATTTCGTCCATGCAAAGCCCGAAGACCGTGCTGCGATGGCCGAAACCGGCGCGCCGCTCAGCTACTCGGTGCATTCCGAGCTGCGGCTGGGAAACTCCGGTTACCAGGCGCAGCAGCTCGTGCATATGTTCAATGACGGCGTCAACGTTTCGCTGTCTTTCGACGCCAACGCGCTTGCGCCGATCGACATGTTCGAATCCATGTCGTCGGCCTGGTACATGGGTATCCCGTTCAAAGGGCTGGACACGGAAAAGTCGAAGCCGATCAACTTCGCCGATGTCATCAAAATGGGGACGATAAATGGCGCGAAGGCGCTGGGCATTGCCGACAGGACCGGATCGCTTACGGTCGGCAAACGAGCCGACATCGTGCTCGTTCGCGCCGACGACCTCAACATGCTGCCCTACGGCCGGCCGGAAGCCATGATCGGTCGCACCGCGCGCGCCGCCAACGTGGATACGGTGCTTGTTGATGGCCGGGTCATGAAACGAGGCGGAAAGCTGGTCGGCCTCGATGTGGAGCGCATCAAGGAGGAGGCCGTGCGTGAAGCCTACGACCTGCGCAAGCGCGCCGGGGGCGATATGGCCGCGCTGAGTGATTGGGCCAAGATTCACTAGCCCATTACCCCGCTTGCAACCCGCCTTGGTAGGGGGAAGATGGCGGCCGCACCCCGAGCGGCTTCATTGACCCCTAAAAATCAACACGGCCATTCCAAGTTATAATGGCCGTGTTTTTGCAAGAAGATCGAAATCTCCCGCCTTTGGCGAGTGCCTCGCCACGTAGGTGCTCATCATTTCTTTGCGGGGAGAGCTATCCGGCTTACGCTTTACTGGCAGGCTCTCTCTTTCTCGCCTGTAGAGCTGGTTTTCACTCTGCTTACCTGGGGATATGGGCAATAGAGATAGCGAACACCGACCAATGCTTTCGCTTCGCCGTTCTTTTGGGTGATGCCTGCTGAGACGGCCTGAGGAGCAGTCCCTTTCTCAACCCAATCCACGAGGGGGGAGAAAAAATCAAAGTCATCGTAGGATGGACCGCCGGCACCGTGAGGCATCCCTGGTATCCGGTAAAACTTGACAAAGGACTGCGCCGCGCCTTTGTTGTTGGCATCGAGTTTTTGATACCAATTGACCGTATCGAGCACCGAAAACACCGGGTCGGCGTTGCCGTGAAACACGATCATCTTGTGCCCGGCTTCGCGGAAGTCCTTTAAATCCGGATTGTCAGAGCGTGGCGGGATCATAAACTCGACTGCGGATTCGGTCATCACTCCGTCTTTGGCGAAGATCTTAGACGACTCGGATTTGATGTCGAACTCGAGAAGGAACTTCTGAAGTTCTTCCGGCGTGCCGCCGACGGATGTAGGCGG
The DNA here is from genome assembly GCA_000985875.1 of Neorhizobium galegae bv. officinalis. Taxonomy (GTDB): domain Bacteria; phylum Pseudomonadota; class Alphaproteobacteria; order Rhizobiales; family Rhizobiaceae; genus Neorhizobium; species Neorhizobium galegae_C. The sequence continues at coordinate 80,984 of CCRI01000007.1, forward strand.
TGTCGTGAAAATCTGTGCAAGGGAAGCCGCTCCCATTACTCCGATCGTGGGTCTACGACCCCAGGAATCAACCGCGCTTTCAAGTTTCCATCCACGCCAGTTAGCCGAGGCCATTCCCGGATCCCAGGCCCAGGCGCTGTAGAGCTGTTCGTCCTTGGGTCCACGTGGACCGGCGCGGCTCGCCAAAAGAGCGGTGACCTGGGCTTCGCTGAGGCAATCATCGGTCCTGCCATTCGGGCATTGGAGGGCTTGGGGCTTAAATAATGTCTCGCAAGAGTCCGGGTCGCCTACGATCCCGTCCGTCAGCCCATCGGATGCATCGCATGCCGCAAGAATGCCTTTCGCAAGTGTGGCCATGTCCTCTCGCGATAACGCCTTGGAAATGTCGCTGTTAACCTTGGCCCAAGATTGGATGTCGAGGGCATGTTGGAGAGCGGCCCTTGGAAGATTGAAGCCAGGATAGCCTGCAAGGATACCATCGAAGTCGTTTGGCATACGGGTAGCAGCCATCAGGCCATGTCGCCCCCCGTTGGAGCCTCCGACCCCATAGCTGAAAGCGATTTTCTTACCGTAGTAAGTTTCCACGAGATTGACGGCAATCGGGTTGAGCTTGGCGACCGCTCCGTATCCATAATCTCTCCGCGCCTCGGGATCGAACCCGAACGCTGCTCCGGCGGCGAGCCCCCGGTCGGGATTGGCTTTGCCGTCATGCCCTGCATCGCTCGAAACGACCGCATAACCTCGCGCAAGAGCGGTGTCCTGCTTGTTGCCTCCGAGTAATGGTCCGACAGCCGGAACGACAGTTCCGTCGTTCCCTCCGTTGAACTGGTGGACGTACCGCCCGTTCCATTGATCGGGAAGACGCAACTCGAAGCGTATCCCGTAGGACACCCCGTCTGTTCCCTTGCGCGCGCCGACGATGCCGCGAACCAGGCAGTGCCCAACCGGGATGTCGTTGGTGGGACTTGTTTTTGCGCTCTCGCTTATGGTGATACCGACAGAATCAGTTTTTGCCTGCAAGTTCTCGCATTCGACACCCGCGTCGGCAGGTGAGTGCCAAGCGAGCTGGGTAAGGCCCGCCAGGGCGATTAGATAGATAGTCTTTCTCATGCCCTTCCTCCTGTAGTTCTTCCAATGGTCTGCCTCTGACGTGATCCTTCATGAAGTATGGCTTTTGAACCTCGGAAAGGACATTGAAATGGCAGTGAAACGACACGCGGCAGAATAGATCGTCGCGAAGCTTCGTCAGGTTGACGTGCTGAAGGCACAGGCCAATCGATGGCAGAAGCGATCCTGTCGGTAGGCGTGAAGTTGCGGATTCAACTGCATTTACACGGTGACGCCCGCTTTGCACGAAGCGGCAGGGGCAGCGTTTGCCGGTTTGCCAGGATTGGACGATCCGCGGTGCGTATTATCGGAAGCGGGTGAATTATCCACGATCGTACAGAAAAGTTACCAAAAGGCTTTCGCCTGCTTAGGCGTCAATTGGAGCCGCCATACCAGGCTCGATCGTGGGTCATTGCAAGCAGTGCCTCGCGTGGGTCAGGATGAAACGTGGAGGGGGTGAATTTAACCCGCGCGCGCTTCCTGCCAATCGCACCTGAAACTCAGTTTAGGGTGCGATTGGTTGGTTGCTTGGGTGGCAAAGCGGTGACCTACTCAGCCGCGAGTGCTTCGCCTAAAGGCGGGCCTGCGGGCAGGGGTGGGGCCAGTTTGCTGCGCCCTTCGAGGTCGTCCAACAGCGCGATCCATAGGGAGATGCACAACCCGATCATAACGACGAGGAAGGGTGCTGCCGCGATGATCGACGCGGTCTGCAGGCCCTGCAAACCTCCCATCACCAGCAAGACGCAGGCCGACGCGCCTGCAAGGACGCCCCAAAGGACGACGACGCCGCGTGCAGGCTCAAGTGTGCCATGAGACGACAGCATGCCCATCACAATCGAGGCGGCATCCGCTCCCGAGATGAAGAAGATCGCAACAAGGAATATCGCGAGGAACGAAGTGACCGCGGTTCCCGGATATTGTTCGAGTAGCGCAAACAGTGAGATTGCGGCACCCTGATTGTTGACCGCCTCGACAAGGCCACCAACCCCCATCAGTTCCGAATGCAGTGCCGTACCACCCATGATGGTGAACCAGAGGAAGGTTACGCCACTCGGAATGAGCAGGACGCCAATGACAAATTCGCGGATGGTGCGCCCTTTTGAGATGCGGGCGATAAAGACGCCGACGAAAGGCGCCCAAGACACCCACCAGGCCCAGTAGAAGATCGTCCAACTCCCCAGCCACTTGCCGTCGCTGAAGGCGGCGGTGCGGAACGACATTGTGACGAGATCGGCCAGGTAGTCGCCGAGCGCTTCGGTGAAGGTGTTGAGGATGAAGATGGTCGGTCCAACGATAGCCAAAAACAGCAGCAGCGCGGCGGCGACCACCATGTTCATGTTGCTCAGGAACTGCACGCCCCTGCCCACCCCGGACACGGCCGACAGGATAAAAAGCATCGACAGCACCGCGATGATCGCAAGGGCAATGCCTGTTCCTTCACCAGGTCCCCAGAGAAAATTCAGACCGCTGTTGATCTGCTGTGCACCAAGTCCAAGCGACGTCGCCGTGCCGAACAATGTGGCGATGACGGCGAGAATATCAATCGTTTTGCCGATCGGTCCATTGACCGCCTTGCCGAGCAGGGGGGTAAACGCGCTTGAGATCAGGATGGGTAAGCCCTTGCGGTAGGTAAAGTATGCGATTGCCAGGCCGACAATCGCATAGATGGCCCAAGGGTGCAGGGCCCAATGAAAATAGGAATATTTCATCGCAAGCAGTGCAGCTTCCTTGGATTGCGCGACCGCCAGCCCGTGAGGCGGTGCGCCAAAATGGAAAACTGGCTCGGCAACGCCCCAGAACATCAGCCCGATGCCCATCCCGACGCTGAACATCATGCATACCCACGAAACCGTCCGGAATTCCGGAAGCTCGTCATCAGCCCCAAGCCTGATCTTGCCGAAACGGCTGCTCGCCAGGAAGCCAGAAAAGACCAGGAACAACGCCGTCGAGACAACGAAGCCCCATCCGAAGCCGTTGATGATCGCCGAAAGCGTGGCCTGAGTGACCGAGGCGAGGCTATCCGGGGCCAATGCTCCCCATGAGATGAACCCGGCTGTTATAGCTAGGGCCGGCCAGAATACCGCCGGATCTACGCTTCGCAGTCTGTCTGTAGTCGACATGCTTTATCCCTCCAGATTTATGTAGTGACGTTCCCTTGAATTTCCGGATACCGCGACGGGCCGACTTCTCGAGAGAGGCCAGGTCGTGGGCTGATAATGCTGTTGAGGTAGCGACGCCGGACGCGCCTTTGTGCTGATGCGGATCTACGGCCGCTTTCCTTGGGTGATTAACAGATCACTCGCTTGCACCCGTGTCAGTTACGACCATGAGCTTGTCCAAAACCGAATTCTTGTAGGCGAATTTCGTGGCTACTTGCGGAAGAAGCCGGCATTCGAAACAACGCGGCTAATGATGGACAAGACCGACCGGAAGATTGCGGCTCGATCTGGCCAGCACCAGATAGCTGGCAAGCAGTCATCTCTCATGAGATTCCGTCTTTGGATCGCGACGGAAGAGTTATTGGTATCGGCAAAGAGCACGATTTTCGGACCGAAACGCAGCCGTCCGATATCCGCCAGCGCGTCCGGAGCCTCGGCATCTTTGGGTTGTCAGAAGAGTAACAACAGCGATGTTGCCATCAGGTCGCAAAAACCTGGTCTTTCCATTGCTTGATTTGATTGGCGCGTATTTCGAACTGCTGGGATAATTCCACCAGCGTCTGCTCGCCCCTGATCGCCGCAAGCGCCACCTTTGCCTTAAAGGCCGGGGTATGGTTCCGGCGCGGTCGTCTCGTCATGGTCTCTCCTATTCCCGGCATTTAAGCCGAAGTCAGGCAGAAATTCCACTTATCCAGCCCGGTCCACCGTGCGGTACGGCGTGCCGCTGTCGATATACGATAGCCCGACCATCCGGCCGGTCATAAGGAGTGCGGCGCAACCGTGAACATGTGCATGACGGGCGGTGTGGCGAGGAACGGCGCGGTCAGCGGTCGATTGGCCGCCATGTGCGACGATGTCCGGTGCGCGGCGAGCGCGGCCTCGTCCTCGTAGATTTCGATCAGCGTGTAGCTGTCGGCCAGGGTGCGCGACTTGAACAGTTCGTACAGGCGGTTACCTGGTTCCTTGGCACGCACTGCGGCGGCCTGGACCGCGAAGGCGCGTTCGAATGCGTCGGTGTTACCCGGCGCGACCGAGAGTTCGACCATCATCCCGATCATCGTATTGCCTCGCATCTAACGGCCGACGGAAGCCCGGCCCGACAACCGGGCCGGGTCCAGCGGCGGATTATGCCTTCGCCACGAACTCCTGCGTGGTGATCGCGTTGGCGTAGAAGGGTGCGATCTCGGCCACGAAGTCGTCCTGTTGCTTGCGGGTATAGCCGGCTGACGCGTCGTAGATGACATTGGTGTGGTAGCCGAGGTCATGGGCATTGCGCATCGAAGACTCGACGCACTGGCGCAGCGAGAAGCCGGCGAGGTAGATGTCGAAGATGCCATTGTTGCGCAGGTAGCCGTCGAGCGTGGTTCCGACGAAGACGCTGCTGCCGCCGGCGCGCTCGCGAACGACATGCTCGCCTTCCGCCGGCTCGAAGCCGGGGAAGAAATCGGCCTGCTCGCCCAGGAACGCGCCATGGTCGCGCGTCATCTTGCGCAGGCCGTACTTGGCCTCGCCCAGCACCTTGAAGGTCGGCTCGAACTTCAGCGCTGCGTGGATCACGTGCAGGCCGCGACGGCGGGCCTCTTCAAGGATGATCTTCGAATTGGCGATCGCGGTGTCGACCTGCTCCCGGTCCTGAAACACCGGATAAATGCCGCCGGTCGGGGAGAGCCAGTCGTTGACATATTCGATCAGGATCAGCGCGCTATTGGATGGGTCGGTCATGATATCACTCATTGGATTCTGGTTGTTAAGCCGCGATCATCGCGCCTTGCTGGCGTAGGTGGTCGCGAAACAGGTCGGGATAGGTGTCGATCACGGCGTTCTTGACGCTGGATCGCGCGGCAAGTGCCGCGCGCCACGCCGTCACACGTGGCAGGCCAGCAAAGATCGGGTCCGCCACTTGCCGATCGATGATCCCGAAATAGCGGAACAGCGGTGCGTAGACCGCATCGACCAGACCAAAGTCCGCCCCTGCGAAATATGGGCCGTCGCCCAGTTCCGCTTCGACCTTGCTCAGCCGATCACGGAAGGCGGCCCGCTTGGCGTCGGCGGTCGCCATGTCCTTGGCGTGGAGGAACTGCCAGCCCTCCGTAAAGGTCTGGGTGGCGAATTCAATCCAGGCGCGATGCCGGGCACGCAGCAATGCATCGTCGGGATACATCGCCGCGCCACCCTGCGTCTCGTTCAGATATTCGCAGATGACCACGCTTTCGAAGAGGATCGCATCCTCACCGTTCGGCTGGCGTACCTTCAGCACCGGCACCTTGCCGGTCGGCGACAGGGCCAGAAACCAGTCAGGCTTGGCCGATAGATCGACGTTGATCCGGTCGAACGCCACCCCCTTTTCGAGGAGGACGATCGCGGCACGCTGGACGAACGGGCACAGCGGGTGGCTGACGAGAGTGAGGTTTTGCTCGGTCATGACGGTATCTCGATGCGCTGGAATGGGGATCAGAGCGACTGGCCGCCCGACACGTCGAACGTCGTGCCGTTGGCCCAGCCGAAATCGTCGGACAGGATTGCTGCGACCGCGCCGCCGATATCGTCGGGCTCGCCGACTCGGCCAAGCGCGATCTTGCTCGCGACGAAGGCATGAGCCTGTTCGTTATCGCGGACCCTACCACCGCCGAAATCGGTGGCGATGGCACCGGGCGCGATGGCGTTGACGCGAATCTGCCGCGCGCCGAGTTCGAGCGCCATGAACCGGGTCAGCGTCTCGAGCCCTGCCTTGGCTGCCGCATAAAGACCGAAGGTGGCCATCGACGTGCGCGTGAAGCCCGTAGAGACATTAAGGATGCGTCCGCCATCAGCGATGATCGGTAGCAATGCCTGCGTCAGGAACACCGGTCCGCGCAGGTGCATGTCGATCATCATATCGAACTGTTCCTCGCTTGCGTCAGCGACCTGCACGTGGACGACGGCACCGGCGTTGTTGACCAGGTAGTCGAACCGGTCGCTGCCAAAGCGGCTCCGGAGCGTCTCGGCGAAGGATGCGACGAAGGCCGCGAAGCTTGCTACCTTGGTGACGTCGAGCTCGAGCATCGCCGCCTTTCCGCCCATGGCTTCGATCTCTTCAACCAGTGTGTCGGCTTCCCCGGCGCCCTGGCGATAGGTGCCGACGATGCCGACGCCGCGACGGGCGAGGTGCAGCGCCATGCTGCGACCGAGGCCGCGGCTGGCGCCGGTAATGAGTGCGATCTTCTGAGACATGGCTACATTCCTTGTGATTCTGATTATCGGATGGCACGCCGCTGAGACGTAACCCTCCATGCCAGTCAGATAGGCGATTGCTGTGTCCGACGCCCCGCCTGATGCTCTCAATTGCTTGCCTGATTGTCTCAAGCGCTTTGCAGATGGGAGAAATGGTGTCATAGTCTTTGCCATGACCGACAACCTACAGCCGCATCGCGATATCGCGCTCCGCCACGGGCAAACTGGAATGACCCTGACGCCGATCCCGCGCCTGGAAATCGGCGTTGGACAGGCAACCTCGGGAACCTCTCCGTGTCTCTACCGGTCGATGATCTGCTTCATTCTGCAGGGATCGAAAGAGGTGGTCATCCACGACGACCTGCTGCGCTACGACGCGTCTCAGTATCTGGTCAGTGCACTCGATCTACCTTTGAGCGGCCAGATCCACGACGCCGACGACGGCAGTCCCTATGTGGCGATTTCGCTGGTCCTCGATCCGGCACTCCTCGCCGAGGTCGCATCGACGATGCCGGCGGTGCGCGACGCGGACACGCCAGGCAGCGGCATCGCGCTCAATCCGATGACGCCGCCGCTGCGCGACACGCTGCTGCGACTGCTGGCGTTGCTCGACACGCCGGCGGACATCCCGGTACTCGCGCCGATGGCTGAACGAGAATTGCTTTATCGTCTCCTACAAGGCCCGCAGGGGCGACTGTTGCGTCACATCGCCCGCCCGGAAGGCCCGCTCGGCCGAATTCGGCGCGCGGTTGAATGGATTCGCGACCACGGCAACACGCAGCTCCGGATCGAGGCGCTGTGCGATGCCGCCGGGATGAGCCGTGCTAGTCTGCACCGCCACTTCGTCGCGCTGACTGGATTGAGCCCAATCCAGTATCAAAAGCAGCTACGCCTTCAGGAAGCGCGCCAGATGCTGCTCGCTGGCGACCGTAGTGCCTCCGACGTCGCCTACGCGGTCGGCTATGAGAGCGCTTCTCAGTTCAGCCGCGAATATCTGCGGCAGTTCGGATCTCCGCCCGTCCGCGACATGCGCAGGCTCAGGCAGTCAATCGGCGATCAGATGATCAATTAGATCGCTGCCAGCTCCGATGTTGTTGACTGCGGGGCGTCTAGCGGATCTGGCGGCAATTCGCCCTATGGTCATCCGGGGCCGTGGACTTCCCAGTCTGCCGCCCCTTCCTGTTAACATGCGGGAGGTTGGCATCGCCATGAGATCGCCAAAATCTCAAACCAACGACGTTCGTACGGATCTGCCGTTACTCTCTTGCTTACCCAAATTTCGATTGATCTCCGGAGGCAGGGTTTAACCCTTGGCGGGTCAAGGGAAGCGTCTGTAAATTTCTCCTGTTCTGGAACCTGAGAGTGAAATTCTCAAAACAAAATCGAAATCCACCGGAAGCCGACAATGTGAGACGCGAAGCCCCAGGGCGGAACCAGTGCGCGGTTCCCGCTCAACTTTCTTGGCGTCGTTGACGTGCGCTGACGTAGTTTCGACGCTGAGTAACCGCGTGTTTACGAATCCTGCGCAACATCCCCTAATATAGAGGTACCCATGGCTGTTGTTCGTGCTTTTGGCAAATCATCGATCGAAGCCGTACGGCGTGAGATGGACCGTCTCGCGGCGCTGGACCAGCTTGACATGTTGGACACACCACGGGACCTGGGCTTTGAAAGACTGGTCCGATTGATCAAGGAAATATTCATGGTCGACATCGGCATCGTCTCTTTTATCGACGCCCATCGTCAGTGGTACAAGGCATGTTCCGGCCTTCCGGTAGACGAGATGCCGCGCGGAGATACCTTCTGCCGACATGTCGTTGAGTGCGAGCAGTCCATTGTCGTTGCCGATACGACTCGCGATCCTCGGTTTGCGTCCAATCCCGCTGTGACGGGAGAGGCTCACATCCGCTTTTATGCCGGAGTGCCACTTAAGACAGTAGACGGTCATACCGTGGGGACCGTCTGCGCGATTGACAGGAGACCGCGCTCGTTCGGAAACAGAGATCTCGTCATTCTGCAGGAACTGGCAGGCGTTGCCATGGATCGGGTCGAGATCTTGAAGTCGGCCGCTACAGACGGATTGACCGGTGCCCTCACACGCCGTGCCTTCAAGGAAGAAGCCGCTCGCCTTCTGGCGCAGGCAGCGCGGCACAATCATGATGTCTCCTGCATTGTTCTCGACGTCGACCATTTCAAGAAGGTGAACGACACTTACGGGCATGCAGCAGGTGACGATATCCTGAAGCTAGTAGCAGCCACTTGCCGGGAGCAGCTTCGAGGGGGCGATCTACTCGGCCGGTTAGGAGGGGAAGAGTTCGCAATTTTGCTGCCGCACGTTGACCGAGAGGGAGTTATGGGCGTGGCGGAGAAGCTGCGTCAGGGACTGTCTGCAAAGCAAATGGCGGTGGGAGCAGACACGATTCTGGTGACCGCAAGTTACGGCGCCACCTCCATGTCGATCGTCGCGAAAGACATTGACACTCTGCTGGCTCAGGCCGATGCAGCCATGTATCGAGCGAAACAAGCCGGCCGCGACCGATGCATGTCCTGGAGTTCTGCGGAAGCGCCGGGATTAGGTGAGCGACGGCGCGTCCTCAAGGCGGGCATGATCATCTTCAATGATAGACGCTCCACTTTCGACTGCACAATCCGCTCCCTTGGACCGGACAGTGCAAGTATCACGGTCTCCAACACTTCCGGCATGCCGCCGCAGTTCATCCTTGCTATCCAGGCTGAGGGTTTCGAGACTAATTGCCGTGTAGTTGCCCAAGATCGTCAGCACTTGGAGGTCAGCTTTCGATAGAAGCCTAGGTGCCGGTTCGCGGATACCGTTCGCACTCTTTGAACCGGCCAGGTAAGCGGAGCAGCCCGCGCGCAGGGTGTGGCGCGTCGCCCCAATCGACATTTGACGTCTGATCGGTTCCTGCGGCAGGCGGCCTCGCCGCAAAGCCCAAACCTGCACCTCAAGGCCGCGGCATCGGCGTGAGGCGACAGAGGCAGCCACGGCGATGTGGCAACCTCCAGGCTAAGCGCGCGCCCTACCTTCGGAACCGACCGCACGATGATTGCAAGCTTAACTACGCCAAGTCTCTTGGAGAAACAACAGGATTGAAGCAATAAGGCCCATCTCCGTGGAGGCCAGTCGATGCTCGGCGATCTTGGGTTTCCTTGAAGTTTGCGCCGTTGCCGCCGGAAATCACCGACATTCGCTCACGTGGCAATATGGGCCGGTTGCTGATAGTTTGAAGGCTGGACCCATCCAGTGAGGAGGATATCGTTGCTTTCCCTGCACCATGTATCGATCATTACTTCTGATCTGCGGAGGTCGCTACCTTTCTATCGCGAGGTATTCGGTCTTGTTGAAATTCCTCGGCCGCACTTCCCTATACCCGGCGCCTGGCTGGCTTGTGGCAGCTTGCAGGTGCATCTTGTTGTTTACCCGGAAGGCAGCTTCCGCCGGAATCCCACGATTGACCGGAACGACTGGCACTTCGCTTTCCAGACAGCCGACTTTGAGGCTTTCGTTGAACAGCTTACGGCTCGCGGCTTTCGGGATGATCTTCCACAAGACGATCCTCAATGCATGTTGGTTTTTCGCACTGGCCTGGCAGGTTTTCCGCAACTGTATCTTAGAGACCCGGACTTGAATGTCGTTGAGGTCAACGCAGCCCATCAGCCGACCATCCAGCCTCTTGCATAAAAGCCTGCGTTGATCGGGATTCTCCCGGGTAATAGGCCGAGATTGACGTGGCTGATTGATCGGGATTTCGCGTGTGGAAACTTGCCTGGGCTGAGCGATACAGTCACCCGAGGATCGCAATGAATGCGCAGCGACCGGTGCGGGCCGCATGCCCTGGTCGACAAGCTTTCAACGCTCGTGATGGAAGGAGACATGGCGCCTGTCCCGCCGTCTCGCCCGTTCCACCAACCCACCGTACCGTTGGTGTCGAGGAAAGGTCGGACATCATGACGGCATCGAACCATGCTGCGTCAACAGGAACATGTTTTAGGCTGGAGAGTTGCCCCGCCAGACCCAGATGATATCGGTGCCCGCATGCCGCAGACTTCCATACTTGTGATCGAAGACGAGCCATTGATACGAATGTCTATAGCGGACGAGTTACGTGACGTCGGTTTTGTTGTACTGGAGGCGGTGAATGCCGAAGAGGCGCTTCGCCTCCTCTCCAAGGAACGTCTGATACGCGCGATCTTTACGGACATCGAGCTGCACGGGGAGCTTGACGGGCTGAACCTTGCCCGAATGGTGAAGGAACGATGGCCGCTCATCGAAATCATCATCACGTCCGGTAACCGGAACGTTGCGGCGAACGAGATGCCGGAAAGGTCGCTTTTCTTTCCCAAGCCCTACGCACCTTCAGCGATTATTGACGCGCTCAAGCGGATAACCGGGTGAGAAACTGCTCGACAAAAAGCGTTAGGTGCTCCTTTTGGCGCTGTGATACTAAGTCCGCGTGTATACTGCTCGGATGCTCATGACCAATCCTGACGATCTTAATCCGCCGATCCCGACGTCCGACCTTCCTCATCTTGCCGAAGCGCTCGATGACGATCGGTTTCGCCAATTCCTGGATCATGTCCCCTTCGCGGTCGCTGTCTCAGAATTTGGAACCCAAGAGACCTTGATCTACGGGAACATCGAATTCGAACGCCTCACCGGCGTTTCGGCTGAAGAGCTGCAGGGGAAATCCTGGTCTTTTCTCCCCGCCGCACCTCCCGTCACGGACGGGCCTGACCTTATTCGTGCATTGATCGAGAACGAAGAGTATCTTGGTGCCTTTATCCTGACGGCAGGAGAACAAAAACTCGTCATCGATGCATGGTCGAACACGATCGTCGATGATATCGGGCGGCCTCTGTTTCGGCTGCTGGCGATGTCAGCGCGCGGTCAATCCGATGATCGTGCCAATTTCGGAGAGCTCCTTGAGGAGAAGGATCTTCTCCTCAAGGAGCTTCAACATCGTGTGAAAAACAACCTTCAGATGATCACCGCGTTGATCCGTATGGAAGCGCGTAACGCGCAACGCTCGGAGGAGAGTGAAGGCTTCAACCGGTTGGCGGGTAGGATCGATGCTTTATCGATCCTTTATCGCTCGCTTTATGGCGGCAGTGAAGCGGAGACGGTCGATCTTGGCACCTATGTCAGCCAGATAGCGTCGTCAGTGATGGCGGCTCATGCGACGGAAGGCATACGCCTTGATATGAAAGTCGATACCTGGCCAGTTTCAGTTAACGTCGCAATGCCGGTCGGGCTTGTTGTCAACGAGCTCCTGACCAACGCCCTGAAATATGCTTTCGCCGGTCGCGATGGCGGTGAGGTCAAGGTCCGTTGCACCGTCGATGAAGAGGGATGCAAGGTTCTCGTCGCCGACAATGGCGTCGGGCTTTCAGATAAGGCCGACTGGCCTCGGCGCGGCAAGCTCAGCGCCATGATCGTGCAATCGGTCAAACAGAACGCGAAAGCGGAAATTGAGGTCGAGTCCGCCCCGGCCAGAGGGATGGCGGTGACGATCGCCTTCAAACGAAACGGTGCAGCCGAGGCTTGAATGTCGCTGTTGATCGATCAAACGATGGTCGAGGGATAGAAGCCGGTCCTGTCACCCTTTCTTTTCCCGGAAACGCTTAACGCGCGCATGGGTGCCGCAGCTGGCTTCGGAACACCAGAGACGGCGCCCGCTCTTTGATGTATCCAGAAACAACCACCCGCAATTGTCACCTTTGCACGACCGCACAGGGCGCCGCCCATGCCGGTTTGTGAGCAGCTCAGCGGCTTGCGCGGCAAACAGATTGACAAGATCGGCGAGTTCGTCGAGCGGCTGAACCCACCGGAAGCCATCATCTGTTTGGCACAGGACCTGGCGCGCGCGCGCGCGTCTGGCCATATCATGAACGATTGCGAACGGCTCCTTGGGATAGGGCTTCTGGCCGTCTTCCGCCAGGAAAATCGCGTATATCGCTTCGCGCAACCTGATTGCCTCTAGCAGAACCTTTTTTGCTTCTTGCGGTTGATCTTTGGCAAGCTGGCTTAGCTCGGTCATCTGCTTCTCATTGAGCAGGCCCACCCGGCGTGCCAGGGTGATGATATCATCGCAGCCCAGCAGCAGGTCAGGCCCCCAACGTCCACGGCGGCTGTCTACGGTATTGGCCAACTCAAGCGCGGCATGGCCGCCGCTTAGCCGCATGTCGGTCGTCGAAGTCGCCATCTCATCATCGGAACAAGACCGCCATTACCTGGTTTGTAACGGGTATATCAGATTTAAGTCGTTACGACAGGATAAGCCTAATGTCGTCCACGGGCAACATCACCAAGTTTCTCATCCTGTGCCTCGTCTGGGGACTGACGTGGATCGCCGTCAAGGTCGGCGTCACCTCCACTCCGCCAATGCTTTTTGCCGCGACGCGCTTCATCTTCGCAGGTCTGGTGCTGCTTGGCTGGGGTGCGGCAAGAGGCGTCCGTACGCTGCCCTGTGTGCGGCATATCGGGCGACTGCTTGTCACGAGCCTGTTGATGATCACCCTCTGTTATGGTCCCTTGTTCTGGGGGATGAAGTTTGTCCCGTCGGGAACAGCCGCCGTACTGGAGATGTCATTGACACCCCTGGCTTTGCTCGCATTCGGCATAGCGCTGGGCGAGGAGCGCTGGAGCGGGATCCGGCTTGGCGCCATGATGCTCGGAGTAACGGGTTTGATCATTCTTTTCGGGCCGGCGGCCGCGACCCCGGATGCAGGTTTGTGGACAATCTTCGGCTTGGTTGCGGTGGCCTGGGCGGCAATCTCTTCCGCGTGGGGGTCGGTTCTGGCGCGTCCACTCGTATCCGGGTACGGAAGCACGACACTGTCTGCATCAACGACGCTGATCGGCGGCATTTTGCTGCTTTCGGTGTCGTTGACCATTGAGACGGATGCGACAGCTGCGCTCGTTACCCTGTGGAACTGGCAAGCGATCGCAGGATGGCTCTTTCTTGTCATTTTCGGTTCGCTGATTGGCTACAGCATTTATCTGCAGCTTCTAAGAGACATAGGTCCGGCAAGAGCTGGAAGTTTCGCCTTCGTATCGCCCGCAATTGCCGTCGCCGTTGGCGCGATCCTGGCCGGCGAAACGGTGACATTTCAGAGCATCACGGGGATGATCTTGATGATGCTCGCCGCAGGAGGATGCCTTTTCGCCGACCGGATCGGCGCTGTTGTTCTAATGAGAAAGAAAGCGTGAACCCATTCACCGCCGAACTCGGCTGTTGGCCATCCGCGAGGCTCGTTCAAAACTAGGCATGAACATATAGCCGGATCTATGGCACTCGTGCCTGACATGGCGCAAGTGGGTTATATCAGAGCCGATGTTGCGGGTTGATCTCGGCCAGCTGCCGGAAATAGAGCCAAAACGCCACAAGTGGAAGCGTTAGCGATACAGTTTCAACCCGATCGGGCGAGTGTTCAGGTCAAGGCTGCTGCGGACGCTCCCGCGATCGGACAAGCCGATCCTTTCGCCGCGCTACCCACCAAAGCCTGATCTCCTTCAAGAGTGCCGGCACAACCGGGATAGCTACTGCTAGCAACATCATCCAATCCGACTTCGCCATCAATTCAGTCTCCGCGAACATCACACCCCATAAGGATGCGCCAGGAATGAATGAAGGGGATTTTAACGTGCGATTGCGCGCCCACGGGGCTTCCTAACTCCTTGGAATTACTACACTGTGGAATCTTTCCGCTGCCAAAACGAGCGACGAACTTCCCCGCTGCTCCCATGCCGGCAACCCAAAGACAACCATTGATAACTAACCGGTTGTCCGAACCAGTGCGCCCTGGATCGCCGACCTTGCCGGGCAACAGCGACGCGATCTTCGCCCATTGACCATCACGCAGTCATACCGACTGGCCGCCGTTCAAACTCATTTGTGATCCACCGCTTTGCCCTACGAACCAGCCTTCGACCGATTTGGGAATATTGAATGTCGATTGGTCCTAAGGGACACTCCGCGGACAGAATGCTTTGAGCCTTCGGCGATCGGACCAATAACAGATGATTCTGGTCGAGCCGCGTCTCAAGTCCTCAGCGGGCGACGGTGACTTGAACCAAGCTTTTGGAGTTCCGGGTGGAACTAAAATTCGCCGCCAGTCTTAACGCTGGCCCTCTGATGAGGATCAGGAGACCGAGATGCTTCCAGCCTTTTTCAATGGCATGCCAAATGCACATGAGCCGCCTGTCCGCGTGCTTCTGGCGGAAGACGATTTCCTGATTCGCCTCGACCATGCCGGAAGCATTCGGGCTCTCGGCTGGGATGTCATCGAGGTATCGTCTGCCGATGAGGGGATCGAGCTCCTACGCCATGGTGTGCGTTTCGACCTGGTGGTGACCGACCTGAATATGCCCGGCCGCTACAAGGGCACAGACCTTGCCAGAATGGTCCGCGATACCGCCGACTTGACCAAGGTTGTCATTGTCTCCGCCGAGAACCCAGCCGACGACCAGCTTTACGATCTTTTCCTGAACAAGCCTGTCTGGGACATCGGGCCCCCGCTGTTGGAGATCATGAAAAAGGCAATGCATGGTGGCTGAAGATGCCGAGACCATTCTTCTGGTTGAAAACGACGCGCTGCAGCGGGCGACGGTGGCGCGATATTTGCGCGAATGCGGTTATCGGGTCATTGAAGCTACGAATGCATCTGAAGCGAGGCAAGCCTTGGCTCGTTTCAACATCGCGATCGTTGTCACCGATGCAAGTCTTCGTGACGCGTCCGGATTCGAGCTGTCCACGCTCGCCCGCCAGCAGCGCCCGGGCGTGCGGGTATTCCTGACGCATTCTGTCGAAAAGACCGCGAGACTTGCCGGCGAACTCTGTGAGGACGGCCCGCTTGATCAACCTTACCATCCACAGCACCTTGTGGATCGAATCAAAAGGATGAGAGGCGGTCGTGGCTCCTGACTCACCGTGCCGGAGGGTGTTGAGCCAGGTGTGGAGCAACGCTCGCCCGACAGCCAGTGCGGCGGCTCGAACCACGATCTGGAACCAAACGGGAATTGTCGCATTGTACGGAGCTTGATTTCTGCGGGAAGATCATGGCGGAAAAGAACAGATCTAAAACCGACGCGCAAAACGCCGGCGATCGCCTTGTTGCGAGCCATGTTCGAGAAGATCCCTTTGCGGCGGCCTTCAAGGCAACACGCATGTCGATGATCGTCACAGATCCCAGTCAGGACGATAATCCGATAATCTTTTGCAATGCGTCATTTGAGAAGCTTACCGGCTATTCGAGCGACGAATTGGTGGGCCGCAATTGTCGCCTTCTCCAAGGGCCAGAAACAGATAAGAATACAGTCGCTCGTATCCGAGAGGCAGTGGGTGCAGGGCGGGATATCGCGGTCGACATCCTGAACTACCGCAAGGACGGCAGTACCTTCTGGAATGCCCTGTTTCTGAGCCCCGTCCGAGATGATGAAGGCAGGATCGTTTATTTCTTTGCTTCGCAGCTCGACTTTACCAACGT
Source organism: Neorhizobium galegae bv. officinalis (assembly GCA_000985875.1). Classification (GTDB taxonomy): domain Bacteria; phylum Pseudomonadota; class Alphaproteobacteria; order Rhizobiales; family Rhizobiaceae; genus Neorhizobium; species Neorhizobium galegae_C. Next base: position 96,964 of record CCRI01000007.1, read on the forward strand.
TAAGAGCCGGGAAGCCGAGCTCGCATCGGCCCGCCATCAAGCCGAGAACGAAGTCGCCAAGAACACCGCCGATCTTCGTGCTGCGCTTGCCGCCAAGACACTCCTCGTCCATGAAGTAGATCATCGCGTCAAAAACAACCTTTTGACCATGGCTTCAATCGTCAAGCTGCAGGCTCGCACCACAAAAGATGAGCGCCAGAGGCATACCCTCATGGCCGTTCTCAATCGGGTGGAAGCACTCAGCACCGTCCAGAGAAAGCTGTTTACCCTAGACGATATCTCCAGGTTCGATGTCGCTGACTTCGCCCGCGAACTTGTAACCGATCTGATCGGCGGTATCGGCCGTGACGACATTCATTTGACGCTTGACCTGCAGCCGCTTTACGTTCCCGCAGTCAAGGCAACACCGCTATCGCTCATCGTCAATGAGCTCGTTGGTGACGCAGTCAGACGGGGCTTGAGTGACGGCGGCGGCGAAATCCATGTCGTCGTGAAACGGTTGAACGGACACTTCCTGATCCGCGTCGAGGATACAGTCGAACCCGTGCAACCTGACCCGGAAAGCGCAGAATTCAGCCGTTTGCTTCTTGAAGCTTCTGCCCAGCAGCTTGGCGCTCATATCGAGCGGAGCAGCCAGGGCAGAAAGACTACGGTGGAGGTGACGCTGCTTGTCGATGAACATCGGGAGAATGAACATTGAAGGTAATGATCGTCGAAGACGAGATGCTGCTTGCGATGGAACTGGAAAGCGAAGTGGAGGCAGCTGGACACGAAGTAATTGGTGTGGCGATGAGCAGCCATCAGGCTCGCGATCTTCTGTCTGCCTCAAGGCCAGATTTCGCGTTTGTGGATATCCATCTGATGGACGGCCCGACCGGGATAGATGTCGGCCGCCGTCTTGCCGAGGCGCGGGTGCCGTTCGTATTCGTCAGTGGAAACATCAAACGCCTTCCAGATGACTTCGTGGGCGCACTCGGCGCGATCGAGAAACCCTATACGGTGAACGGGATGAAGAACGCGCTACAGTACATCTCCGCTGTGCTCTCAGGCGTTGACGACCTCGCGCCCCCGCCCAGCCTCGTTCTTGCCGGCGACATCCAACCGCCGACGGTGCGCAGGCATGCATAGCTTGGTGCCATAGTTATAACAGCCCGTCGGTTTGACTGAACACTTGATAGACCAGAGCCAATTCGATCAAAAAGGAACTGGCTGGAGTTCGGAAAATAGGACAAGCGCCGCTGGCCTTAACGGCGCGCACAGGACCATTCCTTTGAATGGAGATTGGCGACAGGCTGATCTCCGAACCGTCATCGAGCAGGCGATCTCACCCTATCCAAGCGAGAAGTTTTGCGTGGTTTGGCAAGCGTCGTGTCAGTCAGGTTCCGCCTGCTCCTTCGACAATCCTTTGTGTGATCCAGAAACCTGCCCCTGCTGCCACCGCGGAAAGGACGGTTCCCCAAAGCAGATCCGCGATCGTCAGCAGTGTCGACCAATTCCTGAGCGTCGACTGATTGGTGAGGTCGTAAGTGGCATAAGCCGTGAAGCCCACCGCCGCACCATAAAGCAAGGCCGTTGCAAGCGAGCCAGAAATCAAGCCGGCTCTCGTTGCAAGAAACGTCAATCCTCCGGCATAGAGGATATAGAAAGCAATGGCGGGACCGATACGGAACTCTGGCGCAAGCATATCGCCCAGTATGGGACGATAAAGCCGATCCGCCATGGTGCTCAACCAGACGAAGTCGATAGCAACAAAAACGATCAGGGTGGCGAGATAGGCAACATAATATGTCTTCATGGTCTCCTCGTTTACGATTTCCGCCGATGCTTCAGTTGATCCGCGTCCAGTCGATCCCCTTGCAGATCAGACCTGCAGCGACGCAGCCCCTTGTGGTCATCCTGTTGCCATTCACCTTCACGGTGAGATTGTAGGTCATGTCGCGCTGCGGATCGTAGGCCGTCCCGGAATAGACGCCATCGGCACCCGCTCTGATCGTCATGACGAGCTTGTCGCCAGTCTTTTCCTTCGCCATCCCCGGCTTGATCCAGGTATTGACTACGCAGACGTCGGCCCCACAGGGGGCAATCCTGACCTTGGCGTTTCCGTCTCCACGCGCCCACTGACCTTCGATGTCGCCGGCTTGGACAATCCAGGCGAAGCCAAGCGAGAAAACCGCAGTCGCCGTAGCGAGAAGCTTCATCTTGATCATCCTTGTCCAGATGCCTTACGCATGTTCAACCGTGTAAAGTCCCACATTGATGCACCCCTCCTCGAAGCCGGCCTCGCAATAGCAGAGGTAATAGTGCCAGAGACGCCGGAAGTGCCCGTCGAAACCCTGAGCGGCAATCGCCGGCCAATGCGCGTGAAAGCGTGACCGCCACTCGCGCAGTGTGCGCGAATAGGACTGTCCGAAATGCTCGATCCCGGTCAGCTTTAGGCCGGCGGCGGAGACAGCCCTCTCCAGCGCGCTGTCCGAGGGCACAAAGCCGCCGGGGAATATGTATTTCTGGATGAAATCGATACTGCCGCGATAGGCCTCGAAACGCTTTTCCTCGATCGAGATAATCTGGAGTACGGCGCGGCCATCGTCCTTCAAGCATCGCTTCAGGACGTCGAAATAGCTCGGCCAGTACGCTTCACCGACTGCCTCGAACATCTCGATCGACACGATGCGATCGAACTGCCCCTCGATATCTCGGTAATCCTGCAGCCGCAGATCGACTTGGGCCTCCTTTCCGCCTGCCATCACAGCATCCTTCGCCCAGAGGAGTTGCGACGGCGAAAGTGTCAGGCCGACAACATTCGCATTCGCTCGGGTGGCAAGCTCGACAGCCAGCGCACCCCAGCCACAACCGATTTCCAGCACGCTTTCGCCGCCTTCCAGCGCCAGTTTCTCGCGAATGACGTCGAGACGCTTTTGCTGGGCGGTCTCCAGGCTCGGCGTCGTCTCGTCAAAGATCGCCGAGGAATAGAGCATGTTGGAATCGAGCCATTCCTTGTAGAAGTCGTTGCCGAGATCGTAATGCGCCTCGATATTGCGGCGACTACCCTTTTTCGTATTGGCATTCAGCAGATGCCCGACCCGGTTGACGAGCCGCATCAGGACATTCCCGTTGATCGCCGGCGAAAGGGCATCGCCGTTGCGGGCGGCAAGCCGTATGACCGCGGTCAGGTCCGGCGTCGTCCAATCTCCGTCGATGAAAGCTCCTGCAAATCCGATGTCACCGGCGGTGACAAGGCGGCGGAGCATACGCCAGCGCTTGATGACGATGGTTGCGTCCGGCCCGGCCTCGGGTCCTGCGCCCTTCACGACCGCGCCGGAGGGCAGCACGATGGTCAAGAGACCGCAACGGATATCGCGGATCAGGCGAGCCACCAGCCGGCCACCAAAGCCAAGCATTTCGTCGCTCGACGACAGTTCGATCGATATCTGGGAAAAATCGTCAAGCTGGCTCATGGGATATCAGTCTCTCCATGCGATGTGCGAGGCTCGGCCAACGCCTTGCGGATCAATGAAACCGGGTTCTCCGGCGGACGTGGCCTGGCGCGAAGGCGAATGCCCTTGAGCCAGATCTTCAGCGCCTCCCAATAGATGCCGCCAATGACGCGTATCGTCAGGAAGGGAATGGCAACAAAAGCCCTTGCGAGCGCGGCATCCGTCAACTCGGTTCGCTTCGCCAGATGCCGGGCGGTGAGCACCAGTCCGTCGCGGTCGAATGTCTCGATGCGGATCGAGAGCCAGTCAGTCGGGACGACGACACGGAATTCGTAACGCAGATCCATGTCCATGAATGGCGAGACATAGAACGCCTTGTTGCATTGCTGGACGATCTCGCGGCCCCCACGATCCTCGACAGCGATCATGTAAGCGTGTCGTTCGCCGAACGTGTTGTCCACTTCCCAAAGGATCGCCCTGACGGACCCGTCCTTGCCGTAGCAGAAAAACACGCTGAGCGGGTTAAAGGCCCAGCCCAGGAGGCGCGGCATGGTCAGAATCCGGATCGGCCCACCATCCGGCTCGACCCCGGCGGCACGCATGGAGCGATTTACCTGGGCCCTGAGATCGCTGCCCGAACGGTCGCCGCGATCCTTTGGAAAGAAGGAGAAGAGGTTGAAGCGATCGACGGAAAACAGCCGCAGGCGGCGGTCCAGCAGGTCGAGTTCGTCGAGGTCGATCAGCAGCGAATAGAGGCGATAGGCAAGCGTGTGCTGCTTCGGCCTCAGCCGCGAATGCGTAACATGCCCGGTAAAAAGCGCGGATTTCAGGCTCTCCGTCATGCCGGCACCTCCACGATTGGCAGGCCAGCAGCCCCGATCAGCGGTCTGCGCACAATGCGGGCGCTTTCCTGCTCCACCTGCCACGGGCGGCGAACGCCCCCAAGGTCTTCCGCGACCGCCAGACCCGCCTGGATGCCGTCCTCATGGAAGCCCGAGCCGAAATGCGCGCCGCAAAACCAGGTGTTGCGCAGGCCTTGCAGCGACCAGATCTCCTGTTGCGCCCGATCGGTGGCAAGGTCGAAGACGGGGTGCTCGTAGGTATCGCGGCGGATGACGGTTTCTTCGCGCGGCGCACGAAGCGGATTGAGCGTCACGAATGTCGGCGGGGCGGTGCCGAGTGGCTGCAGCCTGTTCATCCAATAGGTAATCGACGGCTGCGTCGGCCCGTTTCCGGTATCTGCCCGCGTATCGGCGACATAGTTCCAGCTCGACCATGCAGCGCGCCGTTTCGGCATGACGGCCGTGTCGCCATGCAGCACGGCCTCGTTGCACGAATAGCGGAAGGCGCCGAGAATGCGGCGCTCTTCGTCGTTCGCATCGCCGAGCATGCGTAGGGCCTGATCCGCGTGGGTCGCGATCACGACGTCGTCGAAGACCGAAACGCGTCCGTGCGAATCGCGAATCTCCACCGATCCGGGCCGACGGCGTACCGCTTCCACCGGGGTCGAAAGCCGGATGCGGTCGGCAAAAAGGCGGCTCAACCGCGCCACATATTCCCGGCTGCCGCCTTTGACGGTGCGCCAGACCGGGCGGTTCCAAAGTTCGAGAAGTCCGTGATTGCTACAGAATTTTATGAAGCCGGCCGCCGGATAGGAGCCGACCTCCATAGCCGGCGTCGACCAGATTGCTGCTGCCATCGGATAGAGATGGTCGTCGCGGAAGGCACGGCCATAGCCATTGCGGTTAAGGTAATCGTCGAGAGAGACGCTGCCCATGACCGCAAGGTCGCGCGGCGCGTTGCGGTAAAACCGCAAGAGATCCCGCATCATCGACCAGAAGCGCGGCCTGACCAGATTGGTTTTTTGCGCGAAGAGACCGGAGCCCGTGCCGCCGGAATATTCGAATGCGCCGCCATTCAGTGAGACCGCGAAGGACATGTCAGAAATGGTGGTCGGCACTTCGAGCGTGCGGAACAGGGCCGTGAGGTTCGGGTAGGTGGTTTCGTTATAGACGATGAAGCCGGTATCCACCGCCACAGGTCCATTCGGGCTTTCGAACTCGACCGTATTGCTGTGACCCCCTATGCGGTCCGCCGCTTCATAGACGGTGACATCATGTCGGTGTGACAGAAGCCAGGCGGCCGAAAGGCCTGAAATGCCGCTTCCCACGACGGCAATATTGAGGCGCCTTCTGCCCACGATACGCTCATCGAATGCCATCAAATCCTCTCGCTCAATCCATCGTTACGGTCTGCATTTTCCAGCCTCACCGCGCCATGTACGGGACCGGCGACGACTTAGTTTCGTCAGCCGAAAAATTTTCCAGATTTTTGTTGCTCGCATGAAACTGAAACTTGCGCTTCGCCGTAGACGATCCCGTGTCGCAAAAGACCTCGCGAGGAAAACCATGGATTGGGCACTTCTGCTCATCATTGCAATTTGCTTGTCGCTGGCGATGGCCGGAGCCTGGGCCGTGCAGCGCCGCACCGGCCTAAGCGGCTGGATCGATACGATCTGGTCCCTGGCGGTCGGGCTCGGCGGCATTGCCGCCGTGCTCTTCGCGAATGGTGATTTCGGGAGGCGTATCGTGTCGCTGACCCTTGTTGCGGCCTGGGCGGTGCGGCTTGCCAGCCATATCGGCTCCCGCACCCTGGGCCGCAGTGAAGATCCGCGTTACGCCAAGCTCATCGAGGAATGGGGCGACAACGCCGCTTGGCGGTTATTCCTGTTTCTGCAGATCCAGGCGCTGGCCGCGTTCATACTGGTGCTTGCAGTCTATCTGGCTGCGACGAACGACACGCCTTTCCCCGGCCTTCTGGATGGGCTCGCCGTGCTCGTCGCTGTCGCCGCGCTGGCTGGCGAAGCGATCGCCGACCTGCAGCTTGCCCGCTTCCGCCGCCTGCCGGACCGGACCGGCGTCTGCGAGATCGGCCTCTGGGGCCGCTCCCGCCATCCCAACTATTTCTTCGAATGGCTCTTCTGGTGCGCCTGGCCGCTTTTGGCACTGACCCCGTCCCCATGGACATGGGCATCGCTGCTTTCGCCGGCTCTAATGTACTGGTTGCTGGTGCATGTCTCCGGCATCCCGCCGCTCGAAGAACACATGCTGCGTTCGCGCGGAGACAAGTTCCGTGCTGTCCAGAAGCGCGTCAACGCCTTCTTTCCCGGCCCCCGTAGAAACGGAGAACTACCATGAATTTGCTGGCTTTCGCCATCAATGCCGCCGAGCGGGCGCCTTTGACCGACGGCATGACACTGGCGGGCATCGATTTCCTATGCGCTCGCAGCAAGCGGCGACTGGCCGCCGCACCACTCAAGGAGGAACTGGCCTTCATCGAAACGATGGACCGTTTTCCCGTTGCCACCCACACGGGCGAAGCCAATCGCCAGCATTATGAGATACCAGCCGATTTCTTCGCTTTGGCGCTAGGTCCGCAGCGGAAATATTCCTGCTGTCTCTACCCTGGGTCCGACACCACGCTCGAAGAAGCCGAAACCCATGCGCTTGCCGAAACGTTGAAACATGCTGCCATAGAGGACGGCATCAATATTCTCGAACTCGGTTGTGGCTGGGGTTCATTGTCGCTTTACCTCGCCCGGCAATTTCCGAACTCGCGAATCACCGCGGTCTCGAATTCCGCATCGCAGCGGGCCTATATCGTCGATCTTGCCCACGAACGCGGGTTGGCGAACCTCACCGTCATTACCGCCGATATGAACGATTTCACGACGAATGAGCGCTTCGACCGCGTGGTTTCGGTGGAAATGTTCGAGCACATGTCGAACTGGCGCGCTCTTCTGGAACGGGTCCGCGTTTATTTAAAACCGGACGGCAAGCTTTTTCTGCACGTCTTCAACCATAGAAACCGCTCCTATCGCTTCGACCACAATGATCCGGCAGACTGGGTGGCCCGTCATTTCTTCACCGGCGGCATCATGCCGGCGCATGATTTGCCGCACCGGTTCGGCGATCTCTTCACGGTTGAGGAGGAATGGCGCTGGTCGGGCACGCATTATCGCCGCACGGCACTCGATTGGCTTGCTGCCTTCGACCAGGCGATTGACCGCATTCAGCCGATCTTCCGGCAGGTCTATGCCAAGGATGCCCCGCTCTGGCAGCGTCGGTGGCGACTGTTTTTCCTGGCGACCGCCGGCATGTTCGGCCATGACAATGGCGATGTCTGGGGCGTTGGCCACTATCTGCTCACCCCAACCCGTTCCAAACAAGCCGCCTAATGGGTATTTCGCGGCCTCCACTCGACCCGATGACCCAGGCGACCGTGACGATCGCTTGGGTGATCTTCGCCAACAAGCCGTTCTATCCGTTGTATGTGTGGTATCTCCTCGACAGCGGCGTGGCGGCCTCGCTCGGCACGCTGCTCGCAGCGCCATTTTTCCTTGCCATTCCGTTCATCGCCCGCCGCGCGCCGCTGGCGGCCCGCATCGCCCTGCCGCTGGTCGGCACGCTTGATACTCTGTTCGAGGTCAAGCTGTTCGGCACCGGTTCGGGCACCGAGCTTTTCTTCGCACCCTGCATCATGCTGGTCGCCCTCTCGTTCCGGGTGGAGGAGACGCGATGGCAGCGCGGCTTGGCCGCCTTGCTGTTTCTGGTTTTCATATTGTCCCGATACACCATCGACACGCCGCTGCATGCCTGGAGCAAGGGGGATCTCGCCATTCTACTCGACCTTAACGCATTTGCCGTCGCCTGCCTTATGGTTTTCATCTGTTTGCGATATGCCGGAATCCATAACAGTCGTGACTTTTCGGCCGCGCCGAAGTCCGACAAGGTCGAGCCGGACCATCGTCGAGGAAAGTGGCTGTAAGTGGAACGTTTTCCACTTTCAGGACTGACACCTGAATAGAGCCAGACAGCATGGGCGATGCCTCCAAAGCGGCCGCCGTGCCAAACGATGTGGCCCGCACCGTTTTGCCAGGGCGAGACGCGACCGCAGTCAACCATGAGACTTGTAGTTGGCTGCAAGCTGTCTGCAGGCGCGGATTGTCATGGCCATCACTGTCAGGGTGGTTCCTGACACCCCGCCGGTGGGAAAGGCACTGGCGTCCGTAACCAGAAGGTTCGGCACATCCCAACTGCGGTTCCAAGCATCGAGGACAGATGTGTCTGGTGATGTGCCCATTCTCACGCCGCCACTTTCGTGAATGGCCGCGCCCATGGGCATGCTCCGGTGGAACATTCTGCGAAAGAGGAAACGGCTAAAAGGGTCGGCATTGGGATAGGCACCTCTGCCCATTTCCTTGAGGCCAAGAGGGGAGCCGATGAATTCCAGCTCGCCACCCGCCTGCTTCACCATTTCGATCAGCGTCTGCTCCTGCCGAGCGAGGAGCTCTCGCTCCCCCTCATTCATTGCGCAGCGGATGTGCGGGATGGGGATGTCCCACGCATCCTTCCTGCTTGGATCGAGTGTGACGCGGTTATCGGCATGAGGCAACATTTGCCCATAACCGAAGAATGCCATGCGCCCTGGCGTGTCGCTGGAGACGATCCCTCTCCCAACGGTTCCTTGATAGGCGAAGTCACTTCGTTTCTCGCCGCGTGCGAAGTTCTTGAAGCGCGGAATGAATATTCCTCCAGACCCTGGATAGAAGGGATCCGGGGGGGCGGTCTCATCCTTCGTCCAGCCGGGAACCGGAGGAAAAGCTCCGATCGCAAGACAGGGCAGTTGATCCATGAAGTAGCGCCCCAATGTTCCCGAGCTGTTGCCGAGCCCCGCAGGATGGAGCGGCGCTGCCGAATGCAACAGCAGCCTGATGCTTTCGATCGGCGAGGCGCATACAACTATATTGGCGCCTCGTACCGTCTCCGTTCTGCCATTGGTCCCGTCCGTCAACTCTGCGCCGGTCGCCAAACCGGTCTTGTCGTCCGTGGTGATCCGGCGCACCACGGCATTGTAGCGGATGGTTAGCCGGCCACTCGCCTGGGCGTCCCGCAGGGGACGGGGAACGCGCTCCGGTTCCGGAGCGATGTAGCGCCAGGAAACAACCCGCCGTTCTGGCCAGCGCGTTTCGACGGCTGCCTTGAACACCTCTTCTGCTGGCGTCAGGTTAGCGCGCTTCGCATAAATACCGTCAGGCAGTGTCGCGACGTTGTCTTCCTGACCGTAGAGGCCCAGATAGGATTCGACCTCTGCATAGAACGGAGCCAGATCCGCATAGGAGATGGGCCAGTCGGCCCCCTCTCCGGTGCGGCTGTGCAGGTTGAAATCATCGTCAGTCCACCGCATGAGTACTCGGCCGAACGCGTGCAGCCTGCCGCCAGCCTGTCGTCCCCTAATCCATAGGAATGGCGTGTCAGCTGGTGTCGTATAAGGGTTCTTGCGATCATTGACGAAGAAATGGCTCATCCACTCCTTGAAAAAGATGGCGCGAGCCTGAACGGTCTGACCATTGGCAAAGGCCATTGCCCGTTCCCAGATATTGATGTCCTTCTGAACCGGCTTCTTGCGGGACGGATCGAAATCCTTCGCGCCGACCGCCGGCCCAGCCTCCAGAAGAAGAACGGAGAGACCCTGCGCGGTCAATTCTCTGGCCGCAAACGATCCGGCCGCGCCGGATCCTATGACCAGTGCATCATAAATGGTTTCAGACATAGTGTTCCGGTATCCTGCTTCCGGCAAGCGGCTGTTCTTGGAAGCGGCAGCCAAGACGAATTCGACCGCTGCTCGTGTGTTCAGTGGAGGGGCCGCCGCAAGCTCGCGAGCCATTCGGCACTGACCTTGGCGCATTCGAAGGGCGGCAGCGTCGGGAAATCGACCTCGGCGATCAGCCAGCCGTCGAAATCGCTGCCGAGCGACGCAAGCATGCCGGCCAGATCGAGTTCACCGGCGCCGGGCTCTGCCCAAAGACCGGAAACGACGGTCTGCTGATAGGTCTTGCCGGCGGCCTTGGCCGCATCGCGGACCTGCAGACGGCAATCCTTGACGTGCATGACGTGGATCCGGTCGCGATAATCACCGATGAGGCCGATCACATCGGCACCGGCCCAGGAGAGATGACCGGTATCGGGACCGAAGCCGAGCTGATCTGCACTGATACTGTCGAGCAGACGGCGGGTTTCGGTTTCCGTTTCGATCCAGGTGCCGATATGCGGATGAAGCGCCGCCCTGACGCCTTCTTCCTTGATGACGGCGGAAGCACGATCGATCAGATCGAGGATCATCGCAAACCGGGCTTCGTCGAACTGTGCGCCGATGCCCGGGTGTTCGACGCGCGGCGCGTCCCTGGTCATCCGGGTGGCGACGAACATGTCGGTCAGGCCCAGCTCTGCCTGCTGCGCGGCGTTCGCGCGGGCCGCTTCCAGCATGGCTGGCATCTCCACTCCGTGCTCCGGCAGCGCGATCGACAGGTAGCCAGGAGCTGGTTTGAGGCCGGCATCCTCCAAGGCGCCCTTGTACTCCGTCACCGTCCATCCTGCCGGCACCTGCGCATGCACCGCCTGAAAGCCAGACCGTGCGATTTCCCTCAGCAGATCCCTGGGCGCCGGCCCCTTGTCGGGGTCAAGCCACCCGTCATTGGTGGCGAACCACTGGATCGGGTTGAGAGCATATCTGTAACCGCCGGAAGCAACGCGAGGATCTGTCATGAGAATATCCGCTTTGGTTTACCACACTGCGCAATGCCCCGTTCGGGCACGGCTTCGCCATCAACCGGACAGTCGTCTGGATGATGCCACATGCCCTGCGACATTGTTTCTGTTGGTTCGCCGGCCTACTGACGCGGCTACTATATCCAGAGGTACATGAGCGTCCTCGTCGAATAAAATAACTTCGATTGGCCAGGGTATAACCAATGGTCATGGCTCCCCGGTGGCGAATTTTTCCTAGCCAAAATCGCCGTAGCGGCTGATTTCCTTTAACAGCACTGAAACAGTTGGACGGACCTCACCTTTGCGTCGAAAGACCGCGTAGATATCGCGGGTCAAGGAGATTTCGTGGAAGTCAAGTGGGACCAGGCCTAGTCCGCTTCCTTCAAGATTGGCTCTTGTCAAATATGCTAAATGGCTTGTCCGAGCGATCATGGAAGTGAGGAAATTGATCGAAGTGGTCTCTATGGCAACCACAGGCTTCGGAAGTGATGCGTTCTTGAAAAAAGCTTCAAGAATCAGCCGGTCTGATTCGGGCAGGGGCGGGAGCACCCAACTGAATTCCGCAAGGTCTGCAGCCGTCACATTCTTACGGTTTGCCAAGGGATGTGATTGATGGGCAACGATTGAAACAGGTTCTCGTGCGACAAGTCGCCACTCAAAGTCCTCGTTGAGGAGATCGCTCTGTTTGACGGTGAAGACCACATCAAGCTTCCCCGAAAAAAGCTGTGGTAGCAGAACCTCATTGACGCCCTCGTGAACCAGCACGCTAACGTCTGGACGGGCGACGGCAAACTGGTTCAAGGCGTCCGGGACCAGTTGCCGTAAAGCGGCCGCCATACTTCCAATCCTAAGCGAGCCACTTCGCGCGCCCCGAAGTGAGTCGATTTCGTGCACCGCCTCGTCGGCTAGCGAAAGCAGAAGCTCACTGTAGCCGAGCAGCTTTTCCCCGAACAGTGTGACCTGGATCCCAGTCGGTCCGCGGTCCAGGAGCCGCACCCCAAGCGCCTGTTCCATGCTGCGGATGCTTTTGCTGAGCGCCGGTTGCGTGAGCCGGAGGTTCTCCGCCGCCATGCTGAAGCTGCCCGTATGCACGACCGCGAGGAAGTGCCGCAGTTGCCGAAGGTCTAGTCGGTGCAGATTTTTGTTCATGGGTCCCGGCCGCACAGAGGCATCTACCACCCCAGTATGACCAAAGGTTATACCCTGAGCAATGTTAGTTGTTTGACTTCGTGCCCCCGGTGAACAGACATTGATCCCATAAGTGCCGGGCGACTATTGCCATGGTATGTTGCCGCGAGATTGCTCGCGGGCCGGCATGCCGGATGCAGTCAGCGCCACGACAAGGGGAACACGATGATTGCGCCGATTATCCCAAAGCCGAGAGGCGCCGCGTCGTAATCGCGAGAGACGTGCAACGGCGTGACTGGAACCGCGCCGCAGATTTGTCCGCAACGTATTGTCCGTTTTCCGGGAAGGTCCGGAAATCATCGGGATATCCGTGCGCGCAAATATAAGAATCCACGAACGGACTCTAAAAACAGGAGGTAAATGCATATGGTATTCCGGAAAACCGAAAAGGCGCTCATACCGAGACGGCTGTCCACGTGTTTGGCGGTCGCGCTGGCGCTGGCTTCCTCCGGCAGGCTGGCGCATGCGCAGGCAGTCGAGCTTCCGAAACCGCTTCTCGATGCAGCGCAGACCTACGCCTCGACACTGACCGGCGGGCAGAAGATCGGAGGCAAGGTGTCGATCCTTGGCGTCAATGGCGGCCGCGAACTCGAGATGCTGAAGGCAGCCTGGGCTCCTTTCCAGGCGGCCACCGGAATTGTCGTCGACTACACGGGCACGACCGATTTCGCGGCGGTCCTGCAGACCCGCGTCCAAGCGGGCGATCCGCCGGATCTGGCCGGCTCCACCAATATCAACAACCTCGTGCGTTACGCCAAGCGAGGAGCCTTGAAGGATGTCGGCGCGATGATCGGCGACGCCTCCATGCAGGGTAAGTTCGATCCGGGCCTCCTCAACGCCGCGAGCATCAACGGCAAGATCTACGGTGTCTGGACCGAACTCAACAATTTCATGGTCTGGTATAACGCCCATACCTATGATGGACCGAAGGACAACCCGACCTGGGAGCAGTTCGATACGTGGGCGGTTAGGCGCGCCGCAGCCGGCAAGACGCCCTGGTGCTACACGGATGAACGCGGTGCTTCGTCAGGCGCCATCGCCGGCAACTGGATCCAGGCCTATATCCTGAAGAATTCCGGGCCCAAGACCCTGCAGGGTTTGGCAGACGGCTCGATCTCCTGGACGGCGCCGGAAGTCAAAGCTGCATTCGAAGCGTTCGGCAAGATTGCCCTTGATCCGAAGATGGTGCCGGGGGGCCCGGTCGCTGCAATGTCGACGCCCGCTGTCAAGATCGGCACGGGACTGTTCTATGAGCCGCCTCAGTGTTCGGTTCTTCTCTGGGGAACCTATGCCTACGGCGTGACCAGCATCATATATCCCAAGATCAAGCCGATCGAGGACCTCGATTTTATGCCGGTTCCCGGCAAACCGGAGAACGCCAATTACGAGACCTTTGGCGGTACGCTTTATCTTGCCTTCCGGGAAACGCCGCAGGTGAAGGCATTCCTGTCCTATCTTGTGTCAGACCAGGCGCAGAAACTCGTCGCTTCCGCCGGTAACTGGACGGTTGCCAGCCAGGCGGTTCAGCCGTCCGACTATTCCAACCCGGTGCTGAAGCGCGCGCGTGAAACCCTGCTAAAGCCGGGCGTCACGCTCGTCGCCCAGCCGACCCAGGTTGTCGATCCGCCTGTCATCCAGGCATTTTGGAAGGGGATCGTGCAATATGTGCTTGATCCGAACAGTCTCGACGAAGTGCTGCAGTCCATCGACGCTGCAAAGTAAGCCTGACGATCAATTCCCGGGAGTGGCCTGGCGCCGCCCCCGGCACAAGACGGAATAGCGCCATGAGCAGTCAGATCCTGCAACTTTTCCTCGGGCTCCTTGCCGTGCCCGCAATGGCTTTCGCCATCATCCTGCCGGGGGAACTGGCCATTAGGCGGTTTTCGCAGAAACGCCAGAGCAGCCTTCGTCCTTGGATATGGCTCTCACCGGTGCTGGCGCTGGTAGGCCTCGTCATAGCCTATCCCCTCGTTGCCTCGATCGTGCTCAGCTTTCGCGATGCTAGCGGGAGCAACTGGGTCGGGTTCCGGAACTTCGTATGGGCATTCGGAACCGCCATGCGGCCCGTTCTATTCAACAATGTCCTCTGGATTGTCGTCTTTCCGCTATTGACTGCCATGCTCGCCCTATCGGCCGCGATCATGCTGGATCGGGTCAAATATGAGCGCATTGCGCGAACCTTCCTGATCCTGCCGACCGCCATGTCTTTTGTGGCCGGCGCCGTCATCTGGAAGATGATGTACACCTACGCGCCGCCGCTACAGCCGCAGACTGGCACGCTCAACGCCATCTGGACGGCGGTCACCGGTAAAATGCCGATCGCCTGGCTGATCGACCGCAGCATCAACAATTACGCACTTATCTTCGTCGCCGTCTGGATGAGCATCGGCGTTTCAACGCTCATCCTGTCTGCGGGTGTGAAGAACATCCCGCGGGAACTTGTCGAGGCGGCGAAGATCGACGGGGCAGGAGAGTGGGCGGTTTTCCGTTTCGTGACGCTTCCTTCCCTTTGGCCGACGATACTCGTGGTCCTGACCACCCAGGCGATCTTCTCCCTCAAGGTCTTCGATATCGTCTACGTCATGACCAACGGATCCTTCGGCACTGACGTGATTGCCAACAAGATGTATTCGGAACTCTTCGTGAGGCAGAACCTTGGAACTGCCAGCGCCATCGCTGTGCTGCTCCTCATCCTGGCATCCCCCGTGATCTTCATGAACATCAAGCAGATCCGGTCGGAGGGAGGAGAATGATGATGTCCGCAATTGAAAGCCGCAGAGCCATGCCCGTAGCTGCACCTTCCACCTCCAGGCTCGGCGGGCGACTGAAGCGCATCGCACTTCACGGTGCGGTGCTACTTCTTTGCGTCGTCTGGTTCACGCCTGTCCTGTCGCTCTTCGTGACGACGTTCCGCTCGGAAAGCGACTCATCCCTGACCGGCTGGTGGCATGCTTTCGTCGAGTGGCGGCCTGTGCTGTCGAACTATGTCGAGGCCATCTACCTGGCCGGCGTCGGGCGCAGTGTCGTGAACTCGATCGTATTGACCATCCCGACCGTGCTCGGCACAGTATTGTTCTCCGCCATCGGTGCGTTTGCCCTGGCGCGCATGCGGTTTCGCGGGCGTATTGCCGTGTTTCTGGCGATGGTCGGCTTCCAGGTTCTGCCGCCTCAGTTGGTGCTGGTGCCGATGCTGAAATTCTTCCTCGCGCTTGGCCTGACGGGGACCTTCATCCCGGTTTGGATCATCGAGATGGGTCTGACGGTGCCGTTCGGGATCTTTCTCCTTTACGGCTTCTTCGCCAGCATTCCGTCCGATCTGGTTGAGGCGGCGCGCATCGACGGCGCCTCGGAGCCGAGAATTTTCTTCCAGATCATCCTGCCGCTGTCGGGGGCCGTTCTCGCCTCGCTGGCAATCCTGCAGTTCATGATCGCCTGGAACCATCTGCTGATCCCGCTGATCTTCCTTGGCTCCGGTTCGCTTTCGCCCCTGACGGTGCAGGTCGCGAGCCTTGCCCAGACCAATGCCGGCGGTCTCAACACGCTCACTGCTGCGACCTTCATCTCGGTGGTCGTGCCGCTGGTGCTGATCGTCAGCCTTCAGAAGTATTTCGTGCGCGGCGTGCTCGGCGGAGCGGTCAAGGGATAACTATCACCGGTTCGCCGATCCGCCTTGCGCGGAGAGCAGACCGCGACGCCGGACGGACCAGTCGGGCTAGAGAACGAGGAATGAAAGCATGGCAAACGTAAATCTGCGCGATATTCGCAAAGTCTACAACCACACCCAGGTCATCCATGGCGTGAACGTCGATATCGACGACGGCGAGTTCGTGGTTCTGGTCGGTCCTTCGGGATGTGGCAAGTCGACCTTGCTGCGCATGATCGCTGGCCTTGAGGAGATCAGCGACGGGCAGATCCATATCGGTTCGACCATTGTCAACGAAATGTCGCCCAAGGACCGGGACATTGCCATGGTCTTCCAGAGCTACGCGCTTTATCCGCACATGACGGTCGCGCAGAACATGGGCTTTTCGCTGCAGTTGCGCGGCGGCGCGAAGCCGGAAATCCGCGCCCAGGTCGAGAAGGCGGCGAAGATCCTCAATCTCGAAGCGCTGCTGGAGCGCTATCCGCGGCAGCTTTCGGGCGGCCAGCGCCAACGCGTTGCAATGGGGCGTGCGATCGTGCGCAACCCGCAGGTTTTTCTTTTTGATGAACCTTTGTCCAACCTGGATGCCAAGCTGCGTGTCACCATGCGCGGCGAGATCAAGGCGCTGCACCAGCGTCTCGGAAGCACCATGATCTACGTAACGCATGATCAGGTCGAAGCCATGACCATGGCCGACAAGATCGTCGTGATGCGGGATGGTTTCCTTGAGCAGGTCGGCACACCTCTCAGTCTCTATGATCGTCCCGCCAATGTGTTCGTGGCAGGCTTCATTGGTTCGCCGGGCATGAATTTGCTGTCCGGGCGGTACGCCGAGGGCAATGTCGGGATCGGCGATATCGCGCTTCCGGTCTCCGAGCGCCCTTCTTCCGCGAGCGAGGGTCGGCAAGTAATCTACGGCATCCGGCCCGAGCACCTCATCCTCTCCGGCGACGGCGGCGTGCCGCTGGTCGTCGAGGTGGTTGAGCCGACCGGAGCTGAAACCCACGTCATCGGTCGCGTGGCCGGGCAGCGTGTGATCGGCGTCTTTCGCGAGCGGATTACCACTCGTCCGGGCGATTTCCTGAGCATCGCATGTGATCCCGCAAAGGTTCACCTTTTCGACCCGCAGAGCGAGCACCGGATCAACTGAGGATGCGGTGGACGCGGAACCCCGCATTGATGAACCAAATGCCAAAGAACACGAGCTCACTGATCTCGATCAGTGAGCTGTTGGTGCCAACTCATGCTATTGGTTTGTCGCGTGAAATGAAGTGCAACCGACAACTGGCAGCCCTTCGATAACGAGAACTCAAGTCGCGACGCACAGGCGGCGATATCGCCGGACCCTGCGCATCGGATTTTGTGAGGCGTCGGCCCGTAGACGCTTACGCGAGCTTCCTGATGCTGCTGTAAATGATATTGCGGTTGGTACCGAACCAAACCGTCGTATCAACCGTGTCTTCCATAGTGCTGGCATTGGCAATACGCCATATGTCGGCCTCGGAACGCTGGAGAAGCTCCCAGTTCATATAGGATTCCATGTATCCGTCATCGGCCATCTCATCGGAGAAGTTGGCAAATAGAAAGATGCCGCCCGGCTTCAGCATTTCCATGCAAATCTGCGTCAGGCGGATTGCTACCTTGTCTGTGAGGTAGTCGTACAATCCAGCCGCATAGATGAGATCGAAAGTGCCAATCTGGTGCTTTCGTGCAAGCAGCCCCCGCACAGATCCATCAATAGGTTCGACGGAAGTCCCATGGAATTGGCTCGCGATCGAGCCAATACTTTCAGGATCCTGATCGAGTGCGACCCAACGCCTAAGGCGGCCTTCCGCAAGTGCTTTTGATGCCTCCGCTTCGCGAAGATGACCCGCGGCGATCGCAAGGATCTCGGTGTCTGAACCCGTTCGCGCAGCGGTCTCATCAACGAAGCGGGTCAGGATGTCGCGACGTTCCCTTACGGCAACCGGGCCAGGAGCGTTTATCGTGTACTCGAAGATTTCCAGACCGAGAGGTGGGGATGCAGCCACCTCTTCGGCCACCGCCGGATGCCGATAAATAAAGTCTATGAGACCGGCGTCACCGGAATAGCCGCGAGGTTTTTCAAAGGACCAACGAGTAAACGGGCACTGCTGCAGAATCTGTGCCGAGGGATGGGCCTGAATGATCGGGATGAGCTTCTGCCACACAGCAACGCCGAGTTTCTGGCGTATGTCATGGAGCTGACCAATCAACCATCTGACTGCGTCAGGCAGGTCCTTGCCCGTGGCGAACCGTTGCATCGCAATGTTGATGACAACAGCAAATTCAGCTTGTGCAGTTCGCAGGAGGTCCGTTTCATCATTTTGGTTGGGTGAGCGAAGCTTGTCGCTGACCGACTGCGGTGTGATCAGGCTTTGGCCGTCAAGGGAGAAAAGGGGTTGAGCCACGGAAACCTCGCTGGTGAATAATGATTTAAAACACTATCTAAGATCTTCAGCATTCTCATGAAGGTCAAGCGTCAAGGTTTGCCGCAGCGGTCGCGGTGCACGTTCCAACTTTAGAAAATATTAGTGAACCCGAGAGATACTCCGCCAGTTAAGGCGCGATCGCGCGTTATCCGTTGATGTGGAGTCTGCCTGGCGCTATCCAACTCCGGCTAGCGGTCTGCGTAGGGCTACCGCTGCAAGATGTTGGGTGGCAGGGGCATGATGCACGTGTTAGCCGAGACCGCAGTCGCCACCATGCGGCCGTCACTGTCGCCGGAACAGCTGCGGTGCCTCTATAAGCAAAAGAGCGAGAGCGGCCGTAAGCGCGCTACGCGCAACGGCCTCTGGATTGCGGTAGCCTTTTACCTTGCCTACTCGTTCACGGATTATCTTTTTATCAGCGACGTCGTCCAGTACACGATCGCTGGCCGGCTGGCGGTCGGCGTTGGCTCTCTATGCATTCTGGAACTCCTGCTTTACCGCAACGCAAAGGCCGATACTGTCGACATGGCGGCGGCGGTGTCCGTGCTGGCAGCCTATCTTGTCTGGCTTCTCACCGCCCAGATGACCACGATCAAAGACGCCTTCTCATACTATATGGTTTTTGGGGCGATCTTTATGATGAGCGTCAATCTGTTCTTCAGTTTCCGGTTTCCGGTTGCTCTGGCGGCGTCTGCAACGAACATGCTCATCTTCATCGTTGCCCTCTATCTGTTCGCGCCTATGTTGCTTCTCCATAAGCTGATCCTTGGTGCTTTCTGCATTTCTTGCTTCATTTTTACGTCATACGTGAATCTTCAGCTCAACAGAGAGCGCTACAAAGTTTTCCTGAACGCTCTGGAAGCAAGCCTGCAGCAAGCTGCTGCCGACGAAAGGGGCAAAGCCCTTTTGCAGCTCTCAAACACGGACTCGTTGACCGGCCTGGAAAATCGCCGGGCAATCGATCAGCGTCTGCGTGACTATTGGGAACGCTGGCAGGACCACAGGGTGCCGTTTGCCGTCCTGCTTATCGATGTGGATTACTTCAAGCACTATAACGACTACTACGGCCATCAAGAAGGTGACCGGTGCCTTGTCGCTGTCTCCCACCTTCTCCAGAGCGTGGCTTCGTCCTTCGGCTCGATCATCGGGCGATACGGGGGCGAGGAATTTATCGTTATCGCACCAATGCAAGATTCGGAAAGCGCGACCGAACTCGCAGAAGCAATGTGTGTTGGCGTCCGAGCATTGGTTTGGCCACACGAGCACAGGCGGGATGGGACCAGTGTCATCACCGTAAGTGTCGGGGTTTCCTACACGCGAGAGCAGACCAAGCAGGTCGACAAGGTCATTCATGAAGCTGATCGCGCACTTTACGCCGCCAAGGCAACCGGTCGGGATACCCTTGTGGTCTTCGATCCCGAAGACCCGCAGAGCAATGACGACAGCGAGGATATAGCCGCGACCCTGAAGATCGCGCTTGAACACGGCCTTGTTTCCCTCGTCTATCAGCCGATCCGCAATGTCCAGACAGGCAAGACGGACGCTGTTGAAGCTTTGATGCGCTTGGCTATGCTGGACGGAACGCCAGTGTCGCCCGGGAAATTTATCCCCGTCGCGGAAAGAACCGGATCGATCATTGAACTGGGTCGATGGGCAATTCGCACTGTTTGCCGGGACCTGTTGGCGACCGACCTTGTGCAAGTTGTGAGCGTCAACGTTTCGCCGATTGAACTTAAGGTGCCGGGTTTCGCCGGCTATGTCGCCGCAACACTGGCGGAATTCGACGTGACGGGCGCTCGGCTTGCTTTCGAAATTACCGAAGGCGTGGAACTGGAAATCGACAAGGATGTGGTTCGTTGCATTAGCGATTTGAGAAAGCTAGGCGCTCAAGTCTGGCTCGACGACTTTGGCACAGGGTTCGCGGGCCTCTCTTGGCTTCGCCTGATAGAATTCGACACCGTCAAGATCGATCGCTCATTCCTCCATGACTGCAACACGGAGAGAGGCAAGAGGATGTTGCTTGACATCATCACCCTATTGCGCAACCGCGGCGTGAAGATCCTTGTCGAAGGTGTCGAGACCATTGAACATCAGCGTCTGATGCAGCAGTACGGAATCAGCCAGCTTCAGGGTTATTACATTGGACGACCCGCGCCGGCTTCCCAGCTTGAAGCCGATAATGTGCTGCGGTTCAGCACGATCAGGAACCCGGATTCCAGACGGCTATTTCGGAATGGATTGTAGGGCAGACCTTTTTACAGCAGGACTTTTGTCAACGGTCCTTTGATGTGGCATCGAATTCATCTTGGTAATTGGGCCATGGTCCAAGCCCATGCAACCGGCTCGTTCTCGGGCCTGTACAATCTCGCATCCAGTCGCTGCTTGTTGCTGTCGCTCTGAAGAACAGCCGTCCAAGCGGCTACTCATGAGACGCCGGCCACGACGGCATCCGGTCGTGAGCCTAGCTGCAAAGCGTTTGTAGATATCTACCATATTCGCTTCTGCCCAGCTCCTTGCCGACCGCCTCCAGCTGCTTGTCATCTATAAAGCCCTTGCGCCAGGCGACCTCTTCCGGGCTGTTGATTTTGATGCCCTGCCGCTTCTGAAGGGTGCCGACAAAATTCCCTGCTTCCAACAAACTCTCGGGTGTGCCGGTGTCGAGCCAGGCAAAACCCCGGCCCATTTGTTCAACGTTCAACTTGCCACGTTCGAGATAGACTCGGTTGACGTCGGTGATCTCCAGTTCCCCGCGCAGCGACGGCTTGAGGTTTGCGGCAATGTCGACCACGTCCTTGTCGTAAAAATAGAGGCCGGTAACAGCCCAATTTGATCTCGGCACCGTCGGTTTTTCGACGATCGAGATCGCCTTCCTTGCCTTGTCGAACTCTACAACGCCATAACGTTCCGGATCCTGAACATGATAGGCGAACACTGTGGCGCCATCGTCGCGCGCCGCCGCGCTTTCGAAAAGCTCGGTGATGCCATGGCCGTGGAAAATGTTATCGCCGAGGATGAGGCAGGATTGATCCGATCCGACAAAATCGGCGCCGATGATGTAGGCTTGAGCAATGCCTGCAGGTGAAGGTTGTTCCGCATAGGAGAGCGAAATTCCCCAAGCCGAACCATCACCCAACAGGCCGCGAAAATCCGGCAGATCATGCGGAGTGGATATGATGAGGATGTCGCGTATTCCGGCCAGCATCAACGTTGAGAGTGGATAATAGATCATCGGCTTGTCATAGACGGGCATTAGCTGTTTCGACGTGACAAGTGTCATCGGATGCAGACGCGTCCCGCTGCCGCCAGCCAGAATGATACCTTTCATCGACAATTCTCCTCAAAACGCCTTTTTATGGCTACCCGATGTGTTTTACCCGGCACCGCCGGCCAGGAGCCGTTGCAACGTAGTCGCAGTCGCGATTTGCCAGTTTGGCAGACGAATACCGTGAATGCTTTCGAGTTTGCCGCAATCCAATCTCGAATTGTTTGGCCTGCGCGCCGGTGTCGGATATTGCGCAGTCGGGATCGGATGCACGATCGCAGACGGGCCGCCCATCTCGGCAGATATGCGCAAGATTCCGGACGCGAAGTCGGCCCAGCTGGCCTCGCCGCTTCCCGCCATGTGGAATATACCGCGCAGGCGTCCGTCCCGTGATGACAGCAAGTTGTCGGCAACCGTTAATATGGCATCGGCGATATCGAGTGCAGATGTCGGATTGCCGTATTGATCGGCGACGACATGGAGTTCGTCGCGACTAGCAGCAAGATGGAGCATCGTGCGCAGAAAGTTTTTGTTAAAGGGGCTGTAGACCCATGCGGTCCTGAGGATGACATAATCTGCTCCCGAGGCGATGAGACGACGTTCGCCCTCGAGTTTCGATTGGCCATAGACACACAGGGGCGCGACGGGGTCGCTCTCATGATAGGGCGAGGTCTTGTTGCCGTTGAAGACATAGTCCGTCGACAGGTGAACTATCGGCACGTTAAGCTTGGCCGCGACCCGACTGATCTCATTTATGGCCGCGCCGTTGACCAGAAAAGCTTTGGCTGCGTCGCTTTCCGCTTGGTCGACGGCGGTATAGGCGGCAGCGGAAATGATCAATTCAGGTCTCGCCTCCGTAAGAGCTCTTTCGATCGTTTCGATATCGGCAAGGTCGAGATCGGGTCTTGCCAGCGGGATAATTTCTATTTCGCTGTGGCGCTCGACACGCTCGATCAGAGACTGCGCGACCTGCCCGTTACGTCCGGTGACCACATAGCGACGTGCCATCAGTTGTCTCCGGACCCGTTAAGGAGACCGAGCCGGCCGCCGCTGGATTCCTGACGCAGCGGCGTCCACCACCATTCGTTTTCCAGATACCATTTGACCGTCTTTTCGATCCCGGTATCGAAGTTTTCTTCTGCCTTCCAACCTAATTCCGTCTCGATTTTCGTGGCGTCGATCGCGTAGCGTGCATCATGCCCGGGCCGGTCTGCGACATATGCAATCAATCGCACGTGTGGGGCTTTTCGCGGTCGCATGTTATCCATGATCGAGCAGATTTTCCTGACCACCTCTATGTTGCGACGCTCATTGCGGCCGCCGATATTGTACGTTTCGCCCACCCTCCCGCGTTCGGCGATAAGGCCCAGCGCCCTGGCGTGATCCTCGACAAATAGCCAGTCGCGGATATTGGCGCCGCTGCCGTAAATTGGCAGTGACTTGCCCTCGAGAGCATTCAGCACACTCAGCGGGATCAGTTTTTCAGGGAAGTGATACGGGCCGTAATTGTTCGAGCAGTTGGAGACAATAACCGGCATGCCATAGGTGCGGCCCCAAGCTTTGGCCAAGTGATCAGAGGCTGCCTTGGACGCTGAATAGGGAGAGGAGGGATCATAGGGAGTTTCTTCGGTAAATAATCCGTCTTCGCCG
This sequence comes from Neorhizobium galegae bv. officinalis, assembly GCA_000985875.1. GTDB lineage: Bacteria > Pseudomonadota > Alphaproteobacteria > Rhizobiales > Rhizobiaceae > Neorhizobium > Neorhizobium galegae_C. The sequence goes on from CCRI01000007.1 coordinate 120,198, forward strand.
AGAGAGCCATACACCTCGTCGGTAGAGACATGGAGAAAGCGAAAGTCTGCTTTGGCTTTGCCGGCGAGATCCTGCCAGTAGTGCCGGGCCGCCTCCAGCAAGGTAAATGAGCCGATGACGTTGGTTTCGACGAAGTCGCGGGCACCGGTAATAGAACGGTCCACATGGCTCTCCGCCGCCAGGTGCATGACCCACTCGGGTTTGAAACTGTCGAACGCCTCTTGCATCATCGCTCGATCGCAAATGTCTGCCCGAAGGAAACGATGCAGCGGGTTGCCGTCGATGGGGGCAAGCGAGGCTAGGTTGCCGGCATAGGTCAGCTTGTCTACGGTCAAGACGTTGTAGTTTCGAACGAGAACCAGATGACGCACGACAGCCGATCCGATGAACCCGGCTCCGCCGGTAACGAGGACGCGCATTACATGTTCCCTAGCTGCCAGTGCCTATTGTGAATGACGTCGTCTCAAGCTCGGCGAGACATGGTTGCGTTCGATCTCTCTCCGAAAGCACGGCGCTTTGTGCCGTCACTGGCCACCTGATATTGAGCTCCGGATCGTTCCATAATATTCCACGGTCATGGTCGCGGCTGTAATAGTCTGTTACCTTGTAGGAGATGATGCTGTTGGGCTGGAGAGTGCAGAACCCATGCGCAAACCCCGCGGGTATCCAGACCTGGCAACCGTTCTCGGCGGTCAGTTCCGTCTGGACATGTTGTCCAAAAGTCGGTGATCCTCTCCGGATGTCGACTGCGACGTCGAGGATGGAACCAGCGATACACCGGACCAGCTTTCCTTGAGCGCGAGGTTCAATCTGGAAGTGCAGGCCCCTGACCGTTCCAACGTCTGCTGAATGCGACTGGTTGTCTTGGACGAAATTGAAGGCGCCGATGTTCTGGCCAAAGACGTCGGACCGAAAGGTCTCTGAGAAATATCCGCGATGGTCACCGAATTTTTGCGGCGTCACCAGCACGACGTCGCCGATTTTCGTTCGTTCGAATTGCATGCCTTCCTCGCAGTCGGGTCGCTAGATCATCTCGTCCACGTCATGGACACGTCCGGCCGCATTCACCGGTCATTCCGAAGAAAATCGCCAAAGAGCATTTTTTCGTTCTTGTGCCGTTGCAACGAGGCCAGGCTCCGTTTCCTCCGGTTAATGCATTCAGGCGAGAAACATCTTGTGAATGCAGGGTATGATTCGTATTCTTCAAGCTTGATAACAATCGTTTAGCCAAGAAAGGGATATATAGGAACATATATTCCTGTTGTGCGGGTAAATCTGACATTGATGTTAAGCAACGTTTTACGCATGATTGCATATCGGACAAAATATAGTTCAAAAATTGAATTACTTTTGTTCTAAAAGCATCTGGTGGTGGCCGTATGATCGTATTTTCAGATGAAAACCTAGAGGTGATACATCATTCCGGGTCGTCCCCCTATCTTCTCGTCACATTTAACGAGATGGACATGAGGGCGAACGGCAGTCGCTTCTGGGGGCAGAGATTGTGCGAGAAGGCCGACATTTCGGCGCTTGGTTTTATCAGTCGGCGGCCAAACTGGTTTCCGGCGGCAAGCGTCGTCAAGGCTGTCGAGGCCGCCGCGCCTATACTTCAAGCGGCATCGGAGCGGGTCCTCTATGGGCATTCGCAGGGCGGCTATGCGGCGTTGCGGTACAGGCGGCGATTCAATGCCACCGTGGCAGTCGCCTTTTGCCCGCAAGTCTCGATCGATCCGAAGGCCGTTCCTTTCGACGGCAGGTTTGCGCGTCATTTCTCGCCCGACCTTCATTCGAATATGGCCATCGCGCCTGATCACGCGGCAGGGCGGGCCTATCTGTTCTTCGATCCGTTTCACACCGTCGATCATCAGCACGCGGTTCGGATCGCGGCGCTACAGGAGAGGACCCGTCTGGTGCCTGTCCATATGACCGGCCACGGCACCGTTCGCGCATTTGCAGGGACGGCGCGCGCGCTGTCGCTGATCGAGGCTTGCCGCGGAGACGATCTTCCGGGTCTGCGCGGTCTCGCCCGTGCAGCGCGCGTGACTGCGCCGATGCGGCCCTATCAGATCGCCATGACGGCGATTGCTCGGCATCGGGCCTGGGCCGACCGGTTTCATGCGCGCTTCGGCCCGCATTTCTCCCCTGTCGAGCGGGCAAATTTCCTCTACCATCGGGCCAACCGCCATATTCGCGACGGGGAGCTTGTAACGGCGCGGGCCATGCTGGCGGAAGCCATGGCGCATCAGCCGGACAATATCGGCTTCGGTCGCCGGCTCGAGGAACTGGACGGCCGTATCGCGCGGCTCGGAGCGGCTGGTGCCGCAAAATCGTGATCCGAATGTTGCCCGGCCTGCCCGGACAAGGCCGACTTCGCCAGTCGGACCGCCTCTCAGCGGTTCTTGCGACGGATGTCTTAAAGCGCGGGCGAGAGAAGCTTGGGGCTCTCGGCGATCGCGGCATCGAGCTTCCGCCGCAGCAATGTGCGATAGAGTTTGACGTGTTCGCGAGCGCAGGCGGCGCGGTCGGCGGGCTGGCGCATGGAAACCCGCAGCCGCTCCCAGATTTTGCCATCGCCCAACACCTCGACGATGCGATCCGCGAGATCCTGGCTGCTGCCTGCGCGGAAGTGCAGGCCGTCCTTTCCGTCACGCACCTTCTCGGCCATTCCGCCGATATCGGAGCAGATCATCGGCCTGCGGTGGAGCAGAGCTTCCTGAATGACGACGGGCGAGTTTTCCCACCAGACGGACGGCAGAACCACCCAGTCGACGGAACGCATGAGACGCGGCACGTCTGCGTTCTGGTAGGCGCCGTAGAAGCGGACCCGGTGGCCGGCGTCGGCGATCAGCTTCTTCATACGGTCCTGGAATTCGGCCGGCTGTCGCTCGAGATTACCGCCGAAGATCATCAGGCAGGAGTCTTCGCCCCATATCTCCTTCGGGATGCGCGAGACCGCGTCGATCAGAAGATCGGCGCCCTTGAACGGCGTCATTTGTCCGAAATAGGCAAATCGATTGCGGCGCGGCTTGGGACCTTGAAACTCGCGCGCGGGCGCCGCTGTTTCCATGGCGATGCCGTTTTCGATCACGTTGATCTTGTCCCTTTCGATGCCCCATGCGGCGTAGCGATCCGCCAGGAACCGGCTGGGGGAGATGAAAGCGTCGGCAAGGCCGAGCATGCCGCGGGCGAACAGTTCCCGCTTCAGGAAGCGTGATACGGGGATCTCCGGAAAGCAGCCGTGGCAGGCGAGGGGGGACGCGGTTTCGCAGAGCTGCCCGGACGCCCGTTTCACCATCTGCCCGTGATTGTGGCAGATCGACAGATATTCATGGAACGTGACGATGATGGCGGCGTGCGGGAACGCTTCTCTCAAGGCATAGAGCGCTTCGAGGCCGATGCCGAGAACATGATGGAAATGGATGACATGGGGCCTGAGATCGCGCACAAATCGCAAAAGGTCCCGGCTGATCGCCTGCGTATCACCATTGGACAGGAAGAAGTGGTCGTAATCGTCTGTGTGGAACAGTAATTCGTCCTCCACGAGGCGCAGGCTCATCAGCGCGGATGCGGCGTGCCGCGGCACCGGGTGTCCGATCCGGGCCAGATAAACCGATTCCACGTTCGGCAATGCTTTCAGACCGAGATGAAGGTTGTGGGAGGCGATTTCCGCTCCGCCGAGGGAGACCGACGGATGGGCATGCGAGACGACAAGGACGCGAAGCTGCTCGTTCATGCGGGCCTCTTTTCCAGCTGCTTTTCAACGGCGAGGATAGGCAGCCATTGGCTCTTGAAGATTTTTCGATCGACCTCTTCTACCAAGGCCGTCATCGCAGGGCTGTCGCCGGCGCGTGCGTCGTCGCAGCCCCACATCTGCACGGACGGCAGCAAATAGGAGTCGTATCCGGACCGGCTGAGGCGCAGGCCGAGATCCAGACCCTTTTCCTGCCTGCCGAGATAGCCGCCGGAAAAGCCGCCCGCGCGCGACAGGGCGTCGCGGGGCATGACGCAGCATTCGAGCGAGGCCGCCGCGATGCTGGTCACCTTCATGTCGGTCACCGCTTTGAGCGGATATCCGGCGTAGCGGCCGACAACCGGTTGTTCGTCATTGCCGTCGTCGATCCAACTTCCCGCCCAGCGAACCGAATGATCTTCGTACGCCAGGACGGGCGAGACTATGCTTCCTTTCATCGCCGAAGCCGCGGCCACGAGCTTGCCGTACCACCCTGTCCCGTGCGGGATCAGTGAGGCGGAGAGCGACACGACCGTTTCACACGAAAGCGCCTGCGTGCCCGCCTCCAGCATGTCGTAGACGTCGCCTGTCCCCTTCGTCGACACCAACCTGACCGAAAGGCGATAGAAGCGCGCGAGTTCCTTGAGGCGGGCGGCCTGCCTGCGAAACCGCTCGGCAGGCATGGCTATCACGATCGGCGCGCCTCGGGTTTCCGGGTCGAGCGCGAGCAGGGCGAGCAGCGGGGAGATGTCTTCCTCGCTCTCGCCTAAGCCGAGGACGATCGGCAAGCCTTTTTCTTCATCGAAGAAACCGGCATCCACGATCGTTTCGATGACCGGCACTGATCTTGCTGATGATCGTGTGAGGAACGGGACGATGTGTGTATCGACGATCGCCGGCAGCGCGCTGTTGGCGGGATCGATCGAGCCGATCTGGCGTAAAGCCGCCGAACGCGCCGCAAGGCGTGTCGGTTTTGCCGGCAGAAACGCGCGGCGCGAATCCTGTAGCGTCAGTTCGAAATAAAGGGGGGCACCGGGGTCTTCACCCGATAGCTGGGCGTGGGCGACGAAGCCGTGGGCGTGCTGATCTCCCGCAAGACCCGGCACAAAGTGGGCTTGGTCGCTGAAGCTGTCCGTGACGTCGGGGCGATCGAAGCATGTCCAGTGTTGGTCGAGGCGTGTGGCAGCGGCGCGCCGGCGCAGTCTAACCGTCGCGACGTGGCCATCGGGGTCGTAAAGCCAGCCGGAGATAAGGAGATTTCCCGCATGAGCCTCGAATAGGCCGTCTATCCCCATCCGGACGAGATAGGGCAGGCTGGAGAGGGTTTCCTTGCCCTCGAAGCTGTTGGCGGCGCCCCGCAGGGACAGGAGCACGTCCGGCGTGCCATGGGTGCGCATCAGAACCGAGCGGATATGCTCAGGGGTTTCCTGCGGATCGGCGATGCGCTTTCGAGGATGGACCGCAACATGCCTCCAACCGGCGCGCCCTCTAAAGATCAGACCTTCAATGTCGGAAGCGCAGGCAGCCTCGTCCGCCTTGACAAGGCCGACAAAACCCGCGGCTCCATCAGGAGCGTCGGGACGTGTAAAAGTGGCTATGCCGCATTCCGAAACCACCGGTGTCGCCCTTCCGATCAGGGACATCCGGCAAGGCCCGGGCGCCATGCCGCGGCTCCAGCCCTGCAGGAATGTGACGCCGTCATGGCTCTCGCCGATCAACTCAATGAAGCCATCGTTGGCTTGGGTCGTCTTTAAAAGCGCAGCTATGGCGAGAAGCCTGCGGCGGCTGAGATCACCGGTCATCAGAGCGTCCACGAGCCGGTTTATGACGGTGGCCGACTGAGATCCGGCGGACTCGAGCATAAGCGCGGCTGCTTCCTCCATTGAGGCAAGACGGGGCGCAAGGATGTAAGGCGCTCCCGTTTCCTTCTCTCCGAAGCGGATCGCGGCCATGGCAAGGTCGATGTCCCCTGCCGGAATCAGTGCCGCAAAGCCTTGGCTGGCCCGCGGTGAGGATGCGGTCAACCGCCATTCCGAGACAAATGCAGTTCGCTTGTCGGTCTGATCTTCGCCGACGCCAACCGTCACATCACCGGCCGGCACCTGGCCGAGGCCGATAATGAGCAGGGTTGTTTCGTCGATGCGGCAGCCGATAACCCTTCCGGAGCGCATCGCCCTGCTCGCCCCCTGCTTGGCGGGCGTTGGTTTGGCGACCAGGGGGCTGGCGACCAGGGGGCTGGCGACCGGAGGATTGATAACAGTGGAGGATTGTTCCGTAACCAACATGCCTTGCCCCTCCCTCGGTCAGATCTTGACAATCAGCGTAAGGCCGGCGCCTGCGGCAAATCCGACGAGAACGAACAGCAGCAAGAGCATGGGTTTGAATTCGGCGTTCGCCCGCTTCTTCAATGTATTCAGGTTCTTCTCCATCCCCGCCACGACCCCGTCCAGCCGCATCAGGTGGACATCGAGGTCGTTCAGTCGTTGGCTGACCTCCACCTTGAGGTTTTCGACGGCGTTGCCGATTTCAGTCAGGTCGGTGGTTTCGGTCTTGTCGGCATCGATTTCCGGTGCGCGCTGCAGGGAGCGCTGCGAGACCTGCAACTGCCGCTGCGACGCCATCAGCACATCAAGCTTGTCGAGCACTTTTGCCAGCGGCGCGGCGATCAGGGCTTCGGCCGCCTGTTCGTTCGGCTGCGGAACACGCAGAGCCTGTTCGGAACCGCTTCCATTGCGCGCCATGACGACGATATCGTTGGCGCGCGAATGGACAGGGTCGGGCAGCGTTATTTCGAATGCGTGTTTGCCGTCGCCGATACCGTTGCGCCGCAGGTCGGGACGATTGCGATCGGCAACGGCCTCGGCAATTAGCTTGCCATCGAGAAGGACACGGATGGTCAGCCGTTGATCCGGCGCCATCGGGTCGAATGCCCAGCCGAAAATCCTGCCCATGTCGACGGCGTCCACCCGGCCGTTCATCGGCTTGACGTTATCCTGTTCGGATGCGGCATCCGGTCGTTCGGCGGGACTGGTCATACGCTCTCCAATGCCTGAACCCGTGCCGTCTCCATCCACTTGAGATAGCGGCGGGCGGTCGTTTCGATGTCGTCGGGCTTGCGGGCGTTTTGCGCAAAAAGGTGCAGCATTTTCGGGTCTTCCACGATGTCGCGCATCGCCGCGGCGAGCGCCCGGGCATCGTTGGGTGGGACGGTCAGGCCGTTGACGCCATGCTCGACCATTTCAGCCATTCCGCCGATATTGCTGGCGATGACCGGGCGGCCCTGCGCCTGAGCCTCCTGAATGACCAGCGGTGCGTTCTCCCACCAGACGGAGGGAACGATGGTGCAATCGACCGCGGCCACCAGGTCGCCGATATCCTCGCGCCGATAGGGGCCTCGGGCCTGCACGGATCCTGATGTCTCGGCAAAGCGCCTGTTGATCTCCTCGACGAAGGTCTCGCTCTGGAAGGGCGCGCCGCCATGGACGCGAAGTTCGAAATCCAGGCCGTCGGCGAGAAGCTGACGCGCCGCCTCGAGCAAGACGGTCACCCCTTTCCAGGGGTTGAGATTGCCGAAATATCCGAAAACCGGCTTGCCGCCCTGGAGCAGATCTCTTCGCCCGCCGGTCTTGCGGGCGGGGATGCCATTGGGAATGACGCTGATCGAATCTTCGTCCAGTCCCCATTGCACGTAGCGATCCCGCAAGAAGGCGCTTGGCGAGACGAAGTGGTCAACCGTGCTCAACAGCGCCTTCAGGTGGCGTTCGCGCAACGCAAAGCGATCAAGCGGAATGTCCTTGAAGCAGGCATGGCAGCGGTCCGGGCTGGACTGGTGGCAAAGCTCCTTGCTGCCGGTGCGCACCATCAGGCCGTCATGATGGCAGATGGGGTAGTAGTCGTGGAGTGTCATGACGATCTGGCAATCGGGCAGGGTGCGGCGGACGATGTGGGGGAATTCGGCGCCAAGCAGCAGCAGGTGATGGAGGTGGACCACATCCGGCCGGAAATCGCGCAGCAGTTCGGCTATGTCAGGCACGACGCCATAGAGGTCGATCTGGCTCATGAAGAAGCGGTCGAAATGTCCCGACCACAGCAGGATTTCGTCTCCCGCCGAGCCGATGCTCTGGAAGCTCGTGCCTGGTCTTGCTTCGCGATGAATCTGGTTTGTGGCACCGAGAAAAAGAGCTTCATGGCCCTCGCGCTGATAGGCGCGAAACAGATCATGAGCGAATATCTCGGTTCCGCCCGGATGAAGCGACGGATGGTTGTGGGCAGCGACCAGAATGCGCTTGCTCATCGGCCATTTCCCCGACGCTTCGCCACAATGAAATCCTGATGGTGGGCCGCCTTGGTACCGCGCCAATGGCCAAGCGATTTCAAGGCGATGGAGAGGCCGGCCCGTTCGAGCGCCTTGTCGAGAAAGCCGTCTTCGAAGCCGACCGCCGCAAGTGGCGCCTGGTTGGGTACGAACCAGCACGGGCTTTCGCCATAACGGCGAAACGCAAGGCGCGGATCACGCCGCCCTTGCTCGTTTGCCGCCGCGATCCTGTCGACCACGAAGGCCGTCATGAACAGGCGTCCGCCGGGTGACAGGACCCTGCGAACCTCGGCGAGGTAGACGAGGACTTCCGCGGGGGGCAGGTGCGTGACCACCGACGTCATGATGATGAAGTCGAAATGGTGATCCGGAAAGGGAAGCCTCAGGACCTTGCCGCTGACCTTGCCGTTCGGATTGTAGAGTTCGTGGGCGATATCCAGTCGCTGGAAGGCGAAATTGGGATAGGCGGGCGTGATCGTTCGCTGGCACCAGTCGATGCCGCCCTCGACAGGATCGATGCCATCGTAGCGGCTCGTCTGCGGATCGAGATACTGGGTGAGCGGCACGGCCATCCGACCGATACCGCAGCCGATGTCCAGTACGCGGGCCTCTTCGCGCAGACCGCCGATACGGATGAAGTGTCCGAGAAATTCCGCGCCTATCGTACGAAAATCACCGTCACCGACGAACACATTGGTGGGTTCCGGCTGCGGCAGAAAACGGTTGCCCCGAACGGCTTCGAGCAGCCAGCGAACACGGTCCTCATCAACCAGCCGAACCGACTTGGGAGGGTGCACGAGTGCTGCCTGTGTCACGCTGCGTTCCTTTCCCGGTCTCTGCCGTCCGTGGCGGCGGGGCGATCCTGGTCTCTGCCGAATTGGTTTGCCATCAAGTCGGTAATGTCGTCTTCCCAGCGCTGCGTGTGCAGCCATGAATTGTATTGGCTGGCAACGCCGCGCATATAATCCTGGCTACGGCGGATCGAGCGGCGCTCGAAATGATACAGGCAGGCGGCCGGCTCATAGGCGATCTGGAGCCCGAGGCGGCGGATCTTGAGGCAGAGATCACTGTCCTCGTAGTCGCCGATCACGTAGTCCTCGGTGAAGCCGCCGACACGCTCGTAGACGACCCTGCGGCTCACGAGGCAGGCGCCGGTGACGCCGGGAACTTCGCGGGCTTGTTGGGCGGGAGCATAGTCGCCGGGCATGCCCTTGTTGAAATGGTGGTTCAACCAGACCCCGCGCTGGTCGCGGCCAAAATACAGGCCGGCATGCTGCAGCGATCCGTCTTCGAAGAGCAGTTTCGGGCCGATGGCGCCAAGCCTGCTATTTTCCAGCAACGGCTGCGACAGGAGCTGAAGCCAACCTGGGCCCCTTGGCACGACATCCGAATTGAGCATGACCAGAATGGCGCCTCGGGCAAAACGTGCGCCGGCATTGCAGGCCCGTGCGTAGCCGCTGTTGCGGTTCATGACGACCAGCTTCATCGGCAGCCCGTGCAGGAGGTGCAGGCCGCCCAGCATATGCTCCGTCTCATCCTGGATTTCCGGTGAATCGAGGACGAAGATGATCTCGGCATTGGCGACGAGCCACGGATCGGTGGCCATTCCCGACAGCTGGAAGCGCAGGAAATCGAGAACCTTATAGAGGGGGATGACAATTGAAACGAGGGGTGGGGTTTCGGGCAGGCTGTAGTCCTTGGTGAAATCCACCTCTATGGTCTTGCCCAATCGCCGTTCTATGTCCTGCAGGGCGGGCGCGAGGATCGTGCGGAAGGCGCTGTCGACCGCATGCTGCGGCGGCACGGCGCGCAGGACATGGTTTCGCTGCGTTGCGGGCTCGAAAGGCTGCGGCTTCGGTATCAGCGGCCTGACGGCTCCCGAGGCAAGGCGCAACTGAAATCTCGGCTGCAGGAGCGGGCCGGGGGATTCCGTCAGCGGTATCCAGGCAACGAAGCCGGTTACATCGGTCTTGCTCTTCTCGTCCTTGCCTTCCGCCCATGCCGGGAATTTATAGCTGTTTGCGTCAAGCGGCACGGCCGTGCCGTCCTCCTTGACGTAGTCGATGCCGGCGAAGGCGGATGATGGCGCATGAAACCAGCCGCCTGCCAGAAGGCCGTCGTCGAGCGTCAGGGCGAGATCGACCTCTCCGGATGGATGCATCGACGACTTGGCTATCCGGGTTGCAGGCAACGGGGCGTTGACCTGAAGGTCGATCGCCGTCGCGGCACTGCCTTCCGGCAAGGTGGCGAGGCAACGGACGATCATTTCGCGCAGTTCCACCGCCTCACGGTTTTTGCTCCACCAGTTCTGAAGGCTGGGATGGCGAGGTTTGTCCTCGGCAAGCTGGCGGATTGCGGCACCGTTCTTGCTCAGGAGGACGATCAGAAACGGAGGAGAGGGAAAAGGCGCCTCTGCGATGAAATGGCAGGGTTGCAGGCCGCTCTTTGCTTTGCGCCCGAGGACAGGCCTTGCGGCCATGCGTGCGATCGATATCGCGCCGATCGCATAGATCGCTATAATGTCGCCGAGGTCAGGGTTGATCGCCGTCTCGATCAGATGGCGGCCCTGGGCAACTTGGCAGACGACGCTGGCCGCCTGCGGTTCGGGCACGAGCGCATGAAGAGCGTCTTCAACGATCATGTGGAATAGATGGTCGCCGGTGATGCGGAAGGCGCTTCGCCAGACCGTCAGCAGGTTGTTGACGAACTTGATGCGGGAACCCGGTGCAAGATCCGCAAACAGCGCTTCCACGTCGAGAGGTGCGAGCAGGCGTGCCGGCTGCATGACGACGGTTTCGACGATACCACCCTGTTCCGTGCAGATCTCGACATTCACCGGCTGTTGTTCCGGTCGCATTGCCCAGAACATGCGGTGTCTTCCGTGGCCGAGTGAAAGCATCATGCTGACCAGCGGTACGGGCGACCGTTCCAGCGACAACAGGTACTTGGTGGTTGCGGGAAGTGGCGGGGGGAGATCCCAGACCAGGATTGCCAAATCCGCGCCGAGCCGAAAGGTTTTTGCGTTTCTGAAAACGCCAGTGCCGTCTATCGCTTCGTCGAACGTCACATGCTGCCCCTCTGAATCGGAGTTGCGCGCCCCGCGGGAGGAGGCAGGACGCGCAGAAATCATGCTCAGTGAACCGTGAAATAGTTCTCGGGATTGGCATGAATGTCGTCAGCGTCGACATTGACCAATGTGAGCGTATCGCCATGGCCGAGATCGACGACGACATTGCCGCCGACCTGCGTGATGCGCGAGGCCAGATCGTCCGGCGAAGTCACGTCGAGGCCGTTGATGCCCTTCGATATCTGCAGGATATCCTCGCCAGCGGTGAAATCGAGAATGACGTCATTGCCGCCGCCGCCGCCGAAGACGAAGACGTCATTGCCAGCACCGCCGGCCAGGAGGTCATTGCCAGCGCCGCCGTCAATGACGTCGTTGCCGCCGCCGCCGTAGAGGATGTCAGCACCCTTGCCGCCGGACAGAAGGTCATTGCCATGCCCGCCGAGCAAGGTGTCATTGCCCTTGTCGCCGTAAAGAAGATCATCACCCCAGCCGCCGACAAGGTTGTCGTCGCCAGCTTCACCGTTCAACAAGTCGCTACCCTCGCCGCCGAACAGGGAATCATGTCCCTTTCCGCCGAACAGGATGTCGTCACCCTCACCACCGAACACCATGTCGTGCCCGTTGCCGCCGCTTACGAAATCATCGCCCGCATGGGCGCGGATGAAGTCGTTGAAGCGGGAACCGAACAGGGCATCGTCGTATGCTCCGCCTTCCAATGTGGCCATCTGCCTCTCCTCTTCAGGTTTGTATGAGTGCGTTGTCGGCGCAGGGTGCGACGATTTCGCGCTTGAAATGTGCACTGCAAAAAACGGAAGCGCAAGCATCACCAGAGGCTAAAATGTCAGAAGTTGGGAAATATATTTCCCATATTGAATACTAATGGCACATTGCTTCGATAATCGTCCGCATTACAGATTAAAATTTCTGCATTTTACTTCGAAACAAATTCAATATTTGAAATATTTGCTGCTATGCGGCATTTCCTGCGGCCCGGATACTAATCTTCCCGGAAGGCGCGATTGAAGCTTTCGAGGACGGGAGAGGTGATGTAGTCGATCGCGCGGCGTGACGCGTGGATGATCAGCACTTCTGCCGGCATGCCGGGATAGAGGCGCACATCAGGGTTTGCCTTGAGCGATGCCGGGTCGAGTTTGGCGCGCGCGACGAAAAACGCACTGTTTGATTTCTCATCGACCGACTGGTCCGCGGCGACATACGTGACTGTACCTTCCATCGGCAGGCGGGACCTTTGGTTATAGGCCGTCAGCCGGACCTGGGTATGCGAGCCCACGGCGATGCTGTCGATATCGCGAGGGTTGACGCGCATCTCGACCAGCAGCGGCTCGTTTTCCGGAATGATCTCGAGCAACGGCTGGCCCGGCGTGACCGCGCTGCCGGGGGTACGCAACAGGATGTTGCTGATGATGCCATCCTGCGGAGAGCGGATTTCAAGCCGCCGCAACACGTCCTTGGAAGCAGTGATCTGTTGTTCGACGTCGGCGAGATCGACGCGTGCGGTGGTGATTTCGCCGGCAATCGTCGACTGGAAGTCGCTTTCGATCCCGGTCATCGCAAGCTGTGCGCCGGCTGCGGCCTTTTCGGACTGGGCCTTGTTGCCGACGAGTTCGCCCCGTTGCCTCGCGAGATCGCTGAGCCTGGAGTCGATCTCGATGACCTGGGTCCGCGGTACGGCGCCTATCTTCACCAGTGAGTCCATCGACGCGCGATGTTCCCGGATGAAGCCGATTTGCCGGTCGATCGCCTCGATCTGGATCTCGTATGAGGCTGCCAGTTCCAGATGTTCCTCGATCGTCTTCCTCTGGACCTCGATGCGTCCGACCTTGGTTTCGCGCCGCCTTTCAAAAAAAATCGTCTCAGCCCTGACGGAGTCATCGATCGTGACATCCCAGGCGTCGCCGAAATCGCTTGGAAAACTGATTTGCGGCGCGTCATTCTGTTCGGCTTTCAGTCGAGCCAGTTTGGCGATCAGGCCAATGCGCCGGGCCTGGAGCGACCGGAGGCTGGAACGGGCGCGCGTATCCTCCAGTTCGACCAGGGGCTGACCGGTGACAACCTTGTCGCCCTCCTGCACCAGCAATCGGTTCATCACGCCGCCTTCGAAATGGCTGATGGTTTTTCGTTTCGAATCGACGATCACCGTGCCGTTGGCGACCGTCGCGCTGTTGAGCTCGACCGAAAACCCCCAGGCAAAAAATCCGCCGAAGGACACCAGGATCGTGGCAAGCCCCGCAATCACGAGGCCGCGCAGCGGTGAACGGTTGTCAAACTGGTCGGACTCGAGGTTCGATGGGTCGGCATCCGGCAAGGCCGGCTGATATCGCTGAATTTGGCGCTCGGAAAGATCGGCGCGGATCGCGAGCGGCTTTTTCTCAATCACGAAAGGTTTCTGGCCGGTCATATCGCGGCGACCTCCCGGGTTGTTTCGCCCGGCATCGTGGCCGCAACCACGGACGTCCGTGGCCCGAACTGGGTGATGCGGCCGTTTTCAAGCACGAGCAGCTTGTCGGCGACCTGCATGATGGCCGGCCGGTGAGCGATAATGATGACGATGGCGCCACTTTCGCGGGCGCGCTCGATCGCGCGGATAAGGGCCCGCTCGCCGATCGCGTCCAGATTTGCGTTCGGTTCGTCGAGCACGATGAGGCGAGGCTGGTCGTAGAGGCAGCGGGCCAAAGCGATTCGCTGCCGCTGGCCTCCGGAAAGGGTCAGATGTCCGTCGCCGACCGGCGTGTCGTAGCCGAGCGGCAGGCGCCCGACCATTTCATGGATGTCGGCCAGCCGCGCCGCCTCCAGTACCTTGTATGGATCGCTGTCTGCCATTCGCCCGATGTTTTCCCGAATGGTGCCTTCCAGAAGCGAGACGGATTGCGGCAGGTATCCAACAACCCGGCCGAATGAACTGCGCTCCCACAGATAGGTATTGTTGCCGTCGAGGAAGACGCCGCCGGATGTCGGGCGCAGAATGCCGACCAGCAGGCGCGCAAGGGTCGACTTGCCTGCGGCGGAAGGGCCGATCACACCCAAGACCTCACCCGGAGAAAGGGAGAAGGAAATGCCCTTGATGATCGGCACATCCAGCCCGGGGGCTGCGTAAATAAGCTTATCGACCACGATGTCGCCCGACGAATGCGGCGTCGGCATCGTCTGGCGGATCGCAACGTCCGCCGTCAGCATGGCCTCAAGACGATGCCAGGCCGCTGCCGCCAGCACCCATTGCCGCCAATTGTCGATGAGCGAATCGAAGGGAATCAAGAGGCGCCCAACCAGGATGCTCGATGCCATCATCGCGCCGGGCGTGATTTCCTGCTGCAGCACCAGAAATGCACCAGCTGCCAGGGTGATGATCTGGATGCAATAGCGCAGGCTGCGGGTAATGGACGACATTGCCTTGCTCCTGCTCCCGCTCGTTTCAAAGGCGATGAGGGCCTGGAGTTGCAGGGCTCGCCAACGGGCCGCCAGGGCTGGCAGCATGCCCATTGCCTCGATTGCCTCGGCATGTCGCAGCGATGCGCCAATCTTCGACACCGCCTCGATATTCGTCTGGTTGGCCTCCTTGGTGAGCTGGCGTGTCAAAATGTCCGTAATCAGCCCGCCGCAGAGGAGCAGGGCGGCGGAAACGGCTCCGATAAGACCGAAAAGCGGATGCAAGAGGAAAAGGGCGCCGAGGAAAATCGGTGACCATGCCGCATCGAGGGGCGCGCTGACTGCCGACGAGGTCAGGAAAGTTCGCAATTCCGAGATGTCGCGAAGCGACTGAGTCGCACGCGTGAGGCCCTGGTCGACCGAGGCCTGAACGGCGGCCGCAAGGACAGGCATGTTCAGCCGGCGCACAAGCGCGCCTCCCATGGCCTGGAACGAAAGTGCACGGATGAATTCCAGAACACCAAGCACGACCAGGGCGCCCACGGCCAGGATGGTGAGCATTCCAAGCGTGTCCATGCTCTGACTGTTGAGTACCCGGTCATGCACCTGCAGCATGAACAAAGGCATCGTCAGTTGTAATAAATTGAGGCACACGCTGAGCGCCGCGGCATAAAGCAGCCCTGAGAAAAATACACGCTTTGCTTGTGCTACCAGCAACCCTGGGCTGGTCTGTTTCAAGCCTCCCCGGATTTTCCCCTTGCCAGTTGTCTCATTTTGAACAGTATCGCGCATGGCAATTTGTCCTGGTTAACGTTAGATCAATCAGTCGATGGACGTATTTGGTTATAGCGAAACCGAAGGATAGTATTGCTTCCTCCAATCTGGCACATAACGGAGGGCTTATGCAAGCTCATGGCGATAGGGGGGATTGGGCGTATTTGAATATTACTTCAATTTTTGAAGTAGTTTCCTGAAACGGAGAGTGGGATGAAAGAAGAAGTTGTGCTTAATTTGCCTGTAGAGCTGAACGGCGAAGTGACAGTTCAAATGGGCCAGACGGCACAGACAAACCCCAAGCATCCTCAGGATGCCGAGTTTGGGGACCTCCAGCAGGTGACATATTTCGAGCTCGCTCGCCTCATGGAGCGGGCAAGCCGGCGCTTCTCGGGCCTGATCCGCGCGGAGCTGACCAGGCTTCGGGTCGACGATATCGGGCCGGCACAGGCGATGATCCTGCTGGCGATCGGTGATTCGGAGCTTTCGGTCGCCGAGCTTCTGGATCGGGGGCATTATGTCGGCTCCAACGTTTCCTACTACCTGAAACAGCTTGGTGATGGTGACTACATCGATCGGGTTGCCTCCCAGCGCGACAAGCGGTCCGCCCGCATCAAGTTGACGGAGAAGGGGCGGCAGCTCAGGGCAAATCTCCGGGACGCAGCGATGGCCTATGAGCGCGCGGTGAATCGTGGCGACCAGGAACAGCGGATGCTTGAAACGGCCTTTCAGACACTGCATCAGCTCGAACTGGCCTGGGGTCGTACCCCACGCTACGGCGTTTGAGTGGTGGGTGAGGGCATGCCCCTGGCCGTGGGGGAATAGACGCGATGCACGTGGCGTTTGTTCATCGGCGAGGTTTCGGTCAGTTCGCTGCCCTGGCGGCCCAACTCGCGCAGATGGGCAATGAGGTCAGCCTCGTCACCGAGACCATAGATCAAAAGATCCCTTCCGTTCGCGTCGTCCGACATCGAGCGGAAGCGGGCCCGCGTGCAGATCCGCATATGGCCCGACACATGGGTACTCCTGATCACCATGCGCGAATCGGCCATCGCGTTGCCGAGACGCTTGATGCCATGGTGCGGCAGGGGATGGTGCCCGATGTCGTCGTCGGCCATATAGGCTGGGGAAGCATGATGTTCCTGAAGGATGTGCTCCCGCGGGTCCCCGCATTGGGGTATTGCGAGTTCTTCTACCGGTCGGAAGGGGCCGATATCGGGTTCTCCCCCGACGATCGACCTGATCTGGAGACGCGCAAGAGACTGCGGCTGCGCAATATCGCGCAACTCCTCTCCCTCGAGGCCATCGAGGCCGGCATAAGCCCCACCCAATGGCAGAGAAGTCTTTATCCCGCCGACGCCCAGGGGCGCATTTCAGTGTGCCACGAGGGGATCGATACGGCGCGGTTTCGACCGGACCCGACAGCTTCGGCCACACTTCCGGACGGGCGCGTGCTGAGTGCCGATGGTCCTCCCATCGTCACCTTTGTCGCGCGCGATCTCGAACCGTATCGCGGATTCCCGCAGGTTCTGGCGGCTGCCGCCAAGGTCGTGCGCCAACGCCCCGATGCTCTGTTCGTGTTCGTCGGAGGAGACGGTGTCAGCTACGGCGTGCCGCCGCCGGGCGGTGGGGCGTGGAAGGATCATCTCCTCAAGTCGCTGGACATGCCACGGGAGAATATCGTCTTTCCCGGCCCGGTGCCGCATGCGGTCTTGCGGCAGCTCTACCAGATCTCCTCCGCGCATCTGTACCTGACCTATCCCTTCGTCCTGTCCTGGTCGGTGCTCGAGGCGATGGCCTGTGGCGCGCTGGTCATCGGATCGGATACCGCACCCGTTCAGGAGGTCATACGTTCAGGCAAGAATGGCATTTTGGTGCCATTCTTCGATACGGATGCACTTGCCGAGACCATTCTCGGCGCTCTGGCGAATCCGGAACGTCACTTCGGGATGCGCCTTGCGGCCCGCCGGACAGTCGAGAGGCGTTTTCGGCTGACGGAATGCCTCGATCGTCAGAAAAACATCATTGAAAAACTCACCGGAAGGTCGTTCCGAGACGTTAAAGGAATGATAACGTAATTATTACTTCAATTTTGAAAGTATATTCCGAAATCATTTCTTTGAATCAGCTAAATTTTGTTATTGTGCACTGCAATGTTAGTTGTTAGGCTTCCGATAGAGTGCTCCGGATGACTTTGATAAAGTTTGGTTATCCGGAATATTTGTTCTTTGTTGCAGGGCAAATCTTCAGGGGCGGTGTGTGCTAAATTTGACGTCTTCCGGCATTGGAAAACAACTGGTGACGAGAAAGCTGATCGCGGCATCGGCCCGGGATCGGTCCTGCTTCGAAGGAAGTGATGTCGAACATCAGGTCGTTTTCCTCGATGCCGATGGCCTTCCTCCGGTGACATTGCAGAATGCTTTTCCGTTGGTCGCCATCGCCTATTCGGACGAGGGCGAGGCGGATCTGCAGGCGGGTATGGCGCTGCTTGGGCCGTTGGGCACGGTCCCTGCCGTTCCCATCCGGCGGCTTGATCCCGCAAACATGCCGGAAAGCCTCCAGCTTCTGCAGGCGCTGACCGAAGGTAGCGTCGGCCGGCTTGCGCGATACAGTGCCTCGATTACCTCGGAGCTTGCGATCCTGCGAAGGGAACGAGAAACGCTGCTGGAAAACTACCGGGCGCTCGAAGACGCGTTCCAGGCGCGAAACTGGGAGCCGGTTTCGGAGATCTTCTCCCACGATCCCTATGCCGATCCAAAGGACGAGGGCATCGGGCCGTTGCTTGCCGCAGCCTTTATCGAGCAGCTTTTACCGGTATCCAGCCTCGGCGTGGCGGGGTTTGCCCTTCACTTTCACTCGGTGCCCAGAATCAGTGGAGAGCTTGTCGTCGCGTTGAGTTATCTCGAGAGCGGCGAAGGGGTTGCCGAGTGGACCGTCCCCTATGCGCAGCTGGTGCCGAACTGGAATTTCTTCTCGCTGCCGCGTGCCTGTGGAGGAGCTGCGCGCACGTTGCGGCTGCGGATCTCGGCGACGGGGCCGGAAACCGTTGGCCTTTCGCTTGGCTATCCGATCGCCGGCGAACGTTATTCGGCGCGCTCGGAACTTCCGCATCCGGATCTCGACCTGCGTCCGCTGGCATTCAAGGTGTTTACGGGGTTGCCCGGGGTCAAGCCCACCAGGACCCCCAACATGATAGCGCCGAGCAACCTGCTCGAAGGCCAGTACACTGTCGACTATCGTCTGGCGGTCGCAACGCTCAGTCAGATCGCCGACGTGTCGGTTACACCCATCGTCCCGGAATTCCAGACGGTGCGCTTCCTCGAGCACGAGCATGCCATCGTCTGCCATCCATTGCCAAGCGGCATATCAGCCGGCGCGGTCAGCCGCGCCGTCGAGGCGGGAACGATATCCTTTTCGGTGAGCGCCTTTATCGATCATCCGGAAGGTAAGCCCGCGGCGGTCAGCTTCCTGCTTGCGCCGGCAAATTCGAATGCGCGTTCCGAAGTCGCCGAGATCGCGCGAAAGGGCACGGCCAGGCCATCGGCATTCTTCAGCGGATGGCGCGAAGTCAGCTCCAGCGAGGTCGTCAATATCAACATTCAGCTGGACGAGCCGGTACGCGGCCCGATGGATCTGGTGATCCTCAGCCGCGCAGTGACGGATTCTGTCGACTTCTCCTGGCTTAAAGTGTCCGGCTTCAGAATGGTCAAACAATTTACGGAGGCCGCCGATGTCCGGTAACAGGGAACCAGCGGACCTGATCGCTGTGGCCATGCCTCTCTACGGTCACGCGGCACTTGCTCTTGAGGCGATCGAGTCGGTGCTTGCCTCGAATCCCGGCAACTGCCGGATTGTCATCGTCGTCTCTGTCGACGGCGATCCGCGGCACGAGACGTTCGATCAGCTGCTGCTCTACGCTGCGGCCAACCCTTCCGTCCATGTCATATTCGGCCGGAACGCGGGCCCGGGTGGTGCGCGCAATCGCGCCATCGATTTCGTCATCGATCACTTTCCCGAGGCGAAGGCCGTCTATTTCCTCGATGCCGACAACCGCATCCTTCCCGGCACGATCAAGACGCTTTACCAGCAGCTCGTCTCCAGCGGCTGCGGCTGGGTTTACACGAATATCGACACATTTTCGGTCAGCTGGCGCGCCCATTACGGCAATCGCTATTCGCGGCTGGTGCACTGCATCACCGACAATATCTGTGATACGGGATCGATGATCTCGATCGAGGTTTTTAAGGACGGCGTCCGCTTCAATGACGACCGACAGAACGGTTTCGAAGATTGGGAATTCTGGCTGTCCTGCATCGAGCACGGTTTCGTCGGCATGCCCTGCCACGACACCGTCTTCGAATACAGGCTGAGGGCGGAAAGCCGCTTCAAGGAGGCGAACCGCGACCGCGCCACATCGGTCAGCTTCCTGCGCAAGCGCCACATGCCGTTGTTCCAGCGCCCGATGCTGGTGGATTTCGAGCACGAGGACTGCCCACGCTACCTGTTCGCGCGGACGGAAGATACGGCGATCTCCTTCTTCACCGATCCCACCAAGCCACCGACGATGCTTCGCCTCGACGATATAATCCCGGCCTTCTGGGGCAATATCGGCGAGCCGGACAATGAACATTTTCCGCCATTCCTGGTCGCCGGAAGCGGCGCGGCGCTCGACCTTCTGCGGCGCTCGCGCATGCTGCCGAACGTGCTTGCTCATCTCGAGCGTCTGAGCGAGGTGAGCAACGTCGTCTTCGTCCAGCTCGCCAACGATGCCGCCCAACGCAAGATCGAGCCGGTCATTCATGGGCCAGGCGCCCAAAAAATCGGTCCCGCCGATCTCGTTTTCCTGTCGACCCGGATCGCCCAGGACGTGGTTCAGAACAACGCCGTGGACTGGTTCGCCTCGATCGCAAGCCAGCAGGTATGGCCGACATCGGCTGTTCTGAAAGTGCGCTTCCCTTTTCCAAGAAGCCTCCCGCGCCGCTCTCTCATCACGCCTCAGCAGGTGATGATCAATTGCCTCAACGCAATCGCCTCAAGCCCCCTCCGCGAGACAGCGGGCAGGCGGTGGACCTGGCGTCCCGCGCGGCTCGTGCCCTATACCGATCTCCACAAGGCGCTGCGCAAGGAGATCGGAGGTTCGCCGGTCCTGCCGCTCGGGCATAACGAGGGCAAGCGCACCGTGGCGTTGCTGGTGCCGAACGCCTCGTTCGGCGGGGCTGAAAAGGTCGTTTATGCCGCGGCCCGGGAGTTGAGCGCGGCCGGTTATGAAACCCACCTCTTCGTGCTCGGCACGTCCCGGATGGACGTGATCGACGAATTCGATTCCAGCTTCGACTACATCCATTTTTGGGAGGCGGGAATTCCGGCCTGGGGAGGGTCGGGTTCTTTCCTGGGGCAGGACTTCATCGCCGAGGAGCATTCGGTCGACTGGCAGGCGCTCAAAGGGCAGCTTTCCGGCTTCGACCTGGTGATCAACAATCACGTGATGGCCGTCCATCCTCTTATCGCGCGACTGCGCTCCGAAGGCACGCGCACGGCCTGCTATCTGCACGTCGTGGACAATACGGCCTTCAAGAGGCCCGCCGGCCAGCCCTTCGCAGCGATCGCCCACGAGCATTGCTACGATGCGTTCCTCACCTGCTCTGAACAGCTCAAGACCTATCTGCACAGCTACGGTGTTCCGCACGAGAAGGTCTTCGCCGTTGCGAACGGCGCGAGTTTTTCGGTGCCGCCCAAAGCCTTGGCGGAGGTTCTGGCCGTCAGGCGGATTGAGCGCAAGGATGACCGCTTGCGGATTCTTTACATGGGCCGGTTTGACCAACAGAAGGGTATCGACAGGCTGGCGGCAGTGCTCGCGGAATTGCGGGCCTCCAACGTCGCCTTCGACGGCAGGGCCATCGGAGGGGAAATTCTCGCCGATTCCAGGGTCTCCTGGAGTGAACGGCTGAAGGATCTCGGCGTCGACGTGCGCCCGCCGGTCTTCGCGAGCAAGGATCTCATCAAGGCGCTCGGCTGGGCCGATGTTCTCCTCATGCCGTCACGGTGGGAGGGTGCTCCGCTGATGATCGCCGAGGCGCAGCAACTCGGCTGTGTGCCCATCGCAACCGCGGTTGGCGCGGTGGATGAGCTCATTTGCGATGGCGAAGACGGCATACTGATCAACGCGGCTTCCGATCCTCAGATGGTGAGGGAGATGGCGCGGATTATTGAGGAAATTGCGCGCAATCGCGGCAGACTTGCGCCACTGATGGAGGGCTGCATCAGAAGCGCCGCGCACCGATCATGGACTTCCTCCTTCTCGGAGTTCATCTCGTGGAGCGATCGGTCCGTGAAAAATTCGTCACTGTCCCGCGCCGCGATCTTTCGCGAGCAGGCGACGTCAAACCCCGTGGTCGCGGCAGCTGGCTGATTGCCGGGCCGCTTCTTTGAAACAGAAAGGTCTTGTCGAATGCGTCCGCGAATTCTCGTGACGGGTATTCCTGGTCACTACACGCGCCTTGCCAACGGCGCCCATGGTTCGTCCGTCTCCTATTCGGAGCGGCAGAAGCAACCGGAAACGAAAGAGGAGTTCCTGCAGGAGCTGAGAAACATCAGCAATACCGGGAACTACCTCATCGGCGAAGGCGCCCTGCGGGCGCTCGCGCCGCATGCCAAGCAGGTTCCCTTCTGGCATCTCTACAATCTGAGCAAGAGCGGCAGCGGGTTCGATGAGTTCAACGCCAATTTCGACATCTGCGTCTTCACCTGCGCGAACCTGTTGCGCAAGGGGCTTTCCGCGGATGCAGAGGCGGATGTGCTGAGCCGGCTCAACATGCCGATCGTCATGCTGGGCATCGGGTTGCAGAACCGCAAGGACCTGGAAAACAATCTTCCGGAAGGAACGAAGCGGCTTCTGGCCGTCCTGAAGGAGCGAGAGCATTATTTCCTGACACGCGGCTACGAGTCCGCCGGCTTCCTGAAGGATCAGGGTTTCTCCTTCGTGCGCCCGACCGGCTGCCCTTCCGTCTATTTCATGCCGGACAACATGCGCCGGTCGATGAGGAAGCTGTCGAGCGTCAAGATCGGCAAGGCGAAGACCATTTTTTCGGGCTATCTCGGCGGCAATCAGGATGCGATCCTGGATGCGAACGCGCTCGCCCCGCAAGATACCGTACCGCCATACGTCGTGCAGGACGAGTTCCTCCACTTCGATATGAAGGTGGAGCCCAATGACGAGGGGCGTGTCTATGATTCCGCGTCGGGCCGGATGATCGGCGATCTGACCTATCCCGGCACTGAACGGGAGAAGCAGCGGTTCGAGGTTCGCACCTTCTTCGACAACAATCAGTGGCGCGGCTGGGCCTCCTCGATGGATTTCAATTTCGGCCGGCGTTTTCACGGTTCGATCATCGCCATGCAGGCGGCTGTGCCCAGTCTGATGGTGGCGGTGGACGACCGCATGCGCGAGATGCTGGGCTTCACCGGCCTGCCGGCTGTCGACATCACGGAGGTCGACAAGGCGGAAAACCGCGCCGAGTTTGTGGCCGACCATCTGACGCAGCTCAACACGAGCGAACTCGTCGACCGGTATTCCGATCGCGAGAGCGCCTTCCGCACCACGCTTCGCGAAATCGGCATCGGTCTTTAGCGAGGCCCTATCCAAGGGCCCGCGGGCCATCACCCTTCGGTTCAGAGGACAGTCATGCGTATCTTGCTTACGGGCATTCCATCCTATCTGCAGCGGACGATTGCGGACGTCTCCGGCACGACCGTTATCCATCGGCCCTATTTCGACGAGACGAGGACAAAAAAGGATCTGATCGCGCAGGTCAGGAAGATCGCCAATACCGGCAACTATCTGATCGGCGAGGGAGCGGCCGAGAGCCTGCGCGGTCATAACGTCACCTATCTGCCGTTCTGGCATCTGGCCAACAATCGGGACTCGAACGAGATTTTCGAGCAGCTGAACCGCGAATTCGATCTTTGCGTCTTCGCCTCCGCCAATCTGCTGCGTCCCGGCTATTCCGCCGACCTTGAGGCGGAAATCTTCGCGAAGCTGACGATGCCGGTCGTGGTGATGGGCATCGGCATCCAGCGCAAGGAGGGGCTCAAGGATCAACTGCCGGCCGGTACGCTCAAGTTCCTGGACGTGTTGCGCAACAAGGAAAGTTTCTTCCTCACGCGCGGTTACTTCACCGCCGAGTTCCTGAGGGAGCAGGGGATGAAGTTCGTCAAGCCGACGGGCTGCCCGTCACTCTATTTCTCGCCGAACGATATGAAACGTTCGCTGACCGCGCTCGCCAACCCGGCGCTTGCGGAAGCCCAGAAGATCGCCTTCGGCGGCTATCTTGGCAGCGTTGCCGATACCATCGTCGATGCCCACGCACTGCTCAAGCCCGACAGCGTCGCAAGCTATGTCGTCCAGGACGAACTTGTCGCCTACAACCTTTCCCTGACCGGCGGCGACAGTGATATCGCCTATGACCGGTCGAGTGCGCGCATCACCGGGGGCACGGAATACAAACATTCGGAGAAATGGCAGCGAAAATACGAGTTGCTGGTCTATTTCGATACCAACCAGTGGCGCGGGGCGATGTCCGAGCGCGATCTCTGCTTCGGCCGCCGCTTCCATGGTTGCATCATCGGCATGCAGGCCGGCACGCCCGCCCTGATGATCGCCGTCGACGACCGAATGCGCGAGATGCTGGAATTCATCGGCTTCCCCTATATCGAGGCCTCCACCTGGAACAGGGAGACGGACAAGCGCGCCTATCTCGCCAACTTCCTCGGCAAGATCGACACGCAGGCCGTGATCGACCGCTATTCCGCCTGCGAGGCGAATTTCCGCAGTGCTCTGGGGCAGATCGGACTTTGAGCGGATGAAGGTGGCGGTGCGGATGCGGGCGATCCTCGCCTTTGCGCTGGCGGTGTTCTGGGCGTTTGCCCCGGTGCCGCCGGCGGGCGCGGGCGATGAGCCCGCCGCTCGCATCGGCGTCAACCGGGTAAACCTCGCCTGGCTTTCTCGTGCGGACCAGGAACGTATCCTCAAGGAAATCGCGGCGAGTGGCATAACCCATGTCCGGCTTTCGCTGTCCATGCCCGTGGACAAGAGCATCGACGCGCTCGAAATTGCGGACCGGCTAGGGCTGAAAGTCCTTCTCGAGATCCAGCTCGGCAACAAGGATTATTATCCGCCGGCGGTGCGTCCCCGCACCGGGTTCGGCCGTATCTGGGATGTTCAGCGGCTTTCGGATCTTGACCTCGATCTTTACCGGTCGCAGTTGCGCTCGGCCCTTCGCCGCATCGACGGCATGGGCATCCGCATCGACGCCGTTGAGCCCGGAAACGAGATAAACTACAGCGCCTACAACGGCGACCTCGCCGTCTACGAAAAGCCCGGGCGACGGACGCCGCGCAACGTTTCGGAAGTCGCAGACCGCACGGCCTTCGGGCGCGGGCTAGACGCCTATGTCGGCGCCCTCCGCATCACTCGGGAGGAGTTGCTGTCGACGGTTCACAGCCGCGATGCGCTTTTGATTTCCGCCGGGCTCTCCGATGTTGGCACAAGCGAGGCCGATAGCCGGGGCATGGAACGGCTCGACCCCGGCGAATTCATTTCACTCCTGCAAGAGCGGGGGATCGATGCGCTGGTCGACGGCTATGGAATTCATCTCTATCCGGGACGCAAGGACGATGCGGCGCTGGCACACTATGTCAGAACGCTTCTCGGCTTCTGCCGGCCTGAAGGGGAGGGCAAGCCGTGCTGGGTGACCGAGTGGGGCCTTGCCAACACTGCGCTTTCCTGCCCCCTGGACGATCGCGAGCGGGAAGGGGCGGTTCGTGCCGTGCGCCGCAGTTTTGAAGAGCTGATGGATGGAAGACGGCTGAGAGCAGCCTTCTATTATGACTGGGACACCCAGCCGGTCTACAGCGTCTGGCGTTGCGGCGCCTTAAGCCCGGCCGGCGTCGCGGCCACGAAAAACGGGAAACGGTGACGTGAGGTAAGGAAACTCGCGGCCTCAAGATCTCAAAGACCGAACATGCGTGGCGGGCTGGAGTTTCCCGTTCAAGAGAACCGCTCCCGGAATAGGAGTGGGCCGGCTTCCTCCTCCGCGATGGCGGCGCGGTTGGCTGCCTCGCGCAGAGCCTGAAAGTCGGCTTGGTGCTCGACCCTGGTACCGCCAAGCCGCACCGTCACCGATATCTGGCGCTCCTGCCCGGCTGTGAACGTGGTTTCCCTTACCTGACCGCGAATACGCTCGCAGATGGTGCTGGCATTTTCCGTCGTCGTGCCGGGCAGATAGATGCCGAGTTCGTCTGAGGCAAGGCGGGCGACAAGATCACCATGGCGCACGGAAGAATATATGATCCGAACCATCGATTGCAGCAGCGTATCGGCCCATTGTGGACCGTAACGGCGATCGATCGCATCGAAATCGTCAATCCTGAGAACGAGCAATACGCCATCGGAGCTTTCGGTGCTGCTGATGCGCCGGCGTTCTATCGCATGCTGGACCGAATTCGCAAATTCGCCCGCGCGCATTGTGCCTGTGACGGGGGCATGACGGAGCGCGTTCCGAAGCTCTTCTTGGGTATCGCGAAGCGCGTCGTTACGCAGATAGAGCGCCAATTGAAGCGGAAATGTAACCGCCGCCGATATCAACGCCACGGCTGCCACTTCCATCCAGAAGGGACGTTGGGGAACAAGCAGGCTCATAACCCAAACAATCGCAGCCGCTCCAATTGCAGTGGCGATGGCGCGGAACATGGCCATCCTGACATGTGGTACGGCTACAGTTTGGCGGAAACGATAATAAAGGGTCATCGGTCGGCGGCGCTTTTGCGGTGGCTTTTATCTTTGAGAGGTTCCGTGAAATACCAGATGAATAAACCTTATGGCATTTTAACAATGAGCACGAAGAATGATCGTCGCGATCAACCAGATCGCAGGCTCGGGCGGGTGATGCCAGGTCAGTCGGTACGAGCTCGCGTTCGGCAGGCGTGGTACTCGTCGATATCGCGCAGTCAATATCGTCGCGCGCGCATGTGTTCAATGATATGCGCGCCGGATCCCGAAACATGTGTGGCAATTGCGGCGGCGGCTGCATCAGGGTCCTGCTGTCTCAGGCAGGCGAGCAGGTCCTTGTGCTCTCGGATCACGTCCTTTTGGCGCTTGACGGAGGTCGTGAACTGGCGGCTGATCGCTCCCAGTATCTGTCGGTGCCGTACCCAAAGATCGACCGCATGGCGGTTGTAGTGTCGGTCGTACATCAGCCGATGAAACTGCAAATCAAGTCGTGAGTGCCGCATCTCATCCTCGAAATTCAAACTCTCGATCTCTGCCTGGACTCGCTCCAGTTCTTCAATCTCTCCCTTGGTGGCGATATTGACGAACCAGCGGGTCAGCGCCGGCTCGATCAGCACCTCGATCTCGCAGATGTCGCGAACGAACTCCTCGTCGATGGGGCGGACACGGGCACCGCGGTTCGGGGTCATGATCACGAAACCTTCGCCGCGAAGCTGCTGCAGCGCCTCGCGCACCGGATTGGTGGACGTGCCCATGCGGCTCGCAAGTTCGGCCACTTTCAGGCGTTCGTTCGCCTTGACGCGCCCGTGAATGATGTCGTCGCGCAGCCTCTCGTAGATCGAGGAACCACCGTCCTCGGCCAGATCGTCGCGGTCGGGGACAGCCTGTCTAATGCTGGTAATCGTGCTCATAGGCTTGCTTTTAATGCACTTTCCGCCGTCTTCCAAGAGCAAAACATTTAATTTCGTACATCTAGATTGACAAAGAATGTACGATCTGAAAGCTTTCATCCAGCACGAATGCCGCGATGGCACTCGTTCGGGAGGAATGCGGCGGAGACAGCCGGTTAAGAGGAGGAGAGAATATGGGTTACCAGCAGAAGCTGCGTGGCCTCGTCGTGTCGACGGGGTTGCTGACGACCGTGCTCTGGGGAGCGACGCTTCCGGCCTGGGCGACGGATTACAAGCAGGCGCCGATGCTTGACGAACAGGTGAAGGCGGGCAAGCTGCCAGCGGTCGCCGAGCGTCTTCCGGAACATCCCTACGTGGAAACCATGATCGACGGCGTCGGCAAGTATGGCGGCACGCTGCGCACCACTATCCTCGCCAATGGCGACCAGTACAATCTGACCCGCACGATCGCCAACGAACTGCTCGTCCGCTGGGACCCGAAGTGGCAGAAGGTGATGCCGTCTCTGGCCGAGGAGTTCAAGGCTTCGGACGATGCGACGACCTACACGTTCAAGCTTCGCAAGGGCCTGAAATGGAGCGACGGGCAGCCTTTCAACGCTGACGACATCATGTTCTGGTACGAAGACGTGTTCATGAACTCGGCCCTTTCGCCGGCCAAGAACCCGACCTTCACGGTTGCCGGCAAGCCGGTCAAGGTGACCAAGATCGACGACCTGACGGTCGAGTTCAAGTTCGAGTCGCCCTACGGCCTGTTCATCCAGCAGCTCGCCTATGGCCAGGGTCACCTGCCGGTGATTTATCCCAAGCACTACCTCAAGCAGTTCCACGACAAATACAACAAAGACGGCATTCCGGCCCTGCTGAAGGCCAATCCGGCCGCCGGCGACTGGGTGGCGCTGTTCAATTCCAAGGTCTCGCTGACCTTCCAGCCGCCGTTCTGGCAGAACCTCGCCTTGCCGACGCTGAACCCGTGGGTCCTGACGGTTCCCTATGCCGACAGCGAACGCGTCGTCGCGACCCGCAATCCCTATTACTGGAAGGTCGATACCGCCGGGAATCAGCTGCCCTATATCGACGGCATCACCTGGGCGAAGCTCGACGACCCGCAGCTGATGGCACTGAAGATGACCTCCGGTGAGTTCGATTTCGCCTTCCGCCACATCAACAACTCGACCTTCAAGTCGGTCCTCTTCGACGGCCAGCAGACGGGCAACTACAAGTTCGTCGACGTCAAGGACCTGCCGGCCAACGATGCGGTCATCCTCCTGAACCTCAACTCCACCGATCCGGTGAAGCGCAAGATCTTCCAGAACAAGGATTTCCGTATCGCGCTCAGCCAGTCGATCAACCGGCAGGAGATCATCGATCTCGTTTATGTCGGGCAGGGGGCTCCGGCGCAGGTTGCCGTTCAGCCCGAGCACGAGCTGTTCAACGAGCGCGAGGCGAAACAGTATACCGCGTTCGATCCCAAGGCGTCGGCGGCGATCCTCGACAAGATCATGCCGAAGAAGGATGCCGAAGGTTATCGTCTCGACGAGAGCGGCAAGCGCTTCACCATCAACTTCATGGTCGCCGACGTCTTCGGCCTGTCCTATCCCGACGTGATGCAGATGGTGCAGAAATACGCCAAGGAGGTCGGCATCGACATCCAGCTGCGCACCACGGATCGCGCCCGCCTCAACACCATGTGGGCGGCCAACGAGCAGGACGCCTATATCTGGAACTGCGTCGGCGGGCTTTCGGAAGTCTATACCGATCCGCGTTGCTACATGCCTTTCCAGAAGGCCGACATCTTCTTCGCGATGAAGTGGAGCGAATGGTATTCGAACCACGCGACCGGCGAGGAACCGCCGGAAAACATCAAGGCGCTGATGGCCGCCTACGACAAGGTCAACGCCGCCGTGACCGATGACGACCGCCGCCAGAAGATGAAGGATTTCCTCAATCAGTCGGCCGACAACTTCCTCAACATCGGTATCTCGCGCCCGATGCCGAAATACATGATGACGTCGAAGAACTTGAAGAATGTCGTCAACGGCATTCCGATCACCGGCAACCTCTGGCATCCGGCTCCGACGCTGACCCAGTGGTACTTCGACAAGCCGACCAAGTAAGGGCCATCAGGTTCCTCACGAGGCCGGTGGCGGCTTGAGCGCTGCCGCCGGCATCCCTTCGATCCAAATCGAACGGTCAGATCTATGCTCCGTTACATTCTCAAGCGGCTGGTGTTCGCGATCCCGACACTGTTTGCCGTCTCCATCATCGCCTTCATCATCATCCAGCTGCCGCCGGGCGACTATCTGACGACGCTGATGGCCGACTGGGCAAGCCAGGGTGGCGCGGTGGAAGCCGGCACGGTCGCGGCGATGCGCGAACGCTACGGCCTCGATCAGCCCATCTATTATCAATATTACAAATGGATCTGGGGCATCCTCACGGCCGGCGATTTCGGCATCTCGTTCGAGCTCGGCAAACCGGTGACGGAACTGATCTGGAACCGCCTCGGCTTCTCGCTGCTGCTGTCGCTGCTGACGCTCTGCTTCGTCTGGGCGATTGCCATCCCGATCGGCATCCTGTCGGCGGTGCGGCAATATTCGATCTCCGACTACACGGCGACTTTCCTTGCCTTCTTCTTCCTCGCGGTGCCGGATTTCCTGATGGCGCTGTCGGCCATGTATGTCATGTCCGCCTGGTTCGGCCAAAGCGTCGGCGGTCTCTTCTCGCCCGACTATGTGGATGCCGGCTGGAGTTTTGGAAAGCTCGTCGACTTCGCTAGGCATGTCTGGCTGCCGGTGGTGGTCATCGGCCTCGGTTCGCTCGCGGCCTTGGTACGCATCATGCGCGCCAACCTGCTCGATGAATTGTCCAAGCCCTATGTCACCACGGCGCGTGCCAAGGGCATGTCCGAACTGGAGCTGCTGATCCGCTACCCGGTGCGACTTGCGCTCAACCCGCTGATCTCGACGCTCGGCTGGATCCTGCCGGCGGTCATTTCCGGCGAGATCATCGTCTCGGTGGTCATGAGCCTGCCGACCACCGGCCCGCTGCTCTTACGGGCGCTGCTGGCCCAGGACATGTATCTCGCCGGCTCGCTCATCCTGCTGATCTCGGTGCTCACCATCATCGGCACGCTGATTTCGGACATCCTGCTCGCTCTCACCGACCCGCGGATCCGTTTCCAATGACAGATATCACCAGCCTCCCGCCGGAAACCGGCCCGTCGTTCAACCTGTCCGGCAAGGACATTGCCGTCGCCGGCCAGTGGCGCCTGTTCTGGCTCAAGTTTAAGAAGCACAGAATAGCGCTCGCGAGCCTCGTCGTGATCGTCTTCATGTATCTCGTCGCGGGATTCGCGGATTTCATCGCGCCCGTCGATCCGAATGCCACCAATGCACGCTTCACCTACGCGCCGCCGCAAGGCCTGTCGCTGCTGCTCGACGGTTCGTTCCGGCCGCATGTCAACCAGCTGAAGATGACGCTGAACACCGAATCCATGCGCCGCGAATTCGTGGCCGATCCGACCAAGCCGATCTCGGTCGGCTTCTTCGTGAAGGCGCCGCAGCCCTATCGTCTGCTCGGCCTGATCCCGATGCAGACCAAGCTTTTCGGCCTCACCAATCCTCAGGTCGGCGACAGCCTCTACATCTTCGGCGCCGACCGGCTCGGCCGCGATATCTTCAGTCGTGTGGTCCACGGCGCCCAGATCTCCCTGTCGATCGGGCTTGTCGGCGTGTTCATGAGCCTGATCCTCGGGGTGACGATCGGCGGTATTTCCGGTTTCTTCGGCGGCTGGGTCGATCTCGCCATCCAGCGCTTCATCGAGCTCTTGCGCTCGATCCCGACCATCCCGCTCTGGATGGGACTGGCCGCCGCGATCCCCGTCGGCTGGCCGCCGCTCAGGACCTATTTCGTCATCACCCTGATCGTCTCGCTGATCGGCTGGACGAGCCTCGCCCGCGAAGTGCGCGGCAAGTTCCTGTCACTCCGCAGCGAGGATTTCGTCATCGCCGCAAGACTCGACGGCATGAGCGAGATCGGCATCATCTTCAACCACCTGGTCCCGTCGTTCATGAGCCACATCATCGCGACTCTGACGCTGGCGATCCCGTCGATGATCCTGGCCGAGACGGCGCTGTCCTTCCTCGGCATCGGCCTGCAGCCGCCGATCATCTCCTGGGGCGTGCTGCTGCAGGAGGCGCAGAACATCCGCGCCGTCGCACAGGCGCCCTGGCTGCTGTTCACGCCGGCCGCAGCGATCGTCATCTCGGTCCTCTCCCTCAACTTCCTCGGCGACGGTTTGCGCGATGCCGCTGACCCTTATGAGTCCGTGTCATGAGCATGAACCCCAATATGTCACAGGAAACGATCCTCAAGGTCGAGGACCTCAAGACCTACTTCCCGATGCGCACCGGCATCTTCAAGGCGGTCGATGGCGTCTCGTTCGAACTGAAGCGCGGCAAGACGCTCTGCGTCGTCGGCGAGAGCGGTTCCGGCAAGTCGGTGACCGCCCGCTCGATCCTGCAGATCGTCGACCGGCCCGGCCGTATCGAAGGCGGCTCGATCCTGCTCACCCGCGCCGACGGTTCAGTGAGCGATCTCGCCAGGCTCGATGCGCGCGGCAAGGACATCCGCTCGGTGCGCGGCAAGGAGATCGCGATGATCTTCCAGGAGCCGATGAGTTCGCTCTCGCCGGTCCACCGTATCGGCACCCAGATCGGCGAGGCGCTGCGCATCCATTTCGGCATTCGCGGTAACGAGCAGCGCGAACGCGTTCTCGCACTGCTGCGCCAGGTGGAAATCCCGCGCCCGGAAACCGCGATCGACCGCTACACGTTCGAATTCTCCGGCGGCATGCGCCAGCGGGTGATGATCGCCATGGCACTCGCCTGCAATCCGCAGGTCCTGATTGCCGACGAGCCGACCACCGCGCTCGACGTGACCACGCAAGCCGAAATCCTCGACCTGATCAAGAAGCTGCAGCAGAGCCACGGCATGGCCGTGCTGTTTATCACCCATGACATGGGCGTGGTGGCCGAAATCGCCGACGAAGTGCTGGTCATGTATCGCGGCAAGGTGATGGAACGCGGCCCGGTGGAGCAGATTTTTCATGCCCCGCAGGACGACTATACCCGCCGGCTGATCGGTTCGGTCGTCAAGCTGGAGAAGAAGGCGGAAGTTCGCCTGACGCGCGCCGCCATCTCGGCCGAAGCAGCCCCGCTTCTCGACGTGAAGAACCTGTCGCTGACCTTCCCCTCCGGCCTCAAGGCGGTCGATGACGTGTCGCTGATCGTGCGGCCGGGCGAGACGCTCGGCATCGTCGGCGAGAGCGGTTCCGGCAAGACCACCATGGGCCGCTGCCTGCTGCGCGTCTACGATCCGCAGGCCGGCGCCATCGATTTCCGCCGCCCGGATGGTCATACCGTCGATATCCGCACCGCCGACAAGGCGGAGCTGAAAGATATCCGCCGCGAGGTGCGGATGATCTTCCAGGACCCGGTCGGTTCGCTCAGCCCCCGCAAGAATGTCGGCCAGATCATCGCAGAGCCGCTGAAGCTTGCCGGCGTGAAGGGCAGGGAGCTCGAGGACCGGGTCTGCGAACTGATGCAACAGGTGGGCCTCGAACCCGCCTGGCGCGAACGTTACCCGCATGCATTTTCGGGCGGCCAGCGCCAGCGGATCGGCATTGCCCGGGCGATTGCGGTCAAGCCGCGCCTGATCGTTGCCGACGAGGCGACCTCGGCGCTCGATGTGTCGCTCCGCTCGCAGATGCTCGACCTGATGATGAAGCTGCAGGATGAACTCGGTCTCTCCTACGTGTTCATCTCTCACGACATGTCGGTGATCCGCTACATGTGCGACCGGGTCGCGGTCATGTATCGCGGCAGGATCGTCGAGGCGGGCGATACCGACCAGGTCGTCAATCACCCGCAGCACGACTACACCCGCGCGCTGCTCTCGGCCATTCCCCATCCCGATCCGCGCGAGCGGCGCATCCACAAGCGGTTCCGCTACGACCCGGCCCGCACAGTTTCAGCCAACGGATAAATCGATGAAAATTACCAACGTCAAAATCATTGTCTGCTCGCCCGGCCGCAACTTCGTTACCGTCAAGATTTTTACCGACGAGGGTCTGACCGGGGTCGGCGATGCGACGCTGAACGGCCGTGAAAAGGCGGTCGTCGCCTATCTGGAGGAGCACTTAGCGCCGCTCCTGATCGGCCGCGATCCGAGCCGCATCGAGGATATCTGGCAGTATTTCTACAAGGGTGCCTATTGGCGCCGCGGCCCGGTGACCATGGCGGCGATCGCCGGCATCGATACCGCGCTCTGGGATATCAAGGCCAAGGCCGCCAATATGCCGCTCTACCAGCTTCTCGGTGGGGCGAGCCGCGATAAGGTGCTGTGCTACACTCATGCCCAGGGCACGGATATAGCTGAAGCCGTCGAAGCGGTCGGCAAGCGCATCGAGCAGGGTTACAAGGCGATCCGCGTGCAGGTCGGTATTCCCGGTCTGCCGGATGTCTACGGCACCGGCAAGAAATCCGTCACCAACAATGCGGCCGACGATGCGTTTCCGCATGAGGAAACCTGGTCGACCTCCAAATATCTCCGCTTCGTCCCGGAACTGTTCAAGGCGGTGCGTGAGGCGCATGGCTGGGATATCGAGCTTTTGCATGACAGCCATCACCGCCTGACCCCGATCGAAGCGGCCCGGCTTGGCAAGGACCTTGAGTTCGCGCGTCTCTTCTGGCTGGAGGATACCGTCGCTGCTGAGCATCAGGAAAGTTTCCGCCTGATCCGCAAGCACACCACGACGCCGCTTGCCGTCGGCGAGGTGTTCAACACGATCTGGGATGCGCGGCTTTTGATGGAGGAGCAACTCATCGACTATATCCGCACCACGACCGTGCATGCCGGCGGCGTCACCGCGCAGCGGCGGATCATGGATTTCGCGAGCGTCTATAACGTCCGCACCGCCTGCCATGGCGCCATGGACATGTCGCCGATCTGCCTCGGCGCCAACCTGCATCTGGACCTCTGGGTCCCGAATTTCGGCATCCAGGAATATTCCGGCTACCTGCCGGAAATCATAGACGTCTTCCCGAGCGCCTGGAGCCTCAAGGACGGTTACCTGCATCCGGGCGAGGCGATCGGCCACGGCGTCGATATCGACGAGAAGCTTGCGGAAAAATATCCATACCAGCGCGCCTACCTGCCGGTGAACCGTCTCGAAGACGGCACCCTGTGGCACTGGTAATTCGCCAAGGATCGGAAGGAGGAAGACGATGAAGATCACAGCGATCAAGAGCTATGCCGTCAAGGTCGGCATCCGCAACCAGCTTCTGGTGAAGGTCGAGACCGACGACGGGATTTTCGGCTGGGGCGAAAGCGGTCTCTCGGGCCGCGAAAAGGCCGTGGTCGGCGCGCTCGAGCACTACGCGGAATTCCTGCGCGGCCGCGATCCGTTCAAGATCGGCGCGCTCTGGCAGGAAATGTACCGCAGCCAGTATTTCGAGGGCGGCCGCGTGCTGCAGGCGGCGATCTCTGCGATCGACATCGCGCTCTACGACATCAAGGGCAAGGCGCTCGGCGTGCCGGTCTATGAACTCTTGGGCGGCAAGCAGCGCGACCGCATCCCGACCTTCGCGACCACCTTTGCCGAACCCGGCCCGGCCATGGTGGAACAGGCGCAGATGCTGGTCGAGCACGGCTGGACGGCGATGCGCCTGTCGCCCTCGGGTCACGAGCACAAGGACATCTACGAACCGCGCGAGCATATCGCCACGACCGCAAAATGGTGTGTCAAGACCCGCGAGGCGCTCGGCGACGACGTCGTGCTCGGCATCGACTGTCACCACCGCCTTTCGGTCGCGGAAGCTGCGAGCTTCTGCCAGAAGATGCCGAAGGGCACGCTCGATTTCCTTGAGGAGCCGATCCGCGACGAGTCGCCGAGCTCCTACGAGGCGCTGCGCCGGATGACCGACATCCCGTTTGCGATCGGCGAGGAGTTTTCCTCGAAATGGCAGTTCCAGCCCTATATCGAGCGCGACATCCACCAGTTCAACCGCCTCGACGTCTGCAATGTCGGCGGACTGACGGAGAGCATGAAGGTCGCTGCCTGGAGCGAAACCCACTACGTCGACATGATGCCGCACAATCCGTTGGGGCCAATCTGCACTGCCGCGACCATCCATTTTTCGGCTGCGGTCGCCAATTTCTCCTGGCTGGAGACCCGCGCGAGCCCGGCGGAAACCCATCTCGGTTTCGACAATTCCGAATTCTTCCCCGTCCAGCCGCGGTTGGAAGGCGCGTTTTATCCGGTCTCGGATGCGCCGGGCCTCGGCGTCGAAGTCAACGAGGAACTGATTTCCAAGCAGAGCTTCGAGTTCTGGGAAGCGCCGCATCTGAAGCGCCGCGATGGCTCGGTGACGAATTGGTGACGCGTCGCATTGTCGCCGACTAGGCTAATCCGCTCCCCGGGCGAATGCCGCCGATGAGGCACTGGTCCGAGCGCGCCCGACATAGGGACCCTCGTTGCTCAGAACTCATTCGACCAATCTTTACACCCCATAGACACGGGTGCGCGACGGTCGCTTTCGACCTTGGACGACGGCGACCTCCACCGAGCTGGCCCAGAGGTCTTGTTTGCGTTGCCGCGTGTCGATCTATTCCGTGTCACCGTAAAGATCGGCGGAAGCCCCGCAACGAGAAGGCAAACAACACCGTCGCGATGACGAAGAGCCAGGCAAATTGCGGCCAGACCACCGAAAGCCCGGCACCGCGATAGAGGATCGCCTGGGCGAGCAGGATGAAATGCGTGTTCGGCGCTGCAAGCATGATCGTCTGGATCACCTCCGGCATGCTTTCGCGCGGCGTGGTCGCGCCTGAGAGGATCTGCAGCGGCAGCAGTACCAGCATCAGCAGCAGGCCGAATTGCGGCATTGAGCCCGCAAGGGTGGCAAGCGCGATTCCCATCGCGGTTGCTGCGAGAAGATGGAGTGCTGCCCCCGCCATGAACAGCACGATCGACCCTTCGATCGGAACCTTCAGCAATCCCTGCACCACGAAGATCAGCGAAAGCAGTGTCGCGACGAACACCACCAGTCCCATCGACCACACTTTTGCGGCCATGATTTCGAACGGCGTCAAAGGCATCACCAGGAGATGCTCCACCGTTCCGTGTTCCCGCTCGCGGATGAGCGCGGTGCCGGTCAGGATAATCGCCAGCATGGTGACGTTGTTGATCACGTTCATCACCGATGCGAACCACATCTGGTTTAGCTCGGGATTGAACCGGGCGCGCAATGCCAGATCTACCGACGATATACGACCGTCGATATCGGAAGCGGCAAAACCGGCCACTTCCGTCGAGACAATGTTCTGCACGTAGCCGGATCCGGAAAACGCCTGGGTCATGCGGGTCGCATCGACATTGAGCTGGACGACCGGGGTTTTGCCGGCGATCAGGTCGCTCTGAAAGTTCGGCGGAATGTCGAGCGCGAACGTGTCGGTGCCGGCATCCATGCGGGCGTCCATCTCGCCCGCGGTGATCATCGCCGGTGGCTTGAAATAGGGCTTCAGGAAAGAGTCGGCGATCCGCCGCGAAAGCGGCGAATTGTCCTCGTCGACGATCGCGATCGGCGCATTGTTCAATGTCTCGGGAACGGCTTTCGCTTCCGTATAGACCGCGATCGTGAACGAATAGACGATCAGCCCGAGCAGGATTGGGTCGCGCAGCAGGCCGCGCAGTTCCTTGATCCCGAGATGGAAGATATTGGCGAGCCGCATCCGTCACCTGGCCTGTTTCTTGAGAAAGACGGTGCTTGCCGCAATCAGCAGCGGAGCGGCGATGACGAGCGGCAGGAAGGCGTCGAAGAGATTTTCGAAGTCGAGCCCCTTCGAGAAGGTTCCGCGGGCAATGATGTTGAAATAGGTGGTGGGATAGATCCGGCCGATGAGCGCCCCGATGCCTTGCAGCGAGGAGACCGGATCGATCATCCCGGCGAACTGCACGGCCGGGATGATCGTCAGCAGCGTCGTCCCGAAGATCGCGGCGATCTGGCTCGACATGAATGTCGAGACCAGCAGGCCGAAGGCGGTCGCGAAAGCGACATAGAGAAGCGCCGCCGTCGCGAAGGCGGCCAAGCTGCCGGTGAACGGCACCTGGAACACCAGGACCGCGAACAGCCACAGGAGCACGGCGTTGATCATGCCGAGCGCCAGGTAGGGAAGCTGCTTGCCGATGAGGAATTCGAGCCTCGTCACCGGCGTTACGTAGAAGTTGACGATCGAGCCGAGCTCCTTTTCCCGCACCACCGACAGCGCCGCGAGCATGGCCGGGATCAGCAGGAGCAGCAGCGGAATGACCGCCGGCACCATGGCCACCAGGCTTTCGATGCCGGGATTGTACCGGAAGCGGGTCTCGATCGAGAACTGCCCGCTTGCGGCATCGCCGTAGATCTCGCGCGCCTTCTGCTCCAGCCAGTGGGCATGCATGCCCTGCACATAGCCGCGCGTCGTTTCCGCCCGCTGCGGCATCGCGCCGTCGATCCAGGCGCCGATCTCGACATCATGGCCCCGCGCGACATGTTCGGCAAAACCGGCCGGAATCTCGATCGCCAGTTTCAGCGAGCCGTCGCGCATGCGCCTGTCGAGGTCGGCATAATCTGCAAGAGGGGGCTGCTCTATGAAATAGCGGGAGCCGGCGATATCGGCGATATAGTCGCGGCTGGCGACCGTGTCGTCGCGGTCGAGAACCGCAAAGCTGAGGTCCTTGACGTCCATGTTGATACCGTAGCCGATCACGAACATCAGGATGACGCTGCCGATCAGCGCCAGGGTCGCACGGATGGGGTCGCGGCGGATTTCCAGCGTTTCACGAAGGCTGTAGCTCCAGATGCGGCGCAGGTCGAAAGCGCGTTGCCGATGCGGGCCGGCGAACTTGCGCTCGCCTTCGGTCGTCGATGATGCCGGCGCGGATGAAGCAGCCGTTTCGCCGATCGCATCTTCGAGATAGGCGATAAACGCCTCTTCCAGTGTCGTGGCGTTGCGGGTTTCGCGGATCACGTCAGGGGTATCGCTGACCAGCACCTTGCCGGCATGCATCAGCGAGATGCGGTCGCAGCGTTCCGCCTCGTTCATGAAATGGGTGGAGATGAATATCGTGACGCGATCTTTGCGGGAGAGCTCGATCAGCGCCGCCCAGAGCTGGTCGCGGGCGATGGGGTCGACACCGGATGTCGGTTCGTCGAGGATCAGCACTTCCGGCGAATGGATCAGCGCCACCGCAAGAGACAGCCGCTGCCGGACGCCGAGAGGCAGGGCATCAGGCAGAGTGTCCATAACGTCGGTAAGCTCGAAGCGCCGGCCCATTTCCTCGATCCGGGCTGGGATGGCGTCAGCCGGCAGCTGGAACAGCCGCGCATGCAGGTCGAGGTTCTGCCGGACCGTCAATTCGCTATAGAGCGAGAAGGCCTGGCTCATGTAGCCAACGCGCCGCCGGACATCCATGTCCTTCGGATCGACCGTCTTGCCAAAAAGCTTCGCCGTACCTTCGCTTGCCGGCAGCAGGCCGGTCAGCATCTTCATCGTGGTGGATTTGCCGCAGCCGTTCGAGCCGAGGAAGCCGAAAATCTCGCCGCGGCGGATGCGGAAGCTGACATTATCCACCGCGGTGAAATCCCCAAAGCGCATGGTGAGGCCCTCGGCCTCGATCGCAAATTCCGCCTCGCTGAAATCCGCAGGCGGGTGGACCGGAATGGCCTCGTGCATCGCCCGTTTCTCTTCCGGCATCAGCGCGATGAAGGCATCATCCAGCGTTGTGCTGCCGGTCCGGGCGAGGAACTGCCACGGCGAGCCGGTCGCAAGCAGTTTTCCCGCATCCATGGCGGCGAGCCATTCGAAGCGCGCCGCTTCCTCCATATAGGCGGTCGCGACGATCACGCTCATTTCTGGCCGCTCCTTCCGGATATCCTCGACGAGGTTCCAGAACTGCCGGCGCGACAGCGGATCGACGCCGGTGGTCGGTTCGTCGAGGATAAGAAGGTCCGGATCATGGATGAGGGCGCAGCAGAGGCCGAGCTTCTGCTTCATGCCGCCCGAAAGCTTGCCGGCGGGACGATCCTCGAAACCCGAGAGGCCGGTGCGCTTCAGAAGGTTGGCGATGCGGTATTCGCGTTCCTCGCGGCCCTGGCCGAACAGGCGAGCGAAGAAATCGGCATTCTCGAACACCGACAGTGTCGGATAGAGGTTCTTGCCGAGCCCCTGCGGCATATAGGCGACGGCCGGGCAGGTGCGGACCCGGTGACGGGCGCTGCGCATGTCGCCGCCGAGCACCTCGACCTCGCCCGTCTGGATCTGCCGCGCGCCTGAGATCAGCGACAGAAGCGAGGATTTGCCCACGCCGTCCGGACCGATCAGGCCGATCATCCTGCCTGCCGGCAGGTCGAGAGTTATGCCGTCGATCGCCCGTGTCCTGCCGTAGGAATGGCTGACATCCTTCAACCGCACCACGTAGGCCGGCTCCGGCTGGATGCCTATCGTCTGCTGTTCCGGGCTCATGGGGTAATCGGCTGCGACAGGGACGCAGGCCATTCGGCGGCCGGATCGAGCTTCACATAGGTCCGACCCGGCAAACCAGTCTTGACCTGCGCGATATATTTCTGAAGCAGTTCCGGAGAGACCCGCGCCCGCAGACGGAACATCAGCTTCTGGCGTTCCTCCTCGGTCTCTACGGTTTTGGGCGTGAATTGCGCCACATCGGACACGAACGATATCCGGGCGGGAATGACATATTGAGGGGCGGCATCGAGAACGATCCGTGCCTCGCCGCCGATCGGGGTGCGCCCGGCCTCCTCGGTCGGTAGGAAGAAGGTCATGTAAACGTCGCCGACATCGAGGATGTTGAGCACGCGGCCCCCGGCGGCGACCACTTCGCCGGGCTGCGCCACGAGATATTGTACCCGTCCGTCACGCGGCGCCTTGAGCTCGGAGTCACGCAAATCCGCGTCGATCCGCGCGACGGTCGCCTGCATTGCCTCGACCGAGGCCTCGGCGTCGATCACCTGCGCGGTTGCAGCACCGATCGCCGCCTCGGTCGCGGCCAAATTTGCTTGCGCGGCGCTGAAGGTCGCAGCTGCGCCGTCGACCCGGGCTCGATCGTCGTCGAGCGCCTGGTCCGAGACGGTTCCACTTTTTGAAAGCTGCAGGCTGCGGGCGAGCCGCCTCTGTGCGGACTGGAGCAAAACTGCATTTTGGGAGACTGTGGCGGCCGCCGCATCTTTTTCGGCTTTGCGCTGGGCGACGACGCTTCTTGCAGTATCGATCCCGATCTTGGCGCGGGAAAGCTGTGCCTCGGCTTCTCGTTTCTGAGCGTTCAGCTGTTCGATGTCCATGCGGGCAACGATCTGGCCCGCCCTGACGAAGTCGCCTTCCCTGACCGTTACATCAGACAGCCGCCCTGCCGTCCGCGCCGCAATATCAATCTCGACGGCCTCGATGCGGCCGTTTCCACTGGCGATGCCCAGCATTGCCGCTGCCGAAAGTCGCATGTCGTAATAGCGCCACGCGAAATACGCAAAACCCGCAGCAGCGATGATGGCGAGGCCTAAAGTCAATTTACGGCTCAACACAAGCTCCATTCCTTTCAGGTGGGAATAGGTGTTCATCGGCCATTCCCGGCGGAGCCACCTTGACCGCGATCAATCACATACGCCGGTGGTGATCCGGCATCTCGTTGCAACATTGTAGAGCGATTGCCATGACATCGATCGACAAGGATCATCACGACCTCCCCGCAGCCGTCCAAGCTCCCTTCAGCCACCCCTTCTCAACCGGATGGAGCCTAACATGTCCTTGAAGATACTACTGGCAACCGTCGGAGCCAATGACGCTAACGCTGATATCGCCAAGGCGATGGAACTGGCCACGGAGCTTGACGCGGCGAGCAACCGACGCGCGCGCGAAGGAGAGGCGAGGTTCTCGCCC
Organism: Neorhizobium galegae bv. officinalis; assembly: GCA_000985875.1. Classification (GTDB taxonomy): domain Bacteria; phylum Pseudomonadota; class Alphaproteobacteria; order Rhizobiales; family Rhizobiaceae; genus Neorhizobium; species Neorhizobium galegae_C. The sequence continues at coordinate 161,151 of CCRI01000007.1, forward strand.
AGTACGCACTGGAGATTGGCTGCGACCTGATCGTCATTGTCGTCATCGGCGCCTGGTGGGCATTCGCGGCTACGCGAATGGATATCTGGATGTGTGACGGGAACAGTGCCGGAAGCCCGGATTTCTTCGCTCGAAAATTGGCCCGACCGGAGGCAAGAAACCTCGCCTCCAGCCGTGGACAAAGGATTTGCCAATGTGAAACAGCCGCAATCCTTATCACGCTTCGAGGACGCCTGTCGCCCGACGCGGAATGATGGTCAGGATGCCGACGAGAAATCCAGCACCATGCGCCCGTCGATCCTGCCCTCCTTCAGGCGTGCGAAGATGTCGTTGATGTCTTCGAGCGGCGCCTTGTGGATCTCTGCCTTGACCTTGCCTTCCGTGGCGAAGGCGATCGCCTCGTCGAGATCGCGCCGTGTCCCGACGATCGAGCCGCGAACGGTGATGCGTTTGAGCACGACGTCGAAGATCGGCGTCGGGAACTCGCCGGGCGGCAGGCCGACGAGGCTGACCGTGCCCTTGCGGCGGACCATCCGGATCGCCTGGGAGAAGGCCGGCGGGGAAACGGCGGTGACCAGCACGCCATGCGCCCCGCCGCCGGTTGCCTTCAGCGTATCCTCGACGGCGGTCAGCGAGCGGGCATCGACGGCGAGATCGGCGCCGAGGCTGCGGGCAAGCTCCAGCTTTTGCGGACTGACATCGAGTGCCACGACATGGAAACCCATCGCCTTGGCATACTGAATTGCGACGTGGCCGAGCCCGCCGATGCCTGAGATCGCCACCCATTCCCCGGGTTTCGCTTCGGTTTCCTTGAGGCCCTTGTAGGTGGTCACGCCAGCGCACAGGATCGGCGAGATTGCCGCGAAGTCGACATTCTGCGGCAGCCTTGCGGCAAAGGCGGCGGATGCGATGACATATTCGGCAAAGCCGCCATTGCAGCTGTAGCCGGTATTGTGCTGGTGCTCGCAAAGCGTCTCCCAGCCGGTCTCGCAATATTCGCAAGCAAGGCAGGCATCATGCAGCCAGGCGACCCCCACCGCATCACCTTCCTTCAGTCCTGTCACGCCCGCGCCGAGCTCGACGACAATGCCGGCCGCCTCGTGTCCGGGAATGAACGGCGGGCTTGGCTTGACGGGCCAGTCGCCATCGGCGGCGTGAAGGTCGGTGTGGCAGACGCCGCAGGCCATGACCTTGACGAGGATTTCGCCCGGACCCGGTACGGGCACCGGGACGCATTCGATCGCTAGTGGCTTGCCGAATTGATGCACAACAGCGGCTTTCATCGTTCGCGTCATGTTCGTCTCCTTGTTGTGGAAGGCATGAATGCCGCAATGATGATCTCGAACAAGGGCGGCTTCATTGACCCAGCGCAATCACGGGGCCGACGGTTGGGCCTTGCGCCGCTGGCGTGGGTCACTGCAGTCGCACGATTGGCCCGTTATAGGGCGGCGGCGCCTTGTTGCCGTCGTTGGTCCACAGGCAAGGTGATCCCTCCCTCAGTCAAAGCAGATCAGGGGTGCGAAGTAGACCGCCGTCGGGTTTCTGGTCCGGTTCGAGGCGCCAGGAGCGCATGCAGCGGGCAATTCGGTCCTTCTCATCCATCAGGCAGAGTTCGTAGCCGTCTTCGTCCAGGAAGAACGCCAGGCAGATCTGTTGCCCACCATCCCGGGTAAGGCAGAACTCGTCGAGCGGTTCATCATCGAGGTCTTCTGCGGCCGCCGGGGACGAGAAGGTCCCGGCTGCGAGACACAGGAACAGGGCGGCGAGACACAGAACTCTGCGCCTCGCGGCACGTGAGCATAGCAGGGCCTCTCCCATCCCCTTCACCTCTCAAAGAAGCGGGTATGGCTGTTGCCGCGCGGGCCGGTGCGGGTGACGGCGCAGGACTGTTCCGCCCGGCTGCAATTGCGCACCCTCGACGCCGTGTTGCCGCGGGGACCGACCACTTCGCGGGTCGCCGTGCATTCGCCATTGGAGCAACTGCGGTTATGGGTGGCCGTGCCGCCGTGGATGCCGGTCGTCGAGCGGGTAGCGGTGCAGGCGCCGTTTGCACATTCCACCGTCCGGTCGAAGGAATTGACGCGCGGCGCGACAACCGGCGGATAGTAGCGCCAGGTCGGGTACCATGGGTAGCGCACGTAGTAGCGATCCCAATAGGCGCGATTGTAGCCGACGACCACGATGCCGACACGAGGAGCAAGCGCCGGTGTCAGCACCACGGGCGCGCCGCGATAGACGACCTGGATATAGTTTGCCGAAACCCAGCCGCGCGTGGTGCCGAGCCCGATGTCGCACCAGCTGTAGCCATCAAGGCAGCCATAGGTGATGATGCGGGCGCCGGCAGGGACGACGGTGACGACCGGATAGGCGGTGGAGGGGCCGGCCCTCAGATTGACATTGCCCGTGGCGATCGCCGCTGTGGCGGCGGCTGCGACCGAGGTCATGCCGGCAAGCATCGCGAGTGTGAGAAGCAGTTTCCTGAACATCGGATTTTCCTTTCGAAGGTGAGAGCTCAGTGCTGCATCACGTCGCTCAACGCCGTGCGGCAGGGTGAGGAGAGCTTCTGGGCATTGTCCCTGAGGCAGGCGGCGATGCGGCCTTCACCGCGCTCGACGCCGTCGCAATAGGTTTTCAGGTCGTCGCGGCAGGCGCGGGCGACCTTGATCGCCTGCTGCCGCATTTCGGGCGATGCCTGCATCTGGGCCGAGGCCGTGCCTGCAAGCGCTGCGATGAGGAGGGCAAACAGGATTGGGGCAATGAGAAGCTTGCGGATCATGGGGATTGTCCTTCGGTTCTGGTGGTGGAGTTGTCATTGGTCGTAAGACTGTCATTCGCAGGTCTGTTGACCGGCCGCGCGTCCGGGCCGACCGGCCCGAACAGGACCCGGAGCTTGGCGGCTGGGCCGGCTGCGCGCCGGAAGTCCCGCCAGAGAATGGCCCATTCGCCAAGCGCGATCCGCCCCGGATTGAGTGAGTTCGAGCGGCCACGCAGGCCGTAGCGCAAAAGCTCAGCCTTCGGTGCCTCGGCAAAAGTGCCGAACAGCCGGTCAAAGACGATCAGGATGCCGCCGAAATTCTTGTCGAGGCAGCCGGCATTGGAAGCGTGGTGCACCCGATGATGCGCCGGCGTGTTCAGCACCCATTCGAGCGGGCCGAGACGCGGCGCAAGCTCGGTATGGATGAAGAACTGATAGGCGAGGTTGAGGCCAAGCATCGCGACGATGCCGAACGGATGGAAGCCAAGCCAGGCGAGCGGCAGGAAAAACAGGAAGTTGCCGGAAATATTGCCGGTCCAGCCGAGCCGGATCGCCGCCGTCAGGTTGAGCCTGGTCGGCGAGTGATGCACCGCATGTGTGGCCCAGAGCCATCGGATGTGATGCGAGGCCCGGTGATGCCAATAATAGACGAAGTCCACCGCCACGAAGAGCGCCAGCAGCCCCACCGCATTTGTGATGTCGATGTCCAGCAGGCGGTGCCGATAGGCGAGCACAAAAGGCATGGCGACGAGAGCTGCTTCGAGCGGGCGCACCAGGCTGTGTATCGCCGCGACGCCAAAAGAGGCCGCCGATTCCTTCAAATCATGCGTGTCGTGGTGCGCCAGCCTGCCGATCAGATATTCGAGCAGCATGAAGGAGGCCGCAATGATGAGGATGCCGAGACGCAGCGACGGATCGACGGAACTCTGGAACATGGGAGAACCTCGCAAGGAATGTTGCCCGGCGGCTCGTGCGGGGGGCGGGAAGCCGCCGGGCGCCGCGCATCAGGTCAGTAGCGATGAAAGTTGCCTGAGCGGGTAACCGTGTTGCCGCGCGGGCCTGTCGTGGTCCGGGACCCGGTGCAATAGCCGCCGTCGCAGGAGACCGAGCCGCTGCGCGACATGCCGTAGCCGTTCGGGCCGGTGCGATTGATGCTGCGAGAGCAAGAGCCGCCTGCGCAGCTGCCGCTCGCATGCACGGATGCCGTGCCGCGTGGGCCGCTGATCGAGCTATCACGGGTCCAGGCATTTGCCTGACTGACAGAGAGCAGAGCGAAAGTTCCGGCGAGCAGGCCGGCGGTCAGTGTCTTGGTCATCGTTTCATCCTCGTTTCCATGTGGATCGTCGCATCGACGAAAGCAGGGACCGATCGTCGATATGGATGAGGATGGCGGCGCGATGTATGCCGGTTATGTCGCGCTGGTTTCGATTTGTAGGCCTTTGTCGCCGGATTGTAGCTTTTTGTATCAACGGCTCGCCGACGCTTGATTTCGGCAAATCGCTTGTTCATGGTCGCGCCATGGACCAATCCATGCCGAGAATTCTGATCGTTGATGACGATGCCGACATAAGGCAGCTCGTCGGCGACCTGCTGTCGCGCGAGGGTTTTGCCATTGAAGCCGCCGAGGATGCGCGCGCCATGGACGAGGTGCTTCGGCGGTGCGAGCCGGACCTGATGATCCTGGACCTGATGATGCCCGGCGAGGACGGTCTTTCCGTCTGCCGGCGCATCCGGGCAACGCGACCGTTGCCGATCCTGATGCTGACCGCGAAGAGCGACGAGACCGACCGCGTTGTCGGCCTCGAACTCGGCGCGGACGACTATCTCGTCAAACCGTTCGGCCCGCGCGAACTTCTGGCGCGCGTCCGGGCCCTGTTGCGTCGCGCTACGCCGCAGGTGTTCCAGCCGGCTAGCCGGCGTTACGCCTTCGACCGCTTCGTTGCCGATCTCGACGCACGTCAGCTGCAGGCCGGGTCGGAAGGTACCGTTTCCCTGACGAGCGGGGAGTTCGAACTTCTCTCCTGTTTCGTGCTGAGGCCGCGCCGGGTTCTCTCGCGTGACCAGATTCTTGACTGGACCCATGGCCGCACTGCCGATCCCTTCGATCGCACGGTCGATATTCTCGTCTCGCGGCTTCGCAGGAAACTGGAAGCGGCAAGCCCCGGCAGCAACCTGATCAGCACGGTGCGCAATGGCGGTTACCTGCTGACGGTGCCGGTGCGGCAGGTGACATGATGTTTCGCCTGAGCCTTTCCAGGCGGTTCATCGCGATTGGAGGGGCGGGTTTCCTGGCGCTCTGGATCACCTTGATTTCATCCTACTATTTCGCAAATGGCCTCAGTCGCACCGCCTCCAACCCGCCGCCTGGCCAGATTGCCGCGATCGTCGCGCTTTTGAAGTCAGGTCCTGCCGAGCGCTGGCCGGTGCTGATCGATGCAGTGAATTCGCCCATCCTCGATCTAAGCGTTGCCGGGACGGATTTAAGCCCGGAAAACACCCTCGATCTCTGGGACGACCCGGATTACCGGATCTACCGGGAGGTTCTCGGCGACGACCTGCTATCGATCCGCCTTCTGGTTCCCGAACGCAGGTTCCGGAGGCCACGCCTGTTTCAGGGCGTGCTCAACCCGGTCCAGTTCCGTGTCCGTCTTTCGCCGGATCGGGTACTGGTGATGGAAACCCGCACTCCCTTCATCGTCTCCTGGTTCGGCCTGCCGGTGGGTCTCGGCGCCGGTCTGGTCGGTACTTTGTTCGGCGTCGTCGCGCTGATCGTCCTCCATCGCGAAATCCGCCCGCTGACGCGGCTCGCCGCCGCCGTCGATCGGATCGACCCGGTTGGCGCGCCGGTCGTGCTGCCGAAGCTGAAAGGTGCGGCGCCCGAGACCCGGGCGCTGCTCAAGGCATTCGACCGGCTGCAGACACGCCTGCATGCGCTCGTACGCGCCAGGCTGGCGCTGATCGGCGGTATCCAGCACGACGTACGTACGTTCGCAACACGGTTGAGGCTTCGCGTCGAGCATATCCCGGATGAAAGGGAACGGGAAAAGGCGGCAGCCGACATAGATGACATGATCGAGCTTCTCGACGACGCATTGCTGGCCGGCCGCGCGGGTGTCGGAGCCCTGAACGAGGAACTTCTCGACCTCGTGCCGCTTCTCGAAGCGGAGGTGAGGGACCGCCGGGCTGCTGGCGGGCGCGTCACCTTGGCCGCCCTGCCGCCCGAGACGGCGCTGGTGATCGGCGACCGGCTGGCGCTTCGGCGGGTTTTCGCAAACCTGATCGACAACGCACTCAAATATGGCGATGCCGCCCATCTGAAGCTCGCGATCGATGTCGAGTGGCTGCAAGTGACCGTCGACGACGAGGGAACGGGCATTCCAGCCGATCAGCGCGAGCTTCTGATGGAGCCCTTCGTGCGTCTGGAAACCTCCCGTGCTCGCAAGACAGGCGGTGCCGGCCTGGGCCTCGCTGTCGCCCGCAACCTGGTGGAAGCTCATGGAGGAAGTCTGGAAATCGACGATGCACCGGCCGGTGGAGCAAGACTGATCGTCCGGCTTTGCCTATTTCGCAGCCGATGATGTCACCGGTCGTCGTCGTTGTGGCGGACATGATGGCCGCGATTGCAATCTCAATGACCTGAGCGGCCGATGCGGGAAAGCAGGATGACCGGGACCATCCCGATCAGGAGGATGGCCAAGGCGGCGATGGAAGCCTCCTCATAGGTTCCTCTCGCAGCCTCGCCATAGAGATGAGTGGCAAATGTTTCGATGTTGAGCGGTCGCAGCAGAAGCGTAGCCGGGAGCTCCTTGACGCAATCGACAAAGACCAGGAGGCCGGCTGCTGTTATCGCCGCCTTCGACAACGGCAAATGGACGTGGCGCAAGGTGCCCGTTGGAGACTGGCCGAGCGACCGGGAGGCTTGGTCCAATGACACCGGAATGCGTGCAAGCCCGGCGTCAATGCTTCCGGCCGAGATAGCCAGAAACCTCGTCGCATATGCGTAGATCAGCGCAGCGCCCGAACCGATGAACAACAAGCCGGTGGATATTCCGAACCAATCGATGGCGGTCTGGTCAACCAGCCGATCTGCCGTCGCCAACACGATCAGAACGCCGATGGCAACTACCGTGCCGGGGGCCGCATATCCCATCGTGGCGAGGCGATAGGACCATGACGACACTGCGCCCGGGCGAAGGCGGTTGGTATAGGCGATGACGACACCGAACAGGACCGTGACGGCGGTTGCGATCGTGGCCAGAGATATCGTGCTCACGGCCTCGTCAACGAGACGGGGAGACAGTCCTGCGTAGCGAACGCGTTTCGATGCTTCCACGATGAGATAGAAAGCCGGTGCGGCGAAACCGATGAGGATGGGGATGAGACAAAGGATCAGCAGCGCGGCACCTCTGAGGCCTCGGACTGGACGCGGTTCGAGTTCACGATGGCGCCGGGCATCTCCGGAATAACGCTGCCTGCGCCGGGCCCAGCGCTCAAGGGCCACGAGAACCACGACGATCAAGAGCAGCGAAAGCGCGATCTGCGCCGCGCCCGGCAGATCGCTGCGGGTGATCCACGTCGTATAGATCGATACGGTCAGGGTCCTGACGCCGAGGAATTCGGCGGCGCCCACGTCGTTCAGGGTTTCCATCAGAGCAAGGCTGACACCGACGGCGACCGCCGGTCTGGCAAGGGGCAGGGCAACGTTCCAGAAAATCGCCCGCCGGGGCACGCCCAACATTCGGGCCGCGTCCACGAGATTGGCCGACTGGGTGAGGAACATCGCCCGTACCGGAATGTAGACATAGGGATAGAGGACAAAACCCAGCAACAGGATGCAGCCTGTCATCGACCGCACGTCAGGCAGGCGGAACTGCCGCGGGCTGGAATATCCGAGTATCCAGCGAACCGCCCCCTGAACCGGGCCAATCGGATGCAGGATATCAAGATAGGCATAGGCGATGATATAGGTGGGGACTGCGAGCGGCAGCAGAAGGGCCCATTCGACTATCCTGCGGCCGGGAAAGGCATGGGCCGTCACCAGCCATGCCATGGCTGTGCCGATGGCGGTCGTCACGATGCCCACGCCGCAGAGCAGCACCAGCGTATCGGCGAGTGCAACCGGAAGGATCGAGGATATCAGATGGACCCAGAGTCCGGGGGAGCCCTGGATCGCCTGTACAAGGAGGCCGCCAAAAGGAAGAGCTACCAAAACAGCGACGACGCTGGCGCAGAAGAGCCAACGGGCGCCGGTGCGTCGCGTCGGCCAGCCGATCGCAGGGATATGGGGGAGCAAGATACTCACAAAACCAATGATGGAAAAGGCGCCTGCAAAGCCGCGGGCGCCTTTCCAGATCTTAGTTGTCGAAGCCGACCTTGTCGACCAGCGTGCTCGCTTCCTTGCGATGGCTGACGATCTCGGTCAGAGGCTTGGAATCGATCTTCAGTTCGCCGAGTGCGGCGATGATCGGATCCGATTTGGCGCCGGCCTTGACCGGGTATTCGTAATTCGCTTCGGCGTAGATCTTCTGGGCTTCATCGGAGACGAGATATTCCAGAAGCTTTACTGCTTCGGCCTTGTTCGGCGCATTTTTGGCGACGGCTGCACCGCTGATGTTGACCTGCGTGCCGCCATTCTTGAAGGTCGGTAGAATGACCTTGATGGCCTCGCCCCACTTGACCTGATCGGGGCCGCCCTTGCCGGAGCGCATCAGGCCGACATAGTAGGAATTGGCGATGGCGATATCGCAAATGCCGCCGAGAATGTCCTTGGCGCCGTCACGGTCGCCGCCGCCCGCCTTGCGCGCGAGGTTCGCCTTGACGCCGGTCAGCCATTTTTCAGTTTCCGCGGCGCCGTAATGCGCGATGTAGTCCGCAAAGAGCGCCGTGTTGTAAGGATGCTGGCCGGCGCGAATGCATACCTTGCCCTTCCATTTGGGATCCGCAAGGTCCTCGTAGTTGAACGATGCCAGATCCAGGTCCTTCGCTGCATAGAGCACACGTGCGCGCATCGAAAGGCCGAACCAATGGCCCTTTCCGTCGCGCAGCTGCGAGGGAATGGCGGCATTCAGGACCGCCGATTCGATCGGCTGGGTCACGCCTTTTTCGGCCAGATCGACCAGGCTGCCGGCATCGACCGCCATCAGGATGTCTGCGGGCGAGCTGGCGCCTTCGGTCGCAACGCGCTCGGCGAGTCCGTCCTTCAGGAAGACGGTATTGACCTTTGTCCCGGTGGATTTGGTGAATGCGTCGAGAAGCGGCTGGATCAGCCCCGGCTCGCGTGTCGTATAGATATTGAGCTCAGCGGCAGCGGCCGCGCCGGCGTCGAGGAAAAGCGAGGCGGCGAGAAAGGTCGATGCTGCGATGGCGTGCGTATTCATATGTCCCTCCAGGAATGCGCCATTCTTGCAGCAGTTTATGAACCTTTCAGTCAAGTTTAAAAGTTCAACTTGCAGTCGCCTTCACGATTTATTGATCCAGTTTAATCCCTCAAATGCAATCCTAGATTTTGATCTCTGAAAACGCCAAAACCTGGCCGCTGTCGATGGAAATACGCACCAGATCGACATCCTGCGGCAGCCGGTGTGTCGTTCTGACCGTCAGAGGTACTTCTAGCTCATCGACACGAATGAGAAACTGCTCGAATTGCCCATGGAAGCTTCGTCCTACGATACGCCCGGAGAGGTCACCGCCATCCCGGGCGACAGAGATCGCCTGAGGACGAATATAAAGCGTCGACGAACTGCCTTCCGGTGCAGCCAGGGTCTGTGAGAAGCCGCCAATTGCTGTCTCGATCTTGCCGCGCCTGTAGACGCCGGGCACCTTGTTGAAGTCACAGAAGAATTCGGCCGCATAGGGGGTGAGGGGCCGATCGTGCAGATCGTAGCCTGTACCGGCTTGTACGATCCGACCAGCCTTCATCAGCACCACTCGATCTCCGGCCGAAAGCGCCTCTTCCGGGTCGTGCGTGACCATGATCACCGTGGTGCCCAGCGTCTTCAGGAGCGACAGCGTGTCGTTGCGCACTCTGTCCCTCAGGCTCGGGTCCAGATTGGAAAACGGTTCGTCCATCAGCAGGATGCGGGGTTGCGGAGCAAGCGCTCTTGCCAGCGCCACACGCTGTTGTTCGCCGCCCGACAGCATATGTGGAAAACGATCGGCGAGATGGGTGATCCCCATTCGGTCAATCAGCTCGGCGCTCCTCCTGATCGCCTCGGCTCTGTTGCAGGCTTTGAGACCGAACAGGATATTCTGCTCCACGCTCAGATGCGGGAAGAGAGCATAATCCTGGAAAACAAAGCCAATATTGCGCGCCTCCGGCTCCGTGAAGGCGGATGGGCCTGAAATCTCCTTGCCTTCCAGGAAAATCGTGCCGCCATCCGGCGTGTCGACGCCGGCGATCAATCTGAGCAGTGTCGATTTCCCGCATCCGGAGTGTCCGACGAGGCAGATGATTTCTCCCTGGCGGATCGATAGCGAGATGCAGTCGACGGCTGCCGTCGGTCCGAAGCGTCGGGTCAGCTCCTGGATCTCCAGCGCAAATTCCGCAGTATTGGCAACCATTCCTGACGTCCTCGCGATCGTGGAGCGATGGGTTTGGACGTTGATACAGAAAGCGGATAGCGCTGAAAACCGTCCCGCCCCGCTATTCTTTTATGTCATGCCAAAGCGTTTGCCTCTCCGCCCGCGCCGCAGCTCGGGCAATGCCCTGCGTGAAATCGCATCATGGCGCCTCGTGCTTTCGCTTCCGGTGAAGTCATGTCCGGATGGCGCCTGTTGGGCAATCTGATTTTGAATGATGTTCAGGCTTTGCGGGTCGGGCAGAGGCAAGAAGCGTCTGGCGTCTCAAAAGCATTCCGAACAGATCCCGCGGCTCGTCCGGATCGGCCAGCAGATCGAGGTGGTTTATCGAGGTGGAGCCACTCACCCGGTCGCGCACATAGCGGAGCGCGGAGAAGTCCTCGATGGCGAAACCGACGCTATCGAACAGCGTGATCTGCTTGTCCGTCGAGCGGCCCGGCTTTGCGTCTGTGATGACCTGCCAGAGTTCCGTTACCGGATGATCGGATGAAAGCTGTTGGATCTCGCCCTCGATCCGCGTCTGCGGCGGAAACTCCACGAAGATGTCTGAGCGAAGCAGCACGTCGCGGTGCATCTCGGTCTTCCCGGGGCAGTCGCCGCCGACACCGTTGATATGGACGCCGGGGCCGATCATGTTATCGGTCAGGATCGTGGCATTGTGCTTGTCGGCGGTCGCGGTGGTGATGATATCGGCCGTCTCGACTGCCTGTTCGGGGGAGTCGCAGGACAGGATGTCGAAGCCAAATCCTTCAAGATTGCGGCGGCATCGGGCGGTTGCTTCGGGATCGATGTCGTAAAGCCGCAGCTTGTCGATGCCAAGCAAGGATTTGAAGGCGAGGGCCTGAAACTCGCTCTGGGCGCCGTTGCCGATCAGGGCCATGGTGCGCGCGCCCTTGCGCGCCAGGTACTTCGCCGCGATCGCCGAGGTGGCCGCCGTGCGCAGCGCCGTCAGGATTGTCATTTCCGACAAAAGCAGGGGATAACCGCTGTGGACGTCGGACAGCACACCAAACGCCGTCACCGTCTGCAAGCCTGTCCTGGTGTTTTTCGGATGGCCGTTGACGTATTTGAAGCCGTAGAGCGTCCCATCGCTGGTCGGCATCAGCTCGATCACGCCGTCTCTCGAATGGGACGCGACGCGCGGGATCTTGTCGAAGCTTTCCCAACGGCGAAAATCGTCTTCGATATAGCCAGCCAACTCGACCAGAAACCTGTCGACGCCGGTGGTGACGACGAGGTCCATCATGTTCTCGACGCTGATGAACGGCACGATGTTCAGGTTGGCGGATACGGGCATCAGAAACTCCTCGTCGGGCGGTCCATGACTTTGCGGCCCATCAGGCTGGCGGTGAGATCGACGAGCAGCGTCGCGGTGCGACCGCGCTCGTCGAGGAATGGGTTGAGCTCGACCAGGTCGAGGCTGGTGACCAGGCCGCTGTCATGCAGCATCTCCATGACGAGATGCGCCTCGCGGAAGGTCGCGCCGCCTGGGACCGTCGTGCCCACGGCTGGAGCAAACGTCGGCTCGAGGAAATCCACGTCGAGGCTGACATGCAGCAAGCCATTGGCCGCTCCGACCTTTTCGAGAAAGGCGCCCAGCAGCGCAGCGATACCGTGTTCGTCGATCGCGCGCATGTCGTGAACCGTGACGTCACTCTCGCGAAGTGCGGCGCGCTCGGCCGGATCGACGCTGCGGATGCCGACCATGCACATATTGGCCGGATCGACCGGATGGGAGAGCTTCGGCATATATCCATCAAAGCCCGGACGGCCGGTGAAATAGGCAACCGGCACGCCGTGCAGGTTGCCGCTGGTCGTGGTGTCGAGCGTGTGGAAATCGCTATGGGCATCGAGCCAGAGCAAGAAAAGCGGCCGCCCGGCTTCAGCGGCGCGGCGGGCGACGCCCGCCACCGTGCCGGCGGAGATCGCGTGGTCGCCACCGAGGAAAATCGGCATGCCTTCCCCGCTTTCGCGATAGGCCAGTTCCGTCAGCAGCTCCGTCCAGGCGACGATCTGCGGAAGGCGTCGAACGGCTGTATTCGGATGCTTGATGTCGGCAACCTTCGAGATGCCGACATTGCCAAGGTCGGTCACTTGATGGCCGAGCTCCTGAAGAGCGGCCTCGAGGCCGGCTGTCCGAAGGGCGCTCGGCCCCATTTCGCAACCCAGCTGGGTCGCGCCGTCCTGCAGGGGGATGCCAATCAGTTTACAATGCATGTCTTTATCTCCGTTGGAACCATTCGATCACAAGCGACTGGCGGATTGAACAGGGCAATTTGTCAAATTATACAAATTGGCTTATCAAAACGGTGCCACATGGAGCCATTTTGATTATGGACGATTTTGACAGTAAACTCGTGACGCTATTGCGACACAATGCGAGGCGGAGCATTTCCGACCTCGCGACGGATCTTGGGACCTCGCGTGCCACCGTTCGTTCGCACATGGACAGGCTCGAAAAGGACGGCAGCATCTTGGGCTATACGGTCATTTTGCGGGCCGATGCTGTCGAACTGCCGGTGCGCGGCATCATGATGGTGGAGATCGAGGGTAGGGCGGCGGACCAGGTCATCAAAACTCTCGGCGGATTTCCGGAGATTTCGGAAATCCACACTACCAACGGTCGCTGGGACCTGATCGTTGAACTCGGCACCACCACATTGGCCGAATTCGACATCGTGCTGCGGCGAGTCCGTTTGGTGCCGGGGATTACGGCGACCGAAACCAGCCTTGTGCTGGCGACCCCACGCAGCACCAAGGCGCGGCTGTGAAAAAGGCCGCGAAATGCCGCGGCCTTCCGATAGCGGAACATCGACCGGTTATTGCGGGGTCATGTCGAAGCCGAACCACTTCATGGACAGCTTCTTCGTCGTCCCGTCCGCCTTGGCGGCGGCGATTGCCTCGTCGAACTTCTGCTTGAGCGCAGTATCCGCCTTGCGAAGACCGACCGAGCTGCCGGCGCCGAGGAAACCGCCCTGGAAGCGCGGGCCAACGATCGTCATGTCGCTATTGGTCGGCTTCTGCACGGCGGTCATGAGGTAACCCATCGATGCCATGACGAAATCGACGCGGCCGGAGACGAGATCGAGGTCATGCTGCTCCGTGGTCTTGTACTCGCGAACCTGCACGACGCCTTTCAGGTATTCGTCGATGAAGCGTGCGGCGATCGAAGCCGTCTGGACGCCAACCGTCTTGCCCTGCAGCAGCGGCTTCAGCTCTTCGACGGCCTTGCGGGCGCCGGCTTCATTGGAGGCGAGCGAGAAGAGCTCGTCCTTCATGGGCATCTTTGCCAGCGGGCCGTCCTTCAGCGTGGCGAAGGACTGGCCGGTGCTGCCGTACGACAGGGAGAAGTCGATGACTTCCTTCCGCTTTTCGGTCGCCGACATGCCGGCCATGATGGCGTCGAACTTGCCGGCGTTGAGGGCGGGGATGATGCCGTCGAAGGCTTGAGCGACGAACGTGCACTTGATTTTCATGCGCTCGCAGAGGTTCTTGCCGAGTTCGATGTCGTAGCCGTCCAGCGTGCCATCCGGGCGGGTCAGGTTGTAGGGCGGGAAGGCGCCCTCCGTGGCGATGACGATTTCGGTTTTCTCCTGCGCAGCGGCGCCGGTCGCCATCAGTGTCACCGCCGTGAAGGCCGCGGTGATTGCTGTCCTGATGAATTTCATGTGTCAGTTCCCTCTTTTTGTTTGGGTAGAATCGTTGCCGGCTCAGCCGCTGATGAATTTCCGGAAGCGCTCGGATTTCGCCTCGGTGAACATATCCTGTGGCCGGCCCTCCTCTTCGATGGCGCCCTGGTGCAGGAAGATGACCCGGCTCGAGACATCGCGGGCAAAGCCCATTTCGTGGGTGACGACCAGCATGGTGCGACCTTCCTCGGCAAGCGCCCGCATGACGCGCAGCACTTCGCCCACGAGTTCCGGGTCGAGCGCCGAGGTCGGCTCGTCGAACAGCATCACCTTCGGCCGCATGGCAAGTGCGCGGGCGATGGCCGCGCGCTGCTGCTGGCCGCCGGAAAGATGCGCCGGGTAATGATTGCGCTTGTCGGCAATGCCCACCTTGGCAAGCAGGGCTTCCGCCTCTTCCAGGCATTCGGCGCGCGAACGTTTCTGCACGTGCAGCGGCGCTTCCATGACGTTTTCGAGCACGGTCTTGTGGGACCAGAGATTGAAGCTCTGGAACACCATGCCGAGCTCGGAGCGGATGCGTTCCACCTGCCTGCAGTCGGCGATGCGGCTCTTGCCGGAGCCGGCAGGCTTCATGCGGATGGTTTCGCCGGCAACCGTCACTTCGCCGGCATCGGGTGTCTCGAGCATGTTGATGCAGCGGAGCATGGTCGACTTGCCGGAGCCGGAGGAGCCGAGGATCGACACGACCTCGCCCTCGCGCGCCTCCATGTCGATGCCCTTCAGCACTTCGACGGGACCGAAGCTCTTGCGAAGCCCGCGCACGGTAATGGCCATCGGTGCGGGTGGATTGGTCGAAGGCATCATCTTGCGGCTCCCGTGGATGTGCTGGGCAAGGCCGCAGGCTGGCGCAGGTGCGGGCTCAGTTGATATTCGGCAAGGGCGACAAGCCGGGTGAGGATGAAATTGATGGCGAGATAGATGGCACCGGCGACGACGAAGACTTCGATCGCCCGATAGGTCTCGGAGATCAGCTTGGCCGCGACGCCCGTCACTTCCATGATGGTGATGATGGAGGCAAGCGACGTCGCCTTCACCATCGAGATCATCTCGTTGGAATAACCGGGAAGGGCCTGGCGGATCGCGAGCGGCAGGGCAATGCGCCGGAAGGTCATGAAACGGGACATGCCGCAGGCGCGCGCCGCTTCGATCTGCCCGAACGGGACCGAGAGCAGCCCGCCGCGGATGATCTCGGCGGAATAGGCGGCAGTGTTCAGCATCAGGGCGATGACAGCGCACCAGTAGGGGTCGCGCAGCACCACCCAGAACATGCTATGGCGGACTTCGCGGAACTGGCCAAGGCCGTAATAGATCAGGAAGATCTGCACGAGCAGCGGCGTGCCGCGGAAGGCGAAAATATAGGCCCTCGCGAACCAGTCGAGCGGCAGGATGCCGGACAGCCGGCAGAGCGCCAAGCCGAGGGCCAGGAACGCGCCGAGTCCGATCGCGCTCGCGGCAAGCTGCAGCGTCAGCGGCACGGCCGCAACAAGGCTCAGGAAGGTCTCGTAGAGAAACGGCAGATCCATCAACCCCTCCTGACGCCGCGCGTGAAGCGCTTTTCGCTGAGTTGCAGGAGACCGCCGGAAACCGTCGAGATAGCCAGGTAGATGGCAGCGGCAATGACGTAGAAATCGAAGGGCAGGCCGGTGGAGCCCGCGCCGATCTGCGACTGCCGAAGGAGTTCGACGACGCCCGTGACCGAAACCAGGGCGGATTCCTTCAATACGACCTGCCAGACATTCCCCATGCCGGGAATTGCGTGGCGGAGTGTCAGCGGCGCCAGGATCCTGCGAAACCGCAAGGAGCGTGACATGCCGCAGGCGATAGCCGCCTCCAGCTCGCCGGAATGCACCGCCCGATAGGCGCCGCGAAAGACTTCCGTCTGCTGGGCGCCGGAGGTGATACCGACGGCGAGCGCACCGGCCAGAAAGCCCGGAAAGCCGATGAAGCCTTCAGCGCCGAAGAGCCTGCCGATCGCGGTCACCGCGGCGCTACCGCCGAAATAGAAAAGATAGATGACCAGAAGATCGGGAATGCCGCGCAGAACGGTGGTGTAGAAACCCGCTATCCCGCGCGTCACCCACCCGCCTGAGACTTTCGCCCAGGCGCCGAAGACGCCGATCACGGCACCGATCGCAAAGCCGGCGATGGCGATCAGGACCGTCATGATGGTGGCCGCGGCAAGCGCCATGCCCCAGCCATTCGGGCCGGTTCCGATCAGATCCAGTATTGTCGGCTGATTCATGAAAACCTCATCCACATGGAGGTTTGTTCGGATCGAACCCGGGCGGGTCGGCACGAGGACAAATCGTTTTGCGCCTCGTACCGGGTCCGCCGCCGGGTCAGAACGATGGCGTCAGATCGAGCTTGCTCCACTTTTCGGAGAGCTTTTTGATGACGCCATCCGCAGCCGCCGACTTGATGGCTGCGTCGAACTTTTCCTTCAGGTCGGTCTCGCCCTTGCGCATGCCCATGGCGACTTCCGTCGCCAGCATGGCGCCTTTCATCAGCGGTCCGGCCATCGCCAGATCCTCGTTGCCGGGCTTTGCAAGCGCCGTGGTGCCGTAGACTCCGCTGTCGAAACCGGCATCGATGCGACCGGCCTTGAGATCGAGATCACGCTCGCCGGAATTCTTGTAGGTCCGAACTGTGACGTCCTTGCCGAAATAGGCGTTGATCAATTGTTCCTGGCTCGTCGATTGCACGACGCCGATCGTCTTGCCGGAAAGAACGCCGCCGATCGTCTTCATCACGGGATCGGCCTTGTCCTTGTCGTTGAGGTTCAGCCTCTCGCCGGTCATCGGCAGCTTGCTCACCGGGCTGTCCTTCAGCGTGATGAAGGTCGCCACGCCGCTCGCGTAGGGCACGGTGAAGTCGACGACTTCCTTGCGCTTTTCATTTATCCCGAGCGTCATGATGAGGTCGAACTTGCCGGCATTGACGCTGGGGATCATGGCGCTCCATTCCCCGGCGATCAGCTCGCACTCGACCTTGGCGCGCTGGCAAAGGTCGTTGATGAGGTCGATATCGAGGCCGGTCAGCTTGCCCTTGGAATCGAGTGCGTTCCATGGCGGAAAGGCGCCTTCGATGCCGACCTTTACATGGGTCCAGTCCTTGGCTTCCGCGCCCGGCAGCATGATGCTGAGAGTGGCGGCCAGTGTGACCGCCCAGAATTTCCCGGTTTTCATGTCGTTGTTCCCTTATTTGTTCGTTGTGTCGGAGAGGAAGGTCGGGATGTCATGATCCTTCGAGGGCAAGCACCGCGCAGGCTTGCCTCAGGACGGAGAGAATGCGGTTGCGCGTCTGGCGCGCATGAACCGCGAAGAACGGGATATCGGCATGCCCTTCTGGCAGGGCCGCCAGTTCGCGAAGCCCCGAGAGTGATGGCCAGGCCGGATGCGGCAGCGCGCTGTCGTGATGGAAACGGTCGCCGAACGTGTAGTTCAACGGAACGAGGAGGCGGGAAGCCTGCCGAAGGCGGTCGTTGATGATCTCGGCTAGAACCGGATCGGTTTCCCGCTGCGCAACGCCGTTGACCGCCTCGGCACGCCGGCGCAGTTCATTCACCGCCGAAATCAGGACATTGATATCCATCCGTCCTGCAAGATCCGCGTCGAGGCCGTCGAGTTCACTTTTGAGAGACACTGCGTAGGCGGCGTAGTCGAGCGGCAGGACGCGGGCAGCGAGCAGTTCATCGAGCACGCGCAAAACGATCTCGGTGTCGCGCTGAAGATTGGCCGGATCGATATGCTCTTGCGTATCGTGCGGGGTGTGCCACCACCACCCGAGCGCCGTCAGCATCTTCACTGGCCCCGGGGGCTGGTGGCTTAGGCTGCCGAACATCGAGGGAATGCCGACGCCCCAGAAGGACTGGTCGGCAGCGCGCCCGTGACGACGACCGCGATGCACCTGGCCGGTCACTGTTTCGACGGCCCTTGCCGCGACTGCCTTCAATTCGTCGATGACGGCCGAGTTTGTCAGGATGTCCGCGCCAGCACCGCCGGTGGAATCGACGTTCACATGCGCCACGCAGCGCCGTTCCAGATCATCCCAATATTCGTCCGCATACCAGGCGGAGCCGGAATAGCGGCCGTGGGAATGACCGGACCAGAAGCAGATCCGCAGACCGCGCCGCCATTCGTCACGCCGCTCGGCCAGAAGGCGGGCGGCCTCCAGCATGGTGGCATTGGCTCCGCCATTGTCCATCACGCCGTAGTGCCAGGTGTCGTGATGGCCGGAAAACAGGATGAAAGGTGCATTCGGCCGGTTGTCCGGAAAAAGTTCCGCGACCAGGATGGGCGTCTTGCGCCAGCCCGTATCGACCTCCGTCGTCAGGCGGGCAACAGGCGCCTTGCCTGCGCGGCAGGCCTGCCGCAGCTTTTCGCCGTCGTCGCGGGCGATCGTGCAGATCGCCGTCTTTGGCAGTTGCTCGCGCGTATGCTGCGACGGGCTGCCCCAGACGGGTGACACGCACATCTCATAGAGATGTTCGTTGGGGCTGACATGGATCTGTCCGATCGCGCCGCGGGCACTTGCAAAGGCCGCGACATCCTCGGTCGCAATGCCGTCGACAAGCACGATGCGCCCCTTGACATCGATGCCCTCGAAGTCGGCTTCGGTGCCTTCTCCGACATGGACAATCTCTGCCGAGACACCTTCGGCAGGTGTCGAGACCGACATGGAATGGGTGATGCAACCGATCGCGGCACCACCGACCTCGACAGCCGCCTTGCCCGGGAGGCTGATATAGGCGTCATGAAAAAGAAGCTGCGTCCGATAGCCGTAAGAGGCCATCTGCCGCTCCAGATATCGAAAACTTTCCAGCTCTTCCGCCGTGCCCGAAAGCTTTACTCGCCTGGCGAACTCGCGGATGTGATCCATCAGGATCAGGCGGTCGGGCCGGAGCGGCGCCTCAGACATCCCGCTTCTCCCGAATGTCGGGCTGGACATCGTCCGGGATCGGATTGATGAATGGCGTGCCTTCGAGCCGCGCCGCGTGATCGGCTTTCGCCTCGGCGATCAGTTCGGGCTTGAGGATGAGGTCAACGGCTGTCGATGCCATGACCTTGGCCGCATGGGTCATGCCCTTGTGCGCGGCCGGCAGTTTGCCCTGGGCGACGAGCTGCCAGGAATGGCCGGGCGTGCCGATGGCATAGGTCGCACCCCGCATCTGCACTGTCGGCACGACCCAGCTGACCGAACCGACATCGGTGGAGCCGACGAGCGTGCCATCGCCGCTTTCCGGCGGGAAGATCACGTCGCAGAGGGAGACGCCTTTGCGGACCTTCAGCCCGAACCGGCCGAAGGACGTGGCGATATCCGCCGGGCTGAAGGTCTCCTGGAATTTTGCGGCGGTCGCCTTGTCCGCAGCGTCGAAGGGCGGCAGGCCGACGCGTTCGATATGATTGTGCATGAGCGCCTCGAGCGGTGTGTTGCCGATGAGGTTCGCATCGCCGCTGACGACCTGACTGCGTACCGACGTGCCGGTCATCAGGGCCGCACCGGCTGCGACATCCTTTACCCGGGCGACGAGCTCCAGCAGCTCGGGAAGCGTGCGCGCCCGGATGAGATAACGCACCGAAGCCTTGGCCTGCACGACGTTCGGCGCATGGCCGCCGGTATCCGTGATGGCATAGTGTATGCGCGCCGTGGACGGCATATGCTCACGCAGGTAGTTGACGCCGACATTCATCAGTTCGACCGCATCGAGTGCACTGCGCCCCAGATGCGGGGAGGCGGCGGCATGCGACGCGCGGCCCGAGAAATGGAAGTTGAGCTCGTTGCAGGCGAGCGAGATCGGATTGTTGACGCCGACGAATGCGGCCGGATGCCAGGAGATGGCGATGTCGACATCGTCGAAAACGCCGGCGCGTACCATGAAGCCCTTCGACGAGCCGCCTTCTTCGGCCGGGCAGCCGTAGTAGCGAACGCGGCCCTGAAGGCCGTTGGCCTTGAGGTAGTCCTTGACGGCGGCTGCCGCCAGCATGGCACCGGAGCCGAGAAGATTATGCCCGCAGCCATGGCCATGGCCGCCTTCGACGACCGCCTTTTCTTCCGCAAGGCCGGCCACCTGGCTGAGACCGGGCAGGGCGTCATATTCACCGAGAATGGCGATGACCGGCCCGCCTTCGCCGGCCTCGCCCATCACGGCCGTCGGGATGTCTGCGACATTGCGCGTAACCCTGAAGCCTTCGGCCTCAAGCAGTTCGGCATGAGCCGCGGAGGAGCGATATTCTTCATAATTGGTCTCCGGAACCTCCCAGACGTAATCGCTGAGCTCGGCAAACCGGGGTGCCTTGTGGTCAACGATCTCCCAGACGCCATCCGAATTTTTCATTTTTGCCTACACATTTGATCCAAAATTGGTACCAATTTATGAGAAGATTCTTCTTTCGGCAACCGAAATTTCTGGCTAATGAATAGGCAAATCGCCTCGCGGCCGCCTGAGGTCAAAACTATGAATAGCCTGCTCGACGATTCCGTTGCCGATGGCGAACCCGATGCCACCCAGCTCATACTGACGGACATTCAATCCGGCCTGTTTCCGCCGGGTGCCTGGTTGAAGCAGATCGATCTCGAAGCGCGTTACGGGCGGGGGCGCAACGAGATCCGCCGAGCGCTCGATCGCCTGGCGCAGAAGCGCGTTGTCGAGCACGTGCCGAACCGCGGCTATCACGTCTACAAGGCCGACGGAAAACAAGCGGATGATATTGCCGAGATCCGTATCATACTGGAAACCGGGATCGTGTCGAAAGTCGTGGCCATGGCGACTGCCGAGGATCTCGGGAATTTGCGCGCTTTGGCAGAGCGGTTCGAAAACCTGACCCTGCACGGGACCGTGCTGGAACTGTATGAAGCCAATCTGAGCTTCCACCGTGCCTTCGTTCAGCTGTCCGGTAACGATGAGCTGGATGGGACTATCGCCGAACTCCGCCAGCGCACATCTTCCGCTCCCGTTGCCCAATGGAAGACACGGGCCCGAATTGAGCAGTCAGCTCTAGAGCATCATGAGATGGTCGATCTCCTGGAGGCGCGCAACGTCAACAGGCTGAAGTCGCTCATCGAGAGACACATCCGACAAAGATGAGCATGCTTTGTAAATCCCCCACTGCCACTGCGTAGGCGGGAAACAGATCCCGGTGCCATCGGCACGGCAAAACAGCGGCGCCGGTCGTTCAATTCTGGCGGAAAGCGGCAACAAGATCAGCAAGGGCAAGACGATGCTCGTTCTGGCTATAACGACGGCGCCCTAGTCAATTCTATCTAGATAATCGGGCTCCCGGGATCGCGGGCCGGCGCCTTGTTTCGCAAGCGAGAAATGCGAGATACCGCTTCGGCACCGGTCGTGGATGCCCGATTTTAACGCTGTTTTGACGCTGCTTTGACTGCGGCGCGCTAGGGCAGGCGTGCGGTTTCCAGGGATGCTCTATATGCTTCAACTCGTTAATGGCCACAACGCTGACATGCGCTGCCGACCGGCCGTCGTGCCTGTCGCGCTCTTGTCAAGGACCGCTTTTGTGTCAGACTGTCTGCTGGACGGGCAGCCCAGGTTCGATGAGATGATCGAGAGGGGCACAAGACGAGTTGGGCCAATGGATCGCATGGATGCAAAACATGCAGTGTTCCGGATGTACCTGCTTGGCCCGTTCAGTCTCGTCGACAGCAAAGGGAAATCCGCCACACCCAGGTCCCAGAAGGCCCAGGCGATCCTTGCAATGCTTGCTCTGTCTGCGCGGGGATCCCGCTCGCGGGTGTGGCTGAGAGACAAATTGTGGAGCGACCGATCCGAGGATCAGGCGGCTGCCAGCCTGAGACAGGCCCTGCTGGATATTCATAAAGCCCTCGGTTCGTCCCGCGATCTCATCATCGCCGACAAGAACACCGTGTGGCTGGACATGGACCGCATCGCGCTCGACACCGACGATATGCTGCGCAGCGAGCGCCTTGTCGACCAGATCACCGACGAATTGCTCGAAGGCATGGATATCCGCGATCCTGAATTCGAAGACTGGCTGACGGTCGAGAGGCAGAACTGGTACCGACGCGTCGAAGAAGGGCGCGTCGACGATGTTTTCGAACCTCGGCAGCAACCTCGCCGCGACGTCAGCACGCTCTCGGCGCTATTACCTTTGACAGGCTTGCCTGACCAGCGGCCGGCCAATATTCCCTCGGCAGGTGTGGGCAATGATCCGGACAAGCCCCCGTCGCCGGACAATATCCAGTGGACCATCGCTCTCCGGCCGCCGATTGTCATCGGCGCCGGAGATGGCGGGCAGATCGCGGCACTGCAATTCCAGAACCTGCTCGCCAAGGCGATCTTCGACGGATTGGGGCTCGGCATTACCGATCTCTCCTTCGATCCGCACCTTGGCCAGCCGGATCGGAAGATGGGTCTTCCACTGTGCCTTCAACTGCGGCTGACATTCGATGGCAGTCAGGTGCTGGTGGAACTGGCGATCAAGCATCTGCTCGACAACCGGATCATGTGGCTCGGCAGCCGTATGATCGGACGCACCCAGATGGAAAGGTCCGAATACGGGATCGCGGCGGCTCTGATCAGCCAGGCGGTCGACCAGTTGTCGCTGTACCAGGAGATGAGCGCCGGCGACGGTCGCCTGACCCGCGATGGTCTCTTCATCGATGCGGTCAACGCGATCTTCCGGCTTTCGAGAGGCGATCTCGATAAAGCGGAAAGGCAGCTGCAGGAGCAGATTCACTATCAGCCTCGAGCGTCTGCCTTCGCCTGGCTATCCTTCATCCGCACATTCCAGGTCGGCCAGCGCTTTAGCGCGCTGGATGCGCATGTGATCGAGGAGGCCCAGGCCTATGCGCGAAAGGCTCTCGAACTCGATCCCAATAACTCCGTCTCGCTGGCGCTGGTCGGGCATGTGCATTCTTTCCTGTTCCGGGAGTACGATTACGCAGCCGGTCTGTTCGAAAAGTCGATCCGTCTGAACCCGGCCTTGCCGCTCGGTTGGGATCTCTATGCCATGCTGCATTGCTATGCGGGGCAGCCGGAGAAGGCCAGTGCGATGGCGCGCTGGGTGCAGGAGCTCGGCGTCTACAGCCCTCATAAATATTACTTCGATACAACGAAATGCATCAGCGCCGGGTTAGCGGGCGACCACGTGGCGGCAATAACGGCAGGCGAGGATGCACTCCATTCCCGGCCGAACTTCAATAGCCTGTTGCGCTATCTGGCTTCCAGCCACGCTCACACGGGCAATTTGGAGGCCGCGCGCCAATATGTGGAACGGCTCGACAAGGTTGAAAACGGGTTTTCCATAACCTCGTTTCGCGGCACGGGCTATCCGTTGCTCAGCACGGGCGGTGGAAAGCTGTTGCTCGACGGCCTGATCAAGGCTGGCGCCAGAATTCGCTAAGGCATCACGATGATCTCATTATGGGAGACTGGGGCATGGTAGGGGAAACAAACTTGGAGATGCAATCTAAAATTGTAGAATTTATGAATTCATTTAAATTTCGGGTTGAGCCTGATACGGTCCTGCCTTGCGAACCGAGGCCCATCGAGGCCATTCCTGAGGCGGTGGAGCCGCCGCCTCCGGTTCCATCCGCGCCGGCCGATATGCCTGAGGAGGACCTATCCATAGACGAGCCTCCGTTGATGATGGCGACGATGGCAGCTGCCTCGGTTCTCAACAAGGGCGTCGCAAACAAGTCGGTGCTCAACAAGGCTACGCTGAACAAGAACAAGAATAAAAACAAAAATAAGAATAAGAACAAAAACAAGTCGACTTTGGACGGCGCGAGTCTCGGCGTATCGCAACTCATTCCAGCGTTCGAATTGCGCAGATTGCACCAGCAGCCGTCGCGCAACGCGTTCACGGCCGCGCGGCGCTTTACCTGGGAAATGCTCGACATCCTGCCACCGCCCGGCCCGGACTATACCCGGCTGGAATCGGCGGTGCTGCTTTCCATGCAGCGGCGCGATCGAGAGCGGGCGAGGCGATTGCCAGACATCGAGGCCGAGGCGACCATTTCCGTGTCGGAATTTACCCGCGCCTTGTATATCGAGGACATCGGCGGGTACGAACAGACCGAGGGATTGTTTCAGGCGATCTTGACCGCCTGCGAATATGTCGGGCTTCTCTACAAGAGCCAGTTCAACAGGCTCCGGCCGAACCAGTTCGAATCCCTGTTGCGACCGCTTCTGCCGGTGCCGGTGCACGAATCCTATCCCAGCAACCATGCCTTCCAGTGCTTTTCGATCGCGTTCGCTTTTTCGACGATCCTGCCTGAACATCCGGCAACGGACGAACTCGCCCGTATCGCGCAGAACGTCGCTGAAAATCGCGAATGGGCCGGGCTGCATTATCCGAGCGATACGCAGGCCGGCCGGGACCTGGCGCGGCGTTTCGCTCCGTACCTCCATGATGCGTTCGGGCCGCTTTTCCAGGCGGTCCACGACGAATGGGTTTGAGGCCGATTTATTCTTTGGGGAGAACGAAGATCATGACGTCCGCCGACATGGAAGCGCCGCAAGCCGCGCCGATGAACTACTACTATCTCTGGCATCTGACCGCGTTGGGCGTCATCGATGCCGACTACGGTTCGCCGCCGATCGTTCCGCCGTCCGAGAACGAGACTGCGGCGCGTCCGGTCCCCGACCCGCAGATCGGGGGAAGTGTCTGGGACACGATTGCGGCTGCCGGTCTTATCCATCCCGCCCGCGTGGCGTTGATCGATGTTGGGATTGCGCCCGATCATCCGAATTTGGCGACCCGGCTTGATCGCGAAGCCTCGATCGACCTTACGAGCCACCGCTACGGTTCGCGCGTCGCCGAAATCCTCGATGCGACCACATCCTTCGACCGTGAAGAAAAGCAGGCGTTCTTCTCGGGGCTTGATATCGCGCCGTTGGGAAATCTCGGCCTGTCCAACGATGATCGGGAATATCTCGACGACATTGTCGCGGAATACGCGGCTTCGCAGGGTGTCGTGCGACGACTGTTTAATCCGGAGTCGCTTTTTGCTTCCCATGGCACCTGCTGTGCCGGCCTGATCGCCGGCGAACCGGCCGTGGCGACGCAGGACGGAGGTCCCTCGGCTCTCCCCGAGGGTGTATTCTACGGTGCTGGCGGCACGCCATGCCCGAGCGCCAATCGCAACGTTCTTCCCTATTTCGGTGTCGATCCCTTCTCGCGGGTGATCTCGATCAGGACGTCTTTCGAGGACGACGTCCTGCAATTCATAGCCGCATTCCTCTACGCCTATCATCAGCGCGTCGATGTCATCGTCCTGCCACGCGGCTTGCCGGACCCGAAGCGCAGTCGGGTTATTCCGAAGAACGAATTGAAGGCCGATCTCGAACGCTGGAAAAATCAGATTGCTGCCGATCTGTTCGCGCGTATTTCTTTGGCTGAGCAGGGGGGCTTCGAGCTGGAGCCCAAAGCCCCGCAAAAGGGATCAAACCCCGATAGAGCTTGGCATATCCTCAAGCAACTCATCGTTGCCATCAGTCATCACATTCCAATCGTATGCGCTGCGGGAAACAGCGGTGAAAGCCAGTTGATCTACCCGGCCAATCTGGCCGCCGACGACAACGGGATAATCGCCGTCGGCGCGGTCACCGTCGAGGGTTACCGCTCGGGATACAGCAATTACGGTGAGGGGCTTACGGTCGTCTCGCCATCCGACGACGGCGAAGTCTTCAATCGTCATCAGTTGCGCGTTGACCGCCTGTCCCCATTCGCTGCGCAACATGACCATGAGGCATTCGGGCTGCGGGAATATAAGTATTCTCACTTCTCGCTGCTGACGACCGACCTTCCCGGCGCATTCGGTTACGACCGGGGTGCGGATCCATGGTCGTCCCTGGTGCCGTCGGCAGCCAATCCCGGCATTGGTGGAGGCTACTACACCACGTTCGGGGGCACGTCGGGAGCCTCCGCACAGGTGGGGGGCATATGCGCCTTGATCCAGCGAGCCCATAAGACCCGGAACGGTGGCGATGCACGGCTCTCCGGCCCTTCCGTCAAGTCAATCCTCCAGTCCACGGCTCGGCTGGATGCGGTGGTCGCACCGGGAATACGCGCATTGACCGCCGACTGCATGAATGCGGATGGCGAAGATGCTCTCGATATGAGCTATTTCTTCGGGTTCGGCCTGCCTGATGTCCCTGCAGCCATCGCCGCCGTCTTGTCCCCGTGAGGCCGTTCCTCAGCAAGGATGACCAGGATTGAAGCCCCCTAAAAAAGGGGGCTTTTTTTGTCGGCGAAGCTTCCTTTTCACGGAAGTTTAACGCGGTGCTGGCGTGCCGATGACGGGTCCGCAAGAAGCTCTTCTCAACGGAAGACTAGACGAGATCGTGGTTTCAAGCCGGAAGGCCGTCGGTACGGCCGGTTCTGGCAGCAACTAATCTTCCCTGAAGTGGCGCGCCTCATGATGAGGTTTGATGCGCCTGGGGCGAGGAGAGCTTAAGATGTCTGCTTATCAGATCGAGCCGTTGGCGGATCAGGCCAGAGCCTTGCTCCAGCGCAATCCGCTCTTTTCAAAGTCCGGTTTCGTGAATGCGGCCGCAACGGGCAACATGCTGAAACAGCGGCCTCGTTATGCCCGAATTCTGGCTGCTGCTTCCGAACTGCCGGGTTGTGGAGAAAGGGTCGAGGCGCTGGCCCGTTATTTCCCAGGCCTTGCCGATGGCGGATATCATGATGCCGACGCGTTCCTGCCCACCGCAGCCTTCCTGCCCGTGCGAAGCGACCCCTACCGGTCTCCCGCGCTGGCGGCTTGGATGGACGAGCTTCAGCGGGGGCTGGAAAGCTACGTCGATGGCGCCAGTTCCGAGGTTGTGGACTACAGCCTGCAGCCTGATCTTGTTGCTGAAGACCTTGCGCTCGAACGCCGTCCTGCCCGCCGGCTTGCCTGTGGTATCGGCCTTGTCCCGATTGACAGTCTGGAAGCGAGCCGCACGATGCGCAAGCGCATCGCTCATTGCCGGCAGGCCGATCCCGGCTTCGAGCAGGCCCAGATGAGTGACCATGACCTGGACCGGATCGACGATCATCTCACCAAGGCAATCGACTTGATCTCGAACGTCGATCCCGGTGGCCATCAACGGCTCACTGCAGGGCTTCACACACTTTATATTGGCACCCGGCGTGGTGCGATAAGCTTGTTCTCCAGCTCCGGTGACCTGCCGGGGAGTGCCGTCGCGGTCCTGTCGCAGGAAAAACTGGACGCCGAAGACTATCCGGCGACCGCCGCGGAGCTTCTGCGCGAAGCGGGGCATGTCCTCTTACGGCTGTATACGGCGGCTGCGCCGTTATCGCTGCCCACCGAGCTGCGATACGTATCGCCATACACACACAGTTTACAGACGCTCGAAAGCATCCTGCATACGGCCTACGCCATTCCCTGGGAGTGCGCCGTCCGCATTGCATGCTTGCCTTTCAGAGCACCGCCTGAGCACCGCGCGCGGGAAGCAGCTTTTGTCATTGCGTATGCTGCCCGCCTAATTCCGCTCATCGATATCGCCCGCGAGGGGATCGAGCGTCTGGGCGGCGATGTTCTTCTCGACCTCCGGGACATCGCCGTCATTCCATCCTGGGGCGCCACAATCCTGGCGCTCATCGACCGGCTTCTGGATTGCGAGCCGCCGGCGCGGCGCCAGGCCTATTATGCCCAGCGCATGTGTGTCGTGGATCGTCAGGCCTGGGATCTAGGCCAGGTGCTTCTGCGGGGGGAGCAGCCCATCGACCCAAGAATGGGCCGCCCGATGCTGCAGGGCAGCGGCGATGGCCTGAGCCTCTGGTACGATGGACGGCTCCATACGATCCGCAAAGCCGCCAGGCAGCCTCCCCATGAGTTATCCATCCCAGATGTCGCGCTGGCGGGAACGTCAGCTTCGATAGTGATGGAGCATGCGTGATGGGTGGGCGAGGTTGCTCTGAATTCTCAGCAGTTCCCGACCGGTACAAGCAAGGTAAACG
Source organism: Neorhizobium galegae bv. officinalis (assembly GCA_000985875.1). Classification (GTDB taxonomy): domain Bacteria; phylum Pseudomonadota; class Alphaproteobacteria; order Rhizobiales; family Rhizobiaceae; genus Neorhizobium; species Neorhizobium galegae_C. Next base: position 189,122 of record CCRI01000007.1, read on the forward strand.
ATCATGAGAGCCTTCGAACATCATGCCGATCTCTTTGATGTCATTCACGATACGGATTTCATAATTGTCGGATGCGGAGGCCTCGGCTCCCAGATCGCCTCCCAGCTTGCAGCGCTCGGGGCTCGCAATTTCTTCCTGGTGGACGGCGACCGTATCGAAGCGAGCAGCCAAAAACGGATGAGCCGGGGGGCGGCGGAGGATGCCGGTCGACTGAAGAGCGACCGGCTGGCAACTTATCTCGCCTCGCGATTTTCCGCCGCGGTCGCGATCATGACCCAGTTTACCGATGGGGCGGAAGCTGCCCGGCTCACTCTGGCCCGCACACGCAAACCTTTCCTGATACTTGCAGAAGACGATGACTCCCTGGCCCGCCAGTTTCTGGCGGAATATCACGCAACGGAGCCCGTGCCTCCGCCTTACCTGCATGTCGGCCAGACCGGCTCGTTTTATGTCGCCGGGCCACTGGTGGCGCAGCCGGACGATGCCTGCCCTTTCTGTTGCGCGACATTGCCAGAATCGGTCGACACTGGGCGCGAAGTCCCGCCGTCGCCGGCTGACAACGCCCTGATCGCTTGTTTTGCGGTTTCGCAGATCGCCATCGAACGCCTCACCCAGGGTAGTTCATTGCGCGGCCATCGCTGGGTTTTCAATCCTGCCATGGGCCACGCCGCGCTCCACCCCGTTTCCAAGCACCTCGATTGCAAGGTATGTCAACCATGAAGAGCCTCTCTTCCCAGGACTACTATTTCTCGATCGTCGCCGCCTTGAAACAGAAGAACGTACCGCCCGGCGGGGAAGCAATGATGGAGGCGATCCTTGCCGCATTTCCCAGCGGCTCGCGCAAAATCGTCGACTTCGGCTGCAATACCGGCTGGATCAGCCGCAGGGTTGCACGGGCTTTCCCACGAGCCGAAGTGATCGGCGTGGACGAAAATCCGGCGATCATCGACGTCGCGCGGGAGGTCGCACGGCTGGAGGGTTCGACGGCGATGTTTTCCTGCGTCGATATTGCCGCGCTCGCAGGCGTTATGTCGGAGGCAGATGTGATCATATGCGGAGGAAGTGCTGCCTTTTTCGAGCGTCCGCTGGATCTCTACCGGATGGTAGCGAGATGCCTGAGGCCGGGCGGTCTCCTGATGGATTGCCACTATGTCTACGACGCCGATGCACCTCCTTGCCTTCGCCAGGAGGAGAAAGAAACGTTCGGCCTGGGGTGGATGCCTGACGGACTGAACGACATCGTGGCCGTGCACGAAGACGCGGGATTGAGCGTCGGGAAGATCAAGCGGCTGCCTCGGTTCCATTTCGAAGACAGCGCCGCAGCCCGGCTGGCGCGCGATATTCTGCACACGGTTCCGAAGATGCAGGAACTGGCGGAGGCGATGGCGAAACGCCGCCGGCTGATCAGCAAGCTCGCGCATCACCGACACCCTTATCTGCTGGTCGCGCGCGCCGGCGAACGGATCGGTGCCGAAGGCGTGAGGCAACGCAAACGCACAGAAGTCCCGATGGCGCTGGAAGCGGTGACGTCCAATCGTCATGTTTCCGTTCGTCACCCGACTGTTGCCGCACGCAGTTTTTGGATGGAGGCGGCAAGGGCGGTTCGCCTGCAAAGCGCATACTCGTAAGATCGCGATAGACCCACATTGTCTCGCACGGCTTCCTGAAGGCATCTGTCCCTTTCAAACAACATTCTGGTGGTGGAAGCCGAGCTTTCACGACCGGAATGTTTCGATAAATTCCTCGATCTCAGCCAAGCTTGCACCGTCAGTCACGTCGGGAGCGTCCCCGAGAGACGGTCCGGCGCGCATTCCCTTTCGATCGCGGTCATCATGACCCATAGCATCCGGGGTGTCCGGCACCGCCTGACACAATCACAATATCGCGCCCCCACACACATTCCGCACGAGACGAGATCGGGAAACCTTCAGTTATCCCGATTCGTCCGGGCGGTTTCTCGCGAGTATAATATGAATTAAAGTCAGATTATTTAAGGCATTGCTATGTATGATTACGAAATAATTCCTATAATAGTTCTGATTTTTTATATATTAAACCGGAAGATCTAGGACCGTTCGCTGGCGCGAAAAATTCTAGTTGAAGCGCCTCCCCATTACTTTTCCCGCTGCCGTGATTTTTTACGGAAGTTTAACGCCGCGCTGGCGGGGCGATGACGGGTTCGAGAGAAAGTCTCATCACGAAAGGCGGTGGAGAACACGGTCCGGCTGGCTGGCATTGGCCGTCCCCGGCAGCACTCAACCGATCGGCAGGAGAATATACGCTCACAAACGCTTCAAGCCGGTGAGGCAGATCCTCATGCCTACTTTCGTCTCCGAAGGATGAGCTCACGGAGAGCTTCGGCAACACCGTTCAACGGGCCGAGAGGAGATCCTCCAGTCATTCGGAAACTGATGACAGCGACTGCTGTCTCACCAGACTTGAAATCATCACGACGCCCGCAGAAGCGGGTTTCGCCAACAATGGAGTGAAAAAATGACTGTGCCTATAGAGAAGATTGCCTTCATCATCGCCGCGGCCTGCATGGCTTCGTTTGCCGGACAGGTCCTTGCCTATGACGGCCATCGGCTGACTTCGGGAACCGAAGTTTCGTTCACCGCCCCGGCGGATGCCGCCAAAACCGCGGCAAAGGCCGATGCCACGCGTGACGTGGCGCAGGTCCGGGCCCCAACCCGTCGCGACAACCGGCTTCCCGGCGACGAACGGCAGTAGATCCCGGAAGCATCCAAACAGTCCATTCAAGACATCGATCGGCGGGTCGCACCAGAAGCCGATCAGGCTAAACAAGGAACAACGACTATGAAAAACTCTGTCATCTCCACCATCCTCGCCACCCTGATGGTATCCACCCTTGCAGGCGGCAGTGCCTTTGCGCAGGAAGGCGAATATTATGAGGGCGCTTCTCGCGACCGCGGCCAGCTGGCGGTCACGGCGGATTCCCTGGGCATTCCCTCGGTCACCCGCTATGGCTATCCGCCGCTGAAGCGCGATCGGCGTGTCGAGATTCCGGCGTCTCCGATGATCGACAGCGGTGACTATTACGACGGGCTAATGCGCGCCCGCTAATACCGAAGGTTCGAACATAGAGCGCCGGGATTTCCCGGCGCTTTTTCTGTCGCTGGCGGCTCTCGCCATGTTTCTTCCTGCTCCCCACCATATGCGGCTCAACGAACTGGGATCATCGCCCGGGTGAGGTTCGGAGTGGACGGTCTACAAAAAGCTGGCCTCGAACAGTTCGCGGGAATAGCTCGCGTGGGTCACGCCCGCCTGAAGATCCTCTCTGCTGAGTTCGTCGACAAATACGCCGTTCTGCATGACCAGGACCCGATCACACATGTGGGAGATGACGGAGAGATCGTGACTGACAAGGATGAACGTCAGATTGCGGTCCTCCCGCTGGTCTGCCAGCAGATTGAGTACCTCCGCCTGGATCGAGACATCGAGCGCCGAGGTCGGCTCGTCGAGAAGCAGGATCGGCGGCGACAGGATCAGCGCCCGTGCGATCGCTACGCGCTGACGCTGGCCGCCGGAAAGTTCATGCGGGAAACGACTGGCGAAATGCGCCGGCAAGCCGACCTGTTGCAGTGCCTCCGCGACCCTTGCCCAACCATCGCCACCGCCCATCGACCTGATGGGTTCGGCGAGCGCGGTCCCGATGCGATGGCGCGGATGCAGCGAACCGTAGGGGTCCTGAAACACCATCTGGGCAAGTTTCAGCTCTTCGCGTGTCCGCACCTTGCCGACCGGCTTGCCGTCAAACGATATCGATCCGGTCCATGCGCCCTCGAGGCCGGCAAGAGAACGCAGCACCGTCGACTTGCCGCAACCGGATTCACCGACAATGCCCAGCGTTTCGCCGCGGCTTACGGCGAAGCTGACGCCGCGTACGACATGATTGCTTTTATCCTTGGCACCATAGACGACATCGAGGTTTTCGACCTTGATCATGGATTGGTCTCCACTTCGATGGACTTGCGATCGAGGACCTTCAAACGCCGGACGGGATGTTTGGGATCCGGCATCGCGGCTATCAGGCCTCGGGTATAGGGATGCGCCGCATCTTCGAGCCTGCTCAGCGTTTCGACGACGCGGCCGCTATACATGACCAGAATGCGCTCGCAAAAAGCTGCGACCATGCGGATGTCGTGGCTGATGAGGATCAGGCCGGAATTGTTCTCCCGTACCAGTTCATCAAGCAGCATCAGAACGTCCTTGCGGACGCTGACGTCGAGCGCAGACGTCGGTTCATCGGCGATCACGAGCTTGGGGCGCGCCAGAAGCATCATCGCAATCATCACGCGCTGGCCCATGCCGCCGGATATCTGGTGCGGGTAAAGAGACAGGACGCGATCGGGATCGTTGATGCGCACTCTCGCCAGCATGTCGCGGGCACGCGCGACGGCATCCTTGCCGCGGACGCCAAGATGCAGCTTTGCGGCCTCGGCAACCTGCTTTCCGATGGTCAGGACAGGGTTCAGCGAATAGCGCGGATCCTGCATGATCAGGGCGATGTCTTTGCCGCGAAGGCCTCCCATCTGCCGTTCGGTCTTTTCCAGCAACGGGCTGCCGAGGAAATCCATTCGCTCGGCGGTCACGGCGGCGCGTTGCGGCAGGAGCCGCATGATGGCGCGGCCGGTTGTCGATTTGCCCGAACCGGATTCGCCGACGATGCCGATGCGCTCCCGCCCGACATCAAAGCTGACGTTGGAGACCGCCGGAATGGAGTTTCGGCCGAAGCGGACGTTCAGGTCGCGAACGGACAGGACAGGCGTTTCATCAAGATCTGGCATGGCGCGGGTCCAATAGATCGCGAAGCGTGTCTCCGGCGATGTTGAAGGCAAGGCTGGTCAGCAGAATGGCGACGCCGGGCATCACCGCGACCCACCAGTAATCGAGCATGAATTTTCGCCCGCTGGAGATCATCGCGCCCCATTCCGGCAGCGGCGGCTGCGCACCAAGGCCAAGGAAGCCGAGGGAAGCCGCCGTCAGGATGATGCCCGCCATGTTGAGCGTCAGCCGCACGATCACCGAGGGAATACACATCGGGGCGATATAGAGAAGCAGGATGCGCAACGGTGAGGCGCCGTAAAGCCGGGCCGCCGCCACGTAATCCGCGTTGCGCACGACGAGTGCTTCCGCGCGTGCGAGCCGGGCGATCGGTGGCCAGGCGGTCAGCGAAATGGCGACGATCGCGGTCCCCAAGCCTGCCCCGAGAGCAGCGGCGAAGGCAAGCGCCAGGATCAAGGACGGAAACGACAGGACTATATCGGTGGCACGCATCAGGATGGCATCGGTGCGTCCACCGAAAAAGCCCGCGACGACACCGATCACCAGGCCGATCGGGCCGACAATCACCGAGACGGACAGGACCGTCTGGATCGTGATGCGCGTGCCGTGGACGAGGCGGCTGAAGATATCGCGCCCGAATTCGTCCGTGCCGGCCAGATGCGCGAAGCTCGGAGGCTGAAGCGCGTCGCTCAATGTCTGGGCCGCGGGATCGTAAGGCGCGATCAGCGGCGCAAAGATCGCGACCACAACCAGGATGGCGAGGATGATGAAACCCATCATGCCAAGCGGTTCGTCGGCGAGCTTGTGCAGAATGCGGGAGGTCGAGTTCCATATCCGGGTGCCGATTGCCGGCGGCCGGATGATGGCGTCGTCCTGGACTATATTGCTCATCGTGCGGCCTCCCGGGTACGCGGATCAAGAAGCGCGTAGGCAATGTCTGCAACGAAATTCAGGAACATGAAGATGAAACCGACAACGATGGTTGCCGCAAGGATTGCGTTCATGTCGCCGATCATGAGGGCATTGGTCATGTACTGGCCGATGCCCGGCCAGGAAAATACGATCTCCGTCACCACCGCGCCTTCCAGCAGGTTGCCGTAGGAGATCGCGAGGACCGTGATCAGCTGGACGGCGATATTGGGCAGGACGTGGCCGATAACGGTGCGGACCGGGCCGACGCCCTTGGCGCGTGCGGCGATGACATAGTCCTGGTTGAGCTGCTCTAGCGTGAACGCCCGGGTCATGCGCGTGATATAGGCCATCGCCATGTAGGCCAGGATGCAGGCCGGCAGTATGATGTGCGACAGGGCGTTCCAGAATATCTCGGTCTCGCCTTCGAGCAGGCTGTCGACGAGCATTAGCCCCGTGGTCGGCTCGATCAGGCCTTCGTAGAAGACATCGACGCGGCCAGGCCCGCCGACCAGATTGAGGCTGGCATAGAAGATGACCAGCCCAACGATACCGAACCAGAAGACCGGGATCGAATGCCCGACCAGCGCGAAGACGCGGGCAAACTTGTCGATCGCGCTATCCCTGAAAAGACCGGCCGCCAGGCCGAGGGGAACGCCGATCAGAGTGGAGATCAACACCGCGAGCGTCGCAAGTTCCAGCGTTGCCGGAAATGCCTGGGACAGGTCCTTGGTGACCGCGTTGCCGGTCAGGATGGCTGTGCCCATATCGCCATGCAGCAGTCCCCAGACATAGACGAAGAATTGCTGGTAGAGGGGCAGATCGAGGCCAAGCCTGACGCGCATGGCCTCGTAGGCTTTCGGATCGGCGAGTTCGCCGACAATGGCCCCGACCGGATCGGTCGGCATAACGCGGCCGATCACGAAGGTGACGCACAACAGGATGAACAGGCTGACGATGAGATGGATAAGTCGTCGTCCCAGCTCGCCTAACGAAAGTTCCTTCATGATCGGCTGCCTGACCTGACGTTGAGTTACTTATCGGTCTTCGTGACGCCTTCCAGGCGCGTCGTCTGGCTCGGATGCCCGACATAGCCCTGCACACGGCTCGTCAGGACGATCGGTTCGTAGCGTTCGAAAAGCGGCAGAACGGCAGGCTTCTGGGCAACGAACATTTCCTGCATCTGAACGTAAAGCGCTCCGCGCTTCTTCGCGTCCGGCTCCAGCGCTGCCTTGGCCGTGATGGCCGTCAGCTCGGGAATGTCCCAGCTGGAACGCCATACGAAGTTGCCGGCATTGTTGGCCTTCAGCGAATTGTCCGGATTGCTCGAAAATTGCTCCATCGCGCCCAGGACATTCGGCATATAGGCCCCTGTCTGCGGGATCAGGAAATCGAAATCTCGCGCTCGGTGCGCGGCGATGATATCCGCACCATTGCCCTGCATGATGTTGATCTTCACGCCGATCTGACCGAGCGACGCCTGGATCGCGGTCGCAAGATCGATGCGCGGCGTCTGGGCAATCGTCTTCAGGTTCAGCGTGAAGCCGTCCTTGTACCCGGCTTCTGCAAGCAAGGCCTTTGCCTTTGCCACGTCCAGCTTCCAATCCGGGCTCGGAATGGCATATTCGAAGTTTTCCGGAACTGGAACCGTGCGCGCCCGGCCGTATGGTCCCATGATCGCCTTTTCCATGCCCTTGTAGTCGATGCCGTAGGCGATCGCTTCGCGGACCTTCGGATTGGAAAGCGGTTCCTTGCCGGCATTCATCGCCAGGACATAGAAGCCTCCCGTCGGGACGCGCTGGATTTCATAACCCTGCTTGCCCGTAAATGTTGCAAGGTCGGTGGCGGTCAGCGCGCTCGCGATGTCGATATCGCCACGCTCCAGCATCAGCCTTTCGACCTGGCTTTCAGGCACATGGCGGACCACGACGCGGCGCATCTTCGGCTGCCCGGCGACGTAATTCTTGTTCGCGTCGAGGATGACGATCTCGTTCGGCGTCCACTTGTTCAGCGTGAAAGGGCCCGAGCCTGCCGAATTGGTGCGTAGCCATGCATTGCCCCAGTCGTCGTTGACGACATGGCTCTTCAGTTCCTTGCTGTCGACAACGCTCGCGATGACCATCGCCAGGCGATAGAGCAGGAGTTCCGCCGTGACCTCGCCGGAAAGGTCTATGCGCACCGTCTTCTCGTCCGGCGCTGTCACCAGTTTTTCAACGTTGCCGCCGTTGTAGCCGACACGCTTGAGATTGGCGGCCGCGGCCTGGTCGAGTTTCAGGAGGCGGGTGATCGAGTATACCACGTCCGCGGAGGTGACCGGATTGCCCGAGGCGAATTCCGCCTTACGCAGATGGAACGTGATTCCCTTGTCATCGATCTCCCACTTTTCGGCAAGTTGCGGGGAAATCTTTCCGGAACCATCGGTGGAAACCAGGCGATCGTAGAGGTTTGCCATGATCTCGTTGGCCTTGGCTTCCGTCGCCTGATGCGGATCCAGCGAGAGAACCTGGGCAAGCGAGGTCGCAATGACGAGCTGATTGGCCGGCGTCTCGGCAAAAGCTGCCGGCGTGCCGAAAGACATGACGGCAAAAGCCGCGCCGACGAGCAATCGGGCGCAAAGGTATCTCATTGTAACTCCTCCCAGAGTGAACTGAAGACATGGTCGCTTGTTCAAATGTTGTATGATGACTTAGCCAACTTTTCCAGGGATGGCAAGCTAGCCGCGGGAGTCTTCCGCAGGGCTTTCATTTTTTCCCAGAGCGTAAGAATTCATCGCCTATCTTCCGGGTAATACGCACAAGCAAACAATATTCACAGAATTTTCGAGAATAACCGTGCGGGGCGGCTAACTGTTCATGTATAGATCCATCGGCCGGATCTCCACGCCTGCCGCACGAAGATGCTCGACAGCCGGTAAAAATCATATTAGGTCGTATGATAAATGATACGCTCAGGGAGGATGTTGAAATGTATGTGGGCACCCAAGTTGGCGCGAGAGACGATGACGACTACCGCGTTTTCGCTCAGTTGGGATTGAAACATATCTGCGCCGATCCGCCCGGCGCGCCATCGAGCTGGAAACTGGAAGATCTCGAACGTCACCGCGACAAGATTGAAAGCTTCGGGCTCATCCTCGACATGATCCAGCTTCCGCTTCCGTCGCAGCCTATCGAAAAGGCATCCTATCCGGATATCCTCCTCAAGGGTCCCGACCGCGACCGGCAGATCGACGCGGTGTGCAGGTTGATCGAGGAAACGGCCAAGGCCGGAATTCCTTCGGTGAAATACAATCTCAACCTGATCGGCATCCCGCGTACGCAGATGGAACCGGGCCGGGGAGGGTCGCTCAACGAAGCCTTCCGATGGGACAAGGCCGACCAGCAGGCCGAACCGGGCTTGGCGGGTGTGTTGTCGGAGGATGAAAACTGGGAACGGATCGACTATTTCCTGGAACGCGTCGTGCCCGTCGCAGAGAGCAACAAGGTGCGGCTTGCCTGCCATCCGCATGATCCCTACACCCCGCCCGGTTACAGGGGCGTTACTCGCGTGCTCGGTACCGTCGAGGGTCTGAAGAAGTTCGTGCTCATGCGCGAGAGCCCCTATCACGGTCTCAATTTTTGTCAGGGTTCGATCGGCGAGATGTTGGAGAACCCCAGAGAGGAAATCGACGACATCATCCGCTGGTTCGGGACGCGCGGCAAGATTTTCAATGTGCATTTCCGTAATATCGCGGGCGGAAAGCTCTCCTTCATGGAAACCTTTCCGGACGAGGGCGACATGGACATGGTACGCTCCCTCAAAGTCTATAAGGAGGTCGGCTATCGCTACATGATCATGCCGGACCACGTTCCCACGATAAGCGGCCGCGATCCCACGGGCGTAGCCTTTGCATTTTGCTACGGCTATATCACAGCCCTGCTCGAAGCGATGAAACAGTGACGTTGACGGCCGCCCTTACGCCACGTCGGTGATCGAAGCTGCCGGGCTCGGCGGCTTGGATCCCGAAGCGCTATCTTGCGATATTACAGGTCGCCCATTGTCCATTACCGGCTCGTCGGGCCGGTGACAGGGGCCTCGAAATCCAAAGCCTCGTCGCCGATTTGCGGCGGCGAGTGGGCGTTGTAAAGTGATGCATTCCACGCGAAGTCATAAACAACGCTTTCCGCGGGTCCGGCCATTTCGGCGCCACCGCTGACCGCAGTGAATCATACGAATTCAGGAAGGCGCCCAGGGATCCAGGCCGACTTTCCAGGCGCCGCGTCCAGAAATAATCTCGCGATCGAGTTTTCCTGTTGCGGCCGGAATCAACTTGCGATAAATGTGTGGTCGAGAGAAAATCTCGTATAGGTAGAGGGTTTGCGCGCCTCTGGCGCAAGACAATCTGGTCTTCCTGGACTGGCCGAGAATAGGTTTTGGTGACTGCTGGTAGCCGGTGCAACCTGTATTTAGTTCGGTAATTCGTACTGTTCGTCTTCCAATAAGCTTTCCCTGAGATCGCGTCTTAGGCGTCATTTTCAAGACTTTGATGACCTCGTTTTCTTGTATCGGCGGCAGTTCACACTCGGCTACTTCCTGGTGCCGGGGGATCGCTTTCGCATGCCTGAAGCAGGATCAACACCTGATCTGCGAGTGTAATATCTGAGATGATCGAGAATATTTAACGGTGAAGGTTCTTCCGTTCCAGGGATGTTGAGTTCCGGGGAGGGGATGAGGCGGGCTGAGGTGCTTTTGCAGCGTCAGGTTGGCGGAGCATCTCCAGCGAGTGGCAACCAAGCATTCCTGCTGATTTGATCACAACTGATTTTGGAGCCAGCTATGACGAACACGAACCTGGCCGGTTTAGGTCCGGCGGTGGGTGCCAATACGCCTGCAAGAACCCCAGCGCCTGCTTTCGCCCAGACCGATCTGGTGGCGCTGTCACGTTATTTCCTGTTGCTGATGATGCGGAATGTAACGAGCAGCGGCTATGTCATCGAAGACCCGGTGAGCCCTGGTGTCTATTCCAAACCGGGCTGCGTCATTGCCGCGCCTTCCTATCCCGCGAACACACCGGGCGTGGATCAGGATTACGTGTTCAACTGGGTCCGTGACAGCGCCATTACCGCGATAGAGATCACGTCGGCGGATCTGCCGCCGGTTAAAGGCGGAGGCGTGCCAGCTCTTATCGACTACGTGAACTTCGCGGCTCTCTGTCAAACCAATGCCATGAACTCGTCCGCGGTGACGCTCGGCCACGCCTGCTTTACTGTCGCCGGTGATATCCGTCCGTGGTCCGAACAGAATGACGGCCCGGCCATTCAGTCGGTCGCGCTTCTGATTGCCTTCGATCAACTCGACGGCAATACGCAGAACCTCGCCAAGCAGCTGGTTGAAACCAATCTGTCATATCTCCTGCAGGTCTATCAGAACAAGACTGCCAACCTGTGGGAGGAATATGTCGGATATTCCTTCTTTGCGAGAGCGGTGCAACTGCGGTTTTTCCAGGAAATTTCCAGGAACTCCATCGGCGTTGCGGTGCCAGCGGCGGTGGCCGATGCGATTGCATGGCTGGAAGGTCAGCTTGCGGGCCACTGGAACGGACAGCTCTATGTGAGCGTCCTCGATGCCGCCACGCAACCTGGTTATGACGCGAACATCGATATCATATCGGCAGTTTGCTACGGCGCGATTGAGCCAACGGATACGAAGGTCCTGGCGACCGCTGCTATCCTGAGACGCCAGTGGGCCGACCCGTCGGTTTCCACCTTCTACCCGATCAACGGCGCTGATGCCGGCAAGGGCATTGGTCCATTATTCGGACGTTATCCCGGCGATCATTATGACGGGGATGTCGCTTATCCAATCACCGGAGGGCATCCCTGGGCTCTGTGCACGGCCAATTTCGCTGAGTTTCAATACCGCCTCGCCAATGCCATCGAGGCGGGCGGCACCATCCCGCTTGACGACCTTTCCAAGCCCTTCTTCGACGGCCTCTCCATCAGTGTCTCCAGTACTCCAGCGAATGCAGCAGCGGCGCTACGCGCGTCCTCCGACGCCATGCTGCGTTCCGTCGTCTATCACAGCGATCATTACGAATTGAGCGAGCAGTTCGATGGAAGCACGGGTTACGAAAAAAGCGTGCACAATCTGACGTGGAGCTATGCATCCTTCCTGTCTGCGGTCAGAGCCCGCTCCGCCGTTGCCCGGAATAGGGTGACCGCTGGGAGCGCCAAAGCCAAAGGTAAAAATCCTCAAAACCTTGTGGGTGCGGCATGAGCCAAGAGCACACGACTGCGCCTAAACTTCTTCGTGATATGGAGGATCGACGTGCTTCTTCCATCTGAATCGGCGCTGAAAGCCGACCCCCATGCTGTTGCCGGGTCCACCGACTACGATATCGTGATCGTCGGCTCCGGCATATCCGGCGCAATCATTGCCAAGCAGGCCGCAGAAGCGGGCAAGCGCGTGCTTGTTCTGGAGGCGGGAACGGGTGTCAACCGCAGTCTCGTCGGCTACGATGATCTCCTGACGACCTTCTATTCGGCCGCTACCAAGGATAACCAGTCGCCATTCCCCATGAACGCGAATGCGGCCATACCTCGCAGCCCGCAACTCCGAAAGCTGCAGGCGGGAGAGACCGACAGTTCGACCTATATCGTTCAATCCGGCCCTTATGTGAGCGATACTACATATACCCGCATTTTCGGCGGAACGACCATGCATTGGGAGGCAAAGACCCCCCGCATGCTTCGTTCCGACTTCAAGTCCCGCACCATCTACGGCCAGGGGCTGGACTGGCCCCTGAGCTTCGAAGAGGTCGAGGAGGATTATCGCCTGGCCGAGCGGGAAATCGGCGTGTCGGCCAATGTCGAGGACCAGACCTACCTGGGACAGACCTTTCCCGGCGACTATGTCTTTCCCATGCGCGGCCTGCCGCTGTCTTATCTGGACCAGCAGGTCAACAACGGTATCGATGGCACAAGCGTTGATCTTTACGGTCGAACCTATCCGCTCAAGGTCAGACCTTATCCGCAAGGACGCAACGGCATTCCCAATCCGGCCTATGACGGCGGAGCGGGTTACCGCCCGATCGGGGCGGTCGATACCCATCAGGTGGAAGAGGGCGGCCGTTGCCAGGGCAACACGAACTGCGTGCCGCTCTGTCCCGTACAAGCCCGTTACCATTCCGGCAAAACGCTTGCCAAGGCTTTCCAGATGAACGGCAAGAGCGGTCAGCCGCTGGTCGATCTGTTGTCGCAGGCCGTCGCCTCGAAGGTGGTCATCGATCCCGACAGCGGGAAAGTCAGTGCCCTGGAGGTGAAGGTCTATAAGGACGCCGCCTCGCCGGAGCATGAGACGATCACGGTGAAGGGCAAGGTCTTCGTCCTCGCGGCAGGCGCTATCGAAACGGCGCGCCTAATGCTCTCATCCGGCCTGCGCAGCACCAGCGGCCTCGTCGGACGCAATCTCATGGACCATGCCTATCTCCTGAATTGGGCGCTGATGCCGCAGATCTGCGGCGCGATGCGCGGCACCAGCTCGACGGGCGGCATTGTGGACCTGAGGGACGGTCCTTTCCGCGAAAAGCAGGCGGCTTTTGCCATCGATATCCACAATGACGGTTGGGGCTGGGCAACGGGGGCGCCGACCTCCGATCTTCTCGAACTGGTGGACGATCGGAACCTGTATGGGGCGGATCTGCGGCAAGGCTTGATCGACCGCATCTCGCGGCAGCTGCTGCTGGCGGTCATGCTGGAGGTGTTGCCTGTCGAAAGCAATCGCATCACGGTGGATCCGCAATTCACGGACGCGCTGGGCAATATGCGGCCCGTCCTGTCCTTCACCGTGCCGGAATATACCATGAGGGGCGCTGCCTATGCCCGCCAGTTTTCCCGCACCGTTTTTGCGCGTCTCGGCGCTCAGGATCATACCAGCTACGACCCCCGCGACTTCGGCTATGTGGCCTACGAGGGGCAAGGATATGCGATCCGCGGGGGCAATCACCTCGCCGGCACGCATATCATGGGAACGATGAAAACCAATTCGGTCGTGGACAAGAACCAGCGCAGTTGGGACCACGAAAACCTCTATCTTGTGGGCGGTGGCAGCATGCCAACGATCGGCACCGCCAATGTCACATTGACGCTGGCGGCTATGTGCTTCCGCAGCGGCCGCGACATCCTGAAATATCTGCATTGAGAGAAAACGGCTGCAGGTGCGCGGCACGAAGAGACGGATCTGACGCAAGCGACACCGGCACAGTCCCCCGTATCCAGGTTACATCCTACGGAGCTTGAGCATGCACACGCACAGCAGCATTCGGACGCTTGACGAGCTGAAAGAGTTTCTCCATGAGGCCATGCGGCTCGAACACGCAACAATCCCGCCCTATCTGACTGCGCTTTATTCAATTAAGCCCGGCGTCAACCGGGACGCAGCACAGATTCTGCGCGTGATCGTCGTTGAAGAAATGCTGCACCTCACCATCGCCGCCAATGTTCTGAATGCCATTGGCGGCACGCCGGACCTCAGGCGGCCGGATTTCGTCGTCAGCTATCCCGCTTATCTGCCGGATGGCGAGACGGATTTCGAGGTAGGCATCCAGGCATTCGGCCGTGAGGCGCTGGCGACCTTCCTGAAAATCGAGCGGCCTGCTATCCGTCCGGAGAATCTGAAAGCCGGCAATCCGCTGATACAGCGCAGAACTGCGCCGCATAAAAGCATGCTTGGCAGCCATCCGAGCAACAACGAAATGCATTTCTACAGTATCGGCGAGTTCTACATGGCCATCGTGTGTAGTCTCAAGGAGTTTGAAGCAAAGGCGCAGCGGGAAGGCGGGACCATCTTCACCGGGGATATATCGCGCCAGGTCACCTCGGAATACTATTATTCCGGTGGCGGCGAACTGCTTCCCGTTTTCAATCTGAAGACCGCTCTCGATGCCCTCGAACTCATTATCGAACAGGGTGAAGGCGACGGTGGCGGCATTTACGACGGTGACGAGCACGAACTCGCCCACTACTATCGTTTCGACGAGCTGGTCAAAGGGCGTTACTACATAAAGGGCGACAAGCCCGGCCACCCGACGGGTCCGCAATTGCAGGTCGACTGGGACGGCGCTTATCCCATCAAGCCTAACCTGAAAGTGGCGGAGATTCCCGACGGCTCGGAACTGCGCGCGGCGACGATCGCATTCAATCACCGCTACGGGGATTTCCTGAAGCTTCTGACGCTCGCCTATAACGGGCAGCCGAGCCTGCTGCTCGAGGCCGTGCCCATCATGTTCGAGTTCCGCAATATGATGCTGGAGCTCATCCGCAATCCGTTGCCGGGCCATCCCGGTCTGAACGGCAGCCCGACCTACGAGATCGGACGAGATGTTGCCGCGCAAGAGGTTGCAAGCCAGGCGGAGGCGGTCGCATGAGCAACCGTATCGAGATATTTCTTACCCTCTCCGCCGAATTGACCGCCTTTTCCCGTTTCGATCTTCTTGGGACAGGCCTGGCAGAAGCCTATCTCGGCACGCTGGATAGGGTTGTCGGCGACGACATTACCGACACGCTGCTGGCCGCCTTCGTCGCTCTGCCTCCACCCGAAGATTCCACCCGTAGCCAGGCACTGCGTGCGACCATTCTGGGAAATGAACTGCTGGGCGATGTGGCACGTTCGCTGACCAAGCTCTGGTATTCGGGCACCTGGTTCGAATTGTCTTACGCCTGGACGCAGCGCTTTGGACCCAAGCCGGCGGATGCGACCTTCGTGGTTTCTCCAGATGCCTATGTGGAAGGATTGCTCTGGAAGGCAATCGGAGCCCATCCGGCCGGTGCCAAGGCGCCGGGTTACGGCTCATGGGCCTATCCTCCGAAAATTCCAGCCTTTCCAGGTTCTTCGACAGCAAAATCCGAGGCCATTTCCGTTCATCTCCAAAACGCTGGGATCATGTCATGACAACAAATCTGCACCGCCTGACGCCCGACAAGGTCTGGCTCGGCGTCATCCCCACGCTCTGGTGGAATGACGATTTCATCAGCATCGATATCGGCATTCCCTACGAACAGGCTTTGAGCGAAATGGCGCTGGCCGGTTATGTCGGATGTGGCGTCGGCCACAAATATCCCACTGACCCGAAGGTCTTGCGGCCCGCACTGGAACTGCGGGGGCTCCGGATTTCCGAACCCTGGGTCAGCACCTATTTCACCATCAGATCGATGAAGCAGCACACGCTGAGCAATGTCGATACCCAACTCGACTTTCTGGAGGCCATGGAATGCGACAGCGACGATCCGCGGAGGGCCGATCTGGTCGTTGCCGAATTTGGCGGGGCCGTCAACCCGCTTCCCGTCGCCCTGTTTCCCAATTGCCCGGACTTCTCCGAGGATCAGTGGAAGCGCCTGATCGAAGGTTTGCACGAGGCGGGAGAGAAGGCCAGGGCCCGCAATCGCCGGCTCTGCTATCACCCGCACCTGGGGACCGGGGTGATGAAAACCGAAGCGATCCACCGGCTGATGGATGAGACGGATCCCGCCTTGGTCAACATGCTTCTGGATACCGCGCATCAGGCGGCTGCCGGTGTCGATCCGCTCGCGCTTGCCCGCACCTACGCTCATCGCATCAAGCATGTTCACCTGAAAGATATGCGCGCAGATATCGTCTCGGAGATCCATGCGAAGGGGCTGTCCTTCGAGCAGGGGATAGAGGCGGGCATATTCACCGTCCCCGGGGATGGCTCGATCCGCACCTTTCCGGAGATTCTGGAGGCATTGGCAGCAGCAGGCTTCGCCGGCTGGATCTGTGTCGAGGCCGAGCAGGACCCGGCAAAGGCCAATCCGCTGCAATACGCAAAAATGGGGCGGGCTTATTTGCGCGAACTGCTCGGCTGGTGATCCTGGCGGGCGGTTATGATGGCACAACCGTCTTTATGAATGCAATCTATGCGCGCTTTCTTGGATTGGAAAGCTCTTAAGGGTTGGTTCCTGAGCCGTTCGCCGAGCCCGTTCGCATCGAGATTACAGAGGTGAGACAGCCGCGCTCATCCGAAAATTCATTCACGGGGATCAACCGATCTTCAAACATAGAGACAGCTGGAGCGATGACGATGCAAAAGCCTTTCAAGCGAGACATATATTTCAGCTTCTTCATGTTCACGGCGGACGCGAGGCCGGATGACAAGGCCTATACCCAGGTCCTTATCCGGCATCTGCAGGCTCTGACGGAGATGGGCTATACCGGTTTCGATCTGCACATCGCCAGCGGGCCGGCCGCGGCTGATCATCATGCCGAGGTCGACAGCTATGTCTGCCTGAAGAGGGCATTCGATGATGCGGGCTTCAGGGATGCGAAATTCACGACCAATGTGGGCACCACCCGGACATTCGACCCCACTTCGCCCTACGAGGAGCAGCGCAGGCAGGCTCTGGCCTATCTCAAGTCACGCGTCGATATCACATTGGCGCTCGGCGGCGAGGATGCGATCATGTCGGGTCCTTTCCTCTATCCCTATGGTGTCTTTCCGCTGACCGATTCCGGTGACGGAATCTGGAGCGATGCGCTCCAGGACTGGATGAAGCCGCGTTACGCGGCGGCCAGTGCCCCCTTCAGGGAATTGGCCGCATATGCCAACGAAAAGAAAGTGAAACTCGCCATCGAACCGGTCAAGAACTGGGAAACGCCCGGCACGACCATGATCTCGGACGCGCTCGATTTTCTGGAAACCTACGACATTCCCGCATGTGGCGTGACGATCGACACGGCGCAAGTCGTGATGGAAAGCCAGGGCCCTGCAATCTTCAAGGCCAATGTCGCCCGCGCCACACGCAAGAACCAACTCAATTACGTCCATATTTCAGGGCCGGACCGTGGCGCCGTGACCGATAGCTGGATCCCCTGGGACATCATGCTGGGCGAAATCGAGCCGGTCTATACCGGGCCGTATCTGGTCGAGGTCTTCAACGCGATTCCACCCTTCGATAGCTCCATGAGGATGACGCGCAGGCGCTTCTGGCGGCCGGGCGAAGACGAGCCGGAGACAGGGCGAGACAGTGCCTACGATGTTGCTCGTAGCGCGCTGAAGACATTGGAAGACAAAATCGCGGCCTTTAGCCATTCGTCGAGCCGGTGATGGCGAGCGGCCAACCGCTTTGCCGCAGCATGGGACATTCATCACCGGCAGCCGCCCGCATGAGTGCCGCAGCCAATGATTTTCGAGAGGAAGACGTCAATGGTAGCGCAATTTCCTGATCCCATCATCATTGCCCGGCGAATAGGCGGCGTGCGGCTTCACACGTTCATTTCCTCGTTTACCGAAGACAATATCGCCAATGCGACGCATATCATCGAAAGCGAGAACAAGCTTGTTCTCGTCGATGGGCAGTTTCTTACCCCTTACGCCCAGAAGTTCCGGGAGTATGCGGACAGTATCGGCAAGCCCATCGACCGGATCTACCTGTCGCACCGGCATCCCGATCACTGGTTTGGCCTATGCGCCGCCTTCGACGACCTTCCCATTTATGCACTCAATGAGACCATCGAGTTTCTGAAGGAACATGGCGAGGATTCCAGGCTGGACCACTGGAAAATGGGCAATCTGGCGCCCGATACCGTCGTCATACCGGGACAAGTGGTGTGCGCCGGCGAGGAGATCATCGACGGGGTCAGATATGTGTTCGATGAGGTCGTGGATACCGAAATCGATTTTCTTCTGACAATCGGTCTTCCAGACCTTGGCGTGTTCATCGCGCAGGACCTGATCTACAGCGGCACTCATCTCTATCTGACGCAGAGCATGAATCATTGGGCCCAGGTTTTGCAGGGGATGTTGCTCAGCGACTACGACCTGTTCCTGGCCGGGCATGGTGTCCCAGCCGACAGAAACGAAGTCGCAAGAAACATGGAATACCTGACCGTTGCCATGGACGCCGCCGGCAACGGGCTGGTGAACGAGGACTTCAAGCGCTTCATGCTTGAACGGTATCCCGAGCGGAAATGTCCGGCAATATTCGACATCTACATGCCGCGTCTCTTCGGCAATGCGCGTCAATTCTAGCCCTCATCTTTCTTGCAAATGGGAGCATACAGGCCATGGACGAGAAATACACGGTCGGACAATATCTGGTCGATAGACTTCACGAACTGGGTCTGCTGCACCTGTTCTCCGTCGCTGGAGACTATTCGATCGAATGGGTGACCGACTACGTCGAGAAGAGCGGCATCCATGTCATTGAAGAGGTCAACGAACTAAACGCCGGTTATGCCGCCGACGGATATGCGCGACTGAAGGGAATTGGCGCGCTCTGCGTCACTTATTCCGCCGGCGCGCTTTGTGCGACCAATGCCATCGCCGGAGCCTTTGTCGAGCGAGTGCCGGTTGTTCTCATCAACGGGGCGCCCAGCATCAAGAAAACGCTGACCTTCGACCAGACGGGCTATAGCGCCCATCACTTCATCAGTGGTCGCGAGACGGATAGGCAGGTCTTCGAATACATCACGGCCGCCGCGGTGCGTATCGATAGCCCGCATCTGGCGCCGATGCTGATCGACTATGCGCTCACGCAATGCATCACGCAGCGGCGCCCTGTCTATATCGAACTGCTTGAGGATATGGTGGATCTGGAATGCCAGCCTCCTTCCAATGCCTTGAGCGCCGCCTCCGTCTTGTCCGACCAAGACAGCCTTACGCAGACGATCGGACAGATTGGCGAAAGACTGAAGCAGGCCGCCAATCCGCTGCTCTGGATCGGGGTTGAAATCGACCGGTTCGGGCTTCGCGACAAGGCGGAAAAGCTGATCCAGCAGTTGCAGATCCCTTATGTCACCGAACTGTTGAGCAAGGCGACCCTGTCGGAAAACGATGCCCAGTTCGCCGGGGTCTTCGACGGGCAATCTTCGTCTCCCTCGGTTCAGGAACTGATGAAGAACTCCGATTTCGTTCTGGCGCTCGGCGTCTGGCTGACTGACATCAATGATCTCGGCTGGCCCATCGATTTTGAAAAAACTGCATTTGCGTCGTTTGAAACGTTCAAGTACGGCGCGGTGTTCAACGCGCAAGTTTCGCTGGCGGATCTGCTCGATGGATTGCTTGAGAAGAACCTGACTTGCGCGCGCCAGGATCTGCCGCAGGAAATTCCTCCGAATCCGGCCCGAGGCAACCTGTCAGAGGAGGTCACCTATCAGGGCTTTTACGATTTCATTCGTTATTACATCGACGGGAATACGATTGTCGGAAGCGACGCGAGCCTGAACTATTTTGGAAGCATGCTTCTCAAGATAGCCGCCCCCCGGGGCTTCGTCATCCAATCCTCCTATTCGGCAATAGGTTATATAGGGCCGGCGGCGACCGGTGTGTGTCTGGCGAAGGAGGCTTCCCAGCGGGTGATGGTTTTCTCGGGAGACGGCGGCTTCCAGATGACCGCGCAATGCCTCTCCACCCAAACCCGTTTCGGACTGAATCCAATCATCTTCGTCATCGACAACGGGGTCTACGGTGTCGAGCAGTGGCTCGCTGACGCATCGGTCTTTCAAGCCGAAAAGCCGTTCCGCAATTCCTGCATCCTGCACCGCTGGAACTACAGCAAACTCGCCGATGTCTTTGGTTGCCAGGGTTGGGAAGTGCATACATATGGCGAACTCAAGGACGCGGTCCTCGGTGGGTTGGAAAACCTGAGCAGCCCATCGATTATACAGGTGGTCGTGCCCAGCCACTCGATCCCCGACAACGCAATGTGGAAACAGAACTAGTGGGCTGCTGTTGAAGAAGTCTCTGGTTTTGCTTTGATGGCCTCGTCGCCATTTGGGTATGCGAATGCGATCTCGATGGAGCAATCGTCGAACAATTCGGCATGACCGTCGCCCGAGATCTCGTCCATTTCGTCAACCGGAGGCCTTTTTCAACATCCTGCTAGGGAGAGCGTTCCTTCATCCCTAGTAGCCATAGAAGATAAGGCCCGCCGATCAGCGCCGCGAAGAGGCCGACCGGTACCTGGTAGGGATAGATGACGACGCGCGACAGCCAGTCGGCCACAATCAGTACGCCTGCGCCGATCAGGATTGCCGCGGCAAGCTGGCATCGCAGGTTCCGGAAGCCGACGAGCCGGGCGAGATGCGGCGCGATCAGTCCCGTCAGGCTCAAGGGGCCTACGAGGAAAGACGAGATCGCCGTCATCAATGCTGCGAGGATCGCAAGCACAAGGCGCGAAGGCAGGACGCGAAGGCCGACGCCGCGGGAAAGGCTAGTCCCGAGCGGGAGGATGGCGAGCCACCGGATCATCAGGAAAAGCGGCGCCGTCAACACCACGAGCGTGATCATCGCCGTCCAGGCTTCGAAGGCGCCGGCGCGATTCGTCGATCCGGACATCCAGGTGAGCAGGATATAGCTGCGCATGTCTCCCTGGGCGAGCACCATGCTGACGATCGCCATGCAGAAGGCGCTGATGGCGATACCGGCGAGCAGCAGCCGTTCGGCCGAAAACCCGGAGCGGCCGGCAATCGCGATCATCACCAGGAAGGCGGCAAGCGAGCCAAGTGCCATGCCGAGAAGCATGATTGCAGGTGACGGAAAGCCGAACAGGAAAAGAGCGGCCGTCAGCCCGGCACCGCCGCCGCTCGAAACACCAAGCACTTCGGGGCTGGCGATCGGGTTGCCGGTCACCCGTTGCATGATGAAGCCGGCTGCTCCGAGCATGGCCCCGGCACCGCCGGATGCCAGGATACGCGGCAGGCGGAAGGGCAGAAGCTCGGAAAAGAGCGGGCCGAGCGCAACGCTCCAGCCGTGATCCGTCGGGCTTAGCGTCAGGACGAGGGCGACGATGATGGCAAGCGCCGCAGCCAGAAGCAACAGCGCAGCAGCAGGCTTTCGAAGCTGCCGCGAGGCCGCATCGGCCGTTGCGGTCGCGGCAGAAAAACCGTGGACGCGCGGCAGCAGCAGGAGAAGCAGCGGTCCGCCGAGCAGAGCGGTTGCGGCCCCCGTCGGCACGAGATCGGAAAAACCCGGCCCCAGCAGCTGGGTCAGGCAATCGGCGAGAAAAAGCACCGCGGCGCCTGCGAGAGGCGCGGCCATCATCACCTGTCCGGTGGTGCGCGCGCCGCAGAACCTGGCCATTGTGGGCGCCGCGAGCCCCAGGAAGCCGATGATGCCGACCGTTGCCGTGACCGAGGCAGACAGCCAGACGGCGAGGACGAGGATCGAGAACCGGACCCCCTGCAGCGCGACGCCGAGGCTTCTGGCGCTGGAATCGTCAAGCGCCAGGACACGCAGCGGCCGCAGCAGCAGTGCCGCGGCGAGGATGCCCGCTGCCAGCCGCGGCGCGAGCGCCACGACGCCACTCCAGTCCTGCTGGTTGAGCGCGCCCGCACCCCAGATATGGATCGACATGGCGTATTCGCCGCGCGCCAGAACCAGCGTCACGCTGAGCGAAGCCGCGATCAGGCTGACGATCATGCCGGAGATCGCCACCGTGACCGGATCAAGCCCGCGCCAGCTCAGTGCCAGCACGATCGCGACCGCCGAAAAGCCGCCGGCAAAGGCGAGCAGTTCGCGGGAAATGCCGGTCAGAAGCGGCAGAAAACTAAGGCCGAGCGTCAGCGCCAGTTGCGCACCCGAGGCGATGCCGAGGGTCGAGGCATCTGCGATCGGATTGCGCAATATCCGTTGCAACAGCGCGCCCGAAAGACCGAGCGCTGCGCCTGAGATCAAAGCGATCGCAGCGCGGGGCAGGAGGCTGTTCCACAGCAGGATCGTATCGAGCACCGCGGCAGTCGCCGCCTCCCCGGGGACGTGCGGGCGAAACATCAGAAGCAGGATGAACGACGTAACGCAGGCGATGCCGAGCGCGGCGGCAGGGAGAAGATGGGGCAGGCCGGTGCGCATGGGCGTATGAAGGCTAACCGTTCCGGACATGGGAAAACCCTTCCGCCAGGAAATCGGCAAACCGGCTTGCGGCCGGCAGAGCCCCATAGGGATTGATCGATCCGACCGTCAGCACGCGATTTTCCCGCACTGCGGGCAGGGCCTTCCAGAAAGCGCTTTCGGCCAGCGCTTCAAATGCATCCTGCGGATGCGGAGGAATGAGGACGATCCAGGCGTCGGGCATGGAGGCCAGCGTCTCGATGCCCATCGGCGCCATGGCCGAATAACTGGTCGCGCCCGTCCAGGCATTGGCCAGCCCGACGCGTTTCAGCACCTCGCCGAACATGCTGTCGGAACCGA
The DNA here is from genome assembly GCA_000985875.1 of Neorhizobium galegae bv. officinalis. Lineage (GTDB taxonomy): Bacteria > Pseudomonadota > Alphaproteobacteria > Rhizobiales > Rhizobiaceae > Neorhizobium > Neorhizobium galegae_C. The sequence continues at coordinate 212,013 of CCRI01000007.1, forward strand.
AGACCCGGTAATGGCGCGCATCGCCCAGATTGATCGGCAGGACGGGGCGACCGTCACCCCTGGCGAAGAGGTTCTTGTAGCGATCGAGCCGGGAAGCGAGTTCCTCGACCATCCTGCGGGCTGCCGACCGCCGCAAGCGCTCGCCGATCGCCAGCGTCGCCTGTTCGGCAAGGAGGTATGGGCTTTCGCCGGGTTTGTAGATCGGATGGCTTTCGACCGGCGCGATACGGCTCATCAGCGGATCGGCCCAGGCATAGAAATTCGAGTTGAGGATCAGGTCCGGGCGGGCGAAGTGCAGCACCTCGAAATTCGGCGTGCCGCGCAGGCCGAGATCGGCGACGCCCTCGGGGACATCGGGTTTGATCGCAACCTGGCGGAACTGGCGAAGCTCGGTTGCCGCCACAACATTGGCGCCGATCGCAAGCAGCGTTTCGAGAAGTGCCCAGTCCAGCGTGGCAACCCGCGGTCCCGCTTCCTGCGCTCGCGCAACGCGCGTCGCCGCCAGGACGGCGGCGGCTGAAAGCACGGTTCTGCGGGTGAATTGCTGCACTCTCGACATGTCTCCCCAAGGCACAGGAAGGCCCGAAACGGGCCTTCCTGCAAAACTCTCAGATTGTCAAATTACCAGACCTTGCTGATCTTGAAGTTGACGGTGCGTGCCTCGCCGTAGCCGCAGAAATACTGGGTGTTGCAGCCTGCGACATAGTCCTTGTCGAACAGGTTGGTGACGTTCAGGGACGCCTTCCAGTCGTTTTTCTCGTAGCGGATCGCTGCATCGACGACCGTCGCATCCGGAACGCGCAGGGTGTTCGCATTGTCCGCCCAGGACTTGCCGCGATAACGGACACCGGCACCGAAGCCGAGCCCTTCCAGCGGCCCTTGCGTGACGGTGTAATCAAGCCAGAGAGAACTCATAACGTCAGGCACGACGTTTGGCGTATTTCCGACCAGCGTGGGATCGTCCTTGGTGATCTCGATATCCGTATATGAGGCTGCCGCGATGACCTTCCAGTTCTCGTCCAGATTGACCTTGCCTTCCACTTCGATGCCCCGTGAGCGGACTTCGCCAAGCTGGCTGGTTACCGAGCCGGTGGTGATCGTGTAGTTCTGCTTCGTGATGTCGAAGACGGAGGCCGTCAGGCTGCCGTCGAGCCAGGTCGGCTCGTATTTGACGCCGGCCTCGAACTGGTAACCTTTCTCCGGTTTCGGCGCGCCGCCGCCCGTCAGGCCGACGATCGGGCTGAAAAAGGTCGCGGCGCTGACATAGGGCGTCAGGCCGTTGTCGAACTCGTATGCCAGGCCCGCGCGGCCGCTCCAGGCGCGGTCGTTGCTGGAATAGTTCGCCGTTCCTCCCGGCATGAGATCATCGATCTCGTTGTGGACATAGTCGTAGCGGCCGTTGAACGTAGCGATCCAGCCATCGCCGAACTTGATCTGGTCCTGCGCGTAAACGCCGACCTGGTTGATTGTGTAGATCTGGTTCAGGTTGCGGGCGAGAGTGATCGGCGAGCCATAGGCCGGATTGTTGGGATTGAACGGATCCGGAAAAAGCGGGAAGGGGGTTGCAAGCTGGTCTGTATGCAGCCGATAATAGCGGTAGTCCAAGCCAGCCATGAGCTTATGCGAGGCGCCGCCGAAATCGAACTCGTTTTCGATCCGGTTATCGACATTGAAGGCATCGGCCGTCGAAGTAATGTCTTCGCCGTAGCGGCCTACCACGCCATCCGTCGGGTCGAAGTCGAACGGATAGACATACTGTTCGCGCTTGAAGAGATGCCCGTAACGCAGGTTCTGGTTGAATTTCCAGCCGCCTTCGAATTCGTGTTCGAACTCGTAGCCGACCATCTTCTGGACGACCGTGCCGTCGTCGAAGTCGGGCTCGCCGAGGAACATGTCGCGCGGGATCTTGCCGTAGCCGGCATTGACGACCGTGCCGCCGTAGGGGAGCAGGCCGTTGGTCGTGTGGACCTGGTCGAGGCCGCTGATATAGGCCCAGACCGTCAGGCTGGTGCCCGCGTCCGGCGAGAAGGTGAACTGCGGCATGATGAAGCCGCGCAGGTCCTCGCTGTAGTCGGTATAATTGTCGCCCCCGGCGATCTTGCCGGTGAGGCGATAGGTGAAGGTGCCGTCCGGGGTGACCTTGTCCGAAATATCGAAGCCGAAGAAGGCGTTGCCGTTCGTGTTGATGCCGGTCTCGGTGTAGTAATAGGGCTCGTCGGTCGGGCGCTTGCGGATCAGGTTGACGACGCCGCCGGCATTGGCGCCGCCGAGCAGGACCGAGGCCGGCCCCTTGAGGACCTCGACGCGCTCCAGCATGAACGGATCGAGCTGGAAGCCGCCATAGGAGTGACTGGTGAGCGCGAGGCTGTCGAAGAACACGCCCGTCTGCGATGCGTTGAATCCGCGAACATAGATCCAGTCGGTGTCGGGGTCCGAGCCGTAGGGCTGGCCGAACACGCCCGGCGTATAGAGGAGCACCTGGTCGATCTTGCTGACGGCGCCGCGGTCGTCCATTTCTTCCCGGCCTATGACCGACACGGACTGCGGAATTTCCTTGAGCGGCGTATCGGTCTTGGAACCGGTCGTCGACTGCCTCGCGACATAACCTTTGACCGGGCCGGTCCCGTCGCCGTCGCCCTCGCCACGAATGACGATCGGTGCCAGCGTCGTATCGGCGTCCTGGGCATGAGCCGTCCACGCGCTGCAAAGGGCGATAAACGCCACACCTGCACCCAGTCCAAGCCTTGCCCCCAAGGCTGCTTCTCTCTTGTTCATTCTATGCCCCACTTACACGGACTTCTTCGCCGCTCGCAGGAAGCGGCATCGCAATAAGGTGAGCAGTTAACTCATATTTAAAACTTCGGCTTGGTTCGATCGGCGACAATTGGACGTTTTTGGGCAATTTCAAAATGAGTGAGCAAATATTTGCAAAAATGCATCACTGCTGCCTGGCCTTCCGCCAGCGGGCTGGGGTGGTCCCCACATGCTTGCGGAAGACCTTGGTGAAATGCGCCTGGTCCGAGAAGCCGGTTTCGACGGCAACTTCGGTCAACGGATAGAGGTCCGACACCAGCAACGCTTTTGCGCGTTCCAGCCGGGCATTCATCTGCCAGTCGTGCGGTGCCATCCCGGTCGATGCCTTGAACGAATGGCTGAAATGCGATGGCGACAGGCCCGTCAGGTCGGCGAGTTCCTGCAGGCGGATATTGCGCATGCAGTTTTCTGTGATGAAATCCGTAGCGCGCCGCAGCTGCGAGACTGCCAGCGTTCCCCGCCGCCGGGGCGGGACCTTCACCATCTTCAGGACGTCGATGACGAGCGCCAGGGCGAGCCCGTCCCCATAGAGGTCGTGCAGCGGCTCCGGATTGGAAATCTCGGCGGCGATCAGCCCGGCCAGCGCCATGACCCGCTGGTCGGAGAACAGCAATTGGGGATCCTTGAGCTTTTCGGGGTTGATGTCTTCCATCAGCCGGCGGCCGAGGATGTCCGCATCGAAGTGGATATCGAGGTGGCGCACATACTGCACGTCGGCAATGTCCAGCCAAAGGTCCATGCCGGCGGGAATGTAGGAGATCGGGCTCTGATTGCTGTCCTGTGGGGCGCCGCGGGATTGCGGCGAAAGCTTCACGACAGGGCGCCCGCGGCCGCGCTGGTCGAGCAGGATGAACAGTCGCGGGTCCCGCGCCACGTAATGGCCGCCCGCATAGGCGGCGCATTCCACCTCCCAGAGGTCGGAAGTGATGCCGTTCCAGTAACGACGCCTCAGCCCCCCGATGACCGAAAAACCCTCGATCCTGTTCTGCATCCGCGGTTGAAACATCATGCTGCTATCCAAGTAAATAAACTTTCTGATTTTTATCAAGTTTATCTCAAGGTATCAATCCGGACGTTGCAGATGCCGCATCATCCGGATCTGCGCGGCACCCGGGTGCAGATATTCACGGCGGCATGGGCCCGGGACCATGACCTGGGCGGCGACAACGCGACAAAGGACGTCGGTTGACCGGAGCCTCGGATTCGAAGAAACATGAGTCCAGTTTTCCGGTTTGAAAGACGACATACGGATGGTAACCATGCCGCTGAACCCAAACGAGCGTGAGATCGCCAAGGCAAATCTCCCTCTCCTGTCATTGAAGGAAGCGAGCTTTGCAATCGAAGGTCGCGTCCTGTTGCATCCGCTGACGCTCGATCTTCGGGCAGGCAGGTCGATTGCTCTGATCGGACACAATGGCTCCGGAAAATCGACAATGTTGAAACTGATCGGCCGGCAGCAGGCGTTGAGCGCGGGCACTATCCAGTTTGAGGGCAAGCCCCTCGAAGACTGGAGTGCGCGGGAATTCGCCCGCCGGCTCGCCTATCTGCCGCAGCGGACGCCAGCAGCGCCCGGAATGTTGGTCAAGGAACTGGTGGCGCTCGGGCGTTATCCCTGGCACGGCGCGCTCGGCCGGTTCACCGCCATCGACAAGCAGAAGGTGGAGGAGGCGATCGAGCTTACCGGCATCGGCCCTTTCGCGGAACGCATGGTGGACAGCCTGTCGGGCGGCGAACGCCAGCGTGCCTGGCTTGCCATGCTCGTGGCACAGGACGCCGCCTGCCTTCTGCTCGACGAACCCATCTCCGCGCTCGACATCGGCCATCAGTTGGAAGTCCTGTCCTTGACGCACGATCTTTGCCGCGAAAAGGGCATCACCATCATCACCGTGCTGCACGACGTCAACATGGCCGCCCGCTTCTGCGATGAGATCGTCGCACTGCATTCCGGCCGGCTGATCGCCCATGGCACCCCGCAAGAGGTCATGACGGCCGAGGAACTGGTTCGCATCTACGACGTCCGCATGGATATCATATGCCAACCCTCAAGCGGCCGGCTGGTGGCGCTGGCCCAATAAGTTCGAGTATGCCGTCAGCGCGGTGAAGGTCGCCGTTGGGCAGCAATCCTGAGAATCCGGCGCGCATGATCCGCCATGGCAAGACGGCTTCGGAATGGCGGCAGCCATGAGGGCTGCCGCAAGACCGCGCTCGTTTTTAGAACCGGTAGCCTACGCCCAGCATGGCGAAAGGTTGAACATCGTCCTTGACGATCGGGCTGTCCTTGGCATCCCCGAGCAGGAAGCCGGCGCCGCCGGCGCCTGTGACGCTCCAGTTCTCGGTCATCATGTAGGTGATCGAGCCCTTGAGATCGACGCGCTTGATCCCCGCCTTCGCTTGGTGTTCCACCAGGCCGGATTGAGCCGACTGGATCGAGGTCACCCCGAAATACGACTCCATGTGCTTGTCGTCGGCCCATGTGCCGGACACATCGGCGGAGAAGATGAACCGTTCGTACCGATGAGAAACTTTCGCGCCGAAAGTGCCGGTCAGCCCCTCGCTGCCGCCTATGGTCTTGTCCAACTTGGCATAGACGCCGAATGGACCGACCTCATAGCTGACGATCCCGCCGATGACGCCGCCCATGTCGATGTCGCCGAGACCACGCAGGTAGTCCGAATCGTCCTCCTTGCGGCCCATCTCGACGCCACCGGTCAAGCCTATCCTGAAGCCGTTTGTTTCGAAAAGATCGACGGTGAGGCCGCCGGTATCGAGATGCACGCGCTCCCCAAACTGGGCGGAGACAAGCGGGAACGGCTGCACCTCGAATTCGTCGGATCCTTCATATTCGGGCATGTAGATCGCCCCGACGCCGATTGTTACCTTCCAGTCATGCAGTCTGCCGCGAATGCCGCCGTAGCGTTCGGTATCGAACTGCTGGGGAGGGGCAATCGCCGCGTCGTTTGCTTCAAGGTCGGCCGCGAGTGCCGTGACCGGAAAGAGTGCCGAGGCTGCGGCCAATGCCGCGATCGAGATTTTTATCGTCCACCGTCGCTGAATGATGTCGGAAGCCCTAACTCCGCTCAAGACCGCATTGCGGTGACGGTCTTCCGGATGATGTTGATCTTGCTGGCTCACCAAATTAACTCCTGATTATAAAAGCTAAAGAAACCGGGTCTGGTTTCGGTGAGACGTTGCGGTTGAAGAATTGCCGCAGCATTACAAGTCGAGCTGAAACCAGCCGGTAATGTCGGTGCGGCAGGGCGAAGCGATAGCGACCAATCCTGCTGCGAATGCCGTCGAGCAGCGGACGAACGGAACAAGGCTTTGGGGTGCCGGCCGTGCTCCGCCCGTCCACGCCGCTCTACGGAGCCGACCGGTCGCTGGAGGGCTCGACCGCCGGTTCTCCGTAAAAAGTGCATCGGCTCCGCTGACGCGTATGCCGGCCCATTCGGATGATAAGTCAGTGAGTGAGGGTCGGTTTCGGCTTCTTGTCGGTCCATTGTGGCGGCGCACCGTACTTGGCCGCCACGGCTCCCACCAATCCAGGCGCCCGCCCGAAGGCGTCGCAGGCCGGGTATTTTGGTTTTCCGCCGAGCCAGGACCGCATCCGCTGCCCTGAGGGAAGGGCGATGTCCAATCCTTTCGGCTCCTTGCCGGAAATGAGCACGCGCGAAAAGTCGGACGCGAACTTGGAGGCAAGGCCATAGGCATCCCCGACTTCGGAAACGCGGGGTTTGTCCTGGATCGAATTTGCGCCGCGGGCCCACACCATCGCCGCGCTCTGAATGCCGCCACCGTCGACAGCCTCCGCTTCGACGGCCAATCCTCCGAGGCCGATGGGCAAGCGCGGCACGCTGACCGGCAGGACAAAGCCGGTGCCAACGGTTACGGCGGTGGCGACCCCGGCGACGGTCCTGTTCGTCGGTACGATATCGGTCACCACGGAACGTATTGTCAGATCCGCCGGTTGGCCGGCCGAGACCATCTGGTATTTGTCGCTGAGTGCGACGCAGAGCGCCCGGTCCAGAGCGTTCGACACCAGCGAGCGGTCGGCTTCCGTTTTGATGCGGGATGCGGCGCTGAAAGAGAAGGTTGTCGGCACGATGCTGACCGTCCTTACCGTGGCCAGATGGCGCCCATCGACGTAGAGGCGTTTCTTGGCCAGCGTTCCCTTCGGCGCGCCAAGATTGCTGTAGGAAGTCAGGGTGCCTGCTTCCTTCAGCGGCACCGAAGTGCATCCCGCCACCGCCAGGGTCAGAGGCAGGGCGAAACATAGAGATCTGAAAGCTGAGGTGGATGGAGATCCTGAAAATCGGAGAAGTGGTTCAATTGATGGATTGCTGCGCACGCCTTTGGGCCTCCGTCATGGGTGTACCGGGGTGACAGTGCGGGGGAAGGATTGCCGCAGCATTACAGAGGATCGGGATGGGGCGAGCGCGGTGCCGTCCGTCAGAGTTCGATTGCAACCTGGGTTCCGATTGTGCCGCTTTGAAGGCTGACGCGCCCCCCATGGTTTGCGACGATCTGTTTGACCAGGCTCAAACCAAGGCCTGCGCCTCTGCTTTTTGGGGTAACGCGGTAGAAGGGTTCGAAAACCAGCTGCTGATGTTCGGCCGGTATGCCCGCCCCTTCGTCGGCAACGGTGATCCGCCCAGCGGCCGAGACCGAGACGGTGATCATTCCCCTGTTGCCGCCGTGGTCGATCGCATTGCGGACCAGATTGCCGACCGCTCTTGGCAGGGCAGAAGGGCTGCCGCGCCGCTCAGCGCTTTCCACGTCGCTCTGGAAGGAAATCTGGTAGCCAGCGGCGATCGCCTGGGGTGCGAGGTCGGCAACCACCGTTCGTGCAATCTCGACGAGATCGACCGCTTCATGGAGATCGCTCGCCTGGTCGTTGCGCTCAAAGTCGAGGAGCTGTTCGGCGGTCAAGGCCAGACGCGCAACGTCATTCAACAAGCGCCTGCGTTCCGGCCCCTCGGGCATGCCGTCGATCCGCGTCTGCATGATGGCGATCGGTGTTCTGAGCTCATGCGCCGCGTCGATCAGGAAGCGCTGGCGTTTCTTCAATTCGCTCTCAAGCCGCTCAAGCGTACCGTTGAACGCAATCACCAGCGGCGCAACTTCTTTGGGAATACCTTCCACCGGCAGGCGTGTTCCATGCTGGCGTGGTTCAATCTGCGATGCTTTGTGGGCGACATCGCTCACCCTTGCCAACGCGCGGCCGACGATTCGCGGGACGGCGAGGAAGATCGCAGGCAGAGCGACCGCCAGCAAGGAGACGTAGATCGGGTAGGCCCTCGTCAGAAGGGCGAAGACTCGCGAGCCTTTGTCGGCCACGCCGCCAAACAGAATCCGAATCTCGCCGACGGCCGCTTCGGCACTGTCAATCGTCGCGACCTCCTTTGTCGCAGTGGATCCCCGTATGTCCGCGTCGTCGAACAGATGGACCAGATCGGCGAGCTCAGCATAAACCGGAGGGATGGTGCCATAGGACACCGACGCACCATCTATCGTGGCCACCACATACCAAAGGGAGGTGTTCTGCTCCTTGAGCGCCCTGAGCCCCGGTGTGTCTCGTAGCTCCAAACGTCCTTGGCTGTCGCGTGTTGTGGCCGCGGCTATAGCCGAACCGATCTTTTCCTCCATGGCAATGTTGGGCGACATGATCGTAGCAGCCCACACGCAAAGGCCGAGAATCACCGCAGCAACAACAGCGATGATGACCAGGCTGAGTTGCCAGCTCAGCTTCCACCAAAGGGAGGGACTAGACCTGTCGCGCATCATTCCTCCTTCAGGAGATATCCGACGCCGCGGATATTGTGGATCGCGATGCCGGCGCCGGCGTCCAGCAGTCTTTTGCGCAATCTTGAAATATGCGCATCGAGCGCGTTCGACTGGATTTCTTCTTCATAATTGTAGACCGCGGCTTCGAGCGTCGATCGAAGAACGGTTTTGTCTTTCCGCTTGGCCAGCGCCACTAGGACGAGAAGTTCGCGCCGGGGCAGGTCGAGTGGGATCGATTCGACGGTCACGCTCAAATGCAGGGGATCGATCGCCATCCGTCCCACTGAGATTTGAAGTTCCGTCAGGCTTGGCGGGCGTCGCAGAACCGCCCGCAACCGGGCCATCAGCTCGTCCACGAGGAACGGCTTGCCCAGATAATCGTCCGCCCCGACATCCAGCCCTTCGACCCGCTCCAACGGCTCATTGCGCGCCGTCAGCACGATGATTGGCGTATCGGTGCCCGTCCGCCTCAACATCGGAATGAAGCTCAGCCCTTCGCCATCGGGAAGACGCCGATCCAGAAGGATCGCGTCGTAGCTGTTCTGGCGCGTCAGTTCGAAAGCGTCCGCAAGATGCGTGGTGTGGTCGGTGACGATGCCGTGTTTGCTCAGCGCCCCCGACAGCGCGTCGGCCAGCTCTCTCTCGTCCTCTATCAATAGAAGTCTCATCGTCCCTTGGCTCTCCTGTCCCGTTCTTCTCCGCCGCGAAGATTGCGGCAGCATTACGGGGACAAGAGAACCATCCGGTAATGCTGCTGCAATTGTCAAAGCCTAGCAACCGGAACCATCCAGTCGCGAAAACGCGAGGCGCCGCCCGCAGGCGGCCGTGCTCAAAAATCCAAGGAATATCGCTATGGCTTTGAAATGGAAAATGAGATTGACCAAGGCAGGAATGCTTCTGGGAGGCGTCTACCTCGCTGTCGTGTTTATCGATCCCGCACGGGGAACGATCGATGCGAATGAACGGGTGAAAGAGGTGGTGGAGGCGGTCGCGGCGAACCAGGTCGACAAGCCGCTGGAACTGACCCTTTCGGAGATTGCTGACATCCGGCCCACTTCCATGGTGGAACGGCTGCGCGTCAGCGGGGACCTCGAGCCGACCAATCGTGCCGTCCTGCACGCCAAGGAAGGAGGTAAGATCGTGGAAGTCCGCGCCGTTGCCGGACAGGCGGTCAAGGCGGGGGACGTGCTGGTCCGCTTTGAGACGGACGATCTCCAGTCAGTCCTCAGGCAGCGCGAGGGGGATCGCGATGTCGCGGCTGCGGAGATGCTGCTTACCATGCAGTCGCTCAACAGGATCGAGCAGCTTGCCGAAAAGAACATCGCCAGCCAGGAGCAACTCGACAAGGCGCGAAGCGAGGTGGCCGCCGCGACGGCCAGACTGAAAAGCCTTTCAGCCCAGGCGGATATCGCCCGCAGCGCTTTGCGAGACGCCGAAGTTCTGGCGCCGTTCGACGGGGTGATCTCAAACCGGGCGATCAACCAGGGCTCCCGCGTCGGCGCCGGCGCAGAACTTTTCACGATCGTCGATACGCGCATTCTGGAAGCAAAAGTCCTGGTCTCCACGCGCGACGTTCACCGTATTGCCCTCGCCCAACGGGCAGAATTGCACATCGACGGGCTTGCCGGGCAAACCGTCCTCGGACGAGTGGATCGTATCAGTCCGGTCGCCGACCACGGTACGCGCTTCATTCCGGTCTATATCCGGCTCTCCAACGGTGGCACCCATCTTCGGGGCGGATTGTTCGCGACCGGCTCGATCCTGGTCCGGCAAAACGACGACGCAATCGTGATACCGGCTATTTCGCTGCGTAAAGACGAGATGGGAGACTATGTCCTCAAGCTGAAAAAGGGCCGCCTCGTCCGCCAGCCCGTGACCGTCGGAACCGGATGGGGCGGGAGCGACAGCCTTGAGATTTCCGAAGGCCTGGCCTATGGCGACACGATCGTGACCGTACCGCTGCCCGAGCTGCGACCCGACGTCACCGTCACGATTCCGAAGGCGGGCTGACATGTTTCTCACCCGCATTTCCATCAATCATCCCGTCTTCGCCACCATGATGATGGCGGTGCTGCTCGTGCTGGGCGCGTTTTCCTACGAGCGCCTCGGCGTCGATCAGTTTCCGAACGTCGATGTCCCGGTTGTCGTGGTGACGACAGCCTTTCCGGGTGCGACGCCCGAAACCATAGAGACGGAGGTGACCAGGCCCATCGAGGAGGCGCTCAATACGATCAGCGGCCTCGATGAGATCACGTCGACCTCCTCCGAAGGGCGGTCGATCGTCATTGCCCAGTTCAAGCTGGAGGTGGAGAGCACGACGGCAGCGCAGGACGTCCGCGACAAGATAGCAGCCCTCGAAACCGACCTTCCGGAAGAAGCCGACAACCCTGTCGTGGCGCGATTTAACCCATCCGACGAACCGATACTTTCGGTGGCGATCAGTTCGGGTTCCCTCGGCATACCGGAACTCACGAGGATCGCCGACCAGCGCGTGCTGGGCCAACTGACGGCGGTCATCGGGGTCGGGCAGGCGACGCTGATCGGCGATCAGAAGCGGCAGGTCGGCATAGGCATCGACGAGACGCAAATGCGCGCACTGGGCATCGGAGTCGACGAGGTCATCGACGCCCTCCGGACCACCAACGGGAACAGACCCGCCGGAAGCCTGGTCGGCGGTATTACCGACCGTACCATTCAGGTACAGGGACGGATTGCGGAGCCGAAGGACTTTCTGGACGTGATCGTTGCCCGCCGCGGCGATGGGGCTGTCTATCTCCGCGATGTTGCCACCGTAACGGATGGCGCGGCGGATCCGGAAAGCCGGGCGATCTACAACGGCGAAGCCGCACTCGCCATCGCCATCGTCAAGGTCCGGGATGCCAATACCGTGCAGGTGGTGAGCGATCTGCGCAAGCGACTCGATCAACTGAACGCCGAACTGAGCGACCAAAACGTGCGGCTTCAAGTCGTCACGGACGCCTCCACCCCCATTCGGGAGTCGCTCGGCCAGGTGCAATCGACACTGATCGAGGGAGCGGCATTGGCGGTCGCCATCGTTTTCCTGTTCCTCAACTCATGGCGAAGCACGGTGATAACCGGCCTGACCCTTCCGATCGCCATGATTGGCACGCTCGCCGTCATCGACCTTCTCGGCTTCACGCTCAATATGCTCAGCCTGCTGGCGTTGACGCTCTCGATCGGCATTCTTGTCGATGACGCGATCGTGGTGCGCGAGAACATCACGCGCCATCTGCACATGGGCAAGTCGCATTTAAAGGCCGCTCTCGACGGTACCAACGAAATTGGACTCGCCGTGGCGGCGACGACCGCCACGATCGTCGCCGTCTTCCTGCCCGTCGCATTCATGGAAGGCATGGTCGGCCGTTTCTTCTACGAATTCGGCGTCACGGTTTCCGCGGCCGTGCTGCTGTCGCTGTTCGTCGCCTTCACCCTCGACCCGATGCTTTCCAGCGTCTGGCATGATTCCGATGCGGAGCCCGGCGCAAGGCGCGGACCAGTCGGACGGCTGATTGCGCGCTTCGACGCCGGTTTCGAAAGGCTCGCCGAGCGCTATCGAGAGGTCGTCCGCTGGACGCTGCGCCATCGTTTGATAACGCTCGCGCTGACTTCCGGCATCCTCGTCGGCAGCATTTTGATGGTTCCCCTGGTGGGTGTCGAATTCGTTCCCAATGCGGATGAAGGACGATTCCAGATCAGCATGACGACGCCGGCAGGTTCTTCGCTCGATTACACGCGCGCCAAGGTGGGGCAGGTCGAGAAGGCGCTGCATGAGTTTCCCGAAGTTGCTTCGATCTACTCGACGATCAACACCGGCAGCGCCATGGGCAAACACAAAGCCGCCATTCTCGTCAGCCTCGTGCCGCAGGAACAACGCAAGCGGACGCCCGCCGCCATGGAGGATCCCATCCGGGGTCGTCTTTCCGTCATCCCGGGAATCAAGATCGCCCTTATCCAGGAGGGCCTGGGCGGAGGCGCCAGTGCGATCCAACTGAGCGTCCTGGGTGACGATCAGCGGGTGTTGGAGAAGATCGCGGCGGATCTGACCACTCGCATGCGTCGGGTGCCCGGCATGGTGGACATCAATTCAAGCGCCGGCGAGGAAAATTCCATCCTTTCCGTCCGGCTCAAGCGCGAGCAGGCGAGTGATCTGGGCATCGGCATCTCCGAACTGGCCGGAATGCTCTCGCCGCTGATCGGCGGCCAAGACGTTTCCACCTGGACCGATAGGCGCGGAGAAACCTACGACGTTGTCGTCCGGCTTCCCCGCAACCAGCGTGCCAGCGTCGCCGCCATTGGAGAGTTGGTGATCAAGGCCCCCGGCGATGACGCAAGCGGCAATCCGCGCATGATCCGGCTGGATCAGGTCGCGGACATCGCGCTCGTCCCGGCGGCCTCCGAAATCCGTCGTCTCGACATGTCCAGAGAGCTTCTGATCTCGGCGGATATATCCGGCCGAGCCGCGGGGGATGTCACAGCTGAACTGGAGGCCATGGTCGCCAGGCAAGATTTGCCGACGGGCTATCGCATAAAATTCGGCGGCGATTCCGAGGACATTCGGGAGGCGACAGGCGGCCTGTTCAGAGCACTGACCATGGCGGTGATCTTCATCTATGTCGTGTTGGCATCGCAGTTTGGGAGCTTCACCCAGCCGCTCGCGATCATGGCCGCCCTTCCTCTGTCGCTGATCGGCGTGCTCATCGGCCTCATGGTCGCGGGAAGTACCGTCAACATGTTCTCGATGATCGGCTTCATCATGCTGATGGGGCTCGTTACCAAGAATGGCATCCTCTTGGTCGATTTCGCCAACCGGGAGCGCCAGCGGGGTTCGAGCCTTAGCGAGGCACTCGTCAACGCGGGCGCCGTACGGTTCCGCCCGATCATCATGACTTCGCTCGCGATGATCGCCGGCATGATCCCGCTCGCGCTGGCGGCCGGTGGCGGTGGTGCGCAACGGGCTCCGATGGCGCATGCCGTCATCGGCGGCCTCGTCAGCTCTACCCTCCTGACCCTGGTCGTGGTGCCTGTCATCCTCTCCTGCATCGACAGTCTGACCCAGTGGGTCGCGGCGAGGGTGAGGACGCATTCGATCAGCGGAAACGAACGTCACTCGCCGAAATCGGCACAGCAATGACCCGTAAGACCGTCTTGCGCCTCTTCGGCAGGTTCCTTCTATCCGCTATCATGATGGCGGCTCTTTTTGGAGGGCCGCTTGTCCTCCTGATCTTTCTCTCGAGGCGGTTCGCCATGTAGAGACTTCACGCTTTGTCGCGCAGGAGCGATCGCGGCAATCCGGTCAATGTGCCTCATTCCCGCGGGCGCTGCGCAATTCACGCTCGCCTCTTTCGAGTGCGCTGGCATTCAGCACCTTGCGGAGCAGGGCGACGGCGACCGCGCGCATGCGAAGATTGTACCAGCCCTCTGGCCCGTTGCCTGGTTCCTCGTAGACGTCCAATTTTTCATAGAGCTGCTGAAGCCGGTTCTGGACGCTGCGTAACGAGAGCTTTTTGCGCTGTGCTATCGCCTTGTCGGTCAGGCCGAGCGCCACATCCACCAGGATTTCGTATTCCGCGTCGCTCAGGCCATGCGCGGTGCCGAGGCTTTTCTGCTGGACGCCCCGGACCTCGCGGTCGATAACGCATTGGGATTCAATGAAGACGCCGCGAAGTGCGAGCTTCAGCCGCTCGTCGGAGGTGGATTTCAGCACGTATCCGTATGTCGCACCTTCCGGAACGATACGCGCCACGCCACGCACATAGGCTTCATCGGAGTAGTTCGACCAGAACAGAATCTTGGTATCCGGTCTTTCGCGCCAGATGGTGCGGGCCGCCTCGATGCCATTGCGTTCGCTCATCTGCAAGTCCATAACCACGTGCTCGGCCCGGGATTGGCGCGCCTGCACCTCACCGGCATGGCCGTTTTCCGCCTCCAGCACCGTGTCGCATTCCGGCAATGCCGCCCGCACTGCCTCGTGCAGGTAGGATCGGTGCAGCGGGTCGTCCTCGATGATCAAGACTTTCATGCCGATTTCTCCGCAACATGCCTGCGTTCCATCGACAGCACGACCTTGGCCGTCGTGCCGGGCCCGCCCGGATTGCCGCCGATCTCGAATTTTGCCGAGATCAGCCGCGCTCGCGTCTTCATATTGCCTATCCCGTGCCCCGCCTTGTCGCGACCGTTGCGCAGGCCGCTCCCGTCGTCGCTGATCTCGATCGACAGCGCGTCGCCCTGGATACGCAGATGTACCAGGATCGTCTTCGGCTGCCCGTGACGGATCGCGTTGTTGACCGCTTCCTGGACAATGCGGAAGAGCGCGGTCGCCACGGTCCGGTCGAGGTCGAGCAATGCTCCACCCGTCTCGTCGACCATCCGCCAGGCGACGGGCAGGCCGCTTTCGCGTACCGAGCGTTCCAAGTGGTTCTCGATCGCCTCCGCGACGCCAAAAAGCTGCAGCACGGTGGGCTTGGCCTCCTCGATGATCTGGCGGAGATCGTGCATGCATTGCTGCAGCGTACGGCAGAGCGGTTCGAGCGCATCCCCGTGCATCTCCGGAAGTCCCGAGAGCCGCTCCATGCGCCGCGCGAGCCGTGTCAGGTCTGCGAGCGTCTGATCGTGAAGGTCCATGCCGATCCGCTGGCGTTCGGCCTCCAGCGCCTCGGTCAGCTTGAGCGCACCCAGCCGCAATCCCTCTTCGCGGGCGCGGGCCTCCGTCTCGACGATCGCCGAGCGTTTGGCCTGTTCGGCAGCCCTCAGCGCAAAGAAATAGGGTGCCAGCAGATCGGCGATCGAGCGGGCGTTCTCGACATCCTCCATCGAGTATTTGTCGCGCTCGTGACTGGAGCAGCTCAGGGCACCGATGATATCGCCCTGAACTTTCAGCGGCACATGCAGTCGGCTTCTTAGGGACAGTTCGACGATCGGGCTCGAGAACGCGCCGGCGAAATGAAAGCGCGGATCGGCACATGCATCCGGCGAAAGCAGGAAATCCACCTCGCCGGAAAGTAACGTACGGATCGGGCTACCGGTCAACAGCGCCGGGGGCTGCTGGCTCCAGGCGGTCGCAAGCCCGCTCTCGTAGGCGATGTGGTATTTCCCGTCCAGCATCTTGATGCAGACGTCGAGATGATCGTGCGGGATGATATGGCTGATCTCAGCCGCAACCGCCTGGATGATCGAGTTGAAATCGAGTTGGCCTGCCAGCAGCCGGGATATTCCGAGATAGCGGTCAAACAACGCGTTTGCTGCCGGATTGAGCATGACGGACATCCTCCAGTCCTCCAGTCATTAGACGCCTCGCCGCTGCTCTTGTCTTGCGGGAACCCGCAAATTTTGCGCGAGTACCCGCAAGAAGGTTGCTTGTATGCGCCTATACAACATCTGATTTCTCCTCCATGCTCGCTTTACTGAGCAAACGGGGCTCAGCGCAATCACTATCTTCGGACAACCGTTGAGGAGCGGGCCGAAGAACCCGTCGAGGACTTAGGGAGGAAATCATGATCATCAGGAAGATGCTTTTTGCATCTGTCGCTATCGCTTGCATTGCCGGGCCGGTCTCCGCCCTGGCCGATACTTCGGGCAAAAAGATCGCCCTTTCCAACAATTATGCCGGCAATTCCTGGCGCCAGGCCATGCTGACGAGCTGGGACAAAATCACCAAGGAGGCCGTCTCCAAGAAGATCGTCGCCGCCGCCGATCCGTTCACGACGGCCGAGAACCAGGCGACCGAGCAGGCGGCCCAGATCCAGAACATGATCTTGCAGGGCTATGACGCGATCGTCATCAATGCCGCGTCGCCGACCGCGCTCAATGGCGCCGTCAAGGAGGCCTGCAATGCCGGCATCACCGTCGTGTCCTTCGACGGTATCGTGACCGAGCCCTGTGCGTGGCGCATCGCGGTGGATTTCAAGGCGATGGGCGAAAGCCAGGTCGAATATCTCGCCAAGAAGCTGCCGAAGGGGGGGAACTTGCTGGAGATTCGCGGTCTCGCCGGGGTTTCGGTCGATGACGAAATCCATGCAGGCATCCAGGCTGGCGTCCGGAAAAACCCGCAGTTCAAGATCGTCGGTGCCGTCAACGGCGACTGGGCGCAGGACGTCGCACAGCGGGCCGTCGCCGGCATTCTTCCGAGCCTTCCGGAAATCACCGCCGTCGTAACCCAGGGCGGCGACGGTTACGGCGCGGCCCAGGCATTCGCTGCAGCCAATCGCCCCACTCCGACCATCGTCATGGGCAACCGCGAGGACGAACTCGTCTGGTGGAAGCAGCAGAAGGACAAGAACGGCTACGAGACGATGTCCGTCTCCATCGCTCCCGGCGTTTCGACGCTTGCCTTCTGGGTGGCCCAGCAGATCCTCGACGGCAAGCAGGTGAAGAAGGACCTTGTGGTCCCCTTCCTGCGCATCGATCAGGGCAATCTCGAAACCAATCTCGCCGGCACCCAGAAGGGTGGCGTCGCCAATGTCGAGTATTCGCTGGAAGACGCCCAGAAAGTCATCAGCGCAGCCAAGTAGGCTGATCCTCCCCAAGACAGGATGCGGCGCCCTTGCGCGCCGTGTCCCGATCCGTGCCCGGCTGCCTCCCGAACTGTCGATGACGTGTTTCGCATGAATGAAGTGACTACAAGACAAGAGGTCGTTGCCGCCCGCGGCATCAAGGTCACCTTCGGCGCCGTCAAGGCCCTGGACGGCGCCGACCTTGTCATCCATGCCGGCGAATGCGTCGGATTGGTCGGACATAACGGTGCTGGCAAATCCACGATCGTCAACGTCATCAACGGCGGCCTGCCCCCCCATGCAGGCGAAATCAGCTATGGTGGTGTCCGCGCCCAGCACGGCATCTCGACCGCGCGAGCCAATGGCGTTCGCTGCGTTTTCCAGGAATTGTCGCTTTGCCCCAACCTGACCGTCAATGAGAACGCCCGCATCATGCACGCGGAACTCGCAGGCTGGAACTGGCGCAGCAGGGCGGGCGCCCTCGTCAAACTCCAGTTGCAGGAAATTTTTCCCGGCCATGGCATCGATTGCGACAGCACGATCGACGACCTCTCGATCGCCGAGCGACAGATGGTCGAGATCGCCGTCAGCTTCGCCGGCCTGAACCAGAAGCCGAAACTCGTCATTCTCGATGAACCGACATCTTCGCTCGACGCTGGGCTGGCGGCGCAGCTGATGGCCTATATCCGCAGGTTCGTCGGCGAGGGGGGATCGGTCCTGCTGATCTCGCACATCCTGGGCGAAATCCTCTCCACCTCGGACCGCATCGTGGTGATGAAGGATGGCCGGGTCGTCGCCGATCGCTCCGCATCGGAGTTCAGCAAACGCAGCCTCGTCGAAGCCATGGGCAACGTGGCGCGCGAAAAGGAGTGGCAGCGCACGGGTGACAAACGCAATCGAGCGCCGGTGCTTGGCGCCCCTGCGCGACGGGGGCACGGTCTTGCCTTTCAAGCCCATCGCGGCGAAATGATCGGCCTTGCCGGTCTCGCAGGCCATGGCCAGACGGAAACGCTTCTCGACCTCTATCTGTCTCGCAACAGCAACTGGTGGCCAGCCCGCCGGAAAGAGATCGCCTTCGTTGCCGGCGACCGCAGCCTGAACGGCATATTCCCGCTCTGGAGCATCCTGAAGAACCTCAGCGTCGCATCGCTTGGCGATTTTTCCGCCAGGACCATCGTGGACCGTAACCGCGAAGGCGCGCTCGGCAACGGCTGGAAAAAGCGCATCGAGATCCGCACACCGGATATGGAAAACCGCATCCTGTCGCTCTCCGGCGGCAACCAGCAAAAAGTGCTGTTCGCCCGCGCATTGGCGACGAGCGCGAGGATCGTGCTGATGGACGATCCGATGCGCGGCGTCGATGTCGGTACCAAGCAGGAAGTCTATGACATCCTCCGCTCTGAAGCGGCAGGCGGCCGCACCTTCATCTGGTATTCGACGGAAATGGACGAGATACGTCTCTGTGACAGGGTTTATGTCTTCCGGGAAGGAGCGATCGTCGCCGAACTCGCAGGCGACGAGGTCACTGAGAAGAACGTTCTCGAAGCCTCCTTCAGCGGAGGCGAAGCGGCATGAGGATATCCACCGGCACGATCCGCCTTGTCATCCCCGCCGCTTCGTTGGCACTGCTGCTTGCTGCCGTCTTCTACATGCAGCCGCGCGCCATGAGCTATACCGGCCTCAACCTGCTCTTCAATCTCGCCGTGCCGATCGCCCTCGCGACGGTGGCGCAGATGCTGGTCATGGCGGTCAACGACCTTGATCTGTCGATGGGCGCCTTCGTCAGCTTCTGCGCTTGCGTGACCGCGACGTTCCTGCAGGCCTCCCCGGCGGTTGGGGTGCTGATTTTCCTCGGTGCTATTGCGGCTTACGCCGTGATTGGTGTCGTCATTCACGTCCGAGAACTGCCCTCGATCGTCGTGACCCTCGGTATGAGCTTCGTCTGGAGCGGACTCGCGGTCCTCATGCTGCCATCTCCGGGCGGCGAAGCTCCGGGCTGGGCCCGCTGGCTGATGACCTCCCGGCCCCCCTTCGTGCCGATGGCGATCGTCGCCAGCGTCATCATCGCGCTAGTCACCCATTTCGCCATCATGCGCTCCTCCGTCGGCGTGCTGATTCGCGGCGTCGGCGGAAATGTCCGCTCGGTTGAACGCGCGGGTTGGTCGGTCATCCGCATCCGTGCGGGAACCTATGCGCTGGCCGGTTTTTTCGCCGTGCTGTCCGGCATCGCGCTTGTCGGCCTCACGACGTCGGCGGATGCCAACATAGCCCTGCGCTACACATTGCTGTCGATCGCGGGTGTCATCCTCGGCGGCGGCGAGTTCATCGGCGGCAAGGTATCCCCGATCGGCGCCGTCATCGGGGCGTTGACCCTGACGCTCGCCGGTTCGTTCCTGTCCTTCATGCGCATTTCCTCCGACTGGCAGATCGGCGCTCAGGGAGCAATCCTCATCGTCGTTCTGGCGCTGCGCCTCCTCCTCAACCGCCTGGAAAAGCGGGAGAAGAGCCGATGAGCGGCGTACGCCTTCTCTACTCCAAACCCTGGATCTGGTCTTTCGCGGCCACGATTGCCGTCTGGATCGCTACCGTCCTCTTCACCGGCGGAGCAAGCTCGCTCGGCCTGTCGCAGGCGGCTCTGACTTTCGCAGCCTTCTCCGTCATCGTCGGCCTCGGCCAGATGTTCGTGATCACGCTCGGCCCCGGCAATATCGACCTCTCCGTGCCCGCCACGATGACCCTTTCCGGCACGCTGGCGCTGAAGCTGATGGACGTACAGGACGGCATGATCGTCGTCGGCCTGCTCGCCTCGATCCTGCTGGGCTTTGCGATCGGTATCGGCAACTACGTGCTTATCAAGCTGCTGCGCATCCCGCCGATCATCGCGACGCTGTCCATGAGCTTCATCATCCAGTCGACGGCGATCTGGACGAACCGCGGCCTGCGCATCAAGCCCCCGGAGATACTGGCGAACTTCACCACATCCAATCTGTTGGGTGTTCCCAATATCGCCATCGTCGCGCTCATCCTCTCGGTGATTGCCTGGGTCCTGCTCGAAAAGACAATCTATGGCCGCTGGATCTCGGCGATCGGTCAGAGCACGTTAGCCGCCCGCATGACGGGAATTCCGATCGACGGCACGCGGCTCGTCACCTACATTCTTTGCGCGGTCCTCGCCTCGATCTGCGGTTACCTGCTTGCGAGCTTCTCCGGCGGCGCAGCACTCAATATGGGTTCCGAATACCTGCTCATGTCGATCGCGGTTGTCGTGATCGGCGGCACCGCCGTGGCGGGTGGCAATTCCAACATTCCGGGCATATGGGGGGCCTCGCTGTTCATGTTCCTTGTGGTGTCGATGCTCAACACCTATGGCTTCGGCGCCGGGTTCCGTCTCATCCTCACCGGCCTCATCATCATCGCCGTCATTCTCCTCGCCGGCGGCCGTCAAGCCAACCGATGAACAACTCCAATCGGACACATTCCCATGCCGCAGAAAACCTCCATCTACGAGTTTCACGACGAAGCCTTCCGGCAGTTGATCGTCGCCAGCGCAGCCCTCGAGGAGCTTTATTCCGACTGCCGCTGGGCCGAGGGACCGGTGTGGTTCGCTGACCTGAATTGCCTGATCTGGAGCGATATTCCAAACCAGCGGATGATGCGCTGGGCACCGGAAGGCGGTGTTTCGGTGTTCCGCTCACAGTCGAATTTCGTCAACGGCAATACGCGCGACCGTCAGGGCCGGCTGGTGTCCTGCGAACACGGCGGCAGGCGCGTGACGCGTACCGAGATTGACGGGTCGATCACCATTCTGGCCGACCGCTACCAGGGCAAGCGCCTCAATTCGCCGAACGACGTCGTCGTGCACTCGGACGGCAGCGTCTGGTTCACCGATCCGACCTACGGCATCAAGTCCGACTACGAAGGTTACCGGGCCGAGCCGGAACAGGATACACGTAACGTCTACCGCCTCGATCCGGCGAGTGGCGATCTTGAGGCGGTCGTCACCGATTTCGGACAGCCGAATGGTCTTGCCTTTTCTCCGGACGAAACAAAACTCTATATCGCCGACTCCGCCTCCAGCCACGACATCAGGGCGCCGCGGCACATCCGGGTGTTCGATGTCGTCGAC
Organism: Neorhizobium galegae bv. officinalis; assembly: GCA_000985875.1. Lineage (GTDB taxonomy): Bacteria > Pseudomonadota > Alphaproteobacteria > Rhizobiales > Rhizobiaceae > Neorhizobium > Neorhizobium galegae_C. The sequence goes on from CCRI01000007.1 coordinate 233,244, forward strand.
GGCAAGCGTCTCGCCAATGACCGGATTTTCTGCAGCCTGGACAACGGCCTGCCGGATGGTTTCCGTGTCGATGTAAAAGGAAATGTCTGGACGAGCGCCGGCGACGGCGTGCATTGCTTCTCGCCCGGCGGGGTGCTGCTCGGCAAGATCCTCGTGCCGCAGACGGTCGCGAACCTCACCTTCGGGGGGCCGCGCAGGAATAGGCTGTTCATCACCGCCACCAAATCGCTCTATTGTGTATTCGTGGCGACCAACGGCGTGGCATTGGGCTGATTGCGCAGCTCATGAACGCGGTGTGGGATTCTGCGCCGACGGATCGTTGCGAATAGCTGTTGCAGCGACGGAGGTGCTGAGCCCCGCCGGCGCTTTGCAGTTCCGCGGCCCGTTATTTGCTCGCCGCCGGAACACTTGGCCGCGGCGATAGTTCCATGGCGCTGGCTTCGTGATCGGCACGAGAGCTGGGAGAAAGGGATCGCGATGGAGCGGATCGAGGGATCATTTCCGTGGAAGCCGGTTCGATGAGAAGAGGCGGATCAAAGGCCGTGAGCGAAGAGGATTCGATCGCGGACCGATATGGTGTCGAGGCGAAACGGCCCTCGCCAAGCGGTGAGGATGTACCTGTCCCGGAAATCGGCCGGCGAAAAATACTCTCGGCATTAAAGGGGCTTCCGCCTGCCCGGACCCCGCATTTCGCTTCCGATCCGCCGAAATGTTTCCTCCCGGATTTCGCGAGCACCGATCGGGTCTGGGGGCTGTCGTGCCAGCTTTACGAATTGAGGTCGGAACGGAACTGGGGGATGGGCGATTTTGCCGACCTCCGATCGGTCATAGGCCTGGCAAAAGCGTGGGGAGCCGATTTTGTCGGCCTCAATCCCCTCCACGCCCCGTTTCTTGCCGCCCCCGACCGATGCAGCCCCTACGAACCGTCCAACCGTGGGTTTCTCAATCCGCTCTATATCGCCGTCGATGAGGTCGAGGGCTTTACATGGTCTCCGGAAGTGCAGGGCGAGATCGAGCAATTGCGCCTTGCGCCGTTGGTGGATTACGGACGGGTGGCCCGCGTAAAGCTCGATAACCTCCGCAGGGTCTGGCGGAGTTCAAAGCATCTGCGAAGGGAAAACAGTGTCGCCGATCGCGAATTCTCGACGTTTCGTCACGATGGTGGCGAGGCGCTCCGCCTTCATGCGCTGTTCGAGGCCATTTCCGAGGCCCAGGTGGTTTCGGGCGGAGAGGCGGGCTGGCACCGCTGGCCGGAACCATACCGTGATCCGAAAAGCAAACCCGTGTCCCGCTTCGCCGAAGAACACGAAGATGAGGTCGCGTTTCACATGTGGCTTCAATGGCTGGCGCATCGGCAGCTCTTGGAGGCTGCCGATCACGCGCAGAAATTGGGGATGCGTATAGGGCTATACCTCGATGTCGCGGTTGGCGAAGCCCTCGATGGTTCCGGGACCTGGAGCAACCGCGGGATCTATGTCCAAGGCGCGAGCATAGGTAGCCCACCGGACCCGATGGCCGCTAGCGGACAGGACTGGCGGCTGGCGGCTTTTCACCCCTCGGCGATTGCCGAAGGCGAGCCATCTCCGTTCGAAAAGCTGATGTCCGCTGTCATGCGATATGCCGGTGCTGTCCGTATCGATCATGCCGCCGCCCTGCGCCGGCTATTTCTGGTGCCCGCGGAAAATGGACCCGAGCAGGGAGCCTATGTCGCCTATCCTCAGCCGTCGCTGATCGCCACGCTGGCGGCATTGTCCGAGAGATACCGCTGCGTGGTGATCGGAGAGGACCTCGGCAACCTGCCGAAGGGATTACAAGCCGAATTGGCAGCGGCGAATATCCTGTCCTATCGGATAATATCCTATGAGCAGACCAGGAATGGCTTCAGGCCGGCCGCGGACTATCCGTCCCTCGCACTTGCCTGTGTGTCGACCCACGATCACCAGACTTTTGTCGGATGGTGGAAGGCGGCAGACGTCGAGATGCGCATCAGCCACGGGCTCGTTTCCGGCGACGCTGGCCGCCAGCAGATGAAGGACCGCAAGAGGGAACGAAGACAGGTTCTGCGGGCGTTCAAAGCGGCCGGGCTCCCGGTCGCTGCAACGGGCGAAGCCACGGTGCGCGAGAATGACATTTCGGCACTGGCCGTGATGGCGCACCGTTTCATCGCGAAGACGCCGTCGTTGCTCGTGGCAGTGCGATTGGCTGACGTGACGGACGAGAAACAGCCCACGAACGTACCGGGGACCAGTGACACCTACCCGAACTGGAAACCCAAACTATCGGTGACCGTTGAGGAGCTGGCGGATCTGGCCCATACCCATCCCATCATCGTTGCGGTCGGCGAGGAACGTCGTTCTCCACGCGCCGTTCAATCCACTCAGGTCGAAGGGCGTCATCACTCGAACCGGAACTGAGAGGAAGGCGATCACGCACGGAAGGATCGGCGACGCCATCGCTCTGCCGTCGCGGCGACCTGGATGACTGGGGATCACTGGAAGCGATTGTAAGGTAGGATCGAAAATCCAACCGCACGGCTTTTCAGGCACAGCATCTGTATTCAATAGGATGGGAGAGGCCGGCGGCTGTCAAATGATGCGCCGGCATCTCACTGGCTTCGCCTTTCGGCTCGACCTTTTGTAGTCTAAACGTGCAGTGCCGATTAAAGGGCGCTGACGTTTTCGGCCTTTGATTTTCCAGTTTTGCGGTCCTGGCCTAGCTCATAGCTTACCTTTTGTCCCTCTCTCAAAGATCCGCCTCGTTCCAGTGCGGAGACATGCACAAACACGTCCGCTCCACCATTCTCGGGCGTGATGAAGCCAAACCCTTTGTCTTCGTTGAAAAATTTGACAGTACCGGTAGGCATGAAGGCTCCTGATGTTTGCACGGCCGTTGCCGCGAGCGGGAGCCTATAGCGCATTCCTCCCGCTTTCAAGGCATGCGCGACTTCCTTGTTAACGAGACGCATCTTGTCGGGTGCTTGGCGGTAAGGTTGAGGTTGTCGGATTGGTGGTCAGGGACGGGGAGATTCGATCGTACGATCGCAGCCGGGTTCGTTCCCGGAAGATCTCAATCGATCGGTTGGCATGGCCGGTGCACCTACCGCTCAAGGCGTCCTCCTCGCAGGACCCCTGAGGATTTTCACAAGTGATCCGTCATCAGGATGTTAACAAAGACAAATACCTAAATTCCCGGGACATCTTTTTGGATGGTGCATGGAGCGGGGCAACTCACTGCCGAATAACGATGCCCGGCCATCGGGCCATTCGTCGGGCGCTGATAACGGCCATGAGGGAAATAACCGATGGAACGTTTCTTTCGACAGACGCATGGGCTGGGTGCGGCTGGCGCCCCTCTTTGGGGACTCATCGGGATCGCTTTCATGCTTTGGCCAACAGTGGTCATGGCCGATCCGATCCGCGGGGCTGGATCAACCTTTGCTGCACCCATTATCGCCAGATGGGCCGAGAACTACGAGAAGGCGCGCATGGACGACGGCGATTTCAGTTCGCCGGACTGGACCGTCGACTATGAATTGGTGGGTTCCCTGGCTGGTTTGATGCGCCTCGACCAGCCAGAACTCGACTTTGCCGCATCAGATGTGCCTGTTTCGCATGAGGAACTGGCAAAGCATGGCCGGCAGCAGTTTCCGATCGTGCTCGGCAGCGTGGCTGTCGCCGTCAACCTCGATGGGATCGAGAAAGACGGGATCAAGCTTACCGGACCTATTCTTGCCGACATCTACCTGGGAAAGATCAAGTCCTGGGCCGATCCGGCGATCAAGGCCGTAAATCCGGATATCGCGTTTCCCGACCTGGCGATCGGCGTCGTCACGCGCAAGGACGGTTCGGGGACCACCTTTATATTCACGGAGTATCTGTCGTCCGTCAGCCCGGAATGGAAGGCGACCCATGGTGCGGATACTCTGATCAAGTGGCCCATCGGAACCTCCGTGGAGGGCACCCAGGATCTCATACGCTCCGTGCAGGCGACCAAGGGCGCCATTTCTTATGCCGATTTCGGCCAGGTGAAACGGGCAAATCTCCCCTACGCGGCCATCGGTAACAGGGCGGGCAAGTTCGTCAAGCCGGGGCCGGAAGGCGTGCGGGCCGCCGCAAGCGCGTCCTCTTGGGATGAATCGAAGGATTTCGCGGTGTCGTTGACCGACCAGCCGGCCGAGGGGGCATATCCGATCGCCGGGGCAACTTTCGTGGTCGTTTCCAGGAAGATAGGACCGCACAGGTTCGGGCGGGTTCAAGACTTCTTCCGCCTCGCATTCGAAAAGGGTGGCAAGGACGCCGAGGCGCTGGGCTACGTGCCCGTGACACCGCAAATGGTCAGCCAGATCGTCAAATACTGGCTGAAGAAGGACACTGCCGCCAGCCAGTAGGCTGGTGCTTCGTAGCCAGGTTTTTCACTCCGGCGTTCCGGGCCGGTTGCGAAGGCCTTGTTGGATCGCGCCGCCACGGCGTCAAAAAGGGGTTAGGCGTAATGAATATTGATATCTTTAAGGATATTCTGGTCCCCGTCATCGGCGGCCTCGGGATTTTCATGCTTGGTCTGGAGTTCATGTCGAACGGCATCCAGGCCCTCTCCGTCAACAAGATGCGGGCGTTCCTCGCCAAGGCAGCGGGGACGCCGATCAAGGGCGTTATTGCCGGTACGGTCATCACCGGGGTCATTCAATCCTCCACGGCCATGACCGTCATGGTCGTGGGCCTCGTCAACGCAGGCGTCGTCGGCCTGCGGCCGGCCATCAGCGTCATCATGGGGGCGAATATCGGCACGACCCTTGGAAACGGTCTGATCGCCCTGCCGCTCGGTCCCCTCGGTCTGATCTTCGCCGGCACGTTCTCGCTGGTCTATTGCTTTTCCAAGAACGAGAAGGTGCGCAATATCGCGCTGGCCTGCATGGGCTTTGCGCTGATCTTTTATGGCCTCAATCTGATGACGGGTGGTCTCCGGCCTCTGCGCAACATACCGGAGGTCATGGCCGTTCTGTCGACGTTGACGGCGGACTCCTATTACAATCTGATCAAATGCGTGCTGATCGCCGCCGGCGTCACCGCGATGATCCATTCATCGTCCGCGACGATCGGGATCGTCATGGGGCTCGGCGCCGCGGGTGTCCTCGACTGGACGACAGCGGTTGCCTTCTCGCTGGGTGCCGATCTGGGGACCACGATCACCTCGTGGATCGCTTCCCTCAATCTTTCGAAAAATGCCAAGCGCGCGGCCTACGCGCATATGTCCTTCAACATCATCGGCGTCTGCATCACCGTTCCGCTGTTCTTCGTCTCGATCGATGTGCTGGCATGGGCGATGCAATGGTTCGGCGGCGATCCGGGTGTCGCCGTCGTGATTGAGGGCAAGGAAACCTTTCCGCTGGTTCCCGTGGCCGTCGGTCTCTATTCCACGTTCTTCAACGTTTTCAACACGGCGCTGCTGTTTCCCTTCGTCGGCGTGTTCGACCGGGTCCTGTCGCGGATCGGGCGCACGGATGCCGAGGATGCGGAGGATTATTCGACACCGAAATTCCTCGACCGCAAGCTTGCCGGCAATTTTGCCCTTGCGGTTCCGGCAGTGCAGAAGGAAACCGCCCGGCACCTTCAGGCCGGTGCCATGTTCCTGGACATCGCCCGTTCCGCCAAGTCGGCCCCATCCGATCCGGGCGAACACTATCTCGCCACCGATATCCTCAGCCGCGATATTCGCGACTATACCGCATCGCTGATGAAGGAGGATCTGCCCTACGAGCAGCTCGATCTCGTCGCAAGCCTGATCGAGGAGGCGGATTTTACCGCGGCCCTGACGGAATCGATGCATCAGGTCGCCCGGCGGGTAAGGCGTGAAAAGTTCAGCAGCCAGGCCCAGGCGATCGTCGATGTCGCATTGAACAAGCTGGGCACCGCCCTGCAGGAAATCATGCCCGATCACGGCGTCACCAGTCCCGACATGCCTGCCGGCCATGTCAGTCTCCCCGAAATAGAGGAACTGCGTGCCCGCACGCTGGCGCTCGGACCCAATGCCGGCGCTGCGGAACGTGGCACCATCCTTGCGCTGCTCGGTTCGATCGAACGGGCGCAGATCCTGATCCACCGGATCGATGCGGAGCGCAAGTCTGTGAACCGGCAGAGCATCCTGTCGCGCGTGTCCCGCAAGCGCGACGAACAGGCTCGTCCCGTCAGCAACGAGGGCGGGTTCAGTCCGATGCCAGCCGAGTAACGGACATTGCCGTCAAGATCCGCGCGTGGCATCTTCGCGATAGAAGATGCCACGTCCTCGCGTTAAGGGATGACGGCTACCCGTTGCCGCTGCGCAATCTCTAAACCACGGAGGCTCGAATGAGCATTGGCTTGATCGCCCTTCTTGATGATGTCGCGGCCTTGGCGAAGGTGGCTGCCGCGTCCCTCGACGATATCGCCGGGCAGGCAGCCAAGGCCGGCGCAAAAGCGGCAGGCGTCGTCATCGACGATGCGGCGGTCACGCCCCGCTATGTCACCGGATTTTCGGCCGAACGCGAATTGCCGATCATCGGCAAGATCGCGCTCGGTTCGCTGAAGAACAAGCTTCTGATCCTGCTTCCCGCCGCACTCGTCCTAAGCCTTGCCGCACCCCAGGCCATCACGCCGCTGCTGATGATCGGCGGACTCTACCTCTGTTACGAGGGTGTGGAGAAAGTCTACGAAATGCTGCTGCCGCATGCTGCTCACACCCACGAAACAGGCCTCGAAACCGCAAGTCTCAGCGCTCAGTCGCTCGAAGACGAGAAGGTTGCCGGCGCGATCAAGACGGATTTCATTCTGTCGGCCGAAATCATGGCCATTACGCTCGCCGCGGTGCCGTCAGGCAGCGTGTTCACCCAGGCCTTCATCCTTGCAGTCGTGGGATTGAGCATAACGGCCATGGTTTATGGTGGCGTGGGGTTGATCGTGAAGGCCGACGATCTGGGTCTGATGATGGCGCGTGCGCAGACGGCGCCTCCCATGGGACCGCTGGTGCGCGCCATCGGGCGAGGGCTTGTCACCGGCATGCCTTATTTCCTGAAAATCCTGGGTATCGTCGGAACCGCTGCGATGATCTGGGTCGGCGGCGGCATCATCGTTCACGGGCTGGAGGCTTATGGTGTCAGTGGCCTTGCGCATCTGATCCATGATGCCGGGAAAATGACCGTCCAGGCTATCCCCGTTCTGCCCTCCGCGCTGCGCTGGATCGTCGAGGCCGCAGGAGCGGGAATCGTCGGTATTGTCCTCGGCTTCGTCACGATTCCGGTCGCAAGCTATGTTATCTCGCCGATGTGGCGCTACTTCAAATCACTCCTGCCGCGCCGCCGGCCCAAAGAGGCATTGGCGGACGAGAAAAAATGAATGCCGGGTCGATGCCGGCAATGATCGACTGGACAGGCTGGAGATAGAGCTACGACAGAAAGTAATACGATGGCTCCGCCGCCTGTCCCAAGTACCAAATTCCGAACGGCCGCAGCATCGGCAACACGTCGACAACTGTTGTTCATGAACGGTGTTTTGTGGGGTTTGCCTGTTCGGCATTATGCGGGTCCATGGGGCGAAGCAGCTTGGACGTGTAGGATTGTCGCGGCCCTTACCCGCCGCGAGCTCAACCGTGACCTCAGCAGTGCCACCAGAACAAGGCCGGTCCTCAATCGTCGACCGCGGCAAGCCTGTCCATGTCTTGATGACGTCGCGCCGAGCTTGCGGAATCCACCAAATTGCCATATATGACCTAATAACCAGTCCTGCATGCCGTATCTGGATCATTGCTATGGGATCGCCGAAATCAAAGTCCGCCCTCCAAAGGCTCGGGCACGACGTCCGCGGCGCTCGTTTGCGGCGCGGCATCGCCGTGGCCGATCTGGCGGTGCGTGCGGGCACGTCGCCGAGTACCGTCGCGCGCCTGGAAAAGGGTGACCCCGGTGTTGGAATCGGCACGCTCGCGGATATCCTGGTTGTGCTTGGTCTTGTGGACCGACTGGCCGACCTGATCGACATCCGCAAGGACGATCTGGGCTTGGCGTTGACCGCCCAACGCCAGCCGCGCCGCGGGCGGTCCTTTGCGACCACGCTACGCAGACAAAAAGCCAAGGGTGAAATGGCGCAGGATGATCCAGATGTCGTCGATCCGGACGGCGCATCATTCTGATGCCCGACTTCAACGCCCATGTCGTTCTCGGCGAGAGCCTGATACCGGTTGGTCAGTTGCGTTTCACGCAGGCAGGCCCCCGACAGTTCTCGACTTTCGCCTATGATCCAGCCTGGATCGAGAGCCCCCGCGCCTTTGCCGTGCAGCCGACCTTTGCCCTTGAAGCTGGGCTATTTCACACATCTGGTCAGCTTGGAAACATCCGCGACGCATTGCCGGGCGTCTTCGCCGACGCCGCGCCGGATAGCTGGGGCCGCAGGCTTCTCGAACGGACATATGGTAACGGCCTTTCCGAGTTTGAATATTTGACGCTGTCCGATGATGCGTGCCGGCAGGGCGCGCTGCGGTTTGTGGACGATAGGGGAGAAATCATCCGGGGGCGAGCGGCCGACACAATACCACGTCCGATCGATCTGGAGGCCATCACCGCTATCGCCCGGGCCTACGAGCAGGGCAAGGAGATATCTGCCAAGGACATGCAGATCCTCGCCGGTGCAGGTGGTTCGGGCGGTGCGCGTCCCAAGGCGAATGTCCGCGATGGCGAGACGCTCTGGCTCGCCAAGTTCACTTCGGTTCATGACCAGCAGCCGATCGAGTGCGTCGAGGTCGCCACGCTCCGGCTCGCCCGGGCCTGCGGTATCCGCACTCCCGAAGTCAGGCTGGAACTCGCCAATACGCCGTTCCCGGTCGCTCTGATCCGGCGGTTCGACCGGCGCGGGACTGCGCGTATCCCCTACATCTCGGCCCGTACTGCCCTTGGCAAGTCCGGCACAGAGCTCGGTTCCTATACGGAGATCGTCGATTTCATGAGGGCAAATGCCGCTGATCCGCAGGCCGATTTCCGCGAACTCTTTCTGCGCCTGATCTTCACCATCCTCGTTGCGAACACGGATGACCATCTGAAGAATCACGGCTTCCTCTATGTGGGGGCAGGCCGCTGGCGATTGTCCCCGGTTTTTGATGTGAACCCTGCGCGTGACCGAAATCCGCATCTCGAAACGGCGATATTGGAAGGTGGAGTGCACGACCGGTCGATCCGTCTGGCGCTGGAGGCATGCGAGTTTTTCGAGATCGCGGAAGCAGACGCTCGTCGGATGATCCGCGATGCGGCGCAGTGTATTTCTGATGAATGGCGTGACACGCTTCGACTGGCCGGCGTCTCCGGGTCCTTTGCCCGCCAGTATGAAGCTGCCTTCATGAACGACCAGACTGAGATAGCGCTGGGTATTTAATGTGTAAATGTGAACGATATAGGCATATAATTAGCCATATATGACGAATACGTCGCGCGGGACGTTCACGGCGTCATATCCAGCGGGCGCGTTTGAAGCGAACGAAGAGTGCGATGCACATGACAGCGATGACTGCCAAAACGACAAAATAGCCATAGCCGGTTTTCAGTTCCGGCATATTGTCGAAATTCATGCCGTATATGCCGGCGATCGCCGTCGGAACGGCGAGAATGGCGGCCCAGGCCGCAAGTTGCCGCGTGATCGTGCCTTGTCTTTGCTGTTCGAGCAGATTACTCGCCTCGAAAACGGAGGTGATCACGTCGCGCAAGCTTGCGACCATCGTTTCGACGCGGTGCATGTGCTGAAGTGCGTCCCGGAAATAAGGCTTCGCTTCCCTGTCAAGCGACGGCAAATCGAGGTGGTAGAGTTTTCCGCAAAGGTCGAGCATTGCGTCCAGAACCCGCTGGAACAGGATAATTTCCCGTCGCAGCTTGAAAATGCGCTTGATCTGGTTCCGGTCCAGGAAGGCATCGAGCATCTTTCTTTCCATGTCGAGCACGGAATCCTCGATCGTGCGCACAATGGGAAGATAACCGTCGATAATGAAATCGAGGATCGCGTGCAGGATGTAGTCAGTGCCATGGCACAGCGTCTGCGGCGATGTTTCCAGTCTGCCGCGCAGCTCTTGATGTCCCCGCTCCGAGCCGTTGCGGACGGTTATGATATAGCGCTTGCCGACGAAAATTGCTGTTTCCCCATACGTGATATGGTCGGCTTCCAGCTGCGCCGTCTTCGCGATGACGAACAACTGATCGTCATAGACGCTGAGCTTCGGCATTTGCAGCGGACTGAGCGCGTCGGCGACGGAGAGTTCGTGAAGGCCAAAACGACCCTGCAGCGTCAAAAGGTCTTCGCGGGTGGGCTTGTGCAGCCCGATCCAGACGAATTCGTTGTCCATTGCCGGGATGGCCGCCTCGTCGAATGGCACGGCTTCAACTCGCCGGCCGTCACGATAAAGAAAAGATGCGGCGACGCTCATGCGGGCCTCCTGGATGACGATGATCACGCCCTCGGGGCATGCCTTGCGCAGTGATACCCGCGAATTCACGACCCTTTTGTGACTATGCGCCACCGCCTGCCTGCGTTTGGCGGATCGTGGTCAAGCGTCATCACGTGTGGCGTGCCTTTGTGGAGTTTCGGTAGGCGCCGTGATAAGAGACGGGTATGACCTTATCGAACGATTTTGATTGCCAGGCATGCGGTGCGTGTTGTTCGTTTTCCGCCGATTGGCCACGGTTCTCCATGGAAAGCGAAGCTGACCTCGGTCGGCTGCCGGCACGTTTCGTCGCTGCGGACGAAGGAGGAATGCGTTGTGAAGGATCCCGTTGTTCTGCCCTGTCAGGGCAGGTCGGTGTCGGCACATCCTGTCTGGTCTACGATATCAGGCCTGACGTGTGTCGCGAATGCCTTCCGGGAGACGCTGCTTGCTTGATCGCGCGTGACGCTTTCGGGTTGAATTCCGCCTAGGGTTCGTCGACATTTCGGTCGTGTCCTCGGCGAGCCGGATGCAGATTGTTCACCGCCGCCGGCCGATCCCCGAGGCGGAGGCATGCGAATCCGCTCAGGATCGCCAAAAGGCTACATCTGCGACATGTCGTCCAGAAGGTTCTGCGCCAGTTCGCTGATGGCGGTTTCCGCTTCTTCCAGCGTCCAGCCGACGCTTTCGGCGCGTTTTGCAAGGCCGGCCAATACGGGCGGCAGATCACCGCCAGCCGTCGCCACGATATCGTCCGGCGTCAGTCCCCTTGCGAGCTGAAGAAAGACCTGCTCCAGGGCTTCCTGACAACCGATATCCCTGTCCGGATAGGGCGCGGAACTGCGCGGCCTGTTCAATACAACCATTTGACCCTCATCTTGCTCTGCAGTCTGGGCGGCTGGCAAACAACTGCGGCCCACACCGCGTCCGCCGCCACCAGGGCTGCCGCTCGATATTTTCCCAAATATACGAATGAAGGGCCCCGATCGATCGGAGCCCTTCACAGCAGGAGACGTGATCGAGTTCCCGATGGGAACCCGTTTACATCATGCCGCCCATGCCGCCCATGTCAGGCATGCCGCCGCCGGCGGCATCCTTCTTCGGCAGGTCGGCAATCATGGCTTCCGTCGTCACCAGCAGGCCGGCGACCGAAGCCGCGTTCTGCAGGGCCGTGCGAACCACCTTGACCGGATCGACGATGCCCATGGTGATCATGTCGCCGAATTCGCCGGTCTGGGCGTTGTAGCCGTAGTTGTCGGTATCGCTTTCCAGGATCTTGCCGACCACGATCGAGCCTTCGCCGCCGGCATTCTCAGCAATCTGGCGAACCAGGGACTGCAGGGCCTTGCGGATGATGCTGATCCCGGCATTCTGATCGTCGTTCTCGCCCTTGATGTCGAGAAGGATCGAGGCGCGGAGCAGGGCCGTACCGCCGCCCGGTACGATGCCTTCTTCGACGGCAGCGCGCGTCGCGTTGAGGGCGTCGTCGATGCGGTCCTTCTTTTCCTTGACTTCGATTTCCGTCGAACCGCCGACGCGGATCACGGCAACGCCGCCAGCCAGCTTGGCCAGACGTTCCTGCAGCTTTTCGCGGTCGTAGTCCGAGGTGGTTTCCTCGATCTGGGCCTTGATCTGCCCGATGCGTCCGTCAATATCCGCCTTGGTGCCCGCACCATCGACGACGGTGGTGTTCTCCTTGGTGATCGAGACCTTCTTGGCGCGGCCGAGCATCTCGAGCGTGACGTTCTCGAGCTTGATGCCGAGGTCTTCCGAAATCACGGTGCCGCCGGTCAGGATCGCCAGATCCTCCAGCATGGCCTTGCGGCGGTCACCGAAGCCCGGAGCCTTGACGGCAGCGATCTTGAGGCCGCCACGCAGCTTGTTAACGACGAGCGTTGCAAGAGCTTCGCCCTCGACATCCTCGGAAATGATCAGCAGCGGCTTGCCGCTCTGGACGACTGCTTCCAGGATAGGAAGCATGGCCTGCAGGTTGGAGAGCTTCTTTTCGTGCAGGAGCACGTAGGCATCTTCCAGCTCAGCCACCATTTTCTCGGCATTGGTGACGAAGTAGGGCGACAGGTAGCCGCGGTCGAACTGCATGCCTTCGACGACTTCGAGTTCGGTTTCGGCGGTCTTGGCTTCTTCAACCGTGATGACGCCTTCATTGCCGACCTTCTGCATCGCGTCGGCGATATACTGGCCTATTTCCTTCTCGCCATTGGCCGAGATGGTGCCGACCTGGGCGATCTCTTCCGATGTGTTGATCTTCTTGGCCTTGGCAAGCAGGTCTTTCACGACGGCGGTAACGGCAAGGTCGATGCCGCGCTTCAGGTCCATCGGGTTCATGCCGGCTGCAACGGCCTTGCCGCCCTCGCGAACGATCGCCTGGGCAAGAACGGTAGCAGTCGTGGTGCCGTCACCGGCGACGTCGTTGGTCTTCGAAGCGACTTCGCGAACCATCTGGGCGCCCATGTTCTCGAACTTGTCGTCAAGTTCGATCTCCTTGGCGACGGTGACACCGTCCTTGGTGATCCGCGGTGCGCCGTAGGACTTGTCGATCACGACGTTGCGACCCTTCGGGCCGAGCGTCACCTTGACTGCGTCGGCGAGGATATCGACGCCGCGCAGCAGCTTCTCGCGTGCATCACGGCCGAATTTGATCTGTTTGGCAGACATGGAAAAACTCCCGGGCCGTTGGCCCCATGGTCTTCGTCAAAAGGAAATAAGGAAGCGGCCGAAGATCAGGCAATGACGCCCATGACGTCTGCTTCCTTCATGATCAACAGGTCTTCGCCGTTGAACTTGATCTCGGTGCCGGACCACTTGCCGAACAGGATGCGGTCGCCTGCCTTGACATCGAGGGGGACGATCTTGCCGCTCTCGTCGCGGCTGCCGGTGCCGACAGCGACGATTTCGCCTTCCTGCGGCTTTTCCTTGGCGGTGTCGGGAATGATGATCCCGCCCTTGGTCTTGGCTTCGGCCTCGATACGGCGCACGACGACACGGTCGTGCAACGGCCGAAAATTGGTATTGTTCATTTTGGGTTCCTTGGCGGGAGCGCAGCCCAATGGCGGGTTCCCGATCGGACATCCTTAGCACTCTTGTGGTGAGAGTGCTAGCGCGATTCGTGCTTTGGTGGTGATGCTGCGTCCGCAGCGACGCCGTCTCGTTGCCGCAGGAGGATCCGCCGGCATCGGGGACGTCGGCGGATCACTTGCCGCAGCCCTAGCAGAAGCCGTTGAGCTTGAGGATCTTATGGGCGTCGATCGAGGCCCTGAGCTGATCCTCCGAGTTGCGCTCTCCATTGTTGGCGTCCGGATGATGCATCTTGAGCTTCTGCTTGTAGCGGCTTCTGATTTCCTCCGGCGTTGCGTCCGGTGAAAGGCCGAGCGTCTCGAAAGCCTTGGCTTCCAGTGCCTTGAGCTTGCGTCGCTGGAGATCTACTTTTGCGGCTTGGCGTTGCGCAGCGCTTTTGCGTGCGTTCGTCGCCTTTGCCGAACCGGAGCGAGCCGTGGAGGGGAGCGGCATTTCCGAGGCCTGCTTTACACCGGTGCCCCAGGTCGGGCGGCTGCCGTTTGCCGCTTCCCGCTGATAGCGCGCCACCAACGGGTCTGAGAGATTTGGCGCGAAGTTATAACCTTTGGTGTATTCCTTTACGTGCTGAGGACAGAACAGCAGATAAAGGCCCTCGGCATCCCGCCCTACAGGAGCACGATGAGTGCCACCCTTTTCGCATCCGTCCCACTGGCATTTCGGATGGTTCGGTTCGGCGCTCGGAGCCGGTTTTTTGCGGGTCGACCGCAGGCCGACAAATATCTTTGAATCAGACGTCATCGCGCCTTATATGGCGGTCCTGCGCCAGCAGGCAAGACATATGGACAGGCCAACCACAGACCGGTGCGTTGTCGCGGCAGTTCCGCGCTCAACCGAGCGGGTTGAGATCCGTCGCGCTAACCCTTTCCTGCAAGATCCACCGCCGCCCGCTATATTGGGGCGTGCCTGGAATGCAAATTTCCCTCGACCAGAGCAGTTTCCACGAGGTGCCAAAACTAAAGGTTGACTTATGGGCGGGCAGCCTCTATTTATGGTTCATCGATCTTTTGCTTGCTGAACTTTGGTTTCCGCGCGCTTGGCACCGCGCCTGACGAACTTCCCTTTCAAAATCAATCGCTATCATCCATCCCCAGGGCCTTGGCTCCGGGGTCACTCAATCTTGCTTTGAAAGGGTTCATCATCATGACCACAGGCACAGTTAAATGGTTCAATTCCACCAAGGGCTTCGGCTTTATCCAGCCTGACAATGGCGGCGCTGATGCGTTCGTGCACATTTCTGCCGTCGAGCGCGCCGGAATGCGGGAAATCGTCGAGGGCCAGAAGATCGGCTACGAACTTGAACGCGACGTAAAGTCCGGTAAGATGTCGGCTTGCAACCTGCAGGCTGCCTGACCAAAAAGCGGCTTTCGCTTTGACCACGGATGTACTGGCACCGCTGGAAGCTGATTTTTTAAAGGGCCGGGCATCATGTCCGGCCTTTTTTGGTTTTCGACCCTGCATATCTGCAAACAGGAAATAATCATGACGCACAGCAAGACCCGGCAGCAGGCCGAGATGGCCTTTGACCAGGTTCAATCGCAGTTTTTCGCTCGCGACCACGCGGTCGAAGAGCTTGATTATGTCGCGCAGGTACGGGAGGCGAAGACCCTGCGTCTTCGGGAAGCCCGCCTTGCCAGGGAGGAGCGCGACCGGAATACCGCTCTCGGCATCATGCTCGCGAAGCGCGCGAAGCAGAAGCAAGTGTGAACAACACCGTGACCCCGCGCGGCCCCGAATGGGGACTGGAGCAACTGCGCGGCGCAATCCAGGCGGCGGGCGTGGCCTTGTGGTCCTGGAACGTGGACACTGACCGTTTTGTTATGGACGGTCACGGCTTTACTCTCTGGAACGTCGCACACGATGTCGGCCTGACGTTCGAGCACCTGTCCGAGAAAATACATCCGGCCGACAGGGACAGGGTGAGGGCGGCCTTTGTCGCGACACGCGCCGTGATCGGCCCTTACGAGATCGACTTCCGGATATTGGTCGGATCGGAGGTGCGATGGGTATCAGCACGGGGGCAAGGCAGTGATGCGGGCATCAAGAACCGGGCAATGACGGGGATCTTTCTGGACGTCACGGGGCGCAAGCAGGCCGAGGAAAGCCATGAACTCCTTGCTGGCGAAATGAGCCACCGCGTCAAGAACCTGCTTGCTATCGCGTCGGGTCTGACCCTGATTACCTCACGATCGTCTGCGTCGATCGAAGACATGACGAAGCAACTGACCAACCGGCTGACCGCGCTCGGTCGCGCCCACGATCTTGTTCGTCCGCTACCGAGTGGCCAGGGCGATGCCGCGCTTCTCGGAGACATCTTTACCGTTTTGCTCGCCCCCTATGATGACGACGGAGCTTTTGCCGGACGGATCAGGGTCGCCGTCCCTCGTCTCGGCGTCGGTCAGGCGGCTGCGACGGGCCTGGCGCTCGTCGTCCACGAATTGGCAACCAACGCCTTGAAATATGGCGCACTCTCGGTGCCGGAAGGCGCGCTCGATGTATCGGGGACGATGGTTGGGAATGACGTCGAAATTCGCTGGACGGAAAGAGGCGGGCCTGAAGTCAGCACCCCTGAGGGGCCCGGTGGATACGGAAGCAAGCTTCTCCGCCGCACGCTGGCTGGCCATCTGGGTGGCGCTCTCGAGCACGTCTGGTCCGCGGAAGGATTGCTCGTGACCCTGCGCATGGATGGCGATCGACTGTCGCGTTAGCCTTCTCTGAACCGACACACCTGCACAGCAGCGTCGGTGCCTTCTAAAATTTGCCCCCTTTTATTGACGATCTGGAATTCCAGCGATTTGGCGGGCTGTCGAGAGTATTCAACCAGCCTGAAATCCTCCGTCCGTTTCTTTCGGGCCGATCGGATATTCTGCTCATAGAGGCTGGCCATCATTGCCGAGGCGATATAGAAGCCGGATCCACCAACAGGCAGATCACGATGGATGACTCGATCAAGATAGACAATCGCGGGGACTTCGGGCTCTGGGCCATCGAAGTGGCCAAGCAGATCGTCAGCGAACAGGGTTTCGACCTGGCCAAAGCTTCGCGGAGCGGCACGGAAGACGACGTGCGCGTCGCCGGCAATGCGCTGGGGCAGGCGATCACCGATGCACTCATCGAGGTCTATGACGGTCTGCTCGAAGGAGCGCCGGAAGAATAGCGCAGCGTTGAATCCGGGCGGGGACGGCACGTGCTCTTCGCACCGTGCCTATCGGTGGTGCCAGAAAATTGGCCAAGGCCACCCCAGGGCGACCTTGGCGATTGCGATAGAAAAAGGTGATTATTCGGCAGGCTGGCCCGCCGGTATCAGTACCGCCTCTTCGGCGTCGACGCCGCCCGCCATGGCGGCGGCAAACTGTGTCCGGTCCAGCTCGTTTTCCCAGCGCGCGACAACAATGGTCGCGACCGCATTGCCGATCAGGTTCGTGAGCGCCCGGCATTCCGACATGAAGCGATCAATACCGAGAATCAGCGCCATGCCGGCGACCGGCACGGATGGAACGACCGAAAGTGTCGCCGCCAGCGTGATGAAGCCGGCTCCGGTAATGCCTGCCGCTCCCTTCGAGCTCAGCATCGCGACCAGCAGCAGCAGGACCTGGTCGCCGAGCGTGATCGGCGTGTCGGTCGCCTGGGCGATGAAGAGTGCGGCAAGCGTCATATAGATGTTGGTGCCGTCGAGATTGAAGGAATAACCAGTCGGAATAACGAGACCGACGACCGAGCGCTTGCAGCCGGCGCGTTCCATCTTTGCCATCAGTCCGGGCAACGCCGCTTCCGACGAGGAGGTACCGAGCACAAGCAGCAGTTCTTCCTTGATGTAGCGGATCAGGGAAATGATCGAAAAGCCGTTGTATCGGGCGACGGCGCCGAGGACGACCAGAACGAAAAGAAGCGAGGTGAGATAGAACGTGCCGATCAGCATGGCCAGGTTGGCAATCGAACCGATGCCGTATTTGCCGATGGTAAAAGCCATGGCGCCGAAGGCGCCGATCGGGGCAGCCTTCATCAGGATGGTCACGAGACGGAAGATCGGCGCGGTCAATGCCTGCAGGAAATCGAGAACCGGACGGCCGCGTTCTCCGACCATGCCGAGCGCGATGCCGAACAGAACCGAGAAGAACAGCACCTGGAGGATGTCACCCTGTGCAAAGGCGCCGACGATCGTCTCCGGGATGATATTCATCAGGAAGCCGGTGATCGTGGCGTCATGGGCTTTCGCCGTATAGGTCGCCACCGCCTTGGCGTCGAGCGTGGCCGGATCTATGTGCATGCCGGCGCCGGGCTGGACGATATTCGAGACGAGCAGACCGACGGCGAGCGCAAGCGTCGAAAAGGTCAGGAAGTAGATCATCGCCTTGCCTGCGACACGCCCGACCTTCTGCAGGTCGGCCATGCCGGCGATGCCGGTTGCGACCGTCAGGAAGATCACCGGCGCAATAATCATCTTCACCAGCTTGATGAAGGCATCGCCGAGCGGCTTCAGCGACGCGCCTACATCCGGGTAGAAATGACCGAGCAGGATGCCGGCGGCGATTGCCACGAGAACCTGGAAATAAAGGTGGCGGTAGAAAGGAAGTTTGTCGTGCGTTGGCACATCGGAAATCATTGCGTTCATCATGTCCTCCATGGCGCCCCAACCAATTGGCCTCCCGGGGCGGTGGCGTTACTGTTGCTGCAGGTGTGCTGCTGGCTTTGCCGGAGCAACATGCATGCCAGAGGGACGGTTGACGCCTAACTCATTGATTCTTCGTCGTCGGATCGAACGGCGGCAGTCGTCTTTGAAATTTGCCGTGCGGATTTCCGCCATCGACCTTTGCTTTTTATGCGGATTTATGCACACATTCGGCGATGTTTGAGCAACGCCTTCGCAAGAAATCTGTCGACGATTCCGCCTTCGCGTGGACGCCATGGCCTGTCTTTGCCCTTGCCGCGGCCGCGCTCCTGCTCTCCGCTCTTTTTGCCGCCGGTCTTTACGGCCGCAGTTCCGCCGTGAAAGCGCTCCTTGACCAGGGTCGCGCCGATGCCAATCTCAAGGTTGCGCTGTTGCGCGCGGTGCTGGAAAGGCCGCGGGCGCTTCCCCTGCTTCTGGCCGAGGATCAACAGGTGGCCGAGGCGTTGGCGTTCCGAAACACAGAGGCCATCGCTGCCCTGGACCGAAAGCTGGAGGGGCTCGTGGCCGGCACCAATGCCTCCGTTCTCTACGTCACTGGCAGGGATGGCATAGCCGTCGCATCCAGCAACTGGCGCGAACCCTTGAGCTTCGTCGGCAACGACTATTCCTTCCGGGAATATTTTCAACGGGCGATGGAGAACGGAACGGCAGAGCATTTCGCCTTGGGCAGCGTCAGCAAGCGTCCCGGACTGTACATCTCGCGGCGCGCCGAAAATCAGGCCGGCGCGCTCGGCGTCGTTGTCGTGAAGATGGAATTCGATCAGCTCGAAGGTGATTGGCACGACGCCGACCGTCCCGTCTATGTCACCGACGCCGACGGTGTCGTCCTGATCACCAGCATTCCGTCCTGGCGCTTCATGACGGTAGCGCCTCTGCCTGCGGACCGGCTTGGCGCCATCCGCCAAAGCCTGCAATTTGGGAACGCGCCGTTGGCGCCTCTGCCGATCGTGCGGCAGGAAGCGCTTTCGGAGGGGGCGTCGATCGTTTCGGCGGTTTTGCCCGGTACAGGCGCGGGTGAGTATCTCCGTATTCTGACGCCGGTCCCATCGACTTCCTGGCGCCTCGAATATCTCGTACCGACCGAGCCTTCCGTCGCAGCGGCGGTACGCGAAGCGCGGCTGCTTGCACTTGCGGTGCTCGTTCCGATCCTGGCACTGATCGCATTCCTTTTGAGGCGGCGGCAGGTGATCGCCGATCGTATCGCCGCGGAAAAAGCCCTGCGCGAGGAACTGGAGCGCCGTGTCGCGGAACGAACCGTGGATTTGAGCCGCGCTCGGGACCTCCTGCAGGAAGAGATTGCTGATCATCGCAGTACCGAGTCGAAGCTGCAGGTCGTGCAGCAGGAACTCGTGCAGGCCAATCGCCTTGCGATCCTTGGTCAGGTCGCGGCCGGGGTTGCCCATGAAATCAACCAGCCGGTCGCGACGATCCGGGCCTATGCCGACAATGCACGTGTCTTCCTGCAACGGAACCGGAAGGAGCCGGCGGAGGAAAACCTCGGCGAGATCGCCGCCCTGACCGAGCGGATCGGCATGATCACCGAGGAACTCAAGGCCTTCGCACGCAAGGGACGAACGCCGCCGGAAGCCGTCGATCTGCGGAGCGCCATCGAAGGCGCGGTGGTTCTTTTAAGGAGCCGCTTTGCCGGCCGGCTCGACATACTGCAGATCGACATGCCGCCGCCCGGCCTCGCCGTCACCGGCAATCGCGTCCGCTTCGAACAGGTGCTGATCAATCTGTTCCAGAATGCCCTGGAAGCGCTGGAGGGTAAAGCCGAGGCAAGTGTGAATGTCTCCGTGGAGACGTTGGCGGATGAGGTCGTGATCCGGGTCTCCGACAATGGCCCCGGTATCGATCCATCGATTAGGAGTTCGCTCTTTTCGCCCTTCAACACCTCCAAGGAAAAGGGCCTCGGCCTCGGTCTGGTCATCTCGAAGGACATCGTCGCGGACTATGGCGGTCGCATCGAGGTCGAAAGCGGCGAAACGGGCACGACTTTCATCGTCTATCTGCGCAAGGCGGTATCATGAACAATCCAACACCTGTCGTTCTGGTCGACGACGATGCCGACCTTCTCAAGGCGACCGCCCAGACGATCGAGCTTGCGGGCTTTTCGGTCTCCCGATTTTCGAGGGCATCCGACGCGCTCGTCCGGATCGACGATGGTTTCGCCGGCGTCGTCGTGTCCGACATCCGCATGCCCGAGATCGACGGGCTGCAGCTCTTCGACCGCATCCGCAAACTCGATCCGGACCTTCCCGTCATCCTGATGACCGGCCATGGCGACATCCCGATGGCCGTCAAGGCGATGCAGGACGGTGCTTACGACTTCATCACCAAACCTTTCGCTGCCGACCGCCTGGTGCAGGCCATTCGCCGGGCTGCCGAAAAACGGCGGCTGATACTGGAGAACAGAACGCTCCGCGACGCAGCCGAACAGGCACGCGACGACCTGCCGCTCATCGGTCAGACCGCGGCCATGGAGCGGCTGCGCAGAACGTTGCGCCAGATCGCCGACACCGACGTCGACGTTCTGGTGACGGGAGAGACCGGCAGCGGCAAGGAGGTTGTTGCCAATCTGATCCATCGATGGAGCCGGCGGTCCAAGGGCAGTTTCGTCGCGCTCAATTGCGGCGCGCTTCCCGAAACCATCATCGAAAGCGAATTGTTCGGCCACGAGCCCGGTGCCTTCACCGGCGCGCAGAAGAAGCGTGTCGGCAGGATCGAGTATTCGAGCGGCGGCACCCTCTTCCTCGACGAGATCGAAAGCATGCCACCCGCCACGCAGATCCATATGCTGCGGGTCCTGGAGGCGCGGGAAGTGGCACCTCTCGGCACCAACGAGACACGGCCGATCGACCTGAGGGTCGTGGCGGCCGCCAAGGTCGATCTCGGCGATCCCTCGCAGCGCGGCGCGTTTCGCGAAGACCTCTACTACCGGCTCAACGTCGTCACCATTTCCATTCCGCCGCTGCGTGAACGGCGCGACGACATCCTCCTGCTCTTCGGATTCTTTTGCGAGCGCGCCGCCAAGCGGTTCAACCGCCAAACGCCCGCCCTGTCATCGTCTATCCGCCATCACCTCGAAACCCATCATTGGCCCGGCAACGTTCGCGAACTGTCCCACTTTGCAGAACGTTTCGTCCTCGGGTTGGCCGGGGAAGACGACAGAGCGATGGCGCCGCCGCAGGCGACCACCACCTTGACGCTGCCACAGCGTCTCAACCAGCATGAGGCGGAAATCCTGCGCGAGACGCTGGCCAGCAACGCAGGCGATGTCCGCCGTACGATCGAGGCGCTCGGAATTCCAAGAAAGACCTTTTACGACAAGCTCCAACGGCACGGGATAGAGCGTGCCTCCTTCCACCAGGGTATCAAGCCGGACAGATAGGGTCTCAAGGGCGCAAGCAGACGTTGTCGAAGCGGAAGGTGCCGAAAGACACGCTCGCCATGGTCAATATGCGGCTTCGGCATTGGCATGGTGGCAGGCCGTCAGCAACCCGGGGGCAGCCGTTCTTGCCGTCAGGCCAGGCTCCTGTTCGGCGCAAATCGACGTAGCCTTCCAGCAGCGCGTCCGGAATCGGCATCCGCTCGGCGGGTTGGCAGGGCTTGGAAGGTCACCTTCCAGGACGATGCGCTTGCGATGCCCGCGAAGCCTTGGGTCCGGCGTCGGAACGGCCGACATCAGGGCCTGCGTGTAGGGATGTGCCGGCGCACTGAAGATCGATTGCTTCGGCCCGGTCTCAATGATCTTGCCGAGATACATGACCATCACGCGATCCGAAACGTGCCGCACGACGGCAAGGTCGTGCGCGACGAAAAGCATCGCGAGATTGCGCTCGCGCCTCAGCCTCGCGAGCAGGTTGACGACCTGTGCCTGAACCGAGACGTCGAGGGCGGAGACCGGCTCGTCGCAGACGAGGAGCGTCGGATCGAGTGTCAGGGCGCGCGCGATTCCAAGCCGCTGACGCTGGCCGCCTGAAAATTCGGAAGGATAGCGGTCCGCATGTTCCGCACGCAGCCCCACGGATTCAAGCAGCTTGACCGTTTCTTCCCGCCAGCGGGCCTTCGGCACGGCGTCCGGATGCAGCGACCACGGTTCGGAGATCAGCCGGTCGACCCGCAGGCGCGGATTAAGCGACTGGTAGGGGTCCTGGAAGACGACCTGCATCTTGCGGCGCAATTCATGCAACTCCCTTCCACTCGCTTTGGTGATTTCCACGCCATCGAGAACGGCGCTGCCGCTGGTCGCCGGCCCGAGCTTCAGGAGCGTCCTCACCAGGGAAGTCTTGCCGCAACCGCTTTCGCCGACAAGCCCGAGTGTCTCCCCGCGGGCGATCTCGAAGCTGACGTCATCGACTGCGCGCACGGCCGTCGCGCCGCTGCCGAAGTGCCGGGAAAGGTGTTCGACTTTGAGAAGGGGCTGATTCATGCTGGCGACACCGGGAAATGGCAGGCGGCCTGGCGGCCCGGCCCCACGGTTTCAAGGGGAGGGATGACCTCGGCGCAGAGCGCTTCGGCGCGCGGACAGCGCGTCCTGAACGCGCAGCCTGAAGGAAGGGCGACGGGATTTGGCGCCGAACCGGGGATCGGCACCAGTTCGTCCTCATCGGTATCCAGGCGCGGCTGCGAGGCGAGCAGGCCGACGCTATAGGGATGCCGTGCATCTTCGAAGAGTTCGAAGACATTGGCGGTCTCGACGATGCGGCCGGCATACATGACGGCCACGCGGTCGGCGAGTTCGGCCACCACGCCCAGATCGTGGGTGATGAAGATCATTCCGGCATCGCTGCGTTTACGGATCGTTGCCAGAAGATCAACGACCTGCGCCTGGATCGTGACGTCGAGCGCCGTCGTCGGCTCGTCGGCGATGATGACATCCGGTTCGAGCGCGACAGCCATCGCAATCATGATGCGCTGGCGCATGCCACCGGAAAATTCGTGCGGATATTGCCGCGCCCGACGTTCAGGATCGGGAATGCCGATTGCCGTCAGGAGGTCGATCACGGCCTTTTCGACGCCACCTTCGGGGTTGCGACCGTGGATGCGGTACATCTCCGCGATCTGCCAGCCCACCGGATAGACGGGATTGAGCGCCGCAAGCGCATCCTGGAAGATGAGGGCGATCCGGCTGCCGCACAGATCTCGTCGCGCGGTGCGCGAAAGCTTCAGCAGTTCCGTCCCATCGAAGCGGATCGAACCCCGGTCGATCGCGCCCGGAGGATTGGGGACGAGGTCCATGATGGCAGATGCCGTCACGGACTTGCCGGAGCCGCTTTCGCCAAGAAGCGCCAGAACTTCACCGCGTTCCAGCGAGAAGGAGACACCGTTGAGTGCGAATATGCGGCCGGACGCCGTATCAAAACTGACTTGCAGATCCTTGACTTCGAGAAGAGCCATCAGCGCCTCCGGCTCACAAGACGCCAGTGCTGCGACGGATCGTTGACGATCCGGAACCAGTTGGCGAGCAGGTTGAAGGACATGGTGGTGAGCATGACGGCGAGGCCGGGGAAAAAGCCGAGCCACCAGGCGGACGACAGATAGCCCTGGCCCTGGGCGACCATCAGGCCCCAGCTTACCGAAGGTGGCTGGATGCCGAGGCCGAGATAGCTCAGCCCGGATTCGAACAGCATGACCATGGCGAGGTTGACCGAGGCGAGCGTCAGCATGGTGGGTGCGACGCTCGGGAGAATGTGGGTGCGCAGGATCCAGGTCGGCCCCCCGCCGAAGACGCGCGCCGCATCGACAAAAAGTCGTTCGCGGACCTCCAGCGTTTCTGCCCTTGCGACGCGGATATAGGCCGGCATGCGGGTGATGGCGAGCACGATCACGAGGTTGCCGACACTCGGACCGAACAGATAGAGGCCGAAGAGTGCCACCAGCAGGGTCGGGAAACCGAGGATAATATCGCAGATCCGCATGATGACGTTCCCGACGACGCCGCCGAAATACCCGGCGGTCACGCCCAGCAACGTTCCGCCAATCAGGCTTGTCAGCACGGTCACTACAGCGATGCCGATCGTCGTCGAAGCCGCCTGGATGAGGCGGACGAGGAGCGGCCGTCCGAGTGCGTCGGCACCCAGCCACAAGGTCCAGGACTGGCTGAAGTCGAACGGCGGCAGGTTGCGCGCCTTCAGCGAAATGCGGTTGTCGCCCAGCAGCGACAGGGAATCGGTGAGGATGGCGAGCACGACGATCAAAAGCCAGATCGCCGCGGCGACGGCCATCGGGTCACCCGCGAGCGCACGCAGGAGCCAGAGAATACGGCGGCTGCGGCGCTCGCGGGTCGGGAGGAATTCGGCAGACGTATCTGTCATTCGACCCTCACGCGCGGGTCGATCGAGGCATAAAGCATGTCGACCAGGATATTGATGACGAAGATCACGACCGCGACGGCAAAGATCGATGCCTGGACGATCGCGAAGTCGCGCTTCAGAATGCCGTCGATCAGCAGTTTGCCGATGCCGGGAAACCCGAAGACCACCTCGACGACGCCTCCACCGCCGGCGAACTGGGCGGCCAGGTCGCCGGTCACCGTGACCGCCGGAAGCAGAGCGTTGCGTAGCGCATGCACGAAGGTGATCCGTCCGTCACGCGCGCCCTTGGCCCGCGCCGTCCGGACAAATGTCGCATTCAGGGCTTCAATCATCGAGCCGCGAACGATCTGCACCAGCGTCCCGAAAGGGCGGGCAAACAGGCAGGCGACGGGCAGCACCCAATAAATCGGGCCGCCGAAGCCTGAGGTCGGCAAAATGCGGAAGGTGACCGCAAACAGAAGCACGCCCATCAGGCCGAGCCAGAAATCCGGCACGCTTGCGGCTGCCTGCGACAGGACATTGACGCCCCGGTCGATCCAGCCACCGGCATTCACGGCAGCAATGGATCCCATGACGATCGCGGCGGCGAAGGCCAGCGCCAAGGCGATGGCGCCGAGCGCCAGCGTGTTCGGCAGTGCCTCCAGCACCACATCCATGGCCGGGCGATTGTGCCAGAGAGAGGTTCCGAAATCGAGGCGAAGGATATCCCAAGCCCAATCGAAGAACTGGGCCAGGAGCGAGCGATCGAGCCCAAGACGCAGGCGCATGGTTTCGCGCGCCGCATCCGAAGCGTCGATCGGCAGGTAGAGATTGACGGGATCACCCGTCAATCGCACGAGGAAGAAGGCGGAGGTCATCAGGGCCGCCAGCGCCAGCGCCGCGAAGGCCGCACGTTTCAGGAAATAGGTGAAGGACATCCGCTCTCCTCAAGCGACATACAAGCCGTCGGCCGGGCCGATCAACGGTAGCTGATCGACTTCAGCTTGATCTCGTTGCCGGCCTGCACATCAGGCGTGTAATTCACGTTCTTGGCGACACGGGCGATCGTGACCATGTGAAAGAGCGGCGCGATGTTGACCGCATCGACGGCGATGTACTTGAACGCCTGTTGGAACAGCCTCTTGCGCTCGTCTCCGGTTGCCTTCGAGCCATCGGCGATCAGCTTGTCGAGACCGGCGTCGGTAATGGTCGACTGGTTGCCATCGGTGGTGAAGCGGTTCGGCAGCGTGAACACGGCATCGCCCTCGGCGTTGTCGATCTGCGTCTGCAGGATGGAAGGCTGGCGGTCCTTGCTCCACGGCTTCAGCAGCCGCTTGAGCCACGGGCTTGTCTCGAGCATTTCAAGCCGGGCGTTGAAACCGGCATCCGCCAGCATGGCCTGAATGGCCTCCAGGCTTTCGGACGAGTTCGGATAGATGCCGATGCGGCCATAGATGACGATCTCCTTGTCGACCGGCACGCCATCCGCCTTGGCGGCTGCAAGCAGGGACTTCGCCTTTTCCGGATCGTAGGTCCAGACCGGAATGTCGGGATTGAAGCCGAAGACCGAAGGTGGCACGACCTGCATCGCCTTTTGAGCGTCCTTGTGGAAGATCGTTCCGATGAGACCGTCCCTGTCGATCGCAAGATTGAGTGCTTCGCGAACGCGCTTGTCGTTGAGGGGCGCGATCTGCGCATCGATCCTCAACAGCGACGTCTCGGCATTCGGGAAAGCATGATCCTGTCCGGTCGTGCCGTCCTGGGGTGCGATTTCATAGGCGATCTGCGCTTCGCCGGTGTCGACCATCGCGGCGCGCACCGCGGACTCGGCGCGCCAGATGATTGTCGCGTTGCGAATTGCCGGCTTGTCGCCCCAATAGCCTTCATAGGCCACCAGACCGACGGACTGGCCGGGCGTCCATGCGACCAGCTTGTAAGGCCCCGTACCGGCCGGCGTGCGCGTCTTGGCGTCGCCCGGGGTTGCCGGCGAACCGATGTCCAGCGCGGACATCTTGTTCGGCAGGATCGGCTCGACGACGTCCGTCTTGATGAGGAGGCTCGTCGCGTTCACCGCTTCTGCGGCGAGTTTGAGGCCCTTCAGCGTGGCGAGCCCCACTTCACAGGCCAGCGCCGGATCCTGGGCCCGCTTCAGAGCCGCGATCACCGCATTGGCATCGAACGCCTTGCCGTCGTGGAAGGTCACGCCTTCGCGCAGCTTGAACTCCCAGGTCAGGCTATCGACCTGCCGCCAGCTGGTGGCGAGGCTCGGGACGACCGAACCATCCTTGGGGCTGAGATTGACGAGGGCTTCGGTGATGTTGTTGTGCAGAATGCGTGAATTGCCCGAGAGGTCCGTGTCGCAGGGGTCGAGCGATTTCGGCTCATCCGTCACCACGACCGTCAGCTTGTCCGGGGCAGCGCGAGCGGGAATTGCGACGCTTGCCGCCAACGACATTAAAAGCCCCATGCCCAGCGCATGGATGCCCGTGATCTTCTTCATGAAAGCCCTCCTCCAAATCGAAACGAGCCGCACATGGCGTCTCGGAGATCTTCTCCTCAAAGTCATCCGGGTCCGCGGGAATGCCCCGCGCTCAAATGGCTTTACTTCCTCCTGCAAGTGCGTAGTGTCAAATATGACACTTGCGACGCCAACATGCTCGTTCAATCTCAAGAAGTCAAGGCAGGTAATCCGTATATGGAATTTGAAGTTCATGAATGAACCTAAGCATGGCTCTCCGGTGGTGGAAAAGACGGCGCATCTGCTTGAGGCGGTTGCTGACGCGAAGACCGGCATTTCACTCGGCGCATTGGTCGAGCAGCTCGGGGTGCCCCGTTCAACTGTGTATCGCATCCTCAATTCACTGACCGCACATGGGCTTGTGGCTCGTGTGAACGGCGGGGCTTCCTACGAACTGGGGCCGAAATTCGTGCAGCTTGCGCGGCGGATTTCACCCGGTGCGGATAGGGTGACGCTGATCGAGGCGGCGAGGCCGGTCCTGGTGGCCGCGGCTGACAGGATCTACGAATCCTTCAGGCTGGCGGCGCCCGAAGGCCATGAAATGATGACGATATTTGCGGCCCCCAGCCCCGGCGACTACGCTCTGTTCATCAAGGTCGGCGGCCGTTCGCGCAAGCATGTCGGTGCGGCCGGCAAGCTCGCCCTGGCCTATTCCGACTATCACGAGATCGAAGCCTATTGCGCCGGCGGCCTGGAGGCCCGGACGCCGTATACGATCACCGATCCCGAGACGTTGAAGGAGGCGCTCACTGAAATTCGCCGCAGTGGAAGTGCCGAGGACAATCAGGAATCGAACCTTGGCTTGCGCGCTTTTGCTGCTCCCATATTCGATTCCGCAAGTCGCCTGGTCGCCACCGTCAGCGTGCCGTTCATTGGCGAGGCGACGCCGGAGCGCGCTCGATCAATCAAGCGCGAGGTCCTCGACGCCGCTGCCACGGTGATGAAAGTCATCAACGGCGTTCACCCGATGTCCAAATGAGAAGCTAGAAATTCTTTATTGAACTATCGCGCCGTTATGCTAGATCTCGCAGCCAGACAGACGGAGGTTATCATGACGGCTTTGGACCCATCGGTTCACGCAAAGCTTTTGCGGACAAATTCGGCGAGCCTCAGTAGCTTGCTGCTGAAGCGTGGCCTCAGGAACACTGCCGTGCGTGGCGTGCGACCGCTCGCCGGCGCCGACAGGCCGATGATCGGCCCGGCCGTCACCGTTCGCTACATTCCCGCCCGGGAGGATATCGACGGCTCGACCTACAGTTCCGATCCGTCCAATCAGCAACGCAAGGCGATCGACACGATACCCGAGGGGCACGTCCTCGTGTTCGATTGCCGCTCGCTGGCAGAGATTGCCGGGATTGGCGCGATGCTGGCCCGGCGCCTCGTCTACCGCGGATGCGCTGGCCTTGTGCTGGATGGCGGCGTTCGCGATACGGCCGATATCGCCCAGCTCGGGCTGCCGACCTATTGCATGGGACCGGCGGCGCCGGCCAATCTGGTTGCCCACCATGCTTCCGACATGAACCAGCCGATCGCCTGCGGCGGCGTCGCGGTTTATCCCGACGACATCATCTTCGGCGACAGCGAGGCCGTCATCGTCATCCCCCGGGAATATGTGAACGAGATCGCTGACGAGGCCATTGAAATGGAGGAGCAGGAAGAGTTCCTGAAGCTGGAGATCGAGTCAGGCAAATCGACACTTGGCGTCTATCCGCCAAACAAGGAAACGCTTGAGCGGTTCGAGGCATGGCGCAGGGCCCGCATTGAGGCCGTTTGACGCCGGCGACTACGTTCAGTGAGTTCGGCGTAGCTCGCTGGAGCGCGACGATGTGGGTGAAATCAACGCCAATTCAAACGTGCATCAACCGATTTTAGCGGCGTTGTTCTGAAAAACGGCGCGGTTCTCCTGGATCTCAGGCGGAGCCCCAATCGATTGCCGCTTGATGAGTGTGGTCGCAAGCACCCGGCAGCGTGGCGCATCGCCCACCCCGGTAATGCGTCGGACAAGGATTTGCGCGCTTTCGAAGCCGAGGTCGTAGACCGGCTGGGCAATCACGGTAATCGGCGGGCTGGTCACACTCGTCCAGTCGGCATCGTGGAAAGCGATCAGCGACAGGTCTTGGGGGATGGACATGCCCAGTCTGCGAAGGGTCTTGAACACTTCGAGCGCCACCACATTGTCCGACGCGAGTATGGCAGTCGGCCTGTCGGCGCCCTGAAGCAGCTCGGAAATGATCTTGTCGCCCTCGCCGCGGCGGTTGGCACCCAGCCGGATATAGCGCTCCGGATGCTCGATGCCGGCAGACAGGCTTGCCGCGACGACGCCTTTTATTCTCTCCATCACCGTGCTCAGATTGATCTGGTGCGGTCCCCGGTAGATCGGGTCGTCCGACTCCGTGGCGGAGATGTAGGCAATGCGGCGATGGCCGGCTTCGATCAGGGCTCGCGTGGCGGCCTCGGCCGCCTGCCGGTCGTCCGTAACGACGGCGTCGACCGCGAGATCCGGGATGGTCCGGTCCAGAAGGACGAGAGGTCGACCGGATCTCTGGACCTCATGCAGGTGCTGCGTCTCATATACCGAGGCCGGCGTAACGATCAATCCATCCACGCGCTTGCCCATCAGGACGCGGACGGCCGCCTTTTCCTTGGCGGCATCCTCGCCGGAATTGGACAGAATGACATCGAATCCCGCAGCGTGCGCCGCATCGCTGATACCGCGCACGGCCTGGCCGAAATACGGGTTTTCGATATCGCCCACGATGACCCCGATCGTCTTCGATTTTCCGGTCGTCATGCTGCGCGCAAGCTCGTTGGCCTGATAGCCGAGCTTCCTTGCGGCTTCCCGAACCTTCTCCTTCACGACGGGGCTCGCTGTCCCGTAGCTGCCGAGAACGCGTGCGGCGGTCGCCTTGGATACACCTGCGCTTTGCGCAACGTCCGAGATGGTGACAAGCCGCTTTGACGTCGTTCTCTTCATCATGTTCCGTGACATAGGCTGAGAAAAAAACGGCGTCAAGAAAATCACACCATTGACATATGAGACCGGTCTCAAATACGCTTGATACCGGTCTCATAGGTGAGAACGGGTGCTTCTACACTCGGATCGACGAGGCCTTGGGACAATCCAAGACGAAGGAACATGCAGTTGACAACCTCATCCTCCAGCCAGCGGATTGCCGTCATCGGTGGCGGTATTTTTGGTGTTTCCTCGGCGGTTCATCTGGCCCGGCTGGGCGCGCAGGTCACCCTGGTCACGGAAGGGGCGTTCGCCAGCGGCGCGTCCGGTCGGTCGCTGGCATGGCTCAATTCGGCCCGTTTCCGTTCCGCCGAATATCACCGTCTACGGGTCGTCGGCATCGATCGTTATCGGACACTGGCAAGCCGCAATGAAGGCGCTGCCTGGCTGCGCTTCGAGGGCGGTTTGACGTGGGACGCGGATGACGCGTCGAACCGGATTGCGGAAGCCTACGCTCACGAGCAATCGATCGGTTATGACTGCCAGCTCCTTGGCGCCGCAGAAGTGGCGAAGGTGACGCCCGGTATCAATGTGGCCGCGGTTTCGCCTCGGGGCGCGATTTTCAATCCGGGTGAGGGCTGGGTCGATCTGCCTTGCCTGATCGATATCCTCCTCGAAGAGTTCAAGGCACTCGGTGGCCAGGCCGTGGCCCATGCTGGAAAGGCGAGCGTGGACATCAGGGGTGGTCGGGCAGCCGGGGTCTCGACTGCAAACGGAACGTATATAAAGGCGGACGCAGTTCTCGTCGCCAGCGGTGCGGCCGTGCCGGATATGGCAAAACAGGCGGGTCATGCCATTGCCGACGCAACCCCGATCGCCCTTCTTGTCAAATCGAAGCCTTTCAGATCCGCGGTGCGCGCCGTCCTCAATACGCCGAACGTAGCCTTGCGTCCGACGCCGGACGGTGCGGTCGTCTGCGATTCCGCGTGGTCGGAGGACGAACTCAATCGTCGCTCCGATGGGCCTTACGAGGTGAAGGAAGAGACGCTTCGGCGGCTTCTTTCCGAAGCCTCGAACGTGCTCGAGGGTAACCCCGCGCTGGAATTGGAAAGCTATCACTGCGGGCCGAAGCCTGTGCCGGGTGATGGGGAACCGGTGATCGGTCCGCTGGAGGGCACTCCGGATTATTTCGTCGCCTTCAGCCATAGCGGCGCGACACTGGGCCTGATTGTCGGTGAGCTCATCGCGCGGGAAATCGTGACCGGGGAGGCGAGCCCTCTGCTTGCGAATTTCCGGCCCGCCCGGTTCGCGCAGAAAAACCAGGCTTTGGCATCTTAAGCTGAACTGCAGGGAGGAGTTGCAGATGACGGCGAATGAGAAGAAATCGGAGATGGCCGATCCGGAAATCGCCGTCGAATTGTCCGGCGTCGACAAATGGTTCTCCATCCTCCAGGTGCTGCACGACGTCAACCTTACCGTCCGATGTGGTGAAAAGGTGGTCGTTTGCGGTCCCTCGGGTTCCGGCAAGTCCACCATGATCCGTTGCATCAACTACCTGGAAAAGCATCAGAAGGGCCGCATCGTCGTCAACGGCACGGAGCTGACGGACAACCAGAAGGTCATCGACCGTGTCCGCCAGGATGTCGGCATGGTGTTTCAGAACTTCAATCTTTATCCGCACCTCACCGTGCTCGAGAACTGCACGCTGGCTCCCCGCTGGGTAAAGGGCGTTGCGAGAAAGGATGCCGAGGCGCTGGCGCGCGCCTATCTGGAGCGGGTGCGGATTCCCGACAAGGCGGATTTCTATCCAAGCCAGTTGTCCGGCGGACAGCAGCAGCGAGCGGCGATCGCCCGATCGCTCTGCATGAGTCCGAAGATCATGCTGTTCGACGAACCGACCTCGGCACTCGATCCGGAACTCGTTCGTGAAGTCCTCGATACCATGGCGCAGCTGGCGAGCGACGGCATGACGATGGTGTGCGTCACGCATGAAATGGGTTTCGCGCGGCAGGTGGCGGATCGGGTGGTGTTCATGGACGCGGGCAGGATCATCGAGACGGCGCCGCCCGAGGAGTTTTTCCGCAATCCGAGGGAAAGCCGGACAAAGGCATTTCTCAGCCAGATACTGCACTAGCAGGTCTGATTTTCTGCATCCGGACTGGTTGCGGCAAAAAGCATACGGACGGGCAAACGTTCGGTGGGCAAAATAATGAAACAAAGGGAACGACTGTCATGTACACATCCATCTGCATGCTTCGCCGCACGGCCCTAGCTCTCGGCGCTCTTGCCGTCTCTACGCTTTCGGCGTTGCCCGCTTCGGCTCAGGCCGTACCCAAGGCGATCAAGGATGCCGGCGTGATCCGCATCGGCGTCAAATGCGATTCTCCTCCATTCGGGGCATCCGGCACCGACGGCAAGCCGGCCGGCATCGAAATCGAGATGGCGAAGCAAATCGGCATTGCCGCCTTCGGGGCAGCCGAAAAGGCGGAATTGAGCTGCGTGGCGACGGACGCCCGCATTCCCTCCCTGACGGGCGGAAAGATCGACCTGATCATTGCGACGCTCGGCAAGACGCCGTCGCGCGAACAGGTGATCGACTATTCCGATATCTACTACTGGGGCAGCAGCCGGGTGATCGTACCGAAGGACAGCAAGGTTCAGAAGCTGGCCGACCTCGACGGCAAGTCGATGCTCATTATCAAGGGCGGTTCGCAGCTGAAGTGGCTGAAGGAACGCATCCCGAGCCTGGAATTCGTCCAGCTCAACACCAATGCAGACAATCTGCAGGCCCTGCAGCAGGGCCGCGCCGATGGCTATGTTGGAGATGCAATCACCATCGCGACGCTCGCGGCCAACTATCCGGAATTCCGCACGCTGGAAGAGCCCGTCGATCTCGGCTTCAATGGCGTCGGCGTCCGCAAGGGTGAGGACGAACTCAAGGCTTTCGTCAATGGTGTGGTCAAGAAGCTGAAGAACGAGAAATTTTACTCAAAGACGGTGCCGACCTTCGTCAAGGATCCGCTCGTCGCGGCGGAAATGGTAAAGTCCTTCGAAACGGATCCGCCGGCCGTAAAGTAAGCGAACCCGGTCCTGACGGTTTCGACCGCCAGGACCCCATGTTCACCGGTGTTTTCGAGCAGGATGACGGCCATGGACTTTGCTTATATTCTCGAGGCCCTGCCGGATCTGATGACCGGCCTCAAAACGACGCTGATCGTCAGCTTTCTCGCAATATTCCTGTCCTGCCTTATCGGCCTGGTGGGTGCGGTGTTGCGAAAAAGCGGGATCAAGCCGCTGCAATATGCCGTCACGGCCTATGTCGAATTCATTCGCGGCACGCCCTATCTCGTGCAGATCTTCTTCATCTTTTATGGCCTTCCCAGCCTCGGATTGCGCTTCAGCATCTTCTGGTCCGGGGTCATTGCGCTGACGGCCTGGGCAAGTGCCTTTCAGATCGAAAATTTCCGCGCCGGTCTCGCGGCCGTCGGCAGCGGAATGCATGACGCGTCGGCGTCGCTCGGCCTCAAGCGCTGGCAACATTCGATATTCATCATCCTGCCTCTGGCGACCCGTGCGGCTCTGCCGTCGGCGATGAATACGATCGTGGCGACGGTGAAGAATTCCGCATACCTGCAGGCGATCGGCCTGGTGGAGCTGACTTTTGTCGCCGTCGACCGGATCGCCTACGATTTCCGGGCAATCGAGATGTTCGCCTCGATCTGCGTGATTTATCTGATCTGCGTCTTCACCATTTCTGGCCTTGGCTACATGGTTGAACGGCGTCTCAGCCGACCTTTCGGCGGGAGGTAGACGATGCTGCTTCTGGAATTCCAGTCCTTCCTGCTGGACGGCCTCCTGAATACCCTGTTTCTTTCCTCGGTCATGATCGCCGGCGGCACCTTCTTCGCGGTGATCTTCGCCGCCGGTCTTTCCGCTCAATCGGGGTGGTTGAGGCGGCCTGTCTATGCTCTCGTCGAATGCCTTCGTGACATTCCGCTGATGGTCACGGTGCTGATGGTCTATTTTGTGCTGCCGCATGCGGGCCTGTCGTTCAATCCGTTCTGGTCGAGCGCGCTCAGCGTGTCGGTCTGGGGCGGCGCGAACGGCGCGCATATTATTCGCGCCGGCCTGCTGTCCGTGCCGAGCGGCCAGCGGGAAGCTGCCCTGTCATCCGGCCTGCGCGGCTGGAAAGGGTTGTTCCTGGTCATCGTCCCGCAGGCGATGCCAGTCATTCTGCCCCCTTATGTCAGCCTTGTCACCAGCCTCACCCAGGCGAGTTCTCTCGGCGCTGTCCTCGGTGTCAACGAACTGTTGCGCTCGGCGCAGATCCTGATCGAACAGACGACCATCGCGCGCGGAGGAAGCCCGGCCTATCTGGTCTATGGCTCCATTCTTGTGGTGTATTTCGCTCTCTGCTGGTCGATCTCTGCCTTGGGCGCGAAGCTCGAGCGGCATTTCGCGAAACCCTACCAGCGGACCAATGGCAAGACCGGGCTTGCACGGCCGACGGTTGTCCTGCAGATCAGCACGACCTGAACTGCTATCCCGCTCTTGATATCGGCAGACCGAAATCTTCGGCTCGCCTCCAGAAAGCGACCTTGGGCGTTCAGCGCGATGGCCTGTTCAAAGGCCCTTCAGAGGGTTTTGAGGCGTCTGATCAACGTCCTTGAGCGGCGGAGTGCGGTGAAGGCAGCGCCGAGCGCGATGATACCGAGGCCAATCATCAGGATCTGATTGTAGCCCCCCCACAACGGCTCAAGCACGGATATCAATGCTGCTGCGGTGATCGTTGCCATCCGGTGCTGCTTGGCCATCGGGCCGGAGAAATCACTCGGATTGCCCGTGGCCCGGCCGAGTTCCCTGACGTAAGCCGTCAGGACGGCAAACGCGCCGGCGGCCCAGCCGAGGCCGGGCATGCCGATCCCATATCCGACGCCCGCGAAGATCAGGAGATCGGCGATACGATCCGGGAATTCGTTCCAGAACGGACCGTCCGGCTCTCCCTTTCCGCCTTCGACGGCGACCATGCCGTCGAACAGATTGCAAAGCAGCCGGCCCTGGCAGCAAAGCACGGCCACGAGCAGGCAGGCAATGCGGGGCCAACCGACCGTCTGTCCCGCCATATAGAAGGCGCCACCGGCAAGGGCTGCCGCAACCATGCTGGCCTGGGATATCTGGTTGGGGGTGATGGTTTTCGACGCCATCCATCGCGCGATCGAACCTGCCCAGCGGGTGTTGCGGCTCGCCAGCGGCCGTCTGTCGCCTGTCTCGGTCATGTCCCGGCACCTCGTCCTGCGGAGATCGAATAGTTGTAGATCGCGGCATAGCTGGTCGATACCAGAAGCGGAACCGCGACGGTTTTGAGGATTTCCGGTGTGCCGCTCGCGGCATGGATGGCGATAAGAACAGCGGCCGAGCCGAGGCAGGCAATGAGCGGCGGCGCCCATAACCGCGCCAGGCCGTCAAATCGCTTCGAAAGCCCGTCGATCACCGACTTCAGGAAAAGTGTCAGGCAGGCCGACATCACGCCCTGTACCAGGCCGGAATATAGCGGTCTTGGCATCGGATGGGCGCGATTGGCAAGGACGGCCCAGCCGCCCATGGCAAAGAACGCGAACAGCACATGCACCGTCCCGCTGCGTGCAAGCCGCTTCAGCCCATTCGGCATCACAGCGACCACCAGTAGCGCACGATGTGGAAGAAGATCGGTGCCGAGAACACGACGGAATCCAGCCGGTCGATCAGACCGCCATGACCCTCGATGAGATTGCCCCAGTCCTTGATGCCGCGATCTCTTTTGATCGCCGACATCACCAGGCCGCCGAAGAAGCCCATCAGCGTGATGATGAAGGCAAGAAGTCCCGCCTGAACAGGCGTGAATGGCGTTATCCACCAGAGGGCGGCACCGATCATTGTGGCGCTGACGACGCCGCCGACAAAGCCTTCGACCGTTTTGGACGGCGACAGTTTCGGTGCGATCTTGGTGCGCCCCAACAGCTTGCCCCAGACATATTGCAGCACGTCGCTCAGTTGGACGACGATCACCAGGAAGGCGATCAGCAGCACGTTGCGGCCGTCATAGCCCGGGATGTTCAAGGTCAGCAGGGCCGGGACGTGCGAGGCGCAGAACACACAGATCATCAACGCCCACTGCACTTCCGCAATGCGGATCAGAAAACGCTCCGTATCGCCCCTGAGCACCGATATGATCGGCATCAGCAGGAACGCATAGACCGGAATGAAGATCGAGAAGATGCCGTATTGTTCAGCCCAGAGCAGATAATACTGAACCGGCACCACGACGAAGAAGGCGGCCGCCAGTGCCCAGTGGTCGGCCCTGCGGGTATTGATGAGGGTCACAAATTCCCTGAGCGCGGCAAAGGAGCAAAAACCGAATAGAACGAGAACCCCGATACGGCCCGCCACGAAGGCAATGCCGATCAGAATGACCATGATCCACCAGGCCTTGATCCGGGCGTTGAGGTTTTCGATCGCCGCGTTCGAACCGTCTGGCGAGAGGCGCTGCTGGAGCACGTAACCAATGGCCGAGGCGAGAATGAGCACGCCGAAGATGCCGGCCACCAGCGTCAACAGATCGGAACTCGCGGCACTCATTCACCACTCCCTGCAGGCTTGGGGGACAGAGCGAGAAGAGCCGTCTGCATGCGTTCAAGGAAAGCGTCCTTGGCCTCATCCGGTGCCAAGCGCAGGGCGCTTCCGAAGGTGACCGTGCAGATCAGCGGTATCGGGACGATCTCTCCCTTTGGCATGACCCGGTTGAGATTGTTGATCCAGACGGGAACCAATTCTATGTCGGGGCGCGCCGCCGCCAGATGAAAGATGCCGCTCTTGAACGGAAGGAGAGGGGCGTCGGACTGGTTGCGCGTACCTTCTGGAAAGAGGATCAGGGATGAACCGGCGTCGATTGCCGCAGCCATTTGCGTGACGGGATCCTCAGTCCTCTGGTCTTTCTCCCTGGCGATCAGAACCGCATTGAAGACGTCGCTGCCGATGAAGCGATTGAGCGGCGATTTGAGCCAGTATTCGGCACCGGCAACCGGGCGAGCCTGACGACGCAGCCTTGGCGGCAACACCGTCCAGACCAGAACGAAGTCACCATGGCTGGAATGGTTGGCGAAATAAACGCAAGGGCTGGACGGCAGGCCCGCCTCGGGCCAGATGGCGCGAACCGCCGTGACCGCACGGGCAAATACGACGATCGCCGCCGCCGCGGCCTTTGTTATAAAAGCCTTCATTCGTCCCCCGGTCGACGTGAGCGATAACGCCGATCAAAACTTTAGCATTGTGACGGTCGGAAGAAAGGGACTTTGGAACATTCCAACGAAAAATAGCTCCGATGCCGTCGCACTCTTTCCCGTTGAACAATCTCGGTCATCCGGACACCGGAAATCCAACCGGATTGCTTGTCGGTAATCCTTCTCGCACGAACTTTATGAGTAAGCAGGGGGTATAATTGACGCAGCTGCGTTAACGCACGGGAACGCATTTCGCGAAGCCATTTGAATTCGGATGATGGTGGTCGGGCTAAGCGACCCAATGTCTAGATGCGATAATCCAAGGTGGGGCATCTGGAAAGACTCGGCATTGGCCATAAGGTGAAAATTGACGGCGATACGTTCACAACAGCGGACCTCTCCACCGGGCAGCGCAAACGCCTTGCTCTGGTACAGGCCTGGCTGGAAGATCGCCCTGTTGTCGTGACGGATGAATGGGCCGCAGATCAGGATCCGGAATTCCGCCGCGTCTTTTACGAAGAGCTGTTGCCTGAGATGAAACGACAGGGCAAGACCCTCATCGTCATCAGCCATGACGATCGATATTTCCATGTCGCCGATCGGATTGTCACCATGCGGGACGGCCGTATTGTTGAAACTGGCTCCGCCCCTAACCGGAGTGCAAGGTCTGACCACCATGACCAATACCTGAAGGATGAGAGCGTATGAGCAGCGCCGCGTTTGCAGAGAAAGAGGCCCAGGCTCAGCAAGCTGCGCTGTTCGAACTGCAGGATGTCTCGTTCTCAGTTCCGGGCAGGGTGCTGTTGCAGCCGTTGACAATGACCATTCCGCCCCGGCGAACGATCGGGCTGATCGGTCACAATGGCTCGGGCAAATCCACGCTTTTGAAGATCCTGGCACGACAGCAGCCGGCCTCTGGCGGAGTCGTACGCTTTGAGGGAAAGACGCTCGCCGAATGGGGCGACCGGCCATTCGCCAGGAAGCTTGCCTACCTGCAACACAAACGCCGGCGGCAAGCGGGATGCTGGTCAAGGAACTGGTAGCGCTTGGGCGCTATCCATGGCATGGAGCGCTCGGCCGTTTCGGCAAGACCGATCGCGACAAGGTCGATGAGGCAATGTCCCTGACGGATGTCGCGGGCATGGCGGACCGCCTCGTCGACACCCTCTCCGGTGGTGAGCGCCAACGGGTGTGGCTGGCGATGCTCGTGGCGCAGGATGCCGAGTGCTTGTTGCTGGACGAGCCGATCTCGGCGCTCGACGTAGCACACCAGATCGAGGTTCTATCGCTGGTGCAGCGTCTAAGTCATTCCAGGGGTCTGGGTGTGCTTCTCGTTCTGCATGACGTCAACATGCAGCCCGCTTCTGTGATGAGATAATCGCGCTTCACACCGGGAGAATGATCGTTCGAGGAGCCCCACAAGCAATCATGACACCGGAGGCACTGAAAGAAATTTACGGTCTCAACATGGCAATAGCCTCCCACCCGAGAAACGGATTGCTGGTCGCGATGCCAGCTTGAGAAGACATTTCCTACAAGAGTTGTTTTCCCCGCGTTAGCTTTCGATGCAACCAATTTTTACATGAGAGACCAAAATGGCTATCTGACCTATCAAAGCACGCGAGCAGCTCTCCCGCTCCGTCTTGTCGCATAGCTATAGTAGCTGGAGGCCTGCTGCACAGAGCGATGACGCGACTGCTCCATCGCCTCAGGTAGAGGGATGCCAAGGTTGGCCGCCTCGGTGAGATATCCCGATCGCAACCCGTGCGCCGAAAACTCCCCCCTATCCAACCCAGCCATCGCCGCCCGCTGCTTGATAATTGCGTTGACCGACTGCGGATCAATCGCCTGTGGCGAAACATTGCCCCAACGCCCGATCGCCCGAAACACGCTGCCGCTGTCGATCTTGGCTGCCGTCATCCAGGCATTCAGTGCCTCGACCGGCCGGCCGGTCAGATAGACCACGCCGTCCTGTTCGCCACTGCTGGTTTTGGTGCGACCGAGATGGATGGCGAGAGAGGCGAGGGGAGGGCCGTCCGGCATCTCGATCGGTGGCTCCACGGTGAGCTGTTCGCGGCGCAGCCCGGCGATCTCGCTGCGCCGGCGGCCGCCAGAGGCAAAGGCGACCATCAGGATCGCCCGGTCCCGGAGATCACGCAGACTGTCGGTGGCACAGGTCGCCAGCAGTTTTGCCAGCACGTCGCCGGTAATGGCCTTGGTGTTCTTGCGGCGGCGCATCCGAGGGACGACCTGAATGGCCGATTTGAGGGCAGGGGAGGCGAAGGCGCCGTCAAGGCCGCGCCATTTGGTTAGCGTCGACCAGTTCGCCAGCCGCCGGCGCACCGTTGCGGGCGCGTGTGGGCCAACGGATTTCAGAAATTTTTGGCGCCGAAGCTTTTCGTCGACGTCGGCCGGCATGCCGTGATCCGGATCGGTCTCGCGGTGTTGCGGGTCCCACAGATGATGCGCGACGAATTTCAGGAGCAGCGCTTCAGGCGCCGGCCAGGATAGCGACTTTCCTGTCACTGCGATCCCCCAGGCTTCAAGATAGGTGAGATCGGAGGTCAGTGCTCGCAGCGTGTTGGAGCCCATGCCCTGGTTGACAAGACGGCGCAGCGTCTCGACGTCTTCGTCGGTGAGCAGCTCGGCCAGCTCGTGGCGCCGATCGATCGGCAGCACCGATGCGATCGTGTCGAGCTCGACGGATCGCCGTTCGACACCGGATAGAGCGAGCTGTTTCCGGGTGTTCGCCATCACGATGTCTGCGCCTGAGGCCGCCAGCTTGTGATGATCTGCTCGATTTCGCCGCGATAGTCGTAGGGGTAGACGACATCCTCTTCGCGGGCGAGCCAGGTGCAGACGGTCGCCATATCGTCGGAAACCTCGCGATCGACATTGGCCAGACCGGTGAGATCGAAGCCGCCATGCGCCTCGGCGTTCCACCACGCCAGCAGGAAGTTCCCCACTCGCCGGCCCTGGCCGGTATCCTGATCGGCGATACTGAGCAGCTTTTCGAGGGCAAATCTAACGCGGTCCTCCACGATCTTCCCTCCCTATTGCGACGACGACGGATGAAATTTCAGGTCCGTCTGTCCGAAATCGTGGCCCTTGAACAAAAGGGGCGCCTTGGCGATCGCGGCAACGGCGTATGCATAACAGTCGCCCATATTGAGGCCGGCTGAATGACGGCCCTTGCCGAACAAATCGAAAGCTTTCTCAGCGGCATAATAGTGCCGCTCGCCAAAAGCCACCGCGCTGACGTTTGGCAATGCAACCAGCTGTGAAATGATGGTCGCGGCGTTGGGAAAGTTCTTGCCGGCCAGCACCATGCGCGCTTCGACCAGGGTCGGCCACCCAATAACGATCTCCTCACGGGTAAGGAGCGCATGAAACTGTTCAGCTTCAGGCTCGCCCAGTGACGTGGCGACAATGACCGATGTATCGACGGCAATCATTTCGGCAAGCCGTTTTCGTCGTAGAGATCATCGTGGGCGGAGGTCGTGCCGGGCGGCACAGCCTTTCGGCCCTCGGCCATCAACTCCCAAAGCGTGTCCGCTGGCGTCTGTGCCGGTTTTTGCCGCAGTTCCTGGTCGTAACGTTCGAGAGCGATTTCGACGAGCTTGTTGATCGGCTGGCCTGTACGGCGCGCCAGCGCGTGGGCCAGGTCTCTGGCCTTGGTACTGCGCACGGAGAGCTGCGGTTCGGACATTATGCTACCTCGTCGAAATCCTGCGGAAAACATAGCGATTAACGATGTAGATGGCAAGAATTTTCCGTGAGATGGCTAACCATCGATAAACAATGTTTATCGATGGTTATCAAGCGAACCGGCAATCGTTAGTACGCAAGCCTCCGGGTGCGATTGCCGTGTATGCCATGCACATCCAGCCGTACTTTCACGGGACCAGCGGTTTGAGCATATCTTTTAGCTGATCAGGATGCTTCTGCCTCGCTCGGCTTCTTTCACATGCGAGGATCGAATAGGTTCGATTCCTTCAGTCTGTCGAAAGCAGCGCGGCGATGGCCGCGGCCTCAACCGGCCGGCTGAAGTGGTAGCCCTGTATCTCGTCGCAATGGCTTTCGCGCAAGAAGGTCAGTTGCTCGTCCGTCTCCACCCCTTCCGCAATCACCTTCATCTTCAGCCTTTGTCCAAGCGAGATCACCGCTGCAGTGATGGTCCTGTCGTCCTCATCTTGCGCAAGGTTGCGAACGAAGGACTGATCGATCTTGAGCCTCGATACAGGCAAGCTTTTTAAAGCAGAAAGGCTTGAATAACCCGTTCCAAAATCGTCAATAGCGAAATGGACGCCGAGGGTCTGCAGTTCCTTCATTGTCGCGATCGCTTGTTCGACGTCCCGCATAACCAGGCTCTCGGTAAGTTCCAGTTCAAGATATTCGGCGGAAAGTCCGCTTTCCGCTAAGGCGCTGGTGACATTCTTGATCAAGTTCTTGTCCTGGAACTGGCGGGCCGAGACATTGACGCAGACGCTGACAGGCAAAAGGCCGGCCTCCTGCCATGCCTTGTTCTGGCGACAGGCTTCCTTCAGAATCCAATCACCCAGGGGAACGATAAGCCCAGTTTCCTCGGCCAGCGGGATGAACCTGTCAGGAGAAACCACCCCAAGTTTCGGATGCCTCCAACGAACGAGTGCTTCCACCGCAAAGATCTCGCCCGATTTCAAGTCAACCTGTGGCTGGTAAAGCAGATAAAATTCCGCGCGAGCGAGGCCGTCGCGCATGGCATCCTGCAATGCCAGCCGCTCGTGCACCGTAATATTCATCTGAACGGTGAAGAACTGGAATCCGTCGCCTCCGGCTTCCTTGACCTTGTACATGGCGGCATCTGCGTTCATCAGCAGAGTCTCTGCATCGGCGCCGTCATGCGGAAAGGTCGCTACGCCCATACTGCAGGTGACGTGAAAAACCCGGCCGCCGATCGTTATCGGCTCCGAAATCGCCGTCCTGACCCTATCGAGTGTGACCGAAATCGCGTCGGATCCTTCTGGTTGGTCGACGAGGAGGATCACGAACTCATCGCCACCGAGCCGCACCACCGCATCGACCGGCCTGACGCACTCCACCATTCGACCTGCTACGATCTTCAATAGATCGTCGCCGGCGGAGTGGCCCTGGCTGTCGTTGACCGATTTGAAGTTATCGAGGTCGATGAAGACGACGGAGACGCAAGGATTGTGGCGTTCGGTCTGCAGCATTGCCTGGATAAGGCGATCTTTCAGAAGGCTGCGATTGGGAAGTCCCGTCAAGATATCATGATGTGCCAGAAAACTGATCTGATCTTCGGCCAGCTTGCGTTCAATGGCGATGGCAGCAATACGAGTTGCCATATCGGTGAGGCCTGTCTCAATAGTTCCTGGTTCACGCACCGCGTGGGAATACATCGCAAATGTACCGAGCACGGCACCTTGATGCGAGAGGATAGGAGTTGACCAACAGGAACGTAGCCCGTGCTCGGCGGCCAGTTCACGATAATCGGCCCATAGCGGATCGCCCATGATGTCGCTGACGACGACATTCTTGCGCCGGTGGACGGCGGTGCCACATGAACCGGCCTTCGGCCCCACAGCGACCCCGTCGATCGCTCGACAATAGGCCGGGGGCAGGTTTGGAGCCGCGCCATGCCTGAGATGGTTTCCACTTTCATCAAGCAGCAGAATTGAGCCGAGGACGCCTTCGAGCTGCGCTTCGATCAGCCTTACGATCCGGTCGAGGACTTCATCCAGCGGTGAATTCATCGCAATCATCTCGAGGACGAGAGCCTGTTCGTCGCGCAAAAGATCGGCGCGTTTTCGCACGCTTACATCACGTGATATACCTACGAGCCCAATGATCTGGTTTTGATCATCGCGCATGGCGACCTTGGAAGTCGAGAGCCATCTTCTTTTGCCGGTCTCAGCATCCAGGACGATCTCCTCCATGTCGATCATCGGGCATCCGGTATCTATTATCGCCTGCTCAATGTCGAAGAACCCTGAAGCGCGATCAAGCGGATGAAGGTCAAAATCGGATTTGCCGATAAGCATATCAGGGTCGCCGAAACCATGGATGTGGGCCACCGCGGAGTTGACGATGAGAAAGCGGCATTCAAGATCCTTGACGAACAGATAATCCGGAACTTGGTCAATCATGGCACGCAATAGCGCACGCTCGGCGCCCCACTCCTCTTGCGCCGCCAGACGAGTTTGAAGTTCCGCCTGCAACCGCTCCACGATCGCAAGCGGTTGGTCGCCTGGCCGCCCGCCAATAGGAATGGCCAGATGCGGAAATGTTGTTCTTGGCATAAAATTCCCTTTGTATGACTACTTGGGATTGCATGGACCACGACGACTGCGGAAATTCTCTAGGGGAGTCTTCCAATAAAAAGACACTATCTGAACTTGATTTAGAGTTATCAAATACATCTTTTGATGGCGAAACTTAGAGCGCCTGTGGCATCCCGTGATAATCTCGAGCGATGCCAGTTCCATAGCCACATAGAAGGGCGTGTCCGCCTATGAGAACGTCGCTTTCCGAAAAGGGGGATGGCAAGCTCAGCAAAGCAACAATGCCTCTCTACCCGCGATATCACTGGGTTTCTTTTAGTTATTCTGCGGATCAGATTATCAAACGTCCGCGTGCCGTCTGAATTCGTATGCCCCGTGCTATGAGGTCACATGCTCACCTGTCGTATGCATCCGAGCCGGGCCGCGGGATTTTGGTGACGAACGTTGCCCGGAAGGCTTTCGACTGGCCAACGCTGGATCGGCTTCAAAGATCGGCTTGATCAACGCCCCAGTAAACAAGTCGAAGTCATTGCTCGATCATGTTGCCAAGAACCGAGCGGCCGATCAGCTCACTTTGTTCGGCGACTGGCTGTCGCGCAAGTTTAGAGACATTGTTCGGGCAACGCGATTACTT
Source organism: Neorhizobium galegae bv. officinalis (assembly GCA_000985875.1). Classification (GTDB taxonomy): domain Bacteria; phylum Pseudomonadota; class Alphaproteobacteria; order Rhizobiales; family Rhizobiaceae; genus Neorhizobium; species Neorhizobium galegae_C. The sequence goes on from CCRI01000007.1 coordinate 277,366, forward strand.
TAAAGCCCTGGACTCCCGCTTACCGTGCCCGTATCCAGCACTGTATCAAGATCCCGAATCATATCGGCGGCCTTGAGCAATGCCGATGCTATATCCGCATCTGTCCGCTTTCCCCAGCCAAATGCCACTGCAATCGTTTGAAGCTCAATCACGACCTCCGCCGCCGTCTGGCTTTCGGTTATGCCAATCTGCTCTCTCATGGAGCGGATATTTCTCATTGCTTGATTCAGTAAACGGCGCGTGTCCTTCGAATCCAGTTGGTCAATCCGGTTCGCTGCCCGTACCAATTCGGCGCCAAAGTCTACCATCGAACTCAATGTCGGGTCTCCCTATCAAAACCATGCTCGCGGAATTCATGCAGGCGAGGAAGTTACCGCTGCATCGAACTGGCCTCGGATGCACGCGGAGAGCGGGACCATCTTGAGGACGAGATCATCGCCTGTCTCAATGAGATCGGCCGGGTCATTGCGATCCCAGAAAAGTCCGACGCAAGCTCGCGTGATCGTTGCGCCGGGCGGCACGCAGGCCGATAGGACAGGTTCATCGATGCGGCCGCCCTTGATATAGATGCCGGTCTTTCTGATGCAACCTGATTTGACTTGGCGGGCTGGCGGTGGCGGGCTGGCGGTGAGGGAAGTGGCGCGAGAGCCTGTTCGGGGGGTAACGAACAATTCCTGAGGGGACGGGAAATCGCCCTCGCGACATCATAGGAATGCCCGGCGCCTCGATTGGTTCCGGATGAGAGCCCTACGCGGCAATTCCGGTGGTAGGTGATTCCGTACGGAATGGTGCCAAATCCCTAGCAAATGCTTCATCCATGACCGATCTGACACCGTCCCATGACGCTGGCACGCCCTGCCACATATCGCGACCGTTGAGTGCGCGCGAGACCTGATAGGTAATCACCGCGGCCCCGAACGGCCTCGATCGAATACAGATTCGGTACCTTTTTCCGCCGATGTTTCGCTCAAATACCAGACGTTCCATCTTGCACTCCGATTCTCTATCGAAAGTCGCATGGACTGTTTCGGCACAGATTGATCCACGTCAACCGGACCAAAGATCAGGGCGTTGCACGGAGGGAATCAAAGCCTGTCGGCGCAGCCCAATTTACACGTTGCCAGGCTAGCTCGCCGCTTGGAACATTATCCCCAGTTCGGCGTGGCCCTGATGTTCGAGGAAATGGGTCAGCCTGGCTGCGAAATCGTAGCGTCCGTGCCGCGGCTGACCGAAGCACGTGGGATTGCCGCCGCTGCAAAGATCGACGTGGCGGTGCTGGACATTATTTTGGCGTTGCAGCCCAGGGCCACCATTGCCGAAACCCTGCGCGACCTGGTGGTGCCGTTCATATTCAGCACCGGTTATGGCGAGAGCGGACTTCCATTGGAATTCGCAGGATCTCCTGTGCGTGGCAAACCTTTTCCCTCGACGATTTGCAGCAGACGACTAGGAGCGCTCTCGAATTCCGTGGTGCTCCTATAGGGCCATCCGGCTGCGTAGTAGGAGAAGGCCCCGTCATGTCGGACAGGGCCTGTCGAAACTCTACGTTCCTCATAGATACGGTGACCTATCGTGTGGTTAACCACGATACGCATCTGAGGTAGAGTTTAAGCTGCCGCAAGCGCCTTTTCGATATCCTGTAGCGTATGGCCTGTCAGATCTTTGTCCAACTCGCCGATCAGAATGTCCGACAGCGATTTGTGGTAGTTCTTGCGCATTTCTCCTAACGTGCGCGGCGCGGCCACAACAACGAGGCTCCTGATGGTCCCTCCGAGGACTTGCTTGTTCAACAAGTCGGCCACGCCGCTGCTGAAGCCGTCTTCGTTCTGCTGGCTGTCGTCCGGGTTCGCCGAACTGCTGGAATGGCGGCCGCCTGACGAGATTTTCGAGCTATCGATCTCTGCGGAAGGCATTGCCTTCAGCTTTACATTCGCAGCATCACCCTCGTTCTGAAACAGGCTAAGTTTCTCGCCATCGGCAACAGCTATAATCGTGTTATGGGGAAGCTCCATATTACATCTCCATCCTGTCCAATGCGTGTTCCACCATCAGGGTGGGACCGACGCTCGATTCAGGGGCTACGGTAACCGGATGGGTAGGAGATTTGTTCCGCGGCGTAAGAAACGACCGGGTGTTGCCGGACCTTTCCTGCCGCCATGCTCACCCCGCGCGTTTCATTGCGAAGCCCATTTCGGCGCAGCTCGTCGACGCCGTGCTGCAGAACCAATGCATCCGCCAAAGGTGGGAGCTCGCAATTCCTGATCAAGTCAATTCAAAGAAATGCCGCGGGCGCCCAGGTGACCCGCGCCCAATGTCGGCTGTTGGCCGCCGCCAGTAATACTGCCGATCTGGCTTCTTCCGCGGGCAATCGTCCCTCATGCACCGCCCTACATGTCTGCCAAGCGTGCTTCCAGGCTTGATTCGCTTGGCCTGGCTCATGAGCAAGCCAGTTCACGCCTTCTTCGGCACTAGTAATTGTGACCCGCAGGCCGTCACGCTCTAAAACGAGCGGCTTTCCCCAGCGATTTACCAGCATGTTCCAGCCCTCCATGGATTGAGCTTCAGACTCAATTCTGACGGCACGAGAACGTTCCCAACTTTTCAACGAACCACAGCATGAGCGAATAGGGTTCAGCCGCGCCTGCGGTTGCCATTGGGCCTTTGGGCCGGCCGCACTATGTTCGGCTGATGAAACCCACAGACCGATACGCCCTTGCCGTGACCGCCGTCTTTTCGTTCGTAATCTTCTCCGCAGTTTACGCCACCCACTGGTGGATGACGGACGACGCGGGCAAAGTCGATACCAAGAGTAGCGTCACTGAACCGCCGAAGTGAACTCTCGGATCATACGTAGTAGGTCAATGGGAACGTGCCCACCGGATGAACGTGTGGCAAGGAGCTTGTCGACGACGTGGCGTCCATCGAAGATTCCTGATTAAAGCCCGATCGCGTCGCTCCCTGGGTCGGACTGCCGGCGGCCGGAGATTGGTTGCCCGCTCACGGCGCTGGGCGGCCAGCGTCGCAGTAAACTCGGTGTTGCGCCATTGGTCATATCGTCGTTCCCTGCATTTAGTCCCGCGGCCTTTTTCCTGAATGCCCGGCAGTCAGTTCATCTTTTTCCCGGGGAGGTGGCTGGCGGATTGCAAGATCCTAGAATAGTCCGGGGGCCGATCCCATCCGTGCTCGGGTGAGCGACGGGGACAGGGCATGCCGGCGGCACCGCAGCCGCAACAACGCGTTCCACTCCAAACTCGGGTTGGATGAGCCTCGCAGACCCAGCCCGTATCCTGACATGTTTTGCATTGTCGCATCCAAGCGCCTCCGTTCGCACCGGAACATGGAGTCACGGGTCAGATGGTCAACGGGACTGGAACAAGAACGAACGACCAAAACTCCGACCGAAGCATTGAAAGGTGCGGGGGGTGTGATGGTTTATCAGTGGGAGAGATGGCGAACACGCCGCGCGGACGTGATCAAGATGATCTCGGCTCTGCTCGCCGGCGTGGTCGTTGCCGGTATGGGAGCTTGGTGTCAACGCCCCGAAGAAGGGAACGCCGCGATACGGTCGAAACCGGCCGACTGGCACGTCTTGAGCTTTACGAACGGGTTTGCAGCGCTCTCGAATTTGGCCTCTCCGGCACAACATTGGCCGCAGTCTGCAGGCAGAACCACATACCATTCCCGGGTCGGGATACTGGACGTGCAAGCCCTTGGGGCTTGCCGTAGAACTGCCTGTATTCCCGAGGGATCTGGCGACCCCATAGAAATAACAGCTTCCGCCCCAAAGCCGCGCATAGGAGAGCGCCTGAGAGTAGTGCCAAGCGAAAGATCAAGCAACCTCAAAGGCTTGTCGCCTGGAACGTCACCGCATCCTCCATGGCGTCGAAAAAAGCATTGCGGAAGACCCGGCCAAGATGCACCGATGGCGCCATCGTCGCGTAAAAAGCCGCCAGCTGTGAGCCGACGGCCTGACAACGTGCTTAAAGCGACGCCGCTTACTTGCTCGGGGCGGCCGGGCTTGGTGCCGGGGTACCTGACGCCGGCGCAGCGGCTGGCGGCGCTGCGCCTGTGGCTGGCGCTGATGTGCCCGCCGGGACATTGATGTTCACGTCGGTGCCGCCACCATCGATGTCAATGATGCCGGAAAACAATAAGAGCCCTCCGACGGCCACCACCGCGATAATAACAGCTACAGCCCAACCCGCGCTGCTGCTTCGGCCGGTGTTAATCACTGTAGGTCCACGATCAGTCATTTTATTCTCCGCGTTTGCATTATCGGTGTAACGCAGGGATGCAACACATGTTCCTATCTACCTGTGCTTGTGCATGCCGGTGAAATTCATAACTCTAGCTCAATTGGAGGTACCGGCGTGATCGCAGATCGTGAGGGCGCGACCCCGATCCCTTCGTCGTCCATCGAAGCCGGTCTTCCGGTCGTGGTTTCGCGACAGAGGTCTTTGCTGCGGCGCACATGCTGAGTTCTATCCCCCGGAATGGGCTCGATCCTCCAATGTCGGGGCCGACTTCCTGTGTCGTCGCACCCAGGCAGCGCGGAATTCCGCTATCTGCCGCTCATCACACGAGGAAGATTTCGCAAGCCCTCACAGGCCAGGAGGACATGAGAATTGCGCAAGCCTGCTCCGTGCTGACGACTTTGCAGCGCTGGCCGTTGCCATCCTCATTGAGGACCGGGTGCGCCAGTTGCCGTGATCGAGCATGCGTTCCGAAGGCCGATTTGGTCATCCGTTCAAACGCGGGCTTGGCCTCGCGTGCGCAAACTGCCGAACTCAGCGGCCTTAGCCTTGCGATCTACAGCCTGGTTGGTCGGGCGCCTTTACTGGGACAGACATACGATAAATAGTCCACATCTTTCAGTAAGCTCATGCTATAAGAAATCAACGAGGAGCTGTGGATCACGATTAGATCCGTTCGACTTGCAGAATTATCTGCGGGTAACGCTTTCGCTCCGAGAGCCTCCAGGCCCATGAAGGGCTGATATGACCGTAACGATTCCGCCTCCCGAGCCATTCGACTTTGCTCTCGCCATGATCATGGCGTCTGCCACCCCCCTGTTGATGCTCGACGGAAACCTTGTGATCCTTGCGGGCAGCAAGTCGTTCTGTGGCGCGTTCCAGATCGATCCGGCAGCCGTCAACGGCAACCCCATGGCGTAGGTTCCGGCGAATGGGATATTCCGCAGCTTGATTCACTATTGCGGGCGACAGCGAATGGCTTTGCTGAAATAACCGACTATGAGCTGAAACTGAAGCGATCGGGTCGACCCACGCGCGACCTTCTGGTGAACGCCCATAAGGTTGCAAACCCTGATGGCTCTCATGTGCGCGTCCTTGTCTCGGTGGCCGATATCACGGAAGCGCGACTTAACGAGAAGCTGAAAGACGACCTCCTGCGCGACAAAGCTATCCTATTGCTGGAGCTTCAGCACCGCGTCGCAAACAGCCTGCAGATCATCGCAAGCGTCTTGATGCAAAGCGCCAGAAAAGTTCAATCGGAGGAATCGCGAACGCATCTCTATGATGCCCATAATCGGGTGATGTCGATCGCGACACTCCAGAAACAATTGGCCGCGTCCGCATCGGATGAGGTTTCCCTACGCCCCTATCTGACGGACCTGTGCCGAAGCATTGGTGCTTCGATCATACAAGATCGGAATCTCGTATCGTTGGAGGTCGCCGTGGATGAGACAATCGTGAAAGCCGATATCTCGATCAGCATTGGTCTGGTGGTCACCGAGCTGGTAATAAATGCGCTGAAACACGCGTTCACCAGTCAGGGTCACGGCAATATCGTTGTCAGTTACAAGGCGGCCGGGTCTGGTTGGTCACTCTCCGTAAGTGATGATGGCATCGGCATGGCTGATGATCACCCGAAGCCCAAGGCGGGCTTGGGAACCAACATCGTACAAGCGCTCGCCGCGCAACTAGACGCGGATATAGAGGTCACCAACTGCGCTCCGGGCACGCGTGTCTCGCTGTCCCACCGGCATCAAAGCGACGGCGATGACCCGCCATTGTCATTGCAACACGATGCGGTCTGACGAGGTGGATGTGATGTTCTCCCGAATGATCCAGCCGCCATCGGGGCGTGTCGCGAAGTTTTCTGTTAACGCGGATTTGAGATTTGGATGGTGAAACGGCGCTCCGATTTGTTGGAGCGCCGTTTCATGATTCTGAATGCGATTGCCGGAAACTTGAACGCCAGTCGAAGGACCTGGCGTGATGCCGTCAACATAACCACCTTACTTGGAAAGCCTGGTCGTACTGATGGCGATGGCATCGGCCGCTTCGATTCCGGGATTTCATAAATGAGGCAGCACGGGTGATTTAATGCTAGGCGCGATGGTGTAGTCAGCAGCAGATGTGAGATTTCGTAGGACCTACAAGGCTCCGAATATGTCGAAAAGCCTGGACCGCCGGGGCGATAGCGGTTATCTGCAGGACTTGTTGCGATGCTGAAACATCGCCGAAACATCACCGCAGACACCCAAGGCCTCTCAAAGTGAAAAAAGTCCAGCGCAGCTTTGCCGTCGAATACAGATCTGGTCGGCGAAAAGTGAACTCCAATCCGAATTCGATCTGGGGGGACATGGATCTCAGGTCCGTTGCGCAGGATCTGCAGGACGAGGCAACGCCGTTCGT
>CCRI01000008.1 GCA_000985875.1 Neorhizobium galegae bv. officinalis
GCTTCCGGCTCGGCCTTGCGCTGGCGCTGCGGCTGTTCCTGCTGCTGGGCCTGGGGCGGTGCCTGCGGCCGTTCGGCCGGAGCCTGCTGTTGCTCTTCCGGCGGCTTGCGGCGCGGGCGCGGCTGTCCTTCGCCTTCCTGGGCGCCCGGAGCGCCTGGCGGCACGATGATCTGTTGCTGGACCTGGACGACGCCCGGCATCTGGCCGGCTTCCATAGCGGGTCTCATAGGGGTGGCACCGGCCGGCTGAAGCATCAGCGGCAGCGACACGAAAGGTGCTGCGACACTGGCGAACAGTCTGAATTTTTTCGACATGGACATTTCCTCTTCTAGGGTGTCATCCCTTTCACGCGCGTCCTCTGTTGCCGTTTTTCGGCGGACTTACGCGGCGCCTCAACTGAATTGCACCAAAATGGTTCCGTCGCAGCCTGTTGCGGATGGCCTGAACCTCGCATGAATGTGTTGTTCATCAGTCGGAGGCAACCAGACGTGCACGTAAAATGCCGTTGCAATTTTTCCCGAGCAGGTATCTAAAAATCCACTCGGAGCCCGCCTGTACGCGCGGCCCGTCTCCCTGCGGCCGAAAAAGACCAACACCGCAGGTTGCCAACAGAGAGGATCAAAATGAACATCTCCACCCGATTCCTTGCTGCCGCCTCGATCGCCGCCCTGTCGCTTTTCGCCGGTTCGGCGATGGCGCAGGAGAAACTCGTGATCGGCACCGAAGGCGCCTACCCGCCCTTCAACAACCTGGAAGCCAATGGCCAGCTCACCGGTTTCGACGTCGATATCGCCAAGGCGCTCTGCGACGAGATGAAGGTTACCTGCACCTTCGTCACCAATGACTGGGACGGCATCATTCCGGCGCTGCAGTCGAAGAAATTCGATGCGATCATTGCTTCCATGTCGATCACCCCCGAGCGGAAGGAGCAGGTCACCTTCTCGAAGAAGTACTACAACACGCCGCCGGCCATCGCCGTCCCGAAGGATTCGCCGATCAAGGACGCGACCGCCGCCGGCCTCAAGGGCAAGACGATCGGCGCGCAGGGCTCCACCACCCATTCGAACTATGCCGAAAAGCATATGCCCGACTCGGAGCTGAAGCTGTATCCCACGGCTGACGAATACAAGCTCGACATCACCAACGGTCGCATCGACGCCGTCATCGACGATATCGTCGTGCTGTCGCAGTGGATCAAGTCGGATGCCGGCAAGTGCTGCAAGATCCTCAGCCCCCTGCCGATCGACGTCGAGATCAACGGCGAAGGCGCGGGCATTGCTGTCCGCAAGGGCGAAACCGCACTGGCCGACAAGTTCTCGGCCGCCATCGTCGCGATCCGCGGCAACGGCAAATACAAGGCCATCAACGACAAGTATTTCGATTTCGACGCCTACGGCCAGTAATCGACCGGAGAACCCGGTTACCGTGCGGCGGGAGGCTTGCCCTTCCGCCGTTTTTCTTTTTAATGGCGTCAACACAAGACAAAAGCGGCACACAAAAAGGCCGCAGGGGAAAACGACCTTATGAGCGGATTCTTTTCCGCCCTCTTTTCAGCGCTTGATCCGCTTTGCGGGCCTGTCGGGCTTTTTTCACTGTTCGGTTCCGGTAGCCTTGTCGCCTGCGGCGAGGCCGGCTGGGGCGACGAGATCGCCTTTGGCGTCAAGGTGACGATCACGCTCGCCATCGCCACCCTGCCCGTCGGGCTGGTCATCGGTTTCCTGATTGCGCTTGCGGCGCAATCCGAGGACAAGCTGCTGAAGCTCGCCGCCGGCATCTACACGACGATCTTCCGTGGCCTGCCCGAACTGCTCACCCTGTTCATCGTCTATTACGGCATGCAGATCCTCATCCAGGCGGTGCTCGCATCTTTCGGGTACGAGGGACGCGTCGAGATCAATGCCTTTTTCGCCGGCATGGCGGCGCTCGCCGTTGTCTTCTCCTCCTATTCCTCCGAAGTCCTGCTGTCGGCCTTCCGGGCGATCCCGCGGGGCCAGTACGAGGCGGGCGATGCGCTCGGTCTTCACCGCTCGCGCACCATGCTTCTCGTCATTCTGCCGCAGCTCATCCGCATCGCGCTGCCCGGCCTCACCAATCTCTGGCTGATCCTCTTGAAGGACACGTCCTACGTCTCGGTCATCGGGCTTGCCGACATCCTGCGCCAGACCGGCATTGCCGCACGCGTCAGCAAGGAAGCCTTTTTCTTCTACAGCATCGCCTGCCTGCTCTATCTGATCCTCGCGATGATCTCCTCCGTCGGCCTCGGCTTTGTCGAGCGCTGGGCGAAACGTTCGGAGGGGCATCGATGAGTTATGTCAAGGAACTGATTCCACCGCGCGCGCCGCCGGCCCTGGCCGTCAGGTCGCTGGCTCCGGCGCGTGTTGCCGGCATCGCCGTCCTCTTGCTTTGGGCAGCCCTTGCGATCGCGCTCGCCTTCATGATGATCAACGGCTGGGATCAGGACAAATTCCAGCGTTATGGCCCGCGCTATCTCCACGGCCTCTGGACCACCATCTCGCTGGTCGGCCTTTCCGTCATCCTCGGCGCCATCCTCTCGGCACCGATCGCCTTTGCCCGCATGGCGAAGAACAAGGTGCTGAACAGCATCGCCTACGCCTATGTCTACGTGTTTCGCAGCACGCCGCTGCTCGCCCAGCTCTTCCTGATCTATTACGGGCTCGGCAGTTTCCGCCCGCAGCTCGAATCCGTCGGCCTCTGGTGGTTCTTTCGCGAAGCCTGGTATTGCGGCCTTTTCTCGCTGACGCTCAATACCGCCGCCTATCAGGCGGAAATCCTGCGCGGCGCGATCGAAAGCGTGCCGCGCGGCCAGCACGAAGGCGCCGCAGCACTCGGCCTTTCGAAACGCAACGCCTTCCGCAAGGTCATCCTGCCCCAGGCGCTGATCGTCGCACTGCGCCCTTACGGCAACGAGATCGTGCTTCTGATCAAGGGATCGGCGGTCGTCGCGATCGTCACCGTCTACGACCTGATGGGCGAGACGCGTTACGCCTTCTCCCGCACGTTCGACTACCAGAGTTATCTATGGGCGGCGATCTTCTATCTCGCCATCGTCGAAGCGCTGCGGCACCTCTGGGCCTTCATCGAGGCGCGCCTGACGCGCCATCTGAAGCGTTAGCAGCACTCGCAGATCAGAGCTGCTAACATACTGAAAAATATCACGAATGCGTTCTTAAGGTGCAATTGTAAAGCTTCGGTTAACCGTGGCATGCTCCCCTATCGAATGACGCAACGACGTCAGTTCGAAACAACAAACGGGAACTGCTGCATGTCTGAAATGGAAATGATGCTGAAAGGCTACGGGCTGACGACCGCCCAGATCTTCTACCGCATGCCGGACCATCCGGCCCTGCTGCAAAGCTATGTCTGGCAGAACTACGACCTGGCCCCGGATTTCCCCGAGATGAACGGTTTTCTGAAATTCTGGCAGGAGAAGCTCGACGGCCCGCTCCATTCCGTCCGCTATGTCCATCGCAAGCTGATCTCGGCCAGCGAATGGCGGGCGGTGAAGGGCGAGTTCATCCTGCACTGACCCGCGTCTCCTCGTTCGCAGGATAACGGCTCCGCGCTGCGGCGATTGCCAAACGCGTGCCTTCGGCTTAAAGCCGCTTGCGAAACGAAGGACGCGAACCATGAAGAAGATCGACGAGGAAGCCCTGGCAGAGGCCTATAACCGCGCGCTGGCGCTGGAAAAGGCGGGCGATATCGACGCAGCCGTCAAGGCCTATGAGCAGGTGCTCGAACTCGATCCCGAGGACCACGGCGGTGCCGCCGTGCGCATCGCAGCCATGGGCCGCGGCGAGACGCCCCCCAAGGCGCCGGACGCCTATGTGGAAACCCTGTTCGACCAGCACGCCGAAAGCTTCGAGGACATTCTCGTCGAGCAGCTGGGTTATGCCGTACCTGTGATCGTGCGCCAGCGCCTGCAGGAGCTGAAGCTCGGGCCGTTCAAGCGGATGCTCGATCTCGGCTGCGGCACGGGACTGACCGGCGGCACGCTCCGCGACATGGTCGACGACATCACCGGCATCGACATTTCCGAGAACATGGTTGAGATCGCCCACGAGAAGGATCTCTACGAGACGCTTTACGTGGCCGAAGTCGAGGATTTCCTCGAAGACAATGACGACGAACCCTTCGACCTCGTGACCGCCACCGACGTGCTGCCCTATCTCGGCGCGCTGGAACCGCTGTTCTTCGGCGCGGCAGAAAACATGGCTCCCGGCGGCCTGTTCGTCTTCTCCTCGGAGACCCTGCCCGACGAGAGCTTCGCCGGCCGGCCCTACATTGTCGGCCCGCATCAGCGTTTCGCCCATGCGGAAACCTATGTCCGCGAACGCCTCGCCGCCACCGGCTTCGAGCTACTCGAAATCTCCGACATCAACGTGCGCATGCAGGACGGCAACCCGACGCCGGGACATCTGGTGATCGCCAAGTTGACGATAAAATCATGACAATCGAGGTTGCGGGCTCAACCTCTGAGCACGCGCAATTGCAGACAACCTCACCGCGACATCATGGGTGGACCAAACCATCTTCTCATCACGTCGCTTCACCGATAGTTTGCCCTCCGCAACGGAGGGATTCGGATGACGCCGCAGCGCTATCTTCTTGCCCAGGCCTATAACAATGCCTGGGCCAACCACCGGCTGCTGAAAGCATGCGGAGAGCTTTCACGGGAAGAGCTGGACGCGACGCGGGTCAGCTTCTTCCCGTCGATCATCCACACGCTCAACCATATCCTCACCGTCGACTGGCTCTATATCAGCGCGCTCGAAGGCAATTGCCTCGGCCCCGCCGCCTTCGAGCCGGAAATCCCCTGTCCCGTCTTTGCCGATCTCGATCGCGAACAGCGCGCCGCCGACCGCCGCCTCATCGATCACTGTCGAAGCTTGGATGAGAAAACCATCGCCGAGGACATCCGCATTCCGAGGGCGACATTCGTGCAGGTCGAACCTGCCGATCGCCTGCTGATGCATCTCTTCCAGCACCAGATCCATCACCGCGGCCAGGTTCACGCCATGCTGTCGGGAACCTCGGTCGAACCGCCGCAGCTCGACGAGTTCTTCTGCGCGGGCGAAGACCAGTTGAGAAAACAAGATTTTGCCGAACTCGGCTTCACCGAAGCAATGATCTGGAGTTGACCATGCTGTATTTCGTCATCAAGGCCCTGCACATTCTGTCTGACTTCCTGCTGATCGGCGGCATGCTGATCAATGCCTTCGTCATCGGCATGGTACCGCCGACCATCCGCACCGGCGTGATCTCGGCGCTCAGGAAATACGACCGCACCGTCACCACCGCAGCGCTTGGCGGCGCCTGGCTTTTCGGCCTGTGGCTCGCCTTCGGCTACGGTTTTTATACGTCCGGCTGGTTCGGCTTCAAGTTCCTGATCGTCCTCATGCTGTCAGCCCTGCACGGCATGCAGGGCGCCTGGATGCGCCGCATGGAAGCCGATCCGCATCTCGACCCGCCGGCCTTCGTGCGCGCCGGCCTGCCGATCGTCCTCGGCTCGGTCGTCGTCATCGTCGCGCTTGCGGTCATCAAGCCTTTCTGAACCCGCCGCCCGGTCCCTGGCAATTTTCAGCCTGCGGCCAGCGGAACCGACAAACCGAAATCTGCGCTTTTCACCGAACTGCGCTTTTCCGAAGGTCCGCTTTGCTCTAATCCTCTGCCCAACAAAATTGTGGAGGTTCAGCATGGCGAAAGTGGCATTCATCGGTCTCGGGGTGATGGGTTATCCCATGGCGGGGCATCTCAAGGTCAAGGGCGGCCATGACGTGACCGTCTACAACCGCACGGCTGCCAAGGCCGAGGACTGGGCCAAAAAATTCGGCGGCAAGGCGGCCGCCACGCCTGCCGAAGCGGCCAGGGATGCCGATTTCGTGTTCGTCTGTGTCGGCAACGACGACGATCTCCGCTCGGTGACAATCACCGAAACGGGCGTCCTCGCCGGCATGAAACCGGGCGCGATCCTGATCGACAACACCACCGCCAGCGCCGAAGTCGCCCGCGAGCTCGATGCCGCGGCACGGGAAAAGGGCGTGGGCTTCATCGACGCGCCCGTCTCCGGCGGCCAGGCAGGTGCCGAAAACGGCGTGCTCACCGTCATGTGCGGCGGTGACGAGGCGACATTCGAGAACGCCAGGCCGGTGATCGACGCCTATGCCCGTATGGTCGGCCTCATGGGTCCGGCGGGCAGCGGCCAGCTCACCAAGATGATGAACCAGATCTGCATCGCCGGGCTCGTCCAGGGGCTGGCCGAATCGATCCATTTCGGCAAGCAGGCCGGCCTCGACATCGAGAAGGTCATCGAGGTGATTTCCAAGGGTGCCGCCGGCTCCTGGCAGATGGAGAACCGCTACAAGACGATGAATGCCGGCAAATACGATTTCGGCTTTGCGGTCGACTGGATGCGCAAGGATCTCGACATCGTGCTGACCGAAGCCCGCCGCAACGGCGCCAAGCTGCCGGTCACCGCACTCGTCGACCAGTTCTACGGCGACGTCCAGGCGATGGGCGGCAAGCGCTGGGATACGTCCTCGCTGCTCGCACGGCTGGAAAAGAAATAGGCCAGTCATGATCGGCCCCTCCTCCGACGTCGCCGGGATCATCGCGCATCTCGAAACGCTGCGATCGGAGGAGAACATCCTGGGGATGGCCCGTTTCGGCATTGTCACCGACCGGGCGATCGGCATTTCCAATCCCGACCTGCAGAAGATCGCGCGGGCGATCAAACGCGATCATGGCCGGGCGCTGGACCTCTGGCGCACCGGCATTCGGGAAGCCCGCATGCTGGCGATCTATACCGCCCATCCCGCGTCGCTGACGCCAGCCGAGGCGCGTGGATGGTCGGAGGATTTTACCTCCTGGGAAATCGTCGACACTGCCGCCGACCTTTTCACCGAAACGCCGTTCTGGCAGCAACTCGTCGCGGATTTCGCCGCAGACGACCGCGAATTCGTCCGCCGCACCGCGTTTGCGATGATCGCCGGCGCCGCCGTCCATCGCAAGGACGAGCCGGACGCCACCTTCGTCGCCTATCTGCCGCTGATCGAGGCGTGTTCCGCCGACCCGCGCAATTTCGTGAAAAAGGCGGTCAACTGGGCGCTCCGCAATATCGGCAAGCGCAACCGCACCTGCCACGCCCCCGCACTTGCACTCTCCGAAAAGCTCGCCGCCTCGCCGGACAAGACCGCCCGCTGGATCGGCAAGGACGCCGTCAAGGAACTGTCGAGCGAGAAGCTTCTGGCGCGGTTGAAAGCTTAGCCGGCTTTACCAGCCCGATAGTGCCGCGGCGTCGCGCCCGCAAACGTCCGAAACGCCTTGATGAACGAACTCGTGCTTTCGAACCCGCAGGCGAGCCCGATCTCCGTCACCGGCTCCTGCCCGGCCAGCAGCATCTCCTTGGCCTTCACCATCCGCGCCCGATGCCGGAAATCGCGAAAACTCATGCCGAGTTCCGCATCGAACCGCCGTGACAGCGTCCGTTCCGAGAGACGGGCAACCTCCGCCAGGGCGCCGAAGTCGAGATCCCGGTCGAGCTGTTCCAGCATCCGGTCGACGGCGACCGTCATGCCCGGCGACTGCGGTTTCGGCAACCAGGTCTCGTCCTCGTCCGCAGCAAGCTCTCCCGCCACGGATGCGAGCGCCTTGAAGAACCCATTCGCGGCTTCGTCGGCCGCATCGCGTCCTGCATCCCAACGCATGACATGCAGGGTCATCTGCCGCGCCAGCTCGGAAAGGCCGAAGACCCGGCAGGCCGGCAGCGGCGCTTCGAATTCGCGATCGCCGAACAGAACGGAGGACGCCGTGGCCATCCCCTTGCTGCGCACGGCAATCACCGTTCCCCGCGCGATCAGCGCCGCCCTTTGCGGCGGCAGCATCCAGCGGCGGTCGCCGATATCGAGAATGAAGGTGCCAGCCGAAGCGTAAAGCAGATAATCGGCATCGAAGGCCCGTTCGATCTCGAACGGCTCGTCAAAGACCCGATGATAAGCATGGGAAATCGTCGCCATCGCTGCCGAACTTGTTCTACGCCGCCTGCTGCCCCCGCATCTGCTTTAGCAGTTCGGCGGTGTCGAGCAATGCGCAATGGCGGACGATCTTGCCGTCCTTCAAGACAAAGGACCGGTAGGCACGCACGCGGATCGGATTGCCGGAGGGTTCGACGCCCTTGAAAGCCGCCTGGTGTGTGCCGCGCAATGTCAGCTCGCACATGACGCCATCGTCTTCGGCGGTCATCCGCTCGATCGACCAGACCGCATCCGGCATGATCCGCTTCTGCACCGCCACCATGGCGCAATGCCCCTCGGCATTGGCGGGCGAATAGACGGTTTCTTCGTAATCGGCCGCGAAAAAATCCGCGAAACGTTCTGTCAGACCGCGGTTCCAGATCTCTTCGATATATCCGCCGACGATCGCCTTATTGGCCTTGGCCTGATCCTGCATGGGAAGCTCCATCTCTTTCAATGAAGCCCAGATAAACGAAAACGGGCCGCCTCAACTCGGCCCGTCCTGCCAGAAAATGATCCCGATCCGCCAATCGGCAGATTATTCCTCGCCCGACTTCTGGTTGTCCAGCATCATGTAGTCGAGCGGCAGTTCGGTCGTGTATTTGATCTGCTCCATCGCAAAGACCGAGGAGACGTCGCGGATTTCGATCTTGGCGATCAGCCGCTTGTAGAAGGCATCATAGGCGCCGATATCCGGCACGACCACGCGCAGCAGGTAATCGACGTCGCCGCTCATGCGGTAGAATTCGACCACTTCCGGGAAATCCACCACCACTTCCGAGAACCGTTTCAGCCATTCGATCGAGTGGCTGGCGGTGCGGATCGAGACGAAGACCGTGACCTTGGTGTTGACCTTGACCGGATCGAGCAGCGCCACGCGGCGACGGATGACGCCATCCTCTTCCATCTTCTGGATGCGGCGCCAGCAAGGCGTGGTCGAGAGACCGACCTTCTTCGCGAGGTCCGCGACGGCGAGAGTGGAATCTTCCTGCAGAATACGTAGGATCTTGCGGTCGAGGCGGTCCATTCAGTTCCCTTTCGAAATGATTTTTCGTTATACACGTAATTCGTAGCAGTTAACCGAAATTTGTTTCACGTATCAAGCTATCCACATGCTGTCGCAGCACCGGCAGCAGATCCGCCTCGAACCACGGATTCTTTTTGAGCCAGCCGGTATTGCGCCAGCTCGGATGCGGCAGCGGCAGGATCCTTGGACCTTGATTGGCGAAGACGTAGTCGCGCCATTTCTGAACCGTTTCTGTCATGCCCCTGCGTCGTCGGCTCCCCAGATGCCAGGCCTGCGCATAACCGCCGACGGCGAGAACCAGTTCGATCTGCGGCATGGCAGCGATCACCCGGTCGCGCCAGAACGGCGCGCATTCGAGCCGCGGTGGCAGGTCGCTGCCCTTGGCATCATAGCCGGGAAAACAGAAGCCCATCGGCACGATCGCGAACTTTTCCGAATCGTAAAACTCTTCACGGGTCACCGCCATCCAGTCGCGCAGGCGGTTTCCCGAGGCATCGTTGAACGGCAGCCCGCTTTCGTGCACCCGCAGCCCCGGCGCCTGGCCGGCGATCAGCACCCTCGCGGTCTTCGACAGCACGGCCACGGGCCGGGGCTCATGCGGCAGACGGTCGCCCTCGCCCTTCGCCGGCGCGTCGCGACAGATGCGACAGGCAGCGATCATGCGGGCCAGATCGGCGATATCTTCCTCGCCACTGGCGATTTTATTGCTGCTCATTGCCAGGCCATCACCCGCTTCGCCCAAGCCATGAACGCCTCCACCAGACTCGTGTCGTCCATCATGCCGCGGCTGGCGCGCCAATCGCGCGGGCTTTCGAACTGGCCGGCCCACAGGCCCAGCCGTTCGCGCCGCGCCGCCACCTGTTCCTGCGCATAACGCCCGGAGGCGACGGCAAGGCCTTGCCGCACCAGCGTACCGTTGACGCTCGTCGTACCTGACCGGCAGCGCACCAGAAGCCTGCGATATTTGTCCCGCTCGCGACCGAGGCATTCGGCCTCGCCGTCTGCGACGAGCCGGACCAGCAGCCGTCTCGCCTCTTCCCCGCAGGCCCATGGCCTGCCGCGACCGTCTTCGCAGGTCTGATCGAGTTCCGGCGCATCCACGCCCTGCAGCCGCAGGCGCTCGCCACCCACCGCCAGCGTGTCACCGTCGATCACATGGAACGGGCCGTGCACGGTGCTGTCGGCCGCCTCGTCCAGCTTGGCGGCGATCAGCACCAGAAGGATAAAGAAGGCCGCGAGAACCGCGCCATTGCGAATAACCCTGAATGTTCGAGCCACAATCCAGCCTTATTGGAAAACGGAAGCTTCAGGAAAATGGCAAACAAAACCTTTCCCGGCAGGACTCTCTTAAGGATTTGGCCATACTCTCTCAACACCCGGGGTATCAGTTCAGTGGCCATGAGTAACGGCGTCAGCACTTCGACCGACAAGAATATCGTTGATCGCTCGCGCAGCCACCGCAACAAGGCTGTGTCGAAAGCCGTGCGCGCCACCCGGGAACGACTGCAATCCAGCTCCCAGGGCAATCAGGTCTTCGACCGCGACATGATCGCCATGCATGTCAATGCCGTGCTGCAGAGCGCATCGGTCATGCCGATCTTCATCGTCGTGGTGACGGCGATCGGCGTCTATCTCAACCCGAATGCCAATCTCTTTGCCTGGGCGCTGCTGATGTTCAGCGTCCATGCGATCAACGTGCTGCTCGCCCGCCGCGCGAGCCGCACGGACATCGCCTCGACCGAGGTCCAGAAATGGCGCCGCAGGCTGCTTGCCGCGCAGATGATCGTCGGCGCCGGCTGGGCGCTGTTTGCGCTGCAGAACTGCAATGCCTGTTCCGGCGACAGCTACTATTTCTACAAGGGCGCCGTCCTCCTCTTTGCGATCTCGATCACCGCAATGAGCAGTTTTATGCTGCGGCTCGGCGTGCTGTTCGGCTTCCTGCCGATGATCCTGGCGCTGCTTGCCACCGCCGTCCTGTCGCGCAATGTTCTCGATATCGGCATGACGGCGATCTGCGCCACCGCGGTCGTCTTCTTCCATTATATCGCCGACCGGCTCTATCGCTCCAACCTGACGCTGATGTCCTATCAATCCGAAAAGGACGACCTGATCGCAGAGCTGGAAGTGGCCAAATCCATGTCGGACGAGGCCCGCCGCCGCGCCGAGGAGGCGAACCTCGCCAAGTCCCGGTTCCTCGCCTCGATGTCACACGAGTTGCGCACGCCGCTCAACGCCATCCTCGGCTTCTCCGAAGTCATGAGCTCGGAGGTTCTCGGACCGCTCGCCAACCCGACCTACAAGGAATATGCAGGCGACATCCACCGTTCCGGTCAGCATCTCCTCAACCTGATCAATGAGATCCTCGATCTGTCCCGCATCGAGGCCGGGCGTTACGACCTTGCCGAAGAATCGCTGTCGCTGCTGGAAATCGCCGAGGATTGCATCGGCATGGTGCAGCTGCGCGCCAGCGCCAAGAACATCTCGATCAGCCAGCAGTTCGAACCCCACCTGCCGCAGGTCTGGGTGGATGAAAAATCGATGCGCCAGGTTCTCCTGAACCTGCTTTCGAACGCCGTCAAATTCACGCCGCAGGGCGGCGAGGTTACCGTCAAGGTCGGCTGGACCGCCGGCGGCGGCCAGTATGTGGCGATCAAGGACAACGGACCCGGTATTCCGGAAGAGGAAATCCCGGTCGTGCTCTCGGCCTTCGGCCAGGGCTCGATCGCCATCAAGAGCGCCGAACAGGGCACCGGCCTCGGCCTGCCGATCGTTCAGGCCATCCTTGCCAAGCACGACGGCCAGTTCATCCTGCGCTCCAAGCTGCGCGAAGGCACCGAGGCGATCGCCATCCTGCCGGCGACCCGCGTCCTGCAGAGCGTGCCGGCCGTCGCCGACGCCCAGACTGTCGCCCGCCGCCGCAAGAGCTTCGCCTGACCGGTCGCTCTTTTCCGCATCGCGGTTTGCGTGCATAATGCTGCCATGACCAAACTTCTCGACCGAGCCATAGAAGCAGCCAGGGAACTTCCTGCCGAAATGCAGGATGAGATCGCCGAGATTCTTCTGAGCTTCATGGGCAAAGATGACGAAGGGGTTTATCAGCTTACGCCCGAAGAAGAGGCTGATCTGGAAGAGGCCGATCGAGAAATCGAACGCGGAGAAATCGCGACGGAAGAGGAAGTCCGCGCGATGTGGGCCAAATACCGCCTGTGAAGCTTCGCTATACGACCAGAGCTCTCCGAGAAATCGACGAGGCTATCTCCTATATCGGCAGCCACTCTCCGCAAGGAGCAGACAACGTCGCTGCACGCATCCGCGGAGCGTTGATGTTCTTGAGCGAGCAACCGTTCGCGGGTAGTCGCACGCCGAGAAAAAACACCCGCCGCTTTTTCCTCAAACCCTACCCCTACACTGTCTATTACCGTGTTGGCGCCGACGAAATCATAATTCAGCGCTTCCGCCACGCGTCTCGCAAAAGCCAATAGTCGGCAACCTCACCCCAAAACACTCTGCACCACCACATAAAGCGCAAAAAACCCGTTGGCACACAGCAGGCAGAAGACCGCGAAGGAGCCGAGATCCTTGGCGTGGCGGCCGACGGTGGAGATTTCCGGAGAGATGCGGTCGACCAGTTCCTCGATCGCGGTATTCAGCGATTCCACCGCAAATAGCACCAGCATCAGGATACCGAAGACGAAATAGTCGAGCGCGCCGGCGCCGACGACCGCAAAGAGCACGAGGGCTGCCGCGAAGGCGATCACCTCGTGGCGAAAGGCTTCCTCCTGCCACAGGCGCGCCAGCCCCTGCATGGAATAGCGGAATGCCGCGATCACCCGGCGAATGCCGGTCGCTCTTTCGATATTGCTGTCGAGCGGCGTCTTTTCCATTCGGGCTCAGTGGCTCTTGTTGCTGACGCCGGCCTGTTCGAAGGTCGCCATGCCGGAATGGCAGGCGGCGGCGGCCTTGACGATGCCGGCGGCAAGCGCCGCACCGGTGCCCTCGCCGAGCCGCATGCCGAGCGCCAGAAGCGGCGTCTTGCCGAGCTGTTCGATCGCACGCAGGTGTCCCGGCTCGCCGGAGACATGGCCGATCAGGCAGTGGTCGAGCGCTGCCGGATTGGCGGCCTTGAGGATCGCGGCAGCGGCCGTCACCACATAACCGTCGAGCAGGACCGGGATTTTTTCGACGCGCGCAGCCAGGATCGCGCCGGCGATCGCGGCGATCTCGCGGCCGCCGAGGCGGCGCAGGATTTCCAAGGGATCGCTCAGGTGGTCCTTGTGGAATTCGACGGCGGCCTTCACAGCCGCAATCTTGCGCTCCATGAATTCGCCATGAGAGCCGGTGCCGGGGCCGACCCAGTCCTCCGCCTCGCCGCCATAAAGCGCGAGGTTGATGGCGGCGGCGATCGTCGTGTTGCCGATGCCCATTTCGCCGATGCAGAGGAGATCGGTGCCGCCGGCGATGGCCTCCATGCCGAAGGCCATGGTCGCGGCGCAGTCGCGCTCGGACAGGGCCGCCTCGCTGGTGATGTCGCCGGTCGGGTAATCGAGCGCCAGGTCGAAAATCTTCAGGCCGAGATCATGGGTGACGCAGATCTGGTTGATCGCCGCACCGCCGGCTGCGAAATTTTCCACCATCTGCTGGGTCACCGACGACGGGAACGGGGTCACGCCGTGGCGGGTGACGCCGTGATTGCCGGCGAAGATCGCCACCAGCGGCCGGTTGACGGCAGGCGCGCGGCCCGTCCACGCAGCAAGCCAGAAGGCAATTTCCTCAAGCCGGCCAAGCGCACCCGGCGGCTTGGTGAGCTGCGCATCGCGCTCGCGCGCCGCGACCAGCGCCCGCGGGTCCGGTCCGGGAAGATTTTGCAGCAGGACACGGAAATCGTCGAAAGGCAGGCCGCTCACGCTCATGGAAAGTCTCTCTTGTGGCTCGGTCTCGTATCGCGGCCGGGAAAACTTGTCTTTCCCGGCAAATCGCGCTTCTGTGCGCAAACTCATAGTCGGGTCGGAAGGGAGGAACAACTGCCAAACGCAACGGAATTCATCGCGGACCTCGCCCGCTCGGTCGGGTTCCTCAGCCGCCTGCCGGTGCCGGACCGATTCTTCCGCGGCCATGACGGCACGATCTCGCGGGCGGTGCGGGCATTTCCCATCGCGGGACTGATCATCGCGGCCCTGCCCGCGCTTGTTCTCGTTCTACTGCAATCCGGCGATCCTCTGCTCGTTTCGCTCGTCGCACTTGCGCTGCTGACGCTGCTGACCGGCGCGCTCCACGAGGACGGGCTTGCGGATGCGGCGGATGGTCTCGGCGGCGGACGGGACAAGGACCACGCGCTTCTAATCATGAAGGACAGCCGGATCGGCGCCTATGGCGTCGTGGCGCTGGTGCTGTCCTTCGGCCTGCGCGCTTCGGCGCTTGCGGCACTATTCCGCGAGGATGCGGTCACGGCGGCGCTCGCCGTGCTTGCCGTTGCCGCCGTCAGCCGCGCGATCCTGGTCGCCCATTGGCGCGCGTTGCCGTCGGCGCGGGAAAGCGGTGTCGCAGCCGGCGCCGGCCTTCCGGAAGACAGCGCCCGCAATATCGCGCTGTTTACCGCCGCTGCCATCGCGCTTGTCCTTCTCGTCCCCGTTCTCGGCCTGCCGAAGGTTCTGTTGTCGCTGATCGTGGCGGCGCTCGCCGGGCTCGGTTTCACCCGTTTCGTGCGTCACAAACTCGGCGGCCATACGGGCGATACGATCGGTGCTACTCAACAATTGAGCGAGATCGCCATGCTGGCCACTCTTGCTCTTGCCGCGTGAAACCCCGATATACTGAGACATGATTTCGCCCTGCACCCTTGTCTGCTCGATCGACCTCAAGACCGGCTATTGCTTCGGCTGCGGACGGACGCGCGACGAGATCGCCGCCTGGATGGACTATACGGATATCGAGCGCCGTGCGCTGATGGAGACGCTTCCCGCACGGCTTGAAACCGTCGAGCGAAAGCCGCGGCGGGAGACACGCCGCCAGCGTTTGATGAAGGAACGCGACACCGCATGAACGCGCTCACCGGCATCCTCATCGTACTTGGCATCGGCCTCGCATTCCTGATCTTCAATCACGATGCCGGTCAGACCTTCGGCATCGACAACGACGATTTCGGCCAGATCATCTATCTTCTGCCGATCGCCGGCCTGCTCGCCGTCGGGATTCTCGCCGGCCGGCGTGGCCATGCCGGTGAGGTGCTGCGCAATATCGCCCTCTGGCTGCTGATCATCCTCGGGCTGGTCACCGCCTATCTCTACCGCGACGACGCCCGCAACGTCGCCGCCCGCGTGACTGCGGGCCTGCTGCCCGGCACGGCCGTGGTCACGACGACGAGCGACGGTCTCAACGAGGTCATCATCCACAAGACCCGGGGCAGCCATTTCCAGACCAATGTCAGCGTCCAGGGTAAAGTCCTGCCGATGCTGGTCGATACCGGCGCCAGCACCGTCGTGCTTTCCTACGATGATGCCCGCGCCATCGGCCTCAATCCGCAGAGCCTCGATTTTTCAGTGACCGTGATGACCGCCAACGGCCGGGCGATGGCAGCGCCCGTCCGCCTCGACGAGATCTCCATCGGCCCGATCGTGCGGAAAAACATCCGGGCGATGGTGGCGGAAGACGGACGGCTCGGCGAGAGCCTGCTTGGCATGAGTTTCCTCTCCACCCTCGGCTCCCTGCAGATGCAGACCGACGAACTGAGATTGCGGGACTGACCTCAGCCGAAATCGCGGATGGCTTCCCCGTCACCCTTGTTGCGGAAATGGCTCGGCGGCGTGCCGATGATGCGTTTGAAGGCACGGCTGAAGGAGGCCTCGGCATCGTAGCCGAGCCGTTCGGCGACCGTCGCGACGCGTTCGCCGTCGCGCAGCCATTGCCGCGCCTGGTGCATGCGCACCCGCGCCACGTAGCGCGCCGGCGTTTCGCCGACCACGCGCAGAAACCGTTCGGCGAAGCCCGACCGCGAAGCACCCATCAGCCGGGCAAGCGAGGCGATGTTCCAGTCGCGTTCCGGCTGAAGATGAATGGCGGCCAGCACCCGGCCGACGTCGGGATTGCGCACCGCGGCGATCCAGCCTGTCGTGTCGCCGCAGCCGTGTTCGACCCAGGTGCGGATCAGCGTCGCGGTCAGGACGTCGGCGAGCCGTGCAAGAATGCCGCCGGCGCCGACCCGGTCCATGTCCACCTCGCGCGCCATGGCATCGAGAAGATGC
This sequence comes from Neorhizobium galegae bv. officinalis, assembly GCA_000985875.1. Taxonomy (GTDB): domain Bacteria; phylum Pseudomonadota; class Alphaproteobacteria; order Rhizobiales; family Rhizobiaceae; genus Neorhizobium; species Neorhizobium galegae_C. The sequence continues at coordinate 16,296 of CCRI01000008.1, forward strand.
GGGATCGACGGCTCGTTCCTGGCGAGATCGCTGGTCAGCATCGCCTCGGGCATCAGTTGCAGGAGCGGATGCAGCTTGTCGATGTTGAAGCGCATCGAGGCGGTCAGCGCCACGGTGCCGCCGCAGGCATCGGCGCATTGCACGTCGAAGACGCCCTGGCAGACCTCCTTGCGCCCAAACCGGTCGAAGGGGAGCGGCGCCAGACCGGGAAGGCTTGCGATCACATGTGCATCGCCGCGCGGCAGGAGGGCCGCATCGCCCTGCCGCAATTGCAGCCATTCGCCCGACGGCGTCTGCAGCCATGCATTGCCCGACGAAATGAAATGGAACCGCGCCGCCTCCTGCGCCGGGAAGGACGTCGCCCAGGGCTCGGCGAGCCGGCAGCGTCCGTATTCGACGCCGTCGAGCCTTAACCCCCGCAACATCTCGGTGAGCGGATCGGAGACGTCAGACGGGGCTTCTCTGGACGAACGGTCAAGCATATCGGATTTTCTAGCATGGAAAGTACAGGTTGTCACGCCTAAGTCTGGTCCATCCTCCCGGTACGGTCCGCCGTGCCACCTCCCAAGACAGGACATGACCATGACTGACAGCACTTTCGAAGAGGACGATGCCGTGCGCGACGCATCGTCCCCGAACACATCGGCCAAGGCCCGTTGGGACGCGGTCATCGCGCTCACCCTCGGCGTTTTCGGCCTCGTGACGGCGGAGTTCCTGCCGGCGAGCCTGCTCACTCCCATCTCCGCCGATCTCGGCATCAGTCCCGGCGTCGCCGGCCAGACGGTGACGGTGACCGCCGTCGTCGCGGCGTTCGCCGGCCCCGCAGTCGTGATCGGCACCCGCAGCTTCAACCGGCGCTGGACGCTGTTCGGGCTGACCGCCCTTCTCATCCTCTCCTGCGCGCTTGCCGCCCTTGCCAATGGCCTGACCGTGCTTCTCGTCTCCCGCGTGCTGCTCGGCGTCGGGCTCGGCGGCTTCTGGGCCATGGCCGGGGCGCTTGCCATGCGGCTCGTGCCAATGAACCACCTGCCGCGCGCCATGGCGATGATCTTCACCGGCGTTTCGGTGGCGACCGTCATGGCAGCACCGCTCGGCGCCTATATCGGCTCCACCCTCGGCTGGCGGGCGGCCTTCGTGCTCGCCGGCGCGGTCGGCGTGCTGGCGCTGCTCGCCCAGGCCGTTACGGTCCCTTCGCTGCCGCCTGCCGGCCACGCCGGGCTCGGCACGCTGGCGGAGGTCCTCAAGCGGCCGAAGATCCGGATCGGCCTCATCGCGACGCTGCTTATAGTCGCCGGCCATTTCGCTGGCTTCACCTATATCCGCCCCTATCTGGAAGACGTTCCGCGGCTTGACGTCGAGATGGTCTCGCTCGTCCTGCTCGCCTATGGCGTCGGCGGTTTCTTCGGCAATATCGCCGGGGGGATGATCACCGAACGCAGTTCGACGCTCGGGGTCGTCTTCGCCTCCGGCCTGATCGCCGTGTCCGCCGTGCTTCTCGTTACCCTTGGGGCTTCGACGGCGGCAGCAGCGGTTGCCATCACGCTCTGGGGTTTTGCCTTCGGCGCCCTGCCGGTCAGCATCCAGAGCTACATCACCCGTGCCGCCCAGGACGAGGCGGAAAGCGCCGGCGCCCTGCTGCTGACGACCTTCCAGATCGCCATATCCAGCGGTGCCGTGCTCGGCGGCCTGCTGATCGACGCTCAGGGACCGCTCGGCGTCATGACCTTCCTCGGCATCGCATCCGTTCTCGGTGGGTCGGTCATGGTCATGCGCGGCGGACGCCAGGTGCAGCTCAGCCAGGGCTGAGCCTGCCCTCGAAACCGTTATCGGCTGCGATCAGTTGCGCAGCCGATAACCCGTCTTGAAGATCCACCCGAGGATCGACAGGCAGATGACCAGGAACAGGCCGATCATGCCGAGGCTGATCATCGGATTGACGTCGGCGATCTCGTAGAAGCTCCAGCGGCAGCCAGAGACGAGATAGAGGACAGGATTGAAATGACTGACCGTCTGCCAGAAGGGCGGCAGCATGTTGATCGAATAAAAGCTGCCGCCGAGGAAGGTCAAAGGCGGCACGACCAGCATCGGGATGATGTTGAGCTGCTCGAAATTCTTCGCCCAGATGCCGATGATGAAACCGAACATGCTGAAGGTGATCGCTGTCAGCACCAGGAAAAGCACCATCATGAACGGATGGGCGATGCGGATGTCGACGAAGAAGGAGGCGGTGGCGAGGATGATCACCCCGATGATCAGCCCCTTGGTCGCGGCGGCACCGACATAACCGATGATGATCTCGGTCATCGCCACGGGTGCGGAGAGAATCTCGTAGATCGTGCCGGTGAATTTCGGGAAATAGATGCCGATCGACCCGTTGCTGATGCATTGGGTCAAAAGCGTCAGCATGATCAGGCCGGGCGTGATGAACGACCCGTAGGAGACACCCTCGACCGTCTGGATGCGCGAGCCGATCGCGGTGCCGAAGACAATGAAATAGAGCGAGGTGGTGATGACCGGCGAGATGACGCTCTGCAGCAGCGTGCGCTGCAATCGAGCCATCTCGAAGAGATAGATGGACTTGATCGCTTCGAAATTCATGCGTCTTCTCCCACCAGCGCCACGAAAATATCCTCAAGCGAGCTCTGTCGCGTGGAAAGATCGCGGAAATGAATGTTTTCTGCGGCAAGTGTCGACAGCAGCGATGCGATCGTGCCCTGCCCTTCCTCGCCCTGGTATTCGTGGACCAGCGCCGTCCCGTCGTCTGAAAGCGTCAGGTTGTAGGCACTCAGGCTTTCAGGCAGCGCCTTCAGAGGCTCTGTCAGCTCGAGCCGGAGCTGCTTACGGCCGAGCTTCTTCATCAGCGCCGCTTTTTCTTCGATCAGCAGCAGCTTGCCACCGTTGATGACGCCCACCCGGTCGGCGATCTCTTCCGCCTCCTCGATATAATGGGTGGTGAGGATGATGGTCACGCCGCTCGCACGCAGCTTCTCGACCAGCTGCCACATCTCCCGGCGCAGGTTGACATCGACACCGGCGGTCGGCTCGTCGAGGAAGAGAATTTTCGGCTCATGGGCGAGCGCCTTGGCGATCATCACCCGCCGCTTCATGCCGCCCGAAAGCTCGCGCAGCATGCTGTCCTTCTTGCTCCACAGCGACAGTTCCTTGAGGATGCTCTCGACGAGCGCCGGATTGGGCTTCTTGCCGTAGACGCCGCGGGAAAAATTCACCGTGCTCCAGACTGTCTCGAACATGTCGGTCGTCAGTTCCTGCGGTACCAGCCCGATCTGCGAGCGCGTCTGACGGAAGTCCCTGACGACGTCGTGGCCGCCGACCAGCACCTTGCCGGTCGAAGGATTGACGAGGCCGCAGATGATCGAGATCAGCGTCGTCTTGCCGGCTCCGTTGGGGCCGAGAAGCGCGAGGATCTCTCCTTCCTCGATCTCGAGGTCGACACCCTTCAGCGCCTGGAACCCGTTCTCGTAGGTCTTGGTGAGTTTATCTATGGAAACAACGGAGGCCATGCGGGACGGTCTTCTCAAGGAATCGATTTGCGGGATGCGCCGCGAATATAGGCACCCAAACCCTCGAAACCATCCCTCGTGGAAGAATATTGCTCACGGTTTCAGAGGATAATCGACGTGAAGAATTGCGCCGAGATGAGGATCAGGAAGATGCCGAAGCCGATTTCGAGCTGCCGCTTCGACATGACATGCGCCAGCCGCGCACCGATCGGCGCCATGTAGAGCGTGATCGGGATCAGCAGCGCCACAGCCAGCCAGTTGATATAACCGGTCGAGAACGGCGGCAGGCCGGGCTTCCCCCAGCCGCCCCGGACATAACCGGCGAGCCCCGGCAGCGAAATCAGCACGCCGACGCCCGAGGAGGTCGCCACCCCCTGGTGGATCGACCGGCCGTAGAGGGTCATGAACGTGTTGTTGAGGATGCCGCCGCCGATGCCCATCAGGCCGGACAGTATGCCGATACCGGTACCGACCAGGAACTTGAGAGGATTGCCCGGCAGGTCATCGCCAAGCTTCCAACTGGCGCGATTGAAGATCATCCGGAAGGCAAGCACGAGCGCGATGACCGCGAAGATCAGCTGCAGTTCCGCGCTGGTCGCCTTGGCGGCGATGACGGTTGCAACCAGCGTGCCGAGCGGCACCGCGACGAGCCAGCCCTTCAGCAGATCGGTATCGACCGCGCCGCGCTGCCGGTGCGCCATGTAGGAGCGGATCGAGGTGGGCACGATGATCGCCAGCGACGTGCCGAGCGCCAGCTGCATGCGCACGTCCTCGGGAACGCCGAGCAGGCCGAAGACATGGAAGAAGATCGGCACTAGGATCGCACCGCCGCCGATTCCGAACATGCCGGCGAGAATCCCGGCGACCGCGCCGCCGGCCAGAAGCGCCAGGATGAAGGGGAAAATCGCTGCGATGGACAAATTGCGGTCTCCAGTCCGACATCGGGTCCGAAGAAGGAGGTTCATCCACTGCCGCTGTCATTTTTCCGTGACGTTCTTACAGCATTGTCCCCATCAGGCAAGCAACGGTCCCGCCTTTTACGCCGCACGTAACCTCTTGCGCGACCGTCATGACCAGAGCGTTTCAGTCATTCTCATTTCCGCTTGCCGCATGCGTACTGTTTTCAAGTATAAGTTCTTGCGTAACCGGAAGCACGGCTCCTCCCCGCGAGCCCCACCTCCACCCTCGCCGGCTCCCTGAGCCGGCTTTCTTTTTTGACGGGCGGTTCGAGCCGATCCGGCTCAGGTGCTTGAGTGAGACCCGGCACGCCATGGGCTTGGTCAGCGCGCCGGGTCCCGTTGCCGCAGCAGGGGTAAGGCCGCGGGGGGGCGGGCTGCGGCGTCGCCACTCTTGCTTCGCCGGCGCTTATGGTTCCAGTTTGGTTTCCGGATATGGTTTATGGACGGTTAATGTCCACAGGCTGACAGTCGCTTCGTGTCTCAGGGGTATCGGGCTCGGGCAGTTCAGGCGCGGCGTTTGCCGGGAAGCGCATGCCGCCACGCCGTTTCCAGCGCGTCGCGGAGATCCGCCTCTTCGAGTTCCGAGAGAATCGCCGTCGTCCAGCCCTGACGGCCCCAGGCGTTCGGAACCGGCGAAAAGGCGTTCGGCAGCATCTCGCATTTGATCTGCTGCTCGTCCGGCGTGAACTTGAAATTCGCGGTCAGTCCGTCGGCCACCAGCGTAACGTAGATGCGCCTGACCTTGAACGCCGCCCTGTCGAAATGCGGTGCTTCGGCGGTTCCTTCCAGGGCAAGGGCCAGATTGCGGAGCATGTCGGCATTGGTCATCGCCGGACCTCAGCTGCAATAGCGCTTGCCGCTCCTGCGGGAGCGCAGGTCGAAGTGAAAATGGTTCCAGTGTTCCGCGTTGCTGCCCGGACCCAGCACGGTGTTGAAATATTTGCAGCTGTCGTTGCGCACCGCCTTCAGGAGACCGCCTTCGCGCATCGAGAACAGGCCCTTCTTGCGCACGTCGATCTCGTGGCCGTCCTTCAGGACGATCTGACCGATATCGATGGCGTTGCCCTTGGCATGCTCGGACATCGGGTTGTTGCGCTGGTTGCTGTTGTTCATCCGCCGGCAGGAATAACCGCCCATCGGCACGATCTTCTGGATGCCGGTGAGATAGCGGTAGCGGGCGGAAGGAGCGAGCTCGTTCTTGACCCATTTGGCAAAGGCGAGCGTCGTCTGGCAGTTCAGCGTGACGGCCGGCTTGACGTCGATATTGCCGGACAGGCCGGAGAGTTTCACCGGATAAGGCACCCTGCAGCTCGGGCCTGCGTCGATGGGCGGCCGGTCGTCGAATTCGACGCCGAGGCGCCTCAGCTCCGCGCGGCAGCTCACTTCCGACCGCGGCATCACATCGCGCTGCCAGGGCATATCGCGCTGGCTCATCGGGCCGCTGTCGCTCATCGGGTTGTTGGGGCGTAGCATCGCCACCTGCTGGGTGCCGGCAGGTGCCCGGCTTGGCGGGATGACGCGAGACCCGTCGCTCCAGGTCATATCGTTGTTCGCCAGGTCGCCCTGCAGGCCGGCGCCCTGGCGCTTCGGCGGCACGAGCACGCGGTCGTCGTTCGTGGACTGGGGCATCTGCTGCGAGATCGGCTGGCGGCGTGGCTGCAGCGCGCGGGGATTGTCGGTGCCGATGCCGTCGACGACGGGCTGGTCGCCGACACCTTCGGCGATATCGGAATCCTGCTCCTCGGCAAGTCCCGTCACGTCGCTCTCGTCGGGACCGAAACCAAGTTCGGCGTCGATGTTGACGCCCTCTTCCGGAATGGTCATCGGTCCGGCATTGCGGGCCGTGTTGCGGCCTCCGACGGATGCCTGCTGCTGCATCGCCTCGTCGCTGTCGATCATCGGCAGGCGGCCCTGGCGGGCGGGCGCCGGCTGCTGCGACACAGGTGCATTCAGGGGCGCGGACTGCACCTCAGCCGGGGCCCGCAGGTAATGGCCGCCGTCATTGGCGCCGGAACCGGGATAGGCCGAATTGGGGTAACCGGTGCCGGCGAGATTCGGCGTGTCCGCGTAGTTCACGCCGCTTGCCTGCGAAACCGGGGCCGGGTTCGTGGGATAGGCCTGCTGGGAAACCCGCTCGCCCGGGATGTCGCGCATCGGCTGGATCGCCCCGACCCGGCCATTGTCGATCGGCGCGGGCGGAACGAGGTCCCCGGCGGAACAGGCAGCCAGCATTGTCGGGATGATCAGCGAGCCGATCACCCGCCGAGAAAGGGGAGCATACGCCATACCAGTTGCCACTCTTCCGGTGCCGAAATGACACACGCTGAGAGTTTAGGCAAAGTCGGTAAATGAACCTTTGAGGAATCAAGGCCCTTTCGTGACCTTTCGATGCAATTTGCGGTCGTTTCAGGATGCTCGCCTTCCCGTGGCCGCCATTCTGGCGACCCATTTCGCGCCATCGAAATTCCCGGCATTGACCGTGCCGGCCGGATGCCGGCGAAATGCAGGATGCCGATTTTCAGCGCTTTCAGGCTGTGGCATCCGTAGACGATCCGGTAGTACCAGGCAGGCATGCCCATGGTGATCACCACCCGCGCCGACTTGCCGCTCAGAAGGCCGCTGTCGAACGGTCCCCGCGACGTATCGTAGGCAAAGCCCGGCCGCGCCACCTGTTCCAGGAACGCCTTGACGAGCGCCGGCATCGAGCCGAGCCAGAGCGGATAGACGAAGACCAAGTGGTCCGCCCGTCTGATCTTCACCTGCGCGTCGAGGATCGGCGGGCTGAGCGTCCCGTGCTGCTGCTCCTTCTGCGAGGTCAGGAACGGCACGCCGATGCGGGCGAGCTCGATGCGCTCGACAGAATGCCCGCCGGCCTCGGCTCCCCTGGCATAGGCGTCGGCCAGCGCATGACAGAGATGCGGCTCGGCGGCGTCCGGGTGTCCCTGGATGATCACGATCCTCGTCATCATAGTCTCCGTTGAAGGTGCCCGAGCGTTTAGGGACAACGGAGGTCCGCGTATTTGACCCTCGTCAATGCGGCCGGCGTCAAAAGGCCGCCGGGCTTGTCGCGCCGGCGGCCTTTGTCTCTTAGCGGTGATCAGTGCGGATCAGGCGGCGCGGGCGCGCGACACATGACCGGCGTGGGCCCCGCGGCCGCCGTCAGCGAGCCTGAAGGCCGAAAGAAGGCCCTGCAGGTGCAGGCTCTGTTCGGCAAGCGTCTGGCTCGCCGCGGTGGTTTCCTCGACCATCGCCGCGTTCTGCTGGGTCATCTGGTCCATGTGGTTGACGGAGGAATTGATCTCCTGAAGCCCGGTCGCCTGTTCGCGGGCGGCCGTCGCAATCGTGTCCACATGGGCGTTGACCCGTTCGACAAGGGTGGCGATTTCGACCAGCGCGTCGCCGGTGGAGCGCACCAGCGCCACGCCGCCTTCCACCTCGCGGGCGGAATTGCTGATCAGCGTCTTGATCTCCTTGGCGGCATTGGCGGAACGCTGCGCCAGTTCACGCACTTCCTGCGCCACGACCGCAAAGCCCCTACCCGCCTCGCCGGCCCGCGCCGCCTCGACGCCGGCATTCAGCGCCAGAAGGTTGGTCTGGAAGGCGATCTCGTCGATCACCGAGATGATCTGGTTGATGCGGCTGGAGCTCTCCTCGATGCGGCCCATGGCGTCGATCGCATTGCGGACGATCTCGCCCGAGCGGCCGGCGCTGTCCTTGGTCTCGCTGACCATGGTGCGGGCCTCGACCGCCCGTTCGGATGCGGTGCGGACGGTTGCAGTGATCTCGTCGAGCGCCGCTGCGGTCTCTTCGAGCGCCGCCGCCTGCTGCTCGGTGCGCTTGGAGAGATGGCCCGTCGCTCCGGAAATGTCCGAGGCGCTGTCGCGTACGACGAGGCTCGTCTCGGAAATCGCCGCGATCGCCTGGTGCAGCGAACTGACCGCGGCATTGAAGTCGTGGCGGAGTTTCGCATAGTCCTCGCCGATATCGGCAAGCGCCACGGAAAGGTCGCCCCCGGCCAGCGCCTCGAGCGCCCGGCCGAGCTCGCTGATCGCGCGTCCCTGGCGATCGGCGGCAGCCGTCATGGTGCGCTCGTTGTCGGAACGCTCGCTGGCGATCATGCGGGCCTGTTCGGCCTCGCGAGCCTGCAACTGGGCGCGTTCGTCGACGGAGTCGCGCAGCACGGAAAGCGCCCGGGCCATGTCGCCGATCTCGTTCTTCTGTTCGGTGCAGGGGACGGTGACACGCGCCTCGCCCGATGCGATCGACTGCAGAGCCTGCTTGATCTTGCCGATCGGGCCGGTCACCGTCTTGACCACGAATGTGGCGCCGGCGATCAGCACCAGCGCGCCGATGCCGAACATCGAGGCGAAGTTGATCGCGTCGCGCCGGAACATGGCGTGCAGGTCGTCCACATAGACGCCAGTGCCGACGATCCAGCCCCAGGGAGCGAAACCGGCCACATGCGAATACTTCTCGACCGGCTGCTCGGCGCCGGGCTTCGGCCAGTAGTAATCGACGAAGCCCTTGCCGGTCGAGCTTGCCTTGACGGCGTTGACGAACTCGACGAACAGGAACTTGCCGTTCGGATCCTTGTCGTTCGACAGGTCCTTGCCGTTCAGCTCCGCCTTGATCGGATGCATGACCATCCGCGGCAGCATGTCGTTGATCCAGAAATAGCCGCTGCCCTCGCCGTAACGCATCACCGAGATGACGGCCTTGGCTTCGCTCTGGGCCTGTTCGCGGGTCATGGCACCCGAAGCCTCCAGAGCCTGGTATTTCTTGAGCACGGTCAGCGCCACATCGTTCATCTGAGCAAGGCCCGCCTTCCGTTCCCGTTCCGACGAGGCGTAGCTCTGGAACAGGCTGAAGGTCATGGCGCCGCCCAGAATGACGAGCGACAGCAGCACGAGACTATAAAGGCGCCAGGAAATGGCGAGACGTTGCATGAGGTCCCCCTTATGTGCAATTCGCCTTAAATTCTAATGGCCGTTGGTTACCAGGTGGTGAAGCGCACGAAAATCGCGATTGACGCGAATTAGCCCGACCTAAATTATTGATGTTGCAACATTTTTTCTTTGAGTTTCCTTCCTCCTCGCGTCCGGTTAGTCTCGCGGCGGGAGGAGTCGCCCTGGAAACCGCTGCGAAAGAGAGATGACGATGACAGCAACTGCCAAGCCTACCGGCGAACTGACGCTCCGCACCCTGGCAATGCCGGCGGATGCCAACGCGGCCGGCGACATTTTCGGCGGCTGGGTGATGGCACAGATGGACTTGGCGAGCGGCATCCGCGCCGCCGAACGCGCCCGCGGCCGCGTGGTCACCGCCGCGGTCAAGGAAATGGCGTTCGAACTGCCGGTCAAGATCGGCGACACGCTGAACATCTACACGGAAATCACCCGCGTCGGCCGCTCGTCGATCACGCTTATGGTGGAGGCCTGGGCGCAACGGGCGCGCCACCGGATGATCGAGAAAGTCACCGCAGGAACCTTCATCATGGTGGCCCTCGACGAAGACGGCCGCCCGGTGCCGGTGCCGGCCGAGGAATAGGAAGCGGGGAACAACCATGGATGCCGCGACCGCCGCCGAAACCTTCACGCATATCCGCGTGGTCATGGGCATGGTGGTGAGCCTCAGCCTGGCGCGGTTGCTGAACGGCCTCGCCGGCATCGTCCAGCATCCGCGCGCCGCGCGCATCTACCCCGTCCATCTCGGCTGGGTAGCGTTCATGTTCCTGTTCCTGGTGCATTTCTGGTGGTGGGAATACCGGCTGCACGCCCTGCCGGTCATCGGTTTTGCGGCCTATCTCTTCCTGATCGCCTTCTGCGCGCTGTTCTTCTTCCTCTGCGCCCTGCTCTTTCCCACCTCGATGCAGGATTACGACGGCTACGAACATTATTTCATGTCGCGGCGGACTTGGCTCTTCGGTTTCCTGGCGGCAATGCTCATCACCGACATCATCGATACGGCGCTGAAGGGATGGGATTATTTCCTCTCGCTCGGCTACGAATATCCAGCCCGCACCGCGATCTATATCGTGCTCAGCATCATCGCCGCGATCACCGCCGACCGACGCTACCACGCCGGTTTCGTCATCTTCGCGCTCGCCTATCAGCTCTATTGGATCTTTCGGGTCTACGACATCCTGGCATAGCGCAACCCCGCCCGATCACCCCCTCAGATAGGCCGAGGACGTATCGAAACTCAGGCCGGGAAAGACCTTGGCGGTGAGAGTGTCGGGCTCGATGCCGAACTGCCTGTAGAGCATGGCGGCGGCAACCTCGCGCACGTCGCCGGTCGGCATCAGGTCGCGGCGGTCGAGCAGCTTGTCTTCGGAAAGGCCCGGCCACTTGCCCAGGACCTTGCCGCCAGGGATCGCCCCGCCGGCGAGGACCGCAAGCCCGCCGGTTCCGTGGTCGGTGCCGTTGGTGCCGTTCTCGCGCGCCGTGCGGCCGAATTCGGTCATTGCCAGCACGGCGGTCTTCTTCCAGGCGTCTTCGCCGAGCGCTTCCTTCAGCGTGAGGATCGCGGTCGAGAGATCGCCGACGGCTTTCCTGAACTGCCCCTGCTGGCCCACATGGGTATCCCAGCCGTTGATCGAGAAGCTGGCGATCCGGTAGTCCTCGCGCAGCATGCCGCCGGCGAGTTTCGCCATGTCGGCAATGCCAGCGCCCCGCTTGGCATCGCCATAAAGCGAGTCCGCCGACATGTCGGTCTTCTTCGCCTCCTCCATCGCCTTGGCAAACGCCGGGTCGCCGGCATACAACCGGTCGAGAAAGGCGATCTCGTCCTGCGCCAGCGCGAAATTGCTCTGTGACGACCAGGAGTCGGCCTCGTTCGGTCCGCTGAGGATCAGTTCCATCGAGGTATTGATGTCGATCGCCCTGCGGGCGTTCGAGCGCGGGATGACAGCCAGCGTGCGGTTCAGCCAGCCGGTGCGCTCGCCCTTGCCGTTGCCGCCCGTCTCCAGCATGTCCTGGCCGTCGAAATGGCTGCGCTGGTCCCGATAGGGCGTCGAGACCGCGTGCACGAAGGAGAGCTCGCCCGCCTGCCACAAAGGCATCAGCGCGGAGGCTGCCGGATTGAGACCGAAGAAACCGTCGAGATCGATGAGGCCCGTATCGGGCCTCAGGCCCAGTTTCGGCCTCAGCGCCGCATAGGCCGGATCGCCGTATGGCTGCACGAAATCGAGCCCGTCCATGGCGCCGCGCAGGATGATCGTCACGAACCGGTTGTCGCCCGGCATCGCGGCAAAACTCACCGGCGTCAGGACGGAGGCTCCCGCCGCACAGCAAGCGCCGGCCAGAAAACCGCGGCGAGACAAAGCAAAGCCGTGTTGAAAGCTCATTTCCTATCTCCTGTTGAATTCAGGGGACGCCAGCACCATCGTGATGCCGTGAACCTTGTTGGGCGCCTGCGCGATGACCCTCGCGGTTTCGGGATGGGCGGCATCGGCAAGTGCGGCCTGAAGGAAAACGGATGGCTCCATCTTCTGCCCGAAGATACGCGCGACCATTCGCGACCACGAAATCCGCTCGCTGAGCTGGCTGGGGGTCAGCCATACGCTCGTTTCATCCGCAAAACCTGCGGGGCTCGGCGGCTGCCAGATCGGTTGGCCCATGCGCTGCAGCGCGCCGAGCGTCAGGGCATTGGCGCGCCCCGCCTTCTTCTTGGTGTCTTCCCTCGCCGCCATGCCGGCCAGGTCCATGGCCTTCTGGACCGGACCCTCGTCTTCGTCGCCGTCATCCATGTCGCGCAGCAGATTGCCGAAATTCTTCTCCGGCAGATCGAGCGCGCGGAAACCGGAGACCACGAATTCGAACGGCTGCTTGATCTTCCGGCCGGGATCCGACCAGGCACGCGGATGCGCGAGCATGGCGCGATAAACCTCGGTCAGATCGCCGCGGCTCTTCGTCCAGGCCGCAACCATCGCCTCGACCATCTCCGCGGGCGCGTCGTCGGCAATGAAATGGCGGACGAGCTTGCCGCAGATATGCTGCGCGGTCTTCGGATTGGCGGCCAGGTCTTCGAGCATCAGGACATGGTCCTGACCGTCGCCCTCGTCGTCGCGATAGGTCCGGCCGAGCAGGTCGACGGGTCCCGCCTCGGCGAACCGGGGCTGATAGACGACCTGCATGGCGCGATCATCGACGGAAAGTCCCGTCAGGATCAGCGCGGCGGCCCGCACGTCCTCCTGGGTATAACCGCTGCCGGCGCCCAGGGTGTGGAGTTCGAGCAGCTCGCGGCCGAGGTTTTCATTGAGCCCGCGCCCGTTCTTGCGGGCGGCGACGGAATCGGGTCCGACGCTCTGGTCCTGGTCGAGATAGATCAGCATGGCCGGATGCAGGATGGCGGCGGACAGCAGCTTGATGAAGGAGCCGCCGAGATTGGGGCGGATCGCCTGCGCCTCGTAGAGCGGCACGATCATCCGCATCGGCAGCGACTTCATCACGCTGGTCGAAAAATGGTCGACCCAGAAGCTCGCAAGGCGCTCATAGAAGCCGAGCGGAGAATGGATCGCCTGGGCAAGTCGCGCCATCGCATCCTGCCGGTAGATGCGCCGCGCCTCGCCCTGGGTCGCCTTGCGGACGTCTTCGTTCGGATTGCCGGCCCTGCGCGCTTTCGCCTCGGCGGCGAGGAGCGAAACGACACGGGTTGCCGTGTCTAGCCGGCCAGCTATACCCTCGCGCGGAAAACGGGGCTTTCCGGAAGCCCCTTCCTCGATCTGTCCCAGCAGTGCCTCGACATCGCGGGGCGGCTCTTCGCCGGGGCGAAGACCATAACCGTATCGTATGGCGGCCAGGGTCGGGGTGGGAAGAGCCATTGAATCACTCCTCTTTGGACCCCCTCAGAGTCCCGAAAAAATGTGTTGGAAACCAAAAGGAATTGCGGCCATTTCGTGACATGGACAATTTGTAATTCACGACCGGCCGGGAAGTTCCAGCGGGGCGCGAAAAATCGGGTTTATTGCAGGATCTTCCCTAGCCTCGGAACAACTCGGAGGCATTCGCACAATATTGAGGCGCAGACGGCGGACGATTACCTATTCATTTAGGATAAATCGGTCGGCTTGAGGAAGATCTCCCGAAAGCAAGACTTTCTTATCGCCGTCGTTCGATAGTGTCGGCATTGATCCGGAACTCCAGCCCAAGCAGATCGATGGAAGCCGAACTCAGAACAGGTCAAGTCGACCCGGCCCTCGCACTGGACGTGAAGCGGGCACAAGCTTCGACCATGCTCGAACGCCTGGCCTCGACGCTCGCTACCAATGCCGCGATATCCGCTTCGGCACTTTTCGTCACCACGATCGACCGTGGCCTGACCTTTCCGGCCACCCTCTGGTTCATGGCGGTGATCGCAAGCCTGGTCCTGCGCATCGTCCTGGCCTGGATCCTGGCGCGTTGGGAAACGGTCGAACATGCTCCGCAACAGGCACTGGACGTGCTGACCTTCGGGGCACTCGTCAGCGGCCTCGCCTGGGCCGCTCTTCCGCTGACCGTACCCGATTTCCATGCGCTTGGCGGAGATAGCGGCCTCTATCTGATCATGTGCGGCATGGCGACCGGCGCGGTGCTCATGGGCGTCGGCCACAACCCGGTTTCCCTCGCCTTCGCAATACCGCCCAACATCTCGGTGATGGTGTCGCTTGCCGCCAGCGGCGGCGCCGGCGGCTGGCTGCTCACCATCGACGTCGTGGCGCTGACGCTGGTGCTGATCCGCAGCAGCCGCACCAGCGAGGCGACCTTCGTCGGCAACGTGCTCGGCAAACTGAAGGCGACGGCGCTTGCCGATTCCCTCTCCTGCGCCAACTCAGACATCCTGCGCGCCAACTACCGGCTGGAAGTGCTGGCTAATTGCGATCCGCTGACCGGGCTTGCCAACCGTGCCGCCTTCAATACCGCCCTCGATGCGGGGATTTCCGCCGCCCGCGCCACGGAAGAGCAACTGGCCCTCCTCATCCTCGACCTCGACCGCTTCAAGACGGTCAACGATACGCTCGGTCACAGCGCCGGCGACGCCCTGCTCGTCGAGGTCAGCGATCGGCTGCGCTCGGCGATCGACGGCAAGGGCACCATCGCCCGGCTCGGCGGCGACGAGTTCGCGATCATCCTCGGCGGCGCAGATGCCGCCGGAACTGCCCGGGATTTGGCGAGGCGCATTCTCGAGCACAGCCGCCAGCCGGTCATGCTCGAGGGCCAGCCGACCGTCGTCGGCACGTCGATCGGCCTGGCGCTCTTTCCCCTGCATGCGGATACGGCGGAAGACCTGTTCATCAGTGCCGACATGGCGCTCTACAGGGCCAAGGACGGCGGCCGGCGCCAGTGGCGCGAATTCGAGCCCGCCTTCCGCTCCCAGGCCGACCGTCAGAACCAGATCGAGCAGGAACTCGCAGACGCACTTGCCGCCGGCGACGTCGAGGCCTGGTTCCAGCCGCAGATCGACCTCGCCTCCCAGCAGATCACCGGTTTCGAGGCGCTGGTGCGCTGGCACCATCCCTATCTCGGGCCGATCGCGCCGCCGGAAATCGTCGCCGCCGCGCAGGCAGGCAATCTTGCCGACCGGCTGACCGCGACCATCGCCGAAGCCGCCTGCGGCCTGCTGACCCGCCTGCCCGCGCTCGGCCTGCCGCGCGCGACCGTCGCGATCAACGTCTCGCCGCGCGAGTTCGACCTCTATTCGGTCACCGACGTGCTCGACCGCATCACCGCCGCCCACCGCATCGATCCGGCGCTGTTCGAGATCGAGATCACCGAGGAGGCGATCCTCGATACGCTGGTCGCCGGCGAGCAGCTGAAGCGCATCGAGCGTTCCGGCTACAAGCTCGCCGTCGACGACTTTGGCGCCGGCCATTCCTCGCTTGCATACCTCGTGGCGCTGAAGGTCGACCGGCTGAAGCTCGACCGGCGCTTCATCACCGGCGTGCATCTCAGCCGCCAGAACCAGGAGATCGTCGGCGCCATGGTCGGCCTCGGCCGGGCATTGTCGATGGAGGTGGTGGTCGAAGGCGTCGAGAGCGCGGAAGAGGCCAATGCGCTGAAAGCGCTCGGCTGCCAGTTCGCCCAGGGCTATTTCTTCGGCCGCCCGATGCCGGCCGAACGCATCCCCGGCTGGATCGAATGCCGCCGCGCCACCACCCAGCGCCAGGTGGCGTAAACCGGCCCCGCCCCGAAAATCCGTTTCCCTTTTGTACTCGTTTTGTGACCTGCCCCTCTTCACTTTCGCGATGACTCTCTCCATATTCGCGGCATGGCCAGATCACCGAAAAAATCGCCCGCCTCGAACCCGGACAATCACAACGGTTTCGAGGAAGCCCCGCAATCGTCGTTCGAGGGCGCGCCTCTGCAAGGCAGCGTATCCGACTGGGTGAAGCAGCTGGAAGCCGAGGCGGAAGCGTCGGGCGTCGAGACGCAGCGCGAGATCGCTTCGAAGGCGGGAAAACACCGCAAGAGAATAGAGATCGCCGCGCGCGAGGAAGCCATCAAGGCCGCCAAGACGGCCCCGACCACGGCCAAGAACACCACCGCCTCGAAGACCGCCCGCGGCGTGTCGATCGGCGCCTCGTCGGATCCCAAGACGCGCGCCCGCGCCGGTCTCAACCCGGTCGCCGGCATGGATACGTCGCTGGAGGATGCCGAGAACCTCGCCGCCGGCGCGGTCACCGCCACCGTCGAGGCCCTGTCGGCGCTGATCGAGAGCGGCAATCCGCTGTTCAAAGACGGCAAGCTGTGGACGCCGCACCGCCCCGCCCGGCCGGAAAAATCCGAGGGCGGCGTCACCATCCGCATGGCCTCCGACTACGAGCCTGCCGGCGACCAGCCGACCGCCATCCGCGACCTCGTCGAGGGCATCAATTCCGGCGAGCGCTCCCAGGTCCTGCTCGGTGTCACCGGCTCGGGCAAGACCTTCACCATGGCCAAGGTGATCGAGGCGACCCAGCGCCCGGCCGTGATCCTGGCGCCCAACAAGACGCTGGCCGCGCAGCTCTATTCCGAGTTCAAGAACTTCTTCCCGGACAACGCGGTCGAATATTTCGTCTCCTATTACGACTATTACCAGCCGGAAGCCTATGTGCCGCGCTCCGACACGTTCATCGAGAAGGAATCCTCGATCAACGAGCAGATCGACCGGATGCGCCACTCCGCCACCCGTTCGCTGCTGGAGCGCGACGACTGCATCATCGTCGCCTCGGTCTCCTGCATCTACGGTATCGGCTCGGTCGAGACCTATACGGCGATGACCTTCCAGATGTCGGTCGGCGACCGATTGGATCAACGTCAATTGTTGGCAGACTTGGTGGCCCAGCAATACAAGCGCCAGGACATCAATTTCGTGCGCGGCTCCTTTCGCGTGCGCGGCGATACGATCGAAATCTTCCCGGCTCACCTGGAAGATGCCGCCTGGCGGATCAGCATGTTCGGCGACGAGATCGACGCGATCACCGAGTTCGACCCGCTCACCGGCCAGAAGACCGGCGACCTGAAATCGGTCAAAATCTACGCCAATTCGCACTACGTCACCCCGCGCCCGACGCTGAACGGCGCCATCAAGGCGATCAAGGAAGAGCTCAAGCTGCGCCTCGCCGAGCTCGAAAAGGGCGGCCGCCTGCTCGAAGCGCAGCGGCTGGAACAGCGCACCCGCTACGATATCGAGATGCTGGAGGCGACCGGCTCCTGCGCCGGCATCGAGAACTATTCGCGCTACCTCACCGGCCGCAATCCCGGCGAGCCGCCGCCGACCCTGTTCGAATACATCCCCGACAACGCCCTGCTGTTCATCGACGAAAGCCATGTCTCCGTCAGCCAGATCGGCGGCATGTACCGGGGCGACTTCCGCCGCAAGGCGACGCTCGCCGAATATGGTTTCCGCCTACCCTCCTGCATGGACAACCGGCCGCTGCGCTTCGAGGAATGGGATGCGATGCGCCCGCTCACCGTCGCCGTCTCGGCGACGCCCGGCAACTGGGAGATGGAACAGTCCGGCGGCGTGTTCGCCGAACAGGTCATCCGCCCGACCGGCCTGATCGACCCGCCGGTGGAAGTCCGTTCCGCCCGCTCCCAGGTCGACGACGTGCTCGGCGAAATCCGCGAGACCGCCGCCAAGGGGTACCGGACGCTGTGTACGGTGCTCACCAAGCGCATGGCCGAAGACCTCACCGAATACCTGCATGAACAGGGCGTGCGCGTCCGCTACATGCACTCGGACATCGACACGCTGGAGCGCATCGAGATCATCCGCGACCTGCGCCTCGGCGCCTTCGACGTGCTGGTCGGCATCAACCTTCTGCGCGAAGGCCTCGACATTCCCGAATGCGCCTTCGTCGCCATCCTCGACGCCGACAAGGAAGGCTTTTTGCGCTCGGAGACGTCGCTCATCCAGACCATCGGGCGTGCCGCGCGTAACGTCGACGGCAAGGTCATCCTCTATGCCGACAAGATCACCGGCTCGATGCAGCGCGCCATGGACGAAACCGCCCGCCGCCGCGAAAAGCAGATGGAATACAACACCGCCAACGGCATCACGCCGGAATCGGTGAAGGCACGGATCTCCGATATCCTCGACTCGGTCTACGAGCGCGACCACGTCCGCGCCGACATTTCCGGCGTCTCCGGCAAGGGTTTTGCGGATGGCGGCCACCTGGTCGGCAACAACCTGCAGGCCCATCTCAACGCGCTCGAAAAATCGATGCGCGACGCCGCCGCCGACCTGGACTTCGAAAAGGCCGCCCGCCTGCGCGACGAAATCAAACGCCTCAAGGCCGCCGAACTCGCCGTCATGGACGACCCGATCGCCCGCGACGAGGCCCGCGCCATCGAAGGCGGTGGCGGCAAGGGTGGAAACGGCAAAGCTGGAAACGGCAAAGGCGGCGCAAAAGCCCGCCGCGAGTCTCCTTCTCCCCAGCGGGGAGAAGGTGCCCGCAGGGCGGATGAGGGGGAAGCCCCACCCTCGACCTCCCTCTTCGCCAAACCCGGCCTCGACGACATGGGCCCGGGCACCGACACCGCCACGCCGCTCTTCCGTAAGCCGGACCTTTCCGACATGGGCCGCGACATCGCCGAGCCCTCATCCTCGGGTCAGGCCCGAGGATCGCTGTTCCGCAAGAACGACCTCGACGAAATGACCGTCGGCCGCACCGAAAAACCGGTCACCGGCAAGCTGCCGCCAAAACCGTCATCGCCGCCGCCCTCATCGGCAACCTCTCCGTCGTCATCCTCGTCCTCTCCGTCGTCATCCTCGGGCTTGACCCGAGGATCCACCGACGACCCCCGCCCCCTCGTGCGCGGCAAGATCGGTGCGGGAAGTTATGAGGATGGTGGGGAGCAGAAGCGGAAGAGCCGGACGAAGGGGAAGACCGGGCGGCCTGGGAGGTGAATTGACGGATCATTCTCAAAGATCGATTTGGATTTCAGCTTTACAGGAAGCCGGTGAATGCATCAGAGCGGGGGCAGACAACAGCTCCCCGTAGCAGTTACTTGATCCGGTAAGGCGCTAGAACCTTACTTTAAGTTGCGCGAACCCGTGGAATCGCACTAACCTTCGCTGATTGCTTAGGTGGCCTATATGCATCGGGTTATAAAAAATCACTTTGATAATTTTGTTAAGAAATACAATCTCGCTCATACGGAAAGTATGAACTTCGAGGCTTTTTCAGCCTACTGCATTGCGAAGCATTTTACGTTCGACAACGTAAATCCTGAAGCTCTTGTGTACGAAGGCGACGAACCTGGAATAGATTCCGCGTTTTTCATATGTGACGAGGCGATCATCACATCAATAGATGAGATTAACGCCCTCTTCGAAAAAAAGAAAAACAATCACGATATCGTATGCGTCCTCATTCAGAGCAAGACATCCGAAACTTGGAACAAAAAAGAAATAAATACATTTGAAAGCGCCGTTCTTGACTTTATGTCAGAGAATAGCGAGCACAAGTACAACGAAGAGCTAAATGAACGAAAAGAAGTTTTTAATATAATAATAAAGAATGTTGGGAAGATAAAAAACGGACGACCGAGAATTCAGTGCTTCTTTGTAAATACCGCCAATGAAGCTTCTGATAGCGAAATATTGTCTGCCGAGCGTACGTTAAAAAATAGACTTGATGACACAGGTCTATTTTTCTCGTCAGAAGCCAGTCTAATCGGCCGCGAGAAGTTGCTCGCATACTGGATCAAATCTCAAGGCGCATACGAAACCACTTTTGAGATTATCGGCTCGGCTTCCTTTCCAAAAAGCGCCGGCATTGAAGAAAGCTACGTCGTTACAATATCCGCCAAAGAATTTACTTCCAAAGTTTTAACAGATGAAAATGGAAGCCTAAGAAAATCTATATTTGAAGAAAATGTGCGAGACTTCATCCCATTTGACGGAAGCGAAATTAATACCGAAATAGGAAACACTATCCGGAATGAAGATCGCGCACAGCGGTTCGGCATTATGAACAACGGGCTAACCATAATCTCACCAGACGTAAGACTACAGAGTAACGAAATATATATATCGAACTATCAGATTGTGAACGGCTGCCAAACTTCGAATGTACTCTTTGAGAATTCGGAGATACTGAATGATAAAATAACTATTATGGCGAAGATAATTGAGACAGACGACCAGGATATAGTCGATGATATTGTTAAATCAACGAACAGGCAGAACAAAATTGAAGAACACCAATTCCTAGCAACACTGGATAGCGTGAAGGCAGTGGAGCGTTACTTTGTTGCAAGAGGCGGCGATGAAGAGCACCGGCTTTATTTTGAGCGTAGACCAAATCAATACGGAAGAGATGATATTCCCGGAATCAGAATATTTGATCTGAAGGAGCTAGCGCGTTGCACGGGTGCCATGTTCCTCGACAAACCTGATGTCGCAAGTCGATACCCGAATCAACTAGTTGAAGAGTTGCAGGGGATTGTGTTCGACCCAAGAAACAAAGAAGAGATCTTCTATACCGCCGCCTATTGCAGTTATAGACTTAAGCTTTTACATAGCAACAACAGAATTGACAAGATATTGAATAGATTCAAGTGGTACTCACTCATGGCGATACGTTATATGATTTGCGGTTCCGCTCCAGCAAATGTAACGTCAGCAAAGGTGGAGAAGGATTGCGAGTCTATTATTGATATCATTTCGAAGAATGACGAGACTTGTATTGCTCTTTGCAATGACATTGCTAGGCGCTTTTCGACCTTGGCAGAGGTGGATCGGGACCGTTTAAGGACGACTAGATTTGTCTCCGAAGTTCGGGAAGCAATGGCTTAATAGATATCAATCTTACTTTACCCTCATATAACTGATGCTTAAGGGTACGAGGAAAGCCGTCCCGCGGGTTAAGCCCAAAGATGGCGGTGAAGAATTGGCTCGCTGACGGTGGAAGCGTTCAACATACCAGCCCGTTCTTCGCCCCTTAACCACAGTCACCTTCTCCCCCACTATCCTTCCACCCCTCCCTCGCCTAAACATCTCCTCACATCCAAACGGGGACGACTCACCCATGCGCGCACCAGCCATCGTCTTCGGACTGCTGTTTTCCCTGCTGGCCGCAACCGCCGCCGAGGCGCGCACCTACGCTTCCCCGCAGGCGCTGATCAAATCGCTTTATGCCGACACGATCGACCCGGCCGAGGACGATGCGCCCTCGCCCTATTCCGCCTATTTCTCCGAGGCGCTCAACGAGAGCCTGGCGGCGAATGGCGATGCGGTGGATTTCGATCCGATCCTTGCCGGGCAGGATGGCGTTGCCAGCAATGTCCGGCTGACCCCGCCGATCATCCTCGGCGACACGGCCGAGCTGGAAGTGTCCTTCCGCAACGGCAAACGCTCGGCGACGCTCTATTACACGCTGGTGCGCGAGAACGGCGGCTGGAAGGTGGACGACATCGCCGACCAGTCCGGCGACGACCCCTGGAGCCTTCGGGACTTGCTGGGGCAGTAGGGGGCGGGGTTTTACGCGGGGGGCGTCGCCACCTTCCTTTCTCCGGCCCGGACGTCTCCTCTGCGGCCTTTTGGCAGTACCTTTCCCTCATTCCTGTGCTTGTCACAGGAATCCAGCAGCGCCGCGTCGGCGGCGCGTAAGACTCTACTTCCCTCGACCACCAACACGAAAAATGTCCCCTCGCCGTGCAGACGCACGGCGGCTGGATCCCTGTGACAAGCACAGGAATAGGAGGAGACGTGGTACCTCGCCTTATGCCTGCCGGGGATGCGCCCAAACACCTCTTCCAACCCTTTCAACGCCTTACCCAAAATCTCCACCCTCTCTCATCCCCGCCCTCCCAACCCGTGCCTACAATCCCACCGTTCCGTCACGGATACACCGGCAGGCGTGCCGGCGAGGCGGGACCGGCGCCGGGTAGGCAGGAAACGACGTAAGTCCTTCCATTCGGGGTTCGCGGAAAATGGTCTCCCTCCGGCGACACGGGGAGAGACGAAGGCAAACGGACCGAGCCTTCGTCTCTTGAAGCCCGAAACAGCGCGCCGGGCGTGCCTGTGCGGCACACAGGGTGGCAAACCGGATGGTTTCGCCGGGCTTTGACAAGTCCGACCGACCCTCGTCCTCGGGTTTAACCCGAGGACGAGGATTCGGACGGGCGCCACGGGTCAGACGAACATCGTCCGGGAAGGCCACGGCAGAGGGGCCGAAGTCGCGGGCATAAACAGCCGAACGGGGCGCTGAGAGGTGTCACTTATTACTTACCTTACGAGGCAGCTTTCAGCGCCCCGTCCGATCCTCGGGTCAAGCCCAAGGACGAAAAGAAAATCTAGGATCGCCAAGGAGTTACCATGCCTTACGAAAAGCCGCCCATCGAAACCTATCTCGCCGCCCGCACCGCCGAAATGCTCGCCCTGCCCCACATGGCCTGCCGCCGGCGTTCATGCCGCCGCCGGAATGCCTGCTACTGGCATTTCAAATCGAACAACGAACCCTGCTGCCTGCAGAACCTGGACGCCGCGCAGCGCCAGGTTTTCGATGCGGTCTACGATGAGGCACGCGGCGCCCGCGATCACCTCGGCCGAAACGGCCTGATGTTCGCCTCGCGCCGGCCCGGCTGGCGGGCGCTGGAGGATGCCGGCGTCGAGATCGCCCGCACCGCCGTTTCGAAAACGGATCGCAGACGCTGGAACGCCTATCGGCGCGAGCGGGAAAAGCTGCCGCCGCCGGAGGGCGAATGATCAGGAATGTCGGGGAATGTGGAAATGGTGCAAGGGGGGCGATTGTGACGCACCGCCCCCGGCCGCTCGCTTTGGCTCGCGGCGTTCCTCGCTGCAATCGATCCACTGGATCGATTGCTCGGGCTTCGCCCGACCGCTCGTCACCCCACAAACGCCCTTTCGATGACGAATTCGCCGGGCTTGTTGTTCGACCCTTCCACAAGGCCGGCCTTTTCGAGCAGGTCCTTTGTGTCCTTCAGCATCGCGGTCGAGCCGCAGATCATGCCGCGGTCGACGGCGGGGTCGAGCGCCGGCACGCCGAGATCGGCGAACAGCTTGCCGTTCGCCATCAGGTCGGTGATGCGGCCCTTGTGGGAGAATTCCTCACGGGTCACGGTCGGGTAATGCTTGAGCTTGTCGCCGACCAGTTCCGCCAGAAATTCGTGGTTGCGGATCTCCTCAATGAGGTCGAAACCGTATTTCAGCTCGGCGACATCGCGGCAGGTATGGGTGAGGATGACCTCGTCGAACTTCTCATAGGTCTCGGGGTCGCGGATAAGGCTGGCGAAGGGCGCGATGCCGGTGCCGGTCGAGAACATGTAGAGCCGCTTGCCGGGCGTCAGCGCGTCGAGCACCAGCGTGCCGGTCGGCTTCTTGCGCATCAGCACCGTGTCGCCCGGCTTGATCGCCTGCAGGTGCGAGGTCAGCGGGCCGTCCGGCACCTTGATCGAGAAGAATTCCAGCTCCTCGTCCCAGGCCGGGCTGGCGATCGAATAGGCGCGGTAGACCGGCTTGTCGCCGACCATCAGCCCGATCATCGCGAACTCGCCCGAACGGAAGCGGAAACCGGCCGGCCGGGTCATGCGGAAACGGAACAGGCGGTCGGTATAATGCTCGACGGCGAGCACCGTCTCGGCATACACGCCGTCCGGGATCTTGGCCGGAGCCTGGGCCGCCACGAAATCATCGGTCTTTGCTGGAGCGTTCATGCCTATCGGTCTCTTCGTCTCGTCGTTTTTTCGCAGAAGCGAAATATACCATATGGCCCCGCATTTGAAGGCATCCGCGTGTCTTTGTCGCAGAGCTTCAGGAAATTACATGCGGGAAATTCACCTTTCGGCCCGTCGTTCCCCGGCCTCAGGCCGTCACCGTGCGACGGCGCCAGCTGTAACCCTCGCCCTTTTCGGCGTGGCGGGCCGTCGGCTGGTAGTGCTCGGCGATGCCCGGCAGCCGGCCCTCCTCGAGCCGCTTCAGCGCCGTGGCGTTCTTCACCGAAAAACTGTCTATGCCACAGCGCAGCATCAGCGGCACCTGGTCGATCAGCACGTCGCCGACCGCCCGCAGCTCGTTCCTGTAGCCGAGCCGGTCGCGCAGCAGCGAGGCATGGCTGAAGGCACGGCCGTCGTTGAAGGCCGGAAAATCCACCGCAACGATCTCGATGCGGTAGAGATAGGGTTCGAGCTTGCGCACGTCGTCCGCGGGCCGGATCAGCACGCCGAGGCCGACGTCGTTGCTCTCCTCGGCCCGGGCGATCATCTCGTCGAGCGGCAGCAGCGCCTTCTGGTCTTCGGTCGCCTTCACCTCCTCGGTCTCGATCACCCAGGGGTCATTCTCGACGAAGCCGGTTTCTCTCCAGATACGGGTCATTTACGCGGCCTCCGCCTTGGCATCGCCATAGAGCGCTTCCTTGAAAGGCTGAGGCCCGACGCGGCGATAGGCTTCGAGGAAGGTCTCCTCCTTCGAGGTGCGAAGGCCGAGATAGGTGTCGACGATGGTTTCCACCGCGTCGGTCACCTTGTTCGGCTCGAAGCCGCGGCCGATGATCTCGCCGATCGAGGTGTTCTCGTCGCCGGAACCGCCGAGCGTGATCTGGTAGAGCTCGGCGCCCTTCTTCTCGACGCCCAGCAGGCCGATATGGCCGACATGGTGATGGCCGCAGGCATTGATGCAGCCCGAGATTTTTATCTTGAGCTCGCCGATTTCGGCCTGGCGTTCCGGCGAACCGAAGCGGGTGGAGATTTCCTGCGCAAGCGGGATCGAACGGGCGTTCGCCAGCGCGCAATAGTCCAGCCCGGGACAGGCAATGATGTCGGTGATCAGCCCGGCATTGGCGGTCGCGAGGTTGTGGGCCACCAGCGCCCGGTAGAGCGGCTCGAGATCGGCCAGCGCCACATGCGGCAGGATGACGTTCTGCTCGTGGCTGATGCGGATCTCGTCGAAGGCGAATTCCTCCGCCAGATCGGCGATCGCGTCCATCTGCACGTCGGAGGCATCGCCCGGAATGCCGCCGATGGGTTTAAGGGATATCGTCACCATGCCGTAGTCGGGATGCTTGTGCGGTTGCACGTTCTGGTCGACCCAGCGGGCGAAGTTCTCGTCGGTCTTCTTCCAGCCGGCGAGCTGCGGCCAGCCTTCGGCCCGATCGACCAAGGCCGGCGGCGCGAAATAGGCGGTGATCGCCTGGATGTCCTTCTCCGGCAGCTTCAGCTCGGTGCCCTGCAGATGGGAGAATTCCTCCTCCACCTGGCGGGCCAATTCCTCGGCACCGGTCTCATGCACGAGGATCTTGATACGCGCCTTGTACTTGTTGTCGCGACGGCCGTGCAGATTGTACACGCGCATGATCGCGGTCGTGTAGGAGAGCAGGTCTTCCTCGGGGAGGAAATCCTTGATCTTCCGGGCGATCATCGGGGTGCGCCCCTGCCCGCCGCCGACATAGACGGCAAAGCCGATCTGGCCGTCCTCGTTCTTCTTCAGGTGCAGGCCGATATCATGCACCTGGATCGCGGCACGGTCGCGCTCGGCGCCGGTGACGGCGATCTTGAATTTTCTGGGCAGGAAGGAAAATTCCGGATGGACCGAGGACCACTGGCGCAGGATTTCGGCGTAAGGCCGCGGATCGGCAACCTCATCGGCGGCAGCACCGGCGAAATGGTCGGCGGTGACGTTGCGGATGCAGTTGCCCGACGTCTGCAGCGCATGCATCTCGACGCTGGCGAGCTCGGCCAGGATATCCGGCGTGTCGGAGAGTTTCGGCCAGTTGTACTGGATGTTCTGGCGTGTGGTGAAATGCCCGTACCCGCGGTCGTATTTGCGGGCAATATGGGCGAGCATCCGCATCTGCTTGCCGTTCAGCGTCCCATAAGGGATCGCGACGCGCAGCATGTAGGCGTGCAGTTGGAGGTAGACGCCGTTCATCAGGCGCAGCGGCTTGAAAGCATCCTCGGCCAGCTCACCGGCGAGGCGGCGGCCGACCTGATCGCGGAACTGCTCCACGCGGCTCGAAACAAAAGCGTGGTCGAATTCGTCGTAACGGTACATGACTTCCTCAAACTGCGATGAAGGCCGGGTCGGCGGGACGGTAGCCGGCAGCATATTCCATGGTCGGGCCCTGGGCACGAATACGTTCGCGAAGGCGCAGAGGCCAGAGCTTGCCGTCCTGCTCCTGCACGTCGACGACGGCAACGTCAACCACCCGGTTCTCGGCAAAATCGCGCTTGCCGATCGCCTCCAGCGAGGCCACGGCCTCCGCATGGCGGGCGACGATCGCGTCCTGCAGGTTTTCCACCCAATGGCCGTTCGCGTCGAGCCAGACGGCGATGCCGTCCGCGAGGCGGTTGGCGGTCAGAACCTTGTCGGTCATCCTTGCATTCCTACTTCCTGGCCTACTTCCTGGCTCATGTCCTCGCGCACCCTGGCTTTGAAAGCCGATAGCGGTTCGGACTTGTTGAAATTCGCACCGGCGACGGCTTCGCCGATGATCACCATGACCGGGCCGGAAAGATCGTCGCGGGCTTCGAGATCCGGCAGTTCACGGAGGACACCATGAAAAAGCCGGCGGTCGGCGCGGCTGGCATTCTCGATCACGGCGACCGTGGTTTCCGGCGCAAGGCCGGCGCCCATCAGGCGTTCGGCGACAGAGGCGGCGACAGTGCGGCCCATATAGACGGCGATCGTGGCGCCGGAGATCGCAAGGCTCGCCCAATCGGGCAGGACATCGCCGGTCAGGTCATGGCCGGTGGTGAAGATCAGTGAGGAGGCAACGCCGCGCAGCGTCAGCGGCAGGTCGAAATCGGCGGCGGCGGCAAAGGCCGAGGTGATGCCGGGCACGATCTCATAGGTGACACCGGCTTCGCGCAGTGCCGCCATTTCCTCGCCGGCGCGGCCATAGACCAGCGGATCGCCGGACTTCAGGCGCACGACGCGCTTGCCTTCGCGGCCGAGCCTGACCAGCAGCTTGTTGATCTCGTCCTGGGACTTCGAATGGCAGTTCTTGCGCTTGCCGACCGACAGGCGCTCGGCATCGCGGCGGCCCATGTCGACGATCGCCTGCGGCACCAGGGCGTCATAGACGATCGCGTCGGCCTCCATCAGCACGCGCTGGGCCCGCAGCGTCAGAAGGTCCTCGGCGCCGGGGCCGGCGCCGACCAACCATATATGGCCTGCGGCGCGACCCGAGGTCGACAGAAGCGCATTGGCGGATCGGCGGGCGGCGGCGATATCGTTGGCATCGACGGCGCTTGCGACATCGGCCGAGAAGAAGCGGCGCCAGAAGATGCGGCGCGATACGCCACGCGGCACCAGTCGTTCGGCAGCATCGCGATATTCGGCAGCAAGGCGCGCCAGAAGCCCAAGCGACGGCGACAGCATCTGGTCGATGCGGGCGCGGATCATCTGGGCGAGAACCGGACCGGCACCTTCCGTGCCGATGGCGATGGCGACCGGTGCGCGGTTGACGAGGGCCGGCGTGTAAAAATCGCAGAAATCCGGCTGATCGACCGCGTTGGCGGGCACTTTTTCGGCGCGGGCGGCAGTGACGATCGCACGATCCAGCGCGGCATCGCCGGTTGCGGCGAACACCATCACCGCGCCCCTGATCTGATTTGAGACCTTGTCCGGCGAGAAGTCCGAATGAACGATCTCGATGCCCTGAGCGGCCAGCCAGCCGGCATAGTCCTGATCCGGTGCGGAGGCGCAAGCGACGATGTCCGCATCGGTGTTGCGCAACAGCCGGGCCTTGGCATAGGCTTCGTCACCATTGCCAAACACGACAACGCTCCGTCCGCTGACGCGGAAGAAAGCCGGAAAGACCGACAGGCGTTGTTGGCTTGGAGACATGCGCATATCCTGAATCATATGACAGCAATATCCACAATAACGCATCGGAATTGAAGGAATGGATATTCGAACTGGATTGCGAGCCGGTATTTCTGTTTTACGATCAACCGGTTCTTGAGCAAAAGCCACCGCAAACGATATTTCTCTAGTATTTCTGTAGACTAAAGTGTTTTTTGCCTCGATCCCCTCATTCCGCGCCATAAACTGCCTAGACACCTTGCAACAAAGAGTTCCCATGACAATCGCCGCCCGCCTTCTCGACGTCATCGAAAACGACATATTGCCCCTCACTGAAAAGGGCGTTGCCACCGGCAACAAGGTTTTCGGCGCGGCGATCCTCAAGAAATCCGATCTGTCGCTGGTGATTGCCGAAACCAATAACGAACTCGAAAATCCGCTGTGGCACGGCGAGGTGCACACGCTGAAGCGCTTTTATGAAACCACGCGAGATCTTCCCACCAAGGATTTGATTTTCCTGTCAACTCACGAACCATGTACGATGTGCATGTCGGCAATTACCTGGGCCGGGTTCGACAATTTCTACTATTTTTTCAGCCACGAGGATTCGCGCGACGCCTTCGCCATTCCGCATGACCTGAAGATCCTCAAAGAGGTGTTCGGGCTGGAGCCCGGCGGCTACCGGCGCAACAACGCCTTCTGGCATTCCTACGCCATTGCCGACCTCGTCGAGAGCGAGGAAGAGCCGCTTCGCACCGCGCTCAAGGCGCAGACGACCCGTATCAAGGCCCGCTATGACGGGCTTTCCGGCGTCTACCAATCGTCCAAGGACAAGAACAGCATTCCGCTCGCCTGACATTCCGACATTGAAGGACCAAGAAGATGGAAGCATCGAAGGATATTTCGCGGCTGATCGAGATCATGGCGGCGCTGCGCACGCCGGTCACCGGCTGCCCCTGGGACCTCGAGCAGAATTTTGCGACCATCAAGCCCTATACGATCGAGGAGGCCTACGAGGTGGCCGATGCGATCGAGCGCAACGACATGGACGATCTTTGCGAGGAACTGGGCGACCTGCTGCTGCAGGTCGTATTTCATGCTCGCATGGCCGAGGAAGCCGGCGAATTCGCCTTCGGTGACGTGGTGCAGGCGATCACCAAAAAGATGATCCGCCGGCACCCGCATGTCTTTGCCGCTTCGGATGCCGCAACGCCGGATGCGGTGAAAGTGCAGTGGGACGACATCAAGACGGAAGAGAAGCGCGAGCGGGCAGAGCGGCGGGCACGACGGGGCATTACGGAAGATTTCAAGGCCGGATACCTGGGAAGCGTCCATCGCGCCCAGCCGGCGCTGACCGAAGCGCTGAAGCTGCAGCAGCGGGCGGCGAAGGTCGGCTTCGACTGGTCGGAGGCCGAGCCCATCCTCGACAAGATCGAGGAAGAGGTCGGCGAACTGCGCGAGGCGCTGCGCGACGGAAACCAAGGCAAGATCTCGGACGAACTCGGCGACCTGATCTTCGCGCTGGTCAATATCGGCCGGCATGTGAAGGCCGACCCGGAAGAGGCGCTGCGCGGCACCAATACGAAATTCAGGCGGCGATTCAATTACATCGAGACGTCGCTTGAAAAGTCGAGTCAGACGCTGGAAGAGGCAACCCTAGAGCGCATGGAAGAGCTCTGGCAGGCTGCAAAGGCGATCGAGCGGCAGATCGGCTAGGAGATGTGGAGCTTTATTTGACCCATAAGATTGTTACGGCGAGCGCGATCACGGCTCGATAGTTACGGGCAGTCTTTATCATATCTCGTGGCAACGCGGCGAAACTGTTTGAGCTTGGACAAGCAGCATTCGATCGGGTGGCATTGGGCATAAAGTTGTTTGTCGACCGGATATTTCTGGGCGCGTGATGGGTTATCCGGAAGGATTCCGCACGGCAACGGGAAATGGAGTCAAGTCTCGCGCAAGTTGTTTCCATCTAGGGTAGTGGCGCTGGAATCACCGGCGCCACCATTTCACGCAGGAGGACGATCCATTGGTTGCCTTGACAGGTTTGTTTACAGCGACGACCGATTATCGGCAGAACCTCCGTTCGACGCCACCGTCCGCTTCCGCTCAATCTCGCGAAGAAAGAGATCAGAAAGTCAATGCTGCAATCGCGAACGGTGCCTCGCAGAACGAGCTGAAAGCCGCTCTCATGGAGGCGGCATTTAATCGCTACAGCGAGGAGGAGCTCGTTGCGGACGAACAGCGGATCGAAACGGCGGAAGTCCTCAAAGCGCGATTGCGGGAGGGTATCGACGACCCGGAAGAAGCTCTGAAAGCCAAGGCGGCCCTCGTGGCGCCCGGGCCCTGGTCCGATGAGGAGAAGCTGAAGCTCGCGCGATCCCTGGAAGCGAGTGGCCAATTGGACGGTCTGGTGAGTGAACGGCTTGCGCAACAGAGAGAGCGCACCAGAAGAGAAATGCAGCTCAATTTCGTTACGATCGAGGAGCTGAAAAACCAGGATCATTCCGGCTGGACGCCTGATCCGGAAATATGGAAACCGGGACCGCAGGGGGTGGGCTGGGTTTTTGCCCTGTCGAGAGAGGAGCTCATTGCAAGGGGCATTCTAATCGAGCCAACCGCGGAAATGATGGCCGATCTCGCGGCGCTCAAGACGAACGCAGCGCAGGAGCTTGCCGACCTTCGGGCGCGGAGCGAAACAAATCCCGATCTCTACGCCCCTGTCGTGAAGAACAACGTGATCAACGAGGTCAACGTTGCGACCCTTCTCAAGGAAGATATCAGACCCCGGATCGACTATATCAGCCTGCTGATCCGCAGCGGCGAGGCGGACAAATATCCGTTTCAGGCAGGCTATGGCGACAGAACGACGACCTCGGCCACCGAATATCTCTTCTGGCTTCAGGAACGGTCCATGGAGCTTCAGGAAGACGGAACGTATTTGCCCGGAATGTTCCCGGGTGCTGGCGCTTGAAGACTGTCTTCGAACGTGATCTTCGCACTTTAGCCAAGGTCCATGCGGCGTCTGATTCTAGATCGCAGGAAACTGCATTTCCTGCGTCCGTATACCTTTAGGAGTCCACGCCCCTTGGGGGTATATCCATCCCACAAGCGGCCGGGGTGTCAGTGTCAGCCGCTCCCGATCCCGAAGAATTGGCGTCAGCCGCAGCGCAGAAAGGAGCGCCGAGTTATCAGGCTATCCGCTCGGTGGCCGCGAGTTTTGCCACCCGGCCTTCGAAATGGCGGTTGAGCGCCTTCCGTGAGGGTTTCTCCACGAGATAAAAGCTCGCCAGTGCGGTCGCCACGGCAGCCAGAAGCAACACAGGCGTCGGTGCTGCGCCTTCGCGGTAGAGCTTGTAGAAGGGCTGCTGCCACAGATAGAGCGAGAAGGACCATAGTCCGGCATAGGTGAGCACCTTGGTCGACAGCGCCTTGCGGAAGACCGGCGCCGCGCTGTCGATCGTGGTGATCGATAGTGCCAGCATGGCGGTCGACAGGCCGAAGGAGAGGACCTGGAATGGCATCCCCTTCGCCACGACCGCGATCAGCAGCGCCAGCGGCGAGACCCACCAGGGAGCCTGGCGATTGCGCAGGAACAGCCAGAGACCGCCAGCGATGAATATGCCGGCAACGGAGACGTCGCTGCGCCAGTGGGTATAGAGAACGCTGGCGCCGAGTTCGGTGCGAACGATGCCGTTCAGCATGGCAGCAGTGCCAAGCGCGATGATGAGAGCGGCGACCGGAAACAGCCAGCGGCGGGACAGGAAGGCAATACCGGCCAGAAGAATATAGGCATGTTCCTCGACGCAGAGCGACCAGAGGTGATCAAGCAGTGCCACCGGATGCGTATAGACCATGGCGTAGTTGAGCGTGAACGTCAGGGCCAGCACCGCCGCGACAGGGCCGTGCGAGATCTGGGTGCCCTGGAAGGCAAGCGTGGTGATGACGACGAATGCGAAGAGTGCCGGGTAAATTCGCGAGAAACGCCTGAAGAAGAAGGTCGGCAATTCCGCCCGTTTCACGAACAGGATTTCCGACATCAGCCGGCCGGACAGAACGAAGAACAGGTCGACCCCGAACGTACTCGCCCCCGGCCAGAAATCATCGAGCCAGAAATGGCCGACGATCACGCAGATGACCGCAATACCTCGCCATCCATCGAGATAGTCCAGGTGCTTTCCGGTCTCTTCCTGCGGCCGACTCTGCATCATTGCGCCACCCCTGTTGTCGGCCGGTGAATGATATTGCGGGAATCGTGGCCGTCCTCGTCGGCTCATGTTGCACCGCAAAAAGCAGGCAACATCATGGCGCCGAACCCGACGCGGAAGTCGCGTATGGCGCGCTTCCCTATCGCTCCCAGTCTTCCTTCGCCGCCTTCGGTCCATTGCCGAGCTTGCGCTCGAATTCGGCGGCCTCGGCTTCGGACATGCGGACGTCCAGGGTGACGGAACCGTCCTCGTTGTCCTCGCGGCCGTCGACGACGGCGTTGCTGTAGACCCAGGAGACGATGGAGAGCTGATCCGCCGGGATGACGATCGAGGTTTCGGTGAGCACGCCGGAGAGGCGTTTCGAGATCTCGTCCATCAGGGCATCGACCCCCTCGCCCGAGATCGCCGAGACCGCCATGACGTTCTCACGGCCGGCAGCGCGTTCGGCGATCGCCTCATGGGCTTCCGGGTCGAGCCGGTCGATCTTGTTCCAGACCTCGATGATGCGCTTGGCGGCTTCCTTCTCGTCGATGCCGAGATCGGAAAGGATGCGCATGACGTCGCCGGCCTGGGCGGCGTTGTCCGGATCGGACATGTCGCGCACATGCAGGACGAGATCGGCTTCCAGCACTTCTTCCAGCGTCGCGCGGAAGGCGGCGACCAGATGGGTCGGCAGATCGGAGATGAAGCCGACCGTATCGGAGAGGATCACCGTGCGGCCATGCGGCAGCTTCATGCGGCGAAGCGTCGGATCGAGCGTCGCAAACAGCATGTCTTCGGCCAGCACGCCGGCACCGGTGATGCGGTTGAACAGCGTCGACTTGCCGGCGTTCGTATAACCGACAAGCGCCACGATCGGGTGCGGCACCTTGCGGCGCTTGGCGCGGTGGAGCTGGCGGGTGCGCACGACCTGTTCGAGCTCGCGCTCCAGCTTGACGATGCGTTCCTGCAGCAGCCGGCGGTCGGCTTCGATCTGGGTTTCACCGGGGCCGCCCATGAAGCCGGCGCCACCGCGCTGGCGTTCAAGGTGGGTCCAGCTGCGGACCAGGCGGCCCTTCTGGTAATTCAGATGCGCCAGATCGACCTGCAGCGTGCCTTCCTTGGTGGAGGCACGGCGACCGAAGATCTCGAGGATCAGGCCGGTCCGGTCGATGACCTTGGCCTGCCATTCCTTCTCGAGATTGCGCTGCTGCACCGGGGTCAGCGGGTGATCGACGATGACGAGGCCGGCATCGTGCTCGTCGAGCAGCGCCTTGATTTCCTCGATCTTGCCGCTGCCCATCAGCGTTCCCGGACGGGGCTGGCTGATCGGAACGATCAGCCCCTGCACGATCTCCAGGTCGATTGCTCGTGCCAAGCCGATCGCCTCTTCGAGACGGGCTTCGTTGGAGCGCTGCGGTGCGGGGGCCTGACTTGCGTCGCCCTGCCCGGCCTTCGACCGTCCCTGCTTGAGGACCGGCACGATGACGAGTGCGCGCATATCGTCCCGGCGCTTTTCAGCCTCCGGGACCATGGATTCATTGGAAGTATCGCGATTTGAAATCTGTTCTGTCCTGTTAGGCCGCATTCTCTTCGGTTTCGAACATCTGCATGGGCTGGCCCGGCATGATGGTCGAGATCGCGTGCTTATACACGAGCTGAGAGTGGCCGTCACGGCGAAGCAGGACGCAGAAGTTGTCGAAAGAGGTTACGACACCTGTCAGCTTCACCCCGTTGATCAGGAAAATCGTCAGGGAAATCTTCTGCTTGCGAACGGTATTGAGAAATAAATCCTGCAGGTTCTGAGAACGTTCCGCCATAGCGCCGCTTCTTTCTTTTTTGCCGGCCAAAAGCCGGAATCATGATCAAGCTTGATAAGAGACGGCAGGGAAGCGCCCCGTGCTTCCCTTCCCCCGATGTTTGACTATCAAATCGCCGTCTTTTCCGCAACGTCGAAAAAGGTGTCGCGAATACTTGACGATACAGTGCCCGGATGGCCGTTGGCCACCGGCCTGTTGTCGATTTCGACGATGGGCACGCAGATCCCGGTGGCGGAGGTGAAAAACACCTCGCGGGCGGCCAGCATCTCTTCCGTCCTGAACTCGCGCTCGACCACCTTGAGCCCGAGTTTTCTGGCGACGTCGATGAGCGTCGTGCGGGTGATTCCCTTGAGGATGCCGTGCTCGGCCGGACGGGTCACCAGTTCGCCGTCCGGCGTGACGATCCAGACATTCGATGAGGCGCCTTCCATGACGATGCCGTTGCGATCGATGAAGATCGCATCCTGGGCGCCGGCTTCCTTCGCCTGCTGCTTGGCGAGCACGTTCGGCAGCAGACCGACCGTCTTGATGTCGACGCGGTCCCAGCGGTTCTCGGGCAGCGTGATGACCTTGATACCGTTCGCATATTTCTTCGCGGCGACCGAAGGATCGGTGCTCTTGGCGGTGATGGTGATGGTCGGCGGCGTGCCCTCTGCCGGGAAGTAGTGGTCGCGGCGGGCGGCACCGCGCGTCACCTGCATGTAGAAGATGCCGTTCGTCACCCGGTTGCGGCGGAGCACCTCGCGGATGACGACGGTGAGCGCCGCGCGGCTCATGGGCGATGCCATCCTCAGTTCGCTCAGCGAGCGGTCGAGGCGGTCGAGATGCCGGGTCAGGTCGACGATCATGCCGTGACGGACTTCGCAGACCTCATAGACGCCGTCAGCGAACTGGAACCCGCGATCCTCGACATGCACCGCGGCTTCGGAATGGCGAACATATTGTCCGTTCACATAGGCAATTCTCGACATCGGATGTCCCTGCTCTTTTCTAAAATCGGTCAGAAATACTGGATGGAAACGCGGAAAAGCTGCTCCACATGGCGCACGGCTTCGGCGGTGGCAAACAGCACCACCCGGTCGCGCGCCTTGATCTTGGTGTCACCGTTCGGGCGGATGACGGTCTCGCCGCGGTAGATCGCGCCGACACGGATGCCGTCCGGAAGTTCGAGTTCGCGGAACGGCCGGCCGACCAGCGGGGAGGTTTCCAGCGCCTCGGCCTCGATGATCTCGGCAGCGCCGTTCTCGACCGCGTAGACGGAACGGATGCGGCCCTTGCGGACATGCTGCAGCACGCGCGAGATCGTCACGGCACGCGGATTGATCTGCGCATCGATGCCGAGCGCGTCGGTAACCTGATGGAACGAGGTGGAATTGATCAGCACGAGGTTCGACTTGCAGCCGAGCGATTTCGCCATGACCGCGCCGAGGATGTTGATCTGGTCGCTGTTGGTGAGCATCACGATCAGGTCGGTTTCCTGGATATCCGCCTGGGTCAGGATGTTCTGGTCGAGTGCCGAGCCGTGCAGCACGATGGTATTGCGCAACTGCTCGGAAACCGCGACCGCCTTGTCACGATCGCTCTCGATGATCTTCAGCCGCGTCCTCGGCTGGTGTTCCTCGATGGTCCGGGCGACGTAATATCCGATATTGCCGCCGCCGGCGATGATGATGCGGCGCGCCTCCTGCTCCTCGTGGCCGAACAGGCCGAGCGTGCGGCGAATGTGTTCGCGCTGGCAGATGACATAGGCGAGATCGCCGACTTCGAGCTCATCGGCGGAACGGGCGACGGTCAGGACGCCATTGCGGACGATGCCGACCACGGTCGCCATCAGGTCCGGGAAGAGATCGGAGAGCTGGTGGAGCGGCGTTGCGACCACCGGGCAGTCCTCCATGCACTCGATCGCCACCATGGTGATGTGATCGTCGGCGAACTTGACGACATCGGTGGCGCCGGGGAAGGAGATGCGCCGCAGCACCATCTTGCCGACCTCGATCTCCGGCGAGATCGTCACGTCGATCGACATGTTCTGGCGGCTGAAGAGATCGGCATATTCCGGCTTCAGATAGTTCTGGGCGCGGATGCGGGCTATCTTGGTAGGTACGGAGAAAAGCGCCTGCGCGACCTCGCAGGCGACGATATTGACCTCGTCGTAGAGCGTCACCGCGATGATCATGTCGGCGTCTTCGGCACCGGCCTTTTCCAGCATGTCCGGATGGGCGCCGTGGCCGACGTAACCCTTAACGTCGAGCGTCTCGGTGATCGCAGCGATCAGCGTCGCCGAGGTGTCGATGACGGAGACGTCATTGTCCTCCTGCGACAGCCGTTCGGCGATGCCGTAGCCCACCTGCCCCGCGCCGCATATGATCACCTTCATCGGCTACACACCGAGCGACTTGAGCTTGCGGTGCAGGGCCGAGCGTTCCATGCCGACAAATTCCGCGGTGCGGGAAATGTTGCCTCCGAACCGGTTGATCTGGGCGATCAGGTAGTCGCGCTCGAACATTTCGCGGGCTTCGCGCAGCGGCAGCGTCATGATGTGGTAGTCGCCCTTGGCGGAGACCTTGGGCAGCATGTCGCCGAGATCGGTCGGCAGCATGTCGGCTGAAATAGGCGAATCCGGGCCGTCGGAACGGGCAAGGATCATCAGCCGCTCGATATTGTTGCGCAGCTGGCGGATATTGCCCGGCCAGTCATGAGCCTGGAGAACGGCCATGGCGTCCTCACCGATCTTGCGGGGGCGGATGCCGGCCTGTTCGGAAATCTGGCGCATGAACATGTCGACCAGGAAAGGAATGTCCTCGCGGCGCTCGGCCAGCGCCGGCACCTTGACCGGCACGACGGCCAGCCGATGGTACAGATCCTCGCGGAACGAACCGTCGGCGATCAGGCTTTCGAGATTGTAGGCGGTGGACGAGATGATGCGAACATCGACCTTGACGCGCTTGGAACCGCCGACGCGCTCGAACTGCTGGTCGACCAGCACGCGAAGGATCTTGTTCTGCGTCTCGCGCGGCATTTCTCCGACTTCGTCGAGATACAGGATACCGCGATGGGCCTCCTCCAGCGCGCCGATCTTGCGCGCCTGGCCAGGCGCACCCTCGGTGCCGAACAGTGCCATCTCCATGCGGTCTGGCGTGATCGTCGCAGCGTTCAGCGCCACGAACGGACCGGTCACGCGAGACGACCGCTTGTGGATCATCCGCGCCACCAGTTCCTTGCCGGATCCGGAGGGGCCGAGGATCATCACGCGGCTGTTGGTGGGCGCGACCTTCTCGATGGTCTGGCGGAGCTGCGAGACGGCAACCGACGTGCCGACCAGTTCGGCCGCGTCGCCGGTGCGTTTCTTGAGCTCCGTCACCTCGCGCTTCAGCTTGGAGTTTTCCAGCGCCCGCTCGGCGATCAGGATCAGCCGGTCGGCCTTGAACGGTTTTTCGATGAAGTCGAAGGCGCCGCGCTTGATCG
Organism: Neorhizobium galegae bv. officinalis; assembly: GCA_000985875.1. Lineage (GTDB taxonomy): Bacteria > Pseudomonadota > Alphaproteobacteria > Rhizobiales > Rhizobiaceae > Neorhizobium > Neorhizobium galegae_C. The sequence goes on from CCRI01000008.1 coordinate 53,474, forward strand.
CGGACACCGCCGTCTCGACATTGCCGTGGCCGGAGATCATCACGACGGGCAAATCGGGGTGCCGGCTCTTGACTTCGTCGAGCAGCGCCAGACCGTCGAGCTTGGATCCCTGCATCCAGATATCCAGGAAAACCAGCCGCGGCACGCGATCGGATATCGCTGCCAGCGCGCTGTCGCTGTCATGTGCCGTGCGGGTTTCATGCCCCTCATCGGACAAAATACCTGAAACGATATCGCGGATATCCGCCTCGTCATCTACGACCAGAATATCAGACGCCATAAGCCAATTCCTTGTTATTATCCGTTCCCGGTACTGCCACCTGTTCCAGATGCGGCAGCAGCACCCTGATCATGGCGCCCTTGCCATGATCGAAATCGGCGGGAGCATCGTGCAGTTCGAGCTGCCCGCCGTGTTCTTCGATGATCTTCTTGACGATGGCGAGCCCCAGACCCGTGCCCTTGTCGCGCATGGTCATGTAGGGCTCGAGAATGCGGTGCCGGTTTTCGGCCGGAAGGCCGCTGCCGTTGTCGATGATATCGACCACATAGGCATCCCGTGCCTCATCGTAGACCGAGCGGACCTTGACCTTGCGGCCGTCGCGCTCCTGATCGCTCGGCACCGCCTCGATCGCCTCGACGGCGTTCTTGATGAGGTTACCGAAGGCCTGGCCGAGCATGCGCGCATCGAACATGCCCTTCAGCGGCTCGTCGCCAAGCTCGCGGATGAAATCCACATGGGTCGTGCCCATCTCGCGCAGGAAGATCGCGTCGCGCAGGATGTCGCGCAGATCGGCCTCTTCCTTGGCGGGCTTCGGCATGCGGGCAAAGGAGGAGAATTCGTCGACCATGCGGCCGATATCGCCGACCTGGCGGACGATCGTATCGGTGCACTGGTCGAAGACGGCGCGGTCGTCCTCGGCGATCTGCTTGCCGTAGCGGCGCTTGAGGCGTTCGGCCGAAAGCTGGATCGGGGTCAGCGGGTTCTTGATCTCGTGGGCAATGCGGCGGGCGACGTCCGCCCAGGCGGTCGAACGCTGGGCGATGACGAGATCGGTGATATCGTCCAGCGTGACCACATAGGAATCGTGCGCGGCGCGCTGTTCCTCGCGGGTAACCTGAACCGACAGCGTCCGCTCCTTGCCGCCGCGGATCAGATTCACCTGCTTGCGGAATTCGCCGCGGGCCCTGGTGCGCGCCTCGGTGAGGACGTGGTCGATCTCGGGGGCGACATCCTGCAGCTTCTCGCCCATCAGCTGTTCGGCGGAAACGCCGAGGAAATGCTCCGCCGACGGATTGACGATGGTAATGCGGCGGTCTTCCTCGACGCCGATGACGGCGGCGGTGACGCCGGACAGCACCGCCTCGATGAACCTGCGGCGATCGTCCACTTCATCCTTGGCTTCGAGGATCTCGTCGCGCTGGCTGCGGATCTCCGAAATCATCTTGTTGAACGTGCGCGACAGGCTGCCGACGTCGCCATCGGCGGCGCGCACCGGCACGACGACGTTGAGATTGCCGGTCGCCACGCTGTCGGCGGCGCTGATCAGCAGCCGGATCGGCCGGACGATGCGGTCGGCGACCGCGATCGCCGTCCAGATCGCCGCGAGCAGCACGATCAGCGCGAAACCGAGATAGAGCACCGCAAAGGCGATCTGCAGCGATGTGCGGCCGGCTTCCATCGCCTGGTATTCGGCGGCGTTCTCCTCCATCAGCCGCATCGCCGAGATGACCTTCGGATCGACAGCGCGGATCGTATAGAGGTAGGAACCCGGAATGGCATCGAGCTTGATGACGGCGCCGACGAGGTTGGTGACACCTGGCGGGATCAGGGTCGGCTGGCCGGCCGCCGCCGTCTTCAGCGCATCCTCCGGGATCGCCGGCAGCGGCTTTTCCGTCTTGATGTCGGCCTGGACGATCGCCTGCCCGTCTTCGCGCACCAGGAAGGCCCCGAGCATGCCGCGGCCCCGCGCCTGGCGGGTCATCAGGTCCACGAACCCCGTACGATCGAGATAGAACATCGGCCGGTTGCGCTCGAGGTCGTTCGACATCGACACGGTCTGGCCCTGAAGATAGCTGGCATTCTCGAGCATGTAGGCGCGTGCCACGTCCTGGGACGACTGCACGATCGACTGCGTCCGCAGCGAGAACCAGCGGTCAAGACCGACATTGAGCGTGAGGCTGGCGAAAATCGCCACCAGAACCGCCGGCGTGATCGCCACGATCGAGAACAGAACGACGATACGGACATGCAGGCGGGCGGCGGCACGGCCGCGGTTGCGCGCCCTCACCAGCCGGACGATCTCGCGGCCGATCAGATACATCAGGCCGAGAATGAAAAGCGAGTTCAGCGCGGCCGAGGCGATCACGACATTGGTGGTCGGGGCGATCGGCGTCAGGCCAAGCAGGATGAACAGCGTCACCGACGCGCAGATCAAGGCTCCGCCGGCGAGCAGAAGGCCGGGGAGCGCAAACGACGCGCGCCGATCCTGCACTGACACCGCTGGCTCGTCTTCGGCCATCGGCGCTGTTACGCCTTCCGTCATCGAATCCACTCCGATCCCCAAAACCCTCGCGGGAGACCGATCCAACCCGGTCGGACCGGGCGAAGCGACAGCCACTTTCCAGAAAAGGGCTGGCCTACCCCCTCAACGGCCGCCACTCCGTCGAGCATTCACCAAACCCTGCGTGACCTTTAAGCAACGCAATGTGGCGAAAATGCAACGATGAGCGGAAGGTGTCAAGCAGTCGGGAACAAACTAACCATCAAGCGCCACGAGAGCTGCGATAGACCGAGACGCCCAGTTCCCGGATCTTCTTGCGAAGCGTGTTGCGGTTGAGGCCGAGGAGATCGGCCGCCTTGATCTGGTTGCCGCGGGTGGCCGTCAGGGCCGCCAGGATCAGCGGATATTCCAGCTCCGTCAGGACGCGATCGTAGAGACCCGGCGGCGGCAGGTTTTCGCCGAAGCTGGCAAAATAGGTGCGCATGTTTTCTTCCACGGCCTGCGCAATGGTGAGCGAACCGCTGCGGCTGCCCATCTTGTCGATCGGGCTGTCGGGAACATCCGAGCGCAGCTCCGATTCGATGATCTCGCGGCTGATGACCTCCTGGGGATAAAGCGCCATCAGGCGGCGAACGAGGTTTTCCAGTTCGCGCACGTTGCCCGGCCAGGCATAGGCCTTCATGAGATCCAGCGCCTCGCTGTCGAAACGCTTGGCGTCCAGCCCTTCCTTCTCGGCCATCTGCATGAAGTGACGAACGAGGTCCGGAATGTCCTCGGCACGGTCACGCAACGGAGGAAGGCGCAGCGGCACGACGTTGAGGCGGTAATAGAGGTCCTCGCGGAAGAGGCCCTGGTTGATCAGGTGTTTCAAATCCTTGTTGGTCGCCGCGACGATGCGGACATCGGTGCGAATGGGCGTGCGGCCGCCGACAGTCGTGTATTCGCCCTGCTGCAGGACGCGCAGCAGACGCGTCTGGGCGTCCATCGGCATATCGCCGATCTCATCGAGGAAAAGGGTTCCGCCTTCGGCCTGCTCGAAGCGGCCGGTGGAGCGGTTCTGGGCGCCGGTAAAGGCGCCCTTCTCGTGACCGAAGAGTTCCGATTCGATCAGGTCGCGCGGGATGGCGGCCATGTTGATCGCCACGAACGGGCCGTTGCGGCGCTTGCCGTAATCATGGAGGGCGCGGGCGACCAGTTCCTTGCCGGTGCCGGACTCGCCGGTGATCATCAGCGTCAGGTCGGTCTGCATCAGACGGGCGAGGACGCGGTAGATTTCCTGCATGGCGGCAGAACGGCCGACGAGCGGCATGCCGTCCTGCATATCGTCGTCGAGGCGGGCGGGCTTGCGCTTCGGCTCGGCGAGCGCCCGGCCGATGATGGCGATCAATTCGGTCAGGTCGAAGGGTTTGGGGAGGTAGTCGTAGGCGCCTTTTTCAGACGCCTTGATCGCCGTCATGAAGGTGTTCTGGGCGCTCATGACCAGCACCGGCAGCTCGGGCCGAGCTTTCTTGATGCGCGGCAGAAGGTCGAAGGCGTTCTCGTCGGGCATGATCACGTCGGTGACGACAAGGTCGCCCTCGCCGGCCGAGATCCAGCGCCACAGGGTGGCGGCATTGGAGGTGATGCGCACTTCATAGCCTGCCCTGGTCAAGGCCTGGTTCAGAACGGTGCGGATGGCCGCGTCGTCGTCGGCGACAAGGATCGTGGCAGTCATTTTACGCTTCCTGTGGAGTTCAAGGCGCGGCCGTCCATGGCCTCTTCCTTGTGCATGGGCATCAGAACACGGAATATCGTCCGGCGCGCCTGGCTGTCGCATTCGACGATGCCGCCATGGCCGCCGATGATCTTGGCGACCAGGGCCAAGCCAAGGCCGGAGCCGTTCGTCTTGGTGGTGATGAAGGGATCAAAGAGATGCGGCACGAGATCGGTCGGAACGCCCGGGCCGTTGTCGATGACGCAGAATTCGAGCGGCAGGGAAATCTTGTCCCGCGTGCCGGCGACCGAAAGCTTGATGCCGGGGCGATAGGCGGTGGTCAGCATGATTTCGCCGTCCGGCTGGTCGCCGACCGCTTCGGCCGCGTTCTTGATGAGGTTGAGGAAGACCTGCACCAGCTGGTCGCGGTTGGCGAACACCGGCGGCAGCGACGGGTCGTACATTTCGGAAATCTTGATGTTGCGGGCAAAACCGGCCTTGGCGACCGCCTTCACGTGATCGAGCACCGAATGGATGTTGAGCGGCACCCGGTCGACCGGCCGTTCGTCGGAAAAGACTTCCATGCGATCGACCAGCGAGACGATTCGGTCGGTCTCGTCGCAGATCAGCTGGGTCAGCGCCCGGTCGTCGTCGGGAACGACACTTTCCAGAAGCTGGGCGGCGCCGCGGATGCCCGAGAGCGGGTTCTTGATCTCGTGGGCGAGCATGGAGGCCAAACCCGTCACCGAACGGGCCGCGGCGCGATGGGTGAGCTGGCGGTCGATCTTGTCCGCCATCGACCGTTCCTGGAAGACGACGACCACCGAACCCGGCTCGCTGACAACAGGCGCGACATAAAGATCGACCAGCTTGTCCTGGCCGAGACGTGGCGACGAGAGGTCGACGCGGTATTCGTTGACGGGCGCCTTGCGCTCGCGCACCTGGTCGATCAGGGCGAGAAGCGGGCTGCCGAACGGGATGAAGGTGGAGATCTTGTTCTTGGCGAGGTGGGAAGCGCTGGCGCCGAAGAAGGCCTCCGCCTCCCAGTTCGCGAACGCGACCTTGCCCGCCGCATCGACCAATATCACCGGGTTCTGCACCGAGTTGAGGACAGCCATGGCGAGCGCGTTGCCCATCGTGGCATCCTGCGCCGGGGACTTGCTCATGCGGCCTCCTTCTGAGCGGCGGCGGCTTGCCCGCCGAGCGCTGCAATCATCCGGCGCGAGACATCGGCCGGGTCTTTCGAAATCATGATGGCGGCCTTTTCTTCGACGGGCAGACCCGATGCATAGCGGTCGAGATACCAGCCGAGCTGTTTTCGCGCATGGCGCAGGCCGGCCTCGCGGCCGTAGAGTTCCAGCATCGCTTCATAGTGTTCGACGACCAGATCGGCGATCTCGGCCTGCGTCGGCGCGGCGTGGCCGGCAAGCCAGCCGACATGCCAGGGACGCCCCTGAGCACCGCGCCCGACCATGACCGCATCGGCCCCGGAGCGCGAAAGGATAGCTTGAGCGTCCTCGGGCGATTCGACGTCGCCATTGGCGATCAGCGGGATGGAGATCGCGTCGCGCACCGCGCGAATCGCATCCCAGTTCGCCCTGCCCTCGTAGAACTGCATGCGGGTGCGGCCGTGGATCGTCACCAACTGGATGCCTGCCTGTTCCGCCCGGCGGGCGATCTCCGGCGCATTGATGGAATTTTCGTCCCAGCCGAGCCGCATCTTCAGGGTCACGGGCACGCTGACGGCGTTGACCGTCGCCTCGATCATGGACAGGGCGTGGTCCGGATCGCGCATCAGCGCGGAGCCCGAATAACCGCCCGTCACCTTCTTGGCCGGACACCCCATGTTGATGTCGATGATGTCGGCGCCGTTATCGGCGGCGATTTTCGCGGCTTGCGCCATCGGCTGCGCCTCGCGGCCGGCGAGCTGCACCACGTGCGGCGAAATCCCGGCGCCCTTGAGCCGCGCCCATGATTCGCCTCGGTTCAGAATCAGCTCGCCGCTGGCAACCATTTCCGTTACGACCAGCCCGGCTCCATAACGCCAGGCAAGCTGCCGGAACGGCAGATCGGTGACGCCGGACATCGGCGCCAGGACCACCCGGTTGCGAATGGCGACAGGCCCGATCTGAAAAGGCTGGGCAAGATCTTGAGAACTCAAATGATGATCTTTCGGGCACATGAGATTGTTGCACTATTTTTATTCAGGTCTCGGGCGTTTGCCAAGAGCAATTCCGGAACTGCGTTATTTTTGAGCGGCATGCTGGAATTCAGGCTTTTGGTCCTATAGTTCTGCGCCTGTCAATCCAAAACGAATTACGGGTCGGGGACGACAAAGCCATGACAATCGGTCCCAAGACAATCGGTATCGTCATCGTCGCCGCAGGCCGCGGGGAACGGGCCGGTTCCCCTGAGGACGGCCCCAAACAGTACAGGCGGATCGGGAGCAAGCCGGTCATCGCCCATACGCTCGAACGATTTCTGACCTGGCCCCGCAGCGGCCCGATCGTCGTTGTCATCCATCCGGACGACGAGGCGCTGTTCGCGGCGGCAACCGTCGGCGTCAAGGGAGCGGCGGGCGTGATCACCACGTTCGGCGGCGAAACACGGCAGCGCTCGGTCTACGAAGGCCTGCGCGCCCTCTCTGGCACCGAGGCGACCCATGTGATGATCCACGACGCGGCGCGGCCCTTTATCGACCACGGCGTGCTCGAGCGGGTGGCGCGGGCGCTCGACGAGGGGCAGGACGGCGTGCTGCCGGCCGTTCCCGTCAGCGACACGCTGAAGCGCGGCGGTTCCGACGGACTGGTGCACGAAACCGTACCGCGCGCCGGGCTTTATGCCGCGCAGACGCCGCAGAGCTTTGTCCTCTCCGAAATCCGCACCGCCCATGAAAAGGCGGCGGCACTGCGCCGCGAGGATTTCACCGACGACGCCTCGATTGCCGAATGGGCCGGCCTGCCGGTCACACTGGTGGAAGGATCGGTCGACAATATCAAACTCACCGTGAAGCGGGATATCGCCATGGCCGACGAAAAACTCTCGCAGACCCGCTCCTCGGCCGCGCTTCCCGATGTTCGCACCGGCAACGGCTATGACGTGCACCAGCTGGAACCCGGCGACGGCGTGACGCTCTGCGGTGTGTTCATTCCGCACGACCAGAAGCTCAGCGGCCATTCCGATGCCGACGTCGCGTTGCACGCCTTGACCGACGCGCTGCTCGCCACCTGCGGCGCCGGCGATATCGGCGACCATTTCCCCCCCTCCGACATGCAGTGGCGCGGGGCGGCGTCGAAGATCTTTCTCGACCATGCGGCAAAGATCGTCCGCGAGCATGGCGGCACGATCATGAACGCGGATATTTCGCTGATCGCCGAAGCACCGAAGATCGCCCCGCACCGCCAGGCAATGCGCGAAAACCTTTCGGACATCCTCGGCATTTCGCTCGACCGCTGCTCGGTGAAAGCGACCACCAACGAGAAGATCGGCTTTGTCGGCCGTCGCGAGGGCATCGCCGCGATCGCCACGGCGACGGTGGTCTATCGCGGAGACGCCGCGTGAGCCTGTTTCCCGCCGATATCGAGGACCAAGCCAGGCGGATCATCATGGATTTTACCGCGCGCGGGTTGATGGCCGCGACTGCCGAATCCTGCACCGGCGGGCTGATCGCCGGGGCGCTGACGGAGATCTCGGGGTCGTCGGCCGTCGTCGACCGCGGTTTCGTCACCTATACGAACCAGGCGAAGATGGACATGCTCGGGGTGTCGGATGCCACGCTGGCGACGCATGGCGCGGTTTCCAAGGAAACGGCGCTGCAGATGGTGCATGGCGCGCTTTATCGCTCAAAGGGGGCCGTGGCTGTAGCCGTGACTGGTATTGCAGGTCCCGGCGGTGGATCGGCAGACAAGCCGGTCGGGCTTGTGCATCTGGCCGCGAAGAGCCGCGCCGGAAAGCTCCTGCACCGGGAAATGCGCTACGGCGATATCGGCCGGACGGAAGTCAGGCTCGCGACCGTGCGGACCGCGCTGGAAATGCTGGCCGAAGCTGCAACCTGACCGAGGTTCCGGCCGCAGACTGACTAGGCATTCCGATCAAGGATCTGGGCAGAGCGCAGCGACATCCGGCCCGAAATCTTCCGCGCTGACCTTCTCACGGTCCCACCATGTCTTGCCGTCTTTCATGAAAGTGGTCGCCATCCACTGATCCATCGTTTCGCGCAGCTTCGTCGCCGCCGCCTGGAACTTGGGGCTTGCCCGAACCTCCTCGAAACATTTCACCACCTTTGGCTGAGAGGGCAGCGCGCGCGTGACGTAAAGCATGTGAAAATCCAGGCTGCTCAGCGCCTCGCCGGTTTCGACCGCGGCTACCTTTGCCGCATCGGCTGCCGAGAGATCGATATCCAGGGTCTCGATATGGACGCGTTCGCCGGGCTTGCGACCGGGAATGCTGAACTGGTCACCATCGACGCCATAGCTGCGGCTGACGATGTCGATGTCCTGAAGTTTCGACGAGACGATGCCGGTGGTCGCGAATGCCAACAGAGAGGTCTTCGGATCGGACTTGGGAAACTTTTCAGTCTGCCTGATCTGAGCGACCTTGCCGACCGGCAGGGAGCCTGGCTCGGGCTCATGGGTCAGGCGCACATTCAGGAAGATTTCGAATTGCGCGATGCGGCGCGGAAACATTTCCCGATCGACGAAAACACCCATGGCTGGCGTGGCGGCGTCTTCCGAATGCACAACGAACTTGAGCTCCGGCGACAGCCAGTATGCCCCGCTGATCGCCTTGCCGTCCTTGTCCGAGACGATCACATAGGTACCGGGCTGGCGAAGCTTCGAGAGATCGGCTGCAACGGCGGGCATCGCCAGGAGTACGGCCGGAAACACCGGCCACATCATGCGTGAGAGATGTCCTGCCATGCCAGCCTCCCCTGCGGTGAGGAGACTATCCGCCAGAGCGAGGCGGTTCGCAAGAGCGGGTGCTATTTCGGCAAGCGGGTCAGGTGTAGATCTTGTCGGCCCTTGTTTCGAAGGCTTCCGCGAACATGCGGAAGGCGCGGTCGAACATCGAGCCCATCAGGGCGCCGAGGATCATGCTCTTGAACTCGTAGTCGATGTAGAAATGCACGATGCACCCCTCCGGGCCGGCATTCGGCGAGCCGTCGGCCGCCGGCTCGAAGCTCCAGCGGTTGTCGAGATATTTGAACGGGCCCTCGATATATTTGACGTCGATGATCCGCTCGGCGGGATTGAGCAGGACCTGGGTGGTGAAGGTCTCGCGGATCGCCTTGTAGCCGACCGTCATATCGGCCACGAGCAGCGTCTTGCCGTCGCGCTCCTTGGAGGAACGTACGGTCAGCGCTTCGCAGAGCGGGAGGAATTGCGGATATTTTTCGACATCGGCAACGAGCGCGTACATCTTTTCAGCGCTGTGCTTGACGGGACGGCGGATTTCGAACTTTGGCATGATTCCGAGTTAAGCGTCCGCTCCGACAAGATCAAGGAGATCGCGCATCTCGGACCTCGATTTCAACATCAGAACGGGCTTTCCAGCTGCTTGCGCAGCCAACCCCGCAAGCACGCGCGGTCCATAAACCTTCTCCCAGGTCCACACGAACCGGAAGAACTGCCACTCCATCTTCTCCACGCAACCGGGTGCCATTTCCGGGCGGGTGCGGCCCCTGTTGGTGATCCAGCGGCTTACGATTCCCCAGATGCACAGCCAACGCGGCATGCGCACCCAAATGACGAGGTCGGCACGCGGAACCCGAATGTCGAAAGTGGAGGTATTGGTGCCGTCCATGATCCAGCGTTCACCGGCGGCAAACTCGGCGAGGAGTCGATGCTGTTCCTGCCTTTCACGCTGCACCCAGCCGGGCAGCCAGAGCACGTCCCGGTCGATCGAGATGTAAGCAAGCCCGAAACGGCGGGCGATCTTCTGCGATAGCGTCGATTTACCGCCGCCGGAACAGCCGATGACCAGAATTCGATCGGCCCCGCGGATCTTGTCTGCCGCTTCGGCAATTCCCACGTAACGGATCGCATTCACGCCAGATTCCATGTCCATCATGCTCTCCCGTGAATCAGGCTCTCGGCATCGTGATCGGCGGTAACAGCCAATGACGACAGGAGGATTTCAATGTCAGGCAGACGGCGCTATAGAGGCCGCCGAATGCGATCGTGACAGGGCGTTAACTCGAACGTCGGAGTGACCGGCTCAACCACCGGTTATCTGTTGATGTCAGATGGCATTCAGATTAATAAGATTTAATGTAGCATCCATCCGGTTGTAGTGATCAGAGTCGCAAGCAAGCGTACAATTGGTATAATCAACCGACAGCAGACCGGGCGCAGCCGAAAGAGGCATCCATGGACGATTTCTCGCAGATGATAAAGCTGCTCGAATCCGCAAAGCAGCTTGCAGACATGAACCAGCTCCCCATGCTCGTCTATCTCATTGAAATGGCTAAGGCCGAAGCGCGCGGCCACAGGTTCACGCTGCGCGAACGAAGACGCGGCCAGGACAGACACGAAAAGGTCCAGGCAGCCGAATAGGCCCGGACCGGCTGCCGCCCTACTCGGCGGCGGCCAGGACTTTCTTCTCGCGCGCAGCCCTGAGGCGAGCGAAATCGTCGCCGGCATGATGCGAAGACCGGGTCAGCGGGCTGGACGACACCATCAGGAAACCCTTGGAATAGGCCACGGTCTCGTAGGACTTGAACTCCTCCGGCGTAACGAAGCTTTCTACCTTGTGGTGCTTTCGGGTCGGCTGCAGATACTGGCCGATCGTCAGGAAATCGACGTCAGCGGTGCGCAGGTCGTCCATCAGCTGCAGCACTTCGTTGCGCTCCTCGCCGAGCCCTACCATGATGCCCGACTTGGTGAACATGGTCGGATCCAGCTCCTTCACCCGCTGCAGCAGCCGGACGGAGTGGAAATAGCGGGCGCCGGGGCGCACCGTCAGATAGTTGCCGGGCACGGTTTCCATATTGTGATTGAACACGTCCGGCTTGGCGGCGACGACTCGCTCCAGCGCACCGGGCTTTTTCAGGAAGTCGGGCGTCAGGATTTCGATCGTCGTTGCCGGCGACGCGGCACGGATCGCCCAGATCACCTTCTCGAAATGCTCTGCGCCGCCATCTGCCAGGTCGTCGCGGTCGACAGAGGTGATGACAACGTGGGACAGGCCCATCTGCTTGACCGCCTTGGCGACGTTTTCGGGCTCTTCCATGTCGAGCGCGTTCGGCTTGCCGGTCGCGACGTTGCAGAAGGCGCAGGCGCGGGTGCAGATCTCGCCCATGATCATGAAGGTGGCGTGCTTCTTGTCCCAGCACTCGCCGATATTGGGGCAGCCCGCTTCCTCGCAGACCGTCACCAGCTTGTTTTCCTTCACGATCGCACGGGTTTCCTGGTAACCCTTGGAGACCGGCGCGCGGACGCGGATCCACTCGGGCTTGCGCATGACCTCGGTATCGGGACGATGCGCCTTTTCAGGATGACGGACGCGCTTTTCTTCGCTGATATCCGTCCTGTCGAGAATGGTGACCATAAGAACCTGCTTTCAACCGCCTGTATTGCGGCTACCGTCAGCGCCTGACGAGTTTGGCAATGAATAGCAAAATGCAGGAGCCGATGAAACCTGCAACCAGGTAACCCAGCCATCCGTCTGCAACATGGATGTTGAACCTGTTGAAGATGCCGTTGGCCAGCACCGCGCCGACGATGCCGATGACGATGTTCATGAAAATGCCGAAACGGACATCCATCAGCTTGCCGGCGAGCCAACCCGCAAGGCCGCCGATGATGATCGCCGCAATCCAACCTACACCCATGAGAACCCCCGTTGAAACCAAGTTTGAAAGATATGGGCGACCACTCGCCCGTTCGCAATATTGGTGGACAGGCCGACCCCACCTAAATCGTCATCCTCGGGCTTGACCCGAGGATCCTGGCCACGTCCGAGGGAAGAGTAGATCCTCGGGTCAAGCCCGAGGATGACGGCGGATGTGGCACCTCCCCACCCATCCCAAACGCAGGCAGCGAGCAACGCAGTGCCTATTACGCATTCAGCGCCCGGCCATAGGCGTCGAGCACGCTTTCCTTCATCGTCTCGGAGATGGTCGGATGCGGGAAGATGGTGTGCATCAGGTCTTCCTCGGTCGTCTCCAGGTTCATGGCGACGACGAAGCCCTGGATGAGTTCGGTGACCTCAGCGCCGACCATGTGGGCGCCGAGAAGTTCGCCGGTCTTCTTGTCGAATATGGTCTTCACCATGCCCTGGTCTTCGCCGAGAGCCACGGCCTTGCCGTTTGCGGCAAACGAGAAGCGGCCAACGCGGATGTCGCGGCCCTCAGCCTTGGCCTTGGCTTCGGTGAGGCCGACAGAGGCGACCTGCGGGTTGCAATAGGTGCAGCCCGGGATCTTCAGCTTGTCCATCGGATGGACGTTGGGCAGGCCGGCGATCTTTTCGACGCAGATGACGGCTTCGTGCTCTGCCTTGTGGGCGAGCAGCGGCGGGCCGGCGACGTCGCCGATCGCATAGAGGCCGGGCACGTTGGTCTTGCCGTAGCCGTCGATGACGATGAAGCCGCGGTCGGTCTTGACGCCAACGGCCTCAAGGCCGATGCCTTCGATATTGGCCTGGACGCCGACGGCGGAAATCATCCGGTCTGCGGTGATCTCCTGCGTCTTGCCGTCCTTGAGTTCGATCGTCGCGGTGACCGAGTTGGCACCCTTCACGACCTTGGCGACCTTGGCTTCGAGCAGGATCTTCATGCCCTGGCGCTCGAACTGCTTCTTGGCGAGCGCGGAGATGTCCGCATCCTCGACCGGCATGACCTGGCTCATGATCTCGACGACGGTGACCTCGACGCCCATGGTGCGGTAGAAGCTTGCGAATTCGATGCCGATGGCACCCGAGCCCATGACCAGCAGCGATTTGGGCATCTCTTCCGGCTTCATCGCCTCGAAATAGGTCCAGATCAGCTTGCCGTCCGGCTCGATGCCCGGAAGCGCGCGCGGACGGGCGCCCGTCGCGATGATGATGTGCTTGGCGGTATAGGTGCCCTCGCCCAGCGTGTTCTTAGGAATCGGGCCGATCGGCTCGACGGGCTTCTTGGTGGTCTTGGAAACGACGATCTCGCCGGGCTTGGTAAGCTTCGCCTCGCCCCAGATGATATCGACCTTGTTCTTCTTGAACAGGAAACCGACGCCGTTGTTCATGCGATGGGCGATGCCGCGCGAGCGGTCGACGATCGCCTTGACGTCCGGCTTGATCGTGCCTTCCAGCGTCAGGCCGTAGTCCTTGGCGTGGGTCGCAGTGTGCATGACGTCGGCCGAGCGCAACAGCGCCTTGGTCGGGATGCAGCCCCAGTTGGAGCAGATGCCGGCGAGGTGTTCGCGCTCGACGACGGCGACCTTCAGCCCGAGCTGGGATGCCCGGATGGCGGCGATATAACCGCCCGGACCGGAACCGATAACGATGACGTCGTAGGATTGAGCCATTGCTTTCCTGCCTTTATCTTGGGGGCCAGATTCAAGCGGCCCGCCTCGGGAAATCTTGTTCTACAGGCCCAGCATCATCCGGACGACGGGCTCGAGGCCGCGTCCGATGGCACGGGTATTGTCTGCATCGAGATGCACGCCGTCGATGGGCGTCGTTTTCGCCACCGATCCCGCATCGAAGAAGCCGCAGCCTAGTTCGTCGGCGAGGTCCCGATAGAGCGATGCGAGCATCGAAGACTGCTCGATGGCTCCCCGATACAGCGCTCCGGTCATCGGGTTTGCGGTTTCGCAGAGCGTCGGCGGCGACACGATGAGGATTTCCGGCGTCTCGCATTCCCGGCCCCAGTCGTGAAAGCGCACGAGGCTGACCAGCTTTTTCACGCCTGCCCGGGCGCCGATCGCCGTGCCGTGGATGATCGGCTTCAGGTCGTTGGTGCCGAGCATGACGATCACCAGCTCGAGCGGACCGTGGCTATGAAGGACGGTCGGCAACAGCGTCGCACCATTGCGGTCACAATCCGCAAGATTGTCGTCATAGGCCGTGGTACGGCCGCCGAGACCTTCAGCGACCACATTGACCGCGGGACCAAGCGCCGCCTGCAGGACGCTCGGCCAGCGATCCTCGAAGGCATGGCGGCCGCCGGTTGCGGCATCCGTGCCCCAGGTCAGAGAATCGCCATAGCAGAGAACAGTTTTCATCGAAGCGCTCACAGTTCCCCTCCCCCTTGCGGACACCCTCCCCGCAAGGGGGAGGGAAAGACCGGACTAGACCAGCATCGCCATCGGGTTTTCGATGTAGCGCTTGAAGGCGGACGCGAGTTCCGCACCGAGCGCGCCGTCGATGACGCGGTGGTCGAAGGCGAAGGTTGCGGTCATGACCGTGCCCACCTTGATCTCGCCGTTCTTGACGATCGGCTTCTCTACGCCTGCGCCGATCGAGACGATCGAGGCCTGCGGCAGGTTGACGATCGAGGTGAAGTTGGAGACGCCGAACATGCCGAGGTTGGACACGGACGTCGTACCACCCTGGTATTCTTCCGGCTTCAGCTTCTTGTCGCGGGCGCGCCTGGCGAGATCCTTCACCTCGTTGGAGATGGCGGACAGCGTCTTCGTTTCAGCCTTGCGGACGATCGGGGTGATCAGCCCGTCGGGGATGGATACGGCCACGCCGACATCCGCATGCTTGTGCAGCACGCGGGCCGTCGAGGTCCAGGAAGCGTTCGCCATCGGGACATCGCGCAGAGCCAGCGCCATCGCCTTGATGATGAAGTCGTTGACCGAGAGCTTGAAGGCGGGAACCTCGCCCTTGTCGGTCTTCTTCATCGGCGAAGACTTGTTGATCTCGGCGCGCAGCTTCATCAGCGCGTCGAGTTCGCAATCCATCGAAACGAAGTAGGACGGAACCGTCTGGCTCGACTCGGTAAGGCGCGAGGCGATCGTCTTGCGCATGCCGTCATGCGGCAGAAGCTCGTACGAACCCTCGGGGAAGAGCTTGAGGACGGTATCGTCCGCCGGCCCCTTGGCCATGGCCGGCGCCGGTGCGGCAGCGGCCTGCTGAGCGGCGGCCGGTGCGGGCTTGGCACCACCGGAAGCGACAGCCTTTTCGATGTCGGCCTTGACGACACGGCCGTGCGGACCGGAGCCGGCAACCGCCGAAAGATCGAGGCCGGCTTCCTTTGCGAGGCGACGGGCGAGCGGAGACGAGAACGTCTTTGCGCCGGACGACGATGCCGGGGCAGCAGCCGGAGCCGATGCTGCGACAGCAGGCGCCGGTTCTGACGCCTTCTGAGCCGGAGCGGCTTCCGCCTTCGGGGCGGGTGCAGCCTCGGCCTTCGGAGCCGGAGAAGCAGCACCGCCGGCAGCGGCAGCCGAGACATCCTCGCCATCGGCGGCGAGGATGGCTATCAGGGCGTTGACCTTGACGCCTTCGGTGCCGGCCGCAACGACGAGCTTGGCAACGGTGCCCTCATCGACGGATTCGACTTCCATGGTCGCCTTGTCGGTCTCGATCTCGGCGAGCACATCGCCGGACTTGACCTTATCGCCTTCCTTGACCAGCCACTTGGAAAGATTGCCCTCTTCCATGGTCGGCGAAAGGGCAGGCATGGTGATGTTGATCGGCATCGAGACATCCTCCCCTTATTTGTAGCAGACGGTTTTCACCGCCTGGACGACTTCGCCGACATTCGGCAGCGCCAGCTTTTCGAGATTGGCCGCATAAGGCATGGGCACGTCCTTGCCGGCGATCGTCAGGATCGGCGCATCGAGATAGTCGAAGGCCTGCTGCATGACGCGGGTGGCGATTTCGGTGCCGACCGAGTTCTGCGGATAACCCTCCTCGACCGTGACGAGACGGCCGGTCTTCTTGACCGACTCGATGACGGTCGGAAGGTCCATCGGGCGCAGCGTACGAAGATCGATCAGCTCGACGTCGATGCCTTCCTTTTCCAGCTCGGCGACCGCCTTCACGGCATAGGTCATACCGATGCCGAAGGAAACGATGGTGACGTCGTTACCCTTGCGGTGGATGCGCGCCTTGCCGATCGGCAGGACGAAATCGTCGAGCTTCGGCACTTCGAACTGGTGACCGTAGAGGATTTCGTTTTCAAGGAAGACGACCGGGTTCGGATCGCGGATGGCGGCCTTCAGCAGGCCCTTGGCGTCGGCAGCCGTGTAGGGCATGACGACCTTGAGGCCCGGGATCTGGCTGTACCAGGAGGCATAATCCTGGCTGTGCTGGGCGCCGACGCGGGCGGCGGCACCGTTCGGGCCGCGGAACACGATCGGCGCACCCATTTGGCCGCCGGACATATAAAGCGTCTTGGCGGCCGAGTTGATGATCTGGTCGATCGCCTGCATGGCGAAGTTGAAGGTCATGAACTCGACGATCGGCTTCAGGCCCGCCATGGCGGCACCGACGCCGACGCCGGCAAAGCCGTGCTCGGTGATCGGCGTGTCGACGACGCGGCGGGGTCCGAATTCCTGCAGCAGGCCTTGCGTGATCTTATAGGCGCCCTGGTATTCGGCGACTTCCTCGCCCATGACGAAGACGTCCTCGTCGCGGCGCATTTCCTCGGCCATCGCGTCGCGGAGCGCTTCGCGAACCGTGGTCATGACCATCTCGGTGCCGGCCGGGATATCCGGGTCGGCGGCGGCCTCCGCCTTGGGCTGGGCCGGGACCGGGGCTTGAGCCGGAGCAGCGGCCGGCTTTTCTTCCGGGGCAGGCTGTGCTTCAGCCTTCGGAGCCTCCTTGGCAGGAGCCGAAGACCCGATCGCATCGGCGCTCTCGCCATCTTGCAGGAGCACGGCGATCTTGGTGTTGACCTTGACGTTTTCGGTGCCGGCGGCGATCAGCAGCTTGCCGATCACACCTTCATCGACGGCTTCCACTTCCATGGTCGCCTTGTCGGTCTCGATTTCAGCGATGACGTCGCCGGAGGTGACCTTGTCACCTTCTTTTTTCAGCCACTTGCTGAGCGTGCCTTCCTCCATGGTCGGAGAAAGGGCGGGCATCAGGATATCGATTGGCATTGGGTTCCCTCCCCGCGATCAGAGCAGAATGTCGGTGTAGAGCTCGGACGGATCCGGCTCCGGATCGGCCTGGGCGAAATCGGCGCTATCCGAAACGACGTCGCGGATATCCTTGTCGATCGCCTTCAGCTCGTCCTCGGTGGCCCAGCCCTTTTCGAGGAGGCGCAGGCGCACCTGCTCGATCGGGTCATGCTCGGAGCGCATCTTCTGCACTTCGTCCTTGGAGCGATATTTCGCCGGGTCGGACATGGAGTGACCGCGATAACGGTAGGTGAGCATTTCGAGAATGATCGGGCCCTGGCCGGAACGGCAGTGCTCGAGCGCCTCGTCGCCGGCGGCCTTCACGGCGCGAACGTCCATGCCGTCGACCTGGATGCCGGGGATGCCGAAGCCGGAACCACGCAGCGAATAGTTCGACTGCGCCGTCGCACGGGCCGTCGAGGTGCCCATCGCATAACGGTTGTTTTCGACGATATAGACGATCGGCAGCTTCCAGAGGGCAGCCATGTTGAAGCTCTCGTAGACCTGGCCCTGGTTGGCCGCGCCATCGCCGAAATAGGCGACCGAGACGCTGTTATTCCCGCGATACCTGTTGGCGAAGGCGAGACCCGTTCCGAGCGAGACCTGGGCGCCGACGATGCCGTGGCCGCCGTAGAAATGCTTCTCCTTGGAGAACATGTGCATCGAGCCGCCCTTCCCTCGGGAATAGCCGCCCCTGCGTCCTGTGAGTTCCGCCATGACGCCACGCGCGCTCATGCCGGTTGCCAGCATATGCCCATGGTCGCGATAGGCGGTGATAACCTGATCACCCTCCTGCTGCGCCATCTGCATGCCGACGACGACAGCTTCCTGGCCGATATAGAGGTGACAGAAACCGCCGATGAAGCCCATGCCGTAGAGCTGGCCGGCCTTTTCCTCGAAACGGCGGATAAGCAGCATTTCACGATAAGCGTGAAGATCCTGATCCTTGCCGAAATCCGGGGTGTTCTTGCCCGTAAACTCCTTGGCGGAGGATTTCGAGGCCGATTTGATTGCAGACTTTGCCGCTGGTTTGCGGCCGGATACAGACGCGGTTTTTGTCGGCGCCATTCATCCCTCCCTTTGAGTTCTGCGTTGAGAGCGAGATTGCGCCCTGACGTGTATCGCCAGATTCCCACCCTGGTGTCGGGGCGTACCATAGGCAAGAAAGCCTGCCCCAGCAATGCCATAAATGCATGGCTCACATTCCACACAACCCACTGAAAAGGTTATGGAAATGTAAAATTAACTGAAATTCGGTTAATTTAGAAGTAGTTGTTGAAGATGACGATTTCGTCGCTGCGGGAAATATTCAGCTGATAGCGGGCGATCTCGTCCAGCATGTCCTTGTCGAGCGAACCATCGCTCATCAGCTGAACCTGCCGCTCCAGCGTTTCGCGCCGGGCGGTCAGCTTGGCCAGTTCCTCCGCACGCGCCTGCCGCTGACGCTCGAATTCCTCCGTGGCGATCAGACCGAGATCACCATGGATGGAATGATAGCCGAAGTAGGACAGAAACGCGACTGTGATGGCGGGAAGGACAAAACGGCCGAATTTTCTTTTCTTATGATGCTTTGTCCACATGCCGCTCTAACGCCTTGCCACGCTTACGGGATCTCAAATCGGATCCGAAACAGAGCTTCAAATTCGCAGAACTTGCTTAAGCAATCGTTGACCAGAATCGAGTCCAGAAAAAGCCCGCGTCTTTCGGCGCGGGCTTTGGAATTATGATGCAATGATTTGCTGGCCCTTCGCTTGGGCTCAGGGCGTACGCCCTTCGAAACGATTCACTGGATCGTTTCGTTGGCTTCGCCAAACAGTCCTTAACCCTTCAGGATGCCGCGGCCGGCATAGACCGCCTGCGGACCCAGCATTTCCTCGATACGGATGAGCTGGTTGTACTTGGCAAGCCGGTCGGAGCGCGACAGCGAGCCGGTCTTGATCTGTCCGCAATTGGTGGCGACGGCGAGATCGGCGATGGTCGAATCTTCCGTTTCGCCCGAGCGGTGCGACATGACGGCGGTATAGCTCGCCTTATGTGCCGTCTCGACGGCATCGAGCGTTTCCGACAGCGAGCCGATCTGGTTGACCTTGACGAGGATGGAGTTGGCAACGCCCATTTTGATGCCGTCGCGCAGGCGCGCCGAATTGGTGACGAACAGGTCGTCGCCGACGAGCTGGCACTTGGCGCCGATCTTGTCGGTCAGATACTTCCAGCCGGCCCAATCGTCTTCGGCCATGCCGTCTTCGATCGAAATGATCGGATACTTGGCTGCAAGCTCGGCCAGGTAATCGGCCATGGCTTCCGGCTCCAGCGTGCGGCCCTCGCCTTCCATTTCGTACTTGCCGTTCTTGAAGAACTCGGTCGAGGCGCAATCGAGCGCCAGGCAGACGTCGTCGCCAGGCGTGTAACCTGCCTTCTCGACCGATTTCATGATGAAGTCGAGGGCTTCGGACGCGCTCTTCAGGCCCGGTGCGAAACCGCCTTCGTCGCCGACATTGGTATTGTGGCCCTGAGCCGCCAGTTCCTTCTTGAGGACGTGGAAGATCTCCGAGCCGATGCGCACGGCGTCCTTCAGCGTATCGGCGCCGACCGGCATGACCATGAATTCCTGGAAGTCGATCGGGTTGTCGGCATGAGCGCCGCCGTTGATGATGTTCATCATCGGCACCGGCAGGACATGGGCGTTGGGGCCGCCGACATAACGGTAGAGCGGCAGGCCGGACGTTTCGGCAGCAGCCTTGGCGACGGCGAGCGAGACGCCGAGGATGGCATTGGCGCCGAGGCGCGACTTGTTCGGCGTACCGTCGAGCGCGATCATCGTCTTGTCGATATGGATCTGGCTTTCGGCATCAAAACCGCCGATCGCATCGAAGATCTCGGTGTTGACGGCTTCGACCGCCTTTTGGACGCCCTTGCCGTGATAACGCTTGCCGCCGTCACGCAGTTCGACGGCTTCGTGCGCGCCGGTGGAGGCGCCCGACGGAACGGCCGCGCGGCCCATCGAACCGTCTTCCAGATAGACATCCACCTCGACGGTCGGATTGCCACGGCTGTCGAGAATTTCGCGTGCGATGATATCGGTGATGGCGGTCAAGGGTCTCTCCCTGGGTTTGGACTTGACGTCATGAGGTCACTGAAAATGTCTCATAATCAATGACACGAAAATTACAATCGAAGCAGTTTGCGCGCTTTTTGTAGGCGGGCTCAAGCTGCCTTGGCGACGGCATCGAGCGCGAGCAGCTTTTCGAGCAGCCGCGGCATGTCCTTCAGATGCACCATGTTGGGGCCGTCCGAGGGCGCGTTGTCCGGGTCCTCGTGCGTTTCGATGAACAGGCCCGCTATGCCGACGGCGACCGCTGCCCGCGCGAGGACCGGCACCATGGTGCGGTCTCCTCCTGTGGAGCCTCCCTGCCCGCCAGGCTGCTGTACGGAATGCGTCGCATCGAAGATCACCGGCGCGCCCATGGACGCCATGATCGGCAGCGAACGCATGTCGGAGACCAGCGTGTTGTAGCCAAAGGAGGCGCCACGTTCGCACAGCAGAACGTTCGGGTTGCCGCTCTGGGTGATTTTGGCGAGCACGTTCTTCATGTCCCAGGGCGCCAGGAACTGGCCCTTCTTGACGTTGATGACGCGGCCGGTCCTGGCGGCTGCGACAAGCAGGTCCGTCTGGCGGGAGAGGAAAGCCGGTATCTGCAGGATGTCGACCGTCTCCGCGACGACGGCGCATTGCTCTTCCGTGTGAATGTCGGTTAGGACCGGAAAGCCGAATTCCTTCTTGAGGTCGGCGAAGATCTCCATGGCGGTTTCGAGCCCGATGCCGCGCTTGCCGGAAATCGACGTGCGGTTGGCCTTGTCGTAGGAGGACTTGTAGACGAGGCCGATGCCGAGCTTGCCGCAGAGTTCCTTCAGCGCATCCGCCATCATGAAGGCGTGGTCGCGGCTTTCCATCTGGCAGGGGCCGGCGATCAAAGACAGCTTTGCGTCCTGCGCGAAAACCACCTTGCCGTCTCCTTCGCCGACGGAGACGCGTGGATTGGCGGTAACTTCCATGAACCTATTCCTCGAAGCCGAACAAAACACCCTGGCCGGGCGCCGCCGAGACGAGAACACGGCCCTCCCGGCGGACGAATGCGACGTCATTAGCAGCAAGGGTGAT
The DNA here is from genome assembly GCA_000985875.1 of Neorhizobium galegae bv. officinalis. Lineage (GTDB taxonomy): Bacteria > Pseudomonadota > Alphaproteobacteria > Rhizobiales > Rhizobiaceae > Neorhizobium > Neorhizobium galegae_C. The sequence continues at coordinate 74,882 of CCRI01000008.1, forward strand.
CTCTGTCACGGCAAGATCGGCCGTCTTGAAGATGATCGCCCGGCCGCGCAGGCCTTCGGGGTTCGGCGTCGGCGGAAGGGCAAATTCCGCTTCGAGTTCGTGATCCTGCAGGACGCGAATGCGGGCATTGGCCGCGGCAAGCTCGAGCGATGCAGCCTCCGGCTTGGCCTTTGTCATCAGCACCTGCTCGGCCAGGGCTGCGAAATCGGAGGGCGCCGATGCCGACAGAATGATCTCGCCCAGCCCCATGACCGCATTGGAATGGCGCTCCAGTTCGTCGCGATCGGCCGGCAGGGGGGTGATGCGCTGGCAGGAAAACATCAGGAAGTCGGGCGCCCGGTCATCTCCCGCAAAGGCCAGCCGGAAGCTCGCCTCGGTTTCGGAACCGTCGGGCAAGGTCATCCCGCGGGAAAATTCCAGCACGTCGCCCGCCGAGACGCCACGCATCTTGAAACGCGCGTGGTCGGCCATCGCGTCGCCCGTGGCGACAACCAGCGCCGAGAAACCCTGCCTGTCGCGTGCCCCGCGGAAGGCCAGATCGCGGGCCGTAAAAACGTTGCCGCGCTTGGCGGCAGCGCTCGCATGACGGCGATTGGCAAGGGCCAGCGGCTCCAGATAGCTGCCATCCGAGAAGAACACACAAGCATTGGCTGTGCCGAAAGGATGAAAAGCGTCGGGCGCAACTGTAAAACCGAGCTTCGTGAGCCGGGAACGCGCAGCGGTAAGTCCCGCCACCGGCAGCACGAGATGATCGATCGGTCTTGCGTTCACGCGAGGGCCCCCGGGATTGGAATCGCATAGCTACTTTGGCAGCGGGCTCGCGCCGCGCAAGTGGTGAGACACGAGATATCTGGCACGCATCTATGAAGAAAAAATCATCATACTTCACGAAAATTTAGGGACTTGCGGAACACATATGGAACATATAGTGTCTGTTCTGGATTTGTTTCCGACTCTGAGGGTGCCAAAAGATGCTCACGCGCAAACAACAGGAATTGCTTCTGTTCATTCACGAACGCATGAAGGAATCCGGCGTCCCGCCGTCATTCGACGAAATGAAGGACGCTCTCGACCTCGCATCCAAGTCCGGCATCCACCGCCTGATCACGGCACTCGAGGAGCGCGGCTTCATCCGCCGCCTGCCGAACCGGGCCCGGGCGCTCGAAGTCATCAAGCTGCCCGAAGCCTATTCGCCGAGCATGCAGCCCCGGCGCGGCTTTTCGCCAAGCGTCATCGAGGGCAGCCTCGGGAAACCGCAGCCGGTCGCGGCGCCCCAGAAACCCGCCGCCAACGACGACTCGTCGAACGCCACGACCGTTCCGGTCATGGGCCGCATCGCCGCCGGCGTGCCGATCTCGGCTATCCAGAACAACACGCATGACATCGCGGTGCCAGCCGAGATGATCGGTTCCGGCGAACATTATGCACTCGAGGTCAAGGGCGATTCGATGATCGAAGCCGGCATTCTGGACGGCGACACCGTGATCATCCGCAACAGCAATACGGCCAATCCGGGCGATATCGTCGTGGCGCTGGTGGACGACGAGGAAGCGACGCTGAAGCGCTTCCGCCGCCGCGGCGCCTCGATCGCTCTCGAAGCCGCCAACCCCGCCTACGAGACCCGCATCTTCGGGCCGGACCGGGTGAAAATCCAGGGCAAGCTCGTCGGTCTCATCCGCCGTTATCATTGATCATCCGCCGGAGCGGTTCCGGCAACGATCTGTCGAACGTCTGGCTTCGCCAATCATAGTGGCGGTGCCTGCTCCAGGGACGGTCTGCGCCTGCCATGGCGGCGCGGACCTGCCAGCGCCGAATGTCGGTCGCGCCGTTGAGGAATATCTCCAGAGAGCCCGCCTTGCGAAGCGTGGCGTCGTTGATCATCAGGGCGCCTGACCGGCATTGGTCGAAGCGGGCATGCGGCGCGATGACGAGATTGGCGGCGTCGCAGGCGGCACCCGCATAGCGGCTATCCTCGACAGCGATAACGATGCCCTTGCCGGCGCCTGCCGCGCACCAGGCGGTCGGCTCACAGATGAAACGGCCGGCAGGCGCCTGTTTTATCCTCGATTTTGCCGTTTCGAGTTCCTGACGGGTCAGTTCGCGTCGCTCATTGATCTTCGCGCCGGGTGGCCTCTCGTCGGGAGGCTTGTCCCTGGATGGCGACATTTCGGGCTTGGTGGGATCGCCGAGCAGAAGCGCCCTCTTCCATTGGTCGTAGACAAAGTCGGGCGGGCGGGCGCGATTGGTGGCGACCCCTTCTCCATCGACAAGTGCGACCATCGTCCCGTCTTCCAAGATCAGGATGTCCGGCGGGGGCATCGACCGCTCCTGCCAGGAAAGCAGCAGAGCGGTCGCCATCAGCGGCAGGCCTATCAGTCTCAGTCTCGTCCTCAGCAGCGTCAGCAGCAGAAACCCTGCCGTCGCGACGGCCAGGAACCAGGGATGCTGCCGCCCTGTGCCGACATCACCACCCCAGGCGGCGATGTGTTTGGCAATGGCGATCACCCACTCCAGGCCGAGGCCCATGAGCTTCATGAAGGGAGCATCGAGGCCGAACGGCATCAGCAGCATGCCGGCCAGCCCGGCCGGCATGACCACGAAGGAGATGATCGGCATGGCGGCAAGGTTGGCGGCAAGGCCGTAGGTCGCGATACGGTGGAAATGCTCGACCGAGAACATCGCGGTCGAGATGCCGCCGATCAGCGAGGTCACGAAGACGCCGGCCGCGAAATTCCAGGATGCCAACACCGGCGTCACTGCGGGGTGACGGAATGGCAGCGGTTCGGGATCACGGCGTTCCGCCCTGTGTTTCCAGAGCGCGTATCCGGCGACCAAGGCGGCGGTGGCGGCAAACGACATCTGGAAGCTCGGTCCCAGTATTTCCGAGGGCGACATGGCGATGATGACGAGCGCAGACAGCGCGACATTGCGCAGGCTGATCGAGGGCCGATCGAGAAGCACCGCGACCAGCATGATCGCCATCATGATATAGGCCCGTTCGGCGGAAACGCCGAAACCGGAGATCAGGTAGTAGGCCGTCGCCATCATCAGCGCGCCGAATGCGGCGATCTTCTTGACCGGATAGGCCTGGGCGAAGCCCGTGAAGACGGAAAGCACGGTGCGCACGCCGACAAAGAAGATGCCGGCGGCGAGCGCCATGTTCAGCCCGGAAATGGCGACGATATGGGCGAGGCCCGACAGGCGCAGCGCCTCGGTGGTGTCTTCGGAAATCGCCCGGCGCTCATCCGTGACGATCGCCGCGGCAAAGGCGCCGGGATCTCCGGGCACGGTCTCCCGGATACGGGTTGCGATTGCGCTGCGCAGATCGAAAAGCCCGGTTTCGACCTGCGCAATCCAGCTCCGGTCCGATTGGACGGCAGCCTGCTTTTTCGGCGGTCCATAGAAAAATCCAACCGCACCGATGCCATCGAAATAGGAGGAGAAGGCAAAGTCGTTAAGGCCCGGCAGGGCGGGTCCCGACGGAGGTGAAATGCGGGCGCGACCGCTGATCGTCTCGCCGGTCCGGGCGGGTTCATGGCGGGACCTTGCCAGCAGAGATACACGCTGCGGTGGGCGCCTGACTTGCGGATTGGCGGTCCGCTCGATGCGGACGATGTAACGCCAGTTGCCCCGGGCATCGACCTCCCTGCGCTCGACCACGCCGGCGAGCTCGGTCGTCACCGGCGTATCGAGAATCACGGTGGACCGCCTCCAGGTCTCGAACTGCGCCAGCATCATGCCTGCGAGGAAGAGCGTGAGAGCGAGCGGCAAGAGGTGCGTGGCACCGGACCGGTAGCGCGAGACGGCCACAAATATCGCGCAGGCGCAAAAGAGGAGGAAATACGGCCAGAAAGCCGGGGTCTGCGGCAGAGCAAACCAGCAGGCGGCCCCTGCCCCGACGACAACGGGCAGAAAAAGGAAGCCGTGGCCATGGACCGCCTCCTCCTCCAGCATGACCGGGAGGCGGCGGCGCAGCCGGTCAAGGCGCCGGATCGTCGAGCGGCCAAAGGACCCGCCTGAGGTGTGAACCGGTGAGTGGCGTTTGATCGCGGGAAAAAGCTCGGCCAGATCCCGGACCTTGACCGAGTCGGATGAGCCTCCGTTCACGCGCAGATCCGGCGGCGGGGATATCAGCTTCCCTGCCTCGGCACGCGTCGGGAATGCATCTTCCTCCGGCATGAAACGCTCTGTTCGCCCCACCGCCAAACATGCGGCAATGCAACCTGCGCGTTTCCTCCCCAGCCGTCAACCGGCGGTTAAATATCGGGAATTCCGGGCCACGAAAAGGGCTTGCAACAGGAAGTTGGACATCCAAGCAAAAGCCGCTGCCCAATAATTTTTCGCGCTGCACAAAATGCCGTCACGACAGCTTGGCATCAGCTTTCGGATCATATAGCTAAACGGTGGACGCTTAATTCTTGTGGCGCTTTTAGGGCGCCATGCCGCCAAAAGGTTGGAGGATCAGCATGACGGAAACAAGCGCAAATCTGGTAATCGGTGACAAGAAGGTCGACCTTCCGGTCAAGTCGGGCACGATCGGTCCTGACGTGGTCGATATCGGCGCTCTCTACAAGCACACCGGTACCTTTACCTACGACCCTGGCTTCACCTCGACGGCGTCTTGCGAATCCAAGATCACCTATATCGATGGCGACGCGGGCATCCTGCTGCATCGCGGTTATCCGATCGAACAGCTCGCCGAGCATGGCGACTTTCTGGAAACCTGCTACCTGCTGCTTTACGGGGAACTGCCGACCGCTGCGCAGAAGAAGGACTTCGACTATCGCGTGACCCATCACACGATGGTGCATGAGCAGATGAGCCGCTTCTTCACCGGCTTCCGCCGCGACGCCCATCCGATGGCCGTCATGTGCGGCTGCGTCGGCGCACTGTCGGCCTTCTATCACGACTCGACCGACATCACCGATCCGCACCAGCGCATGGTCGCTTCGCTGCGCATGATCGCCAAGATGCCGACGCTTGCCGCGATGGCCTACAAGTACCATATCGGCCAGCCCTTCGTTTATCCGCAGAACAACCTGGACTATGCGTCGAACTTCCTGCGCATGTGCTTTGCCGTTCCGTGCGAAGAGTATGTGGTCAATCCGGTTCTGTCGCGCGCCATGGACCGCATCTTCATCCTGCATGCCGACCACGAGCAGAACGCTTCGACCTCGACGGTCCGCCTCGCCGGTTCCTCGGGTGCCAATCCGTTCGCCTGCATCGCGGCCGGCATTGCCTGCCTCTGGGGCCCGGCTCACGGCGGCGCCAACGAAGCAGCGCTCAACATGCTGACGGAAATCGGCTCGGTCGACAAAATCCCGGAATACATCGCCCGCGCCAAGGACAAGAACGATCCTTTCCGCCTGATGGGCTTCGGCCACCGCGTTTACAAGAACTACGATCCGCGCGCCAAGATCATGCAGAAGACCACGCATGAAGTGCTCGGCGAACTCGGCCACAAGGACGATCCGCTCCTGCAGGTCGCGATGGAACTGGAGCGCATCGCGCTCACCGACGAGTATTTCATCGAGAAGAAGCTCTACCCGAACATCGACTTCTATTCGGGCATCACGCTGAAGGCGATGGGCTTCCCCACCACCATGTTCACCGTGCTTTTCGCTCTCGCCCGTACCGTCGGCTGGATCGCCCAGTGGGCCGAAATGATCGAAGATCCGCAGCAGCGCATCGGCCGCCCGCGTCAGCTCTATACCGGCGAAGCGCAGCGGGACTACATTCCGGTTTCCAAGCGTTAATCCGCAAGCGACACCAAACAAAAAACCCGGTCAGAAACGACCGGGTTTTTTAGTGTCCAGAACCTCAAGAACGATGCCGGCGGCCGCTTCGCCGGGCGGCACGGGTACCTGCAGGCGCTCCCAGGTGAGGTCGAAGCCCTCCAGCATGGCGCGCCTCTGCATCGTATCGGACGAAAGCCGCTCGGCCCAACGGCAGAGGCTTGCCGGCCGCACCACCTCGTTGACGTATTCCGGCACCACCGCATAATCGGCGATCAGGTTCGGCAGGGCGCCGGACCAGGTCTTGATGCGTTTTGCGAGCATGGTGATCAGCCAGTCGGTCTTGTAGGCTGAGACCACCGGGATTCCAGCCAGGCCAAGCTCAAGGATCACCGTTCCGGAGGCCGCAAGCGACGCATCGGCCTCAGCGAAGGCCGCCCATTTGCCATCCGTATCAGCGGTTATCTCGGGCTTGACCTCGAAACCTGCAGCGATCTCGCGTACCAGCTTTTCCTGCCGGGGAACCGTCGGCAGCACGAAGCGGGTCGGCCCGTTGCGGGCAACGAACTCACGGGCCGCCTCGCCGAAGATCGGCAGCAGCGCCTTGATCTCCGCCGAACGGGAGCCCGGCAGAAGCATGATCGTCTTTTCTTCCCCCGGCGCCTTCACCGGGCGTCCGGCCCGGATGCCGCGGACCTTGAGGAGCGACGGATCGGCTGTCAGACGATGGCCGACAAAGGTGGTTTCCGGCCCGCCGAGACGCTGCATGGCCTCAGGCTCGAACGGCAGCACAGCCAGGACATGATCGACATAGGCGAGCATCGCCTTGGCGCGATATTCCTTCCACGCCCAGACGCTCGGGCAGACATAATCGACGATCGGCAGGTCCGGCAGAGCGGCGCGCACTTTCCTGGCGACGCGATGGGTGAAATCGGGGCTGTCTATGATGATCAGCACATCCGGCTTGGCCGCGACGATGGCGGCTGCCGTCTGGTTGATCCGCTTGATCAGGTTCGGCAGGCGGGCGATCACCTGGGTGAGCCCCATGATCGACAATTCGGAAAAGTCGAAGAGCGAGACAAGACCCTGAGCCTCCAACGCTTCGCCACCAACGCCGAAGAGTTCGACCGGGCCGTCATGGGCTGCCTTCAGGGCCGTGATCAGATCACCGCCGAGAAGATCGCCGGATACTTCGCCGGCTATGACGCCGACCTTCAAGGTCATGACCATCACAATCCTCCCTGCGGCAGGCCGGGATCGATACCGCAGACGAAAATACCGGCAGCATCGGCCGCGGCAATCAACTTCGCTTCTTCCAGCACCAAAGCGCGTCCCGCCTCCACGGCGATGCCGGCGAGACCGGCCTTGATGGCGTTTTCGATGGTCGACGGGCCGATCGTCGGCAGATCGGCGCGCATGTCCTGCTGCGGTTTGCAGAGCTTGACGAGCACGCCCTTGCGGCGGGCCGAAATGCGGCCTTCGGCTCGCAGTGCCGCCACCCGCTCCAGCATCCGGTCCGTGCCCTCGACGCCTTCCAAAGCCACGACACGTCCGCCGACGCTGACCGCGCCCTGGCCGATATCGAGCTCGCCTAGACGTTTGGCGGCTTCAGAGGCCCGATCGATATCGCGCCGGTCATCTTCCGATGGCGCATGGGTGCCGAGCGGACCCGTCTTCGCAAGCAGGCCGGGCACGATGTCGTGGGCGCCCAGCACCTCGCAGCCCATAGCCTCGATGAGTTTGATGACCATCTGGAGCACCGAATCGTCGCCGCCGGAAAGAAGCGTGCGGACGACCGCGGGGACCTTCAGGATGGTACGGAAAGTCGGATGGATATCGCGCCAGTCGGGCCTTCGGGCGACACCGCCCGACAGGATGACGCGGGTGATGCCCTTGTCGCGAAACAGGCGCTCGATCGCCGAAAGGTCACCGACGCCAATGGAGACCGCTTCGAAACCATCGAAGCTCTGATCGGATTCGTTTGCGAGCGCTATGATCAGAGGCGTTTCACCGGCCGCCTGGGCGGCTTTCGCCACATAGAGGGGCAAGAAGCCCTTCCCGGCGATGATCGCCAGCCGGCCCTTCGGCGCAAGGCTCGGGAGGCCGGCCATGCGGGATCAGCCCTTGCCGCGGAAGGTCGAGGAAATGGCACGATCACTCTCGGCCGCGATGAAATCGAGGATTTCCATCGCTTCCTTGCAATCGGCGTAGTCGTTGCGGATCGCCGCGGCGTTGGCGCGGATGTTGCTCTCGCCCTCGAAGATCTGCTTGAAGGCGCGGCGGACGGTATGGATGGTCGCCCGCTCGATGCCGGCGCGGGTCATGCCGACGACGTTCAGGCCGCCGAGGACGCCCGGATTGCCGTTCAGCATGCCATAGGGGATGACGTCGTAATTGACGGCCGAAAGTCCGCCGATAAAGGCCTGGCGGCCGATGCGGGTGAACTGATGCACGGCGCAGCCGCCGCCCAGGATCGCCCGGTCCGCCACGTGGACGTGGCCGGCCAGCATGACGTTGTTCGACATGATGATGTCGTTGCCGAGCTGACAGTCATGCGCGACGTGCGAATTGGCGAGGAACAGGCAGTTGTTGCCGACCACTGTCTTGCCGCCGCCGCCGACCGTGCCGCAGTTCATCGTCACGCCTTCGCGCATGACGCAATTGTCGCCGACCGTCAGCGTCGAATCCTCGCCTGCCTCGTGCAGGCTCTGGGAAACGCCGCCGATGACCGCCATCGGAAAGATACGGCAGTTACGGCCGATCTCGGTGCGACCGCTCACCACGGCATGCGACAGCAGTTCGACGCCATCCTTCAGCACCACACGCGGGCCGACATGCGAAAACGGGCCGACGACGACGTTCTCGCCGATGACGGCGCCGTCCTCGACCAATGCTAACGGATGGATGCGCGCGCTGGCTGCAATGCTGCTCATTCTTCGTCCTTGCGCCGGATCATCGCGCCGATATCGGCTTCGGCAACAAGTACGCCGTCCACCTTCGCGTCACAATGGAATTTCCAGATATTGCCGCGCTGTTTCTGCTTGGTGACATGGAATTCGACCCGGTCGCCCGGCACAACCGGCTTGCGGAAGCGGGCATTGTCGATGGTCATGAAGTAGACGAGATTGCCGCCCTCGCCTTCTTTCCTGGCGCAGATAGCGCCGGCAGTCTGAGCCATGCCCTCAACCAGAAGCACGCCCGGCATGATCGGCCGCTCCGGGAAATGTCCGGTGAAATGCGGCTCATTGGCGGTGACGTTCTTGATGCCGATCGCGGAATTGTCGCCGTCGATCTCGACGATCTTATCGACCAGGAGAAAAGGATAGCGGTGCGGCAGCAGCTTCATGATTTCCTGAATATCGGCCGCGCCGAGCACCGGCTTGGTCTCATCAGTCATTCTTCTTCTCTCCTCTGCGTTTCGCCCGCTCATCCGAACGCATCATGATTTCCGCGATGTCGCGGAGGAAATCCGGCATCGGGCGGGCGGGAATACCACCGTAACGCGCGCCGGCCGGGATATCCGCCACCACGCCGCTCATAGCGGCAATCTGGACGCCGTCACCAATCGAGATGTGTCCATTAATACCGGATGCGCCGCCGATCAATACGCCGTCGCCAATCCGCGTCGAACCGGCGATTCCGGCACCGCTGGCGATGCCGCAATGACGGCCGATACGAACGTTGTGGGCAATCTGGACCTGATTGTCGATCTTGGTGCCTTCGCCGATGACCGTGTCGTCCATGGCGCCGCGGTCGACCGTCGTGTTGGCGCCGATCTCGACATTGTCCTGGATGATGACGCGGCCGATCTGGACGATCTTCAGCATGCCGCGCGGACCCGGCGCGAAACCGAAGCCGTCCTGGCCGATGCGGACGCCGTTGTGAATGATCACGCCATTGCCGATGAGAGCCGCGACCACGCTCGACCCGGCAGCGATCGTGCAATCCCGGCCGATCTTGACGTCGGCACCGATGATGGTTCCGGCGCCGATGCGGGTGCCGGCACCGATCTCCGCCCGCGCACCGATCACGGCCATGGGCTCGATCTCGACACCAGGCTCGAGCCTGGCAGTCGGATCGACAAACGCGGCCGGCGAAATGGCCGGCGGAAACGAAGTGATCGGAGACGGCCGCATCGCGACCGGATGCAGAATAGCGCCGGCCTGCGCAAACGCCGTGTGTGGCGTCTTTGTCAGCAAAACCGGGATATGGGCCGGAATAATCGAACGGATCGCGGTATCACAGATAATCGCGGAAGCCTTGCAGCTTTCCAGTTCGTGCCGGCTTTTCCGGGACAGGATATAACAGATCTCACCCTCGCCGGCCCGCGCTACGGGCGCGACGGAACGGATCAGCCGATCGCCGGCACTGCCATCAAGCAGTTCAGCCCCAAGAAGGGCGGCCAACTCGCGCAGGCTCACGCCATCATGGGGCGGAAAGAATTCATTGTGGTCCATAAAGCTGAAGCTCCAGAACAGATTTCCGCCCGCAACCGCGAGCGGAAACGATCAGAACTGGTTCGCCATGCTGAACCGGAATTCCTGGGTTTCGTCGAAGTCTTCCTTCATGACCGGATGCGCGTAGTCGAAGCGGATGTTGCCGAACGGCGACGCCCACATGATACCCGCACCGACGGAAGCGCGCCAGTTCATGCTGGTGCCCTGCGCGGTACTGGTGCCGAGCGGGACATCATTGCCGTAAAGGGTACCGGCATCGGCGAAGACGGCAGCACGCAGACCAAAGTCCTCCGGAACAGCCGGCATCGGCATTGTCATTTCGGCAGAGGCCGTAAAGTAGGTCGTGCCGCCGAGCGCATCGCCGTGATCGGTCGTACGCGGACCGATACCGTCGTTCTCGAAGCCGCGGATCTGACGACCGCCGATCGTGAACTGGTCGAAGACATGCAGATTGTCGCCGGTGGAGACCACATGGCCGGCTCCAACCGCGATGGAGCCGATCAGGTCAGCTTCGGTCGACAGAAGCTGGAAATAACGGGCACGGCCGGAAATCTTGTAGAAGTCGGAGTCGCCACCGAGACCGGCATATTCATGCGTGACCGTCGCATAGATACCTTCGCGCGGCAGCGTCTGGCTGTCGAGCGTGTTGTAGGTCAACGTCTGCGAGATCGACGACTGAACGAACTTGCCGTTATCGATCATCGAGATGTAGGGCGACGAAAGGTTATCGTCAGCGGTGCCGGGAAGACCGTCACTACCGAAGGCCCCGTCGTTCTCGTACTGGATTTCCTTGTAGGTGTAGCGGAATGTGGTTGCCAGATCTTCGGTGATCGGCGCCGTCACACGCAAGGTGACACCCTGCTCTTCATAGTCGTAATAGCTGTTCGAAGAGGTCGAGCTCTTGAAGAGGTCGAAACCGGCTGCCAGACGGTAACCGAGGAAGTAGGGCTCGGTGAACGAAAGGTTGTAGCTGCGGGCTTCGTCAAGACCACCGCCGACTGCGACGCGGATGAACTGGCCACGGCCGAGGAAGTTCTTTTCTTCGATCGAAGCTTCGAGCAGGAAGCCGTCGCCGCCCGCCGAGTAGCCGGCGCCGATACCGAACGAACCGGTGGGCTGGTCCTCGACATCGACAACGATGACGACGCGGTCAGGCGAAGTGCCCTGCGAGGTCGAGATATTGACGGTCGTGAAATAACCGAGCGCCTCAAGGCGACGCTTGGCGCGCGAGATCATTTCCTGGTTGAAGGCATCGCCTTCGCTGAAATCGAATTCGCGGCGGATGACATAGTCACGCGTGCGAGTGTTGCCGCGGATCTCGATGCGCTCGACATAGGCGCGCTCGCCCTGGTCGACGAGGTAGGAAACACCGATCGTGTGGTTTTCCATGTTGCGGTCGCCGCGCGGCGTGACGCGAGCGAACGGATAACCGGCCGCAGCGACGCGCTTGGAGATGGCTTCCATCGTCTTCTGGATTTCGCGGGCATTGTAGACGTTGCCGGCGCGGGTCAGAACCAGACCTTCGAGGTCCTGGCCGCTGATGCCTTCGACCGTGGATTCCACCGAGACGTTGCCGTACTCGTAACGCTGGCCTTCCTCGACCGTGAAGCTGATATTGTACTTGTTGCCCGATTCATCGAGCACCGCCTCCGACGAGATGACGCGGAAATCGGGATAACCGTGGTTATAATAGAACTGACGCAGCGCTTCCTCGTCGGCGCGCAGCTTGTCCTCGCTGTAGACGTCCTTGCGGGTCAGGAAGGACAGCGGACCGGATTCCTTGGTGATCAGCACCGACTTCAGGCGGCCATCGCCATAGGCCTGGTTTCCGACGAAACTGATGTCGGCGATCTTGGTGCGGTCACCTTCGTTGATGACGAAGGCAAGGTTGACACGCCCCTGGCCGACATCGGCGGTCTGCGTGGTGATCTGGACGTCGCTGCGGCCGATCGCGCGATAGGCTTCGCGCAGACGCTGGATATCCGCGTCCACCAATGCCTGATTGTACGGGCCGAGCGGCTGGGTCTGAACGACTGCCTGAAGCTTGTCGTCCGTGATCTTGCGGTTGCCGTTGAACACGACCTGGTTGATGAGCTGGTTCTCGCTCACCGACACGACGAGCGTGCTGCCGGAAACACTGATTTTGACATCCGAGAAATAGCCGGTCGAATAGAGCTTGCGGACCGATTCATCGATGTCGTTATTGGAGAAGTTGACACCCGGGCGAATGGTCAGGTTGGAACGGACAGCCTCCTCGCCGGCGCGCTGTGCGCCGCGGACCTGAACACTCCGGATAACCGCCGCTTCGGCAGAAAGTGCGGAAGCAAGTACCAGTACACCTGCGCCCGATGCAACAACACTAGCAGACAGCGCAAACGCCGACACTGCGTTCAAGAACTTTGAACCAGCCTTCATTTCAATTCTTACCTTTTCCCGTTGTCCCTCGGCGGGTGGTGCCCGACTCCGGCCACGTGTGTCGTTTTACCTTCTTTTGACCTACAAGCAAGGTATCGCGTTAATTTCTGTTTACTTACTTCCCTTGCGTGACCCAATGGCCACGCAACTGTTGGAAACATGGTGAACAAACAGTTTCTTTTACGATTTGAAGGACATCAGCCGATCAGATTGCTGATGTCGTTGAAGGTCGCGAAGACCATGAGGCTCAAAACCATCGCAAGCCCGATGCGGAAGGCGATCTCCTGCGCACCCGCGCCGAGCGGTCGGCCACGGATGGCCTCGATCGCGTAGAAGACGAGATGACCGCCGTCCAAAACTGGCACAGGCATGAGGTTCAAAAGCCCGATCGAGACGGAAAGAACAGCTGCGAGCTGAACCACCGCCGCAAAGCCGAGCGTCGCCATCTGGCCCGACGCTTGAGCGACCCGGACCGGCCCGCCGAGCTGGTCAGCCTTCATCCGGCCGGTCACCAGATTCCCGATATAGCGGAAGGTGCCGGTGACGATGTGGCCGGTCTCGGTGACGCCTTCTGCAACGGCCTGCAGTGGCGTGAACGTCTCGATGCGGAAATTGCCGCGCTGTTCGTTGGTGACGATACCGATGAGGCCGAGCTCGACCTTGTTGCCGAACTGGTCGGTCACCTCGGAGCGCTTCGGCACCATCGGCAGATCGAGATCCTGGCCGTTGCGCTCGACCGTCACCACGATCGGAGTGTCCGGCCTGATGCTGACATAACGCCGTACATCGTCGAAGGTCCGGATGCGCGAACCGTCGAGCGCCACAAGCCGATCGCCGGGCTGAACGCCGGCCGCAAGGGCGGCACTTCCCGGCTGAACCTCGGCGACCACGGGATCGGCGACGACCTTGCCGTAGACGCTGAAGAGGACAGCGAAGATGGCAATCGCCAGGATGAAATTGGCGATCGGGCCGGCAGCAACGGTGGCGGCCCTCTTCCAGAGCTTGGCGCCAGCCAGCGTCTGAGCCTTTTCTTCCTCGCTCATGCCCGCAAGGCCGCTTGCATCCGGCAGGCTCGCGGCGTCCTCGTCGCCGAAGAACTTGACGTAACCGCCAAGCGGGATCGCCGAGAGCTTCCAGCGAGTGCCATGACTGTCGGTGAAGCCGACAAGCTCCGGCCCGAAGCCGACAGAGAAGGCTGTGACCCGGATGCCGCACCAGCGTCCGATAAGATAGTGGCCCATCTCATGCACGAAGACGAGCAGGGACAGTACCAGCACGAAGGGGATGATATAGCCGGTAAGGAAGCTGAGGATGGCCATCAAAATTTCCGTTTCAACATTGTACCGGCCGCCGAGACCTCAAAACCCGAAGAGGAAGCCCGCAACCGATACGTCAAGATGGCCCGTCATGGCCGTATAAACAAGCGTTAGCAGGAACGCCGCGAAACAGGCGAAAACGAGGCCGTCGACGCGATCCATGACGCCGCCATGCCCCGGAATGAGGTGGCTGGAATCCTTCACGCCGAACCGGCGCTTGATGAAGGACTCGAACAGGTCGCCGATCTGGCTGGCGACGGAAAGCAGAAATGCGATCGCAACCGTCCAGGCAGACAGCCGGGAGAAGACACCGAGCGTCAAGGCAGAGCTTGCGATCACACCGGAAACCGTACCGCCGACCGCACCGGACCAGGTCTTGCCGGGCGAAATGCGCGGTGCAAGTTTCGGCCCCTTGAGAGCGCGGCCGACGAAATAGGCGAGGATATCGGTCGCCCAGACGACCGCGAAGATGAAGAGGGTCGCAACGAACCCCGCCTGGTCTTCGGCGCGGATCGCCGCCAGCGAGATTCCGCTCAAGCCTGCGTAGAGGATGCCGCCCGGAAGCCACCAGCTGCCCTTGCGCAGCAGCACGAGAAGAACGGCGGTGACTATCGCGCCACCGAGAATCGGCACCGAGAGCTCACCTTCGTCGACCAGCAGGTCGATGGCGATCAGAAAAATCGCAACCCAGCCGAAGGCGTTCGCACGAAAATCGCGCTCGGCGGCCCGCGTGATCGTCGACCATTCGTAATAGATCAGGACCGCCATGGCGGCGGCGACCATGCGGAAGGCCAGGCCGCCATACCAGGTGGCCACCAGCACCACGATCGCCAGAACCACCGCGGATGCGATTCGGCGCCTCAGTTCAGTGCTCATCAACCACCCACCGCTATCGTCTTGTTCGACAGGCCGCCGAAGCGCCGGTCGCGGGAGGCATAGATCTTCAGGGCGTCGAAGAAGAGTTTCCGATCGAAATCGGGCCAGTAGTCCGGCAGGAAGACCAGCTCGGAATAGGCCGCCTGCCAGAGCAGAAAATTCGAAAGCCGCTCCTCGCCGCTGGTGCGGATGATGAGGTCCGGGTCGGGAATACCGGCGGTATCCAGCTTTGCGCTGATCTTGTCCGGGTCGATCTCGGAAGCCTTGAGGACACCGGCTTCGACGTCGCGGGCGAGCATCGCGACAGCACGGGCGATCTCGTCGCGAGCACCGTAGTTGAAGGCGATGACCAGCGTCAGTGCCGTATTGAACCTTGTCGTTTCCTCGGCTTCGAGAAGAAGCGGAAGAATATCGCTGCGCAGCTTCTCGCGTTCGCCGATCACCCGGATGCGGACATTCTCGCGGTGCAATTCGGCCAGATCCTGACGGATGAAGCGCCGGAGGAGACCGAGGAGATCCCTCACCTCGGTTTCGGGCCTGCTCCAGTTCTCCGAAGAAAACGCAAAGAGCGTCAGATATTTGACGCCGGCGTCGCCGGCAGCCCGCACCGTTTCGCGAACCGCTTCGACGCCCTTGCTGTGTCCGACCGTACGAGGAAGCCCGCGCTTGTTGGCCCAGCGTCCATTACCATCCATGATAATGGCAACGTGTTGAGGGATGATCTCAAGCTCGGGATTCACCATATTCTAAACGGCTCCTTTGGCCGCCGGAATATGGCGGCAAACCAGGCCTAAGTTAGACCTGCATGATTTCCTTTTCCTTATCCGCAAGCAAGCGGTCGACTTCGGAAATCGTATCATCCGTCATCTTCTGCACTTTTTCCGACTGCGAGCGGCTCTCGTCCTGGCCGATGTCGCCGTCCTTTTCGGCCTTTTTCAGGCCGTCCATGCCATCGCGGCGGACGTGGCGCGCGGCAACCTTGGCCTTCTCCGCATAATCATGCGCAACCTTGACCAGCGACTTGCGGCGCTCCTCGTTGAGCTCGGGGAGCGGAATGCGCAGGTTCTGGCCATCGACGATCGGGTTGAGGCCGAGGTTTGATTCGCGGATCGCACGATCGACGGCGCCGACCATCGACTTGTCCCAGATGGACACGCCGAGCATGCGCGCTTCCGGCACGGTGATGTTGGCCACCTGGTTGAGCGGCACGCGCGAACCGTAGGCTTCGACCATCACCGGATCGAGAATGTTGGCCGAGGCGCGGCCGGTGCGCAGCGATGCGATATCGCTTTTGAACGCGTTGATCGCGCCTTCCATGCGGCGCTTAATATCGTTGAGGTCGATTCCACTCATCCGTCTACTCCCGTATGTTGTCTGGGCGGCCCGCGATGCCGCGCCTCAATTGTCCGCTACGATGGTCTTGCGGCCGCCGCCGGTCAAGATTTGGGCGAAGCCGCCCTTCTCATGGATCGAAAAAACGATGATCGGAATGGAATTTTCGCGGGCAAGCGCTACCGCCGCCACGTCCATTACCGCCAGACCCTTTTCGAGCACTTCGCCATGCGTCAGCGTCTCGAACCGGGTTGCCGTCGGGTCCTTCTTGGGATCGGCCGAATAGATACCGTCCACCTGGGTGCCCTTGAAGATCGCTTCCGCACCGATTTCAGCCGCGCGCAGGGCAGCCGCCGAATCGGTCGTGAAGAATGGATTGCCGGTGCCGCCGGCGAAGATCACTACCCTGCCCTGCGCCATGTGATGCACCGCCTGGCGCTGCGAGAAACTCTCGCAGATTTCCGGCATCGAGATCGCCGACAGAACCACGGTGTCGACGTTCAGCTTGCGCAGCGACGTGGCCAGCGCCAAGGCGTTGATCACGGTGCCAAGCATGCCCATGTGGTCGCCGGTCACCCGGTCGCCGCCCTTGGACGCCACGGCGACGCCGCGGAAGATGTTGCCGCCGCCGACGACCACGCCGACGTCGACACCCATGGCGCGCGCTTCGGCGATATCGGAGGCGACTCGATCGGCAACCGCGACATCGATGCCGAAACCCTGGCCGCCCATCAGAGCTTCACCGGAGGCCTTGAGCAAGACACGCTTGTAGAGGGGCTGAGGCGACATGGAGGCTCCTTGAAATCAAAAATACGGGCAGGGTCAAACGGCTTGCGGATACACGAAGGGCACCGGCTTGTCACCGGTGCCCTTGCGCTTTCGACAGCTTTAGCTAACGAATATCAGCCTTTGGCAACCGCTGCGACTTCAGCGGCGAAATCCGATTCTTCCTTTTCGACGCCTTCGCCGAGCAGAAGACGGGCCATGCCGGTGACTTCGATCGTAGCACCAGCGAGCTTTTCAGCATCCTTGACGGCCTGACCGACGGTTACGTCCGGGTTGATGACGAAGGCCTGCGACAGAAGGGCGACTTCCTCGAAGAACTTGCGCATGCGGCCGTCGACCATCTTTTCGATGATCGCTTCCGGCTTGCCGGAAGCGCGCGACTGCTCGATGAAGACGTTGCGCTCGCGCTCGGCCACAGTCGCGTCGACTTCTTCGGCGCGGATGGCGAGCGGGTTGGTGGCAGCGATGTGCATGGCGACCTGACGGCCGAGCGAAGTCAGGACTTCCTTGTCGCCGACCGACTTCAGGGCAACCAGAACGCCGAGCTTGCCGATGCCGTCGCCGGCAGCGTTATGGACGTAGGTCGCGACGACGCCGTGCTCCACCTGCAGCAGGGCGGAGCGACGCAGGGTCATGTTCTCGCCGATCGTGGCGATCGCGTCCTTGATCGTGTCGGCAACCGGCTTGCCGGAAGCGGGATAGTTAGCCGCAGAGATCGCCTCGACGGAACCGTCGGTCGTCAGGGCGACGCCGGCGATGCCGCGGACGAGGTCCTGGAAGGCATCGTTGCGGGCAACGAAGTCGGTTTCCGAGTTGAGTTCGATGACGACGGCCCTGTGGCCGGCGCTGGCAATGCCGATCAGGCCTTCAGCCGCGGTGCGGCCGGACTTCTTGTCGGCCTTGGAAATGCCCTTGGCGCGCAGCCAGTCGATTGCCGCTTCGATGTCGCCGTTCGTTTCGGTCAGCGCCTTCTTGCAGTCCATCATGCCTGCGCCGGACTTTTCGCGCAGTTCCTTTACCAGTGCAGCGGTGATTTCAGCCATTGTTTTGCCTCTTGTCGGTTCAAGTGCTTGTCGCCGGAAAAACGTCGGCGGACTCAAAAGTTTTGGGACGAATGTACCCGGAAGTGTGACAGCGTGATGAAGACATCACGAAAGCGATCGCCTCGACGACGGAGCGGTGGCGGCTCGCCTTGAAACGACCAAGGCCAGGGATCGGTATCTCTGGCCTCGATCGAAATCAGAATGGAGGAGCGGGCCAAGCCGCTCCATCCAGACCTTAAGCTTCAGCTTCTGCTTCGCCTTCGAGCGCCGGCTCGATCGGGGCTTCGGCAGATGCGCCGATATCGCGGCCCGAAGCGCCCTGCTGGCGAGCGATGCCGTCGATGGCAGCGCGAGCGATCAGGTCGGTGTAGAGAGCGATGGCGCGCGAAGCGTCGTCGTTACCCGGGATCGGGTAGTCGATGAGGTCCGGATCGCAGTTCGAATCGATGATGGCGACGACCGGGATGCCCAGGCGCTTGGCTTCGTCGATGGCGATCTTTTCCTTGTTGGTGTCGATGATGAACATCAGGTCCGGGGTGCCGCCCATGTCGCGGATACCGCCGAGAGCCTTGTCAAGCTTCTCGCGTTCGCGCTCAAGGTTCAGGCGCTCCTTCTTGGAATAGCCGGACTGTTCCGAGTTCAGGATCTCGTCGAGCTTGCGCAGACGCTGGATCGAGTTCGAAATGGTCTTCCAGTTGGTCATCATGCCGCCGAGCCAGCGGGAGTTGACGTAATACTGGGCCGAACGCTTGGCCGAGTCGGCGATCAGTTCGGACGCCTGGCGCTTGGTGCCGACGAACAGAACGCGGCCGCCGCGCGCGACGGTGTCGGACACGACCTGAAGGGCGCGCGACAGCATCGGAACGGTCTGGGCCAGATCGATGATGTGGATGTTGTTACGATCGCCGAAGATGTACGGCTTCATTTTCGGGTTCCAGCGGTGAGTCTGGTGGCCGAAGTGAACGCCTGCTTCGAGAAGCTGGCGCATAGAAAAATCGGGCAATGCCATGCCTAGTTATCCTTTTCCGGTTGAACCTCCGCAAGGCGAACAGCACCCTCTTCGAGAATGCCACCGGGCGGAACGGTCCGGATTTCTCCCGGACAATCCCATGCCTTACGTGTGGAATGCGGCTGGCCATACATTCGATTTGCCGCAAAAGCAAGAGCTTTGCGGAAATTACCTCAGCGTGAGCGAGTGACCGGCAATCAGCGGGGGACGGCTATTTCGCCGGCGCCGGGCACGGGTCCTGCTGCGGCTTCAACAGCTCCAGCTTGGCAAGGCTGCCGGACAGCACGAAGTCGCCGTAATCCATGGTCAGATCGCGGGTGATGCCGTTCTCATAGAGCTTGAACGACATGTTGTAGACCGGGGTCGGATCGCCGACAGCATTTTCGTTGAAATAGGCGATCGTCACCGGCCAGAAGGAAGACTTTGCAAACTCGCCCGCCTTGTCGGCATCGACATCGTCCTTCTGCGCCGTCTGCGACTTGCCGATCACCGTCGTGGTCAGCAGCGCCTGGTCACCGTTTTCCGAGCCGTCGAAGACCCGCGCCTCGAAGAAACTCTTACCCTGCTTGGCATTCGCGATAACGTCGAGCATGTGGCTGGTCGGAAAATCGCTCGACGGCAATTCGATCTCACGGCCGTCGGGCTGGGTGATTTCCACCTTGATGCCCTTGTCGACGATCGACGCGTCGCCGCTCAGCTGCTTGTCGAGCTGCTCGTCGGTGAAGGACTTGGTCTCGAAATGGAACTGGTTTGCGGCCATGTCCTCGAAGGTCGTGGTCTGCTGATCGCTAAGGCGCGTCTCCTCGCCTGTATTGATCTTGGTGACCAGCCGGAAATTGGTGGAAAAACCGGTGCAGGCCGAGCCGGTGAACTCATAGACCATGCGGCCGAACATGCCTTCGATGCCGGAACGTTCGGAGGCGTTCTTGAGCTTCAGGTCGTAAATGGCGCGATGCGGGACGAGCAGCCGGGCGGCAGCGTCGGTATTCGCGTCCGCGGAGGTGGCAGCCACAAGGCTCAGACCGCCGGCAAGGATCACCCCGAGGCTCATTCGCAACATTCACATTCTCCTGTTGGACTCAGTTGGTGATGTTATAAGAACGCCATCTGACCAAGCTAAGGCCTTGATGCAGGATTTTTGAAGATTTTACAACAAAACGGGAGTCGAAAATGACCGAAGCCATCGAAGGCCGCCTGCAGGAAATGGGGATCGTGCTCCCCGTCGCGGCAGCACCCGCCGCCAATTACGTGCCCTACACGATCAGCGGCAATACTCTTTATCTTTCCGGCCAGTTGCCGATCGAAGGGGGCAAGGTCGCGGTAACCGGCCTTGTCGGGCGCGATGTGGATCTGCCGGCAGCGCAGCGGGCAGCGGAACTCTGCGCCATCAACATCCTCGCCCAGGCGAAGGCGGCACTCGGCGGCGACCTTGGCAGGATCCGCCGTGTCTTGAAGCTCAACGGCTTCGTCGCGTCGACACCTGATTTCGTCGAGCAGCATCTCGTCATCAACGGCGCCTCCAACCTGATCGCCAACGTGCTGGGCGATGCCGGCAAACATGCCCGTGCGGCCGTCGGAATGGCCTGCCTGCCCCTCAACGCCTCCGTCGAAATCGACGCCATCATCGAGATCGAAGCATGACCTCCGCATCCTGGATCAAGGACCTCCCGGTCGCCCATCGCGGCTTTCACGACATGAACCATCAGGTGTGGGAAAATACCCTGTCTGCCTTTTCGCGCGCGGTGGAAGCCGGCTTTGCGATCGAATGCGACGTGCAGCTTGCCTCCGACAGCGTGCCGGTGATCTTCCACGACCATGATCTCGAACGGCTCTGCGGCATCAAGGGCGACATCCGCGAGAAGACCTCCGCGGAACTCGGCATGCTTTCGGTCGGCCAGACCAAAGACAAAATACCGACCCTGAAGCAGATGCTCGCACTCGTCGCCGGCAAGGTGCCCCTGGTCATAGAGATCAAGGGGCGCGAAGGCGACGGCGAGGACGACGGGTTCGCGGAAGCCGTGCTCGAAGTTCTCGAAGGTTATCAGGGCAAGGTGGCGCTGATGAGCTTCGACTATCACATCCTGCGCGATCTCAGAAAAGCCGGTTCGCCCTACCCGCTCGGCCTGACGGCCATGGGCGACAAACCGGAGGAATTTTTCGAGCATGACGAAGCCATGCAACTTGGCCTCGACTTCATTTCCTATCACTACCCCCACCTGCCGAATACGTTCATCACAGCACAGAGAGCGACCGGAATTCCGGTCATTACCTGGACCGTGAGGGATGCAAATGGGCGCGAACATACCTATAAATATGCGGACCAGATGACATTCGAAGGTTTTGATCCGCGGGAGGCTTCCTCCCCCTCCCTGTAAAGCAGAGCATGACCGGTAATCTTACCATCCGCATCGAAAAGTCCTTCTGCGCGATCAGCCCGGCAAGCTGGTCGCGCCTTTCGGGCACTTCCAAGTCCTCGTCCCTGGACGTGCCCTACAATCCGTTCCTTTCGCATGCCTATCTTTCGGCGCTGGAGGAATCAGGCTCGGCCACCGCCAAGACCGGCTGGCTCGGCCACCATCTGCTTCTCGAAGACGACAAGGGCATGCTGATCGGTGCGGTCCCCGGCTATCTGAAAAGCCACAGCCAGGGCGAATATGTCTTCGACCACGGCTGGGCCGACGCTTTCGAGCGGGCCGGCGGGCGTTATTATCCGAAACTGCAATGCACCGTGCCGTTCACGCCCGCGACCGGGCCGCGGCTGCTGGTCTGCGAAGGTTACGACAGCGATTCGACCGAGCTGATGCTTGCGGCCGGTCTCCAGGAGGTGACACGGCAGCTCGGCATCTCGTCGGCGCATGTGACCTTCGTTGCCGAAGACCAGGTCGCCGCCTTCGAGGAGGCGGAATACCTGCACCGGACCGACAAGCAGTTCCATTTCATCAACGAGGGTTATGAGAACCACGACGCGTTCCTGGAAACGCTGGCGTCCCGCAAGCGCAAGGCGCTGAAGAAGGAACGTCGCGCGGCCCTGGAAAACGGCATCAGCATCGACTGGCTGACCGGCAAGGACCTGACCGAAGAGATCTGGGACCAGTTCTTCACCTTCTACATGGATACCGGCGGCCGCAAATGGGGCCGGCCTTACCTGACGCGAAGTTTCTACTCGCTGATCGGCGAGCGCATGCCGGAAGACATCCTGCTGGTGATGGCCAAGCGCGAGGGAAAATACGTCGCCGGCGCGATCAACTTCATCGGCGGGGATGCGCTCTACGGCCGGCACTGGGGCTGTATCGAGGACCACCCCTTTCTGCATTTCGAGGTCTGCTATCACCAGGCGATCGATTTCGCGCTCGCCAAGGGCTTGAAGCGCGTCGAGGCCGGCGCGCAAGGGGAACACAAGCTGGCGCGCGGTTACCTGCCTGTCACCACCCATTCGATGCACTATATCGCCCATGCGGGGCTGAGGCGCGCGATCGCCGACTATCTGGAGCGCGAACGAGAAGACGTCGAGCAGATGACGGAATATCTCGCCGAGCACAGCCCCTTCCGCAAGGGCGAGCGTCAGCAGGAACAGGACTAGGTCTTTAAAAGACGACCGGACGACAAGGAGAGGACATCACGATGAGCGGACCGGCTTACGACAGCAACAACATCTTCGGAAAGATCCTGCGCGGCGAGATCCCGTGCCACCGGGTCTACGAGGACGACGACACCCTTGCCTTCATGGATGTCATGCCGCAATCGCCCGGTCACCTTCTGGTGATCCCGAAAGCGCCCTCGCGCAACATTCTCGATGCCGACCCTGCCGTGCTTTCGAAGGTGATCCCGGTGGTGCAGAAGCTCGCCAAGGCCGCCAAGGACGCCTTCGAGGCGGACGGGATCACGGTCATCCAGTTCAACGAACCGGCTTCCGGCCAGACGGTCTTCCACCTGCATTTCCACGTCATCCCACGCTACGAGGGACAGGCTCTGAGACCCCATTCGGGCCAGATGGAAAACAACGAGGTGCTGGCGGCAAACGCCGAAAAGATCATCGGCGAATTGGGTAACTGACCTAGAAGCCGCCCCACCAGATACCCGCGACCAAAAGCGCCATGGGCACGGCCACGCCGACGCCGACCTTGCGGCCGGTCGCCACGAATACCGCAAACCCGATGCCGGCGGCGCCGACCCTCAGCCAGAGCGGCGTGCCGGCGAGCGTGCCGTTCGGGAAGACGATCAGCTTGGCGGTGACGGCCATGACGAGCGAGGTCGCCACCGCCCTCACCCAATACAGCGCCTCGGAATCCTCGTTCAGCCGGTTGCCGGTGAAAACCCCGAGCCAGCGCCAGATATCGGTCGCCAGGAAACCGGCTACCGCGATGACGATGAAGGTCCAGTATTCGGCAATCATCGCCCGGCCCCCTGCCCGACGTGCTTTTTCTTCCGACGCGCCCTGTCGATCAGGTAGGCCACCGTTCCGCCACCGACGCCGGCGCAAAGCACGTCGAATTGCGGGGTCACCAGCGCCAGCGTCGGGCCGAGGATTACCCCCATGACAAAGGCGATCTTGACCACCGGCTGGTGCGCGCTCGCCCAGATGGAAGCGTTGAAATAGACCGGCGTCAGGAAGAAGAGTACGCCCGCAACGGTCGGCGGAAAGCCCGAGACGATGTCGTAGAAAACCCCGACGACAAGGGTGCCCGTCAAGGTCAAGGTCACGCCGAAGCCGGCGAAATAGACTGCCCGGTATTCGCGCGGCACGTTGCGCAGGGTGGTGATCGCGAACACCCAGGACGTGATGGCGATGAAATGCGACAGGATCAGCAGCAGCCAGATCGGCGTGCGCCTCGTCCGCATTTCCGGGACGACGGAGGCGACCATCGGCATCATCCGGATCGAGGAGAGCGTAACCGCCAAGAAACAGGCTGCGATATTGGCACCGCTCGCCATGCTGCCGACCAGGATGACCTGCGCCGGAAGCGCCCAGATGGCCAACGACATGAAGACCGCCTCGGCGCGCGTCAGCCCCGATTCGAGCGCAAAGGCGCTGAAGCCGACGATCGAGGTCAGGAGAATGAGGGCCGGAAGCGAGAGCAGGCCCCGCATGCCGGTAAAGAACCAGGATAGGGCGTTGCGGTCGTCACTGACTGGAGACATCGGTATTCCGGCGGATATGAAAAAGGCTCGTCATCAAAACGGCGATGCCGGGACAAGCCCGGCATCGCAAGAGTTCCATGCGAAACTGTTATTTGCTCTTGGGCACACGCGGCACCGTGGTGCTCTTGCGCGGCGGCGTCTTGGGCGCATCTTCCGATGCGATCACGTCCGCGTCGACCATGGCGCGAGCCCGGGCCGAGCCGCCGTCCTTGTCCTTCGGCGCCGACTTCTTCGGTGCCTTGGGCTTGGCAACCTTGGCCTCGGCTTCCTCGGCGGCCTCTTCCACCTCGGCCTCCGGCTTCGGCTTCACGGGCGTCGCTTCGGAAATCGAGTCGAGGATGAGCTTGTCCTTGCCATCCTCGCCCTTGCCGACGGTAACGCGAACCACGCCACCCTTACGCAGCTTGCCGAACAGGATCTCGTTGGCGAGCGGCTTCTTGATGTATTCCTGGATGACGCGCGAGAGCGGGCGGGCGCCCATCTTCTCGTCGTAACCCTTTTCCGCCAGCCAGGCGATCGCATCCTGATGCAGGTCGAAGGTGACGTTGCGTTCCGAAAGCTGCGTCTCGAGCTGCATGACGAACTTCTGCACGACCTGATGGATGACCTCCGTCGGCAGCGGTGCGAACGGGATGATCGCATCGAGGCGGTTGCGGAATTCCGGCGTGAACAGGCGGTTGATCGCCTCTTCGTCCTCGCCGGTGCGCTTGGACGAGCCGAAGCCGATGGCGGCCTTGGCCATTTCCGACGCGCCCGCATTGGTCGTCATGATCAGGATGACGTTGCGGAAGTCGATCTTCTTGCCGTTGTGGTCGGTCAGCGAACCATGGTCCATGACCTGCAGCAGGATATTGTAGATATCCGGATGCGCCTTCTCGATTTCGTCGAGCAGGACCACTGAGTGCGGATGCTGATCGACGCCGTCGGTCAGGAGACCGCCCTGGTCGAAGCCGACATAGCCGGGAGGTGCGCCGAGCAGCCGCGAGACCGTGTGGCGTTCCATATATTCCGACATGTCGAAGCGCAGCATCTCGACGCCGAGGGAGGCGGCAAGCTGCTTGGCGACTTCCGTCTTGCCGACGCCGGTGGGGCCGGAGAAGACGTAGGAGCCGATCGGCTTGTTCGGTTCGCGAAGGCCGGCACGGGCGAGCTTGATCGCCGTCGACAGGGCTTCGATCGCCGCATCCTGGCCGTAGACGACCGAACGCAGTTCCTTTTCCAGGTTGGCGAGAACCATCTCGTCATCCTTGGAGACGGTCTTTGCCGGAATCCGCGCCATGGTGGCGATCGTGGCTTCGATCTCCTTCTCGGTGATCAGCTTGCGGCGCTTGGAGGCCGGAAGCAGCATCTGGGCCGCACCGGTCTCGTCGATCACGTCGATCGCCTTGTCCGGAAGCTTGCGGTCGGAGATGTAGCGGGCCGACAGTTCGACGGCCGACTTGATCGCCTCGTTGGTGTAACGCAGCTTGTGATAGTCCTCGAAATAAGGCTTCAACCCTTTCATGATCTCGATCGCATCCTCGATCGACGGCTCATTGACGTCGATCTTCTGGAAGCGGCGAACCAGAGCCCGGTCCTTTTCGAAGAACTGGCGGTATTCCTTGTAGGTGGTCGAACCGATGCAGCGGATCGCGCCCGAAGACAGAGCCGGCTTCAACAGGTTCGAGGCATCCATCGCGCCGCCGGAGGTGGCGCCTGCCCCGATGACCGTGTGGATCTCGTCGATGAACAGAACCGCACCCGGATACTCTTCGAGTTCCTTGACGACCTGCTTCAGGCGTTCCTCGAAATCACCGCGATAACGGGTGCCGGCGAGCAGCGTGCCCATGTCGAGCGAGAAGATGGTGGCGTCGGCCAGAGCCTCCGGCACCTTGCCTTCGATGATCCGCTTGGCGAGGCCTTCGGCGATCGCCGTCTTGCCGACGCCCGGATCACCCACATAGAGCGGGTTGTTCTTGGAGCGGCGGCACAGAACCTGGATCGTGCGGTTGACTTCGGCATGGCGACCGATCAGGGGATCGATACGGCCATCGCGGGCCTTTTCGTTCAGGTTGACGCAATAGGCCTTGAGGGCGTCCTGCGGCTTCTTGGCGGAACCTTCCTCCTGGTCGCGGGCGGAAGGCTTGGCTTCCGGTTCGTTGTCTTCGGCGCCGCGCGGCGTGCGGGTCTGGGAGGTGCCCGCCCGCTTGCCGATGCCGTGAGAGATATAGTTGACCGCGTCGTAGCGGGTCATTTCCTGCTCCTGCAGGAAAAAGGCCGCATGGCTTTCCCGTTCCGCGAAGATCGCGACGAGAACGTTGGCGCCGGTCACTTCCTCGCGGCCCGAGGACTGGACGTGGATGACGGCGCGCTGGATGACGCGCTGGAAGCCGGATGTCGGCTTGGAATCCTCGTCATAACCGGTGATCAGGTTGGCAAGTTCATTATCGACATAGTCGGTGACGGTCTTGCGCAGCGTTTCCAAATTGACGTTACAAGCGCCCATGACCGCGGCTGCGTCGGCATCGTCGATCAACGCCAAAAGCAGATGCTCGAGCGTGGCATATTCGTGATGCCGCTCGTTGGCAAAGGTCAGTGCCTGATGCAGCGCCTTTTCTAGACTAGGCGAAAATGTTGGCACGTCGGGTTCCTCACTTCTTTTCCATGACACATTGCAGCGGATGCTGGTGTTGCCGGGCGAAGTCCATGACCTGGGACACTTTGGTTTCCGCTACTTCGTATGTGAATATTCCGCATTCCCCCACGCCGTGATTGTGAACGTGGAGCATGATACGCGTCGCTGCCTCCCTGTCCTTCTGAAAGAAACGTTCCAGAATGTGGATGACGAACTCCATGGGCGTATAATCGTCATTCAGCAGCAGTACGCGGTAGAGATTGGGCTTCTTTGTTTTCGGCTTCGTGCGAGTGATGACCGAGGTACCGCGATTTGCGCTGTCTCCGTCGCCACCCTTTTCAGCTTGCATCAAGATCGGCAGTGCGATCATCTTCATTCATTCCCCAGTCATCCGGCGGGTTCGTCCGAATGGCCGAACGGCCGGACTTTAGTCTTCCTAACTTAGTTCATTGAACGCGGATTTTAAGCCCCCTTTGCGGCCACGCAATCACTATTCCGCTAAAGAGATCATGGAACATGCCGAAAATCGGGAATTTCCGCATTGGCATGAATCAAAAAGGCCGGCAGCGTTGAACGCCGCCGGCCTTCTGACTGTGAAGGCGTCGTTTTGGGGGCCGCTATGCGCGTTACGCGGCGTTTGCAGTCACCATGGCGGTCGACTTGGCGACCGGCGCTTCGTAGGGCTTGTAAGCCGTCTTGGCGAGATCGGCATACATGTCGGTAATCTTGGTCGACTCGGCAATAAAGCTCTCGTATGCCGACTTGACGTAATTGGTCTGGAGTTCGAACGCCGCCTCGACACTGCGGGTGGAAGCGAGCGCTTCCATGAAACCCGTCATGTCCTGAAAGGACTTCTTGGAATAATCGGTCGCTTCGGTCGCGATCGCCTGATAACCCTTGGCGATCTCGGAATAGCTCTTCAGCATCCCGTCCATCGCTTCCTTGCTTTTCTTGCTGGCCTCATCGAAATTGAACATCGCCGGTCCCTTTGTTCTATTCGGATGCGCTGATAGAATGCGGCACGCCGATAAAAGTCAAGGATGATTTGTGCGCCGCAAAATCACCTTTGGTTGCATCCGCATGCGTGCGAATGCATAAACCGATAGAGCGTCTTGATTTTGCGAAGATATATCAGCGGATCACAACCAACACGCAAAACGTCGCAGCCATTTTCCTATCCGGCGGTCGCTCCGCACGAATCACAAAAGCGGGCCAATCAGCCCGCCCTGAAGTCGCGCGACCGGAACGATCGCAGATCGACGTCCGGGAGATCGATCAGAGATCGACGTCCAGGATCGCCATGGAGAAATTGTAGGAGCGGTCGCCATCCTCGTCGTCGATGTAGATGACGCCGAGAAACTCGTCGCCGAGGTAAACTTCGGCCGAGTCGTTCTTACGCGGACGCGCCTTGACGATCGCCTGCGGATTGATCACGCGCTTGAAATAGGCGTCGAGCTTCTTGATTTCGTCCGGTTTCACGTTTCTCTCCGTCAGCGGTTCTAAGTGCGGCGCTTTTGGCATGGGACAACGGCGAAAGTAAAGTCGCCAGAAACAGCCTTGCCGCTCTTTTGCGATGTTCGCTGAGGCCGATGTTCAGCAAACCCCAAACATCGAAAAGCGGCGGGCGAACGCAGACGAATCAGTCGTCGGCACCGAGAAGCTGGTCCATCAGGCGCGACGGTTCCGAACACCCGGCACTCCCGACCACCTTCGCCGGCACCCCGGCGACGGTCGACTTCGGCGGTACGGCCTTCAGGACCACCGAGCCGGCGGCGACGCGCGAGCACGAGCCGACCTCGATATTGCCGAGGATCTTGGCGCCGGCACCGATGAGGACGCCGTTGGCGATCTTCGGATGGCGATCAGCGCCTTCCTTGCCGGTGCCGCCGAGCGTCACCCCATGCAGGATCGAGACGTTGTCGCCGATGACGGCCGTCTCGCCGACCACGAGGCCGGTGGCGTGATCGAGGAAGATGCCCTTGCCGATGCGGGCTGCCGGATTGATGTCCGTCTGGAAGACGCTGGAGGAGCGGCTCTGCAGGTAGAGCGCAAAATCGCGGCGGCCGCGGTTGAACAGCCAATGCGCCAGCCGGTGCGTCTGGATCGCGTGGAATCCCTTGAAATAGAGAACCGGCTCCATGAAACGCAGGCAGGCGGGATCGCGGTCGTAGACGGCCTGGATGTCGACGCGCATGATGGCGCCCCATTCCGGCCAGTCCGCCAGCATTTCCATGAAGGTCTGGCGCAGAAGGACGTCCGGAATATCCCCATGGGCAAGGCGTTCGCAGATGCGGTGAACGACGCATTCCTCGAGCGAGCGATGGTTCAGCACGGCAGAATACAGAAATGCGGCGAGCAGCGGGTCCTGCTCGGTCGCCACGCGTGCCTCCTGGCGCAGCGTATCCCAGATGGGATCCATCGTTGCGACCGGCTCCTGGCGGATTTCAGTTCTTGCGGCCATCGCCGTCTCCTCGTTTGCCGTATGGCAGAGCTTTTCAAGGCCAGTATATAGAATAAGTTTACGCCGAGACCAATGGCCGCAAAATCGCATTCCGTTGATCGTAAGAATGAGGAAACCTACGGTCTTGCGGAGAGTTCCGCGTAGAAGTCGATAACCGCCTTCTTGAACACCCGATCGCCGACCGCGAGCATGTGGTCGCGTCCGGGAATATCGAGGGCAATCGCGTGCGGCATCAGAGCGGCCAGCTCCTGCGCGGAACCGGCGATGTCGTCCGTGGTGCCGACCCCGATCAGCGTCGGCGCGTCGATCCGCCCCATGTCCGCGCGGCTCACCAGATCCCGCGAACCGCGGATACAGGCGGCAAGGGCTTGCCTGTCGCTTTTCGTCTGGTCGGCAAAGGCGCGGAACATGCGGCCGCGGGCATGGCTGACGTCATCGAGCGAGGGAGCAATCAAGGCGTCCGCGATCGGGTCCCAATCCCCTACCCCGTCGGTCATGCCGATCCCGAGGCCTCCGAGCACCAGGGAGCGCACCCGATGCGGATGGGCGAGCGCGGAAAAGACCGAAATCCGTGCGCCCATCGAATAACCGAAGACATGCGCTTCCGGGATCCTCAAGTGATCGAGGAGCGCCATCGAATCCTCGGCCATCACCCATGGCCGATAAGCTTCCGGATCGCGCGGCTTGTCGCTTGCCCCGTGCCCGCGATTGTCCATGGCGATCACCCTGTAACCCGCGTCGCCGAGCGTCTTCAGCCAACCCGGATGCACCCAGTTGACCAGCGCGCTGGAAGCAAACCCGTGGATGAGCAATACCGGATAACCCGACGGATCGCCTTCGTCGAAATAGGCAAGATCGAGACCCTGGTGGGAAAACTTGGAGAAGGCAGGCGCGTTGAGATTCATCGGGGCAGTCCTTATTGACGCCGGGAACATAGGCGATGAACCTCGGCGTTTGAACCCGTGCCCGATACGAAATCGACGCGCCTGCGGCGGTTTTCCCACTACACAATCGTCAAGCGGGCCGCTAATGTCCGGCGCAAATCAGACGCGCCGCATTCAAGTATCGGAGACCATCATGGCCGGGCACAGCATTCCCCATTTCCAGAACGACGGCGGACATCGCTTGATCCAGATCGGCGTCAAGGAATTCATGTGCACCGGTGCCTCGGTTCCCTTCGACCATCCGCATATCTTCATTGACATGGGCGACGACAACGAGAAGGTCTGCTCCTACTGCTCGACCCTCTACCGCTACAATCCGTCGCTGAAGGCTGAACAGACAGACCCGCCGGGCTGCGTCTTCCACGTCAAGGCCGCCTGATCGGCATTCCGACATGCCCATTGAAAGAGTAGCGATCATCGGTGCCGGCATGGCCGGGCTGACGGCCGCGCTCGCCTTCGCCCGCCACGGCATAGCCTGCGACATTTTCGAGGAAGCGGCCGCCCTGATCGAGGTCGGCGCTGGCCTGCAGATATCGCCGAACGCGTCGCGCGTGCTCTCCGAACTTGGCGTCCTGCCCGCGCTCGAAGCCGTCTGGACCGAGCCGGAGCGGATCGCGCTCGTCTCGGGGACGTCGCTCCGGCCGCTTGCACATGTTCCCGCCGGACGTTTCGCCCGCGAGCGCTGGGGTGCGCCCTATGGGGTTCTCCACCGTGCGACGCTTCAACAGGCATTGCTTGCCGCAGTCGAACAGAACCCGCTCTGCAGCACCCATCTGGATACGCCTGTCCGCAAGGATCCGCACGGGACGCTGGCCGGGATCACCGGCCAAAGTTATCCACTGATCGTCGGCGCCGACGGGGTCTGGTCAAATCTGCGCGCCGACATACCGAAGAGCCCGGAGCCCGATTTTTCGCGCAATGTCGCCTGGCGCTTCACGATTCCCGGCAGTGCCCGGCCCGACTGGCTGGACGCGAACCAAGTCACCGCCTTTCTCGGGCCGTCGACCCATGTGGTTGCCTATCCCCTCAAGGAGATCGACGGTTTCAATATCGTCGCAATCGCCTCCGGCATCAGCCCCGGCAAGACGTGGGATGCGCAAGCCGGCGATGCGCAGCGGCGCATGCTGCTCGGCCAGTTCCATCGCTGGGACCGGCGCATCGTTCAGCTGATCGAAAAGGCTGAAAAACCGACCTTCTGGCCGCTTTACCAGGTGAGTGCCGGGCGCTGGCACAACGGTCGCGACATGGTTCTGATCGGCGACGCCGCCCATGCGATGATGCCGTTTGCGGCCCAGGGCGCATCGATGGCGATCGAGGATGCTTTCGTACTGGCGAACCGGGTGGCAGGCTCCCTGCCCCTTGAGCAAGCGCTGACGAATTTCGAAAGCGAACGCGCGGCGCGGGTCGCCAAGGTGCGCGCCCGCGGCCTGTTCAACCGCTTCGCCTATCACGCCCGTGGCCCGATCCGGCTCGGCCGGGACATCGTCCTGTCGCTGCGTCCGCCGCAATCGCTTGCGGCGGATTTCGACTGGCTTTACGGCTTCAAGGCAAGTTGATCAAAGCGCGGCCGCGGCCGCGAAACCGATTTCCAGGTCCTTCTTCAGATCGGCCACATCTTCGAGACCGATCTGCAGGCGAATGACCGGCCCTTCCGGCGGCGCCTTGCGGATGGTGCGATCCGACAGGTTGACGGGCACGGCGAGGCTCTCGTAACCGCCCCAGGAATAACCGAGGCCGAAGAAGGACAGCGCATCCAGAAAAGCGTGCGCCTTGGCCTTTGCCTTGTCGCCCTCCGCCTCCAGCACGAAGGAGAAGACGCCGCTGGCGCCCTTGAAGTCGCGCTTCCAGATCGCGTGGCCCGGAAAGCTCGGCAGTGCCGGATGCAGGACGCGGACAACGTCGTCGCGGCTCTCCAGCCATGTGGCGATATCGAGTGCGCTCTTCTGGTGATGCTCGAGGCGCACGCCCATGGTGCGCAGGCCGCGCAGGATCTGGTAGGAATCATCCGGTGCACCGCAGATACCGAGCGCAATGCGGGCTTCTTCGAGTTTCGGCCAGTGCTTGGCGTTGGCCGAGACGGAGCCCATGATGATGTCCGAATGGCCGGACGGATATTTCGTCGTCGCATGGATCGACACGTCGACGCCGAAATCGAGCGGGCGGAAATAAAGCGGCGTCGCCCAGGTATTGTCCATGGTGACGACGCAATCGTGCCGGTGGGCCACGTCGGCGATCGCTCGGATATCCTGCATCTCCATGGTGTTGGAGCCCGGCGCTTCGGTATGGATCAGCCTGGTGTTCGGCTTGATCAGCGCTTCGATGCCGGCCCCGATCTCCGGGTCGTAATATTCGACCGCGACGCCGAGGCGCTTCAGCATCGTATTGCAGAAGTTGCGGCATGGCGCGTAGACGGAATCGACGATCAGGGCGTGGTCGCCAGCCGAGAGATAGGCGAGAAACGGCACCGAA
Organism: Neorhizobium galegae bv. officinalis; assembly: GCA_000985875.1. Lineage (GTDB taxonomy): Bacteria > Pseudomonadota > Alphaproteobacteria > Rhizobiales > Rhizobiaceae > Neorhizobium > Neorhizobium galegae_C. Next base: position 107,478 of record CCRI01000008.1, read on the forward strand.
ATCGCTGCCAGCCCCGAGGGAACGAGGATTGTCCCGGCCGAGCCTTCCAATTCGTCGAGCGCTGCGCAGAGCGCATCGGTCGTCGGGGTGCTGCGGGTCCCGTAGGTATATTTCTGGGCCCGTTTCTCCATCGTCGCCGCGTCGGGAAACAACACGGTCGAAGCGTGAACGACCGGCGGATTGACGAAACCGTGGTAGTCGGACGGGTCGTTGCCCATATGGGCGAGACGCGTGTTGGGGCCAGCGCCGGTGAACAGGGACTCGTTCGTCTTTTTCATGTCGGGGAGAGCTTTCGTTGGCAATGGAGACGCCAAGTTTTGCCGTCCGAGCAAGGCCCGGTCAACCCCGCGAACGAGGCCTGAAGCAGATACATCAGGCTGCCTGCCACACCACGGAAAACGCACCTCTTTTGATCATCCACTGCTCAAACTTTAAGTAACTGAGCGTTTTCTGAGCCGGGTTAACGAATTTACCTCATTTCAGACGCAATTCGAAAAGGCGACACTTGACCCTGCGTTGTTTTGCGAATGAGATAGCAACGCCTGCACCGGGAGGGTTAGCGGGCGGCCGGCCGTATTCGAAAAAACAGGGGAGCGGCCCGGTGCCATCAAGTCACAGAAAACCACAGATAAAGGTTGGGAAAATGAAAAAGACGCTTCTGTCAGCCGCGATTGGCGCAGCGGTCCTTGGCTTCGCATCGGCGGCATCGGCCGCTACGCTTGATACCGTCAAGTCCAAGGGTTTCGTTCAGTGCGTCGTCAACACCGGTCTCGCCGGCTTTGCCGCACCGGACGCATCGGGCAACTGGTCCGGTTTCGACGTTGACTACTGCAAAGCCGTTGCAGCTGCCATTTTTAATGACGCAACGAAGACGAAATATACCCCGACCACTTCGCAGACCCGCTTCACGGCGCTGCAGTCGGGCGAAGGCGACGTCCTGTTCCGCAACACGACCTGGACGATCAACCGCGATACGGCGCTCGGCTTCAACTTCCGTACCGTCAACTACTACGACGGCCAGGGCTTCATGGTGCCGAAGAGCCTCAACGTGAAGTCGGCTCTGGAGCTTTCCGGCGCTGCAGTCTGCGTTCAGTCCGGCACCACCACCGAGCTCAACCTCGCCGACTACTTCAAGGCCAACAAGCTCGAATACAAGCCGGTCGTCTACGAAAAGCTGCCGGAAGTGAACCAGGCCTATCAGGAAGGCCGTTGCGACGTTTACACGACCGACCAGTCCGGCCTCTATTCGCTGCGCCTGTCGCTTTCGAACCCGGATGAGCACATCATTCTGCCGGAAATCATTTCCAAGGAGCCGCTCGGCCCGGCCGTTCGCCAGGGCGACGACCAGTGGTTCGATATCGTTTCGTGGACGCATTACGCACTGGTGCAGGCTGAAGAGTTCGGCCTCACCAAGGCAAATGTCGACGACATCCGCAAGTCCTCCACCAACCCGGACGTCCGCCGCTTCCTCGGCGTCGAGAAGGATACCAAGATCGGTACCGACCTCGGCCTGACCAACGACTGGGCCTACAACATCGTCAAGGCCGTCGGCAATTACGGCGAAGTGTTCGAGCGCAACATCGGCCAGAACACCCCCCTCAAGATCCAGCGTGGCCTGAATGCGCTCTGGACCAAGGGCGGCCTGCAATACGCTCCGCCGGTTCGTTAATCGGCGACAACACGACCGGATAAGGCGGCCGATGCCGCCTTATCCCCTATAAGAACAAAACGCATAAAAAGAAAAAGACCTCAAAAATGAGGTCACAGGGGAAAAGGCCAGCATGACAGATCACGCTGCAATTGCGCCTTCCGAAGCGCGAACTCTCAGATCCTACGTTTACGATCCCAAGATCCGGGCTATTTTTTTCCAGATCCTCACGCTCGTCATCGTCGTCGCCATCGGCTGGTCGATTTTCGACAACACCGTCGCCAACCTTGCGCGCTCCGGTACCGCTTCCGGATATCAGTTCCTGAAGGGCCGCGCCGGTTTCGACATCGGCGCCTCGCTGATCGACTATTCGAGCGATTCGACCTACGGGCGAGCCATCCTCGTCGGTTTCCTCAATACGATCCTGGTGGCGTTCTTCGGCATCATCACCGCAACCGCCATCGGCTTCATCATCGGTATCGGCCGTCTGTCCAAGAACTGGCTGATCGCTAAGCTCTGCACCGTCTATGTGGAAGTCTTCCGCAACATCCCCGTGCTGCTGATCATCTTCTTCTGGTACAAGGGCGTGCTTTCGTCGCTGCCGCAGGTTCGGGACTCGCTCAAACTGCCGCTTGGCATGGTGCTCAACAATCGCGGCCTCGCCTTCCCGAGACCCGTCTGGGGCGATGCCGCGTGGGTAATCCCCGTTGCGTTGCTGATTGCCATCGTTGCGACGTTCATCGTGGCGCGCTGGGCAAAACAGCGGCAGATGCGGACCGGCCAGCAGTTCCATACGATCTGGGCGGCAATCGGGCTGATCGTCGGCCTGCCGGTTCTCGCCTTCCTTGCCGTCGGCGCTCCACTGACGTTCGATTTCCCGATCGCCGGCCGCTTCAACCTGTCGGGCGGATCCGTGATCGCCCCGGAATTCGTGGCTCTCTATCTGGCCCTCTCCTTCTATACCGCCTCGTTCATCGCCGAGACGATCCGCGCCGGCATCCGGGCTGTCGCCAAGGGACAAAGCGAAGCGGCGGCAGCACTCGGATTGCAGCCCAGCACCACGACCCGTCTCGTCGTCGTGCCGCAGGCGATGCGCGTCATCATCCCGCCGCTCACCAGCCAATATCTCAACCTCACGAAAAACTCGTCGCTCGGCATCGCGGTCGGGTTTCCGGAACTGGTCGCCACCGGCGGCACGACGATGAACCAGACCGGACAGGCAATCGAAGTGGTGTCGATCTGGCTCGTCGTCTATCTCAGCATCAGTATCACGACCTCGCTGTTCATGAACTGGTTCAACGCCAAAATGGCACTGGTGGAGAGGTAAGATCATGAACACGAAAACCATTTCCTATGTCCGCCAGGAGATGATCGCCCCGACCCCAGCTCCGCTCAGCACCAGGAGCGCATCGGGCTGGATCCGCACCAATCTTCTGGCCACGCCGAAAGACGCCGCGCTGACGATCCTGGCGGTTGCCCTCCTGGTCTGGGCGCTGCCCGGCATGATCAACTGGCTGTTCGTGCAGGCGGCGTGGTTCGGGACCGACCGTTCGTTCTGCACCACAGCGGTGCAGGGCGGCATCAAGCCGAATGGCTGGAGCGGCGCCTGCTGGGCCTTTGTCGGCGACCGCTTCCAGCAATTCATGTTCGGGCGCTACCCGATCGACGAGCGCTGGCGGCCGATGCTGGTGGCAGTGCTGTTCATCTGCCTGCTCGTGCCGGCCCTGATGCCGAAACTGCCTCGCAAGGGCCTGAATGCGCTGCTGCTCTTCGTCGGCCTGCCGATCCTCGCATTCTTCCTGCTGCATGGCGGCGTGTTCGGGCTCCAGAAGGTTGAGACACCGCTCTGGGGCGGCCTGATGGTGACGCTGATCCTCTCCTTCGTCGGCATTGCCGTCTCGCTTCCCGTCGGCATTCTGCTGGCGCTCGGGCGACGCTCGACGATGCCGGTGATCCGCATTCTCTGCGTCACCTTCATCGAGGTCATCCGCGGCGTGCCGCTGATCACGGTGCTATTCATGGCGAACGTGATGCTGCCGCTCTTCCTGCCGACCGGCTGGACGATCGACAACTTCCTGCGCGCACTGGTCGGGGTGGCGATCTTTGCCTCCGCCTACATGGCCGAGGTCGTTCGTGGCGGCCTGCAGGCCATCCCGAAGGGACAGTTCGAAGGCGCCGATTCGCTCGGCCTCAGCTACTGGCAGAAGATCCGGCTGATCATCATGCCGCAGGCGCTGAAACTGGTCATTCCAGGCATCGTCAATACCTTCATCGGCCTTTTCAAGGACACGTCGCTGGTGTCGATCATCGGCATGTTCGACCTTCTCGGGATCGTACAGCTGAACTTCACCGACACGACCTGGATCAGCCCCGTCACACCGATCACCGGCCTTATCTTCGCTGGCTTCATCTTCTGGCTCTTCTGCTTCGGCATGTCGCGCTACTCCGCCTTCATGGAGCGGCACCTCGACACCAACCTGAAGCGATAGCCGACCTGAAGCCGTGCCTAGCCACAAACGATAAAACTAAGGGGATTTAAATGGCAGACGCCCAACCCAAAAAAATGACCGTCTCGGCTACCGATGTTGCCGTCGAAATCATCGGCATGAACAAGTGGTACGGCGATTTCCACGTGCTGCGCGACATCAATCTGAAGGTGATGAAGGGCGAACGCATCGTCATCGCCGGCCCGTCCGGCTCCGGCAAATCGACGATGATCCGCTGCATCAATCGCCTTGAGGAACACCAGGCCGGCAACATCATCGTCGACGGCATCGAGCTTACCAACGACCTCAAGAAGATCGACGAAGTGCGGCGCGAAGTGGGCATGGTGTTCCAGCACTTCAACCTCTTCCCGCATCTGACGATCCTGGAAAACTGCACGCTCGCGCCGATCTGGGTCCGCAAGATGCCAAAGAAGCAGGCGGAAGAGATCGCCATGCATTATCTCGCCCGCGTCAAGATCCCGGAACAGGCCAACAAATATCCGGGCCAGCTCTCCGGCGGCCAGCAGCAGCGCGTTGCGATCGCCCGGTCGCTGTGCATGAAGCCGAAGATCATGCTGTTCGATGAGCCAACCTCGGCGCTCGACCCGGAAATGGTCAAGGAAGTGCTGGATACGATGGTGAGCCTTGCGGAAGAAGGCATGACCATGCTGTGCGTCACCCACGAAATGGGTTTTGCCCGCCAGGTCGCCCACCGGGTGATCTTCATGGACCAGGGCCAGATCGTCGAACAGAACTCGCCGGCGGAATTCTTCGACAACCCGCAGCACGAGCGCACAAGGCTGTTCCTGAGCCAGATCCTGCACTGACAGGCTTACGGGCACGCAATCCTGGGGCGCTTCGGCGCCCCATTTTCGTTTTACCAGCGGAAGAAATAACGCGCATTGACGCTGGTGACCGGTTCGGGCGCATCCGAGGTGCGGTCGAGCGCGCCGCTGACCGTCATGTAGCGGCCGAGCCTCTTTTCCACGGCGACGCCTGCTCCGAGCGTGCGAAACCCATTGCTGCCACTTGCCCGCCCAACCAGCGCCGTGCTGCTTGGGCTGTGCGACAGGCGAACTGACTGGCTCGCGTCCAGGCCGCGCCATTCTCCCGAGGTCCCGTCATACCGAAGGCCGTAGCTGCTGCGCCTCTCGATATCGATCGTCGGCGTGGCGATTTCCTTTTCGTAGTAATTCATGGTGATCCCGGCGCTGCCGGTATTGCCGTCGAGATCGACACCGACGCCGCGGTTCAGCTGATAGGCGGGCGTCTGGATCTTTTCCGCCGTGAAATTGCTCCAGAACTTGATGGGTGTATCCAGCGGGGTTCCGCTCGCCGACGTGTCGACGCCCATCGATACGCCGGCCTCGGTTTCGAGCCGGGTCGGCAGCTTGAGGCCGAGCTTGACGGAATAGCTGGTGTCGGAATTGCGGATCGGCTTCCAGATCAGTGGCTTGTCTTCCGCAAACCCCGGACCCGCCGTCAAAAAAAACGCAAGCGCCAAAACTGCGCCGGCGGACGATATCCTTTTCATATCAATCCCCACTCGAAGCTCAAAACAAGCAAAGGGTCCGGGCAATTCGAATTGCCCGAATGAAAACCATTTCAATGTGTTGGAGGCGTTTTCCGAGGGCCGTGGCCGCTCAATCGCCGATCTGTCTTCCGCTCACGTGACGCTACGGAACCGACAAGAAGCATCATACGAAACAATGCGGCAATTCCGAATCCTCAATGCGGCAAGAATGGGGTTTCGGGGAGCTAGCCACTTCGGGCAGCGACGGCAGCCGCGTTCAGGCGTTACTCAAAACGCTCGTCTGTGTGTTGCACCGACGCCGATATGACATTGTCGATAACGACGTGGGACAGAAGTATCGGTCCCACCGCCCAGAGCGCTCGCATGTGATCGGTATCCTCATGCCGGCGATGCGCTTCCTCGCTGGTGAAGGCCTCGGCGAGCAGGAGCTTGTCAGGATGATCCGGCATCGGGACCAGTTCGATATAAAGGCAATCAGGATCGAGCCGGCTTCTCTCCAGATGATCACGCGCCGCTTCCAGATATTCCTCACGCTTGCCAGGCTTGGTTATAAAAAATCCGATGATGCATTTCATCTTCCCCTCCCCAAGGTAGCCACACCAACCGGCGATACGCCGGCTTGGATTATAGGCCTACAAAGAGCTTAGGAACAAATCGCCTGACATCGCGTTCCACGCGGCATCTTGATCAAGCGGAGAGCGAACAGATGAACCTCAAGCTCGCATTGGGCGTGGCACTTGGCCTGACCTGCACATCGATGGCGGCTGACGCGCGGTCGGATTTGCGGCTCTACGGAGCAGTGCCTGTGGAAAGCAGCCCTCAACTCATGCAGGCCTACAACAGGGCGCTGGCCCGATGCCTCCCCGAAGCTGGTCTGGCAGAGGCTGGAGCGATCGCCGAGGCCAGCCTGCCTGCGGTGCGGCTGCGGGGTTGCCTGTATCGCAACGGCTTCTTCTACCGGGGCATCTATGCATACCCGGTGGCCATGTCCGTCTACCGCATCCGGTAGTCGCGGGGGATCAGTTGGAACGGTCCGGGCTGGACAGTCTCTTTGCACGGCATCAGCACCTCCCGCCAAAAGCGGAAAGTGTCACCCATGTCTTAGGGACAAACTGTTACCTATGTCTCCGGGTAGGACAAACACAGATTTGGCGACCCCTGCAGGACTCGAACCTGCGACCTGCTGCTTAGAAGGCAGCTGCTCTATCCAGTTGAGCTAAGGGGCCGATCTCGGCAGCGGCGCCCGGGAAGGCCCGAGCGGCTCAAAAATCAATGCGTCCAGGGCTGGCTGCGGTTGAAACGGAAGTTATCGGTGTAGGAAACGATCTGGCGATTCGGATCCTTCGGCGGGATGACCCGGTATTCGATGCCTTCACGCTTGGCATAGGCTTCCGCCTGTTCCTGGCTTTCGAAAGTCAGCCGAACCTGCTGCTTCATGTCGCCTGAGGATGTGTAGCCAAGGATCGGATCGATGCGGCGCGGCTGTTCCTGGTCGAACTCCAGCACCCAGAGATGGGTCTTGGCCTTGCCGGACTGCATGGCGGTCTTTGCGGGACGATAGATCTTGGCGGCCATTCCTGTAACGCTCCATGGGCTGGAACGGATGAGGAGCCTCACCTGAAAGCGTTGGTCGGAGTGGAGAGATTCGAACTCCCGACCCTCTGGTCCCAAACCAGATGCGCTACCAGACTGCGCTACACTCCGTTCCTACGTTGGTTGCGAGATACACGGTTCCCCCTTGTGCCGCAACAGCAAAATGGAACCGCGGTTACGCTAAAGCAAACAAGCCGCGGATAACCGCAGGATCACCACTGATTGCCGATGCGTTTGCTGATCACCTTGTCGCCCACCTTGATGCCGAGCGACTTCGAGCGGCCTGCATTGAGCTCCAGAACAAATTTCACCGGTCCGCGCGAATCGATGATGTCGCGCGAATAGGGCACGGCGTTCTCGCGGATGTGCGAGATCGTGCCGTCGCCCTGGATGAACAGCATGTCGAGGGAAAGGGTGGTGTTCTCCATCCACATCGAGACCGGCCGCGGCGTGCCGAAATCGAAGAGCATGCCGGCGTCCGGGGCCATCACCTTGCGGTACATCAGCCCTCGCTCGCGCTGGGCATCGGTAAAAGCGAGTTCGACGGAAAACTTGTAGGTCTGGCCAGCCGCCGTCCTGATCGAAAGCTCGTCGCGCGGAAAGGTCACGTCCTGCGCAACCGCGCCACCCGCCAAGATGAGAAAAAGCGCCGCAAGGGCGCTTTTCAGAAACGATGGAAACGAGAAACGCATCAGTGCGACCGGCTCACGGGATTGGGGTTGTCGGGGTGGATTTCCGCCGCCATCAGGCCCTTGTCACCCGGCCCGAACCGCACCAGCACGACCTGGCCCGGACGCAGCTCGGTGAGGCCGAAGCGGCGCAGCGTCTCCATGTGCACGAATATGTCTTCGGTCCCCTCGCCGCGCGTCAGGAAGCCGAAACCCTTGGTGCGGTTGAACCACTTCACCAGCGCCCGTTCCAGGCCGCTGGTCGCGGTCACCTGCACGTGGGTGCGCACCGGCGGAAGATCCGAGGGATGGACGGCGGTCGATTGATCCATGGACAGGATGCGGAACGCCTGATAGCCGCGATCCCGCTTCTGGATCATCGCAACGATGCGTGTGCCTTCCAGGATGGTCTGGTATCCGTCTCGACGAAGGCAGGTCACGTGCAGAAGCACATCCTGCATGCCGTTGTCTGGAACGATGAAGCCGAACCCCTTGGCCACATCGAACCATTTGACGACGCCAGTGATTTCGATCAGCTCGACCGGCTCGCCCGGAAGCTCTTCGAAACTGCCAACGTCTTTCGATGACATTCTGTCTGCCATATCCTGTCGGCCCCTCGATTACGCGTTACGACGTGACGATCAACTGATTCTTAGAGGATAGATTAACATCTTGCTAACCATCTAGCGCAAGTCCCTGCCTTGGCTTTATCCACCTTCATCTCTATCGAGAGTGGCTTGCTCCAGGCTGGCGTCTGCGCCATATCCAGCACGGACCCGAACGAGGTCTATCGGCGACTGGATTTATCGGAGGAAGACACCATAATGCGTTATCTTCATACCATGGTCCGGGTGAAAGACCTGGACGCCTCACTTCATTTCTACACTACCGTTTTCGGCCTGAAAGAGATCCGGCGCATCGACAACGAGAAGGGCCGCTTCACGCTGGTCTTCCTCGCGGCGCCCGACGATCTCAGCCAAGCCAAGGACGTTCTCGCCCCCTGCGTCGAGCTGACCTACAATTGGGACACCGAGGATTATACCGGCGGTCGCAACTTCGGTCACCTCGCCTATGAGGTCGATAACATCTACGATTTCTGCCAGCACCTTTCGGACAACGGCATCACCATCAACCGTCCGCCGCGCGAAGGCCGGATGGCCTTCGTCCGTTCGCCGGACGGCATTTCGATCGAACTGCTCCAGAAGGGCGACAACCTGCCGGTTGCCGAACCCTGGGCCTCAGCTCCGAATATCGGCAGCTGGTAAAACTTTTCAACGCGGCGGCTTCTTTTTTACTCAACCGCCGCGTTCTTTCCCCAACCTTGCCCCAGGCTAACGTCGCCTGCCCCGGCCGGCTTGTCCATGGCGCCCTTCCGCGAGATGCTCGGGCACGATGATTCGCGGCATGACGGCCGCGATAGGAGCCGACGGGGCATGCCTTTGCCAAAAACACCTTTCCTTTGTTCCAACGTTCGCATGACGCTGGCAATCGTCTGCCTTTCCGCGCTGACGCTCAGTAGCTGCACCACCACGAAAAAGACCGCTGACGCCACGACACCCGCGCCGCGCACCACGGTGGCGGCAAGCGTCAAGGGCATCCTCACCAAGGGCGGCACCACGGCCTCGAATCGCCGGACCGATCCGGCCATCCCCAAGGCGGAAGCGCAGTCAGCCCAGGCACCGGCGGCAATCGCACCGGCCGCCGTTCCCACCCCGGAAAATACGTTCCCGCCGGCACCTGCACAGCCACAGCAGGCGTCGATTGCTGGCCTTTCGACGCAGTCGACGGGCGTGCGCGCCGACAGCGCTACGATCTTTTCGGCAAACCCGCCGATGGCTGCAGCCGCTCCATCCGGCAACGGCCCGGTTCCGGCCAATCTGCCGCGGCGGAATTTCAACGCCACCACCGCCAGCGTCTACAGCATGCCGCAGGCCACGCCCGCCGCAGCCTGCGGGACCGACGCTGAGGGCACTCCTTTAAGCTGCTGATTTGACGCAGTTTTCATTCGAACAGCCGGCGCAAGAGAAGCCGTCATTTTTTTGTAAAAAAGATGGCTTTGGCGCTTGCAGGAAAGAAATCCCCTCTCTATAAGAGCGCCACGAAGCGCAGGCGCCCTTCGTCTATCGGTTAGGACACCAGATTTTCATTCTGGGAAGAGGGGTTCGACTCCCCTAGGGCGTGCCACTTCCACCTCCCCCAAGCTTTTGTTTTTGTTCCTGTATCCAGCCTTCGCACGCCATTTTGCAGCTGCACGATTTTTTGCGTCTGCAAGCGCTGGAAAATGCAATTTTGCGCTTGCGGGATAGAAACACCCTGACTATAAGGGCGCCACCACGAAGCGCACGCGCCCTTCGTCTATCGGTTAGGACACCAGATTTTCATTCTGGGAAGAGGGGTTCGACTCCCCTAGGGCGTGCCACTTCCTCTCTCCGCAAAAGCGGATTCTTTCCCAAAAAATCGGATTGCTTCCTACGGCGCCTTCACGGCGTCCAGCAGGCGAAGCTGCATACGCCGCGTGCCCTGCCATTGGTCGGCGCTGAGGCAGCCGGCGGCGTGGATCTGCGCCCCTCTGGAATTGAGCAGCATATTGCCGAGCGGCGTCTCGGCGGCGCGGAAGGCGATCCCTTCCAGCCGTGAGCCGTCGGCCGCCTCCAGCGTCACCTTGATATGCGCGGTCCCGACCAGGCGGGCATCCTTCAGCCGGTGGGCAGGGATGGCAAAGACCGGCTGTGAATGGCCCGAACCATAGGGGCCGGCCTGTTCGAGCTGGTCGAAGAGTTCGAGCGTGGCGCCGGACGCAGATAGCGCGCCGTCGATCTTCAGCACGTGATTGGCGACCAGTGCCGGCACGCCCTCGCCCGCCATCTCCTCGAAGAAGGCACGCAGACGGCCCAAATTGCTGCGCTCGACCGTCAACCCGGCTGCCATGGCGTGGCCGCCGCCCTTGACGAGCAGGCCGGCATCCACCGCCGCGCGCACCATGCGGCCCATGTCGAAGCCGTTGATCGAACGGCCGGAACCGGTCCCCTTGCCGGACGGATCGAAGGCGATCGCGAAAGCCGGCCGCTTGAATTTCTCCTTCAGCCGCGCCGCGATCAGCCCAACAATGCCCGGGTGCCATTTGTCGCGCGCCGTGACGATGACGTTTGCCCCCTCGCCGTTGCCGTATTCAGCCAGTACTTCGGCCTCGGCCTCGGCGAGCATGGCGGCTTCCATGGCCTGCCGCTCGCGGTTGAGATCGTCCAGCCGGCCGGCGATCTCCTCCGCCTCGATCGGATCTTCCAGCGTCAGCAGGCGGCTGCCGAGAGCCGCGTCGCCGATGCGTCCGCCGGCATTGATGCGTGGGCCGATCAGGAAGCCGAAATGATAGGGCGTCACGGGGCCGCCAAGCCCCGCCTTGCGGAACAGCGCCGAAAGCCCGGCATTGCCCATATGGCGGGCCGCAAGCAGGCCCTTGACCACATAGGCGCGGTTGAGCCCCTTCAGCGGCACCACGTCGCAGACGGTCGCCAGCGCGACGATATCGAGCCAGGCGAGCAGGTCGAGCGATCTGGCGCGCGGATCGCCGATCTGGCGCATGTGGCGCGCGGCCGCGACCAGAACCAGGAAAACGACGCCGGCGGCGCAGAGATGGCCCTGGCCCGAAAGATCGTCCTCGCGATTCGGATTGACGAGCGCCAGGCATGGCGGCAGTTCGTGGCCGAGCTGGTGGTGGTCGATGACCACGACGTCGCAGCCCTCGTCACGCGCCGCGGCAAGCGCATCATGGCTGGTGGAGCCGCAGTCGACGGTAACGATGAGGCGGGCGCCGTTGGCGATCAGCTGGCGGATCGCCGCCGGATTGGGGCCATAACCCTCGAAGATGCGGTCCGGAATGTAGATTTCCGCCTCGACGCCGAAATGGCGGAGAAACCGGTAGAGCAATGCCGAAGAGGATGCGCCGTCGACGTCGTAATCGCCGAAGATCGCCACCTTCTCCTGCCGGGCGATCGCATCGGCGAGCCGCAGCACAGCCTTCTCGCAATCGGTGAGCGTGTAAGGGTCCGGCATCAGCGAGCGGATGGTCGGGTCGAGAAAGGCGGGAGCATCGTCCAGAGCCACGCCGCGGCCGGCAAGCACGCGGGCGACGAGATCGGGAATGCCGTGGACCTGGGCAATCGCCAGCGCCCGGTTCTGGGCCGCCTGATCGAGACGCGATACCCAGCGCTGATCGCCTGCGGAGCGTTCGACGCCGAGGAATGCACGCGGGACGGGATCAACCGTTTCCACTGTCGACGAAAGCGCGGAGAAAATTCTTGTCATGGAGCGCTTTTAGCCCATCGCGAGAGCAAGAGGAATCGCTTTGACGGGATTGCCGGTTGGATCGGGCCGTCTTGCGGATGCCGGCCGGTCACAGCATCGACCAGACGAATGCGGAGCCGCTGATGCCGGCCGCGACTGCGAAGAACACAAGCAGGCAAACAAAAACCCGCCGCCCTTCGAGACCGTCACCACGCGCCTGATCATTGGCATGAACGAAACGCATGGGCCGAGAGCCATGGGGCTCCGAGCGGACGCCACTGAGTTGCAGCCGGTATCCCTTATTCCGCGTGTTCATTTTCCGCGTATTCACGGCCCGCATCTTCATGGCGATCGCGCAAGCCTCCTCGACAGTGATTGCCAGCGACAGCCTACGTCCGGGGGCCGTGAGCGGCCAGTCAGGGAGCCTTCGCAGCCCTGCTTTTCACAGAAGTTCCCGAAAGGTTCCGGCGTTACCCACAGGAAACGGCAGCGTCCGTCTTTTCGATGCGGCCTGGTTTTTAAAAAGCCTTGGGGCGCTCGATGCGAATCACCTGGGGCTCGCCGACGAGATAACTTTCCGCCTTGATCGCATCGACCGCCTTGCGGACGGAATCCTCCGTGGTCGCATGGGTGACGAGGATGATGGTCTTCGGTGTGTCGGTCGCGGTATCCGGCTTGGATCGCTGCATGATCGATTCCAGCGAGATGCCGTTTTCCGCCATGCGGGCGGCGATGCTGGCAAAGACGCCGGTGCGGTCGGCGACGGTCAGGCGGATGAAATAACCGCCCTCGTGGCTCTGCATGCGGGCGCGCTTGTAGGGAGCCAGCGACGCGGCCGGTGTGCCGAGAACCGGAACGCGCTGGGCGCCCGGGCTGCTCTTGGCGATGTCGGCGATGTCGCCGAGAACGGCGGACGCGGTCGCATTGCCGCCGGCGCCGGGGCCGACCATCAGCAGTTCACCGAGGATATCGGATTCGATCGCCACCGCATTGGTGACGCCGTCGACCTGGGCGATGACCGAGTCGTGCGGCACCATGGTCGGATGAACGCGCTGTTCGATGCCGCTGTCGGTCAGCTGGGCGACGCCGAGCAGCTTGATGCGGTAGCCGAGATCGGCGGCCGCATGAATGTCCTCGATCGAGATATTGCTGATGCCCTCGAGATAGATCTCGTCGGCTGCGATCTGCGTGCCGAAGGCGAGCGTCGTCAGGATGGCGAGCTTGTGGGCCGTGTCGTTGCCCTCGATGTCGAAGGCCGGATCGGCCTCGGCATACCCAAGCCGCTGCGCTTCCTTGAGGCAATCGGCAAACGACAGGCCTTCCTTCTCCATCCGGGTCAGGATGTAGTTGCAGGTGCCGTTCATGATGCCGTAGACGCGCGACACGGTATTGCCGGTCAGCGACTCGCGAAGCGCCTTGATGACCGGGATGCCGCCGGCGACGGCCGCCTCGAAATTGAGAAGAACGCTTTTCTCTTCGGCGATCTTGGCAAGCTCGACACCGGAGGCGGCAAGCAGCGCCTTGTTGGCGGTCACCACGTGGAGACCACGGGTCAGCGCCGCCCGCACGGAATCGGCGGCGGCACCCGAGGCACCGCCCATCAATTCCACGAAGACGTCGATATCGGCCTCGTTGGCCATCTTTTCCGGCGTGTCGAACCAGGTGATGCCGGAAATGTCGATGCCGCGGTCGCGCGACCTGTCGCGGGCCGTTACCGCCGTGATCTCGATCGCACGGCCGCAAGTCGTTGCCAATTCATTCGCGCGGGTCTGGATGATCCGGACGAGCGAGGCACCCACAGTGCCGAGACCCGCAATGCCGACTTTGAGGGCGTCTGCCATGCTATTCTTCCTGATTGCCTGGGAGGTGGCGGCCCGTCAGGGCCGCCGGAAATGCTGGTCCGATCAGCGGCGCGTGTTGAGCGAGATGACGTTGTGCATCGTCTCGTCGGCCGTCGACAGGAACTTCTTGATGTTGCGGGCCGCCTGGCGGATCCGGTGTTCGTTCTCGACCAGTGCCAGACGAACATAGTCGTCGCCCATCTCGCCGAAACCGATGCCCGGTGCGACCGCGACGTCCGCCTTCTCGACGAGGAGCTTCGAGAATTCGAGGCTGCCGAGATGGCGGAACTTTTCCGGGATCTTCGCCCAGGCGAACATGGTCGCCGCCGGCGGCGGCACTTCGAAACCAGCCTTGCCGAAGGAATCGACCATCACGTCGCGGCGGCGCTTGTAGACATTGCGGACTTCCGCGATGTCGGAACCGTCGCCGTTGAGGGCATGGGTCGCGGCAACCTGGATCGGCGTGAAGGCGCCGTAGTCGAGGTACGACTTGACGCGGGTCAGCGCCGAGATCAGCCGCTCGTTGCCGACCGCAAAACCGATGCGCCAGCCGGGCATGGAGAAGGTCTTCGACATCGAGGTGAACTCGACGGCGATATCCATCGCACCAGGTACCTGGAGCACGGACGGTGGCGGTTCGCCTTCGAAGTAGATTTCCGAATAGGCAAGGTCGGAGAGCACGATGATGTCGTGCTTTCTGGCAAAGCTCACCACCTCTTTATAGAAGTCCAGCGAGGCGACATGCGCCGTCGGGTTGGACGGATAGTTGATGATCAGCGCCAAGGGCTTCGGGATCGAATGTTTCACAGCCCTTTCGAGTGGCGGAAAGAAGCTGTCATCCGGCTCGACGTTCATCGAGCGGATCACGCCGCCTGCCATCAGAAAGCCGAAGGCGTGGATCGGATAGGTCGGGTTCGGGCACAGGATCACGTCGCCAGGCGCGGTGATCGCCTGCGCCATGTTGGCGAAGCCTTCCTTGGAACCAAGCGTCGCGACGACCTGGGTATCCGGGTTGAGCTTCACGCCGAAACGGCGGGCGTAATAGGCAGCCTGGGCGCGGCGCAGGCCGGGAATGCCCTTGGACGACGAATAACGATGGGTGCGCGGGTCCTGTACGACTTCGCAGAGCTTGTCGACGATCGCCTTCGGGGTCGGAAGGTCGGGATTGCCCATGCCGAGATCGATAATGTCCGCGCCACCCGCTCGCGCGCTTGCCTTCAAACGGTTGACCTGTTCGAAGACGTATGGCGGCAGGCGTCGGACTTTATGAAACTCTTCCATCTTTCTCCCCGTGGAGGGCGCGCAGCGTCAGACGCGACGCGCCGGTGTCGCATGATTGGCGATTTTTTGCTTTGCGACCAAAAGCGCCGAAAGGCAAGTGCTATTTGCCGATATGGGGTTGGCTGGACTACTTGGCGATCTCTGCCAACGCGTCCTTGCCGTGATCGGCGGCGAGCTTGCGGTATTCGGCGACCCTGCGCTGATATTCGGCTTCCGAGATCGAGCCCGACCGGCGCAGGCGAGCGAGCGACGCAAGGCGCGGCTCGCTCTTGTTGTAATCCTCGTCCTCGATCTGCTCGGCCGCAGCGCGCAGCGTCGGATCGAAGGTCGGATAGACGCCGGTGTTCTGCCGGGTGACGGGACCTGGCGGCGGCGCGGTCTTGTTCTGGACGACCACGGCCGGCGGTGCGGTGTTCGGAATACCGTCATCCAGGGCAAAGGTTTTGCCGTTGCAGCCGGCCAAAAGAGAGAGCGCGCCAAGACCGATGAAAAGCGGTAAGCTGCCGATCCGATGCCTCAGTTTTTCCATTTCCGTAACCCAGTTTCCGTCATCGGCCAATGCACCTGAAGGCGCCGATCGCTGGCACTTGTATTCGCTTTCAGGCACAATGTACAAACGAAAACAACTAACAAACTGTGGGGAGGCAGCACGTGGCGGAAAAGACCGACGATAAAGGGCAGGCCGGACAGGAATTTCCCGGATTCGACCCCAAATCGGTCGAGGCCTATGTGGTCAAGGACCCGCAGGCGCTCGCCATGAACTTCGCCCGGGCGCTCGAAAATCTCGGCAAAGCGGCATCGGAATGGCTCGGTCCGCGCGAACGCGGCGAGATCGGCGATTCGGTCGACCCGATGACCGACCTCGTGAAGACCCTTTCCAAGGTCACCGAATACTGGATTTCGGATCCGAAGCGGACGCTCGAAGCCCAGACCCTGCTGTTTTCCAGCTATATCGGCATCTGGACGCGCACGCTCAATCAGTTTTCGGGGCAATATTCCGGCCAGACTGTCGCCTCCGAGACCGACACACTGCCGAAGGATAAGCGGTTCGCCGATCAGGACTGGGCAAAGAACCCGTTCTTCGCCCTCCTCCGGCAGCTCTATCTCGTCACCGCCTCCTGGGCCGACAAGCTGGTCAACGAAGCCGAAGGACTCGACGAGCACACCCGGCACAAGGCCGCCTTCTACGTGAAGCAGGTGACGGCAGCCCTTTCGCCGGCCAATTTCGCTCTGACCAATCCGGAGGTCTATCGCGAGACGGTGGCCAGCAACGGCGCCAACCTGGTGGCCGGCATGAAGATGTTCGCGGAGGATATCGCCGCCGGGCGCGGTGACCTGAGGCTGCGCCACACCGACGCGACCAAGTTCGCGATCGGCCGCAACATGGCGTTGACGCCCGGCAAGGTGATCGCCCAGAGCGAGGTCTGCGAGGTCATCCAGTACGATCCGTCGACGGAAACGGTGCTGAAGCGCCCTCTCCTCATCTGCCCCCCGTGGATCAACAAGTTCTACATTCTCGACCTCAACCCGCAGAAAAGCTTCATCAAGTGGTGCGTCGACCAGGGCCATACGGTCTTCGTGATCTCCTGGGTCAATCCTGACGAACGCCATGCGAAGAAAGACTGGGAATCCTACATGCGCGAGGGGATCGACTTCGCGCTGACCACGGTCGAGAAGGCTACCGGCGAAAAACAGGTCAACGCGATCGGTTACTGCGTCGGCGGAACGCTGCTTGCCGCGACGCTTGCCTATCACGCCCAGAAGAAGAACAGCCGCATCGCATCGGCGACCTTCCTCACCACCCAGGTGGATTTCACCCATGCGGGCGATCTCAAGGTCTTCGTCGACGAGGAACAGATCGCCTCGATGGAAAAACAGATGAACACGGTCGGCTATCTCGACGGCTCGAAGATGGCGACCGCCTTCAACATGCTGCGCGCCTCCGAGCTCATCTGGCCCTATGTCGTCAGCAACTACCTGAAGGGCCAGGAACCGATGCCGTTCGACCTGCTCTACTGGAATTCCGACAGCACGCGCATGGCGGCCGCCAACCACGCCTATTACCTGCGCAACTGCTATCTCGACAACAACCTGAGCAAGGGCCAGATGAAGCTCGCGGGAAAGACGATCTCGCTGAAGGACATCAAGATCCCGGTCTACAATCTCGCCACCCGGGAGGACCATATCGCGCCGCCGAAATCGGTCTTCCTCGGCTCGTCGTTGTTCGGCGGGCCTGTGGATTTCGTGCTGACCGGTTCGGGCCACATCGCCGGCGTCGTCAATCCGCCCGACAAGCAGAAGTACCAGTACTGGACCGGCGGCAAGGCCGAAGGCCAGTACGAAGACTGGCTGACGGATGCAGAGGAAA
The DNA here is from genome assembly GCA_000985875.1 of Neorhizobium galegae bv. officinalis. Taxonomy (GTDB): domain Bacteria; phylum Pseudomonadota; class Alphaproteobacteria; order Rhizobiales; family Rhizobiaceae; genus Neorhizobium; species Neorhizobium galegae_C. The sequence continues at coordinate 125,178 of CCRI01000008.1, forward strand.
ACAAGGGATCCTGGTGGCCGCACTGGCATGCCTGGGTCGAAGCCAAGGACGACGAGCGCGTGCCGGCCCGCAAGCCCGGCGGCAAGGCGCTGAATGCGATTGCCGATGCGCCTGGCACCTATGTGCTGGAACGTATCTGACCCTATTCGCAGATGCGCTTCGATCCCCCACTGGTGCCGGCCACCCTCCTGCAGCGCTACAAACGTTTCCTGTTCGACGCCGTGCTGGCGGACGGCACGCCGTTTACCGGCTCCTGCCCGAATACCGGTTCGATGCGTGGGCTGACGACGCCGGGCTCGAAGATCTGGGTGTCGCTGCATGACAGCCCGACCCGCAAATACCGGCACATGTTCGAGATGGTCGAGGTGGACGGCGAGCGCGTCGGCATCAATACCGGCCTGCCGAACCGGCTCGCGGAAGAAGCGATCCGCGCCGGGCTGATCCCGAGCCTTGGCGGCTATCAGACGATCCTGCGCGAACAGCGCTACGGCCGCAATTCGCGCATCGACTTCCTGCTGATCGGCGACGGTCTTGCGAATGCGTATGTGGAGGTCAAGAACGTTCATTTCTGCCGCGAACCCGGATTGGCGGAGTTTCCCGATACGGTCACCAAGCGCGGTGCCAAACATCTGGAAGAGCTGGGCGACATGGCGGAGGCTGGTCACCGGGCGGCGATGATCTACCTCATCCAGCGGCACGACTGTTCGCGGTTCCGTATCTGCGGAGATCTCGACCCATTCTATGCGCTCGCCTTCGAGCGCGCCAAAGCCCGCGGCGTCGAGGCCTATGCGGTGCATTGCCGCGTTTCGCCGGAGGAAATAACGCCTTCGGGGCTGATCGCCATGGACGAACCGGGCCCGGCTGCTTTATGAACGGGGAGATTGCGAGAGAAGAACCATGGTCAACTATATCGAGGCGGTTTCCGCCCCCCTGAAGAATACGGGTGCGATCCGCCTCTATAGCGCGGAGGACTTTGCCGGCATGCGCAAGGCCTGCCTGCTGACGGCGCGCTGCCTCGACGAGCTTGCGTCGATCGTGCAGCCCGGCGTCACCACAAACGCGATAGACCGCTTCGTCTTCGAGTTCGGCATGGACCACGGCGCGCTGCCGGCGACGTTGAACTATCGCGGTTACACAAAATCCTCCTGCACCTCGATCAACCACGTCGTCTGCCACGGCATTCCGGACGACAAGCCTTTGCGGGAAGGTGATATCGTCAATATCGACGTCACCTATATCCTCGACGGCTGGCACGGGGATTCGAGCCGCATGTATCCGGTCGGGCAGATCAAGCGCGCCTCCGAGCGCCTGCTCGAAGTCACCTATGAATGCCTGATGCGCGGCATAGAGGCCGTACGTCCCGGCGCACGCACAGGTGCAATCGGCGAAGCGATCCAGACCTATGCGGAAGCGGAACGCTGCTCGGTCGTGCGCGATTTCTGCGGCCATGGCGTCGGCCGGCTTTTCCACGACTCGCCGAACATCCTCCATTACGGCCGCGCCGACGAGGGTCCGGAGATGAAGGAAGGCATGATCTTCACCATCGAGCCGATGATCAATCTCGGCAAGCCGCATGTGAAGGTGCTTTCCGACGGCTGGACGGCAGTGACCCGCGACCGGTCGCTGTCAGCGCAATACGAACATGCGATCGGCGTCACCGCCACCGGCTGCGAGATCTTTACCTTGTCGCCCGGAGGTTTCGACCGACCCGGCCTGCCACCGCTTTCGAGGTAACGGATGGCCAGCCGCTCCGCTCCTCCGCCGGACGAACAGACGTCCTTCATCGAGGACGAGCGCGGCTTTTTCGCCGAACAGCTGACCAAGCCGAAAGCCATCAAGAAACCGGCCTCGATGGGCGACGACGAGCCGGGCGCGCATTACCACGGTCACCGCGAGCGCCTCAAAACCAAGTATCGCGAACATGGCGACACCGGACTTGCCGACTACGAGATCCTTGAACTCCTGCTGTTCCGGTCTATCCCGCGCCGCGATACGAAACCGCTTGCCAAGGCGTTGATCGCCCGGTTCGGAACGCTTGCCGGCGTTCTGGGCGCGCCGCTCGGATTGCTGCAGGAGGTCAAGGGCGTCGGCGAGGCGGTAGCGCTCGACCTGAAGCTCGTCGCGACGGTCGGTCATCGGATGCTGAAGAGCGAGCTGCGCGGCAAGCAGGTGCTGTCATCTTGGTCCTCGGTCATCGATTACTGCCATGCGATCATGGCCTATGAACCACGCGAACAGTTCCGCATCCTCTTCCTCGACAAGCGGAATGCGCTGATCGCCGACGAGGTGCAGGGTCATGGCACCGTCGACCATACGCCGGTCTATCCGCGCGAAGTCGTGCGCCGGGCGCTCGAACTGTCGGCGACCGCGATCATCCTCGTCCACAACCACCCGAGCGGCGATCCGACGCCGTCGCGCGCCGATATCGACATGACGAAGACGATCGTCGACACCGCAAAACCTCTCGGCATCACGGTGCACGACCACATCATCATCGGCAAGGACGGGCATGTCAGCCTGAAGGGGCTAAGGCTGATCTGAGTTTTCGCGGCCTCAGGTCCGCCTTCCCTCAGGCCACCTGCACCAGATGGCCCGCGGAAACCTCGCGATACTCGCGCGCCGGCGGCTGGAAACCCATCGGACGAACCGGGCTCTTCAGCTCGTCGTTGGAAATGCCCCGGCGGATGCCGCGGCGGGCCGGGTCCGGCACCGGAACGGCTGCCATCAGCTTGCGCGTATAGGGATGCTGCGGATTGTCGAAGACTGCGGCGCGCGGGCCGATCTCGACGATCTCGCCGAGATACATGACCGCTACCCGATGGCTGACCCGTTCCACCACCGCCATGTCATGGCTGATGAACAGGAAGGCGAGGTTGAGGCTCTGCTGAAGGTCGAGGAGCAGGTTGCAGACCTGCGCCTTGATCGAGACGTCGAGCGCCGAGACGCTTTCGTCGGCGACGATCACCTTCGGATCGAGCGACAGGGCGCGGGCAATCGCGATGCGCTGGCGCTGGCCGCCGGAAAATTCATGCGGATAACGGCCTGCCATGTCGGGCGAGAGGCCGACCTTGCGGAGAAGATCGGCGGTCTTTTCCCTGGCGTCCTTCGCGTTGCCGAGCTTGTGCTTGACGAAGGGTTCGGAGATCGCGGCGCCGATAGTCATGCGCGGGTTGAGCGACGAGAACGGATCCTGGAAGATCATCTGGATGGTCTTGCGCATGTCGCGCAGGCCGGTCTGGTCGAGACGCAGGACATCGTAGCCGTCGAGCGCCACGTCGCCGCTGGTCGGCTCGATCAGCCGCATGATCGAGCGGCCGGTCGTCGACTTGCCGCAGCCGGATTCACCGACCAGTGACAGGGTTTCGCCCTGGAAGAGGTCGAAGGAAATATTCTCGACCGCATGGACGGAACCCGTCTGCGTCGCGAACAGGCCGGAGCGGACCGCGAAGCGGGTGACGAGGTTCTTCACCGCCAGAACCGGGGTTTTTCGCGTATCGACGGTGCCGGCGACTTCCTTCGGCTCTGCGGTCTCGCCGGTGGTGATGTCGACGACCGGGAAACGGGTCGGCCATTTGCGGTCCTGCATCGAGCCGAGCCGCGGCACGGCCGACAGCAGCGCGCGGGTATAGGGATGTTTGCCGCGGTGGAAGATTTCTTCGGTCGGACCGCTCTCGACCGCCTCGCCGCGATACATGACGATGGTGCGGTCGGCGATCTCGGCGACCACACCCATGTCATGGGTGATGAAGAGAACCGACATGCCCTCCTCTTCCTGCAAAACCTTGATCAGGTCGAGGATTTGTCCCTGAATGGTGACATCGAGCGCGGTGGTCGGTTCGTCGGCGATCAGAAGCCTCGGCTTCGAGGCCAAGGCCATGGCGATCATGACGCGCTGGCGCATGCCGCCGGAGAACTGGTGCGGATAGTCGTCGAACCGTGCGCCGGCATTCGGAATGCGGACCTTTTCGAGCAGCCGCACGGTTTCCGCGCGCGCCTGAGACTTCGTCAGTCCCTTGTGGCGCGTCAGCACTTCCGAGATCTGCCGTCCGATCGTGAAGATCGGGTTGAGCGAGGTCATCGGCTCCTGGAAGATCATCGAGGCGTCGTTGCCACGACCCCCCCGCATCTCCTTTTCGGAGATCGACAGGAGATCCCTGCCGGAGAGCAGGATGCTGCCCTCGATCTTGCTCGTATTGGCAGCCAGCAGCCGCATGATCGACAGCGAGGTGACGCTCTTGCCGGAGCCGCTCTCGCCGACGATCGCCACCGTTTCTCCCGGATGCACGTCGAAGGAGACGTCGCGGACGACGCTTTTCCATTCGCCGTCGACCAGGAAGGATGTCGTCAGCTTCCTGACGGAAAGAACAGGTGTCTCGGTCATCGGGATTTCGTCATTGGGGCTTCCAGAGGGTGGCAAAGGAGGCGGACGCGCGGCCTTCCGCTTCGCGGGCGGCTTCCAGCTCGGCGATCTTCTGGTCGATGACGCGGCGATCGATCATGCCATGCGGGTTTTCGCGGGTCGGCATGGTTTCGGCAACATGCAGGAAACGCTCCTGCGCCACCGCGTAGAGGCGCCGCAGTTCGCCGAGCGGATCGGCGTGATCGTCGGCGTTGATGCGCAGCCAAGGGTAATCCTGGTCGCGGTAGAGGACCATGGCGGCGGATTGCTTGCCGCGCTTGTCGCCGCCCGCGGCCTCTCCGGCATCCATGGCGGCGAGCAGGCGCTCGGCGAGCGGCGCGCCCTCGGCCGCCTTTTCCTTGTAGACCCGCAGCGTCTCGGCGATCACCTGCGGCCCGGCCAGCATGTTGCCGGCGACGGAGACGTTGTCATCGACCAGATGGCCGGCCCAGTCGACGCAGATCTCGCCGGTATAGGCGGCATTGCGGCCGCTGGCGTCGATCAGGTGGAACTGGCGCTGACGCCGGCCATCATCGCGCGCAGTCAGCGTCTCGATGATCTCCTGCGGGCTCCTGCCCTCTTCCAGCAGTTTCAGTCCGTCGGTGCCGTAGAGCGGGCTGACGAAGGCCTGGGTGGCGACGGCGCCCACCCTGCCCTTGATATGCGGCACCGCGGCGCCAACCGCGAAGAAGCGGCTGGCAACCGAAATTCCGAAGTGACCGGTTTGCGGATCGCGTGCGACGATCGACCATGTCATGGCTTATCTCCCGACCGCATAGGCCTGCATCAGGCGCGGCGTTGCGGCTGCTCGCATCAAGCCGCCCGCATCACGGCGCGCCGCGGTCAGCCGGCCGACGCTCCAGGGATCGGCAACGGTGATCTGGTGGCCGCGGCTGCGCAGATCGGCGAGCACGTCCGCACCGATATTGCTTTCGACCATGATGTTTCCCGGCTGGCTGGTGCGTGGATAGAAGGAGCCCGGGAAATGGGTGGTGTGGAACAGCGGCATGTCGATCGCCGCCTGCAGGTTCGGCTTGTGGTGGACGTAACGCAGGAAGAAGGGCAGCTGCCACTGGTCCTGCTGGTCGCCGCCGGGCGTGCCAAACACCAGCGTCGGGCGGCCCTGATGCAGCGCCAGCGACGGGGTGAGCGTCGTGCGCGGACGTTTTCCCGGTTCGAGCGAGGTCGGCAGGCCGGGCTTCAGCCAGAACATCTGGGCGCGGGAATTCAAGGCGAAACCGAGGCCTGGCACGATCGGCGAGGACTGCAGCCAGCCGCCCGACGGCGTGGTCGATACCATGTTGCCCCAGCGGTCGATGACGTCGATATGGACCGTGTCGCCGCGCTTTTCCGTGAGATGCGACATGGTCGGCTCGTAGACCGCGCCCTTGCCGCTGACCTCGGCGAGCATGCCCATGGTGAGGTCGAACTGGTGGTCGTAACCAGGGACGCGGCCCGGCCGCAGCTCCAGCGAGGCTTGGCTGCCGATCAGCTTGCGGCGCTCGGCATTGTAGCCTTCCGACAACAGGTATTCGGTCGGGATCTGCGCGAAATCCGGGTCGCCGTAATAGACTTCCCGGTCGGCGAAAGCGAGCTTCATGGCTTCCACGACAACGTGCACGAAATCCGGTCCGGCCGGATCCATCGCCGAGAGGTCAAAGCCCTTCAACAGCGCCAGCGATTGCAGAAGCACAGGCCCCTGCCCCCAGGCCGGCGTCTTGGCAACGGTCCAGTCGTGATAGTCATAGGTCTGCGGCGCCTCGACGGTCGCCTGCCAGTTGGCCATGTCGTCGGCAGTCAGCACGCCCTTGTGGCGGGCGCCGCTCGCATCCATCACCTCAGCCGTCGAGACATAGTGGTCGATCGCCTCGGCCACGAAGCCGCGATAGAAGGCATCGCGGGCCGCTTCGATCTGGTTTTCGCGGCCGGTCTTGGCCTCGGCCTCCGCGATGATGCGCTTCCAGGTCTCAGCGAGCACCGGGTTTTTGAAATTGCTCTGCGCCTCGGGCGCCACGCCGCCCGGTAGCCAGGTCGCGTGGGAGGTCGGCCATTCCGTCTCGAAGAAGCCAGCAAGCCCCTTGATGGTGGCCGAAACGCGGGCGAGCATCGGGTGGCCGTGCTCGGCGTAATAGATCGCCGGCTCGAGCACGTCGCGGACGCTCATCGTGCCGTAGTCGCGCAGCATCAGCATCCAGCCGTCGAAGGCGCCGGGGATGACGGTCGCGAGCAGGCCGTCGCCGGGGATCAGCTTCAAGCCTTCCGACGTGTAGTGCTCGATCGTGGCGCCAGCCGGTGCAGGCCCCTGCGCGCAGATGACTTCGACCTTGTCCTTCTTCTTCGAGTAGAAGATGGCCGGCATGTCGCCGCCCGGACCGCAGAGATGCGGCTCGACGATCTGCAGCACGAAACCGGTCGCAACCGCCGCATCGAAGGCATTGCCGCCCTTTTCGAGGATCGCCATGCCGACGGCCGAAGCGATCCAATGGGTCGAGGTGACGACCCCGAACGTGCCGAGGATTTCCGGCCGTGTGGTGAACTCAGTCATGGTGTGGTCCTTTCAAATCATGCTTGGCGCGGCCGTCATGCCTCGCGGGGATCCAGCGCATCGCGCAGGCCATCGCCCAGGAGATTGAAGCCGATGACGACGAGGAAGATCGCCGCGCCCGGCCACATCGCCATCCAGGGCGCCTGGCTCAGGAAGTTCTTGGCGACGTTCAACATCGAGCCCCAGGATGGGGCCGGCGGCTGCTGGCCGAGGCCGAGGAAGGAAAGGCTCGCCTCTGCGATGATCGCGGTTGCGATCGTCAGCGTCGCCTGGACGATGATGGGTGCGAAAACGTTGGGCAGGATGTAGCGGGTCATGATTTCGAAGTGGTTCAGGCCGACGGCGCGTGCGCCTTCGACATAGTCCTCCGTCTTGACCGCCAGGACCTGACCGCGGGTCAGCCGCACGAAGATCGGCATGGCGGAGAGGCCGATGGCGATCATCGCATTCATCAGGCTCGGGCCCAGAAATGCCGCAAGCGCGATCGCCATGATCAGGAAAGGCATGGCGAGCAGCGCCTCGGTGATGCGCGAGATCACCATATCCACCCAGCCACCGAAATAACCGGAGATGAGGCCGAAGGGCACGCCGATGCCGACCGCAATGGCGACCGAAAACACCCCGGCCATCAGCGATGCCTGGGCGCCCCAGATCATGCGGGAAAGAATGTCTCGGCCAAGATCGTCGGTGCCAAGCCAGTACATGGCCGAAGGCGCCTTGCGGATCGCCGTCCAGCTCGTTGCGACGGGATCGATGATCGGCAGGATCGGGGCGCTGGCCGCAAGGATTGCGAAGAAAAGGACGATGACGGCGCCGACGAGCGCGCTCCTGTTCTTCTTCATCTTGCGCCAGGCGCGGCTCCTGTCGCGCTTGGCTGCCGCCACGGGCGGTGCTTGGTCGATCGTGGTCATAGGGTGGCCCTCAGACGCGGATTGAGGAGGACATAGAGGACGTCGGCGAACAGGTTCATCAGAATGAAGCCGACCGCCGTGCACAGCACGACGCCCTGCACCACCGCATAGTCGCGGTTGAAGACGGCGTCGACGATCAGCTTGCCGAAGCCCGGGATGGTGAAGATCTGCTCGGTCAGCACCGCGCCGGCGAGCAGTTCCCCGAACAGTAGCGCCGACAGCGTCACGACCGGCAGCAGCGCATTGCGGAAACTGTGGCTGAGGATGACTTCCCGCGGAGAAAGCCCCTTGGCGCGGGCGGTGCGGATATAGTCGGCGCTGAGCACCCCGATCATCGCCGAGCGGGTATGGCGCATCAAGGTCGCGGCCAGCGCATTGCCGAGTACGAAGGCCGGCATGACCATGGTCTGCAGCGACCGGACGGGATCGACGAAGATCGACTCGAAGCCGGAAGCCGGAAGCCAGCCGAGCTGCACCGAGATCAGCAGGATGAGCATGATGCCGAGCCAGAAATTCGGGATCGACAGGCCGGTCAGCGCCAGCACGTTGGCGATGTAGTCGATGAACGTGTTCTTCTTGACCGCCGCCAGGATGCCGATCGGTATGCCGATCAGCATGGCGAAGAACATCGCCATCACGGCAAGCTGGATCGTCACCGGCAGCTTCTGGAGGATCAGTTCCAGGACAGGCTGGTTTGTGCGAAGCGAGATGCCGAAGTCGCCGGTCAGCACCCCGCCGAGCCAATAGAAATATTGCACCACGACCGGATCGTTCAGGCGGTATTTGTCGCGCAGGAATTCGATTACGGCAGGATCACGCTCCTCGCCGGCCATCGCCAGAATGGGATCGCCGGGCAGCAGTTTCTGGAGTGAAAAGACAAAAATGGAGATGATCAGCAAGGTCGGGATGGCGACCAGCAGACGCTTTCCGATGTAGACAGGCATGACGCCGTCCCCCGTTGAGCAACATTGTTACGAAGCGATGCGGAAAAAAGTGCCGCACGGGTCCAATCCCATGCGGCACGAGAGGCTTAACCCTTCTTGACGCCTTGCAGGCGGATCATGCCGTCCGGACTGGCCACGAAACCGGTAATGGTCTTCTTGTAGGCCCAGATCCAAGACTGATGGCCGAGATAGATGACCGGCATGTCTTCGTTGAGGATCACCGAAGCTGCATCGTATTTCTGCTTGCGAACCGCATCATCGGTCGAGGCGCGTGCTTCGTTGAGCAGCTTGTCGACGTCCGGATTGCAATACTTCACATCGTTGATGCCGCCCTTGCAGCTGACGAACTGATGGATATTGCCATCAGGATCGACACGGCCGGACCAGTCGGAGCGGCTGAGCTGGAAGTTGCCGCGGGTCTGCTCTTCGAGCAGGGTGGCGAACTCGGTCGACTTGAGGCTGACGTCGAAACCTGCTTCGGCAACCATGGACTGCAGGATCTGCATCATCTGCTGGGCGACCGGGTTGTTCGGGATCTGCAGCTCGACCGGGACGCGGTCGAAGCCGGCGGCCTTGATCAGAGCCTTGGCCTTGGCGACGTCGCGGGCCGGAACCGGGATCGCCTTGTTGAACCACGGGCTGTTCGGCGGGAACGGCTGGTTGCCGCCGACGGCGGTGCCTTCGTAAACGATCTGGTTCATCGCGTCGCGGTCGATCGCCAGCGAGAAGGCCTGGCGCAGGCGCTTGTCCTTGCCGAACGGGTTGTCGGCTCGGGGACCGTTGCCGACGTTGGCGTAGAGAGCCATGTAACCGATGTTGACGGTCGCATCATATTTCAGGCCGGAATTGCCCTTGACGGCTGCGACATCGGTCGGCGCCAGGCGTTCGATGAAGTCGAGGTCGCCCGACTGCAGGTTGGCGAGGCGCACGGTCGTATCCGGGATCGGCAGATAGGTGACCTTGTCGACGAAGATCTTGTCCTTGGCCCAGTAATCCTTGAACTTTTCGAGCACGATGCGGTCCTGCTGGACGCGCTCGACAAACTTGAACGGGCCGGCGCAGACAGGCTTCGAACCGAAATTGGCACCGAGCGCCTTGGCGGCGGTCGGCGAGACGATCATGCCGGCGCGGTCGGAGAGCTGGGCGAGCAGCGTCACGTCCGGGGACTTCAGGGTGAACTTGACTTCGAGGGGGCCGGCCGCTTCGACCTTGGCGACGGAGGTCAGCTCGCTCTTGCGGCGGGATTCCGGCAGCGTCATGTTGCGTTCGATGGTGGCAACCACGGCTGCGGCGTCGAGCGGGGTATCGTCATGGAACTTGACGCCCTCGCGGATCTTCATCGTCAGTTCCTTGCCGTCGGCGGACCATTTCCACTCGGTGGCGAGCTGCGGAACGATCTTCAGGTCGGGCGAAACGTCGACCAGCTTGTCGCACAGGGCGGTATAGACGATACGGCCGACGAAGGTGCGGGATTGGGCCGGGTCAAGAACGTCGGCATCGTCCTGCAGGCCGATGCGCAAATCGACAGCAAGCGCCGGAAAGGCGAAAAGCGCGCCGGCCAGCAGCGCGGTCGTAAGCTTGGTAAGTCGCATCATGATGTACATTCCTCTCTTGTTTTTAGGTTCCTGTTTTTAGTCTTGGCCGGTTTCCGGCTTCTGATGGTGGGCCGCGTGGCGGCCATTCAGCTTGCTTCGCTGAGCGATCCCCGTTCCACGGAGCCAAGGGACGTCGCGCGGATGAGCCGCTCCTGAAGCATCAGCAGATGTTCGCGCATCGCCTCCCCCGCCTGCACCGGATCACGCGCAGCGATCGCCTCTATGATGGTCTTGTGCTGGGCAAACGAGATGTTGACCGCATTGCCGCTCGAACGGGCGCGCTCGCGGATCGCCCGCCATGCCTCGTCCTGGCGGACACGGTTGATGACGTCGAAGATCGACAGGAAAAGCTGGTTGCCGGCGCTCTGGGCAATCAGCCGGTGCAGCGTCCCGTCCCACAGTTCGCGGGCGTCGGCATCGCTGCTCTCGATGATCTTCAAGGCGATCTCGTGCATCTTGGCGATATCCGCCGGCTTGGCGCGCATGGCCGCCAACTGGGCGAGCTGCGGTTCGATCCTCAAACGGACTTCCATGATCTCCATGAAATCCGTGCCGGCGACGATAGCCCCCACATGGTTGCTCCATTCGCTCGGTCTTTCGCCGATAAAGGTGCCTGATCCCTGGCGACGCCAGATGAGACCTTCGGATTCGAGCACCTCGAGTGCACGTCGCACCGCGCGCCGGCTGATGCCGAGCATATCGGTCAAAGCCCGTTCGGTCGGCAGGCGGCCTTCAGAACCGAACTCCCCCGCCCTTAAAAGCTCCCTCAGGCGATCCAGCGCATAGCTCGAATTGTCGTGAGCCTCGCCCGCTTTATCCTGCACCATTTGCCGTACCAATTTTCGATTGGTCCGAATGGATGGCATTTCCCGGCTTCCGTCAAGTTAATTTTTCGGCAATTCTTGCAGTGCACAAAATTGATGCATACAGATTGAAATCGAGGCTTGGACGAGCCGCAATCAAAACTTTAGAATAGGTGTCTACAAAGGGATTCGTGTGCTGCTGCATCGCGGCGGCCGTCAGATTCGGAGCGGAGAATTCCATGAACCAATACGACCTCATCGTCGTCGGCAGCGGACCGGCCGGTCGCCGTGCAGCCATCCAGGCAGCCAAGCTCGACAAGAAGGTTCTGGTGGTCGAACAGGGCAAGAGGGTCGGAGGCGTTTCGGTCCATACGGGCACGATCCCGTCGAAGACATTGCGCGAAACAGCGCTCAACCTGTCCGGCTGGCGCGAGCGCGGTTTCTACGGCAAGGCCTACCGGGTCAAGCAGGAAATCAGTGCGGAGGACCTGCGTCGCCGCCTGCTGATCACGCTCGATCACGAAGTCGAGGTGCTCGAACATCAGTTCGCCCGCAACCGCGTCCAGAGCATTCGCGGCAAGGCGACTTTCGTCACGCCCGACACGATGGCGATCGCCAAGGACGACGGCGACGTCATGCACGTCATGGGCAAATCAATCCTGCTTGCGGTCGGCACCAAGCCTTTCCGCCCCGATTACATGCCCTTCGACGGCAAGACGGTTCTCGACAGCGACGAGCTGCTCGAAATCGAGCAGCTGCCCCGTTCGATGGTGGTCATCGGCGCCGGCGTTATCGGCATCGAATATGCGACCATCTTCAGTGCCCTCGATGCCGCCGTCACCGTCATCGATCCGAAATCGACCATGCTCGACTTCATCGACAAGGAAATCGTCGAGGACTTCACCTATCAGCTTCGCGACCGCAACATGAAGCTGCTGCTCGGCCAGAAAGCGGACAAGGTCGAACGCTTGGCCGACGGCAAGGTCATGGTGCATGTGGACAGCGGCCGCCAGATCATCACCGATATGGTTCTGTTCGCCGCCGGCCGTATGGGCGCCACCGATACGCTGAACCTCGCCGCAGCCGGCCTCGAGGCAGACAGCCGCGGCCGCCTCAGGGTCAACCCGGAAACCTTCGAAACCTCCGTTCCCGGCATCTATGCCGCCGGCGATGTCGTCGGCTTTCCCAGCCTTGCATCCACGTCGATGGAACAGGGCCGCGTCGCCGCCCGCGTCGCGGTCGGCGCGATTGCCAAGGAACCCCCGAAATACTTCCCCTACGGCATCTATGCCGTGCCGGAAATCTCCACCTGCGGCCTCACCGAAGAGGAAATGAAGGAACGCGGCATTCCCTACGAATGCGGCATCGCCCGCTTCCGCGAGACCTCGCGCGGCCATATCATGGGCCTCGATACCGGCCTCCTGAAGCTGATCTTCTCCTTGAAGACCCGCCGCCTGCTCGGCGTCCATATCGTCGGCGAAGGTGCTACCGAACTTGTCCACATCGGACAGGCGGTGCTGAACCTCAAGGGCACTGTCGAGTACTTCGTCGAGAACACGTTCAACTATCCGACGCTCGCCGAAGCCTACAAGATCGCCGGCCTCGACGCCTGGAACCGCATGGGCGAAGGCCCGAAGGAAGCGGTCACTCCACAGTTGGAGACCGTGGCGACGGTTAAGGCCGAGACCGCGACAGCAGAGAAGAAAAAAGCCGCCTCCAAGTGAGGCGGCAGCTCCGGCCAAGCCATTCCGGTCAAACGAAAAAAGCCGCCCCGAAAGGCGGCTTTTCTTTTGTGCATCGGAAACGCCCCGAGGGGCATTTCATCAACGCGAGTAGAATTCGACGACCAGCTGCGGTTCCATGATGACGGCGTAAGGAACGTCCGTCAGGCCCGGAACGCGGGCGAAGGTGGCAACCATCTTGTTGTGGTCGACTTCGATATAATCCGGAACGTCGCGTTCAGCGAGCGAAACGGCTTCGAGAACCGTGACGAGCTGCTTGGACTTCTGGCGGACTTCGATGACGTCGCCGGCCTTGCAACGGTAGGAACCGATGTTGACGCGGACGCCGTTGACGGTGACGTGGCCATGGTTGACGAACTGGCGGGCAGCGAAGACCGTCGGAACGAACTTCGCGCGGTAGACGATCGCGTCGAGGCGCGATTCGAGCAGGCCGATCAGGTTTTCCGAAGTGTCGCCCTTGCGGCGGTTGGCTTCGTCATAGATCGAGCGGAACTGCTTTTCGCGCAGGTCGCCGTAATAGCCCTTGAGCTTCTGCTTGGCGCGCAGCTGCACGCCGAAGTCGGAAAGCTTGCCCTTGCGGCGCTGGCCGTGCTGGCCGGGGCCGTATTCGCGGCGGTTCACCGGGGACTTCGGACGGCCCCAGATGTTTTCGCCCATACGGCGGTCGATCTTGTATTTGGACGATTCGCGCTTGCTCATCGTATTTCCTTTCAACAGGTTACACCGGCTTGTTGCCAAGCCGGATCAAGGAAACACGCCCTCCTCTGAGCCCTGATTTAAGAGCTCTGACAGGTCTCTCACGAAAGCGTCCGGAGAAAACCACGGGACATGTCAGTGAAACACCGGGTCTTTCGGCCCGGCGTTGGCGCGGTCTTTAGGCGGATGTCACAGGAATGTCAACTGCATCGGTCTCTTAACCTTTCGGCAAGGCTGTCGGCAGGCTTTTTTGACGCGGCAAGGCGTTGGCACCATCTTAAGGAAAGGAGGTGTTGTGTCATGAACTCGAAACTCTGGAGCAGCCCGATCAGGATCGAAAACCCCGAAACCGGCATGGTCCGCACCGTCAAGACGGTACGCGATGCGAAAACCGTCCTCGACCGCTTCTGGCCGGCCTATCACGGCAGTCAGCATCATCTCGCGGAACAGGTCTGCGACGAGGCGTTGAAGGGGAAGTCGAAGCCTTCGGAAGCTCGGCGCGCCTTTATCGCCGCGGCGGTGGAAGCGCATTTTCACATCCACTGAAGGCCTATTCGGCGGCGAGCCTCGCCTCGCCCTCATCCGGTGCGTCGGCACTACCCGGCGCGGTTTCCGCCTGCAGATCCGGGAAGGCGACAATGCGCTTGCCCGAAAAGTCCGCATGCACGATGATCAGGCCCTGTTCCTCGAAATAACCGAGCAGGCGCCGGGCGCGACGCGCCGAATGAGTGCCATAGGCGCGGGCGATCCGTGCGTCAGACGGACATGGTTCCCCTGATATCGCCGCCTTCGCCATCAGCAGGAAAACGCCCTGGAGGTCATCTGAAACGCCCGATGACAGCGACAGCGCCGTCGCCCAGGCGTCGCTTGAAGCGGTTTCCATATCGACGCCCGAGCGGGCGATCGCCGTGCGGCGGCGGAATTCGCCAAGCGACAGCGGCGGACCCGGCAGGCGCCGCATCCGGGCGCGCACCAGAAAATCCTGATACAGGACGGAATCCGTACGGTAGGCGGATTGCGGATCGTCGAGGATTTCCGACAGGACGGCGGACAGCCTTTCTTCACGCTCTTCGGCGGACAATTCCGGCTGGGCGACACGCGGTTCCTGCGGCGACGGCACCGCGGCGGGTGTCGAGCGCGACAGTTCGGCCAGGATATCCGTCGTCGGCCGCGGCGCCGGCGGCGCACGGCGGACCAGCGGCCGGGTGAATTCTTCTGGATCGGGCGTGAAGATCAGGTCCTCGACATCCTGCGGCGCATCCGGCAACGGCATCAGCTTCGGGCTGGAAGAGCGCGCCGACGTCTCGACCGTACCGATAACGATCGGCAACGGCCGGCGCGACAGGGCCGGGCCGAGGGCGACGAAATTGCCACGCTTCAGGTCACGGAACATTTCCGCCTGGCGGCGGTCCATGCCGAGCAGGTCGGCGGCACGCGCCATGTCGATATCGAGGAAGGTGCGGCCCATCAGGAAGTTCGACGCTTCCGCGGCGACGTTCTTGGCAAGCTTTGCGAGGCGCTGGGTGGCGATTACGCCGGCAAGTCCGCGCTTTCGACCGCGACACATCAGGTTGGTCATGGCGCCGAGCGAGAGTTTTCGTGCATCTTCCGAGACGTCGCCGCCGACCGATGGCGCAAACATCTGCGCTTCGTCGACCACGACCAGGACCGGATACCAGTATTCGCGATCGGCATCGAACATGCCGTTCAGGAAGGCGGCGGCGGCCCGCATCTGTTCTTCGAGATCGAGGCCTTCCAGCGTCAGGACGCAGGAGACGCGATTCTTGCGGATACGGTTGGCGATGCCGGCAAGCTCGGCCTCGCTGCGCTCGCCATCGACGACGACATGGCCGAATTTTTCAGACAGCGTGACGAAATCGCCTTCCGGATCGATCACCACCTGCTGCACCCAGGGCGCGGACTGTTCCAGCAGGCGGCGCAGGAGATGCGACTTGCCGGAGCCGGAATTTCCCTGCACGAGCAGACGGGTCGCCAGAAGCTCCTCGATATCGAGCTTGGCCGGATCGCCCCCGGACACAATTCCCATATCGATGCCGACCTGCAATGCACTTACCCCGTATGCTGTCTCTTCGCGGTGACCGTTGAGGCCGCGACTCCAGAACTCTAACAGAGATCGGGATTCGTTTCGCCGGGCAAGATCGAAAATGCACAGGCCTTTGCGAAACCGCTCAGGATGCCGCGCGACGATAGAAAGCGAGCGAGCCGGCAAGCGCCAGAAGCGCCCCACCGCAGAGCCTGTCGAGCCAGAGCGCACCCTTCCTCTTGAGCAGATGCACGGCGCGCGAGCCGAGTAGCGCATAACCGAACATGACCGCCAAATCGATCAGCGCGAAGACGAGCGCCAGGATCGCATATTGCTGAAACTGCGGCGCATCCGGGACGATGAACTGCGGAAGGAAAGCCGAGAAGAACAGGTATCCCTTGGGATTGGTGACCGCGACGAGGAAGCTCTTCAGGAAGATTGACGTTGCGGAACCCGAGCCGGCTGCAGCGCCTGCCGTTACGTCGAGCGAGCCTTTCGAGCGCAGAAGCATCAGCCCGAGAAACGCAAGATAACCGGCGCCCAGCCATTTGACGACCGAAAACCAGAACTCGGAGGCCGCGAGCAGCGCGCCGAGGCCGAGCGCCACCGCGCCGATCAGCACGAAGTCGGAGATCATCGCGCCTGCCAGGCCCGGCAGCGCGCGGCGCAGGCCATAGCGCGAACCGTTGGTGAGCGCGAGAAGCACGGTCGGCCCGGGTGTGGCGATGCCGATGAGCGCGACAATCGCAAAGGCAAGCAGGGTAACATCAATCATCGCTCTTCTCCTACCAGAGGTGCCGACCGTCGATGACCGTATGCGGCCATTCCTCGGCGTCGAAATCATCGAACAGCCGGGCATTCACGGCGATACGCCGGGTCTTGCCGTCCCAGGTGCCGTCCATCTGGAAATCCGGGCTGTCGCTATAGGTGGCGCAGCCGCATGTGCCGCAGAAATGATGCGCCACCGTCTTGGTGTTCCACCGATAGACTTTGTCACTCGCGGCATCGGCGGTGACCTTGACCTGTTTCGGCTCGTAATAGGCATGCAGTGCGCCGCGCCGGGAGCAGAAGGTGCAGGTGCAGCGGGTGAGTGCCTGCGGCAGCTCACCCTTGATCTCGAAAACGGTCTCGCCGCAATGGCAACGCCCGGTGATCATCCGCTATTCCTCCCCGATGAAGCTCAGGCGGCAGCGCGCTTGAAGCCGACCGACAGCAGGCCGGCGCCGATCATCAGCGAACCGCCGGTGCGGTTGACAATCCGCTGAACCTTCGGCTTGCGGATGGTGTTGCGCGCCATCGAGGCCAGCAGGCCGTAGAGCGTGGCGTTCAGGGTTGCGAGCACCAGGAAGGTCACTTCGAAGACGGCCATCTGGAAGAACAGCGGCTGGCTGAGATCGAGGAACTGCGGCAGGAAGGCCACGAAGAAGACGATGCTCTTCGGGTTCAGCGCGGTGACCACGTAGGTGTGCAGGAAAATCTTGAACGGTCTTACCGATGTCACCTCGGCCTCGCCCACCTCGGCAGCCCGTTCCGAAACAGGTGCACGCCACAGCTTGATGCCGAGATAGATGAGATAGGCGGCACCCACCCATTTCAGCACGGTGAAGAGCGCAGCAGAGGTCGCAAGCAGCGCGCCGAGACCGAGCATCGAAGCGGTCATCGCCGTGAAATCGCCGAGTGCCGTGCCGGCGACCGTGGCGGACGCCACCTTGCGGCCATGGCTCAGCGCATAAGAAATGACGAGCAGGATCGTCGGCCCCGGAATGGCCAGGAGAACCGAAGACGCGGCAACGAAAGCGAGCCAGTGTTCAAGCGACATGCGAATGTTCCTCCAGAGAATGGAGTGAGCAAGCCACCGATTTTTTCGGTTTGCAAGCGGTGTTTATTCGGTCGTCATGCCCCAGCGATAGAGCACGTCGGGCTCCTTTTCTTCGTTGGCCGCGCCATCGGTCTGCCTGATCTGTACAAAGCCGCGCGCTTCATAAAAACGGCGGGCGGCGGCATTGCGCTGGAAGGTCCAGACAAAAAGCTGCGAATGAACCCCTTTGGCGATGTCCAGCAGCCGGGAACCGATCCCCTGCCCCTGCATGCCCGGAAGGATATAGAGCTGATCGACCCAGTCCTCGCGAAAGGCGATGACGCCGAGCAAGGTGCCGTTCCTTTCGGCGCCCCAGATGTCGCAAGTCGCGAAGAGATTCCCGCGCCAGTATCCGCGATCCTCCTCCGGCGTGTGAAGCTGAGCCAGCCAGGGCAGCCGGTCGTCGAAGGAAATACGATGAACGCTCGCAGCCTCCGCCATATCGCCACGGCAAAGTTTGCGGAAGACGACCGTCATTCTTTCAGCTCCAGCCATAGAATCCTCCACGAAAGGCCCCGGCGGAAAGCCCGCCGAGGACCCGTCTCAGCCCTTTCACAGCCGGAGGTCCCAAAAGATGAACCGAACATTTCCGCGGTCGTCCTCAAGTTCGGGGAAGCCGATATCGCGGCGCATCCGATTGGAAAGATCGGAGACTCTGTTCTCTTCTTGGCGACGTCTCCAGGCTGCCAGGAGCAGTGCACCAGCAGTCTTCCAGACGCCATGTTCGCGGCAGAGTTCATGAACCGCAGCCGAAAGGGTATCAACAACTATAAATTGTGATTCACGCATGATTTTCCGTCCCGGCGCATGTCGCGACCAGGTCCTCTGAGATGAAGGAAGACGTGCGGATGCGGACAGGGAAACGCGGTAAATCGCGTCGTCAGCCGGTCACGTCAGATCAATGGGAAAAGTGCCAAAACGGCGGAAATCCAGCCTTATACAGCCTGGAAGCACATACCGGCCGGCATCGATGTGCGATACACCGAGGCCACAATAGCCGTTCCGCCAGAAAGGCGCATAAACATGGTAATGAACTTCATTTCACGCCTCCTGTGTTCGATTTGCGGAATAGGTAAATAATACACGAGATCGCTCGGTGAGCAAGCGCACAATCGCGAATTGCACTCACCACGAAGAAAGCGTGGCAAATAAGCCACACCGCTGGATCGCGCTCAGGCCCTGAGACCAAAACCCTGCATCAGCCGGCGGGTGGCGAAGTCGGGATTGCCGGAGGTGAAGACGGCAAAATCGTAGTTGTCGGGATGCTCGGCGCCCTCGACCAGGGGCACTTTTCGACGCGCCTGCCTGGCGATCGCCTCGGCGGGGTCGAGCCAATCCACCGGCCAGGGGGCAAGCCTGCGGAACACATTGGCCATGAAGGGGTAATGGGTGCAGGCGAGCACGACGATATCGGTTTTTCGTCCGTCCTTTTCGACGAAACACGGCGCGATCTCGGCCATGACAGCCTCGTCGGAAATCGTCTCGCCGCGGATATAGGCCTCGGCCATTCGGGCGAGGTTCTGCGAACCAACGAGACGCACGTGACATTGGGTGGCGAAAGACTGGATGAGGTCGCGCGTATAGGCGCGCTTGACCGTGCCGGGGGTGGCCAGAACCGAGACGAGGCCGGAGCGGGTGCGTTCGGCAGCCGGCTTGATTGCGGGCACGGTGCCGACGAAGGTCATCTTGGGGAAAGTCTCTCGCAGATCGGCGCCGACCAGCGTGAAGGCGGTATTGCAGGAGATGACGCAGACTTCCGGATCGTATTCGTCGAGAAGTTTTGCAAAGAGCGCGATCACCCTCTCGCGCAGGGCCGGCTCCTCCCAGTCACCATAGGGAAAACCGGCATCGTCGGCGACATAGATGAAGCCGCGTTCCGGGATCAGCACGCGCGCCTCGCGCAGCACCGTCAGCCCGCCGATGCCCGAATCGAACATCAGCACGGGCTTCGATTCATTCTTCCGCGTCATTCCCCGTAGTCTCCCCAGATGCCCCTTTGGGCAGATCAGCCTTTTCAGGCTTCGGCCCGTCCTTCTTCGACCATCCGCGGGGAAAACGGTCGAGCGAGTTGATGACGCCCCGGAACACGCTGATCTCCTGCTCCGTAAAACCCCGCCGCGAGATGACGGCGCGGAGGTTGTCGATCATTCTTGGCTTTTTCGCGGGCGGATGAAAATAATTACGGGCGTCCAACGCCTCTTCCAGATGCTCGAACAGGCCAATGACCTGTTCCTTGGTGGAGGGACGCTGCTCGATCGGCAGAAAGACCGTCTCGGCAAGATCGTCTATGCCGGATTTCATCCATTCATAGGACATCAACAGCACGGCCTGGGCGATGTTGAGCGAGGCGAAGGCGGGGTTGACCGGAAAGGTGACGATCTCGTCGGCGAGCGCCACTTCCTCGTTGGTGAGGCCCCAGCGCTCGCGGCCGAAGAGAATGCCGGTCTTTTCGCCCGCCTTGAACTTGGTGCGCAGCGTCTCGGCGGCGGTTACAGGCGAGCGCACCGGCTTGAAGCCGTAACGCTCGCGCGCCGTCGTCGCATATACGAAATTGAGATCGGCGATCGCCTCTTCTAGCGTCTCGAACACCTTGGTGCCGTCGATGACGTGGTCGGCCTTGGAGGCGGCGGAGCGGGCCTTTTCGCTCGGCCAGCCGTCACGCGGGTTGACGAGGCGCAGTTCCGCGAGGCCGAAATTGGCCATGGCGCGCGCCACCATGCCGATATTCTCGCCGAGCTGCGGCTCGACCAGGATGACCGCCGGTCCTTCGGCTATGAGTTCGCGCTCGCTGTTGGTGCCTGACATTTCTGTTTCCGTATCCAAATCCAAGGCCGGAATACCGGTGACCGGGGCAATCGGCAAGCCTTATGCCGCCGCGGGGTAAAGCCTGCGCAGCATGGTGCCGATCATTTCGACGCCAACGCGACTGCCGTGCTTGAAGATCGGCAGATGGCGGCTGGCGCCTCGGATCAATTTGCGCTTCACCACGAAACATTCCGAACCCCGGGCCGAAAGCGGTCCGATACTGTTCAATACCTCCTCCAGCGCCGCCAGCACGTCGCCTTCCGGCTTGTGCCCTGCCTGGACCGCGTTGCGGGCGAAGATCCGCGCCCAATAGGTCGCTCCGAGGAAGATGCCGAGCGTTTGGCGAACCTGGCCTGGACGACTGACGACCGACCAGCTGGTACCAAGCGGGCGTGCGGCGAGCGTGACCTCGCGATAGGCGGCATCGAGCTTGTGGGAGAGCGCGATGATCTCAAAACCGCTCCGGCCCTCCCTGACCGCGGAAAGAAGCTCGCGCAGGCCGTCGAACCAGCGCCCCAGCGCAAGATCAAGGGTCGAGCGTGTCGATGCCGGGAAAACGAGGAAGGCGACGACGGTTCCCGCAAGCGCGCCGATCAGCGTCTCCTCGATCCTCAGCTGCAGCAGGTCAAGGGTCAGCACACCGGTCATGCCATAGATCAGGCAGAGCACAATCGAGATGAAGAAGGTCATCGCCGCATAGGAGATCTGCAGGCAGTAGAAGCCAAGGAAGATGCAGAATACCGCGATCGGCACCGAAACCAGCGGATAACCGCCGATCAGCGTTGCCAATACGAGCCCGGATGCGATGCCGAGCAGCGTGCCGATCGAGCGCTGAAGGGCCCTGATCGCCGCATCGCCGCGCGACTTGGTGTTAGTGAAGATCAGGAAGGCCGTCAGCACCGCCCAGAACCAGCGGTCGCGCGACAGCATCAGCCCAAAAACCATCGCAAGGCCAGATGCGATCGTGATCTGCACCGCCGATCGCATCACCGGGTTCTTGAGCGAGAAATCGATTTTTGCCGACGGCGGCTTGGCGGTTGCATCCTCTATGGTCCGGAAACGGTCACGCCGCCCCTCCTCGATGGCTTCCGTCAAGGCCATCCTGACCTTCTGCAGCCAGATCAGGGCGGCGGCGCTTTCCGCCACCCGGTCATCGTCAGTAACCGCCGGGCTGGCTATGATCTTCTCGGCCATCTCCTGGTCACCTTCGATCAGCGCATGGAGGAGCATGAAGGGCGGCAGCGCCTCGAAGGAGAGCACGATCACGCTTTCCGCAGCGAGATGCACGTCGAAAATCTTCATCGTCAGAGACGTCAGCGGTTCGTCTTCCGGATCGATCGTGCCGTCTGCGGTGCGTGGAAGGAAACCTTCCGCCATCAGCACGACGTCTTTCAACCGCTCCTCGAGCTGACGCAGTTCGCGCCGATCGCTATCCGAGATAATCCCGCCGCTCGACAGAAGCGCGAGCTTCATCAGGATATCGCCCACCCTGCCCTGGATCGCCACCAGCGACTGCAGAAGATCGCGCCGCCAGTCGTCCGGCAGGAGATAGGTGCGGACCAGATGGCCGGTAACGACGGCGATCACCGGACCGATGGCCCCGAGCGGAAGGTCGGAAAGGTTTGGTTTCAGATAGGCGCCCATGAAATAGGACGTAAACGCGAACATGCCGACTGCAAATCCGCGCGGCCCGTAGACGCGCCCGACGGTAGCGCCAGCGATGACGACCAGGAACATCGCATCGGAAATGTAGCGGTAGTCTTCGAGGACGGCAGCCAGCCCGACGCAGACGAGGCTTACCGCGCCGCCGATCAGACGCGTCTTCAGCTGGTCGGACGGCAGCCGGTCGCGCACCGCGACGCCGCCTTCGATCGACAGGATGATCGCGAGCCCGTAGGCGATCGTCGGCAGTGCCAGGCCGGCGATGTGGATGAGCGCAAGGCAGGCCACCGCGGCGATGACGGTCAGGGTCACGCGTCCTGCCATGCGCAGGCGCGAGAGCGCCGGGTCGTTGGCGAGCAGCCAGTCGCGGATCTTTGCGGCGAACGTCATCAACGACCCCAGGCGAGTGCCGATACCCGCTCCTGGCCACCGACTATATCGCCTGGGCAAAGTTTGGCGAGACCGAGCGCAGGTCTGGAGCCCACGATCGAGAGAGCGACATGCCGCCCGATCACGGCCGGGTTACTCGCCCTTGGCGATCGACTGCATCTCTTCGATCACCGAATCCCGCTCGCCATCCGCGACGCGGTGGATATCGTCGATGACCGGCTTGCCGGCTTCCTGGATGATGTCGAAATGCAGTTCGTTGACACTGTCCTTCACCGCCGCCTCGTCGACGCAGGTCCACATCTTGAAGGTCACGGTAACATCGGTCATGCCGTTGGCGCCCGGTGCCGAGGTCGTCTTGATGTCCTTCAGCGGACAGCCGTCCTGCGACGAGGTGATGACGTCGTAGCCGAAGGGGTCGCCTGGCTGGTTGTT
The DNA here is from genome assembly GCA_000985875.1 of Neorhizobium galegae bv. officinalis. Lineage (GTDB taxonomy): Bacteria > Pseudomonadota > Alphaproteobacteria > Rhizobiales > Rhizobiaceae > Neorhizobium > Neorhizobium galegae_C. The sequence continues at coordinate 148,004 of CCRI01000008.1, forward strand.
CTCCGTATCATAGGCCGGGTGCTTGGCGGCTTCCGCATAGGCGCCCCGGAATTTCTTGCTGAACAGGCGCGCCAAGGGATCGGCATCGAAAATGTATTTCCATTCGCTGTCGACGGTATTCCAGTTGTCCTCGGTGATCTTCATCACCTCTTTCACGGGGTCGGTCACATCAGCCGCCGCGGCGAAGGTGGAGATCAATGAAAAGGCAAGAGCAAGCGGCAAGGTCCGCATAAGATCAAATCCGGGTGTTGGAGAGCGATTTGGCCGGACATTAATCAGGCATTATGGTTTGGCAAGGGCAATCGTCCGCAGGTCCGGAGGCACCGCGATTTCTCGCGCGAAAAGCCGCATATGATGGTCTCAATGCCTTTGCGTTCCGGCCCGGCGATGTTATAGCGCACCCACTGGTGTCCACCCGTCGGGACCTGGAGGTCCCTTCTACGTCCAAGAGGAATTCCATGCAAAAGATCAAGGTAGCCAACCCGGTCGTCGATCTCGACGGCGACGAGATGACCCGCATCATCTGGCAGCTCATCAAGGACAAGCTGGTCCTTCCCTATCTCGATCTCGACATCGAATATTACGACCTCTCGGTCGAGAACCGCGACGCCACCAACGACCAGGTGACCATCGACGCCGCCAACGCCATCAAGAAGCACGGTGTCGGTATCAAGTGCGCGACGATCACCCCGGACGAAGCCCGCGTCAAGGAATTCAACCTCAAGGAAATGTGGAAGAGCCCGAACGGCACGATCCGCAACATCCTCGGCGGCGTCATCTTCCGCGAACCGATCATCTGCAAGAACGTGCCGCGCCTGGTTCCGGGCTGGACCAAGCCGATCGTCGTCGGCCGCCATGCCTTCGGCGACCAGTACAAGGCGACCGACTTCAGGTTCCCGGGCAAGGGCACGCTGTCGATCAAGTTCGTCGGCGAAGACGGCCAGGTGATCGAGAAGGAAGTGTTCAAGGCACCGGACGCAGGCGTGGCGATGGCCATGTACAACCTCGACGAATCGATCCGCGATTTTGCCCGCGCTTCTCTGAACTACGGCCTGATGCGCAAGTGGCCGGTCTACCTGTCGACCAAGAACACCATCCTCAAGGCCTATGACGGCCGCTTCAAGGATATCTTCGAGGAAGTCTTCAACAACGAGTTCAAGGCTCAGTTCGACGAACTGAAGATCACCTACGAACACCGCCTGATCGACGACATGGTCGCCGCTGCGCTGAAGTGGTCCGGCGGCTATGTCTGGGCCTGCAAGAACTATGACGGCGACGTCCAGTCCGACATCGTCGCCCAGGGCTTCGGCTCGCTCGGCCTGATGACCTCGGTCCTGCTTTCGCCGGACGGCCGCACGGTCGAAGCCGAAGCCGCCCACGGTACCGTCACCCGCCACTACCGTCAGCACCAGAAGGGTCAGGAAACCTCGACCAACTCGATCGCCTCGATCTTCGCCTGGACCCGCGGCCTCGCGCATCGCGCCAAGCTCGACGACAATGCCGAACTTGCAAAGTTCGCCTCGACGCTCGAAAAGGTCTGCGTCGACACGGTCGAATCCGGCTACATGACCAAGGACCTGGCGCTGCTCATCGGTCCCGACCAGCCGTGGCTCTCCACCACCGCCTTCCTCGACAAGGTGGACGAAAATCTCAAGGCGGCAATGGCTGCCTAAGTCGGAAAAATCGGCTAATCATTCGACGGCGGGGAGCAATCTCCGCCGTTTTCTTTTGTGAGGGAGTTTCGCCATGACCGCCACGACGACACCTGCGATCATCCGTCCGCTCGAGCCAGCCGACCGTTCCGCCTGGGAGCCGCTCTGGGAAGCCTATCTGCGCTTCTACGAGACCGTGTTGCCGAAGGAGATGTACGATGTCACCTGGAGCCGGTTTCACGACCCCGCCGAGCCGATGCACGCGCTCGGCGCATTCGACGAGACCGGCAAGATGATCGCCATCGCGCATGTCGTCTTCCACCGGTCCTGCTGGCTGCCCGAATGGACCTGCTATCTGCAGGACCTCTATGTCAAGAATACCCTGCGTGGCCGGGGAACCGGCGCAGCCCTGATCGAAGCCGTGGCGGACCTCGCACGGGCAAACGGCGCCGGTCGGCTCTACTGGCTGACGCAGGAAAGCAATGCCGCCGCAAGACGGCTTTACGACCGTATCGCCCAAAATTCCGGCTTCATCCAATACCGAAAGGCGCTCTAATTTGCCTCGGCGCCTTGATTGGGAATGAAGGTGCGCCAAAACATAGGGCATCACTTCCGGGAGGATCGCATGGCAGATGAACTGGTACTCTATACGAATCCGATGTCGCGCGGCCGGATTGCCCGCTGGATGCTGGAAGAGGTCGGCGTCCCCTATCGTACCGAAATCCTGCATTTCGGTACGACGATGAAGGGCGAGACCTATAAAAGCGTCAACCCGATGGGCAAGGTGCCGAGCATCATGCACGGCAAGACCATCGTGACCGAATGCGCGGCGATCTGCGCGTATCTGGCGGATGCCTTTCCGCAGGCAGGTCTTGCGCCTGCCCCTAACAAACGCGCCGACTATTACCGCTGGATGTTCTTTGCGGCCGGTCCGCTGGAAGCAGCAGTCAGCAACCGGGTGCTCGGCTTCGAGGTGCCGAAGGACCGCGAGCGGATGGTCGGTTACGGCACCTATAAGGACGTGATGGATACGCTGGAAGCCGCCGTCCGGGCGAACGCCTATATCGCCGGCGACACGTTCAGCGCCGCGGACATCTATGTCGGCTCGCAGCTCGGTTACGGCCTGCAGTTCGGCACGATCGAAAAACGCGCCGCGTTCGAACAGTATTTCGGACGGCTTGCGCTCCGCGAGGCCTACCAGCGGGCCAACGACAAGGACAATGCCGCGGCTGCCGAGCTTCAGAAGGCGGGATAGACTTCAGCGATCAGCGGTCGACACCGGCCGGCGATCGTTTTGGCGACGGGGTCGGTATGGGCTTAGCGTTGCCCGTGTCGAAACGCAGCATCCATTCATTGCTCATGGAACTGGCAAGGATCAGCGGCGCGACAGGAGGCTTTTCAGGTTGAGCGCCAGCCGGCTGGATGACGGCAGAACGGACCGCCAAGGGATCCGGCCGCTCGATCGGAACCGGGACGTTCATCGCCACCATCGGCTCCGTGGCCGTTGTCGGGATGGTCGCAACGTCGAGTTCCTTCGCCTGGATCAGGCTCAACGGGTCGGGATTGCTCTGCACCAGCGCGAGCACGTATGCATCAACGGGCTTCGGCGGAGGCGTCTGCAGATCTCCGTCCCTGTCGCGCTTCTCGTAGAACGCGTTGCCGCCCGCAACCGTCACATAATGCATGTTCTGGTAGGGGAAACGTAAGCCCGCCGTATGGAAGAACATGGCGTCCTTGACTTCCGGGTTCCGCTCGCCGCGGATGATCGCATCGACGGCCGCGTCGAGTTCCGGAACCGTTGCCTCATTCATCGCTCGGGTCATCACGCCCGGTGCGAATTGACGCTCCTGGGCGACGATGCCGCAAATGGTTGACGGATAGGCATCCGAGGTGAGCCTGTTCATGATCACGGTGCCGACGGCCATGAGCCCTTCACGGCTCGACCGCTGGGACTCGAAATACATCGCCCGCTTCATGCAGTCGCGATCGGCCGGCGTGTAGTGATAGACCTGCTTCTTCGAGACAGGTGCCGGCTTCACCGTCGTGGTGGCAGGAGAGATCGACGCAGTCGTCTGCGCCGACGTGCATGCCGACAGGAACATCATTCCAACCAGACCGATTGCCGGTCGGAGAAGGGCCTTATCGCTCGCCGTCATGAATATCCCCCCTGCGGTATAATTCCAGAAATCGCTACGGCGTGAAAAGGGATACCTCAAAAACTGATTCAGATCAAACGGCATATGAGACAATCAAAACTGTGCAGAAAATCGTTCCGGTTGCAGGCCGGCCACCCGGCAAGCCCCCTCGAACCGAGGTCTTTCCGCGCGTGCCGGACCGACGTCTTACGATGGTCTTCCTAATGGAAAGTTGACTTCCCGACCTGCCGTTCACGGATATCCGGCGGACAGTTGTCGAAGAAGCCACAGCGTCTGCCAGCCGGAACCGATAGAGGCAGACGCCACTCCGCCTCTGCCTCAGTCTTGATCCCTAGCTCCGCAGCCCCGGTGCCTCGTAACCTGTGCGTTCGACATATTCCGTATAACCGCCGTCATAGCGGTGGATGCCGTCGGGCGTCAGTTCGAGCACCCGATTCGACAGTTCGGCGAGGAAATGCCGGTCGTGGCTGACGAACAGCATGGTGCCTTCGTATTCCGACAGCGCCTTGATCAGCATTTCCTTGGTGTCGAGGTCGAGGTGGTTGGTCGGTTCGTCGAGGACGAGGAAATTCGGCGGGTCGAACAGCATGGCCGCCATCACCAGGCGTGCCTTCTCGCCGCCGGAGAGCACCCGGCATTTCTTTTCGACGTCATCGCCCGAAAAGCCGAAGCAGCCGGAGAGCGCCCGCAAGGAGCCCTGCCCTGCGCGTGGAAACTGCTCTTCCAGCCATTCGAAGACGGTGAGGTCGCCGTCGAGCAGGTCCATGGCATGCTGGGCGAAATAGCCCATCTTGACGCTGGCGCCGATCGAGACGCTGCCTTCGTCCGGCTCGGTCGAGCCCGTCACCAGCTTCAGCAGTGTCGATTTGCCGGCACCGTTGATGCCCATGATGCACCAGCGCTCGCGCCTCTTCACCATGAAGTCTAGGCCTTCGTAGATCGAGCGGCTGCCGTATCGCTTGGCGACATTCCTGATGTTGACGACGTCCTCGCCGGAACGCGGGGCCGGCTGGAACTCGAAGGCGACCGCCTGGCGGCGCTTCGGCGGCTCGACGCGCTCGATCTTGTCGAGCTTCTTGACCCGGCTCTGCACCTGGGCCGCGTGGGAGGCGCGGGCCTTGAAGCGCTCGATGAACTTGATCTCCTTGGCAAGCATCGCCTGCTGGCGCTCGAACTGGGCCTGCTGCTGCTTTTCGTTCTGAGCCCGCTGCTGCTCATAGAAACCGTAGTCGCCGGAATAGGTGGTGAGCGACCCACCATCGATCTCGATGATCTTGGTGACGATGCGGTTCATGAATTCGCGGTCGTGCGAGGTCATCAGCAGCGCGCCGTCATAGCCTTTGAGGAACTGTTCCAGCCAGATCAGGCTTTCGAGGTCCAAGTGGTTGCTCGGTTCGTCGAGCAGCATGACGTCCGGGCGCATCAAGAGGATGCGGGCGAGCGCCACGCGCATCTTCCAGCCGCCGGACAGCTTTCCGACATCGCCGTCCATCATCTCCTGGGTGAAGCTCAGGCCGGCGAGAACCTCGCGGGCGCGGCCTTCGAGACCGTAGCCGTCGAGCTCCTCGTAACGCGCCTGCACCTCGCCGTAGCGCTCGATGATCTCATCCATCTCGTCCAGGCGGTCCGGATCGACCATCGCCGATTCGAGCTCATGCAGTTCGGCGGCGACGGTGCTTACCGGACCTGCACCATCCATCACCTCGGTGACGGCGCTGCGGCCGGCCATCTCGCCGACATCCTGGTTGAAATAACCGATCGTGACGTTCTTCTCGACGGAAACCTGCCCCTCGTCAGGAATTTCCGAGCCGGTGATCATCCGGAAAAGCGTCGTCTTGCCGGCGCCGTTCGGGCCGACGAGGCCGATCTTCTCGCCACGGTTCAGCGCCGCGGAGGCTTCGATGAAGAGGATGCGGTGGCTGTTCGATTTGCTGATGTTCTCGATACGGATCATGGGCGGCGGGCTCGGAAGGTTTCATCACAACAAAAAGCCGGGTCGTCGCCGACCCGGCTTTTCTACACAATCAATGCGAAGCTTATTCGGCGCTGTCTTCAGCGGCCTTCTTCTTCGGTGCAGCCTTCTTCTTCGGAGCGGCAGCTTCTTCGCCTTCGGCGGCTTCGTCAGCAGCCTCGGCCTTTGCAGCCTTCTTCGGAGCAGCCTTCTTCTTGGCCGGCTTTTCAGCGCTTTCCGAGCCTTCCTCGTCTTCAGCCATCAGCTCTTCCTTGGTCACGACCTTGTCGGTGACCTTGATCTCGGAGAGCAGCTTGTCGACGACCTTTTCTTCAAAGATCGGCGCGCGCAGCGAGGCGGAAGCGCCGGGGGTGTTGCGGAAGAAATCGAGGATTTCCTTCTGCTGGCCCGGGAACTGCTGGAGCTGCGCATAAAGGGCGCGCTGCATTTCTTCCTCGGTCACTTCGACGCCGGCCTGTTCGCCGATTTCGGAGAGTACGAGGCCGAGACGAACGCGACGTTCGGCAAGCTTGCGGTATTCGACGCGTGCATCTTCCTCGGTCGTCTCTTCGTCTTCGAAGGTCTTGCCGGACTGCTGCAGGTCGGTGTTGATCTGGCGCCAGATGTTGTCGAACTCGGCGTCGACCAGGCCCTGCGGGGTGTCGAACTGGTACATGCCGTCGAGCTGGTCGAGGATCTGACGCTTGACCTTCTGGCGGGTGACGTTGCCGTACTGGCTTTCGATCTGGCCGCGGACGATCTCCTTCAGGCGATCGACGGACTCGATGCCGAGCTTGGAGGCGAGCTCATCGTTGATCTCGAGAGCGGCCGGAGCAGCGACTTCCTTGACGGTGACGTCGAAAGTGGCTTCCTTGCCGGCAAGGTTCGCGGCCGGATATTCGGCCGGGAAGGTCACGGTGATGGTCTTCTCGTCACCGGCCTTGACGCCGACCAGCTGGTCTTCGAAGCCCGGGATGAAGCGGCCGGAGCCGAGAACCAGTTCGGCATCTTCGGCGGTGCCGCCGTCGAAGGCAACGCCGTCGACCTTGCCGAGATAGTTCATGGTGACGCGGTCGCCATCGGCGGCCTTGCCCTTCTTGGTCTCGAAGGTGCGGGCGCTCTCGGCGATCTTCTCGATCTGCTCGTTGACTTCGTCTTCGGTGACTTCGACGACTTCACGAATGACGGAAAGGCCGTCTGTCGGCTGCAGTTCAATCTCCGGGATGACTTCGTAGGAGAGCGTGAATTCGAAATCGGCCTCGGCGTTGAGGATCTTTTCCGCTTCCTTCTCGTCCTCGGTCATGGCAACCGACGGCTGGGTCGCCGACTTCTCGCCGCGGTCGGTGAGGATCTCGGTCGGGCGTTCGCGGACGATTTCGTTGACGAGGTCCGCCATGATCGACTTGCCGTACATCTTCTTCAGATGGGCGATCGGAACCTTGCCCGGACGGAAACCGTTGATGCGGACCTTGTCCTTGGCGTCGGCGAGGCGCACGTTCAGCTGCGCTTCCATATCCCGCTTGGGAATAACAACCTTGATTTCGCGCTTCAGCCCTTCAGCGAGCGTTTCGGTAACCTGCATTTTCATACCTTCATATCGTGGCGGCGGTGCTCAGACAGCCGTTGGTTTCAATGAGCACATCGCCGGAACTTTGAGAGACCGGCCGCGGCTTCAAGGAGCGCCGATCCTTTCGCCAGAACCGGCTCGGACCGCACTCCTGGCGGTGTTGATGCGGGGCGGTTCTGGTGCGGGTAGAGAGACTTGAACTCCCACGCCTTGCGGCACCAGAACCTAAATCTGGCGTGTCTACCAATTTCACCATACCCGCGCCCCAGCCGCGTCGAAAATCCTCGTCGCACAAGGCCTTCCGGAGCGCGCGTCTCTATATCACCCGTTTTGGCGCACGCAAAGGGAAAATGACGCTTTTTTGGCAGCTCCGAGAAACCGCGGTGGATAGGGGAATTTGGCCCCGCCCCACCCGATCGAACCCGGCATTATCGGGATGTTTAACTTTTTATTAAATTCTAATGTGTACATTGGAATCAACGGCGATGTGAGCCATGCAATAACCGCATGCCATCCATACGGATATTGCACTGCACAATTTCGCTGCCATCTCATAATATTCAAATGCAGAGATTGATTGAAGGTTTTCATCTCTCTGGTTTGGACGGTTTGGCGCCCGTCCTGAACGATACAGATGCCCTCGGGGAGTTTCCCGTGACAGGAATTCGAGCCGCGCACTCCTCCTCCCAGCGCGGGCTTGATGGGACTGGCGATCCTCCTCCTCCCAAATCGCCAGTCGTTACAAATGACGCCCACCGGACCTCCTCCCCCGGTGGGCGTTATTTTTTTGTTCTGCAGCCTGCGATCTGCCTAAAACAAGCGCAAAAATTCAGCACTTCCGCATGGTAAACGATCTCGTAATGCGCCGGATGCATAGGTGGCATACCGAATAGGCGCTGTTACTTTTTGCAGCGCAGCATATATTACCGGTCATGAGATTGAAGTCAGCGCCGAACGGGCTGCTGGCAAGGGCCTAGAAAGGGACAAGATCATGAACATCGCACAGAAGCTCACCACCTGGCGCAAGTACCGCGAAACCGTCAACGAACTCGGCCGCATGAGCGACCGCGAGCTCAACGACCTCGGAATCGGCCGCGCCGACATCCGCCGCGTCGCACGGAATGCAGTCGGCTTCTAAGCCTCACGCAGACATCGCCGGACCTTCCAAAAGCGCTTCCTTCGGGAGGCGCTTTTTCTTTTTGTTCATGAAAATTTAATGCTTCAAATACGTGCCTGATTTTCAGCCTGAGCTGCAAAATTCGGCAATCCCTTGCACATTTGCATGGCAGTCGCACATTTTTTGCACTGCACATTCTTATTATGCGGATGTATAAGACCCTCATCGCTGATGACGACAGAGCATCAGGAAAAATCTTGAGGAAACAACCATGAACCCGATCCGTATCGCCAAGAATTGGATCAGCTACCGCCGCACGATGAACGAGCTTGGAAATCTTTCGAGCCAGGCCCTCAGCGACATCGGTCTGACCCGCTACGACATCCGCCACATCGCGGCCCGCTCTTTCCGCTAATCCGCTGCTCGCAGGCGGACCCGCGCGGCGTGAGCCGTCGTGGCGAAGGATAAAGCGGTCCGAGAGGACATCCAAGGACGTATCAAAGGCACCTTCTCGGGTGCCTTTTTGATTCCGGTCCGGCAAATGGCGTGATAATGAGCCGGCCATGAGCAACATTTCCTCCTCCCCTATCTCTCCCGCTGCCATCCATGTCGTCGGCGGCGGCCTCGCAGGTTCGGAAGCCGCCTGGCAGATCGCCTCGGCCGGCGTGCCGGTGATTCTCCATGAAATGCGCGGCGTGCGCGGCACCGACGCCCACAAGACGGACGGACTTGCCGAGCTCGTCTGCTCGAACTCCTTCCGTTCCGACGATGCGACGGCGAATGCCGTCGGCGTCATCCATGCGGAGATGCGGCTGGCGGGTTCGCTGATCATGGCATGTGCCGACAGGCATCAGGTACCGGCCGGCGGCGCGCTTGCCGTCGACCGCGACGGTTTTTCCGATGCGGTCACCGAAGCGATCGAAAAACATCCGCTCATCACCGTCGTGCGCGAGGAGGTCCAGGGCCTGCCGCCGAAGGAATGGGACCTGGCGATCATCGCCACCGGCCCCCTCACCTCGCCGGCGCTGGCAGCCGCGATCCAGGCGGAAACGGGCGAGGATCAACTCGCCTTCTTCGACGCCATCGCGCCGATCGTGCACCGTGATTCGATCGACATGGATATCTGCTGGTACCAGTCGCGCTACGACAAGGTCGGTCCCGGCGGCACCGGTAAGGACTATATCAACTGCCCGATGGACGAGGCGCAATACAACGCCTTCGTCGATGCGCTGATCGCCGGCGATGCCATCGGTTTCAAGGAATGGGAAGGCACGCCCTATTTCGACGGCTGCCTGCCGATCGAAGTGATGGCCGAACGCGGCCGCGAAACGCTGCGCCACGGGCCAATGAAGCCGATGGGTCTCACCAATGCCCACAATCCGACGGTGAAGGCCTATGCGGTCGTGCAGCTCCGGCAGGACAATGCACTCGGCACGCTCTACAACATGGTGGGTTTCCAGACGAAGCTGAAATACGGCGCCCAGGCGGACATTTTCCGGATGATTCCCGGCCTGCAGAATGCCGAATTCGCAAGGCTCGGCGGCCTGCACCGCAACACCTACATCCACTCGCCCGTTCTTCTCGACAAGAGCCTGACGCTGAAGAGCCGGCCGGGCCTGCGATTCGCCGGCCAGATCACCGGCTGCGAAGGTTATGTGGAAAGCGCGGCGATCGGGCTTCTCGCCGGCCGTTTCGCGGCGGCCGAACGCAAGGGCGAGACGATCCCGGCACCGCCTGCAACGACCGCTCTAGGCTCGCTGCTCGGCCATATAACCGGTGGACATCTGGTTTCGGAGGACGAGCCCGGCAAGCGCTCGTTCCAGCCGATGAACGTCAACTTCGGGCTGTTTCCCGAGCTGGAACCGGGATCGATCGTCAAGCCGGAGGGCGTCAAGCGTTTCCGCGGCAAGGACAAGACGGTGATGAAGCGGCAGTTGCTCTCCGCCCGCGCGCTTCAGGATTGCGCTAATTGGCTCGGTCGGGGCTGATATCCCCGGCGGGCGATGCCGGCTTTTCCTCGATATCGCGATCGGCAACGCTGACATAGTTGTCGAGCAGCCAAAGGGCCACCTCGGCTGCCTCCTTTTCCGTCGAGAAGAGATAGGTGCCGTTCTGCGTCGATGCGTCCAGAAACTCGACGGTGAAACCCTTGGCATCCGGCAATGGGGTCACGCGTACCCGGCCGGGCTCGATCAGAAAGCAGGCATAGTGATTGCGGTGGCTGCGCATGAAGCCGGCCTTGTTGTCGTGCAGGCGCACGAAGATCGCCTCGCCATTGGCCGTCACATGCAGGGTGCGGATGGCTTCATTGGGAAAGGCACGGCCGAACTCGAGGATTGCCACGCCCGTGTCGTGCAGATTGCCGTCCTTGTCCCGGTCCTTGCCGGACATTCGCGTGACGTAATAGGCAAGCGCCATGAGGAGTACGAAGATGATCGACCAGACGACAACGGGGCTCACACCGCTTCTCCTTATGATGGCGCCGGATTTGTACTTCGTTCCTTAGCCGGCGAGCCTTGCGCGAATTTGGCGTCCGTCAAAAGCGTCTGGTGACGGAGGCCTTCATGAGCCGCAATTGGCGCCGCCACTGCGGCAGTTGCAGGGGCGCGTCGAACACCGAGGCACCTGCACGCGCGGCGCGGCGCAGCACCGGTTCGGCGAGCGCCACAGGCAGATAGGCCGGAAAGACCGCCGCCGGGATGGTTCCCGACCTTCTCGCCTTGGCCAGATGCTCCAACCCAAGCCCGGCAAGGGCCTCGATCGCGGCCGAAATGCGCGGCTTGTCCTCGCCGCGCAGAAATGTATCACGGTCGAGCCCGGTCGCCGAGAGAATATCGAGCGGCAGATAGAGCTGATGACGACGGCGATGGATCGGCATCAGGAGCAGGAAACCGGCGATCGCCTGCGCGACACCGGCGTGGCCTGCGGCCCCCGCAGATTTTGCCGCATCCGCAGGAGAGAGAATCAGGCTCGCGAGCTGGATGAGCGCCGAAGCGGTCTCGCCGGCATAGCCTTCGAGCGCGTTGCGATCGGTCAATGGATCGTCGTAGAGGTCGAAGATGCGCGCCTCGATCATGTCGACAAGCGTCTGGCGCGGCAGGCGGTAGGTCTCGATCGACTCGAACAGGCCGGCGGCGACGGGGTTGCCGGTGCTGTCGCCCGCAGCATTTCCTTCGAGGAGGTCGCGCCACCATTGCAGGCGGATTTCGCCGGGCAGCGGTTCACGCACCACGTCGCGGACACGGGCGATCTCGGCGTTGAAGGCATAAAGGGCCGCAAGTGCGCCACGCCTGTCCTCAGGCGACAGAAGACAGGCGAGATAACGGTCGCGGTCGGTCTCCCGAAGCGTCGCGAGGCAGAGATCGCCGTTCTGTCTGGCTGAATCGGCCATCTGTCAGACTGCGATCAAAGCTGCCGCGACGGCGCGCGATTCGGCCAGCATGATGTTGAACGTGCGCACGGCGGCACCCGTGCTCATCGGGTCGGAGGCGATGCCCTTGGCTTTCAGCGCCGCCTTCACCTCAGCCGGAATGGGCTTCAGATTGGCGCCGGTGCCGACAAGCAGGACTTCGATCTCGTTGGATTCGGCCAGTACCTTCATCAGGGAGGCGACCGTCAGCGGTTCGCCTTCCTGCAGTTCCCAGCCGTGGATACCCGACGGAAGGCAGAGCAGCGAGCCGCGATGCGACATGTCGGCGAAGCGGAAACCGCCGTTGCCGTAGGCATCGATCGGAGCGCGACCGGGAAAATGGGCGTCGCGGATTTCGATGCCTTTCGCCATGGGTCGCATGCCTTCTCGAAGAGGTTGCGAGCCGGAGATGATCCGGCTCTTTTGAGTTCAGGGCCCTGTATCAAACAGGGCCGCTGTCTAGGCGCAGCTTTAGGAAGCCGTTCCGGTCTTTGCCGGTTCGGTCTTGACAGGCTCGCCCTTGACGCGAACTTCGGCGATATAGGCGCGCATGGCGCGGATCTTTACGCCTTCGGCGATTTCGACTTCCACTTCGGCATCGTCGATAACCTTGGTCACCTTGCCGGTTATGCCACCACCAAGAACGACCTGGTCGCCGCGGCGGATGTTGGACAGCGTCTCCTGGCGCTTCTTGGCATTGGCGCGCTGCGGACGGATCAGGAAGAAGTACCAGACCACCATTAGCGGCGCGAACAGGAAGAGCATCTCAAGGCCGGAGCCGAACGCGGAGGCTCCCGGTGCTGCGGCCGGGGCCTGGGCGAATGCTTCGGTAATGAACATCGAAAACTCCTAAGATTACCGGAGACGCCGGGCCCCCGTTTCAAGCCGCCGGAATATAGTTGCGATAGGCCGGAATGCAACAGAAACACGCCGGCCGGCGTACCGAATCCACGGCTCTCAGGCTTTTGATGCACTAACGAGCATGTTACCGCAGCCGAAAGGCTCAAAAACTCGCCGATGCGACCGGAGAAACACCATGAGCGACGACATCAACACCCTGATCCTGACCGAGATCCGCAGGCTTGCGGATGCGCTGGAACGGCTCGCCGGCCCTCCGCCCGCCATCAACGACTGGAACGCTGCCGACTGCTTCGTCTGGGTACCGGCAAACCAGCGCCTGCAGCCGGTGTCGCGTCCGAACCGGGTCGCCCTGACACTGATCCGGGGCGTCGACCATGTGCGCGATATCCTGCACGAAAACACCCTGCGGTTTGCGGAAGGCTTTGCAGCCAACAACGTGCTGCTCTGGGGTGCCCGCGGCATGGGCAAGTCCTCGCTGGTCAAGGCGGTCCACGAAGACGTGCGCGCCGCGACGGGGACCTCGCTGAAACTCGTCGAAGTGCATCGCGAAGACATCGCCTCGCTCCCTGCCCTGCTCGATATCCTGAAAGCTTCCGGCCAGCGCGTCATCGTGTTCTGCGACGACCTTTCCTTCGATCACGACGATACGGCCTACAAGTCGCTGAAGGCAGCGCTCGACGGCGGCATCGAAGGCCGGCCGGACAATGTTCTGTTCTACGCGACATCCAACCGTCGCCACCTGCTGCCGCGCCACATGATGGAGAACGAGCAGTCGACGGCGATCAATCCATCCGAAGCCGTCGAGGAAAAGGTGTCGCTGTCGGATCGGTTCGGCCTGTGGCTCGGCTTCCATAAATGCAGCCAGGACGACTACCTGAAGATGATCGACGGTTATGCCGAGCATTTCGAACTCGGCGTCGATCAGCAGACCCTGCATCACGAGGCGCTCGAATGGGCGACGACCCGCGGCGGGCGTTCGGGCCGCGTCGCATGGCAATATATACAGGATCTCGCCGGACGGCTGAGGAAACCGCTTTCCCCAGGCTGAAGGCCCGAAAACGGACTGAGAACGCAAAAAGCCCGGCACTGCCGGGCTTTTCTCCGTCCCTTGAAACGCACTACTTATTCAAGGAAGGTAATCGGGTTGACCGGGGTCGCGTCCTTGCGGACCTCGAAGTGGACCTGCGGGCGCTTCGCATCGCCGCTCATGCCGGAGGCGGCGACCGTCTGGCCGCGGGTGATCTTCTGCCCGCGCGTGACGTTGATGCTGCCGGCATGGCCGTAGACGGTGACCTTGCCGTCGTCGTGACGGACGAGAACCGTATTGCCGAGCTGCTTCAGGCCGTTGCCCGCATAGATGACGACGCCGTTTTCAGCCGCCTTGATCGGCGTGCCTTCGGGAACAGAGATGTCGATGCCGTCATTGCGATTGCCGTCGACGTTCTGGCCGTAGCCCGCGATGACCGCGCCGTTGACCGGCCAGCGATACTTGCCGATGCCGGTAGACTGGGGCGCCACCGAGGCGACGTCCGACTTCTTCTCGACGTCGGCGACGGATGCGCTGTCGACGGCGGCCTTGGCTGCGGCCGGCGCCGGGGCCACCTGGGCAACCTGAACAGGTGCTGCGGGAGCGGCTGGCTTCGGAGCCACGGCCGCCACCTTTTCGACCGGCTTCTGCGGAATGGATGCGGTCTTGACCGGATCGGCTGCCGGAGCAGCCGCGCCGTTTGCCACCTTCAGCGTCTGACCGATGCGGACGCCGCCCGATGTCAGGTTGTTGGCAGCCTTCAGCTGGTCGACCGGCGTGCCGGTTTCGCGGGCGATCTTGGTGATCGTGTCGCCCGGCTTGACCACATAGGTGCCGCCGACCGGCTTGCCGCCCGGAGGCGTCAGCTTGGCGGGTTCGGCAATCGCCTTGTCACGCGCCGAGGTCGGCAGGACGGCGAGTTTCTGCTCGGGCTCCCGGGCAGGCGCCGGAGCCTTGTTCTGAAGGTCGATCGTGCCGGCGGCGTTCTTCGCCGAATTCTGCGCCGTGCCGAAGGTCGGGATCAGGACGGACTGCCCGGCAGCAACGGCGCCACCGTTTGCCTTCAGGATTTCCTTTTCCGGAACCCCGTAACGCGTGGAAAGCGTCGAAACCGTTTCACCTGGCTTCAGGGTCACCTTGGGAGCGTTGACCGTGGACCAGCCGGACATCGGCTTTGCGGTCGTGCCGGTGACGACATTGTCGGCCCTCAGCGTCGAGGCAGACGGAGCGACCAGCGTGTTGGCGGCCGGCTGACGGCCCGGGAAAGGCTGGGCGAGTGCTTCCTGACGGGTCGCCGGATCGCGACCCATCGGAGCTGCGTTACGCTGCGCCGTGGCACCGGTCGGAGCCGCCAGTTCCGAGCGCTGGACGGCGACCGGAGCGGATGCGGTGCGTGCCGGCGAGGTATAACCGCCGGAATTGCCGGGATAGGGCTGGGCCATGGCTGCATTGCGCGAACCGTAGTCGTTCCGCGGGATCGGCGGCAAGGCCTGAGCCTGGCCGGAGCCGAGATCGGCCTGCGGGGTCGGTGCGCGGCCATAAGCCCCACCGCCCTGTCGCTGCGGAATGGACGCCGTCGTTATATTGTCGGATTTCGAAAAGAGCCCCGAGAACCGCGTCGCGTCCGAACTGCACCCTGTCGCAGCGCTGGCAAGCAGTGCCGCGACAGCAAATTTGATTACGGATTTTCCGAATTTCGGAGAACTCTTCATACGCATGACTCGCTTACAGATACGCCACCATCGTGAGAGTCATTAAAGCGCGTTAGTCTTACTGCACCGTTAAAGGGCAGGCATTGTCCTAAAATTTTAGGGAAATTGATAACCATGACGGTCGAAATGCCATCGCGGCATGGAACAAACGGCCTTTAGAGCGCCGCTGCGATGTGGGGAACGATCGGCAGAAAGGGCACCTGGAACAGATCCTCCCGCTCGAATCGGCTGCCGGTCTTGGTGAGACGCACCATCATGCAGGACTCGCCGTCCGTGAGCGGCGCGACCATCGAACCGCCATGGGTGAGCTGCTCGGCGTAAAATCGCGGCAGCGAGGAAAAGGCGGCCGTGACGAAAATGCGGTCGAAAGTGCCCTCGCCCGGCATGCCATTGCCGCCGTCCGCCTGGCGCACGACGACATTGCGCAGCCCCAGCGCATCCATGCGGGCGTTGGCGGCGGTGACCAAGGTGCGGTATCGCTCGACGGTCAGCACCCGCTCGGCGATACGGGCTATGACGGCGGCGGTAAAGCCGCTGCCCGTGCCGATTTCGAGCACCCTATGACCGGGCTTGACCTGGAGGCGGTGCAGCAAGCGCACGGCGAGATCCGCACCTTCCATGAAGGAGCCGCAGTCGATCGGCACGGTGCGGCTGGAATAGGCGTCCTCGGCAAGCGACAGCGGCACGAACTGCGAACGGGGCGTCTGTTCGACGGCAGTCAGCAGATCGAGGTCAGAAATGCCTTCCGACCTGAGGCGCAGCACGAGCGCCGCAAAACCCTCTTTCTCGACCATGCCCGATTTCAATCAGCAGCTCCGAATCCCAGTGCTTTCGCCACACGATCCTGAACCGAATAATCGGTCAGGTCCAGCTTGAGCGGCGTCACGGAGATCTTGTTCTCCTTCAACGCCTGGATATCGGTGCCGTCACGGAAGTTGCCCTTCCGCTCGCCGAATCGCAGCCAGTAATAGGGTTTGCCGCGGCCATCCTCGCGGGCATCGATCGTCAGGCCGAAATCGAGCTTGCCCTGCGATGTCACTTCGACGCCCTGCACATCGCCCGGTTCGCAATTCGGGAAGTTCAGATTGAGGAAGGTGCCGTCCGGCAAATCAACGTCGATGAGCTTGCCAATGAGATCCGCCGCGTAGGATTCAACGACTTCCCAAGGCACCACCCGACCGTCTTCGCGCCGCACGGCCTGGCTGAGCGCAAAGGAGCGCACGCCCTGCAATGTGCCTTCGATCGCGCCTGCGATCGTGCCGGAATAGGTGACGTCATCGGCCATGTTGGCGCCATCGTTGACGCCCGAGAGCACCAGATCCGGCTTTCCCGGCAGGACTTCGCGAATGCCCATGATGACGCAATCGGTCGGCGTACCGCGCAGCGCGAAATGCTTGTCTCCGACTTTGCGAAGACGGAGCGGCTCGGAGAGCGTCAGCGAATGGGCAAGGCCGCTCTGATCGGTTTCCGGCGCGACGATCCATACATCATCCGAAAGCTGCCGCGCGATGCGTTCCAGCACCGCGAGGCCTTCGGCGTGAATGCCGTCGTCATTGGTCAGAAGTATCCGCATCAGGCCGCCCGTTCGATTCTGGTCAGGCCACCCATATACGGCAGGAGCGCGTCCGGAATTGTGACCGAGCCGTCCTCGTTCAGGTAATTTTCCATGACCGCGATCAGGCAGCGGCCGACAGCGACGCCAGAGCCGTTCAGCGTGTGAACGAACTTCAGCGCCTTGTCGTCCTTGGACCGGTAGCGCGCATTCATGCGGCGCCCCTGGAAATCGCCGCAAACGGAGCAGGACGAGATTTCGCGGTAGGTATCCTGGCCGGGCAGCCAGACCTCGATGTCATAAGTCTTGCGCGCGCCAAACCCCATGTCACCGGTGCAGAGCGTCATGGTGCGGAAATGCAGGCCGAGACGCTTCAGCATGTTCTCGGCGCATTCGGTCATCCGCTCGTGCTCGGCGATCGACGATTCCTGGTCGGTGATCGACACGAGTTCGCACTTCCAGAACTGGTGCTGGCGCAGCATGCCCCGCGTATCACGGCCGGCGGAACCGGCTTCCGAACGGAAGGACGGCGTCAGCGCGGTGAAGCGCAGCGGCAGCTTTTCCTGCTCCAGAATTTCCCCGGAAACGAGGTTGGTGAGCGTCACCTCCGCTGTCGGGATCAGGTAGCGGCCATCCGTCGTCTTGAAGAGGTCTTCTTCGAATTTCGGCAACTGGCCGGTGCCGTACATGGCGTCGCCCTTCACCATCAACGGCGAAGAGACTTCCGTATAGCCGTGCTCGGTCGTGTGCATGTCGATCATGAACTGGCCGAGCGCCCGTTCAAGCCTGGCGAGCTGGCCGGTCAGGACGGTGAAGCGCGAGCCGGAGAGCTTGGTAGCGCGCTCGAAATCCATCATCCCGAGCGCTTCGCCGATCTCGTAATGCTCCTTGGCAGCATGGTTCCAGCGCGGCTTTTCGCCAACGACGTGCTTGACCACGTTGTCGTGCTCGTCCTTGCCGACCGGTACGTCGTCGAAGGGCACGTTGGGAATGCGCGACAGGGCGTCTTCGAGGGCCGCAACGGCGTCGCGCTCTTCCTGCTCGGCAACCGGCATCGTCTCCTTGATGGTGGCGACTTCGGCCTTCAGCTTTTCGGCAAGCTCGGAATTCTTCTGCCCCAGCGCAATGCCAATCTCCTTGGAGGCGGCGTTGCGGCGGGATTGCATATCCTGAAGCTTCTGGATGACGGAACGGCGCTTGTCGTCCAGCGCCAGGAGAGTTGCCGCCATGGGCTCTGCGCCGCGCTTGTTCAGCGCTGTATCCAAAGCCCCTTCGTTTTCACGGATCCACTTGATATCGAGCATCTTGCCTTGCCTTTAGAGCGGAACGCCGCGGACTCGCAAAGCAGGCCGAAAGGCTTCAGGCCTTGTCCGTCTCTGCAACATCCGAAGATTCCTGCTCCGAAAGCTTGTCCTCGGCACGTTTGCGCTCGACGAGTCGTGCGGCGTAGATGGAAATCTCGTAGAGAAGGATGGTCGGTATAGCAAGACCGATCTGGGACATGGGATCGGGCGGCGTGAGCACCGCGGCAACGACAAAGGCCAGCACGATCGCGTATTTACGCTTTTCCTTCAGCCAGGCGCTGGTCAGAATGCCGACGCGGGCGAGCAGCGTGGTGACGACCGGAAGCTGGAACACCAGCCCGAAGGACAGGACCAGCGTCATGATCAGGCTCAGATATTCCGAGACCCGCGGCAGAAGCGAAATGCCGACTTCACCTTCGGTGGGCGCCTGCTGCATGGCGAGGAAGAACCACATGACCATGGGAGTGAAGAAGAAATAGACCAGCGCGCCGCCCATCAGGAAGAGGATCGGCGAAGCGACCAGGAACGGCAGGAAGGCAGCCCGCTCGTTCTTGTAGAGGCCGGGCGCCACGAACTTGTAGATCTGCGAAGCAATCACCGGGAAGGCGATCACCAGCGCGCCGAACATCGCCACCTTCACCTGGGTGAAGAAGAACTCCTGCGGCGCGGTGTAGATCAACTCGGACTTGGCCAGATCGAGATTGGCCCAGAGGACAGCCCATTTATAGGGAACGACAAGCAGGTTGAAGAGCTGCTTGGCGAAGAAGAAACAGACGACGAACGCGACGAAAAATGCGCCGATCGACCACATCAGTCGAGTGCGCAGTTCCATCAGATGCTCGATGAGCGGCTGCGGCTTGTCTTCGATGTCACCGCTCATGCGTCGTCCTTCGGGGTATCGGCTTTTTTCGGCGTGCGCTTGCGGGCCGGAGCCTTGACGATCGCCTCATCCACAACCTGGGCAACAGGCGCCGGTTTTGGCGCAGCGCGGCTGCGTTTCGGTTTGTCGACGACGGCGACCGGAGTATCGGCAGTCTCGACGGCGGGCTTTGCCTTTTCGGCGGCCTTGCGGACCGGCTTCGGCTTTTCCACGACGGTTGCTGTCGCCGCTGCCTCAGGTGAGGCAGGCGCGGACTGGGCCGGAGCCGGGACCGGCGCAGGCGTCGAGGATGCAGGTGCTGCCAACGGGAAGTTTGCGGGAACCTCGGGAGCGGCGTCGACGCTCGACGTACCCTCGACAGCCTGACGGGCCTCGATATCGGTCTCGGTCACGGCCGGCGTCGGCATCTGCGTCGCCTTCTGCAGGTCGGCGCGAATTTCCTGCCCCATCTGCCGGAGCGGGTTGATCGCATCCCTCAGCGCGTTCGTCGGGTTCAGCCGCTGCGCATCCGAAATCGTCTTGCGCACGTCGTCGAGCTCCGACTCTTTCAGCGCTTCATCGAATTGCGAGCGGAATTCCCCGGCCATCTTGCGCAGATTGGTCGTCATCTTGCCAAAGGCCCTGAGCATGGGCGGCAAATCCTTCGGACCAACCACGACGATCAACACGATCGCAATGACGAGAAGCTCGGTCCAGCCGATATCAAACATTCAACGAGGCTCCTGGAACCCGCCACCCGGACATTACGACCGGGTGGTTTCCTTGGCCTCTTCAGCCTTGAGATCAACGGTCTTCGTCGTGGTCGTCGCGCCGTTCGCCTCCGTGGCGTCCTCGTCGCTCATGCCCTTCTTGAAGCTCTTGATGCCCTTGGCGAAATCGCCCATCAGTTCCGGAATCTTGCCGCGTCCGAAGAGAACGAGCACGATGACCAGAACGATCAGCCAATGCCACACACTGAAAGAACCCATAAGTCCAACTCCATTAGTACCGTTTCATCGATGTAAGCTCTTTATGATGCTTTTTCAAACACCAAAATGTCGTCGGTGAACACCTTATCGAGACGTCCTTAACCCTGCGCGACAACTCGTCGGCGCAGATCCGGCCTCGACCCGGCTGACTGGCCCTGCGAACCACGAACGTCTGGGATTCTCGGGCCGCTAAAGGGATCGTCCCGACTGAGTTCCCGCCGCAAGCTGGCCACCTGGGGGCACGGCCGCATCGCCTCTTCGGCATCGTCGCCGACTGCGATCACCGTCGCGACGCTCTCCATCAGGGTCGCCGGCGTTTCGGCTCGGATAATCTCCTGTAGGCGAGAAACGAGGCCGGAAAACGGCTCTTCCGTCAAAAAGCGACCTGCCAAGGAGTCAACGTGATGCAGCACAGCCCATCGTGCGACGGACGTGCTCCTGGGCCGCAACCACTCCGGCGAAATCACTCTTCCGCTTCGCCGCCCGGCGTCAGGAGACCAAGTTCCTCGAGGTCGAGTTGGGTGATCGGGTCCTCGTCTTCGGCAAAATCGTCAACATTGATCGGGAGGGGTATCGCAAAGCCCGGGGGGATGCGGCCGGAAAGCAGACCGGCGCCCTTCAATTCTTCGAGACCGGGGAGATCGCGCAGTTCCTCAAGGCCGAAATGGTCGAGGAAATCAGGGGTCGTGGCGAGCGTCACCGGCCGTCCCGGGGTGCGGCGGCGGCCGCGGAAGCGGACCCAGCCCGCCTCCATCAGCACGTCGAGCGTGCCTTTGGACGTCTGCACCCCGCGGATCTCCTCGATCTCGGCGCGGGTGACAGGCTGGTGATAGGCAATGATGGCCAGCACTTCGAGTGCGGCCCGCGACAGCTTCCTCGTCTCGTTGTCTTCGTTACGGATGACGAAGGAGAGATCGGCGGCGGTGCGGAAGGCCCAGCGGTCGCCGGTCCGGATCAGATTGACGCCGCGCGGCGCATAGACCTCCGCCAGCCGCTGCATGACGGCATTGACATTGGTGCCGCGCGGCAGGCGTTCGGCCAGAAACGCCTCAGAGACCGGCTCGGCCGAGGCGAAGACCAGCGCTTCCGCGATCCGCTCGACTTCCGCCGACGAGAAGGATGGGAGTTCAGCCTCTTCTTCCGCAGCGATCGGCAGATCGTCGTCCTCTTGCGGCGTCAATCAACGCCTCCCTCGGCGGGCTGTGGCGAGGCGGGCTGCTGTGGTCCGGTTCCCCTGCGGAGAAAGATCGGCTGGAAGGCGCCGTCCTGGCGGATTTCGAGCTTGCCTTCGCGCACCAGTTCGAGCGACGCGGCAAAGGCACTGGCGGTTGCCGTGACGCGATCCTCCGGCGGCAGATAGGGCAAGAGATAGTGTTGCAGCGCCGTCCAGTCGACGATCTCGCCGAGCATGCGCGTCAGCAGTTCGCGGGCATCGACCAGCGACCAGACCTTGCGCCTCTCGATCGTCACCTGGGTGATGGCGGTCCGCTGGCGCAGGTTGGCATAAGCGGCGAGAAGGTCGTAAAGCGTCGCGTCATAGGCGGATTCGACGCGATGGGGGATATGTTCCGGCGCTCCGCGGGCAAAGACGTCGCGGCCGAGACGATTGCGGTTGACCAGCCGGGTCGCCGACTCGCGCATCGCCTCAAGCCGCTTCAGGCGGAAAGCGAGCGTCGCTGCCAATTCCTCGCCGCTCGGGCCGTCGTCGCCCTTGGCCTGCTGCGGAATGAGCAGCTTCGACTTGAGATAGGCGAGCCAGGCGGCCATGACGAGATAATCGGCGGCAAGCTCGATACGGACCCGCCGGGCGCTGTCGATGAACAATAGATATTGCTCGACCAGTGCCAGAACGGAGATGCGGGCGAGATCGACCTTCTGGGTGCGGGCCAGATGAAGCAGCAGGTCGAGCGGACCTTCGAAACCGCTGACATCGATGACAAGTGCCGGATCATCCGTCGCACGTTCGGCGCCGGCATCCTGCCACAACTTGTCCATCGGAATGGCGTTCTGCGATGTCGTCGTTGCCATTCCCCAACCTCTTGCTGTCGACAGCCGTCAGGAGACGGCGAGAAGACCCTGGAACTCCGAGCGGACCGCCTCCTCGCTCAAGCCGTCGCCGCGGCCGAAAGCTGCTTCCACCGCCTTCGCGCGCAGCAACGCTTTCCCGCCAAGCGGTATCGCTTCCTTCACGACGGCCTTCATTTCGTCCATCACGCCGTTGCAATGCAAGACAATATCGCAGCCGCCCCCAACGATTCTTGCCGCACGCTCACCGATCGTGCCCTTCAGGGCGTTCATCGACGTGTCGTCGGACATCAACAGCCCGTCGAAACCGATATGGCCGCGGATGATCTCGTCGATCACCTTGCGCGAAATGGTCGCCGGCTCGTTCGGATCGATGGCGGTGAAGACGATATGGGCGCTCATCGCCATCAGCTCGTCCTTCATGGCGACGAAGGGCAGGAAGTCATGCGCTTCCAGATCTGCGCGCGATACGGTGACCACCGGCAGCTCGTGATGGCTGTCGGCCATGCCGCGGCCATGACCCGGAATATGCTTCATGACCGGCAGCATGCCGCCCGCCTTGAGGCCGTCGGCAGCGGCCTGCCCCATTTCGGCAACCGTCGTCGGATCGAAGCCATAGGCGCGATCGCCAATGACGTTGCTCGCCCCTTCGATCGGCACATCGAGCACCGGCAGGCAATCGACATTGATGCCGAATTTCATCAGGTCGAAGGCATGCAGGCGCGACATCAGCCAAGCCGCCCGCAGGCCCTTTTCGCGATCCCGGCGGTAAAGCTCACCGAGCACGGCGGCCGATGGATAACGCTCGATCATCGGCGGACGGATGCGCTGGACGCGACCGCCCTCCTGGTCGATCAGCACCGGCGCATCCGGCCGGCCGACGGCATCGCGCATGGACGCGACGAGATCGGTGATCTGCGCCGGCTCGATACAATTGCGGGCAAACAGGATGAAGCCCCAGGGCCGTTCATCCCGGTAAAGCGCCACTTCGTCCGCGGTCAGGGTCGGGCCGCTAGAGCCCAGGATCATTGCTTTTGATTCGCTCATGGTCAGATCTTAGATCATTGGAGGGCCAACGAAAAACGGGGCGCCCAGGCGCCCCGTTCGATTTCTTCGGATTTCAATCCTTACCGGCCGACCAGGCAGGTGCCGCCGGCGGCGCGATAGCGTTCGCAGAGCGCCACGGCGTCGTCCTTGCTGCCGGCCGGAATGCGGACGCGGTAGAACGTGCCCTTGCCGGCGATCTCCGCCGATTTGATATCGACGCCGCGGCCGCCGATGACGCTGCCGAACTTGGCGGACAGGCTCTGGTAGGATTTCTGGGCTTCGGCCTGGGACGGCAGCGAGGCGATCTGGATTATGTAGCCACCGGAACCCAGCGAAGCGACCTGGTTTTGTGCAGATGCCGGAGCGGCGGCTGTCTGCTGGCCAGGAGCACGGACATTGCCCTGGTCGGTGACGGCTGCGACCACATTGACCGGCTGTTCGGACGGACGTGCGATCGGAACCGGAGCCTTCGCCGCAGGTGCGGAGGCCTGAACCGGAGCGACAGGCGCCGGAGCCTGCGCGGCAGCAGGAGCCGCGGCAGCCGGGTTCGGCTGGGCGGGAGCAGCTGCGACGGGCGGCGTGACCGGATTCGTTCTTACCACGTTGACGTGTTCGGCCGGAGCCGCCGGATTGGCGGGTGCCGAAACCGGAACGATACCGCCTGTGCCGGCATTCGAGTTGGCCGGCTGGGGTTGAGTACGGACCGGTGTCGCCGGTACGGAAGCCGGGACTTTTTCGGGGAAGGCAGCCGCTGTTTCGACCGGCTTTGCGCCGGCGGCGGGCAGCTTGGCAGTTTCCGGCGCGGCAAGCGCGGGGGCTGCAATTTCCTGCTCGACCAGCTTGCCGTCGGGGCGGACGATCATCGTCTTGACCTTGCGCGGCATGACGGTCACGGGCTGCTGCTCAGCAGAGGCATTGTTTTGCGCGGTCCGATCCTGCGGCAGAAGACGTGGATCCTCAGTCTCGCCGACATCGGTCGGCTCGATATCGTTCTCGCCTTCGAGCGGCAGCGTGTCGGGCATCAGGGTCTTCTGCACGACGTCGACAGGCTCCTCGTTGGAGGAGATCAGCGTGCGCTGCTTCGGATCCTTCGGCGAAACGCCGGCGACCCGGTCGTAGACTGCCTTGTCCTGGTTGGGGACGGTCTTGCCACCCGGATTTTCCGGCGCAATCTTGATCGGTTCGTTGTCTGCGGCAATTATGACCGGTTCGCCGCCCGACACGACACCCGAGACGCTGCTGCCGAAGAACGCGTAGGCTCCGACACCTCCGAGGATCACAACACCCGCAAGGGCCAGCGGCACAGCCCAGCTGCGGACGGAACGGCGCGCGTTCTCGACGGTCGCGACATAGTCGGCGTCGGAATAATGCAGTTCCTCGTGCTCGGCGGCAGGCAGCGGCGTCGTCAGGCTGCGGCGGAAATCCTCTTCCAGAGCCCGCTCGAAGTCGTCGAGATCCGTATAGTTCGGCGAACGGGCGGCTTCAGCCACAGTCTGCCGGCCTCTCGGCGCGATATCGATTTCCGGCTTGCGTGCCTGCGCGGAGGCCGGCTTGCCGGGGGCGGCCAGAAGCGTCGCAAGCTCGGCATCGATGTCGAGTTCGTAATCGGGACGATAGGCCGGCGGCTGTTCCGGCTCTTCTGCCGGCAGCGACGGTACGTCGAGTTCGGCGATCGCCTCCACCTGGTCTTCCGAATCGGCAATCTGGGCCGGATCGAACGGCAGGTCGCCAATCGATTCCGGCTCTTCGACGACCTGCGCCTCCACGGCCGGTGCCGGTGCCGCCGCAGCGGTGACGGGTGCAGCACGCGCGACCGGCGCCATGGAAGGAGCGGCGGCAGGTACGGGCTCGGCTTTCACAGGGGTTGCCGCCGGAGACGGCGCCTGAACCGGATGTGCCTTCGCCTCTTCGACGACGATCTCGGCAAGGTCGAGTTCGAGGCCATCGAGCGCCAACTCGAACTCCTCGTCGGAAAACGGATCCGTCTCGTCCAGAGGATTTGGTTCGGCAACTGGGGATTTGGCAACCGGCGCATCGACAGAGGGAAGTGCCGGCGAGACAGATGCGACGGCGTGCGTCGCCGCTTGCTCGGACTTCGCCACAGGCGTCGCAAGCGACTGTCCTCCGTTGGATGTCGGCAACGTATATCGCTGTACGTCGTAGATCAGTTCGTCAAGCGCGGAAAACCGATCCTTTTGCGGCGCGGCGGCCGGAACGGCAGCGATCGGCGCGGCGGTGACGGGCGCAGACTGAAGTTCCTGGGCCCGCGGCTCCGGGGCACTTGCGGAAACCTGTTGCCCGGCAGCCGGCGTCGGCTCGATCTTCGGGCTCGGGATATCGTTCCGAAGCGGCGGCTCGAAGGCATATTCGCTCGGTGCGGGTGCAGCCACCTGAGAAGCGGCTACAGCCGCCTGTGCGGAGGCAGCAGAGACGTCTCGTGCCACGCTGAAATTGCTGAGCGGCATCCGAAAGCCGGGAATGTAGGCGCCCTTGCCCCTCTCCGTCCTCGGCTCCGGCTCAAACTTGGCTTCAGGTTCCAATTTCGCTTCAGGCTCGAACGCCACCTCGGGCTCGGGAGCAGTTTCAGCTTCGAATGTCGCCTGAGGTACGAACCGGACTTCCGGCTCAAATCTCGCTTCGGGCTCGAACGTCACTTCGGGCTCGATTGCCGCAACGGGCTCTGCCGAGATCGAGTTTTCCAGTTCCGCGGCGAGATCGAACTCCTCCGCCGGGTCTTCTACCGACTCGGCGGGCGACATAGAACCTGCAGCGGGAAAATCGGGCAGATCGAAAACAGGCTCGACGCGCGCAGCTTCGAAAGCCGGCTCGACCACCGGTTCCGCAGCGACGACGTTCCCGTCAACGGCATCAACCGCCAAGGGCGGCTCCTCGTCGCCGAAAATGTCGGGGCGCTCGCCGAAAGCGCTATCGGCCTGCGGCACTTCCACCGCGGCAGATTCGGCCGGAACGAACTCCAGTTCCTCCGGCTCTACCGGCGGCGCGGCGAAAGACGGAGGGACATCGTCGAGCGCGATATCGTGGACGGGGTCGAGATGCGGGGCGTCATACCGTTCGAACTCCTGAAGAAGCTCGTCCTCAAGATTGAATGCCGGCTCGTGCCGCACAGGCGATGAAGTATCGGCGGAAGATGATCCGGGCCTGGCCGCGACGGGAAGATCGTCGTAGCCTACGATGCGGGCGAGCTCAGCCAGCGGATCATCATCTGCAAAGAAGTCCGGTAAATCATTCCGGCTACGCGCAAGGTTGTTATCGGCCATTACCTCGTCCACTCACCTACATTACAACGCATATGCCAGTGCAATGTGGGGAAATGGTGGCGATATCTACCGCATTTCTTCCGGTGCCGCAGTGCCCGTGATCCCAAGTCCTGACTTCAAAACAGAGGCGACAGCATGCACCAGCCCAAGCCTGGCAATACTCAATTCTCGGTTTTTATCGTTAACAAAGCGTAATTCCGGTTGTTCTTTACCTTTATTCCAATGCGCATGGAAGAAACTTGCCAGATCATAGAGGTAAAAAGCAAGCCGATGAGGCTCCTGCGCCTGGGCCGCAGCCTCAATGATCCTGGGGTATTCCGCAAGTTTGGCGACCAGCTGCATCTCGTTCGGATCGTTGATCAGGCTGCTCGAACCTTTGAGGTCGAGCGAATCGAAATCGAGACCCGGAAACGCTTCCTTTGCTTGCCGGAACACCGACGAGCAGCGCGCATGGGCATACTGCACGTAGAAAACCGGATTGTCCTTCGACTGTTCGGTCACCTTGGCGAAGTCGAAATCGAGCGGCTCCGAGCTCTTCCTGTAGAGCATCATGAAGCGCACCGCGTCGCGGCCGACCTCGTCGACCACTTCGCGAAGCGTCACGAAGTTGCCGGAACGCTTCGACATCTTCACCGGCTCGCCATTGCGGTACAGCTTGACGAGCTGGCAGAGGAGCACGGTGAGCTTTGCCTGGCCGCCGGAGACGGCGCGCGCGACGGCTTCCAGACGCTTGACGTAGCCGCCGTGGTCGGCGCCGAGCACATAGATCATCTCGTCGTAGCCACGATCGAACTTGTCCTTGAAGTAGGCAACGTCCGCCGCAAAATAAGTATAGCTGCCGTCCGACTTGATCAGCGGCCGGTCCATGTCATCGCCCACTTCGGTGGAACGGAACAGCGTCTGCTCGCGGTCCTCCCAGTCTTCCGGCAACTGGCCCTTCGGCGGCGGCAGCGTGCCCTTGTAGACGTGTCCCTTGAAGGTGAGGTCATTGATCGCCTGGCGTATGCGTTGCGCGCCATTGGCATGCAATGTCCGCTCCGAATAGAAGACGTCGTGATGGACGTTGAGCGCATCGAGGTCGTCGCGGATGAGCGCCATCATCGCGTCGATCGCCTTGTCCTTGACGATCGGCAGCCAGGCGTCTTCCGGCATGTTGTGCAGGCGCGGACCGTATTCCTCCGCCAAGGCCTTTCCGACCGGCACGAGATAGTCGCCCGGATAAAGACCCGAGGGGATTTCGCCGATGGTCTCTCCGAGAGCCTCGCGGTAACGCAGGAAGACCGAGCGGGCCAGAACATCGATCTGGCTGCCGGCATCGTTGATGTAGTATTCCTTGGCCACGTCGTAGCCGGCGAACTCCATCAGGTTCGCCAGCGCATCCCCCACCACCGCGCCGCGGCAATGGCCGACATGCATCGGACCGGTCGGGTTTGCCGAGACATATTCGACATTCGCCTTCTTCTGTGCACCAACCTTGGAGCGGCCGTAATCCGTGCCCTCGGCAATGATCGAGGCGAGCAGGCGCTGCCAGTATGGCGCACCAAGCCGGATGTTGATGAACCCGGGGCCGGCCACCGAAACCTCGCTGACATCGGTATCCGAACGCAGCGCTTCGGCGATGATATCGGCAAGCGCACGCGGATTGGTGCCGAGCGGTTTTGCCAGAACCATGGCGGCATTGGTTGCCACATCACCGTGGCTCTGGTCCCGCGGCGGTTCGACTGCGATACGGCCGAAATCAATCTCGCTTCGCTTTTCCTTGATGATATCAAGGCCTTCCAAAGCGTTCTTAATTCTTGTTTCGAAGTCCGCAAAAAGATTCATGTTCAATCATCCCCGAAACGCGCCCGAGGACCCTTGCTGGCCAGTGTCATTGGTGGCGGTGCCTAGCGCAAATCCGGAGTCTGGTCAAACAGCTCCCCATGCGCCTTGATCGCGAACGTGTCCGTCATTCCGGCCAGATAATCGCCGACATGTCGTGCTCTCGCGGTTTCACCGAGACCGGAGATGTGGTTGACCCAATAGTGGCTGCGCATCAGCGACGGATCATTCATATAGGCGCTGAAGAGATCCGAAACGATCTGTGAAGCGCCGGCACGGATGCGCATGATGTCAGGATGGCGGTAGATGCGCGAGAACAGAAGCTTCTTGATGCAGCGATCGGTCTCGGCCATCTCGTCCGAGAAAGTGGCAATGACGTGCCCTGCGGCACGGACGTCCTCGGCGCTCTGCGGATCCACCTTATTGAGATTGTGCTGCGCCACGTCGATGACGTCCTCGACCATATGGGTGATCTGCCGGCGCATGATCTCATGGGCGAAACGGCTCGGTTCGAGATGCGGATAACGCGCCCTCACCTCTGTCATCAGCCTGGCGAGGAACGGGACCTCATCCAGCATCTCGAAGGTCAGCAGACCGGAGCGCAGCCCGTCGTCGATGTCATGGGTGTTGTAGGCGATGTCGTCGGCAATCGCGGCGACCTGCGCCTCCAGGCTGGCGTAGCTGGCAAGCTCCAGGTCATGCAGCTCGCAATAGTCGCGGATCGGCTGCGGCACGGGGCCACGAGTCCCCTCGCCGGTCACGGTCAAAAGTGGACCATTGTGCTTGACGAGGCCTTCCAGGCTTTCCCAGGTGAGGTTCAGCCCATCGAAATCCGCATATCGGCGTTCGAGCTTGGTGACGATGCGGAGAGACTGGGCGTTGTGGTCGAAACCGCCATAGGGCTTCAGCATCTCATCCAGCGCGTCCTCGCCGGTATGGCCGAACGGCGTGTGGCCGAAGTCGTGGACCAGCGCCACGCCTTCGGCGAGATCCTCGTCGAGCTTCAGGGCGCGGGCAAGCGCGCGGGCGATCTGAGCCACTTCGATCGTATGGGTCAGCCGGGTGCGGTAATGGTCGCCGTCGGGGCTGATGAACACCTGCGTCTTGTGCTTCAGCCGCCTGAAGGCGGTCGTGTGGACGATGCGGTCGCGGTCGCGCTGGAATTCCGAGCGCGTCAGGCTGCCGTCCTCGGGAAACAGCCGGCCTCGGGATGCCCAGGGATTGGCGGCATAGACCGCACGTTCGCCACTGCCGAAACCCAGCGCCCTGGTATCGATCGTCATCCCGTCACCTGTTTGTTCATCCGCAGCCTGCCGCCCATTGACGTGCCGTTCACGTCTTCATACCTATAGTGAAGCTGCGCGCAATGCCGGTGACAGGAATCTCTCCGGGCCTTGAACCCGGCAGGAGGCGGATATGATGGAAATCAATGTAACTCTTTCGAATGCGGCGGCCAAGCGCATCGCCGAAATCGTCGGCAATGAAGCCGGCAAGCAGGCGCTGCGCGTCTCGGTCGAAGGCGGCGGCTGTTCGGGCTTCTCCTACAAGTTCGATCTCGCCGAAGCGCCTGAGGACGACGACGTGGTGATCGCCAAGGGCGATGCCAAGGTGCTGATCGACAGCCTCTCGCTCGTCTACATGGCGGGTTCGGAGATCGACTTCGTCGACAATCTGCTCGGCCAGTCTTTCCAGATCAAGAACCCGAACGCAGTGGCAAGCTGCGGCTGCGGCACCAGCTTCTCGATCTGATAACCCTTCTTCCCACGCAGTTCGCCCTTCCCAACGCTTCCTCTTTCGCTAAAAGAGGAAGCGAACATGGAGGCAAGGGCCGATGAAGATCGCCACCTGGAACATCAACGGCGTTAAGGCGCGTATCGACAACCTGCGCCAGTGGCTGACCGATTCTTCCCCGGACATCGTCTGCCTGCAGGAAATCAAATCCGTCGACGAAACCTTCCCGCGGCTCGAGATCGAGGCGCTCGGCTATCACGTCGAAACCCACGGCCAGAAGGGGTTCAACGGCGTCGCATTGCTGTCCAAAAGCAAGCCGGACGAAGTGATGCGCGGCCTGCCGGGCGATGATGGCGACGAACAGTCCCGTTACATCGAAGGCGTCTTTTCCGTTCCGGGCGGCGCGATCCGCGTTGCCTCCATTTACCTGCCGAACGGCAACCCGGCCGACGATCCGGTCAAATACCCCTATAAGCTGGCCTGGATGGAACGGCTGCGCCTGCATTCGCAGAACTGCCTTCTCCTTGAAGAGCCGCTTATCCTTGCCGGCGACTACAACGTCATTCCCGAGCCGCATGACTGCTTCGATCCGGCGGTGTGGGCAACGGATGCGCTGTTCCTGCCGCAGACCCGCGCAGCTTTCCGGCGCCTGGAAAATCTCGGCCTTGTCGACGCGGTACGCGCCACGACCGACGCGACCAAGCTCTATTCGTTCTGGGATTACCAGGCCGGCGCCTGGCAGAAAAACAACGGCATCCGCATCGATCATCTTCTGCTGTCGGCGGAAGCCGCCGACAGGCTGAAATCCACGGCGATCGAGAAACATGTGCGGGCATGGGAAAAGCCGTCGGACCACGTGCCCGTCATCGGCATGTTCGATTTCGGCTGATTGCCCGACAGATCGGCGAGGCGTCGGTTATTCGACGCCTCGGGCGAACTCCTGCGACAGGGCGACCGCACCGCGGCGATCCTCCTCGCCGACGACGGAGAATGCCTGTTCCTGCAATTGCTGCATCCAGATGCATTCCTTGGCGGTGCACTTGTCCAGCGCTGCCGTCATGAAAGCGAGCCCCCGCACCGTCTGACCTTCCTGGAAGAGGACGTTGCCGAAAACCGACATGGCGCCCGCATGGCCGCTCTTGCGGGCCTGGTTGAGCCATTTCTTCGCCTGCTGGATATTGGCGGTACCGCCCTCGCCGGCCAGAATCATCCGGGCGAGCTGGAACTGGGCTTCCGCCACGCCGAACGTGGATGCCGCCTGGAAATAGAGCTGGCGGGCCTGCGAAAGATCGGGCTTGACCGGGCTGCCCGGAATGCCGCGGCGATAATAGTTGGCCAGCGACAGAAGCGCGTTGATGAAGAAGCCGGTATCCTCCGAACCGGGTTCTACGCCTTGTGCCGCGATCTCGTTATAGATCTTGAAGGCCTCGAAATCGTCCTTCGCGACGCCGTCGCCATAGGCGTACATATTGGCGAGCGCCCAGCGCGAACCGGTATGGCCTTTCTCGGCGGCGTAACGATAGGCTTCGACCGCGTCTTCCTTCTGGCCGTTCTTGTAGGCCTTGAAGCCGAACTTGAAGAGATCGAAAGGCCCCGACTCCTTCGTCACGCCGGATTTGATATCGAAGGCCGCCGCCGATCCCGCCAAAATCGAGGCGAGCGACGCTCCAAGAAGCAATACTCTCATGGATCCGATGTCAAACTTCGGCATTTCAGTTTCTTTCACTCCGCGCGCGACTTCCCGCCGCAGCCCGAGCATAGCCCGCTGCCGGAAAAAGGTTCGTCCGGGGATATCCCGTGCCTGCTCCTCCCGAGAGACGAATGAAACTATAGCCGCCGTTTCCGGCAACACTAGGACCCGTAACCGCAGCAATTGCGGCAGGACAGGACGGTGTCAGAATCCGTCCGCCTGAGCGCAAAAAGCCCGGCTTTTCATAAAGAAACCCGCCCATGATACTCCAATTACGCGCCCCGCCCCCGCGTTCCGCGCCTGTTCTTCCTCTATCGCTGCTCCCCGTTTGTGGCGGGAAGTGGACAGAAACGCGCCTCTCAAGGCACCTGACAATAGTCTCGAAAAAGTGTTGCTAAATCGTCACAAGAGAAACGACGAGACTGTTCCTCATCTGAATTAAAATTCGCCACAAAAAAGCCCGGTCGCGACCGGGCTTTCGGGTTTCAATCAAGTGAAGTCAGAACTTGACCTTCAGAGAAGTGGAGAGAGCAGCGACCAGATCGTCACCAAACCGGTATGTTGCTTCGTCACCCGCGGCAATACCGTCGATGGTCACGGCACTTGAGCTGCCGCCCGTCAGGATGCCAAGCACGCCCGCCAGACGAATCTCGACGTTCTTGTTCGGCGAGTAGGCGACACCTGCACCGACAGTCCAGGTATCCGTGAGGGTGCCGAAGCCCTGCGAAGTCCCGCGATCCCAGGTGAGGCTGACCGCGCCGCTCCACTGTTCGTTGAACTTGTGGCCTACGCCGCCGGTGACCGTCCAACCGTCCCGGTATCCGAGTTCAAGCGCGGTGACTTCCACGCCGCTGGCATTGTAGAACGGGATCCGCTGTAACACGCTCCAATCGGTCCATTTGACCGATCCGAACGCGAGCCAATCGGGAGCGATACCGGACTGCAGCTTGAGTTCGATAGCCTCCGGCATAGCAGTCGAGCCCTCGACCGGAATAACCGTGCCCGCGCCTGCGATCACACCCCCAAGGGCTGGCGAAAGCGTGGTCAGATCGACCTCGCCGGTGACCTCCTTCAGCTTGATTTGGCTATAGTACATGAGGCTTGCGCGGAAAGCGTATTCCGGGATTTCATAGGCAAGCCCCGCACGCCAGCCCCAGCCGTCGCCTTCAAGATCGAGCCGTCCAACACCAGTCCCGGTCAGTGCTCCGGGAGCCGCCACTAGGCGTTCCTTGAAGCCGTCCATCTGAAGATAATTTCCACCGGCGATAACGCGCAAGTCGCCCGGACCGGCGTCGAATTTGTAGGAACAGGTCAGAGCGTAGCTGTCGCTGTTGATCTTTGTTTCGATGTTCTGGTTTGCCCCGGCCCAACCAGCGCCTGGATTGGTATGAGCGCCATAGGGCTGCGAGTAGTCGGCCAAGCAGTCGAACCCCTCGAAGCCCGCCTTGGCACCGATACGCGGAGACCAGTAGTCCTCCGTTTCCTCCACCGAGCTGGAATAACCCAAGGTGTTGAGTGCGCCATCCCCCGCGATTGTGTCGGTAACATTCTTGAGTTTTCTCTGGGGCATCACGAAGGTAGCCGTGGATTCGATCGCGACCGAAGACGGATCAAAAAGCAGATCGATATTGTATCCGCCCCGCTCGATACCGCCTGCGAGCGCAGGCGACTGAAGGGTGCATCCAGCTACGAGAGCAAAGACGCCCCTTGAAATTAGTTTGCTTACCATAAAATCTCCCACTCCCTGGTAAGTGACCTAAATCAGTCTAGATGGTTCGCTTCAATTGACAACTTTCGGCTGTCCGGCGCTTCGCGGCGCAAACGCCCTACAGATTTACGTAAGCAAACCAGGAACCGGGGCACTGATGCCGATTTCGGCACAAAATTGCTCTTTCTTCCTTAACCGGATCGTTAAAATTAGAATTTTATTATTTTAAGCCGGCTACCTGTGTCAATGTGGCAACAATGCGGCTTTCTGCGGGTGAGCAGTTGCACACGTGCGCCCCGAGGCCGGCAAACGGTTGCAAAAAAGGAAATGCCGCGCCCGTTTCCGGCGCGGTACCCCTTATTCCACTGATTCACGATGTAAACGGTCAGCCGGCTTCGCTGATGCGCAGAAGAGCGGTCTTGAGGTTCGCCATCTGAACTTCCAGTTCGGCAAACCGTTCGCGCTCGGCAGCAACCACTTCGGGATCGGCATTGGCCACGAACTTCTCGTTCGCCAGCTTCTTGCCGATACGGTCCATCTCGGCTTCGGTCTTGCCGACCGCCTTCTCGATACGCGCCTTTTCGGCCACGAGGTCGATCAGGTTGCCGAGCGGCAGGCAGGCGGTCGCCTCGCCGACGACGATCTGGGCGGAACCCTTCGGCGCTGCGTCGGCAAGCTCGATGGTTTCGACGCGCGCGAGGCGGCGGACGGCAGCCTCGTGACGGCGCAGGCGCGCTTGGGTCAGATCATTGGCGCCGACGACGATCAGCGGCGCAACGGCCGATGGCGGCACGTTCATTTCGGCGCGGGCAGAGCGCAGGCCGGTCACCAGGTCGACCAGCCAGTTGATCTCCTCGGCAGCCGTCGCATCGGCGAATTCCGGTGCCGGCCAGTCGGCGTGGCAAAGCAGGCCGTCACGCGTCTCGGTGTGGGCCCATAGCTCTTCCGTCATGAACGGCATGAACGGATGCAGGAGCTTGTAGGTCTCTTCCAGCACGTAGGCCGCGCAGGCCTGGGCCTCCGCCTTGGCACCCTCGTCCTCGCTTGCGAAGATCGGCTTCAGGAGTTCCAGATACCAGTCGCAGACCTGGTTCCAGACGAACCGGTAGAGCGAACCCGCCGCCTCGTTGAAGCGCTGGGTCTCGATCGCCTCCGTGACGTCGCGGATGGTTTCGGAAAGCTCCGTCAGTATCCAGCGGTTGACGGTGAGCTTCGTTGCCTCCGGCAGGAAGGCCGGATCGCGCTTGACGCCGTTCATTTCGGCAAAGCGGGTGGCATTCCAGAGCTTGGTGCCGAAATTGCGGTAACCGGCGATGCGGGCCGGATCGAGCTTCACGTCACGTCCCTGCGCTGCCATGATCGCCAGCGTGAAACGCAGGGCGTCGGCGCCGTATTCGTCGATCAGTTCGAGCGGATCGATGACGTTGCCTTTCGACTTCGACATCTTCTGACCGTTCTTGTCGCGAACGAGCGCGTGGACATAGACGGTGTGGAAGGGCTCGACCGGATTGCCATCCTCGTCCTTCATGAAATGAAGGCCCATCATCATCATGCGGGCGACCCAGAAGAAGATGATGTCGAAACCGGTGACCAGCGTGCTGGTCGGGTAGTACTTTTCGAGTTCCTTGGTCTGGTCCGGCCAGCCAAGCGTCGAGAACGGCCACAGCGCCGACGAGAACCAAGTGTCGAGCACGTCCTCATCGCGGGTCAGGATTTCGCCCGGTTTGAAATTCTCCAGGAGATCCTCGACAAGAGCCTTCATCGGGCCTTCATGCGAAAGGTAATGCTGGATGGCGGCCTGCAGCGCCTCTTCCTCGGTCTTTTCGACAAAGACCTGGCCGTCCGGACCGTACCAGGCCGGAATCTGATGCCCCCACCAGAGCTGGCGGGAAATGCACCAGGGCTGGATGTTCTCCATCCACTCGAAATAGGTCTTGTCCCAGTTCTTCGGCACGAACTTGGTGCGCCCTTCCTTGACGGAGGCGATCGCCGGCTGCGCCAGCGTGTGGGCGTCTACATACCACTGTTCGGTCAGCCTCGGCTCGATCGGCACGCCGCCACGGTCGCCATGCGGTACCATGTGCTTGTGCGGCTCGATCTTGTCGAGCAAGCCTGCTTCTTCGAAAATCTCGACGACGATCTTGCGGGCCGTGAAACGATCCTGGCCTTCGAGACGATCCCAGGCGCCATGAAGTGCTGCCGGATGATCGAGACCTTCAAGGAAATCCTCGTTGTCCTTGATGGTGATCGTGCCGTCGACATTCATGACGTTGATGGCACGCAGCCGTGCCCGCTTGCCGACTTCGAAGTCGTTGAAGTCGTGCGCGGGGGTGATCTTGACCGCGCCGGTGCCGGCCGTCGGATCGGCATAGTTGTCCGTGACGATCGGGATCCTGCGGCCGACGATCGGCAGGATGACGTGCTTGCCGACGATGGCCTTGTAGCGTTCATCCTCGGGGTTCACCGCAATGCCAGTATCGCCGAGCATGGTTTCGGGGCGCGTGGTCGCCACGACGATATAGTCGCGCGTCTCGAATTCGGTGGCTTGGCCCGCATCGTCGAAGGCGACCGGATACGGATAGGTGACGCCCTCTTCAAGCGGATAGCGGAAATGCCAGAGATTGCCGTTCACCTCGTGCTGTTCGACTTCGAGGTCGGAAATCGCGGTCAGCAGCTTCGGGTCCCAGTTGACGAGGCGCTTGTCCTTGTAGATCAGGCCCTGCTTGTAGAGCGTGACGAAGACCTCCAGGACAGCGGCCGACAGGCCCTCGTCCATGGTGAACCGCTCGCGCGACCAGTCGCAGGAGGCGCCGAGGCGCTTCAGCTGGTTGAAGATCAGGCCGCCGGATTCCTCTTTCCATTCCCAGACCCGGTCAATGAAAGCTTCTCGGCCCATTTCGCGGCGTCCCGGAAGCTGGCGCTCCATCAACTGGCGCTCGACGACCATCTGGGTGGCGATGCCCGCATGGTCCATGCCCGGCTGCCACAACACGTCCTTGCCGCGCATCCGCTCGAAGCGGATCATGATGTCCTGCAGCGTGTTGTTGAGCGCGTGGCCCATATGCAGCGAACCGGTCACGTTCGGCGGCGGGATCACGATCGTGAAGGCTTCCGCACCCGGCTTGGCGTTGGCGCCGGCGCGAAAAGCGTCGGCCTCGTCCCAGGCCTTGGCGATCCTCGGTTCTACTTCTGCGGAATCATAGGTCTTTTCGAGCATTTCCTGACCCGTTTTTGTTCTTTGAGAGCTATCGGGGTGTAAATAGGATGGGGTGTTCCAAGTCAATAAAAAAGCCGCCCCGTCGCCGGAGCGGCCGTCTTGGTCGACTTCAAGAACGGTTTAGCGGCGCGTGCCCCGGGATACGCGTTCGATTTCCTCACGCACCAGGCGCTCCACCAGCGTCGGCAGGTTGTCGTCCAGCCATTCCTGCAGCATCGGGCGCAGCATGTCGCCGGCCATGTCTTCGAGCGAACGGCGCTCCATGCCGTTGAACACCGAGGCAAGCTCGCTGAAGGATTTTGCGACCTGGGCGCCGGCTTCGGCGGACAGAAGGTTCGCGGTCTCCTCGATCTTCGCCGGCAGGCTGCGCGGGGCCGGTTCTGCGGCGAGCTTCGGTTCCGTCTTCGGCTCGATTCTCGGCTCGGACCGGAGTTCGGGCCGTACCTGCGCTTCGGCTCTGAGCGGAGCCGACAGCGGCGGGTCGAAGACCGGCATCATGACACGCTGGACCGGTTCCGGCTGCGGCGCGACCGGCTGCGAAACCGGAGCGGCCTGCGTGACGGGGGCGGCCTGGGTGACCGGTTCGCGGAATTCGGGCATGCGCGGCATCTGGCGAAGCTGAACCGGCTCCTCCTGGCGTGCCACCGGTGCGGGCGAGGACGGGGTTTGCGCCGAAGAGGCAGCCGCCGACGGGACCGGCGCAGCCGAAGGGCGCACGGGACCGGTGTCCTGCGGGCGGGTGGAAGCGGCCCGGACCCTTGCGGCGACATCTGCGAGCGACAGCGTACGATCCTGCTGTGCCGCCTGCGCCGGCGATCCCGACCCGTAGGTCATCGGCTCGTTGCGCGATGGGGCGCCGCGATCATTGGCAGCCATATCGGGAACAAAACTCGTCTCTTCGCCGTCTTCGATCTCATCGTCGCCATAGACCGGGGGAAGCTGGCCGCTGAGCGCGTTCTCGGCATTCGGCTCATTGCTTTCAATGATCCGGCGAATGGACGCCAAGATTTCTTCCATGGAGGGTTCACGCGCTACATTTGGCTGAGCCATTTTCATCCCCGCTGTTACCGGCACTCGAGTCGGCCCCGTGGAGGGTGAACCGAATCGACGTTACTCTAAGGTGTTGGGGGGGCTGGAAACAATGACAAGTGCCCCAGGCTTCCAACGGATACACAGTTTTGTTGGCCTTGTGAATCCCGTAAGTCACAGTTGCCGGAAACAAGTGACAGTGGCGTGAAATAAACAGATGGCGCCGCCTGAAACGACAAAGGGGCCGCAAGGCCCCTTAGCGTTCATGGCGTTCCAACCCGCGCCGATCGATCAGAACACGAATTCCCTCGCCTTGCGGAAGCCCGGCAGCGGCTTCACCGACGCATTGAAATAGGCGCTTTCGGAGACGGAGCCCTGTTCCTTCACCAGCACCTTCGCCTGGGCGGCATTGCCATAACCGACGACCGCAACCAGCCGTCCGCCATCGCGCAACTGTTCCAGAAGCGCGGCAGGTACTTCCTCGACGGCACCGTTGACGAAAACCAGGTCATAGGGCGCCTCGGCGGCATAACCATTCTCGAGATCGCCGGTAACGACCGCGACATTGTCGTAGCCAAGCGAGGAGAGCGTCGCGGTTGCCTGCGCGGCCAGCGCCTCATCCGCCTCCAGCGAGACGACCGAGCCGGCGATCAGCGACAGGACGGCGGTCGCATAACCGCTGCCGGTACCGATTTCGAGCACGACGTCGTCCTTGGTGATTGCCGCAAGCTGCAGAAGCTTGGCAAGCGGCGAAGCCTCCATCAGATAGCGACCGGGGGCAATTTCGATGTCCGTATCGATATAGGCGAGCGACTTTGCCTTTGCCGGCACGAAGGCTTCGCGCGGAACATTGTAGAAGGCCCGCAGAACCGAATGCGACGTGACATCGGTGGTGCGGATCTGATTTTCGACCATCTTCGTCCGTGCTGCTTCGAAATCCATCATCTCAGTCGTCCCAAATCACCCGGCGGTGCGCCGATCTACGCATGACCGTCTTACTGACGGCAAGACATGCTTTCAAGACACTGGTCGCTTTCGAAGCAAAAAAGCGGAGGAGACAGCCTCCTTCTCCGCGGGCCCAACCCTGGCGGGCCAGGCTCAAGCGTAAGCCGGCGGTGCTTCTTCCAGCTTGCGGATGGTCACGTAGTCCCGACCATAGGAAGAACGCAGGCTGTGGTCCTTGTCGAAGGCAGACTGCTCGGCGGAGGTCAGCGGGAACATGCCGTCGGCGAATGTACCGGTGCCTTCGACCTCGTTGGCCGCCTGACGGTGTACGTTGATTATCCTGGTGATCATGCGCCTTCCCTCCGTTCCACCCCGTAATTGCTGAGCGGGCCTTTCTGTTCCGAGACTAGGAGGAGAAAGTTAAAAATTAACCATGTTGCAGCGCACACAAAAATGCGTGGTAAATGCTTGGTATCAAAGCACGTTTGGATTTGAGGAATAGGTCCGGGAAGAAGGGGGAATTGGAGGCCTCGCCGAGAATCGAACTCGGGTGCAAGGATTTGCAGTCCTCTGCGTCACCACTCCGCCACGAGGCCGTCCGAACGCATAAAGAGCGAGTGGTGTCGGGCGTTTAGAACGAATCGAATAACGGCGCAAGCGGGTTTGGCCCGTTTGTCATTTTTTTCCTGCACGAGGCAAGAAAGGCCACAGCCGGCAGGTCGAGAATTGCATCCCCGGGCCCTGCCCCTGCGTTCGCAGAGCCCTCGGATGAACGCCGGGATGTCATCCAAGCCGGCTTCATAAAAAATTCACCAAACCGACGGAACCAAGTTCTTTCGGATGAGTTCTCTACGCCGCAATGCAAGGTGTAGACATGACGAGTAACGTAACTGAAGCAGATGCCGTGTGGAGTTCCCCGGTCAGAGTACGCGTTGGATACGGTTTCCCGGAAACGATCCGCGGGCCCAAAGAAGCCCTGGAGTACCTCAACTGGCGCTGGCCGGTGCGCGAAGGTACCTATTACATCAAGGCCCTGAAGGAGTGCGCCGCCTGCCTGCAGCGCAAGCTCCCGCTGGAAAAGGTGCGGGAAACCTTCGTTCTCGCCAGCATCGAAGCCAAAATGTTGAACTGACCTCGATCCTTTCCCACGTCGGCAGGGTTCCGCGATGAGGCGGAGCCTCGAAGCGCCGACCACCTTCGGAAAGGGTTTGTTAAGCTTTCTTACCGGGACGTTCGTTAAAGGATTTTCCTTAAAACGTGAGGTGACGGCGATGTTGTCGTCTTTTATCCCGTGAGAAGGATCGCCATGACGGCGATGGTTCAGTATGAAACTCAATGTTTCTGACGCCTTGGCGGCGTGCGCGACCGTTGGTTCGCTTTCCAGCATCCTGTATGTAGGGCATCTTTTCATGGCCCTATTTTAAAGCCTGCCGATCACACGGCGGCGCTTACGCTGGCCAGTAGAAGTCGGAACGGTAATCAGCCGGGATGTCGGCCAATCTGGCGATGGCTTCGGCAACGAAACCGATCTGCATGGCCAGATAACGGATTTCGCGCGGCACCGGTATGCCGGTCATTGTTTCGCGATTGCGCCAGGTTTCGTACCCGGTCGACCTTATCCGCCGTTCGGCCTCGCGAAGCACGTCGTCGCGGCTCGGCATCTCGCCCTCGGCCAGATCGGCAGGCTTCGCCACGCAGGCCGCAAGCCCACCCTCGATCACTCTCAGACCCATGGTCACCCTCGTCTTCAATCCCGGGAGCAATCCTAGTGATTCGAGGGGCGACGCGCCAGAGTCCCTGCGGCAACACTAAAGTAGCGACAACTCAGCGACTATGGTAGAATTAGGCTGTTGCCGGGTGGGGGAGCACCGGGCGGCGAACATGCGGTAGGAGGAGACCGTGATGCAGTATCTGGAATTCATCACCACGCTCAATCCGGTGGTTCTGGCGATCCTCGCGATCGTGCTGGCCTGCGGTGCGTACGACTACTGGGCCCAGTCCCGGTAGAGGACTGCGTAACCCTTGATTTTCCGGGGGCCGGACGTTCACGTTTCCGGCAGGGTGTGGCTCGCGCCTTTGCGAGGACACGGTTTGTTGATATCCATGCCGCCCAACTGAAGCGGAATGGAGAAACGAAGAGTGAGCGCAAGCATCGAGTTCGACGATACCTCAACTTCGCTGAGCGGCACGCTGCGGCAGCTTATCGACGGCATCACGGGTCAGTCGGTGACGCTGCGCCAATTGATGGACGCGGTCGGCGAACAGGGCCTGCTGCTCATCTGCGCCGTCGCCTCCCTGCCCTTCCTCCTCCCCGTGTCTATCCCCGGCGTCAGCACCGTGTTCGGGGCGGCGATCATCCTGATCAGCCTGGCGATCACCGCCAACCGGCTGCCGTGGCTACCGAAGAAAATCCTCGACCGTGAGCTCGATACGAAAAAACTGCTGCCGGCGCTGGAAAAGGGCGTCAGCATCGTCTCGCGCCTCGACCGGTTCCTGAAGCCGCGCATCTCCGCATTGACCACCGGGCGGCTCGTCAACAGGTTGAACGGCCTGGCGATCGCAGCCGGCGGCGTGCTCCTGATGTTTCCGCTGGGTCTGGTGCCCTTCTCCAACACGCTGCCGGCGATCGCAATCCTGCTTCTGTCGACCGGCATGATCCAGCGCGACGGGCTCATCGTGCTCGGCGGCTACCTCTTCAACGTCGTGACTGTGATCTATTTTGGCGTGCTCGCCTATCTGGCGTTCAGCGCCGGCCAGGGAATCGCTTCGATGTTCGCCTGAGTTGGGGGGCAGCCTTATCGCTGCTCGGCCTTGCGCGCCCGCCGCCTTGCCCACCAGAGCCCGATACGCCGCCGCTGACGCCGCACGAAGGGCAGATCGTGCGAAAGCACCAGGAAGCCGAGCGGCACCATCCAGAAGCCGAGAATCGGCAGGAAACCGAGCACACCGCCGAAAATCAGGCCGAGACCGACGGTGACTCGGCCGATCCGCGAGCGCGGCATGGGAATCTGTACGCTTCCGAGCGCCAGCTTGCCGCTCTGCGGGTCCATTCCAAATCGCTTCGGCTTCCGTTCGCCTGCCACTCTTGATTATCCTCACCGGTTAAGGGCCTAGCTTTGCCCGGGAAATGGGGCTTTAGCGGGGATAAAACAACCAAGTTCGATTTTTTTGCAAAAACCGCTTGGCAAAACGACAAAGCATTTGTATTACCCGCCGCACACGCCGCGACCCTTCGCGGATGATCCCTGGTAGCTCAGCGGTAGAGCATTCGACTGTTAATCGACAGGTCGCCGGTTCGAATCCGGCCCGGGGAGCCAATTTCAACAAAAGCGCGCTTTACGGCGCGCTTTTGTCGTTTCAGGTCCTGCGAATTCCGATTTCCACTCCCCGTCGTCGCCATAGTGGCCGGCAGAGCCACAGGGCATCGGGAACTCGATGGAGGTTGCGATTCCAGCCTTCAAATAGCGCAGAGTGCAAAGACGACATGGTCGTCACCGGCGGAGATCTTGAAGACCGCCGCGCTGTAGGTACCCGCGATGAGCCTGGCGCCCTGTTCCGCGCGGTGGCGAGCGGACCGGCTTCCCTGCCGAGCCTATTTCAGACCGAACAATTCCACCGCATTGTCGCGGAAGATCGCAGAGCGCTCGGCCTGCGTCAGCGGCACCTTGAAGGCGAAGCGCGGGTCGTCGAAATCCCAGTGCGGATAGTCGGTCGAGAAC
The DNA here is from genome assembly GCA_000985875.1 of Neorhizobium galegae bv. officinalis. GTDB lineage: Bacteria > Pseudomonadota > Alphaproteobacteria > Rhizobiales > Rhizobiaceae > Neorhizobium > Neorhizobium galegae_C. Next base: position 190,370 of record CCRI01000008.1, read on the forward strand.
ATCAGCCGGTCGGTGCCGATCCAGCGCAGGATATCGAGGAGGTGCCGGTTGTTCTCCGGCTCCTCGATCGGCTGGGTCGTGTACCAGAAATTCTCGCGCACATATTCGGACGGCTTGCGCTTCACATGCGGAACCTCGTCGCGCATGCGCTTCCATTCGCGGTCGAGCCGCCAGACGAGCGACGGCAGCCAGGAGAACCCGCCTTCGACGAGCACGATCTTCAGTTTCGGGAACTGCTCGAACACGCCTTCGAGAATCATGCTGGAGAGCACGGTCTGGAGGCTGTTGGAGGCTGCGTAATGTTCCTCCAGATAAAACGAGCTCCAGCCGGACGGCGTGTTCGGGCGGTAGCCGAAGGCGCTGGTATGCAGGCCGATCGGCAGGCCGTAATGTTCGGCCGCCTCGTAGATCGGCCAGTAGCGACGGCGGCCGCAGGGCTCCAGCGTGCGCGGCGGCATGGCGATCTGCACGAAGCGGCGGTCGGTGACGCGCCGGTCGATCTCGGCGACCGATTCCCTCGCATCCTCCTGCGAGATGCAGATGGAGGCTTTGAGCCGCGGTTCCGGCCCGGCAAATTTGTCGATCTGCCAATCGTTCAGGGCCGCGCAGAGCGCTGCACCGAGCTCCTGGTTGAAAGCCATGCTGCCGGCCGCGAGCGGCTGCAGGATGCCGAAATCGATGTTGCACTCGTCAAGCAGCTGTTGCTGCAGGAATGCCAGGTCCGATGCCGGCGGGCCGCCGTTCGGAGGCCAGGAATCGCGGCGCATGCCGTTGCCCGGCGTCATGCGCGGATAGGGCAGCGTACCGAGCAAGGGATTTGCCGTGCGCACCGCGAAATCCCGCACATGCGTTTTCCACCGTTCGGGCAGGTAGTCGAGCAACTGGTCCGGCCGGGAGAAAGCGGGATGCACGTCGCAATCCACCACGCCCTGCATCTGGGCCTTTTCCTGGCTGCGTTCGAGTACTGGGGTTTCCATGGGGATCAGCCTCCAAATCTCGGATAGGTAGAGAGAACGTTGTCGCGAAGGATCTTGTTCAACTTGGCTTCCGGCAGGCCCTCGGGCAGCACGTCCAGTCCCTCGAAATGCCAGTGCGGATAATCCGAGGAGAACAGCAGCATATCATCGCTGAGCAAATGGTCGAGCGTCCTGGCGACGTCCTCGACGTCGTCGGGGCCGTCGAAAGGCTGCGACGTCATGCGGATGTGCCGACGGATGATGTCGGCCGGCGCGTCCTTGACCCACGGCACCTCGATGCGCGTGCCGCGCCAGTCCTTGCTCATGCGCCACATCAGCGCGGGCATCCAGGTGACGCCGGACTCGATCATCACCGCCTTCAGCTTCGGATATTTGACGAAGACGCCCTCGGAAATCAGGCTCGCGACCTGGGTGGAGAAACCCTGCGGCTGAACTACATGGTCCTCGATCAGGAAGGAGTGGAAACCGCTATGGCTCGGCGCGTGGCGGAAATTCGATCCGGCATGGATGCCGATCGGCAGGCCATGTTTCTCGGCCGCCTCGTAGATCGGCCAGTAGGTGCGCCGGCCGAGCGGCAGCTCGGTCATGGCAAGCGTCAGAACCTGCACGAAGCGCTTGTCCTCGGCGCGGCGCTCGATCTCCTCGACCGCCGCCTCGACATTCTGGAACGGCACCAGCATCGATGCCCTGAGGCGGCTATCGCGGCTCAGCCACTTGTCGGCGAGCCAGTCGTTGGTGGCGCGGCATATGGCGGCTGCGAGGTAAGGATCGAACAGGGCGTGGGCGCCCGAAACCACGTTGAGGATGGCGCCTTCCAGGCCGAGCGGGTCGAGCAGGTTCTTCTGCACCTGCGCAAGCGGATCGCCGCTCCACGTCCAGTCCGGCCGCATATAGGGGCGTGTGCGCTCAGGGTAGCCCATCAGCTCCAGCACGTCGACTTCCCGCGACGTGACAATCTCCTGCCAGTAGTCGTCGAGATAGGGGATGAGGTCGGCGCGACGCGGTGTCGGCGGGTGGACGTCGCAATCGATCGCCCCGGCGGTTTCGAATCTGGCCATCTTCTTTTCCGTCTCGCTTATCGTTGACATCTGTGCTGCTTTCCCATGCGCGGCTTCATGCCGCCTGCGTCCCCATCTTTTCCTCGAGCCCCAGCCTTTCCTCGCGGATGAAATCCGCCGCCTTTTCCGCGATCATAACGGTCGGGGCCTGGGTGTTGCCGGAGACGATGGTGGGCATGATCGAGGCATCGACGACGCGCAGGCCGGTGAGGCCGTGAACCCGCAGCCGATCGTCGACCACCGCCGTGCGGTCGCGGCCCATCTTGCAGGTGCCGACGGGATGGAAGGTGGTGTTGAGGGTTTGGCGGGCGTAATCGAGCATGTCGTCGTGGGACTGCACGGCATCAGTCGGCGCGATTTCCTGCGGCTCGAAACGCGCCATGGCGGGGCTTGCAGCAATGCGCCGAACCGCCTCGATCGACCGTATCAGGATCTCTCGGTCCGCTTCCTCTTTCAGGAAATTGTGCAGGATGCACGGCTGGGCCGAAGGGTCGCTACCCGCGACGTGGCAATGGCCGCGGCTTTCCGGCCGCAGGATACAGGCCGACGAGGTGATGCCGGGGAACGGGTGCATGGCGCCGCCGAAACTCGGCGATGTGGAGCCGGAGACGTGGATCTGGATTTCCGGTGCCGGCGCACCTGGCGTGGTCTTGAGGAAGACGCCGAGCAGCGTCGGCGAACCGCCGAGCGGCCCCCGTTTGGTCGCAAGATACTGCATGCCGAGCAGCATCCGGCCGAACCGCGTGCCGGCGCGAGTATTCAGCGTATGGGTATTGCTAAGACGGTGCTGTACCCTGATGTGCCAGTGGTCCTGCAGGTTTTCGCCGACACCCGGCAACGGGTGCAGCACCTTTATTCCGGCAGATGCAAGGATATCCGGCGCCCCCACGCCGGAGCGCTCGAGGATGGCCGGCGAGCTATAGGCTCCGGCCGACAGGATGACTTCCCTCCCCGCTTTCACCTCCTGGGTCTGACCGTCGAGGCTGAACAAGACGCCGCGCGCCCGCTTGCCGTCGAAGGTCACACGATCGACGAGCGCGCCGGTGACGACGGTCAGGTTGCGGCGGTTGCGGACAGGTTCCAGAAACGCGCGGGCGGTGGAATGGCGCACGCCATTCTTGATGGTGGCGACGAAGAAGGCCACGCCCTCGTTGTCGCCGGAATTGTAGTCGTCCGCAGCGGGAATGCCCTGCTCGATCGCCGCCTGGCGATAGGCCTCCAGGGCCTGCCAGCGCACCTTGGGGTCGGAGACCGCCCATTCGCCCTCGGTGCCGTGCGCCTCGGAATCGGCCCCGTGGAAAGTTTCCGAGCGTTTGAAATAGGGGAGCACGCTTTCCCAGGACCAGCCGCGATTGCCGAGCTGCGCCCACTGGTCATAGTCGTAGGCATGGCCGCGCACATAGATCAGGCCATTGATGGCGGAACTGCCCCCGAGCATTTTTCCACGCGGCAGTGCGAGCCGGCGACCATCGAGGTGGGGTTCGGGCTCGCCCTTGTAGAGCCAGTCATATTGGGGTCTGCCGATGAGATGGGCGAGACCGAGCGGCATGTCGATATAGAAGCCCCGCCCCTCACCGCCGGCCTCGATCATCAGCACCTCGACCGCCGGGTCCGCCGATAGCCGGTTGGCCAGAACGCAGCCTGCCGTGCCGCCGCCCACGATAACGTAGTCGTAGGTACGGGAATGCTCGAACGCACCCATGGTCTCTCCTCCACTTTCCGCAACAGGTAGCCGCGCGCCTCGCGGTCACGGCGCCGAAACGGGCACCGGAAGAGCCAAGGACACAGCGGCCGCACAATCGCAGCCTCCCGTACAATCATGGCATACGAGCCGGTCGGAAGGAAGTCGTGTTGCGGCAAAACCGAACGCAAAAGTATACATCGGAATGCTCCTGTTGTAGATCTATCCGCGGCAGGCTGCCGCAATTCGGAAAGAGGAAGCCGAACTGCGAGCTCGATGTATGCATGCCTGACTGAAGGAACACGAATAGTCTCGTCAATCTGTTTCATCGGGGAGGAGCCCGGAGATGAAAAAACAGCAGGACGGCATGCCGTCGATCATCCATGACAGCAGGATCAACCGGAGAACGCTTCTGGCGTCCGGCGCGGCGCTGGGAGGCGCGATGCTTTTGCCCGGGCAGATATTCGCCCAGGCGACGCCACCCAAGCCGGGCGGCACGCTGCGCATCGCCATGCCGTTCAATCCGGCCGCACTCGACCCGATGACCGGTCGCAACGTGCCGGACTTCAACTCGCTCTACGCGCTGTTCGACGCGCTGATCGCCTTCGATCCGGCAACGCTGGAGCTGAAGCCGATGCTCGCCAAGGACTGGACCTTCACCGATCCAACGACGCTGGTGCTGAACCTCATCGACGGCGTGAAATTCCACGACGGCACCCCGTTCAACGCCGAGGCCGTGAAGTTCAACCTCGATCGTTTCATGAGCGACCCGCGCTCCAACGTGAAGTCGGACCTGGTTTTGGTCGCGTCGGTGGCGGTCACCGGCCCGAGCCAGGTGACGATCAAGCTCAAACAGCCGAACTATTCGCTGCCGACCATCCTGACCGGCCGCGTCGGCTGCATCGTCTCGCCCGCTTCCATCAAGGCGGCCGCCGACGGCAATGTCGACCGCAAACCCGTCGGCACTGGACCGTTCAAGTTCGCCGAGTGGCGCGACAACGACCTGATCCGTGTCGAGAAGAACCCGAACTACTGGCAGCCGGGCCTGCCCTATCTCGACGGCATCAACTTCCGAATCATCAACGAGCTGAACACCGCCGCCCGCACGGTCACCGCCGGCGAAACCGATCTTGCGCTCAACATGGCCGCGCAGCAGATCGCGACCGCGCGCCGCGTGCAGGACCTCACCGCCGAAGCCAATCCTTCGATGATCTTCTTCACCCTGATGATGAATTTTGCCAAGCCGCCGCTCAACGACATCCGGGTCCGGCAAGCGATGAACTACGCCATCAACCGCACCGAACTGAACCAGGTTCTGATGCTTGGCTTGGGCGAGCCGACCTCGACCATGTTCCCCAAGGATTTCTGGGCGGTGGATGCCGGGACGGCGCAGTTCTATGAGCACGATCCCGAAAAGGCGCGCAAACTGCTGGCCGAGGCCGGATATCCGAAGGGCCTGGAAGTCGAAACCTGGAGCTGGCCGGACCAGACGTCGGTTCAGCGCCTCGAAGTGGTCGGCAACCAACTCGAGCAGGTCGGCATTCGCCTCAAGGTCACGCCCTCGCCTCCCCAGGTCGTGAACCAGGCCTTCTATATCGAAGGCAAGGGCGCGATGATCCTCAATCCGCAGGGCGGCTGGCTCGACCCGAGCCAGACCTACGAGCGGCTGTTCGGCGCGACCGGCCAGTTCAACGCCGGCAAGGTGGAAGACCCGCAGTTCCGCAAGCTGCTCACCGCGACCGGCACCTCGGCCGATGCCGGCGAACGCAAGAAGGCATTTGCCGCGCTCCAGCGTTTTGTCGTTGAGCAGGCCCTGCATCTGCCGCTGGTGACCTCGGCGGCCATGTCGATCCGCAACAAGAAGGTCAAGGACTTCAAGTACGACCGGCTGCACTCGCCGCGATTCCATCGCGTCTGGCTCGACCAAACGGCGTGATCGGCCCGCCGGTCATCGGACAACGAAACAGCCCGGCCCAGCCGCAAGGCCGGGCCTAGCCCTCCCTCATTCCTGTGCTTTTCACAGGAATCCAGCCACGGCGCGTCTGCGCCGTGAAAGAGTCCTTGCATTCAAAGATTTGAATGCGCTGGATCCCTGTGACGAGCACAGGGATGAGGAAAAGAGGTGGTTCACCGACGTTTGATGGTGGGATCGAGCAGCACGCGGATCGATTCGCCGAGCGTGTTGAAGGCGAGCGCCGTGAACAGGATGGCGAAACCCGGCGCATACATCTGCTCGGGCGCCACCTCGACATAGTGGTAGGCGCGCGCCAGCATGCCGCCCCAGCTCGATTCAGGCGGCTGGACGCCGAGCGACAGGAAGCTCAGTCCGGCTTCCGCCAGAAGTGCCACGGCCAGCATCAGGGTCACCTCGACGATCACCGGCTGGATCGCATTGGGCAGGATATGGCGCAGGATCAGATGCAGGCGTGACGCGCCGAAGCCGACGGCCGCCTCGACATAGAGCGCGTTCTTCACCACCAGCGTCTGCGCCCGCATCGTCCGGGCCAGCACCGGCGCGAAGGCGAAGCCAACGGCGATCATCGCGTTGGTGAGGCCGATGCCGAGCGCGCCGGTGACGGCGACGGCCAGCACGAGCGGCGGAAAGGCCAACACGCCGTCGATGATGCGGCTGCCGACCTGATCAATCCAGCCGCCGACAAAACCGATGAAGACGCCGAGCGGCACGCCGATCGCCACACCGATCCCAACAGCGAGACTCGCCGCATAGAGCGCATTGTAGGAGCCGTATATCAGCCGGCTCAGCGTGTCGCGGCCAAGGTCGTCAGTGCCGAGCCAGTGTGCGCCGCTCGGCGGCGCCAGAAGATCCATCAGGTTCTGCTTGTTCGGCGCATAGGGCACGATGAGCGGCGCGAAGATCGCCGCCAGAACCAGAACGGAGAGATAGGCAAGACTGATCAGCGCGCGCTTGTCGCCCCACAGCCAGGCCCAGAAGCGGAAGCGGACGGGGGGCGGCAGGGTCGCCTTGGCTGCCGGCGCGGCAGCGGTTCGGGTCATCGCGGTCATGTTCGTATCGGTCATGTGGAGGCCGCCACTCTGGGATCGAAAGTCGCGTTGAGCACGTCGACCAGGAGATTGGTGAGGATCACCACCAGGACCAGCACGAGCGCCACGCCCTGCACCACCGGGAAATCCTTGTTGAGCGCCGAATAGCTGATGAGATTGCCGACGCCGGGAATGGCGAAGACCGCCTCGATGATCACGGCGCTGGAAAACAGCCGGTTCACCTGCAGGCCGGCAATGGTCAGCATCGTCGCCGCCACGTTGCGAAGCCCGTGTTTCCACAGGATGGCACCGGAACCCAGCCCCTTGGCGCGCAGCGTACGGATATATTGCGAGCCCAGCACTTCGAGCAGCGCGCTGCGTACCTGCCTTGCCAGAACTGCGACCACGCCGGTCGAGAGCGCTACCGCCGGAAGGGTCGCGTAATAGAGCGCCTCCAGCGGTTTTTCGAAGACGGATACGGCACCGGTCGCCGGGAACCAGCGATAGCCGAGCGAAAACAGCGTCACCAGAATGATGCCGAGCCAGAAATTGGGTACCGCGACGCCGAGCGAGGCGACGCTGGTGATGATCTTGTCGAGCGTCGTGCCCTGGCGCGTCGCGGCGAGAATGCCGAGCGGAACGCCGAGTGCAGCACCTAGAACCAGCGCATAAAGAACCAGCAGGACCGTATGCGGCAGGCGCGACAGGATCAGCCGCAGAACGGATTCGTTCGAGAACAGCGAATGGCCGAGATCGCCCTGCACGGCATTTCCCAGCCAGAAGAAATATTGCACCAGCATCGGCCGGTCGAATCCGTAGAACTGGCGGATTTCCGCGATCCGTTCCGCAGTCGCGTAGTCGCCCGCGATCATCATGGCTGGATCGCCAGGCATCATGTAGACGAGGGAAAACACCACGAAAGTGGCTACAATCATCACGGGCACCAGCTGCATGAGCCTTTGAGCAACCATCCCGGGGACGCCGTACATCATCGATACTCCGTCGATCCGCAATTGACGCCGGCCATGTCAGCGGCCGGCACGGGAACACCGGACGTGCAGAAGCACTGCCTTCCGATGCGGGGTGCGGCACGGGCGAAGCCGCCCGCTCCGGTTTCTGCTCCCCGATGCGATGGCTGCGTCGGGAAGCACATCGCGTCGCCTCAGGCCTCCATCCACACCTTGTGGAAGCGCGGGCGCTGCAGCAGGCTGAAATTGAAGCCGTGCACCTTCGGCGTGCGTATGATGATGCCGGCCGACGAGAACTGCGGCAGGTGCAGCGCGTTCTCCAGCACGAAACGCTGCATCTTGAAGAGCACGTCCTTGCGCTTGGCGTTGTCGAACGTGTTCATCGACGCATCCATCAGTTCGCGATAACCCGGCAGTTCGATCTTGGCGGCGTTGCGATAGGCCGTTGCCGAGAACTGGCGGTCGTAGGCGGTTGCCGGATCCGGAAGACCACCGGTCGGGGTCATCAGCATCTGACCCTTCTTTTCGGTGAGGAAGTACTGCATCGTCTGCGCCGGCTGCGCCGGAGTGACCTTGAGCCGGATGCCGGCCTCGGCAAGCTGGGCGCCGAGGACTTCCTGACGCTGCACCGCCGCCTGGTCGGCCCAGGTGAAGGTGGCAATCTCGATGCCGTTTGCGAAACCTGCCGCCTTCAGCAGCGACTTGGCGCGGTCGAGGTCCAGTTTGTAAAAATTCTCGGTCGCGGGGTCGTTGGCCCAGAAGCCCGAGGGGAACATGCTGCAATGCCCGCCGCCGAGGCCGCCCCACAGGACCTGGTTGAGCACCGGTCGGTCGAGCGCCCAGTTCATCGCCTGCCGAACGCGAACGTCTTTCAGCGGCCCCTCGCCGTAGTTCAGGAAGGCCGTGTAGTAGATCATCGACGGCGTCGCCTCGGCGACCAGCTTTGGGTCGCGCTTGGCCACGGCCATCTGCTGGGCGCTCATGTTGAGGACGATATCGGATTCACCGGCGGTCACCGTGCGCACGGCCGTGTTGAACTCGTTGACGATGCGCATGTCGACGCCGTCAAGATAGGGCTTGTCGCCCCAGTAGTTGGCGTTTTTCACGACCTTGATCAGGGTGTTGTCCTGCCATTCGACGAACTTGAACGGCCCGGTGCCGACAGGCGCACGGTCGACATTGCCGCCCGCGGCAGCCTTGACCGAAGCGGGCGACACGATGAGGCCGGCGCGATCGGTCAGGATCGCCGGCAGGGTGGCGTCCGGATATTTCAGCTTCAGCGAAACCTGATAGGGGCCGGTCGCCTCGACCTTGTCGACGACGGCAAGGTCCGATTTCACGTTCGAGCGATCGTAGGTGCTGCAGCGCTGCAGGTGGAAGACGACCGCCTCGGCATTGAACGGCGTGCCGTCATGAAACTCGACGCCCTGGCGCAGTTCGAGAACCAGCGTGGTTGGGTCGGTGAACTTCCACGAGGTCGCCAGCATCGGCTGCAGTTCGAGCGTCTGCGGATCGAAGCCGATCAGCGCGTCGAACATCAGGAGAAGGGCATTGAAGTCAGGATTGTTGCGGCCCGTGAGCGGGTCGAGTGCCGCCGGGTTGAACGGCATAACCGCCCTCAAGGTACCGCCGGATCTCGGTTGCGGGGCCTGAGCCCGCACCGTTGCCGGCAGCAGCGCAAGGCCGCCGGCGGCGACCGTTCCGGTCAACAGCGAACGACGGGTAATATCAGGGATCTTTCCAAATAAATCTGTGGTCACGTCTTCTCCTCCATTATCCATGACCGGCCGAGCTCGGCCGCTATGTCAGTGCATTCGTGGCAGATGCGGCATGGTTGGCGCCGTTCCCCCCGGCTAGGCCAAGACCACTCCTCTCCTTTTCGCCCAGCATCTCCTCGGCGAAATGGCATGCGACATGCCGCCCGGGCAGCAATTCGCGCTGCAGGGGTTCCTGCGTGCGACAGATGTCGCGCATCCGCGGGCAGCGCGTGTGAAAACGGCAGCCGCTCGGCGGGGCAATCGCGCTCGGTATCTCGCCCTGCAGGATGATCCTCTTCCGGGCGTCAGCCGCCGTCGGGTCAATCTCCGGTTCGGCCGAGCGCAACGCCTCCGTATAGGGATGCAGCGGCGTTTCGATCACGGCATGGGCGGGGCCGACTTCGACGATCTTGCCGAAATACATCACCGCGACACGGTCGCTGATATGGCTGACCACCCGCAGATCATGGCTGATAAAGACGTAGGTGAGGCCGAACTGCTCCTGCAGCCGGGCGAAGAGGTTGAGCATGTCGGCCTGGATCGAGACGTCGAGCGCCGCCACCACCTCGTCGCAGACGATCACATTCGGATCCAGCATCAGTGCCCGCGCGATATTGGCGCGCTGCTTCTGGCCGCCGGAAATCTCGTGCGGATAGCGGTTGGCCATTTCCGCCGACAGCGACACCCGGTCCAGCATCGCGAACGCCTTTTCGCGCCGCTCGGCCCTCGTCCCCTCGCCCGCGATGTTCAAGGGTTCGCAGATGCTCTGAAGGATGGTCATGCGCGGATCGAAGGCCGCATTCGGATCCTGCGAGACGATCTGGTACTTGCGCCGGTGACGATTGAGCTCGCGGCGGGAAAACCTGAATGGATCAACGCCGTCATGCAGAACACCGCCACCGCTTGGGCTGAGCAGGCCGACGAGACAGCGCCCCAGCGTCGACTTGCCGGAACCGGACTCGCCGATGACGCCGAAAATCTCGCCCTTGCGCACGGTGAAGCTGACGCCATCGACAGCACGGATCAGCGAGCCGCGCCGCGGATTGCCGAAGCTTACATGGAGATCGTTGACATCAAGCGCCGTCTGTTTTGAAGAAACGCTTGCGCTCATGCTCCGACCCCTCTCAGTTCGAGCTCTTCCCAACGGGTGCATCGCACCTCCCTGCGGTCGAGGCCGTCTACGACCTCACGGTCGATCGCCTGGGGCAATTCGCAGGGCTGCATGGAATAGGAACAGCGCGGCCCGAAGCGACAGCCCTTCGGCATGTGACGCAGGGACGGCACGCGGCCGGCGATCGAAGGCAGGGTGCCGCGCGCGCGGTTGCTGTCGGGGATCGAATGCAGAAGTCCGGCCGTATAAGGGTGGCGGGGACCAGCGATGACGTCCCTTACAGGACCGCCCTCGACGACCTGCCCTGCATACATCGTCACCATCCGATGGCAGCTCTGCGCGACCAGACCAAGATTGTGGGTGATGAACATGATGGCGGTGCCGGTGCGGTCGGCCAGGCCTAGAAGCAGGTCCATGATCTGCGCCTGGATCGTCACGTCGAGAGCGGTGGTCGGCTCGTCGGCAATCAGCAGACGCGGCTCGCAGACCAGCGCCATGGCGATCATCACGCGCTGGCGCATGCCGCCCGAAAGGTTCATCGGGTAAAGGGTGGCGACGCGGCGCGGCGATGCTATGCCGACCGAATCCAGCGCCGCGACGGCGCGCTCCGCCGCCTCCCGGCGGTCGAGCTTGAAATGCCGCCGAAGGGTCTCCTCGATCTGGTAACCCACGGTGAACACCGGGTCGAGGGCGCTCATCGGCTCCTGGAAAATCATGCTGATGTGCCGGCCGCGAATGCCGTTCATCTGCGATTCCGAACAGGACACCAGGTTCTGCCCGCCGAACATGATCTTGCCGCCAAGGCGCGAATCGCGCGGCGGCAGCAGCCGGAGGATCGAGAGTGCGGTCATCGACTTGCCGCAGCCACTCTCGCCGACGACGCCGAGGATTTCCTTCGGCTTCACCGAAAGCGAAACATTGTTAAGAACTTCGACCCAACCCGATTGGTCACGCAGTGACAATGTCAGGTTCTCTATATCCAGAAGCGTGTCCTGGCCGGCCATCGTGGCCTCGGCAAGCTGCTGCATCCGGCCCTGATCCTCCTATCAGTCCCGCTGCCCGCTTGATCAATATCTGACATGCGGGCGGCTGATACGCATTCTCCTCACCGCGCCGAGGTCCCGTCAGGGATCCTGATACGCGGTATAGACTCCTCCCGAGAGCCTGATCATGTATACATTACACGGCACGACGACGAAAGCCAGAATGAAAATTGCCGTCGTCCGAAACCCCGGAGCCTTCAGCTCAGGCTCTCGCGGATGGCTTCCCAACTCGCCACATCGGGCGCAAGCAGCAACCGTCCTTTGGTCATCGCGGGGCGATAGGGTTCGCCACTCAGAAGCCCGCTATGGCCGCCGGCCTCACGGTGGATCAGTTCACCCGCTGCATGATCCCACGGATTCATGTCCGCGTTCAGCGAAAAGGTCATCGCTCCGGACGCCACCATCCGGTATTCGAAGGCGGAGCAGCGCCATGTGGTGGTGCGGCCAAAACGCAGGACCCTCGGCGCGAACGCCGCCTGCTCCTCGACCGAGAACATGTGAAGCGGCACGAAGCCGCTCATCTCGCTGACCGGAACGGTTGCCGCAACGCTGAGGCGGGTGCGTACACCGTCACGGGCGACATGCCAGGCCCCCTGGCCCGGCCGGGCCACGAGAAAATCGCCGGTCAGCGGATAGTGGATCAACCCGGCCACCGTTTTCCCGCCGGACACGATCGCCACGATCATGCCGAACAGCGGCACGCCATGGGCGAAATTCCATGTGCCGTCGACAGGATCGATGATCGCGGCGAGTTCGGCATCCGCCAGGCGGTCGAGCAGCGTCGGATCGGCGGAGACCGCCTCCTCGCCGACGATCAGCGCCTCGGGAAAATGTGCGGAGAGTGCTGCGGAAAGCCGGCGTTCCGCACCCAGATCGGCATCGGTGACGATGTCGTCCGGGGCGGTCTTGGCGCGTATGCCATCTGCCGTCACGCCAAGGAAACGGGGCAGAACCTCTGCCTCCCCCGCCTGGCGCATGTCTTCCATCAGGGCCTGGAGCACAACCTCGGAAATGATCGTCATGCCTGGCGGGCCTTTATGTAGGATTTCAATGCGGCGGGCTGGTCCGTCTGGATAACGCTGATGCCCGCATCCATCAACCGGCCCCAGATCAGGTCGGGATTGGCAAGAGCTGCACTGTCCGTCCATTCGCCGCTGCCCGGCTGGTCGAGCGTGTTGACCCAAAGCGCCATGCGGGCTCTCGCGAAAGCCTCGCGATGGAGGGCGATCGTTTCGAGACTGTCGAAGCGGATTTCGCACATGAAGGGCGCGAGTTCGGCGAGTATGGCAAGTGCGTCGCCGGTGTTTTCGGCGGTGAAGCGCGCCATGCCCATGAACGGCACGCCGTCGATCTTCTGGGCCTTCACCCAGTCGACATCCGCAAGGGAATGGACCTTGGTCTTGAGATCCACATAGGCAGCGGCACCCATCTCCCGGGCGCAGGCGGCTACTTCGGAGAAAAGCCCGCGATCCTTGAGATCGAGATCGGCGAAGATGCGGCCGCGGATGATCTCCAGCGCCTGCCTGAGGGTCGGAATGGGCTGGTCGCTGAAAGCACGGCCTTCGCCGCCGTCGTCTTCGCGCAGCATGATCGCCTGCAGCTCCGCCATGGTGAAAGTCTCGGCATCGCGGTCGATGCCGGCCATGCGTTCCAGCGTATCGTCATGCATCAGGAAAAGCTGGCCGTCGGCGCTCTTGCGCACGTCGAGTTCGACGATCTCGCAGCCGATCGCGATGGCGTTTTCGACGGCCGCCAGGCTGTTTTCCGGGGCGCCATGCCAGGCACCGCGATGGGCAACGACGGCGCAGCTGCGCGCCGGATCGGCGATGAAGTCTTTGTAGTTCATTGGGGTTTCTTTCATATGGCACCTTTGGCGCCGGGCTTTCATTGGGCGCCGGGTATGGCCCGGCCTGTCGCTGCATCGAAGAGATGCAGCCGCGAGGTCGGGAAGTTCAGGAGAAGTTCGAGCCGGTCGGCGATATCGGCACCGAAGGGCGTCGCGATGCGGACGATCGAGCCGCCGAGATCGGCAGCCAGTACCGAATGGGAACCGAGATCCTCGCGGAACCGGAGTGCCGCCTTGACCGCATGGCCATCCGCCTTGCCATCGACGACGATATCCTCAGGGCGGATGCCGAGCTGAAAGGCGCCGGTCAGGGGAGCATGCGCGACCACCTGGCCATCGGCAAGCCGCAGCGCCGATCCGTCGCCGGTGACGGGCAGGATGTTCATCGGCGGGGCACCGATGAACTTGGCGACGAAGACCGAGGCCGGATGGTGGTAGATCGCCTTGGGCGTATCGAACTGCTCGATCCGGCCCTTGTTGAGGATCAGGATGCGGTCGGCGAGCGTCATCGCCTCCACCTGATCATGGGTGACGAAGACAGTGGTGGCGCCGATGCGGCGATGCAGGTCGGCAAGCTCGACACGCATGTCGTGGCGCAGCTGGGCATCGAGGTTGGACAGCGGCTCGTCGAACAGCAACACGCCCGGCTCTCGCACGATGGCGCGGCCGATCGCGACGCGCTGGCGCTGGCCTCCGGAAAGCTGCCCCGGCTTGCGGTGCAGATAGTCGGCAAGGCCGAGCATCTTGGCGACCGCCGCGACCCGCTCGGCACGTTCCGCCTTCGCCATGCCGGCGACCTTGAGGCTGTAGGCCATGTTCTCGAACACGGTCATGTGCGGATAGAGCGCATAGTTCTGGAACACCATGGCGCAGCCGCGGTGTTTCGGCTCCAGATCCTGGACCTCGCGGGTGCCGATGAGGATCTTGCCGCCGCTCACCCGTTCGAGCCCGGCAATCATCTGCAGCAGCGTGGATTTGCCGCAGCCGGAAGGACCGAGCACGACGGTGAATTCGCCGGCCTTGAGCTCGACATCCATCGGCGGAATGACCACCGTCTGGGGGTCATAGGCCTTGGTCAAGCCTTTGACCGTGATGCTCGCAGCGGCGGCGCGGATGGCTGTATCGATGGCGTTCATCGTCATTTCTCCGAAAGCACGAGGCCCTGCACCAGATACCGCTGCAGAAGCGCGATCATCAGGAGGGGCACGAGGGAAACGATCACGGCGCCGGCCATGATCATCGGAAAGTCCGGCACTTCGCCGTCCGAATCCGGCAGCAGGCGCGCCAGGCCGACGACGGCGGTCTGCATGTCGGGCGTCGAGGAAGCGACGAGCGGCCAGAGATACTGCGTCCAGCCGCTCAGGAAGGTCAGCACGAAGAGTGCCGCGAAACTGGTGCGCGACAGCGGCAGCAGGATATCGAACATGAAGCGGACCGGACCGGCCCCGTCCATGCGGGCGGCCTTGAACAGATCTCCCGGCAGGGTGCGGAAGAACTGGCGGAACAGGAACGTGCCGGTGCCATGCGCGGCAAGCGGCGCGATGAGGCCGAAATGGGTGTTAAGAACGCTCAATTCGAGCTGCACCGGCGCGCCGAAGACCTGGGCGATCAGCCCGTTGAGGCCCGAGACATCGAGCAGCGCATTGACCGGCGAGAACACGTTCGACGCCACCTGATAGGTGGTGATGACGCGGATATCGACCGGCAGCATGATTGTCGCGAGGATCAGTGCGAAGGCGACGCCTGCCCAGCGGATGCGGAAATAGACGATCGCATAGGCCGACAGGAAGGACAGGATGCAGGTGGCGATCGCCAGGCTGAACGCCACGGCGAGGCTGTTGAGCATCTGGATCGGGATGCGCGTCTCGGTGAAGATGCGCACTGCATTGTTCAGGAACTGGTCGCCGGGGTACCAGGCAAGCCCGTTACGCAGCAGGAACTCATAGGATTGCGATGCCGTCGCCAGCGTCAGGTAGAGCGGGCCAAGGATGTAGAGCATGCCGATCAGGAGGATCAGGCTCGCGGCGATGTTGAGGGAGCGTGCGTTCTCGATCATCTGTCAGCGCTCGTAGTTGATGCGCCGGCCAAGGAAGACGAACTGGGCGGCGGTGAGAAGGATGACGAAGACCATCAGGATCGCGGTCTGGGTGGAAGCGCCTGACAGATCGTAGCCGCTGAAACCGTCCTTGTAGATCTTGTAGACGAGCAGCGTGGTCGCGCCGCCCGGACCGCCATGGGTGATGGTGTCGATCAGCGCGAAGGCCGAGGTGATGCTTTCGGTGAATTCCAGCACCAGCGTCAGGAAAAGCTGCGGCATGATCAGCGGCAATTGCACGTCGAAGATCCGCCGCCAGGGCCCTGCCCCGTCCATGGCCGCCGCCTGGTGCATGGTGCGCGGGATGGATTGCAGACCGGCCAGAAGGATGACGAAATTGAACGGGATGCCGCTCCAGACATGCGCGGCGATCAGCGTGATGAAGGCGTCCGTTCCATCGATGCCGGGCGCCCAGATGCCCGGAAAGGCCTTGTTGAGCGGCGCCAGGAGGCCGACGAACGGATTGAAGACGAAGGCGAAGACGACACCGATCGAAGCGCCCGCGACGCCCTTCGGCCAGACCAGAACGTTGCGGGCCGGCAGCGACAGGCGAATTTTCCGGTCGGCGGCGACCGCGAGGATCAGCGGGATCAGCACGGCGAGCGACGACGCGGTCACCATGAATATGATAGTGCGCCAACCCGCCTGCCAGAACTCCCGGTCGGAAAGGACACGGGCGAAATTGTCGAAGCCGACGAACATCGAACCGCCGCCGAACGGCTGTTCGAGAAAAAACGACCAGTAGAACGCCTGGAAGATCGGCACGTAGAAGAAAAGGACGATCAGCAGCATGAACGGCGAGACCAGGAGGACCGGCAGCCAGCGATTGCTGAAGAGGGTGGATTCGGAGGTCATGGGAAAAGCCCGATGTGAGGGATCGGCACGGACAGGATTTTTGTCCCGCCCGCGCCGATCAAGCTTGGATCAAGGCAGCTTGACGCCCTTGTAGGTCTGCTCGAAGCGGCGCAGCAGCTCGTCACCACGCTTCTTGGCGTTATCGAGCGAGACCTGCATGGTCTGCTGGCCGCCGTAAGCCTTCTGGGTCTCTTCCACGAAGATTTCTCGGAACTGCACGTAGAAGCCGAGGCGGATACCGCGGCTGTCGGCAGTCGGCGGCTGGTTCATCGACTCGATGCCGAGGGCAGCGGTTGCGTATTTCGCAGCCTTCGCGTCGCCGCTCTTGTTAATCGCCTCGAGCACGTCGTTGGTGACGGGCACGTAGCCCGTGGCGGCGGTGAACGCCATCTGCTGTTCCGGCTTGCGCAGGAAGTCGAGGAAGGCCTTGGCGCCGTCGACCTGAGCCTGGTCATGGCCCTTCATGACGTAGATCGAAGCGCCGCCGACCAGCGTGTTGTGGCGCTCGTAACCCTTGTACATCGGCGCCATGTTGACGGTAAGCTGGTACTTGCCGTCGAAAGCCTTGGTGGAGGCGGCGTAGGAGCCGGAGGAGCCTTCCATCATCGCGCATTCGCCGGCGTTGAAGGCTGCGGTGTAGTTCCCGGCCTTGGTGTCGGCATTGAGCTTGACCAGGCCTTCCTTGCGCCAGTCCACCAGGTTCTGGAGGTGCTTGGCGACGAAGGTGGTGTTGAAGACATATTCGGCGTCAAGGCCGTCATAACCGTTGTGCCTGGAAGCGATCGGCAGGCCGTGGCGGGCGGAGAACTGTTCGAGCACGCGCCAGGTATCGCCATCGGTGACGAACGGGCAGGCATGGCCGGCGGCCTTCAGCTTGCGGGCCGCATCGATCACCTCTTCCCAGGTGGTCGGAGTCTGAGTGATGCCGGCTTTCTCGAGCTCGGTCTTGTTCGTGTAGAACAGCAGCGTCGAGGCATTGTAGGGCTGAGCGAACAGCTTGCCGCCGGACGTTTCGTAATAGGCGCGGGCACCCGCGATATAGTTGTCCCATTTGACGTCGGGCAGGATTTCCTGGACGGGCACGACGGCGTTCGACAGCATCAGGTCGAGCGTGCCGGCGTCGAAGAACTGGATCAGGACCGGATGGTTCTTGGCACGGAAGGCTGCAATCGCCTTCTGCATCGACACTTCGTAGCTGCCCTGGCCGACGCAGGTGACCTTGTGCTGGGTCTGTGCGGCATTGAACGCATCGCACTGAGCCTTGATCGCGGTTTCGACAGGGCCTGTATTGCCGTACCAGAACTCGATATTGGCGGCCTGCGCGGAACACGCGCCCGCCATCAGGGCGGCAGCCGCCGCCAGAATGGAAATCTTCATAATTGCCCTCGCCTGTTTTGGGATCGGCCGAGTGAGCTCGGCGTCGGAACGACGGGATTACTACACTTTATGTGTAACAATTAAATGACGGCCGGAAGCCCTTGTCGCGAAAGGGATTTCCATCTAAGCAAGGAAAAACGCGAGGTAAACGGCTGTATGCAACCGCCATTATTACACCTCTCAGGTAATTGTGAGCGAGGGAGGTGTATCCGATGGCGTATTTTCCCGAGGCTCTGATCTCGCGGCAATTCCTGCGTGCAGGCGAAAGCGGCGTCGTCTCGCCGAACGAGCGCAACCTGCTCAAGCTCATCTGGCGCTATCCCGGTCTTTCCCGGTCCGAAGTCACGGACCATACCGATCTCACCCAGCAGTCGGTCTACCGGATCATCGACCAGCTCACGGAGCGCGGCATCGTCTCGCTCGGCTCTCCGAAACCCGGCGTCGGCCGCGGGCAACCGAGCCCTACGCTCAGGCTTGACGGTCGATACGCCTATTCCTGCGGGATCTCGGTCAATACCGATGTCATCGGTATCTGCCTGATGGACCTTGCCGGGAATGTTCTGGCCGAAAGCAGCGTGACGCTGCGCGGGCATACGATGGCGCAATCCCTCGATCTCGTCAGAGAACGGCTCGTGGAAGCGCAGAAACTCAACGCCCTATCCCCGGAGGCCCTTTTCGGCATCGGCTTCGCAATAGCGGGTTTTCATGTCGGGGGAACCCGCTATAACGCACCCCTTCCGCTCCACGAATGGTCGCTGATCGAACTTGGTCCGCTGCTGGCGGAATTTTTCGGCAAGCCGGTCTGGGTACACAATGGCGCCAATACCGGCGCCGTCGCCGAGTCCATGTTCGGAGCCGGCCGCTACATAAAACATTTCGCCTACCTGAGCTTCAACTACGGTTTCGGCGGCGGACTGATCAGCGACGGTGAGTTGCTGCTTGGCGGCAATGGCAATGCCGGCGAGTTTTCGGGCATCTACGACGAAGAGGAAAACCAGCGGCGACCGGCGCTACAGCTGCTCATAGAGAGGCTCATTCGCAACGGCGTCGATGTCCCCTCCATCACCTACATGCGCAGGCATTTCGACCCGCAATGGCCAGGCGTCACCGAGTGGGTGAACGAAGTCACGCCGGCTTATAACCGCCTGATCAATGCCATCCGGGCGATCTTCGACCCGCAGGCGATCGTCTTCGGCGGCCAGGTGCCGCGAGATTTGGCGCAGATGCTGATTGATAGGACAAAGACTTTTGACCGCCCCCGTTATGGAGTACCTCGCCCCGGCCCAAAGTTGATCATCTCGGAAATCGCCAGCGACGCATCGGCGATGGGCGCCGCGATCACGCCGTTCCACTCGACCTTTTACTGACGCGGCTAGTCGACCTACCTCTCGTGCGCCCGGATCACCGCCAGAAAGGCGTCGCCATAGCGTTCGAGCTTCGATTGCCCTACCCCGGAAATGCCGAGCAGCGCGTCGCGGCTCGTCGGGCGGTCGGTCGCGAAGGCGACCAGCGTCGTGTCGGGAAAGACGACATAGGGTGGCACCGCAAGCTCCTTGGCGATCGCCAGGCGGGCGACGCGCAGCGCCTCGAAGAGTTCGGCATCGGACCCTTCCAGCGCGGATCGGGCGCTTGCCGCGCTCGGCGACGCGCTTCGCGATGCCTTGCCAGTCGTCGGGCGATCCTTGCGGAAGCGCACCTCGCGTTCCCGCTTGAAGACGGCGCGAGCCTCCGGCTCCAGCTTCAGAGCGCCGAAGGCAGCATGATCGACGCTGACAAGGCCGGCGGCCAGCAATTGACGGTAGACAGACTGCCAGGTCTTTGACGGGATGTCCTTGCCCACACCGAAGACCGGCATGTCGGCATGGCCGAAGCGAGTGGTCTTCTCGTTTCGGGTTCCGAGCAGCACATCGATCAGGTGGCCGGTGCCGAACCGTTCGCCGGTCCGGTAGATCGCCGCCAGCGCCTTGATGGCGGCTTCCGTTCCATCCCAGGTCTCGACGGGCTTGAGGCAGGTGTCGCAATTGCCGCATTGGCCGCCATGCGCCTCGCCGAAATGCGCCAGGATCGCCTGTCTGCGGCAGCCAGGCGTTTCGCAGATGCCTAGCAGCGCATTCAGCTTGGCGCGTTCGACCCGCTTCACATCGTTGCCCGAAGTGCCCTCGTCGATCATCCGGCCGCGCTGGATGACATCGGCCATGCCATAGGCCATCCAGACGTCGGACGGCAGCCCGTCACGCCCGGCGCGGCCTGTCTCCTGGTAATAGGCCTCCACCGAACCGGGCAGATCGAGATGAGCGACGTAGCGCACGTTCGGCTTGTCGATACCCATGCCGAAGGCGACGGTGGCGACAAGGCAGAGATCCTCTTCCTTGAGGAAGGCGTCCTGGTTGGCGTCGCGGATGCTGCGGTCCATGCCGGCGTGATAGGCGAGTGCTCTAATGCCCTGCCCGTTCAGCCACTCTGCCGTATCCTCGACCTTGGCCCGCGACAGGCAATAGACGATACCGCTCGATCCCTTGTGGCGGGACAGGAAGCGCAGAAGCTGCTGGCGCGGCTGGTCTCGCTCGACGATTTCGTAGGCGATGTTCGGACGGTCGAAGGAGGTGGTGAACACCTCGGCCGAGCGCAGCGCAAGCTTGTCGATGATGTCTTCACGGGTATGCGGATCGGCGGTCGCCGTCAGCGCCAGGCGCGGCACGCCCGGATAGTGCTCCGCGAGGTGGCCGAGTTCGCGATATTCCGGGCGGAAATCGTGGCCCCACTGGGAAACGCAATGTGCTTCGTCGATCGCAAACAGCGCGATCTTCGCATTGCCGATCATGTCCTTGAAGGCCGGCGTGACGATGCGCTCGGGCGTCACGTAGAGAAGATCGAGATCGCCATTGGCGATCGCCCGGCGGACATCGACGAATTCTTCGCGCGTCAGGGAAGAATTGAGCGCGGCGGCGCGAACGCCGAGCTGTTTCAGCGCCTCCACCTGGTCGCGCATCAGCGCGATCAGCGGCGAAACGACGATGCCGACACCATCGCGGCAGAGGGCGGGGATCTGGAAGCAGAGCGACTTGCCGGCGCCGGTCGGAAACAGCACCACGGCGTCGCCGCCCGATACGACCTGTTCGACGACCGCGGCCTGCTTGCCCCGGAACGACGAATAACCGTAGACGCGCTTCAGCACATCGAGCGGGTTTTTCGTACCTTGTCTGTCAAACAGGGGATCGATGCGGTCTGGGGTCGATGGCATGGAATCGCTTTCGTCGGAAGGACCGCACTATGGCACAGGTCCGGCGGCCAGAGCGAGCACCCGCGGCGCTCGGCCACGGCGCCCGATATGAATTGAGGCACGACACTCTCCCCGCTACTGCTGCCCGTTTTGCTTGAAGCGACTTTCGCAGGCGTATAAGCCTTGTCTGCCCGCCCCCCTCGCCCCGTCACCGGCATGGATATTCCGCATGGCTGCAGACCACGAACCGGATCACTTCGCTGACGACGGACCCGAGCACGCCCGGGTGGCGGTCAAGGTCGATATCGTCGTGATCGGAGCGGGTCAGGCGGGTTTGTCTTCGGCCTATCACCTGCGGAAACTGGATCTTGTGCCGGACAGAGACTTCGTGGTGCTCGACCAGTCGCCGGAGCCTGGGGGCGCCTGGCAGTTTCGCTGGCCATCCCTGACGCTGGCTACCGCCAACCGTGTCCATGACCTCCCCGGAATGCGGTTCGAGGAAGTGGTCGATACTTCAGCCAACCTGGTTAAGGCGTCGGTCGCGGTGCCCCGGTATTTTGCGGCCTACGAAGCCGCATTCGATTTGCACGTCCATCGCCCGGTCAAGGTAACGGTCGTCTGCCCGAGGGGTGATCGGTTGAGGGTCGAAACCGACCTCGGTGCCTTTTCGGCAAGAGGCCTGATCAATGCCACTGGCACATGGGAATCGCCCTACGTTCCCGACTATCCCGGCGCTGACCGTTTCCATGGGCGGCAGCTCCACACGCGGGATTATCGTACCGCCGAGGAATTTGCCGGCCAGCATGTCGTCGTGGTCGGCAGCGGGATATCGGCGATCCAGCTGCTCGACGAGATCTCACGCGTAACCTCGACCACCTGGGTGACGCGACGGGAGCCGCAATTCCGCGACGAGCCGTTCACGCCGGAGGTCGGGCGCGCGGCTGTAGCCTTGGTGGAAGACCGCGTCCGCCGGGGCCTTCCGCCGGGTTCGGTGGTTTCGGTCACCGGCCTGCCCGTCACGCCGGCGATCCTGGCGGCGCGCGAACGGGGCGCGCTGAAAAGGCTGCCGATGTTTTCCGAGGTCACCGAACACGGGATACGCTGGGCTGATGGCTCCGAGCAACGGGCCGACGTGATCCTGTGGTGCACGGGTTTTCGCAGTTCGCTCGATCATCTCGCCCCGCTGCAACTGCGCGAGGCGAGCGGCGGCATCCTCATGACCGGCCGGCTGGCGACGCAGGTCGCCAAGGACCCGCGTATTCACCTGGTCGGTTACGGTCCATCCGCTTCCACGATCGGGGCGAACCGGGCGGGCGGCGCAGCCGCGCGGGAGTTGAAGACTTACCTCGAAGCTCCAGTCAATCACGACAAATGACTGGTTTAGCTGGTGCGCCTCACCAGCTTTCCTTCTTCCGCCTTGTAGAAATACTGGCTCGCTACCAGCCAACCCTTCAGCGGTCGAAGCGGCGGGATGCAGGTCAGAAGCATGAAGGGCAATGTCACCAGCAGGTGAACCCACCAGGCCGGTTGGAACTGCACTTCAAGCCAGACGCCGAGAAGCACGCTCGGCACGCAGGCAAAGCACATCACGAAAAAGGCCGGGCCGTCGGCGGGATCGGCAAAGGAATAGTCCAGTCCGCAGGCTTCACACCTCGGGCTGAGCGTCAGGAAGCCGTTGAACATATGCCCCTGGCCACAACGCGGGCAGCGCCCGCGCAGGCCCGTTTGCATGGGAGGGAGAGGAGGCCATTCGTGATCCATGATCATCGTCCTTGGGGAGCAAAGCGATCAAATCTCTTATTGATTGCAGTCATTATATAGATTTATGCATTCAATATGTCGATTAGCCAGAATGCCGCAGGCATTCCGGCCAGGGATCGCGGAGTGGAGAGATCAGAAGAAGGAGCCGGCCATTTCGGGCGAGCTCTGCAGCGCATGGCCCATGAATTCCAGGGCCGCCCCGAGCGCAGGCCGCTGGATGGGACCGCCGAGGCATACGCGCACCGCTTCCGGCGCGGGGCCGTCGACGCAGAAGGCGTCGCTCGCCACAACACCGATGCCGGCGGAACGCATGTGGCTGCCGAACGTCGAGCGGGTCCAGCCCTGTGCCAACGGCAGCCAGATGTTGAAGCTGAGCGGGTCGCCGCGATAGCTGCCCTTCGGCAATATGTCTGCGACCAGCGCCTGGCGGGCCATCGCTTCGGTCCTGACGAAGTGCAGGATATTGTCGGCCGTGCCGTCCTCGATCCAGCGGGTGGCGAGCGCTGCCGACAGCGGCGACGCCATGACATTGTTGGCGCGCATGGCGCTGACGAACGGCCACGCGGCCTTGGTGTCCGGGGCGACGACATAGGCGAGCCTGAGCCCGGCGCCGAGAGATTTGGAAAGCCCGCCGATATGCCATGTCAGGTCCGGAGCTATCGCCGCCAGCGGTGCCGGGGCACGCAGAGGAATGAAGCCGTAGGCGTCGTCCTCGACGATCGGCACCCCATATTTCCGCGCCACGGCACAGATCTCCTCGCGACGCCGTTCCGGAACGGTCAGCGTCATCGGGTTCTGCAGGATCGGATTGAGATAGAGGGCCTTCGGCTTCGTCTTCTCGCAGGCCTCGGCAAAGGCTGCCGGCAGAATGCCTTCGTCATCCATCGGCAGGCCGACGAGACTCAATCGCAGTTGCGCGGCGATCGAACGCATGCCGGGATAGGTGATGTTCTCCGACAGCACCGTCTCGCCCGGCTTTGCCAACATGCCGAAGATCGCCAGCAGCGCCGGATGCGCGCCTGGCGTGAGGAAGATACGCTCCTGCGACGGAACCAGGCCGCGCCGGCCGAGCCAAACAGCCGCCGCTTCCTTGTCAACGCCGGCACCGCCGAAACCCTGATAACGCAGCAAAGGCACTAGATTGGTGGCGACTGCGGTCAGCCCCCCTTGCATCCGGGCAATCAGTTCCGGGTCGTCCGGCTCCGGCGGCATGTTCATGGAAAAATCAACGATCGAGGCCCGGCGCGGATCGGGCGCGGCGTCGGAGATGAAACCCCGGCGCTCCTTGTCGGCACCGCCGGTCACGAAGGTGCCGCGTCCGACATGCGAACTGACCAGACCACGCTTCTGGGCTTCCAGATAACCGCGCGCCACGGTGGTGAAGTCGACGTTGAGCACCTTGGCCAGCTCGCGCTGCGGCGGCAACCGATCACCGATGACGAGGTTGCCACTCCGCAAATCCATCTCGATGACATCGGCGATCGCCATGTAGCGCGGAGAGCGGCTGCGGGTGAGGTCAGGCTTCCAGGTCTTCATCCGTGACGTCCGATAGTTAGTCCTAGATTGACTGTGTATTGTTGCTCAGTGAGTCTGTCATCAGGAAAAAGCGGTCATCGCGCCGCAGCCCGCAGACCAGAGATGTCGATGTTAGCCGCCCACCTTCGCCGACCAATTGAAGGCGCCTTACCCCCTCCGGGGATCGCTCTCGCCCAACACCTCCCTGGCGGGCTGGCTCCTGTTCGGCTTGTCCGGAACATTGCCGTTGCCTTCCGCACGGTCACGGTGAAGGGCTGCGCGGGCGAGCAGCATGAAGGTGATCGGCGTCGTCACCGTGACGAAGATGCCGATCAGGAGTTCGTGGAATACGAGGCGCCCCGAGGAGACGGTGAAGAAGATCATCGAGGCAAGCATGATGCCCCCGATCCCCCAGCTGGTGCCGAGCGTCGGGGCGTGGATACGCTCGTAGAAGGTCGGCAGGCGCATGAAGCCGATCGCACCGATCAGCGCCAGGCCGGAACCGATCAGCAGGAAAAAAGCAACCGCAATTGCTGCCCAGACGGGCATGTCGGCGGCAGACTGCATCATTCGATCACCTCGCCGCGCATCAGGAATTTCGCGAGCGCCACGGTCGCCACGAAGCCCAGCATGCCCATCACCAGGGCCGCCTCGAAATAGATCACCCTGCCGGTGCCGATGCCGAAGGTCACCAGCAGCAGCATGGCGTTGATGTAGAGCGTGTCGAGGCCGATGATGCGGTCCTGCGCCCTTGGGCCCCGGAACATCCGTACCGAAGCGATCGCCATCGCCGCTGCCAGCATCAGCTGGGCGATCGAAACCGCGGTGAAGAGAATGATGGCGCTCATGCGAATATCTCCATCAGCAGCTTCTCATATCTGTTCTTGATCGTGTCGCGCCATTCCGCCTCGTTGTCGAGGTCGAGGACATGCAGCAGCACCGTCCTGTCGTTGGAATCGTATTCCAGCCACGCAGATCCCGGCGTGCTGGTCAGGACCACGGCGAGTACCGCAATCGCCGTGTGGTTCTCGATGTCCAGCGGAACGGTCAGGAAGCCGGGATTGTGGCTGCGCCGGCCGCTCTTAAGAATAATCCGTGCCACCGCGATATTCGATTTGACGATATCGTAGAGCACGATCCCGAACAGCTTCGGCAGCAGGTACCATTTGGCGAGCTTCGGCTTTTCCGGGCGCAGCGACGCCATCGCCCAGGAGGCGAAGACAGCGACCAGGATGCCGAGCACGAGATGGCCGGGTGTGAAGCCGTTGAGCAGCAGCCACATCAGGATCAGCGACAGGGTGAGCAGCGGATAGGGAAGCATCAGTTGCTCCCTGTATTGGTCGAGGATACGCCGTCATAATCCGGCACCACCGCCGCATTGCGCACCGCGTCGATATAGATCCTCGGATTGCTGAGGCTGCGTATCGTGGTGTCCATATACTGCATCGCCGGTCCGGCCTGAACAGTCAGAGCCAGCGTCAGGAAAAGCAGGAACATCACCGGCACGATCTCGATGACGAGAACGCGCGGCACGGTTCCTTCGAGCGAACTCCAGAAGGTGCGGATGCCGGCGCGCGTCATCGAAATCAGTGCTGCGATGCCGGAGAGAATGACGAGGGTGACCAGAATCCAGACGGTCGCCGTCGGCGGCACGCCGATCGCCCCCGTCCCCATCATCGCCGACAGCATCGCGAACTTGGCTATGAAGCCGGAAAGGGGCGGCAGGCCGGAGAGCAGGATGCCGCAGGCGGCAAAGCAGATGCCGAGGATCGCCATCGTGCCCGGCATGGTAACGCCCTCGCCCTCCTCCGGCTCGTCCTCGTCCGCATCGCCATAGGCCTCCATGGTAACGGCGAGTACGATCGCTCCGGCATCCTGGCCGCGTTCGACCAGTTCGATCAGCATGAAGAAGGCGCTGATCGTCAGCGTCGAGCTGACGAGATAGAGCAGCGCGCCCGACGAAATCGCCCCGTCATTGATGCCGAGCACCATCAGCAGGGTTCCGGAAGAAACCAGAACCGAGAAGCCCGCAAGCCGTCCGAGCGCCTGCGAAGCCAGCACCCCGATCGTTCCGAATATGATGGTCGCAATGCCGCCGTAAAGAAGCACATCCGCGCCAAAACCGGCAGACGGCCCATCGCCGAACAGCAGCATGGTGAGCCGCAGGATGATGTAGATGCCGAGCTTGCTCATGATCGCGAATATGCCGGCGACGGGGGCGGATGCGGCGCTATAGGCGGTCGGCAGCCAGAAGCAGAGCGGCCACATGCCTGCCTTGATGAGGAAGGCGATGCCGAGCACGCCCGCTCCCGCTTCCATCAGCATCCGGCGGTCCGGCTCGATGTCGGGAATGCGCGCGGCAAGATCGGCCATGTTGAGCGTGCCGGCGGTGCCGTAGATCAGGCTGACCCCGATCAGGAACAGAAGTGCTGCTGCCAGGTTGACGGCGATATAATGCATGCCCGCCTTGACGCGCAGCGGGCCGGAGCCGTGCAGCAGCAGTCCGTAGGATGCCGCCAGCATCACCTCGAAGAAAACGAAGAGATTGAACAGGTCGCCGGTCAGGAAGGCGCCGTTCAAGCCCACAAGCAGCAACTGGAACATGGTGTGGAAATGCGCGCCGACCGCGTGCCAGCGGGCGAGCGAGAAGACCAGTGCGGCGACCGAGAGCAGCGCGGTCAAGAGCAGCATCAGCGCCGACAGCGCGTCGAGAACCAGCACGATGCCGAACGGCGCCGCCCAGTTTCCGAGAAGATAGACGCCGTCGAAGTCGTTCGGGCCGCTTTCGATCCGCAACAGTGCGAGCGAGACCGCAACGAGGATCAGCGTCGAGGCGAGGCTGATCATCGCCTTTACGACACGCTGCCGCTCGTCGAAGAACAGCAGGAGCGCGGCGACGACCAGCGGCACCAGGATCGGCGCGATGATGAGGTGATGGGACCAGCCAGTCATTTCGGCTCGTTCCTCCCATCGACATGGTCGGTGCCTGTCAGGCCCCGGGAGGCCAGCAGCACGACGAGGAACAGCGCGGTGGTCGCAAACCCGATGACGATGGCCGTCAGCACCAGCGCCTGCGGCACCGGATCGGCAAGCGTCGAATTGGGAACGCCATCGACGAGGATCGGCGGGACATTGGTCTTCACGCCGCCGACGCCGAAGATGAACAGGTTGACCGCATAGGAGAGAAGCGAAAGGCCGACGATGACCTGATAGGTGCGCGGACGCAGGATGAGCCAGACGCCGCAGCCTGTCATCACGCCGATTGCAGTGGCAAGAACGAGTTCCATCAGCCTTCCTCCGTCCGCGCCGCGTCGATCGCCCGCAGGCGGTTGATGCGGATCGACTGATGCGCCAGCGCCACGAGAATAAGGACCGTCGAGCCAACCACCAGCGAGAACACCCCGAGATCGAAGAGCAGTGCGGTGGCGGCCGGCATCTTGCCGATCAGCGGCAGCTCGACATACTGGAAATGCGAGGTCAGGAACGGGTAGCCGAAGAACCAGGCGCCGATGCCGGTGGCGGACGCGGTGAGTATGCCCGCCCCCATCCAGCGCAGCGGCAGGATGCGCAGGCGATCTTCCGCCCAGCGCGTGCCGCCGGCCAGATACTGCAGCAGGAAGGCGATCGACAGCGTCAGCCCGGCCGAAAAACCGCCGCCCGGCATGTCGTGACCGCGCATAAAAATGTAGACGGCAAAGGTGATGATGACCGGGAAAAGCCAGGTCATGATGACGGAGGGCACGAGCAGGTAGTCGCGCACCGTATCGCCGGCCGAACGCTCGGGACGATCCTCATCGAAACTGTTCTGGATCCGCTGCTGTTCCGGCAGGTCCATGCTGTCGTCGGCGGGGCGGAAACGGCGAAGCAGCGCGAAGACCGTCAGCGCGACGACGCCGAGCACCGCGATCTCGCCGAGCGTATCGAAGCCGCGGAAATCCACCAGGATGACGTTGACGACGTTGCGCCCGCCGCCCTGCGAATAGGCGTTTTCGAGGAAATAGTTGGCGATCGCGTCCGGCACCGGCATGGTCATGACGGCATAGGCGATGAAGGACATGCCGATGCCGCAGACGACGGCAAGCGCCAGGTCCCGGAAGCGGCGGAAGCGCGCCCGCAGGCTGATCGCCTCGACCAGTCCCTCCGTTCGCTTCGGCAGCCAGCGCAGGCCGAGAAGAATGAGGACGGTGGTGACGATCTCGACGAGAAGCTGGGTGATCGCCAGATCCGGCGCCGAGAGCCAGACGAAGGTGATGCAGACGATCAGCCCGACGCCCCCGAGCATGACGAGTGCCGCCAGGCGATGGTATTTGGCGAGATAGGCGGTGCCGAAGGCAAGGCAGATGCCGAGCAGCCAGATCGCCGCGAAGGCCGGATCGATGCCGGAAAAGGCGATTTCGCGGGTCTCGAAACCGGAGAGATAGAGCGGCAGCAGCCCCGCGAGGAAACCGGTCGCCACCACCCAGCGAAGCTGCGGCTGCAGATTGCGGGTGCCGAAGCGCCGTTCGAGCGTGCGGGCCCAGCGCCAGGACACTTCCACAAGAATCCGCTCGAAGATGCGCTGGCCCTTGAGGTTGCGCAGGATCGGCGGACCGTCCTCGCAGGTCGCGAGATATTTCCGAAGCGAGAGATAGAGCAGCGTGCCGCCGACGAGTGCGATGGCGCTCATGATCAGCGGCAGGTTGACGCCGTGCCAGATGGACAGGCTGTATTGTGGCGTATCGGCGCCCAGCACGCTGACGACGGCGGTATGCAGGAAAGGCCCAATCGAAACCGCCGGAATGATGCCGACGATCAGGCAGGCGACGACCAGAAGCTCGATCGGAGAGCGCATCCAGCGCGGCGGCTCATGCGGCTTCGGCTTGGGCAGATCGGTCGGCGGCGGTCCGAAAAAGACGGTGTGGATGAAACGCAGCGAATAGGCGACGCTGAAGGCGCTGGCGAGCGTCGCCACATAGGGCAGGATGCGGTCGAGAATGGAATCCGCATGGGTTTCGACCGCTTCCGCGAAGAACATTTCCTTCGACAGGAAGCCGTTGAGAAGAGGAACACCAGCCATGGCGGCACTTGCCACCATGGCCAGCGTGCCCGTGATGGGCAGATACCGGAAAAGCCCGCTCAATCGTCGCATGTCGCGCGTGCCGGTCTCATGGTCAATAATGCCGGCCGCCATAAACAGCGACGCCTTGAAGGTCGCATGGTTTACCATGTGGAAGATCGCCGCGACCGTCGCCAGCGGACTTCCGAGGCTGAGCAGCGTGGTGATGAGGCCGAGATGGCTGATCGTCGAATAGGCGAGCAGGCCCTTCAGGTCCTGCTGGAACATCGCGAAATAGGCGCCGAGCACCAGCGTGATGATGCCCGCCAGCCCGACCAGATAGAACCATTCATAGGTTCCCGACAGGGCCGGCCAGAAGCGCACCAGCAGGAAGACGCCCGCCTTCACCATGGTCGCCGAATGCAGGAAGGCCGAGACCGGGGTCGGCGCCGCCATGGCATTGGGCAGCCAGAAATGGAACGGAAACTGGGCGCTCTTGGTCAATGCGCCGAGCAGGATGAAGACCAGTGCAGGCACGTAGAGGGAATGGCCGCGGATGACGTCGCCGGCGACGAGGATCTTGTCGAGGTCATAGCTGCCGACGATGTTGCCGAGCAGCAGCAGCCCGATCAGCAGGCAGAAACCGCCGATCCCGGTGATCGTCAGGGCCATGCGGGCGCCGTCGCGGGCGGCGGCATTGTTGTGCCAGTAGCTGATCAGCAGGAAGGAGAAGATGCTGGTCAGCTCCCAGAAGACCGACAGGAGAATGACATTGCCGGAAATGACGATACCGAGCATCGCGCCCATGAAGGCGAGCAGGAAGGAGAAGAAGCGCGGAACCGGATCGTCTTCCGACATGTAATAGCGGGCATAGACGACCACCAGAAAGCCGATGCCGGCGATCAGCATGGAGAAGAGCCAGGCGAAACCATCCATGCGGAGGGTGAAGTTCAGGCCGAGCTGCGGCAGCCATGTGCCCTCGAAGCGCAGCACGCCGCCATTGGTGACACTCGGATAGAAGGCCGCAATGATCAGCAGGGACAGGAGAGCAGTGGCGCCCGCGACCCAGGACGGCAGCACGCGCGAGCGCGTTCGCAGCAGAGATACGGAGACCAGGCTTCCGAGAAAAGGCAGGACCAGAAGAACAAGAAGAAGATATGGTCCTGACGTTATCCCAATGCTCCGGCCTTTCCATGTGCTGCGCTTCGCCCCGCGGCTGCTGCGAAGATGCCTGCGAATGCCCCATCTAGCAATCGAATCCAAATTGCCATATATGGGAGATATTGACCAATATGGGCAGTTTGGTGAGATGGGTCAAGCCGCAAAGAATGCAATTTTGACGCCGGCCTTGTGCCGCGCCGCCCGGGGCTTTCTGGATTGGACGCAGACCGATCTCGCCGACCGTTCGGGCGTGTCGAGAAGCACCATCCGTGATTACGAAGGCAGCCGGCACGACCTCCACCGCGCGACGGAGGCGCAGCTCCGCCTGGCTTTCGAAGAAGGCGGTGTCGCCTTCGTCCATATGGAGGGCGGTTGCTTCGGCGTCTGTCCGAGGGCCTTGCAGACGCCTCAATAGATCGAGCGGAGGACGGCCCCAACCCGGCATCACCAGTTGGCGACCGAGACATCCCGGCGCTCCGGGTGCGGGACTTCCACAATTGGAGCCCCGTGCCATAGAGGACCAGAAGGGTGCTGTTTAAACCCTCGGCATGCCTTCCGGCCGAAGCGCCTTCTTCAGCGCCGCGATCCGGAAGATGGCGTTCGGGGCGCCGTAGCCGCGATAGCCGCGCCGTTCGACGATCTCGAAGAAGAAACCTTCGCCATAAGTCATGCTGTAGAGCTGGAAATATTCGCCGTGCTCGTCGCGGTCGTAGAGGATGTTCTCTTCCTTCAGCCGCTCCGAAAGCTCCGCCTCGAGGCCGAAGCGGGCTTCGACGTCGCCATAGTAGTTGGGCGAGATCTGCAACGGCTTGAAACCGTTTTTACGCAGTGCCGCGGCCGTCGCAAAGATGTCGTCGGTCTGGAAGGCGAGATGCTGGACACCGGATCCGAATTTTTCGGCGATGAAATGACCCGCCAGCGTGCGGCGGTTCTCGGCGCCGTTCAAGGTGATCCGCAGCGTGCCGGAAGCGTTTTCGACCACCTGGCTGCGTATCACGCCGGCCGGATCGATGATGTCGACCATCGGCGTCTTCTGCGTCTCGAAGATCGAGGTGTAGAAGAGCAGCCAGGTGAGCAGCTCCTCGTAGGCGACGGTCTGGGCGATGTGATCGACATGCCTGAGATGCGCCTGCGCCACCTCGGCCTCGCCGTCTTCGCTGACGGGTTGGAAATCGATCTCGGAAAAGCGGCCGAGATTGCTCTTGTCGTCGATCAGGTAGACGAGCCCGCCGCCGACGCCGCGGATCGCCGGTATCTCCACCTCGCCCTTCGCCACCTGCTGCCGGAACGGTTCCGCCCCGAGTGCCACGGCCCGTTCGAACGCCTGCCCGGCATCCTCCACGACGAGAGCCATCGCATAGGCAGAGGTGCCGTGGACGGCAAACGAGGCGTTGGCAAACCCCTTCTCGTCGGTGTTGACGAGGAGACGGATATCGCCCTGGCTGTAGAGGCTGACCTTCTTCGTCCTGTGCACCGCCGTCTTGCGGAAACCGAGCGTTCGAAGGATCGCGGCAAGATCCGCTGCATCCTTCTCGTCGGAGGAGAATTCCACGAAGCCGACGCCTTTGACTTTTGCGCGGTCCGGCATATCCGGTACGGTCAATGCCGAAGCGTTCGGGCTGCGCCGCACCTGGTCTCCGAGATAGATGAGCGAGCGGTAGCCGTCATCGGCAATCGCCCGACTGGATCCGCCACGGAACTGGTCGTTGAAGATTTCCAGCGAGAAATAACCGTCGTAACCGGTCTCGGCGATGGCGGTGGTAAAGGCCGTCACCGGCAGATCGCCCTCGCCCGGCATGTTGCGGAAATGCCGCGACCAGTAGAGCAGATCCATGTCGATCAGCGGCGCATCGGCCAGCTGGACGATGAAGATCTTGTCGTTGGGGATGGAGCGGATCGAATTGATGTCGATCTTGCGCGACAGCGTGTGAAAGCTGTCGAGGATCAGCCCGATATTCGGGTGGTCGGCGCGCCGCACGATTTCCCAGGCATCGCGGTGGTCGTTGATATGCCGGCCCCAGGCGAGCGCCTCGTAGCCTACTCTCAACCCGCGTTTGGCAGCCCGTTCCCCGAGTTCGTGGAAATCGGCAGCCGCCCGATCGATGCCGCCGAGCGACACCGGCGAGACGTTGGAGCAGACGAGGACCAGGTCGGTGCCGAGTTCCTGCATGACGTCGAACTTGCGTTCGGCGCGATCGAAGGTGCGGCCCCGATGCGTGGCGGGCATGCCCTCGAAATCGCGGAACGGCTGGAACAGCGTGATCTCCAGCCCATGATCGCGGACCATCTTTCCGACATCTGCGGGGCTGCCGTCGAAGGCAAGGAAATCGTTCTCGAAGATCTCCACCCCATCGAAACCGGCCTTGGCAATCGCTTCCAGCTTCTCGGGCAGCTCTCCGCTGATCGAAACCGTGGCTATCGACGTTTTCATGCGCTCCCTCCCTTTTGATCGGAATATGACCGAACAGGCTCCTCAGATGCGCCGGCGAGCGACCTCCCGCTTCGAGCCGGCATCAGCATCGCCATTTTGTACTAAATAGTTCGTAACATCAAATGGAAGTTCATGCTCCTGCCGATAACCGGT
Organism: Neorhizobium galegae bv. officinalis; assembly: GCA_000985875.1. Lineage (GTDB taxonomy): Bacteria > Pseudomonadota > Alphaproteobacteria > Rhizobiales > Rhizobiaceae > Neorhizobium > Neorhizobium galegae_C. Next base: position 223,417 of record CCRI01000008.1, read on the forward strand.
CTCGGGGACCGGATTGGAGGCCAGGGGCGCAGCGGATGCCGGCCCCTGGGGCAACATTCAGAGCTTCAACCTTGCGGTCCAGGCGAGAACGGCTTCCCCCATTGTCGCCAGATGGTCGTCGGCGGAAAATCCGGAAATCGTCTTGCGTGGTTTCAGGTCGTGGTCGCCATCCTCCAGCCAGAGGATTTCGATGGCCTGAGAGAGTGCGTAGCCGCTGACTTCCTCACGCGTGCCGAATTCATCGCGGGTTCCCTGGCATATCAGCGCAGGAGCCTTGAGACCTTTAAGATGTTGGGTACGAAGCTGCGCCGGCTTTTCCGGAGGATGGAACGGATAACCGAGGCACAGCAGACCGGCGATCCCGCCCTCCTCGTAAAGCTCGTCGGCGATCATGCTCGCCACCCGGCCGCCCATCGATTTGCCGCCGATGATCAGCGGTCCCTTCGCTTTGAGTTCGGTGATCGCCGCCTTGTATTCGGGATTGAGCGTCTCGGCCCGCGGCGGCGGTTTGCGATCGCCGGAGGTACAGCGCGCCGCCATATAGCCGAATTCAAAACGCGCCACGCGAAAACCCTTGGCGGACAAGGCGTCCGTCGCCGCCGTCATCGATGCGGAATCCATTGGTGCGCCTGCGCCATGCGCCAGCAGGATCGTGACGCGTGCGTCTTCCGGCCCCTCGATCAGAAATCGCCCTGACATCTTGCTCCCTCAATTCAGGTTCATTTTTTCACATGCGCCTGTCGGACCACACTGTTGGCGCACGTCCTTTGCATGGGCAAGCCATGGCCGCCCGCACTTTGGCGACTATATCAACGAGAGCAAGGCCAAGTCTCCTGCCCAGCCATTACAGATGGAGGAATGTCATGGATATGCAGAGCCTCACACCAGCAGTCGAACTTGCCAGAAAGAACGGCGTGCACTTTCCCAACGAAAGCGCCGCCTACAGGGAGGCGCGGGACGCGCTTCTCGCCGAGGAAATCGAACTCCGCCGCCATATCGAGCGTGTCGCCGAGCAGCGACGCCATCTGCCGCCGGGCGGGCATGTGCCGAAGAACTACACGTTCGAGGGCGTGAACGGCAAGCTCACGTTCGAGGAACTGTTCGCGGACAAGGAAACGCTGGTCATCTACAGCTATATGTTCGGCCCGGAGCGGGAACGGCCCTGCCCGATGTGCACGTCGCTGCTCTCGTCCTGGGACGGCGAGGTTCCCGACATCCAGCAGCGCGTTGCGTTCGCGGTCGTCGCACGCTCGCCGCTGCAGCGCCTCACGGATTTCGGACGCGAACGCGGCTGGCATCATCTGCCGCTCTATTCGGACACGAGCGGCGAGTTCAGCCGGGATTACCACGCGATCGGCAAAGATGGCAGCGATGACGCGGCCTTCAACGTGTTCACACGCCGGGATGGAACGATGCGGCATTTCTGGAGCGGCGAGATGGGCGGCGCCACCGCCGACCCCGGCCAGGACCCGCGCGGCGCGCCCGATTTGATGCCGATCTGGACAATCCTGGACTCGACCCCGGAAGGGCGGGCACCGCACTGGTATCCCAAACTGTCCTACTAGGACTTAAGTCCGGCGCGCCCATTGTGGTGGAACGAAAAATGATGTCGCCACGTTCTCAGGCCACTTCAACCGAAAGGAAGTGACCATGAAAAAGCTCATCATTCTCTCCGCGACAGTCGGCCTCCTCGCGACCGGCGCAATGGCCCAGCAGAGCACGGTCAACGGCGCCGTGGGCGGTGCTGTTACCGGCGCAATCGTCGGTGGTCCGGTCGGCGCTGCCGTGGGCGGTGTGGTCGGTGCGGTCGCCGGTACGGCGATCGATCCGCCGCCGGAACGTGTCATCACCTATGTGCGCCAGCAGCCGGTCCAGCAGTCCGTCGTGGTGCAGGAACGCGTCGTCGTCGGCCAGCCCATCCCGCAGCAGGTGGTGCTGACGCCTATTCCGGAATCGCCGACCTACGCCTATGCTGTCGTCAACCAGCAGCGCGTCATCGTCGATCCGCGGACCCACACCGTGGTCCAGGTCGTCGAGTAATCGGTTTCGCATGCCAACCGGAAGCCGTCGTATCGAGAGGTACGGCGGCTTTTTTCTAACCAACGCCTGCCCGATCAAAAAAATTCTTAAACCGAGGGAACCGATTACGTGCTTCGTCGTTTTCTTGGGTTGGTATCCAGGGAGGACACGAAAGATGCCGCAAGCAAGTTGGCAAAAACCGGTGCGCGTCGCCTTCGGGCAGCTCGGGACTGAGGTCATCAACGGACCGTTCGAGGCGCTTGCCTTGTTGACGGATCGCTGGCCGGACATGCGCGGGCCGCACTTTGTCAAGGCGCGCAGCGTCTGCCGGGCAGCGCTCGACGGACGCAGGTCGCCGGAAGAAGCACGTCAGCAATTCGAAGAAGCTGTCAGCGAAGCGCAATTGCATCTGAACTGAACAAAAGGGCCGGTAGTCCCCGGCCTCATGGTTCAGAGACCGATGATGTCGCCGAAAAGCCGGAGGGTGGAGCCGGAAAGGGCGATCGGCGCGAACAGTACGGAGAAACACAGACACGGCCCGCGCTTGCCCGCGACCGGCCGGTGGTCCAGCGTTTCGTCCGCGACCGAGACGTCGCCCGTGCGGAAATTGCCGCGGTGGTCGTGAAATTCGCCTTCAAGCACCAATGTCAGTTCAAGCCCATGATGGCCGTGCTGGGGAATCGCCCTCCCCGGACGCACCCATAAAAGGCTCGTCTCGACATCCTCCGATTTTTCGATGACGTGATGACGCAACCCCGGCAGTTTCATCTTCCATCCTATGTCGGCAAGGTCCGTACCCACATAGGCCCGGAGCGACGCGGGGAAACTCGATTTTTCGAACATTCTGGCCCGGGGCTCCGGCGGTGGCGCGGAGGCGAAGATTTCGGCCAACCGTCGCTCGCGGTCAGACAATGCTATGGGTGTGGTCTCCTGCAGGGCATCCCCCGCATACCCCTCCAGGAGGCTGGCCAGTTTCGCGGCCGAGGACTGCATTTCCAGATGCGAACCGACGAGAACGTGAGCCGGCTCAGGAAGAGAGCCGGACACGTAATGCGCGATCAGAAGATCCAGCCGTTCGAGGTTCTGCAGCATGTCCAAATGCCAGTTTCACGCAAGAAATCCGGTCAAAGCGCGGTCAATTCATCGCGCAGCACGGATTCGTATCTGCTTCCACTGCACGTCTATACGTCTGGAGAGAAATTTGGATTACTACTTCCAATATAATAGGGCGCATTTTTTTAACGGCCTGTCGATACATTAGAAAACGGTGCTCCGAGCCCTCCTTTAGCCACCATCGCAACCGTAAATCCGACCGCGGAAAGATGGATTTTACCGGGGCAAACACTTTCCCGAAACAGAATTTCTTGCCCTTCGGTCCTTGTCCGTCGAAAAGACCCTGTTTACATGTGCGATGAACAAGAAGGCACCACCCCGATGACCTCCTATCCCTCCGTCCTCGACGTGATCGGCAACACGCCCCTCATCCGGCTGAACGGCGCTTCCGAAGCGACCGGCTGCGAAATCCTGGGCAAGGCGGAGTTCCTGAACCCCGGCCAGTCGGTCAAGGACCGCGCCGCGCTCTACATCATCCGGGACGCCGAAAAGAAGGGCCTGCTGCGCCCCGGCGGCGTGATCGTCGAGGGCACGGCCGGCAATACCGGCATCGGGCTCACCCTGGTCGCCAAGGCGCTCGGCTATCGCACCGTCATCGTCATCCCGGAAACCCAGAGCCAGGAAAAGAAGGATGCGCTGAAGCTGCTCGGCGCCGAACTGGTCGAGGTTCCCGCCGTCCCTTACAAGAACCCGAACAACTACGTAAAAATCTCGGGCCGCCTTGCCGAGGAGCTCGCAAAGACCGAGCCGGCGGGCGCCATCTGGGCCAACCAGTTCGACAACGTCGCCAACCGCGAAGCCCACATCCAGACCACGGCGCCGGAGATCTTCGAGCAGACCGGCGGCAAGGTCGACGGCTTCATCTGCGCGGTCGGTTCGGGCGGCACGCTTGCGGGCGTCGCCATGGGGCTGAAGGCCAAAAATCCGGATATCAAGATCGGCATCGCCGATCCGGAAGGTGCTGCCCTTTATGAATTCTACGCCCATGGCGAGTTCAAGTCGGAAGGCAATTCGATCACCGAGGGCATCGGCCAGGGCCGCATCACCGCCAATCTCGAAGGTTTCAAGCCGGACTTCGCCTATCAGATCCCGGATGCCGAGGCGCTGCCCTACATCTTCGATCTCGTCGAGCATGAGGGCCTGTGCCTTGGCGGCTCGACCGGCATCAATATCGCCGGCGCGGTTCGGCTCGCCAGGGATCTCGGACCTGGCCACACGATCGTGACGGTGCTCTGCGACTACGGCAACCGCTACCAGTCCAAGCTTTTCAATCCGGACTTCCTGAAGTCGAAGGGCCTGCCGGTGCCGGCCTGGCTGACGCAGAAGCGACAGATCGACATTCCCTTCCAGACGGTCTGATACAATTTAAAGAACAGAGTGACTTATGCCCGTTGAAGCCCTCTACCGCGACGACTTCTATCTATCGACAGCAGAAGCGGCGGTGACGGCCATCCACGAGGACGGCGGCATCGAGCTGGATCGCACCTGTTTCTATGCGGCATCCGGCGGCCAGCCGGGCGATACCGGTTTTCTCGAGCGAGCCGACGGCACCAGGATCCAGCTCGGCCAGACGAGGCATGGCGGTAGCAAGGATATCGTCATCCACGTGCCGCTCGAAGGCGAGGCGCAGCCGCTGGTCGGCGAAAACGTGGTGCTGCACATCGACTGGCAGCGCCGTTACAAGCTGATGCGCATGCACACCGCCTGCCACCTTCTCTCCGTCGTCTGCCAATATCCGATCACCGGGGCCGCGGTCGGCGAAGAGGAATCGCGCGTCGATTTCGACATGGCCGACACGATCGACAGGCAAGAAGTCACCGCGAAACTCATGGAACTGGTCGGCCAGAACCATCCCGTCTACGTGCAGTGGATCACCGACGAGGAGCTTGTCGCCAATCCGGGCATCGTCAAGTCGAAGAATGTCCGCCCGCCGATGGGGCTCGGCCGCGTCAGCCTCGTCTGCATAGGCGAAAATTCCAGCGTTGACAGCCAGCCCTGCGGCGGCACACATGTCTCCGAAACGCAGGAGGTCGGGGCGATTCATATCGCCAAGATCGAGAAGAAGGGCAAGGAAAACCGCCGGTTCCGCATCCGGTTCGGCGAGCCCGACGCAGAGGCCTGATATAGGGTCCAAAGGAGATTTGACATGAGTGAAACCAGCCGTTTCGTCGTTTCGTCCGAGTGGCTTCACAATGAGCTCGGCAGTCCCGACCTCAAGATCCTCGACGCGTCCTTCTACCTGCCGGCACAGAACCGCGATGCCGACGCCGAATATACGGCCGGGCATATTCCCGGCGCCATCCGCTTCGACCACGACAAGGTGGCCGACCACTCGACCGGCCTGCCTCACATGGTGCCGGCGCCTGATGTGTTTGCCGAGGCCGTCGGCCGGATGGGCATCCGCGAAAACGACCGGATCGTCATTTATGACGGCCCGGGCATCTTTTCCTCGCCGCGTGCCTGGTGGCTGTTCCGGATCATGGGCGCAAGTCAGGTCTTCGTGCTCGACGGTGGCATCGACGGCTGGAAGGCCGAAGGCCGGCCGCTCGAGACCAAAATACCCTCGCCCGAACCCGTCACCTTCACCCCGAATTTCCGGGTCGACAAGGTGATCGACTTCCAGACCATGCTGTCGATCGTCAGCGACGGCACGCGCCAGATCGCCGATGCGCGGCCGGCCGGCCGCTTCGCCGGTACCGATCCCGAGCCTCGCGCCGGCATGCGTTCCGGCCACATGCCGGGTGCGGCCAGCCTTCCGTCCGGCACGTTCTCGGTCAACGGCAAGCTGCGTCCGCTGGCCGAACTGCAAAAGGCGATCGAGGATGCCGGCATCGACTTCGGCAAGCCGGTGGTGACCAGTTGCGGCTCCGGCATCACCGCCGCGATCATCACGCTGGCGCTCGAATCCCTCGGCCATGAGGACAACGCGCTTTACGATGGCTCCTGGACCGAATGGGGCAGCCGTCAGGACACGCCTGTGGTTACCGGCCCGCCCTCGCCGAAAGCGGCGTGAGCACCATGGCGAAGAAGCCTGCTCCGCTCAATGCCCATGTCACCAGCTTGGAAATGACCGCACCGCCGAAAACCAGCCTGGCGGTGCCGGTGAATATCCAGACGGCGATCATTCGCGCCCCCGAAATCCCGCTTCACTACTACCGCTATCTCTACCGGCAGGTGGGAAAGCGCTGGCACTGGTACAAGCGGCTGCGCATGAGCGACGAGGAGCTTGCGGCCGCCATTCACAATCCGCGCACCTCCGTCACGGTTCTCTACGTCAACGGCGCGCCGGCCGGCTTTTTCGAACTGTTCAAGGAAAGCGACGAGGTTATCGAGCTCTCCTATTTCGGGCTGTTCGAGCGGGCGATCGGGCTCGGCATAGGCAAGTGGTTTTTGCTGCAGGCGCTCTATGCCGCCTGGCAGGACAATCCGCAGAAGGTGACCGTCACCACCAACACGCTCGACCACCCGCGTGCCCTGCAGCTCTACCAGATGATGGGCTTCTCACCGGTTTCGACCTATGAGGCGCTGGTCCAGCCGATGACGGATGCCGAGCTCCTGAAGGCGCTCGACGGCTGATGTCGAAATTTTCACCCAGGGCGATGCTGATCGCTTTAGTGGTGATGATGCTCGTGGTCGTCCTGTTATTTGCTTCCTGGTGGGTTATCAGGATCGCACTCTACGCCCCGCAAATCGTCAGCATCGACCGGGTCGACGTGCTGTGCTCGAAGCGGCCTCCGCGGCGGCAGATACCCTTCGTAACACCAGCGCGCCGGTGGAGCTGGGATTGCGGCGCGCTGCGGCGGCAGTTCGGGTCGCACGTATCCGAAGATACGTTCATTTCCTTCACCTACACCTCCCCCGCCGACAACAGGAGCTATCCCGGTACCCTGCAGCGGAGCCTGAACGACCGGAAGCTCTCCGCGCGGACAGGCGATCGGATCGAGATCGAAGCCTCGCGGCTGATGCCCGAAACCTTCACCGACTGGTCGAGCCCCAGCATCGCCGCCGAAAACATCATCCGCACGCCGGCAGCGGCTAGATGACCGGTCCGCCAGCGCGGCACATTTGATAGTACTGAGGACGGCAAGTATCGGGTGGCGGGGAATAGCCGGCGGAGTCATCTCTTGTGCAACACGCACAGGAGAAAGCCATGACCATCGCCTTCATCGCCATGCCCGCCGCTGATGCCGAGCACCTCTGGAACGGTGGCACCGACGCCTACGGACGCCAGCCGGAAACCAGGACCTCCGACGGCCCTGGTTATCCCTGCCGCCATTGCCTCCGGAATATCGATGCCGGCGAGGACCTGCTGGTTCTCGCCTACCGGCCCTTCCCCGAACTGCAGCCCTATGCGGAAACCGGCCCGATCTTCCTGCACAAGCAGCCTTGCCGGCGTTATGCGGCGGAAGAGGTTCTGCCACCCATGCTGTCGAGCACCGATTATATCGTCCGCGGCTACGGCCATGACGACCGAATCGTCTACGGCAGCGGCGCGGTGACACCGACCGAGAGGATCGCCTCGCGCGCCGAGGAACTGCTCGCCCGCGAGGACATCACCTATGTGCATGTCCGCTCGGCCCGCAACAATTGCTACCAGTGCCGGATCGACAAGGTCGAGGTACCGGCATTTGCGGACCCCGCCCCGGCGATCTGAAAAGCGAAGGCGCGCCGTTCTCCCGAAGCGGCGCGCCATCATGTTCGTTCTCAAGCCTGCTTGGGCTTCAGTTCTGGGTACTGTCGCCCTGCTCATCGTCGCGCTCGAGGTTTTCGGCGAAATCGAGCAGCAGCCTGACGATCTCGCTGCCCTTCTTTTCGTCACCCTCGAGCTTGCGGGCGATCACCTCGCGGAGGTTGAGCATGGCGGAATCGATGCTGCGAGGCAGTGCCGGGCCGTTCTCGCGGCCACGCTCGTGGCGCTCCTGCCGCTGCTTGATGCGCTCGGCGAGCTGCGACAGACGGTCGAGGATGGTTGCGGCAAAGCTGCGGTTTTCGTCGAGATACTTGCGGCCTTCCTCGGTGATCGCATACCGCTTCTTGTTGCCGTCCGCCTCGGCGACCACGTAGCCCGCCTCGTCGAGATAGGTGAGCGTTGGATAGACGACGCCGGGGCTCGGCGCGTAGAAGCCGTAGGTCAGGTCCTCGATGTGCTTGATGATCTCGTAGCCGTGGCGCGGCTCCTTCTCGATCAGCGCCAGCACCAGCAGGCGCAGGTCGCCCTGCACCAAGAAGCGTCCGATGCGGCCATCGCCGTCATCGCCAAAACCTCGGCCGCCGCCGGGGCCACCCGGGCCACCGCGACCGAAACCCCGGCTGAATGGCCCGCCGCGCATGGCCAACATCTCTTCGAACCCGCGGCCTTCGCGGCCCTTGCAACCACGACGGCCTTCGAACTTGTCTCTCATATGTCCAAGCATCTTCATGTCTCCAGTTGATAACTATCTTTCGATATATCTTAAGATAGTTCGTATTGTGACTTTGTCGAGTCTCAAGATATATCTAAATCATATCTCAATGATTTTGCGCGCAAAAAAACGCCGGGCGCATCTGCGTCCGGCGTCTTCCCAGCCCTAAACTCGCAATCGAAGCGCTCTTACGCGACGCTCAGCAGGCTTTCCGGCGCGAAGGCCTCGTAGCCGAGCGCTTCCGCGACCGGCTTGTTGGTCACCCGGCCTCGGTGGACATTGAGGCCGTTGCGGAGATGCCTGTCTTCGGCGATCGCCCGCAGCCCACGGTCGGCCAGCGCCAGCCCGTGCTGCAGCGTCGCATTGTTCAGCGCATGCGCGGATGTCACCGGCACGGCGCCCGGCATGTTGGCCACGCAGTAATGCACGATGCCGTCGACCTCATAGGTCGGCTCGGAATGGGTCGTCGCATGCGAGGTCTCGAAGCAGCCGCCCTGGTCGATCGCGACGTCGACCATGACCGCGCCCTGCTTCATGCCCGACAGCATTTCGCGGCTGACCAGTTTGGGAGCCGCAGCGCCCGGAATGAGGACGGCACCGATGATCAGGTCGGCACTGAAGACTTCCTCTTCCACCGCGTCGATCGTCGAATAACGGGTATGGACGCGGCCGTTGAAAATGTCGTCGAGCTGGCGAAGGCGCGGCAGCGAGCGGTCGATGATCGACACGTCGGCGCCGAGGCCGGCAGCCATCCGGGCCGCATGCAGGCCGACGACGCCGCCGCCGATGACGGCGACCTTGGCCGGCAGCACGCCGGGCACGCCGCCGAGCAGGATGCCACGGCCACCATTGGCCTTCTGCAGCGCGGTCGCGCCGGCCTGGATCGCCAGGCGACCGGCGACTTCCGACATCGGGGCCAGCAGCGGCAAGCCGCCGCGCTCGTCGGTCACGGTTTCATAGGCGATGGCGGTGACGCCGGAGGCGAGCAGACCCTTGGTCTGTTCCGGATCGGGCGCGAGATGGAGATAGGTATAGAGAAGCTGGCCGTCGCGGAGCTGCACCCATTCGGAGGGCTGCGGTTCCTTGACCTTGACGACCATGTCGGACTTTTCGAAGATTTCCTTGGCCGAACCGACGATCCTGGCTCCGGCTGCCGCATAGGCGCCGTCATCTGCGCCGATGCCGGCGCCGGCCTTGGTTTCGATCAGCACCTCGTGGCCATGGGCCACATATTCACGTACCGCGCCGGGGGTAAGCCCTACGCGATATTCATGGTTTTTGATTTCCTTCGGGCATCCGACACGCATACAGCGTTCCTCTCAGGTTGTGGCTTTCGCCGGTTGATGTTCCCAGCCTCAAGCAAACCAGAGAATCGCGCGAATGTCCTTGCGAAGACGAATTGCGAAATGGCGTATTTTCGCAGATAATTGCTTGAATTGAGAATTTTTCGAAGGATCTGCGAATGAGCGCCATGGATGCCATTGATCTTGCGATCTTGCGGACCTTGCAGCAGGAAGGCCGCATCTCCAATGCGGAGCTTGCCGAGCGGGTCGGGCTGTCGCCGTCGGCCTGTTCGCGGCGGCTCGACATCCTCGAGAAAAGCGGCACGATCAGTGGTTACCACGCCCGCCTTTCCAACAAGGCGCTCGACTACAAGATGATGGTGATCGTCCACATCTCGCTGTCCGGCCAGTTCGCCAAGACGCTGACCGAATTCGAGGCGGCGGTGAAGCTCTGTCCCAATGTGCTGGTCTGTTACCTGATGTCGGGTGAATACGACTATATCCTGCGGGTCGCGGCCAAGGATCTCGAGGACTACGAGCGCATCCATCGGGACTGGCTCTCGGCGCTGCCGCATGTGGTGAAGATCAATTCGAGCTTCGCGCTGCGCGAAATCATCGACAGGCCGAATGTGGGACTGTGATCGGGATCGCTCGACTTTTACGGATCGTCCTAAAGGGATTTCAAGGCGCCGCGTATATCTTCCGCGCCTTAGGGAAACACGAGGGACAGACCATGATCAACGGACGAATGAAAACCCGCAGTGCCGAGCGCAAGAAGACCCGCATCCTGGGTACGGTCAAATATTTCAATCAGGCCGTCGAAGGTCGCGTTACCGACCTTTCGCCAACCGGCATGGCGCTCGATCTCGGCGGACGCACGCTGCATGCCGCCGACGGCAGCCCGGTCCGGATCGAAAGCGAAGAACTCGGCATCCTGGAAGGCACCGTCAAATGGCGCCGCAGCGGCCGGCTCGGCGTGCAGTTCAGCATCAACAGCAATGCGCTGGCGCAGGTATCGTCCTATTTCCGCTTCTTCCACAGAGAAGCTCCAGGCCCGCGTTGAGGCTGGCAGGCTCAATTTTGCCGCCGCCGACTAAACTTGTCGCGTCGCGAATCATGGCATGCATAAATGCAACCAATGTAAAGGCGGCGTCCCAACGAAATATCAAGCGTCGATTGGCGCTTACCGATTATTTACTACTTGCCGTTGAATCCATAAGTGATAAAATCCTAATCTAAATCGGAGCCAGCATAACTAAATCCCGTCCTCGTCAAGAGTAGCGGCTGTTCAAGCGTCCACGTTTTTCCCGCCTGCATTGAGCTGAACGTCACGGCGCGCAGGCAAAACCAAGGATGTATAGATGGTTGCTATCCCCTTTAGCCTGCCCTCTCCGACATCGCGGGCGCCGCGCCTGCTGGTTACCGTTGTTATAGGGTTCGCGGTCGCGCTGCTGGCGCTGGGCACACTTCTGGCCCAGTCCGACGAGCCGAGCCGTCCGGCCGTCACTGCGGGCGAAGCGGCCGTCCTCCTGACACTTGCGACTGCCTTGTTCGCAGCATCCATCTGGGCAAACCGAAAGATACAGCGCGATATCGACGCGAAGTTCCACCGGCTCGAACGGTTCATGCAGGCATTCGGACAGACGCAGGGCATGTTGCGCAGCCTCGACGGCAGGATCGTATTCTGGGGGATCGGCGCAGAGCGCCTTTACGGTTATTGCGAAAAGGAAGCCCTTGGAAAGGACGGTGTCGAGCTCCTGTACACCCGCTGCCAGACCTCTCTCGAAGACATCAATTCGGCTCTCGTTCGCGACGGGGAATGGCAGGGTGAGCTGACGCGTCGCCATAAGGACGGCAGGGATATCCACATCGTCAGCAAATGGTCTCTGAGCCGCGGCGAAGCCGGGGAGCCGGAAGTGGTGATCGAAGTCAGCCATGATATCACCTCCATCAAGCTGGCCGAACGGCAGCTCCATCAGACCAACGCCCTGTTGCGCGCCATTCTCGAAACGGCGCCGGGACTGATCTATGCCAAGGACATAGAGGGCCGCATCATCCTGGCGAACGTCACGATGCTCGACCTGATCGACAGGCCATGGTCTGATGTCGACGGCCGCACGGACATGGAGTTCCTGAACAGCAATAGCCAGGCCCGGACCGTCATGGCCAATGACCGCCGGATCATGGATCGGGCGAGAACCGAGGAATTCGAAGAGGTCATCAGCCACGAGGGCAACCATCCGCGGATATGGTCGTCGACCAAAGCGCCCTTGCGCGCCGCCGATGGCAAAGTCATCGGCCTGGTCGGCGTCTCGGTCGAGATCACCGAGAGAAAACGGATCGAAGAGCGGCTGCAGCTCATGGTCAACGAGTTGAACCACCGCGTCAAGAACACGCTTGCAACCGTCCAGGCCATTGCCTCCCAGACCCTGCGGGGCGGCGATCCGATCGTGCGCCAGAACCTGGAGCGGCGCCTCATGGCACTGGCCGCCGCCCATGACGTGCTCACCCGCGAAAACTGGGAGGGAGCCGGCATCGACGACGTGGTAACCGGCGCGCTGGCGCCATTCGGCGAAGGCGGGGACTATCGCTTCGCAGTCTCCGGGCCATCGCTCCGGCTGCTTCCGCGGGCTGCGCTCGCGCTTGCAATGGCTCTGCACGAATTGACGACCAACGCCCTGAAATACGGCGCGCTCTCGATGCCCAACGGTCAGGTCGCGATCAACTGGCAGGTTGTCGAGGGTGCCAAACCTCTGCTGCGACTGACATGGACGGAAAGCGGCGGCCCGCCGGTGGCTGCGCCCTCCAGACGAGGGTTCGGCGTCAGGCTGATCGAGCGCAGCCTTGCCCAGGATTTCGGCGGTGAGGCATCGGTGATATTCGACCGGCCTGCCGGGATCATCGCCACGATCGAAGCCCCGCTTGCCGATGTTGCCGCCTCGATCGAGGTTACGCCTTTCGCCCAGGCGGGTACAAAGTGAACAACACCCATATCTTCGCCGGAATTCGCGTCCTCATCATCGAAGACGAGGCGCTTGTGTCGATGATGCTCGAAGAGTTCCTGGAGCAGATCGGCTGCCGGACGATGGGGACGGCCTCGCGGCTCGACGAAGCGATCAGCAAAGCCCGGTCGCTTCAGCTGGACATGGCCCTGCTCGATGTGAACCTCGCCGGCGAAGCCAGCTTTCCAGTCGCCGAGATACTCACCGCGCGGGACATTCCCTTCATTTTCGTCACCGGATACGGACCGCTCGGCCTGCCTGCCGACATGCGCCATATCCCCATCCTTCCCAAACCTTTCCAGATGGCCCAACTCGTCGATGCCATGCGAATGGCGGCCTATTGATGCCCGGTGCCCGCACCTCATCCGGGCGACGTTCGCGATAGCGGCAACGATCACGCGCTCATCGCCTCAAACGCTTCAGAATCCGCTTGGAGATACAATCCACGCGCGCCAATATGGCGCCGAATTGTCGCTTATCGGTCCGTTCCAAGGAGGCTGCCCATGTCGTCGCTCAACGATCTTCACCCGATTACCCGCCGCTCGCTGCTTGGAGGCGTTGCCGCCTCGTCGGCGCTTGTCATGCTGCACCCGTTTGCCGCCCGCGCAGCCGGCAACCAGGCGCATCTGCGCATCATGGAAACGACCGACATCCACGTCCACGTCTTCCCCTACGACTATTACGCCGACAAGCCGAACGATACGCTCGGCCTTGCCCGCACCGCCTCGATCATCGACGCGATCCGCGCCGAAGCCGGCAATTCCATGCTGATCGACAATGGCGACTTCCTGCAGGGCAATCCCATGGGCGACTACATGGCCTATGAGCGAGGCATGAAGGAGGGCGACAAGCACCCGGTCATCAAGGCGATGAACGTGCTCGGCTACGATGCCGGCACGCTCGGCAACCACGAATTCAACTACGGCCTCGATTTCCTGTTCAAGGTCCTGGCCGGCTCCGGCTTTCCTTTTGTCTGCGCCAACCTCACCAAGGGCCAGCTCGCCTCCGACGCCAAGAAGGACGAGCTTTTCCTCAAGCCTTACGTGATCGTCGAAAAGCAGATCCGTGACGGTTCGGGCGCGACGAGCCCGGTCAAGGTCGGCTTTATCGGCTTCGTGCCGCCGCAGATCATGACATGGGACGCGAAGAACCTCGAAGGCAAGGCGCAGACCCGAGACATCGTCGATGCGGCCAAGGCCTGGGTGCCGGTCATGAAGGAGGAAGGCGCCGATATCGTCATCGCCCTCTCCCATTCGGGCATCGACGGAGGCGGACAGAGCGAGCGGATGGAAAATGCCTCGCTCTATCTCGCGGGCATTCAGGGCATCGATGCGATCTTCACCGGCCACCAGCATCTGGTCTTCCCGGGCACCAAGGATTTCGACGGCATTGTCGGCGCCGACACCAAGAAGGGCAAGCTGATGGGCAAACCGGCCGTCATGGGCGGCTTCTGGGGCTCGCACATGGGCCTGATCGACCTCTTGCTCGAAAAGGACGGCAAGAACTGGAAGATTGTCGATTCGACCTCCGAAGCCCGGCCGATCTACCACCGCGACGAGGCTCGCAAGATCGTCGCAGACGTCAAGGACAAGCCGGAAGTCATCGCCGCCGCCAAGGAGGAGCACGAGGCCACGCTTGCCTACGTGCGCCGCGCGGTCGGCAAGAGTTCGGCGCCGCTCTACTCCTACTTCGCGCTGGTCGCCGACGACCCCTCGGTGCAGATCGTCTCCAATGCCCAGACCTGGTACATCAAGGACATGCTGAAGGAGGGCCAGTACAAGGACATTCCCGTGCTCTCGGCCGCAGCGCCCTTCAAGGCAGGCGGCCGCGGCGGCGCCGAGTATTTCACGGATGTCCCGGCGGGCGACATCGCCATCAAGAACGTCGCCGACCTCTATCTCTACCCGAACACGGTGCAGGCGGTGCTGATCACGGGAGCGCAGGTCAAGAACTGGCTCGAAATGTCGGCCGGCATGTTCAACCAGGTGCAGGCCGGCGCGAAGGACGCACCCCTCCTCAACAATGACTTCCCGTCCTACAATTACGACGTCATCGACGGAGTGACCTACCAGATCGACCTGTCGCAGCCGACCCGCTTCGACAAGGACGGCAAGCTGATCAATGCCAACGCCAACCGCATCGTCGATCTGAAGTACAACGGCAAGCCGATCGATCCGGCCCAGAAATTCGTGGTGGCAACCAACAATTACCGTGCCGGCGGCGGCGGCAAGTTCCCGGAGATCGCCGGCGACAAGGTGATCTTCGTGGCGCCCGACACCAACCGCGACGTGATCGTGCGCTATATCGTCGAACAGGGCACGATCAACCCGTCCGCCGATGCCAACTGGTCGTTCAAGCCCCTGCCCGGCACAAGCGCCATCTTCGAAACCGGCCCCAAGGCCCGCCAGTACGCGACCGCGGTCAAGGGTGCCAAGATCGAGGACGCCGGCGACGGCGAGAACGGCTTCGCCAAGTTCCGGCTGGTGCTGTAACGGCCAATATCACCTTTCGGCGATACCTGGACGGCAGCCTTGGCTGCCGTCTTTCATTTCAACCACATGAGACAAGGCAATGCCGAAATTCTCCTTCCAGCAGGTCGACGTCTTCTCCAGCCAGCCGATGCGCGGTAACCCGCTTGCCGTGGTGATCGGCGCCGACGGACTGAGCGACGCGCAGATGCAGTCCTTCGCCAACTGGACCAATCTCAGCGAAACGACATTCCTGCTCGAGCCGACCGATCCGAAGGCCAGCTACCGGGTCAGGATCTTCACACCGTCGCAGGAACTGCCCTTCGCCGGCCATCCGACGCTTGGCAGCGCACATGTCTGGCTCTCGCAGCAACACATATCACCGACTGGCGACATCGTGCAGGAATGCGGCGCGGGGCTCGTCCGCATCCGCCGTGACGGCGATCGGCTTGCGTTTGCTGCGCCGCCGCTTACGCGCAGCGGCCCGGTGGATCCGGCGCTGGTGGAGCGGATCGCCAAGGCGCTCAGCCTGCCCGCCAACCTGATCGAGGATTCCAGCTGGTGCGAGAACGGCCCGGACTGGATCGGCGTGCGCCTGCCATCGCGCGCCGATGTGCTGGCGGTCAAGCCGGACTATTCCGCTCTCGCCGGCACCCGCGTCGGGCTCGTCGGACGCTTCAATCCCGATCTTGACGGCAGAGACGCGCAATTCGAGGTGCGTGCCTTTACCCGCAACGGCTACGAGGATCCGGTCACCGGCAGTCTCAACGCGGGCCTTGCCCAATGGCTGATCGGATCCGGCGTCGCGCCGGAAAGCTATGTCGCGGCCCAGGGCACCGTGCTTGGCCGCGCCGGCCGGGTTCATGTCGACAAAGTCGGCGACGATATCTGGATCGGTGGAGACGTGGTCACATGTATTCAGGGTGCGCTGGAACTCTGATCCTGTCGGAAATGCCATCGGCAGGGAAAGTCCCGGCCGATGGCTCACGATCGCGATTGAGACCGATCCGGTGGGCCGGCTGACGGCTATGCCGCCTTTGCCCTGGCGAGGCCGATCCGCGACAGCAGCAGCTTCAATTCCGCCGGCGGCTTCTGTTCGATCCGGCGGTATTCGCGGCCGTCGCGGGTGCGCTGGACGAGACCGAAATCGAAGAGGTCCCGGCGCAACATCGCAGCGTCGCCGAAGAGGTGCAGCGTGTTCAGCAGATCGCTGATCTGACGTTCGGTGAACTCCCGGTCCGCCGGTATCTTCGACCATAGGAACCAGAGGCAGATTTCCTGCTGCCCGCGCCTGCCGGGCCAGCGGACCAGCCTGCCCTCCTCGTCGAAATGGCGAGCTGTCTTCAGCACCCGCGCCTCATCGGGCGCCGGCATGTCGTCCAGCACCGGGCGCCACTCGGCGATGACGTCGGCCGCTTTGGCAGCAGCCCGAAAATGCTGGTAGTTGCGGAAACCCGCTGCGCGCGTCAGGAGATTGAGCATCTCCAGATGGCTCGGCTTGTGATCGAACCTGAGGATTTCGCTACGAAGGGATTTGGCGAAAGCCGACAGGTCGGCGATCTCCATGGGAAAGATGGATCTCGGCATGTCTTATCCTTCAACGCGCCATTCCCTAAAAATCAGGGTGTCGCTGGTCGCCGGCTTGTCGACTGGAGCACGGGATAAGTGCTGATCATCTTCGTCTGTGCAGGTTTAGCTTCCCTTTCGGGACGGCGACGCCTCGGTGAACTGCTGACCGTGACGCCGTTATAGCAGAGGGTGAAACAGCGTCAACTCGCAGCGGCGCTCGGGCCGACCCATCCTTTTGAAGGGAATGGTTACACTTCGCGTGCACGATACTTGCTGATAAAATCGACGGACCCTGGCGTGAGGAGGACGCGCATCAATGCTCGAAAAGACCAAGACAGAAGTGAGCTACGGAAACGAGCCCGGCCTGCGCTTCGCCCTTGTCCTCGACGGGCATGGTGGCTGCAGGACGATGAACATGGCGGAGGCCTGCAGCTGGAAGCCGGGAGACGGTCTCGTCTGGCTGCATTTCGAGCGCGATCATCCGGCAACGGCGGAATGGATCAATACCAATGGCGGCTTCGATCCGCTGGTGGCGGAAGCACTTCTTGCAGAGGATTCCCGTCCGCGCGTCGAGCCCCTGGGCGATGGACTGCTGATCATCCTGCGCGGTGTCTGCGCCGCTCCGCCGGAAGAAGCAGAGAAAAACTCGGACGAGATCGACCTCGTGCCCCTGCATATCTGGGTGGACGAACACCGGCTGGTGACATTGCGGGACAGCGGCCACTACATCACGGCGCTACGCGATATCCGCCGGGCGCTCGACCACGGCAAGGGTCCCCGGCAGGCGGGGGAACTTCTGGCACTCGTCAGCGACAAGCTCGTCCGCGACCTGGAGCCGGTGCTCGACGACATGGACGAAGAGGTCGACGAACTCGACGAGCTGATTTTCAAGGGAGAAGCTGGCGAGGTCCGCCAGAGGCTCAAGCTGCTGCGTCGCCGCGCCGTGCAGCTACGCCGCTATCTCGCGCCGCAACGCGACGCGCTCAACAGGATCGAGCACGACGACGCCCCATGGCTCAGGGAACGGGACAAGCTCCGCTTCCGCGAGGTCATCGACAAACTGATGCGGTTCATCGAATATCTCGACGCAATCCGCGACCGTACCGGCATCCTTCATGACGACCTTTCGACGGTCATCGGCGAACGGATCGCGCGCAATTCCAACCGGCTTGCCGCGTTGGCGGCCCTGCTCCTGCCCCCGAGCGTCGTCGCCGGTCTCTTCGGCATGAATGTCGGCGGCATTCCCGGCGTCAACGATACCTGGGCTTTCCTGATGATCGTTGCGCTGGTCATCGTTATTTCCGCCGGCACGCTGTGGATCCTCAAGCGCATCGAGTGGCTTTGAACCCGGCTTCGACGCGCCCGGTCCGAACCGCTTCGGCTATTCGGCGGCTTGAGGTATCGCTTCCCGAGGTTCGATACCGAGCATCTGCTTGAAGTCGCCATGGCTCGGGCAGGTCGAAAGGCGGCGCTCCATGGCCTCGACCAGCCACCGGCCTGCAGGCCCCAGCGGGTTTGCTGCCTTGCGCATGGCATAGAGCGGGTACTGGCTCTGCTCGTAGGCTTCGAGGTCGAGCGCAACGAGAGTTCCGCCCATGATGTCCCTTCCGGCGACGGACGCCGGCAGGCCGCCCCAGCCGAGACCACCCTTGATCAACTGATGCTTCGTGGCGATGTCGCCGACGCGCCATGTCTTGTAGGACAGAACGTTGAAATCGCGGCCCTTGGTCAGCCCGGACGTATCCGTGACGACCATCTGGACCTCTTCGCGCACGTCTGCGAGGGTCAGAGGCCGACCCAACTTTGCAAGCGGATGTTCGGCGGCTGCGACCGGAATCATGAAGGAGTAGCCGATCTTCTCCATCACGACCGAATCCTCCTGCCGAAGGATCGATCCACCTATGCCGATATCGGCCTTACCGGAGATGACCATTTCCATGACCATGCCGAGCTCGCCGACATTGAGGTTGAGCGCCACGCTCGGGAACCTCTCCCTGAACTCCCGCAGCTCCGCCACAACCGCATCCGACGGAACCATCACGCTCAGTGCCACCGACAGTTCTGCCTCCAGCCCCTGCTTGATGCCCTTTGCCCGGGCGCGCATCACCTGGAGGTCGGCGACGATACGCCGGGCGTCAGTCAGCAGCGCCTTGCCCGCTTCGGTCAGCTTCGGCTGGCGGGCGCCGCTGCGCTCGAAAAGTGCCACGTCCAGCTGGGCTTCAAGATTGCCGATCGTGTAGCTCACCACCGATTGCGCCCGGTTCAGCGCCCGCGAAGCCGCGGAAAAGCTGCCCGTCTCGGCAACCGCCAGAAACACCTGCAACTGATCGAGTGTGGGATTGGCATCCATGGTCATCATCCAAATTTTCGATAGGTAACTTCGATATTATCCCAGTTTTGTCGATGGGCGTCCACGCTTATCTGTTCTCTCGAACACAGCGGATCCACCCGCTCTTCAATCCTGCTGCAGGCCCAAGACTGTAGGCAAGATCTCCAGATAAGGAAAAAAAGCATGTCCTCCATCCTCCTCGTCACCTCCAGCCCGCGCGGCAACGACTCGCTCTCCAGCAAGGTCGCCCATGACCTTGCCAACGAACTGAGTGCCCGCGACAACGGCACCTCGGTCGTCCATCGCGATCTCGGCGCAAACCCCATCCCGCATCTCGACAGCGTCACCACGTCCGCCATCCGCAAGCAGGCGGCCGACCGCACCCCCGCGGAAGCTGCCGCCGCCGACTATTCGGACAAACTGGTCGCCGAACTGATGGCTGCCGATACCCTGGTCATCGCCACCGGCCTCATCAACTTCAACATCTATTCGACGCTGAAGAGCTGGATCGACAACGTCGCCCGCGCCGGCCAGACGTTCCGCTATACGGCTGCAGGCCCGGAAGGCCTCGCCACCGGCAAGAAGGCCTATATCGTGCTCGCATCCGGCGGCGTCTATTCCGAAGGCCCGGCTGCCGGCATGAACCATGCCCTCCCCTACCTGACGACCGTGCTCGGCTTCCTGGGCATGACGGATGTGGAAGTCGTCTATGTCGAAGGCGTCGCCTTCGGCCCCGAAGCTGCTGAAAAGGCGATCGCCAGCGCCCAGCAGCGCAATCGGCAGCTCGCTCTCGCCGCTTAAGCCGTCCCTGCGCCTGACGGGACGAGCCTGCCAAGACGGCCGTGGACATTGTCCCGGCCGTCGTTTTTTGCGCGGTAGAGGCGTTCGTCGGCACGCCCGAGCAGCGTATCGAGCGCGTGTCCGTCTTCCGGAGCCGTCGCGACACCGATCGAGACGGTGACACATTGGCCGTCGGGACGAATGACCGAACGACAGATGGCGGTCCGCAGACGTTCAGCGATCATCAGGGCGCTGTCGTGGTCGGTATCGGGCAGGATCAACACGAATTCCTCGCCGCCGAAGCGGGAGAGATGGTCGCTCGGGCGGGAACCGGCCTGCAGGCACAGAGCAACCTCCTTCAGCACCTCGTCCCCCTTCAGATGGCCGAAGAGGTCGTTGACCTGCTTGAAATGGTCCGCATCGACGATGATGAGGCTGAGCCCATTTCCACGATCGAGACAGCGGTGAATGAGCTTCGGAACATCCGCCTCCAGGCGCCCGCGGTCGAAAAGCCCGGTCAGCCCGTCGACGCCGCTCTTGGCAAGCAGCGCCTGATAACGCTCGCGAAACGTCAAGTCGTTGAAGATATCGGTGATCTCGCGCGTCGATCTGGCGAGCCGCGGGATCTGCTCGATCTTGAGATAGACGGCAAAAAGCAGCGAATAGAGCACCACGGACAGCAGCTTGGCATACCATCCGCCGAAGAAGACCGAAGGCGGCGCTCCGAAGAGGATGTTCAGTGCCGAATAGAAGCCGATCTGGTCGAAGGTCAGCATGGCCGCGCCACTGATCGCGAAGCGCAGCACGACATTGCTGCGCAGGACGCGGCCCAGCCGCTCGTAAAGCAGGATGACGCCGATCGCGTCGACATAGAGCAGCGCAGTGCCCCATATCATCAGCCATCCCATC
Source organism: Neorhizobium galegae bv. officinalis (assembly GCA_000985875.1). Classification (GTDB taxonomy): domain Bacteria; phylum Pseudomonadota; class Alphaproteobacteria; order Rhizobiales; family Rhizobiaceae; genus Neorhizobium; species Neorhizobium galegae_C. Next base: position 244,291 of record CCRI01000008.1, read on the forward strand.
TCGTTCAGGAAATCCATGTCGGCAGCGCGGCCGCCCGGCAGCGCCACGACTTCATGCGCCTGGAGAAGCTGGGCGATGCCGACCGTCAGGAGATTGCCCAGGAAAAGCCCGTAGATCGGCTGGCGAACGACCGCCGCGTCCTCCTTCAGGTAAAGGAGCAGGATCATCATCAGCTTTCCGGCAAAAAAGACCGACGAGCCTGGTGAAACGGTGCCAAATGGAAGATCGATGTAGAAGACCGCGGCAAGGTAGGTCTCCATGAAATGCATGACGCCGAGTGCGGCCAGGAACACCCCGAGGCCGAGCTGGCGACGGAAATGCAGGAACGCCGTCATGACTGAGAAGTAGATCACCGCTTCCAGAAGGAAGAGGGCCAGATTGAACGCTTGCATTTCGATCCGCTTCCACCCCTTGCAGGTGCTATACCGCTGTAACAGCTATCGTTTTACGTGCTCCAACCCGTATGGATTATGGCCATTATGCATGACTATGCAATAACGGCTGGAGGGCTTCCCCTTCGAACGTCGGGTAATCCTGGATCTCCGGCAGCTTCTTTGGCACGTTACGGAGCTGAGTGGCGATCGCCGGGTCGATCTCGCGTGCGATCTCGCTGACTTTCCGGGGCTTGCCGAGAAGATAGCCCTGCAGTTCGTCGCAGCCTGCATGCGCGAGAAACAGCGCCTGCTCGGTCGTTTCGACGCCTTCCGCGACGATCTTCATGCCAAGGCCGGTGCCGAGGTCTATGATCGTGCGTACGATGATCTGCGCATTGTCGACGAGGTTCAGGTTGTTGACGAAGCTGCGGTCGATCTTGATCGTGTCGAACGGGTAGCGGCTGAGATAACTCAGCGACGAATACCCGGTGCCGAAATCGTCGAGCGCGATGTGGAAGCCCATGCGCTTCAGGTCGTTGAGGATCTGCACGGCGCGCTTGTCGTCCTCGATCAGCACGCTCTCGGTGATCTCGAGCTCGATCCGGTGCGGATCGGCGCCGGTGCGCTCCAGCAGTTCGGCAAGATCGGCGACGAAATCCGCGTGACGGAACTGCAGCGGGCTGACGTTGACACTGATATGGCCGTCAAGGCCGTCGAGTATCCTGCAGGCCTCGGCGAGCACCCAGGCGCCAAGCCGGATGATCTTGCCGGAGGCTTCGGCGACCGGAATGAAATCGCCCGGGCTGATCATGCCGCGCTTCGGATGGAACCAGCGCAGCAGTGCCTCGTGGCCGATAATGAGGCCGCTTTCCGCCTCGACCCGCGGCTGCAGGTAGAGTTCGAATTCGCCCCGCTGCAGGGCGATCTCCAGATCGACTTCCAGCGCCCGGCGCTTTTCGATCAGTTCGTTCATGCCGGGCCTGAACATTCGGCAGGCGTTCCGGCCGGCATTCTTGGCATGATAGAGCGCGACGTCGGCGCAGCCGATCAGCGCGTCCATGTCCCCCGCATTTTCGGGGCACAGCGCACCGCCGATGCTGACGCTGATATTGACCCGCTCGCCGTGGCCGATATCGATCGGGTAAGCCATCGCGGCAAGCAGCCGATCGCCGAACATCTCCAGCTCATCTGTATCGGACGTATGGGCGATGATGACGGCGAACTCGTCGCCACCGAGCCGAGCGACGATGTTGTTCGGACCGGCTTCGGCCGCAAGCCGGACGGCGGTTTCGCGGATCACCGTGTCACCTGCCTGGTGGCCATGGATGTCGTTGATGTCCTTGAAGCGGTCGAGGTCGACCATCAGCACGCCGCATCCCTTGCCGTTTTCAGCCGCGTCCACCAGTTCGGTCAGCCGCTCGGAAAACAGTACGCGGTTCGGCAGCCCCGTCAGCGGGTCGTGGAGAGCGAGGTAGCGCATGCGGCTCTCCGCCAGCTTGCGCTCCCTGAGGTCGACGAGGCAGCCGATACGGGCTTTCTCGCCGCGATAGAGGATGTCGCGGCCACGCGCCTCGACGGGAATCTCCTCGCCGTCCGCCAGTCTCACGCGGATCTCATGGCTGCTGTCGTCGTTGAGTTTCATCATGTCGATGATCCGGATCGTCTCGCCGTCATGCAGGAAATCGAACGCGGAACGGCCAATGATCTCGAGGAGCGGCAGGCCGATCATCTTGCCGAGCTGTTCGTTGCCGTCGACGATGAGCCCGTCCCGGTGGATCAGGATCGCTTCGAACGTAGCGTTCGCAAGCGCTGCGACGCGCTCTGATTCCTCGTTGTTGCGCCGGAGTTCGATCAGCTCTCCCCGGCTGCGTTCCTCCTGCTCGATATTGTCCATCAGCCGGTTGAAGAGCCCGGTCAGCTTTTCCGCCTCGTCGCCCTTGACCATGGGAAGGCGCTTGCGCAGGTCGGCATTGCCGCCGAGAAGATCGGTCAGCGCATCCTCGACATGCCCGACGCCGAGGCGGGTCGCGTGTTCGGCAAGGTTCAGCCCCTCCTCTTCGTCCTTCGCCGAAACACGGATGCGCATCAGCCGGTCGGCCGCCCAGAAAAAGGCGTAGCCGAGACCGAAGGACCAGTAGAAATTGACGCCGACGCCGACGAGCTGCACATGCAGCTGCGCCAGCCTGCCGCCAGCCGGAAGCTGATCGACCGGAGCGAGAAACGCCAGAAGCAGGGTTCCGGTGACGCCGGCAAAAGCATGCACGCCGATCGCGCCGACAGCGTCGTCGATCTTGAGCGTTCTTTCGATGAAGGCATTGCCGAAGATCGCCACCGCGCCACCGATCGCCCCGACCATCAGCGCGCTTGCCGGATCGAGGATATTGCAGCCGGCGGTGACGGCCACGAGCCCTCCGAGCATGCCGGAATTCGATTTTTCCGGAAAGATGACGCCGTCCTGGTAAAAGCCGATGACATAACCGACGCAGGTGCCCATGCCGCCGGCCAGCACCGTGTTCATGATGATCGGCGCCACCTGGTCGGTCACGCCGAGTGCCGAACCGCCGTTGAAGCCGATCCAGCCGATGAAGAGCAGCAACGCGCCGGTGGTCGAGAGCACAGGGCTGTGGCCGGCGATCCTGACGGGCGTGCCGTCGGAATTGAACTTGCCGATGCGCGGGCCGATGATCATGCAGGCCGCAAGCGCCACCCAGCCGCCGGTCGAATGGACGACCGTGGAGCCGGCGAAATCGACGAACCCCATCTGCGACAGGAAGGCGGATGCGTTCGGGAACAGTGCCGATCCCCAGGCCCAGTGCACGAAGACCGGATAGATCAGCCCCGACATGAACAACGAGCCGAACACATAGGCCGCCAGCTTCATGCGCTCGGCGACAGCGCCCGACACGATCGTCGCGGCGGTGCCGCAGAACATGACCTGGAAGACGAAAAAGGCCGACTGCCAGCTGTCGAGACCGCGCAGGAAATAGAACTCGCTCTGGGTTCCGAACAGGAAGCCGTTCGAGCTGCCGAAGGCGATCATGAAGCCGACCGCGGCGAACGCGACGACGCCGAACACGAAATCGAGGAGATTTTTCTGCGCCACGTTGATCGAGTTCTTCGAGCGCACCATGCCGGCTTCGAGCAGAAGGAAGCCGACCTGCATCATCATCACCAGTCCGGCGGCGACGAGCACCCAGGTCATATCCAGCCGGGAAGTGTCCGAAAGGAGATCATCCGCGAAGGCAAAACCCGGGATGAGGCCGCCGGAAAGCCCGGAACCGACAAAAAGCATAAAATATGACCGGCGAGATCGCATTAAAAAGTCGACCGCAGAAAGACATCGGAACAGATGCTTCAAGCTATCGCTAATGCTTTAATTTTGAGTGTGGCCGGCAATCTTTGCGATCACAATGCGGAACGCATGTCACGCGGAGCGCGACTTCTCCCCATCGGAAAACAGCGAGGGGCCGTTCTGGTCGATGATCTGCTGAGCCTTGCGGACAGTATATTCGACCGCGTCATCCATGGAGGTGAAGACGTCGGCGCGGACGAAATTACGCACCAAGGTCTCGCCTTCTACGTCCTTCTCGATACGTCCGGCAAGCCGGAACTGCGACCCTTCGCGGATCGGTGCCGGATGGATGATGCAGCCGCCATGCTCGACGGGCTTGGCTGAAGCGGCAGGTGCCTCGGCCGATTTGCCGCCACCGGAGAACATCGAGAAAATATTGGACAGAAACGAAGCCATGGCGGCTGCCTAGCACATTCCTGCGCAGGCAGGAAGCAGGGTACCCAAGGAAAAGTCACGGTCCGACGTCTCATATCCACCCGCACAATTAGGAACCTGACCGCATGAAATGGAAGATCGCCGCAGCATTCCTCCTCGCCGTCATCGCCGCGCTTTGGATCGGCAATACCTCCCTGCTCTCCCGCTTTCCGAACGACAAGCCGCTCAGGATCATTGCCCATCGCGGTCAGCACCAGCTTTTCGACGCCACCAACGTGAAGAACGACACCTGCACCGCAAGCCTGATGCTGCCGCCAACGCACGGCTTTCTGGAGAACACCATTCCGGGCATGAAGGCCGCCTTCGATGCCGGCGCCGACGTGGTCGAACTCGACGTGCACCTGACGCCGGACAGGCAGTTCGCCGTCTTCCACGACTGGACGCTCGATTGCCGCACCGAGGTCAAGGGCGTCACGGAACAGACGCCGATGCCGGTCCTGAAGACACTCGACATCGGCTACGGCTACACCGCCGACGGCGGCCGGACCTTTCCGTTCCGAGGCCAGGGCAAGGGCCTGATGCCGACCTTGCCGGAGGTATTTGCGGCCCTGCCGGAGCGTCGTTTCCTGATCAACTTCAAGAGCCGTCGCACAGAGGAAGGCGAAGTTCTGGCAACGCTTCTCAATACCGACCCCGCTGCCCGGGCGGCGGCGTTCGGCGTTTATGGCGGAAACGAGCCGACCGAAAGAGCGGTGGCGCTCGTCCCTGGCCTTCCCGGCTATTCCAACCGTTCCTCCAAATCCTGCCTCCTGAACTACCTGGCGCTCGGATGGAGCGGCCATGTGCCGCAAACCTGCCGAAATACCCTTGTCCCGGTCCCCGCCAATCTCGCCTTCCTGCTCTGGGGCTGGCCGGAGCGTTTCTACAACCGGATGCAGGCGGCGGGATCGGATGTCGTGCTGATCGGCCCGTTCGAGGCCGGCGATGCCGGATCGTCCGGCATAGACGACCGGGATGCGTGGGACATGGTGCCTTCACGCTTTCCGGGCCTGGTCTGGACCAACGTCATCGAGAAGACCCGACCTGAGGTGGAACGCCGCGGCTTCTGTGCCCTGCCCGCCAGGCCGCATATCTGCAGCAGATAGACTTTCCGCCGTCACGAAGCCCGCCTATCATCTCCTTCGGTTCGGAGGGAGCGCCGGATGCGGAGGAGTTTCTTGTCATGGCGGACGATCATTTATATCTGCGCGATCTTGGTCGCCGCCTTCGGAGTGATGCTGATGTCCGGCCCGCGCATGCCCGCTGATGGGTTTCCCGCTTTCGACAAGGCCCGCCTCGGCGCCTATATAGATGCCTATCTCGCCGCCGGCGAAAGCCGCTATACGGACATCCGGCCGGGTGCCGCCAAACGCATCGTCTGGGCCGATCCGGCGACGAAGGCAAAGACGCCCTTCGCCATCGTCTATCTGCACGGCTTCTCGGCTTCGGCCGAGGAGCTACGCCCCCTGCCCGACCGCGTCGCGGCAGCACTCGGTGCCAATCTCTATTTCACCCGCCTCGCCGGCCACGGCCGCAGCGGCGATGCCATGGGGGAGCCAAGCATCAAGGACTGGCTGGCGGATTTTTCCGAAAGTCTCGCGATCGGCGAAGCGCTCGGTGATCGCGTCATCATTGTCGGCACCTCGACCGGCGCCTCGCTTGCGACGCTGGCGCTCGCCGATCCGCAGATCGCACCGCGCATCTCGGCCGCCGTCTTCGTGTCGCCGAACTACGGCATCAACAGTTTCGGCGCCTTCCTGTTGACGACGCCGGTCGCGCCGCAGCTTTCAAAACTGCTGCTCGGCGAAAGCCGCGGCTTCACGCCCTATAACGACCGCCACGCCGCGCATTGGACGACCCGGTATCCGACAAGCGCGCTGTTGCCGATGGCCGCGCTCGTGAAGCTCTCGGTCGAGAGCCCGGTCGAGCAGATCAGGACGCCGGCGCTCTTCCTCTATTCCTCGCTCGATCAGGTCATCCGACCCGACAAGGTGCGTGAGGTCGCCGGCCGCTGGGGCGGACCTCATGAGCTTTTCGATGTCGGCAAGACCGGTGATCCCGGCAACCATGTGATTGCCGGCGACATCGTCTCCCCGGCGACCACCGGACCGCTTGCCGACCGGACCATCGCCTGGCTGCAGACCGTCCTCAGATGACGAGGTTCGCCAGGATCTCGTTCTCGGTAATGTCCTGATACCCCATGCCGGCCGCATCGAACCGTTCGAGCAGGCCGGCGAAATTCTCCGGCCTCGCCGTTTCGATGCCGATCAGGATTGAGCCAAAATTGCGGGCCGATTTCTTCAGGTATTCGAAGCGGGCGATATCGTCTTCCGGGCCCAGGAGATTGAGGAAATCGCGCAGCGCGCCGGGGCGCTGAGCAAGCCGCAGCACGAAGTATTTCTTGAGACCGGAATAGCGCATGGCGCGTTCCTTGACGTCCGGCAGGCGCTCGAAATCGAAATTGCCGCCCGAAACGACGCAGACCACCGTCTTGCCGGCGAGCTTTTCGCGTCCCAGCATCTCCAGCGCGGTGATCGACAGGGCACCGGCCGGCTCCAGCACGACACCCTCGACATTGAGCATCTCGGTGATCGTCACGCAAATCGCGTTTTCCGGCACCAGCAGGACCTGGTCCGGCGAAAATCCCTTCAGCGCCTCGAAATTCAGGTCGCCGATCCGCGCCACCGCGGCACCGTCGACGAAGTTGTCGAGCTTGGCGAGCGTGATCGGTTCGCCGGCTTCGAGGCTCTTCTTGAGGCTCGGGGCGCCTTCCGGCTCGGTGAAGAGAAAGTCTTCCCGCTTGACGATCTCCTTCAGATAGCCGGTCGTGCCCGACGAAAGCCCGCCGCCGCCGACCGGCAGGATGACCAGATCGGGCGTCACGCCTTCCGGCAATTGCTCGACCAGTTCAGCCGCAACGGTCGCCTGGCCCTCGATGATGTCTGCGTCGTCGAAAGGCGGAACCATGACGCCGCCGATCTCTTCCACATAGGCGCGGGCCGCCGCATAGCACTGGTCGAAAATGTCGCCGATCAACCGGATGGTGATGAAAGGGCCGCCGAACATGCGGGTCTTGTCGATCTTCTGCTGCGGCGTCGTCACCGGCATGAAGACCACGCCCGGCACTTCGAAATGCCGGCAGACGAAGGCAAAACCCTGCGCGTGATTACCGGCCGAGGCGCATACGAAGGTCTTGCCCTTGGCGCCCGAGGCAATCGCCTTGCGCAGGAAGTTGAAGGCGCCGCGGATCTTGTAGGAGCGGACCGGAGACAGGTCTTCGCGTTTCAGCCAGATTTCGGCACCATAACGCCGGCTGAGGTGCTCGTTCATCTGCAGCGGCGTTTCGGGAAAAATCTCCCGCATCGCGACTTTCGCTTCGTCCACGGCGGCTTTCGTCACGCCTGCCCCGGTCACACCTGCCTTGGTCACATCGGCCATCCATTGAATTTCAAGAATGGTCCCGCTATGCCATAGGCTTACGGCTGAGACAAAGCTTCTTTCAGTTGCCGCGAACTTCGGGACAACCATTTTTGAACGCCAATCTTCTTCGGTCGGTCATCTACATAACGGCGCTCTGCGCACTCTACCTGTCGCTCGCCATGTTCCTGCCGGCGATGGTGGACCTTTATTACGGGCATCGCGACTGGCAGGTTTTCGCAATGTCCGGCCTCATGGTCGGCGGACTTGCAGCGGCGGCTGCGCTCGCGACCCATGGCCCCCCGCCAGTCTTCAACAAGCGTCTCGGCTTCCTGCTGGTCAACGTCCTTTGGGCGATGTTTTCCGTGGTCGGCGCCATTCCGCTCTTCCTTGCCGAACACGAACTCTCGTTCGCGCAGGCGCTGTTCGAATCGATTTCCGGCATTACCACGACCGGCTCGACCGTGATCGTCGGGCTGGACACCATGCCGCCCGGCATCCTGCTCTGGCGCTCGCTGCTCACCTGGCTCGGCGGCATCGGAATCGTCGGCCTCGGCCTGTTCGTCCTGCCGTTCCTGAAAGTCGGCGGCGCCTCGATCTTCAAGCTCGAATCGTCGGAGACCAACGACAAGCCGTTCGCCCGGCTTGCGAGTTTCACCCGTGCCTTCCTGATCGTCTACGTTTTGCTGACGCTTGCTTGCACCGTCGCCTACGATCTTGCCGGCATGGACCATTTCGATGCGCTGAACCATGCGATGTCGACGATCGCGACGGCCGGTTTCTCGACGCATGACATGTCGTTTGGCTATTTCGACAACAACGCACTTCTGGTCGTCGGCACCGTCTTCCTGGCGATCTCCAGCCTGCCGTTTTCGGTGTTGATCCTGCTTGCCGTGCGCGGGCGGCTGGATACGCTGCGCGATCCGCAGATCCTGGTTTTCCTCGGTTATCTCTGCCTCATCTCGATCGTCGTTGCCGTCTACCACCACCTGAGAAATGGCGTCGAACTGGACGACGCGCTGATCCATTCGTTCTTCAACATCACCTCGATCCTGTCGACCGGTGGCTTTGCGAGCGACGACTATACGCTGTGGGGACCGTTCGTGGTGCTCGTCGCCTTCTTCGCCACCTTCGTGGGCGGCTGCTCAGGTTCGACGGCCGGCGGCATCAAGGCCTATCGTTTCGTGGTGATGGTCAACGTCATCCGCGCCGGGCTGAACAAGCTCATCTATCCGAACGCGATCTATCCCGTGCGTTACGGCAGCCTGACGGTGGATGCCGAGACGCAGCGCGCGGTCTTCCTGTTCGTCAGCCTCTACATTTTCCTCTGGGTCGTCGGCAGCGTCGGCATGGCGCTGTTGGGTTACGACGTCCTGACCGCCACGTCCTCGGTCATCACCGCGCTGTCGAATGTCGGTCCCGGCATCGGCCCGATCGTCGGTCCCGTCGGCAACTTTTCCACGATCAGCGATCCGGCGCTCTATCTCCTGTCGCTGATGATGCTGCTCGGACGTCTCGAAATCCTGACCGTGCTGGTCCTGCTGACGCCGGTTTTCTGGCGGCACTAGCCCGGCACGCGCAGGAATTCGAGCGGCCCGCCCGGCTCGTCGTCGTCGAAGACGGCGCAGGTCAGTTCGCCGCCGAACACGCAGCCGCTGTCGATATTGGTGCGGTTTCCGATCGTCTGTGGATTGCCGGGAAGCGGCGTGTGGCCGTGGCAGAGATGCCGGCCCCAGAATTCGCCGTCATCGTCGCTCGCAAATCGCTTCCAGATAAGGTCGCGCTCCCGCTGCCCATCGAGCGGCAGCGTCTCATCGACGCCGGCATGCACGAAGATCCGGTGCTCGTCGACAAGGATCAGGGGACGATGCGCGCACCATGACAGCACCAGGGGCGGCACGTAACCGTCGAAGGAAACCATCGTCTCCCGGCCGCCATTGTCGAGCCAGGTGATCTCGTCGTGCCCGCGGTTCTGATGCGCGCGAACCATCATGTCCTCATGATTGCCCTTGAGCGCCGTCCACCGCCAGCCCTCTTTCCGCGGCCCGGCCATGACAAGGTCGAGCACGCCCCTGCTCTTCGGCCCGCGGTCGATGTAATCACCGATGAAGATCACATGCCCGGACGGCGCATGGTCTTCCACCTGCCCGAGCAGCTCCTTCAACTGCGCCAGGCAGCCGTGGATATCGCCGATCGCAAAGGTAAAGCCCAAAGCACGCCTCCATCGAAGTGGATATCAAACGGTCTTCATCGCAAACGGTTGCAGGCAGGGTCAGGCTTGGTGCGGACGGCGGGGATCGAACCCGCATGACCAAAGGCCGAGAGATTTTAAGTCTCTTGCGTCTACCAGTTTCGCCACGTCCGCATGGCGTCCTGTTTCTTGAAGTTGCGGGGCGTCGTCAAGCACCCAAATCGCGGAAGCGGTTCGCCGCTTGCGAAAAAACATGGCCTGACGAACGAAGGGCGCGGAGATCTCTCGCCGCGCCCTTCGGAAATTCATGGCAATTCAATCAGCCAGCGAGCTTGGCAGCAAGCTTGGCGACGTGGGCGCCCTGGAACTTGGCGCCTTCGAGTTCGATCTCGGAAGGCTGGCGCGAGCCGTCGCCGTTGGTGATCGTGCTGGCGCCGTAGGGCGAACCGCCCTTGACTTCTTCCGTGCCCATCTGGCCGGCAAAGGCATAAGGCAGGCCGACGACCGCCATGCCCTGGTGCAGGAAGGTCGGAATGAAGCCGAGGATGGTCGATTCCTGGCCGCCGTGCTGGGTAGCGGACGAAGTGAACATCGAGCCGATCTTGCCGACCAGCTTGCCCTGCGCCCACAGGCCGCCGGTCTGATCCCAGAAATTGCGCATCTGCGAAGCGACCGTGCCGAAGCGGGTGCCGGCGCCGACGATGATCGCGTCGTATTCGGTGAGTTCCTCAACGGTCGCGACCGGAGCCTGCTGGTCCATCTTGTAGTAGGAGGCCTTTGCGACCTCGTCCGGAACCAGTTCCGGAACACGCTTGACCGTCACGTCGGCGCCTGCCGACTTCGCGCCTTCCGCAACGGCATAGGCCATCTTTTCGATGTGGCCGTAAGCGGAATAATAAAGCACGAGAACCTTCGCCATGATCTTCTCCATTCGATGTCTGATGTGTGAACAAGGCCGTCTGCGGCCAGAACCAGACCCAGATGTAACGGCTTCACAGCTTGGCGACAGCCCCTGCCGGGTCTACGCACTGTTCAGCATTCGGAGACGATATTTCGCTTGCGGATCATAAATTCGTAACAGACGCGGTTTCTGCAGCCGTCCCGACAAAATCGCTTCTGCCTCGAAAAATTTGGGCTTAGGAGTGTGGCACCTACGGAGGAATATCCATGTCTGAAGCGTCACAACCATCCTTGATCGTCACCGCCGCCATGCTCGCCATCGGCGACGAACTTTTGTCGGGCCGGACCAAGGACAAGAATATCGGCCATCTCGCCGATCTGCTGACGCTTTCGGGCATAGACCTCAAGGAAGTGCGGATCGTCGCCGACGAGGAGGATGCGATCGTCGAGGCGCTGAATGCGCTGCGCGGCCGCTACGACTACGTCTTCACCTCGGGCGGCATCGGGCCGACCCATGACGACATCACCGCCGATGCGATCTCGAAAGCCTTCGGCGTGCCCTGCATCCACGATCCCGACGCGATGAAGCTGCTTGCCGACATGTACAAGCGCCGGGAGATGGAATTCACCGAGGCGCGCCAGCGCATGGCCCGCATGCCTGAAGGCTCCAAACATATCGCGAACCCGGTCTCGACAGCTCCCGGCTTCATCATCGGCAATGTCTATGTGATGGCCGGCGTGCCGCAGGTCTTCCAGGCGATGGTCGACAACGTGCTGCCGATGTTGCGCTCGGGCGCAAAAATGCTGTCGCGGGCCCTGCCCTGCCCCTATGGCGAGGGTGATATCGGCACGCTTCTGTCGGCGGTGCAAAAAGCGCATCCTCAGACCAGCATCGGCTCCTATCCGAAATATGACGGGCAGCGGTTCTCGACCGAAATCGTCGTGCGCGCCCGCGATGCGCAGGTTCTGGATGCGGCCGCGCAAGCCGTGGCGGAGATGATCGCCGGCATCGGCCGCGCCAAGATTGCCACCAATCCGACAGCCGATGCCTGACCGCGGCACTCTGTCTCCTGATTGCCGGCGGCGCGCTCCTTGACCGGGATCAAGGCGCGACACACGTATTTATCATAGACTGGTTCCCAATCCCGCGGAACCAGTTGATGAGGAGATACAGCCATGGCCTACAAGACCATTCTCGCCGTTCTCGACACACCTCAAAACGCCCGGCAGATCACCGATTTCGGCATCGCGCTCGCCGAACGGTTTTCCGCCCATCTGATCGGCGTGCATGCCGAAACGCTCGCCGCCGTGCCGCTGATCGCGCCGATGGAAATCCCCGATCCCGCCGCCGTGCAGATCCTTCAGGACGCTGCGCAGAAGGAAACGGCGGAGGTCGAGCGGATCTTCAAGGCGCAATCGGCCCGCGAGGGCCTTTCCGTCGAATGGCGCAGCTTCATGTCGTCGGCCGGTTACGGCTCCCACTCGGTGATGGATACCGCCCATGCCGTCGACCTGATCGTCGCGAGCCAGAGCGATCCCGCCCACGCGGATCACCGCGCCGATCTGGAAACCTTCCTCTTCGACAGCGGTCGGCCGATGCTGCTCATCCCCTACACGATGAAGGTGCCGCAACCGATCAAGCGGGTGATGATCGCCTGGAACGGTTCGCGGGAGGCGGCGCGGGCGACCTTCGATTCGATGCCGTTCCTCAAAGGTGCCGATAGCGTCGAGGTGTTTTGCGTCGATCCGGGCGACCGCGGCGGCCAGACGCCGGAAATGGCAGGGGCAGAGATCGCTACCACCCTTGCCCGGCACGGTATCAACGTGACGCTGTCAACCCAGCGAAAGAGCGGCCTCACGGCGGCAGCGGCGATCGAGAACCACCTCTCGGAGGGCAGCGTCGACCTGCTGGTGATGGGCGGTTACGGCCACGCGCGCTGGTGGGAAATGCTGTTTGGCGGCGTCACCCGCACCCTGCTTGATTCGATGACGGCGCTGACTTTGCTTTCCCGCTGACAAATCCTTGCGTCTTCGGGCGAATTGCCGCTATTAGCGAGAGCCAACAACATGCTTTCGCTAATGGTGGCCAGCCTCATGTCTCTTCCCGAAAAAGCCTTCCCCGTTTCCTGGGATCAATTCCATCGCGACGCCCGGGCACTTGCCTGGCGTCTCGCAGGCCTCAAGCAGGATTTCCGCGCGATCGTCTGTATCACCCGCGGCGGCCTGGTGCCGGCGGCGATCATTTCGCGCGAACTCAATATCCGCCTCATCGAGACGGTCTGCATCGCCTCCTACCATGACTACGTGAACCAGGGCGAAATGAACCTGCTGAAGGGAATCACGCCCGAACTGACGGTCGACGAAGGCGCCGGCGTCCTTGTCATCGACGACCTGACCGATACCGGCAAGACGGCATCGGAAGTGCGTACCATGCTGCCGAAGGCGCATTTCGCCTGCGTCTACGCAAAACCCTCCGGCGTGCCGACCATTGACACATTCGTCACGGAAGTCAGCCAGGACACCTGGATCTATTTCCCCTGGGACATGGGCTTCACCTACCAGGAGCCGATCGCCAAAGCCGAACGCAGCTAGCCTGTCGCGGGCAGGTTCGAGCGGGAGTTGTGGATGGCAAGGAGAAGGGCGATGTGGCGCCCCTCTCCGCCGAAGCGCGTCGGCGCGGGCCAGCCACAAATCCTGTGCGTCCCCGAAGGCCGCGGTGAAAAATCGTTGATTTCGGCATCGTGAGGGCTCGTGGAGAACCCCGCGCGGCTCGAATTGGCTTTCATCAAGGATCTCGCGTCGGGAGATCGTCCCAGGTGCAATATTTCACCTGCCGGTTGCCCTTTGCCTCATAAGGGTGTGCTAATTTTATTTTTTCTTCATATAAAGAAGGAACACTGTCGTCCGTAGGCTTTGCCTGACAATGGCGACGCGGGCATGATGCCTGCCGTGTAACACCCTCAGCGTACGATGTCCGAGTTCAATCCGCCAGACTGGGGTCTCCCAGTCGCGTCTGCATGACATCGAGGCCCGCATGCGTGATATTTTGAATAGGATGCCGCTGACCACCAAACTGGCGGCGCTTATCGTCGCGGTCAATATTTGTGGCGTTTCCGCCTTGGCCACCTATACCTGGATATCGGAAACGCGCTTGCTGATCAGCACGGCGACGGCACATTGGTCGCGCGGTACCGAGCAGTTCGCGTCGGCTGCAGCCGGCGGCGTGAAATGGGGCAAGGTCAACGCGGTGCGGGAAGTCTATACTCTGCAGCGCGACAACCCTAACCTCGACCTGGTCCAGTTCGCCGCGTTCAACGCCGAGCTCGTCCCGGTCGACATATGGGCACGCGAAGGCGTGGCAGGCGTCCTGTCTTCAACCGAATTGGCCCAGACTATCGGTCAGAAACCCGACAAAACAGTTGTCGATACGACGCTGACGTCCAGAGGTCTGGTCGGGATCGTTGTGCCCCTGCCGGCGGACAAAGGGGGCAAGGTCACGGGTTATCTCTTCACCGCCTGGTCGGTGGAGAAAATCCTCGCCACCGCGCAGGAGGAAGTGCTGGCCACCCTCCTTATCCAATTGCTCGTCATCACCGTCGCTGTCACAGCCTTTCTCCTCGCGATGCGCCGGCTTGTCGGACGCCCGGTCAGGAACCTCAGCGCGCGCATCATCGCTTTGCAAACCGGCGACCTCACATCCCCAATCGAATACCAGCGCAATGGTGACGAGATAGGCGTTCTCTCCCGCGCGCTGGAAGTGTTCCGCGGCGAGGCGATTGCGAAGGTCGAAGAAGAGCGCATCGCCGCCGAGCAGCGCCAGTCGCTTGACGAGGAACGCGCCCGCAACGCGCGGATCACCGAGGAAACCAGCAACACGCAACGGGCCGTCATGGCACAGCTCGGAGATGCGCTGGAAAGGCTTGCCGGAGGCGACTTTTCGATTCATCTCAATGGTCTCGGGCCGGATTTTGAGAAACTGCAACAGGATTTCAACAACATGGTCGAGGCGGTTGCCGCCGCCCTGACCGAAATCAAGGAAGCCTCTCACCAGGTGGAAGATCGTTCCAGCGAGCTTGCCGGCGCCGCCGATCAGCTGGCCCAGCGCACGGAACGACAGGCCGCCGCTCTCCAGGAGACCGCCGCCTCGCTTGGCCAGGTCACCACGACGGTCAGAACCTCTTCACAGAAGGCGGAGAGCGCCGGGCACCTCGTCGAGGAGACGAAGAAGGGCGCCCATTCCTCGGCGACCGTCGTTCGCAATGCGATCGGGGCGATGGACCGGATCCAGGCCTCGTCCAGCCAGATCGGCCACATCATCGGCGTTATCGACGAGATCGCCTTCCAGACCAATCTCCTGGCGCTGAATGCCGGCGTCGAGGCGGCCCGCGCTGGCGAGGCCGGCAAGGGTTTTGCAGTCGTTGCCCAGGAAGTGCGCGAGCTGGCCCAGAGATCGGCCAATGCGGCCAAGGAAATCAAGGTTCTGATCACCAGCTCCAATCAGGAGGTCGCTGCCGGCGTCGGGCTTGTCAACGACACGGGCGATGCCCTTCTCCAGATCGGCCACCAGATCGACCGCATCAGCGACAGCATCGTTTCGATCGTCCAGTCCTATCGGGAACAGGCGACGGGCCTTCAGGAGATCAACACCGCGATCAACCAGATGGATCACGCCACCCAGCAGAATGCGGCGATGGTGGAGGAAACCAATGCTGCCTGCCAGGAACTGCTCTCCCAAGGCCGTCTGCTGCTCAGTTCGGCCAGCAGTTTCACCGTCGGAAAAACAGCCGGAAATGGTGCCCGGGCCCATTCCGAATCGGGGAGACATCAATCTCTTTCCGACCAAAGAAACGGCTTTGCCGCTCCGCTCAGACAAGCGTCCTGAAGACGCCTCTCTGGCGGCATGACCCAATAAACGTCAGCAACCTATGGAAGGGAACCACCCATGCATAAGATCATCGTCATGCTCCTTCTCGGCAGTACCATATCCGCCCTGCCCCTTAGCACGGCTCTGGCCGAGGAAGCCCACGTCGCACCGGTAACCGAATATGTCACCGCCAAAGTAAAGCCCTGGCTCACCGACACGGTGGTCATTTCCGCGATCAAGGCCCAGAATGCCGCCAATGCCAAGCTGAGCGAGGCCGATATCCTGGCGCTCGACAAGAAATGGCGCGCCGAGGTCGACAGTTCCAGTCGCGCGACGATCGACAGCGTGCTGAACAACGTCCTGTCGAAACTTCTCGTGGAAAAGAAGGAAAAGTCCGAGGGAGCGATCACGGAAATCTTCATCATGGACGCCAAGGGTCTCAATGTCGGCCAGAGCGACATCACCTCCGATTATTGGCAGGGCGACGAGGCAAAGTTCAAGAAATCCTTCGGTGCCGGCAAGAACGCGCTCTTCGTCGACGAGGTTGAAAAGGACGAATCGTCCCAGACGCTGCAGTCGCAGGCAAGCGTGACGATTTCCGACGAGAGTGGAACGCCGATCGGCGCCGTGACGATCGGGATAAACGTCGATTCTCTCTGAGCCCGGTGAATACCCCTGGCGCTGCGGCATCGTTGACGCCGCAGCGCCAAGGGAAAAACAAGCGAATATCCCGGGCCTGCCGATGAAGAACCTGATCGGCACACATCCCCGCCTTTTCGTTTAGCCTGCGCGGCTATCGTCCCGACGCCGTTTGGGACACCTGGGCCTGTTTCCCTGGGACGGGCTTCATCGGGAGCTGAGCGCCGACGGCTGATTCTTTACGGCCCCTTTTCAAAAATTTTGGCCCTTGTCACGGGCCTGCCGGTAAAAAAAACGCGCGGGCTTATCTATTAGTGGTGGCCACAGATTCTCGAACTGCCTCGATATGGTACGGCCGAACCCTCAAAACCCCGCCGAACCGGGCTTCCGGCGCCTGCCGCCTCTCACGAAATATTTCCGCGCCTCATAACGCAAGCTTCAGGCTATCCCCGCAACTGCCTGAGAATCCTCGTCTATTTCTTCCTCCCCGTTATCCACAGCCGTGAACCACAATATCTTGTGGTTACAAAAGCGTTGCAATCTACGCCTTGACGAATCTCTCGGCTCGTTCGACAGTGTTCCTTACGTTGCGGCGGCGACTGGACCGGAATTAACGAGGCCGGTTCTTCTTCGAGTTTGACGGGAAAAGACCATGCAGTCCGGCTATGAGGGGCGGGCTGCTAGCAGGATCTCCGTGCGTCTCGATTTTCCGCTCCGGAACAATGGCTGGGACTGGCGGAAAGATTCTGTTAATACTATATGTAGTAGTGTTGCAGCCGTTATCACCACAACATACAGGTTGGCATCGAAAGATGATCACCTGGGGATCGGAAACATTCAACCGGCTGCGCGCGTCGAACGTGTGGGCTGGAGCGGCACATCTGCGCTCTTCAATCGGGCGCCAACTGACGAGGGATTTAAGGCAATGCGCATCGAACGTCGTTTCACCAAGCCAGCCACAGGCGCTTACGGGGAAATCGAATTCCGCAAGGGGATCAGCGAGATCCGCAATCCGGACGGCTCGATCGTCTTCCGGCTTGCCGATATCGACGTGCCTGCGCAGTTCTCCCAGGTCGCGACCGACGTTCTGGCGCAGAAGTATTTCCGCAAGGCCGGCGTTCCGAAGATCCTGAAAAAGGTCGAAGAGAATGACGTCCCCTCCTTCCTGTGGCGCTCTGTAGCTGACACGGAAGCGATGAAGGCCTTGCCGAAGGAAGAGCAGTACGGTTCCGAAACCGATGCGCGCCAGGTCTTTTCCCGCCTTGCCGGCACCTGGACCTATTGGGGCTGGAAGGGTGGCTATTTCACCTCCGAAGAAGACGCCGCAGCCTTCATGGACGAGCTTGCCTACATGCTCGCCACCCAGCGCGTCGCCCCGAATTCCCCGCAGTGGTTCAACACCGGCCTGCACTGGGCCTATGGCATCGACGGCCCCGGCCAGGGCCATTTCTATGTCGATCCCTTCACCGGCAAGCTCACCAAGTCCAAGTCGGCCTATGAGCATCCGCAGCCGCATGCCTGCTTCATCCAGTCGGTCGAGGACGATCTCGTCAACGAAGGCGGCATCATGGACCTGTGGGTCCGCGAGGCGCGCCTGTTCAAATACGGCTCCGGCACCGGCTCCAACTTCTCGATGCTGCGCGGCGAAGGCGAAAAGCTGTCCGGCGGCGGCCGCTCCTCCGGCCTGATGAGCTTCCTGAAAATCGGCGACCGCGCTGCCGGCGCCATCAAGTCGGGCGGCACGACCCGCCGCGCCGCCAAGATGGTCGTCGTCGATATCGACCATCCGGATATCGAGGAATACATCAACTGGAAGGTCAAGGAAGAACAGAAGGTGGCGGCCCTCGTCACCGGCTCCAAGATCGTCTCCAAGCACCTGAAGGCCATCATGAAGGCCTGCCTCAACTGCGAAGGCGGTTCCGGCGACGATTGCTTCGACCCGCTCAAGAACCCTGCCCTCAAGCGCGAGATCAAGGCCGCCAAGAAGGACCAGGTTCCGGAAAACTACGTGGGCCGGGTCATCCAGTTCGCCCGCCAGGGCTACAAGGACCTGGAATTCAAGACCTATGACACGGACTGGGATTCGGAAGCCTATCTCACCGTCTCCGGCCAGAACTCCAACAACTCCGTTTCGCTCAAGGACGACTTTTTGCGCGCCGTCGAGCAGGATGGTGACTGGAACCTGACCGCCCGCAAGGACGGCCGCGTGATGAAGACGCTGAAGGCCAAGGACCTCTGGGAACAGATCTCCTACGCCGCCTGGGCGTCCGCCGATCCGGGCATCCATTTCAACTCGACGATGAACGACTGGCACACGTCGCCGGCCGGTGGCCCGATCCGCGGCTCGAACCCGTGCTCGGAATACATGTTCCTCGACGACACGGCCTGCAACCTCGCCTCCATGAACCTGCTGCAGTTCAAGGACAAGGCGACCGCCCGCATCAACATCGCCGATTACGAACATGCGACCCGGCTCTGGACCGTCGTGCTCGAAATCTCGGTAATGATGGCGCAGTTCCCGTCGCGCCAGATCGCCGAACTCTCCTACCAGTACCGCACGCTCGGCCTCGGCTACGCCAATATCGGCGGCCTCCTGATGTCGACCGGCATCGCCTATGACTCTCCGGAAGGCCGCGCCATCGCCGGCTCGCTGACCGCGATCATGACCGGCATTTCCTATGCCACCTCGGCTGAAATCGCCTCCGAACTCGGTCCCTTCCCGAACTATGCACCGAACCGCGACAGCATGCTGCGGGTCATCCGCAACCATCGCCGCGCCGCCCACGGCGAGACCTCCGGCTACGAGCAGCTCTCGGTCAACCCGGTCGCGCTGATCCATTCGGAAAACCCGGACCAGGACCTCGTCGCCCATGCCAAGGCCGCCTGGGACAAGGCGCTTGTCCTCGGCGAACAGCATGGCTACCGCAACGCGCAGGTCTCGGTCATCGCCCCGACCGGCACGATCGGCCTCGTCATGGATTGCGACACGACCGGCATCGAGCCCGATTTCGCGCTCGTCAAGTTCAAGAAGCTCGCCGGCGGCGGCTACTGGAAGATCATCAACGGCGCCGTTCCGGAAGCGCTGCGCACCCTCGGCTACACCGAAAGCCAGATCGCCGAGATCGAGGCCTATGCGGTCGGCCATGGCAACATCAACCAGGCGCCCGGCATCAACCCCGGCTCGCTGAAGGCCAAGGGTTTCACCGATGAGAAGATCGAAGCGATCAACAGCGCCACCAAGGCTGCCTTCGACATCAAGTTCGTCTTCAATCAGTGGACTTTGGGAGCCGACTTCCTGAAGAACACGCTCAAGGTTTCCGACGAGCAGCTCTCCGACATCAGCTTCAACCTGCTCGAACATATCGGTTTCTCCAAGAAGGACATCGAAGCCGCCAACATCCATGTCTGCGGCGCGATGACGCTCGAAGGCGCGCCCTTCCTGAAGGCCGAACATCTGCCTGTCTTCGATTGCGCCAATCCCTGCGGCAAGATCGGCAAGCGTTATCTCTCGGTCGAGAGCCATATCCGGATGATGGCGGCTGCCCAGCCGTTCATCTCGGGCGCGATCTCCAAGACGATCAACATGCCGAACGACGCGACCGTCGAGGATTGCGGCTCCGCCTACATGCTGTCCTGGAAGCTTGGCCTGAAAGCCAACGCTCTCTATCGCGACGGCTCGAAGCTTTCGCAGCCGCTCAACTCGTCGCTGATCGCCGATGACGATGCGGAAGACGCCGTCGAGGAACTGCTGGCCCAGCCGGCAGCCGCCCAGGCCGTGACGATCACCGAAAAGATCGTCGAGCGGATCATCGAAAAGGTCGTCCGCAGCCAGGAAAAGCTGCCCGGCCGCCGTAAGGGTTATACCCAGAAGGCAAAGATCGGCGGTCACACCATCTTCCTGCGCACCGGCGAATACGACGACGGCCGCCTCGGCGAAATCTTCCTCGACATGAACAAGGAAGGTTCGGCGCTGCGCGCCTTCATCAACAACTTCGCGATCTCCGTCTCGCTCGGCCTGCAGTATGGCGTGCCGCTCGAGGAATATGTCGACGCGTTCACCTTCACCAAGTTCGAACCGGCCGGCATCGTCACGGGCAATGACGCGATCAAGAACGCCACGTCCATCCTCGACTACGTGTTCCGCGAACTGGCGATCTCCTATCTCGGCCGCCACGACCTCGCGCATGTCGATACGTCGGACTTCTCCAACACCGCGCTCGGCCGCGGCGTCTCGGAAGGCAAGGCGGACGTGGTTTCCAAGGGCCTGACCCGCGGCTACAAGCCGACCCTCGTCTCCGGCACCGGCGGCGACCGCCCGGCCGCCGACATCAAGGGCTCGGCCACCGCCGCCCCTGCCCGCGCCTCGGCCGGCACCAACGTCACCGCCTTTGCCGGTGCCGCCGCCCGCAAGCTGGAACCGACGGTCGCCATCTCCACCTCCGAAATCGTCTCCTTCAAGCGGGACTACGAGGAGCGCGCCAAGGAACTCGCCGAAGAGATCGTCGAGGAACTGGCCGAGGAACAGGCCGCCACCACCGCCCTCTTCTCCGACAAGGCCGCCGACGAGGCAGCCGCGGCGAAGACCGAAGCCAAAAAGGTCGAAAACGAACGCCGCATGCGCTCGATCGCTCAAGGCTATACGGGCAACATGTGCGGCGAGTGCCAGAACTTCACGATGGTTCGCAACGGGACTTGCGAGAAATGTGACACTTGCGGTGCGACGAGCGGTTGCAGCTGATTTTGTAAATAGCTGAAGGAAAACAGCCCTGTGTGTCGCGTCCAACCAAACGTGAGCGACCGCTCAACTAGACTGGATTTTCCGGCGTAGTTGATCGGGAGGCCACCAGAAACATTCCCGCCAGCGCCAGTGCTGGCGGGAAATCCTCAAAAGAACAAATCAGGAATCAACCGGCAGAGGTGCACGGCAGTGGCAGACGCGGTGATTGCAAACTGGGACGGTCATGACTATCAGGCCCGTTTCTTCTGGATCCATGCTTCTGGGCTTCGCGATCCGGAGAAGGCTCACGTCGTGGAAGTGTCCTACGAAGCGGACGGGCCGAAAGGTTTCGACGACGTCGTCGTGCGCTACGATCCCGGCTTGGAAGCGCGCCGCTCGTTTCGCGTCCGGCATGCCCATCATCAGATAAAGTACCACGTCAATCAGTCGGGACGTTTCGGATACGCCGACCTGATCGAGCCGGACTTCATCGGCGCCGAGAAAGTTTCCATTCTGCAGCGGCTTCGAGATGCGGTGAGGAAATCTGCTCCTGGCTCGACCTTCACCCTCGTGACCACCGATCGGATCTTCGACAATGATCCGCTCAACAAGCTTATCAGGAAGAGCGATAACGCGCTCGACGTTGATAAGCTCTTCGACGGCACCACCGATCGCAGCACAATGGGCAAAATCCGGAAGCTGTGGCGCGAACACCTCGGCCTTTCAAGCGACGAGGAACTCCGGGAGATCGTCGACACCTTCCATCTCATCGATAGCTACCATTCTCTGGAGGCTATGCGGGAGAACGTTGACCTTTACTTCAAGCTTGTCGGGTTGGCCGCCGGGGGTAACACGCTGGAGTTCAAGTTCGACGGAGCGGCGCGGAAGCTGAAGGCGACGCAACGCAACGTCCTTACGAGAGAAGCATTCGACGAGCTCTGCCTTGAACAGGGCTGGATCAGGGCAACGCAGCCGGAGGATCGCAAGAACATTGCAGTGCGCTCCTTCAGCGATGGCCCCACCGACTACCTCGACGCCTCTCCGGAAAACACACTCTCTCTGCTGCACCTTTTCGACGACCGCCACCTTCAGGCCGGTGCGGACTGGAACTCGGAGGTGCGGCCAGCGATCGAGGAGTTCCTTGTCCGTGTGAGGCAGACAGACAAGAACATCCGTCTATTTCTGAACAGCCATTCGTCTATCGCTTTTCTGGCGGGGGCCCTTCTCGGGTTCAAGACGACGACGCATGTGGAACTCAATCAAAAAGGTCGCGGTCCTACGTCGGTGTGGCGTTCCGACGATGGCAAGACTGGGCCTCCGGCGACCACCGAGCTTCACCAGATCGGCGGCGGCGAGGATATCGCAGTTGTGATTAGCCTGTCTCGGAATGCGTTCCCGGATGTCGTCGATTATGCCAAAGCCCGCCTCCCGGACGTCGGGCGACTACTCCATGTCGTCGCGGCAAACGGCGCCGGTCAGCAGTCGCTCGCAGGCGGGCAGCACGCTGCAGAACTTGCTGACCAGATTGCCGAGGCGCTGAAGGCGGCCCGACCGAAGTTCGGAAGCCGACGGCACTTCTTCATATCGGCTCCGAACGCCTTCACCTTCTTCATGGGCCAGCACCGCGACGCGATGGGGCCGGTGACATTGTACGAGTTTGATTTCAAGGGTGCCGTGGACGGCAGCTACCACCCTTCTTTCAGGATAGATTGAAAATGGAACTGAAGTCGCAATTCAACGAGTTTCTTCGCGAGATCCGGCCGACAGACAGGCAGAAGGAAGACTGGAAAACCGGGTCGAATACTCTGCGCTCACGCCTGCAGGCGGATGAGACTCTGAGCCCGATCGTGATCGCAACATTCCTTCAGGGAAGCGTGCGGCGTTCGACCGCCATTCGTCCGACGGGCGACAAGAGACCGGACGTGGACGTCGTCGTCGTTACTGACATCGACTATCACAAGACGACGCCGCAGCAGGCGATGGACAAGTTCGTCCCCTTCTTGAACAAGTTCTATCCTGGAAAGTGGCGGCCCCAGGGCCGGTCGTTCGGGATCGAACTTTCTTACGTAGACCTCGACCTCGTCATCACCGCACTTCCCACCGATCCCGCTTCGAGACAGGCTATGGAAAGGTTGTACCGTTCGACCTCGGTGTTGACTAACGACACTCTCGAAGACGACATGTCCTGGCGGCTCAATAGCCGTTGGCAACCCACGGCCTTCGGCAATCAGCCGCAATTGCTCGACGACGAGCCCACCGGCAACTGGCGGCCTAACCCGCTTTTCCTGCCTGACCGAGACGTCGGAAACTGGGGACGGACTCATCCGCTTGCCCAGATCCAGTGGACCGCACAGAACAACCGTATCTGCAACGGCCACTACGTCAACATCGTCCGATCGACGAAATGGTGGCGGCAGAACGCCGAGAACATGCCGAAATACCCCAAGGGCTATCCTCTGGAGCACATGATCGGCCACGTTCTTCTGGATGGAACATCGTCGATGGCTGCGGGGATCGTGCAGGTATTCGAAACGATGCGCGACAAGTGGCAGTTCAATGCCGCCTGGGACATGGTTCCGGAACTTGCGGACCACGGCGTGCCGGAGCACAACGTCCTGAAGCGGCTCTCGTCGGAAGACTTCAAGGCGTTTCATGCGGCCATCACTAATGCTGCGGGACAGGCACGCGCGGCCCTTGATGAGGAAGATGCGCAGGAAAGCGGACGCCTCTGGCAGAAGCTCTTCGGCACAAAGTTTCCAATTCCGGGGCCGAACGGCGGCGACAGGAAGACCGGGTTCTTCGTACCGCCGACGAAAGCTGCCGAGCCGGTGCGAACTGACAGGTTTGCCTCGCGCACGGACAGGTTCGCCTGAGGTCACAATTGCCGTTCGTCCCTCCCATCCTTGAGGCCGTCACCGACAGGCTCGCCGGGCATGCTCGAATCGCCTGTCTCGGGCCATGGTCCTGTCACAAGGCCGGCGAATGGTCCCTTCCGGTTCGTGCTTGCCATGAGGTGGAGCCGACGGCCGGCGTGCCATCTGAGACGGCTTGGTTCGTCGTCTACG
Organism: Neorhizobium galegae bv. officinalis; assembly: GCA_000985875.1. GTDB lineage: Bacteria > Pseudomonadota > Alphaproteobacteria > Rhizobiales > Rhizobiaceae > Neorhizobium > Neorhizobium galegae_C. The sequence goes on from CCRI01000008.1 coordinate 268,224, forward strand.
AGACAGGCTCCAACGATGTTACAGTCTATCCCGCGAAGGTTGGTGGGATATCGCTCACGTTTCAGCACCAGACACTGAACGACGACGGCCCGGCGGATAGGCCGTGGCGACTCGGGAATCCATGCCTTCATCGTCCCGCCGCGACATTCGGGCGCCAGTCTTGGAACGGCGAGCCGGACGCGCCCGACGAAAAGATCGTCTGGTACCTTGAACGTCTGCTCCTGTGGCTCGACGCGGCAGCCACCGACACCCTCGTTCTTGATGGCGACCCGTTCGAACTGCCCTGGCGGCCGGGGGCAGCAAGCTTTCCTGTCGTGGGCTTTGTTGGCGCGGACGACGATCTCGTGTTCTGGAAGCAGCGGAGGAGCGACTGGGGATGGGCTGATATTGCCAAGCTGCCGATGGCCAGATTCACCTACGCCATCAAGCGATTCCGCGACCGCCAGTCGACTACGATCAGACAACCGACCTGGGGCCACCACATTTCCGCGGCGCCGGTGACCCATACGGCTATCTGGATTTCGCTCGATCGACTTCCGGTCCTGCCGCCCTGGCAGCTACCACGAACATGGGCGGAGCTGTCATCCATCGTGAACTCGAGCGGTATCGACCTTCCCACCGTCTTCGAGGAGGCCGGCACCGAAAGGAGACGTCGGACGGCGCACGGCGGAGAGCATTTGCTGATCCTGGGATTTCCAATCGCAGATCGCGTAGGCCTCGCGCCATCACGCCACCACTGGCTCGCAGTAGGTTCCGTCGAACTCTCAGACAGGAAGACCAAGAGAGACGGCTTTCGAGCGAACGAGGCGGCTCGTCGACTACTGGATCGCGCGCGGCCCACCGCCAAGACGCGGCTCAAATGGCTGCGTACCGCTAGCTGGGAGCCGGAGGAGTTGCGGTCGCGCTCCGGTGGTTCCAAAAAACTGTCCTCTATGCGCGTACTGATCATTGGTGCGGGTGCTCTCGGTAGCGCGGTTGCAGAGAACCTTGTCCGGATGGGAATCACGGACATGGGCGTCCTTGATGAGGATATCTTGGACGTAGGCAATCTTACTCGGCACGCATTGAGCCTCGATGCCGTCGGCCACGGGAAGGCCGAGGCGCTCGCCCGCACCCTCTCGGCATCCATGCCCGACGCGAGGGTCGAAGGCCTCGGCTTCGGATTTCCGCCGACCGATCGCCGCTTGATCGAGAGGCTCCAGGTCTACGACGTCGTGATTGACTGCACCGCATCCGACCGCGTCCTGGACACCATGGCCCGGTTCGACTGGGGCGGAGAAAAGATCTTCGTCTCTCTCGCCATGACATGGCAAGCGGAAGGATTGCTGTTTTTTACGGCATCGGAGAGCTCCTTCCCGGCGATCGATGCGAAAGAACGGTTCTCAAAGATGAACGTCCCACCGGCGGACGTGGACGGCGCTTCGATGGAAGGAATAGGATGCTGGCATCCCGTCTTTCCCGCAACTGCTGCCGATGTCGGCCTATGGGCGGCGATAGCAACGAAGGAGGTCATGAAATCTGTGGAGAAACCACGGCGCGGTTGCGTGTATTTCCAGCAGATGCCGGATGGGGCGGTAGTCAGACATGATGGATGATCGGTCTTCCATAAAGTTCGAAAGCCGGCTGCCCGGAGTCGTGGTGAATCTATCGAGAGAGGCCATCTCCATGATCGAGCAGCAAGCTCTCGCCTCACCGGAAAACGAGACCGGAGGTATCCTGATCGGGCGGTACGACTACGCAAACGACCGAGCGGTGGTGCTGGCCGCGACGCAAAGGCCGACAGACTCCGAAATCGGAAGGACTTGGTTCCGGCGAGGTTCCAGCGGATTGAAGCAGCTCCTGCGCGAGCGTTGGAAGAGTGGCGAATACTACGTGGGAGAATGGCACTCGCATCCAGGCGGGTCTCCCGAACCAAGCAGCAGCGACGTCCGAGAGATGCGGGCAATCTCCAGAAACCCGGTTTACGCATGTTCGAAACCGATCTTGATCATCGCCGGTACCGTCGGCAATTCCGTTTCACTTTCCGTCAGCGTTATGGAGGCTGGTCTCCTCGTCCGGTTCAGGACACAACGATACGGGCACACAGCGATGGAGATGAAATGAGCAGACCGGTACCAACCGGCGACGATCTCGACAGGATGGGCGCCAAGGGGGAGAACCATCTCGAAAAGCTCTGTCTGGACGCAGGCCTAAAGTTCAGCAAGGTTCAGCCCGACAAGACCGGGAAGGACTACATCGTCGAGTTCGACTTGGAGCCGCCGGGCCACACGCCTTTGGACAGGCGTCCGCCGCCGCTCCAAATCGTGGTCCAGGTAAAGACAATCTTGGCAAAAAACGAAAGCGCCAAAGTGTCTTTGTCGGTAGCCGAGCGCCTGGCTAAAGACACCCGTCCGGCGATTATTTTGATTTTCAAGATCGACGAGAACTTCGACATCGTGGATTTATTCTTCGTTCATCTCGTCGATTCACCTCTGGCGACGATCCTCCATGCGCTCAGAAGGGCGTCGCTGAAACAGAGCCCTCGCCTAAACCACATGTCCGTCTCTTTTCGAACGAAGAGGGCGTTGCGTGTCGAAAACAACTGGCCGGCCTTTAGGACGGCAATCTCTAAAATTCCGGGAAGCGGAATGCTTGAGTACGCCGGGAACAAGGCCCGACAGCTCGACGAGCTAGGTTTTCCCCCGCAACGACATCTGATGAAGTTCGACTTGTCGTCCATCGACAGCGACGCATTGGCGGACGGCTTTCTCGCCCTTGCGCCGATCGACGTCGAAAATCTCGTTGTGGCCGAACGTCGATTCAACATCGACATACCTATTGAAGGCCCTCGGTCTGCTCGTCTGATAGTCGAGCCGGCTACACATGCTATTGGAAAAATTGTCATCGACGACAATGGATCCCTACGGGTCGAGGCGGACGCGGAATACACGTTCGCAACCAGCGATGTCCTTGGAGAAGGTCGATACGCCATCTCTGCACGGACGAAGTACGGTCGAGTCGTGATCAAAAAGGATAAATGGAGCTTCGTGCAGGCCCCCGAATTCAGCCAGGTAAGCCCGCATCCGCTGGAGGACTGGAAAAACTTCCTGAAGCTCGCAGTAATTTTTGGAGGAGGACAGTTCCGTTTCAACCTGCATCGAGAAGGCATCGAAGACGCCGCGGGGTTTAATGTCGTTGATCCCGGCGCGGGTTTCGACGTCACGGTCGAACGGCGACTTATTGAACGCTTGAAGATGGTTGAGACAGTTCTTCAGGCTGCTGGCGCGATGCACGCGACGCTATCGCTCGACGACATCCTCGGAGACGTACACGTTTTCAGAATTCTTTCGAGAACTCTGACTAAGGTGTCTGCCAGTTTCGAAGCGACAGATATTGATACGAGAGCCCCATCCTTGCTGGAGGAGCAAGGCGGCTTCTTCTCAGCCGTGGAAGTTCTTCCGAGGTTGTGGGTAGGTCTTCTGGTGCCGGTATCGCTATCGTCCGCCCTAAGCGGAAACGAGACTAAATGGACCGCGACCCAGACCCGGAAGGCGGTGGCGGAGGTTCTGGACATCGGCGACCTCGAGGCGTCGTTCGATCGATTCTATGAGCGTTTCTACGAACTGCTGGGCATTCGGGTCGCGCTTGTGCAACGACCGGGTGAGTTCGACGCCAAGGTGACCGCTCTGATCGACTCGCGTGATAATGTCGCTAGTGCCGTTGAGTAGGTGTGGAAGACCCGTCTGCCCTCAACCAAGATTCGCTCCATCAGAGCGCCGAGCGATTTCAACTTTTAGGCGCTCTTGTAACTCCTCTTTCAAAATTATTTGTCAAGAGAGCCCCAAGGGGACTGATCATGACAGAGATATTGAATTACCACATCCAATATGCGCTCGGCGCCAGGGGTGCGAAGAAAGCGAAAAAACGCAGGTCTGGTGGAGACGCGAACGACAACGGTCACGCATTCGAGCAAGCGTTCACAATAAACGCTATCCTTTTGGAGATGTGCTCGAGCCTGTTGGACCGACATACGGGCCACCAAGTTCGGTTCAAATCTCAGCCGCTGGGATTCGTCGACGACCTGGTGATCATTCGGAATTCTAACGTCTCTGACTATTTCGAATTGAAGAGCGGAAGTTCGCAGCGCTGCACCACGACGCTGAAATACAACATTGCTCGCCAGCAGCAGGTCCTCATCAAGAACCGGCTCGATGGTCGAATAAACCTCATCCTACACAAGACCCTTGCGGACGACGTCGAGATACAGAAAAGGGCTACTGGTGTTCCGATATACATTATCGGGTTCGAAGAGAATCGCTTCCTGGACTATGAGCTCGTTATGGCTGCTCTTCCGGACTTGGTTGACGCATACCGTCTGCTCACGCTTCGTATCCTACTGAATGGTGCGTGGTACAACCTCGATCGCAACGCGACCATCGACGAAATAAATGCAGAATGGCGATACTTGGCCATAAACCCCATTCGTTCGACGAATCCCATCGGCGTGAGCCAGCGGCTGCGGTCGTATTTTAGAGCCGTTGGCATCGTCCTGAAGGAGGAAAGGGACGTCGTACGGTATCAAATTGGTGGTTTGGGAGGGCTGTTCCACTTCCAAGTGGGCTCCGACAAGTGGAAAGATTTCGAACAATTCTTGCTCAATGCGTGGCCAACGGATTCGATGGCCGTGCATGAAATAATCGAGGAGTTTAATCATGGCTAATGGACGAGCGCCGAAGCTCTCGATGCAGCAGGGCGAGCCATTGATGTTCTCTCGCCTTCACCTCGGTCCCGCAGCCGCATTGGTGTTTGAAAATCGGGATGGAGAACTGATCGACGAGTGGCTGGACGGAGACGATCGAGCCGACTACGACCATCTCGCGCTGATGTGCTACTGGCTGGATGAGAAGATCATCCGGGCGCCGGGCCCCGTTCGAATAGCTCAGACGTATAAGGAATACGAAGACGAGCCGGGTGAGAAGATTTCAGACCTGGTTGTCGTCCGTGGAGAGGCCACTCGAGCTGAACCGCTCGCTGCAATGATTTCCAGAGCCGTGGCGGTCACTGGTGTTCAACATGTCGACGCTTCTAAAGAGAGGGATCGGCTCCTACTTCTCCGGCGAGGTGGAGCAGGAATTCCACACTAAAGGCCTGCGGGTTGCACTGCATGGCCGACTGTCTGCTTGAACCCCATGTGGACTACGCACGTGGTAGGGTCGGCTAGCGTCGCCGCCGTGGTTGCAAGATGCCTAAGCGCTTTTCGGTAGAAACGCGCCTGAAATGCCTTGTCGAACCGAGGTTCAGGCAGGGAAAGGAACCAAAATCGCGCAGTTGCCGTTCCTCATGCGAATAGAAGATCGGTTCTCAGATGCGCAAGATCGCCAAACTCGCCTCCGTCGTCGTTTTCAGCAGTATGTCCCTCGCCTCGTCGCTGGTGCCTGCCAACGCGTTTAGGCTACCGGCGCCTCCCGCAGATCAGGAAGCTGTAAGTCCACAAGCAGCGTCCGCCTATGCTGAGGACCGGCAAGGTGCGGCGGCAGGGAGCTCGACGCTGCTATCGCCCGGCGAAATCAGACACATCACGTGGTGCGCAGCCAGATACCAGCTAGCATATGACCCCATCAACGATACCTACCTCCAAGGTGGTGTTCGTTCGAAATGTCTCTCTCCTAGATAAATCTAAAGCAGGTCCTTTAGGGCGATCAGTCAAGCGCCACCTTCCTTGCGTTGCAGACGCCCAGATACGTTTCTCGCTTCGGCCAGGGACTTCCGGACGAACCCGAGAACCAGGTCGTGCCTGATTACTTCACCGGTCACGCAGTCCAGGAGTTCCAGGCGGGTCGCCTCCTATTCGGCCTGCACGGAAAGATCTCGGCGGCGGAATGCTTGCGTCCGGAGTGAGCCGAATACAGGGCTCGCGGCGTCTGAACACCGAGCCCGGTCCCCGTGACCCAGGAGGTCGCGAGTCCTCCATTGCTTGCCACCCGTGTAGTGCCCTATCGTGCTGCCTGCTCGGGACAACACGCTCAAGGGGCCGCCGTGTACCGCTTCGCCGTCATATTCTTCGTCTCCTTGTTCGCCACGATCGCAGATGCCGCGGACTTCAGATCATATGGTAACGGTCGCTTCGGCTACGTGGTGGACCTGCCGGCGGACTTCAAAACGGTTCTCATCCCGGAGAATGGCGACGGGATAGGTCTCGAAAGCGCGGACGGGTCGGCGAAGCTGTCGGTATGGGGGAACTACCTTACTGAAGGCGGCTTCAGCCAGGAGAGCGCCCAGCGGCGAAAGTTCGTGGAGGATGACGGCTGGAAATTCACTTACGAAAAACGGGGAGCTTCCTGGGCGAGCTTCTCGGGCACCAGGCGCAACCATATCATCTACATGCGTCAGATCGCACTCTGCGACGATGCAATGGGAAACTTTACGATCGAATATCCGTCCGCGCAGCAGAAACGGTTCGGACCGCTGATCGAACGGATGGTGAAGTCGCTCAGGGCGCCGAAGCACTGCGATTGATGTTGCGCTGCAGGATCGATGCCATGTGAGCTGCTTCCCGGGCCAGGAGGTCAGCACGATCGTGGCCAGCAATGCCGGAGTGCCCCTTGCACAGCTCGATCGAAACGAGCGGGTTTCGCTCCCGCAATGCGTCTAGCTGCTGCCAGAGCACCGCGTCCCGGATCTGGCGCCGTCGCGATCGTTGGTTAGGATTGACGCGGCGCCATCCGTTGTTTCGCCAGATGGCAAGCCAGCGGTGCCATCCTTCGACAACATGAGCAGAATCAGTCTGCAGGATGGCGTTCCGGCTCTGCGTGTCTGACTCCAACCAAAGCAGGGCCTTCACCACCGCGATGACTTCCAACGAGTTGTTGGTTTCACCCGCTTCCGATCCCGAGGCTGCGTGGATCTGCCGATCGTCTTCCAGGACAACCAAAGCCCACCCTCCCGCGCGAGCGCTGGCGTCGTAAGATCCGTCGGCGAAGATCACAACTGAGGCTGCCATGGAACATTTCTTAGTCGCTTCCGAGTGGTCTCGTAAAGGATCGAGGATCACACGCCGCAGCAATCACCGGGTTAATCCAAGTCGTATATCCGAGATCGGTCGATCCTTTGACGTTTGCCATTACGATCCGGATTCGATCAACCTCGGACAGGCACCCAGATCGCGGACTCCCCGCCCCCATAGGCCTTCGCCTTTCCATCCAGGGCGCAGGCACCGACCCAAGCGCAAACGACGGCGTCCAACGCGTCCTCGAATGCCTTCATCTGGTATCCCCGTGCGTCGAACGAAGGCAACGACAGCGCTGCCGTAACTCCCTGCACCTCCCCCTCCAGGTGTTGGATGATCTCGGCCCAGACTTCCAGCAATCTCCGCCGACGCATGCCAGGGACGAGAGCTGGCCAGTATTTGCGGACCTTCGACTGCTTGTATGGGAGCCGCCGCTCGGCAGACATGAGCTCGATCAGCGCCGGATGCGGATAGACCTCAATGAGCGCCTGGCCACCGAACGCGGACAACGCCAGGGGATACCCCACCGCGTCAAACCCGATCCGCAACTCGTCGCTCAACCTGCCGGCGCGTGCCACACTCGGCGTGTGGGTGCTGGCATGTCTGGCACCGTACGCTACCGATATCATATTGTCGGAGGCCCGACGTCCTACTATCGGGGCCGTCGACAACGGCATGTCGATGGCGACCAGGTCGACGGGGGCGCCAGACTTTGCAGACGCGGCTTTGATGATTGCCCCGGCATCCGGAACACTTCCGCGATGCCTAAGAACTGGAACGGCGGGATCGCTGGCCTCGAGAAAGGCCGCGTAGGATGCCGCTGCCTCGACGAGCCGCCAGCCACCTCCATCATCGACAATCAAAGCGAGGCCGCTCGGCTGCATCTCCGTCCATGCTGCATCTATTCCAAGCACGACCTTCAAGGGCTTCGTCCTATTTGTTCGCTTGAAGATCGCTCTCGACCAGTCGCAGCGTAACCCCACTGTCTGCGACGATCCTGAGCGTCCGGATCATGTCGGCTGCTTCGAGCAGCGCCGCCCGGAGCTTCTCCTCCGGCACCATCTCGGCTCGGGTCGATACTTCCAGAAGGTCGATAATCGAATCTTGTTCGGTGCCACTTCCTGGAATCCCGACGGCGATCCGCATATCCCTGATAGTCGTGATGCTGTGGTGGAGATGCTCGCGGATCTCGGCGCGGCTCAGATGCTGAATCCGATTCGCGGCACGCAGGAGATCGGCTCCGGTGTTCATATCTGTCATGGACGTCTCAAAGCTATGACTCAACCTTTCCAAGCTACCAACCGGTTGTTCACGAACCATTACGGAGCGAGTCTTCGCCTGGGATGCCGTCCTCGATCTCTTCCACCGTTACAAGAACCCTCGCGCAGCTAGACGTCGGTTCGTCTGTGGACCGCTTGCAGCCAGCAAGGTAGGCCGTATGGCCAAGATGTTCACCAGCATGGAAAAGGTGAACACCGCGGACCATTCAACTTCATCGCCACTATGCCGCCCCGATGCCATTCCTTGTGTTTCCGCAGTCGACCGCTCGTCTATTTTCTCAGGTAGCTCTTGCTTCCACTGTCGGTGATGCAGAAACGTCCGCCGCGGGGCCCGATGCAGTAGGATCCTCCCCGGCACGGGCACTCTCCATCTGATGCCGGGCTCATGTCCGGCGCGGCTCCGCCAAGAAGCCCCAACCCGCCGCCAGCGTATGCCGTACAGGATCTCTTGCTCGCACTCACAGATCCGTCATTGCACAAAAAAGTCTCGCCGCGACATCCGGCGATCCCGCCCTTCATTCCGCTGCAGGGCTCGTTTGCAGCTTCCGCGGCATGCCCTGACAGGGCCACGAGGACAGTGAACGCGAAGACGACTTTGACCCAGTGGCTATAATGCGGCCGCTCGAAATCCATGGGTCATACCTGCTGCTGGGGGGCGATCGTCAGCATGCCGTCGCGTTCCAAGATCGTGCCTTCGGCCTTCTGCAATGCAATCCGGGAAACGATAAGTTCCCGAAGCTGGCTGCTCGTCGATCTGAATCCCAGTCCTCTCGCGATTGCGTTGACGGCTTCATCTTCTGTAGCTCCAAAGCTAGCTTCAAGAACTCCGGCAAGCCCCTCATCGATTTCCATCGGCGGGATCATCTCGATGCGTCGCAGGCTCGGGGACGTGACCCCGCTCCTGTCTCTGAGCCGTGCCTCGGCGCCGGGCCAATGCAAGAATTCGCCTGACCTGTAGACGTGGCCACCGTTGACGGCGATGTCTATCGCGCTGCCAATGTGCGCCTTGATCCTGCTTCCCGACTGCTGGAGTCCCCACGCTGTTCGGATGCGGGTGATGATCTCGTCGCGGTGCACTGGCCCCTCAAGCTCTACGACCTCCTTCACCAGGTTGACCAGGATGCCCGTCGGGGTCTCGTGCAGCTCGTATTGGAAGTTCGCCTTCGGAGAGGCTTCTTCGTACACAGGCGTAACGCTCTCGTGGGATACGGGCTGCAGACCGATCTCGGTCACGGTCGCGCGTTCGATCGTGACGACTTCGACCGGCACGGCACGCGCGGCCGCCTGCGACGCTTCCGCACTGCTTAGTGCGCTGGCCTTCGCCTCCTCGATCGCCTGGACCAGGCGGTCGAGCTCGCCCTTCGGTCGCTGGAACCAATCAGCGCTCCAGATCCGGTGGATCTTCCAGCCATGATCCTCGAGAACAGCCTGGCGGAGCCTGTCGCGGTCACGAGCGGAACGGGAGAGATGATATTCTGCTCCATCGCACTCGATGCCGATCAGGTAGCGGCCCGGAACCTCCGCATCCGCGACTGCGAGGTCGATGAAGAATCCGGCGATACCGACCTGCGGATGAACCTGATACCCGCGCTCCTGGAGCGAAGCCATCACCTGCTCCTCGAAAACGCTGTCCATGCCGCGGTCCGCCCGCTGCGCCATGGAAAGGCGGCCGGTGCGCGCGTAGTGCAGGAACAGCTTGAAGGCCAGGACGCCCTTCCCCTTGGCGCGATCGAGGTCGATATCCTCGTCCGTGATCGAGGAATAGACCTCGCAGCGCCGCTTTGCTCGGCTGATCAGCACGTTGAGGCGACGTTCTCCTCCTTCTGCGCCAAGCGGGCCGAAGCGCATCCCGAGATAGCCCTGCGCGTTCTTCGCGTACGCCACCGAAATCAGGATCACGTCGCGCTCGTCACCCTGCACGTTTTCCAGGTTTTTGATGAAGAACGGTTCGTGGGGATGCGAATGGAAGAAATCCTCGGTCTGCGGATTGAGCCGACGCAGGAGTTCGAGCTCATCCTGGATCTGTCGACGCTGTTTGATCGAGAATGCGGCTACTCCGAGAGACAGGTTCGGCGAGTTCAGTGCGTGACGGATGATCGCTTCCGCCACGACCTTCGCCTCGACCTTGTTGACGCCCTCCTCGAAAACGCCGCCTGCGACGGGATGGAAGCGGAGCCCCATGCCTGCTTCCTGCGTGTACGGGCTCGGCACTATGAAGAGCTTGCTGTCGTAGAACTGACTGTTGGAAACCGCGATGAGCGACTGGTGTCGGCTCCGGTAGTGCCAGCGCAGCATCTTTTCGGAAAGACCACGCGCGGAGAATAGACCAAGAATGCTCTCGATGTCGGAGACCTGCGCGCCATCCTGCTCGTCGTCGTCCTCGGAGCCGCCGGAGGTCATCTTCGAGAAGAACCTGGTGGGTGGCAACTGCCTCTCGTCCCCCACGACCACGACCTGCCTCGCGCGGGCGATCGCGCCGAGTGCGTCGACGGGCTGGATCTGGGACGCCTCGTCCATCACCAAGAGATCGAACTCAAGCACGCCCGGCGGCAGGAACTGGGCGATCGAGAGCGGGCTCATCATGAACACCGGCTTCAACGCCTGTATGGCCGGAGACGCCTTCTGCATCAGTTGCCGTATCGGCATGTGGTTTCGCCGCCGTGCCATCTCTCCACGGAGGATGCCGACCGGACCTATGCCGCTCACCTGCGGTATCTTCCGATGGTGCGCCCTGACGACCTCGAGTCTGGAGAGACGCATGCGGCTAAGGTCGAGTGATGCGAATTCCCCGACGAGCCTGCTGTGCACCTCGCCATCGAACCTGGCGAGATCCGGGTCCTTCAAGTGCTGGTCCTTCAGGACGGCCTCGTAGAATGCCATGTCGAAATAGGAGACGATCTCGGAAGTCCGGATCCGACCGTCCTGGAGCCTGTCTACGATGAGCTCGACGCCCAACTTCCGCGCATCTGCGGCCCGACCGTTATATGACGCGAACTTGGAGAGCTGCTCCTCGTTCTGGCTCCACAGAAGCAGCTTGGCCGCCACTTCCGCCAGAGATGCATCGGCCACATCTTCGACATCAAACAAGATCCGTAATTCCGCCGAGAGGAAAGCAAGCAGATCGCGGATTTTCGCCGCGAAAGCGTCAGCCGCGCCCGCTGTCCGCCGCGCCCTCTCCGCCGTACCCGGACGATCGGCAACGCGGGACGCGAGAAGGCGGATGTCGCTGTTTGCGGACACCCACTCCGCCATCTCTGCGAGCCGCAACCATGAGGATGATCCTCCCGCCCACATCTGGCCGAATGCGGCACGACCGAGATCATCCGCCCTGTCCAGCGCATCCTTTCCGGCCTGAGCTGCAGCAAGCCTCTCCAGCATCGCCACGCGCTCGCCGTTGGTGTCTGGCAGCGACTTTGCGAGTGGCACGAACGCCCTGTGCGCCTCTGCGATCTCTTTCAGCAGCGGCGCTGCCTGGGTAAGCACGATCTCATCGGGCGCGACGGCGTTCTGAAACAATGACGGCGCGCTGTCTCCCGCCTCGATCCACAAGTCGGATGCATGGCGCGAAGCTTCGTCGAGCAGTACCCTGACCTGCTGGCAGCGCGTCGCAACCGCACTTCTGTCCGTTAGGCGACTCGCGATCGTTCGCGCTTCCGTACCCAGCCCGCGCAGACTGCGCATCCAGAGCACTAGGCTTTCAAGCGGCTTCGGATCGGTCTTCTCGCCGCGCCAGTCGGCGCCGAATGCGGCGCGGCCGAGACCGTCGCCGTCCCTTATCGCCGCGCGAGCATCCTTGCCCTTCTGCAGCAGGTCGAGGATGCGAACGGTTTCCACCGGATCTGCCTCCGGCATGACGGTTCGAAGAAGCGCCTTCGCCCTTCTCCAATCACCGCTCAGGAACTTCAGCATCTTCTGGCCGTGGATCGCGACGGCGGAGCGGGCCGGGGCGAGATCTACGTCCCAGGCCTGGTCGTTCACCTTGCCGGAGAGCTCACCGCGGATCTGTCGGTACGTTGCAACGGCTTCCGCAAGGTCGCTGGCCTGGTCGAGGCCCCGC
>CCRI01000009.1 GCA_000985875.1 Neorhizobium galegae bv. officinalis
GACTTCGTCATTGCGCTCTCGCCGAGCGCGGCAAATCTGCTTTAGAAGCTTGCAGTACCCGCTCTTGCCACTTCCGTTTTCACCGTAAACTATCGTCAACCCATTGACCGCGAAATACAGCGTTTGTCCTGATGCCAACTGCATCGCGCTACGAATGTCGTTGATCGAACCGAGCACTACAGGATCAGCTCCGTCAGCCCTATGCAACACGTGATCGACTGTAAGCGGAACTGGATCACTCGCCGCAACGTGGAGTTCGATCCCATTAGCGGCCTTAATCATGGCCAAAACCTCAACGAAGTCATTTTCGACCAGATCAGGCTGCGTATAGACGCGCCTGAACAAGTCCTGTTCCCAGGTCGGTCTCGTCCTCGCAAATGCGAGTAGATCATCGGTAATGCTCATAGAATCGCTTGCCCAAGCTTTCTGATTTGGACAACTTACACTGGCAGTGCATGCCTTCAATCCCTCAACTACATCGCGAACAGGTTATTATTCGCCACTCCTGTTTTCGCGCATGTAGCCATGCACAGCTCAAGCGATCAATCGATGTACAATTAATCAGCAGCCGTGCAACTTGCCGGAATGGCGTTGCGCGACCTGTTCATTTGCTCGCGGATTTCCGGCATATGCAGCTTAGAATTCTCCCCAGCCGCAACACGTTTCCGATCTAGGACAGAAATGCTGCTCGACAGTATCCGCTGCTCGAGACCGGCGATGGGTATCGACCACCAACTTAGCCAAGCACCCCGTGTACAATGGTGGTGCTACGCCGTTGGACTGGCAGCCTACTGCTGCCGCCGAGTTCAGGACCTCGAACAATCGCTGCTCGCCGCAGATAAAAAGCTACAGCTCCTACAAATATCACTGTCCGGTAGGGCACACCATGGTTCTGCGGAGGCGCAACAGCGAAGCAATCTGGGCCATACTGTGCTCGTATCCGGCGAGGCCACCTGCCGATCGCTTAGCTGGCGGCTTGCAAAGAAAGCGTTGGAACGTGATCAACGGCACCATGGACGCGGTGTCGACGGACATCCGTTTGCACCACAGACGAAAGGAACGGCAAGGCCCTCAGAGATCAAGGTCTGCCCCACATCGCGGCCGTTCACCTTAAGCGTCCCGCAACTCCTACCATGATTGCACTTCTTGGTGCCCTCGGTCCCAGGCGCACATGCGCAGGCAACAAGCTTCAGATCGGTTGAGGTTGCCGTCGCCACCAGTTCCCTGAGACGCTCGGACGCTCTGTTTCCAAGCGCGGCCTCACGGGAACATCGCGGTTCGAACTTCTCTGGTGTGTTAAAGCCCACCAAACGAACTCGAGTCCCGTTATCCAAACGTATCGTGTCCCCGTCGGTAATGGAGAAGCTTGAAGCACCCCGCTTCGCCGAAGCTCCGGCCTGCGGCGCGACGGAAGAACTCTTGAGAGTAACGTCCTCGGTGCTCGCATCAGGGGTCAAAAAGATTCCGAAAAAACCAACGATCATCACCATTGCCAACGACGCGAGCGTGAGCCCACGTCCAAGAGCAAGCACTGAGCGGAACGCACGCGGGGACCGCAAGAGATAACGGGGACGGAATGGATTGCCGACACGGAAGGGGTTGCGGCGCAGAGGATTTCGCCCGCGTGGGCGCTGAACTCTTGATGGGTCACGCGGCGACGGTGGATGGGGCTCAGGTCGGGGATTGTCAGCAACAACCCCAAGGTCCCGCCATTCCGTTGCCGTCCCCGTAAGGCGCTTCAACATGGAAAGTTGTTTTTCACTGAGCTTGGTTCGAACTCCGTAGCGACTAATCCTACCTTGAATATCGCTTAGAAAGCGCCTCTGCCAATCCGTCAGAACCTCGTTTGAGAGCGCCTCATTGATCCGACCTTTCATCTGAGCAATTTCAGTCTCGCTTAGCATTCTTCATCCCGGACGGCAGTCTCAGTGGCTCACATAAGTTGGCAGCATTCGGACGCTACTCCGTGGCCAGCTCCTGAAGCGCGGACCGGATACGCGGTCTGAGGGAGTTCACAAAAGCATTCGTCCTCTCCCGGAGCCACGCCAACGCTCTCTCCTTCTCCACCGGATCTTCGAGATCTCGAACGACAAGCCGCTGCGAAATGTCCGGCCGGTCACCGGAGAAATCTACCGTCGCTCCACTGAGTTCCTCGGAAATCTGGCGTGCATCCTCGGCAAGTAGTTTCGACGCTCGTTCTCCCGGCGAGTTCAGGTTCGACGAAAGAGCCAGGCCCACGGCGTCGTAACGCGCGTCGCGGTAAACAGTGATCCAGCTGGACCCTCCCGGAGCGCCGAGCTTGAAAACAACATGACCGCCAAGGGAGGGTGCAGGAAGCATCTGCTCGGGGTCGTCAAGCTTCAAATTTCTCAAATATTCGGTCCAGAACCTGTGCCGGATTTGACGCCGTCTCTCCCGGGCCTCGTTTTTCTCGGGCGTGTCCATGGGAATGAAACTCCCCTCGCCCTCTTCGTCTTCATCCGCGACGATCATACCTTCAGGCACGGCTATGACCGTCCGAGCGATCGTATGGGTCTTCGCTAGAACTCGGGGCACCACGAGTTTCTCACCGGCAGGAGTGAGGTAGATCGGCATCTCGACCAGCCCGAGGGTGAAATGCAATCCCGCGTGAGCCTGCAAATAATCGGCGATGGCTTCCACGCCTTCCCGTATACCGTCTCCGACGATCAGCAAGAGGAAACGGCCGCGACGCAGATTGAAGGTCAACGCGTCGTTGAACATCACCTCGTCTACATCATTGCCAGCCTCCCTGACGAGGTCGAGCAGGACATTGCCCTTCCGGCCGACACGGCGGCTTGCTTCCCGTTGGAGATCGGAAGCTGACCATTTCGTCAGCTCCTTTGAGTAGTCAAGAATCTGCCCGACTACTTCTCGTCGACCCTCCGGATTGCGCCAGAGCTTGCACTCTACAAGAACAGGAAGGCCAGACGGCGTCACCAGGAAGTTGTCGATCGCTCCCGCTGGAGTGACCAGTTCACGGCAGATCGCAACGGGTCCGGTGAACATCGGGTCGATTTCGGCGATCGGGAGGCACGCCGGAAACCGATGTACGAATTCCTGAATCGCGGCTTCGGTCAGCCCATGCCCCCCGACCCCCAGTCCAAGCGGTATCACGGGTGACACCGTCCTCTCGTCAACGGAGATCAATAGCGGAGTTACGTGCTGCCTGCCCATGGTCGAGTTCCGTCCTGGTGTTTGATCTCACCGATACCATCTTGAGCTGTGAGTCGCACTCAGATGGTGCTCGGCCCCCAGTTTTCCCGCGTCCGCTCTGTGGCATCCTTGACGATGGGGGAAGTCGGCCGCCGCGCTGTTGGCTCCCGGAGCTTCAAACAGGGACGATGAACGTCTTGCCCGGAATGAACATCATGTTCTCTACCGAACTTCTGTTAAACCCAGTCCTGACGTACCCGCGTGGGTTACAGATCACGCGCGTCTGCGTGCCCGGAACGACGTAGTCGAAGGAGCTATGGGTATGCCCGTGTATCCAGAACTCAGGCTCGAACCTTTCGATCATCTCCGAGAGATTGGAGCAGAAGGCGGGCGTCAGTGGATCGCCTCTGAACTCTTCCGCTACGGACATCTCATGTGGCGCGGTATGCGTGACGACGATCGTCGGCCCTTCAAAGGGCAAGGCTAGCGTCTGTTCCAGCCAAGCGCGGCTGCCACGATGAAGGCCGAGGGTGATCTCCGGGGTAAATCTTCGAGGACGTCCCTGTGCATCGCGCGACGTGATGAACCGGTAGTCGTTCATGCCAATACTTGCCGCGCTCATCGCCAGTTCCTGGTTTCCATAGAGCTCGAAGTCGGTCCAGAGCGTCGCTCCGAGGAAACGGACACCAGCTATCACGACACTTCTGTTTTCGAGCATATGAACGTGCGGCAGGTCAGGAACGTCGGCTATGCTCTCTTCGTACCCATGCCGGTAGTGTTCGTGGTTTCCGGCGACCATCACGACGGGCACGCCGTGACGCGCATAGCTCCTCCACGCCCAACGACAGCTTGAAGCGACCGGCGCGGTGACATCTCCGGCCACGATAACGACATCGACGTCCTCGGCCACATCGGGCGCGAAGTCTGGTTCCCCGGAATGGTCTAGGTGGAGATCGGAGAAGACTACGGCTTTCATCTATATCTGGAGCTTTTTCTTGAGAGCAGACGGTCGGTGCCGCAATCGCGGCTCGACGTGAGGATGTTCGCAAAATGCTTGACGGGTCTGCTTTTGCCGGCGACCCTTTTCATGATCTGGAAAAGGAAGACCTCATGGAAAACGTCGCAAAGCTGTATCAAGATCTGGATGCTCAATTCTCGCAGGCAACAACGGGATTCCGATCCGTCCAAGCGAAGCTTGAAGTCCTGAGGGCTGGGGCTGAGGCACGTCTTGCCGCCGCACAAACTCACGACTTTGATCCGGACAGCGCGGGACAGGAGCGCCTGGCCCGACAGCAGTACTTCTCCATTGCACTGGTCACGCGGGAACTGGACTCGATGCTGCGGACGCTGGCCCGCGACAGGAACCGGCTAGTGGAACTCGGCACCGCTTCGTGATCACGTAGCCGCGGCGCTCCGGTGGAAATTCGACGTCTTGGGATGCTTCACCAGGCTTACCCCCTTTCTGCGATGTTTCTCGATAGACATGCGGATGGATGACCCGCTCATTTGTCTCAGTATCATTAGCTGATCAGTTACGTCGGTAAGCGCACGTCTGTTGTCCTCCAGAATATCGGTAGCCCGATCGAACTGCTCGGCTAGGAGACGTTTGACCGCCTCCCGCAATTCCGGTCGCCGCGCGCGTAGATGCGGGAGGTCCTCCTGGTCGACGATTTCCACCGCTAGCGTGTCGCCCATTCCGAAACACGCTTCTATCCTCGTGCCGAGCTCAGTTGCCCTTGCCAAGTCTGACTTCGGCCCACCGGTAGAACCGTCCGCGAAGTCATCAAGGACAAGAGACTCCGCGGCAATTCCGGCGAGGAGCATCGTCAGATACCGCAGATAGTAGTCGCGTGTCTTTCGCTCGAAGTCCGATACCTCGAAATGCGCCGCCCCTATCGCGTTATAGCCTCCCGGAACGATCTCATCCATGATCTGTACCGCTGTCAGCTCGCCGACCCCGCCTACGATCGCATGTCCGGCTTCGTGGAACGCGGTCCGCCTCAGAAAATCGTGCGGAAGTGAGACCAACGGCGGGATAAAGCTCAACACGTCTTTGATTGAAAGCTGAGCCGCATGTCGGCGCGCCCGCCGCTTCGCGTCTCGTACGAGCTGCTCGAGGTCGGCCCCGGAAAAGCCGTGCGTCGCTCGAAGAAACCTCTCCATATCTTCGATAGGAACCTCGAGCCCGGAGTGATGCTTCAGAATATGAAGGCGCGCTTCTCCGTCTGGCAGCGGTATGACTAGATGACGGCCAAGGCGACCGGCCCTCCTGATAGCCGGATCGAGATGACCGGGATTGTTCGTGGCCGCGACCACGACGACCCCGGTTCTCCGCTCATATCCATCGAGGAGTTCAAGGAAGCCGTTGATGGCTTGTCTATTGTAGTCAGCGTTGTGGCCTTGGACCGAGCGGTCTCCGAACGAGTCGACCTCATCGATAAACAGGATACAAGGTGCTTTGGATCGGGCCTCGGCGAAGGAACTCTGCATCGCCTTGAGGAAGTCACTGAGATATCCTTTAGCTTGCCACTGTGCGGACGAAGCAACAATCATAGGCACCCCGCAGGTTCGGGCCAGCACTTCCGCGAACAGAGTCTTGCCGGTGCCAGGCGCTCCCGAAATCAAGACCCCGCCATCCACCTCATTCCAGGCGATGCTGCCTTTCGAGTAGTCCGCTAGGTCTTGTGCAAGTTGTGTTCCCCATTCGGCCGCTTCTCCGAATCCTTTCATCTCGTCGAGCTTAGAACCGGGTTCTCGAGCCGAATCTCTGGGCGACGTTTCCTTCGCCTGAGTTTGGCGAAGACGCCTCAAACCAGCATTAAGGGGACGGTCAACGGGAAACGCCAATCTTAGGCTCGACCATGGGGCGGACAGAAGTCGGTAAAGATCGTCATTCGCCAGAGGCTGACCGGCCCTCTTGAAGGCCGCTTTTAGCTGCCGTTCAGTGGGTCTCGGCAGCACGATATCCAGATCGACATAGAGGTCCGTTTCCTTGTCGAATTGAAGTTCACTCACGCACAGCAGGATGACCTGGCTCTTCTGGGTAGCCTTCCAAAGGACGTCGTATTCGGCTCGGTCTCCTTTTGCCGGGCTCTGCACCACCCCCACCATGCCCGGCTCGTAGTCCAACCGGTCGTTGACCAAGGTGCGCAGGAATACTTTGGCAGCATGCTCGAAGCAGCCAAGGGCATCGGCATTTTCCACCCGCAATATCGCCCTGAAGACCGCCTTGGGTCGCGCCACGTGCCGCAGCGCCGACACGATGCCGCAATAGGCCAGAAATGTCGCAAGCGTGATATCCGGCGTCAGCTTGTCCTGCTCGACCTTCCAGATATGCCGCCGCTTTTGTTGATATTTCACGTCAGGCATTGAAATTTCCCAAACCGAACGTTCCGGGTTAAAGAGAGATGCGGCCGAGTTTTAACGTGACAGCGGATAGGCCAGCATCAAGAGAAAGCAATCCTGGTGCGTGACCATCAGTCGGCGTGGCCTGCTGCACAATCACTGTCTCGCCGTTCGAGAGTTCCAGAAGTCAGGCTCGACGCGCTCGCCGAGGCTGTACCAGCGCGAAAAGGTCCTTGCGAGACCGCGATCGGCATCGAGGAAAAACAACTCGCTTGAGAAGAGCGGGGCACCATTGGCCACTTTGGGATGACCCTGCGAGAACCCGATTAGGCAGGGTACCGCGCGACGGGCCAGAGCCCACTGCTCAACTGCGACTACATTCTGGCATACACTTGGGCTACCTTGCTCCAAGTCATTTGCCAGAAGCCTGAGATGCGACACTAGATCGCTCAGAGACATGCCGAACCAGATTTCGGAGGAGGCATCCTCCGAGCGCGATGGTCCGTCGTTCCCCTTCGAATTTCGATGCACCTTCACCTCCGGGTTCGTTCAACATGTCGATTCGCGTCTTGAATTCGTTGGCGTGTTATACGCCATGCATGGCGTATTTCAAGTCATTTTTGGCGTCCTACACGCCATATTTGACAGACCCCGGCAAAACCGGTCTTCAGTAGACATGTCGACCATTCTGACCCCTCAATTGAGCAAGGCCGCGCGCGGACTCCTTGATTGGAGTCAGGAGGAGCTTAGCGAAAAGGCTGGGGTGGGCCTTCGCTCCGTATCTCGTTTCGAATCCAAAGGTGGAACAGCCACGCCAGTGGTGAGGCAGAAGCTCTACGAGGCTTTCAAGCAAGGCGGCATTGAGTTCATTGCGAGCAATTCTATGACGAAGGGTCTCGACGGGCTCGGGCTCAGGTTCAGGCCGCTTAATCCCAATGATGGCATCAAAATAATCTAGCAGGCATCAATGCCGCCATCAAAGATTGACGCGTCAAGGCTCTGGCGCGAGTTCCGATAGCACGTTGGCTGCCGCCGCCGCCGAAACGGGTATGACTGCGTTCGTAAAGGCAGCCTATCCTGACGCAGGTTCCGATTCTGAAATCCGTTTGACCGGCTTTCGATGCGGAGTTCCACCCATCTAAAAATTCACATTCTCCATTACCAATAAGATCGTCGGGCACGTGCGGTCGAATCACTCAGTGTGATGCCCGAACCGCTGCCCAAAATGAGAAGACCGAGCTGATAGCGGGGCGATTTTAGCCATGCAGGCCGAACTTCAAGAACGGGTTTCGAACCCGCGACCTCCGGTTCCACAGGCGGCTAACCCACATTATGCCGGAAACGGGTTCGGCCACGCCCAAATTACGTGCGTATAATGTATTGATTTGAAATGAAAAATCCGCTAATATTGCTTGGCAGAGGCAGCAATGGAAGATTTCGTTTTGCTGCCCAGGAGACACCGGCTAATCGGGCTGTCCGGTGCAAAAGCCTGGAAAAGATGGTGGGCCCGGAGGGACTCGAACCCCCAACCAAGCGGTTATGAGCCGCCGGCTCTAACCATTGAGCTACAGGCCCGCCGATCCGGCAGAAGTGGGGCGCAATGGTTCGCCGTCACATCGAGGTTCGCTCTAACGCAATTCACGAGATGCTACAAGCCGTTGCCGCAATAGCTTCACAATCAACCGGCAGGTAGGCTCGTCTGGCGCGAACAGGCCGAGCCGATTCCCGTTTCGGCGGGTTCGCGCGGCAGACGGAACATGACGGGCGGATCCGGGAACAGGTTTCCTCCGCCCCGACAGATCGGAGAGAACATCCATGCGCGTTGCGCTTTCGTCGTCACGTCTCGTCCTGGCAGCCGCATTTGCCGGTGCGACCGCCGTCTCGTCCGCGGGTCAGGTCTTGGCCCAGGATATCCGCCCCCGCGAGCCTGTCATCAATGTGCTCGGCGAGGGCCAGGCCTCCGTGGCGCCCGACATGGCTGTCCTGACACTCTCGGTGGTCCGCAACGGCCAGACCGCGGAGGCGGCACTTTCGGCCAGCAGCGCCGCCATGAAGGACGTGCTTTCGGCGGTGAAGAGCGACGGCATTGCCGATCGCGATGTTCAGACCAGCAATTTCTCGATCTATCCGCAATATCGCCATCCCGAGCCGAAGGGCGGCGTCATCGACCCGCCGCAGGTCATCGGCTATGAAGTGTCCAACACGCTCACCCTCAAGGTCCGCGATCTTCAGAAACTCGGCGGCCTCATCGACCGTTCGGTGAAACTCGGCGTCAACCAGGGCGGCCAGATCACCTTCACCAACGACAAGCCGGACGACGTGATGACCGAGGCGCGCAAAAAGGCGGTCGCCGAAGCGCTCGCCAAGGCAAGGACGCTGACGGATGCGGCCGGCGTCAAGCTCGGCCGGATCCTGGAAATCAGCGAGAACTCCATGCGCCCCGCGCCGCAGCAGATGATGCGCATGGCGATGGCCAAGGACATGGCCGCCGAGGCGGTTCCGGTCGCCGGCGGCGAAAACACCTATACGGTGACCGTCAACGTCACCTTTGCCCTCGAGCAATAATTACGGATTGTTCAACAAAGCCGGGCGCCCTCCCCAATGGCACCCGGCCCTTCCTCGCCCACAATAAGGCAAAAAAACGCCCCCACCAGATCGTCAGACCTGGTGGGGGCGCTTGTCCTCCGTCAACGGGCGATGGAGACGGAAGGGCTGTTTGGGATGAAGACTAGCGGCGGATGACGGGGCAGCCACGCTCGTTGGCGAAGGCGATGCGGTCGGGGCCGCGGCGGCCGAAACCGGCAACGATCACGACACGGCGGCCGGCATCCACGACGCGGGCGCGGCGCAGGCCCATCCGGCTTGCTTTTTCTTCCGCCAGCCAGGGAGCGCAGCCGCGGGGCCCGCGATCCGGACGCCAGTCACGATCACCGCCGCGATCCGGACGCCAATCGCGGTCACGGTCACGATACTGGACCTGGATGGCGAATTCCGGGCCGGCGGCAGCAGCCGTCGGGGCCGTTGCGGAAAGGCCGGCAAGTGCGATGAGGGCGGCCGCACCGGCTTTAACGATCATGCTGGTCATGGGATATTCTCCGAAATCCGGGCCAGGTTCTGCGGCCCAATGGTTGTTCCTCTCGCCTTTTGAGCGATTGGCGCGACCCTAGCCCAGCGGGTCTGAACAAGATCCTAACTTGCCATTCAGCCGGCATTCATGTCTCGCTCAGAGCCAAAAGATCATGGAGAAAGGTGCAGCACGACCTGGCGGACATGCGGGTGGTCGCGATGTTCGAAAAGGTAGATGCCCTGCCACGTGCCGAGCACCAACCGTCCGTCCCGGACCGGAATGCCGAGCGAGACGGCGGTCAGCGCCGCCTTGATATGCGCCGGCATATCGTCGGGGCCTTCGGTCGTGTGGGTAACCCAGCGCATGCCGGGATCGGTGGTCGGCGGCACCAGACGGGAGAAGAAGGTCTTCAGGTCGCGGCGGACATCCGGATCCGCATTTTCCTGGATGATCAGGGAGCAGGACGTGTGGCGCACGAACACGGTGAGCAGCCCCTCGCCCACCTGCGCGCGGCGCAAAAAGTCCTGCGCCGCGTCGGTGAATTCGTAGAGCCCTTGGCCGCTTGTGGAGATCGAGATCACGGTCTGGGGCATGGGAGCGTCCTTGATTAAGAGTGCCTGGGGAATGGCACTCCTATCACCGGCCGGCTACAATGTCAGGAAAGGCTCGAAGCCGCCAAAGATCATCCGCTTGCCGTCGAAGACGTGGGTCCACTCGTCTCCGGAGAACCGCTCGTCCTTCATCACTCTCGCATTGATCTCGTCCCGGCGGGCCCGGCTTTCATAGGTGATCCAGGAGAAGATGACGATCTCGTCCTCCCTGGCCTGCACCGCGCGCGGGAAGGACGTAAGCTCTCCATAGGGCACGTCGTCGGCCAAGCATTCCACATAGGACAGTGCGCCGTTTTCCATCCACACGGTGCCGGCAAGGCGCGCCATGTCCTTGTAGCGTTCGAGATTGGCCTTGGGGACGGCAAGAATAAACCCGTCGACATAGGGCATGATTTTCCTCCTTGTTGCGTCAACACCCCAAGGACGTGGGAGGGAAAGCAAAGCCGACAAGGGTGTCGGGTTTTTCTTCGCCTCCAGGGTTCTTACCCGCAGGGCCCCGAAGCGCGGCAAGCGCGCTCGACCGCCCATCCGCTTGTCAGAACTGGCCTGCTTCCGGCGTGCCAAACTCCTCGATAGAGTCGACCCGGTCCGGATAGAAGGCGACATGCTGTTCGATCCCGGCAACCGCGTCATACGGGTTCTCATAGGACCACACGGCATTCTTCGATCGCTCGCCGCCGGCGGGAATGCTGAAATAGGAGGCCTCGCCCTTGTAGGGGCAGTAGCTCTGGTGGTCGGTTCGCTCAAGCAGCGACATGTCCACATCCTTGCGGGGAATATAATGCACCGGCGGATAGGAGGCCTCGCGCAGCGTCAGCGAATTGACGCTGTCGGCGACCACCTTGCCTGCGAGCTTCACTACCACCCGCGCCGGATTGTGCTCGACGGTGATCGGATGATCCGGTCCTGGAATTCTCTGGGCTCTGGCGTTCATGGCTCGTCCTTTCGGGTTCGACGCATGCCTTGCATATAGGGCGCGCCCAACCGTCACCAAGCGGCCGAAGCGGAATGCTCCGGCCAAGGCTGACGAACAATTCCGAACGTCAGAATGTGGTGATCACGCTGATTCCGGGTGTTTCCGACGTGTCCATCGTCATCAGCCCCGGCACCGCCTCTTCCAGGCTGATGCGCCTGGAAATGAGCTGCTGCGGCTTCATCTTGCCGGCCGTCAGCATGGCGAGCATGGCGTCATAACGCCAGGCCTGCATGCCGTGGCTGCCGTAGATCTCCAGTTCGTGGCCGATCACCTGCGCCATCGGGATCGAGGGCGTCGCGTGTTCGCCGAGCATCAACCCGACCTGCACATGCCGGCCGCGGCGGCGGAGATTCTTGATCGAGTTGAAGCAGGTGACGGGATGGCCGAGCGCGTCGATCGACACATGCGCTCCACCCTTGGTGATCTCGCGGACTGCCTCGACCACGTCCGGCACGGCGCTCGCATTGATCGTCGCGACAGCGCCGCATTGACGGGCAAGCGCCAGCTTGTCCTCGGAAAGATCGATGCCGATCGCGTTGGCGCCGAGCGCCGTGGCGATCATGATGGCAGAGAGCCCTACCCCGCCGCAGCCATGCACGGCGACCCAATCGCCAGGCCCGGTGCGGGCCTGGTCGGCAACAGCCCGGAAGGAGGTCGCAAACCGGCAGCCGAGGCTCGCCGCCGTCGCATCGTCGATCTCTTCAGGCAGGTGCACGAGGTTCGTGTCGGCATAATCGATCGCCACATATTCGGCAAACGAACCCCAATGGGTAAAGCCCGGCTGGAACTGGTTGGGGCAGACTTGGCTGTTGCCGGAATGGCATTCGGAACAATGGCCGCAGCCGGAGACAAAAGGCACCGTCACCCGGTCGCCGATCTTGAAGCGCATGACGCCCTTGCCGGTCGCCACCACCTTGCCAGCGAGCTCATGGCCCGGCACATGCGGCAGGCGGATATCGGGATCGTGCCCCATCCAGCCATGCCAGTCGCTGCGGCAAAGCCCGGTCGCGCCGACCTTGACCACCACGCCGCCAAAGGTCGGCTCCGGATCGGGAAGATTACGGATTTCGGGTGCCTTTTCAAAGGCATCGTAGAACATGGCTTTCATGGCAGGCCTCATCTTCAACGTGGCCGCAGCATAGTCAAAGCGGCTCGCGGGTCAATCAAGCCAGGCGGCGACCCTTGCTATACCTGCATCAACTACGTCACGACTAGGCGTAGGCGGAGGTTTCTCACAATTCCGGAAAGCCGCGCCTGCGCCACTCGCTTTGCGGCACCGGCGCGCCGATGTCGAATGCGAAAGACACGATTTTGGTGGCATCGTCATCGACCTCACAGCGGAAACTCAGGTCGTACCACTGCGCATTGGCCCGGAAGGCGCCCCGCTTAACTTCGAGGACCGTGCCGCTGGGTAGACGATAGGCCGGCAGCATTTCCGGTCTGTAGGCCTGAGCCGAATGTCGCAGTTGCTCGCGAAGCTCCGTGGCGCAAAGCTGGCCCGCCCGCACTCCTCGTGGCACATTGCGCATCGCCGTCGTGGCAACCGGATCGTCCGTCTCGCTCTGTGAAAACAGCGTCTTTGCCTCGGTCAGCTCGACCGGCTTGGCCGCAGTCGGCGTCTTGGAAGGGTCGCTCTTGGGCGACGCGGCCGGCGGCGCAGTCACGATTTCGGTCTTGGTCGCATCCGGCGAGGTGCCGGCAACGGGAGCGTTCTGCAATCCATTGGCTGCCGCAATGCCGACCTCCGGCAGTTGGATATCGTCAGGCACCGGATTGGCCGGTGGTGCCTCCACGATGGTAGGCGCCTCCTTCGCCTGCTTGACCGGCTCGACGGCCTGCGCATCCGCCTTGCTCTCGGCGGGCGGATTGGTCGTTTCCTTCGATGCATTGCCGGTTTCGGATTTCTTCGGCCCGCCATCCTTCTCGCCGAATTCGAAGACAGGACGCAGAACCGGCAAGGGCTGCCCCTTGGCCTGATCGGCGGAGGGCGGCGGTTCAACGGCTTTCTCCTCAGGCGCCGCCGGAGGCGGCTCCTGCTTCTTGGCTTCCTCCTGCTTCGGTGGCTCAGGTGGCGGCGGGGGCGGCTCCGCCTTCTTGGCCTCTTCCTGTTTTGCAGGTTCCGGAGGTTTTTTCTCCTCCGGTTTCGCCTCTTCGACCGGCTTCTTTTCTTCGGCCTTCTGCTCTTCCCGCTTCTTCTCCGGCTCCTCCGGTGGAGGCACGATCTCGACCTGGACGCTTTCCTCCCGCTCCGGCTCGGACTGGTCGACCGGCAGGTGAAAGAAAAGGGCCGCCACGAAGACGACATGCACCAGGATGGAGGCAGGGATGCCCCATCCTATGTCGCCGCGCGGCTTTCCAGGTAAATCCGTCATGGCAGCGGATGTAAGATGGAAAGCCGGCCGGATCGAGTCCCCGAGTGATCAAAATAACGCAAAATCCAGCTTTCCCGAAACGAGTTGCGCTGCCGCCCCTCTCCCATGGGATCCAAAGGTAGTTTGCCATTGCAAACAAACCGACCATATGGTATGTTTATTTCATGTCACAAGCTCATAGACGCGAAAAACAGCCCGAACAGGTGCGGCGGTCCCTTCTGGATCATGCGGCGCGATGTGCCGTGGACCAGGGTCTCGGCAGCCTCACCCTGCAGGCGGTCGCCGACGCGGCCTCGGTCACCAAGGGCGGGTTGCTGCATCATTTCCCGAGCAAGCAGGCGCTGATCGAAGCCGTCTTCGAAGACCTGCTGGGCAAGCTCGATGTGGAAATCGACCGGCTGATGAGCGAGGACGCAATCGACCGGGGCCGGTTCACGCGCGCCTATGTCGACGCCTTTTTCCAGGTGACCCGCGATGGGGCCGAAAGCCCCTGGGCGGCACTGTCGATCTCCTGCATGACCGATGCGCGGCTCAGGCAGCTCTGGTCGGAATGGATGAGCGACCGGCTTGAGCGCCATGCTGAAACCGACAGTCATCCGGCCTTCAAGCTCGCGCGCTACGCGGCGGATGGCATCTGGCTCGCCAATCTCATGGAGGCGGACGGCCTGCCGGCAAAAGAACTCGCCGAACTCCGCGACCACCTCCAAAGCCTTACGAAACAAGAGTAACGAAAATGAACCCCGCAATCCTCACCTACGGCGCGCTCGCCGGTGCAATCGTGCTGGAAGTCATCGGCACGACTTTCCTGCAGCAGAGCCAGCAGTTTACCCGGGCGCTCCCGACCGCCCTGATGGGGCTGTGCTATGGGACCGCCTTCTATCTCCTTTCGATCGCCTTGCGCACCCTGCCGGTCGGCATCGCCTACGCGATCTGGAGCGGCCTCGGCATCGTGCTGATCTCGGCTGTCGGCACTATCCTGTTCCGCCAGACCCTCGACACCGCCGCCATCATCGGCCTCGGCCTGATCATCTCCGGCGTCGTGGTGGTCAACGTGTTTTCGAGCTCGGTCGGGCATTGATTGCGAAAGCAGGACTTCCGACCTATACTTCAGGCACAATTCGGAGATCACGATGACCGCGATCACTCTGGCGGAAGCGAAAGAAAAACTCGGCGAATTGATCGACCGCGTCGCCAAAGGCGAAACGGTTGAGATTACACGCGACGGTCAGCCTGTCGCGCAGCTGGCGCCACCCAAGCCGAGAAAGCAGCCGATCGATTTTGAACGGCTTCGAGCCCTGAGGGAAGGAATGCCACCGCAGGAGGAAGACGCAGGCACCTTCGTGCGTCGAATGCGGGATGACGAAAGATATTGATGTTCTACATCGATACCTCGGCCATTGTGGCACTTCTTTCCAACGAAGCATCAGTCGATCGGGTCGATAGCTGGTTCGCAGCTCAGGAAGCTCTGCCCTTCTTCATCAGCGACTGGACAATCACGGAAATATCGTCCGCCCTTTCGCTGAAACGGCGAGCGGGTAACCTCTCTCCGACTAAGCATCTTTCAGCGCTCTCGGAATTCCGGATCATGACGAAAACCTCGTTTGAAGTCCTTCCTGTATCAAGAGCGCATTTCCAAACCGCAGCCAATTATACCGACCTTCACGATCTCGGCCTCCGCTCGGGCGATGCACTGCATCTTGCCGTCGCAATAGAAGCCGGCGCCGCGATCGTAACGCTGGACAAGCGCTTTGCCATCGCCGCAAAAGAATTGAGCGGAAGCAGCATCCTTCTTTGACAACAAAAAACCCGGCCTGCTCTCGCAAACCGGGTCTCTTCTTTTCCAATGGCTGAAACCGCTCAGCTGTCCAGGAAGCTGCGCAGCTTGCGGCTGCGGCTCGGATGCTTCAGCTTGCGCAGCGCCTTCGCTTCGATCTGGCGGATACGTTCGCGGGTGACCGAGAACTGCTGGCCGACTTCTTCAAGCGTGTGGTCGGTGTTCATGCCGATGCCGAAGCGCATGCGCAGCACGCGTTCTTCACGAGGGGTCAGCGAGGCAAGCACACGGGTCGTCGTCTCGCGCAGGTTCGCCTGGATGGCCGCGTCGATCGGCAGAAGGGCGTTCTTGTCCTCGATGAAATCGCCTAGATGCGAATCCTCTTCGTCGCCCACCGGGGTTTCGAGGCTGATCGGCTCCTTGGCGATCTTCAGGACCTTGCGGACCTTTTCGAGCGGCATGGCGAGCTTTTCGGCCAGTTCTTCCGGGGTCGGCTCGCGGCCGATCTCGTGCAGCATCTGGCGCGATGTGCGGACGATCTTGTTGATCGTCTCGATCATGTGCACCGGAATGCGGATCGTGCGGGCCTGGTCGGCGATCGAACGGGTGATCGCCTGCCGAATCCACCATGTGGCATAGGTCGAGAACTTGTAACCGCGGCGGTATTCGAACTTGTCGACCGCCTTCATCAGGCCGATATTGCCTTCCTGAATGAGGTCGAGGAACTGCAGGCCGCGGTTCGTGTACTTCTTGGCGATCGAAATGACGAGGCGAAGGTTCGCTTCGACCATTTCCTTCTTGGCGATACGCGCTTCGCGCTCGCCCTTCTGCACCATCGAGACGATACGGCGGAATTCGGCGATCGAGATGCCGGTTTCCGTTGCAAGGTTCTGGATCTCCTGGCGGATATCGCGGATCGTGGTGTTCTCGGCGCGCGCGAATTCCTTCCAGCCGCGGGCGGCCAGATTGGCGATCGACTTCATCCAGTTCGGATCGAGCTCCGCACCCTGATACTGTTCGAGGAACGAGTCACGCTTGACGCCGTAGGATTCGGCGAGGCGCAGCAGGCGGCCTTCGTTCTGCATCAGGCGCTTGGAAATGTCGTAGAGCTGCTCGACCAGCGAATCGACGCGATTCTGGTTGAGCGACAGCGACTTGACCGCGGTGATCAGTTCGTCCTTGAGTTCCTTGTAACGACGCTCCTGGGCCGACGACAGCGTACCGGTTGCCGCCAGACGCTGCTCGACCTGCTGGTCCTGCAGCTTGCGCAGCTTCTTGTAGGTGTCGGCGATCGTGTCGAGCGTCTCCATGACCTGGGGACGCAGCTCGGCTTCCATCGCGGCGAGAGAAAGGCTCGACTCGTCGTCGTCTTCCTCTTCTTCCTCGAGGTTCATGCCTTCGCCGCCGACGGCGGTGATGTCGTCGTCATTGGCAGCGGAGAAGCGGGCCTTGCGCGTCTTTTCCTTCTCCTCGGCAGCCTTGCGGTCGGCCTCGATCTTTTCCGGGCTCTGGAACTGCGGCGCAGCCTTGGCTTCGGGACCGGAATAGGTCGTTTCGAGATCGATGATCTCGCGAAGCAGGGTCGTGCCTTCGTTGAGCTCGTCGCGCCAGATGATCAGCGCCTGGAAGGTCAGCGGGCTCTCACAGAGCCCGGCGATCATCGTTTCGCGGCCGGCTTCGATGCGCTTGGCGATCGCAATTTCGCCTTCGCGCGACAGAAGCTCGACGGAGCCCATTTCGCGCAGATACATGCGCACCGGGTCGTCGGTACGGTCGGTCGGCTCTTTCTTCTTCGCAGTCGCGAGCGCAGTGCTGGAGGTGGTGGCGATTTCGCCGCCTTCGCTCTCATTGTCGTCGCTGTCGCCGTCAGCATCGTCGTCGCTGGCGGTGGTTTCTTCCGCCTCTTCGTCTTCGACGACGTTGATGCCCATGTCCGACAGCATCGCCATCGTGTCTTCGATCTGCTCGGAGGTGACTTCCTCCGACGGCAGGACCGAATTCAACTCGTCCATGGTCACATAGCCGCGCTTCTTGGCGGCTTTGATCATCTTCTTGACGGCGTCGTCAGAAAGGTCGAGAAGCGGACCGTCGTGCGAGCCTTCGCGTTCGTTCTCTGCTTCTTCGTTTTCTTTGACTTTTGTTGCCATGTATTTCGTCGCTTTCCCTGAACGCTACTTTCGCCGCGCTTCGTGGCCACCGGCTGAAGACGGGGTTGACCGCCTTAGTCGCGAATCACTGTCCAACACGTAACGGAATGACCTTTAATTCCCGATTACCATTCGGCGGCCGTTTTTGACTCGAGGACCGTCCTACCAGAGGATCACCGGCCATGTTCGGTGCTATCGACCCACTCCGCCTATTTTGCCTTGAGATGGTGATTCCCACAAATTAACGATCCGTCAAGCCTTTCCATAGGTCATACCCAGGAAAAGTCAAAAATATGCCCTTTGAGGGGTCTAATAGGGGTACGCTCACCAGATTTAACCGATATGTAGGCGGCAGGCCCTGAAAGACAAGGCTTTGCGTAGACATAAAGGTTTATGCTTCTCGTTCGACACGTTCCTCAGCGGGAAGCGCCGTCATACTGGGTTACCGTGAGTGTAGCAATGTCGATTTCCGGCACGCATCTCAGGTTGATCGCCGCCATCTCCGCGCCATTCGGCATCGTCGCCTCGCTGAACGGAGCGATCCCGCAATTGGTGCAGAAGTAGTGTGTGATCACATGCTTGTTGAACTGGTAGGAGGACAGATTCTCCCGCGAGGTCGCAAGCTCGAACTGACTGCGCGGAACGAAGGCCAGAAGCACGCCCTTTCTCCGGCAGAGGGAACAGTTGCATTCCATCGCGGTATCGAACTCGCCCTCAGCCTCGAAGGCGACATTGCCGCAATGACAGCTTCCCGCAATCCGCATCAGGCTCCCCAATCAGCCGACTCACGCGGATACAATAGGGCCGCGTCATCATTCGGCAAGGGCCAGGATTTCACCGGCCACGCGTCCTCAGCCGTGGCTGACGGCCGCCCCCTTCACCCGGCCCGAAAGCACCCCGAAACCGTCGATAATCGCTTCCTGGTTTTCCATGCGGACGATTTCGAGCTGGACTTCGGAAAGTGCGCGCAAAAGCGGCTCGATCTCGCGGGCATCGCCCGCTTCCGTCGTTTCGGCGATCTCCCGCTCCAGCTCGATCTTCTGAAGCCTGAGCGCCTTGGTGCGCTTGTGCAGCGAGAGCGCCTGGCGATAGCCCTCGCGGGCATCTTCCAGTGCGGCGATCTCGGTCGCGGTCCAGAGCCGCGCGTTACGCACCTGCTGGTCGAGCGACTTCAGGATGACGTCGAACCCCTCGCCGGCAAGCCGCTGCATCAGGTATTCGCGCGAAAGGTTGGCACCGGCCGTTGCGGCCGCCGGCAGCATCGCCGACCAGAAGCGCTGCAGGTCGCGGTTCTCGAAATCGATCGCGGCGATCTCGTCATATTCCTCCAGCAGCAGCTGCGGATGGTTGACGATGGTGAGCGCCAGCACGCTTTCGCGAAGCGCCGGCAGGTCGCGGTAACCGCGCACCAGACCGGAACGGGCAAGACGGTCTGAAACCCCCGCAGCCCGTCCTGCGGCACGAGGCCCCTGGGGCGGACCGCCCTGCCCCGGCTTGCCGCCGCCGGCACCGCGCTGAAAATTCTGGCGCCGGTCGCCGCCGCCGCGCGGAGCCGGCGCGAAAAAGCTGTTCAGCCGGTCGCGGATAGCCTGCTGGTAGTGCCGGCGCACGTTTTCGTCGGCGATGACGGAAACGATCTGCTTCAACCGCGCCTCCAGTTCCGCACGTTTTTCCGGCGTATCGAAACTCGCCGACGACGCCTCTCGCTGCCAGATCATCTCCACCAGCGGCTTTGCTTCGTTAAGCACCTTGTCGAAGGGCGCGCGGCCTTCATGGCGGACGAGGTCGTCCGGGTCCTTGCCATCAGGCAGAAGCGCAAAACGCACCGATTTTCCCGGTTTCAGGAACGGAAGCGCCAGATCCGCGGCACGGCTTGCCGCCCTGAGGCCGGCACCGTCGCCGTCGAAGCAGAGCACCGGCTGCGGCGTCATCCGCCAGAGGAGCTCGAGCTGGTTTTCGGTGAGCGCGGTCCCGAGTGGTGCCACGGCATTCTCGACGCCCGCCTGGTGCAGCGCGATGACGTCCATGTACCCTTCGACGGCGATGATCGTACCCTCGCCCTGCCCCGGCTTTCCAACACCTTGGGCCCGCCTGGCACGCGAAAAATTGTAGAGCACCTGCCCCTTGTGGAAGAGCTCGGTCTCGTTGGAGTTGAGATATTTCGCCGGTGCATCAGGCGCCATCGCGCGGCCGCCGAACGCGATCACCTTTTCCCGCGACGACAGGATCGGAAACATGATGCGGTCGCGAAAACGGTCGTAGGAGACCGCGATCCCCTCCCCGTGCACGACGAGGCCACAGGCCTCGATCTGGTCCTTCGGTACGCCCTTGGCGGCCAGATGTTCCTTCAGCGCATTGCGGCTTTCGGGCGCGTAACCGAGACGGAAGGTCTCAATGGTGCGGCCTGTAAGCCCGCGATCACGCAGGTAAGCGCGCGCCTTGGCCCCGACGGCGCTCTGGAGCTGGTCCTGGAAGAACTGCGTCGCCAGCTCCATGACGTCGAGCAGCGTCGTGCGTTCCTTCTCACGCTTCTCGGCCTGGGGGTCCGGCTGCGGCATGGCGATGCCGGCCATGTCGGCGACCGTCTGCACCGCTTCGGGAAAACTCTGCCCTTCGAGATCGGTCAGGAACCGGAAATGATCACCCGAGACCCCGCAGCCGAAGCAATGATACCGGCCCTTGCGGTCCTCGCAATGGAAGCTCGGGCTCTTCTCGCCATGGAAAGGGCAGCAGGCCCAATAGTCGCCGCGCGAGACGTTGGTCTTCTTGCGATCCCACGTCACCCGCCGGCCGACCACGCCCGATATCGGCACGCGATCGCGAATCTCGTCGAGAAAACTGTTGGAAAAGCGCATTTCTACCTCTGCCTTGGCTCTCCCATATAAGCATGGGTCGGAAGGAACGCTACCATCAAGACAAACGCTGCCCGCTATTCACAGGCCCGCCAGTCACGGGCTTGACTAGCTTGCACGTGTGTATATACATATTGCCCATACACATGGCGCATTACGTGCCTGAAGGCAATTCAAGTCTTTTAGGTACCGTTATGAATCATGAGCAAGAACCGCTCTCCCTCTTCGAGTGGAATGAAGACAAGCGCAGAACCAATCTTGAAAAGCATCAGATCGATTTCGAAGATGCAGTGTTCGCTCTGCAGGAGCCCCGCCTCGAATTTCGCTCGGATCGAAACGGAGAAGTCCGCACCCTTGCAGTTTGTCCCAACACAGAACGCCTTATCGCAGTCGTCTACACGATGAGAGGCGAAAAGTGCCGGATCATCTCAGCACGAACGGCCAGACAGAATGAGCAAAGACTTTATTACGAGCGTTACCCTCGATGAACTTCGCCTGAAGCGTGCTCGAGGCGAAAAAAGCAAGACCGACTGGGCGCGTGTCGATGCCATGACCGATGAGGATATCGACCGCGCGATTGCGGATGACCCCGATTGGGCGGAGTTCAAGGATATCGACTGGTCCAAGGCGACGCTTGTCGTGCCGAAGCCCAAGAAGTCCATCTCCCTTCGTGTCGATGAGGACGTCATCGATTTCTTCAAGTCGACAGGCAAAGGCTACCAGACCCGCATCAACGCTGTGCTCAGACACTACATGCGCGAACAGAAGCGCCGTAACAAATAGGAATCGGCGGCAAGTCCGCGATCCGGCGGGCGAGATCCGGAAGAGCAAAAAGGCGGGAAGCCGATGATCGGATTCCCGCCTTTCATTGCCGGTATTGAAAGGGCAGCTTACTTCAGAAGATCTTTCACCACGCCGGAAGCCTTGGCGAAATCCATCTGACCCGGATGCTTTTCCTTCAGCACCGCCATGACCTTGCCCATGTCGCGCAGGCCCTGCGCGCCGGACTCGGCGATCGCCGCCTTGATCAGCTCCTGCACCTTCTCGTCCGAGAGCTGTTCGGGCATGAAGCCCTTGATGATCTCGATTTCCGCGCGCTCCTGCGTCGCAAGCTCGGCGCGTCCGGCATCCTCGTAGATCTTCGCCGATTCTTCGCGCTGCTTCACCATCTTCTGGAGGATCTGCAGGATGTCGTCATCGCTGACCGGGTCCTTGCCGAGACCGCGATTGGCGATATCGCGATCCTTGATCGCAGTCTGGATCAGCCGCACGGTCGAAAGCCGGCGGGTGTCCTTGGCCTTCATGGATTCCTTCAGCGCATCGGAAAGCTTGTCGCGCAACATCGTTTTTTCTCCTTGGGAAAAGCCCGGTCGCAGGCTGGGTGAATTGTGGCTTTTCCTTGGCATTCACGCCGCAGTCATAGACGACAGGTCCGGGCCGATCAAATCAATTCGCCCAAACCGTTGAATCCCATGGCTTATAAACCCCGTGGAATTCTTGAGCGCCGAGATTGACCACCTCGCCCGCTTTGTCTATTTTCCGGCACCTGCACGAGATTTAGAGGTTTGGGCTTGCGCCGGGATTTCCGCGCGCCCGTCTCTCACGACCATAGATGGCCCCCACGGCCTGTCTCTTCAAGGAACGGGACCGGTGAGGCAGAAGGATGGATATGACCGCGACCGCTCCCTGGACCACCAAGAAACCCACCGCACTGCTCGTTCTGGCCGACGGCACCGTGATCGAAGGAACCGGCATCGGCGCCACCGGCAAGGTGCCGGCCGAAGTGGTGTTCAACACCGCGCTGACCGGCTACCAGGAAATCCTGACCGACCCCTCCTATCTCGGCCAGATCGTCACCTTCACCTTCCCGCATATCGGCAATATCGGTACCAACGAGGAAGACATCGAGGATCTGACGCCGGCAGCCCGCCGCGGCGCGGTCGGCACGATCTTCAAGGCCGACATCACCGAACCCTCCAACTACCGCGCCGCCAAGGATCTCGACGGCTGGCTGAAGGCCCGCGGCATCATCGGCCTGTCCGGCATCGACACCCGTGCGCTCACCGCCTGGATCCGCCAGAACGGCGCCCCGAACGCCGTCATCGCCCATGATCCGAACGGCGTCTTCGACATCGAGGCGCTGAAGGCCGAAGCTCGTGCCTGGAGCGGGCTCGAAGGCCTCGACCTGGCCAAGGAGGCCACCTCCGGCCAGTCCTCGCAATGGGACCAAAAGCCCTGGGTCTGGAACGAAGGCTACGGCGAACTGAAGCCGGAAGATGCGAAATATCACATCGTCTGCATCGACTACGGCGTGAAGCGCAACATCCTGCGCCTCTTTGCCGGCCTCGACTGCAAGGTGACGGTCGTGCCCGCCCAGACCTCGGCCGAAGACATCCTGGCGCTGAAGCCGGACGGCATCTTCCTGTCGAACGGCCCCGGCGACCCGGCCGCCACCGGCGAATATGCCGTGCCGGTGATCCGGAACGTCATCAAGACCGACATCCCGACCTTCGGCATCTGCCTCGGCCACCAGATGCTCGGTCTCGCTCTCGGCGCAAAAACCGAGAAGATGCACCAGGGCCATCACGGCGCCAACCATCCGGTCAAGGACCACACCACCGGCAAGGTGGAGATCGTCTCGATGAACCACGGCTTCGCGGTCGATTCGAAGTCTCTGCCGCAAGGGGTTGAGGAGACTCACATTTCGCTCTTCGACGGCACCAATTGCGGCCTGCGCGTCACCGGCAAGCAGGTCTTCTCCGTCCAGCATCACCCGGAAGCCTCGCCCGGCCCGCAGGACAGCCACTATCTCTTCCGCCGCTTCATCAACATGGTGCGCGAGAAGAAGGGCGAGCCTGCCCTTGCGGAACGCTGATTTCCGGCGCCCTTAAAAAATCCGCAGACGCCTATTGACCTCAACATTGGTTGAGGTCCCATAAACGCCCCTGTTCAGAAACGAGCAGGGGTTTTTCATATGAGCGAAATACAGAATCGACGCATCTTTCGCGTCAACAGGTTTGCAGTTCCGGTCGAAGGGCGCGAGGAATTCATGGCGCTGGTTCACAGAACACATGAGGTGATCCGCGCCCAGCCGGGTTTCGTCGAGGATCTGATCCTGGAACAGGCTTCCAGCGCCGGACTGTTCAACGTCATCACCATCCTCCAGTTCGAAGGCGAGCACGTCCTTCAACCGGTCATCGCCGCAGTCGCAAAATCGGATGAGGATGCAGGCATCGATCGGCAGGCATTGAGCCGACGCCTCGGCGTGGAGACCAACATCGGCTTCTACCACAGGGCGGTTCTGCAGGAACTCCTCCCAGCCTGACCAACACGGACAGCCCGCTGAAACTCAGTGGGCCGCCATCGTCCGGCGGTTGACCAGCAGCCAGAAGCGGCCGCAAAGCAAAGCAGCCGCAGCCGCAAGCCCGGTCACGAAGCCGAACCAGACGCCCTCGCCGCGAAAACCGAGCGGGAAGGCGAACACCCAGGCGCAGGAAAAACCGATCGGCCAATAGGCGATCAGCGCCAGCACCATCGGCACCCGGGTGTCTTTCAGGCCACGCAACAGGCTGGCACCGACCACCTGCAACCCGTCGACCAGCTGGAAAGCCCCGGCGATCACGATCAGCGGCACCGCCAATTCCAGCACTGTCGCGGCATCCTCCTTGCGTATATCCAGGAAGAGATTGCCGAAGAAGCGCGGGATCGTCGCATAAAGCACGCTGCCGATCGTCGTGAAGAGCACGCTGACCACGAGCACGGCGATCGCCGCCCGCTTGACGCCGAGCAGATCGCCGCGGCCGTCGGCGAGCCCGACGCGCACCGTCGCCACCTGCGACAGGCCGAGCGGGATCATGAAGGCGATCGCCGCGAGCTGCAGCGCGATGCCGTGGGCTGCGAGTTCCAGCTTGCCGATCACGCCCATCAGCAGCGACGCGGCCGAAAACAGGCTGGTCTCCGCCAGAATGGTGAAGCTGATCGGCAGGCCGAGCACGATGATCTCGCGCACCAT
Organism: Neorhizobium galegae bv. officinalis; assembly: GCA_000985875.1. GTDB lineage: Bacteria > Pseudomonadota > Alphaproteobacteria > Rhizobiales > Rhizobiaceae > Neorhizobium > Neorhizobium galegae_C. Next base: position 24,331 of record CCRI01000009.1, read on the forward strand.
GCTCCAGTCCGGCCGCCAGAAGCGCACGAAGATCTCGTAGGCACGCATTTTCGGCTGGCTTTCCACATAAAGGAGAGCGGCCACGAAACCGAACAGGTTGGCGGCAACGGAAGCGATCGCAGCCCCGTGTAGCCCCATTTCCGGCGCGCCTAAATGGCCGAAGATCAGCAGATAGGCGAGACCGGCATTGATGAAGAACATCGCGATCGTGACGTAGAGCACGATGCCGCCCTTCTCCAGCCCGGTGACGAAGCTTCGAAGCGCCATCAGCCCGAGTGCCGGGAAAATGCCCCATTGGGCGATGCGCAGATAACTCTGTGCATTCGCCGCAACATCCGGCTGCTGCCCGAGCGTCAGAAGGATGGGTTCGGAAAACCACAGGAGCGGCGCCGTCAGCACGCCGAAAGCAAGCGCGATCCACAGCCCCATGCGCACCGCACGGCGCACCGAGCGGGTATCCCCATGCCCGAGCGCCTGGGCCACCATCGGCACCACGGCGCTGGTAAACCCGGTGCCGAAGATGAAGACCAGGAAGAACATCTGGGTGGCGAGCACCACCGAGGCGAGTTCGGTTGTCCCGAGCCAGCCGACCAGGATGACGTCCGTCGTGTTGATTGCCATCTGCGCCAGCTGCGCCCCAACCAGCGGCACGCCGAGTGCCAGGGTCGCACGCATGTGCGCGGACCAGGAATTGTCCGTCGTCGTTACAGCCATGGTGGTGGAAAGGCTCGACATGGGCACCTCCGCAGACGAAAAAAGCCGCTTCCAGGAACTGGCGAGCGGCGGATGATGCAGCCTATAGAGGAGCATCATCCGTGCGGCAACACTTACAGGCGATTCAGTAGAATTTTTGGACGTCGGTTCAAGAAATCTGATGAGTGAGCTCATTTTCGAGCGGAACCTCAGGCGTTTTTCGTGAAATCCGGCTCAAAAACACCAGAGTCGCACAAGCCAGGAAGATCGCCGCCATCATGTAGGGTGCGCCCGCGAACTCCACTTTCGCATGCTCGCCCGTAAACGCGCTGAAGAGCTGCGTGAAGATCAACGGACCGATGATCGTCGTCAGGCTCGTGAGGCTGGTCATGGCACCCTGCAGCTCGCCCTGAGCCGACGGCGGGACCTTGGCCGAAGCGATGCTTCGGAGCGCCGGATCGGCGACGTTTTCGATCGTGGTCACAAGGATGACGGCATAGACCATCCACCCCTGCCACGCGAACGCATAGCCGGTGAGGCCGAGGCAGGAGAAGCAGAGCCCGAGCACCGCCGTCCTCCATTCGCCGAGCACCGGCACCAGTTTCGGCAGGATGAAGCCCATGACCACGGCAGCGCAGATGCCGAACAGCCCGAGCGACAGGCCGATCTGCCCCTCGCTCCAGCCGTAGCGATAGGCGGAGACGAAGGACCAGACCGACGGATAGACGGCGTGCGCCAGCCAGTAGAGGAACATCACCAGCATGACCCAGCCGATGCCCGGATAGTGGCGCATCTGACGCAGGGCGCCGAGCGGATTGGCGCGCTTCAGCTCGAACTTGCGGCGGTTCGCCTTGTCGAGCGTTTCCGGCAGCAGGAACCAGGAGGCGACGAAATTGGCGAGCGACAACAGCCCGGCCCCGAGGAAAGGCACGCGCGGCCCGAGTTCGCCAAGCAGGCCGCCGATCACCGGCCCGACCGTGAAACCGACGCCGAATGCGATGCCGATCAGGCCAAAATTCTTGGCGCGGTTCTCGTCGTTGCTGATGTCGGCAATGTAAGCCGAGCAGGTAGCGAAACTACCGCCGGAAATGCCGGCCAGCACCCGGCCGACGAACAGCATCCAGAAGCTGGTGGCAGCCGCGCAGATCAGATTGTCGAGTGCGAACGTAAGGACCGATGCGAGCAGGATCGGCCGCCGACCAAACCGGTCGGAAAGGTTGCCCAGCAACGGCGCGAACAGGAACTGCATGGCCGAATAGATGAGCAGCAGCCAGCCGCCATCGACGGCCGCCGCGCTCATGTCGTCGCCGGTCAGCTCGCGCAGGAAGGTCGGCAGCACGGGCATGATGATCGCGATCCCGATGATATCGAGGAACAGGATCATGAAGACGAGGAAAAGGCCGCGGCGGACAAATTTCGGGTCGAGCATTAAATGTCTCTCTAGCAATGGTGTTTTCTGGAAAGACGATCAACTCGCCGGGTTGCCTACATAACGGCAAAAGAAAACCGAAACAATCCGTGAACATCTCAAATTTTTTGATGAAAGGTACACCACCGTGCATCGTCCAGCCGGATCGGGATTTCGATGTTCGGGCAACCCGGATGTTCCGTCTGGAAGACCGGAAGGCCTCGACAGCCCAAACCGGAGCCCATAGAGATTGGAGGTGAACTCGTCTCTCAGGCAGATCTCTTTCATGATCGAACTTTTCTGGCGCGGCATCCTCATAGGCCTTGGCGCAACCATCCTGATGGATCTCTGGGCGATCGTCCTGCACAAGGTCTTCGGCCAGCCCAAGGCCAACTGGGCGCCGGCGGGCCGCTGGTTCTGGCACCTGCGGCGCGGGAAGGTCTTCCACGACAGCATTGCCGCCGCTGACCCTTACGAACATGAACTCGCCCTCGGCTGGGCCGGCCATTATGCCGTCGGTCTCCTCTACGGGGTGATCCTTGCCGTGATCGTGGGGCCGGCCTGGTTCGCCGCGCCGACCTTCATTCCCGCCTGGATCTTCGGCATCGTCACCATCGGTGCCGGCTGGTTCCTGATGCAGCCGGGCCTCGGTCTCGGCTGGGCCGCCTCGAAGACGCCGAGGCCGAACAAGGTGCGTCTCCTCAATTTCGCTGCCCACACCGTTTTCGCGCTCGGGCTTTACGGCACCGCTCTGCTGATCCGCTAGTCTTCCAGATCCCGCTTCATCCGATCGAGCATGTCGACCGCACGCGCCGCAAAGGCGCCGATCCAGCGGTCGTGGATCGCCTTGATCGGCAGCGGATTGAGGTGGTTCCACCGCTCCCGACCTTCGCGCTTCACCAGCACCAGGTCCGCACCTTCCAGAACCTTCAGATGCTGCATCACGGTGCAGCGGTCGAGCTTGGGAAACCGGGCGCAGAGATCGCCCGTCGTTTGCGGCCGATCCTTCAACTCGTCCAGAATCTCCCTGCGAACCGTCGCCGCCAGGGCCTTGAAAATCAGGTCATTTTTTTCATCGCTTGACATGTTATATTTTTATAACATTATAAGGCAGGGAGAAACAAGGGAGAAAGATCATGGAACTGAAGTTCAAGGTATCGGGCCGGATCTCGAAACCGGTCGAGGAAGTCTTCGAAGCCGTCGCAGATCCGAAGAAGCTGTCGGGTTATTTCACCACAGGCGGTGCCAAGGGACGGCTCGAACCCGGCGCGACGGTCACCTGGGATTTTCACGACTTTCCGGGCGCCTTCCCGGTCGACGTGGTCGAGGTGGAAAAGAACAGGAAGATCGTGCTGCGCTGGGATGCGACGGAGGGCAATGCGGCCGAACAGGGCCCGGAAAACGTCGCGCCCGCCGACTACAAGACGACGGTCACCATGACCTTCGAGCCACTGGAGGATGGTCGCACGCTGGTGACGATCGCCGAGGAAGGCTGGCGCGAAACGAAGGGCGGGCTTGAAGCCTCCTACGGCAACTGCCAGGGCTGGTCGCAGATGCTCTGCGCCATGAAGGCCTATGTCGAATACGGCATCAACCTGCGCGAGGGGATGTATAAGTAATTTGGCTCCTGAGGGTGCCGCTCACCCCCCTCTGCCCTGCCGGGCATCTCCCCCTCAAGGGGGGAGATTGGCTGTGGCCAGCTCACTGCCCTACATTGAACTTCACATCCTTGGCAGTGGTTATTTAGAGGCGGGGATCGTGCCTCTTGTGATCTCCCCCCTTGAGGGGGAGATCACAAGAGGCAGAGGGGGGTATCCTGGCTCCACCCTCCCCGCGCGTCATCCTCGGGCCAAGACCCGAGGATCCAAACAGAGCAAGCCCTCAGACATTCCCCGAAAACGTATCACAAGCCTTCATATCGCCGGTATCGAACCCGCGCTTGAACCAGCGCGCGCGCTGTGCCGACGTGCCGTGGTTGAAACTTTCCGGCACCACGTAACCCTGGCTGCGCTTCTGCAGCGTATCGTCGCCGATCTGCTGGGCGGCGTTCAGCGCCTCTTCGAGGTCGCCTTTATCGAGAATGCCCTTCTGCTGGGTGAACTTGCCCCAGACGCCGGCAAAGCAGTCGGCCTGCAGTTCGACGCGCACCGACATGCGGTTGGCGTCGGCCTCGCTCATCCGCTGGCGGGCCTGGTTGAACTTCGGCAGGATGCCGAGCAGGTTCTGCACATGATGGCCGACTTCATGGGCGATCACATAGGCCTCGGCGAAGTCGCCGGCCGCCTCGAAACGCTTCTCGAGTTCCTTGAAGAAATTGGTGTCGAGATAAAGCTTTTGATCGCCAGGGCAATAGAAAGGCCCGGTCGCGGAAGAGGCAAAGCCGCAGGCGGAATTCACCTGGCCGGAAAACAGCACCAGCACCGGCTCCTGATATTGCTGGCCATTCGCCTGGAAAATGCCGTTCCAGGTATCTTCCGTCTCGGCGAGCACAGTACGCACGAACGCAGTTGTCTCATCATTGGCGGGCGCGCGGTTGCCGGTCGTCTGCTGCTGCTCGAAGCCTGATCCGTCCATGCCGAGTTCGCCCGATAGCAGCGACAGCGGATTGATGCCGGTGATCCAGCAGATGATCAGGATGACGATGATCCCGCCTATGCCAAGCCCGCCCCCGCGGCGGCCACCGCCACCGACCGGAATGCGAAATCCGCCCCGTCCGAGCGGACTGCCGCCCATGGAAGCGCCACGCTGGTCCTCGACATTGTCCGATTGCCGGCGGCCTTTCCATTCCATCTCACTCACTCCTCTTCGGCGACATCACCCCTGCCGGGCGATATAACGCTGGCGGCCGCAAAAGCGATCCGTACCAGCATCACTTAGCTGAAGATTCGTTCTCAGGCGACCCGCAGGGCCTTTTTCCCCGGCAGGAAAACCGTCAGCAGACCAAGCACCGGCAGGAAGGCGCAGACATTGTAGACGAAGGTGATGCCGTACCGGTCGGCAAAGACACCGAGCACGGCCGCGGCGATGCCGCCGATCCCGAACGCGATCCCGAAGAAGATGCCGGCGATCATGCCCACCCGCCCCGGCACCAGTTCCTGCGCCATCACCACGATCGCCGGGAAGGACGAGGCCATGATGAAGCCGATGATGGCCGAAAGAGCGATCGTCACCGGCAGGTTGGCAAACGGCATGGCGAGCGTGAACGGCAGCACGCCGAGGATCGAGAACCAGATCACCACCTTCGAACCGAACTTGTCTCCGACCAGCCCGCCGATAACGGTGCCGAGCGCGACGGCGCCCAGGAAGATGAATAGCATGATCTGCGACTGCTGCACCGTCACCTGGAAGCGCTCGATGACGAAGAAGGTGTAATAGCTGCTGATCGATGCCATGTAGGCGTTCTTGGAGAAGGTCAGGATGGTCAGCACGATGAGCGCGATGGTCACCGTGCGCTTCGAAAGGTTATGGGCCTTCAGCACCCGCTTGCGGCCCTGGTTGGCGAGCATATGCGCCTTGTACCAGCGCGCCACGCCGGTGAGGATGACGATTCCGAGAAGCGCGCCGACCGAGACCCAGGCAACGCTGCCCTGACCGTTCGGCACGATGATGAAGGCCGCGAGCAACGGGCCGATCGACTGGCCGAAATTGCCGCCGACCTGGAAGACCGACTGCGCCATCCCGTAGCGGCCGCCGGAAGCGAGCCGCGCCACGCGCGAGGATTCCGGATGGAAGACGGCCGAACCGATGCCGATCAACGAGGCGGAGATGACCAGCACCACATAGGAATGCGCGTTCGCCAGCATGACCAGGCCGATGAAGGTCGAGCCCATGCCGACCGGCAGCGAATAGGGGAACGGCTTCTTGTCGGTGATGATGCCGATCACAGGCTGCAGAAGCGATGCGGTGCACTGGAAGGCGAGCGTCAGGATGCCGATCTGCCAGAAATCGAGGGCATAATCCGTCTTCAGCATCGGATAGATCGCCGAGATCATCGACTGCATGATGTCGTTGATCATGTGGCAGAAGCTGACCGCCAGGATGATCGGCAGGATCGTCGCTTCGGCGGCGGGAGCGGAAACGGGTTTGGATGTTGCATCGGCCATTGAATTTCCTCCGCGCAAGCGGTCGTCATCGCGGATGGCCGTTGCTGCAAGTGTCTTAGGCGCAGATCTAGTCTCGTAAGCCGGGCCTGTCCATGACAGCAAGGCGCCGAACGGTACGCTTGAAGGAAATTCTCGATGCCCGATTTCAGAACCGGCGTGTCGACAGCCTCTGCTGAAGAACAAGCGCTCCAGCGATACCGACCAGGGTTAGGAGCAATATCCAGCTCGGGCCGCCGGAAAAGACGACCGCGTTCATGATCCGCCCCGGGATCAGCGTGAACAGGCCGGCGATCCCGATACCGCCGAAATACATGCCGATGACCGCCGCCTTGTGCGCCCGGATATTGTGGGCGCGCGCCGAACTGATCGCCCGCCACGCCCCGACGAGCACGGAGATCGACAGGAGATGGATCGGGCTGAAACCGTAGAAGAGATTGATCTCGTGGATGAAGAAGCTGGAGAGCGAGGTGATCACCATCAGCGCCATCCAGATCTTGCCGAGCAGTCGGTGTATCGGCGTGCCCTTGCGGTTCATCAGGATATAGGCGCCGAGCACGGCGGCCGGCAGGACGGCTGCGACATGGATCTGGACGGCAAGCGGGGCATCGAGGAGCGGTTGAAGGTTCATGGGGAATACCTGTCGAAATCATCGAGAGACTGGAGGCGATTGAATTGATCGCCTGTTTCCGCCATGACTGGCTCACCCTCAACCGGAATGGCGCAGACAACGGATTAACTTCGTGAATCAACCGTTTTTGAGCTCCACGCTTCGTGAATTGCAGCTCTTCACCCGCTCCTGGCGCTTATGGACGACCTTTGCGCTGGTCGTCCTGCTTTTCGTTGTCACCGGCCCCTACGGCACGTTCGAGCGGATGACGCTCGGCATCCGGCTGGGATACTGGCTGATCGTGCACGCCGTCACCTGGGCGATCGCCATCTGTTTTGCGCTGATGGCGGAGATTTTGTTACGCCGGCATCTCAACCACACGCTTGCCCGCATGATGATCGGTTCACTGGTCGCAGCCCTGCCGATCGGCTTTGCGCTCGGCGTCATCGATTTCGCGTTCTTCGGCCACTGGACCAACATGGGCAACGGTTTTCACCGGGCGCTGTTCGCGCTGCCGCTCTGCGCCCTCTTCTGTCTTCTGACCTACATGGCCATGCACCGGCAGATCGCCGAGGTTTCCGCGTCTGCCCCACCACCCGCATCAGCCCCTGCGCCTGCCGCATCTGAACCCGAAATCCTAGCCCGGCTGAAACCCCAGAACCGCGGGGCAATCCTGCGGCTTTCGGTCGAGGATCATTATACCGATGTGGTCACCAGCCGCGGCCACGAACTGATCCTCCTGCGTTTCGCCGACGCCCTAAAGGAACTTGGGCTCACACCCGGCCTGCAGGTGCACCGCTCCCACTGGGTGGCGGATGCCCATGTCGAAAGGTTGAAACGCGATGGCGGCAGGCTTGTGCTTGTCATGAAGGACGGCACGGAAATCCCGGTGAGCCGGACCTATGCCGATGCGGTGCGCGCGCGTTTCGACGAGCTTCCAGCTAGGGCGTGATCGGTACGACGAACAGTACCGCGGGAACGCGAGCGGTGAACCCTTCGAAAAGCCGGCTTCGTCGGCAAGCCACGCCGAACGCTTTTCCTGTCGATTTGGCGAGATTCGGGGTTCCGTTCCCCAGAACATTTGCCTATAAGCCGCGTCTAGCCTGAAAAGACATGCGCGCGCGACCCGACCGGTGGTATTCCACACCGCGTCGGTTTTCCGCGCAGGAAAAAAGCGGAAAGATACCCCATGCCCAAGCGCCAAGATTTGAAATCGATCCTCATCATCGGCGCGGGTCCGATCGTTATCGGCCAGGCATGCGAGTTCGACTATTCCGGCACCCAGGCCTGCAAGGCACTGAAGGAAGAAGGTTACCGGGTCATCCTGGTCAATTCCAACCCCGCGACGATCATGACCGATCCGGGCCTGGCGGATGCCACCTATGTCGAGCCGATTACCCCGGAAGTCGTCGCGAAGATCATCGCCAAGGAACGGCCGGATGCGCTGCTGCCGACCATGGGCGGCCAGACGGCGCTGAATACCGCCCTCTCCCTCAAGCGCATGGGCGTGCTCGACCGCTACAATGTCGAGATGATCGGCGCCAAGCCCGCCGCCATCGACATGGCCGAAGACCGAGCCCTGTTCCGCGAGGCGATGTCCCGCATCGGGCTTGAAACCCCGAAGTCGATGCTGGCCAACGCCACCGACATCAAGGATGCCGACCGCAAGACCCATGAGATCGAGCGCAACCGGGTCAAGGAAAGCCTGACGGGTGCCGAACTCGACAAGGCGCTCGACGCGCTCGAAAACCAGTGGAATCTCGGCGAGACCGACCGCAAGCAGCGTTATATCAGCCACGCCATGGCGATCGCCGCCCAGGCGATCGACGTGGTCGGCCTGCCCGCCATCATCCGCCCCTCCTTCACCATGGGCGGCACCGGCGGCGGCATTGCCTACAACCGCTCGGAATTCTTCGAGATCGTCGGCGGCGGCCTCGATGCTTCGCCGACCACCGAAGTGCTGATCGAAGAGTCGGTGCTCGGCTGGAAGGAATACGAGATGGAGGTGATCCGCGACAAGGCGGACAACTGCATCATCATCTGCTCGATCGAGAACATCGATCCGATGGGCGTCCACACGGGCGACTCGATCACCGTCGCGCCGGCGCTGACGCTGACCGACAAGGAATACCAGATGATGCGCAACGCCTCGATCGCGGTCTTGCGCGAGATCGGTGTCGAGACCGGCGGCTCGAACGTGCAGTTCGCCGTCAACCCGAAGGACGGCCGCCTCGTCGTCATCGAAATGAACCCGCGCGTCTCGCGCTCCTCGGCACTCGCTTCCAAGGCCACCGGCTTTCCGATCGCCAAGGTCGCCGCCAAGCTCGCGATCGGCTACACGCTCGACGAACTCGACAACGACATCACCGGCGGCGCGACGCCCGCCTCGTTCGAACCGTCGATCGACTATGTCGTCACCAAGATCCCCCGTTTCGCCTTCGAAAAATTCCCGGGCGCCTCGCCGGTCCTGACCACCGCGATGAAATCGGTCGGCGAAGTCATGGCGATCGGCCGCACATTCGCGGAATCGCTGCAGAAGGCGCTGCGCGGCCTCGAAACCGGCCTGACCGGCCTCGACGAGATCGAGATTCCCGGCCTGGAGGACGGCGAAAACTCCAAGAACGCCATCCGCGCCGCCATCGGCACGCCGACGCCTGATCGGCTGCGCATGGTCGCCCAGGCACTGCGCCTCGGCCTCACCGAAGGTGAAGTCCACGAGGCCTGCAAGATCGACCCGTGGTTCATCGCCCAGCTCAAGGCGATCACCGACATGGAAGCCCGCATCCGCGAGCACGGCCTGCCGGACGATGCCGAAAACCTGCGCATGCTGAAGGCGATGGGCTTTTCCGATGCCCGCCTCGCAAGCCTTACCAAAAAACGGCCGAAGGAAGTGGCGGAACTGCGCAACAGCCTGAATGTCCGCCCGGTCTTCAAGCGCATCGACACCTGCGCTGCCGAATTCGCCTCGCCGACCGCCTACATGTACTCGACCTATGAAACGCCCTTCGTCGGCGAGCTGCGGTCGGAAGCGGAAGTGTCGACCGCCAAGAAGGTCGTCATCCTCGGCGGCGGTCCGAACCGCATCGGCCAGGGCATCGAGTTCGACTATTGCTGCTGCCACGCCGCCTTCGCACTGAAGGATGCCGGCTACGAAGCGATCATGATCAACTGCAACCCGGAAACCGTCTCGACCGACTACGACACCTCGGACCGGCTCTATTTCGAGCCGCTGACGGCCGAAGACGTGATCGAAATCCTGCGCGCAGAGCAGGAAAAGGGCGAAGTGGTCGGCGTCATCGTCCAGTTCGGCGGCCAGACCCCGCTGAAACTCGCCGAAGCGCTCGAAAAGAACGGCATCCCGATCCTCGGCACCGCGCCCGACATGATCGACCTTGCCGAAGACCGCGACCGTTTCCAGAAGCTGCTGATGAAGCTCGACCTCAACCAGCCGAACAACGGCATCGCCTATTCCGTCGAGCAGGCCCGCCTCGTCGCGTCCGAAATCGGCTTCCCGCTCGTCGTGCGCCCGTCCTACGTGCTCGGCGGCCGCGCCATGCAGATCATCCATTCGGAATCGATGCTGCAGACCTACCTGCTCGACACCGTGCCGGGCCTGGTGCCGGAAGACATCAAGCAGCGTTACCCGAACGACAAGACCGGCCAGATCAACACCCTGCTCGGCAAGAACCCGCTTCTGTTCGACAGCTACCTCAGCAACGCGATCGAAGTCGACGTGGACTGTGTCTGCGATGGCACCGACGTCTATGTCGCCGGCATCATGGAACATATCGAGGAAGCCGGCATCCATTCGGGCGACAGCGCCTGCTCGCTGCCGCCGCGCACGCTTTCCAACGAGATGATCGACGAACTGGAACGCCAGGCGAAGGCGATGGCCAAGGGCCTGCATGTCGTCGGCCTGATGAACGTCCAGTTCGCCATCAAGGACGGCACGGTCTACGTTCTCGAAGTCAATCCGCGCGCCTCGCGCACCGTGCCTTTCGTGGCAAAAACCATCGGCGCGCCGATCGCCAAGATTGCCGCCCGCGTCATGGCCGGCGAAAAGCTCGACGCGACCTTTGCCGCCTATGGCACCAAGCCCGATCCGCGCAACCTGAAGCACATCGCCGTCAAGGAAGCCGTCTTCCCGTTCGCCCGCTTCCCCGGCGTCGATATCCTGCTCGGCCCGGAAATGCGCTCTACCGGCGAAGTCATCGGCCTCGACACGGATTTCGCGCTGGCCTTCGCCAAGTCGCAGCTCGGCGCCAATGTCGAACTGCCGCGTGACGGCACGGTCTTCGTCTCCGTCCGCGACGAGGACAAGATCCGCGTGCTTCCGGCAATCCGCATCCTGACCGATATCGGCTTCAAGGTTCTGGCGACGGGCGGCACCGCCCGCTTCCTCGCCGAACAGGGCATTTCCGCAACCCGCATCAACAAGGTGCTGGAAGGCCGTCCGCATATCGAGGACGCGATCCGCAACCGGCAGGTCCAGCTGGTCATCAACACGACCGACAGCAACAAGGCGATCTCGGATAGCAAATCGCTCCGCCGCGCGACGCTGATGCAGAAGGTGCCTTACTACACCACCATGGCCGGCGCCGAAGCCGCCGCCATGGCGATCAAGGCGCTGAAAGCCGGCAACCTCGAAGTCCGCCCGTTGCAGAGCTATTTCGCCTGACACTGATCCATGCGGCCGAGGGAGAACCTTCGGCCGCGCGCACCTCTTCAGCCTTCATGTCCGGGACATTCACCGGAACGGCGCCCGCAAAACTCGGGGAAGAGGCGATGCGCTCGAAGGGAGAGCGGTTCAACGCGCTCCTCTGCCTTTAAGCATCGCGTCCCGCAACGGTGACGATGACCGGCGCGTGGTCGGAGGCAATGCCCTTCGGCGGCCCGTCGCGGAAATGGTCGTCGAAAATCTCCACCTTGGTCACCGTGCCGCGCCGGCGCGGGTTGTTCGGATTAAGCCCGTTGGAAACGATCGCGTAGTCGAGGATCGAGCCATGGCCCGAACTGCTATGGGTGATCGGCCGGCCCTGAAGCTGGGTCGGCACGAGGGCCCACGTATCGTAGAGCTTGTAGACATGTTTGAGGAAGGCGAATTCCGGCGGAATACCGTTGCCCGGGATGCTCCCCCAGGAAAACACCCGCTCGCCCTGGGTCAGAATGCCGATCGTGTGCGAATCCGGCCCCTCGTTGAGATCACCCAGCAGCAGGACCGGCGCATCGTTGTCGCGATCGATGGCGCGGCGGAAGAGCCGGTAGACAACGCCCGCTTCGGCCGCACGCTTGGCGACCTGGTCCACGCCGGCGGCATTGCGGAGCGAATAATAGGTCTTGATCTTCGCAGCCCAGTCCGTGATCGGATCGACGTCGCGGGGATCGACGAATGCGCCCTGTGATTTCAGGTGGCAGACATAGATGTCCACCCCCCCGATCCCCGGCAGGTCGATGCGCGCCGCAACCGGCGTCCGCGAAAACCTGAAACCGGGATCGACGACCGTATCGACGTCGATATCGGCAACGCCGATCAGGTCGCCGACCTGCGCGAACGGATGACGCGAGGCGATCGAAACGGTGGCGTTCACATAGATCGCCGGATCCTGGTCGTCGAAGATCGGCGCGCCGGCATTGTAGAAATGCGGATAACCGGCGGCGGCGACGAGCGCCTTGAGCGCTTCGGACGAAACCACTTCCTGGAACCCGACCACATCGGCATTCATCTGCGCCAGCATGCCGGCGATCCAGGCCTGCTTGGCCTGCCATTGCTCCGGTGTGTAGGTCGATTTGGGATCCCGCTCATGCCAGAAAATGCCCGGCTCGGCGAAATGATAGAGATTGAAGGTCGCGAATCTGAAATCGGCCATGCCTGCCTCCCGCAAAACGGCGAATGCCAAGATTGATACAGCTACTTAGAATTGTAAACATGACAGGGTGATGATACTCTTCGAGAGGGATCATCCGGGGGAAACCATGTCGAGGAATATCGTCATTCTGTTCGACGGTACGTCGAATGAAATATCCGCCGACCGCACGAATGTCCTCAGACTGTTCGGAACGCTGGAGCGATCCGAGAGGCAGATCGTCTATTACGATCCCGGCGTCGGCACCTTCGGGGCTGCAAATTCCTGGTCGAGATTCTATCGCAAGGCCTTCGAAGTCTGGGGGCTTGCCACCGGCTGGGGTTTGGACGAGAACGTCAAGGAAGCCTATCGTTTCCTCGTCGAAAACTATGATCGCGGCTCCAAAAACGTCGATGGCCGGCATTCGGACCGGGACCGCATCTACATCTTCGGATTCAGCCGCGGTGCCTATTCAGCCCGTGTGCTTGCCGGCTTCATCCACGCCTTCGGCCTGACCACGAAATATCACCTCAACCTGCTGGACTACGCCTACAAGACCTACAAGGGCATTCCCGAGCAGGAACAGCGCAAGGAAGATGCGGTCGGGGACGAGGACGCATCCTCGGCATTCGCCAGCATGCGCCTCTATGAGCGAATGCTCCGCAACGACCGTCCGCCGATCGCGCTCCTCGGCCTTTTTGATACCGTGGCTTCGGTCATCGAATCGGGCAAATGGCGCCCGCAATTGAAGACCCATCCCTTCACCCGCAAGAACCCGAGCGTCGAATGCGTGCGTCACGCGGTGGCGATCGACGAGCGGCGCACCATGTTCCAGCCGGAGCTGTGGATGACGGACCAGGACTATTGGGGCGGCCCGTTCAAGCCGAAAACCGTCGTGAAACAGGATTTCAAGGAAGTCTGGTTTGCCGGCGTGCACGGCGATATCGGCGGCGGTTATCCCGAGGCGCAAAGCGGCCAGATCAAGATCCCGCTCGACTGGATGATCCGCGAAACCGGCCCGACCGGCCTCTTCTATGTGACCCGCACGATCAACAATATCGTTCTCGGCAAGAACGCCAATAAATATGTGCCCCTGGATCCGAAAGCCGATCTCCACAACTCCATGTCGAAGGGCTGGAAAATCCTCGAATACATTCCGCGGCGCGTTCCCGAAAGCTCGTGGCGCAAGCGTGGGGATCGCAGCGGAATCTATCTGCCGCTCGAAGACCGGCGCTTCATTCCGGACGGAGCGAAGCTTCACGAGTCGGTCAAAACCCGATTGGAGGCTGGCGCCTACACCCCGCCCAACCTTCCGAGCACCCCAACTTTCGTCCCTTAAGCAGCCTGAATCATTCTCTCCGTTCATGCCGCCAAGCGCTTGATCCGGTTCATGTCCTCCCTGAACCGGGCAAGCTCCTCCGCCTTTCTCCCCTCGTCGGGAATGCGCAGCAGATAGGATGGATGCACGGTCACGAACAGCATGCGCCCTTCCTCCATGGCAATCGGCTCGCCCCTGACATCCTCCAGCTTCTGGCGCATGTCGGTCAGCGCAAACAGTGCGGTCGCGCCCATCGCCACCACCAGTTTTGGCCTCACCAGTTCCAGTTCCTGGGTCAGCCACCAGCGGCATTGCCGCACCTCGCCCATGTTCGGTTTCTGGTGGATGCGCCGCTTGCCGCGCGGCTCGTATTTGAAGTGCTTCACCGCATTGGTGATATAGAGCGACCGCCGGTCGATGCCGGCTTCGCCGATCACGTCGTTGAACAGCTTTCCCGCGGGTCCGACGAAGGGTTTTCCCGCCAGGTCCTCCTGGTCCCCCGGCTGCTCGCCGACGAACATCACCTTCGCGTCCGGCGGACCGTCGCCGAACACCGTCTGGGTCGCCAAGCAATGGATGTCGCAGCGCGTGCAATGCCGCGCCTCCTGCTTCAACGCCGCAAGCGTGCCCGCGATGGGCATCGGCTCCACCGGCGCCCTGGCCGCTGCCTCCTGTATCCGGTGATGGAAGGGCAAGGGTTCGCTCGCCGCCTTGCGCGCCATCTCGATGACATTGGCCTCGGCATTGGCGATCAGCCCCGGAATGAGCTCCGCTTCCGGCAGGTTCTTCCAGTATTTCTTCGGCATCTCCGTGGTCATCATCTTCACCTTGAGGCGCGCCGGGTTGAAGATCGAGGCGTAGTAAGTGCGCCACAGCTCGTCCGTCTCGTCACGCAGATCGGGCTTTTCCGCCGGCTCGTCCGTCGTGCGCAGCGTCTCGCCGTCCCAGGAGGCCGAACCCTTTGGCGTCAGGATCAACCAATCCATGTCGGTGAAGCGCCGCTGGAAGAAAGGCGCCACCCGGGCGATGATGAAGTGATCCGGCTCGAACCAGGAGATGAAGCGCCGCCGCCCGGCTGTCCCCTCCTTAAGCGGCAGTTCCTTGAAACGCACGAAGGCGGTCATCTTGTGATAGTCGCGGCCGACCGATTTCGCCATGCGGCTTGCCCCAACCACGTCGGGATCAGTCGCCATCTGCAGCAGGTGCCGGCCATGGATCACACCGCCATGCATCATCCGGAACAGCATACGGTAGAGCAGCGCAAACCGTGTCGGGTCGGAATGGCAGAGCACTGCCTGCGCCAGCCGGATGAAGGCAGGCGACACCGTCATCGGCTCACAGTCCGGATGCGGCGGCGGCAGGTGATTCTCGTCGAAACCGAACAGCCCGTCGGCATCGTCCATCGTCCGCCATTCGATATATTCGGGCACGATACCGGCCATCAGGAAGGCGCGGGCGGCATCGCGCCACTCGGTGAGATCGCCCCTGCCCCGCAGCGAAAAACGGTACCTCATAACAGCGACAACTGCTCAGGCTTCGGCTCGAACATCGCCCTCAAATCCGTCCGGTCGACCAGCCGGTGGGGCGTCCAACCCTCCGCCGTGATGAACGGCTGCACCTTCCTGAGCGATACGCCGAGCCGCTTCAGATCGTCGAGCCTCAGCCGCCCGAACCGCCGCGAAGAGAGGATGCCCTTCACCGTCTTGGTGCCGAAACCCGGCACCCGCAGCAGCATCTCCTTCTCCGCCCGGTTGATATCCACCGGGAACCGTTCGCGATGGCCGAGCGCCCAGGCGAGCTTCGGGTCCAGATCGAGGTCGAGCATGCCGCCCGCCTGCGTCGCGGTGATTTCGCCAATCTCGAAACCGTAAAACCGGTAGAGCCAGTCCGCCTGGTAGAGCCGGTGCTCGCGCATCAAAGGTGGCTTGATCAGCGGCAGGTTCTTCGACGAATCCGGGATCGGGCTGAAGGCGGAATAATAGACCCGCTTCAGGCCATAACTGCCGTAGAGCCGGGCGCTGGTACCGAGTATCGTCGCGTCGCTGGCGCCGTCGGCACCGACGATCATCTGCGTGCTCTGCCCGGCCGGCGCGAACGTCTTCTTCCGTTTCGTCTGCAGCGTCGGATCGGCCATTTCCTCGATCTTCAGCCTGAGCTTGCCCATCGAGCGGCGGATATTGTCCGGCCGCTTTTCCGGCGCGAACCGGCTGATGCCGCTGTCGGTCGGCAGTTCGATATTGATCGACAGCCTGTCGGCATAAAGCCCCGCCTCCTCGATCAGATGCGCGGACGCTTCCGGAATGCTCTTCAGGTGGATGTAGCCGCGGAAATTATGGGTTGTCCTGAGCTCCCTGGCGATCCGTACCATCTCCTCCATCGTGTGGTCGGAGGAGCGGATGATGCCGGAGGAGAGGAACAGGCCCTCGATATAATTGCGGCGGTAGAATTCCAGCGTCAGCCAGATCACTTCCTCCGGCGTGAAGCGGGCTCGCTCCACATTGCTGGACGACCGGTTGATGCAATAGGCGCAGTCGTAGATGCAGAAATTGGTGAGAAGGATCTTCAGGAGCGATATGCAGCGCCCGTCCGGCGCATAGGCATGGCAGATGCCCGAACCCTCCGTCGAGCCGAGCCCGCCTGTCGCGGACGAGTCCCGCTTCACGGTCCCGCTGGATGCACAGGATGCATCGTATTTGGCGGCATCCGAAAGGATCGCCAGGCGTTCTTTCAGCGACTTCTTCATTAGAATGTTCACTAAATGTTCTTTTTCAGCCCGTCAAGTCATTGACAAACGGTGCCGCTTGCAATCTCATGGTGAAGGAGGGGCACACGGACAAGGTTTCGAAATTCCTAGCGTTCGCTGTCGAAATTCTGTTATAGTGACCTACATTCTGATTTTACGATGGTTCCGAAGTTTCGCTCCGGAACCTGTTTCTTTTTGTGTCCGCGGTATCCGCGGGCATGCGCCTGAAGGACAAGGAAATGGTTGAAAAGGTACCGATGACGCAGAGTGGTTTTTCCAAGCTGCAAGAGGAGCTGCGCTGGCGTCAGCAGGAGGAGCGTCCCCGTATCATCGAGGCAATCGCGGAAGCGCGCGCCCATGGCGACCTTTCGGAAAATGCCGAATACCATGCCGCCAAGGAGGCCCAGAGCCATAACGAAGGCCGCATCACCGAGCTGGAAGACCTGACCGCGCGTGCGGAAGTCATCGACCTATCGAAGATGTCCGGCTCGAAGATCAAGTTCGGCGCCACCGTGAAGCTCATCGACGAGGACACCGACGAGGAAAAGATCTACCAGATCGTCGGCGACCAGGAAGCCGACGTGAAGGCTGGCCGTATCTCCATCTCCTCGCCGATCGCGCGTGCGATGATCGGCAAGGAAAAGGGCGATTCCATCGAAGTGGTCGCCCCCGGCGGCTCCAAGGCCTACGAAATCCTCGCCATTTCCTGGGGCTGATACGCCCGTGGGCAAACAAGGCGACCCCGCCATCATCGATATCCGTGACGTCGAAGTGATTGCGCCGAATTTCAAGCGGCGGCTCTCCGGCGTCACGTCGACGATCATCCAGCTCGTGCCCGTCCAGAGATCGCTTGGCCAGAAGGTCGCGGCGCTTGGCCCCGGACTGCCCGCCGATCTGCCGCATATCCGTTACCGCGACCTGTTCCGCCTCTGGTCGCCGCCGCGCGGCAAGCGGTGCCGGATCTGGCACGCGCGCCGCAATATCGAGATGCTGCCGGCGATTTTCATGCGCGACGTGCTGCGCATGCCGATGAAGATCGTCTTCACCTCGGCCTCCCAGCGCCGCCATACCGGCTGGACGAAATGGCTGGTCTCGAAGATGGACGGCGTCATCGCCACGAGCGGCAAGACTGCGGATTATTTAACGGTCAAGAACACCGTCGTGCTGCACGGCATCGACACGAACCGCTTCTCGCCGCCATCGGACAAGGCAGAGGCCAAGCGCGCCAAAGGCCTCGATCCGGCACAGAAGATCGTCGGCTGTTTCGGCCGCGTGCGGCGCCAGAAGGGCACCGATCTCTTTGTGGATTCAATGATCCGCGTGCTTGCCGAGCGCAAGGACTGGTCGGCGATCGTCGCCGGCCGCGCCACCGGTCCGCATGTGGATTTCGAGGATGGATTGAAGAAGAAGGTCGCCGCCGCCGGCCTTGCCGACCGCATCCTGTTCGTCGGCGAGCACACCGATATCAACGAATGGTATCGCGCCCTCGACCTCTTC
The DNA here is from genome assembly GCA_000985875.1 of Neorhizobium galegae bv. officinalis. GTDB lineage: Bacteria > Pseudomonadota > Alphaproteobacteria > Rhizobiales > Rhizobiaceae > Neorhizobium > Neorhizobium galegae_C. Next base: position 42,543 of record CCRI01000009.1, read on the forward strand.
ATCGCGCCGCAGCGCTGGGAAGGTTTCGGGCTGACGCCGCTGGAAGCCATGGCGACCGCGGTCCCGGTGATCGCGACCGATGTCGGCGCCTTCCCGGAACTCCTGGTGACGGGCGAAGAGGAAACCGGCCTGATCATCGCCCGCGACAGCGTCGATGCGATGGCCGAGGCGGCCGCCGTCTTCATGGACGACGAGCCCCGGCGATCGAAAGCGGCAGCCCATGCTCGCGCCCATGCGCTCGAAAATTTCAGCATCGAAGGCGAAGCAAAGCTGCTCGGCAATATCTACCGGATCACGGCTTCCGCTTGAACAGCTCGATATAGGCGTTGGCGATCGCCTCTTCCGAAAACTGCCCCACCAGCGTCGCCCTGCCCTTTTCGCCGAGGCTCGCCGCCAGCTGACGATCTGCGATCACCTGGTTGATGGCGCGCGTGTAACCGGCGACGTCATCGATATCGACAAGCAGACCGTTTTCGCCGTGCTGCATGAACCACGAAGGCCCTTCCGAACGCGAGGAAATCACCGGCTTGCTCTGCGCCCAGGCCTCGAAAATCACGTTGCCGAGCGGCTCGTGGCTGGACGGCATGATGAAGATGTCGGCGGCGGCAAGATAGGGGCGTGTATCCTTGTGCCAGCCGAGGAACCGTACCCGGTTCTCCATCTTGTGCTCGCGCATGACGGCCTCCAGCGCTTCCCGTTCCTCGCCGTCGCCGGCGATCCACAGATAGGCGTCCGGCACCGCCGCCATCGCCTCGATCAGCAGATGGAAACGCTTGCGCTTGACGAAACGCCCCATCGTCATGATCAGCGGCACGCCTTCCGGCGTGTTGGCAACCGAGCGCGAGACGGGCGCCACGACCGACGTGTCGGTGAAGTTCGAAATCACCTCGACGCCGCGGGTCCAGCCCAGATTGTTGCGCACATGGTCGGCAATGCCCGGCGTATTGCAGACGAGAATGTCGGAGTTCTTGAAATAGCCGAGATGCGTGGGGTAGTCGCCAAGGCGGGAGAGTTTGATCCCCCCCTTATAGTCCGGCATCAGGCGGGCACCGCGGGTGGACCAGGAAATGATCGCGTCGGCCTTGTCCCGCTTTGCCATGGAGAGCACCTTCATCGGCAGAAGGATACGATCGATCGACAGGTTGCGGAAATTGCTCTCGATCACCTTGGCATGGGCCTCGACATCCGGCTTCCAGCGGCGGTTCCAGCGCATCACGGCCGTCTGCTCAACGCCGCGCCGTGCAAGCGCGCCGACCAGATGCACGAAGAACTTCTCCGCCCCGCCGTCCTTGCCGAAAATATACTGGTGAACCCGCATCGATGTCGCCTCGCCTGTCTGTTTTCCGCCGCTTCATACCGGAAACCAGCATCCATAGGCAGCGCCGCCTATATGTTACGGTTGAAAAACCTGCGCAAGGGGTACGGGAATGGTTGTCGCTGAAATGTTGGGAGCCGGGCAGGATGCGACTGCCGTGACGCTTCCGCACCGGTTCGGGCGAGGCTCCCGGGAAGAAACGCCCGCTTGTTCCCAAAAAGGCCGAGCCACGATATAGCAAAGCTCAAACAGCTTCGACCACGTCGACGCACCATTACAAGTCTACCGGTGACGGAAGCGGTCTTGGCGAACGAAAAGCCGCTGCGCCTCCTTGCCAAAAAAGGGTAAAATGCAATCGCTTCAGACATATGTCATCAATCTGGATGGCAGCAATGACCGCCTGCAGACCATCAGCGACCGTCTTTCGGCCTTCGGCATCGCCTTCGAGCGGATTTCTGCCGTTGACGGCCGCAAGTTCGACCTCGCGACGATCCCGGACTACGACGCCGAGCGGGCCCAGAATTATATGGGCCGGACTCTCGTCGGCGGCGAAATCGGCTGCTACCGCAGCCATCTGAAGGTCGCCGAACATTTCCTGAAATCCGACGCCCGTTATGCGCTGGTGCTGGAAGACGACGCGCTGCCGCTCTGCAACCCGGTCGAACTGCTCGACGCGGCGCTTCCCGATCTCGAAAAGGTCGATCCCGACTGGCGGCTGATCAACATCGGCAACAACAAGCTGAAGATCGCAACGCCGCTCGCCCGCTACGGCATCGGCGGCCACGACTGCGAACTGGTAGCAGCCCATTACTTTCCGATGACGACCAGCGCCATCGTCTGGTCTCGCGAAGGTGCCCGGCTGTTCCTCGCGGAGCACCGCAAGATGTTCGCCCCGGTCGACAATTATTTCCGCCACTGGCTGACCCGCACCGGCCACGGCTACTCCTTCTGGCCCTCGCCCGTCACCACCACGGATGCAGCAAGCGAAATCCTGGCGAGCTCCGGCCGCGCCAGAAAGACCAACAAGCGGAAGTGGTTCTACGCGCTCGCCAAGCAGCGTCGCCTGATGGAAGACAAGCTGATCGCCTTCATCCACAAAAAGCGGTTCCGGCCTGCCGGGAACAAGTGACGAAACGCCCGTCAGCGCCGGCGCGCTTCAGATCTCCACCAGACCCAGCTGCTTGACCTGGCGGATGGTCAGCATGGTACGCACCGTATCGACATGCTGGTCGGCCGTCAGCACCTCGATGACGAAGTCCTGGAAGACGGTGAGGTTCTGGGCCGCGCAGCGCAGCAGGAAATCGCTGTCGCCGTTGACCATCCAGGCTTCCCGCACCATCGGCCATTGCTGCACCTTCGCCCCAAAGGCCTTGAGATCCGCATCCGACTGGCGCTTCAGCCCGACCATGCAGAAGGCGACGAGATCGACGCCGAGTTTCGGGGCGTTGAGCAGCGCGTGATAGCCTTCGATGATGCCGGCCTCTTCGAGCTTGCGCACCCGGCGCAGGCAGGGCGGCGCCGAAATGCCGACACGCTCGGCGAGCTCGACATTGGTCATGCGCCCGTCACGTTGCAATTCCCGCAGGATTTTTAGGTCGATGGCATCAAGATCGGCGCGAAGCACAGAGGTCCCCTTCATTCTGCAGTGCTTTTATCGCAAGAGGAATTTTAAGCAAGAATATGTCGTCGAGCCCCCTGGCAAGGGTTCCATGCCAACTGATCTGTTGTTAGTGCAAGGCTGCCCTTGCATTGCTGCATGGATCAATCTTACATGGCGCTTCTAAAGCGGCAGACCGGACATCGACCACCTATATGAGGGGCAACGAAACGTCGACCGGTCTTTGAAAGGAAATTACTCCATGTCCTCCCGTCATACCGAGGTCCTGATCATCGGCTCCGGCCCGGCCGGTTATACGGCCGCCATCTATGCGGCGCGCGCCATGCTGAAACCGGTCCTGATCGCCGGCATGGAACAGGGCGGCCAGCTGATGATCACCACGGATGTCGAAAACTATCCGGGTTTCGGCGATCCGATCCAGGGTCCCTGGCTGATGGAGCAGATGCTGAAACAGGCGACCCATGTGGGCGCCGAGATCGTCAACGACCTCGTCACCGAAGTCGAGCTCAACCATCGCCCCTTCACGGTGCGCACCGATTCGGGAGCGGTCTGGACCGCCGAGACGATCATCATCTCGACCGGCGCCAAGGCAAAATGGCTCGGCATCGAAACCGAGCAGCAGTTCCAGGGCTTTGGCGTCTCCGCCTGCGCCACCTGCGACGGCTTCTTCTATCGCAACAAGGACGTGATCGTGGTCGGCGGCGGCAATTCCGCGGTCGAGGAAGCGCTCTACCTGTCGAATATCGCCAAATCGGTGACCGTGGTGCATCGCCGCGACTCGTTCCGCTCGGAAAAAATTCTGCAGGAACGCCTTTTCCAGCGGCCCAATGTCAACGTGCTGTGGAACACCGAAATCGCCGAAATCACCGGCAAGCCGGCCAAGGCGCCGATGCCGCCGTCCGTCGAGGGCGTCAGGCTACGCAATACACAAACGGGTGCGGTTACCGACTTCCCGATCCATGGCGTCTTCGTGGCGATCGGCCATGCGCCGGCGACCGAACTCTTCCAGGGTAAACTGAAGATGAAGCCGAACGGCTATCTCTGGACGGCTCCCGATTCGACCGCCACCGACGTGCCCGGCGTTTTTGCCGCCGGCGACGTGACTGACGACACTTTCCGCCAGGCGATCACCGCCGCCGGCATGGGCTGCATGGCAGCGCTCGAGGCCGAACGTTACCTCTCCGGCATTCAGCCGGTTGCCATAGCCGCGGAGTGACGTTGAACGATGGGTGTGCCGCTCGACTGGGACAAACTGCGCATTTTCCACGCGGCGGCGGAGGCGGGATCCTTCACCCATGCGGCCGATAAGCTGCATCTTTCCCAGTCGGCGATCAGCCGCCAGGTCAGTGCGCTGGAACAGGATGTTGGGGTCAAACTCTTCCATCGCCACGCGCGCGGCCTGATTCTCACCGAACAGGGCGAGCTCCTCTACCGCACCGCCCACGACGTGCTCCTGAAGCTCGAAACCGTGAAGATGCAGCTCACCGAGACGACGGAAAAGCCGTCGGGCAAGCTGCGCGTCACCACGACCGTTGGCCTCGGCCAGGGCTGGCTGACCGACAAGGTGCAGGAATTCCTGCAGCTCTATCCGGAAATGTCGATCCAATTGATCCTCGACAACGAGGAGGTGGACGTCAACATGCGCCATGCGGACTGCGCCATCCGCCTGCGCCAGCCGGTCCAGTCCGACCTCATCCAGCGCAAGCTCTTCACCGTCCACATGCACGTCTATGCGGCCCCCTCCTACATCAACCGCTATGGCGAACCGCAGTCGGTCGAGGATCTCGACAACCACCGCATCATCTCGTTCGGGGAACCGGCGCCGAACTACCTGCTCGACGTCAACTGGCTGGAATATGCCGGCCGGTCATCGGACAATACCCGCACGCCGCATCTGCAGATCAACAGTCAGACCTCGATCAAGCGCGCCTGCCTGCTCGGAATCGGAATCGCCTGCCTGCCGGATTATATCGTCGGCCGCGATCCGGGACTGATTCAGCTGGCGATCAATGCCGACATCCCGTCCTTCGACACCTATTTCTGCTATCCGGATGAAATGAAGAACGCCGCGAAGCTAAAAGTCTTTCGCGATTTCGTGGTCGGCAAGGCCCGCAACTGGAGCTTCTGACCAGCGGCGATCCGAACTAGATATGCCCGAAAGACCCCTGCAACCCCATGATTTCCTGGGTTCTGCGGCCGCCTGATATGTAACCACTGAGCGCATCAAATCAAAGCGATGCACCTCACGCATGGCTGTCCTGCACAAAAGAGTATTGTTCGCTGCACAAAAAACCACCATATCGCACACAGCTGATGCACATGGCGGCTTTTCCTCCCAGTTCCGCCGCAGCAGCTGTTCCCCTCTGGAGGTTTTTTTGACCTTCACACTTATAGGGCCCTGGAGCGATCCAGTGGCCCTCTTTTTTTGCCCCGAATCCAGCCGTGGCTCGTTCACCGGTTTCCACCGTCGCAACCCGCGTCAAAACTTCTGTTCAATATCTCAGCCATACCCTTGTCGAGCGAAACTTGCCTCCCCATATTCAGTTTAGTCGGCGCGCTTCGGCGACGTCCCTGTCGTCTGTGCCGGCTGTTCCCCTCTGGAGGTTTTGACCTTCACAATTATTGGGCCTCGGAGTGATCCGGCGGCCCATTTTTTTTACAATCTCCCGTTTCTCCGCTAACCGCTCCCTTTAAATCGTCTTCCGGCGATCTATATATCGAGAAACTCCGATATTGGATCCTGACCATGGACAAGACGGAAATTCTGAAAGCGCTGGCGCATCCGGTCCGGGTCGAATTCCTGGAATGGATGAAGGAACCGGAACGTCATTTTTGCGATCAGGCGCATCCGCTCGAAATGGGCATCTGCGCCGGCCAGTTCGAAAAACGCTGCGGCCTCTCCCAATCCACCGTCTCGGCGCATCTTTCGACGCTCGAGAAAGCCCGCCTGGTGAAAATCGACCGGGTCGGCCAATGGGCATTCTACCACCGCGACGAAAAAACCATCGCGGCCTTCCTCGACGATCTCAGATCGACGCTCTGATCCCCACCTCTCCTCCCAACAGCATAAGGAATTTCCAATGGCTAGCATTTTTGATCCGGCAAGGTTCGGCGATATCGAACTTTCGAACCGCGTCGTCATGGCTCCCCTGACGCGCAACCGCTCGCCGAAGGCGATCCCCAACGACCTCAACGTCACCTATTACGAACAGCGCGCCACCGCCGGGCTGATTATCACCGAAGGCACGCCGGTCAGCCACCAGGGCCAGGGTTATGCGGATGTACCGGGCCTTTATCTGCCGCAGGCGATCGAAGGCTGGAAGAAGGTGACGGATGCCGTCCACCGCAAGGGTGGCAAGATCGTCACCCAGATCTGGCATGTGGGCCGCGTCTCGCACGTCTCGCTGCAGCCGAACGGCGGCGCTCCGGTTGCTCCCTCGGCCATTCCGGCCGGCGGCAAGACCTATATCACCAACCCGGATGGCAGCGGCGCCTTCGTCGATACGTCCGCTCCCCGCGCGCTCGAACATTCGGAAATCGCAGGAATCGTCAGTGATTTCGCCAAGGGAGCCCGCGCAGCGATCGACGCTGGGTTCGACGGCATCGAAATCCACGGCGCCAACGGCTACCTGATCGACCAGTTCCTGAAGTCGGGCGCCAACCAGCGCACGGACGAATACGGCGGCTCGATCGAGAACCGAGCACGGTTCCTAGTGGAAGTCGTCGATGCAGTGACCAGGGAAATCGGCGCCGGCCGTGTCGGCATCCGCCTGTCGCCGGTGACACCGGCCAATGGCGTCAGCGATCCCGATCCGCAGGCCGTCTTCAACCATGTGGTCGAGCAGCTCGGACCGCGCGGCCTCTCCTTCGTCCACTTGATCGAAGGCGCGACCGGCGGCGACCGTGCCTTCTTCCAGGGCGAAAAGCCCTTCGACTATCAGGAACTGAAGAATATCTACCGAAAGGCCGGCGGAAAGGGCGGCTGGCTCGTCAACAACGGTTATGACCGCGAAAGCGCCTTGAAGGCCGTCGAAAGCGGCTATGCCGATGCGGTCGCCTTCGGCAAGCTCTTCCTCGCCAACCCGGATCTCGTCCAGCGTCTCAAGGACAATGCGCCACTCAACGAGGCAGACAAGTCCACCTTCTACGGCGGCGGCGCCAAGGGTTATACCGACTATCCGGCGCTCGAAGCGGTCGCCTGATCTGATTGAGAAGGGGTCGCGCCCGGTCAGCGGCCCCTTTTTTTGCCCGAGCGCGCAAATGTCAGCCTGAGATGCGCCCGATGATGCCAAAGCGACAAAGGCGGGGCGTCACCCAGCCTTGCGAAGAGCACGGGGTTCATTCAGGGTTTCGGTACCGATCCTGAACTGACTGAGGAGCTGCCGCAGCGTAGTGCTCTCGTTCGCAAGAGATGCGGACGCCGCACTTGTCTCTTCGACCATCGCCGCGTTCTGCTGCGTTGTATGGTCCAGGCTGTTAACGGCGGTATTGATTTCGGCCAATCCCAGCGACTGTTCGCGAGCGGACATGGCAATCGCATCGACGTGTTGGTTCATCGAGACAATCAGGCCGCCGATCTTCTTCAACGCTTCGCCAGTCTTTGAGACGAGCTCGACACCGCGCGCCACATCGCCAGTTGACGTCTGAATAAGGGCTTTGATTTCCTTGGCGGCCTGGGCGGAGCGTTGTGCCAGCTCTCGGACTTCCTGTGCCACAACGGCAAATCCCTTGCCTGCCTCCCCCGCGCGCGCAGCCTCTACGCCGGCGTTGAGAGCGAGCAAATTGGTTTGGAAGGCAATCTCGTCGATCACCCCGATAATGCTGGAGATCTGGTCGGATGACTGCTCGATCCGGCTCATGGCCTGAACGGCTTGGTTGACGATTTCGCCGGATGTCGCGGCACCGGCATTGGCGTCAACGGCGACGCTCCGCGCCTCCTCGGCGCGCTTGGAGGCGGAGGCGACATTCGCCGTAATTTCGTCGAGGGCCGCCGCTGTCTGCTCAAGGGCGGCGGCCTGCTGCTCGGTGCGTCTTGCAAGATCGTTTGCGCTGTGGGCGATCTCACTCGAGCCGCTGTCGATACCGACGGCAACCCCTGATACTTTGGCGAAAGTCTGGCACAGTTGAGTGGCTGCGCCGTTGAAATCCCGGCGCAGCCCCTCGAAATCACGATCGAACGTTTCGCTGATCTGAACCGTGAGATCGCCTTGCGCCAATTGGCCCAGCCCCGTCGCCAATCCCTTGGTCGCCTGCATCATGGCCGCGGCCCGAGCCCGATCCGCATGCTCACGGCCCAGCCGCTCGGCTTCCGATGCTGCCCGAGTTGCTTCCCTTTCCTCGTCAGCCGCGATTTTTGCCAGGGCGGTCTGCCGAAAGACCTCTACGGCACCGGCCATGGCGCCGATCTCGTCGGCGCGCCCCGAATGGGGAATATCCGAATCCGTATCCCCGGCAGCCAGTACCGTCATGGAATTCGTGATTTTTCTGATCGGGCGTGCAATCTCAACCACGACATAAGAAATGGTGCCTGCAACGATCGCGAGAACCAGTGTCGCCAAGATCGAAGTAGTCCAGAAAATTACCGAATACGTCGACTGGCTGCTTTCATAGGATAGCTCGGAGCCCTTGACGTTGATGTCCAGGAGCTCGGTGGCTGCCTTCTCCGCCTTTTCGACAATTGGTTCCATGTCTTTGTAGAAGATAGCCTTGGCGTCGTCGTTTTCATTCTTGCGCGACTTTTCGAGCATTGGCTGCGCAGCTTTGTCGTAGTTGGCAGCAAGCTTCTCGATCTCGCTGAGCAGTTCCGCCTCCCGAGGGGAGGAAATGAGCGGACGATAGGCTTCGATGGCATTTTTCTGCCGAGACTGTTGGGCGGTGATCTGCTTTTCCGCCGCAGCGATTGCTTCGTCGCTGATCGACATGATGTGGTTGGCATATGCAAATTTCGTGCGCGCGAGTTCGAAGAGCATATTGCGGGTTACGGAAACACTCGGCAGCCAGTTCCTGGCAATCGCCGCAGTATTTTCGTTGACCTGCTGCACGCTTTGAATGGAGAAAACCGCAAACAGCAAGAAAATAGCTGCAAACAAAACGTTGATAAGGATCAGCGACGTCCTAACTTGCGGTCTGCACACGCAATCTCCTTTGAATTGACTGGGCTACGTCGCCAGACTTACCTTTCGATAAGAACGTCCTAATGTTAACAACCGCAATTTAAAGAAGAGTGAATTGCCGACGCAGTCGATCCGGCCCGGTAGAGACGGCACGACCACATGAAAGCATCGGCCGGATCACCTCCATACACACCGGGATCGGCAAGCAAGAGGATCACTTCCTCCATTTCCGGAAAGAAACTTGGCCAACCATGCGTCGGGACAAGCGGAAACGGCGCCTGGCCGTTTCGGACCTATGGATGAAATGAATGGAGAAGCATCGATCGCAGCCAGGATGCTACACGAGCGCGCTTGAACCGCGGTCGTGTTAGATCAATGTCTTGGCGCCACCGCATCTAGTGGGTGGTCGATCCCTCGTCGCCATCCATGACCTCGGCCTCGGGCCGGTCGCCACCCTCGCTGTATTCGGTGTGCCAGATGCCCTTTTCGTCCTGCCAGCTGATCTCTTCCGCATCCCCGCCGACCTGCTGCTCGGCCGCGACGATGCGGGCCGCCTGCAAGGCGTCGGAATGGCTGGGAAAAGTCTCAGAATAGACGTCGCCCTGGCGATAGGCCCAGCCGCCGTCATGCGGCACGACTTTATAGGTAACCTTGGTCATACTCCCTCCTGTCTTTTACGGCTGCCTCGATCCGTTCGGATCCTTATCCTGTCGCGGCACCGGGGTGAGAAATTGAGAAGGGTGCCACGAGGTTCCAGGTCACATCGCAAATCATGCCACAAATTATGGCATCAAAGGCCGCCGACCGCAAATCCTCGAGGCGAAAACGGAACCTTGCTTGATGCCGCAGGTTGCCGCCTTAGATAAGCGCCGAGGGTAAGGTCAGGAGTGGAACGTGGGTCTGTTGTCCCTGCCGAAGCAGGAAAGATTTTTCATCGTCGCGCTTGCTGCAGGCTTCGTCGCCTATTCCCTCGAACATTCTGTACTCGAGGCCGGCAGAACGGCTTCGCTGATCGCCGCCGTCGTCCTGATCGGCATCATCATCCTCGCCTCGACCCGTGTCGCCCATCATGCGGAAGTGCTCGCCCACAAGGTTGGCGACCCCTACGGCACGATGATCCTGACGCTGTCGGCGGTGGCGGTCGAGGTACTGATCCTCGCCATCATGATGGGTAATACCAGTTCGCCCACCCTGGTACGCGACACGATCTACGCGGCCGTCATGCTGGACATCAACGGCATCCTGGGCCTCGCCGCCCTGCTCGGCGGCCTGCGCCATGGCGAGCAGCCCTATAACGACGATTCCAGCCGCACCTACAGCGTGATGATCCTGACGGCCATGGGCATTTCCATGATCGTCCCGGAATTCATCCCCGGCGACCGCTGGCACTATTATTCCGCCTTCACGATCTGCGCGATGATCGCGCTTTATGCGGTCTTCCTAAAGATGCAGGTCGGTCCGCACAGCTACTTCTTCAGCTACACCTACCCGCGCGCCACGGGGGCCGCCGGCGGCCAGACGCCGAAAGAGGAAGCCGGGCACGAATCCGCGGTAATCTCGATCTGCATCATCCTTGTCGGCGTCCTGATCATCGGTTTCCTCGCCGAATTCATGTCCACCTTCATGAATGCCGGGCTGGAGGGCAGCGGCGCACCGCTGACATTGATGGCTGTCGTGGTTGCGGCGATTTCCGCAGCGCCCGAAATCCTGACCGCACTGCGCGCGGCACTGCGCAACCGCATGCAGTCCGTCGTCAACATCGCCATGGGCGCTTCGCTCTCCACCGTCATCCTCACCGTGCCTGTGATGGAAAGTATCGCGCTCTACAGCGGCCAGCCCTTCGTCATGGCGATGACGCCGGTGCAGACGGTCATGGTCGCGATCACCCTTGTCGTCGCCGCGATCAACCTCAACGACGGCCAGACCAACGCCATTGAAGGCATGACCCATTTCGTTCTTTTCGCCACCTTCGTGATGCTGACGGCGCTGGGTCTCTAGACAAAAGGGATTCCACATCAAAGGCTTGCGCGCGACAGCGGAATCGGATCGGGAAGAGGTTGAATCAATGCCTGAAATATGGTCGTGTCCGCCGCGGCGAAGGCCGGTTTCTTAACCGGCCGTCCAGCAATGGGCGCGATCACCGTGTTGCGCATGAAGGAGATTTCAAATGTCTACACCTCCCTACAGAGCCGACCACGTCGGTTCGCTGCTGCGTCCCGCTTCCGTCAAGGAAGCCCGCAAGAAGTTCTACGAAGACAAGAGCATTTCCGCAGACGAACTGAAGGCCGTCGAAGACGAAGGCATCAAGGATCTCATCAAGCTGCAGGAAAGCGTCGGCCTGAAGGTCGTGACCGACGGCGAAGCCCGTCGCCACTTCTGGCACTACGATTTCATGGGCCTGCTCGACGGCCTGGAATTCGTTACCCGCGAAGCCCACAAGGGCGTCACCTTCCACGGCGTCAAGCTGCCGCCGACCTTCCCGACCATCAACGGCGAGCTCGACTTCCCGGACGATCACCCGCACCTGGAACACTTCAAGTTCCTCGCCGCCAACACCAAGGTGACGCCGAAGATCTCCATCCCCGGCCCGAGCGTCGCCCACTACCGCACCGCCCGCGCCGACGTGACCTATCCGGAATACCAGGACCCCGAAGCGCTCTTCGCTGCTCTCGCCCGCACCTATGCCAAGGCCGTGCAGAAGTTCTACGAAGCCGGCTGCCGCTACCTGCAGATGGACGACATCTATTTCGCCTATCTCGGCGATGAGAAGCAGCGCGCCATGAAGCGCGAGGAAGGTTACGATCCGGACTGGCTGATCCAGAAGTATGCCGAGACCATGCATGAAGCGATCAAGGATCGTCCGAAGGACATGCTGATCGGCATGCATATGTGCCGTGGCAACTTCCGCTCCACCTGGGCTGCCGAAGGCGGCTACGATGCGGCGGCCGACGCCATCTTCAACAAGACCGGCGTCGACATGTTCTTCATGGAATACGACACCGAGCGGTCCGGCGGCCTGCAGCCGCTGAGCCTGCTCCAGAAGGGTTCGAAACAGCGCGTCTATCCGGGCTTCATCACCACCAAGACCGGTGAGCTCGAAACCCTCGACAGCCTCCGTCGCCACTTCGACGAAGCCTCCAAGTTCGTCGATATCGACCAGCTCGGCATCGCGCCGCAATGCGGTTTCGCCTCGACCGAGGAAGGCAACTCGATCACCGAGGACGACCAGAAGCGCAAGCTGGAACTCGTCGTTCAGACCGCCGAAGCCATCTGGGGCACGGCCTGATCTGATATTCGTGGGCCGCGGGTCGAATAACCCGCGGCCGCTACTTGAGAAATCATTGTTCTAGCTTAGGTTCCTATTCGGATTTAACCCGAGGGAGACTGCAACAATGGGTATTTTCGACAAGATTAAGAATGCGATTTGGGGCGCGGATGAAGCCGCGCCGGCAGCCGAACCTCTGAAACCGGCCGCTCCGGTTTCGGCGTCCGCCGCCCCGGCGTCCAATCCGACGCCCATCCCTTCGGCAGCGCCGTCGGCCCCTTCCTCGTCGGGTCCCGTCGACATCACGCCCATACTCGACGCCGCCGTCAAGAAGAGCGGCCAGAAGCTCGATTGGCGCAAGTCGATCGTCGACCTGATGAAGGCGCTCGATCTCGATTCCAGCCTCACCGCCCGCAAGGAACTGGCCGCCGAACTGCACTATACCGGCGATACCAACGACTCCGCGACGATGAACGTCTGGCTCCACAAGGCCCTGATGAAGAAGCTCGCCGAAAACGGCGGCAAGGTCCCGGCCGACCTCGCCGACTGATCCGCAACCTCGTCCGAACGCACGAAGCCCGCTTTCACTGGCGGGCTTTTGTTCGCGACCCGTCGATAAAATAATCTTGAACGAACCGTGTTCGGCGCTTGCCGATGAACGCCCTAGATGAAGGCCATTGCCAGATACTCCTTCGCCGCGTGCGGGAGTGTCGTTGCAGGTCTTGGCGGTAGTTCCGCCCTACTAAAGGGAGTCCATGATGAAACGCCTCAGTCTTCTCGCGACCGGTTCGGCCCTTTCGCTTGCCCTGTTGGCCGGGCCTGTTCCAGCGCAAAACGCCGGCCAACCCGCGGAAACCAAAGCGCCCAACGCCCGCGACCAGAAACCCGCCTTCGCCAACCAGACGCGCGCTCCGCAGCCGGCCCGGATGCCGAAGATCGCGCAGGAGGTGGTCGCCGACGGCCTGCCGCATCTCTGGGCCATGGAGTTCCTGCCCGACGGCCGGATGCTGGTGACGGCCAAGCAGGGCGCCATGCATATCATCTCGCAAGAAGGCGAGGCCGGGCCGAAAATCGAGGGCGTTCCGAAAGTGCTTTCCGGCGGCCAGGGCGGGCTACTCGACGTGGCGCTCGCTCCGGATTTTGCGACCTCCGGCACGATCTTCTTTTCGTTTTCCGAGCAGCGAGATGACGGCAACGGCACCTCGGTCGCTTCGGCCAGGCTCGTCCCGGACGACCGAGGCGGCGGCAGGCTGGAAGATCTCAAAGTCATCTTCCGCCAGATGCCGAGCTATGACGGCAACAAACACTTCGGCTCGCGCCTCGTCTTCGGTCCGAACCGGGAACTCTATGTCACCGTCGGCGAGCGGTCCGACCCGGAGCCCCGCGTCCAGGCCCAGGATCTCTCAAGCGGCCTCGGCAAGATCTTTCGCATCGACGTGAACGGCAAGGCCCTGCCCGGCAATCCGTTCGTCAATCGGCAGGGCGCCCGGCCGGAAATCTGGTCGCTCGGCCACCGCAATCTGCAGTCCGCCACCCTCGACGGACAGGGCCGTCTCTGGACCGTCGAGCACGGACCGCGCGGCGGCGACGAGTTGAATCGCCCGGAAGCCGGCAGGAATTACGGCTGGCCGGAGGTCACCTACGGCATCGACTATAGCGGCAGGCCGATCGGCAGGGGCATCACCGCCATGAAGGAGACGGAACAGCCGGTCTATTTCTGGGACCCGGTCATCGCTCCGTCCGGCATGGCCTATTATGACGGCGACGCCATCCCCGAATGGAAAAACTCCTTCCTGATCGGCGGCCTCGTGGCCCAGGGCATCGTGGTCGTCCACATGGACGGCGACAAGGTCGCCTATGAGGTACGCGTACCGCTCGGCGCCCGCATCCGCGACGTCAAGGTCGGCCCCGACGGCGCCGTCTACGCCGTCACCGAACAACGCGGCGGCGGGGAATCGACGATCGTGAAGCTGACCAGGAGCTGACGGGTTATTTCGGGACATGGCTACGCCTCGCCTAGAATTTGAAGGCGAGGCGATGTCCGACGAGTGCCCGGTCGATGGTCACCAACTGCAGCCCCTCGACCTGGCATTGTGCCAAAAGCAGCCGGTCGAAGGGATCGCGCGTATCGGGCTCCGGTTCGGCGGCGGTGATGACATGCGGAATGTCGATGGGCAGGATGGTAAGGCCTGCACCTTCCAGAACGATCTGCATGTCTTCCAGCGGTACGCCCGGATCAAGCTTTCCGAGCCGGGACTTGATGGCAATCTCCCAAAGGCTGGCGACACTCACGAAACCGGAGAAATCCGCACCGCTGACCAGCTTGCTTATATTGGGGAAGCGTTGACGCGTGTCGCCCCGCAAAACAGCGAGAATTATATGCGTGTCGAGAAGACACCGGTTCGTCAAGGCAACGGTCTCAGCAGGAAATCTTCGGGCAGCGGATCGTCGAAATCATCCGCAATATAGGGAACAGGATTGGTAATACCCCGGGCACGAAGATGAGCCTGTATTGCATCCAGATCAATCCCGCCCTTCTTCTTCGGCGGCTCTTGATGAGGCACGATATCGAACACCGGCTTGCCGTCCCGCGTTACGGTCACGGTCTCGCCCTGCTCCACATCCTGGGCAAGTTCGTCGAGACGGTCCTGAGCTTCGCGGAGGGATACGGTTTTCATAACCGAAATGTACGTCCGGTTGCGGCCATCGTCAACGCGAGTGCTCGAAACAGAAAAGCCCGGCGTGGCCGCCGGGCTTTCTTGTCGAGTTCGTGATTGGCTTACTTGCAGTTCGCGCAGAAGCGCTGGATCCGCTTGCAGGCTTCTTCGAGCTGTTCTTCCGAAGCGGCATAGGAAATGCGGAAGTTCGGGCCGAGACCGAAGGCCGAACCGTGTACGACGGCAACGCCTTCGGTTTCCAGAAGCTCGGTGACGAAATCCTCGTCGGTTTCCATGACCTTGCCGGACGGCGCGGTCTTGCCGATCAGGCCGGCGCAGGACGGGTAGACGTAGAAGGCGCCTTCCGGAGACGGGCAGACGATGCCCTTCGCCTGGTTCAGCATCGAGACCACCAGGTCGCGGCGGCCTTCGAAGATCTTCTTGTTCTGCGGAATGAAGTCCTGCGGTCCGTTGAGCGCCTCGACCGAAGCCCATTGGGCGATCGTGCAGGCGCCGGAAGTCTGCTGGCCCTGGATCATGTCCATCGCCTTGATCAGTTCGAGCGGGCCGGCCGCATAACCGATACGCCAGCCGGTCATCGCATAGGCCTTGGAAACGCCGTTCATCGTCAGCGTGCGGTTGTAGAGCTTCGGCTCCACTTCCGCCGGCGAGACGAACTTGAAGTCGCCATAGGTCAGGTGCTCGTACATGTCGTCGGTCAGCACCCAGACATGCTCATGCTTGACGAGCACATCGGTCAGCGCCTTCAGCTCGTCATGGGTATAGGCGGCGCCCGACGGATTGGACGGCGAGTTGAACAGGAACCACTTGGTTTTCGGCGTGATCGCCTTTTCGAGATCGGCGGCGGTCACCTTGAAGTTGTTTTCCTGGCTCGCCTTGATGATCACCGAGGTGCCGCCGCAGATGGCGACCATCTCCGGATAGGAAACCCAGTAGGGCGCAGTGATGATGACTTCATCGCCGGGATTCAAGGTCGCCATGAAGGCGTTGAAAAGAATCTGCTTTCCACCGGTGCCGACGATCGTCTGGGCAGGCGTGTAGTCGAGATTGTTCTCGCGCTTGAACTTCTTGGCGATTGCCTCGCGAAGCTGCGGAATGCCGGATACCGGCGGATATTTGGTCTCGCCGCGATTGATCGCGTCGATGGCGGCTTTCTTGATGTTTTCCGGCGTATCGAAGTCCGGCTCGCCTGCGCCGAGCCCGATCACGTCGCGGCCCTTTGCTTTCAGGTCGCGGGCTTTCTGGGAAACGGCGATGGTGGCAGAGGGCTTTACGCGGGAAAGTGCGTCGGCAAGAAAGGCCATAATCTTCGTCCTGAAGAGCTGTTGAACACGGCGGCATCGCGCGCCGAAAACCGCCCGTAAGCTCTATGTCTAAACTATGACGCCGTTTCAAGCACAAAGCTTGAATGCGAGCCATGAAAGAAGCTGATTAAAACCTTCGAAACCTTGTTTACAACCGCGTAACCCTTGACTGCTACAACCAGGAGGGATGGATAACGGAAATCGATGGGCACGGGCATGACGCCGAGAAGCATCTTCGCCAATCTGGTTCGCAGCGACAATGGGTCGTTCTCCACCGTCTACGGCCCTTTCCTGCTGCAATCCGCGCTGCAGCCGATCTTTCGCTCAGGCCCGGAAACCGGCCTCGAAATCGAAGCTTTCGAGGGCCTGCTGCGCGCCTCCCGCGACAACGAACCGGTGTCGCCGGCCGAGTTCTTTCCGCTCGTTTCGCCTGTCGACATGGCCGATGTCGACAGCATCTTGCGCACCATTCACATCCTGAACACCGGCCGGCTGAACCGATCCCGCGCCGGGATCTTCGTCAAGTTCCATCCCGGCCTCTTCCGCACGCCCCAGGAAATGCGCCAGGAAGTCGATCGCATCAAGGTCGCCAGTCACGAGGCCGGCCTGGCGCCTGATCGGATTGTCTGCGAAATCTCCGAGAGATCCGGCGCGTCCGACGACATTGTTGTCGCTTTCGCCGAGCACATGCAGGCGGTCGGCTTCCGCGTCGCGATCGACGACTATGGCGCTCGCGATTCCGATCTCGACCGTTTGAAGCGCATCAAGCCCGACTACGTGAAATTCGAAGCCGCCTGGGTGCGCGACTTCCTCGACAATTCCGCCGGCTATGCGCTGCTGCGCGTCATCGTCCGGCAGATGCTCGATGATGGCATCGAACCGATCTTCGAAGGGCTCGAAGAGCTTTGGCAGGTGGATCTCTGCGAAGAACTCGGCGTGCCGCTGATGCAGGGTTATGCGTTGGCGCGGCCCGAGCTCGCCCCGACGACATTCAACGAGAGCTTCCCGGAAAGCCTGGCCGACTTCGCGCCGCTCCAGACGAGCGAGGGTGAGACCAACCCAGGCGTCAACCGGACCGCCGCCACCCTGCCTCCTCCGACCTCGGCCAGACCGGTATTCGCAAGGCCCGCCCGCACCTTTGGCCGCCGGCAATCCAGCGGCGAATAGTACCGGCAGACTGCAGATTTCACGCTGCGGCTGCATACCGCCATCATCCGCGATATAGGCCCGAAACGGACCAGATCCTCGTTCAGAGACATGAGCGGCAAAAATTTTTCTTTTCGCGCCATTTGCCCCAAAACGGCACAGAAGAAGGTTACGAAAGCATTGCCAGCGATGGAATCGCCTTGCCGCACCATCAGCAGAGGCTCAAAACCCGCATTTTCCGGGGGTTCCCGCGATTTGCAATTTGCCATTGTGGCGACAATTCAAAAAACTTTTTCTTGCCAATTTTCGATAAACACAGCACTCTGTGCAAGTTCGGGCAATTTACGAGCATGGGAAGACCTATAATGACGCGCTCCGAAGGCGCTAAGACTTCGGGCGGTAGGCCGGGGGCGGAGATTTCAAAGCAATTCCTGCCGGTCATCGCGGTAAAGACAGGGACCCTTTCTTAAAGCTGCCTGCCGCCGCCCTTCGGGGCTACACTGTGATGCTGTCCGCCGCTGAACACGGACAGAGAGAAAAGGACCTGCTGCATGGCCGAGACTGGCACTGTAAAATTCTTCAATACCGACAAAGGCTTCGGCTTTATCAAGCCTGACAATGGTGGCGCCGATATCTTTGTTCATATCTCTGCCGTACAGGCTTCCGGCCTGTCCGGATTGTCTGAAAACCAGAAAGTAAGCTTCGACACGGAACCGGATCGTCGCGGCAAGGGCCCCAAGGCCGTCAATCTGCAGATCGCGGGCTAAGCTTCCAGAGGCTTGGCATTTCGAGTTGAAGCCCGGCAGAGATGCCGGGTTTTTTTTGATAATGTTATGCCGCGGTTTTGACCTCAGAGACCGCGCAGGAACGGGTTGCTGCGCCGTTCGTCACCGATCCGGCTTCCCGGCCCATGGCCGCAGATGAACCCGACCTCGTCCCCGAGCGGCAGGACCTTGTCGCGGATCGAAGCCAGCAGCGTATCGTGATCTCCGCCCGGCAGATCCGTGCGCCCGATCGAGCCGTTGAACAGCACGTCGCCGAGATGCGCAAAACCCTGGGCCTGGTTGTAATAGATCACGTGTCCGGGCGCATGTCCGGGGCAGTGGAAGATCTCGAAGACATGCTCGCCGAACGAAACCTTGTCTCCTTCGTTGAGCCAGCGGTCCGGCAAAACGTTGCGCACCTCCATTTTTACCCCGAATTTTTCGGCCTGGGTCTCCAGTCGCTGCAACAGCGGCAGGTCCGCCTCGTGGGGGCCGACCACCGGGATGCCAAGCGCCTCGCGCAATTCATCGGCGCCGCCGGCGTGGTCGATATGCCCGTGGGTCAGCCATATCTCCTTCAGCGTGAGGCCGTTTTCCTCGACCACTTTAAGAATGGTCGGCACGTCGCCGCCCGGATCGACGATGACGCCCTGTTTCGTCTCCTCGTCGAAGAGGATCGTGCAGTTCTGCTGGAATGGCGTAACCGGAATGATACCGGCCTGTAACTTGCCCATGATGCCTCGGCCTGAACGATGATGCTTGCCGGGATATACCGATAAACGGAGGGCATTTCAGCCGAAAAGATCAGTTCGAGGCAAGGGTCGTGTAATGCGGGTTGGCGGAAACCGGCGGTGCGAGCGATACGGTGGCGATCAGGAAAGCCGCAATCGCGATCTTCAGCACGAAAACGGTCACCAGAACGCTTCTGAGCGGGTTTGCCGCGCCGGATGTTTCCATCCTGATCGGCGGCAGTGCGCTGAAGGTCTGGGCGGTGAAGGTCTGGGCGGTCGCGGTCGGGTTCGTCATGGGTTTCTCCGGTGCTTATGGCGGGGTCAATGGGTTGGCGGCACAAAGGTTCCGTACCCCATTTTAGCTGTGGCACCCCCGCCACATCTTGCAGAATCCGCCCGCATTCGGCGGAACCACCGGGACATGCGGGTGTTACCCCGCCAGTCAACATGAGGAGAAGATCCATGACGACTTGGTTGAAATGCCCGGAATTGAAGTGGCTGGGCCTCGGCGCCGTCCTTTCGGCGCTCGCCCTGCCCGCCCAGGCGCAGATGACGACCACCACCGCTTCGGACATCATCGTCCGCTCCGGTCCCGGCCAGAACTATCCCGAGATCGGGATGGCCACCCGCGGCAGCCCGGCCATGATGGACGGTTGCCTCCAGGGCAGCAAATGGTGCCGCATCGACGTCAACGGCATGCGCGGCTGGGTCTATGCGGAATACCTGACCATCCGCCACAACGGCGCGGCGGTTGCGGTGGAAGAGTACCGCACCCAGTATGAAGTGCCGTCCGTCACCTATGAGACGACTGCGAGCGTCACCCCGCCGGCCGCTGTTCCAGGCCCGGGCGATATCCTGCTCGGCCCGGTCGGCGCGGTCGAGGCCGTCGAACCGCCGGAAACCGTCATCAGCTACATAGAAGAGCACCCGGTCCAGCCGGTCTATGTCCGCAATGACGTGGCAATCGGCGCGACGTTGCCCCCAGGAGTCGTGATCCAGCAAGTGCCGGATTACGAGTACGATTACGTCGTCGTCAACGACCGCCCGGTTCTTGTCGATCCCGGCACCCGCCGTATCGTCCACATCTACGATTGAGCTTCGCGGAAGAGGGCGCTGTCCGGCAGCGCCCTTCTCTGTGGCTCTCGCCCCCCGCCCTCCCCAACAAATGCTGTTGATTGTTCAGCCTGATCGCGCTTTATGACGTGCGTCGGGTTACAGTGCGAAATCGGCAATAAGAGCTTCGGCTCCGGGATCTTCGGACCCTGGGGCAAGCAGCCGCAAAGGGAAAGGAAACGCGAGTGTCGCGCGCATCGACGGGAAAAGCCGTCAAGAAGGTCATGCCGACTATGCCGGCAGTCGACGAAGCCCAGATCGACTTCGAGACCATCGAACTGCTTTTCTTCGCCTACCGTGATTTCGTGTCCGACCCGGATGCGATCCTCGCCAAGATCGGCATGGGCCGCGCCCACCACCGCGTCGTCTATTTCGTCAGCCGCCAGCCCGGTATGATGGTCACCGACCTTCTCGATACGCTGCAGATCACCAAGCAGAGCCTGGCGCGCGTCCTCAAGCAATTGATCGAATCGGGTTATATTCGCCAGATGGCCGGCGCCAAGGATCGCCGCCAGCGCAGGCTCTATCCGACCCTTGCAGGTCGTGAACTGGCTCTCGCCCTTTCCGAGCCGCAATCGCGCCGTATCGCTCGCGCCATGGAGGAATTGACCCCCGACACGCGGGCCTCGGTCAAGGAATTCCTGCGCCGCATGCGCGGTCGCGATGAAAGCCTCGAGCCTATCGACAGCGACTTGGACTAAGTGGGACCTTTGAGATGACGACACCGCCCCCTTCCGATGATGCGCCTCACCTTCTCGTCGTCGATGACGACACGCGTATCCGCGATCTTCTGAACCGCTACCTGGTGGAACAGGGGTTTCGCATCACCGTCGCGGGCGACGCCGCCGAAGCCCGCCGCAAGCTCGAAGGCCTGCATTTCGATCTCATCATTCTCGACGTGATGATGCCAGGCGAATCCGGCATTTCGCTCACCCAGTCGCTCTACCAGAAGAAGACGGTTCCGGTGATCCTGCTGACCGCCCGCGCCGAATCGGAATCGCGTATTGCCGGTCTCGAAGCCGGCGCCGACGACTATCTGTCGAAACCTTTCGATCCGCGCGAACTGGTACTGCGCATCAACAATATCCTGCGCCGCAGCACCTCGGCCGATACGCCCAAGATCGAGCAGATCATGTTCGGCCCCTTCACCTTCTCGATCCCGCGCAAGGAGTTGCGCAAGGCCGCCGAAACCATAAGGCTGACCGATCGCGAACAGGAGATCATGCTGCTTTTCGCGCTGCGCGCCGGCGACACCATTCCCCGCCACGAGCTGATCGGCGACGATGCGGAGGTCGGCGAACGCACGATCGACGTGCAGATCAATCGTTTGCGGCGTAAGATCGAGGAGGATCCGGCCAACCCCGTCTATCTCCAGACGGTGCGCGGCATCGGATACAGGCTGAGTATCGATTAGCCGGGAAGAGACCGGCACAGGCTGAAGGCAGGATGGCACTTTTCGACCCTCTGAAGCGCGACATGGACCGGCTCACCTTGCCGGGCTGGCGCCCGATGACCCGCTGGCTGCGCCGCCGCCTGCCGACCGGCCTCTACACCCGTTCGCTTCTGATCGTCATCCTGCCGATGCTGCTGCTGCAGGGCATCGTTGCCTCCGTCTTCATGGAACGACACTGGCGAATGGTGACCGAACGCCTTTCGGAAAGTACGGTTCGCGATATCGCCGGCATCATCGAGGTGATCCAGGCCTATCCCCAGGACAGCAATTATGACGCCATCAGCCGCATCGCCAGCGACGCGCTGAACCTCACCATCGCAGTCGAGGAAAACGGCCAGCTGCCGCCGCCCCGTTCGCGCCCCTTCTTCGAGATCCTCGACGATATCCTCGCCGACCAGATCACCCGCCAGATCCAGATGCCCTTCTGGATCGACACGATCGGAGACAGCCGGCTTGTCGAGATCCGTATCAAGTTCGATACCAGGGTGCTGCGCGTCTTCGTCCGCCGGGGCTCAACTTACGCCTCCAACACCCATATCTTTCTCGTCTGGATGATCGGCGCCGCCGTCGTGCTGGTGATCATCTCCATCCTTTTCCTGCGCGGCCAGATCCGGCCGATCCTGACGCTCGCGCGTGCCGCCGAAAGCTTCGGCAAGGGGCAGAAGACCGATGGTTTCGCTCCCCGCGGCGCTGACGAAATCCGTCGCGCCGGCCTCGCCTTCATCCAGATGCGCGAGCGCATCGAGCGCCAGATGGAACAGCGCACCGCCATGCTCGCCGGCATCAGCCACGATCTGAGGACCATCCTCACCCGCTTCAAGCTGCAGTTGGCGCTCGCCGGCAACAAGCCGGAACTGGCGGGCATGAGCCAGGATGTCGACGACATGCAGTCGATGCTGGAAGGGTATCTCGCCTTCGCCAAGGGCGAAGCGGAAGAAGATTTCGGCGAACTGCGGTTGAGCGAGCTGCTTGAAAAGCTCCGCGCGGAATTCGCGCTGCACGGCAAGACCATGACCTACGAGATCGACGGCGAGGACGAGATCGCGGTGCGGCCGAATGCCTTCGCCCGGCTTGTCGGCAACCTCGTGTCCAACAGCGAGCGTTACGCCAAGACGCTCCATGTGGACGCACGGCACAGCGCCAAGTGGCTGACGCTGACGCTCGACGACGACGGTCCGGGCATCCCCGCAGCATCCCGCGAGGACGTCTTCAAGCCGTTCTACCGCCTGGACGAGGCGCGCAACCTCAATGCATCCGGCACCGGCCTCGGCCTTGCGATCGCCCGCGACATCGCCCGCGCCCATGGCGGCAATGTCACGCTCGCCGACAGCCCTCGCGGCGGCTTGCGTGCCGTCGTGCGCGTGCCCGCCTGATCATTCTTTCGAGGAACCGATGCCGATCGACCTGTCCCACATGACCTGGCTGAACCCGCCGCCAGAGAGCCGCGAGGAAAATGGCACGTTGATCGCCCGCTCCGGCGCCGAAACCGACTTCTGGCAGGGCACCTATTACAACTTTCACCGCGACAGCGGCCACTTCCTCCACCGGACCCGAAACGGCGATTTCACCGCCGAAACCTCGTTTGTCGGGAGGTACGAGGCGCTCTACGACCAGGCCGGGCTGATGATCCGCCACGACGAAAAACACTGGATGAAATGCGGCATCGAATTCACCGACGGCGCCCGGCATTTCAGCGTGGTGGTGACCAACGGCCATTCCGACTGGTCCGCCTTCCGCCTCGCCGACGATTTCGAGGAAATCTCCGTCCGCGTCACCCGCATGGGCGACGCCCTCTTCGTCCAGTACCGCACCGACACCCAACCCGACTGGCGCATGGCGCGGCTCGCTTTCTTTCCACCGGAACTGACCGAACTCTCCGTTGGCATGACCTTCTGCTCGCCGCAGCGCGCCGGCTTCGAGGTGGAATTCCGGTCGTTCAGCATCGGCGACGTCGAGAGCCGCGATATCCACTGACGATCCGCACAGCGCCTCAACGCTCGGGCTACATCAGCTTCCGGCCGTTCGGCACTGGCTGCTCGACGGCGGCCAGCACGATCGCGCCGTTCTCGTCCTCGAAACCGAGGGTCAGCACTTCCGAGCGGAACGGCCCGATCTGCCGCGGCGGGAAATTGACGACGCCGAGCACCTGCCGGCCGACCAGCGTTTCCGGCGAATAATGCACGGTGATCTGCGCCGATGATTTCTTGATGCCGATTTCCGGGCCGAAATCGATCTTCAGCTTGAAGGCCGGCTTGCGGGCTTCCGGAAAAGCCTCGACCTCGACGATCGTGCCGACGCGGATATCGACTTTTTCAAAGTCGCCATAGGTGATGTCTTCAGCCATTCGAACTCACTCAGGCGCCGAGTTCTTCGGCTCTGTCGCGGGCGGCGGCGATCGCCTTGTCGAACAGCGGCTGCATGCCGTCCTCTGCCATCAGCACGGCAAGTGCCGCAGCGGTCGTGCCGTTCGGAGAGGTAACGTTCTGACGAAGCCTGGACGCGTCATCGGGGGACTGGTGAAGGAGTTCGCCAGCCCCCGAGACAGTTTCCCGCGCGAGCCGCATGGCGAGGTCCGCCGGCAGGCCTGCTTTCCGGCCCGCTTCCGCCATGCACTCCACGAGATAGAACACATAGGCCGGGCCGCTACCCGAAACGGCCGTCACCGCATCGATATCCGCTTCACTTGAAACCCACTCCACCGGTCCGCTGACCTTGAGCAGGGATTGCACCGCCTCGCGCTGCGCGTCGGTGACCTTGGGATTGGCATAGGCGCCGGTCACGCCACGGCCGATCATGGCAGGCGTGTTGGGCATGGCACGCACCATCGCCGCCTCGCCGAGATGCTTTTCGAGATAGGCGAGCGTCTTGCCGGCCGCGACCGACACGACCACGGTATTCGAACCGGCAACCGGCTTCAGCGGTGGCAGGACGGCATCCATGAGCTGCGGCTTCACCGCAAGGAACAGGATATCCGCGGCGGCACCGCTAGGCAGCGCGGTAAGGTGATGCGCACCGGCCTCGGAAATCATCGTTTTCATGGCATCGGAAGGCGACGGGTCGATGACCGTCACGGACGCGCCGGGCACGCCCTTTTTCAGCCAGCCGGACAGCATCGCACCGCCCATATTGCCGGCGCCGACCAGAATGATGGATCCCAACTGACCCAAGGCCATCAGCATTCGCCCACGGTTTCGAACAGGACGGCTTCCATGGCGGCCTTTGCCTCCATGCCCGACCATACAACGAACTGGAACGCCTGGTAATAGGATTCGCAGGCTTCGAGCGCACTCGAAAGCAGCACCTCGACCTGCTGATTGTTCGGTTCGGCGCCGCCGGCCAGCAGCAGCGATTGCCGGAAGATGACCACGTCTTCCTGGCGCCACACGTCGAAATGGCCCATCAGCACCTGGCCGTTGACGTGGCTCAGCAGGCGGATGACCTCGTTGACCCGGGCGTCGGGAATCTTGATATCGAAAGCGCAGGCCAGATGCAGCGCCTCGAACTCCTCCATCCAGGAGAAGGAAACATGGTAGTCCGTCCAGCGGCCTTCCACGGTCATGGCGATTTCATCTTCACCCGACCGTTCGAACGTCCAGTCGTTCGAGGCAGCAACGAATTCGATCATATCGACCGGATTCGACTGGCGTTCGATTTCCATTTCCATAAGCGTCATGCGGCACCTTCTTGACCGGAATGAATGCGAATTCGTGCGGTAAAACGCCAAAAACACGCGAACAGTAACCGGGAACAACACTGTCGATGATCGTCCGACGCTTCCAGAATAACGCAGTCACCCTGTCTGGAGCTTACCAAGCCGTTTCGAATCATCCTTTAAAATCAGTGTACCTAGACGGAGTCCGGCTGCCAGCCCCTCCCTCGGTTTTTACATGGGCAAAACTCCAAACATGTTCGCAGCGGAGATCAGAACGGAGTCATAAGCGACTCTGGACACTGGCTTTTTTGAATGTGTCCACAGGGCATGATTTTTTTGAAAGAACACGGGAACCCGGGCGAGTACCTTAACCCACGGCGACGGTTTTGGATGATGCGCGGAAAAATAACTCGGCTAGATGTGCAAATTCTCAATCAGTTGCAAATGACACCAGAAACACCCGACCGAGCTTCGGTTCAGGCCGTTTGTCATTGCTTCTCCGCGTGTTAACGTTGCTCTGTCGAATTGGCGAGACTTCTGATGGCTGAACATGCGGCGGAACTTAAGGATATAGACCGCAAGGCGCTTCTTGACGCCTTCGACCGCCTCGGCGCAGCCGCAGCGGAACACGACACGATGATCGACATTACGGTTTACGGCGGATCCGCACTGATGTTCGCCAGCAATTTCCGTTTTGCGACCGGAGACGTTGATATCGCCCCGCTGGGAGAGGCCAAACCCACCTGGTTCGACCGAGCGGTAGCACAGATCGCCGCGGACTTGGGCTTCAAGGAGAAAGAGAACTGGTTGAATGACGCGGTCGAATTCCATCTGAGCAGGCTGGCCACGAAGGACGACCATTGGGAGTATGGAACGTTTCCGCGGGCGGGCGAACAGGCAGGCCTCAGGGTGTACGTACCGACCGCCGAATACATGCTCGCACTTAAATTGAAGGCCATGCGTGTTCTCGATCCTTCCAAAGGCCCGCAGGAGAGAAACGACATTCAGAAACTGTTGCAGGTGAACGACGTTCGCGACATCGAATCGGCGATGGGCATTCTCGGCAAATACTTTCCGACGTCGGCAAAGCACGATGACAAGCGTTTCCTGCTCAGGGAGATGTTCAGCTTCGAGAGAAAGGACGACGATGCGCCCGTCTACCCTGCACGAAGTCTCTGAGAGGCTCATGGATGGCGGTGATCCGGTAAAGGAACTCTCCGAGTTCCTGGACCACTTCTATGACCGAGCGACAGATATCCAGATGGTCGCCTGTTTCGCCGACGAACCAATCATTCTCAAGGACGAAAAATTGAACGCTCTCTACGGCGCCACGGCGGAGTACCTGTCCAAGAGGTACCGGCTGAGCATCGTTCCCGCCTGGGTCCGCGGACCGCATCGGTTCCTTCGGGAACCCTGGTTCACGCCATCCGACGACAACCTGCGTGAATATCTGACTTTCACATCCCCCGCCGAGTTCCGGTCGCGGAACATCTTCACCGAGGCGACGCCGCTGCGGCGGGCGAGGACATGGCAGGCGGAGCAGCGGTTGGAACAACGCCTCACGACTCCTACGGAGCAGGAGATGCAGGTTTCAAAGCTCAAGTCCGCCTGACGGGCTGCCCCAGAGTATGGACGACTATGAAATTCTGGAAATCTTCTTGCCGAAGGCGAATCATCCCCTCCGGCGAGTGTCGGCGCTTATCCGCGATTAAATCGCTTATTGCCCCGAAAGCTTCGCTTCCAGCGCCTCGATCCGCGCCTTCAGCGCCTCGTTTTCGTCGCGGGCGCGGGCGGCCATTTCGCGGACGGCCTCGAATTCCTCGCGCTTGACGATATCCATGCTGTTGAGAAACCGCTCGGCCTGGGCGTGGAAGGCCGTTTCGACCTCCTTGCGCACGCCTTGCGCGGCGCCGGCGGCATCGGTCATCAGCCGCGCAAAATCGTCGAGAATGCGGTTCGTGCCGGTTGCCATGGTTCTGAACTCCCATATCGTCTGGCCGGCGATCCGGGCCGGCGAATGTCCATAGGGATCAAGTAGGGCCTGGACGGTCCGCTTGCAAGCATCATCCACCGTTCGCATCAGCACTCGCTTAGATTCACCTTGACCGCCGATGGCCGCAACGCCATGTTCCGCCCAATGCCGTTAGGTGGGAACCCTGTAACTTGTACGAAGCGCTTCATCTTTTCGCTCTGATGCCGTTCCCGAACATCGATCCGGTGGCCTTTTCCATCGGCCCGCTCGCCATCCATTGGTATGGGCTCGCCTATGTCGCCGGCATCATGCTCGGCTGGTTCTATGCGCGCCGGCTGGCGGCGAACGCTTCGCTGTGGAAAGACGGCCAGTCGCCGATCACGGCCGTCCAGCTCGACGACTTCCTCGTCTGGGTCGCAGCCGGCATCGTGCTCGGCGGCCGCATCGGCTATATCCTGTTCTACGATCTGGCGTCCGTGGTGCAGAACCCCATCCGCGCGGTCGAGATCTGGAATGGCGGCATGTCCTTCCACGGCGGCTTCATCGGCGCGACGATCGCGATGATCATCTTCGCCCGCCGCAACGCCATTCCCGTCTGGAGCATGTTCGATACGGTCGCCGCGGTCGTGCCCTTCGGCCTGTTTTTCGGCCGCATCGCCAATTTCATCAACGGCGAACTCTGGGGACGCCTCAGCAACGCGCCCTGGGCGGTCGTCTTCCCGACCGGCGGACCGTTCTCGCGCCATCCGAGCCAGCTCTACGAAGCCGGCCTCGAAGGCATCGTGCTTCTGCTGGTCCTTGCCCTGATGATCTTCCGGTTCAAGGCGCTGAATATCCCGGGCACCATCGCCGGAACCTTCGTCATCGGCTACGGGCTCTGCCGCATCTTCGTGGAATTTTTTCGCGAACCGGATGCGCAGCTCGGCTACCTGCTCGGCACCAATTGGCTGACCATGGGCATGATCCTGTCGCTGCCGATGATCGCTGCCGGCCTCTGGGCCATTTTCCGTGCCCGCGCGGCGGTAACGTCCGCGGCGAAGGCTTGAGGGGAGGCA
Organism: Neorhizobium galegae bv. officinalis; assembly: GCA_000985875.1. GTDB lineage: Bacteria > Pseudomonadota > Alphaproteobacteria > Rhizobiales > Rhizobiaceae > Neorhizobium > Neorhizobium galegae_C. Next base: position 70,722 of record CCRI01000009.1, read on the forward strand.
CGCCCGTTGACCACTCCCCTCACCGAAAAGATCAAGACGCTGATCCGCACCAACGGCCCGATCAGCGTGACCGACTATTTCGCGCTGTGCCTCGCCGATCCGGAATACGGTTATTATCGCACCCGCGAGCCTTTTGGCCGCCACGGTGACTTCATCACCGCGCCGGAGATCAGCCAGCTGTTCGGCGAGATGGTCGGCGTCTTCATGGTGCATGCATGGCAGCAGCATGGCACGCCGACCGGCGTCCGCCTGGTCGAGATCGGCCCCGGCCGCGGCACGATGATGGCCGACATGCTGCGGGTGATCAAACGCATCGCACCGTCGCTCTTTGAAGACCTGCATGTTCACCTTGTCGAGACGAGCGAGCGCCTGCGCGGCGTCCAGCGCATCACGCTCGAGGCCTTCTCCACCAAGATTTCCTGGCACGACAGTTTCGAGGAAGTGCCTGACGGTTTCACGCTGATCGCCGCCAACGAACTGTTCGACGCGATCCCGATCCGCCAGTTCGTCAAGACACCGACCGGTTTTCGCGAACGCCTCGTCGGCCTGACCGCCGAGGACGAACTCGGTTTTGCTGTAGGCGTCGCCACGCTCGACCCGCAGCTGCTGCCCTCGCCCGTCGCCGGCATTCCCGACGGCACGATCTTCGAACTTTCCCCGGCCCGCCAGGCGGTGATGCTGACGCTGTGCGAACGCTTGCGGACCTTCGGCGGAACGGCTCTGATCATCGATTACGGCCATCTGGTCACCGGTTTCGGCGATACGCTGCAGGCGGTCCGCCACCATGACTACGATCCGCCGCTCCAGCATCCGGGCGAAGCGGATCTGACCAGTCATGTCGATTTCGAGGACCTCGCACGCATTGCCGTCTCCGCAGGCGTTCACCTGGACGGCGGCCTGCGCCAGGGCGATTTCCTGTTCGGCCTCGGCCTTGCCGAGCGGGCGACCGCGCTGGCCAAGGACAAGGAGCCTACCGAGCAGCGCCTGATCGCCGCCGCTGTCGACCGGCTGGCCGGCGAAGGTGCCGGCAAGATGGGCGAACTCTTCAAAGTCATCGCGGTATCGAGCCCGGTATTGAAGCTTATGCCGTTCCGCGCGGTGGAATAAACAGCGGCCGTCAATTCATCAACCGATTGACATCCGCCCTTTTCTTGCGCCACTCTCACCCTAGATCGAAGCAGCGGGCAGGCCCTGAGAGCGCGCCCAAAACCTCTTCAAATCAACGGGATAGATAACGCCGATGCAGGACATACCCTTGCCGGAGCCGATCGAGAGCCCCCTGTTGAACGACAGGGCCGGCGCCCGTATCCGCCACGGTTTCTTCACCCGCAAGGGCGGCGTTTCGCAAGGCCTCTATGCCGGCCTCAACGTCGGCATCGGCTCCGATGACGACCGTGAAAAGGTCACCGAAAATCGTGCCCGCGTTGCCGCCTGGTTCGGCCTGCCGCTCGAAAAGCTCGCGACCGTGCACCAGGTCCATTCGCCCGACGTCTTCGTCGTCGACGAGACCTATGCCGGCGAGCGGCCGAAGGTCGATGCGATGGTGACGAGCGTGCCGGGCGTGGCGCTCGGGGTGCTCGCGGCCGATTGCGGCCCGATCCTGTTTGCCGACGGCGAAAACGGCGTGATCGGCGCGGCCCATGCCGGCTGGAAGGGCGCGTTGACCGGCGTGCTCGAGAACACCATCGAGGCGATGGTCTCGCTGGGTGCAGAGCGCGAAAACATCGCCGCTGTCCTTGGTCCCTCGATCGGTCCGGCAAGTTACGAGGTCGGACCGGAATTTGTCGAACGGTTCCTGAACTACGATCCCTCCTACGAGGCATTCTTCACGCCGTCATCGAATCCGGGGCATTCCATGTTCGACCTTCCGTCGCTGACCATCCAGCGGCTGACAGCATCAGGCGTGCGGGCGGAAAGCCTTGGTCTCGACACCTACCCTGATGCGGAACGGTTCTATTCCTACCGCCGCACCACCCATGCCAAAGAGCCGGACTACGGCCGCCAGATTTCAGCAATCGCACTTCGGGAGAATTGATATGGCACTGCATTTCGAGAGGAGCGAATACGCCGACCGGCTGACGCGGCTGACGGAGAAGATGCGCGCCGAAAAGCTGGATGCGCTTTTGATCTTCGCGCAGGAAAGCATGTACTGGCTGACCGGCTACGACACCTTCGGCTACTGCTTCTTCCAGACCCTGATCGTCAAGGCGGACGGGGCGATGACGCTGCTCACCCGCTCCGCCGACCTGCGCCAGGCGCGCCACACCTCGATCGTCGAGAACATCGTCGTCTGGGTGGACCGGGTGAATGCCGACCCCACGCTCGACCTCAAGAACCTGTTGAGCGACATGGACCTGCTCGGCGCCAGGATCGGCGTCGAATACGATACCCACGGCATGACCGGCCGCGTCGCCCGCCTGCTCGACAACCAGCTCGCCACCTTCGGCCAGATCAGCGACGCCTCCTATCTGGTCAGCACGCTGCGCCTCGTCAAAAGCCCGGCGGAGATCGCCTATGCCAGGCGTGCCGCCGAACTTGCCGACGACGCGCTCGATGCGGCGCTGCCGCTGATCAAGGCCGGCGGCGACGAGGCGGAAATCCTCGCCGCCATGCAGGGCGCCGTCTTCCTTGGCGGCGGCGATTACCCCGCCAACGAATTCATCATCGGCTCCGGCGCCGACGCACTGCTCTGCCGCTACAAGGCCGGTCGCCGCAAGCTCGACGCGACCGACCAGCTGACGCTCGAATGGGCCGGTGCGGCTGCGCATTACCACGCGGCGATGATGCGCACGGTCGTCGTCGGCGAACCGTTGCCTCGCCACCGCGAGCTCCACAAGGCCTGCCTCGAAACCATCACGGCGATCGAAGAGGTTCTGCGACCCGGCCAGACTTTCGGCGACGTCTTCGACACCCATGCCCGCATTCTCGACGAGCGCGGCCTGTCGCGCCACCGCCTCAATGCCTGCGGTTATTCGCTCGGCGCACGGTTCTCGCCGTCCTGGATGGAGCACCAGATGTTCCATTTCGGCAATCCGCAGGAGATTCTGCCGGACATGACGCTGTTCGTGCACATGATCATCATGGATTCCGACAGCGGCGCCGCCATGACCCTCGGTCACACCTACCTGACGACCGAAAGCGATCCGCAGCCACTTTCCCGCCACAGCCTGGATCTCATACAGCGCTGAAAGCTCGAAAAATCAGGCGATTGACAGTTCAGGAGCGAACTTTAAGCTTCAGCCTGAGGAATCTTTGGCAGGAGACGGGTATGCGGCCTTTCGGAACACTGCTTTCCGCTGCCCTGCTGGCGGTAGTGCTTGCCTCCTGCAATACGACGGAAGCGCTGACGCCGCAGGCGAATGTCGGTGGAGGCGGCGCCAGGACTTCCTCGCCCGTGACCCAGGCCGAAACCGACCGCATGGCCCGCTCGCCACAGCCGGAAACCTATAACGGCAGCGGCGGCTATCAATCCGGTCCCCAGAACACGCTCGAAGCCCAGGCGCGGGCGCTGGAATCCGGCAACACCGTCTCGCCCGCCTCCTCCGGCCCGCCGCCGCAATGGCAGGGCCAGCAGCAGACCATGCAGCAGCCCGAGACGACGGCCGCTCCACCCCAGCAACCGTCCCGCCAGCAGCAGAGCGCCTCGCTGCCGCCCGCATCCGGACCGACGGTCCGCTTCCTGCCGATCATCGGCGCGCCGGTCCAGGCGGTGACGCCGCTGTCCCGCCAGCTGGGTGCCCAGGCCCGCGCCAACGGGCTGACGATCCGGCCGTCGAGCGACAACAGCACCGAGCATATCCTGAAAGGCTATTTCTCCGCCTTCTCCGACAGCGGCAAGGTCACCATCGTCTATGTCTGGGATATTCTCGACGGTTCCGGCGCCCGGCTGCACCGCATGCAGGGACAGGAAAGCGTGCCCGGCAGCGGCCAGGATCCCTGGACGTCGGTCCCCGCTTCGACCATGGAGACCATCGCCGCCAAGACGATCCAGGACTATGTGGCCTGGCGCCAATCCCAGGGCTGAGCGGTCCGGCCGGGCCGATCCCGGACTGAACCTCAAAAGCCACGGGTCACAGTTTCTTCATAAAAAAGAGTGAGCGGGTGCGAAACGCACTTGCATTCGAAGGCCGCGGCGGTAAAAGGCCCGCATCCAGCTTCAAAACAGGCGGACCGCAATGAAGGTTTTCGCAGGCAATTCGAACCGGCACCTCGCCGACGCGATCTGCAGCTATCTGAATGTTCCAGTCGGAAAAGCCAGTGTCAGGCGATTTGCAGACCAGGAAATCTTCGTTGAAATTCAGGAAAACGTGCGCGGCGAGGATGTCTTCATCATCCAGTCCACGTCATTCCCGACCAACGACCACCTGATGGAACTGCTGATCATGATCGACGCGTTCCGTCGGTCGTCGGCCAAGCGCATCACCGCCGTTCTCCCCTATTTCGGTTACGCCCGCCAGGACCGCAAGGCCGGCCCCCGCACCCCGATCTCGGCAAAGCTCGTCGCCAACCTGATCACCGAGGCCGGTGCCAACCGCGTGATGACGCTCGATCTTCACGCCGACCAGATCCAGGGCTTTTTCGACATCCCCACCGACAACCTCTACGCCGTGCCGATCCTCGCACGCGACGTCAAGGAACACTACAACCTCAACAACGTCATGGTCGTCTCGCCCGACGTTGGCGGCGTGGTGCGTGCCCGCGCGCTTGCCAAGCGTCTCGGCTGTCAGCTCGCGATCGTCGACAAGCGCCGCGAACGCGCCGGCGAATCCGAGGTGATGAATGTTATCGGCGACGTGACCAGCAAGGATTGTCTGCTGATCGACGATATCGTCGATTCCGGCGGCACGCTCTGCAACGCGGCCGAGGCGCTCCTGAAAAACGGCGCCACCAGCGTCACCGCCTACATCACCCATGGCGTACTCTCCGGCGGCGCGGTCGCCCGCATCGCCGCTTCCAAGCTCAAGGAACTGGTCATCACCGACTCGATCCAGCCGACCACGGCGGTCCAGTCGGCGCACAACATCCGGGTCATCACCACCGCCAACCTGCTCGGCGAGGCGATCAACCGCACGGCGATGGAATCCTCCGTCTCCAGCCTGTTCGACTGACCTTCTTCCGTCACAAGTATTTGGATAGACTCGCCTGCGAACGCAAACTCAGGGTGAGTCGAAATGTCTTCCTTTATCGGCCTGTCGAAGAAACTGGCCATTTTCCTTCTCATTCCGCTGCTGTCGGCATGCGTCGATAGCAGCAGCCGGCCTGGCGGCTATTACCCGCCGGAACGGCCCCGGTCGGACTGGAACCGGCCCCAGAGGCCTGATCGCCCCGACTGGGATCGCCCGGGAACCCCGGATCGCCCCGGCCGGCCAGACCGTCCCGACCGTCCGGATTGGGATCGCCAGCAAAGGCCGGATCGTCCCGACTGGAACCAACCCGGCAGACCCGATCGTCCGGACCGGCCGGATCGCCCGGACTGGAACCAGCCTGGCCGTCCTGATCGGCCCGGCCGTCCCGGAAGGCCTGAGGAACCTCGCTTCTGCACCCGCGAATACCGTCCCGTCTGCGGCCAGCAGGGCGGACGCACCCAGACCTTCCCGAATGCCTGCGAGGCGGCAAACGCCGGCTTCAGCGTCGTCGCCTCCGGCGAGTGCCGCCGCTAAAAGGCCAGCTTAAGGTCACGACAGATCGTCGACGAAAAAACGCCGGAACCATGGTTCCGGCGTTTTGCTTTGTGCCGGAGCTTCGGCTAGAAGGCCCTGCGAAGAAGGAGACTCGCATGGCCGCACGCGACCGCTATTCCCGAAAACTCGAATGTTCCCAATGCGGCAATGTCGGTTTCGCCGAAGTTTCCGAGACCGATGACAGGCGTCAGGGCAATCGCGATTTCCGCATCGACGAACTGCCGAGAGGCTTCCTCACCGAATTCGCCTCGACCGATCCCCGCAAATACATGATCCGCTGCGGCCAGTGCGGCCACAAGTTCCGTTTCGAACAGAAGACAGTCTATGCCCCGGGGGGCGAACCCCGGCGCTGACCCGCGGGGTCAGGCGACCTTGGCGGCCGCCGGGGTGATTTGCTCCCCCGTCTCGCCCCAAGCTTCACCGTTGACGATATGCTCGATACCTGCCCGCGGACCGGGCTTGCCGAAAAGGTAGCCCTGGACCTGCATGCAGCCTTCCTTGCGCAGGAAGGCGATATGCGCGTCGGTCTCCACTCCTTCGGCAAGCACCGGGATGTGGAGGCTCGAGGCCAGGATCAGCGTCGAGCGCACGATCGCCGCGGACTGTTCATTGTTGGAAAGCCCGTCGACGAAGGTCCTGTCGATCTTGATCTTGTCGAACGGGAAGGACATCAGCGTCGAAAGCGACGAATAGCCGGTGCCATAGTCGTCCATGGCGATCTTGACGCCGAGGCTCTTCAGGTGGCGAACGGTTTGCAGCGCGCGCTGATGGTCGGCGATGATGCCGGATTCGGTGATTTCCAGTTCGAGCCGGCCGGCGCTGAGCCCCGTCTCCTTGAGGAGATCGCGAACCCTGGTGGGGAATTTCGGATCGGCAAGCTGCTGGGCGGCGACGTTGACGGCGATGGCGAACGGATTTTTCCAGCCTGCCGCCTCGGCGCAGGCGCTCCGGAGCACCCAATCGCCGAGCTCGACGATGAAACCGGTGCGCTCCGCGAGCGGAATGAAGTCGTTCGGTGAGACCAGGCCCCGCACCGGATGGTTCCAGCGCAGCAGGACTTCGAAACCGACCACCTCTCCCGAAAACGTATCGTTCTGCAGCTGGTAATAAAGTTCGAACTGCCCTGCCACGAGCCCGGAGCGCATATCCATGGCAAGCGCGTTGCGTTCGCGGGCCGCCTGGTCCATCGAAGAGTCGTAGAAGCAGATCACGTTGCCGCCGGATTGCTTGGCGCGGTACATGGCGACATCCGCCTGTGCCAGGAGGTCGTCGACCGTCTTTGCTTCCCCGGGATAGAGCGCAATGCCGACACTCGAACCGACCGTCAGCGTATTCCCGTTCCACTCGATCGGCTTGCAGATTTCCGCAAGCAGCCGATTGGCAAGCACCATCGCGTCGGAGCGCTTGTAGTACATATGCTTCAGCGCGACGAATTCGTCGCCGCCGACCCGGGCGATGAACTCGCCCTCGCCGGCCGCCTCGGCAAGCCTGCCGCCGATCACCCGCAGCACCTCGTCGCCCGCCGCATGGCCGTGGACGTCGTTGACCTCCTTGAAGCGATTGAGATCGAAGGAAAGCACCGCAAAGCGGTCGGTCATGTCCACCGGACGCGCGGCGATATCGGCGAGCTGCTCGTTGAAGGCGGCACGATTGGCAAGGCCGGTCAGCGCGTCGTGCAGGGAAAGGTGGCGGTACTGCTCAACGGCGGCCTGCGTCGTGCGGGCGTCGATCAGGTAGGTGGCGGCCGTCAGTGCCAGCAGGATCAGCATCAGCGACAGCACGCCGAAGCCGAGCACGACCGGCGGAACGACCTCGTTCTGCAGCACGGCGCGGGGGTCGAGGACAACCTCTAGCGCGCCCATGGCGGTAAAATGGGTCGAGGCGATTGCCACGATCATCGCCAGCACGGAACCGTAGCTGCAGAAGCGCGTCACCGGACGTATGACGCGATTGGTCGCGAGTGCACCGAACAGAGCCGCGAAGATGAGCGAGGCGATCACGTAGGAACGGTCCCACTCGATGGTGCCCGGCACCTCGTAAGCGGCCATGCCGGTGTAGTGCATCGCGGCGATACCGAGCCCCAGGACCATGCCGCCGGCTTCCGCAAGCACGGACCGCCCGCCATAACTCGCAATGCTGAGCCCGACCGTAGCGGTCGCGACCGCGATCACGAAAGACAGAAGCGTCTGGGCTGGTTCATATCCCGCCTGCCCGCCCGGAAGATAACCGAGCATGGCCAGGAAATGGGTCGTCCAGATGGCCGATCCCCCCATGAAGCCCGCCAGGAAAAGCCAGATCACCTTTTCGATCCCGCCACCACGCCGGGCTCTGGAAAAAAGCCGGATGGTCAGGAAGGATCCGATCACACAGATCAATACCGCGCAGGCGACATACCGAAGATCGTGCTCGACGAAGATGCAGGAGAAAACGCGGAACATGAAAGCCTGTTACTTTTCAACTGGTTTGGTTGAGAAGCTTTAGCATTCAAACATGTGTGAAACGTTCCTTTGGATGGTAAATGGCGGCTGACTGGCAAAAGCGAAGCCAGCCTGAGAAGACATAGGCACGTCCTCAGATCATTGGATCGGCTGTCCGTTGACGCTGAAGTTCTTGCCGTCCTCGAACTTGATGTCCCAGCGCAGGCGGCCGTCCGGCTCGGTCTTGGCCATGCCCTTCGCCATCATCATCGCGAACGAAACCTGGTTTAATTCGGGGTCGTTCTTGGCGGCGGCCTGGAAATACTGGATCAGCTTGTCGACGTCGCGGGCAAGGATCGAGGTTTCGAGCGTATAGCGCTCCTTCTCCTCCGGATACCCCTTGATCTTGCCGGATGCTTCGACGTCGTAGAGCGCGGATTTCGCGGCGACCCGCGGGAAGTCGATGGTCAGCTGACCATCGTCGAGGAATGCCTTGCCCAGACGCTCGCCCTCGGCCTCCGGCGCCGGAACGGGACTCGAAAAGTCCATCTCCATCAAGGTATCGACGAAACGCTGGAAGTTGAGGTCGGCGACCCCGACCTCCATCTCCGCCATGTCGGGCACCAGCTGGGCATAGAGCGGGGGGATGATGCCGTCCGGCGTCGAGATATTCTCGACGCGGGCACCGAATCCTATCCGGGTTGCCGCGGCGGGCTCGCTCATCGTGAACATGTAATCGAGCTTGTGGACGCCGAAATCGCCGATCGGGCTCGCCACAGTGAACTGGTTGAAGGTGATCTTTTCCGACAGCGCCGTGAAGAACGGCATCGCCCCGCGGACGAGATCCTTCAGTTTTGCGATCTCGGCCTGCGAGGGCTTTTCATCGTTGACGAGTTCCAGCACGAAAGCGACAAGATTGCGGAGCTTTTCGGCCACCACGCCCTGAACACTGACATCGAAATCGAGGCTTTCGGCGCGGATCTGCACCAGCGGTGTTTCCGGCATCGCAATCCGTTCGTAGAAACGGGAGAAAGACCCCTTGCCGGTGAAATCCGTGCTCCCGGCAGCGGCACTCGGCGAGGATGCGAGTGAATAGTTCGTGCTCGCGAAACTCGCCTCGACCTCTTCCTTGCCGCTCTTCGAGACCATGCGGATCGGGCCTGACGTCACCTCGCCCGAGCGGAAGTAACTGATCGCCGGATCGAAAATGCCGGAAAACACCATGTCGGTGACGGAATAGTTGAGGTTCGTCGACTTGCCGTCGGGCATCTTGCCCTTGACGGTGAAATTCATGTCGCTGTCGCTGTGGAACTTCCACTGGCCGTTGTCGAGGGGCGCGGCGAAGACCGAATACGGCTTCAGGCCGGAAACAGTGAAGTCTTTCTTGTTGATGGACTTGAGGAGTTTGGCGAAATCGTAGCTGATCTCGTAGCGTTCGCCGGCCGGCTTGACGGTCAGGAAGCCTGTGGACTTCGCCGTATCCGGCAGGAAATAGCTGAGGTTTTCCTTGAGTGCGCGGGCACCCTTGTCGTTGATCTCAGCCGCCGCAACTGGATATACGCAGGACGCAGCCATTACGCTGGCCGCGATCAAAGTCCGTTTCATGAATCAAGCCCTTCCCTCGTTCAACGGGCACCAATGTGGAAGACGAACCGGCGAAGTCAAGCGCAGGCCCTTTGTTTCCGGGCCGAAAAGCTTGCACATCCTTGCTCATTGTATTATAGCGCGCCGGTCCGCGTAGACACCCTTGGAGGCAACGCGGATGAAGCGCATCGGATGATGCCCTTCAGTTTGACGCGAGCCTACAACGCTTGCGAAAAACTCTCCAAACAACCTCGAAAGGATATGCCATGAGCCACGCATCATACGAGCTCAAGGCCGAGGCGCGCGAACGGGTAGGTAAGGGGTCCTCCCGTGAACTTCGCCGCAACGGTTTCATTCCTGCTGTCATCTATGGTGACAAGCAGTCCCCCCTCGCGATCGCTCTGTCGACCAACGAAGTGACGAAGCGCATCCATGCCGGTGGTTTCATGACCACGGTTGCCACGATCGACGTCAACGGCGAGAAGATCCAGGTCCTGCCGAAGGACTACCAGCTCGATCCGGTCCGCGATTTCACCATGCACGTGGATTTCCTCCGCGTCTCGGGCAACACGGAAGTTTCCGTTGAGGTTCCCGTTCACTTCGTCAACGAAGAGAAGTCCCCGGGCATCAAGATCGGCGGCGTTCTCAACATCGTCCGTCACGAAGTCGAGCTGCTTTGCCCGGCCAACGATATTCCGGAATTCCTGACCGTCGACCTGACGGGCGCGAAGATCGGCGACAGCCTCCACATCTCCGCCGTCAAGCTGCCGGCTGGCGTCCGTCCGGTCATCTCCGACCGTGACTTCACCATCGCGACGATCGTCGCCCCGGCTGCAGGCGTTGCCGAGGAAGAACCGGCTTCTGCTGAATAAACCAGCCTGAATTCTTGAAATGGGACCCGCTTTCGCAAGGAAGCGGGTTTTTTATTGTCCGCTGAATACAGTTTAGTAACCCTGCCTCCGTAATTCGTTCGAATCTTGGCATCGTCGTTTCAGTGAAGTTTAATGAATAGGTGAAACGATGCACGCTACTTCAGCATGACGGGAAATAGTCCGGCGATGGCCAGACGATGAATGCGGGGAAGACGGATGACTCATTCCGTTGAGAGTCGTTTTATTGCGATTATTTCAGGCGCCCTTCTGGTCGTCGTCGCTCCGCTGTTCACGCTGTTTCTGGCACTTTCCTCCCAGCAGGCCGCCGAGAACCTCAGCGAACATGTCAACCTCGTGCTGGTGACCAATTCCCAGGCCCTCGGCAAGCCGCTCTGGGATCTCGATACCGACAGCATCCACCAGGTCGCCACGATGCTGATCGCCGATCCCGCCATCAACGGCGTGCAGATCAGCGACAACACCGGCAAGCTGAATATCTCCGAAGTCGATGTCAATCCGGCCGATTTCCGCGGCCTGGAAGCGATCTCCGAGCCGATCTTCTACAAGTCGCAGCAGGGCATGCGCAGTGTCGGCAGCATTACCGTCTACGTGCCGAAGCTCGGCTGGTTCTCCGCCCTGCACCAGATGGAAATGGCCTTCATCTCCATCTTCATCATCACCATCCTGACGGTCTTCGGCGCAGCGATTCTCGGCAATCGCGTCATGGTCATCAAGCCGCTGATGCGCCTGACCGCTGCCATCGAGGCCACCCGCAGGCTCGGCTCGCGCCATCATGTCGACTGGCGCTCGAACGACGAGATGGGCAGGCTGGCCAAGAGCTTCAACGAAATGCAGACGCTGCTGGAGCGCGAGGAACGCGAACTGAAGCGCGCGCATCAGCAGACCACGGAAATCTACAACCTGACGCCGGCCATGCTGTTCTCGCTGACCTCGGGCGACCAGATTGCCGCCGTCAGCGACTACTGGCTGCTGGCGACCGGCTATCGCCGCGAGGACGTCATCGGCCATCCCTTTTCCGAACTCGTCGCCCCTGCGGACCGCCAGATTTATGCAAGACGCAAGCAGCAGGCAAAATCGAGCGGCCCGGCAATCGAAGTCACGGTCCGGTTCCTGTGTGCCGACAGCCGCCTGATGGACGTGCTGATCGTCGAAACCGAGCTTGGCACGGCCGGCGGCAGCATTCCCGGCTCGCTGAGCGTCATGACGGACGTTACGGAACTCAGGCAGTCGGAGCTGCGCAACCGCCAGCAGGCCATCTCCGACCATCTGACCGGGCTGCTGAACCGTCAGGGGTTCGAGGCGGCGCTCGACCAGAAGATCGCCGAGGCCGACAAGGCGCGCACCGAGGTCGCCTGCCTGTTCGTCGATCTCGACCGCTTCAAGGCGATCAACGACAATCTCGGCCATGCAGCCGGCGACACCGTGCTCTGTCAGTTCGTCGAGCGGACGAAGCCGATGCTCAACGACGGCGATACCGCCTCCCGTCTCGGCGGCGACGAATTCGCCATCCTGATTGCCGGGGACGGTGCCGAACGCCGCGCGGCCGAACTCAGCCAGAAGATCGTCGACATGTTCGAGGTTCCCTTCCGGATCCAGGGCACCGGCGTGCGGTTGAGCGCCAGTATCGGCCTTGCATTCTATCCGAGCCATGCCGCAAGCGCCGCCGAACTGCTGCAGAAGTCGGACATGGCCATGTACGCGCGCAAACGCGACGGCAAGAACGGCGCGCAGGTCTACGATCCTGCCATTCTCGACCAGACGCGGGAGCGGGCCGAGATCGAGAGCGACATCGAGGTCGCCATCGCCGCAAGCTGGTTCGAGGCGCATTTCCAGCCGATCGTCGACATCGAGACCGGCATTCCGTCAGGCTTCGAAGCCCTGATGCGCATGCGCCATCCGCGGAAAGGCCTGATGTCGCCGGCGGGCATCATCAGCGTTGCCGAGGAGACCGGTTCGATCGGCCAGATCGGCAACCTCATCCTGGAAGACGCGATGGCGAACCTCGCCCGCGTCTCCCGCCTGCCCGGCATGGGCGAGACCTATGTCGCGGTCAATTTCTCGCCGCTGCAATTCGAGCCCGGCCTGCCGGCACGCCTTGCCGGCCTGCTCGGCCGCTACGGCATCGATCCGTCGCGCCTGGTGGTGGAAATCACCGAAGCCGTGCTGATGCACGACAATCCGGAAATCCGCACCATTCTCAACGAGATCCATCGCTTCGGCTGCCGCATCGCGCTCGACGATTTCGGCACCGGTTATTCGTCGCTGAGCTATATGAGCCGTTTCCCGGTCGATATCGTCAAGATCGACCAGTCCTTCATCCGTTCGCTCACCGAACAGACGGGCGACATAGGCAGTAAAAACAGGATGCTGGTCGAAGGCATTAGTGCTATTTCTCATAAGATGAATTGCAAGGTCGTCGCCGAAGGCGTCGAGACGGAAGAACAGCGCTCGTTGCTGCGGCAAATGGGTATTGACTATGCGCAGGGCTATCTCTTCTCGAAGCCCCGCGAAATCTCCGAATTGCTCTCGGCCCTATCCACCCGGCAGGCCGAAATCGAGTCCATGGCGAGCTGACAAGCCCTCACCTCCGGACCAGATGCTGGGTCAGAAATGACAACTTGTGCGTTTGGAAGAGGGACAGATGAAAATCGCAGCGCCGCTTCTTGCCATACTCAGCCTCGCGTCTGGCGCCCATGCCCAGCAGGCCATCGTCTTTTCGACCGAGTCCTACCCGCCCTTCAGCTATCAGGAGCCCGGCGGCAACTATCGCGGCGCCGGCATCGACCAGGTAGACATGATCATGCAGGACGCCGGCACGCCTTACACGCTGGAAATCATGCCCTGGGCCCGGGCCATCGCCATGGCCGAGACGCAATCCATGCATTGCGTCTTCGCCGCCGCCCGCACGCCGGAACGCGAGCCGCGTTTCAAATGGGTCGTGCCTCTTTTCGTCGACCGCAACATTCTCGTGCGCCATGCAGGTTCCAAGGTCGCGGCGACCACGCTGGAGGAGGCCAAGCAGTATACGGTCGGCACCCATCGGGCCGACTATACCGAGGGGCTTCTGAAGAGTTCCGGTTTTCGGAAGATCGATCTCAGCGCCAATGTCGACACGACGCTCAGAAAACTGCTGCAGGATCGCATCGACATGATGCCCATGTCGGAAGGCGTCTATCAGAAGCTGAAGGCGGACGGAACGCCGATCGAAAAAGTCATCCTGTTCACCGAACAGCATCTCGGCATTGCGTGCCATCCGAATGTGCCCGACGACCTGATCGCCAGGATGCAGGCAGGCCTCGACCGCCTCATCAAGGACGGCATCCAGACTGCGATTCTGAAGCGCTACGGTATCGGCGAGCCTCAATAGAAGCTCGGGCGTCGAAACCGGTTGACTTTGGCGGCGTTTCGCGGTGGTGAAAGCCAGCAGTCAAGGATGGATGTCTCCATGCTCATCATCGCCGGCCTCGGCAATCCCGGTTCCCAATATGCGGGCAACCGCCACAATATCGGCTTCATGGCGGTGGACGCGATCCAGCGCCGGCCCGGCTTTTCGCCCTGGTCGAAGAAGTTCAAGGCGCTGATCTCGGAAGGCGAACTCGCCGGCGAAAAAGTGCTGCTGATCAAGCCGCAGACCTTCATGAACCTCTCCGGCGAAGCGGTCGGCGAGGCCATGCGTTTTTACAAGCTCGGCCCGGAAAACATCATCGCCATCTACGACGAACTTGATCTGCCTGCAGCCAAGGCCCGCATCAAGACCGGCGGCGGCCATGGCGGCCATAACGGCGTGAAGTCGCTCGACGCCCATTGCGGCCGGGAATACCGAAGGCTTCGCCTCGGCATCGGCCATCCGGGATCGAAGGAGCTTGTCCACAACCACGTGCTCGGCGATTTCGCCAAGGTCGACCAGACTTGGCTCTCCCCCCTCCTCGACGCGCTCGCCGACAATGCCGAAATGCTGGTGAAGGCCGAGGATTCGCAGCTGATGAACAAGCTGGCGCTCGCCGTCGGCGGCAAGCCTGACGAGGAGAAACCGAAGCCGGAAAAGAAGCCCGCCTCCAAGCCGGCCGGTCAATCGCATATCCACCAGGCCCGAGGCGGCGGAAAGCCGAACCTTCCGACATCAGGCCCGATGGCCGAGATGCTGAAGAAGATGTTCGGCGGCAAGGGCGAATAGTGTCGACGCCCGCTGCAGACTTCACGATCCGCCCGGCCCGCGACGGCGATCTTGCCGACCTGATCGAGCTCTATCACCACCTGAACCATGATCCGGACCCGGAGCCGGCACTGGCCCAGGAGCGTTTTGCCGCCATTCTCGCCCAACCCGGCATGACGGTGTTGATCGGCTTTGCAGACGGGCGCGCGGCAGCCTCGGTGACGTTGATCGTCGTGCCGAACCTCACCCGCAAGGGCGCGCCCTATGCGCTGGTCGAAAACGTCGTCACCCATGCGGACCACCGCAAGCGCGGTTATGCCGGCGCGCTCATCCGCAGGGCCATCGACCAGGCCTGGAATGACGGCTGCTACAAGGTGATGCTGCTGACCGGCTCTACGGACCCGGCAACGCTGCGTTTCTACGAAGGCTGCGGGTTTCTTCAAAACAAGACCGGTTTCCAGATCCGCCGCGCTTAGACAACCCGGTATCGCTCCGGTCAAAGGGGTGGCGCGCCGCTTTCGGAGCAGCTATGGGAGGCCGACCGAACAACGGAAGCACGACATGAACCAGGCCCCGAACATGGATGACATCACCGGCGAACTCGTCACCCTTCGCGACTACTGGCGTTATGCCATCTCCCGGTTCAGCGCCGCAAACCTCAGCTACGGCCACGGCACCACGACGGCAAGCGACGACGCCGCTTTCCTGATCCTGGACAGCCTCGACCTGCCGATCGACGTGCTTGATCCATTCCTCGACGCACGCCTGCTGCCCGCCGAGCGCCGCCTGCTGGCCGAGCGGATCGACGCCCGCGTCACGACCCGCAAGCCGACGTCCTACCTGACCGGCCACGCCTATATCCAGGGGGTCCGTTTCCTCGTCGACGAACGCGTCATCGTGCCCCGCTCGCATATCGGCGAAATCCTGTTCAGCGAATATCTCGGCGAAAGCGGCTCCACCTTCCTGCCGGATCCGCTGAGCGTCGAGAGCGCCGTTGATATCTGCACGGGATCGGGATGCCTTGCCATCCTCGCCGCCAAGTTCTTCCCGAACGCTGCGGTCGATGCGGTCGATCTTTCGTCCGACGCACTGGAGGTTGCAAAGCTCAACGTCGCCGAGCACGGCGTGGAGGACCAGCTGGCACTTCATCAAGGCGATCTCTTCGCGCCGCTCGGCAAGCGGAAATACGATTTGATCATCACCAATCCGCCCTATGTCGACCACGAGGCGATGGACGGCTTTCCGGAAGAGTTCCGTTCCGAACCGGCCATGGCCTTCGACGGCGGCGTGGACGGGCTCGATATCGTCCGCCGTCTTCTGGCGGAGGCGCCGGCGCATCTGAACCCGGAAGGCGGCATGATCTGCGAGATCGGCTCGGGCCGCGAAATCCTGGAGGAGGAATTCCCCGATCTCGATTTCCTCTGGCTGGAAACGGCGGAATCGCAGGACGCGGTCTTCTGGATCAGCGCCGAGGCGCTCGGCGTGAAGGCCGGAAAGAAGAGATAAGTCTTACTCTTCCGGCTCGGTGATGAACATCAGCGGGAAACCCGCCTCCTTGGCAAGGTCCACCGCTTCCTTCGCCTTGGTCTCGGCAATGTCCTTGGTACAGACCACGACGACCGCCAGCCCCATCCTGTGCGCGGTCAGCATGACGCGGTAGCCGGTCTCCTCGCTCATCCGGAACACGGCTTTCAGTACCATGGTCACGAATTCGCGCGGCGTATAGTCGTCATTGACCAGCAGCACCTTGTAGAGCTTCGGCCGCTCCAGCTTGGTCTTGGTTTTCGTCTTCGGTTTTACGGTGGTATTTTCGGCCATCGGCCTCTCCTGACGATGCAATCCTATCGGGAGAACATGCCGGCTATATCGCACCGCAACCGAGGTTTTTCAAGCAACCGGATGGTGAACGGCGAATCAATCGGCGTCGAGTAACAGGCATTCGCGGCCCTTTGCACGCACGATAGAGGCGGCCCGCTTGTCGAAGGTCGCGAACGTGTCGCCGCCGAGCTTGCGTCCCTCGAATTCGATCACTCCATCGGCGAAGTCGCCGCCGGCTTCCAGGAATGTCAGGCCGGCTTCCACGGCAGCGCGATCAAGCGCGACTGTCTTGACACTCATCCAGGTCTGGATTGCCGCGACGAGGTCGCTCTGGCTTCTTTTGTAGAGCCGACGAAGAACCCATACCATTTCACACAGGGTCTGATTCGAAATGGTCCCTCGTTCGAGGCCAATAGAGCCTGGGCTTTCGGACTTTCGACTTCATGATCGAAGATCATTGCCCTCAAGAGGATATTGGTATCGACGATCAGGCTCATTGCTCCGCCTCACCTGCATAGCTTGCTGCAATCGCCTCGTTGATCTCATCGATCGAATAGCTTTTGCCTGTCGTATTCTTGAACATTCCGAAGACGCTTTCGATCGGCAGTTTGCCGGAAATCGGGTGGAGCATAGCCTGCCGCTTCGGCTGGAGATCGACATCGATCTCGTCGCCGGGCTTGATGCCGAGGTGATCAAGAACTTCCTTTTTCAAGGTAACCTGTCCTTTCGCGGTGACTTTCAATCTAACCATCGCCATTCTCCATTGATTTAAAGTAAGGCAAATATGCCTTACGCGCAAGGATCGCCTGACAGCAGAGCCTTGACCGCTCCGGCACTTTCCCCCATAGCCACAACAACGAAATTTCTTCAGATACAGGGTCCGGACCCATGGGTTTCAAATGCGGTATCGTGGGCCTGCCGAATGTCGGCAAGTCCACTCTCTTCAATGCGCTCACCAAGACGGCTGCCGCCCAGGCGGCCAACTATCCTTTCTGCACGATCGAGCCGAACACCGGCGAAGTGGCGGTTCCCGATCCGCGCATGCAGAAGCTGGCGGCGATCGCCGGCTCCAAGGAAATCATCCCGACCCGCATCTCCTTCGTGGATATCGCCGGCCTCGTGCGCGGCGCATCGAAGGGTGAAGGCCTCGGCAACAAGTTCCTCGCCAATATCCGCGAAGTGGACGCAGTGGTGCACGTTCTGCGCTGCTTCGAGGATGACGACATCACCCATGTCGAGGGACGCATCAACCCGGTCGGCGACGCCGACACGATCGAGACCGAGCTGATGCTCGCCGACCTCGAGAGCCTGGAGCGCCGCGTCGAGCAGACCCGCAAGCGCGCCGCCAGCAAGGACAAGGATTCCGTGGCGCAGCTGCCGGTCATGGATGCGGTTATCAAGCTCCTGAACGACGGCAAGCCGGCACGTCTGCTGCTGAAGACGCTGGCGCCCGAAGAGATCGAGATCCTCAAGGGCCTCAACCTTCTGACTTCCCACCCGGTCCTCTATGTCTGCAACGTCGCGGAAGCCGATGCCTCGACCGGCAACCAGCACACTGAGGCCGTCGCCGCCATGGCGAAGGAACAGGGCGCCGAATGCGTGATCATCTCGGCCGCGATCGAGTCCGAAGTGGCCCAGCTTCCGGAAGAGGAAGCGAAGGAATTTCTGTCAGCCCTCGGGCTTGAGGAAGCCGGCCTCGACCGGCTGATCCGCGCCGGTTACCACCTGCTCGACCTGATCACCTATTTCACCGTCGGCCCGAAGGAGACCCGCGCCTGGACGATCGTGCGCGGCACCAAGGCACCGGCAGCCGCAGGCGTCATCCATACCGACTTCGAGCGCGGCTTCATCCGCGCCTTCACCATCGCCTATGACGACTACATCACCTTCAAGGGCGAAGTCGGCGCCAAGGAAGCCGGCAAGGGCCGCGACGAAGGCAAGGAATATGTCGTCCAGGACGGCGACGTGATCCACTTCCGCTTCAACACCTGAGACCGTGGGCGGGAGGGCCACATGACGGAAGCCGCATATTATTTCGAGGATTTTTCGATCGGGCGGGTTTTCCCGCTCGCATCCAAATCGGTGACGGCAGACGAGATGGTTGAATTCGCAGCCGAATTCGATCCGCAGCCCATGCATCTCGACGAGGCGGCCGGCAGAGCGAGCATCCTTGGCGGACTGTCGGCATCAGGCTGGCATACGGCAAGCATGTTCATGCGCATGATGTTCGACGGCTGGCTGTCCAGCTCGTCCTCCGAAGGATCGCCGGGCATCGAGTTCATGGAATGGAAAAAGCCGGTTCTGGCCGGCGATACGCTGTCCGGCCGCTCGACCGTGCTCGAATCCCGCACGCTTCGCTCCCGCCCGGGCATCGGCATCGTCAAGTTCCTGCACGAGGTGGAAAACCAGCGCGGCGAGATCGTCATGCGCGGCGAGAACCCGATCATGATGCGGCTGCGCGACGCCCGGGAGGACGCTGCATGAGGCTGATCGAGCTTTCCCCGCCCGGCCAGAAGATCATCACCGGTACGCTTCTCTTCACCGCCGAGGACATCGTCCGCTACGCGAAGAAATTCGACCCCCAGCCCTTCCATGTGGATGCCGAAGCGGCGAAGAACTACGTTTTCGGCGCTCTCTGCGCCTCCGGCTGGCATACCTGCGCCGGCTGGATGAAGACCTATATCGCCTATTGGAAAACCGAGGTGGCGCGGCTCGAAAGCGAGGGCATCACAGCCCCGAAGCTCGGGCCTTCGGCGGGCTTCAGGAAGCTGCAATGGCTGAAACCGGTCTATGCCGGCGACAGCGTCACCTATTCCGTCACGCTGACCGAGAACCGCTCGCTTGCCTCGCGTCCCGGCACCTGGATCAACATGACCGTCTGTGACGGCGTGAACCAGCATGGCGAGGTGGTGATGCGCTACGAAGGCACAGTGCTGGAATTCGCTTGAAGCTTCCCGTGCGAGCCCCCTCGCCCGACCCGCCCTCGTGGCCGGGGCTCAGTGACCTGAAAATTCGACCAGCGTTCTGACTTCCACGCCGAGCGCTTCGAGCTTCCTGCGGCCGCCGAGATCCGGCAGGTCGATGACGAAGCAGGCGGAGACGATCTCGGCGCCAAGCTGACGCAGCAGCTTTACCGCACCTTCCGCCGTGCCGCCGGTCGCAATCAGGTCGTCGGTGAGGATCACCTTCTCGCCGGCCTTTACCGCGTCCACATGGATCTCCATCTCGTCGGTGCCGTATTCGAGGCTATAGGCCATCCGCACGGTCTGGTGCGGCAGCTTGCCCTTCTTGCGGATCGGCACGAAACCGGCCCTCAACTGATGCGCCAACGCGCCGCCGAGGATGAAGCCACGCGCCTCGATGCCGGCGATCTTGTCGACGCCAAGACCCGCATAGGGCGCCACCAGCTCATCCACCGCCCGGCCGAAGGCAACGGCGTCGCCGAGCAGCGTGGTGATGTCCCGGAAGACGATGCCCGGCTTTGGATAATCCGGGATCGAACGGATGGCGGCGGAGAGAGCGTTTTTGGAAGACATGTGACCCACATATTTGGCGGCAGGAAAGAGGCCGAGCCTAGCAACTGATGGCTCCCCTCCCAACAAAAAAGGCGACCCGCAGGCCGCCTTTTCGCAATCACGAGGTAAAACCTCAGTGTTCCTTGCTGGCGTAGACCGACTTCTTGGTGAGGTAGATCAGGCCGGTGAAGATCACCAGGAAGATCATCACCATGAAACCGGTGCGCTTGCGATCTTCGAGGTGCGGCTCGGCAGCCCACATCAGGAAGGCCGAGACATCCTTGGCATACTGATCAACCGTCTGCGGCGCGCCGTCGTCATAGGTCACCTGGTCGGCGCTGAGCGGAGGAGCCATGGCAAGCGCGGCGGCGCTGGCGAAATACGGATTGTAGTGGGTGCCCGGAGCAACCTCGACGCCGGCCGGCGGCTGCTCGTAGCCGGTCAGCAGCGAATGGATGTAATCCGGTCCGCCTTCCTGGTACTGGGTGAAAATGTCGATGACGAACTGCGGGAAGCCGCGCGTCACGCCGCGGGCCTTGGCGATCAGCGACATGTCCGGCGGTGCTGCGCCGTTGTTGGCCGCAGCGGCAGCCTGGGTGTTCGGGAAGGGCGAAGGGAAGTGGTCGGACGGAACGGCCGTGCGCTCGAACATCTCGCCGTCGTCGTTCGGGCCGTCCTGAACCTTGTAGTTGGCCGCGAACGCCTTCACCTGGGCTTCCGAATAACCGAGGTCTTCCAGGGTACGGAAGGAGACCAGACGCATCGAGTGGCAGGCGGAACAGACTTCCGTATACACCTTCAGGCCGCGCTGGAGCTGGCCCTTGTCATAATGGCCGAACGGACCGGCGAAGCTCCAGTCGGTTTCCTTCGGATGGTGGATCGGAAAATGCGGCGTTTCCGCATGTTCTGCGGCCGGGGCCGCAGCATGATTTTCCTGCGCCACGGCCGAGGCAACGCCCATTCCCGCCAGAAAGGCCAGCGAGACGAGGCTTGTAACAAGCTTGTTCATAATTCTAATCCCTCTCGGTCGCAGGCGTCAGGCGCGGGCTTCGGCGGATTTGCCGTTCTTTTTCTCAAGAACCGCTTCCGTGATGGAGTTCGGAATGCGCCTCGGCGTTTCGAACAGGCCGAGAAGCGGCATGATCACCAGGAAGAAGCCGAAGTAGTACAGCGTGCCGATCTGCGACAGCGCCGTGAAGATGCCTTCCGCGGGCTGGGAACCGAGCCAGCCGAGCATGATGGCATTGGCGACGAACAGCCAGAAGAACAGCTTGTACCAAGGACGGTAGACGGCGGAGCGGACCTTCGACGTGTCGAGCCAGGGCAGGAAGAACAGGATGATGATCGAACCGAACATCACCAGAACGCCGCCAAGCTTGGAGTCGATGAAGAGGACGTTGAACGTGATCGCGCGCAGCATGGCGTAGAACGGCAGGTAATACCATTCCGGAACGATGTGAGCGGGGGTCTTCAGGGCGTCGGCCGGGATGTAGTTGTCCGGGTGGCCGAGGTAGTTCGGCATGTAGAAGATGAACCAGGCATAGACGATCAGGAAGACGGAGACGCCGAGCGCATCCTTCATCGTCGCATAGGGCGTGAAGGGCACGGTGTCGGTCTTGGTCTTCACCTCGACGCCGGTCGGGTTGGTCTGGCCGGTGACATGCAGGGCCCAGATGTGCAGGATGACGACGCCTGCGATCATGAAGGGCAGCAGGTAGTGCAGCGAGAAGAAGCGGTTCAGCGTCGGCTGGTCGACGGCAAAGCCGCCGAGCAGGAACTGCTGGATCCATTCGCCGACCAGCGGGAAGGCCGAGAAGAAACCGGTGATGACGGTCGCGCCCCAGAAGGACATCTGACCCCAGGGCAGAACGTAGCCCATGAAGCCGGTCGCCATCATCAGGAGGTAGATGACCACGCCGAGGATCCAGAGAATTTCGCGGGGTGCCTTGTAGGAGCCGTAATAGAGGCCACGGGCGATATGCAGGTAGACAGCGACGAAGAAGAACGAGGCGCCGTTGGCATGCATGTAGCGCAGCAGCCAGCCATGGTTCACGTCGCGCATGATCTTTTCGACCGAGTCGAAGGCGATGCCGGTCGAAGCGGTGTAATGCATGGCGAGCACCACACCGGTGATGATCTGCACGATCAGCATCACCGACAGCATGGCGCCGAACGTGTAGGCATAGTTCAGATTGCGGGGAACGGGGTAGGAAATGAAGCTGTCATGGATCATGCGCGGCAGCGGAAGCCGCGAATCGATCCACTTTTCGATGCCGGTCGATGGCTGGTATGTGGAATGACCGCTCATAAATATTATCCCCTCACCCGATCCTGATCACTGTGTCGGACGCAAATGCAAAAGTCGGAATGGCGAGGTTCTGCGGCGCCGGGCCCTTACGGATACGGCCCGCCGTATCGTAGTGAGAGCCGTGGCACGGACAGAACCATCCGCCGAAATCGCCGGACTGGCCGAGCGGAACGCAGCCGAGATGGGTGCAGGAACCGATCATCACGATCCAGTTCTCCTTGCCCTGGCCGGCGGAACGATCGAGATCGCTTGCCTGTGCGTCGGCCGGCAGGTTGGCGTTGCGGGCGACCGGATCCTTGAGATCCGCCAGCGCCACGGCATTCGCCTCTTCCACTTCCTTCGGCGTGCGGTTGCGAATGAAGACAGGCTTGCCGCGCCACTTGACGGTCAGCGACATGCCCGGCTGGAGGGCGCCGACATTCACTTCGATGGACGCGAGCGCCAGCGTCGAGGCGTCCGGGCGCATCTGATCGATGAAGGGCCAGGCAACCGATACAGCGCCGACAGCGCCGGCCATGCCGGTGGTCAGATAAAGGAAATCACGGCGAGTGGGCTCGCCCAGTGTTTCGCTATGTGTGTCGTGCTCGCTCACGGCTCAATCATCCTTCTCACGCAATTTGCGGAAACCGCCCTGCCCCCGTCCCGGCGAATCTCGGTTGAACACAATTCGACCATAGATTCCCCGGCAATCCGGCGCGTTCTATGCTTGATCGCAAAATATGTCCAGTCTTGGCAAGGGGTGCCGCCCAGTTTGTCGCCGGAAAACCCGGAGGGTTCCAGAGCAGCGTGACAGGCAGAGCACAGGCCTGCGAAACAGGGCCTGCACCGGCCTGTCCGGCCAGGGAAAATCTGGCATTCTTCAAGCAAAATGGCGAGGATGGCGCGCTTCCCGTTAACTGCCTCGCCGGGCACCGCATTGCAACAAATCGGGCCTCATGTTAGGCCAAGCCCACGACAGAAGGCGGCCGTCCCGGACATACCCGAATGAGACAAACACTATCGGTTGCCATCTGCGTCATCGTGTCGCTTGTACTGATGGCGATCGGGACGCGTTACATACACCCGCACTGGCTCTTGGGTACGCTTTACAGCCTGCAGCTGCACGCGGCACTCGGCTGCGTGGCCGCCATGGCCGCAGCACTTCTGGTCAGGCGCCACTTCCTGGTCTGGCTGCTGTTTGCCGCCTCGCTTCTCTTTGTCGGCCATGCGGTGCTGATGAGCCGCGAGTTCGCCGCGCCGCCGACAGCGGCGGATGCCGGTGCACCGACCATCAAGCTGATGTCCTTCAACATCCTCAACGACAATTTCGCCAACGCGGAAGACATCGTCGAAACGATCCGGTCGTCCGGCGCCGACCTAGTCAACGTCATGGAAGCCGCCCCGCTCAGGGTCTATATGGACGAGCTGGCGAAAAACTATCCCTACCGGGTGGGCTGCGGCCTGCTGATCGAGGGTTGCGACCAGCTCATGCTGTCGAAGGTGCCGATCGAAGCGCCGACGGTACAGTCGCTCAGCGAGATCTTTCCGGATCGCTTTATCCTCGCCAAGGTGACCGTCCGCGGCCAAACGATCAATTTCGTCGGCATGCATACGACCAAGCCTTATTTCGACAATTTCCACTCCATGGAACTGACCCGCGCCGCTCTCGCAATCAGCGAGACGAGCGGTCCCCTGCTGCTGTCGGGCGATTTCAACGCGTCGAGCCTGGCGCCGAACATGCGCCGGTTCCTCCGCAATGCGGACCTGACGACTGCCGGATTCGAGCCCGCCACCTGGCCGATCCGGGCGGGGGCGTTCGGCGTGCCGATCGACCATGTCTATGCGCGGGCACCGCTCAAGATAAAGTCGCTGACCCGCATTCCCCAAGCGCACGGCTCGAACCACTTCGGGCTGATCGCCGAGATCGCCGTTACCGGTCAGTGAGCCGGCGACGCTATTGGGCGGCGTCCGCGGCGAGGAAGCCGCCGGACTGCCTTGCCCAGAGCTCCGAATAGAGCCCTCCCCGCGCAATCAGTTCGTTATGCGTGCCGTCCTCGATGATCCGGCCCTTGTCCATGACGATCAGGCGGTCCAGAGCCGCAATGGTCGAGAGCCGGTGGGCGATGGCGAGCACGGTCTTGCCCTGCATCAGCCTTTCCAGGTTCGACTGGATCGCCGCTTCCACCTCCGAGTCGAGTGCCGAGGTGGCCTCGTCGAGCACCAGGATCGGCGCATCCTTGATCATCACGCGGGCGATCGCCACGCGTTGGCGCTGCCCGCCGGAAAGCTTGACGCCGCGCTCGCCCACATGCGCGTCGAACCCCTTGCGGCCGCGCTGGTCTTCGAGAGCAGCGATGAACGTGTCGGCTTCCGCCTTGCGCGCCGCCTCGACGAGCTGCGCTTCCGTCGCATCCGGCCGACCGAACAGAATATTGTCGCGAATCGACCGGTGCAGCAGCGAAGTATCCTGCGTCACCATGCCGATCTGGGCGCGCAGCGATTCCTGCGTCGCCCCGGCGATATCCTGCCCGTCGATCAGGATGCGGCCGCCTTCGAGATCGTAGAACCGCAGGAGCAGGTTGACGAGGGTCGACTTGCCGGCGCCGGAACGCCCGACGATGCCAAGCTTCTCGCCCGGCCGGATGGTGAGCGACAGATTGTCGATGACGCCCTTCGCCTTGCCGTAGTGAAAGCTGACGTTCTCGAAGCGGATTTCCGGGCGCTTCACCACCAGCTGGGTGGCATCAGGCGCATCCACCAGCCCGATCGGCTGCGAGATCAGTTCGGCAGAATTCTGGATCGTGCCGATATTGCGCATGATGCCGTTGAGCTGCGTCATCAGCCGGCCGAGCAGGAAATTGAGCCTCAGCATCAGCGCCATGGTGAAGGCGACCGCGCCCGAGGAGATCAGGCCGGAGAGCCACAGATGCACGCTCATCGCGGCCATGGTGACGATCATCGTGCCGGAAAGGAAAGCCATGGAGGCGCGCACGCTGGTCAGCAGCCGGGTGAACGCGATGATCGTGTCCTGAAAGCTCTCGAAACCGGAGAGCATATAGCGGTCGTTGGCCTCGTCGCGGCCGAACAGCCGAAGCGTCTGGATGTTCGAATAGGCGTCGACCATGCGGCCGCTGATCATCGAGCCGGCCTCGGCCGAGGCCTTGGAGTGCTCGCGAATACGCGGCACGTAATATCTGGCGAGCACCGCAAAGATCGAAAGCCATGCGACGACGACCACGGCCAACCGCCAGTCGAGCCCGGCGACCAGAGCGATGGTCGAAACGGAATAGATGCCGACGAACCAGACGCTTTCCATGAAGGAGGTCAGAACGTCGCCGGTCGCCTGGCCGGCCGACCAGACTTTCGTGACGATGCGGCCGGAGAAATCGTTCTGGAAGAAGGAGAGCGACTGGCGTGACACGTGGATGTAGGATTGCCAGCGCACCAGGTTGTAGAAACCGGGCGTGATGATCTGCTGGTCGACCAGAGCGGTCATAAGTCCGATCAGGAAGCGGCCGATGCCGACCACCAGCGCCATGACGACCAGTTCGGTCCCGTGGTTGGCAAGCAGTCCCGACCATCCGTCCGAGGGTTGGGTCGTGTCGAGAATGTCGACCAGCCGGCCGACATACCAGAACATCGCCGCCTCGACGCCGGCGGCAAGCCCGCCGAGCACCAGCATGGCGAAGAAGGGAAGCTTTGCCTGGCGGACATAGAACCAGATGAAGCCAATGAGACCCACGGGCGGCTTCAGGTCGTCCCGCCTCGCAAACGGCTTGATAAAGCTCTCGAAGGTGCGGAAGACCGATTTCAGCATGGACCGGATATAGGCGGATTCTGATCGTGGGCAAAGCAAAAGCGGCCGGGCGTCGGCTTACATTTTCTTAATGTAAAACCCCAGCCATATGGGCTTTCGTGCCGGTTGGACATAATCATGATCAATCACTATGATTGCCCAAAAGGAGTTCCCATGGAAACCCGTGTTCTGACTGCACATGTGCCGGTTCAGCTGGCCGAGAAAGTGGACGAACTGGCAAACCGCCTCGAACGCTCGAGAGGATGGGTGGTCAAGCAGGCACTCGCGAACTGGGTCGAACTGGAAGAGGAACGGCGGCGGCTGACATTGGAAGCAATGGCGGACGTGGATGAGGGAAATCTGGTCGATCAGGAAAAGGTCGAAAGATGGGTTTCCAGCCTGGGAACTGACAAGCCTCTGCCCCGTCCCCTCTGATGGATTTGAAGTGGTCGTCAAAGGCGGTATCCGACCTCGACCGCCTTCATGATTTTCTGGCTGCGGTGAATGCACCCGCGGCGGCGCGCACGGTTCAAAACCTGGCTGCAGCACCCAAGAAACTCATCCAGCATCCGCGGCTTGGTGAAAGGCTGGATGAGTTTGCACCGCGTGAAATTCGACGCCTTTTGATCGGTGATTACGAGTTGCGATACGAGATACAGGGCGAGACGATTTTTCTTCTTCGTATCTGGCACACCCGCGAAAACCGAATCTGAATTCCGCGAAAGCATCCCTTAGAATATTTACCTTAGCGAGAAATGGCAGGGCGGCGGATTACTCCGCCGCCTCTTCGTCGATCACATCCTCATGGCCGATGAAGCCACCCGACTGGCGGTTCCACAGGTCGGCATAGATGCCGCCGGTCGCAACCAGCTCGCGGTGCGTGCCGGCCTCGATGATCCGGCCGCGATCGAGCACGATCAGCCGGTCCATTTCGGTCAGCGTCGACAGCCGGTGGGCAATGGCGATCACCGTCTTGCCCTCCATCAGCGCGAACAGGTTCTCCTGGATCGCCGCTTCGACTTCGCTATCAAGCGCCGAGGTCGCCTCGTCGAGCACCAGGATCGGCGCGTCCTTCAGGAAGACGCGGGCAATCGCGATGCGCTGCCGCTGCCCGCCGGAAAGCTTCACGCCGCGTTCGCCCACATGCGCATCGAGCCCTTTTCGTCCCTGCATGTCGGCAAGTCCATCGATGAACTCCCAGGCGTTTGCCCGCTTGGCCGCTTCGATGATGTCCGCGTCGGTCGCATCCGGCTTGCCGTAGGCGATGTTGTCGCGGATCGAGCGGTGCAGCAGCGAGGTATCCTGGGTGACCACGCCGATCAGCGAACGCAGGCTGTCCTGCGTCACCGTCGATATGTCCTGGCCATCGATGGTGATGCGGCCGCCTTCCAGATCGTAGAAGCGCAGCAGCAGGTTCATCAGCGTCGTCTTGCCGGCGCCGGAGCGGCCGACCAGACCGACCTTCTGGCCGGCCGGAATATCGAGCGTCATGCCCTCGATGACGCCCTTGCCCTTGCCATAGTGGAAGTGGACGTTGTCGTAGCGGATATGGCCCTTTTTCGCGGTGAGCGTCGAAGCGCCCTTCTGGTCCACCACGTCATGCGCCTTGGTCATCATCGACATGCCGTCATAGACGGTGCCGATGTTTTCGAAGAGCGCCGAGACTTCCCACATCACCCATTGCGACATGCCGTTGATGCGCATCGCAAGGCCGATGGCGATGGCGATCGCACCGATCGAGATGGCGCCGTCCAGCCAGAACCAGATCGACAACGCGCCGACGGTAAACAGGGCAGCACAGTTGTAGAAGTAGACCAGCGCCTGGAAACCAGTCACCTTGCGCATCTGCGCATGAACTGTTTTCAGGAATACGTCCATCGCGTCTTGCGCATAGGCCTCTTCCCTTCCCGCATGCGAGAAGAGCTTGACGGTCGCGATGTTCGTATAGCTGTCCACGACGCGACCAGTCATCATCGAGCGCGCATCCGCCTGTTCCGCGGAAATCTTCCTCAGACGCGGCACGTAATAGGCGACCGTGATCGAGTAGAAGACGATCCAGAGAACGAGCGGCACCGCAAGGCGCAGGTCGGCGGCCGCCACGATCGCGATCATCGAGACGAAATAGGTGAAGACGTAGACGAATACGTCGAGCACCTTCATCACCGTTTCGCGGATGGCGAGCGAGGTCTGCATCACCTTGGTCGAAACCCGGCCGGCAAACTCGTTGGCGAAGAAGGTCATCGAGTGCCTGAGCAGGAACCGGTGCATCTGCCAGCGGGCGATCATCGGGAAATTGCCCATCAGGATCTGATGCATGATCAGCGAATTGAGGGTCGCGATCGCCGGCAATCCGATCAGCACCACGAAGGCCATGAAGAACAGTTTAGGCCCTTCGCTTTCAAGGAAGGTCGCCCGATCGGCATTGGTCAGCCAGTCGACGATATCGCCGAGGAACTGGAACAGCGCCACTTCGCCGATCGCGATCAGCATCGTACAGGTCGACATGATGGCGACCCACGGCCATACCGGCTTGGTATAGTGCCAAAGGAAGGCCGCAAGGCCGGCGGGCGGTAGTGAGGGCGCTTCGTCCGGATAGGGATCAACGCGCCGTTCGAACCACGAGAACATGAAAAAGCTCCGTAAGTCGGATGCCGCACCGCTTCAGCACGCAAGGCGGCCGGAATCGGACGACGTAAACCTGGATAGCGAGGCCGGATGTCGGCCACGTAACGAGTCAGACGAGGAAAAGTTTGCGAGAAACCGCGAAACGCCTAGGCCAGAAAGCGAGTAATCTGGCGGCGGAGGCGCGAAAGCACGGTCATATCCATGTGGGCCTCCTTGAGTGGGCGTTGAGTTGCGCGCTTCTTGTAGCTTCTCGGGCATCGATTGAAAAGGGCAAATCGTTGCAGCTCGCCACCCAGGGCTTTTCTGTTGCCCGATCGTCACAGCCATGCCGCGCATCGAAAGGGCTTGAGCCGCAGCCTCGGTTTCCCGTAAGGACGGGGCATGAGTGACATCTCCTGCGGGCTCCGCATCGCCCTTTACCAGCCGGATATTCCCGGCAATACCGGCACGATCCTTCGGCTCGCCGCGTGTCTCGGCCTGTCGGTCGATATCATCGAGCCGGCCGGCTTCGACATTTCCGACCGGAACCTGAAGCGCTCCGGCATGGACTATCTCGACAGCGTCACGCTCACCCGCCACGTCAACTGGCAGCGCTTCGACGAATGGCGCAAGGCGACCGGCCGGCGCGTCGTGCTTGCCTCCACCAAGGCCGCCCTGCCCTATACCCGCTTCGAATTCCAGCCGGACGATATCCTGCTCTTCGGCCGCGAAAGCGCCGGCGTGCCTGACCATGTCCATGAGGCGGCCGATGCCCGCATCCTCATCCCCATGGTCGAAGGCCAGCGGTCCATCAACGTCGCCATGTCGGCGGCCATGATCGCCGGCGAGGCGCTGCGGCAGAACGATTTTCATCTTCACTGAGCCGGGCTCCGGTTCTCTTTCTCGGAGCCTCTGCTATAAAACCTCAAGTAATATTGAGGTCAACAGCGATGATGAAGAAAAATCCGGGCGGGCGGCCGGAGCTTGAACTGACGGTCGGGGAAGTCGCGACACGCAGCGGCGTGGCGGTGTCCACCCTGCATTTCTACGAGACCAAGGGACTGATCCAGAGCCGCCGCAACCGCGGCAACCAGCGCCGTTATCCGCGCGTCGTGCTGCGCCGGGTCGCGGTCATCAAGGTTGCACAGAAGACCGGCATACCGCTTGCCGACATTGCCGAGGCGCTTTCTGTTCTGCCGCACGACCGGCCGCTGACGGCAAAGGACTGGCAGCGCCTTTCGGAAACCTGGAAACGCCAGCTCGACGCACGCATCGCCAGCCTCACGGCACTCCGCGACCACCTGACCGGCTGCATCGGCTGCGGCTGCCTGTCGATGGAAGACTGCCCGCTCAGGAACCCGCTCGACGTGCTCGGCGAAAAGGGTGCGGGGCCGATCTTGCTGGAAGCGGAAGAGCAGGTGGATGCGGATTGATTGCACGGATAGGCTCAATCCCATCTCCCGCCTGTTTAGCATCTTTCGAAAAACACATGCCAAACCGATCGAAGCCCATGGGCCAAATATCGGGGATCGCATATGTTTCAGCAATCGAGCCTCCAACTTCCCAGCCCCAAGCCCTCAAGGACAAAGATGCGCAATCTGCTTTGCTATCCCATGACTGTTGCGGCCCTTGCCCTGATGGCTTCATCCGTCCACGCCCAGGAGGCCGAGCACTACGTCGCGGTCAGCAAGACGGCGATGAGCGTCACCGGCGACATCTGGCTGGACGATTTCAGCATCACCTTCGAGAATGAGGAAACGCTCGAATTCTCCGACCTCGTCGCCGATAATTTCCGAGTGGACGGCAGGCGGGTGCCGGGATCGGTCTATCGCGTCGCGGAACCGGCCGATCCGGAACTCGAAAACGGCAACCAGCTCTGCGGATCGGGCGACGTGACCTATGTCGCGAACTGGGCGTCGGGCAAGGGCATGTCGGCGATCGCCGTGTTTACGGGCAGAAATCCGCCGAAGAGCAGCGACGAGATGTGCGCTCTCTACACCTATGAGGATCCGCAGTGACGGATCGGGTCAATCCGCCGTCGGCAACCTGCGCATGGTGAATTCGATCTGGTCGCCTTCGAGCTGGCGCCAGCTTTCCACTTCGGTCCAGTAGGCTGCCTTCGGAAATTCGTGAAACCACTCGCGCGCCTTTTCCCGCGCTTCTTCCCGCGAGAGCTGGAAGGTCTGCCGCACGAACATGCCCTGGCGCTCGCCGGCTTTTTCCTGCCGGTGGCGATCGATCCTGCGTTTCAGCCCGTCGAGCGGCGGGGGTGTGAACTTTGCCATGAAAGCCTCTGATCAGCACCTGATTATGCGGTAAAGATAATGCCGGCCGACACGCTTTGCGAGTCTCATTTTCCACCTGCGACAACCGATGGAATGGCTCGCGAAAGCCAGAAATGCTAATCCCCGATCGGAAAAATGCGAATCGCGCCAAGGGGATGGCGAGAGGAAATAGAGACATGGAACGGCCGGTACTGCCCAAGGGACTGCCTGAGGACATCGAAGACAAGAAGGCGACGGCGCGCGCCTGGTTCGAGAGCCTGCGCGACACGATCTGCGCCTCGCTCGAAGGCCTCGAGGACGAGTTGAGCGGCCCCCTCTCCGATCAGGAGCCCGGCCGCTTCAAACCCAAGGACTGGCTACGCGAAGGCGGGGCCGGCGGTGGCGGCCGGATGTCGATGATGGAAGGCCGCGTCTTCGAGAAGGTCGGCGTCCACACCTCGACCGTCCATGGCGAGTTTTCAGCCGATTTCCGCAGCCAGATGCCGGGTGCGGAGGAAGACCCGCGTTTCTGGGCGTCGGGCATCTCGCTGATCGCCCACCCGGTCAATCCCAACGTGCCGACCGTCCACATGAACACCCGCATGGTGGTGACGTCGAGCCAGTGGTTCGGCGGCGGCGCCGACCTCACTCCGGTGCTCGACCGGCGCCGCACCCAGACGGACCCCGACAGCACGCTCTTCCACCGGGTCATGGAAATCACCTGCAAGCGCCACGAGGCGGTCGCCGACTACGACCGCTACAAGGCCTGGTGCGACGACTATTTCTTCCTGAAGCACCGCAATGAAGCGCGCGGCATCGGCGGCATTTTCTTCGACTGGCTGCATCCGGTCGAGGAAAAGGGCGGCTGGGATGCGGACTTCGCCTTCGTCCAGGATGTCGGCCGCGCCTTCAACCTCGTCTATCCGAAGATCGTCCGGGCCAATTTCAACAGGCCCTGGACGGAGTATGATCGGGACGAACAACTGATCCGCCGCGGCCGCTATGTCGAGTTCAACCTGCTCTACGACCGGGGCACGATTTTCGGTTTGAAGACGGGCGGCAACGTCGAGTCCATCCTGTCGTCACTGCCTCCGGTTGTAAGGTGGCCTTAGATCTGAATCACGAAATTAACGATTTTGGGTATAAACCGCCCCCAATATCTCGCCCTTAACAAATGCGATATCGGAATCGATGCGATGATGATAGCGTCCCCTTGGTTGTACCGGAGGAGGATCGCCATGATGGCACCGAATAGCATGCCTATGCTCGATGCGTCTGAGGACAAGGACGCCCGTTCCCTTGATACTGCTGACATCATCGACCGCCTCGCGACGGAAATGCGCGCGAGAACCGGCGGTGAGCTCCCCCATTCCTTTTATGTGGACCAGGTAAGGCGTCAGCTTGCCGGCAAGTCGGTTGCCATGTCGGCCGCCAATGACGAGACGGCACGCAATAAGGATCAGGAACAGGCTTCCGTTTTCCACGCCTGGGCGCTTTCCGAATAAGGATCGGGAACGGTCCTTGCAGTTTCCGAGTTATCGGGGTTGGCGCCGGCGGATATGAGGAGATATCCGCCGCTCCAGTCCAACGTTAACAGGAGAAATGTCATGCGACTGTTCGAATGCGGGACGCTCGTGCCCGGCTGCCAGTGGCATACCCGTTCCGATGAGGACGCCGAAGTGGTCCGCCGCGCCGTGGAGCATCTGCGCACGGTGCACGGGGAAGAGATTATTCGCGAAAACATGGTCGAGAACATCAAGGCGCGCATCCGCGACGAAAACGGCGCGGCCGCGGCCTGACACCATAGGCGCAGGGGCCCAGCCATTCGGCCCCAGACCGCTCGTCGCCTCACATCGAAGCGATGTCAGGGCAGGAAGCTGCCTGTCATCAGAGCGAACTTCGGATCATATCCTCCAGCCGGGCGGTCAGCGCCGCCCGGTCTGGGGTGAAATTGCGCTCCACCCAGAAGTCTTCCAGTTCCTTCAGAATTTCCCCCACCCGCTTTCCGGCGGGCACACCGGCTGCGACGATATCGGCGCCGCTGAGCGGAAAGACCGGCTTCTCGTAGTTCTCCGCCCTCTTCAGCAATACCGACAGCCGCGCGGACTTGCGCATCGCCGCCGGATCGCCCTCGGCCGCGGTTCGCGCAGAGGCAAGAGCGAGTTTCAGCCGCATGACCAGCCCCTCCGCGCCTTGCCGGTAGAGCAGCCGGTCAAAACCGACATCCGTCACCTCGTCCGGCGGCACCGGTGCATTCGCCCAGGTAGCGAGTTGCGCGGCCTCCGCATTCGACATCTTGAGCCGCTTCGCGAGTGCATCCAGCCGCTCGGCATCCGGCGGCACGATCGCCGCCAGCCGCAATATCGGATCGGGCGTCCAGCCGAGCGACTTCTCGGCCGCCACGAGGCCGTGAATGCCGTCGATACCCCACTTTTCCGTCTCGGGCAGGATTTCGGTGAGCACGCCCGCCTGCCGCATCCACAGCAGCGCGCGGGAAGGATCAGCGGCGGACAGCAGCTTCTTGGTTTCCGCCCAGACCCGCTCGGCCGACAGCGTCGAAAGCTTGTCCTTGGCGCGGGCGCAGGCCCTCAGGCCATCCGCATCCGGCCGGCCGGAACCGTAATGCGCAAAGAAGCGGAAGAAGCGCAGGATGCGCAGGTAGTCCTCGGCGATCCGTTCAGCCGCCTCGCCGATGAAGCGGACAGTGCGCGTCTCGATATCCGGCAGCCCGTTCACGAGGTCGATCACATTGCCTTCAGCGTCGGCATAAAGCGCGTTGATCGTCAGGTCCCGCCGTTCGGCGTCCGCCTGCCAGTCGGTGCCGAAGGCAACCTTGGCACGCCGCCCGTCCGTCTCGACATCGCGCCTGAGCGTCGTCACCTCGAAACCGTGGCCGTCGATGACAAGCGTCACCGTGCCGTGCTCGATTCCCGTCGGCACGGCCCTGATACCGCCCGCAACCGCGCGCTCGACGACCTTTTCCGGACGAAGCGTGGTGGCGACGTCGACATCGGCGACGGGAAGCCCCATCAGCGCATTGCGCACCGCGCCCCCGGCCACCCGCGCCTCGCCGCCGTCGGCATTGAGCAGGGTCAGGATGCGCTGCAGCGCCGGGTCTTGGAACCAGGCCTCGTCGGCTACACTGGTCATGCATAAAGCCTTTCATAGAGCGTACGCAGAATGCCCGCCGTGATGCCCCAGATGTTTCGTTCCTGGTAGGGCATCACATAGAAGTGCCGCTCCTTGCCGTCCCATTCGCGGCTTCCGCGCTGGTGGTTCGCTTCGTTCATCAGGAAGGACAGCGGCACCTCGAAGACGTCGTCCACCTCGGCCGGATTGGGCGTGATCTCGAAGCCGCGCCTGACCACCGAAAGGACCGGCGTAATGCGAAAACCGGTCGCCGCATAGTAGGTCGGCAGGCGCGACAGCGTTTCGACGAAGGATGGGTCGAGGCCGATCTCCTCTTCCGCCTCGCGCAAGGCCGCCTGTTCCGGCGATCGATCCTGCGGATCGATCCCACCGCCGGGAAAGGCGATCTGGCCGGAATGCTTGCGCATCGTCGACGTCCGCTGCGTCAGGATCACCTTCGCCTCGTCGCCGTCGTCGACGACAGGCACCAGCACCGCCGCGTCCTTCAGCTTCAGCCCCGCGGCGAAATCCACCAGAGTCGGGTTGAGCAGATGGTCGCCGTGATCGCGCCAGGCGTGATCGATCGGCCCGCCATTCTGGTTCAGCGCCCGGCGGCGGAAATCGCCGGCCGAAAAGAGGGGAAAGTCACTCATTGCGATAAGGCGTCCAATTCGGCCTTGGGCATCACGGGAAAGACCTCCGTTCCGGAGCGGACGGAGAACATCGGCACTCCGTCTATCACGATCGCCTCGCCCAGTTCCACGAGATCGTACATGACCGCGCGGGAAACGAGCGCCTCCAGCCGGCCGCGCACGGTGAGATAGGGTTTCAGCTCGCGGTTCTCGCCCGAGATTTCGAAGCGCAGGGGATGTTCTGCGCCTGCCTCGACCACATCACCGACATTTGTCCTGAACGTGAGCACCTGCCGGCCTTGACGCTGCGTCACCTGCATCTCGACCGCGAGGAAGGGCGCGTCCACGACCCGGATGCCGACTTTTTCCACAGGTGTTACGAGGTAGGTCCTGCCATCCTCGTCCCTGCGCAACACCGTTGAAAACAGCCGCACCAGCGGTGCGCGGCCGATCGGCGTGCCCATGTAGAACCAGGTGCCGTCGGCACGGATTTCCATGTCGATATCGCCGCAGAAGGGTGGATTCCACTTGTCGACGGGCGGCAAACCACGCTTTCCGTCGCCGGTTTGCTCGGAAGCACGCGAAATAAGAGCGGCAAGCCCTGCGGCATCGGATGCCGAATTTATCGTTTGCGCCGCCATCTTTCAGTCCCGGTTCGTCCGTAAGCATTCGCCAAAGCAATTGTTCCTCACGAGATAGTCATTCAATACGTGCTTGTCAGCCATGTTTCGGGGAATAAGTTTGATCGGATAAGCCGGATGCTGCGATGCAGCGATTCGACGCCGGGATATGAAGAGCCCGGCCTTGGAAAGCCAATCGGTTTCTGAGTGCCTGCCGGTTCTGGATGCCAGCCAGTTTTGGATGCCAGTTTTCGATGATGGAGAGCGACATGGGCCTGATGAATTCCACCGATACCGTCCTCGATGAAAAAGCCATCATCGCCGCCGCAGAAATGGCCCTTTCCGACATCGCCGCCATTCGCACCGAAGTCGCCAAGGTGATCTTCGGTCAGGAAAAGGTGGTCGAGAACACGCTGCTGGCGGTGCTGTCCGGTGGCCATGCGCTGCTCGTCGGCGTCCCCGGCCTTGCCAAGACCAAGCTCGTCACCACGCTCGGCACCGTGCTCGGTCTCGGCGCAAACCGCATCCAGTTCACCCCCGACCTGATGCCGTCCGACATTCTCGGCTCGGAAGTCATGGATACGGACGATGCCGGCCGCCGCTCCTTCCGCTTCATCAAGGGCCCGGTCTTCGCCCAGCTCCTGATGGCCGACGAAATCAACCGCGCCTCGCCGCGCACCCAGTCGGCACTGCTGCAGTCCATGCAGGAATACCATATCACGGTCGCCGGCCAGCGTTACGATCTGCCCGCCCCCTTCCACGTCCTCGCAACCCAGAACCCGCTGGAGCAGGAAGGCACCTACCCGCTGCCGGAAGCGCAGCTCGACCGCTTCCTGCTGCAGGTCGACGTGCTTTATCCGGAACTCGCCGCCGAGCGGCAGATCCTGCTCGAAACCACCGGCCTTTCGGAATCCAAGTCCCGCGGCGTCATCGATGCGGCCCGTCTCCAGGAAATCCAGATGCTGATCCGCCAGATGCCGGTCAGCGACAAGGTGGTCGATGCGATCCTGTCGCTGGTGCGCTCCGCCCGCCCCGGCCATGGCAATGCCCATACCGACAAGCATGTCGCCTGGGGTCCCGGTCCGCGCGCCGGCCAGTCGCTGATGCTGACCGCCCGTGCTCGCGCCCTCTACGAAGGCCGCCTGGCCCCATCGCTCGACGACGTCTATGCGCTTGCCGAGCCGGTGCTGGAACACCGCATGGCGCTGACGTTTGCGGCACGCGCCGAAGGCATGTCGGTCCGCGACGTCATCGCCGGTCTGGTGAAGCAGGCCCGCGGCTAAGTCCGCCGGCTAGAAAGGATAGTGCGTGGCATCCACCATTGGCCAGATCGTAGAGCAGACACCGAGTAGCGAACTCCTCTCCCGAGCCCAGGCCCGCGCGACGCTTGTGCCGGACTGCATGGTGGAAGCCAAGCGTATCGCCAACACGGTGATCGCCGGCTGGCACGGCCGCCGCAAGCGCGGCATCGGCGAAAACTTCTGGCAGTTCCGGCCTTATGCCGAGGGTGAAAGCCTGTCCCGCATCGACTGGCGCCGCTCCGCCCGCGACGACCATACCTATGTCCGCGAACGCGAATGGGAAGCCGCCCACACCGTCTGGCTCTGGGCCGACATGTCGCCGTCGATGATGTACAAGTCGACGCTCGCGATTGCCTCGAAGGAAAGCAGGGCTCTGGTGCTGATGCTGGCTTTGGCCGAAATCCTTGCCCGGTCCGGCGAGCGGATCGGCTGCCCCGGCATCATGGAGCCGGTATCGGCCCGCAACGCCGCCGAACGGCTCGCCGCCTCGATCATGCACGCGCCGCTGACGACCGGCCTGCCGGACACCGCGATGATCCGCGGTCACAGCGACATCGTGCTGATCGGCGATTTCCTCGATGACGCCGACCGGGTGATGGAGCGCATCTCGCCGCTCGGCCGCCGCGGCCTGCGCGGCCACGTGGTCGAGATCGCCGATCCGGCAGAGGAGACCTTCCCGTATAGCGGCCGCACCGAATTCACCGATCCCGAAACCGGCGAGAAGCTTGTCTCCGGCCGTGCCGAGATGATCCGCGAGGATTACCAGCGCGCCTATTTCGCCCGCCGCGATGCGCTGGGTGAAGCGCTGCGCCGCCTCGGCTGGAGTTTTGTCTTCCACCGCACCGACCATCTCGCCTCCGAGGCGCTGGTCGCCGTGCATGGTTACCTGTCCGGCTTGCCGGCGCAAAAACCGGGCGGAGGCAGGTCATGAGCGCGCTCATCTTTGCAAATCCCGCCATTCTTTTCGGCCTGATCGCGCTGCCGGTCATCTGGTGGCTGCTGCGCCTCACCCCGCCGCGCCCCAAGGCGGAAGTCTTCCCGCCGCTGAGAATTCTCGCAACCGTGCTGAAGCGTGAGGAAACGCCGTCGAAAAGCCCCTGGTGGCTGACGCTGCTGCGCATGGCTCTGGCCGCAGCCGTGATCCTGGCGATCGCCGATCCGGTGATGAATCCGCGTGCCAATTCCCTGAATGCCGGCGGTCCGCTAGTTGTCGTCA
Source organism: Neorhizobium galegae bv. officinalis (assembly GCA_000985875.1). Lineage (GTDB taxonomy): Bacteria > Pseudomonadota > Alphaproteobacteria > Rhizobiales > Rhizobiaceae > Neorhizobium > Neorhizobium galegae_C. The sequence continues at coordinate 108,632 of CCRI01000009.1, forward strand.
TCGACAATGGCTGGGCAACCGCGGCCGATTGGGAGCGCCGCGTGCAGACCGCCAACCTGCTGATCGACGACGCCGAAAGCGCCGACGTGCCGGTGTCGATCACCTTTACCGCCGATGCCAGCCATGAGGCCGTGCCCGGCACGGCAGCCGCTGCCCGCGACAAGCTGACGGCCGCCAGCCCCAAGCCGCTGGTTCCGGATCGCGCCCGCGCCGCCCAGGCGGTAAGCGAAGCCATGAACGGCGCCCGGCCGGGCACGCTCGCCATCCTTTCGGACGGCATGGCGGCCGCCGGCGACAACCAAGCCATGTCGACGCTTGCAGCCCTCTCCCCCGCCGAAATGCGCCTGATCGAGGGCGATGGCCATAGCGCCGTGGCGCTGACCGACGCGGTCAACAATGCGGCCGCGATGTCGGTGACGGCGACCCGTCTTTCGACCGCATCGGCGCAGCAATTGAACGTCAACGCGCTCGATGCGCAGGGCCGTGCCCTCGCCTCCGGCACGCTGCAATTTGCCGCCGGCTCGGGAACCGCCACCGCCGAGATCGCCTCGCCGTTCGAACTGCGCAACGATTTTGCGCGGCTGAGCATCGACGGCCTCGCGACTGCCGGCGCAGCACACCTCCTCGACGACGGCTTCAAGCGCCGCCGCGTCGCGCTTCTTGCCGGCGAAAGCAGCAGCGACTTCCAGCCGCTCCTGCAGCCCCTCTATTACATCAGCCGCGCGCTCCTGCCTTACGCGGACGTCATCCAGCCGAACACGGCCGATCTTTCGGTGGCCATCCCCCAGATCCTGCAGGGAAATCCGTCCGCCATCATCCTCGCCGATGTCGGCCGCCTGCCCTCCGAAGCCTATGCGCCGCTGCAACGATGGATCGCTCAAGGGGGCACGCTGATCCGCTTTGCCGGCCCGCGCCTTGCCGCAGCCCCCGCCGACGATCCGCTGGTGCCGGTCATCCTGCGCCAGGGCGAACGCGCGCTCGGCGGTGCCATGTCCTGGTCCGAGCCGCAGTCGCTCGCCGATTTCCCGGGCTTCGGCCCCTTCGCCGGCTTGCCGCGCGCCACCGATATCACCGTCACCCGCCAGGTCCTCGCCGAACCGACGCCCGACCTTGCCGAACGCACCTGGGCAAGCCTTGCCGACGGCACGCCGCTCGTCACCGAAAAGGAAGTCGAGGCCGGCCGTATCGTACTCTTCCACACAAGCGCCGAGGCGACCTGGTCCAACCTGCCGCTGTCGGGCAATTTCGTCGAAATGCTCCGCCGTCTCGTCCAGCTCGCCCGCGCCGGCGGTGCCGCTTCGTCCGGTTCCGTCGCCGAGGGAGCCGCCGCAACGCTTGCTCCCTACCGGCTGCTCACAGCAGACGGCATCCTGACCACCGAAACCGGAACTGCCCGTCCGATCGCGATTGCAGCCAACCAGGTGCCGGTCGCAAGCTTCGACCACCCGCCTGGTCTTTACGGCACCGAGGACGGCTTCACGGCCGTCAACCTGCTGGCGCCGAAGACCGTCATTGCCCGCTTCGATCCGACGACAGCCGGTCGGCCGCTGGTGCGCGAAGGCCTTGCAGGCGGCGAAGCCGTCTCGCTCCGCCCGGCCCTTTTCGCAGCCGCCTTCGCCCTCCTGATCCTCGACAGCCTCGTGGTGCTCTTCATGAACGGCGCCTTCTCCCGCGTGCCGACCCGCAGCCGCACAGTCGGCAGTGCCGCGGCGATGATCGCCGCCCTCGCTTTCAGCCTCTTCGCCCTGATGCCCGGCCAGTCGCAAGCACAGGAAATGGCGCCCGGCGCCGGCGCCAAGCCCGGCGACGAGCAGATCCTCGAACGCCTCGACACGACCCACCTCGCCTATGTCGTGACTGGAGAGCGCGACGTAGACGGTATTTCCGAACAGGGTCTCGAGGGCTTGAGCCAATTCCTGACATACCGCACGACGCTGGAACCCGGCGCGCCGGTCGGCCTCGACATCACCAAGGATGATCTCTCCTTCTACCCGATCATCTACTGGCCGATTTCCGCCACCGCGCCGATGCCGAGCCAAGCGGCGATCTCCCGCATCGACGCTTACATGCGCAATGGCGGCACGGTGCTCTTCGATACCCGTGACCAGTATTCGTCGCTCGACGGCGGCGGCACCACGCCGAACGGCGAACGCCTGCAGGCGATCCTCGCCAATATCGACATCCCGCCGCTGGAGCCGACGCCTGCCGACCACGTGCTGACCCGCTCCTTCTACCTGCTCACCAATTTCCCCGGCCGCTATACCGGCAGCCCTCTCTGGGTCGAGGCGCGGCAGGAAGCAAAGAACACCGGCGCCCAGCTCTCCTCCAGCGGCGACGGCGTCACCCCGCTCCTGATCACCGGCAACGACTTTGCCGGCGCCTGGGCCGTGGACAGTCAGGGTGGACCCGTTCTGCCGACCGTCCCCCCGGACGAGATGCAGCGCGAATATGCCTATCGCTCCGGCGTCAACATCATGATGTACATGCTGACCGGCAATTACAAAGCCGACCAGGTGCATGTCCCGGCGCTTCTCGAACGGCTTGGGCAGTGAGGGAACCGACGCACATGGTCCATTGCCCCTCATCCGCCATCGTCCTTCGGTCGCTTCTATCGGCAAACTCCATTCCGATGGCGCTTGTGTGCGAAGACAGTGCCACACGCCGATCTCCCCCCTTGAGGGGGAGATCGTTGGGAGTTTGCCGCACCGTCACCTCACCATATGCGGCGTCCCTGGCCCATGAAGGGAAAACCTCATGACCATCGAATTCGCACCATTCCTCTCCTGGCCGATCCTGGCCGCCCTCGGCGTCTTCGCGCTGATCCTTGCGGGCCTTTCCTTCTGGCGCGGCATCCGCGGCGCGACCTTGCGCACGCTGGCGCTCGCCGCCCTGCTTCTGGCGCTCGCCAACCCGACGCTGTTGCAGGAGGATCGCGACCAGCTTTCGACCGTGGTGCCGATCATCGTCGATCGGTCGCAGAGCCAGGATACCGCCCAGCGCAAGGAACAGACCGACGAGGCGCTCGCGGGCCTCCAGGACCGTTTCTCCCGCTACCCGCGCGTCGAGACCCGCGTTGTCGAGGTCGATGATGACGGCGATTCCGATACCCCGTCCACCAAGCTTTTCACCGCCCTGCGCTCGGCGATTTCCGATGTGCCGCCGGCCCGTATCGGCGGTGCGGTCTTCCTCACCGACGGCCAGATCCACGACCTGCCCGGCATCAACCAGGATCTCGGCTTCAACGCCCCCGTCCACGGCCTGATCACCGGCAAGCCGGACGAATTCGACCGCCGTGTCGAGGTGGTCCGCGCGCCCCGCTTCGGCATCGTCGGCGAGGAACAGGAACTGACGCTGCGGGTCTTCGACGACGGCCGCACCGGAGGCGGACCGGCGCAGGTCACCGTGCGCATGAATGGCCAGCAGACCGCGACGCTGCGCGCCACGCCGGGCCAGGAGACGCCCTTCTCCTTCACCGTTCCGCGCGGTGGCAACAACGTCATGGAGTTTTCGGTCGCCGAGCTTCCGGGTGAAGTGACCATCGCCAATAACCGCGCCGTGCATGTCATCGACGGCATCCGCCAGAACCTGCGCGTGCTGCTCGTCTCCGGCGAACCGCATGCCGGCGAGCGCGCCTGGCGCAACCTCTTGAAGTCCGATGCCTCGGTCGACCTCGTCCACTTCACCATCCTGCGTCCGCCGGAAAAACAGGACGGCACGCCGATCAACGAACTGTCGCTGATTGCCTTCCCGACCCGCGAACTGTTCGTCGAGAAGATCAAGGATTTCGACCTGATCATCTTCGACCGCTACAAACACCGCGGCGTGCTGCCCATCCTCTATTACGATTACATCGCCCAGTACGTGAACAATGGCGGCGCGCTGCTTATCGCCGCCGGCCCCGAACATGCCGGCGAGGATTCGATCGCCTCGACCCCGCTCGAACAGGTCCTGCCGGCCGCCCCGACCGGCGAAGTGCACAGCGCCGCCTTCTATCCGCACCTGTCGCCGGAGGGCGAAAAGCACCCCGTGACCCGCGGGCTCGACGGCTCCAACGCCAATCCGCCCGCCTGGGGCCGCTGGTTCCGCACCATCGACGTCGACACGCCGCAAGGCCAAACCGTCATGGAAGGCGACGGCGACCGACCGCTCCTCGTCCTCAACCGCCAGGGCGAAGGCCGCGTCGCCATGCTGCTCTCCGACCAGGGCTGGCTCTGGGCCCGCGGTTTCGAAGGCGGCGGACCGCATGTGTCACTCTATCGCCGCATCGCCCACTGGCTGATGAAGGAACCGGAACTCGAGGAAGAGGCGCTGACCGCCCGCGCCGTCGGCCGCACGCTCGAAGCGACCCGCCAGACGATCGGCGACGATCCAGGCCCCGCGACGATCAAATACCCCTCGGGCCGCACCGAGACCGTGCCGATGACGGCGGCCGGCCCCGGCCAGTACCGGCTGGAACGCCGCATGGAAGAGACCGGCCTGTTCGAGGTCACCAACGGCCAGTTCTCGACGCTCGTGCATGTCGGCACCGTCGATGCACCGGAATTCAAGGCGATGATCTCCACCGAGGCGACGCTGAAACCCTATGCCGACAAGACCCGCGGCCTCGTGACCCGCGTCGCGTCCGGAGACAGCATCTCGCTGCCAGACATCCTGCCGGTGCGCGGCGAAGTGCGCGTCAACGATCCCGACCGCATGGTCATCCGCCTGACCGACGAGACTGTGCTGCGCGGCATCAATACGCTGCCGCTGTTTGCCGGTTTCGCCGGCCTCTCCGCCCTGCTCTTCGCGGTCGCGGCCATGTGGTGGCGCGAGGGTCGCTAAAGGCATGACGCAGCTTGACGTGACCGCCTCGCCCTCCCCCGAGGAACTGGCCGTGATCGGCGAAGGACTGACCGCCTTCAACGACACGGATGTCGGCCCGTCCGAGCGTAAAGCTCTGGCCGTCCTGATCCGCGATGTCGAGGACAAGGTGATCGGCGGGCTTTCCGGTTACACCGCCTGGGGATGGCTGTTCACCCAGTGGCTGTTCATTCCCGACGCGTTGCGGGGTGAAGGCATGGCCGGCAAACTGCTCAGCCAAGCCGAGGAGGAAGCCCGCGCCCGCGGCTGCCACGGCGCCTGGATCGACACGTTCAGCCCGGTCGCCCGCAAGGCCTATATGCGCCAGGGCTACGAGATTTTCGGCGAGCTGCCGGAATTTCCGAAGGGCCGAACCCGCACATTCCTCAGGAAAGCTCTGTAGTCTATCCATTCGCTCCGAAAATGGGACGAAGAAGCGCCGCATGGATATCGACCTGAAACTCACCGAAGGCATGAACGCGGACGAGGAGGATTTCATCCTCGAACGGCTGATGACCCACAATGCTGTAACGTTCGGCCCCAGCAACCGTCGGGAACTGGCGGTGCCGCTGCATGGCGAGGACGGCGACCTGATCGGCGGATTGACCGGCTATACCGGCCGCGGCTGGCTCTATATCTCGATGCTCTATGTGCCGGACGAGTTGCGCGGCCAGGGCCTCGCCGGCCGCATGCTCGACATGGCGGAGGCCGAGGCCCGCGCCCGGGGCGCAATCGGGGCCTATATCGACACCATGAACCCGGCAGCGCTCAAGCTCTATCTCAAGCAGGGTTACACCGAGATCGGCACGCTGAAGGGCCTCGAAGGAGGCCATTCGGTGACGTGGCTGGAAAAGCGCTTCTGACCGGCGCTTAGGCCAGGGAGACCTGGCGCGTTTCCGCGTTGATCATCGTGGCGGCAATCGCTGCGATCACCAGCAGGCCGGCGAAAATGCCGATCGTCAGGCCGAGACCCTGGACCACGACATAACCGACCAGCGACGGCGCCAGCAGCCCGCCGAGACGTGCCATGGCGCCGGCCGCGCCCATGCCGGTCGCCCGCGACGCGGTCGGATAGAGTTCCGGCGTATAGGCGTAAAGCGCACCCCAGGTGCCGAGCAGCGCAAAGCTCATGATCAGCAGCGCCGCCCCGATCAGGAGGGCGCTGGGGGCTAGGACGAACATCAGGCAGCCGAGCGCCGACAGCAGGCAGAAGCCGATCAGCGTCGGCTTGCGACCCCATTTTTCGACCCCGTAGGCCGCAAGCGCGTAACCCGGGATCTGGGCAAGCGCGACCAGAACCAGAAAACCGTAACCGCGCACGAAACCGAAACCCTCGCCGGCGAGCCTGGCGGGCATCCAGGTGAAGACGCCGTAATAGGACACCGAAACCAGGAACCAGATCGCCAGGATCATGATGCTGCGCTGGCGCAGTTCGCCGGAAAAGATGCCGGTCCCCTTCACGGGCGGGGGCGAAATCAGGCTGGTTCCGGCACCGAGCGGCGGATGGCCGTTGACCACGAGCATCCGCTCGACGATCGCCTTGGCCTCCTCGTTGCGGCCGGAGCGCAGCAGGTAGAGCGGCGATTCCGGCACCAGGAAACGCAGGCCGATGCCGGCGATCGCCGGAATGGCGGTGACCGCGAAGATATAGCGCCAGGCATCCGCGACGCCGGCAAGGCTTGCGGCCCAGGCGGCGAGCGCGACGATCAGCGTTCCGATCGCCCAAAAACCTTCCAGCAGGACCAGCCAGCGGCCGCGGTTCCTGGCGGGCAGGAATTCCGCCATCATCGCATAATCGACCGGCAGCGTGCCGCCGACGGCAGCCCCGGTCAGGAAGCGCAGGAAAAGCAGGATGGTGAAATCCGGCGCGAAGATGGAGAGCGTGCCGAAAACCGCGTCGCAGGCAACCGTGACGATCAGCACCCGGCGGCGGCCGATCCGGTCGGCGAGCCTGCCGAATCCAAGCGCACCCAGCAGCATGCCGAGGAAAAAGGCGGTGCCGGTCTGCAGCGCCTGCGGCACCGTCAACCCGAATGTTGCCGCGATCGAGGCGGCGGTAAAGCCGACCGCCAGCACCTGCATCGCATCCGCCGTCCAGACGAGACCGAAAACGCCCATCAGCCGCCGCTGGTAGGTCCCCGCCCCGGCGCGGTCGAGCGCCTCGTCCATGGTGATCGCAGCCATCTGTCCCTCGCGCGTTTCGAATCGTGCCGCCGGCATGGCCGACCGATCCCCGAAAGGCTTAAAGGAATTGGCTTATCCGCGCCAGCCGATGACGCCCTTGAGCCGCGCATGTACGTCGGCTGCGAGCGGCACGACCAGAACCCGGCCGGGATCGACGGGGCCTGGGAATTCCAGCGCGCCATAGGCGACCTTCTCGAAACCGAGCGGGCCGTAATAGGGCGGGTCGCCGACCAGGATCACCGCTTCCGAACCCTTGCGTTTCGCCGCCTCGATGGCGATCCGCACCAGTTCGCGGCCGATGCCCTGGTTCTTGTGCGACGGCCGAACCGCGAGCGGCCCGAGCAGATGGCCTTTCACCGGGCCGGCAAGAACCGGCGTCATCCTGACCGAAGCGATCGTTTCGCCATCGTCGGCGCAGACGAAGGAGAGTGTGCGGTCATGCGGACCCTGCTCGCGGATACGGGCGGCGGCACGGGTGTGCCGGCCGGGGCCGAAGGCTTCCGCGTTGATGAGTTCGATGACCTCGTCATGGGACGAGTCTTCCGTGAGATAAACGAGGTCGTGCTTGTAGAGAACGTTGTGCTGAGACATGGGGGACCGAAGCCGTAGGATAGAGAGCGGACAGGACAAGGGATATCGATGACGCCGTGTGGCGTCTTGGTCGATAATCAGCGTCGTCGCAGTTCCCGCACTTCGGTCATGATTCCTACTTCGGCAATAGAGGAGTTTTCCTCAAAATCCGGAAAGCGCATTAGCAGGAAAAATTTCTTGCGTCCAACGCAAAAACACAGCGTTCATAAAATCTTGCCTCGTATTCGGCGGACAGTGCCGTATCTATGGCCTCAAGGAAACGCCAAGGAGATCGCCATGGGCAGGCTCGTCGAAGGAAAATGGCAGGACGTCTGGTACGACACCAAGGAAAACAAGGGCCATTTCAAGCGGGCCGAATCGCAGTTCCGCAACTGGGTGACCGCGGATGGCTCGGCCGGTCCCTCCGGCAGAGGAGGTTTCAAGGCCGAGGCCGGACGCTATCACCTCTACGTTTCCTATGCCTGCCCCTGGGCGCACCGCACGCTGATCTTCCGCAAGCTGAAGAAGCTCGAGGACCTCGTCTCGGTCTCCGTCGTCGACTACCTGATGCTGGAGAACGGCTGGGAGTTCAAGAAACGCGACGGCGCCACCGGCGACCACCTGTTCGGCTCGGACTACCTCTACCAGGTCTATCTGAAAGCCGATCCCAACTATTCCGGCCGCGTGACCGTACCGGTGCTGTGGGACAAGCTTGAGAACACCATCGTCTCGAACGAGAGTTCCGAAATCATCCGCATGTTCAACAGCGCCTTCGACGGACTGACCGGCTCGACGGCGGATTTTTATCCGCAAGCGCTGCGCGGCGAGATCGATGCGCTCAACGCCGTCGTCTACGACACCGTCAACAACGGTGTCTACAAGGCCGGTTTCGCCACAGCCCAGGACGCCTATGAGGGCGCCGTCACCCGCCTGTTCGAAACGCTCGACACGCTGGAAAAGCGCCTCTCAGGCAGCCGCTACCTGTTCGGCGACACGACGACGGAAGCCGATTGGCGCCTGTTCACCACGCTCTTACGCTTCGATCCGGTCTATGTCGGCCACTTCAAGTGCAACATCCGCCGCATCGCGGACTACCCGAACCTGTCCGGCTATCTCGCTGATCTCTATCAGCAACCGGGCGTCGCCGAGACCTGCAACCTCTTCCACATCAAGCACCACTATTATCAGAGCCACCTGACCATCAACCCGACCGGCATCGTCCCGGTTGGACCGGTCGTGGATCTCGATGCGCCGCATGGGCGGGAGAAGGCGAAGCAGGCGGCTTGATTTGACGCAAACCTGCGGATGGCCTATGTTTGTATTACAAATGGAGGCAAAAACGATGGCAGATCGCGAACTTTCAGACCCGATCACGATGCGCTTGCCCTTGGACGTCCTGTCAGAAATCGAAGAAATTGCAAAGATTTGCAACCGCAGCAGAAGCTGGGTCTTCGTAAGGGCCCTGAAGTCCTACCTGGCAGCAGAAGGTCGAGAGATCATCGACATAGACAGGGCTCGACAGGATATCGATGCGGGGCTTGGGCATGATCTTGACGACGTCATCGATGAGATTGACGCGATCGTCAAGGGAGCGGCTGCGTGAAGGTCATCCTCTCACCGGAGGCCAGAGAGACCGTCACATCGGAGGCGAAGTATCTAAAATCGAAGAGCCCTAAAGCCGCACAGCAATTCTCCGATGACATCAAGCGACTAAGACAGGGTCTTAGTCGGTTTCCTGAAATGGGAAGAATGACCGAAGAGATACCCATTCCGGGCGTCCTTCGATTCGTCATGGGTCCTTATCTGGTCGACTATGAGATCCGAGAGGACGAGGTCGTTATTTTCGCGATCCGCCATGGTCGTGAACGACCGCCAGGCGTCGAACTTGACGATGATTTTGACCTTGAGGAGCCCGACGGCGGCCCTCACCAATAATCCGCCCTCTCCGTCTCGCCGCTCAACTCCCGCAACCGCCGCAGCGTCGCCCCGGTCGTATCCTCCGGAAGCGCATCGAGCGCAAAGAACCCGCTCTCGGCAATCTCCCGATCCGGCGCACGTGGCGCGGTCTGCTCCACCTTCACCCGGTAGAACAGGACGTGGTCACGCCTGCTGGCATTGCGGTTGTAGTAGGCCTGAAAGAGCGCAATCTCCCCGCGGATTTCCAGATTGCCCTCCTCGCGCAACTCCTTGCGCAGCGCGTCCAGCGCCGTCTCCCCACGCTCGACGCCGCCGCCCGGCATGTACCAGCCGGGCACGTAGGTATGGCGGACGAGGAAGATGCGGCCTTGCTCGTCGAAGCAGGCGGCCCGCACCCCGAGCGTCATGCCGCGCGTCATCATGAAGGCACGGTGCAGCAGCCAGACGACGATCCGGGTGCGCAAACCGCGGATTTCCGGCACGCCTTCGCCGCTCATTCATAACTCCGGGAGCGCCCAGAAAATCGATAACGATTTCTGCCCTCATGCGTTATGTGTGCGCCATGTTCAAATTCGCGCATATTTCCGACATCCATCTGGGGCCGCTTCCAAAACTCACGCTTCGCGAGCTGTTCTCGAAGCGGATCACCGGGTTTGTGAACTGGCACCGCAATCGGCGCAAGCACCTTTTCGTCAATACGCTCGACCTGCTTTTGAGCGATTTGAAGACGCGCGAACCGGATCAGCTGGTCATCACCGGCGATCTCGTCAACCTGGCGACCAAGATCGAGACGCGGCTTGCCGGCGAGTGGCTGCGCACCATCGGTGAGCCCTATGACACGACGGTCGTGCCCGGCAATCACGATGCCTATGTGCCAGGCGCGCACGACAAGTCGGTCAACGAATGGTACCCGTTCATCAAGAGCGACGACGATCCGGCCGAATGGCCCGAGGACGACCATATCTTCCCGACCCTGCGCCGGCGCGGTCCGCTCGCCATCATCGGCTGCTCGACCTCCAATGCCACCCTGCCCTTTTCGGCGTCGGGTTATTACGGCTCGCGGCAGGCGCGCGAGACGGTCAACCTGTTGAAGAGAGCGGGAGACGAAGGCCTCTTCCGGGTGGTGCTGATCCACCATCCGCCAATCCGCGGGGCCGCCTCCTCGCACAAGCGCATGCTTGGCATCCGGCGTTTTGCAGCCGCGATCTCCACCGGCGGCGCGGAACTGGTGCTGCACGGGCATACGCATCTCAACACGCTCTATTGGCTGCGCAGCCATACCGGCAACGTGCCGGTGGTCGGCATCGCGTCGGCGTCCCAGGGACCTGGCGGGCACAAGCCGCGCGCCGCCTACAACCTCTTCACGCTCTCCGGTGAGCCCGGTGCCTGGAACCTTCTTTGCGACCGCTATGGCCTCACGGAGCGGGGCGACGGCGTAGCGCTCGACAACAGCCGGCTTCTCTACGGTGAGGAACCGCCCACGATGTCGATTCCGCAAGTCGCGAGAATGTTGTAGAATCAATGGTGCGATTGTTGCGGAATCGCCACAATCCCGTCATAGCTATGAGTTCGTTCCGGTTATTGAAGTAGATCACAGGTAAGCCGCTCCTATACATGACCCAGCCGAGCCCATCGACCGACATCCGGCGCGATCTTGTAGCGCTCCTGCCGCGCCTGCGCCGTTTTGCGCTGACGCTGACGGGAAGTGCTGCCGAGGCCGATGATCTGGTTCGTGAAGCAGCCGGCCGGGCGATCCAGAAAAGCCATCACTGGAAGGGCGAAGGACGTCTGGAAAGCTGGCTTTTCAGCATGATCCGCAGCACGTTCGTGGACGAAGCCAAGAAGCGCCGTCGTTCTGAGGGCAATGCCGCCGACGATGCTTCCACGGCGGGAAGTCGTCCGCCAAAGAAGGACGCCCTCGCTTGCCTGCCGGACGGGCTGGCGAGCGTTTTCCTGCTCGCCGACGTGGAAGGTTTCGCCTATGCGGAGGCGGCAGCCATTCTCGGCATCCAGCCGGATCTCTTTGCCGCCCGCCTTTGCACCGCACGTCTCAGCCTGGCGGCGGCCGCCGCCGAAACGAGCGAGCGGAGAGCGTGAGGATGACCAGTCTCCAACCCTCGCCGCTCGAACTGCAGCTTTCCGCCTATATCGATGGCCGGGCCAGCGACGATCAGAGACATGACGTCGAGGAACTGCTGGTCAACGACCCGCAGGCCCGTTCCCTGCACGACGCGCTGAAGCGCGGTGCCGATCTCGGAAGGCGCGCGTTTGACGACATGCTGAAGGAGCCGGTGCCGCTCGATCTGGTGCGCACCATCAAGAACGCGCCGCTGCCGCGACGGGCCGTACGCCTGCCGCATGGGCCGCGCCCGACGCTTTCCTTCAAGCCGTCCGGCCTGCAGGCAATGGCCGCCTGCACCCTGTTTTTCGTGCTCGGCGGAGGCATCGGTTATATGATCGGCGGCAACCCCGCTGTGCCGCAGTTTTCGATGATTTCCATGCCCGGCACCAGCAGCCGCGACTGGCTTGACGATATCATCGCCCACTACCGGCTCTATGCGCGCCAGACCAATCACCTTGCCGAAATCCCGGCCGACAGGCCTGCCGATATACTCGAATGGCTGACCACCAATACCGGCGTCGGTTTTCGGATCCCCGATCTCAGTGACAGCGGCCTGACCTTCCAGGGCGCCCGCCTGTTTGCCGCCGGCGGCGGGCCGGTCGGCCAGCTTCTCTACCGCCGGACCGACGGCGAAGGAGACGGCGACGTGATCGCCATTTCCTTCACCAAGACCCGGCCGGAGGGCAACCGCTCGATCGAGGAAATCCGCAACGACACTGGCCTCGTCTCCTGGGTCACGCCGCTCGCCACCTACATGGTCGTCGGCCCATCGTCTGCGGCCGATCTCGACGATATCGCGGCCAAGGCTGCGGGGCTGATTTAGGGCAGCAGAACCACCTTGCCGGCCGTGTCGCGGTTCTCGATCGCCCGATGCGCATCGGCGGCTGCGGCGAGCGGAAACGCGCCTCCCCTCAGGACCTTCAACTCACCTCTTTCCGCAAGCCGGAAAAGGGAGGTCAGATCGCTGCGGAGTGTCTCCCCATCCAGCAAAGGCAGGAGCGAAAACCCCTGCAGCGACTGGTTCGCCGCAAGCATCGCCTCGATATCGGAGCCTCCCAGCGAAAATCGGCCCATGGCGGCGAGCACCAGCCGGCCTCCGGGTCGCAATGCCGCCACGCATGCTTTGGACATATCGCCGCCAACGAGATCGAAGACGGTGTCGACGCCCGCCTGCTCCGCCCAGCCGGGCTGCGTGTAGTCGACCGCGATATTCGCCCCGAGCGACAGCGCAAGAGACCGCTTGCTGCCACTCCCCGCCGCCGCGACGATCGTCTCGGCTCCCTCACGCCGCGCAAGTTGGATCAGCAGCGATCCAACACCACCGGCCGCTGCCGTCACCAGCACAGGCTTGGCCGCAACCGGGTTCTGGCGGAGGAGGTGAAGCGCCGTCAGTCCCTGCACCATCAGTGCCACGGCATCCTCGAAAGCGAGCCCGTCGGGCACCAGCGCCAACCCATCCGCCTCGACGGCGATATATTCCGCATAACCGCCAGCCCCTCGCCCGATCGCAAACAGCGGGACCGCGACACGCGCGCCGAGCCATCGTGTATCGACATCTGCGCCGACCGCCTCAACCACGCCCGCCACCTCGACGCCGGGCACCATCGGCAGGCTCGGCGTTACCGCATAGCTGTCGGCGCGCATCAGCACCTCGAAGAAGTTGATACCCGCGGCCTTCACCCGGATCAGCACCTCGCCCGCTGCCGGCTCGGGCACCGGCATATCGACAAGTTCGAAAACCTCGGGCGAACCGAAGCGGGAGAACTGGACGGCTTTCATCGGAAACCTCATCTATAGGAAACATGAGGCGGGCTTAGCAGCGCGAAGGCCGGCCCGAATACACACTCTTTCGTGCCGTACCCACCAGGAGGTGACCATGGCGGATCCGTTGAAAAACCTGCCGAAACTACCGGTCGAACGCGCCCTGAAGGTGATTTCCGGCCGCTGGAAACCGGTCATTCTCTACCATGTCTTTTCAGGTCCGAAGCGGCTTTCGGAACTCAAGCGGATGATGCCGGACATCACCCAGAAGGTTCTGATCCAGCAGTTGCGGGAGATGGAGGAGCACGGCCTCGTGTCTCGCGAAATCTTCGCGGAAGTGCCGGCGCGGGTCGAATATACGGCGACCGAACTCGGCCTCGGCCTGGAGCCGATTCTTTACGCACTGTGCCGGTGGGGCCAGCGCCACGCGGAGGCGCGGGGAGAAAACCACGCGCTTCTCGATTGCATCGTCAGGCCGCGCGGCGTGGAAGCCGCCGCGGCCTGATCTCGATCGCTCTTACCCCTTCGTCGCCAGTACCCTGTTCGCCGCCGAGACGATTGCCTCGAGCGATGCTGCGACGATGTTCTTGTTGATACCGGCGCCGAACAGTTTTCCGTTCGGGTGCTCCATCTCCACATAGGCGATGGCGGACGCGTTCGAGCCGTGTTGCAGCGAATGTTCGGAATAGTCGGCGACCGAGAGCTCTATGCCGAGATAGGTCGAGAGCGCGTTGATGAAGCCGTCGATCGGCCCCGTGCCCTTGCCTTCGATCCGCTTCACCTCGCCGCCGTCGGTGATCTCCGCTGCGACGACGCGAACGCCCTTGTGATCGACCCCGGCCGGAAAGGTGTGGTGATCAACGAATTTCAGCCGTGCGCCGGGTTGCTCCACGTAACGTTCGATGAAGCTGTCATAGATGCGCTTGGCGGGAAGCTCCACGCCCTCTTCGTCGGTGATCCGCTGGATCTCCTCGCGGAACTCGACCTGCAGATTGCGAGGCAGGTTCAAGCCGTAATCCTCTGCCAGGATATAGGCAATGCCGCCCTTGCCCGACTGCGAGTTGATGCGGATGATCGCCTCGTAGGAGCGCCCGACGTCGCGCGGATCGATCGGCAGGTAGGGCACTTCCCAGACCGGATGGTTGGCGACCTTTATCGCTTTCATGCCCTTGTTGATCGCGTCCTGGTGCGAGCCGGAAAAGGCCGTATAGACCAGTTCGCCGACATAAGGATGGCGCTCGGGAATGACCATCTGGTTGGAATATTCGTAGACGGCCTTGATCCGCTCGATATCGGAGCAATCCAGTTCCGGATCGACCCCTTGCGTGTACATGTTGAGCGCCAGCGTCACCACGTCGACATTGCCGGTGCGCTCGCCATTACCGAACAGCGTGCCTTCGACACGGTCCGCGCCCGCCATCAGGCCGAGTTCGGTGGCAGCGATGCCCGTGCCGCGGTCGTTATGCGGATGCAGCGAGATGATGATGTTCTCGCGGTTGTCGAGATTGCGGCACATCCATTCGATCTGGTCCGCATAGATGTTCGGGGTCGCCATCTCGACCGTCGAGGGCAGGTTGAGGATCAGCTTGTCCTCGGCAGTCGGCCCGATCACCTCGGTGACCGCATTGCAGATTTCCAGCGCCACTTCCAGTTCGGTGCCGGTAAAGCTCTCCGGCGAGTATTGGAAGCGAAAACCGCCGCCGGCCTTCGCCGCCATGTCGGTGATCATCTTCGCCGCATCGACAGCGATCTGCTTGATGCCGGCGACGTCCTTGGCGAACACCACGCGGCGCTGCAGCTCGGAGGTCGAATTGTAGAAATGGATGATCGGCTTGTGGGCGCCTTGCAGCGATTCGAAGGTGCGGGTGATCAGCTCCGGCCGGCACTGCACCAGGACCTGCAGCGACACGTCTTCCGGCACGCCGCCCTCCTCCACGCACCAGCGAGCGAAGTCGAAATCGGTCTGCGAGGCGGACGGAAAACCGATCTCGATTTCCTTGAAGCCCATATCGAGCAGCAGCTTGAACATGCGGGCCTTGCGGTCGTGGCCCATCGGATTGACCAGAGACTGGTTGCCGTCACGCAGGTCGACCGAACACCAGATCGGCGCCTTGTCGATGACCTTCGAAGGCCAGGTGCGGTCGGGAATGTTGATGGGGGGATAGGAACGGTATTTCACCGCCGCGTCGGGCATGCCGGATTTCGGGGAATGGGTCTTGGCGTCCATGGTCGTCGTCTCTTCTCGCTTCACGCGTCGCTCGGCACCCGCCTGGGGATTTGGCCGTCGTCGATGCGGACCTTTAGCGGTCTTTTGTGGCTTGGTCTTGAATGTTCGTGAGAGGAGCTCTTATGCCGGGCGGGCTTTCGGCCGCCGGGCGCTCCTCAACGGACCCGGCAACCGCGCGTAAGGTCGAGGCTAAGAAGCGAGGAAAGCGCAAAGACCATCGTCCCGGCCGCGGTGCGGCGGGTAGACGAACGGTCGGACATGATTGCGCCTGTCATGGTCATGGGCGAAGTGTATAACCACAGAGTAGAAGAGAGGCAAGTGGGCTTTCACTTGCCCTGGCGGCTTGCTTCCAACCGTTCGGCGATCCAGAGTTTCACCAGCGACTGCCGCGTAACGCCAAGGCGTCGCGCCTCCTGATCCAGTCCGTTCACGACCCAGGTCGGAAAATCGATATTGACGCGTTTGGGTTCGAGACCCGGGCGCGTGGCTTTAGACCAGTCCACATATTCGCTGATGTCCTCGCCATCGTCGAATTTCTTGTCGAACTCTTCAGCGGTTATTGTCTTCATAGATCTGCTTCTCTTTATCACGTGCGCGCCTGACCGATATAATTCGCAACCGATCTCCTCGCCATGTATAGACCGCGGTCCAATGCTTCTCCGCAATCTTCCCCGTAAGGATATATCGCAACTCCGTATCTGACCGGACCGGAGCGACGGTCCGCCCCTCATCAGTCCACAACGCCTGCGCTTCCACGAAATCGATTCCGTGCTTATCCTTGTTCGCAGCGCTTTTGTCAGGATCGAATTCGAACTGCATGTCCAATATAATATAGAAATTATACCATTTCCAGCAATTCAAGCACGTCTGATAAACCGCTGCAATCCCATCATCACGCCACCCGCGACGAGTCCCCAGAAGGCTCCGGAAATCCCCGCGAACGACATGCCCGACGCCGTCACCAGGAAGGTGATCGCCGCAGCTTCGCGTGTTTCCGGGTCGCGATAGGCGGCAAAGGCCGCGTTGGCAAAGGCGCCGATCAGGCCGAGACCTGCCACCGCCTGCAGAAGGATCGGGGGCGCCAGCGACACGAAGGCGATGATGCCGCCGGCGATCAGGCCGAACACGATGTAACCGAAGCCAGCGACAATCGCGGCCCAGTAGCGTTTGCCGGGATCGGGGTGGGCATCCTCGCTGGCGCACATCGCCGCCGTGATCGCCGCCATGTTGACCGGAACGCCGCCGACCAGCCCGCCGAGGATCGAGAAGATGCCGGTGCCGGCAAACATCACGCCCGGCGGCGGCTCGTAATGATGCACCTTCAGGATCGCGATGCCGGGAATGTTCTGCGAGGCCATGGTGACGATGAACAGCGGCAGCGCCACGGAGATCGCCCCGTGCAGGGTGAAGACCGGCGTGACGAAGGTGAGATCCGGGTGGATCGCCGCGCCGATCTGCGCCATCGCGTCCGGAGGAAGGTCGACGCCGAAGATCAGCACCAGGATCAGCGCACCGAGCGATGCCGGCACCGCCCACAGCCGCCAGCGCGAAACCACCACCATCCAGGTCAATACGATCGGCAGGCCGAGCGCTGCGTTAAAGGCGACGGCCTTCACCGGCGCGAGGCACAGCGTGAGCAGGATGCCGGCCAGCATGGCATTGGCAAGCGGTGCCGGGATCAGCCGGATCGCCCGGCTGAGCGGCCGGAACAGGCCGGAGAGGATGATCAGCACGCCGCAGACCACGAAGGCGCCGACGACGGCCGGGAACCCGCCTTCGATCACGCTGATGCCGGACAGAAGCGCCGCACCCGGCGTCGACCAGGCGATGCTGATCGGCATCCGGTACCAGCTCGAAAACACGATCGCCAGCAAGCCCATGGAGATCGATTGCGCCAGGAGCGCCGAGGCCACTTCCGGAGCGGTCGCACCCATCGCCTGCAACCCCTGCATGATCACCGCAAACGAGCTGATGAACCCGACAAAGGCTGTGAGCAGCCCCATCATCAGGGCCGAAACGGAAAAATCCTTGAACATGCGTGCGGGGACTCGTGAATTTGAAAGTCCGCAATCGAACATGGGGCCGCCGGCAAAGGCAAGGCGCCTTTGCCGCAAAAGGGTACGGCCGGGCGGGAAAGCCATGGCTGCGGCCGGTCATTTGCCTTTACCGGCCGTCGGCCCGCGCCTTCGTTCGCGCCTGCGAATATTCGCATCTGTTGATAATTTGGAAGGAGTTTGGCGGTAGTCTCTGGACCGTGCGCCCGTTGCTTCCGGTCGATCCGGCCATGCAGCCCGGATTGCATCAACGCCCGGGAAACGCAATGACGGCAGCTCACCTTGCGCCAGAGATCGAGATCGGACAGGAAACCGACTTTTCCCGCAATCAGCTTTATTTCATTCTGTCGGCGCTCCCGGACCCCTGCTTCGTCCTGACCCGCAGCGGCCGTTATGCCGCGCTCTTCGGCGGCAAGGACACCCGCTATTATCATGACGGCAGCAATCTCGTCGGCAAGAGTCTCTACGACGTCCTCGTCGTCGAGAAGGCGCAACGCTTCGTGGGGGAGATCGAAAAGGCGCTCGCCTCGCGTTCCCTGCATATCGTCGAATACAGCCTCTCCGGCAGCGACGTGAAGGGTCTGGAGACGGATGGTCCCGGCCATCCGATCTGGTTTGAGGGCCGCGTCCAGGCGCTCGATTTCCAGGTCGACGGCGAGGATGCGGTCGTCTGGGTGGCCAGCAACATCACGGAAAAGAACGCCGTCGAGAACCAGCTGCGCCACCAGAGCGAGACCGATGCGCTGACCGGCTTCTTCAACCGCCGCAAGTTGATGGACGTGCTCGCCCTGAAGTTCGAGCTCTTTCGCGACGAGCATATACCGACATCGGTCTTCATGTTCGACATCGACCATTTCAAGACCGTCAATGACGAGCTGGGACATGCGATGGGCGACGCGGTACTGAAGGCGATCGCCGGCGTCTGTCGCCTGGAATTGCGCAAGACCGACTTTCTCGCCCGCCTCGGCGGCGACGAATTCGTCGTGGTCATGCCCGCCACCCGGCAGGAACATGGCATCGTCATCGCCAACCGGCTGCGCCAGCGCATCGCCACCGAGGTCCGGGAGGCGCTTGGCCATCATGCCACGATCAGCGGCGGCTTGAGCGAGTTCCTGCCGGAGGATGCCTCCTGCGAGGACATTCTGAAGCGCGCCGACGACGGTCTCTACCGTTCCAAGCGTGCCGGCAGGAACCGGATCAGCCCGGCATAGCCACACTGGAATCCCCTCCCCGTACAAAAAGAGCACCGGGCGCCAAATTATAGCCGGATACTCCATCGGGAGATCATCACTTTAGGCATATTGTTGAAGATCGGCATCCTCGGCAAATTGCGGCTATGTTTTGGGCGGAGCACGAGATGACTTGCCTTTCCTGCGGTGGGCGGACCGCCCCGTGGACGCATATGCCGCTCGACCCGATCAAAGGTGCCGAAAACACCCACAAGGACTTCGTCGTCTGCACGGAATGCGGGCTCGGCGCCGTCAGCCCCATGCCCAGCTCGGAAGAAATTCCGTCTTTTTACGATACCGCCCGGTATTACACCCACGGGAAGAGCCATCTCGAAGAGGTCAATCCGACCCTCCTCGACAGGGCGCTGCACCACGTTTCCTGGCGCTTCGACAAGGGCCAGTCACTCGATCCTGAGCGCATCGCCAGGGACCTACCGTCGGGCGCTTCGATCTGCGACCTCGGTTGCGGCGGCGGTGATCTCCTCGGCCGTTTCAAGGCACTCGGCTTCAACGTCATCGGCGTCGACCCGGATGCCGCGGCAAGAGCCGAGGCGGCCAAGGCGGGCATCACGGTGCTTGCGGGCACCTGCGAGGAGCTTCCGGCCGATCTCAAGGGACAAAGCTACGATCTCGTGATCATGACCCATGTGCTGGAACATTGCCGCGACCCGATCCTGGCGCTCCAGAAGGCCTTTTTCCTGACGCGTCCGGGTGGGATGCTGTTCTGCGAAGTCCCCAACTGCGCGTCCACCCATTTCAAAAGCCTCGGCGTCTGCTCGGCCATGTTCGACGCGCCGCGTCATCTCCACTTCTTCACGCCCGCCTGTCTCCGCAGGGCGATCAGCCTCAGCGGCTTTACCTTCTCCGGCTTCCAATACATGGGCTATACCCGCCACCACCATGCGAGCTGGCGGCAATGGGAGGCCTCGATCTACGACCGAACCTGCCAATATACCGCCCATCCTTCAGGTCGGCGGCATACGGTGTTGCGGTCGATCCAGCTTCTTCTCGCGACAGCCTTTGCCTCCGACGAGAAGAAATACGATTCCGTCGCGGTCTACGGCCGCCGGCCGCACGCGCCAGAGCGCGCCGAGAGGCACCCAGATGACGTGAAAGATGTCGTCGCTGAGGAATACCAGTGGCTTTAGTCGATGCGGCAGGCCTTGTTCCCGCCGTGTCGGTCCTTGGATCGTCGCAATCTGCGCCAAATCTAACCAATACGAAGATAAATTAGATAATCTTAAATTTTGTCGGCGACAGTGGGGGATACCATCGGAAATCTCCATGACCTCGCTGCCCTTCATCTCGAAATCGAAATCGTCTGGTCTTCAGTTCTTCGGCCTCGGCTATTTCTTCCCGGCCATCCTGGCTGTTGCCGGCCTGCTGGTCGGGGTAGTCCGCGCCGATATCGAGAAGCGCGCGCAGTACCATGTGGCGCAGCAGGTCAAGGCAGCCGAGCAACTGGCCAGGGTCGCAGCAAGCCTTGAGACCAACATTCACGGCAACGTCAACCTGATCTACGGGCTGGTGGCCGCCATTGCCGCCAACCCGAATATCAACCAGCCGCAATTCACCGCGCTTTCGGAGCGGGTTTTCGACGTTCCGTCGCAGCTGCGCAACGTGGTCGCCGCCAAGGATCTGGTGGTCGGCCTCGTCTACCCCGAAGAGGCGAACAAGAAGGCCCTCGGCCTCGACTACCGCACCAACGAGCTGCAGAGGGACGCCGTGATGAGGGCCGTCGAGCGGCGGACGCTCGTCATCACCGGCCCGGTCAATCTGGTTCAGGGCGGACGGGGGCTGATTGCCCGCTATCCGGTCTTCTCGCTTGCCAACGGCCGGTTCTGGGGCGTCGTTTCGGCGGTCATCGACCTCGACAGGCTCTACGCGGACAGCAACGTCAATACTCAGCGCCAAGGGCTCGACATCGCAATTTCGCAACGGCCCATTCCCGGCGGCAGCGATGTCTTCCTGGGAAATTGGGCCATATTCTCGCAGGATCCCGTCAAATCGAGGATCGAGCTCGGTTACGACACCTGGTACCTTGCCGCGGTCCCGAAGGACGGATGGCAGGGTTCGCCGCCGGACATGTTCAGCTTCCGGATCACCGCCCTTCTGATCGCCTTCTGCATCGCCGCCCCGCTCTTTTGGGCCGGCATGTTGATGAAACAGCGCCACCGCAACATCCTCACGCTGCAGCAGCGCGAGGAGCAGCTGGAGACGCTGTCTCAGCGCCTCGAACTGGCGCTTCAGGCATCGGGCGTCGGCGTCTGGGAATATGAACCTTCGACCGACACGCTGATCTGGGATCAGCGCATGCGCGAGCTCTACGACGCGCCGCCGGACAGCGAAGTCCTCGAATACACGGACTGGCGCGATGCGCTGCATCCCGACGACACGGAAGCCGCCGAAACCTGCTTCCGCAAGGCGCTCAAGGATGAAACGGGGTACCGTACCGAGTTTCGCGTCGTCTCCCGCGGCGGGGAGATCCGTCACATCCGTGCGCACGGCGCCACCTACCGGACCGCGGGAGGCGTCAAGCGGGTGGTCGGCGCCAACTGGGACGTCACCCGGGACCTTACGCTCCATTCCGAACTGCGGCTGGCGCAGACGAAGGCAGAATTGCAGAACGACGAATTGCGTTCGGCAAGGCGCACGCTCGAACATCAGTCGCTGCACGACGCCCTGACGGGCCTGCCGAACCGCCGCTTCCTCGACCAGTTCATGACCGCTGGAGAGAACCAGGCTGCGGGTCACCGGCTGGCATTCATCCATATCGATCTCGACCGCTTCAAGGAGGTCAACGACACGCTCGGCCACGCGGCGGGCGACGCGGTCCTCAAGGTCGCCACGTCCCGCCTGCTCGAACTGATCGACCACGACGAGTTCGCCTCGCGCATCGGCGGAGACGAGTTCGTCGTCGTGACCGGAGGCGCGGAACCGCAGCGCCGGGCCGAATATCTCGCCCAATCGATCGTCCACAGCCTTGCCCGCCCGATCGACATCGACGCACATGAATGTCGCATCGGCTGCAGCGCCGGGATCGCCTGCCAGACCGAGATTGGCGAGGAACTGAGCCAGCTGCTCATCAACGCCGATATCGCCCTCTATGAAGCCAAGAAACGCGGCCGCAACCGCGTCGAGGTTTTCTCCAAGGAACTGCGCTCGGCGGTCGTGCTGCGCAAGCGCCTGTCCGACGAGTTCCTGAGCGCGCTCGAAGGCGACCAGATCATCCCCTTTTTCCAGCCCCAGTTCGATGCGCATTCGCTCGCCATCGTCGGTGTCGAGGCGCTTGCGCGATGGCAGCATCCCAAACGCGGCCTGCTGGCGCCGGCCAGTTTCCTGGCGATCGCCGAGAGCTTGCACCGGTCGGCCGATATCGATGCGATAATTCTCGAAAAGGCGCTTTTCCAGCATACGAGATGGCGCGCCCTCGGGCTCGACATCCCGCATCTCTCGGTCAACATCTCGGCGCAGCGCCTGAAGGACGGGAGGCTGTTCAAACGGCTGGCCGAACTGCCGATCGCGCCCGGAACCCTTTCGTTCGAACTTCTCGAATCGATCTCCTTCGAAGATCAGGACAAGGAACTGCGATCCGCCATTCTCGACCTCAAGGCGCTCGGAATCGATATCGAAATAGACGATTTCGGCACCGGCCATGCCTCGATCATCAGCCTTCTCGAACTCGGACCCAAGCGGCTGAAAATCGACCGCAAGCTGATTGCTCCGCTCGAAGCCGCCGGCTCACAGCGCCGGCTGGTCGCCTCGATCATCGAGATCGGCCGCTCCCAGGGTATCGAGATCGTCGCCGAAGGGGTGGAGACGGCAGCGCATGTGGACATCCTGCGCAGCCTCGGCTGCCAGACCTTGCAGGGATACGTCTTCGCCAAGCCGATGCCGGCCAATGAGTTCATCACTTTTGCGACAGACTGGAGGGCAGGCAATCATACGTGGTTGACGCCACCGGCGGCGCGGGCCGATTGAGCGAGCGAACCGCCTCGGAAAAAAATCGAGCCTCGCAAAACAGATGTTGACCCGGCCCCTGGGGCTGCCCCGATAGGAGGAGCGGTCAACAACCCACGAGGTGATTCCTTGAGTTCTTCCGCACACTACCTGAACCCGTCCGACGCCGCCGAACGGCTCGGCATATCCCCGAAAGCGCTGCGTCTCTATGAGCAGCGCGGCCTGATCGCCCCCGTGCGTACCGCGGCCGGATGGCGAACCTACGGCCCGGCTGAAATGGCCCGCGCCGGCGAAATCGCCGCATTGCGAGCCCTCGGCCTCAGCCTGGCACAGGTGGCGCGGGTGCTGAAAGGCGAGGCGCAGGACCTTGCGCCAGCACTGGCCGCCCATCAGGCGAGGCTCGAAACGGAGGCCCGCAGGATCGCCGAAACGGTCGAAAAAGTCCGCAGCCTGCGCTCGAGCCTTGCCGGCGGCGAGCCGCCGCGGATGCACGAGTTGACGCGCCTGACGCGTCCGGCGGACGAGATCGTCGCAGCGTTCGACCTTCCCTGGCCCTGGGGCGGCGAACGCTTCGAGCTTAGGGACGTAAAGCCGATCAACTACATCATCGGTCCGCTCGGCAGCGGCAAGACCCGGTTCTCCAGGGCGATCGCCGAACATCTTCCGGACGCGATCTTCGTGGATCTCGATCGCGCCGCCAACGATGCCGCTGAAGTCCGGGCACGAATGGAAACCGATTCGGCGCTGAAGCTACGCGTCGAGCAATCGCTCGCCTGGCTTGTCGACGAGGGCGCTACGGCAACGCCAGCCCTCACCGCCCTCCTGGTCGCCATCGAAGCCGACCCGGCCGGCATCCCGGTCATCGACATGATCGAACAGGGGCTGGACCAGCCATCTCAGGAAGCAGTCTCCGTCTATCTGCGCAATCGCGGTCCCGGCGCCCGTCCGCTCTTCATCATGACCCGCTCCTCGGCGATCCTCGATCTCGGCGCCGTCGGACCGGACGAGGCGATCATCCTTTGCCCCGCCAACCACAGCCCGCCGAGCCGCGTCGCGCCTATTCCTGGCGCCCCCGGTTACGAGGCCGTCGCCACCTGCCTTGCCGCTCCCGACGTCCGCGCCCGCACGGAAGGCGTTATTGCCTGGCGTGCGCAGGTCGCCTGAACCGCAGGCAGCCATCCGCGCTATGCGTGCCTGCACACAAGCAAAAAGCCCCGCCGGCTTCCACCGGCGGGGCTTTTTCAATTCAAATGGATCGAGCGATCAGATTTCGCTCTGCGACGTCACGATCCGCGAGACCAGACCGTAAGTCTTGGCTTCCTCGGCGGACAGCCAGTAGTCGCGATCGGTGTCCTTGGCGATCTTCTCGACCGACTGGCCGGTTGCTTCCGCAAAGATCCTGTTCAGCCGCTCGTTCATCTTGATGATTTCGCGGGCCTGGATCTCGATGTCGGACGCCATGCCACGGGTGCCGCCGGACGGTTGATGAAGCAGGAAGCGGGTGTTCGGCAAGCAGATACGGCGCTCCTTCGGAACGGACACGTAGATCAACGCGCCGGCCGATGCGACCCAGCCCGTACCGATCATCCAGACCTTCGGCTTGATGAACCTGATCATGTCATGGATCGAGTCGCCCGATTCCACGTGCCCGCCGGGCGAGCTCACATAGACGCGGATGTCGTCGTCGCTGGCGGCGGCAAGCGCCACGAGCTGCGTATTGACCTTCTGCGCCAGTTCCTGGGTAATCGTTCCATAGATGAAGATCGAACGCGACTTGAAAAGATTCGCTTCCGTTTCCTTGCCGAGCGGCAGTTCCTTGGTCTTGTCGTCCTTGTCGTCTTCGTCGTCGAGCACGCTGAAAGTCTCCTGCATCAGATTCATATACCGGACATAATGTGTTCGCCGCCGTAAAACAATGGAGCGCAGAGTCTAAGACGGCACCTTCCACGGACTAAGGTGAATGACGTAGTACCGAGCCTCCTGCCGCGGCAATTGCCGATGGACAGCCATCAGGCGCTTGCCTATCCTCCGATGCCATTCCGCATGCACATAATTTCCAGGGGACCCAAATGCTGAAACGCCTTTCGCTCACCGCCACCATTCTTGCCGCCGCCACCGCACCCGCCTTTGCGCATCTCGATCCGGCGGAGCACGGTTCGTTTCTCGCCGGTTTCTCCCATCCGCTTTTTGGCGCCGACCATATCCTGGTCATGGTCGCCGTTGGCCTGTGGGCGGCACAGATCGCGAGCGGCAGCAGCCGCAATGCCCTGTGGATAATCCCCCTGGCCTTCGTCGGCACAATGGCCGGCGGCTTCCTGCTCGCGCTCGGCGCCGCCGGCCTTCCCTTCGTCGAACCGGCAATCCTCGCCTCGGTGATCGGGCTTGGCCTGCTCGTCGCAACCGCGGTGAAACTGCCGGTTTCGGCAGCCGCGGCCATCGTCGGCCTCTTCGCATTGTTCCACGGCCACGCCCATGGAGGCGAACTCGGCTCGGCAGGCGCGTTGCAGTTCGGCACCGGCTTCATGATCGCCACCGCCTTGCTCCATGCAGCCGGCATCGCGCTCGGCCTCGGCATCGCCCGATTCAGCCCTTACATCGCCCGTATCCTCGGCGCAGGAACAGCACTTCTCGGCCTGTCGCTGGCCTTTGCCTGAGCCCGAAGATTACCGAAATGTAAGGGATTCCGGCTTTGAAATGCCGGAATCCCTGCTTACCTTCCTGGTGACGGCAAACGCCCGCAAGGAGGCAAACATGTCACCGGAAGAACGCCAGCTTCTGACCGCCCTTTTCGACCGCATCCGCACCGCCGCCGCAACCCCGCGCGACCGAGATGCGGAGACCTTGATAGACCAGGCAACCCGCGAACAGCCCTACGCCACCTACTATCTGGCCCAGGCCGTGATCGTGCAGGAAAAGGGCCTGGAAGCTGCCGCCAACCATATCAAGGAACTGGAAGACCGCGTCCACCAACTCGAAGCGGAGACAAGCGAACATCACCGCGCCGAACAGAGCGGCGGGTTCCTGAACTCGATCTTCGGCAGCGGTCAGGCCCAGCAGCCTGCGGCCCCGCAGCGGGCTCTCCGGACCGGTCCCGGTCCCCAGGCAGGTCCCCAATCCGGGCCGTGGGGTGCCGCCCCACGTCAGAGTTACCGCACCGGCAGCGATTATGACGACGGTTATCGTGCGCCTCCGCCCTCCGCCGCCCCCTGGAGTGGCCAGACGTCCGTTCCGTCGGCCGGCGGCGGCTTCCTGCGCGGCGCTTTGGGAACTGCAGCCGGCGTCGCGGGCGGCATGCTGCTCGCCAATTCACTGTCGGGCATCTTTGGCAGCCATATGTCGTCCCTGGGCTTGGGCTCGCCTCTTGCCGGTGCGAACCCGTCCGGCAGCGGCAACGCCCCGGCCGAGGAAACCGTCATCAACAACAATTATTTCGGGGATGACGCGATCCGCCAGGCCTCGGATGGCAATGCCCCCGCCAACAGCAATGATGCCGCCGACAAATCCGGCTCGAACGAGGGCTGGCACCAAGCCGATTACGTCGACGACGATTTTTCCGACGACCAGGCGGATTTCGACAACAGCGATATCGGCAGCGACGATTCGATGGACGTGTGAGTGGGGCGGAGGGCCTATCTTCTAGGTGGGAGGGGCTGGCGGATTGCAACATCAATGTCAATCGCACGCCACACTCGCTCGGTTTCGAGGAGCCTGCCGCACCCATCCCGGCGCTTCGCTTTAGCTCAGCGCGTTCGGCGCTCAAAACGCTCCACTGGAGCGTTTTGCCGGCAAGCCGTCGCGCCTCACCCACGTCCCCGATACGTCGCAACCCCCTGCTCCGGCAGCCAGACGCCGGCCGGAGCCTCGCCCGTCTGCCAGAACACGTCGATCGGGATGCCGCCGCGCGGATACCAGTAGGCACCGATCCTGAGCCACTTCGGGGCGAGCAGGTCTACGATCCGCTTGGCGATATAGATCGAGCAGTCCTCGTGGAACGCGCCGTGGTTCCGGAACGAATGCAGGAACAGCTTCAGCGACTTCGACTCCACCAGGAACCCGTCCGGAATGTAGTCGATGACGATATGCGCGAAGTCCGGCTGGCCGGTCATCGGGCAGATCGAGGTGAATTCCGGCGCCGTGAAGCGCACCACGTAATCGGTGCCCTGGTTGCCGTTCGGCACCTTTTCCAGCACTGCGGTTTCGGGGCTCTGCGGAGCCTCCACCTGGGATCCGAGCTGCGAGAGCCCGCTGACATCAGTCATCGTCATTTGCCTGTTCCTTCGAATTCGACCTTCCGTCCATGCGGATTTTCGCTTTCCGGCTCCACATGGATCGCCAATGTGGCGCCCGCAATAATCCCTTTGATCGCATCTTCCAAGCGGTCGCAGATCACATGCGCCTGTTCGACGCTCATGTCGGCCGGCACGACCAGATGGAAATCGATGAAGGCCGCGGCCCCGGCCCGGCGCGACTTGAGATCATGGACGCCGAGCGCGCCGACCGAATGGGTGGCGATCGCCTCGCGCACCGCCGCCTCCTCGTCCGGCTCCAGCGCCCGATCCATCAGCCCCCCGATGGAATGGATGATCATCTTGTAGCCCTGCCAGAGAATGTTGATCGCGACCAGGATGGCGAGCACCGGGTCGAGGATCGCATACCCTGTTGCAATAGCCAGGATGAGGCCGGCGAAGACCCCGGCCGAGGTGACCACGTCGGACATGATGTGCTGGCCGTCGGCCGCCATCGCCGGCGAATAATGGGCGGTGCCGACCCGGATCAGGGTTGTTGCCCAGAATGCGTTGATGACCGCTGCAAGCCCGTTGATCGCAAGGCCGAGCACCGGCGCATCCGGAAGTCTCGGCGCCCAAAGCCCGTCCCAGGCTTCGCTGATGATCAGGATCGCCGCGACGATGATCAGCCCGCCCTCGACCACCGCCGACATATATTCCGCCTTGTGATGGCCGAACTGGTGGTCGTGGTCGGCCGGCCGCTGCGCATAGCGGATGACGAAATAGGCGATGAAGGCGGCAGCGACGTTGACGAAGGATTCCAGCCCGTCCGACAGCAGCGCGACGGAACCCGTCACCCACCACGCCAGCATCTTCAAGGACATGACGCCGAGCGACACCGGCATGCCCCAGAAGGCCAGCCGCTCGACGATTTTGACTTCCCTCGCCACGATGTCTTCCTTTTTGCGCGTGCGAATGATTTGCAGGACCGGAGGCCCAAAACGGCGAAACCGCCGCAGCGAGATGGTCTCGCTGCGGCGGTTTCGGATGAGCTGCATATGGCGCAGATGAGCGAGTTTGTCAAAGGGCCGGCTGGAGGAATCCGGCCTTGTCGGAGGGCATCGCGGCGGCCACGTCCTCCTCCTCTTCGAGGTGCCGTCAGCCTACCGGTCCACCTACCCGAAGACCACCGCCATGCTGATACTGTCGATATGCCGACCGTCGATCCTCACCGCATCCCGCGCCACACCCTCGCGCACGAAACCGACCTTTTCGTAAAGTGCGATGGCGCGCAGATTGTCCGCGTGCACATGCAGCTCGACGCGGTGGAAGCCGCGTTCGCGGGCCTGCCCGACCGCAGCGCGGATCAGCCGCGTGCCGAGCCCCTTGTCGCGGTAGCCGGGGATGATCCCCATGCCGAGCGTGCCGCAATGGGCATGGATCGAACGCGGATGCCGGCGGATGTCGCACCAGCCGACCACCTCCCCGCCGACAATGGCAACGACCTGCGGATGGCCGTTCTCGATGTTGTCGAGCACGAAGGGCCGCACGTCTTCAAGCGGCGGCGCCTCCAGGAAGCTCAGGTACTTTCGCTCGCACGAGACCGTGTCGAGAGCCCTGTGAAAGCTCTCGACATGCTCCTCGCGGATGGATTCGATCGGGATGGCGGCTGCAGATGTCATGTGTCTTAGTCCAGAAATTCGATTCTTTCGATATTCGCCCGGATCATCCCATAAGCTCCGAAGCAAGGCGCCAGGGTGATTTCGAACTCACCCAACTGCACGCCCGTCCCCGATTCCCACGGCTCGATCCGGCGTTCTTTCGTACGTCGGATTATTAGCCGGTTGATGACGTTCTGCTGGCTGAAGCCGTTGAGATTGACGTCAATCCACCGGTTCAAAGTGAACCCAACGAGCGCCCGCCTCGGCTCCCCTGCGACCTTCAGAACAAGAGTGCTCGTTCCCGACCGGTCGAGCGTGAGGCTGACGACTTCCGCATCATGGAAATCCGCCACGCCGCCCAGTTGCGCCAGCAAATCCGGGCCGCCGGGTATTGTGCCCAGCAGCGCGGTTGTCTCGTCCAGCTCGTCCCCAATGCCATCCGGCGAAAAGGCCGACACGGCTCACGCCGCCTGGGTCTTCGCCCGCCGTGACAGATGCGCCACGACGTTCTCGATCATCCGCATGCCGGCATCGCCGCCGAGCGTCATGATCGATTCAGGGTGGAACTGCACGGCCGCCACCGGCTCCTTGACGTGCTCGATGCCCATGATCGTGCCGTCTTCGCTTTCGGCGGTGATCATGAAATCCGGATGCAGCGTCTTCGGATCGGCGAAGATCGAATGATAGCGCCCGACGGTCACTTCCTTCGCGAGCCCCGAGAAGACGATGCCCGGTTCCAGGACGCGGATGCGCGACGGCTTGCCGTGCATCGGCACCGCCAGATGCCTCAGCTCCCCGCCATAGGCCTCGGCGAGCGCCTGCAGGCCGAGGCAGACACCGAAGATCGGCAGGCCTTTAGAGCGGGCCATCTTGATCGTCGCCTTGCAGTCGAAATCCTTCGGATTGCCGGGACCGGGCGACAGCACGACGAGGTCCGGATCGAAACGGTCGAACACCTCTTCCGGCACCGGCGTGCGCACGGTCGAGACGGTGGCGCCGGTCTGGCGGAAATAGTTGGCAAGCGTATGGACGAAACTGTCCTCGTGGTCGACGAGCAGGATCTTGACCCCCTGCCCCACCCGCGCCACGTCGCGGGCGACCTTGGCCGCATTGCCGGCCCTTGCATCACGGATCGCTGTCAGCATGGCAGACGCCTTCAGTTCGGTTTCAGCCTCTTCCTCGTTCGGATCGCTGTCGTTGAGCAGCGTTGCGCCGGCACGCACTTCGGCAATGCCGTCCTTGATGCGGATCGTGCGCAGCGTCAGACCGGTATTCATGTCGCCGTTGAAGCCGACCATGCCGATCGCCCCGCCATACCAGGCGCGCGGGCTCTTTTCATGGTTCTCGATAAACCGCATCGCCCAAAGTTTTGGCGCACCGGTGACGGTGACGGCCCAGGCATGGCTGAGGAAACCGTCGAACGCATCCATGTCTGGCCTGAGCCGGCCTTCGATATGGTCGACGGTGTGGATGAGCCGAGAATACATCTCGATCTGTCGGCGGCCGATCACCTTCACCGAACCCGGCTCGCAGACACGGCTTTTGTCGTTGCGGTCGACATCCGAGCACATGGTGAGCTCGGACTCATCCTTCTTCGAGTTCAGCAGCTTGAGGATCTGTTCCGAGTCGGCGATCGGATCCTCGCCGCGCTTGATCGTGCCGGAAATCGGGCAGGTCTCGATGCGCCGGCCCGACACCCGCACGAACATTTCCGGCGAAGCGCCGACCAGATATTCCTGGTGGCCGAGATTGATGAAGAAGGAATAGGGCGACGGATTGATCGCCTTCAGCCGGTTGGAGATTTCCGAGGGCTTCGAGTCGCAGCGCTCCATGAACTTCTGGCCCGGCACCACCTCGAACAGGTCGCCGCGCCGGAAACTTTCCTTCGCCTTGGTGACGAGGGCGGCATATTCGCCGGGACGATGGTCGCCCTTCGGCGGGATCGTATCGTTGCGCTGGAACGGATCGGGCGCGATCTCCTGGTCCTTGCCTTCCGTGGTCACCCCATCCTTGGAAAAGTCGTAGCGGTCGATCCAGGCCTTGGCCGCATGGTGGTCGACGACGAGGATCTCGTCGGGCAGGAACAGAACCATGTCGCGCTGGTCTTCCGGCCGCTGCATCGAAAGCTTGATCGCATCGAACTGGAAGGCGAGGTCGTAGCCAAAGGCGCCGAACAGGCCGATCGCCGAATCCGCCTCCGAATGGAACAGGTCGACGATCGCCCGCAGCACGGAAAACACCGTCGGCATCTTCGAGCGCTCTTCCTCGGTGAAGACACGGGTCGGCTCGTTGACGGTGAGGTCGAGGCGGCGGTCCGTCCGCGCCCCGAGCGTCAGGTCGGCCACCGTCTTCAGCTTGTCGGCGACGAAACCGAGCAGCACCTCGCCGCGGCCGTTGAAGGCCTCGATCCACACCTTGCGGCCATTCGAGGAAATCCCGAGTGGCGGATCGGCGATCGCCGTGTCCCAGCGGGTGTAACGGCCCGGATATTCGTAGTTGGAGGAGAACACCGCGCCGCGCCGTTCGTCGAGCCTGTCAACATAGGAGGAAATCGCATCCGCATAGGGTGCGGCGCGCCGCTGCCGGCTGACCGCAATCCCGCCCCTCGTCTCGTAAACCTCCGAACCGTCATCCCGAATGATCGTTACCATTGTCCTGCCTCTCCAATGTCTTTGCCCGGGTCCCTGCGGCGGATAACAAAAAAGCCGCCTCGGGTTCCGGGCGGCTTGTGGTCTTGTCGATGGACATGACTGGTCAAGGCCGCGTTGAGCGAGCCGGCCACCAGTTAGCGATGTTCATCGAGTTCATCATGGGCCGAATTGTTAGCTGGGGTTTTTGAACGGTGCAAGCGAATTTCCATGACCCGGAAACAGAATTCTGGCGCTCCGATGCGACCAAAACCGGCGAGCGGCGTTTATCGTCCCTCAAGGGTCGAAGAAACCCATCCGAGAAGGATACGGCATGCAGCATTCGTGGATCGCAATTCTGGCAGGCCTGCCCTTGATCATTGGGGCCGGATTGCCGCCCGAAAGACCGATACCGCAGGCGCAACATTCCGGCGTCCCGGCGGACGTCGTGGAGGTGAACTTCCTGACCCGCCTTCTGGACGACGGATCGCGTGAACGTGCACCGCGTCGCCGCGCGTCCCCACGATCGCAGGCACGCGGTGCAGTTCCGCTACCACCCGCGCCGGAAAACGTTCCCCTGCCGATCCCGAAACCGGTCGGAGAAGCGGGGAATCCGGCTGAAGCACCTCAGCAGGCGGACAACACCGCCGACAAGCCGGTCGTTCAGGAGGCCCTGCCACCTGTGGCGCAGAACCGGCCGGGCGAAAACCCGCAAGGCCCGCCCCCAAGCCCGCCTGTCGTCGAGCAGCCCGGCACGGCCTTAGAACCGGCACATCAGGCAGAAGTTCCAACGCCCTTGCCGAAACCGGGTACCGCGGCTGCCGGCCAGCAGACGACCGACAAACCAGCGGCGGCACCGGAACAGGATGCAGCCAAGCCGGAAGAGGCCAAACCGAACGAGACCAAGGCCGACGCCCCGGACGCCAAGGAAGACGGCAAGCAACCGGACGAGCAGAGGGCAGAAGCTCCACCCCCGCCGCCGTTCGTCAAGGAAGACCCCGAGGAGCTGAAGGCCTGCCTTGCCGATTTAACCTCGCTAGGCGCCAAGTTCGAGCCGAACGATCCGATCGACGACGGCAATGGCTGCGGCATCGAAAGCCCGATCGACGTCACCGAGGTTCTGCCCGGCGTCTCACTTGGCGGCGCGACGATGCGCTGCAAGACGGCGGTCTCGATGGCCCACTGGCTGAAGGACACGGTCCAGCCGGCGCTCAACATCGCCATGCCGGGCCGCAGGATCACCGGCCTCGTGCCCGGCTCCACCTATGCCTGCCGCCTGCGCAACAGCGCCTCGACGGGCAAGATTTCCGAACACGCCCGCGGCAACGCCTTCGACGTCGCCGCCTTCAAGCTCGACAACGGCGAGAAGATGGAGATGAAGCCGCGGACCGAGGACTCCACGATGGAAGGCGCCTTCCAGCGCACCGCGACAGCAGGCGCCTGCCTCCACTTCACCACCGTCCTGTCACCGGGCAGCGACGCGGCCCACCAGAACCATCTGCACCTGGACGTGTTGGAGCGGAAGGATGGGTATCGGTATTGTCGGTAGGTGATTCCGGGGTCTATCGCGCAACAGTTTTCGTCCCCCTGCCGAAGCCTGAGCCATCTAGCCTCCGGCGTTTGCCTTCCGGTGGATCGCCACGCTGAGCCAGATTGCCGACAGCAGGAAATAAAAGGCGCCGAAACCCGCATAGGGAACGATATCGAGGATAGAGGGCATAGCGGTGCCGAGGGACCTCGTGATCATGAAGCCCCCGGCCAGGGTCGACTGGGCGCCGCTGAGGATCATGACCCACTGTGCGCCATAGGCTCGCCACCTTCGCACGCCGGTATAAAGCTGCAGCAGGCCCGACACGATGGCCCAGACGCCGAACACGGCCAGAACCGCGTGCATGTCCCGCATGACTGCCAGAATGACCGCGGCCGTCGTGATCGAGCTGACGGCAACGTTCAAGGCCTGGGATAAATTGGCTTTCATCCCGCCGTTCGATCGGGCATCGATCAGGTTGGCGATGGCATCCCAGGCGGGATAGATCACCAGCAGCAACGATGCCAAGGCCGCCTGCCCGCCGAAGAGGAGGGCGAGAGCGATCCACGCGACCGAGAAAAACCCACGAACAAAGTAGTAAGACCGCAACCATTGGGTCTGGGGCGAGGTTTCATTTGACACAACAATCTCCTTATTTGTCTACCTACTAGTAGATAGACAAATAAGGAGAGTCAACCCGCCCGGTGGAATGTCCTGAGAACGGGCTGTGAAGCCAAGCTTGACAGCCTCTCTACCAAAAGGTAGGCGACGTCATGGAACCCACGACCTCTGAAAAGATACTAGACAAGGCACAAGCCCTGGTCATCGCCGGGGGCTATAACGGCTTCAGCTATGCCGATATTGCGGATGCGATCGGCATCCGGAAGGCGAGCATACACCACCATTTCCCCACCAAGGCCGAACTGGTTGCCGTATTGGTCGAGCGTTACACCCGGCAGGCCGAAACGGGCCTGAAGTCCCTCAGCGAGCGGGTCCCTGACCCCGTCGACCGGCTGCGGACCTATCTGGGCTACTGGCAGGCCTGCATTCTCGATGCCTCTCAACCCTTCTGCGTCTGCGCGATGCTCGCCGGGGAAATGCAGATGCTGCCGGAGAGCGTCGCAGTCCATGTGCGCGCCCATTTCCGCAACCTGGCGTGCTGGCTGACATCCGTCTTGAAAGACGGCGCCGCACGGGGCCGGTTTCGACTGGACAATTCGCCGGAAGAGGAAGCGCAGATCCTGATGGCCGCGGTTCACGGCGCGATGCTTTCGGCACGGACGCTCGGCGATCCCCATATCTTCTCTGCGGTCGTCAGCCCGCAGGTCGAAAGGCTGCGGGCATAGGATTGCCGGAAGCGGCCGGATCGTGGCGCCATCGCTCAAGCCCTCAGAACAGCCCCTCCACGAAACCGTCTTCGTTCAGGAAGATCCGCTCGGCCGACGGCACGCGCGGCAGGCCGGGCATGGTCATGATCTCGCCGGTGATCGCGACGACGAAGCCGGCACCGGCGGAAAGCCTGACTTCGCGCACATGCACGATGTGACCCTCCGGCGCGCCACGCAGGGCGGGGTCGGTCGAGAAGGAATATTGCGTCTTGGCGATGCAGATCGGCAGGTCGCCGTAACCCTGCTCCTCCCAGGCCTTCAGCTGGTCGCGCACGCCACGGTCGGTGGTGACTTCGCCGGCGTGGTAGATCTTCGAGGCGATGATCTCGATTTTTTCGAGAAGCGGCAGGTGATCGGGATAGAGCGGCTGGAATTTCGCCTGACCGCCCTCGGCAAGCTCCACCACCTTGAGGGCAAGCTCCTCGATGCCGGCAGACCCTTCCGCCCAATGCCGGCAGACGATGCCGTCCGCCCCGTGCCGTGCCGCATAGTCCTTGACGGCGGCGATCTCGTCCTCCGTATCCGAGGTGAAATGGTTGATGGCGACGACGACCGGCACCCCGAACTTCCGCACATTGGCGATGTGGCGGCCGAGATTGGATGCGCCGCGCTTCAGCG
Organism: Neorhizobium galegae bv. officinalis; assembly: GCA_000985875.1. Lineage (GTDB taxonomy): Bacteria > Pseudomonadota > Alphaproteobacteria > Rhizobiales > Rhizobiaceae > Neorhizobium > Neorhizobium galegae_C. Next base: position 143,543 of record CCRI01000009.1, read on the forward strand.
CCTCGACATTCTCGCGGCCGAGATCCTCTTTTTTCACCCCGCCGTTCATCTTCAGCGCCCTGACTGTGGCGACGATGACGGCCGCATCCGGCTTCAGCCCCGCCTTGCGGCACTTGATGTCGAAGAACTTTTCGGCCCCGAGATCCGCCCCGAAACCCGCTTCCGTCACCACATAGTCGCCGAGCTTGAGCGCCGTGCGGGTGGCGATCACCGAATTGCAGCCATGCGCGATATTGGCGAACGGCCCGCCATGCACGAAGGCCGGATTGTTTTCGAGCGTCTGCACCAGGTTCGGCTGCATGGCGTCCTTCAGCAGCACCGTCATCGCCTTGTCGGCCTTGAGATCGCGGGCAAAGACGGGCGAGCGGTCGAACCGATAACCGATGACGATGTCGCCGAGGCGTCGTTCGAGGTCCTTGAGGTCGGCCGCCAGGCACAGGATCGCCATCACTTCCGAGGCGACGGTGATATCGAAACCGCTCTCGCGCGGAAAACCGTTGGCGACGCCGCCGAGCGAGACGACCGTCTGGCGCAGCGCCCGGTCGTTCATGTCCATCACCCGCCGCCAGCTGATCCGCCGGGTATCCATGTTCTCGGCATTGCCCCAGTAGATATGGTTGTCGATCATCGTCGACAGCAGGTTGTGGGCAGACGTGATGGCGTGGAAATCGCCGGTGAAATGCAGGTTGATGTCCTCCATCGGGATCACCTGCGAATACCCGCCGCCGGCCGCCCCGCCCTTGACCCCGAAACAGGGGCCGAGCGAAGGTTCGCGCACACAGATGACGGCCTTCTTGCCGATGCGGTTCAGCCCGTCTCCGAGGCCGACGGTGGTGGTCGTCTTGCCCTCGCCCGCCGGTGTCGGGTTGATGGCGGTGACGAGGACCAGCTTCCCGTCCTTCTTTCCCGAAAGGGAAGAGATGAAATCGGCCCCGACCTTCGCCTTGTCGTGGCCATAGGGAGCAAGCGCCTCGACGGGAATCCCGAGCTTAGCGCCGATCTCGACGATCGGCTTCTTCTTCGCGGCACGGGCGATTTCGATGTCGGATCTGACCTCTGCCATAGCTTCGCTCCCCCAAGTGCTTTCGGATCAAACATGTCCTTGCTGTTATGGTTAGCGAAGGAAAGGCTATGTGAATAGCCGCAACCGGATAGCCGCCGGGAGCGTGCACAAGGAAAAGGGCGACACGATCGCTCGCACCGCCCTTCTCAGGCGCCCGCGCCCCTTTGTCTGGATCAGAACCGCTGAGTCAGCGAGACTTTGAAGGTCCGGCCTGGTTCGGAATAGTAGTCTGCGGTGGCCGCCGGTACCGTCGTGCTCTTGTTGTTGAGTGCGTCCCAATACTTCTTGTCGAATAGGTTGTAGATGCCGGCATTGATGCGCAGGCCTTTGACTTGCTCGGGCTCCCACCATGCCGTTAGGTCGACAAGCCCGTAACCCGCTGCCTTGTAGGTGGCGCTGGACTTGTAGGAGACGTTGCCAACACCTGTCCACAGCATGTCGATGCCCCAGGTCTCGGTCTCGTACCCCGCGCCGACGATTGCCTTGACCGGTGCGACGGAAGCAAGGTGGGTGTGGTTGACAAGATCGATACCGCGTGTGAATGCCAGCCCGGCGCGAACGTTGAAGCCGCTGTCGAAGCGCTTGTGAGCCGAGAACTCTGCCCCGAAGATCTCGACCTTGGACAGGTTGATCTGCTGCTGGAAGAATTGGTAATCGAGCGGGTTGAGACCACGAGCGATGATTTCCGCAGCCGTCAGGTTCCGCCCCTCGATGAAGTTCTTATAGCGGGTATAGAAGAAGTTCACCGAACCGCCAAAATTGTCGTCGCCTAGGCGTGAGCCCACTTCGAACCCGCTGCTGGTTTCCGGCTCCAGATCGGGATTGCCGATCGACGCATAGCTGCCGACGCTTCCATAGCTCAGATAAAGCTCGGTCGCCGTGGGCGAACGGAACCCCATCGCCCATTGGGCGAAAAGCGTGACGTCATCATTAAGCTGATATTCGGCCAGCAACTTGGGTGACAATGCACTATCCTGCGAACCGTCCGGCATGGAAGGGTTGGATGCATTATTCGTGAACGAGGGGGTGTTCCTCGGCGAATGATCATACCAGTCGAAACGCAGGCCTGGCGTCAATGAGAAGCCGCTGTCGCCAAACGTCATGCGGTCTTGGGCGTAGATGCCGATCTTGGTGCTGTCCACATCCGGCATATCCGCTTGATTGGTGTGCAGCATGGCGCACCCCGCGAAGACACCGACATAGGGCGGCGCGGCCGGGCACGAGTCGACGCCCGCGGAATATTGCTCTGCCCTCGACAGGAAGAGGTTCGTGCCGAGCGTAAAGACGTGGTCGACCGTTCCCGTCCGGAAGTTGTTGTCCAGGAACCCGGTAAAGCCGACGCCGGCTTCTTCTATCTGGTTGTCGCGCGTGTAGACGCCGGGAACCGTCGTAAAGCGGAACGAATCCTGGGTAAGCGCCCGCTCCTGACGCTGCCAGTAAAGCGTCGCCTGGGCAGCGTCGATCAGTCCGTCAGTGCTCGGCGCGTCGTATTCGTAGTCGAGCGAAACGCGTGTGCGGCGGTTTTCTTCGCCGGATTCGTGGTTTCCGGGACGATAGGTGCCGGTCAGCGTCTGCGCCTGGCGCAGATCGATATCCTTCTCGGTCGAGAAACGCTCAGCGGTGAAGCCGAACCGATGACCGGATTCGGTATCCTGACGCAGCTTGAACAGCAGGTTGCTCTGATCGTAGTCGGCCGGATTGGTCGCCGTGCGTGTCGGGCCGAAGCCCCCGACCGAACCGTGGTTCTGGCGCTCATGACCCTTCTTGTAGGTACCCAGAAACATGATCGAGGTGTTCTCGATCTTCTTGGCCACTGCGGCACCTCCGTACCAGCTCTTGTCCATGCTGTCATAGCCGGTGCCGATCTTGCCGCCCCAATCCTTGCCTTCGCCGATGAGGTCTTCCGGCTCCAGGGTGCGAACCAGAAGCGCGCCACCAAGCGCCCCGTCGCCTATACGACTCGAATCCCCGCCCTTGACGACATTGACTGTCGTCAGTGCAAAGAAATCAATGGCGTCGGCGCCGCCGTTATTGCTGCGCGCGTTGTCACGCAGGTAGGTCAACGGAATACCGTCGACGAGTGTTGTGACACGGCTGCCTTCCAGACCGCGGATGTTCAACGAGTTCGTCGCACGGCTGAAGTTCACGCCAGGATCGATCGTGCGGCCCAGGTCCTCGATGCTGCGGATCTGCTTGTTCTCGATCTGCGCTTCGGTGGTTTGCGTGGCGAGCGGCGTGCTCTCGGGATCGCCCGCCTTCACCCGTTTCCCCTTGAGCACGATCGGCTTCAGCGTCGTGTCCGTCTGCGGCTGTGCGGCCTGCTGGGCGGCCGCGCCGCAGGCGAGGGAAAACACCGCGAGCGCGGTGCAGGTGGCAAGGGTGGATCGCAGACGTCGGGTGACCATGACTGTCCTTTCAATCAGGGCACACGAAACCGTCGGCGCGCGTGAACGCACCGGAAAGGCGGCGGCCCTTTTCAATTCTGGCAAGAATGTGGCGGGAGGCAGAAAATTGCCTTATTCATGCCATTAGAAAACATGAGTATTATTGTCAATTATTAAAACATGACTCGAATGATCATATTTATGCGAGCTGCCTGCGGTGGTAAAAATACAACAAGGCCGCATGCAAAAGGCCCGGATCGCTCCGAGCCTTTTGATTGCGCTGCTAAGTTTTGACGGCTAAGCCGTCGCGCTACCGGCGCTTCGCTTTCGCTCAGCGCGTTCGTCACTGCAATCGATTCACCGGATCGATTGCTCCGGCTGCGCCGGACCGTTCATGCTGCCGGCGCCTCGCTTGGGCTCGGCGCGCTCGACGCTCAAAACGCTCCACTGGAGCGTTTTGACGGCTAAGCCGTCGCGTCTCACCCCTCCCCGATCGCGATCAGGCTGGCGTTGCCGCCGGCGGCTGCCGTGTTGACGGAGATCACCTGTTCTTCGGCAAACCGCATCAGGTAGGCCGGCCCGCCCGCCTTGAAGCCGGTGCCGGAAAGGCCGGAGCCGCCGAAGGGCTGGGTGCCGACGACCGCGCCGATCATGTTGCGGTTGACATAGACATTGCCCGTGTCGAGCGCCTCCGTCACCTTGCGGATCGTCGCCTCGATGCGGCTGTGGATGCCGAGCGTCAGGCCGTAGCCGGTGGCATCGATCGCGGCCAGCACCTTGTCGAACTCCTTCGCCTTCCAGCGCACCACATGCAGGACAGGGCCGAAGACTTCCCTGGTCAGCATTGCGGCGCTGTCGAGCTCGATGATGTGGGGGGCGAAGAAATTGCCGGTCGCCGGCGCGCCTCCGGCATAACGTATCTTCTGTTTCTTGGCCCGCATGTCCGAGATGTGGTCGGCGAGCATTTTTTTCTGGCTCTCGTCGATGATCGGCCCGACATCGGTATTCTGTCTCGCCGGATCGCCGAGATTGAGTTCGGCCGCCGCACCCTCGATCATCTTCAGCATGCCGTCGGCGACATCCTCCTGCAGGAAGAGGATGCGAAGCGCCGAGCAGCGCTGGCCGGCCGAACGGAAGGCAGAAACGACCACGTCGTCCGCCACCTGTTCCGAAAGTGCCGTCGCGTCGACGATCATCGCATTGATGCCGCCCGTCTCGGCGATAAGGGGGACGATCGGCCCGTCCTTGGCGGCCAGCGCCCGGTTGATCGCGTGCGCCGTCCTGGTCGAACCGGTAAAGGCGATACCCGCGAGCTTCGGATGCGCCGTGATCGCGGAGCCGACATCCGGGCCACCCGGCACCAGCGCCAGCACTTCGGCGGGAACGCCGGCCTGGTGGAACAGCCGGATTGCCTCAAACGCGATCAGCGGCGTCTGCGGCGCCGGTTTTGCGACCACCGTATTGCCCGCCACCAGTGCAGCCGAGATCTGGCCGAGGAAGATCGCCAGCGGGAAATTCCAGGGCGAAATGCAGCCGAACACGCCGCGGCCGCGCCAGAAATGGCGGTTGTCCTCGCCGGTCGGTCCCGGCATCGGCGTCGGCATGGCGAACAGCTCGCGGCCCTTGTCGGCATAGTAGCGGCAGAAATCCACCGCCTCGCGGATTTCGGCGATCCCGTCGTCCAGCGTCTTGCCGGCCTCGGCGGCCAAAAGCGCCAGCAGCCGGTCGCGGTTTTCCTCCATCAGCCCGGCGGCCCGTTCCAGGCAGGCGGCGCGGATTTCCACCGGCTGGCGCGACCAGGCCCGGAACGCCTTGGCCGCCGCGGCAAAGGCGGCATCGACATCGGCCGGCGTCGCGTCACGCACGGTGCCGACGATCTTCGACCGGTCGGAAGGAGATCGAACCGGCTTTTCCTCGGCCTTGGAGGTGACCCCTGCGACCAGCGGCCCCGCCTTCACCTCGCCCCATGATCTGGAAACGCTCGCCATAAGCTGATCGAGTTCGACCCGGTGGCCGAATTCGAAACCCGCGCTGTTCTTGCGCCGGCCGTAGATGTCGGAGGGCAGCGGGATCTGCTTGTGCCGCGCGCTGATCCCGTCATCGAGGCCGAGCCGCGCCGATGGCCGTTCCAGCAGCTTTTCGACCGGCACCTGTTTGTCGCCGGCAACCGCCACGAAGGAGGAGTTGGCGCCGTTTTCGAGAAGCCGGCGGACGAGATAGGCGAGCAGATCACGATAACCGCCGACCGGGGCGTAGATGCGGCAGGCGATCCGATCGTTGCTTTCGAGCAGGTCGTCGTAAAGCGCCTCACCCATTCCATGCAGACGCTGGAATTCGAAACCGGTGCGGTCGGGCCCGGCAAGCTCCAGGATGGTCGAGACCGTCAGCGCATTGTGGGTGGCAAACTGCGGAAAGATCCGCGCCCGCTTGGCAAGAAGCTGCTGGGCGCAGGCGAGATAGGCAAGATCTGTCGCCGGCTTGCGGGTCCAGACCGGATAGTCCTCGATGCCCCGCTCCTGCGCCCGCTTCACCTCGGTGTCCCAATAGGCGCCCTTGACGAGCCGCACCATCATCCGGCGGCCATGGGTGGTGCAGAGCTGGTCGATATAGTCGATGACTTGAGGCGCCCGCTTCTGATAGGCTTGGATCGCCAGGCCGAACCCGTCCCAGCCGGCAAGCGACGGATCGGAGAACACGGCGGCGATCACGTCGAGCGACAGCTCCAGCCGGTCGGCCTCCTCCGCATCGACGGTGAAGTTGAGCTGATGTTCCTTCGCCATCCGCGCAAGGTCGAGAAGGTCGGGCACCAGTTCGGCCATCACCCGGTCGCGATGGGTGGCGAGATAGCGCGGATGCAGCGCCGAGAGCTTGACCGAAATGCCCATCCGGTCGGGAAGCTGCTTACCCTTGCCATGCTTTTTCATATGCGCGCCGATCGACTGGATCGCGTCGGCATAGGAGCGGAAATAGCGCCTGGCGTCTTCGGCGGTGCGGGCGCCCTCGCCCAGCATGTCGAAGGAATGGCGGTACCCCTTCTCCTCGCTCTTGGCGGCGCGCACAAGCGCGTCCTTCATCGTCTCGCCGAGCACGAAATGGTGGCCGAGGAAACGCATCGCCTGCTTGGTGGCGGTTCGCACGGTCGGCAGGCCGACGCGCTTGACAAGACCGCGCAGGATGCCCTCCGGCGTCTCGCCGGGGCCGATGACGCGCGCCGAAACGGCAAGCGCCCAGGCGGATGCCGACACGAACCAGCTGTCGCCGGAAGCCTCATGGGTGCTCCAGCCGCCTTCGCGCAGCTTGTCCTCGATCAGCCGGTCCTGGGTCAGGGCGTCGGGCACGCGCAACAGCGCCTCGGCAAGCACCATCAGCGCCAGCCCTTCGCGGGTCGAAAGCCCGTATTCGCGCAAAAAGTCCTCGACGCCGCCGACCTTGCCGGCTCCGTCGCGGATGGCATTGACCATCCGCCGCGCCCGCTGGTCGATCGCCGCGTCCTGCGCCGACGTGAAGCTGGTGCGGGCGGCGAACTGCCGGATCAGCCGGTCGTCGTCTCCGGCATAGGGCGCATTGAAGGGAATGAAGGGCTCGGTCAGAATCTGGCTCATACGCATCTCCGTTTCATTCTCTCCATAGCGGGAATTCCCTGGTGATTTCGGCGGATTTTTATGGCATCAACGAAATATCTCACGGCAGCTTTGGCAAAATGTAGCGAAACATGAAGGACATCGACCGTCTCGACCGAAAAATACTTCGTGCGCTCCAGAAAGAGGGACGCCTGAGCAATCTCGAACTCGCCGATCGCGTCTCGCTGTCACCCACGGCGACCGCCGAACGGGTCAAGCGGCTGACCCGCGAAGGATACATCACCGGTTATAGCGCTTTGCTGTCGCCGGAAAAGCTCGGGCGCAATCTGCTCGTCTTCGTGCAGGTGAAGCTCGACCGCACCACGCCCGACGTTTTCGACGCCTTCGCCGCCGCGGTGAAACGCAGCGACGACGTGATGGAATGCCACATGGTGGCAGGCGGTTTCGACTATCTGGTGAAGGCGCGGGTCGCCGGAATGGAGGCTTACAGGCAGTTCCTGTCGGAGGTGATTCTCCCGCTTCCGGGGGTCAGGGAGACCCACACCTATGCCGTCATGGAGGAAGTCAAGGCAACCGGATATATCCCCGTATAAATCTTGAACCGGTAACTCCATGAATTCATGGGAATAAAGTGAGCTTGTATCGGAAAAAGGGCCGATTTCTGCTGCAGCGCACGAAATTTCGCTGGCTATTCAAATCGATTGATATATTTCTTAACGATCACATAAACCATCCGTCAGCTCGCCCGCATGATCACTTTGGAACGGCAATCGATTCTCAACAGCGAGATTTCCGCCGCGGATTCGCGGGTGGAAATATTTGCTGCTCTGAAGCGCGTTGCCCATGAGTTCGGGTTTCGCCACATCACGCTTTTCGCCGCCACCAGGGCGGATGAAACGCTTTTGTCGAGGATGATCGTCGAGACGACGCTGCCCGCAAGCTATGTCCAGGAATTTGACCGCCGCCGCCTTTTGAAGCTCTGTCCGGTTGCGCCGATCATCACGAAATCGGTTCTTCCCTACTGTTGGTCGATCGACGATCCGGAAAGCGTGCGCGGTTTCCCTGTTCCGGTCGAGATGGACGAATTGCAGCGCCGCTACGACATCATCGCCAGCGTCGCGATGGCGGTGCATTCGATCGATGGCGGCCGCTTCATGCTGCGCTTCGACGGTATCCGTCATCGGCTGAGCCAGGTGGAGCTCAACGAGATCGGCATGATCGTGCTGCATGCCTTCGATGTCTTTGACAAGATCCGCCGCAGCGCCAAGACCGGTACCGCCGGTCCCTTGACCACCCGCGAACTGGAGGTCGTCCGCTGGACCGCGCAAGGCAAGACATCCTCCGAGATCGGGCGGATCCTTTCTCTCTCGGATCACACCGTTAACGCATATATGACTAATGCGATAAAGAAACTGGATTGCGTCAACCGCACCCAGTTGGTAGCTAAGGCATTGAGATTGAGACTCATAGTGTGAGGTTGGGGCGTTATCTCCCGGCCTCTGGGAGAAAAAGATTGACGTTTTGGGTCGAACACACCGAAAAACGCGTCAATACTCAATACCGGGAAGTGGGACTCTCTGCAGACGAGGTAGTTGAACTCGCCTCGGCCTTTCGTTTCTACGGTTATTGGCGGATCGATCTGGACACCGGGCACTTCTTCGCGACGGAGGATGTCTGTCGCATCCTGGGCCTGGAGCCGAAGGACGGTCCCATGAACATGGTCGCCATCACCGCGCGCATCCATCCCGACGACATGCCGCAACTGATGGAAACCTTCGAGCGCGCCAGCGGCGAACGCTTGACCTATCACAACATCTACCGCGTCAAGGCCGATGCCGAGCACTACAAATACGTTCGAAGCGTCGGCAAATTCCGCGACAAGCCGGGCACGAGCGGCGAGGTCGTCGGAATGACCTACGAGTTCTTCGCCGAACGTCCCGGCGTGACGTTCTTTCTCGACGAACCCGACCTTCCGAAAACCTGACTTCCTAAAACCCGGCCGGCGCCGGCCGGCTTACCGATCCAGCACCGAGCGCAATTCCACCAGGTTCGAGCGGACCCGGAGCGTATAGAAGCCCATCACCGCCAGGTGGCTCGGCATGATCCAGCCGTCTTCGCGGCCGTTGGAAATGATCGACGGCTGGATGCGAAGCGCCGACTTGAACTGCGACAGCGTATCGGTCCAGAGAGGCCCGATATTGCGCTCGCGGATCACCTGGGAGAAATCCGCGCCCGCCGCCGAAAGCACCGCATAGTAGCCGTAGAGCTGACCGTAGGCGAACCAGAAGCGGTCGTCGGCACGTGTATCGAACCAACCGGCATTGTAGTTCTCCGAACGCTCGCGCAGGATCGCCGACGTGCCGCCGAGATCGTTGGCGATCCGGTCGATGAACTGGATCAGGTTGTCGGCGCGGCTGTCGAAGGTCGCGTTGCAGGTGGTCAGATCGGTATTGAAGGCCCTCAGCTTGCCGATCGCCGCGCGATAATAGCTCGGGGTCGGGGTCTTCGGTCCGAAGGGGCTGAGCCCGAAATACCAGGAATATTCGTCGAACTGCAGGTTACCGCGGGCATCCTGGAGATTGTTGTTGATGCTCGACGTGCCGCGCACGCGCCCAAGCGAATCGACGAGTTCTGTCGATGTGCGCCGCACCGCCTGATTGACGCCGCGCTGGAACGAGGCCTTGTTGTCGAGGAACGGGGTGTGATCCCAGTCGATACCGAAGAACCCCAGCCGATAGAGCAGCATGGAGGAAATCCAGGCATTCTGGTTGACGTTCATGTCGGTGAGATCGGCGGCCGCATCGACGATCGCCGACGACTGGCATTGCCTCGCTCCGGTCGCCGGAGCGGTCGCATTGGCGCTTGCAGGAGCTGTCGCCGGCAATTCCTGGCCGGCCGGCACGTTGCGTTCCGACCAGCGATAGCTGTCGGCGAAATTCGGGTTGAAATTGGTCCAGACCTGCGTCTGCCAGAAGAAATAGCCGTAGAGCCCGAACATCAGCACCAGAACGGCAAGGATGGGGCCCTTCACCATCCAGTGGCGCTGACGATACCAGCCATGGGCGGCCATGAACGGCCAGACGATCCAGGCGATCAACAGCCCTATGCCTCGTCCGACGGCCTGGCCGATCCCTTGAAAGAAGGCGGTAATCCGGTCGAGCATCGCTGTCTCCTTGTGAGGCGGGTGCATCCGATTTGGCTTGGCTCACACATATGTGCTCGGCGTCACAAGCACAACGGGGGCGCAACGTTTCGCCGCAACCGCTGGAAACGGCCGCATGGCCGATCCTCGGCAATCCTATTGGGAGCGGATGAGCTTGAAGCCGAAAAAGGTCGGCAGCCGAAAGCCGGCCTTTGCGCCATGGGCTTCGGCCGCCTCCCCCGCCGCCGCCGCCGGAAATCGTTCGGCAAATGCCTGATCGGCGCGATGCCGCCGGCGGTCGAGGCCGTGCAATGTCAGCAGCCCGCTTGAGAAGCGCTCGACCTCGGGGGCCAGATGCGGAAAGAGTTCGGGCTTCAGGCCGGCATCGCCATGCCCGCTGGCATCGGCAACCATCCGGTAGAGGATGAGAAGGTTTTCCGTATCGGTGATCAGCTTGTGCAGAAGGATGTTGCAGGTGCCTACCCGGGCGTTGAGCCCGGCGACGAAATCCTGGAAGACCTTGATCGCGGGTTCCGTGCGGCCGATCACGTCCAGGCCGGTCATCGCGGCATCGTCCTCGCCGCGCAGCTTTTCTATGATCTCCGGTCGGTGGTCGATGAGCGTCACCAGATCGCCCTCGCTCTCCTTCCGCTGCCCGACCAGGAAGTCGCGCTCCTGCCGCACCAGGCCGGCCAGCAGATCGGCACGCCGCAGAAGTTCCGCCAGCCGGTTGAGCGGCGCGGGGCTGCGCCAGCGCGCATGCTGGCGGCGGTATTTGGCCGCCCCGGAGACGTAGCCGATCAACGTTTCAAAACGGGTCGGCACCTCCCGATCGTCGAATTCCTGGGCGCAGATGCCGATCTCGGCCGCCAGCCTCGCGGCCAGCCTGGCAATGGCCGCTTCGACCGCCTGCCGATCGGGCACCTCGGCCGTCAGCCTCACGGCTTCCGCGGCCAGCCTCTCCTCGTCCGGCAGGACGAGATCCCGCGACGTTTCGGCAAGCAGGGACGAGACAGAACCGAGCGCATCGCGCATCGCAGCCAAGAGGCCGCCGATCCGCTCGATTTCGCCGTCGAAATTCTTAAAAGCCGCCACGTGCACACTCCCGCCGTCGGGAGAGAAGATAACGCCATCGCGAAATTATGCCACGGCGGCCCGGCTCGATTGCCGGGAAAAGTTTGGACGCCCGGAGAATTCAAAGCCCGAGCTTGGCGATCTCGGCATCAAGGCGGTCCTTCGCCTTTTTCGGCATCTTGGCGTTCTTCACCGCGTCGAGATTGGCCGGAGCGTCGCCGACGACGATGACCGCCACCATGCCCATGCCGAAATGCGGCGTGCATTTGAAGACATAGGCGCCCGGCTTGTCGGCGGTGAAGGAAACCTCCTGGCTGATCTTGCCTTTGATTTCGGTGACGCCTTCCGGCACCAGGCCCGGCATCGAAACGACGTCATGCCCCTTGTCGACCGGCACGAACTTGATCGTATCGCCCGGCTGCGCCTTCACGGCCGCCGGCTCGAACACCATCGCCTCGCCGTCGCCGCCCTTGTTAAGCATCTTCACCTCGATCTCGGCGCTGAATGCCGGCAGGGCGAACAGGGCGAGGCTGGTGGCAAGGGTAAAGGTTTTGGTGGTCTTGCGCATGCGGGGAACTCCTGCTGGTAACCAGCGCCCATCGGGCCGAGGCGTTTCGGATGTGGCATCTAAATATGTTGCCGGCCGCAAACTTTGACCAGCGTCAATTTTCGCCTCATCGCCGCGGCATTCCGTCTCACACGGTGAACGGCGGCTTAAAATCCGGGCATCACTCGCAACGCATCTGATCTTCCCAGTGCCGCCGGCAGAGCGAGACATATTTCTCGTTGCCGCCGACATCCACCTGGGCGCCCTCGCGCACCAGCTTGCCGTCCTCGTCGAGCCTCACCACCATGGTCGCCTTGCGCCCGCAATGACAGATGGTGCGCACCTCGCGCAACTCGTCGGCGATCGCCAGCAGCTCGAGCGAACCGGGAAACAGCTTGCCCTGGAAATCGGTCCTCAAGCCGTAGGTCATCACCGGGATGCCGACCCGGTCGGAGATCCGCGCCAGTTGCCAGACCTGTTCGGGCGACAGGAACTGCGCTTCGTCGACGAATACGCAGGCGACCGGCTCCTCCCGATGCATCGCTTCGATGTCCGAAAAAAGGTCGTCGGACGGCCCGAAGGGAATGGCCTCGGAGGAGAGCCCGATTCGAGAGGCGACCCGGCCCTGGCCGGCGCGGTCGTCAAGCGATGCCGTGAAGATCGCCGTGCGCATGCCGCGTTCGCGGTAGTTATAGGATGCCTGCAGAAGCATCGTCGACTTGCCGGCATTCATGGTGGCGTAGTGAAAATAGAGCTTGGCCATATCTGCCTTCTGATCGCGATCGGGATTCGGGAAAAGCCGTCCTCGCCGAAAACCACAGGAAACTGTAGACTGCCCGACGCTGGACGAGAAAGTCACAAATGTCGCAAATGCACCCCATTCTCCGCCGCGAATGCGCGCGCTTGCCTCTGCGCAGCATATATTGATAATGGCGGGAACCAAAAAAACGGGAGCAGCCCATGCGCATGACTACCTCACTGAAGACCACGCTCGCCGCCGCTGTATCGATCCTCGCGATCGTCGGTACCGCATCCGCCGCCGAACCGGAAGCCTGCAAGACCGTCCGCATCTCGGATGTGGGCTGGACGGACCTTGCCTCGACCAACGCATCGTTCATCCAGGTCCTCGAAGCGCTCGGCTACAAGGCCGACGTCAAGACCCTCGGCGTTCCGGTCACCTATTCTTCCATGAAGAACAAGGATATCGACATCTTCCTCGGCAACTGGATGCCGGCCCAGCAGGGCGCCATCCAGCCCTATCTCGATGACAAGTCGATCGAGAGCATCGCCGTCAACCTTGAAGGCGCCAAGTACACGCTCGGCACCAATGCCGCCGGCGCTAAGCTCGGCATCAAGGACTTCAAGGACATCGCCGCCCACAAGAAGGAACTCGACGGCAAGGTTTACGGCATCGAACCCGGCAACGAAGGCAACGGCATGATCGTATCGCTGATCGAAGCCAACACCTTCGGCCTCAAGGGCTTCGAGGTCGTCGAATCCTCCGAGCAGGGCATGCTGACCCAGGTCACCCGCGCGGACAAGGAAGGCAAGCCGATCGTCTTCCTCGCCTGGGCGCCGCATCCGATGAACGTCGCCCATCAGATTACCTATCTCGCCGGCGGCGACGCCACCGTCTTCGGTCCGAACTACGGCGGCGCGACGGTCTATACCGTGGCGCGCGGCGGTTACGCCGCCCAGTGCCCGAACGTCGGGAAGCTCCTCAAGAACGTGAAGTTCTCGCTCGACATGGAAAACACCATCATGGGCAAGATCCTCAACGACGGCGAGGATGCCGACGACGCTGCCAAGGTTTGGCTGAAGGCCAATCCGAAGGTCATCGAGCCCTGGGTTGCCGGCGTCACCACCTATGACGGCAAGGACGGCCTTGCCGCCGTCAAGAAGGCGCTCGGCCTCTAACAGTCCCGAAAATGTTTCCGGGGCGGCGGATCGCCTGCCCCGGAGCCCGCCCTTTCTCTCCCTATGGACGGCAGTTTTCTCGTGGATTGGATCGCAGATCATCGAATACCTATAGGTTCCTGGGCGAAGGCGGTCGTTGACTGGTTGACGGCGAATGCCGACTGGTTCTTCGACTGGCTTTCTTCCGTTCTCCTTGGAGTGATCAACGGCCTTTTGTGGTGTCTTGCGACGCCGCATCCGCTGTTCGTCATGGCCGCCATGGCCGGGCTTTCCTGGTGGCTGCGCCGTTCCCTTGTGCTCGCGGCCTTCACCTTCTTCGGCCTGCTCCTGATCTTCAACCAGGGCTACTGGAAGGAAACCACGGAAACCCTGGCACTGGTGCTCGCCTCGACGGCCGTCAGCATGGTGGTCGGCATACCGCTCGGCATCGCCGCCGCCCGCCGCCAGTGGTTCTACGAAGCCATGCGTCCGGTCCTCGACCTGATGCAGACGCTGCCGAGCTTCGTTTACCTCATCCCGGCGCTGATCCTCTTCGGCCTCGGCATGGTTCCGGGCCTGATCGCCACCGTCATCTTCGCGATCCCGGCACCGATCCGCCTCACCCGCCTCGGCATCGTCTCGACCCCGAGCTCGCTTCGGGAAGCGGCCGTCGCCTTCGGCGCCACTCCGTCGCAGATCCTGCGCAAGGTGGAACTGCCCTTTGCCATGCCGCAGATCATGGCCGGCCTCACCCAGACCATCATGCTGTCGCTCTCCATGGTCGTCATCGCGGCGCTGGTCGGCGCCAACGGCCTCGGCGTGCCGGTTCTCCGGGCGCTGAATACCGTGAACGTCGCCCGCGGCTTCGATTCCGGCCTCTGCATCGTCATCCTGGCGATCATCCTCGACCGCATGTTCCGCACATCGACGGGAGACGGCCAATGACTGACTGCGTAGTCTTCGACAATGTCGACATCGTTTTCGGCGACAAGCCGGAACGGGCGCTGGCCATGGTCGACCAGGGCAAGACCCGCGACGAGATCAGTGCCGCGACCGGCATCGTCATGGGCGTCGCCAACGCCTCGCTCACCATCCATGAGGGCGAGATCCTCGTGCTGATGGGCCTGTCCGGCTCGGGCAAGTCGACGCTGCTGCGCGCCGTCAACGGGCTCGCCCCGGTCGTGCGCGGCAATGTCAGCGTCGCCACCGCCTCGGGTCCGGTCGATCCCTACAAGTCGAGCCCGAAAGTGCTGCGCGACCTGCGCATGCACACCGTCTCGATGGTATTCCAGCAGTTCGGCCTTCTGCCCTGGCGCACGGTCGCGGAAAATGTCGGCTTCGGCCTGGAGCTTGCCGGCGTTCCGGATGCCGAGCGTGCCAAGCAGGTCAACGAACAGCTCGAACTGGTCAACCTGACGAAATGGGCGGGCCGCAAGGTTGGCGAACTGTCCGGCGGCATGCAGCAGCGCGTCGGCCTTGCCCGTGCCTTTGCCACCGGTGCGCCGATCCTGTTGATGGACGAGCCCTTCTCGGCACTCGATCCGCTGATCCGCACCCGCCTTCAGGACGAATTGCTCGAGTTCCAGCGGCGGCTGAAGAAGACCATCCTCTTCGTCAGCCACGACCTCGACGAAGCCTTCCGGATCGGCAACCGTATCGCCATCATGGAAGGCGGGCACATCATCCAGTGCGGCACGCCGCAGGAGATCGTCCGGGCGCCAGCCGACCAGTATGTCGCCGATTTCGTGCAGCACCTCAACCCGATCAGCATGCTGACCGCGGGCGACGTGATGAGGACCGGGGTCGGCCCCGTGGCAGGCGCCACGGCCGTTTCCGCCACCGCGCTGCCGACGACGCCGCTCGTCGATATCCTGGATGCGCTGTCGCGTCAGCCGGGCGCCATCGGGGTGGTCGACAACGGCACGATCATCGGCAGCATTTCCTCCGACGACGTGATTGCCGGCCTGACCCGCCATCGCCGCCGCGACGCTCCTTAAGCGGAGCCGCAAAGTCACCTTTCGTTTCGCCGCGCCGGATGCTATGCCGACGCCGAATGCGGCCGCCCCGCGGCGAGCGAACAGGAGATCGATGAATTGGCCGACGAACAGCAGACCGACAAGCCGAAGGTGCTGCGCGATACGGACGACGAAGCCCGCCGGCTTGCCCGCACGCTGGTGCGCGGCGCGCGCCATATGGCGCTGGCGGTCCTCGATCCGGAGACCGGCTTCCCCTCCGCCAGCCGCGCGCTCACCGGCACCGATGTCGACGGGGTGCCGGTCATCCTCGTTTCAGGCCTCTCCGGCCATACGAAAGGTCTGGTCGCCGATCCGCGCTGCTCGCTTCTGGCCGGCGAGCCCGGCAAGGGCGATCCGCTCGCCCATCCCCGGATCACCCTCCAGTGCCTTGCCGAGGCCGTCCTGCGCGATACGCCCGAACATGCGCGCGTGCGCCAGCGTTTTCTGGATCGCCATCCCAAGGCCGGATTGTATGCAGATTTCGGTGATTTCCGCTTTTTCCGAATCACTCCGCAGTCAGCGTCCTTGAACGGAGGATTCGGCCGTGCATACATGCTGACCGGATCGGACCTGGTGATTCCCGAGCCGGGGACGACAGCGGAATGGCTGGACCTGCAAGAAAAGTTAAAAAATATGCCGGAGCAAGCGCAAAAAATTGCTGCTCATCTCGGCACGGAAAACGGGAAAAACTGGCGCTTCGGAGGAGTTGACCGGGCTGGAATCGACCTTATCGCGGGAGATTTTCAACTCAGGCACGAATTCGACTTCCTTGCTGAGTCTCCGCATGCCGTTCTTGATTATGTTTTTGAGATCGCTAACATACGATAACTGGTTACCTGAAATTTAGGGATATACAATCCCTTTTGCTCCTTGTTAATTTTCACCCATAGGACGATGGGCCGAATTTTGGAGCGGGGGGACCGCTTTGGAATACGAGGGGAATTTAAAACGTATGGATACGATGGCACTTTCTGAGCATTCCAACGCAGCCGCAGGCCTGCTGTCTGCCATGGCCAACCCGAAACGGTTGATGATCCTGTGCTGCCTGGTGAAGGGCGAAGTCGCCGTGGGCGCGCTCGCGTCGCAAGTTGGCCTCAGCCAATCGGCCCTGTCCCAGCATCTTTCCAAGCTGCGGGCCCAGAAGCTGGTGAAGACCCGCCGCGATGCGCAGACTATCTATTACTCGAGCTCGTCGGAATCGGTGATCAAGGTCCTCGAGACCCTGGAAGAAATCTACTGCACTCCGGTGCAGGCGAAATCAGCAGCCGCGTGAGAATGACAGCGCTGACATGACGTCGCGCTGCCCTGCCCCGGCCTCCACTATGACGGTCGGGGGCTGGGGCATTTCCATAGAAGGCCAGCCGACCCGCTTTCCGGGCAGCAGGCGCAAAGCCTGAGCATCCACGTGTCAGTGTCTGGCCATGCGATGCAACGTCGCGGTCACTTTCTGCCAGTCGTAGGGTTTGGAAAAGAATACGCTGCGCTCGGGCATATCGCCCTCGCTCAGACGGACCAGCCCCGACACGATGATGATCTCGATCGGTGGCCAGCGGTCGCGTACGGCAGCCGCCAGCTTGATGCCGTTCATGCTGCCGGGCATGTCGATGTCGGTAAAGACGATGCGGATATCGGTGCGGGTTTCAAGGATCGCCACAGCCTCGTCGGCATCTGCCGCTTCGACCGCATGGAACCCCGCCTCCTCCACGAGGTCCATTGCCATCATGCGCAGAAGGGGCTCGTCCTCGACCACGAGGACAGCCTGTTTTCTTGGCGGTGCCAATTGTCCCATCCGGTCAGTCTGCCTGTGCTAGCTGAAGGAGCACAGCTGTCATCTCAGCGCTGAACCCCGGATGATCATAACTAACGAGGACACCGCCGGTTCCGATCAACCCCATCCGAATAAGCTTGGACCCGAAACCCTTGCGCTCCGGTTCGTGCGGAGGCGGGCCGCCGGTTTCCCGCCAGGAGAGGTGAAAGATCGCGCCGTCACCGGTACCTTCGATGCGCCAGTCGATCGCCACCCGCCCGGTATCGTTGGAGAGCGCCCCGTACTTCACCGCATTCGTCGTCAACTCGTGCAGGAGCAGGGAAAGCGAAAGCGAGCCTTTCGGACCGAACCGCACATTGGGACCCTGCGCATCGATCCGGTCACGCATGCCGATCCCGTTCATGGTCCGGTCGACGACCGCGTAGACCGAGGCACTCGTCCAGTTCTGCTCGAACAGGATGTCGTGGGCGGTACTGAGCGCGTGCAGGCGCTTTTCGAAGGCTTCCACAAGGCCTCGCTCCGCCACCGGCCGGAGCGTCTGGGTGGCGATCGCCTGCACCATCGACAGCGTATTCTTCAGCCGATGGCTCATTTCCCTGTTGAGCATCTGCTGCTCTAGCTCGGCCTGAACCCGCGACATCGCGATCTGGATGCGATTGCCGAAGCTGCGGACGAAGGAAATCTCCTCCTCGATCCAGGGGTAAGGCTGGTCGTGATGTATGAAGGCAAGGAGCCTGAAGCGCCCGAGTTCGAAGATCGGCACGTTGACGAGCACACGGATGCCAAGCGCAAGAAGCGCCGGCGCGCTGTCGCGGGTGCGCGGGTCGGCGGCGACGTCGGTGATGACAACGGTTTCGCCGCGCTTCAGGTCATCGATGAACGCCCCGTAGTCCCGGAAGTGGTGCAGCCCGGCAAGGCTCTTGACGCCGGGCGCGCACCATTCGGGCGGTACCGACACCGTCTCATCCGCTACGTTGACGATGCCGAAACCGGCACGCGTCGCGTCGAGCGCCCTGGCCATCAGGTCGCCGGCGGCGATCGCCATGGATTCCATGTCACTGAGGTCGCGCAGACGGTCGCCGACATCGAGCAGGGCCTGCACCCGGGCGGCTTCCCGTTTGGCAGCGGTCACGTCCCTGACCGTGCCGATCATCTTGACCGGCCGGCCCTCCTCGTCATGGCGAAAGCTGGCATTGCGCGCGATCCAGCGCACGCCGTATCCCGGCACGCGAATGCGGTATTCGACGTCGAGCGGCGCATCGCCTTGCTGCCGCGACGTATCGTCGGACGGGAGGCCCTTGTCCTGCGGCAGCACCATGTCCTCGAAGACCCTGGCCGGATAGGTCTCGGCGATGGGCACGTGGAAGATCCGGCAGAATTCCCGCGAAACGCGCATCATCGACGTGGCTATATCGATCTCGAATGTGCCGATCCGCCCTGCCTCCTGGGCCGCCAGGCTTGCATTGACGCTGGAGCGGATATTGGCGCTGATGGTCTTCTGGCGCCTGAAGAGGTCGTCCTTGCGCTGCAGGATCCGCCGCATCTCGAGAAGCGCGACGACCTGCCGGGCAAGCGCCTGCAGCGCCGCCTTCTGCCCCCCGTCGAGCCCCTGGGGCCGGGGCTGGATGTCGATGACGCAGAGAGTGCCGATCACCACCTCGTCCGGCGTGATCAGCGGCGCGCCGGCGTAGAAGCGGATATGCGGTTCGCCGGTGACGAGCGGGTTCGCGCGGGTGCGCTGGTCGAGCTGCAGGTCGGGGATGACCAGCACGTCGGAACTGCCGAGCGCATGAGCGCAGACAGACTGCGCGATCGGCGTTTCGCATGCCTCGAACCCGACGCGTGCCTTGAACCACTGCCGGTCCCTCTCGACCAGGCTGACGAGCGCCACGGGCGTGCCGCAGAGCGTGGAGGCGACAAGCACGATATCGTCGAACTCCGGCTCCGGCTCGGTGTCCATGATATTATAGGCATCGAGTGCTTCCAGCCGCTCAAGATGGATTTGTTCGTTCGGATCGGGATCGGCCAATGACGGTCTCGGAATTGAAGTTTAACGCGATATTGGCAGCTTTCGCCAAAAGACCAGAGAGACGCAATCAAATTTCACGACCGGCGGAAACCGCGTTGAAACCTCGAGCCCTTGTTGAAAACCGAAGTCTGGGACCGCCGGCCCCGTCGCGATCGCCTCGACCCGCAGGGCCGGTCCGGACCATTTCTGTCAGGACGCGGGAATTCGAGGCCGCCCTCGCTCCGAAGGCGGTTGACGCCTCCGATCCCCCTGATAATTTGACCATGCAGTCAAAACTTGGTGCAATGACGCCGACCGGGAAATGGCCACCCGAAGAAACCGAATGGCCATGGAGAATGTCATGTCCAATCGCCTGAATACCACGCCCAACGACCTGCGGGCGTTCTGGATGCCGTTTACGGCAAACCGCCAGTTCAAGCAGGAACCCCGCCTTTTCGTCGCCGCCAAGGATATGCATTACACGACCCATGACGGCCACCAGGTGCTCGATGCCACCGCCGGCCTCTGGTGCGTGAATGCGGGCCACTGCCGCCCGAAAATCACCGAGGCGATCCGCGAACAGGCCGGCGAACTGGATTACGCGCCCGCCTTCCAGCTGGGCCATCCGAAGGCTTTCGAACTCGCCAACCGCCTCGTCGATATCGCGCCTGAAGGCATGAACCACGTTCTCTACACCAATTCCGGCTCGGAATCGGTTGAAACGGCGCTGAAGGTGGCGCTTGCCTATCACCGCGTGAAGGGCAACGGCTCGCGCTTCCGCCTGATCGGCCGCGAGCGCGGTTATCACGGCGTCAATTTCGGCGGCATCTCGGTCGGCGGCATCGTCTCCAACCGAAAAATGTTCGGCACGCTTTTGACCGGCGTCGACCACCTGCCGCATACCCATCTGCCGGGCAAGAACGCCTTCACCAAGGGCGAGCCGGAACATGGCGGCGATCTTGCGACCGAGCTCGAGCGCATCGTCACCCTGCATGACGCCTCGACCGTCGCCGCCGTCATCGTCGAGCCCGTCGCCGGCTCCACCGGCGTGCTGATCCCGCCGAAGGGCTACCTGCAGAAGCTGCGCGAGATCTGCACCAAGCACGGCATCCTGTTGATCTTCGATGAAGTCATCACCGGTTTCGGCCGCCTCGGCGCCCCGTTCGCCGCCCAGTATTTCGACGTCAAGCCGGACATCATCACCACAGCCAAGGGCTTGACCAACGGCGTGATCCCGATGGGCGCCGTCTTCGTGACCTCCGAGATCCACGACGCCTTCATGACCGGCCCTGAGCACATGATCGAGTTCATGCACGGCTATACCTATTCCGGCAACCCGATCGCGTCGGCTGCCGGCCTTGCGACGCTCGAAACCTACAAGGAAGAAGGCCTGTTCGACCGCGCCCGCGACATCGCCCCCTATTGGGAGGAAGGCCTGCATTCGCTCAAAGACCTGCCGAATGTCATCGATATCCGCAACCTCGGCCTGATCGGCGCGATCGAACTCGACCCGATCGCCGGCGAACCGACCAAGCGCGCCTTCACCGCCTTCCTGAAGGCCTACGAAAACGGCCTGCTGATCCGCACCACCGGCGACACGATTGCCATGTCTCCGCCGCTGATCGTCGAGAAACATCATATCGACGAGATCTTTGGCAAATTGCGCGAGATCCTGACGAGCAATATCTGAGGCAGGCTATCGCATACGGAATGACGGAAAAGGCGGCTCTCGGGCCGTTGCCAAGCCCACCGCATCCTCATCCCTGTGCTTGTCACAGGGATCCAGCGCGCTCAAGTCCTTGAGCGCAAAAGACTCTCTCCACGGCGCAGGCGCGCCGTGGCTGGATTCCTGTGACAAGCACAGGAATGAGGGAAGAGAATAGGCCGCCCGCCGGCACCCCGGCGGACGGCGATCTCATGAGCCCAAACCTCAGCCCTTGAAGAAAGCCAGCAGGTCCGCGTTGATCACGTCCGCATGGGTCGTCGCCATGCCATGCGGCAAACCTTCATAGACCTTCAGCGTCCCCTTCTTGAGCAGCTTGATGGCAAGGTGCGCCGAGTCGGCGATCGGCACGATCTGGTCGTCGTCGCCATGCATGACGAGAACCGGCACGTCGATCGCCTTCAGGTCTTCGGTGAAGTCGGTTTCCGAAAACGCCTTGATGCAGTCGTAGTGAGCCTTGGTGCCGCCCATCATGCCCTGTCGCCACCAATTGGCGATCACGCCTTCCGAAACGGTCGCGCCTTCCCGGTTGAAGCCGTAGAACGGGCCGGCCGGCACGTCGCGGAAGAACTGCGCGCGGTTGGCGGCGAGCGCTGCGCGAAAACCGTCGAAGACCTCGATCGGCAGGCCGCCCGGATTGTTTTCGGTCTTCAGCATGATCGGCGGCACGGCGCCCATCAGCACGGCCTTGGCCACCCGGCCACCGCCGCCATACTGGGCAACGTAGCGGGCAACTTCGCCGCCGCCGGTCGAATGGCCGACATGGATGGCGTTCTTCAGATCGAGATGGGCCGCTAACTCGGCAACGTCGGCAGCATACGTATCCATTTCGTTGCCGGTTTCGGTCTGGCTCGAACGGCCGTGGCCGCGGCGGTCATGGGCGATGACGCGAAAACCCTGGTGCAGGAAAAACAGCATCTGGGCGTCCCAGTCATCGGCCGAGAGCGGCCAACCGTGATGGAAGACAACCGGCTGGGCGTCCTTCGAACCCCAGTCCTTGTAGAAGATCTGCGTACCGTCCTTGGTGGTGATGAAATTGCTGGTCATGATTCTCGTGTCCTTTCGAAACTGCTTTTTCAATGACTGCGACATGAATGGCGGGCGCGGCAGTGGAAATGGCCGGCCTGACATTCATAGTACCGTTGCGTGTCGTTCCTTTGAACCGACCCTTCGGACTATCGCGATCTTCATACCTCGATATTTGTTATCGCGATAACGATATGGGTAACGCCATTTTCCGATCCTGTCTACAAAAATATTTATTGCGATATCAAATTGTGCTATACGTCACCGCGAACCTGGAACAGCATCGGAGCAAGCATGCCCGCCTCCCCCCTTCCGCCGCTCGACGAGCAACTCTGCTTTTCGCTCTATACGGCCCATATCGCCATCAATCGCGCCTATAAGCCGATGCTCGACGACATGGGCATCACTTATCCGCAATACCTCGTGCTCAGCGTGCTCGGCGAACAGGACGGCTCGACGATCGGCACGATCGCGGAAAGGCTGGGCCTGGAATCGAGCACCATCACCCCGCCCGTAAAGCGGCTCGAACAGGCCGGACTGCTGGAGCGCCGCCGTAGCAAGACCGATGAGCGCCAGGTGCATGTCTGGCTGACCGACACCGGCCGCGCCCTGATCGCGAAGAGCAAATGTCTCGGCGACACGCTGATGGAACGGTCCGGCATGGCGCCGAAGGAATTCCAGGCTTTCAACCATCAGGTCCGCGCCTTCCTCGGCGCCCTGGAGCGCAATGCCTGATTTCGCAGACATCGCAGAATCTGGGCGATCTCCGGAATTTTTCGCGCATTTCTTGGTGAAAATCACAAAAATCCGTCCCGTTTTGTTATCTTCTTGCGCAATCCCGGCGGAATTCATACAGAATTGGCGGCCGGTCGCCGAAAGCCAAACATGGCTCGGCACGGTATCGACCGCATCGCTTTCCCGTCCTTGGCACGACCGCGCCCGGCGCGACATCGAAAACGGAAGGCAGGGGTGCGGCGTTCACCGCGGGGCTGAAGCCCCCACCCAAGGAGACCAAGATGAACCTCAAGACGTTTCTGGGGGCAACAGCACTCGCCTCCCTGACTTTCGCTCCGCTTGCCCAGGCCGACATCGTCATCGGCCTGATCGCCCCGCTCACCGGCCCCGTCGCGGCCTATGGTGACCAGGTCAAGAACGGCGCCGAAACCGCGATTGCCGAAATCAACAAGAAGGGCGGCATTCTCGGCGAAAAGGTCGTCCTCAAGACCGCCGACGACGCCGCGGAACCCAAGCAGGGTGTTTCCGCCGCCAACCAGCTGGTTGGCGAAGGCATCCGCTTCGTGGTCGGCCCGGTGACGTCGGGCGTCGCCATGCCGGCTTCCGATGCACTTGCCGAAAACGGCGTGCTGATGGTCACCCCGACCGCCACCACCCCGGCCCTCACCAGCCGCGGCCTCACCAACGTGTTCCGCACCTGCGGCCGTGACGACCAGCAGGCCGTGGTCGCCGCCAACTACGTCCTGAAGACCTTCAAGGACAAGAAGGTCGCGATCATCAACGACAAGGGCGCCTATGGCAAAGGCCTCGCCGACGCCTTCAAGGCTGCGCTGAATGCCGGCGGCGTCAAGGAAGTTCTCGACGACGCAGTCACGCCCGGCGACAAGGATTTCAGCGCGCTGACGACCCGCCTGAAGTCGCAGAATGTCGATGTGATCTATTTCGGCGGCTACCACCCGGAAGGCGGCCTGCTCGCCCGCCAGCTCGCCGATCTCGGCGTCAAGGCGACGATCATCGGCGGCGACGGCCTGTCGAACAGCGAGTTCTGGAACATCGGCACCAAGGCCGCAGCCGGCACGATCTTCACCAACGCCTCCGATGCGACCAAGAACCCGGATTCCAAGGCCGCCGCCGAAGCGCTCGCCGCCCGCAAGATCCCCGCCGAGGCCTTCACGCTGAATGCGTATGCCGCCGTCGAAGTGATCAAGGCCGGTATCGAAAAGGCAAAGAGCGCCGAGGATACGGAAGCGGTGGCCGCGGCGATCAAGTCCGGCGAACCGATCGCCACCGCCATCGGCAAGCTCACCTATGGCGAGACGGGCGACCTCACCTCGCAGAGCTTCTCGCTCTTCAAGTGGCAGGACGGCAAGATCGTCTCCGCCGAGTGACATCCTTCAAATCGCATGACGGGCGGGCGCCTTCGGGCGCCCGCTTGTTTTGGCGAACCCGTCTAGATGCGTCGAAGCCGCCCCCGATAGTGAACGACCTTGCCAATCAGCGGCAGCGCGATCGGCACGTCGAAGCAGAAATCACCACCCTCCGCCCATTCCCGCGCCTCGCTTTTCGGCGCAAGAACCAGCGGCATCGGAACCGAGAAGACCGACCACCGACGCATCACCATCGTCAGCCCGGAAGCGTCCGACGGCAGATCGAAATAAAATCGTATCGGCCCGAAACGCTCGCAGACATGGCGCCCGCGCTGGCTGAGCTCGCTGCTGAAAACATGCCCGCCGAAATCGCGCGTCCAGCGTTCGACGCCACGGTTTTCCGAGAAAGCGACATGCAGCGCATGCTCCCCTTCCGGCGGAAAACGCATGATTGCCGCGACGAGTCGCGCCGGAAGTGACCGCCCGCGCTCCACCGTGGCGGTGCCGGCCGCTCCCGCATCTCCGAAAACACTATGCATTTCCCGCACCGGCACCGGCAGCATATGGAACGCCTCGCCCATTGCCCGCAAATAGAGCGGCAGATAGGGGCTGCTCTCGATCTCCCGGTAGATCGCAAGCCGGTCGAATTGCGGGGTGAACGCTGCCAATGACAACTCTCCCGCAGCCGGCCGGGCACCGGGAGCTACCGTCCCCTGCGCTATCGCATTCGCGATCAGCTGCGCCGCCATCGTCGGGATTTCCGGCCCGCAGCCCTCTTCCGCGATCAACGTCCACCGCCGGCTTTCGAACGCACCGCCAAGTAAGCCCTTGACCTCGATCGACATCGCCGAACGATCCGTCCCCAATTGCGTGCTGAGCTTCTGCAGCGGCAGCAGCCAGCGGGCAAGCGGCCTGAGCGACGCGAACCATCCCCATTTCACCGGCCAACTCAAAATCCAGAGCGTCAGCAGTTGAAACGAAAACTCCGGCCCGGCACGGAAGATGGTTGCGGGTCGGCCCGGCACCCTTGCCGGTACAAGATCATGATCCGGCACATCCGACAGCGCGACCAGCCGCGAAATGGGCGCCTTGCCGCGTATGCCATAGTGTACGCGCTTCAACCGATGCCAGCCGGTCTCCTGCCGCCAGCGCCGCCCTTGCCAGAGCCGCACGGGCTTGCCCACATAGCTGAGGATCGCTGCCGCGACGGACGAACCTGCCGCCGCACGGTTCGAGGCGCTGATCGACATTTCGACGGAGCGCACCTCCTCCATGTCTTGCGACAGTTCATCAATAACAGCACCGGACATGGCAGGCACGCTGGAGGCACCGGCCATCGCCACGACGCCGCGAGCACGCGCCGTCTCATCCAGCGCCGAAATGCCGTTGACGAAATCCCGCGCATCGGCGAGATCGATGTAGTGGACCCCACAGGCGATACATGCCTGCGCCACCTGATAGCCGCTGCCCTGAAACGGCCCGGCTGCATCGATGAGTAGAAACGGCCGATGTTCCTCAAGGATCGGCGTCAGATCCCGGCTCCGATCCGCCACGAGCGGCATCGCATTCGGCAGATCCTCCGCAAATCGCCTGGCAGCCTCGCCATTCCGGCCAGCCACCAGAACCATCCAACCATCAGCGGCGAGCCGCAGCGAAAGCCGGGCGCCGAAACCGCCATATCCGCCAAGAACGATGACCGTTTTCACAGCACGCGATCTGCATAATCCGCCGGCGGAACCCAGCAGGTCTCGTGCCGTCCAAAAATCCGATAGCGGTTGCGGGCAATCCAGAGATAGAGCGGATCGCGCAGGAAAGGCGGCACCAGCTTCAGAACGGAAAGTACCTTCCAGGGCCAGCCAAGCCCGGCATAGATCGCCAGCACCGCATCACTGTCGCGCAGCGCCTCGTCACCCTGCACCACGATCAGCGTTTCCGGATCGGCCGGATCGATGCCGAAGCGGCGATAGAGCGCAGCTCCCGTTTCGTTCTGCATCGAGGCGAGACGGAACCGCTGCGCCCGGTCATGACGCAGCACGAACTGGGCGTTGGCCGAGCAGAGAATGCATTGCGCATCGAAAACGATAATCGGGCCGGAGAGGTCTTTGGCGCTCATGGCGCCACCTTATTCCGACAGATCAAAGCCAGGCAATCGATATCGGTTTGCAGACTTGACGTTGCTTCCTCACCCCACATGCACCGCCAGCGTCCGCTTCAACGTCTTCAGCACGACGCTCGTCGTGAATTTGCGGATATTCGGGTTCATCTCCATCATCCGGTCCGCCAGCACGTCGAAATGCTCGACGGACTGGACGAGGATCACCAGCGTGAAATCGCCCCGGCCGGACGTGCCCCAGGCTTCCTGCACCTCCGGCGTATCCGCAAGCCAGCGCAGGAAAGGCGGCATGAGTTCCGGCCGGTCGCGCTCCAGCTCCACCTCGACCAGCATGGAAACGGCCGTGCCGACCTTTTTCGGATCGACGATCGAAACGTCCCGCAGGATCACCTTGTCCTCGCGCAGCTTCTGCAACCGCCGCTGCGCCGAGGACGGGGAGAGGCCCACACGCTCGGCAAGCTCGTTCAGGGTAATGGTCGCATCTTGCTGCATGAGCTTGAGGATTTCACGGTCAGCTTTCGTCAATGCCATTGAGAGAATTTCCCGGCTATCAAACAAATTCCGGGAGATATTCCTGATTAGAAGCATAACTTCAGGAATCCTGCCGGTTTTTCGTTGGCATCTTAACGCCATGACACAGAACCAGCCACACCCTTCCGCCGACGGTATTCTCGCCGCTTCGAAAAGCATCGATCCCGTCTTCACCAACAGCCCGCTGATCGAGCAACAGACGGCCAACACCGTGCTCGGCCTTCGCCTCCTTGCGAAGGTGGAGACGCTCAATCCGATCCGATCCTTCAAGGGACGCGGCACCGATTGGTGGATGCGGAACGAACCGGCCGGCGACCATCCCGTCGTCTCCGCCTCCGCAGGCAATTTCGGCCAGGGGCTCGCCTATGCCGGCCGGGCCCGCGGCCGCAGGGTGGTGATCTTTTCCGCCACCGCGGCCAATCCCGGCAAGATCGAAGCCATGCGCCGGCTCGGCGCCGAAGTGCGGCTGGAAGGTACCGATTTCGACGCCGCCAAGGCCGCCGCGCGTGCCTATGCGCAAGCGAATGGCTGCCCCTTTGTCGAAGACGGCGCCCTGCGGAGTATCGCCGAAGGCGCTGGCACGATCGCGCTGGAAATCACCGAGCACCTCTCCCGCCAAGCCATCGAACTCGACGCCATCCTGGTGCCGCTCGGCAATGGCGCGCTTCTGACCGGGATCGGCACCTGGATCCGCGCCAGGGCACCGAACTGCAAGGTCATCGGCGTGGTCGCCGCCAATGCGCCCGCCATGAAACAATCTCATGAAACCGGCCGGCTCATCTCCACGAAGACCGCAGCAACCGCAGCGGATGGCATCGCGGTTCGGGAATGCGTTCCCTACGCGCTGGACTGCATGAGGACGACGGTCGACGAGGTCTGGGAAGCCAGCGAGGCGGCAATCCGCCAGGCGCGGGATTTCTGCCGCATCCATTACGGCCTCGTCGTCGAGGAAGCCGGCGCCGCCGGCATTGCAGGCCTTCTGGAAAACGGCGCGAACCTCAAAGGCCGAACTGTCGCCACCATCCTCTGCGGCGGCAATGTCCGCACGGATATCGCATGACATCTCGCCTGCGTCGATCGCCTCTCCCCGTTTCCTCATGGAACGGTTAGGTTAGGCGACCGATTCAGCGCGAGGAGCCGCCATGACCACCCGCCTCGAAACCCTCATCGACCAGGGCACCGGCCGCGAGCCCGCCGATATCGTGCTGAAGGGCGGAAAGTTCTTCGATCTCGTCACCGGCGAACTCGTCGCCTCCGACATCGCCATCTGCGGCGACCGCATCGTCGGCACCTGCGGCGACTACACCGGCAAGACCGAGATCGACATCTCCGGCAGGATCGTCGTCCCCGGCTTCATCGACACGCATCTCCACATCGAGAGCTCGCTGGTCACCCCGCACGAGTTCGACCGCTGCGTCCTGCCCTACGGCGTCACTACCGCGATCTGCGATCCCCACGAGATCGCCAACGTGCTCGGCACGCAAGGCATCCAGTTCTTCCTGGATTCTTCGCTGGAAACGATCATGGACATCCGCGTCCAGCTCTCCTCCTGCGTGCCCGCCACGCATCTGGAGACGTCCGGCGCCGATCTGCCGATCGAAAAGCTGCTGCCCTTCCGCGATCATCCGAAGGTCATCGGCCTTGCGGAATTCATGAACTTCCCGGGCGTCATCTACAAGGACCCGATCTGCCTCGCCAAGCTCGACGCCTTCTACGGCGACCATATCGACGGCCACGCACCGCTGCTGCGGGGCAACGATCTCAACGGCTACCTGTCCGCCGGCATCCGCACCGAGCACGAATGCACCACCGCCGAGGAGGCGCTCGAAAAGATCCGCAAGGGCATGCACATCCTGGTGCGCGAAGGCTCGGTCTCGAAGGATCTGCACGCGCTGATGCCGCTCCTCACCGAGCGGCTGTCGCCCTATCTGGCGCTCTGCACCGACGACCGCAACCCGCTCGACATCGCCGAACAGGGCCATCTCGACTACATGATCCGCACCGCCATCGCCCATGGCGTCGAACCCATCGCGGTCTACCGCGCCGCCTCGATCTCCGCCGCAAGGGCCTTCGCCCTGCGCGACCGCGGCCTCGTCGCCCCCGGCTGGCGCGCCGATCTCGTCGTTATCGACAGCCTCGAAAACTGCAGGGCCGAGATGGTCTTCTCCGCCGGCCGCAAGGTGACCGACGAACTCTTCGCCACCCGCAAACCGGTTGCCCCGGTCGGCCTCGACAGCGTCAAGGCGCGTCCCGTCCAGGCCATGCATTTCGGCGTGCCGGTGACCGAGGGCGAGACGCCCGTCATCGGCGTGATGCCGGGAAAGATCATCACCGAACACCGCCGCTTCCGCCTGCCATCGGCAGGCAACCAGACCGGCATCGATCTCGACCGCGACATCATCAAGGTCGCCGTCATCGAGCGTCACGGCAAGAACGGCAACCATGCCAATGGTTTCGTTCAGGGTTTCGGATTGAAGAAGGGCGCCATCGCCTCGACGGTCGGGCATGACAGCCACAATATCTGCGTCGTCGGCGTCAACGAGGACGACATGGCGATGGCCGCCAACCGCCTGGGGGAAATCCACGGCGGCTTCGTCGTCGTGGAAGATGGAAAAGTCACCGGCGAAATCGCCCTGCCCGTCGCCGGCCTGATGAGCCTCGAACCCTATGAAACGGTTCGCGATACCCTCCACCACCTGCGCCAGGCCGCCTATGCGCTCGGCACCACGCTTCAGGAACCCTTCCTCCAGGTCGCCTTCCTGCCGCTGCCGGTCATTCCGCACCTGAAGATTTCCGACAAGGGCATGGTGGATGTGGACAGGTTTGCGCTGATCGGGTGAGGTTTGCGCCTTCGCGTCCGGTCCTCTTCCCTCATTCCTGTGCTCGTCACAGGAATCCAGTGACCCGATGTCTATCGGGTCGAAAGACCCCTTCAGCCCAAGGACTTGGGCTGGCTGGATTCCTGTGACAAGCACAGGAATGAGGGAGAAAATACACTCCTGCCCGTCAAAGCCACTCGCTTCAACAGCCGTGACCTGTCTGCTATTATCCGGCTCGTCATCGACAATCGTTCTCTGATCAAGCGGGCATGGCATGAGCATTTCGTAACTGAGGTGAAATTCGAAGGGCGCGGCGACAGGACGGTGAAACGTCCTGCCGCATAAATCCTGTCAGGATCGTTCAGGACAAAGCTGGAGCAGATCGAGAAAGCCGTTGCCCAACTGGACCGACAGGAACTGGAAGCATTCTCGCTCTGGTTCGAAGAGCTTCAGGTTGAACGCTGGGATCGCCAGATCGAGAAGGACGATGCGGAAGGCAAATTCAACCGTCTCGCAGAGGATGCCTTGACCGAGTTCCGTGCGGGCAAGACACGGTCGCTTTGAGTGGGCGCCGCCTCCCCTCACCGCCGCCTCAGCACCATCCCCGCATGATAGAGCACCCCATCGCGGAAATCGCCGTCGGCGGCAAAGCCTGTGTCGTCCTTGTAGTCGATATGATTGCCGGTCACCCAGTAGCGGCCCTCATAGGCCTTTTCGCGGGTGCCGCGCGCTTCGACATAGCGGCCGTTCGGCAGCAGTTCGTGGCGGATGTGGTTGTCCTCGGTCACCCACATTCCGGCATAGGGATGTTCAGCCATGGTCTTCTCCTCTTGTCTGATGTCGTGTGCAAACACCGCAAATGTCGCGACGACGGTGAAAGCCGCGGCACAGGCGGCAAACGCGAGCGGGGCTCGCAAATCCGAGGGGATGCGGAAAAGCCGGTCAGCCATTGAGGTATTCCCTCCTGATCCGCTCGCGGCGACGTCTTTCCGTGCGGCGGGAACGTCGCAGGAAGCCGCCGGCAAAATCGGCGGCCCAATGGAAGGGGCTTTCAAGTAAGCGCTGGAAGTTGCTCATCACCATCTCCATTTGCGTCCGGGCTGGTTCGATCGGACGAGCCCAATATGGTGGAAAGCAGCGGACGAGCGGTAGACCAGACCTCCGGCATGATTGCACAATCCTCCGAAGCTCAATTGAAATGGCCGGCAACGCCACCATATGATGCCCGCACCAAACCGCGAACGCCCTGCGTCTCAAGACATTCGAACCTCCGCACGAGGCCCAAGATGGACAAACTCGATCAACTTGCTCAACTGATTGCACAAAGCACCGACGGTGACGGCGTGTTCGAAACCGCGATCCCGCGCCTGGCGGCGATCCGCATGTCGAAGCCGACCGAACCGCTGCACGCCATCCACCAGCCGGCGGTGTGCATCATCGCGCAAGGGGCAAAACAGGTCATGCTGGCCGACGAGATCTTTCGATACAGCCCCGGCCAGTATCTGGTCGTCTCGGTCGACATGCCCGTCACCGGCCAGGTCATCGAGGCGACGGAGCAACAGCCCTATCTCTGCCTGCGCCTCGATCTCGACCTGAAGCTGCTCAGCGAAATGCTGGTGGAGATGCCGGCGGCGCCAGGTGTCCCGACCATGCGCAAGAAATGCATCGGCCTCAGCCATACCACCCCGGAATTCCTGGATGCCGCGCTCCGCCTCGCCCAGCTTATCGATAAGCCCGACGAGATCGCCTATCTTGCGCCGCTGATCGAGCGGGAACTGATGTTCCGCCTGCTGCGCGGCGACCAGGCCGAGATGATCCGCCAGGTTCTCGCGCCTGAAAACCGGCTGCAGCAGGTCAACCGGGCAATCTCCTGGATCCGCCAGAATTTTTCCGCCCCCTTCTCGATTGAGCAGGTCGCGGTCGAGGCGCGCATGAGCACGTCCTCGCTGCACCAGCATTTTCGCGAGGTGACGGCGATGAGCCCGCTGCAATATCAGAAGCAGCTGCGCCTGCAGGAAGCCCGACGCCTCATCCTCGGCAAGGCCATGGATGCCGCGACCGCCGCCCATCAGGTCGGCTACGACAGCCCTTCGCAGTTCAGCCGCGAATACCGCCGCCTGTTCGGCGCTCCACCGATCCAGGATATCACCCGGCTCAGAAGCGAACCGGCCCGCTACGCCGAGGCCTGAACCGCCCTAATCTCTCCTCCTGAAAATTATTCAACCGATCGGTTGACAATAAAATCGCATGCGCGCATATTCAACCACATGGTTGAATTACAAGCGCATCCGATCGATACGGTCTTCCACGCCCTCAGCGACGGCACGCGCCGCCGCATGCTCCGTGAGTTGGCACAAGGCGAGCGCACGGTCAGCCAGCTGGCCGAGCCGCACGACATGTCGCTCGCGGCGGCCTCGAAACACATCAAGGTGCTGGAAGGCGCCGGGCTGATCCGCCGCGAGATCCAAGGCCGCACCCATCTCTGCCGCCTCGAACCCGGCCCGCTCGCGACAGCCCATGAATGGCTGACATTCTATGAACGCTTCTGGACCAGCAGGCTCGATATCCTGGAACGCCTTCTCCGAGAGGAGGACGCTCAAAAGAGCGCTCGGGACGAAATCCGGAAGAGCCCGCTGAAATCCCCTGCCTCACGGAAGTCTGAAACTGAACCTGAAACGGGAGAAGACCAATGAACGATATGACATCGTTGAACAAATACGGCGCTGTGGCCGAACCTTTCACCTTTACCATCCAGCGCCGGTTGCCAGGCCCCATCGAGAGAACCTGGGCCTACCTCACCGACAGCGATCTGCGCCGCCAGTGGCTCGCATCGGGCATCATACCGCCACAGGCGGGCAGCTCCTTCGAACTCACCTGGCGCAACGACGAACTGACCGGCTCGGCCGAAGGCAGGCCGGAAGGCTTTCCCGCCGAACACAGCATTCAGAGCGAGGTGATCGCCTTCGAGCCACCGCATCGGCTCGTCTTCTCCTGGCCGCCGCGCGGCGAGGTCAGCTTTGAACTACAGCCGGCCGGCAGCGAAATCCTGCTCACCGTCACGCATCGGCGGATTTCCGATCGCCGCAACATGGTCATGGTCGGCGCCGGCTGGCACATGCACCTCGACATCCTGGTTGCCCGGGCGACCGGCGCCAAGCCTGAATCGTTCTGGGAAGGCTGGAGCCGCCTCAAGGAAGAATACGACCGCCGCATCCTGGCCTGAAGCACCGTTGTCGCCTCCGCCCATGGTCCCGGGACGCCTCGGCCCCTGGGCGGAAGTCTCGGCCGAACCCTTCCGTCCTCGGTTGGGCATCCCATGGAGACAAGATATGAGCACCCCCTTTACGGGCGGATGCGCCTGCGGCGCACTTCGTTATGAGATCTCCGCCGAACCGGCGGTCATGGTCGACTGCCAGTGCCGACAGTGCCAGCACGAAAGCGGGACCGGGCACGCCTCCCACCTCACCTTCCCAAGCGCTGCCGTCAAGGTCGAGGGCAATGCCACCCATTGGGAGGCGACCGGTGACGGCGGCACCGTCAAAAGACGGGCCTTCTGCCCCACCTGCGGTTCGCCGGTCTACATGACGTTCCCCGCCATGCCGGACTACTTCGTCATCCGCGCCGGCAGCCTTGACGATCCGAGCCGGTACAAGCCGCAATTCGTGACCTGGCACGCCGCCGGCCACGCCTGGGACCACCTCGATCCGGCCCTGCCGAAATTCGAGAATATGCCGCCGGCTTGAAGAACCTTCACACCCGGGCGCAGAACACGTCGAGGGCGTCGAGCTTCACCACGCCCTTTTCGAGCCGCGACACGAAGCCCGGCAGGTTAACCGGCAGGATTTCGCCGAGCCGTTTCGGCAGGGTGAAATCCTGTGTTCCCCGGGTCAGGTTGAAGATGAACAGCAGTTTCTCGCCGCCCTTCTCGCGCACGAAGGCGAGCAGGTCCTGGTTGGTATCGAGGAAGGTCATGTCGCCATCGACAAGCGGCGGATGCGCCTTGCGGAAGGCGAGCGCCGCCCGGTAATGGTGCAGCACCGAATCCGGGAGCCCCTCCTGCGCATCGACGGCTCGCGCCGCGTGTTCGCCCGGAACCGGCAGCCAGGTCTTCGAACCCGTGGTGAAACCCGCATGCGGTTCGCTTGCCTCCCAAACCATCGGCGTGCGGCATCCGTCGCGGCCCTTGAAGGCCGGCCAGAAGCGGATGCCGTAGGGGTCGCGCAGGTCGTCGAAGGTGAGTTCCGCCTCGGTCAGCCCCAGTTCCTCGCCCTGATAAAGGCAGATCGAGCCGCGCAGGACCGAAAGCAGCGTGATCGACAGTTTTGCAACCCGCTCCTGTTCGGCAGGAGACTCGGCGAAGCGGGTCACATGGCGCACCACGTCATGGTTGGAAAAGGCCCAGCACACCCAGCCATTGCTGACGGTATCGGCAACCGTCGTCATCACCTTGCGGATATAGGCGGCATCGAAGGCGGGGCCGAGGAAATCGAAGGTGTAGCACATGTGCAGCTTGTCGTTGCCGGTCGTGTAGAGCGCCAGCGTCGAAAGCGAACGCGGGCCGTCTCCAACCTCGCCCACCGTCGCACGGCCCTCATAGCTGTCGAGCAGCGCCCTCAGCCGCTTCAGGAAGTCGATATTTTCCGGCTGCGTCTTGTCGTAGAGGTGGTTCTGCATGGAATAGGGATTGGTGTCCGTCTCCATGCCGGCACCATCGGTGTCGTAGACCATCGGCGGGTTGTTGCGCAGTTGCTTGTCGTGGAAATAGTAGTTGACCGTATCGAGCCGGAACCCGTGCACGCCGCGGTCCAGCCAGAAGCGCACCG
Organism: Neorhizobium galegae bv. officinalis; assembly: GCA_000985875.1. GTDB lineage: Bacteria > Pseudomonadota > Alphaproteobacteria > Rhizobiales > Rhizobiaceae > Neorhizobium > Neorhizobium galegae_C. Next base: position 178,158 of record CCRI01000009.1, read on the forward strand.
TGTCCAGCATGGCGGTCTGGACCTCCGGATTGTGGAAATTGAGATCCGGCTGGGCGATCAGGAAGTTGTGCATGTAATATTGCTTGCGAACCCCGTCCCATTCCCAGCCCGGCCCGCCGAAGATCGACAGCCAGTTGGTGGGCGCCGTGCCGTCCGGTTTCGGATCGGCCCAGACATACCAGTCGGCCTTGGGATTGGTGCGGCTGGATCGGCTTTCGACGAACCAGGGATGCCGGTCGGACGTGTGGGAAATCACCTGGTCGATGATCACCTTCAATCCCAGGCGTTCCGCCTCGGCCATCATCTCGTCGAAATCGGTGAGCGTGCCGAACATCGGGTCGACATTGCAGTAGTCGGAGACGTCGTAGCCCATGTCGGCCATCGGCGAGGTGAAGAAGGGCGAAAGCCAGATCGCGTCGACACCGAGCGAGGCGACATGCGGCAGGCGTGCGGTAATGCCCTTGATGTCGCCGATCCCGTCGCCGGTCGAGTCCTGAAAGGAGCGCGGATAGATCTGGTAGATCACCGCGCCGCGCCACCAGTTTGCATCGACTGCCTTCACCGCCTGCGTCGCCATATTCCGACTCTCCTTCCTCAAATGTTCCAGCCGAACCTAGAGCCATGGCGCTAAAAGACAACGCAAAAGCGGCGCGGACACACTCTTGTCATGAGGCGAACTTCGGCCTATGCGACAAGACCAAGTACGATAGGCGATAGCGGCTGTTGTTGTGGTCTGAGGACGCCCGCCATCCTCATCCCTGTGCTTGTCACAGGGATCCAGCAGCGCCGCGTCTGCGGCGCGATAGACTCTTTTCAGCCCAAGGACTTGGGCTGGCTGGATTCCTGTGACAAGCACAGGAATGAGGATATGTTCCGACCTGCCAACGAGGCTACCTCGTAATGCTGTGAATATCCGGAGGAACGGGAATTGGGCGGAAAACTTCTTTCGATCGGCGAGTGCATGGTGGAGCTGTCGCAGGCGGGCGAAGGCCTGCTGCGCAAGGGCTTTGCCGGCGATACGTTCAACACCGCCTGGTATGCACGCGCCTGCCTGCCGGCCGAATGGTCGGTGGATTATTTCACCGCGGTTGGCGACGATCCCCTGTCGACCGAAATGCTGTCGATGATGAGGGATGCCGGCATCGGCACGGGCTTCATCCGCCGCATCGAAGGCAAGACGCCCGGCCTCTACCTGATCACGCTGAAGAACGGCGAACGCACCTTCAGCTACTGGCGCGACACCGCCGCCGCCAGGAAGCTCGCCGACGACGCGGACCATCTGCGCGCGGCAATCGAAGCCGCCGACATCCTCTATTTCTCCGGCATCACGCTGGGCATCCTTAGCCCCGAAGCGGTCGAGACGCTGCTGTCGGAACTGCGCCGCGCCAAGGCCTCCGGCAAGACTGTCGCCTTCGACCCGAACATCCGCCCCCGCCTCTGGCCGAACAGGGATTATATGTTGAAGACGATCGAGGCAGGCGCCCGAGCAGCCTCCCTCGTCCTGCCGAGCTTCGACGACGAGACCACCCATTTCGGCGATGCGACCGTCGCTGACACCATCGCCCGCTACCACGCGCTCGGCGTCGAGAACGTGGTGGTCAAGAACGGCGCGGATGGCGCGACGCTGAGCTTCGCCGGCGCCGCCCCCGTCCACGTCCCTTCGGTCAGGGCAGCCCAGCTCGTCGACACGACCAGCGCCGGCGACAGCTTCAACGGCGCCTTCCTCTCCCGCCTCGTCCGCGGCACCCCGCCGGCGCAGGCCGCCGCCTATGGCGCCTCGGTCGCCTCGGTCGTCATCGGCCACCACGGCGCGCTGATCAGCCCGGCGCTGCTGCCGGGATAAACCGCCGCCGGGGACGTATCTGGACACAGCGGACAAGGGCGCCGAGATCGACGCCCTTTGTCCGCTTGTTTTGGGCGGCGCGTCATACATCAATTTTCAGTCATTATCTGAAAGAGTTGGGGCGGCTTACGATTGCTCCCAACGAGGAAATGAAATGCGTATCGCTCTTGCCTTCCTGACCGTCCTCTCCCTATCCCTATCCCAGGCTGCATACTCCGCCCCGATCGACGCCCTGACCAAGGCGGAGGAAAAGACCTACGAGGCATGGGGAAAGCTCGGCCTGACGGAGCGCCTGGTGACCTTCGTCACCGCACCCTCCACCGGCTACGGCATCTACCAGGAAAAGCAGTCCAGCATTTTCAAGCAGGGTGAAAAGGTCATCACCTATGTCGAACCGATCGGCTATGGCTGGAAAGAGCTTCCCCACGACATGTACGAACTCAACTTCGTGTCGGACCTGAAGATCAAGGCGGCGAACGGCGACGTCATGCTCGACAAGAAAGCCTTCTCCACCAATGTTCTGCAGAGCCACAACGCCAACATGGAATTCTCCATGGACTTCACCCTGACGCTGACAGGCGCGCCGGCCGGCAAATATACCCTGACCTATACGATCCACGACATGAGCGGCGACCAGACCTCCACATTCGACCAGGAGTTCACCATCGCCGCGGATTAACCGCTCCCGGCGTCGGCGGCCTCGCTCGGAGGTCAGCCGGCAACTCGGAACGATACCGGAAACCCGCGCATCACCGAATTGGCAACCGTGCAGACGCTTCTGGCCCGCTCGATCAGTGCCCTGGTGTCGGAGCCATCGCCCGAGGTGCAGATGACATCGAGTTCGGCGCCGACGGCCACCAGCGGCGTGCCGTCGAGCTCCAGCGTGACGCTGACCGCAATATCCTCGATGTCGATATTCATCTCGTGCGCCGCGTATCTCAGATCGTTGCAGAAACATCCGCCGATCGCCAGCGCCAAGAGCTGCCCGCCATTGAACCCGAGATTGCGCCCGCCAGCCTTCCCCTCCGGCCGGTCGACGACGATCGTATGGCTGCCGGCCCACCCGAGAGCCGCCTCGGTTCCGGCCACGTTGCGAAGCTCGACGGTCGATGAAATCATGGGCAATCCTCCTTGGCCGCTCGATGATCCCACTGATCTGATATCCGTTCAACTGCCCCCCGACACGCCCCCTTCATCAGCCTGTAACAAACTTTTCCGATAGAGGGCCGACAACGCTCCGTCACGCGCGAGTCGTGGATGGATCGGCAACCGGGTTCGGCCTTCCATGACAAGAATAACCATCGTGACGGATGCCTGGTACCCTCAGGTGAACGGCGTCGTCCGTTCGATCGAGAATACCAATCGGGAACTCGCCCAGATGGGCGTCGACGTGACGATGGTGACGCCGCAGGACTTTACCAGCGTTCCCTGCCCCACCTATCCGGAAATCCGCCTCTCGGTCGCCACCTACTGGCAGATCGCCAGCGCCATCCAGGCGTCGATGCCGACCGCCGTGCACATCGCAACCGAAGGCCCGCTCGGGCTGCTTGCCCGCCGCTGGTGCCTCAAGAACCACATCCCGTTCTCGACCAGCTACCACACCCGCTTTCCGGAATATGTGTCGGCGCGCTTCCCCATCCCGGTCCGCTGGCTGCATGGCTTCGTGCGCTGGTTCCACAATGCCGGCAACGGCTGCATGGTGGCAACCGCCAGCCTCGAGCGCGAGCTCTCCAAGCTCGGCTTGAAAAACCTGCTGCGCTGGAGCCGCGGCATCGACCAGACCATGTTCCACCCGATGGATCTCGACGAACGCCCCTTCGACCTGCCGCGCCCGATCTTCATGACCGTCGGCCGCGTCGCGGTGGAAAAGAACCTGCCCGCCTTCCTCGATCTCGACTTGCCCGGCTCCAAGGTCGTGGTCGGCGACGGCCCGGCCCGCGCCGATCTCCAGAAACGTTATCCGAACGTGCTGTTCACCGGCATGAAGACCGGCGAGGACCTCGCCCGCGCCTATGCCCAGGCGGACGTCTTCGTCTTCCCGTCTAAGACCGACACCTTCGGCAACACGATCCTCGAGGCGCTGGCGAGCGGCGTCCCCGTCGCCGCCTACCCGGTCACCGGCCCGATCGACATCATCGAGGAAGGCTCGGGCGCCGGCGCACTCAACGAAGATCTCCGTGTGGCCTGCCTTGCGGCACTCGACTGCTCGCGTGAAAACGCCCAGGCGCTTGCCCGCAAGTTCACCTGGGAAGCAGCGTCGAAGCAGTTTTTGAACAATGTGATGATTGCGCAAGGGCGGCCGAAGCTGCCGGCACCACGTGGTGGAATTCGGCCTTCGACGGTTTAGTCGCGGTCGCTCTAACCTAATCTCACTACCCTACGAGGCGCGCGCTCCCGGCATACGACAGCTATTCGCCCGTAAGGAAACGGGATGGTGCGGCAACCTCCCGATAATCTCCCCCCTTGAGGGGGAGATGTCACGAAAGTGACAGAGGGGGGTCGCGACGGTTCGGCAAATGCAGGGGCGGAAGAGTCTGCCGCGGCACCCCCCTCTGCCCTGCCGGGCATCTCCCCCTCAAGGGGGGAGATCGGCCAGACGCGCTGTCCTTTTCCAAAGGCAACGACCCGAAGCCCGCCAAGCAATAAAACCAGAAACCCCTACCGCTTCTTCTTGCGCCCCTCGAACGGGTTCTCACCCGCCTTGAAATGCATGCGGATCGGCACGCCCGGGATATCGAAATCGGCGCGCAAACCGTTGATCAGGTAGCGGATATAACTTTCCGGCAGCGCGTCCGGCCGGGTGCAGGACACCATGAAGGCCGGCGGGCGGGCTTTGACCTGGGTCATGTATTTGAGCTTGAGGCGGCGGCCCGAGACGGCCGGTGGCGGATGCTGGGTCTGCACGCCGTCGAGCCAGCGGTTCAGCCTGGCGGTCGAGATGCGCTTGTTCCACACCTTGTCCGTGTCGATGATGCTCTGCATCAGCTTGTCGAGCCCGTAGCCCGTCTGGCCGGAAATGGGCACGGCGCGAAGCCCCCGCGCCTGCGGCAGCAGCCGCTCGGTCTTTTCGCGCAGATCCGCGAGCACCGCCTGGGTGTCCTCGACAAGATCCCACTTGTTGAAGGCGAGCACGGCGGCCCGGCCTTCGCGCAGCACCAGGTCGACGAGCTGCAGGTCCTGTTTTTCGAAAGGAATGGTCGCATCGAAAACGATCACCACCGTTTCGGCGAACCGGATCGAGCGCAGCGCATCCGCAACCGAGAGCTTTTCGAGCTTCTCCTGGACGCGCGCCTTCTTGCGCATGCCGGCTGTGTCGAACATCTTGATGGTGCGGCCGCGCCATTCCCATTCGACCGAAATACTGTCGCGGGTAATGCCGGCTTCAGGCCCGGTCAACAGCCGGTCCTCACCGAGGAAGCGGTTGATCAGCGTCGACTTGCCGGCATTCGGGCGGCCGATGATGGCGACGCGCAGCGGCTTGGTCTCGTCGTATTCCGGCTCGGCCTCGTCCTCGTCCGCAAAATCGGAATCGCGGACGTCGATATCGGTCTCCGCCTCATCGACCTCTTCCGGAAACGCCCGTTCCTCGCCGAGCGCCTCGACGATCGCGTCGCGCAGGTCGATCATGCCCTGGCCGTGCTCGGCCGAGATCGGCACCGGTTCGCCCAAGCCCAGCGTGTAGGCGTCATAGAAACCGGCATCGGAGCCGCGCGCTTCCGACTTGTTGGCGACCAGCACGACCGGCTTGCCGCTGCGGCGCAGCAGCTCGCCGAACGTCTTGTCGAGCGGCGTCAGGCCGGACTTTGCATCGACCACGAACAGCGTCAGGTCGGCGTCGTCGACCGCGGCCTCGGTCTGGGCGCGCATGCGGCCTTCGAGCGTCTCGGGTCCCGCCTCTTCGAGGCCGGCGGTGTCGATGATCGTGAATTTCAGGTCGATGAGCTTCGCGTCGCCCGGTCGGCGGTCACGGGTGACGCCCGGCGTGTCGTCGACAAGCGCCAGCTTCTTTCCAACCAGGCGATTGAAAAGCGTGGACTTGCCGACATTCGGGCGTCCGACGATGGCGACGGTGAAGCTCATTCTGTATCCTTAAAGCCCTGGGCGAAAACCGTCAGGGCGCCTTGCCGGAAGAGGTGATGTTGTCGAGCATGATCTGCGCGCGGTTGGCGACGTTGCGCGGCGCAGAGGCATCATTGGCGATCTGCTGGAACCATTCCTTGGCCTGCGCGATATTGCCGGCCTTGTAGGCGGCAAGACCAAGCGCCTCGCGGGCGGAATTGGCAAGCGGATTGGCAGGCACCGCCATCGGCTGCACTTCGGCGGCCACCTGTTCATAGGTACCGTTGTCGATCAGCAGCCAGGCGGCGCGCATCCGGGCGAGGTCGCGCATCGACTGCGGCGCCTTGGCATCCTTGCCGACAGCCGAGAAGGTAGCGATAGCGCCGGCCGTGTCACCCTTGGACTGCTGCACCGAGCCGGCACGCAGCTTGGCGAGCACGGGATAGGCGCCGGTGCCGTCCTTTTCGAGCGCTTCGAAGGCGGAGAGCGCTTCGTCGTTCTTGTTTTCCGAGGCAAGCTTCAACGCCGCCAGGAAACGGTCGCCCGACTGCGAGGAATTATGCGTGTCCCAGTATTCGTAACCGCGATAGCCGGCCGTACCGACGACGATCAGCACGGCCACACCGATCACGACCCTGCCGTAACGCTGCCATGCACCCCTGAACTGATCGGAGCGAAGTTCCTCGTTCACTTCGCGAATAAAACTGTCGTCGTCCTGCGCCATCAAAGTCTCCGGCCCAACCGGCCCATCATGCGGAAAAGCGCCTTCTAGCCTATTTTCCCGGAGATGTAAGGCCCCCCTTAACGCCTGTCGCGCAAAAGTGGCCGCCGGTTTTGCAAAGGCGGCAAGCGCATAACGAAAAACATGCGCCCGCGAACGCTGTTTGGCGGCCTTTCGGCGGGAATTCGCACTTAAACCCGACCGCTCAAAGCTTTGCCTTATTCAGCGACCACAAAGCCGGCTGCCCTTCGCCATGATTCAGGTGCCTGATGCGTTCGCTTGCCCTTTCCCTCGCCCTCTGTCTTCTCGCCGCCCCTGTCGCGGCAGATGCCGAGGACAAGCCGAAACAGTTGCTGATAGTCTCCTTCGACGGCGCAGGCGCCAACAATCTCTGGCAGCGCAGCCGCGATCTCGCCCGGCGCACCAATGCCCATTTCACCTATTTCCTCTCCTGCACGCTGGTGATCGAGCGCGCCAACGCGAAAAGCTATCAGGGGCCGAACGAGAAGCCGGGCAAATCGAATATCGGATTTGCCCAAACGGCAGCCGAGGCCCGCGAAAGGCTCGGTCATATCTGGCAGGCGCATCTGGAGGGTCACGATCTTTCCAGCCATACCTGCGGCCATTTCGACGGCAAGGACTGGACGGCCGCCGATTGGACCGCCGAGTTCAACACCTTTCGCGATGTGCTGACCAATGCCTGGAAGACATCAGGCGCCGCATCGCAGGAGCCTGCCGGCTGGAAGGATTTCGTCGCGACCGGTATCACCGGCTTCCGCGCCCCCTATTTTTCCGTCAGTCCCGGCCTGGTCGACGCCGAAAGGCGGGCAGGCATCCGCTATGACGCCAGCCTCGTCACCAAGGGACCGATGATGCCGGAGGAAAAGGCCGGCCTCATCCGCTTCGGCCTGCCACTCATCCCGGAAGGCCCGTCCAACCGGCCGATCATCGCCATGGACTACAACCTCTTCATCCGCCATTCCGGCGGCATCGACAATCCGAGCGGTTCGTCCGAATTCGAGGAGCGCGCCTACTCCGCCTTCAAGGCCGCTTTCGGCAAGGAGTATGACGGCGACCGCATCCCCCTCCAGATCGGCCTGCATTTCGTCGAGATGAACGGCGGCGCCTATTGGCGGGCGATGGAACGGCTGGTCACCGAAGTCTGCGCGACGGAGGACGTTGCCTGCGTCAGTTATTCGGAGGCGATCAGGCTGATCCGCGAACGGGAGAAACCGCGGGTGGCGTCGGGGCTGTAAAGTTTCGATTGACCTGGGAGTTTTGCGTAAAGACCCCTCCCGGCCTGCCGGCCACCCTCCCCACAAGGGGGAGGGATATATGCGGCACGCTCGCCGCTCCAAAAACGTGCCCCCTATCATTCACCGAAACGATCACCACGATGATCGTGGGGAAGATGGAGTGCGGTGACATGCGCTATTTGGCGCCGACATCGCCGCGGGTCTCCCTCCCCCTTGTGGGGAGGGTGGCCGGCAGGCCGGGAGGGGTCTTTGCCGGGGACGATTTTCCCCCACCCACAAAAAACGCCCCAACCTCATCAACCGCTTACGCACATTCACGTCCCCGTTCATCCCCGCCGATCCGAAGCCGCTCCATAATCGCCCCCGTCATCGGATGGGAAACCGGCTTCGCGAACCGGCATTCTCCATCAAGGGTTTTCGGACCCCGGTTTCCGATGATGGCTGTCGAACGTGGTCGAACGGGAACTGACAAAACCCGGAAGCTGCAAGAACCAGCCGGGGCAGGCAAAACCACCTACCTCCCGCATACCCGATACCCGCCTGCCCCTCTCCCAAAAACAGAACCGCGCCGGACAAGACGCCCGGCGCGGCCAAAACTGCTGTTCCAAACCTGCTGACGAAATCAGTATGGGCGGTCGGCCGCCAGTTCACCGGCTTCGGCTTCCCGTTCCAGGTAGTGCTGGTCGATGGTCGGCAGCGGCTGATCGTCGATAGCCGCTTCGAAGGCCTTGAGGCGCTTGTGAATGGAGAGCAGTTCGATGATCGTCGTCCAGGAATTGACCAGATACTGAAACGAGTTGCTCACCTGGCCGAAGGCGGTAGCGATCTGCTGATAGATACCATAGGTGATCTTGCCCGCGACGATCGTCGGCACCAGCATCAGCAGCAGGAACACGGCGTCGGCCTGGATGTAGAAATATCGCGCCACGTTGAAATAGAGATAGTGGAAGTACATGCGGAAATAGTTCCTCCGCACGTTGCTGTAGAGCTCCCGGATGGTCGCCGGCTGGGCGCGGTCGGCATGGTCCTCGCCATAGACCAGTTCCTTGCGGTAGGCCGCCTCCACGCGCTGGTTGCGGAAATTCAGCCCCGGCAGCTTGACCCCGACGGTCGCCAGAAGGACCGTGCCGAAGGCAGACCAGAAGATCGCCAGCCAGAACAGCGCATGCGGTACCTCCCCGATCAGCGGCAATTCGGAAACGTAGCCCGACAGCGCGAACAGGATCGGCAGGAAAACGACCAGCGTCATCACCGCATTGATCAGGTTGATGCCGAGGCCCTCGAGCGTTGCGGAAAACCGCATCGTATCTTCCTGGACACGCTGGGAGGCGCCTTCGATATGGCGCAGCTTTTCCCACTTCGACATGTAGAAGTCGTTCATCGCCGTGCGCCAGCGGAAGATGTAGTGGCTGGTGAAAAAGTCCGTCAGGATCGAGACGGCCATGCTGAGGAAGACGATCTGGGCGAAGACGATCTGAAGATCGTAGAAGTTCCAGGCGGTAATGCCCGGCTGCTTGGAAAGCGCATTCTGCAGCAGATCGCCGAACGGTCGCCGCCAGTTGTTGATCACCACCGAAACCTGCACCCCGAAATAGGTCACCGCGATGATCAGCAGCGACCCCCAGATCGACCAGCTTTTCCAGGGATGATCCTTGGCAATCACGGTCCAGATACCGCCGAAAAGCCCAAGGCAGACCGCCAGATACGCGTAGAACCAAAGGTTCGCGGGCACCAGGAAGTAGGAAAGATCGTAGGGTTCTTGCTCCGGCATCACATATCCAAGTGACGCGCCAAGACCGTCGAAGACGAAGTACCAGGCCAGGATGGTAACGATGGCCCAAACGACGCCGGACAGGAAGAACGGCTTGGGCCGGGGAAAGAAGGAATGGAACACGGAGCTTTGGCTTTCCTGAGTTCGAGTCGGCAGGATGTCGGAAACGACTGTTGAGCCGGAAACTAAGGCAGTTCCAAGAGAGCGGCAATGGCCCCGTCATTTTGTTACGCAATTGTAACCGCGGGATTATTAGGAAGCGCTGCGCGCAACCGGGAGTGCGAGGAGAACGCAGACGACAAGAGCCGCCGCCGCGATCAGCGTCGGGGCGACAAAGCTGCCGCCGCTTGCTTCAGCGATCCAGCCGGCCGCAAGCGGGCCGATGATCTGGCCGGTGCCGAAGGCGGCGGTGGCGGAGGCGAGCGCGCGGCGCGGGCTTTCCGGCGAGAGTTTCCGGCCGATCTGCAGCCCATAGGCGGTGATCACCATGAAGGTGACGCCGAGGAGCAGCCCTCCGACAAGCGCCCCGGCGGTCGGCGGCAGCACGACCGAGCCGAGCACCCCGACCATCTGCAGCCCGAGCGCGGCGGTATAGGCCTTGGCGAGCCCGAAGCGGTTGACCACCGGCCGCCACAGGATCAGCGAGACGGCGGCGGCCGAACCGGTCAGGAACCAGGCGAGGAATTCGACGATCGGACCCGCATTCCCCATCCGCGCGATGGTGACGAGGAAGGTCGCGGTGATCACGTAGCCGAAGCCGAACAGGCCGTAGGAGGCGGTGAGCAGCACGAGCGGCCTGCGCCATTTGAGCGGCGGCTCGACCGTCGAGCCGGTGCCGATCGCCTGTTTCGGCAGGATCCAGGCGACCACACCGAGCACGACGAGCACGATCGCCGCACCGGCGAGCCAGTTCATGCGCCATCCATGTGCGCCATCGCCGGCCATTGCGTTGACGAGGAAGACCAGCGCCGAAGACAGCGCGATCCCGAGCCCGACACCGCCGAAATGCAGGACGTTCACATTGTCCCGGCCGACCGCATAGGGCAGCACGATCGACGAGGTGAAGATCATCGCAAGCGCGCTCGCAAGGCCTGCCAGGAACCGGATGACGACGAAGGCGACGACGGACTCGGTCGCCGCCATGGCAGCGAGCAGGATCGCGGTCGCCAGAAGCCCGCCGAGCGCCACATTGCGCTCGCGCCCGGCCGCCCAGCCATAGGCCGAGAGGACCGCGCCGGCGAGGTAGCCGGCGAAATTGCCCGCGGCGATATAACCTGCGTCGGCTGCCGAGAGCGGGATGCCCGTCATCATCCCGGGCAGGATCGGCGTGTAGAAGAAACGCCCGAAACCCATCGCCGCCGCCATGGCGATCGAGCCGGCAAAACCGATCAGCAGGGGGCGGTGCGAATAACTCGTATTGATCTGCAGCATGACGCGGTTATCGCAGCCGCGCCCAGCCGCGGCAAATGAGGAATTTTCATTGCAGCGATGCACCGGAATGATGGATCGGTATGCAAGCGATCGTGCATGTGCCGCGACGATTTGGTGCAGCGCAAGACCGAAACCGTCTTGCTGCTGACATGAAAGAGAGCCAATCTCTTACGCATCGCCATCGGGGCGCGGAGGCATGCGCATGGAACATGACCTGACCCTATCCGAAGTACTCGTCGATCCGTTGATCACCCAGCTTCGCCAGGCCGACGCTGTCGGTTACGCCGCTTTTGCACAATTGCTGCAGAGCGCGGCCCGCGTCCATACGCGTCAGATGCTTGGAAACCTTCAGAGCGAGCGTACCGACGCCTTCTATCGTCGTGTCGATGCGGCGTCTGGCGGCAACAAACACAACTGACCGATCTTCCGTAACGGCAGTCTTTTCCGTAACGGCAGAGGTCTCCCTCAATCGGCCAAGGTCAGGATCAGCGGTCCGTTGCGGGTCGCGACGATCGTATGCTCGTATTGCACGGTAGGTGCCTTGGGATCGCTGTAGAGCGTCCAGGGATCGCCGTTGCCGCCGTCCTCGGCCCAGTTGGCGCCGAGCGACAGGAACGGCTCCACGGTGAAGACCAGCCCGTCTTCCATCGAGCGCGTCTCGTGGCGGTCCGGCCAGGTCGGGATTTCCTTCGGCTCGTCATGCAGCGTCAGCCCGATACCGTGGCTCGAAAGATTGGTGATCAGCGTATAGCGGTTCTTCTTGGCGAAGGTCCCGATCGCATTGCCGATGCCGGACAGCGGCTTGCCGGCCTTCACCTGCTGCAGCCCGGTCCAGAGTGCCCGGCGCCCGTCGCGGCAGAGTTTTTCGATTTCGCGCTTGACCGGCGGCACGGCGTAGGAAGAGCCCGTATCGCCGAAGAAACCGTCCTTGACCGCCGACACGTCGATATTGACGAGATCGCCCGCTAGGATCACCCGGTCGCCCGGAATGCCGTGGGCAACTTCCTCGTTGACGCTGATGCAGGTGGCGCCCGGAAACTGATAGCAGGTCTCCGGCGCCGATTGCGCGCCATTATCCTCCAGGAATTTGCGGCCGATCGCGTCGAGCTCGCGGGTGGTGATGCCCGGTTCCAGCGCCTTCGCCATCATCTCCATCGCCTGTGCGCAAAGCCTGCCGATATCCTTCAGCTTGGCCAGTTCGTCTTCGGTGGAGATAACCATGGTCTGCTTTTCGTCCTAATACGTCAAAACTCGATCAGGCGGCCGGTTTCGCGCCATCGGCCGAGCCCGTCAATTCTTTTCTGACGTCCCCAGTTCTTTTCTGACAAGCGGCGCCACTTTCGTGCCGTAGAGTTCTATGCCGCGCATCACCTGGGCGTGCGGCATCGGGCCGATCGCCATCTGCAGCAGGAACCGGTCCATACCGAATACCTGATGCGCCGCGATGATCTTTTCGGCCACCAGTTCCGGCTCGCCGAGGAAGAGATTGCCGAGCTTCGAGCGCGCCTCGTCGAAATGCGCCCGGTTGGTCGGCCCCCAGCCGCGTTCGCGGCCGATGCGGTTCATCACCTCCGCCTGCGGGCCGTAGAACTGGTCGGCGGCCGCTTCCGTCGTATCGGCGATGAAACCATGCACGTTGATGCTGGTCTTCAGCCTGGCCGGATCCTGGCCGGCGCGGCGGGCAGCCTCGCGGTAGAGGTTGAAGAAGGGCGCGAAGCGCGGATATTCGCCGCCGATGATGGCGACCGCCAGCGGCAGGCCCATGGCCCCTGCCCGCGCTACCGATTGCGGCGTGCCGCCGACGGCGATCCAGATCGGCAGTTCCTTCTGCAGCGGGCGCGGATAGACCCCGCGGCCGTTGATCGGCGCACGCTTCTCACCCTTCCAGGTGACCATCTCCTCGTCGCGGATGGCAAGCAGCAGGTCGAGCTTTTCGGTGAACAGCTCATCGTAGTCGCCAAGATCGTAGCCGAACAGCGGATAGGATTCGATGAACGAACCGCGGCCCGCCATGATCTCCGCTCTCCCATTCGAAATGAGATCGACGGTTGAAAATTGCTGGAAGACGCGCACCGGATCGTCGGACGAGAGCACCGAGACGGCGCTGGTCAGCCGGATGTTCTTGGTGATCGCCGCAGCCGCGGCAAGCACGGTCGAGGGCGACGAGACCACGTAGTCCGGGCGGTGGTGTTCGCCGAGCCCGAACACGTCGAGCCCTACCTGATCGGCAAGCGCGATCTCTTCCAGGAGATCCTTGATCCGCCTGGCACCTTCCGCACCCTTGTCCAGCGCTGCGGCATCGACATCGCCAAAAGTATGAAGCCCGAGTTCCATCGTGAAAAAATCCATTCGTTGATGCCCGTCAGATAGTTATCGGGCGCGTCCGGCGCAAATGCTAATCTTTCGAAGGAAACGTTCGATGGAATGGATGGGTCGGGTCCGACGGGCGTCGCCTGCTCCCAGACTTGGCAACCTCCACGGGACTACGAAATATCAGGCACAAACATAGGTTCAGTTTCTAAGAGAATGGTAATCCATCTGGCATATTCTTCGCGGCCAACAGGAACAACAGTTTAGGCAAACCGAATGAATGACGGCACCGGAAAGCGGCCGGACTTGGACGTTCCGAACCTGCAATCATCGAATGACATCCTTATCGTCGAGGATTCCGCCGCCCTTTCGGCCCTGCTGCGGCAGCGGCTCGAACGGGAGACGACCGGCAGAACCTTTTGCTGCGCGAGCCTGGAACAAGCCCGCATGCTGCTGGCGGGGCAAAAGTTCACCCTGGCCCTGACCGGCCTCAACCTGCCTGATGCGCCCAATGGCGAGATCCTCGCCCTGCTCGCCGAATACGCGATTCCGACCATCGTCTTCACGGCGACCTCCGAGACGGACGCTACGATCCGCTACACCGAGCGGAAGATCATCGACTATATCGTCAAGAGCGACAACAGGACGGTCGACACGGTCGTCAAGACCGTCAACCGCATCCTGACCAACAGCGCCTTTTCCGTTCTGGTCGTCGATGACGCGAGATGGGCCCGCTCCGGTCTGGTCGAGATCATGCAGCGGCAGAACTTCCGTGTCCTCGAAGCGCTTTCCGGCAAGGAGGCACTGGACATGCTTGACCAGAATCCGTCGATCGAACTGGTCATCACCGACTACAACATGCCCGACATGGACGGACATGAACTCACGAGGCGCATTCGCGCAACCCGGCCTTCGGACGAACTGCGCATCATCGGGGTTTCGTCTTCGTCCGACCGCGGCCTGTCGGCGAGCTTCCTGAAGGCCGGCGCGTCGGACTTCATCTACCGTCCCTTCGTTCCCGAAGAACTGCAATGCCGCATCGACAACAATGTCGAAACGCTGACCCAGCTGAAGCGGCTGCGTTACCTGGCGGAACGAGACCATCTGACGGGTCTTGCAAACCGCCGCTTCTTCTTCGAGAAGAACCCGGCCCTGAAGCCCGCACCGGCAAACGACGCGGTCGCGATCCTCGACATAGACCATTTCAAGTCGGTCAACGACACCTACGGCCACGAGGCCGGCGACCAGGTGCTGAAGCGGCTTGCCGGCATCCTGAGCGAGATGACCGTGGACAGGCGATATCTCGCCGCCCGCCTCGGCGGCGAGGAGTTCGCGATCTACATGAAGGATACCAACGCCTTCCAGGCCCATTCGTTCTGCGAGGAGATGCGCGCCCGCATCCAGGCCACCAGCATCCCGGTGCAGGACAAGAGCATATCGGTGACGATCTCGATCGGCGTCATGGAGATGGAGGAGCGCGAGAGCTTCGGCAACCAGCTCAACGCCGCCGACCAGCTTCTCTACATGGCGAAAAAGAACGGCCGCAACCGCGTCTATTCGAGCCTGACGATACCGGAAGCGCTGATCCCGCAGCCGCAGGAACCCCGTACCCGAGTGACCCGGCGCCCCGGCACCAGGTAACTTGCCAAACGACGTTCCGAATCCGTTTTCAAGGACTTCGGGCAGCTTTCTGAATCAATCCCGAAAGCGCCTCAAGGCGGGCGAAGCCGCCCGAGCCTGACCCCGGGCGGCCCTCATGCTTCAGAACGTCCTGGCGACCTGTTCGAGTTGGCCGGCGACGATGCCCCAGCCTTCCTCGAAGCCCATCTGCTGATGAGCGTTCTTGTCTTCCTCCGTCCAATGATAGGCCGTCGCGGTATATCTCGTGCGCCCGTTGCCGAGGTCTTCGAATTCGACGACCGCAGTCATGAACGGCTTTTCCGACGGCACCCAGGCGCTCGTATAGGCGTCGGTGAAGACCAGCTTCCTGTTCGGCACGACTTCCAGGTAGATCCCGTAATTGGGGATCTTCTCGCCGTTCGGCCCTTCCATCATGATGAAGCTCGATCCGCCGGCCCGCAGGTCCATCCTGGCTTCGGTCACCTTCCACGGAAGCGGGCAGAACCATTCGCCCATGCGTTCGGGCGTGGTCCAGGCCTTGTAGAGCTTGTCGGCCGGAACGTCCATTTCGCGGACGATCTGCAGGGCGTGCTTGGCGGCATTGGCGGTCATTGTCAGTCTCCCTTGAGGTTTCACGAAACATCTCATCCGATGTTGAACCTAGGACGTGTGGCGAGCGCGATATCCGACAAGTGTCATGGAATTTTTTCGGCTCCTGGGCCAAATATCCTCGGTAACGGGATGGCAGGCATCGGGAGGGAACCATGACCGAGTTCAGATTCGAGGCTGAAATCATCCATTGGCGTGGACCCTCGCCCTTCTTCTTCGCGCCGCTTCCCCCGGACCACGCCGAGGAGATCAAACGACTGTCGAAGCTTCTCACCTACGGCTGGGGCGTGATCCCGGTCGACGCGACGATCGGCGGCGTTTCGTTCTACACCTCGCTGTTTCCGAAGAACGAGACCTATCTGCTGCCGCTGAAGGATGCGGTGCGGAAAAAGACCGGCATCACGGCAGGCGACGTGATTTCCGTCGAGATGGCACTACGGCCGCCGCGGCGGTAGCAGGGGCGTTCGCGTGCGGGGCTGCCCCTCACCCTCACCCTCTCCCCGCTTGCGGGGAGAGGGGACATGCCTCGCGAGGCCATTTAGGGCATGGAGACGGCGCGGCTTGCGTCCTTCTCCCCGCAAGCGGGGAGAAGGTGGCGGCAGCCGGATGAGGGGCAGCCCCATATGCAAGCAACCTAGCCGCTACACCACCGGCGGCGTGACCGCGCCGAGCTTGTCGATCTGCTGGCGGATATGGGCGCATTCGGCCGGCGAGTTGGCAAGCGCGATAGCCCGGTCGAAGGCTTCGCGGGCTTCGGGCCTGCGACCGGCCTGCATCATCAACCCGCCCTTGACCCCGTGGAAATAGAAATAACCGTCGAGCTTTTCGGCAAGCGGAGCGATCATCTCGAGCGCCGCCTCCGGCCCTTCGAGCTTGGAGACCGCGACGGCCTTGTTGAGCGTCACCACCGGCGACGGCTGGATGCGCTCCAGGAGGCCGTAGAGCATGGTGATCTCCTGCCAGTCCGTCTCCTTCGGCGTCGGGGCGCGGGCATGCAGCGCCGAGATCGCCGCCTGGACCTGGTAGGGACCGGGCTTGCGGTGCCGGATCGCCTTGTCGAGCAGCGCCAGGGCCTCGTTGATCAGCCTGCTGTCCCAGCGGCTGCGGTCCTGGTCCTCGAGAAGCACGATCTGGCCGTTGGTGTCGATGCGCGTTTTGGCGCGTGAATGCTGCAGCAGCATCAGCGCCAGCAGCCCCATGATCTCCGGCTCGGCCGGGAAGATGCGCAGCAGCAGGCGCGCGAGCCGGATCGCCTCGTCGCAGAAGGCGGCGCTGTCGGGATTGGTGATGCCGGCGGAATAGCCTTCGTTGAAGACGAGATAGATCATCGCCGAGACGATGCCGAGACGCTCCGCCCGTTCCGCCGGCCCCGGCGTCTCGAAGGGCACGCCGGCCTTGGCGACACGCGCCTTGGCGCGGGTGATGCGCTGTTCCATGGCGCTGTCGCCGACCAGGAAAGCGCGGGCGATCTGGGCGACGCTGAGGCCCGAGACGATCCTGAGTGCCAGCGCAATCTGCTGGGTCGCCGGCAGGTCCGGATGGCAGCAGATGAACATCAGCCGCAGGATGTCGTCGCGGTAGTGGGAATTGTCGAGCCGGTCGGCCATGTCGCCTTCGGCATCGGACAGATCGGAGAAGGCTTCCTCCTCCGGCAATGGATCGTTCCTGGAGCGCTTGCGGACCACGTCGATGCCGCTGTTGCGGCCGACGAAGATCAGCCAGGCGGCCGGATCGCGGGGCGGTCCCTTGTCCGGCCAGGTCCGGATGGCGCGCAGGCACGCCTCCTGAAAGGCCTCTTCCGCGGTATCGAGATCGCGGAAATAACGAAGGAGCGCACCGAGCGCCTGCGGCCGGGCGGCCGTCAGGGCAAGCTCGATCCAGGCAATATCTGTCATGTCTTGGTCTCGCTAGGTTTGATCTCTCCGGGACGGAAAACGAGGAAGGGCCGGATTTCATAGGAACTGGAGCCGGGGTTGACCGCCGACAGCGCCTTCGAGAAGGCGACCGCCTCTTCCAGCGTCTCGACGTCGAGCGTGTAGAAACCGAGCAGCACTTCCTTGGTTTCCGCAAACGGCCCGTCGAGCACCAGCGGTTCCTGGCTGCCTTTCCGCACGGTGGTGGCCGCCGTCGTCGGCATCAGCCGTCCGACCGGGCCGAGCTTGCCGGCCTCAGCATAAGGCGTCTGCACCTCGATGAGCTTCGCCATGACGGCTTCCTCTTCCTCCCTGGACCAGGCGAAGACGGTTTCCTCGTGGGCGTAGCAAAGGATGGCGTAAAGCATGCGTAGCTCCTTCTCCTAATGAAGACGAAGGATTAACGCGGGTGCCGACAGGGCGCAGCAAATTTTTGATGGATCAGCGCCGTCCGGTCGGGCTGGTGCCGAACGTTTCGCGGAAACGGCGCGAGAAATGCGACCGCGACGCATAACCGGCGGCCTCAGCGGCAGCGATGCTGGAGGCGCCCGAGGATATCGCGTTCTGCCCGGCCTTCAGCCGCTCCCGGCGCAGGATGGCCCGGAACGAGGCGCCCTCTAAGGACAGCCGGCGCCGCAGCGTCGAGGCGCCGATCCCCAGCTGTTCCGCAACGTCGGCAACGCTCCAGGGCTCGGAGGGTGCGGTAGCGATCAGCCAGGCGATCTCCTCCGAAAGGCTCTGGCGGAACAGCATCCGCGCTTCCGGCAGCGGCCGCAGCAGGGCCAGAACCTCGGTCATGCGCAGCCGTTTGATCGTCTCGCCGATCGTGCCGTCGGCAATCGTGGTTGCAGCATGGCAGAGCGCTTCCACCAGATCCTCGCTGAGCGGGAGGCCGAATGAACCCGCCTCGCCGCCTTCCATTCGCTCCGTTGCCGAAAGCGGCGCAATCCCCTCCGGCAGCGATGGAACGTCGAGCCGCAGCGCGACATAGAGGCCGTTGGTTTCGTCCGGTATGTTGACGACATCCATCGGCACTCCGCCGGGCAGGACGAACACCGACCCGGCCGGAAAGACCTGCGTCCGGTCGCCGAGCCAGACTTCCTTCTGGCCGTGGAGAACGATGCAAACCATCGGGCAGTCCAGTTCCAGCGCCTTCACCTTTTCCCGGTCGAAACAGCAATAGATGAACAGTTGCTCGGCATAGGCGTTCATGCCGGGCTCGAGCTTGCCCGCCACCATCGGGCGCAGGCGATCGAGCAGACGGCGGGAAAAATCGGGAAAGCGCTGGGTGACGATCAGGTTCATGGCCACAGTATAGCGCAGGATGCGAAACGAAAAACATGCCTGTTGAGCGTTTCGGGCTCAAGCCGGCAAAAATCCGGCACGGACGGATGACGGAAAGCGGGCAGAAGGCGGTGACTTCAACCGAGGAGATTTTTAATGAAGACCTTCGCCACCCTTTCCACTCTGTTCACCCTGGGCACGTCCCTTGTCGCCGCCGGCGCGGCCCTGTTCGCCCTTTCAGGCCCCGCTCATGCCGCGGCCGATCTCGAACTCTGGCGGCTCGATTGCGGCTCGGTCGTGGTCAAGGACCTATCGTTCTTTTCCGATACGTTCGCTTATAAAGGGGAAAGCCGCACCTTGACCGACAGCTGCTACGTGATCCGCCACGGCGCGGACTACCTACTCTGGGATACCGGCCTGCCGGCAGCCCTGATCGGCAAGGCGCCGGACCTCTCACAGCCGCTGGCACCGTCGCTGACCGTCGACATCCCGACGCAGCTCCAGAAGATCGGCATCAAGCCGGATCAGATCGGCATCGTCGGCATCAGCCACAACCACTTCGACCATATCGGCCAGGCTTCGACGTTTGCGAAGGCAACGCTGATGATCGGCGCCGGCGATTGGGAAAGCCTGCACGAAAATCCCCTGCCCTTCGGCGTCATGCCGGCACTCGTCCAGCCCTGGATGGACGGCAAGGCGAAGGTGGACCCGGTCTCCGGCGACCGCGACGTGTTCGGCGACGGTTCGGTGATGATGCTGGCCATGCCCGGCCACACCAAGGGCGAGACGGCACTGCTCGTCAAATTGCCGCAAAGCGGACCGGTGCTGCTCTCCGGCGACGTCGTGCATTTCGAAGAGCAGATCGCCAATAACGGCGTGCCGCCCTTCAACATCGACCGGGCCGAAAGCCTAGCCTCGATGGAACGTTTGAACCGGATCGCTAAACAGCTTAAGGCAAAGCTCGTCATCCAGCACGATGCCGGCGACATCGCCAAGCTGCCGGCCTTCCCGGCCAGCGCCCGCTGACTTCGATCAGATCGCCACCGGCGCCTTGCGCGCCGGTGGCAAACCGTCTCGCCTGTAGAATTTATTGGCAATATCTGCGACACTCATCGCAATGATGAAAGGATTGCAGATGGCTTCGGAAAGCATCCACGTGCGCGTCACCGGTAAGCTGCAGGATCACATCCGCCAGCAGACCGGCGAAAACGGCCTCTACGAAAACGCCAGCGAATATATCCGCGCCCTGATACGCAAGGATATCCAGGGCAATGACGAGGCCTTGGATTGGCTGAAGCGGCACCTGGAGCCGGGGCTTCGCGCCGAAGAAAGCGAATTCGTCGAAGTCAGCGCCGAGGACGTCATCCGCCGCAATAAGACGCGATGAGATGGTCGGCTATCTCTTCTACCCGCCGGCCGATGCCGCCCAGGACCTGATTTGGAAAACGACCGCGGAAACCTGGGGTGAGGCTCAGGCGGAGGCCTATATTCTCGGCCTGCACCGGCATCTCCAGCGGCTGTCGGAGACCCGTGCGCTCTGGCGAAAACTTCCCTCGGCGCTGACAATTCCAGCCAACCTGGATATCGAGGCCTGGTTCAGCCGCTATGAACATCACTATGTCATCTTCCGCACATTGTCGGGTCCCCGCATCGGCGTCATCAGCATTTTGCACGAACGGATGGATTTGCCGGTGCGGCTTACCGATGATTTGCTAAGTATCGCTCGACGGAATGCGGAGTGAGTCTTTCCGCCTTTCGCTTCCAGATTTGATCCACCTCCCAAGGAATCCCCTATGGCCGATCTGTCCGCCTTCCCGATCACGTCCAAATGGCCCGCCGAAAACCCAGACGTGCTGCAGCTCTATTCGACGCCGACGCCGAACGGTGTGAAGGTGTCGATCATGCTGGAAGAGATCGGCCTGCCCTACGAGCCGCATTTCATCAATATCGGTGCCGACGAGACCTGGGGTCCGGAATATCTGTCGCTCAACCCGAACGGCAAGATCCCGGCAATCCTCGATCCGCATGGCCCCGGCGACAAGCCGCTGGCGCTGTTCGAGAGCGGAGCCATCCTGATCTATCTCGCCGAAAAGACCGGCAAGCTGATCTCGTCAGATCCGGCCAAGCGATACGAGACGATCCAGTGGGTGATGTTCCAGATGGGTGGCCTGGGGCCGATGTTCGGCCAGCTCGGCTTCTTCCACAAGTTCGCCGGCAAGGACATCGAGGACAAGCGCCCGCGCGACCGCTACGCCAAGGAATCGCACCGCATCATCCGCGTGCTCGAAACCCGGCTTGAGGGCCGCGACTGGATCATGGGCGACGAATATTCGATCGCCGACATCGCCATGCTCGGCTGGGTCCGCAACCTGATCGGCTTCTACGGCGCCGGCGAGCTCGTCGAATACGACCAGCTGAAGCGCGTGCCGGAATGGCTGGAACGCGGCCTCGCAAGGCCCGCCGTCCCGCGGGGCTTGGATATTCCGAAGCGCCCGGCCTGATCAAACACCGCAAGCGGCCCTAGTTCATGGGGAGATGGAGGTAAAGATGCCCAAGCTCACTCTCCCCATGCAGGGCGGCTGCCGCTGCGGACAGGTACGCCTGAAGATCAGCGCACCGCCGATTCTGACCATGGCCTGCCACTGCACCGGCTGCCAGAAGATGAGCGCGAGCGCCTTCTCGCTCTCCGCCGCAATCCCCTCTCAAGGGTTCGAGGTGACGCAAGGCGAGCCGGTGATCGGCGGCTTGCATGGCGACAACGCCCATCACTACCACTGCCCGCATTGCAAGAGCTGGATGTTCACCAAGCCGCAAGGCATGGACTGGTTCGTGAACCTGCGTCCGACCATGCTCGACAACGCGCAGTGGTTCGTACCCTTCGTCGAAACCTACACATCCGAAAAGCTGCCCTGGGCGACCACGCCTGCCGTATATTCCTACGAGACGTTCCCGCCCATGGAGGCCTATGAGGACCTGGTGAAGGAATTTGCGGGGCGGGACTGAAGTCCGGAAATCTCTTGTCAAAATCCCGGGCCACTCCCATCATGGACGGGAAGGAGTTGTCGATGGACATCCATGTTTCGCTGACGGACGATCTGGCCGAGTTCGTGAAGTCCAAAATGGCATCAGGGCGCTACCGCTCCTCGAGCGAGGTCGTACAGGAGGCTTTGCGCCTGCTGGAGGAACAGGACCATGCGGCCGACGATCTGGATCGCCTTAAGAAGGCCTGGGACGAAGGCGTCGAAAGCGGCGACTACCGCCCGCTGGATTTGAACGCGCTCAAGGCGGAAGGCCGCAGCAGACGCGCGGGCAAGCCCTGATCCATGGCCAAGGCGGTCCTCTATTCCAGCCGGGCGCGTGACGACATGTTGGATATCTGGTCCTGGATTGCCGACAAGAGCGGCTTAGCCATGGCCGATGCGGTTGCCGAGCGTATCGAGGCTCGCATATCGCGATTGGCGGACCACCCCGAGATGGGCCCGGCGCGCTCCGACATCGCTCAATCCGCCCGAATGCTGGTGATCGAGAGATGGCTTGCCCTCTACGCGATCGTCGATGATACGGTTCGCATCGTTCGCGTCGTTGACGGAAGCGCTGATCTTCGGCGGGTCAAATGGGACACATGAACCCACTCGACAAAACTGCATAAAAAAATCGCCGGTGAATGTCGGCATCGTCTCCCCTCCTTCGTCCTTGTGTCGTCCGGCATGGACGAGAACGACCCGAACAGGAGGGAAAAATCATGGATCAGAGTGCCCAGACGAACGACAACCAGAAAACTTCACCCGTCCGCGGAGGCGTGGTCGCCTATCTTCAGCTCGACGGCGCGATGAAGGCTGCCGACTATTACAAAAAGGCCCTCGGCGCCGAGATCGAGTCCTTTCATCCGGTGGATGACCAGGGGCGCACGATGCACATTCATCTCTATGTCAACGGCAGTTCGGTAATGCTCTGCGACCCCTATCCGGATTACGGCCACCCGCTCGAAAAGCCGCAGGCCTTCACCATGATGCTGCCGGTCGATGACATCGATTTCTGGTGGAAACGCGCGGTCGACGCCGGCATGACGGTGGAGACGGAGCTGCAGGTGATGTTCTGGGGCGACCGCTACGGCCAGGTCCGCGACCCATTCGGCGTCGCATGGGCTATGAACGCGCCGGTCAAGGGCTGAACCAGCTGCGAAACCAGCACGCCGCCGGTGATCCCGGCGGCGGACGTTATCGGCCTACCGCACCACGAAACAGGTGATCGCCTTGGCCTGCAGGGCCGAGCAGGCGCGCGTCGCGGCGTCGCCATCGGCAAAACCGGCGAAACGGGCGCGGAAGATTTCCTTGCCGCCTTCGGCATAACTTTCGACGCTCGGCGCAACACGGCCGTACCCTTGAGCGAGCAGCGGCATTGCCTTTTCGAGCAGCGCGGATGCCTGATCTCGGCTGGCGGCTGCGGCGATCTGGATGCGCCAGAGCGACCCGGCCGGCTGCGGCGGTGCCATTGTCTGAGACGACGCGGTCCGGGATGGCGCAGTCGGGGCCGGCGCAGTGTTCGGAACAGTGGCCCGGGGCGTCGCATAAAGATTGGCGAGCGCGGTCTTGGGCGCAACACCGAGCGTGATCTCCTTGCGCGGAGAAGGTGTCGCGAAGGCCAGCGGCAGCGTGTCTTCGGCCGGCCGTTTCTGCGTCTCGAACGCCACCAGACCACCGGACGCCGCATTGTTGCCGGGCACGTAGCGATCGAGCAGCGCCGCCATCTGGTCGTCGCGCTTGCGGGCGCTCTTGCCGCCCATGACGACGCCGATCACCCGCCGGCCATCGATGGTGACGGCACTGGCGATATTGTAGCCGGAAGCGTTGGTAAAGCCGGTCTTGACGCCGTCCATGCCGGGATAGCGGTACATGAGGTTGTTGTGGCCGCGCAGCCGCTTGCCGCGGAACTCCATGTTCCTGGCTGAAAACAGCTGGTATTCCCGGGGAAAGTCGCGGATGAGCGCAAGAGCCAGCTGGGCCATGTCCCGCGCCGTGGTCACCTGGGAGGCATCCGGCAGGCCCGATGCATTGCGGAACACGGTACGGCTCATGCCGAGCGCGCGGGCCTTCCTGGTCATCATCTCCCCGAAACGGTCTTCCGAACCGCCGAGATAGTCACCCATCGTCGCCGCCGCGTCATTGGCCGAGCGCACGATCATGCCGTTGACGGCCTCTCGCACGGTAATCGTCCGGCCGGCGGGCACACCGAGCTTGGAGGGGATCTTCGACGCGGCATTCGGCGTCATGGGGATGTCCTGGTCCCATTTGAGGCGACCCTCGCGCAGCGCCTCGAAGGTCATGTAGAGCGTCATCATCTTGGTGAGCGACGCGGGGTGGTTGATCTCGTCGGCACTCTCCGACGCCAGAACCTTGCCGCTCTTCACATCGTAGATGAAATGGGCATAACCGGCCTCGGCCGTGCCGCCGACCGCCAGAGAGGCGCCGAGCACCAAAAGGAAAGCCAAAATCTGCTGAATTCGAAACATGCCGCCCTCTCTAAGTCGCCGGCGAAGATAAGGCAACGAACATGGTGCGAAAATGACGCATTGCGGATTTAAATCTAATTTTAACAAGATGGTTAATTGAAAATAAGGACTTAGGCATTTGTCAGCGTTCTCCTGACCGCATCCTTCCAGCCGCGAATCTTCGCAGAACGCGTCTTTTCGTCCATCTGCGGTTCGAATCGCCGCTGCCGCGCCCAGCTTTTCGCGAACGCCTTCTGGTCGGGCCACACGCCCGCCTTCGAGCCGGCAAGCCAGGCGGCGCCAAGCGCCGTCGTCTCGAGGATGGTCGGCCGGTCGACGGGGGCGTCGAGGAGATCGGCGAGCCGCTGCATCGTCCAGTCGGAGGCGACCATGCCGCCGTCGACACGCAGCACCGTGCTGCTGTTGGCGTTGCGCCAGTCCTTCTGCATCGCGTCGTAGAGGTCGCGGGTCTGGTAGCAGACCGCCTCCAGCGCGGCACGCGAGATTTCCGCCGGGCCGGTCGCGCGCGTCAGGCCGAACATGGCGCCGCGCGCCTCCGCATCCCAGTAGGGCGCGCCGAGCCCGGTAAAGGCGGGCACCAGGTAAACTTCCTGCTGAGGATCGGCTTCTTCCGCCAACTCCCCGGTTTGACTCGCTTTCTCGATGATGCCGAGCCCGTCGCGCAGCCATTGCACGGCGGCACCGGCGATGAAGATCGAACCTTCGAGCGCATAGGTCGTCTCGCCGTTCAGGCGGTAGGCAATGGTGGTCAGCAGCCGGTTCCTGGAGCGGACCATGTCGGCTCCGGTATTCAGTACTGCAAAGCAGCCGGTGCCATAGGTGGATTTCATCATGCCCGGTTCGAAACATGCCTGGCCGATGACCGCCGCCTGCTGGTCGCCGGCAACGCCGAGGATCGGGATCGCCGCGCCGAACAGGCTTTCGTCGGTGATGCCGAAGTCGTCGGCGCAATCCTTGACCTCCGGCAGCATGGCGGCGGGAATGCGCAGGATTTCGAGAAGGTCCTCGTCCCACCGGTTGTCGGCGATGTTGTAGATAAGGGTGCGTGAGGCATTGGTCGCATCGGTGACGAAGCTTTTTCCCCCGGTCAGGCGCCAGATCAGGAACGTGTCGATCGTGCCGAAGCAGAGCTCGCCCTTGGCCGCCCTCGCCCGCGCGCCCTTCACGTTGGCGAGCATCCAGGAAAGCTTGGTGCCGGAAAAATAGGGATCGAGCAGCAGGCCGGTGCGACGGGTGAACAGCTTTTCGAGGTCCTGGCGCTTCAGCTTCTCGCAATAGCTGGCGGTGCGGCGATCCTGCCAGACGATGGCGTTGTGGATCGGTCTGCCGCTATCGCGCTCCCAGACGACGACCGTCTCGCGCTGGTTGGTGATGCCGATCGCGGCAATCTCGGAGGCCTTGAGCTTGGCTTCCTTCAACGCCTGCTTGACGGCCCACAGAACGGTTTCCCAGATCTCCTCCGGATCATGCTCGACCCAGCCGGATTTCGGAAAAATCTGCGTGAATTCCTTCTGGCCGATCCCGGCAATCCGCATGTCGCCGTCGAACACGATCGCCCGCGTCGAAGTCGTCCCCTGATCGATCGCCAGAACATAACCCGCCATGCCGCTCCTCCCAGTCCATGCAATGCGCCCGCACGGTTTGAGCAGAAGGAGCGGAAAGGGTCAACGGAAATGGCAGCCTTTGAAATGGGGGCACGCTGTTTGCGTGCCCCCGGCAGAGGTCATCGGCAGAGGTCACCGCGATTTTTTGTAAAGCTTCTGGGCGATCTCGAACATCTCCTCCGGCGCGTAGTCCGGCGTGAATGCGGAGGGCACGCCAACCAGCTGGTGGATCTTGCCGCCCTCCGGCATGCCATCGACGACTTCGAGTTCGCCGGGTGGGTCGAGCGGAAGGGCGACTTCGCCATTGCCCCAGATGCCCGCCATTTCCTTGTAATCGCTCGGGCTGAAGGTATAGAGGCGACGATGCGAACCCTCGTCCAGATACTTCTGGCATTCGGGGATATTGCCGAGCGGGATGTTGGGGGTCGGCAGGAACTTCTTGATGTCGACGCCGGTGACCTTTTCAAGTGCCAGCGCATAGGCGTGTGCGTGGACCGAGCCACGAACGAGAAGGTAGCCGCAGACTTCGCGGCCAGTCGGATCCGAAAGCGTTTCATAGACGCGCAGCTTGTGGAGGCGGGCTCCGCATTCCAGGTGGAAATTGTGGAGCAGATCGACCACGACATTGCCCGTCGTGGTGATAAAGTCATTGTTCCAGGACACGCCGTTGCTGTTGACCGGCATCGCGCCGCCGGCCCCGGAGAGGAAGGCGGCCGCAAGGCGAATGTCCTTCATATCCTCGAAAGGCGCTCCGGAAATGTCGCCACCGTCACCGGCATCGCCGTCGGGAATGTCAGGGCCGTTGTTGAGCATCGCCACGCCGTTGCTGACGAGCTCGACATGGCCGAGTTCCTCGGCCGTGATGCTGGCCACGAGACTGTAGAAAGGACGCAGCTTCTCCTTGGAGCGAAAATTGAAGCTCTGGAACATGTAGTTCCCGAGCGTGGACATTTCCCCGTATTTGCCGCCCAGAAGCTCCTGGAGGGCAGCGGCCGCATTGGGATCGGCCCGCTTGGGCGCAGGAAGCTCCGCCTGCAGCTTGTCGACGCGCATGAACATTGAGTAGTCCTTTCGTTGGAAGATATTGCCGAACCGGGCGCTTGCTCGAATGTTCCCCGCCATCTCAACGAAAGGCTGCTTTGGCCCGCAAGGCTCTCGGGACGGTCGACGATGCCGATTGCCATCCCGCGGAATTTGCGCATAACCTGCCGTGATCATCGCGGCGCACAAGAACGCCGCCCGAGAAGGTTGGATCGCAGGGAGATTGGGCATGAGCAGAACCGTCGTCGTCACCGGCTCCACGAGCGGCATCGGGCTCGGCGTTGCAAAGGCATTCGCGGCCGAGGGCGCCAATGTGATCATCAACGGTTTCGGACCGGCCGACGCGATCGAGGCCGCCCGCCGCGAGCTTGATGCGCGGGGGACGGGCACGGTGCTTTATCATGGCGCCGACATGACAAGGCCCGCCGAGATCGAGGACCTCATCGCAACCGCGGTCAAGAATTTTGGCACGATCGACGTTCTGGTCAACAATGCCGGCATCCAGCATGTGGCGAAGATCGAGGAGTTCCCGCCGGAAAAATGGGACCAGCTGATCGCCATCCTGCTGACATCGGCCTTCCACACCATGCGCCATACGATCCCGCTAATGAAAGCGGCTGGTAAAGGCCGCATCATCAACGTCGCGTCCGCCCATGCGCTGGTCGCCTCACCGTTCAAATCCGCCTATGTGGCTGCCAAACATGGTATTTTGGGCCTAACCAAAACGGCGGCCTTGGAACTTGCGGAATTCGGGATTACCGTGAATGCGATATGTCCGGGCTACGTGCTGACGCCGCTGGTCGAAAAGCAGATCCCCGACACCGCCCGCGAGCGCGGCATCACCGAGGATCAGGTAAAGACCGAGGTGATGTTGAAGCTGCAGGCAACCAAGGAATTCGTTTCGATCGAAGAAGTCGCGCAGGCCGCAATCTATCTCGCCAGCGATGCGGCGAGGAGCATTACCGGCACGCATATCTCGATAGACGGCGGCTGGACCGCGCAATAGAATACCTTCCTCATTCCTGTGCTCGTCACAGGAACCCAGCCAGCCCAAGTCCTTGGGCTGAAAAGGGTCTCCGACCCGACAGACGTCGGTCACTGGATTCCTGTGACAAGCACAGGAATGAGGATAGGAGATACTTCCGCCAACCTGGCAAGGCAGTCAGGGGGCACCCGTAATATGGAGCCGGCAACGGCGGACGAAGGAGAGAAATGAGCGAAGCCATCCGCTTCATCGTGAATGGAGAAGAGGTCACCCTTGGAGATTTCGGACCAACGGAAACCCTTCTCGACTATCTTCGCCTGAGGCGGCGGCTGACAGGTACCAAGGAAGGCTGTGCGGAAGGCGACTGCGGCGCCTGCACGGTGCTGATCGGGCGATTGACGGAACACGGCCTGCGCTACGAAAGCGTCAACGCCTGCATCCGGTTCTTAGGCTCCCTGCACGGCACCCATGTGGTGACCGTCGAGCACCTGGCCGGCCGGGACGGAGCGCTGCATCCGGTGCAGCAGGCGATGGTCGATTTCCACGGCTCGCAATGCGGCTTCTGCACCCCCGGCTTCATCATGTCCCTTTACGGCCTGTGGCTCTCCAACGGCACGCCGACGCGCGCCGATATCGAAAGCGCGCTGCAGGGCAATCTCTGTCGCTGCACCGGCTACGAGCCGATCGTCAAGGCGGCCGAGCATATCTCCATCAACCGGCCGAGCTCGCTCTTCGACCCGCTGGAAAGCGAGCGCATCCAGGTCATGGCGAAACTCTGGGGCATCCATTCCGGCAACGACACGATCGTCATCGAGAAGGATGGCGCCCGCTCGATCGTCCCGGCATCCGTCGCAGTCTTTGCCGATATCCTCGCCGACGAACCTGAGGCGACGATCGTCGCCGGCGCGACCGATGTCGGGCTATGGGTCACCAAGCAGATGCGGCTCCTGAACCCGGTGATCTTCATCAACCACCTGACCGAACTGCAGTCGATTACGGCGGACGAGACCGGCATCTCCATCGGCGCCGGCGTCAGCTATAGCCAGGCTTTCGACGTGCTCCGCGACGAAATCCCGTCGCTCGGCCGGCTGATCGACCGGATCGGCGGCCAGCAGGTGCGCAACATGGGCACGATCGGCGGCAATATCGCCAACGGTTCGCCGATCGGCGACACGCCGCCGCCTTTGATCGCGCTCGGCGCCGAACTGACGCTGCGCTCCCATTCCGGCCGCCGGACGATCCCGCTCGAGGATTATTTCCTCGCCTACGGCAAGCAGGACCGGCTGCCGACCGAATTCGTCGAGAAGGTTTTCGTGCCGCGCCCGGCGGAAGGAAGCCATTTCGCCGTCTACAAGATCTCAAAACGCCGCGACGAGGACATCTCGGCGCTCTGCGGCGCCTTCCACCTGGTGCTCGACGCCGACGGCAAGGTCGAGACCATCCGCATCGCCTTCGGCGGCATGGCGGCGACCCCGAAACGGGCCAAACACGTCGAGGACGCGCTTCTCGGCGAGGTCTGGAGCTGGGCCACCGTCTCCGGCGTGCGCGACGCGTTCGCGGAGGATTACCAGCCCCTCACCGACTGGCGGGCGACCGCTGAGTACCGCAGCCTGACGGCCAAGAACCTGCTCACCCGCTTCTTCCTGGAAACCGCCGGCGCGCCTGCTGAGCTGCGCCGGTTCGAGCTGGAGGAGGCGTGATGGTGGTGGTAAGCAAAAAGACCCCTTCTGGCCTGCCGGCCATCTCCCCCACAAGGGGGGAGAAGACTCGTGGCACCGTCTTGCCTCAATCCCAAAGGACGAGCGTGGCACCAAAGCCCCTCCCCCTTGTGGGGAGGGGTTGGGGAGGGGTCTTGCCCCTCAGCGCAGGAGGCCTCCGCTGATGGACAAGACCACGTTCGACAACAAGCCGATCATCAACGGCCGCATGCACGTCTCGCTGAAACATGATTCAGCACATAAGCACGTCACCGGAACCGCCGAATATATCGACGATATTCCCGAACCCGCAGGTACGCTGCACGGCGGGCTCGGGCTTGCCGACCGGGCGCATGCGGAAATCGTCTCGGTCGATCTTTCGGCCGTGAAGACCGCACCCGGCGTCGTCTGGGTGATCACCGCGGAAGACATTCCGGGCTTCAACGACGTCGCCTCGACCGGCCAGCATGACGAGCCGCTGCTCGCCACCACCAACGTCCAGTTCCACGGCCAGATCATCTTTGCGGTCATCGCCGAGACCCGCGACCAGGCCCGCCGCGCCGCAAAACTGGCAAAGATCGAATACCGCGACCTGCCGCACTGGACCGATATCGACAGCGCCCGCGAAAACGACGCGCCTTACGTCGTAGAGCCGATGACGCTGAAGCGCGGCGAGCCGGAAACGGAGATCGAAAACGCGCCCCTGCGCGTCCAGAACCACATGTATATCGGCGGCCAGGAGCATTTCTACCTGGAAAGCCATATCGCGCTCGCCGTCCCCGGCGAGGACGACGAGGTGATCGTCTGGTCCTCCACCCAGCATCCGAGCGAAATTCAGCACATGGTGGCGCATGTGCTCGGCGTGGCCAACAATGCGGTGACCGTCCAGACCCGCCGCATGGGCGGCGGTTTCGGCGGCAAGGAAACGCAGGGCAACCAGTTCGCGGCGCTTGCGGCGGTGGCCGCCAAGAAGCTGAAGCGGGCGGTGAAATTTCGCCCCGACCGCGACGAGGACATGTCGATCACCGGCAAGCGCCACGATTTCCGCGTCGACTACGATGTCGCCTTCGACGAGGAAGGCCGCATCCATGCGGTCGACGCGATCTATGCGGCGCGCTGCGGGTTCTCCGCCGACCTCTCCGGCCCGGTCACCGACCGCGCCCTCTTCCATGCGGATTCCAGCTATTTCTATCCGCATGTGCGCCTGACCTCGCAGCCGCTGAAAACCCATACGGTCTCCAACACCGCTTTCCGCGGTTTCGGCGGGCCGCAGGGCATGCTCGGCGGCGAGCGCATCATCGAGGAGATCGCCTATGCGGTCGGCAAGGATCCTCTCGACATCCGCAAGCTGAATTTCTACGGCCAGCGCGGCTCCAACCGGACGATGACGCCCTATCACCAGGACGTCGAGGACAACATTATCGCCCGAATCGTCGACGAGCTGGAAACATCGTCGGACTACCAGGCCCGCCGGCAGGCGATCCTGGAGTTCAATTCGCACAGCCCGGTGATCCGCAAGGGCATCGCGCTGACGCCGGTGAAGTTCGGCATATCCTTCACCATGACCGCCTATAACCAGGCGGGCGCGCTGGTGCATATCTACAATGACGGCTCGATCCACCTGAACCACGGCGGCACCGAAATGGGCCAGGGCCTCTATACCAAGGTGGCGCAGGTGGTGGCCGATACGTTCCAGGTCGATATCGACCGGGTGAAGATCACCGCGACGACGACCGGCAAGGTGCCGAACACCTCCGCGACCGCCGCCTCGTCCGGCACCGATTTGAACGGCATGGCGGCCTATGACGCGGCCCGCCAGATCAAGGAACGGCTGATCGATTTTGCCATGCGGCAATGGAAGGTCGGCCGCGACAAGGTGGAGTTCCTGCCCAACCGGCTGCGCATCGGCGGCGAGATCGTGCCCTTCGACACGTTCATCCGGGCCGCCTATTACGACCGCGTGCAGCTCTCGGCCGCCGGCTTCTACAAGACGCCGCGCATCCACTGGGACCGCAAGGCGGGCCGCGGCCGGCCGTTCTACTACTTCGCCTATGGCGCCGCAGTGTCGGAAGTCTCGATCGACACGCTGACCGGCGAATACCTGGTCGACCGCACCGACATCCTCCACGACGTCGGCAAGTCGCTGAACCCGGCGATCGACATCGGCCAGGTGGAAGGCGCCTTCGTGCAGGGCATGGGCTGGCTGACCACCGAGGAACTGTGGTGGGACGACAAGGGGCGCCTGCGCACCCACGCGCCCTCGACCTACAAGATCCCGCTTGCCTCCGACCGGCCGAAGATTTTTAACGTGCAACTCGCCGAATGGGCCGAAAACGCCGAACCCACCATCGGCCGCTCCAAGGCCGTCGGCGAACCGCCCTTCATGCTGGCGATCTCGGTGCTGGAAGCGCTGTCGATGGCGGTGGCGAGCGTGGCGGATTATGCGGTCTGCCCGAGGCTCGACGCGCCGGCGACGCCGGAACGGGTGCTGATGGCGGTCGAGCGGCTGAAGGCGATGTGATGGAGCGCGCATGCCGCATTTCCATGTCCGCGACGCCAATCGGAAAAACGCCCGGAACATGCGCCGGGCGTTGACCGAGGCGGAGCTGAAATTCTGGAACTCGGTCCGCGCCCATCGCCTCATGGGGATTGGCTTCCGGCGGCAGATGCCGATCGCCGGCTATATCGTCGATTTTGCCTGCCCGGAGCATAAGTTGATCATCGAGGTCGATGGTGCGAGCCATTCATTCGACCAGAACATCCGCCGGGATTCGGCAAGGGATGAGAAACTGGCAGCGCTTGGCTGGCAGGTGATAAGATTTACCAATGACGAGGTGTACGGCCATATCGACGATGTGTGCATGCACCTTCTGCGGATTATCGGGATCGAGCGCTTTGCGTAGATGTTGCTACCCCCCTCTGTCCTGCCGGACATCTCCCCCTCAAGGGGGGAGATCGGATGTGGCGCGGCCCCACTCCCTCTCGGGGGAAGTGGCTCACGTCGCAGATGAGGCTGAGGGCCGGGCAAGATACCACGTCTTGCCGATCTCCCCCCTTGAGGGGGAGATGTCCGGCAGGACAGAGGGGGGTGCCTAGTGAGCGACCTCTCCTTCCCCACCTTCATCACCACCCACCCACGCACCATCCTCGTCGAACTCCGCGAAGCGAAAGGCTCTACCCCCCGCGAGGCCGGCACATTCATGCTGGTTGCGACCAAAGCGATCTGGGGGACGATCGGCGGGGGGCAGTTCGAATATATGGCGATCGACAATGCCCGGGCGATGCTGTCGGGCGGTGGCGAGGCGGTGATGGATATTCCGCTCGGGCCGGAGATCGGCCAGTGCTGCGGCGGCCATACCCGGCTTGCGTTCTGGCCGTTGACGCCGGAGCTTGCCGAGACGCTGGAACGGCGCCTGCGCGACGAGGAGGATGAGCGGCCGGCGGTGACCCTGTTCGGATCGGGTCATGTCGGCCAGGCGCTCGCAAGGGCACTGGCTCCCCTGCCCTTTGCGGTGACCGTCGTCGAGACCCGCCCCGAGGCATTGGAAGACTTACCCGAGGATGCGAGAAAGCATCTGACCGCCATGCCGGAAGCCTTCGTGGATAAAATCCCGGCCGGCGGCGCGGCGATCATCCTCACTCATGACCATGCGCTGGATTTCCTGATTGCCCAGCGTGCGTTGGCGCGTACCGATCTTGCCTATGTCGGCATGATCGGCTCGCGGACCAAACGCGCCACCTTCGCCAACTGGCTGAAGCGAGAGGGCGGCGGCGATGACATGCTCTCCCGTCTCGTACTGCCGATCGGCGGCACGACAGTCAGGGACAAACGCCCGGCCGTGATCGCTGCCCTCGTCGCCGCCGAACTTCTAGAAACCTATGCGGCCCGGCAGGCGCGGACCTCAAAGCGGCAGATCCCGACCGCCTGAGCGCCGTTTCCCGTCCCAGAATGCCGCCTCGCGGCTCTGCGGTCCGGCTTCCGGGAGCGCGAGATCACTGCGCAGGTCGTCCGGCAGCGCCGGTATGTGTCGGCTACCGGGTCGCAGGAGCCGGTGGAAGAAGCGGCGCATCTGCCGCCACGCCAGAACCGGACGGGAGGGTTTCAAAGGCAAGGAATCGGCGCTTGCGGACAGCATGGTTGCTCCACATCGACAGGAAGAGATTGTTTGGTTGCAACCATCAATGAGGCCGATTGCCGGGGAATTCCAATTCAAATACAGTCGGTCGCGATCAAGAGAACTTATCGATGAAATTATCACGCCGGTTTCCGCTGAATGCACTTCGGGTCTTCGAGGCCGTCGCGCGCCTGGAAAACTTCACCCGCGCCGCCGAAGAACTGGGCATGACCCAGACGGCGGTGACCTACCAGATCAAGCTCCTGGAGGAATTTCTCGGCGACACCGTTTTCCTGCGTCGCCCACGGGCGCTGAAACTCACCGAAACGGGTGAAAAGCTGCTTCCGAAGGTCGCCGAAGCTTTCACCCTGCTGACCGAGGCGGTGCAATCGACGCGGCACGGTGTCGAGGAAACGCTGGAAATCCACTCCCCGCCATCGTTTGCTGCGCAATGGCTGTCGCCGCATCTCCACATTTTCAAGGCCCTGCACCCGCAAATCGAGGTACGCCTGCTGCGCCAGCTGGATAACGACCACCACCATAGCTCGGCCGATATCACGATCTGTATCAGCGCCCGGCCATCCGACGGGTTGATCAGCCATCCTCTCTTTCGGCTCAACTATGCGCCCATGCTGTCTCCGCAACTGGCGGAAAGCGTGGGTGGCATACGGCAGCCTTCCGATCTTTTGAAACTGCCCTGGATCACCGACACCCGTGACGGGTGGCACGAATGGTTTGAGATCACCAAAATCGACTCCAGGCAGATCAGGCACACCAGCCTGAACGCTCTCGGCGCGCTCGACCTGGAAGCAAGGGCCGCCATGTCCGGCCATGGCGTGGCAATGCTGAGCCCGTTCCTGTTCCGGGAAGATCTGGCATCCGGCCGTCTCCTCCAGCCTTTCGACGTCTGTGTCGGCGAGGGCAAGACCTATTGGCTGTGTTACGCGCCGGCGCGGCGAAATGCGGCGAAGATTACGGCCTTTGCGACCTGGATCCAGTCGGCCCTTGCCCAAGACCTCGCGGCCACGGGGACAATCGGTGCTAAACAACCGGCGACCTGAGCTCGGTGGCTTGCCCTTCACACCAGAGCCAGCGGTCCGCCTGTTTTCGGAAGATGTAGAGCGCCCGTTGGAGGCTGTTCGATTGCTCGCCCGCAAACTCGATTTCTTCCCGGCAGTCGAACAGGACAGCGACGGCGTGATCTCGCGCGATGATCCGCACTATGTCGATCTCCAGCCGCCGGAAACGCGGGCCGTTTCCGGAGCAATACCGATCCAGATACTGGCAACGGTCGCAGACCTCGCCGTGCGCGTTGATATAGGTAAACTCTCTGCCGAGGAGAGCTTCCATGTCCGCCCGGGACTGCCGCATGAGGGCGGAGGTCCTCGCCTGCAGGAGCTCGGCTATATGATCGTCGAGCTCCAAAGGCCGAGTTGCCATTCCACATCCCTTAAAGTCGAAGCAGGCCCGATCGGCCTGCACCGGATAGAAGCCCGCGGATGGCGTCCCGTCAAGCAGGCAGACCTCATGGGCTGCGCGCTCAAAGATTGCGCTGCGACTGAATGAGCCTGGTCGCGCGAAAGGCGCCCTCGTCCTGCGGACCGCGCCTGTCGCGGCCATCGAGCAGACCGAGGTCGCGCTGCCATGATTGCGGCATTTCTTCGAGATCGAGATTGTTGCGGCGGACCGCCAGCCGGCGGCGGATGGCATCGATGATGCCGAACCTCGGCATGAATTGCTCGAACGGCCGGGTGAGGATGGAAAACATCTCTTGCCTCCAACGGGGATACCCCGTTTTCATTTGATGATTGTGGAGGTAGATTGCGCCGGAAAATCTCAGTAATCCAATCGAATTACCGTCTGTACGGATCAAGAGAACTTATCCATGAAGATGTCGAAACAGTTCCCGCTGAATGCCTTGCGGGCATTCGAAGCTGCTGCCCGGCTGATGAGCTTCACCCGGGCCGGCGAGGAACTCGGGCTTACCCAGACGGCGGTGAGCTACCAGATCAAGCTTCTGGAGGATACGCTCGGCGAACAGCTCTTCCTGCGCCGTCCGAGGCAGGTTTCGTTGACGGAGGCGGGAGAACGGCTGGCCCCGAGGATCGCGGAAGCATTTGCAATCATGGGCGAGGCGCTCTCCACCCTGCACGATGCATCGGAGGGCACGCTGATCATCCATTCGACGGCGACTTTTGCCTCGCGCTGGCTGGCGCGCCATCTGGGCACGTTCCAGCTCGAAAATCCGGGCATTGCCGTCAGGCTGGAGACATCGCAGGAGATGATCGATTTTTCGCGGGCGCAGGCGGATATCGCAATCCGCAGCGGCAAGGGCGAATGGCCGGGCCTGCGCCGGCATTTTCTGATGCGCAATCACTTCACGCCGATGCTGAGCCCGGATCTGGCCGCCACGATCGGCGGCGTGAAGACGCCGGAGGACATCCTGAAACTCAGGATCATAGATCCCGGCGATCCGTGGTGGCCGTTCTGGTTCGCGGCAGCCGGCGTGCCGAATGTCGATCTCACCGGCCGGCCGGTAAGCAGGTACGGTGCGCAGGCCTTCGAGGCCGCCGCCGCGATCGCCGGCCAGGGGGTCGGAATCCTCCAGCCGGAATTTTATGCCGACGATATCGCCCTCGGACGGCTGGTCCAGCCTTTCGACATTCTCGGCTATGACGGCAGCGACTATTGGCTCGTCTACCCGGAAGGCCGCAGGAACTCCAAGAAAATCCGCGCCTTCCGCGATTTCATGCGGAAAACCATGCCGACGTTCCGGGACTAGCAGTCAGTTTTCTATCCGCCGCTTTGCTGGACGGAAAACTGGCTCGACATGTCGCTCCTGGCCGCTGGCAGCGGCTAATAGCTCATATCCGGCGCGTAGAAACAGCGCAGCGTATCTTCGGTCGGGTAGAGGCAAAGATGATATTCTTCGTCCTTGCTCCGCCTCGCCTGGCTCTGCGGCAGCTTGAAGTCATGCGGGCGGGTGATCAGCCGATGATCGCCGGGCCCCAGGATGATCTCGTAGCCACCTTCGATGATCTTGACGTTTTTGGTCGAGATCATCTGGCAGTCGCCGGTATGGTTGTCACCATTGCAGCAAAAGCCATCGTATTTCCACGTCGAGCCGTTCGCACTGTGAGCCTCGTGGGCACTGGCCGAACCAACATAGACGCAGGACGCATATGCAATCATCACACCTGTCAGAATACCACGCATGTGCTTAGTCTCCGTTGATGAATGCCCCCACCACCGGCTCAAACCGCACGCAATACCAAGCTTTCGCCGGCTGACTTGCAATTGTCACAATACGCGAGTCGCGTTACCTGGCCCAACCCTCATTTATTGCGATGCACAAGTGAGAATATCCTACTATTGTAATCTAAGAGCATGCGGGGGTGAACTGGAAGCGGCGGGCCACGGTTCCAATCGGCAGACAGCAATGTTCCCGGCTCCCCCTCTTCCCTTGGCCTGCTTTTTTCCCCAAAGTGACGAGTCGGGGGGCAAAAAGGGGAAGACTGAATGTACGAATACGCCATCGCCTGGGAGTGGCTGAGTTTTGCCGCCCGCTGGTTCCATGCCATCACGGCGATCGCCTGGATCGGCTCGTCGTTCTATTTCATCGCGCTCGATCTCGGGCTGACGAAGCGGCCGAACATGCCCGCCGGTGTCTATGGCGAGGAATGGCAGGTGCATGGCGGCGGTTTCTACCACGTTCAGAAATACCTGGTGGCACCGGCGCAGATGCCCGAGCACCTGACCTGGTTCAAATACGAGAGCTACTTCACCTGGATTTCCGGTTTCCTGATGCTCTGCATCGTCTATTACGGCGGCGCGGACCTATTCCTGATCGACCGCACGGTGATGGACCTCGCGCCCTGGCAGGCGATCGCAATGTCGCTCGCATCCCTGTCGATCGGCTGGATCATCTACGACCTGCTCTGCAAGTCGCCGCTCGGGAAAAACACCTGGGGCCTGATGGGCCTGCTCTTCCTGGTGCTGATCGTCATGGCCTGGGGATATACGCAGGTATTCTCCGGCCGTGCCGCGTTCCTGCATCTCGGCGCGTTCACCGCGACGATCATGTCCGCCAACGTCTTCTTCATCATCATCCCCAACCAGAAGATTGTCGTCGCCGACCTGATCGCCGGGCGCACGCCCGACCCGAAATACGGCGCCATCGCCAAGCAGCGTTCGCTGCACAACAACTACCTGACGCTGCCCGTCATCTTCTTCATGCTCTCCAACCACTATCCGCTGGCGTTCGCGACCCATTTCAACTGGGTGATCGCCGCGCTCGTCTTCCTGATGGGCGTGACGATAAGGCACTGGTTCAACACCACCCATGCCCGCAAGGGCAAGCCGACCTGGACCTGGCTGGTGACGGTGCTGCTCTTCATCGTCATCATGTGGCTCTCGACCGTGCCGAAAGTGCTGACCGGCGAAACCGAGACCTCGATGACCCCGGTTGCCCAGAAATTCGCGGCCAACGCCCATTTCGGCGCAGCCAGGGACGTCGTGCAGGCGCGCTGTTCCATGTGCCATGCGGCTGAACCCGTTTACGAGGGCGTCAATTTTACCCCCAAATCCGTCAGGCTGGAGACGGATGCCGAAATTGCCGCCCATGCGCGGGAAATCTACCTCCAGTCCGGCCGCAGCCACGCCATGCCGCCGGGCAATGTCACCGCCATTTCGCCCGAGGAGCGCAAGCTGCTGGTGGCATGGTATGAAAGCGCGATATCCCAATGACAAAGTTGCTGATCCGCGGGCGGCTGCTCTCCTTCAAACGCGCACCGCTGTCGCTCACCGACACGGACAGTTACGCCTATGAGAGCGACGGCGCGCTGCTGGTGGAGGACGGCAAGATTTCGGTTGCCGGAAACTATGGGACGGTCAAGGCGATCGCGCCAGAAGGCGTCGAGGAGATCGACCACCGTCCGCACCTGATCCTGCCGGGCTTCATCGACATGCACCTGCATTTTCCGCAGATGCAGGTGATCGCCTCCTATGCCGCCAATCTGCTCGAATGGCTGAACACCTACACATTTCCGGAGGAATGCCGCTTCGTCGAAAGCGAGCACGCGGCGCGCATCGCCACCCATTTCTACGACGAACTGCTGCGCCACGGCACGACGACCGCCGTCGCCTATTGCTCCGTGCACAAGACCTCGGCCGACGCCTTTTTTGCCGAGGCGCTGAAGCGCGGCATGTGCATGGTGGGCGGCAAGGTGATGATGGACCGCAACGCCCCGCAGGGCCTGCTCGACACGCCGCAGATGGGTTATGACGAAACGAAAGCCGTGATCGCCGACTGGCACGGCAAGGGCCGAAACCATGTCGCCATCACCCCGCGCTTCGCGATCACGTCGACGCCCGCCCAGATGAAGGCGACCCAGGCGCTGGCGGAGGAGTTTCCAGACCTGCATATCCAGACGCATCTCTCCGAAAACCACGAGGAGATCCGCTACACGGGCGAACTCTACCCGGACGCCAGGGACTATACCGACATCTACGCCCATTACGGCCTTCTCGGGCGAAGGACCCTGCTCGGCCACGCGATCCATCTCTCCGACCGCGAAGCCGACGTGTTGTCCGAGGCCGGCGCCGTCGCCGTCCACTGCCCGACCTCCAACCTCTTCCTCGGCTCCGGCCTCTTCCCGATGAAATCGCTGATGCGGCGGGAAAAACCGGTCAGGGTGGCGGTCGCAACCGATATCGGCGGCGGTTCGAGCTATTCGATGCTGCGCACCATGGACGAGGCCTACAAGATCCAGCAGCTCCTCGGCGAGCGCCTGAACCCGCTCGAAAGCTTCTACCTGATGACAAGGGGCAATGCGGAAGCGCTGTCGATGGCAGACAATATCGGCACGCTGGAGCCCGGCACAGATGCCGACCTCGTGGTGCTGAACGCCGCCCCGACACCAGCCACGCGGCTGCGGATGGAAACGGTGAACACGCTCGTCGAGGAACTCTTCCTGCTGCAGACCATGGGCGACGACCGCGCCGTGGTCGAGACCTATGTGGCGGGCAAGGCGATGAAGGGCGAGCTGGAAGGTTTGGTATGAGACCGTCTCTGCCGTGAGGATCATTGCCCGCCGGACTCTAACCAGATTTGTGGAGAGCCTTGCAGGTCGGCGGGATCGCCCTGCTGTCAAGGACGCGATTGACGTCTGGCATGATCGTGCCAGCAAGGCTCAATGGAGGAATTCTGCCGACGTTCGGCAAACTTTCGCCACGGCGAGCATCGTCAATGCCGAGCGCATCGTTTTCAACATCAAGGGAAACGACTATAGACTGGTGGTCGCTATCGATTTCGACAAGTCGATTATCTGGATAAAATGGATCGGCACACACAAGGAATACGATCACATCGACGCGGCAAAGGTGGAATATGATTGAGATTCGGCCCATTCGTTCGGAAGAGGACTATGAAGGCGCTCTACAGGCCCTTTCCCAGCTCTGGGGAGCAGCCAGCGGAACGCTGGAGGGCGACCAACTCGATATTCTCGCGACGTTGATAGACGCGTATGAAAAGGAGCATTTTCCGCTGGACGCCCCCAGTGCCGAAGCACTGGCAGCTTTCGAAAAGGAGCAGCAAGAAGCTTTGGCGGCGTCGCTCGAAGATCAGCTTGTCTTTCAGGTCTTCAAAGATAAAGCGGGCCGCTTTGCATTTCGCCTTTTGGCAGGAGCGGGCAAGATTATCCTCCATTCGGAGACGTTCGATACGAAATCCGATGCGCTCAATGCCATCAGGCTGCTCCAAGAGAGTGCTTCTAACTCGAAGATCGTCGAACAGGCGGCCTAAAAGCCTGCTGTGCGGAGCACAGTTGCGCCGCCCTCCATATATCGCCGGCCGCGGCCCGACGAACGCCTGGACGCACCGCTGTAGATCTGATCATTTCCAGTGACCGGCGCTGAAAATTTGTGCTAGTTCGTTGCCCGTCTTGTCTTCCCCGCCTTCGAAAGCCACTCGACTGATGTCCAAGCCGCTGACCATCGCAGACCTCAAAAAACTGGCCCGGCGTCGGGTGCCCAAAATGTTCTTCGACTATGCCGACAGCGGCGCCTGGACCGAGGGGACCTACCGGGCGAACGAGGAAGACTTCTCCAGGATCAAGCTGCGCCAGCGCGTGCTGGTCGACATGACCAACCGCACGCTGGAAACCACGATGATCGGCGAAAAGGCGGCGATGCCCGTGGCATTGGCGCCGACCGGCATGACCGGCATGCAGCATGCCGACGGCGAGATGCTCGCCGCCAAGGCCGCGGAAGAATTCGGCGTGCCCTTCACGCTCTCGACCATGAGCATATGCTCGATCGAGGACGTCGCCTCGGTCACCACCAAACCCTTCTGGTTCCAGCTCTACGTGATGAAGGACCGGGGCTTCGTCGAACGGCTGATCGGCCGCGCCAAGGCGGCGAAATGCTCGGCGCTGGTCGTCACCGCCGACCTGCAGATCCTCGGCCAGCGCCACAAGGACCTGCGCAACGGCCTCGCCGCTCCGCCGAAACCGACGCTGAACGCGGCGCTACAGCTCGCGACGCGCCCGCGATGGTGCCTGGAGATGCTTGGGACCAAGCGCCGCGGCTTTGGCAACATCGTCGGGCATGCGAGCAATGTTTCGGACCTCTCCTCGCTCGGCGCCTGGACCGCGGAACAGTTCGACCCGCGTCTTTCCTGGGACGACATCCGCTGGATCAAGGACCTCTGGGGCGGCAAGATGATCATCAAGGGTATCCTCGACGAAGAGGATGCCCGCGCCGCCGCCGACACCGGCGCGGACGCGATCATCGTCTCCAACCACGGCGGTCGACAGCTCGACGGCGCATCGTCCTCGATCAGCATGCTGCCGAGGATCGTCGAAGCGGTCGGCGACCGGATCGAAGTGCATATGGACGGCGGCATCCGCTCCGGCCAGGACGTGCTGAAGGCGGTGGCGCTCGGCGCCCGCGGCACCTATATCGGCCGGCCCTTCCTCTACGGCCTCGGCGCCATGGGCAAGGAAGGCGTCACCACGACGCTCGAGATCATCCGCAAGGAACTCGACATCACCATGGCGCTCTGCGGAAAGCGCGATATCCAGCATATCGACCGCAATATTCTGGCGAACATGCCGTTCTGACGGAATCTCCTCGATCGTTCCCGAGGTCACCAACTCATGCTCACACACTGCTGCAGCGAGCTTCTCAACATTGCTGCGATGGTGCCGGACGATCTAAGCAGTTCGCTGCCGAAGGTGCGGCCCTGGTGAAGAAATATCAGAAATAGCCTCCTCGCAAGGCTGCCGCTGGACGTCGTTCCGGCGGCAAGCTTAGCGGTCGGCTGTTGAGACTTGGAGGAGCGCATGAGCGACGTGATGAGCAGGGGCTTCACCGTTCAAATCGCAGAGGAGGTCATCAGGGCGCGCAGGGCCGACGCGATCGGCATCAAGATCAGACAAGGCCGTGATTGGCGTTACACGCGGAGGATGTAGCGCCACAAGCGACCAAGTGACTTTCTCCTGATCGGAATCTATTTTGTTATAAAAGCCCGACCGAGCATCCCCCGTTGCAAACAACTCTGAGACGCGCTTATCTTCCGCAACTCGTGGGGGATTATATGCCGGCAGACCCGCTAGATCGAGACAGCCTCGTGCAATGTCCTAAATGCTGCAGCGAAATCCCATCGAGGGCCATCGTTTGCCCGGTTTGTCGATGTGACATTCATGTCAGGACGCCACGCGAGAAGACGCGGGAACGCATAGCTAGTGTCGCCCGATTTCTGAAGGACTGGGTCGGGTTTCCCGCGGCAGTGATCGCCGCGATCGCCGCGCTAGCTAGACCGGCCGTACTCAACATCCTCTGGCTATTAGGGCAAGATGGAGCCAGTTTGGAATTCAAACTGCTGACGCCGGACTACATCAACGTCGGTCTCGACGATGTGCCAATAGCGACCCAAGGCGAGAGAGTCGATATCGCCATACCGTTCTATCGTGCTGCGTTGATCAACAACGGCGCGTCACCTGCGACAGTACGCTCTCGTTTCAAATGTTCGACTGGTTCGGGAGACGGAGAAAAAGGAGGCAACTTCTACTTCTTCGATCTCTCTACCCAGAGAAAGATCATGAATGACATCGAAGTCGCCGCCGGAGGAACCGCCTTCGTCAACATCGCGCTCTTGGACGCAGGTTCCCCAGACGATGGTTACCCCAAGACTAGAACCCCTGAGAGCTGCGAGTTTGAGTATTCAGACAAGTACGGAGTGCGCCCACCATTCGAAGCACCTCACGACGTGAAACAATCGCCTCTTATGGGCCTGGGACGCGCAGAGGACAGACGTGTTTCGGCTCGAGAAACCCGGTGTAAAGACATCGCGAAAGGAATCAGCCTCGGAACCGAACCGATCGACTGCGTCAGCGCTACGCACCTGTTCGCAATTGAACCGGTCTACCTGTGGGAACGTGCGCTGAGTCGTTCGTTACGTCAGGCAGCGGAATTCCAGCGCGTCAATGCCGGCGTCCAGCTAACTCCTGGGCTCATCCTCGACGATTGCGGGAGTGAAGATTGCGTACTCGCGGAGCAACGATTGACGGCCGCGCTGCGCGACTTCAAGCCAGGCGTATCGGTGTGGCTCTGCGAGAACGAGGCAGACGATCTGAAAGGTTGCGCAAGGAGAGACTTCCCATTGGCCCCTTAGCCGACCTGGAGAAGCAAGGTGGCTCTATCAGAACGTTAGTTGCACCTTCATCGACCGGGTTCTGTCGCCGGCAGTCTCAAAAGCCTCCACGGCATTCTCGACCGGGAAGATGCCGGTAAGCAGCGGCTTCAGATCGACGCGGCGCTTGCCGATAAGGTCCACGGCAAGCCCGAATTCCTCGTGGAAGCGGAAGGTGCCCTTCATCTCGATTTCCTTGGCGACCACCAAGTTCTGCGGGATGGAAACATCACCGCCGAGCCCGAGCTGGACCACCGTCGAGCGGGGCCGGAGCACTTCCAGGCCTGATCGTACGGCGCGTTCGTTGCCGGACGCCTCGAACTGGACGTCGAAGTAGCCCTTGTTGGCGGAATAGGCGGAAAGCTGTTCCGGATTGCTGGCGACGTCGATGACCCGGTCGGCTCCCACCTCAAGCGCCTTCTTCAGGACCGCGCCCATGACGTCGGTCGCGACGATCTCGCGGGCACCATGGGCACGGGCCGCGATGATCGCCAGCGCGCCGATCGGGCCGCAGCCGGTGACCAGCACGCGTTTGTCGGAGAGCGAGCCGGCGCGGGCCACCGCATGCAGCGTGACCGCAAACGGCTCCGCCATCGCCGCTTCGTTGATCGAGACGCCATCCGCGATCCTGTGGCACTGCCATTGTTCGGCGACCAGCCGCTGACGGAAGGCGCCCTGGATATGCGGCATCGGCATGGCGCTGCCGTAGAAGCGCATGTTGAGGCAATGGTTCTGTTGGCCCTTCAGGCAGTAGTCGCAGGCATTGCAGGGCCGGCTCGGCGACACGGCCACACGGTCTCCGACGACGAGGCCTGAAACGCCCTCTCCCAAGGCTTTGATGCTTCCGGCAACCTCGTGACCGAGGATCATCGGCTCGCGAATGCGCACCGTGCCGAAGCCGCCGTGATTGTAATAATGCAGGTCGGAACCGCAGATGCCTCCAGCCTCGATGGCCACTTCCACCTGCCCGGGGCCGAGCGCCTCGACCTCCCTTTCCTCGATGCGCAGATCCTTGGCGGCATGGATGACGACGGCTTTCATGGGCGTATCCTCAGATGACCGGTGTCGGCAGGGCAGCGCCGGCAAAATGGGCGGCGAGATTGTCCCGCACCAGCTTGCCCATGGCCTTGCGGGTCTCGATCGTGCCGGACGCATGGTGCGGCTGCACCAGCACATTGTCGAGTTTCAGGAAACGCGGGTTGAGCTTCGGCTCGGCTTCGAAGACATCGAGTGCCGCAGATCCCAGCGCGCCGCTTTCCAGCGCATCGAGCAGCGCCTCCTCGTCGATATTGGAGGCCCGCGAGATGTTGATCAGCATGCCTTCCGGGCCAAGCGCCTCGATGACGGCCTTCG
This sequence comes from Neorhizobium galegae bv. officinalis, assembly GCA_000985875.1. Lineage (GTDB taxonomy): Bacteria > Pseudomonadota > Alphaproteobacteria > Rhizobiales > Rhizobiaceae > Neorhizobium > Neorhizobium galegae_C. Next base: position 222,970 of record CCRI01000009.1, read on the forward strand.
AAACAATATGGCGGGTCACCGTCGAGGCCGCCAGCGTCACGAACAGGAAGTCCGAACGCCGGGCAAGCTCGACCGGATCGGGAATGAACGTCATGCCTTCTGCATAGGGCTTTTCCGATACGTCGCTATAGGCGATGTCCATGTCGAAGCCCTTGAGGCGTTTGGCCACTTCGAAGCCGATGCGACCGAGGCCGAGCACGCCGGCCTTGCGGCCCCAGACACGGCGCTTCAGCGGATAGAGACCCTTTGTCCCCCAGCTTCCGTCCTTAACCCAAGTTTCCGCACCGATCATGCCGCGGGAGTGGACGAGCATCATCGCCACGCCGAGATCGGCCACGTCATTGGTCAGCACGTCCGGCGTATTGGTCACGCGGATGCCGCGAGCGCGCGCAGCATCCAGATTGACCGCATCGTAACCGACGCCATAGACAGAAATGACTTCGAGCTTCGGCAGCTTGCCGATCAGTTCGGCAGAGGCACCGAGTTCGCCGCGCGTGGCAATGGCGCGGATTTCGGCGGCATGCTTGCTGATGAAGGCATCGCGATCGGACACCTCGTATAGCTTCAGGACATTGTACTGCGCCTCCAGCTCGACGAGATCCCACTCGGGATAAGGGCCGATCAGAAGAATGTCGGGCTTGCTCATGTTTCCTCCAAGTTTCAGTTCGAGCGCCTCTGGCGGGCCGCCAGCAGCGCCATTGCCATCGAGACGATGGTTTCAAGCGACTGGTTGATGTCGACGGTCACGACGTCGGGCTCTGCTGTCGGCAGCTCGAGCGTCGCAAGTTGGCTGTCGAGAAGCGACAGCGGCATGTATTCATGCTTGCGGGCGGCCATGCGTGCAGCCAGCAGCATCCGGTCTCCCTGCAGGAAGACGAAGGTCATCGGCCGCCCGGACAACGACCGCAATCGATCCCGATACGTGCGCTTCAGTGCCGAGCAGGAGACGACGATATCGCCCGTCCCCGCGAGACGATTGCCGAGCGCATCGAGCCAGGGCCAGCGGTCCTCGTCCTCCAGCGGCGTTCCCATCCGCATCTTGCGGACATTGGAGGGCGGATGCAGGCTGTCGCCCTCGATGAAGCCGCAGCCAAGATAATCCGCCAGCCTCTCTCCGGCCGACGACTTGCCGCAGCCCGAGACGCCCATCACGGCGATCGGCCCGAAGCCTCCTCGCTCAGAGGCTGGTGGTGATACCGCCATCGACATAGAGCGCGTGTCCGTTCACAAAGGAGGAGGCCTTGCTCGACAGGAAAACGGCCGCACCGACCAGTTCCTCGACGTCGCCCCAACGGCCCGCAGGAGTCCGCTTCTCCAGCCAGGATGAGAACTCCTCGCTGTCGACCAGTGCCTGGTTCAACGGGGTCTTGAAGTAGCCGGGCGCAAGCGCATTGATCTGCAGGCCGTGCTTGGCCCAGTCGGTGCACATGCCGCGTGTCAGGTTCTTCACCGCCCCTTTCGTCGCCGTGTAGGGAGCGATGCCGGGGCGCGCGAGTTCACTCTGCACCGAGGCGATGTTGATGATCTTGCCACGTCCGCGGCTGATCATGTGCTTGGCCACCGCCTGGCCGACATAAAAGACGCTGGAGACGTTGGTCTTCAACAACTGCTCCCAACGGTCGATGGGGAAATCCTCGAGCGGGCTGCGGAACTGCATCCCGGCATTGTTGACCAGGATGTCGATCGCACCGACTTCGGCCTCGATCGCATCGACCCCGCGCTTCACCGCTTCGGCTTCCGTCACGTCGAAGTCAGATACCGAAACCGTCGCACCAGTTTCCTTGAGCTGTCCTGCAGCGATCTCGAGCCTGGCCCTGTCACGGCCGTTCAGAACGATGGAAGCTCCGTGTTCCGCGAGGCCCCTGGCAAGCGCAAAGCCGATACCCTGCGACGATCCCGTTACCAGGGCTCTGGATCCTGTCAGATCGAAAAGTGGATAAGCCATGCGAGCCCCCTACCGCGCCAGCGTCTGTTTGATGCCCGCGATGCCGCGTCGCAGGAAAGGATCCGTGTGGATGTAGAAGAACTGGACGCCCTTCTCCAGCCAGTGTGGCAGCTCTTCGGCGGTGGCGAGAGTCCCCGGGATCCTACCTGCCGCACGGATCTTGTCGACGGCCACGGCGACCTTCTCCATGACGGCGGCGGGGCGCGGCTCGCCGAACGGCGGCGCAGGCGGGTAGCCCATGTTTTGCGACAGGTCGCCAGGACCGATGAAGAACACGTCGATGCCTTCGACAGTCAGCATCTCGTCGAGATTGTCGATCGCATCCACCGTCTCGATCATGGCAACGACGAGGCGTTTATCGTAGTCGGAGGGGAGCGCATACCGGACCGCATCCACGACAGCACGGGCCTGTTGGGCCGTGTCGATCATGGGAACCATGATGCCGTCGGCTCCGGCATTGAGATAGCGGATGATCAGCGGCCGCTCGTGGGAGTGGGGTCGGACGATCTCCGCGCCGCCGACCGAGCGGACGATCTGCCCGGTGCTGCGCACGTCCTCGAAGCTCCAGGTGCCGTGCTCGCAGTCGACGAAGACCGAGTCCGCGCCAAGTTCGATCAGGCGTCCCGCCAGGCCGGAGGACGCATGGTGGGTGTTGTACATGGTGATCGCCTCGCCGGCCAAAAGCCGCGACCGCAACTTCGCTCCGTTCATGATGTCCTCCCGGTTTAATTCTTTGGCATGTCCGGCGTGTCGGCCGGCGCGCCGACCCAGCGTGCGACTTCGATGTCGGCGGATGTGTCCCGCATGAGCGTCGGGCAGATGTGGAGCTCGGGAATGACCGCGCTCCTGTTCAGGCTGGCGCAAAGGTGGATCGCCCGAGCGACGTCATGCGGATCCATCATGACGGCCCGCTCGGCGTCCAGTGGTGGTCTCGCTCGGTTATCCATGATCGGCGTGTTCGTCTCGCCGGGCAGGATCGTCGTCGCCCGGATGCCCTGGTTGCGGTAGGTGTTGTGAACGAACGTCATGAAGTTCTTCACGCCCGCCTTCGCCGCGCCATAGGCCGCGCCCCCCAGAAGGTTCGGATTGACGACGGCGAGCGACGACACGGTAATGATCGTGCCCTCGCCTCTTGCTATCATCTCCGGAAGCACGGCCTGGGTGAGATTGAACACGGCCGTCAGGTTGACGTTGATGGTCGAGTTCCATTCCTCTTCGCTGAGGAAGCGCGCGTTCAGTACCTTGCTGGCGCTTCCCGCATTGTTCACGAGGATGTCGACCGCGCCGATGCCATCCTTGATCCATTTCACGGTCTCGAAGATCGAGTCGCGGGATTCGATGTCGAGAACCCGGGCGAACGCTTTGCCCTTCGCCTTCTCGATCAGTGATGCGACCTCGCGCAACGGTTCGAGGCGGCGACCGGTGAGGACGACGGTTGCGCCGTCCTTCGCCAGCAGGAGAGCGGTCTCACGACCGATCCCCGATCCTGCGCCGGTCACCAGCGCGATCTTTCCATCCAGAAGTCCCATGTCGTCCCCCTATTCCGCGGCCACTGCGACCGGGCCAGAATAGCCGTAAACGTCCTTGGCCGCCTTCGGCGAAATCAAGCTCTCCTGAAGATCCTGCTCGATGAGTTCGCGGGAGCGTTCTGTTGCCCGGCCCCAGCCGCCGCCACCGGGGGTCTCGACCTCGAGGCGCTCGCCAGTCTTCAGCGTGACCTTGCCCTTCGGGAAATGCGGTTTGCCCTCCTTCATGACCTTACCAGCCGTGCCGTTCTGGCCCTCTACGACGCCGAAGCACGGGTGGCGGACGCGTTCCGATGCAAGGTAGATGCTCATAGGGTTCTTGCCGAGATTGCGCAGGGTGACCCGCTGCCCGAGACCGCCGCGATGTTTTCCAGCACCGCCCGAGTCGGCGATCAGTTCCTTGCGCTCGGTCAGGACAGGAACGGCGACTTCGAACATCTCGATGGCCGTCACCTTGCAGTTCGACGGGAAGCTGAGCGTATCGAGACCGTCGAATTCGGCGCGCGCACCCTGCCCGCCATGGAAGTTCTGAACAGAGCCGTACTGCGAGCCGTCATTGCGCTGACCGACGCAGTTGGCAGCCCAGATCGGAGCACCGCCGCTGTCGCCCATGACCTTGTCCGGAACGACTCTTTCGAGCGCCTTGAAGATCAACGACGGAATAACGTGCCCTATGAGATTGCGCGAGTTGCCCGCCGTCCACTGCTGCGGATTGAGGATGGAGCCCAGTGGAGCCTCGTCCGTGATCGGCACGATGCAGCCTTCGTTGTTCGGGGTTTCCGGATCGAGCAGGCACTTCAGCGCGTAGACGGAATGGGCGTAGCGATAGTTCGTCCGGCAGTTGATCGAATGCAGGACCTGATCTGAGGTGCCGGTATAGTCGACATGGATGGAGTCATCCCTGACGACGACCGATGCCTTCAGCGTGACGTCGACATCGTAGCCGTCCAGCAGCACTTCCGCGCTATAAGTGCCGTTCGGCCATTCCCTGATCGCCTTGCGCGTCTGCGCCTCGGAACGGGAATGGATGGCCGTGGCCAGACCTTCGACATCGTCGAGGCCGTATTCGTCGAGGAACTTCACCAGCTCCCGGCCCATGACGTTGTTGGCTGCAATCATCGACTCGAGGTCGCCCCGCACTTCGGTGGGAAGGCGCACGGAGGCTGCGATGATGTCGAATACATCCTCGTTCGGGACGCCAGCCTTCAGCAGCTTCACGATCGGGAAGCGAATGCCTTCGGCGAAGATGTCGCTTGCTTCAGAGTGAAGCGGCGCGCCGCCGATGTCCGGCAGATGGGCGATGGAGCCCGCATAGGCGACGACCTTGCCGTTCTTGAAGATCGGCGTGATCATCGTCACGTCCGGAAGGTGGCCCGTGCCGATTTCGGGATCGTTGGTGGCGAGGACATCACCCTCCACAAGCTTATCGGCCGGAAACTTCGGCAGGAAGTAGCCCTGTGCCGCAGCCGGAAGGGAAGTGATGAAGACGGGGATTGACCAGGTGCACTGGGCAAGTGCTCTGCCCTTCGCGTCGAGGAGAACAGTGACATAGTCGTGGTTCTCGCGGACGATCGGCGAAAAGGCCGTCTTTCCGAGTACGTTGTCGGCCTGGTCCGCGATGAAGATAAGGCGGTTCCACATGACCTGCAGGTTGATCGGGTCGTTGAAGTCCGTGGCGGGTTTCGACATCTGGGTACCCCTTAGTGAAGGTTGATCACGAGGTTGCCATGGGCATCCACGTGGAAAACGCCGCTCGGACCGACGACCGCGGTCGACTCGCGCTGCTCGACGATCGCCGGTCCCTTGACCTCATGGCCGACGGGAAGCTTGTAGTGATCGTAGACGGTGGTGTCGGTGAAGGTGCCGAGCTCCTGGAAGTAGACCTGGCGGCTTCCCTTCCTGGCATCTGCGGTGACGGTCTCGTGCGGACGCGTGACCTGGTCCTTCTCGCCGCTGGCCCGTAGCCGCCAGGTGATGACTTCGAGGGGAGCGGCGACCGTCCGGCCAAACAGCTCGCGGTATAGCTTGAAGAATGTGTTCCGCAATTCCGTCAGGAACGCTTCCTCGGGAAGGCTCCGGTCCGGAAGAACGATCGTGATCTCATGACCCTGACCAACATGGCGCATGTCGACGGTGTAGCGGTTGGTGATCGTTTCCTTCGGCACGCCTGCAGCCGACACGACCTCCGCGCCCTGCGCGGCCAGGTCGTCGAGCAGACGGTTCATAGCATCGACATCCCATGCATCGACCGCCATCGGGTGGCTTGCTGAAAGGTCCACCGCCACCGGGGCGATGAGCAGGCCGATCGCCGAGCTCACCCCTGCCCCTGTCGGGCAGATGATCCGTGAGATCCCGAGTTTGCGGGCAATACCGTAGGCGTGAACCGGGCCCGCACCACCGAAGGCCACCATCGGCAGCGACCGGGGATCAACGCCAAGGTCAGTCGCATGCATCGCGGCTGCCTTGCTCATGGATTCGTTGACTAGGTCGTGGATTCCCCATGCGCAACGCTCGACGGATACATCGAGCGAGTCCGCGAGCTTGGTCATCGCCTCGCGGGCCGCGTCCTTCGACACCTTGAACGAACCGCCGACGAAGGATTCCGTGCCCATGTAGCCTAGCAGGATGTCGGCGTCCGTCACGGTCGGCTGCGTCCCACCGCGCTGGTACGCGGCCGGACCCGGCATGGCTCCTGCCGAATGCGGGCCGACGTCGAGAAGGCCCAGCGGGTTCTTGGCGGCGATCGATCCACCGCCTGCACCGATCTCGATCATCTGGATCGACTGTATCTTGAGCGGAAAGCCGGAACCCTTGCGGAAGCGCTGGTAGTGTGCGACCTCGAGATCGGTACCGACGTTCGGCTCGCCGTTAGGGATCAGGCAGAGCTTGGCGGTCGTGCCACCCATGTCGAAGGAGAGGACGCTGTCCTCGCCCGCGGTCCGTCCGAACTCGGCAGCGGCGACGGCGCCAGCGGCCGGGCCGGATTCGATGAGACGGACAGGAAGCTCCGCAGCGCGGCGGCTCGGCACGAGCCCGCCGGACGATGTCATCCAGAGAACTTGGCGGTCAATGCCTCTGGCCGCGAACTCCCGCTGCAGATGGGCGACGTGTCCGGCCATCTGCGGGCGGGTATAGGCGTTGACCACGGTCGTCGAAGCGCGGTCGAACTCGCGCATTTCCGGGCAGACCTCGGAGGAGAGCGAGACGAAGATGTCCGGATCTTCTTCGCGGATGAGAGCGGCGACGCGCTGCTCGTGCTGCGGATACTTGTATGCATGCAGAAGGCAGACAGCGACGGAACGGATGCCCTTTTCTTTCAGGCGCCCGGCGATCTCGCGGACGGTCTCTTCCTTGAGTTCGGTCATGACGGAGCCATCGGCGGCGATGCGTTCCCGTGCACCGTAGCTGTTCGAACGCGTGACGAGCGGATCTGGATACTTGATATTCAGATCATAGAGGTCGTAGCGTCCCTCGTTCCGGATCCGGAGCATGTCCTGAAAACCGTCCGTGGTGACGAAGCCGGTCTCGACGCCCTTGCGCTCCAGCACGGCGTTGGTGACCACCGTCGTCGCACCGAGTACCTGGAGGTTTTCGATCGAGATCACATCGGCAAACTTCTCGAGAAGTTCGGACACGCCCTGGACAACAGCTTCGGCCGGATTCCTGGGAGTGCTGAGGACCTTGTGGAGATGCAGATCACCTTTGTCGTCGAGAAGCGCGAAGTCGGTGAACGTACCGCCAGTGTCGAAAGCCAGTTTTGCCATATTTCCCTCGATGCGACTTGCACGGCGGCTAAGCGCCATGGCCGAGGCCGACTGGTTCGACCCCTTTATCTGTCATGAGGTTAGGCGACGGTGGTTCGTGTTGGCCAACACAACTACGGTCTGCCGCCATAGAGTTTGCTTATGGCAAAATCAGGTAGGGCGGATGCCCGGCTGGCTGCTGCTGATCAGCTTCCCCACGACGTCCAGCAATACGGAACGTGCCGCGAGTGCGGGCTCGGAGAGGGGCAGGTGATCCGAGACACACAGCGAAACGGTGGCGTCGATCACGGGTGTCGTCAGACGGCGGATCTGGGCTCCCGCAAAGGTCGGCGCGTCGGTCACGACCGATCCTGGCAGGATCGTGGATCCCAGTCCGTCGAGCACGGCGGCGCCGAGTGCAGGCACCGACTCGATCTCTGCAACCACGTCAGGTTCGGATCTCGCGCGGCTCATGCCCTCATCGATAAGGCGTCTGAGGAAATGGGTTTTGCTCGGAAGGAGAAGAGGGGCACCATCCAGAGCCGATAGCGGCAGTGGTTCACCGGGTTCGCCCGGCAACACCAGATCTGCCGGTGAAACCAAAAACATCTCCTCACGAAACAACGGCTGGAGCGACACGCCCTTGATGGGATTCGACGTGTAGATCAGCGCCATGTCCATCCTCCCGGTCATGATCAGCTCGCTCAAGATATGGCCGAAGCTGTCGTTGATATGAACGATGATCTGCGGATATCTGGCTCTCATCTCCTTGAGCAGTGGCAGGGAGAGCGAGCTGGAGGAGGAATACGTTGCAAGTCCGATAGACACGCGTCCGGCGACAGATTTCGCGGACTGGTCGATCTCGACCGACGCCTGGTCGATCTGCTTCAGCATGATCTGCGCGTGGCGATACAGGATGAGCCCGGCTTCCGTCGGGGTTATGCCGACATTGCTGCGAATGAGGAGCTGGTGTTTGAAGTGCTGCTCGAGAGAAGCGATCTGCTGCGAGAGTGCTGGCTGGGCGACGCGAAGAATGCTCGCCGCACGGGAGACGCTTCCCGTGTCGATGATCTTGACGAAACTCTTGAGTTTCTTGAAATCGACGCTCATGCCCGTGGTTCCAATGCCTTTTGGCCGAAACCTAAGACCAGCGGGAACGGCTTAGCAACCCCTCCCGCCGGAAGCTTCTTTTTAGATCAGCGCCTTCACCGCCTTTTCGATCCTGTCGCAGGCTTCCGTGATGGCCTCCATGGACGTTGCGAATGAAAGGCGGAAGTAGGGAGACAATCCATATGCTGCTCCCTGGAGTGCAGCCACGCCGACGCCGTCCAGAAGATAGAGAACGAAGTCGAGGTCGTTCTCGACGACCTTCCCGTCCGGCGTCTTCTTGCCGATCACGCCGCCGCAGTTCGGATAAAGGTAGAACGCGCCGTCGGGGACGAGGCACGAGAGGCCCGGTATCGCGTTCAGCCTGGCGCAGGCGTAGTCCCGGCGGTTCTTGTAGACCCTGACGCTGTCCGTGATGAAGGTCTGGTCATTGGCAAGCGCGAAGGCTGCAGCCGCCTGGCTGACCGAGGACGGGCAGGACGACATCTGCGACTGTAGCTTGTTGATCGCGGCGATCAGAGGTGCAGGACCGGCAGCGTAGCCGATGCGCCATCCGGTCATCGCGTAGGACTTCGACACGCCATTGGTCAGAAGTACGCGATCCTTCAGCTCCGGGACGACAGCGGCAAGGGTAGTCATCGGTTCGTCCTTGAACCAGACCTGGTCGTAGATGTCGTCGGAAAGAACGAAGACCTGCGGATGACGCAGCAGCACCTTGCCAAGCGCATCGAGCTCGCTCCTGCTGTATGCCGCTCCCGTTGGATTGGAAGGCGAATTGAGAATGAGCCACAGCGTCTTGGGCGTGATCGCCTTCTCTAGGGCTTCCGGCGTGAGCTTGAAGCCGGTCTCCTGAGGGCACTGTACGATGACAGGCTTGCCTTCATTGGCGATGACCATATCTGGATACGAGACCCAGTAGGGTGCCGGGATGATGACTTCTGCGTCGTTCTCGACGCTTGCCATCAGTGCAAGGAACAGGATCTGCTTCGCGCCGCCGCCGACGCAGATCTCGTTGTCGGAATAGGTGAGGCCGAGGCGGCGCTGGAAGTCGCCGATAATCGCCTTTCGGAGCGCAGGCGTGCCGTTGACTGCCGTGTACTTCGTTTCGCCCCGGTCGATCGCGGCGTGTGCCGCCGCCTTGACGTTCTCGGGCGTGTCGAAGTCCGGCTCGCCGACCGTAAGATCGACGATGTCGCGGCCTGCCGCTTTCAGTTCCCGTGCACGGGCGGAAGCCGCGGTGCTCGGAGAAACCTTGATTCTGGACACGCGCGATGCGGGCACGAAAGTGCTCATTGGACTTCCTCGTTTATATGGAGTGATATTCGACCGTCAGTGGACCGCTTCGGTCTCGCCGCGCATCTTCCCGGTCAGGAAGAGCTCGCCGAGTTCGTCATGGGTGATGTCCTTCGGCAACCCGTCCCAGATGACTTTGCCTAGCCTCAGGATGACCGCGCGCTGGGCGACCTCCATAGCTTTCTTGGTATTCTGCTCGACCAGCAGGATCGTCATCCCGTCGGCATGGAGTCGGAGCAGTTCGTCGAACACGATGCCGATCGCTGCGGGCGAGAGTCCGACCGACGGCTCGTCAACCAGCAGGACCTTCGGTCGCTGCAGGACGGCCATGGCGACCTCGAGCAGTTGCTGCTCGCCGCCGGACATGTTGCCAGCCAGCGTGGCGCGTCGTTTCTTCAGGATCGGGAACAGGTCGTAGACGTAGTCGCGGTCGGCTTTGACTTTCGCATCGCGGAGCGTATAGGCCGCCATCTGAAGATTCTCGTCGACGCTCATGACGGGGAAGTTGCAGCGGCCCTGCGGTACGAACGAGATCCCCTCGCCCAGGATCGCCCTCGACTTTTGTCCGGCGATGTTCTTGCCGCGCCAATCGATGTTGCCGCCCTTGATAGTGGTCATGCCATAGAGCGTCTTCAGCAGTGTCGACTTGCCTGCGCCGTTCGGACCCATGAGAGCCACGAACTGACCCCCGGGCACGTCGAGATCGACGCCGTTGAGGATGTCCAGATTGCCATAGCCTGCCCGCAGGTCGCGGATCAAAAGGTTTGTCTTAGCCTCCAAGATAGGCCTCCCTCACGCGCTGGTCCTGAATGATGTCATGCGCCAGGCCCTCGACGAGCTTGCTTCCCTGATCGAGAACGACGACGCGCTGGCAGATGCTGGTCACCACATCGATATTGTGCTCGATCACCAGGAAGCTGACGCCCAGCGACTTGTTCGCATAGAGGATCGTGTCCACCACCCGCTCAATGATCTTCGGATTGATACCCGCCATCGGCTCGTCCAGCAGGATGAGCTTCGGCTCGGGCATCAGCATGGAGGCGAACTGGATCAGCTTTTGCTGTCCGCCGGAAAGGTTGCCTGCTGGCTGATGCCGGACATCCCAGAGGCCTGCCATCTTGATCAGTTCGCGTGCCCTCTCGCGCAACCCCTCGATGCGGCTCCTGGAAAGCTTTCCGAGACCGAACGTCGCGGCGATGGAGGGAAATGTGAACATCTGGCCTGCGATGACCAGGTTCTCTTCGGCGTCGAGGGATTTGAACGTCACGGTCTTCTGAAACGACCGCAACATGCGGCCTTCCCGGGCGATCCGGTTCAGGGACCACCCGGTGATGTCCTGTCCGTCGAGAATGACAGTGCCGGTGTCCGGACGTGCAAGCCCCGTGCTGCAGTCGAAGAACGTCGACTTGCCGGACCCGTTCGGCCCGATCAGTCCGGCGATCTCACCTCTGTCGATATGGATACTGACATCGTTCACGGCTTTGACCGCGCCGTAGGACTTGCTGAGGTTCCGGATCTCCAGGAGCGGAAGATGAGCATTCATTTCACACCTCCGATCGCGTTCCAGAAGCGGTTGATGAGTGGGGCGAAGCCTTGTTTGAACCAGAAGACCAGAACGAGAAGGCAGGCGCCGTAGGCGATCATCCGGACCTCTGGAGCGACACGCAACGCCTCTGTTAAGCCGACGAACAACAGGCTGCCGAAGACAGTGCCTGAGATCATTCCAGCGCCGCCACCCAGCACGATGATCAGCATCGTTGTGGAGTAGTACATCTGGAAGGTCAGGGGGCTGACGACCGTGAGATAGTGGGCGTAGAGGCAGCCGCCGACGCCTGCGAACATCGCGCTGATCATGAACACGATCAGCTTATAATGCCAGGTGGGAACACCGAGGGATTCGGCAAGGGTCTCGTTTTCGCGGATCGCCACCATGTTCCGCCCCGCAGGAGATCTGACGATCGCCCACACCGCCAGGGTGGCCAGCACGCCGACCGCCAAGGCGAGATAGTAGAAATTGGTCGTACCGGAAACGGTGAAGGAAAGCGGTCCGAGTTCGAAATACGGTTTGGGAATGCTCGAAAGCCCCATGTCTCCCCGGGTGACAGAGACCCAGTTCTTCGCGATCGCCTGGCCGATGATGACAAACCCTAGCGTGCACATGACGAATGATGTCGAGCGGAGACGCAGGGCCGGAATTCCGAGTGGAAGTGCGGCAGCACCGGATACCAGGGCCGCCGCGATGAGATTGACGTAGAACGGGGTGCCGTAGTTGACGGCGAGCAGGCCCGCCGTATAGGCGCCGATCCCGAAGAATGCGGCCTGTGCGAGCGACAGGAGGCCCGTGTAGCCGACGAGAAGATTGAGCCCATGGGCCGGCAGCATGAATATGAGGGCAATGATCAGGGAGTGGGTCACATAGCGGCTTCCGATATAGGGAGCAGCAAGTGCTACGACGATCAGGACGACGGCGAGCGGGATTCGGAGATCTCGTCTCCGGGCCTGCGGGACGGTTTCTGTGAGAGACATGTCGAGTCCTCAGACGTTCGAGAAGGTTCGGCTGGAGCTGCTTTAGAAGCGCGCCTGCGTCGAAAAGAGGCCATGCGGACGCCACATCAGCACGAGGATGAGGGTCGCGAAGCCGACGGTGTCGCGGAACTGCAGGCCCACATAGGTGGCGACGAGGCTCTCGGCGATCCCCAGGATCATCGCGGCGAAGAACGTCCCGCGCACGTTGCCAAGTCCGCCCATGATGATGATCGGCAGGGTCTTGAACGTGATCAGCTCGCCCATTCCACCATAGACGCTGACGTTGACGGGCGCGGTCAGGACACCCGAGAGAGCGGCCAGGGCGGCACCGAGAATGAATGTCCGGCTCACAACCTGCGGCACGTCGATGCCAACCACTTCGCAGCATTCCACGTTCTGGGAAACCGCGCGCATGGCCATGCCGAGACGGCTGTAGGTGACCATCAGTTCGAGGCCGACGAAGACGACAAGGCAGACCACGAGGATGAGAATGCGCTGCTGTGCCAGGCTGAAGCCGAAGATCGAGATAGGCTCGATATAGCCTCCGGAGAAGAACTTGTAGCCTCCCCCGAAGACAAAGATCACGGTGTTCTGCAGGATGAGGGCGATGCCAAGGGTGGCGAGCACCCCCGACTCCGCCGGAGCGCCGACCATCCGACTCATGACGAGCTGCCCGACGACGTAGGCGACCACCATCGTCGCGAGAACGCCCACGATGATCGAAGCCTCATAGGAAAGGCCGAGATAGTCGATGGCGAACCAGGCGCCGAACGTCCCGAGCATGTAATATTCGCCGTGAGCGAAGTTGATGGCTCGCAGCACGCCGAAGATCATCGTCATTCCGACGGCGACGATCGCGTAGACGGAACCCGTCACGATCCCATTGACGACTTGTTCGAGAACGGTCGAGAGCATGGACGTACTCCTCCCAGCGAATTACTTGGCAGGGTACTGGATGTCTGCCGAGTATGCACCCTTGATGCTCGGAACACCCTTCTCGATCTGCAGAAGGATCATCGGCAGGCGAGCCTGGTTGTGATCGTCGAAGGTGACGTCGCCGACGGGGCTCTTGTACTTGATCTTCGAAAGGGCGTCGCGGACCTTACTCTTGTCGGCGCTGCCAGCCTGCTTGATTGCGGCGGCGAGCAGGTTGACTGTGTCCCAGTGGACATAGGCGTGGTTGTTCGGAGCTTCCTTGTAGGTCGTCGTGAACTTCTCGACGAAGGCCTTGCTGGCCGGGGAGTCGAACTGCGGCAACCATGCAGCGGCCTCAACGGCGCCTTCCAAGGCGGTCGGAGCCGATTTGATGGTCTTCTCGGTATTGAACTCGCCGTTGCCGATGAGGGTGACTTTTCCCGCGATGCCGAGTTCGACCATCTGACGGGCGAGGATCGGCGTCGTGTCGGCAAGACCGTAGTAGATGATCGCCTGCGCACCGTTGTCGCGGATCTTGGCGAGAACGCTGCGGAAATCGACTTCGCCTTCCTTGTAGTAATCCTCGCTGAGGATCTGCCCCTTGAATTCCGGAAGGTACTTCTTCGTGAAGGTAATGGCCGAGCGGCCGTAGTCGCTGTCTACCGAAAGAACTGCGAACTTGGTGAAGCCTCGCTGCTCAGCGGCATATTTGGCGACGACGAGCGCACGGTTTTCGTCCGTCGGGTAGTTGCGGTAGGTCCATTTGAAGCCGCCGACACCTGCCTGGTAGGTGATCTTTGGGTTCGAAGATGCTGCGTTCAGGAGGAGCACCTCAGCGTCTTCCGCGACAGGCTGCATGGCGAGGGTCACCGAGCTCGAAACGTCGCCGATGATGAAGTCGACACCTTCCTGGTCGATCAGGCGGCGGGTCGCCGAGACCCCTTCGACCGGCGTGCCCTGGCTGTCCGCGTTGAAGAGCTGGATCTTCGTGCCGTTGACGCCGCCGGCATCATTGATGTCTTTCACCGCAAGCTCAGCGCCTCGCAGCGAGAAACCGCCGTAGCGGGCATTCGGTCCGCTCATCGGCGCGACGATCCCGAGCTTGATCGTGTCGGCTGCCTGCGCCGTGGCAGTGAAAGGAACTGATCCGGCGATCGCGAGGATCGCCGTGGAGATGCAAAGCATTCTGCGATTGAATTGATGTGTCATGTTCCCGCTCCGTGTTTCGGATGATCTCGTCGGCTTTCTGCCGGCATTTGCCGCTTTGGCGGTTCTTATTGGGCAGCTTCATGCTGAGCCAGATGTCACAGTAGGTTCATGCGGCCGGGTTTGGCCAACACAACTCCTTTCTGCCGCTATAGGGTTTCCTTATGGCGAGTGCACGCTCGCGAGACCTTGGCCGAGGTAGCTATGACTTGGCAACATGCCTGCGTTGACGGCAAATGCATACATTGTGAGCGGTGACGAGCCTATAGTATGGGCATCAGTGAACCATGGAGAGATATAGTGAAGCTCCGAGAAAGACTAAGAAGGTATGCAGAGCTACGACGCGCAGTCCGAGAGCTCGAGGGTCTCGATGATCGAACCCTTCACGACATCGGAGTAGCCCGATCTCATATCCGCGGTGCCGTCGAGGGCCGCTGAATGCGCGCTGTGATTTGGGGTACGAGAGTCATGCCTGACAGCCGCAGACCGTCAACTGATCAATCGATGGTCCGCTGCCGTAGCGTGACGGTCGCGCAGTCACCGACGAGATGAGCGGGCGCGCTACTGCTGGTCCTTAGCACTTGAGGCGCCGAGGAGTATCCAGATCCGACAAGATTTTCGATGACTCAGCACGTCAGTGCAGGACCTGTGAGAGGAACTCCTCGGTCTAGGCTGACATCTCACGGTTCAGGCCCGCAAGCGGGCCATGTTCCGGCTCCCTCCCTAGCCTGCTCCGGGGTACCAGGGCCGCCTCAACGAACGGCGCAGTCGCAGCGTGCAACCTTCCATGGCTCCGATCATTTTGTCATCGCCACAGAACACGTTCCCTGATCATCCGGGCAACAGCTAGTATCTCGATGTCGTCGATGCGAAAGGCCATGTCTACCGCAATGCTAGATCATCCGCCTGTTCACCATCCCGGCTGTATCTCCTCGATCATCTCCGCATGCAGTCAACAAATTGCTGGACGAACTCATGCTCGATCTGGAAGAGCAGGACGAACATGACGACATCGTCTCCCTCGACTACGCTTTCAAGC
Organism: Neorhizobium galegae bv. officinalis; assembly: GCA_000985875.1. Classification (GTDB taxonomy): domain Bacteria; phylum Pseudomonadota; class Alphaproteobacteria; order Rhizobiales; family Rhizobiaceae; genus Neorhizobium; species Neorhizobium galegae_C. The sequence continues at coordinate 238,270 of CCRI01000009.1, forward strand.
GAGCCGGCTGCCGGATCTCGGACATCATCGTGGGAATGGTCAACGGAGGAATCGCGAAGCGCTACCTCTCCAAGGATCCCACGAAGATCGGGTTCGCGAGACTGCTCGTTAGCCTACGCGAGGTGAAGGCGGAATTCGCTCCCGAATCTCCCGGCCTGAAACGGCATGAATTCGCGCGGACGCTTGGTCTCGATCGCGCGACGGCGATGGCATTCTTCGAATCCGGTTTCTTCGAATTCGGCCATTCGGAGGGCAGAGTTAACCGCCGAGCCCACGATACCGTCACGCAGGAATCGTTCGACGCGTTCTTCCGCGAACATGCGAGTTTGGCCGAACTTGCCAGGGGCTGGATGCAGCCGAGTAAACTGCGGACGGGTCTGACCAGGGCATCTATCCTCCCGGTCTGGGCTTGCCGGGAACGCAGGATCGCAACCTTCTATCGACGATCTGACGTCGAAGCCTACCGCGGCAGAAATTGTTAAGTCTGTCCTCGACATCCAGAACATTCGAAGCCCTGGCACCAAGTGCCGGGGCTTTTTTATGCGACTTTCGCTGGACGTGCTTAAAAACCGTGTCGGATCTGAGAGCGCTATCGTGCCATCTCAGCGGGTATGTCTGGAAAGGCACCATTGTTTCGAAACAACAATTTTCGAAACCGTGACTTTTCTCAGTGGTCTGCTCAGAATTGAGAAGGCCGCTCAGAAAAGTCACTGCAGTGTTCATCAACAATCACGTCCGTGACTGCTGTAGCGCCGTTCGATTTCGAGCGCTTCAGGACCTTCCTACCGACCGGTGAATCCTGCAGCAGCTAGAGGCTGCCTTGCCGTGGCGCTGGGAAGGTGACCCTGACTCTGAGGCCGGGGGAATTGTCGGATAGTTCAATCCGCGCATCGTGCAGATCGCAGATAGCCTTCACCAGGCTCAGTCCAAGACCTGAGCCGACGGTGGTTCTGCTTTTTTCGAGACGATAGAAGCGTTCCAGCACGCGCCTGCGCTCCGGCTCCGGTATCCCCGGGCCGTTGTCGCTGACGCTGAGAGCAACTCCTCCGGCATGAGGCGATAGTTCCAGGGATGTGCGGGTGCCGGCAGGAGTGTGACGCATGGAGTTCGCCAGCAGGTTTGCCAGCATCTGCCTGATCAGGTCCGGATCGCAACTGATCCAGCAGTCGCCGTCCCCCAGCTTCAAATGGAGCTCGTGACCTTCTTCAGACGCGGTGACCTCGTAGATTTCGTAGATGTCGCGCACGAGGTCTCCGAAATCGACCAATCTGAAGTGCGCCGTCCTGCTTCTTGCTTCGATCTGCGCAATCCGCAGGAGCGCGTCGAAGGTGCTGGCAATCGCAGCCAGCTCCTGGAGTGCCGCGCCGACAGCGCCTTTTACTTCGTCCATATCCTCCCGGTGAAGAGCATCATCGAGGACGAGGAAGGTGCGTCCGATAGGCGTCTTGAGGTCGTGAGCAATGTCTGTCGTCACCTGCTTCAGCGCGATGACGCTCGCTTCCAGCCGTGTCAAAGCCACGTTCACCTCGCTCGACAGCACGTCGATCTCATCCATCCGCGGCGATACCGGCAAGCGTTTGGAAAGCTCTCCATGACCGATGGCGTGGGCGGTCTGCGAGAGTGCGAAGATGCGGTTGCGGGAACGATATCTCAATACTGCGGCCCCGCCGAGACCTACGGCGAACACGATGGCTGTGGTCCATCCGAAGCTTACGAGAACGATCCTCGCCAGTTGATCGGTATCTCCCTCGCTGATGCCGACGATCAGGTCATTGTCGCCGAGCTGACCCCTGAAGAGCTTGTAGCTCGTCGATGCGTCATGCTGGTCATCCGGAGCAAGGTCGGAGAACCCGCTCGGCACGCCGCTGATGGCCGCATTTCCGGCAATGACGCCCCCCGTCCTGTCCCGGAGCGTGTATATCGTCTCCTGGCCGCGGATGGCGGGACCGTGGCTGTTGATCATGTCGATCGCCCCGGACACCCCGCGGGCGCGGAAGGTCGCCTCTATTTCGCGGTAGCGCTCCATGACGGCTGCATCGAGACGGTCGTCCAGGTAGGCGAGCACCATCTGGTATGCGACGACATTCGCTCCGAGATAGGACACGACAAACAGCGAACTGTAGATGATGGCGAGTCGGACCGCCGTGCTCTTGAAGAAGCTACCGCCGCGCATGCAGGGAGTAGCCGATGTTACGCACGGTATGGAGGAGCGGAAAGTCGAAAGGCTTGTCGATCTTCGCCCGGAGCCTGCTGATATGCGTCTCCACGACGGAGCTTTGTGGATCGAAGTTGAAGTTCCAGATCCTTTCGAGAAGCATCGTCTTGGTAAGCACCCTACCCTCGTTACGCATCAGGAGTTCGAGCAGCGAAAACTCTCGGGGAAGCAGGTCGAGGAGCGTCCCCGCCCGCTCGGCCGTTCGCTTGACCAGGTCCATCTCGAGATCGCCGACGCGCAGCCTCGTCTTCTCCGTGGCTATTGGCGGACGCCTGACAAGGGCATTTATCCTGGCCGTAAGCTCGGAAAAAGCGAACGGCTTTACGAGGTAGTCGTCTCCACCGGACTCCAGACCCTCCACGCGGTCGTCCACGCCGCTCATGGACGTGAGGAACAGCACGGGCGTGCGGACGGAGGCGGCGCGAAGAGTCTTGACGATGGTGAGACCATCCAGAGCCGGAACCATCCGGTCGACGACCACGATGTCATGGGACGCATCAAGACCGGCTGCCAGTCCGTCCCGCCCGTCGCGAACCCAATCGACGACATGGCCCGCGGACGCCAGGCCTTTGACGACGTAGCCGCCCGTCTTCTCGTCGTCTTCAATGAGGAGGATTTTCATGAGGTTTCCGGGTCTGGACACGAGGGGGAGGAAGACAGGCGCCGCCGGGATTCCGAAGCCTGAGGATTGGGACTTTGTTACGGCAGGAGGCTATCTCGACTCGACGGAACGGGCCCGGGTCCAGCTTCCAGTCGCCGTTGTTCCTGCTTTCGCTTGCCATAGGGCGTGAGGCGCCGGGGTTTGTAGATCGACAGTGCAAGCGGGATGAGAAGTACGATCAGGCCAGCGGAAGCGTGGACCACCGTAGAAAGTCGGACGTGGAAGAGCTCCGGATTTTCGAGGTCCGGGGCATCCGCCAGACGGCTGATGCCCTCTAGTTGCAACACGAGGACGCCCCCGGCGAACGTGGTGATCATCAGCTTTGCGACAACCCACCAATGTCGGATCAAACCCCATTGGGTTGCGAGAGATTGGATTATTCCTATTGCCAGCGCAGCCAGTAACAGGGGGATGATGACGGTCCACGTGATGATTTCCATTGAAGGGTAGACTGCCATCGTCACGACGGCGTCTGACGTGGCGATGCCAGTGATAGCAAGGACCAGGAACGCCGAGATCGCGCCCAGAAGCCCGACAGATGTCGCTACGTGGGTCACCAGCATCAGCCTACGCGTCCTTGGACCTACCATAGTGTTCTTCAAACGGGTTTCACCTTACAAAAATGTAAACTGGGCGAAAGGTGGCTGACAAAGCTCCGATCTAACTTCCTCACACTGCGCCATGCAGTTGTTGAATGAGGAAACGATCATGAAGTCTAAGCTGATCATCATATCAGTCGCTCTCGCAGCCGTCGCCGGTCCAGCATGGGCGAACGGCCCCCTCGCCTCCGGCGTATCCCAGGTCGATGCGATTGTCCAAGGTCATGCCAGCCCCGGTGATGCTGCAGTCGCCACGTCGGACCGAAACGTAAAGTTCCGGGTCCTTGACAACGGTGCTGTCGAGCGCACCAACAAGCGGTTTGGCACGGTATCGGTAACGGACCCGCATGCCGAATTCCGTAAGTCCCGCGACAATCGCTGATCCCTTACGTCGCTGGCGTGGCTGACCGCACCACCTGACCGTGGACCGCGCAGCCCCGTTACCGCAGGCTATCCAACACACCCACTGATCCGTCAACCACGGTCGCAAATCACGTGGCGCGGTCAATTCTGAAGGAATACGCATTATGAACAAAGCAATCTCCGGCATCGTCGCAGCACTTATCTCGGTCGCCGGCCTCGGCACCGCTGCGCTTGCCCAGGAAGGAACTTACTACGAGGGTGCCCAGCGCGTCCCTCAGTCCGACACCGCTCGCTCCGGTGTGGAGCAGTATGCATATACAGGCTCAATCGCGCGCGGTTCCGAGTCCTACCATTCGTCCGGCGCGCAGAAGGCCCGGAATAGTGGTGATTACTACGGTGGTACCGATCGAGCCAACTAACCGCTAGATCATCGGTGATGATCATTTCACTGGCCGGCGACAGCTTTTCCGCCGTCAGCGCTGCGATGCATCTCGAAAGCTCACCCCAGATCTCGCAGATGGAGGATGATCATTCCTCTCTCCATGACCAAAATGCCATGGCCGAGGCAGATCATCACGGCGACCAGCACGATCACGGCAGCCAGGAGAAGACCAAGAACTCCGGGCTGCAAGGGTTACTGCGGCGTCGCCGCGACCACATGCTCCGGCTCATCGTTGAGCCAGCCGCGCGTGGTTTCCATCCGCGAGTTCGTTGACGACACGGACACAGTCGGCGAAGCTCCGGGCCTTCATCGCCCACCTAACATCTGAGAACTAGACCCGCTGTGCGGGTCTTGCTGTGCCGTCGCGCAGGCTTTTGCCGCGTTGGCACAAACGCGGTCTTTTCCCCAGGTTTAGGGGCCGGCTGGTCGCGGGAGCTGCCGGGCGATCAGGTGCACAATCTCGCCTTCCCGCTGGATCTTTCCGTGTATCGGCATCATCAAGGCGGCTCCCAAGACGAACGTCACCTTCGCTAGGCCGCGGAGGATGGCTGCGACCGTCTGGTTAGCTCCGCGGACGATCAATGTCAGACGAGGTTCCGCTGCTTCGAACCTCAGTCTCCAGTTCAACAAGGATCTCGTCGGAATCCAGGCAACTGAGGCAGATCCCGCATCCATCGTCGTCGAACTCGCTGGCCGCTTTGCGTTGCCGACAGCAGTCGCAGATGACGGTCCCTCGACACGAGGCTCGGGCAGGAGCGAGGATCTCGATCAACAGATTTTCGACAGCGTGCGCAGCAGGCTCGGGCATCGTGACCTCCCTGATATTCCTGACATTCCTGATATCAAGGAGATAGGAGTGCGTGTGGAGGTAATCCAGAGCCAAGGCGGGAAAGAAACAGATCCCGTCTTGTCAGACTCCATCCGAAGGGGGCCGTGCTTCACCCCTGCAGATCCAGCTTGTCAATGATAAGTGGGTCATCCGGGGACATTTCGACCGCAAGGCCGGTGGTGAATGGCTGATTGGCATGGGGTGCGGTCAGCAGCACCCATTGCGTCAGGTCGCAGCCGAACAGGGTCGGCTGGTCCGGTAGCCCCTGCTCGGCAATCTGATGCCGGGTCAACGCCTCGAGCTCTGGAGGGCGGATCGAGATATACACGAGCGATTGTCCACGCCGTTTGAGCTCGCGCACCGTTTCAACTGCGATCGGATTGGCCTTCACCTCTTCAAAACGAGGATGGAAGAACTTCGACCCCTGTTCGAAAAGGAATCCATCCACCGCGATGAAATATTGCCGATGGGTTTTGAGGTAATCGCGCCATTCGTGGACCGTTCCCCAGTCCTGATACTGCGAGATACGCATGACCCGGAAAACATGACCGTTCATCGACAGCCAGGCAATGATCTCAGACAGGTAAAGCTCGCCCATGGAAAGTCGAGACTGCCCCGTCAGCTCTTCATAGGCGCCCAGGAACGCTCGCGGACTTGTAAAAAAGTAGCCACCCACACTGAACATGTCGGAGATTACCTGTTTCTCGCGGAAATTGACGATCGCGTCTTCCTGGTCGACCTGAACATAGCTCTTGTTCTGCGGGTTGACCTGACTGAAGGAGCTGAGCGACGCCACGCAGACATAGTTGTGGTTCTGGACAAGTCGATCGACCGCGAAGTAGTTGTCGCTGTCCTTGACCATGAAGGGGCCGTCTATACCCGTGCGGCGCAACGTCTCAGCGACGGTTTCCGACTGCGAGCGGGTCGGCTCATCGAGGATGACGCAATTCACATCCTGGCCGAAAGCGACGCAAAGCCCTTTGCGGGCTTGGAACTTTTCCTCGTGCTCGCGCAGTATGGTGAAAATGAACTGGTCCGCTCTCGCCCCAAGCCCGGCCACGGCCCGCCGGACCATCGGCAGCCCCTCGTGATCGGGGAGCATCCATTTCGGCGGCATGTCCGGAAATCGCGACGAACGGCCAGCGCAAGGAACAATGATATGCATGCGTCACCTCTATGAGAGCAGTTCGTTCGCGGCTCGGCCGCATTCTTCGACCCGTCTGCCAACAAAGGCGCGATCGGCATCGGTTCGGGCATAGGGCAGAATTCGCGCGAAAGTCAGCCCCAGCAGGACGTAGTGCCGTATGGGCCAGGCGGGATCGAGAGCGGTTGCCGCGGCGTAGAAGCGTTGTCGCAGCCACCAGGTCACGCCGCGGGCCAGCGGGCGGCCACGATGCGCATGCCAAAGGCCTTCGCATTCCTGAAAGAGCTTGGACCAGTCGATCCAGTAATGGTCGAAAGGAGAGGCAATAGTGTCGATCAGCCATAATCTGCCGTGCCGGTCGACCAGAACATTTTCGAAGGTCAGATCGCCATGCACCGCGGTTGTCCTGGCCGGCTCCATCAACGTTCCCATCCGGGCGACCGCGTCCTCCAGCGGACGGAGCCTGTCAGTGAAACGACCCTGCGTTTTTGCGGCGATCTGGGCAAGCTTGTCCTCGATCAGCCCGATTGTTGGGGTCAGCGGCGATGGTGAGGACGAAGCGGTTTCCGACAGGCAGGTCATCAGTCGCTCCACCCGGTCGGCAAAATCCGAAACGCAGTGAAATGGGCTGTTCGAGAGAAGGTTTATCGCATCACGCGAGGGCACGTACTCCATATCGAAATAGAAGTAGCCGTCGATCTCTCCCATATCGAGGATCGCTGGCATACGAGCACAGTCGGCGATGAGGCCAGAGAGCTGATGCTGACGCGAAGCCTGATCGCGCAATCCGGCATTGCCTTCGCGACTGTTCGCCGCCTTGCGAACGAAACTCCGTTGCCCGACAGGTACCAGCGCGACGGTGGCGCCGGAAAAGCCCGAGAGCGGTATCGCATCTTTATGGTCCTTGAGGGCCGGATGAGTTTCAACCGTCATTGCGTTCCCGCCTGGACGCTCCGGCGATGGATCATACCCGGGCGGGTCACGTCGATCACATCCATCCTCGCGGCCCTTGCCGCTGAAATTCCGCTGACGGTATCCTCGAATGCAAGGCATAGCGCCGGTGAAACCTGCAGCAACTCGGCGGCCCGCAGATAGGGCGCCGGAGCTGGCTTGCCTTCGACCGTGTCATCGCCGGTTACGACCGCAGAGAGACTTGCGGTCCAACCCATATGATCGAGAATCCGCGTCACCCCGTCGCGATTGCCCGAAGATACAACCGCCATCGCCCGCCTGCCCCGCCATTTCTCAATCAGGCTCGATGCAGGAAGCGCCCTTGCCCCATCACGGGCCAAAACCTCACCGAACCGGGCCTTTTTCAGTGCATGGATATTGGCTACCATCTGATCGTCGATCTCGCCCATGCCGGCCGCCCGGGCATAAGACCGGATCGCCACGCGGGCGGGAGGGCCGATCGCGGCAAGATAGTCCTCCATCTTCAACCGGTGTCCGAGATGCGCGAACACCTCGCCATACGCGCGACCATGGACCGTCATCGTATCGACGAGCGTACCGTCGAGATCGAAGAGAAGGGCATCGTAACCCGAGAGATCTAGGTCAGCCGGCCAGGTATCGGTGTTAAGATCAGATTCCGGCATCTCTGTTGACTTTCTCCAGACCGACACCGAATATATCTGGAATATTATACCGTTAAACACCGCATTTATACAGTCAGAGAGGCTCCAAACGTCTTACCGGCACTAATCAAAAGGAGTATACCAATGACATTCGACATTGCGTGCCGGCCGGAGGATGTCTCGGACGCAGAGCTTGCCGCCGAGCTGATCCGGACCGGCAAACATGCCGATGCATTGAAGATCCATTCGAGGCTCGTCGCTCAAGGCACCCCCTCCAATAAGCTCCTCCAGGACGCGGCGGCGACAGTCGTCGCAATCGTAGTCGATGACCGCCTGCCGGATCTGCCGGAAGCAGAGGAGCAAGCGCTTTTGCGGGCGCTGATCCTTCAGCCCTCAGGCGACATCGAGCCGCCTGCACTGCATTTCCAGATTATCTCGACCTATTGGGGGCGCGGCGACCGGGTGCTGGAGCGGATGGCCATGATCTTGCGTCAGGCGCTGGAGCGGCTTTGGACCGAAGGTTGCCGCGAGCGAAGCTTCCTCTTGATGGTGCTCTTGCTGCGCAACCACCTCAGGCAGATGATCGACAATGCCGCGTTGCGGCAGTGGCATCAGTCGCTTCTGCCGCATTTCACCCCCGCGGAGATGACGCTCCCCTATAACTGGATGTTCGACCGCAAGGGCTTCCGCGACAATGTGGCGGATGTCCGCGCTCTGGTCCGGGAATTATCGGGCACGGAACTGACGCGCCGCTTCAAACCCTGGCAGATCGTCCAACTGCACTGGATCACCGGCGGCAAGGACATAGACCCGCTTTTGCCGCAGATGGTATTGACCGAACCCGCTGACCGCTCGCTTGCGTTGCGCGCGGCAGCGCTTGGCTTGGGTCCTGCACCGCCCGGCTGGGAAGTGCAGGCCGAGCAATGGGCCGCCCTGCATGTCCCGCCGGCACAGGCATTCTCAAAAGTCTCCAAGACCCGTGCCCTGGCGCGGCTGGAAAGTCGCCCGGTTCAGGCGCTGCAGGCCGCTCTTCAGTACGCCGCCCGAAAGGCACCAATGTTGCGTCTGAGATCGCGTCCGCGCATCGCGGTTTGCGTTTCAGGCCAGTTACGCGGCTGGCAACGGGCGCTGCCCGGCTGGCGCAGCGGTCTGCTGCAAGGTGCCGATTGCTATTTCTTCGTGCATACGTGGGAAGATATCGGGCGTTCCGGCGCCGAGCACTTCCGAGCCCATCTTCCCTTCGACGGCGTCGCCTTCTGCGCGAGCTGGCGAGAACAAGGCCGGCAGGTCGGAATGGACGAATTGGCCGCGCGCTACCCCTCCCTCTTTGCGAGACTGCGTGACAGCGGCAAGGTGACTCGTGCAGAAATCGCTGAAACCTATGGCACGGATCATGTCGTGGTCGAGGACGACAAGGCTCCGGCTTTTGCCGGATGGTCGAACAGCAAGAAGATGCACTACAAGCTGGCGGCGGCGCAGAATTTGGCGACAGAAGGCGGCGACGATTTCGATTTGATTCTCCGGATCAGGCCGGACAAGGAAACCGGCCTGGCGGCCTTTGCCTGGCGAGACCTCATCGCCGCCGCTGGTGAGCCGGCAATTTTTGCCGACCTCGCATTCGGCTTTCACTACGGAAACCCCTTGATCGGCGATCAGGTGGCAATTGGTCTGCCAAAAGCAATGACAGTCTATGCTGAAACGCTCCAGACCATAGTTAGGCTCCAGTCTGAGAATTTCGATCGATCCGGAGACGGCTTCGAGGGCCACAAAAGCCTGGCGTTCACCTTGTGGCATGCCGGGATCGCGGTGCGGCGCCTGCCGGTAAAGATGGGTCGGCTCCTGGAAGCGGCGACCATGGGCTTGCAGGAAATCGCCGACTGCCTCTCCCAGGATGCCAGCGGACGACAGGACGCCATCGATCTGATCTTGCTGGAGGCCATTCGTCGCGATCTAACTGGCAGATCCTCCCCATGAGGAACGCGTGACCTCCAGGAATGATGGGGGGGCGATGTCAGTTTAACCTGGTGGAGCAGTCAGGCTCCGCTGGCTGTCATCGCTATCGCCGGACCGATGTCCTGACGGAAAGATGTTTCCGCTGCCGGACGATTACTCTTGACCTTCCCATGGTGGGAATCCCCATCCGTGTATCCCGAAACGTCTGCTCGGCATCCCTGATCACCACTTGACGAAGATCAACGTCAGCGTGTCGTGCCGTGCTAGGTTGTTCCCGAGGAAACTAGGCTGAGCAAGATGAACCCGCGGAAGCTGTCACCGCTGATATTGAGTATATGCGTCGCGCTGGCCGCTATCGCTGTTCTCTTCAGTGCGCCTGCCTCCCATGCCGCGCATCAGCGATGCTCCACAGAGATCAGCGCATCCGTCGATCATTCTCAGCAGGACGACCACCATTCGAAATCCAAGGCCGCGCTTGGCGATGAGGCATGCTGCAGCAGCATATGTGCCATGGGCCTGCTGGTCATTCCCTTGCCGCCCGCGTCGGGGGGCGTCTCTATGCTGCTGCCCCGTGCCTTGCATCTGCAGGATCATCTTACCGGGAGAGCCCCCTCACCCGGTCTCAAGCCTCCGCAATCCGCTGCCTGATGAATCCGTCCCCGCTCCAGCGGGAATCCATCATCAGCACTGTCGGCATGCCGACAAGGATCAAGAGGCATCTCATGTATCGCCGTCAATTCCTGAAGACGCTGGCCGCGGGTGCGGCAGCCGTCTCGCCCGTCCTCAATTCAACGCACGCGTTTGCAAACCCCGCCCCTGTGGATCTCATCATCGGAAAGAGAACCCTGGACGTGAACGGCAAGGCCGCCACCGTCTTCGGTCTAGCCGACCGCAGCGGCAGGCCGGGTCTCGTCCTCGATGCGGGTTCGAACTTCAATGTTCGCCTTCTCAACGAGTCCTCGGAGGACACGCTCATCCACTGGCATGGCCTGACACCGCCATGGAACATGGATGGCGTGCCAGAAAATCCCGCCGCCCTGCTTACCGCCAGGGAGAGCCGCGACTACACCTTCCCTGTCGGCCCCGGCGGCACCCACTGGATGCACGCCCACACCCTGCAGGAACAGAACCTGCTTGCAGCACCGCTGATCGTCCGGACGACCGAAGACCGCGCCCGCGACGAACAGGAGGTTGTGATCCTGCTGCATGATTTCTCGTTCAAATCCCCCGAGGAATTGCTCGATGCCTTGAAGAACGGGAGTTCCGGCCATGGCGGGATGCAGTCAGGCCATCAGAGCATGATGCAGATGATGACGAACATGAAGGGCCATCAGATGCCGATGACAGGAATGTCGACTATGAGCATGCCGATGAAGCGGATGTCGTCGACGGATCTCAACGACATCGAATACGATGCGTATCTCGCAAATGACCGGACTTTGGACGATCCCGAAGTCGTCAGGGTCGAGAAAAGCGGGCGCATACGCTTGCGGATCATCAACGGAGCGACCGCGACAGCCTTCACCATAGACACCGGGCAGATTTCCGGCAGCCTCATCGCAGTCGACGGCAACGATGTCGTCCCTCTCTCGGCCAGCCGCTTCCCGATCTCGATGGGTCAGCGCGTCGACATCAGGCTGCAGCTTCCAGCACACACCGGATCCTATCCGATACTCGCGCTCCGAGAAGGCGCGAGGGAGCGGACGGGCATCATCCTGGCGACCAGCGATGCGGCCGTGGAGAAGCTTGCCGCCAAAGCCTCCGAGGCCGGTCCTGTTCTCGACCTCGGCATGGAGCGGCAGTTCAGGGCCGCCGCGCCTCTCCCCGCGAGATCACCCGACCATCAATACACGGTAACGCTGACTGGTGACATGGCCGCCTACGCGTGGGGCATCGACCCATCCGCGCCATTGCGTGTCTCGCAGAACAAGCGGGTCCGGCTGACCATGCGCAACATGTCGATGATGGCGCACCCGATGCATCTGCACGGGCATCATTTCCAGGTCGTGCGCGCCAACGGCCAGGATATCGGCGGGGCCGTCCGCGACACCGTTCTTCTGACGCCGATGGCCGAGGTCGCGGTGGAGTTCGACACGGTCAATCCCGGCCGCTGGCCGCTTCACTGCCACCACCTGTACCACATGGCCACGGGGATGATGACGTACATCACCTACGGCGAGGCCTGACGGGGAGAATGACATGACACATGAGTATCACAATCACCCCCATCACCACGATCACGGTCATCCCGGCGAAACGGACAAGGCGGCTTCTCTCGGGGCCTCAACGCCGCCTTCCGCCGCAGAGGGAACCATCTACACGTGTGCGATGCACCCGCAGGTCAGGCAGATCGGACCGGGCAACTGCCCGATTTGCGGAATGACGCTCGAACCGGAGTCACCAACGGTCGAGTCCGGGCCGAGCGCCGAGTCGCTGGATATGCAGCGCCGCTTCTGGATCGGCCTCGTCCTATCGCTTCCGGTGCTTGCCCTTGAGATGGGCGGCCACCTGACGAACCTGCACATGCTCGTCGGACCACAGATGTCCAACTGGATCCAGATGGTCCTCGCAACGCCAGTTGTCCTCTGGGCAGGATGGCCTTTCTTCGAACGCGGCTGGCGTTCCGTGGTCACACGGCACCTCAACATGTTTACCCTGATCGCCATGGGCACTGGGGTCGCCTGGATCTACAGTGTCGTCGGCACGGTCCTGCCGGGCGCCTTCCCTGAAACGCTTCGCTCGGCCGAAGGCACGGTCGCGATCTATTTCGAGGCGGCGGCAGTGATCACCGTCCTGGTTCTGCTGGGACAGGTGCTCGAGCTGCGGGCGCGCGAACAGACCGGGGGAGCAATCCGCGCCCTGCTGGATCTGGCGCCCAAGACAGCCCGACTGGTTTCGGCTGACGGTTCGGACCAGGATATCGCGCTCGACGCGGTTGCCGTCGGAAACAGGTTGCGCGTTCGCCCGGGAGAGAAGGTCCCCGTCGATGGCACGCTCCTTGAAGGCAGAAGCTCCATCGACGAGTCCATGATCACCGGGGAGTCGATGCCGGTCACGAAGGAGGTCGGCTCCAAGCTGATCGGGGGAACGATGAACCAGACGGGCGGCTTCGTGATGGAGGCCGGGAAGGTCGGACGCGACACCATGCTGTCGCAGATCGTCCGGATGGTAGCCGAGGCGCAAAGATCCCGCGCACCGATACAGCGACTGGCGGACGAGGTGTCCGGCTGGTTCGTCCCGGTGGTGATTGCGATCGCATTCCTGTCCTTCATCGCATGGATGCTGTTCGGACCCGAGCCGCGTTTCGCCCATGGACTTGTAGCGGCCGTCGCTGTCCTGATCATTGCCTGCCCCTGCGCCCTCGGACTTGCTACCCCCATGTCCATAATGGTGGGTGTCGGACGGGGAGCAAGGATCGGCGTACTGATAAAGAATGCCGAAGCGTTGGAACGCTTCGAAAAGATCGACACGCTGGTCGTCGACAAGACCGGGACACTGACGGAAGGAAGACCCAAGGTCACCGTGATCGCTCCGCGCGAAGGCATCTCGGAGGCCGAACTGCTCCGGCTTGCGGCAACGCTGGAACGGTCGAGCGAGCACCCGCTCGCACTTGCCATCGTCAATGCCGCGAACGAAAGGAACGTGCCCCTGGGCGAGGCTTCGGAGTTCGACAGCCCGGTGGGCAAGGGCGTGACCGGGACGGTCGAAGGCAGGAAGCTGATCCTTGGCAGTCATCGTATCATGGGCGAAGCCAACGTCGATGTGTCTGTAATGGCATCGAAGGCCGAGGAACTGCGCGGCGAAGGTGCGACCGTGATCTTCATGGCAGCCGACGGTGTTTTGGCCGGTCTTTTCGCGATCGCGGATCCGATAAAGGCGACCACGCCGGAAGCCGTCCGGGCGCTGGTCGCAGAAGGCGTGCGGGTGGTGATGCTGACCGGCGACAACAGGACAACGGCCCAGGCGGTGGCGCGAAAGCTCGGCATTAGCGAAGTCGAGGCCGAGGTCCTGCCCGAAGACAAGAGCAAGATCGTCGCCCGCCTTCGGGACGAGGGGCGGATTGTCGCCATGGCTGGAGATGGCGTGAACGACGCTCCCGCACTGGCGGCGGCGGATGTCGGCATAGCGATGGGGACCGGCACCGACGTTGCGATCGAAAGCGCAGGGGTGACGCTTCTGAAAGGCGATCTCCAGGGCATTGCCCGCGCCCGGCAGTTGAGTCGGATGACGATGCGGAACATTCGCCAGAACCTGTTCTTCGCGTTCATCTACAACGCTGCAGGCATCCCCGTCGCCGCAGGCGTCCTCTATCCGACTTTCGGGCTTCTTCTCTCGCCGATCATCGCCGCAGCCGCAATGGCTCTTTCGTCGGTGAGCGTGATCGCCAACTCACTCAGGCTCAGGAGGATCGACCTATGAACTTGTCCCGCACAGGGCTGCTGATGGCGGCCTCGCTCATCATCGTGATCGCCTTCTTCATCCTCCGTGAGCACTGGGCGCACGCGCTGGGGCTGGCACCATACCTTCTGCTGCTCGCCTGCCCGCTGATGCACCTGTTCCATGGTCATGGCGGCCACGATCACAAGGATCGTTCCGACTAGCCCTGGAGCGCCTCGTCCGGCGCGGCAACGCTGCGCCGGACGATGAAGTCAGTAGATTTGCACGCCGGAACACGGATCAGCATCGAAACACCGGCCAGTTCCGGGGCTTTTTTGCATCTCACTCTATCAAATCACAGGAGTGGTCGGTGCTGCGATCAGCACCAGCCGCCCTTGCCGGCGCCCGGCCGCCTGGCCAGGCCCTCGTTGACAAGGATATCGGCGAGCGAGCGGCCGTTGCGCGTCACTTCGCGCAGCTTGTGTCCTTCGACCTCGTCTTCATTGCCCTGCCAGGTGACCAGCTCGAACGGCCCGGAATCGAGGAAGGCGCGCACCCGCAGTTCCGCATCGCTCGCCTTGATCCGCTCCGCCTCGCAACGCGGCTTCTTGATATCGGGCACCTCGATGCCGACCAGCCGGATCTTCTGGCCATGGAACATGAAACGGTCGGCGGCCACGACGCAGTCGTCCTGCTTGGCCGAGCCGCATAGATAAAATTTCGCCTCATAGGCGCCGGCAAGGCTCTCATTGCTCTTCGGCGGTTCGGCAGGTTTCTGGATCTCGTCGAGGACCGGCTTGCCGATCGGCGCCGGCGGGATGATCGCGGCGGTATGGCTCTGGTCCGGAGCGACCGCGGGCTTCGGCGTCACCGGCCGATGAGACGGCCCGGAACTCGCCTGGACAGGCTTTGCCGGCACCGGTTTTACCGCGACCTGGACCGGTCGACCGGACGTCAGGCCTTTGACAAACCGCCTCGCCTCCGCGGAATTCTCATAAAGCGCGATGCCGCCGGCCACCACCGCCAGCGCTCCGAGCCAGGGCCAGATCGTCGAGCCGGAGCCCGACGACCGCTTGGGCGCGCTTCTGCGCCGAGAACCGGATTTGCCGCGCGTTTGAGCCATGACGATCTCTCCTGTCGAATCGGAAAGAAGTATCGGAGGGAAGGATTGCCGAAAGGTTTCAGGAGGAGCGGTTCAGTAGTGGAAACGGCATTGGAGGATGATCAGCGTCTGTCGGTCGCCTTGTCCTTCAACGTAATAAGTCAGCCTATGCTCCTGCGAAATCCGTCTTGACCAGGTGCCTTTCATCTGTCCGCGCAGAGGCTCCGGTTTCCCCAGCCCTTCGAAGGGATGGCTCATTGTGTCCCGCAGAAGCTCGTTCACGCGGGCGAGCATTTTTTTGTGCTCCTGCCAGTAAAGATAGTCCGCCAATCCACGCCCCTGCCACGCCAACAGCATAGGCACTCATTCCGGATCGATAAGATCGTGATGGACGAGCCCCTTGCCGGCTTTGGCGTCGGCAAACGCCTCCATCAGCCGCGTCGCATTAGCGGGCGTCGACATCAGGTGCAACGTCTCCAGCATGCCTTCATACTCGTCCTTGTCGATCAGGATGGCCGACGGCTTGTCGCGGCGCATGATCTCGATCGGCACGCGGTCGTTCGAGACCTCGTCCAGAAGGCTGGCAAGTTCCTGCCGGGCTTGGGAAAACATGACGGTGCGCATCATGGCCTCCAAATGACTTGTACGATAAATGGTACATGTCGTAGCCAAAATCAATCTACCCTACCCCGCCCTGCCCGTGGCGAGCGCCACCGCCCAGTCGGCGCGGCCGTTTTCGGCGGCGAGGCGCGACATCGCCAGATGGTCGTAGGCCACGTTGCGGAACTGCGGTATCCAGCCCGCGGACGTCTTTTCCAGGATCGCGTAGGACGCCATCGTGTGGCCAGTCTCCACTTTGTGGAAGCAAGGCGTGTCGTCGTCATAGGCCGGGCAGCCGACGCTGCCGGGATTGACGATCAGTCGGCCGTCGGAGAGCTGCACCGCCCGCGGAATATGGCTGTGGCCGCAGAGGATCAGCGGCTGCTCGATGCCTTCCGCCAGCGCCTCGATCTCTTCCAGCGGCTTCAGGAAGACATGGCCTTCGCTGGATACCTGCTCCAGCCAATAGACGTTGTCCGATTGCGGCGTCGCATGGCAGAGATAGGCCTCGTCCCGATAGACGGCGCTGAACGGCAGCTTACGCAGCCATTGCAGGTGGCGCGGCGCGAGTTCGGAAAAGGCATGTACTTCCCAGGACGGCATGGCATCCGCCGGGTTCTCGATCAGATAGCGGTCGTGATTGCCGCGCACCGTCAGCGTCGCCATCGTATCAAGGAGGAGCAGCAGGTCGGCAGTGCGCCCGGCTTCGAGCGGGCCACTGAGGCAATCGCCGAGATTGACGATGTCGGTGATGCCCTGCGCATGAATGTCGGCGAGCACCGCTTCGAGCGCTGCGCAGTTGCCATGAATGTCGGCGATCGCGGCAAAGCGCATCAGCTCCCCCGATAGGTGGAATAACCGTAGGGCGAGAGCAGCAGCGGCACATGGTAATGCGCCGTCGTGTCGGCAATGCCGAAGCGGATCGGGATCACGTCGAGAAAGGCCGGCTCGTCGAGCGTGATGCCGCGGGCGCGAAGATAGTCTCCGGCGTGGAAGACCAATTCGTATTCGCCGGCAAGAAACGTCTCGCCGATCAGGATCGGCCCGCCATCGACGCGGCCGTCGCTATTGGTGAAGACAGTTTTGAGTTTTTCGCGAGTCTCGCCGTTCAGCCGGTAGAGATCGATCGACAGTCCCTCGGCGGGTTTGCCGCTGGCGGTGTCGAGAACATGGGTGGTGAGGCCGGTCATAGGCTCGGCTCCGAGATCAGATAGGGGGTTTCGAAGAAGGCCTCCTCATAATTCGCGGAGGTATTGTCCCTGTCCACCACCAGGAAATCGCTAACGACGCCGATCGCCATCAGGGGATGGTGCCAGGCCTTTGGGAAATAATTGACCCCCTGGTGCGGCTGCACGAGGAAAACCTGCGGCTTGCCCGGCCGGCCGTCTTCGTCATGGGAAACCGCGATCAGGAACGGCTGGCCCGATATCGGCGAAAAGCTCTGGCTGGCGAAGGGATGCCGCTCCATCATGGTGATCGCGTAGGGGAATTGCCGCGGCTTGCTGCGGAAGATGCTGAAGATCAGCCGCTCGGGCTCGCCGATCACCACGGGCTCGGCAAGCGCGTGATAGCGCTCCGTCGTGCCGCCGTTGATCAGCCGCATGGTCGCCGGGTCGGCCTCGATGACATCGCCGAAGGGAGCGAAGGCTTCCTTTGTGAGAGGCAGGATTTCCAGATATTCGGTCAATTTATTCGCCTTCAGTCATTCGGCTTCATTCATTCGCCCTGGGCACGCCAGTTGCGCAGGGAGTCGAGCTGGGAAACCAGCAGCGGCAGGGAGGTTTTCACCGTATCCAGAACGATGGGAAGCTCCAGCTCGTAATAATCATGGACGACGAAATTGCGCATGCCCTTCATTTTCGACCAGGGAATTTCCGGATGATCGACGGGGAAGTCTGGATGATGGGTCATGATCCTGGCGGCACTCTCGCCGATCAGGATCAACGCCATGCCGACCGCCATCTGCGTGCGAATGTCGCCGAGAAACGTTTCCTGCTCCATGCCGGCCACGAACTCGCAGGCCTGAAGCGCGGCAGAATGCATTTGGTCGAGATATTCCCTCAGTCGGTCAGCACTCATATGGGTGCCGCTTCCGACAGGATCCGGTCGCGCATCGAATTGCGGATGCCCCCGGACGTGACGAGATCGACCTTGACCTGCAGCAGCGTTTCGAGCGTGTCCTGCAGCCCGCCGAGATCGAAGAGGGTGATGCCGGGAAGTGCATCGACAAGGATGTCGATATCACTATCCGGTCCGTCTTCGCCACGCGCCACGGAGCCGAAGACGCGCGGGTTGGTCGCGTTGAAGCGTTTTGTCGCCTCGCGGATCGCTTCCCGGTTCTTTTCCAGCACTTCCGACGGTCTCATGACGGCGTCACTCCTGATATCGCCAATATAAGCGACGGAGAGGATTGAGGAAAGCAGCGTCCGAGGCGTCAATGTCCCGGAAGCAGCGATTGCAGGCGCAGGAGCGCGATCTTTTCCACCTGGGCGGTAGCGGTGTCGAACTCCTCGTCCGCCGAATTGTCGATCCGCTTCTCGAAGGCTGCGAGAATGTCGTCCTTGGTCAGGCCCTTGACCGCGATGATGAAGGGGAAGCCGAATTTTTCCGTATAGGCGGTGTTGAGCTCGGTGAAGCGGGCGTGCTCGGCAGCGCTCAGGCGGTCCAGCCCGGCGCCGGCCTGTTCCTTTTTGCTGTCCTCGGTGAGTTCGCCGGCAATCGCGAGCTTGCCCGCAAGGTCCGGGTGGGCGCGCAGCACGCCGAGGCGTTCCTCGCGGCTTGCCTTGCGGAAGATCGAGGTCAGCGCGTCATGCACGCTCTTGGACGTCAGCGGCACCAGCATCAGCCCGGAATCATAGGCCCGCTCAGCGATGAAGGGAGAATGTTCGAACACGCCGCCGAACATCTGGATAAAGTCGCCGCGGGCGGTCATAGAGCGCCCGCCGGCTTGTGGTGTTCGTGCCAATGCCTGGCAATCTCGATGCGTTGCGGGATCCAGACCTTGTCGTGGCTGAGCACGTATTCGATGAAGCGCTTCAGTGCGGCAGCGCGGCCTGGCCGCCCGACGAGGCGGCAGTGGAGGCCGACCGACATCATCTTCGGCGCGCCCTCCTTCCCTTCCTGGTAGAGCACGTCGAAGGCGTCCTTGAGGTAGGTGAAGAACTGGTCGCCGGCGTTAAAACCCTGCGGCGTGGCAAACCGCATGTCGTTGGTCTCCAGCGTATAGGGGATGATCAGGAACGGCTTGCCGTCGAGACCCTTGACCCAATAGGGCAGGTCGTCCGCGTAACTGTCTGAGGAATAGAGGAAACCTCCCTCCTCCATGACCAGTTTCAGCGTGTTGTCGGAAGGCTTGCCTTGGTACATGCCGTAGGGCCGCTCGCCGACCAATTCGGTATGCAGGCGCACGGCTTCGAGAATGTGCTCGCGCTCCTTCGCCTCCGGGAAATCCTTGTATTCCAGCCAGCGATAGCCGTGGCTGGCGATTTCCCAGCCGGCTTCCTTCATGGCGGCGACGGCCTCCGGGTTGCGGGCCATGGCGAGCGTCACGCCGTAGACGGTGGTCTGCACCTTGAGATCGGTGAACATCCGGAAGAGCCGCCAGAAGCCGGCGCGCGAGCCGTATTCGTAGATCGACTCCATGTTGAGGTTGCGCTGGCCCGGCCAGGGCGCGGCACCGACGATTTCCGACAGCAGGTTTTCCGAGGCCGGATCGCCGTCCATGATCGAGCTCTCGCCGCCCTCCTCGTAATTGATCACGAACTGAACGGCGACATGGGCGCCGCCGGGCCATTTCGGATCTGGAGTGGTACGGCCGTAGCCGACGAGTTCGCGCGGATAGTCTCTTGCCTGCATGGATCACCTTCGACGAATGAGGCCGGACGGTAGCGCACCCGTTCCGGCCATGTCGAGATGGAAACGTCCTCTCAGAGGCCGAGCGCGCGAAGGATCGCGACTGAGGCGACGCCGAGTGCCACGGAAACAAGCATCGGCAGTCGAAGTGCCGCAAAAGCAGTCACGGCGCAGGCCAAGGTTTCGGCAATCCCGGTGGCAAAGGCGGTCGGCGCGACGACCGCCATCAGCACGGCGGGCGGGATCGATTCGATCGCCTTGCGGCGACTGCCTTCGAGCGAGACATGGCGGATGAGGACGAGACCGCTCAACCGGGTGAGCACGGTGGCGGCCGCCATCGCGAGGATCGCGACGAGCGTGGCGAGATCGACGGTCACGGCGTCACCTCCACATCTTGAGATTTGCCGGTCAGCGTGGCGGCGGCAAGGCCGGCGACGGCGCCGGCGGCGATATACCAGACGCCCGGCACGAAATGCTGGGTGGCGACGGCGGCAACCCCGCTCGCCAGCAGCACGGCGCCGGTTTCCGCCCCCTTCCAGAAGCCCATGACCAGAACGATGAAGACGGCCGGAAAGGTGAAATCGAGCCCGAGCACCACCGGGTCGCCGAGAAAAGCACCGAGGGCGGCACCTGCAAGGCCTGAAAACACCCAGGCGAGGTAGAAGGGTGCGACGAGGCCGGCAAACCAGGCGGGGGTGAGCCGCGCCACCTTGGCGCGGAACTCGGCCATCGCCCAGATCTCGTCGGCGAGGAACAGCATGGAGAGATAACGCGCCGGCTGGCGGAAACCACCCATTCTGGTGCCAAGCGAGGCGCTCATCAGCACGTGGCGGATGTTGACCAGCAGGGCTGCGAAACCGACGCCGGTCCAGGAGGCCGGATGGGTCCAGATATCCATCGCCACGAATTGCGAGCCGCCGGCAAAGACCAGCGCGCTCATCAGGCCCGCTTCCGCCGGCGACAGGCCCTTGGTGGCCGCCACCGCGCCGAACACGAGGCCGATCGGGATGACGGCGGCGATCAGCGGCGAGATTGCCCGCATGCCTCCGAGGAAGTCCTGCAGTTTTGTATTGTTGTTCACGTCGAAAACCTCCGATGGAGACGGAGGTCTAAGGGGTTAGGCAGATGCCCGTCTTGAACGAAAGTGATCAGCGCGCCCGATACTGGCCCGGCGTCAGCCCGGTGCGGGCCTTGAAATGACGGGTGAAATGCGCCTGGTCGGCAAAGCCGCATTCGAGCGCGATCTCGGCCGGCTGGCCGCCTTCCCTCAAGCGTTTGCGTGCCGCGCGGATGCGGATATCGGTCAGGAAGGAATGCGGGGTGATGTGGAATTCCTTGCGGAAGGCACGGATGAGATGCGCGCGGCTGAGACCCGCGACCGTTGCCAATTCCTCCAGCCCCACATCGGAAGCAAAATTCTCGACCAGGTAGTCGCGGGCCTCACGGACGGCGGTGCGCTCGGTGGTATCGACCGGCACGATGATCGAGCTGCCGTGGCGGCGAAACACCGCATCCAGCACCAGGAACATCGCCTGGCTGGTCTCGAGCGCGCCGGAGCCCTCTTCCAGCGTCCGGTGCGCCTTGTGGAAAGCGTCGGCGAGCGCCTGGTCGTGGAGGAGCTGGATGCCGAAGGCGGGCGTGCCCTCAAAGGATTTGCCGGTGACGTCTTCGAGGATCTCGCGAAACAGCGCGACATCCGGATAGATCATCCGGTAGCGATAACCGCCGTCGCCGGGCGCGCCGTCGTGGATCTCGCCGGGATTGATGAGATAGATATCACCCGGCCCCGAACTTTCGCGCAGGCCGCGGATGGTCGCCACCTGCGCGCCGCGTTCGATGGCGCCGATGCTGAACGTGTCATGCGCATGCGGCGCGAATTCATGGGTGAGGAACGTGGCGGCCAGGCATTCCATGCCCCCGAAACGGCTGTCGCGCCAGAAGCGGGTTGTTTCCGCCTGGGCGAGCGGCATGTGGTCGGCTGCCTGTTCCTGGGAGACGTTCTGCATCGCGCGGATATAGCAGATTTCCGCGACGGCCTCTTGAACAAAAGTGACCGTTTGCGCTCTTTCAGGCGATCTTGCGCGCCGCCACGCGGCCCATCGGGTGCAGCGAATGCACCTGGAAGGGCGCGCCCGGCTCTTCCTCGATGAACAGCGCCAGATTGGCGATCTCGACCGGCTTTCTGAGATAGGGCTCGAAATAATCGCGCAGCGCCAGATCGAAACGCGGCATCTCGATTGCCGACAGCGGGCCGGTCAGCGTCATGTGGAAACGGAACTCGTCCATCACGTAAGGATGGCCCCACCGATAAAGGTTGGCGAACTGAGGCGCAGAGAGATCGCCCGAATCGCTGCGTTCCAGTTCGGCCTCGGTCAGCGGCGTGCGGAAATTGTCGAATTCCTGGACGACGGAGGCGGCGAGAAACCGGGCGGTGTCGCAGGGGACGACCGGCGCCAGGCCGAAGAAATTGCCGAGCCGGACGACTTCGAGCTTCGGCAGTTCGAACGGGCTGTGGGTACCGGCGAAGCGCATCAGGTGGCGCAGCAGCATCGGTTCGGTGACGTCGGGCGCCAGCCGGAACGGCGCCTTCAGCGTCGCATGGAAACCGTAGCGACGGGGCAGCGCGGTATTGAAGGCGATGTCGTGGATGCCGATGCCGCGGATGGCCGGCGGCTCCATCGCCTCGCCCGAAAAGGCGTTGCGGCCGAGCCACTGGGCCGCGGCAAGCGTCAGCGGATCATGCGCCGGAGGCGTGAAATGAATGGCATAGCGCATGCGTCACCTTCTGAACGTCCTTTTCAGCAACCCCGTGTTTTACGCATTGCTCAACAATCCCTGCCGTGGGGGTTAAGTGATTTGCGTGACAGAATAACGACGCGGGGAACCGAAAGTTCGCGTTTAACGCGAGGCGACGGCCAGATGATTGGCGAGCGTGAATGACGCCGGAAGTCGCATTTCCCGGCAGTTCAGGGCGTTGAGGGCTGCATCGGCCAACCTGTGCGCGATACCGAAACTCACCTTGAAACCACCTGTGAGCGCAATCACTCGCGCGTGATCAGGATGTGCGCCCACCATCGGATCGCGATCGATCGCCTTCGGCCGCAGCCCCGCCCAGCGCTCGACGACGGGAGCCTGGGCCAGTGCCGGCACCAGCACCCGGGCGCGCGCGATCAGCTCATCCAGCTGGGAATCGGTCGAGGACGGGTCGTCGAACACATCCTCGCTGGTGCTGCCGACCGCGACGTGACCGCCCTCGTGGGCAACGACATAAAGACCGTTGAGGAAGATCACCGGCAGGGCGGGATCGATATCCGCCTTGAGGAGTGCGGCCTGTCCCTTGACCGGCTGGCCGATCGGTCGATTGAGCGGCGGCGAGATGCCTTGAAGCAGCGGGAAGGACCCATGGCCCGCCGAGACGATGCAATGGCCAAAGGTGACGCTGTCACCGCCACGGAATATAATCCTATTTGCCGCGGGATCGATCGTCTCGGCCTCGATGCCCTCGACGACCTGCACATGACCGGCCGAGCGCAGGAAGGCGACGAGCGCCGAGAGGAGACCGCGCGGGGAGACGCGGGCCGCAAACGTGTCGTGTACCAGCCCGGCGGCCGCGAAGGAGGCATCCGGCCAGCCTTTTTGAGGCGGACGGTCGAGCACATGCCATTGGAAACGGCGGTCGCCGCGCCGCCAGCAGGCTTCCGCATCGGCGGAATGGCCAAGCGCGATCTTCCGCAAATGCGGCTTCGGCAGCGGGATCAGCCGACCGGAGCGGCGATAGCCGCAGGCCATGCCGGTCTCGGCTTCGATTTCCGCGATCTCGTCCTCCAGCGACAGCAGCGCATCGAACTGGAACTGCTTCTTGTCGTTCCACTTGTCCGGCATATGCGGCATCAGGGCGCCGAGCAGCCCGCCGCTCGCCCCCTGCCCCAGCGGGCCGGCATCGACGAGCAGGGTGCGAATACCGAGCCGCTCGGCCTTGACCGCCGCCCAGAGGCCCATGATGCCACCGCCGAGGATGACGAGATCGGCGGAGGATGGGAGAGCATGAGATTGACCGCCGAAGCCGGCAGGATTATCCGCATGTCCCATGAGTGACCGTGATCCTGAAATTCGTGCGACCGAAGGCCAGACTTTGGACTGGCATGACGGCGATATGCCTTATTCGCAAAAGTTTGGCGACCACTTTTATTGCCGCACCGACGGTCGGCTGGAATGCGGCCACACGTTTCTGGCCGGCAACGGCCTGCCGGAGCGCTGGGAAAAGCACCGGAACTTCCGGATCGGCGAACTCGGCTTCGGCACCGGCCTGAATTTCTGCGAGACCTGGCGGCAATGGAAGCTTTCCCGTCCCGAGGGCGCCAAGCTGCATTTCACCTCGTTCGAACTCTACCCGATGCAGCGCGACGAAATCGACCGGGCGCTCGCCCGCTGGCCGGAGATCGATGCGGAACGGCAGGCGCTGGTTGAAGCGTGGCCGGACGAGCCGGGCGGCCATGTCGTGATCGAGGCCGATGCCCGGACCCGACTGACGGTCATCTGCGGCCCGGCGCTCGAAGGCGTCTGCGCGGCCGAGGCGGATTTCGACGCCTGGTTCCTCGACGGTTTTGCACCTTCCCGCAATCCCGACATGTGGTCTCCCGAAATCATGCAGGCAATCCACGACAAGACCTTGCCCGGCGGCACGTTCGGCACCTATGCGGCAGCCGGATTCGTGCGGCGAAACCTGCAGGCGGCCGGTTTTACGGTAGAGCGACGTCCGGGCTTTGCGGGCAAGCGCGAGATGCTGTGCGGGATCAAGCCGGCGTCCTGATCCAAGGTAGCCCAACGCAAAACAGCCGGCCCTGAGACCGGCTGCCATCCATTACATAGCACGGCCACTATTGGCAGACGCGCAGGCTTTCCATGTGCCAGCCGCCGTCATAGGCGTTGCGCACGCGGCGGTCCTCATACCAGCAGCGCGGACGGGGCGGCGGTGGCGGATCGATGTAACGCGGCCCGCCGTCATTGGCGAGCGCACCGCCGATCAGCCCGCCGATCACGCCCGCGGCCAGGCCGCCCGCGATTATGGCGCCGTCATTGTTATGACGCCTGCGCGGCGGAGGACCACGGCGATCGTATCGATCATATCGATCGTATCGGTCGTGGTGTCTGCCCCATTCCTGGGCCGCCGCTTCACCGGCCGGCACCAAGATGCTGGTGCAGGCAGCGGCCAGGATCAGCGCCGAGACAATTATCTTCTTCATCACAAGCGTCTCCGTTTCCACCGGGCCAACTGCGAACGGCAGGAAAAGGCCCGATATTCCCGAACAATGCACATCCCCTGCTTAACGGTCCCTGAACGGAAAAGCCGCTCGCGGCAGAAAGCCCCTGTGACGATCGACCGGGAGGTCGGCAGGCTCTGCGAAAGCAGGGTGCGCCAGGAAAGGTCTCTATCCACCCCAGCCCCGGCCCCTCGAATTACGAAATACGTACCAGCCAGTATTTTTCGCCACTCATTGTTGGGCCTTCCCGTTCGCGTAGCGCCTTCATACTTTTGCGAGAATGTGATCGCCGCATGCACGGGATCGGAGCATTAGATGAACTTCATAGACTCTCACCATATTCATATCCTGGGCGGTCAATATGCGGTGTCCGCCGATCCCGATACGATACTGATGACCGTTCTCGGCTCCTGCGTCTCGGCCTGCATCTATGATCCGGTCACCAATATCGGGGGCATGAACCATTTCATCCTGCCGACGAGTGGCGGGCAGGATATCGACGAACGTCCGGAACGATATGGCGATCTCGCCATGCGCACTCTGGTCGACGATCTCTATGGCTTCGGTGCCGAACGCCGAAATCTCAGGGCCAAGCTCTTTGGCGGCCGCACGCGAAAATCGAGCGGCTACGATCCGGGATCGCTCAATTCCGCATTCGCCAGACGGTTCCTTCTGGAAGAGGGCGTCAAGCTTGTCGATACCAGCCTCGGCGAGGATCTCGCACGCTGGATCACCTTTCACCCGACGACAGGCAGAGTGCAGATGAGGATTACAGACGCCATGCCCGCCCCCTCGATTGGCGGCACTGTGCGGGTAGCGGCGCCGGAGAGGCGATATTGACCGGCTTGGCCACGTCCTGCCCGCTCAGTTCGAAACGGAACTCACGATCGCACCGCCGAGCCAGTTGCGGACCTTGGCTTCCAGTGCCTCCGGGCTGATCGGCTTGGAAAGATAATCGTCCATGCCCACCTGGAAGCAGAGTTCGCGGTCGCTTTCGAGCGCATGCGCCGTGACGCCGATGATCGGCGTATGGGTGCCCGTCTCCTGTTCGAGCTCGCGGATCTTCTGGGTCGCCTGATGCCCGTTCATGACGGGCATCGACACGTCCATGATGATGACCGCCGGATCGTGCTTTTTCCACGCCTCAACGGCTTCCGCACCGTTCTTGACGATCTGGAACAGCCAGCCGGTGGTCTGCAGGATCTGGGTGAAGACGATCTGGTTCACCTCGTTGTCCTCGGCGACCAGCACGTCAAGCGTTGGCGCCGCCTGCATGGGCGGCGTGGAGACCGGCGCCGCCGGCTGTTCGGCAATCGCTGGCGTCGAAGCAACCAGCGTGGGTGCGGCAACCGGAGCGAGGGGCCGCACCGTCGCCGGAGGCTGAACAGCCGTCTGCCCCGCTTCGACTGCCCGCCGCTTGGTGCGGATCGAGCGGACGACGTCGATGATCGTGCTGCGCAGCAGATTGGCGCGCGCCGGCTTCATCAGATGGGCCTGGACGTTGAGGGCGGCAAACATGCTGTCGTCGCCGGCCATGTCCATGGAGGTCAGGAAAACCACGCCGGTGCCGTCGAAACGAGCATCGCGCCTGAGATGTTTTGCGAAATCGAGGCCGTTCATCTCCGGCATGTGATAGTCGAGCACAATCGCGTCGACCGTGACGCCGATACGCGCGGCTTCGCGGAGGATGGCCAGACCCTCGGCCCCGCTGTCGGCTGCGACCGTGTCGAAGCCCCACATGGTGAGCTGTTCGGTGAGGATACGGCGATTGACGGCATTGTCGTCGACGACGAGGATGCGGGCACCGCTGGTGTTGATCGGCAGGGTAGTGAGCACATTGCGCTCGCTGACCACCTGGAACGGCAGATGCACGGTAAACACCGATCCGCGACCGACTTCGCTCGTCACGTCGATATAGCCGCCGAAGAGTTCGGTGAGGCCCGCGGTGATCGCCAGCCCGAGACCCGTGCCTTCGTGGCGGCGCGTCGAGGACGTATCGACCTGCGAGAATTTATCGAAGACCGACTTCAGTTTTTCTTCCGGAATGCCGAGCCCGGTATCCTCGATGCGGATCGACAGCATCATCTCGCGGGGACCTTTTGCCTCCGACCTCAGGTCGATGAAGACATGTCCCTTTTCGGTGAATTTCACCGCGTTGCCGACGAGGTTGGTGATGATCTGGCGGAAACGCCCCGCATCGCCCATCACCGTCTCGCGGATCGAGGCGTCGCCGCGCACGATGAGCTCGATATCCTTCTCGGCGGCCGATGAGGACAAAAGCGTCGCCACGTCCTCGATCGCCTCGACCGGATCGAACGGCGCCTTGCGCAGCTTCATCTGGCCGGCATCGATCTTGGAGAAGTCGAGAATGTCGTTGATGATCGTCAGAAGGGCGTTGCCCGATTTGACGATGATGTCGATGAAAGTCTTCTGGCGGGTGTCGAGATTGGACTTGGCGAGCAATTCCGCCATGCCGAGCACGCCGTTCATCGGCGTACGGATCTCGTGGCTCATGTTGGCGAGGAATTCCGACTTCGCGCGGTCGGCGGCCTCGGCGCGCTGCAGGAGGCGGGTCAGCTCCTCCTCGCGGCTCTTCATCTCGGTGACGTCGGTAAATACCGCCAGCCAATGGTCGCTGCCGGTAAGCTTGGCCTCGACATGGATCCACTTGCGGCCCTCGATGCGGAAAGCGGCAAAGACCGGCTTGCCGGCCGCGACATTGTCTTCCCAGGCCTGGAGCGTCGCCGCCGCTTCCTCGGGCGTGCCGAGATCGCCGCGCTCGACGCAATAGCGGAAGAGATCGCGCCAGAGACCTCCGGGGCGCACCATCTCGGCCGGCATGTCGAGCATGGCCGGGAGCGCATCGTTGGAGAAGATGATCTCGCCGTCATGCAGGATGAGCAGTCCTTGCGACATGGCGCTGGTCGCGTCGCGCATCAGCGCGCCGTGGGTTTCGAGCGCCGCACGGGCCTCCTGGATCTCCTGCTCGCGCTTGCGGACAGCCGTGATGTCCATGTAGCTCAGCAGGATCTTTCCGCCGGAAAGCTGGGTGCCGGAAATGACGATCACCAGACC
Source organism: Neorhizobium galegae bv. officinalis (assembly GCA_000985875.1). Lineage (GTDB taxonomy): Bacteria > Pseudomonadota > Alphaproteobacteria > Rhizobiales > Rhizobiaceae > Neorhizobium > Neorhizobium galegae_C. The sequence continues at coordinate 266,317 of CCRI01000009.1, forward strand.
GTTGCGGCTTTTCACCTCGATCGGCGGCCGCTCCTGGCCATCGGTCAGGGCGGCGATGCGCTCCTGGTAGATTTCCTCGAAGCTGCTCGTCGAGCCGCTATAGATCCCGTGGTCGAAATTGACCTTGAGGAAGTCCCGGTAAGAACGCCCGGGCAGATCGAACTGCTCCCCGGCATCCCAGAAGGAATAGAAGGCCGGGTTGGCGTATTCGAACAGGAAACGCTCGTCGAGGATCGCGACGCCGACGGGCATGGCGTTCAGGATCGTCTGCAGATCCTTGCCCATCTTCTCCGCTTTGTTCTGCGCCTCCTTGATACGGGAGACGTCCATGCGCGAGCCGACGAGGTTGTGTGCGCCGTCATTGGTGGTCACCCGGCGCAGATGCGTGATGACCGGGACGACCGTTCCGTCGGGGAAGGTGATTTCCTCCGACTTCTCGATGTCCTCGCCCGTCATCACCCGATCGTTCTCGATACGGAAGCGATCGGCCGCGTCCGGGAACATCTCGATTTCGGTCTTGCCGAGAAAATGGCTTCTGGGCTTGCCCAGCATCGCCTCGTAGGCGGCATTGGCATAGGTGAGCTGGCGGTCGCCGTTGCGCACGAACACGGGCACCGGCAAATCTTCGAGGACCGCGCGGAACAGATCCGTCTCCGAGACGTGGGCGCGCAGGAGCATTTCCTGCTCCTTGAATTCGGTCACGTCGTGGCGGATGGCGATCAGCAGGCCGTTTTCGAGGCGCTTGTTGATGCTCCGCAGCCAGCGCCCGTCGGAAAGCTGATCGACACTCTCGGAATAGGGAAGCTCGAAAGGCTTCATCCGCTCGGCGATCCATGCGTCCTTCTTCGGCGCATCGGGACCGAAACTCGCCGGAGACACGCGCTGGCGGCGATCATAGGCAAATCCGAGGATATCGTTGAGGGTGATCCCCGGCTGGATATCGATCGAGATCGACGCAAAATGATTGATGAGCTGGGAATTGCAGTAGATCAGAACGTTGTGCTTGTCGTAGATGCCGATGCCCATTTCGAGCATGTCGAGGGCATCGTCGAGAAGAGCGTTGTTGAACGGCGAAAACGGCGCGATGGGCTTTGCAGCGGTGATCGAGGGACCGGCAGCGGGGGCAGCAATCTTCGGTTCGACGAGGGCATCGATGCCCGGAACCGCTGCAAACGTGCCGAAGAGATAGGTATGGTCGTCTTCCGTGAGGAAGCGCTCGATATGGATCTCGTGGCGGACAACGCCGGAGCGGTCGAAGCAGAGCGCCGTCTCGTCAGTGCCGAATACGATCGCCCGGCATTCCTTTTCCTTGCGGTCGGCGTCTTCAGAGGTGCCTGCGAGACCGCGGCTGGTATTGCCGGCAAATTCGCTGGGATGCATGCCGAAAAGGCGTGCATAGGCGGCGTTCACCGCCACGTAGATGAGGGCGCTGTCCTTGATGAAGGCGGGCTCGGCGAGATCGTTGATCCGCTCGCACGCCGTTTTCAAGAGTTCGCTTTCCGTGTCCACCTTCCCCCGCTCCTTATGCCGGCCGATATCCGGCTCGATTCGTTTGTCTCCCAATCGACTGATAACACCATAGCGAGTGTTAATATCGTGTTGTTGAAACGGTATGAGTTATCATTTCTGGCATTTGTCAAACGGAAGCACCTGCGCAGCACGGAAAATACATCCCCAGGTCGAATTCCGGTATCGGTGGAGCGCGGCCAGGATGAAGGTTGGCGCCGAGCGATCAAAAGCGAGTATCGACGGCTTGCCCCGTTTGGGCCGACATATCTTTTCCATGCTATCGCCACGATCTCGCCATGATCTCCATTGGCGATTGCTCAGGCTTGACGGAAATCAACCAAAGGCGGCATGAACCTGAACGTCCGTTCAGACTATCGGGAAATCGCCTTCATCAATCCGCCGCCTTTGCGCGCCACGATTTCTGCACCCCTTGAGGACAAAAAGGGAAAGGAAAAAACATGTCGGCACTGAAGAAGACGATATCACTCGGCCTCGTCGCACTGTCCGTAGCGGGCGCCCTGACGGTGACCGCTCCTGCGGCTGAAGCCCGCGACCGCCATCGCGACGTCTGGCCGGGCGTGGCGGCTGGACTTGCCGGCGGCATCATCGGCGGCGCGATCGTCGCCGGGTCACAGCGGCCGGCCTATGCCGAGCCTGAATATGTGGAGCCGGAATACGACTATGCTCCCCCGCCCCCGCCGCCCGTTTATTACCGCCGCGCCTATTACCGCGACTACCCGCCGGTCTGCGAACTCGAATGGCGCCGCAACCGCTACGGCGAGCCCTATCGCGTCGAAGTCTGCTCGCGCTGATCCGCAAGACTGATCGCGTCCCTACAGAGCCTGTTTCCGCTGCCGGCGGACGCAGGCTCTTTGCTGTGGTGGAGACGTTCCGGGCAGGGTTGCGGTCGGTAGCGGGCAAGCCGCGGCATTTCGCGATTGCGAAACATCTGCTTGACTTTTGCCCGGAAAACCACCAAATGCGCTTCAGCTTTCACCTTCCGGCCGCCGCGTGAGTTGGCCCCGCGTCATTAAAGACACCGCGAAGAAGGAACAAGGCGCACAGATAGATCGCCCTCGATCCCGGAGGGTTTAAGCGCTGGAGAGCAATTTCCAACTTGCAAGTTCCCACTTCACGCGGGGTTCTTGACGCCAAAGGCAGACCGGACGGCATGGTGCCAGTCCGGCGGCACGCTTTTGGCGCCCCGAAAAGGTATTCGACTTGACGAATTTCCACGAGCTTGGTCTGTCCAAGCAGACCGTAGCCACTCTCTTTGCGCTCGGTTACGAAACGCCGACCCCGATCCAGGCCCAGGCAATCCCCCAGCTTCTCGAAGGCCGCGACATGATCGGCCTCGCCCAGACCGGCACCGGCAAGACCGCCGCATTCGGTCTCCCGATCATCGAAATGCTTGCCAAGGACCCGAAGCGTCCTGACAACCGCACCACCCGCACGCTCATCCTCGCTCCGACCCGCGAACTGGTCAACCAGATCGCCGCCAGCCTGAAGAGCTACGTGCGCGGCACGCCGATGAAGATCAACGCCGTCGTCGGCGGCGCCTCGATCAACAAGCAGCAACTGCAGCTCGAAAAAGGCACCGACATTCTCGTCGCCACCCCGGGCCGCCTGCTCGACCTGATCGCCCGCCGTGCCATCGGCCTGACCGCGGTTCGTTACCTCGTTCTCGACGAAGCCGACCAGATGCTCGATCTCGGCTTCATCCACGATCTGCGCAAGATTTCCAAGATGGTGCCGAACAAGCGCCAGACCCTGCTCTTCTCGGCCACCATGCCGAAGGCGATCGCCGATCTTGCATCCGACTTCCTCAAGGATCCGGTCCAGGTCTCGGTCACGCCTCCGGGCAAGGCTGCCGACAAGGTCGAACAGTTCGTCCACTTCGTGGTCGGCAAGAACGACAAGACCGATCTTCTGAAGAAGTCGCTCGAAGAAAACCCGACCGGCCGCGCCATGGTCTTCCTGCGCACCAAGCACGGCGCCGAAAAGCTCTCCAAGCATCTCGAGCATATCGGCTTCAAGGTCGCATCGATCCACGGCAACAAGAGCCAGGGCCAGCGCGAACGCGCCCTCAAGGCCTTCCGTGACAATGAGATCCGCGTTCTGGTCGCCACCGACGTTGCCGCCCGCGGCATCGACATTCCCGGCGTCACCCACGTCTTCAACTACGATCTCCCGGAAGTACCGGACGCCTACGTTCACCGCATCGGCCGTACCGCACGTGCCGGTCGTGACGGCATCGCGATCGCCTTCTGCGCTCCCGACGAAGCGCGCCTGCTGCGCGACATCGAGCGCCTGATGAACATCGAGATCACCATCGCATCCGGCGAACGCCCCGAAGGCGGCCGCCAGGCACGCGGCGGTGCCGGCAACAACAACCGTGGCG
>CCRI01000010.1 GCA_000985875.1 Neorhizobium galegae bv. officinalis
ACACATATCCAACAAAGCCCCGCCACGGGGCCGCTTGCGGTTCTGGCTACCGGATTGTTCAGCACGGCCCATGAGGTCTTCCAGGATTTGAGAAATAACGCATCGCGGGACATCGGCTGCGGCGAGATAGAGGGTAAGCGTCCGGTGAGGGCCGCCTTGCGAGGTTGATGCGAACATTGGAAGTCCTAGTGCAAACACTAGGGATAGTCCTATGACGAAGCATCCGATTGAAGTCATCACGTCTGTCGAGCGCCGTCGGCGGTGGTCTCGCGAGGAAAAGGAGCGGCTCGTTGCAGCCTGCCTCGAGCCGGGAGCGGTTCTTTCCGAGATTGCGCGATCGGCCGGCATCCACGTGAGCCAGCTCTTTCGGTGGCGCAAGGAACTCTGCCGGATCGAGGAGCCGTCGATGCAGGTATCGAGCACCTTGGTGCCCGTGATCGTTTCGGAGGCCGCGCCTGCAGCCCAGCCCGCTGCCTTGGAAGCGCCGGCCCCATCGCAGCCCCGCCGGAAGCGTAGCGATGTGACAATTGAGCTGGGCCGCGGTCGCCGTGTCCGCGTGGACAGCGACATCGACACGGAGGCGCTTGGCCGCATTCTCGATTGTGTGCTGGGTCGGCGATGATCCCGGTTCCGAATGGGGTGAAGGTCTGGTTGGCAACCGGCCATACGGACATGCGCAAGGGCTTTCCGGGTCTGTCGCTAATGGTGCAAGAGACGCTGAAGCGCGATCCGATGTGCGGGCATCTGTTCGTCTTCCGCGGTCGTGGCGGTGGCCTGATTAAGGTTATATGGCATGACGGCCAGGGAGCCTGCCTGTTCACAAAAAAGCTAGAACGCGGACGCTTCATATGGCCATCGGCAGCCGACGGCTCGGTGGTGATCACGCCGGCGCAGCTCGGTTATTTGCTAGAAGGGATCGACTGGCGAATGCCGCAAAAAACCTGGCGACCGACCTCGGCCGGATAAGCAAAAACACTGGAATGGCGGGGTCGAATATGATTCCATTGGCCCATGAACGATGCGACTGAACAGCTTCCTGACGACCTTACCAGCGCACTTGCGGCCTTGGCGGAGGAGCGTGCCCGGCGCATCACAGCCGAGGCGGAAGCAATGATCGCCAAGGCGGAAGCCGCCAGCGCAAAGGCACTCGTGTCGCATTCCGAGGCGCTGATTGCGCGGTTGAAGCTGGAGATCGACAAGGTTCGAAGGGAGCTCTACGGCAGCCGGTCCGAGCGCAAGGCGCGGCTCCTGGAGCAGATGGAGCTGCAACTCGAGGAACTCGAAGCAGACGCCGGCGAAGATGAACTGGCGGCGGCGATCGCAGCCAGTGCCTCGACCGTCAGTGCCTTCGAGCGCAAGCGTCCTTCACGCAAGCCGTTTCCCGAGCATCTCCCGCGCGAGCGTGTCGTCATCACTGCGCCGACAAACTGCTCCTGCTGCGGCTCGGCCAAGCTGTCGAAGCTCGGCGAGGATATCACCGAGACCCTGGAGGTCATCCCTCGTCAGTGGAAGGTCATTCAGACCGTGCGGGAGAAGTTCTCCTGCCGCGAATGCGAGAAGATCACCCAGCCGCCAGCACCCTTCCATGTGACACCCCGCGGCTTTGCCGGCCCGAACCTTCTGGCGATGATTCTGTTCGAAAAGTTCGCCCAGCATCAGCCGCTCAATCGCCAAAGCGAACGCTATGCCCGCGAGGGCGTCGACCTCAGCCTGTCGACGCTTGCCGACCAGGTCGGCGCGTGTGCAGCAGCCCTCAAGCCGATCCATTCGCTGATCGAGGCCCATGTCCTGGCCGCCGAGCGGCTGCATGGCGACGACACGACCGTGCCGATCCTGGCGAAGGGAAAGACCGATACGGGCCGCATCTGGACCTATGTTCGGGATGACCGATCGTTCGGTGGGCTGTCACCGCCCGCCGCCCTCTACTACGCCTCGCGGGATCGGCGGCAGGACCATCCCGAGCGTCACCTGAAGACCTTCACCGGCACTTTGCAGGCAGATGCCTATGGCGGCTACAATCCGTTGTTCAAGGCAGATCGCAATCCTGCGCCCCTGACGCAGGCACTGTGCTGGGCACACTCGCGCCGTAAATTCTTCGTGCTCGCAGACATCGCCGCGAGCGCCAAACGTGGAAAGATCGCCGCGCCGATCTCGCCGATGGCGCTGGAGGCCGTCAAACGGATTGACGCCCTGTTTGACATCGAGCGGGAGATCAACGGCCTTGCCGCCGAGCAGCGACGGGAGCACCGTCGCAGGGACAGCCAGCCGCTTGTCGAAGAACTGCACGATTGGCTCCAAACCGAGCGGGCAAAGCTGTCGCGCAGTTCTCCCGTCGCCGAGGCAATCGACTACATGCTTAAGCGCTGGAATGGCTTTGCCTCATTCCTCGACGATGGCCGGATTTGCCTGACGAACAATGCCGCCGAACGTGCGCTGCGAGGCTTCGCGCTCGGCAGGAAGTCCTGGCTCTTCGCCGGATCGGATCGTGGTGCCGATCGCGCCGCATTCATGGCGACACTGATCATGAGCGCCAAGCTCAACGACATCGATCCGCAGGCTTGGCTTGCCGACGTCCTCGCCAACATTGCGGACACGCCGATCAGCAGGCTGGAGAAATTGCTGCCGTGGAACTGGACACCGACGCAAACAGCAGCCGTTGCGGCATAGGATCAACGATGGATCGCAAAACCAACCGAGCTATCATTCGGAAAATATTGCTCACCGAGTGGGACCCCATCGGCGTGTCGGGCATTCCTGAAGCGCAAGACGAATATGATGCCTATGCCGATACCGTCTTTGACATGCTGGTCAACCAAACCGCCTCAGTTGATGCCATCGCGCAGTATCTCTTTAAGATCGCAACCGAGCATATGGGGCTTTCACACCCAGGACTTGCTAAGCGTTGCGACAAGGCTGCAAGAGCTGCCGCGGCATTCCAGTCAGACCTCTGAGCCTGCAGGCCAGATGCGGTACTCACCGCATGCTTACGATAGAGGACCCTGTTTGCAGGTTTTGCGACGAAGGCGTCTTGTTTTTTGAGATCAGCGTTCTCTATAGATGGGGACGGCGAGGTTTTTTCCGAATGCAAAGCAATGAGATCGCGGCTCTGGTCAATCGCGTGGCGATGGGTGATCGCAAAGCGTTCGCCTCGTTGTATAATGCGACAAGCCCGAAACTATTTTCGATCTGCCTGCGTATCTTGAAAGACAGGGCCGACGCGGAAGAGGCGCTTCAGGAAATCTATGTGAGGGTCTGGCAGCGCTCCAGGACTTTCGCAGTCGATACCGGTTCACCCCTCGCCTGGCTGGCGGCGATCGCACGCAATCATGCGATCGACATCCTCCGGGCGAGAAAGCCTGTCGCCGAAGACCTGGCCGATGCATACGACCTTGCCGATGACGGCACGCTCGATCCCGAACAGCAGGTGGCCAATGCGGATGAAGGCCGTCGCATCGACAGGTGCATGCAGGAACTCGACTCCGCGCATGCGCGTGCGGTTCGACGTGCCTATGTGGAAGGTTTGAGTTATCTTGAACTGGCGGAAGAATTGAAGGTACCGCTGAATACGGTGCGCACGTGGCTGCGCCGGAGCCTTTTGAAACTAAGAGAGTGCATGGAGCGATGACGTCGGGCGAACAAAGTCAGGGCAGGCGGCCGCAGGACGAGATCCTGGCCGGCGAGTATGTGCTCGGCGTTCTGTCGCTCGAGGCCCGCCGCGCTGTCGAGCAGCGGATCGCCAGTGACCGCGCTTTTGCCCGGCTCGTCGAGCGATGGCAGGCAGACCTCGCCGCATTCAACGACGACTACGAGGACGTGATGCCGCGCCCGGCGATTTTCGGCCGGATCGAAACGCGGCTCTTCGGTCCCACCCGGGCTGCCCCGTCCTCATGGGGTGTGTGGAATTCCGCGCTGTTCTGGCGACGGCTCTCGTTCGCCACGACGGCGGTTGCGGTGGCTGCCGTCGTCTATGCGTCGGGCGTGACCCGAAGGCCGCAGGGATCCGCGCCGCTGGTGGCGGAATTGTCCTCGACCGATAGCCAGATCAACCTGCTTGCGTCCTACGATGCCGGAAACGGGCGTCTGCGGATCGTACCGGTCGCGGCCGGCGGGCGGGAGGAGAAATCGCTGGAGCTCTGGCTGGTGCCCGGAGGCGGCAAGCCGCTGTCTCTCGGCGTCTTCGAGCCGGATCAGGCAGGAGAGCTCGTGATACCCGCCGATCTGCGTCGCGACATGGCCGAGGGCGCGACGCTTGCCGTCAGTCTCGAACCGTTCGGCGGCTCGCCGACCGGTGTGGCGACCGGTCCAGTCATAGCAAGCGGCGCCGTGCGCAGGCCCTGACGCCGAAGCTGAAGGTCACGCCGCAGTCTCGCCAATATCCCAATAGAGCCCGGCCATGATCGCGAGCCCTTCCCGGACGATCGAGATCGGCAGGTGTTCGTTCGCCGCGTGTTGCAGGCAGCCCGGATAGGAATGCGGGATCCAGATGGTCGGCAGGCCGAGCAGATCCGAGAAAATGTTGTTCGGCAGCGAGCCGCCGAGATTGGGCAGTATCGCCGGTGGCGCGCCCACGGTTTTTTCAATCGAAGCGGCGACCCGTCTGACCCACGGATGATCGGGATCGAGGCGGCTGGCGGGGAAAATCGCGTCAGTCGGATCCTTGACCACGACGCGGTCGTAACCTGCGTCCTTCAGCGCTTTGCGGACGGCCGGGACGACCGCCTCCGGATCGACGCCGACAGGGAAACGAAGCTGCATGCGGGCGCGGGCCCTTGGCGGGATGGCGTAGAGCGGCTGGGCGAGGTTGCCGCATTCCATCTCCATCACCTCGAAGGAACTCCAGGCAAAGACCTTTTCCTCCGGCGTCAGGCCGGGCTCGCCCCACCAGGGCTCGATCGGCGGATCGCCGGCAGCGGGCGTGATGTGGCAATGCTTCAGTGCCGCACGGACGTTTTCCGGGATCGAACCCGGCGTCATTTCGGGCACCTTGATCTGGCCGGTGCGGCCGACGAGCGCGGTGATCGCGTGGCAGAGTTCTATGCCGGGATTGGAGAGGATACCGCCCCAGTTGCCGGAATGCTGAAAACTTTCGCGCGCATCGATCTCCAGATGAAAGGACATGCCGCCGCGGGCGCCGAGAAAGATCGTCGGACGGTCGAGAGCGAGGCGCGGACCGTCTGAGGCGATGAAGACGTCCGCCTTCAGCTCGCCCTTATGCGCCGCGCACATTTCCTCCAGCCCCAGCGAGCCGGATTCCTCGCCCATCTCGATCAGGTACTTGAGGTTGAAGCCGAGCGAGCCCCTTGTCGCGAGCAGCGCTTCGACGGCGGCGAGGTTGACCGCATGCTGGCCCTTGTTGTCGGCCGTGCCGCGGCCGTACCAGGCGCCGTTCCTCTCGGTCATCTCGAAGGGCGAGAGGCCTGTCTCCCACTGGCCGTCGAGGCCTGCGACGACATCGCCATGGCCATATTGCAGGACGGTGGTGAAGCGCGGGTCTTCGATGCGTTCGGCGAGCAGAAACGGGCCAGGTGCCGTGTCGTTCTCGTAGATATTCGTGGTTAAGCCGAGGCGCTCGAAAAAGGGCTGCATGTCCTCGGTGATGTAGCGCCAAAGGTCCGACTTGTTGGCCGCGACGCGGCTGGCGGACGGGATCGCCACGCGCCGTCGCAAGGTTTCTTCGAAGGAACCGTCATCGAGATAGCCGACGGCTTTGTCTATCGTTGCTTGGCGGGAGACGGTCGTCATGGGGTATCCTTGAAAATTCAGGCCGTCCTGGCCTGCGCGGCCTGCGGAAAGACCGTCGCGTTCGACAGATCGAGATCGAAATGACAGCGGAACATGCCGCCGCTCTCGGTCGCTTTCTGCGGCGGCGAGGTATTGCGGCATATATCCTGCGCGAAGGGGCAGCGGGTGTGGAAACGGCAGCCGGAAGGCGGGAAGGCCGGGTTCGGCAGCTCGCCGGCGATCGGATGCAGCGACCGGTCGCTGGTGTCCATGTCCGGCGCGGCATCGATCAGCAGGCGCGTATAGGGATGGCGCGGCTTGTGGAACAGTTCGTCAGACGTCGCCTCCTCGACCAGTTCTCCAAGATACATGACGCCGATCCGGTCGGCCATGATGCGCACGACCGAGAGATTGTGGGTGATGAACAGGCTGGTGAGGTGGAGGTTCTTCTGGAGGTCGCGGAGCAGGTTGAGGATCTGCGCCTGAACCGAGACGTCGAGCGCCGAAGTCGGTTCGTCGAGAACCAGGAAGTCCGGTTCTCCGGCAAGCGCCCGGGCGATGCAGATACGCTGCCGCTGGCCGCCTGAAAATTCCTGCGGATATTTTTCGGCGTCTGCGGCGGAAAGGCCCACCTGGACCAGCAGTTGGTCGACGCGGGCGCGGATCGCGGCGCGGCCCTGGCGCAGCTTGTGCACCCGGATCGGCTCGGCGATGATGTCCTCGATCGTCCAGCGGCCGTTGAGCGAGGAATAGGGATCCTGGAAGATCATCTGCAGGCGCGGCTTGTTGCCGGACGCATTCGGCGGAAAACTGATCTCGCCGGATGTCGGCGCCATCAGGCCGGAGACGAGGCGCGCGAGCGTGGATTTGCCGCAGCCGCTTTCGCCGACCAGGCCCATGGTTTCGCCATGGCGGACGGTGAGGCTGACGTCGCTGACGGCCTTGGTGCCGCCGCTCTCGTTCTTCTTCAGCCGCTTGAGAAGGCTCTGGTTGCGGCGATAGACCTTGCTGACGTGATTGAGGATGAGGAAATCGGAAGCGCTCATGCGGTCACCCTTTCCAGCGGATGGAAGCAGGAAAAGGCAGAGCTTTCCTCATGATAAAGCGGCGGTATGGTCGCGCGACAATCGCCTTCCGCCCTGAAACAGCGCGGGTTGAAAGCGCAGCCGGGCGGAACCGCACCGAGCCCCGGCATGGCGCCGGGGATCTGGTCGAGCCGCATTTCGCCCGTGGCCGACGGCATCGGCGTCGCCCGGATGAGGCCGCGCGTATAGGGATGTTTAGGGGCATTGAACAACTCGCCGGCCGGGCCGATCTCGGCAACGCGACCGGCATAAAGCACCGCGACGCGATCGGCCATCTTGGCGATGACGCCGAGGTCGTGGGTGATCAGCATCATGCTGACATTGCTTTCGCGATGCAGGTCGCGCAGCAGTTCGAGGATATGCGCCTGGACCGAGACATCTAGGGCGGTGGTGGGCTCGTCGGCAATCACCAGCGCCGGGTCGGCGCAGAGTGCCAGAGCGATGACCACGCGCTGCCGCATGCCGCCGGAAAGCTGGTGCGGGTAACGCTTGAACTGGACGTCCGGATTGGGCAGGCCGACGCGGTCGAGCCAGTCGAGCGCCCTCTTTTTGGTCAGGCTGCCGCCGAGTCTCAGGTGCGCCTGGATGGTGTCGCAGAGCTGCTGGCCGATCGTGATGACCGGGTTGAGGCTGGTCATCGGGTCCTGGAAGACGAAACCGATCTTGCCGCCGCGCACGCCGCGCATCGCTTTGGGAGAAAGCTGGTCGAGCCGCTCGCCGGCAAGGGTGATGGTACCGCCGGTGCGCTTCAGCGGCGGTACGAGGAGATCGATGATCGCAGCACCGGTGATCGACTTGCCGGCGCCGGATTCGCCGACGATGCCGAGCACTTCGCCGGGATTGACGAAAAAGGACACCTTGTCAAGCGCGGTGACCAGCCGTCCGTCGCGGTTGATGGTGACGGTGAGGTCGCGGACGTCGAGGAGAGGAGTGGCTGCGTTGATCATGAGCGGCCCCGCAGGCGCGGATTGTAGACGTCGCGCAGGTGGTCGCCGAGGATGTTTACCGAGACGACGAAGAGGACGAGGACGAGGCAGGGCCAGACCGAGATCCACCATTCGCCGGACTGCAGGAAATTGTTGCCGTTGCGGATCAGCGTGCCGAGCGAAGGCGAGGTGACCGGAATGCCGATGCCGAGAAAGCTCAAGGTCGCCTCGGTGATGATGGCGATGCCGAGATTGATGGTGGCGATGACCAGAACCGGCGCCATAACGTTCGGCAGGATATGCAGGACGATGATCGCAAGATTGCTGCGGCCCGTGATGCGCGCGGCCGAGACATAGTCCTGGTCGCGCTCGATCATCACGGAGGAGCGGATGGTGCGGGCATACTGGACCCAGAATGCGATACCGATCGACATCACGACGATCGCGATGGCGGTGCCGACGCTCCGCTCGGCGCCGAGTGCTGCACGGGCCGCACCGTCGATGATCATCGCGAGCAGCAGGGCGGGATAGGCAAGCTGCACGTCGGCGACGCGCATGATGAAGGCATCCACCTTGCCGCCGACGAAACCGGCGATCAGGCCGAGGCTGCCGCCAAGGACGAGGCCGATGGTGACCGACAGGAAGCCGACGATGATCGAGGTGCGCATGCCATAGGCCATGGCGGTGATCAGGTTGCGGCCCTGGTCGTCGGTACCGAGCGGGAAATCGGGAGAACCATCCGCCATCCATGCCGGTGGGATGAAACTGTCCAGCACCGACATTCCGGAGAATTCGAACGGGTTCAGCGAGAACAGCGGCACGACGAAGGCGTAGATCAGCAGCGCGATAATCACGATCGCGCAAAGAGTAGGGCCGGGTGCCCTGCGCATGGCGCGCAGAAGCTTGCTGCCTCTGCTGCGGCGAACGGGACCGGCCGCGGAAGTGCTGACGACAGGCGTCATGATTGCCTCCTCAACACACGGGCGTCGATCAGCGGGTAAAGCAGTTCGACGATCAGATTGATGACCATGAAGACCAGGCCGACGAAGATGAGATAGATGGCGATGACCGGAATGTCGGCCCCCTGGATCGATTGCAGGAAGAGCGAGCCGAGGCCCGGCCAGGCGAAGACGTTTTCCGTCACCACCGAAAAGGCGATGATATTGCCGAGCTGGAGGCCGAGCATGGTGATGACCGGCAGCAGCGTGTTCTTGATGGCGTAGACATACCAGATGCGCGCTTCCGACAGGCCGCGGGCGCGGGCAAAGCGGATGTGTTCGCTCTGGCCGACTTCCATCAGCTGGGTGCGCAGCATGCGGATGATGAAGGCGACCTGGAAGGTGGAAAGGGTCGCTGCCGGCAGGAAGATCGCCCGCCAGCCGGAAACGCTGAGAAGCCCGGTCTTCCAGAACCCGAGATCGACCACCGTGCCGCGCCCGAAGGACGGGAGCAGGCCAAGCTGAACCGAAAACACCGCGATCAGCAGGATGCCGACGACGAAATTCGGGAGCGTGATGCCGGCGGTCGAGATCAGCATGATGAAGCGGCCGAACAGCGAATTCGGGTTGACGCCGCAATAGATGCCGGCCGGCACGCCGACCACGATGGTGATCAGCAGGCTGACGAAGGCGAGCTCGACGGTCGCGGGCAGGCGTTCGGCGATCAGGTTGGCGACCGGATCCTGGGTGCGATAGGAAAAGCCGAAATCGCCCTGCAGCATGTTGCCGATAAAATGCAGGAACCGCGTCCAGAGGGGCTGGTCGAGGCCGAGCTTGGCGATCAGTTCCAGCCGCTCGTTGACGGTCGCGTCGGCGGAGAGGAGGGCCGCCAGCGGATCGCCGATATTGGCGACCAGCAGGAAGGCGATGAAGCTGATCACCAGCAGGACGATGATCGTCTGCACGATGCGTGATGCGGCATAATTCAGCACGACAAATTCCTTAGCAGCAGCTATCCCCGAGCCGGTCGAGGAAGACGGCACATTTCTCGAGCTCGGAGATCGCAACCGATTCGTCCGGCTGATGGGCGTCGGCGATATCGCCCGGACCGATGACGACCGAAGGGACGCCGGCGATCTGGAAGATGCCCGCTTCCGTGCCATAGGAAACATAACGGGGTTCGCTGCGGCCGAGAAGCGCCAACAGTTCCGCATCGAGCGCAGGATCGTTGTTGGGTTTGAGGCCCGGTATGCTGGCCTGGACGTCGAAGACGATGCCGCAGGACGGATCGATCGCCTTCATGGCCGGTTCGAGGCTTTCGGCCGCGAAACGCTTCATGTGGTCGAGAACCTCATAGGTGTTCTGACCCGGGATGAGGCGCATTTCCCAGAAGAACTCGCAGTTTTCCGAGACGATATTGCCGTGCAGGCCGCCCCTGATGACGGTGACCTGGGTGGTCGAATAGGGTGGGTCGAGCCCTTCGAACCGCGGGCCGTTGCGCATGTCCTCGCGGATGCGGTTGATCTCGGCGATCATGTCGCCGGCGACCATGACGGCGTTGACGTAGCGGTCCGGTTGCGAGGAATGGCCGGGCTTGCCCTTGATGCGGCACCAGCCGATCAGGCCGCCCTTGTGGGCTGCGATCATGTCCATGCTGGTCGCTTCGCCGATCACGGCAAGGCGCGGCTTCAGGTCGCTCTGGCCCACCCACTCGGCCATCGAGCCGACGCCGGTGCAGCCGACCTCCTCGTCATAGGAAAAGGCGAGGTGTACAGGCTTCTTGAGATTCTTGGCGGCAATGCCGGGCACGGCCGCGAGACAGCAGGCGAGAAAGCCCTTCATATCGGTCGCGCCGCGACCGATCAGGCGGCCGTTGGCTTCCCTCAGCGTCCATGGGTCGCCGGTCCAGGCCTGGCCTTCGGTCGGCACCACATCCGTATGGCCGCTGAAGATGATGCCGCCGGGCGCTTCCGGGCCGATCGTGATCAGCACGTTGGCCTTGTTTCCCTCGGGATTTGCGAAGCGCCGGACGCGCCCTCCGAAGGGGGCGGTCTGGGCTTCGACATATTCGATCAGGTCGAGATTGGAAACGGCGCTGACAGTCGGGAAAGCAACGAGGCCGGCAAGCTGCCTCGTTATATCGGATACAATGGTCATTACTTCACCGTGAAATAACGCAGCGGGTAGGCAAGGTCGGCCGGCTGGACGACGGTGACGTTGTCCTTGACGCCCCAGAGAATGTTCAACTGGTGGAGCGGAATGAAGGCGACGTCGGCTTTCATGAGCTTGAAGGCCTGGGTGATATAGCCGGTGCGCTTGGCCTGGTCGGTCTCCTTGCCGATCAGGTCGATCAGCTTGTCGACTTCCGGGTTGGAATAACCGCCGATGTTGAAGGCGCCGAGGCCGCTCTTGGGATCGCGGGTGGCAGCGATCGAAGTCAGGAAGATGTGGGCGTCATAGGTGGCCGGCGAGTAACCGAGCATCGCCATGCTGGTATTGTATTCCGGCGGGTTGACCTGGGTCGCCCATTTGGCGGTCGGCTGGGCGCGCGGATCGACCTTGATATTGATGCGGGCAAGCGAGGCGGCGACCGCAAGGCAGGTCGCCTCGTCGTTCATGAACCTGTCGCTGGTGCAATCGAGCGTGACGGAAAAGCCGTTTTCGTAGCCGGCTTCCTTCATCAGCGCCTTGGCCTTGTCGACGTCCGGCTTGACCGGTGCGCCGAGGGCGGCATCGAAACCGTTGACTTCCTTGCCGATCGGCAGGCTGACCGGGACCGAGAAATTGCGCATGATGCGCTTCTGGATCGCGCCGGTGTCGATCGCCAGTTCCATGGCTTGGCGAACCTTCAGTTCCTTGAAGGGGTTCTTGGTCTTTTCGCTGCCGAAGATCAGGCTGTCACGGGCGACATCCGGCTGGATGTAGATGGTGCGAAGGTCGGGGCCTGCCTGCATGTGCAGCTTCGGATCGTTCTCGATGCGCTCGGCATCCTGCGGCGGTACGCCGTCGATCATGTCGACTTCGCCGGAGATGAGTGCGGAGACGCGGGTCGACGGGTTGGGGATCACGAAGAACGTTGCGTTGTCGACATTGCCGGTCTTCTTGTCCCACCAGCCGGGGTTCGGCGCGAAGACCGTCTTCACGCCCGGATCGCGTTCCTTGATGACGTAGGGACCGGTGCCGATGGCGTTGCGGTTGGCAAACGTTTCCGTGGCGTTGTTGGCGGCGCCCGGCTGCACCGTGTTATTCGCCTCGGCCCATTCCTTGTCCATGATGTACCAGTTGGTGATCTGGTTCGGCAGGATGGGGTTGATGGCGCGCGTCTTGATGCGGATCTTGTGGTCGTCGACCTTCTCGATCGAAGCGATCGAATTCAGGTTTGCCTTGATGCCGCCGGCCTGCCCGCGGGTCAGCGAGAAGACCACGTCATCGGCGGTGAAGGCATTGCCGTTCGAAAATTTCACGTCCTTGCGGAGGTTGAATTCCCAGGTCGTGCCGTCGATCTGTTTCCAGTCGGTCGCAAGTGCCCCCTCGATCTTCTGCTCCGCGTTACGGCGCACAAGCGGCTCGTAGACATTGGCAAGAACGGCGAAGATCAGCGTGTTCGAAACCGCATGGGGATCGAGCGTATAGGCATCGAGCGGGCCTGCGAACTTGAAATCCGCCGCCTGGGCCATGCCCCCGAACGGAGCGGCAATCGCGGCTGCGGCGATGGTACCCAGCAGCATCTTACGTTTGAATGCAGAAAACGGGAAAGGCATCATGATCTCCTAAGCGCGCTACGAGACAGTCGGAATATGGAACAACGATGCGGTAGATATTTTATAGTTAAAATATCTCGACGGAGTGAGCCCTGGAATTGCGAGCATGCAGCGTTCCCTGTCGTTGTTTTGAGATGCCTACTTGCGAGGCTTGGGCAAACAATAGGCGAAATAACGAAACATGCAAGCATGTTTGATCAAATGAGCGCAACTCTTTCGGGCGAGCAAAATATCGGCGCGCGGAAGCGCTTCCGAAGCGCAGGTGCATCGGAATATATGAAGAATTTCAATGTCATATGTGGTGAGGGGAGCTGCGAGCCTTAGGCTCGGGCAAACATCGGCCCGCCCTTGTGGGCTGGAAATCCATAGCCGTTGATCATCACCAGGTCGATATCGCTGGCTCTTGCGGCTACCCGCTCGGCCAACAGAGCCTCGCCTTCGGAAGCCATCGCACCGAGCATTCTTTCGAGAATTTCGCTTTTCGAGAATGCGCGGGGGGTGATGCCCCTTTTAGCTCGGGCGGCTTCTATGATTGAAGTCACTTCCGGATCGATGGTGCGCTTGCCGTCCGGATAAGCGTACCAGCCCCGGCCGGCTTTCTGGCCGAGGCGGCCCGCTTCGCAGAGCGTATCGGCAATCTCGACATAACGGGCGGAAGGGTCACGGGTAGCCGCCTGCCGCTTTCGGCGTGCCCAGGCGATTTCGAGGCCGGCCATGTCGTAGACGGCGAAGAGACCCATCGGGAAACCGTAATCCTCCAGCGCAGCGTCGATCTCGTGCGGCAGGGCGCCGTCCTCCAAAAGGAACTCGGCTTCGCGGCGATAGGCGGAAAAGATGCGGTTGCCGATGAAGCCTTCGGTGACGCCGGTGACGACCGGCAGTTTGCGCAGTTTCTTGGCGACCGCCAGCCCCGTTGCCAGCACGTCCGGTGCGGTCTTGGCGCAACGCACGACTTCGAGCAGGCGCATCACATGGGCGGGCGAGAAGAAGTGCAGGCCGAGAACCCGTTCCGGGTGGGCGGTCGCGGCGGCGATCTCGTCCGGGTTCAGGTAACTGGTATTGGTCGCCAGCACGGCATCCGGGCGGATGACCTTGTCGAGACGCTGGAAGAGATCGGTCTTGACGGCGAGATCGTCGAATACGGCTTCGACGACGAGATCGCAGGGAACGAGATCGACATCTTCCGCAGTCACGGAAAGCCGCGCCTTCTGGGCTTCGAAGCCGGCCTGGTCGAGGCGGCCGGAGGCGAGGTTGCGTTCCAGCAGGCCGACGATGCGCTCGCGGCCCTTTTCGGCAGCTTCGACAGTCTGATCGAGGCCGATCACCGAATAACCGGCGCCAAGGGCCGCGACGGCAATGCCGCTGCCCATCAGGCCAAGGCCGCAGATGCCGATCGTCTTGACCGGGCGAGGTTCGACGCCTTCCAGACCTTCGACCTTGGAGGATTCCCGTTCGGCGAAGAAGACATGGCGCAGGGCCGCAGCCTCGCGGCTGTCGCGCAGTGCGAGGAAGGTGGCGCGTTCGTCCGCCAGACCTTCGGCCAGCGGGCGGTTGGATGCGGTGACCAGCCGGACCGCTTCAGCGGGCGCCTTCTGGCCGCGCGCCTTCGCAAGGATTTTAACCGAGGCTTTTTCGATCTCGGCCGGATCGGCAGCGGTGACGGTCAGATCGCCCGTGCGGCGGAGAGGTTTGCCGGCCAATGCCGAAGCAGCGGATATTGCAGCCTCGACGAGATCGCCCGCGGCTACCTCGTCGAGGATCCCAAGTTTCACCGCTTCCTCGGCCTTCACCAAGCGTCCGGAGGTGATGAGGTCGAGTGCCGCCGGAATGCCGATCAGGCGCGGCAGGCGTTGCGTGCCGCCGGCGCCGGGTACGATGCCGAGCTTGACTTCGGGCAAGCCGACCTGTGCTGCCGGCGAGGCAATGCGATAGTGGCAGGCAAGTGCCACTTCGAGACCGCCGCCCAGTGCCGCGCCATTGAGCGCTGCGACGACCGGCTTCGACAGGCCTTCGATCGTCTCGATGACACCAGGCAAGGTCGGCTCCATGGCCGGCTTGCCGAATTCCTTGATGTCGGCGCCGCCGATGAACGTCTTTCCTGCGCCGGTGACGACGACACCGATCACATCGGGAGTCGTTTTGGAGTGGGCGAGCGCCTTTTCCAGTCCGCCGCGGACATCGACGGAGGTGGCGTTGACCGGCGGATTGTCGATCGTGACGACCAGAACTCCGTTGCGGGTCGTGGCTGAAACCGTGGCGGAAAACTCGGTCGTCTTGCTCATGATTGCCTCAGGCCGGAATGACGGCGGTCGCCTGGATTTCGATCTTGGCGCGGTCTTCCACCAGCGCCACGACCTGCATGGCGGCCATGGCCGGGAAATGCTTGCCGATGATCTCGCGATAGACCTGACCGATGCCCTTCAGGTTGCCGAGATATTCGGCCTTGTCGGTAAAGTACCAGGTCATGGTGGTGATGTGCTGCGGGCCAGCGCCGGCCTCGGCCAGTACGGCGACGATGTTCTGCAGCGTCTGGCGCACCTGGCCGACGAAATCGTCGGTCTCGAACTGGCATTGGCCGTTCCAGCCGATCTGTCCGCCGACGAAGACCTGGCGGCCGGTGGCGGCGACGCCGTTGGCGTAACCGATCGGTTTTGCCCAGCCTTCAGGCTGCAGAATCGTGTGCATCTTGTCTCTCCAAATGCTGTGTCAGCGCGGCGCGCATATCATCGGGCCAGGGAAGGGCCTTGTGGGTTTCGTTCGAGGTGGCGACCAGCCGTTGTCTGGCGGTCCAGAGCAGCCGGTCGCCTGCCCGCACCTCGTATTCGAGATCGGCGGAACTGTTACCGACCCGCGTAACCTTGACGGTGAAATCCATCATATCGCCATGGAAGCCTGGGCTCTTGAAGGCGACGTCCAGCGTCACGGTCGGCACGCCAATCTTGCGGTGACTGATCATGTCCGGCCAGGCCGAACCGATCGCGCCGAAAAATTCCTCGCAAACGCCGACCATGATGTTCAGATACGAGGGGAAATAGGCGATGCCGGAAGGATCGCAATCTCCAAAGTTCAATCGGCGGGAGGTCGTGTAAGCCATGATCGTCCTCAGGCCTTCAACAGTTCGCGGGCGATGATGAGCTTCTGGACCTCGGTCGCGCCCTCATAGATGCGCAGCGCCCGGATTTCCCGGTAGAGGCTCTCGGTGATCTCGCCGCTCTTCACGCCACGGCCGCCAAAGATCTGCACGGCTCGGTCGATGACGCTTTGTGCGTTCTCCGTCGCCACCATCTTGGCCATCGCGGCTTCCTTGGTGGTCGGCAGGCCCTGTACGTCGCGGCGCCAGGCGGCGCGGTAGGTGAGGAGCGCCCCGGCATCGATCTGCGCTGCCATGTCGCCGAAGGCGGCCTGGGTGAGCTGCAGGTCGGAGAGGTGATTGCCGAACATCGGCCGCGCCTTGGCATAGGCGAGCGCTTCGTCCAGTGCCCTCTTGGCAAAACCGAGAGCGGCGGCGGCGACGGAGGCGCGAAAGATGTCGAGGGTCCGCATGGCGATCTTGAAGCCTTCACCGGGCGCGCCCAGCAGGCGCGACGCGGGAATGCGGCAGTTTTCGAAGCGGATCGTCGCCAGTGGATGCGGGGCGATCACGTCGATGCGCTCGGCGATCGAGAAGCCGGGATCGTCTGCGTACACGACGAAAGCGGAGATGCCGCGCGTGCCGGGCGCTTCGCCGGTGCGGACAAAGACGGTGTAGACATCGGCGATGCCGCCGTTGGAAATCCAGGTCTTTTCGCCATCGAGGATATAGTGGTCGCCATCCTTTCGGGCAGCGCAGGCCATGGCGGCGACATCCGAGCCGGCTTCCTTCTCAGACA
This sequence comes from Neorhizobium galegae bv. officinalis, assembly GCA_000985875.1. GTDB lineage: Bacteria > Pseudomonadota > Alphaproteobacteria > Rhizobiales > Rhizobiaceae > Neorhizobium > Neorhizobium galegae_C. The sequence goes on from CCRI01000010.1 coordinate 16,301, forward strand.
GCGCGAAGGCGGAGATCCATTCGCCCGACTGCGCTTTCGGCAGAACCGTGCGGCGCAGTTCCTCGGAACCGGACAGGCCGATCGCGCCGGTGCCGAGGCCCTGCATGGCGAATGCGAAATCGGCAAGGCCGTCATGCCAGGCCAGCGTTTCGCGGGTCAGGCAGGCGGCGCGGCTGTCGATCGGCTGGCTGCCGCCGGCGCCGGTGGCCGCGTCAAGAAGGCCGGCGTTTCCGAGCGCCCTGACGATCGCGCGGCAGGCGCCGTCCGTATCCGAATGGTCGATATGGCTCAGTGCGCCGGAAGCCGCGAAGGAATCCAGTTTTTCGGCGAGCGCCTTGTGGCTCTCGTCGAAGAACGGCCAGTCGAGGAAATCGCGTGCCGGTCCTTTGAGGGTTGTGGGATTGGCCATCAGTCGCCCTCGAAGACCGGCTTGCGCTTTTCGGCGAAAGCCTCGAAGGCGCGGCGGAAATCCTTGGTCGCCATGCAGATCGCCTGTGCCTGGGCTTCGGATTCGATCATCTCTTCGATGCCCATCGCCCATTCCTGGTTCAGCATGGTCTTGGTCATCGTGTGGGCGAACCACGGACCATCCGCCAGCGAATGGGCGAGCTTGACGGCCTCTGCCTCGACCGCGTCCTGCGGGTGAAGGGCGTTGAAGAAGCCCCATGCCTGGCCTTCATCGGCGCTCATCGAGCGGCCGGTGAAGAGCAGTTCGGCGGCGCGGCCCTGGCCGATGATGCGCGGCAGGATCCCGCAGGCGCCCATGTCGGCTCCGGCAAGGCCGACGCGGGTGAAGAGGAAGGCGGTCTTGGTTTCGGGCGTCGCCAGCCGCATGTCGGAGGCCATGGCGAGGATCGCGCCGGCTCCCATGCAGATGCCGTCGACGGCAGCCACGATCGGCTGCGGGCATTTCTTCATGGCCTTGACGAGATCGCCGGTCATGCGGGTGAAGGCGAGCAGATCCGGCATCGCCATATGGGTTAGCGGCTCGATGATTTCGAAGACGTCGCCGCCGGAGGAGAAATTGCCGCCGGCGCCGGTCAGGACGATCGAGCGGATGTCGGAGGCGTAAACGAGATCGCGAAAAAGATCGCGCAATTCCGCATAGCTTTCGAAGGTCAGCGGGTTCTTGCGCTCCGGACGATTGAGACGAACCGTCCCGACGCGGCCGTTTTCGCTCACTTCCCAGAGGAAATGTTTCGGCTGGTAATCGCGAAAACTGCGCTTCATGTCCTTCATCACGTCACTCATGTTCGTCTCCTCTCCTCTCCTTTTCGCCGACCGTCCCTTTCCGGGCGGCAGGACCTCTCCCGGGTCAGTCGTTGGCGGAGGGCGGCAGGAAATCCACCTCATGCGCGGCGGAAACCTTCACGATCTCCTCCACGTCGGTCATTTCATGCAGCTCTTCGAAAAGCTCCTGGAGCTTGCGGGCCGGTGAGACCCAGAAAAGTGCCCGGCAGGGCTTGTCGGACTTGTTGAAGTATCCGTGAGGGATGCCGCGCGGCATGCGCACCAGATCTCCGGCCTTCGCCTTGACCCATTGGCCGTCGAGCTTCAGATCGAGTTCACCCTCCTGCACGAGGATGAATTCGTCCTGGGTCGGGTGGACGTGCACAGGCACGAACTGTCCCGGGAGGCTGTTGGTTTCAAAGGCGAAGGTGTCGTCGCAGACCGCCTTTGGGAAATAGACCTGGCCGAGGATATTCCAGCTGGTGCCGTTATACCCGCTACCATTCTCTGTTATGCCCTTTTCCAGTTCCATCCTGATCTCCCGGTTTCGTTTCCTGGTTCATGCCGAGGCCGACTAGCCTGCCATGACTTCTCCCCCGGCAACCGCGATTGCCTGTCCGTTGATCGACGCGGCTCCGGGCGATGCCAGCCACAGAACCGTATCTGCGACCTCCTCCGGCTTCACCAGCCGCCCCTGCGGATTGCTCCTGGTAAATTCCTGTCGCGCCTGCTCTTCCGTCCGTCCGGTCTTCGCGACGATCGTCTCGATCGAACGGGCGATCAGCGGTGTGTCGGTAAAGCCGGGGCAGACGGCGTTGACGGTGATGCCGGTCCTCGCAAGCTCCAGCGCCAGGGAACGGGTAAGGCCGACAACGCCATGTTTGGCGGCCACGTAGGCAGAGACGTAGGCATAACCGGTGAGCCCCGCGGTCGAGGCGATGTTGATGATGCGGGCGCCTGCGCCAAAAGCCTTGATATCCGGCAGCACGGCCTGGGTCACGAGGAATACGCCGGTGAGATCGACCGACATCACCCGGTTCCACATCTCAAGCGAGGTCTTTTCGAACGGCGCACTCGGGCCTTCGCCGGCGTTGTTGACGAGGATGTCGACAGGACCAAACGCGGCTCGCGCCGTCTTCAGGCCGTTGTCGATGGCGATCTCGTCGGTGACGTCGAAACCGTCGGCAACGCAGACCTTTTCCCTGCCAAGCGTTGCGGCAAGTGCCTCCAGAGGCTCGGCCCGCCGGCCGGCGAGGGTTACCCGCGCGCCGGCTTCCACCAGCGCCGTCGCGATCGCCGCGCCGATGCCCGAGCCCGCGCCGGTGACGAGGGCGTGACGGTTGGCAAGTCTGGAAAAGGGCGCTTCGCTCATGATGCGATCCTTATTTCGCTGCCGCGGGGCCGGCAGCCGGAGGGGCAACGGCGGCTGCCGCACGCGCGAGGTTGGTCTCGTATTGCGCCTTGCCGGAATAATACTGTTTTGGCCAGGGAATGTCCGTCAAGCCGATCTTGGCCGCCTCGTGAAGAACCCAGGCCGGATCCGCGAGATGCGGGCGGGCGACGGCGCAGAGATCGGCGCGGCCGGCGGCGATGATCGAGTTCGCATGATCAGCCTCCGAAATCGCGCCGACGGCGATGGTCGGGATGCCGATCTCGTTGCGGATCTTGTCGGAGAAGGGCGTCTGGAAGAGGCGGCCATAGACCGGCTTTTCTTCCTTCCATACCTGGCCGGACGAGCAGTCGATCAGGTCGGCTCCGGCCTCCTTGAACATCCGCGCGTAGATCGCCGCGTCTTCAGGCGTGTTTCCGCCCTCGAACCAGTCATGGCAGGAGAGGCGAACGGAAATCGGCTTGTTTTGCGGCCAGACCTCGCGGACCGCCTTGAAGACTTCCAGCGGGTAACGCGCGCGGTTCTCGTGGCTGCCGCCGTATTCGTCGGTGCGGATGTTGGTGAGCGGCGAGAGGAAGCTCGATAGAAGATAACCGTGGGCGCAATGCAGTTCCAACCAGTCGGCGCCGGATTCGGCCGCGAACTTTGCGGAGCGCACATGGTCGGCGATGACACGATCCATGTCGGCGCGGTCCATTTCCTTCGGAACCTGGCTGGTCTTGAGGTAGGGGAGCGCCGAAGCCGAGATCAGCGACCAGCCACCCTCTTCGACCGGCTGGTCGATACCTTCCCAGGCGACCTTGGTCGAACCCTTGCGGCCGGCATGTCCCAGCTGGATGCCGACCTTCGCGGCGGAATTCTCATGAACGAAGGTGACGAAGCGCTTCCATTGCGACGCCTGTTCCGCGTTCCACAGGCCAAGGCAGCCGGGCGTGATGCGGGCATCGGGCGAGACGCAGGTCATTTCCGCGAACACGAGGCCGGCGCCGCCGAGCGCGCGGGAGCCGAGGTGGACCAGATGGAAATCGTCCAGCAGCCCGTCCTTGGCGGAGTACATGGCCATCGGCGACATGACGATGCGGTTCGGCAGGTGGGTTTCGCGCAGCGAATAGGGCGTGAACATCGGCGGCAGGGTGCGGCCGTTGCCGGTCACCTCGATACCGTTTTTCCTGGCGAACCAGCGCTCGTAACCTTCCAACCATTTGGGGTCGCGCAGGCGGAGATTCTCGTGGCTGATACGCTGCGAGCGGGTCAGCATCGAATACATGAACTGTTCCGGCTCCAGCGTATCGGCATAACGCTGGCCGACCACCTCGAACCATTCCATGGCGTTGCGGGCGGCATTCTGGATGCGAGCGACGTCGACGCGGCGGATTTCCTCGTAGGTTTCGAGGACTTCCGGGATCTTGTCTTTCGAATGGCCGAGCTTGTTGAACTGGTTGCTAAGCTCGATCGCGTCATCGATCGCCAGCTTGGTGCCGGAACCGATCGCAAAATGGGCGGTATGGGCGGCGTCACCCATCAGAACGACATGCGAGTTGCCGTTGAAATGGCTCCACTTGCCGCAGATCAGGCGGTTGAAGTTCAGCCAGGCGCTGCCGCGCAGATGCCGGGCATTGGTCATCAGTTCGGAGCCTTCGAGGACTTCCGAGAACAGGTCCTGGCAGAAATCGATCGATCCCTGCTGGTCCATCCGGCCGAGGCCGTGCTTCTCGTAGGCTTCTTCCGTCGTTTCGACGATGAAGGTCGAGGTCTTGTCGTCGAACTTGTAGATATGCGCCTGGAACCAGCCGTGATCCGTCTTGCGGAAATCGAAGGTGAAGGCGTCGAAGAGCTTGTTGGTGCCGAGCCAGATATAACGGTTCGGGCGCACGACGAGATCCGGTTCGAAGACCTCCGGATAACGGTTGCGGATCTTGGAGTTGAAGCCGTCCGACGCAATGATCAGGTCCGCATCCGGATAATCGACATCGCCGTTGGAATCGGTTTCAAAAACAAGCTCGACGCCGAGCGCCTCGCAGCGGCGCTGCAGGATGTTCAAGAGCTTCTTGCGGCCGATGCCGACAAAGCCGTGGCCGGAGGTGCGCTGGCGCGTGCCCTTGAAGAGCAGCTCGATATCGTCCCAGTGGTTGAACGCATCCTCGATTTCGGCAGCACTTTCCGGGTCCCATGCCTTCATCGACACCATGGTGGCATCGGAGAAGACCACGCCCCAGCCGAACGTGTCGTAAGGCTTGTTGCGTTCGACGACGGAAATGGAGTGCTCGGGATGCAGCTTCTTCATCAGGAGCGCGAAATAGAGACCGGCCGGGCCGCCACCGATACAGACGATGCGCATATCCAAGTCCTCCTGACGTTCAGTCGCTGATTATTTTAAGTTTAAACTATATGGCGTTTGATCGGCCCGTCAAGCGGATTTGCGGCAACGCCGGCAGTTTTCATGCTGGATCGGCCAAATAATATGCATATGCATATATAATGTCTCCAATTGCCCGCTCCGCTGTCCTGCTCGATGTTCGGTTAAGCAAGGGTCATTGTTCCGGCAGCATTTGTGAATTGACAAATGGCGGCCGGCGAAAATATGCTTTTGCAAATGATTATGAATTGAAGCCGAAGAGGCGAAGGGGAACTGCCATGGCCGAGCGATCTTTTGCGCGCGAAGTCGAGGATCTCAAACTTGGAGAGGGCGAGATTTTCCGGGGTGAAGGCATTCTCGCCATCACCAAGGCGCTGCTGCAATCCGGCGTTTCCTATGTCGGCGGCTACCAGGGTTCGCCGATCTCTCACCTGATGGATGTGCTTGCCGACGCCAAGGACATTATGGAGGATCTCGGGGTCCATTTCGAGACCTCGGCCTCGGAAGCGGCAGCGGCGGCGATGTTGTCTGCCTCGGTGATGTATCCGGTCCGCGGCGCCGTGACATGGAAATCGACGGCCGGCACCAATGTCGCGTCGGACGCGCTCTCCAACCTGTCCTCCGGCGGCGTCAATGGCGGTGCGCTGATCATCCTTGGCGAGGATTTCGGCGAAGGCTCTTCGATCATGCAGGAACGCAGTCACGCGTTCGCGATGAAGTCGCAGATGTGGCTTCTCGACCCGCGTCCCAACCTGCCGGCAATGGTTCAGGCCGTGGAAGATGGCTTCCAGCTTTCGGAAGCCTCCAACACCCCTGTCATGCTGGAAGTGCGCATCCGCGCCTGTCACGTACACGGCCAGTTCGTCGCCAAGGACAACCAGCGGCCAAAGTTCACACTCCGCGAGGCGCTGGAAAACCCGGTCCGCGACGTCAACCGCATCGTCCTGCCGCCAGCGAATTTCGGGCAGGAGAAGGACAAGCTGGAGCGCCGCTGGCCGGCTGCCGTCAACTTCATCAAGGAAAGGAAGCTCAACGAGCATTTCGGTCCCGAGGAAGGCGAGATCGGCATCATCACGCTTGGCGGTCTCTACAACGGCGTCATGCGCGGCCTGCAGCAGCTTGGCCTGGCGGATGTCTACGGCAATTCGTCGGTGCCGATCTACGTGATGAACGTCGCCTACCCGACGATCGACGATGAGGTGGTCGATTTCTGTCTCGGCAAGAAGGCCGTGATCATGGTGGAAGAAGGCGCGCCGGAATATATCGAGCAGACGCTTCACACGCTGATGCGGCGCCGCGACATCCAGACGCGTCTGCACGGCAAGGACATCCTGCCACTTGGCGGCGAATATACCGCGCCCGTGATGATGAAGGGGCTCAAGACCTTCATCGAGATGTACGACCGTTTGCTGCTCGGCAACCAGCCGCCGGTGCCGGATCCGAGCGATGTTCTCAACGATCCCAAGGTGAAGGCTCTGGCCGAAGTCGTGCCGGCACGTCCGGCCGGTTTCTGTACCGGCTGTCCGGAGCGGCCGATCTTTGCGGCCATGAAACTGGTCGAAAAGGAACTCGGCGAACACCATGTCTCGGCCGATATCGGCTGCCACCTGTTCTCGATCCTGCCGCCCTTCAATATCGGCGGTACCACCATGGGCTACGGCCTCGGTCCGGCTTCCGCTTCCGCCTTCAACGTCGAGTCGGACAAGCGCTCGATCGCGGTCATGGGCGATGGCGGCTTCTGGCACAACGGCCTGGCGACCTCGGTCGGCAATGCGGTGTTCAACAAGCAGGACGGCGTCATTCTCGTCGTCGACAATTTCTATTCGGCGGCGACCGGCGGGCAGGACATCCTGTCGTCACGGGCCATCAACCCGAACCGCAAGACCAACAACTCGATCGTCAACGCGGTGAAGGGCATCGGCGCCACCTGGGTGCGCCAGATCGACCGCACCTACGATGTCGCCAAGATGCGCGACACGCTGAAGGAAGCGCTGACCAGCAAGGAAAAGGGCCCGAAGATCATCGTTGCCTCTTCCGAATGCATGCTGAACAAGCAGCGCCGGGTGAAGCCGCAGTTCAACCAGGCGGTCAAGGACGGCAAGCGCATGGTGAAGGAACGCTTCGGGGTGGACGAGGACGTCTGCACCGGCGATCACGCCTGCATCCGGCTTTCCGGCTGCCCGTCGCTGTCGGTCAAGCATACGGACGATCCGCTGAAGGACGATCCGGTTGCGGCGATCGACAATAGCTGCGTCGGCTGCGGCAATTGCGGCGAGGTTTCCGAGGCCGCTGTTCTCTGTCCATCCTTCTACCGCGCCGATGTGATCATGAATCCGACCGGTTGGGACAAGTTCCTCTCGAAATTCCGCGCTTCGGTGATCGGCTGGCTGCAGGCCCGCCGCGCTGCCGGCCGTGTCGTCTTTGCGGAGGCTTGATCGATGAACGAAACCGTGAACCTCAAGACGCTCTACGCTTCCGACAAGCCGCTGACACTGGCGATCATGGCCATGGGCGGCCAGGGCGGCGGCGTGCTCGCCGACTGGATCGTCGGTCTTGCCGAAGAGCAGGGCTGGATGGCGCAGTCCACCTCGGTGCCGGGCGTTGCCCAGCGCACCGGAGCGACGATCTACTACATCGAGATGCTGCCCGCCCGCGACGGCGTGTCGCCGATCTTTTCGCTGATGCCGACGCCGGGTGATGTGGATGTCGTGCTGGCTGCCGAGTTGATGGAAGCCGGACGCTCTGTATTGCGCGGTCTCGTCACCCCCGACAAGACAACGCTGATCGCCTCGACGCACCGTTCCTTTGCGGTCGGCGAGAAGGAAAAGCCGGGCGACGGTATCGGTGATCCGACCGTGGTGGTCGGGGCAACCGATTTTGCCGCCAGGCGCACCATCGCCTTCGACATGGATACGCTGGCGTCCAAAAACGGCAGCGTGATTTCTGCTTCTATGTTCGGCGCGCTTGCAGCCGCCGATGTGCTGCCTTTCCCGAAGGAGGCCTTCGAGGCTACCATTCGCGGCGGCGGCAAGGGCGTCGAGCCCAGCCTCAGGGCTTTTAATGCCGCCTATGAGCGCACCAAGGCCAAGCCGCGGGACGAAGTCACCGCCTCGGCGCCGAAGCGTTTCGACGTCATGCCGGAAACCGCCGGCCATCCGGATCTCGACCGGCTGGTGCATCGCATGCGCGCCGAATACCCTGAGGTCGCCTGGCCTCTGCTGTTTGCGGGCGTCAAGAAGCTCACGGATTTCCAGGATCCGGCCTATGCCGGCGAATATCTCGATAGGGTCGGCAAACTTCATGCTCTCGACCGTGCCAATGGCGGCGAGGATCGCGACTATGCCTTCACCGTCCAGTCCGCAAAATACGTCGCCGTCGCCATGGCCTATGACGATGTGATCCGCGTCGCCGACCTGAAGACGCGTGGCTCGCGGTTCGATCGCGTCCGTAAGGAAGTCGGCGTCAAGCAGGACCAGATCCTCTACATGACCGAATACATGCATCCGCGCATGGAAGAGGTTGTCGGTACCATGCCGAAGAAATTGGGCCTGTGGGTCGAAACCCGTCCGAAGGTTTTCGCCTGGCTCGACCGCCGCATCAACAAGGGCCGCCGGGTGCAGACCGGTACGCTCTTCTGGTTCCTGACGCTCTATACGCTGGCGGCTCTGCGCCGCACCCGTCGCGGCACGCTGCGGCACGCACGGGAAGCCGAGCATCGCGAAGCCTGGCTCAGTGCGGCGACTTCGCTTCTGTCGCGGAACTACGATCTCGCGGTCGAAGTGATCAACAATCGCCGCCTGGTGAAGGGTTATTCCGACACCCACGCGCGCGGGCTTTCGAAATTCGACCGGGTGATGTCGGCGCTCACGACCTTGGCGGACCGCGACGACGGTGCGGCCTGGATGAAACGCCTGCGCCAGGCGGCACTGCTCGATGAAAGCGGCATAGCGCTGGACGGCGCGCTGAAGACGGTCTCTACGCTTTAGGTTTTAAGCATAAAGACACATTATAGCCGCGATCCCGTTGCTTTTGCTGCGCATCTGACCGAAACCTAGATGCGCAGTTCTTCAGCCCCGGCAGCCCACATGGAATCCACGGATCGTCAGCCAAGTCGCTTTCGAGACATCCTTGAGACGTACCGTCCTTACCTCATCGCCCTGGCGGCGCTGGCGGTTTTCGCGTTCACGACATTTGCCATCTACAAACTCACCAACGAAGTCAGCTACGACGACGTTATCGAGGCGCTTGGCAATACGCGCTGGTCTTCGGTCGGCCTTGCTGTTTTCTTCACGGCACTGAGTTTCGCGGCGCTGGTCGGATACGACATCAACGCGGTCACCTATATCGGCCGGACGCTGCCTTTCGTGCCTGTCGCGATAACGGCTTTCAGCGCCTATGCGGTCGGTAACACGGCCGGTTTCGGAGCCCTCAGCGGCGGAGCGATCCGGTTCCGTGCCTATTCGCGCCTGGGGCTTTCGCCGGACGATATCGGTCGCGTCATCGCATTTGTGACGCTCGCCTTCGGTATCGGGCTTCTGGCGGTCACGGCGCTCGCATCGCTGGTCACGGCGCCGAGGATCGGAGCAATCCTCGACATCGACGGAACGTGGGTCCGCGCCGGTGCGATCGTGATCATCCTCGTGCTCATCGCTCTTCTGATCCTCGGGCGTGGCGGACGGACGGTATCCATCGGACGATTGAGCATCCGCCTGCCGGACAGCCGGACATCCTCGCAGCAGTTCCTGATCACGGCGCTTGACGTCGCCGCCTCCGCCTCCGTCCTCTACGTGCTTCTGCCGCAGACGGAAATCGGCTGGCCTTCCTTCCTGGCGATCTATGCGACCGCCATCGGCCTGGGTGTCCTCAGCCACGTGCCGGCCGGTCTCGGCGTCTTCGAGACGGTGATCGTCGCGGCACTCGGCAACACAGTCAGCCTCGATGAAGTGCTCGGCAGCCTCGTCCTCTACCGCGTCATCTATCATGTCCTGCCGCTGCTCATTGCAACGCTGGTGGTGATCGGCGTCGAAATTCGCCAACTTGCCCACCACCCCATTGCATCGACGCTTCGAAAGCTTGAATTCCGCCTGGCGCCGCCGCTCCTGGCGACCTTCTCGATGATCGCCGGCGCAATGCTGATCTTCTCGAGCGTGACGCCGACGCCGGATTCCGACATCAATTTTCTTGGCAACTACCTGCCGCTGCCGGTGTTCGAAGGTGCGCATTTCCTTTCCAGCATCCTCGGCCTCCTGCTGTTCGTCGCGGCGCGCGGCATCGGCCAGCGGCTGGACGGGGCGTGGTGGACCGCCATGGTCTGTACCTCTCTGGCGCTGGTTTTCGCCTTCATGCGGGCGATCGCGCTTTTTGAGGCGACGTTCCTGATCATCCTGCTGGTCAGCCTGTTCCTCAGTGCCAAGCAGTTCAAACGCCGGGCATCGCTGTTCGGTCAGGTGCTGACGCCGAGCTGGATCGCCGCCATGTTCATCGTTGTCGCCGCGGCGATCACGGTGCTGCTCTTCGTCTATCGCGAAGTGGAATACAGCCGCGAGCTCTGGTGGCAGTTCGAGTTTTCCGAGGAAGCCCCGCGCGGATTGCGTGCTGTCCTTGGCCTTGCGATTTTTGCAGCGACAATCTCGGTGTTCAGCCTGTTGCGGCCGGCGGCCCGACGTTCGGCACTGTCCACCGCGGACGATCTTGAGCGGGCGATCCAGCTCGTCATGGCCCAGGACAATGCCGACGCCAACCTTGTCCGGATGGGCGACAAGCGGCTGATGTTCTCCGACAGCGGCAATGCCTTCATCATGTACGGCATCCAGGGCCGCTCCTGGATTGCGCTTTTCGATCCGGTCGGGCCGCAGGAGGAGACAGCGGATCTCGTCTGGCGTTTCGTCGAGGAAGCCCGGGCTCGAGGCGGTCGCGCCGTGCTCTATCAGATTTCGCCCAGCCTCCTTTCGCATTGCGCCGATGCGGGCCTCAGGGCCTTCAAGCTCGGCGAACTGGCGATCGTCGACCTGTCCAGCTTCGACCTCAAGGGTGGCCGGCTGGCCGGGCTTCGTCAGGCCGTCAACAAAGGTGCGCGCGAGGGGCTCGAGTTTTCGGTCATCGAGCAGCCGGATGTGATGTCGCATATCGAGGAGCTCCGGCGCGTGTCGGATGCCTGGCTCGAAGATCACAACACGCGCGAAAAGACATTTTCGCTCGGTGCCTTCCGGGATGACTATGTCAGTGCCCAGCCGGTCGCGATCCTGCGGAAGGACGGCCGGATCGTCGCCTTCGCGACGCTGTCGCTGACGGACACGAAGCAGGAAGGCACGGTCGACCTGATGCGCTTCATGCCGGATGCGCCGAAAGGCTCAATGGACTTCCTGTTCGTGAAGATTATGGAATATCTGCGCGATGCCGGTTATGGACATTTCAATCTCGGCATGGCGCCGCTTTCCGGCATGTCCACACGCGAGGCGGCGCTCGCCTGGGACAGGATCGGCAGCGTCGTGTTCGAGCACGGTGAACGGTTCTACAATTTCAAAGGGTTGAAGGCTTTCAAGTCGAAGTTTCATCCCGCCTGGGAGCCCCGTTATCTGGCTGTGGCAGGGGGCGTCAGCCCCGCCATCGTGATGATGGACGCAACGCTCCTGATCGGCGGCGGCTTGAGAGGAGTGGTTGGTAAATGATGTATCTGCGTTTTCTTGTTATCGTGTTTGCAGCGCTGCTGTCCGGCGCCCCGATGGCGGCTGCACAGGATCAGCAGGATTACCATACGGGCCTTATCCCGCAGCCGCGTATCCTCGTGCCGAACAATGGCAGCGAACTCGAAGGCATCGTCTTCCTGATTTCAGGCGGGCAGGGCTGGGGGGCTCGGGAGGACATCGAGGCGCAGAAGCTGCTTGCGGCCGGTGCCGCCGTGGTCGGCATCGATTTCCCCTCCTATATCAAGTCGCTCGGCGCCGATGACGGCGAATGCATCTACATGGTTTCCGATATCGAGGACGTCTCCCAGCAGGTGCAGCGGCGGATCGGCAATACGCAGTACCGCCACCCGATCGTTGCCGGCATCGGAGAAGGTGGCGCGTTGGCGCTGGCGATGATCTCCCAGAGCCCGAATGCGACGATCGAGGAGGCGATTGCCGTCGATCCGCTGGCCGGCATCCCGCTCGCCAAGGAACTCTGTACACCGGCTTCCAAACAGAAGGTCGGCGATCGCACGGTCTATGGCTTTGACGACGGCGCGGTACCGGCGGCGGTGACGATCGTTTCCACGCCTTCGGCCGATGCGGCCGGCAAGGCCCATGGACAGCGCCTGAAACAGGATCATCCAGAGGTCGAGCTGATCAATTCCAGTGAGGCGCCGGACGTGGCGCTGTCACAAGTGCTTGCAACCCGCATCGCCGCTGCCGGCCGGACCAACCAGCCGCTCGACCTGCCGTTGAACGTGCTCGAAGCCAAGCCGGCCATGAACACGATGGCGGTGATCTTTTCCGGCGATGGCGGGTGGCGGGACCTCGACAGCGAAGTGGGCGGCTATCTGCAATCCCAGGGAATTCCGACGATCGGGCTGGACTCGCTGCGCTACTTCTGGTCCGAGCGCAGCCCCCAGGCGACCGCGGACGACCTGGCGAAGATCATCGAACATTATCGCCGGCAATGGGGCGTTCAGAACGTGCTGCTGGTCGGTTATTCGTTCGGGGCGGATGTTCTGCCCGCCACCTACAACCTCCTGCCGGAAGCAGACCGGGCGCGCGTCAAGCAGATCACCCTGCTCGGCCTGTCGCATGAGGTGGACTACGAGATTTCCGTGACCGGCTGGCTTGGTGTCTCCGGCGACGGCAAGGGCGGCGATCCGATGACCGATATCGTCAAGATCGATCCGAAGCTCATCCAATGCGTCTACGGCACCGATGAGGACGACGATCCCTGCCCGACCTTGAAGGACAAGGGCGTCGAAGTCGTGCCGATCGAGGGCGGACATCATTTCGACGAGAACTACCAGGCGCTCGGCAAGCGCATCCGCGACAGCCTGCAGACACGGCTGACGAAATAGACCTGTCAGATCTCGTGCTTGCGGATGTTTAGGAGGATCTTGTGAAGCGTACCCGTGAAGGCGCGGTACTCCTCCTCGTCGATGCCGTCGAACATCCGCAACAATGAATCATACATGGTCGGCCAGAAGCGCCCAAAGGCGGCGCGGCCTTCCTCGGTGATCGTCACATCGCGGATGCGCATGTCCTCGACGCGCGGCGTGCGGCGGATGTAACCTTGGTCTTCGAGGGAATCGAGCGTGCGGCTCATGGTCGACTGTTCGATGACGGCGAACACGGAAAGCTCGTTGATGGTGAGCGAGGCGGAGACGCTGAGGACCGCGAGCGTTCGCATCTTGGCAGTCGACAGGTCGTATTCACGTAGTTCCTCCGCCATGTTGGAGTTCCAGCGCGAGATGATCCGGTTCATCAGGTAGGGTGCGAAGTGATTGAGGCCGATCTCGCCCATGGTCGGCCGATTTTCCTGATCGCCCTCCTGATGCCAGCGCAGCACCACGCCTGAAAACCGTTCTGCCATGAAATCCATGTCTCCTAGACCACGTCGTTTCAACGCAACGACGATGCGAGCAGAAAGCCCGAGCCGCCGGCAAGCCCCGGTCCCGGATGGGTCGAGGCACCGATATGATAAAGGCCCGGCACGTGCGTGCGGTGGTTAACAGACGACTTGAAGGGTCGCCAGAGGAAAAACTGGTCGAGCCCGCAGAAGCCGCCATAGGGATCGCCGCCGACGAGGTTCATGTTCAGCGATTCCAGATCGGCGGGCGAATAGGAGCGGCGCGCGAGCTTGATCTCGGCAAAGTTCTCGATGTGGCGGGTAAGCATCGCCTCGATACGGTCGGCATAAAGTTCGCGCAGCTCGTCGGTCCAGCGGCCGTCGGCAGGAGCGGCGATCTCACCGGCCGCATCGCCCTTGATGAAGCGCGGCGCTTCGGGAAGCTGCAGCCAGAGAACGGATTTGCCTTCCGGGGCGCGTGACGGATCGAAGCTGGTGGGCTGGCCGACGCAGACGGTAGGCTCGGCCGGCAGCAGTCCGCGTTCGCATTCGTTGGTGGCGCGCGAGACGCCGTCCAGACCGGATGTCAGGTGCAGCAGCGCCACCTTGGCGAGATCCGGATCGCCCTTCCAGCGCGGCGGCCCGGAAAGGGCGTAGTGGATCTGCATATTGCCCTTGCCGTAGCGATAACGGGCGACGCCTTCCTGGATCTCGGCCGGGGCCGGTTGCGGCCAGTCCTTCAGCAGCCGGCCATAGATCTGGTTGGGCGTCGTCGAGCAGACCACGCCGGACGCGGCGTCGATCGTCTCGCCGCCAACCAGCCGCACGCCGGCGGCCTTGTTGCCCGGGCCGGCAAGGATGCGTTCGACATCCGCGCCGGTGCGGATCGCTCCGCCCTGGTCCGCGATCAGCCGTTCGAAGGCCCGGACGAGATTGGCCGCGCCGCCCTTGACGATCGGGCAGCCGGCAAGTTCGATCGCAAAACCGATGACTTTGACCATCTCGGCCGAATAGGCGCTTTCCGGCGCAAGGCCGCAATGCAGGACCCAGGGCGCCCAGAGGGCGTGAGCGGCTTCCGACCTGTAGGTGGTTTCGAGGTAACCGCGTGCCGGCGTCAGCGCATCGCCGAACCAGGCGGCGAGCTGGCGCAGGCCTTTGCCCCATCCCTGTCTGGCGACCGTCTTCAGTGTTGCGCCGGACCAGAGCGCGCAGCCGAGCAAAGAGAACAGAAAGGCGGCATCCGCGCCAAGGGCGCTCATTTCCTCGTCGAACGTCCTGCCGTCGCCGGCTGCGAGTGCCTCGAACGTCGCGATATTGCGCTGGCGATCTTTGGAGAAGATGACGGAGGAGCCGTCGGACCGCAGCACGCCGGTCGGCAGGTCGGCATGGGCGAATTCAAGGCCGTGTGCTTCGAGGTCCTTGCCGAGCGCGGCATAGGCGGGAGAGGTCAGGAACAGCACCATGGTGGTGGCCATCACGTCGTGGGTAAAGCCCGGCGCGGTGATCTCTTCCGTGCGCAGGCAGCCGCCGATGCGGTCGTTGCGTTCCAGGACGAGAACCTTCTTGCCCTTCTTGCCGAGCATGGCGGCGGCGACCAGGGCGTTGATGCCGCTGCCGACGATGATGTAGTCGAAATCCGCCATCCCGCCTGTCTTTCCGCTGGATACAGAAAGGGCCGGAACCTTCCCGGTCCGGCCCTTCGATTGGATCAGGCGATCAGAGCCAGCGCCCGGACCGGCGAGCCGGTGCCCTTGACGAGCTTCAGCGGTGCGGCGATCAGCACGGCGCCCTTCGGCGGAAGCTGGTCGAGGTTCGACAGCGATGCGAGGCCGTATTTGCCGGCGCCGTGCATGAGGTTATGGGCCGGGAAGGGCGGGTTCATGCCGCCGGCCGAGCCGGCATCGGTGCCGATGGTTTCCTGGCCCCAGCCGATAATGCCTTTCGAAATCAGGTATTGGATCGCTTCGGCGGTCGGGCCGGGAGAATGCGGGCCGTTCTCGTCGGCATTCAGGAAGGTTTCGGTCGAGCCGTTGCGCTTGTACCAGTCGGAGCGCATCAGCACCCAGCTGCCGGCTTCAATCTCGCCATGCTCTGCTTCCCATTCCTTGATGCTATCGACGGTCAGCAGATAATCCGGGTTTTCGGCGGCTTCCTTGGAACGGTCGATGACATTGACCGGCGCCACGAAATTCTGCGGCGGGATGGTGTCGGTGGTGTTGTTCGGCTTGTCCTTGCCGGTGATCCAATGACAGGGTGCATCGAAATGGGTGCCGGTGTGCTCGCCGAGTTCCAGCCAGTTCCAGGCCCAGAACGGACCGTCCTCGTTATATTCGGAGATCGTGTGGACGGCGACCTTCGGGGTGTTCTTGCCGAACTGCGGCGGCAGATAGAGAACGGGGGTATCCGGCCCGAGCGGCGCCGTCAGGTCCACGACCTTGACCGAGCCGGAGAGAAGAGCGGAAGCGAGACTGGTGAGCGTGGTGGAAGACATGGTGCCGGGTTCCCCTTGAATTGACCGGTTTCGTGAGCCGGGCAGCAGCCGGTTTCCTCGCCGGATGCCGCTAACCGATGAGGGAGCCTATTGCAGAAAATATGAGGATGCAAGCAATCGGGAGGGGCGGCAGCGAGCAAATTTCCGTTCCATATGCGCCGTGAAAAATCACCCTGTTTTGTGCGAAGCCGCTTGTTTCCGACTCGATTGAGGGCAAGTCCGAGCGGCAGTTCGGCTGCAGACAAATTGCCCGCGCTCGCTGCTCTCCTCGGAAAATATATGCATATGGATGGATAATTGGAACGAGGGAGGGCGCCTTCTTTGACGCAGCGGCGATCGGGCCGGCGATAAGGGGCTTGTGAGCGGCATCCGTCAGCGGGCGATCCAGCCCAGGAATCTTTGACATTTCAAATATCTGCTTCTAGACGGTGGCTCGGTTACAGAGGCAATATTCGGAATGGCAGAAGCGGAAGCGATCAACGTCGATCTGGAGATCATCGTTCAGGGCGCCCAGGGGCGGTCGAAGCCGGAGCTGCGGCTCTGGCTGCGCATGCTGTCGACCACCAAGCTGATCAGCCAGGAAATCCGCCGCCGCCTGCGTGCCGAGTTCGGTGCGACGCTGCCGCAGTTCGATTTGATGGCGCAGCTCTATCGCGAGAAGGACGGGCTTCGGCTCGGCGAGCTTTCCAAGCGCACCATGGTTACCAACGGCAATGTCACCGGGCTTGTCGAGAGGCTGGAAGCGGACGGTTATGTCCAGCGCGTGACGCCGGATGGCGACCGGCGCGTGACGGTCGCGACACTCACCGAGGCGGGCATGACGCTGTTTGCGGCAATGGCCACGGCGCATGAGGCCTGGCTGCAGGACATGATGGCGGATGTCGATCCGCGCATGACAACGGCGTTGTGGTCGGAGATCGGCACGATCAAGAGCTCCGCCAACAACCATCTCTCAGGCGCCGCCTTCGAATAGGCTTTACCGTCAGCGCTTCTTTTCCTTGTTGAACCGCTGCTCGAGAAGGTTGACCAGTCGCACCATCGGCCAGAGGAAGGCGATATAGATCAGTGCGGCGCCGATCAGCGGCGTCGGGTTGGCGTAGAGCGCCTGCGCGTCCGTCGCCTCCTTCAGGAGTTCGGGCAGTGCTACGGTGGAGGCAAGCGACGTATCCTTGAACATCGAGACGCAGTTGTTGGTCATCGGCGGAATGACGATGCGGATCGCCTGCGGCAGCACGACCTTGCGCAGCGTGACGGAAAAGGGCAGGCCGAGCGCCGCGGCGGCCTCGAACTGGCCGCGGGGGATCCCCTCGATTCCGGAGCGGAAGATTTCCGCCGAATAGGCGGCCATGACGATCGAGAAGGCGAGACCCGCGGACGTCCAGGAGGACAGGCGGATGCCGACGAAGGGCAGCGCGTAATAGATCAGGATCAGCACCACCAGCATCGGCGCCGCGCGAAAGATGTCAATGTAGAAAACCGTCAGATAGCGCACCGGCTTCGGCCCGTAGAGGCGCAGAAGCGCGATCACCAGGCCGATGGGAATGCCGAAGCCGATGCCGGCGACGCCGAGCAGGAAGGTGTTGATCAGTCCGCGCAGCAGCGCCGGAAACGCTTCGCCGAGAACCCCGAGATTGAAGAAAGTGTCGAGGAGGGTCATTTCCTGGTGCCTCTATGCTCAAGAAAATGCCGGCCGTCGCCGGCCGGCATGACTGGGATTTGCGAAATCGATAGCCGGCTCAGGGCTTCGGCAATGTCTGTTCGACAGCGGAGGCGGAGCCGGCGGCCGGATCGGAGCCGAACCACTTCTTGTGGATCGCGGCCAGCGTGCCGTCCTTTTTCATGGCGGTGATCGCGTCGTTCGCCTTGGCCAGCAGCGGATGGTCCTTGGTCATCATCAGGCCATACTGTTCGCCGGTCTTGATGCGTACCTTGACGGCAAGGTCTTTCATCTTGAGGAAGGCATATTCCATGCCCGGAACGTCGCTGACCGCCACGTCGGCACGGCCCGCGGAGAGATCCATCAGCAGATCCTGCTGGGCGTTGTAGCTCTTGATGTCGGTGATGCCGTATTTTTCCTTGTTGTCCTTGGCCCACTTGTCACCGGTGGAGCCGGCTAGGACGCCGACGACCTTGCCCTTCAGGTCTTCGACCTTGGAAACGGTCGCTTCCTTGCGGGTGGCTATGCCCATGTCGGCGTCATAATAAGCCTGCGTGAAGGACTGGCTGCCGAGGCGCTCCTTGGTGATGGTGATCGAGGAGATCGCGACATCGATACGCTTCGAGGAAGTGGCGGCGAACAGAGCCTGGAAGCCGAGGTCGGAAATCTCGACCGTCATGCCGAGGCGCTTGGCGACTTCGTTGACGATATCGACCTCGAAACCCTCGAAAGTACCCGTAGCGGTCTTGTATTCGAAGGGCGGATTGCTGGGATAGGAGCCAACGGCAAGCGCTGCGGCGGAGGCCGAACCGGCGCTTGCGACGGACAGGGCGGCGGCACCCGCGAGGCCGAAAAAGGCGCGGCGGAAAAGGCTCATGGTCATGATTGCGTTCCCTCTGTTTTGGTACCGGCGGGCGCTTTTCCTGCCGGATCGGATGCGAAATTATTCCTGATGATCGGCAGGTGGAGCGACGTGGCGCAGGCCCTCTCCCAAGAGCTATCCGGCGGCGTCCCTATCCTCTTCAACGCGCGTGGAAGCGGATCGTGATCGAAAATCCAGCAAGATTCAAGCGGAAAGATTGAAGCTTAAATCATGTCCCTGCGGTGCGTTTCGGTCCGTAAAACAAGCTTGAAAATAGTTTAGGTCTAAACTTGTTTTTCGCCGCCGACGGTTCGATAGTGGACTACGACCGGGGAACAGAGGCTGCCGGCAATCGTTGCGGCCCCTTAGAGAAGCAGGAAACCAAACCATGCGTTTTGCCTATTTCGCCTTTTTCGAGAATGTCGATGGAAGCCAGCTCGAAGTGAGCAAGGCGGATGTCGAGACAGTTGCCGAGATCGTCAAGCTGACACCTGGCCTCACCGCTGCCAATCTCTACACGCCCGAAGTCACCAAGGACATGTACAACAAGGATGAGCAGTCGCCGATCTTCGGCATGCAGCTCTACTTCAACGACCTGACGGACCTGGAAGACGCGATGGCGCCGGCTGGGCACCTGCAACAGCTTGCCGCCTCCGGCGTACTGTCGAGCATCCGTGGCGCCAAGGGCACGCAGCAGGCCATGTATGCGCGGCATTTCCCGGTCGACGACGCCAATCTCGATATGGCGAAGAACGGCAATCCCTGTTCCTATGTGGTGCATTACACCGGCCCGGCCGAAGACCTGAACGTCTGGATGCATCATTATGTCAGCCATCATCCGCCGGTGATGCGCATCTTCCCGGGCATTCGCAAGATCGAGGTCCTGTCGCGGATCGACTGGTGCGGTTTCCTGCCCTGGGAGCGGGTCAACCACATGCAGCGCAACCGGGTGATGTTCGACAGCCCGGCAGCACTTCAGGCCGCGCTGCAATCGCCGGCGCGCATCGCCATGCGCGAGGATTTCAAGACCTTCCCGCCCTTCGAAGGCGGCAATTCCCATTTCCCGATGGAAACCAAGATCATCGTCCCTTGAAGGGCGAGGAGGCCATTCAGAGCTTGATATGGTCGCGGTCGAGATCGGTGACCGAGCGGCAGCCGAGAAGCGCCATCGTGCGGCGGATTTCTTCTTCGAGGATGGTGATGGCGCGGGCCGCGCCAGCCTCGCCGCCGGCTGCGAGACCATAAAGTGTTGCACGTCCGGTCATGACCGCATCGGCGCCGAGCGCCAAAGCCTTGACGATATCCGTGCCGCGGCGGAAACCGCTGTCGGAGAGGATGGTGATCCTGCCTTTCAGCTTGCTGGCGATTTTCGGCAGGATGGTGATCGGCGAAGGTGCACCGTCGAGCTGGCGTCCGCCGTGATTGCTGATGACGATGCCATCTGCGCCTGCGTCGACCGCCAGTTCCGCATCGCGCAGCGTCATGACGCCCTTGATGATCAGCGGGCGCTTCCAGATTTTGCGCAGGTGGCGGATGTGGCTCCAGTGAAGGTCCGGCTCCACCTGCTCGCGCGACCAGATGGCCGTGCGGGCGAAGGTCTGCTGGTCCGCGGGAAGGAAATCGAGAAGGTTGCCGAAGGGCGGGATGCCGCGGGCCATGACCGACAAAGCCCAGCGCGGATGGCAGAGAATATCCAGCTTGTGGCGGAAGGTCGGGTCCATGCCGGAGCGGTAGTTGCGGCGATCCCACTCGCGGTTGCCGAAAGTCGCCGCATCGGTCGTCACCATCAGCGCCTGGCAGCCGGCTCTTTCGGCGCGGCCGACAAGTTCGTCCATGAAGGTCTGAGAGCGGAAGACGTAGAGCTGCATCCAGTGGTTCAGATCGGGGATGTTGGAAAGCTCCTCGATCCGCATGTTGGAGACAGTGCTCTGGGTGAAGGTGACGCCAGCCTTGGCGGCCGCTTCAGCCATCAGCCGGTCTCCCTGATACTGGAAGAGGCCGTTGAAACCTGTCGGCGCGATGATGAAGGGCAGCCGCATCGTCCGTCCGAAGATTTTCGTCGAAAGATCGGGCACGCCGACGCCGGTCAGTGTCGAGGGGCGGAACTCGATTTCCGAAAAGACTTCGCGGTTGCGGCGGAGCGTCCATTCCTCCTCGGCGCCGCCTTCGAGATATTCCAGCACGAAGGCGGGCAGGCGGCTGCGCGCCATGGCCTGGAGGTCCGCGATCGTGACGGCGCGGCCGACATTCCTGCCGCTATAATATCGCCGTCCGGCGATCGCCATCACTCGACCTGATAGCCGGCTTCCGCCAGCACCGGCGACCATTCGGCATTGACGTCATCCGGCGGCACGGCGGCGAGCAGGCTGCGGGTGTAGGCGTGCTGCGGATCGGCAAATACCGTTTCCGTTCTGCCGCTTTCCACCACCTCGCCGCGATACATGACCATCACCCGGTCGCAGAGATAACGAACGACCGAAAGGTCGTGGCTGATGAACAGCATGGAGAAGCCGTGTTCGTCGCGCAGTTTCAGCAGAAGGTCGAGAAGCTGCGCCTGCACCGAGACGTCGAGGCCGGACACGATCTCGTCGGCGACGAGGATGCGCGGCAGGGTGCAAAGCGCGCGGGCGATGTTGACGCGCTGTTTCTGGCCGCCCGAGAGCTGCGAGGGAAAGCGCATCGCCGCATCCGGCGGCAGGCCGATTTCCTTCAGCAGCTCGGCGGCGCGGTCCATGCGTTCGCGGGTGCTGTTGTGCAGCCCGCTTGCCTCATTCGCCTGGGTGACGATGCTGCCGATCCGCCGGCGCGGGTTGAGCGCCGATTGCGGGTCCTGGAAGACCATCTGGATGTATTCGCGACGATAGGCCCGGTCGGCATTGCCGTTGGCGGTGATGTCGCGGCCGGCAAGCGTGATCCTGCCGTCTGTCGGCGTGTCGAGGCCGACGACGAGGCGGGCGAGCGAGCTCTTGCCGCTGCCGCTTTCGCCGACGATGCCGACGAACTCACCTTCGCCAAGCGAAAAATCGACACTGTTGACGGCCTTGAAGCTGCTGCGCTTGGCGAACGGGCTCCAGGCGGTCGTGTAGGCCTTGGTGAGCTTCTCGCCATTGAGATGGATCCTGGCCGATGCGACCTCGCGGCCGGGCGCCAGCGGCGGCGGCACGATGTCCGGCGTCTTTTCCGTGCGAATGCAGGCGGCAATATGGTTCGGGCCGATATTGGCAAGCGGCGGTTCGGTCTGGGTGCAGGCCTCGATCGCGTTGGGACAGCGCGAGGCGAAACGGCAGCCCTTCAACTCCTTGAGCACGCGCAGGCCCGGCATGCGTTCCGGCAGGATGAAGAGGCCGCGGCGGGGGCCCGTGATCGTCGGATTGGCGAGCTGCAGGCAGCGCGTATAGGGATGCGCCGGTGACGAGAAAAGCTGCTTGGCAGGGCCGCGCTCGGCCGGGCGGCCGGCATAGAGCACCATGATCTCGTCACTGATCTGGGATGCGAGGCGCAGGTCATGAGTGATGAAGATCACCGCCGTGCCGTCGCGTTTCTGCATTTCGGCGATCAGCTTAACGATGCGGGCCTGGATGGTCACGTCGAGCGCGGTGGTCGGTTCGTCGGCAATCAGCAGGCGCGGGCGGCTGGCAAAGGCCATGGCGATCAGGATGCGCTGGCACATGCCGCCGGAAAGCTGGTGCGGATATTTTTCGAGCAGAGCCGCGCCATGCGGCAGATGGACGGATTCGAACTCCTTCAGCGCCCGCTCGCGCCAGTTCTCTCCGGCGGCAAGGCCGATCCGCAGAAGATGTTCCTTGATCTGCTGGCCGACCGTCAGGACCGGGTTGAGGCCGGAAAGCGGCTCCTGCGGGATGAAGGCGATGTCGCGGCCGAGAAGATTGCGGCGTCGTTCCGGCAACATGCTCACCAGGTCCTCGCCGTCGAAGGCGAGCGTGCCCTTGGTGACCGCAAAACCCTTCGGCAGATATTGCGAGATGGTGCGGCCGATCATCGATTTGCCGGCCCCGGATTCGCCGACCAGGCCGAGGATCTTGCCGGGCTCCAGGGAGAAGTTGAGATCGGTCAGGACCGGGAAGCTTTCCTTGGCTCCTACCGATTCAACGCAGAGATTCCTTGCGGAAAGAATGGGGTTTTGGGCGGTAAGAATGGCCATGTCAGGTGCGCTCCGTCTGGGTCAGGCGCGTGTCGAGGGTGCGGCGCAGGCCGTCGCCCAGGATATTGAAACCGAAGACCGCGAAGAAGATCGCGAAGATCGGCGCGATCAGGTTGAACGGCGCGTCGTAGATGTTCTGGCGCGCATCGGCGATCATCTGGCCCCAGGCCGCCGTTTCCGAGCCGACACTCATGCCGACAAAGGAGAGGATCGCCTCGACGATGATGGCGACACCCATTTCGAGGCTCATCAGTGTGATGAGCAGCGGCAGGGTTCCGGGTAGGATTTCGCGGGTGATGGTGCGCCAGTGCGAGAAGCCGATGAGTTGCGCGGCAGAAACGTAGTCGCGCCGGCGCAGGACGATCACTTCGCTTCGCAGCACGCGACAGAAACGGGTCCAGTCGACCAGGATGATGGCGAGCACGACGTTGCGCAGCCCGGTGCCGAGGCCGACCATCAGGATAAGGGACAGAATGACCGGCGGGAAGGAGAGCCAGATCTCGACGATGCGGCCGATCACCCAATCGACCCAGCCGCCGAAATAACCTGCGACGTGGGCGAAAAAGGCGCCGATGACCATCGCGCCGATCGAGGCCGTAAACGCGACGGTGAGCGCCACGCGGGCGCCAAAAATCAGGCGGGAGAGGACGCAGCGGCCGAGGCTGTCCGTGCCGAGCGGAAACATCGCATCGCCGCCTTCGGCCCAGATCGGAGGGGTCAGGATCGACAGCAGGTTCTGCTCATTCGGATCGTTGGGCGCCAGATAGGGCGCGAAGATCGCGCAGACGGCCAGAATGAAGATGATCACAAGGCCTGTCTGGACGCGGCCGGATTTCAGCCAGAGTGGAAGCGGTCGCCCCTTCGTATATTGCAGCATGTCAGCGCACCCTCAGTTTGGGGTTGAGGATCAGATAGAGGCTGTCGACCACGATGCTGATCACCAGAACGGCGACGCAATAGGTGAGCCCCGCGCCCTGGATGATCGGCAGGTCCGCGTTGCGGATCGCATCGACCATCAGGTTGCCCATGCCCGGATAGGAATAGATGATTTCGACCAGCAGCGTGCCGCCGAACAGGAAGCCGAACTGCACGCCCATCAGGCTGAGCGTCGGCAGGATGGCATTCTTCAGGCCGTGGCGGATCAGGATGCGCTTTTCGGAAAGCCCGCGAAGGCGGGCCTGCTGGATGTAGTCATCCTGGTAGGCATCGAGGAGGCTCGAGCGCAGCACGCGCATGAGCGACGGAGACAGTGCGATGCCGAGTGCGAGGCACGGCAGGATCATGTGCTGGAGCGCATTGAAGAATGTCGGGATATTGCCAGTGATCAGGCTGTCGAGCAGCAGGAAACCGGTGACGAGCGGGCGCTCGAAACCGGGGCTGAGGCGGCCGGTAAAGGGCAGAACCTCGAAAAAGACGCCGAATATCAGGAGC
The DNA here is from genome assembly GCA_000985875.1 of Neorhizobium galegae bv. officinalis. Taxonomy (GTDB): domain Bacteria; phylum Pseudomonadota; class Alphaproteobacteria; order Rhizobiales; family Rhizobiaceae; genus Neorhizobium; species Neorhizobium galegae_C. The sequence continues at coordinate 40,406 of CCRI01000010.1, forward strand.
AGGAACAGGCTCCAGAGGAACTCAGGAAGCGAGAGCAGCAGGATGGAGAAGAAATCCATCACGGCTTCGGCGCGGGTGCCGCGCACGTAGAACAGGAAGAGGCCGCCGGCGAGGCCGAAGACGGTTGCGACCATCATGGCGATGACGGCAAGCTCGATAGTGGCGGGCAGTGTCGAACCGATCAGGCTCGTCACATCCTGGCGGAAATGGATGGAGCGGCCGATATCGCCGTGGAAGAGCTTGTTCAGCCAGATGCCATACTGCTGATAGAGCGGCAGGTTAAGCCCCATTTCCGCGCGCATCGCCTCGACTTCCTGGACCGTCGCATTGGGCGGCAGGGACATCGCAGCCGGATCGACCGGCAGGATGCGCAGGATGCAGAAGAGAAGCGCGGAAACAAGCAGCAGGATCGGTATCGCGGTGAGGACACGCTTTACCAACAGCTTGGCAATGGTCGCAAACATGCGCATGCCCCGTATGACGATGTGAAGGAATGGGTCCGGGCGTACCCGGACCCCGGGATGGCGAAGTCAGCCGGTATCAGGACCAGGACATGGTGCTGCCCAGAACCCAGGCATTGCCATACTTGACGTAGTTGAGGCTCTTCTTCTTGACCAGCGTCTGGACGCTCTGCAGGATCGGAATATTGGCGCCGGTCTCGACAGCTTCCTGCGCGACGGCCTTATAACCGGCGATGCGCTTCTCATAGACCGGTTCGACGAAGAGCTTGAGGATCTTCTCACCGATCTCCGGACCCTTCCAGGCGCCGAACGGCATTTTCGGGTTCATCAGATAGCCGGAGAAGATTTCCGGGTCGCCGGTGGCGTTGTCGAAGCTGTAGAGGGTCGCTTCCGGCAGCTTGCCGCCGCGGTTGAGCTCGAAATATTTCGAGTATTCAATCTGTTCGAGTTCGACCTTGAGGCCGACCTTTTGCCACATCTGCACCAGGGCGCGGGCGATATCGAAGTCGCTCGGGAACTGGCCGTTGGTCGCGGCGAGTTTGAAGGTTGCGGGCTTGTCCGCGGTGTAGCCCGCGTCGGCCAAAAGCTTCTTCGACAGTTCCGGGTCGTAGGGGAACTTGTAGTCGGGCAGGTAGCCCGGCGTGCCGGGGGTTGCCGGAATCGAGAGCGGCACTGCGGCACCGCCATAGAACGCCTTGGAAAGCGCTGCCTTGTCGATCGCATGGTGGGCGGCAAGACGGACGGCCTTGTCCGTAAAGCCCAGGTCGTTGCGCATCTGCAGAAGGATCAGGCGGGTAAAGGGGTTGATCTCGGCGGTCAGACCGTCGGTCTTGCCGAGCCGCTCGGCTTCACGCACCGGAATATTGACGGTGAGGTCCACCTGGCCGGACTGGATGGCAGCGGTGCGCGCCGACGGGTCCTTGATGATGTCGATGGTGACGCGCTTGATCTTCGGCTTGGTGCCGAAATAGTCGTCGTTGCGCTCCAGCACGATGCGGGAGTTCATCTGATAGTCGACGAGCTTATAGGGGCCGGTGCCGACCGGCTTCTTGGCGAACTCTTCCGGGCCGACGGATTCGATATATTTCTTCGGCACCAGATAGCTGCCGAGGAAGGCAAGCCACTGCGGCGCGGTCGGGGTCGGTGCCGAGAACTTCATGACGCCGGATGTCGGCGAGAGGATCTCGATGTCGGTCAGCGTGCGCCAGGAATTGGCGATGTCGAGCTTGAGGCCGGACTTGATACGGTCGACGAAGGTGTACTTGAAGTCCTCCATCGTCATCGGATCGCCGTTGTGGAACTTCACGTCGCTGCGGATCTCGAACGGCATCGAAAGGCCGTCCGGCTTCAGCTCCCACTTGGTGATGAGATTGCCGATCAGCTTCAGGTCCGGCGACTGGTCGAGCGGCTGGTCGAAGACCATCTTGAAGAGCGGCTGCGCATCCGGGACGAAGCGCAGGTTCGGGTCCCAGGACGGCACGTCGGACGGCCAGCCGATGGTGACGCTGTCGGTGCCCTGCGCGAAGGCAAAGCTGGCCTGCGAGAGCACGGAGCCGCTGACCGCGGCAAGGCCGAGCATCTGCAGGAGATTTCTGCGGTCGATTTCAAAAGTCATGACGATCCCTCTGGTTTGCCCGTCGATCGTGACCGACGGACCTGCGGCGGTTGGTGAAACGCAAGCCTGCAATCCTGCCAGGGGCTTCTCTTGACTTTCGATGCCGCTTTTTGCGGTCGTCCCCTTAACAATTGAGGGGATCGTAGAACGAGGTATAAATTACTTCAAGCCTAAAATTTCCGATCGTGAGAAATTGAGAATCCCGTCGACTTATGCGTGTAAAGGCTGGAAATGCGGGTTTTTTGTCAGCCTGCAGGTTGAGGACTTGATGACGGCGATCACTAAATGGGCGGTCAGAAAACACCCCGGTAAAAATCCATTGACGTCCTTTCCAATTATTTTATGCTTAAAATGTCTTTTAGAAAAATGACGCCTCAGGGCAGCTGAAAGAGGGACGCTCATGATCGATCCGCATTGTCATTCCAGCAGCATCATGGTGGAGCGCCCGGCGGCGGTCGCATTCGAGCTGATGTCGGACGGGCTGAAACAGGGCCAGTGGGCGTGGGGCAGCCTCAACCGCACGGAGGTCGAGCCGGGTCTCTTCGCCGGCACCTCGACCTTCACGGGAAAACAGACATTCGTGCGGCTCAATGTCGACCGGCCCCGCTTCCAGGTGGACTACGAAGTCGGCGCGACCAAGGACGCCATGCAGTTTCGCAACATGTCCCGGGTCATCCCGGGCGAACTCCTGCGCATGTCGCCGGACAGGTGCGTGGTGACGCTGCTGACCTGGCGGCTGGAGACGCAGACGGATGCGGAGTGGATCCAGTTCGGCACGATCCACGAGGCAGAAATGTTCCTGATCAAAGGCATATTGGAACGGGCATAAGGACAGGACCATGCATTCTCCCTATCTCCTATTCGAAAACCAGGCGCTGAAAAGCCCCGATGCGCCGATGCTGATCGCGCCGGCCAGCGCCAAGCTTCCCTATGCGCCTAAGGGCTTTCGCTACAGCTATGGCGAGGTTTTCGCGCGCGTCGGTCTGCTGAAGCAGAAGTTCGCGGCGGCAGGATATGGGATCGGCGCCCGCGTCGCCCTCCTCCTCGAAAACCGCCCGGAATTCTTCGACTACTGGCTGGCGTTGAACGCGATCGGCGTTTCGATCGTGCCGATCAATCCCGACCTGCGGCGCGACGAGTTGCTCTTTCAACTCGACATGTCCGAGGCTTCGCTGATGGTGGTCGTCCGTGAGCGGCTGGATGATCTGCGGGACATTGCGCCTGGCAAGGTGGCGGTGATCGGTGCCGGCGACGACATTCCGCCTTCGCCGGAAACACGCGAGGCACGACCCGGCGGCCGGGATGCCGAATGCGCTCTGCTCTTTACCTCCGGCAGCACCGGCAAGCCGAAGGGCTGCATTCTTTCGAATATCTACTTCATCGGCATCGCCGAATGGTACACGACACAGGGCGGCATCGCCGAGATGGGCGAGGGAACCGAAGTGGCGCTGACGCCGCTACCGATGTTCCACATGAATGCGCTCGGCTGCACGGCGGTCGGCATGATCATGAAGGGCGGCGCGATCGTGCCGCTCGATCGGTTCCATTCGAGCAGCTGGTGGGCGTCGATCGCCGATTCCGGCGCGACGATCATTCATTGCCTGGGGGTCATTCCCGCGATCCTGCTGCAGCTTCCGGCCGTCGAAGCCGAGCGTGCGCACAGGGTGAAATTCGCGCTGGGACCGGGCGTCGATGCCCGCCACAAGATCGAGTTCGAGGCGCGCTACGGCATTCCGATCGTCGAGGCCTGGGCAATGACCGAAACCGGCGGCCGGGCCGTGACCACCACCGCGGCGGATGACTATACGCCGGGCCTGCGCTGTATCGGCCGGCCACGTGCGGGCATGGATTTTCGGATCGTCGACGATGCGGGGAATGATGCAGAGCTCGGCAAGCCCGGTGAACTGCTGGTGCGCGCCGAGGGCGCAAACCCGCGCGACGGTTTCTTCAGCGGCTATCTCAACGACGAAAAGGCGACCGAGGAGGCCTGGGAGGGCGGTTGGTTCCATACCGGCGACGTCGTTTATGCCGACGACAAGGGGCTTCTCTATTTCTTCGACCGCAAGAAGAGCATCGTACGCCGCAGCGGCGAGAACATCGCGGTTCTGGAAGTGGAAGCGGCCCTTGCCAAGGATCCGGGGGTCAAGGCATCGGCGGTTACGCCGGTGCCGGACGATCTGCGCGGCGAGGAGGTTTTTGCCTTCGTCGTCGAGAACGAACCCGCGGGAGCGGACGAGCCGGCCGGGAAGGCCAAGCGCATCATCGAAACCGCCGGCGCTCATATCGCCTATCACAAGCTTCCCGGCTACGTGGTCTTCATCGACAGGCTGCCGGTGAGCTCGACCCAGAAATTGCAGCGCGGCGAGATCAAGGCGATGGCGGCGAAGGCCGTCGAGGACGGTTCGGCGATCGATCTGCGGAAGCTGAAGGCGTCGATCCGCAAGGCTTGATGAATCCCCTTAGGATTCATCAAGCCGTCTGTTATAACATGAATTACAGCTTAAATAACGCCATGGAGGCAGGCATGACCCCGGAGAAAATCCTTTATGAGACGTCCGTCACCGCCCATGGCGGCCGGGAAGGAAAGGCGCAGAGCACCGACGGCAGCTTTGCCGTCAACCTTTCCGTGCCGAAGGGGCTCGGCGGGCCCGGAGGCGAGGGGACCAATCCGGAGCAGCTTTTCGCCGCCGGTTATGCGGCTTGCTTCCTCGGCGCGGTGAAGCTCGTGGCGCGCACCAGCAAGATTGCGTTGCCGGACGACGTTTCGATCACCGCCAAGGTGGGCATCGGACCCGTGCCGGTCGGTTACGCGCTGGCAGTCGAGCTCGTCGCGTCCTTGCCCGGCATCGAGCGCGCGGTCGCGGAAGAGATCGTCGCCGGTGCGCATGAACGCTGCCCCTATTCCAATGCGACGCGCGGCAATGTCGACGTCAAGCTGACGGTGGCCTGATGGTCTTGTCCCGCGCGCGGCAATCCTACGACGGCGTGGTTCTGGCGGTACCGGTGACGGTGCCCTACCAGCGCTATTCCATTGAGACCGCGCATTGGTGGATGGGCAAGGCGCTCAGGGCTCTCGCCGATGGCGCCGGCATCAGCCACCGGGATTTCGACGGCTTTTCGGTCGCGAGCTTCACCATGGGGCCGGATGTGGCCGTCGCTCTGACTCAGCATTTCGGGCTGTCGCCGCGCCATATCGACCACGTTCCCATGGGTGGCGCTGCGGGCATCGTCTCGCTCCGCCGCGCGGCGCGGGCAGTTCAGGCGGGCGACGCGGATATCGTCGCCTGCGTGGCGGCCGACACCAACCAGGTCGATACGTTCCGCAAGACGCTCGCCAACTTCTCCCGCTTCGCGCAGGACGCTTCCTATCCCTATGGCGCAGGTGGCCCCAATGCGAGTTTCGCGTTGATCGCACGTCACTACATGGATCGTTACGGCGCGACGCGCGAGGATTTCGGCAAGCTCTGCGTCGCCCAGCGCGACAACGCGCTCAAAAACCCGAATGCGCTGATGAAGAAGCCGCTGACGCTGGAGCAATATATGTCGGCGCGGCCGATCGCCGAGCCGTTCCATCTGTTCGATTGCGTCATGCCCTGCGCCGGTGCGGAGGGCTTTCTGGTGATGCGCGAGGAGACGGCCGTTTCGCTCGGGCTTCCCTTCGTCCGGCTGCTCTCGGCCATCGAGCGCCACAACGCGTTTGCCGAGGATCCGGTACAGGTGCGCGGCGGCTGGGTGGTCGATCGCGACGAGCTTTACGGCATGGCCGGTTCGACGCCCGGCGATATGGATTTTGTCCAGACCTATGACGATTATGCGGTGATCTCGATGATGCAGTTCGAGGATCTGGGTTTCTGCGCCAAGGGCGAGGGGCCTGATTTCGTGCGCCAGCACACGTTCACGGTGGACGGGTCCTTTCCGCACAACACGTCGGGCGGCCAGCTTTCGGCCGGCCAGGCGGGCGCCGCGGGCGGGCATCTCGGGCTTACCGAAGCGATGCGCCAGCTTCTGGGGACGGCAGAGGGTACGCAGGTCAAGGATGCGAAGCTCGGGCTGGTTTCAGGTTTCGGCATGATCAACTACGACCGAGGGCTCGCTTCCGCGGCCGCCATTCTGGCGAGGGCATCATGACCGGACCCTTTCTCAAGCCGAAGCGAAAGAATCCGCTCGCCCGCACCACGCAGCCGCTGCTGCCGCCTCAAGCGCGCAGCCGCAAGGCGCACGGGTTGACGCTCGCTGCCGCGACCGGGCGGTTCATGCTGCAATGCTGCGGCGAATGCGGGCGCTACACCTATCCGGCACGCGAGGCCTGCCCGAACTGCCTTTCGTCCGACCTGACGTTCAGGGACGCGCCGACCGGTGGTTCGCTGCTGTCGGAAACGCGGATCGAGGTCACCAGCGACCCTTATTTCCGCGAGCATATGCCCTGGCGCACCGGGCTGGTTCAGCTCGATTGCGGGCCGATTGTTATCGTGCATCTGCATGGCGGTTGCGGCGGACCCGGTAGTCAGCTCAAGCTGTCGTTGCAGCTGGACCGGGCTGGACAGGCCGTATTCTTCGCCAAACCCGTTTCGGAGACCCCGCACATGGAAGACGATCCCCAATGGCGCGAGATGACAGCCGATCCGAAGCACAGGCGGGTCTTGATCACCGACGGGCGCAGCCCGCTTGCGTTGCCAATGGCGCAGGCTCTCAAGAAAGCGGGAGCGGCGAGGATTTTCGTCGGTGTGGCCGATCGGTGGAAACCTCTTGACCAGCAGGCGTTGCTGGCGGCGATCGAGGGCGTCGAATTCGTCGATCTGGATCTGACGAGCGAGCGTTCCGTGCAGGAACTGGCGATGGATATCGGCGCCAAGGTCGAGATTTTGGTCAACACGGCCGATCATGTCCGGCCCGCGCATCTTTTCGATGCGGGCGCGGCCAATGCGGCGCGGGAGGCGATGGATCATACCGTGATGGGACTGATGCGCCTTGCCCAGGCTTTTGGGCCGGTGATGCGTTCGCGCGGCGCCGATGGTGCGGCTGGAGCCGTTGCCTGGGTCAACGTGCTCTCCGTCCATGGGCTCAGCAATGTGCCGCAGTTCGGCGTCCATTCCGCCGCGCATGCCGCCTGCCTGTCACTGTCGCAGTGGCTGCGCACCGAGCTCAGGCCGGGCGGTGTCCGGGTCATCAACACATTCACCGGGCCGCTCGATACCGAATGGTTCCAGACTGTGCCGCCGCCGAAGGTGGCGCCAAAGGCCGTGGCCGATGCCGTTCTCGACGGGCTGAAGCGCGGGCTGGAAGACATTTATGTCGGCGATGTCGCCAAGGATATCGAGGCGCGTCTGTTCGACAATCCGAAAGCCGTCGAGCGGGAGGCTGGCCAATGAGCGGCGATATTCTTGGTGCCTTTGCGGGGGCATTGGCGAGCGGCGCGGTCCGCGTCGTCGATCTCACCCACACGCTGTCTCCGGATTTCCCGGTCATCGTCATGCCGCCGGAACTGGGGCAATCGGCGCCTTTCCGCATGGAAAGAATCTCCCGCTACGATGGCGGCGGGCCGGCCTGGTACTGGAACAACCTCTCCTTCGGCGAGCATACCGGCACCCATTTCGATGCGCCGATCCATTGGTATACGGGCCGCGATCTGCCGCTCAATTCCGTCGATACCCTGCCGCCGGCCGATATGATCGCGCCGGCCTGCGTGATCGATTGTTCGCGGCAGGCGAGCGAGGATGCGGATTTCCTGCTGACGGTTGCCGACATCGTGAAGTGGGAAGAACAGCACGGCAGCATTCCGGCGCGCTCATGGGTCTTGTTGCGCACCGACTGGTCCAAGAAGTCTGCCGCCGCCTATGCCAATCTGCATTCAGACGGCGCCCATACCCCCGGGCCGGATGCGGAGGTAATGCGCTTTCTGGTCGAGGAACGTGGGATTATCGGCTTCGGCACCGAGACGATCGGCACCGACGCCGGCCAAGCCGGACATTTCACGCCGCCCTATCCGGCGCACCATTACCTTCATGGCGCCGGCCGCTACGGTCTGCAATGCCTCACCAATCTCGACCGGCTGCCGCCGACCGGCGCGATGATCGTCGCGGCGCCGCTGAAGATCCAGAACGGTTCGGGCAGCCCCTTGCGCGTGCTGGCGCTGGTTCAGGAGCGCTCCACCAGATGAGATCCGCTCGCCACGCGTCTGGCGGCGGTATCGTAGAAGCTCGTGAGCAGTTCCAGCATTTCGGTCGCCTCGCCAAGCCCCTGTTCCGCGTGATCCATCTTCTGGATCAGCGACACGAGAAGCTGCCGCCGCAGGGCCCGATAATCCTGGGTAAGCTTGGTGCCCTTGCGGGTCGGCGTGTAGAGCGTGTCCTTGCGCGACCGGCCCTTGACCCGCTCGATCAGCTGCAGGGTTTGCAGCTTCTTGATGGCATACTGGATGTTGGCGGTGTCGTCGCGGCCGAGCAGGCGGGAGATTTCGCCAAGTCCCTTCGGCTTGTTGCGGTAGCGGATCGTGTGCAGGATGGCGGTGTCGAGGCCACTCAGGCCCGCGCCCGCAAGCTCGCTTGAACTTTCCGACTGCCATCGCAGGAAGGCAGCGGAAATCCGCCAGAGCGACCATTCGAACTCGGTCAGCGCTGCTTCCGACATCTCGACGGTCGTATCGCTCAGCGGGTTCTCGGGCGTGGTCGACACAGTCATGCGGCTCTCCGGGCGGTTTCTGAGCCCGGAGTAAAGCCTTAAATTGGTGTTTTGACGAGTGCGAATCGCACCCGGGAAATGAACGGAACGAGGGGAATATGCGCATCTTCTGGCAAAGTTTCATCGACGCCACTTCAAGTGCTGCCTATATGACGCGGCTCTCGGACTACCTGAACGGCATTGCAGAGCTGGGCACGACAGTCGATGTCTTCGGTATCAGTCCGCCGGACCGGCATTTCGGGCGGCTGGCGGAGTTCCGCTGCGCGGCGATCGCGATCGACAACGGGCTGGAAGCGGCGAGCCGCGGATATGACGCCGTCGTCATCGGCCATTTTCAGGATCCCGGCCTTTACGAACTCAAGTCGGCGCTCACCATTCCGGTGATCGGCGCCGGCGAGGTCTGCATGCATTATGCCGCCCGGCTCGGGCGGCGCATGGCGCTGGTCACCCTCGATGACGTCTTCCAGGCCTGGCACTACGAGCAGGCCGATCTCTACGGCCTCGGTGGTCGGGTGAAGCACGTCGTCGGCATGAATTGCGAGCCTTCGGACTTCAGCGCGGCCTTTGCGGGCGACGACGATGCGCGGCGGCGGATGCTTGAAAACTTCACCGCCTGCGCCGAGCCGCTGGTGCGGGACGGCGCCGACGTCGTGGTGCCGGCAGGCGTATTGCCGGGCCTGCTGGTCGGTGGCGAATACGGGTTCAAGGTGTTGCATGCGCCGGTCGTCAACACGGCGGCGGTGGCACTGAAGAGCGCCGAGATGGATGTGCGGCTTCAGAAGATCAACGGGATCGAGGTGAGCCGCGGGCCGTTCTGCGCGCTCGCTAACGAGCACGCAATCGAGGATTTCCGGACTTTCGTCGCCAACGGCCGTCAGGCGCCGCTGTTTCCGAGCGGCACCTGAAGAACGTCACATCGTCAGCATCAGCCGTCCGCGCGAAATGGCGCCCTTTTCCATCAGGCGATGGGCTTCGGCCGCTTCTGACAGGGGCATGGTACGGGCGACCTGGGGTTTGAGCATGCCGGCGCCGGCGAGATCCATCATCGATTGAAGAGCCGACTTGTCGTCGGTGATCATCGCTCGGGTGACCTTGACGTCGAATTCCTCGCCGCGATCCCGGATCGGGTCTGCGACCAGCCAGACCATATGGCCGCCCTTCTTGAGCACCTTGTAGGACTTGTCATGGACTTCGCCGCCCATCAGGTCGAAGACGATATCCTGATCGGTGAGGAGTTCGGAAAAGTCCGCCTCGTCATAGGCAATGACACGATCGGCGCCGAGGCCGAGCACGTAATCGCGATTGGTCGAGCGGCAGGTGGCGGTGACGTGGGCGCCGAGGTGGTGGCAGAGCTGGACCAGCAATCCGCCGACTGCGCCGGAACCGGAATGGACGAGAACCCTGTCACCGGATTTGACTTCCGCAGTCCGCACCGCGATCCAGGTGCTCAAGCTGGCATTGGTCAGCGCCACCGCATCGACGGTCGAGAGGTTATCCGGAATTTTGACAGCATGCTTTTCATCGACGGCGATCATTTCCGCATAACCGCCTTGTGCGAAGGCACCGGCCATGACCGCGGCCCGATCGCCTACCTTGAACTCGGTTACGCCGTCGCCGACGGCGATCACCGTACCGCCACCGTCACGTCCGGGCACGCTCGGCATCGGGAGGGTGAAATGGCTTTGCAGATACCCGGCGCGGAGCTTCCAGTCGAAGGGCGTGACGCTGGCCGCCTCGAGCTTCACGAGGATCTGGCCGGGTCCGGCGACCGGATCGGGCAGATCGACATAGTGCATGACATCGGCCGGGCCGTGTTCGCTGTACTGGATGGCCTTCATGTCTTCGCTCCCTGGAAGTTGATGCGGCTTATGCGGAGCGCGCGGCGGCGACGTCGGCAGCGATGCCGGCGCCCAGAAACCTCGTATCGCTCGAGAGCAGATAGAAGCTGATGCCGGCTTCCGACCATTTGCCGACGTCGTCGGCGGAGGGGCGGAAGATGCCGACGGCCTTGCCGGCATTGCGGGCGGCCTTGGTGATCTTGAGAATGGCCGCGTCGAGCTTTTTGGCGCCTTTCGGCCCCATCGCGTCGATCGAGACGGAAAGGTCGCCGGGGCCGATGAAGATCACGTCGATCCCCTCGACGGCGGCGATTTCCGCGACATTGGCAAGCCCTTCGGCGGTCTCGACCTGAATTGCGAGGACGAGGCTTTCATTCGCCGATTTCAGATAGTCGGGAATACGGTAGCCGTAGCCTGCGGCACGTCCCGGGCCGACGCCGCGTTCGCCGATCGGCGGATAACGGGTCGCCAGAACGGCGGCCTTGGCCTGGGCGGCGGTCGAAACCCGCGGCACCAGCACGCCGGCAGCTCCGGCGTCGAGCACGCTGGCGATCGATTCCGGGGCGTGGCCCGGAACGCGGACCATGGCGGGCACGCGATGGACATCGGCGGCGCGGACGAGATTTTCGATCAGTTCGCGGCCGATCTGAGCATGCTCGGCGTCGATGCAGATGAAATCGAGGCCCGCCGCAGCAGTGACCTCGATTGCGACCGGATGAGGGATGGCCGCGAATGTGCCGATGACGCGCTCATGACCGATACATTTCCTGCGGAATTCGCTCATCGTAAGGCCCTGTGACATCTGCTGATACGACTTTGAAAGCCGCGCCAAATTAAAGTTTAAGCCTAAAATTCCTGGTGCCGCAAGCAAATTAAACAGTATACTGAAAGTGACATAATTTTTGCCGTTATGGCGGTTTTCGTAAAAATTAGCTTGAAGAATGGCAAAAGCAGTATACTGTTTTGACAGGAGATGTCCATGTTGAAGCCGAGTGACAATCTGGTGGATGCGATCTACGCCGATCTGCGGCTGAAGCTGCAGCGGAGTGCCGTTTCGCCGACCGACCGTCTGGTGGATACTGAGATCGCTCATGCCCATGGCATTTCCCGCATGCCGGCGCGTGAGGCCCTGCTTCGGTTGGTTTCGGAAGGCTATCTCGTCGGTACGACGCGCGGCTTTGCAGTCCGGGAATTGTCCCTCGAGGACATTTCCGGCCTTTTCGAAGTGCGCCGCCAGCTCGAGCCCCGCGCGGCGGCCTGTGCTGCCCGCGACATGACGCCGGAGATCGAGGCGGAAATCACGGCGGCGATGAACCGGGTGGAACGGGCGCTGAGCGAAAGCGATATTCCGGCGCTGCTGGCGGCCAATGTCGATTTTCGCAATGCCTGGCTGAAGGCGGTCAACAATCCGCATATGGCGGCGACGATTTCCCGCTTCATCGATTATTTCCAGTCGGTACGGCTCGGCACGTTCGCCGATCCGGGCGCCGCCTACCAGTATATCGACGGTCTTTCCCGCATTCACGCGGCCTTCCTCGCGCACGATCCGCTGATGGTCCAGGACCGCATGACGCTTTTCATGTTCGCGGCGGAGGAGGCCTACCTCTCCGTTCGGCGGCGCCAGTTGGTAGAGGCGGAGGCCCAACGCCCCGCCCGCAGAAGAACACAAAAGAGAGGAACAGCATGATCAAGCCGCACCCGCTGAAAGGCCCCAGCAGACTGAAACTCGGCGTGTTTTCTCCGAATGCAGACGGTGGGCTTGCGATTACCGACGTGCCGGAACGCTGGCAGGCGCGCTGGGAAGACAATCTCAACGCCGTGCAGATCGCCGATCGCGGCGGGCTGGATTTCTTCCTGCCGATCGCCCGCTGGAAGGGGTTCGGCGGCAAGAACCGGGTGCGCGAATGGTCGTTCGAGACCTTCACCTGGGCGGCCGGCCTTGCTTCCGTCACGGAGCGGATCGGGCTTTTCATGACCGTGCATGTGCCGCTCGTACACCCTCTCTATGCGGCGAAGGCGCTGGCGACCGTCGATCATATCAGCGGCGGCCGGGCAGGCCTCAACATCGTCTGCGGCTGGAACCCCAAGGAATTCGGCATGTTCGGCGTACCGCTGGTCGAGAAGGGTTACGACCAGGCCGACGAATGGCTGGAGATCATGGAGCGGGCCTATACGTCGGAAGCGCCCTTTGATTACGACGGCACCTACTACAAGCTGAAGGACGTCGTCAGCCGGCCGGCCAGCCTGCAGTCGCCGCGGCCGGTCACCATGAATGCCGCCTTTGGCGGGCCGGGCCGGGATTTCGCGGCCAAGAACTGCGAATATCTGTTCACCACGTTCACCGAGATTTCCGAGGCCGGAAAGCATGTGGAAGACATCAAGGCCCGCGCGGACAAGCTCGATCGCGAGGTCGGAGCCTATACGGTCTGCCACGTCGTCTGCCGAGAAACGCAACAGGAGGCGGAAGATTATTACGAGCGTTACGCGGTGACGATGGCCGATCACGCGGCCGTCAATGCGCATATGGCGGGCAAGAAGGAATTCACCCAGTCTCATGACAAAAGCGCCTACGATCTCTATCGCAAGCGGTTTGCGGGCGGCGCGGGCGGTTATCCGCTGGTCGGAACACCGGAAAAGATCGTCGAAGACATGATCGCGATCTCCAAACAGGGGTATTCCGGTATTGCCATGTCCTTCGTAAACTACACCTATGAGCTGCCTTTCTTCTGCGATCGCGTCATGCCTTTGTTGAGGAAGGCGGGACTGAGGGGCGAATGACGGTGGATATCTTGAGCGACGAAGTGGACGCGACGCGGCTCGCCTTCCGGGAAGGCATGGCGCGGCTGGCGGCGGCAGTGAACATCGTCACGACAGACGGGCCGGGCGGGCTTGCGGGCTTCACGGCGTCAGCTGTCTGCAGCGTGACGGACCGGCCGCCGACGCTGCTCGTCTGCCTCAACCGGTCGAGTTCGGTCGCAGGGATGTTCGAGAAAAATCGCGTGCTCTGCGTCAACACTCTGGGTGCCGGCCACGAGCCGATGTCGAGACTGTTCGGCGGTTCGACGCCGCAGGACGACCGGTTCGCGGTGGGCGACTGGGTGCTCGCCGCGACGGGATCGCCGCGGTTGACCGATGCGGTCGTGTCCTTCGATTGCGAAGTGGAGAATGCTGTTGCGAGCGGCACCCATCACGTGCTGTTTTGCCGGGTCGTCGGGATTGCCCATGGCCCGGAGGACGAAGAGGCGCTCGTCTATTTCCGGCGTCGCTACCATCACCTCAAATGAGATGAAGCCCTCCGCGGGAACGCGTCCCGCGGAGGGCTTTGCATTACCTGGCCTTGGCGATGATCTCGCCGAGCACCGTGTCGAAACGGTCGATCTCTTCCACCTTGTTGTAGTGGACCATGGAGACCCGCATACAGCCGGTTTCCATGGTGAGCCCAAGTCGCTTCATCAGCCGGGGTGCGAACATGTGGCCGTCGCGGCTGCCGATATTGTTCTTGCCGAGCTCGGCCGACAGATATTGCGGCGTCAGGCCCGGAATGTTGAAGCAGATGGTCGGAACGCGCTTTTCCACCTGGGATTCGTCCGAAACGCCGTAGATCGTCGCGCCGTGTTTCTTCAGCACCGACAGCATCTTCTTCGACAGCGTCTGCTCGTAGGCGCGGATGGCGCCCATGGCGGCAGCAAGTGCGGCGCGGCGCGAATGTTCGCCTTCGGGCAGGAACCTGCGGCCGAGGTCTTCCAGATAAAGCACGGCGGCGTTCGTGCCGGCGACGTTCTCGTAGGTGAAGGTGCCGACCTCGATCTTGTAGGGCGGAACATCCGGAATGAAGTCTTCCTTGAAGGTCGGAAGCTTCACCAGCGCGTCATAGCGGCCCCAGAGGAAGCCCATATGCGGCGAAAAGTTCTTGTAGCCGGAGCAGACCAGATAATCGCAATCCCAGGCCTGAACGTCGATCAGCGCATGCGGGCCGTAATGCACGCAATCGAGGAAGACCTCCGCGCCCGCCGCATGCGCCAGCTTGCCGACTGTCGCCACGTCGACGATCGTGCCGATCGAATGGGCGGTTACGGTGCAGGCGACGAGACGGGTCTTGTCATTTAGGAGCGGTTTTAAATCGTCGGTATGCAGCATGCCGTCTTCGCGCATCTTCCACCAGACGATCTTGGCGCCGTCGGCTTCCAACGCCATCCAGGTGGCGATGTCGGCGTCATGGTCCATGTCGGTGACGATGATCTCGTTGCGCTCCTGAAGCATCTTGGCGATGCCGAGGCTGACGAGGCGGATGAAGGACGTGGCGTTGAGCCCGAAGGAGATCTCCTCCGGACGGTAGGCATTCACCAGCAGGCCGACCGAGACGCGAGCATCGGTGATCGTGCGGTCGACGCCCTGGCTGTGCAGATAGGGCGCCATGCGCTGCACGTTGCAATCGACGAGATGGGCTGCGACGGCGTCGACGACGGCCTGGGGCACCTGGGCGCCGCCGGCATTTTCGAAGAAGATGAAGTCCTTGTATTTCTGGAGAGCCGGAAATTTCAGCCTGAGTTCATCGACCGGAAAAGCCTTGGCGAGGTTGTCGCCTGCCGTAACATGCGTGTTCATGGATTTCTCCCAGGGTGTCATATTCGTCGAAGAAGAGGGGATGCAGGTGACAACGAGCTTCCCCCTGACGATGTTTGGCTTGTTGCTGAATGAGCATTTGATCAAACTTTCAAATGTTCTATTGTGCTGTTGGCATTTGATCAAGGGGAATCGCGTCGGGAGCAGTGGATGGCCGGACGCGAGGAGACTTGAAGAGCGCGGCCCGTTATGCGAGGCCTGGTTGTGATGGGAATGGATCAGAGGACAAGGATGGCGGATAGCGGGCTTTTGAAGGTCACGTCGCGCGTGACTGTTCAGGATACGGTCTACGAACAGTTGCGCCGGGCGTTGATGTGGGGTTCCTTCGCTCCGGCGCAGGCGATCACCATTTCGTCGCTGGCAACCGAGTTCGGCACCAGCCACATGCCGGTGCGCGAGGCGTTGAGACGGCTCGCGGCGGAGAACGGACTGGAGATCGGCCATAACGGATCGGCGCGGGTGCCGGCGGTTTCCCGCGAGCGGCTCGACGATCTCTGCCAGGCGCGTATCGCGCTCGAGGGTCTGGCGACGGAACTCGCCGCCGCGCATATGACCGACGAGGATATCGACCGTTCGGAAGCGCTCGCCCGCGAGCATGACGAGACCGGCAAGGCCGGCGACGTTTATGGCATGCTGCGCAAGAACCAGGAATTCCATTTTGGCATCTACGAGGCATCGCGCTCCGAAGTGCTGCCACAGCATATCGAAATGCTCTGGCTGCGGTTCGGCCCCTATATGCGGATGCTGACCAACTACGTGGAAAAGGAATTCGACAAGGGCGTCGTGTACCCGTTCTCGTCCTATCATTTCCGGATCGTCGCGGCGCTTCGAGAGCGCAACGGCGCGCTCGCACGGGACATGATGGTGGGGGATATCCTCGCCACCCAGTCCCATCTGCGGGACATGTCGCCGGAACTGCGGTGACCCCGGCGCAGTGCGCCGGGGCTTAAGCCTTAGAATCAGACTTACTGGCCGAGGCCGAGCGAAGCGAGATACTCGACGGAAGCCGGGATCTTCGACTTGTCCCTGATCTCGACGATCAGGCGCGGATTGCTGGTGAGATCGGCAAGTGCCTGGAAGACCGACGGCCAGAGGATATTGCCTTCGCCGAGCGCCCAGTGGCGGTCTGCGTAACCGTCGGCATCCTGAAGGTGGACATGCTGCAGGCGGTTGCCGGCGGCCTTCACATAATAGTCGACCGGCGGAGCGCCGGTGGAACCATGCGCATAATGCGCGTGGCCGGTATCGATCGACACGGCGACGGCCGGCGAGTTGAAGCTGTCGGCAAGCGCCACGCGGATATGCTGGTCGATATCCTCGATGTTTTCCAGAACGATCACCGCGCCGATATCCTCGGCCTGCTTGACGGCATCGCGCATCGTCATGTGCACGTGCTCGACGACGCGCTCGCCCTCGCCCTTGTTGTTGTCGAGGTTGTTGTAGGACCAGGTCGTGTAGGGGCTGTGGGCGACCATCTGCGTCGCGCCGATCGCGGCGCAGACGTCGAGGCCCTGCTTCAGGCGCTTGGCGACGACGGCGCGGATGTCCGGATCCTGGGAGGCTATGGTGAAGCCCCAGAACGGGCCGTGGATGCCGAGGCGGCCTTCGAAACCATCGAGCAGCTTCCTGGCGCGCTCGGCGAGCGGCGTCCAGTCGCCGTTCAATACGTCACCGGTGGTGAAATCCTGGAGTTCGAGATCGCGCTGCTTTTCGAAAAGCCAGTTGCGGTGAATTTCGAGCTCGCCGAGCGTCATGGCGGCGCCGATCACGGGGAGGGAGGACATGGAAAACTCCATTAAACAAAGGAAATTTGGGGAGGAGAACGCGTCGGAAGAATATCCGCGCGGAGGGTTCGATGTCAGAATTTTGTGTCGGCAATATTACATTTGTAACGCGTGATGATGAAATTTGCATCCGTGTTCAATTTCATCGAATCGCCAAGATAGCGTCACGGAACTGAAACACAGGCTGGCCAAATAACCCCTGCAAATCAGGGGGTCGTCGTGAGCGGCAGCAAGACGCTTCTTATCGTTTTTCTTCGGGCGGGCGGCTTTCATGTCCGCGGCCCGAGAAAATGGCGCGTCGTTGGCGGGCCAGGCTCTTCGAAACCCTCAGCCGTCACCGCTCGAGCCCATAAAGGGCCTGATCGAACTCGCCCATCAACCGAAGCCAAAGGACAATTTCCATGGTCAACTTCACCCGCCGCAGCACGCTTGGCCTTGCCGGCGCCGCTGCCGGTTCGCTGATCCTGCCGCGCTTCTCGATCGCACAGGGCGACAAGCGCCCCTCGATCACCATCGCCGTCCAGAAGATCACCAACAACAACACGCTCGACGTCTGGCACGAGCAGTCGAATGTCGGCGAGCGCGTTTTCTTTCCGAACCTCTGGGAAGGCCTCATCCTGCGCAACTGGATGGGCAATCAGGGTCCGATCCCGGGTCTCGCGACCGAATGGAAGCGGATCGACGACAAGACGCTGGAACTGAAGCTGCGTCAGGGCGTCAAGTTCCACAACGGCGACGAACTGACGGCCGACGACGTCGTGTTCTCGTTCTCCAGGGAGCGCGTGTTCGGCAATACGGAGCCGGCTGGCGGCAAGACGATCTTCGAATCCGAGCACAAGCCGACCACCGTCAAGGAACTGCCGGCTACCGTTCCCGGTGTTGGCCGTCGCCTGTGGCCGGCCCTTGCCGGCGTTGAGGCCGTCGACAAGTATACCGTCCGTTTCCATAACGCGACGCCGGATGTCACGATGGAAGGCCGCCTCTATTCCGGTGGCAGCCAGATCACCAACCGCCGCGCCTGGGACGAAGCCAAGTCCTTTACCGAATGGGCCCGCAAGCCGGTCACGACCGGTCCCTACATGGTTGCCGAATACAAGCCGGACGTGTCGCTGACGCTCGTCGCCTTCGACCAGTATTGGGGTGGCCGCCCGCCGCTCGCCCAGATCCGCTTCGTCGAAGTTCCGGAAGTTGCCTCGCGCGTCAACGGCCTGCTTTCCGGCCAATACGACTTCGCATGCGACCTGCCGCCGGACCAGATCGCCACGATCAGGGCTGCCAAGGGCTTTGAAGTTCAGAGCTCGACCATCTGGAACCACCGCGTTTCGGTCTTCAACACCCAGAACCCGATCCTTGCCAACCCGCTGATGCGCCGCGCGATGACGCACTCGATCGATCGCAAGGCGATCGTCGAGGCGCTCTGGGCCGGGCAGACCGTCATCCCGGCCGGTCTGCAGTTCGAATCCTTCCGGACCTCGGACATGTTCATCGAAGGCTGGGCCGCTCCGGAATTCAATCCGCAGCTCGCCAAGGACCTCCTCAAGCAGGCCGGCTACAAGGGTGACCCGATCCCATACCGCCTGCTCAACAACTACTACACGAACCAGACGGCCAACGGCCAGATCATGGTCGAGATGTGGAAGCAGGTCGGCATCAACGTGCAGATCGAAATGAAGGAAAACTGGGGCCAGATCCACGATCCGGCAGGCGTCAAGGGCGTCCGTGACTGGTCGGCTTCCAACACGATCAACGACCCGATCACTCCCCTCGTCGTGCAGTTCGGCCCGAACGGCGAAGTCCAGCAGAAGAAGGACTGGACGAACGCCGAAATGAACAAGCTTGCGCAGGTCATGGAAACCTCCACCGACCGCGCGCTGCGCAAGAAGGCGATCGCCCGCATGCTGGAAATCGCCGAGCGCGAAGACCCGGTCTATCAGGTCTTGCACCAGAACGCGGTGTTCACGGGCATGAAGTCGTCGCTCAAGTGGAAGGCCGCTCCGGCCTTCGCGATGGACTTCCGCTCCTCCAACTGGGCGATCTGATCGGATTGTCTCCACTGCTCCGGCGACCGGACGGCCGCCGGAGCATCTGTTTTCAAAAGCGGCAATGCCCCGGCCGGAAACGGCGGGTAGGCAGGAGTATGGCGGGATATGGATAGAGCATCGTCCAATCTGGTGGAGCTGCGTGGCCTGAAGGTCGCCTTCGACGGCGTCCGGGTTCTGCACGGCATCGATCTCAATGTGGGCCGGGGCGAAGCAGTGGGCCTCGTCGGCGAATCGGGTTGCGGAAAGTCGGTGACGTGGCTTGCGGCTCTGGGGCTGCTTCCCGGCAAGGCGAGCGTCACCGGTTCCGTGCGGCTCGATGGACAGGAACTCGTCGGTGGCCCGCGCGAGGTCTACGAACAGGTGCGGGGCGGCCGGATCGCGATGATCTTCCAGGACCCGTCGAGCTCGCTCAATCCGGTGCTCCGGATCGGTCGGCAGATCGTCGAGGCGCTGTCGCTGCATCGCGGCCTGAGAGGCGACCCGGCCCGGAGAGAGGCGCTGCGGCTGCTGGACATGGTCGGCATTCCCGACGCGCGCCGTCGTTTCGATCTCTACCCGCACGAATTCTCGGGCGGCCAGTGTCAGCGGCTGATGATCGCCATGGCGCTTGCCGGCGAACCGGACCTCCTGATCGCCGACGAGCCGACGACGGCGCTCGACGCGACGATCCAGGCGCAGATCCTCGACCTGCTGATCCAGCTCCGGGCCGAGACCGGCATGGCCACGGTGTTCATCAGCCACGATCTCGGCGCCGTTTCCCAGGTCTGCGAACGGGTCTGCGTCATGTATGCCGGCCGGATCGTCGAGGAGGGCAGCGTCGCGCAGCTCTTCTCCGAGCCGCGCCATCCCTATACGCGCGGTCTTTTCGACGCGATCCCGCGGATCGACGGTCCCCGCCACCGGCTCATCCCCATTCCCGGCACGGTTCCGAACCCGAGACATCTGCCCGAAGGCTGTTCCTTTTCGCCACGCTGTTTTCGCGCGGTGGAGGCCTGTCGCAGCGAGCGCCCCGCGCTCGAGACGTCGGCCGATGGCCGGCAACTCGCCTGCCTCCGGCCGGTTCCGGCCAATGAGCCTGTCGAGAGAAGAACCAGAGTGATCGAGGACATGCTGCAATGACCGCCCTCATCGAAGCGGACAATCTCGTCCGCATCTACCAGATCCGCCGCGGCGTGTTTGCAAAAGCGCATCCGGTGCGCGCCGTGGATGGCATTTCTCTGGCGCTGAAACCTGGCGAAACGCTCGGCGTCGTCGGCGAGTCCGGCTCGGGCAAATCGACGCTCGGCCGGATGCTGCTCGGCATCGACGCCGCACAGGGCGGCGAAGTCAGGTTCGAAGGCAAGCCGATGCCGCATCTGAAGACGCCGCAATGGCGCGCGCTGCGGGCCAAGATGCAGTTCGTCTACCAGGATCCGCTGGCGGCCCTCGACCGGCGCGTGACGATCGCAAAACAGATCGGCGAGCCGCTGGAAATCCACAAGCTCATTCCGAAACAGCACCAGGAAGCCCGCGTCGCCGAGCTGATGGCGGCCGTCGGCCTGCGTCCGGATCAGGCCGGTCGTTATCCGCACGAACTGTCGGGCGGCCAGCGGCAGCGCGCCGTGATCGCCCGCGCGCTTGCCGCGCGCCCCAGGCTTCTGGTCTGCGACGAGCCGGTTTCCGCCCTCGACGTCTCCATCCAGGCGCAGGTGGTCAACATGCTGCGCGACCTGCAGGAACAGAACGGCATCGCCATGGTGTTCATCAGCCATGACCTCAAGGTGGTGCGCAACATCGCCGACCGGGTGGCGGTGATGTATCTCGGCCGGATCGTCGAGGAAGCCTCTTCCGACGTGATTTTCCACTCGCCGCAGCATCCCTATACCAAGGCGCTGGTTTCCAGCGTGCCGGTGCCGGGCAAGATCCTCGAAGGGCGCGTCATCCTCCAGGGCGAGCCGCCGAACCCGGCCAATCGTCCGTCCGGCTGCGCCTTCCATCCGCGCTGTGCGTTGGCACGGGATGTCTGTCGTTCCGTCGTGCCGCAGCTTCGCCCGATCGGCAACGGCCGCACGGCCGCGTGCCATGTCGTTGCCGGCGAAGCCGCCTCGATCGCAGCCTGAGAGGAGCCTTCGATGATCCGCTTCGTAGCCGTTCGGCTCCTTCGGGCCTTGGTCACCATCTTTGCCGTCGTCACCTTCGCCTTCGTCGTGCTGCGCATGTCGGGCGATCCGGCCCAGGTCATGCTCGGCCCGGACGTGCCCCAGGAGGCTGTCGACGCATTCCGTCGCTCCTGGGGGCTCGACCAGCCGCTCTGGGTGCAATACCTCGCCTATGTAAAATCGATCTTCACCGGGGATTTCGGGGTATCGATGCGCGACAAGGCGTCGGCGCTGGATCTGGTTCTTCAGCGCGTGCCTGCGACGCTGCAGCTCACCCTGCCGGCGCTGCTCCTGAAGCTGGTCCTCGGCATCCCGGCGGGCGTCTATGCAGCACTGCATCGCCAGAGTTTCGCCGATCGCGGCGTGATCCTGCTTGCGGTCCTCGGCTTTACGATCCCCTCCTTCGTCATGGGCCTGTTGCTGGTGCTGATCTTCGCGGTCATTCTCGGGGTGTTGCCCTCCGGCGGCCAGGATACATGGGTGCATGGCATCCTGCCGACGATCACCATGAGCATCGGCGGCATCGGCATCCTCGCCCGTTTCTCGCGCAGCGCCATGATCGAGGTGATGGGGCAGCCCTATATCCGCACCGCCTCCGCCAAGGGCCTGAAATGGCCTGACGTGGTCTGGAACCATGCATTGCCGAACGCCGCCGTGCCGATCGTGACGATCGTCGGCTTTATGGTCGGTTCACTGATCGCCGGCGCCGTCGTGGTGGAATCGATCTTCTCGTGGCCGGGCATCGGACGCCTGTTGATCGTCTCGGTCGGCAACCGCGACCTGGCCGTCGTCCAGTGCATCCTGCTGATCATCGCAGCCACCATGGTGGTTTCGAACCTGGTCGTCGACCTGCTCTACGGTTGGCTCGACCCCCGCCTTCGCTCCAACGCGGCGCATTGAGGACAAGAGATATGGCTACGATCAATCTGTCGGAAACCCCGCGGACGCCCGGCTGGTACGCGACCTTCATCACGCGTTTGCGCCGCAACGTGCCGTTCACCGTTGGCCTCGGCATTCTATGGCTGGCGGCCATGGTCGCGGTTGCGATCTTCGCCGACCAGATCCGCCCCTACAACATCACCGCGATGGACCTGTCGAGCCGGCTTTCGCATCCGGGCGCCCTGAAACATCTGCTCGGCACCGATGAACTCGGCCGCGACGTGCTTTCGCGCCTCCTCCAGTCGGTCCGGGTGTCGCTGATCATCGCCTTCGGCGCCACGATCCTGTCGGCGGTGTTCGGCACGGCGCTCGGCTTTGCGGCAGCGCAGTTCCGGGGCGCGGTCGAACATCTCGTGCTGGTGCTTGCAGATTTCCAGGCGGCGCTGCCGTTCCTGATCATGTCGCTCGCCGTGCTCGCCTTCTTCGGCTCCTCGATGGTACTGCTCGTCTGCTTGATGGGGTTCTACGGCTGGGAGCGTTATGCCCGCATCGCCCGCGGCCTGGCGATCTCAGCGAGCTCGCAGGGGTATGCGGCTTCCGTGGTGCAGCTCGGCGCGACGCCGGCGCGGGTCTATTTCCACCATATCCTGCCGAATGTCGCCTCGACGCTGATCGTCTCGATGACGCTGACCTTCCCGGAAATCATCCTGATGGAAAGCGGCCTCTCCTTCCTCGGCCTCGGCGTGCAGCCGCCGGAAACGAGCCTTGGCAACATGGTGGGTTTCGGGCGCGAATACCTGGCCCGCGCGCCGTGGATCATGCTTGCCCCGTCGGTCGTGATCATGCTGACGACGCTGTCGATCAGCATTGTCGGCGACTGGCTGCGCGACAAGCTCGACCCCACCCTTTCGTAATCTCGTGGCGGTTCGCGGCAAGGCCGCCCACCAGTTCCGCCAAGGCGGCTATTGGCGCTGTGGGCAGATTGCAACGGATCGTCAACGATCCCGGGCAAAAACAGCCCAAAAACCGGCTGTTTCATAAACTCGCCACTTGAGTTTCTGCGATCATGCGGCTAAATCTCACGCCACCAGGACCGGGCCCCTCTGACAGTTCATGCTTGAGCTGTGATGTCGGACTGGATTAATCCAACTTGGGTGCCTGGTGTTCGTGGAAATCATGTGACGACAACGGCGGTGACCTACGACAGGCGGAAATGCAGGTCGTGAGCGTCTCAAGTTCGTCTCGGTCCACTCGCGGGCACTCCCGCCTTTGAGAGATTGGGTGCCAAATGATGGAATTCTTTACGCCGGAGGCATTGTCCGCCCTCCTGCAGGTTATCATGATCGACCTCGTGCTGGCCGGCGACAATGCGATCGTCATCGGCCTTGCCGCTGCCGGCCTGCCGAAGGAACAGCGGTCCAAAGCCATTCTGGTCGGCATCATCGCAGCGACCGTGCTGCGTATCGGTTTCGCGCTTGCCACCACCCAGCTCCTGCAGGTCGTCGGCCTGCTGCTGGCCGGCGGTGTTCTGCTTCTCTGGGTCTGCTGGAAGATGTGGCGCGAGTTGCGCACCCCCCATCAGCATGAGGACGAAGCCAACGAGGCGCTGCAGGATACAGACCTCAATGCCGACGGTACGGTCGCGGGCGGTGCGCCGCGCAAGACTTTCTCCCAGGCTGCCTGGCAGATCGTCATTGCCGACGTCTCCATGTCGCTCGACAACGTGCTTGCCGTTGCGGGTGCTGCCCATGAACATCCAGAAGTCCTGATCTTCGGCCTGGTCCTCTCGATCGCGCTGATGGGTATCGCCGCAAGCTTCATTGCCCGCCTGCTCAACAAGCATCGCTGGATTGCCTATGTCGGTCTGGCCGTCATCCTTTACGTGGCGCTCGAGATGATCTGGCGCGGCTATCACGAAATTGCGCCCTATATCGCCGGGTAATGTCTTCCGGCGCGGCGGTCCTGCCGCCGCGCCGTTTTCTTCGGGCCTTTAGCGTCCTGTCTTCGCTCGCCATTTGCCGGGCTGCTTTTCCTGATCTCAACCAAAACTTATGCCGCGTCAGCAGAACCTATTCGTCAGGCTGCCGATCTGCTTTTATGTCTTCATGCCAAGCTGCGGCGCCCATGCGCCGGCCGTGTTGGGGTGGAGGACGCGGGCTCGATTTTTGGAGGAGAATGCGCCTGTCCGCCGGGCGCGATAGATCGACCATCTAGGAAAAGCCATGACCGAACCCTGTTATGATGTCGCCCACCTGGGCCACGTCGAGCTTTATTCAGATCGTTTCGACGAATCGCTCGACTTCTTCACCCGCGTCTACGGGCTGACCGAAAGCGGCCGCGACGGGGACAGCGTCTATCTGCGCGCCTATGACGACTACGAATTTCACACGCTGAAGCTCACCAGGCATCACACCACCGGTGTTGGCCATATCGCCTACCGCACCTCGTCGGCGGAGGCGCTGGAGCGCCGGGTCAAGGTAATCGAGGAAAAGGGCTGGGGCGTCGGCTGGACGGAAGGCGACCTCGGCCACGGCCGCGCTTACCAGTTCAAGAGCCCGGACGGTCATCTGTTCGAGCTTTACTGGGACACCAGGGAATATGTGGCGCCGCCGGAAGAAAAACCGGCGCTGAAGAATATCGCCCAGCGTTACCATGGCCGCGGCGCTTGCCCGCGCCGCCTCGACCACGTCAACCTGCTCGCTGCCGATGTCAGCCTGATCCGCGAGTTCATGACCACGGCGCTGGGCAGCCGGGTCACCGAAATGATCCGGCTCGACAACGGCCGTCTCGGCGGCTGCTGGTTCACCATCAACAACAAGACCTATGACCTTGCCTGCTCCGAGGACCATACCGGTTCGCATGGTCGTTTCCACCACGTCACCTATGCCTGCGACCAGCGCGAGGACATCCTGCGCGCCGCCGACATCTTCCTGGAAAACGGCGTGCACATCGAATCCGGACCGCACAAGCATGCGATCCAGGGCACGTTCTTCCTTTATGTCTGGGAGCCCGCCGGCAACCGCGTCGAGCTCGCCAATGCAGGCGCCCGCCTGATCCTTCGTCCCGATTGGAAGCCGGTCGTCTGGACCGAAGCCGACCGCAAGAAGGGCCAGGCCTGGGGCATGAAGACGATCGAAACCTTCCACACGCACGGCACGCCGCCGGTTGCGCACAAGTAAGTCAAGAGGCATCCCATGGCAAAGACAGCATTGGTCATCAGCGCCCATTCGGCGGATTTCGTCTGGCGTTGCGGCGGCGCGATCGCGCTTCATGAGGAGAAGGGCTATGACGTCACCGTCGTCTGCCTGTCCTATGGCGAGCGCGGCGAAAGTGCCAAGCTCTGGAAGAACCCGGGCATGACGCTCGAAAAGGTGAAGACCGAGCGCCGCAGGGAAGCGGAAAATGCGGCACGGGCGCTCGATGTCACCGACATCCAGTTCTTCGATCTTGGCGATTATCCGCTGGTCGTCGATCAGGACGCCAAGTTCAAGCTGGTCGACGTGATCCGCAAGGTTCAGCCGGAATTCATGCTCTCCCACTCCAAGTGGGACCCTTACAATACCGACCACATGTACGCGACGCAGGTGGCGATCGAGGCGCGCATGATCGCCCAGGCCTGGGGCCACAATCCGGGCGAAAAGATCCTTGGCGCGCCGCAGCTCTATCTGTTCGAGCCGCACCAGACCGAACAGATGGAATGGAAGCCGGACGTCTTTCTCGACATCTCTCCCGTCTGGGAAAAGAAGTGGGCGGCCATCCAGTGCATGGAAGGCCAGGAGCACCTCTGGGATTTCTACAAGAACGTCGCCGAAAACCGTGGCAACCACTTCATGCGCAATTCCGGTGGCCAGGCCAGCGGACGCAAGTCGACCCATGCGGAAGGCTTCCAGTCCGTCTTCCCACGCACCGTCGACGAACTGTGATGGGGGATGAGCTCTGATGTCGGTCGTCGTCCAGAATATCGAGCGCGCGGACCAGTCGGTCATCGACCGGCTGGCCGCCTGCGGCGTCGCCACGGTGCATGAGGCGCAGGGCCGCAAGGGCCTGCTTGCCAGCTACATGCGGCCGATCTATCCGGGTGCGCGCCTTGCTGCGAGCGCCGTCACGATCTCCGCACCTCCGGGCGACAACTGGATGCTGCATGTGGCGATCGAGCAGTTGAAGGCCGGCGATATCTTGCTGCTCGCTCCGACCAGCCCCTGCGAAGACGGTTATTTCGGCGATCTGCTTGCCACCTCCGCCCAGGCGCGCGGCTGCAAGGGCCTGATCATCGATGCGGGCGTGCGCGACGTGGTCGATCTCACCGAGATGAAGTTTCCGGTCTGGTCGAAGGCGGTCTATGCCCAGGGTACGGTCAAGGAAACCCTCGGCTCCGTCAACGTTCCGGTCGTCTGCGCCGGAGCCTATGTTCGCCCCGGCGACGTGATCGTTGCCGATGACGACGGTGTCTGCGTGGTTGCCCGCGAGGAAGCGGAAGCGGTTGCCAAGAAGGCGGAAGCCCGGGTCGTGGCGGAAGAGGACAAGCGCAAGCGGCTCGCCGCCGGCGAACTTGGCCTCGATATCTACAACATGCGCGGCAAGCTCGCCGAAAAAGGCTTGAAGTATATTTGAGCAGTGCGTTCGGACGTCATCCTCGGGCTTGTCCCGAGGATCCATCCACATCGGCCGTTTGCAGATCCTCGGGACAAGCCCGAGGATGACGTTGAGTGGCGAAAGTTGCTTCTCCTTTTCCTGTGGGGAGAAGTGGGAGATTGATCATGAGTGACATTGATACCGGCGTGCGCTGCATGTGGATGCGTGGCGGCACCTCCAAGGGAGGCTATTTCCTCGCCTCGGACCTGCCGGCCGACCGTGACAATTTCCTGCTGCGGGTGATGGGATCGCCCGATCCCCGCCAGATCGACGGCATGGGCGGCGCCCATCCGCTCACCTCCAAGGTGGCAGTGGTCCGGAAGTCGGAGCGGGAAGGGGTCGATATCGACTATCTTTTCCTGCAGGTTTTCGTCGACCAGCCGATCGTCACCGACGCGCAGAACTGCGGCAATATCCTTGCCGGCATCGGGCCTTTCGCCATCGAGCGCGGGCTGGTGCCAGTGAAAGGCGAAAAGACCGAAGTCTCGATCTTCATGGAAAACACCGGGCAGATCGCCATTGCGACGATCGAAACGCCCGGCGGCCAGGTGACCTACAAGGGCGATGCCCGGATCGACGGCGTGCCGGGCACGTCCGCGCCGGTGCCGATCGTATTCGCGGATACGGCCGGTTCCTCCTGCGGCGCGCTGCTGCCGACCGGAAACGCGGTCGACGTGATCGATGGTATCGCCTGCACGCTGATCGACAACGGCATGCCCTGCGTCGTCATGCGCGGCGACGTGCTCGGCATTACAGGTTCGGAAAGCCCGAAGGATCTCGAAGCGAACCAGGAACTGCGCGCCAAGCTGGAGGCTATCCGGCTGAAGGCCGGGCCGATGATGAATCTCGGTGACGTTACCAAGAAATCCGTGCCGAAGATGACCATGGTCTCAGGCCCGAGGGCGGGCGGGGCGATCTCGACTAGGACTTTCATCCCGCATACGTGCCACGACGCGATCGGCGTGCTCGGCGCGGTCAGCGTTGCGACCGCCTGCCTTCTGCCGGAAGGTCCGGCATCTGAGCTGGCCGTCATTCCGGACGGCGACGAGAAGCTGCTGTCGATCGAGCATCCGACCGGTGAGATGAGCGTCATCGCCACGATGAAGGACGGCGAGGTCTATCGTGCGGCGGTGCTGCGCACGGCGCGCAAGCTTTTCGACGGCGTGGTTTTCGGCGACTGAGAGTAGGATACGGGCATGAGGATAGCATTTCTGGGGTTTGGCGAAGCGGCACGCGCCTTTCACGACAGCCTCGTTCCGAAGCTCGAGAATGGCGAATTCCGTGCCTATGACCTGCTGCTCGACAATGCCGCCAAGGCGGGCGAGATGCAGGCGGCGATGACAAGCCGCGGCGTCAGGCCGGAAGCCTCGCCTGCGGGCCTTGCCGACGCGGAGTGGATCTTCAGCGCGGTCACGGCTGACCAGAGCCTCACAGCCGCCCAGTCGATCGCCCCGCATCTCGGCCAGGGCGCACTGCTGATCGACATCAATTCCGTTTCCCCCGGCCGCAAGCGCGAGACTGCCGCGCTGATCAACGAGACCGGCGCCGACTATCTCGACATGGCCGTCATGGCCCCGGTCCATCCGAAGGGCCATGCGACCCCGGTTCTGATCGCCGGCAAGAGCGCCGCCGAGCTTCTGGAACGTTTTCGTGGTTTCGGCTTCAGCGCCGATGTCGCCGGAGAAGCAGTCGGCTCCGCGACAGCCATCAAGATGGTGCGCTCCGTGTTCGTGAAGGGTCTGGAAGCGATCACCGTCGAGGCGCTTCTTGCAGCGGAGGCCTCGGGCTGTTTCGAGGAGATCCTGGCCTCGCTCTCCCAGAGCTTTCCCGGTCTCGACTGGTCGAAATTCCCGGATTACCAGTTCGAGCGCACCACCCGGCACGGCCGCCGCCGGGCTGCCGAGATGCGGGAAAGCGGCGTCACGCTGGATGCGCTGGGGCTGAACGGCGGGCTTGCCCGCGAGATTGCCGCCATCCAGGACGAGATGGCGGCGAGCGGCGTAAAGCCGGCCGGCGATCTCCGGGAAACCGTTGCGCGGGTCCTTTCGGCTCGGCGTCAGGGCAAATAAGCTCGCCTCTTCAGCGCGTTGCCTTGTATACGCGCCATGCTTTTCCGCTTCAGGCTCCGACCGCCGTCCACAGCCTCAGCCCCCTGTATACATGAGGCTTGGCCAATCCATCGGATATGGCTAAGATTTGCCGATCGACAGGCCGAGGTTGCGCCGGCTTGTCTCAGGCAAAGGTGCGGATTTGGAAGAGACCTCGAGAACGACCCACACGATGCGCGCGCTGATGGAGCTTCGCAAGAAGATCCTGAGCGGCGACTACCCCGGCGGCACCCGGCTTTTCGAAGTGTCGCTGGCCGAGACGCTGCAGATTTCCCGGACGCCGGTGCGCGAGGTGATGTCGCGTCTTGCGGAAGAGGGGCTGCTCGACCGGTTGGCGAACGGCGGTTTCGTGGTCCGAAGCTTCACCTATGCGGATGCCGTCGACGCGATCGAGCTGCGCGGCGTGCTGGAGGGGACGGCGGCGCGGCTTGCCGCCGAACGCGGTGTCTCCCAGGCGGGATTGGACCAGCTTCGGGAGATCCAGGCGCGGCTTGACGATTGTTTCGGTGAGGCTGCGGACGACGTGGACCTGGAAGCCTATTCGGAGGCGAACGCAAGGTTTCATGTGGTGCTGGTCGAGCTTTCCGGCAGCACGGTGATCCAACGGGAGGTCGAGCGCGCGACACGGCTGCCGTTCGCGTCGCCATCGGCTTTCCTGTCGGGCCGGGCCCACGTGGCGGCCTTCCGCCAGTCTCTGCATATCGCGCAGGAGCAACATCGCACATTGGTATCGGCGATTGCCGGCCGTGAAGGTGCAAGAGCCGAATTCATCGCCCGCGAACATGCCCGCATCGCCCGCAAGAACCTCGAATACGCCGTGTTCGAGGATCCGGAACTGATGCTGACCGTTCCCGGTCTGGTGCTCCTCAACGCCTGAGACCCAACGCCTGGTGAGGGTTTTGATGGTCGGAAGCCTTCGGTTTACTATCCGGAGGCGATCGTCAGCCTGCCGAATATTTCCCCTTGAATTTGTCTTCCGATGCCGTCATGTATACATGACGTCTCAAGCCACAGACAAACCATAGGGAGGAATTCCGTGACTCAGGCCAATCTCACTCAAGTTTTGAAGGATGCGGGCAACACCGTCGAGCATCTGCGCAACTCCAAGACCGGTATCTATGTATACCCGGTCGTGGCTCCGGAATTCTCCAACTGGCGTTCGGAACAGGCTGCTTGGCGTGAAGGCGCGGTTCTTTTCGACCAGTCGCATCACATGGACGAACTGGTCGTCGAAGGCCCGGACGCTGCCAAGTTCCTGGAAAGCTTGTCGATCAACAGCTTCGCCAATTTCGGCGTCGATCGTGCCAAGCACTACGTTCCGGTGACGCCGGCCGGTCACGTCATCGGCGACATGATCATCTTCCGCGAAACGGAAGAGAAATTCGTTCTCGTCGGCCGCGCGCCGACCGCCAACTGGCTGCTCTACAACGCATCGCTCGGCAAATATAACGTCAAGCTGACCCACGACCCGCGTTCGCCTTCGCGTCCGGACGGCAAGCTCGTCACCCGCATCCATTACCGCTTCCAGATCCAGGGTCCGGATGCGCCGAAGGTCTTTGAAAAGATGAACGGCGGCCCGATCCCGGAGATCAAATTCTTCCACGTCGACTGGATCAATGTCGGCGGCCGCAAGGTCCAGGCCCTGCGTCACGGCATGGCCGGCGCTCCGGGTCTCGAAATCTGGGGTCCGTATGCGGAGAAGGACGAAGTCCGCGCCGCGATCATCAAGGCCGCTGAAGAGGCCGGCGTCGATCTGCGCCCGGTCGGCAGCCGAGCCTACGCCACCAACACGCTGGAATCCGGCTGGATCCCGTCGCCGCTTCCGGCGATCTACACCGGCGACGAACTGCAGGCCTATCGCGACTGGCTTTCTGCCCAGAGCTACGAAGCTTCGGGCTCGATCGGCGGCAGCTATGTCTCCGACAATATCGAAGACTATTATCTCAACCCCTACGAGCTGGGTTACGGCGTCTACGTCAAGTTCGACCATGACTTTGTCGGCCGCGCCGCAGTCGAAAAGCAGAAGGCGACCCCGCAGCGCCGCAAGGTCACTTTCGAGTGGAATTCCGACGACGTCGTCAAGGTCATCGCTTCGGCTTTCCAGCCCGGCGAACAGGCCGCCAAGTGGATCGACTTCCCGCTCTCCAACTACGCCTCGTCCAGCTTCGACAAGGTTCTGAAGGACGGCAAGGTCGTCGGCCTGTCGATGTTCAACGGCTATAGCTACAACGAGCGTTCCATGCTGTCGCTCGGCGTCGTCGATGCCGACATCAAGGAAAACGACATCCTGACGCTCATCTGGGGCGAGCCGGATGGCGGCACTTCCAAGACCTCCGTCGAGCAGGGCCACAAGCAGGCTGAGATCCGCGTTCGTGTCGCGGCCGTGCCCTACGCTCAGGAAGCACGTGAAAATTACGCCGAAAGCTGGCGCACAAAGAAGGCCCTCTAATCGAAGGGCGTGCGAGAACGGGTTGTTCTCGCACGCCGCTCCGTCCGTCTGACCGGACGTTTTTCATTGGCTAAACGGGGGGAGGATCAACAATGGCACTTTTGAATCTATTCAGGGGCAAGCAGGAAGAGAAGTCCGCCGAGCCGGCAAGCTTCAGGGACCTTATCGACGGCTATTCCATCGAAGTCATGCCGCGCACGGCGGCCAAGATCGAAGATTTCAAGGCACTGCTGCCGAAGGGCACGCGGGTCTATATCGCCCATATCGACGGGACGCCGATCGAGGACATGGTGCAGACCGCAAGGCGTCTGCACGAAGACGGCTTCCCCGTCATGCCGCATTTTCCCTCCCGCATCATCGCAAGCCGCGCGATCCTGGAAGACTGGATCAAGCGCTACAGGAACGAGGCGGGCGTGGAACAGGCGCTGCTGCTCGGCGGCGGGGTATCGACGCCGGCAGGGGATTTCGACAGTTCCATCCAGCTGATCGAGACCGGCCTGTTCGACCGCTACGGCTTCAAGCGGCTGCATGTCGCAGGCCACCCGGAAGGCAACAAGGACATCGACAAGGATGGCGGTTACAGGATCGTCGACGAGGCGTTGAAGTTCAAGCAGGCCTATTCCGAGCGCACCGATGCGGAGATGGCGATCGCCACGCAGTTCGCATTCGATGCCAAGCCGGTGATCGCCTGGGCGGAGCGCATCGCTGCCGCCGGCGTCAAGCTGCCGATCCATCTCGGGATTGCCGGGCCGACCAAGCTGCAGACGCTGATCAAGTTCGCGATCGCCTGCGGTGTCGGCCCGTCGCTCGGCGTGCTGCAGAAGCGCGCGATGGACCTCAGCAAGCTCCTGGTTCCCTACGAGCCGACGGAAGTGCTGACCGAGATCGCCGACTACAAGGCTTCCCATCCGGAAAGCCTCATCCAGCAGATCCATGTCTTCCCGCTCGGCGGCATTCGCGCCAGTGCGGAATGGATGAACGAACAGCTGACCGGCGAGCGCAACGTCGCGCCGTAAATCAACCGAAACGGGGCAAGTGCCGGACTTGCGCCGTTTCGACCCGCTGCCGGGAGGAGAAAGGCAGGGGAGGACAGGCACGTGGACTATCCCAATCTGCGCCATATCCGTCTTTTCTGCGCCTGCCTGCGCACCGGCTCGCTGACGCGGGCGGCCGATATCGTCGGCGTCACCCAGCCGGCGGCCTCGCAGGCGATTTCCCGCCTCGAAGACCGCTTTGGAACTCGGCTTCTCGAGCGCGGGCCGGGCCACGCGATGGCGACCCCGGCAGGCCGGGTCGTCCAGACCCGATCGCTCAGGGCGCTCGATCTTATCAGGACCGGTTGCCAGAGGCTCCAGGCGGATTCGGGTTCTCGCGGCTCCTCTGCCGATGCGCGGCTGACGATCTCCCACCTGCGCGCCCTGCAGGCCTTTGCCCAGACCGGAGGGTTTCCAGGGGCCGCGCGTATCCTCGACCAATCGGGTGCCGCGGTTCAGCGCACGGCGCGCAATGCCGAGGCAATCCTCGGGACAAGCCTTTTCGAGGCCGATGGCCGCGCGACGCGGTTCACCAGTGCCGGCCGCGCCGTCGCCCGCTGGGCCGGCCTTTCTCTGAAAGAGCTCGGCAATGCCACCGAGGAAGTGCAGGAGTTGCGCGGCAAGTTCGACGGCCTGGTATCGATCGGCGCGCTGCCGATGGCGCGCACAACCATCGTGCCGGATGCGATCGCCTCGCTGGCCCTCACCCATCCCCTGGCGCGGTTCGAAATCCTCGAAGGCAGCTATGAGCAGCTCCTCAGCGATCTGGAAATGGGGCATATCGATTTCCTGATCGGCGCGCTGCGCAGCCGGCTCACGCCGTCGCTTGTCCAGGAGCCGCTTTTCGATTTCCGGCTCGCGGTCGTTGCCGGCGCGGGTCACCCGCTTTCGGGCAAGGCCGACGTCTCGCTTGCCGAACTCGCCGCCTACCCCTGGGTCGTGGCCCGCAAGGGCACCCCCAACCGCAACACGTTCGATGCCCTGGCGGCGAGGTTCCCCGATGGACCGCAGATGCAGGGAACCGTCGAGACCGGTTCGCTGACGGCGTTGCGCGGTATCCTGATGCAGACGGATCGGCTGGCGCTGCTTTCCCGGCACCAGATCCGGCACGAGCTGAAGGCGGGGTTCCTGACGCTTCTGAATTATGACGTATCGGGAAAACCGCTGTCGATCGGCATCACCACCCGCCGCAACTGGCAGCCGACGGCTCTCCAGGCGGAATATCTGGCGGCGATCCGGCGCGTGGTCGCGACCGAGGAGACAGTCAGCGCTCCCGGCGGCACCCGCCTGCCTCCGCTGAAGGCGGCCGAGTAGCACCACTTGCCATTGCAGTTTTCGCAGTTATCGTTATTGCCGCGTATGTCCGGCCGGTCTGATGTCGCGCGCCGTCAGGAAAGAGCGGGAGCATCTTGAGAAAAAAGGCCGTCAACAGTCTCGAACGCCTGCAAGCCGTCCTTGAGGTTTTCACCGAGGATCGTCTGGAATGGACCCCCGAAGAGCTGATGGAAGAGCTGGGCTATAGCCGGCCGACGCTTTATCGCTATCTCAAGATCCTGAAGGACAGTGGGTTCCTCACCTCCATGCCGAATACCGGCTTCACCCTGGGGCCGCGGGTGGTGGAGATGGATTATCTCCTGCGGAAATCCGACAATCTCATCCTCTCCGGCGCCCCCTACCTCCAGAAACTCACCGGGCGATACGAATGCACGGCGCTTCTGGTGCGCTGGTACGGCGAAAAGATCCTCTGCGTCGATTCGGTCAGTTCCAGCCGGGAGGCGATCAGCAGCTATCCGCGCGGGCGGCCGATGCCGCTCAGCCGGGGCGCGATCGGCCGCTCCATCGTCGCCTTCCTGCCGCGCCGCAATCTGGTGCCATTGATCAATCGCACGCTCGACGACTGGCAGGCGGCAGGCGCCGGCGATACCGTGGAAGCCGTCCTCGACGGGCTGAAGTCGGTGCGCAAGAAGGGTTATGCCGTGGCCCACGGCGAGGTGACGCCCGGCGTCGTCGGTTTCGCGGCGCCGATCTTCGATGTGGGCCAGAGCCCCATAGCCAGCTTTTCCGTAACGATCGCTCAGGAACACGCCCGCGGCTCCGCCGTGGAGGATATCGGCCGGGAAGTGCTGATCGCAGCCGGTGAGATCACCGCCGCATTGGCCTCGCATCGACACAGGATTTCTGGTCGATAATCTCATAATACAAGAAAATGTGTTGACTTTCGGCGACTGCCTTCGCATTTTGCCGCAACGGAGCATGGCCGAGATCCCGGCATCGCTCGGCTCGCGGATTTTTAAACGCCTCGGGGCACTGGACTTCCCTCAAGTTCGCGGTGCCGTCGCAGGACAGACAGGAGGAGCATTCCATGAAGAAGATCGACGCTTTCAACCACATCTGGCCGAAGCCCTTTTTCGACAAGCTGATCGGCTACATCGGCACGATGACCGACGTCACCATGCGATCGGGCGCGGTACCGATGATGACGGACCTCGACCGCCGTTTCCAGGTGATGGACATGTTCGGCGACGACTATCAGCAGGTCCTGTCGCTTGCTTCTCCGCCGCTCGAAAAGCTGGCCGGGCCGGAGCGCGCCTACGACCTCGGTCGGATCGGCAACGATTCCCAGAAGGAACTCTGCGACAAGTATCCGGAGCGTTTTCCGGCCTTCATCGCCACCGTTCCGATGGAAAACCAGGAATGGATGATGGCGGAAACCAAGCGCGTGGTCGAGGATCTCGGCGCATGCGCGGTCCAGATCTTCACCAACTACAGCGGCAAGCCGCTCGACCTGCCGCAGTTCGAACCCTTCTTCGAATATATGGCGAAGTCCGGCAAGCCTGTCTTCCTGCATCCGTCGCGTGGCGCCAACTTCCCGGATTACCTGACCGAAGACCGTTCGGAATACGAAATCTTCTGGACCTTCGGCTGGCCGTATGAAACTTCGGCCGCGATGGCCCGCCTCGTGTTCTCGCGCATCTTCGACAAGTACAAGGGTCTCAAGGTCGTCACCCATCACGCCGGCGGCATGGTGCCCTTCTTCGAAGGCCGCGTCGGTGCCGGCTGGGACCAGATGGGCAAGCGCACGACCGACCGCGACCTTTCCACGGTGCTGAAGGCGCTGGAGCGTCCGCATCTCGAATATTTCAAGGAATTTTATGCCGATACGGCGAGCTTCGGTTCGACCAAGGCAATCGAGCACGCCATCGAATTCTTCGGCGAAGACCGCGTGCTTTTTGCGTCCGACGCTCCGTTCGATCCGGAAGGTGGCCCGATGTACATCCGCGAGACCATCAAGGTTCTCGACAACATGAACATCTCCGACGCCACCCGCCAGAAGATCTACGAGGGCAACGCCAAGAAGCTTCTCGGCCTGAAATAGGCGGATCCGGTTTCCGGGATTATCGAACGCGCGGGCGGCAACGCCCGCGCGTTCTTCATTTGGCGAGCCGGTCGATATAACGCCTGGCGGAGCGGGCGACGATCGCCTGTCCGTCCTGGCGGACATTCTGGTGCGAGAAGGCGCCGTAAATCCGCTCGAAAGGCCAAAGTGCCAGCCGCTCCGCGACATCGGCAACTTCCGCGGCGCTGAGCGGCAGCATGTTGGGGTAGCTCCACATGAAGGAGACGTGGTCGGTGCCCGGCGTGACCTGAACGATATCTCCGGCCAGCAGCACGCCCTTGTCGTCTTCACCCGTCCAATGCAGGACGGTGCCGCCGGCAAAGTGTCCGCCGCCATGGACCAGGGTGACGGACGAGGAAAGCACCAGGGCATCCTCGTCCCACAGCCGGACGTGATCCGAGGGACGGCAGATCCACTCCTTGTCCGCGGCATGCAGATAGATCGGCGCGTCGAAGGCGGCGGCCCAGTCCTGCATGGTCGTGTAATAGTGCGGATGGGAGATCGCGATGGCACTGAGGCCACCCAATGACTGGACGATCGCCTTGGTCGCGTCGTCGAGGAGCGCGATGCAATCCCAAAGGATGTTTCCCGCCGGCGTGCGAACCAGCAGGGCCCTCTGGTTGATGGCGAAGGCGGGGACGGTCTGGATCGCAAACAGTGCCGGTTCGAGCTGCACCCAAGAATTTCGGTGCGTCCGTGCAAGCTTTTCCGTCGTCGTCCAGGCCTGGCCGGAAGGCGGTATATACTGGCGCTCGTCTGTGCAGATCGGGCACGCTTCCGGCGCGTCCTGAGCTTCCTCGAAAGAAGTGCCGCAGGCGCCGCAGAGATAAACCGACATCGAAACCTCCCTCGGGACTGTCCATGGGTCCCGTCATGATTTTGATAGGAAACGATATTCGTCAAGGAAAGGAAAGAAAGTCCTTGTGTCCCCCCAGGCTGGCCAGCCGGAAACGCTCATATTCTCGGGGAAGGATTCACCTTTTCCAAAGGCAGCTGCGATAGGGTCTGGCTCAGGTTATTTCACCCAGAGGATCGGATGACGGCCCCGAAGACGCCAAGGCTGCTGAACCTGGATATCCTGCGCCTCGTCTCGGCGCTGATGGTGCTGACCTTCCATTACGGTTTCCGCATGCGGATTTCCGGCGAGGGTGGTGACATCGGCTTTCCGGAACTCGCACCCTTTGCCATGTGGTTCGATGCCGGCCTGCTGATCTTCTTTGGGATTTCCGGCTATGTCATCACCATGTCTGCGGAAGGCCGCACGGCCTATGATTTTGCCGCCGGACGCTTCGCGCGGCTCTGGCCGACCTTCATCGTCTGCGCGACGATCACCGCCGCCGTGCTCGCCGTCTGGCATGTGCCGACCCTCGATCCGCCGACGGTCAGGCAATGGCTGGCGCATGTGGTGATCATCTCGCGCGGCCTCGGCCAGCCCTTCCTCGACGGCGCCTACTGGACGATCGCCTACGAGATCATCTTCTACTTCTGGGTCTTCGTGCTGATCGCTGCCGGGCTTTTCGAGCGCGGCTGGCGTGTCGTCGTGCTGGCCTGGCTGGCGATTTCCGTCGTCACCGAGGCCTTCATCGGCAGCGGGGCGATCCAGAAACTGCTGATTACCGAATATTCCGGCTATTTCGCCTTCGGCCTGGCGCTTTACAAGGTGAGACAGCATGCCTCCTTTCCGAGCCTCTTTGTACTCGCGGCCGCCGTCTGCTGGGCAATCGCCACACCCTTCCTGACCGAGCCGGATTTCATCGCAACATACGGGCTGAACCGCAGCGCCGTCGGGCTGGCGCTGATCGGGCCGCTGGCGCTTGCAGCGGTCGCGGTCTGCGCTATGGCCCCGTCGCTGCGCATTTCTCCGGCACTGGCGATCGGGCTCGGCGGCCTCACCTATCCGCTCTACCTGCTGCACCAGAATATCGGTTACGCCGTGTTTGCCCGTTTCGGCACGGATCAGAACCGCTGGATCGTTGCCATCGTGCTGGTTGCCGTCCTGCTTTTCGTCGCCTGGGTGATCGCAAGGACTATCGAACCCGCGGCGCGGCGGGCAATCATCCGCGCCGCAGGTCATCTTCGCGACGGTCTCGTTCGCCTGAGACAGCGGACCGCCTGATCCCGGATTGACGGATTTATTTTACCCGGATAAATCTCCTCCTCAATACAGAGGAAGCAGATGGCAGATTTTCATTGGACCGCTTTTCGAGGCGACAAGCGCATTGCGGGCGGATCGCCGGCCGAGGTCGTAACGGCGATCAGGGCCAGCGGCCATGAAGGCGTTCTGGTTTTCGACGATGCGACGGGAAAGCCGGTCGATCTCGATCTCCGCGGCACACTCGAAGACTGCCTCGGCCGCCTTCCCACGGACAATGTGGAGCCTGTCGAGCCGGTGGAACGGCGGCCCGGACGGCCGAAGCTTGGCGTGGTGCCACGCGAGGTGACACTGCTGCCGCGGCATTGGGAATGGCTCGGCCAGCAGCCGGGCGGCGCCTCGGTGGTTCTGCGCAAGCTCGTCGATGCGGCGCGCGCAGCCAGCAGTTCGCAAGATGACAGGCGCCGGGCTCGGGAGGCTGCCGACCGTTTCATGCGGGCGCTCGGCGGGGATCAGCCGGGATATGAGGACGCGGCGCGGGCGCTTTATGCCGGGCAGGAGGATCGCTTCAAGGAGCTGACGGAGAGTTGGCCGACGGATGTCCGTGATCACGCCCGATATCTCGCCCGAGCCGCATTCGGGGCCGGCTCCGCCGAAGAAAAATAACGTCCGGTATTTCGGGTCGCCCCGAGGAACGTGGCCGAACATCAGGCGGTTCGGAGCAGTCCGGTACTTTTTGAACAGGTTCTGTCCGCGATTGAACATGGACCGGATGAAAACCGCACCCTAAGTTGTTTCGAGTCGCCGGGGAGGGTGGCTCGGAGGAGCAATTATGGATCGCATGAAGAACAAGGTCGTTCTCGTGTTCGGCGCCGGTTCGGTCGGCCCGGGTTTCGGGAACGGCAAGGCCGCGGCCGTCGCCTATGCCCGCGAGGGCGGCATCGTCGTCTGCGTCGACGTCGATCTCGATGCGGCGAGGAACACGGTCGATGTCATCGAATCCGAGGGCGGCACGGGCCTGGCGCTCGCCGCCGACGTCACCAAATCCATTGATATTGCCGCCGTTGTCGAAACGACCATGGAGCGCTTCGGCCGCATCGACGTGCTGCACAACAATGTCGGCATCAACCTGCCGGGCGGAGCGGCCGAGGCAACCGAAGAAAGCTGGCGCAAGGTGATGGACGTGAACCTCACCAGCGCCTTCCTCACCTGCAAGGCCGTTCTGCCGATCATGGAGAAGCAGGGCGGCGGCGCGATCATCAATATTTCCTCACTCGCCTCCATCCGATGGACCGGCTACCCATACGTTTCATATTATGCATCGAAGGCGGCGCTTAACCACTTCACGCGCGCGATTGCGATCGAATATGCGGCCAAGGGCATCCGCGCCAACGCGATTCTGCCAGGCTTGATGGACACGCCGCACATCCAGAAACAGATCAGCGGCTATTATGGCTCCACCGAGGAAATGAAGGCCAAAAGAGACGCACTTTCGCCGATGAAACGCCAGGGAGACGGCTGGGACATCGCCTGGGCCTCGGTTTTCCTCGCATCCGACGAGGCAAAATACATCACCGGCGTCGAGCTTCCGATCGATGGCGGGCTGCATGTGACGGTGTCCGGCAGCTTGAATTGAGGTAATTGCCGGTCCGTTGGAACAAGATCCATGAGGTGGACCGAGTGGAAAGTTTTCTGCTCCGACGGCAAATTTAGGCTTGCCTAATCTGTCGCTCTTCAGCAAACTCCGGCAACTTGAAGAAGAATAAGATCCAGATCATGGACCACTGCGGATGGCTGGAGGAGCCGGACGTCGGGAGGAAAAGCGGTTACGCCGGAGAGGGGTGTAGGCCGCCCGGATTAGCGGCTTGGCCGCGATTATCCGGAGTGTTTCTTTCGTTTGTCCCCTTCTCAGCACAGAGGAGGATGAAGCGTGACCGCAGCCCATAATACGATCGAGCCCATGGATGAGGCTTCTCTGCTCGCCGGGCTTGAGGGCGTGGCGCCGCAGCAGAGCGGTTCCGTCTGGATGCGGCCGGTAGAAGCGGTTGCCGCAGCACTTCTCGTCGGCATCATCGCGCTTCTGTTGGCCGGGGTGATTTCGCGCTATGTCTTCTCGCTGCCGGTCGTCTGGATCGACGAGGTAGCATCGATCTCCTTTCTCTGGCTCGCCATGCTCGGCTCCGCCATGGCGGTCGACCGCAGCGAACACCTGCGGCTGACGCTTTTCGTCGGCATGCTGCCGGAAAAGCTGCACGGGTTGGCGAATACGCTCGCCCTGCTGCTGATGGCACTCTTCCTCGGTGTCATGCTGCGCCCGGCCTACGAATATGCGATCGAGGAATCCTACATCACCTCGGCGGCGCTCAACATTCCGATGAGCTTTCGCGCCGCAGCCCTGCCGGTCGGCATCGGGCTGATGCTGATCCTCGCGGTCGTCAATGCGCTGAAGGGATCGACCTTCCGGCAGGTCGCGATATCCGTGGTGGTGATCGCCGCCGTGACGGCGCTGCTCTGGCTCGTCGGGCCGAGCCTCAAGCAGATCGGCAACTGGAACATCCCAATCTTCCTTGTCGGTTTCGTGGCACTGTTTCTCGTGCTCGGTGTGCCGATCGCTTTCTGCTTCGGCCTCGGGACGCTGGCTTTCCTGACCTTCACGACGTCCGTGCCCGTCTTCGTGATGATCGGCCGCATGGACGAGGGCATGTCGAGCATCATCCTGCTCTCGGTGCCGATCTTCGTGCTGCTCGGCTGCGTGCTCGATGCGACCGGCATGGGCAGGGCGATCGTCGAGGTGCTGGCCTCGCTGCTCGGCCATGTCCGCGCCGGCATGTCCTATGTCCTGCTCGGCTCGATGTTCCTGGTGTCCGGCATTTCCGGCTCCAAGGTCTCCGACATGGCGACGGTCGCGCCGGCGCTGTTTCCGGAAATGAAACGGCGCGGCCACAAGCCGCCGGAGATGATCGCGTTGCTGGCGACCGGAGCGGCGATGGCGGAAACCGTGCCGCCGTCGATCGTGCTGATCGTGCTCGGGTCCGCGGCCGGCGTTTCGATTGCCGGGCTGTTCACGTCGGGTTTCGCGATTGCCATGGTTCTGCTGCTGGTGCTGGCGATCCTGGCGCGCTGGAAGGCGCGGCACGAATCCATGGCCGGCGTGCGCCGTGCGCCGCTTTCGGTGATCAAGAAGGCGTTTCTGGTCGCTGCCCCCGCACTGCTATTGCCCTTCCTGATCCGCACGGCCGTCGGCGAGGGGATTGCCACCGCAACGGAAGTTTCAACGATCGCCGTCCTCTACGCGATGATCATCGGCGCAACGCTCTATGGCGGCATCAGCCTCAGGAAGCTCTATTCCATGCTCGTGGAGACGGCGGCCCTTTCCGGCGCGATCCTGATGATCCTGGGTGCCGCCTCCGCAATGGCCTGGGCACTGACCCAGACGGGGTTCGCGGCGCAGCTTGTGCAGGCGGTCCAGGGGCTGCCGGGTGGGTGGATGACCTTCATGGGCGTCACCATCCTGATCTTCATGGTGCTTGGCTGCGTGCTGGAAGGCCTGCCGGCGATCGTGCTGATGGCGCCGATCATGTTTCCGGTGGCCCGCTCGCTCGGCATCAACGACATCCACTATTCGATGGTGGTGGTGACGGCGATGAATATCGGCCTGATGACGCCGCCGATCGGCATCGGTTTCTACATCGCCTGCAAGATCGGCAATGTCTCGCCGGATGACGCCATGAAGGCCATCTGGCCCTATATCGGCGCGCTGATGATCGGCCTTCTGGTGATCGCGGCCGTGCCCTATTTCTCGACGGTTTTTCTTTGAAGGCCGTGAGACCAAAAAGACCTGGGAACTGAAATCGGAGGAGGATTTCATGAACGTCAACCGCAGAACGCTTCTTTTGGGCGCGGCCACGACCGGCATCGCCACGACCTTTTCAATCCGCACGCGGCCGGCCAACGCCGCCGAGTTCACCTACAAGTTCGCCAACAACCAGGCGCTGACGCATCCGATGAACGTCCGCGCCAAGGAAGCCGTCGCCAAGATCCAGGAGGAGAGCGGCGGCCGCATGGCCATCAACATCTTCCCGTCGAGCCAGCTCGGCGCCGACACCGACATGCTGAACCAGGTCCGCTCGGGCGGCGTCGAAATGTTCAGCCTGTCGCCGATCATCCTGTCGACCCTGGTGCCGAACGCCTCGCTCAATGGCGTCGGCTTCGCCTTCCCGAGCTATGACAAGGTCTGGCCGGCGATGGACGGCGAACTCGGCAAATATGTTCGCGCGGAGATCGAGAAGAAGGGCCTGCTGACGCTCGACAAGATCTGGGACAACGGTTTCCGGCAGATCACCTCGTCCAAGGGACCGATCACCACCCCCAAGGATCTCGAGGGCTTCAAGATCCGCGTGCCCGTGAGCCCGCTCTGGACCTCGATGTTCACCGCCTTCGGCTCGGCGCCCGCCAGCATCAACTTTGCCGAAACCTATACGGCGCTGCAGACCGGCATTGTCGACGGGCAGGAAAACCCGCTCGCCATCCTGACCACGGCCAAGCTGTTCGAAGTCCAGAAATACGTCTCGATGACGAACCACATGTGGGACGGTTTCTGGATCCTGCTCAACCGCCGCTCCTGGCAGGCGCTGCCGGCAGATCTGCAGGGGATCGTCTCGAAGCACTTCAACGCCGCCGCCGAGCTGCAGCGCAAGGATGTCATGGGCCTCAACGCCACCGTCCAGGCGGAGCTCGAGGCCAAGGGCATGAAGTTCAACAAGCCGGACGGCGCGCTTTTCCAGGAAAAGCTGCGCGCCGCCAATTTCTACAAGGACTGGAAGTCGAAATACGGCGACGAGGCCTGGGCCATCCTTGAAAAGGCCATCGGCAAGTCGTTGAGCTGATCGGCGACGGACATGCATCGGGTAGGAAGCGGTACATGGAACAAGTGATCGAAAACCTGTCGGGTCTTCGGGAAGGTGCCGCTTCCGGCTCGGGTGCGCAGGCGGTGGAGCGGGCGCTGCAGCTTCTCTCCATCGTCGGTCGCGGCGCGGAAAAAGGCGTGGCGCTGGCCGATGTGGTCGCCGATAGCGGCCTCAACAAACCCACAGCCCGCCGGCTGCTGATGGCGCTGATGCGGTCCCGCCTCGTCGAACAGGACGAACTTACCCGCCGGTATTATCTCGGCGGGGAACTTTATGTGCTGGGCATGCTGGCCTCGCGCCGGCACGGTCTTCTGGAAATGGCGGGC
Source organism: Neorhizobium galegae bv. officinalis (assembly GCA_000985875.1). Lineage (GTDB taxonomy): Bacteria > Pseudomonadota > Alphaproteobacteria > Rhizobiales > Rhizobiaceae > Neorhizobium > Neorhizobium galegae_C. The sequence goes on from CCRI01000010.1 coordinate 83,409, forward strand.
GAGAGCCTGAAACGGCTTTCGGCCAAGTCGGCCGACACGAGTTTCGTGTCGATGCGGCGGGGCGACTATGCCGTCTGTCTGTACCGCGAGGAGGGCACGCATCCGGTGCGCACCCACGCGCTGCTCACCGGCGACCAGAACCCGCTCGGCGTCGGCGCCGGCTCGCTCGCCATGCTGGCGGCCTTGCCGGATGCGGAAGTGGAGGCGGTCCTCGGCCGCATTGAGGGCGTCATTACCGCCCAGTATCCCGGCTATTCGACGGATATCATCCGCGAGGACGTCGTCCGCACGCGTGAGCTCGGCTATGCGCTCAATCCCGGGCGGGTGATCGCCAATTCCTGGGGGATCGGCGTGGCGATCCTGCTGCCCGACGGGCGGCTTGCCGGGGCTCTGTCGATCGCCGCGATCGACAGCCGCATGGGTGAAGCGCGCCAGAAGGAGCTTGCTGCCCAGCTGGCCCATGAGGTCGAGCGGGTGCAGGGCAAGCTGAAATCGCTGTTCAGTTCGGAAAATCCGGCGCCTCGAAAGGCGCCGCAGACGGCCCGGTCGAGAACACCGGAACGTGTTTGAAACAAAGGAGAAGGTCATGGCAGGAGCGCAGATCGTCGGTTGGGCCCATTCGAAATTCGGCAAGTCCGAAGCGGGCTCGACGCGGGAATTGATGGCCGAGGTGATCAATCCGGCCCTCGAACACGCCGGTATCACGGCCAGGGATGTCGACGGCATTTTCGTCGGCGTGTTCAACAACGGCTTTTCGAAGCAGGATTTTCAAGGCGCCCTGGTGGCGATGGCGGCCGACGGGTTCGATCATGTGCCGGCCGTGCGGATGGAAAACGCCTGCGCCACGGGCTCCGCGGCCCTTTATTCGGCGCTCGATTTCATCGCCGCCGGGCGCGGGAAGATCGCGCTGGTCGTCGGTGCCGAGAAGATGACCGCGCTGCCCACCAAGGAGACCGGCGACATCCTGCTGTCGGCCTCCTACCGCGAGGAGGAGGCGGATGTCGAAGGCGGTTTCGCCGGCCTCTTCGGCCGCATCGCCAGCCATTATTTCCAGCGTTATGGCGACCGTTCGGAAGAGCTCGCGATGATCGCGGCGAAGAACCACGCGAACGGCATGAAGAACCCCTATGCCCATATGCAGAAGGACTTCGGCTTCGATTTCTGCAACACGGTGTCCGACAAGAACCCCTACGTGGCGGCGCCGCTGAGGCGCACCGATTGCTCGCTGGTGTCCGATGGTGCGGCGGCGATCGTGATCGCCTCTCCCGAAGTCGCGGCCGGCATGAAGCGCGCCGTCGCCTTCAAGGCGCATAACCATGTCAACGACATCCTCGCGATGTCGCGGCGCGACCCGATCGCTTTCGAGGGCGCGCGCATGGCCTGGCAGAAATCGCTGGCGGAGGCGGGCGTTTCGCTCGACGATCTGAGCTTCGTCGAAACCCATGACTGCTTCACCATCGCCGAGCTCATCGAATACGAGGCGATGGGGCTCGCCGAACCCGGCAAGGGCTATCGCGTCATCCGCGAGGGCATCACCCGCAAGGACGGCCGGCTGCCGGTCAACCCGTCCGGCGGGCTGAAATCCAAGGGCCACCCGATCGGCGCGACCGGTGTTTCCATGCATGTCATGGCGGCGATGCAGCTCTGCGGCGAGGCGGGCGACATGCAGCTGCCGAAGGCGACGATGGCCGGCGTCTTCAACATGGGCGGCGCTGCCGTCGCCAACTACGTGTCGATCCTGGAGCGGACGAAATGATTGCGACGACCTCGGTTGGCGTCGGCGATCGGACTGAGCCGAAGGGCGGGCTGAGCCCCCGTTCGACGCGGGTGATGAACCTTGCCCGCTTCGTGACGCAGGCGATGCGTCGCGACCCGCAGGGTGTTGCGCTGGTCTGGGCCGAGAAGACGTGGACCTGGGAGGAGTTCGAGGCCCGCATCGACGCGATGGCTGCGGCGCTGCAGCAGCGTTTCGGGGTAACCAAGGGCGACCGCATCCTGGTCCAGTCGCAGAACTGCAACCAGATGTTCGAGAGCGTGTTTGCCTGTTTCCGGATCGGCGCCGTCTGGGTGCCGACCAATTTCCGGCAGACGCCGGAGGAGGTCGCCTATCTCGCCAAGGCGAGCGGCGCGACGGGCCTGATCTGCAACACCTCGTTCCCGGATCATGCGCGGGTGGTGCGGGAGAGCAATCCGCAGATCGGTTTCGTCGTTGCCATCGGCGAGGCGGATTTCGGGCCATCGTACGATGGCGTTGTCGAGGAGTTCCGGGCTAAGAAGCCGGTCGAGGCGCGTGTCGAGCGCGACGATCCGTGCTGGTTCTTCTTCACGTCGGGCACGACTGGCCGGCCGAAGGCGGCGGTGCTGACCCATGGCCAGATGGCCTTCGTGATCAACAACCATCTCTGCGACCTGATGCCCGGCGTGACCTCCGCCGATGCGGCGCTGGTCGTCGCTCCGCTGTCGCACGGCGCGGGGGTGCATCAGCTGACCCAGGTGGCCCATGGGGTGAAGACCATCCTGCTGCCGACGGAAAAGTTCGATATCGACGCTGCCTGGGCACTGATCGAAAAATGGCGCGTCTCGACCATGTTCACGGTGCCGACCATCCTGAAGCTGCTGGTCGAGCATCCGGCTGTCGAAAAATACGACCATTCCTCGCTGCGCTACGTCATCTATGCCGGCGCGCCGATGTATCGCGAGGACCAGAAGCGGGCGCTGAAAAGCCTGGGCTCGGTAATCGTGCAATATTTCGGGCTCGGCGAGGTGACCGGGGCGATCACCGTCCTGCCGCCAGCACTGCATTCGCCCGAGGACGGCGAAGCGGCCAGGATCGGTACCTGCGGCATGGAGCGCACCGGCATGCAGGTGTCGATCCAGAACGATGTTGGCGAGGAGGTCGCGCCCTACGAGACCGGTGAGATCTGCTGCATCGGCCCGGCGGTCTTCGCCGGCTATTACGACAATCCGGAGGCCAACGAGAAGGCGTTCCGCAACGGCTGGTTCTGCACGGGCGACCTCGGCCACATGGATGCGGAAGGTTTTCTCTACATCACCGGCCGCGCCTCCGACATGTATATTTCCGGCGGCTCGAACGTCTATCCGCTCGAGATCGAGGAGAAGCTTCTCACCCATCCGGCAATCAGCGAAGTCGCGGTGCTCGGCGTGCCGGATCCGCTCTGGGGCGAAGTCGGCATCGCCGTCTGCGTTGCCAAGCCCGGTTCGGCGGTGACGGAGAGGGACCTGTTCGCCTTCATCGACGGCAGGATGTCCCGCTACAAGATGCCGAAACGCTTCATCTTCTGGGATGCGCTGCCGAAATCCGCCTATGGCAAGATCACCAAGAAGATGATCCGCGAGGAGCTGCAGGCGCGCGGCGAGCTTGATGATAAGCCGGCTAATGATCAGCCGGTGCTGCGCCAACTCAAGCATCCGGGCCCTATCGCGCCAGTCAGGCGCGAGGCGGTGCGGACCGCGTTGAAGCCGGTCGAGGGCGTCCTGCGGCCCGGCGAGGTCTTCATGGCGGGGGTGGCGCGCATTTTCGCGGAGGTGGGCTGCCGGGGCGGTTTCCTCAATATCGACGGTGGCGCCTGCGATCCGTTCCGTTATGTCCTGCCAGCCTTCTCTCCGGACGAGGACCATGTTGCCTGGTACAGCGCCACTTTCGCGCCGGAAGCGGGAGGGAGATTCCTGACCGCGACCGCAATGGTCGGCGAACGGGACGGTGCGCCGTTCCTGCACTGCCATGGCGTCTGGGATACGGGCGAAGGGGCTCTGCGCATGGGGCATGTGCTGCCCTTCGACAGTGTGGTGAGCCAACCGATCGCAGTCAAAGGTTATGGCAGCGCCACGGCGACCTTCTCGTCCATCCCCGATCCCGAAACGAATTTCACGCTGTTTTCCGCAAAGGGCGAGAGCGGCGAGGGCAACGGCATCCTGCTGCGGGTGCGTCCGAACGAGGACGTCGGGATGGCGATCGAAGACGTCTGCCGCGAGCATGGCATCGAGAGCGCCCGCATCTACGGCATCGGCAGCATCAACGAGCCTGTGTTCGAGGACGGGCGCCGGATCGTCTGCCTCGCGACCGAGATAGCCATCGAGAATGGCGTGCTCGAAAACACGCCGGACGGGCTCCGGGCCTCGATCGAGGCTGCAGTCGTCGATACCGACGGCGCGATCTATCACGGCCGGCTGGCGCGGGGCGACAATCCGGTCGGCGTCACTTTCGAACTGGTCATCATCGAAAACCGGGAGAGCTGAACATGCGAAGCGTCGTCGTCACGGGTGCGGGATCGGGTATCGGCCTTTCGACGACGGAGCTTCTGATCGAGGCCGGCTGGCATGTGCTGGCCGCCGACCGCGATGCCGAAGCACTCGAACGGCTGATGGAACGGCTCGGCAATCGCGCCGGTCTTCTCACCGCCGTTCTCCTCGATATCACCGACGAGAAGGCGATCGCGGATTTTGCGGAGCGGTGCCAAGCGCTCCACAGCCCGCTGCAGGCATTGGTCAACAGCGCCGGCATCGGTTCGAACGTTCGGTTCGCCGAGACCACGACCGATCAGCTTCGGCGCATGTACGAGGTCAACGTCGTCGGCGCGTTTGCCCTGTCCCAGGCGCTGGCGCCGATCATGCGGGAGAACGGCGGCGGCTCCATCGTCCACATCGCTTCGGTTTCCGGCATCAAGGGCAATCTCGGCCGCTCCGCCTATGGCGCGTCGAAGGGCGCGCTGGTGACGCTCACCAAGATCATGGCCGTCGAACTCGCAGACGACCTGATCCGCGTCAACGCGATTGCGCCGGGGCCGATCGAGACGCCGATGGTCAAGGAAACCCACACGGCCGTGACGCGCGAGGAGTGGAACCGCACCGTGCCGATGCGCCGCTACGGCCGGCCGGAAGAGATCGCCACGGCCATCGCCTTCCTCGTCGACGAGCGCCAGTCTTCCTATGTGACCGGCCAGATTCTCGCCGTCGATGGCGGATTTACCGCTGCCGGGCTGATGGCCTGATCCGTTCCGGCACGCCATTCGTCTTGTGACAATCTCTTCATAAAAATAGGCGACGCGACTCGCTGAGGTTCGTTGACAAGTCACGGGATAGATTAGAAAACTGCAACTTCCGACGGCAGCCACGGGGGGACTTTCTATGTCTAGGCGCGCGTTTTTCGGCTTTCTCGCTCTCATCGTTTCCGCATTCGCCTCCGTCTCGCCGCTGACCGCGGCCGACCGGCGGATCGAAAGCACTCCGAACAGCGATTATCTCGGTTTCGATCTCAGAACCGTGAAGAATGTCAGCCAGCCCCAATGCGAGGCAGCCTGCATCGGCGACAATGCCTGCAAGGCTTTCACCTATAACGAGAAGGCCAAATGGTGCTTCCTCAAGTCGGATTACAGCCAGCTCAACCCGTTCCAGGGCGCCACGGCCGGCAAGATCGTCGTAACGGCGGTTGAACCGGATATCGGCGCCCCGCCGAAACTGTCCTTCCTCTCCGAAGAGGTTCTCCAGCAGGCGCGTGATCAGAAGGATGGCCTGTCGCTCGGCGACAACCAGAAGGGGTATGGCGTCGAGAACCTCAAGACGATCGCCCAGGGCCAGCTGCTGGCCGGCAATGTCGATACGGCGATCTATAATTTCAAAGGCGCGCTTTCGATCATCCCCGAAGACGGTGCGCTGTGGATCGAGCTTGCCCGCGCCGCCGGCACCGCCAAGAACAACGGTACCGCCGATGGCGAAGGCACGCTTGCAGCAGTCAATGGCTACCAGCTTTCGCGCACCACCCAGACCCGCGCCGATGCGCTGGCAGTTCTCGCCGCAGCACTGGCCAAGCAGCAGAATTATCGCGCAGCGCTCAACGCCTACAAGGCGAGCCTCGCGCTCGTCAATGCCCGCACCGTGCAGGCCGCCTATAACGATCTGCGCGAACGCCAGGGTTTCCGCATGACCGGCAACACGGTCGATGCCGACAGCGCCAATCCGCGCGTCTGCGTGCAGTTCTCCGAACCGCTGGTGAAGATCGGTGTCGATTACGCGCCCTTTGTCGTGCTCAACGGTCAGGCGCCGAAGGCGATGGAAGCCAAGGACAACCAGATCTGCGTCGAAGGCCTCGCCCATGGCCAGCGCTACAAGCTGTCGCTGCGCCGTGGCCTGCCGTCTTCCGTGGACGAGCCGCTCGTTGCCCAGGTGGATATCGACATCTACGTCAAGGACCGTTCGGCGAGCGTGCGCTTCACCGGCGACAGCTTTGTTCTCCCGTCGACCGCCCGCCGCGGCATTCCGATCGTCTCGGTCAATACCGAAAAGGCCAATCTGAAGCTCTACCGCGTCGGTGACCGCAGCATCGCACCGCTGCTCGCCAATTCGCAGTTCCTGACCCAGATGGACGGCTATAATGCAAGCCAGATCGAGGAGCAGAGCGGGGAACTGGTCTGGCAGGGTACGATCGATACCGGCCAGGATCTCAACAAGGACGTGGTGACCAGCTTCCCGGTCGACGAGGCGCTGCCGACCCGCAAGCCGGGCGTTTATATGCTGACGGCGGCTGCCGCCAATGCGACGAGCCAGGAATACGATACCAAGGCGACGCAATGGTTCGTGGTGTCCGATATCGGTCTAACCACCTATGCCGGCACGGACGGCCTCAACGTCTTTGCCCGCTCGCTCGGCAGCGCCAAGCCGATGGCTGGGGTCGACCTCCAGCTTCTCGCCAAGAACAACGAAATCCTCGGTACGGCGAAGACCGATGCGGATGGCCGCGCGGTGTTTACCGCCGGCCTGATGCGCGGCACGGCGGCGATGGTCCCGGCCGTGCTGGCCGCCCAGAACAACGGCCAGGACTATGTCTTCCTCGACATGGCCCGTGCCGGCTTCGACCTTTCCGACCGCGGCGTCACCGGTCGTCCGGCGCCCGGCGCGATCGACATCCTGCCCTGGACCGAACGTGGCATCTATCGCCCTGGCGAGACCGTTCACGCCTCGGCGCTTGCCCGCAATATCGATGCGACGGCGATCGAGAACCTGCCGCTCACTTTCGTTTTCCTGCGGCCGGATGGCGTCGAGGATCGGCGCATGGTCAATAACGGTTCGCTCGGTGGTTACACGCTCGACCTGCCGTTGCTGGCCACCTCGATGCGCGGCACCTGGACGATGCAGATCTTCACTGACCCCAAGGGTTCGGCGATCGGCGAAAAGACCTTCCTCGTCGACGACTTCGTGCCGGATCGCATCGAATTCGACATGACCAGCGATGCCAAGGAAATCACGGTCGGGGAGCCGGTGCCGGTCAATATCGATGGCCGTTATCTTTATGGAGCGCCGGCTGCAGGCCTCAATCTCGAAGGCGAAATCGCGCTGAAGACGACGCGCGAAAACCCGGCCTTCCCGGGCTACCAGTTCGGCCTCGTCGATGAAGAGGCGAGCGAAGCGGTGCGCATTCCTCTTGAGGAGCTTGAGCCTCTCGATGACGAGGGCAAGGCAACCTTCGACGCGACCGTTGCCGAAGCACCTTCGACAACGCAGCTTGTCAATGCCGATATCGTCGTGCGCATGCAGGAGGCGGGCGGCCGCGCCATCGAGCGTTCGATCACCCTGCCGGTCAAGGCAGAAGGCGCGCGGATCGGCATCAAGCCGGAATTCTCCGGCGATCTCGGCGAAAATTCGGTCGGCAATTTCACCGTGATCATGGTGGACGCCGCCGGCAAGAAGCAGGCTATCCAGAACCTGCCCTGGAAGCTGATCAAGATCGACCGAGATTACCAGTGGTATCGCGACGGTTCGTCCTGGCGATATGAGCCGGTGACCCGCACCAGCCAGGCTGCCAACGGCACGGTGAATGTTACCGCCGATGGCGGCAAGGTTTCCGTTCCGGTCAAGTGGGGCCGCTACCGGCTCGAGGTCGAAACGGCCGATATCGGTGGCCCCACCTCCAGCGTCGAGTTCGATGCCGGCTGGTTCGTGACCGCGACCTCGACCGAAACCCCGGATGCGCTGGAAATCGCACTGGACAAGCAGAGCTACAAGGTCGGTGAGACGGCCAAGCTCAAGGTGTCCTCGCGTTACGCTGGTGAGCTGATGATCACGTCGGGTTCCGAGAGCCTGATTGCGGTCAAGACCGCGAGCATCGGCGCTAGTGGCGGCGAGGTGGAGATCCCCGTCACCGCGGCCTGGGGCGCCGGTTCCTATGTCACCGCGACGCTCTATCGTCCGGGTCAGGCGCAGGAGAGCCGCATGCCGATGCGCGCCATCGGCGTCACCTGGCTGAAGGTCGATCCGGAAAACCGCGATCTGCAGGTATCGATCACCGCTCCGGAAAAAACGCTGCCGCGCCAGCCGCTGAACATTTCGCTGCAGGTCGCGGGAGCGGGCGCCAACGAGGACGCCTATGTTACTGTTGCCGCGGTGGATGTGGGCATCCTCAATCTCACCCGTTACCAGCCTCCGGCGCCGGACGACTGGTATTTCGGTCAGCGCCGCCTCGGCCTCGAAATCCGCGACCTCTATGGCCGTCTGATCGACGGTTCGCTCGGAGCCACCGGGCGGTTGCGCACCGGCGGCGACGGCGGCAGCACGGCGCTGCAGTCGAGCCCGCCCAAGGAAAAGCTGATCGCCTTCTTCTCGGGTCCTATAAAGCTCGATGCGCAGGGCAAGGCGAATGTCTCCTTCGACATTCCGCAGTTCAACGGCACGGCGCGCGTCATGGCGGTCGCCTGGTCGAAGACCGGCGTCGGGCATGGCGTCAAGGACGTGGTGATCCGCGATCCGGTGGTGATTACCGCCAGCCTGCCGCGCTTCCTCGCCCCCGGCGACCAGACCAATCTGAGGCTCGATATCGCCAATACCGATGCGCCGGCCGGCGACTATCAGCTTGCCATCACTACCAACAAGCCGGTCGCCGTCGATCAGAAGGGGACCGGAAAGATCACGCTCGCAGCTGGCGGCAAGTCGGATGTCACGCTTGCGCTGCGCGGTGTCGAGCCGGGCGACGGGTCGATCTTGGTCCGCCTTTCCAATGCGTCGGGCATGTCGCTGGACCAAGTGCTCGATATTCCGGTGCGGCCGGCCGCCATGCCGATCACCCAGCAGCGGCTTGTCCAGCTGAAGCCGGGCGCCAGCGTGACGGTGGATGCCAACCTGCTTGCCGACAGCATCCTGCCGGGCGCCTCGGTCAGCGTGAATGTCAGCCGCTCGACCGCCTTCGACATCCCGGCGCTGCTGATGAGCCTCAGCCGGTATCCCTATGGCTGCGCCGAACAGACGACCAGCCGCGCGTTGCCGCTTCTCTATCTCAGCCAGATGGCGGTGCAGAACGGCCTTGCCGACGATACGGAGGTCAAGAAGCGGGTCCAGGATGCGATCTATCGCGTGCTGTCCTACCAGTCCTCGGCCGGCAGTTTCGGCCTCTGGGGTCCGGGAGGCGGCGACCTGTGGCTCGATTCCTACGTGAGCGACTTCCTCAGCCGCGCCCGCGAGCAGGGCTACGACGTGCCGGAACAGGCGCTCGTCCAGGCTCTCGACAGCCTGCAGAACTCGCTCGGCTTCACCAACAACGTCAAGGACCAGGGCAACGAGATCGCCTATGCGCTCTATGTGCTCGCCCGCAACCGCAAGGCCGCGATCAGCGACCTGCGCTATTACGCGGACACGATGCTGAACGATTTCCCGACACCGCTCGCCAAGGCCCATATCGCCGCGGCGCTGGCGCTTTACGGCGATGCCCAGCGGTCAAAGAATATCTTTGCGGCCTCGCTGCAGATGTCGGAAGCCGCACAGATCCAAAGGGTCAGCCTGTCGCGCTCGGATTACGGCTCGTCCTTGCGTGACGGTGCCGCCGTTCTGGCGCTTGCCGCCGAAAGCCGGCCGGTGCCGCCGATTGTTCCGGCGCTCGCCACCATCGTCGCCAAGGAATGGGGACAGAAAAAATACACCAGCACCCAGGAACAGACCTGGATGCTGCTCGCCGCCCGCGCGCTTCAGAACGGTGATGACGGTCTGCGCCTGCAGGTCAACGGCGCCGATCATCGCGGTACGCTGATGTCGCAGATGACCGGCGATGCGCTGATCGGCCATCCGCTGACCGTCAAGAACAACAGCGCCGATCCGCTGTCGGCCTCGATCACCACGGTCGCAGCCCCCGCCCAGCCGCTGCCGGCCGGCGGCGACGGTTTCCAGATCACCCGGACCTACTATTCGATGGATGGGGAGGAGACGAATGTCAGCGAAGCGCAGCAGAACCAGCGTTATGTCGCGGTGATCACGATCACCGAGAGCAATAGCTGGCCGTCGCGCATCGTCGTCACCGATCTTCTGCCGGCCGGGTTCGAGATCGACAACCCGAGCATCGTCAACAGCGCGAGCCTTGCCAACTTCGACTGGATCGAGGAAGTGCAGGCAGCCCACACCGAGTTCCGCAACGACCGTTTCGTCGCGGCCTTCGACCGGAGCGCCGGCGACAACCGCGAGATAACGCTCGCCTATGTGGTCCGTGCCGTGACGCCCGGCGTCTACGATCATCCGGCGGCCCAGGTCGAGGACATGTATCGTCCGCAGTTCTCGGCCCGTACCGCAATGGGCAAGATGGAGGTGCTGGCCGCCCAGTAAGCGGCAGCTCGTTCCGATGAAGCTCAGGTGGAAACTTTCGATCGGTCTGGTGATCGCCCTCGTCACTGCGGCGGGGCTGATCGCCGGCCTCGAAGCGGCCGACAGGGCCTATCCGCCGCCGCTCGAAAGGGCGCGGGTGGCTTCCGCCGAAGTGCTGGATGCGGATGGCGAACTGCTGCGCGCCTTTGCGACACCCGAAGGCCGCTGGCGGCTTCGCACGACGATCGAGAATGTCGATCCACGGTTCCTCAAAATGCTGGTCGCCTATGAGGATCAGCGTTTCTACCAGCATTCCGGCGTCGATCCGTGGGCGCTCGGGCGAGCGATGCTGCAGCTTGTCACCAACGGTCGTGTCGTTTCGGGCGCCTCGACGCTGTCGATGCAGGTGGCTCGGCTGATCGAGCCGCGCGAGAGCCGGTCCGTTGCGGCAAAACTCCGCCAGGTCGTGCGCGCGGTCCAGATAGAACGGCGGCTGTCCAAGACGGAAATTCTCGAACTCTACCTCACCCATGCGCCTTATGGCGGCAATCTGGAAGGCGTGCGGGCCGCAAGCCTTGCCTATTTCGGCAAGGAGCCGCGGCGGCTGACGGTGGCGGAAGCCGCCCTTCTCGTCGCCCTGCCGCAATCGCCGGAAGGCCGGCGGCCGGACCGGCATTTCAGGATAGCGAAAGCGGCGCGGGAGCGGGTGCTGATGCGCTCGGCCGTGGCCGCGGTTACCGGCGACGGCGAGGCGGAGCGGGCGTCGAGTGACGGCATTCCCACCCGGCGCCTGCAATTGCCGGCCTATGCGGCGCATCTCGCCGAAGCGGCTATCCGCAAGCAGCCGAAGATCGAACAGCATAAGACGACCTTGAGACGAAGTGTCCAGCAGGGGCTGGAGCAGGTCGCGAGGGAAGCTTCGGTGAAGCTCAGCCCCAAGGTTTCCGTCGCCATGGTGATGGCCGACATCACGACCGGTGCGATCGTCGGCGAGGTCGGCTCTGCCGATTATTTCGATGCGAGCCGCTCCGGCTGGGTGGACATGACGCGGGTCAACCGCTCTCCCGGCTCGACGCTGAAGCCGTTCATCTATGGGCTCGCCTTCGAGCAGGGGCTGGTGTCCCAGGAGACGATCATCGAGGACCGGCCGGCGGATTTCTTCGGTTACCGGCCGAAAAATTTCGACATGACTTATCAGGGCGACGTCAGCGTCCGGCAGGCCCTGCAACTGTCGCTCAACGTGCCCGCGGTGCGGCTGCTGGATGCCGTCGGGCCGTCGCGGCTGATGATCCGTTTCCGCCGCGCGGATGTGCGGCCGGTCCTGCCGGCCAACGAGGCGCCGGGTCTGGCGATCGGCCTCGGCGGCGTCGGCATCACGCTCAAGGATCTGGTGCAGGCCTATGCAGCGCTCGCCAATCGCGGCAATCCGATGAGGATTGGCAACGGCATAGAGGACCAGCCGGGCATGATCGACGGCGAGCCGCTGCTCGAGCCGCAGGCGGTGTGGAACGTCGCCGACATTCTGTCGGACGTGCTGCCGCCGCAGGGCAGCCGCAGGCTCGGCATCGCCTACAAGACCGGCACGAGCTACGGCTATCGCGATGCCTGGTCGGTCGGGTTCGACGGGCGATATGTGCTGGGCGTCTGGGTCGGCCGGCCGGACAATGGTGCGGTGCCGGGGATTGCCGGCTATCAGACGGCGGCGCCGATCCTGTTCGAGGCCTTTTCGAAATCCGGCGTACCGATCACGCCGCTGCCATCGGCGCCATCGGGTGCCGTCCGCATTGCCCAGCCCGAACTGCCGATCAGCCAGAGGCGGTTCTCGATGACCGCGAATGGGCTCATTTCCGCCTCGACGCGGGAGCCGGCGCCGCAGATCGTCTATCCGCCGGAAGGCGCGCGCGTCGATCTCGGGGCGCAATCGGGCGATATTTCGCCGCTGGTCCTGAAGCTGCAGGGCGGCCGGGCACCCTTCCGCTGGCTCGCCAACGGCAAGCCGCTCAGCGAACTGTCCCGTCGCCGCACCAGCGAGTGGAAACCCGACGGCGCCGGTTATTCGACGCTGACCGTGATCGACGCCGCCGGCCGCGCCGCGAGCGTTCGAGTTTTCGTGGAATAGAGATGTTGGAGCCTTCGCGCGGGAAGGCGCTCGGGCGTCCGCTCGCTTTCGGCCAGCACTCCGGCGCCCCGCGCAGTCGCCTGCCGTGGTTTTCAAAGATCGGAGAGCCCACACGAATGCGGAACCTCAATAGATTTTAATAGGTGGCTCCGCATTCGCGTGGCCTTCGGCGTCTTTTCGGGGTGTCCCTCCCCTACAGGTGATCACCTCGCCTCGCTGCGTGGCTTTGTTTGCGCCCATCCTTTCGGGACAGGCCTGCCACTTGCACGGCTCAACCGAACCGGACATGGCTGTCCGGGGGAGGCTTGATAGGAATGTTCGTCTTGCGATGAGCACTCCATGGTTTTGACCTCTTCCACCATCCCCGCACGTTACGGTTCCAATGAAAGCGCCGGCCTCCGCCTGCCCGCGAACGTCTCGCGAAACACTCCGGCGACGGAAGCGGTAGGATTGTAGGCATGGTGGCGAGGGGTGGGGATGATGAGGCGGTTAAGTCACTGGAGATGCTGGGAAGCGGCGACCCATTATCCACGGGCAAACATGGAGAGACAGCGTTGGAAGGCGTACCCGCCATACCCCCCTCTGTCCTGCCGGACATCTCCCCCTCAAGGGGGGAGATCGGCTGGAGACACCCTCTCCTAAACAAATAACCGTTTCACCCGGCAGATGCGGGTAAGCGGGAAGGCCATGTAGCTGGTGATCTTCTTCCTCGCGGGCAGGGCGATCGCATATGGAATGTGCGGCAGCGCGGCATCCTTAACCCTCCCCCTTGTGGGGAGGGTGGCCGGCAGGCGGGAGGGGTTTTGATGCTGGATGAAGTCCCCTCCCCAACCCCTCCCCACAAGGGGGAGGGGCTCCACGCGACGCCCCATACATTGATAGGCGATCCGCTTGAGGTGAGGGTGGCTCGGCTCGCGGGCTTCCTCAAACAGCAGATTTTCCAAACTTGGGAGCGCCCGGTAGCCTGATGCTCAGCCTAAGCCGCCGTTGCCGCCTTCTTCTTCGCCACGCGGGCGCGGATCGACTCGATATCGGCCTTCGGCGTCGCCTTGAACAACGTGCGCGTATAGTCGTGCTTCGGGTCGGAAAACACCTCTTCGCGGGTGCCGTATTCCACCGCTTCGCCGAAATACATCACCATCACCTCGTCGGCGATGTAGCGCACTACCGACAGGTCGTGGCTGATGAAGACGTAGGTGAGGTTGAACTCGTCCTGCAGGTCGGCGAGCAGGTTCAGCACCTGGGCCTGGACCGAGAGGTCGAGAGCCGAAACCGGCTCGTCGAGCACCAGCAGCTTCGGGTTCAGCATCAGCGCGCGGGCAATCGCGATGCGCTGGCGCTGGCCGCCCGAGAACATGTGCGGGTAGCGGTTATAGTGTTCCGGGCCGAGGCCCACCTTCGTCAGCATTTCGCTGGCGCGGTCGCGGCGTTCGGCAGCCGACATGTCGGTGTTGATCGCGAGCGGTTCGCCGAGCACGTCGCCGATCTTCTGGCGCGGATTGAGCGAGCCATAGGGGTTCTGGAAGACGATCTGCACCTTCTGGCGCATGTCCTGGGTCAGGTGGCCGGGGCGGGTATCGACCTTCTTGTTGTCGATCAGCAGATCGCCGCCGGTCGGTTCGTCGATGAAGGTCAGCATGCGGGCCAGGGTGGACTTGCCGCAGCCGCTCTCGCCGACGATCGCCAGCGTCTTGCCGCGTTCCAGCTTGAAGGAGACGCCTTTCACCGCATGGATGATCTTCTTCGGTTTGAAGAGGCCGCCCGGCAGTTCGTAATCACGCTTGATGTTGCGCACTTCGAGCATGGTGTTGTCGGTCATGGTCTCGCTCATGCGCTTACTCCCGGAGCGGGTTCCGGATTGCCGTCGAAGAAGGCGGAAACCGTGGTGAGGCGGTCGCCGGTGGCGTTTTCCGGCAGCGCCGCCAGCAGCGCCTTGGTGTAGTTGCTCTTCGGGTTTTCGAAGAGGGAGAGCACGTCGGCCTCCTCCATCTTGCGGCCCTTGTACTGGACGACGACGCGGTCGGCGGTCTCGGCGACGACGCCCATGTCATGGGTGATCATGATCAGGCCCATGCCGTTTTTCGCCTGCAGCGCCATGATCAGGTCGAGGATCTGCTTCTGGATCGTCACGTCGAGCGCGGTGGTCGGCTCGTCGGCGATCAGCAGTTTCGGATTGCAGGCGATCGCAATGGCGATCATCACGCGCTGGCACTGGCCGCCGGACATCTGGTGCGGGAAGTGGTTCAGCCGCTCTTCCGGGTTGGGCAGGCCGACCTGGCTGAACAGCTCGATGGCGCGGGCGCGGCGGGCTTTTGCGTCGAGGCCAAGATGGATGCGCAGCACTTCCTCGATCTGGAAGCCGACCGTGAAACACGGGTTGAGGCTGGCAACCGGCTCCTGGAAGATCATCGCGATATCCTTGCCGATCAGCTTGCGGCGCTCGGCCGGGCTGATGTTCTGGATGTCGCGGCCTTCGAAGAGCATGCGGTCGGCGGTGATCTTGGCAGTCCAGGGGAGAAGGCCCATGACGGCGAGCATGGCGACGGACTTGCCGGAGCCGGATTCGCCGACGATTGCCAGGACCTCGGCCTTTTCGACCGAGATGGAGACGCCGTCGACGGCGCGGAACCAGCCGGTGGCGGTTTCGAATTCGACGGTGAGGTTATCGATTTGCAGAAGCGCCATGATCAGGACCTCTTCAGTTTCGGGTCGAGCGCATCGCGCAGGCCGTCGCCCATCAGGTTGATGGCGAGAACGGTGACGAGAATGGCGACGCCGGGGAAGGTGACGACCCACCAGGCGCGCAGGATGAATTCACGCGCTTCGGCAAGCATCGTGCCCCATTCCGGTGCCGGCGGCTGGGCGCCCATGCCGAGGAAGCCAAGGGCGGCTGCATCGAGGATGGCGTTCGAGAAGGAAAGCGTCGCCTGGACGATCAGCGGCGCGGTACAGTTCGGCAGGATGGTGCGGAACATCAGTCGGATGGGACCGGCCCCGGCAAGCCGGGCCGCGGTGACGTAGTCGCGGCTCTTTTCGGCCATCACGGCGGCGCGGGTGAGGCGCACGAAATGCGGCTGCAGGGTGAGCGCGATGGCGATCATGCCGTTCGTGAGGCTTGGGCCCAGGATCGCGACGAGCACGAGGGCGAGCAGCAGCGACGGGAAGGCAAGGATGATGTCCATCAGGCGCATGATGACCGTATCGATCCAACCGCGGTAATAACCGGCGATCAGGCCGACGATGATGCCGCCGGTGAGCGACAGCGTCGTCACGAAGACGCCGATGAACAGCGAATACTGCGCGCCATAGATCAGGCGGGACAGGATATCGCGGCCGACAGGATCGGTGCCGAGCAGATAGGACGGGTTGCCGCCCTCGGCCCAGGCCGGGGGAAGCAGAGCGAAATCACGATACTGCTCGAACGGCGAATGCGGGGCGATGAGCGACGCGAAGATCGCCACGATGACGAGGGCGACGAAAATGATGAGGCCCAGAACGGCGCCGCGGTTTTCGGAAAAGTAGAACCAGAACTCGCGGAGCATCTGGCGGCGCATCGCGGCGCTGGAAACCGGCTCGGCGGTCTTGGTAACAGTGGTATCGGCCATGGGATTTTCTCCTTCTTGGTGCCGGATCAATGTCGGATTCTGGGATTGATCAGCCCGTAGAGCAGATCAACGATGAGATTGACGAACATGATGATGGCCGCGATCAGGAGCAGGCCGCCCTGGATGACGGCGTAGTCGCGGCGGAAGACGCTGTCGACCATCCACTTGCCGATGCCCGGCCAGGAGAAGATCGTCTCGGTCAGGATGGCGCCGGCGAGCATGACGCCGATCTGCAGGCCGATCGTGGTGATGACCGGGATCATGGCGTTGCGCAGCGCATGGATGCCGACGACGCGGAAGGGCGAAAGGCCCTTGGCGCGGGCGGTGCGGACGTAATCTTCCGAAAGCACTTCCAGCATGGCGGAACGCGTCTGGCGGGCGATGACGGCGAGCGGAATGGTCGCAAGCACGATCGACGGCAGGGCGAGATGGCTGATCGCAGAGGCGAAGGCGCCTTTCTGGCCCGAGAGCAGCGAATCGATCAGCATGAAGCCGGTGACCGGCGGAAAGAAGAACATCAGCGAGATGCGGCCGGAAACCGGGAACCATTGCAGGGTGCCGGAGAAGAGGATGATCAGCAGCAGGCCCCACCAGAAGATCGGCATCGAATAACCGACAAGCGCGATGCCCATCAGCCCCTGGTCGAAGATCGAGCCGCGCTTGATCGCAGCGATCACGCCGGCCGGAATGCCGAGAGCGACGGCGATGACGATGGCGCAGAAGGAAAGCTCCACGGTCGCCGGAAACAGCGCCCAGAACTGCTCGAGGATCGGCTTCTTGGAAACGATAGACGATCCGAAATCGCCGGTCAGCACGCCGCCGAGATAATCGAAATACTGGACGATCAGCGGCCGGTCCATGCCGAGCTGGGCACTGATCTGGGCATGCCGCTCCGGCGACATGACGCGTTCGCCCGAAAGAAGCGCAACCGGATCACCCGGCAGAAGTCGGATAAATGAAAACGCAATGATCGAGACCCCGATGAAAGTCGGGATCAACACGGCGATACGCCGCAACAGGAAGCCAAACATTCGAAACCTTCGTGGTTTTTGGTTCGTGGCCGATTCACGGTTTTGTCAAGCCACGAAGACGGCAATCGTGGCGTCTTCGCCAAAATTTTGGCGTCTCATAAGAAAATGCCGCGGGAAACGCAACGCGTCCCGCGGCAAAATCGTCGCGAAGCAGAAATTACTGGGCGATATCGACAGCTTCGAAGGTGAAGTCGCCGAGCGGGCTCTGGGTAAAGCCGGTCACGCCCTTGCGCATCGGAACGACGGCGAGGGAGTGGTCGATGGTTGCCCAGGGAGCATCCTTCTTGAAGATCGCCTGAGCCTGTTCGTAGAGCTTGGTGCGCTCGGCCTGATCGGAGACGACCTTGGCCTTCTTCACCAGGTCGTCGAACTCCTTGTTGCACCACTGAGCGCGGTTGTTGCCGCCGACGGCATCGCAGCCGAGCAGCGTGTCAAGGAAGTTGTCCGGGTCGCCGTTGTCGCCGGTCCAGCCCATGATGGCGGCGCCATCGCGGTTCTTGTCCTTCGAACGCTGCAGGTATTCAGCCCATTCGAAAGAAACGATCTCGACCTTGACGCCGATCTTGGCGAAATCGTCCTGGATGATTTCGGCCGCGCGGCGGGCGTTCAGCATGTAGGGACGCGAAACCGGCATCGCCCAGACCTTCATGGAAAGGTCCTTGACGCCTGCGTCGGCGAGCATCTTCTTGGCCGCTTCGAGGTCGTACGTGTCGTCCTGGGTCGCCTTGCTGTAGGACCACATGGTCGGCGGGATCGGGTTGACGGCGGGTGTCGCCATGCCCTGGAAGACGGCGTCGACGATCGCCTTCTTGTTGATCGCCTTGTTCAGCGCCTTGCGGACTTCGACCTTGTCGAACGGAGCCTTGGTCGTGTTGTAGGCGAGGTAGGCGACGTTCAGACCTTCCTGCTCCAGAACCTGAAGGTTCGGATCAGCCTTCATGGCCTTCACGTCGGCGGCGTTCGGATACGGCATCAGGTGGCATTCGCCGGCCTTGAGCTTCTGGTAACGAACGGCGGCGTCGGTGGTGATCGCGAAGACGAGGTCGTCGATCTTCGGAGCCGGGCCCCAGAAATCGGCGTTCTTCTTGTAGCGGATGACGGCGTCCTGCTGGTAGCCGACGAAGGTGAACGGACCGGTGCCGACCGGCATCTGGTTCAGCTGTTCCTTCTTGCCGGCCTTGTCGAGGCTGTCGGCATATTCCTTCGACATGATCGAGGCGAACGGCATGGCGAGGTTGGCGAGGAACGGCGCTTCCGGACGGTTGAGCGTGACCTTGACGGTCAGGTCGTCGACCTTCTCGATCGACTTGATCAGCTTCGGAAAGCCCATGCCATCGGCATATTCCCAGGTCGCGCCGGCAATGTACTTGTTCCAGGCGTTCTTCTCGTCGATCTGGCGGCCGATCGAGAAGACGACGTCGTCGGCGTTCAGGCTGCGGGTCGGCTTGAAGAAGTCGGTCGTCTGGAACTTGACGTTCGGACGCAGCTTGAAGGTGTAGACGGTGCCGTCAGCGGAAATCTCCCAGCTCTGGGCAAGGGCTGCTTCCGGCTGGGTCGTGCCCGGCTTGAACTCGAGCAGGCGGTTGTAGATCGGATGCGCCGAAGCGTCGAAGGTCGTGCCGGCGGTATAGATGCCGGGATCGAAGCCTTCCGGAGAACCTTCCGAGCAATATACGAAGGTCTTGGCGCTGGCGGCGCTTGCGAAGAATGTTGCCGACAGCAGCGCTGCGGCAAGGGCGAGTTTGTATTTCATTTTTGATCTCCCGATGACCTGTGGCCGGCTTATGTGCCGTGCCCGGTGGATGTCTTCAGCTGGAATGGCGCGTATATAGCGCCCAAAGACTGGTATTCCCGTGTTCACCTCCTAGCCGGCGATATTTCGCTGCGGCCGGCCTTCAAAATGCGTTTCTCCTGGCGGGTCCGCTCCGGCCTTCAGGCCGCGCATGTCCCTCTTGTTCTTTGATCCCGATCAACGGCCTCCCGCCGTATCGGATTTCACGCCCGCTTCATTCTTTAGAAAATTTTCCACAAAATCGGCAAAATCCCCGTGCATTTTTATTAGTTTCGGCGCGTTTCGTAGATTTGCCTGCGGGCCGTGGCGCGGGAGCATAACGATTATGATCCGGTTGTCGAGATACTAACATTCGCGTACCGCTCACATCCGGATTCCCTTCTCCCCCAACCCTCCACAGGACCGGCTTTTGCTGCAATGCCGCATTGCCATCGGCCAGGAATTGGCTACGGTTCTGGCCTTCCGACCAGCATAAATCTATCGAGGCAGTGGTTTCATGACGACAAGCAATTCCAATCTCCCGCTCGTTTGGGATTTCATCGACCGCAAAAAAGAGGTCTTCACGGAACTCGCGGACCGCGTTTGGGAGACGCCGGAAACCTGCTACATGGAAACGCTTTCCGCTGCCGCGCATCGCGAGATGCTGGAGGCTCAGGGCTTCAAGATCACCGAAAACGTCGCCGGCATTCCGACCGCGCTGATCGGCGAGGCGGGCGAGGGCGGCCCGGTGATCGCCTTTCTCGGCGAATACGATGCGCTGGCCGGCCTCAGCCAGAAGGCCGGTGTCACCCGGCATGACCCGACGGTCCCCGGCGCGAACGGCCATGGCTGCGGCCACAATCTTCTCGGCTCCGCATCGCTGCTGGCGGCGACCGCGCTGAAGGATTGGCTGGAAAAGACCGGCACACCCGGCCGCGTGCGCTATTACGGCTGCCCGGCGGAAGAAGGCGGCGCCGCCAAGGCGTTCATGGTGCGGGCCGGGGCCTTCGAGGACGTCGACATTGCGATCAGCTGGCACCCGAGCAACTTCGCCGGGGTGCAGCGGGAGACCTCGCTTGCCAACTGCCGGATCGACTTCACCTTCACGGGCCGTGCCGCTCACGCATCCGCCGTGCCGGAACTCGGCCGCAGCGCGCTCGATGCCGTCGAGCTGATGAGCGTCGGTGTCAATTATATGCGCGAGCACATGCCGTCCGAGAGCCGCATCCACTATGCGGTCCTGGATAGCGGCGGCATCTCGCCGAACGTCGTGCAGGCGCATGCCAAGGTGCGTTACGTCGTTCGCTCCGCTGATCTGCCCGGGCTTTTCGCACTGATCGAGCGTGTCAAGAAGGTCGCCGAAGGCGCGGCGCTGATGACCGAGACCAAGGTCGAGAGCACGATCCTGGCGGGCGTTTCCAACCTCGTCGTCAATACACCGCTGATGGACGTCATGCAGGACGTCTGGGACAGCATGGGCCCGCCGTCCTTCGACGCCGCTGATATCGAGTTTGCCGAGCAGATCCGCGCGACGCTGACGCCGGAAGACATTGCGGCAAGCTGGAACCAGGAGCGCCTGGAACAGCGGGACGTTCCGCTCGCCGATTTCATCCTGCCGGCGCACACCGAAAACCGCCAGATGGGCGGATCGACGGATGTCGGCGATGTCAGCTGGGTCGTGCCGACCGTGCAGGCCTATGGCGCGACGCTCGCCATCGGCACCCAGCTTCACACCTGGCAGGTGGTGGCGCAGGGCAAGAGCCCGCTTGCCCACAAGGGCATGGTTTCCGTCGCCAAGGCGATGGCCGCGACCGGACTGGCCGCGATAACAAGCGATCAGCTCCGCGAGGCGGCCTGGGCCGACCTGAAGAAGCGGCGCAAGGGACAGGACTACAAAAGCCCCATCCCGGCCGGCGCCGAACCTCCGGTCGCTGCGATGACGCTGAAGTGAACAAATGAACTGATCGACGCGTCAACTATTTTGAACAGTCGGCCTCTCTGAAAACGGCGATTTGGGCTGTCCAACATCGCCGTTTCCGCCTATGAAATTCATAGACCGTTGCGTGTCTCACAGGAGGTCCGTCGTGACTATTCAGCCCAATTCCATCGAAGCCCGGGACAAGGCTTACCAGCTCCACTCCTACACCAATGCCCGCGCACTGGAGCGCGACGGATCGCTGGTGATCGACCGCGGCGAGGGCATCTATGTCTACGACGTGAACGGCAACAAATATATCGAGGGCATGGCCGGGCTCTGGAGCGTCGGCGTCGGTTTCGGCGAAAGCCGGCTTGTCGAAGCGGCAGCCAGGCAGATGGCGAAGCTCCCCTATTACCATACCTTTACCCTCCGCAGTCACGGCCCGTCGATCGATCTTGCCGAAAAGCTGATCCAGATGGCGCCGGTGCCGATGTCGAAGGCCTATTTCACCAATTCCGGTTCCGAGGCCAACGACACCGCCATGAAGATGGTCTGGTATCGTTCGAACGCGCTCGGCAAGCCGGAAAAGAAGAAGATCATCTCGCGCATCAAGGGCTATCACGGCGTGACGATCGCCAGCGCCAGCCTGACCGGCCTGCCGAACAACCACCGCTCGTTCGACCTTCCGCTCGCCGGCGTCTTCCACACGACCTGCCCGCATTACCGCGCCTTCAAACAGGAAAACGAGACGGAATCGGCCTTCGTCGAGCGTTGTGCCAAGGACCTCGAAGACCTGATCCTCAAGGAAGGTCCCGAAACCGTCGCCGCCTTCATCGGCGAGCCGGTCATGGGTGCGGGCGGCGTCATCGTGCCGCCGGCCGGGTACTGGGATGCGATCCAGAAGGTGCTCAGGAAATACGACATCCTGCTGATCGCCGACGAGGTGATCTGCGGTTTCGGGCGCACCGGCGAGATGTTCGGCACCACGACCTATTCGCTGCAGCCGGACATCATGACCCTGTCGAAGCAGATTTCGTCGTCCTACCAGCCGATCTCGGCGCTGCTGATCAACGAGAACGTCTACGGGCCGCTTGCCGACGAATCGGCGAAGATCGGCACGTTCGGCCATGGCGTGACAGCCGCCGGCCATCCGGTCGCCGCAGCGGTTGCGCTTGAAAACCTGGCGATCATCGAAGAACGCGATCTTGTCGGCAATGTGCGGGCGCTGGCACCGAAGTTCCAGGGCCGGCTAAAGGCGCTGGAAAGCCACCCGCTGGCGATCGAAGCGCGCGGCGTCGGCCTCATCGGCGCCCTGGAACTGAAGCCACGCGACGGTTTCGCGACCGGCCAGCTCGGTCCCAAGCTGCTGGCGATCATGCTCGAAAAGGGCCTGATCTCGCGGGCGATCGGCGACTCGCTGGCGCTCTGCCCGCCGATGATCATCAACGAACAACAGATCGACACGATCTTCGACACGTTCGAAGCCTCGCTCGAAGTCTTCGCGAAGCAACTCGCTGCCTGATACCTCCGGAGCCGCGCTAACCTATTGGTGCGGCTCCGATTGCTCTTCACGCGAGCGCGCCTATATTGCTCGCTATGCTGGATCTCATCGAACCCTATTGGCCGCATATCCTCTTCGTTTTGTCGGTCCTGATGGGGGCCGCAGCTGCGATCCACGCAGCGATGACCAAGGAAGAAGTCCGCTCCGCCATCGGCTGGGTCGGCGTCATCGTTCTGTCTCCGATCATCGGCGCGCTGCTTTATCTGGTGGCGGGGGTAAACCGTATTCGCCGCGCCGTCATCAGCGATCGTCGCGCGCTGCTGCAGGGCGAAATCCGCGCGCACGTGGTTTCCTACGATGCGACCAACGACCTGGTGATCGAGGAGTTCGGGCACCGGTTCCGGGCAATGAAGACGCTCGGCGACCGGGTGACGCGCCACCGGCTGACCACCGGCAATACGATCGTCGCGCTCGATACGGGGGATGAAGCCTATGGGGCGATGCTGAAGGCGATCGCCAAGGCGAAACGCAGCCTCATCCTCGAGACCTATATTTTCGACCGGGACAGGATCGGCATCCGGTTCGCGGAAGCCCTGGTTGCCGCGGTCAAGCGCGGCGTCGAGGTGCGTGTGCTGATCGATGCGGTCGGTGCCAGGTATTCGGTTCCGAGCGTGCTCGGTACGCTCAGAGAAGGCGGGGTCACGGTCGATGTCTTCAACGGCAACGTCATCATGGGCCTGAGACTGCCTTATGCGAACCTGCGCACCCACCGGAAGATCCTGGTGATCGACGGCCGCGTGGCGTTTACCGGCGGCATGAATATCCGTGAAGGGTTCTCGAGCGAATTCAGCGGCAACAAATGTTCGTTCGACACCCATTTCAAGGTAACCGGGCCGGTTGTCGCCGACCTGTTTGCCATTGCCGCCGCCGATTGGCGATATGCCGCCGACGAGGCATTGGAGGGTGCGGCCTGGGCGCTGCAGCCGCCGGAGACGGAGCCCGGTTCGCCGGTCATCATGCGCGCCGTTTCCTCCGGTCCCGACCGCAGCGTCGAGACGAACCACAAGATGCTGATGGGCGCGTTTTCCGTAGCGCGCTCCTCGATCCGCATCGTTTCGCCGTATTTCCTGCCGGACCGCGAGCTGATCACCGCGCTCGTTACCGCTGCCCGGCGCGGGGTGGAGGTCGATATCGTGGTGCCGACCGCCAACAATCTGGTTCTGGTCGATCGGGCGATGACCGCACAGTTTGACCAGATGCTGAAGAACTACTGCCGCATCTGGCGGGCGTCCGGCCCGTTCAACCATTCCAAGCTTCTTGTGATCGACGGGCGCTGGGCCTATGTCGGCTCCTCGAACCTCGATCCGCGATCGCTCCGGCTCAATTTCGAGGTCGATCTCGAAGTCCTGGATTGCCCTTTCGCGGAAGCCCTGGAACGAAGGATAGACCTGGCGATTTCTTCCGCAACCGAAGTGACGCTCGAGGGGTTGATGGCAAGACCCTTCCTCGTGCGTCTCATCGAGCGCGTGCTCTGGCTGGGATCGCCCTACCTCTAGTTGCTGGATAGATAGATCGCTTGCCCTATAAATTTCATTGATCGGCGAATAGTCAAAAGAACCATGCGGGAAAAACGTCCCAACCTTCCGAAAAGCATTCTGGCTTCCATCCGGGCCCGCAGGAACCGCGGCGCCGGAACGCATGAGGGGCTTGAACGCGGGCACGGCATGCTGATCGCCTCCTACAACGTGCACAAATGCGTCGGCATCGACGGGAGGTTCGATCCCGCCCGCACCAGCCATGTGATCCGCGAGATCGGCGCCGATGTGATCGCGCTGCAGGAAGCGGATTCTCGGTTCGGCGAGCGGCGCGGCCTGCTCGACCTCGCCTGGATGGAGCGGGAGACGGGGCTCTTCCCGGTGCCCGTTTCCGGTGTCGCCAAGGCGCATGGCTGGCATGGCAATGTGATCCTCTTTCGCGAAGGCCTGGTGCGCGACGTTCATCAGGTCAAACTGCCGGGGCTCGAGCCGCGCGGTGCCTTGATCACCGAACTGGAACTCAAGGACGGCAGCGCATTCCGGATCATCGCGGCCCATCTCGGCCTGCTCAACCGTTCGCGCCAGCAGCAGGCCCGCATGATTCTCGACATCCTGCGGTCGCGTGACGAGCAGCCGACCGTTCTCATGGGCGATCTCAACGAATGGCGGCTTGGCGACCGCTCTTCCCTGAATACGCTTGCCACCGTTTTCGGTCTTCCGGCTGCGGTGCCAAGCTTCCCCTCGCGCCTGCCTGTCCTGGCGCTTGACCGCATCATGGCGAACCAGCCCGGGCTGATCGATGCCGTCGAAACCCATGACAGCCCGCTTGCACGGCTTGCCTCCGACCACCTGCCCATCAAGGCGGTGGTGAAGCTCGGTTCCGCGCCGCTTTCCCAAGAGGCGGAAGCCGGCTGAACCGATCCTCTTCCGGTCTTTACCGAAACGGAAACCGCCGATAGGCTTGCGGTCTCACCGCCTCGCCCTCCGAACGGAATTTCCCGCATGACCGATATCGCCATGATCGAAGCCGCCCGTGCCCGTCTCGATGGCTACGTGCGCCGCACGCCGCTGTTGTCCTCGCCCTTCCTCGACGAAATCGCCGGGCGGCGCATCTTCGTCAAGCCGGAATGCCTGCAGCATACCGGTTCGTTCAAGTTTCGCGGTGCCTGGTCGGCGATCTCGGCGCTGTCGCCCGACGTCCGGGCCAAGGGCGTGATCGCCTTTTCGTCCGGCAACCATGCCCAGGGCGTGGCGCTGGCGGCGAAGATGCACGGCATTCCGAGCGTGATCATCATGCCGTCCGACGCACCGCGCATCAAGATCGAGAATACCCGCGCCTATGGCGCCGAAGTTGTGCTCTACGACCGCCTCCAGGAGGATCGCGACGCGATCGGCGCGCGGCTGTCGCAGGAGCGCGGCCTGACGCTGATCAAGCCGTTCGACGAACCGCTGGTGATCGCCGGCCAGGGCACGACCGGGCTCGAAATCGCCGAACAGGCCAGGGAAGAGGGTATCGAGAAGGCCGACGTGCTGGTGCCGACGGGGGGCGGTGGCTTCATTTCCGGCGTCGCGCTGGCATTGAAGGCCAAGGCGCCCGGATTTGTCGTACACCCTTGCGAGCCGAAAGGCTTCGACGACGTGACGCGTTCGCTGGCGTCCGGAAAGATCGAGCGAAATGCGAGCCAGGGCGGCTCGCTCTGCGATGCGATCGTCACGCCGCAGCCCGGCAACATCACCTTCCCGATCATGTCGAAGCTCTGCGGCGAGGGCCTTGTGGTAACCGACGACGAAGCGCTGCATGCGGTGGCGCTCGCTTTCAGCCGGTTGAAGATCGTCGTGGAACCCGGCGGCGCGGTGGCATTGGCGGCCGCTCTTTTCCATGGCGAGACGCTCGGCGATACCGTGATTGCGGTCTGCTCGGGCGGCAATATCGACCCCGACATTTTCCGTCTGGCGCTGGATCGTTTTGGCGCCTGAGGGGCTCGCAATCGGCTTGGGTATAATAAACCGTTAAATACGCGGATGGGGCGTTAAGAAAAAAGGATTTTCTACGGAACTGGTGGATGCTTGGAACATTATCTCTATCGGGTTGGTAGAGATAAGCTAGCATAGGTCAACGTCCGAAAAGGGCGAAAGCAGAACCCGGGAGACATCCATGCGTCACATCGAGCATCAGACACGGTCTTTCCCAGCTCGCGGCTTTGCGGGCAAATGGCAATGGGCGGCGAACACGGCCCTGGTGACGGCAGCCTTCATCTTTGTCGGCGCCGTGACGCTCGGCCTTTTCCCCTGAGGCCTTCGGGCTTCGCCTTTTTGAAATTCGGGCTTGGTCCTCCCAAGGCCGAAAACACCTCCCGCGCTTCGCTGCGCGGGAGGTGTTTTCGTTTAAGGGCCTATTTCACCGGCAGATAGGCTTCGGCAAGCTCCACCCAGAAGCTCGTTCCGATCGGCAGCGCGTCGTCGTTGAAGTCGAAGCGGGGGTGGTGCAGCGGCGGGTCGTTGTCGGTGCGCCTGGTGCCGAGCAGGAAATAGGTGCCCGGCCGCTCCGCCAGCATATAGGCAAAGTCCTCGGCGCCCATGGACGGGCGGGGCAGGTCGACGACCTTGTCCTCGCCGACGACACGACGGGCGAGATCGCGGACGAAATCCGTTTCCGCCTTGTGGTTGATGGTCGCCTCGTAACCGCGCTTGTAGTCAAGCGTGACGCTCATGCCGTAGCTGGCGGCCTGGCCTTCGGCGACCATGCGGATACGCCTTTCCAGCTCGTTGCGGACGTCCGGGTCGAAGGAACGGATGGTGAGCAGCATTTCCGCCCGCTCGGGAATGACGTTGCTGGCCATGCCGGCATGGAAGGCGCCGACGGTGATGACCATCTGGTCGAGCGGGTGGATGTTGCGCGAGGCGATCGTCTGCAGCGCCATGATGATGCTCGCGCCGCAGACGATCGGATCCGACGTATCCTGGGGCTCGGCGCCATGGCCGCCGCGGCCGTTGACCGTGATGCGGCATTCGTCGACCGCCGCCATCATCGGACCTTCCTTCACGCCGATCTGGCCAAAGGGCAGGCTGGGGTCGTTATGCAGGCCGAAGACGGCATCGCAAGGGAAGCGCTCGAAGAGGCCGTCCTCGATCATCAGCCTGGCGCCGCCGAAATTCTCCTCCGCCGGCTGGAAGATCAGGTGGATCGTGCCGTCGAAATTCTTCCTCTCGGCAAGGATCTTGGCGGCGCCCAGCAGCATGGCGGTGTGGCCGTCATGGCCGCAGGCATGCATCAGGCCCTTGTTCTTGCTGGCATATTCCGCACCGGTTTCTTCCTCGATCGGCAACGCGTCCATGTCGGCCCGGATGCCGATCGACCGGCCGCCGGTGCCGTTCCTGAGGGTCGCGACAACGCCCGTCCTGCCGAGGCCGCGGGTGACTTCATATCCGAGATCGGTGAGTTGCCTGGCGACGAAATCGGATGTGTTGAACTCGGACAGCCCGAGTTCCGGATATTGATGAAGGTAACGGCGGGTGGCCACCACGTCGGCCATGTCATTGGAAAGCTGGATCGTCATTGCTCAAAACACCGAAAGTTCGATTGGATTGGTTGCGGGCCGCGACGAGATCGCCCTTGCATGATGAGATGAATAGCAGCGCCGCCTTTGAAAGGTAACCCTCGGCGTTTAATTTCCCCCGGTTCGGCTGTCGCAAGACGTTCAGGCGCGGTTGTTGCACAAGTGTGGAATTCCTCGAATTATCAATGGCCTGCTTCCGTTCAGGTTCCATTCAGGCTAGGCTCGATAGAGCCGAAACATGTGTCAATCCGCAGGAAGTGAGCAATAGATTCCAGTCAGTCGTTTGCAATATCCGGACTGCTCTCTATTTCCCATCCTCGCGGGTTTGCATCCGGCCGGTCACCATAATCCAAATGATGACTGGCGCTTCCGATGCAGGCCGAGTAAGGCGAGGCCGACAAACCCTTAGAGTTTTCAGCAGAAGCCCGTATCCATGTCATTTCACACTCCGCCGTCAGCTTCCTCGCGCGAAACCGAAGCCAAGCAGATCGATCACAACGATTCGATCCGCTCGACCTATTTCAACATCGATGCATTGAGGGAATGCGGCGAGAAACTCGGCAAGGAGGGTACGCCCAGCTTGCCGGGCCTGATGGAATTCGAGTTCTTCAAGCGGCATCATGAAAACGAGAAGGAAATCCTGCGGGTCTATCGGGCGACCGCTACCGACGTCGATGCCGGGGCGTCGATCACGCCTGCCGCCGAATGGCTGCTCGACAACTATTACATAGCCGAAGAGGCGATCCAGGAAGTCCGCCGCGACTTCCCGAAAAAATTCTTCCGCCAGTTGCCCACGATGAAGGTGGGCGGCCAGGAACTGCCGCGTGTGCTGGTGCTCGCCTGGCTCTATGTCGCCCATACGCACAGCAGCGTTTCCCGCGAGGCGCTGGCCGCCATGGTCCAAGGTTTCCAGGTCAAGGAACCGCTTGAGATCGGCGAACTCTGGGCGCTGCCCTCGTTCATCCGTTTCGTGCTGATCGAGAACCTGCGCCGCATCGCGACCCGCGTCGATCGCTCGCGCAACATGCGCCGCCGCGCCAACGAGACGGCAGACGAGATCATCCGCCTCAATAACGAGGAGGCGAGCGCCGATGTCCTGAAGGGCATCGAGAACCTGACGAACGACAATACGTTCACGGCACAGTTCCTCTATCGCCTTCGCAACGCCTCGCAGACCTCGGGTTTTGCCGTCGCCTGGCTGGAGCAGCGTCTCGAACAGGCGGGCACCGACGTCGAAGAGGTGATGCTCGCCGAGCAGAACCGCCTTTCGTCCGGCAACGTGACGATGGGCAACATCATCAAGAGCCTGCGCGAGATCGACGATACGGAATGGAGCGTCTGGTTCGAAGACGTCTCGCAGATCGACAAGATCTTCCGCGAGCGCACCGATTACCAGGCGCTCGATTTCGGCTCGCGCAACGCCTATCGCAACCGCATCGAACAGATTGCCCGCCGTTCCCGCAAGAGCGAGGCCGAGGTTGCGGAAGCTGCCATCCAGCTCGCCGAAAAAGCGGCGGCGGAAGAAAATGCGGATCCTCGCGAGACCAATGTCGGCGCTTTCGTCGTCGGCCGCCGCCGGCGGGAGCTGGAAGCGGCAGTCGGTTACAATCTGCTGTTCGTCCAAAGGGTTGTCCGCCTCGTCCGCCGTCTCAACTGGTTCGCGATCGCCGGCCCCGTGATCCTCATCACCGTGCTCGCCATGGCGATTGCCGGCTGGTTCCTGGTGCAGGCGGATATTCCGCTGCCGGTCGTCTTCTTCTTCCTGCTGATGTTCGCGCTGCCGGCTTCCGAAGGCGCGACCGGCCTGTTCAATACGCTGGTGACCTACGTGGTGAGACCGGCCCGGCTGGTCGGCTACGAATTCAAGGAGGGCGTTCCGGAAGCGGCGAGGACGCTGGTCGCCGTACCCTGCCTGATCACCGACCGGGATACCGTGGACGAGCTCGTCCGAAACCTCGAGGTCCACTATCTCGCCAATCCGCATGGCGAAATCTATTTCTCGCTGCTCAGCGACTGGCGCGACAGCAAGTTCGAGGAGACCGATACCGACCTCGAAATCCTCGATTATGCGAAGCGCGAGATCGCGGCGCTCAACGCCAAGTATGGGGAAGACGGCAAGACGCGCTTCTATCTGCTGCATCGCCGCCGTCTGTTCAATCCGAACGAAGGCGCATGGATGGGCTGGGAGCGCAAGCGCGGCAAGCTGCATGAGCTCAACATGCTGCTGCGCGGTGATCGCGACACCAGCTATCTTCCGGGTGCCAATATCGTTCCGTCGAACGTCCAGTACGTGATGACGCTCGATGCCGATACGCGCCTGATGCGCGATGCGGTGACCAAGCTCGTCGGCAAGATGCACCACCCGATCAACCAGCCGGTGCTCGATCCGAAAACCAACCGCGTCGTCCATGGCTATGGCCTGATGCAGCCGCGCGTGACGCCGTCCTTGACGACCGGCAAGGAAGCCTCCGTCTTCCAGCGCGTCTTTTCCGTCGGCCGCGGCCTCGATCCTTACGTCTTCACCGTCTCCGACGTCTATCAGGACCTGACGGGCGAAGGCAGCTTCACCGGCAAGGGCCTCTATCACGTCGATGCCTTCGAGGCTTCGCTGAAAGGTCGGATCGACGAGAATTCGGTGCTCTCGCATGACTTGCTCGAAGGTTCGTTCGCACGTTGCGCCCTCATCACCGACGTGGAACTGGTCGAGGACTTTCCAGTCCGCTACGAGGTTGAAGTCTCGCGTCAGCATCGCTGGGCCCGCGGTGACTGGCAGCTCTTGCCTTATATCCTCGATCCCAAGCGGGGCGTGACTGCGCTCGGCCGCTGGAAGATGGTCGACAACCTGCGCCGGTCGTTGACCCCGATCGCCTGGTTCTTCGCTTCCGTGCTTGGCTGGTACTTCATGGATCCGCTCGGCGCGCTGATCTGGCAGATCCTGCTGATCTTCTCGCTGTTCGTCGCGCCGACCCTCAGCCTGGTTACCGGCCTGTTGCCGGGCTCCACCGACATCGTCCCGGGCGCGCATTTCTATTCCGTCTGGTCGGACATGCGTTCCGCCAATGCGCAGGTCGCGCTCCGCGTCGTCTTCATCGCGGATTCCGCCTGCATCATGACCGACGCGATCGCCCGGTCTCTCTACCGCCTGTTCTTCAGCCGCAAGCTGATGCTGGAATGGCGCACGGCCGCCTCGATCCAGTCGAGCGCGCAAGGCAGCCCGCAGGATTACTACAAGACGATGTGGCATGCGCCGGCGATTGCCGTGCTCAGCATCATCCTGTCGGCCATGCCGGGCGACAATGCGTTCCTGGTCGGCATCCCGTTCGCCGTTCTGTGGATTTTCTCGCCGCTCGTCGCCTGGTATGTCAGCCAGTCGGCCGAGACCGAAGACCGGCTGTTCGTGCCGGAGCCCGTGTCCGTCGAACTGCGCAAGATCGCCCGCCGCACCTGGCGGTATTTCGAGACCTTCGTGACCGCGGAGCAGAACTACCTGCCGCCGGACAATTTCCAGGAGAAGCCGAACCCGGTCATCGCCAAGCGCACGTCGCCGACCAATATCGGCGTCTACCTCCTGTCGACGATCTCGGCGCGGCATTTCGGCTGGATCAGCTTCACCGACACGGTGGAGCGCATCGAGCAGACGATCTCGGCGGTTGAAAGAGCCGACAAGTTCCGCGGCCACATGTACAATTGGTATCATACCGACACGCTGCAGCCGCTGATGCCTCGCTACGTCTCGTCGGTCGACAGCGGCAACTTCGCCGGCCACCTGATCGCCATCTCGTCGGCCTTGCGCATCTGGGCCGAGGCTCCTTCTGCGCACCTTCAGGGCAATCTCGACGGCATCGGCGACGTTTCCGGCATTCTGGCCGAAACGCTGAAGGCTCTGCCGGACGACCGCAAGACCGTGCGCCCGCTGCGTCGCCGTCTGGAAGAACGTATCGTCGGCTTCGGCAACGCGCTTGCCGCGGTGAAGCGCGAGCATGAATTCGCATCGATCCGGATCATCAACCTCGCCGTGCTTGCCCGCGATATCCAGAAGCTCGCGGTCAACCTCGACCAGGAAGTCCGTTCGGCGCAGAGCGACGAAGTTACCCGCTGGACCGCGTCTCTCGTCGCTGCCTGCGAGGCGCATATCGCCGACAGCGTCTTCGACAATGCCAATATCGAATCGCTGCGGGAGCGGCTCGGCGTGTTGCGCGACCGAACCCGCCGCCTCGCTTTCGCGATGGATTTCAGCTTCCTGTTCCGCAAGGAGCGCCGCCTTCTGTCGATCGGCTATCGCGTCGAAACCAACGAGATCGACGAAGCCTGCTATGACCTGCTCGCATCCGAAGCGCGTCTGACCAGCCTGTTCGGGATTGCCAAGGGCGACCTGCCGACCGAGCACTGGTACAAGCTCGGCCGCCAGGTGGTGCCGATCGGTGCGCGAGGCGCCCTGGTTTCCTGGTCCGGCTCGATGTTCGAATACCTCATGCCGCCGCTCGTCATGCAGGAGCGCCAGGGGGGCATCCTCAACCAGACCAACAATCTGATCGTCAAGGAACAGATGAACCACGGCCGCCGTCTCGGCACGCCATGGGGCATATCGGAAGCGGCGTTCAACGCTCTCGACCATCAGATGTATTATCAATATTCGAACTTCGGGGTGCCGACGCTCGGCCTCAAGCGCGGTCTCGGGCAGAACGCCGTCATCGCTCCCTATGCGTCGATCCTGGCCAGCCAGTACGACCCGATCGCTGCCTCCGAAAACCTCACCGAACTGCGCTCGCTCGGAGCGCTCGGGGTGTTCGGCTTCTACGACGCGGTGGACTTCACGCCGACCCGCGTACCGGAAGGCAAGCGCTACGCGGTGGTGTTCAACTATTATGCCCACCACCACGGCATGTCGATCGCCGCGATCGCCAACGTCGTGATGAACGGCTTGCTGCGCGAGCTCTTCCATTCCGACCCGACCATCGAGGCTGCCGAACTGCTGCTGCAGGAAAAGGCGCCGCGCGATATTCCGGTGATGAGCGCCAAGCACGAAGAGACCCCCGGCAAGGGCCAGGGCGAACTGTTGCGTTCGGAAATCCGCACCATCACCAACCCGGCCACCAAGGACCGGGAACTGGTGCTGCTCTCCAACGGCCACTACTCGGTCATGCTGACCGCGACCGGCTCCGGATATTCCCGCTGGAATGGACTGTCTGTCGCCCGCTGGAAGCCCGATCCGACCGAAGATCGCTGGGGCCAGTTCCTGTTCCTGCGCGACACCACGACCGGCGAATGGTGGTCCGCCACCGCCGAGCCGCGTCGTATCGAAGGCGAAAAGACAAGGGCGATCTTCTCCGACGAGCGGGCGGAATTCCACAAGACGATCGGCGACCTCACCAGCACGGTCGAATGCATCGTCGCCAGCGAACACGATGCCGAAGGCCGCCGCCTGACGCTGCTCAACATGGGCACCGAGGATCGCTTCATCGAAGTGACCTCCTATATGGAACCCGTGCTGACCACCGAGGACGACGACAACGCCCACCCGGTCTTCCAGCGGATGTTCGTCCGCACGGAGATCGGCCGCCGCGGCGACGTCATCCGCGCGTGGCGCAACAAGCGCGCGCCGAACGAGCCGGACATGGTGATCGCCCATCTGGCCGCCGACAACGCCGGTTCGGCTCGCCCGACCGAATTCGAGACCGACCGCCGCAAGTTCCTCGGCCGCGGCCGCACGCTTTCGGAAGCTGCTGCCTTCGATCCCGGCGCGACCTTGTCGGGCACCGACGGCTTCACGCTCGATCCGATCCTGTCGCTTCGCCGCGTCGTGCGCGTGCCGGCCGGCAAGAAGGTGAGCGTCATCTTCTGGACGATCGCCGCACCCAGGCGCGAAGAGCTCGACCAGGCGATCGAACGTTATCGCCATCCGGATGCCTTCCAGACCGAGCTCACGCAGGCCTGGACGCGCACGCAGGTACAGATGCGCCATCTCGGCGTCTCGTCGCAGGATGCGGCAGCGTTCCAGCACCTGGCGCGCTATCTCATCTATCCGGACATGCAGCTGCGCGCCGACCAGGCGACCATACACGCAGGCATGCAGCAGCAGTCGTCGCTCTGGCCCTCGTCTGTTTCGGGAGACTTCCCGATCTTCACGCTGCGCATCAACGACGACAACGACATGCCGGTTGCCAAGGAAGCGATGAGCGCCCAGGAATATCTGCGCTCGCGCGGCGTCGTCACCGATCTCGTGATCTTCAACGAGCGGGCGGCCTCCTACGCGCAGGAGATGCAGCAGGCGCTCGAACATCTTTCCGAGAGTGCCCGCCGCCTCAGCCAGCAGGAAGGCCAGCGCCAGCATGTCTTCTCGCTGCGCCGCGACATCATGGACGACGAGGGTTCGGAAGGCCTGATCGCCGCATCCCGCGTGGTTCTGCATGCCCGAAACGGCAAGATCAGCGACCAGCTCAACCGCACGGCAACGATCTTCGCGCCGCCGAAGGACCAGCAGATCGAGGTCGATCGTCGTCCGCTGCTGAACGGCGAGATATTCCAGCCCCCGGCTCCGATCGAGGCACCGGCGGATCTCGAGTTCTGGAACGGTTTCGGCGGTTTCACCAAGGACGGCAGCGAATATGTGGTGCGCTTGCACGGTGGCCAGTCGACGCCGCAGCCGTGGATCAACATCATATCCAACGACAAGTTCGGCTTCCACATTTCGGCGGAAGGGTCAGGCTTCACCTGGGCCAAGAATTCCCGCGACTACCAGCTGACGACCTGGACCAACGACATGGTCATCAACCGTCCCGGCGAGGCATTCTACATCGCCGACCGGGATAACGGCGCCGTCATGACGCCGTTCGCGGTTCTGTCGCGCAAGCCGGAGGTCAAGTTCGAAGCCCGGCACGGCCTTGGCTATTCGGTCTTTTCGAGCGAGGAAGAAGGCCTGAAGATCAGGCTGACCCAGACGGTCGACCGGACGCGGGCGGTAAAGCTCTCATCCATCCTTCTCCACAACGGCGGTTCGGAAACCCGCAGGCTGCGCGTCTACGGTTATGTGGAATGGCTGCTCGGCGCCAATCCGGCTCGCTCCATCCCGTTCATTCTTTCCAGCCGCGACGAGGAAACGGGGACGCTTTTCGCCACCAATTCCTACAGCATCGACTACCGCCGCTTTGCCTTCATGGGCATGAAGGAGACGCCGGTCGGCTTCACGGCGAGCCGCCGCGAATTCATCGGTCGTTTCGGTTCGGTCCAGATGCCGGCGGCTGTGATGTCCGCTTCGGCGCTCAGCAACGCTCTCGATCTCGACGGCGATCCCTGCGCGGCACTCGCCTACGACATCGAGCTTGCGCCGGGCGAAGAGCGGACGGTCACCTTCTATCTCGGCGATGCCGATACGAAGGAAGAGGCGCAGGCGCTGGCGGCCCAGCTGCGCGGCGAGGAGTTCGCTCCGATCCTCGAGGCGAACCGCGACTTCTGGACCGGCTTTACCGGCCGCCTGAAGATCTCGACGCCTGACAAGTCGCTCGACAACATGGTCAACCACTGGCTGCCCTACCAGGCGCTCGGCTGCCGCATCATGGCCCGGACCGCCTTCTACCAGGCATCCGGCGCCTTCGGCTTCCGCGACCAGCTGCAGGATACCCTGGCCTTCCTGGTGCACGAGCCGTCGCTCGCGCGCCGCCAGATTGTCAACGCGGCTTCCCGGCAGTTCAAGGAAGGCGATGTGCTGCATTGGTGGCTGCCCGGCTCCGGTGCCGGCGTGCGGACGATGATCTCCGACGACGTCGTCTGGCTTGCCTACGGTATCCACCAGTATGTCTCGGTAACCGGCGACGCATCGCTGCTCGACGAGGAACTGGCGTTCATCGACGGTCCGGTGCTCGAAAAGAACAAGCACGACTCCTTCATCCAGCCGACGGTCTCGACCGAGACCGCCACCATCTACGAGCATGCGGCAAGGGCACTGGACCTGGCGATCACCCGCACCGGCGACAAGGGCCTGCCGCTCATCCTCGGCGGCGACTGGAACGACGGCATGAACCGCGTCGGCATCGGTGGCCGCGGCATGAGCGTCTGGCTCGGCTGGTTCCTGGCCGCGGCACTGCGCAACTTCCTGCCCTATGCGGAGGCCCGCAAGGACAAGAAGCGCATCCAGCGCTGGACGGATCATATCGAGACGCTCAAGCAGGCGCTCGAAAAGGCCGGCTGGGACGGTACCTACTATCGCCGTGGCTATTTCGACGACGGCTCACCGCTCGGCTCGAGCACCAGCGACGAATGCCGCATCGACTCGCTTGCCCAGTCCTGGAGCGTGCTCTCGGGCGAAGGCGATCCGGAACGTGCCGCCCAGGCCATGGATGCGGTGCTCGAAAAGCTGGTCGACAGCCAAGCTGGCATCATCCGCCTCTTCACCCCGCCGTTCCAGGATACCCGCAAGGACCCGGGCTATATCAAGGCCTATCCGCCGGGGATTCGTGAAAACGGCGGCCAGTATACCCATGCGGCGATCTGGGTCGTCCTGGCGCTGACAGCGCTGAAGCGGGGCGACGATGCCTGGAAGTGCTTCCAGATGCTGAACCCGATCAACCATGCGCTGGACCGCGACTCGGCCGAGACCTATCGCGTCGAACCCTACGTCGTCGCGGCAGATGTCTACGGTCACGGTTCCCATACGGGGCGCGGCGGCTGGACCTGGTATACGGGTTCTGCTGGCTGGCTCTACCGTGCGGCGACCGAGGGCATCCTCGGTATCCGCCGCCAGGGCGAGCGGCTGTTCGTCAATCCGGCCCTGCCGAGCGACTGGGATGGCTTCACCGCCGAACTGACCATCGACGACACGGTGCACAAGATCGCCGTTGAAGGCGGTAAGGTCACCATCGACGGTCAGGCGGTCAATGAAACGGAAGGTTTCCTCCTCGGCGAAGCCGCTGCCAAGCGTCTGCCGGAACCGGCCAGTAGCTGAGCCGTCGGTCGACCCGGGAAACTGAAACCGACAAAAGAAAACCCGCCGCCATGCGAATGGCGGCGGGTTTTTCATTGAGAGCTGGCTCAAACGGAGTCGAATGGTCGTCCGGCCGGCGCGTGTCGTAGCCCGGTCCTACGGCCAAGCCGGCCGGACGATCAAGCGGCCCGTTTCAGCCAACCCGAAGGGCCGGGCATCTTTCCCCCAGGATCAAAGGCGATCGGCTCGGACGTACCGTCAGGTATGCCCGTCGCCAATCGCCTTTGCCCCGACGAAAACCTGCTCGGCAGAATGCTTCAATCCAACAAGGAAACGCTCTAAGCGATCAGGTGGGCTGTGCCACCGACACGACAGGGTCCGCCGCCTCGTCGTCGTCCGTCAGGATGCCGCTTGCCTTCAGCAGCGAGGCGAAGCGTCCGCCGCTCGCGCTGAGTTCGTCGTAACTGCCCATTTCGGCGACGCGTCCGTTCTCGAGGAAGATCACCTTGTTCGCATCGCGGACGGTGGAAAGCCGGTGGGCGATGATGAAGGTGGTGCGGTTTTCACGGAGGCGGTCTATCGCGGTCTTGACGCGAGCCTCGGTCTCGACGTCCAGCGCACTGGTAGCCTCGTCGAGCACGAGGATCGGCGCGTTCTTGAGGATGGCGCGGGCAATGGCGATGCGCTGGCGCTCGCCACCGGACAGCCGGTTGCCGCGCTCGCCGACCGGAGTCTCGTAGCCGTTCAACCGTGTTTCGATGAACTCGGCAGCGGCGGCGGCTTCCGCTGCCATCGCGATGTCTGCCTCGCTTGCGCCCTCGCGGCCGAGGCGGATGTTCTCGCTGATCGACCGGTTCAGGAGGCCTGCATCCTGGAAGACGGTGGCGATGGAATGGCGCAGCGATTTCCGCGTCACCTTGCCGATGTCGATGCCATCGATCAGGATCTTGCCTTCCTGGGGGTCGTAGACACGCTGCAGGAGGTTGATGAGCGTGGTCTTGCCGGCGCCGGTCGGGCCGACGATCGCCACGGTCTCTCCGGCTTTCGCCGTGAAGGAGACGTTGTGGACGCCCTGGCTCGTGCTCGCAAAGCCAAAGGAGACATCGCGGAATTCCACATCGCCGCGAACCTCGCCGAGGTCGGCGGCATCCGCCGGCTCGGCGCGCTCTTCGACGGAATCCTCGAGGAGGAAGAAATCCTCGAGCTTGGCGCGCGCTTCGAAGATCTGGGTCGCGAACTGGCGCAGGAGGTCCAGGCGACCGATCAGCAGGTTGGCGAAGCCGATGAAGGCCACGACATCGCCGACCCGGATTTCACCGCGCTGAACCAGAAGCGTGCCGATGACCAGGATGACGCCCATGGACACCGTCGAGGCGGTGCGGTTGAGCGCACCGGCCAGAGCCCACCAGTCGAGCACCGGATACTGGGCGGCCAGCAGGTCCTTGGTATAGTCCTTGAGCGCCTTGGTCTCGGCCTCGATGCGATTGTAGCTGTGCAGCACCGATACGTTGCTGATCGCGTCGCTCACATGCGAAAAGACCGTGTGGTAATGGTTTTCGACCGACGCCTGCCCCTCCTTGGTGCGGTTCATCACCGTCACCCCGATGATCCAGTAGAGGATGCTCAGCACCAGAAGGACGAGGCTCAGGCGCCAATCCATCGAGATCGCCGTGGGGACCAGCAGGACGAGCGCCACGGCGGTGGCGAGGTGAGTACGCATGAATTCGAGCCACAGGCCGAACAGGCTCTCTGCCGCACGCAGCAGGGTGTGCAGCGCATGGGATGTGCCGCGGGTGTGGTGCCAGGCAAGCGGCATGGAGATGATTCGTCCGAAAGCCTCTGTCAGCAGCGATGCGCGTCGGCCATGGGCGAGCCTGTCCGCCTCACGGGCGACAAGCACATAGGCAACGGTATTGAAGACACCGAAGCCGGCCCATAACATCAGTACCGGCGTGACGGTACTGCCGGACGAAATGGCATCGATGATCCGGCCGAAAAGGATCGGTTCGGCAATGGTGATGACGGCAAGCACGATATTGGCGATGACGACGGCGCCGACGCGCCATTTGTTCTTCGCCAGATATTGGAGCGCTCGTGCGTAAACCTGGAACAGCGTCAACTGGCGCAACCTCTTTCAAGTGGAGCCGCCATCGGGGCGGCACCGGTAATCTAGTGATCGGAAACGGCAATTCCGCGACGGAAGCCGGAGATAATACTCTTCTGCCAGAAATGTTTCATGGAGGGCAAGGCTTCCCGCATTCAGTGTCTTGAACCAACCGACGGCTTATTGCACAAAGCCGTCAAGGGCTAGATTTCGCGGTATACCTTCAAAGAATGATAACTATGCTAATCGATTGTGCATAAGGGAAGTTACTGAAATTTAAGATAAAGACAAGAATCGCCCGGAGAGAACGCGGCGGGGAGCAAGCCTTGAACATTCAGCTGGTCGTGCAACTCTTGGTACTCGTGGGGGAAATCAAGACCGAAGTGGAGCTGACGGCCCGGCTCGAATCTGTGCTGAAGGCCTATGGATTCGAATATTATGGACTGGTCATCCGGCCGCGCTCCCTTCAGAATCCGGACGGTCTTGTCCTGGCCGGCCGGTGGCCGGAAGGCTGGCAGGAAATCTACGAAGCCCGCAAATATGCCCTGGTCGATCCGACCGTCCGGATGCTCAGCATCGCGCAAAGACCCTTCCGCTGGCGGGATGCTGTCCTCAGGCTGCGGAACGATCCGCATCGGCAGCGCATGCAGCGGATGATGCAGGAGGGGACACGTCACGGCCTTCAGGACGGCTACGTGTTTCCGGTCCATGGCCGCAACGGCCTGCTCGGCAACATGACGCTCGGTGGCCGCCCGGTGGATCTCTCGCCCGCTGAAATGGCGCTGTTCGATGCCGCCGCCAAGAAGGCGTTCTGGCGCTTTCTGGACCTGCGCGGACAGGCGGAAGAGCTGGAGGCCGTCGCAAAGGTGGACACCCAGCTTACCCGCCGCGAGATGGAAGTCATCGTGCTGCTCGCCGACGGCCTGACCTCCAACGAGGTCGCGAAGTCGCTCGATATTTCGAGCCATACGGTCGACTGGTACATCAACGGGCTTCAGGAGAAGCTGCGCGCCAAGAACCGCCAGCATGTGGTCGCTTCGGCATTTCGCCTCGGCCTCATCGCCTGAGCGATTGGTCTTCTTGCGACACTTCCGGTCTCCCCAAGAAATTGCGCTTGCCTGATTAAGGCAATACTGATTTCTTTGCAGTGCAGCATTACTTTCGATGGCGCCTGAGGAGATCCGTCTTGCCTATTTCCAAGATCTTAGTTGCCAACCGCTCCGAAATAGCGATCCGGGTCTTCCGTGCGGCCAATGAGCTCGGCATCAAGACTGTTGCGATCTGGGCAGAGGAGGACAAGCTCTCGCTGCATCGGTTCAAGGCCGACGAGAGCTATCAGGTCGGCCGCGGCCCGCATCTTTCCAAGGACATGGGACCGATCGAAAGCTATCTTTCGATCCCGGAAGTGATCCGCGTCGCGAAGCTTTCCGGCGCGGACGCCATTCATCCGGGCTACGGCCTGCTCTCCGAAAGTCCGGAATTCGTGGAGGCCTGCAACGATGCAGGTATCATCTTCATCGGCCCCCGACCGGACACGATGCGCCAGCTCGGCAATAAGGTCGCGGCGCGCAACCTGGCGATTTCCGTCGGCGTGCCGGTGGTGCCGGCAACCGAGCCGCTGCCGGACGATATGGCCGAAGTGGCCAAGATGGCCGAGGAAATCGGTTATCCGGTGATGCTGAAAGCCTCCTGGGGCGGTGGTGGGCGCGGCATGCGCGCCATCCGCGATCCGAAGGACCTCGCCAGGGAAGTCGTGGAAGCCAAGCGCGAGGCGATGGCCGCCTTCGGCAAGGACGAAGTCTACCTCGAAAAGCTGGTGGAGCGCGCCCGGCACGTGGAGAGCCAGATCCTCGGCGACACGCATGGCAATGTCGTGCATCTGTTCGAGCGCGACTGTTCGATCCAGCGTCGCAACCAGAAGGTCGTGGAACGAGCCCCGGCCCCCTATCTTTCGGAAGCCCAGCGGCAGGAACTGGCCACCTATTCGCTGAAGATCGCCGCGGCGACCAACTATGTCGGCGCCGGCACGGTCGAGTACCTGATGGATGCCGATACCGGCAAGTTCTACTTCATCGAGGTGAACCCGCGCATCCAGGTCGAGCATACGGTGACGGAAGTCGTCACCGGCATCGATATCGTCAAGGCTCAGATCCACATCCTCGAGGGTTTTGCGATCGGCACGCCTGAATCCGGCGTGCCGGTCCAAGCTGACATCCGCCTCCACGGCCACGCGCTGCAATGCCGCATCACCACCGAAGATCCGGAGCACAATTTCATTCCGGATTACGGCCGCATCACCGCCTACCGATCGGCCGGCGGTTTCGGAATACGTCTGGACGGCGGCACGGCCTACTCGGGCGCGATCATCACCCGCTATTACGATCCGCTGCTGGTCAAGGTAACGGCTGCCGGCACCACGCCGCAGGAGGCGATCGACCGCATGGACCGGGCGCTACGGGAATTCCGCATCCGCGGCGTCGCCACGAACCTGACCTTCCTCGAAGCGATCATCGGCCATCAGAAATTCCGCGACAACACCTATACGACGCGGTTCATCGACACGACGCCGGAACTGTTCGAGCAGGTGAAGCGGCAGGACCGTGCCACCAAGCTGCTCACCTATCTTGCCGACGTCACCGTCAACGGCCACCCGGAAACCAAGGGCCGGCCCGCGCCTTCCGAGCACGCCGCAAAGCCTGTCCTGCCCTATATCAACGGCCCGATCCCGGACGGCACCAAGCAGCTCCTCGACACGCTCGGGCCGAAAAAGTTCGGCGAATGGATGCGCAACGAGAAGCGCGTGCTGATGACCGACACGACAATGCGCGACGGCCATCAGTCGCTGCTCGCCACCCGCATGCGCACCTATGACATCGCGCGGGTCGCCGGCGTCTATGCGCGAGCGCTGCCAAACCTGTTCTCGCTGGAATGCTGGGGCGGGGCGACGTTCGACGTTTCCATGCGCTTCCTCACCGAAGATCCGTGGGAGCGCCTGGCGATGATCCGCGAGGATGCGCCGAACCTGCTGTTGCAGATGCTTTTGCGCGGCGCGAACGGCGTCGGCTACAAGAACTATCCCGACAACGTGGTGAAGTACTTCGTCGCCCAGGCCGCAAAGGGCGGCATCGACCTGTTCCGTGTCTTCGACTGCCTCAACTGGGTCGAGAACATGCGCGTCTCGATGGATGCGATCAACGAAGAGAACAAGCTCTGCGAGGCGGCGATCTGCTACACGGGCGATCTCCTGAACTCCGCGCGCCCGAAATACGACCTCAAATATTACGTCTCGCTGGCCGAAGAGCTGGAGAAGGCGGGCGCCCATATCATCGCCCTGAAGGACATGGCCGGTCTGCTGAAGCCGGCAGCCGCGCGGGTGCTGTTCAAGGCGCTGCGCGAGGCGACAAGCCTGCCGATCCATTTCCACACCCATGATACGTCCGGCATCTCGGCCGCGACCGTGCTTGCCGCGGTCGATGCGGGCGTCGATGCGGTCGATGCGGCGATGGATGCGGTGTCCGGCAATACGTCCCAGCCCTGCCTCGGCTCGATCGTCGAAGCGCTCTCCGGCTCCGAGCGGGATCCGGGCCTCGATCCGGAATGGATCCGCCGCATCTCCTTCTACTGGGAAGCGGTGCGCGGCCAGTATGCCGCCTTCGAAAGCGACCTCAAGGGACCGGCCTCGGAAGTCTATCTGCATGAAATGCCGGGCGGCCAGTTCACCAACCTCAAGGAACAGGCCCGTTCGCTCGGGCTTGAAACCCGCTGGCACAAGGTCGCCCAGACCTATGCCGACGTGAACCAGATGTTCGGCGACATCGTCAAGGTGACGCCGTCCTCCAAGGTGGTCGGCGACATGGCGCTGATGATGGTCAGCCAAGACCTCACCGTCGCCGATGTCGAGAACCCGGCCAAGGACATCGCGTTTCCCGACTCCGTCGTATCGATGCTCAAGGGCGATCTCGGCCAACCGCCCGGCGGCTGGCCGGAGGCGCTGCAGAAAAAGGCGCTGAAGGGCGAGGCGCCCTATACGGCGGTGCCCGGCTCGCTTCTCCCGCCGGCCGATCTTGCTGCGGAGCGCAAAACGATCGAGGACAAGCTGGAACGCAAGGTCGACGATTTCGAGTTCGCCTCCTACCTGATGTACCCGAAGGTCTTTACCGATTTTGCGCTGGCTTCGGACACTTACGGCCCGGTCTCGGTTCTGCCGACGCATGCCTATTTCTACGGCCTCAAAGACGGCGAGGAGCTGTTTGCCGATATCGAACGGGGCAAGACGCTGGTCGTCGTCAACCAGGCGATGAGCGGCACGGACGCACAAGGCATGGTGACCGTGTTCTTCGAACTCAACGGCCAGCCGCGCCGCATCAAGGTGCCGGACCGGGCGCATGGGGCTTCCGGCAGTGCGGTGCGCCGCAAGGCAGATATCGCTAATGCCGCTCATCTCGGCGCGCCGATGCCGGGCGTCATCAGCCGCGTCTTTGCGACAACCGGCCAGGCGGTCAAGGCCGGCGACGTGCTGCTGTCCATCGAAGCGATGAAGATGGAAACCGCGTTGCATGCGGAGAAGGATGGTACGGTGGCCGAGGTCCTCGTCAAGGCCGGCGACCAGATCGACGCCAAGGATCTGCTGATCGTTTATGGCGGCTGATTTCGGCCGCCTTCCCCAGCTGCCCGAACTTTCCAGCCGAGCCCTTCGCCAAAGATGAGCATCAGGTCGGCGCCGTCCTTCAGGATTGCGCCGGGCCTCATGCCGGCCGCGTGGCAGTCCGGCCGCGAACTTTTCTATTCGTTGTGGGTTTCGCCTGGATACAATTTGTGAGAGGGAGGGCTTGTTCGCGGCGTTGCAAATTCAATCGATTTAAATATGTTCGCGGCGATCAAGAGGAACATATCCATGGACAGTCGCGCACCCTCAAACGCTTCCTCCAACTCCCGAGCCTTCTTCACCCGCGAAAGGGCGGGCGTGTCGCTGCTCTTCCTGATGAACGGCTTCATGATCGGTGCCTGGGCGCCGAAAATCCCGGAATTCGCGAGCCGACTGAGCTTGAGCGAAAGCGCGCTCGGGTTGATGATCCTGACTTTCGGGCTCGGGTCACTGCTGATGATGCCGATTGCCGGCAGCCAGATTGCCCGCTTCGGATCGAGCCAGGTTTCCAAATATACATCCGTGCTTTTGACCCCGACATTGCTTCTGCTCACCTGGGTCGGCGGCATCTGGTCCGGTGCGGTCGCCATATTCCTGTTCGGCGGCCTGATCGGGGCCATGGACGTGGCGATGAACGCCAATGCTGTCTCGGTCGAGAAAAACATGCGGCGGGCGATCATGTCGTCCTGCCACGCCTTCTGGAGCCTCGGCGGACTGCTAGGCTCGTCGACGGGCGGTTTCCTGATCGAACATATCGGCGTTTCCGCCCATGCCATTCTGGTCACGGTGCTGGCCGCGCTGATGATCGTCGCCGCCTGGCGGACCGTCCTGCATGATGCCCCGCATCCGGACGAAGCCAGGCATGGCGGAAGCCGCCTGCCGCGGTCGCCGCTGCCCTGGCTGATCGGCATCATGGCGCTGTTCTGCATGATCCCGGAAGGCGCGATCCTCGATTGGGGTGCGCTCTATCTCCGCAACGAGCTTGCGGCTTCCGTCACGCTGTCCGGCTTCGCCTTCGCGGCCTTCTCGCTCACCATGGCGGCGATGCGTTTTGCCGGGGACCTGATCCGCGACCGTTTTGGCGCGGTGAAAACGCTGCGCGTCTGCGCCGTCATCTCGATCTTCGGCCTGCTGCTGATCGGCTTTGCGCAGAATGCACCGATGGCGATCGCCGGCTTCGCGCTGACCGGCATCGGCATATCCAACATCGTGCCGATCGCTTTCTCTGCGGCCGGAAACCTGCCGGGCATGGCGGCCGGTGTCGGCCTGTCGGTGGTCACGACCATGGGTTATTCCGGCATCCTGGTCGCGCCTTCGGCCATCGGCTTCATTGCAGAGCACACCGGCCTTGCGATCATCTTCGCCGGCCTCTCGGCGCTGATCGTCGTGGTGCTCATACTCTCGCCTCTGGCCAAACATGCGGACACGGCGCATCACTAGGCTGCATCAGCCTGTCGGGCTGGAACGGGAAG
Organism: Neorhizobium galegae bv. officinalis; assembly: GCA_000985875.1. GTDB lineage: Bacteria > Pseudomonadota > Alphaproteobacteria > Rhizobiales > Rhizobiaceae > Neorhizobium > Neorhizobium galegae_C. The sequence continues at coordinate 128,156 of CCRI01000010.1, forward strand.
GGCCGGTGCGATAAAGTGAGTGTTGCGGCGGTTGACAAGCCGCAAGCCATACGCCACCTGAAAGGCGCTTCATTCCCAAGCCGACGAGACTTCCGATGACCGCACCCATCGACTACGACCCGAAACCGCGCCGCGCCACAGTCGCCGTCGATGTCGGCGGCGTCATTGTCGGGGGAGGCGCGCCGGTCGTCGTGCAGTCGATGACCAATACCGATACCGCCGATATCGACGGAACGGTCGCCCAGGTCGCGGCGCTCTACAAGGCCGGTTCGGAAATCGTGCGCATCACCGTCGACCGCGACGAGAGTGCAGCAGCGGTGCCGAAGATCCGCGAACGTCTGCTGCGGCTCGGCATGGACGTGCCTCTGGTCGGCGATTTTCACTATATCGGCCACAAGCTGCTTGCCGATCACCCGGCCTGCGCCGAAGCGCTCGCAAAATACCGCATCAATCCGGGCAATGTCGGCTTCAAGGACAAGAAGGACAAGCAGTTCGCCGACATCATCGAGATGGCGATCCGCTACGACAAGCCGGTCCGCATCGGCGTCAACTGGGGTTCGCTCGACCAGGATCTCCTGACCACGCTGATGGACCGCAATGCCGCAAATGGTTCGCCGCTCTCGGCTCGCCAGGTCATGCATGAGGCGATCGTCCAGTCGGCGCTGATTTCGGCCGAGCTTGCCGAGCAGATCGGCCTGCCGCGCAATCGCATCATCCTGTCGGCCAAGGTCAGCCAGGTGCAGGACCTGATCGCCGTCTATTCGATGCTCACCGAGCGCTCCAACCATGCGCTGCATCTCGGCCTCACCGAAGCCGGCATGGGCTCCAAGGGTATCGTCGCCTCTTCGGCGGCCATGGGCTATGTGCTGCAGCACGGGATCGGCGACACGATCCGTGTTTCGCTGACGCCGGAGCCGAACGGCGACCGCACCCGCGAAGTGCAGGTGGCGCAGGAGCTGCTGCAGGTCATGGGTTTCCGCCAGTTCGTGCCCGTCGTCGCCGCCTGTCCCGGGTGCGGACGGACCACTTCGACGGTGTTCCAGGAACTCGCCCAGAACATCCAGAATGACCTGCGCAAGAACATGCCGGTCTGGCGCGAGAAATATCCGGGCGTCGAAGCGCTCAACGTGGCTGTCATGGGCTGCATCGTCAACGGTCCGGGCGAGAGCAAGCATGCCGATATCGGCATTTCGCTGCCGGGCACGGGCGAAACGCCGGCGGCCCCTGTGTTCATCGACGGCAAGAAGGCGCTGACCCTGCGCGGCGTGAACATCGCCGCCGATTTCGAGAAGCTGGTCATCGACTATATCGAGCAACGCTTCGGCCAACGCACGGCTGCCGAATAATCGCATGAGCCGGTTCTGGTCGCCGATCGTCAGCACGCTGAAACCCTATGTCGCGGGCGAGCAGCCGCGCATCGCGAATCTCGTCAAGCTCAATACCAACGAGAATCCCTACGGGCCGTCTCCGAAGGCGGTCGCCGCGATCCAGGCGGCGGCGGACGATGCGTTGCGGCTTTATCCGGATCCATCGGCAACGGTGTTGCGGGAGGCGATCGCTACCCGTTTCGGTGTGCAACCGGATCAGGTGTTCGTCGGCAACGGTTCGGACGAGGTGCTGGCGCATACGTTCCAGGCCTTGCTGAAACACGACAGGCCGCTGCTTTACCCGGACATTACCTACAGCTTCTATCCGACCTATAGCCGGCTCTACGATATCGACGTGGTCGAAATCCCGCTCGACGACGGTTTTCGGATCAGGCTTTCCGACTACGACCGGCCCTGCGGCGCGATCATCATCCCGAACCCGAATGCGCCGACCGGCGTCGGTTTGTCGCTGGCGGAGATCGAGGCGCTGGTGGCCACGCATCCGGACGCGCCGGTCGTGGTGGACGAGGCTTATATCGATTTCGGCGGCGAGACGGCCGCGAGCCTGATTGCCCGCTATCCAAACCTCCTCGTCATCCAGACGCTGTCGAAATCCCGTTCGCTGGCCGGCATGCGCGTCGGTTTTGCGCTCGGCCAGCGGCATCTGATCGATGCTTTGGAGCGCGTGAAAGACAGTTTCAATTCCTATCCGCTCGACCGGCTGGCGCAGGTTGCCGCGACGGCCGCGATCGAGGACGTCGCCTGGTTCGAGGCCTGCCGGCAGAAGATCATCGCTACGCGCGACCGCCTCAGCGATGAATTGCTCGCGATTGGTTTTGAGGTTCTGCCGTCGCAGGCGAATTTCGTCTTCGCCAGGCACCCCGCTTTGCCTGGCGCAGACGTCTATTCAGCCCTGCGGGCCGAAGGCGTGCTGGTCCGCCACTGGAATAAGCCGCGCATAGAAGACTATCTGCGCATCTCGATTGGTACGGATGCCGAATGCGACCGGCTGCTCGACGTGTTGAAAGGCCTGCCGGCTGGCTGATCCGCCCGTTTTTCGCCGCGCGTGATCTCTTCCCAGCCGTCTTGATCGGCACCGTTCCAGCCGGCTTTGCGGTCGATGACGAAGACGGGCCGGCCTCCTCGCTATTGCCGCAATTCATGGTAAATGAGGTATCACCACTGACGACGGGGATATCCATCTACATGCTCAAGAAAATCGCAATCGTCGCACTTTGCGCGACCTATCTTTCCGCCTGCACCACGACCGATCCCTATACGGGCGAGCAGAAGGTTTCTAACACGACCGGTGGCGCGGTCATCGGCGCAGGCCTCGGCGCGTTGGCCGGCGGCTTGACCGGCGGACGCCATGCGGGCCGCAATGCGCTGATCGGTGCCGGTATCGGCGCGCTCGCCGGCGGCGGGATCGGCGCCTACATGGACAATCAGGAAGCGGAACTGCGCGCCCAGCTGCAGGGTACCGGCGTTTCGGTGACCCGCGTCGGCGACCGCATCATCCTCAACATGCCGTCGAACATCACGTTCGCCACCGACCAGGATCAGGTGATCCCGCCCTTCTACCGGACGCTGGATTCCGTCGCGATCGTGCTGAACAAGTTCAACCGCACCCTGATCGACGTCAACGGCCATACGGACTCGACCGGCAGCCTGCAGCATAACCAGGCTCTTTCCGAACGCCGCGCCGCTTCCGTCGCCAACTACCTCGGCAGCCGCGGCGTGGACCAGCGCCGCATGTCGACGATGGGCTTCGGACCGTCGCAGCCGGTTGCTTCCAACGCAAGCTCGGACGGCCGGGCGCAGAACCGCCGTGTCGAAGTGGCGATCGCGCCGCTCACCCAGGGCTGATCATAAAGGTCTGATGAAAGGCGAGCCGCTCAGATGCGGCTCGTCAGCAGCTTCAGGCCGGCGACGCTGTAGAACACCGCCATCGTGCCTTCGACCCAGCGCCGCGCGGCCTTGTAGCCGCGCAGTGCATGGGACGTCGAAAACACCAGTGCATAGGTGGTGAAGATCAGCATGCTCGAGCTCATGCAGACGGCGATGATCAACAGGATCGCCGAGGTCGGCGCATTGTCCGGCAGGCCGAGCGAAATGATCGCCAGCCAGGCAAAGATCGCCTTCGGATTGGTGACGTGGATCGCGTAACCGCGCAGCCAGAGCTGGCGTGCGGTATAATTCGTTTTCGTATTGCCGAGGGCAACCTTGGAATCCGGCAGGCGCGCGGACTTGTAGGCCTTCCAGGCCAGGTAGATCAGGTAGATCCCGCCGAGCACCTTCATGATCTCCAGGGCGATCGCATAGTTGCGGAGCAATGCCGCGAGACCGAGCGCTGCGGCGCAAGCCCAGGTGAAAGAACCGCAGGCGATGCCGAGCGCCGTGATCAGGCCGGCGCGGCGGCCTTGCGAGATCGAGGTGCCGATGATGGCGAAATTGGCCGGGCCCGGGCTCGCGACATTGATGACATAGGCCACATAGGCCGGCCACATGTAGGGCAGATAGCTCAGGACGTCCGGCATTCTCGTTTCCTATCCTTTTCAGTTTTCCCGGCTGGCGATGAAGCGCGCCGTCTCCTGCAGAATGGACGCCTTTTCGCCGTAGGGCGCAAGTAGTTCCATGGCTTGCTTTGTCAGAACATCGAGCCGGCCTTCCGCCCAGCCTATGCCGTGCAGGGCGACGAGAGTGCCCTTGCCGCGTCCCGCATCCTTGCCGGTCGCCTTGCCCATGGTTTCAGCATTCGAGGTCAGGTCGAGGAGATCGTCGGCGAGCTGGAAGGCAAGGCCGATCTTCTGGCCGAACAGCCGCAGCCTTTCGCGATGCTCCGGCTCGGAGCCTGCGATGATCGCCCCCGCCTCGCAGGCAAAGCGCAGCAGGGCACCGGTCTTCATCGCTTGCAATATGGTGATGCCGGCCTCGTCGGGCGGCGATTTTTCGGCGGTGAGATCGAGTGCCTGGCCGCCCGCCATGCCGCCCGGTCCCGCAGCACGGGCGAGCGAGAGAACGAGTTCCGTCTTCAGCCGGTCGGCGAGTTCGGTTTCCGGCGCGGCGATGATGTCGAAGGCGTAGGTCAGCAGGCTGTCGCCGGCGAGGATCGCGGTCGCCTCGTCGAAGGCCTTGTGCACGGTCGGCTGGCCGCGGCGCAGGTCGTCGTCGTCCATGGCCGGCAGGTCGTCGTGGATCAGCGAATAACAATGCAGGCATTCAAGTGCGACGCCGACCCGAAGTGCTGCATCCGCCGGCCCGCCGAGCAGGGCCGCACTCTCGCGCACGAGGAAGGGCCGCAGCCGCTTTCCGCCGTTCAGCGACCCATGCCGCATGGCCGCCATCAGATGCGCCGGGCGGGTCATCTCGTCGGGAAGAGGGGTATCGGACAGGAGAGACGAAAGCAGGGCTCCCGTCTCGGCGGCGCTCTGCCGCAGGCGTGTTTCGAATGCCGTTTTCGCGTCCGTCATGGCCGCTGTTTGGCATGCCGAGTGTTTGCTGGCAACGGCGATTCACCAGGACACGCGAAGTTTTCGGCGCCAGACTCGCCTTGGCCACGTTGAACGGTTATGAAACTCAAAACGAGGGACGAGTGCGATATTGGACATCACACCCGAACAGCAGGTGCAGGAGGAGGAGCCCGTGAGGCCCCGCTGGCGACGGCGCCCGGTTTCCGGAACTCTGATCCGCCGGATCGTGCTGATCGCGGTCGCGCTGGTGGTGTTGCCCTATCTGTTGATCTTCGTCTACGCGCTGCCGTTCACTCGCCCGGTCTCGACGCTGATGCTGTCGGAACTCGCGCTGTTTCGCGGATACGACCGGCGCTGGGTAAGCCTCGAGGAGATTTCACCCAACCTCGTCCGATCGGTCATGATGTCGGAGGACGGCCAGTTCTGCTTCCATGGCGGCGTCGACTGGAACCAGATGCGTGGCGTGGTCGAGGATGCGCTCGACGGCGAGGCGACGCGAGGCGCGAGCACTATACCGATGCAGACGGCCAAGAACCTGTTCCTCTGGAACGGCCGTTCCTTCATCCGCAAGGGGCTGGAACTGCCGTTGGCGATGGGTGCCGATTTCGTCTGGTCGAAGCGGCGGATGATGGAGATCTATCTGAACATCGCCGAGTGGGGGCCCGGCATCTATGGCGCGGAAGCGGCAGCGCAATATCATTTCAAGGTTCCGGCTTCGAAGCTGAGCGCCCGGCAGGCGGCCCTTCTGGCCGTAGCACTTCCCAATCCGATCACCCGCGTCGCCGGCAAACCGAGCCGCGGCGTGCAGCGACTGGCCGGTGTCGTCGAGAGCCGAGCCCGCGGTTCCGGCGATTACATCAAATGCATTTATGATTGAGGTCTATCGATTTCATTGGTCGCGTCCGGGTAAGCCCATTATGAGGCTGAATGAACCAACCGGAGATGTGGCGCATGGAAAAGCTTACCCTTTATATCGGTAACAAGAATTATTCCTCCTGGTCCTTTCGCCCCTGGATCGCGCTGACCGCGGCGGGCATTGCCTTCGAGGAAGTGCTGATCCCCTTCGACTTCCCCGCCGGCAATCCGAAATTCAAGCCGATCTCGCCGACCGGCAAGGTGCCGGTGCTGCACCAGGGTGATATTCGCGTCTGGGAATCGCTTTCGATCATCGAATACGCCGCCGAGCTTTTCCCTGACAAAGGCATCTGGCCGAAAGTCGCCGCTGACCGCGCCGTTGCGCGGTCCATCTCGATGGAGATGATTTCCGGCTTCCGGGCGCTGCGCAACGCCTGCCCGATGAACATGCGCCGGCCGAAGGCGAAGATCGCCCTCGCCGAGGGCGTGATGGACGACGTGGCCCGCATCGAGACGATCTGGCGCGAACTCCGGGCGAAGTCCGGCGGGCCGTTCCTGTTCGGCGAATTTTCCGGAGCGGATGCGATGTTTGCGCCTGTCGTCAACCGTTTCGACGTCTATGACCTGACGACGGATACGGAGACGCTTGCCTATATGGCGGCGATGAAATCCCATCCGGCCTGGCTCAGGTGGCAGGAGGCCGCACTTGCCGAAACCTGGATCGTGCCGGAGGACGAGGCCTAAGCCGCATATTTCTCAAAAAATCCCGGCAGGGACTGGTCAAAGCCCGGCAGGGCATGTATAAGCCGCCCAAATTTCCGAGATCGAGACATGTCCAATCGGCCTCAGTTCCGGCCGGGGATTATGTTTTGCACGCAAGTGGAGTAACGAAAATGGCTGTACCGAAGAGAAAAACGAGCCCGTCGAAGCGCGGTATGCGCCGCTCCGCAGACGCACTCAAGGCTCCGACCTATATCGAAGACAAGAACTCCGGCGAACTGCGCCGCCCGCACCATGTCGATCTGAAGACCGGCATGTATCGCGGTCGTCAGGTTCTGACGCCGAAGGAAAACGCATAAGCGTTTTTCGTTCTATTGCATCAAAGGTCGGCTCCGCCGGCCTTTTTTGTTGCGCGGAGAACTTGTTTTGCTGCGCCAAGACTTGCGAAAGCAAGGCAAGCACGTACAGTCCGGCCATATCGACTGGAGTCCGAGACCATGTTTGCTGCATTGCCGCTGATGATCATCCCGTTCATTCTCTATAACCTGGGCATGCTCGGTATTCTGGGCGGCGGTGGGGTCGCGTCGCTCGGCAACGTCATCAGCTCGCTTCAGATGCTGTCGGGTGCCGTCTGGACCATGACGCTCGGCGACGTGATCATCGTCATCTCGCTCGTCTTCCTGTTCGTGGAAATCCTGAAAGCCAGCCGCAACGGTCGCGGTTCGCTGATCAACCACATGCTGTCGATGCTGGTCTTCATCGCCTATCTGGTTGAATTCCTGCTGGTGCGGGATGCCGCGACGCAGATCTTCTTCATCCTGATGACGATCACCTTCGTCGACGTCATCGGCGGCTTCGCGGTTGCAATCCGCGCAGCCGGCCGCGACGTGTCGATCGGGCTCTAACCGCCCTTCGGGTCTCAGAGATTATCGAGGCGGCTCTGCAGGTTGCGGAGCTGTTCCTTCAGCTCGTCGATGTCCTTGGCGTCGGTCTTCTTGGCGGCAGGTGCCGAGGGCTGTCCCGCAAAGGGAGAGAACATCTGCATGGCCTGGCGGAACATGTCCGTGTTGCGGCGCACCTGCTCCTCCATCATCTGGATCGGCATCTGCAGGTTCTTGCTGAGCGGTGTATCGCCGAAGGCGCGCGTCATCTGTTCGCGCATCTGAACCTGCTGGTCGGTGAAAGCCTGCATCGAGTGTTCGAGGAAGGTCGGAACCACCATCTGCATCTGGTCGCCGTAATAGGAAATCAGCTGCCGCAGGAAGGAAATCGGCAGCAGCGTGTTGCCGGTCTTCGATTCCTGCTCGAAGATGATCTGCGTCAGAACCGAATGGGTAATGTCGTCGCCGCTCTTGGCGTCCTGTACGGTGAATTCCTCGCCCTTCTTCACCATCTTCGCCAGGTCTTCCAGCGTCACATAGGTGCTGGTGCCCGTGTTGTAGAGGCGCCTGTTGGCATATTTCTTGATTATGATTTCGCCTTCGGTCTTCGCCATGATTGCCTCCTGCTCCCGTCAATATGGTTTGGTCATTATCGATTGGCATGCTTCTCCCGACAGGAATGTAAGCCTAAATGACGAGGACTTACAATCGATTTGTGCGGCGCGGCGACGCGTTTATTGCGCAGCAAACCCGTGAAATCTAACGGGCATTTTCGAAACGCCCGACAGGTCCGTCGCGGCGTTCGGCTGCCGTTTGACTCTGGGCTCAAGCTTTGCCAGTCTCGCAGACAAATAACGGATAAGAGGAAACGTCCATGTCCAATCCATCCATCGTAATCGCAGCCGCTGGCCGCACGGCCGTCGGCTCCTTCAACGGCGCCTTTGCCAATGTCCCGGCGCACGAACTCGGTGCGGCGGCGATCAAGGGTGCGCTGGCGCGCGCCGGCGTCGAGGCGGCCGAGGTGGACGAGGTCATCCTCGGTCAGGTCCTGCCGGCGGGCGAGGGCCAGAACCCGGCCCGACAGGCGGCCATGAAGGCCGGCGTGCCGAAGGAAGCCACCGCCTGGGGCATCAACCAGCTCTGCGGCTCGGGCCTGCGCGCCGTTGCCCTCGGCATGCAGCAGATCGCTCTCGGCGATGCCAAGATCATCGTTGCCGGCGGCCAGGAATCGATGTCCATGGCTCCGCATTGCGGGCACCTTCGCGGCGGCGTGAAGATGGGCGATTTCAAGATGATCGACACGATGATCAAGGACGGCCTGACCGACGCGTTCTACGGCTACCACATGGGCATCACGGCGGAGAATATCGCCCGCCAGTGGCAGCTCTCCCGCGAGGAGCAGGACCAGTTCGCCGTGTCTTCCCAGAACAAGGCGGAGGCCGCGCAGAATGCTGGCCGCTTCAAGGACGAAATCATCCCCTACATCATCCAGACGCGGAAGGGTGACGTGACCGTCGAGAACGACGAGTATATCCGTGCCGGTGCGACGCTCGACTCGATGGCCAAGCTGCGCCCCGCCTTCGACAAGGAAGGTACGGTGACCGCAGGCAACGCCTCGGGCCTCAATGACGGTGCGGCGGCTGCGGTGCTGATGACGGAAGCGGAAGCCGCCCGCCGCGGCATCACGCCGATGGTTCGCATCGTGTCCTGGGCAACCGCCGGCGTCGATCCGCAGATCATGGGCACCGGCCCGATCCCGGCTTCCCGCAAGGCGCTCGAAAAGGCGGGCTGGAAGGTCGGCGATCTCGATCTCATCGAGGCCAACGAAGCCTTTGCCGCGCAATCCTGCGCCGTCACCAAGGATCTCGGCTTCGATCCGTCGCTCGTCAACGTCAACGGCGGGGCGATCGCGATCGGCCATCCGATCGGCGCATCGGGTGCCCGCATCCTCAACACGCTTCTGTTCGAAATGAAGCGCCGCGGCGCCAAGAAGGGCCTTGCCACGCTGTGTATCGGCGGCGGCATGGGCGTCGCCATGTGCCTTGAGGCCATGTAATACCGTTGGATGACTGTGGATAATCCCGCCGAGGTTGCAAAACTTTACGGCGGGCCTATCTCCCCGACGAAAGCATGTCAAACTAGGTAAGTATCCGTTCACATAGAAGGATCGGATCACAACGCAAAGGGGAAGATCGCATGAGCAGGGTTGCATTGGTTTCGGGAGGAACGCGTGGGATAGGGGCCGCCATCTCCGTCGCGTTGAAGGCGGCAGGTTATCGTGTCGCGGCAAATTTTGCGGGCAATGAGGAAAAGGCAAAAGCCTTCCACGACGAGACTGGGATTCCCGTCTTCAAGTGGGATGTCTCCAGCTATCAGGCCTGCGTCGACGGAATAGCAAGAGTGGAGGCCGAACTCGGCCCGATCGAAGTGCTCGTCAACAATGCGGGTATTACCCGTGACGGCATGTTCCACAAGATGACGCCCGAACAGTGGAACGAGGTGATCGGCACCAACCTGACCGGCCTCTTTAACATGACGCATCCCATCTGGAACGGCATGCGCGAGCGCGAATTCGGCCGGGTCGTCAACATCTCGTCGATCAACGGCCAGAAGGGCCAGATGGGTCAGGTGAACTATTCGGCGGCCAAGGCCGGCGATCTCGGCTTCACCAAGGCGCTGGCCCAGGAAGGCGCTGCAAAGAACATCACCGTCAACGCCATCTGCCCCGGCTATATCGCGACTGAAATGGTGCGGGCGGTGCCGGAAAAGGTGCTGAACGAGCGGATCCTCCCCTTGATCCCGGTCGGACGCCTCGGCGAGCCGGAAGAGATTGCCCGGTGCGTCGTATTCCTCGCTTCCGACGATGCCGGCTTCATCACCGGGTCGACGCTGACGGCGAATGGCGGCCAGTTCTTCGCGAGCTGATCTTCACCGTTAACCTTTGAGAGGGTTTCGGCGCATCGTGGTGCGCCGAAACGGTCGGTATCTATGGTTAACGAATTGTTATTGCACGATATATTGCGGTGAACAAACCGAGAAACCGGTGATGTCGCCGATTCGTCGGCGATTCGTTCCGGCTTTGGCCAACGGTTAATGCGACGGTCTCCCAGGGCAAAACAAAACCGGCGCCGATTGCTCGGGCACCGGTCCTGAGGGACTGGATTGTTGCTCGCGGTTAGCGGCAACGCGCCTCGTAACGGCGGCCGTAACGGTCGCGATAGATGCAGTAGCCGCGGCGTTCCGAGGACTGGCCGATCGCAGCGCCGACAAGGCCGCCTGCAACCGCACCAACTGCCGCGCCACCCCAGCTATTCGTCACGGCGCCGCCGATAACGGCACCCGTGCCGGCGCCGATTGCGGTGCCGCGTTCAGTTGCAGTACAGGAGGCGAGCGTGGCGATCATGCAGCCCGCAATCAGAATCTTCTTCATCATGTCAGTTTCCCTTCCCTTTGGTACACACGGCTACGCCGCTTTTAGATCCTGCCCATCAGCAGCAGGATAATGATGATAAGCACGACAAGGCCCAATCCGCCCGACGGACCATAGCCCCAGCCTCGGCTATAACCCCAATTCGGCAACGCGCCAATGAGTAGCAGAATGAGGATGACGAGCAACACGGTTCCGAGCATGGTTTTCTACTCCGCTAGATAATCCGGTATGGATTTGGCGAGGAAACGTAGCGCCGTGATTTTTGTTCCATCGGCATGCAAACGTGTGCTCTCATGTGGTCAAACTGCGTCAGCCAATGTTAACGGCACCTGAACGATTCACTTCCGACGGCCCTCACCGCGCCGATTTTCTTGCGGGTCTGTCCTGGTTGTACCTACCATATCTTGTGAGAACAAATGGCGAAGACATGGATGTCTGCGATTCGTCGGCGATTCGTTCCGCGTTTGGCCTGAATCTTAATTCCGTCTTAGAACGAGGGCGGAGCGGTCTAAATCGGTTGATAAAACATTAACCATATCAATGGATTGACTCTTGCGATTCCTCGTGAAAGCGCAGCTTCGGGATGAATCCTGCGGTTGTGTGCATCCAATCGCGATGCAGATTCAGGATGTCGTGGGGACGTGCGGAGTCGCATCAACATATAGCGGTGAACAAAAGCTGAATCGTCTGGAGTCTGCGATTCGTCTCCGATTCGTTCGCGTCTGTTCCTTCACGCTTAAAATTCGAAACGTCGAGCGTTGATGCGCCGCCGTCGGCGATCATTCCGCGGCCGCAAAACCATTCTTCAGGCTTGCGTTTGCCCACCGAGATCGCCATGTGTTGCGTGGCTTTTAGTTTTGGGCGAAGGCGCGAGACTTGAGGCTTATGTGATGCGCGGAACCAGGCTTTGAATTTCCAGCCCATGATGCTCAGCGGGCGCGGCGTCACCGCCGTTCTCGGACCCACCAATACCGGCAAGACCCATTATGCCATCGAGCGCATGGTGGCGCATGGCACCGGCGTGATCGGCCTGCCGCTCCGGCTGCTGGCGCGCGAGGTCTACACGCGCCTTGTCGAGAAGGTCGGTGCCTCCCAGGTGGCGCTCGTCACCGGCGAGGAAAAGATCACACCGCCGAACGCCCGCTTTTCCGTCTGCACCGTCGAAGCCATGCCACGCGAGACGAAAGCCTCGTTCGTCGCAATCGACGAGGTGCAGCTCGCGGGGGATCTCGAGCGCGGCCACATCTTTACCGACCGCATCCTGCATTTGCGCGGCCGCGATGAAACGCTGCTTCTGGGGGCGGCGACCATGCGGCCCATTCTCGAGAAGCTGCTGCCGGGAATAACCGTCGTCGAGCGGCCACGCCTCTCGCAGCTCTTCTACGCGGGCCAGAAGAAAATTACCCGCCTGCCGCAGCGCTCCGCAATCGTGGCGTTTTCAGCCGACGAGGTCTATGCGATCGCCGAGCTTATCCGCCGCCAGCGCGGCGGGGCCGCGGTGGTGCTGGGGGCGCTCAGCCCGCGGACCCGCAACGCACAGGTCGGCCTCTACCAGTCCGGCGACGTCGAATATCTCGTTGCGACGGATGCGATCGGCATGGGGCTCAATCTCGACGTCGATCACGTGGCATTCGCCCAGGATCGGAAGTTCGACGGCTATCAGTTCCGCAGCCTCAATCCGGCAGAGCTCGCGCAGATCGCCGGCCGCGCCGGGCGGCATGTGCGGGACGGGACGTTCGGCGTGACCGGGCAGGTCTCGCCTTTCGAGGACGAACTGGTCGAACGAATCGAAAGCCACCATTTCGATCCGGTCAAAGTGCTGCAATGGCGTTCGAAGAACCTCGACTTTTCGTCGCTCAAGGCTCTGCGGGAAAGCCTTGATGCCTCCCCGACCCTGCAAGGATTGACGAGGGCGCTTCCTGCGACCGACAGCCAAGCCTTTGATTATCTGTCGCGTTATCCCGAAATCAAGGATATCGCTACAACGCCCCAGCGGGTCGAAAAGCTCTGGGAGGCCTGTGCCCTGCCGGACTATCGTCGAATTGCGCCGGCGCAGCACGCCGACCTTATTTCGACTCTTTTTTCCGATCTTGTACGCTTCGGGACGGTGAATGAAGAATTCATGGCGGAGCAGGTTCGCCGCGCCGACCGCACCGATGGTGAAATCGACACATTATCGGCCCGCATAGCGCAGATCCGGACCTGGACCTACGTCTCTAATCGCCCTGGTTGGCTTGCCGATCCGACACACTGGCAAGAAAAGACACGGGAAATAGAGGATAGGTTATCGGACGCGCTACATGAAAGGTTGACGAAACGCTTTGTTGATCGCAGGACATCTGTGCTCATGAAGCGCCTGAGAGAGAATGCGATGCTGGAAGCTGAAATCAGTGTGAATGGCGATGTCTTTGTAGAGGGACATCACGTCGGGCAATTGGCCGGTTTCCGGTTCACGCCCGTTTCGGGAACCGAGGGACCCGACGCCAAGGCGGTGCAGGGTGCCGCTCAGAAAGCGCTGGCGCTCGAATTCGAGGCGCGGGCTGCGAGGCTCTATGCCTCCGGCAATAGCGATCTTGCGGTCGGTTCCGACGGGTTCGTGCGCTGGCTCGGCGAACCTATCGCCCGTCTTGCGCCGACCGAGCATGTCATGCGGCCGCGCGTCATCCTGCTCTCCGACGAGCAGCTGACCGGCAATGCGCGCGAACATGTGCTCGCCCGCCTCGAGCGCTTCGTCAATCATCACATCGCCACGGTTCTGAAGCCGCTCGACGATCTGTCGCGCGCCGAAGACCTGCAGGGCCTTGCCAAGGGCCTCGCCTTCCAGCTCGTCGAAAGTCTCGGCGTGCTGTTCAGGCGCGACGTCGCGGACGACGTGAAGTCGCTCGATCAGGATGCGCGCGCCTCGATGCGTCGCTACGGCATCCGTTTCGGCGCCTATCACGTTTTCATGCCGATGCTTTTGAAGCCGGCTCCGGCGGAGCTCATCACGCTCCTCTGGGCGCTGAAGAACGACGGCCTCGACAAGCCCGGTTACGGCGATCTCATCCCGGCGCTTGCCGCAGGACGCACCTCGGTGGTTGCTGATCCGACGTTCGAGCGGATGTTCTACAAGCTTGCGGGTTTCCGCTTCCTCGGCAAGCGTGCCGTGCGTATCGATATCCTGGAGCGACTTGCCGATCTCATCCGTCCGCTTTTGCAGTGGAAGCCGGGTTCGACGCCGCGTCCGGAAGGGGCATATGACGGCCGCCGCTTCACGGCCACGACCGCGATGCTCTCCATTCTCGGCGCGACGCCGGACGATATGGAAGAAATCCTCAAGGGCCTCGGATATCGCGCCGACGCCGTGAAGCCGGAAGAGGCGCAGGCATTCCTGGCCGGCCAGGATGCAGGTTCCGTCAACGCCGTTCCGCCAGCCGCTCCTGCTTCGGCAGGAGACGCGCCGGAAGCCTCGGAAGGTGACGACGCCGATGCGAGCGACGCTCCGGCCGAGACAACGGCAGAAGCACCTTCGGCCGAGGCTGCGCCTGAAGCCGCCCCGGCAGAGGCCGTGGCTGATGCTGCGCCGGCTGAGACGGCTACTGCAGAACCGGTTGCTTCGGAAGAGGCTCCCTCTGAGCAGGCTGCGGCTGGAGACGTCACCGACGAGGCAAAGGCTGCCGAGGCTGGAGAGCCGAAGCCGGTCCTGCTGTGGCGTCCGGGTGGCGGCCGTGAAAACAACCAGCGCGGCGGACGGCCCCAGCATGGCGATCGTCGCGGCCATGGCGGCCAGCGCAACAATGCCGGTGGCGAAGCCGGTCAGCCGGCTCAAGGCCGTCGTGATGAGCGTCGCGATGGTGGCGAGCGGCGTGATGCGCGCCCGGCCGGCGAACGTGGTGGCGAACGCAAGGACGGCGGCAAGCCGAACCGCGACAACAACCGTCGCCCAGACAACAACAATACCAACAACCGCGGGGGCGATCGTCCGAACCGCGGGGAGCGCCACGAAGGCGGTCCTCGTCCGGATCGCAACGACCGCGGCAAAGGGCCGCAGCCCGCCCGTTTTGAGGCAAAGCCGCCGCGCAAGGAAAAGCCGATAGATCCCGATTCGCCCTTTGCAAAGCTCGCAGCTCTCAAGGAGCAGATGAAGAAGTAAGGCCCATGACGGAAAAACAGCCACAATCCGGTTCGCGTCAGCGCATCGACAAGTGGCTGTTTTTTGCCCGCATGGCGAAGTCGCGGTCGATCGCCCAGGATATGATCCGTTCAAACCACGTGCGGGTGAACGGCGATCTGGTGTCCCAGCCGAGCTCCCAGGTGAAGCCGGGCGATCGCATCGATCTCAAGCTTGAGCGTCGCGACCTCGTGCTGGTGGTGAAGACCGGCGGGGAAAGGCGGGGTCCTTTCGAAGAGGCCCGGCTGCTCTATGAAGATCTCAGCCCTCCTCCTGAAGAAACCAAGAGGCTGACGTTGTTCGAACAGGCGCAACGCGCGCAGGGAAGCGGCCGACCGACGAAGAAGGAGCGCCGCGAGACCGATCGGCTGTTTCCAGGTATCGACGCCGACCTAGATTAGAAAAAACGACCCGCTGCGACTAGGTTTTCAGCACGGATATCCTTGCTAAGCAAAGCCAAAGGCTTTACCTGACTGTCGAAAAGCTGGATCGCCTACCTCCTGTCATTTTTGCAGTTGGGTTTTCGCCTCTCCCGGCTTTCCGGTGTGCCGGCGCTTCCCATCCGTCGACGTGCCGCTGATCCGCGATAGTCCTGGAGTGCCGCATGACGTATGTCGTGACCGACAATTGTATCCGCTGCAAATATACCGACTGCGTCGAGGTCTGCCCGGTCGACTGTTTTTATGAAGGCGAAAACTTCCTCGTCATTCATCCCGACGAGTGCATCGACTGTGGCGTCTGCGAACCAGAATGTCCCGCCGAGGCGATCAAGCCGGATACGGAGCCAGGCCTCGACAAATGGCTCAAGATAAACACCGAATTCGCTCAGATCTGGCCCAATATCACGGTCAAGCGCGATGCGCTGCCCGAGGCCAAGGAAATGGACGGCGTTGCCAACAAGTACGAGCAGTATTTCTCCGCCGAGCCCGGCAAGGGCGATTGAGATTTACCGCGACGGAATGGCTCGGAAGCGGTTTCGAATCACTTTGCCTTTTTGTTGGGCAGAGCGCGGCTGTAGCGCTCTGTGCACCTGCAAAAGCAAATTATTGATTTCCGCACTTTTTTGTGGTAGACAATAAGAACTGTTCCACAAGGCGGCACGTGCGTGCCCAAAAAACATCACGAAAGCAACAGACCACCCAAAACGCGGTTTCCGTGACATTGCAACGCTTGAATGTTGTCGGTCGCAGTACCCCGATGGGTGTTTTTTCGCTCGCGTTGGTCGGACCAGTATGGAGTGACCCGACGGTTTCCCCCGTCTCATCCGGGCCTGACAGACCCGGTTCCCCCGACCCGGCAATGGGTGAGTAACAGGGAGTTTGTGAAACGAATGACGACTCAGCAGAAAAAGACTTCTCCCGCACGCCAGGGCTTCAAGACTGGTGAATCGATTGTATACCCCGCTCATGGTGTAGGCACTATCTCTGCGATTGAAGAGCAGGAAGTGGCCGGCATGAAGCTTGAGCTTTTCGTAATCGATTTCGAAAAGGACAAGATGCGCCTCAAGGTGCCAGTCGCAAAGGCCGTCAGCATCGGCATGCGCAAGTTGTCCGAAACGGATTTTGTCGAGCGCGCTCTCAAGGTTGTTCAAGGCAAGGCCCGCGTGAAGCGCACCATGTGGTCGCGCCGCGCCCAGGAATATGATGCAAAGATCAATTCCGGCGATCTGATCTCGATCGCAGAAGTGGTCCGCGACCTCTATCGCGCCGACAACCAGCCGGAACAATCCTATTCCGAGCGTCAGCTTTACGAAGCCGCCCTCGACCGCATGGCTCGTGAAATCGCTGCCGTCAACAAGATGTCCGAAACCGAGGCCGTCCGCCTTGTCGAGGTCAATCTCGCCAAGGGTCCCAAGCGTGGCAAGAACATCGAGGAAGATGAGGCGCAGGAAGAAGCGGCCTGATCATCCAATCATGGTTCTCTCAAAAACCCGGCCTTCGCGCCGGGTTTTTTATTGGAACTTTTTGCCTGCCTCCGCGTTAACCCGCCGGAACGGCGAACTGATGTGCGTCGGTTTGCGTTCGGGACAGCTAAGTGCGGGGCGGAAGATCGGTCTCTTGAGCCGGTTGTGAATCCCCCGCGGAACTCAAGACGAGGGGAGCAGAAGCGGCAGGACATTCATTCCATCATCGTTCGGGCTTGTAGCGTGCACGGTGTCCCTGGTTTGTGCCTCGCTGTTTTTGTCGGATCAGACCGTTCACGGAGAACACGATGACAGCCATGTCCGCAGACCGCACGATGATCAAGATAGCAATGTCCGCTCCATATCTCGCCCGGGAGGAGGAGCGCGATCTGGCGGTCCGCTGGAAGGACGATCAGGACCAGGATGCCCGAAACCAGATTGCCCTTGCACATATGCGTCTCGTGATCGCCATGGCCTCGAAGTTCCGTGGCTTCGGATTGCCGATGAGCGACCTCGTTCAAGAGGGCTATGTAGGGCTGCTCGAAGCGGCGGCAAGGTTTGAACCGGCCCGCGACGTGCGTTTTTCCACTTATGCCAGCTGGTGGATTCGCGCCTCGATGCAGGATTACATTCTTCGAAACTGGTCGATCGTGCGAGGCGGCACCAGTTCCGCCCAGAAGGCGCTGTTCTTCAATCTTCGCCGGCTGCGCGCCAAGCTCGCCCGCGGCGATTCCAATCTCACCGCCCGGGCAATTCACGAGGAGATCGCGGTGGCGCTCGGTGTCAGCGTCGCCGATGTCCAGACCATGGATGCCCGCCTTTCCGGCAACGATTCCTCGCTGCAGGCGCCGTCGATCGCCGGCGATGCGGATAGCGGCGAACGGCTCGACATGCTGGCGAGCGCCGAACCGCTGCCGGATGAGCAGGTTTCCGGGATGATCGACGGCGAGCGCCGGCTGAAATGGCTGCAGGGCGCGCTCACCAAGCTCAACGACCGGGAAAAGAAGATTATTCGTGCCCGCCGGCTGACCGACGACGGCGCGACGCTCGAAGCGCTCGGCGCAGAACTCGGCATTTCCAAGGAGCGCGTGCGGCAGATCGAAAGCAGGGCTATCGAAAAGCTCAAGTCGGCGCTGGTGTCGGCCAATCCGCAGATGGCTGCGGCCGCCTGCTGAGGCGGCGCCCCTACCTCATTCGGAAATGATCTTGAACTTCTGGCCCGGGGAGATCGTCCCCCCGGCCGGCAGCGCGTTGATCAGCTTGAAGAGATCGAGCTTGCGATCCGTGCCCATCATGCGCGCCGACAGCGATGCGATGGTGTCGTCCCTGGTCGCCGTGACGATGCGTACCCGCAGCGGCTTCAGCGCCGCGATTTCCTGAGGCGTCATCCGGCGGAACGTCGAACGCAGGATTTCGGCAGTCGTATCGAGCGCCGGGCTGCCCTTGGGCACCGCCGTCAAGAAGCGGAATATCTGATTGTCCACGCGGATGACGGTGACGTCGAAATCCCAGCGTTCGGCGGAAGCCCGTGCGGTTGCCGCAGGCATGCCGTTCACCTGGATCTCCCGCACCGTCTCCGGCTGCAGGCCCGCGACCCAGCCGCTCGTCAGATAGTTCGGCAGATTGTCGTTGTCGCCCGCCGCAACGCCGTCGAAACGGATCGCCGTTTCGCCAGGGCCGGTCGCCAGCACAGCTTCCACCTTGTTGTCGATCCGGAAGTCCGGCGGTACGTCGAAACGGATGCCGAGGCCGCCATGCAGAAAAGTCTGGCCGCGGACGTAGCCCTCCTGGGGGCTGTCGCCATAAAGCAGGCCATCGATGCCGGCGATGTAATAATCACGGCCCTTGTCGCCGACGGTGCCTTCCTGGCCGAAATTGCGGGCATGGCGGCGGGCGAGATCGACGCGCTGGGTGGAATTCGGGTGGCTCGACAGGAAGTCTAGGCTCTGGTCGCTGTCCGGATCAACCGCCGAATAGCGGGCATAGGCAGCCATCGAATCCAGGAAGCGCGCGGCCGCGTAGGGGTCGTAGCCCGCTTCGCCGAGCATCCGCACGCCGATCACGTCGGCCTGCAGTTCCTGTTGGCGCGAAAAGGCGGCGAGGCGGAGCTTGCCGCGCGCAAGCGCCTGCTTGCCGGCGAGATCGCTGGAGAGGACTTCGGCGACGACGCGGCTCGCAATCACTTCCGCCTCTTCGCGGCGCTGGCGCTCGATGCCGTGGTTGGCGGTGACGTGACCCATCTCGTGGGAGAGCACGGCCGCGACTTCCGATGCGTCATTGGCAAGCGCCAGAAGGCCGCGCGTCACGTAAAGATAGCCGCCCGGCAGTGCGAAGGCGTTGATCGCCGGTGAATTCAGGATCGTGATGCGGAAGGACTGGTTGGGATTTTCCGAAACGGCCGTCAGCGCGCCGGCGATGCGGGCGACCAGCCGCTCGGTCTTGGCGTCGCGATATTCGCCGCCATAGCTCGCAACGATGCGCGGATGCTCGCGCGCGCCCATCTGCGCCCGCGGATCGTTCTTCTGCACCTCATCGACGATTTGCGGCGAGTCGGAAGGAGAGACATTCGGGGTATAGGCCTGGTCGAAGAGCGACTGGCAGCCGGAAAGGATCGCACCGCTGAACAGCAGGGCGCCCAAGGCCCGCCGACCGGGCAGGGCACGGACAATCGCCCAGACAGCCGGGATCGCTGTGTCGCGCCTCATCGTCCTCGTCTTCCGCACCATCATTCCCAAGGTCCGCCATCCGGCTTGGCAGAGGTCCTCTCGATCCAAGCCGGCTCCTTCTCTATGTCGCTTAGCGATTTTCGCGTCGAATGCACAGATGCTCTTATTGAAATATGTCTTGCTGGTGCGTTTGCAATGAAAATCCCCGCTACGTTTCCGCGATGCCATCGCGGCACGTCCAAATTGTGGCGAGTTCCATAACGGTGTGGCCGTCCCCGTCGCCAAACGTGATCGCTCAAATAGTGACTTGCAAATTGCAAGTCACTTGTGCCACAAGGCTACGTCTTCCCGGAGAAGGAACTCATGAAACGGACAGGTCCCATCGATACCGGATGCCCGGTGTTGCGCAGTCTCAAACATGTCGGCGACGGCTGGAGCTTCCTGGTCCTGCGCGATGCATTAGGAGGTGCGACACGTTTCGACGAATTCCAGCGCAACCTCGATATCGCCCCAAACATCCTGGCCAGCCGGTTGAAGTCGCTTGTCGAATCCGGGCTGATGGAACGACGGCGCTACTCCGAACGGCCGCCGCGGGACGAATACCACCTCACGCAGCGCGGCCGCGACTTCAAGCCTGTGATGCAGGCCCTGCTTGCCTTCGGCAACCAGCATTTCGCGCCGGAGGGGGAAAGCGTGGTGATCGTCAACAAGGAGACCGGCGAGCCGGCCGAACCGGTGATGGTCGACCGTCGGAGCGGCAAGCCGCTCAGCGATCCCGTCTTCACCCACGCGGCCGGTCCGGCTGCGAGCGAACGCATCCGCCGTCGATATCCATCCGTAAACCAGTTATTGCAGCATAGAGAGGCTGATCGATGAGTGCCGTGACCACCGAAGCCGTCGAGGCGGTGCCTACCTTCGACGACGCCATCGCGGCACCGATCGATCCGCGGACCCGGCAGCTGCTGCAGGATCCGATCCTGCCGATGCTGATCCGGCTCGCATGGCCAAATATCCTGATCATGCTCGCCCAGGCATCGACAGGCCTCATCGAAACCTGGTGGATTTCGCATATGGGCACCGCGGCACTGGCGGGCATGGCGCTCGTCTTTCCGGCCGTGATGCTGATGCAGATGATGTCCGCCGGTGGTTTCGGCGGAGCCATTTCCTCGGCAATCGCCCGCGCGCTCGGCAGCGGCCGGCGTGACGATGCCGACCTGCTTGCCTGGCATGCCGTCGTGGTCAATGTCGCGATCGGGCTGTTGTTTTCGGCGGTCATGCTCGCCTATGGCCGGCCGATCTATCGGGCGCTCGGCGGCGAAGGTGCGGAACTCGAGGCGGCACTCGTCTATTCCAACGTCGTGTTCGGCGGCATGATCTTCGTCTGGCTGATGAACGGTCTCGCGAGCGTCGTGCGCGGCACGGGCAACATGCTGTTTCCGGCCCTGGTCACCTGCGTCGGTGCTGTACTCCTCGTGCCCGTATCGCCGCTTCTCATCTTCGGCTTCGGCCCGTTCCCGGGGCTCGGCATTGCCGGCGGCGGTCTTGCCATGGTGCTCTACAGCTTCGGCGGCACGGGGGTTCTTGCCTGGTATATCCTCTCCGGCCGCAATCTCGTGCGCTTCGGCGTCGGCCCGCTCCGCTGGACGATGTTTCGCGATATCGTCCGTCTCGGAGCGGCGGCTGCGATCAATTCGGTTCTCACCAATGTGACCATCGGCCTCGCCACGGCTCTGGTGGCGACCAAGGCGGGTGTCTCGGCGGTTGCCGGTTTCGGCACCGGCGCCCGGCTCGAATATCTGTTGATCCCGGTGATCTTCGGCATCGGGGCGCCGATGGTGGCGCTGGTCGGCACCAATATGGGCGCCGGCCAGAAGGATCGGGCGATGCGCATAGCCTTTACCGGCGCCGCGATTGCCTTCGTCATCACCGAGATGATCGGCCTGATCGCGGCGATCTTCCCGGTTGCCTGGATCTCGCTGTTCAGCGAGGAGCATGGCGCCATCGATGCGGGCGTCGCCTATCTGCAGATCGTCGGGCCGGTCTATGGCTTCTTCGGCGCCGGGCTGGCGCTCTATTTCGCCTGTCAAGGGGCGGGCCAGCTGCTCTGGCCGCTTGCCTGTGGTTTCCTGAGACTTGCCATTGCCGGTCTCGGGGGCTGGCTGGCGCTGGAGCTCACCGGTTCGCTGAACGGATTGTTCTTCGCGCTGGCGGCCGGTCTGGTCGCCTATGGCGGAATACTGTTCCTCGCCATCCGCTCCGGCGCCTGGTTTCGCGGAAAGGCTGCCTGATCAGCCGGAGAGAAATTCGGCGAGTGCCGGAATATCGCGCCGGACGAGGAATTCCTCGGCCCGCGCCTGCAGCAGGATCTGGCCGTGGTCGATGAAGATCGCATGGTCGGCTAACCGGCCGACCTCATCCGGATCATGGGTCACGATCAGCACCGTATTGCCCGTCTCGCGATGCAGGTCGATAAGCAGGTTGGCCATCGAAAGCCTGAGCCCGGGATCGAGCGCGGCGAACGGCTCGTCCATCAGCAGAACCGTTTTTTTGCGCACCAGGGCCCGCGCGAAAGCGGCGCGCTGCCTTTCGCCGCCGGAAAGCGTCCCCGGCGTCCGCTTCTCAAAACCGCCCAGCCCGACGCGTTCCAGCGCCTGCGATATTGCGGCCCGGTCATTGCCGGAAAGTCTGAGCGAAGGGCTGATGCCGAGGCCGATGTTGGCGGCGAGGTCCAGATGGGCGAAGAGATTGTTGTCCTGAAAGACCAGCGATACGGGGCGCTCGGAGGGATGTTTTTCCGTCACGTCCCCGCCCGCGATCAGGATACGACCGCGGTCCGGCGTCTCGAAGCCGGCAACGAGATTGAGGAAGGTCGATTTGCCGGAGCCGGATGGACCGGTAATCGCCGTCACGGCGCCTGCCGGCAAAGCACAGTCGAAGCGGAATTCCCGGGCGCCGAGCTTCAGTTCAACCTTGTCCAGCGCGATGCCGTCAGTCATGGCTTGTTTCCCTCCTGCCGGCAGTGCCGATCATCGTCAGTGCCAGGCAGATGATGCCGAGGATGAGCGCCAGCCCGTCCGCATCATTGGTTCGATAGCTGGATAGCCGGCTATAGACAAGCCAGGGGAGGGTGGTGAGTTCGCTGGAACCGAACAGCGCTACCGCGCCGAGATCGCCGAGCGACAGCGCCATGGCGAAGGACAGCGCCGTCAGCAGGGGCCTCGCCAGAACCGGCAGGTCGATCCTCCAAACCCGCGAAAAGCCCGAGAGGCCGAGACTTGCCGACAGCCTGCCTGTCCGCTCGCGATGCGTTTCGACCGCCGGGGCCAAAACGCGCATCACGAAGGGAAGCGCCATCAGCATGTTGATGATCGCGACCAGCGCCGGGGCGAAGCGCGCCACATCGCCGAACGGGCGCAGCATCAGGAACCAGCCAGTCCCGAGCACGACGGGCGGCACGAGCAGCACCAGCGAGGACATTCCACCCAAGGACACGGAAAACGCCCTGGCCGTTCCGGCGGGCCTCTTCATGTCTGCAATTGCCTCGCGCCCGGCGATGATCGCCAGGGAGGTCAGCACGGCCAGCAGACCGGCGGAAAGCGCGATCGTGAAACTGGTCCAGGCGGCGCGCAGAAAGGCGGCGCTGCTGAGGAGGCTCCAGAGATTGGCCCGAGCGCCCGCAGCGACGATCGAGGCGAGCGGCAGGATCAGGAAGGCGATCGCCAGCAGAATGGCGAGCGTGTCCCAGAGCCGCGCCGGCACTGTCCGGCCGTCGAAGCGGCGGGTGGCCCGGCCTGTCGTGATGCCGCTATCGTCTGGCGCCGGGAAAAGCGAAATCGCGACCAGGATCAACGCCGTCATACCGATCTGCAGCAGCGAGAGCGCGATGGCGCGGGGCGGATCGAAGTCGAAACGCAGAGACTGATAGATCGCGACCTCGAGCGTGGTCGCGGCCGGCCCGCCGCCGAGCACCAGGACGAGCGTGAAACTCGTGGCGCACAGCATGAAGATCAGGCCGGTTATGCCGGGGATGACGCGGCGGGCGGCGGGCCATTCGATGAAACGGAAAACGGAGAAGGGTTTCATTCCCAGGCTGGAGGAGAGCAGCCAATATTCCGCCGGCAACCGTTCCAGTGCCGCGAGCAGCAGCCTTGCGGCGAGCGGCAGGTTGAAGAACACATGGGCCAGCAATATGCCGGAAAGCCCATAAATGCTGATCGGCTGTTCGAGCCCAAGCTTCAATAGCAGGCTGTTCATCGCTCCATGCCGTCCCCAGATGCCGATCAGGCCGAGCGCGCCGATCAGCACCGGCAGGCCCATCGGCAATGCCATCAGCCGGATGACCCATACACGGCCCGGAAAGCTTGGGCGGCGCGCAAGCGCGAGTGCAACGGGAAGCGCGAAGACGACCGACAGCAGCGTCGAAAGAACCGCCTGCAGCAGGGTGAAGCGCAGGATTCGCCAGGTATAGGCGGTGAACAGCAGGCTCTGGGTGTTGCCGGCGTCCCAGGAGAGAAGGGCGGCGACTGCGATGCCGACGAAGAAGGCGATTCCGACAAGGCTCAGCAGCCCCCAGCCTATCCCGCGTCTCCGCTCGGCCCGCGTCAGCATGGGATCAGTTCATGCTCATGGCGGTCAGCCATTCGTCGATCCACGCCTGCCGGTTCTTGGCCACCTGGTCCGACCCCATCAGGAAAGTCTTGGTCGGCTGCACCAGCTTGTCGAATGCGTCGGGGAGCGGCTGGGAGGTCTTGGCGGCCGGCATCATCCAGTTGGTGGTCGGGATGACGTCCTGGAATGCGGGCGACACCATGAATTTCAGGAACTGTTTCGCCAGATCCTTGTCCTTGGCGCCCTTCAGCATGCCGGCGACCTCGATCTGGATGTAATGGCCTTCGGAAAAGGAGGCGGCCTGGTAGCGGTCCGTCTTCTCCTCGACCATGTGATAGGCCGGCGAGGTCGTGTAGGAAAACACCATCGGCACTTCGCCCTTGGTGAACAGGCCATAGGCCTCCGACCAGCCTGGCGTGACGGTCAGCACGCGTTTCCGGAGCTTGGCCCAGGCCTCCGGTGCCTGGTCGCCATAGACCGATTTCACCCAGAGCAGCAGGCCGAGGCCGGGCGTCGACGTGCGCGGGTCCTCGATGGCGATCTTCTGCGCCGGATCGCCCTCCACCAGTTCCTTGAGGCTTTTCGGAGGGTTCTTGATTGCCTGGCTGTCGTAGACGACGGCGAAATGGCCGTAGTCGTAGGGAATGAACGTGTCGTCGCTGTAACTGCCCGGCACCTTGGCCCCGGAGGCGCCGAGCCCATGCGGCTCGAACAGGCCGGTCGCCTTCGCCTCGGAGATCAGGTTGGTATCGAGGCCGAGCGCGATATCGGCGTCGGTGCCGGGACCCTCCAGCTTCAGGCGGGTAAGAAGCGCAACTCCATCGGCGACGGCGACGAAATTCAGCCTGCAGGCGCAGGTCTTCTCGAACGCCTCCTTCACCTTGGGGCCGGGACCCCAGTCGGAAATGAAGCTCTCATAGGTGTAGACGGTCAGTGTCTTTTCCTGCGCCTCGGCCGGCGCGGAAAGGGAAAGGGCGGCTGCGGCCGCCAATATCGAAAGAATGGTTCTGCGCATCAGCGCCTCCTCTGCTTGCGTTACAAGGGGAATAGGCGCTGATGAAGAGCCGTCTAATCCCTCCGCCGGTGTTAACCGGATCAGGTTCCGCGGGTTGGCCAAAGGCCTCTCAGCCGCACGAAAACGCGCGGCACCCCGTTAGAGCAGGATCAGATTTAGCGGCGAGGGAGATAGCTGGCAAGAGGCGGTCTGCGACCAGCTGAGGGCGAACTCTACGGGAGCAACATGCTCAGTGGTTCTGCGGAAACACTTTCAGTTCACGCGGCACGATCGCCATGCCGCCGAGCCGGTTGGCAACGGCGTAGTCGATCGTCTTCTCGACGACATCGGGCATGACCGGTTTCGTGAGGACGCCGAGCGAGCCTTTGACGCCGGCTTTCACATCGTCCGGATTACCAGTCATGAATACGACGGTAATGCCGTATTGCTCGGCAAGCTCGCGGCCGATCTCCGGACCGGTCCGCCCGTCCGAAAGATTGACATCGACCAGGGCGATATCGGCATAGGCGGCGAGTGCGAGTGCGTGTTTGCGGGCATTGGCAAAACCCGCGACTTTGAGGCCCATGGCTTCGATCGTCTCAGCCACATCGAGCGCGATCAGAAACTCGTCTTCGACAATCATAACTCTCTGATTCATCGCCTCAGTGGCCAGCCGACGACGCGTAACATTTGTCAGCATTAGATGTCCCCATTCGGTTGATCGGTTCCCGGCAGGCCGATCCGTCTCCGGGACATTTCGACCACTATTCATACCCAGAACGTCTCGGGACATCATATGTTCCGGTCCGCGACAAATATTTTTATAGCTAACTAATTGTTAAGCTTAACAAATCTAAAATCAGCCCTCGATTTCCTCACGTAGCATTTCGAGCTCGAGCCATTCTTCTTCCATTTTGCTGATGTTTTGGCGAAGCTTTTCCATCTCAGCGGCCAGCTTGTTGAAGGCGGCGGGATCCTTGGTGAAGAGGTTGGGATCGGCCATCTTCTTCTCGCGGGCGGCGATCTCGGCCTCGGCTTTCGCCATTTCCTTCGGCAGGTTTTCAAGCGCGAATTTCTGCTTGTAGGAAAGTTTGCCTTTGCCCTTCTGGACGTCAGCGGTGGGTGCCGAAGATTCGGTCCTTGCCTTGTCGGCCTTTTCCGCACGGCGCCGTTCTTCCTGCGCGCCTTTCCGCTGCGCCAGCATATCCGAGTATCCGCCGGCATATTCGATCCAGCGGCCATCCGGCGCGTCCGGATTGGCGGGGGCGATGGTCGAGGTCACCGTGCGGTCGAGGAAGTCGCGGTCGTGGCTGACGAGGATGACGGTGCCGGTGTAGCCGGCGACGATTTCCTGCAGCAGGTCCAGAGTCTCGATGTCGAGGTCGTTGGTCGGTTCGTCGAGGATGAGCAGATTGGAAGGCCGGGCCATGATGCGGGCGAGCATCAGCCTCGCGCGCTCGCCGCCGGACAGGTTCTTGATCGGTGTCCTGATCTGTTCCGGCTGGAACAGGAAGTCCTTCATGTAGCCTGCGACATGCCGCTGCTCGCCGTTGACCAGCAGCGTCTCGCCGCGGCCGTCCGTCAGATAATGGGACAGCGTGTCCTCGGGGTTCAGGTCCTCGCGCTTCTGGTCGAGCGTGGCGATTTCCAGGTTGGTGCCGAGCTTGACGGTGCCGGTGTCGGGCGCCAGCTGGCCGGTCAGCATTTTCAGGAGCGTGGTCTTGCCGGCGCCGTTCGGGCCGACGAGACCGATGCAGTCGCCGCGATGCACGCGGATCGAAAATGGCGCGACGATAGGCCGCTCGTAGCTCTTGGTGATGTTTTCGGCCTCGATGACCAGCTTGCCGGATTCGCGGCCTTCGCTGACGCTCGCCTGCACCGTGCCCTGCGGTCCCTTGTGGCCGCGGTAATTGCCGCGCATCGTCTGCAACTCGCCGAGGCGGCGCATGTTGCGCTTGCGGCGCGCGGTGACGCCGTAGCGCAGCCAGTGTTCCTCGCGCTCGATCGCCTTGCCGAGCTTGTGCTGTTCCAGCTCTTCCGCCTCCAGCACCTCGTCGCGCCAGGCTTCGAACTCGCCGAAACCGCGGTTGAGGCGCCGTGAGGTGCCGCGATCGAGCCAGACGGTGGCATTCGAAACCTTTTCGAGGAAGCGCCTGTCGTGCGAGATCACCACGAGCGCGCTTCTCGTCTTGCGCAACTCCTCTTCCAGCCATTCGATGGTCGGCAGGTCGAGATGGTTGGTGGGCTCGTCGAGCATCAGGATATCCGGCTCGGGGGCCATGACGCGGGCAAGCGCTGCGCGGCGGGCCTCGCCGCCGGAGAGCGTGTTCGGGTGTTCCTGGCCGGTGAGGCCCAGATGTTCGAGCAGGTAGGTGACGCGATAGGGATCGTCGCCGGGGCCGAGGCCTGCTTCGGCATAGGCCTGCACCGTCGAGTAATCGGCGAAATCCGGCGCCTGTTCGAGATAGCGGATGGTCGAGGAGGGATGGCGGAACACCTCGCCCGACTGGGGCTCGACCATGCCGGCGGCGATCTTCATCAGCGTCGATTTGCCGGAACCGTTGCGGCCGACGAGGCAGATGCGGTCGCCCGGCTCCACCTGTATGCCGGCACCGGCGAGAAGCGGCGCGCCGCCGAAGCTCAGGAAAATATCGTCAAGTTTCAGAATTGGGGGCGCCAACAGTCAGGCTCCTGTAAAGTCGTGGGGGCGGGCAAGGATCATGGCCTTGCCCTTCCTCAAATGGAATTCCACCCGGCCTTCTGCAACGTTCGAGACGGTGCGCGAGGAGCCGAAGGGGAGCGAGAAGTTGTTGAGCGGATACCGTGCGCCGATGATATCGAGCCCCTCCAGGTCGGAAAAACCGATGACCGAAAACAGAGAACCCTTCGGCAGGTCCAGTGTCTTCGTGCCCGGCAGCAGCGGCACGGCCTCCTCGTCACCCGACGTCAGCAGGATGTCGAGGTCGCGTTCGGCCAGGCTCATGGCGTGAAAGAGGTGCTGAAGCGCATGGTCGCTGCGCTCGCCGCCGAGCGCGCCGGCAAGGATCAGCCTTGTCGCGCCCCGTTCGACGGCTTCGGCCGTCGCGATCTCGCCGTCCGTCTCGTTCTTGGCCGGCGGGAAGGCCTGCCGCTCGACCTGCGGAAACTGCGCGATCAGCGCGGCGTCGGAGGAATCGAAATCGCCGACCCAAAGCTCCGGTTCGACGCCCAGCGCCGCCGCATGGCGCATGCCGCTATCGGCCGCAATGAAGCGGCTGCCGGCAACGGTATCCCGCAGGCGATCGGTGACGGTGAGATTGCCGCCGAGCAGAATGGTGAAGGTCGAATGGCTCATGCGCATTGCCCATAGCGCAAAGCCGGCCGAAAGGGAAAGCTGTTGCACCGCGGGAGATGAGCTTTTAGTTTGCGGCGCTTAATTGATCAGGATGCCGAGATGCAGTTTCAGGGTACAGCGGACTATATTGCCGACAAGGATCTGATGGTGGCGGTCAACGCCGCGATCCGGCTCGAACGTCCGCTGCTGGTCAAAGGCGAGCCGGGCACCGGCAAAACCGAACTGGCGCGGCAGGTCGCCGCCGCCCTCGGGCTCGATCTCATCGAGTGGAATATCAAGTCCACCACCAAGGCGCAGCAGGGGCTTTACGAATACGACGCCGTCTCGCGGCTGCGCGACAGCCAGCTCGGCGACGAACGCGTACACGATGTCGCGAACTATATCCGCCGCGGCAAGCTGTGGCAGGCCTTTGCCTCCGACAAGAAGCTCGTCCTGTTAATCGACGAGATCGACAAGGCGGATATCGAATTCCCGAACGACCTGCTGCAGGAACTCGACCGCATGGAGTTCCATGTCTACGAGACCGGCGAGATGGTGCGCGCCAAGGTCCGGCCAATCGTCATCATCACCTCCAATAACGAGAAGGAACTGCCGGACGCCTTCCTGCGCCGCTGTTTCTTCCACTATATCCGCTTCCCGGACGTCGATACGCTCGCCCGTATCGTCGAGGTTCATTATCCCGGCATCAAGCAGACGCTGGTGCGCAATGCGCTGACGCAATTCTACGAAATCCGCGAGATGCCGGGCCTGAAGAAAAAACCTTCGACCTCCGAGGCGCTCGACTGGATCCGGCTGCTGGTCTCCGACGATGTCGACCCGTCGGATCTGCGCGGCGACGTCAAGAATGCGCTGCCGAAGCTGCATGGCGCGCTGCTCAAGAACGAGCAGGACGTGCATCTCTTCGAGCGGCTGGCCTTCATGGCGCGGCGGGAAAGATGATGCCCGATGCCTTCAAGGTGCTGATCTACGCCGTCTGGCAGGATCGGTTGCTGGTTTTCGACGAGCCGGACTTTCCCGATCAGTGGCTGCAGGTGCCGGGTGGTACGATCGAGCCGGGGGAAGCGCCGGATATCGCCGCTGCCCGTGAATTTTACGAGGAGACGGGTCTTGTTGTCGATGTTCCGCCGCATCCGCTCATGGTTCAAGATTACCGTTTCCAGAAGGATGGCAGCGAGATCTGCCATCGCCGGCATTATTTCCTGATTCGACTGATGGGAAATTTTGCCGATACCTGGATTCATATTGAAGAACATCGCTTCGACGGCGGCGACCCCATCCGTTTTCGCTTTTCCTGGATGCCGCTGGACGATGCGGCGCGCCAGCTTGGTGGTGGGCTGGCGGACGCGCTTTCGCTCGTTCTCATGGACGCGCCATAGGAGCAAGATTATGCTCCCATTGACGCCGGGAGTGGCAAGGCGTATTTGAACTCCCGAGAATTCGTGGTGATTTGGCCGGCCGGCTTGCAGCCACGTTAAAAAAGTCGCTAAAGGGCCGCGAGAAGATGTCTTCCCACGGACCGGTCGCGATTTATTTTGCCGCCGGTTTTATTTTTGTTGGGTTGAGACATGCCGATCAAGATTCCCGATACGCTGCCCGCATTCACTACGCTCGTTTCCGAAGGCGTGCGGGTGCTGACCGAAACCATGGCGGTGCGGCAGGACATTCGTCCGCTGCAGATCGGGCTGCTCAATCTCATGCCGAACAAGATCAAGACCGAGTTGCAGATGGCGCGCCTTGTCGGCGCCTCGCCGCTGCAGGTCGAGTTCTCGCTGGTCCGCGTCGGCGGCCACAAGGCCAAGAACACGTCGGAAGACCACCTTCTTTCCTTCTACGAGACCTGGGAAGAGGTGAAGCACCGCAAGTTCGACGGCTTCATCATCACCGGAGCGCCGATCGAGACGCTTGCCTTCGAGGACGTCACCTATTGGGACGAGATGCAGAAGATTCTCGACTGGACGGCGACCAACGTGCATTCCACCATGAATGTCTGCTGGGGCGCGATGGCGGCGATCTATCATTTTCACGGCGTGCCGAAATACGAACTCAAGGAAAAAGCGTTCGGCGTCTATCGTCACCGCAACCTCGTGCCGTCCTCGATCTATCTGAACGGCTTTTCGGACGATTTCCAGGTTCCGGTGTCGCGTTGGACGGAAGTGCGCCGCGCCGACATCGAAAAGCACCCGGACCTCGAAATCCTGATGGAATCCGAGGAAATGGGCATCTGCCTGGTGCATGAGAAAGCCGGCAAGCGGCTCTACATGTTCAACCATGTGGAATACGACTCCACCTCGCTGGCTGACGAATACTTCCGGGACGTCAATGCCGGCGTGCCGATCAAGATGCCGCATAATTACTTCCCGCATAACGACGATACGCTGACGCCCTTGAACCGTTGGCGCAGCCATGCACATCTTCTGTTCGGCAACTGGATCAACGAGATCTACCAGACGACCCCTTACGACCTGGAGAAGATCGGCACCGAATAGGCCTCGACGCGATGTTCATTCCCTTCTTCCTTCACCTCAAAGAAGCGAAGGTCCCGGTGACGCTCCGGGAATTTCTCGACCTTCTCGAAGGCATGGAGGAAGGGATCGCGGATTTCGATGTGGAGGCCTTCTATTTCCTCGCCCGCACGGCGCTGGTGAAGGACGAACGGCATATCGACAAGTTCGACCGGGTGTTTTCGTCCTATTTCCGTGGACTCGAGGCCGTCTCCGGCGAGCCGGGCCTGGATGTCGCCAATATCCCTGAAGAATGGCTGCGCAAGCTCGTCGAAAAGCACCTGACGGACGAGGAGAAGAAGCTCGTCGAGTCGCTCGGCGGTTTCGAGAAGCTGATGGAGACGCTGCGGAAGCGGCTGGAGGAGCAGAAGGGCCGGCATCAGGGCGGCTCGAAATGGATCGGCACCGGCGGCACCTCCCCTTTCGGCGCTTATGGCTATAATCCGGAAGGCGTGCGGATCGGCCAGGACCAGTCCCGCCATCGCCGGGCGGTGAAGGTCTGGGACAAGCGTGAGTTCGCCGATTTCGACGACAAGGTCGAGCTCGGCACCCGAAACATCAAGCTTGCGCTGAAGCGGCTGCGCCGCTGGGTGCGGGAAGGGGCGGTCGAGGAACTCGACCTGCCCGGGACGATCCGCTCCACCGCCGAACACGGTTATCTCGATGTGCAGACCCGGCCCGAGCGGCGCAATGCGGTCAAACTCCTGATGTTCTTCGATGTCGGCGGCTCGATGGACGATCATATCCGCGTCGTCGAAGAACTGTTCTCGGCCGCACGGGCCGAATTCAAGCATATGGAGCATTTCTACTTCCACAATTGCCTCTACGAAGGGGTTTGGAAGGAAAACGGCCTCAGGTCGGAGCGGACGCCGACGCTTGAGCTGATCCGCAGCTATGGCGCCGACTACAAGGTGATCTTCGTCGGGGATGCCTCGATGAGCCCTTATGAGATCACCCATACGGGCGGTTCCGTGGAGCACTGGAACCAGGAACCTGGCGGGGCCTGGATAGGGCGCGTCACCGAGCATTTCCACCGCTGCGTCTGGCTCAACCCTGTGCCCCAGGACCGTTGGAGCCACACAACGTCGATCGGCATCATGCGGCAGCTGATGACCGACCGCATGTTCCCGCTGACGCTTGGCGGGTTGGAACAGGCGACGCGCTCGCTCACGCGCTAGAGCCTTTTTTCTTCTCCGCGCCGTTGCGGCCTGCCGCCAAATCGCGCAGTTTGCCGCAAAACATATCGGTGGAGGAGCAATCTCATGGCGGACCAGAATTTCGAAGTTTTCGGCACCACGGAAAAGGGCGAAACCGTCTATCGTGTGCGGATCTCCGGCAGTGGGCTCACCGCGAGTGTCATCACCTGGGGGGCGGTGATCCAGGACCTCAGGCTCGACGGCCATCAGCCGCCGCTCGTGCTCGGCTTCGAACGGTTTGAGGATTACCTGAACCATTCGCCCTATTTCGGTGCGACGCCCGGCCGTTCGTCCAACCGTATCGGCGGTGGCCGCTTCGTGCTGGATGGGAAGCAATATCAGCTGGAACTGAACGAGCGGGGCGTGACCCATCTCCATGGCGGCTCTGACGGCATCGGCCGCAGCAACTGGGCGATTGTCGAACATGCCGCCGACAAGGTGGTGCTGCGGATCACCGATCCCGACGGCCGTGCCGGCTATCCGGGAAACTGCACGGTCACCGCGACTTACCAACTCAAGAGCGATGGCGTTCTTTCCGTCGTCTACCAATCCACCACGGATCAGCCGACGCTCGCCAATATCTGCCAGCATACCTACTTCAATCTCGACGGACGCGAGGATGCGCTCGATCACGACATCATGATCGCCGCGGACCATGTGCTGGTCTTTGACGACAAGCAGGTGCCGACCGGCGAACTGATGGCGGTGGCGGGCACGCCTTTCGACCTGCGCGACATGGGGCCGATGAGGCGGTTCGATGGCGACGCCCAGGTCCTGTTCGATCATAACTTCTGTCTGTCGCCGGAGCGAACGGCCAAGCGTTCCGTGGCTCTGGCGCGCAGCATCCATTCCGGCGTGTCGATGGAAGTCCGCACCACCGAGCCGGGCGTGCAGCTCTATGCCGCCTTCAAGCTGCAGCAGATCCCCGCAGAGGGCCTCGATGGGCGCCGCTACGGTCCCTTCGCCGGGTTCTGCCTCGAAACCCAGGTCTGGCCGGATGCCATCAACCATGCCGATTTCCCAAATGCCGTGCTGCGCCCGGGCGAGGTGCTGCTGCAGGAAACCGACTATGTCTTTTCAAAGCAATGATCGCCGGCCTCGTCCGGATCGGGATTATCTGCGCCTGAGCAAATAACCGTTATCATGGAGGCCCGCCTTGCTTCGGCGTCCATGTAAAATTGGTAAGGCGCAGATTTCATTTGCAATTTTATCGTTTCGTGAGGGTTCCGAAACCAAGTTACCACTTGCCGTTCTACATTGTGGAACGCAGTAAGATTTTGACATTAGTTAAATTTCAACGGATTTCAGCATAGTTTTCTTCAGGATTGGCATTTCCGCCCGCCGGGCGGCTGCCCTCTGCTTTTGCGGAGCACAGTTCGAGGGATATATGAACGAGATCAGCATCAGGAAGCCACTGTCGAGAAGGCTTACCTTCTTCGGTTTTGCAGCCGTGCTTTTCGCGAGCGTGGTGATCGGCGGGCTTGCCTGGGAACGGCAGTCGAGCATGACCGAGCAGGCGCTGCAAACGGAACTCGACAGCGATCTCGCGGTCATCCAGGACGACATGGCCGCCCAGGGGCGTGCCGCATCCGCGCTCGCGCTGACGATCGCATCCCTGCCGGAGACCTCCCCGCTCATCCTTGCCAACGATCGGCAGGGCCTGCTCTCGCGCTATTCCAATATGAAGACCGTGAAGGAGGCGAGCGGCCTCGAAATGATTACCTTCGTCGCAGCGACGGCCGACGTCGTTGCCCGCGCTCACGATCCCGATGTCTTTGGCGACAACGTCAAGGCGCGCCGCAAGATGGTGGCGACCTCGCTCAGCGACAAGAAACTGGTTGTCGGCATCGAGACCGGCCGCACCGCGGTCAGCCTGTTCGCAACCGCGCCGGTCGTCAGTGACGGCAAGGTCATCGGTGTCGTGGACGTCGGGCTGAAGCTCGTCGATGCCTATTTCTCCCGGCTGACCAAGGAAGTGAACGCCCATGTCACGCTCTACACCAGGGGCGCCGACAAGTTCGACAAGCAGGCCTCCACTCATGGCGGCAATCCGATCCTGACGGTGCCGGAACTGCAGGAGGCCTATGACAAGGGCGTCGTGCGACGCTACGCGGATATCGGCGGCAAACATTATGCCGTCGAGGCGGTGCCGCTTCTCGACTTCTCGGGGACCAAGGTCGGCGTTCTGGAAATCGCATCGGATATCACGCCGCTGGTCGCTGCCAGCGAAGCCGCATTGTGGATGACCGCACTCGGCACCGTCGTCGTTTCGATCCTGTCGCTGATCGGTTTCCTGGTCTTTGCCCGGTCGCTCGGCGGCACCGTTCGTCGCCTGACCGTGACGATGACGAAACTTGCCGCCGGTGACCTCACCGCCCAGGTGGACGGCCAGGAGCGCCAGGACGAACTCGGTGCGATGGCCAGGGCCGTCCAGGTCTTCAAGGCATCCGCCGAGGAGAATATCCGGCTCGAACAGCAGGCATCCGAGGCCCGCGAGGCGCAGGAACACCAGCGTCAGCGCCAGTCGGCGATCGACAATGCCAAGGGCGAGGACCTGCGGGCCTTCGTGCATGCCATCGAGGAAGGCTTCAACCGGCTTGCCGGCGGCGATCTGACAGTCCGGATGGACCATGCGGTTGCGGCGGAGTTCGAGCCCATCCGCGCCAAGTTCAACAGTTCGGTCGGCAATCTCGAAGAGGCGATCGGCTCGGTCGTCGGAGCAGTCGGCACGATCCGTGCGGGCCTCCAGGAAATCTCGATCGCCTCCAACGACCTTGCCAAACGCACCGAACAGCAGGCCGCCAGCCTCGAAGAGACGGTAGCGGCTCTCGGCCAGGTGACGTCGGCCGTCAACGACAGCGCCAGCGGCGCAAGCCGTGCCCAGGGCGTCGCGTCGCTTGCCCAGCAGAAGGCCCAGCGCGGCGGCGAGATCGTTGCCAGTGCGGTCGCCGCCATGGCGGCGATCGAAGGCTCGGCCGAGCAGATCAACCGCATTATCGGCGTGATCGACGACATCGCCTTCCAGACCAATCTTCTGGCTCTTAATGCAGGCGTGGAAGCCGCCCGTGCCGGCGAAGCCGGCCGCGGGTTCGCGGTCGTCGCGCAGGAGGTTCGTGGGCTCGCGCAGCGCTCGGCCGATGCCGCCAAGGAGATCAAGGCACTGATCTCGACATCGTCCGCACAGGTCAAGCAGGGCGTCGAGCTCGTCACCGCTTCCGGCAAGTCGCTCGACGACATCGTCGGCGAAGTCGCGCAGATGAGCACGTTCGTCAACACGATCACGTCAAGCACCAGCGAACAGGCGATGA
Source organism: Neorhizobium galegae bv. officinalis (assembly GCA_000985875.1). Taxonomy (GTDB): domain Bacteria; phylum Pseudomonadota; class Alphaproteobacteria; order Rhizobiales; family Rhizobiaceae; genus Neorhizobium; species Neorhizobium galegae_C. The sequence goes on from CCRI01000010.1 coordinate 163,539, forward strand.
GCCTGCGCGAAGTGGCTGCCTCCGCCGACCAGATGGACAAGGTGACCCAGCAGAACGCCGCGATGGTGGAAGAAACCACCGCCGCCGCCCAGAGCCTGACGCAGGAAACCGACAGCCTCGCCGACATGATGGCTCGCTTCAAGACGAAGGCGGGGGCGCCCTCCCAGAGCTATGCTTCCGGCGGTTATCGCTCGCGCGCAGCCTGACCGGGCTTTTCCGAATTGAGACGCCGCCGGCCCGGAAGCCGGCGGCGTTTGCCGTTTTAAGGCTATGTCGGCTGGATCATGCGGCGCAGTTCACCTTCGAGCAGCGCCATGTTTACAGGTTTCCGGATGATCGTCCGGTTTCTGAAACTGTGGTGATCATCAAGCTGCTCATATCCGGTGCAGAACAGGAAGGGCACGCCATGGGTCTGCAGCCACTCTGCAAATGGGTAGACGGGTTTTCCCCCGAGATTGACATCGAGGACGGCGAAATCGGGAAGTTGCGGGCCGTCGACCAGGCGCATGGCTTCATCGGCGGTCGCCGCCGGTCCGACAACTTCCCAGCCGCGCGATTCAAGTTCGCTGCAGAGCTCCATGGCGATAAGGGTCTCATCCTCGACGACGAGAATGCGGCCCGCCGAGCCGGTCTCCGACGACCTGGACGCGACCTCCTCGCCGGGAACCGAGCCGCTCGAAATATCGGGACGGTAGACGGATCGGGGCAGCACCGCGACAAGGCACATGCCGGTCGCAGGCCAGCTGATGTCGAGTTTGCCCGCCAATTGACGGGTGGCGACCTCGGTCACCAGGGTCGAGCCGAAACCCTTGGATTCCGGCTTCCGCACCGCCGGCCCGCCGGCCTCGGTCCAGCGGAGTTCCAGTTCCTGCGACGGCAGGATGCGCCATGAGACATCGACACGCCCTTCGGCGACCGACAATGCCCCGTATTTGACGGCATTGGTGGCAAGCTCGTGAATGAGGAGGCTGACCGGCTGCACGGCATTGGGAGTAAGAGTGATGGCGGGTCCGCCGATCATCAACTGGCTGATGCTCTGATAAGCCCGGGTTTCCTCAGTGAGGACCGCAGCGAGGTCTCCGCCCTGCCACCGGTTCTGCGCGAGCAGCGAATGGGCGCGGCTCAGCGCCGAAACGCGACCTCGAACTGCGACGATGAACTCCTCCTTGGTTTCGGCGCGTGTCAGGGAGACCAGCGCCTGCACCACGGCCAGGGCGTTCTTGGCGCGGTGATCGACCTCGCGGGCCAACAGCTGGCGGGAGTCCTCGTTGGCCTTGCGTTCGGTAATGTCGCGCAAGATGACCGTTGCCAGCTTTCCGTCGCCGATCTGTACCTGCGAGATCGATGCCTCTACCGGGAATTCCTCGCCATTGGCGCGCAGGCCGCTGATCGCCCCCAGCGCGCCCATCCGGCGGTTTGTCACGCCGGTCTCCTTGAAGCGGCGGATATGTTCGGCATGCCCATGCTGAAAGCGCTCGGGGATGAAACGTTCGATCGGCGAGCCGATCGCATCCTTGCCCGCGATGCCGAACATGCGCTCGGCGGCCGGGTTGAACAGCACGATTCGCTGGCCCTCATCGACGGTAATCAGCGCGTCCATTGCCGATTCCACGATCCCTTCCATGCGCCGCCGGCTTTCAAGCAGGGCATCCTCGGCGGCCTTGCGCTCGGTGATGTCGCGCAAGATGACGGTGGCAAGGCGTTCGCCGCCGATCTCCACCTGCGAGATCGACGCCTCGATCGGAAACTCCTTGCCGTCGGCCCGCAAGCCGCTGATCGCACCGAGCGATCCCATCTGGCGGGTGGTCACTCCGGTTTCGGTGAAACGATGAATATGCGCCGCGTGGGTCGGTCGATGTCGTTCCGGCATGAAGCGGGAGATATGCTGGCCAAGCGCGTCGTTGGCAGACAGGCCGAACATGCGCTCTGCGGCCGGATTGAACAGGATCACCCGTTGCTCGTCATCAATGGTGATGATCCCGTCCATTGCAGAGGCGACGATGCCCTCGAGCCGTTGCATGGTTTCCACGGCGGTTTTCTGACTGAGCTTTTTGTGGTGCGGGCGAGATTCCATGACGGCACATCCCCAATTCAACCCCCGAATCACTGGCGCGACCTCGCCAGGATAGTTGCAATCAATATGCCATCTCCCGCATTTGGTGAATATGCGAAAGTCATCAAATTCATGGGGAAATCAGGTGGGACGGAAGCCTGCTTGGCACAGTCGTCGAGGGAGCTGCCAGGCCCCAGGCGTCATATCCAGATGGGCTTCATAAAATCTTGAAGAGGAGATTTGGAGCGGGCGAAGGGATTCGAACCCTCGACCCCAACCTTGGCAAGGTTGTGCTCTACCACTGAGCTACACCCGCTCATCAATCCACCGGTCCGTGGTAGTGAAGCTTGACCGTGGCGTCGTGGCTCGTTGCCGGCGACGGGCGCTATATGGCCCAGTCCTTTTTCAAATGCAACAGGGAAATGACGATTGGCGTGAAGAAAAATTGCGATCCCGTCAAAGCGCCTGCAAACCGCCGGTTCCGTCCGGAACCGGCGGCTGCTTCATTCTCAGGAGGCCGGGCAGGCCGCTCCGGACTTCACCCAGGCACTGATGAGTTCGCCGAATTCGGCCTGTGTGCCCGGCACCGGTTCGCGTCCGGCACCCGGATTCCAGCCCCAGCCAACCAGTTCGTCATGCGCCATGTGCTCGACGATCTGATCCATGGTCTTGCCGCCGTTGCGGGCCGGGTCCTTGATCTGCTGGCAGATCTGCCCGAGCGATTTACCGACCCAGGCCATTTCGATCGGCGCCAGATGCCAGGCGGGATTGCCCGGAATGCTCTTGATCGTGTCGGCCTGGCCGACGACGGGCGTGTTTTCCGCGCTGTGGCAGGTGGTGCACTGCATGCCGGGCAGGCCCATACCGCCATCGCCCCGGAAGACCGGAGGCTGGTGCGGACGCATGTTGGCGCCCTGCAGCGGCCGGTCGGTTGCCGGGTGACAGTTGACGCAACGCGGGTGCTGGATGACCTTGCCGGCCTCCTGGAAGAGCGCCACGGAGCGTTCCCGCTCGCTGGCGATCGACTGGAAGGAGGCGGCGGGTTTGAGCGTCTTGGCGTCGGTCTTGGCGTCCTGGGCGACCGAGGCGGGCGACAGCACGGTGCCGGCGCCCACGAAAAGACAGAGGGTAGCGACGCCGGTGATAGCGAATTTCCAGTTCATCGGGCTTTGATCCTCAGGCCGAAACGATGTTGACGATAGGCAGCTGCCGGACCGGCGCTCCCGTCAGGCGACGCCAGGCATTGGCAACCGCCGGACCGACAGGGGGCACGCCGGGTTCGCCGACGCCGCTCGGCTTTTCGCTCGACTTGATGATCTCCACCGCCACGTCCGGCATCTCGTTGATGCGGATGGAGCGGTAGTCGTGGAAGTTCGACTGCATGATCTTGCCGCCCTTGGCCAACGTCACCGCGTCGAAGAGGACCGCGCCGAGGCCATAGCCGATGCCGCCTTCCATCTGCGCCTTGATGACGTTCGGATTGATGGCGACGCCGCAATCGACCGCACACCAGACCTTGTGAACGCGGGGTGCACCTTCCGGTCCGATCGAGACCTCGACGATCTGGCCGACGAAGCTGCCGAAGCTTTCGACCACCGCAACGCCGCGGGCGCGGCCTTCCGGAGCCGGTGAACCCCAGTTCGCCATTTCAGCAGCCTTCCTCAACACGCCTGCATGGCGTGGCTTTTCGCCAAGCAGCGCAAGCCGTCCCTCGACCGGATCCTTGCCGATCTTCTGGAACAGTTCGTCGACGAAGGTCTCCACTGCAAAGCCGGTATGGGTGTGCCCGACCGATCGCCACCAGAGCGGCGGGATGGAGAGCTGGACGTTGTGGGCGCTGACCTTCAGGTTGGGGATCGTGTAGGGCAGGTTGGAAGCGCCTTCGACCGAGGTCTCGTCGAGATCGGCCTTGCCCATGATCGACTGGCCGACGATCACCTGTTCCCAGGCCGTGATCTGGCCCTGCGCGTTGATGGCGCCGCGCATCCTGTGGGCATACATCGGGCGGTAATAGCCGCCGCGGATGTCGTCCTCGCGGGTCCACATGTGCTTCAGGGGACGGGTCCGATCAGTTGCGGCATAGACGGCTGCCGCTTCCTGTATGTAGGGCGAGCCGAACTGCGCCTTGCGGCCAAAACTGCCGCCGGCGAGCTGGGTGTTCACCCTGACCTTCGCTTCGTCGAGCCCGAGGATCTTGGCGGCGACCTCCTGGTCCATGCCCGGGAACTGCGCGCCGTTATAGATATCGACCGATCCGTCATCCGCCTTGATGAAGACGGCGTCGAGCGGCTCCATCGGCGCATGCGCCAGGAAGGGAAAGACGATCTCGGCCTCCACAGTCTGCAGGCCGGGCGCCTTGAAGGCGTCGTCGAGATTGCCCTTGTTGGTGGCTTCCAGTCCCTTTTCGCCGAAGAGTTTCCGGTAATCGGCCGAGAGTTCTTCCGAGGAGCGGGTCTCGGCCTTTGACAGATCCCATTCGATGCTCAGCGCATCGCGGCCCTTGAGCGCCGCGAACGTGTTGTCCGCATAAACGGCAATGCCCGCCGGCACCTGCTTCACGTCGACCACACCCTGCACCTTGCGGGCTTCGGCATCGTTGAAGCTCTTCACCGTTGCGCCGAAATGCTCGGGGTGGGCGACGACGGCGATCAGCAGGTTGTCCGGCGTGATGTCGAGCGTGAAGATCGACGTGCCGTTGGTCTTGCCGTGGGTGTCGAGCTTCGGCAGTTCCGTCCCGATCAGCACGAAATCCTTGGGGTCCTTGAGTTTCGGCTCGGCAGGCGGCGTCTGGCGTGCCGCCTTTTCGGCAAATGCGCCAAAACCGCTCTCCCTGTTGGAGGCGGCATGCTTGATGCGGCCCTTCTGGACGGTGATCTCGGAGGCCGGCACCTTCCAGTCGTCGGCGGCCGCCGCGACCAGCATGGCCCGGGCGGTGGCGCCTGCCTTGCGCATCTGCTCGTAGGAATTGGCGATGGCGCTCGAACCGCCGGTTCCCTGCAGGCCGAACATCAGGTTGGCATAAACCTTGTTGTCGGTCGGCGAGTGGACGGCGCGCATCTGGCTCCAGTCGGCATCGAGTTCTTCTGCCACCAGCGTTGCAAGCCCTGTGAAGGGGCCCTGGCCGAATTCGATGTGCTTGGAAAGCACGGTCACGGTGTCGTCGGTGCCGATCTTGACGAAGGCGTTCATCGGCGCAAGCGCCGGATCGCCGCCGGCATGCACGCCGGTCGGCGCAGCGGAGAGCATCTTTGGCGCGATTGCCACTCCGATGACGAGGCCGGAGCCGGCGAGGAAGCCGCGGCGTGTGGTGTTGATGTCCTGGATGGTCATCGCTCAGCCCTCCATCGAATTGGCGGCGTTGTGGATCGCCGCGCGGATGCGATGGTAGGTGGCGCATCGACAGATATTGCCGGTCATCGCGCCGTCGATATCGGCATCCGTCGGCTTCGGCACCATCTGCAGCAGGGCGACCGCCGACATGACCTGTCCGGACTGACAGTAACCGCATTGCGGCACGTCGAGGCCCGCCCAGGCAGTCTTGATCGCATCGGCTTCCTTGCCGGAAACACCTTCGATGGTGACCACGTCCGAACCCTCGATAGTCGCGATCGGGGTCACGCACGAGCGGCGCGGCATGCCGTCCAGGTGGACCGTGCAGGCGCCGCACTGGGCGACGCCGCAGCCGTATTTGGTGCCGGTGAGCTTTTCGAAATCGCGGATGACCCAGAGAAGCGGCGTGTCGGGGTCGCCGTCGAACGTTCTTTCCTGTCCGTTGAGCGTGAAGGTGACCATGAGGCAGACCTTTCAGATGAGAAGCCGGCGCTGCGCCGGCACTGGAGATTGAGTGGCTGTATCGGCCTGGGCCGATATCGAGGGCGCGGAATATCGCGCCGAAATAAACTTGAGTTAACTGGAGAAGTTATTATTTATCAACTGGCTACGGTCGGCCGACGGAATTGCCGGATGCCGGTTCTCCACATCTGGTAAAATGGTTGCACCGTCATACCAGGTCAAGCGCTTCACGAGATCGTGTGAGCTTGCCTTGGCCGAGCGGAACATTGTGGTTATGATCATAGTCCGACCGCCCGCCAACAGAGCCAATTCCATCAGCATGACCGAGACACAGCCGAAAACCGCCGAGGATCTTTTCCGTTTCCTCGACAGCCTGGATATTCCCCATTCGACCAAGACGCACCCGCCGGTTTTCACCGTGGCGGAATCCGAAAGCCTGCGTGACGAAATCCCCGGAGGCCATACCAAGAACCTGTTCGTGAAGGACAAGAAGGACCAGTATTTCGTCCTGACGGTCGAGGAGCGCGCGACGGTCGACCTGAAGACCGTGCACAAGGTGATCGGAGCATCGAGCCGCGTCTCGTTCGGCCGGCCCGAAATGCTCCTGGAATATCTCGGCGTGGTTCCCGGTTCGGTGACGGTATTCGGCGCCTTCAACGATACGGGCCGAAATGTTACCTTCGTGCTCGACGAAGACCTGATGAAGCACGACATCATCAACGGCCATCCGCTGTCGAATGATGCCACGACGTCCATTGCTAGCGGCGATCTTATCCGCTTTCTGGAGGCGACCGGCCATGCGCCGCTTGTCTTGAAAGTGACAGACTGACATACGATCTTTGCAGCCTAGATGGCAAAGATGCGAAAGCGTTCCCGGGAGAACATTCATGAGCGGCAGCAATAACCCCTATGGCGGTTCCTACGGCGGGCAGATGACTGCTTCGGCAAGCTTCGGGGCGGCTCCGGCGGCATCGGGTCCTGCTGGGGGTTACGTATCCGACACCAGCACCGCCGGCTTCACCAAGGACGTGCTCGAAGAATCGCGCCGTCAGCCGGTTCTCGTCGATTTCTGGGCGCCCTGGTGCGGTCCCTGCAAGCAGCTGACGCCGGTGCTCGAAAAGGTGGTCAACGAAGGCCAGGGCCGGGTCAAGCTCGTCAAGATGAATATCGACGATCATCCCTCGATCCCGGGCCAGCTCGGTATCCAGTCGATCCCGGCGGTCATCGCCTTCGTCGACGGTCGCCCGGTCGACGGCTTCATGGGCGCGGTGCCGGAAAGCCAGGTTCGCCAGTTCATCGACAAGCTCGCCGGACCTCCGGGCGCCGAAGATGCGGCCGAGATCGAGGGAGCCCTCGCGGAAGCGGAAGCCTTCCTGGTCGCCGGCGATATCCAGGACGCGGCCCAGCTCTACGGCGCCGTCCTGCAGGCCGATCCGGAAAATGCCAAGGCCGCCGCCGGAATGATCCAGTGCCTGATCGCGATGGGCGAGACGGCCCGTGCCAGCCAGATGCTTGCCTCCCTTCCGGAAGAGCTCGCCAAGGAACCGGCGATCCAGGCAGTCGCCAAGAAGCTCGACCAGATCGAGGAAGCCCGCAAGCTCGGCGATCCCGTGGCTCTCGAGCGCCAGCTCGATGCCAATCCCGACGATCACGACGCCCGTCTGAAGCTCGCCAAGATCCTCAACGTCCAGGGTGAACGCGACAAGGCTGCCGAGCACCTGCTGACGATCATGCGCAAGGACCGCACGTTCGACGACGATGGTGCCCGCCGCCAGCTCCTGGCATTCTTTGATGTCTGGGGACCGAAGGACCCGGCGACGATCGCCGCCCGCCGCCGACTGTCCTCCATTCTGTTTTCGTGAGCCCGGCACTGTTTTTGTAAGCCAAGGCCAATCCTCGAGGATTGGCCTTGCGTTCTCCGGTGGGCGCCCCACATTATTCGGAGCGGCGAATCTTTGGTCTGAGCCGGTGATCGTCTGGGAGTGTCGGACCCATGCATGTGGGAAATGCGAGATATCTGAAGCGCGAGGATCTGCCGGAGACGGTCCCTGTATTTCCTCTTACCGGTGCGCTGCTTCTGCCCGGCGGACAGCTGCCGCTCAACATCTTCGAACCACGCTATCTCGCCATGTTCGACGCGGCGCTTGCCGGTGACCGGCTGATCGGCATCGTGCAGCCGTCGCTGCTCGAATCCGGCGAGGCCGCCGAAGGCCCGCGCGCTCCGCTCTCGACGGTCGGCTGCATCGGCCGCATCACATCATTTGCCGAAACGGGCGATGGCCGATACATCACCTCGATCAGCGGCATCTGCCGCTTCCGGCTCATCGAAGAGGTGGGCCAGGGCCATCCCTATCGCACCTTCAAGATCGCGCCGATGATGACCGACCTCTCCACCGAGGACGACGAGAGTACGGTCGACCGCGCTGAGTTGCTGCGCGTCTTCCGCGCCTATCTCGACGCCAACAAGCTGGAGGCGGACTGGGAAAGCGTCGAGCGCGCCGGCAACCGCACGCTGGTCAATTCGCTGTCGATGATGTCGCCCTTCGGGCCGGCCGAGAAACAGGCTCTTCTCGAGGCGCCGGACCTTCGGACCCGCGCCGAGACGCTGATCGCCATCACGGAAATCCTGCTGGCGCGGGATTTCGGCGATTCCGACACCATGCTTCAGTAAAGGCCCAGGGTCCATGGACGAGAAACTCAGCAAGGTCGATCCGAAACTGCTCGACCTGCTCGTCTGCCCGCTCTCCAAGACCCGGCTGTCCCTCAATCGCGAGACCAACGAGCTGATCTCCCAGAAGGCGCAGCTCGCCTATCCGATCCGCGACGGCATCCCGATCATGCTGATCTCCGAGGCCCGCAAGATCGAGGACTGAGGTTTGCCCCTCATCCGCCTGCCGGCACCTTCTCCCCGCTTGCGGGGAGAAGGACGCAAGCCGCATCCGCCTCGCTCCCATTTGCCGAGCTGCACGTCGCTGGGCTTCGTTGCTTGAACACGTCGGTGCGGCATAACCCCTTCGCCCCGCGTGCGGGGAGAAGGTCGCGGCAGCGGGATGAGGGGCTCTGGGCGCGGGCTTAAATTGTTTGACCCGTCAACAGCTTCGGGCCATCCTCGCCGCTCTTGCCCGCAGCCTGGTCGATGAAGAAGCTCTTCAGCTTTGGCATGCGTTCGACGATGCCCAGGCCGAAGTCGCGGGCGATGCGGATCGGGGTGACGTCGTTGGAGAACAGCCGGTTCAGCACGTCGGTCGTGACCCCCATGCGGAACGTGTCGAAACGCCGCCAGGACTGGTAGCGCTCCAGCACGTTGAGCGCGCCGATATCGAGGCCGAGACGATCGGCTTCCACGACGGTTTCCGCCAGCGCCGCGACATCCTTGAAGCCGAGATTGAGGCCCTGGCCGGAGATCGGGTGGATGCCATGCGCCGCATCGCCGGCAAGAGCGACGCGCGGCGCCACGAAGGCGCGGGCGAGCGTCAGGCCGAGCGGGAAGGCGCGTTTGCCGCCGACCACCGTCAGTTCGCCGAGCTTGTGGCCGAAACGGCGCTGCAACTCTTCCTCGAACACCAGGTCGTCGGAGGCGACCAGCCGGTTGGCCTCGTCCGTGCGCTCCGTCCAGACGAGCGAGGAACGGTTGTTGGTGAGCGGCAGGATGGCAAACGGGCCGGACGGCAGGAAATGTTCCTCCGCCACACCTTCATGCGGCCGCTCGTGGGCAACCGTCGTGACGATGCCGGACTGGCCGTAATCCCAGGTGACGGTCTTGATGCCGGCCATGTCGCGCAGTTTGGAGCGCACACCATCGCAGGCGACCAGGAGGCGCGTCTCGACCGTCGAGCCGTCGGAGAGCGATACGGTGCAACGGGTGCTGGCGGACTGGAAGCCGGTGGCGGAAAGCCCGTGGCGGATGGTGATGCCGAGGCGTTCGGCTGCACCGCGCAGGGCTCTCACCATGGCGACATTCGGTACCATATGGGCAAACGGCCTGCCTTCCTCGATTTCGCCGTCGAAGGTGAGGAAGACCGGCCGCACCGGATCGGACGTGCGGCTGTCGGTAACGATCATCCGGTTGATCGGCTGGGCGTCCACGGCGATCTCGTTCCAGACGCCGATGACGTCGAGCATGCGGGTCGCGGCGGCGATGATCGCAGAGGCCCGTTCGTCCTTTTCCCAGACGCCGGCAGGAGCCGCCTCGATCACCTCGACCTGAAGATGCGGCGCCGCCTGCTTGACCGCGACAGCGGCGGCGAGACCTACATAACCGCCTCCTACAACCAGCATGTCCAGCATTTGCCTAAACTCCCGTGAGACTTGAGAATATCATGTCCTGGATATAGATCATCCTGACGCCGCTTCCTATCACCGGAGTTCGTCATAATGTCGCGCCAGACCGAATCCCCCTCCGCCATGGAACAGCTCATCGCGACGCTCGATCTCGAAAAGCTCGAGGAGAACATCTACCGCGGCACCAGTCCCGATGTCGGCTGGCAGCGGGTATTCGGCGGCCAGGTGATCGCCCAGGCCCTGATGGCGGCCCAGCGGACCGTGGAAGTCGATCGTTTCGTGCATTCGCTGCATGCCTATTTCATGCGCCCCGGCGATCCGTCCGTTCCGATCCTCTATCAGGTGGAGCGTATCCGCGACGGGTCAAGCTTCACCACCCGCCGGGCGGTGGCGGTCCAGCACGGCAAGGCGATCTTTGCCATGTCCGCCTCCTTCCAAGTGGAGGAGGGCGGTTACGAACACCAGATCGACATGCCTTCGGTGACGCAGCCGGAGGATCTGATGGGCGAGAAGGAGTTCAAGGAGCTCTTCCTCAAGAAGGCGCCGGAGAACGTGCGTCGCTACTGGAGCCGGGAGCGGCCGATCGAAGTGCGTCCCACCTCGCTCGTGCACTACCTCACCAGGGACAAGCTCGAACCGCGGCAGGACATCTGGGTCCGAACCGTCGGCGAGGTGCCGTCCGACCGCCGCTATCAGGCAGCCGTGCTCGCCTATCTCTCCGATATGACGCTGCTCGACGCGTCGCTCTATCCGCATGGCACGTCGATCTTCGATCCGACGCTTCAGGCGGCGAGCCTCGACCACGCCATGTGGTTTCACAAGCCCGCCACATTCGACGACTGGCTGCTCTACACGCAGGACAGCCCGAGCGCCTCCGGTGCCCGTGGAATGACCCGCGGCAGCATTTACACCCGTTCTGGCACACTGATCGCGTCGGTCGCCCAGGAAGGACTGATTCGGAAAAAGGCAAATGATTAATAGTTGTGCAAATTTCCAATTTTGCACAAGTTTTGGACGTGTTTGCGCCATCCAAATGCCCGTTTTTTGAGGCCGGCGTTCTAAGTCTTTACATTTCAATAACTTATAGGCGCCATCGAAACTGGCACGCCCCTTGAATGTATCTCGTCAGTCGCTGTCATAATCTTGACGTCGATGAGGAGAGTCGGCCTTGGCCGAGGACAAACAAAGGATGGGAAAGCCAGATGAAAATCGTGATGGCCATTATCAAGCCGTTCAAGCTGGATGAGGTGCGCGAAGCCCTCACGGCTGTCGGTATCCAGGGCCTGACCGTGACCGAAGTCAAAGGTTACGGGCGCCAAAAGGGACACACCGAAATCTATCGCGGTACCGAATACGCCGTAAGTTTTCTGCCAAAACTGAAGATCGAAATCGCAGTCCCCTCCGACCTCGTCGAAAAGGCCGTGGATGCGATCGCTTCGGCCGCCAAGACCGGCCAGATCGGCGATGGCAAGATCTTCGTCTACTCGATCGAGCAGGCCGTGCGTATCCGCACCGGCGAAACCAACACAGAAGCGCTTTAAAGCACGGCTGACAGGGGAGTTTTTAAGCTATGCAATTTAACAAGATTTCCACTCTCGGACGCCTGGGTGCCGCTAGCGCGGCGCTTCTCGCTCCGGCCGTCGCTTTTGCGCAGACGGCTGCCGCACCGGCGGCTGAAGCTGCAGCCGCAGCTCCGGCCATGACGGTCGACAAGGGCGATACGACCTGGATGCTGATTTCCTCCATTCTCGTCCTTCTGATGATCGTGCCTGGCCTTGCACTTTTCTACGGCGGTCTCGTTCGCACCAAGAACATGCTTTCGGTTCTCATGCAGGTCATGATGATCGCCGCCGTGGCGATGATTGTCTGGGTTACCTACGGCTATTCGCTCGCCTTCACGGACGGTGGCTCGATCAACAGCTTCGTCGGCGGCTTCTCCAAGATGTTCCTTGCAGGCGTCGACACGACGACGATGTCGGAAAGCTTCACCAAGGGCGCTGCCATTCCGGAGCTCGCCTTCGTTTGCTTCCAGATGACCTTCGCAGCCATCACCCCTGCGCTGATCATCGGTGCTTTTGCCGAACGCATCAAGTTCTCGGCAGTCATCCTGTTCACCATCCTGTGGCTCACCTTCATCTACTTCCCGATGGCCCACATGGTCTGGTTCTGGGGCGGCCCGAGCGCCTATTCCGGCCCGACCGGCCTGATCTTCGGCTTCGGCGCGATCGATTTCGCAGGCGGCACCGTCGTCCACATCAATGCTGGTATCGCAGGTCTCGTCGGCGCCATCATGGTCGGCAAGCGCACCGGCTTCGGCAAGGACATGATGGCTCCGCACTCGATGACGCTCACCATGGTCGGTGCTGCGCTTCTGTGGGTTGGTTGGTTCGGCTTCAACGCCGGTTCGAACCTCGAAGCCAATGCCTATGCAGCCCTCGCAATGATCAACACCTTCGTTGCCACCGCTGCCGCCATCGTCGCCTGGGCTCTCGTTGAAACCTTCGCTCGTGGCAAGGCTTCGATGCTGGGTGCTGCTTCGGGTGCCGTTGCAGGCCTCGTCGTGATCACCCCGGCTGCCGGCTTCGTCGGCCCGATGGGCGCTATCATCATGGGCCTGATCGTCTCGCCGGTCTGCTACTTCTTCGTCTCGACGGTGAAGAACAAGTTCGGTTACGACGATACGGCTGACGTCTTCGGCGTGCACGGCGTCGGTGGCATCATCGGTGCCATCCTTACCGGCGTGTTCGTCAACCCGGCTCTCGGCGGTGCGGGCATCGTCGACTATTCGACGGCTGACTTCGCTGCCAGCTATGCCGGCACGGCAACGCAGGTCTGGGCTCAGTTGAAGGGCGTGATCGTCACTCTTCTGTGGTCCGGCATCGGTTCCGCGATCCTCTACAAGATCGTCGACCTGATCGTCGGCCTGCGCGTCACGGTCGAAGCCGAGCGCGAAGGTCTCGACCTCGCTACCCACGGCGAAGCCGCTTACCACTCCTGATCGACGGCTTGCGGCGGCGGGTAACCGTCGCCGCAGCAGATCATGCCGCAGCTTTTGGAAGCTGCATTCGCCCGGGCCTCAGCCCGGGCTTTTTTGTGCATGTTTTCAGCCTTCTTGCGGCCCGTCGTGGTTAAAGGGACATTAACCATCAACGCGCTATTCTCTTTTGGAATTGCGTGAATCAGCTCTCACCTTGCCGATTCGCGCTCGTAGTTGCGTTTCAAGGACGGCGGGCAGACACGATGGGCAGAAGCAGTTCAGCGGCTATGGCAAACCGGTCCACCCGCCTGGTGCTCACCGCCTTCGTATGGCGCCAGGCGCTGGCACTCGTCGGTTTCGGCATCTTCCTCGCCCTGGCGCTGGCGGTTGCGGCACTGGCGACCTGGAACGTCGCCGACCCGAGCTTCTCCTACGCGACCGACAATGCGCCGACCAATATTCTCGGCTTTCCGGGTGCGGCCTTTGCCGACCTGATGATGCAGTTTCTCGGGCTTGCCAGCCTTGTCGCCCTGCTGCCGGTGCTTGCCTTCGCCCTGGCGTTGATCGCCGGCCGCAAGTACGACCGCGTTCCGGCCCGCCTTGCGGCCTGGGGCGGGGGCACGCTGCTCGCCTCCGCGACATTGGGCTGCTTTCCCGCTCCGCTCACCTGGCCGATCCCGAACGGCATTGGCGGCGTCATCGGCGACATGATCCTGCGGTTCCCTGCGCTGTTCGTCGGCGCCTATCCGACGGGTACCGTGGCGATGGTGCTCGGCTCCCTGTTCATCATTCCCTGCGCCTGGCTGATGCTGTTTGCCTCCGGCCTCGTCGGCGAAGCCCTCGAGGAGGATGCCGAGGACGACGACCAGCCGGTTGCGGCAGCAAAAACCCGTTCCAAACGCGAGGAGATCCAGGAGGAGGACGACGAGGACCGGTTTGCCGGTTTCCTGGCCTTTGGCGCCATCGCTCACTACTGGTATATCGCCCAGGCCAGATTGCGGCGTCTTGCCGGCATCAAGCCGCGCAGCCGGATGGATTTCGACCAGCCATACGATTTCAACGAGGACGAGTTCGGGACGCTGAACGAGCCGGTCCGCGCTCGATCGGCATCCGTAGTCCCCGGCCGTCGCATGGAGCCCTCGCTCGATGGTCCCGCCGAGCGGGTGACCTCGCCGCGTCGGGTGGTGGCAGCGCCGCCGATTTCCAGCCTTGACGAAGACGACGACTACGATCCGCCATTCGACCGTGACGACATGCCGCCGCGTCCGGCCGGCATCCTGGCCGATGACGACGAGGACGATGATGCGCCGTTCGTCGCCTCGCGCGCACCGCAGACCGTCAACGGCGTCCGCGTCCAGCAGCGTGTCGCCCCGTCGGCGGCACCTCCGAAGCCAAGTGCCCGTGTTGCCCGCGAAGCCCAGGGCTCGTTCATCGCGCCTGATGGTTTCCAGCTTCCCTCCGTACATCTGCTGAACGAGCCGAAGGCCGTCGCCCGCGACGCCTCGCTGTCGGCCGATGCGCTGGAACAGAATGCGCGGCTGCTCGAAGGCGTCCTCGAGGATTTCGGCGTCAAGGGCGAGATCATCCATGTGCGCCCTGGCCCGGTCGTCACGCTTTACGAACTCGAGCCCGCACCTGGCATCAAGTCGTCGCGGGTCATCGGCCTTGCGGACGACATTGCCCGTTCGATGAGTGCGATCGCCGCCCGCGTCGCCGTCGTTCCCGGCCGCAACGCGATCGGCATCGAACTGCCGAACCGCACCCGCGAGACGGTCTATCTGCGCGAGATGATCGGCAGCAAGGATTTCGAGGGCAGCAAGGCAAAGCTCGCCATGGCGCTCGGCAAGACGATCGGCGGCGAGCCTGTCGTGGCCGACCTTGCCAAGATGCCGCATCTGCTTGTCGCCGGTACCACCGGCTCGGGCAAGTCGGTCGCCATCAACACCATGATCCTCTCGCTTCTCTACCGCTATACGCCGGAGAAGTGCCGCCTGATCATGATCGATCCGAAAATGCTCGAACTCTCCGTCTATGACGGCATTCCGCACCTTCTTTCGCCTGTGGTCACCGACCCGAAAAAGGCCGTCGTGGCGCTCAAGTGGACCGTCCGCGAGATGGAAGAGCGCTACAAGAAGATGTCGAAGATCGGCGTGCGCAATATCGACGGCTTCAACAGCCGCGTCGAGCAGGCGCTGGAAAAGGGCGAGGTGCTGACCCGCACCGTGCAGACCGGTTTCGACCGCCATACCGGCGAAGCCATTTACGAGACCGAGGAATTCGATCTCCAGCCGATCCCCTATATCGTCGTCATCATCGACGAAATGGCCGACCTGATGATGGTCGCCGGCAAGGATATCGAAGGTGCCGTGCAGCGCCTGGCGCAGATGGCGCGTGCGGCCGGCATCCATGTGATCATGGCAACCCAGCGCCCGTCGGTGGACGTCATCACCGGCACGATCAAGGCCAACTTCCCGACCCGCATCTCCTTCCAGGTGACGTCGAAGATCGACAGCCGCACGATCCTCGGGGAACAGGGTGCCGAGCAGCTGCTCGGCATGGGCGACATGCTCTACATGGCCGGGGGCGGCCGCATCCAGCGCGTCCATGGGCCTTTCGTCTCCGATACCGAGGTGGAAGACATCGTCGCCTACTTGAAAACTCAAGGCCAGCCCCAATATCTCGATGCGATCACGGCCGATGACGACGAGGATGGTGACGGTGCCGGGCCGGCCGGCATGTCCAATCTCGCAGACTCGGACGACCCTTATGACCAGGCGGTGGCGATCGTGCTGCGGGACGGCAAGGCGTCCACGTCCTACGTCCAGCGCCGGCTCGGCATCGGCTATAACCGTGCCGCTTCGCTGATCGAGCGGATGGAGCAGGAGGGGTTGATCGGGCCGGCCAACCATGCCGGCAAACGCGAAATCCTGGTGCCGACCGAGGGCGACATTCTCGAACGGTAAGGCTTTCGTGATCGCCAGGGGCCGGCCATCAAGCCGCCGCCTTTGGTGCGGAGGAGTAACGAAAGGAGACCAGAATGAAGAACGAAAAGACCATCCTTTCAAACACTAGTGCTGGCGCGCTCGGCCGCCGGCAGTTTTCGCTCGGGCTTGCGGGCCTGGCGGCGGCCGCGTTTGCGCCGGATCTCGGCTTTGCCCAGAGCACCAGCAGTGCGGCGGCCCAGAAGATCGCCGACCATTTCTCCTCGGTCAAAACCATGATGGGGGAATTCGTGCAGTTCGGCCCGCGCGGCGAGCAGACCGGCGGAAAATTCTTCATCGAACGCCCCGGCAAGCTGCGCTTCAATTTCGAGGATCCGTCGCCGATCCGCGTCATCGCCGACGGCAACAACGTCGTCATCGGCAATATGAAGCTCAAGACCTGGGATATCTACCCGCTCTCCAAGACGCCGCTCAGCCTGCTGCTCGCCAGCCGCATCGACCTTGGCAATCAGATGGTCCGCGACGTCAAGCAGGAGTCCGACCTCACCACGATCGTGCTCGGCAACAAGACCGTGTTCGGCGATTCGACCATCACCATGATGTTCGATTCCAAGACCTACGATCTGCGCCAGTGGACGATCACCGACGCCCAGAACAAGGACACGTCGGTGATGATCTACAACGTCCAGAACGGCGTCAATCTCGACGATAAGGTCTTCATCATCCCCTATGAGGACGTCCGCAAGGGTTGATCTCTGTCGGGCCTGAAATCAATGAAGGGCTGCGCTTGATTGCGCGGCCCTTTTTGCTTCTCAGCGAGGTCAAAATTTCCTAAAGCTCGCGGCAGAGCCCGAGGGATATCATGACATTTTCGATCACGACCTGGAATATCAACTCCGTGCGGCTGCGCATGCCGATCGTCCAGCAGTTCCTCGTCCGCCACAAGCCGGACATTCTCTGCCTGCAGGAAATCAAGTGCCAGGAGCCGGAGTTTCCGCTGCAGCCGCTGAAGGACCTCGGTTACCAGCACATCATCATCCACGGCCAGAAGGGCTATCACGGCGTCGCCATCGCCTCCAAGGTGCCGCTCCTCGAAGACCACCGCCAGAACTATTGCAATGTTGGCGATGCCCGGCACATCTCGGCGCTCTTCGAGCGCGGCTCGCGGCGCATCCGGCTGCATAATTTCTACGTGCCCGCCGGCGGCGACGAGCCGGACCGGACGATCAATCCGAAATTCGGTCACAAGCTCGATTTCATCGAGGAGATGAAGGCGCTCAAGGCGGACGCCATGCCCGGCATTTCCTCGATCCTCGTCGGCGACCTCAACATCGCGCCGCTGGAGCACGATGTCTGGTCGCACAAGCAGCTCCTGAAGATCGTCAGCCATACGCCTGTCGAGACCGAGGGGATGAAGGAGATCATTGCCCGTGGCGGCTGGCTCGACCTGATGCGCCAGCACACGCCGGAGCCCGAGAAGATCTATACGTGGTGGAGCTACCGCGCCAAGGATTGGGAAGCGGCGAACAAGGGCCGCCGGCTCGACCATATCTGGTCCTCGCCCGACCTCGGCCCGTTCCTCGACCGCATCGACGTGCTCAAGGAAGCCCGCGGCTGGAACCAGCCTTCGGACCACGTGCCGGTCACGGCGGTGTTCAAGTTCTGAGATTGGTGGATCTATCGCGATACGCTGCGGGGCGGTGGCCCCCCTCATCCGACCCTTCGGGCCACCTTCTCCCCGAGGGGAGAAGGGGAGGCGCGGCGCGGATCCCGTTCCTCCTCTCCCCTTGGGGAGAGGGTGGCCGAGCTTTAGCGGAGGCCGGGTGAGGGGGTTGCGGGCTCGGCTAAATTAAGAAGAAGCCTCAGGCGAACCGGTCCTGCATCGCCGCTGCCGCCTTGGCGAGGCTGGCGATATTGTCGCGGATGCGGCTTTCGATCACCCGGCCGACCTGCGGATATTCCTCCAGCAGGCGGTGGAACAGCGAGCGGCTGATCTTCAGGGCTTCGGAATCCTCGATGGCGATGGCCGTGAACTTGCGTTCCACCATGGTCACGAGCGCCAGTTCCGACAGCAGCGTGCCGGGACCGACGGTCGCTTCGACCTTCAGCTCGCCGTTGCGGTCGGCCATCAGCAGCTCGAAACGGCCCCTTGCGACGATGAAGGCCGATTCGGCCGGGGACTTTTCCCGAAACAGCTGCTGGCCGGTCGTCACCTGCCGCCGCTCGGCGCCGAAGGCGACGAGGCGCAGCTGGTCTTCGTTCATGTCCCGGAACAGCGGGACCTGCGACAGCAGGCGGATATCTTCGGTCAGCGACATCAGGGCCCTTTACGGTACGATCTTGTAGCCGCCGTTTTCGGTGACCAGGATCTCGGCGCTCGACGGATCGCGCTCGATCTTCTGGCGAAGACGGTAGACATGGGTTTCCAGCGTATGCGTTGTGACGCCGGAATTATAGCCCCAGACCTCTTCCAGCAGCACGTCGCGGGTCACGACCTTCTGGCCGGCGCGGTAGAGATAGCGGATGATCGCCGCTTCCTTTTCCGTCAGGCGGATCTTCTTGCCGTCTTCGGTGGTCAGCAGCTTCTGGCTCGGCTTGAAGAGATAGGGCCCGACCGTGAAGGTCGCGTCCTCGCTCTGCTCGTACTGGCGAAGCTGGGCGCGGATGCGGGCGAGCAGCACGGCGAAGCGGAAGGGCTTCGTCACATAGTCGTTGGCGCCGGCTTCCAGACCAAGGATCGTGTCGGAATCGGTGTCGTGGCCGGTCAGCATGATGATCGGCGCCTTGAAGCCGTTCTTGCGTAAGAGTTTCACCGCCTCGCGGCCGTCCATGTCCGGCAGGCCGACGTCCATGATCAGCAGATCGATCTGGGCGTTCTTGGCGGTCTGCAACGCCTTGGCGGCATTTGCCTCCTGGAGAATTGCGAACTCTTCGTAAAACGACAACTGCTCGACGAGCGTTTCACGCAGATCGTCGTCGTCGTCCACCAGGAGTATCGTGCGCGCTGCCATGCGTTCTTGCCTTTCGTCTCGCCGTTGCGTTCTGACTGTCATTGCCAGTCAATCGAAGCGCATTTAGGGCTCCTCGATCTAAATCCCAACGTGCTATGAATTCAAACGAAATCATATTCAAAGCAAAACCTTGTGAGAGAAATGCAACGTTTTCGCGAGGGAAATCACAAAAAGACTGCTGTCGTCACCGTCCGGACCGCACCGCGCGACCGGCGCCGGGCAATGGTCTCCTTCGGCGGCATCACCGTCCGGGCGGCACTCGGGCGGTCGGGCACCACGCCCTTCAAGCGGGAAGGGGACGGTGCAACGCCGATCGCGGCGATGCGCCTTCTCAAGGGCTATGTTCGCGGGGACCGCGTGACGCTGCCTCCGACATCACTTCCGATCACGCGCATCGGCAAAGACTTGTTGTGGTGCGACCAGCCGGAGCACCCGTCGTACAATCGCCCGGTGAAGGCGCCGTTCCGGCCAAGTCATGAAGAGATGATGCGGGCCGACGGGCTCTATGACATCTGCCTCGTGCTCGACTGGAACGTCACCTCGCGAGCACGCAACCGCGGCTCGGCGATCTTCTTCCACCTTATCAAGCCCGGCTACGAGCCGACGGCCGGCTGTATCGCCGTCAGCCTCGCCGACATGAAGCGGCTCATCCGCTTCATGTGCAAGGGGACCGTGGTCAAGGTGCTCGGCTAAGGCCTGAAATGAAAATGCCCGGCGCTGAGGGCCGGGCATCTCAAAAATCAAAGCGGAAAGAGGCTTATTTCCACTCGCGGATATCGACGAAGTGACCCGCGACCGCAGCCGCGGCGGCCATGGCCGGCGAGACGAGATGGGTGCGGCCCTTGTAGCCCTGGCGGCCCTCGAAATTGCGGTTGGAGGTCGAGGCGCAGCGCTCGCCCGGCTTCAGGCGGTCGTCGTTCATCGCCAGGCACATCGAGCAGCCCGGCTCGCGCCATTCGAAACCTGCATCCTTGAAGATCTTGTCGAGACCCTCGGTTTCCGCCTGTTCCTTGACGATGCCGGAGCCCGGAACGACCATGGCGGACACGGTCGATGCGACGGTGCGGCCTTCGACAACCTTGGCTGCGGCGCGCAGGTCTTCGATGCGACCGTTGGTGCAGGAGCCGATGAAGACGCGGTCGATGGCGATATCGGTGATCCTGGTGCCGGGCTTCAAGCCCATGTACTCCAGGGCGCGCCATTTGGAGGTGCGCTTGGTTTCGTCCTGGATATCGTCCGGGTTCGGAACGGAACCTTCAACCGAGATCACGTCTTCCGGCGAGGAACCCCAGGAGACGATCGGCGGCAGGTTGGCGGCGTCGAGTACGACCACCTTGTCGAAATGCGCGCCTTCGTCCGTCTGCAGCGTTTTCCAGTAGTCGAGCGCCATGTCCCAGGCCTTGCCCTTCGGGGCGCGCGGCTTGTTCCTGATATACTCGAAGGTCTTTTCGTCGGGCGCGATCAGGCCGGCGCGGGCGCCGCCTTCGATCGTCATGTTGCAGACCGTCATGCGGCCTTCCATGGACAGTGCCCGGATCGCTTCGCCGGCGAATTCGATGACGTGGCCGGTGCCGCCGGCGGTGCCGATTTCGCCGATGATGGCAAGGATGATGTCCTTGGCGGTGACGCCCGGCGGCAGCTGGCCGTCGACGCGCACCAGCATGTTCTTCGCCTTTTTCTGCACCAGCGTCTGGGTGGCGAGCACATGCTCGACCTCCGACGTGCCGATGCCATGCGCCAGCGCGCCGAATGCGCCGTGCGTCGACGTGTGGCTGTCGCCGCAGACGATGGTCATGCCCGGCAGGGTGAAGCCCTGTTCCGGACCGACGATATGGACGATGCCCTGGCGGACATCCTTTTCCGAATAATATTCGACGCCGAAGTCATGGGCGTTCTGGGCAAGCGCTTCCACCTGGATGCGGCTTTCCTCGTTCTTGATGCCTTCGTGGCGGTCGGCCGTGGTCGGGACATTATGGTCCACGACGGCAAGCGTCTTTTCCGGAGCACGGACCTTGCGGCCGGCGATGCGCAGACCTTCGAAAGCCTGCGGCGACGTCACTTCGTGAACGAGGTGACGGTCGATGTAGAGAAGACAGGTGTGGTTCTCGTCCTCGGAAACGACGTGGTCGTCCCAGATCTTGTCGTAAAGGGTGCGGGGTGCGCTCATGGCTGCTGTCCGTAAAGCTGACTGAAACAGAAAATGGGTGTCCGGCAGCACGAGCCGCCGCAAGCTGAACAATCAGCTAAGTCGGTCGCAAAGCGCCCCGGATACTCGCGCAAAAAACCGTGCCGGCAGACGTTTGTGGTCCTGCAGCACGACGATATGGTTCGCGAGGCATCCGAATTTCGATCCCATGGCCGCTGCAATAGCAGTTTCCGAAGAAATCGGCAATCGAATTGCTTCGCAGAAAATCCGTCGCATCTCTGTCATAAAGCTTTCGCGGAAACGTGGTTGATCTGAGTTTCCATAACGGAGGAATGCCTGCCATGTCCGCACCCATGCAAGACCAGCTCAGCCGCATCAAGGAAGAGATCGCCGACAGCTTCGATGAAGAGCTGGAACTGCAGATGGAAGAGGACCGGCTCGACGAGCTGGTCGCCGAGGGCATGTCCGAGCCCGCCGAGGCGACGATCGACCGCCGGATCTACTTTCGCGAACTCTTCCGCCTCCAGCACGAGCTCGTCCGCCTGCAGGACTGGGTGCAGTACAAGAAGCTGAAGATGGTCGTGCTGTTCGAAGGCCGCGACTCGGCCGGCAAGGGCGGCGCCATCAAGCGCGTCACCCAGCGCCTCAATCCGCGCGTCTGCCGCACTGTCGCCCTTCCGGCCCCGACCGAGCGCGAACGCAGCCAGTGGTATTTCCAGCGCTACGTGCCGCATCTGCCGACCGCCGGCGAAATGGTGCTGTTCGACCGCTCCTGGTACAACCGCGCCGGCGTCGAGCGCGTCATGGGTTTCTGCACCAAGGACGAGCTCGAAGAGTTCTTCCGCTCTGTGCCGGAATTCGAACGGATGCTGGTCCGCTCCGGCATCATCCTCGTCAAATACTGGTTCTCGATTACCGACGAGGAGCAGGAATTCCGCTTCAAGATGCGCATCCACGATCCGCTGAAGCAGTGGAAGCTGTCGCCGATGGACCTCGAAAGCCGCGTCCACTGGGAAGAATATACCAAGGCAAAGGAAGAGATGCTCCAGCGCACCCACATTCCGGAAGCGCCGTGGTGGGTGGTGCAGGCCGTCGACAAGAAGAAGGCGCGGCTGAACTGCATCGCCCATCTTCTCGCCCAGGTCCCTTACGAGACCGTGCCGAAGGAGCCCATCGACCTGCCGGGCCGCGTCCGGAACGATGATTACATCCGTCATCCGGTCCCGGCGGACATGTACGTTCCCGAAGTCTATTGAACCACACACTGCGCCCTGCCGTCGTTGACGTCGCGGGGCGCAGACAGAGACTGAAACGGGAGGCGGACTTTGGGCCGCCTCACCGCTCCGTTCTTCTCCGCAAACGCCCTTCCATGCCGCGCAAGGCCAGCGACAGGCCGATCGTCAGCAGCAGGTAGATATAGGTGACGATCGAATAGGTCTCGAAGAAGCGGAAGGAGCCGGCGGCATAGACCTTGGCCATCTGGGTAATGTCGGCGACGCCGAGGACCGAGACGAGCGAACTATCCTTCACCATCGAGACGAAGTCGTTGGAAAGCGGCGGCAGGATCACCCGCATCGCCTGGGGGAAGACGATCAGCCGGAAACGCTGCCAGCGGGTGAGGCCCAGTGCCTTTGCTGCTTCGATCTGGCCGATATCGACGGCCTGGAACCCGGCACGAAAGATTTCGGCGATGAAGGCGGCATAACCTATCGTCAGGGCGATGATCGCCCGCCACAGCAGGGAGACGTCGCGCACCAGAAGCGCCTCGGCCCAGCCGCTCTCGATCAGCGGCGCCAGCACCCAATTGTAGAGCGTCACGAAGGCCGGCGCGCCGACGAAGGCAATGTAGAAGAGCAGCACGAGGATAGGGATGCCGCGGATGAGCTCGATATAGAAACGCGCCGCCTGCCTCAGCACGACATTGCCGGAAAGCCCCGCCAGCGAGAAGCCGAGCCCCAGCAGCGTTGCCAGGAGGAAGGCGGCCAGCGTCACGCCGACCGTGATGCCGATGCCCTTGGCCACGACATTGAAGACCTGGGAATAAAGGTCGTTGAGGGCGATGACCGCCGCCAGGCCGAGGCACAGTATCGCGAAGGCGACCAGCCACCAGGGGAAGTCCTGCGGCTGCGATGTCCTGCGACGCGAAGGCGCCATGCCTTTACTGACCCATCTTGTAGTCGAGGAACCACTTCTTGTTCAGCGCATCGAACGTACCGTCGGCTTTCAGCGCGGCGATCGCGGCGTTGACCGGCGAAACGAGATCCGAACCCTTCTTGAAGATGAAGCCGAAATCCTCGGTGCCGAGCGGCTGGCCGATCAGCTTCAAGGAGCCGCCGGAAGCCTTGACGTACCCTTCGCCTGCGGTGCTGTCGGTCAGAACCAGGTCGACGTCTCCCGCCTTCAACGCCTGTACGGTCGCGCCAAAGGTCTCGAAGAGCTTGATCCGCGGGTTCTGCTCGTTGCCGTCGAGGATCTCGTATACCGCTGTATAAAAAGGGCTCGTTCCGGCCTGCGCGCCGATCAGCCCCTTCTCCAGCGCGGCAAAGCCCTTGGCGTCGGTGAAGCGCTTTTCGTCGCCACGCACCAGCATGAGCTGCTGCGAACGCATGTAGGGGTCGGAGAAGTCGACCTTCTCTCGGCGATCGTCCTTGATTGTGATGCCGGTCATGCCGATGTCGTACTGGCCGTCGGAAACGGCCTGGATCATCGCGTCCCAGCTGGTGTTCTGGTATTCGAGCTTGAAGTTCAGCCGCCTGGCGATCTCGGCCATCGCGTCATATTCCCAGCCGATCGCCTTGCCGCTCTTCGGATCGACGAATTGCAGCGGCGGATAGGCGTTTTCCGTCACTAACACCACGGTGCGGCCCTTCAGGTCCGGCAGTTCGGCGGCGCTGGCGGCGGGTGCAAAGGCAATGGCGGCAAGGCCGGAGATCAGCATACGGCGTGAGAGCATTGTGGCACTCCTGACAAATGGCTGGCGAATCCCTCTCATGAAAAGCCGGCCGATAGCAAGCGGCCGCGAGCGGGCATCTTTTTCTTGCCGCGCAGGAGGGGGTCCTCTACATCCCCCTCACCGAAATACGCCGCTTTCTCTGCGGCAAATGCTTTGGAGTAAAAAAGTTGGTTCAGGAAAAAGAGCTAATTTCAAAGATCGTGTGGCGGCTTATGCCGTTCCTCGGTGTCCTTTATTTGATTGCCTATATCGACCGTCAGAACGTCAGCTATGCCAAGCTGGAAATGGTCGGCGCGCTCGGCATGAGCGAATATGCCTATGGTCTCGGCGCCTCGCTTTTTTTCGTCGGCTACTTTCTGTTCGAGGTCCCGAGCAACCTCTTCCTCAACCGGTTCGGCGCCAGCCGCTGGTTCGCCCGCATCATGATCACCTGGGGCATCGTGACCGTGGCGCTCGCCTATACGCAGAACCCGACGATGTTCTACATCCTCCGTTTCCTGCTCGGCGTCGCGGAAGCAGGCTTCTTCCCGGGCGTCCTCTACCTGCTGACGCTCTGGTTCCCGAAGGATTATCGCGGCCGCATGGTCGGCCTGTTCATGATCTTCAGCGCACTCGCCAATGCGGTGGGCGCCCCGATTGGCGGCATGCTGCTTGATCTCAACGGGCTGCTTGGCCATGCGGGATGGCAATGGGTCTTCCTGGCGACCGGCATTCCGGCGGTAGTCGCCGGGATCGTCACTTTCTTTTATCTCGACGACACTCCGGAAAAGGCGAAATTCCTGACGGAGGATGAAAAGCGCTGGCTGCACGATCGGCTGGCGCGTGAGAATTCCGGAATGGAGGAGCATGCAGACAACGGATTCAAGGCGCTCGTCAATCCGCGAGTGCTTCTGATGGCGCTCTGCTATATCGGCTTTCCGCTCGCTGCCTACGGTCTCAGCTACTGGCTGCCGACGATCGTCAGGGGGTTCGGCGTCTCGAACACGACGAACGGCTTCATCAACATCATTCCGTGGGTGATCGTCGCGCTCGCGCTATGGGTGGTGCCGGCCGCCGCAGACCGGGCCGAGAACAAAACTCCCTATATTGTCGGTCCCGCCTTCGTCGGCGCGATATGCCTGGCGCTTTCGGCGCTCGTCACCTCGCCGACCTTGCAGTTCGCTTTCCTTTGCGTCGCAGCGGCCGGCATTTTCGCTGGCCAGCCGGTCTTCTGGAGCCTTCCCTCACGCTTCCTGAGGGGTGCGGGCGCAGCGGCCGGCATTGCGGCGATCAATTCGGTCGGCAATCTCGGCGGTTTCGTCGCACAGAACGTCGTCCCCTGGATCCGGGATTCGACCGGCAACAATATCCTGCCGATGGTCTTCCTGGCGGTCTGCCTTGCCGTCGCTGGCGTCCTCGTCATCATCGTCGGCCGAATGCTGGCGGCGAGACAGGCGGCCTCCGCCTGACCGGACGTTACTGCCATTGGTTCCCTCCGGGGAACCAATGGCGGCAAAACTGCCTCCTTCCGCCTCATCGCGGTTTCTCCTATGTCTTTTGGCAAGCCAGATCGAAACGCTTGGAGAAGATCGATGATACGAGCCTTGAAACATGCCGCTCTGGGTTTGGCCCTGTTCGGAGCCGCGATGGGCACGCTGACCGTGCCGTCGCTGGCACAGGAGCCGGTGACGGCCGCCGCGGACAAAGACGCGCTTTTCACCAGCACGGACCCCAAGCTGCATGCCAACAAGCAGGTTGCCTACGGAATCGTCCGCGACCTGCTGGAAGCCAATCAGTGGGACAAGGCCGATCAGTATCTCACTGAGCGTTACATCCAGCACAACCCGAATGCCGCGTCAGGGCGCGAGGGCGTGGTCCGCTATTTCATCGACGTCCTGAAGCGGAAGCCGAGCCCCATTCCCGGCAAGATAAAAACGCCGGTCGTCTTTGTCACGGCGGAAGGCGATCTGGTGACCGTGGGGACGGTGCGCGAAATGAAAGATCCTCGCGATCCTTCGAAGAGCTATACCAGCACCTGGTACGACACATGGCGTATCGTCAACGGCAAGGCGGACGAACACTGGGATTCTGCCGTCAGGAATTGACCTGTATCGCGCAACAAAAAAGGCGGCTCGAAGGCCGCCTTTTCCGTATTCGATATAAGAAGCTTATTCGGCAGAAGCTTCAGCAGCCTTGGCGGCTTCTGCGGCTTCAGCAGCTTCTGCTGCGGCCTTTGCTTCAGCGGCTTCCGCTGCTGCCTTTTCGGCGGCGAGAGCCTGGGCTGCTGCAACCTTCTCGGCTTCGATACGTGCCTTCTCTTCGGCAACGGCCTGACGCTCGGCGTCGTTCAGCTTGCGGGCGCGAACGCCGGTGTCTTCAACGATACGAGCCGACTTGCCGCGACGATCGCGCAGGTAATAGAGCTTGGCGCGACGGACCTTACCGCGGCGAACGACTTCGACGCTTTCGACCATCGGCGAGTAGACCGGGAATACGCGCTCGACGCCTTCGCCGTAGGAGATCTTGCGAACGGTGAAGCTTTCGTTGATGCCGCCGCCGGAACGGGCGATGCAAACGCCTTCATAAGCCTGTACGCGGGTACGGTTACCTTCGGTAACCTTGACGTTGACGCGGAGCGTGTCGCCGGCGGAGAATTCCGGAAGCGTGCGCTTGGCTGCAATCTTGGCGGCCTGTTCGGCTTCCAATTCCTGGATGATATTCATCGTCTCAAACCTTTGGTTCTTCTGAAACAGCCAGAGCGCTCGGGTCTATCCCTTTGGTCAAAGCCTTGGGGATTTGCCTTTTCGGCAGAGCGAATTC
This sequence comes from Neorhizobium galegae bv. officinalis, assembly GCA_000985875.1. Classification (GTDB taxonomy): domain Bacteria; phylum Pseudomonadota; class Alphaproteobacteria; order Rhizobiales; family Rhizobiaceae; genus Neorhizobium; species Neorhizobium galegae_C. The sequence continues at coordinate 190,493 of CCRI01000010.1, forward strand.
GCCATTCTTTGTTGCTGGTCGACGGGATATTTCCCATTTCCGGCTGGGCCAATACACGAAAGACATGGGTTTGTCATCCCGTTGATTGCGATTTTGTGACGAAAAAGCCCGCTATTGCCGTGTTTCGCCGAAGCCGCTATCTGATGGCCAAGGATGAGGAAACATCAATGACAATCACAATGATAGCCCTGCTTGCCGCGGCGGGCTTCCTGTCCGGCGCGGTCAACGCGATCGCCGGCGGCGGGACCTTTCTGACCTTTGGGGCGATGACGCTTGCCGGCATTCCGCCGATCCTCGCCAATGCGACGTCCTCGATCGTACAGTTTCCGGGCTACGTCACTTCGACGATCGCCTACTGGGACGAGATTTCCAGCCGCTGGCGCAGCGCGCTTGTATTGGCGCTCGTTTCGGTCGTCGGTGCCTTCGCCGGTGCTTTCCTGCTGCTGTCGCTCGACAATCCGTCCTTTCGCGCGCTCGTGCCCTGGCTTTTGGCGGCAGCGACGGCGGTGTTTGCCGCAGGTCCCTGGCTGAAACCCAAGGCATCGGCGGAGCGCCCGGCCAATTCTCCCGGTTCCGTCATCGGGCAGTTCCTGACCGCGATCTACGGCGGGTTCTTCGGCGCAGGCATGGGCATCATGATGCTCGCCGTGCTCGGCCTCACCACCGGCGGCAGCTACCACCACCTCAATGCGCTGAAAAACCTGCTGGCGATCCTGATCGCGGCCGTCGCCATCATCGTCTTCGTCGGCGGTGGCGTCATTGCCTGGCCGGAAGCGCTGGTGATGATCCCGGCCGGCGCGCTTGGCGGTTATGCCGGCGTGTGGATGGCGCGGCGGGTGCCGCAGGCGGTGCTCCGCTGGTGCGTGGTGGCGGTTGGGTTCGCGCTGACGATCTATTATTTCGTGACGGGCTGAGCGGCGCCCCCTCACCCGGCCTCCGCTACGCTCGGCCACCCTCTCCCCAAGGGGAGAGGAGGGAATAGCGAAGTGGCGGCACAAATACCTTCTCCCCTGGGGGAGAAGGTGCCCGAAGGGCGGAGGAGGGGGCTTTGGCTTATAACAAATCCGGCCGCCGCTCCGCCGTCAGCTTCTTCGCCTCTTCCAACCGCCATTTCTCGATCGCCGCATGATTGCCCGAGGTCAGCACGGCGGGGATTTCCCGGCCTTCGAACACCTGCGGCCTCGTGTAGTGCGGATGTTCGAGCAGGCCGTTCTCGAAGCTTTCATGGGTACCGGACAGCGCATTGCCCATGACGCCCGGCAGGATGCGCACGACCGCGTCGAGCAGCGTCAGCGCCGCCGGCTCGCCGCCGGACAGAACATAGTCGCCGATCGACACTTCTTCGAGGTTGCGGCCATCGATCACCCGCTGGTCGACGCCCTCGAATCGCCCGCAGACGATCACCACGCCGTCGCCGGCCGCAAGCTCGCGCACCTTCTCCTGGGTCAGCGGTTTTCCGCGCGGGCTCATCAGAAGGCGCGGGCGGCTGTCATTTTCAGAGACGCTGTCGATCGCCTTGGCAAGGATATCCGGCTTCAGCACCATTCCCGCGCCGCCGCCTGCCGGTGTGTCGTCGACGGTGCGGTGCCTGTCCTGCGCAAAATCGCGGATCTGCACCGTGTCGAGCGACCATTGTCCGCGCTCCAGCGCCTTGCCGGCCAGGGACAAGGCCAGATGTCCCGGAAACATTTCCGGGTAAAGCGTCAGGATGGTGGCGCGGAAGGTCATTGTGCCTATTTGCCCTTTTTGGGCAGGCCCGGTGCCGGGCCGTCGTCTTCCGGGTTCTCGGCAAGGCCGGCTGCCTGCGGATCGATGACGATCTTGCCGCCTTCGAGGTCGATTTCCAGCACCGCGGCCTCGGAGAAGGGGATGAGGGCAGGCCGGCGACCGGGGCCTTTCAGCTCCAGGAGATCGCCGGCGCCGAAATCGTAGACGGCGCTCACCGTGCCGTAGCTCTTGCCCTCTTCGTCGACCGCTTCGAGGCCCTCGAGGTCGGCATAATAGAATTCGTCTTCCTCGAGTTCGTCGTCGGGCAGGTTGTCGCGCTCGATGAAAAGTTCGAGACCGGCCAGCGCTTCGGCCGCGTTGCGGTCGTTGATGCCACGGAAACGGACGATCGCGATGTTCTTGGCCTCGCGGATTTCGAGGATTTCGAAGATCCGGCCGTCCTCGCTATGCAGGTTGCCGTAGTCGCCGAGCGCGGTCGGATCGGCGGTATACGTGCGCACCCGCACCTCGCCCCGGAGACCCTGGGCGGCGCCGATGGTCGCCATCAGAACGGGATTTTCGAGCTTGGTCATGAGGGTCGTGATCTCGGTTGTCGTGCGCTCATTTAAGCGTTGCGCGATCAAAAGCAAACAGCAAAACGGGCAGCGCGTTGCCGCGCCGCCCGTCGTTCAGGAAAGAATGGTCGCGAAGCTTATGCTTCGGCGGCAGCGGCTGCTGCTTCTTCCGCCTTCTGGGCGCGTTCCTTGATGCGTTCCTGGGCCTTCTTGCCCGGCTGGCCCTTGCCAGGGTTGTTCTTGGCTTCGCGCTGGGCAATGCCGGCCTCAGCGAGGAAGCGCAGAACGCGGTCGGTCGGCTGGGCGCCGTTGTCGAGCCAATGCTTGATGCGGTCGGCGTTCAGTTCGACGCGCTTGGCATCGTCCTTGGCGAGCATCGGGTTCCAGGAACCGAGCTTCTCGAGGAAGCGGCCATCGCGGGGCGAACGGGCGTCAGCAACGACGACGGTGTAGTACGGACGCTTCTTGGAACCGCCGCGGGCGAGACGAATTTTCAGGGACATTGCAATTACTCCTAGGTTTTTCTGGACCGCCGTCAGCGGCCCGGGGTTCTTGTTGCACCCGCCGTCAGGCGGGCTGATTCATGCTGTCTTCGTGCCGACGTGTTCGGCGGCAATGGCTTCATGGTGCCGGATGACTTCCTTGATGACGAAGTTCAGGAACTTCTCGGCGAAATCCGGGTCCAGATGCGCTTCCTTCGCCAGGCGGCGAAGTCGCTCGATCTGGAATTCTTCGCGCGCCGGGTCGGCCGGCGGCAAATCGTACTGGGCTTTGAGGACGCCCACTTCCTTGGTGCAGCGGAAACGTTCCGCCAGCATGTGCACAAGCGCCGCGTCGATGTTGTCGATCGACTGGCGATAGCTTGCAAGTTTCGCTTTGACCTCGGGGTCAACCATCGGCGTGTCCTCCCTCACTTCTTCTTGGGCAGGCCCGGAAGACCGGGGAAACCGCCGCCGAGGCCGGGCAGCTTGGGCGTACCAAGTCCCGGCATGCCACCGCCCGGCATGCCCGGCATCGAGCCCGGCTTGAAGCCTGCGGCCTCCGCCTGCTTCTGCAGCGCTTCGAGCTGTTTCGGATCGAGCTTGGAAAGGTCGGGCATGCCGCCCATTCCACCCATTCCGCCGCCCATGCCGCCAAGACCCATCTTCGAGGCAAGGCCACCCATCATCTGCTTCATCATGCCGCCCTTGCCCTTGCCGCCCATCATTTTCATCATGTCGGCCATCTGGCGGTGCATTTTCAGAAGCTTGTTGATTTCGGCGGCATCCGTGCCGGAGCCGGCGGCGATGCGCTTCTTGCGGCTGTGCTTCAGCATGTCGGGATTGGCGCGCTCGGCCCTGGTCATCGACTGGATGATGGCGATATGGCGTGCGAACGTCTTGTCGCTCATGCCGGCGGCCGAGAGCTTGTCCTTCATGCCGCTCATGCCGGGCATAAGCCCCATGATGCCGCCCATGCCGCCGAGCGACTGCATCTGCTTCAGCTGTTCGGCCAGATCGTTGAGGTCGAACTTGCCCTTGGCCATCTTCTCGGCCATGGCGCGCGCCTTGTCGGCGTCGATATTCTCCGCAGCCTTCTCGACCAGCGAGACGATGTCGCCCATGCCGAGAATGCGGTCGGCGATGCGGCGGGGATGGAATTCCTCCATCTCCGTCATCTTTTCGCCGGTACCGATCAGCTTGATCGGCTTGCCGGTGACGGCGCGCATCGACAGGGCGGCGCCGCCGCGTCCGTCGCCGTCCATGCGGGTCAGCACGAGGCCGGTAATGCCGACGCGCTCGTCGAAATTACGGGCGAGGTTGACGGCGTCCTGGCCGGTGAGCGAGTCGGCGACCAGCAGGATTTCATGCGGGTTGGAGCGGCGCTTGATCTCCGCCATCTCCGCCATCAGCGGCTCGTCGATATGGGTACGGCCGGCGGTGTCGAGGATGACGACGTCATGGCCGCCGAGCTTGGCGGCCTGCACGGCGCGGGCGGCGATCTCGGTCGGCGACTGGCCGGCAATGATCGGCAGCGTATCGACGCCGGTCTGGACGCCGAGCTGGCGGAGCTGTTCCTGGGCGGCCGGGCGGCGCGTGTCGAGCGATGCCATCAGCACCTTCTTGCGCTCGCGATCGGTCAGCCGCTTGGCGATCTTGCCCGTCGTCGTCGTCTTGCCGGAGCCCTGGAGGCCGACCATCATGATCACGACCGGGGCGACCGCATGCAGGTCGATGCCGACCCCTTCGGAGCCGAGCATTTCGATCAGCTCGTCATGGACGATCTTGACGACCATCTGGCCGGGCTTGATCGATTTGAGGACTTCGGCGCCAACGGCCTTTTCGCGCACCTTGTCGGTAAAGGAGCGCACGACTTCCAGCGCCACGTCCGCTTCGAGCAGGGCACGGCGAACCTCGCGCAGAGCGGCGGACACATCCGCTTCGCTCAATGCGCCACGGCCGGTCAGTCCACTCAAGATGGAGCCAAGACGGTCCTGGAGGCTTTCGAACATCGTTTCTTCCTTCTCGCGTTTCCGATGACCGAAACGTCGGGTTCTCATCCGCCAAAAACAAGAGACAAAGCCAAAAAGCACCCGAGGGCGCAACGCGCTGTCGGGTGTTGACCTCCGGGCTCAGTCTATCGGCCCCGGTCGGCGGCTCCAAGTCGTAACTTGTCAGCAGATGGGCGGGCTTAAACAACAAGCGGGTGGGAAAGTCAAGGCTGGCACGTCGACCTTGCCGCCCGCTTGCGGGGATATTCATTTCGACTATACTGAATATCCCTGCAGCGCTCCATCGGAGTGGATAGCCGTGTCTCTTTATATCCGTGACGACAAGGTCGATGAACTGGCAAACGAGGTCATGCGGCGGCTTGGCACCAAGACCAAGACGGAGGCTGTGCGCGTGGCGCTGGAGAACGAGCTGAAACGGGCCGGCGAGGAGCTGTCCTTGGAGGAGCGCGTCAGGCGGTTGCAGGATCGCGTCGCCGCTCGCATGGGGCCGCATGCCGTCGATTTCGATGAAAAGGCCTATATGGACGAGATGTGGGAAAGCTGATGTTTCTCGACGCATCGGCCGTAGTCGCCGTACTGACTCGCGAAAAAGAAGCCGAGGCCTTGCTTGTCAAGATAACCGGCTCCAACCAGATCATCCACTATTCATCGGTAACGATGTTCGAGGCGGTGATCGGAATTTCCCGAAAGACCGCAATCAGCCTTTACGGAGACCAGCGCCCCACTCCGCCTGAGCTGATCGCGCAAGCCCAGCAGGACGTGGAAGAGTTCATGCGGAGTATCGGTGCCATTGAAGTCGCTTTTTCGCACGGCTTGCATGTTGCGGCCCTCGAAGTGGCACGAACCTATGGCCGGTTCGTCGGCCATCCAGCCAAGCTCAATTTCGGTGACTGCTTTTCCTATGCCGCCGCACGAGTGCTGAAATTGCCGCTCCTTTTCGTCGGCAACGATTTTTCCAGGACGGATATCGAGGTCGCGTAAATGTGTCCCCTCCCTCCGCAACGTCTCTTCCCACGTGCGAGAGGACGCTGCTAGATAGCCACCATGAATCGACGAAAATTCCTGAAATGGTCCGGCATCGGTGCGATCGCCACCCTCGTGGGCGGGTTCGCGGCAAGGGGAGCCATGGCTGCCAACAAGTATTATTCCGGTCCGGTCTCCGATCATTTCGACGGAACGTATTTCTTCAATCCGGGTGGCGAGGAGCCGCGCGGCGGTCTCGACCTGCTGCGCTGGAAGCTCGGCGGCAACAATATCGCTTGGCCGGACAGCTTTCCGAGCCCGTTTCCGCAGGCGGTGCCGGAAACCCGCGTCTCGGGCGATCGGCTGACCGTCACCATGGTCGGCCATGCGGCGATGCTGATCCAGGTTGCCGGCCTCAACATCCTGACCGATCCGGTCTGGGACGATCGCGCCAGCCCGGTGCGTTTCGCCGGTCCAAAGCGGGTCAATCCGCCCGGCATCCGCATCGGCGACCTGCCGCCGATCGATGTCGTGCTGGTCACCCATAACCATTACGATCACATGGATCTTGAAACCCTCTGGGTTCTGCAGGGCCGCGACAAGCCGCATTTCGTCACGCCGCTGGGCAACGACGCGCTGGTCCGTTCGCGTATCGAGGATGCGAAGATCACGGTGATGGATTGGGGCGGCCGCGAGGATATCGGTCCTGGCATCGTCCTGCATTGCGAGCCCTGCCATCACTGGTCGGCGCGCGGCGTAGGCGACCGGCGCATGGCGCTCTGGGCCGCCTTCGTTTTCGAAACCCCGGCGGGCAAGATCTACCATATCGGCGATACGGGCTTCCACCAGGGCATCAACTACCGCGCCGCGCGTGAAAAGCACGGGGCTTTCCGGCTCGCCAACCTGCCGTTCGGCGCCTACGAACCGCGCTGGTTCATGCAGGCGCAGCACCAGAACCCGGACGAGGCGGTCGAGGGCATGCTTCTCTGTGACGCGGCTTTCGTCGCCGGTCATCATTGGGGCACGTTCGACCTCACCGACGAGGGGATCGAGGAGCCGTTGGCGGCGCTTCATGCCGCTCTCGATGCGCGCCGCATTTCGCGCGACCGCTTCCGGCCGATGCGGCCCGGCGAAGTCTTCGAGGTGCCCACGATTTCTGTCTGAGGACGCCGGAACTGTTGCTGGAACGCGACAAATGGCCGGGATCAGCGAAAATTTCAGTCTCTGCCGCCGCAAGCGCGCGGTTGTCCAACGTGCTGATTTTGCATAAAAACATGATTTTTATAGTCATGTTTTGTCAATCTTCCTTGGATTCATTCCAAATCATTGATGTTGAATCATTTTTTAGGTGGCGCTAAACGCGGCCCGATTGGTCGGGCAGGTCCCGGCCCTGGGGTTACGGACTTGGATATAAGCCTTATCGAGCAGTTGCAGCAGACCGAGGAGGGGAAGCTGCAACGGTTCTTTCTTCGGCGCCTGCGCAACAGGGAGGATGCGGCGGACGCGACACAAGAGACCTTTCTGCGGCTGCTGACGGTATCGCCGAAGGAGGATCTGCGCAATCCGCATGCCTATCTTTTCCAGGTCGCCCGGTCCGTCGCCCATGGCATCACCGCCCGGCTGATGCGCGACAGCTCGCTTTTCGGCGATGAATTGGACCAGACGCAGGTTGCCGACGACGCGCCGAGCCCGGAGCGCGTGGTCGCCGCCCGCCAGCAGCTCGGGCTTCTGATCGAGACAATTTCCTCCCTGCCGCCGAAATGCCGGGTCGTGTTCGTGCTCAGCCGTCTCGAAGGACTTTCCAACGGAGAGATTGCGGAGAAGCTCGGAATCTCCCGGAACATGGTTGAAAAACACATCATCCGTGCACTCATGGCTTGCCGTCAGGCCCGCCTTGCGGCATTGCCTCCCGCCGGGGGGATTGCGCATGACTAAGGTTTCAGACCAGGCGCGTGAGGATGCAATTGCGGAGGAGGCGGCAGGCTGGGTCGCGCGTCTCGGATCCCGCGACGCGACCGATGCCGATCGCCGCCGCTTCGAACTCTGGAAAATGCAGGATCCGGCTCACGCGGCCACCTTTGAAGAGATGAGCTCTCTCTGGGGCGATCTCGCCGCAGTGCCGCAAACGGTCGCGCCGCGCCGGCGCCGGGTGGTCGGCGGGGGCATTGCCGCCCTGCTTCTGATGGGCTGTCTTGGCCTCATCGCCAACGAGACCGGCCTCATCGCCCGGTATCGTTCGGATTTCTACACGCCGGTCGGCGTCATCCGGCGCATCGACCTCGATGACGGGTCGGTGGTGACGCTCAACACCGATAGCGCAATCAAGGTGCGATATGGCCGGACCGAGCGCCGGATCGTGGTCCTGCGTGGCGAAGCCTTTTTCGAGGTGACCCCGAACCCGGCACGGCCTTTCGTCGTCAGCGGCGACGAAACCCAGGCGATCGCGCTCGGCACCCGCTATGCGGTGCGGGTCGGCGAGCGCGACGAGGTGATGGTCGAGGAGGGGCATGTGGCGGTGACCGCCGGCTCCCAGCGTGCGGTGCTCGAAACCGGAGGCACCGCCCATCTCGGCGCGGATGGCCGCCTGACGACCGGCTCCGGCGATGTCGCCGATCTGACGAGTTGGCGCGGCGGCAAGCTGGTCTTCTCCGGCCGTCCGCTCGGTGAGGTGCTCGGCCAGATCGGCCGTTACCAGCGGGGCCGCATCATGGTGCTCGACGACCAGGCCTCGCAGCTGCGGGTCAGCGGCGTCTTCCCCGTCACCGATGTCGATCAGGCTTTCACGGCGCTGCAGGAGAGCCTGCCGATCCGCATCATCCGGGTTTCCGACTGGATCACGCTGGTCCGTTCGCGCTGAAGACATGCCCATCGTAAAATTGACTCAAAAAATCATCTTTTTTCGAAAACCAACGTCAGGAGTTGGAGCCCCGTTTCACTCATAACCAGCAGGGGCCGCGACAAGCGGTCACGATGTTTGAGTGCAGGGGGTTGAAATGAGTTTGAGGGGGCCGCTTTTTTCGCGGCATGTCCGGATCGCGCTTGGATGCGCATCCTGGCTGGGCGGCATGGCTCCGGCCGTCGCACAGCAGCCGGCGCAAGGCGTCCAATCGCAGCAGGTCGCCGTTTCCATTCCCGCCGGGCCGCTTGAAAACGCACTTCTCGCACTCGGCCGCCAGACCGACCTGCGTCTCGTCTATCGCAGTGAAATTACCGCCGGAAAGACCACCAGTGGCGTGACCGGTTCGCTGACGCCGCCTGCCGCCCTGTCGCGCCTGCTCTCCGGCACCGGCGTTTCCTTCCGGTCAAGCGGCGGCAATACGGTGACGCTGGAGGCCGCAGCTGCGGGTTCGGCGGCGAGCCCGCCGGATGCGTCGGATGATACGACGCTCAAGCCGATCGTGCTGCGGGATGGCGGCAACGGCTATGCGGCCGACGCCCCTTACGAGACGGCGGGCTCGACGAGCTATATATCGTCCGAACAGATCCAGCGTTTTCGCGGTTCCAGCGCCGGCGATGTATTCAAGAACGTGCCGGGCGTCATTTCGGCCAGCAATCACAGCAGCGGCTCAGTCAATGTCAACATCCGGGGCTTGCAGGGCCAGAACCGCGTTCGGGTCGCGATCGACGGTACGCAGCAGACGACAACCACCTGGCGCGGTTACGGCGGCGTCGACGACCGCACCTATATCGATCCGGACATGATCGGCGGCGTCGGCATTTCCAAGGGACCGACCGGCGGCGCGGTGGGCGCCGGCGTCAATGGCGGCGTGGTCGAGATCACCACGTTGAAAGCCAAGGATATCGTCGAGGACGGCAAGCAATATGGCGGCCGCATCAAGATCGGCGCTCAGGACAACACGACGAGGGACTTCACGGTCAACTCCTATGACCAGCAGACGGATTCCGCCGAATTCTTCGATTTCACAAACGGCTCGGGCAGCTTCGCGTTCGGTACGGTGCAGGACAATTTCGATTTCGTCATCGCCGGTGCCCGCCGCTATCGCGGCAACTACTTCGCCGGCAAGCACGGCAAGAACTATTACGAGTTCCAGGGCAGCAACCAGTTCCTCTCGCGTACCAAGCAGGGCGAGGAGGTCTTCAACTCGTCCAACGAATCCACCTCGTTCCTTGCCAAGGGTACGCTTCGCTTCGACGACGACCAGAGCCTGGAACTGGGCTATATCCGCTATGAAAGCGAATTCGGCCAGATCATGACATCATTGCTGACATCGGTGTCAGACAATACCTTTCGGCAGGCGCCGCTATCCGATGTGACGACCGATACGTTCACCAGCCGCTACCGCTACAATCCCAGCGATCTGATCGATCTCAAGGTCAATGCCTGGCTGAGCATCGTTGATCAGAATTCCATGTCGACCGGTTTCGGCGTATATTACCCGCAGTTCAACATCATACCGGGTGACGATCCCCGCTACGCCATGACCCATACCTGGGGCGGCGACATTTCGAACACGAGCCTGTTCGACACGGAATACGGGTCCCTCAAGGCCAATTACGGCGTGTCCTACCTGCTCGAGGATATCGATTCCCGGCGCTATTACAGCCGCAGTCAGTCAAGCAGCCGAGGGGTGCGGATGGATCCAAGCATCGGCAACCGGTCGATCGCCAGCGTGTTCACCGACGGCCAGTGGGAGGCGACCGACTGGCTGACCCTCAATGCGGGGCTGCGTTATGACGGTTACTGGATGAACGACAAGGGTATCGAATCCCGGACCGGCATCCGCCACAAGGAAGGGGGCCGGTTCAATCCATCGATCAGCGCCATCGTGGAGCCGATCGAAGGGCTGCAGTTCTACGCGCTTTATGCCGAAGGCATGCGCCCGCCGACCATGCGCGAAACCATGGGCAATGATGGTAACGTCATCCAGAACCCCTATCTGAAGCCCGAGGTCTCGAAGAACTGGGAAGTCGGCGTCAACTACAGTAAGGATGGCCTGTTGCTCGCGGACGACGCGCTGCGTCTCAAGCTGTCCTATTTCAACAACAACTACACCGACTATATTTCCCGCGTGCCCTCCAATGCGGGGCCGGGCCAGCCGGTCTTCACCTTCGATAATCTCAGGAGCACCCGGTTCTCAGGTATCGAAATCTCCGGCTCCTACGAGGCCGGCCCGTTCTTCAGCGAAGGATCGGTGACTAAGTATCTGAGCTATGAGTTCTGCCGCACCCTTTCCACCTGCTCGGACACGACCGTGTCGATGGACTATGCCGCCAACCACATGCCGCCCGAAATCATGGCGAGCCTGACGCTCGGCATGCGCCTGTTCGACGACAGGCTGAGTTTTGGCACCCGCTTCACGCATGGCGGCGCGCGCCTGTCGCCGGTCACGCAGGAAGCCCGGATGTATACGGGCATGTGGATTCCCTATACGACTGTCGATGCGTTCGCCACCTACAAGATCACCGACCACTTGACGTTCGATCTCCAGGCGGAGAACCTGACGGATCGATTTTACGTGGATGCGCTCGACGGGTTCACGCCCGCTCCCGGCCGAACAATCCGGGCTTACCTGACGGCTAAATTCTAAAGCATATAAGTATTTGGACATTGCACGCATGCAGATCGAACTTCAAACACCCTCCGCCCAAACCCGCATCCAGCGCCTGAAGGCTCTCACGGACGCCACCCATGAGCGCCTCGACAAGCGCATCATGGCGGCCGATCCCTTCGCCAGCCGCGAGCGTTACGCACTGTTCCTCGCCGTGCAGCACCATTTTCACGCCGATGTCGATCCGCTGTTTACCGATCCGCGGCTGAACCGCCTTGTCCCCGATCTTCCGAGCCGCGTCCGGCTTGAAGCGCTGTGGCAGGATATTGCCGACGTGACCGGAAGCGAGCCGCCCGTCCTCACCGCCGGAACCGGTGGGCTCACTATCCCGGCCGCACTCGGCTGGCTCTACGTCGCCGAGGGCTCGAACCTCGGCGCCGCCTTTCTCCTGAAGCAGGCGGCAAGGCTCGGCCTGTCCGAAGAATTCGGCGCCCGCCACCTCGCCGGCCACCCCGCCGGCCGCGGCCTGCACTGGCGCACCTTCGTCGCCGCCTTCAACGGGTTCGACATGTCCGAGGCGGAGGAAGCGGACATGGCCGAAGGCGCCAAGGCGGCGTTCCGGCGGGTGCATGCGCTGGTGGATGAGTTTTTCGTTTGATGGGCTCTGATTTCTCCGCCAGGGCGGTAGGGCGATTGCAGGCGAGTCGCGAGGCGGTGCGGCATCCCTAACCCTCCCCCTTGTGGGGAGGGTGGCCGGCAGGCGGGAGGGGTGTTTGGGCGCAATGAAGATCCCCTCCCCAACCCTGCCTGGGTTGAGCCACTCGTCTCAACCCGTCCTGCGGACCCCCACAAGGGGGAGGGGCTCCACGCAGCGCCCCATCCCCTCATATGCGATCGTCCTGCCAAGGCTGGGGAGAATGGAATCAACATCCTACGCAGTTGAGTGTTGGAATTCCAAGAGAGGGGGCATGACCCACAATGCTCCGCCGGAATGTTTCGCGAGACGCTCGCAGCGGCTAAGCCGGTGCCACGCCAAGGGCATTGCCTCACCCCCACTGGTAATTCCCTGCCTTTTCCGCCATATACAGCCCGATAAGCGGGCAGATGGCCCGGAATGGATTAATGTCATGACGGAACTGGTGGAATTCGCGCGGATGAACGGGCTTGGCAACAAGATCCTGGTCGTCGACATGCGCGGCCGCGCCGACATGGTGACGCCTGAAGCCGCGATCGCGTTAAATGCCGATGCGGCCACGCAGTTCGACCAGATCATGGCGATCCACGATCCGAAGGCTCAAGGCACCGACGCCTGGGTCGACATCCTCAATTCCGACGGTTCGAAGGCGCAGGCCTGCGGCAATGGCATGCGCTGCGTGGTGCAGGCGCTCAGCGCCGAGACCGGCCGCAAGACCTTTACCTTCCAGACCGTCGCCGGCATCCTCAATGCGGTCGAGCATGAGGATGGCACGATTTCGGTCGATATGGGAAAGCCGGTGTTCGAGTGGGACCGCATTCCGCTTGCCGAGGAATTTTTCGACACCAGCCGGATCGAGCTGCAGATCGGCCCGATCGACGCGCCGATCCTGCATTCGCCGTCCGCCATGTCGATGGGCAATCCGCATGCGGTCTTCTGGGTGACAAGCGATCCGATGAGCTTCGATCTCGAACGGTTCGGGCCGCTGCTGGAAAACCATCCGATGTTTCCGGAAAAGGCCAATATCACGCTGGCGCAGGTGACCTCCAAGTCGTCGCTGCGCACCCGCACTTGGGAACGTGGCGCCGGCCTGACGCTCGCCTGCGGTTCGGCGGCCTGTGCCGCCGCCGTTTCCGCCGCTCGCACCGGGCGCACCGGCCGCACGGTGACGATCGACGTCGCCTCCAGCCCGGTCCGCCAGCCGCTGGTCATCCAGTGGCGCGGTGACGATCACGTCGTCATGACCGGTCCGGCCGAATGGGAATGGTCCGGCAAGGTCGATCCGACTATCGGAACCTTTACCCGTGACACAGTGCAGGATGCCGACGGCCCGGAGGCTCGGGTCAATTGAGCGGCGTCGAGGTCATCACCTTCGGCTGTCGGCTCAATACCTATGAATCGGAAGTGATGCGGGCAGAGGCCGAAAAGGCCGGGCTCAACAACGCCATCCTGGTCAATACCTGCGCCGTCACCGGCGAGGCCGTGCGCCAGGCCCGCCAGGCGATCCGCCGGGCGCGGCGCGAAAACCCGCATGCCCGCATCATCGTCACAGGCTGCGCTGCCCAGACCGAAAAAGACACCTTTGCCGGCATGGCCGAAGTCGATGCCGTGCTCGGCAACGAGGAGAAGCTGAAAAGCGCCTCCTACCGGGCGCTGCCGGATTTCGGCGTCTCGGCGGAAGAGAAACTCCGTGTCAACGACATCATGAGCGTGCGCGCCACCGCGCCGCAGATGGTGAAGCATATCGACGGCCATGTGCGCGCCTTCATCCAGGTGCAGAACGGCTGCGATCACCGCTGCACCTTCTGCATCATCCCCTATGGCCGCGGCAATTCCCGCTCGGTGCCGATGGGCGCCGTGGTCGATCAGGCCCGGCGGCTGACCGAAAGCGGTTATCGCGAGATCGTGCTGACCGGCGTCGATGCCACCAGCTACGGCGCCGATCTCCCCGGCCAGCCGTCGCTCGGGCTTCTCGCCAAGACGCTGCTCAAACAGGTGCCGGAGATCCTGCGCCTTCGCCTGTCCTCGATCGACAGTATCGAGGCGGACAAACACCTCTGGGACCTGATCGCCGACGAGCCGCGGTTCATGCCGCATCTGCACCTGTCGCTGCAGCATGGCGACGACATGATCCTCAAGCGGATGAAGCGCCGCCACTCGCGCGCCGAGGCGCTGGCCTTCACCGAACAGGCGCGGCGCCTGCGGCCCGAGATCGCCTTCGGGGCGGATATGATCGCCGGTTTCCCGACCGAGACCGAAGAGATGTTCGAGAATGCCGCGACGCTCTCGGAAGAGGCGGGCATCTCCTTCCTGCACGTCTTCCCCTATAGCCCGCGCTCGGGCACGCCAGCTGCCCGCATGCCGCAGGTCGATCGGGCTGTCGTCAAGGACCGGGCGGCGCGGCTGCGCGCGCGCGGCGAGGTGCTGCATCGCGTCCATCTCGACCGCATGGTCGGCACCGAGCAGGCGATCATCGTCGAGAACAACGGCATGGCGCATACGGAAAACTTTTCGCTGGTGGCCGTGCCTCGCCTCGTTCCCCGCGAGTTCACGCGGGTTACGATTACCGGCCATAACGGCAAACATCTGGAAATGCAGGTCACGTCCGCCCTTGTCCCGTCTCGGGCGGCGTAACCGGAACAGGTTCTCATGGCATTGGGCTTCATCAAACGCGTCTTCACCTTCGGCAAGCCCGCCGAGGAACCGGCACCCGATGCCGTAAGGCCGGAGGATATTGCCGCCATCCAGGCGGAACTGGAGCCGAAGTCGCGCGACGAAGACCTGCCGGTTTCGCCGGTCGATCCGGTGGCGCCGGCTGAGATCGAGACGGCTGGCGGGCCTGTTTCGGATGTGGTGGCGGAGAATGTCGATCTGTCTGAGGCGGAGACTGCCGACGACGAGGAGTCGGCGCTGCTTTCCGGTGTCGAAGCCGCATCCGATATCGGCATGGTGCCGCTGTCGTTGCTGCAGGCGGAAGCCGAGGCCGAGGAAGACGCCGTTGGATCGGCGGAAGCACCCCCCTCTGTCCTGTCGGACATCTCCCCCTCAAGGGGGGAGATCACGGATGAGCCGCCTCTTTCCCATTCTACCGACAGTGTTGCTGCTGCGGACTCGAAGTCTGTTTTAGGGCAAGGAGCTACCCACGATTCGATCTCCCCCCTTGAGGGGGAGATGTCCGGCAGGACAGAGGGGGGTGAGGCGCGGTCTGCAGAGCAGAGCAATCGATCCAGTGAATCGATTGCAGCAACGAACGTCCTGAGCCAAAGCGAAGGGCTGGAGCCGCCGCCCGAGCCCACCCTCCCCAGAGGTTTCTCCACCGTCCGCCCGGAACCCACGCCCGAACCCGTTATCCCCCAGCCGAAACTCACCTGGTTCCAGCGCCTGCGCGCCGGCCTCGCTCGCACGTCGTCGCAGCTCACCGGCCAGATCAGCGCGCTCTTTACCAAGCGCAAGCTGGACGACGACACGCTGGAACAGCTCGAAGACCTGCTGATCCAGGCCGATCTCGGCGTCGAGACCGCCATGCGGGTCACCGGCGCGCTGTCGTCCGAGCGTTATGGCAAGGACGTCACCGGCGAAGACGTGTCGCGGATCATGGCGGCCGAAATCACCAGGGTTCTTGCGCCAGTCGCAAAGCCGCTGGCGCTCGATCTCAATCACAAGCCGCATGTCATCCTCGTCGTCGGCGTCAACGGCACCGGCAAGACGACGACGATCGGCAAGCTGGCGGCGAAACTGTCAGGCTCCGGCCTCAAGGTCATGCTCGCCGCCGGCGATACGTTTCGCGCGGCCGCGATCGAGCAGCTGAAGATCTGGGCGGACCGCACCGGCTCTGGCTTTATCGGCACCAAGCTCGGCGCCGATGCGGCGGGGCTTGCCTATGATGCTTACGAGCAGGCGCGTGCCAACAAGAGCGACGTCCTGATCATCGATACCGCCGGCCGGCTGCAGAACCGCACCGAGCTGATGGCCGAGCTCGAAAAGATCGTCCGCGTGCTCGGCAAGCTCGATCCCGACGCGCCGCATACGGTGCTGCAGACGCTCGACGCCACGACCGGCCAGAACGCCATGAACCAGGTCGAGATCTTCCGCAATGTTGCCGGCGTCAGCGGCCTGATCATGACCAAGCTCGACGGCACGGCGCGCGGCGGCATTCTCGTGGCGATCGCCGCCAAGCACAAGCTGCCAGTCTATTTCATCGGGGTCGGCGAGGGTGTAGACGATCTCGAACCCTTCGAGGCGCAGGATTTTGCGCGCGCCATTGCCGGGATTGCCCATTGATGCCACAAATCTGCCTTGGCATCCGCGCAGGGCCAAGGCAGGATTAAGCAGGTTTGACCAATATATGAAATTCGAAAGCGACACGACGCCCACCGCTGCCGACCGGCACCATCCAATGCTGAAGCTTGCGCTTGAGCTCGGGCCGCTGCTTGTCTTCTTCTTCGCCAATCTGCGCGGAGAATGGCTTGCCGCAACTTTTCCGTGGCTTTCGGTGCTCGGCGGCCCGCTTTTCATCGCCAGCGGCCTGTTCATGCTCGCGACCGTCGTTTCGCTCGTCGTCTCGAAGATCGTTCTCGGGCATCTGCCTATGATGCCCTTCATTTCCGGCATCGTCGTGCTTGTCTTCGGCGGGCTCGGCATCTGGCTGCAGGACGAGCTGTTCTTCAAGATGAAGCCGACCATCATCAACACGCTGTTCGGCGTCGTGCTGCTCGGCGGCCTGCTGTTCGGCAAATCGCTCCTCGGCTATGTGTTCAATGCGGCCTTCCAGCTCGATGATGCCGGCTGGCGCAAGCTCACCATCCGCTGGGGTGTGTTCTTCCTGTTCCTTGCCGTCCTCAACGAAATCGTCTGGCGCGGCGCGAACGCCTATTACCTGCCCGACGTCAAGGCGGCGGACAATTTCTGGGTCGCCTTCAAGGTCTGGGGCACGATGCCGATCACGCTGATCTTCACCATGACGCAGATGCCGCTGATCATGCGCCACACGGTCCAGGACCCGTCAGGCGAAGCCGAGGTCGAAAAGTGACTGCAGCGGAATTCTTCCCATCGAGTTCTTCCTCCCGGCGCTGGCTTCTCGCCGCGCTCATCCTGTTTCTGCTCCAGATCGCCATCCTCTACGTGATGGGGCGCATTCCGATCTGCGAATGCGGTTATGTGAAATTCTGGGAAGGCGGGGTGAACACCAGCGGCAATTCGCAGCATCTCTCCGACTGGTACACGCCGTCGCACATCATCCACGGTTTCCTGTTCTACGGTCTTGGCTGGCTGATCCTGCGCCGCGCGCCGCTGACGGCCCGGCTGTCGCTGGCGGTGCTGATCGAGGCCGCCTGGGAGATCGCCGAGAATTCGCCATTGATCATCGACCGCTACCGCACCGCGACCATGGCGCTCGGTTATACCGGCGACAGCATCCTCAATTCGGCAATGGACACGGTGTTCATGGCGCTCGGCTTCTTCGCCGCCTCGCGCCTGCCGGTCTGGCTGACGATCGCGATCGCGATCTTCTTCGAGCTTGCGACAGGCTACATCATCCGCGACAATCTGACGCTCAACGTGCTGATGCTCGTCTGGCCGGTCGATGCTGTTCGGGTGTGGCAGGGCGGGCTGTAGGTTTCGGCTGCGGGCGAGGGAAAAAAGACCCCTCCCGGCCTGCCGGCCACCCTCCCCACAAGGGGGAGGGAGACCAAGCCGCGATGCTCCTGCCAAACCATAGACCTCGATTGTTGGCTCAAGATCGCCGCTTGATCGAAGATATGACTACTCTCATTATTGAAGACATCCTGCTCACGACGGGGAACTGCGAGCAGGCGGCATATATCCCTCCCCCTTGTGGGGAGGGTGCCCGGCAGGGCGGGAGGGGTCTTTAACAGGGGACGATTTAACCCGCTCATGAAAAATGCCCCCAACAGCATCAATGCTTTGCGGACATTCACTTCCCCGCTCGTCCCCGTCTATTCGAAACCACCCCATAATTACCCCGTCATCGGATGGGAGACCGGGTTCGCGAACCGGCATCCTCGTCCAAGGGTTTTCGGACCCAGGTTTCCGGTGATGGTTGCGAAGGCGATAGACGAGGGCTCGGCAATCCTCATTCGACCGCCGAAAGCAGCCGGGGCAGGCACAAACCACCTACCTCCCACATACCCGATACCGCCTGCCCCATTCCCAAAGCAAAACCGCGCCGGACAAGACGTCCGGCGCGGCCAAAACTGCTGGTGCCTGATCAGCCCTTCGCCGAAGCCTTTTCGATCGCCGGCAGGAGATCCTGCGTCAGGCTGCGGGCGTCGAAGGGACCGACCTTCTTGTAGAGGATCGTGCCGTCAGGCGCGACCAGATAGCTTTCCGGAATACCGTAGACACCCCAGTCGATCGCCGCCTTGCCGTTCGGATCCACGCCGATCGCCTTGTAAGGGTTGCCGAGTTCGCCGAGGAAACGCAGCGCGTTGTCGTTGCGGTCCTTGTAGTTGATGCCGACGATGGTGAGCCGGCTATCGTTCGCCAGCTCCTTCAGGATCGGGTGTTCCTGCCGGCAGGGCACGCACCAGGAGGCAAAGACGTTGACGAGCGTCAGCTTGCCGGTGATCGCGGCAGACGTCAGTGCTGCGGTGTTCGAGCCCTCCAGCGGCGGAAGGGCCAGCGACGGCGCCTTCTTGCCGATCAGGGCGGAGGGAATGGCCGAGACGTCACGGCCGTTGACGTCCTGGTCGTAGAGCATCTTGCCGGCGACGGCGGCAAAACCCAGGAAGATCACCAACGGAATCAGCGGCAGTGCATGACGTGCCAGGCTTTTGCGCGCGGCGGGCTGGTTTTCGGTCTCGATGCTCATCCCGCGTCACCTGTCGGCTGGGCGGAGCGGCGGCGGATGCCGGAGGCTTCGAGCTCGGCCAGTTCCTGCCTGCGGGCGCGACCGTCCAGCCAGGTCCAGGCGATCAGACAGAGGATGACGATCGCCGTAACGGCATAGGACATGGCTATATAAAAGGTGTGGGTCATGGTTTTACGCCTCCCGCCCGGCCAAACGCGCGGCCATGCGGCGCTGGGCGGCGACACGACGGCGCCAGATCTCGTTGCGCATCGCCATCACATGCAGGGTGAAGAACAGCAGCGTGAAGGCGATCGCCATGACCAGCAGCGGCCAGAGGAATTCCCGGTCGATGGTCGGGCCGCCCATGCGGATGACGCTTGCCGGCTGGTGCAGCGTATTCCACCAGTCGACCGAGAACTTGATGATCGGGATGTTGACGAAGCCGACGAGGATCAGCACGGCCGAGACACGCGCCGCCCTCGACGGGTCGTCCATGGCGCGGTTGAGCGCGATCAGGCCGAGATACATGAGGAAAAGCACGAAGACGGAGGTGAGGCGCGCGTCCCAGACCCACCAGGTCCCCCACATCGGCCTGCCCCAGAGGGAGCCGGTGGCGAGCGCAATCAGCGTGAAGGCGGCGCCGAGCGGGGCTGCGGCCTTGTGGCTGACGTCGGCGAGGGGATGGCGCCAGACCAGCGTGCCGATCGCCGAAACGGCCATCACCGTGTAGCACATCATCGACAGCCAGGCGGAGGGCACATGCACATACATGATGCGCACCGTCAGGCCCTGCTGGTAATCGCCCTCGGTGGTAAAACTCAGGTAGAGGCCGATCGCGAACAGGATCGCTGTGGCCGCCGCCATAAAGGGGAGGATGCGGGCCGCCAAAGCCAGAAACCGCGTCGGGTTGGCCAGGTCGCTGAACTTGCTGATGGCGAGGCTGTCGGTCATGGGCACTTTCTAATCTGCGCGCGGAAAAGCAGCTTGATCCCGGTCAACCCGATCCGATTCAACCTGATCCTGATCAATCCGATTCTAGTCAATCGCCGGCATTGCGCAACGCCAGTGCCGCACCGAGCGGGCCGAGCACGGCAAAAAACATCGTGATTGCCACCAATATCAAGAAAGGCGGCATAAACGGGGCAGGGTCCTCGACCGCCGCATAGGAAGCGCTGACCCCGAAGATCAGCACGGGGATCGCGAGCGGCAGGACAAGGATCGAGACGAGCAGCCCGCCGCGCGGCAGGGCGACCGCGACCGCCGCTCCGACCGCGCCGATGAAGGTCAGCGCCGGCGTGCCGACCAGCAGCGTCAGCATGGTGGCGCCGATCGCCACCTCGTCCATGTTCATGAACAGCCCGAGCAGCGGCGAGGCGATCACCAGCGGCAAGCCGTTGCCGAGCCAGTGGGCGAGGCATTTGACCAGCACGGTCAGGACGAGCGGATGTTCCTGCATCAGAAGAAGGTCGAGCGATCCGTCTTCGCGCTCGGTCTGGAACAGGCGGTCGAGGCCGAGCAGGGCCGACAGCAGCGCGCCGATCCAGACGATCGCCGGGCCGATGCGGGAGAGAAGGTTGAGATCCGGGCCGACGGCGAAGGGGATGACGGCGACGACGGTCATGAAGAAGAGGACACCGATCAGGGCGCCGCCGCCGGCGCGGACGGAGAGTTTGAGGTCGCGGAGGAGGAGGGCTGTCATGATCTGGCCTCTCGCCGGGGTTTACCCCCCTCTGCCCTGCCGGGCATCTCCCCCTCAAGGGGGGAGATCGGCAAGGCGCAAGACCTTCGCCAAACGTTGACCGCTTGGGCAGCGGAGAGCGCAGATTTCATATTGATGACGATATTTATGCTGGTGATGGTACGTCGAGACCTAACTTGGGGGCAGGACGGCAACTCCATCCGATCTCCCCCCTTGAGGGGGAGATGCCCGGCAGGGCAGAGGGGGGTAGCCACAGGCAGGACGATCACCATCTTCCCTCCCCAACACCCGCAAACCCCGTCATCCGCAGTTCCTTGGCATTCTCCAGCCCCAGCGGCTGATGGGTCGCCGCCAGTAAAATACCGCCAGCCGCAAGATGCGCCTTGATCAGCTCCGTGAACACACCCTCCGCACTCACATCGAGCGCCGCAGTCGGCTCGTCCAATATCCAGACCGGCCGATACGCGACGAGCAGCTTGGCAAACGCCATGCGGCGCTGCTGGCCGGCGGAGAGATAACCGAAGGGAAGATGGACGATACCCCCGAGGCCCACGGCGTCGGCGGCCTCGCCCGGCGGGATACCCTTGCCGTCCTGCGTGTCGCCAAGGAAGTCCTTCCAGAAGGCGAGATTCTCAAAGACCGTCAATTCCGCCTTCATCGCATTGCGGTGGCCGAGATAGTGGCAGGCCTCGGCGGCGCGCATGCCCGAATCGGCACTGTCCGAAGTCCAGGTGACGCGACCGGTCTCCGGGCGCAGCAATCCGGCCACGACCCGCAGAAGGGTCGATTTTCCCGATCCGTTGCGGCCGGTCAGGACGAGGCTTTCACCGGCTCCGAGATCAAAGGAGACATCCGTGAAAATCAGGTCTTCGCCGCGCCTCGCGCTCAAATTTTCGGCGACAAGCCGCATGCGGGAGACCTTCATTAAGATTTTAATCATCGCGATCCGAAAATTTATTCGGAATGCGCGTCAAGCGTCTGGAACCCTTCTTAGAAATTATCTATAAGCACTGCAACCACGCCAGCGGCCGGCGTGATTTCAATCTTCCGCCGAACCTGAAGATCCCAAAAAATCTTCTCGTGCGGACAGCGGAAATGGTCGTACCCGCATCCTGATGTGCATGAAGTGCATAGGCGTCCGCACGCGCGTGTTGGCTCTTTAATCAGCGGGGTTTATTCCGTGGCTAAGTCTCTCGACAGTTTCAATTGTCGCTCCATCCTTACCGTAGGCGGTAAGGATTACGTTTACTACAGCCTTCCCAAGGCTGAGCAAAACGGTCTTGCCGGCGTCTCGAAGCTGCCCTTCTCCATGAAGGTGCTGCTCGAAAACCTGCTCCGCTTCGAAGACGGCCAGTCCGTCACCAAGGAACAGATCCTTACCGTTGCCGAATGGCTGAACAACAAGGGTCTCACGGAAGCGGAAATCGCCTACCGTCCGGCCCGCGTGCTGATGCAGGACTTCACCGGCGTTCCCGCCGTCGTCGACCTTGCCGCGATGCGCGACGCGATGGTTTCGCTCGGCGGCGATCCGGAAAAGATCAACCCGCTCGTTCCCGTCGATCTCGTGATCGACCACTCGGTCATCGTCGACGAGTTCGGCACGCCGACCGCGTTTGCGAAGAACGTCGAGCTCGAATACGAGCGCAACGGCGAGCGCTACCGCTTCCTGAAGTGGGGCCAGCAGGCGTTCAAGAATTTCCGCGTCGTTCCTCCGGGCACCGGCATCTGTCACCAGGTCAACCTCGAATATCTCGGCCAGACTGTCTGGACCAAGGAAGAGGACGGCGAAACGATCGCTTATCCCGACACCTGCGTCGGCACCGATTCGCACACCACGATGATCAACGGCCTCGGCGTTCTCGGCTGGGGCGTCGGTGGTATCGAAGCGGAAGCCTCGATGCTCGGCCAGCCGGTCTCGATGCTGCTGCCTGAAGTCATCGGCTTCAAGCTCACCGGCAAGCTCAAGGAAGGCGTCACCGCGACCGACCTCGTGCTCACCGTCGTGCAGATGCTGCGCAAGAAGGGCGTGGTTTCCAAGTTCGTCGAATTCTTCGGTCCGGGCATGGACAACATGCCGCTCGCCGACCGCGCGACGATCGGCAACATGGGTCCGGAATACGGCGCGACCTGCGGCTTCTTCCCCGTAGACGGCGAAACCATCAACTACCTGACCATGTCCGGCCGCACGCTTGAGCGGATCGCGCTGGTCGAGGCCTATTCCAAGGTCCAGGGCATGTGGCGCGAAGGCGACGGTTCCGACCTCGTCTTCACCGATACGCTCGAACTCGACCTCAACGACGTCGTGCCTTCCATGGCCGGCCCGAAGCGTCCGGAAGGCCGCATCTCGCTCGACAAGATCGCTTCCGGTTTCGCCGGTTCGCTCGATACCGAATACAAGAAGCCCGGCCAGCTCGACAATCGTTACCCGGTCGAGGGCACGGATTTCGATCTCGGCCATGGCGACGTGGCGATTGCCGCGATCACCTCCTGCACCAACACGTCCAACCCGTCGGTGTTGATCGCTGCCGGCCTGCTCGCCCGCAACGCGGTTGCCAAGGGCCTGAAGTCCAAGCCGTGGGTCAAGACCTCGCTTGCACCGGGATCCCAGGTCGTCGGCGAATACCTTGCCAAGTCCGGCCTGCAGGCCGATCTCGACAAGCTCGGCTTCAATCTGGTCGGCTTCGGCTGCACCACCTGCATCGGCAATTCCGGCCCGCTGCCGGCGCCGATCTCGAAGACGATCAACGACAAGGGCCTGATCGCCGCCGGCGTGCTCTCGGGCAACCGTAACTTCGAAGGCCGTATTTCTCCGGACGTCCAGGCGAACTACCTCGCCTCGCCTCCGCTCGTCGTCGCCTATGCGCTGGCCGGTTCGGTCCAGAAGGATCTGACCACGGAACCGCTCGGCGAAGACCAGAACGGCAACCCGGTCTTCCTCAAGGACATCTGGCCGACCTCGAAGGAAGTCCAGGAATTCATCCTGAAATACGTCACCCGCGAACTTTACGAAACCAAGTATGCGGACGTCTTCAAGGGCGATGCGAACTGGCAGGCGGTCAAGGTTCCCCCGGGCCAGACCTATGCCTGGGACGACAATTCGACCTATGTGCAGAACCCGCCCTACTTCGTCGGCATGGGCAAGACCGGTTCCGGCCTCAAGAACATCAAGGGCGCCCGCGTCCTCGGTCTCTTCGGCGACAAGATCACCACCGACCACATCTCGCCGGCCGGTTCGATCAAGGCTGCTTCGCCGGCCGGTGCGTACCTGACGGGCCATGGCGTCGGCGTTGCCGACTTCAACCAGTACGGCACGCGTCGCGGCAACCATGAAGTGATGATGCGCGGCACGTTCGCCAACATCCGCATCCGCAACTACATGCTCGGCCCGAACGGCAAGGAAGGCGGCTACACCTTCCACTATCCGTCCAAGGAAGAGATGTCGATCTACGACGCGGCCATGAAGTACAGGGAAGAGGGCGTTCCGCTGGTCATCTTCGCCGGCGTCGAATACGGCAACGGTTCGTCGCGCGACTGGGCCGCGAAGGGCACCAATCTTCTCGGCGTCAAGGCGGTCATCGCCCAGTCCTTCGAGCGTATCCACCGCTCGAACCTGGTCGGCATGGGCGTCGTTCCCTTCGTCTTCGAAGAGGGCACGACCTGGGCCAGCCTCGGCCTCAAGGGCGACGAGACAGTCGAGATTCTCGGTCTCGAAGGCGACATCAAGCCGCGCGAATGGAAGACCGCCAAGATCACCTACGGCGACGGCACGGTGAAGGAAATCAACATCCTCTGCCGCATCGATACGCTCGACGAGGTCATCTACATGAACAATGGCGGCATCCTGCAGACCGTTCTGCGCGACCTCGCTGCCTGATTTGGCAAGTTCTCCCCCTGGTCTAGCCAGGGGGAGTTTCCCCTTATGCTCATGCTTTTTCTCCCTCATTCCTGTGCTCGTCACAGGAATCCAGCCAGCCCAAGTCTTTGGGCTGAAAAGAGTCTTCCGACCCGATAGACATCGGGTCACTGGATTCCTGTGACAAGCACAGGAATGAGGGTGGGTGGTGTCTTCTGTCCCAACCAAATCGCGACGCCGGCTCATTTTGCCAGGCAACTATCCAAACACCCAAGGTCCCTTGCCCTTGACCGTCGTCATCCTCATCGGAATGGCCGTCACCGTTTTCCTGACATCGCTGCTCTCGGGAATTTTCGGCATGGCGGGCGGGCTTATCCTGCTCTGGGTGCTGCTTTTCCTCTTTCCCGTCGGTACCGCGATCGCCATCCACGGCGTCATCCAGACGGTCTCGAACGGGTCGCGCGCCTGGTTCTCGCGCGCCTATATCGACTACCGCATTCTCGGCATCCTGGGCCTCGGGCTCGTCATCTCGAGCATCATCCTGCTGATCGTCGACTATCAGCCGGATCTCATCGTCGTGTCGATCGCCATCGGGCTGATGCCGATCCTCGTCTGGATGCCGGTCTCGAAACTGCGGCTCGATGCCTCGAAACCGCTGCATGCACTGGCCTGCGGGCTGATCGCCGGAGCGCTGACGGTCGGCGTCGGCGTGTCGGGGCCGACGATCGACATTTTCTTCATCCGCACGACGATGGACCGGCGCAAGGTGATCGCCACCAAGGCTGCGGTACAGGTCGCCTCGCATGCAACGAAGGTGGTGTTCTACTGGAATGCGGCCTCTGACCTGCCGGCTGCCGAGTGGATTGCGGTGCTGGTCGCGGCGCCGATCGCGATCCTCGGGGCGCGGGCCGGCAACGACATACTGCAGAAGATGACCGACCAGAATTTCCGCGCCTGGACGCGTTGGATCGTCACCGGCGTAGGTGCCGTTTATTTTACTCAAGGCCTGCTCAAACTGATTTGACCTCGGCGCGTTTTTCGCGAAGTTTGATGTCCAGGGAAACGCATTCGGAAACCGATCAAATATCCGGTCTTCACCCCTTCGTGACTTTCTCTTGAGGGGGGCTGGTGGTTACTTTCCGCCATCCCGTGCGTTAGGCCCTTGATCGCCGCGAGCAATCGTGGATAACAGTTGCCCTGATAAAAAGGTCTGCCACCCATGCCCTCTCGTTTTCGCTCCGTACTCCTTGTTGCGGGCCTGTTCTATGCGGGCGCTGCATTTGCAGGAGAGGTCAGGGCGCCGAAGGGCGTGATCGAACTCTTTACCTCCCAGGGCTGCTCCTCCTGCCCGCCGGCCGACGCCGCTCTGGGTGAGTTGGTGGCGCAGGGAGACATGGTCGTGCTTTCCTACCATGTCGATTACTGGAACTATCTCGGCTGGACCGACACACTGAGTTCCAAGGAAAATACCGAGCGTCAATATGGTTATGCCAAGACGCTGGGCCGGAGCGGGGTCTATACTCCCCAGGCCGTCATCAACGGCCGAGATCATGTCAAGGGCACCGACCTCACGATCATCAACGACAAGGTGAAGGCACTCGGCCAAACCGGCAAGGGGCTCGACGTCCCGGTCACCGCGGCGATGCGCGGCGACGAAATCGAAATCGAGATCGGCGACGGCAAGGGGCAGGCTGACGTCGTCGTCGCGTATTTCACAAAGCGCCAGCTGGTGGATGTCACCAAGGGTGAAAACAGCGGCAAGACGATGGAATATTGGCACGCCGTCTACGACGTGCAGTCGGTCGGCACCTGGAACGGCCAGAGCATGAAGCTGACCCTGCCGGGCAAGCTGATGGGCAAGTCGAAGAAGGATGGCTGCGCGATCCTGCTGCAGACATCCGGCCCGGGCGGCGAGCCTGCGGCAATTCTCGGCGCGACCGTGCTGATGGCAGGCCGCAAGAAATACTGACCGCGGGTGCGGTTCCTAGCTTGCCTGATTGTGCGTGAACTCTTGTTGGCGGCCCGATCCAATAACATTGGGGGGCTGGGGGTAAGGGTCAATGCACCAGACCGGGCCATATGGCGCTGAAAACGGCGCCAACCAACGATGCCAATCTCGCTTCGAAATCGGGCACTCTTTTGTTCGAAATGGGGCAAGAATAAAATCGTGACGGTTCGTTCCGGGCGAATTGCCGGGTTGATTTTTACGGCCTCTCGGGCACACTGTCACATCTCTGACATTTGACGATTTGGGAGTCTTGATGACAGATCAGCCGGATTTACCCGGGAGCCAGAGACCCCGGGACGCAGCCGTCGTCGTCGATCTCAGTGAATATCGGCAGAACCGCGATCCCGCACCGGTCACCTTCCACCGGCGCGAACTCGATGCGATTTTAAGGATTTACGGCCGAATGGTCGGCGAGGGGGAGTGGAAGGACTACGCGATCGACCATCTCAAGGACCGGGCCGTGTTCTCCGTCTTCAAACGCTCCGGCGAAAGCCCGCTCTTCCGAATCGAAAAGAACCCGAAGCTCGCTGGCAAGCAGGGCGCCTACTCCGTGATGAACACCCATGGCATGATCATGAAACGCGGCCATGAACTGCCGCAGGTGCTCAAGGTGTTCGACAAGGTGCTGAAACTGATCGACTGAGGCGGCGTTCTATTCGGTGAACAGCGAGCCGGGATAGACGCCAGGATCCGGATCGGTTTCATTGCCCTCGCCGAGCGAGACCTGCATCAGCACCGTATCTTGCCACTTCCCGTGCTTGAAGCCGGTGCCCTTCAGGGTGCCCGTCAGTTCGAAGCCGAGGCCACGATGAAGGCCAACGGAGGCGGGGCTTGCACCGCCGATGACGGCGACCATCTGGCGGAAGCCCAGCGCCTCGCAGCGCACCACCAGTTCCTTGAGCAGCGCCTTTCCGACGCCCTTGCCGCGCGCTTCCGGTGCCAGGTAGATCGAATCCTCGACCAGCCAGCGATAGGCCGGGCGGGTCCGGAAGGCGGATGCATAGGCATAACCGAGGAGGGTGCCGTCTTCCTGTTCCGCTGCGATATAGGGGTAACCTTTGGCGCGGATCGCCTCGAAACGAGCCGTCATCTCCGCCTGGTCCGGCGGGGTGAGTTCATAGCTTGCGGTGCCGTTCAGCACGCTGTCGCGATAGATATCGGTGATGGTCGGAAGATCGGCGGGGGAGGCGTCGCGGAGATTGAATGTCATTGAGATTCAGGCCGTTGAAAGGAATGGCCGAAGACTATGCTGCGGCGCGAAGCCGGGCAATAAAAAAGGCGGCCCGGAGGCCGCCTTTTTCGTGTTCGCATTCCTCGAATTAGTTGTTCCGGTTGCCCAGGAACTGGAGGAGGAACGTGAAGAGGTTGATGAAGTCGAGGTAGAGGGTCAGAGCGCCCATGATGGCCTTGCGGCCAGCAACCGCGACGTCGTCGCCGTCAAAGTACATTTCCTTGATCTTCTGCGTATCGTAGGCGGTGAGGCCTGCGAAGATCAGCACGCCGATCGCGGAGATCGCGAAGCCGAGGGCCGAAGACGCCAGGAAGATGTTGACGATCGAGGCGATGATCAGGCCGAACAGGCCCATGATCAGGAACGAGCCCATGCCCGACAGGCTTCTCTTCGTCGTGTAGCCGTACAGCGACAGGGCGCCGAAGGAGGCGGCCGTGATGAAGAACGTCTGCACGATGCTCTGCGAGGTGTAGATCAGGAAGATCGACGAGAGCGAGAGGCCCATCAGGGCCGCGTAGCCCCAGAAAGTGGCCTGTGCCGCGCCGACGCTCATCTTATGAACGCGGAAGCTCAGGAAGAACACCACTGCGAGCGGCGCGAGCATCACGACCCAGCGAAGCGGCGAACCGTAGATCGCAGCGCCAAGGCTGGTCAGCAGGATGCCGTTCGGAAGCCGGGCGACAGCTGCGGCTGCATCGGTCGTCGTTGCGAGGGCCGAGATACCATAGGCG
Organism: Neorhizobium galegae bv. officinalis; assembly: GCA_000985875.1. Lineage (GTDB taxonomy): Bacteria > Pseudomonadota > Alphaproteobacteria > Rhizobiales > Rhizobiaceae > Neorhizobium > Neorhizobium galegae_C. Next base: position 218,763 of record CCRI01000010.1, read on the forward strand.
GCGATACCGGTGATAGCCAAGCCGACAGCCATCAGGTTGTAGACCTTCAGCATGTAGGCACGCAGGCCTTCATCGATCATCGCGCCGGACTGGGCGCGACCCTGCGCCACCCGGGTCTGGTAGTTGTTAAAGTCAGCCATTGTTTCCTCTTTAAGCTCCGGAATTATTCACGGTGTCGGGCCCCCTTTTTACGGACCCAGGCGCCGCTGCGGAGCTCCAGCAAGCCTGCGCATAAATATGATGCGAGATCGCTTCACATACAAGAGGTGCGACAAGCGAAAAACGCAAGCTGTCAGGCCCCTTTAGCAACCTATGGGACGTTCTGACGGGATTTTGATCAGAGAGTTAACGAGAAATACTACCTCTGGGAGAATTAGAGCTCGCGCAGCACCGGCGCGGCCTTCTGCCCTAATATGCGCCATGTGCCGGCGAGGCCTATTCCAACGGTCAAAACCAGAGAAACGGCGAGCGTCAGCACCGCAACGTCGGGCAGGAAGACCGACTGGAGGCGCATGATGCGGCTGACGACGAACCATGCGGAGAGGCCGCCGGCGAGAAGCGCGAAGAGCGCCGTCGCCGTTCCAAGGATCATGTATTCGTAGCTGAACGCGCGCATCAGCATGCTGCGCGTGCCGCCGAGTGTCTTCAGGATGACGGCGTCATGGGTGCGGGCCCTGTTGCCGGCGGCGAGCGCGCCGGCAAGCACCAGCACGGAGGCGATCAATGCAACGGCCGCTGCGGCCCGGATCGCGGTCGCAAGCTGGCCGACGAGCTGATCGACGATATCGATCGCATCCTTCACCCGGACGCTGGTGATGGTCGGATAGGCGTTGGTGACGGCGCGCAGGATCGAGGCTTCCTGCTGGGCGGTGGCCGAAGGATCGCTGAGCGTCGCGAGCCAGGCATGCGGTGCGCCCCGGAAGGTGTTGGGCGAAAAGACCATCACGAAATTGATCGAGAGCGATTCCCACTCGACCTTTCGGAAATTGGCGATGCGGGCGGTGATATTGCGGCCGAGCACGTTGACGGTGACGGTATCGCCGATCTTCAGGCCGAGTTCGCCGGCCTCTTCCGCCGAGAAGGAGACCAGCGGCTCGCCGGTATAGTCGGCGCTCCACCATTCTCCCGCCGTCAGCGCGGAATTGGATGGCAGCTTGTCCTCGTAGGTGATGCCGCGGTCGCCGCGCAGCACCCAGCGGCCGGCGGGCGGCACGTTCATCTGGGTCACGTCCTGGCCGTTGAAGGCGAGGATTCTTCCGCGCAGCATCGGCACCTGGGTGATCGCACCCTCCGGCGCCTGCTGTTTCAGGATGTTGACGAAACCGTCGCGCTCCGATCCCTGGATGTCGACGAAGAAGAAATTCGGCGCCTGCTGGGCGATGCTGCCGGTCAGCTGGCGGCGCATGTTGCCGTCGATCAGGGCGAGCGTCACGAGAAGGGCAAGGCCGAGGCCGAGGGACAATACGACCGACGGCGTCAGCGCGCCGGGCCGGTGGATATTGCCGATCGCCAGCCGCAGCGCCGGCGAGTTGACCCGCGGACTTCTTCTGGCAAGCGCGGCAATCAGGGCTGCCACGAGGCGCAGAAGCACAAAGGCTCCGGCGACGGCGGCGAGGAAAACCGAGGCGATGAAGCGTTCCTCGGCGGAGATGATCGCGAGTGCCGCCAAGGTGGCGAGCGCCAGACCGGCCGCGAGAAGATAAGGCCAGGAGGGAAGGCGGGTGTTGTCGAAGCTCTGTTCGCGGAAAAGCGCGGTCGCCGGCACTTCGCGGGCATGGCCGAGCGGCAGAACCGCGAAAGCGAAGGTGATCAGGATGCCGAACAATGCGGCGAGCGCGAGCGCCGAGGGGTAGAAGGTGACTTCCTTCGGAACCGGCAGCACGCCTTCGAGGAATTGCAGCGCGACGAAGGGCGAGACGGCGCCGATGACGAGGCCGATCAGGATGCCGATCACCGCAAGCAGCATGATCTGGATGAGATAGATCATCGTCACGACCGAGGCCGGCGCGCCGAGGCATTTGAAGGTGGCGATCGTGGTGCGCTTGGCGTCGAGGAAGGCGCGCACGGCATTGGCGACGCCGACGCCGCCGACGATCAATGCCGTCAGGCCGACGAGCGTCAGGAATTGCGAGAACCGATCGACGTTTTCGGTCAGCGAAGGGGCCGCGCGATCACTGGTGCGCACAGACCAGCCGGCGCTCGGAAATTCGCGATTGGCGCGGGCGGCGAGCGTCGAGCGGGTCGAGGGATCATCGAGCCGCACCTTGTAGGCATGTTCGACGAGGCTGCCGGTGGTGATCAGGCCGGAGGCCGCGAGTGCCTCGCGGCTGACGATCAGGCGTGGCGCGAAGCCGAAACCGTCGGAAAGCGCGTCGGGCTCGGCGGTGATCGTGCCGCGCAAAGTCAGCCGGGCGTTGCCCAGCAGAAGCTGGTCACCCTCCTTGAGGCCGAGGCGTTCCAGCAGAAGCGGTGCCGCCAGCGCGCCAAAGGTCTCTCCCTGCCTGCCAATAAGGTCGGGCAGCGGCGCGGAAGGTTTGGCGCCGAAACTGCCGTAGAGCGGATAGGCGTCGTCCACCGCCTTGACCTCGACCAGCGCCTGCTCGGTACCGTCAGGCTTGCGGGCCATGGAGCGCAGGCTGGTGGACAAGGAGACCTTGCCGAGGCTGGTGAGGAACGCGCGTTCCTGGTCGGTGGCTTCGCGGTTGTTCAGTTCGAAACGGATGTCGCCCGCAAGGATTTCCTGGCCCTGGGAGGCGATGGCACCGGTGATGGCGCGCGATACCGAGTTGACGGCCGCAATCGCCCCGGTGCCGAGCGCGATGCAGGCGAGGAAGATGTAGAAGCCGGCAAGCCCGCCGCGCATTTCGCGCAGCGCCAGGCGGAAGGAAATCGAGAGGCGCGGAAAGGCCTGCCTCATGCGGAGACCGCCTGGACCGGGTGATGGGCGGTGGCGCTGTCGCCGACGATCTCGCCGGAGCGGACGCGGATCTGGCGCGAGCAGCGGGCGGCAAGCGCGTTGTCATGGGTGACGAGCAGCATGGTCATGCCGCGCTCGGCCTGTTTCGAAAACAAGAGGTCGGCGATCTGGCGGCCTGTCTCGGTGTCGAGATTGCCGGTCGGTTCGTCGGCGATCAGCACCGAGGGGGAGGGGGCAAGGGCGCGGGCGATCGCGACGCGCTGCTGCTCACCGCCGGAAAGCTGGCCGGGATAGTGGCTGAGGCGCTCGCCGAGTCCGACGGCGGTGAGTTCCCGTTTGGCGATCTCGAAAGCGTCCCTGACGTTGGCGAGTTCGAGCGGCACGGCGACGTTTTCGAGCGCGGTCATGTTGGCGATCAGGTGGAAGGACTGAAAGACGATACCGATATTGCGGCCGCGGAAATCGGCGAGCCGGTCTTCGGAAAGCGCGTGGAGGGGAGCGCCGTTGATGACGATCTCGCCGCTATCCAGCCGTTCGAGACCGGCCAGGACCATCAGCAGCGTCGATTTTCCGGAGCCCGAAGGCCCGACGATGCCGACAGCCTCGCCTGCGCGGATTTCGAGGTCGATCTGCTTCAGCACATGCACCGAGGCTGCCGCGCTGCCGAGGGTCAGATCGGCCTTCTTCAGCGTGATGATGGTTTTAGTCAAATCGAACCGTCCTATATAGGCGTGAAGCGTAACCCGAACACCGCGTTGCGGTAGCGCACAATCTAGGAGACGGATCGTGAGTTTTAAAGCAAGCCTGCTTCACTTCATTGTCATGTCCGCATTGGCGCTGGCTGCGTTGCCGGCTGCCGCGCAGGACAAGGCAATCCAGCTCGTCGGTTTCGGCGACAGCCTGATGGCGGGCTACCAGCTTGCTCCTTCCGAATCCTACACGGCCCAGCTTGAGGCGGCGTTGAAAGCCACGGGGCAGAATGTCGTCGTCAGCAATGCCGGCGTTTCCGGGGATACGACGGCCGGGGGCTTGTCCCGCATCGACTGGTCGGTCCCCGACGGCACGGATGGCGTGATCCTCGAGCTCGGCGCCAACGACGCGTTGCGCGGCATCTCTCCCGACCAGTCGGAGAAGAACCTCGATGCGATCCTGGCGCGGCTGAAGGAACGGAAGATCCCGGTCTTCCTGATCGGTATTCTGGCACCCCCGAACATGGGCGGCAATTACGCCGAAAAATTCAACCCGATCTACAAGCGGCTGGCCGACAAGTACGCGGTGCCGCTCTATCCGTTCTTCCTCGACGGGGTCGCGACCATTTCCAGCCTGCAGCTGTCGGACGGCATGCATCCGAACGCCAAGGGGGTCGCCGTGATGGTCGAAAAGACCATCGAACCTGTCAAAAGCTTCCTGGGGGCTATTAAGGATACGGGAAAATAACAGCTTGCGCGGAACCTCGTTGCATGATTCGCTGTTAGCATCTGCCAAAGATTCGAGGAGGTCCCTATGCCGAGACTTTTCACCGCCCTCGAAATTCCGCGCAATGTAGCGATGAGCCTGTCTCTTCTGCGCGGAGGGATCCCCGGTGCCCGGTGGATCGACGTGGAGAACTATCACATCACGCTGCGCTTCATCGGCGACGTGGACGGCCGCACGGCGGACGAGATCGTCGACCGTCTCGACCGCATCGACCGGCCGGAATTCCAGGCGACGCTGACCGGGATCGGCTCCTTCGGATCGAAGAAACCGCATTCCATCTGGGCCGGTGTTTCGCCCTCGCCGGAAATCTACGCGCTGCAGGCGGAGATCGAACGGATCTGCCAGCGCATCGGCCTGCCGCCGGATCCCCGCAAGTTCACGCCGCATGTCACGCTGGCGCGTCTCAAGAATTGCCGGCTGGACGACGTGGTCCACTACCTTTCCGGCCGCGGCAACTTCTATACGGCGCCCTTCACGGTGCCGCGTTTCGTGCTGCTGTCGTCGAAGGAGTCGGTCGGCGGCGGGCCTTATCTGACGGAGGAAATCTTCCCGCTGCAGGAGACGAGCTACGGCGCTGCCTATGCCGGCGATATGGAGCCGGCGAAAAGCCTCCTCTGAGCCGAAGCCGCCCTTTAGCCCGAAGGAAGGTTGGACGATGAACTACGAAAAGCTGGATACCGCGGGCGTCGAGCGCGAGTTCGCGACGCTTGACGGCTGGGATCTGAAGCCGGAAGGCGATGCGATCTTCAAGAGCTTCAAGTTCAAGACCTTCATCGAGGCCTTCGGTTTCATGGCCGAATGCGCGCTGTCCGCCGAGAAGCTCAACCACCACCCGGAATGGTCGAACGTCTATTCGCGGGTCGACGTGCTGCTGACCACCCACGCGACCAAGGGGCTGACCGACATCGACTTCAAGCTTGCCCGGGCAATGGATAAGGCATCCTCACGCCGCAATTGAACTTCATGGTCCAGAGCCCATATTGGACGGGCACACGTTGAGCGAACGGAGCGACCATGGACGACGTGAAGATCGGCGAAATTCTGCTGCCGGGTGACGAGGATACGCAAGACCGCCGCGAGCGGCAGGTTCGCGCCAAATTCTGGCCGACCCTGAAGCGGGCGGTCCGACAGGTGCCCTTCAGCCGCGACCTGATTGCCGCCTATTATTGCGCGATCGACCGGCGGACTCCGACGCGGGTGCGGGGCGTCCTGCTTGCGGCGCTCGCCTATTTCATCATGCCGATCGATTTCCTGCCGGACATGTTCGTCCTCGTCGGCTTCACCGACGATGTCGCGGTGCTCGCCGCCGCCTTCCGGATGATCCAGGGCCATATCGCCGACCGGCACTACGAGGCAGCCGATCTGGCGCTTTCGGACAATCCGGACATCGCCGACGGCGTCCGCGGCAAATAGTCTCAAGGGGCGTTATCCCTCCGAAGGATCGTCGAGAACTCGTCGCAAGCGCTCGAATGCGAGCCGGATTCGCGACTTTACCGTGCCGAGCGGAAGACCTGTCGCCGAGGCGATTTCCGAATGGGACTGGCCGAGGAAGAAGGCCGCCCGCACCAGTTCCATCTGTTCGCCGGGGATATCGGCAAGGGCTGCGCGCACTTGGGCATCGCGTTCCTCGCCTTCGAAGATCGTATCTGCGCCCGGCGTCTCGGTGACGAAGAACAGGGGTTCGTAGATGTCCATCTGCTTGTGCCTCTCCCGGCGTTCCGCGTCGATGCGGCGGTTGCGGGCGATACGGAAAAGCCAGGTGGACAAGGAGGATCGGGCTGGATCGTAGAGGCCGGCGCGGTGCCAGAGAACGGCCATCACCTCCTGGACGAGTTCCTCGGCATCGTCGGGTCGCATCGACCGTTTTACCAGCCAGGATTTCAAACGCGGCCCATAATAATCGAACAGCACGGCAAAGGCTGCCTGATCGCGCTCATCGGCCACTGCCCTTACCAAGCCGGCGAAGTGGTCTCTTTCGTCTAAATCCATTTACGCTGCGCACAGTTTCCGATGAGATTCGCATCATATTCGACCATTCTAATGTCATTGTGAGAGTTAGGAAAAGGACAAACTCTTGCCCCAATCCTTGTGTCACTGATTGATTAAACGCATGGAAATTCTGCTGGTTGGGTCTTTGGAGGCATAGCGGCGAGTGCTATTCCTAGCCATCGATGGGCAAGGGCAGGAGATTCAGCAAATTCTAATGGTCTGGTTGACGGTTTGGTAACCAGGATCAAGTCAAAATGCGCCGAATCAGGATCATGCCTGGCAAGGCTTGCCCGCTCGGGCCGTTGAACGAACAAAACCGGCAGGAGACCATGTCTGTAAGAACAATCGCAACCGCATTGGCAATCTTGGCCGCAAGCGCCGGCCTCGCATCGGCTCAGGCGCCGAAGGCCACTGCCCCGGCCAAGCCGCAACAGGCCCAGGCGCCAGCAGCAGCGGCCGCAGGTCCCACGCGCATCCAGCAGTTCAAGGCATGGGGCGCCTATTCCTACAAGTCGGGCGCCAGCAACGTCTGCTACGTGCTTTCGGTGCCGACCACCAAGGAACCGGCCAGCGTCGATCACGGCGATATCTTCTTCATCGTCTCGCAGCGGCCCGGCCAGAACATTTCCTACGAGCCGCAGGCGATGGTGGGATACGTGCTGCAGCCGAATTCCAAGGTGACGGTGACGATCGACAAGAAGAACTTCACGATGTTCACCAAGGACAAGGCGGCCTGGGTCGAGAACGCGGCCGAAGAGCCGGCGCTGGTCGCTGCGATGAAGACGGGCCAGAATATGAGCGTCAGCGCCGTTTCCGGCCGTGGCACCAAGACCTCCTATGCCTATTCGCTGCAGGGCATTGCAGCAGCGCTGAAGCAGATCGAAACCTGCAAGTAAGCGTCCTCGCGCAGCAAGAGTTGGAAGGCCGGTCCCGTGACCGGCCTTTTGCATTTCCTGAAGAATAGTGACGCGGCGGCTATTTGATGATAAAGCCCGCCTCAACGAAGGTCCGGCACATGTGCCCGATGGGCCGATACAGGTTTCACGCATTCAACATGCCCTGACTTTCCCGCTGGTCGAACGTGGGAAAGCTGCATGTGTTCGAACGGGATAGAAGAAATGTCAGTCTCAGAGGCTCTGGCGCCGGTCGCCATCAAGAAGCCGCTCGTCGCCAATCCGGATCTGTTCGGCACCAAGCCGTCGCTGATCGGGCTGACGCGCGAGGACATGGCGGCAGCGCTGAAGGAAAAGGGCGTATCGGAAAAGCAGGTGCGCATGCGCGTCAGCCAGCTCTGGCACTGGCTCTATATCCGCGGTGTCTCCGATTTCGACGCGATGACCAATGTCGCCAAGGACATGCGTGAGATGCTGAAGGCGCATTTCACCATCGCGCGGCCGGAGATCGTCGAGGAACAGGTTTCCAACGACGGCACCCGCAAATGGCTGTTGCGCTTCCCGCCGCGCGGCGCCGGCCGTCCGGTGGAAGTCGAGACCGTCTACATTCCGGAAGAAGGCCGCGGCACGCTCTGCATATCGAGCCAGGTCGGCTGTTCGCTCACCTGTTCCTTCTGCCATACGGGAACGCAGCGGCTGGTGCGTAACCTGACCGCGGAAGAAATTCTCGCCCAGCTGCTCTTGGCGCGCGACCGGCTCGGTGATTTTCCGGGTACCGATACGCCGCCGGGCGCATTCGTGCCGACCGGCGACCGCAAGGTCACCAATATCGTCATGATGGGCATGGGCGAGCCGCTCTACAATTTCGAGAGCGTCAAGACGGCGCTGCTGATCGCCACCGACGGCGACGGGCTGTCGCTGTCGAAGCGCCGCGTGACGCTGTCGACCTCCGGCGTCGTGCCGGAAATCTACCGGACCGGCGACGAAATCGGCGTGATGCTGGCGATCTCGCTGCATGCGGTGCGCGACGACCTGCGCGACATGCTGGTGCCGATCAACAAGAAATATCCGCTGAAGGAGCTGATCGAGGCCTGCCGCAACTACCCGGGGCTTTCGAACGCGCGGCGCATCACATTCGAATATGTGATGCTGAAGGACGTCAACGACAGCCTGGAAGACGCCAAGGCGCTGATCCAGCTCCTGAAGGGCGTTCCGGCGAAGATCAACCTGATCCCGTTCAACCCGTGGCCGGGCACCAACTACCAGTGTTCGGAATGGGCGCAGATCGAGAAATTCGCCGATTTCATCAACCAGGCGGGCTACGCCTCGCCGATCCGCACCCCCCGCGGCCGCGACATCCTCGCCGCCTGCGGCCAGCTCAAGTCGGAATCGGAGCGGATGCGCAAGACCGATCGCCTCGCCTTCGAGGCGATGATGATCGCCGGGCACGGCGAGGACGATTGATGAGACCAGGCCGGCTTTGCCGGGCTTTCTGTCAGCGCGCCTGGGTGAAGAAGATCTTGGCGGCGAAGATCGAGAAGACGCCGGCGAAAGTGTAGTCGATGCCCCGCAGGACCTTCGGATTGGCCTGCAACCACCCCGAAAGCCAGTCGGCGGCAAGAACGACGATCAGGTTTACCGGCATGCCGATGACGATGAAATAGAAGCCGAAAAAGATCAGCTTGCCGGTGACGTGCGGATCGCCGGCGGTCACGAACTGCGGCAGGAAGGTCATGAAGAAGATGATGACCTTCGGATTGAGGATGTTGACCCAGAAGCCCGTCGAGATGTTGGCGAGCGGGCTGCTGGCGGTCTTTTCCACCTGCTCCACCGAAAAATTCGAACCGAAGCGGATCGCCTGGATCGCCAGCCACAGGAGATAGGCGGCGCCGCCGGTCTTCAGGATGAAGAAGGCGGTCGGCGAAGCGGTGATCAGCGCCGAGATGCCGAAGGCGACGAGCAGCGTGTGGCAGACGACGCCGAGGCTGGTGCCGAGCACCACGAACAGCGCCGGGCGGCGGCCCTGGCCGAGCGCGCGGCTGATCGACAGCGTCATGTCGGGTCCCGGCGTCAGAGCCAGAAGCAGGCCGGCGGCGGTGAAGGCAAGCAGGGTGGCAAGGCTCGGCAGGAATTCCATGGGCGCACTCGAATAGCCGGATAATGGATTGCTCCCTTTACCCGGCTTTCGAAGCCGTCACAAATCAATCTATCAACGGCCGTTGATGAATTCCTTTGATGCATCGGCGAAATCCGGGTGCCAGCGCGACAGTGGTGGACGGTTCTCGATGATGTCGCTGATCGCCCACAGCATGCGGCGCTCGTCGGTTGCCCGGTCCACGTCGTTGTCGGGGCACAGGATATAGAAATCGCCGCGCTCCAGGCTGGTGAGCATGAACTCGACCGTCTGTTCCGAGGTCCAGGCGCCGGTGGGCTTTTCGATGCGGTCACCCTTGGTCAGGCCCGTGAAGACGAAGCCGGGGATGAGGAGATGGGCGGAAACCTGGCAGTTCGGCGTGTTGCGCAGCTCGTGCTGCAGCGCTTCGGTGAACGCCTTCACGCCGGCCTTGGCGACATTGTAGGCGGGATTGCCGGGCGGGGTGGTGATGCCCTGCTTGGAGCCGGTATTGATGATCAGCGACGGTTCGCCATGGGCGATCATCGCCGGGCCGAACGTCCGCGTGCCGTTGATGACACCCAGAAGATTGACGGCGAAAACGCTGTCCCAGTTGACTTGCGGCCCGAATATCGAACTGCCGGGGCTGATGCCGGCATTGTTCATCAGCACATGCACCCGGCCGAAGCGCTGGATGACGGCGCGTTCCAGCGCCTCGATCTCGTCCGGCTTCGACACGTCCGTGCCGATCGCGGCGACATCGGCTTCACCATCCTCGGCAAGGGCCACGACCTCGCGGGCTGCTTCGGCAAGCCGGTCGCCCTCCAGGTCGGCGAGGACGACGGAAAGGCCCATCCGGGCAAATTCCTTTGCGGCGGCAAGGCCGATGCCGGATGCGGCACCGGTAATCACGGCGACATTATCCTTCTTCAGAGCGGGATGAGTGATGGTCATGGCAAGATTCCTCTATGACGCTGCTGTTCAAAGGTCGGGCGGGATATGGTACCCTCATCAGATAGTGTCAACATGACAGACAGGTCACACCGGAGAGCCTGATGGGCAAGATGACGTCGATTACGGTGGATGAGGAACTGACGGCTTTCATCGACAGACAGGTGAACGGCGGCCATTACAGTTCGGCAAGCGAAGTCGTGGAGGCGGCCCTGCGCCTGCTGCGGGACAGCGAAGACGGTATCGAAGCCATCCGTGCCGCTATCGAAGAAGGCGAGGCTTCCGGTGAGCCGCAGCCTTTCGATTTCGACGAATTCATCGAGAAGAAACGAGCCGCACGCGCCGAACGATGAAATCTCTGATCTTCGCGCCAAGGGCCACTGCGGATATCGACCATATCTACGAGTATACTGACGAGACCTGGGGCTACAGTCAGGCCGAAGAATATACGTTTGGGATAAGGGATTTTTGCAAAGCGCTCTCGCTGGGCGAGAGAAACGGACGGAAGATCGATGGGATCAAGCGCGGATATCTGGCGCTTGCATACGAATCTCACTTCATCGTCTATCGGGAAACGTCCAAGACAATTTTCATCGTCCGCGTGCTTCATCAACGGATGAACATCGACCGGCATCTCTGACCAGCTTTGCCGGGTTTTTCTTGCGTGCCTCAAGAAACTCGCTAAAAGTGCCGCAATTCATGACTTGGCAGTTTCAAGAACCGCTTCCACCCGCAGACGGACGTAAATCGACATGGCACTCCCGAAAGACGTAAAGAAGGTCGTTCTCGCCTATTCCGGCGGTCTCGACACCTCGATCATCCTGAAATGGCTGCAAACCGAACTCGGTGCCGAGGTGGTGACCTTCACCGCCGATCTCGGCCAGGGCGAGGAGCTGGAGCCGGCCCGCAAGAAGGCCGAGATGCTCGGCATCAAGGAGATCTATATCGAGGACGTGCGCGAGGAATTCGTGCGCGATTTCGTCTTCCCGATGTTCCGCGCCAATGCCGTCTACGAAGGCGTCTACCTGCTCGGCACCTCGATCGCCCGGCCGCTGATCTCCAAGCACCTGATCGAGATCGCCAAAAAGACCGGCGCCGATGCGATCGCCCATGGCGCCACCGGCAAGGGCAACGACCAGGTCCGTTTCGAGCTTTCGGCCTATGCGCTCAACCCGGATATCAAGGTCATCGCGCCGTGGCGCGACTGGGCCTTCAAGAGCCGCACCGATCTTTTGAAGTTCGCCGAGGAAAACCAGATCCCGGTCGCCAAGGACAAGATGGGCGAGGCGCCCTTCTCGGTCGACGCCAACCTGTTGCACTCCTCTTCCGAGGGCAAGGTTCTCGAAGACCCGGCCATCGAGGCTCCCGAATACGTGCACATGCGCACGATCTCGCCGGAAGCGGCGCCCGACAAGGCGACGATCATCAAGGTCGGCTTCAAGAAGGGTGACGCGGTTTCCATCAACGGTGTCGCCATGTCTCCGGCGACCCTGCTTGCCGCGCTCAACAACTACGGCCGGGACAACGGTATCGGCCGCCTCGACCTCGTCGAAAACCGTTATGTCGGCATGAAGTCGCGCGGCGTCTACGAGACCCCCGGCGGCACGATCCTGCTGGCCGCCCACCGCGCGATCGAGAGCATCACGCTCGACCGCGGTGCTGCGCATCTCAAGGACGACATCATGCCGCGCTACGCGGAGCTCATCTATTACGGCTTCTGGTTCTCGCCGGAGCGCGAAATGCTGCAGGCACTGATCGACAAGAGCCAGGAGCATGTGGAAGGCGAAGTGACGCTGAAGCTCTACAAGGGCAATGTCATGGTCATCGGCCGCGAGAGCGAAAAGTCGCTCTATTCCGACAAGCTGGTCACCTTCGAGGACGACCAGGGCGCCTATGACCAGAAGGATGCGGCGGGCTTCATCAAGCTCAATGCGCTGCGCCTGCGCACGCTCGCCAAGCGCAATCTCGGCAAGTAATTCCGAGGACTAACTGATTATCGAAGCCCGCCTGCCCGACAAGGGAGGCGGGCTTTTTTCATGCCCTGCGGCTGGTGGCGAGGAAGCCGAAGAAGCCCAGGACGGCAAGGATATGCATGGTCGGAATGACGGTGCCGAAGGCGTGCAGCGGCAGGCCGATCGAGGCAGCCGCGACGCCGCCGACGAAACCCGCACCCATCTGGATAAAGCCCATCAGGGCGGAGGCCGAGCCGGCGATATGCGGGAAGGGGGCAAGGCCGGCGGTGATGATGTAGGGCGTCACGAAGGCGGTGCCGAAGGTGCAGATCGCCACCGGCCCCATGATCGACAGGAAGGATGGTGGCAGCAAATAGATCGAAAGCGCCATGATGATGCCGCCGCCGCCGCTGAAGACGAGGCCGACAGCGGGGGCTTTCGCCCCGGGCAGCCATTTCGATATCAGCCGCAGGCTGACAGAGCCGATCAGGAAAAAACCGGACTGCATCAGCATTCCCATTCCGTATTCGGTCGGGGTCAGGCCCACCTCGTTGATCAGGATGAAGGGCAGCACCGCCGCCTGCGCGTAAAGGGCGCCGACGCTGCCGCCGAGGATCAGCGAGGTGCATAGAAAGCGCGGCAGGACGACGATTTCCGCATAGGCCTGGAGGAGGCGCGCCGGCTGCAGCCGGCTCCTGTCCGGCACCGTGGTTTCCTTGAGGAAGACGATGGACAGGAAAACGAGGATCGCCCCGAAACCGACCATCAGGAAGAAGATCGATGTCCAGCCGAAGGCGGCGAGCGCCAGGCCGCCGATGGTCGGGCCGGCGGCCGGGCCGATCGCCAGGATGATGCCCATCGTGTTCATGATGCCGGCGGCTTTGGCGCCGGTGAACTGGTCGCGGACGATGGCGCGCGACACGGTGATTCCGACCGAGGCGCCGATGCCCTGGATCAGGCGGCCGACCAGGATCCACTCGACCGTCGGGGCGACGACCGAGATCAGCGAGCCGGCGAGATAGATGATCAGGAAGCTCAGCGAGGCGGTCTTGCGGCCGAAGGCATCGGAGACGGGACCGGCGACCAGCTGCGCCAGCGCAAAGCCCGCGAAATAGAGCGACAGCGACATCTTGATCGCCGCTTCCGTGGTGTCGAATGCACGCACCAGTTCCGGCATCGCCGGCGTGTAGATCGCCATGGAAATGGGGCCGATCGCCGTCAGGAGGGCACCGATGACCGTGGTTCGGCGCTCGCTCATCCGAGCGGGGACAGGCGGCATGTTATCTGCTTTCATCAGCTACAGTCTGCAGTGCGGCGGAAGGGACAGCGGCCTGCAGATTGGCGTTGAACAGCGCCAGCGCCTCGCGCAGGATCCGGTTGTTTTCCTCGCTGAGGCCCTCGGTCGCCTGACCGAGGATGGCGTTCAATTCGTTGCGGATCGAACCGATCATCTCACTGGAAGTCGCCGTGAGGTTGACCCGCTTGGCGCGCCGGTCGGCGGAGCATTGCTGCCTTTCGACAAGTCCGAGTGCCTCCAGCTTGTCGAGATAGGCGCAGAGCGTCATCGGCTCGACGCCCATGCGAGCGGCGATGTCGAGCTGGCGGCTGCCGTCGAGAGCCGCGATGTTGATCAGGGCGCGGGCTTCCCCGGGCGTCAATCCCAGGCCTGCCTGGGCGATGCGGCGCTCGAAGGCGGCGCGCAGCAGCCGGGCGCTGTCGACGATCAGGAAACCCAGAATGTCCATATGCTTTTCGGCACCCTTCGTCTCGTCCTCGAATTTCATAAGGCACCCTTACTATCTTTCGGGTGCGAGGCAAATGGAAAAGGGGCTCTGGTTGCATTGACACCGCGAAAACCGAAGGCGAGATTGTCGCAGCCTTCCGACGGAGACCATCATGTCATCATCGCTGCTTGCCGGCACCTTTTTCGCGGCGCTTGCCTATACGCTCATTCCCGGGCCGGCATTCCTGGCGCTGCTCGGCATTGGTGCCGGACAGGGAAGGCAGGCCGGGGCCTTCTTCATGGGCGGGCATCTGGCAGGGGATATCCTTTGGTCCGGGCTGGCGCTGGTGGCGATCATCGGCGCAAAGACGGTCGGCACCACCCTCTTCGACATACTCGGGATTTTCTGCGGCCTCTATCTCGGCTGGATCGGCTGGAGCGCATTGCGGGCGAAGCCGAAGGAAGATGGAGGCGCGCTGGTGACGGTCGAAAAACCGCTGCGGCGCGGGCTGATCTTCGGCCTGACGAACCCCAAGGGATATCCGGTGGCGCTGGCGACGTTCACCGCGCTGCTCGCAAGTTCAGCCGATGCACTGGATTTCGGCGAACTACCGCTTCTTCTCGCCGTGTCGCTGATCGGGTTCCTGACGGCCGACCTGGTGCTGATCGGGATTATCGGCGCCGGCGTGGTGCGTCGTTTCTATCGGAAACACGAGAGGGTGATCGTCCGGCTTTCCGGCCTGCTGTTCATCGGTTTTGCGGTGCAGGCACTGTGGCACTCGGCACCGAGCCTGTTCGGCTACCGGCGGGCCTGAAGGCAGGATACGGCTAAGCTTGCCTGATCAGACTTCGATGAAAGCCATGACCGCGCGAAGGACGTTGGCGCGGGGCGTATCGCCGAGCGACATGGCGATTTCAAGCTGGTTGCGGTAATAGTCGTGGAAATTGAAGCCGGTTTCGTCGGTGACCTGCGACAGGTCCATCAACTGTCCCTGAGCATCGATGGCGTGTGTTGGAAGTTCTTCGGACAGCGTTATGTATGTGTCCTGGTCGATCTTGCCGGCCTGATAGTTTTCAAGCGCGAGCGCGCGCAGATCGCGCGGGGTGATCGCCGAAAAATCAATCGGCGATTCATCCGCGTCGGGCACCTGAAAGGTGATCTGGCTCTGCCGACTTCCATGCTCGGAGGATTTCTCGACCTTGTTGTTTCGAGAATGGTCTCTTTGCAGTAAGTTGGCAGACCAGCGCAAGGAACTGATTTCCATGGCTATATCCTGTTTCATCGGATACTGGGCCAAAAGTACCTTCGATTACTGCACTGCGTCAAATGGTTAATAACCGTTAATTATTGTGTATGATTTCTTGCTGAAAAGCGAAAATGGACGGGCGCATACCCATTCCCGCCGCCTTCTCCTATATGATTGGCGAAGCATCGTTACGAAGGATATATATTCATGTCTTCTAATCTTCTGGTGAATTCTGCCCTGGTGGACTGGAACGGTCATCACGGCCTGCCGCGCTTCGATCAGGTGAAGGACGAGGACTTCGCTCCCGGCTTCGACGCGGCGCTTGCCGACCATGAAACGGAGATCGATGCGATCGCCAACAACCCGGAAGAGCCGACCTTTACCAACACGGTCGTTGCCCTGGAGATCGCAGGCGATGCCCTATCGCGCGTTTCGGCGCTGTTCTGGGGCAAGGCCGGCGCCCATACCAACGAGAATATCCAGGCACTTGAGCGCGAGATCGCGCCAAAAATGTCCCGCCATTATTCGAAGATCGGCATGAATGCGGCTCTGTTTGCCCGCATCGACACACTCTGGGACAACCGCAAGGAACTGGGCCTGACGCTTGAGGAAGAGCGGGTGCTGGAACGTCACTGGAAGGGTTTCGTCAAGGCCGGTGCAAAGCTTGCCAAGGCAGAGCAGGAGCGGCTTGCCGATATCAACGAGAAGCTTGCCGGGCTTGGTGCCAGGTTCGGCCAGAACGTGCTGGGCGATGAGAAGAGTTGGTCGCTGAAATTGTCCGACGAGGCCGAACTCGGTGGCCTGCCGGCGTTCCTGCGTGATGCCATGGCATCCGCGGCCCGCGAACGCGGCGAGGCGGATGGCTATATGGTGACCCTGTCGCGCTCGATCATCGAGCCGTTCCTCACCTTCTCCACCCGCCGGGACCTGCGCGAACAGGCGTTCAGGGCCTGGGCGGCGCGCGGACAGAACGGCGGCGAGACCGACAATCTCGGCATCGTGCGCGAGACGCTGGCGCTGCGGGCGGAAAAGGCAAAACTGCTCGGATACGAAAATTTCGCGGCCTACAAGCTCGACAACACGATGGCGAAGACGTCCGAGGCGGTGAATACGCTGCTCCGGCAGGTCTGGGACAAGGCCCGCTCCAAGGCGCTGGAGGAAGAGTCGAGCCTTGGCGGCCTGATCGCCGAGGAGGGCAAGAACCACGAAGTCATGCCGTGGGACTGGCGTTATTATGCCGAGAAGCTGCGGCAGCGGACCTTCGATTTCTCTGAAACCGAGCTGAAGCCCTATCTGCAGCTCGAAAAGATCATCGAGGCCTGCTTCGATGTCGCCGAACGCCTGTTCGGCATCAAGGCGGTCGAGGTGAAGGGTGTTTCGGCCTACCATCCGGATGTGCGGGTCTTCGAGATCCGCGACAGGGACGGTTCTCTGAAGGCGCTGTTCCTCGGCGACTATTTCGCCCGGTCCTCGAAGCGCTCCGGCGCCTGGATGAACTCGCTCCAGTCGCAGCACAAGCTGCCGCTGAAGAACGGCGCGACAGGCGAGCTGCCGATCATCTATAACGTCTGCAATTTCGCCAAGCCCGCCGAAGGCAAGCCGGCCTTGTTGTCGATCGACGATGCCCGCACCCTGTTCCATGAATTCGGCCACGCGTTGCACGGCATGCTGTCGGATGTCACCTATCCATCGGTCTCCGGCACCGGCGTCTCGCGCGATTTCGTCGAGCTGCCGTCACAGCTTTACGAACATTGGCTGACGGTGCCGGAAATCCTCGAAAAATATGCCGTGCATTTCGAAACCGGCAAGCCGATGCCGAAGGCGCTGCTCGACAAGGTGCTGGCGGCCCGCACCTTCAACGCCGGTTTCGCAACGGTGGAATTCACCTCCTCGGCTCTGGTGGACATGGCGTTCCACACCCGAGGGGCGGTCGAAGATCCGATGGCGGTGCAGAAGGAAGTGCTCGACGAGATCGGCATGCCGGTCTCGATCGTCATGCGCCACGCGACTCCGCATTTCCAGCACGTGTTCTCGGGTGACGGCTATTCGGCGGGCTACTATTCCTACATGTGGTCGGAAGTGCTCGATGCGGACGCCTTCTCCGCCTTCGAGGAAACCGGCAACGCCTTCGATCCGGTCACGGCCCGCAAGCTCAAGAACAACATCTATTCCGTCGGGGGCTCGATCGATCCGGAAGAGGCCTACAAGGCCTTCCGCGGAAAGCTGCCCGACCCGAAGGCAATGTTGAAGAAAAAGGGCCTCGCGATGGTCGAGGAGCTTTCCGGCAGCGACGCCTGAGCGCGTCGCGATCCCGACCTTCCGGGATGAGGCAGGGCCGCAGATTTGCCAATCATCGGCCTGTCATGCGGCGGTCGTAAAACCGTAGCGCCAGATCGCAACATCGATCTGGCGGCAGTCTCGCAGGGGTCGATCTGGCTCGGCGTGGCCATGGCCGTCATTGCAATCGTGGCGACCACCCTCCTGCCGCTCCTCTTGGCCCCCTTTTGAGGCGCAGCGGGCTGGTGGCGAAACTGCCGTCAACCATCATCGCGCTCACCCCTTTCGCAAATGCGAAAAACAGGGTATGAGGCCGCAAAACGAATTGGGTGCCGCCTCCCGTTGCCGCGCCAAGAGCTCAGAGATTCAAAACATGAAAATGCGAAATATCGCGATCATCGCACACGTCGACCATGGGAAGACCACTCTTGTCGACGAACTCCTGAAGCAGTCCGGCTCGTTCCGTGAGAACCAGCGCACCGTCGAGCGCATGATGGACAGCAACGATCTCGAAAAAGAGCGTGGCATCACCATTCTTGCCAAGGCGACGTCGATCGAGTGGAAGGGTGTTCGCATCAACATCGTCGATACGCCCGGCCATGCCGACTTCGGCGGTGAAGTCGAGCGTATCCTGTCGATGGTGGACGGCGCGATCGTTCTCGTTGACGCTTCCGAAGGCCCGATGCCGCAGACCAAGTTCGTGGTCGGCAAGGCGCTGAAGGTCGGCCTTCGCCCGATCGTCGCGATCAACAAGATCGACCGCCCGGACGGCCGCCACGAGGAAGTCATCAACGAAGTCTTCGACCTGTTCGCCAATCTCGACGCCACCGACGAACAGCTCGATTTCCCGATCCTTTACGGTTCCGGTCGCGATGGCTGGATGAACGTCAATCCGGAAGGCCCGAAGGATCAGGGCCTCGCCCCGCTTCTCGACCTGGTGCTGCAGCACGTTCCCGAGCCGAGCGTCGGTGACGAAGACGGCGCGTTCCGCATGATCGGCACGCTGCTGGAAGCCAACCCCTTCCTCGGCCGCATCATCACCGGCCGTATCCATTCCGGCTCGATCAAGCCGAACCAGGCCGTCAAGGTTCTCTCCCAGGACGGCAAGACCGTCGAAACCGGCCGTATCTCCAAGATCCTCGCCTTCCGCGGCATCGAGCGTACGCCGATCGACGAAGCGCATGCGGGCGATATCGTGGCGATCGCCGGCCTCTCCAAGGGCACCGTCGCCGACACGTTCTGCGATCCGTCCGTCACCGAAGCGCTGCATGCGCAGCCGATCGACCCGCCGACGGTCACCATGTCCTTCCTCGTCAACGACTCGCCCCTGGCCGGCACCGAAGGCGACAAGGTCACGAGCCGCGTCATCCGCGACCGCCTGTTCAAGGAAGCCGAAGGCAATGTCGCGCTGAAGATCGAGGAATCGGACGGCAAGGATTCGTTCTACGTGTCCGGCCGCGGCGAATTGCAGCTCGCGGTTCTCATCGAAACCATGCGCCGCGAAGGCTTCGAGCTTGCCGTGTCGCGTCCGCGCGTCGTCATGCACAAGTCCGAGGACGGCACGTTGATGGAGCCGATCGAGGAAGTCGTCATCGACGTCGATGAAGAACATTCCGGTGTCGTCGTGCAGAAGATGTCCGAGCGCAAGGCCGAAATGGCCGAGCTGCGTCCGTCGGGCGGCAGCCGCGTCCGTCTGGTATTCTTCGCGCCGACCCGCGGCCTGATCGGCTACCAGTCGGAACTTCTGACCGATACCCGCGGCACGGCGATCATGAACCGCCTGTTCCACGACTATCAGCCCTACAAGGGTGAAATCGGCGGTCGCACCAATGGCGTGCTCTTGTCCAACCAGGCCGGCGAAGCCGTTGCCTATGCGATGTTCAACCTGGAAGACCGTGGCCCGATGATCATCGAGCCGGGCGAAAAGGTCTATATGGGCATGATCATCGGCATTCACAGCCGAGACAACGACCTCGAGGTCAATGTCCTCAAGGGCAAGCAGCTGACCAACATCCGTTCTGCCGGCAAGGACGAAGCCGTTCGTCTGACCCCGCCGATCCGCATGACGCTCGACCGCGCGCTGTCCTGGATCCAGGACGACGAACTGATGGAAGTGACGCCGAAGAACATCCGGCTCCGCAAAATGTATCTCGATGCCAACGACCGCAAGCGCTTCGGCAAGGCGAAAATCGCCTGATTTCGACAGCATGCTTCGAGCCTTTCAAAACCCGGCAGAAATGCCGGGTTTTTTTCTGTGCCTGAGACCCGCCCGGTCTTGTCGCAAAGGTTAAAAACACGTTAACGTTGCCTCGTCGTCCACATGAGAAGTCTGTGGGCAATCCGCTGTACCCACATTGGTGGAATGGCGGATTGTCCGCATCAGGGCCTAGAGTAAACGTTATGAAAACGTTATCGATCGATGTCCGGCGGGCCGAACCGCAAGACGCTCGCGCCATTTCCGAGGCGCACCGCCAGGCATGGACCCAGGCCTATGCAGGCCTCATTCCCCACAAGCCGCTGACCCAGATGCTGGAGCGCCGGGGCGAGGCCTGGTGGCGCAAGGCGACCCGTGGCCCGGCCACGCTGCTGGTGCTCGATGTCGCCGACCAGGTCGCCGGTTACGCCACGATCGGTCTCAATCGCGCCCGTGCCCTGCCTTATGACGGCGAGGTCTACGAGATCTATCTGCGTCCTGAATTTCAGGGCATCGGCCTTGGCCGCCGCCTGTTCGGGGAAAGCCGCCGGCTCCTGAAGTCGCTCGGCTGCGAAGGTCTCGTCGTCTGGTGCCTGGAGGACAGCGAGCATGCGGCGCGTTTCTTCCGCCGGCACGGCGGCGTGGACCTTGCCGAAGGCATGGAGGATTTCGGCGGCACGCAGCTTCGCAAGATCGGTTTCGTCTGGTCCTGAACGGTCAACCTTCAATGCCCTGAATTTGAACGGTTTCTAATGTTGCGGCACGCAGTGCGGTTCAACATTGGCCTCAAAGGCTTGTTGCCTTGCAGCATGATTCCCGCTATCGACGCTTAACTTTGTCGAACCTCATCGGGGACCAGAATGCGTATCGATGCAATTTCCGTTGGCAAGAATCCGCCTGAAGACGTCAACGTCATCGTTGAAGTGCCGGTCGGCGGCCAGCCGATCAAGTACGAAATGGACAAGGAAGCCGGCGCTCTCGTCGTCGACCGTTTCCTCTACACGCCGATGACCTATCCGGGCAATTACGGCTTCGTACCGCACACGCTCTCGGAAGACGGCGACCCGATCGACGTCCTCATCTGCAACACCCGTCCGCTGGTTCCGGGCTGCGTCATCAACGTGCGCCCGATCGGCGTGATGATCATGGAAGACGACGGCGGCAAGGACGAGAAGATCATCGCCGTGCCGGTTCCGAAGCTGACCCAGCGCTACGACAAGATCAAGAACTACACCGACATGCCCGAGATCACGTTGAAGCAGATCGAGCACTTCTTCGAGCATTACAAGGAT
This sequence comes from Neorhizobium galegae bv. officinalis, assembly GCA_000985875.1. Lineage (GTDB taxonomy): Bacteria > Pseudomonadota > Alphaproteobacteria > Rhizobiales > Rhizobiaceae > Neorhizobium > Neorhizobium galegae_C. The sequence continues at coordinate 239,787 of CCRI01000010.1, forward strand.
CTGGAGCCCGGCAAATGGGTGAAGATCGGCGGCTGGCAGAATGTCGACGTGGCAAAGACGCTGATCGTCGAAGCCATCGAGCGCTACAAGGCGAGCAAGTAAGCCGTCAGGCTTTCAGGGCCTTTTTGAGCTTCTCTTCCAAATCCTCCGGGTCGCCCTCGATCCGGAGGATTTTTTTGCGCGCGGTTTCGCCCGACAGGATCGAAATGGAGGATTTGGGGACACGGAAGGTGTCGGCCAGCAGCAGGATCAGCGCCTTGTTGGCCTTGCCATCCTCCGGTACGGCGGTGACGCGTGCCTTCAGGAACACCTCGCCATCGGCGGCGGTCTCAATGCCCTCGACAGCATTGCGGCCCGAATTCGGGGTCAGCCGGATTGCGAGCCGCAGATGGTCGGAATGCTTGCTGTAGGCGCCGCTCACGCAACCAGCGGATAGATCGACGTCCACATCAGCGAGCGAATGAAGAAGATGATCAGGAGCAGGATGACGGGCGAGATATCGATGCCGCCGAGGTCCGGCATGATGCGGCGGATGGGACGCAGCGCCGGTTCGGTGACCGCGAAGAGAAAACGGCCGATCGCGTCGACGAACTGGTTTCGCGAATTGATGACGTTGAAGGCATAGAGCCACGAGAAGATGGCGCTGGCAATCAGCACCCAGGTATAGAGGTTCAAGGCCAAATCGATGGTCTGAAACAGGGCGAGCATTAACGTCTCCATTTCTTTGTTGACAGACATGTAGACATTGGCGAACTAACGGGCAAGTGCCGTGCCCGCGCCTCATCCGATTCATGTTTAACGGGCGACAGGCGCGCTGCCGGCTTCCGGCTCCGCTGAAAGTATTGCCTCATGTCCATTTCTGCCTCGGGCGATCGTTTCGCCGCCTTCCGGCACGCATCTTATACTCGCTTCTTCTTTTCCCGACTTTTCGCGGCTTTTGCGATCCAGATCATCAGCGTCGCGGTCGGCTGGCAGATGTACGACGAGACCAGCAATCCGCTCTATCTCGGCCTGATCGGCCTTTTCCAGTTCCTGCCGTCGCTGCTCCTGATCCTCGTCACCGGCTCGGTTGCCGACCGCTATAACCGACGCGCGATCGTGGCGATCTGCATGGTGGTCGGGGCGCTCTGCGCCGGCGCCCTTCTGGCGCTCACCGTCACCCATTCCTTTTCGCCCTGGCCGGTCTTCGGCATCCTGATCGTGTTCGGAATCGAGCGTGCCTTCATGGGGCCGGCGGTCCAGTCGCTCGGTCCCAACCTGGTGCCGGAACAGGACCTGCCGAATGCGGTCGCCTGGAATTCCTCGTCCTGGCAGACGGCGGCGATCGTCGGCCCGGTGGCCGGCGGCCTGCTCTACGGCGTCAGCGCAGTTGCCGCCTATTCGATCGCTTTTGCCTTTCTCATCCTGGCGGCCGTGCTGGTCTTCATGATCCCGAAGCCCGCACAGCGCAAAGCCGTAGACAAGGTCAGCTGGGGCCAGATCCTTGCCGGTTTCAAGTTCATCTCCGGCGAGAAGATCGTGCTCGGGGCGATCTCGCTCGATCTCTTCGCGGTCCTTCTCGGCGGCGCGGTGGCGCTGATGCCGATCTTCGCACGCGATATTCTCGAACTCGGCCCGTGGGGCCTCGGCATGCTGCGGGCAGCACCCGGCGTCGGGGCGATCATCGTCGCGATCTACCTCGCCTTCTATCCGATCCGCCACCATGCCGGTCTGGCGATGTTCATCGGCGTCGGGCTGTTCGGCATCGGCACGCTGATCTTCGGCCTTTCGGCGACGCCCTGGCTGTCGATCTCGGCGCTGATGCTGATGGGAGCGTCCGACATGATCTCGGTCTATGTGCGCGAGACGCTGATCGCGCTCTGGACGCCGGACGAGGTGCGTGGCCGGGTCAATGCGGTCAACATGGTGTTCGTCGGTGCGTCCAACGAGCTCGGGGAGTTCCGCGCCGGGACGATGGCCTCGATCTTCGGCGCCGTGCCGGCCGTGGTCATCGGCGGTGTCGGCACGCTGGCCGTCGCGGTCATCTGGGCCATGGGCTTCCCGAAGCTGCGCAGGATCGACAGCCTCGAGGCGCCGGACCGGGAAGAGAGATCGGTTCAGCCGGCCTGAAGCGCCGGCTGCCGAATATTTCTGATCTTTTCGCCATCCGCCTGCGCGCCGTCGGCCTGCTGGTCGAAGACGAGATCGAGGAAATTCCAGAGCCATTCCTGGAGCGGCGCGTCGAAGATCATCCGGCCTTCCAGATGGTCGCGGCCGGCCTGTGCATTCGGCATGGTGAAACGCTCGGCGCCATGCACGACCCAGCGCTGCATCATGGCGCGTGTCAGTTCCGCGTGGAACTGCAGGCCCCAGGCATTGTCGCCATAGCGGATCGCCTGGTTCGGATAGGCGTCGCCTTCGGCCAGCAGCTGCACGCCGCGCGGGGTGTCGAAGCCTTCGCGGTGGAAGTGATAGACCATTTTCGGCCATTTCATCAGCAGCCGGCCGTGTTCGGTGGCGCGTATCGGATACCAGCCGATTTCGGTGAGGCCGTTTTTTTCCGCCGCGACCGTGCCGCCGAGATGACGCACCATCATCTGGGCGCCGAGGCAGATGCCGAGATAGGGCTTGTTCTCCCTGAGTGGAACGCCGATCCAGTCGATCTCCGTCTTGACGAACGGATCCGGATCGTTGGCGCTCATCGGCCCGCCGAAGATCACCGCGCCGGAATGATTGGCCATGGTGTCCGGCAGGGGATCACCGAGCACCGGTCGGCGGATATCGAGCGGGAAGCCCTTGTCGGACAGCATCTGACCGACACGCCCGGGCGACGAGCGCTCCTGGTGCAGCACGATGAGTACCGGAAGTTTTCGGGTTTGACGGGAAGGGAACATCAGCATTTCAACAACGTCCTCAGTTTCCTCCCTCATCTCCTCCGGTTGCACGTGCGGCGGCCTGCTGGCGCTCCAGAACCCTGTCGCGAGCCGAAACGCCCAGAAGATCGGCGATCCTCCAGATCACGTGATCTTCGATCTCGCTGCGCTGACCGTCGGCATAGACGATATCCCAGAGGATGCCGAGAAGCTCGACGCGGTCCTCTTCGTCAACGAGATGTTTTCTAAGATCGGAAGTGAAGCGGTAATAGTCAACCGCCTCGCTGCCCGCCTGGTGCCCGACCTCGATCAGCGCCTTCAGGCGATCCTCGCTCAGGTCGTAACGTTCGCGCAGCAGGTCGCGAAACTTCTGCTGTTCCTGATCGGAGATGTTGCCGTCCGCCTCCATGACCTGGAAACAGAGTGCGACAAAGGCCACCCGCGGATCGTCGGGCGCAAATTCTTCCGTATGGTGGGATCCGGTCAGAGTTTGGAGGAAGGCCTGAATGCGATCTAACATCTATCTCCAGGCCCTCGCCTTCTAGAATAGCCGGAGCCTCGTTGCGGGCTGCGCGGCATCGGGATCTTTCACACCCGGATCATCCGGCGGACGGCCGAAAAAGGGAACGGGCTCCTCCCCATTTTCAGGGGTTTTTCCGCCCTTCGAGGTCACATTCGCCGGGGCTGGTGTTTTTGCTGCAACAGCTAACTCCTTCTCAGGGGGCTTTGCCTCCTGCGGCGCGGGCTTGACCTCGACGAGGATCGGCTTGGGCGCCTCCTCGGCGCGAGGTTCGGGTTTTACCTCGCGGACAGGCGGCAGGCTGGCGATTGCCGTATCGCCCGCGAGCGAACCTTCCTCGACCGGGCCTTCGAGCTGGTCGAACGGTGCCTTCCACTCGAAGGCATCGAGGCGGCCGGTGACCGGGGAAAGCGGCAGCCATTTTTCCGAGACGAAACCATCGGCCACCCAGGCGGGATCGCGCGGTGCGCGCAACGCCTGCGCCATCCAGTGACGCACGCGGCCCTGGTCGCCGGTCTCGGCTTCCTCGATATCGGCGAGCAGCAGGTAGACGGCCTCGCGCGGCTGCATGCGGGCGGCGGCTTCCGCCTTGGCACGTGCCTTCTTGAACTGCTGGGCATCGAGCGCCGCCTGGGCGACGGCCAGCAGCGATTCGATGTTATTGGGGCGCATAGCCTCGAGCTTTTCGGCGCGCTTCAAGCGGTCGACGGTGCTGTCGCCGCTGCGGGCGCGGATATAGGCGCCGGCGATTTCCGGATGCGGCCCGAGCTTCCAGACGCCTTCGAGGGTGGATGCGGCCTTGCGGACATTGTCCTCGCGCAGCCAGGCCTTGGCGGCGATGACGGCGGCGGGCACCAGGTCCTTGGCGAGTTTCAGGGCCGCCATCGCATCGTCGCGGGCGCCCTTCGGATCGCCTTCCAGGCGGTCGTTTGCCTTGGCGGTCAGGAGCACGGCCTTCCAGCGTTCGGCCTGCGGCTTTTCAAGAATATTGGCCATGCGCTGCTGGTCGAGCAGGCGGATCGCATCGTCCCAGCGGCCGGACTGGCTGCGGGATTCGAGCGTCGCCTGGGCGGCCCAGGGCAGGTAGGGCGCGTGTTCCACGGCCTTTTCGGCATATTGGCGGGCGGCCTCGTTGGCGCCGAGGCGGCGGGCTTCCATGTAGAGACCGCGCAGGCCGAGTTCGCGGGTTTCCGGATCCTCGGCCATCTGCTCGAACTTCTTGCGCGCTTCGTCGTGCTTGCCTTCGATGAGCGCCGCCTGGGCTTCGAGGAGATGGATCAGCGGCTCCTGGTCGGCGCTGATCAGGCCGCGGGTGCGAAGGCTCATCTTGCGGGCAAGCAGCGCATTGCCGGCGCCGGCAGCGATCAGGCCGGTCGACAGCGCCTGGTAACCGCGGTCACGCTTGCGGGCGCGAAAATAGCGGCGGACGGAATAGGGCGAGGTCCAGATCACGCCGACGATCCACCAGAGCAGCATCGCGGCGCCGACCAGCGCGACCATGGCGGTGGCGGCCACCATCAGGCTGGTTTCGATCAGGTGGTCCTGCCAGGTGATGGAAATCAGGCCGGGGCGATCCGCAAGCCAGGAGAAACCCCAGCCGAGAGCCAGCACCACAACGAGAAAAATGAAAAGTCTGACCATCCGGTTCTTCCGTCCTCAGCCTTGGGTGCCGGCGACGGCGCGCGACAGCGTTCCGCCCACGAGATTTTCCACCTGAATGCGGGCATCGAGCTTCTGCTTGAAATCGCGCGAAACGGCCTTTGCCGCTTCCGGCAGCGCCTCCCATTCGCGGGCGGAGGCCTGGAGATCGCCGTTGCGCAGGGCATTCTCCATCCGGGCGACGATCGCATCCGGCGTTTCGCCCTGGACATCACCAACGCGGCGGACCTTGACGACCGACATGGCGGAAGACAGCAGCCGGCCGGCAATGCCCTCGTTCGGGTCCCGCTGGGCGGTTGCTTCCAGCATCGCATCGGCGACGCGGGGGAAGTCACGCTGCAGCTCGGCACGAGCTGGCACGCCGGCGGAAGCGAACTTCTGGAGGTCGGCGACCGCCGGATCATCGCCGGCGACTGTCTTGAAGGTCTGGAGCTCGGTCTCGAACGGGCCGCCGCGATCGATGCCGGCCTTGAGGGCTGCTGCGGCGACGGCGCGGGCGACCTGTCGTTCCGGGCCGCGATCGTTCAGCTTGGCTTCGGCCTGGTCCAGGCGCTGGGCGAGGCCGGAATCGGCGCCTGCGGCCGACTGGACCGTGGCGCGGAGCCGGTCGAGATCGGCCTTCAGTGCGGCAAGCGCCTGTTCGCTGGCGCCGCTCGACGTCCGTGGCGCTGATTCGAGTGCCGCGACGCGGCTGGCGAGCGCGGCATCGGGGGCCGCTGCAGCTACAGGCCGGTTTTTGAGCGCTGCGATTTCCTGGCGCAGCGCGGCGATCTCGGAGGAGAGACCGGCCGTGCTGGAGGCGGCCGGGGCGGGCGTGGCGCCGGGCAGGTAACCGGCATATTGCATGCTGCCGGCCAGCAGCAGCGCGACGATGCCGCCGAAAATGCCGGCGGCGATCAGTGTCGACGTAGCGGGGCTCGGGCGCTGAGGCGCAGCCGGGGTCGGTTCCGGTTCGGGGGCAACGGTCGCGGGCTGCGGGTCGCTCTGGGCGGCGGCAGACCAGGGGTCATCATAACGCGGCTCGTCTGCTGCCGAAGGGCTGGATGCCGGTTCGTCCGTGGGCTCGGCCTTTGCCGGTTCTTCGGTGCTTGCGGAAACGTCTTCGGCAGGCTCGGTCGCGCTCACCGCTTCATCGGTGTCATTGCTGCGAACGGGTTCCGCGACCACATCCGATTGCTCGGCCGTGAGGTCGATCGTGACCGGCTCCTTGTCTGTCTTGGATCGGCGGGGTGGTTGTTCCGGTACCATCTCGACCTCTTTTTGCATGCGCTCACAGGAAACTAGTGGGTGGGTCATCGGAAAGAAAGGGGCGGGCGGGATTTTGGCGCCACACATCGACTAAAGGAGTGCCAATACCCCATCCTCGTCAGGGTGGCTGGCGATCTTGATATTTCTATGGAATTCCCGGGGAATGATTTCGGCGACGTTGTCGCTGAGGCAAACGAACTGCAAGGATGCAAGTTCCTTCAGGTGCGGTGCAGCGAAATCGCAGAACAGCCGGGCGTTTTCCCGGGAATAAAGAAGCACCGCATCCACGGGCGGATCGAGCAGGATGCTACGGATGAAAACCTCATCGTAGGCTATGGGTGTCATGTCGTAGACTTCGGCCGTCACGAATGAGACATCATTCGCCCGCAGCCCGTCCTCGAATTTCGGTGAGCGCGGCTTGCCGGCGAGATAGAGCAGGGGCGCATCGAAAGTGGATGCATAGCCTGCAATGAGTTCGGCAAGTTCGGCACCCGTTCCGGCGCCCGCGCGAATATTTCGGAAGCCGGCCTCTTCGGCCGCCTTCGCCGTCGTTTCTCCCACGGCGTAGAGGCTTCGGGCAAGAAACGGGGTCACGTGATCGCCCAGCGAGGATAGTACGCGGACGGCTTCGGCGCTGGTGACGGCGAGCGCGGCATGCGGGCCGGAGAGCACTGCCTGGGCGGCGTCCGGATGATGGATCGCCTTGGTCAGCGGCAGCAGGACCGGCTGATGGCCGAGGTTCTGCAGCCGTTCGGCGGTCCGGCGGGCCGAATTTTCGGGGCGGGTGACGACGACCCGCATGGCTTTACGACCAGCCTTCGAAGAAATCGGCGCCGGCCGCCGCGCGGACGGCTTCGCCGGCCTGTCGGCCAAGCTTTTCAGCGTTTGCCCGTTTGCCTTCGGTCTCGATCGAATGTTCCTTGCGGCCATCCGGCGTCAGGATGAGGCCCGAGAATTTCAGGTGATCGCCCTCGCAGACGGCGTAACCGCCGATCGGGGTGCGACAGGAGCCGTCGAGCGCTGCCAGGAAGGCGCGTTCGCAAGAGACGGCGTCATAGGTCGGCCGGTCGTTGATCGGGTCGAGAAGCGCATCGATGCGGGCATCACTGACACGGCTTTCGACGCAGATCGCGCCCTGCGCCGGTGCCGGCGGGAAGTCGGCCGGGTCGAGCAGTTCGGTGACCACGTCCTGCTTGCCGAGGCGCTTGAGGCCCGCATAGGCGAGCAGGGTCGCATCCACCTGGCCTTCGTTCAGCTTGCGCAGCCGGGTTTCGACCAAGCCGCGGAAGGTGATGACGGTGATATCCGGCCGGATGCGGCGGATCAGCGCCTGGCGGCGCAGCGACGAGGAGCCGACGGTGGCATGATCCGGAAGGGCGGCCAGCGTATGGGCCGTGCGGCCGATGAAGGCATCGCGAAAATCTTCGCGCGGCAGGTAGGCCGCAAGACGCAGGCCGTCGGGGAGTTTTGTCGGCATGTCCTTGGAGGAATGCACGGCGAAATCGAGATCGCCGGAGATCAAGCCTTCCTCCAGCTCCTGGGTGAACAGGCCCTTGCCGCCGAGCTCCGAAAGCGACCGGTCGGTGATCCGGTCGCCAGTGGTCGACAGCACGACGATCTCGAACATCTCCTCCGGCAGGCCATGCGCCGCCATCAGCCGCGTGCGGGTTTCGAAAGCCTGGGCGAGCGCCAGCGGGCTGCCGCGCGTGCCGATCCGGAAAGGTTTTGTTTGCATCCGCGTCATTCCGTTGTTACCGGAGGCTTTCGTAGACCGGTTTATCCGGCATCGCAATTATCGATAGGCCCATGGCGACCTTTCTTCGCATCCTCGGCATTGAAACTAGCTGCGACGAGACGGCGGCTTCCGTCGTCGCGCGCCATGAGGACGGCCGCGGCGAAATCCTCTCCGACGTCGTGCTCTCCCAGCTCGACGAACACAGCGCCTATGGCGGCGTCGTGCCGGAGATCGCGGCGCGTGCGCATGTCGAGGCGCTGGACGGCCTGATCGAGGAAGCGCTTACCCGCGCCAATGTCTCGCTCGACGAGATCGATGCGGTGGCGGCAACCTCCGGACCGGGCCTCATCGGCGGGCTGATCGTCGGGCTCATGACCGCCAAGGCGATTGCGCGGGCGGCCGGCAAGCCGCTGATGGCGATCAATCACCTCGAAGGCCATGCGCTGACGGCGCGGCTGACCGACGGGCTTTCCTTCCCCTACCTGATGCTGCTCGTTTCCGGCGGTCATACCCAGCTGGTCCTGGTGCGTGGTGTAGGAGAATACGAGCGCTGGGGCACGACGATCGACGATGCGCTCGGCGAAGCCTTCGACAAGACGGCGAAACTGCTGGGGCTTCCCTATCCCGGCGGGCCGGCTGTCGAAAAGGCGGCGCTGAAGGGCAATCCGGACCGGTTTTCGCTGCCGCGGCCGCTGGTCGGCGAAGCGCGGCTCGATTTCTCCTTCTCTGGCCTCAAGACGGCGGTGCGGCAGGCGGCGACCGAGATTGCGCCGCTCAGCGACCAGGATATTGCCGATATCTGCGCCTCGTTCCAGAAGGCGATTTCCCGGACGCTGCGCGACCGTATCGGCCGCGGGCTCGCCCGCTTCAAACAGGAATTCGCGCATCTCGATGTCGACCGGGCGCTGGTGGTGGCCGGCGGGGTTGCCGCCAACCAGGAAATCCGGCGTACGCTCCAGGCGCTCTGCATCGAGAACGGTTTCCGCTTCATCGCGCCGCCGCTGCGGCTCTGCACCGACAATGCGGCGATGATTGCCTGGGCCGGGCTTGAGCGGATGGCGGAGGACATGCCGACGGATGGGTTCGATGTAGCGCCGCGCTCGCGCTGGCCGCTCGACAAGGACGCCAAGACCCTGCTCGGGTCCGGCAAGCGAGGAGCCAAGGCATGAGTGCTCGGGAACGGATCGTCGTCATTGGCGCCGGCGCTTTCGGGACGGCACTTGCCGCCGTGATCTCGCTGGAAGGCCGGCATCCGGTGACCCTGATCGGCCGCGACCCTTCGCTGATGAGCGATCTGCGCGACGATCGGGTGCATGATGCAGTCCTTCCCGGCGTGCCCCTGCCGGATGCATTGGAGTTTTCGGCCGAACCGGATGCGATCGGTGAGGCGAGCCTGGTGCTCTTCGCCATGCCCTCGCAGGCACAGGCGGATGCGGCGCGGCATTACGGCCCCTATCTGGCGGAGGGCGCGGTGGTCGTCACCTGCGCCAAGGGCATCGACAGGTCTTCCGGCCGTTTGCTGACCGAGGTTCTGGAGGCGGAACTGCCGCATCATCCGGTTGCCGTGCTGTCCGGGCCGGGCTTTGCGGCGGACATCGCCCGCGGCCTGCCGACGGCGATGGCGATTGCCGCAGCCGATCGTATGCTGGCGGAACGGCTCGCCACCGCGCTTTCCAGCCGTACGTTCCGCCTTTATGCCTCGACCGACCGGATCGGGGTGCAGCTCGGCGGGGCGCTGAAGAACGTGCTGGCGATTGCCTGCGGCATTATCGAAGGCGCAGGCCTCGGCGATTCGGCGCGTGCGGCGCTGATCTCGCGGGGCTTGGCCGAAATGTCGCGGCTGATCGAGGCGATGGGCGGCAAGGCGGATACGGTGCGGGGCCTGTCGGGCCTCGGCGATCTGGTGCTGACCGGCACCAGCCATCAATCGCGCAACCTGCGTTTCGGCATCGCGCTCGGCCAAACTGGCGGGAATTGGGGCGACCCCGCGGAAACGGTGGGCGGGCCGCTGGTCGAGGGTGCCTTTGCGGCCTCCGTCGCGGCGCGTCTCGGCGAAAAATTCTCCGTCGAGCTGCCGGTCACCAACGCGGTGGCCGACATCATCGACGGCAAGCTCGATATCATGACGGCTATGGAACAGTTGATGACCCGGCCGATCACCACCGAATAAGATCATTCCCCCAAAAAGCCTATGCAAGGAGAGACTGATGCTGTTTGCGTTTCTGTGCACCGACAAGCCCGGCCATCTGAACGTCCGGATGGAAACCCGCCCGACCCATGTGGAGCACCTGAACAAGCTCAATGCCGAGGGGGTTCTGAAGTTCGCAGGTCCGTTCCTTGACGACGACGGCAAGCCGAACGGCAGCCTCGTGGTCGTCGAAGCCGCCGACATGGCCGCTGCCCGCACAATCGCCGAAGCCGATCCCTATTATATGGCCGGCCTGTTCGAGAAGGTCGAAGTGAAAGCCTGGAACTGGGTCTTCAACAAGCCGGAGTGAGGCGACAGATGGCGTACTGGCTTTACAAATCCGAACCGTCGTCCTGGTCCTGGGAGCAGCAGAAGGCGGCAGGCGAAAAAGGCACTGAATGGACCGGCGTGCGCAACTATCTGGCGCGCAACAACATGCGGGCCATGAAGATCGGCGACAAGGGTTTCTTCTACCACTCGAATGACGGGTTGGAGATCGTCGGCATCGTCGAGGTCTGCGCCCTGTCGCATCCCGATTCGACGGCCCAAGGCGATCCGAAGTGGGATTGCGTCGATATCCGCGCCGTGACCGACATGCCGAAGCCGGTGACGCTGAAGGACATCAAGGCCAATCCGAAGTTCGAGAAGATGTCGCTGGTCACCTCGATGCGGCTTTCGGTGCAGCCGGTGACCGACGAGGAATATTTCGAGATCTGCAAACTCGGCGGTCTCGACAATCCGCCGAAATCCCCGGATTGAGCGGATTTTGAAAACCGATCCCAGGTCCTTCGTCCTCGACAATACCGACCTCGTCAGCCCGCCGCATGTGCCGGAAATCAGGCTGTATCTGGCCAGCGAGGCACATGATCTCTGGCTGAAGACGGAGGAGGATCTGCAGGAGATCGGCCTGCCGCCGCCTTACTGGGCTTTTGCCTGGGCGGGCGGGCAGGGGCTTGCCCGCTACATTCTCGACCATCCGGAAACGGTGGCGGGCAGGCGGGTCATGGATTTTGCGAGCGGCTCCGGACTGGTGGCGATTGCCGCGAAGCTCGCCGGTGCGGCCGACGTGCTGGCGGCGGATATCGATCCCTGGGCTGCGAGCGCCATAGGGCTGAATGCCGTGGCCAACGGTGTCGTGATCCGCTCCACGGCCGAAGACCAGATCGGCAGGGCGGTCGAGGCGGATGTGATCCTTGCCGGAGATGTCTTCTACGACCGGGAGTTTGCGGCGGCTTTGATCCCGTGGTTCACGCGGCTTGCGGGCGAGGGGAAGCTGGTTCTGGTCGGCGATCCCGGCCGCAGCTATTTCCCGAAGGACCGACTTGAGCAGCTTGCCGTCTATCAGGTGTCGGTCACCCGGGCGCTGGAGGACAGCGAGGTGAAGAAGACGACGGTCTGGCGGTTTGCCCGATAAGCTGGCGGGCTCGCCGCTGAGGCAGCGATGGGACCGAGCGGAGAGGATGTGAAAAGCCTCCGCTCGATCCCAACGGATGTTCGTGGTGGTCAAAACGAGAGCGTGGCGGCTCCGTCCTTGATCTCGGCATGCATTGCGCTTGCCCCCACGATAACGACGCCCTCGAGCAGGTCGCCTTCGTCGTAACCGCGCGATTTGACGCAGGGCGGGCATGCCCAGATCGTGCCGCCACGTTTCTGGAAATCGTCGATCGATTGTGCCAGCGGATCGAGCGGCGCCACATGGGTCATCCGCTGCCCGCCCTTGCGGACGAGATCGATCGCGGCGCTGGTCAGAAATACCGAGACCTTGAGCCCCGCCGTGATGCCGCCATTGGCAATCGTGAAGGCGACGGATGAAAGTTCGGAATCGATTCCCTTGGTGACGAGCACCACCAGTTTATCAGTTGGGGTTTGCATTGTATCCTCCCACGGTTGAGTTGACGTGCTCACTGTAGGAAGGCGGGCGAAACCTGTCTTTGGCCGAGATGCGTGAAGGCTTGTCCGAAAATCCTGACCTGACGCGTGGCGTGGCGCGGGACGACGTGCTGTCGGCTCTGTTGTCCACAATCCGCCTTTCAGGGTCGTTGCAGTTCTGCTTCATGCCTTCCGGCAACTGGCAGACGGATGCCACCCCCTCCATGGCGAACCTCTCGGGGAAGGCAATCGGCACGGTACCGTTTCACATCGTCGCCGCCGGCCATTGCTGGCTGAAGATGGAAGGCCAGGAGGCGGCGCTCGAGCCGGGCGACGTGCTTGTCTTTCCCTTCGGCACCGGGCACCAGCTGGGCTCGGGGGGTGACGGCGCGATCGTCAACCCGACGCGGCAACTGCCGCCGAAGCCGTGGCGCCAAATTCCGGTCATTCGCCACGGTGATGACACGCAAGGGGTCAGGCTGCTCTGCGGCTATCTCCAGTGCGACGCGCTGAGCTTTGCGCCGCTGAGGCGAGCGCTGCCGAAACTGATCCATGTCAGGACGCGCGGTGCGAATGACGGAGACTGGCTGCGCTCGACGATCCGGCAGATGGTGGAAGAGGTCGATATGCCACGGGCAGGCGGGATCTCCATGCTGCCGAGGCTGACCGAAATACTGTTTATCGAGATCCTGCGCCACCAGATCACCATGGCCGAACCGCAGGCCGCCGGCTGGCTGGCAGCGCTGGCCGACGCGGCGCTGTCGCGCTGCCTGTCACTCATTCATGACGATCCGACGCGCGACTGGTCGCTGGGGGAACTGTCGACCGCGTCGGGGATGTCGCGCAGCGTGCTGGCGGAACGTTTCCAGACGATCCTCGGGACTTCACCTGTCCGATATGTGCGCGAGTGGCGCCTTTATCTGGCGAGCGTCGCTCTGGCAACGACGGGGCAGGCGATTGCCGCGATCGCCTACGATGCCGGATATGCGACCGAAGCGGCTTTCAGCCGTGCCTTTTCGCGAACGTACGGCACGCCGCCGGCGGCATGGCGTGCGATGGGCTGAAAGTGGCGAGACTTAAAGACGGGGTTGCCGCGTCGCGGTTCAATTCCCGCCGCGGATGACGCAGACGCCGAATTCGTAGGAGCAGGCGTCTGCGAAGCCGCGCAGGCCTGTGCCGACATCGATGATCTTGGCCTTGGGCGCAAGCACCACGCGCCCTTCCTGTCCCCGCCAGTAGTCTTCCGAGAAATAGCGCGAAAAATAGACGCCGAAATCGGGGATCGGGCGGGCCTGCAGCGCGCCGCTGAAAATGCCGAGCTTGCGGACGAACGATGCGGTGCCGGTATAGAAGACGCGGAAGCCTTCGACATCCGACATGTTGTCTGCCCGCTCGACCCAGCGATTGCTTCCAAGGCGGTAGACGCCGCTGCCGGCGTCGCTCCAGCCGTCGCGGGCGTTGGCGGCGGATGCGAGGGAGGCGAAAAGCGCCGCGGCGGCCAGGACAGGCTTGATGCGATTCGCGATCACGGCGAACTCCGGAAGATATGATTAACGAAACGTTATCATAAAACGGCCCGTCCCGTCCCGGCGGCAACGAAATCTTTCCAAATCGTAGTTAATGTGACCGCCGGATATGAACCGCGCCAGCCCTGAGAAAACCACAATCGATTAAATTGGAAATCCGTTTGAATTGTTCTTGTCGTCCGACATTCGTGCGATTAAACCACGCCAATGATGCAATGCACATTTCTTCGGCACCGTGCATTGTTGGGCGCCCGCCCTTGATACCGCATACGACGCCGCGAGGTTCTGATGGCGAATGTGACAAATAACCGGCCCCTGTCGCCGCATCTTCAAATCTACAAGCCAATCCCCACCATGATCATGTCGATTGTGCACCGCATTACAGGCGGCGCGCTCTATGTCGGCACCATTCTGGTGGCGTGGTGGCTGATCGCCGCCGCCAGCGGCCCGGCCTATTACGACTGGGCCAACTGGGCGCTCGGCAGCCTTCTCGGCAAGCTCGTGCTGCTCGGTTATACCTGGGCGCTGATCCACCACATGCTCGGCGGCTTCCGCCATTTCATGTGGGACCTCGGCCACGGTTTCGAGAAGGAATTCTCCACCAAGCTCGCCATCGCCAATATCATCGCATCGCTCTGTCTGACCGTGCTGGTCTGGGTGATCGGCTTCCTCGTTCGGTAAGGTTCTCATCCATGGATATGCGTACCCCGCTCGGAAAAGTCCGCGGACTGGGCTCCGCCAAGGACGGCACCGATCATTTCTGGCGCCAGCGCCTGACGGCCGTCGCCAACGTGCCGCTGATGATCTTCTTCGCCATCTTCATGATCATCTATGCCGGAAAGCCCTATCCGGAAGTGATCGCCGCGCTGTCGAACCCGTTCGTCGCCGTCGTCATGGGCCTCATCGTCATCTCCGGCGTCATTCACATGAAGCTCGGCATGCAGGTGATCATCGAGGACTATGTGCACGGCGAATTCGCCAAGGTCGCGCTGATCATGCTCAACACCTTCTTCTCGATTTTGATCGCCGGGCTCTGTCTGTTCGCCGTTCTGAAAATCGCATTCGCAGGATAACCCGTCATGGCATCAGTCACCCCCATCGCCCAGAACGGCAAAGCCTATACCTATGTCGACCATTCCTATGACGTGATCGTCGTCGGCGCCGGTGGTGCTGGCCTTCGCGCCACGCTCGGCATGGCCGAACAGGGTTTCAAGACCGCCTGCATCACCAAGGTTTTCCCCACCCGGTCGCACACCGTCGCGGCACAGGGTGGTATTGCAGCGTCGCTGCAGAACATGACGCCGGACAGCTGGCAGTGGCACCTCTATGACACCGTCAAGGGCTCCGACTGGCTCGGCGACGTCGATGCCATGCAGTACATGGTCATGGAAGCACCGAAGGCCGTCTACGAACTCGAGCATTACGGCGTGCCCTTCTCCCGCAATGAAGAGGGCAAGATCTACCAGCGCCCGTTCGGCGGCCACATGCAGAATTTCGGCGCCGGCCCGCCGGTGCAGCGCACCTGCGCTGCCGCAGACCGCACCGGCCACGCCATCCTGCACACGCTCTACGGCCAGTCGCTGAAGAACAACGCGGAATTCTTCATCGAATATTTCGCGCTCGACCTGATCATGTCGGATGACGGCAGCCGCTGCACCGGCGTCGTTGCGTGGAACCTCGATGACGGCACGATCCACCGCTTCGCCGCCAAGATGGTGGTGCTGGCGACCGGCGGTTACGGCCGCGCCTATTTCTCGGCAACGTCTGCCCATACCTGCACCGGCGACGGCGGCGGTATGGTGGCCCGTGCCGGTCTGCCCCTGCAGGACATGGAATTCGTGCAGTTCCACCCGACCGGCATCTACGGTTCGGGCTGTCTGATCACCGAAGGCGCGCGCGGCGAAGGCGGTTACCTCGTGAATTCCGAGGGCGAACGCTTCATGGAGCGCTACGCACCTTCGGCCAAGGACCTTGCCTCGCGTGACGTGGTTTCGCGCTGCATGACGCTGGAAATCCGCGAAGGCCGCGGCGTCGGCAAGAACAAGGACCACATCTTCCTGCATCTCGACCATCTCGACCCGGCCGTTCTGCACGAACGCCTGCCGGGCATTTCCGAGAGCGCCAAGATTTTTGCGGGCGTGGATGTGACCCGCGAGCCGATCCCGGTTCTCCCGACGGTTCATTACAACATGGGCGGCATCCCGACCAATTTCTGGGGTGAAGTCTTGAACGCCGACAGCAACAATCCGGAACGGCTTCTGCCGGGCCTGATGGCGGTCGGCGAAGCCGGCTGCGCCTCGGTTCACGGCGCCAACCGCCTCGGCTCCAACTCGCTGATCGACCTCGTGGTCTTCGGCCGCGCTGCCGCGATCCGCGCCGGCGAGGTGATCAACAAGGCCGAGCCGATCCCGGCGCTCAACATCGCTGCCTGCGACAAGATCATGGACCGCTTCGACCGCCTGCGGAACGCCAATGGCGGTACGCCGACTGCGGTTCTGCGCGACAAGATGCAGCGCACCATGCAGGACGATGCTGCCGTGTTCCGCACCCAGGAATCGCTGGAATCGGGCTGCAAGCGCATGTCGGCGATCTGGGGCGAGCTGAAGGACATCAAGGTCACCGACCGTTCGATGATCTGGAATTCGGACCTGGTCGAGACGCTGGAACTCGAAAACCTGATGGCGAACGCGATTGCCACGGTGGTCGGCGCGGAAGCCCGCAAGGAAAGCCGCGGCTCCCACGCCCGCGAGGACTACACGTCCGGTCCGTTCGGCGGCCGCGACGACGAGAACTGGCGCAAGCACACGCTTGCCTGGGTCAACGACAGCGGCGACGTCAAGCTCGACTACCGCCCGGTTCACACCGAGCTCATCGCCGAAGGCATCGATCCTCACAAGATCGAGCCGAAGGCACGCGTGTACTGATCTGAGGGAACTGGACCATGGTTGAACTCGCTCTCCCCAAGAACTCTCAGATGACCGAAGGCAAGACCTGGCCGAAGCCGGCAGGCGCCAAGAACGTCCGGGAGTTCCGCATCTACCGCTGGAGCCCGGATGACGGTCAGAACCCGCGCATCGATACCTATTACATCGATGTCGACGATTGCGGCCCGATGGTTCTCGACGGTCTGCTCTACATCAAGAACAATATCGACCCGACGCTGACGCTGCGCCGCTCCTGTCGCGAGGGCATCTGCGGCTCCTGCGCCATGAACATCGACGGCACCAACACGCTCGCCTGCACCAAGGGCATGGACGACGTGAAGGGCACCGTGAAGGTCTATCCGCTGCCGCATATGCCGGTCGTCAAGGACCTGGTTCCGGACCTCACCAACTTCTACGCCCAGCACCGCTCGATCGAGCCGTGGCTGAAGACGGTTTCACCGCCGCCGGCCAAGGAATGGAAGCAGAGCCACGAAGACCGCCAGAAGCTCGACGGCCTCTACGAGTGCATCCTCTGCGCCTGCTGCTCGACCTCCTGTCCGAGCTACTGGTGGAACGGCGACCGTTATCTCGGCCCGGCCACTCTGCTGCAGGCCTATCGCTGGCTGATCGACAGCCGCGACGAAGCCAAGGGCGAGCGCCTCGACAATCTCGAGGATCCGTTCCGGCTCTATCGCTGCCACACGATCATGAACTGCGCCCAGACCTGCCCCAAGGGCCTGAACCCGGCAAAGGCGATCGCCGAAATCAAGAAGATGATGGTCGAGCGTCGCGTCTGAGGTGTTCTCGACAATTTGATGCCTTATTCGGTCCCCGCGTCGGCGGGACCGGATGCATTGCAGCATTCTTCTTGATCGAGCATGCCGAATTGTTCCAGTACGACTTGATTAACCAAGGTGGTTTACGATAATTCGGTCTCAATTCAGTGGCATCGGTGGCGGGTCAAGCTGAAAGCAGGAGTTAGATGATGCAGTTCAGATACGTGGCGACGGGACTTGTTCTTGCCTTGGCACTGGCCGGTTGCCAGCGCACTTCCTATAGCCCCTATAGTGATCTGCCCGCCCAGCCTTCTCAGCCGGCGCCGCTTCAGGCGCAGCCCGTGCCGTCCGTTCAGGGCGGTCAGCTGCCGCCGCCTCCCGGCACTGCGGGTTCCTCCCAGTTCCCGAGCGCGCCCGGCGCAAATCCTGCCATGGCGTCGGCCAATGCGGCGTCACCGCCTGCGACTGCGCTCGACATCAAGAAGGAAGCGATGGTCGGCAACTGGCGTGTGTCCAATTCCGGCTCGTCCTGCGACATGTTCCTGACGCTCACCAATCTCGGCGGCGGTTCGCGCGGCGGTACCCGCGGCTGTGCCGGCGAACTGACGGCCATGGGCTCCTGGGATGTGTCGGGCAAGATGGTGCAGTTCAAGAACCGGGCCGGCGACGTGATCGGACGCGTCTACAAGAGCGCCGAGAACCGCTTCGACGGTACGATGAACTCAGGCCAGCCGGTCAGCCTCAGCCGCTAGGCGGTTCCCCGCAGTATCCGAGGGCGTCCGGTTGGAACCCATTCCCGAATACACGACGAGCGTCGGTGAGGAGCTGAAGGCCCTGACCGTCTCGGGCGTGTTGACGGCCGACAGGGCCCAGCTCGCGGTTGCCGCCAAGCTCGACCATCTCCTGACCTGCCTTCGCGAGACGAAACCGGCCAAGAAAAAGAGCTCGCTCGGCTGGCTTTTTGCCAAGGGTGGCGGCCGGCCGCGGGAAATCCGCGGTCTTTACGTGCATGGCAGCGTCGGGCGCGGCAAGACCATGCTGATGGACATGTTCTTCAAGAAGGCGCCGACGACGAAGAAGCGCCGGGCGCATTTCCACGAATTCATGGCGGATGTGCACAACCGCATCCACGAACACCGGCAGAAGCTGAAGCGCGGCGAGACCAAGCAGGCGGACCCCGTGCCGCCGGTCGCCGCCGCACTGTTTGCGGAGGCGGAGCTTCTCTGTTTCGACGAATTCTCGGTCACCGACATCACCGATGCGATGATCCTGGCGCGGCTGTTCACCGAGCTGTTCGGGCTGGGTTGCGTTCTCGTCGCGACCTCGAACGTGGCGCCGGACGATCTCTACCGGGATGGGCTGAACCGCGGGCTGTTTATGCCGTTCATCGCGCTGCTCAACCGCTATGTGGACGTGGTCACCCTCGATTCTCCCAACGACTACCGCATGCAGAAGCTCGCAAGCCTGCCGGTCTATGTGACGCCGCTCGATGCGCGCGCCGACGCGGCGATGGAATCCGCCTGGCATCAGGTGACCGACGGCGAGAAGGCGGCACCCGCCGAAATCCCGATGAAGGGCCGCAGCATCCATGTGCCGTCGGCGGCGGGTCGGGCGGCGCGTTTCGATTTCAAGGACATCTGCGGCAAGCCGCTCGGGGCGTCGGACTATCTGGCGCTCGCCGATCGCTTCGACGCCATCTTCGTCGAGCACGTTCCGCAGCTCGGGCCGGAGAAGCGTAACGAAACCAAGCGGCTCATCAATCTTGTCGATGCGCTCTACGACCACACGGTACGGCTCTACGTCTCCGCGGCAACGGCGCCGGAGCATATCCTCCTGGAGCGAAAAGGCACAGAAGGCTTCGAGTTCGACCGCACCGTCTCGCGTCTTTTCGAGATGCGCAGCCCCGATTATCTTGCACTGCACCAGGAAAAGCGCCGCCAAGTTTAACGGTTTGGTGACAGAAACTCTTACGTTTACGTAAGAGTTTTAACATCTAACCGATTGAAAAACTTGGGCGGAAAATAATCGATTGCCATTCTGGGCGGATGGCGGTATGCGGTCTGGCACATTGGTAGGCGAGCCGTAGTCTGCCATGGATTCGGATCTCGAAAGGAAGCTTTTCGATGGCGCGCAAGAAGATCGCACTTATTGGTTCTGGCATGATTGGTGGCACGCTGGCGCATCTCGCCAGCCTGAAGGAACTGGGCGACATCGTCCTCTTCGACATCGCCGACGGCATTCCGCAGGGCAAGGGCCTCGATATCGCCCAGTCCGGCCCTGTCGAGGGCTTCAATGCCAAGCTTTCCGGCGCCAGCGATTACGCGGCCATTGAAGGCGCAGACGTCTGCATCGTCACCGCCGGCGTCGCCCGCAAGCCGGGCATGAGCCGCGACGACCTGCTCGGCATCAACTTGAAGGTCATGGAACAGGTCGGCGCCGGCATCAAGAAATATGCCCCGAACGCCTTCGTGATCTGCATCACCAACCCGCTCGACGCGATGGTCTGGGCTCTCCAGAAGTTCTCGGGCCTGCCGAAGAACATGGTCGTCGGCATGGCCGGCGTGCTCGACTCGGCTCGCTTCCGTCTCTTCCTCTCCGAAGAATTCAACGTCTCCGTCCAGGACGTCACCGCCTTCGTTCTCGGCGGCCATGGCGACACGATGGTGCCGCTCGCCCGTTACTCGACCGTCGGCGGCGTTCCGCTCACCGACCTCGTCAAGATGGGCTGGGTCACCAAGGAGCGTCTCGAAGAAATCATCCAGCGCACCCGTGACGGCGGCGCCGAGATCGTCGGCCTGCTGAAGACCGGTTCTGCCTATTACGCCCCGGCCGCCTCGGCGATCGAAATGGCTGAATCCTTCCTCAAGGACAAGAAGCGCGTTCTCCCGGCTGCCGCCTATCTCTCCGGCCAGTACGGCGTGAAGGACATGTATGTCGGCGTTCCGACGATCATCGGTGCCGGCGGCGTCGAGCGCATCATCGAAGTCGAGTTCAACAAGGACGAAGAAGCCGCCTTCCAGAAGTCCGTCGGCGCTGTTGCCGGCCTCTGCGAAGCCTGCATCAACATCGCGCCCGCTCTCAAGTAATCGACGCGCTGAAGTCATCGAAACAGGGATAAACCCATGAACATTCATGAATATCAGGCCAAGGCTCTGCTGAAGGGCTATGGTGCGCCGGTTGCGGAAGGTGTCGCGATCCTCAAGGCTGAAGAGGCCGAGGCTGCTGCGAAGTCGCTTCCGGGCCCCCTCTATGTCGTCAAGAGCCAGATCCATGCCGGCGGTCGCGGCAAGGGCAAGTTCAAGGAACTCGGCCCCGACGCCAAGGGCGGCGTTCGCCTGGCCTTCTCGATCGAGGAAGCCAAGGCGCATGCCAAGGAAATGCTCGGCAACACGCTGGTGACCGCGCAGACCGGCGAAGCCGGCAAGCAGGTCAACCGCCTCTACATCGAAGACGGCGCCGACATCGCCCGCGAACTCTATTGCTCGCTGCTGGTCGATCGCTCGGTCGGCCGCGTTGCCTTCGTCGTTTCGACCGAAGGCGGCATGGACATCGAAGCCGTTGCCCACGATACCCCTGAGAAGATCCATACGATCGCCATCGATCCGGAAGCCGGCGTGACGGCTGCGGACATCGCGGCGATCTCCAAGGCTCTTGAACTCGACGGTGCTGCGGCCGAAGACGCCAAGTCGCTCTTCCCGCTGCTCTACAAGGCCTTCAACGAGAAGGACATGGCTCTTCTCGAGATCAACCCGCTGATCGTCATGAAGAACGGCCATCTGCGCGTCCTCGACGCCAAGATGTCGTTCGACGGCAATGCGCTCTTCCGTCACGACGACGTCAAGGCGCTGCGCGACGAGACCGAAGAAGACGCCAAGGAAATCGAGGCCTCCAAGTGGGACCTCGCTTACGTGGCTCTCGACGGCAATATCGGCTGCATGGTCAACGGTGCCGGTCTCGCCATGGCGACGATGGACATCATCAAGCTCTACGGCAAGGAGCCGGCTAACTTCTGCGACGTCGGCGGCGGCGCCGGCAAGGAGAAGGTGGCTGCGGCCTTCAAGATCATCACGGCCGACCCGAAGGTCGAGGGCATCCTCGTCAACATCTTCGGCGGCATCATGCGCTGCGACGTCATCGCCGAAGGCGTTGTCGCGGCGGTGCAGGAAGTCGGTCTGAAGGTTCCGCTCGTCGTGCGCCTGGAAGGCACCAATGTCGAGCTCGGCAAGAAGATCCTCAACGAGTCCGGTCTCGCCATCACGGCGGCTGACGACCTTGACGACGCGGCGAAGAAGATCGTCGCGGCGATCGAAGCCTAACCTGGAAGGACCGGAACCAATGTCTATTCTCGTCAACAAAGACACCAAGGTCATCGTCCAGGGCCTGACCGGGAAGACCGGCACCTTTCATACGGAGCAGGCGCTCGCCTACTACGGCACCAAGATGGTGGGTGGCGTTCATCCCAAGAAGGGCGGCGAATCGTGGTCGTCCGGCGTCGACGGTACGTCGCTGCCGATCTTCACCTCGGTTGCCGAAGCCAAGGAACGGACCGGCGCCGACGCGACCGTGATCTACGTTCCGCCGGCAGGCGCCGCGGACGCGATCATCGAGGCCATCGAAGCCGAAGTCCCGTTCATCACCTGCATCACCGAAGGCATCCCGGTCATGGACATGGTGCGCGTCAAGGCTCGCCTCGACCGCTCCAAGTCGCGCCTGCTCGGCCCCAACTGCCCGGGCATCCTGACGCCGGAAGAATGCAAGATCGGCATCATGCCTGGCTCGATCTTCCGAAAGGGTTCGGTCGGCATCGTTTCCCGTTCGGGCACGCTCACCTACGAAGCCGTGTTCCAGACCTCGAACGAAGGCCTCGGCCAGACGACGGCCGTCGGCATCGGCGGTGACCCGGTCAAGGGCACCGAGTTCATCGACGTGCTGGAAATGTTCCTGGCCGACGACGCCACGACCTCGATCATCATGATCGGCGAAATCGGCGGCTCGGCTGAAGAAGACGCGGCGCAGTTCCTCAAGGACGAAGCCAAGAAGGGCCGCAGCAAGCCGATGGCCGGCTTCATCGCAGGCCGTACCGCACCGAAGGGCCGCACCATGGGCCACGCCGGTGCTGTGGTTTCCGGTGGCAAGGGCGATGCGGAATCGAAGATCGCGGCGATGGAATCGGCAGGCATCAAGGTGTCGCCTTCTCCGGCCCGTCTCGGCAAGACCTTGGTTGAAGTCCTCAAGGGCTGACGCCACATAAAGGACACTCGCCGCCGATAGATAGGTGGCGATTGATCCGACAAGCTTCGGACAGGCGAAGCGCCATATGCTTCGCCTGTCCATGTTTTGCGTCTCTCAATTTTGTGGGCGCGTTACCGCCAAGCGCGGTTCGGTACCAAGACGAAGACCAAGAAAATGCGGAGGCCGGAGATATCTTCGGTTCCGATTACGTCAGGAGGCGGGCGCGGCGCCCGCAGATAACCATGGCACGGCAAGAAGCCAACGAGCAGTTCCTCATCACCTCTTTCCTCGACGGACAGAACGCGGCCTATATCGAGCAGCTTCATGCCCGGTATGAAGACGACCCGACATCCGTCGCGCCGGAATGGCAGGCCTTCTTCAAGGCGCTCGCCGACAATCCGGACGATGTGAAGGCGGCGGCGAAGGGGGCATCCTGGCAGCGCAAGAACTGGCCGATCACGGCCAATGGAGAGCTGGTCTCGGCGCTCGACGGCAACTGGCCGCTCGTCGAAAAGGCGATCGAAACCAAGGTCAAGGCGAAGGCGGAAGCAACTGCTGCCGCGACCGGCAAGCCGGTCAGCGAAACCGATGTGCTGCAGGCGACGCGCGATAGCGTCCGTGCCATCATGATGATCCGCGCCTACCGCATGCGCGGCCACCTGCACGCCAAGCTGGACCCGCTCGGCATTGCCAGCGCGGTCGACGACTATAACGAGCTTTCTCCGACGGCCTACGGCTTCACCGAAGCCGACTACGACCGCAAGATCTTCATCGACAACGTGCTCGGCCTCGAACACGCGACGCTCCGCGAAATGATCGAGATCCTCGAGCGGACCTATTGCTCGACGCTCGGCGTCGAATTCATGCATATCTCCAATCCGGAAGAGAAGTCCTGGATCCAGGAGCGCATCGAAGGCCCTGGCAAGGGTGTCGAGTTCACCCCGGAAGGCAAGAAGGCGATCCTTTCCAAGCTGGTCGAAGCCGAAGGTTACGAACAGTTCCTCGACGTCCGGTTCAAGGGCACCAAGCGCTTCGGCCTCGACGGCGGTGAATCGCTGATCCCGGCGCTCGAACAGATCATCAAGCGCGGCGGCCAGGAAGGCCTTGAAGAAGTCGTTCTCGGCATGCCGCATCGCGGCCGCCTGAACGTGCTGACCAACGTCATGCACAAGCCGCACCGCGCCGTCTTCCACGAGTTCAAGGGCGGTTCGTTCAAGCCCGACGAAGTCGAAGGTTCGGGCGACGTGAAGTACCATCTCGGCGCTTCGTCGGACCGTGAATTCGACGGCAACAAGGTTCACATGTCGCTGACGGCCAACCCGTCGCATCTGGAAATCGTCAACCCGGTTGTCATGGGCAAGGCCCGCGCCAAGCAGGACATGCTTGCCAAGGCCTGGGACGGCGACATCATTCCGCTGAAGGAACGCTCCAAGGTTCTGCCGCTGCTGCTGCACGGCGATGCCGCGTTCGCGGGCCAGGGTGTCGTCGCCGAAATCCTCGGCCTTTCGGGCCTGCGCGGCCACCGCGTCGCCGGCACGATGCACGTCATCGTCAACAACCAGATCGGCTTCACCACCAATCCGGCCTTCTCGCGTTCGTCGCCCTATCCGTCCGACGTCGCCAAGATGATCGAGGCGCCGATCTTCCACGTCAACGGCGACGATCCGGAAGCGGTCGTCTACGCCGCCAAGGTCGCCACCGAATACCGGATGAAGTTCCACAAGCCGGTCGTCATCGACATGTTCTGCTATCGCCGCTTCGGCCATAACGAAGGCGACGAGCCGGCGTTCACGCAGCCGAAGATGTACAAGGTCATCCGTGCCCACAAGACGGTCGCGCAGATCTATGCGGACCGCCTGATCGCCGAAGGCCTCGTCACCGACGGCGAATTCGAGAAGATGAAGGCCGACTGGCGCGCACATCTGGAAACCGAATTCGAAGCCGGCCAGAGCTACAAGCCGAACAAGGCCGACTGGCTGGACGGCCAGTGGTCGGGCCTGCGCTCGGCCGACAATGCCGACGAACAGCGCCGTGGCAAGACCGCCATGCCGATGAAGGAATTGCGTGAAATCGGCCGCAAGCTTGCGACCATTCCGGAAGGCTTCAACGCCCACCGCACCATCAAGCGGTTCATGGAAAACCGCGCCCAGATGGTCGAGACCGGCGAAGGCATCGACTGGGCCATGGCGGAAGCCCTGGCATTCGGCTCGCTCGCCGTCGAAGGCACCAAGATCCGCCTTTCCGGCCAGGATTGCGAACGCGGCACGTTCAGCCAACGCCACTCGGTTCTCTACGATCAGGACACGGAAGAGCGTTATATCCCGCTCGCCAACCTGTCGCCGACACAGGCCCGTTACGAAGTCATCAACTCGATGCTTTCGGAAGAGGCGGTCCTCGGCTTCGAATATGGCTATTCGCTCGCCCGTCCGAATGCGCTGACCCTCTGGGAAGCCCAGTTCGGCGACTTCGCCAACGGTGCGCAGGTCGTGTTCGACCAGTTCATCTCGTCGGGCGAACGCAAGTGGCTGCGCATGTCCGGCCTCGTCTGCCTTCTGCCGCATGGCTATGAAGGCCAGGGTCCGGAACACTCCTCGGCTCGCCTTGAGCGCTGGCTGCAGATGTGCGCCGAAGACAACATGCAGGTCGCAAACGTCACGACGCCGGCGAACTACTTCCACATCCTGCGCCGTCAGACCAAGCGTGACTTCCGCAAGCCGCTCATCCTGATGACGCCGAAGTCCCTGCTGCGCCACAAGCGGGCCACCTCGACGCTTGCCGAAATGGCCGGCGAGTCTTCCTTCCATCGTCTCCTCTGGGACGATGCGGAAGTCATCAAGGACGGTCCGATCAAGCTGCAGAAGGATGCCAAGATCCGTCGCGTCGTGCTCTGCACCGGCAAGGTCTATTACGACCTGCTGGAAGAGCGCGAAAAGCGCGGCATCGACGACATCTACCTGCTGCGCATCGAACAGCTTTATCCGTTCCCGGCCAAGGCCCTGATCAACGAGCTTTCCCGCTTCCGCAACGCGGAAATGGTCTGGTGTCAGGAAGAGCCGAAGAACATGGGTGCTTGGTCGTTCATCGACCCGTACCTGGAATGGGTTCTGGCGCATATCGATGCCAAGTATCAGCGCGTCCGTTACACGGGCCGGCCGGCAGCGGCCTCGCCTGCAACGGGCCAGATGTCGAAGCATCTCGCACAGCTCGAAGCCTTCCTCGAAGACGCGCTGGGCGGCTGAGGGGTAAGGCGGATGGCCTATTTTCACCTGAAGCTCGTTCCGCCTCGGCCGAGTTTTCCGCATGACGCAACGCCGGAGGAAATGACGGCGATGCAGGCCCACGCTGCCTATTGGCATGGCCATGCGGAAACCGGCGCCGCGATCGCCGTCGGTCCCGTCTTCTCGGAAGGCGGGGCTTTTGGCATCGCGGTAGTGGAGGCTGCGGATGCGGCCGCCGCCCAGGCGCTCGGCGACAGCGATCCGGTGATCAAGGCGGCTTTAGGCTTCCGCTTCGAAACGTCTCCCATGCCATCCATCATTCTTCGGACGTCTGCGGCGGGTGCCGCGGCCGCCGTCTAAACGAAAACAACCATTCAGGAACTTACACAATGGCCACTGAAATCCGCGTCCCAACCCTCGGAGAATCCGTCAGCGAGGCGACCGTCGGCACCTGGTTCAAGAAGGTCGGCGACACGGTCAAGGCCGACGAGCCGCTCCTCGAGCTCGAAACGGACAAGGTGACGGTCGAGGTTCCGTCGCCGGCTGCCGGCGTTCTGACCGAGATCGTCGCCGCCAACGGCGAGACCGTCGGCCTCGGCGCCCTGCTTGGCCAGATTGCCGCAGGTGCTGCTGGTGCCGCGACCGCCGCCCCGGCTGCAAAGCCTGCGGAAGCCGCTCCGGCCAAGGCTGCCGAACCGGCTGCTCCGGCG
>CCRI01000011.1 GCA_000985875.1 Neorhizobium galegae bv. officinalis
GGGCGCGGGCTTCGGCGGCGGCGTGTAGCTTGCCGGGGTCAGGTCGGTGATGCGGCCGTCCGTATAGGGCTTGTAGGGGTTACGGGCAGCCACGAATTCCGCCGTCACGTCGGCAAGGTCCGGACCGTAGTCATAAGCGTTCTTGCCGCCGGTCTTGAAGATGGCGTAGCCATCGCCGCCTGCGCGCATGAAATTGTTGGTGACGACGCCGTAGGTCTTGGCCGGGTCGATCGGTACGAACTTGTCGCCTTCCTTGACCTGGACGTCGCTGACCTTGGCCCCGGCCGGCTTCGACTTGTCGAAGGAATATTTGAGGCCCGCGACCTGCGGGAAGCGGCCCGCGCCGTCGTCGATCTGGCTGACGCCGTTTTCCAGCGCCTTGACGACATCGGCGCCGGTGAGCTGGAAGGTGGCGAGCGTGTTCTGGAAGGGCAGGACGCTGACAACCTCGCCCTGGGTGACTTCGCCGGCGTCGATCGAGGCGCGCAAGCCGCCGCCGTTCTGGATGGCGATGGCGATGCCCTGGCCCTTGGTGCGGTCGAGCATGGCGTCGGCGACGAGGTTGCCCATCGAGCATTCCTTGGCGCGGCAGACGCGGCGGTCACCGTCGATCACGGCTTCGGAGGCGCCGACGACCTTCTTCTTCATGTCCTCGATCGGCTTCTTCAGCTCCGCGACGCGGGCCAGGAAGACCGGGTCCGGCGTGATCGACTTGTCCATGAGGATCGGCTCGCCTTCGGCCGACTTCACGACGCCGCTGTCATCGAAGACGATTTTGATGTCGCCGAGATATTTCGAATACTGATAGGCTTGGACGACCGGCACCTTGTAGCCGCCCGGATTGTCCGACCAGGTCGGGTAGGGGCCTTCGGCGCCCTTGGCCACGTTCGAGAGCAGCGTGTGGGTATGGCCGCCGACGACGACGTCGACATCGGGGATCTTGGCGATCAAGGCGAGATCGCGGGGGTAACCCACGTGGGTCAGCGCGATGATCTTGTCGACGCCTTGAGCCTTCAGGCCCTGCACGGCTTCGGTGATCTTCGCGACATCGTCGGCAATGGTGATATTCGGGCCGGGATTGGCGATTTCGGCGGTATCGTTGGTGACGGCGCCGACGATGCCGACCTTCTGGCCGCCGACGGTCAGCACCAGCGACGGCTTGATGCGGTTGCCGATCTTGGCGGCGGCGCTCGGCACGACGTTGGCGGTGACGACCGGGAACTGGATCTTGTCGAGGAAGGTGGCGAGCACGTCGTCGCTGTCGTCGAATTCATGGTTGCCGACGGTCATCGCGTCGAACTTCATGGCGTTCAGCGCCTCGGCTTCGGCGGCACCCTTGTAGGTCGTGTAGAAGAGCGAACCCTGGAAGTTGTCGCCGCCGTTGAGGAGAATGACGTTCTTGTTCTCAGCCTTCAGCGCGTCGCGGGTCTGGTTGATGGCGGTCAGCAGGCGGGCTGCGCCGCCGAAGCAGACGCCCTTGCCTTCATCTTCTGCCGAGCAGGTGGAATCGGTCGCGTTGATGGATTCCAGACGCGAATGGAAGTCGTTGATGTGCAGGATATTGAGCTCGAAATCGGCAAGTGCCACCCCGCTTGAAAGAGCCATGACCGACGCGGTCAAAAGCCCGAACCTCAATGTCTTCTTCATCTTGTCTCTCTCCTGTTTTTATTGGCCGGCTTTCTGCCGCCTGACTTCGACTGTTCTAGCGTCCCACCGTGACAATCGTTGTGCAACGCATGTTTTCATCAAGGCAAAGTCGTTTCAAGGGAAATATGACAAAGGTGCGCGTGTAAGTTTTCTCGCGCAGAATACGAAAAACCCCGCCGAAGCAGGGTTCCGGAATTTCCAATCGTCGTTCGACGGTCGATTGTTCAGCTGCGGCGGGAGAGCGAGAACTGGGCGCCGCTATCCTGCGTGCAATTGAGCTGGTTGATGTTGACCAGCGAGCAGTTGACACGCGACTGGGTCTTGCGGACCAGCGAGGTCATGTTGATCTCGACCAGCGTCGGCGACAGGCTGGTATAGGTGCCCGAGGCGAGCAGCGTGTTGCTGTCGCTGGAGCGGGTATTGAACGTGCCGGCCTGGAAAGAGGAAACGATGCCGTTCGGATCGACCCAGCTTCCTTCGACGCCCTGCGGCTGCACGGCCGCCATCTGTTGCGGCGGAGGGGAAGAAACGCAGGCGGTCAAGCTGGCTGCGGCGATGAGCGCGAAGCTCACTTTAAATTTCATGATCTGTCTCCCGCGATTCGGTCCGGCTCAGGTTGGCAAACCTTGCCGCCATGGCCCTATGTAACGCAAGATGTGGCCTTGAAAAGGCAAGAGCTTTCAACATGCAAAAAAACCGCCTGCGGTGAGACAGGCGGCTGGATGCTGATAAAGCCCAAGGAAACAGGCGAGGCTTTACTCTCTTTCCTCATTCCCGGGCTCGTCACAGGAATCTAGCCACGGCGCGTCTGCGCCGTGAGAAGAGTCTTTCGCGCGAAACGACTTGCGCGCACCGGATCCCTGTCACGAGGACAGGGATGAGGAGGGTGGAATTAGCGAACCAGGATGTTCTTGAACTGCCACGGATCCTTGGTGTCGATGTCTTCCGGGAAGAGACCCGGACGGCCGTCGAGCGGGGTCCAGTCGGTGTAATGACCTTCGACCGGACCGAGATAGGGCAGCTGTACTTCGAGGCAGCGCTTGTAGTCGATCTCGTCGGCCTCGACGATGCCGGCGGTCGGGTTTTCGAGCGCCCAGACCATGCCGGAGAGAACTGCGGAGGTCACCTGCAGGCCGGTGGCGTTCTGGTAAGGAGCGATACGGCGGGTTTCCTCGAGCGACAGGCGCGAACCGAACCAGTAGGCGTTCTTCTCGTGGCCGTAGAGCAGGACGCCGAGTTCGTCGATGCCGTCCTCCAGTTCGTCCTCGTTCAGGACGTGATGGACCGGCTGCGGGGTGCCGCCGTTGCCGAACATTTCGTGAAGCGACAGAACCGCGTCATTGGCCGGATGGTAGGCATAGTGGCAGGTCGGGCGGAAGGTCACTTCGCCGTCCTTGTCGCGCACTGTGAAATAGTCGGCGATCGAGATCGATTCGTTGTGGGTGACGAGGAAGCCGTATTGCGGGCCGGGGGTCGGGCACCAGCTGCGAACGCGGGTGTTGGCACCCGGCTGTTCGAGATAGATGGCGGCCTTGCTGCCCTTCTTGTGCTTCTTGCCGTTCTTCGGCATCCATTCCTCATGGGTGCCCCAGCCGAGTTCGGCAGGCTGCATGCCTTCGGAGATGAAGCCTTCGACAGACCAGGTGTTCCAGAAGACGTTGAGCGGCTTCGGGTGCTTGGTGCGCTGGGTGTCGCGTTCGGCGATGTGGACGCCCTTGACGCCGAGCTTCTTCATCAGCTTCGCCCAGCCTTCGCGGTCGTGCTGATCCGGCTCGTCGAACTTCAGGCCGGTGTCATTGGCGAGGTTGACCAGCGCCTGCTTGACGAACCAGGAGACCATGCCCGGGTTGGCGCCGCAGGTGGAAACCGCGGTCGCTCCGCCGGGATTCTTGGCCTTTTCCTTGCGCACGGTTTCGCGCAGCGCATAGTTGGTGCGCTCGGAATTCTTCATGTTCTTGTCGAAATAGAAGCCGAGCCAGGGTTCGACGACCGTATCGATGTAGAGAACGTCGAGCTTGCGGCAGAACTTCATCAGGTCGAGCGAACCGGTGTCGACCGAGAGGTTGACGCAGAAGCCCTGGCCCTTGCCTTCGGTCAGGAGCGGCTTCAGGAGATCCTTGTAGTTTTCCTTGGTCACGTATTCCTTGATGTGACGGACGCCGTGCTTCTTGAGGATCTCCATGTCGGAGGGTTCTTCGCGCGGGTCGATGACGACCATCCGGCTCTTGTCGAACTTGAAATGGCGTTCGATCAGCGGCAGCGTGCCGCGGCCGATCGAGCCGAAGCCGATCATCACGATCGGACCGGTGATTTCGCCATAAACCGGATAGGTAGTCTCTGACATGTCTTTCTCCTTGATCGCGGCCTTCTCGGGCCGCTGCCCCGCTTATTCGGCAGTGGAATGGAAATTAAAGGCTGCACTCGGGCAATTCGGGGCGCTCTAGATCATAAAACTTCGTCACAATAAAGAGCCTGTCGACTTTCGGCGGATGAATCGCGGTCGTTGTTCGAGGACGGTGGGTGTCGCTGCGAGTTGCAGAAGCCCCATCCAGCAATGCCCAAACAGCCGCCGTGGGATGCGTGGGCGAGTTTCGTGACGTCGGGTTTTATGCTACATACGGGGAAAATCGGAGGCATATAGGCCATGACGTCGCATGTGGTTTCACTTCGCATCTCGGACGAGATGAAGGAACGGCTCGACCGATTGTCTTCGGCTACCAATCGGTCCTCGACCGCGCTCGCCGAGGAAGCGCTCGAAGACTATCTCTCGCAACGCGAGCTGGAGATACAAGGCCTTGATGCCGCGGTCGAGCGCGCCGATAGGGGCGGTTTCGTGTCGCACGAAGCAGTGGCCGGCTGGCTGAATAGCTGGGGTACGGATGACGAACGCGCAGCTCCGAAGCCGGACATCATCAAGACCCGTCGATGAGGCTCATTTGGGCTGAGGCAGCGATTGCCGATCTTGCACATCTTCGCGTTTACATAGCCGAGCATAATCCCCAAGCCGCCAGCGCGATGGCGGCGAGATTGCTTGAAATCGCTGAACTGTTGATAGCGCATCCCGAAGCGGGTCTACAGACGGCGAAGCCTGGCGTGCGTCGTCTCATTCTACCGCAATCGGCCTATTCGCTGATCTATCGAATAATGGATGAGGATATCGAAATCATTGAAGTGTTTGATGGCCGTCGGCGAAAGCCCCGCACGGATCTGGCCGACTAGTCACTCGGTCGCTGTGCCCTGGTGAAAGACCATGCGCCATTTGCCGTCGGGGTCGAGGCGCCAGATCGAGCTTCGGTTGGCGAATTGGCTTGTGCCGTCCTCTTTGACGCGGGTGCCGCGATAGGTGGCGAGCGCGATCGTGTCGCTCAGCATCGTGGCGTTGAAATCACAGATCGACGTGTTGTCCGGCCCGGTCTCGGTGACAAGGTGGGTGACAATGTCGTCGAACGTATAGGCGAGGCCGGAGCGGCCGAATTCGCGGAATTCCGGGGCCAGCAGTTCGCGCAGCTTTTCCTCGGAATTGCGGACCTCGCGGGTCTGCAGTGCCGTTTCAAGCGAAAGCAGATGATCCGCCAGGTGGCTCGGTGCAGCCATTTACCGGCCTGCCCGGGCCATTTTTGCTGGGCGGGCGGCAGGACGAGGGGCTTCCGCCGGTATTTCCGATCGCGCCGTCTGGGCGACGAGTTCGGCGGCGATGAGGCCGCGCAGCGAATTGCCGACGAAGAAGCGGCGGTTTTCGAGGTCGGCGAGGCGTAGAACCTGGCTTTTCGCCTTTCCTTCGCGGATCAGGTCGGCGCGAAGGATGCCCGGCAGGAGACCGCTCGACAGCGCCGGCGTCAACAGCGAACCGTCGTTGCTTTCCACGAACACGTTGGTGATCGTGCCTTCGCAGACTTCGCCGCGCTCGTTGAGGAGGAGAACCTCATCGGCCTCGTCGGGCGTAAATTCGGCGCGGGCTGCCTCGTAGAGCTCCCGGCGGGAGGTCTTGTGGCGATAGGTCGGGTCGTCGGAGGGAAGTGTCGTCCTGGCGACCTGGATCCGCCAGAGCGTATCGGCGGGCAGGGGCGTGAACGGCGTCGTGGTGATCTCGATCTTGCCGCGGTAGGTCATCACCAGGCGGACGCGGAGCGGCGTTTCGCCGCCAGCCGCAGCCGCTTGAAGTTGTTTCAGCGTATCCGCCGGCGGCTGGCGGAAGCCCAACGCGTCCGCCGACCGGCTGAGTCGGCGCAAATGCTGGTCCACCCGAAGCAAGCCATTGCCCGGTTCCCAGCGCATTGTTTCGATCAGCGAGAAATCCATTGGTCGCCCACCGCAAAGCGTGCCTTCAACAGGCACTCGTCATACTCGGCCTCGGCCTTCGAGTCGAAGACGATACCGCCGCCGACATTGAAGACGGCTTTTTCGTCGTTGAAAAGTGTGATCGTGCGGATGGCCACCGAAAAACGCATCGGGCCTGCCGGATCGCACCAGCCGATCGCGCCGCAATAGACGTCGCGCGGTTCCGTTTCGAGGTCGGCGAGGATGCGCATGGCCCACATTTTCGGCGCTCCGGTGATCGAGCCGCAGGGAAAGAGCGCGGCGAGGATCTCAGGAAAGCCGATCTCGGGGTTCAGCTTTGCCCGCACATGGCTCACCATCTGGTGGACGGTCGGATAGGTCTCGATCTCGAAGAGTTTCGGCACCGAGAGCGTGCCGACCTCGCTGATCATAGAAATGTCGTTGCGCAGCAGGTCGACGATCATCCGGTTTTCGGCGAGCGTCTTTTCGTCGGCGAGCATTTTCGCGATGATCGCCTCGTCTTCTTCCTCCGTCGCGCCGCGCGGGGCGGTGCCCTTCATCGGATGAGTCTCGATGAAGCGGTCCGCATCGACCGAGAAGAACAGTTCCGGCGAGCGTGACAAGACGAGTGGTCCGCCAAAGTCGATATAGGCGCCGTAGCGCACCGGCTGGCGGGCGACGAGGGACCAGAATGCCCCCAGCGGATCGCCGTGCCAGCGCGCGGTGACTGGCATGGTCAGGTTCGCCTGGTAACAATCGCCGTTGCGCAGGTGCCGGTGGAGCCGGTCGAACCGTTCTTTGTAGGTCGCGAGATCCCACATGGCGCGGGGTTCGCTGAGGAACGAGCCCTCTGAAGAGCCATCATCGACCACCTTGCCGGACGGTCCGGCGAGCGGGTGTTCGTTGCCGGATGGGTGACCGAAGATGCCCATGGCGATCAGCGGCGTCTGCCGGTTGTCGACGATCAGCGACCGGAGCTTGTCCTCGAAGACGTAGCCGGTCTCGTAGGAGATATAGCCTGCCAGCCATTGGCCGGCGAGGCGCGCGTCCTCCAGGCGCCGGAGTGCAGGCAGCACCTCGGCGGCAGTCCGGGCCATGACGATTTCCTTCGGCCGGTCGAAGACGAGGCTCCGGCCGGCGGGGTCGTCACGAAAGAGCGCGAAGGGCGCTTTCTCATTCATGGGTGTGCATTAAGGGAATGCCTCAAGCCTTGTCCAGAGCCTCCAGTTCGTCGATCAGGCCCTCGATCATCGACAGGCCCTTGGACCAGAAGGACGGGTCGGTGGCGTCGAGGCCGAAGGGCTTCAGCAGCTCCGAGTGATGTTTGGTGCCGCCGGCCTTCAATAGCTCGAAATACTTCTGCTGGAAGCCGGGAGCGGCGTTCTGGTAGACCGCGTAAAGCGAGTTCACCAGGCAGTCGCCGAAGGCATAGGCATAGACATAGAAGGGCGAGTGGATGAAGTGGGGGATGTAGGTCCACCAGCTTTCATAACCCTCCGAGATCCTGATCGCGGGCCCGAGGCTTTCGCCCTGGACGGAAAGCCACAGCTCGCCGATCTGCTCGGCGGTCAGTTCGCCCTCTTTCCGGGCCGTGTGGACCTTGCGCTCGAACTGGTAGAAGGCAATCTGGCGCACGACCGTGTTGATCATGTCCTCGACCTTCTGGGCGAGCATGGCCTTGCGCTCGCGTTTGTCGGTGGTCTTTTCCAGCAGCGCGCGGAAGGTCAGCATTTCGCCGAAGACGGAAGCGGTTTCGGCCAGCGTCAGCGGCGTCTGGCACATCAGTGCGCCCTGATCGCCGGCCAGCACCTGATGCACGCCGTGGCCAAGTTCGTGGGCCAAGGTCATCACGTCGCGCGGTTTGCCCATGTAGTTGACGAGAACATAGGGATGGGCGGAGGGCACGGTCGGATGCGCGAAGGCGCCGGGCGCCTTGCCGGGACGGACCGGCGCGTCGATCCATTCCTCATCGAAGAAGCGGCCGGCGATATCGGCCATCTCGGGCGCGAAGCCGCGATAGGCGTCGAGCACGGTATCCTTGGCTTCCGTCCAGGAAATCAGCGCGTTCGGGGTTTCCGGCAGCGGCGCGTTGCGGTCCCAGAAATTGAGCTGGTCCATGCCGAGCCACTTTGCCTTCATCGCGTAGTAGCGATGTGACAAGCGCGGATAGGCTGCCTTGACGGCTTCGGCCAGCGCATCGACGACTTCGCGTTCGACGCGGTTTGCGAGATGGCGGCTGTCGGCGATGTCCTCGAAGCCGCGCCAGCGGTCGGAGATTTCCTTGTCCTTGGCGAGCGTGTTGGTGATCAGCGTAAAGACGCGCAGGTTGTCGCCGAAGGTCTTCGACAGCGCGGCGGCGGCCTTGGCGCGGGTTTCCGGCTGCGGCTCCTGCAGCATGTTGAGTGTGACTTCGAGCGGCAGTTTTTCGCCGTTGATCTCGAAGCGCAGCTCGGCCATGGTCTCGTCGAAGAGACGGTTGAAGGCGGCGGCCGAGGTCATCGACTTTTCGAGGAAGAGCTGTTCCAGCTTGTCGTCGAGCTGGAAGGGCTTGTCCTTGCGCAGGTCGACCAGCCAGGGGCGGTAATGGCCGGCGGCCGGATCGCGGTCCATGCAGGTGTCCATCACCGCGTCGTCGATCCGGTTGAGTTCCAGTGCGAAGAACAGCAGGTGCGAGGAGAGGTCGGTCAACTTCGCCTGCACGTCGCCGTAGAACTTGCCGTTGGCCGGGCTCGACGTATCGGAGAAATAAGTGAGGCCGGCGAAGGAGCCGATCTTGCCCAGCAGATCGTCGAGCGCCTCGTATTCCTTCAGCGCTTCGCCGATACCGCCGGCACCGGTTTTCGCGGCAGCCTCGGTAAGCTTGCCCTTCCACTTTTCCTCGAAGGCGATCGAGAGCTGGCTTGCCTTTTCCATGTCGGCGGTGAAGGCCGGGGCGTCCTTGGCTTCATAGAGGTCCGAGAGCTTCCAGACCGGCAGGAGGCCGAGCGCCGGGTCGGAGGCAGCAGCGCCTGCGGTGGGCGCGGCCGGAATTTCGGGGAGGGCGGGTGCGGACATTCTCATCGCTTTTTCCTTCTCAACCTGTTGCGCCTGTTTTCCTTGCCGGCCGTTAAAATGCAAGCTTTTCTCAAAAGGGGATGTTCAAGGCTTTCTGACACAACCAGCGGCATAACAGCCTAAAAGGGCCATGATGACCATTGCTGGGAGCCGAGCATGATTGCGCAAATCCTCGTTGTCGACGACGATCCTATCCAGCGTCGCCTGTTGAAGAATGCGGTTGAACGTTACGGCCACGCCGCCCATCTTGCCGAAAACGGACTGGCGGCGCTGGAGTTCCTGAAGCGCACGGCGACCGACATCAATGTCATCGTGCTCGACCTGATGATGCCGGAAATGGACGGCCTCACCTTTCTCGCGGCCATCCGCGAACTCGGCATCGAAACCCCGGTCATCGTCCAGACGGGACAGGGCAGTATTGAATACGTCGTGCAGGCGATGCGCGCCGGCGCTTTCGATTTCGTCGTCAAGCCGGTGTCGCCGGAACGGATCGGCGCCTCGATCACCAATGCGCTGAAGCTCGACCAGAAGGAATCGAAGGCCCGTGTCGGCCGCCGCCATCGCGCCGGCGCCGTCGGCTTCGGCGATATCATCTCGGCGAGCCCGGACATGCTGCGCGTCATCGATCTTGCCCAGCGCGCCGCCCATTCCAACATCCCGGTGGTGCTGGAAGGCGAATCCGGCGTCGGCAAGGAAATGATCGCCCGCGCCATCCAGTCGAACAGCGACCGCGCCGGCAAGCCGTTCATCACCGTCAACTGCGGTGCGATTCCGCACAATCTGGTGGAGAGCATCCTGTTCGGCCACGAGAAGGGTGCCTTCACGGGCGCTTCGGAAAAACATACCGGCAAGTTCGTGGAAGCCGATGGCGGCACGCTTTTCCTCGACGAGATCGGCGAATTGCCGCTCGACGTGCAGGTGAAGCTGTTGCGCGCCGTGCAGCAGGGCGAAGTCGAGACCGTCGGTGCCTCCAAGGTCCAGAAGGTCAATGTCCGGCTGATCTCGGCCACCAACAAGGACCTGATCGAGGAGGTCCGCGCCGGCCGCTTCCGTGAAGACCTCTATTATCGCCTCAACGTCTTCCCGATCACCATCCCGGCGCTTCGCCGCCGCAAGGAAGACATTCCGCATCTCGCGCGGGTGTTTGCCGAACGGTTCTCCACGGAACAGAAGCTCAACAGGACGCTGTCGGTCGGCGCCGGGGCGCTCGCGCTTCTGACGGCCTACGACTGGCCGGGCAATATTCGCCAGCTCGAGAACGCCGTGTTCCGCGCCGTGGTGCTTGCCGAGGGCGCCGAACTCACCGAGGACGATTTTCCGCAGATCGCCGCGCAGATCCCGGAATTCAGGCAGGCGGAGCTGGCGGCGACCGCCGTCATGCCCGCACCGGGTGTCCTGTCCGACCACGCCATGCGCGAGGCGCTCGCCGATTCGCCGGTATTTGCCAACAGCGACAAGGCTCGGGCCGGCAGGCCGGATGCGAAGGCGATGCTGGCCGCCGCTTATCCCCAGGAAAACGTAATCGTCAGCACCGACGAGACCGGCGAAGTGAGGAAGCTTGCCGATGTCGAGGAGGAGCTGATCCGCTTTGCCCTGAAGTTCTATCGCGGCCAGATGAGCCAGGTTGCCCGTAAACTCGGCATCGGACGCTCGACACTTTACCGCAAACTCAAGGATTACGGCATCGATCCAGACGACCCGCTGAAGGAAGCCGCATAATTACTAATGTATTAGCTAATATTAACCTTCGCGCAAGGATGTCCTGTCAACGTCTGTCAATCTCCGATTAGTCAATTGTTGACTATATGGGAGAAGGTTGTACATGTGTGGCACATTTGCCATCGTGTCACCGCAATTGACAGTCATTTGAGGCAACGTGGGACGTTGTCGACAGGACGGGGATCGTTTTGCCGGATCAGTATGCAAAAGAAACGCCTTCGGGTGAGAAAAGGCGCGGCGGCAAAGCTGGGCTTTTTGTCAGTCTGACAAGGCGCGTTATGGCCATCACCCTGCTGGTGCTGATGGCGCTGCCCGTGCTTTCGATCTCAGCAAGCGAAGCGGCCGCCCAGGAAAAGAGCCTCAAGCTCTATTTCGTCCATACCGGCGAGAAAGCGGTCATCACCTTCAAGCGGAACGGCAAGTTCGATCCCAAGGGCCTCGCCCAGATCAACCAGCTGCTGCGCGACTGGCGCCGCAACGAGCCGGCCCGGATGGATCCGCGGCTCTTCGATCTCGTCTGGGAAGTCTATCGCCGTTCCGGCGCCAGCGACTATATCCACGTGGTTTCCGCCTATCGTTCTCCCACCACCAACAACATGCTGCGCACCCGTTCGCGCAACACCGGTGTGGCCAAGAACAGCCAGCACATGCTCGGCAAGGCCATGGACTTCTACATTCCCGGCGTGAAGCTTTCGACACTGCGCGGGCTTGCCATGCAGATGCAGGTCGGCGGCGTCGGCTATTACCCGACCTCCGGTTCGCCCTTCGTGCATCTCGATGTCGGCGGCGTTCGTGCCTGGCCGCGCATGACGCGCCAGGAACTGGTGCAGATCTTCCCGAAAGGCAACACGATCCATCTTCCCGCCGACGGCAAGCCGCTTCCCGGATACGAAACGGCGATGGCGGATTACAAGCGGCGTGTCGGCTCCGATTCGATCCAGATCGCCAGCACCGCCGGTGCCGGCATCCGCGGCGACTCGGAACGCAAGCGGCAGCCTAACCTTCTGGCATTCCTGTTCGGCGGCGGCGGTGCCGACGAGGAGGAGGATAACGAGGAAAGCGCGGCTCCGGTCGTGGCGCGGCGTGCGGCCCCGGCTGCAAAGCCTGCTGCTGACGACGAGGGCGAAGCGCCTGTCGCGGTTGCTTCGGCTTCGCCTCTGACAGGCCAAATGCAGAACCAGAACCAGGCTCCGGCACAGGCGCAGATGGTTGCGGCGCCCGTACCGCTTTCGCGTCCGGCCTTCCGCTCGGATGCCGGCGGCCTTGCGACGGCGCTCTATTCTCCGGCGCGCAACCCGGCCCAGGAAGCACTCGCCCTGCAGGCGTCCGCTCCCGTCCAGCCCAGCGGCGAAACCTTTGCCGATCTTTCCACCTACAACATTCCGGTTCCGACACTGCTTGGACCGCGTGGCTTCAAGGGTGACGCAGAAAGCGGCGTGATGACCGCGTCCGTCGGCCCGATGCAGCCGCCGGAGGACGTCGCGTCCGTTCCGCTTCCCAGTCAGCGGCCGAACATCGCCTCTGCCGCTCCCGCAGCCAAGGCTGAGGAACAGCAGGAGCTGACGCCGGCCCTCGTTGCGGCGCTTGCGCAGAGCGTCGAGACGCCGCGTTCGGCGCCGATGCCGGTCGTCGCCTCGGCCCAGCCTGCTCCGGCCCAGTCCGCTCCGGCCCAGCCTGGTCCGGCAACGTCGGCGGCTCCCACGCCGGTCCAGAAACCGGTTGAAACGGCATCGGCTTCCCCGAAGGTCATTCATTCCAACAAGGGTGTGCAGTTCGGCGACGGTTTCGACGCGCCGCGCAGCCCGGTCTCGGCTTCCACAAGCGCGCTTCCGATCCCCGCCAAGGGCGGCCGTCCGAACCAGAATGCGCCACAGTCGGCAAATGGCGGCACGCTGACGGGCGATGCGCTGGCGAGATGGGCTCTCAACAACAATCGTGCCAGTGCGGCCGCCTCGATGAAGGCCCCGCGCGTCGTCAGCCGGACCCTCAACAACGAATATTCGGCAGGCTATTCCGGCGGCGGCTTCAGGCCGGTTGCCGCCACCGTGGCGATCGACCCCAACCGGTTCAGCGGGCCGAACAACTGATCGTCTGGCTGATTGAAGACCATTAAAAAACCCGCCGAAATGGCGGGTTTTTTCATGCTTTCTGCCTGGCCTGCGTGCCTGAGAAGAATCAGGCGGCGTCCTGGTCGGCAGGGGCCTCGATCATGCCGAGCGCCTGGAGATAGGTGTCGAGGATCAGATCCTCTTCCATGCGCTCCTGATCGTCCTTCTTGCGCAGGGCGATGACCTTTTTCATGATCTTCGTGTCGTAGCCCATGCCCTTGGCTTCGCCGTAGACATCCTTGATGTCGTCGGCGATCGTCTTCTTTTCTTCTTCCAGTCGTTCGATACGCTCGATAAATGCGCGAAGCTGGTCGCGGGCGACGCCATGAGCATCAGACATCGGGGCCTCCTGATCGTGTAGATTTCAATGAATGGTCGTCAACTGCCGAAAAGCCGCCGCAAGGTCAAGCCCAATCGGCAAATCGATCAACCATGGGCCGGCTTGTTGACGTCGAATGCGGCTTTTTGTGCATCCGAGGCTTGCTGCTGGTGCAGATTTTTCCAATCCTCGTAGGGCATGCCGTAGACGATCTCGCGGGATGCGTCCTTGGAGAGATCGACGCCGGCATCGGCGGCGGCATCGCGATACCAGTTCGACAGGCAGTTGCGGCAGAAGCCGGCGAGGTTCATCAGGTCGATATTCTGCACGTCGGCGCGCTCGCGCAGATGCTGGACGAGGCGGCGGAAGGCGGCGGCCTCGAATTCGGTCTGCTGCTCTCTGGTCAGTTCAGTAGGCGTGAGTTCGCTCATGGGCGCATCTCCTGGTGTCGCGTCAGACTGAGTAGGGGCCGGTGCGCGAGGGAAAGATCCTGTATTCATGCAATGTGGGGTCGGCGTTGAGCGTCTTGAAGACCGGCGCCAGCCTTTCAGCCCAGGCGGCGATGCCGGCCTCGTCGCCGATCAGGTCCTGGCGGACCTCGAGAAGCGTGTGCGGGGTCCCCGATACCATGCAGTGCCGGTACATCGTGTCGCCCTTGAGCGCCCCGTCATAGGGTTCGTTGTCGCCGACGACGATGTCGCCCGGTTCGCCGAGCAGGCGGAGGAGCGGCGTCACGGCGCGATCGTCGCTGTCCCAGAGCACGGCCGCGTGCCAGGGGCGGGCGACGCCCTTCCAGAACGGCGTGAAGGAATGCAGCGACAGGACGAGCGGCGCGCGGCCCGACGCACTTGCCTTGGCAATTGTGCGCTCGACGGCGCGGTGATAGGGCCGGTGATAGGTGTCGAGCCGGAAATCCCACTCCTCCTGGGTGATCGGATGATTGCCGGGGATGATCGCTCCGTCGGAAATCTTCATGATCAGGGTCGGATCGTCCTCGCCGCGGTTCGGGTCGATCAGCAGGCGCGAGAAGCAGCCGAGCACCGCCGGCACGTTCAGCATCGCCGCCAGACGGCGGGTCAGCCCCTCGATGCCGATGTCGAAGGCGATATGGCGGTGGAAGGCGCTCTCCGGCAGGCCGAGGCTGCCATAGGACGCGGGCAGGCGGTTCATGGCATGGTCGGCGAGCAGCACCATCCCGCTGTCATAATCGCCTTCTATGATCTCGAAAGGAATGAAGTCCTGCATCGCCATCGGAAATGAAACGGTTTCGAAAGGTCGGTCGGAAGACGGGTGTTGATGACATGGGGAAAGCCGCGACGCAAGCCGTGTTGCGGCGACGATCAGCTTGGATTGAAGGCATGAGACGGACTAATCGATTAGAGTTACGTTGACTTTCCGACTCCGCCGCGCGAAGAAAGTGCTTCACGAATAACCATGGAGTCCTGACGGAAACCGTGTCGAAAAAATCCCCCAAAGCTACTCTTCGCTCCATCGTTTCCGCTTCGGCGCTTGCCGCCATGGTCGCCTTCGGTGTTCCGCTTTTGGCGGCGACCGCCGCGCATGCGGATTTCCGTGTCTGCAACGCCACGCAGAACCTCGTTGGCGTCGCGATCGGCTATCGCGCCACGGAGGGCTGGACCACCGAAGGCTGGTGGCAGGTTCCGGCCTCCACCTGCGCGACGCTGATCGAGGGCGAGTTGCAGTCGCGTTATTATTATCTTTATGCCGAGGACGCGGCCCGGGGCGGCCGCTGGACCGGTAATGTCAACATGTGCGTCGCGGAGAACGAATTCAAAGTCGTCGGCGTCAATGACTGTTTTGCCCGTGGCTTCCAGCGCATGGGCTTCAAGGAATATGATACGGGCCGTCAGGGAAGCTGGATGGTCCAGCTTTCGGATACGCCTGGCACACAAGAAGGCCACAACTGATGAGGCGCAACCGCAAAGTAAAGATCCTTGCCACCCTCGGACCGGCTTCGTCCGATGAGGCGATGATCCAGAAGCTGCATGAAGCGGGGGCTGATCTCTTCCGCATCAATATGAGCCATGCGAGCCACGACGTGATGCGCACGCTGATCAAGCGCATCCGTTCCGTCGAGGAGCGCTGCGGCCGGCCGATCGGCATTCTCGCCGACCTTCAGGGTCCGAAACTGCGCGTCGGCAAGTTTGCAGCCGGCAAGGTGACGCTCGCTCCGGGCCAGACCTTCACGCTCGACAACCGCGACGAGCCGGGCGACGAGACCCGCGTATTCCTCCCGCATCCGGAAATCCTGGAAGCGGTGAAAGTGGGCCATCGCCTGCTGATCGACGACGGCAAGCTGGCGCTGAAGGCCGAGAAGGCCGATGGCAAGAGCATCGTCTGCAAGGTCATTGCCGGCACCAGCATTTCCGACCGCAAGGGCGTCAGCCTGCCCGATACGCTGCTCGGCGTCGGCGCGCTGACCGAAAAGGACCGCATCGACCTCGACGCGGTTCTCGCGACCGACGATGTCGACTGGGTGGCGCTTTCGTTCGTCCAGCGCCCCGACGACCTTGCCGAAGTGCGCAAGATCGCCCGCGGTCGCGTCGGCATCATGTCGAAGATCGAGAAGCCCCAGGCGCTCGAGCGCATCGACGAGATCGTCGAGCTTTCCGATGCCGTCATGGTGGCACGCGGCGATCTTGGCGTCGAAATGCCGATCGAAGCCGTTCCGGGCATCCAGAAGCAGCTGACGCGCTTGTGTCGGCGCGCCGGCAAGCCGGTCGTGGTCGCCACCCAGATGCTGGAGTCGATGATCACCGCGCCGGTTCCGACTCGCGCCGAAGTGTCGGACGTGTCGATCGCCGTCTTCGAAGGCGCCGATGCGATCATGCTCTCGGCCGAATCGGCCTCCGGCCAGTATCCGGTCGAGGCAGTATCGATGATGGCGTCGATCGCCAGCACGGTCGAGCAGGATCCGCTCTATCCGAGCATCATCTACGCCCAGCGCGCGACGCCGGAAGCAACCGGTGCGGACGCCATCTCGCTTGCCGCCCGCCAGATCGCCGAAACTTTGAAGCTGGCGGCGATCGTCACCTATACCTCGTCGGGCACGACGGGCCTGCGCGCATCCCGCGAACGTCCGGAGGTGCCGATCATCGCGCTGTCGCCGATCGTCCAGACGGCGCGCCGGCTTTCGGTCGGTTGGGGCATGCATTGCGTCGTCACCAGTGACGCGACCGACCTCGACGACATGGTCAACCGCGCCTGCCGCATCGTCGTGTCGGAAGGCTTCGGCAAGCCCGGCGACCGGATCATCATCTCGGCCGGCGTTCCGCTCGGCACGCCCGGCGCCACCAACATGCTGCGCATCGCCTATATCGGCTCGGACGGCCA
The DNA here is from genome assembly GCA_000985875.1 of Neorhizobium galegae bv. officinalis. Lineage (GTDB taxonomy): Bacteria > Pseudomonadota > Alphaproteobacteria > Rhizobiales > Rhizobiaceae > Neorhizobium > Neorhizobium galegae_C. The sequence continues at coordinate 16,480 of CCRI01000011.1, forward strand.
GAGCGGCATCTGAGGCGCAACGCCCCGACAAACGAAAACCGCCGGAGCGATCCGGCGGTTTTTTGTTACGCAGTTTCGGTCGCCGGATAGAGGCGTCAGATGGTGATGCTGACGGTCGGCATGGCGGAGACCGTGCCGGTCAGCGCGTTGACGGAAGCATCGAGACTTCCGGTGCCGGGCACCGTGGCTGCGCTGTTCTGCTCGCGCAGCCTGCGGGCCGCCTCTTCCAGAAGCGCCTTGATCTGGCGGGCGACGGTACTGAATTCCATCGCGGTCTTGATGTCGTCGAGGGACAGTTTTGGCGTCTCACGCGGCGATTCGTCCATCGCGTCGAGATAGGCCTGCTCGGCGTAAGAGACGGGCTTGTCGCCCTCCGCCGGCTCGTCACCGGCGCTATCGGCAGCTGCGGCCTGTTCGCCGGCATTCAGGATCGGATCCGACGTTGCTGCACCGAGCGGGGCGTTGGCGGAGGGCACGGCGCCGCTGCCGCTGCCGATCAGCGCCTCGGTGAATTCGCGGGCGGCGCCGGCGACGACGACGCCGAGCTGGGCCGCCTGCTTGGCGATCACTTGCGGATCCAACCCCCAGCGGCGCATGAACTCGAGCTGCTGCTTGGCATCGTCGAGCTTCTGCCTGGCACGCGCCTTTGCCTGCTCTTCCGCCTCGTCGCTCGCCTTCTTCAGCGACGTCAGGCCATGGACGAGGCGATCGTAGGGCTCGTCCTTGGGGCGGGATGGACCAGACGACGCGGCTGCTGAGGCATCCGTCGCGGCCGACGCGCCCTCCTGCTTCGCAGGCCGCGCCGAATAGTCACTGCCAATGCTGCCGATCTGCATCTCGTCTCTCCGATTCCATGTGACCGGAGGTTGGGGCGGCCAGCTTGCTTCGGGCTGGCGTCGTCCGAGCAAGGCTCAGGTTTTCTCGATCGAGAGATCCATTTCGGGCGCCGAGTCTTCCGCTGTCGGCGCGATGCGCGCTTCCGCGATATGGGCGGCGGCTTTCAGGTCGCGGGGGAGGGCCGCGAGTTTTTCGATTGCGGCGATCACAACGTCGGGCGTGATATAGTCCGGCTTGTGGCCGAGATTGCGGATGGAGACGAGTTCGGACCCGGCGATATCGCGGGCAAGGCCGCGCGAGTGGATCTCCTCCGCGACGATCGCGTCGCTGTCGCCGGTGATGATCACCGTCGGCGCGGTTATCTCCTTGTAGCGCGGTGCAACGCGGGTCACGTAGCCGTTGAGGTTGGCGACGTCGATGGCGTTGCTGCGAAATACTTTCGGGCGCAGGACCAGATATGGTGCGCCATCGCGAAGATAGGTCTCGGGGCAGGGGTTGGGGTGAAAGACCGAGCGCGTGGCGGCCTTCATCACCATGAGGCCGGCCGGCAGGGCGAGGAGATGGCTGAACAGCCGGCCGACCAGGGGGCGGGCGGTGAGATTGTAGTACCAGTCGATCCTGCCGGGCCAGGGATGGGTGGCTGGCGCCAAAAACAGCAGGCCGGCGGTCTTTTCCGGATGGTAGAGGCCGAAGCTTGCGGCAATTGCGCCGCCGAATGAGTGGCCGGCGATGATCGCCCTGTCGATGCCGCGCTTTTCCATCAGCCTTGCGACTGCCGCCGCCTGGCCGTCTGGGAAGTCGTTTTCGGGGCCGCCGCGCTCGGAGTAACCGTGGCCCGGCCGGTCGACGAAGAGCATTTCGGCGCGGCCTTCGAGGGCCCGGCGGAAGGCTGCTTCCTGGTCGCGGAAATTGCCGCTGGCGCCGTGGATGAAGACGACCGCGGGCAGGTCAGCGCCTTCGGGCTTCGGCACGTGCAGCGAATTCATGGAAAAGCCGCCGACATCGATCAGTTCGCCGGTATTCGGGAATTCGGCCTCGATCGACCTGGTCTTCCAGGCGGTGAAGCAAAATGCGGTGGCAACGATGCCGGCGATGGCAAGGGGCAAGATCATCATGGATGGACTGCCGAAAGGCTCAGGTCCGATTGCCGGCGAGCTTTTCGGAAAGCTTGGTAACGGCTTCCTGGGCGTCGCGGTCGGCGGGATAGACGGCAAGATAGTCCTGCCATGCCTTCAGCGCCAGCTCGTCCTTGCCGGCTTCCGTCAGGATGCCGGCCATGCCGGACAGCGCGCCGAAATGGCGCGGCTCGCGCTTCAGCACTTCGGCGATGTCGGCCATGGATTTGCGAGGGTTGCCCATCGTGTAATGCAGCGTCGCACGGCGGTTCCAGCCCTCGGCAAAGGCCGGATCGAGCACGGTTACCTGATCGAGGAAATCGAGCGCCGCGGCATTGCGCTTTTCCTTGATGGCGGTCGCGGACCACTGCATCAGCAGGTTGACGGTGGCGCTGCCCGAATCGTTGAGGTCGGCGATGATCTGGCTGGCGATGCCGCGTGCCTTTTCCGGATTGCGCTCGCGCTTCAACGCATCGAACAGCGGATCCACGGGCTTGCCCGGTTTCTGGGCGACAGCGGGAATGACGGGGGTGGCCGCAGGTGGAGCGGCAGGCGGCTTGGGGGCCGGGGTCTGGGCGAGAGCGGACGAAGCGGCAAGGCTCGCGGCGAGAATCAGGGTGCTGAAACGAAAATAGCGCATGCGGATAAGGTAATCCGCCTGCGCCGAAGGTCAAACCCGATTTGTCGTGTTATCGACAATTTGATCGGCTGCGGTCGAGACCGAAGCCGAATGCCTGATCAGCCCTGACGAGCCTTGAAGCGCGGGTTCTGCTTGTTGATGATGTAAACGCGGCCCTTGCGGCGAACCAGACGGTTATCGCGGTGACGAGCCTTCAGCGCCTTAAGCGAGTTCTTGATCTTCATTTTCCTGGTCCAGCAGTCTGTGGGCGCGAAGCCGCATGTCTATCAATCAAAAGCGCGCCGCCTGTTTCTTTGAGGGGCACGCTCTCAGTTGGGCGTGCAGATAACCCGAGCCAATCTGCGTGTCAACCTTGTGACGGTGTTTTCAGGCCCTTCAATTCGGTCAAATGGCCCATTTTCCGGCCCGGTCGGGATTCCGTCTTGCCATAGAGGTGGACGAGGACGTCTTTCTTCTGAAGCCAGGCCGGCACGTCCAGAATGTCGTCGCCGATCAGGTTGGTCATCACGCAGTCGGAATGGCGGGCAGGGTCGCCGAGCGGTAGGCCGGCGACGGCGCGGATATGCTGCTCGAACTGCGAGACGACGCAGGCGGCTTCCGTCCAGTGCCCGGAATTGTGGACGCGCGGGGCGATTTCGTTGGCGATCAGCGTGCCATCCGCCATCACGAAGAATTCCATGCCGATGACGCCGACATAATCGAGCGCGGCAAGCAGCTTCTCCGCCGATTCGCGGGCGGTCTTCGCCGTCGCTTCGGAGATCCTGGCGGGCAGGGTGGAGGTGTGGAGAATGCCGTTGCGATGGACGTTTTCGGCCGGATCGTAGCAGGCGACCGTGCCGTCCGCGGCGCGCGCGCCGATGATCGACACCTCGCGTTCGAATGGCACGAAGCTTTCGAGAATCAGCGGCACGCCGCCGAGCGCATCATAGGCGCCGGCAGGTTTATCCTCGGCGGAGCGGAAGACGCGCTGGCCCTTGCCGTCATAGCCCATCCGGCGGGTCTTCAGGACGCCCTGGCCGCCGAAATCGACGAGCGCCTTCTCAAGGTCGGACTGGCTGTCGACGGCATGGAATCGGGCGGTCTCGATGCCGCAGGAATTCAGGAAGCGCTTTTCGGTCAGCCGGTCCTGCGACATGTCGAGGGCCTTGGCCGGCGGGTGGACCGGAACCGAGCGCTGCAGCGCCTCGGCGGCGGTGACCGGCACGTTCTCGAATTCGTAGGTGACGACGTCGCAGCGGCTGGCGAGTTCGGCAAGCGCTGCCGGATCGTCATAGGCCGCCGTGATCTGGGCGTTGGCGACCTGGGCTGCCGGGCAGTCGGCCTGCGGTTCGAGCACGATCGTGCGGAAATTCAGCCGGGCTGCGGCCATGGCGAGCATGCGGCCGAGCTGACCGCCGCCGATGATGCCGATCGTGTGGGTGGTCATGGAGCCTCGTCGATGGGGTAGTCGGCAACGGCGGCGCTCTGGCGGGCGCGCCATTCGTCGAGCCGGTCGGCGATCTCGTCGTCGTTGAGGGCGAGAACCGCGGCTGCCAGCAGGGCGGCGTTGATGGCGCCGGCCCGGCCGATCGCGAGCGTGCCGACCGGAATGCCGGCCGGCATCTGGACGATCGACAGCAGGCTGTCCTGGCCAGACAGCGCCTTCGACTGAACCGGCACGCCGAAAACCGGAAGCGGGGTCATGGCGGCGGTCATGCCGGGCAGGTGGGCCGCACCGCCGGCGCCGGCGATGATGACCTGGAAACCTTCAGCACGGGCGCCCTTGGCAAACTGCATCATCCGCTCCGGTGTGCGATGCGCCGATATGATACGGGCCTCGTAGCCGATATCGAGCGCCTCCAGGGTGTCGGCGGCGTTCTTCATGGTCTCCCAGTCGGACTGGCTGCCCATGATGATGGCGACGGCAGGTCTTTCAGACATGGCGGGACCCTTACGCGATGATGTCCGGAACAATCTGGTCTTCGAGTTGAGTCATCTTGTCTTTCAGAGACAGTTTCTTCTTCTTCATGCGCTGCACGCGAAGAGCGTCGCAGCCGACCTGGATCATGGCATTGATGGCGGCGTCGTAATCCTCGTGTTCCTGTCGAAGTTTCGCAAGCACCAGCCGGACATCCGCCTGTTCCTGATCTGCCATATTCCAGTCCCCATTCTCACGCCCGGCATTTCAGCGGTCGCCGGCATTCTCCGCAAGCCTCTACCACCAAACCGCGTTAACGGGAAGTTAGACAAGGTCACGAATTTGCCCACTTCAAACCATGATTTCACCTTCGACAAAGCCGGCCGATCGTGTCACACTTCCTTCGTAAACCTGAAGCCTCGGCATTAGGGAATGCCGTGGTAGGTGACTAAGGAAGGAACATGCCACATGACCGTCCAGGCTCATATCGCATCGCTTGAAAAGAAGCACGGTGCTTTGGAGGAGGAGCTCCAGACCGTTCTAGCGTCCCCCTCCGCCGACGACCGTGAAATAGCCGAACTCAAGCGGCGCAAGCTGCGCATCAAGGACCAAATGCAGCGCCTAAAGGCATCTACGCGTCATTAGTTCCTCAGTAGGAGACCCCCGCCGCTCGCCCGGTTTTTTCATCAGTCGGAGGCGAATAATAAAAGCGGCAAACCCATAATCCATAAATAACAATGACAAGGTTCTGGTCGTGGAAGGGAGCCACAATTCCCACGGTTTAAAAGCCGGTGGTCACGACCAGAACTGATCCAGCCACAGGTTCAGCCTGTCGAAACCCTTGCTGTTGACGGAATAGATGCGCCGCGTGCCATCCGCCGTCACATTCACCAGATTGCTATCCAGAAGTGCCTTCAAATGCTGCGACACCGCGGGCCGGCTGATCGGCAGGCCTTGCGCAAGTTCATTGACGGTTTTCGGGGCGCGCCGCAATTCCTCCAGCAGATACCGCCGGTTAGGATCAGCTATGGCTGCAAAGGGGTCAACGGTTGTCATGCGTTGAACTTACGGTAAACGCTCGGTAACGGCAAGATTTATTGTGCATCGCAACAATGTTACTCGCCTTATTTTGCGTTGCTTTTTTAGCTGCTCGCGTTTGCTTTGCCGAGTTAGAACGACAGGCCGTCCCACAGCAGTTTCAATCCCGCACAGAAGGCCAGACCGTAAGTCATCGGATAGAAGGTTTCCGACTTCAGGTGCTTGACGACTGCCGCGCCGATCATGGTCGCGATCAGGGCCACCGGCAGGAGGGTTGCGGAGATGGTGAGGTTTTCCGCGTCGAGTGCGCCGAGGAAGAAGTAGGGGATGACCTTGACCGCATTGACGATCGCGAAGAAGCGGATGCTGGCGCCGGTATAGGCTTTCGGGTCGAGCCGCATCGGCAGGACGTAGATCTGGAACGGCGGTCCGCCTGCATGGGCGACGAAGCTCGCGTAACCGGACAAGGCGCCCCAGAAGGTGGCGGGGCCCGGGCGGTGCGGCAGGGGAGCCCTCGGCCGGTTGGATCGAGGGCCGTAGACCTGCCAGAAGTAGCGCACGGTAAACAGGATCGTCGCGGCCGCGATGACGAGGCGCAGCGCATTGTCCGAGACATAGGCCGACGTTGCCCAGCCGAGCGCGATGCCGATGATGCCGCCGGGCAGGATCATCAGCAGCGTCTTGCGGTCGTTGAAGTTCCGCCAGGACCATAAGGCGACGATATCCATGACGATCAGGATCGGCAGGAAGATCGCCGCCGCCTTGACCGGATCGACGGCGAGCGACATCAGCGGCACGCCGAGCAGCCCGATAGCGCCGCCGATGCCTCCCTTCGAGAGGCCGACAAGCAGAACGGCGGGGATGGCGAAGGTGAAGAAGGCGAGGCTGAGCGTATCGGGCATGAAGACTCGGAGGGCGATGAGGGAATGGTTGATCCGGCAGGCGGTCCGGTCTATCGAATTTGCGGACAGAAAACGAGTGCGGATTTTTGCAAGACGATATCCGCCGAACGGGAAGAAACATGACCGGACAGGAAGACCGCTGCCGCCTCGTGCTGATCGTGCCGCAATATGACGACGCCGACCAGCAAGCCAAGGATCTCGAAGCAGCGCTTGCCGGCGGCGACGTCGCGTCGGTGATCGTGCCGCAATATGGCCTTGACGACCAGGCGTTCCAGAAGCGTGCGGAAGCGCTGGTCGAGCTGATCCAGGCGGCGGGTGCCGCAGCACTGATTTCCGGTGACAGCCGGGTGGCCGGGCGCATCAAGGCGGATGGCCTGCATCTCGGCGGAGACCTGACCGAACTGGGGGAGGCGATCGAGAAATTCGTGCCGAAGATGATCGTCGGCACCGGCGGGGCGGCCGACCGGCATCAGGCGCTGGCGATCGGCGAACATCGCCCCGACTATATCTTCTTCGGCAAGCTCGACGGCGACATCAAGCCCGAAGCGCATCCGAAAAACCTCGCGCTCGGCGAATGGTGGGCATCGATGATCGAGATTCCCTGCATCGTCATGGGCGGCACCGATACTTCCTCGGCACTTGCCGTCGCGGAGACCGGCGCGGAATTCGTGGCGCTCAGGGAAGCGGTATTCTCCAACCCCCAAGGTCCCGGCGCCGCGGTTGCTGAGGTCAACGCAATTCTGGACGAAAAAGCGCCACGGTTTGAGGCTTGATGGAGCCCATGCCGTCGAACCGCCTTTCCCGCGTGATTCTGAAAGGGCTGCTGGCGACACTCATCGCTTCGGCGGCGATGCCTTGTCTTGCGCTGGCGCAGGCGAATTCCAGGGCGGTGACCCGGCCGGTGGAGCCCGATTTCCAGCCGATGAAAAAGGGGCGGGTCGAGATCCAGCCGGTTCCGGGCTCCGCAAAGGGAACCAGGGAGCCTGAGGGCCAGCCGGACGGCATCATTCCCTCGGGCGGCGTCGAACTTTACCAGCGCATGGGGGCCGCATTGCCGCCGGCACCGGCGGAAAAGGCCTATACCGGCACCGTGGACGATGCCTATGGGGCATACCAGCGCGGAATGTATGTGACGGCCCTCGACAAGGCTCTGACCCGGGCCGGGGCAGGCGATCCGGCGGCGCAGACGCTGGTCGCCGAAATGATGACCAAGGGGCTCGGCATCAAGCGCGACGCCAAGACCGCGGCATTCTGGTATCAGAAGGCGGCGGAGGGCGGCGATCCTGCCGCCATGTTCCAATATGCGCTGCTGTTGATGACCGGACGGGATGTGCCCCGCGACAAGCCGAAGGCCGACGATCTGATGCGCAGGGCCGCCGAAGCGGGAAATGCTTCGGCGCAATTCAACTGGGCACAGGTCCTGGTTTCCCAAAATCCGGGCGACAAGGGCCTGCATCTGGCTTTGCCATTCTACGAAAAATCCGCAAGGCAGGGCGTCGCCGATAGCCAATATGCGGTGGCGCAGGTCTATGTCACGCTGAAGGACGTTCCGGCTGAAAAGAAGGCGCGGGCTCGCGAATGGCTGGAGCGTGCCGCGACGGCCGGTTTCGATACCGCGCAGCTCGACATGGGCCTCTGGCTGGTCAACGGCGTCGCGGGTGACCGCGACTACGAAAAGGGTTTCGAATGGCTGCGGATCGCCGCCCATCGCGGCAATGTTGTGGCCCAGAACAAGCTTGCGCATCTCTATGTCAACGCGCTCGGCACCCGGCCTGATCCGGTCGAAGCGGCGAAGTGGTACGTGCTCTCGCGCCGCGCCGGCCTTCAGGACCCGGAGCTCGAGGATTTCTATCTCGGGATCAATGAAGACCAGCAGCGCCGGGCGATCGATGCGGCAAACAAGTTCCGGCGTGGGTGAGGCCCGGTTCGGCGAAGCCGGAGCAATCGATCCAGTGAAGCGATTGCAGGGCCGAACGCGCTGAGCCAAAGCGTAGCGCCGGGAGACGGTGCGGCAAATGACCTTTGCTCTTCATCGACAGGCCGGCTCGATCAATTTCCCGACAATGCGTGACCGATGATCAACGCATGGCTCGCAGCCAGCACGACAATCACGACGAGCCAGAGAGCCGTATAAAAAACCGGCGAAGCGGCGGCCTTGCGGTCGAAGCGCGGGGCGAATGCAAATATCACGGTCGAGAGGAGCGCTGCGGCCGGGATGATCGACAGCGCGAAAAGTGCCGGCGCATAGCGGTTCGGCGTGCCGTCGAGGCCGAAATGCACAGCGAGTTCGGCGCCCGGCGCTATCGTCAGCCACGCTGCGAGCGATGCCGCGACCATGGTGGCGAGCAGCCCGAGGCTTAAAGTCAGCGGCAGCGTCGCCTTCATCCTGTGTTCCTTCGAGGCTCCGAACACCAGTTTTGCAGACGCGGCCGGAGGCTGCAATGCCGGCATTCAGGCGGACGGCTTGAATTTCGCGCTGTTTTATGGTCTTGAAGCCGCCAATCAAAAAATCGCTCATAAAACGCCGTCCCGTCCAGACGACAAGTCGGGACAACCCCAAGGATTTCCCGCATGGCCCGCTCCGCCCTTCTCAACGTCATGGTTCAGGCTGCCCTCAAGGCAGGCAAGTCGCTTTCCAGAGATTTCGGCGAGGTGCAGAACCTGCAGGTTTCGGTGAAGGGCCCCAGCGATTTCGTGTCCCAGGCGGATCTGAAGGCGGAAAAGATCGTCCGTGACGAACTCCTGAAGGCGCGTCCGACCTACGGTTTTCTCGGCGAGGAAAGCGAAGAGCTGAAGGGCACCGACGGCGCGCATCGCTGGATCGTCGATCCGCTCGACGGCACCACCAACTTCCTGCACGGCATTCCGCAGTTCGCAGTCTCCATCGCGCTCGAGCGCAACGGGGAAGTGGTTGCCGGCGTCGTGTTCAATCCTGCGACCGACGAGCTGTTCACCGCCGAAAAGGGCGGCGGCGCCTTCATGAACGACCGCCGCATCCGGGTCGCCGCGCGTCGGGTACTCTCGGACTGTGTGATCGGCTGCGGCATGCCGCATCTCGGCCGCGGCAATCACGGCAAGTTCCTCGTCGAACTGCGCCATGTGATGGGCGAAGTCGCCGGCATGCGCCGCTTCGGTGCGGCCGCCCTCGACCTTGCCTATGTGGCTGCCGGCCGTCTCGACGGCTTCTGGGAAACCGATCTTTCGCCCTGGGATATGGCCGCCGGGCTGATCCTCATCCGCGAGGCGGGCGGTTTCGTGTCCGACATGAAGGGCGCGACGGACATCTTCGGCAGCGGCAATGTCGTCGCGGGCAACGAACTTATCCAGAAGGCACTGGTCGAGGTCGTCAACCGGCCCATTCCGACCCGCTGAGGCATTTTTGCGCCACCGCTCGGCTTAGATCTTCCATACTCGATAGCTGACTGTTTTCCGAGGCTTCCGCACTTCAATTCGTCGCAATTTTCAACTAGCCTCCGGCGCGTAAGACTACCGGAGGCGAGGCATATTATGGCGAATGCGACAGTGGACGATTTGGACGCGTCTGAAACGAATCGCGGCGGCTATGCCTACAAACTTTCCAATCCTGCCTCGTTTTTGTGGACGATGCTGATCTTCCTGATCATCGTCGGTTTCGTCGCTTCCATCCTCTACCGCCAGGCCGCACACGCCTTCCAGACCAATCCAGGCCTGAACGGCCTCATTCTCGGCGTTCTCCTGATCGGCGTGATCCTGGTTTTCAACCAGGTGATCGCCCTGATGCCGGAAGTGCGCTGGTTCAATTCCTTCCGCGCCGCCGGTAACGCTGACAAGGTCGGCCGTGAACCGCGCCTTCTGGCGCCGATGCGCACCCTGATCGGCAGCCGCCGCAGGATGGCGCTGTCGACCAATGCCTTTCGCTCGATCCTCGATACGATCGGCACGCGCCTGGACGAATCACGCGACACGTCGCGTTATCTGATCGGCCTCCTCGTCTTCCTCGGCCTGCTCGGCACGTTCTGGGGACTTATCGAAACCATCGGCTCGATCAGCAACGTCATCGGCGCGCTCGACCCGAACTCGGGCAGTTCAAACGACGTGCTCGCCGCCATCAAGAGCGGTCTTGCCCAGCCGCTCGCTGGCATGGGCACGGCGTTCTCGTCCTCGCTGCTCGGCCTTTCCGGTTCGCTGATCCTGGGCTTCCTCGACCTGCAGGCGGGCCGCGCCCAGAACCGCTTCTATACGGAACTTGAAAACTGGTTGTCGTCGGTGACCGACCTCGGATCGGACATGCCGCCGGCCGTCGCCGAAACGCTTGCGAGCGGTTCCTCGGAGGATTTGAGGGCGCTGACGGAACAGCTGCGCGCGCTCGCCTCCGCCCAGAGCAAGGGACCGATCGACGGCCACCAGAACGAGCGGTCGCTGTCGGCCATGGCCAATCTGGCCGAAGGCATCCAGGGCCTGGTCAAGAACATGCGCAACGAACAGCAGATGCTGCGCGACTGGATCGAGGCGCAGCAGGAAGAATCAAAGGCCCTGCGCCGCACGCTCGACCGGCTTTCCGACAAGATCGGGGGGAAGTAAGCGATGGCGCTTGGCAAAAGCCGCCGTCGCGAGCGGGGCGTCGACTATTGGCCGGGTTTCGTGGATGCGCTTTCCACGCTGCTGCTTGCCATCATGTTCCTCCTTACCGTCTTCGTGCTTGCGCAGTTCCTGCTCAGCCGCGAAATCACCGGACGTGACGAGGTGCTCAACCGGCTGAACAGCCAGATCGCCGAGCTGACGGAACTCCTGGCGCTCGAAAAGGGCAATACCCAGGACGTCGAGGATCAGCTTGCCAACCTGCAGTCGTCGCTTGCCACGGCCGAGGCGGATCGCTCGCGCCTGCAACAGCTTCTGAGCCAGGGCACCGGCAGCAGCAGCGCCGCCAATGCCCGCATCGGCGACCTCACCAACCAGCTCAATCAGGAACAGCAGCTGAGCGCCCGCGCTACAAGCCAGGTGGAGCTGCTCAACCAACAGATTTCCGCATTGCGTGCCCAGATCGCGGCCATCGAACAGGCGCTGCAGGCCTCGGAAGCCAAGGATGCTTCCTCGCAGGCGCAGATCTCCGATCTCGGCCGGCGCCTCAACGTTGCGCTGGCGCAGCGCGTCCAGGAGCTGAACCGCTACCGCTCGGACTTCTTCGGCCGGCTGCGCGAGATCCTTTCAGACCGCGAGAACATCCGCATCGTCGGCGACCGCTTCGTCTTCCAGTCGGAAGTGCTCTTCCCCGTGGGCGGCAACGAACTGGACCCGGCCGGCCGGGTGGAGATGGACAAGCTTGCGGCGGCTCTTCTCGATCTCGCCAAGGAGATCCCGGCCGAGATCAACTGGGTGCTGCGCGTCGACGGTCATACGGACAATTCGCCGCTTTCCGGCTCCGGCCGCTACCGCGACAACTGGGAGCTTTCCTCGGCCCGCGCCACCTCGGTGGTCAAGTACCTGATTTCCAAGGGTGTGCCCTCCAACCGTCTCGTCGCCGCCGGCTTCGGCGAATTCCAGCCGCTCGCACAAGGGGATACGCCGGATGCCCGCTCCCAGAACCGCCGCATCGAGCTGAAGCTCACCGAGCGGTAAATCTGGGCACGGGGAAGACTTAAGTGATGGCCGAAGACAAGCCGGATATGACCGCCGTGATGAAGGCGGTCGCCGAAAGCCCCAAACGCGACAACAGCGTCTATCACAAGGCGATTGCCGAGGCGCGCCAGGCTTTCGAAGACGCCGAGGCCGCTCTTGGCGGACCGGTCGAGGTGCGCACCAAGACCAAGACGAAGCGCAACGGCGACTATGTGGTGAAGTGGACGTTCAGGCGCCTGGATTAGGTGTTTCTGTCGAGATGGAATAGGTGGCCGACGTGAAGCCCAGCCGTTCCAGGCCGCGGCGAACCTCGGGTGCGTTCATGAACAGGCGCCACAGCAGACCGGATCGATAGTTCTCGATCATCGCGATGATCGGGCCCTGGTCGATCGCAAGATAGGTGCCGGCCACCCAGTCGGTTTTCGGCACAAAGGCATCGACGAAGCCGAATGCGCCGAGCAGTTTGCCATCACCATAGTGAAGCAATGCGCGCATGGCGCTTTCTGCCTCGGCGGGCAGGAAGGGGAAGCTCGACAGGGCGGCGGTCGGGGCGATGACGCCGCGATCGTAGGTCGGCGAATGGGCGCCGTAACCCTGCGGTCCGTCGGATGCGCTGAGCCCCCAGACCCCGGCATTCGCATAGTCGGGCACGGTCATGCAGTAGTCGTGGTTGATGCGCGTATGGGCGACGGCCTGGTCCTGGTAGTTGCTGCAATAGCGGTCGCCGAGACCTCTCGGATCCAGCGCGCAGAACGAATAATGCGAGATGAAAAGCGGGCCGCCATAGGGCTCGCCGAGCGGCAGCTTCGTTCCGAGATAGGCCTCGCCGTTCAGCATGGCGCCCGACCGAGCCCAGCCTGCATGGTAGCTTTCCGGCTTGATCGGATGGGTGTCGGAGCCTGCTGCCAGGACATAACAGGACAATGCCTCGTTCCAGCCGCGGATCGGCAGGTTCATGGCCCAGTCGTAGTTCGGGCTCCAGTGCCAGTAGAGAGCTTCATCCGTGCCGCGGGTGAACCAATTCCATTCCACCTCGTGGTACAATCGCGTGATGTCCGCCCGCAATTTCTCTTCCCGGGCGGTGTCGCCGGCGAAATATTCACGCGCGCAGATCAGTCCCTGCATCAGCAGCGCCGTTTCGACGAGGTCGCCGCCGTCGTCACGTCCGGAGAAGCGGATGACGTCGCTCGTCGAGCCGTCGATGAAATGCGCGAATGCCCCGTGGAAAGTTGGTGAGTGCATCAGACGGTCGATGATGGTGGATATGCGCGCCATTGCCTGCGAACGGGTGATCCATTGGCGTTCGCAGGCGACGATGATGGCAAGAACCCCAAAGCCGACGCCGCTGACCGATACGATATTGGGGGAAGGGGCGCCCGAGACGAAGCACTTGTCGAACGGCAGCCCCGATTCGGGATGGGCACCATCCCAGAAGAACCGGAAGGTCCGGGACTGGATCTTGTCCAGGCAATCATCGAGGGACAGGCTGGGCGGCAGTTGACTGAAATTCATGACCTCGAGCTTCTGGCGGCAATCGTATCTGCGATACTAGCGTTTCTGCAATAGGTAGGCACTTCGCGCCCCCGGTTCACGTCCAGCCTGGACCGGTGGCAACACATTGGCGTGAAGGATCAGAGCGCGGTCGCGCTCTGCCGTTCGATGTCGTGGAACTGCAGGCGGGCGAGCTTGGCATAGAGGCCACCCGCGGCGATCAGGCTCTGATGGGTGCCTTCCTCGACGACCCGTCCGTCCTCCAGAACGAGGATGCGGTCGGCTTTCAGAACCGTCGCCAGCCGGTGGGCGATGACCAGCGTGGTGCGGTTCTTCATCAGCCCGTCGAGCGCCTTCTGGACCAGCGTTTCGCTTTCCGCATCGAGCGCCGAGGTCGCTTCGTCGAGCAGCAGGACCGGAGCGTCTTTCAGGATGGCGCGGGCGATGGCGATGCGCTGGCGCTGGCCGCCGGAGAGCGTGATGCCGCGTTCGCCGGCCATGGTGTCGTAGCCGTGGTCGAGCTTCGAGATGAACTCGTCGGCCTGGGCGGCGATGGCCGCGGCGCGAACCGCCTCACGGCTGGCATCCGGTGCGCTGAAGGCGATGTTGTCGTGGATCGAGGCGGCGAAGATCGTCACGTCCTGGGGCACGATCGCCATGCGGGAGCGCATTTCGGCGAGCCTTGCCTGGCACAGGTCGATGCCGTCGAGCTTCACCGAGCCGGCCGAGGGGTCGTAGAAGCGCAGCAGCAGCGAGAAGATCGTGCTCTTGCCGGCGCCGGACGGCCCGACGATCGCCACCGTCTCGCCGGACCTCACCTTGAAGGAGAGCGAATTCAGCGTGATGGCGCTGATGCGGGCCGGATAGGCGAAGGAGACTGCATCGAACTCGACTTCGCCACGCGGCGGGGAGGGGAGCGCGACCGGATTTTCGGCGTCGCGAATGGCCGGAACTTCATGCAGCAGCTCGGTCAGCCGCTCGGCGGCTCCGCCGGCAGACGATAGCTCTCCCCAGACTTCCGAGAGCTGGCCGAGCGAACTTGCCGCGATCACCGAATAGAGCACGAACTGGCCAAGCGTGCCCGCGGTCATGGTGCCGGCCAGTACGCTCTGGGCGCCGTACCAGAGGACGCCGACGATGCTGCCGAAAACGAGGAGAATGCCGAAACCGGTCAGCAGCGCACGGGCCTTGATGGCGGTGCGGGCGGCGTCATAGGCGCTTTCCACGGTGCTGCCGTACCTGCCGTTTGCAGTCGTCTCACCGCCGAAGGCCTGGACGGTGCGGGTGGCGCCGATCACTTCGGAGGCGAAGGCCGAGGTCTGGGCAAGCGTATCCTGGGCGGCGCGCGAACGCTTTCTGACCGAGCGGCCGAATCCGACCAGCGGAAAGACGATCAGCGGGATGGCGCCGAGCACCAGCGCGGACAGCCGCGGGCTCGTGTAGATCATCATGCCCATCGCGCCCAGACAGAGGATGGTGTTGCGCAGCGCCTGGGAGGCGGAGGAGCCGAAGGCCGACTTGATCTGCACCGTGTCGGCGGTCAGCCGCGAGACGATCTCACCGGACTGATTGACGTCGAAAAAGGAGGGCGACAGCGACGTCACATGCGAAAATACCTCGCGGCGCAGGTCCGCGACGACCCGTTCGCCGATCGTGATGACGTAGTAGTAGCGCATGGCGCTGGCGACGGCCAGCAGCGCGGCAAGCGCCAGCAGCATGCCAAAGTAGTTGTTGATGAAATGGCCATCGGAAGAGGCAAAACCGTGGTCGACCATGCGACGCACGGCGAGCGGCAGGGCAAGCGTGGTTGCGGCGGCAAGCACGAGGAAAACGATCGCCGCGGCGACCATCGAACGATAACGGGCAAGATAGGGAATGAGCCTTGCGAGCGGTCTTAGGGCTTTGCCTCTCGGCTGGTTTTCTCGGGCGTCTGCCACGTCATCTCCATAGGCTCGAAAGGCTCATTTCTCGGCCTTGCGGGTACTTGTACTTCCGGTGACCTTCCTGTATAGGCTCCGCATCCAATTGGGAAGCCGTGACCAGACCGGTCTGCGGCTTCATTTATTAAAGAGGCCTCTCGCTCGCAATTGCGACAAATGGACCTCGCAGAGCAGGAATATCGACATGAAGGCTGGCATCCATCCGCAGTATCACGTGATCAAAGTGGTCATGACCGACGGCACCGAATACGAAACCCGCTCTACCTGGGGTTCGGAAGGCGCAACCATGAACCTGGAAATCGACCCCAACTCCCATCCGGCCTGGACGGGCGGAAACCAGCAGATGCTGGACCGCGGCGGCCGCGTTTCCAAGTTCAACAAGCGTTTCGGCGGCCTCGGCCTCTAATACGCTTCTTGGCGCACGAGTTACGAAGAGCCTGGCGGAAGCCGGGCTTTTTGCGTTTTGCGGTGTTTTGGCGGGGAGGAGCCGTTGAAAGAGCAATCCGATATTCCGGCCGCATCGAGGCGGATCGTAATCATGGGGAACGGCGGGTCCGGCAAGACCTGGTTGGCGTCAAGGCTGGCAGAGCCGCTTGGCCTGCCGCTCATTCACCTCGACGACGTGCATTGGGAGCCGGGTCGCTACGGCATTGCACGCGACCGGGCGGTCGTGCACGAGGATGTTCGGACGCTAACAGCGGGTGAGGCCTGGCTGATCGAAGGCGTCTATGGCCTCTACGTCAATATCGCCCTGCCGAGGACAACGGCTCTGGTCTGGCTTGATCTGAGCGAGGACGAATGCGTGGCGAATATCATGCGCCGCGGCATCCAGGGCGGCGAGAGCCAGAGCGCGTTCGATGGGTTGGTTAAATGGGTGTCGGAATACAGAACCCGAAAGAACAACTGGAATTCGTTCGACGCCCACCTGAAGCTTTTTGAAAGCTTCTCAGGCCAGAAGGCGCGGCTGACGAGCCGAAACGAAATCAATGCCTTTATGGAGAGCTTCCTGCCGATGTCGGCCGATCAACATGATTGGCTGAAAGCGGCGGCACAGCGGAGCCACCGCACGGCCGATGCGCTCGATGTCGTCATCGAGGCAGTGGAGCGTGCAGAGATGGACCCGAACATTCGAAGGCGCTGACCAGAAGAAAGGGCCGATGCTTGCGCACGGCCCTCGGGTTCGATCGAATGTATCTGCCTTACGCTATGGCAATCAGTTGCCGAAGGCGGTGCGCAGCAGGTTGAGCTGGGCGCGGACGCTGTTTTCGTTGTCCGGCAGAACGGTCGGGTCGGCCGGGCGATAGATCTCGCGGTCGAGAATGGCGACACGGTTCTGGAGGCGCAGCGAACGTTCGACGAGGTCGCGGAAACCTTCCGGCAGATCGAGCCAGCCCGGAGCATTGCGGTCGACGTTGAAGCCGTCGAGGCGGACCTTGCTCTTTTCCGACAGGACCTGTTCGCGGCTCATCTCGCCATTGTTGACGGCGCGCTGCAGAAGCAGCCAGGAGGCCATCTGCATGAGGCGGGTGGTCAGCCGCATGGATTCGGCCGCGTAGAGAACCGATGCCATGCGCGGCAGAACCTTCGAAGCGGCGCGGCCCGTCCCGTCGAGATAGCTCGCGGTCTCCTCGACCAGCGACATACCTTCGGAGTAGAGCGCCTTGAACTGCGAAGACGCAGCGGCACGGCCTGCAAAACTTACGGTATTCAATCCCTGTTCGGACATCGAAATCATCCTGCTCAACGCAATCACACTCAGGCAATGACAACGGCGGATAAAAGTTCCCATGCCGTTCTGACTGACCTGAACATGATACTTATAATGGAAATCCGCAAGGCGTTTCTTAAGGAAAGGTTAATACCCACAAGAAGTGGTAAACAGCGGCCATGTTCCTGAAATGAGACGTATTTTGGCGTCCAATACAACAGATTGTTTCTGTAGGAAAGCCGGCTGAAACCGATGCTATCACGGCGCCGAGGCAAAGAGCCTGACCCGCGCCGGCGCCGCCCTAAAAAAGAAGAGCCGCGGAAACGCGGCTCTCAAGGTAAAACAGGGAGAAATCAGACCATTCGCCGAATGGTGAAACTGTCTGAGTCCAGGAAGCCTGAACGTCTCCATATTCTCAGATGATGATTAATATACTGTTAAAGCTAAGGGGAAATACTTAAGTTCCCCAAGGGAGCCCGACGTTCAGGAACGGAACAGACTGTCGGCTGCGCGCCGGCCTGCGGCCTTCGTCTCCTTCTCGGCCTCCAGCCGGGCGATCTCCTGCCTCAGCAAACCGATTCGCGATTCGAGCTCGTCCACGGACAGCATGGAGAGGTCGCTGCCGAGTTCGTGGGTGGCGGGTTTCTTCGGTCGTTCGTCGTCGATGAAGCTCATGATGCCTCCTTTCCGGCACTGGTTTCCGGCCTGGCGTTATCCGGCGTCGAGCCGCCGGTCTTGGCGCGCGGGTCGAGCGACAGGCTCTCGGGCGTGGCAAGCGGCGAGGTCGAAGCGGTCGCGGTCGTGTAGGCTTCGCGGTCGGCGATCGGGACCGGCGCCCGCTGACGGCTGCGGATGATAGCATAGACGGCCACCAGAAGATGCGCCCCGGTTGTCACCGCGAACAGCGCATGCGGGCCGGCCCAGGTCATCACCGGGCCGCCGAGCGTCGGACCGATGATCGTGCCGATGCCGTAGAGCAGGAGCAGGCCGCCCGACACCTTCACGAAGTCCTCGGGGGCTGCGAAGTCGTTGGCGTGGGCGACGGCGATCGGATAGAGCGCGTTGGCGGCGGCCCCGTAGATCGCCACCAGCACCACGATCTCATAGGTGCCGGAGGGTCGGATTGCGAAGATCGCCAGGCCCGCGAGGGCTGCCGCGGCCGAAAGGCCGGCAAGCACGTGGCGGCGGTCCATGCGGTCGGACAGCCGGCCCGCCGGAAACTGCATGATCGCGCCGGCGAAAAGCGTGATGCTGACCATCGCCGCCACAGCGCCCTGGTCGAGCCCGGCGCGCGTGCCGAAGACCGCGCCGAGCGTGCCGTAGGCGCCGTTGGCGACGCCGATCAGCAGGATGCCGATGCAGGAGATGGGCGAGTTGCGGAAGAGACCGCGCAGGTCGAGGCGGGCGCGTTTCAGCGGTTGCGGCGAGGCCGCCTTGGACAGCGTCGTCGGCAGCGCCGCGAGGCTGTAGAGGATGCCGCAGATCATGAATAGCGTCGGCGTCGCGATATCCGCGAACGGCACCATCAACTGGCCCCCCACGACACCGAAAAGAGTGATCGAGATATAGAACGAAAAGATCGTGCCGCGGCTTTCGCTGGTGGCGCGCTCGTTCAGCCAGCTTTCGATGATCATCGATGTGCCGGCAGTGCAGAAGCCGGTGATGGCGCGCAGAATGAGCCAGGTATTCTGGTCGACCATCAGTCCGGTCAGAAGCACGTTGAGGCAGATCAGCGACAGGAAACCGGAAAAGGCGCGGACATGGCCGATGCGACGCACCACGTTCGGCGCCACGAAGCAGCCGATGACGAAGCCGGAGGCCCATGTGGTGCCGAGCAGGCCGAGCACTTCGTTAGAATAACCTTCCTGAGCGCCCCGCACCGGCAGAAGCAGGCTCTGAAGGCCATTGCCGAGAAAGAGGAGAAGCGTACCGCAAAGGAGGGCGAGGATTGGAAGGAGGTTTCGTCTCATCTTTGCTACTGTCAGCTCTTTGCGAGAATGCAATCAATCACGGCTCCGCAGGCAAGCATTGTTGCATGCTGATGAACCGGGCGTTAACGAAAGCGAAGCGGATTACCTATTCCCCGAATCCCCTCCACATCTATCTGTGGTGGAGCGCAAAAATGTCCAGCCTATGGCGGATAAGATCGGCAAGACCAAATGACAAAGACAATCGCCGTTCTTCTGATCTTTGCCATGCTGGTGCAGATCATCAAGCCGCTCAACCTTCCGGGCTTGAGGCGCCGGGGCGACTTCTGGAAGCTGGCGATCGTCGCCTTCGCGGCCTGGAGCGCAGCGCTGATCCTGCGCGAATTCACCACCCTCTAGACGTAGGAGCTATACGTCGATCGAGCCGCGCATGACGGGCACGCAGCGGCCGGTAATGGTGACGTCGGTGACGGTTCCGGCCGCCTTCACCACATCAAGCTCGATGATGCTGCGGCGGCCCATCTCGACACCCTGTTCTATCGTCAGATGCACCCTGGCGTCCTTCTCCGGCGCACGCGTTACCAGGAAAGCGGAGAGGGCGGCAGAGGCGCTGCCGGTCGCCGGATCCTCCGGGATATTGTCGAGCGGCGCGAACATGCGGGCGCGGAGGTTCCAGGGTTTTTCCCGGCTGCGAACATAGAGGAAGACCGGAAAGTCGCCATCGGCGCCCTGATGTTTTGCGGCTGCCTTGCGGAAGGCCGTGACGTTCGGTCGGGCCGCGGCAAGCGCTTCGAGGCCGTCGAGTTCGGCGATCACAAAGGCGAGGCCGACCGAGGCGAAGACCGGCCCATGGGTGGTGGTGCGCACGTGTTTTGCGTCGATCGAGATGCAGTCGGCGATCAGGCCGGGCTCGATCTCGGCACCGATTTCCAGCGGTCGCGGCGCGCGGATCGTCGCGCCGGTCACACCGGCCGTCTCCCGCAGCAGCCGGATGTCCACGAGGCCGGCGATCTCCTCGAAACGGAACGTGTCTGCGACCGGCTTGCCGAACAGTTCGCCCCTCTGACCGAGCACGTAGGCGGTGCCGACATTGGGGTGGCCGGCAAAGGGGATTTCCATTGTCGGGGTGAAGATGCGCACCCGGGCGCTGTTGTCCGGGTTTTCCGGCGGCAGAACGAAGGTGCTTTCGGCATAACCGAATTCAACGGCGATCTGCTGCATCTGCCGGTCGGTCAGCCCCCGCGCATCCGGCACCACGGCGAGCGGGTTGCCGGCGAAACGTTCGCTCGTGAAAACATCGACGGTGACGAAATCGGCGGTCGGCATGGCGAAACTCTCCGGAGGTGATGCCGGATTTAAAGCCTCACCGACCTTCCTGACCAGCCAATGTTTTTGATCGCGGTCATCAACGGAATGAAAGCGACCGGTGTCATCGGCTCAGGCGAGACCGTGGTCACGCATCGCCTTCTCCTCGTCGCCGGTGATATAGGCGAAAATCCGGGGGGAGCCATCGGCGATCGTCACCAGATAGAAGTTGGTGAACCGGACGTTGCCGGCTTCGCCCGCCTTGTTGACGTAGGAAAAATCCCAACCGACTTCCGCAAGCGCATGAAGGTCGTTGAGGCAGGTGATCGTGACGCCGGTAATGTCCATCCGCTTGCCGCCGGCGTCGCGATATCGGGCAAAGCCTTGCGGGATCACGTCCCGGAATGCCGCGTCATTGGCTCCGCCGAACACCGCCTGCGGTGTCGAACCGACGAAATAGGCGGCGAAGAACGCTGCGACGCCAGAAACGTTCACCGAAGCCGCGTCCTTCAGGGCGTCGTTGCTGGTTCGGCCGTATTCATCGAAAAGCCTGCGGACCTTTTCTTCCATTTCCGTCATGGGCAACCTCCATCACGCAATGAACGTTGTTTTGCCCGTTCGGTTCACGTCCGCTTCAAGGCCGCGGCAAACAGAAAGGCCGCTCCGTTTCCGAAGCGGCCTTCTTCCTCCTCCTTGAAAAGGCGCTCCTCAAGCGGCCTTTTCGAGATTCTTCTTGCCTCAGGACTTGTTGACGCTTGCGGCGTAGATCTGATCGATCGTTTCGGCGAGGCTCGCATTGAAGTCCGCGTCACTCATCGAGACACGGAGGTTTTCCGCCAGAGCGCGCGAGAAACTTGCGATCATGCCGTGGTTATGGCTGAGCTTTTCGCAGGCGTCCGCAGTGCTGTAGCCGCCGGAAAGGGCGACGACGCGGACGACCGATTTGTGTGCGACCAGGGGAGCGTAGAAATCGGCGACCGTCGGGATCGTCAGTTTGAGCATGACCGTCTCGCCTGCGGGAAGCTTGTCGAGCTGCTTCGCGATCTCGTCCCGCAAGATCGCTTCAGCCTGTTCCTTTGTCGGGCTCTTGATGGAAACCTCAGGCTCGACGATCGGCATGAGGCCCTGGCCGATGATCTGACGGGCAACCTGGAACTGCTGCTCCACCACGGCAGCGATGCCGGCCCTGTCGGCATGCGCGATCACCGACCGCATCTTGGTCCCGAACATTCCCTTTTCACGGCCGCGGATCAGGAGAGTATCCAGATCGGGCATCGCCTTCATCGTCTGAACGCCGTTTTCCTCGGCATTCAGGCCCTTGTCGACTTTAAGGAAGGGGACGACGCCGCGCTTTTCCCAGAGATAGGACGGAACAGCCTGACCATCGACGTCGCCGTCCATGGTTCGCTCGAACAGGATGGCGCCGATAACCTTGTCGCCTGTAAAGGCGGGCGCGCTCATGATGCGGACGCGCATGGCGTGGATCAGGCGGAACATCTCCTCGTCACCCTGATAGTCGGTCTCGGACACGCCATAAAGACGCAATGCTCCGGGTGTTGAACCGCCGCTCTGATCCAGCGCCGCAATGAATCCGGGCGCGGAACTCATCTTGTCCAACATTTTCGCGTCCACCATTCTACACTCCTGTCCCTAAAGTTGGCGCAAAACGCGCTCGTCTCTCCCAAGCTGTCAGTCGCGGATAACAGAAGTTATTTTAAAGGGAAATCCTCCGGTAACCTATTGAAACGATTGAAATGCTTTCAATCGTTTAAAACATCTAAAATTTTTTAAACCAGTTAACTCGGGAGCGCGTCGCCCTATATGGAACGCGCTCCCTTTCGGGAAACCGACGGATCAGGCGGCCTTGATCAGCACCGAGACGCCCGGCAGATTCTTGCCCTCCATCCATTCCAGGAACGCGCCGCCGGCGGTCGAGACGTAGGAGAAGTCGTCGGCAGCGCCGGCGTGGTTGAGGGCCGCGACCGTATCGCCGCCGCCTGCCACGGAGGTGAGCTTGCCGGCCCTGGTCTGCTCTGCGGCATGCTTGGCGGCAGCGACCGTCGCCTTGTCGAACGGTTCGATCTCGAAGGCGCCGAGCGGGCCGTTCCAGACGAGCGTCGAGGCCTTGGAGATCCATTCGTTGACGGCTGCCACCGACTTCGGCCCGACGTCGAGCATCATGGCGTCAGCGGGGATCTTGTCGATATCGACCATTTCGTTGGCGGCGCCGGCCTTGAACTCGCGGGCGACGACACCATCGACCGGCAGCACGATGGCGCAATTGGACGCTTCGGCTTCTGCCATGATCTTGCGGGCCGTGTCGGCAAGGTCGTGCTCGCAGAGCGACTTGCCGACATCGATGCCTTGCGCCGCGATGAAGGTGTTGGCCATGCCGCCGCCGATCACCAGCGCGTCGACCCGTTTCACGAGGTTCTGAAGCAGGTCGATCTTGGTGGAAACCTTGGCGCCGCCGACGATCGCGACGACCGGGCGGGCGGGATTGCCGAGGCCCTTTTCGAGTGCTTCGAGCTCCTCCTGCATGGTGCGACCGGCATAGGCGGGCAGGTGATGGGCGAGGCCCTCGGTAGAGGCATGGGCGCGGTGGGCGGCGGAGAAGGCGTCGTTGACGAAGATATCGCCGTTTTTAGCGAGCGCCTCGGTGAAGCCCGGGTCGTTCTTTTCCTCGCCCTTGTGGAAGCGGGTGTTTTCGAGAAGCAGGATGTCGCCGTTTTTCATGTGGGCGATCGCCTGTTCGGCTTCCGGGCCGATGCAATCGGAGGCGAAGAGAATCTTCTGGCCGAGCACCTGGTTGACCGCCGAGACGATCAGCGACAGCGACATGTCGGCGACCGGCTCACCCTTCGGGCGGCCGAAATGGGCGAGCAGGATGACCTTGGCGCCCTTCCTGGCAAGTTCCAGGATGGTCGGCGCGACGCGCTCGATGCGGGTCGCGTCGGTGACCTTGCCGTCGGCGACGGGAACGTTGAGATCGACGCGCACGAGCACGCGCTTGGCTGCGATATCGGTGAGGTCGTCAAGGGTTTTGAAGGCCGGCATGATGCTAATCCATTTACTCGGAAAGTTCATAGCGGACCTTACTATGCCTGACCGGCGACGCAAGACGATTGGTTGCAACCATTTCCATTCCGTCCGTCGCCGAGACGCCGGATGCCGATTCTACCGCGACAATGCAGCGGGTGGAGGATCTTATTTGAGCTGCCGCCGCTCTATGCGGGGCCCTCGGGCGGAACGGCGCCCGGCTTCACCGGCACGTGCTTGCCACGGTATCTGCGGACCAGATCGCGGACGCGGTGGGCGATCTCGCGCATGTTGATGAAGATCGGCAGATTGGTCGCCGGTTCCACCGGCTCCAGCGAGATGCCGATGCTGCGGACATGTTCGTGCTCGTCGAGTTCGCGCACGATCAGGATGATCGAGCCGAAGCGGATGCGGTCGGCATAATCCACCCGGCCGCCGAGCCGCGACGTCATGAGGTCGCCGACGGTCATGTTCTGCTCGTTGGCGGAGAGCAGGCCGGGACCGTAGGCCGCGTCGAGTTCCTTGGCGGGCCTCGTCGGCGAGATCGCAAACGCGCCGAAAAACTCCGCATCGTCCTCGTCGACCGGCACCTGGCTTGCGAAGATGCGGTCGAGCAGTTTCGAATAGGCGGGGGAGATGAACAGGTAGACCTGGTCGTTCTCCTTCAGCCGGCCGGCATATTGGTAACGCATGCTGCGGCCGTCGCGGATGACCAGCGACGGCATCGCCCAGCGCGGGATGCGCTCACCCTGCAGGATCGGGCTGTCCTTCATGACGCGGTAGGAGATCAGCTCGTGATGGGCGGTGCCCGGCAGGTCGAGCTCGATCTTGTCGACGGCGCCGATGCGCGGCGGAATGATGAGGCCGAGCTTCTGGGCGACCGGCTTGATCGTCCAGCCCTGGACGAGGAGGGAAACCAGCACGATGATGAAAGTGACGTTGAAGAAGAGCTGGCCGTTCTCGACGCCGCTCAAGACCGGCATGATTGCGAGCAGGATGGAGACCGCGCCGCGCAGGCCGACCCAGGCGAGGAAGCTGGTTTCCTGCTGGGTAAAATCATAGGGCAGCAGGCTCAGCCACACCGCGATCGGCCGGGCGACGAAGATCAGGAAGAGCGCGAGCCCGATCGCCGGCAGAAGGATGGCCGGGAATTGCGAGGGCGTGGCGAGCAGGCCGAGCACCAGGAACATGATGATCTGCGCAAGCCAGGTCAGCCCCTCGTTGAAGCGGATGATCTGGGGTTTTGCGAACATCTTGCGGTTGCCGGAATAGATGCCGGCCACATAGACCGCCAGGAAGCCGCTGCCGCCCATGGCGCCCGTGAAGGAAAAGACGAGCAGCGCCAGCGTCAGCACGAAGATCGGCGCCAGGCCGCGGTCGGAGGTGAAGCGGTTCAGCACCCAGACGATCATCATGCCGCCCAACAGGCCGCAGATGACGCCGAGCCCCATTTCTTCGACGAACAGCAAAAGGAAATGCAGGTCGAGGCCGGAAAGGCCCTGGCCGGTCGCCAGAAGCTCGGCAAGCGCGATCGTCAGGAAGATCGCCATCGGATCGTTGGTGCCGGACTCGACCTCGAGCGTCGAGCGCACCTTGTCGCGGATGTTGATGCCGCTGACGCGCAGCAGGAAGAAGACCGCCGCCGCGTCGGTCGAGGCGACGATCGATCCCAGCAGCAGGCCTTCCAGCCAGTTGAAGTTGAGGAGGATCATCGCGCCGACGGCGAAGATGCCGGTCGTCAGCAGCACCCCGACCGACGCAAGCGTGATCGCCGGCGCCGCGGCAAGGCGAAACGAGTGGATGGGGGTCATGAAGCCGGAATCGAACAGCACGATCGCCAGCGCCAGCGAGCCCAGCATGAAGGTGAAGGAATAGTTCTCGAACTGGATGCCGAGGCCGTCGACGCCGGCGAGAAGGCCGATCGACAGGAAGATCAGCAGGAGGGGAGCGCCGAAGCGGAAGGCGAGGAGGCTCGAAAGAGCAGCCGCCAGCACCAGGACCGTGCCGACCAGCAGGACGATATAAAAAGCCTCCACCTAAAGTCCCTTCCTTCGCACCTCTTGCCGACACCATCCCCGCCCGCAGCCCCGGAAACCGGAACTGTGCCACGCCGCAACACGGCCATGCAAGAATGGGGCAGATCCCGGCCGAGGGCCAGGCGAATCGACTGATCGATTAGGCGGGAACAATTCCGGCAAGAGAAGGGCAGGGCCGGAAAAAAGACGGACGCGTGCCTTGGTGCCGATGGCTTTTCAAATATCGGAGAGCCCACACGAATGCGGAACCTCAGATAGATTTGAGTAGGCGGCTCCGCATTCGCGTGGCCTTCGGCGTTTTCTCGGGGCTTCCGGCCCCTACAGGTGATCACCTCGCCTCGCTGCGTGGCTTCGTTCGCGGCTTCCTTTCAGGAAACCCTGCCACTTGCACGGCTCAACCGAACCCGGCCCGGCGGCCAGGGGGAGGCTTGATAGGGTTCGGGTTGCCCCCAGCCCATGGCTTTCACCTCTTCCACCATCCCCGCACGTTACGGTTCCAATGAAAGCGCCGGCCCCGCCTGCCCGCGAACGTCTCGCGAAACACTCCGGCGGCGGAAGCGAGGAGATTGTAGGCATGGGTCGGAGGGGTGGGGAAAGGCGAGGGTGGAAAAATTGGTGGTGCGTCGTAGTGCAGAACTTTGATTTGTATCCTCCGAAGCGAAGGTCACCCGTGACCCCTCTCGGTTCAAAGCGGACTTTATATGCATCGATGGTGGTGGGGAAGCTGCGTCGCTAGGCAATCAGCCTTACATGCTGTCCAAGATCAACCGCCTCGCCGTTCAATCGGCATAAGCGTGATCTTGCGTTCGAACAAGTTGTTTATGACGGCAGGTCCTAAGAACAATTGGCTTTGCAAAATCTGTTTGCCATTTAGAATAACAGCGATTTCTGAAAATTCTGCAGCGTCGAGGCGAATGATGAATTCGACAAGTAAAGGCGACAGTCTGGAGGATGCGTTCCATCAATATCTTCTTGACCAGCAAGATCATGGAGAGCTCGTGTTTGGAGCCTATCCGCCAGAAAACTGCAAAATTTTTAGGAAGAAGGAATATTACTGTCGTGAACGCGAGGCGAATGTTGAATTCGATATCGCTTTAGAGCTGTATCGAACAGGAAGAGACACTCCTCACCTTTATGTCATTTTCGAGTGCAAAAACCATGATGCGAGCATCTCAGAAATCTACGTAAACGATTTTTCATCAAAAATTGGTCGCATATTTCCGCATGCGGTCAAGGGCATTATCGTCGTTACTTCAAGGTTGCAGTCTGGAGCCGAGAAGGTTGCCAGAAACGCCCGAATGGGTATCGTCAAGTACGATGAGCATGGCTTGGAGATCATCGCAGATCGCCGAGGGGCGTGCGTTGAGCATGGTTTTGTCCGCTCTCAAATCTTCCGAAGTGATGATCCTACCAAGTCGCTGAAGTTTTCGGCCTATCACGATGGAAGTTATTTTGGGACGATCGACGAGCTCTTAACAAACCTCGATCCTGAGCTGACCAGCCACGTTCGACCCCAAAATGAGAGCGGGGGTCTATCGGTACCTTTTCTTTCGATAGAGCAAATAAAAGACTCTGCTGCGAGAGTGCTCGAACTCGCCAATTACGAGGCCGGGGCGGTGGATCTCTCAAAGATTTGCCGGAGCCTATCCATTGATCTGCAGTTCGCCGATCGAGCTATATTTGACGCGGACGGTGTCTCCATCTTGGGATCGGCAAACTTCGGTCGAAAAACGATAGAGATAAATTCGCATACACATGAAACGCGAGAGCGCTTTACGATCGGCCACGAAATTGGCCATTTCTGCTTAGACCACGAAAGATATTTGCGTTCCGAGACGATAATCGAGCGCGATCTTTTCATCACGCGCGACCAGGGCAACAGCTTTAATTATGAGCGCCTAGAATATCAGGCAAATGCCTTCTCTGCCGAGCTTATCCTGCCAGATGCTGCTTTCCTGCGGAAGACAGCGCATTTCCGCCGCGATCTAGACATGAGAGATCGAGGGCATGGATACATATTTGTCGATGACCAGCCCTGTAATTACGTCCTCTACGAGGAATTACTGTCGCGCCTGTCGACCTACTTTGAGGTTTCGAAACAGGCTATTGAAGTCAAGTTTAAAAAGGCGAAACTGCTCACCGATAAGAGAAGGCGAAACGAGGCTTCTCCCATGTCTCGGGTGATTTCCGATTTGACTTCATCTCGAAGGTCTTGACGTGAATTGTCTGGACTAATTTAGGCCCGACACGCCACCATCCCCCCAAACAAAAACCCCCTCCCTTGCGGGAGGAGGTCCATAACCCTGCCGAAACCGCCCGAAGGCGGCCTCTGTGATCCTCAGATCAGCTTCGAGAACGCCACGGCCGTGTCGGCCATGCGGTTCGAGAAGCCCCATTCGTTGTCGTACCAGGTGAGGATGCGGACGAAGTTGCCTTCGAGCACCTTGGTCTGGTCGATCGCGAAGATCGAGGAATGGCTGTCGTGGTTGAAGTCGCGGCTGACGAGCGGCTCTTCGGTGTAACCGAGGATGCCCTTCAGCGCGCCGTTGGAAGCGGCCTTGATCGCGTCGTTGACTTCGGCGACCGTGGTCGTCTTCTTGGCAACGAACTTGAAGTCGACGACCGAGACGTTCGGGGTCGGCACTCGGATCGAGGTGCCGTCCAGCTTGCCCTTGAGGTGCGGCAGGACCAGGCCGACGGCCTTGGCGGCGCCCGTCGAGGTCGGGATCATCGACAAGGCGGCTGCACGGGCGCGATAAAGGTCCTTGTGCATGGTGTCGAGGGTCGGCTGGTCGCCCGTGTAGGAGTGGATCGTGGTCATGAAGCCATGATCGATGCCGATCGCGTCGTCGAGGACCTTGACGACCGGAACCAGGCAGTTGGTGGTGCAGGACGCGTTGGAGATGACCAGGTGTTCCCGGGTCAGCTGGTCGTGGTTGACGCCGAAGACGACGGTGAGGTCTGCGCCGTCGGCAGGCGCCGAGACGATGACGCGCTTGGCGCCGGCGGTCAGGTGCAGGGCGGCCTTGTCGCGGGCGGTGAAGATGCCCGTGCATTCGAGCGCGATATCGACGCCGAGTTCGCCATGCGGCAGGGTCGCCGGATCCTTGATCGCGGTCACCTTGATCGGCTTGCCGCCGCCAACGGTGATCGTGTCGCCCTCGACCTTCACTTCGGCCGGGAACTTGCCGTGAATGGAATCGTAGCGGAGCAGATGGGCATTGGTCTCGACCGGGCCGAGGTCGTTGATGGCGACGACTTCGATGTCGGTGCGGCCGGATTCCACGATAGCGCGCAGAACGTTACGGCCGATGCGGCCAAAGCCGTTGATGGCAACTTTCACAGTCATGTCATTCTCCCGAAAATGTGCGGTCTGTCTTGGCGGGGCGCGCTAGACGCGCCCCCTTTCATTATCAGTCTCTGCTCAGGCGAGCTGTTTTTCGGCGGCGGCGACAACCGCTTCCGCGGTGATGCCGAAGTGCTTGAAGAGGTCCTTGGCGGGGCCCGAAGCGCCGAAGGACTTCATGCCGATGAAGGTGCCGTTCGGGCCGATGAAGTGGTCCCAGCCTTCGCGGACGCCCGCCTCGACGGCGATCTTGACCGGCGAGTTGCCGACGACCGCGGTCTGGTAGGATTCCGGCTGGTCGAAGAAGAGCTCGACGCAGGGGACGGAAACGACGCGGGTCGCGATGCCCTTGCCGTCCAGCGTCGCCTGGGCCTTGAGTGCCAGTTCGACTTCGGAGCCCGACGCGAAGATCGTCACCTTGGCGTCGGCCGCGGAGACGAGTTCGTAGGCGCCCTGGGCGCAGAGGTTCTTCTCTTCATAGGTCTTGCGGGCCGGCGCCAGGTTCTGGCGGGTCAGCGCCAGGCCGGACGGGCGGTGCTTTTCCTTGAGCGCCAGCTGCCAGCATTCGGCCGTCTCGGTCTCGTCGGCCGGGCGGAAGATCAAGAGGTTCGGAATGGCGCGCAGCGCCGCGACCTGTTCGACCGGCTGGTGGGTCGGGCCGTCTTCGCCGACGCCGATCGAATCATGCGTCCAGACATGCACGACGCGGATGCCCATCAGGGCTGCGAGGCGGACGGACGGACGGCAGTAATCCGAGAAGATCAGGAAGCCGCCGGAATAGGGGATCAGGCCGCCATGCAGCGAGATGCCGTTCATGGCAGCGGCCATCGCGTGTTCGCGGATGCCCCAGTGCATGTAGCGGCCGGAGAAGTCGGTCGGGGTGATCGACTTCATCTGGCTGGTCTTAGTGTTGTTCGACGGCGTCAGGTCGGCCGAACCGCCGAGCGTTTCGATGACGATGCCGTTGATGACTTCGAGCGCGTCTTCGGAGGCCTTGCGGGTCGCGACCGTCGGGTTGTTCTCGGCGATCTTCTTCTTGAAGGCGTCGATGGCGCTGTCGAAATTGCCCGGCAGGTCGCCGGCGAAGCGGCGCACGAATTCGGCCTTCTTGCCGGTTTCGGTCGATGCCAGGCGATCCTCCCAATCCTTGCGGGTCTTGGTCGAGCGCAGGCCGGCGAGGCGCCATGCATCGAGAACGTCGGCCGGAACGGTGAAGGCTTCCGCCTCCCAGTTCAGCGCCTTTCGAGCGGCCGCGATTTCCTCGGCGCCAAGAGGCGAACCGTGGACCTTGTGGGTGCCCTGCTTGTTGGGAGCGCCGAAGCCGATGATGGTCTTGCAGGCGATGAAGGTCGGGCGGTCGGACTTCTGGGCGGCCTCGATGGCGGCCGAGATCTGGTCGACGTCATGGCCGTCGATCTCGATGGTGTTCCAGTGGGCGGACTTGAAGCGCATCACCTGGTCGGTCGAGTCCGACAGCGACACGGCGCCGTCGATGGTGATCGAGTTGTTGTCCCAGAAGAGCACGAGCTTGTTGAGCTTGAGGTGGCCGGCAAGCGCGATCGCTTCCTGGCTGATGCCTTCCATCAGGCAGCCGTCGCCGCACAGCGCATAGGTGAAATGGCTCTGCAGGTCGGAGCCGAATTCCTCTTCCAGCTTGCGCTCGGCGATCGCCATGCCGACGGCATTGGCAATGCCCTGGCCGAGCGGGCCGGTGGTGGTCTCGATGCCCGAGGCATGGCCGTATTCCGGATGGCCGGCGGTCTTGGAGCCGAGCTGGCGGAACTGCTTGAGGTCCTCCATCGTCATGTCCTCGTAACCGGTGAGGAACAGCAGCGAATAAAGGAGCATGGAACCGTGGCCGGCGGACAGCACGAAACGGTCGCGGTCCGGCCAGAGCGGGTTCTTCGGATCGAACTTCAGATAACGGGTGAAGAGGACGGTCGCGATATCGGCAGCGCCCATCGGCAGGCCGGGATGGCCGGAATTGGCCTTCTCTACAGCATCCATGGCAAGGAATCGGATCGCGTTCGCCATCCGGTTATGTTTGTCGAGAGAGGTCATGGCTAATCCGCTTTTTACGGGTGTCGGTCACGGTCCTCGTGGGACCACTTGAAGGGCGGCCCGGGGACCACCTAAGAGCGGCTGATCCTTATCAGGTGCAACGCGCAAGTCAACAAAAGCGCCGCCCTTACGAGCGGGTGATGACGAACTTTCCTGCAGCCTGCCTGAATTCCATGCAGCATGTGGCGCGCAGCAGAAACATAGGCGACGATCCACAGTTAGGACACTTTTGAAGGCCCTGGATTGATTGACCGGCCTGCGGGCGGTGAATAGTCTTCCGCCCTTGTTGGAGAGGCCGATCGTATCGATTCGGCGCATTTCGCGTATCGACAGGAAGCTTCGCATGCCGTCGGAAAAGACGATCGACATGGTGATTTCGGAACTCAGGGCTGCGATCGGCGGTCTGGAGAGCGCCGTCGATGCGCGTATCGAGCGCCAGCGTGAAACCCAGGACGTGGAAGGCGAGGTTCGCCGCGTGCATGCGGACCGGGCGCGGCTGGCGCAGGAACTCGACCAGTCGCAATTCCGCGCCAATCGGCTGGAAGAAGTCAACCGTGAAGTCTCCCGGCGCCTGGTGACGGCGATGGAAACCATCCGCGCCGTGCTCGATCGCTGACGCGTCAAGATCAAAAGGGAATGCCATGGCCCAGGTAACGGTAATGATCGACGGCAAGGCCTATCGCATGGCCTGCGAGGAAGGGCAGGAAGACCACCTGACCGAACTCGCCGACCGGTTCGACCGTTATGTCGGCCACCTCAAAGGCCAGTTCGGCGAGATCGGCGATCTGCGCATCACCGTGATGGCCGGCATCATGATCATGGACGAGTTGTCTGAGATGACCCGCAAGCTCGGCCTCATCGAGGCGGAGGTCGCGTCGCTCAAGTCCCACCGCGACGGAGCGCTCGAAACCCAGCAGCGCAACGAGCAGCAGGTGGTCTCGGCGCTCGGCGAGCTCGCCTCGCGGCTCGACGGACTGACCGCCAAGCTCAACGGCCGGATGCCGGCGCAGGTGAACTGATCCAAGGTCGATAATAAAGGCTTTCCGCCACTGGTGCGGACCGGCAATCACACATATATTGACGACGCGGTCTGCGCCTCTCGACAGGAACCACAATCCCTGGGGCCATACTCGATCCAAAGGGAGCTGTCCCTGGCCAGGCCCGTGGGCTTGGACACACGGCGCCCACCTACGTTTGTAGGCACCCAGGATCGTAAACATCCATCGGTTGCCGTGGATCGCACTTCATCTCCCCTCGATTTCAGCGCTATCCTTCTCAGCATCCGGACTTCGCCCGGGCGGATCATGAAATCCAGCAGGGTGCGCGCCGGGCTGACGGTCAGCCTTCAGCAGGCCAGGCCGAGGCAGCCGTGCCGTTTCTGCCGCGGTCGAAGCCCATCATTTTGTTCCCGCCATTGCAATGCCCGCAGGGCGACCCTATGATTTCCGTATGCGCGTGAAGGTGCATAGCTCCGAGAACCGGTTCCGGTTTTCTGAACTGTGCGCGAAACATCGTGGCAAAGCGCCGTTGGCGCGGCCGCATGGATGCGGGCCGTTCCTCGGGAGCGGCACATTCGTTTCGCGGGCAGGCATATTGTTCCAATCAAAGAGTTTCTCTTGTTAACCGAAATACTCATCGTCATTGCCCTCACTGTCTTGAACGGTGTCCTCGCGATGTCGGAACTTGCCGTCGTCTCCTCCCGCCCGGTGCGGCTCCGGATCATGGCGGAGCAGGGCAATCGCGGCGCGGCAACCGCCATAAGGCTCGCCGAAGACCCCGGCCGCTTCCTCTCCTCGGTCCAGATCGGCATCACGCTCGTCGGCGTGCTGTCCGGCGCCTTCTCGGGCGCCACGCTCGGCGCACGGCTGACCACCTGGCTCGAAGCGCAGGGCATGGCCGACAACCTGGCCGACTGGCTGGGCGTCGGCACCGTCGTCGTTTTCATCACCTATCTGTCGCTGATCGTCGGCGAACTGGTGCCGAAGCAGATCGCGCTGCGCGCGCCGGAAGCCGTTGCCGCCCGCGTCGCGCCGGCGATGAAGCTGCTGGCGACCGTCGGCGCCCCGATCGTCTGGTTTCTCGATGTTTCCGGCCGGCTCGTTCTGACCTTGCTCGGGCAGCGGGGGGAATCCGGCGAACGCGTCACCGACGAGGAAATCCGCACGGTGCTTGCCGAAGCCCAGAGCGCCGGCGTCATCGAGACGGAAGAGTCGGCGATGATCTCCGGCGTCATGCGGCTTGCCGACCGCACCGCCCGTGGCCTGATGACGCCGCGCCGGGATGTCGAGGTCATCGACATCGAAGACAATTCCGATGAGATCCGCGAACAACTGCGCGCCACGCAGCGCTCCCGCCTGCCGATCCGCAACGGCAGTTCGGACGAGATCCTCGGCACGCTGTTCGTCAAGGACGCCTATGATTTCATCGCCGGCGGCAAGGCGCTCGATATCCGCGGCATCATGCGCGAGGCGCCCGTCGTCTCCGACCTCACCGGAGCGCTCGACGTCATCCAGGCGTTGCGCAAGGCGCCGGCCCATATGGTGCTCGTTTATGACGAATACGGCCATTTCGAAGGCATCATCACCTCGGGCGACATCCTCGAGGCGATCACCGGCGTCTTCCAGGAGGAAGAGGACGAAGAACCTGCGATCGTGTCGCGCGACGACGGTTCATTCCTCATCGCCGGCTGGATGCCCGTCGACGAATTCGCCGACCAGATGGGGTTCTCACTCGGCGACGATCCGGGTTACGAGACGGTCGCGGGCTTCGTGCTCGACGAGATGAAGCGCCTGCCGGAACTCGGCGAGAGCTTCACCAAGAACGGCTGGACCTTCGAGGTGATCGATCTCGACGGTCGCCGCATCGACAAACTGCTGGTCAGGCGGACCGACAAGGTATGATGGACGTCTTGAAGACCAAGGCGGAGCTTCGTGCCGGGCGGCTCGCCGCACGGGACGCCATTGCGCCGGTCGAGCGCATCGAGAAGAGCCTGGCCATCGCGTCGCTTGGGGCAGAGGCAATCAGCCTCGACGCCGGCACGATCGTTTCGGGTTTCCTGCCGATCCGGTCGGAAGTCGACCTGCGGCCGCTGATGGCGCATCTCAGGGACCGCAGCGCGCGGCTCTGCGTGCCGGTCATCCTCGACAAGCAGACGATCATTTTTCGCGAGCTGGTGCGCGGTGCCGAGCTGGTGCCGGGCGTGTTCGGCACGTTCGGGCCGGGGCCTGACGCGGCGGAGTTCGAGCCGCAGGTGATGCTGGTGCCGCTCTCCGCCTTCGATGCCGAGGGGCATCGCATCGGCTATGGCGGCGGTTATTATGACCGGGCGATCCATCGGCTGCAGCAAAAAGGCCTGAACCCGAGGCTGATCGGGATTGCCTTCGACTGCCAGGAAGTGGCATCAGTTCCTGCTGAACCTCACGATATCAGACTAGACGCTGTCCTGACGGAGAGCGGTTATCGGCCCTTCGAAGACATGGGCCGCGCACAGATTGGATAAGAATGCGCCTTTTGTTCCTGGGTGACATGGTGGGCAAGACCGGCCGCGTGGCGGTCTGGGAAAAGCTGCCCGGCCTCATCGCCGACCTCAATCTCGACTTCGTCATCGTCAACGGCGAGAATGCCGCCGGCGGCTTTGGCATTACCGAGGATATCTTTCTCGAGACGATCAATGCCGGCGCCGACGTGGTGACCACCGGCAACCATGTCTGGGACCAGAAGGAGGCGGTGAGCTTCGCCGGCCGCCACGAGCAGTTCCTGCGCCCCGCCAACTATCCCGCCGGCACGCCGGGCAAGGGATCGGGCATCTTCTACGCCCGCAATGGCGCGCGCATCTTGGTCGCCAACATCATGGGCCGGGTGTTCATGCATCCGGAACTCGACGACCCCTTCAAGAGCGCGGAGACGATCCTTGCAGCTGCTCCCTTGAAGGAACAGGCGGATGCGATCATCTTCGACTTTCATGCGGAAGCGACCAGCGAAAAGCAGTGCTTCGGGCATTTCGTCGACGGCCGCGCAAGCCTGGTGGTCGGCACCCACACGCATGTGCCGACGGCCGATTGCCAGATCCTCAACGGCGGCACCGGCTACATGTCGGATGCCGGCATGTGCGGCGACTACGACTCATCGCTCGGCATGGACAAGGAAGAACCGCTCAACCGCTTCATCTCGAAAATGCCGAAGGGCCGTTTCGAGGCGGCGACCGGGCCTGCGACCATCTGCGGCCTCGGCATCGAGATTTCCGATGTGACAGGCCTTGCGGAAAAGATCGAGCCGCTCCGGATCGGGCCGCGTCTTGCGGAAACCATTCCGTCCTTCTGGCGGTAAAGTTTCGAGGTCAACGGCGGCGGTTGCTGCGTTTCGTGCCGTCGTAGAAGCCCGGCGGTTTCTTGGTGACCCAGCTGACGAATTTGCTGATCTCGGGATGGTCGAGAAGAGCATCGATCGTCGAATACGACTTTTCGAGTTCCGCCTCGCTGAACAGGGCATGGATCTGCCGGTGGCAGATGCGGTGGAGAAATTGCGTCTGCCGCCCACCTCGGCTCTTGGGGACGAGGTGGTGTTCGTCGCGCTGATCGTCAGGGATCAGCCGATTGCATAGGGGGCATATCTCTGGTTCGGGCTGCTGATACCACGAGACGATGTCCTGCTTTTGCTTTCTCATCATCGTTCACCGGCACGAGTCATCCATTCCTCGAATTCCGCGGTCGTCCTCACCTCGCCATCGAGTACCGCCTCGTAGACGAGCGCGCTCGGGGCCGGCTTGCCGCCCTTCGGTGTCATGGCGGCGAGGTCGGCCTTGATGACGAGGATGGTTTCCCGAACCTCGTCGGTCAAGCGGGGCAGCAGGTTCTTCAGGTGTCCGAGGTCCGGCTGACGGTCCGGTTCATCGACGAACCAGATGTCGAAATTCCAGTCCTCGGCCTTTTCCGTCCGGTAGGTGAGGCCAAGATAGAGGCCGTCCGGGTAGTTCTCCGGTTCGGCGTTCCAGACGCCGCTGTCGTTGCGGTAGCGCAGCGCGCCGACCCGCCTGTCGAGCATCAGTTCGCCGGCGATCTCGGCGACGGTTCGGCGGGTGGCGGGATCCAGCCTTTCGCAGACGACGGTGATGTCGATGTCGCGGCGGACCATCAGGCCGAGCGCGGAGCTTCCGACCCGGACCGGATTTCCGGCGGCGCCAAGGAGATCGTCGAGGCCGAGGGCGCTGACGATCGCATCCGCCTGCGCTTGCAGTTCGGCCTGCTTTTCCAAAATGCCCGGCATGGCCTTCTCCGCTCGATTTCCTCCCAACGGTAGATTTACGTCAGATATTAAGCTTATGGCGTCAATAGCGGCCTTGACCGATGCCGCGCGCAGACATGCTCTTTGACATTTGCGCTGCAAAAAAGTAGGAACGGCGCAAGTTCGGCTGCGAGTGTTGCGGCCACAGCGCTTTGTGCGCGACAATCCGAAAGACAGATTTAGATGACCGACTACAACGGCGCCGTTCCGGCGATCGCCAAGGCATTGG
Source organism: Neorhizobium galegae bv. officinalis (assembly GCA_000985875.1). GTDB lineage: Bacteria > Pseudomonadota > Alphaproteobacteria > Rhizobiales > Rhizobiaceae > Neorhizobium > Neorhizobium galegae_C. The sequence goes on from CCRI01000011.1 coordinate 52,867, forward strand.
CGAAACGGGGCTATGTTACGCTGACCCCCGTCCAGAAATCCATGCTCGACCCGGCTCTCATCCTCTCCGATGCGCTGGTTTCGGCGCAGACCGGCTCGGGCAAGACCGTGGCCTTTGGGCTTGCGATCGCACCGACACTGCTCGGCGACGCGGAGAAGTTCGGCCCGGCGCGACAGCCCCTGGCGCTCGTCATTGCGCCCACCCGCGAACTGGCGATGCAGGTCACCCGCGAGTTGGAATGGCTCTACGAGATGACCGGTGCGGTCATCACCAGCTGCGTCGGCGGCATGGATATCCGCAGCGAACGGCGCGCGCTCGAACGCGGTGCCCATATCGTCGTCGGCACGCCCGGCCGTCTCTGCGACCATATCCGACGCAACGCGCTCGACATGTCGGAGCTCAAGGTCGCCGTGCTTGACGAAGCGGACGAGATGCTCGACCTCGGCTTCCGCGAGGACTTGGAATTCATCCTGGAATCGGCCCCCGCCGAGCGGCGCACGCTGATGTTCTCGGCAACCGTGCCTGCCGCCATTGCCAAGCTCGCCAAGAGCTACCAGCGCGATGCGGTCCGCATCGCGACGTCTGCCGAGGAAAAGCAGCATGTCGATATCGAATATCGCGCGCTCACTGTGGCATCGGCCGACCGTGAGAACGCGATCATCAACGTGCTTCGCTACTACGAAGCGACCAATGCGATCGTGTTCTGCTCGACGCGTGCGGCCGTCAACCATCTGACGGCGCGGTTCAACAACCGCAATTTCGCGGTCGTGGCGCTCTCCGGCGAATTGACTCAGAACGAGCGGACCCATGCGCTGCAGGCGATGCGCGACGGACGCGCCCGCGTCTGCATCGCGACCGACGTCGCCGCCCGCGGCATCGACCTGCCGGGTCTCGACCTCGTCATCCATGCCGACCTGCCGACCAATTCGGAAACGCTGCTCCACCGCAGCGGCCGCACCGGCCGCGCCGGGCGCAAGGGCATCAGCGCGCTGATCGTGCCGGTCAATGCCCGCCGCAAGGCCGAGCGCCTGCTCGGCGGTGGCGGCATTTCCGCCACCTGGGCTCGTCCGCCGTCTGCCGAAGAGGTGACGCGCCGCGACGACGAGCGTCTGCTGGCCGATCCGATCTTTACCGAAAAGCCGCGCGAGGAAGAACAGGACCTCATCGCAAAGCTGGTCGAGAGCCATGGCGCGGAAAAGCTGGCTTCTGCCTTCGTCAATCTCTACCGCACCAAATATTCGGCGCCCGAGGATCTGATCGAGGTCTCGGTGCAGCAGGATACCCGCAAGCCGCGCGAGCGCGCCGGCGGTGAGGGCGATTTCCCGATGACGCCGCGCCCGTCGCGCGACGAGTTCGGCCCCGCCGTGTGGTTCTCGCTGTCGGTCGGCCGCAAGCAGAATGCCGAGCCGCGCTGGCTGATCCCGATGCTCTGCCGCAACGGCAATGTCACCAAGCGCGAAATCGGCGCGATCAAGATGCAGCAGGACGAAACCTTCGTCGAGATTGCCGCCGATCACGCCGACGCCTTCATGCAGGCGGTCGGCAAGGACAAGGCGCTGGAGCGCGGCATTCGCGTCACCCGGCTGACCAGCGCCCCGGACCTCAGCCGTCCGGCACCGGCCAAGCCCTATGTCAAGAAGTCCTACGACGATCGCCCGAAAGAGCCTCGCGGCGATGACTGGTCGAAGGGCAAGTCGCGGAAGAATACGTCCAACGCGGCAGGCCCTGGCGGCCCCAAGGCAGCCGAGGCACGCGACGGAAAGCCCTTCAGCAAGGATGCCAAGCCGTTTCGCAAGGACGCTCAGCCCTTCAAGAAGGACGACAAGCCTTTCAAGAAGAAAGACAAGCCGAAACTGGCCAACAGCAGCAATTTCGAGCGCCGGAAATAGGCCAGGCACAGCGTTGCCAACCGGAATTGCGAGATTTCAATGAGATCAGGGGCGGCCCGAAGCCGCCCCTTTGTCGTTTCAGAGGGTCTCTTCGAACAGGGTCAGCAGGCGCTTGAAATGGCGCTCGGAACCGTCCTTGTCGTAGACGCTGTGGTCCGGCACCGCCCAGCCATGCGCCATGCCGGCATAGTTCTCGACCGCATGATCGACGCCAGCGACGCGAAAAGCCTCGGCGAAGCGGGCTGACTGTTCCGGCGGAAAGCTGTTGTCGACGCCGGCGACGCCGACATAGACGCGGGCCTTGATCCTGTCCGCCAGCCTGTGCGGGCTATCTTCGGCGTCGCTTGCGAGATTGCCGCCGTGGAAACTCGCCGCCGCCTTGATGCGCTCCGGATAGTGGGCCGCGGCGGTGATCGCGCGGGCGCCGCCCATGCAGTAGCCGACCGTTCCGATCGCACCGGTGACGCCTTCGGCTTCCAGCGCTTCGATGAAGGCGGCGCCGTCCCGCGCCGTCAATGCCTGGGTGGCTGCCTGCATCATCGCCCTGATCCGGTTTTTTGAACTTTCCTCGCTGAAGGCGGTCCGGGCGTTGAATGGACCATATTCGCCGGAGCGGTAATAGAGGTCGGGAACGAGCACGGTGTAACCGGCATCGGCGATGCGCTGGCCCATCCAGTAGAGGGATTCACGCGGTCCGAAGGCATCCATGTAGATGATGACGCCCTTGGTCGTTGCCGCACCGTCTTCCGGCTTGATGACGGCAGCCTTGGCGGTGCCGTCCTGGGTCCTGATTGCAATGTCGTGCTTCATGAAAAATATCCTCGCGCGCTTTCAAACCGGATGCCGGCAAACTCATGTCGGGTGCTGCCACCGCTTTTCAATAATCAATTCCAGGACCTCGACCAATGACAGAATTGTGAGGCCGGCCTTCGCGATTGCGGCTGGACCGGCCTTTCGCATTGCCGCATGTTTTCGCCCGGGAATGAGCATGAACGCAGTTCATTGGGATCAGCATGATGCTACGGGCTCTCGCACTCGGTCTTTCCGGCCTCCTCCTGTCCGCTTTCGCGGCGCTTGCCCAGGACGGCCTGCCCATCAGCCAATGCCAGGCGATCGCCCAGAAGCTGCCCGGCGTTACCTTCGCGAGCTTCAATCCCTCGGGCCTGCAGTTCGCCCAGGCGAAGAAGAACCTGGCGCTGGCCGAGAGGGAAGAGGTGAAGATCACCTTTGTCGGCCATTCCACCTATTTTATCGAAACGCCTGAAGGGATCGGTATCGCCACCGACTATAGCGGCGCCTACCGGCCGTCGCGGCTGCCCGATGTGGCAACCATGAACAAGGCCCATTCCACCCATTACACGATGAGCCCCGACGCCGGAATAAAGCACGTCCTGCATGGCTGGAGCGATGTCCCGGGCGAAAAGGCGCAGCATCGCGTCATGGTGGGGGATGTCTATGTCCGCAACGTCGTGTCGGATATCCGCAACTGGGGCGGCGGCATCGAGGAAAACGGCAATTCGATCTTCATCTTCGAGGTCGCGGGCCTCTGCATCGGCCATCTCGGTCATCTGCATTTCGAGCTGAACGAGGCCCAGTATACGGAGATCGGCCGCCTCGACATCCTGATGGTGCCGGTCGACGGCGGCCTCACGATGGGGGCGGATAGCATGAGCCGGGTCGTTCAGCGGCTGCGCTCGTCGCTCATCCTGCCGATGCACCGCTGGGGGCCGCCGCTCGACAATTTCATCGCCATGTTCGACGCCAAGTTCGACATCGCCTATGCCAGGGAACCGACGATCCGGGTATCGATGCGCAGCCTGCCGAAAAAGCCGACGATATTGGTGCCGCAGGGGCTGTGATCGCCCCCGCGGCCTTTTCCTGTTCAGTGGAACTGCGGGAAGGAGAGATGCTGCTTGACGCCGACATCCGGCATCTTCTCGTCATGCAGGTTGGCCTTGGCGATCTCCCAGCCGAATTTCAGGGTGCTGTCGGTTGAGGCCCAGATCTCAGCGTCGTCCACCCGGAAGGCGAGCAGGGTCAGAAGCGGGTCTTCCTTGCCGTGCTCAAACCAGGCCGAGGTCACGGCACTCCAATATTCGTCGATCTTGGCGCGATCGTTGCGGACTTCCAGCGTGCCGGACAGGCAGGCGTGGTAGTCGTGGTTTTTGCCGACGACGGAGAAATGAGCGCGGCTGCCGGTGCGGATGGCGCGTACCAGGTCGGTGTCGGCCTTGGTGAAGAACCAGATCGTGCTGGATTTCGGATCTGCATTCGGCGCCATCGGCTGGAAATGCATATGCGAGCCCTCGATGCCGAGCATGCCGGCATGGATGTTGTTGATCTCGTCCCAGAGCTGGCGTTCGGGTGCTTCGCGGGCTTCGGTCAGGCTTGCCATCAATTATCTCCTTGTTGTTTGTCTCGGTGAACAAACGGCAAGGCTTTGGCTTTGTTCCTGGTCTTGTTTGCAGTCGGGCTTCAGGAAAAGCCCTGCCTTACCCTGGAATGCCCTTGAACGGGTCAGGCTTCGAAATTATAAGGCGCCATTCCAGAACGAGTTCCAGAACAAGCTAAAGTGTCAGGGGTGCCATGGCTGGCCATTCACAGTTCAAAAACATCATGCACCGCAAGGGCAAGCAGGATTCGATCCGGTCGAAGATGTTTTCCAAGCTTGCGCGCGAAATCACCGTCGCGGCCAAGACGGGTCTGCCTGATCCGACCATGAACGCGGCATTGCGCCTGGCGATCCAGAACGCCAAGGCGCAGTCCATGCCCAAGGACAATATCGACCGGGCGATCAAGAAGGCCTCCGGCTCGGATGCGGAAAACTACGATTCCGTCCGTTACGAGGGTTACGGTCCGGGCGGCACCGCCGTCATCGTCGAGGCGCTGACCGACAACCGCAACCGCACGGCCTCCAACGTCCGCTCGATCTTCACCAAGGCGGGCGGCGTGCTCGGTGAAACCGGCTCGGTTTCCTTCTCCTTCGACCATGTGGGCGAAATCACCTACAAGGCGAGCGTCGGCGATGCGGACAAGGTGATGGAAGCGGCGATCGAGGCGGGTGCCGACGATGTGACCACCGACGAGGACGGCCACACGATCATCTGCGCTTTCGAAAGCCTTGGCGAAGTGTCGAAGGCGCTCGAAGCGACGCTCGGCCAGGCCGAGACGGTCAAGGTGATCTGGCGGCCGCAGAACACGATCGAGGTGGACGAGGAGAAGGCGCAGTCGCTGCTGAAGCTCATCGACAACCTCGAAGATGACGACGACGTGCAGAGCGTCTATTCGAACTTCGAGGTTTCCGAAGAGGTCATGGCCAAGCTTTCGGCCTGATCCGTTCTCGACCTCACGATTTTACCGGGCGGGCTGGCATGACCAGCCCGCCTTTGTTTCAGGCTCGAACCTTTTCCATCATCGGCAACGACGCGAACAATTCGACTGAGCGCAGCCGTGCATCGACATCGTGGATCGGCATCGAGATGATCAACTCGTCAGCGCCGGTTTCTCCCAGGAAATCCCTGAGTTTCGCCTCGACCGTCGCAACCGAGCCGACCGCTGCGTAACGCAGCGTGTGCTCGACGTTCATCTTTTCCATCGGCGTCCAGAGACCTTCCATGCTGTCGACGGGCTTCGGGAACCGGGTGCGGACGTTCTTGCGAAGATTGACGAACTGCTGCTGCGACGAGGTGAAGGCACGCTCCGCTTCGGCATCGGTTTCCGCCGCGACGCCCATGACGCCGACCATCATGTAGGGCTTGTCGAGGTGGAGAGACGGCTGGAAACGGTCGCGATAGATCGAGATCGCTTCCATCAGCATGTCGGGCGCGAAATGCGAGGCAAACGCATAGGGCAGGCCGAGCGCGGCTGCGAGATGGGCGCTGTAGACGCTCGATCCGAGCAGCCAGATCGGCACATGCGCATCCATGCCCGGCACGGCGAGCAGGCCCTGGTCCTTTTCGGGCGTGCCCAGCAGGCGCTGCAGTTCCAGAATGTCGTGCGGAAAACTTTCGGCGCCGGCATCGAGATTGCGGCGCAGCGCGCTTGCGGTGCGCATGTCGGTTCCCGGCGCCCGGCCGAGGCCGAGATCGACGCGGCCCGGAAGCAGCGCTTCCAGCGTGCCGAACTGTTCGGCGATGACGAGAGGGGAATGGTTGGGCAGCATGATGCCGCCGGAGCCGACGCGGATGGTCTTGGTCGCAGCGCCGACATGGGCGATCACCAGCGCGGTCGCGGCGCTCGCAATGCCCGGCATGCCGTGGTGCTCGGCGAGCCAGACACGTTTGTAGCCCTGCTCCTCGGCCTTGATCGCCAGGCGGCGGGACTGGTCGAGCGCGTCGCTCACGGAATATCCTTCACCGACGGGTGAAAGATCGAGAATGGAAAAAGGGATCATCGGCACGTCCTGGAGGCGGAATAACTGACAGAGTGTTCCACTTATCTAGGCAGCCACGTCCAGAAATACGACCCTGCGGCCAACAGAAAAACATGGGCCCAAAAAGGGGCCCATGCAGGGGCCTTCCGATGTTACGACTTGACCAGCCGGAGGTGCGAACCGGGTTTTGCGGGTTTGAGGCTCTCCGGTACCGCCACGCCTCCCGCGTGGAGGGTCGTGACCGGCGTGAAGCGCCCTGCATGATGGCCGATCGTCCCGATATCACGGTTCATGCGGCCGAGCGTCGCCGTCAGCGCATCGAGCGCGCCGATCTGGTCGCGGCTCGCCTTGGCAAGCGTGGTCATCGTGGTCCTGACGGCTGCGACCGCCTCGATCTCCTTCCCGGAACTCGCCGCGATCGCATCCACACGGCCCTGCAAGGTATCGGCGTAGATCGTCATCGCAACCAGCTCTCCGCCCGCCTTGGCGACCGACCTGCCACCGACTTCGGCCGCTTCCGCCGAGCTGCGGGACAGGCCGGAGATCTCCTTCGCCGCTTCGGCGGCCCGCTCGGCAAGTGCACGGATTTCCTCGGCCACGGTCTTGAAATGGTTCTCGGCCTCACCCGAATGGGCCGCTTCCATGCCGGCGTTGAGGGCGAGCATATTGGCCTGGAAGGCGAGGTCCCGGATTGTCGCCGTGGCGGGCTCGATCTTCAGCGATGCCTTGCGGATGGCCTCCATCGCCACCGTTGCGGCCTGCATCATCTCCTTCGATGGACGCATGTCGAGCCGGGCATTGTGGGCGATGTCGGCAGTATGCTGCGCCTCCATCTTTCGCGCCTTCAGCATTTCGGCGAGCGCCCCGACATCGGCGGCGGTCTTGGCGAGGGCTGCCGTCAGGCGGCCGCCGGCCTCGGCCGTTTCCGCCATGCCGTCGCGGATCGTGGCGCAGGTCGAGTGAAGGCCATGGACGCCGCTGCCGATCACGCCGAGCACCTCTTCGAGGGTCGTGAGGGCATGGTTGAAATCGGCGCGCAGACCCTCGTATTCTTCCGGGAACGGCATATCGAGCCGGACGGTGAGATCGCCGACCGCAAGGCGTCGCAGGCCGCCGTCGAGCGCTTCGACCACGGTCTTCAGATCGCGCGCCTCATCTCGGGCTGCCTCGATGTCACGCGCGTGGGCTTGTTCGGCAACCGCCTCCCGCTGTTCGCGGTCCTCTTCGTCCTCGATGAGGCGGGTGAGATGATCGTGGCAAAGCCGCTCCAGCGACCGGGAGATCGAGCCGATTTCATCTGTGCGCGCCAGGTGTTCGGCTGGCACCGCCGCATGGCCGGCGGCGATCTGCGAAGCGGTTCCGGCAACCGTTCGCAACGGATTGATGAGCGCGCCGGCCAGAGTGACCGTGACGAGGGTCAGGGCGATCAACGACACCGCGATGCCCAGCATCTCGAAAGGCGTCTGTTCATCGGCGACATAAAAGAGGAGCCCCGCGAGAATCCCATTCTGCGCCAGCACGAGCCCGATCACCTTGACCGAAAGGGAATGATGTCTGCCTATCATGGCTGCCTCCTCACATCGCGTTCAAGCCGCGGAATTGCAACGCGCGGGGCGTTCAGCCGTTGCCGCCGGCAGGCTCAAAACGGGAAAACCTTCCCGACATGGTTACTCAAAGGTAAAGGGCAGCCCCAAGCCTCGTTTTCGGTTTGTTCACATTCTCATGGCACTGGATAGGGCTTCAGGATAGGGTATGGGCATGACAGGCACGATTCGCATCATCGGCATCGACCCGGGGCTTCGCCGCACCGGCTGGGGCATTATCGAGACGCTCGGCAACAGCCTGAAATTCGTCGCGTCGGGCACCGTGACCTCCGACGGTGACATGGATCTCGCGTCCCGCCTCTGCCAATTGCACGACGGGCTGGCCGAAGTGGTGCATGCCTACCAGCCGGATGAGGCGGCCGTCGAACAGACCTTCGTCAACAAGGACGCAGTTGCGACGCTGAAGCTCGGCCAGGCGAGGGGCGTCGTCATGCTGGTGCCAGCACGGGCCGGGCTTCCGGTTGCCGAATACGCGCCGAACGCGGTCAAGAAATCGGTGATCGGCGTCGGCCACGGCGAAAAACAGCAGATCCACATGATGCTGAAGATCCTGATGCCGAAGGCGGAGTTCAAGGGCAACGACGCGGCGGACGCGCTGGCGATCGCCATCTGCCACGCCCATAACCGCGGCGGCCAGCGCATGCGCGCGGCGCTCGCCGGCTAGTTTGTTCTTGACTTGTTCCGTGTGGGCCGGTAAGTAATACCTCAGAGGTATTACCATGCGCGTCACCGAAAAAGGCCAGGTTACGATCCCGAAAAATGTCCGCTCCAATCTGGGGATTGAACCGGGCAGCGAGGTGGAATTTGTTCTTCGCGAGGGTGAAGCCGTGCTTCGCCGTGTTGAGCCGTCTCGTGAGGAAGCCGAACGCAATGTTCGCATGCTCATGGATCACCTCAGGCGGCATCAAGGGTCCATGTCTCTCGGCGATATGAGTGGCGAGGAATTTTATCGTCTTCTGAGAGACTGATCGCATGGCGACCCTTGTCGATACCAATGTCCTGATCGACGTGTTCCACACGCGGAGCGCCTTCACCGAATGGTCGACCGAACAATTGGCGGCTGCCCAGACAAACGGGCCGCTGCTGATCAATCCGTTGATTTATGCGGAAATGGCCGCCGGTTACGCGACGAGCGAGGAGCTGGAATCGGCACTTGCGCCCAGTCTTTTCCGGCGGGAGGATCTCCCTTGGCAGGCGGCCTACGCGGCAGGCCACGCCTTTTTGCAATACCGCCGCCTGGGCGGGGACAAACGTTCGCCGCTTCCCGATTTCTACATTGGTGCCCATGCGATGGTCAAAGGCTACAGGCTGCTCAGCCGGGATGTCGCTAGGTACCGGACCTATTTTCCCTTGATTTCGCTCATCTCTCCCGAAACCCATCCCTGACGGACATCTTTCATGATCGGCAAGCTCAAAGGCACTATCGACGAGATCGGCGACGACTACGTGCTCGTCGACGTTCATGGCGTTTGTTACGAAGTCTTCTGCTCGTCGCGGGTGCTGTCGAAGATGGGGTCCGCCGGCGAAGCGGTGGTGCTGTTCATCGAGACCTATGTGCGCGAGGATCAGTTCAAGCTGTTCGGCTTCCTGACGGCGCTGGAGCGGGAATGGTTCAATCTGCTGCAGAGCGTGCAGGGCGTCGGCGCCAAGGTGGCGCTTGCCGTGCTCTCGACCCTGACGCCCTCCGAGCTTGCCAACGCCATCGCGCTGCAGGACAAGACGACGGTCTCGCGCGCGCCGGGTGTCGGGCCGAAGGTGGCGGTGCGTATCGTCACCGAACTCAAGAACAAGGCGCCCGCTTTTGCCGGCGAGGCTTCGGGCAATATCGGCCTTAAGCAGGAGCTCGGCGAGGGCGTGGCGGCGGCACCGGTCGCCGACGCCGTCTCGGCGCTCACCAATCTCGGTTATTCGCGAGACCAGGCCGCGAACGCGGTTGCGGCGGCGCTCAAGAACGGCGGCGAGGGGGGCGATAGCGCCAAGCTCATAAGGCTGGGGTTGAAGGAACTGGCGCGGTGATTGGATAATTTGTGATTTTGTCGGAATAATCGTATTATTTCCGCCAATTGTAGTTTTGTTGGAGAAGTGCGCCATGGGTTGGACGCTTACGCTTTCTGCCAAGGGGCAGCTGACGATACCCAAAGACGTGCGGGAGATGATCAATTTGCATCCGGGGGATGAGGTTGTTTATTCGGTTGTGAACGGAGATCTCGTGATCACGCCAAAAAACATCGATTTCGGCGATCTTGTCGGTCTTCTTGGCAACCCACCGAACGGGCCTGCAACATTGGAGGAAATCGATGCCGCCGTGATGACCGCTGGCGGAGCCAACGTCCTCGATACCGGCGACGATGAACAGGCGGATGCAGCAGAATGACCTTGCTGGGACTTGATACCAACGTCATTTTGCGAACGCTGATCGCGGATAACGCACACCAAGTTGCGGCCGTGGCGGAGTTTGCAAAAGGACTGGGCCGAGAATATTCTGCTTTCGTGACACTGATCAGCCTGCTCGAACTCGATTGGGCCCTTCGTTCCCAATACGGTTTCAAGAAGAAGGAAGTCGTACTTTCCATTGGAAAGCTGCTGCGGACGCGCGGGCTTGTCATAGAAAACCAGGCCCTTGTCGTCGCTGCGCTCTGGCAGGTTGAAAACACGAACGTGGATTTCGCAGACGCCCTCATCGCCGGGCGCTCACTGGAAGAGGGATGCAAATCCATTAAAACCTTCGATAAAAAGGCGGCTTCGCACGTCCCCGGAATGGAATTTCTCGCATGAGTGAACCCGCCCGCCTGATAACGCCGGAAAAGCGGGGCGAAGATCTGGATACGACGCTGCGCCCTCAGTCGCTGGACGAATTCACCGGCCAGGCGGAGGCGCGCGCCAACCTGAAGGTGTTCATCGAGGCGGCGAAGAACCGTGGCGAGGCGCTGGACCACGTGCTGTTCGTCGGCCCGCCGGGCCTCGGCAAGACGACGCTGGCGCAGATCATGGCCAAGGAACTTGGCGTCAATTTCCGCTCGACCTCCGGCCCGGTCATCGCCAAGGCGGGCGATCTCGCGGCGCTGCTCACCAATCTCGAAGAGCGCGATGTGCTCTTCATCGACGAAATCCACCGGCTCAATCCGGCGGTCGAGGAAATCCTCTATCCGGCGATGGAGGATTTCCAGCTCGACCTGATCATCGGCGAAGGCCCGGCGGCGCGGTCTGTGAAGATCGATCTGTCGAAGTTCACGCTGGTCGCGGCCACCACGCGTCTTGGCCTGCTCACCACGCCGCTGCGCGACCGTTTCGGCATCCCCGTGCGGCTGGCATTCTATACGGTCGACGAGCTGGAACTGATCGTCAGGCGCGGGGCGCGGCTGATGGGCCTGGCGATCACCGATGACGGCGCCCGCGAGATCGCCCGCCGCGCCCGCGGCACGCCGCGCATCGCCGGACGGCTCTTGCGCCGGGTGCGCGATTTCGCCGAAGTGGCAAGGGCCGAAGCGGTGACGAAGGAGATCGCCGACGAGGCGCTGACCCGTCTTCTGGTCGACAATATGGGTCTCGACCAGCTCGACAAACGCTACCTCAACATGATCGCCGTCAATTTCGGCGGCGGACCGGTCGGTATCGAAACCATCGCCGCCGGCCTGTCCGAACCGCGCGATGCGATCGAGGACATCATCGAACCCTACATGATCCAGCAGGGTTTCATCCAGCGCACGCCCCGGGGCCGCGTTTTGACCGCAAGCGCGTGGAAACATCTGGGAATGCAGCCGCCGAAGGATCTCGAGGCAGCACAGTTCCGGATGAATCTCGAGGATGAATGAGTGCTCACAAGGCGGACGTTGCTCAAGGCCTTTGCCGGAGGAGTTGCGACCCTGTTCGCTTTGGCGGCCTATCCCTTCGTGGAGGTGATGGCACGGCCGCGGCTGACGCAATATGTCGTCACGCCCAGACGATGGACGCCGGGACTGAAGCTGCGCGTTGTTGTCCTTGCGGATTTTCACGCTTGCGAACCCTGGATGAGCGTCGACCGGATCGGGTCGATCTGTTCGGCGGCCAATGCGCTGAACGGGGATGTCATCCTTCTGCTCGGCGATTACGTGTCGGGAATGAACCTCCTGACCGAGCATATCCCGTCGGCGGATTGGTCGCGGGTATTCTCGGTGCTGAAGGCGCCGCTCGGTGTTCATGCGGTGCTCGGCAATCATGACCATTGGGAGGATCTTCGTTTCCAGAGGGACCCCCTCGCCGAGAATATCGCGGCTGCTGCACTGAGGGCCGTTGGAATACCCACCTACATCAACGAGGCCGTCAGGCTGGAGAAAGACGGGCACTCTTTCTGGCTGGCGGGCCTCGGCGACCAGATGGCCCTGCGTCCCGGTAAAAACTTCAAGCGGATGAGGATGAGGGGCATCGACGATCTTTCGGGAACGCTCGCACAGATTGACGACGACTCACCGGTGCTGCTCATGGCACATGAACCGGACATATTTCCGCAGGTGAGCGAGAGGGTCAGTCTGACGCTTTCGGGGCATACCCATGGCGGCCAGATCAATATTCTGGGCTGGCGGCCCGTCGCTGGATCGCAGGGCTCGCGGCGTTATCCGGCGGGACATTATCGTGAGGGGGAGCGTGATCTCATCGTGTCCCGGGGGCTGGGCTGTTCCATCCTGCCGGTGAGAGTGGGCTCGAGGCCGGAAATCGTTGTGATCGAACTGGGGTAAGCCGCATGGCGCGCACTCGCATCCGTATCAAGACCAAGAACAAGCGCATTTTCCAGATGCGGATTGCCGGGCTTGGATTCCGGAACGGGTACGTGCTGGTCCATCGCGCCGTGGACGAGGCGTTCTGGACGTTTCCGGGCGGCAGAGCGGAGATCGGCGAGACATCGGAAGAGACGCTCAAACGTGAGATGGTCGAGGAAATCGGCGCCGAGGTGAGCGTTCTCCGGCTGCTCTGGTCGGTCGAGAATTTCTTCCACTACGAAGACCGCGATTGGCACGAGCTCGGTTATTATTACCTGATGGACATCCCGGAGACGTTTCCCTTTCATCCGACGGACATCGTCCATCGGATCAAGGACGAGCACGACCTGGAATTCAAATGGGTTCCGGCAACGACCGAGGCGCTGAGGGCGCTCGACATCCCGCCCTATTTCATCGCCGAGGAGATCGAGAACCTGCCGGCCAGTCCGCGCCATCTCGTCTGGCGCGACGGCGACCTCGACCTGAAATCCTAAGTTCGATCTTTTTCGGCGCTTCGGCCGGACTTGAGAGCTTGTCGTCGGCATCGTCGGCCCGGGCGGGTCAAAGCCCTTTCCGCCGACGCGCTTTCCACCCGCGCGCATTCCGGCTGGAACATCTGCGCATCGCTTGCCGTTTCTCCCCCGAAAGGAGAACGCCATGCAGAAGATCGAGATCGGAAACGAGGTCGTATGGACCTGGGGGCGATCCGAGGCCAAGGGCAAGGTCGCCGAAAAATTCACCAGCGACGTGGAGCGCAGGATCAAGGGCAAGACGATCAGGCGCAAGGCGGATGCCGACGAGCCTGCGTTCCTCATCCGACAGAATGATGGCGACCGCGTTCTCAAGAGTGAGTCCGAGCTGAGGAAGTCCCATGGATAGCGAAATCCCCGATCACATCCCGCCTGCCGAAGTGGCACAGGCCGCTGAAAAAGGCTTGAAACTCCGCTCCCAGCATCGCCGCGGCGGCACGATGGTGGGCGTGGCCAGAGCCCGGGATCTCAAGAACCGCAAGTCGATCTCAGAGAAGACGGTGCGGCGGATGGTGAGCTATTTTTCCCGCCACAAGGCGGACAAGCGGGCCGAGAATTTCGGCGACGACGAAAATCCGTCCACCGGTTACATAGCCTGGCTGCTCTGGGGCGGCGATGCGGGCCAGAAATGGGCCGAGGAGCACAAGAAGGCGATCGAAAACGCAAAGAACGAGGCGAAGATGCGACGCTTCAAGCAGTCGCACTGAAGGAGCGGGCAAGATCCTCGACCGTCTGGCGCAGCAGGTCGGCCCCGCCGGGCTGCCAGCCGAGCGCTCTCAACTTGTCCGTCGACATGGGACTGACCGAACCGCGTTCTGCGGGCGGCGGCAAATGGCGAGCCGGCAGGTGGCTGAGGATTTCGCGGGTATCGGTCAGGATGTCCGACGCGTTGAAAACCTGGCCGGCGATCTTGCCGGGTTCCGTTTCCAGCATGAGACGAACGGCGGCTGCAACATCGCGGCCGTGGATTTCCGTGGCCGCGCGCGACGGAACCGGCCGGCCGGCCAGGTAATCCGAAAAGAGAGCGTCCCATTTGTTGGGGCGAAGATTGCCGTAAACGCCGGTAAGCCTGAGAGAGGATGTCGAAAAGCCCGGGCCCGACAGGTGTGCCAATGCCCGCTCGGCAGAGAGCTTGATCTCGCCGTAGAGGCTGCCGGGCGCCAAGACCATATCTTCGTCAAGCACCGCTCCGGCCGGTTGTCCGTCATAAACGGCCCTGCTCGAGAGGAAGACCGCCCGGCGGGTGCCGGCCTTGCTGGCGGTCTCGAACAGCTTGACGGTGCCATCGAGGTTCAGCCGGCGGAAGCGATCTGGATCGTTGCCTTCGCCGCCGCGGTATTTTCCGGGCAGATGGTCGAAGGCGGCATGAACGAAGAAATACGCCTCGTCGAAAGCCTCGATCTGGTCGAGGGCGGGATCGAGCGAGAGGCGGGCGAATTCGATGGGTTTGGAAAAGAAGTCAGGCGCCGGCGGCGTGCGGCTTCCGACGATCACCTGATATCCGGCATCGAGCAGGCCTTCGACGATGTAGCGCCCGACCAGGCCGGTTCCGCCGGAGACCAGGACCTTCATGGCGTCTCTCCCGCTTTTGGCAGCGTGGAGAGTGCGGGGATCTCGCGGCCCTCGTAAAACGCCTGCCACAGGTCGATCAGCGGCCGCAGCCGGTCCGCCTTCGGGTGATCCCTCTCCCACGGCTTCTCATACTGGTAGTGCAGCACCCCGATGCTTTCCCAGTTCCAGAGATCCGGCATGTTGAACCAGACATATTGCAGCATGTTCATGAAGACCGGCAGTCCATGCCAGTCGGGGAAGAAGGTTTCCAGAAACGTCTGGTCCGTCCGCCGCCAGAAGGCGTTCGGCTGGTCGAGCACCACGAGCATCCTGTCAAAAGTCTCTGCCGACGGTTTGGCAACGAAGACGCCGGAATTCAGCCGGTGAAAGTCGGAGAGGTTTTCGTAGACGTTCGGGGCGGCGGAGAATTCCGGATAGGAAAACAGCTTGTCGATCGGCTTCAGCACCAACGCATCGGCATCGATAAACACGCAGGTCTGGTATTCGGTGAGCTGCCAGAGCCTGAGCTTGCAGAAATTGTCGAGCGGCGTGTGAAAGTCCGGCTTACGGCCCTTGGTGAAGGGTGCGGCGCCATGCAGGTTTTTTCGCGCATGCCGTTCGTTGAAGGCGTCGGAAAGGGGCAGATGGCCGACCTCGACCATGCGGCAGCCGAGGGCTTCGAGCGGGGCGAGGGCAGGGCGCTCGACGCCGCCGGTATGGAGGACGACGATATCGGCCTCGGTGCCGGTGCGGCGGATGGAGTGGGCAAGCGCCGTTGCGCCCATGGCGTAGTCGGCATTGGTGACGAGGGTGACGAAGGCGTTGGTCATGAGGGTGGCATCCAAAGGATCAAGGTCATTGTTCGGTTGGCCCCCTCATCCGCCTGCCGGCACCTTCTCCCCGAGGGGAGAAGAGATTTGTGGTTGCGTCGCGATCCTATGTGAAGTCGCATTTGGTTGGAGGGAATGCGTGCGGCAGATTTCTTCTCCCCAGCGGGGAGAAGGTGCCGGCAGGCGGATGAGGGGGCCGCGCAGCATAACCTTGCGATCATCTGTTGCGGCGCAGACCTCATTTCTTCACGAGACCGACTTCAACCTCATACCCTCCGGGTCATGCTCCACCTTCGCGGCAATGTCCCTGGTCCAGGCGGAGACGGCCGGAACGCGGGATCTGTCAACGCGATAGGCGTATTTCTTCGCGACGTCGACGATCTCACCGAGCAGCCCTTCGCCGAGCGTCGTCGGTTCGAGGCCGAGGCCGAGGAATTTTTGGTTCTTCACCACCAGCTCGTTTTCCGGCGCTTCCTTGCGCGGGTTGGGGAGCCAGGCGATCTTGGAGCCGGTCATCCTGGCGATCATCTCGGCAAGATCGCGCACCCGGTGGGTTTCGGTCATCTGGTTGAAGATCTCGACACGGCCACCGCGCGCCGGTGGATTGTCGAGTGCGATCTCGATGCAGCGGACCGAATCCCGGATGTGGATGAAGGCGCGGGTCTGGCCGCCGGTGCCGTGGACTGTGAGCGGATAACCGATGGCCGCCTGGATGAGAAAACGATTCAAGACCGTCCCGTAATCCCCGTCATAGTCGAATCTATTGATCAATTGCGCGTGGCGGCGGGTCTGTTCGGTATGGGTGCCCCAGACGATGCCCTGGTGCAGGTCGGTGATCCGCAATCCGTCGTTCTTCGCGTAGAACTGGAAGAGCTGCTGATCGAGGCACTTGGTCATGTGGTAGATCGAGCCGGGATTGCTCGGATAGAGGATTTCCTGGGAGACGGTGCGGCCGTCGGCGGTCTCGATTCCGACCGGCAGGTACCCCTCCGGGATCGCCGCGCCGACCGTCGAGTAACCGTAGACGCCCATCGTGCCGAGGTGCACGAGATGCGCGTCGAGATCGAGTTCGACCAGCGCGTTCAAGAGGTTATGGGTGGCGTTTACATTGTTGCTGACGGTGTAGTTCTTGTGCCGGTCGCTCTTCATCGAATAGGGCGCGGCCCGCTGTTCGGCGAAATGGATGATGGCGTCGGGGCGGTGTTTCGCCAGCCAGCCCTTCAGGAGCTCGTAGTCCTTGGCGAGGTCGATCAGGTGGAAATGAATGCGGCGGCCGGTCTCGGCGTGCCAGATGCGGGTGCGTTCCTGGATGCTGTCCATCGGCGTCAGCGACTGGACGCCAAGCTCCGTATCGATCCAGCGGCGGGAGAGGTTGTCGAGGATATGGATCTCGTGACCGGCGTCGGACAGGTGAAGCGATGTCGGCCAGCCGACGAAGCCGTCGCCGCCCAGGACTGCAATCTTCATGAGTTACTCTCCGCTGGTTTTCGACTTGTTTCCTGATAGGGAGGATATGTGACAGGACGTCAAAACTGGGGCGGCATTGCGCGCTTATCCAGTGGAGTAGGGGAAATTTCCAAGGCAAGGCCATGAAGGAACACAATTTTTTGTTATCGGGCGAGTTGATGGACGGCGGCCATCGCCTGGCCCAGCGCGTCTACTATGAAGACACGGATTTTTCCGGCCTCGTCTATCATGCCCGCTACCTGCATTTCCTGGAGCGCGGCCGCACCGACTATCTGCGCTGCCTCGGCTGCGAACAGAGCGCGCTGCTTTCCGCCGACGAGGAGGGGCTGGTCTTCGTCGTCCACCGGATGGAGATCGACTTCAAGCAGCCCGCCCGCATGGACGACATCCTGATCATCCAGACGGTCACGGAAAAGGCGGGCGGCGCCAAGATGGTGCTCAACCAGGAGATCCGCCGCGGCGACACGCTGCTGATCGCCGCGAAGGTGGTGATCGCCGTGATCAACAGGCACGGTCGTCCGCGCCGGCTTCCGGAAAGCGTGGCGGAAAAGTTTCTGGCGCGCCCGGCCGGGCAGGTGGATTCGATTTAGTCAGGACCTACGGGCCGCCGCAGGCATGCTGCGAATCGGCCATCGCCCAGCTCTGCCCGGTGCGGGCGTTGGTGACGAAATATTCACGGCCCCGTTCGTCGCCCTGCGGGCAGCGTTTGGGGATGGAAATCAGGCACATGGTCACCTTGTCGCCGGGCTTGGAGGCGATCAGCGCCTCCTCGCGTGCGTAGGAGACCTGATAGCCCTCATTGGCATATTCAATGCCGGTTCCGGCGTTGAAATCCTCGTCCTTGATGGGATCCTGGCCGACGCGCGGATGGACGCCGGTGACGTTGGTGACGGAGCATTGGCCGATCTTCGCGGGCAATGTGGGGGAGGGCTTGGCCCGGCCGCCGGCGATCGTGCTGGCGGTGATGTCTGCCGGGATGCTCTTAGGCCCGCCGAGCTCTCCCAGGACCGCAACATAGGTACTCAGAACGCAGGATCGGTCGGAGCCGCAGGCTGACCGGTCGCTGGTGAAGTCGCGCATAACCTGGCGGGTCTCCGCGCTTTTCTCCTGTTTAGCCTTTTCCTCGACCCGCGGAAGCATCGTGTCGAGCGCCGAAAGGAGGGGATCGTTGCAGACGACCAGTTCATCAGGCGAGGGGACGCCCTTGCAGTCGAACGAGGCGGCATAGGCCGGTGCCGCGATCAACATCGTCAAGGCTATCATCACTGCGCGCCACATGGTGTGTCCCCGAGAATCCGATTCTCACAGTGTCATAACCCGTGAATGAGAAAAAACTAAGTTGGAAGTTGCCGGCTTTCCTTGTTCCAACTTCAAGTGATCTGGGAACTCGCGATTGCAAGGCCCGCCTAAACCTTTCGTTAACGATAATGGTGTCTTACTGACACATGAGGAATTTGTGCAACGCACGCCTTCCTTTGACCAAAATTGAAAGCGAGAAGCCAAGCTTGAAGCTCAGGGTATCTTGGGGTTAGGGCTAAGCGCTTCCGGCGATCAAAGACATACTCGCGAGAGCGCGCTTTTGAACCGCCCGGTCCTTAAAGCCGGGCGTTTGGATTCGGGGATAGTAGATGGAACAGGTAGGTTTGGCGGCAGCGGCAAGCGAAGTGAGCCTCTGGTCGCTGTTCATGCAGGCCGGTCTGGTCGTCAAGCTGGTGATGATAGGTCTCATCGGCGCATCGATCTGGACCTGGGCGATCGTGATCGACAAATATATCAGCTTCGGCAAGGCCAAGCGCCAGTTCGACCAGTTCGAGCAGGTCTTCTGGTCCGGCCAGTCGCTGGAAGAGCTTTACCGGACCCTCTCGGAACGGACCAACACCGGTCTTGCCGCGATTTTCGTCGCCGCCATGCGCGAGTGGAAGAAGAGTTTCGAGCGCGGCGCGCGCTCGCCGATCGGCCTGCAGATGCGTATCGACCGGGCGATGGACGTCACCATGTCGCGTGAAGCGGAAACCTACGAGGCGCGCCTCGGGTCTCTGGCGACGATCGGCTCGGCCGGTCCGTTCATCGGTCTGTTCGGCACGGTCGTCGGCATCATGACCTCGTTCCAGGCGATCGCCGGGTCGAAGTCCACCAATCTCGCCGTCGTCGCACCGGGTATCGCCGAAGCGCTGCTCGCCACCGCGATCGGCCTCGTTGCCGCTATTCCCGCGGTCATCGCCTACAACAAGTTCACAGCCGATGCCGGCAAGCTCTCCGGCCGCATGGAAGGGTTCGCGGACGAATTCTCCGCCATCCTGTCGCGCCAGATCGACGAGAAGCTGCAGCCGCGCCAGGCGGCGCAGTAAAAGCCTCTCGGGCTCAAGGAGTAACGTCTCATGGGTATGTCGGCCGGAGGAGCAAAGTCATCGGGTGGCGGTCGTCGCAGGCGCGGCGGACGTCGCGGCGGTGCGATCAGCGAAATCAACGTGACGCCGCTCGTCGACGTCATGCTCGTGCTGCTCATCATCTTCATGGTGGCGGCACCGATGATGACCGTCGGCGTGCCGATCGACCTGCCGGAAACGCAGGCGAAGGCGATGAACGCCGATACCCAGCCGATCACCGTCTCGGTCAATCCGAAGGGCGAGATCTACCTGCAGGAAACGCCGATCGGCCTCGACGAGATCGTGCCGAAGCTTCAGGCGATCGCCACCACAGGCTATAACGAACGTATCTATGTGCGCGGCGATACGACCGCGGCCTACGGCGTTGTCATGAAGGTCATGGCCCGCATTTCTTCTGCCGGGTACAAGAATATCGGCCTCGTGACCCTGCAGGAACAGGAGAAGTGATCGCGGCGCCATGAAGGTCAGTCTCGGCACATCGCTGGTCCTACACACGCTGGTACTCGGCTTGGCGCTCGTTTCGCTGAGCGCGCCCGCGACTTTCGACGTGGCCGAAGTCGATGCGCTTCCGGTCGACATCGTCTCCGTGGAATCGATCACCCAGACCCAGCAGGGTGACAAGAAGGCGCCTGCCAGCCAGAAGCCTTCGCCCAAGGAAACCAAGAACCAGAAGATCGTCGAGAACGCCCAGAACGCCGGCGAGAACGACGTCGACCTGAAGACGCCTCCGACGCCGACCACCAAGCCGCAGCCGACCGAAACCACGGCGGCTCCGAAGCCGGTGGAACGGCCGACGCCGACCCCGACGCCGGAACAGAACCAGGTCAAGGACATCGTCAAGGAGGAGACGGCTCCGAAGCCGACCGAGATGGCTGCCCTGCCGCAGCCCAAGCCGGAGATCACGCCTCCGAAGCCGGAACCTACTCCGCCGAAGCCCGAGCCTACGCCGCCAAAGCCGGAGGCCGCCAAGCCGACCCCCGCGCCGGTGCAGACCGAAAACGTGTCCGAAACGGGTGAACTGCCGCAAGCGGTTCCGACGCCTGTTTCGAAGCCGCAGCCGCCGAAGCCCGAACCGCCGAAGGAGCAGGCCAAGCCCGTTGAAAAGCCGGCCGAGACGAAGCCGGATACGGCCAAGGCAGCCGAGACGGCCAAGACCGACAACAAGGCGACCGCATCCGTCAAGCCGTCCGACAAGAAGGAAGGCAAGCAGCAGGAAACCGCCAAGTCTTCGTCTTCCATGGCGAGCGATTTCAACGCCGACCAGATCGCCGCTATGCTCAATAAGCAAGAGGCCGCCGGCGGTGGCGCCAAGCGTTCGACGCAGGTCGCCAGCCGCGGCGATACCAAGACGATCGGCACCGGCCTCAGCTCCAGCGAGATCGACAACGTCAAGGGGCAGATCCAGGGCAACTGGTCGCTCGTCGGCGGGCTGACCGGCGTTTCCGAAGTGCGTGTGAAGATCCGCGTCCAGCTCGATCAGTCCGGCAATATCGTCGGCGAGCCGGAGGTGACGGCGACCGGTGGACCGGAAGGAACCCGGCGTGCGGTCGAGGGCAGCACGCGCCGCGCCCTTCTGAAATCCGCGCCGCTCAAGAATTTGCCCGCCGCAAAATATGAAGGCGAAAAAGGTTGGAACGTTTTGGTGCTGAACTTCGATCCGTCGGAGTTCGCATTGTGAGCCGGCAGGTATGGAACCGATGCAGAAACAGATGACGCGGAACCTGCCCCGAAACTCTCGTGTTAAGCTGAAAGGCTTGTGTAAATGATCAAGAGCTCTTTTTTCCGCGCCGTGATGGTGGCCGCGGGGATGTTGACGGCCTTCATGGCCGCCACCCCGGCCAACGCTGTTGTCGAGATCAACATCAACAAGGGTAATGTTCAGCCGCTGCCGATCGCGGTGACGGATTTCCTGTCGAACAACGATCTCGGTGCGCAGATTTCCCAGGTGATCGCCGCGGACCTGCAACGCTCCGGGCTTTTCGCGCCGATCAACAAAAGCGCGTTCATCGAAAAGATCTCCGATCCCAACAAGGCACCGCGCTTCGAAGACTGGAAGGTCATCAATGCGCAGGCGCTGGTGACGGGCCGTATCACCCGCGAAGGCGATGGGCGCCTGCGTGCCGAGTTCCGCCTTTGGGATACGTTTGCCGGCAGCCAGATGACCGGCCAGCAGTTCTTTACCCAGCCGGAAAACTGGCGCCGCGTCGCGCATATCATCGCCGATGCGATCTATAAGCAGATCACCGGCGAGAACGGTTATTTCGATACCCGCGTCGTGTTCGTTTCCGAAAGCGGGCCGAAGACCGCCCGCCAGCGCCAGCTGGCGATCATGGACCAGGACGGCTTCAACGTCCGCATGCTGACCAACACCAAGGATATCGTGCTGACGCCGCGCTTCTCGCCGAGCCGGCAGGAAGTCACCTACATGTCGTTTGAGGGCAACCAGCCGCGGGTCTACCTGCTGCAGCTGGAGACCGGACAGCGCGAGGTAGTCGGCAATTTCCCGGGCATGACGTTCTCGCCGCGGTTCTCTCCGGATGGCCAGAAAGTCATCATGAGCCTGCAGCAGGAAGGCAATTCCAACATCTATACGATGGACCTGCGGTCGCGCACCACGACGCGGCTCACCTCCACGGCTGCGATCGACACATCGCCCTCCTATGCCCCGGATGGTGGCCGCATCGCGTTCGAAAGCGACCGCGGCGGACGGCCGCAGATCTACGTGATGAATGCCGATGGTTCGGGCCAGACCCGCATCTCCTTCGGCGACGGCTCCTATTCGACGCCGGTCTGGTCGCCGCGCGGCGATCTGATCGCCTTCACCAAGCAGTCGGGCGGCAAGTTCTCGATCGGCGTCATGAAGCCGGACGGTTCGGGCGAGCGCATCCTGACGAGCGGCTTCCACAACGAAGGCCCGACCTGGGCGCCGAACGGCCGCGTGCTGATGTTCTTCCGCCAGAACGCCGGCGCCGGCGGTCCGCAGCTCTATTCCATCGACCTGACCGGCTATAACGAACTCCAGGTCAAGACGCCGTCCTACGGCTCGGACCCGGCCTGGTCGCCGCTGCTCGAATAGGTGATTGAGGCAAAAGAGGCGGATTCCCGCCTCTTTCCCGCCCCAATCTGCTGAAAATGAACGAAAATGGTCATCGGGAATACTTTGTTAACCATAAGAATTTGATCATGGTTAACCGAACCCGGTTAGAATCTGGAAACTCTGAAATACTGATCAAGGAGAGACCGGCCATGAGCCGCATCGATACTTCGGCGATGAGCCGCATGCAGATCCTCGCCCGCAATCCTGCCGTCATCGCGCTGACGCTGGCACTTGCGCTCGCCGGCTGCGCCAACAAGAAGAACCTGCCGAACAATGCCGGTGAGCTCGGCCTCAATGGTGCCGGCGCCGCAACGCCCGGTTCGACCCAGGACTTCACCGTCAATGTCGGCGACCGCATCTTCTTCGATACCGACAGCACCTCGATCCGCGCCGACGCTCAGCAGACGCTCGACCGTCAGGCTCAGTGGCTGGCCCGCTATCCGAACTATGCGATCACCGTCGAAGGCCATGCCGACGAACGCGGCACGCGCGAATACAACCTGGCGCTCGGCGCCCGCCGCGCTGCCGCCGCCAAGGAATATCTCGCTTCGCGCGGCGTTCCGGCGAATCGCATGAAGACCATCTCCTACGGCAAGGAACGCCCGGTTGCCGTCTGCGACGACATCTCCTGCTGGTCGCAGAACCGTCGCGCTGTCACCGTCCTCGGCGGCGCCGGCATGTGATCCGAGCAACAGCTCGATAATAAAAGGCGGTCTTCGGGCCGCCTTTTTGTTTTTTCCATAGTTTAGCCCTGTTTTCCGGGATTTTTGACCGGGAGCTCGGTTGCTTTTTGCCGGCAGTTGGAAAAATCTCCTCTCGCGCCAATCCGGCGCAGACTAAAGAGCAGGACGGACAAAGATGAAGAAACTTGTCTTGGCAGCGATGCTGGGGCTGATGGCGACGAGCGCCCCGGCCGGGGCTTTGTCGCTGCCGAAACTCTTCCAGGGCAGCAATCAGCCTGCTGCAGAACAGCCGCGGGAAACCACTCCGCCCCCGGTCATTCTGGCGCAGAGCAATGATGCCGTCCGTATCCAGCAGCTCCAGGAAGAAGTCCGGCAGTTGAACGGCCGGATCGAGGAAATGAGTTTTCAGCTTCTGCAGATGCAGGAGCAGCTGCGCAAGACGCAGGAAGACAACGAATTCCGCTTCCAGGACCTGGAAAAGAAGAAGCGCACCGAAGTGGACGACGCGGCCGGGAAACCGGCCGTGGCGTCCAATCGCGCTCCCGCGGCCCAGCCCCCGTTGCCGCCGGCGACTGCTCCCGCCCAGTCCTCCGACGATGTCGCACGGATCATCGAATCGCCGTCCGGTCAGGCCGTCGGCGGAGCAACCGCACCCGGCCGCGCGCCGCCTCCGACGACGCTCGGTTCGATGGATCTCGACCAGAACGGCAATCCGCGTGGCGCAAGCCGCAACGACCGGGCCAACAATGCCGCCGGGCTTCCGGGCGTCGAGACCGGCCCGCAGACGACCGGCAGGACGCCGGCACCGACGGGCAGAACCGATCCGCAGCAGACCGCGTCGCTCGGCAGCGAGAACGATGCCTATCAGACCGCCTACAACCATGTACTCGCCGGCGACTACCCCCTCGCCGAGAAGGAATTCAACGGTTATCTGGCCGCCTATCCGAAGGGCGCCAAGGTGGCGGATGCGAGCTTCTGGCTCGGCGAATCGCAGTACTCCCAGGGAAAATACAACGACGCCGCCAAGACCTTCCTCAACGCGCACCAGACCTACGGCAAGTCGCCCAAGGCACCGGAAATGCTGCTGAAGCTCGGCATGTCGCTTGCCGCACTCGACAATACCGACACGGCCTGCGCAACCCTCAAGGAAGTCACCCGGCGTTATCCGAGCGCGCCCAAGGCCGTGCTCGCCAAGGTGGGTAGCGAGCAGAAGCGCCTGGCCTGCTGATCCTCCCGTGACCACGGGCCCGAATTTCCCGTCGCCCGAACAGGCGGCCGAACGGTTCATTGCCGATCTCGTCAGACCCGCACGCCTTCTCGTCGCAGTTTCCGGGGGCAGCGATTCCTGCGGGCTTCTGATTGCCCTTTCTAAATTCATTTCCGAGGGCTCCGGCCTGTCGCTGTTCGCGGCGACGATCGATCATGCGCTGAGGCCCGAATCCGCCGACGAGGCGCACGCCGTTGCAGCCCTTTGCGATCGTCTCGGTATTCCTCATTTCATTCGCCGGTGGGAGGGCGAGAAGCCTCGGACCGGCATTTCCGCGGCGGCCCGCGAGGCACGCTACCGGCTGCTGCTCGAGGTCGCCGACGAGGTCGATGCGACGGCAATCGTTACCGGCCACACGCTCGACGACCAGGCCGAAACGATCGCCATGCGTGCGGCCCGCGGCGAGGGCGATGAAAATTCGGGACTTGCCGGCATGGCCGGCGCGGTGCTCCTCGATCGCCGCCGGTGGCTGCTGCGGCCGTTCCTTGAGACGCGTCGGTCCGATATCCGTGACTTCCTGACCAGGGAAGGGCATGGCTGGATCGACGATCCCAGCAATCTCGACCCGCATTACGAGCGGGTGCGGGTCCGCGGACGGCTGGCGCTGGAGGATCGGTTCGACGCCGCCGCCCAGGCCATGGCCGCCGCGCGGCGCACGGCGCATTCCGACGAGGCGGCGCGGCTTGTGCGGGAACATGTGACGATCCGTCAGGGCGTTCTGGCGCATCTTGCCCCGGCGGGCCTGCAGGGGGACGAGGCGTCAGGTCGTCATGCACTGTCGCTGCTTGCCGCGGTGCTCGGGGGCAGGGCACATGCGCTCGGGAGCGAGAGCATGGACCGGGTCATGGCCTTTCTCGACAGTGGCCAGCCGGGCCGCATCACCGCCGGCCGGGTGATCTTCGACCGGCGCCGCGACGGGCTTTATCTCGTGCGCGAAAACCGCGGCATTCTGCCGCTGCACATTCCCCCGGGCGATACGGCGATCTGGGACGGTCGCTACCGCATCACGAACACCGGCGCGCATGAGATCATCATCGGCCCGACCGCTCCGGATCGCGACGAAGCGCTGACGCTGTTTCCCGGGGTCCCGCCCGCGATCGCCATGCGCGCCGTGGCAGCGATGCCTTTCATCGAAGCCAACGCCGTCATTTCGGTGGAGGATCGCGAAAACAGGGAAGTGACCGAACGAAGTATCGTCCGCCCCGTGCTTGCGCCTTTCGACCGTTTTTTGCCGCAGTTCGAGCTTAGATTTGTCATCGAGTTAGCGGTTTTGCTCGGATGCGACGGTTTTCCCCGGCTGCCAGTTAAGGATTCCTGGCGGAAAAGGTAGGCGGGGGCTCCGGTTCGCCTTGGCAAGGTCTTGCCGCAACCCTATGTTATGCGGCAAGCAAGGCGGCCGCCAAGAAGCTGGCCGTCGCAGTCCGGGGAGTTCAATGAACCCAAACTTTCGTAATATCGCCCTCTGGGTCATCATAGCCCTCCTGCTGGTCGCATTGTTCAGCATGTTCCAGACGGCACCGTCGCAGACCAGTTCGCGTGAGGTCCCATATTCGCAGTTCCTGCGGGATGTGGATTCGGGGCGAGTGCGGGATGTCGTCGTCACAGGCAACCGGGTGCTCGGGACCTACACCGAAAACGGATCGGGATTTCAGACCTATTCGCCCGTCATCGACGATTCTCTGATGGATCGGCTCCAGGCTAAGAACGTTACCATCGTCGCACGTCCGGAAACGGACGGTTCCTCGGGTTTCCTCAGCTATCTCGGCACGCTGCTGCCGATGCTGCTAATCCTCGGCGTCTGGCTGTTCTTCATGCGGCAGATGCAGGGTGGTTCGCGCGGCGCGATGGGCTTCGGCAAGTCGAAGGCCAAGCTTCTCACCGAAGCGCATGGTCGCGTGACGTTTGAAGACGTTGCTGGTGTCGACGAAGCCAAGCAGGATCTCGAAGAAATCGTCGAGTTCCTGCGCGATCCGCAGAAGTTCCAGCGTCTCGGCGGCCGTATCCCGCGCGGCGTGTTGCTTGTCGGCCCTCCGGGTACCGGTAAGACGCTGCTCGCCCGGGCGATTGCCGGCGAAGCCAACGTGCCCTTCTTTACCATTTCCGGTTCCGACTTCGTCGAAATGTTCGTCGGCGTCGGTGCAAGCCGCGTGCGCGACATGTTCGAGCAGGCGAAGAAGAATGCTCCCTGCATCATCTTCATCGACGAAATCGACGCGGTCGGCCGTCATCGTGGCGCAGGCTTGGGCGGCGGTAACGACGAACGCGAACAGACCCTCAACCAGCTCCTCGTCGAGATGGACGGTTTCGAAGCCAATGAAGGCATCATCCTGATCGCCGCGACCAACCGTCCGGACGTTCTCGACCCGGCTCTGTTGCGTCCAGGCCGTTTCGACCGTCAGGTCGTCGTCCCGAACCCGGATATCGTCGGCCGCGAGCGCATCCTCAAGGTCCATGCCCGCAACGTGCCGCTGGCTCCGAATGTCGATCTCAAGGTTCTGGCCCGCGGTACGCCCGGCTTCTCCGGTGCGGACCTCATGAACCTCGTCAACGAAGCAGCCCTGATGGCGGCGCGCCGCAACAAGCGCATGGTCACCATGAGCGAGTTCGAAGACGCCAAGGACAAGATCATGATGGGCGCCGAGCGCCGCTCGTCCGCCATGACGGAAGCGGAAAAGAAGCTCACCGCCTATCACGAAGCCGGCCACGCGACGACTGCGATCAACGTGCCTGTCGCCGATCCGCTGCACAAGGCGACCATCATTCCGCGCGGCCGCGCGCTTGGCATGGTCATGCAGTTGCCGGAAGGCGACCGCTACTCGATGAGCTATAAGTGGATGGTCTCGCGTCTGGTCATCATGATGGGCGGCCGCGTCGCCGAGGAACTGACCTTCGGCAAGGAAAACATCACCTCCGGCGCGTCCTCGGACATCGAGCAGGCGACGAAGCTTGCCCGCGCGATGGTCACCCAATGGGGCTTTTCCGACATGCTCGGCCAGGTCGCCTATGGTGAGAACCAGCAGGAAGTCTTCCTCGGCCATTCCGTCTCTCAGTCGAAGAACGTCTCGGAATCGACGGCCCAGAAGATCGACACCGAGGTTCGCCGCCTGATCGACGAAGCCTATACCGAGGCGCGCCGCATTCTTACCGAGAAGCACGACGACTTCGTCGCGATTGCCGAAGGCCTGCTCGAATACGAGACGCTTTCGGGCGAGGAGATCAAGGCGCTGATCAAGGGCCAGAAGCCGTCGCGCGATCTCGGCGACGATGCGCCTCCGACCCGCGGTTCGGCTGTTCCCTCGGCTGGCTCCAAGAAGGACGAACCGAAGGGCGGAGAGCCGGAAAGCGGTCTGGAACCGCAGCCGCACTGATCCTTCGACGACTGAATCCAAAAGCCGCCGTGGAGCAATCCACGGCGGCTTTTGCTTGGAAGCTTTTGTTATGAGTAACGGGATATAATCGATTTTGATGCTAATTTATGTGCTTGTGCCGTCAAACTATGGCATGAGCTAAGCTTCAGGCCGGTTTTACCGTCTAACATGCTGCAGGTTCGATCCCTGCAAGGACCGCGACGTTCAGGCGCGATGACGAAGGAGCTTATATGACACGCCGCTATTTTGGCACCGATGGCATTCGCGGACAGTCCAACATCCATCCGATGACCCCGGATCTCGCGATGCGCGTCGGTATCGCCGTCGGCACGATCTTCCGTAACGGCAATCACCGCCACCGGGTGGTGATCGGCAAGGATACGCGTCTCTCCGGCTATATGCTGGAAAATGCGATGGTTGCGGGTTTCACCGCCGCCGGCCTCGACGTCTTCCTGCTCGGGCCGATCCCGACGCCGGCCGTCGCCATGCTCACCCGGTCGCTGCGCGCCGATGTCGGCGTAATGATCTCCGCCTCGCACAATCCTTACGAGGACAACGGCATCAAGCTGTTCGGTCCCGACGGCTACAAGCTCTCCGACGAGCTCGAAATGCGCATCGAGGACCTGCTCGACAGCGATCTGCATTCCCAGCTCGCCAAATCAGGCGATATCGGCCGGGCGAAGCGCGTCGAGGGCGACATCTACCGCTATATCGAACATGTGAAGCGTACGCTGCCGCGCGACGTTACCCTGCACGGACTGCGCGTCGCGATCGATTGCGCCAATGGCGCGGCCTACAAGGTGGCTCCGCTGGCGCTCTGGGAGCTCGGCGCCGAGGTGGTGACGATCGGCAACGAACCGAACGGCACGAACATCAACCTCGACTGCGGCTCGACCAGCCCGGAAGCGTTGCAGAAGAAGGTGCATGAAGTGCGTGCCGATATCGGCATCGCGCTCGACGGCGACGCCGACCGGGTGATTATTGTCGACGAGCGCGGCGAGATCGTCGATGGCGACCAGCTGATGGCCGTCATCGCCGAGAGCTGGGCCGAGGACCAGAAGCTGAAAGGCGGCGGCATCGTCGCGACCGTGATGTCCAATCTCGGCCTCGAACGGTTTCTCAACGGCAAGGGCCTGGACCTGGCACGCACCAAGGTCGGCGACCGTTATGTCGTCGAGCATATGCGCACGCACGATTTCAACGTCGGCGGCGAACAGTCCGGCCATATCGTACTCTCCGATTTCGGCACGACCGGCGACGGCCTCGTCGCCGGTCTGCAGGTCCTGGCGCGCGCGAAACGCCTCGGCCGCCCCGTCAGCGAGATCTGCCGCCGTTTCGATCCCGTGCCGCAGCTTCTGAAGAACGTTCGTTTCCAGGGCGGCAAGCCGCTGGAGGACGTGATCGTCCGTCAGGCCATCGCCGATGCGGAAGCCGAGCTCGCTGCCAGGGGCCGCCTGGTGATCCGGCCGTCCGGTACCGAACCGCTGATCCGGGTGATGGCGGAAGGCGACGACCGGGGGCAGATCGAGCGCATCGTCGATGGGTTGGTCGGCGTCATCGCCAACGTCCGCAACGCGGCCTGAAGGCGCAATCCCAATGAAAAAGGCCACCCGCGGTTTTCGCGGGTGGCCTTTATTTTTGCGCGGAATTCCGAATGGCGGAAATCCTCGTTCTTGCCGCCTCTAGAACTCTTCCCAATCCTGCTTCGCGGCAGCGGCATTGCCCTGGAATGACTGCGTGACTTTCGCCACCATTCTGCGGGCCGGCGACTCCGCCGGGCGGCTGATGGAGGATGCCGGCGCGGGCGAGACCCGGCGCGACGGGGTTCCGGCCACGGCTGCGCCGCCGATATGGAATTGCGACAGAAGCTGGAAGAGGTCTTCGGCTTCCCGGGCGAGGTTGTGGGCCGCCGCGGTTGACTCCTCGACCATGGCCGCGTTCTGCTGCGTTCCCTGATCCATCGTGTTGACCGAGGTGTTGATTTCCTTCAGGCCGGTGGCCTGTTCCTTCGAGGCCTCGACGATGGCCTCGACATTGCCGTTGACCTGCTGGACCTGGACGACGATCTCCTGCAGGGCCTTGCCGGTTTCCCCGACCAACGCCACACCGCTCTTCACGTGGTCGTTGGAGGTGTGGATCAGCTCCTTGATCTCTTTTGCCGCCTTGGCGGAACGCTGGGCGAGTTCGCGCACTTCCTGCGCTACCACCGCGAAGCCCTTGCCGGCCTCGCCGGCACGAGCCGCCTCGACGCCGGCGTTGAGGGCCAGCAGGTTGGTCTGGAAAGCGATTTCGTCGATGACGCCGATGATGTTGCCGATCTCGACGGCCGACGAATCGATCTTGCCCATCGCCTCGACGGCGTCCCGGACGACCCGGCCGGAGCGCTCGGCATTGTCCTTGGTCATGCGCACCAGGTTACCGGCCTCCTGAGCGCGGTGGCTCGAGTCTGAAACCGTCGTGGTGATCTCTTCCAGTGCCGCCGCGGTCTCCTCGACCGAAGCCGCCTGCTGTTCGGTGCGCTTGGCGAGGTCGTCGGAGGCGGAGCGGATTTCCTGGGCACCGGCGGCTATCGCACTCGCATTCGCGGCAACCTTCTGCATCGCTTCGCGGAGTTTCGCCACGGCCGCGTTGTAGTCGGCCCGCAACTGGTCGAGCGAGGGTGTGAACGGGGTGTTGATCTCCCGGGTCAGGTCGCCGTTTGCCAGGGCCTGCAGAGCGTCGGCGAGCTGGCGGACCGCCTGGCTCGTCTGTTCTGCGAGCGCGCTGCGCTCGGCCGCTTCCTGTTCCAGCCTGTGGCGTTCTCCAACGGTCCGCTTGGCCTCGGCATCCGCTTCACGCTCCGCCTTGACGGAGATGGCTTCCCGGAGAGCGGCCACGGCGCGAGCAAGCATGCCGATCTCGTCGCCGCGCGCCTCGATCGTCCGGTCGCCTTCAAGGTTGCCCGCAGCCATGGCTTTCAGCGATTGCTGCAGCTTGGAGAGCGGTCCGATGATCGAGCGGGCCGTCACGAAGGCCGCTATGATCGAAAGCACCGCGGCTATGCCGAGGGCGGCCAGCGCAAGGTTTCTAAAGCCACTCGCCGCATTGCGGACATCGCCGCCGATCGATTTGTTGAGCGCTTCCTGATAGTCGATGAATTTGTTGATCGCGCCAAGCCAGGAGACGAAGAGCGGGCGGGCCTGTTCCAGCAGGATCTTGCGGGCCGCCTCGCCATCGCCTTTTTGCTGCAGCGAGATGATCTGGGCGACCAGGGGATTGGTCTTCGACTGGATGTCGGCGATCTCGGTCAATATCGTCTTTTCGCGATCCGTTGCACCGGAAGGGGCGCCGACCATTTCCGCCATGCGTTTTTCGTTTTCCGCATAGGATGCCGCGAGCTTGGCGATAAGCGCTTCCGCTTCCTTGCGCTCGGCCTCGGACGTCACGAGCGTCACGTCGCGGATTGCGATCGCCCGGTCGTGCACGCTGCCGCGATAGTTGATGGCATACCGTTGCTTGACGCTGTTGACGTCGTTGACGGTTGCCAGGTTGTCGTCGATCATCTTGACTTCACCGGTAGAGTAAAAAGTCAGGCCGATCATCAGGAGAAGCAGAAAGCCGAACCCGATAGCCAGTCGGAATGCTATGCCGAATGTTCTGAACTTGTTCACAGACAGTTCCTTCCTCCGCGGCGCCTCGCGCCGCGGTTCCACATGGTCAAATTTTTCCGGAAGGGCATGATGGCAATCTCACCGCCGTGATTTGACGACGGGATTGCTTCGTTGGTGGACGAGATATTGCCGGATTGACCTGTGTCAGCCCAAACCTCGAGCTTAAGAACCCACTCTGCTCGAGTCGTACTTCCCCATTATTCGGCTCTACCGATTCCCCGATATTTCCCCAGCTCGGATAGGCTAAATATAGCCCTCTATAGTTTACAAAGCATTAATTGTTTATTTAAGCTTAAATTACATTTTTCTACTGAAGTAACGCGGTCAGTATTTTGCGGAGGCCGTGGCTGCCGCTACCCGGTGCAGCAGGCGGATGACGGGGCGGCCCACTTTGAGACGGGGTGGCTTCCGCAAGTCTTGGATCATGCCTTTACTTGTAGAAATCCCCGCTGTTTTAGGAAAACGTGCGGTAAACAAGCATGGTTAAGCGAGACTTAACCTTTGTCGATCATCATCCACAGCGGATCAACCCGTTGGCTGCCCGCTTTGCACGCCATACGCGATACGAGCTTTGGAGATGAACCCATGAGAAAGTTGCTGGCCAGCGCTTTTGCGCTGACACTGACGGTGAGTGCCGCCAATTCCGCCGATCTTTACCAGCCGCAGCCGGAGCCTTATCAGGATGCGCCCGAAGTAACCGTTCAGGAGGCGACCGGCTGGTACCTTCGCGGTGACGTCGGCTATTCCTTCAAGAAGTCGCGCGGTACCGAATTCTACCAGGGTACCGGTACGCCCGGCGTGGCGATCGCCGAATTCGGTCGTTCCGATCTGCGTGATGCCTTCACGCTTGGGGGCGGTATCGGTTACCAGATCAACAGCTACCTGCGCACCGACGTCACCCTCGACTACATGTTCAACAGCAAGTTCCGCGGCTCGACCTCCGGCAGTTGCGGTGTAGCCGCCGCGTGTACCTCGACCGACCTGGCCTCGATGCACGCCTATTCGCTTATGGCCAACGCCTATGTCGATCTCGGCACCTATGGCTACTTCACCCCTTATGTCGGTGGCGGTATCGGCGGCACCTACGTCAAGTGGTCGAACCTGCGCAACACCTCCTGCGCCGACAGCGGCGCCGGTTGCGACCCGGAAGTCACGCATGGCGGCGAAAAGAGCTGGCGCTTTACCTATGCGCTCATGGCCGGCGCGTCGATCGACGTCACCTGCAACGTCAAGGCCGATGTCGGCTACCGCTTCCGCCATGTCACGGGCGGCGACATGTTCGGCTTCGCCTCGGGCGGCGGCCCGGGCAAGGACAAGGGTTTCTATTCGCATGAAGCCCGCGTCGGCGCCCGCTACATCTTCGGCGGCTGCGACACGCCGCCGGCCTACGAGCCCCCGCCGCAGCAGATCGTCTACAAGTAATATCACCTCGTCTCCAAGCGAAAGCTGCCTTCGGGCGGCTTTTTGCGTTTGCGGCGACAGGCTGCGGCAAAAATTTGTCCGGGGGCGACATTACCCGCTTGACTGTGAAGGCGCTCAGGCATAACCACAGCGGCGGGACACCCTTCCCCAACGAAGGGCCATCTATCTGGAAGGATAGCCATATGGCAAACGCCGCAAAACCGGACCTGCGTCCGAACAACACCCATTTTTCTTCTGGCCCTTGCTCGAAGCGCCCCGGTTGGTCGCTCGAAGCGCTCTCCGATGCCCCGCTCGGTCGTTCGCACCGCGCCAAGGTCGGCAAGGCGAAGCTCAAGCAGGCCATCGACCTCACCCGTGAAATTCTGAACGTGCCGGCGGACTACCGCATCGGCATCGTGCCGGCTTCCGATACCGGCGCCGTCGAAATGGCGCTCTGGTCGCTGCTCGGCGAGCGCGGCGTCGACATGCTGTCCTGGGAAAGCTTCGGTGCCGGCTGGGTCACCGACGTCGTCAAGCAGCTGAAGCTCAAGGACGTCCGCAAGATCGAAGCCGGCTACGGCCTGCTTCCGGACCTTTCCACGGTCGATTTCGACCGCGACGTGGTCTTCACCTGGAACGGCACCACCTCGGGCGTCCGCGTTCCGAACGCCGACTTCATTCCGGCCGACCGCAAGGGTCTGACCATCTGCGACGCCACCTCGGCGGCTTTCGCGCAGGACATGGACTTTGCCAAGCTCGACGTCGTTACCTTCTCCTGGCAGAAGGTTCTGGGCGGCGAGGGCGGCCACGGCATGCTGATCCTCAGCCCCCGTGCTGTCGAGCGCCTGCAGACCTACGTTCCGGCCTGGCCGCTGCCAAAGATCTTCCGCCTCACCTCCGGCGGCAAGCTGATCGAAGGCATCTTCGTCGGCGAGACGATCAACACGCCGTCGATGCTCTGCGTCGAGGACTATATCGATGCGCTCGTCTGGGCAAAGTCGGTCGGCAGCCTTGAAGGCCTGATCGCCCGCGCCGATGCCAATGCCAAGGTCATCCACGATTTCGTGGCCGCCAACGCCTGGATCGACAATCTCGCCGTCGACCCGGCAACGCGCTCCAACACCTCCGTCTGCCTGAAGATCGCCGACGCGGATGTCGCCGCTCTCGACGCGGACGCGCAGGAAGCCTTTGCCAAGGGCATGGTGTCGATCCTCGAAAAGGAAGGCGTCGCGCTCGACATCGGTGCTTATCGCGATGCGCCGTCCGGCCTTCGCATCTGGGCTGGTGCCACGATCGACGCGGCCGACATGAAGGCTCTGATGCCCTGGCTGACCTATGCTTTCGAAACGCAGAAGGCTGCGCTTTCCAAGGCCGCCGCTTAAAGCAAGTCGCGTATCGGCTCCGCTGACGAAGCGGAGCCCATTTCCTCATTCACGACAGAAACTTTTTCAGGAGGCCCACTGATGGCACCTCGCGTTCTCGTATCCGACGAATTGTCGGAAACCGCCGTCCAAATCTTTCGCGATCGCGGCGTCGAAGTCGATTTCCAGCCGAAGCTCGGCAAGGACAAGGAAAAGCTTGCCGAAATCATCGGCAACTATGACGGTCTTGCGATCCGGTCCGCCACCAAGGCGACCGAAAAGCTGATCGCCGCCGCGACCAATCTCAAGGTCATCGGCCGCGCCGGTATCGGCGTCGACAATGTCGATATCCCGGCCGCTTCGCGCCGCGGCATCATCGTCATGAACACGCCGTTCGGCAACTCGATCACCACGGCCGAACACGCCATCGCCCTGATGTTCGCCGTCGCCCGCCAGCTTCCGGCAGCTGACGCCTCGACCCAGGCCGGCAAGTGGGAAAAGTCGCGCTTCATGGGCGTCGAGATCACCGGCAAGATCCTCGGGGTCATCGGCGCCGGCAACATCGGCGGCATCGTCTGCAAGAAGGCGATCGGCATCGGCATGCATGTTCTCGCGTATGACCCCTTCCTCTCGGCCGAACGCGCCGAGGAAATGGGCGTCACCAAGGTCGAGCTCGACGAATTGCTGGCCCAGGCCGACTTCATCACCCTGCACGTGCCGATGACCGACAAGAC
Organism: Neorhizobium galegae bv. officinalis; assembly: GCA_000985875.1. GTDB lineage: Bacteria > Pseudomonadota > Alphaproteobacteria > Rhizobiales > Rhizobiaceae > Neorhizobium > Neorhizobium galegae_C. The sequence continues at coordinate 87,791 of CCRI01000011.1, forward strand.
CCGCGGCATCCTCGGCAAGGAAGCGCTCGCCAAGACCAAGCCCGGCGTTCGGATCATCAACTGCGCCCGCGGCGGCCTCGTCGATGAGGCAGCACTCGCCGAAGCCATCAAGTCCGGCCATGTCGCCGGCGCCGGCTTCGACGTGTTCGAAGTCGAGCCCGCCACGGCAAGCCCGCTCTTCGGCCTCGAAAACGTCGTCTGCACGCCGCATCTCGGCGCCTCGACCACGGAAGCGCAGGAAAACGTCGCACTTCAGGTCGCCGAGCAGATGTCGGACTACCTGATCAAGGGTGCGGTCTCGAACGCCATCAACATGCCGTCGATCACGGCGGAAGAAGCGCCGCGCCTGAAGCCGTTCATCCGGCTCGCCGACGTGCTCGGCGCCTTCGTCGGCCAGGTCACCGAAGATGCGATCAAGGAAATCGAGATTCTCTATGACGGCTCGACCGCCGGCATGAACACCAAGGCGCTGACGAGCGCGCTGCTCGCCGGCCTCATCCGCAGCCAGGTCTCCGACGTCAACATGGTTTCGGCGCCGATCATGATCAAGGAAAAGGGCATCATCCTGTCTGAAGCCAAGCGCGACAAGTCGGGCGTCTTCGACGGCTATATCAAGCTGACGGTCACCACCGACACGAGGACCCGCTCGGTTGCCGGCACGGTCTTCTCGGACGGCAAGCCGCGCTTCATCCAGATCAAGGGCATCAACCTCGATGCGGATGTCGGCACCAACATGGTCTATATCGCCAATACAGACGTTCCCGGCATGATCGGCTTCATCGGCACGACGCTCGGCAATGCCGGCGTCAACATCGCCAACTTCCATCTCGGCCGCGACCAGGAAGGCGGCGACGCGATCGCTCTCCTTTATGTCGACGGTCCGGTTCCGGCCGAGGTTCTGGCGAAACTGACCGCCAACCCGGCGATCCGCCAGGCCAAGCCGCTGGCGTTCAACGTCGAGTAACAATCACCGAAGCTGCTCACGCCTGTCGTGGTGGCGAGTGTTTTCCGAACAGGGCGAAGGCCTCCGGCGAAAACCGCCGGAGGCCTTCGTCATTTTATCCGTCCGACATGTCCTGCATGTCGGAAAGCTCGATGCCATGCGTATCGAACCACCATTCGGGGCCCATGCCGGGATGCCTTTCCCGCAGGCGCAGGTATTTTGCCCGAAGCCGTTCCTGGCGCTGGACCTCCCCGATGAAGAAAGGATGGTCGAGCGCGCCGCCCATCCGATGCAGGCGGCGGAGCAGTTTGCGCAGGACGTAACCCTGCTCCTTGTTGCCCGGAGGGTAGCCGCTTTCGATGATCTTCATGATCGCGCTGCTTAGCGTTTCGAGCACACGTTCCGGCGGCGTGCCGTTGATGAGCATGTCGAGACGGTCGGCGCCGAAGCCGACATCGATGCAGGTTCCCAGCGGATTGACGATGTTTCCGATCTCCACCCCGTCCTTGTAGAACTCGGTACTGTATCCGGTGATGCTGCCGTCGCTCCAGGTGCATTCCGGATCCGGGACGATCGGAAAACGTCCGCGGTAAAGCGGCGTCCATTCGGTGAGGCGGTCCGGATGAATGGTGACATGATCCGGCGTGAGACCGAGCGTTCGCAAGAACTCAAGCCAGAAATCGATGGCACCGCCAACGCTCATCTCCCGGAAGGAGAAGAGGCCGAGCATGGTGAAGTGAAGGAAGTGGGTTCCGTCTCCGATTTCGTCCAGGTCGCCCAGACGCAGGCATGCCTGGCTGTTTGCGACGGTTCCTCTATGGGAGGGATCGGAGAAGAGGGGTTTGTACTGCTGCATGCCAGCGCTGCAGAAGAGCGTGGTGGCGTCATGCGGCCTTACGGATTGAATGCGTGTGAAGTCGATGCCCTTTGAAAGGCAGAAGTCTTGATAGTTCTGGATCAGGCGTCCCGCGGTGACATAGGCAACCTCCTTTGCGTTTGTGTGCCTCGCAAGAAGGTAGTGGCATTCTGCACGCGGCGCAATCCGGTCTGCGGGATCGTCTTTTGGCACAGAGATGCCGCGCCCGATGTCGCAGGCTGATATCGGGATAATCTACTTTTGATTGTATTTTTGGCGCTTGGCTCCCGTTTCAAACTCCGTTATCTACTTCGACGGGAAAAATGGAGGATGGGCCTAAAATTCGGACGGCCGCCTCTCTATATAGTCAGGGAATACCGCGCTTGAGCGGTTTATGAGGAGAAAACGATGTTATCCAACCTTCGGCGTTTCAAGAACCTGTTCGCGATCCTGGCGATCGGAATGGCGGTTTCCTTGACCGCCGTGGATATGGCTGAGGCGCGTCGCGCCAGCGGCGGCTTTGGCAGCCGCGGCACGCGCACGTATTCGGCCCCGGCGACCACCAATACCGCGCCCACGGCGCCGACCGGCATCAACCGGTCGATGACGCCCAATACGCAGCAGAACGCCACGACGCCGCAGAACGGCCTTGGCCAGCAGGCGGCGCAGCAGCCTCGCCGGGGTCTCTTCGGTGGCATGTTCGGCGGCCTGCTCGGCGGTCTCGCCCTTGGTGGCCTGATCGGCATGTTGATGGGCACCGGTTTCGGTGGCATGGCCGGCATGCTGGGCATGCTGCTGCAGATCGCGCTGATCGGCGGTCTCGCGATGCTGGCTTTCCGTTGGTTCGCGCGCCGTCAGCAGACGGCTGGCGGCCCGGCAGGCGGGATGAATACCGGCTTTGGCCAGTCGCGCAACGCCTATGATGCGCCGAGCCAGAATACGTCGTCCTTCCAGATCCCGAAGATCGGCTCGCTGGGCGGCGGCGGTGCGCCAACCGGTTTCGGCGGCGGTTCCAATGCCGCTCCGCGCCAGGCCGGCCCCGAGACCGACGAGATCGGCATCACCAACCGCGACCTCGACCAGTTCGAGAAGCTGCTGACCAATGTCCAGTCTGCCTATGGCGACGAAGACTATGCCAAGCTCCGCAGCCTCACGACGCCGGAAGCGATGTCCTACCTGGCCGAAGAACTCGGCGAGAACGCCACCAATGGCGTCAAAAACGAGGTGAAGGACGTCAAGCTGCTGCAGGGCGACCTGGCGGAAGCCTGGCGCGAAAACGGCCAGGACTACGCGACCGTGGCGATGCGCTACTCCAGCGTCGATTACATGAAGGACCGCAATACCGGCGTAGTTGCCGAAGGCGATCCGAACGCGGTGACGGAAACCGTCGAAGTCTGGACCTTCGTGCGCAAGCCCGCCACGGACTGGAAGCTTTCTGCGATCCAGGCAGCCGCTTAAACCCGAAGCAGCGCGATGGTCTTTTCATCGCGCTCGCCATCAAAGAACTGTTCAAGGGCTCGCTCGAAAGGCGAGCCCTTTTTGCTGACGGCCTCGAACAGCGTCATCGAACTCTTGAACTTGATGTCGTCGGGCGAACCGAGGATGGCGTGCGCCGAAAGGTCCGAATGGGAGAGCATCGCTTCGGTGCATTCGATGAGCCTGGGGCCAAGCTGGGGATGTTCCAGATAAGCTGTCGCCTCCGCCCTCGAGCCGATCGCGAAGCGCTGGGACATGATCGAAAAACCGAGCCCCGCGACCTGGGGGAAGACGTACCACATCCAGTGGGAGCGCTTTTTGCCATCGCGAAGCTCGCCGATGACGCGCCCATAGACCGGCGCTTGCGCGTCGACAAAGCGCATGAGGTCGAATTGCATCGTCTCTCCGTCCCTGATCGCCCTGTTGCCACAAATCACCCCGCGCCCAGAAGACTCCCAAAACATGAAATTTTTGCGGCCGCTCTTTTCGATGTTGCATCGCACCCTAGCTGAGGGGGCATGGAACGCTTCATTCAGGAATTCCGGAATGATACGGCCTGGCTGCCGGACTGGCTCGTCAGTTGTGGTGTGATGGCCGTCGCATTTCTGATCGGCCTTGCGATCCAGCGCTTCGGATTTCGCTTTCTGACGCGGCTGGTCGAGAACAGGGACCTGTTCTGGCGGTCGCTGGTATCGCGTACGCGGCGGCCGATGCGGCTGGCGATCCTCACCTGGACACTGTCGCTCGGTGCGACCATCGCTCCGCTCAGTGCCGGGCAGGGGCAGGTGATACGTCACCTGCTGCTGCTCGGCTTCATCATCGTCGTCGGCTGGATGGCGAAGATTGCCCTGCATGTGTGGATGATCGTTTATCTGCGCCGCTTCAAGCTCGATGCGGAAGACAATCTGCTCGCCCGCACCCATGTCACCCAATCGCGGATCGCCGAGCGGATCGCAAGCGTCATGATCGTGGCGATCACCATCGCCGCCATGCTGATGACCTTCCCGGCGGTGCAGCAATACGGCGTCAGCCTGCTCGCCTCCGCCGGTGTGGCAGGCGTCGTGCTGGGCCTTGCGCTGCAGCCGGTGCTGAAGAACATCTTTGCGGGCATCCAGCTTGCGATCACCCAGCCGATCCGCATCGACGACGCGCTGATCGTCGAGGGCGAGTGGGGCAATGTCGAGGAGATCACCTCGACCTATGTGGTGGTGAAACTGTGGGACTGGCGGCGGATGATCCTGCCGCTCAGCTATTTCATCGAGACGCCGTTCCAGAACTGGACGCGCGACAGTTCTGAACTGATCGGCACGGTGATGATCTATCTCGACTATTCGGTTCCGGTGAACGCGGTCCGTCGCAAGGTCGAGGAGATTGCCGCAACGTCAAAGCTCTGGGACAAGCGGGTGGTGGCCGTGCAGGTGACGGATTTCAGGGAAAACGTCATGGAGATCCGCATCCTCGTTTCCGCCTCCAATGCCCCGCGGACCTTCGACCTCCGGTGCGAGGTGCGCGAAAAGATCATCGACTTCATCCAGCGCGAATATCCGGCAAGCCTGCCGCGGGTGCGGGCGGAAGGTGCGGCCAGCGGTGCCAGGACGGCAGCCGGCAAGGTCGTACGGCATGGAGCGCTGCAGTCTTGAATTCCGGCCTCCCGGCTTCGGGCAGGCTGCTTTTCGGGGCGCTGAATCCCGGCGGGACAGCCCCAGGTGTTTTACAAAACCATTCCATGGGCATAGACAGTCGGCCATGCAAACCTCCGTCGGACGATCGCATTGAACACCGAAGCAAAGCCGATATGCGCCATCCTTGTCCATGTCGCGGATGTTGCACGGGCATTGGATTGGTATCAGGCCGCTTTCCCGCAATCGGTGCGGCGTCACCTTGAAGCTTTCGAATTCCAGTTCCTCGAAGTCGGCGGGATCTGCCTTGAGATCGTTGCAGCTGACGAGAAGGTGGGAAGCGGCCCCAGCGGGTCCGTCGTCTATTGGCAGGTCGATGATCTTGACGCGGCGGTCGAGCATTTCACCGCGATTGGCGCGACGCTTTATCGGGGACCGATCGACATCCAGAACGGCCTGCGCATGTGTCAGGTCCGCGATCCATGGGGAAACTGCATCGGTCTTCGCGGTTGAGGCCTTGTCCGTTCCTGCATGCGCCGCGCCTGCGATTCGCGCTCCTCCTTGCGCAGGCCGCAAATCCTTTCTATATCCGGCAAGAATTGCCTCCGACGGCCGATCCCGCCGCAGGCCCTGAACATGTCGCCCTCCCATCATGGACCGGCGCTTGAGAGACCGAGAGAGTTACTCGTGAATACGCTGGATTTTGACAAGAGGCCGGAAGACACACGTGTTGTCGTTGCCATGTCGGGGGGAGTGGATTCCTCCGTCGTCGCCGGTCTGCTCAAACGACAGGGCTATGACGTGCTCGGGATCACGCTGCAGCTCTACGACCACGGTGCGGCCGTGCACCGCGCCGGCTCGTGCTGCGCCGGCCAGGACATCGACGATGCGCGGCGGGTCTCCGAAACGCTCGGCATCCCGCATTACGTGCTCGACTACGAAAAGCGGTTCCGCGAGACGGTGATCAATCCGTTCGCGGAGGCCTATGCGATGGGCGAAACGCCGGTCCCCTGCGTTGCCTGCAACCAGACGGTCAAGTTCGCCGATCTTCTGGCGACGGCACGAGAGCTTGGCGCCGATGCGCTGGCGACCGGCCACTATATCCGCTCCTCCGCCAACCCTTCTCCGGGCAATCCGAACCGCCGCGCTCTGTTCCGGCCGATCGACAGCGATCGCGACCAGAGCTGGTTCCTGTTCGCAACGACGCAGGAGCAGATCGACTATCTGCGCTTTCCGCTCGGCGGCATGTCGAAGGCGCAGGTGCGCGATCTGGCCGAGGAGATGGGCCTGGTGGTCGCCAAGAAGGCCGACAGCCAGGACATCTGTTTCGTGCCGCAGGGCAAATATGCCGATATCATCAACAAGGTGAAGCCGAACGCGGCGCTCGCCGGCGATATCGTGCATATGGACGGGCGCGTGCTCGGCCGCCACGAGGGGATCGTCCATTACACGATCGGTCAGCGCCGCGGCATCGGCATCGCCACCGGCGAGCCGCTCTACGTCGTTTATCTCGATGCCCGCTCGCGCCGGGTGATCGTCGGGCCGAAGGAAGCGCTCGATACCCACCGCGTCTACCTGCGCGACGTCAACTGGATCGGCGACGGTGTACTCGACGAGGATGCGAAGGGCGGGTTCGCCTGTTTCGCCAAGGTGCGCTCGACGCGTCCACCGACACCGGCCATCCTCCACTGCGACGATCACGGCGTCTATGTCGATCTGGCAATCGGAGAGGCGGGCGTGGCGCCGGGGCAGGCCTGCGTGCTCTATTCCGCCGAAGGTGCGGACGCGCGGGTTTATGGCGGCGGTTTCATCGAACGTTCGGAACGGGCAGCCGAGGCGGAAACCGCGCTGAAGGCCCTGCTTTCGACGCCGGTCGCAGCCTGAGACCGGCGCTAACCGTACGGCATGAAATTGCCGCCGGTTTTTGCCCAAACCCTGCTTGACACTTTGGTGACGGGGGACTTATAAGCCGCACGACCAAAGCGGAACCGGCCACGCCGGAACTTCCGCAGTCCCTGTGGCGGGGTAGCTCAGTTGGTGAGAGCGCAGGATTCATAACCCTGAGGTCGGCAGTTCAATTCTGCCTCCCGCTACCAGTCTACTCGCGCTCCCTCTCAGCGGTGTGAGTAGGGCAGTAGCTTCGTCGATCAGGTCCTTGGACATCTTTCTCGACGATCTTCGTGATGCTGGCCTTTGCGTCGTCCAGCGCCTTCTGCGCCTGAGCGCGCTGGCGGAACGCGTCACCGCGAACCCGCTTCTGTTCTTCCTGATAAGCCGACACATACATTTCGATGATGCTGGTGTCGGCGAATTGCTGCTGAAGGATATCCAGCACCATATCCTCGATGCGATCGATGTAGAACCGGCTCCGGTTATCTCCCACAGGTGTTAAGCGTGTTTGCGGAGGTCGAAAAGGTATAGCTTGTTCATGAGCCGAGCCGGACAGGATGTGCGAGGCCGGCGACCCGATGGTGGCCCCGCTGGAGGCGATAGGGGTATAGGAGCTTCATTCTAAATGCTAGGTTGTAAGCGAGCTTGTAGTAAGTAACTTTGGCCCGAAGCGTGGAAATCGTGGGTGGGCGGCTTGATTGAAAAGCTAAAAGAAAACAGGCTTAGAATCGCGGAAGCGAGTTCTATTTTCGGTTTGATCTCGTCAGTGGCAGCGTTTTTTGTCCCTCCCGAGTGGTCTGACTATCTCAAAATCGCGGTGGCGGTTTGCTTTGCGGTGACGATATTGTTCATCGTTGCGAAAAGGGCAGATAGATCCCCCGACCCGCCGGACGATGAACCAAAATACAGCATAACGATTCCGGCGGACCCGGCGGACCTTGAAGGAGCAATTGCGTTAGCAAGGCAGGAATTCGGGTCCAATACAATTTCGCCTAGCGTTGTCAGGGAATCCTTCGCCAGGAATCCCTACTGTATTGCGATTGCCAAAGATTCCTCTGGTTCGGTAGTCGGCTTTTTAGACTACTATGCGCTGACTGAAGCTGCGATGAAACGGATTGAAGCTGGCACAATCAAGGAATCTGAATTTACGGTGGATCATCTTGCGGCAGCTGCGGAAATCAAGAACGTGGAGTCGGTTTACGTGGGAGGAATATATGTTGCTATTGATTCAAAAGGAGACAGGTCGAGGGTAGTTATCGGCCTCCTCATCGCGATAGTGAAAGTCATTCGATCCGAAATGATCGGCAACAAGCGGCAAGTCAACATATACGCGGCTGCCTATGGCACGCGGGGGCTTCCGCTTCTAAATAAAGCGGGATTTGTTAGGGTAAATGAAGCGCATAAGCGGTCGGATGCAAGCGATCTATATCTCAAAATTGCGACAACTAGCAATCTGAGGCAGGCGACCCGCTTTCTGCCGCCGAAATCCTCTTCGGTAAAAATAAAGTATACCAAGAGTCGCCAATGATAAGACGACTCGCTCTGAGTATTGACCTCAAGGAGGAGATCACCGCTAACCTCCATCAGATCGGCTGAGCGGTGAAAACTGGGTAATAGCGGGCTGCTTTGGATCACTATGACATGCTCGGGTGGGGTCAGGTTTCCCGACCACACCTACCACTTCATACTAAGCCCGACCTTGGCGCCGATGGCGTTGCTGTTGCCGAAATCCTTGAGGCTGGTGCGAGCGAAGGCCTCCCCGTAGACCGCATATCGGTCGTCGGACCAGCTGAGCGAGCCGCCCAGGGTGAGGCCACCCCAGAGCGGCTGGTTCTCGCTGGCGACCCTGACCCCGGAGACATCCACGTTCGAGCCGTCGAGAAAGTCGTAATAGAGATTGGCGATGCCGTAGAACTTCGCGCGGCTGGTCCTTCCGGCGGCGTCCTTCCAGTCGCTGTCGTAATCGGCCGAGATCCCGAGGCGACCGGTCAGGCTGTCGGCATCGTCAAGCGAGACGGCGGCGCCATAGGCGTCGGTAAAGTCGTCGAAGCGCACGGACGAATAGGCCAGTTGCGCCTGCGGGGTCAGCGACCACTGGCGCGTCAGGGCGATCTTCTGCCCGGTCTCGACGCTCAGGCCGTAGCCGAAGCCATCATTGCCGTCGGCGAGCGTGTCGTTAAGGGTCGAGGAGTTGAGATTGCTGTCATACCAGGTCAAGGCAGCCTGAGCGTCGACATAGAAGCCGCTATTGCCGTACCAGGTCAAGGTGCCGTCGAGGCCGTAGCCGGTCGTATCGATGTTGCCCTTGCCGAAGCGCGAGGAGACGTCCGCCGAGGCTGTGTCGAAATGGAAGCTGACGCCGCCGATCAGCGCGCCGGCCCCGCTTTCATGCAGCATTCCGTCGATGCCCGCCTGCAGCGTCCATGTGTCCACATCGTATTCCGTGCCGGTCGTCGAGGTTTTCGGATTGAAATGCGCATGCGTGCCGTCGATGCGGATCCAGATCGCCTTGGCAGGATCATTCTCGGCATGGGGCTCTTCGATCGCCCGGCCGCTGGTGCGCTGGCGCAGTGTACCGAACTCGTTGAGCGTCTGCAGCACGCCGGCGTAGCTCTCGTAGAGCGGAACACTCGGCGCATAGACCATCCCGATCCCCACGCCTGCAGGATTAAGCAGGGTCGAACGCAGATACCAGTCGCCGTCTGCGGGCGCGCTGACGCTGCCCTGATAGAGTCGGTAGGCATAGGCCCCGCCGACCACGGCCTGATCGCCCTCGAACACATAGTCGCCAAGCAGCGAAAAGGAGCCGGCTGACACGCCTCCGACATCGACGATCTTGATGCCCTCGGCGGTTTGTGCGCCGCCGCCCCCAAGGTTGATGACCTTGACGTTCGTGGTGCCGGCCGTATTGCCGGTCACCACGAGGAGGTCGGTCGGCGAAGCGTCGCCGCCGAGCACGGCCTCGACTTCGAGCGTGCCGCCCGTGCCGGTATAGTTGCCGGCGATCGTCAGCGTGCCGATCGAATTGCCGGGCGCAATCGTTCCGGCATTGGTCACATCGCCGAAGATCGTGCCGTTGCCGCCGAGAATGCCGGCCCCCGATGTCGTGACCGGGCTGGTGATCGAGCCGTTGACGGCAAGCCGGCCACCGCTCACCGTCGTCGCGCCGGTATAGGTGTTGACGCCCGAAAGCGTCTGGCTGCCGCCGGTGACGGTCAGTCCGCCCGTGCCGCCGATGACGCCCGCGAACGTGTCGTTGGCATTGGTGATCGTCAGGTTCTTGGTGCCCAGCGCCACGGTGCCGCCGCCGGCCAGGCTTTGGATGTCGGTGCCGGCCGGAGTGACGCCTGAAATGTCGAAAATGCCTGTGGTGACGACACGGGCGGAGTTGGCGATCGAACCCGCACCCGCCAGCGCGAGCGTGCCGGCCTGGATGATCGTTTCACCCGAATAGATGTTACTGCCCGATAGAGTGAAGACGCCGGCGCCAATCTTGCTCAATCCGCCGACGCCGGTAAAGCCCGACGTTGCGTCGGTTCCCACGGCAAAGCCGGCGGTATCGATCGTCAGCCCGCCGGCAAGCAGATTGAGTTCGGTGCCGGAAAATCCGTCGATGAAGGTCGCGTTGGCGGCCGTCGCGCGCAGAATGCCATTGTCGAAATTGGCCTGGCTCGCGCCGGAGCCGCTACGCAAGGTTTGAGCCTGCAACGTGCCGCCGCTGCTGATGTTGAGCGTGCCCGAAGTTAAGGGACCAGGGCCTCCTAGGAGCGCCGTGTTCGTGTTGACCTGCCCGCCATTCTCAATGTTCAGCGTACCGGTGCCGAGATGTCCGAGCGTGATATTTGCACCGCCGGTGACATTCCACAGTGACCCGGCTCCCGTAACGGTGACAACTCCGGCCCCTGTGCCGACGGTCCCAAGCCGGCCGTTGCCGGTGCTGGTTAGGCTGCTGCCATTCTGGATCCTCAAAATCCCAGGCACAGTCGCGTCTTGGCCAACATTTGTGGCACCCACCGACACGCTGACGGGGCCGGTGACGCCGATGACGGCTGTTATGTTGCTCGGTGCACCCGGCGTGCTGATGTTGGCGGTTACACCGGCACCGGGGGCGACGCCGCCGGTCCAATTGCTCCCGTCTGTCCAGTCACTGCTTGTCAGTCCGTGCCAGTCAGCGGTTTGAGCCGCCCCTGCAGACAGCACCACAAGTGCCCCCGCCGGAACAGTCGAGAAGTACCAGTGCCGCCTGGCCAGCCTCCGGCGCTCTCCCGGGTTACGTGCTGCAATTTTCCTGCTCAAGAGAACATGCGCCTGCAATATATCCACCTTAAAAAATATCTTTAGGTATGCTCCCGGCCACATTCGCCGGAGTTCACTAATCGTCTTAATTAGAAACTGACGAATGTTAAGAAAGCATGAAAGACCCCTGAAAATCGGGGGGGGGGGATTTCGACAGCTTGCCAAGTGGATGTGGTTTGCTGCCGATTGGATCGCGGGGCGTTGAATGTTGGACCAGGCCGCAACGTATCCAGCTGCCGATTCATGTGCCCTTGAGCGGCTATTGGCACACCGATATCTACGAATGGCGAGACGGTCGCTGGCTTGCCGTTTGGTTGCAGGCGACTGCCATCAGTGACGGCAGCCCGGAATAACGCGCACCGTCAACGGCAATGAAATTCGCGGTTGGCGCGCAGCTTCGTCCTGTTTGTCAGTTGCGCCGAGCAACGGCAGTCTCGCGGACGCCATGTCCGGATCTTTCGAGCAGCATCCGCTTTCGCCATGCATTGGGAGCAATTCCGTAAAGGCGGCGGAAGCTGTTGGTAAGGTGCGCCTGGTCGGTCATGCCACATTCCAGGGCGATCCGGCAGAGGGGTTCGTCCGTGCCGGTCATCATCCGGCAGGCCATTTCCATGCGCCTGCGGGTGACGTATTTGTGCGGCGTCTCGCCAAGGCTTGCCTTGAAGGCCCGCTGGAAATGGCCGCTGCTCAGGTTGCAGAGACCGGCCAAGGCCTCGACGCGGATTGTCGAGCGGAGGTACATGTCGACATAGGTCTGCACATTGCGCATTTGCCACGGGGCCAGGCCGCCGACAGCGATTTGACGGAGGTTGGGTTGCGGATCGGATTGATCGGGATCTCGCGGGACGTGTCTGGCGACAAGCCGTTCGAGGTCTATCTCCGACGTCCGATATCTTGAAACGTCGGTGCGTTTTGCCGAAGGGTCGGCAGGCGATGCCTTCACTGGCTGTGCGATCAGCATCCTATGTCTCCTCCATTCTTCGTGTGCTTCGTCGAAGATCGGAGTTTAACGCCGAGGCAGGCGGTGAGACTATTGGACAAGGGGATTGTTCCCCTATCCAAAGGTATGATCGAGACCCACTGAAATTGTGTGGCCACCCGAAGTCACCCGGCGAGGCGCGATCAATCGGGATCGATATCGATGTCCCGCATGTCCATATTTTCGATCCCGAGACCGGAAGCGTCTGGGGGCCTGAGGAGAGGCGGCCGCTTCCCGCAGTAAACCGCTGTTGCGCTTCAACCGCGCAAAAGGGGAAGCAGTCGATCGCCCTGCCGCTTGATCTCCTGGAGATAAGGCGTGTCGGAGAGCACGAAATGGGTGATGCCGAGATCCTCGTATTTGCGCAGCGAACGGGCGACGTCCTCGGCCGAGCCGACGAGCCAGGTGGTGCCGGCGCCGCCACCGCCGAATTTTCCGGGCGCCGTGTAAAGGTTGTCGTCGAGGACATCGCCGCGCTCGTGCAGTTCGAGCAGCCGGCGCTGGCCGACGGCGACCGGCTTTCCGTGGTCGTTCCAGTTGCCGGCCTTGCCCTTGGCCATTTCGGCGACCTTCGCCTCGGCATCGGCCCAGGCCTGTTCCGTCGTGTCGCGAACGAGGGTGGTGATCCGAAGCCCGAATTGAAGCGGAGGAAGGTCGCGGTCGAGCTGCCTGCTCAGTGTCTTCAGCCGTTCGATCCTCTCCCGCACGCCGTCGAGAGGTTCGCCCCAGAAGAGCTGGATATCGGCTTCCGTCGCGGCCACCTGCTCGGCGGCTTCGGAAGCACCGCCGAAATAGAGTTTCGGGTGCTTGCGCTCGCCGCGGGTCTGGAGACGAGGCTCGACCGTGGAACCGGCAACCTGGAAATGCTCGCCCTTGAACGTGACGTTCTCCTCGGTCCACAGACGGCGGACCAGCCGCATGAATTCCCTGGTGCGCGCATAACGATGCGCTTGGTCACCCTCGCTGTCGCCATAGGCGGCGAGATTATCCTGGCCCGAGACGATGTTGACCCGCACGCGGCCGCCGCTCAGGTGGTCGAGCGTTGCCGCGGCGGAGGCGAAGTTCGCTGGCCGCCAATAGCCGGGGCGGATCGCGATCAGCGGTTCGAACGTGGTGGTGCGGGCGGCAAGAGCCGTTGCGATGGTGAACGTATCCGGCCGACCCCAGCCGGTGCCGACGAGCGCGCCCTTCCAGCCATGATCCTCCAGCGCCTTGGCGTGGCTGGTCAGCGTTTCCAGGCTGTTGTGGTTCTCGGCGGCGGCATCGCCGCGATGGCCGGCCTTGACGTCGTTCGGGATATACCAGAGGAACTCGGAACTGCTCATGTTATCGACCTGCATCTCTATGGCTGACTAGGGAATGAGTGGAAGACGTTCTGATCGTGGTTCCTCGATGTGACCGACGGCGCACGCGGCACCGCCGCACGCCGGCCTGGTCCGAGAGGTTCCGTCAGACGACGATCGGGTTGAGGGCGCCGTCCATGCCGATTACGACGCCGGTGACATAGCTCGCCTTCGACGAACTCAGGAAGGTGACGACATTGGCGATCTCGTCAGGCGTCGCCATGCGGCCGAGCGGGATGCGCTGGATCAGTTTTTCGAGCGCCGCCTGTTCGCTGATGCCGTGGAGAGCCGCCTCCGCCCGGAGGCCCTCGGTGACCCGTTCGGTTTCGGTATTGCCGGGATTGATGCCGAGGATGCGCAATCCGCTGGCGGCATAGGCATTTGCGAGGCCGACCGTCGCAAGCATCAGCGCCGCATTGGCGGCCCCGCCCGGAAGGTGGATCGGCGATGCGACCTTGCCGCCGCCGCCGATGACGTTGACGATCACGCCCGCCCTGCGGGCAGCCATCCGCTTGACCACAGGGTCGATGACATTGATGTAGGAGAAATATTTGGCGTCCATCGCGGCCCGCCAGTGAGCCGGGCTCAGGTCCTGTGGCGGCGTGCGCCGCGCGGCACCGGCGCAATTGACGAGAATATCCAGCGCGCCGACTTCAGCTTCGATCTTGTCGACGAGAGCCAGCGCTTCGCTTTCCGATATCAGATCGGCCGTAAAGCCGATGGCGCCCGGCAGTTTTGACAGAGCCACATCGATATTCGCCTGGGAGCGCGAACAGATGACGACGCGGGCGCCTTCGGACAGAAGGGATTGGGCGCAGGCAAGGCCGATGCCTTTGGAGCCGCCGGTGATCAGTGCCGTCTTGCCGTTCAAATCGAGTTGCATGGTATGCCGCTTTCCTCAAATCCGCAGAAGAGGCTAGGCTCTCGGGGATATCGGAACAAGCAAAAGGCAACTGCCGCGGTCCCGGTTACGGGGAAACGGTTCCTTAGTTAGCTGCCGTGGGAGGCAACTCTTCTATCAGCACGCCAGGCACACTTTTCCGCCTGTGCCGACAACCGACTGTCCTCCGCAAGGCGATCTTCTGCACCGCTTCTAGCCGCGGATGATCTCCTCATACGCCATCGCGGCCTGCAGCAGTGTTTCATCGCAATTGGCGTTGGCGGACAGGAGGAAGCCGACCGGCATGTCGGCGTCGCCGGTGCCGCACGGGATGGAGACGCCGCACCAGTCGAGGAAATTGCCGAAGCCGGTATTGCGCAACGTCTTGCCGTTGGTGGCGAAGAACATCTCGTCGTCCTTTTCGAGCGGCGCGATCGGCGGGGCCACATGGGCGACCGATGGCATGGCGACGAAGCGGTCGCCGACCAGTGCCTCGGTTTCGGCGATCATCCGGGCGCGGTTTTCGACGATGGCGATATAGTCGGACAGGCTGGTCTTTTCGCCGAGGCGGGTGCGGGCGACCACCCGGTGGTCCATCTCCTCGGCATCCGGCCCTGCCAGTTTTTCCCGATGCAGGGCGAAGGCTTCGGCGGTGACCATCGGACCGTATTTGACCATCAGCTTCGGAAGTTCGTCGAAGGTCGGGAAGGCGAGGCGGGTGATCTTGGCTCCGGCCTTGGCAAGCCGCTCGATCGCAGCTTCGAAGGCAGCCACGACGCCCGGCTCGGCGCCGTCGAGGACGATGTTGGTCGGGATGACGATATCGAGCGGTTGCGCCGGCCGGCGGGTCGTCTGCGGTACTGCAAGCCCGCGCATGGCCGCATCCACCCACACCGCGTCCTGCACCGTGCGGCAGAGGGGGCCGAGCGAATCGAGGCTGGTTGCCAGCGGATAGACGCCGTCCATGAGGTAGCGGCCGCGGGTCGCCTTGTAACCGACGATGCCGTTGAAACCCGCCGGAATGCGGATCGAGCCACCCGTATCGGTGCCCATCGCGACGGGCACGAGGCCGGCTGCGACGGCGACGCCGGAACCGGAGGAGGAGCCGCCCGGAATGCGCGGCGCATCCTTGCCATGCGGATTGTGCGGCGTTCCGTAATGCGGATTGATGCCGATGCCGGAAAAGGCGAATTCGCTCATATTGGTGCGGCCGATCGCGACCATGCCGGCCTGTTTCAGGAGATCGACGATCGCCGCGTCCTTCGCGGCGGGGGCTGCCTTCTTCAGCACTTTCGAGCCGGCGGTGGTCGGCAGGCCCTCGATGTCGAAGAGGTCTTTCCAGGCGATCGGAATGCCGTCGAGGAGGCCGAGCGAGCGGCCTTCCTTGAGGCGCTTGGAGGCGGCATGGGCTTCCGCAGTGGCGCGGTCTTCGAGCAGCGATATGAACACGGCCTTGTCTGGATAGGCGTTGATGCCTGACAGCACCGATTCCGTGATTTCGACGGGATCGACCTTGCCCATCTGGATGAGCGCGGAAAGCTCGGCGATCGACATCGCTCCAAAGGATTTCGTCACGGCAGTCATTCTCCATTCCGTTACTGGCGGGGAACAGATGTATCGGATATTTTGGCGATGGGTAGAGGATTTATCGGCTCGGCTGATGGCATGGAACTTCTCGCATATTCGCGAAGTTCAGTGAGTCCACCGCGTCAGCGGGATATCGGGAAGGATCAGCCCATGAGAAACATCATCGCCACCGTCGGTCTCGTGATCGCACTTGCCGGCTGCAGCACGGACGGCGGCGGAACCACCGGGGCAATCGACATCGGACCGGGCATCCGGCCGATCCCCGGCAGCATCACCTATCGTGGCCAGCCGCGCACCAAGCTCACCAAGGCGCCGATCGGCAGCGTCGTGCCGCACGAGTTCCGCAACGAACTCGGCCAGCGGGTCGAGGAAAATTATATCATCCAGCCGGACCGCAGTCTCAAGCTGGTCAGCCGGCGGGTGTTTCGCGATCCGTTCGGGTTCGACGATTGATGAACTTCAAGCGGAGATGGCCGCCCAGGCCCGTTCGGTGGCGATCGGTTCGTCGGTGGTGATCTGATCCGGCTTCAGCGCCATCAGGGCTGAGAAGTTGCGGGCTTCGGCCTCGTCGAAACCGGCGTCCGGGGTCTTGAGATTGAAGGTCCAGGCATCCACCAGCCTGCCGACATCGTGGCAGAGGCCGACCAGGTCGAGCCCGTCCCTCGCGGCCTGCAGCACCAGCGGCCAGGCGAGATAGATGGTGTCCGGCTCGGTCGGGCCGGCAATATCGGCACGGAGATCCGTTTCAACGGCGTTCAGGCCATGGTTGCGGTAGATATCCATGAGCTTGCCCGTCGGGTCGATGCCGCGCTTGACGCCCGGCAGTCTATGCTTGACGGCGACGATCAGGTCGAGATCGGCGCCGCTGACGATGATCGAGGAACTGGAGCCGGCGAAATGGTCGGCGAGATGATCCATGCCACGCGGGCCGATCGCCTCAAGCTCGTCCTTCACGTCGAACTGCAGCAGGGCGTCCGGATGGGCGGTCTGAAGCATTGTCGCAAGATCCTCGCTGAGAATGGGCGGATGGCCGCCCTCCAGCAGCGTCAGGCCGCGGATCGTTTCGGGTAAGGCCTCGCGGATGAGGCCATGGCCGGTGGTTTCACCTTCGAGTTCCTCGTCATGCAGGACGACGAAGCCGCCATCGGCGCGGACGCGCAGATCGAGTTCGGTCGATGCTCCAAGACGAAAACCCTCTGCCATGACGCCGGCGGAAAACAGCGGGTCCTTGAAGCTGCGGCGCAGGCGATGCCACTTCAGCCGGGTGAAACGGCCCTGATGGGCGATGCCGAGGCCTGAAAATTCTGAAGCCATGAAATACCGTCCAAGGTGAAGGCAGCGATTCGATCGACGCCAGACTATTGTTTTGGAGCTGCCTGCCATAGATCGATGACAGAAGTTTCGTGCCGAACCTCAAAAGCCGGGATTGCGCCCGGCACGGAACGGCTTGTTATAGAGGTCTGTCGGATAAGTATCCGAAAAACAAACTTTGTCTCCTGTCACGAAAGGCAGATTTCCATGTCCCACGACGCGAACTGGGCGCCTCTTCCTCCCTATGATACCGGTCTGCGCGGCCGGTGCCCGCGTTGCGGCCAGGGGCATCTGTTCAACGGGTTCCTGTCGATGCGGCCGGCCTGCGAGGTCTGCGGCCTCGATTATTCCTTCGCCGATCCGGGAGATGGTCCAGCCTTTTTCGTCATGTGCTTCGGCTGCATTCCGAGTATCGCGCTTGCGGTCTGGATCGAGACCAGCTTCCAGCCGCCATTCTGGGTGCATCTGCTGGTCTCGCTTCCCTTTCTGCTCCTCACGTGTCTCGCGCCGATGCGGCCGCTGAAGGGCTGGCTCGTCGCGAGCCAGTATTTTTACAAGGCAGGTCCCGGCAAGGTCGACAAGAGCCCGTCACCGCCCGATGACGCCCAGAACGGCGGCTGACTGCCGACAGGACCTCGAGGTTTGCGAAAAGACGGGGCAGGATGGTGAGGAACAATCTTCTCCCCAAACCATTCGACAGGTGACAATTCAAGGAGCCTGCAATGTCCGATGCCAATGAAATCGAAATGGAAACGCGCCGCCGCTCGCTCGCGATCGAAGGGGCGATGCTCATGCTGATCGACGGTCTGGCCGCCCGGGGCACCATTTCCGCAGACGAGGCGGAGGACATGTTGCGGATCCTGTCGAAGAGCTCAGATTCCTCGGCGGCACGGGCTGGGAGCTCGCTCCGGATCGTCAATCAGCTGAAACGCCTGCGGCGCGGCGACGGAGCGATCACGCCCGGGGCTTGAGCCGGAAGTGGGGCCGCGTCGCGTTTTCTCCTTTTTGATTGTGCATTTTGGTCGGGAACATCTCCGGACGAGGCCAGTTGGGGCGATCAGTTCGCTACCTCGATAACAAGGAAGATCCTGATGGCCCAGTATCCCACTCCGCCGTTTCCCGAACAGCAGCAGCCGATGCCGGGCTACACAGGGCGCATGGACCCGGTGCCGGATCACGGGGAGCTCTCCTACCGGGGTTCCGGCCGGCTGGCTGGCAAGAAGGCGGTGATCACGGGCGGAGACAGCGGCATCGGCCGGGCCGTGGCGATCGCCTATGCGCGCGAAGGCGCCGATCTCTTGATTTCCTATCTGGATGAAGACGAGGATGCCGAGGACACCAAACGCCTGGTCGAGGAAGCTGGCCGCAGGGCGGTGCTGGTGCCGGGCGACATCAAGACGGCGGCACATTGCCGGGCGATCATCGACAAGGCGGTCCAGGAGTTCGGCGGGATCGATATTCTCGTCAACAACGCCGCTCATCAGGCCACTTTTTCCGACATTGGCGACATCAGCGACGAGGAATGGGAACTGACCTTCCAGGTCAACATCCATGCGATGTTCTATCTCACCAAGGCGGCCGTGCCCCATATGAAGCCCGGTAGTGCCATCATCAACACCGCTTCGATCAATTCCGACAATCCGAACCCGACGCTGCTCGCCTATGCGACGACCAAGGGCGCGATCCAGAATTTCACGGCGGGCCTCGCACAGCTGCTGGCCGAAAAAGGCATCCGCGCCAATGCGGTCGCACCCGGGCCGATCTGGACGCCGCTCATTCCCTCGACCATGACGGAGGACCGGGTAAAGGATTTCGGCAAGCAAGTGCCAATGAAGCGCCCGGGCCAGCCGGCGGAGCTGGCGACAGCCTATGTCATGCTTGCCGATCCCCTCTCCAGCTACGTTTCCGGCGCGACGATCGCCGTTACCGGTGGCAAGCCCATCCTGTAGTCAAGCTCTCCTCCCACAAAAACAACGGCGGCGTGGCTCATGCCGCCGTTCATGTTTGGGGAGTAGATTTTCTCAGGTGCGGAGGCCGACTTCCCGCGCCAGATCCTCGAAACAGAATTTGGTGCCCTGTTCACTCGCCTCGTTGGCCAGAAGCAGCAGCCGGATCGGGAAGGCGATCGCCTTCTGGTGGGAGGTCGAGACGGCGAGGGGCTTGTCGTCGGCAAGCACCGTGCGTTCGGCCGCCTGCAGGGCGCCCTGGATCTCTTCATGGGAGAGGACGCCTTTTTCGACGAGGAGCCGGTTGATCGCGGCAACGGCGAGATAGAGGCCTTCGAGCTGCGGATTGGCGGTGTTCATGTCTCGGTCCTTTGCGTGGAAGACGGAACGGAAGTGGCGGCATTTTCGTCGATCAGGCGGGCGCCGCGCTGCTGGGTCAGGTAACGCCAGATCCATTGGACGCTGACGAGCAGGCGCTTTTCGAAATTGACCAGCAGGTAGACGTGGACGAGCGCCCAGAGGAACCAGGCGAGCCGGCCCTTCAGCGTCCACTTGCCGAAGTCGAAGATCGCCGCATCGCGGCCGATGACGGCGGTATTGCCGCGATTCTGGAAACGGAACGGCTCGGCCGGCTTGCCGTCAAGGAGTTTTGCCCGCAGCGCCTTGCCGAGATACTGGCCCTGCTGCTTGGCGACCTGGGCAAGGGCAGGCAGCGGCTTGCCGTCCACGGCAAGGCCCAGCGCCGTATCGCCAACCGCGAAGATATCCGGAAAGCCGGTGATGGAGAGGTCCGGTTCGACCGGGATACGGCCGCCTGCCTTGCCTTCGATTCCGAGCCATTTGGCCGAGGGCGACGCCTTGACGCCTGCTCCCCAGATGACGCAGCTGGTGCGGAAACGCTGCGAGCCGGCGACGACCTCGTCCTTGGTGACGGATTCGACCGCAAGATTGGTCATCACCTCGACACCTGCCTTTTCAAGGGCCTTCATGGCGTATTGGGTGAGGTTGTCGGGAAAGGTGGCGAGGATTTTCGGGCCGGCTTCGATGAGGATGACCCGCATGTGATCCGGCTCGAGCCTGCGGAAATCGCGGGTGATCATGAAGTGGCCGAGCTCGGCGATCGCGCCGGCCATTTCGACACCCGTCGGACCGCCGCCGATGATGACGCTGGTAAGCAGCGCCTTCTTTTCTTCCGGATCATGAGAAAGCTCAGCCTTCTCGAAGGCGAGCAGCAGGCGCTGGCGGATCAGCCGCGCCTCGTGGATGGTCTTCAGGCCCGGCGCCCAGGCGCGCCAGTCGTCATGACCAAAATAATTGTAATCCGAGCCGGTGGCGATGACGAGGCGGTCGTAAGGGACCGACGTGCCATTGTCGAGCATTACGGTCTTGGCTGCCGCATCGACGCCGGTGACTTCCGCCAGCATCACGTTGATGTTCTTGAAGCGCCCGAGCGTGCGGCGGATCGGTTCCGATATGTCGGCGGGAGACAGTGCGGCGGTCGCGACCTGATAAAGGAGCGGCTGGAAAAGATTGTGGTTGCGCCGGTCGATGACGGTCACGTCGATGGGGCTGTTGCCGAGCGCTCCGGCAGTCGCAAGCCCGCCGAAGCCGGCGCCGACGATGACGACGTGTGGTGGTTTGGTGTCGCCCTCCGTCGTGCCGTTCTGAAAATTCTCACCCGCCATTTTGTCCCACCCTGTTGGCGGAGCAGAACTCCGCTGGACGCTCGTTCAACCCATGCCGGGCGTGTTTGTTCCAGGCATGTTTCACCGGAACCTTTTACGCCTGTCGCCGTTCAATTTCACGACATCAAAAGGAGAAAGTCATGAACAGCATCGTTTGGTTGGTCGGCGCGGTCGTCATCGTCATCGCCGTTCTGAATCTCGTTGGGTTTGCTTGATTTATTAAATGGAATCAAACGGAAGCCTTGCTTCCACCTGTCGCGAACTGAGAAAGGAGACAGTCATGAACAGTATCGTATGGCTCGTTGGAGCCGTCGTCATCGTTCTCGCCGTTCTGTCCTTCATCGGCCTTGGCTGATCGGTGAGAAGCAAAGCTGAAGCATACCGATAAGGCGCCGTCCCGTAAGGACCGGCGCCTTATCTTTGTGAGGCTGTTTGGACGTAGCGGCATTACTCCGCCAGCAGGAGCGCGAAAGGGTGGTCGCCAAACGCCCAGTTGACGGCGATGCGATCCTTGGGATCGACGGCCTTGCCGGTGCAGACATCGCGATAGCGGCGGTCTCCCAGCCTTTCGGGCAGAATTATCTCCGTTTCCGCCCAACGTTCGGATCGAGACGGAGCAAGGCCCGCATGCAGCGCGCTGAACACGAGCCGCGGGGCGATGACGATAAAGGCGTCGTCCATGTCGGCGCGGGCGAAGGCTATGATATTGTCGGCGCGCTTGCCCGACGCTCGAAGCGGCAGATATTCCCCGCGGCGAAACAAGGTCGGTGCCTCCTGGCGAACGCGCAGCAGGGTGGCGATGACATGCTGCTTCAGCCGGCCGCTCTGCCATTCCTCCTCCTCGGTCGAGACAAGCTTTTCCCTCTCCGTCAGCCCTTGCTGCAGCCTGCCGAAATCCGGCTCGCGGCGGTTGTCCGGATCGACGAGGCTGAGGTCGAGGCCTTCACTGCCCTGGTAGATGTCGGGTACGCCCGGCGCCGTCAGCTTGACGATCGTCTGGGTGATGCCGTTCACCAGGCCCGCACGGATGAAGGGGCGGAGCGTGTCGGCGAAGTCCGTCAGGAAGGCCTGGTTGCCCGGAGAGAGCAGCGCGCTGGCATAGTCGAGGACCGCCTTTTCGTAGGTCTCATTTGGATCACCCCAATTGGTGCGCAGCTTCGCCTCGCGCAATGCCTTTTCGACAAAGCCAAGGAAACGGGCCTCCAGCGCCTTGAGGCCTGCTGCGTCTTCCGTGTGGAGTTCGTTCGGCCATGCGCCGGCAAGCGCCTGGTAGAGCATCCATTCGACCGCGGGTTCCGGTGCGGGGCCATCATCCAGCGCGCGGACGGCTTGGCTGTTCATCCTGCGCCAGCGATCCACGGCATCGGCCCAGAGGTCCGGGACCTCGGTGATCGCATAAAGTCGGGTGCGGGCATCCTCGCCGCGCTTGGTATCGTGGGTCGAGGTGCCAGACAGCGCGTCGGGCTGCCTTTCCAGCCTCACCTGCATTTCCGCATGGAAGCGATCGAGCGAGAAGGCTCGGGGCAGGGGCTCGGCTCCGACCTCGTTCAGCGCCAGCGCCATATGCTGCCGGAAGAACAGCGTATCTTCCACGGATTTCGCCATCAGCGGGCCGGTGAGCTGCTGGAAACGGGTGCGGAAGATCGACGCGCTGCTGGCTGCCGCCTGCTCGACGTCGCCGACCAGGATACGTTCGAGAAAGGCGAGGGCCGCGTCCTCCGGCCGGTTGGGGCCGTTGCGCACCTTGACCAGAACTTTCGCCAACATCTCCCGGCCTTCGGGTGGAATGCCCTCCCGCGTGCCATAGGTGCGGTAGACCTGGAAGGCGACAAGCAGTTCCCGCAGCGCCGATTTTACCGACGCCTCCGATAACGCCGATTCACGGTCCTCCGTCGGCTGGATCTGCATGGCGATATTCAGCAGGGTCGAGACCTCGCCCGCAAAATTGTTGTCGGCCATCAGCAGCTTTGCGGCGCGCAGTTCAGCCTCCATGTCGACCGGTCGGCCGACGATCCTTTCGTAGACGTCGCGCAGTTCGTCCAACCTGCCGCCATCGACCAGGACGTCGCTGACGGCTGCGATAAACTCGTAACCGGTCGTGCCGGAGATCGGCCATTCCGCCGGGATCTGTTCGCCTTCTCCGAGGATCTTTTCGACGGTGATGTAACAATCCGGCCCGGCCTCGTGCCGCAGGCGTTCGAGATAGCTTTTGGGATCGGCAAGGCCATCGACATGATCGACGCGAAGGCCGTCTACCTTGCCTTCGCGGACGAGTTCGAGGATCAGCCGGTGCGTATCGTCGAATACGGCGCCATCCTCCACACGCACGCCGGCAAGTCCGGTGATCTCGAAGAAACGGCGATAGGAGAGTTCACGCGGCGCATCCCGCCAGGACATCAGCCGGTAGGGTTGCTGGTCGTGCAGTCTGGCAATCGCGGCGCGATCGGTGATTTTCAGCGCTTCCATCTCTCGGCCGGCATAACTCGCCGGTGTCAGCGGATAGAAGGTGTCGAAATAGGCCAAGGCCGGTTTGCCGCTTTTCGGATCAGCTGTGACGGAGATCTCGCCGGCTTCCAGCACCTTCTCGAACGTGTCGCCGAGGAAGGGCAATGTCAGTCGCCTGGTCCAGTCGATATCGAAATGCCGGCCATATCGGCTATTCTCGCCATTCTCGACGACATCGCGCCACCAGGGATTTTCCAGCGATGCCGCCATGTGGTTCGGGACGATGTCGAGGATCAGGCCAAGGCCCTCGGCCTGCAATGCCTTCACCATCCGCTCGAAACCGTCGCGGCCCCCGATCGCAGGCTCGATCTCGTTGGCGTCGGTCACGTCGTAGCCGTGGGTGGAGCCAGTCGTGGCGGTAAAGATCGGCGAGGCGTAGAGGTGGCTGATGCCGAGCCGTTTCAGATAGGGCACCAGGCTGCTCGCCCGATCGAAGGTCATGCCGTTGCGGAACTGGATGCGATAGGTGGCGGTCGGGATCATCATGCGGCGTCTCCGACAGCTTCGAAACGGACGAGGATGGAGTTGGGTGGCAGGTCCTTCGCCTGTTCAGGCCACGCAAAGATCACCCTGCCGGGCATGGCCGGCAGCTCTTGCTGCTTCTCGCCGATATTGATCGCCATCGAGAGCGTGCCTTTCGGAAAATTCCACGATACGGCAAGGAAACCCTTGTCGGTCCTCAGCACCTTGCCGGAGCGACCACCCGCGGAGCCGAGCAGGGGAACGACGATGTCCTGCCGCAACTTCAGAAGGGTCCTCGTCAATTCCAGCCAGTCCTTGCCATTAGCCGAATCCAGCTTCTTCCAGTCGAGCCTTGATACATCGAAGGTCTTTCTGGCGTTCGGGTCGGGAACGGTCTCGCCCTCGTGGCCCGCATGGCCTTCAAACTCCCGGCGGCGGCCGTCGCGCACGGCTTTCGCGAGATCCCCATGGAAATCGGTGAAGAACAGGAAGGGGTTGGTCTCGCCATACTCCTCGCCCATGAAGAGGAGCGGGATATGCGGCGAGAGGAGAAGCATGGCGAGCAGCGGCTTCACCCTGTCGGGGCCGGCGAGTTCGATCAGCCTTTCGCCCTCGGCGCGGTTGCCCACCTGGTCGTGGTTCTGGATGAAATCGACGAAGGCGACTGGCGGCTGATCGAGGCTCGAAACGCCTCGCTTTTTTCGGCTCTGGTGCGAGACTTCGCCCTGATAGGCAAAACCTTCGGCGAGCGCCCGCGCCACCAGCTTTTCCGGCTCCTTGGCAAAATCCTTGTAGTAGGCATGCGTCTCGCCGGTCGCGAAGACATGCACGGCGTTGTGGAGGTCGTCGTTCCACTCGGCGGTGAAGAGTGGCGCCTTGCCGTCCTCGTCGCGGGGGTGCAGGAAAGTGACGTTGCGGGCGTCTTCGGTCGTCAGATGGATGGCGCGTTCGGGGATCTCGGCGCGGATGCGCTCGGCGATCTCGATCAGCACATGTTTTTCGGATGAATCTTCGATCTGGTCGACGGCGTCGAAGCGCAGCCCGTCGAGGTGGAATTCCTCCAGCCAGTAGAGCGCGCATTCGACGATATATTGCCGGACCGGTTCGACATCATAGGCGATCGCCGCACCCCAGGGGGTCATCTTCTCCCTGTGGAAGAAACCGGGCGCCAGCATCGGCAGATAGTTTCCTTCCGGGCCGAAATGGTTGAGCACGATGTCGAGCACCACCGTCAGCCCAAGACCATGGGCAGCATCGATGAAGGCCTTGAAATCCTCCGGCGGGCCGTAGGCGGCATGCGGCGCGTAAAGGAGAACGCCGTCATAACCCCAGCCGCGGTTTCCGCCGAAATGGGCGACCGGCATGACCTCGATCATGGTGACGCCGAGCTTAGTGAGATAGGGCAGCTTGTCGATCGCGGCGCGGAACGTGCCTTCCTCGGTAAAGGTGCCGATATGGATTTCGTAGACGACCGTTTCTTCCCATGGCCGGCCCTGCCATTCGGGATGATGCCATGTGTAGCTGGTCGGATCGATCACCAGCGAGGGGCCGTTGACACCATCCTTCTGGCCGCGCGACGCGGGATCGGGAACGACCATGCCATCGCCAAGGACGTAATTATATTCGGCTCCGGGGGTGATGCCGGTGGCGAGCAGCTCGAACCAGCCGCCTTCGCTGCGGCTCATTTCGGTGTCTTCGCCGTTCAGCCTCAGCGTCACGGTCTCCTGGCCCGGTGCCCAGAGCCGGAACCGCACCTCGCCGGCCGCGACGTATTCGGCGCCCCAAGTCTTTGGAAACGCACGAAACTCGGTAACGGCATTCAATTCCGACATGCTGGCCAGCCCCTGGTTGAGAGAGAGCGGCAAACGGTCGAAGTGGCTTCCGGTTCCATTGTGGGGCGCAGGCGCAATAAAATTGCGCGGGGGAGCAACAAATAACAAGTTCCAGGGAGTGGTCGGCGGACCGGTTCAGTCCTAATTTAGCACTCATGCAGGCGATTTCGGGGAGGAGATCAGTGCATGCTGACTGAGGAAGAAGAGCTTATCCGCTCGACTGCCGCGGAGTTTTCCCGGGAGGTCCTGAAACCAGGCGCTGCAGCGCGCGACAAGTCGCACGCGATCGAGCCGGACGTGCTGAAACAGCTCGGCGAACTCGGTTTCCTCGGCATGCGAACCGCGGAGCAATGGGGCGGGGTCGGCTGTTCCTATGTGGCCTATGCGAGCGCGCTGATGGAGATCGCGGCGGGTGACGGCGCAGTCTCGACGCTGGTCAGCGTCCATAATTCACCGGTCTGCTCCCTCCTCGACATGCATGCTTCCGACGACCAGAAGGAACGGTTTCTCCGGCCGCTCGCCGAAGGCCGCCATATCGGCGCCTTTGCGCTGACCGAGGCCGATACCGGCTCGGATGCGGCGGCGATCCGCACCCGCGCCACCCGAGATGGCAGCGACTACATCATCAATGGCTCGAAGATGTTCATCACGTCCGGCAAGATCGCCGGCACGGTGATCATCTTTGCGGTGACCGATCCCAGCGCCGGCAAGCGCGGCATCTCCGCCTTCGTCACCTCGACAGACGTGCCTGGATTTTCGATCTCCAAGGTCGAAGACAAGCTCGGCCAGAAGGCTTCGGACACTGCGGCACTGATGTTCGACAATATGCGCGTTCCCGAAAGCCAGCGGATCGGTGCCGAAGGCGCCGGTTTGAAGATCGCGCTGTCGGGACTGGAGGCCGGCCGGATCGGGATCGCCGCCCAATGCGTCGGCATGGCGCAGGCCGCCTTCGACGTGGCGCTCACCTATGCCAAGGAGCGCAAGACCTTTGGAAAGCTGTTGCTCGATCACCAGGCCGTCGCCTTCCGGCTGGCGGATGCGAAGACGCAGATCGAGGCGGCCCGCCAACTGGTCCTGCATGCCGCAAGGCTGAAGGATCGCGGCGAGCCGTGCCTGGACGAGGCCTGCATGGCGAAATTGTTTGCCTCCGAAATGGCGGAGAAAGTCTGTTCGGCGGCGATCCAGACGCTCGGCGGCTATGGTTACATTTCCGATTTCCCGGTCGAGCGCATCTATCGCGATGTCCGCGTCTGCCAGATTTACGAGGGCACGTCCGACATCCAGAAGATCATCATCGCCCGCGGCCTGGCGAACTGAGGAGGATCGGATGCGCATAGACGGCAGAAACTTTCTGGTGACCGGTGCCGCTTCCGGCCTTGGGCTCGCGACAGCTAAAATGCTTGTCGAAGCTGGCGGTTGCGTGGCTTTGCTCGACCTTGATGAAACGAGTGGTCGGGCAAAAGCCGAGGAACTCGGCAAGGGCACGATCTTCGTGAAGACGGATGTCCGCAACGGCGAGGCGGTCGAAAATGCGGTCGCCAAGGCCGAGGCCGCCAACGGCCCGATCCGCGGGGCCGTCTGCTGCGCCGGCATAGCACCTTCGGAAAAAGTACTCGGAAAGCAAGGCGTCCATGCGCTCGAAAGCTTTGCCCGCGCGCTGGAGATCAACACGATCGGCACGTTCAACGTGATCCGGCTGGCGGCGCAGGCGATTGCGAGAACCGAGCCGAACCAGGAGGGCGAGCGCGGCGTGCTGGTCGCCACCGCCTCGGTCGCCGCCTATGACGGGCAGATCGGGCAGGCGGCCTATTCCGCGTCCAAGGCGGCGGTGGCCGGCATGACTCTACCGATCGCCCGCGAGCTTGCCCGCGACGGCATCCGCATGATGACGATCGCGCCCGGCATATTCGAGACGCCGATGATGGCTGGGTTTTCCGATGAGGTGCGCGCCTCGCTGGGCAAATCGGTGCCGTTCCCGCCGCGGCTCGGACGGCCTGCGGAATTCGCACGGCTGGTGCGCGACATCATCGAAAACCCGATGCTGAACGGCGAAGTGATCCGCCTCGACGGAGCGCTCAGGATGGCGCCGCGTTGAACGACGGATTTTGATCGGTTCTTTGGGAGGAGAAACGAATGACGGACGGACAGAGACTGAGCCTGCATGTGCCCGAGCCGGAAGTGCGGCCGGGCGGCAAGCCGGATTTCTCCAATGTGCCGATCCCCAAGGCCGGCTCGGTGCGGCGGCCGGAGGTGGATGTCGATCCGAAGGAGATCCGCGACCTTGCTTATTCGATCATCCGCGTGCTCGACCGCGAGGGCGAGGCGGTTGGTCCCTGGGCCGGGTCGCTGACACCCGAGGAACTGATGGAAGGCCTGAAGCACATGATGCTGCTGCGGGTCTTCGATAGCCGCATGCTGATGGCGCAGCGGCAGGGCAAGACGTCTTTCTACATGCAGCATCTCGGCGAGGAGGCGGTCTCCTGCGCCTTCCGCAAGGCGCTTCTGCCCGGTGACATGAACTTTCCGACCTACCGCCAGGCCGGTCTGCTGATCGCCGGCGGTTATCCGATGGTCGAGATGATGAACCAGATCTATTCCAACGATGCCGACCCCCTCAAGGGCCGCCAGTTGCCGATCATGTATTCGGCGAAGGACTACGGCTTCTTCACGATCTCGGGCAATCTCGCTACGCAATATGTGCAGGCCGTCGGCTGGGCCATGGCATCGGCAATCAAGAACGACACGAAGATCGCGGCTGCCTGGATCGGTGACGGATCGACGGCCGAGTCGGACTTTCACTCGGCGCTGGTCTTCGCGTCCACCTACCGGGCGCCTGTTGTCCTCAACGTCGTCAACAACCAGTGGGCCATCTCGACCTTCCAGGGCGTCGCCCGCGGCGGGTCGGGTACCTTTGCCGCCCGTGGCCTCGGTTACGGTCTGCCGTCGTTGCGCGTCGACGGCAACGACTATCTCGCCGTGCACGCGGTCGCCAAATGGGCGGCCGAGCGGGCGCGGCGCAATATCGGCCCGACTCTGGTCGAATACGTCACCTATCGCGTCGGCGCGCATTCCACCTCCGACGATCCGTCGGCCTATCGCCCCAAGGAGGAGTCCGAAGCCTGGCCACTCGGCGATCCGGTCATCCGGCTCAAGAACCACCTGATCCGCATCGGCACCTGGAGCGAGGAGCGCCACAAGCAGATGGAAGCGGAAATCCGCGACACGGTCGTCGCCGCCCAGAAGGAGGCGGAGCGCCACGGCACGCTGCATTCCGGCGGCCGGCCGTCGATGCGGGACATGTTCGAAGGCGTTTATGCGGAAATGCCGCCGCATCTGAAACGGCAGCGGCAGCAGGCGGGGGTGTGAGGATGATTGGCGTTTTCCATCATTTCTTTTCCCGGGCGTGGCTCCTCCTCATCCGCCTGCCGGCACCTTCTCCCCGCCGGGGAGAAGAGGATATGCCGCGAGGTCTCCGATCCTCCTCTCCCCGGCGGGGAGAGGGTGGCCGAGCGAAGCGGAGGCCGGGTGAGGGGGTGGCTTGTTCTGGCAGTAAGGTTGTTTGCTCCAGCATTGCTATATCGGAGGCCCGCCCATGCCGCGCATGACGATGATCGAGGCGATCCGCAGTGCCATGGATGTCTCCATGGAGCGTGACGACGATGTGGTCGTTTTCGGCGAGGATGTCGGCTATTTCGGCGGCGTCTTCCGCGGAACCCAGGGGCTGCAGCAGAAATACGGCAAGACGCGCTGCTTCGATGCGCCGATCAACGAGTCGGGCATCGTCGGCGCCGCGATCGGCATGGCGGCCTATGGTCTGAAACCCTGCGTCGAGATCCAGTTCGCCGACTACATGTATCCGGCCTACGACCAGCTCACCCAGGAAGCGGCGCGGCTGCGCTATCGCTCCAACGGCGATTTCACCTGCGGCATCACCGTGCGCATGCCGACCGGCGGCGGCATCTTTGGCGGCCAGACGCACAGCCAGAGCCCGGAGGCGCTGTTCACCCATGTCTGCGGCCTGCAGGTGGTGGTGCCGTCCAATCCCTATGACGCCAAGGGCCTGCTGATCGCCTCGATCGAAAACCCCGACCCGGTGATCTTCCTCGAACCGAAGCGGCTCTATAACGGCCCGTTCGACGGTCATCACGATCGGCCGGTGACCTCCTGGGCCGGCCATCCGCTCGGCGAGGTGCCAGCCGAACATTACGTGGTGCCGCTCGGCAAGGCGGTGGTGCGGCGGCCGGGTTCGGCGGTGACTGTGCTCGCCTACGGCACGATGGTGCATGTGGCCGAAGCGACGGCTGAGGAGACCGGCATCGACGCGGAGGTGATCGACCTGCGCACCCTGATGCCGCTCGACCTCGATACCATCGTCACCTCGGTGAAGAAGACCGGCCGGTGCCTGGTGGTGCACGAGGCGACGCTCACCTCCGGCTTCGGGGCTGAACTGGCGGCGCTGGTGCAGGAGCACTGCTTCTACCATCTCGAAGCGCCGGTCATCCGGGTGGCGGGCTGGGACACGCCTTATCCGCATGCGCAGGAATGGGATTATTTTCCGGGGCCGGCCCGCGTCGGCCGGGCGCTGCGCGACATGATGGAGGCTTGAGACATGGCGGAAAAGCTCATCAAGCTGCCGGATGTCGGCGAAGGTGTCGCGGAAGCCGAACTGGTGGAATGGCACGTCAATGTCGGCGACCTGGTGCGAGAGGACATGGTGCTCGCCGCCGTGATGACCGGCAAGGCGACGGTGGAGATCCCGTCGCCCGTGGATGGGGAGGTAATCTTCCGGTACGGCGAGATCGGCGATATCATCGCCACCGGCACCGTCATCCTCAAGATCAGGATCGCGGGCGAGGGTGGCGAGACGGAGGAAGAGCCGCAGGTCAAACCGGCTGTTGCGCCCGTTGCAGCCGCCGAGCCGGCATCTGAGAAACAGGTTGAACCTCTTAAACCAAAAGCTGAGATCGCCGCATCACCGCCCGTCGCCAGACCGCTGTCCCATCCCGTTGGAGCACCCCGCGCGGAAGGTGAAAAACCGCTGGCCCCACCGGCCGTCCGCCTTCGGGCAAAGGAGGCGGGTATCGACCTTCGGCAGTTGTCGGGCACCGGGCCGGCGGGCCGCATCACCCATGAGGATCTGGATGCTTTCCTGAGCAGCCAGGGTAGTGGTGCGACCATTACTAGCGGGCTGCAACCGAACAAGGCGGTTCAGGAGGTCAAGGTCGTCGGCTTGCGCCGCCGCATCGCCGAGAAGATGGCGCTGTCGAAATCCCGCATTCCCCACATCACCTATGTGGAGGAGATCGACATGACCGCGCTCGAAGAGCTGCGGACCCGGATGAACGGCACCCAGAAACCCGGCCGGCCGAAACTCACCATCCTGCCGTTCCTGATGCGGGCGATGGTGAAGGCGATCGCCGAACAGCCGGGCATCAACGCGCTCTATGACGACGAGGCCGGCATCATCCGCCAATATGGCGGCGTGCATATCGGCATCGCGGCGCAGACGCCCTCGGGACTCGTCGTGCCGGTGGTCAGGCACGCCGAGGCACGCGATATCTTTGATTGCGCCCGTGAGGTGGCGCGGCTTAGCGATGCCGCCAAGAACGGCACGGCACTGCGCGAGGAACTGTCGGGCTCGACGATCACCATCAGTTCGCTCGGCGCGATGGGCGGCATCGTGTCGACGCCGGTCATCAACCATCCGGAAGTGGCGATCATCGGCGTCAACAAGCTCGCCGTCCGGCCGCATTGGGACGGCGTGCAATTCGTGCCGCGCAAGATGATGAACCTGTCCTCCAGCTTCGATCACCGGGTGATCGACGGCTGGGATGCCGCGACATTCGTGCAGCGCCTGAAGGCGCTGATGGAGACGCCGGCGCTAATCTTCGTCGAGGAGTGAGGTGAGAAAAGAACAATGAAAGAGATCACCTGCAAGCTTCTCGTCATCGGGGCCGGTCCGGGGGGCTATGTCTGCGCCATCCGGGCCGGCCAGCTGGGGGTCGACACGGTCATCGTCGAAATGGCGAAACCGGGCGGCACCTGCCTCAATATCGGCTGCATTCCGTCGAAGGCGATCATCCATGCCGCCGACGATTTCGCGAAGACCGTCGCGATGGCGGCCGGCAAAAATGCCATGGGCATCAAGGCCGACAATCCGGCCATAGACCTTGCCAAAACCATGGCCTGGAAGGACGGCATTACCGGCCGGCTGACGCTCGGTGTTGCCGGTCTGTTGAAGAAGGCGGGCGTCAAGATCGTCGTCGGCCGAGCGAAATTCCGGGACGGCAAGACGGTCGCGGTGGAAACAGAAACCGGCGAACAGGTCATTCGCGCCGAAAATATCGTGATCGCCACGGGGTCGGCGCCGGTCGAGCTGCCGATGTTGCCGTTCGGGGGCAAGGTCGTCTCCTCCACCGGCGCATTGTCCCTGACCGAGGTGCCTGCGAGGCTGGCGGTGGTCGGCGCCGGTTATATCGGCCTTGAACTTGGGCTCGCGTTCGCCAAGCTCGGATCGAAAGTGACGATCGTTGAGGCGCTCGATCGCATCCTGCCGCTCTATGATACGCAACTCACTCAGCCTGTCGCCAAGCGGCTGGCGGCTTTGGGTGTCGAGGTCCTGCTCGGCACCAAGGTGAAGGGCCTGTCCTCGAATGGCGAGGCTCTGCTGGCCGAGACCGGCTCCGGCGAGGAACGGCGCATCGCGGCCGACAAGATCCTCGTCACCGTCGGCCGCAAACCGGTCACCGAAGGCTGGGGCCGGGAGGAACTGGAACTGGACATGGACGGCCGGTTCCTTCGGATCGACGAACAGTGCCGCACCTCGATGCGCGGCATCTATGCGGTCGGCGACGTGACCGGCGAGCCGATGCTGGCGCATCGGGCGATGGTGCAGGGCGAGATGGTGGCGGAGATCGTTTCCGGCAAACGCCGTTCCTGGGACAAACGCGCCATTCCTGCCGTCTGCTTCACCGATCCGGAAATCGTCTCCGTGGGCCTGTCACCGGACGAGGCAAAGGCGGCGGGCCGCGAGATCAAGATCGGCCAGTTCCCGTTTTCCACCAATGGCCGGGCGATGACGCTGTCGGCGGAAGAGGGGTTCGTGCGGGTCGTGGCGCGGGCCGACAATCACCTGGTTCTCGGCATCCAGGGCGTCGGGGTGGGGATTTCCGAACTCTCGGCGGCGTTCTCGCTGGCGATCGAGATGGGGGCGCGGCTGGAGGATATCGCCGGAACGATCCATGCCCACCCGACGCAGTCGGAGGCGTTTGCCGAGGCGACGCTGAAGGCGCTGGGGCATGCGCTGCATATCTGAGCGTATCGGCACCAAGTCGCCGTGGACACCCGGATCACCGCAGGCTACTCGAGGGTTGAAGGGGAGGCGATGATGAAGAAACTGCTTGCGATATGCTTCTCGTGCATGCTTGTGCCGGCAGCGGCGCTTGCCGAAACGCGTTGCGGCTGGCTGATCAATCCGACGCCCCGCAACTGGACGCTGGTTGATGCCCAGAATGAATGGCTGATCATGCTTCAGGGCGGCTATGAAGCCAAAGGCATGGACAAGATCAAGGACATGGCCGAGGGCGAGCATGTGACCATAAACTACAGTCATGGCTACGCCTGCTTCTGCATGAACGTTTCGAGCGACAAGGACGGAAGCATCAAGCAGATTTTCTCCACCCGTCAGCTGCCCCTTTCAAAATGCCGACGCGATCCTGCACTCAGCGAGCCTAGATGAACAATTAGGCTTCCCGCCCGGTGTCCCGTCCAGAGGCGTTTGGTTCCGACAACGGCCTAAAGCTCGAGCAGCGCATACGGCTTCCCGGTCGGCTTCTCGATATGCGAGGCTACGTTGTAGACAGGGGCGCCGCCCGGCGTCCTGCCTTCGTAGGTACCCCGATGCGCGTGGCCATGAACCACGGCTTTCACCGGAAACCGGTCGATGGTTTCGGCCAGCCGTGAAGAACCGAGGAACGGATAGATCTCCTCCGGTTCGCCGACCACGGTCTCGCGGATCGGCGCGTAATGCAGCACCACCATGGCCCGCTCCGAGCGCACCTGGCGCAGTGCGTTTTCCAGCCGCATCGTTTCCTCGACGCTTTCGGTCACCATCGCCTTGATCGCCGGCTCGCCGAAGGAGCCGAGCATGTGGCGGCCGAAGCCGCCGGCAAAGCCCTTGGCGCCGGCGAACCCGACGCCGTTGATCTCGACCGCCTGGCCTTCCAGCAGGTGGATGCCGGCCTCCTTCAGGATATGGGTGACTTCCTCGACGCAGCCGCATTCGTAATCGTGGTTGCCGAGCACGCCCACGATCGGGATGGAGCAGGCGCGCAGGTCGGAAGCCAGGATTTCCGCTTCCCTGACCTTGCCGAGGTCGGTGAGGTCGCCGGTCAGGACGAGGATATCGGCAGCCTGGGAAATCTCGGTGAACAGTTCCTTGTAGGACACCGTTCCGTGTTCCTTGACATGCAGGTCGCCCATGGCGGCGATCCTGAGCTTGCCGTTTGCTTTCCTGGCGGCGTCGTTCTTCGCGTCGGTCGCTTTGCTCACGCCAAGCCTCCCTGGGCCATTTCCTCTTCGACGCCGTCGCGAAGGTCGCCTTCGCCGCCCACATCGGCAAACCCCCATTCCTTGACGTCGATCTCGAAATCCACCCGGCTGAACATGCGGCCGCGGCAGATCTTCATCTGGGGCAGCGGCAGTTCGCGCTGCGCCTTCAACCGGTCGAGCAACTCGTCCAGCAACCAGTCCGGCACCTTGTCGCGCTCGGTCGGGTAGATCCAGCGAAAGTTCAGGAGGTGGATCAGCAGCACTTCCCAGTGCACTTCCATATGGTTCAGCAGCCGCTCCCAGTCGATCTGGTCGTGGGCGCGCAGGATCATATGGACGATATCGCCGCCGTCATAGCGGTGGCGAAGCTGGACGAAACATTTCGACCAGATGAGCTCGGTCGGCGCGATGATTCGCACCTTGTGGCCGTTCATCTCGATCTGGCGGGCGTTTTCGAACCAGGCGTCGCTGATTGGCATGGTGCCGTTCGAGGCGGCGAAGATGACGTCGAAGAAATGCCGGCCCTTCTTGACCTTGCCGAGCCAGCGGTCGTCCTCCACCTCGATATGATAACCCTTGTCCTTGAAGTGCGCGAGGATGCGGGCGTAGTCGCCGGCCTTGCAGAAGATGTCGAGGTCCTTCGTCTGGCGGGTGATGCCCGTATAGGCGCTGATGGCGAACGTGCCGGCGAGCAGGAACGGGATATGGCAGTTGGCGAGGTCCTCGACCGCCTCGGCGACAAAGGCCTCTGAATCCGCGTCGGCAAGCGTCGGCGCGGCCTTCACTTCCATCCCCGGCATGGTGTCGACCGGATGGGTGGCCTTCTCCCTCGGCAGGTTCTGCGCGGCATTCGCTTCAGCATTCATCGAGGATCTCCGAATCTTGAACTCGCGCAGAGGAACACCCGGACATGCCGGGAGGTTCCGCTTCGTGTCGTTTTAGAGATATGGGCTGTGTCAGCGTTCGGGATTGTCGGGGAACCAAAGCCGCGATTGGCTGTTGGATCTGGCGTGAAAACTCGAGGAGGCAGATATGCCAGCGAAATCCAAAGCACAGCAGAAGGCGGCCGGTGCCGCACTTGCCGCCAAGCGCGGCGACATCAAGAAGGGTGAACTCAAGGGTGCTTCGAAGGGCATGGAAAAGTCCATGAGCGAAAAGCAGCTCGAAGACTTCGCCTCGACCAAGCGCAGGGGCAAGCCGGATCACGTCTCCCATCATTGACGAGATGCCCGATTTGCCGAGACGCCCCGATCGGGCTTCCGGTCCGAGACCGGAACTTCGCGGAGAGACGGGCGTTCTGCGGACGCTCGTCTTTTCGTGGAGGAGGAAAAGCCATGCCGCCTGAAGAACTCGATACGACACTGACCGCCCTGCCGCTGAGGAGCGGCGTCTATATTCCCGATGACCTGATGGAAGACTGGTTTGCGCCCGGCACGGGCATGAAGCCGGTGAGCGACGCCGCCTTGAAGGCGGCTGAGGCCTATGGACGCCGCTTCGAATGCGAGTTCAAATATTATCCGGAGCGGATGGAAGGCGTTTTCTGGAAATGGGTGCCGGCCCTTTAGCACCCTTTCGGGCCTCGACGAGACCTGAAAGTCGATGAGGCGCGCCGCGCCGCTAAGATCGCTCTCCTAGCCTCGGGCAAGCGACCGGTCCGCCTATTTGGCGCGGCGGCGCCTCATTCAATGACAATCA
This sequence comes from Neorhizobium galegae bv. officinalis, assembly GCA_000985875.1. GTDB lineage: Bacteria > Pseudomonadota > Alphaproteobacteria > Rhizobiales > Rhizobiaceae > Neorhizobium > Neorhizobium galegae_C. The sequence continues at coordinate 123,646 of CCRI01000011.1, forward strand.
CCTCAAGCAGTGGCACGTGGCTGAAACGATCGGGACGCAGCCGCCAGACCGCTTTGCAAGGCCTGCCATGACAGCGAAATGCATGAGAAAATGAAAGGTTCCGGAAAATGATTCGGACGGTTGTTTTTCGCCCGAATCACCAAAACTCACGTAACCGCCATTGCTCAAGCGTAACTGTCGCGCAGTGCTTCGAACTTCTGAAGCTGCTCGGCGATCAGTTCGCGGGCGGCATCGCGCTTGACGAAGACCTTGAACATCGCCGAACCCTTGGCGTTCATGAACCAGACCGAACAAGAACGGCGGCCGTGGAAGGCACGGTCGACGAAGGTCACGGAGGCGCAGTTCTCCTTCTTGATATGACCGCCGATCGGGCTGTCGCCATGGATGTTGAACCAGCCATGGCCTTCCGAACCCATCGGCAGGCTGCCTTCGGCTTCCAGCACGATGTCTTCGGTATGGACGATGAACAGCACCTCGCCCCAGGTGGTCATCTCGGCCCAGATATCCGCGAATTTCTCCTTGTCGGCGATAACCGCCGCGCCCTTGGGCAGGATTTCGAGGATCTCGGCGGGCGTCACGTCGGCATTGGCGGCGATCGCCTCGACGACGCCGTCGGGCTTCTCTGCAAGAGCGGCGAGAGCCCGTTCGCGACGGTCCGGCTTGATTTCGGGAACGGCGTTCATCAGGACCTCAAGCGGCAGCGTCGGCGCGCACGCCGTTCTTGTCTTCATGGATGATCACTTCGAAACCTTCGAAATGCGGACCGGAGAGGTATTCAACCTTGGCGCGGTTGTTGCCGGCATTCGCGTGCGCCGCGCGGAACTGTTCCGACTTCGTCCAGGCCTGGAAATCCTCGAAGGTTTCCCACACGGTATGGGATGCGTAGAGGGTGTGATCCTCCGCCTTCGGGCCCTTGAGCATGTGGAATTCCACATAACCGGGCAGCTCAGCGAGGCGGCCCTGGCGGCCGCGCCAGATGGCTTCGAACGCTTCTTCATAGCCCGGCACGACGCGGAATCGGTTCATCGCGATATACATGAATTGTCCCTCACTTAAAGTTTCACTTTCGGCTCAAGATATATGCGGCCGGTCCCCTTGAAAAGCCTAAAAAACTTGCGTAGTCAACTCAAGTTATCGCCGCCGCGAGGCGGACCAAAGGCATTTTACGCGCCTGCTCGGGCAGGCAAGGGGTTGAGTATCATGGGGTCTTTCTTCACCTTCAGACGGCTTTTCGCGACCGTTCTCCTCGGCACCGGTCTCGTCGCGGGCGTTGCCTCTGCATCCGACAAGGGCAATCCGGAGGCCAAGCGGATCGTCTCCATCGGCGGCACGATCACCGAGATCCTTTATGCGCTCGGCGCCGAGGACCGGATCGTAGCACGGGACTCGACGAGCTTCTATCCGGATGCGGCCACTTCCAAGCCTGATGTCGGTTACTTGCGCGCCCTGTCCGCGGAGGGCATTCTCGGCCAGAAGCCTGATCTGATCCTGATGGAGGAGGGTTCCGGCCCGCCGCCGGTTCTCGAAATCCTGAAAGCCAGCGAAGTGCCGATGGTGGTCATCCCGACGCCGCCGAAGGTGGACGCGATCGGCAGGAAGATCCGCGACGTGGGTGCGGCCGTCGGACTTTCCGACAAGGCCGAGGCGCTTGCCGTCAAGACGGAAGAGGGGCTGAAGAAGCTTGCCACCGACGTTGCCAAGATCCCCGGCCCGAAAAAGAAGGTTCTGTTCGTGCTGTCGCTGGCGAATGGCCGCGTCATGGCCGGCGGCGCCGATACCGAAGCCGGTGCGGTGATCGAAATGGCCGGCGGTATCAATGCCGCGCCGACGATCAACGGCTACAAGCCGCTCGCCGACGAAGCCGTCATCGCCACGAAGCCGGATGTCGTGCTTTCCATGTCACGCGGCGACCACACGATCACGCCGGAACAGGTTTTCGCAATACCGTCGATGCAGACGACGCCGGCTGCCGCCAGCAAGGCGCTGGTCACCATGGATGGCCTGCTGCTGCTCGGTTTCGGGCCGCGCACCCCGGAGGCGGCCCGCGCGCTTGCCGCCCGGATCTATCCCGGAGCGATCAACTGATGATGAAGGCGCTGGCGATGCCCTTCCGCGTTGCTGCCGATGGAGACCGGACGCGGCAAGGCGTCGTCGTGCTTCTCCTGCTGGCGGTGATGCTGTTTGCCGCCTGCCTGCTTTCGCTCGGCATCGGCCCGACGGGCGTCGGCCTGCGGGATCTCTGGACCTATGCGACCGGCGACAGCGCCAGCCTTTCGACCCAGGATCGGGTGATCCTCGAGGCGGTGCGCCTGCCCCGCACCGCGCTTGGCCTTCTGGTCGGTGCCGGGCTTGCCGTCTCCGGTGCAATGATGCAGGGCCTGTTCCGCAATCCGCTCGCCGACCCCGGCATCGTCGGGGTCACGTCCGGCGCTGGACTTGCCGCCGTTGCGGCGATCGTGCTCGGCAACGGCATTCTGGCGCCGGTCGCCATGCTGCTCGGCAACCAGTTCCTGCCGCTGATGGCCTTCTTCGGCAGTCTTTTCAACACCTGGGCGCTGTACATCATCGCCACTCGCGACGGGCGGACCTCGACGACGACGCTGATCCTGTCGGGCATCGCGATCGGCGCACTTTCGGCGGCGCTCATGGGCCTGCTGATCGTCATGGCCGACGACCGCCAGCTGCGCGACATCACGTTCTGGAATCTCGGCTCGCTCGGGGGCGCCACGTTCGGGCGGGTCTTGTCCATTCTGCCTTTCGTCGGCGCGGTGATGGTGGTCATGCCCTTCGTGGCGCGCGGGCTTGATGCACTGGTGCTCGGCGACGCCGCCGCCTTCCACATGGGCATACCGGTGCAGCGGCTGAAGAAGATCGTCATCGTCGCGGTGGCCGCCGCCTGCGGTTCGACCGTGGCCGTCGCCGGCTCGATCGGTTTCGTCGGCATCGTCGTGCCGCATCTGCTCCGCCTCGTCATGGGGCCGTCGCACCGTTTCCTGCTGCCGGGCTCGGCGCTCGGGGGAGGAGCACTGCTTCTGATTGCCGACAGCGTCGCGCGCACCGTGGCCGCTCCGGCGGAACTGCCGATCGGCGTTATCACCGCTCTGTTCGGCGCGCCGGTCTTCCTCTTCCTGCTGCTCGGCAAGAACGGCATCACCACCCGGGACATGCCATGATTTCCGCCGAACACGTCACCGTCACCCGCTCGGGCCGCAAACTGCTGGACAATATCGGCCTCGATCTCGAACCGGGGCGGTTCACCGTCGTCATCGGTCCGAACGGCGCCGGCAAATCGACGCTGATGAAGGTGATCTCCGGCGAGATGAAACCCGATATCGGCTTTGTCAGCTATCACGGCACCAGCGTCGATCTCTGCCAGCCGGTCGAACTTGCCAAACGCCGGGCGGTCCTGCCGCAGGCGACGCAGCTTGCCTTCCCGTTCACCGCACTCGAAATCGTCCGCATGGGGGCGGTGGCGCAAGGGGCGCTCAATCCGACCGAGCAGGCTCGCCAGGCGCTTTCCCGCGTGGGCCTGCGCGGGTTCGAAAGCCGGCCCTATCCGTCGCTGTCGGGCGGTGAGCAGCAACGGGTGCAGTTCGCCCGCGCCCTTGCCCAGGTGCCGCAGCCGGTCGCGGACGGCGTGCCGCGGGCGCTGTTCCTCGACGAGCCGACCGCCAGCCTCGACCTCGGACACCAGATCTCGGTGCTGGAAATCGCCCGCGACTTCGCCAATGCCGGCGGCATCGTGCTCGCCATCCTGCACGACCTCAATCTGGCAGCCGAATTCGCCGACCATCTGGTGGTGCTGAACCACGGCCGGGTGGTCGCGGAAGGCGCCTGCACGGACACGGTGAACGACGAGATCATCGCCAGCGTCTACGGCATCGCCGGCGCCGTCGGCCGCCTGCCGGCCGCCCATATCCCCTATGTATTGCCGCAGTCGCGGCATCGCTGAACGGTCATGTATCGGGGCGGGTGACGATGAAGGTCGCCGAGCCGAGCATGACCGCGGCCACCAGTGCCGCCCGCCACAGCGGCGGCGAGGTGCCGAACCAGAAGACCGCGTAGCTTGCCGCCATCAACGAAATGGCGGCGATCTTCGCCTTGCGGGTGATCGCACCCTTTTCCCGCCAGTTGCGCAGCGACGGTCCGAATTTCGGGTGCTCGAGCAACCATGCCTCCAGCCGCGGCGAGGAGCGGGCGAAACAGGCGACGGCCAGAAGCAGGAATGGCGTGGTGGGCAGGACAGGCAGGAAAGCCCCGACAATGCCGATTGCGACGAACAGCCATCCGAGGGCGAGAAAGAGGAGACGCATGAAATGACCTATGGATATCCTGAGTAGGATAGACAAGTTCGGGAACGGCGTCTCCACCCAAATTTCTCATGGTCGTCCGCCCTTCCCATTTAAGCGCCGCCGGGTATAGTGCCGCCGGCTTCAATAACCGCAGGGAAAATGATGTCGAAACAGAAAGTGCTCGTGGTCGGCGGGGCCGGCTATATCGGTTCCCATACGTGCCTGGTGCTCGCCGAGCGGGGATATCAGCCGATCGTCTTCGACAACCTCTCCAACGGACATGCGGAATTCGTGCGCTGGGGTGAGCTGGAACAGGGCGATATCCGTGACCGCGCCCGGCTCGACGAGGTTTTTGCCAAGCACAAGCCGGATGCCGTTCTGCATTTCGCAGCGCTGATCGAGGTGGGGGAATCGGTCAAGAACCCGGTCGCCTTCTACGACAACAATGTCATCGGGGCGCTGACGCTCTTGTCGGCGGCGATCGATGCCGGCGTGGAGGCCTTCGTGTTTTCCTCCACCTGCGCCACCTACGGCCTGCCGGACCGCGTGCCGATGGACGAGACGCACAAACAGGCGCCGATCAACCCCTATGGCCGCACCAAATTCATCATCGAGCAGGCGCTGAAGGATTACGGCACCTACAAGAATTTGAAGTCGGTGATGCTGCGCTATTTCAATGCCGCCGGCGCCGATTTCGAAGGCCGGATCGGCGAATGGCACACGCCGGAAACCCACGCCATTCCGCTCGCGATCGAAGCGGCGCTCGGCCGCCGCCAGGGCTTCAAGGTGTTCGGCGACGATTACGACACCCGCGACGGCACCTGCGTGCGCGATTATATCCACGTGCTTGACCTTGCCGATGCGCATGTGCGGGCGGTGGACTATCTTCTCGCCGGCGGCGAGACGGTCGAACTCAACCTCGGCACCGGCACCGGCACGACGGTGAAGGAATTGCTTGCGGCGATTTCGGAGGTTTCCGGAAAACCCTTCCCCGTGGACTATGTCGGCCGGCGCGAAGGTGATTCCACCTCACTGGTTGCCAATAACGACAAGGCGCGGGCGGTGCTCGGCTGGGAGCCGAAATACAGCCTGAACGATATCATCCGTTCGGCCTGGGACTGGCATTCCCGCTCCAACCACCACGTGGCCTGAGGGGCAGGACATGGCCGAAGGCGAGGTCAAGCTCGAGGAAAGCTGGAAGCTCGTGCTCGGGCAGGAATTCTCCGATCCCTATATGGGTGAACTGAAGCGTTTTCTCGTCGCCGAAAGGCAAGCGGGCAAACGCATCTTTCCCAAGGGCTCGGAATATTTCCGCGCGCTCGACCTGACGCCGCTCGACGAGGTGAAGGTCGTGATCCTGGGCCAGGATCCGTATCACGGCTTCGGGCAGGCGCATGGCTTGTGTTTTTCCGTCAAGCCCGGCGTGCGCATTCCGCCGTCGCTCGTCAATATCTACAAGGAGATGGAGACGGATCTCGGCATCCCGCCGGCCAAACATGGCTTCCTCGAACACTGGGCCGAACAGGGTGTGCTGTTGCTGAACAGCGTGCTGACGGTCGAGGAAGGCAAGGCCGCCGCCCATCAGGGCAAGGGCTGGGAGCGGTTTACCGATGCGGTGATCCGCGCCGTCAACGACGAATGCGACGGTGTCGTTTTTATCCTCTGGGGCTCCTATGCCCAGAAGAAGGCGGCTTTCGTGGACCAGCAGCGCCATCTGGTGCTGAAATCCGCGCATCCATCGCCGCTTTCGGCCCATAACGGCTTTCTTGGCTCGCGACCCTTTTCGAAGGCGAATGCCTACCTGCAGTCGATCGGCAAGGATCCGGTCGACTGGCGCCTGCCTGAACAAGTTTAATTCTGTGAACGATTAACTATTTGTCGTCTACGCAGGGTGAACAATGCGTTCGGATCGTCGCGTCTATCCAATTCGCGGTCGTTCCACCATTTTAACTCCAGAAACCAGGCCGCACAGGCGGCCTCAGAAAGGGGTTTAAAATGCTCGACCAGATCAAAGGCCTCCACCACGTCACGTCGATGGCTGCCAGCGCAAGCACCAACAACAAGTTCTTCACCGATACGCTTGGCCTTCGCCGGGTCAAGAAGACCGTCAACTTCGACGCTCCGGATGTCTACCATCTCTATTATGGCGATGAGGTCGGTTCGCCCGGCTCCGTCATGACCTACTTCCCGTTCCCGCATATCGCCCGTGGCCGTCAGGGTACCGGTGAAGTGGGCACGACGCTGTTCTCGGTTCCGGAAGGTTCGTTCGGTTTCTGGACCGACCGCCTGACCAAGGCCGGCGCCGAAGGCATCAAGGCCGATACCGCATTCGGTGAAAACCGGCTGCATTTCGCCGGTCCCGATGGCGACGGTTTCGCGCTCGTCGAAGTCAAGGACGATGCTCGCAAGCAGTTCATCGGCAACGGCATTTCCGAAGACCACGCCATCCGCGGCTTCCATTCAGCCTCGCTTCGTCTTCGCGATGAAGGCGCCACTGCCGAACTGCTGAAGTTCATGGGTTACCAGCAGATCGACGACAAGGATGGGGTGCTGAGGCTCGCCATGCCGGGCGGCAACGGCGCCGATGTCATCGACATCGAAACCATGCCGAACATTGCCCGCGCCAATCTCGGTGCAGGCTCGGTCCACCACATCGCCTTTGCCGTCGAGAACCGCGCAACCCAGCTCGAAGTTCGCAAGGCGCTGATGGATACCGGCTACCAGGTTACCCCGGTCATCGACCGCGATTATTTCTGGGCGATCTATTTCCGCACGCCGGGTGGCGTGCTGTTCGAAATCGCCACCAACGAACCCGGCTTCGATCGCGACGAGGATACCGATCATCTCGGTGAAGCCCTGAAGCTGCCCGCACAGCACGCACATCTGCGGGCAACGCTCGAACAACATCTCGAACCGCTGGACGCCTAGTCAAGCGTAGCGTTCAAGGAGATTATCATGAGTTACGACAGTTATGTGCACCGGGCGCGGCCCGGTGCCCCAGGAGCGCCGATCCTGTTCGTCTTTCACGGTACCGGCGGCGATGAAAACCAGTTCTTCGAATTCGGCGGCCGGCTGTTGCCGGGCGCCACGGTGGTCTCGCCGCGCGGCGATATCTCCGAACACGGTGCGGCACGCTTCTTCCGGCGCAAGGCGGAAGGCGTCTACGATTGCGAGGATCTGGCACGGGCGACCGAGCGGATGAGCGAATTTGTCGCCGCCAACCGCGAACGCTACGGTTCCTCGACCGTGCTCGGCCTCGGTTTCTCGAATGGCGCGAACATTCTCGCCAATATCATGATCGAGAAGCCTGGCCTGTTCGATGCGGGCGTGCTGATGCATCCGCTGATCCCGTTCAAGCCCAAGGACCGCAAGGTCGAAGACAAGGCCCATGTTCTGATCACGGCCGGTCAGCACGACCCGATCAGTTCCGTGGAACAGACCGACGACCTTGCCGACTATTTCAGGCGGCAAGGCGACACGGTGACATTGGAATGGCATGGCGGCGGGCATGAGATCCGCCCCAACGAGATCGAAGCCGCCAAGAAGTTCTTTGCGCCCTATGGCGCTTGAACGCGACAATGAAAACGCCCGGCGTCAGGCCTGTGAAGGCTGATGCCGGGCCTGCTTTTGCGGGCGCTCGCTACCGGCGGGCCGTTGCCTTGCCGAACAGGTTCTGCAGGGTCGGTTTTTTCTCGGCGTCGGCCGCCTCTTCACGGTCGCCCGTTTTGCCTTCTTCTTCTTTGAAGTATTTGGCGACGGTCTGCATGTGCCACTGCATCAACTCATAGCAGTATGTCACTTCCCGACCGCCAGCCGACCAATAGGCATTCGGCTCGCCGCATTCGGCGGCCGTCAGCTTGATGCCGTCGTCCAGCTTGTAGAGTCCCGAGAGAAGCTCGGCGAGGATATCCAGGACCTTCGCCGTTTCGTCAGGTCCGCGTAGTCCTCGAGTTCCTTGTTGGTCGGATTCTTGTAGGTGATCGTAAATTTGTTGTTCCGTCCGTCGGTGCGCAGATGCGGTTTCAGGACGCCGAACCAGCTGTCATGGGCTTTCAGATATTCGCCGACGCACTGCCTGCGGCGTTCCGCCGGAAATTCGAGATTGTCGGCCGATTCCTTGAATTTCTCTGCGTCCTTGCCGACCATCATGCAGACCATGCTGAAGGCGCGCTGGCGGTCGAGCGCGTGGACGTCCCACATGGGCAGTTCCTGTTCGGCAGCCTCGCTGGCCTCTGCGGAAAATGTCCAGCCATCGACGGAATCGGTCAGCGCCGTGTCGAAAACCTCGTCGTCGGCCTCCAGCAGGAGCAGCGTGGAAAGCGTGTCCACCGCGTCCTCCTCACGGCCGAGAACCGGTAGGTTGAATTCTGAAACCAGCATGTGCCCGGCTTCGTGGAACAGGAAGAACAGCGCGTTGCCGAATGCGAACTCGACACTGTCCTCGACCTGCTGTTTGGAAAGACCCTGAAGGTCGTCGATGAGGGCCGTCGCCTGTGCGGCGGGCATGGGCAGCGCAAACAGCCCGAGAAGGGCGAGAGGGAGAAGGCTGCGTCGCATCGGGCCTGCCTGCTTTCTGAAAGCCGTGTTGATCTGCCGCGTCCATGGCCCAGCGCTGCGGAAATTCCCTGGGGCGTCGCAAGGTCGATCTATTCCGTAACATCGAGCTTTTAAGTTCGGATGAAGCGGTATTGTTGCTGATGTGTTTCGACGGGTTTTACGAACATTTAAGGCTTGTTGACATCCCTCGGCTTTCCCTGGCCTGCAGGAGCAAAGGCGTCGGCTGCCGGGCGCTGCGTGGCGACGGAACAAGTCTCCGCACTTCGTCTTGCGAACAGCTTCTCCGGGCTTGCGAGGGAGATGGTGATCGCCGATAGTGGCTCGATCACGTCTCTGGCTGCCCGGAGGTTTCCCATGAGCAACCATTTGAAATTCTTCATCGACGGCGCCTGGGTCGAGCCGGCCATCCCGGTCGCGCTGGACGTCATCGATCCCTCGACGGAAGAAGCCTATACGCGGATCGCCCTCGGCTCCAAGGCGGATGTGGACAAGGCGGTCGCAGCCGCCAAGGCGGCTTTCCCGGCTTTCTCGCAATGGTCGAAGGAGGAGCGGCTGGCGCTGCTCCGCCGGATTCTCGTCGAATACGAAAAGCGCTACGAGGACATCGCCCAAGCCGTATCACAGGAAATGGGTGCGCCGATCGGCTTTGCCCGGGACGCGCAGGCCGCCGCCGGGCAGGGGCATCTCAAGGCGACCATCGAGGCGTTCGAAGCCTACGAATTCACCGAGAGGCGCGGTACGACGACCATCGTGAAAGAGCCGATCGGCGTCTGCGCTCTGATCACGCCGTGGAACTGGCCGCTCAACCAGATCGTCTGCAAGGTGGCGCCGGCGATCGCCGCCGGTTGCACCATGGTGTTGAAGCCCTCCGAAATCGCGCCGATCAGCGGCATCATCTTTGCTGAAGTGATGGAGGCGGCGGGTACCCCGAAAGGCGTCTTCAATCTTGTCAACGGCACCGGCCCGGACGTGGGCCAAGTGATGGCCGGCCATCCGGATGTCGACATGGTGTCCTTCACCGGCTCGACCCGCGCCGGGGTGATCGTCGCCAAGACGGCCGCCGATACCGTGAAGCGGGTGGCGCAGGAACTCGGCGGCAAGTCGCCCAACATCATCCTGGCGGATGCAGAGTTCGAAAAGGCGGTGGCGGACGGCGTGACCGCCTGCTTTGCCAATTCCGGCCAGTCCTGCGACGCGCCGACCCGGATGCTGGTGCCGGCCCGGCGTCACGACGAGGCACTTCAAGTTGCCAAGGCGGCGGCCGAGAACCTGAAGACCGGCGACCCGCGGGCCGACGGCATAGATCTCGGACCGGTGGTCAGCCAGACCCAGTTCGACAAGATCCAGCGCCTGATCGAGGCGGGCATTGCCGAAGGCGCGACGCTCGTCACCGGCGGCCCGGGCCGGCCGGGAAACCTCAATCGCGGCTATTATATCCGCCCGACCGTGTTCGGAAACGTCACCAACGACATGACCATCGCCCGCGAAGAGATCTTCGGGCCGGTCCTTTCGATCCTGCCTTACGAGACCGAGGAACAGGCAATCGAGATCGCCAACGACACGCCCTACGGGCTTGCCGCCTATGTCCAATCCGGCGACCTCCTCCATGCTCGCAAGGTGGCGGCGCGGCTGCGCGCCGGCTCTGTGTTCATCAACTATCCCGAATGGGATCTCTTCGCGCCCTTCGGCGGCTTCAAGCAATCCGGCAACGGCCGCGAATATGCCGACTGGGCTATTCACGATTTTCTCGAAATCAAGGGTATCGTCGGTTATGGCATTTAAGACCTTCAATCCGCCTTCCGTCCGCAAGCCGTTCGGCGGCTACAATCACGGCCTGCTGGTGCCGCCGGGCGCAAGCCTGCTGGTCACATCCGGCCAGCTCGGCATTTCTCCCGAAGACAGGATTCCGCCGGACGTGGCAGGTCAGGCCGAACTCTGCTTCAAGGCGATCGGTGCGATCCTCGAAGAGGCGGGCATGACCTACGCGGACGTCATCCGCATTTCCGGCTTCGTGACCAGCCGCGAGGATTTTCCCGCCTACATGGCGGTGCGGGACCGCTATACGCTCGATCCGAAACCGGTCTCCACCCTGATCGTCGTCGGTGGCTTCACCCGTGCCGAATTCCTGGTCGAAGTCGAGGTGACGGCGGCGAAGGTGTTTTCAAGCAACGCCCAATAGAGATACCTCTTGCGGGCGAAGTGCATCGCGGACGGCCCGCACATATTCAGTCTTTGTTGATCACGTATTGTCTTGTGGCGGCAATGGCTGGCGCAATTGTGATTTTATGACGAATACAGCCCTCGATTTTAAATATTCCTTGAGTTGAATGGGGTATTGCTTGCTCCAGGGTTTTTATTGGGGGTTTTCTATGCGTCGTATCGTAATGGGAGCCATGGCGCTCTTCTGTGCGCAATTTCTCGCACCCGCTGCTTTTTCTGCAAGTCTTGTTGCCAGTGTCAGCCTGTCGTCGCAGACCATGACCGTCGAGCAGGATGGCGTTGTGGTTTACGAATGGAAGGTTTCGACCGCGCGTCCGGGCTATTCGACGCCGACCGGGAACTGGGGCGCCAAATGGCTGTCCAGGGACCATCGTTCGCGCAAATACGACAATGCGCCGATGCCCTATGCGGTGTTCTACAACGGCGGTTATGCCGTCCATGCGACCTTCGAGACGAAACGTCTCGGCCGGCCAGCCTCGCATGGCTGCATCCGGCTGCATCCGGAAAATGCAGCGACATTCTTCTCGCTCGCCAGCCGGCACGGGGTATCGAACACTCGCATCGTCGTCAGCCGCTAGGTTTCGCTCAATAGCCGCAGCTTCTCAGCTGCGCTTCGTATTTGGCGGCCATGCCGGCGGATTTCTGGGCGGTCTGCTTGACACCGTTGCCGAACTGGCCGCGCGCGTAGCCGGCCTGGCCGGTGTAGTAGGCGAGGTAGAGGTTGTAGCTGTCGGTGAGCGGAATGCCGTTCTTGAGATGGCTCTGGTTGTGATACCAGCCGACGAAATGGACGGCATCGCCGAAATCCGTGCGGCTGGCGCTCCAGCGGCCGGTATCCTTCCTGTAGCTCAGCCAGGTGCCGTCGAGCGCCTGGGCGTAGCCATAGGCCGTCGAGGCGCGGGTCCACGGGATGAAGCCGAGCAGCTTGGTGCGCGGCGGCCGGGCATAGGGCTGGAAGCCGGATTCCACGTATATCGTCGCCATCAGGATCGGTACCGGCACGCCGAATTCCCGCTCGGCCTTCTTGGCGTCACGCGCCCAGTTGTTGAACAGCCCGTCGCGCTGCTCGAAGATCGCACAGGCGTTGGTGACGCGGCTCGGCGCAGATGCGCAGGCAGACAGGGACAGCGTCAGGAGGGCGATGAAAAACGCAATACGCATCGCTTAATCTCTCGGTTTCCAGAGATTAATAACCGGTAAAATTTAAGGAAAAGTTTAATGGTCGGGATGAGATGTCGGTGGCGCTAAATAAGCGCGCCCGGCAAACAGGTTTCTGACGATGACGCCGAGCGCGGTCGCGGCCGCGATGCCTTCCAGACCGAGCCCGATTGCCGGCGCGACGAGCGTCAGGGCGGCAAACACAACGAGCGTGTAACGCGCCGGGCCGATGCAGACATAACGGTCGCGCACGAACCACAGGCTCGCCAGATAGATCGCCACCGGGATCGCCACTGCGTAGTCGCCGACGAGGATGGAGACTTCGGAATGGTGGGTGATGATATCGACGAGCACGGCAAAACCGGCACCGACCGCAGCACCCGAGGTGAAGATGAAGAAATGGCCGTAACCCCAGAGAAGCGAACGTCTGAGGTGATGGCTGTTGAGTTGTTCCTCGCGGGCGAAATAGACCCACCAGAGCGAAAAGACGATGACCAGCGCGGAAAGCGCGGTGTGGACGAGCATGATGTTAACCTCGCCGGCGAACTGGCGAAGCGCCATTGATCCCGCAAGCAGGGTCTCGCCGAGCACGATGATGTTGAGCAGGCCGTAACGTTCGACGATGTGGTGACGATGCCACGGCGTGTTGGCGCTCAGCCTTTCCGCGACGGCCGGCACGGCAAGTTCAAGAGCCACGCCGAGCGCCCAGAGGAGATACGACAGGCCGAAGGTGATGGGTTGCAGGAAGAGAAAGCTCAGCCAGAGGAGCTGGACGAGGAAGATGCCGATCGCATAACCGAGCGCGGTCGGGCGGCAGGCCGGGCCGTGATAGGCGGCCCGCAGCCACAGGATGATCATGGCGATGCGCATCACGGCGTAACCGTAGATCACCAGCGTGAAATCCGGCGCTTCCGTAAAGAGTGCCGGAATGCCGGCGGCAATCGTCAGCGAGCCGCCCATCAATACCATGGTCAGCAGCCGATAGACGACGTCGTCATTGTCATAGGCAGACGAGAACCAGGTGAAGTTCATCCAGGCCCACCAGATGGCGAAGAAGGCCATGATGAAGGTCATCACCCCCTGCGCCGCATGGTTTTCGGCAATCGCGTGGTGCAGCCCGGCCGCGGCGGAAGCGATCGCGATCACCGAAACGAGATCGAACAGAAGTTCGAGCGGGGTCGCGACCCGGTGATGCTCGTCCGGATTGCGGGGATGCAGAGGACGCAGGATACTCGCGAGTGGTGAAACCTGGTTCGTCATCGTCTGTCTGCCCCTGAACATGAAGATTCGCGATCGAGGAAAATAGCGCAAAAAAGCGTGTTCAAGTAAAGAGTGGCGGGGCGATATGGCGATGATTAAGAGCGTAGGATGCGTGAGATTCTTGAGACGGAAAGGCTGACCTTAAGGGAGATCACCAAAGCCGATCTGCCGATATTGTTTGGCATCTTCGGCGATGTGCAGAGCATGCGTTTCTACCCCCGCGCCAAGACTTTCGAAGAAACGGAAGCGTGGTTCGAGAAGCTGGCCTTCCGGAGTTACAAGGAACAAGGTTTCGGTCTCTGGGGCATCGTCGAGAAGGCGACCGGCGAGCTGATCGGCGATTGCGGCCTTACCCTTCAGCCGACGCCCAACGGCGTGGAGCCGGAGATCGGCTATCATCTCCGGCACGAATGGCTCGGTCGTGGTTATGCCGCCGAGGCAGCTGCCGCCTGCCGTGATTTCGGTCTCGCCAGCCTCGGTTTCGAACGGATCGTCTCGATCGTAAGCCCGGAAAATGTTCCGTCGCTCCGGGTTGCGGCGAGGATCCATCAGCGATGGGAAACCTACCGGACGGTGACGTCGGCAGGGGCGGAGGTAGATCGGTTTCTGTTCATATCGGACCGCAATGCCGGTGAGCCGGTCGGTCCCATGTCGAACGCAGAGACCCGTGCCGCCATGGCGGAGGCAGACGCTTTGCTGTTGATGCGCCGCCGCGAAACGGAAAGCTAGAACCGCTCCATCTCTCGCTTCACCTTGTCCAGAAACGCCGCACGTGTCTGCGGCGTGCAGTTGTTCATGTCGTAATGGGCGAGAAACGTCACCGGACGGGCTGGGTTGGTCTGTACCCGCAGCACGCGCTTCGACAGCTTTCTCGGCGGGTCGCCGGCGAGGAAGGCGCGCCAGCGGGTGGCGCCGTAGGTGGTGACTACCGCCACCTTGTCGATATGCAGCTTTCGCGTCAGCTTGCCGTCCTTCAGTTCGAAGGTGATGCCCGGCAGCCAGACGCGGTCGAAATAGCCTTTCAGCATGGCCGGCCAGCCGAAATTCCAGACCGGCGTGACGATCACCAGTCCCTCGGCTGCCTGCAGCCGGTCGACATAGGGTTTCACCAGCGACAGGTTGTTCGGGTAGTCGTGATAGATCATCCGGTCATGACGCGACATGACCGGATCGAAACCTTCGGCATAGAGGTTGCAGTCATCCACCTCGTGCCCGGCTTTCAGTAGGCTTTCGCGGGCCTGCCTATGCAGGGCGGCGCCATAACTTTCCTCGACCGGATGCGAATGGACGAGCAGGACACGCATCAGCCACCTGCTGCGGCAAGGCCCGGAAAGAGGTAGTTCTTGCCGGCGGAAAAATCGAAATCGGGATTGTCCCAGGCGATCATCTTGCCGGGGTTGAGCAGCCCCTTCGGATCGGTCTCCTTCTTGAATGCGAGTTGGACCACGTCCGTCTGCTTCATGCCGCCTTCTTCCAGCGTGTAGCGGTGCGGGTTGAAGATCGGGCAGCCGTTGTCGCGGTGGATCTGCATGATCTCCTCCAGCCGCTCCCTGGTCGTGTAGCGCACCAGCGGCAGGCCGGAGCACTGCATGCGTCCGTCGAACTTGATGAATTCCAGATGGCCCGGCACTTCGTCGCCGAAGAGTTTCGTCATCTTCTCGACCTTGGCGACGTGGTCCGGCCCCGGATACTGGACTTGAAGATAGGTGAAGCCGGGATCGACTTTCAGGGCGCGCAGGGTCGTGTGGTTCCAGGCAAGCTCATAGGCATGCGGGATGCCCTTCATGCTCTCCACCTTGTCGGAGCGGAACAGGATTTCGCCCTTCTGGCGCTCGGCAAAGGCGGTGAAGGCATCCATCGAATGCGGCGCTACCATCAGCACGACGATCGACTGATTTCGGTCGCGCAGGAACGGCTTGTGGCGCGGGAAATAGTCGTAGGGGATGGGTGCCGCGATCGGAGCGATTTCCTTGATCAGCAGGCCGTTCTTGTGGGCCAGCGCATCGCCGAAGCGCACCGCATCCATGAAGTCGTCGTAGCCGACCAGTACGTCCACCCAGTCATAGGCGGGTGCGAGGGGCATCTCGACCTCGACGATGATGCCGTTGGTGCCATAGGCGTGGGTGACCTTCTGCAGGTCCCAGGCGGTCAGGTCGAGCACACGGGGCTCGGCTTCCATGGTGACGACGCGCAGGCGCAGGATGTTGCCGAGGTCGCGCAGGCCGCCCCAGTGGATCGAGCCGACGCCGCCGGAGCCGCCGGCGACGAAGCCGCCAATCGTCGCCGTCTGGGCGGTCGAGGGGTGGAAGCGCAGTTCCTGGCCGGAATGGGCCCTGGTCTGGCGGTCGAGTTCGGCAATCACGATGCCGGGCTCGGCGATGACGCGGCCCGGATGGATTTCCTTGACCTTGTTCATGTTGATGAGGTTGAGCACGATGCCGCCGGAGAGCGGCATGGCCTGGCCGTAATTGCCGGTGCCGGCGCCGCGCGGGGTGACCGGTACGCCATGGGCATAGGCGACCTTCAGCACCCGGATCACCTCTTCCTCGCTTTTCGGCGAGACGACGAGATCGGCGGTGACGCTCTCGAGCTCTTCCTTCAGAATCGGCGAGTACCAGTAGAAATCGCGGCTCTTCTGGCGCACCAGCGCCGGATTGTCCTCGATTGCGAGGCCCTCGAGTTCTTTCTTGATCTGTGCGTAATCCGGCATGTTCACTTGTCCAAAATCGGGTCCAGGTCACGGTAATCCGGCAGGCGACGGTCGATGCCCATGCCATTCCGCATCACGATGCGGTCGGCCTGCGGACGGGAAAGGAATTCACTCCAGCGGCGCGCGCTGAAGAGCACGAGGTCGGCGGGACCACCTTCGGCAATAACGCCGATATCCGGCCGCCCAAGGATTTCGGCGGGCGTCGAGGTGACGACGCGGGCGGATGTGTCGAGCGGGTGATCGAGATGCAGGATGCGGACAGCCTCGCGGAAAACCTCGACCGGATCCATGTCGCCATAGGCGTAGAACGGATCGCGGGTATTGTCGGAGGAGACGGCGGTTTTCACGCCGGCGGCTGTCAGTTCGTGGAACAGCGTCACGCCGCGCCAGCGGGGGGTGCGGCCGGCATGGCGGTCCTGGAGGTACATGTTGCACATCGGCAGGGAGACTACCGAGATTTCAGCCTTGGCGACCTTGTCGATGACGCGCCTTGCGGTCTCGTCGTCCTGCCTTGCCAGCGAGCAGCAATGGCCGACGGTGACCGAACCTTCGAAGCGGTTGCGGATTTTCGCCTCGGCGATCTGTTCCAGGGTGAGGACCTGTTTGTCTTCCGTCTCGTCGACATGCAGGTCGATATCGAGGCCGTTGTCGGCCGCTGCCTTGAAGAGGGTATCGAGGATACGCTCGAAATCCGGCAGGATGCGGGTAGCGCCGCCCAGCAGCCCGCCATAACGCTTCGTCGTCGCAACGATGCCGCCGAAAACGCCTTCGTCGAGCGCGCATTCGAGCGGCAGCAGGGCGACCGCCTGGAGCGCGATACGGTCCTTCCATTCCGAGCGGAGTTCGTCGAAGAGCGGGAAGGAGATGTCCGGCTGCGGCGGAATGCTGTCGAGATGGGTGCGGATCAGTTTCGTGCCGTAGGCATAGGCGCTTTTCAGCGAAAACTCGAAGCGGGCGCGGATGTCCTCAGCCGACCAGTTGGCGATCCGATCCTCGCGCACATTCATCAGCGCGCCCTCGAACGTGCCGTCCGGGTTGGGGCGGCGGTCCCAGAAATGCCCCTTGTCGAGATGCGTATGCATGTCCGCGAAACAGGGCCAGATCATGCCGCCGCGCATATCCGCAATCGTCAGATCGGCGGGCGCCGAGCCTTTCGGCAGGATTGCCTCGATCTTCCCGTCCGCGATGACGAGATCGGCCTCCATGAGGCCGTCCTTCGCGGCAGCCGGCAGGCCCTTGACGAGGACGGCCGGCAGCGTCGCATTGGTGAGCGCGAAACGGCGGGCGTCGGGGAGCGTCATGAAGGCAGTCATCAGTTTTCTCTTTTCAGGCTGCTTTCATGCCAGCGATGCAGGAAAAACCACGAGATGAAGGAGGTGATCGCAAAAATCACCACGCCGAGCAAGGAGAGCAGGATCAATGCCGCGAACAGACGCGGAATGTTGAGGCGATACTGGGATTCGAGCAGCCGGAAGGCAAGGCCGGAACCTGCGCCCGCCGAGCCTGCCGCGAATTCCGCAACAACGGCCGCGATCAGTGCCAGGCCGCCGCCGATCCTCAGGCCCGTCATGAAATAGGGGAGCGAGGAGGGGAGTTTGAGGTAGAGCAGCGTCTGCCAGCGGGAGGCACCGTAGAGATCGAAAAGGTTGAGCAGGTTGTGATCGACGCTCTTCAGGCCCTGGACCATGTTCGACAGGATCGGGAAGAAAGCGACGAGGAAGGCGCAGATCAAGAGCGCCACCTGGGTGGTCGGCGCATAGATCAGGATCAGCGGCGCGATCGCCACGATCGGCGTCACCTGCAGGATGACCGTGATCGGATAGAAGGCGGTCTCGATCCATTTCGACTGGATCAGAAAGACGGCGATGCCGACGCCGCCGATCAGCGCCAGTGCGAGCGCCTGCATGGTGATCTGCGTCGTCACCCACAGGGCTGGCGAGAGCGTGCCCCAGTCGTTGTAGAGCGAGTTCGCGACCGCCAGCGGCCCCGGCAGGATGTATTGGGGAATGCTGTTGACGGTGATGATGAACTGCCAGAGGAGGACGAGGCAGACCACCACGCAGATCGGGACGAGGGTGCGCAGCAGCGTATCGCGGTTGCGGCTGAGGAAGCCCGGCTTCGGCGGCACGAGGGCGGTATCGGTGTCGGCCATCAGTGTTCCTCCCCGCCGATTGCTTCGATAAGCATGGTCGAGACCTTTTCGCAGGCCTGGCGGTATTCTTCCGAGGTGCGGTAACGGGCATCGCGCTCGAGGCTCGTCACCAACGGGAAATCCGCATGGACCCGGCCGGGGCGTGCCTTCATGACCACGATGCGGTTGGAGAGGTAAGCGGATTCGAAGACGGAATGGGTGACGAAGATCACCGTGATGCCGGTCTCGCGCCACAAACGCAGCACGTCGTCGTTGAGTTTCTGACGGGTGATTTCGTCGAGCGCCGCAAAGGGCTCGTCCATCAAGAGCAGCTTCGGCTTGGTGACCAGCGCACGGGCGATCGAGACGCGCATCTTCATGCCGCCAGAAAGTTCGCGCGGATAGGCGTCGGCGAAGTCCTGGAGGCCGACGGTCGCCAGCGTCTTCATGATTTCTTCGCGGGCAGCCGATTTGGAGACGCCGCGCAGTTTCAGCGGCAGGTAGACGTTTCCGAACACCGTCTGCCACGGCATCAGGGTCGGCTCCTGGAAAACGAAGGAAATGTCGCCTTCCGGCAGGCCTTTGGAGTTGATGCGCGAACTCGGCCAGTCGATCGTGCCGGTCGAGACGTCGCCGAGACCGGCAATGATGCGCAGTGCCGTCGATTTGCCGCAGCCGGAAGGACCGAGCAGACTGACAAACTCGCCCCCCTCGACCGTCAGCGACATGTCGGAGAGCGCCAGCGTGCCGCTGGAGAACGTTTTCGAGACGGAGCGCATGACGACCAGCGGGCGTCTGCGTGTCTCCCCGGGGGCGGGTATCAGCGGGGCTTGGGACATGCTCATTGCGGGCCTTGAACTTAGTCGGGACAGGGCGGCAATTCCCTCTTTCCCGTGACAGGCACAGCAAAGAGGGAATGAACCATTGCGCTCTTCCGAGACTACTTCTTCAGCGCCATGCCGACGCCCTTGCAGACGAACTTTGTCGAATAGGCCTTCTTGTAATCGAGGCTGGCCGGCTGGACACCGATCGATACCATGGACTCGAAGAACTTCTTGTAGCGCTCGTCGGTGATGCAGCCGATGCCCTTGGTCTCGGCGTCGCCCGACATGACGATCCCGTATTCCTTCATCTTGGCGATGGAATAGGCGATCTGGCCATCCGTCATTTCCGGATTGTCCTTCTTGATCAGATCGTTGGCGGCCTTGTTGTCACCATAGAGGTAAGTGTACCAGCCCTCGATCGAGGCATCGACGAAGCGCTGCACGACGTCGGACTTCTTGTCGATCATCGTCTGCGTGGTGGTGATCATCGTCGAATAGGGGCCGTAACCGGCATCGGCGATCAGGAAGACTTTCGGCGTCCAGCCGGCCTGCTTGGCGATCTCGTAGGGTTCGGAGGTCAGGTAACCCTGCTGCGCGGAGGCCTTGTCGGCGATGAAGGGGGCTGGGTTGAACGTGTAGGGCTTGAACTGTTCGTCCTTGAAGCCTTTGAAGTTCTTCTTCATCCATTCGAAATAGGTGGTGTAGCCTTCCTTGCCCATGAAGATGGTCTTCATCTTGGCGAGGTCCTCGAACTTTTCGACGCCCGCGTCGGGATGGGCGAGCAGGACCTGCGGGTCCTTCTGGAAGATCGAAGCGACGCTGACCAGCGGGATGCCCTGCTTGACGGCATCCATGTCGCCGAGCGGGCCGCCCATGTAGAAATCGACCTTGCCGGCGATCAGGAGTGCGCGGTTGGCGGCATTCGGGCCGCCCTGCACGATCTTCACCTTCAGGCCGCGCTTTTCATAGGTGCCGTCGGCGACGGCCTGGTAGAAGCCGCCGTGCTCGGCCTGGGCAAGCCAGTTGGTGCCATAGGAGACTTCATCGAGAGCCGCGGCCGGCTGAGCGCCGAGCGCCACAGCCGAAAGGCCGACGGCAGCAAAAAAACTCTTCATCATCAAGGATTTGGACATGTTGCTTTGTTCCCCTGTTAAACCGTGCGGCATCGTGAGAGCAGCTTATGATGGACATTTGTACGGTTGCGTTGCTCTTTGAAAAGCATCAAAATTCGTTCACATTGATGCCTTTAGGGCAGCGCTCTATTTTTAATCTGCCAAATTGTGGTGCGCGATCAAAAAACATGCAATGAGGGGCTTCGAAGAAAATGCTGCACTCGCGAAAACTTCAATATATCGACGAAATCGCCCGATGCGGATCGATCCGCAAGGCGGCAGCCCGGCTGAACGTCGCATCGTCGGCGATCAACCGGCAGATTCTGGCCCTGGAAGAAGAGTTCGGGGCGCCGCTTTTCGAGCGGATGCCGCGCGGGCTGAAGCTGACGGCAGCAGGCGAGCTCTGCATCGAGCATATTCGGGAGGTGCTGAAAACCTACGAGCGGATGGAAGCGCGCATCCGCGGACTCAAGATGCCGCAGGCCGGCAAAGTGACGCTGGTTTCGACCGTCGGGCTTGCCGCTGGGCCGCTTCCCGAGATCATAGCCCGCTTCGTCGCGCAGCATCCGCGCGTGCGGGTTCTCCTGCGCAACGACGGGCCGTCGAACACGATGCAGCCGGTGATCACGGGGGAGGTGGATTTTGGGCTCGGCTTCAACATCCCCGCGACGCCCGGCATCCGTACGCTCGCCAACTTCGATATACCGATCGGGGTCGTGATGCCGCCAGGGCATCGGCTGGCGGCGGAAGAGGGGCCGGTCGACCTTGCGGATGTCGTGCAGGAGCCTCTGGTACTTGCCCAATCGGGCACCAGCCTGCGCAACATCATCAATCTGGCGCTATCGCCGCTGTCGGTCGCGGTGGAGCCGCTGGTGGAAAGCAACGCCTCGGAAATGCTGAAGAAGCTGGTCAAGGCGGGCACCGGCCTGACGTTGCTCAATCCGCTCGACGTGCTGTCGGAATGCCGCCGCGGCGAGCTGATCTTCCGGCCGATCGCCAATCCGCACGCGCGTCACCAGCCAATGAAGCTTTTCGCCCGTGCGCGGACGACGCTCGATACGGCAACCAGCCTGTTCGTGGAGTTCCTGCTGTCGGAACTTGCGGCGATGGTGGCCGAATTGCAGGCCAAGGGCCACCTGCCGCCCCAGCCGCATGGCCGGGACGCGCAACGCGACGAAGGTTAGCGGGAATACAGCTCGTCGAGGGGGAATGTCTGGAATTCCCGCAGCATCTCGATGAAGCCCGCAACCTGATGGCGGCAGATGAGCGCGCCCTTTTCCGCGGTGCCCTTGGAGGCGTCGCCGACGACGCCGTTGGGGTTCAGGTCGTGCGCCACCCAGGACAGCACGTGCGGCGGGGCCGGCTGCATGTATTTCGAGCGGCTTTCCGCCTTGGAGACGAAGTTCTGTGCGTTCTCCATTCGCACCAGCTCGGGGCGGAAATGCAGCATCAGCGAGGTTTCGACCTCGCCGCCGTGGATACCGTATTTCTGCTCGTGCTCGCTGATCAGGCCCGGCGGGTGGCCGAAGCGTCCCCATTGCGTGCCGATCACCGCCATCTTGTGGCGGACGCGCAGCTCCCGGCCGACGATGCTCATGATATCGACGTTGCCGCCATGCGAGTTGACGAAGACGAGCTTCTTGACCCCGGCTTCCGCCACCTTGGCGCCGATCGCGGTCCAGGCGGGGATCAGGATCTCCGGGCCGAAGGACAGCGAGCCGGGGCCGTAGACATGTTCGTTCGCCTTGCCGATCTCTTGGGTTGGGAGAACGAGGAAATCGAGATCGTCAGGACGCTGCGTCTTCAATTCCGCCAGCATGCCGTTGGCGATTGCCACGTCGGTTGCGATCGGCAGGTGGGGCCCGTGCTGTTCGGTCGAGGCGATCGGCAGGATGGCGATGGTCTTGTCGGGCGAAAGGCCGGCGAAATCGAGTGTATTGAGTTCGTTCCAGTAAAATGGCTTGCCCATGCTGTCCTGCCTTTCTGCATCTCGTTTTTGAGGGGTAGGAGATCGGGCACATCTCGAAAAGCATCAATTTCCGCCTGCTCCGCTGCCTTTTTGAGCACGCTATTTCGAACCTTCTGTATCAAGTCGGGAAAAAAGCCGATTTCACTAAAATTGCAGCTATCGGCTTAAGCGCCCCGAAAAACCCGAGGGCTAGGGTGAACTCATCCAAGAAACGGCATCCAAGCCGTCTGAAGAAAAGGGTGCAGCCATGATCAAGAAGCTCATCATTTCCGCCGTTGTCCTGACGGCGCTGATTGTCGGCAAGGAATCACGTGCAGCCGGCGTCACCGGTTTTGCGGGCATATTGACCGAACGCACGGCGATCGAGCGCCATCACGGCGTCAAGGATGATACGGCGCTGACATTGTCGCAGCGGCGCGAATTGCAGCGGGTCAATTCCGCGGTGAATAACGCCATCTCCGAGCTCGACAGTTATTTCGATACGGTCGCCGGCGTACCTTTGGCCAGGATGCGCGCCAATGCCTGCCTCGATTGCGCCGACCTCAAGCGCGATCACCTGATTTCGCTCGGCTGGCCGCCGGAGGTTCTGCGGATCGAATACGCGATCGGCGCCGAAGGCCGCATCGAACGGGTGCTGGCGATTGCGACCGGCCGCGGCGAGATGATCCTCGGCCATGGCGGCGCCATGATCGACATGTCCCGCGATCAGGTGCGGCGCCCGACCGCCGGGTGAGGTATGATCATTCCGACCCGTCATCTTATCTGATCCGGAGCGGCTCTCCTCGCTCCCGTCCGTTGCAGCACGACGGACCGGCCCGTCTCCCTCATACGGGGAGGCGGGTTTTCGCGATTCGGTGAATGTGATGCCTAAGTTGCGGAAACGATTCCACAGGCTTCCGGAACGCCTTGTATTTAATCGAATATTTAATGTTTTATACGAGGTTGTATTATCTCTCCCGTCCAGGTCGGGAGACGCTGCCGGATGGTTCAGCAATTATCCGAATTGCTGATTGCCCGCAAACCCAGCGGCGAGTGTATTAAATAAGGAGTGATGCAGGTGCGGATTTCAATCAAGCATACTTTGATACTGGCGTTTGTTGTTCTTAGCTTGGGCATACTGGGCCTGATGGGCAGAATGCTGTCTCAGGAGATCGGCCGCTACCAAAATTCCACCCAGCTCTCGGAACTGGCACAGCTTGACGAAGCGCTGTTCAATGCGCTGATCGGGCTGCGCGGCGAGCGCGGCGGCATATCCTCGGCGATCAAGCTGGAACCTGCCGAGATCGCATCCAGCCGCAAGAACATGGATACCGGCCGGCAGTCGATGGATAAAGCCTTCTCGGAGGTGAAGACCCTGACGGCCGAAATCGAATCGGCGAGCCTGCGCAATGCAATATCTCCGGTTCTCAACGCCTACACGCAGTGGGCGGGTTATCGTCCAAATGTCGACACCGCGCTCACGCAGGCGGTCAAGGACCGTGATCCGGCGCTCGGCAAAGCCGTGCTCGGACTTGCCGATACGATGCTGGCCGATCTCGAAAAGGCCGCCAATCAGGCCGAGGCCACCATCAATGCGCGCGGACCCGGGATGATCATGTTCACCCAGATACGCTCCCTTGCCTGGACGGCGCGCACGCAACTCGGCACCGCAAACTCCACCTTCGTCAATGCCCTGATCGCCAAACAGCCGCTTGCGGCGGACAAGCTGACGGAAATTGCCGTTCAGGATGCGCGTGTGGCAACGGCATGGGATGTCATTACCCAGCTTTCCAACGCGGAGACGACGCCGGAGAAGATCAAGGCGCTCCACCGGACAGCGCAAGCGACCTATTTCGCCGGACCGTATGCCGAGCAGCGCAATGCTGCCCTCAAGGCATTCCAAGCCGGCAAACCCTTCGACATGGCGGTTGACGACTGGCGCAAGCCCGCCGCGCCGGCACAGTCTTCGATCGCCGATATGGCCTCCGCCTCGCTCAACGAGATGACGAGGCTGACGGCAGAAGAGGCTGCTTCCGCAAAACAATCCATCATCATCTACAGTGTTGCGACCGTTCTTGCTTTTACGCTTTCGCTTCTCGGCATCTACACGGTCATCGTGCGGATCGCCAATCCGATCGGCCGGTTGACGGGTGTGATGCGCACGCTCGCAGGCGGCGACCTTTCCGTCGAGATCCCGGGTGCTGCCCGCACTGACGAGATCGGCGACATGGCGCGCGCTGTCGAAATCTTCCGCGAGGCTGCGCAGCAGAACCGCCAGCTCGAGGCGGATGCCGAACACTCCCGCAAGGCGGCCGAGGCAGAACGCATCGAATTCCAGCGCCGGGCAGAGTCCGAAGCCGAGGAGCGATTGACCCAGGCCACATCGGAACTTGCGCAGGGTCTGAAGCGCCTTGCTGCCGGCGATCTGCTGTGTGAGATCGACAAGGAATTTTCCGAGCAGTTCGAAACCCTGCGTCACGACTTCAACAGTTCGGTCCGCCAGTTGCGCACCGCGCTCGAAGGCGTGAACCGGACCGCCCAAAGCGTTCGCAGCGGCAGCGACGAAATCTCGACCGCTTCCGACCAGCTTTCGAAGCGTACGGAACAGCAGGCCGCATCGCTGGAAGAGACGGCCGCGGCGCTGGAAGAAGTGACCACCAATGTGAAGCAGACCTCGGAAAGGGCGAGCGAGGCACGGGAAATCGTCCGGGATGCGAGCTCCCGCGCGCAAAACTCCAGCACCGTCGTTTCCAATGCGGTCAATGCGATGCAGAAGATCGAGATGGCGTCGAACCAGATCAGTCAGATCATCGGCGTCATCGACGAGATCGCGTTCCAGACCAACCTGCTGGCCCTCAATGCAGGCGTCGAAGCCGCCCGCGCAGGCGAGGCCGGCAAGGGATTTGCCGTCGTTGCCCAGGAAGTCCGCGAGCTGGCGCAGCGCTCGGCCAAGGCCGCCAAGGAGATCAAGACGCTGATCGGTAATTCCGAAGCCGCCGTCAACCAGGGCGTGGTTCTCGTCAATGATACCGGCGACGGTCTCAAGGAGATCGCCAAGCTGGTCGCGGCGGTCAACCAGCATATGGAGGCGATCGCCATCGCTGCAAACGAGCAGGCAGTCGGTCTCTCGGAAATCAACACGTCCGTGAACCACATGGACCAGATGACCCAGCAGAACGCCGCCATGGTTGAGGAAATGAATGCGGCCGGCGCGTCTCTGGCGCAGGAAAGCAGCCGCCTTTCCGAACTGCTGGCGCGCTTCGAAGTGAGCCGAAACAACGTGCGCGATCAGCGCTCGTTCGCCCCCGGACGACTGGCGATGGCCAGCTGAGGAGCACTTCCTGACCAGCCGGCTCCCCCCAAATGCCTCTGCAGGCGGCGGGATGTTACCGGTCGATGATCTGAAAACCGCCGGCCCGTTTGCAGGGGCCGGCGGTTTTCGTTTTCAGCAGGACTACCGGTCCATATGGGGTTTTCCCCATTCGGCGATGGCGATGCCGCCGAGCGCCAGCGCCAGCGCGACGACATGGAAGAGCTGCAGGCTTTCGCCGATGATGGCGACCGAGAGCAGCGTGCCGAACACCGGCACGAGATTGATGAACAGCCCGGCCCGGTTGGCGCCGATCTCCTCGACCCCCTTGATGTAGAGCACCTGGGCGATCAGCGAGGCGAAGACGGCCGTATAGAGCACCACGATCCAGCCTTCCGTGTCGGGCCAGATCAGGCGGTCGCTCGAATATTCCCAGAAGGCCAGGGGCAGGGAGAAGATCATCGCGAAGAAGGCGGGGACCGCCATCAGCGTCCGCCAATCGACCTTCGGGCGCCATCTGAGCGCCACGGTATAGATCGCGTAGGCGACGATCGCGATCATCATGATCGCATCGCCGGAATTGACGGTCAGCGTCACCAGCGCGCTCAGATCGCCGTGGACGGCGGTGAGGATGCCGCCGAGAAGCGTCAGGGTGAAGCCGAGGATCTGCGCCCAGGAGACCTTCATCCGGAACAGGGCGAAGTTGATGACGAAGATCAGCATCGGGATGACCGCCTGCTCGACCGTCACGTTGATCGCCGTCGTGTAATTGACGGCGGTATAGAGCGCGGCGTTGAAGACGACATAACCGACGACGCCGAGGAAAAGGAGAATCGGCAGGTTCTTCCTGACGACCGGCCAGTCCTTGATGATCTGGGGCATGGAGATGGCGAAGATGATGGCGACGGCGAAGAACCAGCGCCAGAAGGTCAGCATCATCGGGCTGACATGGCCGACGGCGAGCTTGCCCGCTACCGCATTGCCGCCCCAGGCCAGGGTTGCAATGATGAGCGAGAGATAGGCCTTTTTATGCAAGATGATCTCCGGCGCCGGAAAATGGCGGCGATTTCAGGGATGGCGGGCGGGAAATAGCGTGCGATCCACGCTTTTGTCACGTAAAAACCACGCCTGAGTGACAAACAGGTCGCTTTCCATCGGCCGAGGCTTTATAGATGCGGCCGTTTGCAATGCCCTTGAACGAGTTCTCTCCGCCAAAGGCAGTGCATGTAAAATCAAACTGGCGCATCGACCGTATATCAATATTGATCTACGGAAGGTGTGCGTGTGGTCGCGTGGGGCTTTGCCCGCAATACAGGAAACGCAGATGACGAACGTAGTCGTGGTTGGTTCGCAATGGGGTGACGAAGGCAAGGGCAAGATTGTCGATTGGCTTTCCGAACGTGCCGATATCGTGGTGCGTTTCCAGGGCGGTCACAATGCGGGCCATACGCTCGTCATCGACGGCGTCAGCTATAAGCTGTCGCTGCTGCCCTCGGGCATCGTCCGTCCCGGCAAGATCGCGGTGATCGGCAACGGTGTCGTGCTCGATCCGCATGCGCTGCTGGCCGAAATCGAAAAGCTCGGCGCGCAGGGCGTCAAGGTCACCCCCGAGAACCTGCGCGTTGCCGATAACGCCACACTGATTCTCTCGCTGCACCGCGAACTCGACGGCATGCGCGAGGATGCCGCCTCCAACAGCGGCACCAAGATCGGCACCACCCGCCGCGGTATCGGCCCGGCCTACGAAGACAAGGTCGGTCGCCGCGCCATTCGCGTCATGGATCTTGCCGACCTGGAAACGCTGCCGGGCAAGGTCGACCGCATCCTCACCCATCACAACGCGCTGCGCCGTGGTCTCGGAGAGAAGGAAGTCTCGCACGAGGCGATCATGCAGGAACTCACCTCGATCGCCGACCGTGTGCTGCCCTTCCGCGAAACCGTCTGGGAATTGCTCGACAAGCAGCGCCGCAAGGGCGCTCGCATCCTCTTCGAAGGCGCGCAAGGGTCCCTGCTCGATATCGACCATGGCACCTATCCGTTCGTCACCTCGTCCAACACGGTCGCCGGCCAGGCGTCTGCCGGCTCCGGCATGGGTCCGGGCGCGCTCGGCTATATTCTCGGCATCACCAAGGCCTATACGACTCGCGTCGGCGAAGGCCCGTTCCCGACCGAGCTGAAGGACGAGATCGGCCAGTTCCTCGGCGAGAAGGGCCATGAATTCGGTACGGTCACCGGCCGCAAGCGCCGTTGCGGCTGGTTCGACGCAGCGCTGGTACGCCAGTCGGTCGCTACCAACGGCATTACCGGCATCGCACTCACCAAGCTCGACGTGCTCGACGGCCTCGACGAGTTGAAGATCTGCGTCGGCTATATGCTCGACGGCCAGCAGATCGATCATCTTCCTGCAAGCCAGGGCGCCCAGGCTCGTGTAGAGCCGGTCTATGTTACCCTCGAAGGCTGGAAGGAATCGACGGTAGGAGCTCGCTCCTGGGCGGACCTGCCGGCCCAGGCGATCAAATACGTCCGCCAGGTCGAGGAATTGATCGGCGCCCCGGTTGCACTACTTTCCACCAGCCCGGAGCGGGACGACACCATACTTGTGACCGACCCGTTTGAAGATTAAAGTCAAGAATTGATTACCATTCGGCCGGCCTTCGGGCCGGCTTACATGAGAAAGTGCTGATGGCTGATTTTGTAGCGGTGATCCGCCGCGCCGTTGACGGTCTGGCGAACAACACGCCGGAGATGCGCGCGAAGGTGTATGACAAAGCTCGTGGCGCCGTGCAGCGGCAACTCGAGAACATGAAGCCGCGTCCGCCTGAAGACATGCTGCGGCGGCAGCTCGACAAGCTCGAAGCCGCCATCGTCGACGTCGAGAGCGAACATGCCGAAGCATTGGAGCCCATAGCCGACGGTGCAAGCGCCGCGGATGCCCAGACAGTCGATGAGGCTGCTCCGGCCGAGCGGGTCTCGGAATACGAGGACGATCAGCAGCGCGCTGCCGAACCGGCTCAGGCGCCGGAAGCACATGAGCCCGCAGAGATGCCGGCCGCATCCGAATCAGCCCCCGCCGTTCGCGTGGAACGGCCCGTATTTTACGAAGACGGTTATGAAGAGCCGGTACCGGCCGTCGCCCCCGCCGAGCCGGAGCCGGTCGCGCAGGAACCTGCCGACGTGGAGCCTCCGGTCTCCGAGCCAGCCGTACTCCACGAGGAGGAAGAGGTAACGGCGGTTTCCGATCAGCCGGAACCCGCCCATCAGCCGGAACCCGCCCAGCAATATGGCGACTGGCGGGACGACGTGCCGTCGGAAGAGCCACCCGTCGAGCCGGCCACCTACGATCATTCCGAACAGGTGCCCGAGCCTTCGCAGGCTTTCGACGAGAGCACGATCGAATTCCCGACGGCCGCACCCCTGCCGGCCTCAGAGCCGGTCGTGCCGGAACCGGTCAATGCTGCTGCCGAGCCGGTCGATACTGCCGAGAGCGAATCGACCGACGACGATTTCCCCTATCCGACACGCGGCGAGCAGACCGTTCAGCAGGACGCTCCGGAGTTCGTGGAGGCATGGCGGCACAGCGAACCAGATCCGTTTGAAGATCCGCATCCGGTCGAGGACCGGATGGAGGTCGAGCAGCCTGCCCAAGCTTATCAGGCGCCGGAACCGGCCAAGCCGGCAGACGAGGATTGGGGCTGGGAGGTGCCGGCTCCGGCCGAGCCTCCGATGTCGAGCCAGGAGACGGTCGCTGCCGCTGCATGGAACGATGTGCCGGAATTGATCACGGCCGGTCCTGTCGTGCCGATCGATCACGGGCACGGCGGAACCGCAGCTCCGGCCGACGCTCATTTCGATCCGGAGACCCATGTGTCGGCCGATTCGGTCCGCATGCCGCCAGTCGCCGATCTCCCTGAGCTGGCCGAGCAATCCGGCGCAGCGGCAGGGGTGGCAACGGCTGCTGGTATCGATCCCTTCGCCGAATATCTCGATCAACAACAGTCCAAGAAGGTCACCGCCGCGCCGGCGAAACCGGCCGACAGCGATCCATGGGGTGATCTCGAGGAACTGATCGGCTTCAACAAGGATGCTCCGTCCTCTTCAGGCGGTGGTGCGCACAGCACGCTGCACACCGATGCCGATGCGGACGATCTGATGCATGCGCCGGCGAGGCCCTATCGGGTTACTCCCGTGCGCAAGCGCAACTATGCCGGGATCGTGCTGGCGATCGTCGGTCTGGCACTTGTCGGCGGCGGCGGTTACGCGATCTGGCTGAACCGCGACTCGCTGAACGACATGGTCGACGGCCTGATCCAGTCGAGCCTGCCCGGAAGCCAGAGCGCGCAGCAGACACCGGCGCCCGCACCGGCTACACCGCAGCCCAACCCTACCCCTTCGACGCCTTCCAACCCTTCGACACCGCCACAGAACGGTGCGGCCAATACGCCTGCTGCGCCGCGAACGGCGGACGGATCTACGGCCGGGACCAAATTCACGCAGCGGCTGATGGCCGATGGCCGCGAGGTCGACGAGGGGCCGGGCGTTACCGCTGGCCTGGCGCAGAATGCGGAAGGCCAGTCGGTAGCGCAGCTCAACGCTCCGCCCGCCAATCCTCCGACGGCCGCTCCGGGCGCGCCGGCTGCAGCCCCCCGCGCTCCGAACGGCAGCGCCAACGCTGCTCCGGCTCAGACGCCACCTGCGGTGCCGGCTCCGAATGCCGCCACGCCGCCGGCCAGCCCGCCCTCGGCAGCCCCCGCGAATGCTCCGGCGGTCGCAGGCGAAAAGATGTTTCTTTATGAGGAGCGGATCGGCCAGACGGCGCCGACGGCCATCGACGGCTCGGTCTCCTGGTCGCTGCAGCGCGAGGCAGGTGCCAACGGCCGGCAGGAACCGGTCGTGCAAGGACGTATCAACGTGCCGGGCAGGGGCCTGACGGCGCTGATGACCTTCAAGCGCAATACCGATCCGTCGCTGCCGGCGAGCCACTTGGTCGAGATCGTCTTCGCCGTGCCGCCGGATTTCGAAGGTGGTGCGATCGAAAGCGTGCAGCGCATCGCCATGAAGGCGAGCGAGCAGGATCGCGGCAACGCATTGATCGCGGTGCCCGCCAAGATCACCGATGACTTCCACATGATCGCGCTCAACGATTTCCCGGATGCACGCTCGACCAATCTGGAACTCCTGCGCAGCCGCAACTGGATCGACATCCCGATCGCCTATCGCAACGGCCGCCGCGCGCTGCTGACCCTCCAGAAGGGCCCGGAAGGCGAACGCGCCTTCAACGACGCGATCCGCGAATGGGCCACGCTCGGGGCAACCGTCAGCGGGCAGTGAACCGGGGAGTGTCGCGAAAATCTGGATTTTCGCGACACTCATACCCGAAGCCTAGAGGGACCGGCTTGCCCGCGCCAAGCCGTGCGCGACCAGGCGATCGATGATTTCGGGATAGCTGACGCCGCTTGCGCCCATGACCTTGGAATACATGCTGATATCGGTGAAACCGGGGATCGTGTTGAGTTCGTTGACGAGGATCCGCATGTCCTGGGTGACGAAGAAGTCCGCTCGCGCCATGCCGTCGCAGCCGAGCGCGCGAAATGCTCTCCTGGCAATGGCGCGGATTTCATCCTCGACCTCTTGGGGCAATTCCGCCGGCACCTTCAGCGCCGCACCGTCACCATCGATATATTTGGCATCATAGGTGTAGAAGCCGTGGGTCTTGGCGGGAATGATTTCGCCGGTCCGGGACACGAACAGCCCGCCTTGGGTATCTTCAAGAACGGCGCATTCGATCTCACGGCCGTCAATGAACTCCTCGGCCAGAAGCTTGCGATCATGGCGGAAGCCTTCCGAAAGCGCCGCTTCATAATCCGCCCTGGTCGAAACCTTGCTGACTCCCACCGATGACCCCTGACGAGCCGGCTTGATAAAGAGGGGAAGACCGAGCGTCTCTTCCAGTTCCTCAAAGTCCGGCGCCGCGCCTTGATGAACCGTGACCGATCGCGCCGCCGGGATGCGGGCCTCGTTGAACAGGCGCTTGGCGATGTCCTTGTCGAGGGCGTTGGCGGAGCCGGGAATGCCGCATCCCGCGAGCGGCACGCATGCCACCTCGGCCAGTCCCTGGATCGCACCGTCTTCGCCGTGGATGCCGTGCAGGACGGGGAAGACGATGTCCATCCCCGGCAATTCGTAGGGAGAACCATGCTCGGGAGATGCAATCGCCCGGCCACGTCCTCCAGGGATGAAGCACAGTTCCGTGCCGCTGGTGGGCTTTGCGAGCGCACCGTTCTCGAAGGCGCTCAGCAGCCATCGTCCCTCACGCGTGACGAAGACCGGGACGGCATCGTATTTTTCCGGATCCAGCGCATGCATGACGTTGGTGGCTGACAGCACCGATACGTCATGCTCCGCCGAGCGCCCGCCAAACAACACACAGATACGCAATCTCTTTGAAATATCGGTCATGAATATCCTTCCCATTGGACCATTGCGCAGAATCTCGGCTTCAAGCCGCGCCCGCGCCGGATATCTGCGTCGCAGAATCGGGATATTCTGCGACGGTTTCAGGCGTTCGATATCCTTTGCGGAGAATTTTCCGTCCGCCGGCTCCAA
Organism: Neorhizobium galegae bv. officinalis; assembly: GCA_000985875.1. Lineage (GTDB taxonomy): Bacteria > Pseudomonadota > Alphaproteobacteria > Rhizobiales > Rhizobiaceae > Neorhizobium > Neorhizobium galegae_C. The sequence continues at coordinate 155,771 of CCRI01000011.1, forward strand.
CATCTGCCGATGCGCCAAAAGAAAAGGGGCCGCCGAAGCAGCCCCTATTTTATCGTCGGTGTTGAACCCGCTTTACGCGTCGACGACGCGCAGAGCGTTCGCCTGGGCGAGCGCTTCCTTCTGGACCGCTTCCTGCACCTTTTCGAAGGCACGGACTTCGATCTGACGGACGCGTTCGCGGCTGATATCGAACTCGGCCGACAGTTCTTCGAGGGTCACCGGATCGTCGGCAAGACGACGGGCTTCGAAGATGCGGCGTTCGCGGTCGTTCAGCACGCTCAGGGCCTTGGCCAGCATGCGGCGGCGCGTGTCGAGCTCGTCCTGCTCGATCAGCACGGCTTCCTGGCTTTCGTGGTCGTCCACCAGCCAATCCTGCCACTGGCCGGATTCGCCTTCGGTGGCGCGGATCGGCGCATTCAGCGAAGCGTCGCCCGAAAGGCGGCGGTTCATGGAAACCACTTCCTCCTCGGAGACGTTCAGCTTGGTGGCGATTTCGGCCACCTGGTCGGGCTTCAGATCACCTTCGTCGATCGCCTGGATCTTGCCCTTCAACCGGCGCAGATTGAAGAACAGGCGTTTCTGGTTGGCGGTGGTGCCCATTTTCACGAGCGACCACGAACGCAGGATATATTCCTGGATCGAGGCCTTGATCCACCACATGGCGTAGGTCGCCAAACGGAAGCCGCGTTCCGGGTCGAACTTCTTGACGGCCTGCATCAGGCCGACGTTACCTTCAGACACGACTTCGCCGATCGGCAGGCCATAACCGCGATAACCCATGGCGATCTTCGCCACGAGACGCAGATGGCTGGTGACCAGCTTGTGGGCCGCATCCCGGTCGGCATGTTCGGCATACCGTTTCGCCAGCATGTATTCCTGCTGGGGTTCCAGCATGGGAAACTTGCGGATTTCGTCGAGATAGCGGTTGAGGCCGGCTTCACCGGCGGTAATGGAAGGCAGAGTATTGCGGGCCATAAAGCACCCCTTTCCGATCTATATATCGGCTCCCTTTTTGATCTAGCTGTGCATGCTGAAGGCGAGCCAAGCGGCGCAGGTCATTTTCGACCCCACACCGACCCAAGTGACAGATAAGTACGGCAGAACAGTGATTCAAGTCATCACAGAAGCGTTATATCATTACGTATTGGTAATATACCTGCTTCAATTGTTGGTATTGAAAGCGCCCGACTTGCAATTTAACCATGGGAGGGGATCTGGGCCAGCAACGGCTTACTACGAGGGGACAAGAGCTATGAAAAAACGTGCCTCCAGGATGCGCCGCGCCAGTGGCCTGGCGATTTTTTTCGTTTTGGCTGCGCCGACGCTGGCATTGGCGCAGGATGCCCAGGATCGGGCCGGAGAGCTCAAGGCCTGGCGGGAGCAATGCAACGATCCGGATCCGGACCTGCGGCTTGCCTATGTGGAGAAGGCGGTCGCTGGGGGTGACGCTGCCATCCAGCGCATCTGCACCCGCCTCGCGCTCGACAGCGACAATGCCGATATCCGCAATCTCGGACTGCGCACCGCCGTGGCGACCCTGCCGCAGATCCGCTTCTCGGTGGAGATCCCGCCCCAGCTCACGGCGGCCATCAAGGCCGCGTCCGGCAACGAGAAGAAGATGGCCGAACTGGAGCGCTCGTACATCATGCGCAGCTGGCAACTGATGCAGAACGGCCTGGTCTTCGAGATCGACGGAGCCGAACCGGGTACGAGCAATTCAGTCTGGTATCCGATGGTGGGCCTCAATGACCGAAACAACAACTACAAGGGAAAGACGACCATTGTCGGCTCCCGCCTGAACTGGCTCGGACGTGCCAACCTGCCGCAGGGGGAGTGTTCGCTCAACATTCAGTTGAAGGCCGGTTCCGAACTTGCCGGCACGTTCCAATGCGCCGACGCCTGGCCTTTCGCGGTGTCCGCCAAGCTGCTTTGACGCGCGGAGGTCAGCGAAGCTTCAGGCCGGACAGTTTCACCGGTTCCTTCGCCTCGATTCGCAGGCGAAGCTGCCGAGGCCCGTTGAGGTTGACGCGGCAGGGTGATGCTCCGGCGCTGCCGGTCTGGCATTTGCCGACATAGTTCCAGGCGCTGTCTCCCGGCCGTCGCTCGTCGACCCAGAAGGTTCTCGTGCCGCCCGTGCAGTTCCCCTGGTGTTGGAACTCTATCGTCTCGACCCGGTCGAGCGTGTCGGCGAGTTCGATCGTCAGTTCGACGTCGCCGCGTCCGCCATCTGCCGCGGCCCGGAAGCAGCCGGATCCGGACTGGAGAGCGGAGGGGCCGTCGCTGCCCTTGAGAAGCAGGGCGACGTAACCAAGCACGGTATAGGGCACGCCATCCGCTGCGGCGCGGCTACCGCGCCGCTTGGCGGAGTCGTTGCTGTCGATGGCTGCAAACCGCTCGCGGATGTAGTCGAAGCGTATCGCCATGACCCCGGACTGGTCGGCCGGTACCCGCGTGATCATCGCGAAAGGTACCGGACTTCCCGAACGCTCGCTCATCACGATCGCCCCGCTCAGCCCCTTTTGGAGAAAGCCCTTGTCGGATGCATCCGGCACCTGGAACTGCAGGATGGCACCGCCATACTCGTCGACGCCGCCGCGCTTCAGGGCGACCTCGAAATTGCCGTAGCTGGTCCTCAGCATGCTGAAGACATTCATGCGCGGAGCCGAAGCGAGCAGGTTGTTGTAGACGAATGTCGGCGGGCCGAGCCGGGACAGACAGGCGCCGTCCTTGCGTCCGCTTGCGACGCGGGCGAAGGCGAGGTCGGCGGCGCGCTCCTCCATGGGCGTCTTTGGAGCATCGATGGCGCCGGAGACCGGTCGTACGCTTTCTCCGCCCACCGCATTCCGATCGGTGAAGAAGAACGGCTGCAACTCCTTGGTTTCCGGCGAGGCGACAACATGGGCGGGAACGGCGAGCCAGCACTCGCCGGGATTGATGCCTGCCGAGCCGAACAGCCAGGCCTGCCCGATCTCGCCATTGCGCGAGCGGACCGATACGGGTTCCGCCCTGGCATCGGAGAGAAGCAGAGCCGCAAGGCCCAATGCAATGCCGATTGGACGGGTAAAGCGCCTCATTACTGCTTCTTCTCCGGATCCCGCCAAAGGCCCATCCAGCTCGCGACCGCTGCCAGCACGCCGCCGAAGACGATGACGAAGCCGGTAATGACGATTGCGTGCGAATCCGCGAATGTGCTGGTCAGCAGGCTGAGGCCGAGCGTTTCCATCTCATCCCGGCGGGTGCCGGGCCGGTAGAGCTGAAGTGTGTTCGATATGGTCGTCGCCGAAACCTGCAATCCTTGCTCGACCGGAATCGCTGCGCCGTACCAGGCGGCAATCGCCGGATCAACCGGCTGCTTCGGGTCCAGGTTATCGCCGCCGGACAGGCGGCTGCCGATGGGAAGCGGAAACTCGGCGTCCGCCACGGGCACTAGTAGTTCGCTGAAATAGGTGCGGTTGAAGACCCTGACGCGCCCTTCCCACAGGATGTCGTAGATGCGGGAAGTCGTCCCGGTCGGCATGACGGGCACGCCGAATTCCTGCCCGATATCGGCCGGGCCGGCGATCGGTAGCGGCCGGACCAGTTCGGCGGCGTTGGTGATCCGCACCGTCACGGGCTCCACGAGGTCGCAGTCTGCCCTGCCAGAAGATTGGAAGGTGGCCGCGACCCTCGTTCCCTTTTCGCTGACAAGCCTGCCGCCGACGATCTGAATGGCGATCCGGCCGGCGCCGGCGCGATAGCTGACGATAGCGCCTTCCGAGGGCTGCAAGAGGCCGGTGACGCGCGGTGAAGGATCGCCGGCCAATGCGACGCAGCCTTCCGCCGACGCGATCAGCGTCGCATTGGTCAGCGGGATCGTGGCGATCAGCGGCCTGACCGCGCGGTAGCGCACCAGTTCGGACACGGCATCGACGGACGCATAGAGCTCCGATCTGGACAGTTGCCGAAGCGCGAGGAATGCGATGGAGGTCAGGATAAGCGCGATGACGATCAGGTTCGTCGCGCCTTTCGTAGTCAGGTACTTGGCGACCTTGGTTGCCAGCCATTTCGCTCCGGTCGAAACGCGCTTGCCCACGATCTTCATCTATTGCGTCTCAGCGATACGAGCACCGGTTCCTTTTCGGTCGCGAAGCCGTCATCCATGGCGATAACGAAGCGGGCGTTCTCATCCTGGACGCCGCGAACGTTGACCCGGCATTCCTGGTCGAAGGCGATTCGCGCTCCGCTCGCGGGGGCGCCGCAGGCGATGTCGCTGGCGCCTGCCGGCGCCTCCAGGGTGACCCTTCGGGAGCTCGCATTGATCATGATGGTTAGCACATCGGCGTTCGCGCCGGTTCCGAGCTGGGGGAAATGCAGCGCGCCATCCGGAATGCAGTCGCTGCCTTTCGCCTCGAAGACCTTGAGAGCGTAGTCCCTGCCGTCGTAGCCGGACAGAGCTGCTCTATGTTTTCGCGTTACCGGAGAAATCCGGACGCTTTTCGCCGTCTGCGTACTCGTGATTGTATATTCGTTGTTGGCCGAGTAGCGGCCGTCGCGGGTGAGGGCGCGGACGCACACCAGCGTTTTTTGCGTCATGGCGAAGCGTACGTTTTCGGGATCGAGCTTTCCGGGCGTATCGCCGAGCCTCAGGCCGACGACCACGCCTCCTGAGACCGCAGCGCTTTCGTCATAGCTCTCGCGGAAATTTTCCCCCGGCGTGGCGACGGCGACCTCCTGCGCGAATGCCGGCACGGAGGTTATGGGCGCGAGCCACAGGAGAGCGGCCGTGAGCCATCGACCGGATATAGACAGCCGGTATCGCCGATGCCATCCCCCAATCCGCAACATGCCCTCCCGCCTATTCGCCCTGGAAGACGTCGATGGACAGCCAACGACCTCAATGATTGCGTGGCTGGGCGCATATCCGGTCCGCGCAGCCATGCAATCGGAAATAGAGCAAATCCGAATGGCTTTCACAAGACACCGAAAAGGTGAAGGGCAGGATGGGGTTGTCCTCGTCACAAGGGCAAATCGCCGAGATTTTCAGCGAATCCGTGGCGGACTGCGCCTACCGATAGACGCGCTCCGAAAAGGCCCGCATGCCCGACCGTACCATCAGTTCATAGACCATGCGACGGCTCATCGGATTGTGCAACCGTGCTACTTTCGAGCCGAGAAATTCCGTTTCCACATGGTCGAAGGCGATGAGGTCTGCGGCCTCGGCGATCACCTTCAAATAGAATTCGTGGAATTCTTTGCGGCAGACATAGGTCTTGTACTTGGTCATGCAGAAGGTCGAGAACGTGTCCTTGCGCTCCCGCAGGAAGTCCGCGACACCGACGGTCACCTCCGGCCAGGCCGGATTGAACGTATCGTCGAAGGCAATGATGCCGTGGTCGGCGAGCGTGTCCGTCGCAAGCCGGCTGTCGGCCGTGATGTGCTGCAGCGTATGGCCGCCGTCGATGCTGAAGAAGCGGGTGCGGCCGACCTTGCTGGTGATCTCGTCGGCCTGCATCAGGGTGCTGTCACCCTTGATGATCAGCTCCTCGTCCACGTCCAGACCCAGCCGGCGACCATTGGCGAGAAACTGGCCGTATTGCGTCGGCGCCCCGTCCGACGCCTGGCCGATATCGAAGAGATCGATCGCCAGGATCTTGTCCCCGCCGTTATTGACCTTCTTCATAAGGAAATAGGAGCGTCCGTAAAAGACGCCGATCTCGGCAATGCCCCCGCCTAACCCATTTTTCTTTTGTGCCTGCAGAAGAGTCAGGAAAACCAGCGCGTCGGGTGGGTCGATATAGCCCTCGATCGTCTGCAGGTCATGAAAGATGAACTTCCGGAGGCTTGAGTTCATATCGTGCGCGTCCCTCATTATTCTATTTGTTGTGCTTTTGATAAATACATCGCGCACGATGCACGGCTTGGGCCGGAGATTTATTTTGGTAGTGCAGACATTTATTTTGCACTGCAGCAATAGGGACAAATAAAGCAAAACTTTGACGGCGATTTGACTTGTGGACAGTCGCGATGATTCCGATCATGACTCGGATTTATTTCGACATGTCTTTGCTTTGCCTAGTTCTACAGAACTTCAAAGGCATTTGCGTTCCAGCCCGTGCGCCTCGCTGCGGCGGTAGCGGCTGATATCGCCATAGGCCCCGCTGCGCGAGACGCCGATATCCTTCAACTGATCATCGGTCAGCTCAAGCAGCGCCAGCCGGTTGCTACGCTGGCGAATTTTTCTGACGATGCCGGCGACGACGCGTTGCAGCAGCGATGACCTGGCCAATGCATCAACGGGCGGTTGGCACGCCGCAGGCGACAGGTCCAAGACAAGGTGGTAGCGTTCCGATGCGCGGTCAAAGACCGCCCGGTTCTCGTTCTTCATGATCTTTCTCCTGAAGGGATGCCGGCCGATCCGCGGCTGGCGTTCAGGAGGCGGGCGGCTGCCGCCCGCCTCGATGTCGGTTACCGGTGCTGGATTTTACTTGCTGGCGGCCTGGGCCGTGCGGGTTGCGACTTCCGCTTCCCGCAATGCTTGGGCACATTCCTCGCAGCAGACCTCGACCGTCTTGCCGCCGATCTTCACCGCGATCCGGGTCGAATCGAGTTCGCAGTCGCAGGCGGCGCAGGTGTTCTCTTTCATGGTGGCATCTCCCGATGTGGACGTTACGGGAGAAGAAAAACATTTTGCCGGGGTCTTCCGCTGTCAGAATCTTTAGCGACTTTGCGCCCGGCTATCTTAAGCCCGCAAATCTCTGGAATTCCGCCGGCGTGCGGCCATAGGCCTGGCGGAAAGCCGAGGAAAAGTGGCTGTGGCTGGAAAAGCCGAGCTCGAGGCCAAGGTCGGTCAGGTCGTCATAGGTGCCGAGCAGGTCGAGCGCCCGGGCCAGCCGCAGGCGAAGCTGGTAGCGATAGAGCGGCGTGCCCTCCACCTGCTGGAAGACTTGAGTGAGGTAGACCGGCGAGACGCCGGTTTCGCCGGCAATCTCGGCGAGCGTCCAGCGGCGGGCCAGATCGGAGGAGAGGGCGAGCTTGGCGCGATCCACCAGCTTCTGGCGCCCGGCGCTGGCGGTCGCCGCGCGTGCGGTGCGCACGCCGACGGAACGGCGCACCAGCGTCATGGCGAGCGTCTCGGCTTCCAGCGTCTCGGCCGCACCGCGCATCAGGCTGTGGCGCAGCAGCGCCACCAGCGCCTGGGCGCGTTCGTCGATCCTCAGCCGCTGCTTGTTGAAGACGAAGCGCGAGCCCTTGGGATTGCGGTGCTCGGCCGGGACCAGTTCCTCCAGCATCGCTTCCGGCACGTCCATGCTCAGGCAGGAATCGCCGCCTTCGACCGGGTGGCTGATCTGGTAGGCCTCGTCGCAGTTGAAGAACAGGACCTGGTTGGCTTCCGCCACCGTGTCGTCGCCGCCGACATGGCGCATGAAGACGCCGCGATAGGGGAAGACAAGGCTCGTCGCGTGGGAGCATTCCTCGCCGCTGCGATGCCGGCATTCGCCGCCGCACACGACGTCGCGGACCTGGATCAGGTCCGTGTCGAGGAGCTTCTTGACGGCGAACTGGCTCATGGGGCCCTCGTGAATGTCGTGGAGTCATATACTCCCCGACAGTGCCTCAAGCCACCCGTTTCATGCCTTCAGCGCTTCGATCAGCTCCGCCATGTCTTCGGGCATCGGCGCTTCGAATTCCATCACCTCGCCGGTGCGGGGATGTTCGAAAGCGAGCAGGAAGGCGTGCAGCGCCTGGCGCGGAAAGCGGTTGACGACGCCCTTGGCAAAATCCGGAAGCAGGTTCGCCTTGGTCTTGAAGCCGGCGGAATAGTCCTGGTCGCCGATCAGCGGATGGCCGATATGGGCCATGTGGACGCGGATCTGATGGGTACGGCCGGTTTCCAGCCGGCACTCGATCAGCGCGGCAAGCGCCGTGGCATCCGGCTTTTCGTGGAAGCGCTCGATCACCTGGTAATGGGTGATGGCCTCGCGAGCGTCGCTGCTGTCTTCCTTCTGCACGGCGCGCTTGGTGCGGTCGCCGGCGCGGCCGAGCGGCGCGTCGATCGTACCCTTGAGCCCGCGCGGACGACCCCAGACGACCGCCTGGTAGGCGCGCTCCAGCGGGCCTGAGCGGCCGTGGTCGGCGAACTGGTCGGCAAGGTGGCGGTGGGCGATATCGTTCTTGGCGGCGACCATGACGCCGCTCGTATCCTTGTCGAGCCGGTGGACGATGCCGGGGCGCTTGACGCCGCCGATGCCCGAGAGGCTCGCGCCGCAGTGATAAATTAGCGCGTTGACCAGCGTGCCGGTCCAGTTGCCGGCGCCGGGATGGACGACGAGGCCGGCCGGCTTGGCGATGACGATCAGGTCGTCGTCCTCGTAGAGAACCTCAAGCGGGATATCCTCGCCCTTCGGCTCCGGGTCCTCGGGTTCCGGAAGGTCGATCTCGACCGTGTCGCCGGCATTGATCTTCTTCTTCGGCTCGGTGATGACCTTGCCGTTCAGGCTGACGGCGCCCTGTTCGATCAGCGCCTTGATCCGGTTTCGCGAAAACTCGCCGTCCAGCACCGAGGTCAGCCAGGCATCCAGCCGCCCTTCGGCCTCTTCGGAGGCGGTGAGGACTTTCCTTGGGCGCTCGGCTTCTTTAAAGGGATCGTTCATTCAATCATTCCGATAGCATTCGACAAGAACAAGGACGTCGCCCTCATGCCCCAACCCGAAATCGAGGAACAGGAAGAGCCGCTTGATCCGGCAATGGAGAAAATCCGCCGGAAGATGGTGCTTCTGATACTCGTTTCGGGCGGGATCTTGTTCGTCTGCTTTATGGCGGTCCTTGGCGCCATTGTCTACAAGGTCACGCAGCGGCCTGCGACGCCCGGGACGATCGCCTCGACAGGCGGGTTCTCGGTGCCCGCCGGCCAGCCGCTTGCGGCAACCGCGGAACTGCCTGCCGGCTTCGTGGTGCAGGGCGTATCGCTCTCCGGCAGCCAGATCCTGTTCTACGGAATGCTGACCGGCGACCAGAAGGTGCTGATCTACGATATCGCTGCCGGCCGCATCGTCGCCGATGTGACGGTGGCGATACCGCAATAATGGCGCCGATCCGCATCGACGACGCGGACGATCCGCGGATCGCCGAGTTCCGGTCGATCCGCGAGCGGGACCTCACGGGACGGCAAGGGCGGTTTATCGCCGAGGGTACGGTGGTGCTCAGGATGCTCGCCGCGGCGCATGGTTCCGGTGGCGATTTTCTGACCGAGAAGATCCTGCTGCTCGAAAACCGGGTTGCGGGGGTTTCGGAGATCCTCGCAGGTTTTCCGGCAGATGTTCCGGTCTACGTGGCCTCGGCCGCGGTGCTGGATCAGATCGCCGGTTTCCACCTGCATCGCGGCGTGCTGGCGCTTGGACGCCGCCGGCGGGAGAGGACGGCTTCCGAACTGGTCGCCGCGCTGCCGGAAAAGGCGCTGGTGGTTGCTGCCTTCGGCATTTCCAATCACGACAATATCGGTTCGATCTTCCGCAACGCCGCCGCCTTCGGCGCCGATGCGGTGCTGCTCGATCAGGGCTGCTGCGACCCGCTCTACCGCAAGTCGCTGCGGGTTTCCGTCGGAGCGGTGTTGTCGGTGCCTTATGCGCGGCACGGCACGATGTCGGACATTCTGGCGGCGCTGATGGAGAGTGGTTTTGCCGTCTGGGGGCTTTCGCCGGCGGGTTCGGTGGAAATCCGCGATGTGCCAGCCTGCGACCGCATGGTGTTGATCACCGGCACGGAAGGCGAGGGACTGCCCGCTGAGGTGCTTGCCCGCATCCAGTCGGCGCGGATCGCCCAGGCGCCGGGCCTCGACAGCCTCAATGCGGCAACCGCGACCGGCATCGCGCTCTACGAGATCGCCATGGCCCAAGGTCGCCTATCCCAGGGTCGTCTATAAAGATCTCAGGTGTTTGCGTCCTGACGGGTTGCGAGCGTCTTCTTCGACCTCGCGGCCAGGCTCTCCCGGTTGCCGTTTCCGGATTTGCCCGACAGGATCTTGTGGATCGGCGAGACCGATCCTTCGGATGCCGCCGTCATGGCCACCATGCTGGCGGCTATGGAGGCCAGTTCCTGGCGGATGGCGTCGTCGCTGCCGCTGCCCTTCTGCAGGCGTTCGGAGAGCGCCGCTGCCCGGTTGCGGGCATCATCAGCCAATTCGGCCACCACGGGATCGACGTCCGGCTGTCCGGAAACTCGAGCCTGTCTGGGAGGCGGAGCATGCGGAATTTCGCGCAGGTTGATGTCCTCCGGAGTGATCTTCTTTTTCGGCGTCGCTTTTATCACCGGGCGGACAGCCACCGCATCGCGAAGGGCGCGGCTGGAATCGCGGGCTTCGGCACTCGCGCCTTTCAGCTTGTCCCGCAGCCGGCCGATCTCGGCAAGCCGGCGTTCCAGCGCCGTCTCCCTGTCGGCACGGTCGGCGATTTCCTTGGCAAGCTTGTCCTCGAGCCGCTGGACGCGATGCTCTTCCTGGGCGAGCCTTGTTTCGGCGTCCTTGGCGCGGGCAGTCTGTTGCCGGACGTCGTTGCGCAGCGTATCCCGTTCGTCGCGCAAGGCGGTGACGCGGAACTTGAGGTTCTCGACCTCCGTGTCGCGGGTGGACAGATCGATCCGGAAATTGTCGGCGTCGGCGATCATCAGAAGCTGACGCTGCTGGAGCTTCTCGATCTCCAGTTCCTTGGCTGCGACAGTTTTCTCGGCGGTTTCGAGCGCCGCCTTCAACTGCTGGATATAACTGTCCTCCTGACGCAGGCGCGAACGGGCGTCGGCGGCCTCGACATCCATGGTGTCGATCTGGGCGCGCAGGTCGGTGATCTCGGACAGCAGTTGGGCGGCTTCCTCGGCCAGCCTGTCGCTCTTGATCTGCAGCGCGACCGCCTTGTCCCTTTCCTGGACGAGTTCCTGCTTGGTGCGGGCATTCTCGGCCGCATAGACGGCGCGGGCCATGTCCCGCTGGGCGCGGACTTCCTGCGGGCTGATGGGCAGCGTCGCCTTGATGCGGTTTTCGGTGTAGCGCACGATGCGATTGTGGACCGCCGGTGCGACCAGCATCACCGCAAGCGCGGCGCTCAGGAAACCCAAGCCGAACAGAAGAGCAAACTGGATCACGATGAGGCCGTTTCGCGGTCTGGATGGGAATGCGCAGGCTGTTTAAGCATGGTCACATTCACCCGGCAAGCGCCCTTCAGGTTGAAGGCCGGATTACCGGCCGCTGTGGCGCAAAACATGAATTTCCCTCCGGTGTCCCGAGGGGAAAATGGCGAATTTCAGAAAGGGTTCCAGGTCGGTGACTGGGTGAGCTTCAGATAACCGACGTTGATGCCGAGGCGAGCACCGAGGCCGGTGCGAATCGGCACGAGAATCATGTTGTTGTTGCGCAGGACCGTCATGCCGACGCCGGCGACCACGAAGGCGGAGCCCGACACGCCGCCGAAGCGGGCATAGAGGCTGTTCACCGAAGGAAGGTCGTAGACCAGCATCATCGCGCGGGTGCCCTGGCCGCCGTAGTCGATGCCGAGCGAAGGGCCCTGCCAGAAGACCGGGTGCTGGCCGGCGTTCTTCGTATAAAGCTCGCCCTCGCCATAGGTCAGGCCGGCGATGAACGCGCCCGAGCCTTCCTGGCCGAGAATATAGCCGTTCGGCAGGCCGTATTGCGAAAAGGCGTTCTCAACGACCTTGGCAAGGCCGCCGCTGGTGGAGCCGAAGAAGCCGTGGCCGGCATCGACGATTTCCTGGGCCGAATATTGGTTGGAGCCCTGCTGGGCGGATGCCGGGGCTGCGAAGACCGCCACGGCTGCGATCACGGCAAACACCGTCGCTGCGAAACGGGCGAGGGCGGAATGGGTGTGGATGCGCATTGTCAGATCCATGATTGTATCATCCAGGGGCACGCCTTTTGCGTCATGCTTAAGGCCGGGACATTTTGAAGCCATGATCTTAATAATCGGTTTACCAAATATGGTGTCATTATGACCAGGAACAGTGCTACACCCTCGCGCAACCTTCAGATGGCAAGGCGAACACGGGCGGAGCATTCCCAAACAGGAGACCTACATGCCGAAGAATCCGAATCTTACCCTTGCCGGGCCAGATCTCGCGGCACTTCTGTGCAGCCGTGTCTGCCATGACGTGATCTCCCCGGTCGGTGCGATCAACAACGGCCTCGAGCTTCTCGACGAAGGTGCGGCCGATAGCGACGCGCTCGACCTCATCCGCACCTCCGCCTTGAATGCCTCGGTACGCCTCAAGTTCGCGCGACTCGCCTTCGGTGCTTCCGGTTCGGTCGGCGCCTCGATCGATACGGGCGAGGCCGAGAAGGCCGCCAAGGACTTTGCCATCGCCGAAAAGAAGACCGAGGTCACCTGGAACGGTCCGCGGGCGATCATCGCCAAGAATCGCGTCAAGCTGCTCCTCAACCTCTTCCTGGTCGCCTATGCGGGCATTCCCCGCGGCGGTTCGATCGACGTGACGCTGGAAAATCCGGAATACGACGCGAAATTCATCCTGACCATCAAGGGACGGATGATGCGCGTGCCGGCCAAGTTCGTCGAGATCGCCAGCGGCACGCTCGAAGAACCGATCGATGCTCATTCGATCCAGCCCTATTACACGGTGCTGCTCGCGGAAGAATCCGGCATGGAACTGAGCCATGTGGTTTCTGAAGACAAGATCGTTTTCATCGCCGAAACCGTGGCTGCTTGAGACGATCTGTAGTTGTTTGGTGCCCGAGGGTAACCATTCATTAGTGCCATCCCCTTAATGATAGATGCTCGGAACCAGAGCGGGCTCAGCGTCAAGGGGATACGATGCAGCGTTTAATGATTGCCGACGGATCGGACATCGTACGCACGGTCGGAAAGCGAATCCTGTCGGAACTGGGCTTCCTCGTGGTCGAGGCAGCCACAGCGCGCGAGGCGACGACGCGCTGCAATGCCGAGCTTCCCAATTTCCTGATCGTCGATGCAGCGCTTGAAGGCGCGCTTGAACTCATTGGCACCATCCGGGCGATGCCGAACGGCAAGAACATCCGCATCTTCTATTGCGTCATCGAAGCGGACCTCAAGAAGATGATGGCCGGCAAGCGCGCCGGTGCGGACGATTTTCTGCTGAAGCCATTCGATCGAAAGATCCTGACGTCCGTCTTCTCGGCGCTGGCGCAGGCCGCCTGATTCCCGCTCCGCGACATCCGCTCGACCCATGGTGGCCCGCCCCGCGGTTCCTTTTCCGTTTCCGCCACGTTTCGTTTTGGGTCCGCAGGCGGCTCAAAACAAAACGTCCGCCGGGTAGACCAGGCGGACGTTTCGAAAGGGGATTTTCAGGCAGCTCAGGCGGTTTCGGCGTATTCCGCCTCCGGTTCGCGCAGCACGTAGCCGCGGCCCCAGACGGTTTCGATATAGTTTGCGCCGCCGGCGGCGTTGGCGAGCTTCTTGCGCAGCTTGCAGATAAAGACGTCGATGATCTTCAGTTCCGGCTCGTCCATGCCACCGTAAAGGTGGTTCAGGAACATTTCCTTTGTGAGCGTGGTACCCTTGCGGAGCGAGAGGAGCTCCAGCATCTGGTATTCCTTGCCCGTCAGGTGAACGCGCTGGCCGCCGACTTCGACGGTCTTGGCGTCGAGATTGACGATCAGTTCGCCGGTAACGATGATCGACTGTGCATGACCCTTGGAACGGCGGACGATCGCATGGATGCGAGCGACCAGTTCATCTTTGTGGAAGGGCTTGGTCATGTAGTCGTCGGCGCCGAAACCGAGACCACGGACCTTGTCTTCGATGCCGGCCATGCCGGACAGGATAAGGATCGGTGTTTTGACCTTCGAAAGCCTCAGAGTGCGAAGCACTTCATAACCCGACATGTCGGGCAGGTTAAGGTCGAGGAGAATGATGTCATAGTCGTAGAGCTTGCCGAGGTCGACGCCTTCCTCACCGAGGTCGGTCGTATAGACGTTGAAGCTTTCCGATTTCAGCATTAGCTCGATGCTCTGGGCAGTCGCGCTGTCATCTTCGATGAGTAGAACCCGCATATTTTTCCCCTTTACCGCCGCGTAAGGTATTTTTGCCCCCTTACTCGATACGGATCCAGACTGAGCCTGATTTGGAAGCTGCCACTAAATGGTTAACAAATTATGATTCAACCTGGCAAGGTTCATGATTTCGTTAAGCAAGATTAGTAGCAACCTGTTTTCCCTTCAAGTTTGGCCATCACCAGGATTGAATCAGCGGATGAGGAAATTCCGCTAAGTGATTCATTCGACTCATACATTGTCGCGGCCAATTTAGGCCCTGGCATTTACCGACCCTTAAACGATCCGGTTTATCATTAATGATGCCCGTAAACGAAAGGTTAACGCGACGCCCAATTTATTAACGTCGCGAGAATTTTTTGATCCGGAGTGTACCAATCCGGATACACGGGCCTGGGTCTCGCTATCCACGGAGTATTGCGTATGAAGTCGCGTGACAGCATGGTTCGCCTGAAAAGCTTTCAGGTCACCGAAAAGCGCCGTCAACTGCAGCAATTGCAGATGATGATGGCCGAATTCGAGAGAATGTCTAAAGAACTTGAGCATCAGATCACTCTGGAAGAGAAGAAATCCGGCATTACCGACCGGAATCACTTCGCTTATCCGACCTTTGCAAAGGCAGCCCGCCAGCGCGCGGACAATCTTCAGGTCTCGATTCGCGAGCTGAAGGTCCAGGAGGAAAGTGCCGAATTGGCGCTTGAGGAAGCGGAAGCGGAATTCGCCAAGGCTTCGGCGCTCGAAGAGCGCGATGGCGGAATGCGCGCCCGCGCTTAACAAAGTCGGGCGGCATCATCGACGGAAATGCCATAATCTGGGGCGGTGCCGCGGCGCCGGGCCCCCATTTCCGTATTTTCGGCTCTCGTTAGCGTTTTTGATTCGGGCTCGGCATCCCGTGTTAACGAAGAATGTCCTGCCAGTCGGGGTGGCGTTCCGCTTGCGCCTTGAAGAACGGGCAGAGCGGTATGATCTTCCAGCCACCCTTGCGGGCTTCCTCGACCGCATGCAACGCCAGGGCCTGGCCGACACCCTTGCCGCGGAGTTCGCCGGGAACGCCGGTATGATCGACGATCACAAGTTGCGGCGATGCGCGCGAATAGGTCATTTCGGCAAGGTGACCTTCCACTTCGGCCAGGTAACGGCCGCCGGATCGCGATTCTTCGTGGGTGATATTCATGATGACCCCGCTTTTGTGCTTCCGCCGATGATGTAATACGGGACGGGCCGAAGGGAAATAGGCGCGCGGCCGACCCAAGGGTGACACATCGTCAACGGAGAGAGCGATGAACTGGCTACGGCCGCTTCTTCTCGTGCTGGCTGCAATCTTCCTGGCGCTCGGGCTTTTCCTGCCGATCATCCGATTCGAGCGGCTGTATTTCTTCAGCGAAACACCGTCTCTGCTGGAGCTTGTCGCGGCGCTGTTCCGGGAGGGAGATCTGGCGCTATCGCTGGTGGTCGGCCTGTTTTCGATCGTCTTTCCGATCGTCAAGCTTGCCGGGCTGGCGATGCAGCTCTCCGGACGGGCGGCGGAGGCAGGATTTTTCCGCCGCGCGATGCCGCATCTTTCGAAGTGGTCGATGATGGACGTGATGCTGGTGGCAATCGTCGTGTTTGCGGCAAAGAGCAGTGGCCTGGCTGTTGCGGTCTCGCAGCCCGGCCTCTGGTTCTACGCCGCCTCGGCCATCATCGCCGGGCTGCTGCCGTCGCTGTCCCGGATCGGATCCGGGCAGAATTGAGCCGTCTTTCAGAAACCGAAAGGTGCCGTTGCGTTCGTTGCAGCGGCACCTTTTGGTTTCCGGTGCGGGTTTGACGCCCGCGATTTCGGCGTCAGTGGCGATATTGTTGGATGCGTGTGGTGCGCAGGCCGGCCAGGCCATGGTCGTTGATGGAGGACTGCCAGGACAGGAATTCCTCGACGGTAAGCGTGTAACGCTCGCAGGCTTCTTCCAAGCTCAACAGGCCGCCGCGAACCGCGGCTACCACCTCTGCCTTGCGCCGGATAACCCAGCGGCGCGTATTGGCCGGCGGCAGATCGGCGATCGTCAGGGGGCTGCCATCGGGGCCGATGACATATTTCACTCGGGGACGTATCAATTCGGTCATTGGACTCTCTACACAACGCAAGACCACGTCGGTGAGCCTAGCTGCCCAGTTTTAATATTTGACTAAACAGGCAGCAGCATTTGTTCCGACTGTGGCAACAATCGCGTTGCGTGTCCAAAGGCAGGACGAAAAGCGCTCACTTTTCCAGGAAAAGAAGGTGTTTCTGCGATCGGGTGGTTACCTGAAAGCGGCGGGTCAGAAGCCTTTGCCGCCCCGAAATTCGGAGAGCAGCGTGCCGAGCATGATACGCAGATCGAGGAAAACGGAGAAATTGTCGATGTAGTGCAGGTCGCATGCGATACGGGCGCGCGCCTTGCCGGGACGGTCCGTCGGGCCGCGAAGACCGCGCATCTGTGCAAGACCGGTCATGCCCGGCCGCATCGAATGGCGGCGATGACAGTCCGGAACCAGGTCCTCGTAAGGGATGCCGGCCGCCAGCATGTCGATCGCGTGACAGCGCGGCCCGACCAAAGACATGTCGCCCTTCAGGACATTCAGGAGTTGCGGCAGTTCATCGACATTGGCCTTGCGGATGAGGGCGCCGACGCGGGTGATGCGCGGATCGTCTCTGATCGTCTGGGTTATCCCCCGGGCATCGCCGAGATTGGTGCGCATCGAACGGAACTTGTAGACCCGGAACCTGCGGCCATCCTTGCCCCAGCGCATCTGGGTGAAGAGCGCCGGCCCGTCGCTGTCGATGCGGATCGCCAGCGCGACGAGCAACATCAGAGGCAGGAGCAGGATCAGTGCGGAGAGCGAGGCGCCGATGTCGATCGCCCGCTTTGCCGCGAGCTGCGCCCGAAGGCTACCGCCGGATTTACGGGGTAAAACCGAATGCCTGATGAGAATTGGCGGCTCGATGTGGCGCCAGCCCATCGATCCGTCGGTGGCGTCGTCATGCAGATCAGGAACACTCAAAACCAGCCACCCCACCCTACGCCCGAAGCCCTGAGGGCGGCGGTGGCTCTTAATAGAATACCTCCAGTCCGGAGTCATCAGCCAAGTTAACCGTCCGTTAAGGATGAATAGAATTTTAGTGATTGCTGTTATTGCAGCATCGCCAAAGATAGTTCCGTTTTTCCGGCGCCCAATTCCAGTTGTGCCGTTCCTGCATGCCCGAGCGTCACGTAATCTCCCGCGGAAAAGGAAAAAATTCCCGTTGCGGACTGCATTTGTGCTCCACCGGCGACGCCATTCATCAGAATAAGTGTCTGCGTTGCATTGAGCATCAGGCTGGTCGCATGGCCGGACGACGAGAGCACCGCGAGATTGAGGGCGACGAGATAAACGCCATCGGCCGGCACCACGACCCGATTGCCGCCGCCGCCGACCGCGGCGCCCAGCGAAACGCCGCCGCGATCGAGGGCGAGCGTGGTGAAGCCGCTCTGCTGGCCGGCGGTCGGGATGAAACTCGTGCCGGTGCGGTAAGCGCGGGCAGCCGGCTGGTTGGGTTGCGAGACACGGCCGCTGGGCGAGATCGACAGCCCGGTCTTCCATGTGGTCCCGTCGCTGACCTTGACGGAGAACTCGGTGTTGCCGGCCAGGCCCATTTCCGCATGACCCGTCCAGTTCGACTGGAAGAGCAGCGAGGCCGTGTCGGTGGACGCGGCCTTGTTGACCTTGATCTGGTGACCGTTGCCGGCGTGGTTGAACAGGCTTGCCGGCGAGGCGAGCGTGAGCCGGTTGGTGCTGTCGGGCGTCGCATTGATGCCGAGTTCGTCGACGCGGCCGATGGCGGGCAGGGGGATGTCCTGCCAGAGCGTGCCGGAGAACACCTTGAGCTTCTCGGGAGCGGCGAACCAGGCCCGCCAGCCGACGCGTGGGCTCAGGAATGCCCAATAGCCATCCTGCCAGGAGGCGATACGCCCCGTCTTGCCGGCCCAGGCGCCGGTCGCTCCGGTTGCCACCAGGTAACAGGCGCCTTCCTCGGATGCGCCGGGCGGGTCCGCGAGTTCCGCGATGATCGTCAGATGCACCAGCGCATCGAGCCGAAGCAGCGCCTCGTTGTGGGTCACGTGTTTCTGCGCCTGCGAAGGCAGGATGAAGGGCATGTTCAGATTTGCGGTCGTATCGGCCATGGCTGTCTCCGTTCGGTCGCCCGGAGTCTAAGGCCGATGGCGGAGACGGGGAGGCGGAAGCGGTCAAGCCTTTGAAAAGCCTGAAGCGGCCCTTGTAAAACATGCTCGTTTCGACGCGCCGTGCCTTTGGCGCAACGCCTGGGCGTTTCGTCGCATGCGGGCTTTTCGATGTCCTGATTGCGCTTGTCCTTTGTCTCGCATATGCGAATGTGAGCGCGGCGAGAGACAGGGAAGAGCATGCGTTATTCGGCCTATTCGATCTTCAAGGAAGCGCTGTCCGGCAACCGGATGTGGAAGCCGGCCTGGCGCGAACCGCAGCCGAAACCTCATTACGACGTGATCATCGTCGGCGGCGGCGGGCATGGGCTGGCGACTGCCTATTACCTCGCCAAGGAGTTCGGCATCACCAATGTCGCGGTGCTCGAAAAGGGCTATCTCGGATCGGGCAATGTGGGACGCAACACGACGATCATCCGCTCCAACTACCTGCTCGAAGGCAACAACCCGTTCTACGAATTTTCGCTGAAGCTCTGGGAAGGGCTGGAGCGGGATTTCAACTACAACGCCATGGTCTCGCAGCGCGGCATGCTCAACCTCTTCCATTCCGACGGCCAGCGGGATCAATACGCGCGAAAGGGCAACGGCATGCGCCTGCATGGCGTCGATGCCGAACTGCTCGACCGCGAACAGGTGCGCCGGAAAGCGCCCTATCTCAATTTCGACCACGCCCGTTTCCCGATCATGGGCGCGCTCTACCAGAAGCGCGCCGGCACGGTGCGGCACGATGCGGTCGCCTGGGGTTACGGCCGCGGGGCGGACGCCCGCGGCGTCGATCTGATCCAGCATTGCGAGGTGACCGGCATCCGCCGCGAGAGCGGCCTTGTCGTCGGCGTCGAGACGACCAAGGGCTTCATCGGCTGCAACAAGCTCGCGCTCGCGGCCGCCGGCAACACGACGACGGTGGGGAGGATGGCCGATCTGGAACTGCCGATCGAGTCGCATGTGCTGCAGGCCTTCGTTTCGGAAGGGCTGAAACCGGTGGTCGACCATGTCATCACCTATGGCGCCGGTCATTTCTACATATCGCAGTCGGACAAGGGCGGATTGGTGTTCGGCGCCGAGATCGACTTCTATTCCTCCTATGCGCAGCGCGGCAATCTGGCGACCGTCGAGCACACGATGGAGGAGGGGGTGTCGCTGATCCCCGGCCTGTCGCGCGCCAAGGTCTTGAGAAGCTGGGGCGGTGTCATGGACATGTCGATGGATGGATCGCCGATCATCGACCGCACGCCGATCGACAATCTCTATCTGAACTGCGGCTGGTGTTACGGCGGCTTCAAGGCGACGCCGGCCTCCGGTTTCTGTTTCGCCCACTTGATCGCCAAAAACGAGACGCATCACGTCACCCGCTTCATGCGGCTCGACCGGTTCGAGCGCGGCTACACGATCGACGAAGCGGGCCGCGGCCCCCAGCCGAACCTCCACTGAGCAAGATCCCCCATGGCAAGCCTGATCACCTGTCCGCATTGCGGCACCAGACCCAAGGAAGAGTTTTCGATCCGCGGCGCCGCCGCGCCGAAGCGTCCTTCGCCGACCGCCAAGGACGAGGCCTGGCACCGTTACGTCTATGTACGGGACAATCCCAAAGGACGATATCAGGAGTATTGGCATCACGTCGCCGGCTGCCGCCGCTTTCTGGTGGTCGAGCGCGACAATCTCACCCATGAGGTTTTCGGCGTGACCGATGCTGCGGAATTAGAGCGCGCAGGAGCTGGCGAATGACCTCCTATCGCCTCGGCTCCGGCGGCGCGATCAATCGTGGCCAGTCGCTCACCTTCACCTTCGACGGCCGTAGCTACAAGGGTTTCGACGGTGATACGCTCGCCTCGGCGCTGCTTGCCAACGATCAGATGCTGATGGCCCGCAGCTTCAAGTACCACCGTCCGCGCGGCGTGGTGACGGCAGGTTCCGCCGAACCCAATGCGCTGATGACGATCGGGTCCGGCGCGCGGGCCGAGCCGAACGCCCGAGCGACCGTGGTGGAGCTCTACAATGGCCTCACTGCTGCCAGCCAGAACCGCTGGCCGTCGCTGAAGCATGATTTCGGCGCGGTGAACGATCTCTTCTCGCCGTTTCTCGGCGCCGGGTTCTACTACAAGACCTTCATGTGGCCGGGCGTGCTTTGGGAAAAGCTCTACGAGCCGCTGATCCGCCGTGCCGCGGGGCTCGGCAAGGCCACGATGCAGGCCGATCCCGACCGTTACGAAAAGTCCTGGGCGCATTGCGACCTGCTGGTGATCGGCGCGGGGCCGAGCGGCCTGATGGCGGCGCTTACTGCCGGCCGGGCCGGGGTTCGGGTCATTCTGGCCGACGAGGGGTTCAGGTTCGGCGGTTCGCTGCTGTCGGAAAGCGCTGCGGTCGGCGGCCAGCCGGCGGCGGAATTCGCCGCTGAGGTCGTCGAGGAACTGGCCACGCTGCCGAACGTGACGCTGATGCCGCGCACGACCGTGTTCGGCTGGTATGACGACATGGTGTTCGGTGCGGTCGAGCGGGTGCAGAAACATGTGGCCTCGCCATCGCCGGACCTGCCGATGGAGCGGCTGTGGCGCATCGTTGCCAAACGCGCGATCCTCGCCACCGGGGCGGAGGAACGACCTCTCGTTTTTGGCGGCAATGACAAGCCGGGAGTGATGACGGCCGGGGCTGCGCGCACCTATCTCAACCGCTACGGCGTTGCTGTCGGCGGCAAGGTCGCGGTCTTCACCAATGGCGGCTCCGGGTATCGCACGGCCGCCGACCTGCTCGCTCAGGGTGTCGACGTCACCGCGATCATCGACGCGCGGCCGCAATCGGCCGATCCGGTGCCGGAGGGCATCCGCATCATCCGCAACGGCTCGGTGATCGCCACCAAGGGGCGCTATCGCATCGACGGGCTGATCGCCGAGCGCTCCGGCTTCGAGGAAGTGATCGGATGCGATGCGCTGGCGATGTCCGGCGGCTGGTCTCCGATCGTGCATCTGATGTGCCAGCGCGGCGCCAAGCCCGTGTGGTCCGACGAGAAACAGGCATTCCTGGCGCCCGACGTGGGCGGAGCTTTCGTGGCTGCCGGTGCGGCTGCCGGCCAGGCGTCGCTCGGCGAATGCCTGACGGATGGTGCGGCCAAGGGGCATGCCGCACTCGAAGCGCTGGGCAGGCTGGTCGGCACGCTTGGAACGCCCGAGGTCGAGGGCGAATACGATCCGTCATTCGCGCCGCTCTGGTACGTTCCGGGCGCCCGGGACAAGGCCTTCGTCGATTTCCAGAACGACGTGCATGTCGGCGATCTCGGCCTCGCCCAACGGGAAGGTTTCCGCCATATCGAGCACACCAAGCGTTATACGACCGCCGGCATGGCGACCGACCAGGGCAAGCTCGCCAATGTCAACACGGCCGGCATCGTCGCCGGGATGCGCGGGGTATCGCCCGCCGAGATCGGCACCACCACATTCCGGCCGTTCTACACGCCGGTCTCCTTCGGCGCTCTCGCCGGCACGGCTCGGGCCGAACATGCAGCTCCGGTGCGCACTTCGCCGCTGCATGGCTGGGCAAGGAAGAACGGCGCGACCTTTGTGGAATCCGGCCCCTGGTACCGTTCCGCCTGGTTCCCGACGGATGGCGAAAAGACCTGGCGGGAAAGCGTCGATCGCGAGGTCCTGAACGTTCGCGTCAATGCCGGGCTATGCGATGTCTCCACCCTCGGCAAGATCGAAATCTTCGGTCGAGGTGCGGCGGAATTCCTCGACCGGATCTATTCGAACAGTTTTCTGAAACTGCCGGTCGGAAGGGCGCGTTACGGGCTGATGCTGCGCGAGGATGGCATCGTCTTCGACGACGGCACCGCGAGCCGGCTTTCCGAAAACCACTATGTGATGACCACGACGACGGCCTATGCCGCCGAGGTTCTCGCTCATCTCGAATTTTCGGCCCAGACCTTCTGGCCGGAACTCGACGTGCGCTTCGTCTCCTCGACGGATCAGTGGGCGCAGATGTCGCTTGCCGGACCGAAGGCGCGGATCATCATGAGCCGCGTCGTTCAGGACGATATTTCCGATGCGGCCTTCCCCTTCCTCGCCGCCAGGGAGGTGGTGCTGCGCGGCGGGCTGAAGGCGCGGCTCTTCCGCATCTCCTTCTCCGGCGAGCTCGCCTACGAGCTTGCTGTGCCGGCTGGCTACGGTGAGGCGGTCGCCGATGCGATCATGGATGCGGGCCGCGAGGAGGGCATCTGCGCCTATGGCGTCGAGGCCTTGAATGTGCTGCGGGTCGAGAAGGGGCATGTCACCCACAGCGAGCTCGATGGCCGCACCACCGCGGACGATGTCGGGCTCGGCCGGATGATGGCGATGCAGAAGCCGGATTTCATCGGCAAACGGCTCTCGATGCGATTCGGGCTGACAGCCGCAGACCGTCTGCAACTCGTCGGATTGAAGCCGGTCGAGGCCGACAAGGAGATCAAGGCCGGTGCGCATCTGCTGAAAGACGGTGCAAAACCGTCGACGGCGAACGACCAGGGTTTCGTCTCCTCAGCCTGCTTTTCACCGACGCTCGGGCATTTCATCGCGCTCGGCATGCTGAAGTCCGGGCGCGAGCGGATCGGCGAACGGGTCATGGTCTGGGATGGGTTGCGCGGCTCGGAAGTGCTCAGCGAAGTCTGCCCGCCGGTGTTCGTCGATCCCGAAAACAGCAAACTGCATCTCTGAGGGCTGCGTGATGTCGATCAATCTTCTCCACCGGCATGCCCTCGAGGATCATATCTCCGGTTTCGAGACGGATCCCAATCCGAACCACCTCTGCGTCATCCGCCGGCCGGTGATCTTCTCGGTTCTCGCCCACGAGGGCCAGGAGACAGCCGTCGCCGAGGCCTTGTGGAATGCCGAGGATGTGGCGCCGCGCTTCTGCAGCCCGTCCGAATGGTTCGCCGTATCGCGGACGCTCGGAGCCGAGACGGTCGCCGGCACGCTGTCCGAAATCGCCGGAGCGTCCGTCGTCGACCAGAGCGACGGCCGCGTGCTCATGGAAATCTCCGGTCCGAGCGTGCGAACGATTCTGGCCAAATGCGTGGCGATCGACCTGCATCCGGAGGTCTTCGAGGAGGGCCATTCAGCCTCGATGCTGTGCTGCCACGCGGAGGCGAATGTCGCCCGCACCGGAGCCGACAGGTTCGAGATCATCGTGCCGCGCTCGCTTGCCGGCTCGGTCTTCGAACTGCTGATGGAAATGGGCCGGGAGCATGCGCTGACCCGCGGCTTCGCTGGCTGAACGCGGAACCTGCGGGGCGACGGGTCGATCTGGATTTGACGTTAACCGCGGGACGATCTTTAATTTCGAAAACCCGGCAGCTTGGCTAATTTTTCGACAGAAGTTGCCGGTTTTTTGGAATTTCTGATCTTTGTGTTGCCACGCTGTTGAGAAATGCCGCGATTTTGTCGATCTCGCGCCTTTTTGTCTTCACATTCCTTGCGAAAACGTTATGGAATGCGCCAAAGAACGTAAGATCCCGCAAGGGGCAAATAAACGAGATGCGGCCCTTCCGGGATCGCATCCAGGGGAAAATATATGGAGTATTTTATCCAGCAGCTCATCAACGGGCTGACTCTTGGATCCATCTATGGCCTTGTGGCAATCGGCTATACGATGGTTTACGGCATCATCGGCATGATCAACTTCGCCCATGGCGATATTTTCATGCTCGGCGGTTTTGCAGCTCTCGTCGTCTTCCTGATCGCAACCTCCTTCTTCGCCGGCATTCCGGTGGCGTTGCTTCTGCTGCTGATGTTACTCGTCGGCATGCTGATGACGGGGTTGTGGAACTGGACGATCGAGCGGGTCGCCTACCGGCCGTTGCGCGGCTCGTTCCGGCTTGCGCCGCTGATCACCGCGATCGGCATGTCGATCGTGCTGTCCAACTTCATCCAGGTGACGCAGGGACCGCGCAACAAGCCGATCCCGCCGATGGTGACGGACGTCTTCCATATCGGCGGCATCACCGTCTCGCTGAAGCAGGTGCTCATCGTCATCATCACGGCGGTGCTGCTGTTCGCCTTCTGGTACATCGTCAACAAGACGCCGCTCGGACGCGCCCAGCGGGCGACCGAACAGGACCGCAAGATGGCGGCGCTGCTCGGCGTCGACGTCGATCGGACGATCTCGATCACCTTCATCATGGGTGCGGCACTCGCGGCCGTCGCCGGTGCGATGTACCTGATGTATTACGGCGTCGCCTCGTTCAACGACGGCTTCATCCCGGGCGTCAAGGCGTTCACGGCGGCGGTTCTCGGCGGCATCGGTTCGCTGCCGGGCGCGGTTCTCGGCGGGCTGCTGATCGGCCTCATCGAGTCGCTGTGGTCGGCCTATTTCTCCATCGCCTACAAGGACGTCGCCACGTTCGCGATCCTCGCTTTCGTGCTGATCTTCAAGCCGACCGGCATTCTCGGCCGGCCGGAAGTGGAGAAGGTGTAACATGACAGCTGCAACCGAAACCGGTCATCCGAACGTACTTGCCAAGGCGGTACGGGAAGGGATTTTCGCCGGCGTCATCTCCTTCTTCATGTTCCTGCTGTTCGTCGGCGTCGAAACCTATCAGGACATCAACAACGCGCTCGTCTGGCGCACCCGCTGGGGTCTTCTGGCGATCTTCGTGCTGGTTGCGGCGGTCAGCCGCTTCCTCACCGTCGCGTTCATCAAACCGCATATCGACCGTCGCAAGCTCGCCAAGGCAAAAAGCGGCGTTCTGGAAGTTTCCGAGCAGAAGAACTTCTTCCACCGGCATTTCCTGAAGATCGCGCTGATCTTCCTGCTGGTCTATCCCTTCCTGTCGCTGCTCATCGTCGGCAAGCAGGGTTCGCTGAAATATGTCGACAATTTCGGCATCCAGATCCTCATCTACGTGATGCTCGCCTGGGGCCTGAACATCGTTGTCGGCCTCGCCGGATTGCTCGACCTCGGTTATGTCGCCTTCTATGCGGTCGGTGCCTATTCCTACGCGCTGCTGTCCTCCTATTTCGGCTTTTCCTTCTGGCTGCTGCTGCCGATGTCGGGCATTCTCGCGGCGCTCTGGGGCATCATCCTCGGCTTCCCGGTTCTGAGGCTCAGGGGCGACTATCTCGCCATCGTGACGCTCGCCTTCGGGGAAATCATCCGCCTGGTGCTGATCAACTGGACCGAGGTGACCAAGGGAACATTCGGGATATCGGGTATCGCCAAGGCCTCGTTCTTCGGTATCTGGTCCTTCGATACCGGCAGCGCGAACAGTTTCGTCAAGGCCTGGGGCCTGTCGGCTTCTTCGGTCTACTACAAGATTTTCCTGTTCTACATCATCCTGGCGCTCTGCATGCTCACCGCCTACGTCACCATCCGGCTTCGGCGCATGCCGATCGGTCGGGCCTGGGAAGCGTTGCGCGAGGACGAGATCGCCTGCCGTTCGCTCGGCATCAACACCGTTACCACCAAGCTGACCGCCTTTGCGACCGGTGCGATGTTCGGCGGTTTCGCGGGTTCCTTCTTCGCCGCCCGACAGGGTTTCGTGTCGCCGGAGAGTTTCGTCTTCCTGGAATCGGCCGTGATCCTGGCAATCGTCGTTCTCGGCGGCATGGGCTCGCTGACCGGCATCGCGATCGCCGCGGTGGTGATGGTGGGCGGTACCGAGGTGCTGCGCGAAATGTCCTTCCTCAAGGCCGTGTTCGGGCCTGACTTCACGCCTGAACTCTACCGCATGCTGCTCTTCGGCCTGGCGATGATCATCGTCATGCTGTTCAAGCCGCGCGGCTTCGTCGGATCGCGAGAACCGACGGCCTTCCTCAAGGAGCGCAGGGCGGTCTCCGGAAGCTTTACCAAGGAGGGCCACGGCTGATGGCTCTCGGAACGACGACAATGACGAACGATACGATCCTCAAGGTCGAACACCTGTCGATGAAGTTCGGCGGCTTGATGGCCATCAACGATCTCTCGCTGGAGGTACGGCGCGGCGAGATCACCGCGCTGATCGGGCCGAACGGCGCGGGCAAGACCACGGTGTTCAACTGCATCACCGGCTTCTACAAGCCGACCAT
The DNA here is from genome assembly GCA_000985875.1 of Neorhizobium galegae bv. officinalis. GTDB lineage: Bacteria > Pseudomonadota > Alphaproteobacteria > Rhizobiales > Rhizobiaceae > Neorhizobium > Neorhizobium galegae_C. The sequence continues at coordinate 182,056 of CCRI01000011.1, forward strand.
GGGCATGCTCACCCTGCAGCGCAGGGACGGCAAGGAGTTCCTGCTGGAACGGCTGCGCGATTTCGAAATCCCGAAGCTCGCCGGCGTCGCCCGCACCTTTCAGAACATCCGCCTGTTCTCGGGCCTGACCGTTCTCGAAAACCTGCTGGTCGCGCAGCATAATGCGCTGATGAAGGCGTCGGGCTACACCATCCTCGGGCTCCTCGGTCTGCCGGCCTATAACAAGGCCGTCGATGCCTCGATCGAGAAGGCGAAATACTGGCTCGACAAGGCAGATCTGACGGATCGTGCCGACGACCCTGCCGGCGACCTCCCCTACGGTGCCCAGCGGCGCCTGGAAATCGCCCGCGCGATGTGCACCAACCCGGAACTGCTGTGCCTCGACGAACCGGCTGCCGGCCTCAACCCGCGTGAATCTGCGGCGCTCAACACGCTGTTGCACCTGATCCGCGACGAGGGTGCTTCGATCCTGCTGATCGAGCACGACATGTCGGTGGTCATGGAGATTTCCGACCATGTCGTGGTGCTGGAATACGGCCAGAAGATATCCGACGGCTCGCCGGACCATGTGAAGAACGACCCACGAGTGATCGCCGCGTATCTCGGCGTCGAGGATGACGAGGTGGAAGAGGTGATTGCGGTAGAACTCGAGGGAGGCAATCACTGATGGCGGCCGAATCCCTCCTGAAAGTCGAGTCTGTCGAGACCTACTACGGCAATATCCGTGCGCTCGCAGGCGTCGATATCGAAGTCAACAAGGGTGAGATCGTCAGCCTGATCGGCGCCAACGGCGCCGGCAAGTCGACCCTGATGATGACCATCTGCGGCAGCCCGCAGGCCCGAACCGGCTCGATCATCTTTGACGGCGAGGACATCACCAAGCTGCCGACGCACCTGATCGCGCGGCGCCGCATCGCCCAGTCTCCGGAAGGCCGGCGCATCTTTCCGCGCATGACCGTCTATGAAAACCTGCAGATGGGCGCCGGTCTCGACAATCTCAAATATTTCAGCGAGGACGTCGAGAAGATCTTCACGCTCTTCCCGCGCCTCAAGGAACGCCAGAGCCAGCGCGGCGGCACGCTTTCGGGCGGCGAGCAGCAGATGCTGTCGATCGGGCGCGCGCTGATGGCGCGGCCGAAGCTGCTGCTGCTGGACGAGCCCTCGCTGGGCTTGGCGCCGCTGATCGTCAAGGGCATTTTCGAGGCGATCAAGAAGCTGAACCAGGAAGAGGGGTTGACCGTCTTCCTCGTCGAGCAGAACGCGTTCGCGGCACTGAAACTCTCCGACCGTGGCTATGTGATGGTCAACGGCAAGGTGACGATGAGCGGTTCCGGAAAAGAGCTTCTCGCCAATCCGGAAGTGCGCGCCGCCTACCTTGAAGGTGGACGGCATTGATCGTTAAGGTTGTGTTAATGGCAGCCGGAGGAATTTAGGATGCAGGGACTGTTTTTCGAAAGCGACAGCGGCGTGCGGTACCTCTTGCGTTTCCTCGTGCTGATCATCGGTTTCTGGACTGCCTGGCGCTCGGGCAGGGCCGCCGCCGAGGGCTGGAACGGCTATCCGACGGTGGTGGTCTATACGCTTCTGCTCGGCGTCGCGATGCGTTTTCTGCACTTCGCGCTGTTCCAGGGGCCGTTCATCAGCCCGTTCTACTACATCCTCGATGTGGCCATCCTGCTCGTCTTTTCGAGCGCCGGATTCCGCATTCGCCGGACGCGCCAGATGGTGCAGAATTACTATTGGCTCTACGAGCCGACTTCCGCTTTCTCCTTCAAGAAGAAAGATTGACAGCCGAACTTTTCTGCCCTCAGATTAGCTCGGGTTGAAACCATAAGTAACCTAGAGTGGAACATTTCCGGCGCAGTGATGGTGGGTATTGCGCCCGGTTTCGAAAAATCAGCTCACCTAAAAAATTGGGAGTAACTCGATGAAGAAGTCTCTTCTTTCCGCGGTTGCGCTGACGGCCATGGTCGCCTTCAGCGGTAGCGCATGGGCCGACATCGTTATTGGCGTCGGCGGTCCGCTCACGGGTCCGAACGCCGCCTTCGGTGCACAGCTCCAGAAGGGTGCCGAACAGGCTGCAGCCGATATCAATGCCGCTGGCGGCATCAACGGCGAAAAGATCAAAATCGTCCTCGGCGACGACGTGTCGGACCCCAAGCAGGGCATCTCGGTTGCCAACAAGTTTGCTTCCGACGGCGTCAAGTACGTGGTCGGCCACTTCAACTCGGGCGTTTCCATCCCGGCTTCCAAGGAAGTCTATGCCGAAAACGGCATGCTGGAAATCACCCCGGCTGCGACCAACCCGGTCTTCACCGAGCGTGGCCTGTGGAACGTGTTCCGTACCTGCGGCCGTGACGACCAGCAGGGCGGCGTTGCCGGCGCCTACCTCGCCGACAAGTTCAAGACTGCCAAGATCGCCATCATCGACGACAAGACGCCTTACGGCCAGGGCCTTGCCGAAGAAACCAAGAAGGCTATGAACGCCAAGGGCCTCAAGGAAGTCATCCGCGAAGGCGTCAACGTCGGCGACAAGGACTTCTCGGCGCTCATCTCCAAGATGAAGGAAGCCGGCGTCACGATCATCTACTGGGGCGGTCTCCACACCGAAGCCGGCCTGATCATCCGCCAGGCCAAGGACCAGGGCCTCAAGGCGACCCTCGTTTCGGGTGACGGCATCGTCTCCAACGAACTTGCCTCCATCGCTGGCGACGCCGTCGCAGGCACGCTCAACACCTTCGGCCCGGACCCGACGCTGCGTCCGGAAAACAAGGACCTGGTTGCCAAGTTCAAGGCCGCCGGCTTCAACCCGGAAGCCTACACGCTGTATTCCTACGCAGCCGTGCAGGTCATCGCTGCCGGCATCAAGGCAACCGGCAAGGCTGACGACGCCGAAGCCGTTGCCAAGACGCTGCATGAAAAGGGTCCATTCAAGACCGTTCTCGGCGACATGGCCTTCGACGCCAAGGGTGACCCGAAGCTTCCCGGCTACATCATGTACGAGTGGAAGAAGGGCCCGGACGGCAAGTACAGCTACTTCCCGCAGGGCTGAGCCGTTATCGGCCAAGCCGCGTTTTAAAAGGGAGCCCGGTCAAAAGCCGGGCTTCTTTGCGTTTGGTAGGAAGAAGCGTTCTGCAGTTGGCGGAAGTCAACCATCCGGATTTCCATCCACGCGCGTCAGCGCATAAGTCACCGAGTTTATATCTCGCTGAAGGTCATAAAGCTGACAAGCCAGATCGGCGATCACGTCGGGTGTAACAGCGTTCAGGCTGACGGTCGTAGATTGCTTTCCTCGCCTATACTCGACCGCTAGTGGCGATACATCGTACATGTCGCCGCTACCAAATATCCCGACCTCGATAGCGTCATGTATTGCTCGATGTCGTTGTGTCCTGAGAGCTTCAAATCGGGTTACCGCATCTAAAGCCTGATCCCGTAATCCCGCATCGGCAATCATATGAATGCGAAGGCGGACGAAAGCCTCTGCTTTTCTGTCCCAGTTCCTAAGTTTCTGAGCTACGTCCTCTGGCCGCATCTGGTCGGGAGAGCCGCCCGAAGGAATCTGTGAACATAGTTCAATTAGTTCGTTCTCCGCATAAGCCGCCTGCATCGCCAAATGCCCCAAAGGCTCAATAAATGGTTGGCGGAATTCGTCCACATTAGGTAAGCGCAAAACGGTCATTCCCTTATCTCTGCAATGACGGTTTAGACGATGGAACATGCTCACATTTCGTGCAGCACATGCGCGGCCTTGACCGCGGCCGAGGCGCGGTTCTCGACGCCGAGCTTCACATAGATCTGTTCCAGATGCTTGTTCACCGTGCGGGCCGAAAGTCCGAGGATATCGCCGATGTCGCGGTTCGACTTGCCCTTGGCGATCCACAGCAGCACTTCGGATTCGCGCTGGGTCAGCGGGAAATGCTGTCGCAGCACCTCGTCGTCCGGGCGTTTGTTGGCGGCCGTCAGGCGGAAGAGATGTTCGTCGGCGCCGATCGCGCCAAGGAACGAGAATTGCAGGCTCGCCTGACCGTTCTGGACGAGGGCGAAGGCGGCGTCGCGGGCAAAGCCGGGCTTGTCGCGCTCGGCCATCCAGGCGGAAATCCGGCGGGAGACGATGTCGAGCCCGTCGTCGCTGTTGGTCGCCGCGTTGATCAGCCGTGTTGCCTGCGGCGTCGACCAGTGGATGGCGCCACTCGCCTTGACGGCCAGCAGGTGGCGGCCGGCGGCATCGAGCGCCACGCGGGCGCTCTGGGCCGAACGGGCATTGGAGAGGTGCACGCGGATGCGGGCGCGCAGTTCGTCGATATTGATCGGCTTGGTGAGGTAGTCGACGCCGCCGGAATCGAGCGCGTTGACCACATGCTCGGTCTCGGTGAGGCCGGTCATGAAGATGACCGGCACCTGGGTCACGCCGCCGTTGGTCTTGAGCTTCCGGCAGGTCTCGAACCCGTCCATGCCGGGCATCACCGCGTCGAGCAGGATGAGGTCGGGCGTGATCCGTTCGACGATGTTGAGCGCCGAGTGGCCGGTCGTGGCGATCAGCACGGAGAAGCCGGATTTTTCCAGCGCCTCGGTGAGGAAGCCCAGCGTTTCGGGGCTGTCGTCCACGAGAAGGACGATGTCGCGCGGCAGAGCAGTTTCAGCCATCACTCGTCCTTTCTGCCTCAAGGCGGCTCAGGAATTTCATATAACCGGCAAGATCGAAGGCCTGCACGTAGGTGCCGAGTTCTTCCGCGAAGGGGCGGTGTTCCTCCTCCCGGGCGAGATCGGCAAGTTTTGCTTCGATACCGCGCACGTAGCCGATTTCGCCGAGCCGCAAAAGGTCCTGGACATGGTTCGTCCCCGGACTTTTGATCGGTTTCTTCGGGCCGACCACGGCGGGAAGCAAGGTTTCGTTCTCATAGACCCAGACGAGGCCGAGATGGGCGGCGAGCTTGTCGGCGAGGCTGCGGATGTCCACCGGCTTGGCGATCGCGTCACTATGGCCTTCGTCGCCGGAATGCACCGCAATCCCGTCGCCGATATTGGCTGACAGCATGACGATCGGCGCCACCTGGCCGTTCTCTCGCAGCTTGGCCACGAGCTGCCAGCCGCTCATGCCGGGCATGGAGATGTCGACGAGGAAGAGGTCCGGCTTGACGCCTTCGATCAGCGTCAGGCAGTCCGGGCCGCTGTTTGCCGTCAGCACGACAAAATCCATCGGCGAGAGCACTTCGCGCATCAGGTCGCGGTGGTCCTCGTTGTCGTCGACGACGACGATGGTGCGGCGCGGGCCGGTATAGGAAACGATCTTCTTTTCGGCAGCCGGCGCCGTGTTCGGCCGCTCGATGGCGGACAGCATCAGCCGCACCTTGAAGATCGAACCTTCGCCCTTGGTGCTGGCGACCGCGATCTCGCCGCCGAGCGTGTTGGTCAAAAGCTGGGTGATGGTGAGGCCGAGACCGAGGCCGGGCATCGGCCGGATGCTCTCCGCCTCGCCGCGCTGGAAGGGTTCGTAGATGCGGCCGAGATCCTTTTCGGCAATGCCCCGGCCGGTATCGGAAATGGTGAAGGTCGCGACCTGGCTGCGATAGGCGACATCGAATTTCACCGTGCCCTCGTCGGTGAACTTGATCGCGTTCGAGAGCAGGTTGACGAGGATCTGGCGCAGCCGTTTCTCGTCGGTACGAACATATTGCGGCAGGGAGCGGGCGCGTTCGTGTTCGAAGGTCAGGCCCTTGGCCTGCGCCTGCAGGCCGAACATCTCGACGATCTGGTCGAGGAAATCCTGGATGTTGATCTCGTTGGAATAGACCTGCAGCCGGCCGGCCTCGATCTTGGAAATGTCGAGCAGCCCGTCGATCAGGCCCGAGAGATGGTCGGCGGAGCGCTTGATGACCTTGATCGCCGACTGGCGCGGGGCGGGGATCGTCTCGTCGCGCTCGAGGATCTGGGCGTAGCCGAGCACGGCGTTGAGCGGCGTTCGCAGTTCGTGGGAGAGGCCGACGACATAACGGCTCTTGGCGCGGTTGGCGGCTTCCGCCGTTTCCTTGGCGTCCTGAAGGGCGGCGTCGGTCTTCTTGTGGGCGGCGATTTCCTTCAAGAGCAGGGTGTTCTGGCGGGAGGATTCCTCCTCTGCCACCACCCGGCTGTCATGGGCGAGTACGTAGAACCACGAGACGATGCCGGCGATGATGGCGAACACGAAAAAGACGATCAGCACCGTGCCGAAGATGACCTCTGCATTGACCGGCGTCGCCTGGCTGACCTGATAGGCGATCATGCCGAGGATCGCGCCGATTGCCGAGATCGACAGCACCGCCGTCGTCGCATAACGGCCGAGGCGCGTCGTCAGCCGGGTGATGACGCTCTCCGGCAGGAAGGAGCGGGCGACCGCGCCGACCTGGGTGTTCAGCCGCGCATGCGGCTTGCACATGTCGTGGCAGCGGCTGTCGAGCGAGCAGCAGAGCGAGCAGATCGGCGCGGCATAGGCCGGGCACCAGGCCATGTCCTCGTGCTCGAACGGATGTTCGCAGATCGAGCAGGTGATCGAGCCGACGCTTTTCCAGCTCTGGCGCGGTTTGCGGGCGAGGTAGAACTTGCCCTTGGTGGCAAAGGCGAGCGCCGGCGACAGAAGGAAGGCGATCAGCGTCACATAGGTGGCGAGCGAGGCCATCAGCGGACCGAACAGGCCGAAATGAGCGGCGAGCGCGATCGCTGCCGAGCCGAACATCGAGCCCAAGCCCACCGGGTTGATGTCGTAGAGGTGGGCGCGCTTGAACTCGATGCCCTCGGGCGACAGGCCGAGCGGCTTGTTGATCATCAGATCGGCCGAGATGGTGCAGAGCCAGGCCATGGCGATGATCGAGAAGATGCCGAGGGTGGCTTCGAGCAGCCGGTAGATGCCGAGCTCCATCAGGAGCAGCGCGATCACCACGTTGAAGACCAGCCAGACGACGCGGCCGGGATGACTGTGGGTGAGGCGGGAGAAGAAGTTCGACCAGGCGAGCGAGCCCGCATAGGCGTTCATCACGTTGATCTTCAGCTGCGAGACGACCACGAAGGCCGCCATCAGCAGCAGGGCGGCCGTATCGTTCGGGATCATGTAGCCGAAGGCCGCGAAATACATATGCGCCGGATCGGCCGCCTCGCGGATCGGCACGGCCGTCGAGAGCGTCAGCACCGCCAGGAAAGAACCCGCCAGAAGCTTCGGCACGCCGACCACCACCCAACCGGGGCCGGCGAGGAAGACGGCGAACCGGTGGCGCCATTTCTGCAGGCCCTCCGGCGGTAGGAAGCGCAGGAAGTCGACCTGTTCGCCGATCTGCGGCATCAGCGCCAGGATGACGGCGGAGGCCGCGCCGAACTCGACGAGGTTGAAGGGGGCCGGGCCGCCGACCTGGGCGTTCGAATGGCCGATGCCGGCAAAGGCACGCCAGAGATCGAACTTCTCCCAGTCCATGAAGGCGATGAACACGAAGGGCAGGATGTTCAGCACGATCCAGAACGGCTGGGTGAGGAGCTGGAAGCGGGAGATCAGTTGCACGCCGTAGATGACCAGCGGGATGACCACCACGGCGCTGATGATATAGCCGATCCAGGGCGGGATGCCGAAGGCGAGGTCCAGCGCGCCGGTCATGATCGAGGCCTCGATCGCAAACAGCATGAAGGTGAAGCTCGCGTAGATGAGCGAGGTGATGGTCGAGCCGATGTAACCGAAGCTCGCGCCGCGGGTGAGCAGGTCGATATCGACACCGTGGCGGATCGCGTAGCGGCTGATCGGCCAGCCGATCACCAGCATGGCGATGGCGGCGGCGACGATCGCGAAAAAGGCGTTGGTGGTGCCATAGGAGAGCGTGATCGTGCCGCCGATCGCCTCCAGCGCGAGGAAGGAGATTGCGCCGATGGCGGTCTGGGAAATGCGGCTGGACGAAAACCGGCGGGCGCTCTTGGCGGTGAAACGGAGCGCGTAGTCTTCCAGCGTCTGGTTGGCGACCCAACGATTGTATTCACGCCGGACGGGAATGATGCGTTGCCGCGCTGCCATGCCTAATTTCTAGCACCTTTTGAGGGAAGACCGTCAATTGTGCACTTTCGGCTGTGGCGCGGCGTTTTGCAAGCAAAGTATGATGCGGTGCGGTAAATCCCCACCGCATCCTGGAGCCAATCACATGGTACGGGTCGGGCGGATGACGATCTCGTTTGTATCCACGTCTTCCGGCTGGTCGATGACATGCAGGATGGCGCGGCCGATCGCATGGGGGGTGATCGCGATGCTGCGATAGGTCTTCATCGCGTCCGCCGCGACCGGATCGGTGATCGTGCCGGCGAGTTCTGATTCCACCACGCCCGGATAGACGCAGGTGACGCGGATCTTGTCGTTCTCCTGGCGCAGCCCGTCGGAGATCGCCCGCACCGCGTATTTGGTGGCGCAATAGACCGCCGCGGTCGGCACCACGCCGAGGCCGCCGACGGACGAGATGTTGATGATCTGGCCAAAACCCTGGCCGTTCATGACCGGCAGGACGGCGGCGATGCCGTAGAGCACGCCGCGGATGTTCACGTCGATCATCCGGTCCCATTCCTCGACCTTCAGCGACGACATCAGCGACAGCGGCATCAGGCCGGCATTGTTGACGAGGACGTCGATGCGGCCGAATTCGGCCAGCGCAAAATCGGCGAAGGCCTGAAAGTCCTTGCGGTCGGTGACGTCGAGGCCGCGGATGCGGACGGTGCCGCCATTGGCGGCGATCTCTTCGGCCAGCGCTTCCAGCCGGTCGGTGCGGCGGGCGCCGAGCACGACCTTGGCGCCGGCGGCGGCGAGGGTACGCGCCGTACCTTTGCCGATACCGCTGCTGGCGCCGGTGATAAGAACCACTTTTTCAGTGATTTGAGTCATGTTGCTGATCCTCTGTACGAGGCAGCGGCGGCATGCCGCTGCAGGCACGGGATCTATGCAACGGATGCCCGGCCGACCGGTATCAAGGTCCTCCGCAGTTCTTGCACGATCGTCCGAGCCTGCCTTTCGAGGCAGCGGGAAGGGTAATCGCATATGAGAGTGTGCAGCGGTGCGGGGAGCCCCTCCCCCTTGTGGGGAGGGGTTGGGGAGGGGTCTTCACTCCGCATTAAAACCCCTCCCGCCTGCCGGCCACCCTCCCCACAAGGGGGAGGGTTAGGGATGCCGCACCGTTTCGCGCCCCATAAGCGATAGCGCTGCCTAAATGGGGAGACTTTTCCAACCGCCGCTATTTCAAAAGCGGCCAGAGCGTTGCGACCAGCAGCAGCGCCATGACGATGTTGAACCATTTGAGCCGCACCGGATCGGACAGGAACTGCCGCAGTGCCACGCCGAAGCCGGCCCAGACGGCGACGCTCGGCAGGTTGACGACGGCGACGACGAGCGTGATCAGCACCACCGAGACGAACGGGTTTTCGGCGCTGGCATATGCTGCCATGGCGGTCAGCGCGCCGACCCAGGCCTTCGGGTTCACCCATTGGAAAGCGGCGGATTCGAGGAAGGTGAGGGGGCGGGCGGCGCTCGCGCTATCGCTGGAGACGGAGCGGGACATGGCAATCCGCCAGGCGAGATAGAGCAGGTAGGCGCCTCCGGCGATCTTCAGCGCCAATCCAAGCGGCGGATAGGCCGTCAGCAGCGCGCCGAGACCGAAGCCGACCGCCAGCAGCACCGACGAAAAGCCGATTGTGATGCCGAGGATCTGCGGCACGGTTCGCCGGAAGCCGAAATTGGTGCCAGAGGCGAGCAGCATGAAATTGCTCGGCCCCGGCGATACGGAGCCGACAAGCGAGAAGAGGACGATGGCAAGGATGGTGTCGTAGGTCATGGCAAGGCGCTCCCCCCGCGCGGGGAGGCTGTCACCCGGCGTTGCATAGGATCAGGTTGATCGGACTGGTTCAGAGATGGTGGACGCTGAGCTTGCCGCCCCATTTGCCGTTCAGGTAGTCGCAGACGAGCCGGCGGTGGCAATGATGCGGCGTGTCTTCGGAGCAGAGCAGGCAGGACCCGTCGAAGGCTTCCGGCTTCAGGTGACTTTCCACCTGACGTTCCGCCATCAGGCCCATGAAATCGTTCTGGAAAATCGTCCAGTCGCCCTTCTGCTTCTTGAAGGCGGTCATGATCTCCTCGGTCGGCGCCAGCAGCGGTTCGTGCACATAACCGGCGCCGCAGATCGTCTTCAGGAAGAAAGCGAGGTCGTCGGATTTGGCAAAACCGGCAAGCTGGGATGTGTTGTGCAGGCGCACGTCCAGGACCCGTTTGACGCCGGCCGCCTTGATGCGGCCGAAGAAATCCTCGGCGGTCGTCTTGGTGAAGCCGATCGTGGTGACATCCATGTTCATGCGTCTCTTCTTACCGCAACGGTGTCGCTCGGGCGACGTTTTTCAGGGGTGATATTCCTCCAGACAGGCCCGCCTGCCTATTGTCAATATTGACATTGTTGATAGTGTTCTTGCCATGAAGCTGCAAGTCCTCGCCCTCGACCCCGTCTTCGATACCGGTCTCTCCACGATGCTCGACGTGTTCTCGATGGCGAACGCGTTGTCGGCCATGCTGTCGCTCGGGGCGCCGACCTTCGACGTTTCGGTCATCGGCGTGCGCAAAAAGGTGAAGACGGCGCACGGACTTGCCGTGCCGATCTCGGGAAGCTTCGATCCGAAGGCCGGCGGCTGGCTGGTCGTGCCGGCGATCGCCTGCCAGATGCCGGACGTGCTGGTGCCGGCGCTTGACCGTCCCGAGATCCGCGATGCCGGGGCGGTGCTGCGCGAGGCGAAGGCGGCCGGAATGAACATCGCCGCGGCTTGCGTCGGCACGTTCGTTCTCGCCGAATCCGGTCTTCTCGATGGGGGAAAATCGACGACGAGCTGGTGGCTCGCGCCGCTCTTCCGCCAGCGTTATCCGTCCGTGCAGCTGGAAGACGGGCGCATGCTGGTGAAATCCGGCGCGCTGGTGACGGCGGGTGCCGCGCTCGGTCACATGGACATGGCGCTCTGGCTGGTGCGGCAGGTGAGCCCGGAGCTGGCCGGCCTCGTGGCGCGCTACCTCATCGTCGACAGCCGGCCGTCCCAGTCGGCTTACGTGATCACCGACCATCTTTCGCATGCCGATCCGCTGGTGCAGCGTTTCGAGCGCTGGGCACGCGGCAGGCTTTCGGAAGGGTTCTCGCTCGACGATGCTGCCGGTGCGGTGGGCGCCAGCAAGCGGACGCTGGCGCGGCGCATGCAGCAGGTGCTCGGCAAGACGCCGCTCTCCTATTTCCAGGATCTGAGGGTCGAACGCGCCGTGCATCTCCTGAAGACCAGCGACAAGAGCCCGGACGAGATCGCCGCCCTCGTCGGTTATGCCGACGGCGTCACGCTGCGGGCCCTGCTGCGACAGAAGACCGGGCGGGGCGTGCGCGAGGTGAGGGCGGGGGGATAGGTCAGACCTCCTTACGCTTCAGCAGATAATCCAGGCCACCGACGCGATACCAGCGATAGGCATAGGCATCGAGCAGGAGCGTGTGCTTGCCGTTTTCCTCCGCCGTGCTGTTGCCGCTGTCGGCGATGTCGATCAGCCGCTCGCCATGGTCGCCGAGACCCACCGAAAACTCCACCTCCACCGGCGTCGAATGCAGGTTGTGGACGACCAGCACGGAATTGTTGCGCCAGTCGTAGCGCAGCGCCAGTACGCCTGGGTCGCTGGTCTGCAGCGGCACGCATTCGCCCCAGCCGATCTCCGGCGCTTCCTTGCGCATGCGGATCAGCCGTTCCATCCAGTTCAGCATCGAGTTGGGATCGCGCCGCTGGTGGGCGACGTTCAGGTGCTCGAAACCGAACGGGCCGCCACTGATGACCGGCAGGATCGGCTTGTCGTTCTTGGTGAAGCCGCCATGCGGCTCGGTCGACCATTGCATCGGCGTGCGGGCGCAATTGCGCTCCGGCAGCGATAGGTCGTCGCCCATGGCGATCTCGTCGCCATAGCGGATGACCGGCGTGCCGGGCAGCGAGAACATCAGGCTGTAGGCAAGCTCCAGCCGGCGGCGGTCGCCCTGCAGCATCGGCGCCAGCCGCCTGCGGATGCCGCGGTCGTAGAGCTGCATGTGCTTGTCCTGGCCGAATTCCGAAAACACTTTCTGGCGCTGCTTTTCGGTCAGCCGGCCGAGATCGAGTTCGTCGTGATTGCGCAGGAACAGGCCCCATTGGGCGGTGGCGGGACGCTCGTAGGTGTCGTGGATCGCCTTTGCCAGCGGCCGGCTATCTTCGGAAGCAAGCGCATAGAACAGCGCCTGGTTGACGTGGAAGTTGAACATCATCTGCATGCGGTCGCCGTCCTCGCCGAAATAGGCGAGGTTTTCCTTGGGCACGACATTGGCCTCGGCAAGGATGATGCTTTCGCCGAGCCGCCATTGCAGGAATTCGCGAAACGTCCGGAGCATCTCGAACTGCTCCTTCGGCTTTTTCAGCTCGGCGCCCTTTTCGGCGATCACGAAGGGCACCGCATCCATGCGGAAACCGGACACGCCGAGCTGGATCCAGAACCCCATGATCTTCAGGATCTCCGCCTGGACATGCGGGTTGGAGGTGTTGAGGTCCGGCTGGAACTCGTAGAAGCGGTGGAAATAATACTGCTTGGCCTTCTCGTCATGGGTCCAGGTGGTCTTCTGGACGCCCGGAAACACCATGCCCTCATTCGCATTGGCCGGCTTCTTGTCGGACCAGACATACCAGTCGCGATAGGGGGATTTCGGATCGCTGCGGGCGTCCTGGAACCAGGGATGTTCGTTGGACGTGTGGTTGACCACAAGGTCGATCAGCACCCGGATACCGCGCTGCTTGGCGCCATGGGTGAATTCTACGAAATCGCCGAGCGTGCCGTAGCGGGGATCGACATTGTAATAGTCGGAGACGTCGTAACCGTCGTCGCGGCCGGGCGAGGTCTGGAACGGCATCAGCCAGATGGCGCTGACGCCGAGGCCGGAGAGATAGTCCAGCCGCCGCTGCAAACCCTGGAAATCCCCTATCCCGTCGCCATTGGCATCCATGAAGGTCTCGACGGAGAGGCAATAGACGACGGCGTTCTTGTACCAGAGGTCGTTGATCACGGGTTTGAGCTCCTCGGGTGGTTGGCGGATCCGGGGAGGCAATTGCGTGAGGCGGGGAAATGTTCCCTGCAAGGAACGAATCCAGGACACGGGAACGGTCACGACCTAAAGCGGACAGGCGCGACCGTCAGCTCGTCGCAAGGCGCCGAGGCTGACGCGGTCATTCGATCAGCAGCAGGCCGCGCTTCTTGTCTCCATCGAGCGTGTCCATCGCCGAGAACAACCGTTGCCGCTCGACAAGCCAGGGCTTGTAGTCCTCGTTGACATCGAGGACGAGCACCAGATCCTCGGCCTCCAGATATCCTCCGATCGGAGAATGGTGACCGGCGCCTGCTCCAAAGATCTTTTCGCGCGTGAAGTTGACGATGTAGCGGCGACCCGGGTCGTTGGCGTGCTTCATATGCTCGCGGAACTCGTCGGCGGTCAGGTCGCGCAGAACCGAAACCTTCCGCTCGGTTTTCATGCGGGCGAGGTCGGCAAGTTCATCCAGCGTCAGGCCGATGATGCAGAACCCGGTCCAGCACATCCCGGTTCCGTCCAGAACGTCCGCCTCGGTCGTTTCTTCCTCGCCGACGGAGCGAAGCGCATTGGCAATGCTTGCGGGACCGCATCGCGAGCCGTTCGATTGAAAGGTCACGTTCCGGCCAAAGGTTGCCGCCACGGGCAGTGTCCAGGCCCGGTCCATCAGTTGGGGAGAACGGATGACGGACGACTGGATCGCTTCCGGCGGGACCTTTGTCTGGCCGACCACGACAAATGCCGCTCCGGCGAAGAGGCCGGCGGCGGCGATGATGCCGAAAAATAGACCGCGCTTCATTGTGAGGTCCTCGAAGCCAAGGATGATCCCGAAGAATGAACCAAAGGGACAGGGACATCAATCTGCCAGACAGGCCTGCGACAGTTCCCCGTCATGAGCGAGGTGGTGCCGAGCGGTCGCTGCGGATCGGATGCCAGACCGAAATGTCGCGAGGCGCGGCGAGGAGATCGGCAAGGGCCGCGTGCCATGCTTCCCGATAGGGTCGCTGCAACTGCACGTCCAGGACGTCCTGATGATCCTCCCATGTCTCGTAGAGCATCATGCGGTTCTCGTTCTCGGGATCGGCATGCAACACGGCATTGTGGAACATCGGCTCGTGCCGCATCGCATCGAGCACGCCGTTGAGCAGGGTCATGAAGCGCTCGCGCTGGGCTGGGAGGATATCGAAACGAATGACATAGGTGACGGGCATGGGCTGATCCTTTCGGGCTGCAAAGCTGGATCTCCGGATAGATCCCATCGGTCGTCCGGTCGATTACGTTGGAGGTCATATATCGCACGCTGGATGCGCCTCGGGAGCGTGGTCGCAATACGCCAACTCGCACTGGCGAATGCCTGACACATTAGGATTGCTCCCATAGGTCGATTTCTCTACGCATTTCACCCATCTGTGGTAATGTCGGTAGAACTATAAAAAAGGCAGACGCTCGCTTGAGCGAATTCCATGCCGGGGAAGGCTTTCGCTGCGCGAGCCTCCGGTCCCCCAAAGGGACACTATCCATGAGTATCGCCGCTCCTCTTCCGCCAACAGGTGCGATGAGCCTTGGCATCGCAATCGTTTCCACCTCCGCCGCGCCGCTTTTGCTGCTGGACGGGGCGTTGATGGTGCTTGCCGGTAGTTCTTCGTTCTGCCGCGAATTTGAGATCGATCCCGCAACAGTTTCCAACCGCCCGTTTTCCGATCTTGGCAACGGTGAGTGGAATGTACGAAGCCTGGCGTCGCTGCTGGAGGCCACGGCGTCGGGAAGCGCAGATATCCACGCTTATGAAATGGACCTGAAACGAAAAGACCGCCCCTCCCGACAATTGGTGTTGAGTGCCCAGAAACTCGATTACGGGGACGTTGAAGGGGTCCGCGTGCTCCTTTCCATCGCCGATGTGACCGATGTGCGCCTCGCCGAGAAGCTCAGGGACGACCTTCTCCGGGAAAAGGAAATCCTGCTGCGGGAGGTCCAGCATCGGGTCGCCAACAGCCTCCAGATCATCGCGAGCATCCTGTTGCAAAGCGCCCGCAGGGTTCAGTCGGAAGAAACCCGTTCGCACTTAACGCTCGCGCATGGACGCGTCATGTCGATTGCTGCCGTTCAGCGACAGCTCGCGGCAGCAAATGCCGGCGATGTTGAACTGCGGACCTACTTCACGCAACTTTGCAAAAGCCTCGCCGCATCGATGATTTTTGATCCTGAGGAAATATCCATCAAAGTGAATGTGGACGACAGCGTGGCGTCAGCGAATGTGTCGGCCAGTCTCGGCCTTATCGTCACGGAACTTGTCATCAACGCGCTGAAGCACGCATTTCCCGACCAGCGAAATGGCAAGATCGTGGTTGATTACCATTCCGACAACGGGGCGTGGTCGCTTTCGGTGGGCGACGACGGCGTCGGCATTCCAGATGATCCGGCGCATTCGCAGCCCGGACTTGGTACGGGGATTGTCGAAGCCATGGCAAAGCAGCTCGATGCGAGATTCATTCTTCAAAGCCTTAACCCCGGCACGAAGACCGAAATCATGCACGCCTGAGTTTTCCCGCCATCAAGCTACTGGATACGAAGTCCGCCAGGTCGCGGCTGAACCTCACGGCTGGAAGAGAGACAGGATGTTCCGCGAGTCCGAATTGGCGATGGAAAGCGACTGGATCGCCAGTTGCTGCTGGACTTGCAATGCTTTCAGCCTGCTCGATGCCTCGGTCATGTTCGCGTCGACGAGGCGTCCGATGCCTCTGTCGAGACTGTCCGTGAGCCTGTTTGCAAATGCGTCCTGCATCGCGATCCTCGACCTGAGCGAGCCAAGGTAGGCGCCGGCCGATATGACCTTCTGCTGCATCTCGTCGAGAACGAGGGTAATGGTCGGGAAATCGATGTCGGGATCGGTGACGTCGATATCGAGAATATCGATACCCTCCGGCGGCAGCGTCCGGGTGTGGACAGGCGGCTGAATGGTGATCAGTTCCGCGGCGAGGGGAATGATGGCCCGAAAGAAGATATTCGGCGTCCCGCCCTGAGCCGTCAACAAGGCGTCGGAGGGCGCCTTGTTGAGAAACGTTGCCTGAAGGAGGACTTTCGTCCAATCGGCCGCGCTTTCGATATCTCCGTCGAAGCCGTATCCTATCTGGCCTCCGAGCGCCTGATCGACGACATTCTTGGTGATCACGAACGTATCGTTGGACGTACCGACCGAAAAGTCGACCGTGATGACGTCGAATTTCGTGATCGTAAAGGGTTGGTCGAATGCCGGGCCCGGCACGTCGCCATACCCCGATGTCGAAAATCCTACCAATCCACCGAGCGTGCCGAGGCCATAACCGAGATCCGGATCAGGTTCCTTCTGCAGAATTCCGCCGCCGCTATCCTTGAACAGCGCGATTTTCGACAGATCGACGTCGATGGTCTCGAGGGAGACGGTTCCATCCTCGCTGCGATTGAACGATGATAGGACAGACGTCTTCGCGCCTGTTTCGCCGGCCTTGCCCCGCATGTCCGACTGCAACCAGTTCTGGCCGGCGAAGGTCGCGGAGTTGGATATCGAGACGATCTGCTGCTTCAACTGCTCCAGTTCTTCCTGGATCTTGTTCTTGTCTATTCCGTCCTGCTGGGCGGAAACGAGCCTGGCCATGAACGCCGCCAGGATATCGGTGGTCGCGGCGATGCCTTCATAGGCCGTGTCGACCTTTGCTGCACCGAGGCCAAGGGCGTCCTGCACGGCCGAGAGCGCACCACTGTCCGATCGCATGGTGGTGGCGATCGACCAGTAGGCGGCATTGTCGGAGGCCTGTTCGATACGCAAGCCGGTCGCGGCCTGGCGCTCCACCCCGAACATCTGGCTGTCGAGGGAGCGAAGCATCTGGAGCGCAGAAGTAGCTCCAGTATTTGTGAGGATGCTACTCATCGTACTCTACACCGGAAACAACTCCTCACGCCCTATTTAAGCGTCGGACTATACAATCGAAATATGGTTAATATATCATATATAGTTAATATATAATGAGCGCGCGACACTGGCCGTGCCGATGCTGTTTCACCCCGAAGATCCCACCAAGAGCGCGGTCTTCCCCCTTCTCCCCCTCCGGTACGTCATTCGACGTATACGGTTTTGCGATGCAGCAACCGATAGTCGCTTAAGCAACGGTTAAGTTCTTCGTTGCGGACGAACGAGAAGAGGGGTTCGAACCAATGACATTCAAATCCAAACTGGGTGGCGCGCTGCTCGCCGCCGTAATGTCGACGACGGCGCTGCAGGGTGCTTTCGCCGCTGACGACACCATCAAGATCGGTGTTCTCCACTCGCTTTCGGGCACCATGGCCATCTCTGAGACCACCCTCAAGGATGTCATGCTGATGCTCATCGCCGAGCAGAACAAGAAGGGCGGCGTGCTCGGCAAGAAGCTCGAAGCCGTCGTCGTCGATCCGGCTTCCGACTGGCCGCTGTTCGCCGAAAAGGCCCGCCAGCTGATTTCCAAGGACAAGGTTGCCGCCGTTTTCGGTTGCTGGACCTCGTCTTCGCGCAAGTCGGTCCTGCCGGTCTTCGAAGAGCTGAACTCGATCCTGTTCTACCCGGTCCAGTACGAGGGTGAAGAATCCTCGCGCAACATCTTCTACACGGGCGCCGCCCCGAACCAGCAGGCCATCCCGGCCGTCGACTATCTGGCCAAGGAAGAAGGCGTCAAGCGCTGGGTTCTCGCCGGTACCGACTACGTCTATCCGCAGACGACCAACAAGATCCTCAAGGCCTATCTGATGTCGAAGGGCGTTGCCGAGTCCGACATCATGATCAACTACACGCCGTTCGGTCATTCCGACTGGCAGACGATCGTCTCCGACATCAAGAAGTTCGGCTCGGCAGGCAAGAAGACCGCCGTCGTCTCGACCATCAACGGCGATGCCAACGTCCCGTTCTACAAGGAACTCGGCAACCAGGGCATCAAGGCTGAAGACATCCCGGTCGTCGCCTTCTCGGTCGGCGAAGAAGAGCTCGCCGGTCTCGACACCAAGCCGCTCGTCGGCCATCTCGCTGCCTGGAACTACTTCCAGTCCGTCGATGCCGATGTGAATGCCGAATTCATCAAGGAATGGAAGGCATTCACCAAGAACGACAAGCGCGTCACCAACGATCCGATGGAAGCCGCCTATATCGGCTTCAACGCCTGGGTAAAGGCCGTCGAAGCCGCCGGCACCACCAACACCGACGCCGTGCTGGACAGCATCATCGGCGTCTCCGTTCCGAACCTGTCGGGTGGCACGTCCACCGTCATGCCGAACCACCACATCACCAAGCCGGTGCTGATCGGTGAAATCCAGGCTGACGGCCAGTTCGATATCGTTCAGGAAACCGCACCTGTGGTCGGCGACGAGTGGTCCGATTACCTGCCGGACAGCAAGAACCTGATCTCCGATTGGCGCAAGCCGATGTCCTGCGGCAACTTCAACGTTGCTTCCGGCAAGTGCGGCGGCAAGGGCAGCTGATCCCAGTCTCTGCTGATTTGATGGGGCAGTCATTGCCCCTCACCCTAACCCTCTCCCCGCTCGCGGGGAGAGGGGAGTGCCTTTCGGCACAAAATTTCCTGAACGTCCACTGACGGGCAGGAGGTCGCCACGGATCTCCTTCGCCCCGCTTGCGGGGAGACGGTGCCGGCAGGCGGATGAGGGGCGATGTTATGATGATGAGATTTTTTCTTCGCGTATTTTTTCTTTGCGTGGTGTCCGCGCTGGCTTCGCCGTCTTATGCACAATCGAGTGCAGGCGCCGATCCCAGGCCGCTGATCGACGCGCTTTCCAAAGCCGATTTCGGCGAAGCTGAAAAACTGATCGGCCAGCTCGCCGCCACCGGCGATGCCCGGCTCGTGCCGGCGCTGAATGCCTTTTCCGAGGGCGACCTCTATTTCCGCAAGTCCGACAACCTCGTGTTCATAGGCAAGGCGGCCGGCTCCAATTACGAACTGATCGATCCGGTCACCGGCGCCTCCGCCGGACAGGCCGCCAAGAACGCGGTCACCAAGATCAAGATCAACAACAGCCTGCGCCGCGTCATCCGCTCGGCCATGGGCGGCCTGACGCTATTGAGCCCGGATCGCGGCGTGCGGCTGCAGGCGGCCGATGCCGTGCTCCGCTCGCCGAGCGCCGAAAACCTCGAACTCCTCGAAACCGCAATCTCCAAGGAGACGGACGGCGAGGTTAAGGCTCGCATGGAAGAGGCGCGCGCCGTGTCGCTGCTTTCCTCCGATCGCTCCATCGAGGAAAAGCGGGCCGCGATCGCGACCATCAAGAATTATGGCGGCCGCAACGCGATCGGCATTCTGATGGGCGCGTCCGCGTCGCTCGATCCGAGCCTCAAGGCCGATGTCGATGCGGCGATCGCCAGCATCGAGAGCGGCCAGCGGCTCTGGGATATCGGTCAGAACGTCTGGTACGGCGTTTCGCTCGGCTCTGTCCTGCTTCTGGCGGCGATCGGGCTTGCGATCACCTTCGGCGTCATGGGCATCATCAACATGGCGCATGGCGAAATGGTCATGCTCGGCGCCTATTCCACCTTCGTGGTGCAGCAGCTCATCCGCGACAATGCGCCCGGCCTGTTCGACTGGTCGCTGGCGATTGCGCTTCCGGTCGCCTTCCTCGTCACCGGCGCCGTCGGTTTCGTCATCGAACGTGGCGTCATCCGGTTCCTCTACGGCCGGCCGCTCGAAACGCTGCTCGCCACCTGGGGCGTCTCGCTTATCCTGCAGCAGACCATCCGTTCGATCTTCGGCCCCACCAACCAGGAAGTCGGCAACCCGTCCTGGATGTCCGGCTCGTTCCCGGTTGGCGGCATGACGATCACCTGGAACCGCATGTGGATCATCGCCTTCTCGCTGTCGATCTTCGTGGCGTTGCTGGTGGTGATGAAAAAATCCTCCTTCGGGCTCAACATGCGCGCCGTCACCCAGAACCGCCGCATGGCCTCGTCGATGGGCATCAAGACGCCCTGGGTCGATGCCTTCACGTTCGCGCTCGGCTCCGGCATTGCCGGCATCGCGGGCGTCGCGCTTTCCCAGATCGACAACGTCTCGCCGAACCTCGGCCAGAGCTACATCATCGACAGTTTCATGGTCGTGGTGTTCGGCGGCGTCGGAAACCTGTGGGGCACGCTGGTGGGCGCGCTGTCGCTCGGGGTACTCAACAAGTTCCTCGAACCCTCGGTCGGCGCCGTGCTCGGCAAGATCCTGGTCCTGGTGCTGATCATCCTCTTCATCCAGAAACGTCCGCGCGGTCTCTTCGCGCTCAAGGGAAGGGCGGTGGAAGCATGATTTCCGGCTTTGTTTTCCGCGCCCTCGAAGGCCGTATCGTCGTCGCCGTCGGCATCCTTCTCGGCATCGGCATCCTGGTGCCGGCGCTCAACCTGCTGACGCCGCCCGACAGCGCGCTGCACATCCCGACCT
The DNA here is from genome assembly GCA_000985875.1 of Neorhizobium galegae bv. officinalis. Taxonomy (GTDB): domain Bacteria; phylum Pseudomonadota; class Alphaproteobacteria; order Rhizobiales; family Rhizobiaceae; genus Neorhizobium; species Neorhizobium galegae_C. The sequence goes on from CCRI01000011.1 coordinate 202,577, forward strand.
ATGCGATGTCGCTGTTCGGCAAGTATCTCTGCTACGCGCTGCTGGCGCTGGCGCTCGATCTCGTCTGGGGCTATTGCGGCATCCTCTCGCTCGGCCACGGCGCCTTCTTCGCGCTCGGCGGTTATGCGATGGGCATGTACCTGATGCGCCAGATCGGCAGCCGCGGCGTCTACGGCAACCCGATCCTGCCGGACTTCATGGTCTTCCTCAACTGGAAGGAACTGCCCTGGTTCTGGCACGGTTTCGACTGGTTCGTCTTCGCCATGGTCATGGTGCTCGTCGTGCCCGGCCTGCTCGCCTTCGTGTTCGGCTGGTTCGCCTTCCGCTCCCGCGTCAACGGCGTCTATCTGTCGATCATCACCCAGGCGATGACCTACGCATTGCTGCTCGCCTTCTTCCGCAACGACATGGGGTTCGGCGGCAATAACGGCCTGACCGACTTCAAGGACATCCTCGGCTTCTCCGTCCAGGCGGACGGCACGCGTGCGGTACTGTTCTTCATGTCGGCGCTGATGCTGTCGCTCTGCCTGATCCTCGCCTCCGCCATCGTCCGCTCGAAATTCGGCAAGGTGCTGGTGGGCGTGCGCGATGCGGAAAGCCGGGTACGTTTCCTCGGCTTCCGGGTCGAGAACATCAAGCTCTTCACCTTCGTCGTCTCCGCCATGATGGCGGGGATTGCCGGCGCGCTGTTCGTGCCGCAGGTCGGCATTATCAATCCGGGCGAATTCGCGCCGGCCAACTCGATCGAAGTGGTCGTCTGGACGGCCGTCGGCGGCCGCGGCACGCTGATCGGCCCGATCATCGGCGCGATCCTCGTCAATGGCGGCAAGAGCTTCTTCACCGGTGCCTTCCCCGAAATCTGGCTGTTTGCGCTGGGAGCCCTTTTCATCTGCGTCACGCTCTTCCTGCCGAGGGGCATTGTCGGAACGATCCAGCATGGTTTCCGATCCCGCAAGGCCTACAAGGCTGCCGCCGAAGCGGAAAAGGGCAGGGATGCTCAGCCGTCCGTCGCCCAGGCCGCGGAATAGGGAGATAGATGATGAATACGATTTCTGAAACACGGAAGAAAAGCCTTCTCTATCTCGACAACGTCTGTGTTGCCTTCGACGGCTTCAAGGCGATCAACTCGCTGTCCTTCGTGATCGAACCCGGCGAGCTTAGGGCAGTCATCGGCCCGAACGGCGCCGGCAAGACAACGATGATGGACATCATCACCGGCAAGACGCGGCCCGATACCGGCACGGTCCTGTTCGAGGATACGATCGACCTCACCAAGAAGGACGAGGCTGATATTGCCCAGCTCGGCATCGGCCGCAAATTCCAGAAGCCGACCGTGTTCGAAAGCCACACCGTCTGGGACAATCTGGAACTGGCGCTCAACCGGTCGCGCGGCGTGTTCGCGACGCTGTTCTACACGCTGTCGCCGGAGGACAAGTCGCGTATCGAGGAGATCCTCGAGACGATCCGCATGACCCACCGCAAGGACGAATACGCCGCCAACCTCAGCCATGGCCAGAAACAGTGGCTGGAGATCGGCATGCTGCTCGCCCAGGAGCCGAAACTGCTGCTGGTCGACGAACCCGTCGCCGGCATGACCGATGCGGAAACGGCGGAGACGGCGGTGCTCTTGAAGGAAATCGCCAAGACCCGCTCGGTCGTGGTCGTCGAACACGACATGGGCTTCATCCGCGAACTCGGCGTCAAGGTGACGTGTCTGGCGGAAGGTTCGGTGCTCGCCGAAGGCTCGATCGACTTTGTTTCGAACGATCCGAAGGTGATCGAGAATTATCTGGGGCGGTGAGGGGACGATGATGAACGTTGCGCCAATGTTACCCCCCTCTGCCCTGCCGGGCATCTCCCCCTCAAGGCAGGGGCACCACCTATGGGACGTGAGGCGGTGCGGCATCCCTAGCCCTCCCCCTTGTGGGGAGGGTGGCCGGCAGGCGGGAGGGGTTTTATTCGGAGCGAAGACCCCTCCCCAACCCCTCCCCACAAGGGGGAGGGGCTCCACGCACCGCCAGCGCGCGCTGGAAGATTTGGGAGAACTGCCATGCTGACAGTCAACAACGTCAATCTTCACTACGGCGCGGCGCAGGCGCTGCGGGGCGTCTCGATTCATGCGGATATGGGCAAGATCACTTGCGTGCTGGGGCGGAACGGCGTGGGGAAGAGTTCTCTTCTCCGCGCCGTGACCGGCCAGCATCCGGTCAGCGCCGGCACGATCAGCTTCCAGGGGGAGGTGCTGAACGGGCTCGCGCCCTATAACCGCGCCAAGCACGGCATCGGCTACGTGCCGCAGGGCCGCGAGATCTTCCCGCTGCTCACCGTCCAGGAGAACCTCGAAAGCGGCTACGCGCCGCTCGCCCGCAAGGACAAGTTCATTCCCGACGAGATCTTCTCGCTGTTTCCGGTGCTGAAATCCATGCTCGGCCGGCGCGGCGGCGACCTGTCCGGTGGCCAGCAGCAGCAATTGGCGATCGGCCGCGCCATGGTCACGAGGCCTAAGATCCTCGTGCTCGACGAGCCGACCGAGGGCATCCAGCCGTCCATCATCAAGGATATCGGTCGGGCGATCCGCTACCTGCGGGATTCAACCGGCATGGCCATCCTCCTGGTGGAACAGTATCTGGACTTCTGCCGGGAACTTGCCGACCAGGTCTACATCATGGATCGTGGCGAGATTGTGCACGAAGGGGCGGCCGAGACTCTGGATACGGCAGAAGCAAGGCGGCACCTGACCGTCTGAGACTAGTATTTTTACTGGTGAATGTTTGTATCGCGTTGCAGCACTTCGTGCGTTTCAAAGGCCGCTAATATATGTTAACAACACTGCGTTTTCAGGGCATTCCGCATCTTTGTTGACAACCCCCGCACCCCATGATGAGGCGCTGATGGTCTTTGTACGCGTTGCTGGTTTCTTCTCTCGTTCCGCTCTTACACGCATGGTTGCTGTAGGAGCTGTTTTTTTTGGCGCCACGACCTTCCTGGGGTCAATGACCGGCAGCGCTCTTGCCGCAGGCTGCGGCCAGCCGATGGAAGCCGGTCGCCACCGGATCACCATCGAGACCGGCGGTATTGCCCGTTCGGCCATCTATTTCATTCCATCGTCCTATACCGGCAAGGACAAGGTTCCGCTGGTTTTCGATCTCCATGGTAGCCACAGCAACCCTGAAGGGCAGCTGAACAGGAGCTCATGGGACAAGGTCGCGGAGAAAAACGGCTTCATCGTTCTGGCGCTGCAGGGCAGCCTGCCGGGAAGCTCCGCGGGAACCTATGCCTGGAACGTGCCCTTCGTTACCGTACAGCAGGGCGGACTCGACGAGATCGCCTATATCAAGCAGGCCCTGGACACCGCAAAGCAGCAATTCTGCGTCGATCCGACACGCATCTATGCCTCGGGTTATTCGGGTGGCGGCCGCATGTTGTCGGCCTATCTCTGCTCCGGTCATGACGATTTCGCAGCCGCCGGCTTCGTGCATTCGCTGCGCGCCGGCCGCCCGGTCGAGACCGACGGCAAATGGGGTCCCGATACGCAAGGCTGCAATCCTGCCAAGCCCATCTCGATCGTGGCCTTTGCCGGCGTCAAGGATGCAGCCAACCCTTACGCGGGCGGCGGCAGCGCTTATTGGCAGTACGGCTTCAAGACCGCGATCCAGCGCTGGACCGAACTCGACGGCTGCAAGGGCAATGGCGACGTAAAGACGGTCGACGGCGTGACCTTCAGCCTCTACGGTACCTGCAAGAACGGTGCGCGCGTCGCATCCTACGTCTTCGCCAACGGCACGCATGACTGGCCGAAACCGGTAGCCGCCACGGAAGCCGTGATCGCTGCCGCCAAGGACGGTGCTGCGAGCGTCACCAAAGTGGCTGCGATCACCGTTGCCAAACCAGCATTCGACGCCAATATTGATCCGGCCTCGCGGATGTGGGACTTCTTCGGCAAGGCCGACAGCACCGACGTGATCGCGACCGCCGCCCCGGCCAAGATCGGTTCCGGGGGCAAGTCTGGCACGGGCGTTGCTTTGGACTGCGGAACCGAAGCTGATCTTCAGGGGACGACGTGCAGCAGCAACCAGCCGATCGACATGCGCCGCAGCGGGCAAGGGGTGCAGGACGCCTTGTAACCAAGGCTTTCGGCGGGCGAACACGGCTCGCCGAATTCTACCAGGAAGGTTGCGCAAAAATTCGCCTTCCGGAAACATTTTCGCCTGAAATGGAGGCGATTTTAATCAATACGTCGGGGGGGCTGACGGGCGGCGACGTGATCGAATGGTCCGTCGCCGCTGCCGCTTCCACAAGGCTGTCGGTCACCACCCAGGCGAACGAGAAGATCTACAAGGCCTCGTCCGGCACGGCCTCCGTCTCTACCCATGTCACGGTCGGCGAAGACGCTTCGGTCCACTGGCTTCCCCAGGAAACCATCCTTTTCGACCAGTCCTCGCTGACCCGACGGCTCGACGTCGATCTCTCCGAAACCTCCGAATTTCTGGCCGTCGAAGCGGTCCTGCTCGGCCGCAAGGCGATGGGCGAGGCGGTCGCGAACGGCTTCTTCCGCGACCGCTGGCGGGTGCGCCGGTCGGGCCAGTTGATCCATGCGGAAGAGATGAAGTTCGAGGGCGAGATCGAGCAGCTTTCCCAGGCTACCGCCGTGCTCTCCGGCCAGGTAGCCTTTGCGACGCTGTTCTACACCGGTCCGCTCGCCGAAATGCTCTTCCCGAAACTCCGCCAGATTCTCGACGACACGCCCGGCGAAGCCAGCCCGTGGAAGGGCGGCGTCAGCCACTGGAACGGCAAGCTGCTCGCCCGGCTGGTGGCGCCGACAGGATTTGACTTGAGAAAAATCCTGACACCGGCAATTTCCGTATTGCGTAACGGCGCGCCAGTGCCGAAAGTCTGGAACATCTGATCTTACTGCGGGATTCCCATGAACCTGACGCCCAGAGAAAAAGACAAACTGCTGATTTCCATGGCGGCGATCGTCGCCCGCCGCCGGCTGGAACGCGGGGTCAAGCTCAATTACCCGGAAGCGATCGCTCTCATCACCGACTATGTGGTGGAAGGCGCGCGCGACGGCCGCTCGGTCGCCGACCTGATGGAGGCCGGTGCGCATGTCGTCACCCGCGATCAGGTGATGGAAGGCATTGCCGAGATGATCCACGACGTGCAGGTGGAGGCGACCTTTCCGGACGGGACCAAGCTCGTCACCGTGCACGAACCGATCCGCTGAGGAGGCGGCCCATGCTGGAACTGCGCCCCAATTGCGAATGCTGCGATAAGGACCTTGCCCCGGAGAGCCGCGAGGCGATGATCTGCACTTTCGAGTGCACGTTCTGCGGCGATTGCGCCACCGCGGTGCTGAAGGGCATCTGCCCGAATTGTTCAGGTGAACTGGTGCGCCGGCCGGTGCGTCCGGCGGCCGCACTCGCACGCCATCCGGCATCCACCAAACGTGTTCTCAAGGCCGAGGGCTGTGCGCCCAAGGCGGCTTGAAGGAGAGATTCATGATTCCGGGTGAAGTGATTGCCGCAGAAGGCGAAATCGAGCTCAATTCCGGTGCTCCGATCGTGACCATCGAGGTCTCCAATACCGGCGACCGGCCGGTGCAGGTGGGTAGCCATTACCATTTCTTCGAGACCAATAACGGGCTTTCCTTCGACCGCGACAAGGCGCGCGGCATGCGGCTGGATATTCCGGCCGGAACGGCTGTTCGTTTCGAACCCGGCCAGACCCGCTCGGTGACGCTGATCCCGCTGTCGGGCAAGCGCGAGGTCTACGGATTCCAGCAGAAGATCATGGGTGCGCTGTGAAATCCGTTTTCGCGGCTGCTGCGGTCTGCCTGGGCTTCTTCGCCTTGCCGGCAGGGGCGCAGGAGCCGAAGGCCAATTGCAAGAACCCGCAGACGCAGATCGAGATGAACATCTGCTCGCAACGGGATTTTGATGCGGCCGACAAGGCGCTCAATGCCCAGTATCAGACAACGCGCAAGGCGATGAAAAACTGGGACACGGATAGTTCGGCCGACCTCAAAGGGGCCGAGGATGCGCTCGTGAAAGCCCAGCGCGCCTGGGTCGCCTATCGCGATGCGCAGTGCGTCTCCTATGGTTTCCAGGCCCATGGCGGCTCCATGGAGCCGATGCTGATTTCGGGATGCCAGGCGGACCTCACCCGCAAGCGCACCGCGGAATTGAAGGAGTTGACCGAGGCGATGGGGAACTGATGCGGAACATGCCGAGCGAAGCGTCCGATGAATAGCGAACACATAGTTTATATCCCTCGTCGCGCGAAGATTGTCATAACGGTTCTTGCCGTCTTCGTCTTCCTGCTCTCGATATCGGTCGTCCTGTTTTCGCTGTCGGCCGGGGTCGATGCCGGTCTCGTGACCACCGCTTTGACACTTGCGCAAACATGTGCGGCAGGGCTCAGCGTCATAGCACTGATCTTTTATACGAAATTCAGTGTCGGCGTGGCGTTTCTCAAGGAGCGCACGGCAAGCTATCTGGTACAGGAAATTCCCGAGGCGTTACGTATCGTTGATTGCAACGAGGACGATTTTCGGGAGCTGGATGCCTCCTATTCAGCGAAACCTGTGTCATCGAGGACAAGGATCCTCATCAAGTACGATGACGGCAATCACTATTGCCAATACCGCGTCCTCGCCTATGGCCGCGACCAGCGGCTTTACGTTCAGGTGAATGTCAGGAGAATGGTAGTTTCCTATTTTCTCGCCATCGGCGCGATGGATGACGAGGAGATCCATAAGCGTCTGGAATATGTCGTTAAAGCCGCAGAAACAGCAGGCTACACCTATAAATACGAACAGGTCCACGACAGTGCTGACAGAAGCGTAACCGTCCAGTTGCGACTGTTCCGTTCGTTGCCCGATGAATTCCTCATGAATGCCGGAGAGCGTCTCTATATCGCCAACGATTTGGCAAGCATGACTCGCGCGCTCATAAGGGCGCTGCCAGAGAAAGTCGTAGAATTACCTCCGCCGCCGGCGGACGCGATCAAAGTCGCGTAACCACAGCAACCGTTGTCGTATTGGAGTTCATCCCATGCCCCACAAGATGTCCCGCGCCTCCTATGCCAGCATGTTCGGTCCGACCACGGGCGATCGGGTGCGGCTTGCCGATACCGAACTCTTCATCGAGGTGGAGAAGGATTTCACCATCTATGGCGAAGAGGTGAAGTTCGGCGGCGGCAAGGTCATTCGCGACGGAATGGGCCAGAGCCAGGCGACGCGGGCGGAAGGCGCGGTCGACACGGTCATCACCAATGCACTGATCGTCGACCATTCGGGCATCTACAAGGCGGACGTCGGTTTGAGGAACGGCCGCATCCATGCGATCGGCAAGGCCGGCAATCCGGATACGCAGCCGGGCGTGACGATCATCGTCGGCCCGTCCACCGAGGCGATTGCCGGGGAGGGCAAGATTCTTACGGCCGGTGGCATGGACGCGCATATCCATTTCATCTGCCCGCAGCAGATCGAGGAAGCGCTGATGTCGGGCGTCACCTGCATGCTCGGCGGCGGCTCGGGGCCTGCGCATGGCACGCTTGCCACCACCTGCACCGGCGCCTGGCATATCGAGCGGATGATCGAAAGCTTCGATGCCTTCCCGATGAACCTGGCGCTCGCCGGCAAGGGCAATGCCTCGCTGCCGGCTCCACTCGAGGAGATGATCCTCGCCGGCGCCTCAAGCCTGAAGCTGCACGAGGACTGGGGCACGACGCCGGCCGCGATCGACAACTGCCTGACGGTCGCCGATGCCTTCGACGTGCAGGTGATGATCCACACCGATACGCTGAACGAAAGCGGCTTTGTCGAGGATACGGTCGCTGCCATCAAGGGTCGCACCATCCATGCCTTCCACACGGAAGGGGCCGGCGGCGGTCATGCGCCCGACATCATCAAGGTCTGCGGCAATCCGAACGTCATCCCGTCTTCGACCAACCCGACCCGGCCCTATACGATCAACACGCTTGCCGAACATCTCGACATGCTGATGGTCTGCCATCACCTGTCGCCGTCGATCCCGGAAGACATTGCCTTTGCCGAAAGCCGCATCCGCAAGGAGACGATCGCGGCCGAAGACATTCTCCATGATCTCGGTGCCTTCTCGATCATCTCCTCCGACAGCCAGGCCATGGGCCGCGTCGGCGAGGTTGCGATCCGCACCTGGCAGACGGCCGACAAGATGAAGCGCCAGCGCGGCAGCCTGAAGGAGGAAACCGGCAATAACGACAATTTCCGCGTCAAGCGCTATATCGCCAAATATACGATCAACCCGGCCATCGCCCATGGCGTCTCCCATGAGATCGGTTCGGTCGAAGTCGGCAAGCGGGCCGACCTCGTGCTGTGGAACCCGGCCTTCTTCGGCGTGAAGCCGGAAATGGTGCTGCTCGGCGGCTCGATCGCGGCCGCCCCGATGGGCGATCCGAACGCCTCGATCCCGACCCCGCAGCCGATGCACTACCGGCCGATGTTTGCGGCCTACGGAAAGCTGCGCACCAATTCCTCGGTCACCTTCGTCAGCCAGGCTTCGCTCGATGCCGGCCTGACGCAGCGCCTCGGTGTCGCCAAGAGGCTGGTGGCGGTCAAAAACACCCGCGGCGGCATTTCCAAGGCCTCGATGATCCACAATTCGCTGACGCCACATGTGGAGGTCAACCCGGAGACCTACGAAGTGCGCGCCGATGGCGAGTTGCTCACCTGCGAGCCTGCGACCGTGTTGCCGATGGCACAGCGTTATTTCCTGTTCTGAGGCGCTGGCACCTCGGAGCCCCTGAATGAAGAAGGTTTTTCGCAGGCTCATCGCCGCGGTGCTGCTTGTGGTCCTCGCCGTGGCCGTCGGAACATTGGTTCCGCGGCCGCTGTTCAGCCCGAGCCGGGCGGCGGAACCGGCGGCGCAGAGGCGCATCCTGCTCCTGTCCAACCCGATCCACACGGATATCGCCATTCCGCTTTCCGAAGACACTCGCGCTGCCTTTGCATTCCTGGGACGCTCGGGCGTTCCGGTAGCGGATCCGGGTGCGCAATGGCTGGTGCTCGGCTGGGGCGGGCGGGCCTTCTATCTGGAAACGCCGACCTGGGCGGACCTGAAGCCGCTACCGGTGTTCCGTGCGCTGACGATCGACAGTTCGGTCATGCATGTGGACATCGCTGGCGGGATCGATGAAGGCCACCCGGCGGTGATGCCGTTCGACTTGGGGCCTGTGGAATTCCAGCGGCTTTCGGATTTCATCCAGGCGAGTTTCAAGCGCCAGGCAGGCGAGGTGGCTGTGGTGCCGGATGCGGGTTATCGCGACTACGACCGGTTCTTCGAGGCGAACGGCTATTTCAACGCGTTTGCCGGCTGCAACACCTGGACCGCTGCGGCACTTCGCGCCGCCGGATTGCGCACCGGCCTCTGGAATCCGCTGCCGCAGACGCTTACGCTATCCCTCAAGCTTTTCAATTGATCCCGGAGCATTCCATGCAGCACATCCATTCCTATCACCCCGCCGGCGTGGTCTCCGATCCGCCGGTCGATATCGTCACGCTGCCGCATGATCTGCGGCATCTGCGCCGCAAGTTGTTGCATCTTTCCAATGGCGAGATGGTGATGCTCGATCTCAAGGAGGCGGTGCTCTTTCATCATGGCGACCGGCTGGTGCTCGACAACGGCGACACGATCGAGGTGCAGGCGGCTCCGGAAAAACTCTTCGAGATCAAGGGCCGGGATACGCTGCATCTGATTGAACTCGCCTGGCATCTCGGCAACCGGCATCTCTCGGCGCAGATCGAGGAGGGGCGTATCCTCATCCTGCGAGACCACGTGATCCGCGCCATGCTGGAAGGCCTTGGTGCCACGGTTGCCGAGGTCGAGGAGGGTTTCCAGCCGGCCCGCGGCGCCTATCATGCGCATGGTTCCCACGGCCACGACCATCACGGACACTGAGTCTCGGTGAGCGAAAACCTCGATACCAAGGTACTTCTGAGGCTGATGGCCTGGCTTTCTCCGGCCTTTCCGATCGGCGGTTTCGCCTATTCGGGCGGGCTCGAACGGGCGGTGCACGATGGCCTCGTCAAGGATGCGGCAAGCCTGCTCGCCTGGCTGACGAGCCTGCTGCGATACGGCTCCCTGTGGAACGACGCCGTTCTGTTCGGCGAAGCCTGGCGGCGGTATGAAAACGAGGCCGCATTGAAAGAGGTAGCCGAACTGGGGCTGGCGCTTGCCGGCTCCGCGGAGCGCCACGCGGAGACCTTGTCGCTCGGCAAGGCATTCGCCGCTGCTGCGTCCGCGTGGCCTCATCCGGTTCTGGAAAGCCTGCCGCCGGCCGTGCCGTTCCCCGTCGCTGTCGGTGCGATTGCGGCAGGGCATGGCGTGCCGGCAGCCCAGGCGCTTGCCGCCTATCTGCATGCCGCCGTATCGCAATCGGTGTCTGCCGGTATCAGGCTTGGGGTTTCCGGCCAGGTGGAAGGGGTGGCCGTGCTCGCTGACATCGAGAATCTGATCAGCCAGGTTTCCGAGCAGGCCAGCCGGACGACGCTCGACGATCTGGGCGGAGCGGCAGTGCAGGCGGAAATTGCCTCTCTCCGGCATGAAACACAGCATTCGCGGCTTTTCCGCTCGTAAAAGCGGGCCTAAGCTGGGATCTGAAAAAATGAAAGGACGACATATGAAATCGGCGAACGGACCCTTGCGCGTCGGCATCGGCGGCCCCGTCGGCTCGGGCAAGACGGCATTGACCGAGAAGCTCTGCAAGGCGATGCGCGCGGACTATTCCGTCGCGGTCGTCACCAATGACATCTACACCAAGGAAGATGCCGAGGCGCTGGTGCGTATGCAGGCTCTGTCTTCGGACCGCATCGTCGGCGTCGAGACCGGCGGTTGCCCGCACACCGCCATCCGCGAGGACGCGACGATCAATCTGCAGGCGATCGCGGGCCTGAACGAGCGTTTCCCGGAGCTCGACGTGGTCTTCATCGAATCCGGCGGCGACAATCTCGCGGCGACCTTTTCGCCCGATCTTGCCGACCTCACCATCTATGTGATCTCCACCTGCCAGGGCGAGGAAATCCCGCGCAAGGGCGGCCCGGGCATCACCCGCTCCGACCTGCTGATCATCAACAAGAAGGATCTCGCTCCTTACGTCGACGTCGATCTCGATGTGATGGACCGCGACGCCTACCGCATGCGCGAGGCCAAGCCGCATCTGTTTACCGATCTGAAGCGCGGCGTCGGCGTGGACCATGTGGTCCGGTTCCTGAAGGAGCAGGGCGGTCTCTAAAGCGTGTCGCGATCCTTCGGATTCGCTCGACACGCTTTAACTCCTTGTTTTACGCATGTCGTTATCGCAAAACCGCCGCACACTTTTGCGCGACATGCTTTAAAAAATTGAGGCCGGTGGCCCCTCGAAGCCACCGGCCTTATCTGCATGTCGCGGTCCCGCCGCCAGTGTCGCAACATGCATGCAAAGAAAGCCCGGACCCGCCTGTCCGGTCTCGCTTCGTTTAACGTCAGATCTCGCGCAGGGCCTGCACGTCGCCGACCTGAATCACACGCCCGCGAACGGTCACTCCGGTCCGCCGGAGAGTGGAGAATGCTCGGGAAAGCGCCTCGGGAGCGAGACCCAGCATGCCTGCGAGCAGGTTCTTCTGGAAAGGCAGGCGAATGGAAGCCGGGCCGCCATCCACCGGGCACCGCGTCAGGATATAATTCGCCACCCGTTGCGGCGCGGTATGCAACCTGTCGTTGGCGACGCAGTCCATCGTGGTTATGAGGTGTTTCGATAGCGAGGTGATCACCGCCTTGGCGATATCCCGTTCCTGCTCGGCCAGATCCCGCACCGCCTGCATGTCGAAGCGGGCAAGCGTCGTAGCTTCGGCCGTCTGGGCATGATGGCGGTACTTGGTGCCGCCATAGAGAAGACATTCGGCGAACGTGTCCCCCGGGCTGCAGATGCGGATGTCCGCCTCGCGACCGTCCCGATTGAGCTGGTAGAGCCGTACGTAGCCGCTGAGAACGCAGTAAAAAGCGTCGGCATTCTCGCCCTCGCGGAAGATCGACTTGCGGTTCGCCAGACTGATGACACTCATCGTCGACATCATCCGGACGAGAGAATTGCCGGTCAGGCTGGACAGGAAAGGCGTCTTCATCAGGACGGCCCGATCCCTGTTGTTGAGCTTGAAATTGCTGTTCATCATGTCCGCCGTCTCTTCCATAACCTGAACCGCCGCGCATTCCCGATATCGCTAAAATAACAGGTTCGTGAAATCTGAATTTGACATCGATCAAATCTGCGATTTTTTTCTACAATCTCCGCGAGTTGGGCTGTTCCAACGAAAAACGCCGGGCCCAAGGGCCCGGCGTTGTCGAAGATGCGGTTCGGCAACTGGGGTTATTCGGCGGCCAGCGGCGGCAGGCGCAACACCTTGCTGCTGGCTTGAGCGCCGGGAGAACGATCGTCGTTCGCGCTCGTCTGCCGTTCCATCTGGTTGAGGCGTTCTTCCAGGGACGCGATCGACTGGGCGTTCTTGCGGGCCTCCTGGCTGAGCTCCTCGCTGGAGAGACCGAAGTCCTCCTCTTCCTTCTTGCCGACCATGCGGCCGAAGATCTTGCCGAGCAGGCGCGACAGGTCGTCCATGATCAGGAAGAAGGACGGTACGACGAGGAGCGAGAGCACCGTCGAGACGATGATGCCGCCTATCACCGCGATCGCCATCGGCGCGCGGAAGGATCCGCCTTCGCCGACGCCGAGCGCCGAGGGCAGCATGCCCGCCGACATGGCGATCGAGGTCATGATGATCGGACGGGCGCGCTTGCGGCCGGCCTCGACCATGGCATGGACCCGTTCCAGGCCTTGCCGCTTCATCTCGATCGCGAAGTCCACCAGAAGGATGGCGTTCTTCGTGACGATGCCCATCAGCATCAGGATACCGATCAGCACCGGCATCGACAGCGCGTTCTGGGTGATGATCAGCGCCACCGCCACGCCGCCGATTGCCAGCGGCAGCGAGAACAGGATGGTGAAGGGCTGGATGACGTCCTTGAAGAGCAGGATCAGCACCACGAGCACCAGCATCAGACCCATCAGCATCGCATTGCCGAAGCTCTGCTGCATTTCGGCCTGCACCTTGGCGTCGCCGCTTTCGGCCAGACGAACCGTCTTCGGGAATTCGGTTTCACCGACGATGCGCTTGAATTCGGCCGATGCGGTGTCGAGCGCCGTGCCGAAGGGTACGTCGGAACCGATTGCCACGACGCGGTTGCGGTCGTTGCGCTTGATCGAGCTCGGGCCTTCCGAATAGTCGACGTCGGCAACGCTGTAGAGCGGCACGCTGGCGCCGGCCGCGGTCTTGATCTTGAGCGCCCGGATCGAGGCCAGATCGCGGCGGACGTCGAGCGAGGCCTGGACGCGGATCGGGATCTGCCGGTCGTCGAGCGAGATCTTGGCAAGGTTGGCATCGACATCGCCGATCGTCGCGACGCGGACGGTCTGGGCGATCTGCTGCGGGGTGATGCCGAGGCGCGAGGCCTCCGCCATGCGCGGCCGGATCTGCAGTTCCGGACGGGGCAGGGCGCCTTCCGAGGAGACGTTGAAAAGGACCGGCGAGGCCCGCAGCTTCGATTCCAGCACGCTGACGGCTTCGTTCAGGTCCGCCTCGTTGGTGGAGAGGAAGTTGAACGAAAGGTCACGCTCGGCGCGGTCGTTGACCTTGGAGATCCGCACGTCCGGAATGGAGCGAATGGCGGCGAAAATGTCCTTTTCGACATCCCATTGCGGGCGCGTGCGGCCGTTTTCCTTGATCCTCGGCACGACGTCGCGGATCAAGGGGATCGCTCCCAGGCCCTTGTTGACCAGGGTCTTTACCAGCGAATGGTCGATGTTCTGCAGGATGACGCGCACGGTTGCGCGGCGCAGTTCGAGGTCGCCCTTCGGCGAAGCGCCGCCGAGAATGAAGACGCTTTCGACGCCGTCGATATGGCGCACCGCATCATAGATGACGTCGGTGCTCGCAGCCGTCTCTTCGAGCGTCGCATTCGGCGGCAGTTCGACCGACAGCACGACGCGCGAGTTGTCGTCCGGCGGCAGGAAGCTGCCGGGGACCTGCTTAAGCAACTCGACCGAATAGTAGAGAAACGCTATTGCCGCAGCGAGTGTTAAAAGCCGCGGAAGCCATCTGAAACCGATATGCGCGAATACGTAGTGTATTAGTTTCGCGACAATATGTGCCGAATTTTCGGTGCTACGCTTCACGCGTTCCGCCCAAGCGGCAGCAAACCGGGGAGCCCATCCACCGGTCGTCGCTCTAACGGTCAGCGTATAGGCCTTCATGATCCAGCCGTCGTTGTCGTGATGGTCTTCCATCCCGTCTTCGGGGCTCATCAGATAGGCGGCCATCAGCGGCGTGATCAGTCGCGCCACCGCGAGCGAGAAGAACACCGAGAAGGCGACCGTCAGGCCGAACTGGATGAAGTACTGGCCCGGAACGCCCGGCATGAACGAGACCGGCACGAACACGGCGATGATCGTGAAGCTGGTGGCGATGACGGCGAGGCCGATTTCGTCGGCAGCTTCGATCGCGGCGCGGTAGGGCGATTTGCCCATCTTGATATGCCGCGCGATGTTCTCGATCTCGACGATCGCGTCATCGACGAGAATCCCGGTCGCGAGCGTCAGCGCCAGGAAGCTCACGAGGTTCAGCGAGAACCCCATGAGGTCCATGATCCAGAAGGTCGGGATCGCCGACAGCGGCAGGGCGACCGCGGCGATCAGGGTGGCGCGCCAGTTCCTCAAGAACAGGAACACCACGATGACTGCGAGGACCGAGCCTTCCACCAGCGTGTGGAGGGCAGCCTCGTAGTTGCCGTAGGTGAAGTAGACCGAGTCGTCGACCATTTCGATCGCGACGTTCGGATTGGCCTTGCGCACGTCGTCGAGGCTGGCGGCGACGGTTTCGGCGACCGAGACTTCGCTCGCACCCTTGGCGCGGAACACGGCGAAAGTGACCGACGGCGTGCCGTTGAAGCGCGAGAAGGATTTCGGCTCCTCGTAGGTGTCGGTGATGTCGCCGAGTTCGGTCAGCTTGACGAACTGGCCGTTCGGCAGTGTGATCGTCGTGTCGGCAAGCTGGGCGACGCTGCGCGCATCGCCGAGCGTACGGATAGTCTGTTCGTTGCCGGCCACCTGGCCGCGGCCGGAGCCGAGGTCGACGTTGGTGCCACGCAGCTGGGTGCTGACATCGGCAGCGGTAATGCCGTAGGCGTCCAGCTTGGCGGGGTTCAAGGACACCCGGACTTCGCGGTCGGAACCGCCGTAACGGTCGATACGGCCGATACCGGCCTGGCCCTGCAGGGCGCGCTTGACCGTGTCATCGACGAACCAGGAGAGTTCTTCGAGCGTCATGTTCGGCGAGGAGACGGCGAATGTCTGGATCGCCTGGCCTTCGACGTCGACCTTGGTGACGACGGGCTCCTCGATGCCGGCGGGCAGGTCGCTGCGGATCTTGTCGATCGCGTCCTTTGTGTCCTGAACGGCCTCTGCGGTCGGCTTTTCGATGCGGAATACGACGACCGTCTGCGACTGGCCGTCCGTTACCGTGGACTGGATCTCGTCAATGCCGCTGATCGAGGCGACAGCGTCCTCGATCTCCTTCGTCACCTGCATTTCCAGCTCGGCGGGCGCGGCTCCGCTCTGGGTGACGGTGATCGACACCACCGGCACGTCGATATTCGGGAAACGGGTGATCGGCAGCGCGTAAAACGACTGGATGCCGACAACAAGCAGCAGGGCAAAACCGAGCAGCGGCGCAATCGGATTGCGGATCGACCAGGCGGAGAAGTTCATGCGGCTCAACCTCAGTTCGCAATAGCAGCGGGTTCGGCCGGGACCGGGGCGATCTTGTCGCCGTCCCGAACGAAGGCGCCGGCCTTCGCAACGACAATGTCACCGGCGTCAAGACCGCTGACGACCTGCACGAAACCGCCATCCTGGATGCCGGTCTCGATCTTCACCTGTTTGACGACATTATCCTCGACCTTGCGCGCGGTGGAACCGTTCCGCCCGGTGGTGACGGCAGAAAGCGGCAGCGCGAGGGCATTGGTCTCGGCGATGACGATCTCGGCACTGCCATACATGCCCGCGCGGGCGCCGCTGTCGTCGTCGATGACGATATGCACGGCGCCGAGGCGGGTGACCGGATCGACCGTCGGGGAGACGAGCCGAACCTTGCCTTCGATCTTCACCTTGCCGCCGGCCACCGTAACGATCGACTTCTGGCCGGCCTTGATCTTCTGGATGTCGGTCTCGGAAAGGTCGGCGACGAGTTCGATCGCGCCGTCCTTGATGATCGTGAAGAGCGGATTGCCGGTGCCGCTGGCAATCGCGCCGACCTTGGCATTGCGCACCGAGATCACGCCGGCGACGGGCGTCTTCACGCCGGTGCGGGCGAGCTTCAGGTTGACGTCCTCGATCTGGGCCTCGACGACCTTGGTGTCGGATTCACCGACCGTCACGGCCTGTTTGGCGGCGTTGAGCCGTGCCTGGGCGACCTCGACGGCAGCGGATGCCTGTTCGAGCTGCGACACCGTGCCGGTACCGCTCTGGCTGAGCTTCTGGAGGCGGTCGCGCTGGCGGATCGTATCGGCGACATTGGCCTGGGCCTCGATTACCTGAGCCTGATATTGCGCGACGGCAGCCTGGGCCTTCGCCTTGTTGGCCTGGAGCTGGCTCTTCTCCAGAAGCAGCGCGTCGTCGTTCAACGTGGCGAGCACGCTGTCTGCCTTTACCTCGTCGCCGACATCGGCATTCAGCGTCTTGATCGACAGGGCCTCGACGAGGGGCTGGACATAAACTTCCTCGACGGGCCTGACGGTGCCGGTCGCGATGACGCGATCGACGAGTGGCTTTTCGACCGCTTCCGTTACAATGATCGAGGGCAGCTTGATTTCGGTCTGCGCGGGGGCCGGTTTGGCCGCGTCCTGCGCAACGGCAGAATTGGGGATCAATGAGGAGCCCGCAGCAAGCGCGATGCTGACGCCGAGTGCAAGGCGAAGAGCCGGGATACCGGCAGACTTGGTAGACTTGCGAAACATGCGATTACTTTCAAACTGAAGGTAAGGGGCAAATATTCCGCTGGGAACCGCTCCGGTCACGTAACGCCCCCTCAGCGTACGATAACCCGGATCAAGGTGGTAACCGCGCAAAACGGTTACAAGACCGACAGCGAAAGATTCATCAACGCTGCACTTTTACGTGTTTGCGTTGCACAAATCAATCCGTCGCCCTTATGAGACGAATGAGTTTTAGTTATGTTTTGAATAAGAAAAATTTCAAAAACGCGCGGTGAGTAGCCGCGCGTTCTCCTTTTGGGACCGAGCGGCGATTATTATTTCAATGCCGCGTCGGTGATCTCGCTCGTATAGGCGCCTTCCGGCTTCTTGGTGATGATCTTCTGATCGAGCAGCGCCTTGACCGTGCGGTCGTAGGTGGCGGTGTCCAGCTTGCCGGTTCCGGTGCCGATCAGCTTGGCCACTTCGCCCATCATCCGCTTCTGGTGGTTCTCGTCCTGGCCGCCATTGTCCATGACGATTTCGGCGGCTTCAGCCGGATTGGCGATGGCGTATTTCCAGCCCTTCATCGAAGCGCGCACGAATTTCACCATGGTCTCCTTGAACTTCGGGTCCTTGAGCTTGGTGTCCATCACGTAGAGACCGTCCTCAAGCAGGTCGTTGCCCATGGCGGAGAAGTTGAAGACGACGAGCTGGTCCGGCTTGAAGCCGGCATCGATCGCCTGCCAGTATTCGTTATAGGTCATGACCGAGATGCAGTCCGCCTGCTTCTGAATGAGCGGCTGCACGTCGAAGCTCTGCTTCAGGACGGTGACGCCGTCCTTGCCGCCGTCGGTCTTCAGGCCGAGCTTGTTCATCCAGGCGAAGAACGGATATTCGTTGCCGAAAAACCAGACGCCGAGCGTGCGGCCCTTGAAGTCGGCTTCGGTCTTTACCGGGCCGTCCTTGGGGCAGATCATCTGCAGGCCGGATTTCTGGTAGGGCTGGGCGATGTTGATCAGCGGGACGCCCTTTTCGCGGGCAACCAGAGCGCCGCCCATCCAGTCGACGATCACGTCGGCGCCGCCGCCGGCGATCACCTGTTCGGGGGCGATGTCCGGGCCGCCCGGCTTGATGGTGACGTCGAGGCCTTCATCCTTGTAGAAGCCCTTGTCCTTGGCGACGTAATAGCCGCCGAACTGGCCTTGAGCCACCCACTTCAGCTGCAGGGTCACCTTGTCGGCGGCCATCGCCGCCTGGGCTGCTGCAAGCGACATGGCGCCTGCCATCAGCGCAACGAGAATTTTTCTCATGTTTTTTATCCTTCCCTCTGAGGTTTGCCGGCTCCGCCGAAACGGGCCGGATTTTTCGCGTTTAACCACCGCGGTTAGACGGATGCCAGAACGTCGTCGCTCTTTCGCCAAGCGCCACGACACCATAAAAAACCGATCCGATGAGCGCTGCAACAGCGATTTCGGCCCAGACCATGTCGACATTCATGCGGCCGATCTCGGTCGAGATCCGGAACCCCATGCCGACGATCGGCGTGCCGAAGAATTCCGCGACGATCGCGCCGATCAGCGCCAGTGTCGAGTTGATCTTCAGCGCGTTGAAGATGAAGGGCATGGCGGCCGGCAGGCGCAGCTTGATCAGCGTCTGCCAGTAGTCCGAGGCGTAGGAGCGCATCAGGTCGCGTTCCATGGCGCCCGAGGCGCCGAGCCCCGCCACCGTGTTCACCAGCATCGGGAAGAAGGTCATGATGATGACGACCGCGGCCTTAGACTGCCAGTCGAAACCGAACCACATGACCATGATCGGCGCGACGCCGATGATCGGCAGCGCCGACATCAGATTGCCGATCGGCAGCAGCCCGCGGCGCAGGAAGGCGATGCGGTCGGCAAGGATAGCGACGACGAAGCCGGAGGCGCAGCCGACCACGTAACCGAACAGAACCGCCTTGAAGATCGTCTGCTGCGCGTCGGCCCAGAGGATCGGCACCGAGGAGGCGAGCCTTGCACCGATCGAGGACGGCGGCGGCAGGATGATGAAGGGAATGCCGGCACCGCGCGTCGCCGCCTCCCAGAGGATCAGGATCCAGGCGCCGAAGATTGCCGGGATCAGCAGCCGCAGGAACGTGTCGCCCGCCTGGCTTTTTGGGCGGATGCCGGAGAGTACCGAGACGCAGCGCCAGGCGAGCAGCCATGAGGCCGCGACCAGCAGGAAGAAGGCAAGCGTCGCCTTGCCCTCGTTGCCGGTAATTCCGGCGAGCAGCAGCCAGACGGCCAGATGGGCCGCGACGAACAGGATCGTGGCGAGGAGGGGCTGGGAGAGCGTCGTGAATGAAACCAGCGCCGCACCGGCGACGACCAGGAAGATCACGGCGATGGTGCCGGTGCCGAAGGGGGCGGGGGCATCCGCCGCCATCAACGGTAGGGAGGCAAGGGCGGCCAGGGAGAGGATCAGGGCAAGGGCGCCCTGCCAGGAGCGAAGAACCAGGGTCATGCCGGCCTCCCGCCCATCGAGCGATCGACGATCCTAGCGATGATGCCGACGATGGTGACCAGCAGCGCCGCAAGCACGGAACCGGCGATCAGCGCCGCCCAGATATCGATCGTCTGGCTGTAATAGGCCGCGGCCAGCAGTTTCGAGCCGATGCCGGCCACGGCCCCGGTCGGCAGTTCTCCAACGATTGCGCCGACCAGGCTTGCGGCGATCGCCACCTTCATCGAGGTGAACAGGAAGGGGATGGAGGCGGGCACCCTCAGTTTCCAGAAGGTCTGGGTGCCGCTGGCATAATAGGTGCGCATCAGGTCGAGCTGGATGATCTCAGGCGAGCGCAGTCCCTTCACCATGCCGACCGCGACGGGGAAGAAGGAGAGGTAGGTCGAAATCAGCGCCTTGGGGAGGAGGCCGGTGATGTTGATCGCGCCGAGCACGACGATCACCATCGGCGCGACCGCCAGGATCGGCACGGTCTGCGAGGCGATGATCCACGGCATCAGGCTGCGGTCGAGCGCCTTCAGATGCACGATGCCGACCGCGATCAGGATGCCGGTCAGCGTGCCCATGGTGAAGCCGAGGACGGTCGAGGAGAGCGTCACCCAGGCATGGTAGACGAGGCTGCGGTTGGACGTGACGCTACGCAGAAACGTGTTCTCGAAGACGTTGCTGACCACCTGATGCGGCGCCGGCAAAATCGGCTTCGGCTGCGCCATGGTCTTGCCGATGAATTCCATGGTGCTGGAGGTGACGCCGGCGCGTCGGTCGAGATCGCGCTGGAACGGCGCGTTCATGAAATAGGCGGCAACGTACCAGATGGCGACGATCGCGATCAGGATGGTGAGGACGGGGATGATGCGTTGCGCGAGGGAGTCGGGTTTCATGCGAGCTCCTTCTTCAGAAAAGGCGTGACATGTTTTTCGATGGTCGTGAAGACGTAATCGGGGCCGTTGAGAACCTGATCATTGTCGAATCTCATTACGGTAAAACCCTGGCCTTTTAGAAAGGCGTCTCTTTGTACGTCATGTCGACGACCATGATCGGTCTCATGGCTGTCTCCGTCCACTTCCACGACGATGCGCGCTGCAAGCCAGGCGAAGTCGGCGATATAGGGGCCGATCGGTGTTTCGCGCCGGAAGCGGGCGCCATAGGGTCGAAAATCGCGGAGCATGTCCCACATCGCGGATTCCGCTTTGGTGAATTCGCGGCGGAGTGTTTTGGCGCGCGTTCTTGTTTGGGGAGCGATGTTGGAGTGGGGCATTCAGATTGCTCCTCGAACATCAGGGAAAAAGACCCCGCCCCAACCCCTCCCCACAAGGGGGAGGGGCTTAACCTGCGGCGGCCTTCTCATTCCCTTTGCGGCGGTGCGTCTTGATGCAAGGGTGTTGTGTGACGGGACGGCGCGGCCCGGAAAGTCCCTCCCCCTTGTGGGGAGGGGTTGGGGAGGGGACTTGCCTCCGCAATACCGAGGATGGGCCTCCTGCATCCGCAAACCCTCACTCCTCATAGCTATGCCCCGCCCTCAACCCCTCGCGCACCCGATGGGCAATCTCCAGGAACTCCGGCGTCTCGCGGATTTCGAGCGGGCGCCCCTTGGGCAGGGTCGATTCGATGACGTCCGTCACCCGGCCCGGCCGCGGCGACATGACGACGATGCGGGTGGAGAGGTAGACGGCCTCGGGAATGGAGTGGGTGACGAAACAGATGGTCTTTTCGGTGCGCGCCCAGAGCTTCAGAAGCTGCTCGTTCAGGTGGTCGCGGACGATCTCGTCCAGCGCGCCGAAGGGTTCGTCCATCAACAGCAGATCGGCGTCGAAGGCGAGTGCGCGGGCGATCGAGGCGCGCTGCTGCATGCCGCCGGACAGCTGCCAGGGGTATTTCTTGCCGAAGCCGGAGAGGTTGACGAGATCGAGGGTGCGCTCGATGCGGGCTTTGCGGTCGGCTGCCGAATAGCCCATGATTTCGAGCGGCAGGGCGATGTTCTTCTCGATCGTCCGCCACGGATAGAGCGCCGGCGCCTGGAAGACGTAACCGTAGGAGCGCGACTTGCGCGCCTCTTCCGGCGTCATGCCGTTGACCGTGATCTCGCCGGCCGTCGCCTTTTCGAGATCGGCGATGACGCGCAGGAAGGTGGTCTTGCCGCAGCCGGACGGACCGATGAAGGAGACGAAATCGCCCCTGTTCACCGTGAGATCGACATTCGACAGCGCATGGACAGGCCCGTCACTGGTCTCGAAGGTGAGGCCGAGCTTGCTGGCCGAGACGACGGAGGATGGAGCATTGTTCATCGGCATTTCGGCATGGGTCCCAGTCTGGTGCCGTCCGTGAAGCCGACGGTGTAGCCTTTGGCGGATTTGGTGAGCGTCGCCGTGTCTTCCGGCCCCTTTTCCCCTTCGGCGTCGCATTGCGCCTTGATGGTAAAGCCGTTTGCTGTCTTTTTCGCCGCGCCCTTGAATTCGCAGGCGGAAACGGAGGTCGTGACGCCCTCGTCGTTCAGCAGCAGGAAATCATCGGCGCCGGACGATTCGCCGGTCCTGGCGTAGGTGCAGCCTTCCTTGCTGCCATAGGCGCCGTCGAGGAAGGTTGCGGCCTGGGCCGGAGCGGCGATCGATATCGCCGCGAGGACCGCCGATGCGATCGTATTCAATGACATGTCTCGAAAGCCCCCCATTCCAGTCCGTCTGCGAAGCCTACAGCATAGACATCGCCGTTGCGCAGGATATCGATCATTGCCGCGTGCGGGAGCCCTCGCTTCTCGGTCGTCCCGGCTCCCGTCCTCGATCCGCCATGATATGCTGGCGGCAGATCCCGTTCGACAGAGGAATTTTGCAATGGACAGTGCATCAAAACCCACCTGCCGTGTCGTGAAGCCCGGCGCTGCTTATGATGGCAAGCAGGGCTTGACCTATTTCGAGGGGATCGCGGCGGAAACGGTCGGCTCCAAGGGCATCTGCATGCATCTCATTACCATTCCGCCGGGCGCGCGGGCGAAGGCTCACCTGCATGAAACCCACGAGACGGCCATCTACGTCCTCTCCGGCTCCGCCGTCACCTGGTATGGCGACCGGCTGGAGGAATGCGCCGAACTCTCGGCCGGCGAGATGATGTACATCCCCGCCGGCGTGCCGCACCTTCCGGCCAACCTTTCCGACGCGCCCTGTTCGGCGGTCATCGCCCGCACCGACCCGAACGAACAGGAAAGCGTCGTGCTGCTGCCGGAACTGGACGGGCTGGTGGCTTGAGGCTGCGCCGTTCTGCGGAAAGAACATCGTTCCCGTTCAAACCCCACTGGCCGGAATGCCCGTGCGTTCCACCTTGCGGGGCGCGGTCAGCTCTTTCCAGGTCGACAGCGCCTTGTTGACCGCCGGATAAGGTTCGCGCTTGACGAACTGGCCGTGGCCTTCCTGCGTCTTGACCGCTCCGTCCTCGATCGCCACCACGCCGCGGGTCAGCGTGTAGCGCGGCAGGCCGGTGACTTCCTTGCCTTCGAAGACGTTGTAGTCGATCGCCGATTGCTGGCTCTTGGCGGTGATGGTCTTCGAGCGCTTCGGATCCCAGACCACGATATCGGCATCGGCGCCGACCAGGATGGCGCCCTTGCGCGGATACACGTTGAGAATCTTGGCAATGTTGGTGGAGGTGACCGCCACGAATTCGTTCATGGTGA
The DNA here is from genome assembly GCA_000985875.1 of Neorhizobium galegae bv. officinalis. Taxonomy (GTDB): domain Bacteria; phylum Pseudomonadota; class Alphaproteobacteria; order Rhizobiales; family Rhizobiaceae; genus Neorhizobium; species Neorhizobium galegae_C. The sequence goes on from CCRI01000011.1 coordinate 225,779, forward strand.
TGCGGCCGGTTGCGACGCCGTAGGTCCAGAGCATCGGCAGGCGGTCTTCGAGGCCGCCGGTGCCGTTCGGGATCTTGCGGAAATCGCCGAGACCGGTGCGCTTCTGGTCGGTCGTGAAGGCGCAGTGGTCGGTCGCCACCACCTGCAGCGAGCCGGAGGCAAGGCCCGCCCAGAGGCTGTCCTGATGCTGCTTGCTGCGGAAGGGCGGTGACATGACCCGGCGAGCCGAATGGTCCCAGTCCTTGTTGAAATATTCGCTTTCGTCGAGCGTCAGGTGCTGGATTAGCGGCTCGCCATAAACGCGCATGCCGTTCTGGCGGGCGCGGCGGATCGCTTCATGGGCCTGTTCGCAGGAGGTGTGCACGACATAGAGGGGGACGCCTGCCATGTCGGCGATGATGATGGCGCGGTTGGTCGCCTCGCCCTCGACGGAGGCTGGACGCGAATAGGCATGCGCCTCGGGGCCGTTATTGCCCTCGTCCATCAGTTTGGTCTGCATGGCGGCGACCACGTCGCCGTTTTCCGCATGGACCAGGGGCAGGGCCCCGAGCTCGGCGCAGCGCTGGAAGGAGGCGAACATCTCGTCGTCGTTCACCATCAGCGCGCCCTTGTAGGCCATGAAATGCTTGAAGGTGTTGATGCCGTGATGGGCAACGACCGCCTTCATCTCGTTGAAGACCTGCTCGCCCCACCAGGTGACCGACATGTGGAAGGAATAGTCGCAATTGGCGCGGGTCGCCTTGTTGTCCCAGCGCTTCAGCGCATCGAGCAGCGACTGGCCGGGCTCGGGCAGGCAGAAATCGACCACCATGGTCGTGCCGCCGGCAAGTGCTGCCCGCGTGCCGCTCTCGAAGTCGTCGGAGGAATAGGTGCCCATGAACGGCATTTCGAGATGCACATGCGGATCGATGCCGCCCGGCATCACGTAACAGCCGGCCGCGTCCAGCGTGGTGTCGCCGGAAAGGTTCGGGCCGATCTCGATGATTTTGCCGCCGTCGATCTTCACATCCGCCTTGTAGGTCAGGTCGGCCGTGACGATGGTTCCACCCTTGATGACTGTGGTCATTGTTGTTCCCCTGTCTTTTCAATGTCGGTGAGATTTGAGGGATAAAAGCGCGTGGTGTCGCAGCGCTCGGTCATTTGACCATTTAATGCGGCCAGTGTCGTGTCCAGCACGGCGCGTCGTTCACGGGTGATCTCGTGGTTCCAGAAGCGCAGGACGGAATAGCCTTTGGCGTTGAGCCATTGTGTCCTCGCTATATCGGATTGGTTTTCCGCGTGATGGAAGCCGTCTATTTCGACTATCAGGCGTTCTTCGCGACAGATGAAATCGACGACATACGGTCCCAATGGAACCTGCCGCGAAAATTTGTAGCGATTGAGAAGGCGGTTCCGGAGATCACTCCAGAGACGGTACTCTTCTTCTGTTTCGTTCCGGCGGAGCCGGCGTGCCTGCGTTGTTTTTCCGGGGCGTCGTTTTGTAATGTCATCTGCTGGCATGCTGAGCACCCCCTCATCCGACCCTTCGGGCCACCTTCTCCCCGCTGGGGAGAAGATATTTCTTGCCGAACCGTTTCCGAACCGGCCTGAACCTCGCATGCGACGATGTGGATTTAAAGGCGCCAGCGCGGCGCACTTCCTCTTCTCCCCAGCGGGGAGAAGGTGGCCCGAAGGGTCGGATGAGGGGGTGCTCATCGAAGATGAGCCACTGTCCATCAAAGATGCGGACGTGTTCTCCGACAAACGCATCAGCTCACTCCACAATCTCCGCCGTCTCCAGCACGGCATGGAACAGCACGTCCGCTCCCGCCGCCGCCCATTCCTTGGAAATCTCCTCGGCCTCGTTGTGGCTGAGCCCGCCGACACAGGGGCACATGATCATCGTCGCGGGCGCAACCCTGGCGGCCCAGCAGGCGTCGTGGCCGGCGCCGGAGATGATGTTCATATGGCTGTAGCCGAGCTTTTCGGCGGCTTCGCGAACACGGCCGACCAGGACCGGATCGAAGGTCACCGGGTCGAAATGGCCGACCGCCTCGACCGAACAGCCGACGCCGAGCGGTTCGCAGATTTCGGCGGCCTGTTTCTCGATCACCGCCCGCATGCGGTCGAGCTTTTCCTGGGAGGGCGTGCGGATGTCGACGGTGAACACCACCTTGCCCGGCAGCACGTTGCGGGAGTTCGGCGAGAAGAACACCTGGCCGACGCCGCCGACGGCGCCCGGCTGTTCGGACATCGCCACCGCCTGCACCATTTCGAGGATGCGGCCGAAGGCAAGGCCCGCATTGACGCGCAGGTTCATCGGCGTCGAGCCGGTATGCGCCTCGCGTCCGGTCAGGGTGAATTCCAGCCACCACAGGCCCTGACAGTGGGTGACGACGCCGATCTGCTTGTTCTCGGCTTCGAGGATCGGCCCCTGCTCGATATGATATTCGAAATAGGCATGCATCTTTCGGGCGCCGACCTCCTCGTCGCCGAGCCAGCCGATGCGCTTCAGCTCGTCGCCATAGGTCTTGCCCTCGGGGTCCTTGCGGCCATAGGCATAGTCGATCGAATGCACGCCGGCGAAGACGCCGGATGCCAGCATGGCGGGCGCGAACCGCGCGCCTTCCTCGTTCGCCCAGTTGGTGACGACGATCGGGTGCTTGGTCCTGATGCCGAGGTCGTTCATGGTGCGCACCACTTCCAGCGCGCCGAGCACGCCGAGAACGCCGTCATATTTGCCGCCGGTCGGCTGGGTGTCGAGATGGCTGCCGACATAGACGGGCAGTGCGTCCGGATCGGTGCCGGCGCGGGTGGCGAACATCGTGCCCATCTTGTCGACGCCGACGGTCATTCCCTCGGCCTCGCACCATGTCTTGAAGAGGTGGCGGCCTTCGCCGTCCGCGTCCGTCAGCGTCTGGCGATTGTTGCCGCCGGCAATGCCGGGACCGATCTTCGCCATGTCCATGAGCATGTCCCACAGACGATCGCCGTTGATGCGCAAGTTCTCGCCGGGTGCTGCCACCATTTTTCAGTCCTCGCCTGTTTTTACGGCCACCCGTGCGGGCGGCATGCTTTTCGTTCCCATCGATCCTCCGCGCGCCCGTTTTGAAAAGAGCATGCGAAGATCGGCATTGCGTTTATTCCGCTTGTCGCCGATAATTTGACCGCTTGGTAAAACATTACAATTTCCTCGGCTCCACTCAAGACGAAAATCACGAAAAATCCAGAGGAATTTCGAAAGCGCCGGGTGGACGCGGAAGAGGGCAAGGACAGGCATGGCCATCCCGAGGGCGGCGAAGACGCAGAGACGCACGCGCATCCAGGAGGAGAAGGAGGAGCGCATCCTCGAAGCGGCGCTCGACGTGTTTTCCCAGAACGGTTTCCGCGGCGCCACGATCGACCAGATCGCCGAGGCAGCCGGCATGTCGAAACCGAACCTCCTCTATTATTTCCGCACCAAGGAGGCGATCCACCGCCAGCTGATCGACCGGGTCCTGTCCACCTGGCTGGAGCCGTTGCGCGCCTTCGATGCAGAGGGCAATCCGGAATCGGAGATCCGCTCCTATATCCGCCGCAAGCTCGAAATGGCCCGCGATTTTCCGCGCGAAAGCCGGCTGTTCGCCAACGAAGTGCTACAGGGCGCGCCGCATATCGAGGACGAGCTGAAAGGCCCCTTGAAGGCGCTGGTCGATGAAAAGGCGGAGGTGATCCGCGCCTGGGCGCGATCGGGTAAGATCGCCAGATGCGATCCCTACCACCTGATCTTCTCGATCTGGTCGACCACCCAACATTATGCCGACTTCGACGTGCAGGTGCGCGCCGTGCTCGGCCAGGACTATGCAGGCGAGGGGCGTTTCGAGGATGCGGCCCGGTTTCTCGAACAGCTCTTCATAGACGGGCTGCGGGCGCGCAAAGCCTGATCTTCACCTCAAAGCCCCAAACGAAAAACGCCGGCGCGAGGCCGGCGTTTCCGTATTGTCGCGTGCGGCCTTATCAGGCGGCAGCGGAAGCCCGGTTGGTCGGGACTTCGGCGATCGTCTTCAGAACCTGAGAAGCGATCTGGTAGGGGTCGCCCTGGGAGTTCGGACGGCGGTCTTCCAGATAGCCCTTGTAGTCGTTCTTGATGAACGAGTGCGGCACGCGGATCGAGGCACCGCGGTCGGCAACGCCGTAGGAGAACTTGTTCCACGGAGCCGTTTCGTGCTTGCCGGTCAGGCGCTTGTCGTTGTCCGGACCGTAGACGGCGATGTGGTCCATCATGTTCTTGTCGAAGGCAGCCATGAGCGCTTCAAAATAGTCCTTGCCGCCAACTTCGCGCATGTACTTGGTCGAGAAGTTGCAGTGCATGCCCGAGCCGTTCCAGTCGGTGTCGCCGAGCGGCTTGCAGTGATATTCGATATCGATGCCGTACTTTTCAGTCAGGCGCTGCAGCAGGTAGCGTGCCATCCAGATCTGGTCGGCGGCCTTCTTGGAGCCCTTGCCGAAAATCTGGAATTCCCACTGGCCCTTGGCCACTTCGGCATTGATGCCTTCGTGGTTGATGCCGGCGGCGAGGCAAAGGTCGAGATGCTCTTCGACGATTTCGCGGGCGACGTCACCAACGTTCGAGTAACCGACGCCGGTGTAATACGGGCCCTGCGGAGCCGGGTAACCCTGTTCAGGGAAGCCGAGCGGACGGCCGTTCTGGTAGAAGAAGTATTCCTGTTCGAAGCCGAACCAGGCATCCTCGTCGTCGAGAATGGTCGCACGGGCATTCGAGGCATGCGGCGTGACGCCATCCGGCATCATGACTTCGCACATGACCAGCGCGCCGTTGGTGCGGGCCGGATCCGGATAAAGCGCAACCGGCTTCAGCACGCAATCGGACGAGCGGCCTTCGGCCTGCATGGTCGACGAACCGTCGAAGCCCCACAGCGGCAGCTGTTCGAGCGTCGGGAAGGTGTCGAATTCCTTGATCTGCGTCTTGCCACGCAGGTTCGGTACCGGGGTATACCCGTCGAGCCAGATGTACTCGAGCTTATACTTGGTCATATTTTATCTCTCAGGCCGTGACGTTCATGGTTGAGCCATCCTGAGGAGCGGCATCGACAGGATACCGTGCCTCCGGGGTATCTGAGAGAACGCATTTCCCGTGCCAGTTTGCGCGCAAGAGGTGGTTCTGGGTTAAAAAAGTGTGAATGACCGCGGTCGCCGGAGCGCCGAAGGAGGGCGGCAGTCCCGTAAATGAGGACGCTCTCATAAAAATCCACGGGTTTTGACGACTCTGTGACGATTGCCCGGAACCGGGGTCGGTTGGCACACGTTTCCCTGTCGCAGGTTCCTGCGAGCAAAATAGACCGCAAGGATAGCCATGCCGCTAAATTAGCGCCTAGCGCTGGTCGATAAAATGATATAAAATCATGCAATAAGCACAAAAAATGTGCAGATTTGTGCTCTGTGCGTGTTTGAATGCACTTTTGAAGTTAGGAGACGATAGGATGACAATTCACATCCATCGTGAGTCAGCAACCATCTACCAGTTTCCGGTTCGTCCGAGACGGCGGTTGGATAACGGCCGGACCGTGCCGACCGGAATCCATGATGTTGCACTGAGCGTCGTCGATACCAATTGCTGGTACCACGACGAGGCAGTGCGGGATTCGGAGCCCAAGAACGACCAGCCGAAGCCCTGCTGACCCATAGATGATAAAAGGCCGCGCCATTGATGACGCGGCCCCTGTCTCTTCGATCTGTTTTTCCTTAGAATGCGAACAGCTTCAGCATCGCGTAGCCGAAAACCGCGATGAACAGCCAGCCGAACGCGCCGAGCGCCAGCGGCCGCCAGCCTTCCGCCTTCAATTTGCGTATATCGGTCTGCAGGCCCATGGCAGCGAGCGCCATCGACAGCAGGAAGCTTGTAGAGGTCACGAGCGTCTGGCTCACCCCTGCGGGAATGGCGATCGCGCTGTTGGCCAGCATCATCCCGATAAAGCCGAGCACGAACCACGGCATCGGCGCCGAGGCCTTCGATGCTCCTTCCGCGCCGGAGCGCATGGCGAGCGCCAGCGTCATGATCAGCGGCGCCAGCATGACGACGCGGGCGAGCTTGGAGATGGTGCCATACTGGCCGGCGACATCGCCGCCCTGGAAGGAAGCGGCCACCACCTGCGCGACTTCATGGATGGTCGAGCCGGTCCATAGGCCATAACCGCGGGCGTCGAGTCCGAGCGGAGCGGCCAGCAGCGGATAGGCAAGCATCGACAGCGAGCCGAACAAGGTCACGCAGGCAACCGCATAAGCCACATGCTCCTGCTTGCCGCGCACCACCGTATTGGCGGCAATGACCGCAGAGGCGCCGCAGACCGAGGTGCCGGCGGCGATCAGGTCGGTCAGCGAGCGATCGACACCCATCGCCCGCCCGACCACGCGGATTGCCACGAAGGTGGCCACGAGCGTCAGCGCCACCATCGCAAGGCCGGCGCTGCCGAGCGAGAGGATCTGGCCTGCCGTCACCTGCAGGCCGAGCAGCACGATGCCGAAGCGCAGGATGCGCTTCAGCGAAAAGCCGATGCCGGGTTCGACGGCTGCCGGGACAGGCGCCAGATTGCGGATCAGCATGCCGAAAACGATCGACAGGATCAGCGGGCTCAGCGTCATCCATCCGGTCAGGTTGCGGATGGTGAGGGAGGCCGTGGCGATTGCGGCGGTCAGCAGAAGTCCGGGAAGAAGCTGGGCGAAAACCGGCCAATGGGGCGAGGAGAGGTGGGCGCGCTGTTCCGCAGTTGGCTGGATCGGCTTCATGATTTTTCCACGAGAGTCTCTATTCGTCGAAAACCATTCTCTCTTTTACAGAAACACAAATCCAATCGATAAGTTTTCTGATATCGTTCGCTAAAAGCGAATGGTGTTGTACAATGACTCTCGATCAGCTCCGAATTTTTCTGGAAGTCGCCGCCCGCGAACATGTGACTCGCGCGGCCGAGGCGTTGAACCTGACGCAGTCGGCGGTGAGCGCGGCGATCTCGGCGCTGGAGGCGCGGCATGCCGTGATCCTGTTCAACCGGGTCGGGCGGCGGATCGAGCTTACCGAAGCGGGAAAACTCTTCGTGCCGGAGGCGCGCGCCGTTTTGGAACGGGCACAGACTGCCGAGCACGTGCTTGCCGATCTCGGCGGCTCGGCCTCGGGCATCCTGCGCGTCCATGCCAGCCAGACGGTGGCGAGCTATTGGCTGCCGGCTCGCCTTGTCAGCTATCACGAGCGGTTTCCGCGCGTCGATCTGCGGCTCACCGTCGGCAATACCCAGAGTGCGGCCGAGGCGGTGCTGACAGGCGCGGCGGAACTCGCGGTCGTCGAGGGCGAGGTGTTTCTGGCGGGGCTCAAACGCCGCAAGGTGGCGGAGGATAGGCTGGTCCTGGTCGTGGGCAGCCGCCACCCCTGGGCGGACGGCCGCAAGATCCGCTCCAGCGATCTTCTTGAAACCAACTGGATCATGCGCGAACGGGGATCCGGCACCCGTTCGGCCTTCGAGGCACAGCTCATCAATCTCGGCATCGAGCCACAGTCATTGTCCGTTGTGCTTGAAATGCCGTCGAACGAAGCGGCGATGGCCGCGGTGGAGGCGGGGTTGAGCGCAACGGTGCTTTCAAGCCGGGCAGCGTCGTCCCACTCCTTCTCCGGCCGGTTTCACATTGCCGATTTCCCGATGCCGCTCCGTCAGTTCTCGGCGATCTTTCATGGCGAACGCCACGTCACCCGGGCGCTGCGCGCCATGCTCGACCTGCTGAACGAGCCTGCGAAAGACGGCTCCCGCTGATCTCCGGCCGCATCCCCCCAGATTTACATACCCTATGTGTGAACGATAAAATTTAATTCGTTCAATATTATCGAACGATACGTCTGCAACTTGCTGCCTATTCGCGGCGGCCGACTTGCACCATCTTGAGCATCAGAAGCGCGGCAACGAGCTTCGAGACAAGATCAAACACAGAGAGGGGCTTCGAGAAACTCGGGTCCACCACATCAAGGAAGACGACAATGAACAGAATTTCCTCCGCCATTGCTGCAGCCCTCATCGCTTCGGCCTCATTCGGCACTGCCGCTCTTGCCGAAGGCGACTATTACCAGGGCGTCCAGAACGCTCCTGCTGCTTCGGCCGCCGTTGACCGCATCAGCACCGGCAGCATCAGCCAGAGCGACAAGGTCCAGGTGGACGTCAACAGCGGCGACTATTTCGACGGCGCAAACCGTCCGAACTAACCGCAGCTCATTCAAGACACCGAAACAATCTCCGCAGGCCAGGTCGCAAACTTTGAAGCCGCGGGTAACTCTGAAGGGACTACCATCATGACCAAAATCACTTCCGCAATCGCCGCAGCTCTGATCGCTTCGGCCTCGTTCGCTTCCGTCGCTCTTGCTGACGGCGACTATTACGAAGGCGCCTCCAAGGCTTCCGCTACCGTCGACCACGTTCAGACCGGCAGCATCGGCCAGAAGGCCGACGCTCAGAAGGCCAACATCCAGGACGACGTCAACAGCGGTGACTATTTCGACGGCGCCAACCGCCCGAACTAAAAATCGTGCGCGCCGTGAAACTGAAATCCATCCGGCTCCGTATCCCCCACCGAACGTAACGCAGACCGGACTTCCAAACCTAAAAGGACAAAGACAATGACCAAGATCACTTCCGCAATCGCCGCAGCTTTCATCGCTTCAGTTTCGTTTGCCGGCGCAGCTTTCGCTGACGAAGGCGACTATTTCCAGGGCGTTTCCAAGGCTTCCGCCATGGTCGACCAGATGCAGACCGGCAGCATTGCCAAGGACCAGCAGAACGCCAACCAGATCCCCGCTCCGATCGGTCGTGGCGACTACTTTGAAGGCGCCAACCGCCCGAACTAACTGCAGCTCATTCAAGATACCGAAACAATCTCCGCAGGCCAGGTCGCAAACTTTGAAGCCGCGGGTAACTCTGAAGGGACTACAATCATGACCAAGATCACTTCCGCCATCGCCGCAGCCTTCATCGCTTCGGCTTCGTTCGCCACCGCAGCTCTCGCTGAAGGCGATTATTATGACGGCGCCTCCAAGGCTTCCGCCACCATCGACCAGGTCCAGACCGGCAGCATCGGCCAGAAGGCAGACGCTCAGAAGGCCAACATCCAGGCCGACGTCAACAGCGGCGATTATTTCAACGGCGCAAATCGCCCGAGCTAACGTGCATCGCATGACTGAAACGAAGAAGGCCCGGCAACCGCCGGGCCTCTTTGTTTTTTGTACTCGTTCTTCAGGCAATTCGCATGTGTTCCGGGTCGTGATATAATCGCCGCATCGAAAGAAGTCTTGGGAGGCAAAAGCCATGGAGAGACTGCTTTTTAGGAACCTGCGGCCGCTCTACGGCTGGTTTTTCATCGTCGCCTGGTTCGCCATTCTCGGATTGATGACCTGGGTGTTTTTCCGCAACAGCGGCATTGCGCAAGAGCCGTTCAGGGCGCTCATCCTCGCCTTCTTCTGGGGGCTGGGAGGCTGGCTGGCGTCCGGATCCCTTGGCCGGCCGATCGTCTCTGTCCGGCAGGAAGGCGACGGCAGCTGGATCGTCACTCGTCGTTGGCTCTGGACCCATGACGAGGAGCGCATTGATCCCGATCGCCTGCCGCCGCCAACTGTCGAGGCGGAAAGCGACGGGGAGGGCGGCATGCACTACCGCTGTCTTCTGAAGACGCCGGAACACGGCTCCGTGGAATTCAGCGAACACCTCAAGCTCGACAAGGCCGCCCTTGCGCGCGACCGCATGGCATCGCTGATCAGGAGCGCCAGAACCAGGACGGCGAAAAGCCCTCCGCCGCTTCCAGGTTCGCGCTAGGCCGTCCGGTTCCAAGGCATGCGCTGAAGCAGGAGGGCGAGGCCGCACCAGCCGCTGAAGCCGGCAAAAGCGAGCATGAAGCCGAAGAAGCCGGCGAGCGCGAAGGCAGGCGTCAGGCCGACAAAGCCGAGAGCGACGAAAAGCAGCACCAGGCTCCCGACGATCATCTGCACCTGGCGAAAGATCGACGGCCCACCTGTGGCAAGTCCGACGACAGGCAAGCCTGCCTGTTTCCATGCGGTGATGCCGCCTTCGAGATTGTAGATCCGGTGAGCCGGCAGAATATCCTCGAGTTTACGGCAGGCCTCTTCGCCGCGCCCGCCCTTCAGGCAATGCACGACGATCTTCCGGTTTTCCGGGATCGTGAAATTCTGCCGCAGGCCGGCCACGGAACCAAGGGGCAGCGAGGCGGCGGCGCCGATATGCTCCTCCCGGAACTCGTCCGGCTCGCGCACGTCGATCAGGATCGCATCGCCTGCAGCCAGCCAGTCGGCCGCCTGCGTCGCGGATACGGTTCTCGTGGTTTCCCTGCGCATCTCAATTTCCCTTGCAGAAATGTTGGTAGAGGATGCCCATCAGTTCGCCGACGGCCGGATGGGCGATGAAGTAAAAAAGCGTGCGGTGTTCCCGCCGGAAGTCGACGATGCCTTCCTCCTTCAACTTCGCCAGATGCTGCGACATCGAGGTCGGGGCTATCCCTGTCGCCTCTATGAGCTCGGAGACATTGCGTTCCCCTTCCGCCAAGGCACAAAGAACCAGCAGCCGGTGGGAATTGGCGAGGCCCTTGAGGAAGTTCGCTACTTCCTCGGCCTTTACGGGCATTTCGTCTGTCAGGTCCATGGGAAGTCTCTTTACAATTCATGTTTTTATTATATCATAAAATTATGAATTGTAAAGACGGCAGGAGGCCGGAATGATGAAAGACTATCGCCAGATCACCAGGGACATATCCACCTATACCGCCGAGATGCGGAAGCTGACGCCCGACGCGATGCAGGGATTTTACGCTCTGTCGAAGGGGGCCGGCGCCGATGGGGCGCTGGACAGGAAGACGAAGGAACTGATTGCGCTCGCGATCGGCATCACTCAGCGGTGCGACGGCTGTATCGGCTTTCATGCCAAGGCGTTACACGGGCTCGGCGCCACGCGACAGGAGATTGCCGAAGTTGCGGCGATGGGCGCCTATATGGGCGGCGGTCCTGCGCTGATGTATGCAGCAGATACGTTGCGCGCCTGGGATCAGTTTTCAGAAGTGGCGTGAAAGGGAAGGCGGTCCGGCCGCCTTCCTTTCTCCATGCCATTTTACTCGGCGGCCTGCCGTGCCATCGGGTTGTTCGGATGCTGGGTCCAGTTGGCGTAGGTCGGGTCGACCACCTTGCCGGTGCGCTTGTCGAGATCGCCGGCGGGCAGCGCTTCCATGGTGATGCAGTTCTCGACGGGACAGACGTTGACGCAGAGATTGCAGCCGACGCATTCCTCTTCCATCACCTCGAAATGGCGCACGCCGTCGACCATGCTGGTGATGGCCTGGTGGGACGTGTCCTCGCAGGCGATGTGGCAGCGGCCGCACTTGATGCAGGCGTCCTGGTCGATATGCGCCTTGGCGATGTAGTTGAGGTTCAAGTACTGCCAGTCGGTGACGTTGGGGACCGCGCGACAGATAACATCATCGAGCGAGCGGTGGCCCTTTTCGTCCATCCAGTCGGAAAGACCGGTGATCATTTCCTGGACGATCTTGAAGCCGTAGGTCATCGCCGCGGTGCAGACCTGCACGTTGCCGGCGCCGAGCGCCAGGAACTCGGCCGCGTCACGCCATGTGGTGATGCCGCCGATGCCGGAGATCGGCAGGCCGTAGGTTTCCGGATCGCGGGCGATCTCGGCGACCATGTTGAGCGCGATCGGCTTGACCGCCGGGCCGCAATAACCGCCATGGCTGCCCTTGCCGCCGACCGACGGGTTGGGCGAGAAGGTGTCGAGATCGACCGACACGATAGACGAGATCGTGTTGATCAGCGAGACGGCATCGGTGCCGCCGCGCTTGGCGGCGCGGGCAGGGTGGCGGATGTCGGTGATATTGGGCGTCAGCTTGGTGATGACCGGCATGCGGGTATACTGCTTGCACCAGCGCACCACCATTTCGATATATTCCGGCACCTGGCCGACGGCGGAGCCCATGCCGCGCTCGGACATGCCGTGCGGACAGCCGAAGTTGAGCTCGATGCCGTCGACTTCGGTCTCTTCCACCAGCGGCAGGATCGCCTTCCAGGCCTGTTCCTCGCAAGGGACCATGATCGAGGCGACGATCGCCCGATCCGGCCAATTCTTCTTCACTTCCTTCATTTCGCGAAGGTTGGTGTAGAGGTCGCGGTCGGTGATCAACTCGATATTGTTCAAGCCGAGCAGCCGGCGGTCGGCGCCCCAGATCGCGCCGTAGCGCGGACCGTTGACGTTGACGACCGGCGGGCCTTCCTCGCCGAGCGTCTTCCAGACCACGCCGCCCCAGCCCGCCTTGAAGGCGCGCTCGACATTGTAGGCCTTGTCGGTCGGCGGCGCCGACGCCAGCCAGAACGGGTTGGGGGATTTGATGCCGACGAAATTGTTGCGGATATCAGCCATGATCGTTCTCCCCTCAAGCCACTGCGGTTGCCGGCTGCGCTGCGGCAGCCAGGGCTTTTGCGATGCTTTCCGCGGCGTCGCGCCCTTGCGCGACGGCCGACACGGTCAGGTCCTCACCTGACCCGATGCAGTCACCGCCGGCCCAGACGCCCTCGATCGAGGTGCGGCCTTCGGCATCGACGACGATCTTGCCCTTCTCGAACTGCAGCGCGCCGAGGCCCGAGGCGGAGAAGGTCTGGCCGATTGCCTTGAAGATCTGGTCTGCGGCGATGACGCCGGTCTCGCCGGTGCCGATCAGCTTGCCGTCACGCATCGCGGTATATTCCACCTCGATGCCGGCGACATGAGCGCCATTGGGGCCGTCCTTGCCGATGATCGATTTCGGCGCCAGCCAGTGGCGGATGATGACGCCGTTGGCGGTCGCCAGATCCTGCTCGTAAGGGGAGGCGTTCATGTTGTCCTTGCCGCGGCGATAGCAGATCGTCACCTCTTCGGCGCCAAGCAGCTTCGACTGGATCGCGGCGTCGATGGCGGTCATGCCGCCGCCGAGGACGACGACGCGCCGGCCGATCGGCAGTACGCTCTTGTCCTTTGCCTGGCGAAGGGCGGCGATGAAATCCACCGCATCCTCGACGCCGGTGAGGCTCTCGCCTTCGATGCCGAGACCGTTGACGCCGGCAAGGCCCATGCCGAGGAAAACGGCGTCATACTGGGCGGTCAGGTCGGAGAGCGAGAAATCCCGGCCGAGCGCCTGGCCGTTCCGGATCTCGATGCCGCCGATCGCGGTGACGTAATCCACTTCGCGGGCGGCGAAGTCATCGACCGCCTTGTAGGTGGCGATGCCGTATTCGTTGAGGCCGCCTGCCTTTTCACGCGCTTCGAGAACGACGACGGAGTGACCGTGCATGGCGAGCCGGTGTGCTGCGGCAAGGCCGGCGGGGCCCGCGCCGACGACGGCGATCGTCTTGCCGGTCGGAGCCTTGCGGCTGTAGAACTGCCGGCCCTGTTCCATGGCGATGTCGGTCGCATAACGCTGCAGCTTGCCGATCTCGACCGGCTTGTCTTCGGCCGTGTTGCGCACGCAGGCCTGTTCGCAGAGCGTTTCGGTGGGACAGACGCGGGCGCACATGCCGCCCAGAATATTCTGGTCGAAGATGGTCTTCGCCGACCCGATCGGATTGCCCGTCTGTATCTGTCTTATGAACAGCGGGATATCGATGGAGGTGGGACAGGCCGTCATGCACGGCGCGTCGTAGCAGAAATAACAGCGATCGGATTCGACCAGCGCCTCGTGCCTGTCGAGACGCGGGTGGAGATCGGCGAAATTCGCCTCATACTCCGCCGATGAAAGACGACCGGCTTCAATGCCGGCCTGCGGACCGTTTCCCAGTCGTTCCATCCTAAGTTCCCTCTTTTATGGATTCATGGACAACTATTGGGCAAAAGGTACCACAGCATAAAAATTTATCAAACGGTAAATTTTTGAAAAGAGCGGGGCTTTATCAGGTCGCCCGACATATCATGATAAAAAGAGTCCACTTTAATCTTTACTCCGAAAATCAACTTTAATATGGTGCCGGCCATCGAGGAACCGAAGCGTGAGCAGAATCGGCGGCGAGGGGCGTATGGCCAAGAAACAGAAGCAGAAAAACGGCAATTCCGGCTCGGAGGCGAAGAGCGCCGAAACGCGGGGACCGGCGGTGACCGACGTTCGCAGCTTCCTCTATGTCGGGGGCCGTGACTGTCAGGTGGCGCACCTGAGGGAGATCGCCAGCAATTTCGGCGCCGAACTGATCCACCACGACGGCGGGCTTCGCGAGGCGGTCTCCCGCATCGACACGGTGCTGCCGTCGGTCGACTGCGTCTTCTGCCCTATCGACTGTATCAGCCACGATGCGTGCCTGAGGGTGAAGACCGGCTGCAAGAAGTTCGGTGTCACCTTCGTGCCGCTCCGCAACGGCTCCAAATCCAGTCTGGAGCGGGCGCTCCAGACCATGAAGGAACGCAATGATGAACGAAGAACGTCGTGACACCAGCCTTTTCATCGGCCTGCACAAGCTCGCCGCACAGAATGGCGACGGGTTGGTGCCGGAACTTTACGCGCTGCTGACGGCCCGCGCCGAGGCGGCGGCGGATATGACCAATGTGGTGACGATGCCGAGGGCTGAACGGACGCGCTCGGTGGATGTTGCCGAAGTTGAAAGCGCAAAGGTCCTGGCTTTTAGGCGGTAGGCCATTCCCCTCTGGCCATTTCCCTACAAGGAACAAGGCAATCGCATATGGGACGCGGGGCGGTGCGGCACTCGTAACCCTCCCCCTTGTGGGGAGGGTGGCCGGCAGGCGGGCGGGGTTTTATTCGGAGCGAAGACCCCTCCCCAACCCCTCCCCACAAGGGGGAGGGGCTCCACGCACCGCCCCAAAAATCCCATATAGCCTTCCGTTGTGGAGAAGATAACCGCCACGCCAAAGGGAGGCCTTAAACCTCCCGCGCCTGCAAAAACGCTCCCGCGGTGACGATCAGCCAGCCCAGCATCATCCCCGTCCCGCCGACCGGTGCGGCCATCGGAAACAGCCGGTCGCCGAGATAGTGCCGCGAGACGAGATCGCCGGCGAAGACGATCGTGCCGAGACCCAGCACCAGCGCGGCAAGCGTCGCCGTGCGAAAATACCGGTAACCGAGATAGAGCCCCAGCAGCACCGGCGCGTGCGCCAGGCACATGGTCGAGGCTGAGCCTAAGAAAACCGTGTCGCCACCATGGCTTGCCGCCGCCGCCAGGGCAACGCCGGCGGCGCCCATCAGGCCGCTCACAAACAGAATCAACGGCCGCAATTTATGGAGTCTTTCCAACGGCCTATTCCTTGTTCTGCATATGGAAGGCAAGCCGCTCGATCGGCGGCCAGATGATCTCGCGAAGCTTTGGATTTTCGATCGTCTCGTCCATGGCGCGGCGGAAGCAGAGCATCCATTCGTCGCGCTCGAGAGGCCCGATCGCCGCGCCGAAATGGCGCGACCGCAGCCGCGGGTGGCCGTGTTTTTCCACATAGACCGGCGGGCCGCCGAGATAGCCGGTCAGATAATCGTAGAGTTTCGCTTCGCTGCCTTCGAGGCTCGGCGGATGAACGGCGCGGCAATGGGCCGCTCCCGGCAGCGTATCCATCAGCTCGTAGAAGCGTTTCACCAGCGCCCGCACGGTCGCGTCGCCGCCGATCGCCTCGTAAAGTGTGATGGTCTCGTCCGCCATGCCCGTCCGGCCCGTTCGTTCTGATCGTTCCGAACGGTGTTACCGATCCGTGCCGGAGCGGGCAAGCGCCACGGCGTCGCAGATCAGGGCCACCGGGTCTCAAGCAACATGCAAGCGTTCAGGATCGCTCGACCAGAGACCGGTCAATCCGACCCTGCCTCCACTTCCTTGGCATTGGGTTCGGCCAGCGAGCCGGCGCCGGGGGTCTTCTCCCTGTCAATCAGATGCTCCTTGGCATACGGGCCGGCCGACGGATGTCTTGCCGTTTTCACCGGTTTCCCCCTGTGCTCGATGACTTCCTGTGCAGTCCGTTCTTCAGGCATTTTGGTCCTCCTTGTTAGGGTCTCAGAAAGCCAACGTTGGGGGAGGAAAGGAGTTCCCGGATGCAGGACTGACAACAGCCTGCCGAGTTAGCAACGAGATGCGGCCTGCCGTGAAGGGAGATAAGCGGAACCGGGAGAGAGCCCGGTTCCGCCACTGCACTACCCTTTGTCAGCGGCGGGCTTCAAAGGGCAGCGCAATTCGGTCTGGCAGTCATGCCACTTTCATGGCGCCGGGGCCGGGCGTGGCGCCGGGGGGCACCTTGCCGAGGATGATCATGCCGAGCACTTCGTCCTTGGTAACGTCTTCGGTGCGGGCATGGCCGACCACCTTGCCGTTCTTCATCACGAAGACGCGGTCGGCGAGGTCGAAGACGTCGTGGATGTCGTGGCTGATCAGGAAGATGCCGATGCCTTCGCGCTTCAGCTGCTTGATGAGGTCGCCCACCTGCGCCGTTTCCTGGGGCCCGAGTGCTGCCGTCGGCTCGTCCATGATCAGGATGCGGGCGTCGAACAGGATCGCGCGGGCAATCGCAACCGACTGCCGCTGGCCGCCGGACAGCGCCTTCACCGGCTCCTTGAAGCGCTTGAAGTTGGGGTTCAAACGACCCATCACCTCGCGGGTGCTGGCCTCCATGGCGACGTCGTCGAGCGTGCCCCACTTGGTCTGCAGCTCGCGGCCGAGATAGAGATTGGCGGCGGCATCGACATTGTCGGCAACGGCAAGCGTCTGGTAGATCGTCTCGATGCCGTATTTCTTGGCGTCGCGCGGGTTGCGGATATCGACGGTCTCGCCGTTGATCATGATCTCGCCGTTGTCGCGCTTGTAGGCGCCCGACAGGACCTTGATCAGCGTCGACTTGCCGGCGCCGTTATGGCCGAGCAGCGCCACGACCTCGCCGGGGAAGAGATCGACCGAGGCATTCTCGACAGCGTGGATCCCGCCGAAGGAGATGGAAATGTTCTTCATTTCCACGAGCGGAGTGTTTTGTTCCGTCACGATGAAAACTCCTGTTATTTGGCGCGAGAACGATAGACGGTGTCGAGCCAGACGGCCGTGACGAGCACCATGCCGACGACAATGCGCTGGAACGGCGAATCGATGCCGAGCAGCACCATGCCGGACTGAAGCGACTGCATGACGAGCGCGCCGAGCATGGCGCCGGCGATCGACCCCATGCCGCCGGCAAGCGAGGTGCCGCCGATGACCGCTGCCGCGATCGTGTAGAGTTCGTCGAGCTCGCCTTGCGCATTGGTGGCGGCGTTGAGGCGGGCAGTCGAGATTGCCGCGGCGATGGCGCAGAGCATGCCCATCAGGGCGAAGATCTTGACCGTGACCCAGCGCGTCTTGATGCCGGCGAGTTCGGCTGCCTCGGGATTGCCGCCGATCGCAAAGACATAGCGGCCGAAGCGCAGTCGGGTGGCGATGAAGGTCATGACAATGCCGACCGCGATCGCCATCAGCACCGGGATGGCGATCCCCTGCGAGATGAACAGCCCGCCTTCAGGCCAGGCGATGTTGTTCGCCTCGGCGTAACGGCGAGCGATAGCTTCCGGCCAGGGGTAATCGTTGGCGATATAAACTGCGCCGAGCACGACGATGCAGCCGAGCGCGACCAGCACGTATTCGGCCCAGACCGGACGGCGCGGGAAGTGGAAACGCTTGCGCTGATGGCGGGCATTGACGATTGCCGCGATGATGGCGAGACAGGCGATAACGCCGAGGACCCAGCTCCAGGTGGCGCCGATCGAGCCTTCCGTGCCGCCGCCCATCAGGCGGAAGTTGACGTCCATCGGCGCAACCGTCTGGCCGCTCGTCACGAACCAGGTGGCGCCTCGCCAGATGAGCAGGCCGCCGAGCGTGACGATGAAGGAGGGCACGCCCATGAAGGCGATTATCACACCGTGCAAAGCGCCGATCAGCCCGCCGATAAGCATCCCGCAGGCAAGCGCAACGATCCAGATCGCGGGATGATCAAAGCCAAGCAGCTCAGGGAGCAACCGTGATTGAAGAACGCCCATGATCATGCCGGTGAAGCCGAGTACCGACCCCACAGAAAGGTCGATGTTGCGGGTGACGATGATAAGGACCATACCTGTCGCCATCACCGCGACCGAGGCGGTCTGTACAGACAGGTTCCAGAGATTGCGCGGCGTCAGGAAGAGGCCACCTTCGTCGGTGAAGAAGCCACCGGTCAGGATGTGGAACCCGACCCAGATGATCAGCAGCGCGCCGATCATGCCGAGCATGCGTGTATCGATCTCGGTGGCGCGGAAGAAGCGGGCAACGAAATTGCCTTCCGCCTGTCCTGCCGCTCCCGATGTCTTGGAATTCGTTGTGGACTGTATTGTCTCGGCCATGATTCGCCGTTCCCCACTTTAGCGAGGCGCTGCAGCTCGACGATGTCGAGCCGGATCGCGCCTGCGCGACGTTCAGCCGCCGAGTAACCCGCCCGGGGTCCCTTTTACGCGGCCGCGCCATCTTACGCCGAAAACCGACGCCGCGGCAGAAGTGCTGCGGCGTCGGTGAGTTTATCGTCTGCGCACAGCCATGCGTTACTTGCAGGCAGCCACTGCGCCGGCCTTGACGCCCTTGCAGGCTTCGGCCTTGCTGATCCAGCCCGCGTCGATGACGACGTTCAGGTTGTCCTTGGTGATTGCCTGCGGCTTCAGGAAGACCGACTGCATCTTCACCTTCTTCGGACCGCCTTCGAAGGTCTGGACGCCCTTGATCTCGGTCAGCTTCTTGCCGCCGGCAAGCGCCAGAGCGATTTCAGCGGCATTCTTGCCAAGTTCGCGCGAGTCCTTCCAGACGGAGACCGTCTGGGTGCCGAGAGCAACGCGGTTCAGAGCGGCCTTGTCGGCGTCCTGGCCGGAGACCGGAACCGAACCTGCCAAGCCTTGAGCGTCGAGCGCCGCGATCGCACCGCCGGCAGTGCCGTCGTTGGATGCGACGACCGCGTCGACCTTGTTGTTGTTCTTGGTCAGGAACTGCTCCATGTTCTTCTGGGCGTTCTCGGGCTTCCAGCCGTCGGTATAGGCTTCGCCGACATTCTTGATCTTGCCGCCGTCGATCGCAGCCTTCAGCACTTCCATCTGGCCGGCGAACAGGAAGTCCGCGTTCGGATCGGAAGAGGAGCCCTTGATGAAGACGTAGTTGCCTTCAGGCTTTGCCTTGAAGACGCCCTGAGCCTGCAGGCGGCCGACTTCCTTGTTGTCGAAGGTGATGTAGAACGCTGCCGGATTTTCGATCAGGCGGTCGTAACCGACGACCGGAATGCCTTCGGCTGCGGCCTTTTCTACGGCCGGGCCGATGGCGCTCGAATCCTGCGCCAGGACGATCAGGGCTTTGGCGCCCTGGGAGATCAGCGACTCGACGTCGGTGAGCTGCTTTGCGGCGGACGACTGGGCATCAGCGGAAATATACTTGGCGCCGGCAGCTGCAAGCGCCTTCTTGATGGCGGCTTCGTCGGTCTTCCAACGCTCCTCCTGGAAGTTGGACCACGAAACGCCGACGACGAGATCGGCCGCCATGGCGGCGGAATGCATGGAAACGAGGATGGCCGCGCCG
Organism: Neorhizobium galegae bv. officinalis; assembly: GCA_000985875.1. Classification (GTDB taxonomy): domain Bacteria; phylum Pseudomonadota; class Alphaproteobacteria; order Rhizobiales; family Rhizobiaceae; genus Neorhizobium; species Neorhizobium galegae_C. Next base: position 245,346 of record CCRI01000011.1, read on the forward strand.
GCCATCAGCTTTACGAATGATCTCATAATGTCCTCCCGAGTGACGGCGGATGGGCGCTAGCCTCCGTGCTCTCCCCCCGCCAGATAATCTGCCGGAGAAAGCATTCAGCTTTTTTCTCGACAGTCGAGAAATTAGATGTCAGAGATTCCGGGGGCTGTCAATCGGCACTTGTGGAGGGGAAGGCACTGCCGTATCGACAGACGGAGTGAGGGAGGCGGCAGGCGGAATGCTGGCGAAATCGAGCACGGAACTGGTCCGGCAGCAGAACAGCGCGCTCGTGCTGTCTGCGCTGCGTCGCCACGGCCGGCTCGCGCATACGGAAATCTCCGATGCTACCGGGCTGGCGTCGGCCACGATCTCCTCGATCACCGCCGACCTGGAGCGCGCCCGCATCATCGAAAAGAGCGAGCAGCAGGCGACCGTCGGCCGCGGGCGGCCCCGCGTGCTGTTCAGCCAGCGTCGCAATTGCGGTTATCTCATCACCGTCATCATCTCGTCGGACCTGATCCAGTATTCGCTGGTCGACTATGCCGGCACGCTGCTCGACCGGTTCAGCGAACCCCGTGGCGAGGGCGGCACGGCAGCTTTCCTGGCAACGATCTCGGCGGGCCTGGAACGGGCGGTCGAACGCTCCCGCATCGACCGCGGCAGCGTGCTGCTCGTCTCGGTCAGCAGCAAGGGGATCGCGCATCCGAGCGAGCCGGTACTCGTCTGGTCACCGGTCTTCGGTTCGCAGCCAGTGGATTTTGCCGCAGCGCTGAAAGACGGCTGGCACGCCAAGGTCATCCTCAACAACGAGACGCTGCTGGTGGCAGGCGCGCTGCTCGAGCGGGAGGTCAAGACGCAGGGCGGCGGCGAGCCGGTTCTGGCGGCGCTTTCGCTCGGCCACAGCATCGGGCTCGGGATCGCGCGCCGGGTCGCCGGCGGGGTTCCGGAAATCTCGGCGCCCAATTTCGGGCACATGCTGCATATGCCGAGCGGCGGGCTTTGTCGCTGCGGTGCGCGCGGCTGCGTCGAGGCCTATGCCGGTTTCTACGCCATCCTGCGCGCCGCCTTCGAGGTGCCGGTGGACACGATCCCCGCGAAATTCGTGCCGGTTGCCGAAATCGACAAGATCGCCGCCCGTGCCCGGCAGGGCAATCGGATGGCGCAGCTCGCCTTCCGCAATGCGGGCGCCGCGTTGGGCTATGGCCTGTCGCGGCTGCTCAGCCTGCATGGCCATATGCCGGTCTTCATCACCGGTCCCGGCACCCGCTATCAGGACCTGCTGCAGGCGGGTATAGAGGAAGGGCTGGCGCAGACGCACGTGGTGCGGCTCGGCGGCATGCCGGGCCTGACCGTGGTGCCGGACGAGCCTTCCCTGGTGTTCGAGGGGCATCTCAACCTTGCATTTTCGATCGTCGACCAGGATATCATCGGTTCACGCCAGAGCATGCAGGCCGCCGGGGAATGACCTATGGCGAGCGACTGGCAGCAAACGACTGGCCGGGAGTTTAAGACTATGATCGATCCGAACCATCCCTTCTATGAGCCGCTCTGGCGCCGGGTGCTGATCCCTGCGGTCTGCGCCGCGTGGGCGATATTCGAACTGGTTGCCGGAGAACCCTTCTGGGCGATCATCGTCGGCGCCCTGGGTGCCTACGCCGCCTACAAGCTGTTCATCGAAAGGAAAAAAACGCCCGCGGAGAGACCTGCCGACGAGCCGCAGGACCAGGATTTGAGCTAGCGCCAGAACAGGCCTTTGATCGCGGTGTCGATCAGCAGGTTGGCGGTCTTCATGCGGGTATTGGCGTTCTCCCGGAATTCCGGCGCGACCCCGTCGGGATGGTTGGCCTTGGCGAAATGCCGGCGTTTTTCGCCGAGCGTCGCCTCCGTGTCGGCAGCCGTGATGTCAAGCTCCGCGGCAATCTCCTCGGTCGTCAGCCGTAAGAGGTGGGCGGGAATGACCGGCGCCGGCGGTGGCTCGTGCGGAGCCTCTTGCGCCAGCACCGATTCGATTGCGATCTCGGCAACGTCGGGAAGGAAAGCGAAATAGGCCTCGGTCCCGGTGGCCGTCACCACCGGGCCGTCATCCTGCGGCGCGACGAAACCCATGCCGAGCCCCTTGATGCGGAAACCCGTGCCTGCCTCTTCGGCCTCGTCTTCGCTGTGCTCCTGCCTCAGTCGCGTCAGAACCGACTGGAAGACCGATTGCCCAAACAGCATGCGCCACCTCTTTTATGGGGCGGGACCAGAACATGCGAAGATGGCGTCGAGCTTGTGCGGGCATATGAGCGGCTGATCGGATGAGCCCCGTCGGAGGGCTCATCGAGCCGTCAGGTTCATTTCAGCGTACCACGGGCTCGCCGTGATATCTGCGCTTTGAGGGTTTCGATACGCCAAACCCGACTTCCATCATGAGCCTCGGGTGATGTTTGGCGACCGTCCCCATGTGGAAGCCGAAGGGGTCTTCGACGAACCCGTAGCCTGCCTTGCCTGTCAGGGTGACGGCGCTTTCCTCTCCGTAGAATTCGAGCACTTCTTCTGCCGGATGACCCACGAGCAGGGTGAACTGGTGCTTGAGCCGCCGCTTCTTGTGGCTGCCGCGCATATAGACGTGCGGTCCCGCGTCCTCATCGACGTTCGACAGGTAGAAAAAGAACTTCAGCATCCGCCAGTCGTCGAGGTCGAAATGAAACTTGAAGGAGGCACGGCTGAGATCCGCCTCCGAAGCGGACTGAGTGGGGAAACTCCACCACGTCCGGGTGGTGATGAGCCTGGCTTCACCCCCGAGATAGTGCCTTGCGATATCGAGAAGCAGAGGATCCTGCTGCACCGCGACCGCCGCCTCGCAACCGGCGATCCTTTCGAAATGGTGGCCACTCAAGATCGCCCGACCGAATCGGCGTTCCGCGTCCGCGTGTTCGCCCGCACGGAATTCGAGTTTCCGCTCGAAATTGCCGAAGCAAGGGGTTTCGGATGCAAAACGGGCGATCTCCTGCCGAACCGCATCGGGGAGGACGAGGCCAGTGAAGATCCCGTTCCGTCTGAGTTCGTCGGCGACCTTATCGGCTTCGATATCGCCGAACATCGATGGTTCCGCCGGCGCGGATTTCGAGACGCGCCTGGCCGTCAGCCAATGCGCCCGCCTGAACGGAATTGTCCGGGCCAGAAGGAACATGGGAAGCCAAGCCGGGTTTTCCCGCAGGTCGGTAAGATAAGTTGGCAGGCGTGCGGCCATTCGCCGGAACGTTCCGCCATGACGTGCGATGGATTCAAGATCCTGCGGCTTGGTCTTGGACGTCTCAAGCATCTGGTATCCTCATTCAGGCATGGCATTGCCATGCGTTTCGGTAACCCGCAGCCCCGCGCATTGCGGCATGATCCATGTCGCAATGCAGCATAAAGATCCGCCTTGGGGCGATCTTTCAACCCTTGAATTGGTTAGGAAATCGGGGATCGCCGTCTATGGTTAACGATCCATTGCGCAGCAATGGCCGCCTGAGCAGGTGATTTTACGGCTTGTAGAGAACGCCTGCCATGCCGGACGGCGTGCGCCGGTCTTAGCGCACGGCTCTCACCCCTGGGACTGCGTCTGGCCCTGCTGGCTTTGGCTTTGCGCCACAGTCAGCGAAACCTTGAGGTCTTCGCCGGCGGGACCGAGGCGCATGCCGGAGACGGGGGCGCAGTCGCGATAGCAGAGGCCGGAGGCGACCCGCACGTAACTGTCGTTCGGGCAGATCTTGTTCGACGTATCGAAGCCGACCCAGCCGAGGCCCGGCAGATGCACTTCCGCCCACGCATGGGTAGCGGCCTGTTCGGTCGCGCCCTCCATCAGCAGGTAGCCGGAAATATAGCGCGCCGGGATACCCAGCAGGCGGGCGGCAGCGATGAAGATATGGGTATGGTCCTGGCAGACGCCGGTCTTTGCTTCCAGGGCCTGTTCGGCGGTGGTCGCGGTGCCGGTCGAACCTGGCGTATAGGCTACGGTCTCGTGGATCGTTTCCATCAGCGCGTGCATCTTGGCAAGCTCGCTGTCGCCCTTGAGGCTTTTGGCGAGTTCGCGGATGAGCTTGCCTGGCTTGGTCAGCGCCGTGTCGCGCAGGAACAGCCAGAGCGGGCAGAACCCCTGGTGCGGGCCGAAGACGCCGGCGCGGTCCTGGGTCTCCACCTCGCCGGATGCGGTGATGCGGATCGTGTGCTCGGTGCCTTCGGTGGAGACCAGCTCGACGCGGTTGCCGAACTGGTCGGCATAACCCGCCTCGATCTTGGCGCCATCGACGGTGATCGACCAGTTGATGACCTTCTGGCCGGGGCCGTCGGTCGGCGTCAGCCTGAGGCGCTGCAGCGAATAGGGCACCGGCTCGTCATAGAGATATTCGGTCGTATGGGAGATCTTCAGCCGCATGTGCGGTAATCCTGTGCCTGTTGGGCCTACTGATAAAAGCGGTAGCCTTCGGAGATTTCGGCGCTGAGCTGGTTGTTGCGGCTGACAAAGTCCTCCAGGAATTCGTGCAGGCCGTGATCCATGATGTCGGAGATGGAGCCGCGCTTCAGCGTCGAGTGGATCGCTGCCGCTGTCTCGTGGGCCTTCACCTGCTCCCCATAGGTTTCCCCAAGATAGCCGAGATTGCTGACGATCTTCTCGTAACAATAGGCGAGCGAGCGCGGCATCTGGACTTTCAGGATGAGGAAGTCGGCGATGTTGGCGGATTGATATTCGCCGTCATAGACCCAGCCGTAGGAACGGTGGGCCGAGACCGAGCGCAGGATCGATTCCCATTGGTAGTTGTCGAGTTTCGATCCGACCTGGCTGATCGCCGGCAGAAGCACGTAATATTTCACGTCGAGAATGCGGCTGGTGTTGTCGGCGCGCTCGATGAAGGTGCCGATGCGCGAGAAGTTGTAGAGGTCATTTCTCAGCATCGAGCCGTGGAAGGCACCGCGGATGAGGCCGCAGCGGTGCTTGATGACGTCGATCAGTTCCGGCAGGTCGGTCTGCTTCAGCTTGCGGGAAAGCCGGGCCTTCAGGTCGATCCAGCATTCGTTGGTCGCCTCCCAGGTTTCGCGGGTCAGCGCGGTGCGCACCATGCGGGCGTTGTTGCGCCCGAATTCGATGCAGGACATGACGCTCGACGGGTTCGACGTGTCGCGCAGCAGGTAGTCGATGGCGTCCGCCGCCGTCAGTTCCGCATGCACTTCCGAATAGGCTTCGCGCACGCCGGCGCTTTCGAGTACGCCGTGCCAGTCCTCGTCGGAGGAGCCGGCGCGGGTCAGCGATACGCGCAGGCCAGCGTCGACGAGACGGGCGATATTTTCCGCCCGCTCGATGTAGCGGAACATCCAGTAGAGGCCGTTTGCAGTTCTTCCGAGCATGTGTCTACGACCTCAATCTTCCAGTACCCAGGTGTCCTTGGTGCCGCCGCCCTGGCTGGAATTGACCACCAGCGAACCCTGTTTCAGGGCCACGCGTGTCAAGCCGCCGGGGATGATCTTCACCTTGTCGGAAACGAGCACATAGGGGCGCAGGTCGACGTGGCGGGGAGCGATCCCCTTGTTGACGAAGATCGGCACGGTGGACAGCGCCAGCGTCGGCTGGGCGATGTAGTTGTCGGGCCTGGCTGCGAGTTTTTCGGCGAAGTCGGTGCGCTCCTTCTTGCTCGCCGTCGGGCCGACCAGCATGCCGTAGCCGCCCGAACCGTGCACCTCCTTGACCACCAGTTCCTCGATGTGCTCCAGCACGTATTTGAGGCTGTCGGGCTCGGAGCAGCGCCAGGTCGGTACGTTTTCGAGCAGCGCCTTGCGGCCCGTATAGAACTCGACGATCTCGGGCATGTAGGAATAGATCGCCTTGTCGTCGCAGATGCCGGTGCCGGGCGCATTGGCGATGGTGATGTTGCCGGCCCGGTAGACGTCCATGATGCCTGGAATGCCGAGCGCCGAATCCGCGCGGAAGGTCATCGGATCGAGGAAGTCGTCATCGACGCGGCGGTAGAGCACGTCGATCGCCTCGTAGCCGCGGGTGGTGCGCATCTTGACGCGTCCGTCGATGACCCTCAGATCGGCACCTTCGACGAGCTCGACGCCCATCTGGTCGGCGAGGAACGAGTGTTCGTAATAGGCCGAATTGAAGATGCCCGGGGTCAGTACCGCGACGCGGGGCCGGCCCTTGCAGCCGGGAGGGGCAAGCGAGGCGAGCGACTGGCGCAGCAGCCGCGGATAGTCCTCGACCCGCTGCACCTTGTTCAGCGTAAACAGTTCGGGGAACATCTGCATCATGGTTTCCCGGTTTTCCAGCATGTAGGAAACACCGGACGGCGTGCGGGCATTGTCTTCCAGCACGTAGAACTGGTCCTCGCCGGTGCGCACGATGTCGGTGCCGACGATATGGGTGTAGACGCCGCCGGGCGGCTTGAAGCCAATCATCTCGGGAAGGAAGGTGACGTTCCTCTCGATCAGCGCGCGAGGAATGCGGCCGGCCTTGATGATCTCCTGCTTGTGGTAGATGTCGTCGAGGAAGGCGTTAAGCGCCAGAACCCGCTGCTCGATGCCCTGCGCAAGCTTGCGCCATTCACGAGCCGAGATGATGCGGGGAATGATGTCGAATGGGATGAGCTTTTCGGAACTGTCTGCGTGTCCATAGACCGCGAATGTGATGCCGGTCTTTCTGAATATGTTTTCCGCATCCTGGGTCTTGCGGATCAGGTGCGCAGCATCCTGACTGGCATACCATTCGTGATAGGTCTTGTATGGCGGTCGCGGAAGGTTTTCCGCAGTCAACATTTCGTCAAATGCCAAAGGCGCATTCCCCTTTTTTGGCCATAAGAGTACAACGGTGCAGGCAATGCAAGAACTGTGCGCAATTCGCGGAAAAGAATTCTGCGCGCCGAAAAAATACAGGTTCTACGCTCCCCCCTCCAGTAAATGCGCTGATTCTGGCGCTCGGCAAGCTCCCTACTTTAGGAGGAGGTGAATAAGTCTCCTGCCTTGAAAAACATCAGCTGCCCAAGTCCTGCTCAGGCAGTGGTCAAGCGCCGCTCATTGCAATCATCAGTTTTTCTGCTTTGACGATGAAACGGGGTGGGAATAAGCAGGCGGCTTCCACGAAAACGGCCGCTGCCGAAATCTCCGCCGGACATCCCCATCATGCTCGACCGCCTGGCTCCGGCCCTCTTCGTCCTCCTCTGGTCCACGGGCTGGATCGTCGCGAAATATGCGGCGGTGCACGCCGATCCCCTGACGTTCCTGGCCGGGCGGCACGCACTCGCCGCCGTGGCGTTTTTCGCGGTCTGCCTGATCACGCGGGCAAAATGGCCGAAGAGCAGGGCCCAGATCGGCCATGCGATGTTCTCGGGCGTTTTCCTGCACGGGCTCTATCTCGCCGGCGTCTGGTATGCGATCGGGCAGGGCGTGCCGGCCGGCCTTTCCGGCATCATCGCCGGGCTGCAGCCGCTGCTGACCGCCATGGTCGCGCCGCTTTTCCTCGGCGAGCGCCTCAAGCCCCTGCAGAAGGTCGGCCTGGCGCTTGGGTTTGCCGGCATTCTGATCGCGATTTCGCCGCAGCTTGTCGACCTTTTCGAGCGCGGACTGGCCGGACTTGCGGTGCCTGTGCTGATCAATCTCGTCGCCATGACCTCGGTCACCTACGGCACGCTCTATCAGAAGCGGCACCTCCAGGAAGGTGACCTGTTCTCGATCGCCACGCTGCAGTTCGTCGGTGCGCTGATCGTCACCATCCCGCTGGCGCTCAGCCTTGAAAGCTTGCGTTTCGACTGGACGCACGAGGCGATCTTCGCCATGGCCTGGTCCGTCCTCGGTCTGTCCATGGGCGCCGTCGGCCTGCTGCTCTACCTCATCCGCCGCGGCCAGGTGTCCCGCGCCGCCTCGCTCATCTACCTGATGCCGCCGGTGGTAGCGATCGAGGCGGCCATCATTTTCGGGGAGCCGCTGACACTGCCGATGATCTTCGGAACGGTGATCGTGGTGGCGGGCGTCTACATGGTGAACCGTAAGGCCTGAACTTCGGCGAAATCGTCATGATGACGAACGCAAATCGGGCCGCGAAGCCTGATCGCGCTGTCACAGGTCGGGTTTCGGCTTTATTGAGTTCAGCTGCCAGCTTTCGGTTACCGGAACAATGTCAGGATATTTTGAGATTCACTGTTGGCGATTGAGAGGGATTGTGTCGCAAGCTGCTGCTGGGTCTGTAAGGCCTTCAAACGCGTTGATGCCTCGTTCATATCCGCATCGATCAGGCGGCCAACCCCACGGTCGATGGAGTCACTCAGTTTCGATACAAATTCTTCCTGCAGGCCAATCCGCATCGAGACAGAACCAAGGCTGGCTGCAGCATTGACCATCTTCTGCAATTGGCGATCCACAAAAGGTACCAATGCCGCGATGACTTGTCGGTCCTTGGCGCTGCTTCCAAAGCCCAGGGTGACTTTGACCTCGGCCATCTTCGTAAGATCGAAGGTGGAGACGGAAATATCGTTCGCATAGTTCGCGACGCCGAGGGTAGCTCGCGTGCTTGTCTCGATAACCGTTTCCTGGCCTACCGGACCGCTAGGCACCAGGCCCGGCCAAGCTTTGACGTAAGCGCCTTCGAACTCGATATATGGCCACGAAGCAAAAACCGGGTCCCAGTAGACGCCGGTCTCGCTCGTATCCGCGATCCAATCCGGGCTGAACTCAAAGGTTCGAACATAAATGTCAGCGCCATTCGTGTCGCGGACGCCGGAATTCCTCACACCCACCAACATGCCTTGATCAAGTATCCCACCGTGGCCGCCGGAAAGATCGAACAATACGTTGGTTTCATCGAGCGAAACATTCGTGGTCAGGACAGCGACGTTCCCGGACGCGTCGCGCGTGAAGGAACTCACAAGCTGCTTTTGGACGTCTTGACCGGCGATATATCCTCTCGCCGTAGAATCATATCTGCCGCCGATATTTGCCTGGAGCCAATTCTCTCCTGAAAATGAGGCGGAGGATGTTACGCTTCGTAGCTGATCCTGAAGCTGACTGATTTCCTCTTGGACCTTTGCAACATCCACCCCCGGCTCTGAGGCCGCGACCAACTTGTTCTTGATCTCCCTGACGACATCGATGGCAGACTCCATCGCCGAGTAAGCGGTGTCCACCTTTGAGGCGCCAAGGCCGAGGGCGTCCTGAACTGCAGAGAGTACCCCCTCGTCCGATTGCATCGTGGTTGCGATCGACCAGTAGGCGGCGTTGTCGGACGCGGTGCCGACGCGTAGCCCCGTCGAAACCTGTTGCTGAGTCCCGAGCATTTGACTGTTGATCGACCGGAGGGTTTGGAGCGCGGAAACGGCTCCAGCATTCGTGAGGATGCTGGTCATAAACTCTCTATCATCCTGATTTTGTTGCGCTTCATACGCCGGAATATCAGTCGCATCAAAGGGTGCCTATGGTTAAGATAGGGTTAATACTTGCTGCTAGATTTGCAAAACATACCACCTTGACGATGCTGCAAAATAAAACCGCCCGCAGCGAGGGCTCTGTGCTACGCACTCAGCTGCAGCGCATTTTCGACAAGACCGGTGTGCGCAGCCAGGCTGCGTTGGTGCGCTCGCTGCTCAGCGTCGAGGCGCCCAACAAGTAACACCGGACCTTCCGGAATGGAGGACGACTTCGACTTTGAAGATCCTGTCGGCGATTCCCGATTCTCCGGAGGATGAGATAGGCTTCCCTGTCGGAGCAGGCAGGCCGATCCCAGGCTCTTATCGTTTCTGTTTTTCATTCGGTCAGGAAACGGGTGTCGATGCGAGCCGGGCAGCCTTAGACAGCGGATGTAAAACCCAACAGGAGGTACATCATGCTGACCGACAAAGTTGCCATCGTCACCGGCGCATCAAGCGGCATCGGCCGGGCCGCCGCCCTTCTCTTCGCCCGGGAAGGGGCTGCCGTCGTTGCCAACGCGCGAGGCGAGGCGGAACTGCAGAAGCTTGTTTCCGAGATCGAGGCGGCCGGCGGCCATGCGGTCGCCGTGGCAGGAGACGTCGCGGACGAGGAGACCCACCGGGCATTGCTTGAGGCTGCGCTTGGCAGGTTCGGTGGGCTCGACATCGCCCTGAACAATGCCGGCACGGTCGGGCCTTACAAGCCGATAGGCGAGGTGACGCTGGAGGAGTGGCAGCATACAGTAGCCATGAACCTCACGAGCGCCTTTCTCGGTGCCCGTCTGCAGATCCCGGCCATGCTCGAACGCGGCGGCGGGTCGATCATCTTCACCTCCACCTTCGTCGGCACCAGCGTCGGCATCCCCGGCATGGGGGCCTATGGCGCATCGAAAGCCGGGATCATGGGTCTGGTGAAAGGGATCACCGCCGACTACGGAGCGCGCGGCATACGCGCCAATGCGCTGCTGCCCGGCGGCACGGATACCCCTATGGCGGGCGATGCGGCACAAAAGGAATGGGCGGCGGGCCTGCATGCCCTCAAGCGCATCGCTCAGCCCGAGGAAATTGCCCGGGCCGCACTGTTCCTGGCGAGCCCGATGGCGAGCTTCGTGGCAGGGTCCGCGCTCTATGCGGACGGCGGAAACGCGGCGGTCAAATGACAAAAAAAGAGGCCGCGCGAGCGGCCTCTTTGCTTTGTTTCCCTATGCAGGGTCTCGTTACGCCGGGCGGCGCGTGCGGCCCTGCTGGCCGGAGCGGTTGTCGTTGCCGAACTTTACCGGGCCTCCGTTGCCGCCAGTGGCCGGCCGGGCGGCTTCGACGCGCGGGCCGCGGTTGTTGCGCTGGGCAGCGGGTTCATGGGCGCCGTGTGCGGCATGGGGGTTCTGAGCCCCGTTGCCGCCCTTGCGGTGTTCCTTGCGGGGCTCGGTGCGCGCCGGGCGGCCTTCGCCGTTCTGGGAGCCGAACTGCTTCTTGGCCGGGCGGAAATCCGACGTGGTCGTCAGGTCGTTGTCGACTTCCAGGCGCGGAGCGTCTTCACCGCGGCGCTGGCCGCGGAAATCGTCGTTGCGGCGGTTGTCGCGCTGCGGGCGGTCACCATTGGGTCGGGCCGGACGCTGGGGACGGTCGCCGCCCTCTGCGCCTTCCGCTGCGAAGAACGGCTTGCGGGCCGGACGTTCGCGGCGCTCGGGACGGCCTTCGCCGGCACCGCGTGCCTGGCCGTTGCCGCCACGGCCG
>CCRI01000012.1 GCA_000985875.1 Neorhizobium galegae bv. officinalis
GTCGATCACCACGAAGCGGAAGCCGCCGCGGGAAAAATCGTGCCAGGCGGCCGGCATGCCGAGCCGCGTATGGACATCGCCGAGCTGCGCCGGCGCGACGAAGAAATCGTGGTTGCCCGGCATCAGAAAACTCTCGTGGCGCAGGCCCCGATAGACGGCAAGCACCGGATCGTAGCTCTCCCAGCCGCGGTCGATGAGATCGCCGAGCGTCACCACGAAGGAAAGATCCTCGCCGTTCAGCACGCCGATCGCCTGACCCAGCTTGTCGAGGCTGTTGGCGTAATAACGGTCCATCTCCAGCCATGGCGGCAGGTCGGCATATTGCGGATCGGCGATCACGCCGAAGCGAAGGAGAGGTTTTTCGTGAGGCATTTCACGGAGGTAGCCGGTGGCTGTGACAGGCGTGTGACATGGCCGGAACGGTGGCGGTGGCCGCCATTTGAAACGTCAGAGCAACAATTCGTCGGGTGACTTCACCGCCACCCCGAAAGGCAGGAAGTGCTTGAGGTTACGGGTATCACGGCTCGATGCGGGATTTCGGGCGAAGACATCATCATCGAGGTCGATATCGGCGGGAAAATTCCGGAGATACCGGACGAGGCTAGGGCGCTCTTTCCGCAGCGCCTTCCTTGCGGCCTCCGCGGCCTCGACGCTGACGATCACGGCCGCCGGCTTGCCGTGCCGGGTGATCGTCACGAATTCGCCCGCGGCAGCCTGGTCGACGATCCCGGAAAAGCCCGCCTTGGCATTTTTCAAACTGATTTCCGCCAACCCAGCCTCCAAAATGGTCACTTGTGACTATTTTGGATCATTGGGCGGGAAAATCAAGCTGGCTAGGAGAAACGCCCATTCAGGCAATCACCGTTCCCTGGTGGAAGACGATCTTCCAGCCGGTCGCCGTGCGCCTCCAGAACGTGGACCGACGGGTGTGGCGGTCCGGCTCCTCCAGAATATACGACAGATGGTAGAGGTCGTCGGCGAGGCGGCTGATGGTGAAATCCCGGCAGGGCCAGTCATGAGGTTCCGGCTCGCGATATCGCTCGAGAAGGTTGGCGATCACAAAATCGCGCCGGTAGACTTGGCCGCTGGCGCCGATTTCCCAGAAGGCCTCGTCGGTCATGGCTTCCAGCGCCTCGCGGCTGGTGCCGAATTCGCGGCGATGGAAGATCGGCTCGCGGACCGCGAGCTCCGCCAGGACCATCTCTATCTGCTGCCCGTCCATACCTGCTTCCCTCCTGCTTTCCGTCCCGATGACCGAGTCCAAAAACAAAAACACCCGGCGCCTTGCGGCACCGGGTGGGATCCTCGGGTAAACCCGAGGATGACGGCGGTTGGCCGGATTACTTCGTGGCGGCTTCGTAGCGTTCGAGTACGTAGTCCCAGTTGATCAGGCTATCGACGAAGGCTTCGAGGTATTTCGGGCGGGCATTGCGGTAGTCGATGTAATAGGAATGTTCCCATACGTCGACGCCGAGGATGGGCTCGGCACCGTGAACCAGCGGGTTCTCGCCGTTCGGGGTCTTGGAGATGACGAGCTTGCCGTCCTTGACCGAAACCCAGGCCCAGCCGGAGCCGAACTGGGTCGTGCCGGCAGCGATGAAATCGGCCTTGAACTTGTCGAAGCCGCCGAGATCGGAGGCGACCGCTGCTTCGAGCTTGCCCGGCAGCTTGGTGCCGCCGCCGCCCTTCTTCATCCACTTCCAGAAATGGACGTGGTTGTAGTGCTGGGCAGCATTGTTGAAGAGGCCCTGGTTGGTGCCGAAGGACTTCTTGACGACTTCCTCGAGCGACAGATCCGCCATGCCGGCTTCGGCAGCGAGCTTGTTGCCGTTGTCGACATAAGCCTTGTGGTGCTTGTCGTGGTGGAATTCGAGCGTCTCTTTCGACATGAAGGGCGAAAGAGCTTCGTAGTCGTAGGGGAGTTCGGGAAGTTCGAAGGCCATTGGTCTACTCCTTGTTCGATAGCTACCTGGGTTCGGCAGATACCTGGGTATAGCGTCGTGCGGGAACATAGGAGCGGAGGGGCCAAGAGGCAACGGTGAACTTGCCAAAAATCAAGCCGATCGGGTCAAGAACCTGCTGAAATTTCCGGATACAAGAAACGGGCCAGATCACGATTCGGAGCCCGTTCGATGAAGACCACCTTTGCTCTTGCCGCAGCCCTCCTTGCATCCAGCGTCCCTGCCGCGCATGCCTCCTCGGACGACGCATGGTCCGGTTTCCAGGCGGAGGTCGCCAAGGCTTGCGTGACCGCCGCCAGGGGGCTGATCGAAAACGGCAAGGCTCTCGTCGATCCCTTCGGCAGTAAGAGCTACGGGCTTGCCGTCGTCTCCGGCAGGGCGGTCGGCGCCAAGGTGACGATCAGCACCCTCTGCGCCTTCGACAAGAAGACCCGCAAGGCCGAGATCGGCGGAGAAATCTCCGCCGACAGGCTGACGGTGAAGACGGGGAAGTAACGGGCCGCAAAACGGGAACCTTTCTTCGCGCCTGCGAATTGAAAGCCAACGCCGCGGCAAAGAGGAGGCTGCATGTCGTCCGAATTCCTGACCTCCGACTTCCTGATCTTCGTCGCCATAGGCTTCTTCGCACAGATCATCGACGGGGCGCTCGGCATGGCTTTCGGGGTGCTGACGACGACCAGCCTGCTCGCCATCGGCGTGGCACCCGCGGCCGCAAGCGCCATGACCCATGTGACCGAATGTTTCACCACCGCAGCCTCGGGACTGTCGCATCTCTACAACCGCAATGTCGACTGGCGGCTGGTGGTCAGGCTGGCGCCGGCCGGCATGGTCGGCGGGGCGATCGGCGCCTATATCCTGTCGAATATCGACGGCAAGGCGATCGAGCCCTTCGTCTCGGTCTACCTGGTCGCCATCGGCCTCTTCATCCTCTACAAGGCTTTCCGTCCGAAATGGCCGCGCGACGTGCGCGACTGGATCGTGCCCTTCGTGGGCGGCGGGGGCGGACTGCTCGATGCGATGGGCGGCGGCGGATGGGGGCCGATCGTGACGAGTTCGCTGCTCGGTCGCGGCCACGATCCCAAAAAGGTGATCGGCTCCACGAACCTGACCGAATTCGCGGTCACCACGGTGATTTCCGCAACCTTCATCGTGGCGCTCGGCTGGTCGGAACTCTCCTCCGCCCTCGGCCTCATCCTCGGCGGCATCCTGGCAGCCCCGATCGGCGCCTTCATCGTCCGCTACCTGCCGGTCAAACCCCTGATGATCGCCGTCTCGATGGTCATCATCGGCACGGCCGCGGTGCGGCTTGTGTGAAGGAGGCACAGGACGGACCAGACGCGGGGTTGCCTGCAGCAACGTACTCCCGAATGGCCCAATAAAGCGGACGGCGAAAATAGCGCGCATTGCCCGAATGTGATAGGCTTTGCCGCGAACAGGAACCGACCTATGCGCCCGAACCGATCGATTACCATCTCTCTGCCGGAAGACATGGCCGAACTCGTCCAAAAGAAAGTCGCGTCCGGCGAATTTGCCGACGAGAGTGAGGTGGTCGCCGAAGGATTGCGGTATCTGGCGGACCATGATGCGGGAATAGAGAGCTGGCTGCGGGACGAGGTCGTGCCGACCATCACGGCGCATGATCCTTCCAAGGCAATCCCGATCAGCGAAGTCCGTCGGCGCATCAATGCGCATATGGATGCGCGCGACAAAGACACCCGCCTCCCCGAATGAGATATCGGGTCGTTTTCGATCCGGCAGCGGATGCCGACCTGGCCGAACTCTATGACTATATTGCTCCGAAAGCCGGCCGCGCCATTGCACGGCGGTATATCAACCAACTCGTGGGCCACTGCGCGGCCTTTGAAACCTTCCCCACCCGCGGCACGAGACACGACGAGCTTGGCTCCGGTATCCGTATCGTCGGCTTCAAGCGGAAAGCCAGCATCGTCTTTCGCATCGATGCTGACGTCGTGACGATCATGCGCATTCTACATCGGGGCAAAAGCCTCGGTGGCGTGGACGACATCGATGACGATGAACTCTGACTTGTCCCCTGTGTCGCCCGCCGCCTGGAAGTTTCAGGCCTCGTCGCCGGGGGAACGGGCCCAGTCCATGTAGAGTTCCAGCGCCTTGCGGGCGACCGGGCCTTCCTGGAGCTGGCGTTCCTCGAAGCGGTTGACCGGCACGATCTTGGAATAGTTGCCGGAGGTGAAGATCTCGTCGGCGTCCATGAAATCCGCGACCGTCAGCGTCGTCTCGCGCACGTCGAAACCGCCGCGGCGCAGCAGGCCGATGACGCGCGAGCGGGTGATGCCGGCAAGGAAGGTGCCGTTGGCGATCGGCGTCATGATCACCCCGTCCTTGACCATGAAGATGTTCGAGGAGGCGGTCTCGGCGACATTGCCGTTCATGTCGCGGGCGAGCGCATTGTCGAAGCCGCGGTTGCGGGCTTCCATGATCATGCGGCCGCTATTGGGATAAAGGCTGCCGGTCTTGGCACCGGTCATCGCCACTTCCGGGTTCGGACGGCGATAGGGCGAGACGGTGAGCGAGGAGGGTTTGGCGGTCTGCATCGGTGCCTCGAACAGGCAGAGCGCGAAACGGGTCGATTCCGGATCGGCGGTGACGACGCTGTAGGGCATGCCGTGTTCAGACCAGTACATCGGCTTGATGTAGATCGCCGTCTTGCCATCGAACTTCTTGATGCCTTCCCAGGCGAGCGCCTCGATCTCCTCGGGCTGCATCACCGGCTTCATGCCCATGTTCGTGGCCGACCGGTTGACGCGCTGGCAATGCAGGTCGATGTCCGGGGCGA
This sequence comes from Neorhizobium galegae bv. officinalis, assembly GCA_000985875.1. GTDB lineage: Bacteria > Pseudomonadota > Alphaproteobacteria > Rhizobiales > Rhizobiaceae > Neorhizobium > Neorhizobium galegae_C. The sequence goes on from CCRI01000012.1 coordinate 4,777, forward strand.
TGCCGTCGAACCAGCGGGCGCCGTCGAACACGGTGGAACCGAGCCACATGGCATGCGAGGTCGGGCCGATCAGCTTCGGGTTGCCCTCCAGCCATTCGCCCTCCACGAACGTCCAGGTGGTGGTGCGGGGGGCGGTGTTGACGGACATGGCGGTCTCCTTAACGCTTCAAAATTGCGGGGTGAGTGAAGTCCGGCCCCGCCGCCGAGGTCAAGCGATAATATGAAATGGATCATCACAAAAATTGATATTTTTGCCCATGGAGACCCAGGTGCCGGAGTGCCATGTTCCATCGAAACGAACACTCGAGGAAGACGCTCATGGCATGGTCGGCAGAGCAATATGCGAAATTCGAGGACGAGCGGACGCGCCCGGCGCGCGATCTTCTGGCGCAGGTACCGCTCGGCTCGGTTACCCGTGCCTACGACCTCGGTTGCGGACCGGGCAATTCGACCGAGCTGATCGCGGCACGTTTCGGGGCAGCCAGCGTCGCCGGCATCGACAGCGACGACAACATGCTGGCGGCGGCGGCCAAGCGCCTGCCCGGCACGCAATTCACCAAGGCCGACCTGAATACCTGGGTCCCGGAGGAGCCGGCCGACCTGCTTTACGCCAACGCGGTCTTCCAGTGGGTGCCGGACCATATCTCGGTGCTGGCGCGGCTGATGGACCACCTGAGGCCCGGCGGCGTGCTCGCGGTGCAGATGCCGGACAATCTCACGGAGCCGACCCACACGCTGATGGAGGAGACCGGTGCTGCCGGCCCGTGGAAGGCAGCCTTCGAAGGCGGCAGGGTACGCCGCGCAGTGCTGCCGCCGCCTGCCGTCTATTTCGACCGGCTGATGCCGAAATCCGTTCGCGTCGATGTCTGGCACACGGTCTATTACCACCCGCTCGCCGATGCGCCCGCGATCGTCGAATGGGTCAGGGCGACCGGGCTGCGGCCCTATCTCGACGCCGCCGGCCCCGCCCATGCGCAAGCCTTTGCGGCCGACTACACCGCCCGCATCGCCGACGCCTATCCGCCGATGGCCGACGGGCGGGTATTGCTGCGTTTCCCGCGGCTCTTCGTCATCGCGGTGAAGGCCTGAAAAAGACCGTCAAGGGGTACCCGGCGGCGGGGCCAGCGGGTTTTGCGGCTGTGGCTGCGTGACCTCCATCCGGCCGAGGCCGGCATCGTTCATCCAGATGATGCTCAGGACACAACCGACCAGGATCAACAGCACCGCGATAAAAAGCCAACGCATCAGTTCAGCAACTCCACTCTTCAGTCATCGAGAAAGTTTCCAAGCGGAAACATTCCGTGATCCTTGGAGCAAAACATCTGGGCGTCGGTGCGGCAACGCAGCAAATCGGCGATTCCGGGACAGCAAAACGGAGAACCAGGCCGCCGAAACGGCCGGAAAACAGGAGGGAACCGGCCGGGAAACAGGTTGACTCGGCTCCGATGCGCTTGCACTCTTCAGCCTTGCCATTTTCCTCGTCCTGCCGAAAAGCCGTTCGAAGCCATGCCGAAACCATCCACATTGTCGCTCACCCAGGATCTCGTCGACCTCTGCTTTCGCGAGGAGACCGATCCCGGCCCGCCGGCCACCTGGGAGCCGCTGACCGACGACGATTACATTCAGACCGCCGATCGCCTGGCGGCGGAAGTCGGCGAGGAGCCGCTCTGGGTCTTTGCCTATGGCTCGCTGATCTGGAAGCCGGGCTTCGACAGCATCGCCTGCCAGCGGGCGGCCGCTTATGGCTGGCATCGCTCCTTTTCGCTCAGGATCGAGCGCGGCCGGGGCTCACCCACACAGCCGGGGCTGATGATGATGCTGTCGCGCGGCGGCCGCTGCGACGGGGTGATCTACCGGGTCGCCGACGACGACAAGCGCGTCCAGATCGAAAAGGCGCTGCGCCGCGAGGTCAGCCATCGCGACAGCCTCACCTCGTTCCGCTGGCTGCCGGTCCGCACCCAGGCCGGCGAGACCGTGCGGGCGCTGACCTTCTGGGTCGGCGGCACCAGCAAGCGCATCATCCGGCCGCTGCTGCCGCTCGACGAGGTCGCAAAGGTTCTGGCGCGCGCCTGCGGGCATCGCGGGTCCTGCGCCGAATATCTCTACAACACCGTCGTGCATCTCGCCGAATTCGGCATCCACGACCGCAATCTCTGGCGGCTTCAGGAGATAGTTGCGAAGGAGATCCGGGCGATGCACGTGCGGGAGAAGGCCGGCGTGAAGGATGTCGTCGCGGAAGCCTGAGCCGAGGGGCCGTGCGGGTGCCAGCCCGGCGGTTCGTGCCCCAGCCCAAAACTGATTGCAAAAAGCAATCGGCTGAGTTATCCAGGAACCAGTTTCATTTCGCAATCGGTTATGGGAGGCCGTCATGCGTCCGGTTCTGTATTCGCATCCATTCTCGTCCTACTGCCAGAAGGTGCTGACCGCGCTCTATGAGAACGGCACCGAGTTCGACACGCGCATGCTCGGGCCGGAGGATCCTTCCGCCTACGAGGACCTCTGCGGCATGTGGCCGGTGAAGCGCTTCCCGATCCTGCTCGACGGGGAAAAACAGGTCTTCGAATCGTCTATCGTCATCGAATATCTGGGCCTTCATTATCCAGGCCCGGTAAAGCTGATCCCCGACGATGCGGATGCGGGGCTCGACGTGCGGATGATGGACCGCTTCTTCGACAACTACATTTCCACCCCGCAGCAGAAGGTGGTTTTCAACGCCATCCGGGCGGAAGAGCACCGCGATCCTTACGGCGTCACGGAAGCGCGCGGCATGCTGGATGCCGCCTATGGCTGGCTGGACCAGCGCATGGCGGATCGGGAATGGGCGGCGACCGATGCATTCAGCCTGGCCGATTGCGCCGCGGCGCCTGCCCTCTTCTACGCGGACTGGACGCACCCGATCGGGGAGCAGTTCGCCAATGTGCGGGCCTATCGCAGCCGGCTGCTCGCCCGGCCGTCCTTTGCGCGCGCGGTGGACGAGGCCCGGCCCTATCGCGCGTTCTTCCCGCTCGGAGCGCCGGACAGGGACTGACGGCCGGCGGCGCGTCTATCCGGGTACCAACCCGGCCGGCAGGCCCGAGCCAGCCGGGCCCGCAAAGGTCAGAACGTGCTCTCGGTCGCCAGGACGTGGCCGTTCATGGCAGCCCAGATCATCCTTACCTCGCGGCGAAGCACGGCACTGGGACGAACGCCGCCGCTGCCATAGTTCTTATATTTATCGCGGTAAGCTGCGATAAAGACTTCGACGGCTTCTACGACTTCCGCGTGCTGTTCCACGCGGCGGCGCAGCGCTTCCTTCTCCGCATGAAGGATTTCGAAACTCTGGACGATGAGCCGCAGGTCTTCCAGCGGCACGCTCAAGTGCGGGTACTCCGACGAATCGGCGATTACCTCCGCCCGCAGACGGGCGATGATGTCGTTCAATTGTTCACTCATGCCGGGATTCTCCTGAACCCAGGATTTGGGGACGGAAACCGGCCAAAACAAGGCGAACCTGTGGCAGGGAAGACACTTTTCACGATCAGAACGATCGGGATTCAGGTCTTTATTCGACTTATGGTTACCCGGCGACGCCGCGCCCTTTGCGCGATATGCATCAAAGCCGCGCCGCGAGGAAATCTATGTAGGTGCGGATGCGCAGGGCGAGGTGCTCGTGGCCGGCATAGACGGCATGGATTTCCTCGATGTCCTCAGGGTTGAAATCCTCCAGAACCGGTACGAGCCGGCCGGCCTCGATATCCGGCTCCACATGGAAACGCCCGACGCGGCCGATGCCGAGGTGGTCGAGGCAGAACTGCCGGATGATCGAGCCGTTGCTCGCCTTCAGGTTTCCGGAAACCGGCAACAGCTCCCGGCTGCCGGTTTCCGGATCACGAAAAGGCCAGCCTTCGACCGCCCGCCGGAAATTGAAATTGATGCAGTTGTGATCGATGAGTTCGGCCGGCGTCTTCGGCACGCCGTGACGCTCCAGATAGCCCGGCGATGCGATCACCACCTGGCGGCTCTCGCCGAGTTTTCGCGCCATCAGCGAGGAGTTGCGCATCGGCCCGTGGCGGATGGCGATATCGACCCGCTCGCGGATGAGATCGACGATATCGTCGGTGAGCGTGATGTCGAGTTGCACATCCGGGAAAAGCTGCTGGAATTCGCAGGTGAGCGGCAGGATGTAACGCTCGCCGAAACCGACCGAAGCGTTGATCGACAGCGGCCCGCGCGGCAGCGTCCGGCCGCCGCCGGAGACGATCTCCTCCGTATCGGCGATCTCGGCAAGGATGCGCCGCGCCCGCGCCAGATAGGTCTCGCCCTCCGGCGTCAGCTGCAGCATGCGGGTGGAGCGGACGACGAGACGGGTGCCGAGCCGGTCTTCCAGCCGGGTGACCAACTTGCTGACGGCGGATGGGGAGAGTTTCAGTTTTCGCCCCGCCGCCGAGAAGCTTTTGAGTTCGGCTGCGAGGGCAAAGGCTTCCATTTCACCGGCGCGGTTGTCCATCGACATGACCTTTGAATTCAATTCACAAATGATTATCCGCTTATGCGGCTACACAGGCAAGTCCGAGGCGACGATATTGCAGTGCAGAAGAAGGTCTCCTCGTCACCCAAGGCCCCCTCATCCGCCTGCCGGCACCTTCTCCCCGCTGGGGAGAAGAGGATATGTCGCTGCCGTCGCCGTCCCTCTTGGCCCTCGTGGAAAAGAAGAGCGGAGAGGTTCGCGACTGTTCCCTTGCGCGCCCAGTCGAGATGGGAATGGGACCGCACGGCATGTCTCTTCTCCCCAGCGGGGAGAAGGTGCCGGCAGGCGGATGAGGGGGCTTCGCGAACGACCACCAATCCCTTCCTCCCCAAGGACAAGGACCAAGCCAATGCCTCTCGCTCTCTACGCCCTGACGGCCGGTGCCTTCGGTATCGGCGTCACCGAATTCGTCATCATGGGCCTGCTGATCGATGTCAGCGCCGATCTCGGCGTGTCGATTTCGGCCGCCGGACTGCTGATTTCCGGTTACGCGCTCGGCGTCGTCGTCGGGGCTCCCATTCTCGGCATGCTGACCGGCAAATGGTCGCGCAAGACCCTGCTGATGGCGCTGATGGTGGTGTTCACCGTCGGCAATCTTGCGTGTGCGCTGGCGCCCGACTACTGGACGCTGATGGCCGCCCGGGTGCTGACCGCGTTCGCGCATGCGTCCTTCTTCGGCGTCGGCTCGGTGGTCGCCACCAGCCTCGTTGCCCCGAACAAAAAGGCTTCCGCCATCGCCATCATGTTCACCGGCCTGACGGTCGCCAATATTCTCGGCGTGCCCTTCGGCACCTGGCTCGGCCAGGCCTATGGCTGGCGCTCGACCTTCTTTGCCGTCACCCTGATCGGCCTCGTGGCGCTCGCCGTCATCGCGCTCTTCGTTCCGAAGGACAAGGCCGCGGACAATCAGGCGGAAAGCTCGCAGGGTGCGCTTGCCGTGCTCGGCCGCCGTCCGGTTCTGCTCGGGCTCTTGATCACCGTGCTGAGCTGGGTCGGCGTGTTTGCGGGCTTCACCTATATCGCCCCGATCCTGACTGAGATCACCGGCTTTTCGGAAGCCGCCGTCTCGCCGATCCTGCTCGTCTTCGGCGGCGGCCTGGTGATCGGCAACCTGGCCGGCGGGTGGCTGGCAGACCGGCATCTGGTGCCGACCATCGTCGCCAGCCTGATCGCGCTCTCGGTCGTGCTTTTAAGCTTGACCGCAGCGATCCACCAGCCGGTGCTGGCCGTCATCGCCATCGGCCTGTTCGGCGCAGCAGCCTTCGCCACCGTCTCGCCGCTGCAGATGTGGGTGCTGCAGAAGGCCGAGGGTGCCGGCCAGGGGCTTGCCTCGTCGTTCAACATCGCCGCCTTCAACCTCGGCAACGCGATCGGCGCCTGGCTCGGCGGCGTGGTCATCGATCACGGCCCGGGTCTCGGCTCCGTCACCCTGATCGCCGGCCTGGTTCCGCTCGCAGCGCTTGCCGTCGCCCTCTTCGCCATCCGGCTGGACAGGCGCGAGACCGCCATCAGCGGCGCACCCGCCCTCTCCTGCCCGGCGGAATAACCGACACACCGAAGGATCACGACCATGGAATACCGCAATCTCGGACAATCCGGCCTCAGGGTGCCGGTCCTCAGCTTCGGCGCCGGCACGTTCGGCGGCTCCGGCCCGCTGTTCAGCCACTGGGGCACGACCGATGTCGAGGAAGCCCGCCGTCTCGTCGACATCTGCCTGGAAGCCGGCGTCAACCTGTTCGACACGGCCGACGTCTATTCGAACGGCGCTTCGGAAGAGGTGCTCGGTGAGGCGATCAAGGGCCGGCGCAACGAGGTGCTGATCTCCACCAAGGCCAGCCTGCCGACCGGCGACGGGCCGAACGACTGGGGCTCGTCGCGCTCCCGCCTGATCCGCTCCGTGGAGGCCGCCCTGAAGCGGCTCGGCACCGACCATATCGACATCTTCCAGCTGCATGCCTTCGATGCCTCGACGCCGGTGGAGGAAGTCGTCTCGACGCTCGACCGGCTCGTGAAGGACGGCAAGCTGCGTTACATCGGTGTTTCCAACTTTTCCGGCTGGCAGATCATGAAGTCGCTGGCCGCCGCCGAAAAGCATGGGATGACCCGCTATGTGGCGAACCAGGTCTATTATTCGCTGATCGGCCGCGATTACGAATGGGACCTGATGCCATTGGGACAGGACCAGGGGCTCGGCGCGCTGGTGTGGAGCCCGCTCGGCTGGGGCCGCCTCACCGGCAAGATCAGCCGTGGCAAGCCGCTTCCGGAGGGCAGCCGCCTGCATGAGACGGCGGATTTCGGCCCGCCTGTCGAGGACGAATTGCTCTACCGGGTGGTCGATGCGCTGCAGGCGGTGGCCGCCGAAACCGGCAAAAGCGTGCCGCAGGTGGCGATCAACTGGCTCACCAGCCGGCCGACGGTTTCCTCGGTGATCATAGGTGCCCGCAACGAGGAGCAGCTGCGCCAGAATCTCGGGGCCGTCGGCTGGTCGCTGACGACAGAGCAGATTGGTACGCTTGATGCGGCCAGTGCCGTCACCGCGCCCTACCCGCATTTCCCCTATCGGCGGCAGGAGGGCTTTGCCCGCCTCAACCCGCCCATCGCCGGCTGACGCTACCCGAAAACGCGGGTGGTTGATCCGTCACAGAATCGGTCCATGTAATACGGGCCTCATTCGGCCCGGCCGTTTGCCGGGCTTCCCCACAGGAGTTCAAGATGTTCACAGTCAGCGCCAATGGCGCCAACATTCCCGCCCTCGGTTTCGGCACGTTCCGCATGCCTGACGAGGACGTCGCCCGCGTGCTGCCGGAGGCGCTGAAGCTCGGCTTCCGCCATGTCGATACCGCGCAGATCTACAAGAACGAAGCAGCCGTCGGCGACGTGCTGTCCAAGTCCGGCATCCCGCGCGCCGACATCTTCCTCACCACCAAGGTCTGGGTCGACCGCGTCGGCCATGACGCCTTCATCGCCTCGGTCGACGAGAGCCTGGCCAAGCTGAAGACCGACTATGTCGACCTGCTTCTCCTCCACTGGCCGCAAAGCGAAATGCCGCTCGCCGACCGCATGGGCGCGCTGAACGCGCTCAGAAAGGCCGGCAAGGTGAAGAATATCGGCGTCTCCAATTTTTCCGTCGCGCTGATCGCCGAAGCGGTGAAGCTTTCGGATGCGCCGCTTGCCACCAACCAGGTGGAATACCATCCCTATCTCGACCAGAAGAAGGTGCTCGGCGAGGTGCGCAAACACGGCATGTCGCTGACCGCCTATTACCTGATGGCGAACGGCGCGGTGCCGGGCGACGAAGTGCTGAAGGATATCGGCGCCAAGCACGGCAAGACGGCCGCCCAGGTGACGCTGCGCTGGGCGATCCAGCAGAAGGACGTGATCGCGCTTTCGAAAACCGCAACCGTTTCGCGTCTGCCGGAAAACTTCGATGTGTTCGATTTCGCGCTGTCGGAAGACGAGATGCAGGCGATCCACAAACTCGCCAAACCGACCGGCCGCATCGTCAGCCCGGGGCACCTTGCGCCGGAATGGGATGTTTGAAGATTACCTTCTCCCCAGCGGGGAGAAGGTGGCCCGAAGGGCCGGATGAGGGGTGCGAAGCCACATTCTGGCTCAACATGACGGTTCGCATGTTCGTCGCTGCAATCGATCCAGTGGATCGATTGCTCCGGCTTCGCCGGACCGCTCCTCATCCCCCTCATCGCCTCGCCTATGCTCGGCACTTCTCCCCGCTGGGGAGAAGAGGGAGCAAGCCGTGGCCTCCGCGAGAAAACGGGGGGCCCTCCTTGTTCAAAGCCAGCCTCTCCGCTTGAAATACAGATAGGGCATGGCCATCGAGACGATCATCAGCGCGATCGCGGCGTGATAGCCGTAGTGCCATTGCAGTTCCGGCTGGTAGGCGAAGTTCATGCCGTAGATCGAGGCGACCAGCGTCGGCGGCAGGAAGACGACCGAGGCGACCGAGAAGATCTTGATGATCTGGTTCTGTTCGAGATTGATCAGCCCCAGCGTCGCATCCAGCAGGAAATTGATCTTGCCGGACAGGAAGGCCGAGTGATCGCCGAGCGAGGTGGCGTCCCGTTGCAGCAGTTTCAGGCGCTGGCGCAGTTCCTTCGGGAGCTTGCGGTCGACGCCGTCGAGCGCCGCGTAATAGGCGACGACTCTGGAGACGCTGACGAGGCTTTCGCGCACGACGGTGATGAACTCCCCCTTCTGGCCGACCTCGCGGATGAGGTCCTGCAGGTCGCGGGTCTTCTTGTTGGCCTTGGCGGCCTTGGTCGAAAAGACTTCCTGGGAAATCTGGTCGATCTCGGTGCCGAGCCGTTCCAGCGTGTCGGCCATGCGGTCGATGATCGCCTCGATCAGTCCGGTCATGATCAGTTCGCCGTAACCGCAATGCAGGCCGGCGCCGTTCGGCTTGCGGGCGCGCGCCATGAAGGCGTCGAAGGGGCGCGGCTCGGCATAACGGACGGTGACCAAAACCTGGCCCTTGACGATGAAGGTGACCGGAACCTTTCGCGGCGTGCCGGCATCGGGCCTGGTCAGCACCGTCATGGTCATGAACTCGGCGCCGTCCTCCTGGTAGAGGCGGGCGGAGAGCTCGATGTCCTCCATCTCGTCCATGGTCGGCACGGTGATGCCGAGGCGCTCGCCGACGATGCGTTCCTCGTCGGGCGTCGGGCTGACGAGGTCGTACCAGACGACTGCAGGGGTTGCGGGAGCGGACGTGACCGGTGCCGACGGATCGGAAGCGACCGGCGCTGCGGCAACGGCCGGCACATCGGAAGCGACGGAAACAAGGCGATCAAGGTCGTAGGCATGGATGCGCAGCATGACGGCTCCTTTTTGGACCATCGGTCCCTTCGGAGCGCGCATCCTTTCAAGAAGGACTAGAGCCCCGGAGGAACGGGTCGGTATGATGACGTCGAACTTCGACTGTCGGGGTTCATCTCAATTGTCCTTTGAAAGAGTGGCGCCCGGTCGGGCGTCACTTCGTTTTTGGAAATGTGCCTTAAAGGATGAAAAGTCAATGGCTTTTTCGGCGCCGCTGCGAGGCTTACGGATTAACAATTGGAAAGACTTTTCAGTCCTTGGAGACGATCAGGCGGAAGGTCCGCCCAGAGCCGAACCGAATAATCGACCCGGTCATCTGGTGATCCGGAAGCCGACCGGCTTTTGCGCGAGCGCCGCCGGTTGTCGCTCCACGCCGGATACCGACGCGCCGGGCGGACCTTGCCGCAAACGCTCGAGCATTTGCGTTATGGCGGCGGGCCATCCCGCGAGCAAAGCAAGGACGGAACCGTCCGGCTCGTTGCGAACCCAGCCCGTCAAACCCAGCTGTTCCGCCTCCTCACGGGTCCAGGCACGGAACCCCACGCCTTGTACCCTTCCCGTTATCCGCACCATGGCGGCCTCGTCATCATCGGACATGGCAACCTCCCATCCTGGGTTACTCTCATTGACATGGAGAGTGCGAAACCCAGGACAAGCCTGCAAGGGTGCCGACGGTATCCGATTGGCCCCTCACCGGTCTCGTTGCCTCGGATAAGACAAAAAAGCCGCCGGCCTCGCGGCCAGCGGCTTGATATGTCGAAAGATGCAGATCAGACGAACTGCGAGAGACCCGGGACCGAAGCAATCACCGTGTCGACCACTTCGTCGCCGGCGTGTTCGCGGGCGACCGCCATGGTTTCCTTGGCAAGGCCTGTGATCTCGCCCATGCCGAGGCCCTGGGACATCAGCTGCTGGCCGAGCGCCATGACGCCGCCGCCGAAGCTTGCCATCAGGCCGCCGAGGAGACCGCCGCCGCCGGCACCTTCGCCGTTGAACTTGGCGACGAGTTCGGAAGCGCCCGGGATAGCCTCGATCATCTTGGCAACCGCGCCGTCATCGGCCTCGCGCTGCAGGAAACCGAGCATCATGCCGATCGCCTTTTCGGCGACGTCAGGGGCAATGCCGACATTTTCGGCGACGCGGGAAACCAGTTCGTTCATCAATCTCTCCTCGGGGTTTTGACGTTCACGTCAAGGTAATACACACAGTCTTTGCCGAAGCCAACAGGCGTATGAAGCATCTCCGGCTTCAGGCCTAGTCCGAACGCTCGCCCACCGTATCCGCCATATAGGCGCCGCGGGCGCCCAGGGGCTTTGGCCTGCCGGTGGTCGAATCGCGGGCCGTCTGATGTTCGAGCTCGGCATTGATCTCGGCACCGACGATGACGATGATGACCGATATCCATGTCCAGACCATGAAACCGATCAGCGCGCCGAGCGTGCCGTAGGTGGCGTTGTAATCGGCAATATTCCCCAGATAGAAGGAAACCGCAATCGAGGCCGAGAGCCAGGCGACGGTCGAGAATGCCGCACCCCAGGTGAGCCACTTGAGCTTCGCCGGTTCGCGGCTCGGGCCGAAGCGGTATAGCATCATGATGCCGCCCGTGACGAACAGCATCATGACGGGCCAGCGGGCGATGCGGATGATGATTTCCGTCCATCGGTCGAGCCAGAGATAGCGCAGCACCGCCGGCACGACGCCCATGGCAAACAGGATGACGATCGCCAGCAGGAGCGCGCCGAGCGTGAAGAGAAGCGAGATGAGGTTGAGGCGCACGATACTGCGCTTTTCCTGTTCCCCATAGGCGACGTTCATCGCCTCGAACAGCGCCTTCATGCCGTTGTTGGCGCTCCAGAGCGCCAGCGCCAGGCCGCCGATCAGGGCGATCGACAGCGTCGTGTTGCGCTCCGTGGTCAGCGCCCGCAGCTGATCGAGAAAAATGTTCAGGGCGTCGGCCGGCATGACGGAGCTCAAGAACGCGATGCGATCGACGATCGACACCGGGTCCGAGACGAAACCGTAGAGGGACACGAGTGCGCTCGCCGCCGGAAACAGCGCCAGCAGGAGATAATAGGTGACACCGGCGGCGATCAGCGAGATGCGGTCCTGGGTGACGCCCGCATAGACGCGCCAGAAGACATCCTTCAGCCCACGGGCGGGAATCTCGTCCGGGGAGTCGGCCTCACGGCCCCTGTTCTTTTCCGATGCGGGGACCGTTTCGCCGATCGTCATGCCATACCCAGCCTTCCCGTTGCGGGCGGGCCTCAGACAATCTCGTTGCCGTTGCCCGGCGCCTCCGCACATCCTATAAGCAGTTGGCAGAGAACGCGGTCAGGGAGCGCATAGTTGCATGGACGATACGGGAAAGCTCTTCATCGGCGGCAGCCGCAAGCCGGACGATTCGCTCAACAAGGCTGAATATCTGGAACTGAAGTTCGGCAACCGCCACGGGCTCGTCACCGGCGCCACCGGCACCGGCAAGACGGTGACCCTGCAGGTGCTCGCCGAAGGTTTTTCGAAGGCCGGCGTGCCTGTCTTTGCCGCCGACATCAAGGGCGACCTGTCCGGCATCGCCATGAAGGGCGAAGCCAAGGATTTTCTCCTCAAGCGCGCCGAACAGATCGGCTTTGCCGATTACGATTTCGAACAGTTCCCGGTGATCTTCTGGGATCTGTTCGGCGAAAAGGGCCACCGGGTGCGCACCACCATCGCCGAGATGGGGCCGCTCCTGCTGTCCCGCCTGATGGATGCATCCGAGCCGCAGGAAGGTGTGATCAACATTGCCTTCAAGATCGCCGACAAGGCGAACCTGCCGCTGCTCGACCTCAAGGATTTCGCCTCGCTGCTCAACTACATGGCCGAGAATGCCAGTGAGCTGTCGAGCCAGTTCGGGCTGATCTCGAAGTCTTCGGTCGCCTCGATCCAGCGCGGGCTGCTGGTGCTGGAACAGCAGGGTGCCGAGCATTTCTTCGGCGAACCGGCGCTGAAGATTTCAGACATCATGCGCATCAACCCGAACAGCGGTTACGGGCAGATCTCGGTGCTTGCCGCCGACAAGCTGATGATGAACCCCAGGCTCTACGCGACCTTCCTGCTCTGGCTGCTCTCGGAACTGTTCGAGGAACTGCCGGAAGTGGGCGATCCGACCCAGCCGAAACTGGTGTTCTTCTTCGACGAGGCGCATCTGCTGTTCAACGACGCGCCGAAAGTGCTGACCGAGCGCGTCGAACAGGTGGTGCGCCTGATCCGTTCCAAGGGCGTCGGCGTCTATTTCGTCACCCAGAACCCGCTCGACGTGCCGGAAACCGTGCTCGCCCAGCTCGGCAACCGGGTGCAGCACGCGCTGCGCGCCTATACGCCGCGCGAGCAGAAGGCGGTGAAGACGGCGGCCGATACGTTCCGCCCCAACCCGGACTTCGACTGCGCCACGGCGATCACCAATCTCGGTACCGGCGAGGCGCTGGTCTCGACGCTCGAAGGCAAGGGTGCGCCTTCCATCGTGGAACGCACGCTGGTGCGCCCGCCATCCGGCCGCATCGGCCCGCTTTCGGACCAGGAGCGGCAGATGATCATCGACAAAAGCCCGGTCCTCGGCCTCTATGACGAGGACATGGACCGCGAATCCGCCTTCGAAATCCTCGCCGCCCGCGCCAAGCAGGCCGCCGATGCAGCCGCCGCCAGAAAGGCGCAGGACGAGCTGCAGTCCGCTCCGCCGGCCGGCTCCGGCGAGACGACCGGCTGGACCCTGCCCGGCTTCGGCGGTGGCAAGGACGACGACAACGACCAGGGCCGCGCCCAGCCGCGCCGCTCCGGCTACCAGCGGGAAACGATCATCGAAGCGGCGATGAAGAGCGTGACGCGGACCGTCGCCACGCAAGTGGGACGGGCGATCGTGCGCGGGATTTTGGGAAGCTTGAAGCGGTAGGCGCGCCTTGAAATTGACAGCGCACTCGCTTAATGTAGTCACCAGTGACTACGGAGGCGATAGCAATGTCGACCGTCAATCTGCGCGAGGCCAAAGCGGGCTTTTCCAACCTGGTGGATCAGGCCATCAAGGGTGAGATCGTGACCATTACCCGCCACGGCAAGCCCGTGGCGGCCCTGGTGAGCATCGAGGCCGCGGAAGCCGCCAGGAATATGCTTGGCAAAGCCCGACCGAATTTCGGCGAATACCTGATGTCGTTTCCCGGCGGTATCGAATTCGAGCGCGATCATTCGAAGATGCGTGACATCGACCTGTGAGCGGGCTTCTTCTCGATACGAACGTCATTTCCAGATTTGCGCCCGGCAAACCGCAGCCCTCGGCAGGCTTTCACGACTGGATGGTGGCAGAGGGCGCCGCAGACCGGCTGTTCATCGCCGCGATATCGATCGCGGAAATCGAGCGGGGAATAAGGAAGCTTCGACGCAAAGGCGGCCACGAACGGGCGGCGCGGCTTTCGGGCTGGCTCGACGGAATCATGCTGACTTTCGAGGATCGAATCCTCGCTTTCGACGCACGGGCGGCGAAGATCGCCGGCGAAATGGCCGATGACGCCGAGGCACACGGACATCCGCCCGATCTCGCCGACGTGATGATCGCCGCCACCGCAAAAGCAAGCGCGATGACGGTGGTGACGGACAATATCCGCCATTTCGAGCCGCTGGGCATTCCGGTCCGACGTCCGCCGGAATAGCGATATCCAGCGCTTGCCCGTTCACCGCTTGCGCACGAACTCCGTCCGCAGCACCAGACCCTTGATCGCCTCATGTCGGCAGTCGATCTCTTCCGGGTTGTCGGTCAGCTTGATCGACTTGATGACCGTGCCCTGCTTCAGGGTCTGGCCGGCGCCCTTGACCTTCAGGTCCTTGATCAGGGTGACGGAATCGCCGTCCTTGAGGACGGTTCCGGATGCGTCGCGAACCTCGACAGCACCTGCGCCTGCTGCTGCCGCCAGTTCAGAGGCCGGGCGCCAATCGCCGGTCGCTTCGTCATAGACGTATTCGTCATCGCCAGCCATCGGCGTCTCTCCTGAAAATCAACCATTCGCCAGTCGGCGATGGCCGCTTATAACAGCCGAACCGCCCGGGGCAAGCTCGGCGGCAACAAGCCGGCCGAGTATGGTTCGGTTGCATTCGCCTGACCGCGATGATATTTCGCTGGCGTGCTTTTCAAGAGAAAGGAGGATCACGTGCACAATTTCTATTTCCGGTACTACCGGACACGTGGTCCCGTCGACGCCCTGCAAATGCGTTTGCAGGGCTGACCAGAGGCCGTTTCTCTCAAAGCACCCCTTCCTGGTCTGCCCTTCGTGGCCCGCAGCGCCGAGCACTCGCTCGCGCGCCCATGCGATTTCCGAAGACGCTGCAAGCACCGCATCGATGATGGCCGAGCGCCCGCGATGCCTCACGCCTGCAAGCCAAGACCAGAGAACGACAATGAGCCTCATCAACCTCCGCAATCTCGGGATTACCCTCTCCAGCCCGCTGTTTTCCGGGCTCAACCTCACCGTCAATGCCGGCGACCGGATCGGCATCGTCGCCGCCAACGGGCGGGGCAAGTCCACGCTGCTCAAATGCATCGCCGGCACGCTCGATGCCAGCGAGGGCGAGATCACCAGGAGCCGCGGGCTGACGATCGGCATGGTGGAGCAGAACGTGCCCCCTGCCCTGATGCAGGCAAGTTTTCGCGACGCCGTGCTCCAGGCGCTGCCGGCGGACCAGGTCGAAAGCGAAAGCTGGCGCGCCGACGTCGCGCTCGAAGGGATGGACGTGCCTGAGGAGTTGCGCGAGCGGCCTCTGTCGGCTCTCAGCGGCGGCTGGCAGAGGCTGGCGCTGATCGCACGGGCCTGGGTGACCGAGCCGGACGCGCTGCTGCTCGACGAGCCGACCAACCATCTCGACCTTGCCAAGATCGCGCTTCTGGAAGACTGGCTGAACGCGCTCCCCCGCGACATGCCGGTGATCCTGTCGAGCCACGACCGCGCCTTTCTCGACGCCGTCACCAACCGCACGCTTTTCCTGCGGCCGGAGAATTCTCAAAGCTTCTCCCTGCCCTATTCCCGAGCACGGATGGCGCTCGACGAGGTGGATGCGGCGGATGCGAAGCGCTACGAGCGCGACATGAAGACGGCCGATCAGCTGCGCCGGCAGGCAGCCAAGCTCAAGAACATCGGCATCAATTCCGGCAGCGACCTGCTGGTGGTCAAGACCAAGCAGCTGAAGGAACGGGCCGAGAAACTGGAGGATGCGGCGAAGCCGGCGCATCTCGAACGCTCGGCCGGCGCCATCCGGCTCGCCAATCGGGGTACCCATGCCAAGGTTCTGGTGACGTTGGAGGATGCGGCGGTGACGACGCCTGATGGCACGCTTCTGTTCAAGACCGGCAAGCAGTTCATCTGCCAGGGCGACCGGATCGTCGTGCTCGGCCGCAACGGCACCGGCAAGACGCGGCTGGTGACGATGCTGCGCCGGGCGATCACCGAACCTTCAGGGGCGGTCGCCGGCATCAGGGCGACGCCGACGCTGATCCTCGGCTATGGCGACCAGTCGCTCGCCGATCTCGACGACCGGCAGACACCGCACGGGACGATCATCCACCGGTTCGACATCGGCGACCAGAAGGCCCGCTCGCTGCTCGCCGGCATCGGCATCACGATGGAGATGCAGGCGCGGCCGGTGGCAGAGCTTTCGGGCGGGCAGAAGGCGCGGCTCGGCCTCCTGGCGCTGCGGCTGCGGGAGCCGAATTTCTACCTGCTGGACGAGCCGACCAACCATCTCGACATCGACGGGCAGGAGGCGCTGGAAAGCGAGTTGATGGCGCACCAGGCAAGCTGCCTGCTGGTATCGCACGACCGCAGCTTCGTGCGGGCCGTCGGCACCCGCTTCTGGCTGTTGGAGGGCCGGCGGCTGGTCGAAGTGGAGGGGCCGGAGAGCTTCTTTGCGGCAAGCCGTGGCTGACGTTATGACGCATGCCAGGCCTTGCGACGTTCAAGCTCCGCCTCGGTTGGCGTTTCCAGCGCGAAGGAGGCGGTTTCGACATCGCCTTCCCGCAGATAACGGGCAATGATGACACCTTTCGGCGTGGTGCTGGACTTAACAAGTTTCAGCCCTGCCGGAACGGCACCCGAGCCGAACAGCTTTTTGCCCCTGCCGAGGATCAGCGGGGCGATGATAAGCGTCATTTCATCAAGAAGGTCGTTCTGCAGCAATATCTGGATGATCTCTGTCGATCCCTGCACCAGAAGATCCGCCCCCTCCTCCTGCTTCAAACTGCGCATCGCACCGGCAACGTCCTGCCCAAGCGCGCGGCTATTTTCCCAGGTCAGCGTGTCTGGGTGGTGGGTCGCGACGAATTTGGTGATCCCGTCGAAAAGCACGCCGATCTTCGCGCTGCCCTCGTCATAACCCTCCGCCGACGGGTCTTTTTCCACATGGGGCCAGTGGGCGGCGAATATGTCGTATGTCCGGCGCCCCAGAAGCAGGTCGAAGGGCTTTTCGAAGACCTCGTCGATCACCTGTCCGATCTCCTCTTCCCAGCGCGCCGCGAGCCAACCGCCATGGGCAAAGCCGCCCATCCTGTCCTCTTCTGGGCCGCCGGGAGCCTGCATCACGCCATCGAGGCTGACAAAGGCCGAAAGCACAATCCTGCGCATATCATTCCTCCTTATTTGTCGGACGATCCCGAATGATCGTCGCCACGCCAAGGACGAAGCAGAGGGCGCGAAGCCGACAGGGTGGGACAAAAAATCGCTCCTGCAGCCAATGCCGGATCTGCCGTCACGCTTCGCGCCGTCGCTCAGGCCTTCCCGTTGCGCTCCTCGAAGTCCTTTCGCGCCGCCTCGATATCCGCATGGCGTGCCGCGGCCCATTCCCAGACCGTGCAGAAGGCGGCGCTGAGGCTTCGGCCGAGCTCCGTGAGGCTGTATTCGACTTTCGGGGGAATGACCGGATAGACCTTCCGCGACACGAAACCGTCGCGTTCCATCTGCCTTAGCGTCTGGGTCAGCATCTTCTGGCTGATGCCGCCGGTCAGCTTTCCGATCTGGGTGAAGCGCAGCGTGCCGTGTTCTTCCAGTACCTCGAGGATCAGCATGGTCCACTTGTCGGCGACCTGGCCAATGATGCCGCGCACCAGTTCTTCCAGTACCGGATCGATCTCGTCGGGGATTTCACGGCCTGAGGGTGACCGCATCGACGGGCGAATTCCTTGATCCACAGTCACTCTCCTTTTGGTGCGTATAAATCTTTTGGGTGCCTTCTTACGAATAGAGATTGATAGCCGTATTTTCCGGCCACGCAACACGGAAAGGCGACGACCATGAAAATGAACGGCAATACGATCCTCATCACAGGCGGCAATTCCGGCATCGGCCGGGCTCTCGCCGAGGCGTTCCATGCACTCGGCAACCAGGTGATCATCACCGGCCGGCGCCAGGCAACGCTCGACGAGGTGACCTCCGCCAATCCCGGCATGACGGGGATGGTGCTCGATCTTTCCGATGCCGAGGGCATCAAGGCATTTTCCGCCGCGCTGGTGGCGGCCTATCCGTCGCTCAACGCCGTCATCAACAATGCCGGCATCATGGTGCCGGAACATATCGGCGCGGGCTCGGACTATCTCTCGACCGCCGAGGACACGATCACCGCCAACCTGCTCGGCCCGATCCGGCTGACCGCGGCGCTGCTGCCGCATCTCTGCACCCAGAAGGGCGCCGCGATCCTCACCGTATCCTCGGGCCTCGCCTTCGTGCCGATGGCACTGACGCCGACCTATTCGGCCACCAAGGCCGCCATCCATTCCTATTCGATGGCGATCCGCCAGCAGCTCAAGGACAGCGGGCCGCAGGTGATCGAGATCGTGCCGCCCTATGTTCAGACGACGCTGATGAGCGAACGCCAGGCGAGCGATCCGAACGCCATGCCGCTTGCCGATTTCATCTCGGAGGTCATGGACATCCTGACGACGCAGCCGGACGTCAGGGAAGTCGTTGTCGAGCGCTGCAAGCCGCTGCGTCATGCGGCCGAGAACGGCAATTTCGACGCGATGTTCAACGGCATTAATTCGATGACCCACTGACTGCGGACGCCTCCGGGCCGCCGCACCTGGCGAGGTGCGTGATCTAAGCAGGAACGTATGTCAGCCTGATCACGTCCTCGCCAACACGGTCGGTGGAAACCAGACGGAGCGGCGGCCGCGGGCCGGCGAAGAATGGCTTGCCGCGACCAAGCACGACGGGGTGGAGGTAGAGCCGGTACTCATCGACAAGACCAAGGTCGGTCAGGCTTCGCGCGAGGTCCGGTCCGGACACTGAAATCTCCCCGGCCAGCCGATCCCTCAGGTCACGGATCACGGCCTCGACGTCACCCTCGACGAGCGTGGCGTTGGGGCCGACCGACTTCAACGAGCGCGACACGACCCATTTGGGCAGGCGCCGCCATGCTTGCGCGAACTCGCGGCGCTCCGCATCCCACTCGGGGCGGTCTTCGTCCCAATAACGCATGGTCTCGTACATGCGGCGACCGTACACACTGCCAGTCAGATCACGTACGTGCTCTATCCAGTGACGAAAAAGCACCGGCCCGGTCTGCATTTCCTCATGGTCGACATAACCGTCGAGGGACTGGTTCATTCCAAAGACAAGCTTCGCCATCACGCCTCGCCAGGCCGCTTCGATCAGCAGCGCCGTCAATTCCTCCGGCATGTCGATCGGTATGCCGCGTCCGCAGGGAAGGTCGCGGGCTCCCGTCCTGGGACAAGGGCCCGCAGCCGCCAAACAGGTTGTTTTGCCTACTTCTTCCCGGTCAGGGCGAAGAAGGCGCCCTGCGGATCCATGCCCTGGATGATCCAGCTGCCGCCGGGGACTTCCATCGGCCCCATGAGGACCTGGCCACCGCCGGCCTTGACCCTTTCAACCGCAGCATCGATCGAGTCGACGATGAAATAATAGCACCAGCACGGTACCGGCACCTGTTCCGGCCTGGTCATCATGCCGCCGATCTGCCGGCCGTTATGGGAGAAGATGTGGTAGGTTCCCATCGGCCCCATGTCGAAATCGTGGTCGAGCTTCCAGCCGAACATCTTGCCGTAGAAGTCGATCGCTTCCTTGCCGTTACCGGCATAAAGCTCGCGCCAGCCGACATTGCCGACGGCATCCCAGGCGAGTTCAGCGGGCGGATTTTCCATCGGCAGAGGCGTCATGATGCAGAGAACCGCGCCATGCGGATCGGCGACGACCGCGAAGCGGCCGATGCCCGGAATATCCTCCGGCTCGCGCTGGACGCGGCCGCCATTGGCGACATAGTCCTTGGCCATCTGGTCGACATCGTCGACCGCGACATAGCCGGTCCAGTTCGGCGGGATCTTGCCTTCGAGTTCCGGCGGAAAGTTCATCATGCCGCCGATGCCGGGGCAATTGTCGCCCTCGCCCATCTCGAACAGGAAATAGGCCGGCAGGTCGGGCATGCTCATTTCCTTGACCTTCCAGCCGACCACCGACGAATAGAATTTTCCGCCGGCATCGGTATCGGGCGTCATCAGCTCGACCCAGATGAATTTGCCATGGGTCTCGGATCGAGACCCGGTAACGGTCTGCAACATGGTCGTCTCCTCTCCAGATTCCTGCGCCGTTCGACGCGTTGAGTAAGCACCCGCAGGCTCAGCGCTTGCGGGCGTAATTTGCCTCCATGAACTGCTGCCAGGAGCCGTCCGGCTGCTTGGCGCTGGAATTGAACGTGCGGTGATCGTCGTCCGTGAAGATGATCTGCTCGCGGTAGTCGCCGGTCTTGCCGGGATTGGCGAAATCCGGGCCGGTCGTGTAGAGATTGAGCGTCGATCCGTCGTCCGACAGCTCCCCCTCGTAGACCCAGAGATGGTTCATCATCGTGCCGAGCCAGGTGCCGACATATTTGCCCTTGGCCGGATCGTAGCCGAGGGTGAGAACGGTGGTTGCGGGGCCGCCGCCGCCCGGCATGTCGCCGCTGCCTTCGGCAACGAACCAGATGCCGTTCAGCGACCGGCAGACCTCGACCCATTTTTCGTCGTGGCCCACGCTGGTGGACGTCACTTCCCAAAGGCCGACCATTCTTTCCAGAAAGCCGTGTTCGGCCTGGGGTTTGGGCATTTCCATCGCGCTCATCTTTTCCTCCTCCTCTTTTCGAAGCTCCAGAATGAACCCGTTCAATGGCAGCAGGATGAAGCCGACTCTTGCGGTTTCGGTTCGTATTCGTCGTGGCGCTTGACGAAGTTCATCGTCGAGTCCTCGTTGCGACCAAGCGGCGCCCGGTCGAGGATCATCAGCGTGCCGATCAGCTCTTCGCCGCCTCGGGCGTAGCTGGAATAGGTATGAAAGACCTCGCCCGCCTCGTTCCTGTAGAAGGCGGAAAGGCCCGGCAGTTCATCATGCGCCTCGGACGGCGGCACTTCACGGAAGTTATAATACACCGCCTCCTTGGCAAGGTCCTCCCTGGAAAAGGAAACGTGATAGTCGAAGTTGAAATCGCTGCCGAAGGACGACACCCAGGGGAATTTCCAGCCCATGCGCTTCCTGTAGGCCTCGATCTTGTCGAGCGGCGCGCGGGCGACTGCGATGAAGGTGACATCGTGGTTGTTGAGATGCGGAAGCGTGCCGTCGATATGGTCCGACAGGAACGAGCAGCCGGGGCAGCCCGCATCCCAATCCGGACCGAGCATGAAATGGTAGACGATCAGCTGGCTGCGGCCGTCGAACAGTTCGGTGAGCGACTTTCTGCCCTTCGGGGTGTCGAACACATAATCCTTGTCGACCTTGACCCAGGGCATGGCGAGGCGATCGGCGCGCACCTTGTCGCGCAGATGGGTTTCCTCTTTTTCCAGAGCCAGCAGCTTGCGCCGGGCTTCCAGCCACTCCTCGCGGCTGACGACAGGGTTTTTCGGGGACACGGTGACATCCATGACAGGCCTCCTCCAATGCTTGACAGAATAAGTTGATATCAACATACTCTTCCGATGCTGTCAAACACCCCGACTATCGAAGTGATTCCCTTTTCGACGACGCTGCTGGTCCGCGACACCTGCCTCTGCCTGCATGTGCAGCGCGCGGCGCGGGCGCTGGCCCGGCGTTTCGACAATGCAATGAAGCCGATCGGGCTCACCAACGGGCAGTTTTCGCTGATGATGTCGCTGAACCGGCCGCAGCCGGCGCCGATGGGCCAGGTCGCCAGCCTGCTCGCGATGGACCGCACGACGCTCACGGCGGCGCTGAAAGTGCTGGAACGGCGCGGTCTAGTCGAAACCACCGTCGATCCGAAGGATCGGCGCGGCCGGCTCCTGCGCCTGACGGACGACGGAATGACCATGCTGTCGGCGGCGCTGCCGATCTGGAAGCGGGTGCATGCGCAGATCGACGCCGAACTTGGCGAGGGCGGCGCGGAAGAGCTGCGGGCGACGCTCACTACCCTCAAATAAAAAAGCCGGCGCGAAGGCCGGCTTTTCATCTGGAAATTTTCAGAACGATCAGGCGACCGAGACCGGCACTTCGGTCGAGGTCCGCATCGCGTGGCTATAGGGGCAGACGATGTGGGCCTTGGCGGCGAGGTCTTCGGCCTGGGCCTTGTCCATGCCCGGAATGTCGACCAGGAGGGACACTTCGATGCCGAAACCGCCGCCGTCTTCGCGCGGGCCGATGCCGACGGTCGCCGTCACCTTGGCGTCATCAGGGATCTTTACCTTTTCCTTGCCGGCGACGAATTTCAGCGCGCCGAGGAAGCAGGCGGAATAACCGGTGGCAAAGAGCTGTTCCGGATTGGTGCCGCGGGCACCGTCGCCGCCGAGTTCCTTCGGAACCGTCAGCGTGACGTCGAGAACGCCGTCTTCAGAGGCGCCATGGCCGGCGCGGCCGCCGGTGGCGGAAGCCTTGGTGGTGTAGAGAATGGGCATGGGTCTAACTCCCTTGGTCTTTGACGATAGTCTTGGGTTAAAATCTTGTCCGCAATTCAATTGCGCACAATCTAATTACGCGCGTTGCATTTTGCCGTCAAGCCTGCGAAAATGCGGGCCGGGAAAAAGATAGAGCACAAGAACGTGAAGACAGGACCGGCCATGCAGAAAAAACCACGCAACCCGGATAATTTCGAGATCGAACTCGATGCGCAGCTGTGCTTTGCGATCTACGGCGCAGCCCATGCCTTCACGCGTACCTACAAGCCGCTGCTCGAGCCGCTCGGCCTCACCTATCCGCAATACCTGGTGATGATCGCGCTGTGGGAGGAGGACGACCAGCCGGTGAAGGCGATCGGCGATCGGCTTGGACTGGATTCCGGCACGCTCTCCCCTCTCCTCAAGCGGCTCGAACAATCCGGCCTCGTCGCCCGCAAGCGCGACCGCGACGACGAGCGACAGGTGAGGATCTCGCTGACCGCGAAAGGCGGCGAGCTTCGGCATCAGGCGACGGGCGTTGCCCAGGCGATCGGCAAGGCCGTCGGCTGCAGTTTCGATGAGGCGGTGACGCTGCGCGACGAACTGATCGCGCTGAAGCAGAGGCTGATCAAGGCGGGAGAGTGAGGGACTAGCGGACGCGGCCAATTTGCAAGTGATCCGCGACGATCCGGTCAAGCCAGCCGCGATGCTGTTCCTTGACGAGCGGATTGGTGCCGGGCGCACCGGCGACCACGATCAGCGCCTTCCACAGGCACCAGCCGCGCGCCCTTTCCCAGGTCTCGGCATCGAGTCCCACCCGAGTGCGGAAGGCACGGGCTGCCGGTTCATCGAACAGGGTCCAGGCGACGACAAGGTCGCAGGCCGGGTCGCCGGTGCCGGAACTGCCGAAATCGATCACGGCGGCGAGCCGTCCGTCGCGTGTCAGTAGATTGCCCTCGGCGACGTCGCCATGCACCCAGACCGGCTTCTTCTCCCAGGTCGAGGCGAGCGCCCTCTCCCACATTTCGGTGATCAGCGGCACGTCGATTTCGCCCGAGAGGATGTCGATCGAACGGCGCGTCTCCGCGTCATAGACTTCCAACGCGCCGCCGCGGAAAAAGTTATGCGTGCCGGCCGGCGGGCCGTCGGATGCGTCGATCTTCCAGAGCGCCAGGAGGAAATCCGCGAGGTCCTCTGCGAAAACGGTCAGGTCGGCGATCGTTTGCAGGCTGGATCGGTCACCCGCAATCCAGGCATAGACCGACCACGGCCAGGGATAACCTTCGCCCGGCTTTCCAAGTCCGAGGGGCACGGGAACGGGAAGCGGCAGTTGCGGGGCGAGTACCGGGAGCCAACGGTGCTCCTTCTCGACCTGCGCGACATAACGTTCGGCGCTTGGCAGGCGCACCAGCATGGTGTCGCCGAGATGGAAGGTGCGGTTGCACCACCCGCCGTTCGCGACCGGGCGCACGTCCAGGCCCGCCCATTCGGGGAACTGTTCGGCGATCAGCCCTCTGACGAGAGGAACGTCGATTTCAACCATGTAAACCTCCCGGCGCCGCGGATCACGCCGGGTTGATAGCAGCCCTCTGTGACAGAAAAGCCTACTGCCACACCACGATGCGCGCCTTTTCCGGGACGCGGTCGTAGAGGTCGATGATATCCTGGTTCATCAGACGCACGCAGCCCGACGAGGCGGCGGTGCCGATCGAAGCCCATTCCGGCGAGCCGTGCAGGCGGTAGAGCGTGTCCTTGCCGTTCTGGAAGATGTAGAGCGCGCGGGCGCCGAGGGGATTCAGAAGGCCGGGCGGCATGCCGCCGTTCTTGGCCGAATATTTGGTGAGTTCCGGCTGGCGCGCGACCATCTCGTCCGGCGGCGTCCATTTCGGCCATCTCTGCCGCCACTGGATGACGCCCTCGCCCTGCCAGGCAAAACCCTCGCGGCCGATGCCGACGCCGTAGCGCATGGCGGTGCCGCCCGGCTCGACGAGGTAGAGGAAGCGGGAGGCCGTGTCGACCACGACCGTGCCGGGGCGTTCGCCGGTCGGATCGACGACCTGCTGGCGATAATAGCGCGGGTTGATCTGGCGATAGGGGACCGCCGGGATGACGAAACCGCCGTCGACCACGGAGCCGTACATGACATCCAGTTCCGACGACGGGCCTTCGATAGGCTCCGGACGGAAGGCAACCGTCGTCGCCAGCGGGCGCGGCACGGACGAGGCGCAGCCGGCAAGCGTGGAGGCTGCGCCCGCGCCGAGGAGAGACAGAAAACTCCGGCGGGAAAAGGAAGGGTTCAGGATCATCTGGGGCGGGACCGCTCGATAGTAAAACGCAGGGAACAGCAAAATCGCTCTTTAACGGCAGGGCGGCCGAAAGGTTCCGACTCACTCCTTGAACCGGAGGATAGGTCCGCGGTCCTTAATCAACTATTCACGAGACCTACACGGCAGTTCAAACCCCTGAGACGATGAAAAAAAGAGCGGCAATGCCGCTCTTTCCGTTCGTTGAAGGGGTATTTCCGCGGTCAGATGACCACGATCGGCGTGCCGGAAGGCACGCGGTCGAAGAGGTCGATGACATCCTGGTTGAGCATGCGCACGCAACCGGACGAGGTCTGCTTGCCGACGGACTGCCAGTCCGGCGTGCCGTGCACCCGGTAGAGCGTGTCCTGGCCATCCTTGAAGATATAGAGCGCGCGGGCGCCGAGCGGATTGTTGAGGCCCGGATTGGCGCCGCCCTCGGCGGCCGAAAATTTGCGCAGATCCGGCTGGCGGGCGACCATCTCGTCCGGCGGCGTCCAGCGCGGCCATTCGGCCTTGCGCTGGATCACGCCGCGGCCCTGCCACGAGAAGCCGGCCTTGCCGAGGCCGACGCCGTAGCGGATCGCCTTGCCGCCCGGCTGCACGAGATAGAGGAAACGCTCCCTGGTATCGACGACGATCGTGCCCGGCGCTTCGTTGGTGGTGTAGTCGACGTCCTGGCGCAGATAACGGGAATCGATGCGTGAATACGGGATGGCCGGAAGCGTGTGGCCGTCGTCGCGAATGACGCCGTACATGGCCCGGTGGACCGGATTGGAAACCGGCAGCCCGTAGGTCTGGTGGAAAGTCGACGGATAGAGCTGGCGCTTGTGCGGAATGGCGCCCGGCATCGGAGGCGGCTGGTTCGACGGCGGATCGGCATAGGCCGGGACGTTGAAGACCGGCGCCGTCTGCTGCACGAAGACGTCCGGGTTCATGCGGCTGGTATCGGTGACCAAAGGAATCTGGCAGCCACTGAGCGCCGCGGACGCGGCGAGCATGGCGGAAAGGCCAAGGGGTCGGCGGAAAGGTCGAAAGGAGAATGGCATGGGAACCCGCTTCCAGCAGATGAAGTCCGGCCGACAATGGCAGATGCGGCTGGCGCGAAGCTGGTGGAACCGTTCATGAGTGCCAGCCCGCCCCGGCATGGGCCGCCGATGCCGGATAACGAGCCATGCGAGCATCGAAGTCGCGGGCGATATCTGCCAGCGTCACCTTGCCGAAGCGGCTGAGGAGCAACTTTTCGGCCTCCTCGAAAGCTTCGGAAAGGGCGGCATTGACCGCCTGCTCCACAAGGCATGCCGGCTGGTCGCAGGCGGGACCGACCGCAAAGACCGCAGGCTCGCCGACCGCTTCGTAAATGTCGAGCAATGTCATTTCCGACAGGGGGCGCCCCAGCCTCCAGCCGCCGCCATGGCCCTTTTCCGAGCTCACATAGCCCTTCTCCCGAAGCCCCGCCATGGTGCGGCGGACCACGACCGGATTGGTGTTGAGCATCGCGGCAATGGTTTCAGACGTGGCCGCACCTTCGTGGCGATCCATGTGGATCAGCACATGCAGCATGCGGGACAGGCGGCTGTCATGTCTCATCGAGGCGATCCCTAAGCGTTTTCGGTCATCCATTCCTAACACGCGCGCTTATTCGCAACAACATAAGTTACAATTCTGTTGACCGCGCCTCTTCATGTAACTTATGTTGTTTCAAGACTCATGAGGAGGATTTCGCATGGATTATGAAGCGATCATCATCGGCGGCAGCTATGCCGGCCTCTCTGCCGCCCTGCAGCTCGCCCGCGCCCGGCGGCGGATCCTCGTCATAGACGAAGGCCTGCGCCGCAACCGGTTTGCCGAGACTTCTCACGGGTTCCTTACCCGCGATGGGGAACGGCCCGAGATCATCGCCAGCGAGGCCCGCTCCCAGCTGATGGCCTATCCGACCGTCGAATGGCTCGACGCACGGGCCGACGATGCCCGGAAAAGCGAAGGCGGTTTCTCGGTGACGGCAGGCGGCGAGGAGCTCGCGGCGAAACGGCTGGTGCTCGCCACGGGCGTCAGGGATCATCTGCCCGAGATCCCCGGCCTGATCGAACGGTGGGGCAAAAGCGTCTTTCATTGCCCCTATTGCCACGGTTACGAATTGAACCGCGGACAGGTAGGCGTGATCGGCGTCTCCGCCCTGTCGATGCATCACGCGCTGATGCTGCCCGACTGGGGACCGACCACCCTGTTGCTCAACGATGCGTTCCGGCCTGACGAGGAACAGGCCGGCCAGCTGGCGGCGCGCGGCGTCACCATCGAGGAAACTCCGATCTCGTCGATCGGCGGCCACGGGGAAATCCGGCTGCAGGATGACCGGGCCTTGAGTTTCGCCGGACTTTTCGTCCTGTCCCGGACGGAATTGGCAAGCCCGATTCCCGAACAGCTCGGCTGCGCCCTGGAGGACGGCCCGGTGGGCAAATTCATCCGCACCGACATGACCCAGCAGACCAGCATTCCCGGCGTTTTCGCCTGCGGCGATGCAGCGCGCGCGGCGGGCTCGGTTGCAATTTCCGTTGGTGACGGCGCCATGGCGGGCGCGGGAACGCACCGGTCGCTGATGTTCGGGTAGTTCTGGGATGCCGGGCGGCGAAAGCTTGGCCCTAACCCGTGACCTGGTTGAAGAAACGGATGCTTTCGGCGACCGCGCCCGGCACGACGCCGTTGTGGTTGCCGGGCAGGAGCTTGGCCTCGATCTGGGCGCCGGCTGATTTCGCCCGCTCCATCAGCAAACGATGGTCGGCGTCGAATGGCCGTTCCTCGGTGCCGCGCAGCAGGAGCGTCGGGCATTTGAGGCTGTGGCCGAAGCAGACCGAAGAGCGCATGATGAATTCCTTCTGGTCGCTCTCGTCGAAACGCACTTCCCGCTCGAACCGGCCGAAATAACGCCAGGAATTGACTCCCGCCGAGATCGGCGCAGAGGCGCGGAACTTTCGCGTCATCGAGGCGAGCAGCGCCAGCGTACCGCCATTCGAATGGCCGGCGAGGAAGAAACGGTTCTTGTCGATGCCCGGCAGTTCCTCCAGATAGCTGGCGGCGGCCAGCGCATCCGACGTTTCGTCGTAAAAGCCCGAATAATTGCCGGCCTGGCCGTTTTCGCCCCGGAACGAGGGCAGCATGACGACGTAGCCCGCTTCCCAATAGGCCTTCATCAATTCCCAATGGCCGTCGCCGGTGGCGTTGCCGCCGTGCAGGAAAAGAACGGCGGGCTTCAGTTTCGCGGAAGGCTCATAGGGCGAGATCCAGGCGATCAGTTCGATCGAGCCGTCCGGTCCGCCGCGATACATCACCTTCCTCGAACCGGCGGGCGTGCCGAGCGGCGGAGACTGTTCCGGTGACGGGCCCTTGCGGATGAGGTTGGTGTGGAAATGCCGGCGAGCGTCGCCGTAATCCTCCTTCTCAAGCGGCGGAACCTCGGGAACGGGAAATTGCGCGCGGGCCGCGCCCGGCAGCATGGCCGCAACCGAGAGACCGGCGGCGCCAGCCAGTAGGGTACGGCGCGTGAGGCCATCGCCTCGCGAGGGGAATTTCGAGGTGAAGATGCGGTCTGATGCCATGTCTGCGGAATCCATTCTTCCGTTGCGCGCGATTCCGATTTCAGCACTCGCGAAAGGCGCTGTCCATTCAACGATTCGGGAACGGCAACGGGTTTTCAGCCGGCCTTGGCATCCAGCATCGCGGTCAGCGTCGACAGCCGGTCGGCATCACGCGGCAGCTTGTCATAACGGAGCCGGGCGATGCGCGGGAAACGCATGGCGACACCCGATTTATGCCGGGTCGAGCGGTTGATGCCCTCGAAGGCGACCTCCAGCACAAAACCGAAATCCCGCTCGGCACGCACTGCCCGGACCGGTCCGAAGCGATCGACCGTGTTGTCGCGCACGAACTTGTCGAGCACTTCGAGTTCCGCATCGGTAAAGCCGAAATAGGCCTTTCCGACCGGCACCAGTTCCTCGCCGTCAGGCGTTTCGGCCCAGACGCCGAAGGTGAAGTCGGAATAATAGCTCGATCGCTTGCCGTGGCCGCGTTGCGCGTAAAGCATCACGGCGTCGATATTATAGGGGTCGCGCTTCCACTTGAACCAGGGGCCCTTGAGGCGGCCGGCCTGGTATGGACTGTCCTTGCGCTTGATCATCACGCCCTCGATGACCGGATCGGGCGGCGCGATGCGGATGCGGTCGAGTTCGTCCCAGGTGGCGAAGGACACGAGTTCGGAGAGGTCGAAACGATCATGCGGCGCCCGCTGGATGATGTCGCCGAGGCGTCTGCGGCGTTCGAGAAAATTCTCGGCGCGGATATCGAGGTCGCTTTCGAACAGAAGATCGTAGGCGCGCACGAAGGCGGGGTATTCGTCGAGCATCTTGCCCGTCACCGTCTTGCGGTTCAGCCGCTGCTGCAGGTCGGAAAAGGTGCGGGTCGGGTTGTTGGAGCGGGCGGTGCCGCCGACCAGCAGTTCGCCGTCGATGACGCCTTCGAAATTGATCGACCCGACGACATCCGGAAAGGCGCCGGTGATGTCGTCGCCGGAGCGGGAGTAAAGCTTCTTCGTGCCGCCGTAGCTCGACATCTGCACGCGGATGCCGTCCCATTTCCACTCGGCGGCATAATCGGCGGGGTCCAGCTTTTCGAGATCGCCCGTTTCCACCGGATTGGCCAGCATGACCGAGTGGAAGATTGCCGGCGTTGCGAGGACCGGCTTGTCCGCCCTGCCCTCAAGCCAGGCAAAGAGCGGTTCGTAGGGCGGGGTCAATCCATGCCAGAGTGTCTCGATCTCGGTGACATCCTTGCCGCTCATGTCCGACAGCGCCTGCTTGGCGAGACGGGCGGAAACGCCGATGCGGAGCGCACCGGTGACGAGCTTCAGGAAGGCGAAACGGCTCGACGTATCGAGCTTGTCGAGCAGGTCGCGGACGGCGGAGCGCACCTCGGTGCGGCCGAGCGCGTTCATTCTCGTGACGACTTCGCTTAAGCGCGGCTGGTGGTCGTCATCGATTTCGTCCTTGCGGGTTCCATCCCAGACCAGCGAGATGGTTTCGGCCAGATCGCCGACATAGTCGTAGGAATACTGGAAAAGGACCGGGTCCATGCGTTCCAGCACGAGATCGCGCAGCATGGCGGGCTTGACGCTTTTCAGGTCGAGCCCGCCGGCGAGTGCGGCAAG
The DNA here is from genome assembly GCA_000985875.1 of Neorhizobium galegae bv. officinalis. Lineage (GTDB taxonomy): Bacteria > Pseudomonadota > Alphaproteobacteria > Rhizobiales > Rhizobiaceae > Neorhizobium > Neorhizobium galegae_C. The sequence continues at coordinate 34,491 of CCRI01000012.1, forward strand.
GCCGTAACCGCGATCGGGATCGGGCGTATCGCGGAAATAGTCGGCGAGGAGAGTGAGCTTGCCGTTGCGCGACGGGGTGAGAACGAGGCGGTCGAGGAGGGTGGCGAAGGCTTTCATGGGGTGCCCTCCTCAAGAAAGACCCCTTCTGGCCTGCCGGCCATCTCTCCCACAAGGGGGGAGAAAACTCGTGGCAATGTCTCGCCCCTATCTCGACGGCAACGCGTGGCAGCGAAGCCCCTCCCCCTTGTGGGGAGGGGTTGGGGAGGGGTTTTGTCTTTGAAGAATGGCAACGGCCATGCCGCTGATCCATCTCCCCCCTTGAGGGGGAGATGCCCGGCAGGCCAGAGGGGGGTGGCCACGAAGCGCTGAACGAAGATCATCCCCATCAATCCCCCTCATCCTCGTAGCCCACCAGATGCAGCGGCCTTGCCGGAATATTCTTCAGCTCGCACCACCGCACCAGCGCCTCCTCGCGGCCGTGGGTGACCCAGACTTCGCTCGGGCCGATCTCCTCGATGGTCGACAGCAATTCCGGCCAGTCGCAATGGTCGGAGATGACCAGCGGCAGCTCGACGCCGCCCTGCTTGGCGCGCTGGCGGACCATCATCCAGCCGGAGGCAAAGGCGATCAGCGGTTCGTTGAAGCGGCGTGCCCAGCGATCCTGGAAAGCCGAGGGCGGGCCGACGATGACGGCGCCCTTGAAGGCGTCGGGACTGCTCTTCTCGATGGTGGCGGGTCTTATGTCGCCGAGATCGACGCCCTGGCCGACATAGTAGTCGCAGAGTTTCGCCAAGGCGCCGTGGATGTAGATCGGCTCATGATATCCGCAATCGCGGATCAGCCGGATGACGCGCTGCGCCTTGCCGAGCGCATAGGCGCCGACGAGATGGCTGCGTTCCGGAAACTGCTTCAGCGAGGTCAGCAGCTTATCGATCTCTTGCCTCGGATCCGGGTGGTGGAAGACCGGCAGGCCGAAGGTCGCCTCGGTGATGAAGACGTCACAGGCGACCGGCTCGAAGGGGGCGCAGGTGGGATCGACGCCACGCTTGTAGTCGCCTGAAACGACGATCCGCAGCCCGTCCTTCTCGATGGCGACCTGGGCCGAGCCGAGCACGTGGCCGGCGGGATGGAAGCTCACACGTACGCCCTCGACATCGATCTCCTCGCCGAAGGCGACTGCCTGTTCCTCGCCGCAAAAGTCCTCGCCGTAGCGCAGCCGCATGATGTCGAGGGTCTGGCGGGTCGCCAGAACCTTGGCGTGGCCGGCGCGGGCATGGTCGGAATGGCCGTGGGTGATCAGCGCCCGCTCGACGGGGCGCACCGGATCGACATGGAAACGGCCGATGGGGCAGAACAGCCCGGCCGGGGTGGGATGAAGCAGCGCCTCTGGTTTCATGCCGTTGAAGATAGGGCAAAAACGCCGCCGCGCCAGATCACTCCGAGGCGGCAGCCGGCTTGTTTTCGGCCACGAGCGCTGATGGCAAACGGACCGGTTTCAGCATCAGGGCTGCGATGAGGCCGACTGCGGCGATGGCGCTGCCGGCCAAGAACACCGGCGTGAAGGCCTCGGTATAAAGCGTGTGAACCGCGATCCGTGACGGTTCGGGCAATGCGAGCATCATCAGCGGCGTCAGCGAGCCGATATCCTCGACGCCCGGAATGCTGGTGCCGACACCCCGGATGCCGGCGGCGACGATCGCGCCATAGACCGAGATGGCGATCGAGGCGCCGGCCATGCGCATCAGCGTCACCGCACCGGTTGCCGCGCCGACATCCTCGCGGGGGGCGGAATTCTGGACGCCGATGATCGGCGCCTGCTGGCCGAAGCCGATCGCCAGCCCCTGCATCAGCATGAAGCCGAGGATGACATAGATCGGGGTTGCGACCGGAAGCTGCGAGAAGATGAATAGGGCAACGATATTCAGCGACAGGCCGATCAGCGTGAACGGCTTGTAGCGGCCGGTGATCGAGATCAGCCGGCCGGTCGAGAGCGAGCCGATGACGATGCCGAGGGTCGTGGCGACAAAGCAGAAGCTCGCGGTCGTCGGCGACAGGCCGGTCGTCGTCTGCAGGAAGAGCGCGAAATAGTTGGCCATGCCGATCGCCACCGCGCCGGTGCAGAAGGAGACGATCAGGAACAGTGAAAAGGTCGAATCGCGGAAGAGTTTCAGCGGCACGATCGGCTCGGGCACCTTCCCCTCGACGACGACCCAGAGGATGGCACAGAGGGTGCCGACCGCCACGACGACCAGCGACTGCCAGGCGACCAGCGAACCGAACAACGTGACGCTGTCTGCCCAGACGACGATGCTCGCAACGGTTCCCGCCAGAAGGACGGCGCCGAGGTAATCGATCTTCGGCTTGCGGATCGGGCGGCGATAGGGAAGCAGAAGCGAAATGCCGGTGACCGCAACGATGCCGACCGGCAGGTTGATCAGGAAGATGGACCGCCAGCCGAACAGTTCGCTCATCGTGCCGCCGAGCAGCGGCCCGAGGCTGCCGGAGGCCATGATCACCAGGCTCGAATAACTCTGGTATTTCGCCCGCTCGCGCGGCTCGAACAGGTCCGCGTTGATGGAGAAGATCGATACCATGATGCCGCCGCCGCCAAAACCCTGGAGCACGCGCGAGGCGATCAGCGAATCCATCGACCAGGCAAGCCCGCAGGTCAGCGAACCGATGGTGAAGATGACGATCGCCGCCAGCATCACGTATTTGCGGCCGAACAGATCGCCAAGCTTGCCGTAGATCGGCATCGAGGTGCTGCTGGCGAGCAGATAGGCCGAACCGACCCAGCCGAAACGCTCCAGTTCGCCGAACTCGCCGATAATCGTCGGCAGCGCCGTCGAGACGATCTGGTTGTCCAGCGTCGCCATGAACAGCGCCGTCAGCAAAAAGCAGAAGATCACCAACCGCTGGCGGTGGTTGGCGACAAGCGGCACATCGGCCGGCCGGGTCATATCCATGGGTCAATCCAAAGTGTCGGAAATTTATGTGCCTTCAGCATATAATTGTCAATCGCACTTTGATGCACAATGCAAAGAGTGGTTGGAAAGCCCCATGCCGTTTGATATGTTCGCCCCATGACGACAAAGAGCCTTTTGCAGGAGAAACCCGCTGCCCCCTCGCCTTCCCCCGAGGATGTGGCTCGCGTGAGCGAAACGCTCGGGCGGATGCGGATCCTGATCGGCCGGCGGATCATCGGCCGCACGGCGATCGCCAATATCGCGCCCGGCCTGGAGATCTCGCATCTCGACGTGCTCGACGTGATGCGCCGGATCGAGGGCGAAGTGACGGTCGGCGCGATCGCCGAGGCGATGCGCATCGACCCCTCGCGCGGCAGCCGGCTGGTCGCCGATCTCGTCGCCCGCGGCATCCTGCGCCGCGACGCTTCGCAGGCGGACGGCCGCCGCTCGCTGGTCGTGCGCACCGAATTCGGCGACAGCCTGCTGGCCGAGATCCGCGCCGTCAAACGCACGCTGCTGGCGCGCATCCTGGAGGACTGGCCGGAAGACGAACTCAATGCCTTTTCGGTGCTGTTCGAAAAGTTCGTGTCGAGTTTCGAAGAGATCTACGTGACGCCGGAAAAACCGCCGGAAGGCGCGTTCCCGGAGGCGCCACATCCGATGCCATAGATTGCGCACAAATTGCCATTCCGGTATTCTTGAAGGAGATTATCCGGAGGCAGGCGCATGAATGTTTCGATCGGTCCCCGCTGGGAAAAATTCATCGAAGAGGCCGTGCAGGACGGCCGCTACGGCTCCGCCAGCGACGTGGTGCGCGAAGGTCTGCGATTGGTGCAGGAACGCGAGGCGAAGCTTTCGGCGCTGAGGGACACGCTGCAGCGGTCTTTCGAAAGAGGAGGAGATGTCACCGAGGAAGAGCTCGACGCTTCGCTGGAAGCGGCAGCCGAAGAATTGCGCAAAGAGGGCTATTGATTGGCCCGGTTGCGATATCTCGACAGTGCCCAAGACGACTTAATCCATATCTTCAAATACATCGCCCGCGAAAGCGGCAGCATCTCAACCGCAGAGCGCTTTGTGAAGGCGTTGCGCCAGAGATGCCGGCATCTGGCAAGTCTTCCGGGAGAGATGGGGCGTACTCGATCGGAACTTGGTCCAAACCTACGTAGCTCAGCCTACCGCGGATATATCATCTATTTCCGCTATCAAACTGGAACGCTTGAGGTTGGTAACATCCTCGAAGGCCATCGGGACGCGGCGCGCCATTTTGGCGTGGACATCGCCTCGGAGGACGAGGCTTAAATCCCCTCGCCTCCCGAAACGCGCAGGCGGTCTCGGCCGAGATCCTTGGCTTCGTACATGGCGCGGTCGGCGCGGGCGAGCAGTTCCTCCGGCGTATCGCCGTCCTGCGGGAAGAAGGCGACGCCCATGCTGCAGGTGGCGGCGACACTCTTGCCGTCGATGACGATGGGTTTCGAAATCGCGGTCCGCAACTCCTGAAGCCGGCGCACCAGGCCGAGCTCGTCCTGGCTGACATTGCTGAAGACGATCGCGAACTCGTCGCCGCCAAGGCGAACCAGAAGATCGGTCACGCGGACGCAGTTGACCATGCGCCACGACAGCGTTTTCAACACTTCGTCGCCGGCCGCGTGCCCCAGCGTATCGTTGATCTGCTTGAAATTGTCGAGGTCGAGATAAGCGACCGTGACCTTGCGTTGCTCGCGGCGGGCCTCATGCAGCGCCCGGCTGAACTGCGCCCAAAAGAGCGTGCGGTTCGGAAGACTGGTCAGCGGATCGTGATGCGCCATGTGCTGGATGCGCTCTTCCGCGCGGGCACGTTCGATGGCGATGCCGGCAATGTCGGTCGCCATCGCCGTCAGCTCGAGCTCGAGCTCGGTCGGTTCGCGCGGCGCATCCGAATAGAGAGCGAACGTGCCCAGCACCTGCCCGTCGGCGCCCATGATCGGCGTCGACCAGCAGGAGCGGAAGCCGAACCTCAGCGCCAGTTCGCGATAATTGTCCCAGAGCGGATCGGCCAGCACGTCCTTGACGAAGACCGGTTCGCGCCGCCACGCAGCCGTGCCGCAGGAGCCGACCTTCGGGCCGATCTCGATGCCGTCGATCAGTTTCACATAAGCGGGCGGAAGGCGGGTCGCCGCGCCGTGGCGCAGCCGGTCCGTACCCTCTTCGAGAAGCAGGACCGAGGCGATGACGTCGTCCAACTCGTCTTCTACCGTTTTGACAATCGCATCCAGAACCGCCGACAAAGGCTGGCCCCGGGCGATCATCTCGAGAAGGCGCGCATGGCCGTGCCGGCGGTCGTCCTGGCGTTTGCGCTCGGTAATGTCGCGTGAAATCCCGACCAGGCCGACGACCTGACCGTGAACGTCGCGCATCGGCATTTTCGAAGTGGTGAGCCAGAGCGTGCGGCCGTCGCCGAGCTTGATGCGTTCCTCGCGACCCTCGATCGCCACGCCAGTCGACATGATCTCCTGCTCGACGCGGAACAGTTCGCGCGCGGTTTCATGATCGAGAATGTCGAAATCCGTCTTGCCGATCAGGTCGTTGCCTTTATGTAGCTTGCTGCTGCGCCCGGCTGCGGCATTGGCAAAGACGAAGCGGCCGCGACGGTCCTTTACGTAAATGAAGTCAGGAAGCTGATCGAGAAGGGTGCGGGTTTCAAGTTCGCGGGTGACCAGCGCAATATCGAGGTCTATCTCGCTGTCGGCGGAAACGCGCAGGAGGCGGCTGCAGAGTTCGTCCAGCGGATCGACAAAACCCAAGGGCATGCTATGCGACATGGGTCCCGCCATCCGAGTGCCTCCTTTTCATTTTCCATAGAAAATACGCGGGAACTCGCGCCAAGTTGCCGTATAGCATGGCGGAGAATTCCTTATCGTTGCTTAAGATCATTGTGAAATTGCCATGATTGAAGCTTCGAAAGAAGCCTTTTTTACTCAATCGGTCAGAACCTTCGAGCATAGTAACAATATAAAGGACCGGCATGGAAAATGCTTTATTGACGCAGGGGAGACGCTGGATGATTTCGAGACGAACGGCATTGACAATGATCGCGGGTGCGGCGGCGGCGGGAGCCGTGCCTCGGCCCCTCCTCGCCGCTGCCCGGGGCTTTTCGACGATCGACTTGCGCGGCTCGATCGATGCCGGCGCACACGGCGTCACCCCGGACGGAGGCGACAAGCAGAACCGCAAGCTCGCAGAGATCATCGCCAAGGCGGCGCGCCAGAACATGCCGGTCTTCCTGCCGCCCGGAAATTACCCGGTGTCCAATCTCGATCTGCCCGAGGGAACCCGCATTACCGGCGTGGCCGGGGCTTCCCGGCTCGTCTATTCCGGCGAGGGGCGGATGCTCGCCGCCGACGGGGTGCGCCGCATCGAGCTTTCCAACATCGTCATCGACGGCGCGAACCGCGGGCTGGGCGACCAGAGCCCGGCGCTCGTCACCATGCGCGGCATCGGTGAGATCGCCATCGACAACTGCGAGATCATCGGCTCTCGCAGGACCGCGGTGCGGTTCGAACGCTGCGGCGGGCGGATCGAGCGCAGCCGCATTTCCGGCGCCGCCGAATACGGCCTCTATGCGGTCGAGAGCACCGGGCTTTCGGTCACCGGCAATACGGTCTTCGACTGCGGCAATGGCGGCATCCTCATCCACCGCTGGACCAAGGGCACCGACGGGACGATCGTTTCCGGCAACCGCATCTTTCGGATCGGCGCCACGAACGGCGGCACCGGCCAGTACGGAAACGCCATCAACCTGTTCCGGGCGGGCAACGTGATGGTGACCGGCAACCAGATCTCGCATTCGGCCTTTTCGGCGATCCGCGCCAACAGCGCCTCGAACGCGCAGATCGCCAACAATACCTGCCTCGCCTCCGGCGAGACGGCGATCTATGCGGAATTCGCCTTCGAGGGCGCGATGGTCTCGAACAATATCGTCGACGGCGCGGCAAACGGCATCTCGGTCGTCAATTTCAACGAAGGCGGAAGGCTTGCGACCGTCGCCAACAATATCGTCCGCAACCTCAACCCCACCGGGCCCTACGTGCTCGACGGAGCGATCTTCGGCGTCGGCATCAGCGTCGAGGCGGATACGGCGGTCACCGGCAACGTCATCGAGAATGTGCCGCTCTGGGGCATGGCGCTCGGTTTCGGGCCGTACCTGCGCAACGTGCTCGCCAGCAACAACATCGTCCGGCAGGCGAAGGTCGGCTGTGCGGTGACGGTGGTCGAAGGCGCCGGCGCAGCGCTGATTTCCGGCAACCTGTTCGAGGCGGTGAAGGACGGCGCGGTGATCGGCCACCGGTGGAAAACGCCGTCCACGGCAGAACTCGGCCGGGGCGACGGTCAGGCCCAGGGGTTCAAACATCTGACGATCGAGAACAACCGGATCGTTTAGTCGCATGATTCATCGAAAACTTTCATGATCGTCCAACGCGGATTGGTCTTCCGTTTAGCGCGACCTGCCCGTAGCTTGCGCTCGCATTTCCTGGAGGGACTTTAATGCTGAAGATCTATGGTGTTTACCGTTCGCGCGCCACGCGCCCACTCTGGCTCGTCGAGGAACTGGGTATTCCTTTCGAACATATTCCGATCATCCAAGGCTACCGCCTACCCGAACCGATGGCACCGGGCGCACCGGTCAACACGCTGTCGCCGGAATTCCTGAGCATCAACCCGATGGGCTCGATCCCGTCGATGGACGACGATGGTTTCGTGCTGCACGAATCGCTGGCGATCACGCTCTATCTTGCCCGCAAATACGGCGGCGAGCTCGGGCCGAAGGATATCGCCGAGGAAGGCCAGATGGTTCAGTGGTCGCTGTTCGGTGCGACCAGCATCGAGACCCCGGCGCTGAAAATCTCCGCCACGATTGCCGGCGGAAGGGCGGAAACGGAAGAAGGCAAGGCCGACATCGAAGTCGCCGCCCGCACCCTGAAGCGGCCGTTCGACGTGCTCGAAAAGCACCTTTCCAACAACAGCCACATGGTCGGCGGCCGTTTCACGGTGGCAGATATCAATGTCGGGGAAGTCGTGCGTTATGCCCAGGGATATGCGCCGCTGTTCGACAGCCGGCCGGCCTTGAAGGCCTGGATCGAAGCCGCCCAGGCTCGCCCGGGCTTCAAAGCGATGTGGGACAAGCGGACCGCCGAACCGGCGTGAGGTTTTACTTCCGGCTTTCCGTGAGCGGCGGGAGCTCCGTCTTCAGCCAGTCCCGGAAAGCCCTCACCTTCGCCGGCACCCGAGCGCCGGCGCGGGTGACGAGATAATGCCCCATGCCGGTGCGTGCCCGGATCGAAAACGGCTCGACCAGCCGCCCCTGTTCCAGCGCGTAGGTGGCAAGCGTATGCCAGGCGAGCATCACGCCCTGTCCGGCGATCGTCGCATCGAGGCAGAGCGAGGCGTCGTTGAAGACGTGGCGGGTCGCCATGCCGGCGCCCGACAATCCCGCTTCGTTCAGCCAGATCTCCCAGGAAAACATCGAGGGGCCGTCGATGATCGCCGGCAGTTTCAGGATATCCTTCGGCTCCTTCAGCTTTTCGGCAAGCGCCGGCGAACAGACCGGAAAGACCGTCTGCTCGATCAGCAGCTCGGCATCGACGCCCGGCCAGGTGCCCGGGCCGACGCGGATGCCGAGATCGATATCGTCCACGCCGAGATCGGCGAGCCTGGTCGTCGCATCGATGCGCAGCCGGATTTCCGGATGGAGGCTTGAGAACCGGTCGAGCCGGTGGACCAGGAACCGGGCCGCAAACACCGGGGCGACGGAGATGGTGAGCAGCGCATCGTCATGCCGCCTGCCGATCGCCACCGCTTCCGAAAGCCCATGGAAACCTTCGCTCAATCGCGCCAGCATGGGCCGCGCCGAATCGACCGGCATCATGCCCTTCGGCAGGCGCTGAAAGACCGGCTGGCCAAGCTGGGCTTCGGCCTTGATCACCTGCTGGCTGACGGCGCCGACCGACACGCCGAGTTCGTCGGCAGCCGCCTGCAGGGAGCCCAGGCGTCCGACCGCCTCCAGCGCCCGCAAGCCGTTGAGATGCACGAGGTTGAGATTGCTCATATAGTTTTTCTATATCCACGCTCTCAAGAACTCAATTGAAAAACCGAACGGAAAAGCGGATGTTACGTCTGCAAATGGTCACATATTTGCGAGGTAACGGTCATGGTACCGCTGAAGATTTTCTTGAACTTGAAAGCCTGGTTGGAAACGACCGAAACATTGACGGACCTGCAGTCGAACGACCCGTTCCGCCATCCCGACATCCGCGCGATGGACCTTCGGCAACTCGCCGACCTGCCCTTCCCGCGCTTGGCTCAAGCCGATACGAACTGCAATAAGGCGCCTCTGGCGAAATGCGCCTGACGCCATCGTGACCCACTCCCCCACGGGAGGAGCGGGCGGCTGAGGTGAATTCCATGTTCGAGCGGAAAAGCTCGCCGTCTTCCGGCGTTAGACCGCAGTCGCGGCCGCCTGTTCGGCCAGGGCGCGCTGTACGGCCGGACGCTGTTTCATCCGCTCGTAGTGCGCATTGACCTTCGGAAAGTCCGCACGGTCGAGCTTCATGTTCGCGAGCCAATCGGTCATCAGGTATAGATAGGCGTCGGCCACCGAATAGGTTTCCCCGAGCACGTAGGGGCCTTCGAGCAACGAGTCCTCGATCACCTGGAAACAATCGTGAAAGACCTTTGGCGCCTTGGCGACCATGTCGTCGAAGGAGGACTGGTTGTCCGCCCAGCGATAACCGCGGCGCCAATGGGCATAGGCGACATGCACCGTCGAGGCGATATAGGCGTTGAACGCCTGCATCTTGCCGAACAGGAACGGGTCGTCGAGCGGCGCAAGCTTCGCCTCGGGTGCGGCCTGGGCAATGAAGGCGAGGATCGCGACGGACTCGGTGATGATACCCCGGTCCGTTGCGAGTGCCGGGACGCGGCCCTTCGGGTTGATCTTCAGATAGGCTTCCGACTGCTGTTCCTTGTCGGCGAATTTCACCCATTTGATCTCGTAGGGCAGACCGGATTCGGCAAGCGCGATGTGGCTGGCCAGCGAACAGGCATTGGGCGAAAAGAACAGCGTATACATGAAAATCCTCCTTTGGACCGCGCCGTTCTAGCACGGTTTTTTCAGGCCAGAAGTCTCAAACCGCTGGTCAGCTGACACCGGGCACATCTTCCAGCCGATGCCAGACCGGAATGCCGCGTTCGTTGGCGATCCGGACGTCGTTGTCGGCGCCCTTGGAGGCGCCCGGCAGGCGCAGAACGCCTTCGCAGAGCTGCAGCAGACGTCCCGCGACCGGGTGAAAGATCTCCTCGTACAGATCGTCGCCCACATGTTTTCCGCCGGCCGCATGCCAGATCGGCAGCGCCACCCATTCGCCGATCATCGGCACATGGCCGGCCTTGAACAGCGCATGCGACGGCGCTTCGAGCCGCTTCAGGTTCTCGGCCATCTTCTCAGGGTCGTCCCCGGTGCCGGAGCGGTAGGGGCCTGCAATCAAGATCAACATCTTCGTTTCTCCAACTCGTCCGCATTCATCGCGGAATTGCACGAATTTGCCTGATATGCTTTACATTAGTGACTATATCAGGCATAAATGCGCTTATTCATGCAATTTCGTGCAGAGTCAAGACCCATGCTGACAAGCCAACGCAAGAGTCTCCTCCTCGACATGCTGCGCCGGGAGGGGCAGGTCGTCGCCAAACGGGCGGCGGAAGAATTCTCGCTTTCCGAGGACACGATCCGGCGAGATCTCCGCGAAATGGCGGCGGAAGGGCTGTTGCGGCGGGTGCATGGCGGGGCGATGCCCATCTCTCCCGACCTGCCAGATTTGTCCGCCCGGCGGGCCGTGTCATCGGGTGTGAAGCAGCGGCTGGGCAGGGCTGCGGCCGACATGGTGAAGCCGGGCCAGACGATCTTTCTCGACGGCGGCACGTCGACTGCGGAGATCGCCCGCGCCCTGCCCCGCGACTTCGCCTTCACGATCGTCACCCACAGCCCGACGATCGCGGCGGAACTTGAGCATCATCCGACAGCAGAGGTGATCCTGATCGGCGGGCGGCTTTACAAACATTCGATGGTCGCGACAGGTGCCGCGGCCATGGCGCAGATCGCGCTGATGCGGCCGGACATATTCTTCCTCGGCGTCACCGCCGTGCATCCGGCCCGCGGGCTCTCGACCGGCGATTTCGAGGAGGCAGCGATCAAGCGCCATATTGCTGCGTGTTCGGCCGAGACGATCACGCTGGTGACTGCGGAAAAGCTGGATGCGGTTTCACCGCATGTGATCATGCCGGTTTCGGCATTGTCGGGCATGATCGTGCAAAGCGGCATCGATGAGGAGCGGATTGCGCCTTATCGGGCGATAGGTGTGGGCCTCATGGAGGCGTGAGGCGAGACGCAAAAGATCTTCGGCGCCTCCGCCTTCGCAGGCACTGCCCTCTCCTTCGTCATCCTCGGGCTTGACCCGAGGATCCATCCACGCGAAGTCTTTCGCGTGAAAAGAATGCCATTCGCCGCAGACGCGGCGGTGGATCCTCGGGTCAAGCCCGAGGATGACGGCGTGTGGGGAAATGGTCGCTCCAAATCTTGTCCGGTGCATTGATGCCGACCGAAACAGCCCCGCCAACCTCACGCAAACAGCGCGTCGGTCACCCTCACATCGCCCACACGGATGCCGTTCCAGTTCTTCATCGGTTTGTTGGCCATCGCCATCAGCTTGGTGTGCACCTCGCCGCCCTTTTCGAAATAGCGGGCGATCAGGGCGAAGATCATCGCCTCGGCGGCGCGCGTGGTGCCATCCTCGCACTTCACCGCCATGGCGATGCCCTGGTCCGGAAGGGCGGCAACGAACACGCCTTCGGCGCCGGTCTTGGCAAAGATCTTGCCGGGCGCGACTTCCATCAGCCTGGTGCAGGCCCGGTTGGTGCCGGCAACGTAAAAGGGCTCGGCCATGCAGGCATCCATCAGCCGGCGCGAGGCTTTGGCGCGTTCGGCCGACAGGGTGTTGCCGGTCGCCATCTTCGCGAAACCGTGGGCGAGGCCCTTGAGCGGCACCGCATAGGTCGGGATCGAGCAGCCGTCAGTGCCGCAATTCTGGTGACCGATGAGGGCGCCGGTCAGGGTTTCCATCGTGCCGCGGATTTCGGCCTGCAGCGGATGGTCGTAGTCGACGTAGCCCTTCAGATTCATGCCGGTGTGTACGCAGGTGCAGACGAAGCCGGCATGTTTTCCGGAGCAATTGTTGTGCAGTGCTGTCGGTGCCTCGATGGTGCGGGCCTGATGGATCAGCACCGCCTGTTCCGAGGACCAATGGGCGCCGCATTCGAGCGCGCTGTCGTCACGGCCGGCCTTGCCGAGCATCGAGGCGGCCATCGCCACATGCGCATCCTCGCCGGAATGGGAGGCGCAGGCAAAGGCGAGTTCCTTGTTGCCGAAGCCATAGGCGTCCGCCGCACCGCTTTCGATGAGCGGCAGCGCCTGCATGGCCTTGCTGGCGGAACGGGGGAAGACATGCGCGTCCGCGTCGCCGAACGAGAAGAGAACCTTGCCGTCGCCATCCACGACGGCGCCGAGCCCGCGGTGACGGCTTTCGACCAGGCTGCCTCTGGTAATTTCGACGGTAACGGGGTTTTGCATGGTCTGTCCTGAAATTGCCGGTTTCAATGTGCCTATCGTCTGGCGATATCACAGGCTCTTAAACGAGTCCGGCGGGATTTTCATGGGGGACCGTATGAAATCGGTTAAGCGGTTGTTTCTGGCCATCTTCATCGTCTACCTGGTTCCGACCTTCGCATCCGCCGGTCTCTGGGCGATGAAGGAGCGTCCGTCGGGTTGGCGCGAGGCACGCTGGTCGTCGGCGGGCATACTACCGAAGCCAGAGACAAGCGACGAAGCGGCGATCTACGTCTTCTCGGCGATGACGGGTGGCCTGAAGGGCGCCGTGGCGAGCCATGCGTGGATTGTCTTCAAGGAAAAAGGCGCGAAAACCTATACGCGCTTCGACAAGGTGGGGTGGGGTTCGCCGATCCGCCGCAACGGCTATTCGCCCGACGCCTACTGGTATTCCAACACGCCGCAGATCGTTACCTCCGTCACCGGTTCGAAGGCGGAACTGCTGATCCCGAAGGTCGAGGGCGCGATCGCCGCCTACCCTTACGCGGAACCGGGCGGCTACACGATCTGGCCGGGGCCGAATTCCAACACCTTCGTCGCCCATGTGCTGCGCAGCGTGCCGGAACTCAACGCCGTGCTGCCGCCGCACGCAGTCGGCCGCGACTATCTGCCGGATGGCGAATTCATTCATCTGGACGACGACTGGCGCGACGTGCATGTGACCGTGCGCGGCCTCATCGGCCTGTCTGCCGGTTTGCGCAGCGGGTTTGAGGTGCACTTCCTGGGCCTGGTCGCGGGCCTCGATATCGCCAATCCCGGCATCAAGGTGCCGGCGCTCGGACGGATCGGGATTTAAGATGGCAGCTATGCATGAAATGCAAAACGCCCGCGGATGCGGGCGTTCGACAAACATGCAGATCAGATGGCGATCAGAAGCCGACGGCCTGACGCGCAACCCGGCGGATATCGCCCTGGGCGATGCCGAGATCGTCGAGTTCGCGCGGTGTCATACGGCCCAGTTCGGCAACCGTCTGACGATACTTGCGCCAATTGTTGAGAGTGCGTGCGACGTTCATGATGGTTCCCCTTTCCTGGGACTTTCGAAGCTTGAGCGCCAGTCCTTGTCGCTCTTGTTTGCTTCGATGACGCTTATATAAGCTCATCAAACGTGCACTGAAAGCGCCCACTTGGCAGGCCACCCATGCGAGAGGCGCATAGGTCTTTCTCATATTAGAAATAATGAAAAATGAAGAGCCGTCGGCCGAACAAAAGCCGCTGAAAATGAAAGGCCATAAAATGGAAAAGGGCCGCTCGAGGCGACCCTTCCATGAGTTTGGTCCGGTTCAACGAACCCGGGGCGCTTCGTGAGCTCCCCCGAAGGAAGATGAGGTTCAGGCCGAGGGTTGCCCTGTCAAAACCGCCACCTTTCCATTGCCCGTTACACAGACCGAAATCTCACTAGACATTGGATCACCTTCCTTTCACTACGTTGACGATGATTAAAAGGTAAGTGCCAAAGCCCTGTTCTGCAAGCCACGTTATATAAACGATTGCGTATTTAATTGAGTTGCGGCGGCGACCTTCCACCCCTAGAATTCGCCAGCTTCGATCGAGGCAGATTCTCCCCTTCAGCTCAAAGTCACCACGATCTTGCCGATATGGCTGCTGGTTTCCATCAGCTTGTGGGCCTCGACGACGTCTGCGAACGGCAGGACGGAGTGGATGACCGGGGCGACGGTTCCGTCTTCCAGGAGCGGCCAGACCTGGGCTAGAAGATCGTCGCGGATGGCGCGTTTTTCGTCTGCCGTGCGCGGGCGCATGGTCGAGCCGGTGACCGTCAGGCGCTTCACCATGATCGGCGAGAGGTTGACCTTTTCGGCCATGTTGCCGCCAAGGAAGGCGATGATCGACAGGCAGCCGTCCTTGGCGAGAACCGAGAGGTTCTTTTCGAGATAGGCGGCGCCGATCATGTCGAGCACGACATCGACGCCCCGGCCGCCGGTTTCCGCCTTGATCACCTCGGCAAAATCCTCGGCCCTGTAGTCGACGCCTCTTGCGGCGCCGAGCTTTTCGCAGGCCTCGCACTTTTCCCTGGAGCCGGCCGTCGCGTAGACCGTCGCGCCGAACGCCCTGGCAAGCTGGATGGCGGTCGTGCCGATGCCGCTGGTGCCGCCATGGATCAGCACGCTCTCGCCTTCGGTCAGGCCCGCCATCTGGAACAGATTGGCCCAGACGGTGAAGAAGGTTTCCGGCAGCGCCGCGGCCTTGACCGCATCATAACCCTTCGGCCATGGCAGTGCCTGCCCGGCAGGAACGGTGCAATATTCCGCGTAACCGCCGCCGTTTGCGAGCCCGCAGACCTTGTCACCGGGCTTGAACTCGCTGACACCCTCCCCGATTGCCACCACTTCGCCTGATATTTCCAGACCGAGGATCGGGCTTGCGTCCTTCGGGGGCGGATAGGCGCCCTTGCGCTGCTGCACGTCCGGGCGGTTGATGCCGGCCGCCTCCACCTTGACCAGGATCTCGCCCGGCCGCACCGCCGGCAGCGGACCGCTGGCAATGGTCATCACCTCCGGCTCTCCGAAGGACGGCAGATCGACGAAACGCATTTCGGTGGGAAGCGGCATGGCGGAACTCCTCTCGGTGCGGCCACCGACGAGACCGGTGACAGGTCCCTGACTTAGGATAGTCGCCTCGCGATAGGAAGGCGGCGTTCCGCCGCCTAGGTCATTTTGTCTCGCCGAAACTTGCGAAAACCAGACCGCCCTCGTTTTCCTTGGCTTCCGCCTTGACGGCGGCGATCTCCGAACCGATGCGGCCGACATCGTCGAGCAGCAGGCCCTGCGGCAGTTCGAGCACGCCGATCGAGCAGCGCAGCAGCGGGAAATCCCGCTCGGCGCCGGAACGGTCGTGGCCGCGGATCTTGCCGGCGGCGCGTTCTTCCGGAGAATAGAGTTCGACGACATCGTCATGGAAATCGGAGAGCAGGCGTTCGAGGATTTCGTTCAGCTCGTCGCGGGTCCAGCCGCGCACGCCAATGAAGAAATCGTCGCCGCCGACATGGCCGAGGAAATCGCCGTCGGAGAAGAAATAACGCTTCACCAGAGCTGCGAACAGCGAGATCGCATGGTCGCCCATCTGGAAGCCGTAATGATCGTTGAACGGCTTGAAGTTGTCGAAGTCGCAATAGCAGAAGAAGCGGGTCTCGTCGTCGTCGCGGCCCGTCTCCTGCATGAAGTCGCGGATGGCGCGGTTGCCCGGCAGGCCGGTCAGCGGGTTCTGGTCCTGGGCGATCTTCAGCTGCTTTTCGTTGACGACCTTGATCAGCGAGGCGGCGGAGACGACGCCCGCATACCGCATGTTTTCCGTCAGGATGACGCAGGCGCTGTTTTCCATATTGGCAAACAGCGTCATCAGTTCTTCGGCTTCAGCATCCAGCCCGACGATCGGGGCTCGGTCGACGAAATGCGAGATCGAGCGTTCATAGACCTTGTTCTTCAGGAGATCGCGGCCGAAGGGCTGATAGATATATTCCTTGAGGTGATATTCGTTGATGACGCCGCGCGGCTCGCCGTTCGCATTCAGCACCGGGAAAAAAGCCTGGCGCGGATTGCGGCGGAACAGGTCAAAGACGCTGTCGATGCTCTGGTTCTCGTAGACGGTCGGCAGGTGTTCGATCTGCTTGCGGATGAGGATTTCGTCGAGCGACTGGCTGGAGCGCCGGGTACGGCCGATATCGGCGAGATAGGGGAAGGACGGCTGCAGTTCGGACACGAATGTCGTCGGCCGGGCTATGAACCAGCCCTGGACGAGATCGACGCCGTATTCACGGCAGGCAAGGAATTCCGCTTCCGTCTCGATGCCTTCCGCGATGACGCGGATGCCGAGCACGTGGGCGATGTTGACGATGTTCTTGACGAGGTGGCGCTTGCGCGGGTTCCCGTCGATGCCGGCGACGAAATGGCGGTCGATCTTCAGGTAGTCGACCGGATAGTCGCAGAGCAGCTTCATTTCGCCATGGCCGACGCCGAAATCGTCGATCGCGAGCTTGAAGCCCTCCTTCCGCATCTGGGTGACCAGATCTGCGAATTCCGGCACGCTGGTATTGTCGAAACGCTCGGAGAACTCGAAGCAGACGGAAGACGGAGCGATATTCGCCGTGCGCAGATGCTGCACGACCTTTTCAAGGAAATGTTTGCCGTGGCGGATCAGCCGGACGTCGAGATTGAGGAACAGGGTCTGGGAGGAGAAATCCGGCAGGCTGGCGAATTTCGCCAGCGCCCGGGTTGCCATCACCTGTTCGAGTGCCAGAAGCTGGTCGGTCTCCTGGGCCTCATCGAGCAGTTCGAGCGGTGAAGAGAAACCGATCCGCTCCTGGCCGCGCAACAGCGATTCATAACCGAAGACGGAACCGGTGCCGACCTCGACGATCGGCTGGAAGGCATTTTCCAGGACCAGTTTGGCCAGAGTAACAAGCTGATCGCTCGCATACCGGCGGAAAACGCCCGGTTCCAAGATGGCCGCAGACGACATCACTCATTACTCCACTGCGCAATGGCCTAAAACATGCCTCAACACGAATGTCAGGTTCCCAGCAATTGGTCAAAAATACCTTTCCCGAACATGAAGGTTGGATGAAAGTTTTATGACGATAAAAGTCATTTTTATACAAGATTTTAGAGACTTAGAGGCAACCTTTGCTTGCCTCAGGGCTTGGCCGCAAGCGCTACCGCGACCAGGGCCCAGCCCTGCATCGTCAGGTCGATCGCGAGGAACAGGCCGAGGATCCAGAGGCTGTTAACAGGCCAGCCGAGCGCGATGACGAGGCCCGCAAGCGCGGTGATGGCGCCACCGAAAATCACCCAACCGGATCCGCGCATCGGCCGCATCCTAAAGCCGACCCAGAGGCGGAAAATGCCGGCGACGATCAGTGCCACCGCCATGAAGAAGGTGACGATGACGGCCGTCAGCGCCGGGTTCCAGAAGGCGAGCAGGCCCGCGATCGTATAGAGGATACCGCTCGCCGCCCAGAACAGGATATGGTCCCAGCCCTTCACCTGGAAGGCATGGACAAGATAGGCGACGCCACCGGTCAGCATCATCATGCCGATGTAAAACACCGACGCGACCGTCGCCACGAAGAGATTGGCGAGCGCGAGAACCCCGAAGAGCAACAGCAGGATGCCGAGAGCAAGAAACCAGCCCCACTTGTCGCGGACCGTCGATACCGACGGCGTATCCAGACCGAACGTCATGGCCAACCCCTTTTTTGCCGAAACCTCACCCGAACCTAATGTAAAGGATGTGGAGCAGGCTTGATCCGGGTCAACGGCGCGCTTTTGGAACAGGAAGGTTCGCAATCGCTTCTTGATTGCCAAGACGATCGAAAATAACTCAAATCACTGAAGGAATCTAAGGCAAATCGAGATGGTCACAGCCGAGCGACGACGCACGACGCCCCACTTCCTCAAAAGCGGTGCGATTGCAGGTAGTGAGGTATCGTGGCCCATCCGCAGCAGCACACGCGGGTGGATCCTCGGGTCAAGCCCGAGGATGACGGCGGAGAGGGAGGTGCGACGGATGACAGGAGAGGCCTCCCGGCAGCCGGCAACCTCATCTGTTGCGCCAACCGATCCCACGCGCTCCGTCATCCTCGGGCTTGACCCGAGGATCCATCTGCCTGGCCTCCGGGCATTGCCTGCCGCGCGCGAAAGTGCCGGCTCCCCACGCCATCCCGACAATTGAGGACGCCATGACCAAGCCCAATATCCTCATCGTCATGGTCGACCAGCTGAACGGGACGCTGTTTCCGGATGGGCCGGCGGAATGGCTGCATGCCCCGAACCTCAAGGCGCTTGCCGCACGCAGCGCCCGGTTTGCCAACAACTACACGTCCTCGCCCCTCTGCGCGCCGGCGCGTGCCTCGTTCATGGCCGGGCAGTTGCCGAGCCGGACGCGGGTCTATGACAATGCCGCCGAATATGTTTCGTCGATCCCCACCTTCGCGCATCACCTGCGCCGCGCCGGTTATTACACGGCACTTTCGGGAAAGATGCATTTCGTCGGGCCGGACCAGCTGCACGGGTTCGAGGACCGGCTGACGACCGATATCTATCCGGCCGATTTCGGCTGGACGCCGGATTACCGCAAGCCGGGCGAACGCATCGACTGGTGGTATCACAATCTCGGTTCGGTGACCGGCGCGGGAGTGGCCGAAATCACCAACCAGATGGAATATGACGACGAGGTCGCCTTCCTCGCCAACCAGAAACTCTATCACCTTGCCCGCGAGCGGGACGATGCCGATCGGCGGCCCTGGGCGCTGACCGTCTCCTTCACCCATCCGCACGACCCCTATGTGGCCCGGAAGAAGTTCTGGGATCTCTATGAGGATTGCGAGCACCTGCTGCCGGAAGTCGGGCCGATCCCGCTCGAAGACCAGGATCCGCACTCGAAGCGGATCATCTTTTCCTGCGACTACAAGAATTTCGACGTGACGGAAGACAAT
Source organism: Neorhizobium galegae bv. officinalis (assembly GCA_000985875.1). Taxonomy (GTDB): domain Bacteria; phylum Pseudomonadota; class Alphaproteobacteria; order Rhizobiales; family Rhizobiaceae; genus Neorhizobium; species Neorhizobium galegae_C. Next base: position 53,602 of record CCRI01000012.1, read on the forward strand.
GTCCGCCGCTCGCGAAGAGCCTATTTCGCCAACATCTCCTATATCGACGAGAAGGTCGGTGAGCTGGTCGACACGCTGACGCGGACTCGGATGCTGGACGACACGCTGATCCTGTTCTGCTCCGACCATGGCGACATGCTGGGCGAGCGCGGGCTGTGGTTCAAGATGAACTTCTTCGAGGGCTCGGCGCGCGTGCCGCTGATGATCGCAGGTCCTGGCGTGCCCGCTGGTCTGCATCTGGCGCCGGTTTCCAACCTCGACGTGACGCCGACGCTCTGCGATCTGGCCGGCATTTCGATGGACGAGATCAAGCCTTGGACGGACGGCGAAAGCCTGAAGCCGATGATGGAGGGGACTGCCCGCACGAGCCCGGTGCTGATGGAATATGCGGCCGAAGGTTCCCATGCGCCGCTCGTCGCCATCCGCGAGGGCAAGTGGAAATATATCCATTGTTTGCTCGATCCGGACCAGTTGTTCGATCTGGAAAGTGACCCCCAGGAGCTCGACAACCTCGCCAGCAATCCGGACTTTGCCGAGGTGGTCGCTCTCTTCCGGCGCCAGCGTGAGGAGCGCTGGGACATGGGCGCCTTCGACGCGGCGGTGCGTGAAAGCCAGGCGCGGCGCTGGGTGGTCTACGAGGCGCTACGCAACGGCGCCTATTACCCCTGGGACCACCAGCCCTTGCAGAAAGCATCCGAGCGCTACATGCGCAACCACATGAACCTCGACAATCTCGAGGAGTCCAAACGCTATCCGCGCGGAGAATGAGATGAAAGCCCAGCCGATCGCCAGCCATTTCATCGACGGCGAATATGTCGAGGATACCGACGGCACCGTCATCGAAAGCCTCTATCCGGCGACCGGAGAGGTGATCGCACGCCTGCATGCGGCGACGCCCGCGATCGTCGAGAGGGCGATTGCAGCCGCCAAACGCGCCCAACCGGCTTGGGCGGCCATGAGCCCGACCGCCCGCGGCCGCATCCTCAAGCGCGCCGCCGACATCATGCGGGAGCGCAACCGGGAGCTTTCCGAATTGGAGACGCTGGATACGGGCAAGCCGATCCAGGAAACCATCGTCGCCGACCCGACTTCGGGCGCAGACAGCTTCGAATTTTTCGGGGGTATCGCAGCGGCAGGACTCAACGGAAGCTACATCCCGCTGGGGCAGGACTTTGCCTATACGAAACGGGTGCCTCTCGGCGTCTGCGTCGGCATCGGCGCCTGGAACTATCCGCAGCAGATCGCCTGCTGGAAGGGCGCGCCGGCGCTGATCTGCGGCAATGCCATGGTGTTCAAGCCGTCCGAAAACACGCCGCTCGGGGCGCTGAAGATCGCCGAGATCCTGATCGAAGCGGGCCTGCCGAAGGGGCTCTACAACGTCATCCAGGGCGACCGGACGACCGGACCGCTCTTGGTCAACCATCCGGATGTCGCCAAGGTATCGCTGACCGGCTCGGTGCCGACCGGCCGCAAAGTGGCGGCGGCCGCAGCCGGAAGCCTCAAGCACGTCACGATGGAGCTCGGGGGCAAATCGCCGCTGATCGTCTTCGACGATGCCGATATCGACAGCGCCATCGGCGGGGCGATGCTCGGCAATTTCTATTCGACCGGCCAGGTCTGCTCCAACGGCACCCGCGTGTTCGTGGCACGCGGTATCAAGGAAACGTTCCTGTCGCGCCTCAAGGCACGCACCGAAAACATGGTGATCGGCGATCCGATGGACGAGGCGACCCAGATCGGACCGATGGTCTCGTTCGATCAGCGCCAGAAGGTGATGAGCTATATCGACAAGGGCAAGGCCGAGGGCGCCACGCTCGTCACCGGCGGCGGCATTCCCAACCACGTCACCGGCGAAGGTTACTATGTGCAGCCGACCGTCTTCGCCGACGTCACCGACGAGATGACGATCGCGCGGGAAGAGATATTCGGGCCTGTCATGTGCGTGCTCGATTTCGACGACGAGGCCGAGGTGATCGCCCGCGCCAACGGCACGGAATTCGGCCTGTCCGGCGGAGTTTTCACGTCCGATCTCACGCGTGCGCATCGGGTGGCGGATCAGCTCGAGGCCGGCACGCTGTGGATCAATACCTACAATCTCTGCCCGGTGGAAATCCCGTTCGGCGGCTCGAAACAATCCGGCTTCGGGCGGGAGAACTCGCTGGCCGCGCTGGAGCATTATTCCGAGCTGAAGACGGTTTATGTGGGCATGGGCAAGGTCGAGGCGCCGTATTGAAGATGGCGTCAGTCAAGAACAAGGTCGTCGAGATCGACCCTAAGCGCAACCGCAATTCGCTTCAGAACCTCTACGGAACCGGTCTTCTTACCGGTTTCGATCTCGGACATGTACGGCTGCGATATGCCGGCCGCGTCCGCAAGCTCGGAAACGGTCATCTTGCGGTAGTTGCGAAAGGTACGGATGCGGCTTTCGGTTTCAAGCAGTTCGTACACCAACTCAGCCGGCCAGGTTTCCTCTCCGGCGGCGATGCGCGCCATGATTTCGTTGGCCTTGATGGTGTCCATCATATCCTCGAAGTCGTCTTCGGGAACCAGGACATAAGACTTGCCGTCAATGACGGTCTTGTCAAAAACACCCATTGTTCACTCCTTATAGATACCGCCTCTAGGCCCGACATCGATAACGACGACGAGGTTCGTCTCCTCGTCGATGATGATCCTGTCATTGCCGACGCGGATGCGAACGAGCGCGCTGCCCTCCAGCCTTTTGAGATCGACCCTTTCACCACGGGCGAATGCATCGACCTTCGCCCTGATGGCAGCCTGGCGTTTGGGCTGCATCCGGCTCAGGCTTTTCAGTGCGACCTTAGAATAGAGTACAGCCTTCATTAGATCAATATAGCTTACAGCTATATGACTATCAATCGAGAGTTGCAAATGGCGCAGGCAGATTTCGTCATCATCGGTTCCGGCTCGGCGGGCTCCGCCATGGCCTATCGCCTGTCGGAGGACGGCAAAAATTCGGTGATCGTCATCGAGGCGGGGGGTACGGATTTCGGGCCGTTCATCCAGATGCCGGCGGCGCTCGCCTGGCCGATGAGCATGAAGCGCTACAACTGGGGTTACCTCTCGGAACCCGAGCCGAACCTCAATAACCGGCGCATCACAGCGCCGCGCGGGAAGGTCATCGGCGGGTCGTCGTCGATCAACGGGCTCGTCTATGTCCGAGGACACGCGGAAGACTATAACCGTTGGGAGGAGCTCGGCGCGACCGGCTGGGCCTATGCGGACGTGCTCCCGTATTTCAAGCGGATGGAGCATAGCCATGGCGGCGAGGAAGGCTGGCGCGGCACGGACGGCCCGCTGCATGTAAAGCGTGGGCCGGTGACCAATCCGCTCTTCCACGCCTTCATCCAGGCGGGTTCCCAGGCCGGTTTCGAGATGACGCAGGATTATAACGGTTCGAAGCAGGAAGGTTTCGGGCTGATGGAGCAGACGATCCATAACGGCCGCCGCTGGTCCGCCGCCAACGCCTATCTGCGGCCGGCGCTGAAGCGCAGGAATGTCGAACTGGTCTATGGATTGGCTCAGAAGATCGTCATCGAGAACGGCCGCGCCGTCGGCGTCGAGATTGTTCGCCGCGGCGTCACCGAGACGATCAAGGCCAACCGCGAGGTGATCGTTGCGGCCTCCTCCTTCAACTCGCCGAAATTGCTGATGTTGTCCGGTATCGGGCCGGCGGAGCATCTGAAGGAGATGGGCATCGAGGTGAAAGCCGACCGGCCGGGTGTCGGCGAAAACCTGCAGGACCATATGGAATTCTATTTCCAGCAGGTCTCGACCAAGCCGGTATCGCTCTATTCTTGGCTGCCGTGGTTCTGGCAGGGCGTGGTCGGCGCGCAATGGCTGCTCTCGAAGGGCGGGCTCGGTGCCTCCAACCAGTTCGAGGCCTGCGCCTTCCTGCGCTCGAGCGCAGGTCTCACGCAACCGGATATCCAATACCATTTCCTGCCGGTGGCGATTTCCTACGACGGACGCGCGGCGGCGAAAAGCCACGGATTCCAGGTGCATGTCGGCTACAACCTGTCCAAGTCGCGCGGTAACGTGACGCTGCGATCACCCGATCCGAAGGCCGATCCGGTGATCCGGTTCAACTACATGAGCCATCCTGAAGACTGGGAGAAGTTCCGTCATTGCGTGCGGCTGACCCGGGAGATCTTTTCCCAGAAGGCGTTCGACCAGTATCGCGGGCCGGAAATCCAGCCGGGCGAACAGGTCGAGACGGATGACCAGATCGATGCCTTCCTGCGCGAGCATCTGGAAAGCGCCTATCACCCCTGCGGCACCTGTCGCATGGGCCGCGCGGACGATCCGCTCGCGGTGGTCGATCCGGAATGCCGGGTGATCGGCATCGAGGGCCTGCGCGTCGCCGACTCGTCGATCTTCCCGCATGTGACCTACGGCAACCTCAACGGCCCCTCGATCATGACCGGCGAAAAGGCGGCCGATCATATTCTCGGCAAGACGCCGCTGCCCCGCAGCAATCAAGAGCCCTGGGTCAATCCGAGGGCGATGGTGAGTGACCGGTGATCAGTGGTAATCGTCTTCGCGCTGATGGCGGACGGCGAGGATGGTAACCGTCTCGCTGTCCTCCACTTCGTACAGGAGAATATATCCGCTCGAACCGAACGGGACGAGTAGCTCTCGTGCAAAAGCATTTTCGGACACAGCCCTTCGCCCTGCGAAAGGAAAATCCTCAAGCACCTTCATCGCTTTTTGCATGGCATCGAAAACACGCTCGGCAAGCTGCAAATCAATCTCGGCCAGATTGCCGTAATATCTCTCGAAATCCTCATAAAATTCGCGAGTATATTGAAGACGATAGCTCATTGAGCTTGACGAGCCCTTGCCTTCTCCAGCTTCTCGCGCATCATGTTCAGCACATCCTCAGAGCTGTAATACACTCCCGTCCGTTTAGCTTCATCGCGGGCCTTGAGCCCTCTTGCAATGAATTCTGCCTGGGTCTTTCGATAATCGACCTGTCGCCTCAAGGACTCTTCCATGAAGGCTGAAAGCGTTTCGCCCTCTTTGAGCACGCTCTCTGCGGCTGCCCGCAGTTCCGGATCGACCCGCAGGGAAGGAATGGTCGCCGTTTTCATGTCTTCACTCCATGCGTTGCAATTGCGATGCAGTGTGCTTGAGGTGTTGGAATTAATCAAGACGTCTACAAGAACCCGATCCATCTGCCGGCAATTACCGCGCTGATCCAAAGCACGATTGAGAGGACGGCGGAGATCCGAAGTGCTGTCGTCGGCGCATCGCCGGCGAGCACCGTCCGCCAGCCGGAATTGAAATGAACCACGGCGACGTTCAGAAGGCCGAGCGCCACCAAGCCGAGCTTGGCGAGGAAAGCCGGGTTGCGGGCATATTCCAGCGGCCGCACCGAGAACAGGCAGAAGCCGGTGACGATGGCAATCAGGACACCGGCCCCGGCGAGGCGTGACAGATATGGCGCGACCACGGCAAGCGGAACGACCGGGGCCAGGCCCAGCAGCCGGAGATCGAGTGCCAGGATGGCGCCGAACAGCATGCCGATGCCCAGGATATGCGCCGCGTTGACCAGGAGATAAAGCGTCGAAGACGTGACCAGCGCCCGCGCAAGCGGCGTTTCGGCAGCCATGGCCAGAAATTCCATGCCCGCCTCAATTGGTCTTGATGCGTTCCGGATAGATGTCGAACGTCTTGCCGGAGACGACGATCCGCACCGCCTTCAGGCGTTTTTCACTGCGGTCTTCGGAGCGGTTGCCGGTCGCGGTGATCTGGTCACCGACCTTGGCCTGCCCTTCGACGAAGCCGGAGCGCTGGGTCTGATTGGGATTGCCGAGCTCGACGCGCCAGACGCCGTCGTCGGCCTTCACCTCAAGCGTCGGATGCGGCGGGGCAAAGGAAATCGACTGGATCGTGCCCTTGAGGTCTATCTGGTCGGCTTGCGCCCAGGACCAGCCGTGATGAGCAACGGCAGACCCGGCAAGCGCAACGGTCATTGCGGCGCCGGCGAGAATACGGGTGATCGAAAGACGGGGCATGGCGGCTCTCCTCTGTTCCGGATCATGTGCCGGAAGATGTAGGCCGTCTGCGCAGATGGCCAGAGGTTTCACCGTTTCTTGAACGTCAGACCGCCATCAACGATCAATTGGTCGCCATCAGCGCCAGGGCCCTGTCGACGATCAGGCGGTTGAGGGCGCGGTAGTCGCCGTCGAAATGGTGGCCGCCTTCGCGGGCGAGAACCTGGGTGCCGCGGATGTCCCTGACGGCCGGGCAGGCGGTGTCATTTTCCTTAAGCCCGTAAATGCACTGGATCTTGGACGGTTCGACCTCGTGAAGATCGTCGACCGGATCGCCGTATTTGCCGGTGCCCGTAAAACCGAGCCAGCCGGTTACGTCGATCTCGAAATCCGCCTGATGCGACAGCGCCAGGAGCGAGACGAGCGAAATCGCCTGCTTGTCGGCCTCCGGCAGCAGCCGGTAGGTGGCCGGCAGGACATTGGCCCCGAAGGAATAACCGATCAGCAGGACGTTATCGACGTTCCAGCGCTTACGGTAGGAATTGATGATATGGGAAAGGTCGGCGGCGGTCTGTTCCGGGGTCCGCTCGCTCCAGAAATAGCGCAGCGCATCGACGCCGACGACCGGGATGCCCTCTTCCTTCAGATAGGCGCCGAGCTGCTGGTCGATGTCGCGCCAGCCGCCGTCGCCGGAATAGATGATCGCCATCATATTGTGTTTCGGCGTCGCATGGATCGGCACGATCGGCAGATTGAGCGGCGAAGCGGACTGGGCGAGCCGCCGGACGGTCGCCGATATATTCTCCAGCAGGGCCACATCAGCGCCCACCGCCGTTTCCCGGTACTCGATCGCGGGATGGGTATTTTTCAGATTTTCCGCGAGGATACGGCCCGCCGCGTCGGCCTCGGGGGTGAAGACGACCCGGACGGGATTGGGAAGATCGCCTTCGGTCAGGCCATAGATCGTGCCGCCGGGGGCCGGTGTCTTCGGCGCCGGGGTGCAGAGGACGGTCGACAGCGGGATGGCGTTCTGCGGGTCGATGGCAAGGGTCTCGGCGATCGTCGAATCCGGCGTCTGGGCGGCAATGGCCAGCGCCAGCATGCCGCCGTCACCAATGCCTGCCACGACCGGCGGGTGGTAGGTGGCGATATCGGCCGAGCGGTGCAGCTGGCGCGTCACGTCCTCGATATCGGAAACCAGATAGAGGCAGTCATCCCGCTCCTCCTCCAACGCCGCATAATAGTCGCGAATGTCCACGCCGACCACCAGGGCGCCGTCCCTGACCAGCATCTCGGACGTCTGCTCCTCGCGGTCCGTCCAGCCCTCACCGCCCGAAAGCAGCACCACGACGCCGGTCGCCTTGCCTTCGGGGATGGAAACCCGGTCGATCGGCAAGCTCCTGGCCTTCAGGGCCGGGTCGGAGACGATATTGACGATGGCAGCGACGAAGGTGATGCCTGCAAAAACGATCGGCAGAACCTTCATCTGCGAAGGATGCCCTTCAGCCCGCCGCCGATCAGCATCGTAACATCGACCAGTGAAACAACCGGCAGGCCACGGCCGGAGACGGCGATGTAGCGCGGCTGCCATTCCGGATCGAACTTGTCCTTGAACAACCTCACGCCACGGAAATTGTAGAAACGCTCGCCGTTCTGGAAGATGCGCTCGCCCACGTGGTTCCAGAGCGGCGCCTTGCTGTGGGTCGAAAGGCCGGCAAGTGGCGCCATGCCGAGGTTGAGGGTGCGAAAGCCTGCGGCCCTCAAATGCTCCATGATCCGCACGAACAGCAAGACCATCATGCCCTGATGAGCATTCGGCAGGTGGCGCATCAGGTCGATGCAGGCGTCCCCGGCGGAGCCGGTCGAAAGGACGTTGGCAAATGCGACGATCTTGCCCTCGATGCGGATGACGCCAACCGGGCCGGCTGCCACGTATTGAGGCTGGAAGGTTCCGAGCGAAAAGCCTTTTTCCGTCGCATTCTGGGCGGTCAGCCAGGTCCGGGAGACGGACCGGAGTTCGTCGAGAACTGGGGGCACGTCATCCGCCTCGATCATCGAAAACTCAAGACCATCGCGAACCGCGCGGTTGACCGCGCGCCGAAGCCTGATCCGGGTGCCACCCTTGAGGTCGAACTTTGTCAGGTCGACCACCGCCTGTTCGCCGAGCTTGTAGGGCTTCAACCCGGTTTCGACGGTGAACGGCAGGAAATCCGGGGAGACCTGATAGAAAACGGCGCGGCAGCCCGATTTGCGGGCATGTTCCATGAATTTCAGCGCCAGGCCGGACCATGCATCGACGGGGCCGATGGGATCGAACAGCGCCACCCAGGAACGGCCCTGCTGGGCGTACATGATGAACGCGTTGCCGCAATCGGAAAAAAGCAGCTTCTTGTCGCCGAGGCGTACGAGACCGGCGCTCGCATTCGGCTGGGTGGCGAGAATTTCGATGGCGCGGCTCATCTCGTGGCTCGCCGGCGGCTTGCGACAGCGCCGCGGGCGCCGCAGCCGGTTGGTGGCGAGCGTGCCGATCAGGAGCGTCAGTGCCAGACCGGTCGGTGCGTGGATATCGCTGTTCGACAGAAGCAGGCTCCAGCCGAGCCTCACCAGATTTTCCTCGAGGAAGATGCTCACCCCAAGGGCGATCACGAACAGAAGGAAACCGAAAGACAGAAGAATGCTCGCATCGGGAGTCAGGCGGTCGACCAGCACCCTCCCCATGGAGATGGCCGATTGTGCCGACTGTTTTGCCGGCGAGCCGGCGACCGGCTCGGAGGGGTCTTCGAGGTGGGCAATGTCTGCCATAGGTTATCCGTCACGGAAATAAGCGTTAGGCCTGCATTTCGTCAGAGCTTGCGCCCGTAAGGTTCTTACCTGTTCTGCGTCAATCAACAATTGACACATATCAATTTTGGAAAACTTTCCGTGATTAAGGTAAAAACGCCACGCATCAACGGCGCGTGCAATGCGATTTCCGTGGCATCGCATATGCCACAGCGTGTACGGGCGGCCAAGATCCTCCTGAGGCTGCGGAAACGCTACTTGCGGAAAACCTTCCAGCGTGTCGGACGGAAGCGCGTTTCGCTGCCGAGCTCGATCGGCGCATGCAGCGGCACCTCCACCTCGACGTGATAGGGCGCGTGGCCTTCATTGGCGATGTCGATCTCGGCGATGCGGGTGCCGGCGAGGCGGCGGCAGGCGGTGACCTTGCCGAACAGCGCATCCGGCGCGTCGACAAGCGCCACGTCTTCCGGCCGGAAGAACAGTTCCCCTGCCCCGTCGCCCGCCTCCGCAATGCCGATCGGCTGGCCCTGGAAGAGCATGGTGCCCTCCCTCACCTCGACGGGGAGCTGCGAAGACTCGCCGATGAACGAGAAGACGAAGGGGGAACCCGGCCGGTCGTAGACGTCGTCGGCCGAGCCGACCTGCTCGATCTTGCCCTGGCTCATGACCACGACCCGGTCGGCGAGTTCCAGCGCCTCTTCCTGGTCATGGGTGACGAAGACGGTGGTGTGGCCGGTGCGGTCGTGGAATTCCCGCAGCCACCGGCGCAATTCCTTGCGTACCTTGGCGTCGAGAGCGCCAAAAGGTTCGTCGAGCAGCAGGATGCGCGGCTCGATCGCCATGGCGCGGGCAAGCGCGACACGCTGGCGCTGGCCGCCGGAGAGCTGGTTCGGATAACGCTTTTCAAGGCCGCCCAGCTGGACCATGTCCAGGAGTTCGGAGACGCGGCGGCGGATTTCCGTCTTCGGCGGCCGGCTGGCGGCCGGCCGGACCTTGAGGCCGAAGCCGATATTCTCGGCGACCGTCATATGCCGGAACAGCGCATAATGCTGGAAGACGAAACCGACATTGCGCTCCTGCACCGAATGATGCGAGGCGTCCTGGTCGCCGAAGAAGATCTTTCCCGATGTCGGGAAATCGAGGCCGGCGATGAGGCGCAAGAGCGTCGTCTTGCCGGAGCCCGAGGGACCGAGCAGCGCGATCAGCTCGCCGGACGCGATGTTCAGCGAGACGTCGTTCAGCGCCGGAAACCGATCGAATTCCTTGCGGATATTGTTGATGGTGACTTCCATCTGGTCCTTGACCTTTCAATGCCTGCCGCCGGCAGCGCCGGCTCCGAACCGAAGTTCGAGAAGAGTTTTCAATGCAAGGGTGACGAGCGCCAGCAAGGCCAGCAGCGAGGCCACCGCGAAGGCCGCGACGAAGTTATACTCATTATAGAGTATCTCCACATGCAGCGGCATGGTGTTGGTGAGGCCGCGGATATGGCCCGAAACCACCGAAACGGCGCCGAACTCGCCCATGGCGCGGGCATTGCAGAGGAGCACGCCGTAGAGCAGGCCCCATTTGATATTCGGCAGCGTCACGTACCAGAAGGTCTGCCAGCCGGACGCGCCGAGCGACAGGGCCGCCTCCTCGTCGCCGGTGCCCTGGTCCTCCATCAGCGGGATCAGTTCGCGTGCGACGAAGGGAAAGGTGACGAAGACCGTGGCGAGCACGATGCCCGGCACGGCAAACAGGATTGTGATGCCTTGGCTTTTGAGGATCGGGCCGAGCAGGCTGTTGGAGCCGAAGAGCAGCACGTAGACCAGGCCGGAAATGACCGGCGAGATCGAGAACGGCAGATCGATCAGGGTGATCAGGAAGGACTTGCCCTTGAACTCGAACTTGGCGATGGCCCAGGAGGCGCAGAGCCCGAACACGAGGTTGAGCGGAACGGAAATCGCAGCCACCAGAAGCGTCAGGCGGATCGCCGCCGCCGCGTCGGGCTCGATCAGCGCTTCATAATATTCCGACCAGCCTTTGCGAAAAGCCTCCACAAAGACGGAAACCAGCGGCAGGAGCAGGAAGAAGGCGAGGAAAACCAGCGCCAGCCCGATCAGCAGGATCTTCGCGAGCGGGCGCTCGTCGGCGGGATTGCGGAAGGCCGGCGGCTTGCCGAGGGCGGAGCGGGCGTCTTCAGACATTGCCGTATCTCCTTCGGTTCCAGGCCTGGATGAGGTTGATGATGAAGAGCATCACGAAGGAGATGATCAGCATGATGGTGGCGATCGCCGTCGCGCCCGCATAGTTGAACTCCTCCAGCCGGATGACGATGAGGAGCGGCGCGATCTCCGAGACGTAGGGAATGTTGCCGGCGATGAAGATGACCGAGCCGTATTCGCCGACGCCTCTGGCGAAGGCGAGCGCAAACCCCGTCAGGATCGCCGGCGTCAGCCCCGGCAGGATCACCTGCGAAATCGTCTGGAAGCGATTGGCGCCGAGCGTGGCTGCGGCTTCCTCCACCTCGCGGTCCAGCTCCTCCATGACCGGCTGCACGGTGCGCACCACGAAGGGAAGGCCGATGAAGACCAGCGCCACGACAATGCCGAGCGGCGTGAAGGCGATGCGGAACGGCATGAACAGCGAACCGACCCAGCCGTTCGGCGCATAGAGCGCTGCAAGCGCAATGCCGGCGACCGCCGTCGGCAGCGCGAACGGCAGGTCGACGATCGCATCGATCAGCCGGCGGCCGGGGAAATTGTAGCGGGTCAGCACCCAGGCGACGACGGTGCCGAAGACGACATTGACCAGCGCGGCCAGGAAGGCCGTGCCGAAGGATATATAAAGTGCGTCCAGCGTGCGCCGGTCGGTCAGAACAGCGAAAAACCCGCTCCAGCCGAGCCCGGCGGTGCGCCAAAGCAGGCCAGCAACGGGGATCAGGATAATCAGCGACAGGTAGGCGAGCGAAAAGCCGAGCGTCAACCCGAAACCCGGGATGATGCTCGGCTGCTTCAGTCGCCACTTTGCCGGTGAGGCAGTGGCGTTATGGATCATTTAATATTCCGACTTACTTACCGGGCTTGTAGATCTGGTCGAAAATGCCGCCGTCACCGAAATGCTCGGGCTGCGCCTTCTTCCAACCGCCGAAGATCGGATCGTCGATGGTGACGAGCTTGATGTTCGGCAGCGCCTTCAACAATTCCGGCTTTACCACATCGGGCTTCGAAGGACGATAGAAGTGCTTCGCCGCGATGTTCTGGCCCTCGTCGGAGTAGAGATACTGCAGATAGGCCTCCGCCTGCTTGCGTGTACCCTTGGAATCGACGGTCGCATCAACGACGGCAACCGGCGGCTCGGCGAGGATCGAAATCGGCGGAACGACGATCTCGAAGGCATCCTTGCCGAACTCGGCGCCGGCGAGATAGGCCTCGTTTTCCCAGGCGAGCAGCACGTCGCCGATCTGGCGCTGCGCAAAGGTGACCGTCGAGCCGCGGGCACCGGTATCGAGCACCGGAGCGCGCTTGTAGAGTTCGCCGACATAGGCCTTGATCTTGGCCTGGTCGCCCTTGAATTCCTCGTTCGCCCAGGCCCAGGCCGCAAGGTAGTTCCAGCGGGCGCCGCCGGAAGTCTTGGGATTGGGGGTTACGATCTGGATGTCGCCCTTCACGAGGTCGCCCCAGTTCTTGATCCCCTTCGGATTGCCCTTTCGGACGAGAAAGACGATCGTCGATGTATAGGGCGATGCGTGGTTCGGCAGGCGGTCACGCCAGCCGGCCTTGATCTTGCCGGACTTCTCGATCGCATTGATGTCGCTTTCGAGCGCCAGCGTCACGACATCGGCCTCCAGACCGTCGATGACGGAACGAGCCTGCGCGCCGGAACCGCCATGCGACTGGCGGATCGTCACGTCGTCACCGCCCTGCGCCTTCCAGTATTTCGCGAAGGCGACGTTGAATTCCTTGTAGAGCTCTCGGGTCGGATCATAGGAGACGTTGAGAAGCTGGGTTTGGGCAAAAGCCGGAGCGGCGATCCCGACCGAGATGCCGGTCGTCAGGGACAGACCGAGTGCGAGGGCGCCCAAACGCGCACCCAGTCGCCGGCCCAATCCCGGGGCAAAATTGAACATGAAGTTCCCTCCTGTGGTTCTGCCGAAACTCTATCGGTTGGGTCGTCTTAGTCAATCGAGGCCGGCAAGAAGGCAAAACTGTTTCCCTTTGGCGGCCCGCGACGACAAAGAAACCATTAACCCTCGCTAGCTGGGCAGAATGCCAGCATTGGCAAACCGACGGTTTGCAAAATCACAATCCGGCCATAATCGCGATTTTGGGGGCGCGGGAGGCGGATTTTGCGAGCGACTTGGGGGAAGTCTGCTGAGGTGCTCACGGATAAGGGTTGGCCTTCGAGGCTGGCACCCTCTTCTCCCCAGCGGGGAGAAGGTGGCCCGAAGGGTCGGATGAGGGGGCGGAGCCAATGACTACGCGGCGATCTTTGTGGGCGTGGCCCCCTCATCGCCTCGCTTTGCTCGGCACTTCTCCCCGCTGGGGAGAAGAAGGGAAGCCGTGGTGCGGCTACCGGCCGTACCGCTCACGCATACGCTTGAGGAAAGCTTCGTTGTCGAAGGACTGCGGCGGTCCGGATAACTCGCCGGCGATCAGGGCATCCTGCAATGCCTTGATGCGCGCCAAATGATCACTGGGCGAAATGGGCGTGCTGCTCGCCATGTAGTCTCCTGCTGGAAGCAACATACCAAATTTTGGTACACAGCCAACCCGAAACCAAAGGCCTCAAGCGGTCAGCAGTTCCCTGACCGGTGCCTTGGTATCCCCGGCGCCTTCGACGGCATCGGCGATCGTGGTGTTGAAGAGCACGTCGCGGGTCGCATCGGCGACCCGGGCGAAGACGTGGCGGATTTCGCAGAGGTGTTCGCCGTCGCAATCCTCGCATTTGCGGTAGGCGGTCTGCGAGAGGCAGGGCAGCGGCGCGATCGGGCCGTCGACCAGCCGCAGGACTTCACCGAAGGTGATGGCGTCGGCGGGTTTCAGCAGGAGATAGCCGCCCTGCTTGCCGCGGCGGGAGACGACGATACCGGAGCGCTTGAGGTCGAGCAGGATCTGTTCCAGGAATTTCTTCGGAATGCTCTGCTGGAGGGCAATCTCGGAAATCAGCATCGGCGCTTCGGGATTTGCCTGTGCCAGGGCGGCCAGGGCCCGAAGGGCATATTTCGCTTTCTGGGATATCATCACGCAACCATCGACAATAGCGCCGCCGCGAGGCGAATGGTCCTCACGGCGCCGCTCACTTAAGCTTCGTTCGGGGCATCCACAGGGCCGCCGGAAGGGCGCTCAGGGGCTGCATATCCGCCAGGGAAAACAGCGCCCTGGAGACATGTTCCCGCAATATCTCAAATCACGAGAAAATACAAACCAATGCAGGGGTTTCCGGGATAAAATCGGTCACTTTTGGTTAAGGCGGCAGGTTTTCTGTGTGAGCGCCGCTTTGGAGAGATATTTGCTCCGCATCACCATGGGAAGAAACGGGTTTTCCTGTCCTTGCGCGCGTGAAATCCGGATAATCCAGCAATTGCTAACGGAAGAAGCCCCATGACACTGCACGATGCCGCCGGCCCGGACCGTTCGGGACTGGCCGCCACCCTCGACGCGAAGCTTGAAAGCCTCGATCTCGCCGGGCGCCTGGCGCTCGCCGCCGAGCTGGGCCGCGCCGTGTTCACCACATCGCTCGGCATCGAGGACCAGGTGATATCCGCGGCGATCGGCACGCACCGTCTGCCGGTCGAGGTCTCGACGCTGGAGACCGGGCGGCTGTTCAAGGAAACCGTGGACCTGATCGGCGAGACCGAGGAACGCTACGGCATCGAGATCCGTCGTTTTCGGCCGGAGCAGGACGACGTGGACGAATACGCGGCGAAATACGGCCTCAACGGCTTCTACGACAGCGTCGAAGCCCGCCATGCCTGCTGTCATGTGCGCAAGCTGAAGCCTCTTGCCAAGGCTCTGGCCGGCGCCGACGTCTGGATCACCGGCCTTCGCCGCGGCCAGTCCGGCAATCGCGCTACGACGCCGTTCGCCGAATACGACGCCGAGCGCAATCTGATCAAGATCAACCCGCTGGCCGACTGGGACATCGAGACGATCAACGCCCATGTGGCTGCGGAAGCGATCCCGGTCAACCCGCTGCACAAGCGCGGTTATCCGTCGATCGGCTGCGAGCCCTGTACCCGCGCCATCAAGCCCGGTGAGCCCGAGCGCGCCGGCCGCTGGTGGTGGGAAAACGACGAAAAGCGCGAATGCGGCCTGCATGTGCCGGAAAACGCCGCTCAACCGATCGCAGAGCCTGCGCCCCAAGCGAACTGAAGCCCTTCTTGTTGTTTCTAGAGACTACCCGGAGACCGAAATGCCCTTGTCAGTACAGGAAACGGAAGTGAAGAACCCGCCCGTTTCCAGACCGCCGCTCGATCCGCATCTGAAAGCCCTCGAAAACGAAGCGATCCACATCTTTCGCGAAGTGGCGGCGGAATTCGAAAAACCTGTCATGCTCTATTCGATCGGCAAGGACTCGTCTGTCCTGCTGCATCTCGCCCGCAAGGCCTTTTATCCCGGCCGCGTCCCCTTCCCGCTGCTGCACGTGGATACGACGTGGAAGTTCAGGGAGATGATCGAGTTCCGCGACCAGATCGCCGAGAAATACGATCTCGACCTGGTGGTCCACACCAACCCGCGCGGCGCCGAGGAAGGCATTACGCCCTTCAGCCACGGTTCGGCGCTTTACACCGACATCATGAAGACCGAGGCCCTGCGCCAGGCGCTCGATGCCGGCGGCTACGACGCGGCCTTCGGCGGTGCCCGGCGCGACGAGGAGGCCTCCCGCGCCAAGGAACGCATCTATTCGTTCCGCACCCCGGACCACAAATGGGATCCGCGCAACCAGCGCCCGGAACTCTGGAACATCTATAACGGCATGGTCCGCAAGGGCGAGAGCGTGCGCGCCTTCCCGCTCTCCAACTGGACCGAGGTCGATATCTGGCGCTACATCCAGGCGGAAGACATTCCGCTCGTGCCGCTCTATTACGCCGCCGAACGCCCCTATGTGGAACGCGACGGAATGATGATCCTTGCCGAGGATCCGCGGCTTGAACTGCTGCCCGGCGAAACCGTGCAGCAGGGCATGATCCGGTTCCGCACGCTCGGCTGCTTCCCGCTGACCGGCGCCATCCGCTCGACCGCCTCCAATCTCGAAGAGGTGATCGCCGAGCTCGAAATCGCCACGGTTTCCGAACGCCAGGGCCGCGCCATCGACCGCGACCAGTCCGGCTCGATGGAAAAGAAGAAGCGCGAAGGATATTTCTGAGATGACCGCAACAGCAACTTCGCCCTCCGCAACGATCCTGCCATTCGCGGAACCTTTGAAGGCCGTGCGCGACACCCGTCCGCTGCGCCTCATCACCTGCGGCTCCGTCGACGACGGCAAGTCGACGCTGATCGGCCGCCTGCTCTGGGACACCAAGGCGGTCAAGGAAGACCAGGCAGCGACGCTTGCCCGCGACTCGGGCAGCCAGAACGACCTCGGCCTGCCGGACTTCGCCCTGCTGCTCGACGGCCTGCAGGCCGAGCGCGAACAGGGCATCACGATCGACGTCGCCTATCGCTATTTCTCCACCGACCGGCGCTCGTTCATCGTTGCCGATACGCCCGGCCATGAGCAATATACCCGCAACATGGCGACCGGCGCCTCGACCGCCGATCTCGCCATCCTGCTGGCCGACGCCCGCGCCGGCCTTCTCGAACAGACCCGCCGGCATGCGACGATCGCCGCCCTGATGGGCATCCGCCAGTTCGTGCTCGCGGTCAACAAGATCGACCTCGTCCACTACGACAAGGCTATCTTCGACAGGATCTCGCACGATTTCCGCGAATTCGCCCTGTCGCTCGGCGTGCGCCAGATCACCGCCATCCCGATGTCGGCGCTCAAGGGCGAAAACGTCGTTTATCCGGCCGAAACCTCGATGCCCTGGTATGACGGCCCGACGCTGGTCGAAGCCCTGGAGCTGGCCACCGTGCGTTCCACCCAGGCCGGCGGCTTCCGCCTGCCGGTGCAGCGTGTCGTCCGCCCCGGCGAGAGTTTTCGCGGATATCAGGGAACTGTCGCGGGCGGCTCGGTAAAGCCGGGCGACTCGGTGGTCATCCTGCCTTCAGGCACGGTCGCCAATGTCAGCCGGATCGTCACCTTCGACCTGGTGCGCAACGCGGCGGTTGCCGGCGACGCCATCACGCTGGTCCTCGACCGACAGGTGGACGTGGCGCGCGGTGATGTGATTGTCTCGCTCGACGGCCAGCCGATGACCGGCCACCATTTCGACGCGCAGCTCGTGTCGCTGCAGCCGGGCGGCATCGAGCCCGGAAAACGCTACTGGCTGAAGAGCGGCTCGCGCCGCCAGCGTGTCGCCGTCGAACCGATCAGCCAGCTCGAGCTTGCGACCGGCAAGTGGCAGCCGCATGCCTCGACGCTTGCGATGAACGCGATCGGCAAGGTGCGCCTCTCCTTCGAGGAACTGGCGGTCTTCGATGCCTACGACCAGAACCGCTCGACGGGCGCCTTCATCCTGATCGATCCTGACACGCTGAACACGGTTGCGGGCGGCATGATCACCGCCAAGCGCGGCGAGGTCGGCGGCATCCATCGTGACCAGGGGGGCGAAGGCCAGCGCGTCGTGCTGTCGCTGCCGGCCGATCTCGCAGAGCAACTGATGGCGAGCGAACTCTTCGCCAACCGCCGCGACGAGACCGAGGTCAAGCGGATGACCGCCAAGCAGGCAGCGGAGCTGTTCTCCAACGCCGGCGGCGATATTTGATCGTTTCGATCGACAGGACATAAAAAGGGGCCGGAAGGTCCCTTTTTATTGCCAGGTCCCCATCAGGCGAGCGGCCGCGTCGAACCGCGCTGGACGAGGTTGAACGGCAGCTGGATGATGCGGCTTGGCAGGCATTCGTCGTTGATGGCCCGGACGAGAAGATCGGCGGAGCGATAGCCCATTTCGAAACGCGGCACCCGGATGGTCGTCAGCCTCGGTTCGGCGCAGGCGGCGAATTCCAGGTCGTTGTAACCACAGATGCCGAAATCCTCCGGCACGCGCAGGCCCGCCCGTTGCGCCTCGAACAGCGCGCCGAGCGCCAGATCGTCGTTCTGGCAGAATACCGCGTCGACGTCCGGCGCCGTTGCCAGCAGCCGCTTTAAGAGGTCGCAGCCGAGCTGCACGCTGGTCTGCTTGTGCTCGGTCACGACGAGGCCGGGATCGTAAAGCCCGGCCTCCTGCATCGCCACGGCATACCCCTCATGCCGCCGCTGGGCGCGAAGATCGCGGCTTCCGCCGATCAGGCCGATGCGGCGATATCCGCAGGCAAGCAGATGGCGCGTCGCGGTCTCCGCCGCCTCGCGGTGATTGATGCCGACCGCGATACCCGAGGGCAGCAGGTTGAGATCGACGATCTGAACCACCGGGCACGGCGCGAGCTCAAGCAGGTCGCTGACGTGCTGGTCCTGCAATCCCGTCAGGAGGATGCCGGCCGGATGTTGTGACAGGAAAAGCTTGACCTGACGGTATTCCTGATCCGGATCGTGGTTGGTGTTGGCATATTGGATGCGCAGATCCGTATCGCGCAATCGTTCCTCGATGCCGCTCATGATGCCGAGAAAAGCATGATTGGTCAGCGCCGGCGCCAGAACCCCGACGATGCCGTTATGGCGGCTTGCGAGCGCCCGGGCGGCAAGATCGGGCACATATCCCATCCGCTCCACCTGGCAGAGGATCTTCGCCCGAAGCGGTTCGGACACTTTTTCCGGCTCTCGCAGGGCGCGGGAAACGGTGATCGAACTGACCCCGAGAACGTTCGCGACGTCAAGCAGGGTCACCCGTTCCGATCTGGCGCGTCTAGGCGGCATGCGTTCTGCGGCCCTCTCCCCTGCCAGGTGCAGGCGGCCGCCCGAAGCGGTTCCTGCGCCGGAAGGTCTTTCAACAAGCTACACGTTCCCGCTGCCATGATGCCTTAGCGGGATGCCGAGCCCTAATATAATCTCGTCCTGATGAAGTAAGGATTGTGGATAAGACCGATCCAAGCCGCCAGCCTCGATGTATTCGGCCGTGCAGAGGTCCTGCTGGACTACGGTTTCTACAGTAAAAGCTATCGGGAGAGCGAAATCTCTTGGGAAGCCAGAGATCGGCTGGTCGGAGTGGAGTGATTCGAACACTCGACCCCCACGTCCCGAACGTGGTGCGCTACCAGACTGCGCTACACTCCGTGACCAGCGGCGCCTCTATAGACCAGCATTTTTCATTGCACAAGCGCCGCTCATGAAAAATATGCGACAGCGTCGCGATCGTCGGTGACCCGGCTCCGGAAAGGCGGAAAACCAGGGCGTTGCAAAAAAGCGGCGCAGGATAAATTTGATGTCGACGGGCGCTCATCGCCTCGCGAAGCCTGACAGAAATCTGTTACGTGCAGTCTTGAAAACCTTGCCTCCCAGGCACAACAGAAGACATGAAGGATTTTTGAGGATCATGAGCCGCCGCGTCATCGCATCGACTGCCCTTTTCGCGCTCGCCCTTTCGGCCTGCACCACCGTCAGCGTTGCCAGCAATCCGATCGAGACCCGCTGGGTGGGCCGCTCTGCCGGCGAGTTCTTCGCGAAATTCAGCCCGCCGATCAGCGATATCGATGAGGGATCCACGACCGTTTACACTTGGCGTGGCGGCTATAACCGCATCAAGCAGCAGGGCGGCCGCACGGCCAGCGTCAGCTGCACGGCCAAGATCACCGTCTCCTCCAGCTACGTGATCCGCGACATCACCATCATCTCCGATCGCCCCGGCGCAAACGGCCCGAGCTATTGCACGGAACTGCTGACCGCCAGCTGAGGCGCGTGAGCCCGCGCGAGCGGATGACACCAGTCATGAGAGCCGCTGGCCGCCGCCCGACAGGGTGGCCGGCGGCAATTTCTGAATGCGCCGCCGCGAAAGCGATGCTAGATCTCACCAGCGCCTTGGACAGCTTAACCGACGCGGTCAGAGGCCCGGCGCAAAACGGCAATGCCGCGACGGCCGCTTAGAGATCGCATCAGGCGCGGAGGCCCGGCATGGCGGAAGACATTAGTTTCGACATGGAATTCACCCCTTCCTATGGCGTGCCGGTCAGCGTTGACGAAGGCGTGCAGCGGCTTACCGTCAACAATCCGTCGCCCTTCACCTTTCACGGCACCAATACCTACATCGTCGGCGGCTCCTCTGTCGCGGTCATCGATCCCGGCCCCGAGAACGAGGCCCATTTCGAAGCGCTGATGGCGGCGCTGAAGGGCCGCGAGGTCACCCATATCTTCGTCAGCCACACCCACCGCGACCATTCCCCGCTTGCCCGCCGGCTGAGCCAGGAGACCGGGGCGCTGACCGTTGCCGAAGGCCCGCACCGGGCCTCGCGGCTACTGCATGCGGGTGAGGTGAACCCGTTCGCCGAAAGCGCCGACACCGGTTTCGTGCCCGATATCGCGGTTACCGACGGGCAGGTGATCGAAGGGGACGGCTGGGCGCTGAGAGCCGTGCATACGCCCGGTCACACGGCCAACCATTCCGCCTTCGGGCTGGAAGGAACCGGCGTGCTGTTTTCCGCCGATCACGTGATGGCCTGGGCGACGACAATCGTCGCGCCGCCGGATGGGTCGATGGCGGATTTCATGGCTTCGATCGAAAAGCTGCTGCCGCGCGAGGACCGCATCTTCTTTCCGGGGCATGGCGGGCCGGTGAAGGAGCCGGGCTCGTTCCTGCGGGGGCTTCGCACCCATCGCCGCATGCGCGAACGCGCCGTGCTGGAGCGCATCAAGGCCGGCGACCGGCTGATCCCCGACATGGTCAAGGTGATCTATGCCAGCACCGATCCGCGCCTGCATGGGGCAGCTGCCCTTTCCGTGCTCGCGCATCTGGAAGACTTGGTCGAGAAAGGCCGCGTGCTGACCGAAGGCCCCCCGTCGCTTGCAGGCGTCTACCGTCCGGCTTAGTTGCCGGCAATCCCCAGAAGTTCGGTATCCAGCCGATCGAGAAAATCCTCGGCGATGGCTTCGCTCATTCCAAGGTCATGCGGCCCGTAACGCGAGGCGACGCGGATATCGACAGAGGTCGTCTCGGCATCTTCGCGCAGCCGGATGACCAGGTCGAAACGCAGGCCGAGGATCAGGGTGCGGGTCTCGCCCTGCAGCAGGACGTCGCCGACATTGGCAAAAACCGGTGCGAGCGAAGGTTCCGGGCGCGGCAGCGGGATGGGCGCCACGTCGGGCACGGGTGCCTGTTCGTCCTGCGACGCGGGGCGCTGGGCGATATCCGGCGCGATCAGTTCGACGCCTTCCTTCTTCGTGATCGCAATCCGGGCGGAAAGCACCGCCTTCTGCACACCCAGATAGACGCGGTCGAGGGCACCCTCATAACGCCTGCCGGTGAGGCCGGGATAGGCGGCGAACTGCACCCGCCGATCTGCAGGCGTGATGATCGTCGAGCGCGGCAGCCATTTCTGGCCGGCCTTCGGCTCGGCAACCCATGGCGGCGGGTCGGCAATATCGGTGGAAATGTCAAAGAGCGGCGGCAGCGTGTAATAATAGAAGGCGCCGGTCGCCACCACGGCAAGCGGGACGATGGCATAGATCAGCCCTTTCGTCGCCGCGACGCCCCCGGTTGCGCCGACCTGCCAGAGCCGCATGAGGCCGATCAGCGACAGGGGCACCGAAACGGCCGCAATCGCCGCCGAGAGAAACAGCAGCGCCAGGAAATCCGGGGTTGCCAGCGGGCCGAAACGATGGGCGAGCGCTGCGATGACGAACAACGCCAGCGCCGATAAGGCCAGCCTGCGGGCCGTATAGGCCGAATGGGAAACGGGCCGGACAAAACGGACGGGCATGGGATCGGCGGGGGCTCCATGGCAAAAGCGCTTGCTCCTGTGTAAAACAGCTTCGCCCGGAATGGAATCCCAAGGTTGCAGCCGGTCGAATGAAAAGGAGTTCATGCCATGCGCCCTCACAGCCTTCTCCTCGTCGCCTCGCTTTGCGCCCTGCTGGCCGGCTGCCAGACCATGACGCCGGAGGAACGCCGCGCAGCGGACGAAACCACCTGCGCCAGCTACGGCTTCAGGCGCGGCACGGATGCGATGGCGCGCTGCATGCTCGACATCGAACTCGACCGCCGCGCCGAAGGCCGTTCGATGCAGTCCCGTGCCGATGCGATGATGTGGCGGCCGATGGTGATCGAGCGCCGGGTGATCGTCGAGCGGCGCTGAACCGCCGGCATCAGGGCGAGGCTACGGAACGGCGCTTTCTCCGAACCAGCTTCCGCCGGTGCGCTGGGTCTCCTCCATCAGCCCGCAGGGATATCCGGCCTCGAAGGCGAATAGCTATTCGACTACCGGCGGTATTGCAGCTCGATCTTTACGCCTTCCGGGCCGTAGACGAAGATCTGGCCGATATCGGTATCGGGTATCGCATCGTGTTCGAAGCGGTAGCCTGTCGCCTTGATCCTCTCGATGGCAGCGTCGTGGTCGTAGAAGCCGAAGGCCACATGGTTGAACATGCCGGGCGGAAAATCTGCATTGCGGGTGACCATGCTCAGGTGAATGAAGGGATGGCCGTCGAGATAAAGCCAGTGGCCCGGATCGGAAAAGGGTGGCCGGTAACCTTCCTCGGCCCCGAGCACCTTGCCCAGGAATGCGATCATCGCGTCGGCATCGCGCGTATGAATATTGACGTGGTCCAGGCGCGGCATGTTTTCCTCCCTGTCGCTCGCGGCGGGGAAGATAACATGGGAAAGTCGCTCTCCTAAACCTCGTGGCCGGAAAACGACGATGGCCGGCCTCAGAAGTTCTTCATGTTGTAATGGGGAATTCCGACGTCGAAGAACTCCTCGCCATAGGCCTTGAAGCCGAAACGTTCGTACATGGAGATCTTGTCGCTCTGGGCCGCCAGATGAAAGCGGTTGTCGCGGGCTTGCCCATGCGCCTCCATGGCAGCGCGGATCATGGCGCTGGCGACGCCTTTGCCGCGCCAGGGCCTGGTGACGGCGACCCGGCCGATCTTGACGCAGTCTTCCGCGTAAATGACCCGCAGCGTGCCGCAGACCTCGCCCGCAACGACGGCCACGAAGTGGAAGGCAGTCAGGTCGTCGGCATCGAATTCCATGTCGGCCGGCACGTTCTGCTCGACGATGAAGACTTCGCGGCGAAGGCGGAAACCCTCGTTGCAGAGCGTGCTGAAGACGGGCACGGCGAGAACGGTAACTTGGTTCATCCCTTCCTCCTTTCGATCGCCGCTTGCGCCGCGGCAAGGCGGGCGATCGGCACGCGGAAGGGCGAGCAGGAGACATAGTCGAGGTCGGCACTCTCGCAGAAGCGGATCGAGGCGGGGTCGCCGCCATGTTCGCCGCAGATGCCGAGCTTGAGGTCGTTGCGGGTCCGGCGGCCGCGCTCGGCGGCGATCTGGATGAGTTCGCCGACACCGTCGAAATCGAGCGAGATGAACGGGTCGTGCTCGATGATGCCCTTCCTCTGATAGGTGGGGATGAAGGCGGCCGCATCGTCGCGCGACATGCCGAAGGTCGTCTGGGTCAGATCGTTGGTGCCGAAGGAGAAGAACTCGGCCGTCTCGGCGATGACATGGGCGCGGATGGCGGCGCGCGGCAGCTCGATCATCGTGCCGACGAGATAGGCGATCGGAACGCCGGTTTCCTTGGCGACATCCTCGGCAACGCGATCGATGACGCCCTTCACATAGTCCAGTTCCTTGCGCAGGCTGACGAGCGGCACCATGATTTCCAGTTCGACCGGTTCGCCGGTCAGCTTTCCGGCCTCCACCGCCGCCTCGAAGATCGCGCGTGCCTGCATTTCGGCGATCTCGGGATAGGAAATCGCCAACCGGCAACCGCGATGGCCGAGCATCGGGTTGAACTCGTGGATGGCATCGATGCGGCGGGCGAGAAAGGCCGGCGGCATCGCCATCGCCTTGGCGACCTCGGCGATTTCGGCTTCCGTCTTCGGCAGGAATTCGTGCAGCGGCGGATCGAGAAGGCGGATGGTCACCGGCAGGCCGTGCATGATCGAAAAGAGCTCGATGAAATCCGAGCGCTGCATCGGCAGGAGTTTTCCGAGCGCCTCGCGGCGGCCCTTCTCGTCCTCGGCGAGGATCATCTCGCGCATGACGTGGATGCGGTCGCCCTCGAAGAACATGTGCTCGGTGCGGCACAGCCCGATGCCTTCTGCCCCGAAGGAGCGGGCGGCGCGGGCGTCCTGCGGCGTATCGGCGTTGGTGCGCACCGTCATGCGGCGGGTCTTGTCGGCCCAGGCCATCAGCTTGCCGAAATCGCCGGAGAGCGCAGGCTGGATCATCGGCACCGCGCCCTTCAGCACCTGCCCGGACGAACCGTCTATCGTAACCGTGTCGCCGCGCTTCAGCGTCACACCGCCGGCGCCGATCAGGAGTTCGTTGCGCAGATCGACGCGCATCGAGCCGGCGCCGACGACGCAGGGGATGCCCATGCCGCGGGCGACGACGGCGGCGTGGCTGGTCATGCCGCCGCGGGTGGTGAGGATCCCTTCGGCGGCGTGCATGCCGTGAATATCCTCAGGGCTGGTTTCGATGCGCACCAGGATGACCTTGCGGCCTTCGTGTTCCGCCTCGACCGCCTCTTCGGCGGTGAAGACGATCTCGCCGGTGGCGGCTCCCGGGGAAGCCGGCAGGCCGGACCCGACCACGTGGCGCTCGACGCGCGGATCGATGGTCGGGTGGAGAAGCTGGTCGAGCGAGGGCGGCTCGATACGGCAGACCGCCTCTTCCTCGGTGATGACGCCCTCCTCCACCATGTCGACGGCGATCTTCATTGCCGCACGGGTGGTGCGCTTGCCGGAACGGGTCTGCAGCATCCACAGCTTGCCGCGCTCGACGGTGAATTCGAGGTCCTGCATTTCGCGGTAATGGGCTTCCAGCCGGTCGCAGATCGCCTTGAACTCGGCGAATGTTTCCGGCATCAGCTTTTCCATGGACGGCTTTTCGGAGCCGGAGGCGATACGTCCTTCCTCGGTGATCGATTGCGGCGTACGGATGCCGGCGACGACATCCTCCCCTTGCGCATTGACCAGAAACTCGCCGTAGAGCGCCTTATCGCCGGTCGAGGGATTGCGGGTGAAGGCAACGCCGGTCGCAGACGACGAACCGAGATTGCCGAACACCATGGTCTGGACGTTGACCGCCGTGCCCCATTCCTCCGGAATGCGGTGGAGCATGCGATAGGTCATGGCGCGCGGGTTCATCCAGCTTGAAAAGACGGCACGGATGGCGCCCCAGAGCTGCACATGCGGATCCTGTGGAAAGCCGGTGTCCAGCTCGTCCTCGATCATCCTCTTGTAGAGGCTGACGACGTGCTGCCATTCGACGGCGGACAGATCGGTATCGTAGTCGTGGCCAAGCCGGGCTTTCTCGTCCTCGAGGATCTCCTCGAAGATCTCGTGGTCGAGGCCCATGACCACATCGGCATACATCTGTATGAAGCGGCGGTAGCTGTCCCAGGCAAAGCGGGCATCGCCGGCATCATGCCCGAGCGACTGCACCGTTTCATCGTTGAGGCCGAGGTTGAGGACGGTGTCCATCATGCCGGGCATGGATGCGCGCGCGCCGGAGCGCACGGAAAGCAGCAGAGGTTTCGTCTTGCCGCCGAAGACCCGGCCCGTCAGCCCTTCGATCGCGCTAACGCCTTCGAGGACCTGCGCCTTCAGGTCGTCGGGAAGCGTGCTGCCATTCTCGAAATAGAAAACGCAGGCATCGGCAACGATGGTCAGCCCTGGAGGAACAGGCAGGCCAAGGCTTGCCATCTCGGCGAGATTGGCGCCCTTGCCACCTAGCCGCTCGACATCCGTGGCGCGGCCCTCCGCCTCGCCACCGCCGAAGCGATAGACCCATTTCGACATTGCTGCTCTCCACCCGTCGCAGTCTTTTGCGCAATAACTACAAGCTTTATGACGGTTTGGAAACGGATGTAGGCAGGAATATGTTGCGTCGCAACAAGAGTGGCCGGAGACGGCTACCAAATCGACCTGGGAGGCTAAAAAAACAAAGCTTTGCGGGGCCGGATCACAGGCGGCCCCGCAAAGCTTTCCGCCCGGGACAGGAAACCCGGACGGGGGGTGGGAAACTTTGAGTCGGACTGCGAAGAGCGTGGACGCTCAAGCGCGTTCCAATTTCACAATCCACAAAATAACAGTAGTCAAAAAATTACATCCCCCATATGGGTGATTCAACGTAGGCTACAGGTACTTTACCCCCGGATGCCCCGTTAAAAATTGATGCTGGTCAATGAATTGACCTAAATCACGTCGCTAGACAATACAACTCTCACAACAGGCCTCACTTAGCTCGCCTCGCGCAGAAGTTCCGCGGTCTGGAGATCGACGGAAACGAGCTGGGAAACGCCCTGTTCACCCATGGTCACGCCGAAAAGGCGGTTCATGCGGGCCATGGTGATGGGATTATGGGTGATGATGATGAAACGGGTTTCGGTCGATGCCGCCATCTCGTCCATCAGGTTGCAATAACGTTCCACATTGTGATCGTCGAGCGGCGCATCGACTTCATCCAGCACGCAGATCGGTGCCGGATTGGTCAGGAAGACGGCAAAGATCAGCGCCATCGCTGTCAGCGCCTGCTCGCCGCCTGAAAGCAGCGTCATGGTCTGCGGCTTCTTGCCGGGCGGGCGAGCGAGGATTTCGAGGCCCGCCTCAAGCGGGTCATCCGATTCGATCAGTTGCAGTTCCGCCGTGCCGCCGCCGAAGAGATGGGTGAAGAGCCGCTGGAACTGCTCGTTGACCACGTCGAAGGCGGCGAGCAGACGTTCGCGGCCTTCGCGGTTGAGGCTCTGGATCGCACCGCGGAGCTTGCGGATCGCGTCGATCACGTCGGCGCGCTCGCGCATCAGCGTGTCGAGCTTGTTGGAGAGCTCCGTCTGCTCTTCATCGGCGCGCAGGTTGACGGCGCCGAGCCGTTCCCGCTCCATCCGCAGGCGATCGACCTCGCGCTCGATCTCACGGATATCGGGCATGGGCGAATCTGGCTTCAGGCCTGCCAGCCGCAGAACCTCGTGGGGCGCGACATTGAGCGTCTCGCGGATCCGGACCTCGGTCTCGTGGCGCTTCTCGGCCGCCGAAACAAGACGTTCCTCGGCCCGGCCTCGCTTTTCGCGCGACTCGGCGAGTTCGGAAAGGGCAACGACGGCGATCCGGTCGGCGTCGCGCTGATAGGTTTCGGCCTCGGCCAGCCGGTCGGCGGCGGCGCGGCGGGCCTCCTCGGCCTTCTGCAGCTCGGTGAGCAGCGCGCGGCGCTTGTCGTCGAATTCCTCAGGCGCGGCTTCGAGATCGGCGATCTCCTCGCGCGCCTCTTCCTCGCGCTCGCGAAGGCTCTCGATCTGATTGGCGGCACTGGTGGCGCGGGCGGTCCAGGACGCACGCTCCTGGGCAATCGCGGCAAGGCGCCGCTTGCGGGCCTCGGTTTCGCGGCTCAGCCCCTCGTAACGGGCACGCGCCTCGGCGAGCAGGCCGCGATCGGTCGCCACAACGGCCTGCTGGTCGCGCAGCCGGTTGTCGAGATGGGAAATATCGGGCGCATCCTCCAGCTCGATGCGGGCGTTTTCTTCCTGGACGCCGAGATCCTCGATCTGCGCCGTCACCTGGTTGACCGCTTCGCCGGCCACGTCGCGGCGGCGCATCAGGTCGCCGGCTGCGCGTTCGGCGGCGGCCAGCGCATCGCGGGCTTCGGAAAGCTGGCGGGCAGCGATACGGGCGCGGTCGCGGGCATCCGTGAGGCGCCGCTCGGCAGAGGTGATCCCGGATGCGGCGGAGGCGAGCGCCACTTCGGTTTCGGAGAGCACGATGCGCGCTTCGTCGATCTCGGCTTCCAGTTCCGAGAGCCGGTTCTTCTGGGATAGCCGCAAGGCAGCCGCACCCGGCGCCTCGGAGCCGGTGACGTGTCCGTCCCAGCGATAGACGGCGCCTTCGCGGGTTACCAGACGCTGGCCGGGCCGCAGCAGGCGCATCAAGCTCCGGGCATCAGACGCTGCGACGACGCCGATCTGGGCAAGACTGCGGGACAGTTCCGGCGGGGCGGTGACATGGGCGATCAACGGCTGGGCACCCTGCGGCAGGCCGGGGTCGCCTGAGCCGTCGCCATTCACCGACCAGTAGGTCGGGGCCGATGCATCGACCGGGCTTTCGAGATCGTCGCCGAGCGCGGCACCGAGTGCCGCCTCGAAACCGCGATCGACGCGGATCATGTCGGCGACCGCGACGAAATCCCCCGACGTGGCGCCGGCTGCCAGCATTTTCGAAATGGTGCGGGCCTCGGTTTCCAGCGCATTCAGCGCCGAGCGGGCCGTCTCCACGGGGCCGCGAGCCAGCAATTCGGCAGAGCGCGCGGCAGCGAGAGCCGCCTCGACATCCTCAATGGCGATCGTCGCGTCCTCGACGGCGATCTCCGCCGCCTCGACCGCCTCGCGTTTTTCCGCCGGGTCGTCGAGGCCGGAAAGCCGTTCGTTGATCGCGTCGAGTTCGCCGGTCGCGTCGGCGAGCTGCCGGTCGAGGCGCTGGCGGCGTTCGGTGAGATCGCGGATCAACCGTTCCAGCTGGTTGCGGCCGGCGGCGGCCTCGGCGCGCTCGGCGGTGATTGCCGAAAACAGCGCCTCGCTCGTCGCCAGTGACGCCGTGGCGGCCTCGAAGGCCTCGCGCATCTCTTCGGCTTCGGAGCCGGAATCGGCGAGCATGTCGCTGAGTTCGGCCTCCTCCTCGGCAAGCCTTTCGAGGAAGGCGGTATTGTCGGCGGCGAGTTGCTCCTCGCGGCGGATGTCCTCGCCCAGCTGGGCGAGCCTGCGGGTCAGTTCGTCGCGGCGCTTCAGGAGGCGGCTCGCCTCCTCCTCCAGCTGGCCGCGGGCGATCTGCAGGCGCTGCAGGGCGGCACCGGCCTTCGCCTCTTCCTCGCGCAATTCCGGCAGCTTGAGGCTGGCGATCGCCTGGTTCTTGGCGGCCTCCATCTGCGCCTGCGCCTTTTCGGCGACCAGGCTGGTCACCTGGTTGAGCGCGCTTTCCGCCTCGCCTTCCGCCTCCTTGGCCTGCACCCAGCGAATATGCAGGAGCATCGCCTCGCGGGCACGGATATCGGCCGACAGCGTCTTGAAGCGGTTTGCCTGGCGGGCCTGACGCTTGAGGCTCTCGATCTGGCTTTCGAGCTGCGAGAGCACGTCGTCCAGGCGTTCAAGATTGCCTTCGGCAGCGCGCAGCCGCAGTTCCGCCTCGTGGCGGCGGGAATGCAGGCCGGAAATGCCGGCTGCCTCTTCGAGAAGCTGGCGACGGGCCTGGGGTTTGGCCTGGATCAGTTCCCCAATGCGGCCCTGCCCGACCATGGAGGGCGAGCGGGCGCCGGTCGAGGCATCGGCGAACAGGAGCTGCACGTCCTTGGCGCGGGCTTCCTTGCCGTTGATGCGGTACACGGAGCCGGACTCGCGCTCGATGCGGCGGGTCACCTGGATTTCGTCGGAATCGTTGAAGGCGGCAGGCGCCGTGCGGTCGGAATTGTCGAGATAGAGGCCGACTTCGGCGGTATTGCGGGCCGGCCGGTTGCCGGAGCCCGAAAAGATCACGTCGTCCATGCCGGACGCGCGCATGTTCTTGTAGGAGTTTTCCCCCATCACCCAGCGCAGCGCCTCGACAAGGTTCGACTTGCCGCAGCCGTTCGGGCCGACCACGCCGGTCAGCCCGCGCTCGATGATGAATTCCGTCGGTTCGACGAAAGACTTGAATCCGAGAACGCGCAGCTTGTTGAACTTCATGCCGCGCCCCTCACCTTCCCGTCAGGGAAGGCGTGCTCACAACAGGCTGTCGATGAGCTTGGACATGGATTCAACAGACATATCTCCCGAATACTTCTTGCCGCCAATCAGGAAGGTCGGCGTGGAATTGACGCCAAACTCGTCCGCGCCCCTCTTAACGACTGCATTCACTTCATCGAGAAGCTTCTGGTTCGTCAAGCAGGCCTCGAAAGTCTGCTGTGAGTAACCTGCGACTTTGACCGCCTGGAGCAGCGCATTGCGCACATTTCCGTCGGCGGGTGCCGCCCAGCCGCGCTGCTGCTTGAAGAGCATCGAGACCATCGGGAAATATTGGGCGGGCGTCGAAAGCTCGGCGGCGTTCTGCGGGCTGCAGCGGGCGAGCATGAAAGCGGCGGTCGCGACCGGATCGAACGGGAATTCGCGCAGAATGAAGCGCACCTTGCCGGTATCGATATACTTGGTCTTGATCGTCTCGAACGTCTTGTTGTGGAAGCTGGCGCAATGCGGGCAGGTCATCGACATGTATTCGATGATCGTGACCTTGGCCTTTTCGTCGCCCAGCGCCATTTCCGGCAGCGGACCCGGCTTCAGCGCGGCGGCCATGTCCACGGTTCCCTGGGACTCCGGCAATTCCTGCGCGAAAGCTTCGGAAACACCAAGCGGCAAGGCTAGGCAAACAGCGGTGACTGCCACTCCGCCGAGAAGCGCGCGCCTGGTCATGGTCATTTCGTTCATCTGCATGGAACACCCGTGTGCGAGAGATTTTCAATAAAGGTGACATTCCGTATCGCGGCGCCCCAGCGCGAACAAGCTGTCGATAGGCAAATCTCTTCAAAGAATTGTGACAAATCGGAGGTCTATCAAGAGGATCGGCGGGTTTATCTCTCAGACCTTGCGTTTCTGCTGCAAGACGGCGGTGCCGAGCCTTGCCACCGCCTTCTTCAGCGCCTCGCTTTCGATGCCTTCCATCATGGCTTCGAGCCGTTTGGCGGCCTCGCCTTTCAGCGGCGGCGGCTTGCGGGGATGCTTGAAGGTCTGGGATACCGGTTTCTGGACGATGCGGATCTGGCGCACGGCCGGAAACCCGAAAAACCCGTTGATACGGGCGATCAGCTCGCCCTGGGCATGGGTGAGGAAAAGCGCGCGCGCACCTTCGCAGGCGATCGTCAGCACGCCGGCCTGATGGCCGCCGCCGGAACCGGTACCCTCGTCACGGCGCGGCCAGGCGATCTTTTCCGGCCGCGTGCAATCTGCAAAGTCCTCGCCGGCGATCTCGTCCCAGGAGCCGAGCAGTGCCGTCGATATGCCGGCGCGGCGGGCGAGCACCGGATCGATGATGCCGTTCGCGATTTCCGATATCTGCAGCTCGCGTTTCTTGGGATAACTCATGACGCCCGCCATTGCGGCCCCGGCAGGCCTTGATGCCGGCGCACTCTTCCCACAACTATACGCCATCTCTTCCCATTACGGCAAACGATGCTCCAGACGCTCCACATCACCCATGCGCAGAAGCTGCTGACCTGGTATGACCGGCACCACCGGGAGCTTCCATGGCGGGTGAGCCCGGCGGCGGCAAAGGCTGGGAAACGGGCAGACCCCTACCACGTCTGGCTTTCGGAAGTGATGCTGCAGCAGACCACCGTTCAGGCGGTGAAACCCTATTTCGCCAAGTTCCTGACACTCTGGCCCAAGGTGACCGACCTTGCCGCAGCACCGGTTGAGGACGTGATGGCGGCCTGGGCGGGGCTTGGTTATTACGCCCGCGCCCGCAACCTAAAAAAATGTGCCGAAGCTGTCGCCTCCGAGCATGGCGGCGTGTTTCCCGACACGGAAGAAGGCCTGCGAGCGCTTCCCGGCATCGGCGACTATACGTCCGCCGCCGTCTCGGCCATCGCCTTCAATCGACAGTCCGCCGTCATGGACGGCAATGTCGAGAGGGTGATTTCGCGGCTCTACGCCATCGACGCGCCGCTTCCGGGCTCGAAACCGGCGATGAAGGCCAGGGTGGCCGAACTGACGCCGGCCGACCGACCCGGCGATTTCGCGCAGGCGATGATGGATCTTGGCGCGACGATCTGCACCCCGAAACGGCCGACCTGCGCGCTCTGTCCCTTCCGCGACGACTGTCTGGCCTTTGCAGAACACGACCCGGAACGGTTTCCGGTGAAGGCGGCGAAAAAGGAAAAGCCGGTGCGGCTCGGCGCCGTCTTCGTGGCCGTGACGCCGGAAGGCGAAGTGCTATTGCGGCGGCGAATCGACAGCGGCCTGCTCGGCGGCATGACCGAAGTGCCGACCACCGCCTGGACGTCGCGTATCGACGGCGGGACCACGACGGACCACGCGCCCTTCCCCGCCGCATGGGAGGCATCGGGCTCCGTTACCCACGTTTTCACCCATTTCGAACTGAGGCTTTCGGTCTTCCGCGCGAAGACCGAAAGGGTCCCTACCGCCGACGGCTGGTGGGAACCGGTCACCAATCTCGATGCCCAGGCCTTGCCGACGGTGATGAAAAAAGCCATCACCCAGGCTATTCCACTGGCCTTCGAAAAATCTCCGAACTAGTTCAAACGCCTTCAATTTCCGGGACACCGTTCATGGCAGCCAAGATCGACCACATCGTTTTCGACATCGGCAAGGTGCTGATCCACTACGATCCGAACCTTCCCTATGCCCGCGTCATTCCGGACGAGGAGGAGCGCAAATGGTTCTTTGAGAACGTCTGCACCCACGAATGGAACCTGGAGCAGGATCGCGGCCGCAAGTGGGAAGACGCCGAGGCGCTGCTGATCGCGCAATATCCGGAGCGCGAGGAGCAGATCCGCGCCTTCCGCAAATACTGGCACGAAATGGTGCCACATGCCTATGACGGCTCGGTCAAGATCATGGAAAGCCTGATCGACAAGGGCCACGACGTGACGATGCTGACCAATTTCGCCGCCGACACGTTCGCCGAGGCCCGCAAGATCTTCCCCTTTCTCAACAAGCCGAGGGGCGTGACCGTGTCGGGCGAGATCGGCCTGATCAAGCCGGACGTAGGGATCTACGAAAAGCACGCTCGCGACTTCGGCCTGACGCCGGAAGCTTCGATCTTCATCGACGACAGCCATGCAAACGTCGAGGGTGCGCGCGCCGCCGGCTGGCAGGCCGTGCATTTCAAGGATGCCGAGACGCTGCGGCAGGACCTGATCGCCCACGGCATCGAGGTATAAGGCTGTCCGGTTGCGGGGCCGGTTCCTAGAGGATCCGGCTCGCGGCGCAGACGCGACCGACGACCTTCAAATCGGACAAACCGTCCTTGAGGACATGCTGAGGGCGATACCGTTCCAGATTGTCCGGCAGGAGATCGAGGCTGCCGTCGGCAAGCCGCTGCACCCGCCGGGCGATCAGTTCCGCGCCGGTATCGAACAGATAGACGCTCCCGTCCTCCAACTTGCGGTCGCCGATATCGATAAACATTGGCGTACCACCGGTGATCGTCGGCGACATGCTGTCGCCGCTCGCGGTTACGACCCGCATGTTTTCCGGATCGACCGAGAGCTTCGCCCAGAAATCTCGCGGGATCGCCGTCCATGTTGTATCCTGGGAAGGCCGCCCGGGCACCGCGTCTTCATAAGCCGGGATGACTGTGCGATCGGCGAGATCCCAGACCGGGGCGGGTTCCGAAAATCCGGCCACCGGGATTTCCGGAGGGATGAAATGGATGATCCCGTCCTCGACCGACCAGTCGTTGCCGAGATATTCGATCGGCACCTCGGCGAGCTCCGCCATCATGGTGAGCGTGCTGTGGCGCGGCTCGGTCTTGCCGTGACGGTAGTTGTCGAGCGTGTTGTCGTTGAGGCCCAGCGCATCGACGACGCGCAGGCGGCCGCCGGCCAGTTCGCAGAGGATCAGCATCTTGAGCGCCACCGCCCGGCGCGCGGCATCCCTGCCCTCCCAGCTGGGAGAGAACCGCGCCAGCGCACGCTCGATCCGGTGGCGCAACTCGCCATTGACAGGCATGGACATTTTCAAGAACGCTGAATTGGAAATCTGTTCAACCCCGTACAACCTACGATATCAAGCGCAGATGACGGCGGGAATACCCGAAATTTCGCAAGGTCGAATTTGGCCGGGTGGCGGAGGCTGACAGAGCGGCGCGCAAAAAGAAATGGCGCCCGGGATCAGCCTTCCCGGGCGCCAATTATCCTCGTCCGGGACTAGAGGTACGAAACCGGACGAGGCATTCGGTCGGTGTGGCGGGGACCGGTGGATCAGTCCAGTTTTGCCATACCGTTTCGGATCACGGATCGCAGCTCATCGATGGGCTTGAGCGATTGCCCGTCGTCGAAATGCCAGAACGTCCATCCGTTGCATGCATCAAGGCCCTGCACTTTCGCGCCGAGGCGATGAATGGAACCAGCCTCGCCACCTGCCGAAAGCGTGCCGTCGGCGCGGATGATCGCGCTGTGGCGGCGCTTCGCATCGGTCAGGACCTGACCGGGCTTGACGAGACCGCTTTCGACCAGCGTGTTGAAGGCGACACGGGGTTCGGCCTTCTTGCCGGTCATGACCGTCAGTTCCGCCTTGCCGAGCGGCTCGACGGAGGCGATGCGCTCGGAAGCCGCATCGATATAGTCCTGCTCGCGCTCGATGCCGACAAAGTTGCGGCCGAGGCGTTTTGCGACCGCACCCGTGGTACCGGTGCCGAAGAACGGATCGAGGATCACGTCGCCCGGCTTGGTCGAGGCCATGATCACACGGGCAAGCAGCGCTTCCGGCTTCTGGGTCGGGTGGACCTTCTTGCCGTCGTCACCCTTCAGGCGTTCGCCGCCAGAGCAGATCGGGAACAGCCAGTCGGAGCGCATCTGCACGTCGTCGTTGGAAGCCTTCAGCGCATCATAGTTGAAGGTATAGCCCTTCGATTTGGAGTCGCGGCTCGCCCAGATCATCGTCTCATGAGCGTTCTGGAACCGGCGGCCCTTGAAGTTCGGCATCGGGTTGACCTTGCGCCAGACGATGTCGTTCAGCAGCCAGAAATTCAGGTCCTGCATGATCGCGCCGACGCGGAAGATATTGTGGTAGGAGCCGATGACCCAGATCGTGCCATTCGGCTTCAGCACGCGGCGGCAGGCGAGCAGCCAGGCGCGGGTGAAGGCGTCGTAGATTTCGAAGGAGGCGAACTGGTCCCATTCGTCGTCGACGGCATCGACCAGCGACTGATCGGGGCGGTGCAACGTGCCGCCGAGCTGCAGATTGTACGGCGGATCGGCGAAGATCGCATCGACGGAATGATCCGGCAGGGCTTCCAGGGCAGCGACGCAATCGCCCTTGATGATGGAGTTTAGCCAAGTGTCCGGACGGACCTGACGCTTCAGGTCGGCCAGCGGAAGAACTGCTGCCATGTGCTACTCGCTACGCTCTACTCGATACGAATTTTACTGCCTGTTATGGTTACCTATTTTGGTTACTAAAGCCTGAAGCGGTGCGCGATTTCGGGAAAAATTTTGAGGCGTGGAAAGATAAGCCGGCTTGATCATTCCGACACTTGCCGTATCTTTGGAGAACAACGATGGAGTGCAATCATGCCCACCGCAAAGGCATCCGCAAAGCGGGGCGAGCATACGACAAGAAGAGTGCTTCTGGCTCGAGAGCTCAGCGATGTGGAAATGGCGGCGATCCGAGACGCGAAGGTCAAGACGGACGCGCCCTATAATCTCGACGATCTCGACGATGAAGGCAATCATATCTCCGGAAAACCGTCGGATCGGGCGCGTTGAAAATCCCTCATTCGGCGCCAGTCGGTAGCATTGTCGCCTACGAATATCTCTGGCATTCCCAATCTGGAACAAGGGACGACGGCGAGAAAACGCGCCCTGCGGTTATCGTCGTGTCTGCCGTCCGCGATGGAAGCAAAGAGATCGTCTATTGCCTCGGCATCTCGCATAGCGAACCGAAATCTCACCAACGGGCTTTGCCTCTGCCAGCAAAGCTGCTGAGGTATCTCGGCCTCTCGGACGAACCGTCCTGGGCTTATACCGACCAGTTGAATGTCTTCATCTGGCCGGGCCCCGATTTGCGGCCCGCTTCACGGTTGTCGAGCCGACCGCGCGCCGACGACAGCTGCGTGATTGGCCATCTGCCGAGCGACTGGTTCGAGTTGCTCAAGATGCATCTTGAGGAAAGCCGGCGGCTCGGGAAACTCGCCGCCATCAAACGCAGCGAATAGACATCTAAGCCGCATGCGCCTCGCGGCTATCCTTCGGCGCCTCCTCCCTCTCGAACATGCCGTAGTCCCTGACGACATGGCCGATCCGCAGGCGGTAGTCGGCAAATACGCCGCCGCGGCCGGCCTTCTGGGCGGCGCGGTGGCTTTCGAGATTGCGCCATGCCTTGACGGCCTCTTCGTCCCGCCAGAAGGACAGGGAGAGGATTTTTCCGCGAAGCGTCAAGCTTTCGAAACGCTCGATCGAGATGAAGCCGTCGATGGTTTCCAGCTCCGACCGCAGCTCCCCGGCAAGGTCGAGATATTTGTGGCGTTCGCCCATATAGGGAATGACTTCGAAAATGACGGCGATCATGGCTTTACCAAAGCTCCGTGCGGCATGGATACGTTCTTGAGGAAGATCCGGTCCTCCTTCAGGATGAAGCGTTCGCGCTTCGAAAACGCGTAATTCTCCTGCCCGAGCGGATCGGCCATCAGCCGGGCGCGATAGGCCTCGTAGGCGGCAAGGCTGTCGATGTTGTAGACGCCGTAGGCCGTCGTCGCCGAGCCCTCGTGCGGGCCGAAATAACCGATCAGGTCGGCGCCGCAGCGCGGGATCGCCTGGCCCCAGTTGCGGGCATATTCAGTGAACTGATCCTTCTTGAACGGGTCGATCTCGTAGCGGATGAAACAGGTGATCATGGCTTCGTCTCCTTTGGTTGCGGAGGTGTTTTGCCATGTTGCCAGACGAAGATGCTTCGGTTACCGTCGAAGTATGAAAGAAGGTCCAGACATTGCTCGCATCGGGATGCTGTTCGGCGATCCCGCCCGTGCCAACATGCTGACCGCCCTGATGGGCGGCCAGGCGCTGACGGCGACCGAACTTGCGCAAGCGGCCGGCGTGACGGTGCAGACGGCCAGTTCGCATCTTTCCAAGCTCGAAGACGGCGGCATTCTGACCCAGCGCAAGCAGGGCCGGCACCGCTATTTCACGCTTGCCGACGCGGCCGCCGGCACCCTGCTCGAAACCATCATGGGGTTTGCGGCAAGCAGGGGCCATCTGCGCCACCGGCCGGGGCCGAAAGATCCTGCGCTGCGCAAGGCCCGCGTCTGCTACGATCATCTCGCCGGCGACTATGGTGTGAGAATGCTCGACAGTTTCGTCGCCCGCGGCGCGATCGAGAGCGATGGCGAGAACCTGGCGATGACCGAGGACGGTCGCGCGGAACTCGGCACGCTCGGCATCGATGTCGCATCGCTCACATCCAGCCGCCGGCCGCTGTGCAAATCCTGCCTTGACTGGAGCGAGCGGCGTTCGCATCTGGCCGGCACGCTCGGCAAGGCGCTTCTCTCGCATTTCCTCGAAAACGGCTGGGCACGGCGCAGCGGTGAAAGCCGCGCCGTGCTGTTCACTCCCGAGGGCGAACGGAAATTCCTGGCGCTGTTTCCGGCCGACTGAAGGTCATGACCAGCGCGCCTGCATAATCCTGTCCCGCGATGCGATCGCAAAGGCTGCTCCAATCGCAACCCGTGCAAGCGCGGCGCGTCACGCCGGCAGAGAAGGCGCGGCGCAGTTTTTGGAACAGCGCCGGATCGGAGGCGATCACCGACCCGATCTCAAGCTCCCGCCCAAGCAGGCGGGCAATATCCGCCAGCGCCGCTGCATCGCGACCAGTAACGGAAGCACCGAAACAATGCGCATCTTCATCCGAGAGAAGCGGGGCGCAGATATCGTCGGGGCCGGAAACGATCTCGATCGTCTCGCCGGCGGAAAGCCGGCCGGCGAGACGACGATAGTTGGCGACGAAGGCTGGGCTATAGCCCTCGCCGACGAAGGTCAGCATGCAGAGAAGATGATGCGGCCGCAGCCTCACCGTCACTCAGCCGCAGCGCGGTTGCGGGAGGCGACCACGGCAAGGACAGCCGCCGCCAGGCCCGATTTCAGCGCCGCCCCGAGGATGAACGGGGCAACACCGGCCCAGAACGCCTTTTCAGCGCCGATCAGCGCCGCGAGCCAGGCCCAGCCGAGCGCAAGGCAGAGAAGGTTTGCGATCAGATGTGCCGAGAAGCTGGCGAGGATGCGCCGCCCGGTCCAGCCGCGTTCGGCAAGCCAGCCTGCAAGGGCTGCGATCACCGGAAAGGAAAAGAGATAACCGGCGGTCGGCCCCGCGAAGGCGGCAATGCTGCCCGACCCACCCGCCAGCACGGGCGCTCCAAGCGCTGCTTCTCCAAGCCACGCAAGCACCGTCAAGGCGCCAAGCCGCCAGCCGTAGAGCGCGCCGATCATCGTCACGGCGAAGGTCTGCATGGTGATCGGGACCGGAACCATCGGCACGGCGATCCGGGACGCGATCGCCAGCACCAGCGTCCCCGCAAGCACGAACAGGACCTTGGCAGGAACGGACCGGCCGGCCAGCCGGAAGGGATCGAAAACAAGTGTCTGGTGGGAAGTCATCAGGGACATCGAGGCTCTCCTTTTCAAATTATAGATAATTTTGATTCTCATCTATTTTATGAAATGGTTTTTGCCAGATGACAAGCGCTCGACCGCGACTTCATCGTCATGACACCAAGACGACAAGCACGGATGCCCCGCTTTTCCAGCAAAATTCACTGGAAATAAAATTA
The DNA here is from genome assembly GCA_000985875.1 of Neorhizobium galegae bv. officinalis. Lineage (GTDB taxonomy): Bacteria > Pseudomonadota > Alphaproteobacteria > Rhizobiales > Rhizobiaceae > Neorhizobium > Neorhizobium galegae_C. The sequence goes on from CCRI01000012.1 coordinate 92,090, forward strand.
TCTATAATTTTTGAAATGGTCAGCCAACGATGGCAAAGATCTCGCGCGGAGTACCGGTCTTGGCCGGTTGCGGGCCACGCCCGATCCATTGCACATGCTTCTGCAGGATGGCGGCGGCCTCATCGGTCTTGCCCTGCCGGAGGGCGGCCAGAATGGCGCGGTGGTCGTGGTCGGTGCGCTTTTCCCAGCCCGACTGCCAGGCGGAGAACAGGAACCTGGCGCTTGCGGCATGCAGGTCGTCGATCGAGGCGAGCAGGCGCTTCATGCCGCAGGGCGTGAGGATAAGCCGGTGGAAACGGCGGTTCGCCGCTTCCCAGGCATGCACGTCGGCTGCAGCATCGCCCTCGCGGGTCGCTTCCTCCGCCGCATCGAGGATGGCGGGGGTCAGGTGGCGGCGGCGTGGCGGAGCGCCAGCACTTCCAGCACGGCGCGCATTTCCGCCACTTCGCGGACTTCGGCGAGATCGAAGGAGGCGACGCGCACGCCGCGACGCGGCTCGCTGATCGCCAGGCCCTGCGCCTCCAATCGGCGGAAGGCCTCGCGCACCGGCACGTGGCTGGTCTGAAATTCCTCGGCGATGTGATCCTGGCGAAGACGGGCACCCGGAGCGAGCTCGCCGCGCACGATGCGGTCGGCGAGCACCCGGCTGATGCGGCTGGCGATGGTGTCTTCCGGCTCCTTGCCCATCCGCGTTCCTTAGAACGCCGTTCCCGGCTTGTCGAGAGCCGCCCGCTACGCTTGTCCCAGCCATGCATGGCGGTTGGTTGAGGTTTCCATTACCATCGTATAAAAGCCCGCTTCACCGTCCATACAAGGCCCATAAAAGGCATTTTCTCATGAGCAGCTTCGACCTCATCATCTTCGATTGCGACGGCGTTCTCGTCGATTCAGAAATCATCGCGGCGCAGGTGGAATCCAGGCTGCTGACCGAAGCGGGTTATCCGATCAGCGTCGAGGAAATGGGCGAGCGTTTCGCCGGCATGACCTGGAAGAACATCCTGCTGGCCGTGGAAAAGGAAGCCGATATTCCCCTGTCGGCCTCGCTGCTCGACAAGTCCGAGACGCTGCTCGATGCGCGGCTTGCCCGCGACGTGAAGATCATCGACGGCGTGAAATTCGCGCTGGCAAGGCTGACGACGCAGCGCTGCATCTGCTCCAATTCGAGCACCCACCGGCTCGACGTGATGCTCGAAAAGGTCGGCCTGAAACCCTATTTCGCGCCGCATATCTATTCTGCCAAGGATCTCGGGCCGGATCGGGTGAAGCCAAAGCCGGATATCTTCCTGCACGCGGCCGAGCAGTTCAAGGTCGCGCCGGAGAAGTGCCTGGTGATCGAGGATTCCACCCATGGCGTCCACGGCGCCCGGGCGGCCGGCATGCGCGTCGTCGGTTTTACCGGCGCATCGCATACCTATCCGAGCCATGCCGACCGGCTGACCGATGCGGGCGCTGAAACGGTGATCTCGCGGATGGTGGACCTGCCGGCCGTCATCGCCGCGCTCGGCGAATGGGCCGGGGCGCTCTAAGCGCCCCGATCGGTTCTTTCTCGATCAGCTCCGGCGGGCCGGCTTCTTTGCCGGGCCGGTGTCGAAGCCGAGGCGGACGCGGGTGAACCGCGAGGCACCGCCTTGCGCGTTCGGGATCTGCACATCCGCCTTGCTGAAGATGAATTGGGTACCGCCGGCCGGCATCTCGACCGGGAAAGCCACTTTCTGCGAATAGATGACGTTGTCGCCGTCGACCACTTCGACGAGGATCGGCAGGGTGACCTGGCCGGGAACGCCGACGGGACCCTGGACGACACGTCCTTGCGCGACGAGGTTGATCGTCAGCGTCGTCTCATTGGCCGTGCACTGACGCGTCGCGTCGGCGAGCGAGGCCTGGTAGAGCAGTTTTTCCGGCGTGTTCTCGCCGCCGCGCGCATAGGCGCGGTGGATGGCGGTCTGTTCCAGCATGACGACCGGCGGGCAGAAGGCTTGTACGACCGCGGTCGCGGCCTGATCGGCGGGGGCAGCGGTGGCGGTTGGGGTCAGTCCTTCGGTCGGCGCCGAGGAATTGCAGCTTGCGAGAACCGCCACGACCGATACCGCCAGAAAACCACGCGAAATCTTTGCAAACACCGTACTCAACCCTCTTCCATCCCAATATCTGGGCCATTTACCTGGCGAACCGGAGTGTCATTTTCCGGTCTTTCACCGCCCATTTTCCTGGTCTATATCAGCGGCGCGAATAAAAATCGATTGGGGTTGATGGTCGTGGACTATATTTCTACCCGGGGCGAAGCCGCTCCGCTCGGATTCCGGGATGCGCTGATGGCGGGTCTTGCCCGCGACGGCGGCCTTTACGTGCCACGCCAATGGCCTTCGCTCTCCAAGAAGGAGATCCGCGCGCTGCGCGGCAAGACCTATCAGGAGGTCGCCTTCGAGATCCTCAAGCACTTCGTCGGCGATGAAATCCCCGCCGACAAGCTGAAGGGAATGATAGACGAGGCCTATGCCACGTTCCGGCATCCGGCCGTCGTGCCGCTGGTGCAGACCGGGCCGAACGATTTCGTGCTCGAACTCTTCCACGGCACCACGCTCGCCTTCAAGGACGTGGCGATGCAGCTGCTCGCCCGGCTGATGGACTATGTGCTGGCCGAGCGCGGCGAACGGGCCACCATCGTCGGCGCGACGTCGGGGGATACCGGCGGGGCGGCGATCGACGCATTCGCGGGCCGCGAGCGCACCGACATCTTCATCCTTTTCCCGCATGGCAAGGTCTCGCCCGTACAGCAGCGGCAGATGACCACGTCCAGTGCCGCCAACGTGCATGCGCTGGCGCTGAAGGGCAATTTCGACGACTGCCAGAACATCGTCAAGGAGATGTTCAACGACGTCGCCTTCCGCGACCGGGTAAAGCTCTCGGGCGTCAACTCGATCAACTGGGCGCGCATCATGGCGCAGGTGGTCTATTATTTCACCGCCGCCGTTTCGCTCGGCGGGCCGGACCGGAAAATCTCCTTCACGGTGCCGACCGGCAATTTCGGCGATATCTTCGCCGGTTACGTGGCCAAGAAGATGGGCCTGCCGATCGACCGGCTGGTGATCGCCACCAACGACAACGACATCCTTGCCCGCACGCTGAAGACCGGGCGCTACGAGATGCGCGACGTCAAGGCGACCACCTCGCCCTCGATGGACATCCAGATCTCGTCCAATTTCGAGCGGCTGCTGTTCGAAGCCTATGGCCGCGACGCCGGCTCGGTTCGAGCGGCCATGGCCGGGCTGAAACAATCCGGCAGTTTCGAGATCAAGCCTGACGCGTTGAAGGCGATCCGCCGCGAGTTCCGCGCCGGACGGGCAACGGAACGGCAGGTTGCCGCAACCATTCGCGAAACCCTTTCCGAGACCGGCTACCTCCTCGACCCCCATACTGCGACCGGTGTTTTCGTCGCAGGCAAGAACGCAAAACCGGCAAGCCCGATGGTCACTCTCGCCACCGCGCACCCGGCCAAATTTCCGGCCTCGGTAAAATCCGCTTGCGGAATTGATCCGGCGCTTCCATCATGGCTTGCTGATCTTATGCAAAGGGAGGAGCGCTTCGATATCTTGGAGCCTGAGCTTAAGTCCGTCGAAACTTTCATCGGCGAGCATGCCCGCGCTAAGTAAAATAGGTATCGGCGGCGCCGGAAAGACGTAAAGATGAATGTAGAAATCACCCGGCTCGCCTCCGGGTTGACGGTCGTCACCGAAACCATGCCGCATCTGGAGAGCGTCGCGCTGGGTGTCTGGATCAAGTCCGGATCACGTAACGAGACCGAGGACGAACATGGGATCGCCCACCTCCTCGAGCACATGGCCTTCAAGGGCACGACCCGCCGCAGCGCCCGTGACATCGCCGAGGAGATCGAGAATGTCGGCGGCGAACTCAATGCCGCAACATCCACCGAAACCACCTCCTATTACGCGCGGGTGCTCAGGGACAACGTACCGCTCGCGGTCGACATCCTTGCCGATATCCTGACGGAATCGGAATTCGACGAGGAAGAACTTCGCCGCGAAAAGCACGTCATCCTCCAGGAGATCGGGGCTGCCAACGACACGCCCGACGACGTGGTTTTCGACAAGTTTTCCGAGGTCGCCTATCGGGGCCAGACGCTCGGCCGGCCGATCCTCGGCACGCCGGATACGGTCAAGGGTTTCACGCCCGGGCAGATCCGCAACTACCTTTCGCGCAATTACACGACCGACCGGATGTTCGTGGTCGCTGCCGGCGCCGTGGATCACACGACGTTCGTCCGCCAAGTGGAGGAGCGCTTTGCCCGCCTGCCCATGACCCCGAGCGCACCGCCCGTGCTGGAAGTCGCCCGCTATATCGGCGGCGACGTGCGCGAAACCCGCGACCTCATGGACGCGCAGGTCCTGCTCGGTTTCGAGGGCAAGGCCTATCACGTGCGCGACTTCTACTGCTCGCAGATTCTCGCCAACATCCTCGGCGGCGGCATGTCCTCGCGGCTGTTCCAGGAAGTGCGCGAACGTCGCGGCCTGTGTTATTCGGTCTATGCCTTCCACTGGGGTTTTTCCGATACCGGCATCTTCGGCATCCATGCAGCAACCGGCGGCAACGAGTTGCCGACGCTGGTGCCCGTCATCATCGATGAGCTGCGCAAGTCCTCGGAAACCATTCATCAGCAGGAAATCGACCGCGCCCGCGCCCAGATCCGCGCCCAGCTTCTGATGGGCCAGGAAAGCCCCGCCGCCCGCGCCGGCCAGATCGCCCGCCAGATGATGCTCTACGGACGCCCGATCCCGAACCCGGAAATGATGGAACGGCTGGAAGGCATCACCACGGAACGGCTCACCGATCTTGCCGGACGGCTGTTTTTCGATACAGTTCCCACCTTGTCGGCTGTCGGCCCGATCGAACAGCTCGCGCCACTGACCGACATCTCCACGGCGCTTGCAACGCCGGGGATCCAGACCAAGAAGGCTGCCGGTTAAACCGGCGCCCTGCCCGGAGCAGCACTAGCATGACCAGATCGGTGTTTCGGTTCCTGTCGCGACAGCCGGACACACCAGAGCTTTATGGCGAAAACCACCTGCTCCGGCTTCCCCGTTATTCCGACTACAAACAGTGGCAGCGGCTGCGCTCGGAAAGCCGGCCTTTCCTGCAGCCCTGGGAGCCGATCTGGCGGCCGGACGAACTGACCGAGGGAGCGTTCCGCCTGCGCGTCGTCAGAAGCGGCCAGGAATATGCCTCCGGCCTTGCCGTGCCGCTGCTTCTCTTCCGCCGCGACGACCAGGTGCTGCTCGGCGGCCTGACCATCGGCTATATCCGTCGGGGTGCGGCGCAGAGCTGCATGGTCGGTTACTGGATGGGCGAGAAACATTCCGGCCAAGGCCACATGTTGGCCGCATTGAAGGTGGCTATCCCGTATATCTACGGCGGACTTCAGTTGCACCGGATCGAGGCAGCCTGTATTCCGGAGAACTGGAAAAGTGTCCGGCTTTTGGAAAAGGCCGGTTTCGAGCAGGAAGGTCTTTTGCGCAAGTATCTCAAAATCAATGGCGAATGGCGCGACCACCTGATGTTTTCCCGCCTGCCGGAAGACGGCGAGTTCGGGAAGATGCTGAAGCCATGAACGCCTCAGCCTTGCGTCTTGCGTCATTGATCCGCATTTTTCCGGCAATCATCGCCCTCCTCGCCGCCGCCATGGTCCTGACGGCTGGCCCAGGTGCGCGCGCCGCGGAGCCGGTCAAGATCTCGCGAGACGACACGGCACTCGACCTCACAAGAACCACCGATATCTACGTCAACCAGGGCGAGGCCTTCCAGGTTTCGACCGCCGCCGGTGCGGACGGCATCCGCCGCCGCATCGAGGTGCGCGCAAGCTCTCCCGGCCACCAGGGCGACTGGGCGGTCTTCGCACTTTCCAACGTTTCGGAAGAACAGCTCGAGCGGGTAATCGTCGCACCGCATTTCCGGCTCGCGAATTCGAAAATGTTCTGGCCGGATCTCGGCTCGCAGCGCATCATCTCGATCACGCCTTCGGAAGGTTTTGCGCTCGACCGGATACCGAGCCCTGATGCCGACGTTTTCCGGATCACGCTGAACCCCGGCTCGACCATCACCTTCGTCGCGGAACTGGCAACGCCGTCGCTGCCGCAGATCTATCTCTGGCAGCCGGACGCCTACAAGGATACGGTCAACTCGTTCACGCTCTATCGCGGCATCGTGCTTGGCATTGCGGGCCTGCTGGCGGTGTTCCTGACCATTCTCTTCGTCGTCAAGGGCACGTCGATGCTGCCTGCGGCGGCGGCCCTTGCCTGGGCGGTGCTCGCCTATATCTGCGTCGACTTCGGTTTCCTCGACAAGCTGATCACCGTCACGTCCGGCGACCAGCGCATCTGGCGGGCGGCGGCGGAAGTGGCGCTCGCTTCGTCGCTTGTGATCTTCCTGTTCACCTACCTCAACCTAAACCGCTGGCACGTGCATCTCGGTTACGCGACGCTTGCCTGGGTGGTTGGCCTCGTGCTGCTCGGCGGCGTGGCGATCTACGACCCGTCGGTCGCGTCGGGCATCGCCCGCCTTTCGTTCGCACTGACGGGCACGGTCGGGATCCTGTTGATCATCTATCTCGGCTTCAACCGCTACGATCGCGCGATCCTGCTGGTGCCGACCTGGGCGCTGATCCTGGTCTGGCTGTTCGCGGGCTGGCTGACGGTGACCGGCAAGCTCGACAACGACATCATCCAGCCGGCGCTTGGCGGCGGCCTGGTTCTGATCGTGCTTCTGATCGGCTTCACGGTCATGCAGCACGCCTTTGCCGGCGGCGCCTACCAGCAGGGCCTGTTCTCCGACCTCGAACGGCAATCGCTGGCGCTGACCGGCAGCGGCGACACCGTCTGGGACTGGGACGTGGCCCGCGACCGTGTCGTCACCACGCCCGACATCTCGACCCGGCTCGGGCTCGATCCCGGCGCCATGCACGGACCGGTGCGCAACTGGGTGCCGCGGCTGCATCCCGACGACCGCGACCGTTTTCGCGCCACGCTGGACGTCCTCCTGGAGCACCGCCGCGGCCGGCTCAACCACGAATTCCGCATCCGCGCCGAGGACGGGCATTTCCACTGGCTGCAGATCCGCGCCCGGCCGGTGCTCGGCTCGAACGGCGAAATCATCCGCTGCGTCGGCACGATCATCGATGTGACCGAGCAGAAGAATTCCGTCGAACGGCTGCTCCAGGACGCAATGCACGACAACCTGACCGGCCTGCCGAACCGCCAGGTCTTCCTCGACCGGCTGCAATCGGTACTGACCCTGGCACCGGGCGGCGACACCGTGCGGCCGACGGTCATGGCGATCGACATCGACCGCTACAAGCAGGTCAACGATAGTCTCGGCATCGCGGCGGGGGACAACATCCTGATCGCGCTGACCCGCCGCCTGCGCCGGCTTCTGAAGCCGCAGGATACGCTGGCGCGGCTTGCCGGAGACCAGTTCGGACTGATCCTCGTCTCCGAGCGCGATCCGGCCAAGGTGGCGGACTTCGCCGATGCGGTCTCCAAGGCGATCATGGTGCCGATCAACTTCGCCAACCGCGAAATCATCCTGACCGCCTCGATCGGCCTTTCCTCGTGGGTCGACCAGCAGGAAAGTGCCTCGGGCATGCTGGCCGACGCTGAACTTGCCATGTACCGGGCGAAACGCTCTGGCGGCAACCGCGTCGAGCCTTTCCGCCCCGCCTTCCGGGCCGCCGGCGCCGACAAGCTGCAGATCGAGACCGATCTTCGCCGCGCCATCGAACGCAAGGAACTGTTTCTCGCCTATCAACCGATCATCAGCCTGAAGGATGGCGAGATTGCCGGTTTCGAGGCGCTGATGCGGTGGGATCACCCCAAGCGCGGCAGCATCCCGCCCTCGGAATTCATCCCGATCGCCGAAATGTCGGACCTGATCGGGCCGCTCGGCCTGTTCGCCATGGACCGCGCCGCCTCGGATCTGATGGTCTGGCAGGGCCAGACCGGCGATCTGCCGGTGTTCGTGTCGGTGAACCTGTCGAGCGGGCAGCTTCTCAACGTCGATCTCTACAACGACGTGCGCGCGCTGTTGCAGAAGACCCAGGTCAATCCGGGCCAGTTGAAGCTCGAACTTACCGAGTCGCTGATGATGGAGAACCCGGAACAGGCGCGGCTGGTGCTCGGCAAACTCAAGGAAACCGGCCTCAGCCTGGCGCTCGACGATTTCGGCACCGGCTATTCGTCGCTCGCCTACCTCACGCAGTTCCCGTTCGACACGATCAAGCTCGACAAGGCGCTGGTCCGCAACGCAACTGAAAAACGGGCAGTCCTGCTGCGTTCGGTGATCGCCATGGCCCGTGCGCTGGAAATGACCGTGGTGGCGGAGGGCGTCGAAACCGACGAGGATGCGGCGGAACTCGCCAAGATGGGTTGCCATTTCGGCCAGAGCTATCTGTTCGGCCCGCCTGCCCCGGCAGACGCCGTGCTCCGTCTTCTGAAAGAGCGCTTCCCGTTGACCAAGCGGGCGTAGGCTTTCTCAAGCGGCCTTGCCCGCTCTCGGACGCTCGCGGGCGAAGGGGCTGAGACCCAGCCATTGCTGCATCGAGCTTGCCATTTCCGGATCGCCGTCGAGCTCCAGCCTTCCCTGCGCCATTTCGGTCCGCACGGTCGCAATGCCCATCCAGATGGCGGTCATCGTCCGGAGCGAACTGGTGACGTAGAGGTCGATCTCGAAGCCGGGATCGGTCGAGCAGACATCGACATCGCGGCCGTCGACGACCAGCCAGTAGCGCTGCTGGGCCGCCGGCCGCTCGGGAAAGAGAAACAGGACCGTGCAGCGCCGCGGAGGCATCGGGGTCGGATCGAGGTGGCGGCGCATGTCCCACATCAGCAGCGACGGATCGAGTTTCTGAAGCGAATGCTGGGTCTCGACCCAATGCTGGCCCCAGAAGCCGAGGGTCATCACCACCTCACGCAGATCCTCGCCGGCCGGCGTCAGGTGATACTCCATCACCCCATCGGCCGCCTTGCGGTTTTCGACGATGCCGGCCTGGACCAGTTCCTTCAGCCGTTTCGAAAGCAGGGTCGGCGACATGCGTGGCACGCCGCGGCGGAGGTCGTTGAAACGGCAGCTGCCGCACAGAAGCTCGCGGAGGACGAGCGGCGTCCAGCGGGTGCAGAATATCTCCGCCGCCATCGCCACCGGGCAGAACTGCCCGTAGCTCGCGGTCACTTCCAACATCACCAACCTCCTCGGCATGCCCCGCGGCAAGATAGTCCCGTTCCGGAAACCGACCAAGTCCGCCTTATGTACTATTGATTTGACCTCGGAGCAGTTCCGGATTGACGGCGACGGTCGTTGCGAATTTCATTGCAGCGGGCAACGCACCAGCGGATAGGAGCGAACCGAATGGTTGGAAAGACTTCCAGGAAATCCGGGAAGGTTGCCGAGTCGGCACCCGCCGGCCGCGTTGCGGCGGAGCCGGCGCTCCTTTCGGGTGGCAACCCGCAGATCCCCAAGGGTTACGGTGACGCACCCGTGCAGGCCTATATCGCGGCCATGCCGGGCTGGAAACGCGATGTCGGGCGCCGTCTCGACGCACTTGTCACCAGCACCGTTCCCAACGTCTACAAGGCGGTCAAATGGAATTCGCCGCTCTACGGCATCGAGGGTGACGGCTGGTTCCTCAGCGTCCATTGCTTCACGAACTACATCAAGCTGGCCTTCTTCCGCGGCACCTCGCTCAATCCAGTTCCTCCCGGCACATCCAAAACCCCGCAGACGCGCTACTTCCATATCCATGAGGGAGACCAACTCGACGAGAAACTGCTCGCCGACTGGGTGAAGCAGGCCAGCCAGTTGCCCGGCGAACGGATGTAGCGGCGGGCGAACGGCGACAGCATGAAGAAAGCGATGGCGACCATGGAAACGACGAAGAGCATTTCGGACAAAGACCTCTCTCCGGCGCAACTGATCGATGCGAGGATCCGCGAACTTGGCGACTGGCGGGGAGAGACGCTCGCCCGGGTGCGGATCCTGATCAAGCAGGCCGATCCCGACGTGATCGAGGAATGGAAATGGCGAGGGGTGCCGGTCTGGGAGCACTCGGGGATCATCTGCACCGGCGAAACCTATAAGGCAGCCGTGAAACTGACCTTTGCCAAAGGGGCTTCGCTGGAGGATCCTTCCGGCCTCTTCAACTCCAGCCTCGACGGAAACACCCGGCGCGCCATCGATTTTCACGCGGGCGACAAGATCGATGAGGAGGCGCTGAAGGCACTCATTCGCGCCGCCGTGGCGCTGAATGCCGCCCGCCCCGCCCGCTCCCGGAAGAACCCGAGAAGCTCCTGAAAAGCATCGCCAAACGGCCGGCTTTTCAATGCCATGACCAGGGCCACGGGTTACCGGATCCGCCCCGATCATCCCCGGCGCCGCGGGGACACCGATTCATGTCCGGCGGGGGCTAGTCCATTTCCTGTACTTGCGGCTGCTCGCCGGGCGGCCAACACTCCGCCCATTCTCGACAAATGGGAGGAGAATAGACATGACAGCAGCAACCGAACTCAAACCCGCCCGCACGGTCCAACCGAATGCGATCGGCCTTGCCAGATCGCTCGGGCCGGCCTTTGCCGCACGCGCCGCCGACGCCGACGGCGCCGATGCCTTCGTTGCCGACAACTATCGCGACCTGCGCCATTCCGGCCTGATCGAGGCTGGCGTCCCCGCCGATCTCGGCGGCGGCGGCGCCGAGGTTCGCGAACTCTGCGACATGATCCGGGAACTCGCGCACCATTGCGGCTCGACGGCGCTCGCCTTTTCGATGCACACGCATCAGGTGGCGATCCCCGCCTGGCGCTGGACGCATCAGAAGGCGGCGCCGGTGATGCCGCTTCTCAAACGCGTGGCGGCAGAGCGGATCATCCTGCTTTCGAGCGGCGGCTCGGACTGGATCGAAGGATCGGGCAAGGCCGAGAAGGTCGATGGCGGTTACCGGATCACCGGACGCAAGATCTTCACCTCCGGTTCGCCGATCGGCGACATCCTGATGACCGGCGCGGTGCTCGACGAACCGGACGGGCCCAAGGTCCTGCATTTCGGCCTGCCGATGAAATCGCCGCATGTCAAAGTTCTCGACACCTGGAAGGTGATGGGGATGCGCGGCACGGGCTCGAACGACGTGATGATCGAAGGCCATGTGGTGCCGGAAGAGGCGGTCGCGCTGAAGCGTAACCAGGGCGAATGGCACATGCTGTTCCACATCATCTCGATGATCGCCTTCCCACTGATCTACTCGGCCTATCTCGGCGTTGCCGAAAGCGCGCGCGATATCGCGATCGAGATGGCGAAGCGGAAGGAGCCGAACGCCCATGTTATCGATCTTGCCGGGCGGATGGAGACCGAACTCAAGGCCGCGCAATATGCCCATGCCGGCATGATTGCCGCAGCCGAGCGGGGCGAACCTTCGCCGGCCACGACCAACGAGATCATGATCGGACGCTCGCTGGTCGCCCGCCACGCGATCGCCGCGACGGAACTCGCCATGGAAACAGCAGGCGGCGCAGCCTTCTACCGGGACAAGGGCCTCGAACGCCGCTTCCGCGACATTCAGGGCGCCCGTTACCACCCCATGAGAACAGGACCGCAGCAGGAATTTTCCGGCCGCATGGCCCTGGGTCTCGATACGCTCAGGACCTTTTGAGAAACAAAAGCGTGAGGTGCCGACGCCAAAAAACTAGCATAGGGTGTATTTCTGCGCCGGAATACACCATTAGGAGAGCGATTTCAACGCAAAGTAGCACCTGTGAAAATATGAAAACGCATATTTTTCAGTTGACGAAATCGTGATCTTGCCCCCTAATTCCCAGGGGTCTCTGAATGCGCCCCATAAACTACTTCCCGCCTTTCGATCCACCGAAAGGCGGGTTTTCTTTTTTCAGCGGGAGTTTTTATCCCCTCTGCGCCTGGATAAGCCGGTGGATATATTCCAGCTTGACCATGACGGCCTGCGAGAGGACGAAGGGGTAGAGGTCCGGCTGGCCCATCGAGCGGTGGATGCTGTTGAGCGCCATGCTGAACGGCACCCAGGCCGAAACGAGCTGTTCCGCATCACGCGCCGCATAAGGGTTGAAGGCCACTTCCGCCGCCATTTCCGCATGGCCGCGCGGTTCGATCACCATGCCGTAGGCACGGGCGGTCTCCAGCGTATCGACGATATGCAGGTAATGGGCGAAGGACTCGGCGAAATCTTCCCACGGGTGGGTGCTGGCATAGGTGCTGATATAGAAATCCTGCCAGCCGGGCGGCGGGCCCTGTTCGTAATTTCTCTGCAGCGCCGCGCCGTAGTCGATCGTCTCGTCGCCGAAGATGGCGCGGAACTCCTCCAGCCTGCCGCCGTCTCGCACCAGCTTGTCCCAGATATAGTGACCTGTTTCATGGCGAAAATGCCCGAGCATGGTGCGGTAGGGCTCGTTCATCGAGACGCGCACCTGTTCGCGGGTCGCATCGTCGGCTTCGGCGGCGCGGATCGCGATCAGGCCGTCCTCGTGGCCGGTCATGGCCGGCACGATGGTGCCGTCCGGCTGAACCCCGTCGATCAGGAAATCAAAAACGAGGCCGCCCTGCGGATCCTCGTCACGATTGGTGTGCGGCAGGTTCCAGCGCATCAGCGAGTAAAAGAGATGCCGCTGCGCCTGGCTGATGCGCCGCCACTGGCTGAGGCCGACCTCGGTCGAGGCATCAGGAACCAATCGGTTGTGCCGGCATGCGGGGCAGAACGGATGAGGATCGTCCGCGCTGACCGTCCAGTTGCAGATGTCCATTGCGGCATTGGCACAGTGGCGCACCCTATAGTCCGGCCGGGCGACGAGATGCCAGGTTCCTTCCCCCCCTTCGTCCTGCGCGAGCGCATGCATCGCCATATGCTCCGGCACGAAAGCCAGCCGGTGGCCACAGTTCACGCAGGACCGATTGTCGAAATGGATGGTCTGGCCGCAATGATCGCAGTCGTAGAGGCGCATGGAAGGTCCGTCAGTTTCAAGGAGGGCGGATACAGAAAACCTGCTCCGGCCGGAGCCGGAACAGGTTCGCATTCTAAGCTTGTAGAGCAACTGTTACATGCGGTCGACAACACCCTTGGCTGCGTCCTTGAGCTTGCCCTTGGCCTGCTGGGCATGGCCCTTGGCTTCCTGGCCCGCACCCTTTGCCTTGAGCTTCGGATTGTCGGTCATGTCGCCGGCGGCCTGCTTGACCTTGCCGGCCATTTCGTTGGCCTTGCCGGCCATCTTGTCACTGGTGCTGCCCATTGTGCTTCTCCTCGGTGAGGACGCCTATCGTCCTGCTGGGAAAAGAACTCCGAGCCGGAGGCTTCGTTCCTGAAATCTTTTAAAATTGAACGATCAGGCGTGGCCGGCTTCGCTGGAGAGCATTTCCGGGCTGACGCCGAGGAGTGCCAGGGCGCGTTCGTACTTGCCTTCCAGCGCCCGGTCGAAGATCAGCGCGTCGCTGGCAGGGCAATTCAGCCAGCCGTTGTTGGCGATCTCCAGTTCCAGCTGGCCGGCGCCCCAGCCGGCGTAACCGAGCAACATCGTGGCACGCGACGGTCCCCGCCCGTCGCAGATGGCGCGGATGATATCGAGCGTGGCGGTCAGCGAGATGTCGTCACTCACCGGAATGGAGGACTCGCTCACAAAATCGTCCGAATGCAGCACGAAACCGCGGCCGGTCTCGACCGGACCGCCGGACAGGATCGGCAGATCACGGGTCTGCCCCGGCAGCATGATCGCATCAGCCTGATCCATGATCTTCAGGTGGAGGAGAACGTCCGTGAACGAAATCTGCTGCGCGCGGTTGATGATGAAGCCCATCGCGCCGGCCGGCGAATGGGCACAGATATAAACGACGGCGCGCGTGAAATTGCTGTCCTGCATGCCCGGCATGGCAATCAGGAACTGTCCGTCCAGGAAGCCCCGTTCACTCTTGTCCCCGAGGGTCGAGAAAGACATGATGCCTCCAGCCTGCCTTCCGGCCCGGCCAAACGGGCAGGAGAGCGTCAATTGCAATTCCATCAAGATGGGCCAGTCGCTCCGATCAATCAACCGAAAATGATCAGTTTGCGCGGGCTCGTGACTGGTTCGGGCAAGGCCAATCGGTTAAACGCTTGGTCGATGAAGAGAATTTCGCCGATCAGCATCCCGTCTCGCGCGCCCATGGCGCTCGCCGCCTGCATTACTGCAGGCGCAGTTCTGGGCATTGCCTCGATGAGCTGTGCCGAGACCACGCCCTGGGCGAGCAACGAGGGTGGCCGGATGCGGGTGGTGGCGATGCCGCCCGAGCCCGACGGTACGGTGCGCGGCGCGCTGCAGATCGAACCGAAGGCCGGCTGGATCACCTACTGGAAGGAGCCGGGCGACGCCGGCATTCCGCCGCAGATGGTGTTTTCCAAGGCAAGCGGCGTGACGCTGAACAGCATGAGCTATCCCGTGCCGAAACGGATCGACAACGGCAAGCTGCGCGACATCGGCTACGACCATGCGGTCATCCTGCCCTTCGAGCTCAAGATGGAAGATCCCGGCAAGCCGCTGAACCTCGGCGCTTCCGCCTTCGTCGGCCTTTGCCGCAATATCTGCATTCCGTTCCAGGCGGAATTCTCGCTGAAGCTCGGCGCCACCAGGGGCACACCGGTCGAAGAGGCGATGATCCTCAACGCGGCGGCCTCGACGCTGCCGGAACCGCCCTCGGAGGACTTCGCCGTCACCTCCTACGCGATGACGCAGGGGCGCGACAAGCTGGCCCTGAAGCTGAAACTGCCGCCCGAGGCCTCTGCACCGCCGCAGGTGATCGTCACCGGTCCGCAGGGTCACGTGCTCTTCGACGGCGTCAACGGACGGCGCGATGGCGACGCCTACGCGCTCGACATGCCGGTGGGCAAATTGCCGAAAAATTACGACATCAAGGGCAAGCGCTGGGGCATTCTGGTGATCGCCGGCAACCGCGCCATGGAAACCTCACTCGCCTTCGACTGACGTCACGTCCTGTTGATCGGACCTGCCTCCGGCGGCCTGTTGCATTGCGGCCTTTCCCTTGTCTTGCGCCAAGCGCGCTCTATAGTGCGCCGCGAATGGCGGGCCTGAAACAAGCGTTCGCCCAACCGAGGAGAGCACCATGACGATTGCCATCGGCGATAAACTTCCCACAGCCAAGTTCAAGGAAAAGACCGCGGACGGTCCGGTGGAGATTACCACCGAACAGCTTTTCGACGGCAAGAAGGTCGTGCTTTTCGCCGTGCCGGGCGCGTTTACGCCCACCTGCACGCTGAACCACCTGCCGGGCTATCTCGAAAACCGCGACGCGATCCTCTCCAAGGGAGTCGATGACATTGCCGTTCTCGCCGTCAACGACTGGCACGTGATGGGCGCATGGGCGACCCAGACCGGCGGCCTCGGCAAGATCCACTTCCTGGCCGACTGGGACGGCGCCTTCACCAAGGCGCTCGGCCTCGATGCCGACCTTTCCGCCGGCGGCCTCGGCGTGCGCTCGAAGCGTTATTCGATGCTGGTCGAAAACGGTGTCGTGAAGTCGCTCAATGTCGAGGAGAGCCCCGGCCAGGCCACCGTCTCCGGCGCCGCCGCGATGCTGGAACAGCTCTGAGGTCGAGTTTGCATCTGGTTTGAAAAGGGCGCCGGGTGGCGCCCTTTTTGTTCTACGTCCCTATCACGTTTGACTCCGCCTTCTTTCCGCCATACTCGTTATAACATAACTGTAATGTTATTACATAAATGGCGGACCGAATGGCACATCCACTCCCCTCCCCTGGCCTGATCGGCAGCTCGGCTTTTGGCCGCCTCGTCTACGTCGCGCTGATCCTTTGCCTTCTCTGGCTGGTGATCGGCTGGGCGGCGATGCTTCCGTGAGCGCCCTCCTCACGCTCGATAACCTCACGGTCACCTACGACCGTCATCCCGCCGTCCATCACGTATCGGGTTTCTTCCGGGCCGGCAGCCTGACCGCGATTGCCGGGCCGAACGGGGCCGGCAAATCGACGCTGATGAAGGCGATCATGGGGGAATTAAGACCGGCGGAAGGGCGGCTGCAGCACCGGCTCGTCCGCAGCGATTTCGGCTACCTGCCGCAGGCGGCCGATATCAACCGGCGTTTCCCGATCTCGGTCCTCGATACGGTCCTGCTCGGCGCCTGGCGGCATACGGGAGCGTTCAGGGCGAACGGAGCGAAGGAACACGCCAAAGCGGCCGGCACGCTTGCCGCCGTCGGCCTCGGCGGCTTCGAACGGCGGCCGATCGGCTCGCTTTCGGCCGGGCAGTTCCAGCGGGTGCTGTTTGCCCGCCTCCTGCTTCAGGATGCAAAAGTCATCCTGCTCGACGAACCCTTTACGGCGATCGACGCGCGCACGACACAGGACCTGCTCGACATCGTCGCGCACTGGCATGGCGAGGGCCGCACCGTGATCGCCGTGCTGCACGACATCGAACAGGTGCGGGCGCATTTTCCGGAGACCCTGCTCCTGGCCCGCGAATGCATCGCCTGGGGGCCGACGGCGGAGGTGATGTCGCCCGGCAATCTGCTCAAGGCGCGGATGATGGCGGAGCGGTGGGACGACGGCGCAGGGATTTGCGAGAGCCCGAGCGGAAAGGCCTCAAGCAACGGGGTTGTCGCATGAGCGCCTACGATCTGCTGATCGCGCCGTTTGCCGATTACGGCTTCATGCGCCGGGCGCTGGTCGCCTGCCTCTGCCTGGCGCTCGGTTCCGGGCCGATCGGCGTCTTCCTGATGCTGCGGCGCATGAGCCTGATGGGCGATGCGATGAGCCATGCGGTACTGCCGGGTGCGGCGATCGGTTATCTCGTCGCCGGCTCGCTGTCGCTGACGGCGATGGGGATCGGCGGGCTGGTGGCGGGTCTTTCGGTGGCTCTGCTTTCCGGGGTGGTCAGCCGCGCCACCGTGCTGCAGGAAGATGCGAGCTTCGCAAGCTTCTACCTGACCTCGCTGGCCCTGGGCGTGCTGATCGTCTCCCTGCGCGGCTCCAATATCGATCTCCTACATGTGCTTTTCGGCACCATTCTCGCCATCGACGGCCCCGCACTCGCCCTCATCGGCTCGATCACGTCGGTGACGCTCATCGCCCTTGCCCTGGTCTACCGGCCGCTGGTGGCGGAATGTTTCGATCCGGGCTTCCTGCGCACCGTCGGCGGCCGCGGGCCGGTCTATCACGCGCTGTTCCTGCTGCTCGTGGTGCTGAACATGGTCGCGAGCTTCCAGGCGCTCGGCACGCTGATGGCGGTCGGGCTGATGATGCTGCCGGCCGCGGTGGCGCAGCTCTGGGGCCGCAGCCTCACCGCGATGATAGCCCTTGCCGCCGCCACGGCGGCCGTCTCCGGCTATGTCGGGCTGGTCGCCTCCTATCACCTCGAACTCGCCTCCGGCCCGACGATCATCATGACGGCGGCGGTGATCTACGGCCTTTCCATTCTTTTCGCGCCGTCCGGCCTTGCCCGGCGCCTCTTCCCCCGCCCGCATCTCGCGGGCTGACCTCAAGGAGACCTCGATGATATCCCGCAGACTGCTTCTCTCCGCCACCATTCCCGCCCTCATGGCCTTTTCCGCCGTGCCGGCCTTCGCGGACACGCTCAAGGTCGTCGCCTCCTTCACGGTGCTCGGCGACGTCGTCTCCCAGGTGGGCGGCAAACATGTGAAAGTGACGAACCTCGTCGGCCCGAACGGCGATCCCCATGAATTCGAGCCGTCGCCGACGGACGCCCGGAACCTCAGGGCGGCGCAGGTGGCCTTCGTCAGCGGCGAAGGCCTGGAAGGCTGGATGGACCGGCTGATCACCGCTTCGGGCTACAAGGGCAAGCCTATCGTCGTCTCGGAAGGCGTCAACACACGCACCATGGACGAGGGCGGCAAGACGGTGACCGATCCGCATGTCTGGAACAGCCCGGTCAACGTGAAGGTCTGGGTCGCCAATATCGAGAAGGCGCTGTCGGAGGCAGATCCGGCCGATGCCAGCGCCTTCAAGGCGAATGCCGAGGCCTATCTCCAGAAGCTCGATGCGATGAATGCCTATGCGCATTCCAAGTTCGACGCGGTATCCGCCGACCGCCGCAAGGTGCTGACCAGCCACGACGCCTTCGGTTATTTCGGCCGCGAATACAATGTCAGCTTTTTGGCGCCGCTCGGCCTCTCGACCGAAACCGAAGCCTCAGCCGCCGATGTTGCCAAGCTGATCGAGCAGATCAAGGCGGAGGGGGTAAAAACCTACTTCCTCGAAAACTCCAACGATCCGCGGCTGGTGAAGCAGATCGCCAAGGCGACGGCTGCCCAGCCGGGCGGCGAGCTTTATGTCGAATCGCTCTCGGACGCCAAGGGGCCGGCTCCGACCTATGAAAAGATGTTCCGCTACAATGTCGACCAGATCGCCGCGGCGATGGCGAAGGCGAGCTGACGTGCCTGGCTGAGCGGGCCGCTTGTCGAGTGGCACGTCCCGATCTCAATCCTCATTCCTGTGACGAGCACAGGGATGAGGGGAGTATGGCTCTCTCACAAAGCCATGTCGAAGACCAGGAGCCCCGACAGACCGCCGTCCGCAGAGCCGATGATCCGGTCGCCGACAGCGATATGGTCCGGATGGACGAGATAGGCGTCGCGTGCCTCGGGGTTCTCGAAGGTCACGATAAAACCGTCGAGAAAGCCGCCGTTGAGGCCTTCCGGCGAAACGTTCTGGCCGAATTTCACGTCGAGGATGCCGGGCGTGACATCCTTCAGCGCGGCGACCGCATCGTAGATCGACTGCTTGTCGGCCTGCTGGATGGCGGCCTTGAACCGAACGAATACGCAATGCAGGATCATGAGCGGAGCTCCACGGGTTGTTGGCGGCAGAATAGTGACTGATGCTCGGAGCGCAACAGCGGCTCAGGCGATTTCCAGAAGAAGCGCACGATGGTCGGAAACTTCCGGCTCGGCGACCACGTCGAAATTCTCGACCTTCACCCCCGGCGTCACCAGCAGGTAGTCCGCATAACGGCCGTCCTTCGGATACCAGGAGGTGCGGGTATCGGTGAAGCCGCAGGTGGTGACGAGATCGGTGAGGCCGAATTTTCCGAGAATGGCGAAGGTCTCGCTGTCGGGCAGAAGGTTGAGGTCGCCGCAGACGACCAGCGCCTCGCCCGGCTGCCAGATCTTTTCGATCAGCGCGACAAGAGCATGCGCCTGCGCCAGCCGGGCCGGCGTATCGCCCTTGCCGGCAAGGTCCCGCAAGCCGTGCATCTGCACGATCGTCACTGCCGAGCCGGTATCGTAGCGATGGATGCGGATGCCGTGGGCATTGCGCGAGCGAGGATGCTCGCCCCAGCCGTCGGCCGAAAACTCCCCATGCACGAAACCGAGATGCTGGCCGATGATCGGGAAAGAGCCGCGCACGAACGTGGCGAGGCCGAATTCGGAGGCGACTTCCCGCTCACCCTCGAACAGCGTGCCGCGGGCCACCGGCGCATACATCGCCTCATGGCCGGGCAGAACCGCCCTCACATCCTCATAGAGGCTGGCGCGCTGGGGCAGTTCGAAGGCACCGTCGCGATAGCCCAGCCAGTCGGCGCCCGCATCCGGGGTGCGGGTGACTTCCTGCAGGCAGAGCACATCCGGGTCAGCCGCCTTGAGATACTGCATCAGCGGCGCATGGACGCGACCGCCCCAGGCGTTGAGGGAGATCAGGCGCAAGGTCATCGCTCAGCACTCCGCCTACTTCTTCTTGAACGGCGCCATCCCAAGGCGGGCAAGCTCGTCGGCGCGCTCGTTTTCCGGATGGCCGGCATGGCCCTTCACCCAGTGGAGCGTCACCTTGTGCTTGTTGCGCGCTTCCTCAAGCTGCTGCCAGAGTTCGGCATTCTTCACCGGCTTCTTGTCGGCGGTCTTCCAGCCGTTCTTCTTCCAGCCGAAGATCCATTTGGAAATGCCGTCCATCACATATTTGCTGTCGGTGTGGAGATTGACCTCGCACGGGGTTTTCAGCGCGTTCAGCGCAGTGATCGCCGCCATCAGCTCCATGCGGTTGTTGGTCGTCTCCGCCTCGCCGCCGAACAATTCCTTTTCCGTGTCGCCATAACGCAGGATGGCGCCCCAACCGCCCGGGCCGGGGTTGCCGGAACAGGCGCCGTCGGTGAAAATCTCTACCTGTTTCATGATGCGGACAGTCTTTCCTCGGCCAGCCCGTATTCACTGGCGGACGTGATTTGGCGGTGGAAGCGCAGCTTGCGCAGATATTCGAGCGGGTCCTTCTTGACGACCAGCGCGCCGGCCGGCGTCGTCAGCCAGTCGTAAAGCCTGGTCAGGAAGAACCGCAGCGCCGAGCCGCGGGCGAGGATCGGCAGGGCCTCGATCTCTCCCGCGTCGAGCGGGCGGACGCTCTGGTAACCTTCGAGCAGCGCCTGGCCCTTGGTGAGATTGTAAGCGCCGTCCTTTTCGAAACACCAGGCATTCAGGCAGATCGACACGTCATAGGCGAGCAGGTCGTTGCAGGCGAAATAGAAGTCGATCAGGCCGGACAGTTCGTCGCCCAGGAAGAAGACATTGTCCTGGAAGAGATCCGCATGGATGACGCCGGCGGCCAAATCCTTCGGCCAGTTCCGGTCCAGGTGATCGAGTTCCGAGGAAATCTCGTCCTGCAGGCCGGGTTCGACCTCGTCGGCGCGCGCGGCGGACTTTTCCCAAAGCGTCTTCCAGCCCTCGACGGAGAGCGAGTTCGGGCGCGTCAGCTCGAAATCCTGGCCGGAGAGGTGCATCCGGGCGAGCACCTTGCCGACCTCGCGGCAATGTTTCGCCTCCGGCTTCCTCAGCCACATGCCTTCGAGGAAGGAAATGAGGGCGGCGGGCCGGCCGGACAGGGCGCCGTAGAGATTTCCGTCGTTGCGCGGCAGGGGCAGCGGGCAGGACAGGCCCCCGGCGGCCAGATGCTGCATCAGGCCGAGGAAAAACGGCAGGTCGCGCTCGTCCGTGCGCTTTTCGTAAAGCGTCAGGATCAGCGGATCGCGGGTCGTGTGCAGCAGGAAGTTCGAATTCTCGACGCCCTCGGCAATCCCCTTGTAGGAGGTCAGCTCGCCGACCTCGTATTCGGTCAGGAACTGCTTTAGGTCGTCTTCGTTGATATCGGTGTAAACGGCCAAGGTGTCATCCCGCTTGATTCTGCCGCGCAGATTGGTGATGGGGCCTTCCTAGCGGCTCGCCCGGCCCTTCGCTAGAGGTGAGGGCGATCGAAGCTGAAATCGAACCATTCCATCGATTTTTCCGGCGCCGCCGGACCGCTCCTCACCCATTCACCCATGCCATGTCCGCAACCGTCAAAGGCACGCCGCGCAGCTCGCGGTTGACGAGGAAGTTTTCGGTTTCCTCCGCGGTGATCGCCAGCTCGATCTCGGCCTCGAAACGCTCCTTGAAGGCAGCGATGATCTCGTCGACGATGACCTCCGGGGCGGAGGCGCCGGCGGAAAGGCCGAGCGTGCCGATGCGGCCGATCTCGTCCCAGTTCAATTCGGAGGCGCGCTGCACCAGGAGGGAGCGCTTGGCCCCTGCCCGGAGCGCCACTTCGACAAGCCGCTTGGAATTCGACGAATTCGGAGCACCGACGACGATGAAGAGGTCGCAGCCGGGCGCTGCCTGCTTGACCGCTTCCTGGCGGTTGGTGGTGGCGTAGCAGATGCTGTCCGCAGCCGGCGCCGTGAGGTTCGGAAAACGCTCCTGCAGCTTGGCGATGACGCCTGCCGTGTCGTCCACCGAGAGCGTCGTCTGGGTGACGTAGCCGAGATTGTCGGGATCTTCGGGGAGATAGGCTTCCGCGTCGGCGATCGTGTCGATGAGCGACACCGTGCCCGGCGGCAGCTGGCCCATCGTGCCGATCACTTCCGGATGGCCGGCATGGCCGATCAGCACCACATGGCGGCCGAGGCGCTGGTGGCGCATCGCCTGCTTGTGGACTTTCGAAACCAGCGGGCAGGTCGCGTCGAGATAAAAGAGATTGCGGGCCTCGGCATCCTCGGGCACGGATTTCGGAACGCCATGGGCGGAGAAGACAACCGGCTGCTCGCGGTGTTCGGCCGGGATCTCGTCCAGTTCCTCGACGAAAACGGCGCCCTTCGCTTCCAGCCCCTCGACCACATAACGGTTGTGGACGATCTCGTGGCGGACATAGACCGGCGCGCCATAGGCTTTCAGCGCCAGCACGACGATCTGGATCGCCCTGTCGACGCCGGCGCAGAAACCGCGCGGGCCGCAGAGACGAATCTTGAGCGGGCTTTTTTCAGGTATGGATGATGCCATCAAATCAGGACGCCAGGACTGTCAGCACGAGAGCGAAAATGGCCGGACCGCCCTGGATGAGCAGGATGCGCGGCTTGACCGACCATGCGCCATATATAGCGGCAATGGTCACGCACACAAGAAAGAAGAGCTTCCATTGCAAGGCGAAAGCAGGATCGCGTCGCGCACCATGTCGTCGAAACGCAGGGGAAATGACGCTGCCCGCAAGGCCTGCAGAGCTCCGATCGTCTCTTATGCCATCACGGAAGCGCGTCGTAGCCTGGGCCGAAGCCGGTGAGTTCGATCGGAATGCCGACCCGGTCCTGATCCGCGGATTCGCGCAGGGCAAAGACGGCAGCCTTGCCGGCGCGTAGGATGCGCATCAGTTCCTCGTCGATCTCCACTTCCACATAACAGCCCTCGGAGAAGCAGCGGGTGAAATAGGCGCGGCCGATATTGTTGTTGTCGACATAGAGTTCCATGCCGTCTTTCAGGAGGACACCGAGCGGCGCGAGGATGCGCAGAATGCGTGCCTTGCGGTCGGCCGTCTTCAGCACCACCACCGACAGGCCGACTTCCGGCCGGTCCTCGGCGATGACGTTCTGCATCAGCGCGCACTGGTCGGCGGAAGCGCCGGCCGGCCGGTCGCAGATGATCGACCATGCGCCATGGTTCTCGCGCACGTTGCCCGGGGGCTGCGCCTGCTGCCCGGAAGGCTGCTGGGCCTGCGCGCCGTTCGTCGCCGGCCGTGGTGGCTGCGGTCCCGGCTTGGCGCCCTGAGCCGGCTGTGGGGCCGACTGGGGTACCGCGGGCCGCGGGCCGGGCTGCGGCTGCTGCGCGAACGCGGGAAGCGAAACGGCGGCTGCAAGCATCACGGCTAGACCGGCGCAGATCAGGGAGGGACGACCCATGGAAACCTCTGGAAGACGAATCAGTGCGGCTATTCTTGGCGTCCGCTGGACGAAATGAAAAGCCCTGACCTCTTTCCAGTGGAGTACGGCGAAAGTGGGACCCTCCAAGCCGCGTGGCCCAGCCGTCACTTTTATCAAGAAAACGCCGGATTTTGGCCGCCGTGCGGTCTATAATGACGTGGTCGAAGGTGGGCAAGGCCGTTGAAACGCGACCTCGGCATGGTCGAACAAGCGGGCTATACCCCCTGATTATCGCGGGATTCCGGGCTTATCGCGAGGCGCAAAAATGCCGCACGGGCTTTTCCCGCCAGATATTGCGGCGGCAGGCAAACTGTGATTGAAGCAGACCATATAGCTTGGATTCTGCGTTCGGTTTGATCGAGATCAGACGCATGGGGAGATATGTAGTGATGAACAGGGCTTTTGCAGTGATGACGGCGCTCATCTGTCTGCTCTTTGCTTCCGCAGGTTTTGCGGACCAGCCGCATCCGTGGCAGATTGATTTCCAGGCGGCCGCAACGCCGATCATGCACCAGATCCGCTGGTTCAACCACTATACGCTGTGGTTCATCGTGCCGACCACGCTTCTGGTTCTGGCCCTGCTGGTCGTCGTCGTCGTGAAGTTCCGCGCCAGCGCCAATCCGGTACCGTCGCGGACCAGCCACAATACGGCGATCGAGATCATCTGGACGCTTGGCCCGGTTCTCATCCTCTTCTTCCTCGCCATTCCCTCCTTCAATCTTCTGAATGCCCAGCTCGAAATTCCGGACTCGGACATGACGGTCAAGGCCACCGCCACCCAGTGGCAGTGGAACTATGAATATGAAGGCACGCCGGCGCCGGTGGCCTTCGACAGCTTCATGCTGAAGGAACAGGACCGCGCCGCCGCCGGTAAGACCGATACTGCCGTCTACCCGCGTCTTCTCGCCGTCGACAACGAAATGATCATCCCGGTCAACAAGACCGTGCGCGTGCTGGTGACGGCTGCTCCGTCCGACGTCATCCACGCCTTCGCAATGCCGGCTTTCGGGGTCAAGATCGATGCCGTTCCGGGCCGCCTGAACGAAACCTGGTTCAAGGCGGAGAAGGAAGGCCTCTATTACGGCCAGTGCTCCGAACTGTGCGGCAAGGACCACGCGTACATGCCGATCGCCATCCGCGTCGTCTCGGAAGACAAGTACAAGACCTGGCTCGCAGCTGCTGCGACCGACCTGCCGGGCGCCTACAAGGCTCTCGTGGCTGCGGTCGATAAGCCTGCCGGCAATTTTGCCGTCGCGGCAAATGAATCCAAGTAATACAGAGGAGTGAGGACAATGGCTGGACATTCCGCTCACGACGATCACGCTCATGCTCGCACCTCTCACGATGATGCGCATGCTCACGACGATCATCACGATCACTCGCACACGCCGACCTTTGCTCAGCGTTGGCTGTTTTCGACCAACCACAAGGACATCGGCACGCTCTACCTGATCTTCGCGATCATCGCGGGCATTCTGGGCGGCCTTCTCTCCGTTGCCATGCGCATGGAACTGCAGGAGCCTGGCATCCAGATCTTCCATGGTCTGGCCTCTATGGTCTACGGCTTCCAGGGCGACGCCGCGATCGACGGCGGCAAGCACATGTTCAATGTGTTCACCACCGGCCATGCGCTGATCATGATCTTCTTCATGGTCATGCCGGCGATGATCGGCGGTTTTGCCAACTGGATGGTGCCGATCATGATCGGTGCGCCGGACATGGCCTTCCCGCGCCTGAACAACATTTCCTTCTGGCTGCTCGTCCCCGCCTTCCTGCTGCTCCTCCTGTCGATGTTCGTCGAAGGTCCGGCGGGTGCTTACGGCGTCGGCGGCGGCTGGACCATGTATCCGCCGCTTGCGACCATGGGTCATCCGGGTCCGGCCGTCGACCTGGCGATCTTCTCGCTGCACGTCGCCGGCGCGTCCTCGATCCTCGGTGCGATCAACTTCATCACCACGATCCTGAACATGCGCGCTCCGGGCATGACGCTGCACAAGATGCCGCTGTTCGCCTGGGCCGTTCTGGTCACCGCCTTCCTGCTGCTTCTGTCGCTGCCGGTTCTGGCGGGCGCCATCACCATGCTCCTGACCGATCGCAACTTCGGCACGACCTTCTTCTCGCCGGAAGGCGGCGGTGACCCGATCCTCTACCAGCACCTGTTCTGGTTCTTCGGCCACCCGGAAGTCTACATCCTGATCCTGCCCGGCTTCGGCATCATCAGCCACATCGTCTCGACCTTCTCCAAGAAGCCGGTCTTCGGTTATCTCGGCATGGCCTATGCCATGGTCGCGATCGGCGCCGTCGGCTTCATCGTCTGGGCCCACCACATGTACACGGTCGGCATGTCGCTCGATGCGCAGCGTTACTTCGTCTTCGCGACGATGGTCATCGCGGTTCCGACCGGCATCAAGATCTTCTCCTGGATCGCGACGATGTGGGGCGGTTCGCTGACGTTCTCGACCCCGATGGTCTGGGCGATCGGCTTCATCTTCCTGTTCACCGTCGGCGGCGTCACGGGCGTCCAGCTCGCCAATGCCGGCCTCGACCGTTCGCTGCATGACACCTATTACGTTGTGGCCCACTTCCACTACGTTCTGTCGCTCGGCGCCGTCTTTGCCATCTTCGCGGCCTGGTATTACTGGTTCCCGAAGATGTTCGGCTACATGTACAACGAGAAGATCGGCAAAGCGCATTTCTGGGTCATGTTCCTCGGCGTCAACCTGGTGTTCTTCCCGCAGCACTTCCTGGGTCTCGCCGGCATGCCGCGCCGTTACATCGACTATCCGGATGCTTTTGCCGGCTGGAACTACGTTTCCTCCATCGGCTCCTACATCTCCTTCGTCGGCGTTCTGATCTTCCTTTACGGCGTCTGGGAAGCCTTCTCCAAGAAGCGCGTTGCCGGCGACAATCCGTGGGGCGAAGGTGCGACGACGCTGGAATGGCAGCTTTCTTCGCCGCCGCCGTACCACCAGTGGGAACAGCTGCCGCGCATCAAGTAAGCGCTCGATCCTTGAAAAAGGGCATCGCGGCTGCCGCGATGCCCTGAAATGCCAGACAGGACGGTTCAATGACGGTTATCGACAATCACGACGCTCTCGGCACCGATGGAGGCTTGCGCCTCTCGGAGGCGGGTGCGCGCGATTTCTTCGAACTCCTGAAGCCCCGGGTGATGTCGCTCGTGGTCTTCACAGCATTCGCCGGCCTCATTCTCGCGCCCGGTCAGATCAATCCGGTCCTCGGCGTGATTTCCATTCTCTGCATCGCGGTCGGCGCCGGCGCCTCCGGGGCGCTGAACATGTGGTATGACGCCGATATCGATGCCGTCATGACCCGCACCGCCAAGCGCCCGATCCCGGCCGGCCGCATCCTGCCCCAGGAAGCGCTCGCCTTCGGCCTGACGCTCTCGGTCTTCTCGGTGGTCATCCTCGGTCTGGCGGTCAACTGGTTCTCGGCCGGCCTGCTTGCCTTCACGATCTTCTTTTATGCCGTCGTCTACACGATGTGGCTGAAGCGCTCGACGCCGCAGAACATCGTCATCGGCGGTGCCTCCGGCGCCTTTCCCCCGATGATCGGCTGGGCCTGCGTCACGGGCGGCGTGTCGCTCGACAGCGTCCTGCTTTTCCTCATCATCTTCCTGTGGACGCCGGCGCATTTCTGGGCGCTGGCGCTCTTCAAGATGCGCGATTACGGCTCGGTCGGCGTGCCGATGATGCCGAATGTCGCAGGCGAGGCCTCGACCAAGAACCAGATCATCGTCTATGCGGTGCTGACCGCGGTGATCGCCGTCGCCCCCACCTTCACGGGTCTTGCCGGCCTCGGTTACGGCGTCTTTGCCGCCGTGCTCGGCGCGATCTTCGTGATCTGTTCCATCGCCGTCCGGCGCATGCCCGACGGCGATGAGAAGATGATGCCGGCGAAGAAGATGTTCGCCTATTCGATCTTTTATCTCTTTGCGATCTTCTCGGCCCTGCTGGCCGACCGGCTGCTCGCGGGACTGCCGCACCTCGTGGGAGGTTTGCTGTGATGGAAACAATCAAGCTCAGCGAAGCCCAGAGGAAGTCCCGCCGCAACCGCAACATCGCGCTCGGCATCGTTCTCGCCGGGCTCGTGGTCCTCTTCTACATCATGACGCTGGTGAAAATCGGCGGAGTCGGGAACTAGGGTGGAGCGATGACGGACGTCAATCAGAACGGTCAGGCAAAGCGCGTCAGCAACAGCGCGATCTTCGCCGGCTGCGCCGTTTTTGTGGCCGGCATGGTCGGCGCCGCCTATGCTTCCGTCCCGCTCTACCGGCTGTTCTGCCAGGTCACCGGCTATAACGGCACGACCCAGCGCGTCGAGCAGTATTCCGACAAGATCCTGAACAAGCCGATCCAGGTGACGTTCGACGCCAACATCTCGCCGGGCCTGAACTGGGAGTTCAAGCCCGCCAAGTCGGTCAACCCTAAGATCGGTGAGACCGTGCAGATCGAATACACGGCAACCAACCGGTCGTCCAAGCCGACCACGGGCAGTGCCGTGTTCAACGTGACGCCGATGGAAGCGGGCGCCTATTTCAACAAGGTCGAGTGCTTCTGCTTTACCGAGCAGACGCTGCAGCCCGGCCAGTCGGTCCAGATGCCGGTGGTGTTCTTCGTTGACCCGGAGCTCGCCACGGCCCAAGAGACCAAGAACATCAAGACGATCACCCTGTCCTACACCTTCTATCCGAGCGAGCCGGGCAAACCGGTCGCGGCTCTGCCGGAAGGCCCGAAGGCAGGCGCCCCGAAGACGGGCACAGGGAAACTTTGAGAGGGTTCGCCGGTTTTCCGGCGAAGCAGGCATTCATCCGGGGATTCTGACATGGCCGACGCGCATCAGAAAAATCACGACTACCACATCATCGATCCGAGCCCGTGGCCGATCCTGGCCTCACTTGGCGCCTTCGTCATGACCTTCGGCGGCGTAGGCTACATGCGTTATCTGCATGGCGGCCAGTTCCATATCTTCGGTCTGGACCTTGCGACCCCGTGGATCTTCTACATCGGCCTGGCGATCATCATCTACACGATGATCGGCTGGTGGGCGGACACGATCAAGGAAGGCAATTCGGGCGCCCATACCCGGGTCGTCTCGCTGCATCTGCGCTACGGCATGATCATGTTCATCGCTTCGGAAGTGATGTTCTTCGTCGCCTGGTTCTGGGCCTTTTTCGATGCCAGCCTCTATGCCAACGAGGCGATCCAGGCGACCCGCGTCGAGTTTCTCGGCGGTCAGTGGCCGCCGAAGGGCGTCGAGGTGCTCGATCCCTGGCACCTGCCGATCTACAACACGGTCATCCTGCTTCTGTCGGGCACCTGCGTCACCTGGGCTCACCACGCGCTGCTGCACGGCGACCGCAAGGGCCTGATCAGCGGTCTGGCGCTCACCGTAGCACTCGGCATCCTGTTCTCCTGCGTCCAGGCTTACGAGTATATCCACGCTCCGTTCGCGTTCTCGAACTCGATCTACGGCGCGACCTTCTTCATGGCGACCGGCTTCCACGGTTTCCACGTGCTGGTCGGCACGATCTTCCTGGCTGTCTGCCTGCTGCGCGCCATCAACGGCGGTTTCACGCCCACCAAGCATTTCGGCTTCGAAGCCGCCGCCTGGTACTGGCACTTCGTCGACGTGGTATGGCTGTTCCTCTTCTTCGCCATCTACATCTGGGGTGGCTGGGGCGCGCCGCTCGCCCATTGAGCCAGGGTACATGAATTCCGGGAGGGCGGCGACAAGCCGCCCTTCTGCTTTTTGAGGACTGGAACGAATGGCAACCAAGGCTCCCTCGCGAACCGCATCGGATAAGACGCCCGGCCGCGGCCGTGGCCGGATGATCGCCACCGCCGTCGTGGTGCTGGCGGCGCTCGCCATCCTGCTATCGCTCGGCACCTGGCAGGTGGAGCGGCTGCATTGGAAGGAAGGGCTGCTTGCCGATATCGCCCAGCGGCGAGCGGCGGCCCCCGTCCCGCTTTCCGACATCGAAGCGATCTGGAAATCCGGCGGCGATATCGAATACCGCCGGGTATCGGTCACCGGCACGTTCGACCACGCCAGGGAACGACATTTCTTCGCGACTTTCGGCGGCCAGACCGGCTTCTACGTCTACACCCCGTTGACGCTTGCCGACGGCCGCATCCTGTTCGTCAACCGCGGTTTCGTGCCCTATGAGATGAAGGACCCGAAGACCCGCAGCGCCGGGGAAGTTGCCGGCCCGCAGACCGTCACCGGATATGCGCGGGGGCGGCTTGGGGAAAAGCCCTCCTCCATCGTTCCGGACAACGACACGGCGAAGAACATCTTCTACTGGAAAGATCTCGATGCCATGGCCTCCACCACCGGCATCGACGCGTCGAAGGTCGTGCAGTTCTTCGTGGATGCCGATGGATCGATCGTCAATCCGGGCGGCTGGCCCAAGGGCGGCGTCACCCAGTTCGACCTCCCCAACAGCCACCTCCAGTATGCCGTGACCTGGTACGGCCTTGCCGCGGCCCTCGTTGCCGTCGTCATCGGCATGATCTTCCGCCGCAAACGCGCCTGAGCCCGCAGGATAGGCTTGCTTCGGTCCCTCCCCGGACCTACATCGGTTGGAGCAGAGCGCGCGTCTTCATAGGGCAGCGCCGAAGGAGCACCCATGAACACCGACCTTCTCAACCTTTTCGACTGCGACGAGACCAAGCTGCGCTCGATCCTCTCCGAGGCGCTTACCGGCGCCGATGACGGCGAGCTTTTCGTGGAGCATGCCCAGGCGGAATCGCTGACCTTCGACAACGGCCGCCTGAAGGGCGGCTCGTTCAACACCGACCAGGGGTTCGGACTGCGCTCGGTTGCCGGCGAAGCGGTCGGTTATGCCCATGCGGGCGAGCTTTCGGCGGCAGCGCTGTCCCGCGCCTCGGATGCGGTGCGGGCCGTCACCGCCGGATATTCCGGTTCCTACGCGGCCGCTCCCCAGCGCACCAACAAGAAATATTACGGCGACGAGAACCCGATCGGCAGCCCGAGCTTCGAGGAGAAGGTCAAGCTGCTCACCGATATCGACGCCTATCTGCGCAACAAGGACGACAAGGTGCGGCAGGTGACGGCCACCGTCTCCGCAAGCTGGCAGGTGGTCGACATACTGCGCGCCGACGGCCACCGGGTGCAGGACATCCGCCCGATGACCCGCATCAACATTTCCGTCGTCGTCGGTGAGGGCGACCGGCAGGAGAGCGGTTCGTTCGGCACGGGCGGCCGTATCGGCTTCGGCGATTTCGTCACCGAAGGCAACTGGCAGACCGGCGCCGACGAGGCGCTGCGCCAGGCGCTCGTCAACCTCACCGCCATCGACGCGCCTGCCGGCACGATGGACGTGGTGCTCGGCTCCGGCTGGCCGGGCGTGATGCTGCACGAGGCGGTCGGCCACGGGCTGGAAGGCGATTTCAACCGAAAGAAGACCTCTGCCTTCGCCGGGCTTCTCGGCGAGATGGTCGCGGCCCCCGGCGTCACGGTCGTCGATGACGGCACGATCGACAACCGCCGCGGCTCGCTCACCATAGACGACGAAGGCACGCCTTCCGCCTACAACGTGCTGATCGAGAACGGCAAGCTGGTCGGTTACATGCAGGACCGCCAGAACGCCCGGCTGATGGGCGTCGCACCGACCGGCAACGGCCGCCGGCAGGGTTATGCCTATACGCCGATGCCGCGGATGACCAATACCTACATGCTCGGCGGCGACAAAACGCCGGAAGAGATCATCGCCTCGGTGAAGAAGGGCATCTACGCCGTCTCCTTCGGCGGTGGCCAGGTCGACATCACATCCGGAAAATTCGTGTTCGGCTGCACCGAGGCCTACATGATAGAGGATGGCAAAATTGGCCCCGCCATCAAGGGCGCCATGCTGATCGGCAACGGCCCGGATGCGATGCGCCGCGTCTCGATGGTCGGCAACGACATGAAGCTCGATACCGGCATCGGCAATTGCGGCAAGGGCGGCCAATGGGTCCCCGTCGGCGTCGGCCAGCCGCATCTGCGGATGGACCAGGTGACGGTGGGTGGGACGAAGGCGTAAAGCGGAGCAATTTGCCTGGCGATGGAAACGCTGAGGTTTCTATCGCCAGATCCCAACGTCGGCATATGAGCCTGAAACTCACCCCTCATCCGGCCTGAACAGCCACTTCCGCTCGACCGCCGATGCCAGATCGAGCCGGTTCGTGTGGGCGAAGAGCAGGACGTGGCCGAGCAGGTCCGCCGTTTCGTCGGCGAGGTCGCGGCTGAGATCCTCGTCGGTCCTGCCCTTCCTGCGCCCGCGTCCGGTGGCGCGGTTCCAGGCCTGGGTTAGTTCGCCCATCTCTTCCTGGAGCTTCAGCACAAACCAATCCGGATCGCGCAGCATTCCATGGGTTTCAGCATAATCCGCAGACGCGGCCTCGAATTGTGCGGTGAGCTTGCCCAGCATGATTGTTCTCCTTTTGTATCCACAGGAGAATGCCGATTCTCGACCAGTGTCCAGAGGGTTTGCTTGACACCCCCGCCCAAATCCCGGCAGGTGCGGGCCATCCGATCTCATCCGCATCACGGCATTTTCCATGGACTCCGCCAATCCGATTTCCGCCTTGCTGGACGCATGGATTCCGGGCCATGGGCCGGCGCAACTCGGCTTCCTCTTCCTTGCAGCGCTGATCGCCGGGCTGGCGCGCGGATTTTCCGGGTTTGGCGGAGCATTGATCTTCGTTCCGCTCGCCGGTGCTGCCGTCGGGCCGAAGATCGCCCCTGCCCTGCTGCTCGTCATCGACGGGGTGACGACGCTCGGCATGGTGCCGGACGGCTGGAAGCGCGCCAACCGCCGCGAGGTGGGCACGATGCTGATTGGTACGCTGATCGGCGTGCCGGTGGGTACGACGCTGCTGGCCGTGCTCGACCCGACGGCACTGCGCTGGCTGATCTCGGTTGTCGTGCTCTTTCTGCTGGTCTTCCTGATTTCCGGTTGGCGTTACCACGGCAAACCGAAGACGCCGCTGACGATCGGCGTCGGAGCGCTTGCCGGCCTGTTCGGTGGGGCCGCACAACTCTCCGGTCCCCCGGTCGTCGCCTACTGGCTCGGCGGTGCCATTCCGCCGCTCACCGTGCGTGCCAATCTCATCCTCTATTTCGCGCTTTCGACGGTGATCTCGGCCATTGCCTATGTCGTCGGCGGTCTTTTGACATTCGACGTTCTTGCGCTCGCACTGATCGCCGGGCCGGGTTATGGCCTCGGTGTGATCGCCGGTTCGAAACTGTTCGGATTTGCCTCCGAAGGCACTTTTCGGCGCATCTGCTTCATGCTGATCGCCATGGCGGCGATCGTCAGCCTGCCGCTTTTCGACGCGTTGCGGCCCTGAGCAGGATTCAGCGCGGATTATTCAGCAAGACTTAACCCGTCCGAGAGTAGGGTCGGCCTCACCGAAGTAACGTGGGCGTGATCGCGGTGGGGAATACCAGGGAGAGGTTTCAGGCGCTTTGGCGCCGGGATGTCAAACGCCGGCTTGTCGCCGGTGGCCTCGACATGGCTGCCGCACTTGCGCGTGCCGGGATGATGCCCAATGCCCGCGGTCACGGCGCCATATTCACGCTCCACCATGTGCGGCCGACACAGAGCCGGCCGCTGCAGCCGAGCGGGCATCTGGAAGTGACACCGGATTTCCTCGGCGAAGCGATCGAGCGGCTTTCGGCCGAAGGTTACGA
This sequence comes from Neorhizobium galegae bv. officinalis, assembly GCA_000985875.1. Classification (GTDB taxonomy): domain Bacteria; phylum Pseudomonadota; class Alphaproteobacteria; order Rhizobiales; family Rhizobiaceae; genus Neorhizobium; species Neorhizobium galegae_C. The sequence continues at coordinate 125,041 of CCRI01000012.1, forward strand.
GTTCATCCCTTTGAGCGACGTGCCGGCGCGGCTTGCCGCACCGACCAAACAACCGTTCGCGGCCTTCACGCTCGATGACGGCTACCGCAACAATGCCGAATATGCCCTGCCCGTCTTTGCCCGCCACGGCGTGCCCTTCACCATTTTCGTCACCCGCGGGTTTGCCGAGCGGACCCATTCACTATGGTGGGAGACGGTTGCCGAACTGCTCGGCCGCGAACGGGAAGTGACGTTCGACTTCGGCGGCGGATCCGAAGTCCTCGACCTCACCTCCGAGGCCCGCAAGTTTGACGCATTCGACCGGTTTTCCAGCTATGTCCTGGAAGTCGAGGAATCCACCGCCGTCTCGCGGATCGATGCGCTGGCGAGAAAACACGGCGTCGATCCGCTGAAGATCACCGCCGACCTGACCATGAATGCCGAGGAGCTCCGCTCGGTCGCCGCCCATCCGCTGGCTTCGCTCGGCGCCCATACGACAAGCCACCGGGCGGTCGCCCGCCTCTCGGCGGAAGACGCGCGCGCGGAAATGGAGCAGTCGGCCGACTGGATCGAGGGCCTGATCGGCGAACGGCCGGCCACGATCGCCTATCCCTATGGCAGCCGCGCCGCGGTTTCCGAGCGCGACTATGCGACCGCAAGGGAACTCGGCTTTTCAGTCGCGGTGACGACGCAGCCCGGCACGCTCTGCGCCAGATACGTGAACAGGCTCACCGGCCTGCCGCGCATCTCGCTCAACGGCTATTACCAGCAGCCGCGCTACGTCTCGGCACTCGCCTCGGGCATCCCGTTCGTGATCGGCCGCTAAAAGATGGTTAGGTCATTTGAATTCGTGAACTCTTCCGCGAAAAAGGCCTTTCAAGAACTTCCAAAAGATATCCAGATCCAATTCGCCAATGACCTTCAGCGTGTCCAGGAAGGGCTTCAGCCTCTCTCCGACTTCAAGCATCTAAAGGGTATTGGGAACGGCGTCATCTAACTCATCGAGAACGGCAGCCCGGCCTATCGCGCTGTCTACTGTGCCAAATACCTCGACACGGTTTTCATCCTCCATGCCTTCACCAAGAACACGAATGGCGTGGACCGCAAGGCAATGGATACGGTCCAGGATCGTCACAAGACGATGCTGCAAATCGTGAAAAGTCGCAAATAGATCAGGCCGCCTCGACCACGTCGCAGATCACCTTGTGCTCGGCGCTGAAGGACGGCTTCAGGCGCACACCGAGCTTCGCAAGATAGCCGATCAGCTTGTCTGCCGAGAAAAGCTGAATCTTCCCGCGCATCAACTCGCTGACACGGGGTTGGGGAATATCAAGGGCTTTCGCTATATCCGTCTGCTTCCACTTTCTGTCTTCGAAAATGGCAACCAGGGTCGTGAGCAGATCCGAGCGAAACCGCAGGTCTGCGGCCTCGATCGGATCCTCAGTGACGACGTCAAAGATGTTCTCAAAGACCAGACGTTCCATCTTCAACCTTAATATACAGATTTTCGTATAATCTAGAGACAAAAACCGGCCTGGTCAATGATGGATTACGGATACATCCGCACCTTTTCCCAAGGGCCGTCCGCGACGGTGCGGCGGAACTCGATGCGGTCGTGCAGGCGGAACTGGCGATCGTGCCAGAACTCGATCGACACTGGCTTGATGCGGAACCCGGACCAGTAGGGCGGCCGCGGAATGTCGCCGATCGCGTAACGGGCGGTGTATTCGGCGACCGATCTTTCGAGCGCGAAGCGGGCTTCGAGCGGGCGGGACTGTTTCGATGCCCAGGCGCCGATGCGGCTGCCCCGGGGACGCGAGGCGTAATAGGCATCCGCCTCCGCATCGCTCACCACTTCCACCTCGCCGCGCAGGCGGACCTGACGGCGCAGCGATTTCCAGTGGAAACACATCGCCGCCTTCTTCTGGCCGAGGATCTCTCGGCCCTTCTGGCTTTCGAAATTGGTGTAGAAGACGAAACCGCTCTCGTCATACCCCTTCAAGAGGACCATGCGAACGTTCGGCATGCCGTCTTCGTCGACGGTTGCAACCGCAACGGCATTCGGATCGTTAGGTTCGGAGCTCTCGGCATCCTTCAGCCAGGCACCGAAAAGCGCGAAAGGCTCGTTCTCGGTGGTGAAGTCACCAGTTGTTAACCCGCTCTCAGACATATTGACTAAAATACTCCCAATCTCATGAAAAATGCCCGAGTTTTTCAGTCGGACAGGACGCACGGTGGTAGTGATAGCAAAGTCGAAGAGCCGCACAAAGAGGTCGTTTCTCCTTGGCAGACGGGCAGCCGCCTTCTGCCTTGCCGGGCTTTCGCTTGCCGGTTGTACCAGCAGCCTCGATCTTTTCGGAAGCTCCCCCAAAGTCGACCGCTCGATCGCGACCGGCACCGTGCCTAGCGCGTCCCAGCCTACCGGTGCCACGCTTTCCGACGAGGCGACGGTACGCAACGCTGTCTCTTCGGCCGATCTTGCGAAGGTCGGCACGGCTTCGGTTCCATGGGCCAACACGGCAACCGGCAGCGCCGGCGTGGTGTCGCAGATCCGGGAGGCCCGTAACGGCGAGCAGATCTGCCGCGCCTTCACCACCACCAGGCATTCCTACGAAGGCATCGCCATGTTTTCGGGCCAGACGTGCCTTACCAATAGCGGCGACTGGATGCTGACGGCTTTCGACCGCCAGTAGGTCCGCCCTCCCCCAAACCAACGCCGCTGCAGATCCGTTTCATGCGTTTGCGAAAGTCGCGCCGGAAACCATTCGTTTACCTTAACGAGTGCGATTGGCGGCCGCGTAACCACTGATTCACAAGTCCTAACATAGGCTCACCGGATGTGAGCAGTAATCTGCCCGGAACATGAGGAACCGGCGGATGGCTGTCGGAGTTGTGACGAGTATCGGGGGTCCAAGGATCAAGCGGGGGCCTGCCGTTTCAAGTAACCGGTGGTCCCACAATGCGTGATCCCTATTCCCTTCTTGGCGTGAAGCGCAATGCCGAGCCCGACGAAATCAAGGCAGCCTGGCGCGCCAAGGCCAAGACCGTTCATCCCGACCAGAACCAGGACGATCCGTCTGCGACGAGCCGTTTCGCAGAGATCGGCCAGGCCTACGAGGTCCTGAAGGATCCCGAGCGCCGCAAGCGATACGACAGGGCCGCCGAGATGCACCAGACCATCATGCAGCAGCGCAATGCCGCCCGCGAAGCCGCTGAGCGCGCCAAGGCCGCAAAGGCCAATGCCGAAAAGGTCATGGAAGAACTCGCCAAGGCCAATGCGCAAAACGCCAAATCCCAGGCACAAGCACAAGCCCAGTCTCAGGCTCATCCTCAGAACCAGTCCGGCCCGGCAGGCGAAACGCCTGAGGACATGATCGAGCGCATCTTCGGCGCCGCGGCGGGCGACCAGGCAAAATCCCATCCGGGCGGCCCGGCGCAGGCGAACGGCGAACCGGCGGAAACGGCCAAGGCAGATGCACCCGGCGCCGAAAGACCGCCTCTGCCGGCCCTTGCCATCGACCTGATCGCCTCCATCGTGCGCCGCTTCCGCGGCACGACGCCTGCTCCGGAAAAGGCTCCGGATATTTCCGTCGAGGCGACGGTGACCGTGGAGGACCTCCTGAAACTCAACGCGGTCACGCTGAAGATGGCCGAAGACCGCGAAGTCCGCCTCGTTCTGGAAAAGGGCATGACGGAAGGCCATGTGGCGCGGCTGAAGGGCCAGGGCCTCAAGCTTGCCGGCATGAAATCCGGCGATCTTCTTGCCTCGATCAAAGTTTCCCGCGACAGCCGTTTCCGCGTCGAGGGTTTCGATCTTCACACGACCTTGTCAATTTCGCTCGAAGACGCGGTGCTTGGCGGCGACGCCTCGGTCGAGACGCCGGAAGGCAACCGCAACATCAGCATTCCGGCATGGTCGGGTTCCGACCAGACGGTCCGGCTGAACGGCCTCGGGCTTCATGACGATGCCGGCGGCCGCGGCGACCTCGTCGTCGAACTGCGCGTCGTGCTGTGGGAAAAGCCGAACGAAAAGGTTACCGACCTGATGCGGCACATGCGCCATGGGCTCTATGTCTGACGGGCATCGCCCAATATGACAATTTTGCGTCGGTATTCACCGCTAAGCACCCTTTGTTACGCCCACTAACACGAGATGATCCAAGTCTGCTTGAACCCTTGAGCCGCCTATGTCATAGGCAGCGTTCATCTAAGGTATCAGGGGACTATGAATGGTTCAGGCTTCCGGCCTCATGGCAGGCAAACGCGGTCTCATCATGGGCGTTGCCAACAATCGTTCGATCGCGTGGGGCATTGCCAAGGCCATCCACCAGCATGGGGGCGAAGTCGCGTTCACCTACCAGGGCGATGCACTCAAGAAGCGCGTTGAGCCGCTCGCCGCCGAACTGGGCGCCTATATGGCCGGCCATTGCGACGTCAGCGACGAATCGACCATAGACGAGGTCTTCGCCAATCTCGAAAAGCATTGGGGCAAGATCGACTTCCTGGTGCATGCGATCGGCTTTTCCGACAAGGACGAGCTGACCGGCCGCTATGTCGACACCTCGGCGGACAATTTTGCCAAGACGATGCAGATCTCGGTCTATTCCTTCACGTCTGTCGCCAGGCGGGCGGAAAAGCTGATGACCGACGGCGGCTCGATGCTGACCCTCACCTATTACGGTGCCGAGAAGGTCATGCCGAACTACAACGTCATGGGCGTTGCCAAGGCGGCACTCGAGGCCAGCGTCAAATATCTCGCGGTCGATCTGGGTCCGAAGAACATCCGCGTCAACGCGATCTCGGCCGGGCCGATCAAGACGCTTGCCGCTTCCGGCATCGGCGACTTCCGCTACATCCTCAAATGGAACGAATACAATGCGCCGCTGCGCCGTACCGTCACCATCGAGGAAGTGGGCGATGTCGGCCTCTACATGTTGTCCGACCTGTCGCGCTCCGTGACCGGCGAAACCCATCATGCCGACAGCGGTTACCATGTCGTCGGCATGAAGGCCGTCGATGCGCCGGACATTTCGGTCATCAAGGACTGATGCTGTTCCAGGGACGTCTGCCGTGCTCATCTACATGATCCGCCACGGGCAGACGGACTGGAATGCCGAAGGCCGGCTCCAGGGCCAGCAGGACATTCCGCTCAATATGCTCGGCCGTTCCCAGGCAACCCGGAACGGCGAGCGGCTGCGCGAGATGATCGGCGCGGCCGACGGGTTCAGCTTCATCGCCAGCCCGTTGTCGCGTACCCGCGAAACCATGGAACGGCTGCGCACCGCCATGGGCCTCGATCCCCTCGCCTATCGGACCGACGAACGGCTGGTCGAAGTCTCCTTTGGCGACTGGGAAGGCTATACGCTCGATGAGATCGGCCAGATTTCTCCAGACCGGCTCGCCGCCCGAGCCGAGCAGAAATGGAGTTTCATCCCGCCAGGGACGTCTGCCGAGAGCTACGAGATCCTCTGCTGGCGGATCGGCGCGTGGTTGCAATCCCTCGACGGTCCGACCGTCTGCGTCAGCCATGGCGGGGTGATCCGCTCGCTCTTCCGGCTGATCGGCAACCTCGACGAGGACCAGGCCGCCACCGTTCCGACCCCGCAGGATCGCATCCTTGAGGTCGATACCAGCGACAACAGGATGCAATGGCTCTGATCCGGGCCAACTCCGATCGTCGGATATTCTAAATTAGACTTGAATAATTCTTCAGTCTTACTGAACGATCTGCAGGTCGTCGACAACGCGGTTGCCGTCGACAACCGTGTAGAAGACGAGCACCTTGACGCCAGCCTTCAAGCCTTCGAAGTTGAACTCCTCGGGCACCTTGTAGATCTTTCCGTCATCGAGCGTGAAGTTGAGCGCCTTGGCGTCCACGGCCTTGATCGTGGCTTCGACGTCGGCGCTTTGCGCCCAGCTGTTCAGGGGCGAAAAGACGCTGGCCGTGGCAAGCAGAGCAGCAATCAGGATGCGCATGGTCGGAAGCCTTGATGACGTCGATGATGTCTCGTTTCGACGCACAGATAGCCTGCCGATTGTGGCGAAAATCGCCCGTCACCATGACATTTTCCGTATAAGTAATGACCTGATAGTTAACGCTTTTCGAGAAGAGGCGTGCCGCATCGCGGCCGAGCCGTTCACGTCCGCTGAATTATTCAGAGTATTCGTACAATAAATCGCGCCAAAGTTTGTAGGGTGGGGTGAAAGCGTAAATTAACCCCCTCACCATAGGCTGTTCCGTCATGCCACAGGGGTTAATAAGAAGGTTCGCGCGCGTGAAATTCTGGCCGTCATCCGGTTTCAAGTCACTGCGCCTGATACGCAGCACCAAGACCCCGACGGCAATCGCATTCGTTATCGCCCTTACGGTGATCTCGACCGGCGTGATCGTCGACCAGCGTTATACCGAGGGTTTTCGCAGCGAGCTTCGGAAAACGACGGAAAACGTTGCCGGCCTGCTGGCGCGGCGCCTCATTGCCCGCGTGGAGACCGACACCGCTGTCGCCGGCCATCTGGCTCATGTCCTGGGGGAAGACGCCGAGGGCTCGGTTGATGGGTTCAAGCATTACGTCGAGAAGGAACTTGGCGAGGCGACGCATTTTTCCGGCGTCGCGGTCGCACCCAATTTCGAACTTGCACAGCTGATTACCCGCGACGGCATTGCCGGCGATACCCCGCGCAAGATCGGCAACATCGATATTTCGCGCCTTGCAGACGACCTGAAATCCGTCCGCGGCCGCAACCGTGTATCACTGCTGAGCGGTAGCCAGGAGGGACACCTGACCCTGGTCTTGCCGGTGCCGAAGGAAGAGGGCGGCACCGACTTGTGGGGCGCCATCGCGGTGCTTATCGACAAGCAGGGCCTGATGGAGGCTTCCGGCGTCACCTTCTCCCCCGCCACGGCGGTGAAACCGAACCTCATCAATCTCGAGTGGCTGAACGTGGTCCTGCGGGACGTGGACCGGCCGGAATATTTCGCCTTCTTCGGCAATGATTCCATCGAGGAGCAGTCTCCGATGAAATGGACGGTGCCTATCGGCGGTGCCAACTGGACGCTGCTCGCCGCTCCCCGTTCCGGCTGGGACATCGTGCCGCCCAACCAGTTCGGGATTCGCCTCGCCATCGTGATTGCCGCACTCGCGGTGATCGTGCCGATCTTCATCGCCACCTCGCTGATCTCGGAGCGCAACCGCAATATCGACGCGCTGAAGGCGCGTGAACTCAATCTCATCGAGCTGTCGCAACGCTTCAACCTTGCCATGGAAGCCTCCAATATCGGCATCTGGGAGGTGACGGGCAACAGCAACAGTCTCTTCTGGGACAACCGAGCCGCCGGGTTGCACGACAAGCCCGCAGCCATCGAAGGCAATCGTCTCTACGACTGGCTCGGATCGATCTATCCGCCCGATCGGACGGCGGCGGAGACACATTTCCTCAACTGCGCCTCCAGCAACACGCCTTGCAGCGAGACCTATCGGGTGCAGTTGCCGGACGGCACACTGCGATACCTAAGGTCGGCGGGCGCCAACTATCGTAATGCCGACGGTACGCTACGCACCACCGGGATTGTCTGGGACGTGACCGGCGACGTGGTGATGACCCAGACGCTGCGCAATGCCAAGGAAAATACCGACATCAAGAACGCCGAACTGGAACTGGCGCTCGACGAACTGTCCAACCGAGAACAGGACCTGGAAGAGCTTTCGACCAAGCTCGACCTCGCGCTCGACTCCTATAATTGCGGCATCTGGGAATCGAACCCGGCAACCCGGGTCGATACCTGGGATGCCCGCATGTGCCAGCTGCACGGCATCCCTTTCACCGACGGTTTCGTCCGGGTCGACGACTGGATCGAGCTCATCCATCCCGACGACCGGGAACTCGCCAAGCTCAGCTCCCATCATTTCACGGAAAACTTCCGGCCGGATCCGCTGGTCGTGCGCGTGCCCCAGCCGGATGGCTCGATCCGCTACATCCGTTCCATCGGCAAGATGCATAAAACGCGCGATGGGTCCAAAAAGGTGGTGGGCATCGCCTTCGACGTCACCCAGGACGCCATCCTGACCAGCGAACTCAAGGCTGCCAAGGACGAGGCGGACGCGAAGAACGCGGAACTCGAACTCGCCAAAAGCCGGATCGAGCACAATTCCCTGCATGACCCGCTGACCCTGCTGGCCAACCGCCGCAAGCTCGACATGGAACTCGACCGACTGTCGCGCTCCAGCCATACCGAGCGCCAGAAGTTCTCGATCCTGCATCTCGATCTCGACCGCTTCAAGCAGATCAACGACACGCTCGGCCATGCGGCCGGCGACGCGATGCTCGTGCACGCCTCGCGCATCCTGTCGCGCAACGTCCGCGGCAGCGATATCGTCGCCCGTATTGGCGGCGACGAATTCGTGATCCTTGCCACCGGTAATTCCAGCGCCGAGCAAATAGGCCAGCTCGCCCAGCGCATCATCGCGGAATTTCACCAGCCGATCGATTTCGAAGGTTTCGCCTGCCGCTGCGGCGTATCCATCGGCATCGCCCAGGCAAGCGGCATGAATGTCGATGCGCGCCGCACTCTCGTCAATGCCGATATCGCGCTCTATCGGGCGAAGGGCATGGGCCGCAACCGATACGAATTCTTCACGCAGAACCTGCAGGCCGAGATCGTCAGCCAAAAGCGCACCGCCGACGAGGTGCTGGCTGGCATCGACAACGACGAATTCATCGCCTTCTACCAGCCGCAGTTCGATGCCCGCACCAACCAGCTCACCGGTGTCGAGGCGCTGATCCGCTGGAACCATCCGCATCACGGGATTCTTGCGCCCGACCGGTTCCTGAAGATTGCCGAGGATTTGAACGTCTCCGCAGCACTCGACCATATCGTGCTCCAGACGGTCTTGAAGGACAAGATGCGCTGGGCGGCGCTCGGCATCCGGATACCGAAGGTTTCCGTCAACGTCTCTTCGAAGCGGCTGCATGACGAGGCGCTGATCGACACACTGCAGACGCTGGCGATCACGCCTGGCGAGATCTCATTCGAGCTGGTGGAATCGATTTTCCTCGACGAGAGCGAAGCATCGGCGGCCGGCAATCTCCAGCGGATCAAGGAACTCGGCATCGATATCGAGATCGACGATTTCGGCACCGGCCATACCTCGATCGTCAGCCTTCTGAAGCTCAAACCGAAGCGGCTGAAGATCGACCGCCAGCTCGTCATGCCGATCCTGACCTCGCCGCAGGAACGGGCGCTGGTGCGCTCGATCATCGACATCGCCCGTTCGCTCGGCGTCGAAACGGTGGCGGAGGGGGTAGAGACCATGCAGCATGCGAGCCTTCTGCGCGAACTCGGCTGCGACCTGCTGCAGGGTTATGCGTTCGCCCGGCCGCTTTCCTTCGACGATTTCACCGAAGCCGCGCATGCGGGCTGGCGGAGGGTCGCGGCCTAGAGCCACCATTGTTCACCAATCCCGGCGCGACAGTTCTGCCAAGAAGGACTTGTCGCCCGGCAACCTTTTCCATATGACAACCGCGTCAGAAGTTGGCGGAAGGCCAACTCCGCCACAGTTGGTCCTGTAACGCCATGTCGCACAACACTTTCGGTCACCTTTTCCGCGTCACCACCTGGGGTGAAAGCCATGGTCCGGCACTCGGCTGCGTGGTCGACGGCTGCCCGCCCGGCATCCGCTTCACGCTTGCTGAAATCCAGGCCTGGATGGACAAGCGAAAGCCCGGACAGTCGCGGTTCGTGACGCAGCGGCGCGAGGACGACATCGTCAAGGTGCTCTCGGGCGTTATGATGGACGCCGATGGCGAGACGATGATCTCGACCGGCACGCCGATCTCCATGCTGATCGAGAATACCGACCAGCGCTCCAAGGATTACGGCGAGATCGCCCGCCGCTACCGTCCCGGCCATGCGGACTATACCTATGACGTGAAATACGGCATCCGCGACTATCGCGGCGGCGGCCGTTCTTCGGCCCGCGAGACGGCTGCCCGCGTTGCCGCCGGGGCGCTTGCCCGCAAGGTCGTGCCGGGCTTGAATGTCCGCGCCGCGCTGATCCAGATCGGCAAGCACAAAATAGACCGCGCCAACTGGGATTGGGACCAGGTCGGCCAGAACCCGTTTTTCTGCCCGGATGCTGCGATGGTGCCCGTCTGGGAAGACTATCTCGACGGTATCCGCAAGGCGGGCTCCTCGATCGGCGCCGTGGTGGAAGTGATCGCGGAAGGCGTGCCCGCCGGTCTCGGCGCGCCGGTCTATGGCAAGCTCGATCAGGATATCGCCAGCCTTCTGATGTCGATCAATGCCGTCAAGGGCGTCGAGATCGGCGACGGTTTCGGCGTTGCGGAGCTTTCTGGCGAAGAGGATGCGGACGAGATGCGCATGGGCAATGACGGCAAGCCCATCTTCCTTTCCAACCATGCAGGCGGCATTCTCGGTGGCATCTCGACCGGCGAGGCGGTGGTCGCCCGCTTCGCAATCAAGCCGACATCCTCTATACTGACCGAGCAACGCTCGATCGACGTCGACGGCAACAATGTCGAGGTGCGCACCAAGGGCCGCCACGACCCTTGCGTCGGCATCCGCGCCGTGCCGATCGGCGAGGCGATGGTTGCATGCGCGATTGCCGACCACTATCTCCGCGACCGGGCCCAGACGGGGCGAAATCTCTAGGAAACAACACCTATGGCCTATGACCAGAAGCGCGTCGTCGACGCCCTCCGCGCATTCGAAGCCGGCGAAATCGTTGTCGTCACCGATGACGACGCCCGCGAGAACGAAGGCGATCTCATCGTCGCCGCGGTCCATTGCACGCCTGACAAGATGGCCTTCATCGTGCGCCACACGTCCGGAATCGTCTGCGCCCCCATGCCGCGGGAAGAGGCCAAGCGCCTCAACCTCAACGCCATGGTGGCGGAAAACGACAGCGCCCATACGACGGCCTTTACCGTCAGCGTCGACTTCAAGCATGGCACCACGACGGGTATATCGGCCGATGACCGGACGCTGACCGTCCGCAACCTTGCCAACCCGAATGCCGGCGCTTCGGATTTCGTGCGGCCGGGTCACATCTTCCCGCTGATCGCCCGCGAAGGCGGTGTGCTGATGCGCTCGGGTCATACCGAAGCGGCCATCGATCTCTGCAGGCTTGCAAACCTGCCGCCGATCGGCGTCATTTCCGAACTGGTGAACGACAACGGTACCGTCATGCGCGGTCCGCAGGTCGCCGATTTTGCTGCTCAGCACCAGCTCAAGCTGCTTTCCGTCGCTGACCTGATCGCCTATCGCCAGCGCAAGGAAACCCTGATCGAGCTGCAGTCGAACTTCGACGTCGAGACGCCGCATGGCAAAGCGAAGGCACATGCCTATTCGCTGCCCTGGGACCCGATGCAGCATGTGGCGGTGATCTTCGGCGATATTCGCGATGGCGTCGATATTCCCGTTCGCCTGCATCTGGAAAACGTCACGCAGGACGTGTTCGGCTCCCAGCGCTCTGTCGATCGCTACATGCGAAAGATCGAGGAAGAGGGCCGCGGCGTGATCATCTACCTGCGCGAAGGTTCGGTCGGCGTCGGCCAGAAGGATCATGGCCGCAAGCTGCGCCAGGATCAGGAGGGCCATGCCGAGGCCCAGGCGCGCGAGAGCGAATGGCTGGAAATCGGCCTCGGCGCGCAGATCCTCAAGGATCTCGGCGTCACCTCGATCAAGCTGCTCACCCGCAGCGAGCGCCATTATGTCGGCCTCGAAGGTTTCGGCATCAAGATCGCCGAGACGGTGATCTGCTGATCGCCCTCAATCCTTAGGGTTGTAAAAGGTTTCTGACCGTTTCATCGTCGCTCGTTGTCGGGCGGCGATTTTTCGTGTACGGATAATAGTTGAAGATCATTTGGGACGAGACGAAGCGGATCGTGAATCTCGAGAAGCATGGTCTCGACTTCGCTGATCTTTATTTCGAATTCTTCGCAACGGCGGTTACCACGCCTGCCAAAAAGGCGAGATCCAAAGCTGTCGGCCGCCTGAAGGACGGAACGATCGTCGTGATATTCCTGGCGCTCGGCTCGGAAGCAATCTCGGTTATTTCGATGCGCCCTGCCCGAAAAGATGAGAGGAGCATGATCGAATGAACATCAAACATGAAAAACAGAAAGAGTTTCGCCCTGGTCGCGGATATACCAAAGAGGATTGGGATGCGGTCGACAGCCCACCACTGACTGCGGAAGAGATGGCGAGCATGCGGCCGTTCCGGGAAGTCTTTCCCGAAATCGCCGCGAAGATGGAACAGGCGATCGCCGCCCGCGGCCGGCCGAAGCTTGAGGCGCCCAAGGTGGCGGTGACGCTCCGGCTCGATCCGGACGTGCTGGAAAAATTCAAGACGTCCGGCAAGGACTGGCGGGCCAGGATGGCCGAGGAACTGCGCAAGGCCGCGGGGCTCTGAGGCGGCCTACCGGCTGGCGGCGAGGATTTCCGCGATGAAGCGGTGAGCCTTGAGCGCATCCTCGCCGGTGACGCGCAGCGGCGCGCCGTTGCGGATCGCATCCACGAAGTTTTCGATCAAGGCGCGATGCATTTCGTGGCCGAAGGCCATCGGATTGGCCCCCGCCCCGCTGCCGGAATTCTCGCCGGCCTCGAGAACGCCGGTTCCGTCCATGAAGGCTGCAGTGAGAGTGTCGCCGGTAAAGACGGCAGTGCCTTTGGTGCCGAGCAGCTCGATACGTTCCGGCAGGCCGGGATAGGCGCAGGTGGTGGCGTTGAGCGTGCCGATCGCGCCGTTTTCATAGGCGAAAGTCGCCGTCACCAGGTCTTCGGTTTCCATCGAATGGATCGGGCTGGTGCGGATGAAGGCCGAGACGTCTTTTGGCGTGCCGGCGAAACTCAGCAGCAGGTCGATCGTATGGATGCCCTGGGTCAGCAGCACGCCACCGCCATCGCGCGCCATGGTGCCGCGGCCCTCGACGTCGTAATAGCTCTGCGGGCGCCAGTTGCGGATCGCAACGGAGGCCTCGATCAGTTGCCCCAACCGCTCCGACTTGACGATCTCGTCCAGTTTCAGAGCCGCCGAGCGGAAGCGGTTCTGCAGCACCATGGCCAGCAGCACGCCGGCGTCCCTGGCCGCCTTGACGATCGCTTCCGAGCGTTCGAAGGAAATGTCGAGCGGCTTTTCCAGCAGAATGTGCTTTTTCGCCGCGGCACATCGCTGGACGAGTTCCAGATGGCTGCTCGGCGGGGTGAGGATCAGCACAGCCTCGATCGCCTTGTCCGCGAAGATCGCATCGAGATCACCGGTCACGGGGATCGGGTACTCGGCCGCGAACGCCTCACGTCGGGTGGCGGTCGGGCTGAAGGCCGCGACGCATTCGATCCGGTCGGAAAGGTCGAGCAGCGCGCGGGCGTGATGCCCCGCTGCCATGCCGAGCCCGATCATCGCCACTTTCAGTTTCGTCATCGTCCCCTCCCCTCAGGTTCTGTTTTCAGCCGAGAACTTCGAGCGTGCGCATGATGCCGCGCAGTTCCGCCAGACCCTTCAGCCGCCCGATGCAGGAATAGCCGGGATTGACGCGTCTGCCTATGTCGTCGACGATCGCGTGGCCGTGGTCGGGTCGCATCGGGATCTGCCAGTCCGCTCGACCTTCGGCCTTGCGACGCTTTTCCTCGGCCATCAGCGCCATCACGACACGCACCATGTCCGTGTCACCGTCCAGATGCTCGGCCTCATGGAAGGAGCCGTCACCTTCCCTGGTGACGTTGCGCAGGTGGGCGAAATGGATGTCGCTGGCGAATTCCTTGGCCATCGCGACCAGATCGTTTTCCGGATTGGCACCATAGGAGCCGGTGCAGAGCGTGACGCCGTTCGAGGGCGACTTCACGGCCGCGAGCAGCGCGCGCGCATCCGACGCCTTGCAGACGACGCGCGGCAGGCCGAAGAGCGGGAATGGCGGATCGTCCGGGTGGATCGCCATCCTGACACCCGCCTCTTCGGCGACCGGGATGATCTCATCTAAGAACGTGAAGAGGTTTTCGCGGAAGCCGGTCTCCGAAAGTTCCTTGTAGATATCCAGCATACGGTTGAGGCTCTGGCGGTCGTAGACGAATTCGCGGGCCGGCACCCATTCGATCAGGTTGCGCTCGAGCCGGGCAAGATCGCTCTCGCTCGCCGTCTTCAGCCATGTTTCCGCCCTGGAGATACGGTCGGCGGGATGATCGGCCTCGGCGCCGGGGCGCTTCAGGATGAAGACGTCATAGGCGCAGAATTCGACGATATCGAAACGCAGGGCCGTGCCGCCATGCGGCATCTCGTATTCGAGGTCGGTGCGCGTCCAATCGGTGATCGCCATGAAATTGTAGCAGACCGTCCTGATGCCGGCTTTTGCCACCGCGCGGATCGAGGCCTTGTAGTTGTCGATCAGCTCGCGGTAACGGCCGGTGCGGGTCTTGATGTCCTCGTGGACGATGATGCTTTCCACCACCGACCAGGTGAGCCCGGCCTCCTCGATGATCGCCTTGCGCCTGGCGATCTCGTCGTCCGGCCAGATACGGCCGTCATTCAAGTGATGCAGCGCGCTGACGATGCCCGTCGCGCCGGCCTGTTTCACATGCGAAAGCTTGACCGTGTCGTCCGGTCCGAACCAGCGCCAAGTCTGTTCCATCGTCTTGCTACCTTATGCTTGTCAGCCGAGCCGCATGCCGGTTGCGGCATCGAAGATATGGCTGTTGGTGGGCGCAAGCGCCAGATTGAGCACCTCGCCGGTCTTGATGAACAGCCGTTCGCGCAGCTGCGCCGAGAACTTCTGGCCATCGACGGTGCCCTGCACAAAGGTTTCCGAACCGGTCGGCTCGATATTTGAAACGGTCATCGGAATGCCCTCGTTGCCGGAGGCGATGGCGAGATGTTCCGGTCGGATGCCATAGGTGACAGCAGTGCCCGCCAGGACGGAAGCCTCGGGTCCAAGCGGCAGGCGGACGCCGTTTTCAGTCAGCACGGACTTACGATCCTCGGCCACCTTGCCGGAGAGGAAATTCATCGAGGGCGAGCCGATGAAGCTGGCGACGAAGGTGTTGACCGGCTTGTCGTAGAGCTCCAGCGGCGCGCCGACCTGCTCGACGATACCATCCCGCATCACCACGATCCGGTCGGCCATCGTCATCGCCTCGATCTGGTCATGGGTGACGTAGACGGTGGTCGTCTTGATGCGGGCGTGAATGTCCTTCAGCTCGGCGCGCATCTGCACACGCAGCTTGGCATCGAGGTTGGAGAGCGGTTCGTCGAACAGGAAGACCTTGGGGTTGCGGACGATGGCCCGGCCCATGGCGACACGCTGGCGCTGGCCGCCGGAGAGCTGTTTCGGGTAACGCTTGAGGTAATCGGTCAATCCGAGGATACGCGCGGCATCGTTGACCCGCTCGGCAATCTCCTCCTTGGATTTCTTGGCGAGCCGCAGCGAGAAACCCATGTTCTCGGCAATCGTCATATGCGGGTAGAGCGCGTAGTTCTGGAAGACCATGGCGATGTCGCGGTTCTTCGGCTCGACCTCGTTGATGACGCGGCCGTCGATGCGGATCGTGCCGCCGGAAATGTCTTCGAGCCCGGCGATCATCCGCAGCAGCGTGGACTTGCCGCAGCCGGAGGGGCCGACGAGGACGACGAAGGCGCCATCCGGCACATCGACGGACACGCCCTTGATGGTCTCGACGTCGCCATAGGCCTTGCGGACGTTCTGGATTTCAACGGAAGCCATGTATTTATCCTGAAACTGTTCGGGTTTGGGGCTTCAGCCGGTCTGCGGCGTGAATGGCTGCGAGCAGGCTGAGGCCGGTGTGGTAGCCGGGATCGAGATCCGGCGTGGCGGGTACGAAATCGACGGGGCCGTCCTTGGTCATGGTCTGGTAGGCGATCGGCGGCGTGCCGCGCCAGTAGCGCTCGAAGAAGGCCGCATGCGCGGTCTTCCAGACGCCGAGGCTTGCGGCGCTGCCGGTGCGCTCGTGGGCGAGAGCTGCCGAGCGGATGGTTTCCGGCAGCGACCACCACGGGCAATAGGGGCTCTGTGCGTCGCCTGTCTCGATGGACACCGTGAGTGTGATGCCGGGACCGACGAAGCCCTTGTCGAAAGATGAAACGAGGATGCGTTCCAGTTTGTCGATCAATGCCGGATCGGCGGTATCGTCGAGATAGTCGAGCGCGAAGCCGACGAACTCGATGCCGTGGCCGACATTGCAAGCGTCCTCGCCGGGCACGTTGCGGAGCAGGCCGGATGCGGCGTCGTAATGCCTGTCGATGACATGGGCGATGAAGCGGTCGGCAAAGGCGAGATGCGCCGTGTGACCGAAGCGCTTCAGCATGCCGGCCGCGCCGAGCAGGATCATCCGCGGTCCGAAATCGTCCGCCTGGGCGGCGAGGCTGTCGAGCGAGAGGGGGCGGCGTTCGTCCATCTGGAAACGGCCGGTTTCGATCGCAGCAATCACCCGGTCGAAATAGGCGAGATGATCGGCAATATCCGGCAGGCCATAGCGGCTTGCGGCCGCCACCAGCCCCTTGGCCACGAAGGCGTCGGAATAGGTGTAGATGAGGGCCGGCTTTTCCTGGTGCCGGACCAGGTTGGACTGGTCGGCATAAACGGCCTGCATATCGCGGTCGTAGCAGAAATAGGCGTGGCCATCCGGCTTGTGGAGCGCCGCCAGAAGGGCATAGAGGCGACGGCCGGCGGTATCGAGCTTTTCGGCCAGGGGCGGCAGTTCCGCGCCGAAGAACTCGGCATGGGTGACGACCGCTTCCAGCCCCCGCCCCTGGATCCAGCCATAGGTGTAATCCGGGCCGCGAACGCCGTCTTCCTCACCATAAGCCTTCAGCGTCAGGCTGTTCTGCTTGGTATTCAGGAACCCACCGCCGAGCACCGGCCGCTGCAGCATCCAGTAGAGCGTGCCGGCATTGGCTGCGGCATAGGTGGTGCGGGCTTCCGCGAAGAAATCCATCGCCATCGTCACTCCTTGAGGCCGGTGCTGGCGACGCCCTGCACGAAATTGCGGCGCAGGATGACGAAGAGCAGGATGGACGGAATGAGGACCGTGGCGGAGGCGGCGCTGAGGCGGCCGAGATCGACGGTGAAGCCGGTCTGGAACAGCGCCAGCCCCACTTCGATCGTGTAGCTGGTGCGGGTCGTCGCGACGATCATCGGCCACGCGAAGGCGGTCCAGGCCTGGAAGAAGGCGAGCACGGCGAGCGCGCCGAGAGCGCCGCGCAAGAGCGGCAGGACGATGTGCAGGAAAATCCAGAACTCGCCGGCGCCGTCGATGCGGGCCGCTTCCAGCAGTTCGTCAGGGATCGAGTGGATGACGTTCTGGCGGATCAGGAAGATGCCGAAACTCATCACCAGATAACCGAGCAGCAGGCCCCAGACGGAATTGAGGATGCCGAGGCTCTTTGCCTGGAAATAGAGCGGGATCATGTAGACCTCGAACGGCACGATGGCGGTTGCGAGGAAGAGCGCGAAGAGGATGTTCATCGTCCGGAAGCGGAATTTTCCGAAGATATAACCGGCAATCGCGGAGGTTGCGACGATCGCGATCGTCGACATGACCGCGAAGGCGATGCTGTTGCCGATCCAGCGCAAGAGCGGCGTTTCGCCGAGCACGGCGGAGAAATTGGCGAGCGTCGGGTCGCGCGGGATGATGGTCGGCGGCCAGCTCAGCATTTCGGCCGGCGTCTTGAAGGCGTTCGCCACCAGGAAGACCAGCGGCAGGAGCATCAGGATAGAGACGACGATGAGGAAGACGTCGATCGCGAAGTTGATTGCGCGCTTCCTGCGGCGCAGGCGCACACCCTCGGAAAGCTCTTCGGTGGTGGGCTCGATATAGTTCACGGAATTGGTCGTCATGCCTTGCCCCTTTCCCGCAGCATCGAGAACTGGATGAGCGTCAGCGCCAGAACGATAACCAGAAGCACCACGGCCTCGGACGCCGCGTATCCGACGCGATAATTGCGGAAGCTGTTTTCCAGCATGTCGAGAACCAGCACCCGCACCTGCCGTCCGGGCGCGCCTTGCGCATCGGATGCCAGCACGAAGGCCTGTGCATAGACGTTGAAACCGGAGACGAGCGTTACGACCGAGACGTAGAGGGTGATCGGCTTCAGCATCGGGATCGACAGGTACCAGAAGCTCTGCGGGCCGGAGGCGCCGTCCAGCTTGGCCGCTTCATAAAGCGAGACCGGCAGGTTCTTGAAACCGACGATATAGATCAGCACCGCATAACCCAGCGCCTGCCAGGAGCAGAGCACGATGATGCAGATGACCGACAGGACCGGATCGAACAGCCAGGATTGCGCCGGGATGCCGAAGAAGGTCAAAAGCGCATTGAGCGGGCCGAGGCGGGCGTCGAAGATCCATTTCCAGGCCATGGCGGCGGGAACCAGCGACACGACATGCGGAATGAAGATCGCGGTCTCGTAGAAACCGGCCATCCGCGAGCGGGTGCGGTGAAAGATCAGCGCGGCGATGATCAGCGCCATCGGGATGGTCAGGATCAGCACGCCGAAGGCGATGATCGTGGTATTGACCAGCGCGTCGAGGAACAGGTGGTCGCCCATCAGCTCGCGGAAATTGGCGAGGCCGACGAAGGGCTTGTTCTTCGACAGGATGTCCCATTTGAAAAGGCTGAGCCTCAGCGTGTCGGCGATCGGATAAAGCCGGACATAGGCAAAGATTGCCAGGGTCGGCAAAATCGCAAGGATCGCAAAAATCCATCTTTTGCGCTTCAGCATAAAGTTTGGCCTGTAGACAGCAGGGTTCGGCCGCGGCGCGGGTCGGACCCAGGATCCCCGTTTTAAGTGCCCGGAGCAATGATGCTCCGGGCCCATGCGAATGGCGAGTGGTGGCGGCGATTATTTCGCAGCCAGGCCTTCGCGGGTAAGGATGGTGTTCACTTCGTCGCTGGCCTTCTTGAGGAAAGCGTCGATCTTGGCATCGTCGCCGGCAAGCGAGGCGTCACCGAAGGCGGCGACGAGCTGGGCGGCAACGCGGGTCAGGATCTCTTCGATCGGGCCGATGGACGGCAGCGTGAAGAACTCGTAGCCCTTCGGATAGTCGACGAAGGCGGCAAACGCCGGTTGCTTGGACGTCACGGCCGAATAATCGACACCCGAACGGTTCGGCAGCCAGCCGACGTTCTGGAGCAGCCAGACGAGGTTTTCCGGCGAATTGGCCGCCTTGGCGAATTCCCAGCCGACCTTGGCATCGGCGCCCTTGCCGGCGACGTAGAGGTTGGTCGGCAGCGCGATCGAACCCTTCGGCAGCGGCGCGGTGGCGTATTTCAGATCCGGCGCCTTCTTGGCGATGTCACCGATCACCCAGGATTCGCGGATGAACATGGCGGTCTGGCCACGCTCGAAGGCATCGGCGTCAGCCGGCATTTCCGGGGTGACCGTCTTGGTGGTGAAGATGTTGGTGAGATATTGTTTCAGCGCCTTGCGGCCAGCCTCATTGGCGAAATTGGGCTTCCACTTGCCGTCGCCTGCGGGAGCGAGGATCGCGCCGCCATATTGATGCATGTTGATCCAGAATTTCTCCGCAATGCCCTGGCCGCCGCCCGAGAGACGCATGCTCCAGCCGGAGACGGTCGCCTTGCCGGATGCGTCGCGCTTGGTCAGTTTCTCGGCATAGGTCGAATATTCCTCCATGGTCTTCGGCGGAGCGGTCAGGCCGGCAGCCTTGAACATCTCGGTGTTGTAGTAGAGCGCACCCTGGCCGCGGAAGAGCGGCACGCCGTAGATCTTGCCGCCCTTGCCTGCGGTATCGCTGAAGAACTTGTCGAAGTTCTTCGGGTCCTTCACGAAGGTCGCGATATCGGCAGGCGCTTCCGGCAGAAGGTCGTTTTCAAGGTAACGGGTGGCGGTCGAGCCGGACAGCTCGATGACCGTCGTGCCGTCCTGGCCGCCGGTGAGGCCGAGCGCGACGCGCTTTTCATGCTCGCGAAGGGCGATCGCCTCGACCTTCACCTCGAGCTTCGGATAGGCGGCCTTCATGCCCTTCGCGACATGTTCGTAGAACGGCGCCATTTCCGGATAACCGCTCCAGACCGTCAGCGTTTCAGCCGAAACGGTGGAGGCGCCGGAGAGAAGTGCGGCGCCGAATGCCGCGCTCACAAGCAGCGCACGGGTCGAAATCCTGGTCTTTGCTGATCTGTTTTTCATGTCCCTGTTCCCTTGTTGTTGTTAACAAAAAGCTCTCATGCAACCGGTTGCGTGTCAAGCATCGGATCGTTTGTGGTAGGCGGTCGGTTCATGCGGCCCCGCTTTCCCTGTAGGTGGCTTTCGCGAGTTCGATAACGCAGGCCGCGAGCGCTTCGGCCGAGCCCGGCGCGAAGGTCGCGGCCAGGCCGTAATAGCGATGCGCTTCGTCCACCTCGTAACCGCCGGACTGGAATTCGCTGGCGGGCGGGATGTAGCCGGGATTGTCGTCGGCAAAACCGATGACGAAGGCCGGCTTGTCCGCGCCAAGGCTCGTACGGATGGTCAGCGCCGTCTCCGCAAAGATCTCGCCCGGCAACGCCACGATCGGCACGCCGCCCCAATCGAGCACGTTCACCCGCGCTGCAAGCGGCTCCGGCTTAAGCGGCGCAACGTCGCGCGCCCAATCGGCCCAGTAGCCGAGCAGGTTTTTGCGGGCAGGTTCGGCGCTCAGGGCTTCCTCCCGCCAGCGCTTTTCGAGAATTTCGGGTGCCTCCGTCTCTCTGCGTTCGAAGGCGAGACTGACGGTGCCGTTGCGGGCATGTACGGTGTCGGAAACCGGCCGTTCCGCGGCGGCGAGCGCTGCCTCGGCGATCTTGCGGCCGATCCGTTCGGCGGCAGCAAAGCTGCGATCCGGGTTCGCGGCAAGCGAGATCGAGGCATGAGCGGAATGGCCGGTATTGGCGTCGCCGACGCAGCCGGTCATGAACAGGGCGACCGCGTCCGGATAGGCTTCCTCCAGCGCCTGCCGTACGAAATGCGGATAATCCGCCGTCCACAAAAGGTTGTCGGCCGCCAGCACCACCGGATGGCAGGCATAGGCGGTTACGAGGGCGATCACGCTGCCATCCGCAGCGCGGATGCGAAGGAGTGGCAGGGAAGTGTCCACGGGTCCGCCGGGATGGCGCCGATTGCGCGCAATCCCCGGATCACTTCCCTGCCCCACAGTAACCGTTGCCGGCCGGCGCATGGTGGCGGCCTTGTCGATGGCGGCGACGCAGGCGTCTTCCAGCCGCTCCAGATAGGCCGGATCGGCTGCGATGCTGAGCCGGCCGGCCATGGAGACCGGGCCGCCGTGATTATGGAGTGCTGCGACCACGACGTTTTCTGCCGGCAGGATGCAACGCTCGCGGATCCGGGCGCTCGTCGCGGCATCGATGCCAATGACGTCGGCGACGACGACCGCCGTCTCGCCGACCACCACGGCACGCGCCGTCAGGGCATCATGGGCACCCCTGGCCGGCAGCGTACGGGCCGCAAAACCGGACATCGCAAGGCCGGGCGGCGGGGTGATATCGACGATGGCGGCTCCGGCCAGGATCATGCGCAGAACGCCTTCTCGCCGTGGATCCAGGATTCTCTGACCTTGAGTTCGCGCGCGCCTTCCGACCATTCGAAACGGATGAGATCGGCCCGTGCGCCGACTTCCAGCAGGCCGCGCCCGCCGACGAAGCGGCCGGGATTGCGGGTTGCGAGCAGAAGCGTGTCGGCCAGCGGAAGGCCCGCCATCTGCGATGCGATCGCGACATTGGCCGAAAGCGGCAGGCTGGCGCCGGCGAGATAGGGCGTGCCGGCGACGCTGATCCGACCTTCGGAAGAGACCTCGACGCGGCCGCCGACCGGCTGGTCGTAGATGCCGGCGGGCATGCCGGCGAGTGCCACCATGTCGGAGACGAGGATTGCCCGATCCATGCCCTTGGCGCGCAGCATGGCCTTGAACGTATCGGCCGGCAGGTGCCAGCCGTCGGCGATAAAGCTCGCCGTCAGCCGATCATCGGCAAGCTGCGCCCAGATGAAATTCGGGTGGCGGGGCAGCATGGCGGCGGCACCGTTGCCGAGATGGGTGGAGAGGACCGCACCGGCTTCCGCCGCCGCATGGATCTGCTCCGGCGTCGCGGCGGTGTGGCCGAGCGCCACGTGGACGCCTCTGGCCGTGAGCGCGCGGATGTATTCGACGCTGCCCTCGTGTTCCGGCGCAAGCGTCACCATCGTCACCAGATTGCCGGATGCCTGCTGCCAACGCTCGAACTCTTCGATCGACGGCGGGCGGACATGCGCCAGCGGATGGGCGCCGCGCGGGCCGTCCTTGTCCGAGATCGAAGGGCCTTCGACATGGATGCCCGGCACCATTTCGGCGATCAGCCGGTGGCCGGCGCGGATCCTTGCAATATCCGCGAGCGCCTGAAGGATGGAAGTCTCGGAAGCCGTGATGATGGTCGGCAGCCAGGTGGTGACGCCGACGCCCAGCATCTCCTCGCAGAGCGAAAGGAGGATGTTGGCGGTGACCCCGCCATTGTTCAGGTCGAAGCCGCGATAGCCGTTGACCTGCAGGTCGATCAGGCCGGCGGAGATGTAACGCGGACTAGTGTTTTCCGCGGGACGAATGGCGGCAATCGCGCCGTCGGCGATTTCGATCGCGATACCTTTGCCGGTGCGGGGATCGATACCGTCGACGACCATGGTCAGAGCGCCCTCACCCGGCCTTGGAAATTGGCGATGAAACGGCCGTTCGCCTCGTCGCCTCCCGGCGCATTGCCGCTGCGCCAGACCGGCGGCTCTATCCCCCGTTCGACAAGTTTTGCCACCGTGCGGATGACCAGGCAATTCAGCGTGAAGGCATTGGCGAAGGTGGAGATCGCAGCGATGTTTTCGCCCATGCCGGGGACCTTCACCACCGCATCGCCGATCGGCACCTTGCAGTCGATGGCGATGTCGACGAGGTCATGCAGGTTCTGCCTGGTCGGGTGGCGGGCCGGATGGTCCGGCGAGGTTTTCGAGGCGTGTTCGCGGGAGCTGACGCCGATCAGGAAGGCGCCGCGCCGTTTGGCTTCCAGAGCCGCATCGATCAGCGCGGCATTGATGCCGTAGGCGTTGACGAGGATCAGCAGGTCGGTATGACCGAGCCGCTGGTTGGCGATGACCACCTTGCCGTAACCCGGCGTGCGCTCGATCGCCATGGAGCGGAGCGCGCCGTTCGACAGAAGCGTGCCCTCGTCGAGAATGGCGCTGATATGCATCAGCCCGCCGGCACGGAAGAAGACTTCCTGCGAGGCGAGATTGGAATGGCCGCCGGGGCCGTAGATATGCACCAGCCGGTCGGCGGCGATCTGGTCTGCGAGTTTTGACGCCGCTTGATCGAGCGGGGCCTTTTCCTCTTCCAGGACCCGGCGCATCAAGCCTTGAGTCGAGGCGAAATAACCTTCGCAGAGCGCATCCGCATCGATGACGGGGGTCTCAGGCATCGGGGTCGGAATCCTTGTCGATATAAAGGGTGCAGGCGGCGTGGAAGCGCAGGACGCTGGCCGGACATTCGGTGGTCAGCGGGCCGTAGAGCGTTTTCGAAACGGCGTCGCGCTTGACGGCGCCCGGCACGACGCAGAACAACCGATCGGCTCTGAGCAGGCGCGGCACCGTGAGCGTGATAGCCTCGTGGGGCACGGACGCAAGGTCGGCGAAACAGTCGTCATCGACCTGCTGCTGGCGGCAGATATCGTCCAGTTCGACGATCTTGACGTCCAGCGGATCGTTGAAATCGGCGACCGGCGGGTCGTTGAAGGCGATATGGCCGTTGACGCCGATGCCGAGGCAGACGAAATCGATCGGCGCCTCGTTCAGCAGGTCGGAATAACGGCGCACCTCGGCGCTCGCATCCGGCTCCGGGGTGATGCGGTGCACGGCGGCGAATGGCAACTTGGCGAACACATGCTCGTCCAGCCAGTTGACGAAACGCGCCGGCGAGGACGGCGACAGGCCGATATATTCATCCATGTGGAAGGCGGTGACGCGGCTCCAGTCGATGCCAGGCACGGCGCAGAGCGCCTTCAGCATGTCGGCCTGGCTGGGGGCGGCGGCAAAGATCATCCGGACATTGGCCTGGCTTGCGAGGCGCCCGACCAAGGCGGCAGCAATGTCGGCGGCTGCGGCGGCGCCCATCTCGGCCCGTGTTGCAAAGCTTTCGACCGAAAGACGGTCGAAAGTCCGCCGCGTTTCCGGCGAAGGACGATGGGCGGTGGCGAGCTTCAAACGCGGTCTCCATGTCATCTGGGAGGGAAGCCCACGGCAGCGGCGACGCGTCGCCGCACTCATTGCCGGCCCCTCTTTTGTTAGCGAAAGAGTTCCATGCAACCGGTTGCATGTCAAGTGGATGAATGTCAGTCTGCAAGTCGAATTACGGGCAGAATTGATAGCGCCGCGGACTTCATGCTAAGTGCCAGGCCAAACGGGCGAGTTCTCAACTTTCATGATCAAGCGAACCAAGGGCGTCACCATCAGCCAGGTCGCCGATGCGGCAGGCGTTGCGCGTTCCAGCGTGTCGCGTGCCTTCACGCGGCCGGACATGCTCTCCCCGGAAACCGTGACGCGGATCATGAAGGCTGCAGAGGCGCTCGGCTACGTGCCGAACCATACGGCACGGGCGCTCAGCACCGGGCGGCACGGCAATGTCGGGCTGATCGTGCCGGATATCGCCAACCCGTTCTTCCCGCCGCTGATCCAGGCGGCCCAGCTCGAAGCGGATCGTTCCGATTTCTGCATCTTCCTCGGCAATACCGAGGAGAACCCGAAGCAGGAGGACAAGCTGGTCGGCCGGTTTGCGGGCCAGGTGGAAGGGCTGGTGCTCGCCTCCTCGCGTCTCTCGGACGAGCGCATCCGCGCCCATGCGGGCCAGTTGCCGCTGGTCTTGATCAACCGCGATATCGACGGCATTCCCCGGGTGCTGATCGACAGCGGATCGGGTGTCCGGCAAGCCGTCGAACATCTCGCCAAGCTTGGGCATCGCCGGATCGTCTATGTCAGCGGCCCGTCGAATTCCTGGTCGAACAAACAGCGCCGTACCGCCATCAAGGCCGCGGCATCGGGGCTCGGCATCGTGGTCGAAACCGTGCCGGCCGTGCTGGCGAGCTATAATTCCGGCCGCAATGCGGTGAGCGCGATCCTTGCCACCGGCGCCACGGCAGCCGTCGCGTTCGACGACCTGACGGCGCAGGGCGTACTGGCTGGGCTTTCCGAAAAGCGCGTCTCGGTGCCGTCAGATTTCAGCCTGATCGGCTGCGACGACGTGCTCGGCGCCGTCACCTATCCGGCCCTCACCTCGGTCTCCAATCGCTCGACGGAGGCCGGCCGGGTGGCCGTCTCGCTGCTCCTCGACATGCTGCAATCGCGCGCCATCCGCGACGTGCGCTACGTGCTGGAAACACATCTCGTGGTGCGCAATACGACGACCGCGGCACGATAAACGGGAACCTTGCCGTCGGGGGCGGGTTGGATGGAGACCCAACCTTTCCAAGGGAGGTTTGCATGCCCAAGAAGAAATGGTCGCAGGACGTGACCGAGCACAGCGACGCGATGGACCTGAGGGACGGCGTGTTCAAATCGCGCAGTCCGAAGAAGATCGCCGACTCCCTCAAACATTCCGCCGAAGCCAGTCATCGCCGCAAGTCGAGCCCGTTCCAGTCGGCCATGTCGATGCTGAATTTCTACATCAACCGCGCCGGCGACCAGCTTTCGAAATCGCGCCGCGCCACGCTGGAGAAGGCCAAGGATGAGCTTCGCAAGGATTTCGGCCGTGAACCGAAGCATTAAAATCACCCCGCCAAGCCTCGACAACATGACCTCCGCCGCCGACGTTACCATCGAAACCATTCTCTTCGAATTCAGCGACTGGGTGCCGAACAATCCAGACCTGCCGGTGCTGATCTATCGTAACGCCATCCCGGCCGAGGGCGAGATGGCGCCGAAATTCGAAGATCGGTTCCAGGCGAATGGCTGGCAGGGCATCTGGCGCGACGGCGTCTTCGACTATCAGCACTATCACACCGGCGCCCACGAGGTGCTGGGCATCGCCGGCGGCCGGGCACGTTTGCTGATCGGCGGACCGGGCGGCGCCGAACTGAGCGTCCATGCCGGAGACTGCCTGATCCTGCCGGCCGGCACCGGCCACAGGCGGATCGATGCGAGCCGGGATTTCCTGGTCGTCGGCGCCTACCCGCCCGGACAGGACGCGGATATCCAGACCGGGCCGGCGAACCAGGCGCAGCTCGACACAATCGCAAGCCTGCCACTTCCAAAGACCGACCCCGTGGAAGGGGCCGACGGCACTCTTCTTCGCGCATGGTCTCGGCGCTGATCTTTCAGTTTTCCTTCATGCGATCTGCATGTCGGGCAATGCTTCAATGATGACGAGCCTCCATGTTACCCCCGGCTTTCCAGGTGGCGGAATATCGCCGTTTCGTGCCGGAATTCGCCCACAAAACAAGCATTGCAACGCTGCATCATAAGCGCGGCCCTTGGAGCCATTAGATTTCGGCTCGAGGGTGCTTTCACGACGGCAGAGCGTTTGACGGCCCCCAAATTGTATGGCTTCCTTATATCACGACGCGAAGAGGAGGAGACTGTTCGCGTCACATCACACTCCGGCTCGCCCGTGAGGTGCCGGACTGAACTCTAGGAGGAGAGTGCAGTGAAGCGATTTCTAGCAGGCGCCCTGGCGCTGGTGTTTTCAGCCTATATTCCGGGCGGCACTGCCACCGCCGCCGACGATTACCCGACCCGGCAGATCACGCTGATCGCCGGTTTCCCGGCCGGCAGCGGCGCGGACGTCTATGCCCGCTTCTTCGCCAAAAAACTCGAAGAGCAGCTCAAGCAGACTGTGATCGTCGACAACAAGCCGGGCGGTCTCGGAAGCCTTTCGGTCGTCGCGTTGAAGAACGCGAAGCCGGACGGCTATACGATGCTGATCGGTTCTGCCGACCAGTTCACGGCGGCGCCCTACGTCTTCAACGCCCCGCCCTATGATCCGCTCAAGGACTTCGACTATGTCGCGCCGGTGTTCAGCCAGGCATTCATGATGCTGGTCAACGCCAAGTCGCCCTACCAGAAGATTTCCGACCTGACCAAGGCGATGAAGGAAAAGGGTGCCAAGGGTTCCTACGCCACCTCGAACTTCCCGTCCGTCATCCTGGCCGAAATGTACAAGGCGAATACCGGCGTGCCGGACACGCTTCAGGTGCGCTACAAGACCAGCGCCGACTCGCTCAACGACTTTGCAAGCGGCGCGATCGACTACATGGTCGGCGATCCGGTCTTCGGTCTTGCCCGCTCGCGGGACGGAACGCTGCGCGTGCTGGCGGTCAGTACGGCAAAGCGCATTTCCTCGGTCCCGGACATCCCGACTTTCGCGGAAGAAGGCGTGCCGAATGTCGATGTGCGCATCTGGTGGGTTCTCGCCGCGCCCAAGGGTACGCCGAAGGATATTCTCGACAAGATGCACAAGGTGATGACGCAGGTCACCACCAGCGAAGAAGCCCGCAAGTTCGTCGGCACCAATGGCGGCGAGCCGATGACGCTCGACAGCCCGAAGGCGACACTCGATTACGCGACGATGGACACCAAGCGCTGGGAAGAGTGGGCCAAGATCGGCAAGATCGAAAAGCAGTAAGCTTCCAGAGGCATGACCGGATCGGAAAGGCTGGAGGGGGATCTCCGGCCTTTTCCGTTTCAGCGTGCCGGAATAGAGCTGATAATGCGTCCACAGGAACAACTCCGGATTGTTCATCTGCATCAACAGCTTCGTCGAAGATGCAGGCCCGAAGCGTGAGAAACCGCTTGAGTCAGGCAATTTTATCGGAACCAGCACCGCCGCTCGACAGTTAGACCGCCAATTCGACGGCTCTAATCGACGGCGAGGCAAATCCCATGAACACGCGTCCCCAATTCATCGCCGGGACATCCCTCGCGCAACTCCCACCACAGATCTACTACGTTCATCCCCTGATGCTGAGGGCGCTCGACGCGTGGCGGGAGGTTTTTGCGCATGCGAGGGATCTCGGTCTCGACACGGTGCTGACGGCACCGCTTTTCGAGCGGGGCCACAATGCGAGCGTCTTCGTGACGAAGAATTTCGACCGGTTAGACCCGGAGCTTCAGCTCGGCTCTTCCGTCCAGGACGGGATCAAGGCCCTGATCCAGGCGGCGCGCGAAAGCAAGATCAAGCTGATGCTCGACCTGGTCGTCAATAGGGTCGCCGTGGACGCCGAACATGCCGGGCCGATCCTCGCCGATCCGCGTATTGCGCCGCGGGACAGCTGCAGCCGCGGCATCGACTTCATGAGCGAAGCCCGCCATATCGAAGATTGGCGCAAGCGGATGGCGCAGCTGACCGGCCTCGGGATTGCCGGTTTCCGCTGCCTCGGTATCGGCCGCCTGGCGCCGGAAGCCTGGTATGACCTTATCGTGTCGACCCGCAAGACCGTGCCGGAAACCACCTTTCTGGCATGGACGCCGGGCACCTCCTTCGAGGATCGCCGGGCGCTCGAGGGTGCCGGTTTCGACGGGAGCTTCTCGTCGCTTGCCTGGTGGAACCTCGAGGAACGCTGGATCCTCGACGAATATCAGATTCAGCGGCAGCTCGGTTATCAGGTCACGTTTCCGGAAGCACCTTTCGGCAAACGCATCGCCCATGGCACCGACAGTTGCGAAGTGCTGCAGAGGAAGGCGATCCGCTCGCTGAAGCTCGCCTCGACCTTCGCGAGCGGGCTGATGATCCCGATGGGCTTCGAATTCGGCGCAACGACTCCGCTCGACCCGCTGTTTGGCGACGGAATGGGCCTCAGGGGCCTTCGGGAGCAGGGATCGTTCGATCTCTCGGCCGATATCCGAAGCGTGAACGCCGGCACCAACAAGACCGCGGCCGGCTTTGCCCGCCAGCCGCTCCGCCTCATCTCCACCAGCCAGACGCCGGCCGTGGCATTGATGCAGACCGACCGGGAAGACCTGCGCTCCGCGCAAAAGGTGCGTGTGGTGGTTCTGAACCGCGATCTGCGTCGCGCGGTCGCCGCTCCCTTCAACGTGCTGCGCGAGGCGGCCGCGCCCTTCCTGCCGCTCGAAGCGCCGGAGGCGGATGGCGACGCCTTTGCCGCACAGCTCAAGCTGAAACCCGGCGAAATCAGGATCTTCGAGGGCCGGTCGTCGGTGCCGATCGTGGACGCCGCACCGGTGCCCTCGGTAGATAAGGCGACCGCTTCGCCCCGGCTGGCGATCGAGAAGATCACGCCATGCGTCGATGACGGCCGTTTCGTGGTCAAACGGGTGGTTGGCGAGACGGTGAAGGTCGAGGCGGACATTTTCGGCGACGGCCACGATCCATTGGCGGCGGCGCTGCTCTGGCGCGCGGCCGACGAGACGGAATGGACCGAGGAGCGCATGCAACTCGTCCTGAACGATCGCTGGAACGCGGAATTCACCCTGAAGCGCATGGGCCGCCACGAGTTCCTGATCGAAGCATGGCGCAATCCCTTCGCGATCTTCCGCTATGAATTCGTGAAGAAACACGAAGCGCGGCTCGATCTGAGGCTGGAAATCCAGGAAGGCATCAACCTCGTTCTCGATGCGCTGGACAATTCCTCCGGCAGGATCAAGACACGGCTCAAAGCGCTGTTCGACAAGCTGACTGAGGTGCAGGACCCGCAACGCACGGAAATCCTGCTGGCGCCCGACACCGCCGAACTGATGGCGGAGGCCGACCGCCGGCCGTTCAAGGTCCGTTCCCAGGCGATCCCCGTCGATGCGGAACGTATCGCCGCTGGTTTCGCCAGCTGGTACCAGATCTTTCCCCGCTCGCAGAGCGGCGATCCGAACCGGCACGGCACCTTCGACGACGTCATCAAGCGGCTGCCCGCCATCCGCGACATGGGGTTCGACGTTCTCTATTTCCCGCCCATCCACCCGATCGGCAAGACCAACCGCAAGGGCAAGAACAATTCGCTGAGCCCCGCGCCGGACGATCCGGGCAGCCCCTATGCGATCGGCTCGGAAGAAGGCGGTCATGACGCGATCCATCCGGAGCTCGGCACGTTCGAGGACTTCCGCCGGCTGGTGGATGCCGCCCAGGAAGAAGGCCTTGAAATAGCGCTAGACCTGGCGATCCAGGCCTCGCCCGATCATCCCTGGCTGAAATCACATCCCGGCTGGTTCGACTGGCGGCCGGACGGGACGATCCGGTATGCGGAAAACCCGCCGAAGAAATACGAGGACATCGTCAACGTCGATTTCTACGCCCATGATGCGATCCCCTCGCTCTGGGTGGAACTGCGCGACATCGTGCAGAAATGGGTCGACAACGGCGTCAAGCTCTTCCGCGTCGACAATCCGCACACGAAACCCTTCCCGTTCTGGGAATGGCTGATCGCCGACATCCGCGCGCGGCATCCGGAGGTCGTCTTCCTGTCGGAGGCATTCACCAAGCCGAAGGTCATGTACCGGCTCGCCAAGGTCGGCTTCTCGCAGTCCTACACCTATTTCACCTGGCGCAATGCCAAGTGGGAGCTCGAGCAGTATATGCGCGAGATCACCACCGAGGAGCCGAAGGAATTCTTCCGTCCGCATTTCTTCGTCAACACGCACGACATCAACCCGGACTTCCTGCAGAACGCGCCGCGGCCGGCCTATCTGATCCGCGCCGCCCTCGCCGCGACGCTGTCGGGTCTCTGGGGCGTCTATAACGGCTTCGAGCTTTGCGAAGGCCGCCCGGACGCCAAGCGCAAGGAATATGCGGATTCGGAGAAATACGAGATCCGCGCCTGGGACTACGACCGTCCCGGCAACATCAAGGGCGAGATCACCCTGCTCAACCGGCTCCGCCGCGAGAACCCGGCGCTGCATTCGCATCTCGGCCTGCAGCTTCTCACCGCCTGGAACGACAACATCATGTTCTTCGAGAAGGCGAGTGCCGGTCGCGAGAACGTCCTGCTGATCGCGATCAACCTCGACCCGCACAATGCGCAGGAGGCGGATGTCGAAATACCACTCTGGTCATGGAACCTCCCGGACCATGGCGCACTTGACCTAGAAGATCTGGTCGGCGGCAGCCGTTTCACGCTGACCGGCAAGATCCAACGCATCCGGCTCGATCCGCATCACGGCCTGCCGTTTTCGATCTGGCGCGTGCGATAAGGGAGAAAACAAAATGGACATGACGGGCAGCCGCAGCCAGGCTCAAAACCAGGTGCCAGGCCAAGAGAGCGATCCTCTGTGGTACAAGGACGCGATCATCTATCAGCTCCACATCAAGTCGTTCTTCGATGCGAATGGTGACGGGATCGGCGATTTTCAGGGCCTGCACGAGAAGCTCGACCATATCGCCTCGCTCGGCGCCAATGCGATCTGGCTGCTGCCCTTTTTCCCGTCGCCCCGCCGCGACGATGGATACGACATCGCCGACTACGGCAATGTCAGCTCCGACTACGGCACGATCGAGGAGTTCCAGGCCTTCGTCGAGGCGGCGCACCAGCGCGGCATCCGGGTCATCATCGAGCTCGTCATCAACCATACATCCGACCAGCATCCATGGTTCCAGCGGGCGCGGCATGCGCCGCCCGGCTCTCCGGAGCGCGACTTCTACGTCTGGTCGGATACGGATCAGAAATTCCCCGAAACCCGGATCATCTTCCTCGACACGGAAAAATCGAACTGGACATGGGACCCGGTCGCCGGCGCCTATTACTGGCACCGCTTCTACTCCCACCAGCCGGACCTCAACTTCGACAATCCGCAGGTGCTGGAGGAGCTGCTCGGCGTCATGCGCTTCTGGGCGGATACAGGCATTGACGGGTTCCGGCTGGACGCGATCCCCTATCTCGTCGAGCGTGAGGGCACGAACAACGAGAACCTGCCCGAGACGCACGAAATCCTGAAGAAGATCCGCGCCTCGCTCGACAGCACCCATCCCGGCAAGATGCTGCTGGCCGAAGCCAATCAATGGCCGGAGGACACGAACGAGTATTTCGGCAATGGCGATGAATGCAACATGGCGTTCCACTTCCCGCTGATGCCGCGCATGTACATGGCGATCGCCAAGGAAGACCGTTTCCCGATCACCGATATCATGCGCCAGACGCCGGAAATCCCGGAAAACTGCCAGTGGGCGATCTTCCTTCGCAATCACGACGAGCTGACGCTCGAAATGGTGACCGACGAGGAACGCGACTACCTCTGGAACATCTATGCCGCCGACCGCCGCGCCCGCATCAATCTCGGCATCCGCCGCCGCCTTGCGCCGCTGATGGAGCGGGACCGCCGGCGCATCGAGTTGATGAACGCGCTGCTGCTCTCCATGCCCGGAACGCCGGTTCTCTATTACGGCGACGAGATTGGCATGGGCGACAATATCTATCTCGGCGACCGCGACGGAGTTCGCACCCCGATGCAATGGTCGCCGGACCGCAATGGCGGCTTCTCCAAGGCCGATCCGGCCCGCCTCGTGCTGCCGCCGGTGATGGACCCGCTCTACGGATATGAGGCGGTGAATGTCGAGGCGCAGGGGTCGGACGCCCATTCGCTGCTGAACTGGACCCGGCGCATGCTGGCGCTGCGCAACAAGCACTCCGCCTTCGGCCGCGGCTCGCTGAAATTCCTCACGCCTGGCAATCGCAAGATCCTCGCCTATCTGCGCGAATACAACGGCGAGACGATCCTCTGCGTCGCCAACCTGTCGCGCCTGCCGCAGGCAGTGGAACTCGACCTGGCGCATTTCGCCGGCCGCGTGCCGATCGAGCTTTCGGGCATGTCACCCTTCCCGCCGATCGGCCAGCTTACCTATCTCCTGACCCTGCAGCCGTTCGGCTTCTTCTGGTTCCAGCTCGTGGCCGAAGCCGACGGGCCTGTCTGGCGCAAGGAGCCGCCGGAGCAGATGCAGGACATGGTGACCATGGTCACCCGCCGCGACCTGCAGGAACTGGTCGACGAACCCCGGCTTGCCGCCACGCTCTCCAACGAGGTTCTGCCGGCCTATCTCGGCAAGCGCCGCTGGTTCGGCTCCAAGGGCCAGGTCCTGAATGGGGCCACACTGGTCGCGGCAACGCCGATCGCTTTTGCCAACAACATCCTGCTCGGTGAGCTCGAGGCGGAGGTGGATGGCCGCAAGGACACCTATCTGTTGCCGCTTGCCGTGTCCTGGGACGATGCGCAGCCCACCGCGCTCGCCCAGCAGCTTGCGCTCGCCCGTATCCGCCAGGGCCGCCGCGTCGGTTTCCTGACCGACGGGTTCGCCATGGAGGGCCTGGCGCGCGGCGTGATGCGTGGCCTTCGCGAGCGTTCGGTGATTTCCGGTCGCGCCGGCACATTGGAATTCATCGGCACGGAAAGTCTCGACAGCCTGACGGTTACCGACGACATGGCCATCCGTTGGCTCTCGGCGGAGCAATCCAACAGTTCGCTTATTTTGGGCGACCTGGCGATGGTGAAGCTCATCCGCCACGTCTTCCCCGGCATGCATCCGGAAGCCGAGATGACCCGTTACCTAACCAATGTCGGCTACCAGAACACCGCGCAATTGCTCGGCGAGGTCGCCCGCACGGCACCGGACGGCAGCCGCTACACGCTGATCATCGTTCAGAGTGCGATCCGCAACCAGGGCGACGCCTGGAACTGGATGCTCAGCAACCTGCGCCGGGCCATCGACGAGATCGTGGTGACCGGCCTCGAGGGCGAGGTGGTGGACGAGCATTTCAAGCCGCTGGTAAACTTGGTCGCGACCATCGGCAAACGGCTCGGCGAGTTGCATGCGGCGCTCGCCCAGCCAACCGACGACCCGGACTTCCAACCGATCCGGGCAACGGCAGCCGATGCCGAAAAATGGCGTGACGGGGTCACGGCTCAGATTTCCCACAGCCTGGCGATCCTCGAAAAAACGGTCGAAGGTCTGGATTCGGATATCGCCATCGAGGCAAAAGCGATCCTCGACCGCCGCGACCAGCTTCTCGGCCTCGCCACGCATCTTGCGAGCGCCGTCGAAGGCACGCTGATGACCCGCAATCACGGCGACTTCCATCTCGGCCAAATCCTGGTTGCGGAAGGCGATGCCTATATCATCGACTTCGAAGGCGAACCGACCCGCGACCTTTCCGAGCGCCGCGCCAAGACCAATCCATTGCGAGACGTCGCCGGTCTTCTGCGCTCCCTCAGCTATCTCGCGGCGTCTGCCGACCTCGACAGGGAAATCGTCAGCGAGGTGGAAGACGCGCGGCACAAGGCACTGGTCGGGCGCTTTATGGAGATGGCGGAGCCGGCCTTCCTCGATGCCTATTTCGAGGCCACCCAGACCTCAGAGGCGTTGCGCATCGCGCCGGAGGCTCGCGGGCGCATTCTCGATCTCTTCCTGCTTGAAAAGGCCGCCTACGAGATCGCCTACGAAGTGCGCAGCCGTCCGCACTGGCTTCCCCTCCCGCTTGCCGGCTTCTCGGCGATCGCATCCCGACTTCTGGAGAACGTCTCATGAGATACGAGCGCACAGACCTGATGATCGGCACCGTCCGCGAGGGCTTGGCAGCCCTGGTCGAAGGTCGCCACGGAGATCCATTCTCGATCCTCGGACGCCATCAATACGGCAACCTCACCGTGGTTCGGGCGCTGCTGCCAGGTGCGCTGTCGGTGGAAGTCGTGGAGGCCGATACCGGCAAGGTGCTGGCGGAACTCGAAACCATCCATGAAGGCGGGCTGTTTGCCGGGGTGACCGGCAGCACGGCGCCCTATTTCTTCCGGATCCAGTGGCCGGACGCCGTTCAGGAAATGGAAGACCCCTATTCCTTCCCGCTTCTGCTCGGCGATCTCGACCTGCATCTGATCGGCCAGGGCACCCATTACGATCTCGGCCGGACGCTCGGCGCCATCCCTATGGAGGTCGAAGGCATCGAGGGCGTGCGCTTTGCGGTCTGGGCGCCGAATGCGCGGCGTGTCTCGGTCGTCGGCGATTTCAACGCCTGGGACGGACGGCGCTACCCGATGCGGCTTCGCACGCAGGCCGGCATATGGGAACTCTTCCTTCCGCGCCTCACCCACGGCGAGCGCTACAAGTTCGAAATCCTCGACGGAAACGGCAATCTGCTCCCGCAAAAAGCCGATCCGGTCGCCCGCGCCAGCGAGGCTGCCCCATCGACGGCCTCGATCGTCGCCTCCTCCAAACCCTTCCGCTGGAACGACGAGGACTGGATGCGCAGGCAGCGCACTGAGCGCGCCCGCGAAGGCGCGATGTCGATCTACGAGGTGCATCTCGGCTCGTGGCTGCGGATCGCCGAGGAAGGCAACCGGCATCTCGACTGGGTCGAGCTCAGCCAGCGACTGATCCCTTACGTTCAGAACCTCGGCTTCACCCATATCGAAATGCTGCCGATCATGGAGCATCCGTTCGGCGGCTCCTGGGGTTACCAGCCGCTCGGACTGTTCGCGCCGACCGGGCGTCACGGAACGCCGGAAGACTTCGCCTATTTCATCGACCGCTGCCATCAGGCGGGCATCGGCGTCATTCTCGACTGGGTGCCGGCGCATTTCCCGACCGACGTCTGGGGTCTTGCCAAGTTCGACGGCACGCCGCTCTACGAGCATGCCGATCCGCGCGAAGGTTTCCACAGGGACTGGAACACGCTGATCTACAATCTCGGCCGCAACGAGGTGAAAGGCTTCCTGATCGCCTCGGCGCTCGAATGGCTGGAGCATTACCATGTGGATGCGCTGCGCGTGGATGCGGTCGCCTCGATGCTCTACCGCGACTACAGCCGCAACGAGGGCGAATGGATCCCCAACGAATATGGCGGGCGCGAAAACCTCGAAGCCGTCGAATTCTTCAAGCACCTGAACAGCATCATCCATGACCGCTGCCCGCATGCGTTCACGGCGGCGGAGGAATCGACCGCCTGGCCGGGCGTCACCAAGCCGACCGAAGAAGGCGGGCTCGGCTTCGACTTCAAATGGAACATGGGCTGGATGCACGACACGCTGCATTACATGCAGGACGATCCCGTCTACCGGAAATACCAGCATGGGGCGATGAGCTTCGGAATGATCTATGCCTATTCCGAACGCTTCATCCTGCCGCTCTCCCATGACGAAGTGGTGCACGGCAAGGGCTCGCTGATGGCCAAGATGCCGGGCGACCACTGGCAGAAACTTGCCAACCTTCGCGCCTATTACGGCTTCATGTGGGGCCATCCCGGCAAGAAGCTGATGTTCATGGGTGGCGAACTGGCGCAGGAGACCGAGTGGAACCATGACAGCTCGGTCGTCTGGGACCTGCTCGACCAACCCGCCCATGCGGGCGTCCAGCGACTGGTCCGCGATCTGAATGCGCTATACGCGCAGGAGCCGGCACTGCAGTTCGGCGATCTGCATCATGAAGGCTTCGAATGGGCGGTGGCCGACGACGCTGAAAACTCCGTCTACGGTATGCTGAGGAGCAGCCAAGACCGGTCCTCGCATATGCTGGTCGTCTCCAACCTCACGCCCATGCCGCGGCATGGCTACCGGATCGGCGTGCCCGCGGAAGGCCGCTGGGAGGTGGTGCTGAACACCGACGCGGCGCTTTATGGCGGATCCAATATGGGGCAATCGGAAGCCTGGACGGAACGTGCGCCGGCGCATGGGAAGGCGTTTTCCATACAGGTGGTGCTGCCGCCGCTGGCGACGGTGTTCTTGCGGTGGCGGGGGTAGGTTTTGGCTTAAGTTGAAACGGGAATTTGCCGTGAGGCACCCCCCTCTGCCCTGCCGGGCATCTCCCCCTCAAGGGGGGAGATTGGCCAGAGGCGGGCTCACCGCCTCCATCGAAGAGCGAAGTTTCAGCGGTAACGGAAAGTATTTAGTTCCATCCCCACGATCGTGATGGGCAGAGAGCGTAGCTCCATCCGATCTCCCCCCTTGAGGGGGAGATGCCCGGCAGGGCAGAGGGGGGTATCGCGGGCACAAGGGGCGATGATGTTTTTCAGTCGCCGGTACCTATTCCCCCCGCCAACCCTCCTGATAGGTCACCTTGTCCACTCCCGCGAACCGCCCGACCCGAAACAGCTCCGCATCGAGCTTCTCCAATCTCCCCGCCGAAGCCCGAACGCCCTTTTCCAGCCACAGCCGCTTCACATCCAGCGTGCCGGACTTGCGGTCCGCCTTCATGTCGATGCGGCCGATCATGCGGTCGCCTTCGAGCAGCGGAAAGACGTAGTAGCCGTATTGGCGCTTCGGCTCCGGCACGAAAACCTCGATCCGGTAGAAGAAATCGAACAGCCGCTCGGCACGGTCGCGGTTGCGCAGGAGCGGATCGAAGGGGCTGAGCACGCGCACGCGGGCGGGTGGCTCGGGAATGGTACCGAGGTTTTCGGGGAAGCCGAGGAAGGCAAATGATGGACGCGGACGGCTGCCGTCGGCGGTCTCGATCAGCACTTCCACCAGTTCGTCGCGATGGGTCTTCACCCAGTCCTTCGCCTCGTCGGGCGTGACGAGATCGAAGAAGGCGGCAAGTTCTCCAGAGGTCGCAAAGCCGAGGCGGGTCATGGCGCCGCGGCAGGCCCAGTCGATGAACTCTTCGTGGCTGACTTCCGGCTCGTGGTGATGCCGCGGAATGACGCGCTCCATCAGGTCGTAGATCTTCTGGAAGTTGACGCGGCCGGCGATCGCCAGCTTGCCGGTATGCCAGTAATATTCGAGCGCCGTCTTGTTCGGATGCCAGTTCCACCAGCCACCGGACTTGTGGTCCTCGGCCTTCATGTCGCGCGACATGATCGCGCCGTTTTCGGCGATGTGCTGGAAGGTTTCCTCGAAGGCGGCGTCGAACCCCTCGCCGTGCCATTTGCGCCAGCGCTCGGCGAGGATCGGCTCACGGCGGCGAAAACGGTGTTTCCAGTACCGGAAGAAGCTCGCCGGGATGATCGAGGCGTCATGCGTCCAGTGTTCGAAGAGCTCG
Source organism: Neorhizobium galegae bv. officinalis (assembly GCA_000985875.1). Classification (GTDB taxonomy): domain Bacteria; phylum Pseudomonadota; class Alphaproteobacteria; order Rhizobiales; family Rhizobiaceae; genus Neorhizobium; species Neorhizobium galegae_C. The sequence continues at coordinate 162,943 of CCRI01000012.1, forward strand.
CCGTCCTTTTCCAGCAGCGCGGTCAGGTGTTCGCGCCGATAGGTCTGGTTGCGAGAGAACAGGATCATGTGATGGGCACGCTCGACGGTGGCGATACTATCCACCTGGACGAAGCCGAGATCGTCGATGAGCTGCAGCAGACCGGCTTTGGTCAACGCCCGGCCGGGCGGTTCGCAGAGCCGCTGCCGTTCGAGGAAGATCTTGCGGGCCTGATCGTTCGGAATGAGAATCGCCATGGCATCCAGACTAGGATGTCACCGCGCCGGATTCAATGTTCACGTTCGGTTCCGCATTCCCCTTCCCCATCTTCCGGTCTATAGACCGCTGAACATCGAGGGACAGGCTTGGATATCCGTTTCGAACAGGCAGAAGCGCGTTTCGAGGGACGCACCGTCGTCCATCCGCTGACGCTGTCGCTCGGCGAACGGCGGATCGGCGTGATCGGCCTCAACGGCTCCGGCAAGACCACATTCGCGCGGATGATCAACGGGCTGGTGCTGCCATCCGCCGGGCAGGTGACCGTCAACGGCTTCGATACGGTGAAGGACGGCGACAAGGTTCGCGGCCAGGCAGGCTTCATCTTCCAGAACCCGCAGAACCAGATCATCCTGCCGATCCTGAAGGAAGACATCGCGCTCGGGCTGAAAAGGCAGAAGCTCTCAAGGGCGGATACCGAGGCGGCGGTCGAGACCGTGCTTGCCCGTTTCGGCATCGCCCATCTGGCCGACCGGCGTGTGCACGAACTTTCGGGCGGAGAACTCCAGCTGGCGGCACTCGCCTCGGTTCTGGTGACCCGTCCAGACATCCTGATCATGGACGAGCCGACCAATCAGCTTGATCTCCGGAACCGCGACCTCGTGGAGCGGACAATCCACGGGCTCGACGAGAATGTCATCGTCATCAGCCATGACCTCGGCCTGATCGCCGATTTCGACCGGGTTCTGCTCTTCCACGAAGGCCGCCTCGCCGATGACGGTGCGCCGGCGGAGGTCATCGCCCGCTACCGCGAGCTGGCCGTATGAAGACGCTCTATGTGGAAGGCGACACGTTTCTGCACCGGCTTTCGCCGCGGGCAAAGCTTCTCGGCCTCGCCATGGCCAGCCTCTTTCTTTTCGTGATCCATTCGCCGGTTGTTCTTGTCGTCGCGGCCATGTTCGGCTGCATCGTCTACGCCTCGCTCCGGCTCGGATGGCGCCAATCCTGGCTGCGGTTGCGGCCGATCCTGCTGACCATCGCGGTCGTGGCGCTCTTCACACTGGTGCTCAACGGGCAGCACGATGCACTGGTCGTCGTCACCCGGCTGACGGCGCTCGCCCTCCTCGCCGCAGCCGTGACCGCGACCACGAGCACCGGCGACTTCATCGACGAGATCACCCGCCTTGCGATGCCGCTGGAGCGCCTGGGGCTCGTGAGGGCCGCGGATATCGGGCTTTCCATCGGCCTCGTCATCCGTTTCGTGCCGGAAATCCTCAGCCGTTACCAGGCCATCCGGGATGCGCACTCCGCCCGCGGACTGAAGGTCCGGCCGCTGACGCTGGCGGTGCCGCTGATCATCCTGACGCTCAAAAACGCCGACGAGATTGCCGCCGCCATTGACGCACGTGGCATCCGGGCGCAGAAATAACCTCATATGACAACCGGGGATTCGCATAGCATGACCACCCGTGATCTCGTTCTGGCCGCCCTTTTTGCCGCCATTATCGTGGCGCTCGGTCTCGTGCCGCCGATCATGCTCGGCTTCATTCCGGTGCCGATCACGGCGCAGTCGCTGGGCGTCATGCTGGCGGGCGTCATCCTCGGCGCCAAGCGCGGCGGTTTCGCGGTGCTTCTGGTTCTGCTGCTGGTCGCCATCGGCCTGCCGGTGCTGTCAGGCGGACGCGGCGGCCTTGCCACTTTCGCCTCGCCGACCGCCGGTTATCTCGTCGGCTGGTTCTTCGCGGCCGTCGTCACCGGTTATTGCTCCGAGCGGTTCGTCGATCGCTCGCAAAACGGCCTCGTGCAGATCACCGGCTTTTTCCTCGCGGCCCTGCTCGGCGGCGTGGTTGTCGATCATGCGCTCGGCATCCTCTACCTTGCCTATGTCACGGGCACCGGGCTTGCGACCGCCTTCATCGGCGACCTCTCCTTCGTACCGGGCGATGTGCTGAAGGCGATGATTGCGGCACTTGCAGGCCGCGCCGTGATGGTCGGTTACCCGCTGCTGCCGCAACGGGCCTGATCGCCGCTTCCAATCAATCCAGGAACTGATAGAGCCAGTCGCGCAGGTCTTCGGGAAGCGGCACCGGTTCCCTGCTTTCGGGGTCGCAGGTCATCCAGACGATCTCGGCTTCCGCGACGGCCTCGTCGCCCCGCAGCATATGGACGAGGAAACCTGCCGACTTTCCGCCGATCTTGCTGACGCCGATATGGGTGTGGACGACATCGCCCAGCTTCAAGGCCGAGTGGAACGTGCAGGTGATCTTGCCGATCCGGAAGAACGGATCGTCCTTTTGCGGCTTGCGGCGGCGCCAGAATTCCGTGACGGCTTCTTCCGCCCGCACGACATAGGACGACCGGAACATCTCTCCGTTCATGTCCACGTCGCGGAAAGGAACCCGGAATTCTTGAGACTTGACTGACTCTCTGGCCACGATACCCTCTGGGCTGCACCCAATCATGTAAGACCATTCTTTCAAGCTAAACAAGCACAAGAGCAAGGGGTTGCGGCTTGAAAAAGTCAGCTTTCTGCGCCATGTCGGAGAGGTCCAGACCGGACTGACCCCTGACGAGGCCGCCGCATGACCACGCGCCTTTACGAACACAAGATCTTCCTCGAACATCGCACGCCCGAAGGACATCCCGAACGGGCCGACCGTTTGCGCTCGCTGGCGATTGCGCTGGAGCATCCGAATTTCGCCAGGCTCGACCGGAAGGACGCCCCGCAAGCCAATGAGGACGCGGTTCTGCTCGCCCATCCGGAAGAGCACCTGCGCACTGTCATGCGCGCAATCCCCGAGGAAGACACGATCCGGCAGATCGAGGCCGACACCTATGTGGGGCCGAAGAGCTTTCAGGCGGCACTGACGGGCATCGGCGGCGCGATGGCGGCCGTCGACGACGTGGCGACCGGCAAGGTGGACAACGCCTTCGTGGCGGCACGGCCGCCCGGCCATCATGCCGAAAAAGACAAGGCGATGGGTTTTTGCCTTTTCAACAATGCCGCGATCGCCGCCCGCCATGCGCAGCAGAAATATGGTATCGAGCGTGTCGCGATCGTCGACTGGGACGTGCATCACGGCAACGGCACCCAGGACATCTTCTGGGACGATCCGTCGGTGCTGTTCTGCTCGACGCACCAGATGCCGCTTTATCCCGGCACCGGCGCCAAGGACGAGACCGGCACCAAGAACAATGTCGTCAACGCCCCGCTTTCGCCCGATACCGGCAGCGAATATTTTCGCGAGGCCTTCAAGAGCCGCGTGCTGCCGGCGCTCGACAATTTCCGGCCGGATTTCATCATCATCTCCGCTGGTTTCGACGCACATCACCGCGATCCGCTGGCGCAGATCAATCTCGTCGGCGACGATTTCGACTGGGCGACCGGGCGGCTGATGGAGATCGCCGGCAAATATGCCGGCAACCGTATCGTCAGCCTGCTCGAGGGCGGATATGATCTGGAAGGGCTCGCCGAATCGGCGGGAATGCATATCTGCAGACTGATGAAGGGATAGACGATGACCGAAAACACCGAGAGCCTCGATGTGAGCGGCTATTCCTTCGAGAAGGCCGTCGCCGAACTCGAAAGCATCGTGGCGCGGCTGGAACGCGGCGACGTGGCGCTCGACGAGTCCATCGCCATCTACGAGCGCGGCGAAGCGCTGAAGAAACATTGCGAAAAACTGCTGACGGCCGCTGAAAACCGCATCGAAAAGATCCGCCTCGACCGCGCCGGCAAGCCGCAGGGCGTCGAACCGCTCGACGGCGAGTGACCGCCGCAGCCTCAAACCAAAGTCTTACAACCTTCGCAAGGATTGCGTCATAAACCGATTGACGCACCGGGACCGCCTCCCCATGATAGCCGCCATCTAAGTGGTTACTTTGGGAGGAGACCATTATGAACTTCGGCGCGAAGCCTAGTAAAATCAATCTCATGTTCGTGGCGGCACTCACCGTTTCGACGGCATTTTCTGCCGCCGGCGCGAAGGCTGCGGAATTCATCAACGTACTGACGGGCGGCACGTCCGGCGTGTATTATCCGCTCGGCGTGGCACTTGCGGAAATCTACGGACAGGGGATCAAGGACAGCCGCACCCAGGTGCAGGCGACCAAGGCTTCTGTCGAAAACCTCAACCTGCTGCAGGCAGGGCGCGGCGAAATCGCCTTTTCGCTCGGAGATTCGGTCCAGGAAGCCTGGAAGGGCAACAAGGAAGCGGGCTTCCCGGCCAAGCTCGACAAGCTGCGCGGCATCGCCGCCATCTATCCGAACTATATCCAGGTGGTCGCCAGCGCCGAATCCGGCGTGAAGACGCTCGCAGACCTCAAGGGCAAGAGCCTGTCGGTCGGCGCGCCCGCCTCCGGCACCGAGCTCAACGCCCGCGCCATCTTCACCGCCGCCGGTCTCTCCTACAAGGACCTCGGCAAGACCGAATATCTGCCGTTCGCCGAATCCGTCGAGCTGATCAAGAATCGCCAGCTCGACGCGACCCTGCAGTCCGCCGGCCTCGGCGTCGCGTCGATCCGCGACCTTGCAACCTCGCTGAAGATCAATGTCGTGGCGATCCCGGCGGCCGAAGTCGCCAAGATCGGGGCGCCCTATGTCTCCGTCAAAATCCCGGCCGGCACCTATGAGGGCCAGACCGCCGATGTGGAGACCGCCGCCGTCGGCAACTTCCTGATCACCCATTCCGGTGTTTCGGACGAAACGGTCTACCAGATGACCAAGCTCTTGTTCTCCAACCTGCCGAAGCTTTCCGCAGCCCATGCGGCCGCCAAGGCGATCGACGTGAAGAAGGCGCTGGAAGGCATGCCCGTGCCGCTGCATCCGGGCGCCGAGCGGTATTACAAGGAAGTTGGTTTGGTGAAGTGATGACAGAGGGTGAGGCAAACTCACCCTCATTCCTGTGCTTGTCACAGGAATCCAGCATGCCCAAGTCCTTGGGCACGAGAGAGTCATTCAACACAATGGATTCATTCACGGCGCAGACGCGCCGTGGCTGGATTCCTGTGACAAGCACAGGAATGAGGAGTTCCTGAGCGGCCGGCCACAGTTTCGGAACGCATTGCGTTCAGATCCAGCGAGGAAAAATGTCCGAAACCGCAATGCATCATCCGATGGCCCCGCAGACAGCCGAAGAGCCGATCGAGGGGCTGCCGCCCGGCTGGGGTGAGGGCATCGGTGCGAAGATCACCTTTGCCATTGCAATCGCCTTTTCCGCCTTTCAGCTGATCACCGCGGCCTATGCGATCCTGCCGAGCCAGGTGATCCGGGCGATGCACGTGGCTTTCCTGCTGTTGCTCGGTTTTGGCCTGCTCGCGCAGCTACGCGCCAAAACACCGGCGGGCAAGGCCTGGTTCTGGCTGCTCGGCCTCGCGGGTTTCGCGACCGGGCTCTACAACTGGGTCGAATATGCGCCGCTTCTGCTGCGCAGCGGTTTTCTCACCACGCCCGACATCATCTGCGGCGTGGTGCTGATCGTCGTCGTCTTCGAAGGCGCCCGCCAGCTGATGGGCCTGCCGCTGACGATCATGTGCGGGGTCTTCCTCGCCTATTGCTTCTTCGGACAGTACGCGCCGGGCGCCTTGCAGACGCGCGGCTATTTCTTCGACCAGATCATCGACTATTTCGCCTATGGCACGGAGGGCATCTACGGGACGCCGGTCTATGTGTCCGCCGCCTATATCTTCATCTTCGTGGTCTTTGCCGCCTTCCTCGAACGGGCGGGGATGATTGCGCTCTTCAACGACGTGGCACTTGGTCTTGTCGGCCACTGGCGCGGCGGGCCGGCGCAGGTCTGCGTGCTCTCCTCGGCGCTGATGGGAACGATTTCCGGCTCGGGGGTTGCAAACGTCGTCGCATCCGGCCAATTCACCATCCCGCTGATGAAACGCTTCGGCTTCAAGCCCGCCTTTGCCGGCGGCGTCGAGGCAACCTCGTCGATGGGCGGGCAGATCATGCCGCCGGTCATGGGGGCCGTCGCCTTCATCATGGCCGAGACGCTGAACATTCCTTACGCGGAAGTGGTCAAAGCCGCGCTCATTCCGGCCGTGCTCTATTTCGGCGCCTGCTTCTGGCAGGTGCATCTGGAAGCCGGTAAGGCGGGCCTGCGCGGCATGAACGCAAGCGAGTTGCCGAGCGCCTGGGGCGCCATCAAGCAGCACTGGCCGCTGATCCTGCCGCTGGCCGCCCTCGTCTACCTGCTGTTTGCCGGTTACACGCCGATCTTTGCCGGCACGATGGGCCTGGCGCTGACCGTGGTGCTCATCTTGTCGACGCCGATCGCCGCGGCGATCGGCCCGATGGCCTTCCGTGTCGTGTTCTGGATCGCGGTCGGGGTCGCATCGGCGAGCTTCTTCGAATTCGGCGTCACCTTCCTCGCTCTGCTGCTGTGCCTGCTGATCGTCGCCTGCCTGTTCTTCAGGGGTGGCCGCGAGACGCTGCTGATCTGCGTCGATTCGCTTGCGGAAGGCGCCAAGAACGCGCTGCCGGTCGGCATTGCCTGCGCCATCGTCGGCATTGTCATCGGCACGCTGACCTTGACAGGCATCGCCTCGACGCTGATCGGCACGATCATCGATATCGGCCGCGACAACCTGTTCATCTCGCTGATCCTGACGATGATCACCTGCCTAGTGCTCGGCATGGGCATTCCGACCATCCCCAACTACATCATCACCTCCTCGCTTGCCGGCCCCGCCCTGCTCGAACTCGGCGTGCCGCTGATCGTCAGCCACATGTTCGTCTTCTATTTCGGCATCATGGCCGACCTCACGCCGCCGGTGGCGCTCGCCGCCTTCGCCGCCGCACCGATGGCGAAAGTCTCGGGGCAGAAGATCGGCTGGGAGGCGACCAAGCTTGCGATCGCCGGTTACGTCGTGCCATTCATGGCCGTCTACACGCCGGCGCTGATGCTGCAGGACCCCGGCCCGCTCTCGGCCTATGTCGGTTATTGGGGCGAGGTCACTTACGTCTTCGTAAAAGCCTGCTTCGGCATCGTGCTCTGGGGCGCGGCGGTCGTCGGCTTCCTGTTCGCGCGGCTTGCCATCTGGGAGCGGGTGCTCGCCTTCACCGCCGGCGTGCTGCTCGTGCTGGCGCTCCCCTGGACCGACGAGATCGGCTGGGTGATCACCGTTCTCTGGATCGGCTGGCATTGGTGGACGACGCGCAAAGTCTCACCGCCGGCGGTCGCGTCGCCTTGAGGCCCGAGCGATGAGCCTCTGCATCCTGGCGGGCGGCAAGGTGACGGCACTCGCCGTCTCTGTGTTCATGCTCTCCTGGACCCATTCCGTGCAGAAGACGGAATGGCGTGAGACCTGGACCGTGACGCCCGCCGGACTTGAGCTTCGGCAAGCGGAGGTGAAAGGTTCCGGCGCGGGCATGGAGCCGGGGGCGGATGCGGTGCTGAAGGACGGCTGGTGGGTGTGGACGCCGAAACTGCCGCCGCAGGAACGGGTCTCGCTTGCAGCTTCAGGCATGACGCCGACCGGGTGGAAACTGTGTCATGCGGGTGGCTGCATGGAGCTTGGGGCAGCGGCGGGGGATGAGGTGAGCCTGAGCGGGTGTCCCTGAGGCTCTCGACCAAATCCGAGCACTCCACTATATTGTCCCACATGGACAAGGACCTCGTCATCGCCAAGCTGAGAGAGCATGAGAACGAGCTGCGCGCCGCGGGCGCGGAGCACGTGTCGATCTTTGGCTCTGTGGCCAGGGGCGAAGCGACGGAGGAATCCGATCTCGATATTCTTGTCAGGCTGACCGACCCCGTGATCAGATCCGGTCTCGGATATTTCAGTGCTTTAGCGATCCTGCAGGAGCGCATCACCGAAATTACGGGCTACGAAAACGTTGATGTGATCGCCGAGCCGATTCAAAAGGAGAATGTACGGCGCTCCATAGAACGGGATCGCGCCGTTGCCTTCTAAACGCCCTCTGACGCGGATGCGCGATATCGTCGAGAATGGCGCTGCAATCGTTGAATATACCCAGGGTATGGATTTTCAGGCATATGTGGGAAATCGATTGGTCCGTGACGCAGTCGAGCGATGTTTTTCTCGTGTTTCCGAAGCAGGGGTCAAGCTCGGCTTATTGGCAGAGGAATTGTTCCCCGCGCATGACTGGCTCGCCATTCGAAATCTCGGCAACGTTCTGCGCCATGACTACAAAGGCGTCCTGGACTCGGTGATTTGGACGACCATAGTCGACCGTCTCCCACCCCTCCTCATTGAACTCGAAACATTCCTGGCGCAGTATCCGGACGAACAGGAAACACTGTAGCGAGTACCCATGTCCTTCTTTCCCGGAATAGACCCGGTCGCGGGCGATGCCTTCGCCTGCGATGCGATCGAGAACCTGATCATTCCGCGCACCAGCGATATCGGCGGGTTTTCCGTGCGGCGGGCTTTGCCGACACGGCAGCGGCGGCTGGTGGGGCCATTCATCTTCTTCGACCGGATGGGGCCGGCGCTGCTGCGGGCCGACGAGGCGCTGGACGTCAAGCCGCATCCGCATATCGGGCTTTCGACCGTCACCTACCTGTTCGACGGCGAGATCAAGCATCGCGACAGTCTCGGCACCGAACTGGTCATCCGGCCGGGCGACATCAACCTGATGACCGCCGGCAGGGGCATCGTGCATTCGGAACGCACGCCTGAAAACCTGCGTGGCCATCCGATGTCGGTCTCCGGGCTGCAGACCTGGCTGGCCCTGCCGGACGACAAGGAGGAGATCGATCCGGCCTTCTCGCACACGGGCAGGGAAAACATGCCGGTCATCGATGCCGACGGCGCGAGCGGCCGGGTGGTCATCGGTGCCTTCGAAGGCCTCGGCTCGCCGGTCTCGACCTTTACCGACACGCTTTATGTCGATCTGCGCCTCGAAGCGGGCAAACGGTTCCCGTTCGCGGCGGCACATGAGGAGAGGGCGATCTACATTCTTTCCGGCGAGCTCGTCGTGGCGGGCGACCGGTTCGCGGCCGACCAGCTTCTCGTCTTCCGGCCGGGCGACAACATCACGCTCGAAGGCGGCACGACCGGCTGTCACGTGATGCTGTTCGGTGGCGCCGCGCTGAACTCCAAGCGTTACATCTGGTGGAACTTCGTTTCCTCTTCCAAGGAGCGCATCGAAAAGGCGAAAGAGGAGTGGCGGACGGGTCGTTTCGACATCGTGCCTGGGGACGAAGAGGAGTTTGTCCCCTTGCCCGCCGCCTGAAATCGGGTAGAACCCGAGGTCATGCAACTTGAAAAAGCCTGTTTTCTTCTCATCTTGGGGAGGAATACGCTTCCGGAAATGAGCAGAAAAGGCCACCATCCGTGACATCAATCCCCGCCACGCCCCTGCTCGACAAGGTCAAGCTTCCTGCCGATCTTCGCGAGATCGAAGATCGCGACCTGACGCAGCTTGCCCGCGAATTGCGCGACGAGATGATCGATGCAGTGTCGCGGACCGGCGGCCATCTGGGTGCCGGCCTCGGCGTCGTGGAACTGACGATCGCCATCCACAAGGTCTTCAACACGCCGGACGACCGGCTGATCTTCGATGTCGGCCACCAGTGTTATCCGCACAAGATCCTGACCGGCCGGCGCGACCGCATCCGCACGCTGCGCCAGGAAGACGGGCTTTCCGGCTTCACACGCCGGGCCGAGAGCGAATACGATCCGTTCGGCGCCGCACATTCCTCCACGTCGATTTCCGCCGGCCTCGGCATGGCGGTTGCCGCCGACCTTTCCGGCTCGAAGCGCAATGTGATCGCCGTCATCGGCGACGGCGCGATGTCGGCCGGCATGGCCTACGAGGCGCTGAACAATGCCGGCGCGCTTGATGCCCGGCTGATCGTCATCCTCAACGACAACGACATGTCGATTGCCCCGCCGACCGGCGCGATGAGTGCCTATCTGGCGCGGCTCGCTTCCGGCCGCACCTATATGGGCTTCCGCGATCTCGGCAAGAAGCTGACGGCCTATCTCGGCAAGAATGTCGACCGGGCGATTACCCGCGCCGTCGAGCATGCGCGCGGTTACGTCACCGGCGGCACGATGTTCGAGGAGATGGGTTTCTACCATATCGGCCCGATCGACGGTCATTCCTTCGACCATCTCCTGCCGGTGCTGCGCAATGTGCGCGACAATGCCCGCGGCCCGGTGCTGATCCATGTGGTGACGCAGAAGGGCAAAGGTTATGCGCCGGCGGAAGCCGCCGCGGACAAATATCACGGCGTGAACAAGTTCGACGTCATCACCGGCGCGCAGGCGAAATCGAAACCGAACGCACCGAGCTATACGAGCGTCTTCGGCGAAGCGCTGGTTCAGGAAGCCACATTCGATCAGAAGATTGTCGGCGTCACCGCCGCGATGCCGAACGGCACCGGCATCGACAAGCTGGCTGATGTCTTCCCGACGCGTACCTTCGATGTCGGCATTGCCGAACAGCATGCGGTGACCTTTGCGGCGGGCCTTGCGGCGGAGGGCTACAAGCCTTTTTGCGCTCTCTACTCGACCTTCCTGCAGCGCGGTTACGACCAGGTCGTCCACGACGTGGCGATCCAGGGACTGCCGGTCCGCTTCCCGATCGACCGCGCCGGCCTCGTCGGTGCCGACGGGCCGACCCATGCGGGATCGTTCGATACGACCTTCCTCGCCACCCTGCCGGGCATGGTCGTGATGGCCGCCGCCGACGAGGCGGAGCTGAAGCACATGGTACGCACGGCTGCTGCCTATGACGACGGCCCGATCTCCTTCCGTTATCCGCGCGGCGAAGGCGTTGGCGTCGAGCTGCCGGAACGCGGCCAGATCCTCCAGATCGGCAAGGGACGGGTGGTCAAGCAGGGCGCCAAGGTGGCCTTACTCTCCTTCGGCACACGCCTGAAGGAATGTGTGCTTGCAGCCGAGGATCTCGATGCCGCGGGGCTTTCCACGACAGTTGCGGATGCGCGTTTCGCCAAGCCGCTGGACGAGGATCTGATCCGCCAGCTTGCCCGCCATCACGAAGTACTGATCACCATCGAGGAAGGCGCCGTCGGCGGCTTCGGCAGCCATGTGCTGCAGTTCCTCTCGACCGAGGGCCTGCTCGACAACGGGCTGAAGATCCGCTCGCTGGTGCTGCCTGACATCTGGATGCAGCAGGCAAGCCCGGACGCGATGTACGCCAAGGCCGGTCTCGACCGCGCCGGCATCGTTTCGACCGTCTTCAGGACGCTCGGCCAGCCGCGGATCGGGGTCGGCTTTGCCGGCTGAGCCCGACCGCCGGGCTCTCCCGGGCTAGAAGCCGAGCCGGCTCAGGGGGCCGATGATCTTGCGATAGAGCATCGGCGGCGTGAACTCCCGCAGCATGTCACGGCGGATTTCGGCATAGTCCTTCTTATCCGTCGAGTTCGGACGCGGCTTGAAGAGCGTCGAATGCGACTTGCGGGATTCGTCCCAGGTCGCCGTGTAATAGTAGAGGGCGATCGAATCCCTCGACTTGCCTTCCGGATGGTTCACGACGCTGGGGTTGCCGTGGAAAGAGTCCGACGTGGTCGAGAAGGTGACCATGCGGTTGAACAGCGGCGTAAAGCTGTGCACCTTGCCCTTCATCTCCTTGTCCCAGATTTCGAACGAGCCGCCCCACTCCTCCTGCCAGCCCTTGTTGAGATAGATCAGCGTGTTGAGACGGCGCTCGACCCTCATCTTGGAATGAAGGTTGAAATCCGCGTGGATATCGAGGTGCCCGCCGTTGGCCGTCTCATGGACGCCGGCGCCGAAAAAGAACGGGTCGGGGATCAATCCCTCGATACCGGTCATTTCCTCCAGGAACAGGATGAAGGGGCGCGAATTCAGCGCGTAGAACAGGTTCTTCGTGTAGGTCGGAAGCCGCTCCGGAACATAGGAGACCTTCTTGTTCTCCTGCGCCCTCCCGAAAGCCGTCTCCTTTTCGGGACGGTTCCTGAGGTCGGTCAGAACGTTTTCCAGAACCTGCTCGGGCAGAAAATTGTCGATGCAGATGTGCGGATAGGGCGAGGCCGACTGATAAGCTTCAGCATAATTCCTGGCCATAGAGCGAGCAGCGTCAACATCTGCCAGAAGAGTATCCGGATCAATGGGATATACTAACTGCACCATTACACTCCCCCCAAACTATACTTCGGCCAGAGTGTCATATTTTTTGGATGGCGCAAGCATGACAAAAGCCCATACTTCAAAAGCGTTAGTTGTTAGAGGGATTCCAAATCGAACCGCTTTATTGAAAATCCCCCTTGGAATCAACAGCTTCACTTGAATGCGTCTCGCACCCCGGCAACCCGTTTCCACGTCAAGGCCCCGAAGCAGTATCTTCCTACGTCGAATGAAGTAATGGACCCGACCGGCGAGCGCCGCCGCGATCAGGATCATTCAATATCATTGAATAGAGATTTGTGCCGACGTTACTGATCGGCGGCCGTCAGGAACAGGATATTCAGATCCTTTTCCGGGTTGAAATCGTCAGCGGTCATCTCGAACGTCGTCGGGCCGACCTTCTTCACGCCGTTGCCGCAGAAGCTGACGTAGTCCTGTGCCCTGCCCTTGTCGATCGTCAGCTTGAACTTGCCGATCGAGCCGCCCCAGTTGGCGCCGGTGGTGAGGATGTACGACACCCATTGCTCCGTATAGTTCGGACCGCTTTTCCCAGCCGCGGCTTCGAGCTTTGCGGCCGTCTTCATGAAGGCCGCGTCGATGCAGTAGCGCTCGGCATAATCCTTGTAGTTCGTCGCCGGCTTGCCCTGGTCGATGAAGGTCATGGCGACGGTGCCGCCGACGCTCGGCTTGTAGCGATGGCTGACGCGGACAGGCTTGCCTGCCGGGAATTTGGTCTTCCACCAATAGACCGATCGCAGCGTCCAGGCAGGCGTCAGATCCTCCTGCCAGCCCTTGCCGGCGTCGTAACGGTTGACGAACACCAGCCCCTCGGCGATCCAGGCCGTCTTCACGTCCTCGGGCAGGGCCTTGAGCGCGGCGAGCGTCCTGTCGCTGTAGGGCAGAAGCGGAATGTTGCGCGCAACGAGTTCGTCGGTGCGGTCGACGCCGGCCGCCAGCACCCGCTGCTGCAGTTCCGGCTTGATCTGCCGGCTGTCCTGCACGACCGAGAAGCCGAGGAAATTGTCGGCGTCGGTATCGTCTAGCGCGATATTGCTGTCCATGCTGCCGGTGATATCCGGCATCGGGAAGGCTATGACGCTTTCGACGTCCTTGTCGCTGGTGTTCTTGAAGACGTAGTCGACCAGCACTTCCTCGCGGGAAATGTAGAGCTGCTCCTCGGCCATGGTGACGTCGGAGGTCTGGACGTAGATCAGCCCGCCCGTCTTCAACTCCGCCATGGAATCGTTAGCGAATGCCGGGTTCGAGACAAGCAAAAGCCCGCCGATCAGCAAGGTCCACCGCATTTCCGTCCCTCCGGTTCGCTGCCGGCTTTCCGGCCGCCGGAAGATAGACGCAAATGCTGAAACAGAGAAGGCAGGCCGGATGGTCTTCCGGCCTGCCTTTCAAGTCGAGCCATATGGGCGGATCAGAATTCCGACCACTCTTCCTTCACGGCCGCAGCGCTCGCCGCCTTGCCGGAAAAGGCGCGGGCGACAGTGGAACGCAGGGCGTTTGCCGGCGATGCCACCGGACGGGCTGCGGACGGGGCCGCGACCGGACGAGAGATCCGGGCCGCCGGCGTACCGCCGAAGTTGAACTGCCTCAGCAGGGCATCCAGCGCCTGGGCTTCCTGGGCAAGCTTGTGGCTTGCCGCGTTCTGCTCTTCGACCATGGCGGCGTTCTGCTGCGTGCCCTGGTCCATTGCGTTGACCGAGGTGTTGATCTCCTGGAGGCCGGTCGACTGCTCGCGGGTGGAGATGACGATGGCGGAGAGGTGCTGGTTGATCTGCTGCACTTCACCGACGATCGCTTCCAGCGCCTGGCCGGTCTCGCCGACCAGCGCGACGCCCGCATCCACCTGCTGGCTGGAGGTGGTGATCAATGCCTTGATCTCCTTTGCCGCATTGGCGGAACGCTGCGCGAGTTCGCGGACTTCCTGTGCGACGACTGCGAAACCCTTGCCCGCTTCGCCGGCACGGGCCGCCTCGACGCCCGCATTGAGCGCGAGGAGGTTGGTCTGGAAGGCGATGTCGTCGATGACCGAGATGATATTGCTGATCTCACCGGACGACTTCGAGATCTGTTCCATGGCGGAGACCGCACGGCGGACCACTTCACCCGATTTCTCGGCACCGATGCGGGTACGCTCGACGCGCTGGCCGACGTCTTCCGCACGACGGGCCGATTCCTTCACCGTCGTCGTCACCTGTTCGAGTGCGGCGGCCGTCTCTTCGACGGCTGCGGCCTGCTGTTCGGTGCGGCGGCCGAGATCGTCGGCCGCGGAGCGGATTTCGCCCGCGCCGGAGCTGATCGCAGAGGCGTTCTCGCCGACCGCCTGGAGGGCTGCCTGCAGCCGGCCGAGTGCCTGGTTGAAATCGGTGCGCAGCCGGTCGAGATTGCCGGAGAAGGGCTTTTCGATGCGGTAGGCGACATCGCCATCGGCAAGGCTCGCAAGCCCGGTGGCAAGCGCGTCGATCGCGAATTCGAGATTGGCGGCTTCGCGTGCTTTCTGGGCGTCGTTGTCGAGGCGTTCGCGCTCGCTGGTGTCGCGCAGCATGTCGGCATCGCGGGCCAGACGCTGCTTTTCGATGGCGGCATCCTTGAAGACCGTAACGGCCTTGGCCATACGGCCGACTTCGTCGCCGCGTTCGAGAGCCGGAACCTGGATGTCATGATTGCCGCCCGCAAGGCTGGTCATGGCCTCGGTCATGCCGGCGATCGGCTTGACGATGGCGCGCGACAGGGCAAGCACGAGGGCGACCGCGATGAGGCCGGCAATGCCGCCGCCGAAGAGAAGCGTCAGCAACAGGTCGGTGTGGGCGCTGGTCTGGGTTTTGACCATGGCGGTGGAGAGGTCGAAAGCCTGCTTCTTGATCTTGGCGGCAGCCTCGCGGAAGACGTCGAGCTGGCCCTTGGACTGGTTGCGGCCGATCTCGATGACTTCGTCGATCGGCTTGCTGGTGTTCTTGCGCGCATCAAGCTGCGGAACGGTGAGCTGGGTGTGGAAGACATCGGCTGCGGCCCGCATCGCATCGAGCGAAGCCAGCATATCCGGCATGCCGGCGGCGGCTTTCTTGGCGGCGTCGATCGCCGCAATCATCTTCTCGCGGTGGTTGAAGACGTCCGCATAGGTGCTGTCGCTCTTGAAGAGCAGGAAGCCGCGCTGATTGACGGCTTGTTCCAGCATGGCTTCGAGCGCCGCATCCACATGCATCAGGATGGTCTGGGAGACGACCTGCTGAGCGGAAGACCGGCTCGATTTCAAGGCCTGCCAATAAACGCCGGCGGACGCCAGCAGACAAACCGACATCAACGCCGCAAAGGTGATGATCAGCTTCTTGTTCAGGGATAGGTTTTTAAGCGACATCAGGGGCTTCCGCTCTCAGTTGAAACAGTATTGGACGTCTCCTCCAGCCCGGAGAGAATCCTAACATGATTAAAATATGATTGAATGCGGCCATGAGTTTTCATGGATCAAGCCCCTTGCAAGCAAGGCGATAGGCAGGCATTGACTGCACCCATGTCCTCAAATCCCGAAAACCAACGCCTCGACCAGCTTCTCGTCTCGCTCAATCTCGTCGCGAGCCGAGCCCGTGCGCGCGACGCGATCGCCCGTGGCACCGTGACCGTCAATGGCCGCGTCGTCACCAAACCGAGCCTCACCTTCCCGCCCGACGCGCAGCTCACCATCGACGACCCGGCGCAGGATTACGTGTCGCGCGCGGCGCTGAAGCTCGTCGCGGCGCTCGATCACTTCAAGCTCGACCCGGCAGGCCATGACTGTCTCGATATCGGCGCCTCGACCGGCGGCTTTACCGAGGTGCTGATCATGCGCGGCGCAGAGCATGTCACCTCGATCGACGTCGGCCACGGGCAGATGCATCCGCGGCTGCTCGCCGAGCCGCGGGTCACCAATATCGAAGGCCTCAACGCCCGCTATCTGACCGCCGAGGATTACGACGACCGCGAGATCACCTTCATCGTTTCCGACGTCTCGTTCATTTCGTTGAAGCTGGCGCTGGCACCGGCGCTCGATCTTGCCGAGCCCGGCGCGCATTGCGTGCTGCTGGTCAAGCCGCAATTCGAGGCGGGACGGGATGCGATCAGCAAGGCCGGACTATTGAAGGAGCCGGAAACGGCACCCCAGGTCGCAGCCGAACTCGAACGCTGGCTCGTCGAAGAAATGGGCTGGGCGAGCCTCGGGCTGATCCCCTCCCCGATCGCCGGCGGCGACGGCAACCAGGAATACCTGCTCGCAGGCGTGAAGCCCGGGGAACCGTCATGAGCACAGTCACCGTCACGATCAACCGGCTCGGGGCGCAGGGCCACGGCATCGCCAATGGCGAAGACGGCCCGGTCTATGTGCCCTACGCTCTTCCGGGCGAAACGCTGGCGATTGCCCGCAACGGCGATCACGGCACGGTCATGTCGACCTCCAACCCGTCGCCGGACCGGGTTGCACCGCCCTGCCGCCACTTCGGGCCTGACAGCGATGCCTGCGGCGGCTGTTCGCTGCAGCATCTGGCCGACGCGCCCTACCACGCCTTCAAGCGCAACCTCGTCGTCGAGGCGCTGAAATCCAAGGGCCTGACGCCTGAAGTGGGCGAGTTGGTCATCGCCCATCCCGGCAAGCGTCGTCGGGTGGTGTTTTCCGCCCGCAAGACCGAGAAGGAATTGCTGCTCGGCTTCAACCGCGCCGAGACCAACCACATCGTCTCGATCGTCGAATGTCCGATCGCCTCGCCGGGCATCGTTGCCCGGCTCGAGGCTATCCGCGCGGTGGGCAAGGCACTGGCGACCGGCTCGGAAACGTTCCGGATCGCGGTTCTTGAAACGCTTGCAGGCCTCGACCTTGCCGCGGAAGGGCTGAAGCCGCTCGACGACAAGCAGCGGCGCCTGGTCACCGAGACGGTGCTGGCGCTGAAAAGCATTGCGCGGGTTTCCGCCAATGGCGAGATCGTCATCGAATTGCAGAAGCCGCTGGTGGATTTCGGCGGCGTCAAGGTCTCGCCGCCGCCCGGCGCCTTTACCCAGGCGACGAAACAGGCGGAAGACGCGATGGCCGAACTGGTGCTGTCGCATGTCGGCAAGGCCAAGCGCATTATCGACCTGTTTGCCGGCTCCGGCACATTTTCCCTCCGGCTCGCCCGCATCGCCAAGGTGCATGCGGTGGAAGGCGACGAGAAGTCGGTCAAGGCGCTCGATCACGCCGCCCGCAACACGCAAGGGCTGAAGCCGGTATCGGTGGAGAAGCGAGACCTCTTCCGCCGGCCGATGATGGTGTCCGAACTGAAGAACTACGACGCCGTCGTGTTCGATCCGCCGCGCGCCGGTGCCGAAGTCCAGATGAAGGAACTTGTCCGATCTGGCGTGAAGACGGTCGTGGCGGTCAGCTGCAACCCGCTGACGCTCGCCCGCGACCTTCGGATTCTCGTCGATGGCGGATACCAGATCAAGGCCGTCACGCCGATCGACCAGTTCCTCTGGTCGCCGCATGTGGAAGCGGTGGTGCTGTTGCAGAAGTAAGCTCGGGCAGAAGACCGCCGGGCCTCTTACCGATCCAGATCGAGCGTGCCGCTGCCGACGACGCCGGAGCAGCGGCAACGGCCGCCGACGCGGCCCGGTTCGGCGTTGCACACATAGGGACGACGGCGATCCATGCTCGGCGGCGGGGAGACGACGCAGACATAACGCTGCGGGCGGGGGCGATTTCTATCGCGGTCACGGTCGCGATCCCGGTCCCCGTCACGATACCGGTCACGATCATCGTCGCGGCGGATGATGACGCCGTTCGGGCCGATGGTGACGGAGGGGCTCTGGGCGAGTTGCAGCGGCTGGCTCTGCACTGGGAATGCCAGCGTCTCGGCATGCGCCGGCGCTATTGCCAGAAGCGATACGAGCAAGCACGACCAGAAACGATAGGACATTCTTTCCTCCCAGGTTATGGAGGCAATCTAGCGCTGAAGCTGCGTCAAAAGAAGACGGGAGCAGAGTTTCCCGCAGGACACCGTTAACGTCGCATGAAGGCCTCGAAGGCGGCACGCGCCTCTGCACTTTTGAGCTGGGCGGAGAAATGCAGCAGTTCCTCATCCATGCGGGCAAGCACCGCGTCGCGCGGTCCGCGCACCAGGTCGCGGGCGATCCTCAGGGCCTGGGGCGGTTTCGCCGCAAGGCTCGCGGCAAGGGCCAGAGTCTCGGCTTCGACCGCCTGCGCCTCCACGATCCTCCAGATCAGTCCGGCATCGAGCGCCGCCTGCGCAGAAAATCCCTCACCCGCCACCAGCATGGCAAAGGCGCGCTGGTGACCGATGATTTTCGGCGCCAGCAGGCTGGAAGCGGCTTCCGGCACCAGCGCCAGATCAACGAAGGGCGTCTTGAAGAGGCTGCGTGCGGACGCGACCGTCAGGTCGCAATGCATGTTCAAGGTGGTGCCGATGCCGATCGCCAGACCATCGACACCGGATACCAGCGGCTTTTCGGCAAGCGCCAAGGCCTTGATGAAAACGGCGGCGGCAGGCGCATCCTTCGATCCGGACATCGCATAGGTGAGGAAATCGCCCATGTCGTTGCCGGCGGAGAAGCAGCCTTCGGTGCCGAGGAAGGCGACTGCGCGCACGGCGTCGTCGCCGTTGGCCTCTTCGAGCGCCGCGGTCATGCGGTTATACATCGCCGAGGTGAAGGCGTTCTTCTTTTCCGGCCGGTTGAAGCGGATCACCATGACGCCCGGCTGGGCTTCCGGACGTTCGACGAGGATGTGGTTGTCGCTCACGGATATCTCCTTCAGGCCAGGATGGCGCGGGCAGCTTCAAGGCTCGCGGCGCCCGAGATGACCCGGTCCTTCAGGGCCGAGGTTTCAGCCAGCAGGTTTTCGGCCATGAAGCGGCACAGCGCGACGCGCTTTTCCGGGCCGCCATTGTCGATGACGACAAGCGCGCCCTTGGCTAGGTAGCAGCCGGTCAGCACCAGGCCGAACAGGCGCTGATAGGGCGTCGCGCCGGCAAGCGCATCGGCGATCCTGCCGGCGGCTTGCGTTTCCAGCAGCCAGCCGGTGGCGGTTTCGAGCGCGGCGATGGCGGCGCGCAGGCGGTCGCCCGTCTCGCCGAACGCCGCATCGTTGGAGGCCGAGACCTTGTCGGCGATCTCCTTCAGCTCTCCGATGAAGCCGCGCACCTGGTCTCCGGCAGAGAGCGGCAGCTTGCGGGTCACGAGGTCGATCGCCTGGATGCCGTTGGTGCCCTCGTAGATGGGCGCGATGCGGGCGTCGCGCAGGTAACGGGCGGCACCCGTTTCCTCGATGAAGCCCATGCCGCCATGCACCTGGATGCCGAGCGACGCGACGTCGACACCGGCGTCGGTCGCGAAGGATTTGGCGATCGGTGTCAGAAGCGCGGCCCGTTCGGTCCAGTGCCGGGCCTCGTCGCCTTCGGTGTGATGCGACATATCGGTCGCGTGGGCGCAGGCGTAGCAGATGGCGCGAGCCCCTTGCGTCAGGGCCTTCATGGTGATCAGGGTGCGGGCGATGTCCGGATGGTCGATGATCGGGCTCATGCCGGTCCCGGACCAGCCGGGCGCCTTGCCCTGGGTGCGTTCCCTGGCAAAGGCGACCGCCTTCTGGGTTGCGGCTTCGGCGATCGCCACGCCCTGCATGCCGACCGCAAGCCGGGCATTGTTCATCATCGTGAACATGCAGGCGAGGCCCTTGTTCTCCTCGCCGATCAGCCAGCCGATCGCGCCCTTGTCCTCCTCGTTGCCGGAAGAGAACTTGCCATCGCCGTAGATCATCGTGCAGGTGGGCGAACCGTGGATGCCGAGCTTGTGTTCGATCGAATGGCAGAAGACGTCGTTGCGCGCCTCCAGCGAACCATCGTCGCCCACCAGGAATTTCGGGACCAGGAAAAGCGAGATGCCGCGGGTGCCGGCAGGTGCATCGGGAAGCCGCGCCAGGACGAGATGGATGATGTTGTCTGCGGCGTCGTGTTCGCCCCAGGTGATGAAGATCTTCTGGCCAAAAATGCGGTAGGTGCCATCGTCGCTGCGCTCGGCACGGGCCTTCAACACGCCGAGATCGGAGCCGGCATGCGGCTCGGTCAGGTTCATGGTGCCGGTCCATTCGCCGGAGACCATTTTGGCGAGGTATTTTTCCTTCAGCGCATCGCTGCCGTGGGCGACCAGCGCCTCGATGGCGCCCATGGTCAGCGTCGGGGCCAGCGCGAAGGCCATGGAGGCGGAATTCCACATTTCGAGCGCGGCGACGTTGAGCATATGCGGCAGGTTCTGGCCGCCATAGGCTTCCGGCGCGGTCAGGCCGTTCCAGCCGCCCTCACGCCAGTGACGGTAGAGTTCCGGCCAGCCGTCCGGCGTCTTCACCTTGCCGTCGGTCAGGCGGGCGCCTTGCGTGTCCCCGATCTCGCCGAGCGGCGCCATTTCGTTGCCCGCAAACCGTCCCGCTTCTTCCAGGATCGCCTCGACCAGATCGGCGCTCAAGTCGCCAAACCTGCCGATCTCCAGGGCGTCCGCAAGACCGGCCACGTGGTTCAGGGTGAAGGCGATCTCCTCGACCGGTGCCTTGTACATGATGCTCCTCCTCCTCGTGGGCGCAACTGCGCCATCCCCAATGTAACCGATTCTGCTCCGTCGGCATTCCTCATATGCTTTTTACGTAAACGTAAACTAACTTGTCAACGTTCGTCGGTAGCCTCCGGCATTCGGCTAACCGGCAAGCACTGCATCCAGCCATGCCAGAGGGTCCGGACCGTTTCGGCCGGCGGCGGCGACAGCTTCGGATTGCTTGCGGTATTCATCTTCTGGCAGCATATGAGTTTCCAGCCGAGTTGAGCCGCTGTCTGGCGCTGCAAGATGACAAGCCTAAGCTACTTTTTCTGCTTTGGAGAATCTTGTTGAAACGAGCGTTACAGAAGGGGTCTATGGAGTGATGCCTATGCTTCCGGATTCCTCGCCCATGTCCCTCATGAACCCCGCTGTCCCAGGCCTCGTCTGGGCCTATCGCTTCCATCCGGGATCGGCGCCCTGCACCCGGTTGCCGCTCGATGCGGCGCGCAGCGATCTCGATGTCGACGATGGCTTCCTGTGGCTGCATCTCAACCTCGCCGACAGCCGGGTCAACGCCTTCCTGGAGAGCTTTCCCGGCCTGACACCGCCGGCTCTCGCCGCGCTCACCACTCACGACACGCACGCCGCCGTGACGCTCGACGAGCAGCTCGTCTACGGCACGCTTGTCGATTTCCAGCGGGAATTCGACAGCGAGACACGCAATATCGGCTGGCTGCATTTCTTCGTCTCGGACAGGATCATCATCACCACGCGCCTGCAGCCCCTACGCTCGATCGACCGGGTGCGGGCGGCGATAGAAAAGAACGCCTCGCGTTACAACAAGCCGATCGACGTGTTCGAGACACTGGTTGCCGAATTCCAGCGCACGCTGATCACGCTGGTGATGGAGCTCACCGAAGAAATGAACATCATCGAGGATTTTGTCTACGACAACACACCGCGCGATGAACGTCGTCGCCTCGCACCGATCAGGCGGACGGTGGTCAGGTTGCACCGGCACCTGAGGACGGTGCTGACGCTGCTGCGGCGTGCAGCGGCGACCGACGACGACGAGATGCCCCCCGGTTTCGACGATGCCGCCTCGCGGCTGATCGGCCGGCTGGAGGCTGCGGACCACGACGTCTACGCCCTGCAGGAGCGTGCGCGACTGCTGCATGAGGAAATCGACTCGAAGCTCTCCTCCGAGACCAACCGTCACCTCTACATCCTGTCGCTGATGACCGCCTTCCTGCTGCCGCCGACCTTGGTCACCGGTTTTTTCGGAATGAACACCTCGTCGCTGCCCTTCGAGGGAGGTTCCGGCGGGACGGCCTATGCCTTCGGCTTGATCGGCGTTTCGGTGCTTGCCGCCTGGTGGCTGTTGAAGCGCACCGGCATTCTCTGACTGCCGGGCAAACGAAACCCGCCCGGGGTCGATACCGGACGGGTGGGGTAGTGCCGACGGACGCCCTTAGAAATAGGGCGAATAGCAGGTCTGGCGCGGGCCGTAGTTCGGCTGGAACGAGTTCGAATAGGCGTCGTAGGAACGGTAGCGATCGGCACACCATTCATAGTGGCGCGGATTGATATCGTCGCCGCCACCATAGGCCGGAGCGGGCTCCGCATAACGCGGCTGGGCGGCGATGGCACCGCCGATCAGGGCGCCGGCACCGAATGCCGCCAGCGGGAACCAGTAGCCGTTGTGGCGGCGGTAACCCGGACGGTAGTCGCGATAACCGCGATGCCCGCCATACCAGCCGCCGCCATGGCGACGGTACTGCACCAGGGTCACGTCGGTGCTGGTGCCGGTTTCGATCCCGGCGGCCGGAGCGGACGGCAGCGGCATAGCCTGCGCCGGCATCAGAGAGCCGGCAAAAACGGCAGCGGAAATGCCCGCAACCGCGATCTTCTTCAAAAGAGTCATGTTAAGTCCCCAGATCCCTTGTCCATGTTTCAAGTTTTGACAGGCAATTGTTTCAGTATGCAGTGGATTTCAATTTTGCCGCGACCTTAGGAAGTTCATCCTGAATGCGCAATTAACGTGCGCCGCGACGAAGCTAGCCCGGCCGCTGGCATATGCCGCGACCGGGCTTGGCGGAGAGATGGCCAACGCCTGCTTATCTGTAGGGCGAGATGCAGCGTGCCCTCACACCGGCGCGCGGTGCGTAGGTATCGTCCCAGGCCCGATAGCTGCGATAGCGGCTTTCACACCAGGCGACGTGGCGGCTCGAATAACCGCCGCGGTCGGCCTGTATGGCACCACCGATGATGGCACCGGCGCCGAAGGCGGCGAGCGGGAACCAGAACCCGTTGTGATAACGGTAGCCCGACCGGCGGTCACGATAACCGCGGTGGCCGCGATACCAGCCATAACGGTCACGCCGGAAGTCGCGACGGTACTGGACATTGGTGATATCGCCGGCGGCCGAAATGCCGGACGGCGGCGCTGGCATTTGGACAGCCTGCGCCGGGACGACACCGGCAAACATGGTGGCGACGGCAACTGCCGCTGCCGTCAAGCGCAAACGAAGAGCATTCATCCTGGGCGTTTCCTCATTCTGATTTTCAATGAGAAAACAACGCCGGATGTGAGATTCCGTTCCTGGCAGAGCGCCCGGCACGGATCACGACTTGGCGATCAGGCGACGATCGAAAGTTGCGCCTGGTCGCCCTGCAGCCGGTTGACCATGAAGTTCGAATACCATTCGACGAACTGCATGACGCCGCCCTCGTGGAGCGCCGAATAGGGACCCGGCTCATAGGCGGGCGAGCGGATGCCGAACGCGTTTTCCTCGACGATCTGGCGGTCCTGATCATTGGTCATGTTCCAGACATGGGTCAGTTCTTCGAGATTGTAATCGACGCCCTCGACCGCATCCTTGTGGACCAGCCATTTGGTGGTGACCGCCGTTTCCTCCGGCCCGAGCGGAGTGACGCGGAACGAGATCGCATGGTCGCCGAGAATGTGGTTCCAGGTGCTGGGATAATGGAAGAGCAGCATGGTGCCGATCGAGTTGATCGTCACGTCGTCGGAGAGTTTGCGCTGCACAGCGTTGCGGCCGCTCATCGTATAACTCTCGGCATCCTCGATCAGCGGCATGCGCGCGACGCGGAACTGGCCGGTCTCGTCCATCCGGAACTCGCTCGGCAAACCCGCCTCCTCGCAACGCTGCCAATGGGCGGCGATGACCGGATCGTCCTTGGCGCCCTGGACACCGGTCGCGGTCGGCGATTCCGGATAGGTGCGGCAGAGTTCCGGGTGGTTGGCGGCACAATGGTAGCACTCGCGGTTGTTTTCCCAGACGAGCTTCCAGTTGCCCTTCTCGATGATCGTCGACTGGTGGGCGACCTTGGCTTCCGACAGGCGGTGCGGGGCCATATAGGGTTCGATCGCTGCGCGAACGGGGGCGAAATCCGGTGCCTCGTTGGCAAGGCAGATGAAGATATAGCCGGCGACGCTCTCGCAATGGACCTTCTTCATGCTGAACTGGGTCTTGTCGAAATCCTGCCCCATCTGGCGGCCGACCAGAAGCGAGCCGTCCAGCTCGTAGGTCCATTGATGGTAGGGACAGACAAGCCGGACCGCCGAACCATGTTCCTTGGTGCAGACGCGGCTGCCGCGATGGCGGCAGGTATTGTGCAGCGCCCGGATCTGGTTGTCGCGGCCGCGCACGACGACGATGGGATAATCGCCGATCTGCAGGGTGAAATAGGCTCCCGCCTTGGGCAGCTCGCAATCATGTCCGACGAACAGCCAGTCGCGATACCAGATCATTTCCAGATCGAGCTTGTAATAGGCGGGATCGGTGTAGAAGGGCTGTTCGAGGCTGAAGCCTTCGCGGCGGTTCTTGAGCTGCCGCAGGGCCTGATTGCGAATTTCCATATTATCTTCCTTGTCAATGTGGACAGCGGAAGGACATGGAAATGCCGGTCGGCCTCAAGGCCTACCCAACACCCTGTCCCGAACGCCCGCCGCGTCCGGTCGTCATTTTTGATCCCGAGGCTGGTTTCCGGGCTCAGGAGCTTGTCCCTTGGGGGACCGGCTCGGCGCCTTCCCGGGCGGCCGTTACGGCTCTTTCCCAGTGGCTCATGCCGTGCCTTGTTGCTCCACCACCGTTGCGGGGGCAGCGCCGGATTAGGGTTTCTAAAGACCCCTGCCGGCTTCCCAATTCTCCGCCTTCCCTAGTCAGGCGACACCTCAAGATCGAGGCGGATATAATCATCGAGCGAGCGTGTCGCATAGGCGACATTGCGACATCGGCAACCGCGTTGGCGACAGCGGCGAAACGGCCCAGAATGCAACACTCCAGCCCCGCGAAAGCGAAACCAGTCATTAAGGGATAAGCCATAAAATCCCGGCTCGAATGGGAGCGATGCCACCGTGCAGGCCAAGGGAAAGATTCGTTATTACAAAGCTCCTCCGCCAACGCCTCCGGCGCCGGTGGTGATGAAGACTGCTGCCCATTCCGAATTCCTCCGGACGGGGCGCATCGCCCGCTACAATCCGGTCTGGCTGCCGGAAGAGCGCCGCTATCTCACCCATGAAGAGGTCGCCGAGCGCACCGGCAAAAGGCTCGAGGCAGCCGGGGAAACGAGCCACAACCGGATCAACTCCTTCCATCGCTCGATCCAGTTTCCGAAGATCATCTTTCACCACACGCTCGATGAGCGGCCGCATCTCGGCTATTGCCATGTCACCGCGGCAAGAACGTTTCTTCCACGCGGCATCCCTGTGAGCTGGTCGTTCTATATCGCCAACTTCTTCTCCAAGATCGGCGAGGAAGAAACGTTCTTCGAGCATATCAGCCCGGCCTATTCCCGCATGTACTTTGCCGTTGCGGTCGAACGCGAGGCCGATCAGCCGCTGAAGATCAACCGCACGATCCGCAAGAACGGCCTCCTGTTCCAGACCAACGATCCGATGGAAGCGGTCAAGAACGTCCTGATGCTCGGCACTTCCAACGAAATGCTCCGCGAGATCATCAAAAAGCTTTGAACACGCCCGGGTCCGCGTTATTGACGGGCGGATATGACGGCTCAAATCATCGACATCACCGGGGATCACGACGGCGCGCTTGCCCAAGCCTGCGCCGTCCTTGCGGAAGGTCTTCCCGTGGCGATCCCGACCGAGACGGTCTACGGACTTGCGGCGGATGCCACCAATCCCACCGCCATCACCCGCATCTATGAGACCAAGGGCCGGCCGCGCTTCAACCCGCTGATCTGCCACATGTCGGATCTCGAGATGGCCGAGCGCTATGCCGACTTCGATCCCATCTCGCGAAAGCTTGCTAGAGCCTTCTGGCCGGGTCCGCTGACCCTGATCCTTCCCCTGAAGCCCGAAAGCGGCATTCATGCGCTGGCGACGGCCGGGCTCGATACGGTCGGCATCCGGCTTCCCAAGGGCTTCGCTTCGGAACTCATCCGTGCCTTCGGCAAGCCGCTCGCGGCCCCCAGCGCCAATACGTCCGGCAAGGTGAGCCCGACCAGCGCGCGCCACGTGGCCGACGACCTGGGCGACAAGCTGGCATTGATCATCGACGGCGGCGCGGCTCCTGTCGGTGTCGAATCGACCATCGTTCGCGTCGAGAACGGAGTGATCCGGCTGCTGAGACCGGGCGGGGTAGCCGCAGAGGATATCGAGAAGGCAACCGGCCTTGCCGTGATCCGGCCGGAGGGACCGGCGGCGATCATCGAGGCTCCCGGCATGCTGGCCTCTCATTATGCGCCGGGAGCAGCGGTGAGGCTCAATGCCGACCATGTCGAGACCGGCGAGGCGTTGATCCGGCTCGGTTCCGCTCCGGTAAAGGGAATGGAGCTCGCCGCAGCGGTTTTTGACCTCAGCCCGTCCGGCGACCTTGCGCAGGCGGCGGCAAACCTGTTCGATTACCTGAAACGCGCCGACGCCACCGGCGCCGCCAGCATCGCCGTCACGCCCATTCCCGACCATGGGCTCGGCGAGGCGATCAATGACCGGCTGGCGAGGGCGGCCGCCCCGCGGGAATAGCCGGGGCAAAAGACGAGGAGACGCTGATGGACATTCCAGGGCCGAAACCAGAACTTCTCGACCGCTTCGCGGCGATCGTCGGCGAGAACCACGTCCTGCGCGACGCGAACGATCTTGCACCGCATCTGGTCGAGGGCCGCGGGCTCTACAAAGGTTCTTCGCCTATGCTCCTGAAGCCGGGCTCGGTCGAGGAAGTCTCCGCGATCCTGAAGCTTGCAAGCGAGACCGGCACGCCGATCGTGCCGCAGACCGGCAATACCGGCCTCGTTGGGGGACAGACCCCGCGCACCGGCGGCAGCGACCTGATCGTGTCGCTCGAACGGATGAACCGCATCCGGGACGTCGATCCGGTCGCAAACGTGCTGGTCGCCGATGCCGGCGCGATCCTTGCCGACGTCCAGAAGGCGGCGGAAGCCGTCGACCGGCTGTTTCCGCTGTCGCTCGGCTCGGAAGGGTCCTGTCGCATCGGCGGCAACCTTTCCACCAATGCCGGCGGCACCGCCGTGCTCGCCTATGGCAATACCCGTCAGCTCTGCCTCGGGCTCGAAGTGGTGCTGCCGACAGGCGAGATCTGGAATGGCCTGCGCCAGCTCAAGAAGGACAATACCGGCTACGACCTGCGCGACCTGTTCATCGGCGCGGAAGGTACGCTCGGGATCATTACCGGTGCGGTGCTGAAACTTTTCCCCCAGCCGGTCGGGCACCAGGTGGCACTTGCAGGCATCAATTCGCCTGAGGATGCGCTGAAACTCTTCGAGCGGGCCTCGAACCTCTGCGGCACGGCGCTCACCGGTTTCGAGCTGATGCCGCGCATCGGCATCGAGTTCGTGACCCGGCATATAGACGGCGTGCGCGATCCGCTCTCCGAGCCGCATCCGTGGTACGCGCTGATCGACATCTCGACTTCGGATTCTGCCGAGACCGCCAGTTCCATGGTGCAGTCGCTGCTCGAACAGGGTTTCGAGGCGGGCCTGATCCGCGACGCCGTGATCGCCTCCTCTGTCGCCCAGCAGAAGGCACTCTGGCACATGCGCGAAAGCATGTCCGACGCCCAGAAGCCGGAAGGAGGGTCGATCAAGCACGACGTGTCGGTGCCCGTCTCGAAAATCCCGAGCTTCATGGCAGAATCCGAGCAGGCGGTGCTGGCGGCCATGCCGGGCGCCCGGGTCTGCGCCTTCGGCCATCTCGGCGACGGCAACATCCACTACAATATCTCGCAGCCGATCAGCGCCGACATGGCCGCCGACAAGGCGGCCTTCATCGGCCGCTGGCGGGAAATCAACGCGATCGTCCACGGCATCGTGTTCGCCGCCGGCGGGTCGATTTCGGCCGAACACGGCATCGGCCAGTTGAAGCGCGACGAGCTTGCCCATATCCGCTCGCCGATCGAGATGGACCTGATGCGGCGCATCAAACAGGCGTTCGATCCGGCGGGCATCATGAACCCCGGCAAGGTAGTGGCCATTCCATGAGCCAGCCGTCGAAGACCACGATCCGGATCGACCTCGACAACGGCGTGCGGCTGGGTCCGGGCAAGGCGCAGCTTCTGGAACTCATCGCCGAGCATGGCTCGATCCGGGCGGCAGGCGCCTCGATCGGCATGTCCTACCGGCGGGCATGGCTGCTTGGCGACGAAATCAACCGGATGTTCAAGGAGCCGTCGATCTTTACCCGCCATGGCGGGAAAAGCGGCGGGGGGGCGGGCCTGACCGAATTCGGCCAGGAACTGTTGTCCCGCTACCGGAGGATGGAAAAGGCGAGCCGAGAGGCGATGCGGGCAGATCTCGACTGGCTCGAATCGAACGCCGATCCGCGCTTTGAAACGGCCGACAAGAGCGACGACGCCTGAGGAGACCGGTTCGCTCTCAGCTCATCCTGATCTGGGACAATGCCCACAGGGTATCCGAGCTGATGCCGGCCGAACCGCCGCCGCCGCTCATGATGCTGACCGCCGATGGCGTGTTCACGCTGTTCTCCAGATCGTACATGATCGTGAAGCGCTGCACCAGTTTCCTCACCTTTTCCGGATCGGCAAGGTCTTCGAGATCGAGCTTGCTCTCTACTATCTTGGCCTGCCGGTCGACATCCATATTGCCGATTTCGGCGGGCAGGCTGTAGGTGACGCGGAAGAACTCCATCAGCGCCTCGTCGCCGAGGATCACGTAAGGATCGGTGATGCTGTCGGACATGCGCTCGAAATACAGCGCGAGGCGGACGCCCGGATTTTCCTCGCCCTGCTGGGTTTCGAGCATCTGGCGGACGTAAAGGTCCTGGGTCGCCACGACCTCGCCGCCGTTCTGGGCCTCGCCTGCCGAGCTGCGGTCGATCTCGCCCTTGGAATCGAAATTGAATGTTCCGACGATCTGCGCAAACCGCTTGTCCGTCTGGGTATTCACGAAGCTCTCGGGATCGGCGGGATCCGAGTTGAAGGCCTGCTTCAGGAAGTCATCGGTGACCGTCGAAGGGTCTATCCCCTTGGAGATCAGCAGGATGTCCAGCGTCTTGCGGTCGGCGAGCAGCTCGTCGCGGCTGCCGATACGCTGCATCGCGTCAGTATAATATTTCGCCTCGGTCTGGGCTTTCGCCCTGGCCGCCTTGAGTTCGTCGCCTTCCATGAACCGGCTTTGGCGCAGGATATAGTCCTTGGCGACATTGGTGATCGTGGCATTTGACTGGAGCAGCACCTGCCGCGTGACGCCCCCTTTTGTGTCGAAGTTGAAGAACTTGGCAAGCGAGACGAAGCGCTCATCGTTCAGCTTGTAGATATAGCTGTTCGGATCGGAAAGGTCGCTTTTCAGGGCATTTTTGATCGTCAGTTTCGAAACGGTCGCCGGGTCTAGCCCGACCGCTTCCAGCGCGAAAACCAAGGAGTCTTCGGCATCCTTGCTCAGGAAATCGTCGAGCGTCTTCACGGCCGTCAGGTCGAGCTTGTAGAACTTGATGGCCTTCTCGAGATCCGCTTCCTGCTTGTCGTCCCAGCGGCTCATATAGTTGCTGCGGGTGGAGCTGGTCTGCAATTCGTCCTGGGCCTGGCCGGCGGCGACGGTACCGTCCGTATTGAAATTGAAGGCCTTCGCCAGCTCCAGATATTCCGGATTGGTATCCCCAAAGCGGTTCGCATAGCTGTCCGGATCGGAGAGGTCGCTCGTCAGGATCTGTTCGATCGTCGATTTCACGACCGTGGCCTTGTCGAGATTGAAGGCGACCCTGATATATTTGAGAAGTCGCGGGTCGTCTATGAAGTCGCTGACATTGTCCGCCGTCTTGAGCTCCTGCTCGAAGAGCTCCTGATTGAACATCGCCTCGGCATGCGTGATACGGGTCTGCTTGTTGAAGAAGCCGCCGACAATCTCAAGCAGCTTTTCGGGAGTGACCGCGCCGCCTGCCGGCACCGAGCCGTCCGCATTGAACTTGAAATCCTCGGCAAGCGATTTCATCAAGCCGAGATAGGGCGCATCGGACGCCCCGGCGGCGATGAGTTTTGCAAGCTCAGCGCGCCGCTCGGCCGTCTGGGCGAGCGGCACCAGCCGCCCATCCAGCTCGGTGTAGCGTGTCTGCGATGTGGCGAGGGTGGTCTGGTCCCTCTGGATCGCCTCCACCGTTTTTGTCAACTCCACCTGCATGGCGTCGATCTGGGACTGGATTGCCGCGGGATCGCTGCTGCCGGGCAATTCAGCCTGCTTGGCGGCGATCTGGGTTTCGAGATCGGTCTTCTTCTGCTGGCCAAGCGTGATCGAGTCCTGCAGAGCAGGAATGCCTGTACTGAGGCTCAGCCGCTCGGCAAGCTCACTGTCCTCGGTTTTCACCGCATTATACTGGTTGAGGGTATTGCCGTAGGCGGTATTGTAGAAGCTCGTCGGGTCGGCCGGATCGCTCACCAGCACGCCGCGGATCGCATTGTAATTGTAGTATTTCGTATCGATGCCATAGGCAGTGAACAGATAGTCGCGAAGCCTGGGATTGGCCAGCAGCTGATCGACATTGGTGATATGGCCGGCCTCGCCCAGCATCACCTTGAAATAGCGGGTGTCGGCCTCGAGCGTATCGTTCTGGGCGGCGATCGTCTGGTCATAGGTATCGAAGAGTTCCTCCATCTGCCCATTGGACTGGGCGGCGGCCCCTTCTCCGTTGGAAACGCCGAAATTGAAGGCTGCTGCGATATTCTGATATCGATCGTCAGTCAGGCGGTTCGCGAAGCTGTTGTCGTCGCTGAGATCGCTTTCCAGCACCTGCTTCATGAACGCCTTGGCGTAGATCA
Source organism: Neorhizobium galegae bv. officinalis (assembly GCA_000985875.1). Lineage (GTDB taxonomy): Bacteria > Pseudomonadota > Alphaproteobacteria > Rhizobiales > Rhizobiaceae > Neorhizobium > Neorhizobium galegae_C. The sequence continues at coordinate 194,040 of CCRI01000012.1, forward strand.
TGTCGTCCAGGCCGTGGGCCTGCATCGCATAGGAATAGAGACGATAGTTGTCGAGGAACTCATCGACCGTTTTTATCTTGCCGATATTTTCCTGGTAGTACTTCGCGTCATTGACGACCATCGTCTGCCCAGCGATCGTCTTCAGGCTTTTCTGCATGTCGCGATTGACAAGATCGAAGGTGAGATAGGTCGATACCACGGAAAGGCCCCACGAGTCGGAATGATGCTGTCGCAATCATTGCGAACTAGCCTTGCCCGGGGCTTTTCTAGGCGTTCCGGCGCCATGCCGTGGTTGTCCCAGGCCCGCACAGGAATGCCGCGATTCACCTTCCGGAAACCCAAAAGCGTGCCCTTTCGCTAACCATCCAGGCAGGCAAGGCTTCTTTAACCGCTATTTTTAAGCAGTCTCGAACATGGCCCGCCCTATGCTTTGGCTATCAGAGGACAAAAGTCCCGCAGAGAAACCGGCAACGGCTCTCAGGTAAAACAAGGGTAGCATATCGATGACCAACACTGTTCTGAAGCCCGTCTGGGCAGGGTCGACATTCAGGCTCGATCCGTCTCGTTTCCCGCAGCAGGTTACCTATGCGCTGCGCGAGACATCAGGAGATGTCTCCATCACCATCGACGAACGCGGCGCTGTGCTGCGTAAGATCCTCCCCGCAAGCGGCCTGCCGCTCTCCTTCGCCCTGCCCGCCCGCGCCTTCAAAGGGGTTGCGGCCCGCGCCATAGACCACGGCGACGGCGAAGTGACGGTCACGCTCGAACTGCATCACGACGACCCGGATCTGTGCATCCCGCTGCTCGTCGCCCACGACCTCTGCGACATCGCCGCCGACTGGCGGAGCTGGTCGGACGCCTATCGCATTCCAATGCTGATGGTGGAAGCCGACGGCATCGCCCGGCCGCTGGAAAACCATATCGGCGACGTGCGCACCAATGCCGTCAGGCAACGCCGCCGTCATTCCTATTTCGCGGCGCGCCGTCCGCGTTTCCTGGTCCGCCGCACCACCGGCAGCCTCGGCGTGACGATGAAGATCGAAGGCAAGGAGATTATCGCGCGTCGGTAGGGCTTTGCTTGTCCCTTTGTCCACCACCTCTCGCGATAACATTGGAGGGAGCCCGACCGTCAACCGGTCGGGCTTTTTCCGTTAAAGGGCGAGCGACAGGAGGAGACCGGCAAACAGGATCGCGCCGACGCGGTTGTTGGACTTGAAAAGCCTCAGGCACTGATCGGCATTGTCGATATCGAGGACCAGAACCTGCCACCCGAACATCAGTGCCGCGGCGAAAAGACCGAGATAGGCCAGGAACCCCACACCGGCCGATCCGAAAGCGAGCAGCAGGAAGATGAGCGTCAGGCCGTAAAGGCCGATCAGCCAGGGCTTGGTATTGTCGCCGAACAGACGTGCGGTCGAGCGCACCCCGATCAACTCGTCATCCTCCTTGTCCTGATGGGCATAGATCGTGTCGTATCCGATCGTCCAGGCGATGGCGGCGAGGTAGAGCCAGAGGGCCGCGAATGAGAGGCTGCCGAACGTTGCGGCCCAGCCCATCAGCGCACCCCAGGAGAAGGCGAGACCGAGGAAAAACTGCGGCCAGTCGGTAAACCGCTTGGCGAACGGATAGATCGCCACCACGGCGAGGGACAAAATACCGAGCAGGATGGTGAAGGCGTTGAACTGGAGAAGCACGAGGAGGCCGACCAACGCCTGCACGGCGATGAAGACCTTGGCCTCGAAGCGGGAGACGCGACCGGAGGGCAGCGGCCGCGAGCGTGTGCGCGCCACTTCCATGTCGATGTCATGGTCGACCAGATCGTTATAGGTGCAGCCGGCACCGCGCATGGCGACCGCCCCCAGGAAGAACAGCACGAGGTGGAAAATGACGAGGCCCAGGGAAAACGCGCCCTCCTCCCTGGCGGCGTTCGCCGCCATCGCCGCGGACCAGAAACACGGCCACATCAGAAGCTGCCAGCCGATCGGCCGATCCCACCTTGCAAGCTGCGCATAGGGCCAAGCCGGCCGCGGCAGGACGCGGTAGACCCAATTGTCGGATGGAGCGTCGGCCACGCGGCCGCTGAAATCGTCGGCGTTCGTCATGGCCGGTTCTAGCGCCGGCCGAACACCACGGTCAAGCGGGCGCTTTGTCGCCTTCCGGCGTGGAAGAGCCACGCCTTAGGGAAGCGAGAAGCCGAATTTGTAGCTGGCCGAAACGCCGAACATCAGCTGGTTTTTGGAGCCGCGCTCGCGCACCAGGCTGCTGTCGGCGACGTCGCCGGTCAGCCGCTTGTATTCGGCAAACGAGGTGAGTTCGAGTTTCTCGGTCGCCTTCCAGGTCAGCGCCGCACCGACGCCCACCGAATGCAGGCCGCTGCCCGGATCGTAGGGGGAAAGACCCGAAGCCGCCGACTGGCTCGGAGTCACCTTGTAATAGGCGTCGTTGTAGCCGTTGCTTGCCCAGGTCGCGCGCGGACCGCCGGAAAGCCTGAGATCCGGCTGAAGATCGGTGAAAGCATCGACCGAGACATCGGCGACGACGCCATCATGGCTGCGGATGCCCTGCCGGATTTCGGCACGGGCGCGAATCCAGTCGGTCGGATAGATATCGATGAAGCCGCCGAGTTCGCCGCCCAGCTTGACCTTGCTCAGGCCCCTCAGGTCGTCGGACGTATCATCGTCGCGCGGCATGATCAGCTTGGCCGCCACGCCGGCGCGGATCGAACCCTGGTCGATCAGCGCGAAGGAGATGCTGTCGTTGCGGGAGGAGAAACGTGCCTGCTTGCTGTTCTGGCGGCCGAGCGAGATGATCGGCGAGAACTGCAGGCTGCGACCGTTGTCGCCCTCGAATTTCGGTGCGACGAAGCCGGCGCCGCCAAGCGTCAGGTACCAGTCGCCGGACCAGAAACCTTCCTGGGCCTTGGCGCTGCCGGAAGAAACAATCGAAAAAACGGAAATGAATAGAGCAGCCCGGAGAGGCATGGACATGGCAACGGATCCCGAAAACGCAAAACAGAACAGAGATCCCACGGGGGATTTCTGTTCTATTATCGCATTTCCATTGCCAGCTTGTTAACCAAGCGGAAGATCACACCGCGACCTTGTCGAGCGGGATGCGGCTCTGTTCGAAGGCCTTTAGCTCCGCCTCGCGCTCGTAGATGTAATCGCGGTTGTCCGGAACGGCCGTGCGTTTCTTGACGATCTGCATCTGGAAGATGAAGAAGCTTTCGTGGGTGAAGGCCATTTCCGAACCGGCCAGATAGAACTCCCACATACGCACGAAACGCTCGTCGTAAAGCGCTATCGCCTTGTCCTTGTTGGCGATGAAGCGCTCGCGCCAGTGGCGCAATGTGTGGGCATAGTGCATCGGCAGGATCTCGATGTCGGAGACCAGCAGCCCCGCCTTCTCGATCGACGGCATCACTTCCGAGATTGCCGGGATATAACCGCCCGGGAAGATATATTTCTCGATCCAGGGATTGTTGATCAGAGCCGGATAGGGCTGGCCGATCGAATGCAGCACCATGACGCCGTCATCGGCGAGCACGTCGTTCACCTTGTCGAAGAACTTTTGATAGTTCAGCCGGCCGACATGCTCGAACATGCCGACGGAAACGACGCGGTCGTAGCGCTTGTCCGGCGGCAGGTAATAATAGTCCTGCAGTTCGAAGCGGACACTGTTGGCGAGCCCGCGCTTGGCGGCTCGCTCGCTCGAAATCTTGAGCTGTGCGGTCGATAGTGTGATGCCGGTCACGTCGACGCCGGAAGACTCCGACAGATACATGGCCATGCCGCCCCAGCCGGAGCCGATCTCCAGCGCTTTCTGTCCGGGCTCGGCCAGGAGCTTGGCGACGATATGGCGCTTCTTGGCGATCTGGGCCTCGTCGAGCGAAATGCCCGGCGGATTGAAATAGGCGCAGGAGTATTGCCAGTCTTCGTCGAGGAAGAGCGAGAACAGCCTTTCGTCGAGATCGTAATGATGAGCGACGTTGCGCCGGTTATGGTTGATCGGCACGCGGTTGCGGAACTGGGAGACCAGCACGCGGACAATGCCGCGCCAGATCATGCCGAAGGTCAGACCTTCGCTGAGGGTATTGTCCTTGATAAGCGCCAGGAACTCGTAGATGTCGCCGTCATCGATGACGAGACGGCCGTCCATGTAAAGCTCTCCGAGCTTCAAGGGAGGATCGGCCACCAGTTCGCGTTCGGCGGCTTCGTCGGTAAAGCGTATCGAAACGGAGCGCCCACCGCCGCCGCCATAACGCTGCTCGCCGTCCGAGCCGCGTACAATCAAAGTTCCGGTCTTGATGATTTTGCTGAGAAGACTGTGAAGGGACGAGGCCACGGACCCACCTCCAATAATACTAAGGATGCCTTACTAATCCAAAATCTAGTCGCTTCTCTGCGACTTTCAAGCACATTGCGGCCATGAAAATGACATAAAAAAACAGGCCGTCAAACCCTTGGCTGACGGCCCGCACGCTGTGATTGAGATTTTCCGGAAGCCCGCGAAATTTACTTCCTTTTTAAAGCTTCTGCGAGTGCCGCACCGAAAGCACCTTGAGATGAAGGCTTTTCGGTTTTCATCATTTTCGGGTTGACCGGCCGGACGTCGCGGTCGCCGCGCGGAGCGGGTGCCGCCTCGCCGCCGTCCTTGCGCATGGTTAACGCTATCCTCTTGCGCTTCACATCGACCTCGACGACGCGGACCTTGACCACGTCGCCGGCCTTTACCACCTCATGCGGATCCTTGATGAAGCGGTCCGCGAGCTGCGAGACATGGACCAGCCCGTCCTGGTGCACGCCGATATCGACGAAAGCGCCGAAGGCGGCGACATTGGTGACGGTGCCTTCGAGCATCATGCCCGGCTTCAGGTCGGTGATCTCGTCCACGCCTTCGGCAAAGGTGGCCGTCTTGAAGCTCGGGCGTGGGTCGCGGCCGGGCTTTTCCAGCTCGGCGATGATGTCCTTGACGGTCGGCAGGCCGAAGGTCTCGTCGATGAACCGTTTCGGGTCGAGCGCCTTGAGCGCGGCGCTGTCCCCCATCAGCGAGCGCAAGTCACGGCCACAAGCGGCGACGATCTTCTTGGCGACGCCATAGGCTTCCGGGTGGACGGCGGAGGCGTCGAGCGGCTCCTTGCCGTTCGGGATGCGCAGGAAGCCGGCGGCCTGCTCGAAGGTGCGGTTGCCGAGGCGAGCGACCTTAAGCAGGTCCTTGCGGCTCGAAAAAGCGCCGTTCTGGTCGCGATGGGCGACGATCGCCTCGGCAATCGAGCGGCTGAGGCCGGAGACGCGGGCAAGCAGCGGCGCGGACGCCATGTTGAGATCAACCCCGACCGCGTTCACCGCGTCTTCGACCACCGCATCCAGGGAGCGGGAGAGTTTTCCCTGGTCGACATCGTGCTGGTATTGACCGACGCCGATCGACTTCGGTTCGATCTTGACCAGTTCCGCCAGCGGATCCTGGAGGCGGCGGGCGATGGAGACGGCGCCGCGCAACGATACGTCGAGGCCGGGGAATTCGAGAGCGGCTGTTTCCGATGCCGAATAGACCGAAGCGCCGGCTTCCGAAACGATGACCTTGGTCGGCTTCGCTCCCGAGGCAAGCGCCGGCATGTTCGCCAGCATGTCGGCGACCAATTTTTCCGTCTCGCGGCTGCCGGTGCCGTTGCCGATGGCGATCAGCTCGACATTGTGCTTGCGGAGGAGCGCGGCGAGTTCGGCCTGGGTACCGCGGATATCGTTTTTCGGCGGGAACGGATAGACGGTGGTGGTTTCCAGCAACTTGCCGGTGGCATCGACGATCGCCACCTTGACGCCGGTGCGGATGCCCGGATCGAGCCCCATCGTGGGGCGGGAACCGGCGGGTGCGGCAAGCAACAGGTCCTTGAGATTGCGGGCGAACACGTGGATCGCCTCCTCCTCGGCGCGCTCACGCAGTTCGCGCATCAGGTCCAGCGACAGCGATACGGAGAGTTTTACGCGCCAGGTCCAGCCGGCAGCTTCCATCAGCCAGCGGTCGGCAGCACCCCGGTCACGGATGTCGAAGGCGAGCGCGATGATGCGCTGGGCGGGTTTGACCGGCGACGGATCGTCCTGATCCACCTCGATCGTCAGCGTCAGGAACTCCTCGTTCCAGCCGCGCAGCATGGCAAGCGCACGGTGGCCGGGGGCCGTCGACCAGCGCTCGGAATGATCGAAGTAGTCGGAGAATTTTGCGCCGGCCTCCTGCTTGCCGTCGACAACCTTGGCCTTCAGCGTCGCACCATTACGCATATGCTGACGCAGCTTGCCGAGCAGGTCTGCATTTTCGGAGATCGTCTCGGCGACGATATCGCGGGCGCCTTCGAGCGCCGTCTTCACGTCGGCGACTTCATCCTTGACATAGGCCTCGGCCAATTTCGCCGGATCGGTGCTGCGGTCGGCCCAGATCGCTTCGGCCAAGGGTCCGAGGCCGCGCTCGCGGGCGATCTCGGCGCGGGTGCGGCGCTTCGGCTTGTAGGGGAGATAAAGGTCTTCGAGCTCTGCCTTGGTCGTCGCCCTGCCGATCTTTGCGGCAAGCTCGTCGGTCATCTTGCCTTGAGAATTGATCGAATCAGCGATGGTCGAACGGCGTGCTTCGAGCTCGCGCAGATAGACCAGACGTTCCGACAGGTTGCGAAGCTGCGTGTCGTCCAGGCCGCCGGTCACTTCCTTGCGGTAGCGCGCGATGAACGGCACGGTGGCGCCTTCGTCGATCAGCCCGATCGCGGCGGCGGCCTGTTCGGGACGGGCATTGATTTCCGCGGCAATCGCGGCGGCAAGGAAACGGAGATCGGCGGCCATGGGCGTCCTCGTTCAAATGGGAGGCGCGACCATAGTCGAAGTTTGTGGCAAGGCAACGTGGCGAATGGCGGTTCCACAATTTGCTTGGAGCCAGCCGTGCCGGAACGAAACAGGCGGTGACCGATCGCTAACCAAGGCCCTGTGGAAAAAAACAACGCACTCTCGCCCCCGGCCAGAGGCAACTAAAACCCATGCCGCCGCATGATGCGGCCGAATGGAGAGACGAATGCCCAAAAACGCCGCCAGGATTCTGGCATTTGATACGGCGGTCGCCAATGAAGAGCTCGAGGCTGCCATTTCCTATCTCGAACAGAAGCTGAACGATGCGTCCCTTCGGAACGAACCGGTGCCTTTCCTTGCTTATCGGAACAGGGTGATCTTCCAGACGACACTGGACATACGACGTGGCGCCAAAAATCGGCGTGGTGAATTCTGACCTTTATCGAACGCAGCGGCCTCCCATCGAAACGCCATGATGGCCACAAGATGGGAGGCCACCCAAGCCTTGGCCCTTGACCTTTGCCTCCCCTCCCCTTAACCGCCGCGCAAGGCCAAGGTTTTCAGCGCAGGCGAGGGCAGGACATGAAGGTTCTCTTGATCGGTTCGGGTGGACGCGAGCACGCACTCGCCTGGAAACTCGCCCAGTCTCCGAAACTCGGCAAACTCTACGCCGCCCCCGGCAATCCCGGCATCGCCGATCACGCCGAGCTCGTGTCGCTCGACATCGACGACCACGCAGCCGTCGCGGCCTTCTGCCTCGAAAAGACCATCGACCTCGTCGTCGTCGGGCCGGAAGCGCCTCTGGTCGCCGGGCTTGCAGATGTTCTCCGCGCCAAGGGCATTGCGACCTTCGGTCCGTCTGCCGCCGCCGCCCAGCTTGAAGGCTCGAAGGGTTTCACCAAGGACCTCTGCGCCCGCTACGATATCCCGACCGGCGCCTATCGCCGCTTCACCGACGCGGCCGAGGCCAAGGCCTATGTGCGCGAACAGGGCGCGCCGATCGTCGTGAAGGCAGACGGGCTTGCCGCCGGCAAGGGCGTCACCGTCGCCATGGTTCTCGACGAGGCGCTTGCGGCGATCGACGACTGCTTCGACGGCGCCTTCGGGTCGGCCGGCGCCGAGGTGGTGGTCGAAGCCTATCTGGATGGCGAGGAAGCGAGCTTCTTCTGCCTGTCCGACGGCAAGACGGCGCTGGCGCTGGCGACAGCCCAGGACCACAAGCGGGTCGGCGACGGCGATACGGGCCCGAATACCGGCGGGATGGGCGCCTATTCGCCTGCCCCGGTAATGACACCCGACATGGTGGCGCGCACCATGAAGGAGATCATCGAGCCGACGATCCGCGGCATGGCCGAAAGCGGACATCCCTTTACCGGCGTGTTCTTTGCGGGCCTGATGATCACCGCCAAGGGTCCGGAACTGATCGAATACAATGTCCGCTTCGGCGATCCGGAATGCCAGGTGCTGATGATGCGGCTGAAGAGCGACCTGCTCGAACTGCTCCATGCGGCAGCGACCGAGACGCTCGACCAGGTTTCCACTGAGTGGAGCGACGACGTGGCGCTGACCGTGGTGATGGCCTCCAAGGGTTATCCGGGCGCCTACGACAAGGGTACCCCGATCGCCCACCTGCCGGAGGATGCTGTCGGCGGGAAGATCTTCCACGCCGGGACGGCTCTCAAGGACGGTCAACTCGTCGCGACCGGCGGCCGCGTGCTGAACGTTACGGCGACCGCCGGGACCGTCGCGGATGCGCAGGCGCGCGCCTATCAGCTCGTGGACCAGGTCGAATGGGAAAACGGCTTCTGCCGCCGCGATATCGGCTGGCAGGCGGTCGCGCACGAAAAGAACTGAGTGCCGGAAACGCCGGTTCATTCAAAATTTACCGATTATCCAGACGGGATGGAAACGAAGCGGCGGTAATCATGCGGGACCTCAAGAAGGATTCCCGGTCATGCGTCTCGTTCTGGCTACAGCTCTGGTGTTTGCAAGCGGCTCCGCTTTCGCGTCGTCGATCACGGTGATCAACGGCACACATCAGCCAGGCGTCAGTATCGTCGCCAAGACCTGCGCAGGCTGCCCGGTCGCCGTGGCACCGGAATCGGACGAAGCGGCCTACAAGGTCCCCGATCTGCCGGTAGGCACCCAGAAGACGGAAGTCATCGAGATCAACGGTGAGAAGAAGCTGGCGCGTACCGAAGCCTGGCTCGGCGGCTCGCCGGTGATCCATGTCAGCAAGCTGCCGAAATGGATGGCCGAGGAAAAGGCCATCGCCGAGCTTCACCCGACGACCAACGGCTCGACCCAGACGCAGATCGTCGCCGCGGAAGCACCGGCTGACGGCATCGATACCGACGCCATGACCAGTGCCGTGAAGACAATCGGCGAGGCATCGGTCGGAATTGCCGAAGCATCCCTCGCGCCGCAGCCGCTTGCCCTCGACATGTTCCAGCTGCGCACCAACCTGTTCTAATTTTAGAAAATCATTATATTTACATAGCAGAAAGTGCTTCTGGAACACGCCTTCACGGAATGCGCGCAAATTGCGCATCATCAAATCCAGACTGCCCAAAATATTTGCTTTTGGCCCTGTCAAGGCCCCGATAATTAAATTTTTATTCAAATGTTCGAGATCACTCTCCCGTCATAGTGCGATGTAAGCACGTGACCGGCGCAGGACGCGCTCCCCCCAAAACTTCGCCCCGCTCCGGCTCCTCCGGGAGAGTTCGGCTGCCTGAAAGTGAGTCGAAACATGAAGAACCTCAAGATTTCCCACCAGTTATTGGCCATGGTGGCAGTGCTCATGGTGGCCTTTAGCGCCGTCACCTACTATCAGATCCGCACATCGATCGCCTCCATCTATGCCGAGCGCTACGAAATGCTGCGCACGCAGGTGGAATCGGGCATTTCCATCCTGCAATCCTATTACGACCGGGAAAAGTCGGGTGAGCTGAAGCGCGAGGACGCCCAGAAACTGGCTTACGCAACCGTGGCAGGGATCAAATACGAGCCGGCCGGTTACCTCTTCGGCCTGAACTACGACACGGTGACGCAGTTCCACTATAATTCCAAGCTGATCGGCGTGAACCAGAAGGGTCAGCCGGACAAGATGGGCAACCTGTTCCGCGAAGAGATGGTCGCCAAGGGCCGTGCCGGCGGCGGCGTCACCATCTATTACTGGGAAAAGCCCGGCATGCCGGCCGACAAGGTCTTTGAAAAGGCCGCCTATTCCCGCGCCTTCGAGCCTTGGCAGATCATTGTCGGCACGGGCGTTTACACCGACGACCTCGACGCCAAGATCAACAAGACGATATTGGAAGTGCTCGGCATCGGCTTGATCGCCTTCCTGTTTGCACTCGGCATCGCCTTCCTCGTCATCCGCAACATCACCAAACCGCTTGCCGCCGTGCACACGGCCCTGCAGGCCGTCGCCGACGAAAACGTCACAGCGGCGATCCCGCATACGGAAATGTCGAACGAAGTGGGCATGATGGCGCAAGCCACCCAGGCGCTGCAGGAAAAGATCCGCGAACGCCACGCCATGGCCGATCGCGAGGAAAAACAGAAGGCGGAACTCGACCGCGAGCGCCAGCAGAACGTCGATATGCAGCAGAAGGAAGCCGCGCTGCAGAGCCGCGTGGTGTCCACCATCGGCGAAGCGCTCGAAGCGCTTGCCCAGGGCGACCTCACCATCCGCTGCAACGATCTCGGACCGCGTTACGAGACGCTCCGCCACAACTTCAACGAAGCGCTCGCTCATCTCGAAGCGGCGATGAGTAAGGTCAATGCCAAGGGGATCGACATCGGCGGCTCCAAGGAAGAGATCCGCCGCGCCTCCAGCGAACTGTCGCAGCGTACCGAACGCCAGGCCGCAAACCTCGAAGAGACGTCGGCGGCCCTCGACGAACTGACCGTCGCCGTGCGTCAGACCGCAGAAGGCGCCCATGAAGCCGCCCAGCGCGTCACCTCTGTCAGCGCCGAGGCCAACCGTTCCGACCAGATCGTCGCCCAGGCGATCGACGCGATGGGCGGCATCGAACATTCGTCGGAAGAAATCTCCAAGATCATCGGAGTCATCGACGACATCGCCTTCCAGACCAACCTGCTGGCCCTCAACGCCGGCGTCGAAGCTGCCCGCGCCGGTGAATCCGGCAAGGGTTTCGCGGTCGTCGCCCAGGAAGTCCGCGAACTCGCCCAGCGCTCCGCCGCTGCGGCAAAAGAGATCAAGGATCAGATCTCGCGTTCTTCCGGCCAGGTGCAGAACGGCGTGCGCCTCGTCGGCGAAGCCGGCGAAGCCCTGAAGCGGATTTCCAACCAGGTGAAGGCGGCGAGCGACATCGTCGGCAAGATCGCCCATTCGGCCTCAGAACAGGACACGACGCTGCGCTCGATCTCGTCGTCGCTGAACCAACTCGACGCGGCCACCCAGCACAATGCGGCGATGGCCGAAGAAACGACCGCCTCGGCCGAAGCGCTTGCCGCCGATACGGATGAGTTGCTGAGCCTGATCAGCAGCTTCCGCATCAGTGCCGGCCAGAATAGCGGTGCCGGCAGCCTCAACCGCGTCGCCCAGAAAATGCGCCGCGCGAGCTAATTAAATTTAGTCGGGGGACGGGGAACCGCCGGGTCGAAAGATCCGGCGGTTTTTTTGTTCGGGTCAGCCGCTGATCTTGGAGAAATCCGCAACCGTCGCGGTCGCTTCCCGGATGGCCTTCAGGAGCGCCAGGCGGTTGGCGCGGATCGCCGTGTCTTCGTCGTTAACGAGCACGTCCTCGAAGAATTCGTCGACGGGTGCGCGCAGCTTCGACAGGGCTTCCATGGCCGAGCGGAAATCTTCCTTGGCCACCGCGTCGGACGCTTCCTTCGAGGCGACCACGATGGCCGCCCAGAGCGCCTTTTCGGCATCGAGCCTCAGCAACTCTTCCGAAACGCCATCGGCAACGACGGTGCCCTTCTTTTCCTCGGCGGCGAGGAGTTGCACGGCGCGCTTGGTGCCGGCGAGCAGGTTCTTGCCGTCTTCCGAGGTGATGAAGGCCGTCAACGCCTCGACGCGGCGGGCGACCAGCAAGAGGTCGTCGGCGTCCGGCGTGAGGACGGCGTCGATCAGGTCGTGGCGGGCGCCTTGGTCGCGGAGGTAGACTTTCAGGCGGTCGTGGAAGAAGGTGAGGAGGTCCGTAATGGCGACGTCTTTCGACACGTCAGTGACAAACCGCTTTATGTCTTCGATCGGCAGAATTGCTGTTCTCAAAACGGTATTCAGCGGCAGACGGACCTTCCGTTCCAACAGGATACGCACCACGCCGAGTGCCGCGCGCCGCAGCGCATACGGATCCTTCGAACCGGTCGGCTTTTCATCGATCGCCCAGAAGCCGACCAGCGTATCGAGCTTGTCGGCGAGTGCGATAGTCAACCCGAGCTTGTCTTCCGGAAGGCGATCCGAGGGGCCGTTCGGCTTCCAGTGATCCTCGATGGCCGCGGCGATCGAGGCGTCCTCGCCCTGCAGCATCGCGTATTTGCGGCCCATCAGGCCCTGCAGTTCGGGGAATTCGCCGACCGCTTCGGTGCGCAGGTCCGCCTTGGCCAGCACTGCAGCGCGATCGACCAGGGCCGGATCAGCACCAGTGACCTTTGCCAGTTCCTTCGCCAACGCGCGGATGCGGGCGACGCGCTCACCCTGCGTGCCGAGCTTGGCATGGAACGTCACGTTCAGCGCATCGAGCTTCGCCATGCGCTGGTCGAGCGGCTTTTTCAGGTCGAGGTCGAACTTCGCAGCCGATTCCTTCAGCGTATCGAGGTCCGGCATGTCGCCCTGGTCGCGGGTCCAGAAATGCTTGGCGTCGGAGAGGCGGGCGCGCACGACCTTGCCGTTGCCGTGCATGATTTCCTTGCCGCCGTCCTTCGCCTCGATGTTCGAGATCAGGATGAAGCGGTTGGAAAGGCCCTCGCCGCCGGCCTGCGGGCGGGTGACGAAACACTTCTGGTTCGTCTTGATGGTGAGCCGAATGATTTCGGAGGGGATTTCGAGATAATCCTCTTCGAACTCGCCCATCAGCACATGCGGCCATTCGACGAGGCCGGAGACCTCTTCCAGCAGGCCTTCATCCTCGACCAGATCGAGGCCGTTGGCGAAGGCGAGGTCGCGCGCGTCGTGCAGGATGACGTCCTTGCGGCGGTCGGCATCAAGCATGACCTTCGCCTTTTCGAGGCTCGCCACATAGTCGTCGAAACGGCGCACGGTGATGGCGTCGGGCGCGTGGAAACGATGGCCGTAGGTGATGTTGCTTGCCACCAGCCCGTCGATCTCGAAGGGGATGACCTGGGTTTCGTCATGTTCCGGGCCGAAGAGGCAGACGATCGACTGCAGCGGGCGCACCCAGCGCAGGCTTTCCGGACCCTTGCCGTCGATGCCGGCGAAACGGGCACCCTTCGGCATGGAGGCGGCACCCCAGCGCATCGATTTCGGCCAGGGGAAATTGCGGATGATGCCGGGCATCACGTCCGCGATGATCTCTTCCGCCGGGCGGCCGGGCTTGGAGATGACCGCGACGTAGAAATCGCCCTTCTTCGGATCGTTGACGACCTGTGCTTCCGAGATCGACGACAGGCCTGCACCGCGCAAAAAGCCGGCGATGGCGCCTTCCGGGGCGTCGGTGCGCGGACCCTTGCGCTCCTCGCGCTGATCGGCCGACCGCGCCGTCAGGCCGCGGATATCCAGCGTCAGGCGACGCGGCGTCCAGTATTCGCGCGCGCCCTCATAGGTCAGGCCCGCTTCCACCAGCGCGTCGGTGACGAGCTTTTTCAGGTCTCCCGCCGCCTTGCGCTGCATGCGGGCGGGAATTTCCTCCGAGCGGAGTTCGAGAAGCAGATCGGGCATCGATAATCAACTTTTTGATGATTGTTCAACAGGGCGTGGCCTTAGCAAGCCCGCCGCCAAAAGTCACCAGCCGGATTGGCGAAAGTGTTTACCAGCCGCCTCCGCCGCCGCCACCGCCTCCGCCACCGGACGAGCCGCCGGAAAAGCCGGAGGAGGACGAGGAGGATTTGGGCGCGGGGATGGTCGAGGCGATGGTGGAGGCCATCGAAGAGGAGAAGCCGCCGATGCGATCGCCGAAATTGGAGCCATAGTTGCCGCTATACCAGCCGGGCGCATAGGCGCCGGCGGCAGCGCCTGCCACGGCACTCGCAAGCCAGGTCTCGAATGTGTTGCTCCACGGCTTCTCGACGCCGAGCGCCACCGCATAGGGCAGCAGCTTTTCGAAATGCTGCGGCGACATGGTCGGCGCGCCGGCCGTGTTCATGCGGTCCTTTTCGGCAAGCGTCAGGTAGATGCGCAGGCCCTCGATGCCGTCCATCAGCTTGCGGCCGAGCGGCGTGGGAGCACCTATCAGGAAGAAGAAGATGACGTTGGCGAGCACGATGCCGCCGACCGAGACCAGGATCGGCCAATGCTCGTTGCCGGTCATTTCCACCATGATCGCCACCAGCACCGCCGAGCCGATCGACAGGGCCACCAGGCCGATAAAACCAAGGATCACGACCGAGACGATTTTCGATAACAGCGACGACCCGCGGCGAAAGCCCCTGCCGAAACCAACAGCGAGGAAACCGAGGACCACGGCGAAAAACGCGGGGATGATCAGCATGGCGATCATGTCCGGTTCGAGATTGCCGAACACCAGCAGAGCCACGATGGACAGCACGCTCAGGATGACGCCGCCGATCACGTAACCCTTGTTGCCGTTGTAATATTTGCCGCGATGTTCCTTCTCGATCGCCTGGCGGAAGCTCGCGCCGATCGACTGGACAGTGGTGCCGTGTGCCTCGTCGATCACCAGTGCCTGCCCCTTTGCACCGATGGAACCGAGGATCGAGGCCTGGCCGATCGGCACGTCCCGCGGCACGGATTTGTCGGTGCGCCTGATGACGATCTTCTCCGCGAGGTCCTCCAGCGTTACGTAACCTTTGACCGCCAGGTCGAGCGCGCTTGCGGCGAAAGCCGTCCAGCCGCCGCCGGAAAAGCCCTTGTTGTCGATGTAGTTGACGAGGGCCGGCGACAGGCCCTCCGGCGCATCCCAGCGCGGCACCACGACGCCGCGGTCCGGATCGCGGCCGACGCGGCCCCAGAAAAGCGCATAATAGCCGACGACGAGGACGAGGCCGACGATCGAGATTATGGTCCCGATATTGTCGCGCCACCACCAGGCGCTTTCCTGTTCTTTCGAAGGGGCAGCGACGATCCCCTTAGGAAAGCCGGCGACGATCGTCAGGCCTTCCTGCATGCCGAGCGGCCGAGTGGTCGAAAAGACCGCCTGATTGCCATTTGCCTGCATGCGGGCATTCCGGGCTGTCGAGCCCAGCGGGCCGGTATAGGCGGCGGTCTGGGTTATCCGCGCAACACCCGGCAAGGTCACTCGCGCCGAGGCCTGGGCGATGCGGAATTCCCAGCCATTGCCGGTGACGTTCCAGTAGAGCTCGTCGTGGTCGTCGAAATAGCGGATCTGCCGGTCGGTCTTGTAGGTGAAGACGAAAGTGTGCTCGCCATCCGGGAGGAAGGCGTCCTTGTCGCCGGAATAGATGCGGATGCCGCCGGTGACGCTTTCCGTGTGGAAGGGCTCGGCCTGGCCATCGCGGGTGACGGAAACGACCTCGAAACCGACCCGCACCGTGCGGCCCCTGGCGTCCTGCATCGTCAGCGGGAAATCGCGAAACAGGCCGCGCTTGATCTTGTCGCCTTCCGCATTGGCGATGATCGTTTCGGTCACCGTCAGGTCGCCGTTGTCGGCGACCTGGATGTCGGAATGATAGGAGCGGATATATTCCTCTGCCGCGGCGGGCAGCACCGCCGACAGGGAGAAAAGCAACGCCAGGCCAAAGCCGGAGAACCACCGCATCACGACATTTCTCCTCTTCGGCACCAGCCGATCCGGGTTTTCCGCTTAGACTATGTCCGTATATTCGACGCCAAGCGAGGCCAAGACGTCCCAGTAGCTGGGGAAGGTCTTGGCGACGCAATCCGGGTCGAGAATGGTGATGCCACCGATCATCAGCCCCGCCAGCGCGAAGCTCATGGCGATGCGGTGGTCGGCGAAGGTATTGATCTCTGCGGATAAGGTCTGGCCGGCGAGCGACGGATCGGAGGCGACGATCAGGTCGTCGCCCTCTTCCGTCGCAAGGCCCTCGCGAATGGCGTTGAGGCCGAGCGAGAGCGCCCTCACCCGGTCGCATTCCTTGACACGCAGGTTGGCGATGCCGGTGAAACGCACCGGCGTTTCGTTGAAGGCGGCGAGCACCGCGAGCGTCGGCACCGCATCCTGCATCTGCGAACCGTCGATTTCGGCCGGCAGGTGCGGGAACTGCGCGATCACTTCGTAGGCCTTGGCATCCGGCTGGGTGAAGGCTGTGGCCGGCACGCCGAGATCGATGGCACCGCCGGTCAGTACTTCCGCGGCCCAAAGATAGGTCGCGGCAGAGGCATCCGGCTCGATCACAAAATCCGCGGCCTTGTAGCCGGTCGGTTCGACCTTCCAGGTCGCGGCATCGATCTGCTCCACCTTGGCGCCGAAGGCCTGCATCGCGGCGAGCGTCAGGTCCACATAACCGCGGGCGCCGATTTCAGCGCCGGCCAGCGCAACCGTCAAGGGGGCGTTGGCAGCTTGCTTGGCAAGCGGTCCCGCCATCAGCAGCGCAGAGACGTATTGGCTGGAAAGACCGGCATCGATCTCGACGCGGCCCGATGCGAAATGGCCGTTGCCGCGCACCGTTACCGGCGGGCAACCGGTCGGCGCCTTCGCATCGATGCCGAGCGACTTCAGGGCAGTCACGAGCGGGCCGATCGGCCGCTTGCGCATGTGTTCGTCACCATCGACGACAACGGTGCCATCGACAGAAGCGACAGCGGCGGTGAGGAAGCGGGTCGCGGTGCCGGCATTGCCGAGGAACAGCGGAGCGGACGGGGGCAGAAGCCTGCCGTTGCCGGTCACGACGAAGGTCGTCTCGTCCGGTTCGTCGACCGCCACGCCCATGGCCCGTAATGCGTCGGCCATATAGCGCGTATCGTCGCTCCGCAGCGCGCCGGTCAGCCGGCTGGTGCCTTCGGCAAGGCCCGCCAGAAGCAGCGCGCGGTTGGTGATCGACTTGGAACCCGGCGGCATCGCGCGTCCGGAAAGCGGCTTGCCCGGCGGCAGGATGGTGAGTTTGGCTCTACCCATGATATTCGTCTCTTAACGCCAAATGGAATGCCGCAATAAGGCGGCCGACCGCGCTCTTAAACCGTTGCGGCACGAAGGTCCAATGACGGATTTCAGAACTTGACGGTGGGGACCGCCCGATCGGCCGCGTTCTCGATCTCGAAATACTCGCGCTTCGAGAAACCGAACTGGCCGGCGACCAGGTTGTTGGGGAAGCTTTCGACCTTGACGTTCAGGTCACGGGCAGCACCGTTGTAGTACCGCCGCGACATCTGGATCTCGCTTTCGATGGTTTCGAGCGATTCCTGCAGTTCGGAAAAGTTCTGGTTCGCCTTGAGGTCCGGATAGGCTTCGGCAAGCGCGATGATCTTTCCAAGCGCCTGGCCGAGCAGGCCTTCCGCCTGGGCGCGGCCGGCGACATCGCCTGCCGGCACAGCCTGCGCCTGGTTGCGCAGCTTGACGACTTCCTCGAACGTGTCCTTTTCGTGGGCCGCATATCCCTTCACCGTCTCGATGAGGTTCGGGATCAGATCGGCGCGGCGCTTCAGCTGAACGTCGATGCCGGACCAGGCCTCCTCCGCCATCTGCCGGGCTTTGACGAGGCCGTTGTAGATCATGACGACGTAGAGTGCAGCGAGAACAATTATGCCGATCAAAATGTACATCTGAGTCTCCCGACTTGCCGTTGCGATGGGACAGTAGAGGCCTGGTATAAAAAAGTGGTTGAAGTCATCGATTATTTTTCGCGGTAACAGTTTTGATTTACAGCAAAGTTTCGACCGCGTGGATACCTTAGATTCTCTTGCAGAATAGGGGCGATTCCGAAGATTCGGCCCCACCCCAAAACAATCTGGATGGAATTGCCATGGCGTCCTTGGTGCGAACCGCCAATGTGCTGGCGTTTGCCGTGCTGTTTTTTCAGTACGGCGTGATGATGAAGCCGCCGGAACCGGCCGGCACCCGCCGGTTTCTGCAGATCTATGCAGGGCAGCTTCCGACCGGGGCCTATCCGACCCTCAAGCCCGTCTGGCAGTTGGGCACGCAATGGACGGGAGCCGTTTGAACGGTTCGCCGCAGGCGGCCAGGCCCGAAATCAGGCAGCCTTGCCGAAATTCACACCACCGGCATCGGTCATCAGGAAGGCTTCGCCGCAGGCCTTTGCGAGCGTGCGCACACGCAGGATGTAGCTTTGGCGTTCGGTGACCGAGATCACTCCGCGGGCATCCAGCAGGTTGAAGACGTGGGACGCCTTGATGCACTGGTCATAGGCCGGGAAGACGCATTTGTGCAGCATCTGGTTGGCGTTCGCACCCGGAGCACCGGCTGCGAGCAGCGCCTGGCATTCCTTCTCGGCGTCGATGAAGTGCCGGTGCAGCATGGCGGTATCGGCGAATTCGAAGTTATGGCGGGAATATTCCTGCTCGGCCTGCAGGAAGACGTCGCCATAGGAGATCTTTTCCTCGCCCTCGCGGCCGTTGAAATTGAGCTCGTAGATGCTGTCCACGCCCTGCAGATAGGTGGCGAGGCGTTCGAGGCCGTAGGTCAACTCGCCGGCGACCGGCGAGCATTCGATGCCGCAGACCTGCTGGAAGTAGGTGAACTGCGAGACTTCCATGCCGTCGCACCAGCATTCCCAGCCGAGGCCCCAGGCGCCGAGCGTCGGGCTTTCCCAGTCGTCCTCGACGAAACGCACGTCATGCAGCAATGGGTCAAGGCCGATCGCCGCAAGCGATCCGAGATAGAGTTCCTGCAGGTTCGGCGGGTTCGGCTTCAGGATGACCTGAAACTGGTAATAATGCTGCAGGCGGTTGGGGTTTTCACCGTAACGACCGTCGGACGGACGACGCGACGGCTGAACATAGGCGGCCTTCCACGGCTTGGGGCCGAGCGCGCGCAGCGTGGTGGCCGGATGGAAGGTACCGGCACCGACTTCCATGTCGTAGGGCTGCAAGATCGCGCAACCCTTGTCGGCCCAGTAATTCTGGAGCGCGAGGATCAGCCCCTGGAAGGAGCGGGTCGGAGACATGTGGTCGGGCAGCTCGGTCATGGCCATATCTGTATCGGTTCGAGGATGCGGACGAGTGCCACGCATCAGGGGCGCGGGTCAAGGATTTATGCGTTTGCGGCGGTTGCGGGGATGCACGCCGGGCGCGACCCATGTTAAGCTTCGTTCGTTCTTCCGGAGAAAAACCATGAACGTCAAGAACAGCTTCACCTTGTCCGAACGCTCCCTGCGGCTTGCCGAAAAGCTCGTCGAGGACGGCCAGTTTCCCTCGGTCGAGAAAGTGCTCGAGGCTGGCATCGATAGTTTGTTGCGGGACGAGGAGAGTTCCGCTCATGACGACCCGCTGATCGGCATGAAGGACGAGATCCGCCGCCGCGCTGAACTGCCGCGAGATCAGTGGTTGCCCTGGGATGGGGACGAAATGGCTAACCGCATCAAGGCAAGGCTGGACGAGAAATATAAGAACCGCTGATGAGCTACACGATCATCAAGCACCCGCTCGTCGAACTCGATATCTTTGACATTACCGATTTCATTTCGTCCTATGCCGGCACTGCCATCGGCAAATCCAAGGTCGATGAGATCACGCTGTTCATCTCCCGCCTTACAGATTTCCCCAAAATCGGGACCATCCGGGATGACATTCTACCCGGTCTACGCGCCATCCCGGCCTCAGAAAAAGCCGTCGTCTGCTTCACCGTGAACGATCAGAACCTGACCGTCTCCATTCTCCGCGTAAGCTATGCGGGCTCCGATTGGGCATCGCGGGTGAAGGAACGGGTTTAATCGCTATTCGTCTCACGGCTGTTGGCCCCCTCGCGATCGAATTTCCAGCCGTCCGGCAAATCCCACGTGAAAGCGCGAATCCTTTCCAGTGCCGCACGTCTTTCGTCGGCATCGGCCTCCCCGACGGCAGACGTCTTCTCATCGGGCATGAGTTCTACTCCTCGTCCCGCTTCACCCGGTATTCCCCGGTCGCCGGGTCCCGTTCCAGCGTGCCGATTGCGCCGGTCTGGCGCTCCTTTTCCTCCCGGCGGGTGCGCGATGACAGTCGTTGGGCGTCCTTGATGAACTTCTTGTAGAGCATCCAGCCGCCGCCGATGACGATGATCAGAAATATAAGCTGCGCCATTTCCCCTCTCGCGCTATTCTTGCGACCTCACAGGCCGTAGCGGCTCCACATTGCCTTTTCTTCCAGGCTCGCGGCAAGTCCCGTGACCGCGCCTGCGGCGATTTCTCCGGCCTTGCCCTCGCCGAAGACGACGCCGGGCACGCGGCGGCCGAACAGGGTGCGGGCGCTGCCGATCAGTTCCAGCTTCGTGTCCTTGCCATAACGGCGCTTGAGGACTTCGCGCATGTCGCCGAGACTGTCGATCAGGCCGAGATCGAGGCCTCGCAATCCGCTCCAGAACAGGCCGGAAAAGATCGTCGCGTCATCGGCCAGCCGCTCGCCGCGGCGCATCTTGACCATCTCGATGAACACATTGTGGATTTCGAGCTGCAGGGCCTTCAGGTATTCGATGTCGCCTTCCTTTTCCGGCTGGAAGGGATCGAGGATCACCTTGTTTTCACCGGCGGTATAGACGCGGCGCTCGACGCCGATCTTGCGCAGCAGTTCCGGGAAGCCGAAACCACCGGAAACGACGCCGATCGACCCGACGATGGAGGTCGGGTCGGCAAAGATCTCGTCGCCGGCGAGCGCGATCATGTAGCCGCCCGAGGCCGCGACATCCTCGACGAAGACCAGGACTTTCTTGTCCTTTTCTTCCGCCAGCGAACGGATGCGCTGGAAGATCAGGCGCGACTGGACAGGGGAGCCACCCGGCGAATTGAGCGAGATCGCAACGACCGGCGCATCTTTCTTCGAAAAGGCCTTTTCGAGCATCGGTGCAACGCCGGCGAGGTTGAGGCTCGGCTTGAACTGGCTGCCGCCGGCCATGATCGCCCCGTGAAGCCGGACGACGGGTATCGTCAGCCCCTTCTTACGGAACCTTTTCGGCGTCAACCTCTGCAAAAACCCAGCCATTTCTTTTCCTTCTGTCGCGTTCGGCTCTGCCAAAGCATGTATGTGACGGATTTTCAAACGCAATGGCTGCCCCACTTAAAGCAGGGTTTTCATTTTCCAGTTGCGAATGACTTGCATTATCATTCCAACTGCGCATTATCGCTCTCGCGAACGGAGATAGGCAAAGATGGACGTTTTGGGTTCGAAGCAGGACAGCGGCTGGCGGAACAAGCGCGGAGAGGCATCGCTCTCCGACGTCCATCGCAGTATCAACATCTCGCACTCCGGATCGCGATGGCGACGGCTCGCCGCCTTCGCGGGTCCGGGTTACCTGGTCGCGGTCGGCTACATGGATCCCGGCAACTGGGCGACCTCGCTCGCCGGCGGATCGAAATTCGGTTACGCGCTGCTCGCGGTCGCACTGCTGTCCAACCTGATGGCGATCGTGCTGCAGTCGCTCTGTGCGCGTCTTGCCATCGCATCGGGCCGAGACCTCGCGCAGGCCTGCCGCGACGCGTTCCCGAAATGGGTTTCCATTCCGCTCTGGGCGCTTGCCGAAATCGCCATCATCGCCACGGATATCGCCGAGGTGATCGGCACAGCGATCGGTCTCAACCTGATCTTCGGCATCCCCCTGGAGCTCGGCGTGCTGATCACGGCTCTCGACGTCTTCATCATCCTTTACCTGCAGAAGATGGGCTTCCGATGGGTCGAAGCCTTCATCATCACCCTGCTCGGCGTCATTGCCGTGTGTTTCGCGATCCAGATCTTCCTTGCCGATCCGCAGTGGGGCGGCGTCATCCGCGGTTTCTTCCCGACGACCGAGATCGTCACCAATCCGGAGATGCTCTATCTGGCGCTCGGCATTCTCGGCGCGACCGTCATGCCGCATAACCTCTACCTGCATTCCGGCATCGTGCAGACCCGCAACTATGGCCACACCCTGCCGGAAAAGAAAGAAGCGCTAACCTATGCGACGATCGACTCCACCGTCGCGCTCTGCTTCGCGCTGTTGATCAATGCCTCGATCCTGATCCTTGCGGCAGCCGCCTTCAACAGTACCGGGCGGACCGAGGTAGCCGAACTCGGCGAAGCGCATTCGCTGTTGGCGCCACTTCTCGGGCTTGCCATCGCACCGACGCTGTTCGGGATCGCCCTGCTCTGCTGCGGCCTGAATTCGACCGTGACCGCGACGCTCGCCGGCCAGATCGTCATGGAGGGCTTCCTCAAGATGAAGCTGCCGCCATGGGTCCGCCGCCTCATCACCCGCGGGATCGCCATCATTCCGGCCGCGTTCGTGACCATATGGTACGGCGATGCGGGCACGGCGGAACTGCTGATCCTCACCCAGGTCGTGCTCAGCCTTCAGCTTTCCTTCGCGGTCTTTCCGCTCGTCATGTTCACCGCCAGCAAGGCCAAGATGGGCGAACTCGTGGCGCCGATCTGGCTCTCCGGCATCGCCTGGCTGATCGCCGTCGTCATCGCCGGCCTCAACGTCAAGCTGCTGATCGATTTCGTTTCGGGCTGAGGCGGGAATAGGCGGCCCGGCCATTGTTCAGGTCGTCCACGAACGCCGAAAACGCATGGCCATCCGCGCCATGCACGAAAAGCGGCGCCCGGAATGTCAGCCGGGCACGCGAACCCTTGACGGCGGTGACGAGGATGCGCGTGGCGCTTTCGTCCGGGCGGGGGTGAAGAGCGGTGATTTCCAGCCCGCCGAAACGCCTGCCGCAGGCCTCGATGATCTCGGCGATCGATTGCGGCCGGGCGATCAGCGACAACTGCCCGCCGGGCTTCATGATCGCACCTGCAGTGCGGATCCAGGCCTCGAACAGGTCTTCCGTCATCGCATGCGCCTCGGCCTTCAGCGCATCGGGCGTCTTGCGGTCGCTGGCGTCGTTGAAGGGCGGGTTCATGATCACGTGGTCGTGGATCTCGTCGACGAGGCCGGCGGCGAGCCTTGGCTTGCCGGTCAGCGTCACGTCGGCTTCCAGCACCTCGACCCGACCGGCTATGAAGGCGTTTTGGGGAAGTTCCAGCGTCCTGCGGGCATAGTCCGCCATCAGCGGCGATTTCTCGATGAGTAGGACCTTTGCCCGCTCCAGCCGCGCGGCGACGGCAAGACCCGCCGCACCGGCGCCCGAGCCGAGATCGGCAACGCTCACCGCCTTGTCGGAGGCGACCAGCGAGGCGAGCAGCATGGCATCGACGCCCGAGCGATGGCCGCCACCCTTCGGCTGCATGACGTGAAAGCGGCCACGGTGGAAGGCGTCGATGGTGTGGCTCTGTGTGGTCATTTGAGTTGGCGCCATTGAATGTCGATGGACACCGGCCTGCTTTGAACCTCGGCGGTCGGCAGCCCCCCTCTGCCCTGCCGGGCATCTCCCCCTCGGGTGGGGAGATTGGCTGGGCGCCTGCTCACCGCTCTACATCCAATGTCTCCGTCTGCACGCCGTTTCTGGAGAAGCTGGGATCGTGCAGCTCGTGATCTCCCCCCTTGAGGGGGAGATGCCCGGCAGGGCAGAGGGGGGCGATCCGCGAATACGTTCGAGGCTGAGGCTCCGCATAGAGCCGACGCCAAGACTTCAGAAAAACTCAAGACCCAAGCTCCCTCGGACATCAAGGCCGCAGCTCCGCTTCCAGCCCCGCATCCTTCAAGATCCGCCGCGCCTCGTCCGCCCGCTCGCCATCGACCATCAGCCGGCGCTGCAGCAGGCCGAGCGAGCCTTCGAGCACGCTCATCGACTGGTCGGCGACCATGCAGTAGATGCCCGCATCCTTCATCAGGCTCTGTGCCAGCGACAGGATCACGATGTCGTTGGTGCGGATGATCTCCAGCATGATGTCTTTGTTACCCCATTATAATCCGGAGGGATGCGATTTGCGCTTGCCGCACTATCAGCCTCTTTCTATTGTCGTTTGAAAGATTTCGATAGGGAGGCCTGACATTGGGCGTCGTCATACCGCTTGAAGAAGGCAAAAACAAACTGGCATCCGTCAAGCCGCTGGTGGATCTGACCAAGGCGGACATGGATCGGGTCAACCAGCTGATCCTTTCCAAGGCCGGCTCCGACGTGCAGATGATCCCGGAAGTCGCCAACCACCTGATCTCGTCGGGCGGCAAGCGGCTGCGGCCGATGCTGACGCTCGCGTCCGCCGCCCTGTTCGGATACCAGGGCGAGGCCCATGTGAAGCTTGCGACCAGCGTGGAGTTCATGCACACGGCAACGCTTCTCCACGACGACGTGGTTGACGAAAGCGACCTGCGCCGCGGGCGCTCGACCGCACGGATGATCTGGGGCAACCAGGCGAGCGTTCTGGTTGGCGATTTCCTGCTCGGCCAGGCTTTTCGGATGATGGTCGATGTCGGGTCGCTCGAAGCGCTCGACGTGCTGTCGGCCGCAGCGTCCGTCATCGCCGAAGGCGAAGTGCTTCAGCTTTCCGTCGCCAAGAACATGGAAACGACCGAGGACGACTATCTTTCGGTCATCCGCGCCAAGACGGCTGCGCTGTTTGCAGCCGCCGCCGAAGTCGGGCCGATCATCGCCAATGCCGACAAGGCCGGCCGGGGCGCGCTGAAATCCTACGGCATGAACCTTGGTCTTGCGTTCCAGCTCGTCGACGACGCGCTCGATTACGGCGGCAAGGCTGCCGATCTCGGCAAGAATGTCGGCGACGATTTCCGCGAGGGCAAGATCACGCTGCCCGTCATCCTCTCCTATCGCCGCGGCACCGAGGCCGAGCGCGCATTCTGGCGCCAGGCGATCGAGAAGGGCGAGAGCAGCGACGAAAACCTGGAAAGGGCGCTCGGCCTGATCAACAAATACGGCGCCCTGAACGACACGATCGGCCGCGCGCTGCATTACGGGACGATCGCCCGCGATGCGCTGGCACCGCTTCCAGCCTCGCCGCTCAAGGCCGCCCTTCTCGAAGTCATCGACTTTTCGATCCAGCGCGTCAACTGACGCTCGGCGTCCGTTGACGAAGGTGTGACCGGCGCCGCCCCCATGCGGCGCTGGGGATTTCCTTGCGGACGTGCTTCAAAAAAGCCATTCTATCATGAATCAATAGGGCACAATTGGCGGCGGTATCTCATCGAATCGCCATGCTCTTACGAAAGGCATGTTTATGCGGCAGAAATCCAGCCTTCTTCTGCTCTCCAGCGCGGCGCTTGCAACCGTTCTCCTGTTCGGAACGGTGGCCAATGCGGCGACGGCGGAAGCGAAGCCAGCGGTGAAAGACACGGTGACGTTCAGCCCTGGCAACGTGAAGACGTTTTCCGGCGCATTTCTGGCCGCCCGGACAGCCGACGTCGACCATGATTACGAAACCGCGATCGCGCTCTACCGCAAGGCGCTGGCTTTCGATGCCGCCAACCTGGAAATCCGCGAACGGCTGATGATCTCGCTGTTGCTCAACGGCGATTTCGACCAGGGCCTCGCTGAAGCCAACGCGCTCAAGGACGACAACGCCGTCGAGCGGATCACCAAGATCGTCCGCGGCCTCGATGCCCTGCGCGCCAAGAAGTTCGATACGGCCAAGAAGGTTCTTGCCTACGAAGGCCCGAACGACCTCGATCGGCTGACCCACCAGCTCCTGTCCGCCTGGGCGGATGTCGGGGCCGGCAAGGGCAAGCAGGCGATGGCCGGCATCAACAACCTCAAGGGACCGGCCTGGTACAAGGTATTCACCGATTACCATCTCGGCGCCATGGCGCTGGTGACCGGCGATATCGGTACTGCGCGACAGCACCTCAATACCGCCGTCACCAACAAGGAAGCCGTCGCCACCGCGCCGGACACCTTTATGCGCGCGGTGATGGCGCTGGCACGTCTCGAAGCGGCGGCCGGCAACAAGCAGAAGGCGCTGGACGCGATCTCCGTCGGTGACGGCATGGTCTCCAACTATGCGCCGCTGAAGGCCCTGCGCCAGAGCATCGAGAAAGGCCAGAAGCCCGAACAGCAGGTGAGCAATGCCGCAGAAGGCGCTGCCGGCGTCCTGTTTTCGATCGGCGGCGCGCTGAACCGCCAGGGCGCCGAGGACATGGTCTCGCTCTACCTGCAGATTTCCCACGCGCTCGACCCCAAGAGCGCCGACACGCTGATCCTGCTCGGCGGCATCGCTGAGAAGCTCAAGCAGCCGGAGCGGGCCATCAAGTTCTATGCCAGCGTTCCGGCCGATTCGCCGATGCGCCGCATTTCCGAGCTGCAGCTGGGCGTGACGCTTTCCGACACGGGCAAGGTGGACGAAGCCAAGCAGCACCTGAAGTCGCTGATCGATTCCGATCCGTCCGACATCCGCAGCTACATCGCCTATGGCAGCGTGCTTTCCGACGCCAAGGACTACAAGACCATGGCGGAGACCTACGACAAGGCCGCCGAGGTCATCGGGCCCGTGCCGAAGCCCGGCGACTGGACGATCTTCTTCCAGCGCGGCATCGCCTACGAGCGGCTTAAGAACTGGGCGAAGGCCGAGCCGAATTTCCGCAAGGCGCTCGAGCTCAATCCCGAACAGCCGCAGGTCCTCAACTATCTCGGCTATTCCCTGGTCGACATGAACAAGAACCTCGACGAAGGTCTCGACATGATCAAACGGGCCGTCGATGCGCGGCCGGATGACGGTTATATCGTCGATTCGCTCGGCTGGGCCTATTTCCGCATGGGCAAGTTCGACGAGGCCGTGACCGAACTGGAACGCGCGGTGCAGCTGCGCGCCGGCGATTCGACGATCAACGACCATCTCGGCGATTCCTACTGGCGCGTCGGGCGCAAGCTCGAGGCCGTCTACCAGTGGAACCGGGCTCTGATCTCGGAAGGCGAGGACATCAACCGCGAGCAGATCAAGGAGAAGATCGAGAAGGGCCTGGCGCCGCTCGATCCGAACGCCACGACGGCCGACCGCAGCCCGACGGAACCGGTGGCACCCGCCCCGCCGGCGCCGGCCAATCCCGACAAGAAATCCTGACGCGCATGTTTCTGGACAATCCGTCATCCGACAACTGGCTCGCCGACAAGGCGGGCCTTTTCGAACTTGCGCCCGCCAAGATCAACCTCGCCCTGCATGTGACCGGCCAGCGGGCCGACGGGTATCACCTGCTCGAGAGCATCGTGACCTTTGCCGACACCGGCGACCGGCTGGCTTTCTGCGATGTGGATGCCGACGATTTTTTCGTGTCCGGCCGTTTCGCTTCGCTGCTGCCGACCTCTGCCGAAGGCAGGCACGGCAACCTCGTGCTGAAAGCCCGCGACATGCTGCGCAAGGCGCTGGAGGACAAGGGCGTTTCAACGCCGCCGGTTGCCATCCACCTCGAAAAGAACCTGCCGGTCGCAGCGGGCATCGGGGGCGGCTCGGCGGATGCGGCTGCGGCCCTTCGCGGCCTGATGCGTTTCTGGAATGCCAGCCTGCCGGACGCCGAGCTGGCAGCGCTCTGTCTTTCGCTCGGCGCCGACGTGCCGATGTGCCTCAGGGGCGAGCCGCTGCTGGCCAAGGGGATCGGCGAGGAGCTGACAGCACTTCCCGGCCTGCCCTCGCTGGCACTGGTGCTCGGCAATCCGCTGGTCGGGGTTTCGACGCCCGACATCTTCCGCCGCCTGATGCAGAAGGACAATCCGCCGATCGGCACGTACGACAGCGACTGGATCGGCTTTCTGAGGACGCTGCGCAACGATCTCGAACCGCCGGCACGCTCGCTGGTGCGTGAGATCGACCAGATTTCCAGCCTGATCGGCGCGGAAGGCACGATGCTGACGCGGATGTCCGGTTCCGGCGCCACCTGTTTCGGGATATTTCCTTCCTTCGAAGCGGCGGAAAGAGCGGTGGAAAACCTTAACGGCCAGAAGCCGGAATGGTATTTTCAGGCAGTGAGAACCGTTGGCCAGGGCTAGAGAAAACCCAATGAACCGGATCGACGAAACCCGCTCCTTCATACCCGTCGGCATCGCCGTGCTGACCGTTTCCGATACACGCACGCCTGCCGACGACAAGTCCGGCGACACGCTGGTGGCGCGGATCGCGGAAGCCGGGCATGAGCTGAAAGCGCGGGCTATCATGCCCGACGACAAGGACCGCATTGCCGGCCAGGTGCGGGAGTGGACGCTCGATCCCGATATCGACGTGGTGATTACCACGGGTGGCACGGGTTTTACCGGCCGCGACGTGACGCCCGAGGCGCTGGAGCCGCTGTTCGAAAAGCGCATGGACGGATTTTCGGAGGTGTTCCACCGCATTTCCTACGACAAGATAGGGACCTCGACGATCCAGTCGCGGGCGACGGGCGGCGTGGCGAACGCCACCTTCATCTTCGTGCTGCCGGGTTCGCCCGGCGCCTGCAAGGATGCCTGGGACGGCATTCTGAAGGCGCAGCTCGACTACCGTCACATGCCCTGCAATTTCATCGAGATCATGCCGCGGCTCGACGAGCACCTGAAGCGCGGCGGCAAATAGCTGCTACCTGACTGCCGCTGCCACCCAGGCCGGGATGATCTCGCTGGCGAGCTTCGACACCTTCTGGCCGCGCGCCAGGGTTTCCAGGTCCATTCCCGATTTTGCGAGCGCGATCGCCTGCCGCTTCGGCAGCAGCATGCCGTATTCCAGCGGCGGCACGCTTCGGCCGATGCGCCTGAAGAACGGCCGCCGGTAATTGCGCGCCGGCGCGAAACGGGCCGGCTGCTTGTTCAGCGCAATATATTCCATCACCTCGTCGATCCAGCCGGCCTGCAGCCGGGCGCCGGGCTCGACGAGCAGCAGCCATTCTCCTCGGGCGCCGCGCAAAATATCCTTGATGTCCCAATGGCCGTAAAAACGGCAGCCGGCCGCATCGGCGACGCGGGAGGAACCGTCCCGCGAACCGTGATCGAGCACCACGACATCGCTCACGAGTCCCTCCACCGCAGCGGAAACGAGCACCGAGAGCGTCTGCGCCAACTCGGATTCCTGATCGCGGCATTCCATGATGACAGTCAGCATCCCTGACATGTAACGCATTGCAACACGGAACGCCAGAAACGCGGGCTTCGAATTTTGTTCTTGCAATGTTCTCATATCAGCGCTAGGAATTTAGTCATCAGGAACGGGGAATTTCCCCCTTCAGGAGCTAACCCATGAACGAGCTGCATCAATTGCGGCAGGACGCTTTCGCGCCTGCCCATACGGCCGATATTGCCGATGCGTTGGTCAAATCCTCCGGTCTTCGGGTGGAAATCGATCGGCGTCGCGGGCGCGGCGCGGGGCTCAATCCGAGCGGCCGTTTCGAGGAAGAGCGCCGCGAGGCATTCGATGACGGCTGGCAGACGCTGGAGGAGCTCGAACCGTTCCGGACCGAGGTGCAGGTGGAAAAGCCGCGCACGGCCATCACCCGCAACGAATCGCCGGATCTTTCGTTCGACCGATCGATCAATCCCTATCGCGGCTGTGAGCATGGCTGCATCTATTGCTTCGCCCGACCGACCCACAGTTTCATGGGGCTTTCGCCGGGTCTCGATTTCGAATCGAAGCTGTTCGCCAAGCCGGACGTGCCGAAGCTGCTCGAGCGGGAGCTGAGCCGCCCGGACTACAAGGTGCGGGCGATCGCGATCGGTACCAATACCGACCCCTATCAGCCGATCGAGCGGGAATGGCGGATCATGCGACAGATCCTCGAAGTGCTGCAGAAGGCCAACCACCCCGTCGCGATCGTCACCAAGTCGGCGCTGATCACCCGCGACATCGATATTCTTGCAGACATGGCGTCGAAAGGGCTTGCGAAGGTCGGGATTTCGGTCACCACACTCGACCGCAAGCTTGCCCGCACCATGGAGCCGCGCGCCTCGACCCCTCCCAAGCGCCTCGCTGCCATCAAGGCGTTGACCGATGCCGGCATTCCGACCGCGGTCATGGTGGCACCCGTCATTCCGGCGCTGAACGACCACGAGATCGAGCGCATCCTCGACGCCGGTCACGCGGCGGGGGCGACGGAAGCAAGCTACGTTCTCCTGCGCCTGCCGCTGGAGGTGAGCCCCCTCTTCCGGGACTGGTTGCTGCAGAACTATCCGGACCGCTACCGGCATGTGATGTCGCTCGTCCGCTCGATGCGCGGCGGCAAGGATTACGACGCCGAATGGGGCAAGCGGATGAAGGGTGCCGGTCCCTATGCCTGGCAGATCGGCCGGCGTTTCGAGATGGCGACCAAGCGGCTCGGCATGGTGCGGCGCGGCCTGCCGCTGCGCGACGACATTTTCCTCCGTCCCGACGGCGGCGGCATCCAGCTTTCGCTGCTCTGACGGGACCTTATACGAGCTTAACAGCGAATTCCCATTTCCGACGCGACCCGCCCTGTCCCCCGCGTCGGAAAATACCCCGGTTCCACCGCCGCCCCTCGGTGGATAGCGACGCCGCAATCGCCCGCCGGGGGTTGCAGGAGGTCGGGACGACGTGCGAGGTTGCCGCCATGTTACCTCGCACGTCTCCCGATTCTCCGATGCTTTTCGAAGACGTTCCGCTGGTTCCGGATTTCAGCCTGGAACTGGTGGCACGAAAGGCTGGACACTGGCCGGTCGCGGGCACCGACGAGGCCGGGCGCGGGCCCTTGGCAGGCCCGGTGGTGGCGGCCGCGGTCATCCTCGACCCCGACAACATCCCCGACGGCCTCAACGATTCCAAGCAGCTGACCCTTGCCCAGCGGGAAGTTCTGTTCGAGGCGATCATGGCGACGGCGGAAGTCTCGATCGCGGCCTCCGGTCCGCGCCATATCGACGAACGCAACATCCTGCGCGCCAGCCTCGACGCCATGCGCCGAGCCGTGGCGGGGCTGGCCGTCACACCGGCCTATGTACTCGCCGACGGCCGCGACGTGCCGCAGGGTCTCTGCTGCCCCGGCAAGGCCGTCATCAAGGGTGACGCCCGCTCGGTCTCGATCGCCGCCGCCTCCATTATCGCCAAGGTCACCCGCGACCGGATGATGACCCGCGCGCATCTGGTCTTCCCGGCTTACGGTTTTGCCAATCACGTCGGTTACGGGACGGCCCAGCACCGCGCCGGCATCGAAGCGCATGGGCCCTGTTCCCTGCACCGGATGAGTTTTAGGCCGCTGCGCAAGGATGACCTGCCGGAGAGCTGACCGGCAATCCTCTCCATTCACTTGCGCCATTTGGCCAGTGCGTCGGCACGATAGCCATCAAACAGCAGTCCGCCATGTGGGGCGAAGACTTTTTCCGCGCAATCCAGGATCGGCTTGGTCTCTCCTTCGCGAAACAGCGCATCAAAGGCTGCAATGAATGCATCGCCCAGCACCGGATCGAATGCCCTCACCTGCCGCGGCAGCCATTTGCTGGCGCCGGACCATTGCCCGTTACTGCGCAGGATAAAATCGCCGAGCGCCTGATAAAGCGCCGCGCCGATCGCCACCCGCTCGAACTCGGGCCGTTCGTCGGCGAGATCGATCAGCATGCTCGAAATGACATACCGCATTCGGTCGAGCGCCTCTCGGTCCAGCGGAGGCGGACCTTTGATCAGGAGAGCCTCGGCCTCGCGGCGAAGCGCATCCGCCCGCTGAGGGCGCGGGCCGATAGGAGCGCCTTCCATAACCATCCGGATCAGCACGGGACGGCCCGCTTCTACATCCGCCTCAAGGAACCAGCGTAAGGTCCCATCGTCATGGACCAGGGCTTCGAACGGCACCCCCTCGAAGACCTCCGACTCGCGATGGGCATGCGGCAGGGTCGAATGCAGAACGACGAGATCGATATTGGAGGACGGAGTTCCCGTGCCGCGCATGATGGAGCCGGCCACGAAGGCGAAGTCCGCATCGGCAAAGCGCGCGCTCAGAAACCGTTCGGTCAGGGAGAGCGCTTGTTCCCTCGACAGAGTTGTCACAGTCAGATCCATCACGATCCTCCATTCGCCCAAAACAAAAAAGGCCGGGTTTTCGCCCGGCCTTTCAGAAGTCTTATGTGACTGAAATCAGTTCAGTCTCGAC
The DNA here is from genome assembly GCA_000985875.1 of Neorhizobium galegae bv. officinalis. Classification (GTDB taxonomy): domain Bacteria; phylum Pseudomonadota; class Alphaproteobacteria; order Rhizobiales; family Rhizobiaceae; genus Neorhizobium; species Neorhizobium galegae_C. The sequence goes on from CCRI01000012.1 coordinate 226,012, forward strand.
TGCACCTTGCCGACGGCGTCCTGGAAGAGCGTGTCCTGGGTGGAGGCATCGGCCTTGCGGGCGATGACGCTCTGGGCGGCGGCGATGGCGAGATCGACGGCGGCGGCGCGCACGGCGCCGATCGCTTCGGCTTCCGCCTGTTTGATCTTCTGCTCGGAAAGCGCGTTGCGGCGGGTGACGAATTCGTCGGTCTTCTGGCGAGCTTCCTCGGTCAGGGCCGCAGCTTCACGCTCGGCGACGGCCACGATCTGGGCGGCTTCCGCTTCGGCTTCCTTGCGCTTGCGCTGGTATTCGGCGAGCAGGGTCTGCGCTTCCTCGCGCAGACGCTTGGCTTCGTCGAGTTCCTTGCTGATGTTGGCGGCGCGCTCGTCGAGCGACTTCGCCATCATGCCCGGCACTTTCAGGTAAACGATCAGGGCCAGGAAGATGACGAGTGCGACGAGTGCGAAAAATGTTGCATCCAATGTCATTGGATCAGGCCTCCGTCTTCGCGGCTGCAACTGCAGCCTTGATGTCGTCGCCGCTTGCCTTGGCGCCGATCAGCTGATTGACGATGGCGGTAGCGGTCTCTTCGGCGATCTGGCCGACTTCTGCGAAAGCCTTTGCCTTGATTTCGCCGATGCGGGTCTCGGCGGCGGCCAGCTTCTCGGTCAGTTCGGCCTCGATCGCGGCGCGGTCGGCGACAGCCTTGGTCTTGGCGGCCTCGCGAGCGGTTTCGGCGATCTTGTGGCCCTTGGAACGGGCGGCTGCCAGTTCCTTTTCATAGGTCTCGACGGCGGCGTCCGCTTCCGCCTTCAGGCGGGCGGCCTCGTCGAGATCCTGAGCGATCCGGTCGTGGCGGTGTTCGAGAATGCCGCCGACGCGCGGAACGATGACCTTCTTCATCAGGAGATAGAAGAGGCCGAAGCTGATGATCAGCCACAGAAGCTGCGAAGCGAAATAGGTGGAATCCAGGGGCGGGAACGCACCCTTGTGTTCGCCGCCGTGGGCAACGCCGGTTTCGGTATGCACTTCGCCAGCGGGCGCGGCAGGCGTATTTGGAGCGGCCGGCGCGGTCTGCGCATATGCCGAGGTCACGAACATCATCACCTCCAGGTGAATTCCAAATGCGAAAGACCACGGCCGCCCTGTTCAGGCGGCCGCGATCGAATTCCTGGCCTGGATATCAGACCACGAACAGGAGAAGGAGAGCGACGAGCAGCGAGAAGATGCCCAGAGCTTCCGTAACGGCGAAGCCGAATACCAGACGGCCGAACTGGCTGTCAGCGGCAGACGGGTTGCGCAATGCGCCCGACAAGTAGCTGCCGAAGATGTTGCCGAGGCCAAGAGCCGTACCGGCCATACCAAAGCAAGCCAGGCCTGCACCGATGAACTTTGCTGCTTCCGCTTCCATGAGAAACTCCTTCGAAATGGTTGTTGCGGCTGTAGACTGACGCCTATGACGCCAATGTCTTTATCCTTAGTGCCCGCCGGGATGGACCGCGTCGTTGAGGTACATGCAAGTGAGCACCGCAAAGACGTAGGCCTGGAGGAAGGCGACGAGGAATTCGAGACCGGTCAGGGCGACGGTCATGATGAGGGGCAGGATGGCACCACCGATGCCGAGTGCGCCGAGCGCTCCGAGCGAACCGACGAAGCCCGCGAACACTTTCAGCGTGATATGGCCGGCCAGCATGTTGGCGAACAGACGAACGGAGAGCGAAATCGGACGCGAGAGGAACGAGATCACTTCGATCGCCACGACCAGCGGCAGAAGTGCCCCCGGGACGCCGCTCGGCACGAAGAGCTTGAGGAAATGCAGGCCGTGCTTGTAGAAACCGTAGACGATGACCGTGCCGACCACGAGAATCGCCAGCGCAAAGGTGACGATGATCTGGCTGGTGACGGTGAAGAAATAGGGGAACATGCCGAGCAGGTTTGCGGTCAGCACGAACATGAACAGCGAAAAGACCAGCGGGAAGAACTTCATGCCATGGCTGCCGGCGCCTTCGCGCAGCATGTTGGCGATGAACTCATAGGACATTTCCGCAACCGACTGCGCGCGGCCCGGGACGACCGAGCGCTGCGACGTGGAGAAATAGAGGAAACCTGCGGCGCAAGCCACGGTCGCAACCATGAACAGGGATGCATTGGTAAAGGAGAAGTCGATGCCGCCGATCTCGATCGGAACGATCTTGTTGATCTGGAACTGATGGATCGGATCGTTTGCCACCGTCTACCTCTTTCATTCGCCGCCTTGAGCGGCTCCCTTCACTTCGCCGGAAGCGCCCTTCTTAAAGGCCGCCTTCCTTTCCGTCCCCGTCGCTGCGCTTCTGCAGGGCAGGCGGCTGAGCCACCTTTCCCACCGAGCGAAGCACGTTCAAGACACCGGCACAGAAGCCGAGGAGGAGAAGAACGATCATCCCCCACGGCGTCGTGCCGACATAATAATCGAGCGCATAGCCCAGAATCGCACCCACTGCGATCGCGGAGATGAACTCGGAGGAAATCTTGAAGCCGAGGGCCATGCCCTTTCGGCTTTCTTCAGATTGCGCGTCCCGCCTCGCCTCTGCGTCGTCTTCGGCCTTCCTTTCCGCAAGTTTTGCGGAAAGACGCCGCCGGCGCTCTTCCAGACCATCGTCGCGGTGATCCGTCATGTGCGTCCTCCCCTATTTCTGCTCCCGGCACAACCGGTTTTATGCTTTCCAACCGCAAAAAAGTGCGATTAGCGAGGGATTTCGCGCCGTCCGGCCCGTTTTCAAGTCGCGCGCAACATAGTTTTGCCCGCCCCCATAGTCAAGGCGTCCGAGGTTCTTCGATTGAGGTAAATTAACCGAGCAAATTCAATCGGTTAAAAGCGGTACAACCGGAGTCGGGTAAAACTGTCGCGGGAATCGCCGCCTATTGAGGCGGCCGAACCGGCTCAGCTCCAGCCGCCGCCATAGGTGCGATAGAAGACGTGCAGGCCGATGCGGCCGACCTTCTTCATCGTGCGCGCCCAGTCGGGACGAACATAGACGGCATGATAATGCGTGGCGGAGCCGACTTCCGGAAGCCAGATCTTGCCGGCGGCCACGGCCAACGCCACTTCGCGGGCCATCTTCCAGTGGTATTCGGAGCGGATTCGGTCCTTGACGTTGTCGCAGGCAAACGAGAACTGGCAGCGATTGCGCCAATCTTCATTCTGGTAGACGACGTCGCAGATCGTCTTCGGATAGGCCGGATTGCGCACCCGGTTGAGGATGACCTGAGCGACGGCGGCCTGGCCGCGGGCGGATTCGCCGCGCGACTCGAAATAGATACCGGATGCGAGGCATTGCTGCTGCTTGGCCGAGAAGGAATCGGGCGGCAGCGGGGTTGCGGCCCAGGCGTGGTCATCGGCACTGATCGGCGGGATGAACCGGCCGGGCTTTTTCTTTTCCGTCAGAATGGCGTCGAACGGCGACTGTTTGGCGAAATCGGGTTCCGACGGCGCATAGGCGGCCGCCAGCACATCGGCAGTCGGATTGTTGATGAGGCTGGCGATCATCGGCATGAGGTCGTCCTCTGCCCGCTTCGGTTCATCCTTGCGGAAATAGAAGGACGCGAGCTCTACCGGAGCGTCATTCTTGCCGGCCTTCAAGAAGGCTGTCATCGCATCCTTCTCTTCGACGGGCGAAGTGAGCGCACTCGAACGCTGCAACACGGAGCCGGCGGAGAACGCCTTCGGCGGCAACATGGGCTCGACGGTGACGATGCGGCCCTTCTTGGCGGCGCGATTGACGCGGTCTTCATCGGGGCGCGGATCCGAGGACCTGTTCTCGCCGACAAGCGCGATCTTGCGGCCGTCCGGGAGTTCGAGACCGGCATTGCCGGATACCGCCTTGTTGAGGCCGGGAAATGCCAGAGAAGCCTGATGGATCGAGCCGGCCGGCGAATCGGTCAGCACCATGCGCCATTGTTCGGTGCCGTCGAAGCCGGTCAGAAGATCGGCGAGATCGCCATGAGCCGGGGCGGACGGAAAGACCAGCCAGCATGCAAGGCCGAAAACGGCCGGGGAAGTCCATCCACTCAGTCCGGATGAGGACTTGCGACGCAAAACACTATTCGAACGCAAAACCGGAAACTCCACAGGGCAACAAGAACCCGATGAAGATCAATCATTAACCTTGATGAGCGGTTAACGCCGGCCGCCGAAACGCCCGGCAGCCGGCTTGAATTAGCACATTCACATCAATGTCAGCGAAGGGAATCCCAATCGGACATCTCAAATGATGACATGCGAGCCGAGCTCGACGACGCGGTTGGCCGGCAGATGGAAATAGTCTGACGGGTCGGTCGCAGTGTTGGCCATGGCGATGAACAGGCGGTCCTGCCACATGGGCATGCCGGAGGCGGCATCCGGCACCAGCTTGCGGCGGCCCAGATAGAAGGAGGTCGACATGATGTCGAACTTGAAGCCCGTCTTGCGCAGATAGGCGAGCGCCTGCGAGACATTGTGCGACTGCATGAAGCCGAAGCGCAGTTCGATCAGCGTGAAACGCTCAGAGACCTTCTCGATCTTGAACCGCTCCTCGAGCGACACGCGCGGCTTGTTGACCGTGATGATGGTCAGTATCACGTTCTTTTCGTGCAGGACGTGGTTGTGCTTGATGTTGTGCAGCAGCGCTGCGGGCGCGGTTTCCGGATCGCTGGTCAGGAAGATCGCGACGCCGGGCACGGAGACCGGGGCATGATCGCTCTTCTTCTCGACCATGGGAATGAAGGTTTCGAGCGGCACGTCGATGCGGCGGGTCTTTTCGAAAAGGATCGCGGTACCGCGCTTCCAGGTCCACATGACGATGGTGAAGATGATCGCCATCGAGACAGGGACCCAGCCGCCGTCGTGGACCTTCAGGAGGTTGGCGCCGAGGAAGACCAGTTCCAGCGCAAGCAGCGGGGCCAGAACGCAGATCGCGAACGTCTGCGGCCATTTCCACTTCACGCGCACGAACTCGAACGCCATCAGCGTGGTGACGACCATGGCGCCGGTCACCGAGATACCATAGGCGGTTGCGAGCGATTCCGAGCTTTCGAAACCCAGAACCAGCGCGATGACGCCGACCAGAAGCAGGGTGTTGACCGACGGCAGGAAGATCTGTCCGGTATTGGTTTCCGAGGTGAACTGGATCTGCATACGGGGCAGGTAGCCGAGATGGATCCCCTGGCGGACCAGCGAGAAAGCACCGGTGATGACCGCCTGGCTGGCGATGATGGTGGCCGCGGTCGCGAGAATGACGACCGGCAGCAGCGCCCATTGCGGGAACATCAGGTAGAACGGATCGGACATCGCTTCCGGATGCTTCAGCACCAGAGCGCCCTGCCCCAGGTAGTTCAATGTCAGCGCCGGAAAGACGAGCGTGAACCAGGCCCACTGGATCGGGCGTCGGCCGAAATGGCCAAGGTCCGCATAAAGCGCTTCGGCACCAGTGACCGTCAGGAAAACGGCGCCGAGGACGATAATGCCGACGAAGCTCTCGTTCAGCATGAATTCGACCGCATAGATCGGATTGAAGGACGCCAGGATGCTGTAGTCGTCCGAGATATGGGCGATGCCGCCCGCGCCCATGACGATGAACCAGACGGCTGTGATCGGCCCGAAGAAGCGCGATACAAGGCCGGTTCCCTTCGACTGGATGGCGAAAAGGCCAATCAGGATGCCGACCGAGATCGGCACGACGGCGCTGCTCATCGACGGCGCCACCAGCTTCAGGCCCTCGACCGCGGACAGCACCGACAGTGCCGGAGTGATCATCGCATCGCCGAGGAAAAGTGCTGCACCGATGAGACCGAGCAGCATCAACAGCGCCCTGTGGCCATTGGCGGACTTGGTCAGAAGGGCAAGGAGCGAGAGCGTGCCGCCTTCGCCATCGTTGTCGGCGCGCAGCAGGAAAAGCACGTATTTGAACGTGACGATGATCGTCAGCGTCCAGATCATCAGCGAAATGAGACCGATGATCTCGAGTTCCGTGACGCCGTCGTGGGCGATCGGCTTCAGAGCCTCGCGGAACGCATAAAGCGGGCTCGTACCGATGTCGCCGTAGACGACGCCGACGGAGCCGAGTGCGAGCGCAAAAAGGCCTTGGACCTTCGTTTTCTCGGCGTCGTGATGTTCAGCGGGGTGACCCATGGGGGATGTCCGGCTTAAAGCCAGCCTTTCCAGCGAAAGAAGAAAAAGGGGATGATGGCGGACAGCAGCATCGCGACTATCGCGAGAGGATATCCGATATGCCACTCGAGTTCCGGCATGAACTGAAAGTTCATGCCGTAAATCGAGGCAACGAGCGTCGGAGGCAAGAACACGACCGACGCGATGGAGAATATCTTGATGATGGAGTTCTGCTCGACATTGATCAACCCGAGGGAGGCATCCAGCAGAAAGGCGATATTGCCGGCGATGTAAGAGGCATGTTCCGAAAGCGAATCGACATCCCGCGCGATGGTGCGGCAGAGGTTGTCGTCGCTCTTGTCCTGGCTGATCAATGGCACGTTCATGAGAAAGGTCAACAGCCGGGCGAGCGAACCCAGGCTATCGCGCACCTTGCTGATCAGCCGATGGTATGCGGCGATATCGGCCAGCTTACGTTCCAGGAACTGCGGCGGGCGGCGCTTGCCGCGGTCGCGGAAGATGTCGGTCGACAGCGCATCGACGTGATCGACCGTCTGCTCAAGAATTTCGGCTGTGCGATCGGCGATGGTTTCCAGAAGTCTTGCCAGCAAAGTGGCACCATCGCGCCCCGGTTCCGGCAGACGGCTCAAGCTGGCGATGAACAGCTGGAAGCTTTTCGGCTCGGCGTAACGCACGGTGATCAGTCGGCTGCCGGACAGGATGAAGGCGACGTCGGTGAGCTGCGGATCCTTGCCATCGGCGCGCCATACAAGCGACGCGGTCATGAACACCGAGTCCTTCTCTACATAAAGCCGACTCGAAGGTTCGATGTCCTTCAGGTCCTCTCTGGTCGGAACCTGAATTCCGAGGAGACCCTCGACATAGGCGTCCTCCTGCGGGGTGGGTTCGACCAGATCGAGCCAGACCATGTCGTCTGGAAGCTGACGCAGCGCCTCGGCCGGCGCAAGCGTCTTCATCGAGCCAGTGGCGCTATAGGCATTGATCAATCGTGGTCTCCGGCCGAAAGTCGTCGGCACTGAACGAGAAGCGGGCTTGCCGGCCCCTGGTTGCGGGACCGCCAGCCGGCCACCAGCGGGACGGGCCTATAGAGACAGCCATAGTCAAAATCAAGAGCCGTATAAACCTCCTGGTGGGCGCCGCAACATGACTCCCGCGCCGAATATGTTCAAGGGGGCTTCGATAACAGGACGATTCGTGTCCTACATCAAAGCCTTGACCGGAAACCGCCTTTAAAATGAGTGTCCATCGACGCGAGGGAGGTATTCCAAAATGTCGGGAACATATATGCGAATTCTTATTCGAAAACGATTGCAGGCGCCGGTCGCGGAGTAAGGCCACCAAGCTCGGCCCAGACCCTGGCGGCAATCTCACGGTAGATCTTCGCCGACGCCCCTTCAGGATCGGAGGCGACGACGGGGGTGCCCGCATCGGACCGTTCGCGAATGTCGATCGTCAGCGGAACCTCGCCGAGGAACGGCACGCCGATCCGCTCCGCCTCGGCCCGAGCGCCGCCATGGCCGAAGATGTCGTAGCGCTTGCCCGTATCGGGAGCGAGGAAATAGCTCATGTTCTCGACGATGCCGAGCAGCGGCACTTCGACCTTGCGGAACATGGCGATCCCCTTGCGGGCATCGAGAAGCGCCAGATCCTGCGGCGTCGAAACGATCACCGCGCCGGCCAGCGGCACCTGCTGGGCCATGGTAAGCTGCACATCGCCGGTACCCGGCGGCATGTCGACGACGAGCACGTCGAGATCGCCCCAGGCGACTTCGCGCAGCATCTGCAGCAGCGCGGACTGGACCATCGGCCCGCGCCAGATCATCGCTGTCTCCTCATCGACGAGGAACCCCATCGACATGGCCTTCAGGCCGTAATTTTCCATCGGCTTGATGATGCGGTTTTCGATCTGCTGCGGGCGGCCGGTGATCTTCAGGAGACGCGGCACCGACGGCCCGTAGATATCGGCATCGAGAATGCCGACCCGCAGGCCGTTCGCCTGCAGCCCGAGCGCGAGATTGACCGCCGTCGTGGACTTGCCGACGCCGCCCTTGCCGGATGCCACCGCGATGATGGCGCCGACACCCGGCACGCCGGGCTTTTCCCGCTGCTGGGGCTGGGCTGGCTGCTGTTCCCGGGGCGCATGGCTGTGGCCGTGATCGTGGGCGTGCCCGTGCGAATGCGAATGCGAATGGGCAGCCGGAGCGGCAGGCTGCGGCCGCGGCGGCGGAGCGGAACCGGCCTTGCGGTCCGCCGTCAGCGTCACCAGCGCGCCTTTGACGCCTGGCATTGCCTTGACGGTGCGTTCCGCCGCCACGCGCAATGGCTCCAGTTCGGTCGCCCGCGCTGCCGGCACCGTAATCGAGAAATAGACCTTGTTGTCGGAGATGAAGACGTCCGAGACCATGCCGCGCGAGACGATGTCGCCTTCGAGGTCCGGCCCGCGCACCTTCGCGAGAACCGCCAGAACTTCTTCTTTCGTCACGTCGGCCATGATTTCAAAACTCCCGAATGCCTGATGCGATACCGATCCCTCAAGGGGGATGCCGCGTTCGCAGATATATAGGAGTTCGGCATTGCCGGGGGCAAGCAAGATAAACCGCCGTTCGATCGGCAGCCATGTGGCGCACTGATCGAACGGTGGCTTTTCTTGTCACGCCTCTTGGGGCGCTTGCAGTCCCCTCTGGACCTGCCCCTACAGAAGCACGAAACATGCCAGACGGGAAGATACTTCTTATTGATGAGCTTTTTCAAACACTTCCGGGCGAAACCGCTATTGCGGCGCAGCATCCCCTGATGGAAGCGGCATTTTGTGACCGCTCAAGGCTTGAGCGGTGGCTAAATTTTGTGCGGCGCAGCATTCGATTTGGCTACTTGATCAAACCGATCCTGAGCGCCTTGGCCACCGCCTGGGTGCGGTTGACCGTATCCAGCTTCTTGGCCGCACGGTTCAAATAGTGATTGACCGTATGTTCGGAGAGGCCAAGGATTTCTGCGATCTCTGCGCTGGTCTTGCCGGCAGCCGTCCAGTTGAGGCAATCGATCTCGCGGTCGGTCAGCACGTCCGTAGTGCGCACATCGAGGTTGCGGATTTCCGCCAGACGCTCGAAGACGTGGATGGAGATGTACATCAGCTCCATCATCTGCTGGTGCGTGAAGGACGGACCATCGCCCGAGAAAGAAACGGCACCGCGGCTGCCGGACATGTCATGGACGGGGAAATAAGCACCACGGACGAGGCCGAACCTCCCGAACATGCCGCGGATGGCCGGCCCTTGCCGCTCCGGCGGCACGGTCTCAAGATCGAAGGTGAACGGGATCGTCGAGACGCGCAGCCGCCGAAGTACGGGGCTGGTCTGCATCATGCCTTCGCGGTCGAAAAGAGACATCAGCTCCGCGGGCCAGTTGGTGATGACCGTGTTGTTGGAGAGTTCGAGCGACGTGGCGTGGGGCAGGTTGAGAACCATGAACGTGCGGCAGCCGTAATGCTCGGTTACCCGCTTCATGAACCGGAACACGTCGAACTGTGTCTTGAGATCAGCGATTTCTCCGACACTTCCGCCAAAGACACGAGCTTCTTCTGCTTTCTCGGTATTGGCCATCATCTGCTTCTCTGTCCGCCGGGTGGCGTCGAGCGATTCCTGCTATTTCCCATACATCCGCCCAATCCGGTCCTTTATATTCACCTCCCCGCCTTCGGCGCGTGGGGCGGAAAGCGGCTCTCCGGATTTGCCCGGATAGCTCCCGCCCAACGTGCCTGCGTGGTGGAGGCTGCTATTTCAGATTTTAATTAGATGCTAAATTTGTGGCTAGTATCAATTCCGAATAATACGACATCAATTATCAAGTTTCGACAATGATGACATCTACTCGGATTTGCAAACCTTTGCATGCCTCCGGCTGTTTGTCAGGAGATAATTGTTGGGGATCAAATCGCCTATGCCTGCAGTTTGCCGACTCTCTCCCGTCGATGATACTAATCGATCACCTCGGTATGCAATTGGAGATTTCATATGGCGACCACACACGCTTTCGAAGGCCGTGTCCTTTCTTCTTCCCTGTGTGAACTCGGAGAAGGCCCCACCTTCGAAACGGAGACGGAGACGCTCTGGTGGTTCGATATCCTTGGCAAAGGATTGCACGAATTGCATCTGCCGACCGGGCGGGAGATCGTTCATGCCTTGCCGGTGATGGGCAGCGCGCTCGCCTCGATCGACGCCGCCCGGCAGATGATCGCCAGCGACAAGGGGATGTTCATCCGTGATCGCGCGACCGGCGCGCTATCCCCCTATCTCGAACTGGAGCCGGAAAAGCCGGGCAACCGTTCGAACGACGGCAGGGTACATCCCTCCGGCAGCCTCTGGATCGGAACGATGGGACGAAAAGCCGAGGACGGCGCCGGCGCTATCTATCATGTCCGTCAGGGCGAGGTGACGAAGCTTTTCGACCGCATCAGCATCCCCAACTCCATCTGCTTCTCGCCGGACGGAGCGATCGGTTATTATACCGACACCCGCATCAACCGGCTGATGCGGGTATCCCTCGACCCGGCGACAGGCCGGCCAAACGGCGAAGCCGAGATTCTGGTTGATGAAAACGGCAGGCCGGGCGGCATAGACGGGTCGATCTGCGCCAGCGACGGAACGATCTGGAACGCACGCTGGGGCGAGGGTGCCGTCGATCGTTATTCGGCTGACGGCCGGCATCTGTCGCGTCACCTGGTGCCGGCCAAACGCACCACCTGCCCCGCCTTCATCGGCAAGGACCGGCTGGCCGTGACGTCGGCCCGGGAGGGACTGGACGAGGCCGCTCGTGCTGCCGACCCGCTGGCCGGCTCGCTGTTCGAAATCGCCGTTTCCATTCACTGCGATCCGGAGCCCGCCTATCGCCTATGAAGGATGCAAAAGGCGCTCCAAACAAGCAAAACGCGAAAAGGTTCCAGTGAAATCGCCTAAAATTTCAGCAATATCAGCCGGAACCAATCCTTCCTCATAACATTTTCCTCTCGAACCAGCGCGGTCGGACAGCTCCATCACGGAGGGCCGCGTGTTCAGAGATGATGTTGAGCACAGGAAGGTAGGTTCGTTATGAAGAAGACCCTTAGCACGATGGCAGCCGTTGTTCTTTTGGCGTCCACCGCCATGGCACCGGCATTTGCCCAGACCCAGCCAACGCCGGCCTCCCCGGCTCCCGCCGCAACCCCTGCCGCTCCGACAGATCCGGCTGCAAAACCGGCTGACAGCGCCGCAATGCCGGCTCCGAAGACCGGTACCGACACGGCCGCCGCTTCCGGCAGCTACCTCACCGAGCAGACTGAAAACCAGATCAGCGCCAACGACTATATCGGCAAGTCGGTCTACAACGCAGAAGACAAGAGCATCGGCGACGTCAACGACCTGATCCTTGAAGAAAACGGCGGTATCGTTGCCGCTGTGGTCGGCGTTGGCGGCTTCCTCGGCATCGGTGAAAAGGAAATCGCCCTGCCGATGGACAAGATCACCATGACCCGCGATGCGGACAACAACAACGAAGTCCGTCTGACCACCACGGAAACGGCAGAAGCCCTTCAGGCGGCTCCGGAATTCAAGACGCTGGCAGACAAGCAGGCAGAAACCGACCGGACGACCACGTCCTCCACCGGCACCTCGATGCCTGCAGGCGGCGCCACTAACCCGTCGACGACACCGGCTGCCCCGAGCAAATAAGCGCTCGATCAGTCAACAGTCCGGAACGGGTGACACGTCGTCACCACAAAAAGGGGCGGTACTCCAGGGTGCCGCCTCTTTTTTGCGTGAAAAACAAGGGTGCATTCTCTAAGGCCGAATGACCCCGCCTCGCCAGGAGCGATGAAGGATTTACCGGCTGTGTCGAGACCAATAAAGCACGTCTACGGGAGCGAGGGGGTCAACATGCCATTCCAGGAGGGGTGATCGCGTCAGGCCCGTTCGATGGTCATGAAGTCGCGGTAGTGTTCCTGGAGGTAGCGCAAGGTGGCAGCGCTGTCGGCCGGTCTGCCGTAATAATAGCCCTGCCCCATCGCGCAGCCGAGTTCGTTGAGCTTGTCCGCGTCGACCTTTTCCTCGATGCCTTCCGCTACAACGGCCAGATTGAGGCCGTCGCACATGGCGATGATCGCCTTGACGATGTGTTCCGATGCGCGGTCCGTGGTGATGCGCGAGACGAACGCACGGTCGATTTTCACCTTGTCGAAGGTGAAGTCCCGCAGCCGCCCGAGGCTCGACTGGCCTGTGCCGAAATCGTCGAGCGAGATGCGCACGCCCTGCTGGCGCAGGTCGGTGATGATACGCTGGGCCGTATCGGCCGAGGTCATCACCGCCGTTTCGGTAATTTCCAGCTCCAGGCGATGAGGATCGAGGCCGACGCGTGCGAGGGTCGCGAGGATGGTCTCGGTCGTGCCGGGGTCCATCAGCTGTGCTGAAGACAGGTTGAAGGAAAGGAAAAGCTCGCGCGGCCAGGAGAGTGCAGCCTCCGCTGCCTTTTGCAGTAACGTTTCAGAAAGCGCGTCAATAAAACCGCGCTCTTCGGCAAGGGGCACAAAAACCGCGGGCGAGACGAAGCCGAGATCGGCATCGTTCCAGCGCGCCAATGCCTCGAAACCGACCACTGCGCCATCGCTGATGCGCACGATCGGCTGAAAATGGACATCCACGGCATCGGCGATGATGGCGTTGCGAAGTGCCTGTTCCAGCTGTGTCGCCCGCTTCATCTCCTGGGCGATCTCGCGAGAATAGACGGTGATCTGCCCGCGGCCGCGGCGTTTGGAACGGTAGAGTGCGGTTTCAGCGCTTTTCAGCAGTTCCTCGAAATCCTCGCCGGCGAAGGGATAGATCGCAAAGCCGAAGGAGGCGGACAGGCGGACGTTGCGGTCGCCAAGATCGTAGGGGGCGGACAGGACGTCCTTGATCATCTGCCCGATCCGTTCGGCGCCGATGCGCTCGAAGACCAGAGGCAGGATGAAGGCAAATTCGTCGCCATCATGCCGGGTAACGGTCGCGCCGTCCGGAATGCAGGCTTTCAGACGATGAGCGACCTGGCAGAGAATTTCGTCGCCCGCTTCGGCACCGAACAGATCGTTGATCGGCTTGAAACCGTCGAGATTGGCAATGCAGATGGTAAAGGGTGCAGGATCCTGGGCCCGCTCGGCAGCCAGCAGGCGCACCTTGTCACGCAGGCGGTATCGATTTCCCAGACCAGTCAGGGCGTCACTGTAGGCCATTGCCTGCAGTTCATTCTGGCTGACCTGCGGCAATGGGTTTCCCGCCGACTTCATGAATAATCCCGTTGCGCTTCACAGACCGGCGCAGGATGCGGGAAAAAGATTAAAAAATAATGGCCCGCGCTTAACTTACATGAACAGATTGATTAATCGGTTAAGCATACGACCTCTTTGCGGATATGCCGAGGAACGTCTGGAAGACGGCTTCCAGCGCTTCGGGGCTAATCGGCTTGAGGATCACTTCGTTCATGCCGGAGGCGAAACATTGGTCACGGTCGCGCTCGAAGGCCTGGGGAAGGACGCCGATGATCGGGATAGAATTGTCGATCGTCTCCAGGTTCCGGATGCGCACGCTCGCATCGAAGCCACTGAGCTTTGGAAGGGTGATATCCATCAGGATCAGACGCGGCGATCGTTCCTGCCAGAGCCGGACCGCTTCTTCGCCATCGGCGGCGATCACATAACGATAACCCAAACCCTCGAGGATCTGCGAGAAAACGATCTGGTTCACCTCGTTGTCTTCGGCGACCAAAATGTCGATGCCATCGCTTTCGCCGGTTTGCGAGACAATCCGGGTGTCTTCGTCGCCTGCAGTTTCGTGGGTTGCGGGCTGGCTGAACTGGCGGGTGACGCCGGCGGCCAGTTCCCGCTTCACCCGGACCCCGTTAATCGCCAGGGCGGGAATGCGGTGTCGCTGGACGATTTCGAGGCAGGCCTTGTCCGCCAGCGTGTCCACGACGACGAGATCGATTGCGATGCTGGCTTCCTTTGCCAGCTGCAGGAAGAGCTCCAGTTCCTCACCATCTGAGACCGAGGAGGTGTCGAACCCCAGATCATCGAGAATTTCCAGCGCCTCGGCACTCGTCCTCGGATCGGAGGAGGCGACGAGAACCTTGCGGTTGGAGAGAGGGGTCGTATCGGATGCAACCGTCACCGTCGCCGGCACATTGTGCTCCTGCCGGGCCAGCGAAGTGGTGATCAAACCGCCGCGGCTCATGCGCGGCTTGATCTGCTCGCCGTCTTCATCGGTCGCGACCAGGCCGGTAATGTCCTCCATGGCGGTCACCAGGTAATAGCGGCCCGGCTTTCCGATACGGTATTTGTTGGCGATGATGACGACCTGCGAGCCGTCCGGCCGCGTCACCAGTTCGGACATCTGCTGGGGCTCGCCAAGATCGAGGACCCCGCGATTGATGCGGTCCAGGCGCTGCTCCACCTGCGGCGGATGAATGTCGGATCCCTTGTGACCGAGGATCGCTTCCGGCGGCAGATCGAGGAAGTTCGCGGCCATCTTGTTGACGGCGACGAAGGTCAGGCTGCTGTCCTTGACGGTAATCGGGAACGGCAGGTTGTCGAGCACCTCTTCGGTGATCTGCACCCGTTCCATGTCGGCGCGCCACTGTTCCTCGCGTTTCTTGTGATCCGAGATATCCCTGACGACGCAGACACCGTAACCGGAGGAAAGCCGGCGCTTGGTGAAGCTCAGCCAGCGGTCGGTGCCGCGGCGCTCCTGCGACTCGGCCCGTTCCTTCCAGAGTGTGGCGATCTGTTCGGCAACCCAGTCCTCGCGGCTCAGTATCCGGCGCGGACCGGAAACATCGGTCAAGAAGCGTCCGCCGCCATCGTAGACGGCCCCGAGAAAATCCCGAAGGCGTGTGCCGGGCGCCAGAAAGCTCTTCGGAACCGGCAGGAGGGTCAGTAATTGCTGGCTCGCAAAGACGATCAGGTCGTTCTTGTCATAGACAAATACGCCGCCCGAAATGCCCTCGGAAATCACTTCGAGCATGACAGCTTGAATGTTTGCGTCCGCCGACGCCAAATCATTCATAGGATGGAACTCCCCGTATGCTTTTTCGGACCGGATAAGGGCCGGACCGTAATGCCGATATTCGCCTCTCGGCGTTATTCCTTCTAGTTTTCGTCTTGTCGGCGTGGGAACATGCTGGCTCCAAGTCCTCAACGGGTGATCAGGGCTCGCATGGCGGTGCCCAGCTGGCCGCCATCCCGGTCACTCGCGGGAAGCTGGCGCCTCCCCGGTTTCATCCAAGTTTAATAGGGAACAAATTATCGCCTTTATCTTAAAGTCGGATTAATGAACGGCCGTGCATCAACCTTCATTTCAATCGGTTAGGAAAGGTGCGATCCGGGCTTTCCTTCCGGCGCCGAATCCGGGAAAATGGCGCATGTCCGTCAAACAGCTGCCCGAGACCCTGATCAACCAGATCGCCGCCGGCGAAGTCATCGAAAGACCTGCCAGCGCCGCGAAGGAACTGATCGAAAATGCCATCGATGCCGGCGCGACCCGCATCGAGATCGCCACCGCCGGCGGTGGCAAAAGCCTTATCCGCATTACCGACAACGGTTCCGGCATGGATGCGGCCGATCTCGATCTTGCGGTGCGGCGCCACTGCACATCAAAGATATCCGAGACGCTCGACGATATCCGCACGCTCGGTTTCCGCGGCGAGGCCCTGCCCTCGATCGGTTCGGTGGCGAAGCTCACCATCACCAGCCGCCGCAACGGTCATTCGGAAGGATCGCAGGTGGCGGTGATCGGCGGCAAGATGTCCGGCGTGAAGCCGGCGCCGGCCAATACTGGCACGGTCGTCGAGGTGCGCGACATCTTCTTTGCGACGCCGGCGCGGCTGAAATTTTTAAAGACCGAGAAGGCCGAGGCCGGCGCGATCACCGAAGTGGTCAAGCGCATGGCGATCGCCTTCCCGCAGATCCGTTTCGTGCTGTCTGGCTCGGACCGCACGACGCTGGAATTCCCGGCGACCGGCGACGACCACCTCGCCCGCATGGCGCAGATTCTCGGCGCCGATTTTCGTGACAATGCGATCGAGATCGACGCGATGCGGGAAGAGGTCGGACTTTCCGGCTTCGTCGGCGTGCCGACCTTCCATCGTGGGAACTCGGCGCATCAATATGCCTTCGTGAACGGGCGGCCGGTGCAGGACAAGCTGATCCTCTCGGCCCTGCGCGGCGCCTATGCGGAAAGCGTACCTTCCGGCCGCTATCCCGTGGCGGTCCTGTCGATCAAGATCGATCCGGCGCTGGTGGACGTCAACGTGCATCCGGCCAAGTCGGACGTGCGCTTCCGCGATCCCGGCCTGGTGCGGGGCCTCATCGTCGGAGCGATCCGCGAGGCGCTGCACCGCGAGGGCGACCGGGCGGCGACGACCGGAACCTCGGGCATGATGCGCGCCTTCCGCCCCGGCTTCCAGCCGACCCAGGCAGCACCGCGTACCCCCTGGGCGGCAGCGGCCTCGCCCTTCCGGCCTCTCTATCCGCAGCCCGCGAACGATTTTGCCGAGCAAGTACAATCCGGTTTCGACGTGCTGACCATGCCGGCCGCCCGCGCCGATGCGGTCATCGCGGAACCCGCTCCGAAGACCGCCGGTGAAGATGCGCCGCGCTATCGTCTGGGTGCCGCGCGCGCGCAGGTTCACGAGAACTATATCGTGGCGCAGACCGAAGACGGGCTGGTCATCGTCGATCAGCACGCCGCCCATGAACGGCTGGTGTTCGAGGCGATGCGCAAGGCGCTCGACAACAAGCGGCTGGCGAGCCAGGTGCTCCTGATCCCGGAAATCATCGACCTTCCGGAAGAGGATTGCGACCGGCTGATGGCGAATGCGGAAGAGCTCGACCGGCTGGGGCTGGCGATCGAACGGTTCGGTCCCGGCGCTGTCGCCGTGCGCGAGACGCCCGCCATGCTGGGCGAAGTCGATGCGGCCTCGATGGTTCGCGATCTGGCCGACGAGATCGCCGAATGGAACACCGCCGGGGGCTTGCGCGGCAAGCTCGAATATGTCGCCGCCACCATGGCCTGCCATGGCTCGGTGCGTTCCGGCCGACGGTTGCGGCCGGAGGAAATGAACGCGCTTTTGCGGGAAATGGAAGCCACGCCCGGCTCCGGCACCTGCAATCACGGACGGCCGACCTATATAGAACTCAAGCTTTCCGACATCGAGCGGCTCTTCGGCAGGAGCTGAAAAAGCTGGCAATTCAGGTTCAATCGGGTTAGAGCAGGCGCCATGTTTTTCCGCAGGAGACGACAGATGAACCGGTTCGAGGGAAGCGGGTTCCGCGAAGCGAAGATCCGGTATCTCGATGGCGACTACCAGATCCTGACCGCCGGCTCCTATGTGATATGCGCCATGACGGGAGCGCAGATTCCGATCGACGAATTGCGGTACTGGAGCGTCGCCCGGCAGGAGCCCTATGTCGATTGCGCCTCCTCGCTGGAAGCCGACAAGCGCGCCGGCATTCTGCCCAACCAGAGCCGCGGCTAAACCTTCGCGGCGTTTCCTTCCCTGATCCGCCGCTCCCGGAAATTGGCGATTGCCGTGTCGATGATCTTGCCGGGCGCCTGCGGATCGTCGAACGCCATGTCGACCTCGACCACGCTTACCTTCTCCGCCAGTTCCTCCATGCGCCCGTGATGTCCCTGCAGCCGCACCGCATCCTTGGCGGTGGTGACGAGCGTCAGTCTGTCCTTGGCGGCATCGTCCAGCAGGTCCGAGATCTCGTCCTCGGTGAAATAGTGATGGTCGGGGAAGTCGCGTTTTTCCATCACCAAGCCGCCTACCTGCTTGACGGTGCGATAGAATTTTTCCGGATCGGCGATGCCGGCGAAGGCGAACAACGCCTTGCCGGCGATGTCGCGATTTTCGCGCGGCTTCAGCGCCGCCACATAGACCTGCTTGCCGGCGCGGGCAGCCTGGCGCACCAGCTTGTCGGCCGCCTCGCCGCTGCCGACCTTGAGGATCGCCGAGAGCTGCCGCATCTGCTCGGATATCGGCGCCCTCACCGGCCCGCCCGGCACGAGATGGCCGTTGCCGATGCCGCGCACCGTGTCGATGACGACGAGGGCGAAATCCAGCGCCAGCCGGGCGCTCTGGAAACCGTCGTCCATGATGATCAGGTCGGCGCCCTCGGCCACCAGTCGATGAGCCCCCTCGACGCGGGTGCGGGAAATGACCGTCAGCGTCTCGCGGCAGAGCAAGAGTGCCTCGTCGCCCACCGCCTCGGCCCGATGGTGTTCGGGATCGACCACGGTCGTGACGTCAAGCGAGCCGCCGTAACCGCGGCTGAGGAAACCCGGCTTCAGGCCCTTTTCCCTGGCGGCGCGGGCAAGCGTGATCGCGGTCGGCGTCTTGCCGGCGCCGCCGACCGTGAAATTGCCGACGCAGATGACCGGCACGGGAATGCTGGCGCGCCTGGCCTTGGCCATGCGGCGGCCGGCGATCCGGCCATAAAGAAACGAAACGGGGGCAAGGCCCCAGGCACGCCAATCCGCTTTCGTCCACCAGAATGGCGGTGCTTCCGATACCATACCCAAACTCCGGCTGATCCGTCCTGAAACAGCCCGCGAACAAAATGGCAGTTTTGGAAAAAAGGCAAGTCGTTGAAACCAAAGCCCGGTTCAGGCGTGAAGCTTTTCCGGCAAAAGGTCCACCAGCGCGGTGATATCGGCAAGGCAGATATCCGCCGATGCCGACAGCGTTTCGCGGGAGCCGGTGCCGGTCAGCACTGCGACCTTCAGGCCGACGCCAGCGCTCGCACCCATATGCATGTCGTGATTGTTGTCGCCGACCATGGCGACCTCGGCGGGATCGAGGCCGGTGGCGCGGCAGAAGCCGAGCACCATGCCGGGTTCCGGCTTCACGCCATGACCGCTGTCGTAGCCGGCGATGAAATCGACATGATCGATGATGCCGAAGCGGATGGCGGTCTGCCGGATCGCCTGCTCGTTGTCGCTGGAGGCGATGCCGAGCTTGAAGCCCCGCGCCTTGAGCTTGCCGAACAGCGCCGCCAGATCGGTGACGGCCACGGAAAACTCAGCCGAACGGATGAAAAGGTCGTCGAGCAGCCGGGTGAGCTCACCCACCTCGATCGGCGAACCGGCGGCAACAAAGCCCGCGGCGATCTCGGCGGCGTTGCCGGCGGCCAGCAGACTGTCCGGCCGGGTGTGGCCGGATACCGGGTCCATCCCACCGGAAAACAGAAGCTGCGGTTCGAGTTCGGCGTCACCGGCGGAGGCGATGCGGGCGGCCTCCCGGTTCACCGGTCCCCAGCTCTCGTCATAGAGCAACAACGTGCCGTCCTTGTCGAACAGGATGCCGGCGATGTGTGCGAGCTTTTCCGGGGTCATCGAGCGGCGGCGGCTTTCGGCTGCAGCCTGGCGCTCACCGTCAGCGGGTTGACATAGGGTTCCAGCGCCTTGATCGTCTTCGCCAGCGCACCGCGCATCTCGTCCATCGCGCCATGGCCGGAATCGATCATCTTCACACGGGCGAGATCGTTGATCATCAGGTAATGGACCGCCTTTGCCAGCATCTCCACATCCTTGACGATGCGAGCGCCGCCCTTGCGCACCAGATGCTGGTAGGCGTCGCGGAAATTCTGGACATGCGGGCCTGAAAGCACGGCGCAACCGAGCATGGCCGGCTCCAGCGGGTTCTGTCCGCCCTCGTTCGTCAGCGACCTGCCGACGAAGGCGATTTCGGTCAAACGCAGGTAAAGCCCCATTTCGCCGATGGAATCGCCGAGGAAGACGTCGGTCTCCGGCGTCACAACGTCGTTGCGCGAGCGGCGCGCGACGGTCAGGCCCATTTCCTTCAGCATCTCCTCGACCGCGTCGGCGCGATCGGGGTGGCGCGGCACGAGAATGGTCAACTGTCCGTTCTTCGGTTTCAGCGCCTTGTGGACGGTGGCCGCCGCCTTTTCCTCGCCGTCGAAAGTCGAGATCGCCGCCCAGGTCTGGCGGCTGCCGATCTGCTTGCGATAACTTGCGAGCACCGCCTCGTCGCAGGGCGGCGGATCGGTATCGCTCTTCAGGTTGCCGGATGCGATGACAGGCCAGGCCCCGAGATCGCGGAAGCGCTCTGCATCCAGATCCGACTGGGCGATCACCAGAGCCATCTTGCCGAAGATGGCTTCGGCAATCGAACTGCGGTTGCGCCAGCGATCGAAGGAGCGGTCGGAGATGCGGGCATTGACGCGGATCTGCGGAATGCGGCGGCGGGCGAGTTCGGCGATGGTGGTCGGCCAGATCTCGGATTCCGCCGTGATGCAGGCATCCGGCTTCCAGTAGGCGATGAAGCGCTTGATCGGAAATTTCAGGTCGAGCGGCACGTATTGGTGGATCACCTCGTCGGCTAGCCGCGACCGGACGAGATTTGCGGAGGTGACGGTGCCCGTCGTCAGAAGGATGTGGATCTCGCGGCGCCGCAGTTCGCGGATCATCGGCATGATGGCGATGGTTTCCCCGACGCTTGCCGCGTGCACCCAGATCAGCGGCCCCCGGGGGCGGGCAAGGCTTGCATAACCAAGCCTTTCCAGCTTGCGGGTCCTGTCTTCCTTGCCCTTCATGGCGCGATAGGCAAGGTAAGGGCCGACCAGCGGATAAAGGGAAACACCGGCCACCCGATAACAAGCAAGGGCCAGGCGCGCAGAAATCTTGCTCACCGCGTCCGCCCCCGATGCGTGATGGCCGCCATCAATATAATAGACCCTCCGATTGCTCATCCGTAACCCAGTTTTTTGTGTTTTACAAATGCGTCAAAAAAGGGTCCCCGGGATCGATACCAGGCGAGGGACCGGCATTGCGAGCACATTGTAAAACGCGAGGCTTATCTCAAGCCGACTTAGTATCAGGATCGAGCAGACGGTGCATGTGGACGATGAAATACCGCATATGGGCGTTGTCGACCGTCTGTTGCGCCTTGCCCCGCCAGGCGATCAGCGCACTCGCATAGTCCGGATAGATGCCGACGATATCAAGCGCCGAAAGATCCTTGAATTGAAGGCCTTCCAAGCTCTGCAGTTCGCCGCCGAAGACCAGGTGCAGAAGTTGTTTTTTTTCGCCCGTTTCCGTCATTGTCCGTATCCGTCCGTTCCAGCTCCCCCGGCTCTTCCTGTGCTGCATTCCAAAGGAAAGGTCAACCCGGAGCGAGCCCGGTAAGCTGGGGCAAAAGGCTGCGGAGCGCGTGTTCGGCGCCGGCGGCCAGCATTTCGTGGCTGACGGTCTCGCGATTGTAGACAAGCCGGTTGCCGGCAAGATCGGTGAGGCGCCCGCCTGCCCGTTCGAGAATGAGGTCGGCGGCGGCAAGATCCCAGTCGTGGGAGGCGCGCTTGACGACCGTGCCGTCGATGCTGCCGTCGGCGATCATGGCAAGCCGGTAGGCAAGCGACGGGACGTGACGCACCCGGCGGACTTCATCGCGAAAACCCGGCTCGAATTTCTTGACGAGGTTCTCGTCCGCCGCGATGACCAGTTCGCCATTGCTGCGGCCGGCGGTGACCGAAATCGGCCGGCCGTTCTTCAGCGCCGGTCCATCCTTCACCGCGCAAAACTCCTCGTCGAGCGCCGGCGCCACAAGAACACCGGCCACCGGTTGGCCGCGATGCACGACGGCGACCGAGACGCACCAGGTCTTCTCGCCGTTGATGAAGGCGCGGGTACCGTCGATCGGATCGACGACGAAGAGCGTTTCGCGGCCAAGCCGGGCCACGTCGTCGTCGGTCTCCTCGGAGAGCCAGCCGTAATCCGGCCGGGCCGTCAGGAGCAGGCTCTGCAGCCGGTCGTTGGCGGCGAAGTCGGCGGCGCTGACAGGGGACCTCCCCTCGTTCTTCCACCAGACTTCCGGCGAGCGGCCGAAAAAGCCATGGGCGATCTCGCCGGCCTGGCGCGCCGCGTCGAGAATGAGTTCGAGATCCTGCCTCCAGGCTTCCGTAACCGCCATCGGGATCAGCGTCCCGCCAGCGTCATGCCCTCGATGGCGATGGTCGGGGAGGCGACGCCGAACTTCCGGTCGATGTCGTTGGCCGGCGTCAGGCGCATGAACATGTCCTTGAGATTGGAGGCGATCGTCACTTCCGAAACGGGATAGGCGAGTTCGCCATTCTCGATCCAGAAGCCGGTCGCGCCGCGCGAGTATTCGCCGGTGATCATGTTGACGCCCTGGCCGATCAGTTCGGTGATGTAGAAACCGTTGCCGATCGACTTGATCAGGTCCTCGGGCGAGATGTCGCCCGGCTCCAGCGCCAGATTGGTGGAGGCGGGCGAGACGGCCGTGCCGCCGCGCACGCCGCGCCCGTTGGTGGCAAGCCCCAGTTCTCGCGCGGTCGAGGTCGACAGGAACCAGTGGTTCAGGACGCCGTCCTCGATCATCACCATGCGTTCGCCGGACACACCCTCACCGTCGAAAGGGCGCGAAGAGGAACCACGCACGATCAGCGGGTCGTCGGTGATGCTGAGCCCGGCCTTCAGCACCTGCTGGCCCATCTTGTCGCGCAGGAAGCTGGTCTTGCGGGCGACGGACGCGCCGTTGATGGCGCCGGCAATGTGACCGACGAAACCGCGGGCAATGCGCGGATCGAAGACGACGGTGACGTTGCTGCCAGTATCGACCTGGCGCGGATTGACGCGCTTGACGGCGCGCTCGCCGGCGCGGAGGCCGATCAGCTTCGGATCGTCGAGGTCAGCGGCATAAAGGCGGCTATCGAAATCGTAGTCGCGCTCCATCTTCGTGCCCTCGCCGGCAATGACGCTGACGGAGCGGCCGAAACGGGATGCCATGTAGCTGCCGGAAAAGCCGTGGGAGGTGACGAGCACGAGGCCGCCCATGCCGGACGATGCGCCGGCGCCGGAGGAATTGGTGACGCCCTGGACGGACAGAGCTGCCTGTTCCATTTCGAGCGCCGCTTCCCGCAATGCATCGGTCGGCACATCGGTCGGGTCGTAGAGTTCAAGATCCGGATAGGATCTGGCGAGATCGGCTTCGTCCGCAAGGCAGGCGAAAGGATCTTCGGGGGAGACCTTGGCCATGGCGACGGCGCGCTCGGCAAGCACCTTCATGTCGAAGCCGGGATTGGCCGAGACGCTGGCCACCTGCCGGCCGACGAAGACGCGAAGCGAGAAATCGTCGGCCTCGGACGCTTCGGTACCCTCGACCTTGCCGAGGCGGACGCTGACGGAACGGGACCGGGAGCGAACCACGACCGCATCCGCCTGATCCGCTCCCGCGGCCTTGGCTAGATCGATCAGTTGGCTGGCGCGGGAAAGCAGTTCGGCGGAATCGATTTCAGAGGTCATGATTGCAAGCCTTTCATTCTCGTCCCATTTATTGTGCACTGTCAGAAGCATCAAGGGCGGCTCGCCGATTCTTGATTTCACATCTTAGACTGAAAGTATCCCGCATGACCGCTACCGGCTCGCTATTTTCCCAAATGCTGCTCCTGCTTGCCGGTGCGGTGATCGCCGCCCCGGTGTTCAGAAAGCTGGGGCTCGGCACGGTCCTTGGTTATCTCGCTGCAGGCGTGGTCATCGGGCCGATCATGCAGCAGATCGTCGAGACGGAGGAAGTACTGCATTTCGCGGAGTTCGGCATCGTTTTCCTGCTGTTCATCATCGGGCTCGAACTGAAGCCTTCCCGTCTCTGGCAGATGCGCGGCGACGTGTTCGGCCTCGGCCCGGCGCAGGTGGTGATTTCGGGACTGGCGTTGAGCGGACTGGCAAATCTGACCAACATGGCAGACTGGCGCGGCAGCCTGATCGTCGGTTTCGGTCTTGCATTGTCCTCGACGGCGTTTGCGTTGCAGATCCTCAATGACGACGGCGACATGAACAGCCATTACGGCCAACGCTCGTTTTCGGTGCTGCTGTTCCAGGATCTCGCCATCGTGCCGCTGCTGGCGCTGATCACCATCCTGGCGCCCGGGACCACGGAGACGGAAGCTTCGCCGCTTCTCGATTTTGCAATCGCGGTCGGTGCGGTCGGCGCCATGGTGATTGCCGGCCGATATCTCCTGACGCCGATGTTCCAGATCATCGCCCGCACGGGTGCGCGGGAGGTGATGATCGCCGCAGCCCTGCTGGTGGTGCTGGGATCGGCGGCGGCCATGCAGGCGGTCGGCCTGTCGATGGCCATGGGCGCCTTCCTGTCCGGCGTGATGCTGGCCGAATCTTCCTACCGGCACGAGCTCGAAGCGGATATCGAACCCTTCCGCGGCCTGCTTCTGGCGCTGTTCTTCATGGCCGTCGGCCTGTCGCTGGAAGTCCATGTCATCCTCGACAACATCTTCTTCATCCTTCCCGCGGTGCCGATCTTCATGGCGCTCAAGGCGCTGATCGTCTACGGGCTCTCCCGGCTCTGGGGTTCGCCGCACAATGATGCGGTGCGCATCGCGTTCCTGCTGCCGCAGGGCGGGGAATTCGGCTTCGTGCTGTTCACCACGGCAACGGCGAGCGGCCTGTTCTCGTCGGCCACCGCCTCGCTGCTGATCGCCGGCGTCACTCTGTCGATGGCGCTCACGCCGTTCGGCGCGGCACTTTCCAAGCGGCTCCTCAACGGCGAGAGCCGCGAGGAACTGGAGGAGGATTTCGACGGTGCCGGCGCCGACGTGCTGATGATCGGGTTTTCGCGTTTCGGCCAGATCGCCGCTCAGATCCTGCTCGCCGGCGGTCGCGAGGTGACCGTCATCGACGATTCCGCCGACCGCATCCGCCAGGCCGCCTCCTTCGGTTTCCGTATCTATTTCGGCGACGGGACGCGTCGGGACGTGCTGATCGCGTCGGGCATCGAAAAGGCGAAGATCGTCGCCGTTACCACCCAGAAGCGCGAAACGACCGACCAGATCGTCGATCTCATCCGATCGCAATTCCCGGACGTGCGCCTCTATGTGCGCTCCTACGACCGCATTCATTCCCTGTCGCTGCGGGATCGGAACGTCGAATACGAGCTGCGCGAAACCCTGGAATCCGGCCTGCTGTTCGGCAGGAAGTCACTGGAAGCGCTGGGGATGAGCGAAAACGAGGCCGAGGAGATCGGCGACGACATCCGCCGGCGCGACGAGGAAAGGCTGCAGATCCAGGCGGTCCAGGGGCTCGGCGCCGGGCGCGAGATGCTGTTCAACAGCCCGGTCCGGCCGGAACCGCTGATCAAGCCGAAGCGGTCGATGGTGGTGGACGCCGACGAACTGGGCGCAGAACCGGCGGCGGCAGAGAACGGCTAGGGCCGGCGAGCGTCAGGCTTCGGCTGCCGCCGCATGCAGCGCGTCGATGGCGCGCTTCAGCTCATCCTTGACGTGCTCGGATTCGTCGAGGATGTCGCGGGCCTTCAGGAAATCCAGCACCCGGAAACGGTTGACCGACGGCCGAAGGAATATCTGGGGTGGATTGAGCTTCAGCTTGAGCGCGATGCTTGCCTGCATGGTCAGCTGGCTGGCGCCGAACAGGCTGTCGATGCGATTGGGCGCATGGGTGCCGTCGCCTTCCGGCGCGCCGACCACATCGACACCGATCACCACGTCGGCCACGTCCATCAACTGCTCGTAGGGGACGGGATTGAAGACGCCGCCATCAATCATTACCCGCCCGTTGACCCGAACCGGCATGAACAGGCCGGGAATGGCGGCAGACGCCGCGATCGCGGTGCGCAACTCGCCCTGTTCGAGGATCACCTCCGCCTGGCCGTAATAATCGGTAGCCGAGATTTTCATCGGGATTTCGAGATCGGCGAAATCCTCCGGCACCTGCGGCGGCAGGAAGGCATCAAGGATGAGTTCGAGATTGAACTGGCCGAAACGGAAACCGCCGAGCTTGTCGCGCATGGTCGCCGGGCCAAGACCCCAGAGCTTGTTCAAAAGGGTGCCGCGGTGGCCCACCGTCTCCAGCGCGTATTCGCGGATCTCGCGTCCGGTCATGCCCGACGCCATGCCGGCACCGATGATCGCGCCGATCGACGAGCCGGAAATCGCCACGGGCCGTATGCCGAGCTCGTCGAGCGCCTCGATGACCTGGATATGCGAGAGGCCGCGCGCGCCGCCGCCGCCGAGAGCGACCGCAAACGTCAACCCGCCCTTGGCTCTGACGGCTTCGAGATCGGGAACTGCAAGCCTCGTATTCATTCCTCTGACCTCAGGCCGGCTGGTAGCGGAAAAAATCCATGCGGGTATCGCCGAACGTCCGGCTTTCCAAAAACTTGAAGACGGCATCCACGGCTGGACTGATGTCGGCACGCTCCTCCAGAATGGCAAGGGCTCCGGGTGCGAGCCAGCCGCCGGCATGGGCCGAAAGCATGGCGCCCTCGCCGAGCCCCTGGCCATAGGGCGGATCGGCGAACAGGAAATGAAACGGCTCGATGTTGTTGGCCGTGCCGAGCTTGGTGGCATCACGTCGCAGGATCCGCGCCCGGCCATGCAGGCCGAGGCTGTCGATATTCTCCCAGAGCAGGCCCCTGCCCTCGACGCCGTTCTCGACGAAGAGCGCACTCTTGCAGCCGCGCGACAACGCCTCCAGCCCGACCGCGCCGGTGCCGGCGAAAAGGTCGATCACCCGGCCGCCATCCAATGCCTGCGGATAGACGTGGCCGATGATGTTGAACAGGCTTTCGCGCGTCCGGTCGATGGTCGGCCGGATGTCGCTTGTTTTGGGCGTGGCCAGAGACCGGCCGCGAAATTCACCACCGACGATCCGCACTGCGCGTTACCCTCTCGGCGTGCGCGGCTTGCCGCCGGCCGGGCGTCCGCCCGAGGCGGGCCGGCCACCAGGCTTGCCCCCGGGCT
>CCRI01000013.1 GCA_000985875.1 Neorhizobium galegae bv. officinalis
GCGCCCGGTGGCGCCCGCACCACGCCGTGAAGAACCGCGCCGCCCGGCCGCACCGCCGCGCATGCCGGCGCCGCAGCCGCAACAGCCAGCCGACAACGGCATGCGGGACATCGCCCAGGCGCTGGTCAGCCTGCGCCAGGAGTTGAAACAGGACATTTCCGAGAGCGTCGGCCGCGAGATGACCGCGCTACGCTCCGAAATCCGCTCGATCAGATCGCTTGCCGAGGACCAGCACTTCACCGAGGACCTGCGCAGCGACCTTGCCCGGCTTGCCGAAGGCATCAGCCAGCTCGGCTACCAGGCAACGCCGGAGGCCGCCGGCCTTCGCAGCGAGTTCGAGGAACTGCGCGCCGTCATGGACGGCCTTGCCCGCGAAGATTCCGTGCGGCGGATGGAAACCCGCTGGCAGGGTCTCGAAGACCGCATGCACGGCCTCGATCCGACGGCCCTGCGCGAAGAACTCGTGTCGCTCGCCTACCGCATCGACGACATCAAGGGCCAGCTCGGCGCGATGAGCGACAGCCCGGTCATCCGGGCGCTCGAACAGAAGCTGATCACGGTCGCGAGCGCCATGGAGCAGCTCGGCTCGCGCATGCAGCCGAACGATGTGCTCATCGCCGAACAGTTCGCGACATTGGACGAGCGGCTGGACGAGATCAGCCGCGCGATCGCCGCCGGCAGCCGCGCATCGGCCTCGGCCTCGATCGACCAATCCTTCCTGCAGCGGCTGGACGGCCGCATCGGCGCGCTCGCCGACCAGATCGACGCGATAAGCCGGGCAACTCACACCCAGTTCGATCCGACCGAAGCGCTGTCCGCCCGCATCGAGGCGTTGACCGGCCGCATCGAGGAGCTCACCGACGAACAGGCCGCGATGCGGCTGGAGGAACGGCTCGAACAGCTTTCGCTGATCCTGGAACAGGCCCAGAAGCCATCCCAGGACCCCGACCTTTCCGCCTATCTCGCCGATATCTCACGCAAGATCGACGGGCTGGAGCAGGGTAGCGTCAGTGAGGTGCTCGCCGAACGGCTCGACCACCTCGCCCGCCGGATCGAGGAAATCGGTTATCAGCCGCAGGCCCAGTCGGCGATCGACGAACACGCCTTCGGACGGATCGAAGAGCGGCTGACCGACATTGCCGCCCGGCTTGACGAGGCAACGGCGTCGCCGCGCGGCGAAGACGGCGCGCTTCGCAGTCTCGAGGACCAGATTGCGCATCTTTCGGTGCTGATCAGCCAGCCGCAGCCAGGCGCCGGCGCGCCTCCCGCCGAATTCGAAAACCGCATGACGGCGCTCGAAAGCTATATGGCGACCAATGACGAATATATCATCGAGGCCGCCCGCCAGGCGGCCGAGACGGTGGTGGAAGCCTATTCGCGCAACGGCATGGCGGGCGCACCGGGCGGCGCCGCGGACATGGCGGCACTTTCGGCGCTTGCAGACGACCTTCGCCACCTCGAAGACCTGACCCGGCATTCGGACGACCGCACCCACCAGACCTTCGAAGCCCTGCACGGCACGCTGGTGCAGATCGCCGACCGCCTGGACGGCATGGAAGAACGGCTTGTCGCCTCCGCTCCTGCGGAGCGGGATCGCCATCATGACGAACCGTCCCGTTACGAAGCCCGCCCCGCCCCGGCCATGCCGGCGGCCGCCCAGCTTTCCGTCGCGGCAGCCGAAGAGCTGATGCGCCACGAGTTGGCAGAGGCCGAGGCGGACGAACAGCCGGCCGCGGCCTTCGGTCACCGTGCAAGAGCCCCGGAAGAAACGTCCTTGGACGAAACGGTCCTTCGCGCCGACCATGCCGACACGAAAACCGCCATCAAGGACAATCCGACCAGGGACAAGGCCACCAAGACCAGCCTTCTGACCGAGCTTTCCCGCCGCTTCCTGCCCGGCGGCAAGGCCGAGGCGCCGAAGGGTGGCCGCACCGTGATCGAGCCGACCCCCCCACTTGACCCCTCCGACGTGCTGCCGGCGGATCGCGAAAACGACCTTCTGGAGCCCGGCTCCGGCGCACCCGATGTCAAGAAGATCCTCGAGCGGGTTCGCGCCAGCCAGGTCGCCGGTGAATTCGACACCGACCGGACGAGCGCCGCGGAACGCGCCGACTATATTGCCGCCGCCCGCCGCGCCGCCAAGGCGGCCGCCCAGGAAACCGATCCCTCGCAGGGCGGTTCGCCCTCCAAGGACTTGCGCAAGGCCGCCAAGGCTTCCGCCAACAAGGGTTTCGGCGCCATGCTTTCGCAGCATCGCCGTCCGATCCTGATGGCGGTCGGCGCCGTGCTTCTGGTGCTGATGGCGATGCCGCTCGCCAAGACGCTGACAAGCCGCACGAAGGCTCCCGCGGCGCCGGCACCGGCGATCGAAGCCCCCGCACGGCCGGCCGCGCCGGCCAACATGAGCGGCAGCAAGGGCATGCCGGCGGTCGAGGACCAGGCTGCGACCGACGGCGCCGAAAGCGACGCGGATATCGCAGCCGCGCCGACCCCACCCGTCGAACAAGCGCCAGCGATGGCGAACCATCTGACCGATCCGCGCCCGGCGACGGGCCAGCCCTCCGTGATGGAGCCGGCCGGCAACCCGCTTCCGGCACAGAACACCTTCGCCGCCGTGCCCAAGGCCGATGCTTTGGCCGCGATCGTGGTTCCGGTCGGTATCGAACCGAAGTCGCTTGCCGACGCGGCCGCTGCCGGCGACCCGAACGCGCTTTTCGAGATCGGCGCTCGCTTCACCGACGGAAAGGGCGTCAAGAGCGATCTGTCGGAGGCCGCCAACTGGTACAAGCTCGCCGCCGACCGCGGTCTGGCACCGGCGCAATACCGGCTCGCCAACCTCTTCGAAAAGGGCACCGGCGTTTCCCGCGACCTGACCAAGGCGATGACCTATTACAAGCAGGCCGCCGACGCCGGCAATGCCAGCGCCATGCACAATCTGGCCGTGCTCCAGGCTTCGGGCGCCGCCGGCCAGCCGGACTATCCCGCAGCCGTCTCCTGGTTCGCCAAGGCCGCCGACTTCGGCGTCGCCGACAGCCAGTTCAACCTCGCCATCCTGCTTGCCCGCGGCAACGGCGTGAAGCAGGATCTTGAGGAATCCTACAAGTGGTTCGCGGTCGCGGCCAAGGGAGGCGACAAGGACGCCGCCCAGAAACGCGACGAGGTGGCCAACGCCATGCGCAAGGAACAGCTCGAAAGCGCCCGCGCCAAGGCGGACCAATGGAAGGTGAAGCCGCTCGACCCGAAGGCCAATTCCGTCAATCTCCCGGACGAATGGGCTTCCGGCAAGCCGCTCACCACGGCCTCGGTCGACATGGAAAAGGCGATCCGCAACATCCAGGCGATCCTCAACAAGAGCGGTTTCGACGCCGGCACGGCCGACGGCAAGATGGGCGCCAAGACCGTGACGGCGATCAAGGCCTTCCAGACCTCGGTCGGCCAGGAGCCGAACGGCAAGATCACCGACGCGCTGGTCAAGGAACTGCTGGCCAAGAACAAGTAAGTCGACTTACCCGACCGGGATCGGGGAGTTGCGCGATATTAATCACGCCATCACAAAAACAGTAAAATTGCCGCATTATCCGGCACTTGCGAATTGACTTGCAGCGGCGCCCGGGCGCATGACGGGTGACACCCTTCATGCCCTGTTCACATGGCATGTGAGATCACGTTCCCATCGCCGCAACGGGCGGACAACCACATCGCGAACCGCCCGCGAGGGCGTCGCTTTTTGCCGTGTCGAGGTTCTGCCGTGACTGTCTACCTGCCGATCGCAGAGCTGTCGGTGAACATCTTCATCATCCTGGGCATGGGCGCGGCCGTGGGCTTTCTCTCGGGCATGTTCGGCGTCGGCGGCGGCTTCCTGATCACGCCGCTTTTGATCTTCTACAACATCCCGCCGGTGGTGGCGGTCGCAACCGGCGCAAACCAGGTCGTCGCCTCCTCGATTTCCGGCGCGATCACCCATTTCAGGCGTGGCACGCTCGACATGAAACTCGGCTCGGTCCTGCTTATCGGCGGCCTTGCGGGCGCGACGGCGGGTGTGTGGGTCTTCTCGTGGCTGAGGCGTATCGGGCAGCTCGATCTGTTCATCTCGCTGCTCTACGTCGTGCTGCTGAGCTCGATCGGCGCGCTGATGCTGCAGGAAAGCGTCCGGGCGATGCGCCGGGCGAAGAACAACAACCCACTACCGATCAAGCGTCCCGGCCAGCACAACTGGGTGCACCGGCTGCCGCTCAAGATGCGGTTCAAGAAATCGAAGATCTATCTTTCCGCCATTCCGGTGGTCGGGCTCGGCTTCGGCATCGGCGTGCTGACCTCGATCATGGGCGTCGGCGGCGGCTTCATCATGGTGCCGGCGATGATCTATCTCCTGCGCATCCCCACCAGCGTCGTCGTCGGCACCTCGCTGTTCCAGATCATTTTCGTCACCGCCTACACGACAATGGTGCAGGCGGCGACCAACTATTCCGTCGACATCGTGCTGGCGACGATCCTGATGGTGGCGGGCGTGATCGGCGCGCAATACGGCGTTCGCGTCGGGCAGAAGCTGCGCGGCGAACAGCTGCGCGCGCTCCTGGCGCTGCTGGTTCTCGCCGTCGGCATCCGCCTGGCGATCGGGCTGATCGTCACGCCGAACGACGTCTATTCGGTCGCTGTCGGAGGGATGTCCTACTGATGCGCCGGTTTCTCCGCACCGCCCTCCTCCTGCCGTTCCTGGCACTCGCCTTCCCGGTCGAGGCGCAGGTGCCGTTCGGGCAGGCATCAGGCGTCAAGGAGGGGCTGGAGATCGGCACCTCGACCAGCGAAATCGCCATCGCTTCGGATTTCCGCGGCGCCGACCTGACGATCTTCGGGGCGCTGACCAACGCCGACGAACTGTTCCTGGCGATCGGCCAATACGACGTTGTCGTGACGCTCGAAGGGCCGAAGGACTATGCGACGGTGCGCAAGAAGGAGCGCGTCTTCGGGATCTGGATGAACACCGAGGGCCTGACCTTCGAACAGGTGCCGGAAAGCTATTCGCTCGCCAGCACCCGGATGATCGACAGCATCGACGAGGCGCCGAGCCTCAACAATATCGGGGTCGGCATCGACCACCTGGCTCTGAACCCGGTCGGCTACATCCCCGATTCCGGCATGATCGGCGAATTCCGCGACGCCTATCGGCGCCTGAAGCTGTCGAACGGACTTTATCAGCGCGACACGAGCGGCGTGCGCTTTGTCTCGTCGAGCCTGTTCCGCGCCTCGCTGAAACTGCCGGCCAACATTCCGGACGGGATGCACATGGTGCGCGCCTACCTGTTCAAGAGCGGCCAGCTGATCAACCAGCGGGAAATGCCGCTGCGGGTGGTCAAGACCGGCATCGAACAGGCGATCACCGACGCCGCCCATGACCGGCCGCTCGCCTACGGTTTCCTGTGCGTGCTGATCGCCATCATCACGGGCTGGGGCGCCAGCATCGTCTTCCGCAAGGACTGAGCATCGCATCGTCAACTTAGCGGAATGTGGAACTTGATGTGAGATGACGATGCCCGTGCATGATAGGCGAGTGACATGGCGCACCTCCTCACCTGACATGAGCGAGGAAACCTGACAAGGATGTGACGAAGGTGTGGCTATCCCAGATTTCCACCGGGTGTTTTGTTCAGCGTGGAAAAGCAGGGCAAATCACGACATTCTCCCTGAGTTGACGAGGTAGCGATGGCAAATGACGGACACTCCAAGGCAAGCATTGATTGACCTCGTCCCGGCCCTAGCCAGGCACCAAGCACGAGTCGATGCAGCCGCCGGCATTCGGTGGGACGCTGTAGAGAGCTCT
Source organism: Neorhizobium galegae bv. officinalis (assembly GCA_000985875.1). Lineage (GTDB taxonomy): Bacteria > Pseudomonadota > Alphaproteobacteria > Rhizobiales > Rhizobiaceae > Neorhizobium > Neorhizobium galegae_C. The sequence continues at coordinate 5,819 of CCRI01000013.1, forward strand.
ATTGCCATAACCGATCGCCTGCCAACGCCGCGTTGGTAGTGAAACACATGACGCTCGCCACGGAACTGGCTTTCAACGTGGGCCGCGGCAGTGTGGGGAAAGCGATAGGCCCTGAACGAAAGTGGTCGGTCGGCTCCCACCGACCGCTTTGCCCGGCTCGGCCATGAGGAGGTAAAGGAGGCGCGGCTTGTCGTTCCGGGAAAATTTCCGCATTCTTGACTTCGATCAAGATGCGCGCCTCTCAATCGCCCTACATGGGGTCGAAAGAGGGATGGAATATGGAACGTCTGGTATTTGAACGAGATATTTGCGGAAAAAGCTACCGGGTTTGCGTGCGAACGAGGCCGCAGAACACTCCTATATTTACTTATCAGGTCTATCGCGCCCTCCCCGATCGAAATATCTGGCAAGGTGTCCCGCCGGCATGGAGCAGTGTTAGATCAATGATGGATGAGGCATTCGCTTCCGACTTGGCGTCTTTCCGTACTCGCGCGGTCTAGAAAATTTCCCGCTCTTCGTCCCTGATGTGGAACTATCTGTGCCGCTCCCGGTTTCATTGCTGTCGCGAGGGCAAATACCCGTCCCTCATTAGATCGTTCGTCGCCCCCACGAACACGCTCTCGCGACCCCTCCCCTCACATGCGCCAGTCCGCATTTACAGTACTCACTTCAAGCCTTGCCGGTTTCGGCGCGACACCTATCTCAATTGCCATGACCGACGTCGCTCCCCCACTGGTTCCGCGCGGTGACGAGAACCGCCACATTTTTTGTCAGATGGCGGTCTTTCCTCCATTGCAAGATGTAATATCGGCGGCAGAGCGCGCCGGGTGGAACGAACTCGAGACTATGGCGGCTATAATCGAGGTCATGGACACTCTCATGCTAGGGGCCGGAACTAACGCCGAAGTAGATGAGCTGCTGAAGGCCGTGCGCCGCAAGATGGAGTGACCGAACCCTAAAAAGAAGCCCGCAGGAGCGGGCCGAGTCAGGGGATTTTCGGAGTAGTCGGAGACGCAGCGGCATCGGTGGAGGTGCCGATGATTGGAAGGGTCGCTACGCCCGTTATTCGAACTGCGACCGAGGGCAGACGTTCCACCCGTGAGGCAATATCCTCGTCGCCCCCCGGATTTTGGGAGTTCCCCAACCCAAGTAGGCCGCTATACCTATGCGGGTGTTTCCTAGGAAGGAGGACCTCCTTGACGAAAACTACCTCACCTTGCCAATTTGCAGCATGAAAACCGAAATCGTGACGTCGCGTAAGAAGACAATCCTCTTGTTACTCGGGTCCCTTGTCTTCGTAGTGGGAGGTGTTCTTTCGCCGCGCGTGAGCTATTGGGCTGACCTGTTTTTTGCCATGTGCTCGATTGCCTTTGTGGCAATGCTCTTTCGGCCCTATCGGCTGACTTTGGACAACGAAGGCCTAACCCTTTCCGGGGGGAGTCAGCGGTCACCGTTCAAAATTCCATGGCGCGACGTGGACAGATTCTTTGTCTCACGCCCTCGGCTCGGCGTAACCATGATTAGCTTCAACTACAGCGCCAACGCTTCCAAGAAACCGCGCGGAACAGCGTTTGCGCGCACCCTCACCGGCGCAGATGGCGGACTTCCAGGCGGATGGTCAAAATCAGACGCCGCCGTAGTCTACATTTTGAACGAATACCGCCAACAGGCTCTGGCCGACGACCAAACGTTTCGACTGCCGGAAAATTTCTCTACGACCTATGCTGGCAAGCCGTAAGTCTCCGACGCATTATTCGAGTCGCGCCGCCCGTTGAACGGCGGAGGCCGGAGGTTTCTGTCATCCGCTCTGTATAGTCATGACAAGCCGGCGTCGGGCTCCACCGGGATTTCCACCACTCGACCGATTTCGTGGAGATAGGCGATAATGTCATCCTTCAGGTGGTCTCGCTCGCCGAACGCCGAGGAAACGAGCTCGATGCGGCGGTAAGCTTCCCTGTCAGTTGGATCGACCGGCTCGGCCAGAACATAGCCGATCGTCCCGATCGCCTGGATGTTGCTTCCAGCTTCGATCATGGCGGCAACGAACGCTTCAACTTCATCTTTGGTCATGGCGGCAGTTGATCATTTTGTTGCCGCTGCGCAACCCCTCAGTTCCTCAAAACAGCTGGAGATCAAATCAGAAAAAACCCCGCAACCGGTTAAGGATACGGGGCAGCAAGTACACAGGGAACGCCCCATAGGTCTACCAGGACAAGGGGGGCCGGAACCAGACCTCGAGGTCCAGTTTCCCTAAAAACCTTCGTTGCCAGCTTGGCAATTGTCAAGTCTCTCAAGAGTGTGACCAATCCAACACAGCTTTTGCAGGTAAATCTGATACTCTGCACCCGAGTTCCAAGCAGTCCCCTCCCAAGGTTATCGAGCCTCGCGAAAGCGGGGCTCTTTTCGTTCGTCGCCGGTGCTTGACTCCCTGCAACTTCGTGTCAGTTTTCCGGCATGAGCACACACCACCGCTTTGACGTTCGCAAAGACGGCGAACATACCTGGGAAATATTCGACACCACCAACGGCCGTACTGTGGTTCTCCGGGGCGAGCCCTTTTGCGGCCTGCCGCAAGACAGTGCCGATACCTTGGCAGACTATATGAACTCGGCGGGTATGGCGCCTGATAAGGTCACGCTGCATTGAGTCCCACAAACAACTTCATCGCGGTACCGGTCCGTGCAGCCAATGAGGTCGAGAAGCTCCATGGAGAAGAAGCTCGCCGCCTACTGAACCCGCGCGATAACGACGATCCGCGATATGAGGGAGACACTCGGTATCCCGCGTAGCAATACGGCAGCCGACGCAGTTATCGACCTGCAGACGACTGCCGTGGCCTTGGACCTGGGCAATCGATCGCCCGAAGAGGTCAAGGCTGCACTTCTTGATGCCGCCGGCATAATCCGGGACCTGCATATCGTGCGGGATAGCGGAACGGAAATTCAGATCGACCGGAACTGAGAGATGGGCACCGAGCCCTCGGAAGCGCCCGGCTAGACATCGGTCACAGGTCGGTGGGTCAAGCGGGTTCCAGTCTTAGCGGCTGTGCGGGCGATTTCGCCGAAGCTCGACCAGCGCCGTCATATTGTTCGGCTCGGAGTAATACCCGGCGCCGCTGGAGCAGTAATCGAGCAGGCTCTTGCCGTTCGCCCAGCCATGAACGCGATCGTATGGATCTTGATGCCGTCGGTCTTGGTCGTCTGACGCTGCGTGCGAACCGTGGGGGCGGAACAAGAACTGTTCCGGGTGACACACTGAGACCGAACGAAGCACGAACGCCCGTAATTGATCTGTAGACGACGCTGCCGGCGTCCCTCCCCTGAATAGTTTGACCGCGCGCTTGCAGAGACGCCGCTCAATCATTATAGTCACTATGGTCATTCTAGTTATAAGTGAGACAATGCGATCATCAATGCACGATGATATGATCTGGACGGTTGCGGGGGCGAAGGCAAAACTCTCGGAAGTTATGGAGCGCGCCCAGTTGGCACCTCAGACCATCACCCGCAATGGGAAGCCGAGCGTGGTGGTTGTCTCTGCCGAAGAGTGGCAGAAGAAGACTGCGCGCAGAGGATCGCTTGCGGAATTTCTATTGGCATCGCCTCTGCGTGGTTCCGATCTGGACATCGAGCGGCAAGGCGACGAACCGCGTGACTTGTCCCTATGAGACTGCTCCTCGACACGAATGTTCTGTCAGAAGTTACGAAACCTCGCCCTGCTGAAGGTGTCTTGAACTGGCTTCACGGGCTTGATGAAGATCGAACGTTCATCAGCATTGTCTCGATTGCCGAAATCCGCCGCGGTGTTGCGCTGATGGAAAACGGGCGAAAGCGCGACGCCCTGGACGAGTGGCTCGCGCATGATCTGCCCCAACGTTTCGACAACAGGGCTATTGCGGTGGAAAGTGCGGTTGCTTTTGCGTGGGGTGACCTGATGGCACTTGCCAAGCGAAGCGGCCGGGGACTCGCATCAATGGACGGTCTGATTGCGGCCACGGCCATCGCTCACGATTTGACGCTTGCCACACGCAATACCAAGGATTTTGAGGGCTTCGGAATAGACATGGTTGACCCATGGGCGGCCTGACTGGGCCTTCGCATATGCTATGACAGGATACCGCGGGTGCTGGACTTGCTGGCTGCCCGTGGGATTATTGTCTCGGACCACCGTACGGCTGCGGGCGGAGAAATTCGGTCGCACGTTTGCCAACGAGATCCGTCGTCGATCATCCGGTCGGCTTGGAGACAACTCTCGATGAAGCCGATGTTTCACTCCGCGGCAAGAAGCATTGGCTGTGGCGCGCAGTTGATCAGGACGGTTTCGTCCTGGAGGTTCTCGTACAAAGCCGCCGAAATGCAAAGGCTGCCCAGCGCCTGATGCGCAAGCTCTTGAAGGGTCAGGGACGATCGCCGGGCATGATGATCACAGACAAGCTGCGGTCCTACGGTGCAGCAAAGCGAGAGATCATGCCGGGTGTAGAGCATCGCTCCCACAAAGGGTTGAACAATCGGGCGGAGAATTCTCACCAGCCAGTCCGGCGACGAGCGCGGATCATCAAGCGCTTCAAGTCACAGCGACATCTACCACGCTCGTCTCCATCCATGATCGATCACCAACCTGTTTCAAATCCCGCGCCACGACATCTCCTCCCACCACCATCGCGAACTGCGAACGGCGGCGACGAACCTGTGGATGAAAATTACCCGAGCATGAGAGAGATCTGCGGATGGCGTCTTTAGCTGGCCCTCCCTCTGTTAATTGACGATGCTCTGATCATTCCGCCGCATCGGCCACCGCCGCGTTGCGGGCGACGACTTCGAGATAGGCGGCACGCAGGCGGTCGAAGACGGAAGGCTTGCCCGGATCGCGCGGCGCCTGCAGATGCAGGACGCGCAACTCGGCCATGAAGTCCTCCCAGAGCGGCCGGCCGCCTTCCTCAAGCAGTTGTGCGCGGATCGAAAGCTCTTCGGAAACCGGCATGAAACGGCGGCCCCAGGCACCCATTTCCGCAAAGATCGGCACCAGGCGGATCGACATCTCCGTAAGACTGTAGATCCCTTTCTGCTTGTGGCTCGGGTCGTCCCCGCGAGAAAGCAGGCCGCGCTCGACGAGCCGCTTCAGCCGGTCGGCAAGGATGTTGGAAGCGATGCCTTCCTCGGAATTCTGCAGCAGTTCGCGGAAGTGGCGGCGATTGCCGAACATGATGTCGCGGATAACGATCAGGCTCCAGCGGTCTCCGAGAACCTCCAGCGTCAGATTGATCGGGCAACCCGACCGATAGGCTTCGTTCATTTTTTTCTCCAATACCGCTTGCATTCTACAATCAGTTTGAGTAACTTTCAACTACTTGCTTTTTGCAACCGGTTTAAACGTGATGGAGGATGACATGAGAAAGCTGGTAGCCTGGAACCTGATGAGCCTCGACGGATATTTCGAGGGCGAGAAACCGTGGGATCTCGCCTTTCACTCCTATGCCTGGGGGCCGGAACTGGAAAAGCTCTCCGAGCAGTTCGGTGAGGAAGGCGACCTCCTGGTGTTTGGCCGCAAGACCTACGAGGGCATGGCGGCCTATTGGCCGACCGCCGACGAAGGCGGCAAGGTCAAGAACTATATGAACAATATCGCCAAAATCGCCGTGTCGAAGACGATAACGGACGCCCCCTGGAACAATACGCGGGTCGTCAGCGATCCCGTTGCCGAACTCACCAGGCTGAAAGGCGAGGACGGCAGGACGATCTTCATCTTCGGCAGCGCCGAACTGGTGGCCTCGCTGATGAAGGAAGGCCTCGTCGATGAATACAGGCTGTGCATCGCCCCTGTGCTTCTCGGTTCCGGCAATCCGCTCTTCAAGAAGACCGAACAGCAGACCGAGCTCAAACTGCTGAGCTCGAATGCGGCGGCCAACGGAGCGGTGATCCTGACCTATGCGGTGGGCAAGGCGGCCTGACGCCGCAGGCGAAGGACCGGCTGCGCTGCGCGGCCGGATCTTCACATCCGAGCCACCTTCTCCCTTCGGCTAATTGCGCCTTGCCGAGCGCGATATATGGTCACCGTTCCAGGAGAAAGGATCAACCAAGGGTCCTGTCAGCTACACGCACCATCATTGCCCATCTTCAGTGATCGAGCGGCTTCGCTTGCCAGCCGCGCCGCAATGGTTCGTCAGCGTCTCCTCTGCGGTCCCAAATCTGTTGGTCCTAACCAACCTGAATCAGACAGCTGTCGCCGTCCACCTGCATCGCTTCAGGCGATCGCACATCGCAGAAGCGCGGCAGGGATAGCCGCATGATGCTCCATCCCCGCCGATTGCGCATTCGTCCCGACTAACCGCCTGACATCACCGACGCGCAGGCATACGGATCGATCTGTCGCGCATTGGTGGTGAGCAATAGTGTCGAGTTCGTCTCGCCTTGCGAAACTGTTCCCGGCGAGACGGAATCTCAGTTGAGCTCAAGGCATAAAATTAGCGCGACTCAAATGCAGGATATTAGTGTTTCTCAAACGGCACCCGATCAGTGATGAAATCCGAAGAGCTCAGCCGTGTCCACCGGAAACGACTACAGGACAATGGGTTCCTCGAAGAAATCATGAAGGGCTGGCTGGCGGTGAACTCGCGGCCGTCGGCCAACAACAGGATCGATACGGCCTGGAGTACCGTCTACTGGGAGTTCGTTGCCAGATACCTGGAAGACCGTTTCGCGGGTGAAGGGCGGTTGTCCCCGATGCGCGACGAACCCAGCCGCCGTCCGCTATCCGGATCAAGAACCTGTGGGCGAAAATGGGGAAAGACGCCCTCAGCCAAATCGGATTCGAGCAAGTGCGCATCAACGACCGGAACGGATATATCGCCGACATTGATGAGCGTTATGTGGCAGACGCCCTGAACTCGCTTTCGATCGAGGGTTGCGAGGTATCGGAAGAGCTGATCCGGAGGGTACAGGACGGTCAGTGGAAACCGGACGAGGACGCACAGGACTAAGAGACGAAGAACGCGCTCGCCGCCAAGGGATACAGGCTGGCTTTTGAGGAGGTACGCGATGACATCAGGAAGATCCTTGAGGGAGCACCTACCGGCGAACTGCTCGAAGCACGGCACCGGGATTGGTTCCGAGCCATGTTCAGCCCTTCGGTAACCGCGGGTATCATCAAGGCGCACCAACTCGCCGGCTACCGATCGTACAATGTGTATCTGCGGGGTCCTCGCATGTCCCCTTATCGCCGCATGCAATCGCCGACGCCATGGATGCACTGTTCGAGAGCATGTCGGAAGAATCCGATGCACGCGTGAAGGCAATCCTCGCCCCTTTCCTATTCACCTATATCCACCCATTTCCGGACGGGAACGGACGCACGGCGCGCTTTTTGATGAATGCGCTTCTCGCCGAGTGCGGAGCGCCATGGACTGTCATTCCTGTTGCGCGCCGTGACGAGTACATGAATGCCCTGGAAGAGGCGAGCCAGCACGAAAACATCGTGCCTCTCACGAACTTTGTCTCCGAGCTGGTTAAAGCGCCGGCACCATCCACGCCTGGGCGGAAAGAAAGCTAGAGCAAGGGCAAAGGCGAGGACGGCAAGACGTTCTTCATCTTCGGCAGCGCCGAACTGCTGGCCTTGCCGATGAAGGAGGCCTCGTCGATGAATACGGGCTGTGCATCGCCCCCGTGCTTCTCGGTTCCGGCAATCCGCTCGTCAGGAAGACCGAACAGCAGACCGAGCTCAAGCTGCTGAGTTCGAATGCGGCGGCCAACGGAGCGGTGATCCTGACCTGTGCGGTCGGCAAGGCGGCCTGACGCCGCAGGCGAAGGACCGGCTGCGCTGCGCGGCCGGATCTTCACATCCGAGCCACCTTCTCCCTTCGGCTAATTGCGCCTTACCGAGTGCGATATATGGTCACCGTTCCAGGGAGAAGGACGATGGCCGATACGGAATGCGAAGCGCCTGCGGAACGGGAAATCGAGGGCGACGCCCGTTCGTCGCGTCCTGCGGGAGCGCCTGTGAGCATGGTCTGCCGCGACGGCATCACCATCCACGGGCACCTCTGGCCGGCCCGGTCCCCGGCCATCGGCAGCGTCATCGTCAACCCGGCGACCGGAGTGCTTGCCCGTTATTACCACTATTACGCCGACTTCCTCGCCGGCGAAGGTTTCGACGTGCTGACCTACGACTATCGCGGCATCGGCCTTTCCCGGCCCGATAGCCTGAAGGGATGCGGCTATCGCTGGCGGGAATGGGGCGAGCAGGATTTCGACGCGGCGCTGAGGTTCATGGACGCGGCCCGGCCGGTACAACCGCTTTACGTCGTCGGCCACAGTATCGGCGGTTATCTGCCGGGGCTTTCGCCGATGGCCAAACGCATCGACCGGATGCTGACCATGGGAGCGCAATATGCCTACTGGCCGGACTATGCCAGCGGCCATCGCCTGCGGCTGTTTCTGAAATGGCATGTAATGATGCCGGCGCTGACGGCCGCCTTCGGCTATTTTCCCGGCAAGCGTCTCGGATGGCTGGAGGACCTGCCGGCGGGCGTGGCGAACGAATGGAGTTTTCGCCAGGCGCGGATGGAGGCGACCCATCCGGCAGCGGAACGCGGCGATTTACTGCGGCGGTTCGAAGCGGTGACGGCGCCGATCCTGGCGGTGACGATGTCGGACGACGACATCGGGACGGTGGCTGCAATCCGGCGCACACTCCGGTATTATCGCAATGCCCAGGTGACGCAGGTGCTGCTGAAACCGGAGGATTACGACCTGGCCGCCATCGGACATTTCAGCCTGTTCCACTCCCGGCATCGGCAAGGCTTCTGGCACGACACACTTCGCTGGCTGCGGGACGGCATCAATCCCTGGCCGGGCCATGTTATTGCGTCGTCCAGACCTGAGGCTTGCGCTGGATCAATGGGGGATCCCGGTTACATGCGATGATGTCATCAGGTTAAAAGGAGGCACAGATGTTCAAACACGTTCTCATTCCGACCGACGGCTCTCCGCTTTCGACCAGCGCGCTGGAAAAGGCGCTCGACTTCGCACACGAAATCGGCGCGGAAGCCACCGTTGTGGTGGTAATGGAACCGCTGCAGGTCCTGACGCTCAATCCGACCGGCATGGAAGTCGTCTACGCGCAATACGACCGCCAGAACAACGAGGCGGCCGATGGCATTCTCGCCGACGCGAAGGAAGCGGCGAAACAACGGATGGTCGCCTGCGAAACGGTGAAGCTTGGCAGTCTCGATCCCGCGAGTACCATCATCGAGACCGCGGGCGCCTATCATTGCGACGTCATCGCCATGGCCTCGCACGGCCGCTCCGGCTTCAAGGCTTTCATGCTCGGTAGCGTGACGATGAAAGTGCTGGCGCATTCCAAGACGCCGGTACTGGTCTATCGGTAAGACCTGGTCTACCCCGGCCTGGCTGCGGATGCTTCATTCAAAGCCGGCCGGTCATGCGATGCTTTACACCTTCGATATTGCGGCGCACAATGCTCCCTTGGCCCGGGGGACAGCGAATGATGACCGTATTTGAAGGCCTAAAGGGGGAACTCGCCGCCGGCACGACAGTCTTGGCGCTGGTAGATTACAATGTCACCGAATTTCGCGACGGCGACAGTTGCCGTTATGTCGGGCATGTTCGCACCAAACCGTCCATCCTGCGAACTGCACTGAACGCTCCGACCCTCCGGCTCGGTGGCCACCGGATAACCCTCAACGCGGTCGAGCACGAGGATTGGGTATCATTTCATCTGGACAGGTTTCCCTAAATGCGGGACGCGCGGTTGTTGGATCTGGCGAGATCGTCATCGTTCCGGATCGAACCTGTGCCGGCGTCATCGGAGCTGTCGGTGATGGATGACATCCGCGACCCCGCATGTGGTCGGGCGCTTGGACAGGTTTAAAACAGACGGTCAACCGATCAGATTGGCGTAGCGCACCGAATAAATGCGCTCGCGGCCGAGAAGGTGCGCGACCAGGGCCTCACGGTCGAACAGGCCGTTCATGGCCCTGTGGCGCAGGTCGAGGCCACCAGCGAGCACGCCGAAGGCCGGCATGAGCAGGCGGGTTCCGTCGCTGGCAAAACACGGACGGCGCACGGATTTTTCACGGCGTCGGACGGTGGCGGAAGGATGAAGGTGGCCGGCGATCTCGCCCTTGCTCCCCCCTGGGCCGGAAATCAGGCTCGGCTCGTGGCGGAAGACGAGGCCGCCATAAAAGAGTTCGTCGGTGCAGGTGCCGGGCAGATCGACCGTGCCGTCCGGATCATGATTGCCGTTGATCCAGATCCAGTTGCGCCCGCGTGCCATGGTCGTGATCAGCGCACGCAGGTCGGGGGCAAGATGTTCAGAACCCTTGCGATCGTGGAAATTGTCGCCGAGCGAGACGACGATCTTCGGATCATAGCGGGCGATGACCGCCGACAGGATGTTGAGCGTGGCGATCGTATCGTAGGGCGGCAGCATCATGCCGCGGCGCGCAAACGCCGCACCTTTTTCCAGATGCAGGTCGGAGACGACGAGAATGCCGGTTTCTGGCAGATAAAGCCCCCCGAGCGGATCGCAGACGGCAAGCACGCCGTTCACGACGATCTCTTCCGCACCGGTTGCGGCAGGTCCCCCAGAAATCGTTCGCGCCAAAGCGAGGCGGTGCATCAATTCAATGTCTTCCAGTCCAGCGTACCGCATCAGCCAAGCGCCTCCGCGATCAGTTCGTCGGCGGCTTCCTGCAGCACCGCATCATGCGCCTCGCCCGGAACGCTCTCCTTGCCGATTTCCAGCATGATCGGAACGGCAAGTGGCGAAACGCGGTCGAGATCGCGGTGGGTGATGTGCCCCCTGATTCGCGCCAGCATATCGCCTAATCGGGCAAGATCCAAAAGACCGGATGCCGCATCCCGCCGCGTCGCCTCCAAAAGCACGTGGTCCGGTTCGTGGCTGCGCAGCACGTCGTAGATGAGATCGGTCGAGACGGTGACCTGCCTTCCGGTCTTTTCCTTGCCCGGATGAAGGCGCTCGATCAGGCCGGAAATCACCGCGCAATTGCGGAAGGTGCGCTTGAGCATATACGATTCGTCGAGCCAGGCTTCCAGGTCGTCGCCGAGCATGTCCTCGTCGAAGAGGTCCGAGAGGCTGAGGCGGCCGGACCCGATCATCGCGCCGATGTCGTTAAGCCCCCAGATGGCCAGCGAATAGTCAGTGGCGACGAAACCGAGCGGTCGGGCACCGGTGCGCTCCAGCCGCCGGGTCAAGAGCATGCCGAGCGTCTGGTGGGCGAGCCGTCCTTCGAAACAATAGGCAATCATGAAGAACCGTTTTCCGCGCGGAAAGGTCTCGATGAGAAGTTCATCCCTGGCCGGCAGCATCGAGCGTTCGCGCTGGATGTTCAGCCAGTCGCGGACCTGGTCCGGCAGCACGCCCCAGCGGTCGGGATCGGCGAGCATGCCGCGCACCTGGTCGGCGAGATAGGTGGAGAGCGGGAATTTTCCGCCGGCATAGGCGGGGATTTTCGGATCGAGCGAGAAGGCGTTGGAAACGAGGCATTCGTTCTCGCGGATGCCCTCGAACCGCAGCACCTTGCCGGCGAACAGGAAGGTATCACCCTGCACGAGCTGTTCGAGGAAATATTCCTCGACCTTGCCGAGCGACATGCCGCCCCGGCCGACGGTTCCCTTTGCCAGCCCTTGGGCATTGCGCTTCACCAGCCGGACATTGAGCTCGGTCGCCTCGACGATCGTGCCGAGGTTCAGGCGGTATTGCTGCGCGACCGCCGGATTGGAAACCCTCCAGCGGCCTTCCTTGGTCTTGCGGATCTTGGCGTAACGCTCGTAGGAGCGCAGCGCATAACCGCCGGTCGCGACGAAATCGACGATGCGCTCGAACATTTCCCAGGAGAGAGTGGCATAGGGCGAGGCTGATGTGATCTCGTCGTAGAGTTCGACCGGATCGAACGGTTCGGCGCAGGCCATGCCGAGCACGTGCTGGGCGAGCACGTCGAGCGCGCCCTCGCCCACCGGCGGCGTATCCTGGGCGCCGAGATAATTGGCGTCGAGCGCCGCCTGGCATTCCATCACCTCGAAGCGGTTGGCCGGCACCAGGATCGCCTTCGACGGTTCGTCCATCCGGTGGTTGGAGCGGCCGATGCGCTGGGCGAGGCGCGAAGCCCCCTTCGGCGCGCCGACATGCACGACGAGATCGACATCGCCCCAGTCCATGCCGAGATCCAGCGTGGAGGTGGCGACGACGGCGCGCAGCTTGTTGGCCGCCATGGCGGCTTCCACCTTGCGGCGCTGCCCGGCATCGAGAGAGCCGTGATGCAGCGCGATCGGTAGATTGTCCTCGTTGATCGTCCACAGCGTCTGGAACAAGAGTTCCGCCTGGAAGCGGGTATTGACGAAGATCAGCGTCGTCTTGTGGCGCTTGATCTCCTCGTAGACCTCCGGGATCGCATAGGTGGAGACATGGCCGGACCAGGGGATGCGGTCCTCTGTGCGCATGATGGCGATGTCGGGCGCCGCGCCGCCCGTGACATGCACGAGGCCGGCGGGCAGCGCGGGGTCTTCACCCTGCGGCACCAGCCAGCGCTGCAGATCCATCGGATCGGAGACGGTGGCCGAGAGGCCGATGGTGCGCATGTGCGGCGCGTGCCGGCGGATCCGGGCAAGGCCGAGCGACAGGAGATGGCCGCGCTTGGAGGTGACCAGTGAATGAAGCTCGTCGAGAACCACGTATTTCAGGTCCTTGAAGAAACGTTCGGCCTCCTTGTTGGCCAGCAGCAAGGCTACCTGTTCCGGCGTGGTCAGGAGGATGTCCGGCGGGTTGAGCTTCTGGCGCTGGCGTTTGGCCTGCGGCGTGTCGCCGGTGCGGTTCTCGATCGAAATGTCGAGGCCCATCTCGAAGACCGGCTTCATCAGGTTGCGCTCGATATCGACGGCCAGCGCCTTCAGGGGCGAGATGTAGAGCGTGTGGATGCCGGTGAACGCGGAGCCCGGCGGGATCCGGCCGCGGCGGGTGAGATCGGTCAGCGACGGCAGGAAACCGGCAAGCGTCTTGCCGGCGCCGGTCGGCGCGATCAGCAGCATGTTTTCGCCCGACGTGGATCGCGACAGCAGTTCGAGCTGGTGGGCGCGCGGCTGCCAGCCCTTCTCCGCGAACCATTTCTGGAACGGCCGGGGCAGAAGCGCGGCGTCACGGCCGGAGGAATGGGTTTCGACGATATCCACGCCCGGTAAGGTAAGAGAAAACGGTCGAAAAAGAAGGGGCTTGACGCCGCCGATAATCATAGATAAATTTTATCCGTGATTAGGAGATGAGCGATGAAACTCGGCGACGGCGTCGAACAGGCAATCCACAGCGTCAGCATGCTTTCCAGCCTTTCGGAAGGCGGAGTGCTTTCGGCGGCAGCGCTGGCGGAATTTCACGGCGTTTCGACGAGCTATCTCCTGAAGCATCTTCAGGCGCTTTCCGGTGCCGGCATCGTCGACACCGTGCCGGGGCCGAAGGGCGGATATCGTCTGGCGAAGGCGACGGACGAGATCACCCTGCTCGACATTGTGCTCGCCGTCGAAGGACCCGCACCGGCCTTCCGCTGCGCCGAAATCCGCCAGCGGGGCCCGAACCCGCTGCCGGGACGGTACTTTACCAAACCCTGCGGCATCAACGCCGCGATGCTGAAGGCCGAAAAGGCCTATCGCGCCGAACTCGCCAAGGTGACGATCGCCGACATCCTGGCGGACCTCAGCGCAACCGACGACGGCGGCATCGCCGCACGCGGCTGCGCCTTCCTGGAAATCAACGAACGCAGAACCGCCCGGTAACCGGGCCATAGGCACGCCGAAGGCGGCCATAAACCAAGGAGAAGACCCATGCATCAGCGTCTCAACATGCTCAAGGCCGCCCCGGAAGCCATCAAGGCCGTCACGGCCCTCGAAAACTATGTGCAGGCTTCCGGGCTGGAGCGTCGCTTCATCCACCTCATCAAGCTGCGCGCTTCGCAGATCAACGGCTGCGCATATTGCGTCGACATGCATGTGAAGGAATCACGGCATGACGGCCTTTCGGAACAGTGGATCAACATGATGTGCGTCTGGTGGGAATCGCCGGTGTATGACGACAAGGAACGCGCCCTGCTCGGCTGGGTCGATGCGGTTACCCGCATCGCCGATACCGGCATTCCGGACAGCGCCTTCGACGCTCTGAAGGAGCATTTCTCCGAAGAGGACATGGTCAAGATCACCGTCGCTCTCGGCGCCATCAACACCTGGAACCGGCTGGCCGTCGGCTTCCGCAACCAGCATCCGGTCGACAAGCCGGCCAGCAAGGCCGCCTGACCCAACCTGCCGCCTCGATCACCGCGCGACGATATACCGGTCGGAGCGGTGATTGATGGCCAGAACAAGGTTGAGCACGACAGCGCCCAGCACCGACCACGCGACGGTGATGGGCGAAACCACCGCGAAGGCGCAGAGCATGACGCAAAGATCGAAGGCGAGTTGGATCAGCCCTGCCTGGATGCCGAACCGTTCCTGGATATAGATCGCCAGAATGCCGACCCCGCCGAGCGAGGCGCGGTGGCGGTAAAGCCCGAGCAGGCCGTAACCGAGCACCAGGCCGCCGAGCAGGGCTGCCCAGAACGGGTGCAGGTACTGGATCAGGAAGAAATGGCTTTCCAGTTCGGTGATGACCGAGACCAGCGCGATGGCGATGAAGGTCTTCAGCGAGAAGGCGAGGCCCAGGCGCTTGAACGACAGGTAGTAGAACGGCAGGTTGACGATGAAGAACAGCAGGCCGAACGAAATGCCGAACGCATAATGCAGCAGGAAGGCGACGCCCGCCGTGCCACCGGTCAAAAGGCCTACCTCGTTCAGGAAGTAGAAGCCGAGCGCCGACACCATGGCGCCGATGAACAGGCCCTGCGCATCTTCCAGCAACGTATGTTGTGCCGGATCGGCGCTGTAAAATCCGAGACCGCGCCTCTGCTGCTCAGCCAATTTGAACCCCTCAGGTTTTCGGTGATATTGCACTGCAATAAAACCGTCGGCAAGGGTCTTCAAGCGTTCATCGGCGGGCACGAGAAAAAGCAAGAAACAGCAGGTTCAGCCGGGCTTTTGCGACAGAAACAGAATGCCGTGGACCGGTTTTCCGGCATCCATGCGAATGACGGTGTTTTCCGCCCTGAGGAGGTCCAGGCCGAAGCGGGAAAGCAGCGCGCGGATAAAAGCCTCGGAATGGGCGTAACGCAGGGAATCCCGCAGCACGAAACCCTCCCCCTCGCCCGCATCCTCGACCGAGAATGCGAAAAGACCGGCCGGCAACAACAGTTCGAGCACCAGCGGGAACACGGTTTCGAGCGAACCCAGATACATCAGCACGTCGGCTGCCGAGACGAGATCGGCGCGGTGGGGCGAGAGGTCTCCGAACAGGCCGGAAGCATCCGATGCGAGACTGAGGTCGGACTGTCCGAGATGGTCGTAAAGACCCTTGGCCTGCGCCTTCGCCAGCATGTTGAGCGAAAGATCGAAACCTTCGAGGCGCCCGGTCCGGCCGCGGATCTCGGCACCGAACAGGCCGGTGCCGCAGCCGAGGTCGACGGTATTGCGAAAAGGTCCGTGCGGCGTGACCAGCCCCGCCAGCTTGCCGGGCACCGAATAGCCGAGCTTTTCGACCAGTGCCGTGTCGAACCGGCCGGCATAATCGTCGAACAGGCCTTCGACATAACGGCTCGGCGGCCGGTCGGGCGTCTGCTCTGCGCCGATCAGCGCAAGTTTCAGGCGGGCGCCAAACACATCGTCCGGCCGCAGGGCCAGGGTCTGGCGGTAGGCATCCGCGGCCCCGGCGAGACCGGCCTTGTCGCGATATTCGCCGAGCCGGAACCAGCCGGCGGCCCAGCCGGGCGTCAGTTCGAGCGCCTGTTCCATCAACTCCGCCGCAGCCGCGAAATCTCCGCCCTCCGCCAGCATGCGGGCGTAATCGGCGCGGCGATCGGCGGTGGCGTCGCCCGAGGAGAATTGGCTGGAAAACGGGCTGGGCGGCATGGATGATCCTCGAAGGTGGAGGTTCTTTGCCGAAGCCACAAAAAAACTCAAGTTCTATCTGAGGGGAAACGCTTGCGGTGGCAACGGCTGCCGATTATCTCTCATTGGAAATTCGGAGAAGGACAAGAATGGCGGACGGGGTCAACAGGTTCCTGGGCGATACGCCGGGTCGCACGATCGTCAAGCTGATCGTGGTGTGCCTGCTGGTGGGTTTCGTGCTGGCATTTTTCGGCTTCACGCCGGACAATATCGTCGACACGATCCGCTACTGGTTCCTGGACCTCTGGTATAACGGCTTCAGGGCACTCGGACGGGTCGGCAATTATCTCGTGCTCGGCGCGATCATCGTCATTCCGATCTTCGTCATCCTGCGCCTGATAAGCTACCGCCGCTGACATGACTTCGCTGATCAAACCTTCGCGGCGGGACCTCCTCGTCTTTTCCGGCATGGCGCTGGTGCTGGCCGGCTGCTCCACCACCGCCGTCCTGACGCCGACTGCCGGTGCCGAGGACGAAACCCAGGCAGCTCTTCCGATGGTCAACAAGCTGCGCCAGAGCCGCGGCCTGTCTGCGCTGGCGCTCGACATGCCGGCGCGAAAGGCGGCGGCCCGCCAGGCGGTTCGCATGGCGAAGGCCGACGAAATGAAGCACCTGATCGGTTTCGGCGACAGTTTCGGCGCCCGGATGAAGAGCAGTGACGTGGCGCTGCCGGCAGCGGAAAACATTGCCAGCGGGCAGGATACGGTCGCAGCCGCCGTGCAGGCCTGGATCGATTCACCCAAACATCTCGAAAACATGCTCGGCTCCTATCGGGGGCTCGGGGTTGCCATGGCCCGGTCCTCCGCCGGTGCCCGGCCCTACTGGGCCATGGTCCTTTCCGGCTGACCCATGGAGAGCGGGGGGCGTGATCACGAGACCGGGGCTGCCAGGCCGTTCGACGTGACGCACCGGCTGGTGCTCGGCATCGCCATCCCCATGACGCTCGGCTTCCTGACGACGCCGCTGCTCGGCCTCACCGACACCGCGGTGGTCGGGCAGCTCGGCCAGGCGGAAGCGCTGGCGGGTCTGGCGATCGGCGCCATCCTCTTCGACCTCATCTATGGCAGCCTCAGCTTTTTCCGCACCTCGACAACCGGGCTGGTGGCGCAGGCCTTCGGCCGAGGAGACAGCCGAGAACAACAGGCGGTATTCTGGCGGGCGTTTCTGAGCGCGATCGGTCTCGGGGTGATCATGCTGGCGTTCTCGCCGCTGATCCTTCGATACGCGCCGGACCTGATGACCAGTGACCCGGCCGTTGCCGAGGTGACGCGGCACTATTTCGGCATCCGGGTGCTGACGAGCCCGGCAACCTTCGCCAATTTCGCCATTCTCGGTTTCGTGCTCGGGCGGGGCCACGGCATGCTGGGCCTGGTGCTGCAGATCATCCTCAACGGCACCAATATCGTGCTCGCCATCCTGTTCGGCCTGGTGTTCGGCTGGGGCGTGGCGGGCGTCGCCTGGGCGACCGCGGCGGCGGAAGTGACCGCCGCGGTGATCGGCCTTGCCATCGTCGGCCGGCAGTTTTCCGCCGCCGACAGGCCGACGCGCGCGGATATCTTCGACGCGGCCAAGCTGCGCCAGCTCTTCCAGCTCAATGCCGACATACTGATCCGCTCGCTGATATTGAACGGCGCCTTTGCGGTGCTGACCCGGGTCGGATCGAGTTTCGGGGCGGTGACGCTGGCGGCGAATGCGGTGCTGATGAACATCTTCATGCTCTCGGCCTTCTTCCTCGACGGGCTCGCGGGTGCTGCCGAACAGCTCGCCGGCCGGGCGGTCGGCGCCCGGTACCGGCCGTCCTTCGACCGCGCGCTGAAGCTGACCGGCCTCTGGTCCTTCGTGATGGCCGGTGTGGTCGGGTTGTTCTTCGTGGTCTTCGGCCAGCCGATCATCGAGCTTCTGACCACCTCGGAAGACGTGCGGCAGGAAGCTTATGTCTATTTCGGCTGGGCGGCCGTGACCGGCCTGTCCGGCGCGCTCGCCTTCCAGATGGACGGCGTGTTCATCGGCGCCACATGGTCGCGCGAGATGCGCAACATGATGCTCGTCTCATTTGCGGGCTATTGCATCAGCCTTGCCGTGCTCGTGCCGATGATGGGCAATCACGGGCTCTGGCTGTCGCTCAACCTGTTCCTCCTGATGCGCGGCTTCTTCCTGGCGGCCATGGTGCCGCGCAAGGCGCGTCAGAGTTTTATCCCGGCCCATTGATCGAGGCGGGTATCCCGCAGCTCGCGGATCGAAGAGACCTTCCCCCGGTCGAGAAGGCCCGAGAGCTCCTTGACGATCGTCGCCGGCAGGCCGGGTCCTTCATAGACCATGCAGGAATAGAGCTGCACGAGGTCGGCACCGGCGCGGATCTTTTCCAGCGCATCCGCCGCGCTCGAAACGCCGCCGACGCCGATGACGGCGAGGTCCGGGCCGACGCGCTTGCGCACCTTGGCGAGAACCGCGGTCGAGCGCCTGAAGAGCGGGGCGCCGGAAAGACCGCCCGCTTCCTTCGCCTGGACCTGGTCCTTCAATCCATCTCGGGCGAGCGTGGTGTTGGAGACGATCAGCCCGTCGAGCGGATGCGCGGCCGCCTCGGCCGCGATATCGTCGAGGCCCTCCTCGGTCAGATCGGGTGCGATCTTCAGGAAGACCGGAACGGTCCGGCCATGGCGCAGCGCCTCCTCGGCGCGGGCAGTGAGCACGGCGTCAAGCAGCGCCTTCAGGCTGTCGCGCGCCTGAAGATCGCGCAGGCCCGGCGTATTGGGCGAGGAGATGTTGACGGTGAAATAGGTGGCGAGCGCATAGAATTTCCGGATGCCGGCGACATAGTCGGCGACCCGGTCGGCGGCATCCTTGTTGGCGCCGATATTGACGCCGACAATGCCCGGCGCGTTGCGCCGCGCGGTCAGGCGCGCGAACGCCGCCTCATGGCCC
Organism: Neorhizobium galegae bv. officinalis; assembly: GCA_000985875.1. Taxonomy (GTDB): domain Bacteria; phylum Pseudomonadota; class Alphaproteobacteria; order Rhizobiales; family Rhizobiaceae; genus Neorhizobium; species Neorhizobium galegae_C. Next base: position 24,793 of record CCRI01000013.1, read on the forward strand.
TCGTTGTTGAAGCCGAGCCGGTTGATGACGCCACGGTCCTCGACCAGGCGGAAGATGCGCGGCTTGTCGTTGCCCGTCTGGGCCTTCGGCGTCACCGTGCCGATCTCGGCAAAACCGAAACCGAGTTTCAGCATCGCATCCGGCACTTCGGCATTCTTGTCATAACCGGCCGCAAGCCCGATCGGGTTTGGAAAACGGATACCGGCGACCATCTGGGCAAGCCGCGGATCGGGAGCCAGGCGGCAGGCGGGCACGAGGCCGGTCTTGAGAGCGGCGATCGACAGGCCGTGGGCGGTTTCCGGATCGAAAACGAAAAGGCTGCGCGCGGCAAACCCGGCAAAGGGGCCGATCATGGCATTTTCTCCGGAAAGGCATGAAGGCCATCGACGCCGATCAGCAGCGGCATTTCCCAGAGCACGGCAGAAAAGGGCAGCGTGTCGTAAAGATGCGGGAAAAGATCGCCTCCGCGGGAGGCTTCATATTTCAGCGCCTCGCCGAGACTGGGCGCATTGACGGCGACCAGCATCAGGCCGGCGACGCCGGCAAAGTGCAGCCTTGCGGTCTCCTTCGCCTGCGTACCGGTCGAAAAATGGATATAGCCGTCCTTGAGGTCGATTTCCGCGCCTTCGAAGACACCTTTTTGCTTTGCCTGGCGCCAAAGCGTTTCCGGCACGATCTTGTACACTATATCCGTCATCATCAACTCTCGGGGACCTGCTATTCTCCGACCGTTTGCCGCAAAGCCCGGCGCTTGTCCACCGTTACAGCAGGAGGACCACAATATGAAAACGCTCGCATTGACGACTTGCGCACTGCTCTTGCCGCTTTCCGCCTCGGCGCAACAAGCGCAGACCAACCGTTTCCAGCTTCAACGCACCGAGACCGGCATCGTCCGGCTCGATACCGAAACCGGCGCGATGACGCTCTGCCGCGACGAGAACGGCACGCTCGCCTGCCGCATGCAGCCCGACGAGAGGGCAGCCTACGAACAGGAACTCGACCGGCTGGCCAAACGTGTCACCGCGCTCGAGGAGCGGCTCAGCAACATTCCGCCGGACGCCTTGCCAAAGGCGCTGCCGAGCGATGCGGAAGTCGATCGCTCTTTGTCGATCATGGAGAAGTTCATGCGGCGCTTCATGGCGATCGTCGGCGAGTTCGCGGACGAACGGGAAGCCGATAAACCACAGCCCAATCGTACGTGATTCCCCGGACTTGTTTCGGGTCTGCGAGAGGTTTACAACTTTCTAAGATTCATTGGCACGACTATGCTCTTGGGAGGGGGCGTGGACATGCAGACACTCACGATCATCATAGCAGACGACCATCCTCTGTTTCGCGGCGCGCTCAGCCATTCGGTACGGGGTATTGCCGAAGAACTCGTGATCATCGAAGCCGGCGATTTCGACGCGGCTAGGCGGGCGGCCGAAAACAATCCCGAGACCGACCTGATGCTGCTCGACCTCGCCATGCCGGGGGTCAGCGGCTTTTCCGGACTGATGTCGCTGCGCGCCGAATTTTCCGGCCTGCCGATCGTCATCGTCTCGGCCAGCGACGATTGCGCCACCATCCGCCGCGCGCTGGAGCTCGGGGCTTCCGGCTTCATCTCGAAATCCTCCGGGCTCGACGATATCCGCGCCGGCATCCAGACGGTGCTGGAAGGCGACATCTGGGCGCCGAAAGACTATCTCGCCGGACCGGAAGAGGATTCGGGCCTCACCGAGATCATCGAACGGCTGAGGACCCTGACGCCGCAGCAGAACCGCGTGCTCTCCATGCTCGGCGAGGGGCTGCTCAACAAGCAGATCGCCTATGAACTCGGCGTTTCCGAGGCGACCATCAAGGCGCATGTCTCGGCAATCCTGCTCAAGCTCAATGTCGACAGCCGCACCCAGGCGGTGATCAAGCTCGGCAAGATCAACATGGCGCTGGTGGCCTGACAGGGCTGCGACAGGAACAGGATTTTATTCCTCTCATCCCTTTACGCGAGGCCGAGGTTCCGTTAAAATTCGGGGTGCGCGCGAGCCGGCAGCCCGCTGGAACGAGGCGCTCAAGGGTCCGGTCGATAGAGGTCTGACCGGTTAAGGGTTCTGATCGAGAGGTTCGCAGAGCGCTGGATTGTCCGGCTTTGTCTCGCGCACCGGTCACGGGTACGGACGACGATGCTGTCACATGAGACGATCTGGAGCGCGATCGATACGCTCGCCCAACGCCACCAGTTGACGCCCTCCGGGCTGGCGCGCCGCGCCGGCCTCGATCCTACCTCGTTCAACAAGTCAAAACGGCTCGGACCGGACGGACGGCTGCGCTGGCCGTCGACGGAATCGATCGCCAAGGTGCTCGAGGCGACGGGCGCCACGATCGACCAGTTCATGAGCTACCTGCCCGCCGTTCCCGGCCGCTCCTCGATCCCGGAAGGCAACTTCCTGCCGCAGAACGGCTCCATCCCGCTGCTTGGTTTTGCGCAGGCCGGTGCCGGGGGCTTTTTCGACGATGGCGGGTTTCCGGCCGGCCAGGGCTGGGACGTGGTGGAATTTCCGGTCGATCCGTCCCGCAAGGCCGGCGTCTATGCGCTGGAAGTCCAGGGCGAATCGATGATGCCGCTCTATCGCGACGGCGACGTGCTGATCGTCGAGCCCGGCGCGCAGGTACGCCGCGGCGACCGCGTGGTCCTCAAGACCAAGGAAGGCGAGGTCATGGCAAAAGTGCTCGCCCGCCAGAGCGCCCGGACCGTGGAGCTGCTCTCCCTCAATCCGGAACATCCGAACCGCACCTTCGACCTTTCCGACGTGGAATGGATAGCCCGCATCATCTGGGCGAGCCAGTGAGGGAGGGAGTAGGAAACTGCTCCTACCCGGCCAATCAATAAAGCCCGTTCGGGAAATAGCGCAGATAGATATCCTGCAGCCGGCCGTTGCGCGACAGGACGCTGAGCGCCTGGTCGAAGGCAGCGGTCAGGAGCGGGTCGTTCTTGCGGAGCATGATCGCAAGGCCTTCGCCGAGGAATTTCTCCGAGAGATAGGGCCCATCGAAAAGGGCGCAGCATTTCGCCGATCCTTCGCCTGCTACCCAGAAGGGTAATCTCAGGCCATCGGAAAAGGCTGCATCCACCTTGCCCGTCTTCAGGGCCTCCAGCGCCGCCTCGTAATTGTCGAACTGTACGGCGGCGATCTTCGGGAAAAATGCCTTCAGCATCAGCTCATGAGCGGTACCCCTGACGACGCCGACCGGTTTGCCGGAAAGCGCTGACGCCGTATCGCCGTCGATCCTGGCCTTCAGGTTGCGGGCGAAACGCGCCGGTACGCCCAGATAAGGCCGAGAGAAGGAAAACCGCTGACGCCGCTCCGGCGTCAGCGCCATGCCGGCCATGACCGCCTCGCCAGCGCCGCCTTCCAGGGCCTTTTCCAGCTCGCCGAAGGGCAGCGCCTGGATCTGGCACTTCGCCTCGATCTTCAGCTCGGCGCAGATTTCGCGGGCAAGATCGACATTGAAGCCGGCAAGCCTGCCGGTCTGGTCAGCGAAATTGAACGGCGGGAAATCGATGCTCGTCAGGATGCGGACCCGGATCACGGTGGAAAGGTCAGGCCGGGCAAGCCGCTCCTTGGCATCGAACATCAGGGGCAGCGGGCTGCCTTCGGCAGCCCGAGCCGGGACCGCGGCGGCAACAATCCCTCCGGTTAGAAGGCAAAGCCGGAGAAGACTGAAGAACCCCCTGATATTCGGGGACGCAATCATGGGATGCATCGCTATGATCCAGATCGGGACAGGTTGGGGCGTTCGCCGCAGGCGGTGTAGCAGAGACATGCGCTTGAGTGAATATCCGCCAGCAGCGCTGCCGGTTCAAGATGACACGCGGGACAATACCGCGTCGCCCGGAAGCCCGTCAGCCGACCACGGCAGCGCTGCCGGCGCTAACCGACAGGGCACGACGCGACGGGACCAGTATCGAGAGCGAGCTGTTTCACAGGGGCCAGATCGACGAAGCGGCCTATTACGGCGGCATGGCACCTTACCTTCGCCTGCCCTTCATCGCGGCGATCGATCCGGGCTCGGTCGCCGACATACCTAGGCTCGATAGCCAGTTGCACCGCCCAAACCAGATCAGGATCAACCATCTGCACAAGGCGCCACAGGTGGCTGTCGTGCCCGAAGCGGCGAGGCTTGCCGACCTCAAGGCCGCCTTGCTTGCAATGCCGCTGCTCGGGCAGGACCTTGCCAACACCGCTCCATCTGCGACCCGCCGGGCCGTCTGGAGATCAGGTGCGGCGCGGCGCGTGCGCGAGACGATCAACGGGCTGTTCGATGGTTCAGCCCCGGTTCTCGGCCCGCGCGGTGCTCTCATGCTCCCAGGGCCTTTACGCCGGTCTCGGATTGGCCGCCCTCCCCTCTCGACATCAAGCTCATCTGCGAGGCGGACGACCAGGACACGATCGCGGCGCTCACGTCATGCTTTCATCACTCAAAGCTGCCGCTCCCGCCACGCCTATTCACAAGGATAGACCTTCCGTCGTATCTACTCCGGCCAGGAGAAGCCGCCGCGACAAATGGCTAGGCCCGGTTATGATCCGCGGGTCGCGCGGCGGGAAGAAAGACATACGTGGACAATAAACAATCCAATATCAGGGCGGCGGCGTGGATGATGACATCCATCGCATTGCTCCTGCTCATGGCGGTCTCGGGCCGTGCCGTAACCCGCGAGATCGACGTTTTCCAGGTGATGGAAATGCGCTCCGTCATCGCCTTTTTCATGCTGTTGCCGCTTGTCCATCGCCAAGGCGGCATCAAGGCGATGCGAACGGACATTCTGCCGAGCCACATAGGCCGCAACGTTGCCCACTATGTCGGCCAGTTCGCCTGGCTGATGGGCCTTACACTGATCCCGCTGGCGCAGGTCATCGCCATTGAGTTCACCGCCCCCATCTGGGCAGCACTGATGGCCGCGGCCTTTCTCGGGGAACGGCTGACATGGCGGAAAAATGTGGCGATCCTGTTCGGTCTGGCCGGTGTGGCGCTGATCGTGCGCCCAGGCGCGGCGGTGCTCAACCCGGGGCACCTCATCGTGCTCGGGGCAGCCTTCGTGTTCGCCATATCCTTCATCACCACAAAGGCCCTGACACGTTCAGACAGCGCAACGAAGATCATCTTCTGGATGCTCGTCATTCAGTCGATCATCGGAATAGTACCGGCACTGAACGTCTGGGTCTGGCCATCTGCAACAACATGGCCGTGGATCTTCCTGATCGCGTTTACAGGTACATTCGCCCATTATTGCATGGCGAAAGCATTGTTCCATGCCGACGCCACGGTGGTAATGCCGATGGACTATCTGCGTGTGCCGTTGTCGGCCCTCCTCGGTTATCTCCTATATGCCGAAGCTATCGATAGTCTGACGGCGATAGGCGCGGGACTGATCCTTGCCGGCAATCTTTTCAACCTGCGCCGACCCAATGCCAACCGGATACAAGCCACTCCATCCTGATGGTCTTCGAGAAAAGCCCGCGGATTTCGCTGGATGCAACCGGATCATCGGCTCAATCGACGTGAGCGGTTTTAGCGGATGTCGCAGCTAATAACCGCACACCCCGTCGACCACAAAATCGTGCCAATCCTGCATCCAGGCGCCCCGAGTGCTCGCCTCGGGCTCAGCCGACGAGCCGACTACCGGGAACGCTTCCCCGTGCAAGAGCCATCAGCATCGGACCGACAGCAAACTCGCCTCTTTCCGTACGTCGGGTCAGATCACGCAGATAACCTCCGGCCGAGTTGATGTGCCCTCCCCTCTCGAGAATGCAGGCAATGACGGTCGCGGCATTTTCCCATCCCATCGCCATGCAAGCCTCCTCATAGGCCGAAGAACTGACGCCAAGCATGGTGCGGACAACGACCGCGGCTGCCATCAGGTCGCGCCAGTTGTCGATCCTCCCGCCTGGCCCGTAATCTGCGATCTGCGGGCAGGCCTGGAGCACAAGCCCGAGCGGAAAGGATTGCAGAGATCTCGGCGTTACGTTTTCGTTATGGCCTCTTTCCCGGCTTCGGTAGCCTTCGGGAGGCTCATTCCGCGGTTCACGATCGTTCGGCTGGGGTGCGTCACGCGTGATCTCAAAGCGCGGTTCAGATTCATAATTGTATTTAAGATTCGAATTCTGTTTGTGGCGCTCAATCTGAGACTCTCTGGCGTCGATTTTTTGCGTTTTTGCTCGGATTTCCAACAGGTTGATGATTTCCGAGCGCAACATCACCATCTCCTCCAGGAGGGGAGAGATGGTTTTGATGGTGGGGACACGCGGAATCCGCCCCACAAGTGTTCGGAACATGTCGAGGATCCTCCCCCAATCGCCGGGAACGCCTTCGTCAAAGGCTGCGGCGATCAGCTTGGCGACATCACGCCGGCAGATGGTGAGCCGGTCGCGGGTAATCCGCAACAATTCCCGATCGGCGACCACCTGGGCGGCCAGGCTCTCGATTTCGGCAGCACGCGCAAGAAGTGGTGCGAGGCTGAAGCCGAACGCTTCGTTGATCTCTCCCGCGCGGCTGCGACGGGCGTAACGTTTCCCGTTCGGGCTATCCTTGCGCAGGATCAGACCGGCATCGATGAGAACCGCAAGATGTCGCCTGAGGGTAGCAGGCGTCATTCCACGGGCGCGGAGAGAGAGCTGGGCGTTCGACGGGAACACCACGAGGCCTCTCGCCTCGGAAATTTCGTCGTCCGGGTAGAAGGTCAAGAGCGCGTCGAGCACCGTCAAGGCCCGATCGGTCACACCCAGCGATGGCCGTGCCTCGCAGACCGCTCTGAACAATTTCCATTTGTTACGGGTAATTCCAGGTTCGATCATCTCGGCGAGTTGTTGATTTGCCAACATGCCAAGCGACATCGCCCGCCGCCCGAAGGGCGTCGTCACATACCTACTCTCCATCTGCCTTCACTTTCGCTAAGGCAAAAGAAATCCGCACGCCCAAACGGCGCCTAAACTCTTGACAGTGATTCGAGGAAATGCGATTCTGGATTTGCTAAGATCTGAGAAGGGCTTCCACGACCATGTCGCTTGGGGGCCTTTTTCTTTTGCGGTTTACGCTCCTTTGTTCTGCTGGAATTCTGCAAAGAGGACTTCGAGCCTCTCCTGCACGAATTGATCGAACCCGGGCGCGGCCTTGTTGTCGAAAACAAAGGTGGCGCCCGATGCGGTTTTCTTGAACTGGACCGGGACTCCGGGAACTTTTGCGTTGACGGCCGGAGCCTTCGTAGCGGCCGGCCTTCTGGAAGCCAGCGTCAGCACCCGATGGAAACGTTCGTCGCTCGATAGCTGCTGCGAGTTGTCCGCGGACAACTCCGCCAGAATCCGGTCAGGCTCGACACTCTCAAGACGCTCCCCGAGCTCCAGCCAGCGCCTGCGTCCGATCTCCGGTGCCGCGCCAATGGCCGTAATCAGGGCGATGGGGACCTGCCGCGTCACGATCAGCATCTTGGAGAGCGCTGCCTTATCCACACCCAGCGCCGCCATGATGATATCGCGTGTAAAACCCCGCTGCTCGAGCCGCAAAGCGAAAAGCGCCCGCTCGATATAGGACAGATTGGTTCGGGCGTTGTTTTCCTGCCCTTGGCTGACCACCAGCTGGTCATCGGTGAGTTCCCGCACCACGGCCCGGACGCGGATGCCAAGTCTCTTGATTGCGGCCAGGCGCCGATGGCCGTAGGCAACCTGAAAGCGGCCTTTCGTCTGCGGATGCGGTCTCACCAAAATTGGCACCTGCTGGCCATGCTCGCGGATCTGCTCCACCAGCTCGTTCAGCTGAACGGCGTTGATCTCCAGCCGATCTTCGACGAAGGACGCGTCGACAAGGCCAGGATCGATCTCGACGACGATCTGGCCTTTAGCCAGCTGCCGTTCAAGATCGTTCGCCCGCTCGACCTTTTCAGTGATGTTTCCGAGCGTCTTGGTGATCCCGCCCACAGGTGCAGGATTGCGGGCTTGTGGCACAAATCCGGCGATAGGGCGATTATCCCTCGGTGCGACAGGCTCCAGGCGGGCCGAGGTGGACGAGGATATTTCGATGAGGTTCTTTCGTGCCATCTAATTACTTCCTTCCCCAAGTGGATCGGATATGGGCCTCGATCTCCGCGTTCACGAGATTGAGCGATTCCCAGGCTCGATCGTAGGTGCCGCGGACGAACAACGACCTTTCCACTTCATAGAGCGTTTGCTTCGTTACGCCGGCATCGGCGATGGCAGTCGATTTCAGCATCGCATTTTGAAGCATGCGGTTGCCGAAGATCGCGCGCATGAAGCCCGTCATCTGGCTTTGCGGACCGTCATTGGGTTCGAATCTGGTGACGAGGTACCGCATCCAGTCGTAGCTCGTCCGGCCCCCTGCCCTTTCGACCACGGACATGAGTTCGCTGGTCATGGTCAGGAACTGGGACATCGACATCACGTCGAGCATTTGCGGATGTACGGTGATCAACACGGACGTGGCTGCGCACAGCGCCGACATCGTCAGGAACCCGAGCTGCGGCGGGCAGTCGACGACCACGACGTCGTAGAGACTTTCGATCTCGGTCAGCGCCTCGCCGATCCGCGCGAAGAACATCGTCTCCGCGGTTCCGGATGCCATCGCCTTCGGGGTCTCGTGCTCGAATTCCATGAGCTCGAGATTGCCGGGGATCAGATGAAGATTGGGGGTATAGGTCGCGCGTACGATATCGGCGATCGGCCGCGGATCTTCATAGCGGATTGCGCCATAGAGCGTCTCGGCCTCTCCGACGTCCAGTTCCGGCTGGTGGCCGAACAGCGCGGAAAGAGAAGCCTGGGGGTCGAGATCGACGGCCAGGACGCGGTAACCTCGCAAGGCCAGATATTGCGCCAGGTGCGCGGCGGTGGTCGTTTTGCCCGATCCGCCCTTGAAGTTCATGACAGACACGATCTGAAGCTTGTCGGCGCCCTTGCGGGCCGGGACATATTTCGGAGTTCCGTTGCGCTCGTCGAGAACCCGGCGGATCCGGTCCATATCCTCGGCCCCATAAAGGCGGCGCCCGTTGGCGAGCGGGTCCGGACCGTGGCCCTCGGCGGCGACCTGCCGGAGATAACCTTCGCCGATGCCTATGAACCCCGCCGCCTCGGCCGGGGAAAAGAACCGCATCGTCTTTTGGGAAAGAGGCGGGAAGATTTTAGCCTGGTGCTGCTGGAGCTGGTAGGACAGCTCCTGCGCGTCTGTTGCCAGAAGTGTAGGAAGATGCTCTTGATCGTCCTGGATAACGAGACTCGGCTGCATTTGTTGGTTTCCCGTTTAACTGCGCAATTTTCACAGAAAGCGCTTTAACTGCGCAGTTATATTATGCTCCGATTCGTTACCGATTTACAAACGCTTAACCAAACCGTCATTTTCGCGCGTTTTACCTGCGAATTGCGCCCACTGAAATGTCCTCTGTGCCGTCTTCCTTGGTGGCAGCCGGCTGGGTTAGGAGACTCATGAGCGGAGTAGTCCGCGGACTACTCCGCTCATCGGTCGATCGGGAAGAGGGATAGTCAAAAGCCGGTCGTGAACCCATAAAGGGGGATGGCGCATCGGCAGCAGCGGTCGGTCCTTTCCAATCGGGCGCCTCTCAGATAACCTTGCGCAATGGACGTTCTGGACTGGTTTGGGCGCTGGTACGAAGCGCAGTGTGACGGAGCTTGGGAGCACGGCTTTGGCGCCTCGATCGACACTCTTGATAATCCTGGCTGGTCGCTGAAGGTCGATCTTGCAGGGACGGACTGCGATGGCCGGGCACTCGATCGGATCAGTCACAATTACGATCATCAGGTGGACTGGTGGACGTGCTGGGTCGAGGACAACGTGTTTTGCGGCGCCGGCGGCCCCCTTCACCTTCGGTCGCTTCTTGAGGCATTTCGGGACTGGGCAACGAGCGGCCGCCCATGATGTCGACAAGCACCTTGGTGCCGCAGCAAATTCTCACTCATCCGTCGCATGAGGCGATCCGCCCGCCTTCGAGTCGCGCGATCCAGCCGCTTTCGCCGAACAAGCCCGGAGATGTTCCTCGCGTGGTGATCGCCGCGTGTTGAGAGACATCTTTTTTTGTTCTGCGATCCAGTTCGGTCTGGCGTAAACTGTCCGGCGCTCGACGTCATCCACCACTCGCTCCAACCGCTTCGTGAGAAGGGGGGAAGGCGGGTCTCAGGATAGGATGACGGAGCCTCTCATCCGCGACCTCTGACGATGGGATCCTGGTGATCGGCAGGACTTCCGTTCGCGCTCACCAGTAGTCTGGGGCGGCAAAGGTGGGGAGACCATTGTCTGGGGCTCTTCCGAGTTGCGTTCGCAACCAAGTGGTTGTCGACGCACAAGGGCCATTCGATCCGGCCCAAGCTTGCCCCGTGGACAGGCACGCGATTGTTGCACACGAACTGCTCGGCCGCATTTGGCTGCGTCGCCATTCGGTCCCACAAGCTTGCCGAGAACGTCGTGGCAATGATCAATCGCCCCAATGCAGCTGTGGATGTGCTCTTGAGACTAGGCCCCGAAGAGAGTCATCCTTGCCACTGGTAGTCCGCGGACAACTGAAAAAACTGTCCGAGAGTCGTAGTGTGCGATCGCTACGAAGGACCCGGCTTCACGAAGCGCGGATCCAGGGAACGCGCAGAGGCCTGTTCGGTAATCCAAATGTCCCGTTGATGATCCGGGAGGAGGTGATGACGGATGATAAGGGGTGCAACGGCGTGGGGCCGAGAATGTCCCAGGACAGGCTGGTGGTGCGGGTGACGGGAGACTGCACGACTTTACCTCATCAGCGAATGCAGATCCGTAATGAAGGCCGCGGGCACGTGAGGCTGCTGGCGGTGTCGAGCCTCGAGCGAAACCGTCGCCGCGACCGGGGCGCAGCGACGTTCCAGCTGTCCGCATGCCCAGAGAGCGAATTGCCAAAGAGCCATGGCCATTTGGCCCAGTCTTTCGCAGGCTTCGCGTTGGCCATTCAGCGCCCGGAGCGGGAAGGGTTTGGCGATGAACGGAACCGCGTCCGAAAACCGACCTCGCCGATCAAGCCGGCAAGGGGCCGGTGGGCTTTCCGATGATCTCACGGACGAGATGAGAGCAGGGGGATTTCAAGCAACGGGTTCGATCGGCGAACTGAGGTCTGGAGGCGCGGCTTTGGTCGTCAAGGAACGGCAAGACGGGTCTCGCGCCAAGGATGGCAACCTCCACCCGGCAAGGGACCGCGTCGGTGCTCGTATGGCGAACCGCTCGAATGAAACGCCGCCAAGTCGATAAGTCCGCTATCGCCGCGTGCGGGTCCCTGCACGCCGGAGGATCTTCCCCGGCCCATTTTCAACGGCGGCAGGCAGGGGAGGGGCTGTAACTCGCTTGGGACGATGGAGGGTGAAACTGTCGCAAATCGTTATGACGTGCTCGGTTAGCGATGGGTCGACGAATCGAAATTTCATCCGCATAGTCCCTTTCCAGGATGAAATCGGATGCCAATGGATTGACGGCTTGCGATATGGCCTTCACGCAGGCGCCGGGACCGCCCAAAACCATCATTTTTCGGTCGACACACCGTGCGGTTTATCCGGCTTTTTCGCCAGAAACCGCACTCGCTCTGTCTCCCTAGCTGAACTTGCCGCTGACCGCACCGCTGGCAATCAGGCGGATCGTGCTGTACTCAAGACCAGGCGCAGCCTTTAAACGCATCGATGGGCAGCTTCAGGTATCGCATTCCGTTGGCTTCCGGTTCCGGAAGCCGGCCGCCATTGATGTTGATCTGCAGGGCGTGCAGGATCAGTTTCGGCATCGGCAGGCTGCGATCCCGCGTTTCGCGAAGGGCGACGAATGCCTCCTTGCCGGCAGACTGCTTGAGATGGATGTTCTCCGTTCTCTGCCGCTCCACCGTGCTTTCCCACTGCGGCTGCCGCCCGCCCGGCTGGTAGTCGTGTCCGACGAAAATCCGCGTATCCCCGGGCAGCGCCAGGATGGCCTGGATGCTTGACCAGAGCGCACTTGCGCTGCCGCCGGGGAAATCCGCGCGGGCCGTGCCGCTGTCGGGCATGAACAGCGTGTCATGCACGAATGCGGCGTCGCCGGCGACATAGGTGATCGATGCCAGCGTATGGCCGGGGGAATACATGACGCCGACCTCGATGTCGCCGATGGAAAAGGTTTCTCCATCGCCAAACAACCGGTCCCACTGGCTGCCGTCGACAGGCAGGTCCGGCCAATTGTAGATCTGCGCCCAGATTTTCTGGACATCGATCACGTGAGCGCCGATCGCCGTCGGCGCGCCGGTCTTGCTTTTGAGATAGGCGGCGGCGGAGAAGTGGTCGGCATGCGGATGAGTGTCGAGGATCCATTGCAGGCGCAGGTCATGCCGGCGGACATGGTCCAGCAGGGCATCGGCGTTATGGGTCGCCGTCGAACCCGACTTCTCATCGAAGTCGAGAACCGGATCGATGATGGCGCAGGCCCTGGTTTGCGGATCGCTCACCACGTACTGGATCGAACACGTCCGCGGATCGAAGAATGCAGCGACCTCAGGTCTATGCATAACTGGCCTCCCGAAAATCCGATGCACGCGGAGAAAAGATCGCCCGTGCGGGATCGAACGTATAGAACTCGGTATAGGAAGCCGCATCCTGCGCCAGTTGCGCGACGGAGTGAAGGATGAACTGGACGGTCTCGTCCGAAAGCAGAACGCTCAGATTGAGCCGCGTAAAGCCCGGTTTTTCGATCTCGTTGCCGTTCAGGATTGCCTGCCTGATCCGCTCCGACGTCTCGGGATCGATCGACAGCAGCCGGTGCACATAAGGGCCTGCGCAGGCGCAGCCCCCGCGGGCCTGAATGCCGAACCGGTCGCTGAGCATGCGGGTGACCAATTGCTGATGAACATAACCACCCTTGCCGTCCCGGATGCGAAACGAGAATATCGGCAGGCGGTCCATCGAAAGGGACCCTAGGAGTTCGATCTGCGGCACGTTCTGCCAGGCGGCGAGCGCCCTTTGCGTGAAGAGGTCGTTCAGCCGCCGGATTTCCTCCAGTCCGATCGCATGCTTGACGAGGAAGACGAGTGCCGCACGGATGTCGCCGACGACATTGGGCGTTCCGGCTTCTTCACGGGCTTCCAGGCTATCGCTGTAATCGTGGCAGGTGGGCGACACGAATTTGACGGTGCCGCCGCCCGGCCACGACGGCTTGCTGGTGACGACGGCATCATGCCGGACGATCAGCACGCCGGAGGCGCCGGGACCACCGAGGAACTTGTGCGGCGATACCACGATCGCATCGATCTCGGCGCCTTGCTCCGGCGTCATCGAGATCGGCATGTAGGGCCCGGCGCCGGCATAGTCCCAGACGATTTTGGCGCCGGCCTGTTTCGCAAGCCTGGTGACGGCGGCGATGTCGGTCGAGATGCCGGTTATGTTCGATGCGGCTGAAAACGAGCAGATCGTCAGGTCGGCCCCGGCGCCCTGAAGCGCCTCGTCCAGAAGGATAAGATCCGGACCGCCGCGGCTTCCTTCGGGAATTTCGACAATCTCCGCGCCGCTCTCGCGCCAGGGCAGGATGTTCGAGTGGTGTTCGTAAGGGCCGACGATCACGCAAACCCGCCGGCCGGCGGTGATCGCATCGGTAATGCCCAGCAGGTGGACGAGCCGATTGAGGCCGGCGGTCGCGCCGGATCCCGCAAAGATGGCGGCATGCCGGCTGTCTGCTCCGCAGCATTCCTTGATGACCGACCGCGCCTCACGCCGAAGGCGGGTCATCATTCCCCCGCAATAGGAGGCCTCCGTATGGCTGTTGGCGTAATAGGGCAGGACCTCGTCGAGCACAAACTGCTCGACCTGCCTGAGCGCCCGCCCCGAGGCGACATAGTCGGCGTAGACGAGATCCTTCAAGCCGAACGGCCCGTCGACTTTCGCCCTCGAACCGATCAATCCGTCTTTCAACGCGGTGATCGGATCGGCGACTTCGAGGCTGCTTTTGAACTTGCCGAGTACGGTGACGAGTTCCTTTGATGGATTGAGATCGGCCTGTTCACGCATCGTCGGTTCTCCAAACAGCAATTGACAGCGATTCTAATCTCGATCACGGTCTGAAAACTTCACCTATTTTTCAGGTAACGGGCAAAAATGCGGGTCACATGATCGATAAAGCTGTAAATTTTGATCATATTGATCTGAAAATCCTGACCTGCCTCCAGCGCAACGCCGCGCTGTCGCAGCGTGATCTGGCCGAGCAGGTGGGGCTTTCGCAAAATGCCTGCTGGCGCCGGCTCCAGCGGCTCCAGTCAAGCGGCGTGGTGGGCGGTACACGCGCCGAGGTCGATCTCGAGATGCTGGGCTTTGACCTGACGGTCATCGTGATGATCCGGACCCGTCACCATTCCAAGGAATGGTCGGAGGATTTCCGCAAGCATGTCGACCGGCTGCCGGAAGTCATCGATTTCTATCGAATAGGCGGAGACTGGGATTATCTGATCAAGGTCGTCACCCGCGGAATTTCCGGCTACGACGCCTTCTATCAGAAGCTCATCACCAATTTCGACCTGGCGACCGTGACCGGATTTTTCGCCATGGAGGCCATCATCCGCAATCGGGCCGTGGACCTGAGCCGCCTGAGGTAAACGCGCGAGGCCGACGGCCGGTCCCCTATCGGTCAGCTCAAGCCTTTCCTGCCTCGAGGCCAATCAGGCTATTTTTGCAGGTTCAGCAAATACCCGTTGCGGGTTGGATGCACCGGCGCGGTCTTCCGCTGCGAAGGAGCGCGAGACGGCGATGTATTTTAGTTAATTCGAAATTATCGATATGATGCGACATTCCGTCCTGACGATCGAGCCGGTCGCCGCTAAGCGCCTTTGGAGCCGCAGCATGAACCGCCCAAGCATCAAGCAAGCCCTCGTCCTGAAGCTGTCGATCATCAGTGTGTTCATGATTGGTCTATCCTATGTCTCCCTCAGCACGATCTCAACACTCAGCGCCAATGCGGAGCAGATCGGGACCTTCTGGATCCAACGGCTGTTGACGGCCCGTGAGATAAAAGGCAATTTTCTCGATCTCAAACTTGTCTATGCCAGCTACATCCTCGACGATACGGCGGAGGAGCAGAGTATCGGGAAGCGAAAGATCGACGCCGCTGTCGCTGCTGTCGAAAAGGTTGTTGCCGACTACGAAAACGGCGCCCGGACTGAGCGCGGGAGGGAACTGATCAATCGGATCAAGCCGGAACTCAGCAAATACCGCGCCTCGGCTGAGCAAATGGTCGCACTCCATAACAGCGGAAAGACATCGGAAGCGGTTCATTTACTCAAGAAGGACATGGAGTCGCAAGCCGAACTGGTGGGCAAGGGGGTAACCGATCTGGTTGCGTTCATCCTCAACCAGGCTGAAGGCTTTGTGGCGGCAAGCAGTGCCTCCGCGAAGTCCGCTTTCCTGGGGACGGCGGCGATCGCGGTGCTTGCGGTGCTCATAGTTCTCGCCGGCATCGTGTTTGCGATCTCAGGCGTCGCGAATCCGATCCGAAGGATAACCTCCGCGATGAAGCAACTGTCGAACGGAGACCTTGATAGCGACATTCCTTACGCCGGGCGCGCCGACGAAGTTGGTGAAATGGCCGGTGCAGTTGAAGTTTTCCGTCACAATGCCCTCAATGTCGTCAGGCTCGAGAATGAAGCGGCTGAATCCCGCATCGAGATGGAAACGGCGCGCGCCGCCGCCCAGCAGCGCGCAGAACGGGAGGCCGAACAATTGCGCTTCGCGACCACGACATTGGGTGGAGGTCTGCGGCGGCTTGCGGCGGGCGACATCTCATTTCAGCTTTCTGAGCAATTTGGGGCCGAATACGAGGCGCTGCGCGAGGACTTTAATGCTTCGCTCCGCCAACTGGGCACGACAATCGGCGCGGTACTCCAGACCGTACAGAGCATAGACAATGGGACCGGTGAGATTGCATCCGGTGCTCAGGACCTTTCCAGGCGCACAGAACAACAGGCAGCCTCTCTCGAGGAGACGGCTGCAGCCTTGGATGAGATTACGTCCAATGTCGCGATGTCGACGAAACGTACCGACGAGGCACGCAATGTGGCCCTAGAAGCCAATGCCAGTGCCAAACGGTCAGCGACGGTCGTATCGGAAGCCGAGAAAGCCATGCGACGCATCGAGGACAGTTCGCAGCAGATTTCGAACATCATCGGCGTAATTGATGAAATCGCCTTCCAGACGAACCTTTTGGCGCTCAACGCTGGTGTGGAGGCGGCCCGTGCGGGTGAGGCGGGCAAGGGTTTCGCAGTCGTCGCACAGGAAGTCCGCGAGCTTGCCCAGCGAGCTGCTCAAGCGGCCAAGGAAATCAAAGGGCTCATCAAGAAATCGTCGACTGAAGTGGATAATGGCGTGAAACTGGTTCTCGAAACCGGGGTGGCGCTCAAGTCGATCGGTGAGTACGTTGTACAGATCAATCAGGTCATGGATGCCATTGCCACCGCGGCGCGCGAGCAGTCGACGGGACTTGCCGAAATCAATACGGCCGTCAATCAAATGGACCAGGCGACGCAGCAGAACGCGGCGATGGTCGAGCAGTCAACAGCCGCCGTCGCTTCGTTGTCCTCCGAGGCGAGCCGCCTGCGGCATCTTGTCAATCAGTTCCAATTGGAGAGCGACAATACAGCCGACATCCAGCGGATTGGGCGGTCCCTGCAGAACGGCCGGCTAGTGGAGACAATCGCTCCCCGCCGCGCGAGTCAAAGATGAGGCGCGGCTCTTGCACGGGCGTCCTACTTCGCCTTCGCCCTACAAAGGGTTCCCGAGGCTGTGGTGGTAGCCCAACCACGGGCTTCGCAACGCAGCCTCTCATCTTCACCCGGTCAGCCAAAAAGAGGTCTCTGCGTTCCTGCGGGAGATCGCCGAAGAGGCGGGGCTCGCCACCCTGTTGGTCACTCGCGACTGGGATATTGCCGACGATATCCACACGGGTCATCGATCTCGGAGGCCGCGAAGGAAAAACCGTGGGAGGACAGGGCTACGATGCCATCAGATACCCCCGTGGTCGTCGACGCCGGTTTCCCACGCCGCATCCTCGATTGGCTTGAACGTCCTTCTCAGCTCTTGCGCGGCCGTCGGCAGGCTCACGGCCATGTCGAGGATGGAGCTGACGGTCTGGCCGAGGCGCATTCATGCGGCGTGAACGCCGGCTGGGTGTGCGGTGCGGTGTCTACTCTGCGGCTTCGCGTGTCGGTACTCGCCTCGCGAAAAAGACGTCCACCTCGCTCACCGCTTCATCGATCCTCTTGCTGAGGTGCTGCGACGCAACAGCATAGTCAAGGAAATCTCGATCCGATGCATAGACGGCTGTTGGCAAGGTGTGTGCCATGAAGAATCCGAAGAGCGGGCGAAGTTGGTGCTCTACCATCAACGCGTGACGATCGCCGCCGCCTGTCGCGGTGATGAGTATCGGCTTCGACTTCAGCTCATGAGGATCAATGAGGTCGATCAGGTGCTTGAAGAGGCCAGGATATGAGCCCTTATAGGTCGGGGCGCCGATGACAAGGATATCGGCGGCGACGATTTCCTGCAGCACATGTTGTGCCTTTTCATCGAGCTGGTTGCGCCAAAGGGCAGAGCCCAGCGATGGCCCGACATCGATCATGTCGTAGACGGCGACGTCGAAGCCATAGCGGCTGCTCGCGCGTTCGGCGACGTGCCGGACCAGTGACGTGGTTTTCGAAGGCCGGCTGAAGCTCCCTGCCATCCCGACGATCTTTGGGGTCCCCATGTCTTTCCTTCCAATCCAGTTACAGAACTGCGTCCAACTTAGCTGGCAACACCGCCGACGATTTCGGCGATATCCCTCGTGCCCGGCGGCCGGCCTTCCAGCGCAAGCCTCGCCGCAGCCTGTTGGAAGGCAGTGTTGAGAGGGGCCGCTACGCCATGGATGCGGCCGAGCCGGACGATTTCGCCGTTCAGATAATCGACCTCGCTCGAGGTGCCGCGGGTGAAGCTTTGCCAGGTCGATTGCTGGCCGGGCTCGATGCCGCTTTCCGGGGCGACGCGCCAGGATGATATGTCAATTCTCCACTCCGAGGGAGAAGCTGGATCATAGCCGGCCGCAATCAGAACAGCGCGGGCCTCCTGCGCCAAGCCGGCGGCGGCCTTTGAGCGGAGCTCGGAAGCGCCGGCGAAAAGCTCGACCGCATTTGTGACGTTGTGTTCGAGCTTGGCTGCCTTCCATCGCCGGATGTCGGGTCGCGCTTCGACAAGATAGCCCGCCTTCAAAAGATCCGCGACGATCGACAACGCCGTGTCATCGAGCCCTTCGGGGTAGCGTCCGAGAGCTACGATGCCGACATTCGGCTCGCCCCCGACGACAACCTCGCCGGTGACGGTGTAGCGGGCCGGAATGCGAATGCTGGCTGCGTAGACACGATCGAAACGCCGCAGCGCGATGTCTTCCGCAGCCAGGCCATTTTGCAATGTCACGAGGGGCAGTTGTGATGCAAAGCCTGCACCCTCGACCTGCCGCCAGGCCCAGAATTCCGTGGCCGACTCGACATCCTGCGCCTTGACCGCAAGGACCAGAATATCACCGCCTGAAGCGCCGGTGGCGCGGCCGCATCGGCGGTGTTGAGCCTGAGCACGCGGTGTCCGCCCGGCCGGCGATACGAGAGACCGTGCGCGGCGATATGGGCAATCTGCGCTCCGCGTCCAACGAGCACATAGGGGATGCCATGCGTTTCGAACTCCGCCGCAAGGCTCGCACCGACCGCGCCGGCACCGATGATGATGTAGCGTGTCATGATCAGGCCGTTTTCAATACAGTGAGATTGACCGGAGGCGCCAATGGCGTTTCGTTTTCGCTCTTCCAACGCTCGAAGGCGACGCGCCCGAGAATGGAGATGGACGTGTCTTCCTGCGGGGCATGGACGAGCACGGACTGAATGTCCCGGAAATGACGCTCCAGCCCAAGTTCGTTCCCGAGGCCGGGATTGCCGATGCCGCGCACGGCGATCTGTACCGCGTCGCGCAACTGCCGGCCGGCAAGCAGCCGGGCCCTGATGTGTTTTTCGGCCTCGGCCTGCTTGTCCTTCAGGGCATCGAAAATGATCTGCCGGGCGCCGGAGACGAGAAGGTCGATCTCGCCGGAAAGCGTCACGAAGCGTTCCGTGCGGGCAATCGGGTGGCCAAGGTTGGTCGGGACGCGCTCGTGAGCAAAGCGGATGAACGCCTCCTGAGCCGCTTCGGCCACCCCGAGATAAAGCGCGGTCAGCGCCAGTGTGATTGCCGCGTGGGCGCGGTTATCCTGCTGTGCGACGGAGGGATCGACCAGATCGATGACATTCTCGCGCGGGATTTCCACGTCGGTATATTCGACATCGTGAGAGCCGGAGGCGCGCATGCCAAGGCTGTTCCAGTTCTCGATGACGCGAATACCCGGAATCCTGTTCGGAACGACGAATGTTCCGACGCGGGCCGGCGTTTCATCGGTATGTGCCCAGACCAGAAAATGGGTCAGACCGTGCGCGCCGGTGACGAACCGCTTGCGGCCGGTGATCGACCAGCCGGATGCGGTACGCCGGGCAACCGTCGCCGGCAGGCCTCCACGGGCGGGCGAGCCGAGTTCCGGTTCGACACGCGCGGCATTGAGCAGCAGCGGCTGCTGCTTGGCCTGGGTAAGCAGGCGTTTGTAGAGGTCCTCGGGCCAATGGCTTTTCGTTGCCTGACCGAGGTGGTTGAAGATCGTCATGGCGCTGATCAGCGCGACCGACGGATCACCACGCCCGAGTGCGGCAAGGATCGTTGCGGCCTCGTAGAGGTTTGCGCCGGCGCCGCCATATCTCGTCGCGACAGTGCTTTCGAGCAGGCCGTTTTGATGAACCGCAAGGATGCCTGTCCAGGGAAAATCCCCCGTCCGGTCAGCCTCGGGAGCTGCATCCGCAAGAGCGCGCGTCGTCGCGCTCAGCAGACTTGGATCGAAAGCCGTGTCGCGCGCAATCATCAGGCGGCGACCTTCTTCTTTGCTTCTTCCCGCTCACGTATGCCCTCGCGCACCAGCGGCAGGATGTAACGGCCGTAATCCACCGCATCGTTGAAATTGTCGTAGCCGCGGATCGAGATCAGATCGGCACCGAGATCGATGTAATCGAGAATGGAATCGGCAATCGTGCGCGGCGAACCGACAAGTGCCGTGGTCGCGCCGCTGGCATTGGTGGCGGTGACGGTTGGATACCAGAGCGCCCGGTCATGAACATCGCCGCGCTTGGCGATATCCAGGAGGCGCTGCGAACCGACATTGGCTGGCGGCGCGGCGTTTACGGGCGCGCGGTGGAGCCCCTTCTGGCGGTTCTCGTTCAGGCGGTCCAGAACCTTGTGCGCCTTTTCCCAGGCAAGCTCGTCCGTTTCGGCGACAATCGGCCGGAACGTCACCCAGATGCGCGGGCGGTCCGTTCGGCCTGCCTTTGCGGCTTCCGCGTAGATGCGATCGATCTGCTGTTTCGTTTCCTTGAGCGGCTCGCCCCAGAGCCCGAAGATGTCGCAGAGCGAACCGCCGATGCGATAGGCTGCATCCGATGAGCCGCCAAGCGAAATCGGGATCAGACCGTTTGTCGGACGCACAGCACTGCGGAACTGCTTGAACTGGTAATATTTGCCATCGAAATCGAAGGGCTCGGTGGAAGTCCATGCAAGGCGCAGGATGCGGATATATTCTTCCTGCCGCTCGTAGCGCTGTTCCTTGTCGAGGAAGTCGCCCTCGCGCGCCTGCTCGTCATCGCTGCCGCCGGCAATGAAGTGGACGACGACGCGTCCGCCGCTCAACTGATCAAGGGTTGCCAGCGATTTGGCCGCGACCGTCGGATAGACGGTGTTGGGCCGCAGCGCGACGATGATCTTAATGTTCTTCGTATGCGCGAGAACCGTGGCGCCGATCGTGAAAGGGTCGAAGGACGAGGAGGAGTAGGGGATCAGCGTGTAGTTGAAGCCGTAGTCATCGAGGGCGCGCGAGTAGCGCTCAAGATAGCGGGGATCGACCGGGGCATCCGGGATGGGGTTGAGGTCGTTCGAGGCGTTGGGAAAGCTGACGCTGATGAATTCCGCGGACATGGAAGCTCCTCTGGTTGTCGATGGTGGCAGGAAGTTAGGCGGCAGGCAGAGGCTAAGGAAGACAGGTCTTTCTATTTCTATTGAAACTATAGAAAATATATCCAATCGATGGCTGCCGGCGTTTAAATTCCAGGGGACGCCTCTACCAGTCAGGCGACCAGCCAAGGCTCGGGGCGACAGTCCCGGCGAGGTCGGTCAGCAGCTGGATATTCTCGGCAAGGCCGAAGGCCGGCGGCAGGAAGAGAACGATCTCGTCGGCCGCGGCGAGCCCGGGATCACTGAGCACTGCTTCGATTACTTGGTCCGGAGTGCCGTGGAAGACCGGCGAGATCTGGCTTCCCGGCGGCTGGTTGGTCCGCGCGCTCGGCTCGAGTGCGCCCTTCGGCCGCGATGCGGCTATGCCCTGGGTACGGCGCTCAAGATCATAGGCTGCATATTTCTCGCGAATGTCGGATGTCGTGCCGACCAGGATCGACGCTGCCACGGCGACGGGCGGCGGCTCGCTTGTCCGCTGCTTTCGCCACGTGGATCGGAAGGCCTCGATGCAACGGGCCTGATAGTTTCCGAAGCTCTCACCCTCGGCGTGGTCGTGCTGTACGGTACCGGCGATCAGCCCGATGCCGAGTTCGGCGCCCTGGATCGCCGACCCGAGGCTGGCGGAACCTTGACGGATGCGCGAGCGAAGGGTCGGGCTGTGCGGCGTCACCCTCAGTTGGCTGCCTTGCGCGGCACCCTGGCCGGGTTCTGCGACGGTGTGCAGCACCTCGCCGGAGATCGCGGACAGAAAACGCGCCTGGCGGCGCCTGGCTTCCGTCCGGGCGTCGGCTTCGACCGCGCCGAAGACAGCATCGAAGGCTGCGTTCGAACCGGTCGAGATTGCCAGTTCCAATCTGCCGCCGATCAGAAGGTCGGTCGTACCTGCGGCTTCTGCCAGAAGAATGGGGTCCTGATAACGCATTGGAATGACGGCCGAACCCAGCACGATATGGCTGGTATGCTGACCCGCCGCGGCAAAGAAGGGCAGCGGCGAGGATAGATAGTGGTCGAAATGCCGCTGATAGGCCCAACCCGACTGGTAGCCCAGGCGTTCTGCCGCCTTGAAAAGCTCGATGCCCTCCCGCAAGCCGTGGGCGGGGCCGGTTTCGTCGTTGAACGAGACGCGCGTGTTGAACCCGAGCCGCTTCTTCGGACGAAATGACGCGGACTGCTCCGGGGAGGGGGCGATGACGGTCATGCGATCTTTTCCTCGTTGAAGATCTGCCGGTGCTGCAGGGGTTGGGTGCGCGCAAGACGCGCGGCACCTGATGGGATCGATTCCAGCAGCGAGCGGGTGTAGGGCTGGCGGGGGGTGTCGAAGATCTCTGCGACGGTGCCGTGCTCGACGATGCGTCCGCGCTGCATGACCGAGACCGTGTGGGCAAGCTGCCGCACGAGCGCCAGATCATGCGACACGAAGATGTAGGTGAGGCCGAGCTTGACCTGCAGCGACAGCAGTACTTCGACGATATCGGCCTGGACGCTGACGTCGAGCGCCGAAGTAGGCTCGTCAAGCACGATCACATCGGGTTTCAGGACAAGCGACCGGGCGATGGCGAGGCGCTGGCGCTGGCCGCCCGACAAGGCGGCGGGCTTTCGAGACAAGAGATGTTCCCCCAGTCCCACGTCTGCAAACGCCTTGCGGACCGCGAGTGTCCGCTCCTGATATGTCCCGATCTTGAAGCGGTCCAGCGGTTCGCGCACGATTTTTTCGACGTTCCAGGTCGGATCGAGGGATGTGAAGGGGTTCTGGTAGACAAGCTGCAGGTGGCGCCAGACAGAGCGAAGCTGCTCCGGCGACCGACCGTTCACCTGTTCGCCGCCGACAGCGATCTTTCCGGTATCGGGCTGCTCAAGCCCGAGCAAAAGCCGGATCGCCGTCGTCTTGCCGGATCCGGATTCCCCCACCAGCGCATGCGTCGTTCCCGCCTGAACGTCGAACGAGACGTCGTTGACGGCGGTCAGAACCTTGCCGTCGACGGTAAAGTTCTTCGTTACGCCGCTGACCTCGATCTTCGGTGTCTTGTCGCGCCTGGCGCCGAGGTGCCGGAAACCAGGCTCTCGCAACGGCCGGTACCGGTCCGGGTTGAGTGCCGGCACATCGCCATGGAGCTTTCTGGCGTAGGACGAGGAAGGGGCGGAGAATACCATAGCGGTACTGCCGGTTTCCTGGATGGCGCCGTCCTTGAGGACGACAATCGAATCCGCGCGCTCCGCTGCGATCGCCAGGTCATGGGTGATCAGGAGAAGACTGATCTGCAACTCCTCCCGCAATTTCGACAAGAGGTCGAGAATACGCTTCTGGATCGTCACATCGAGTGCGGAAGTCGGCTCGTCCGCGACCAGCAGCGCCGGCCGCGGCAGAACGGCGAGACCGATCAGCACGCGCTGGAGCATGCCGCCGGAAAGCTGATGCGGATAGGAGTCGTAGACGCGCTGCGGATTGTCGAGCCCGACTTGCGCGAATGTCTCCAGAACGACTGCCTTGCGAAGCGCCTTGTCCGGTTCGTCCAGCAGTGCGGCAGCTTCCATCGCCTGCGCGCCGATGGTGCGCACCGGGTTCAGGGAATTGCCCGGATCCTGCGGCACGAAGCCGATCCTGCGTCCCCTGAACGGGCGAAAGCGGCGCTCGGGAAGCCCCAGAAGCTCCTGGCCATCGAATTCGACGCGGCCCGTTGCATGTCCCGTTCCGGGAAGCAGCCGCAGGACGGCGCGGGCGATGGTCGATTTTCCGGATCCGGATTCGCCGATCAGCGCGAGACTTTTGCCACGTCCAAGCTCGAAGCCGACATCGGACACGACCCTGTGGGTGCCGTAGGCCACCGACAATCCCTTGACCCGCAGCAACGGGGAGGACGGGTGGTTCAAAAACGTGGTCAGTCTGTCTTGCGGAGCCATCGGCTGATCCTGTTTACAGAGAGAACGGTTGCGATCGTGACAAGGGCCGGGGCGTAAACCAGCCAGGGCCATTTGAGGTAGTCCTTGCCGATCGAGATCAGCAGGCCCCAATCGGAAGCAGGTGGCGGGTCGCCGTAGCCAAGGAAGGCAAGGCTGGCGATGACCAGAATGGAGTCGCCGAACTGCAGGACGGCAAGCGGCAGCACCGATCGCGATGCGTTCGGAAGCACGTGACGCCACAGAATGTGCCAGCGCGATCCGCCGAGCAGAAAGGACGATTCGACGAATGTTGCCTGCCGGGTCTTGATGACTTCGGAGCGCATCACCCGGGCAAAAAGAGCGACGGCGGAGACGCCCGTCGCGATTGCCGCATTGGTCGTGTCGAAACCGATTGCGGTGACCACGATCACCGCCAGCAGGAATTTGGGGATGGCCAGCAAGACATCGACGAGGCGGGCAAAGGCCGTGTCCACCCAGCCACCGAAGAAGCCGGCCAGCAGTCCGATAATTCCGCCCGCGACAACGCCGATCACGACCGCGATCAGCGCGCTCGCCACCGATGAGGCCGTGCCGTGGACGACGCGGGCATAAAGGTCGCGGCCGAGATGATCGGTGCCGAACCAATGCGCCGCACTTGGGCCAAGCAGCTTTTGGGCGGGAGTGCCGTTCACCGGATCGTAGCCGGTGAACAGGCCAGGCGCCAAAGACCAGGCGATCACCAGAGCGACGACCAGGAAGGAAAGGATGACGACGAGGGGCACACGCAGGCCCGTCAGACGGCCGATCAGCGTTGCCCGAGGGTTGGAAGAAATAGAGGCGAGCGTCATGGGGTCACCGCCTTGGAGATGGGAAGAGAGCTGTCATCAGCGGTTGTCGGCCGACGCTGCTGCGTGCCGAGAAGTTTTACGCGGGGATCGAGTAGCGGGTAGGTGAGGTCGGCGATCAGGTTGACGACAACAAAGACCACCGCCGCGAGCGAGACGACTGCTTGCAGAACCGGCAAGTCTTGAGTGCTGACCGACCGCTGCACCAGGTTGCCAAGTCCGTTTCGGCCAAACACCGTCTCGGTGATCAGGGAGCCGCCGAGCAACTCGCCAATCGTCAACGCGACGACGGTGATGACCGGCAGCGATGACGGCTTCAGCAGGTGCATGACGAAGAGCCGCATCTGGCCAAGCCCGCGTCCGCGTGCGACGGCGGCATAGTCCTGGCCGGACTCATGGTCGAGATTGGCGATCAGGACTTCGGCAATCTGCGCGGAGATCGGGATGCCGAGGGCGATTGCTGCGAAAAGCGTCGCCCAGAAGCTGTCGGGCTCGATGACGCGAAAGACGCCGAGCTGGAAACCAAAGAGGTGGATCAGCACCAGGCCGATCACGAAGTTCGGGACCGAAAGGAACAGCGACGGGAAGCCGCGCAGCAGGCCCTGGCCAAACCGCCGCGGCAGAAATTGCGTGCCGTAGGCAATGATCGCCGCGAGGACAAGAGAGACCGCGAGGCCAGCAGAGGCAAGCACAAGCGTCGACGGCAGAACCTCCGCGATCAGCGTCGCGACGGGCCGGTTGGTCCGCATCGACAGACCGAGATCGCCGGTCACGAAGCCGGAAAAGGCGTTCCAAAGCTGTACGGGGATCGGTTTGTCCAGCCCCTGCGCAGCGATGATTTCCTTGATCTCATCCGGCGTGAAGCCGTTCTGCGGGTTGTTCAGGACATTGGTAATCGGATCGCCGGGCAGGATGCTGACGACGACAAAGGTGAAGACATAAGACAGCAGGATCACGACGATCGCCTGCAGCAGCCGCTTTCCGGCGTAGTTGAAATAGGCTTTGCTCATGCCCAACACCTCTGTGTCTGTTGAATTGCCGGGCTATTCGCTCTTGATCGCCGTGTAGTAGCTGGCATAGGCGACGCCATTGTAGACCTCGCCCTTGAGGTTCGGCGACTGCACGTAGACGCGCTGGACGATCTGCGTTCGCGGAATGAAATAACCCTGGTCGAGGACGTATTTCTGCAGCTCGTCGAGTAGCGGCTTGCGGGCTTCGATGGAGCCGGCGCCGGCGATCCTGTCGCGCAGGTCGTTGAGGGTCTTGTCGCTCTCGTCGAGCGCAAACCAGTTCTCGCCATTGTTGGCGTTGGTCAGAATGCTGGCGACGGTGCCGGCGTCGATGAAGGAGCGCGTCACCTCATATGCCGGCACCCCAGCGCCGCCATACTTTACCTTCTGGCCGAAGGTGACGACGTCATAGGCGCGGATATCGACCTTCCAGCCGATCTTGCCAAGCTGCTGCGAAATCAGCTCATCAATCGATTTCGATGTCGCAAGGTAGGGGTTCGAGTTCAGCGTCAGCAACAGCGGCTTGCCATCCTTGACACGGATGCCGCCCGGCCCCTTTTTCCAGCCAGCCTCGTCCAGAAGCTTCTCAGCCTTTTCAGGGTTGTAGGCGAGCAGGGCGCTCTGGTCGGTCGCACCTGGAACGTTGCTCTGGATGAACGACGTTGCGAGCTTCCAGTCGGGCGTATAGACGGTGTCGATGATTTCCTGGCGATTGATGCTGGCCTGAAGCGCCTGGCGAACCTTCACGTCGTCATAGGGAGCAAGCTTGGTGTTGATCGCCCAACCGTTGACGAATCCGAGATAACGTGGCGTCGCCACCGTGAGGCCTTCCGACTTGAGGGATTCAAGCTCCTGAGGCGACGCGTTGTAGGCGACGTCGGCCTGGCCGGACTGGACTGCCGCAACGCGCAGCGACGGTTCGGAAACGAGCTTGTAGGTGATCGTATCGAGATGGGCGGGGCCGGTCTGGCCGACCGCTGCCGGCCCCCAGTTGTAATCCTTGCGCTTGGCGAGCTTGACGTAGTCGCCTTCCTTCCAGGACACGACGACATAAGGGCCGCTGCCGGAGGTTTTGCTCAGGTCCGCTTGGGCGCTTGCCGGCGAGGCAATGGTCTTCGGGGAGATGAGGATCGAGCCGTGGTAGCCGAGCGTCGGGATGAAGCCGAGGGTCGGCTTCTTGAAGAAGACCTTCACGGTTGTCGCATCGACGGCTTCGGCATGATCATAGGTCTTGGGGAACAGACCGATCGGATTGATGCCCTCGCTCTTGCGCCCGGCATACCAGATGTCGAGATTGGCGACGACGGCTGCCGCATCGAGCGGGCTGCCATCGGAGAAGGTCACGCCGCTCTTGAGATGCAGGGTGAATTCGGTCGCATTGTCGTTCTGCTCCCAGCGCTCGGCGATCCAAGGGCTGACCTTGCCATCGGCATCGACATAGAGGAGCTTGTCAGTCACATGGCCCCAGATATGGCCCTGAAAACTGGAGATCGCGCTGTTGTTGGGGATCCAGGTGTCCCCGAGGGAGTCGATGAGGAAGACGACGTCTCCGCCATCTACCTCTTCAGCCAATGCCGGGGTTACATTCGCTGTCGCGACCAAAGCGGCAAATGCCAGCGCAGAGGTGGCGGCCAGCAGACGACGCCGGGAAAGAAGAGGGCGGGAAGAACGGTCGTTCATGAAGCGGTCCTGTTTGGTTGCCGGGCTGATTGTGAACAGGAGCCTATGGGAGCGGATCGATTTCGAGAAAGACTGGTTGTTCTTTTTCTATTGGTTTTGTAGATTATTTTATCGGCGCAATCTGATGCACGAGGATCAGGATTTCCGGTAGCCGTTCGCCCGGCAAGGGTAGTGCCGCTGCCGGTCTATTCGTCGATGAACGTCATTCCGTCGAGAATGCGCACGGGCGGCAATTCGCCGGCAAAGCGCTCTACATCGACCTTTGTCAACTGCCCGGTCGAGGCCTGCGCGAGCGAAGATGTGCCAGCGTCACGAGTGAGGATATTCGGGTTGCCATGAATGCACATGGCCATCTCGGCTTGGGCATCATCGGGCTCGAACCAGGCGCCGGTGGCAAGCTGCATCACGCCAGGTTTTACATCCGCACTGATTACCGCAGCCGCCAGGCAACTGCCTCGAGCGTTGAACAGCCTGACGATATCGCGATCCGAAATGCCGCGCTCTTCCGCATCCGCCGGATCGATGCGCACCGGTTCGCGACCGTCGATCTTGGTGGAGCGGCTGAGGTCACCATAGTCCAGCTGGCTGTGAAGACGCGAGTGGGGCTGGTTGCAGACGAGATAGAGGGGATAGCGGCTCTCCGCCGACTTTGTCGTCGGATCCGGTTCAAACCAGCGCGGATGGCCCCGGCAATCGTCATAACCAAAGCTCTCGATCGCTTCAGAGAAGATCTCGATCTTGCCCGATGGCGTCGGCAGCGGATTGGCGTCCGGATCGGCCCGGAATGCGCGCGCAGGGCCGCCATCGTCATGCTTTACCGGCAATTGCAGTTCGCCTTCCTCCCAGAACGTTTCGAAATCCGGCGCCGGGTGACCAGCGGCGGCGAGTGCCGCCCGCGTTGTCTCGAAGAGGAAGGCAAGCCACTCGCGGCTCGAACGGTTCTCGGTGAATTCGCTGCGCTTGCCGAGGCGCTCTGCGATATCCGCAAAGATATCGTAGTCGTCGCGTGCTTCGCCGACCGGTTCGATCAGCTTTTTCATGGCGATCATCATCGGATCGCGGTCGGCCGCACCGATATCGTCGCGCTCGAGCGTCGTGGTCGCGGGCAGGACGATATCGGCGTGGCGTGCCGAGGACGTCCAGGCCGTTTCGTGCACGATAATCGTCTCCGGCGTCTTGAACGCCTTGCGAAGCCTGTTGAGATCCTGATGGTGATGGAACGGGTTGCCGCCGGCCCAATAGACGAGGCGGATGTCGGGATAGCGCAGAGCCTGGCCATTGTAGTGGAACGGTTCGCCCGGTTTCAGCAGCATGTCGGCGATCCGTGCGACGGGAATGAAATCCGGCACCGGATTGTGGAACTGCTTGAGCGTCGGAAGGGGAACGGCAAGCTGGCTTTTGCCGATGTTGCCGAGGGCGCCGAGCGAATAGGAAAAGCCGCCGCCATCCAAGCCCATCTGTCCGAGCATGGCCGCCAGCACGATCCCCATCCAGACAGGCTGTTCGCCGTAGTCGGCGCGCTGCAGGGAATGGCTGACGGTGATCAGCGTTCGGGCCTTCGCCATGCGCCGCGCCAGATCCACGATCGTCTCGGCAGCGATGCCGCAGATGCCGGCTGCCCATTGCGGGTTCTTCTCGACGCCATCCTCGTGTCCCAGCAGATAAGCCTCGAAGCGCGGATAGCCTGTCGTATAGCGGTCGAGAAATTCCCGGTCATGCCGCCCCTCGATGACGAGGACGAAGGCGATTGCGAGCATCAGCGCGACATCGGTTCCGGGGGTGACCGGCAGCCATTCCGCATCCAGATCTGTCGCAATATCATCCTTGAGCGGGCTTATGAGCATGAAACGCGCGCCGCGCGCATGGGCACCGTTCAGCGCCGGGCGCACCACGTGCCGGCTGATGCCGCCGCCATGGACATCGGTGTTCTTGACCGCCATGCCGCCGAAGGCAACGATCAGTTCGCTGCTGCGCTCGATCGCGTCCCAGGTAACGCTATTTCGGTCGAAGTGATCGTAAGGACCGAGCACATGCGGAATGATGACCATCGCCGCGCCCGAACTGTAGGTATTGACCGATCTGACATATCCGCCGAGCACGTTGAGGAAACGGTGGATCTGGCTTTGGGCATGATGGAACCGCCCTGCACTGGACCAGCCGTACGAGCCGCCGAATATGGTCTGCGGTCCGGCTTCGCCGTGAACGCGGCGAAGCTCACTGGCGACAAGATCGAGCGCTTCCGGCCAGGTGACTTCGACATAACCGTCGCTCCCGCGCTTGTCGGCATTGTCGGGACGGCCTTCAAGCCATCCGCGCCTGACGGCCGGGCGCCGGATGCGGGCGGGGCTATGGGCGATTGCGGGCAGATTGCCGAGCAGCGGAGATGGGTGCGGGTCGGCGGGATGGGGGCGGATTTCGAGCACATTGCCCTGACGCCGTCCATAGAATGCGCCCCAATGAGAGCTGTGGGATTTGAAGCCGTCCATGCACCGTCTCCCGCGACAAGGGTGGAAAGATCGGCAACACTCACCCCGGCAGGATCTTGCCGGGGTTCATGATGCCTTTGGGATCGATGGCGTGTTTCAGAAGGGCCATCAGCTCGACGGCGTCTCCGTGTTCCTGACGCAGATAACCGATCTTGCCGGTGCCGACTCCGTGCTCGCCGGTCGACGTTCCGCCGACGGAGAGTGCCTGTTCCACCATCTTCTTGTTGATGGCGGCGACTTCGGCAAGCTCCGCCTTGTTCTCGGGATCCACGGCGAAGACCACATGATAGTTGCCGTCGCCGACATGGCCGAGAATGGCAGCCGGAACACTGCAGTCCTGCAGCAGTGCGCGTGTCATCAAAATGCAGCCGCTGAGTTCCGATACCGGAACGCAGACATCGGATGACCAGCCCTTGGCATTCTGTCTCTGCGAGACGACTGCGTAGAAGGCATTATGCCGGGCCTTCCAGAGGCGATTTCGCGCCTCCGGCGCATTGGCCCATTCGAAATCCCTGCCACCGTGATCCTTCACGATGGCCGCAACCAGCTCGACCTGCTCCTCAACCGAGGCAGGAGACCCGTGGAATTCGAAGGCGAGCGTGTCTTCGATCTTGAGCGAGAGGGCGGAATAGGCGTTGGCGGCGGCGATCAGGCCGCGGTCCATCAGTTCCATCCGCGCGACGGGGATGGCAAGCTGCACGATGCCGATCGCGGCGGCGACCGCCTGCTCCACGCTCTCGAACGAGCAGAGGGCCGCCGAAATGGTTTCCGGAACGCCCTGGAGCCGCAAGGTCACTTCAGTGATGATGCCGAGCGTGCCCTCCGAGCCGACGAAGAGGCGGGTGAGGTCATAGCCGGCAGACGATTTGCGCGCCCGTCCGCCGGTGCGAATGACCTGACCGGTCGGCAGCACGACGGTGAGCGACAGCACGTTCTCGCGCATGGTGCCGTAGCGAACGGCGTTGGTGCCCGATGCCCGGGTCGCCGCCATGCCGCCAATCGAGGCGTTGGCGCCCGGGTCGATCGGGAAGAACAGGCCCTGGTCGCGCAGGTGCGCGTTGAGCTGTTCGCGTGTGACGCCGGCCTGGACCGTGCAGTCGAGATCCTCGGCGCTGACACGAATGATCTGCGACATCTGCGAAAGATCGATCGACACGCCGCCGCGCACTGCGGTCAGATGCCCCTCGAGTGAGGTTCCCGCCCCAAAGGCGATGACGGGCACGCCTGCCGCGGCGCAGAGCCGGACGGCTTCGGCGACATCGTCAGTGCTTTGCGCGAATACGACTGCATCCGGGATTGCCGGCGTGTGATGGGATTCGCCGCGGCCGTGCTGCTCGCGCAGGGTCTGCGAGATCGAGAAGCGATCACCGAACTTTGCCAGCAATTGGGCCGATAGCTCAGCGGATAGGATGCCCATCTTTCACGTCCCTCTTTAGATGTTGACCATGCCAGCCGAAGTCGCGCCGTGCCGTCACGATCAGGCACGAATGCCAACTGACAGGCAGCAGGTCTCGCCAGGCGAGCTCTCAGACGGCGATCTTGTCACCGTTCAGGTGGCGCTCGAGGAATGGCAGGCTATCCTGCCCCCAGTAGAGTTCGTCTTCGTAACGAAACGTCGGTAGGCCGAAGACGCCGGCGGTCTTGGCGCTTTCGATGTTGGATCTCCAGATCGACTGGGTAGCCTCGGCTTGGGCGCGTTCTTCCAGCTTTGTCCCATCGTTCCCTACCGAATTCGCGATCGCCTGGCGCACCTCGCTCCGGCCGATATCCGCCGCGTCCGTCCAGAATGCCGTCTGCAGGGCGCGCGTGAGCTCGAGCCAATCCAAGCCGGCCTCGTTGGCCGCGATGACCATGAATCCGGCGGGCGTGGGATCGGACAGGGCCGCGCGATTATCGAAGTTCAGCGTCTTGCTGCGCAGGACTGCCCAGCGCTTCAGGTCCTTCGTCCAATAGACGCGCCGCGCTTCCGGCCGGTTGCGGGAATAGATCCCGCCGTTGTCCTCGATCACCGAGATGAGATGTGGTCGGATCGACGCTCCGTGTCTCAGTGCAAGTTCCGAAAAAGCATCAAGGCCAATGAAGGACCAGGGTGAACCGATGCCGAAGAAATAGTCTATTACCTTTGTCATACTCTGCCTTTTTCCGCGGTCTTGATCGAAGAAATTGCGGCGTCGAATACGAAAAGAGCGCAGTCCCTGGCGGTCAGCACAGCCTGGGGATCGCGCCCGACTGCAACTGTCGCCAGCGCGCCCTCGTAAAGAAGGGAAAGATGGACGGCCGGCTGGGCCATCTCGGCACCCGCCCTTTCCATCAGCGCGAGAAACATCTGGCTGACGGCCGCCTTGTGGGCACGCGCGACGGTAACAACGCTTTCTGAATCGCCGTGCTCGGCTACTGCCAGAGCGAACGCACATCCGCGAAATTCGGGGCTGTCCGCCTTGTCATGCAACCGCTCGAAAATGAGATTGAGCTGATCCCGCGGGCGGGGGACTTCGTTCAGAACCTCTTCCAGAGAGCGGATGACCCGCTCGTGACGGTCCTGGAGATAGGCCGCCACAAGATGATCCTTGGACGGGAAATGCCGATAAAGCGTTGCCTTGGCAACCTTGGTTTCTTCGATGATGCGGTCGATGCCGACAGCGCGGATGCCTTCGCGGTAGAAAAGTGCGCCGGCAGACGCGAGGATGTGATCTGAAATGGAAGCTTTCATTGATCTGCTTGCGGAGCCTTCTCGAAACAGCGCGCTCTGACATGCGAGTGCAGCAAGACAGGTTTCTATGCGTGCCAGTGGGTGAGAGAAAGACAGGTCATTTCGCTTGGACGCGTCGTTGGGAATATTTTTTGCTCTGACGCATCTGGAAGACCTTTGGGCCTGGGACCCATACCTGGATCTGAAGTCGGGCTGCCGGGACGCCTCGATCACAGGTCCGGCCGCGTCAGCCTTCCTTCCCGCCAATCACACGGTGTTGGCTCATAACAAAAGCGGCTTCCTGTTTTGGTCGGCGCTACGACCGATAAGGTGTGGGAAGGGAACCGGTCGGCGACTCAAGCAAGTTGATGGCCTGCAGCAATGATTGAGATACAGGTCGGCCAGACCTGCATCTCATTTCGTTTCTCACTGGAAGGAGTAGTCAGCGGGCACCATCTGCGTTTCTATGGCGAAAGTGACGACGTCACCGAGTTCGGGGATTGCAAAATCCAGTCCCCATTCGCTGCGGCGGATCCTGCCGGTCGCCGAGAAGCCGATCTTCGGGACGCCCATCATCGGGTGCTCGGCCATCGAACCGTTGAAGGTGACGTCGAGCGTTGCCGGGTGTGTCTCACCGCGGAAGGTGAGGAGGCCTTCGACGGTGCCGGTTTTCTCGCCCGTAACGTGGATCGTCCTGGAAACGAAGGTGATCGGCTTGGCTGCCAGGAAGGTCTCCTCTCCGCCGATTTCCGCATCAAAATCGACCTTTGCTGGCCAGGGATAGTCGGTGCGGACCGAAAGCGGATCGATTGTGACCGAGAGTGTGGAGGTTTCCGGCCTTTCCGGCTTCCAGTCGAGCCGCGCATCGACCTTGGTGAAACGTGCGGTGTAGTGCGACAGGCCGGAATGGTCGAACGACCAGTTGAAACTCGAATGCGAGGGGTCGGTTTTATAGACCCCGCCCGGCGCCGGATGGGTGGCGGCCGCAAGGGCGAGGGTCGTGCTCAAGGCAAGAGCAAGGGCGAATGCAGTTGTGCGAAGCATGAGTGTTTCCTTGACTGTGAAATAATGGTGCCGGTTCAGGCGGCCTTGTCGCGGCTTATGGCCTGAAGGCGCTCCCAGACGTTTCCGGGCCGGGGAATGTCGAGGTCGAATACGGTCTCGAACGTGTCGGCAAGATGGTCGGCACTCGTGATGCGCTCCTCGCTGAGGCTGTTTGCCGTCACGCGGCGCAGACGGTCGTTCTGGAGGGCGACATAGCCGTCCGCCGTATGCCGCATGACCGCGAGCGCATTGGTGAACGGGGAGCCGGGATCCTGCATCAGCCAGCCATGCGTTGCGATCATCGCAGCTTCGTCGCTGTGGTCGGGCCGGAAATCGAAACTTTTCGCGATGCCATGCACATGGTTGTTGAAGCGTAGCCAGCCGCCGTCCGCCGGCATGATCGAGAAGTCGAAACCGCGCTGGCTGATCGGCCCGGCAGTAAGCGGTACCGGCTCGATTATGGCGTCCGCCACGCCGACTTCGGCGAGATAGGTACGGTCGAGGTCGACACGCAGCGTCAGATGATTGCCGATGGCGATGTCGCCGAGCTTTTCCCGATCGACACCGCCGCAAAGGCGGGTCACACGGAAGCCGAATGCTGCAAGCGCGGCGCCGAAGAGGCCGTTCATCTCGTAGCACCAGCCGCCGCGCCGCCTCTCGACCATCTTGGCGAAGGCCGCAGCCGGGGTGATCGCGGAGGGCCATCCCATGAAGGCGTCCAGCGCCTCCCATGTAAAGCTCATGAGATGGGCGCGGTGCAGCTGCGACAGGCTGCGGATGTCGAGCCGCGATGGCCGCTCGACCCCGATCCGGGCCAGATAGGCATCGAGTTGCGTGGCTGTCAGGGTCATCCCGTTTTCGTTCGAAGGTACATGTGTCATTCTTCGGTCTCCTTTCATCTCTCTTTCTCAAGGTCCGGATTGCATCGGTCGTCGATACTTGCGCTCTTGCGTTGGGACGCAGAAATCCAGGCCCCGCTCCGGCATGCGGGGCGGGGGTGCTGATGTCTTTCGCCTGGTGCGAGGCCGCCGAAGACGGGCAGATGATGATTATCCAGGCCGCCTAGCCGGTACGGCGCTTCTATAGCGCACCGTGAAAACCGGCGTTCCTAAATGAATGTGCAAACCGTGTTGAATATCCTAAAAGTTTGCTAAGACCGTGGACAAGCAGTAGGGGAACGGCAGTGAGGCTCGACGACAGGCTCCTCGATTTTTTCAATCGGCCGCTGATGTGCATTATCGCGGTCGCCGACGAGACCCGCCGGCCCTCTGCAGGACGCGGTGTCGGCTTTCATCTCCTGGAGGACGGCGAGACAATCGACGTCATTTTTTCCGCCTGGCAGTGGCCGCGACTTGAGCCCTGCGTGCGGCAGACCGGGCGGATCGCCGTCACCTTCGTCAGCCCCTCGGACTATGTGAGCTTCCAGCTGAAGGGCACCGCCACGATGCGGGACACGGAAACGCCTGACCTCGATCGCGCTGACCGTTTCATGACCGCGGCGACGGACGAACTCGAATCCCTCGGTGTGCCCCGGCGCCTCATCGCGCCATGGCTGACGGCGCGCGACGCGCGGGTCGCCCGGCTTGCGATCAGCGAGATCTATATCCAGACACCTGGGCCGCTCGCCGGCATGCTGGCAGGCGAGCAATCTGCTGCGAAATCCTGATGAACCTGCGGCTTTCCGATCTCTCCGCCTGCTTCGAGGGTGTCATCCCCTCCATCATCGCCACGGCCTCTGCCGATGGCATGCCGAACATATCCTATCTCTCCCATGTTATGCGGGTCGATGAGGAGCATGTTGCGCTTTCCAACCAGTTCTTCGCCAAGACGGCGGCAAATGTGCGCGCCAATCCCAAGATCACGCTGATCCTCGTCGACGGGTTCACCGGCGATCAGTTCCTGCTCGACATCGGCTTTGTGCGTTCTGTCGATGGCGGCGCGCTGTTTGACAAGATAGCCCGGCAGCTCAAGGCGAGCAGTGCACAGGTCGGCATGTCGGATGTCATGCGGCTCAGGAGCGCCGATGTTTTCCGGGTATACGGGATCGAAAAGGTCCTCTCGCCGGTGGAGACCGCGCCGGCCATGGCCACCCGTCCGCCCGTCCGCCTCCCCGCCCTCTCGGAGGCGATCAAGGTGATCGAGCAGCAGGCGGAGGCCGATGAGATCATCGACAGCCTGCTCGGCGGCGTCCAGAGCGTTCTTGGATACGGCAATGCGCTCGTGCTCATCCGCGACAACCATCGCGGCTGCCTGATCACCACCGGCAGCATCGGCTACGAGCGCTCGGGCCTCGGATCCGAAGTCGCTGGCAGCGAGGGATTGATCGGCGCTGCGACAACAAGCGGTCAGACGATCAAGGTCAGCGACATGAGCCGCGTGCGCCGTTTCGGCGA
Organism: Neorhizobium galegae bv. officinalis; assembly: GCA_000985875.1. Lineage (GTDB taxonomy): Bacteria > Pseudomonadota > Alphaproteobacteria > Rhizobiales > Rhizobiaceae > Neorhizobium > Neorhizobium galegae_C. The sequence continues at coordinate 60,918 of CCRI01000013.1, forward strand.
AGCGATTGGCCTGGAGGCGGAAGGGGCTGAAAATACTTCACGCACCGTCGCGTTCCCACAATTGCCGACGGCTATGAGCCAGATTGCCGTTCCCATGACCGCCGGCGGCACGGTGATGGGCGTGCTCTTCATCGAGAGCGCGGAGAGGCTCGCTTTCCGTGAAGAGGATGAGGCTGCGCTCGAAATTCTGGCGGGACAGGCTGCCAGTGCCCTCAGGGCCAGCGAACGGGAAGCGGCCGCCGCCGAATTGAGACCGGCGGTCCGCATGCCCGAGCCTGTTGTCTCGGGGCAAGAAGTCCGCGTCGTCCATCACCGCTTCGACGACAGCGTGTTTGTCGACGGCACCTACATAGTGAAGGGCGTAGCCGGCGCCCTGCTACGTCTGATGCTCGAATGGCATTTGAGTGACGGCAGGAGCGAATTCACCAACCGGGAAATGCGGCTCGCGGCCGGTCCCCGCATGCCGGAGATTAAGGACAATCTGGAAACCCGGCTCCTGCTGTTGCGTCGACGCCTCGAAGAGAAGCAGGCGCGCATGCGCCTCGTCCGCGCCGGTAGAGGCCGCGTCCGGATGGAGGCGGAAGGACCTCTCATCCTCGACGCGACCGTAGGCGATTACCGCTGAGCTGAGGAATTTTGGCGTTGACCGACCTCTCAGGCGTCTCCGGCCCGCAGCAAAGCATTCGCGGTGGCCCGGAATTCGACTTACTTTGTGGAGGTGACGCCCTGCGGCAATGTATACTGATCCGCACGGGCTGCATAAGTCATGCCCGTCCTCAGCGCCCAGACCGGAACCTCGAAATGGATCGGCAGGATGCCAAAATCGGCAAGCACAATGTCGTCGGCCTTCTGCAACAGTTCGCTGCGAGCCTTGTCGTCCAGTGCCTGGGATGCCTGCGCAAGAAGCTGGTCTACTGCCTTGTTGGAGTACCGACCTCCGTTGCCCGTTCCGCTGCCGGTCGCCGGATCACGCGTTGCAACCTGGGCCAGCAGTGTCGTGGCCACTTCGCCGGTCGAATTGCCCCAGGCGGCGAGGTAGGCGCTGTATTGGAAAGTATCGCGGTTCTTGAAGAACACCGGCGAAGCGGCTGCGGCAACCTCTGTTTTAACGCCTACGCGCGTCCACATGGCCGCAATCGTCTGTGCGACCCGCACGTCGTTGACGTAGCGGCCATTCGGCGTGCCGAGCGTGATCTCGAAACCATTTGGGTATCCGGCTTCGGCCAGCAGCTTCTTGGCTTTCGCGGCATCGGCAGCCGGTGCGTTGGCGCGTGCCGGAACCGCACCGAACATCGTTGGTGTGACAAGGTCGCCAGCCGCCACCGCAACGCCGCCCATCACGCGATCGACGACGGCGGAGCGGTCGATTGACAGTGACAGCGCTTCGCGAACGCGCTTGTCCTTCAAGGGGTTCTTGTCGCCCGTGCCCTTGATGCCGGGGCTGGGCTCGCCATGCTGGTCCAGCGCGATATAGACAATTCGGCTTGCCGGAGCCTGGGATACTGAAAGTTTGGGGTTGCTCTTGAACTGCTCCAGATCGGTGGTCGGCGGGTCTTCCATGACGTCGATATCGCCGGAGAGGAGTGCCGCGGCGCGAGCTGCGGCATTGGTCATCGGACGATAGGTCACCTTGTCCCATTCGGGAGCCTTGCCCCAATAAAACGGATTGCGCTCCAGAACCAGGTCGGCGCCCTTCTGCCACGAGACGAACTTGAACGGGCCTGTGCCGACGAGGCCTTCGCCGCGATTCAGCTCCACCGTGGTCTTGCCTTCGGGAGCAGGGCCAGACGCTGCCGCTTTCGACATGATCGGGATGTTGGCGATGTCGGTGATCAGAAGCGGGTAGGACTGTTTGGTGGCGATACGCACGGTATGCGCATCCACCGCTTCGACCTTGACAATCTGGCGCGTAAACAGTGTGAACGCCGTGGGGCTATTCGGCACCTTGGAAACACGCTCGAAGGTGAAGACGACGTCATCGGCAGTCAGGGCCGAGCCATCGGAAAACTTGGCATCCTTGCGCAGGCTGAATTCCCACACGGTATCGCTGACGGTTCTCCAGCTTTCGGCAAGCCCCGGCTGTGCCGAAAGCTTCTCGTTCATCATTACCAACGGTTCGAAAATGGCAAACGCTACCTGCATGTTGGTGGCAAGAACGTGGAACTGCGGATCGAGCGACGATGGCTCGGACTTCACGCCGATCTTCAGGTCTGCGGCTGATACCGACGCCATGCTCATCATCAGCGAGACAGCTGATATAACCAGTTTGACTTTCGGAAAATTCTTCATCTCACGCTCCGTTTATGCCTTCGTTGTTTTTTGCTTGAAGGCGTTCCCTTTTTTGAGAGGATCATCAAACGGTCTTGAAAGTGCAACGAACTAAAACGACGCTTATCATGAATAATAGTTATATTGAGCGCCTCTGCTTCCGTGATTATCCCCCATCCTGGAGCTGCTGCGCCTCTGCAATGTAGGCGATCTCGCGTGTTGCCTACGGCACAGGCGGTAGTCGAACTTTCAACAAAGCATAATCATCGGTTATTCATAGCCGCGCGGGAAGGGACAAAGATGTCTCGATTGCGGGCCATCGGGGTGTCAGGTCGAGAGACCATGGAGGGCGGCTGGCCGAATATGGCAAACTCGTTCCCGTGTAGGCTCAAGGCTCGGAAGACGAACTTGACGCCCTGCGTGGCGCAAGGCGTGTCATTCTTGAGATCGGCGCGGTTACGCGCCTGCCGCAAATACCGTCACATGGCTGTTTATGCTAGGGATTCAGGTGCTTGCGCATCGAGCCAGTCGGCGACAACACCCGCCACGCCTTCGCAGTTCTGTTCCAGCATCATGAAGTGACCGTTGCCGTGGATACCCAGTTCCTCAAGGCGGATGAAATGGTGATCAACACCTGCCTGGGACAGATAGTTCGACGTGCCGTGATCGTAGACCGAATGGTACGAGCATTCGGACGTGAGCAACAGGATGGGCATCGTGAAACGGCTCAATTGGCGAGGGGGGCCGACTTGAAGTCGACATGCGGCATATCGGTGGGGATCGGCGGATGGATGGAGGTCATGCGCCAACTCGCTCGACGACTGCACGGATGGGGCATATTCCAGAGGTAACGCGGTCAAGCCATAGGGCCGCACAAGCTGGGTTTCCTCGAAGCCGTGTTCACCGGCGGGGAAGTCGATGTCGAAGAACGGCGGCCCTGACGGCTCGATTGCGACCACCGCCTTGACCGCCTCCGGCCGGTCGTTGGCAATTCCCCACCCGATCGGCCCCGCCTGGGAGTGGCAGAGCAAAATGCACTCACCGATTTTATCGACAAGATTGATGCCGGCGGATCTGCCAAGTGCCTCGTTCAATGTGCGATCGGCTATTCCATCCGTCTGAGAGGCATAGAAATGTTCGAACACCGGATCTCCGGGCTGCCCGTTCCCCACCCACTGGCTGTGTTGCGCGGCCTGAGGGTAAAGCATTGCTTTCGAAGGGGCGGTGAAATAATCGCAGACAATGTCTACGCTTGGACGCGAGCGGACGAAATCGTCCAGGGAAGGCGCGTAAGCGGACCGTCCCCGTCCGATCTGATCGACGACATATACAGGGTAGCCGCGCCTGAGGAAAAAGCTGGCCCAACCCTCTCGTCCATCCGGCGTTTCCAGGAAATTGACGCCCGTCTGCCAGGCGCCGTGAATGATCACGAGCGGTAGCTTGCGGCCGCCCTCGGTTTCGGGAATTTGATAAAAGACAGCCATTGAGCCGGAAACCGTACGACCCTTCGAAGGTTGATAGCTGCCTTCAACGAAGAAATGTCCTTGCCTCGCGACTTTGAGCGTCATGGCTTTCCATCTGATCTTGCCGCTGTGATGATAGCGGCCATCGCCACCCCATCATCCATCTCCTCGTGTGAAGATCACGGAACCGGTCACCAGGATGACGGCGGGCGCACGAGACGGCAAGAAACTAAACGGCGCCTTTCATGAAAAGTAGTTATATCCGGCCCGGACAATCCGCAGCAGCCTCATCCTGTTTGCACTGGCCACCGCACCACAAGAAGGCCCTCGCGCTCACGGGAGATCGGGCGTTTTCACATCGTCATAGCCGCTCGCGATCCCCTCCATGAGTGTCCCGAATGCAGCCTTCAGCGGCTCCAGACCGACCTTTTCGGGCAGCAGCAGGCCGTCGATCGACAACATGGTCATTCCATGAAGAAGCGACCAGCACGCCGTTGCGTGATCGCGAACCGGCCGTTGGCGGAATACACCGTCGGACTGGCCGCGGGCCAGGACATCCATGACCGTATCGAACACGCTGATCGCATTTTCACCGAGATGGACGTCGCACTGGTTGCGGCTCTCTGCGCCAAACATCAGGCTATAAAGGGCGGGATTGTCGATGCCGAAATCGACATAGGCGCGCGCCATGGGCAGCAGCGCCTCGCGTGGCTCCCCTCCTGCACCGGACTGCGCCTCTATCAATGTTGTGCGTAACTGATCGAACCCGATCATCGCCAGCTCCGTCAGCAACGCGGCCTTGTCGGGAAAGTGCTTGTACGGCGCCGCGTGGCTCACGCCGGCGCGTCGCGCGATTTCCCGCAATGTGAACTGCCAGTTCCGCTCCTCTCGCATCACCTCCAAAGCCGTGTCGACAAGCGCGCGGCGAAGGTCGCCGTGATGGTAGGGTCGTTCCGGTGGGGTTTTCTGCACGTTGAAGTTTCCCATGTAAACATATGTTGACAGCGCTTACTCTTGCGCGTAGACAGGCGTCATGTTTCTTCTGTCTACATGGACTCCGTTATGAACGCCATCACAAAAAATGCCGATGCAGAAAATCTCGCGTCGCTCCTCGATGCACAGCGCGCCGCATTCCTGCGCGACGGTTCACCCTCACTCGCCCGTCGTCGCGCCGATCTCGCGAAACTTAAAAAGGCTCTGATCGACCGTCGTTCGGCGATCGAGGCAGCCGTTGATTCCGACTTTGGCCATCGTTCCCGGCACGAGACGGCGATCATGGAGATTTTTGGCCTTGTCGGCGGGATCGACTATCTTCGTCGAAACCTGCGCCGGTTCATGCGGCCGGAGCGGCGCCATGTTCCCATCCACATGCAGTTCGGCAAGGCATGGATCGAATATCAGCCCCTTGGCGTCGTCGGGGTCATCGCACCATGGAACTATCCCGTGACGCTTGCCCTTATGCCGGTCGCCACCGCGATCGCCGCAGGCAACCGGGTCCTGCTCAAGCCGTCCGAACTGACCCCTTCGACCAGCGCCCTGCTGGCGGAGATACTGGGAGACATTTTCCCGAAGGATCAAGTAGCCGTCGTTCAAGGCGACGCGTCCGTTGCGGCAGCGTTCTCCGCGCTACCGTTCGACCATCTCCTGTTCACCGGGAGCACACAGGTCGGACGTGCCGTCATGAAGGCGGCGAGCGACAACCTTGTCCCGGTAACGCTGGAGCTCGGGGGCAAATCGCCGGTCATCGTTGAGAAAGGCCACTCGCTGAAGCAGGCAGCATCCGAGATCGCATTCGGTAAACTTCTCAACGCCGGTCAGACCTGCATCGCACCGGACTATGCGATGGTCCACGAAAGCGATCTCGATGCGTTCGTTCAGGCCTATCAGGCAAGCTCCGCTGCCTTGTATCCCGATAGTGCATCGGGTGCAGACTACACCTCGATCATCAACGAGCGTCATTACGGCAGACTGGAAGGACTGATCGAGGATGCGCGCGCGCATGGCGCGAAAATCGTCGATATCGGTGTCGGGCCCGATCGCGCGGCCGACCGCCCGCATACGCTAGCCCCTGTGGTATTGCTGGGCATGACGGACCAAATGCGCATCGCGCGGGAAGAGATTTTCGGACCGATCCTGCCGGTCATCACCTATCGCACGATTGATGAGGCCATCGCATATGTCAACGCGCGGCCGCGGCCGCTGGCGCTCTACTATTTCGGATCCGGCGGCACGGACCAGCGCAAAGTGCTGACCGGCACGACTTCCGGCAACGTCACGATAAACGGCACCATCATGCATGTCGCGCAGGACGATCTACCGTTCGGCGGCGTCGGTGCGAGCGGCATCGGGGCCTATCACGGCATCGAAGGCTTCAAGCGTCTTAGCCATGCAAAGGGTATCTATGCCCAGCGCCGGTGGAACGTCGTCAAACTTTTCCGCGCGCCATTCGGCAAGCTGGTCGACCGCGTTCTGAATGTCATGCTGCGCTGACACGCAGAGTTCCGCGGGCATGACGCTGGCTCGCTGCTCAGATCTCATTGAAAGGAAAACAGATGCAAGACACCGCTGGCACGACAACAAAAATCTCGACTGTTGAAAAGTCGGAAGGCATCCGAACAAACCGGGCCCTGATCACAGGCGCATCAAGCGGCCTTGGGCTCGAATTTGCCGAGCTGCTTGCGGCGCAGAAGGTCGATCTCGTGCTCGCAGCCCGGAGACGGGATCCGATGGAAAAGCTCGCGGCCGAGCTTCGCCGGAAACATGGCGTCGATATCCATGTCGAGCCAATCGACCTTGCCGCGCCTGGAGCCGCTGCCCGTTTGAAAAGCAGCCTGGACGAGAGGTCGCTACAGATCGACATTCTGGTGAACAATGCCGGCTACGGCTTGCACGGCGAATTCCTGGAAACACCGATCGAGCGCACGAGTGATATGCTTCAGCTCAATATCACCGCGCTCACCGAGCTGAGCTATGTGTTCGGGCGGGACATGGCAGCTAGGGGATCCGGGCAGATCCTTCTCATTGCGAGTCTCCTGGGGCTCCAGCCCGTTCCAACCTTTGCGGCTTACGCAGCGACGAAGTCTTATGTGCTGGCCTTTGGAGAAGCCCTGCACGACGAACTTCGTCCGAAAGGTGTGGTCGTCACCAGTCTTTGCCCAGGGCACACCGAAACCGGCTTCGATGCAGCAGCCGACGCTCCCGTCTCGCCTATGCTGCGCCTTCTGACGATGAAGCCCCGTCCTGTCGCCGAAAGCGGTCTGCGAGCGTTGTCACAAGGCAAGGCGTCGGTGGTTGCCGGGTTCATGAACAACATCATTGCATTTTCAAATCGCCTGACACCACGTTCGATGCAGAGGGCGACCATGAAAAGAATTCTCGGGTGACAGAGTTCGGCATCAGTTGCCCTGTCCTGGCGCAGCTGGACCGCCCGGCCCAGACGAAAAAACGAACCATGCTCTGCCGCCTTCTTTCTTGGGCAGATAAAGCGCTTTGCCCGCGCCTCAACAAGCTCGGAAGGCGACGGTCACCGGACAGAGGCTTACGATCAACTGCAAAACGGCAGCCATGCCCCCGCCCGTGCCGCCAGAACGGCTACGGAAATCGCAGATGCGCTGTGAAAGCGCATCCTCGATTTCCGCCAGTTTCCAAGCGCATCCCGGATGGGCCTCAACGTTTTCTCAGCTTTTGCGCGGCTCCTCGGGAACGAGGCTTTCCAGGTTCATGCCAAGCGCATCGCCGAGCTTTTTCATGGTCGGCAGGCTCACGGCCATGTCGAGGATGGAGCTGACGGTCTGGTCGACGGGGGAGGGCATGCGTTCGCCGGCTTCGCCTGAGCGGCCAAGGCCGGTGATGTGGTTGATTGAGATGCCCCTGATCTTCTCGGCCGGCTTGACCATCTCGCCGATGATAGCGGGCAGGGCGGCGAGCCGCGTCTTTTCCATCTCCATGGCCGCCAGTTCCGGCGAGCGGGTGTTTTCTGCCGCAATCCGGGCGGCCTCGCCGTCGGCCTCGGCCTTCTTCTGGATGCGCAGCGTGTCGGCCTCCTCCCGGCGGATCACGCCGCGGGTCTTGGCGGCGATCTGGTCGCTTTCGGAGGTGATGCGCACGCGGGTCGCCTGCGCTTCCGCATCCTGTTCGGCGGCCAGCAGCGCCAGCCGCTTGCGGCGCTCGGCCTCCGCCACCTGGCGCACCGTCTCGAGATTTTCCTCCGCGGTGATCACGGCCGCGCGCGCGTCCGCCGCCTCCGCCTTGGCCTGGCTTTCCTCCTGGCTTTTTGCCGAAATCAGGATGGAGCGATCCTGCTCGGCGATTTCCAGCGCCTGGGCCTGGTTGATCTCAGCCTCGCGGATGATCTGTTCGCGGGCGATGGAGGCGGACTGGATGGCGCGTTCCATGCCGATACGGGCTTCGGCGGCCGCGGTCTCGGCCTCCGCCTTGCGGCGGGCGACTTCCGTCAGTTGCTGTGCCAGCAGCAGTTCGATCTCCTGGGTCTGCTGAATCTCGGCGCGACGCTGTTCCAGCTCGATTTCCAGCTTGCGGCGGTTTGAATCCACCTCGGCGCGGCGCACGCTGACCTGGCTCTCGCCCTCGATCTCCGCCCGCTCCTTCTTTGACTTGGCGATGACCTCGGCGAGCTTGCGCATGCCCACGGCGTTGAAGGCGTTGTTTTCGTCGAGAGCCGAGAACGGCGTCTGGTCGAACGACGTCAGCGAGACGCTGTCCAGCTGCAGGCCGTATTTTGAAAGAGTGCCCGACAGGGCTTCATGCACCTGTCGCACGAACTCCCCGCGGTTTTCATGCAGTTCGTCCATGGTCATCTGGGCTGCGACGGCGCGCAATGCATCCACCATCATGCCGTCGATGAGGGATTTGAGTTGATCGGCCTGGAAGGTGCGCCGGCCCAGCGTCTGCGAGGCCCGCACCACCGCGGCTTTCTCCGGAACGACCGATGTGTAGAACTCGGCGCCGACATCGATGCGCATGCGGTCCTTGGTGATCAGGGCACTGTCGCCGGTACGCGACACGTCCATGCGGATGGTCTGCATGTTGACGCGTCCCACCTCGTGAAAATAGGGGATCGCCAGCGTGCCGCCGTCGATCACCACCTTGCGGCCGCCGATGCCGGTGCGCACGAGGCTCACCTCATTGGTGGCCCGCTGGTAGAACAGGGCGGCCAGCACGATCAGGATGGCCGCAAGAATGAGTAGGATGATGATCCAGCCCAGAGCGCTCATGGTAAAAGTCCTTTCGGTGCCGGTCAGAACTGCGGCGGGAAGTGGCGGCCGCCGCGATCCAGCGTGATCCAGCGAAGCTCGGTGAAGGCGTCGAGCGACCAGCGCCCGCCATATCGTCCGACGCCGCTGGCCTTGGTGCCGCCGAAGGGCACATGCGGCTCGTCGTTGATATTCTGGCAGTTGATGTGGCAGATGCCGGTTTCCAGCCGCTCGGCCAGCCGCAGGGCCCGCGCCTCGTCCCTCGACCAGACCGCGGCGGTTAGCCCGTATTCCGTATCGTTGTTGAGCGATGCCGCCTCGCCATCGTCGCGGAACGGGCAGACCACGACCACCGGACCGAAGGTCTCGTCGTGCCAGATGTTCATGGAACTGTTGACATTCGTGAGCACGGTCGGCTCGACGAAATTCTCCCAGGCGCGGCCGCCCAGCTCCACCCTGGCGCCCTTGGCCACGGCGTCGTCGATCAGTGCCTTGACGCGGAGCGCCTGGCGGGTGTTGACCAGCGGGCCGATGACATTGGAGGGATCATTGGTATGCCCGGTCTTGAGCTTGCGGGCGCGCGCCAGGAAGCGTTCCATGAACGGCTCGTAGATCTTCTCGTGTACCAGCAGCTTCTCCGTCGACATGCAGACCTGACCCTGGTGCATGAAGCTGCCGAAATTGGCGGCCCGCGCGGCGGCATCCAGGTCGGCATCCTCCAGCAGGATCATCGAATCCTTGCCGCCGAGCTCGACGCAGACCTTCTTGAGATAGGCGCCGCATTTGGCGGCGATCTGGCGGCCGACGGCGGTGGAGCCGGTGAAGCTGATCGCCTTGACCTTGGAATTGCCGATCATCTCGTCGCCGACGGCGCCCACGCTCTCGCGCGAGCAGGTGACGACATTAAAGACGCCCGCCGGAACGCCGGCCTCTTCCAGGATTTCGGCGAAGTAGAGGCCGCCGGAATAGGGCGTGTCTTCCGAGGGCTTCAGCACGATCGTATTGCCGACGGCAAGGGCTGCGGCAAAGCCGCGCGAGGTCAGGATGCCCGGCATGTTCCAGGGGCTGATGACGCCGACGACGCCGAGCGGGAAGCGGGTGGCCATCATGAACTTGTGGTGTTCGGAGGGCAGCACGTCGCCGATCGACTGGTAGCAGAGCGCGGCCGCAGACCGGAATACCTCCGCCACATAGCCTGCCTCGAACATGCCCTTGCCCTTCCAGCCGCCGCCTTCGGCCATGGCCGCGGCACAGAAGTCGGCCTTGCGCTGATCCCAGACGTCGGCGATCTTCAACAGCAGATGCGCGCGTTCGTGAAAGGCGCGGCCCGCCCAGTCGCCGAAGGCCGCCTGGGCGGCATCGATCGCGCGGCGCATATCGGCAGCGGAGCCATCGGGAATACGCGCATAGACCGTGTTGTCGGAAGGGTTGAGATCCTCGAAGGTGCGGGCGGCGGGCACCCATTGGCCGCCGATGAACATGCCCCTGACGGAGGGCGTGGGGGACGTGACGACATCAAGCATAATGCAATCTCCTCAGTTGCGGTTGGGATCATGGCGCCACGCCCGGGCACGGGCAGCGGCGTCCTCGATCTCTTTCAGGACGGATTTCAGTCGATCCTGGCTGTTGCCCATGGTGAGCGAGGGCATGGCCGGGAGGGATGGCGGCGGAGCGGTGACGCGTCCGCGTGGTGGTGTCGAGGGCATGGTCATGCCGTGTTCGGCGCGGCTTGCGCGGCTGGCTTCCGCGATGATGTCATTGAGCGACAGGCCGCCGAGCAGGGCGTCCGCGGCACCGCGCATAGCGGGCGGCGATGCGACCGGACGAGGGGGTGATGCAGGCCCTACTGTCGTGGCCTGCCCCTCATCCGGCTGCCGCGACCTTCTCCCCGCGAGCGGGGAGAAGGTATCTGCCGCGGCGTTTCCATTCCCCCTCGCCCCGCTTGCGGGGAGAGGGTCGCCGAGCGCAGCGGAGGCGGGATGAGGGGCTGCGCCCCCCCCGCGCATTGGAACGGCGGGCAGGGCGGCAAGCGCTGCGGCTGCGATATCGGCGGGCGATGCCCCCGTGGTCCGGGGAGGAACATAGGTGGGAGCAGGAGATGGGGTCGGCATCGACCCAGGCGCCGCAGCTGGCGTGGTCGCCCGCCCGCCCGGCCGTTGACCTGATGCCGACGCCTTGCCGCCACCCAGATAGGCGGCCTGCACGGCGGGATCGTTGCGGAGGTCCTGTGCCCGGCCCTCATGGATGATGTGGCCATTCTCCAGCAGATAGCCGCGGTCGGCGATGGCGAGGCTCTGCTTGGCATTCTGCTCCACGAGCAGGATGCCGATGCCGGTGTCGCGCACCACCTTCAACGCCTGGAACAGTTCCTTGCAAAGCAGGGGAGAAAGACCGAGCGAGGGCTCGTCCAGCGTCAGCAGAGCGGGGTTCGACATCATCGCGCGGCCGATCGCCACCATCTGCTGTTCGCCGCCGGACATGGTCCGCACGATCTGCTTGCTGCGCTCGTGCAGCTTGGGAAAGAGCCGCAGCACGCGCTCCAGGTTGCCGGCCTCTTCGTCGCGGGCGCGGGGCGCATGCGCACCCAGCCGCAGGTTTTCGGCAACCGACAGGTCGGCGAAGACACCTCGGCCTTCCGGCACGAGAGCGATGCCTTCGTCGACGATCCTGTTGGCGGCAAGCCCCAGTATGTCGCGACCCTGCATGGTGATCGCGCCGGTCGCGCGTCCCTCGCAGATGCCGGAGACGGCCTTGAGCAGGGTGGATTTGCCGGCGCCGTTGGCGCCCAGGATGACCACGATCTCGCCGCGGCCGACCTTGAGCGATGCGCCTTCCAGCGCACGGTGCTGGCCGTAGGAGACAGACAGTCCCTTCACCTCAAGCATCGTCGTCGTCTCCCAGATAGGCGCGGATCACGGCGGCGTCGGACAGGACTTCGGCGGGTGTTCCCTCGGCGATCTTGGTGCCGGCGGCCATGACGACGCAGCGGTCGCAGAGCGAACGGATCGCATCCATTACATGCTCGACAAGGATGACCGTCCGGCCTTCGTCGCGCAGGCCGCGGATCAGACGGATTCCCTCCTCGAGTTCGGTCGGATTGAGACCGGCAAGCCATTCGTCCAGCAGTACGACGCCCGGCTCTCCGGCAAGCACGCGGGCGAGTTCCACGCGCTTGGTGTCGATATATGTCAGTTGCCCCACCATCATATGGCCGCGGCCGGCCAGCCCCACCTTTTCCAGCATGGCCTCTGCGACCGCATCCGCCTCATGGCCCCAATGGCGGCGATGGCCGAAGACAGCGCCAGCCTTCACGTTCTGCAGCACGGTCATGGAGGGCAGCAGACGCACCAGCTGGAAGGTGCGGGCGACGCCGCGCCGTGCGATATCCTGTGCGGCCAGATGCGTGATCGGTTGTCCCCGCAGGCTGATCGCCCCCGAGGTGACGGGAAAAGCGCCGGAAATCAGGTTCAGCGTGGTCGATTTTCCCGAACCGTTCGGCCCGATCAGGCCGAGCACCTGATGTTCGGTCACGTCGAAATCCATGCGGTTGACGGCCACCAGGCCGCCGAAGCGCTTGGTGACGCCGCGAAGGGATAAAAGTGCAGTCATACATAGCCCTCCGCCGATCGCATTCTCTTGTTTGCCAGATCGATCAGCCCGACAAAGCCCTTGGGCAGCAGGTAGACGATGACGAGGAAACAGACGCCGAGAAGCAGGGTGGTCTGGTTGGGGAATGAGACCGAGATCGCCTCCCACAGGAAGGTGAAGGGGATGACACCGACGAGCGGCCCCCACAGCCGGCCGGTTCCGCCGAGCAGCGCCATGATCACCACCTGGAAGGACAGCATCGGCGAAAAGGCGAGCGACGGTTCGATATAGACATAGCGCGGAGCGAGCACGGCGCCGGTAATGGCGGCCACCGCACCCGGGACCATGAACAGCAGGATCTTGGCCCGCGCCGTGTCGATGCCCGAATGGCGGGCCACGGCCTCGTCGTCGCCGATGATCCTGAGCGCAAAGCCCAGCCGCGAGCGGCCGATCAGCCAGCCCAGCAGCCAGACCAGGGCGGCAAGCCCCAGCAGCTGCCAGTAGATGTGCATCTCACCGATCGAGGTCAGCACGTAGATGCCCTTGGTGCCGGAAATGTTCTGGCTCCAGGTGATGATCTGGCGTACGAACTCGGCCAGGCCCAGCGTGAAGATCACGAAGTAGACGCCCGACAGGCGCAGCGTCGCCAGGCCGACAAGAGCGGCCATCACGGCACCGGCGACGCCGGCGATCGGCAGCAATGTCCAGTAGGGCAGATATTGGATGCCGATGCCGGTCACATAGGTTCCCACCCCGAAAAACGCGGCACTGGCGAGCGAAATGTAATGGGTCGGCCCGGAAAACAGCGCCCAGCTGGTGGCCAGCGCCGTGTACATGGCAATCGTGACGCCGATGCTCAGGCCATAGGCGCCTGCCGTCCAGGGCAGGCAGGCCGCAATGGCAAGCGCTATGGCGCACAGCGACAGGTTGCCCCAGTCGCGGGAGGAAAGAGCGCTCATGTGGTCGGCCTCCCGAACAGGCCCTGAGGGCGAAACAGCAGGATCACGACGAACAGCAGGTAGGCGGCAGCCAAAGTCAGGCCGGGATCGACCAGCCGGGCGACGAAGGTTTCCAGCAGACCGAGCAGCAGGGCCGCAACGATCGTGCCACGCACGTCGCCCACGCCGCCCATGATGACGATCACCAGCGCCTTCAGCGTGAAAATCACGCCCGTCGAGGCATCGAGTGTGAGGAAAGTCGAGATCAGCGCGCCGCCCGTGGCGGTGACCGCGCCGCCGAGCGCAAAGGCCAGCGCTGCCGTACGCCGGACATCGATGCCGACCAGCCGCGCGCTTTCCGGGGCAACCGAGATGGCGCGGATCGTCATGCCGGCCCGGCTGCGGTTGAGCCACAGCCACAGCAGGCCGCAGATCACGACAGCGGCCAGAAACGCCGCGACACGATTGGCGCCGTAGGTATCGCCCAGGATATGGACGGGTTCCGAAAGATAGGAATAGCTGAAATAGTCGCCGCCGAAAAAGGCCAGCATCAGGCCGACGGCCACGAAGGACAGACCGAAGGTCGTGAGGATGGAATCGACCTCCAGCTGGCCGCGCGATTTGGCGCGCTTTACCAGCGGGCGCAGGAAAATCAGATAGATCAGCCAGTTCAGCAGAAAGGCGACCGGTGCCACGACGAACACGGTCAGCAGCGGGCTGATCTGGCTTCCGGTCCAGAACCAGAAGGCGACGAACCCGCCGGCCACCAGCATTTCGCCGTTGGCGAGGTTCATGATGCGGGCCATGCCGTATTGGAGGTTCAGGCCCATGGCGATCAGCGCATAGGTTCCGCCCAGCAGTAGCCCTGTTATGAGTATGTCCATGCCATTCCCCGGCTTGAAAGATGCCCCGGGATCCGCTTGCGGATCCCGGGAATGCCTTTTGCTTACTTCCAGGCAGCTTTTTTCTTCACGTCGACAGCGCCGTCGCGACCGGTCGAGGCCACGCCCTTGAACACGCCGCCCTGCCACTGGCCTACCGTCCAGAACGAGGGGTTGTTGTTGTGCTGGTCGAACTTGATGGGGCCGATCACGGTGTCGAAGCTGTTGGCCTTGATGTGCTTGATGATGGCTGCATTATCGAAGGAGCCGACGGCCTCGATCGACTTTTCCAGGACCTGGAAAGACGAATAGACCATGGCGCTCGCCCAATAGTCCGGCTTGGCGCCCGTGACCTCTTCATGGCGTTTGGCATAGGTCTTGAAGGCCTCTCCGTCGGCATTGACACCGCCGATGCCGAGCACACCTTCGACGCCCGTGCGGAACCGGCCCGCATAGGCCGGGAACGCGGTGGCGACGGCGGTAAAGAATGCACCGACCTTGAGATCCTCAACGATTGCCTGTTCGGTCAGGGCAAAGGTGTCAGGCGGATAGGACCAGGCAATGAAGGCATCCGGCGCGGCGGCCTTGGCGGCCTTCATGACCGGCGACAGGTCCTGGGTGCCGAGCGGATAGGACGTCTCGTAAACCAGATCGAAGCCGGCTTTCTTGAAGGCGGGCTTGGCCTCGTTCATCAGTTCGATGCCGAAGGCATCCGCGACGTTCACCATGGCGAGCTTCTTGCCGATATCGCCCCGGTCGCGCAGCTTGACCATGGTGTCCACCACACCCTGCACAACCGGCTTTGCGCCGCCCAGCGTGATGAAGACGTTGGGGAACTGGGCCGACAGGGCATCGGCCTTGTCGGTGGTCGCCGTCGAGGTGATCATCGGCAGGCCATAGCGTGCGTAGATCGGTGCGGCGGCCAGGTTGAGGCCGGTCGAATAGGGCGGAAGCACGATCTTTGCCTTGTCCTGGTCGACGAGACGCTGCACCGCCTTGATGGTTTCGCCCGGATTGGTCTGGTCGTCGTATTCGATGGCTTCGAGCTTATAGGTCTTGCCGCCGACCTTGAGGCCGCCGCGACCGTTCACGTCGCTGATCCAAAGCTTGACGTT
The DNA here is from genome assembly GCA_000985875.1 of Neorhizobium galegae bv. officinalis. Lineage (GTDB taxonomy): Bacteria > Pseudomonadota > Alphaproteobacteria > Rhizobiales > Rhizobiaceae > Neorhizobium > Neorhizobium galegae_C. The sequence goes on from CCRI01000013.1 coordinate 76,384, forward strand.
CGGCCAGTAGCTGACCGCCGCCCCGCCGGCCAGGGGTCCTGTCTTGGGCGCGACGGCGCCGACCTTCAGCACCTCCTGCGCGATGGCCGGGGTTCCGGCAACGCCGGCTGCAAGCGCCAAGGCGGCCAGCCGGGTAAATGTCCTGCGTTTCATTCTCTTCTCCTCCCGTTGTTGCATGCTAAGTCCGTATGACGGGCTCACCTGACCTGGTCGGGCAGGTCCCGTTCCGTCATCCACTGGATTTCGGTGAACTCCTCGATCACCGCCCTCCCGCCAAAGCGGCCATAACCGCTTGCCTTCACGCCCCCGTAGGGCATCGTCGGATCGTCGCAGACGGTCGTCCCGTTGATATGCACCGCCCCGACCTCTATCCGCCGCGCGATCTCCCGCGCGCGCGTCAGGTCAACCCCGAAGACGGCGGCCGTCAGGCCGTATTCCGTATCGTTGGCAACGGTCACCGCCTCGTCGGCATCCGCCACCCGAACCACGCCGACCACCGGGCCGAAGGTCTCCTCCTCGTAGATCCGCATGCCGTAGGCGACATGGTCGAGTATGGTCGGCTGCATCAGCGTGCCGGCATTCTTGCCGCCCGTGACCAGAACCGCGCCCTTGGCCAGGGCGTCATCGACCAGGCCGTGGAGGCGGGCCGCCGCCTCCGGACTGATGACGTGGCCGTAGAGCGGCTGGCCGGTCGCCGGATCGCCGCACAGCCGGTCGGCCTCTACTTTCAGCCGGGCAATGAAGCTGTCGGCCAGGCTTTCCTCGACGATGACCCGGTCGGTCGACATGCAGACCTGGCCCTGGTTGAAGAAGGCACCGTGGGCGACCGCCCTCGCTGCTCCATCCAGATCCGCATCGGCGAGCACCACCGACGATGCCTTGCCGGACAGTTCCAGCAGGCAACGCTTGAGATGCCGCGCCGCCATCTCGGCGATCTGCCTGCCGACCCGGGTCGAGCCGGTAAAATTGACGCGCCGCACGGCCGGATGGGCAATCAGCGCCTCGACCACGTCATGGGCATCCTCGGGTGCGCTGCTCACATAGTTCAGCACACCGTCCGGCAGGCCCGCGTCGATCAGGATCTGTGCCACGGTCTCGTGCACCTTGGGGCAAAGCTCCGAACCCTTCAGCACCACCGTGTTGCCGAGCGCCATCGGCGCTGCAACCGCCCGCACGGCCAGGGCCACCGCGGCATTCCATGGCGCAAGCCCCAGGACCACGCCCGCTGGCCGGCGGATCAGGCGGTAGCGGACGCCCGGCGGCCCGCCTTCCACCTCGTCGTCGCGGATGGCATCGACCAGCCCCGCCGCCTGACGCAGGGTCGCCTGGGCAACCTCGACATTGAAGCGGACCCATTCGGGGGTTGCTCCGACCTCGAGATGAGCGATCGCGCACAACCTGTCGAGACGTTCCATCAGGAGGTCCGCCCCGCGCAGCAGCAGCGCCGAGCGCTCCTGGGGTAAAAGGCCGGACCATGCCGGAAACGCTCCTGCAGCGGCATCGGCGGCCGCTTCCGCTTCCGCCGCACCGAAGGCCGCGGCCTGCGTCAAAACCGTTCCCGTGGCCATGTCGCGGCGTTCGTAACTGCGCTCATCCAGCGCGGAAACGGACGCTCCACCGACGATACCTCTAGCTACGAACATGCGTCCTCCCAAACGGCCGTTCGTTGATCCTCCCGCTGCCCGTCTTGTTTTGTTTTTTCAGGCTGCGAGCCCGTATTTTGATTGACATCGCCGCAGAGTAAATGACGTTTTGTGGGAATGTATTTGCTTGTTGTGGGATTTTAGATGCCCGACCGTAAACGGCTTGCGCCCACCCTCGCCCCTCGCCCGGAAGCGCCTGTTCGCGCGGAGCGGTTCAGGGCGGCGCTGCAGACGCGCGTACTCGGCCGGGCGGGACTCGGTGACGCGGAAAACTTCCGGGCATTGATCCTGGAAAAGGGCGAGGCCGCTCTGCGCGACGGGGATGAACTGGTTCTTCCCCTGTCCGGTCCGGTCATGGGCTGGATACCGTGGCGGGACGGCATGCGGCTGGAACTGGGTGCCGGGGCGCAAGGGACCCATCTGCTGCTGGGTGCGTCGATCCTGGACCGGGTCCTGCAGCGCCGGGCGGAAGCATCCCAGTTGCGCTTCATGGTGGAGCGGTCGTCCTTCATGCGGCTGGGTGCCGGCAACAGTGCCAGCGATGCGGTCGCCGCCTGTTTTACCGGCATATTGGCCGAAACCCTGCGCCCCGGCCCGATGTCGGCGGCCGTGGTGGAATCGCTGCTGCACATCCTGCTCGTCCACCTTCATCGCAACCTGCCGGCCGGTCATGGCGCCGGCGCGCAACCCGGCGCCCCCAAGGCACTTTCCAGCCAGTTTACCGCATTGGTCGAAAGCCATTTCCGCAAGCACTGGACGGTTGCCCGTTACGCCGGCGAACTCGGCATTTCGCGCGATCGGCTGAACGATATCTGCCTGCGCGCCTATGGCCGGCCGCCGGCGCGGCTCATTCGTGAACGGCAGCTGATGGAGGCCCGCATTTATCTTGCGAGCTCGCCGCTGTCGCTGGGGCAGGTCGCCGGTGTCCTCGGCTTTGCCGGCGCCGCCCAGTTCAGCCGGTTCTTCAAATCGCTGCAGGGCCAGTCTCCCGCGCGCTACCGCCTCGATCTCCGCCGCTTCAGCCAGATCGATGCGCCGAGCCAGAACGCCCTTCACGCCTGGCCGTGACAGCGACGAACAAGAGATCGGGGAACGTGCGACGAGGGGTTGTACATTTTTATCCCCCGGATTGCCGACTTTCTTCCGCTATCCGTTCATGCAATTCGGGCGGCGCACAGCTGTCAGCGGTCCAATTGCCGTGTCAGCGCGTCAAGCCAGATCCCAGTCGGCTGTTCCTGGGACCTGCCCGCCGAAGGCTCGAGCTCTCAGCGCTACTTCGTTTTGAAGGCTGGCGGAGGATCAGGTGGGGGACCCAAAGGATTTTCTTGCGGTTGTCCGGCATTTTGCCGTACAATTGACTTTAAGGAGATTTGTTATGACACAAGAAACGACACGAACGGCCCGGCTGGAAGCCCGCATTGCCCCCGAGGGGCTTGCGATAGTCAAGCGGGCAGCGGAACTCGAAGGCCGTACCCTCAGCGACTTCATCGTGTCGGCGGCACAAGAGGCGGCCCGCCGCACTATCGAGGAAAATCAGGTCATCCGTCTGTCTGTCGAAGACCAGACGCGTTTTGTAGACATGTTGCTGAACCCACCGGAACCGGCGGCAGCGCTCAACCGCGCAAAGGCAGCCCATGACGCGCTGATCCTGAAATAACAGTGACAGCGCAGTTCCAAATCGAAGCCCTTGCCGCCCGTCATGATCGCAAAAGCTTTTCTTGCGGGGTGTTTCCGCTTGACCGCTATTTGAAGGAACAGGCAGGACAAGACATCAAGCGGCGTGCCGCCATGTGCTATGTCGCTTGTCCGCAGGATTCCGATCAGATCGCCGGATATTACACCTTGTCCGCTGGCGACGTTGCCTTGAAGGACATGCCGGAAGACGTTGCGCGGCGGTTACCGCGCTATCCGGTCATTCCCGTCGCCCGTGTCGGGAGGCTGGCAATCGACACGGAGTTCAAGGGAAAGCGGCTTGGCGCAGCCTTGTTATGGGATGCGGCAAACCGCGCTCGTCGCTCGGAAATGGGCGTGTTCGCGCTGGCGGTCGATGCCAAGGACGAACAGGCGGCTGCCTTCTATCGTCATTTCGGTTTTATCGAATTCGAGTCTAAGCCGCAGCAACTCTTCCTGCCTTTAGCGACAATCGCGAAATCCGCCTAAGAGGCCAAATGGCGGGCCAGATCGTCATGGCCAGCCCGCTGGCTTCCTTTCAAGAGCATGGGTGATCGTCCCCCGCCAGGCCGAGGGCGCGGATAAGGTCTTGCCGCGTTGCGGCGACATCGGCGCAGGCCGAGACAATATCGCTTTCGGTCTCCGTCCTCACCGGAAGAGTGCCGATGTTCATCGCCTTGGCAAGCTGGTTGAGAATCGTCGTTGAGCGGGTTTCTGGGTTGCCGCCGCTTCATTGCGTTTTCACCCAAAAGGATATTGCGAATGAACGTGCCAAGGGGAACCCGTCCGGCGCGTTCCAGCGATAGCCGCTTTTCATCGCCCCTCGGACGTGCTCCGAAGGCCGCGCCTCAGGTCCTTGATCTTGGTACTTCTTCTTCTTGCGGCTTGCGAAATCGCTCAATCCGGAAGTCATCGATAGGCGTCTCGGTCGCGCCGGTCGAAATCAATTCCGCCATCACGTCGCCGACGCCCGGACCGAGCTGAAAGCCGTGGCCGCAAAACCCGAAGGCATGGAAGAGGCCCGGTGTCGTCGCCGATCGTCCCATGACGGGAAGACCGTCGCCGACATAACCTTCGCAGCCGGACCAGGTGCGGATCACCGAGACATTGGCAAGCGCCGGCAGGATCGGCAGGAGGGCGCGCAGCTGGCCGGGAAGTCGGGCGGGGTCGGCCTTGGCATGGCCGGTATCGAGCGAAACATCGGTGCGCTCCGCTCCGCCGCCGAAGACGATGTTTCCGCGTTCCACCTGACGCAGGTAGCCACCGCCGTGGTCATGGCCCCAGACGCCGACGACCGGCAGGACGCGATGCGGCAGCGGCTCGGTCACCCCCATCTGCGGGCCCTTCGCGACGATCGGGACGGTTTCCCCGAACTGCGCGGAGACCCGGGCGCCCCAGGCACCGGCGGTGTTGAGCAGGCAGGCAGCGGCATGGACGCCGTTCGAAGTCTCGACCTCGAAGCCATAGGCGCTCCGCCGGATCGCTTTCACCTCCACGTTCTCGACGATCTCGGCACCGATACGTCTCGCCGCATCCGCGAAAGCAGGCGCAATCAGGCGCGGATTGCCGCTTCCATCCTCGGGGGAAAAGGATGCGGCGATCGCCTCGGGTCCGAGCCCCGGAAAACGCGCATGCAGCTCTTTCGGGGCAAGTTCCTCGAGGTCGAGGCCCCAAGGCCTGGCGGCGGTCGCGAAGCTGCGCATTTCCTCGAGCCCCGCCTGGCTGAACACCAGCCGGACATGGCCGGTCGCCCGAAACTCGACGTCCCGATCCAGCATTTCCGCCGCCTTGCCCCAAAGCGTCAGGGATCGTCGGGCGAGGGGAAGTTGTGGAAGGTAGCGGCCGCTGCGACGGATATTGCCGAACGAGGCGACCGTCGCGCCGCTGCCGACCCGGTTCCGCTCGATGAGCGTCACGCGCAGACCACGCCGGGCAAGAAAATAGGTCGATGCGGCCCCCATCAGGCCGCCACCCAGCACGATCACATCCATAAGGCCGTTTCCGCAATGTCTCTCATACGCACCACCATTCCGGTGCGGCCGGCCGGTGTCAAAGTCGAGGTTTTCGCCTTCCCATAAGCCGGACCTATGGGACGTCCCCGGCGAGGCATAAGCGGCACTTATGGGCAGCGGCTTTTTCGCTCTTGGACCGCCTTTGCCCAATCGTGCCAGGTTCAGGACAAGCAGCAGGAAAGGACTTAGCGACATGGACAGTGCGGCCGCGCCCGGCAAAGGAACCAGCGATCAGGACTGGAAGATCGGCGTCGATATCGGTGGGACCTTCATCGACTTCTGTGCGCTGGAAACGCGATCAGGCCGGGTGGCCTCGCTGAAGGTTCTGACGACCCCGGACGACCCGGGTGCGGAACTGATGACGGGACTGTCGCTTCTGGCCGAACGGGAAGGGCTTGAGCCCGCCGCCGTCAGTCGTTTTGTCCACGGAACGACCGTCGGCATCAACACGGTGATCCAGCGTCGCGGCGCGGCGCTGGCGCTGATGACCAATGCCGGCTTCGAAGACGTCATCGAGCTGGCGCGGTTGCGGATGCCGGACGTCTACTCCCTGTTCTGCTCCCGGCCGGACCAGCTCATCGCCCGCGACATGATCTTTGGCATTCCCGCTCGCTTGCGGGCGGATGGCAGCGAGATCGAGGCGCCGGACCTGGAGGCGGTTGCGGCAGCGGTTGCAAAGGCGAAGGCCAATGGCGCCGCAGGCATCATTGTCTCCTTCCTGCATTCGTGGCGCACCGACATCCATGAGGTGGCGGTCAAGCAGGAAATCACCCGGATCGCCCCTGAGCTCTTCGTCTTCACGTCGTGCGAGGTCTGGCCGGTGATCCGCGAATACGAGCGGACCACCACTGCTATCCTCAACGGTTACGTCCATCCGCGTGTCTCCGGCTATCTGACCGCACTCGAGGAGAAGCTGTTGTCGCGTGGCGTCAAGGCGCCGGCGCTGCTGACCAAGTCGAACGGCGGCGTGATGAACGCCGACGACGGCAAACGGTCCTGCGTGCAGATGCTGTTGTCCGGCACGGCCTCCGGTGTCATAGGCGCCGCCTGGCTCGCCCGTCGTGCCGGCGAGAAGCACATCCTCACCCTCGATATCGGCGGCACCTCGGCCGACTTTGCGCTGATCATCGACGGCGAACCGCAATTCGGCACCGGTGAGCTGGTCGGCGAGTTCCCATTGCATATCCCGTCCGTGTCGGTGAGCTCGATCGGCATCGGCGGCGGTTCTATCGCCAGCGTCGACGCGCAGGGCGTGTTGCGGGTCGGACCGGAATCGGCAGGCTCGACACCTGGACCGGCCTGCTACGGACGCGGCGGAGAGCAGGCGACCGTGACCGACGCCCTGGCGGTCTGCGGCTGGCTCGGTCACAGCCAGATGGCATATGGGCAGCTACAGATCGACGTCGGGCTTGCCCGCGCGGCCGTCACCCGGCTCGCTGAACAGATCGGCCGCTCCGCGGAGGAAGCCGCCCAGGCCATCCTCGACATCGCCATCTCGGAAATGTTCGTGGAGGTCGAGAAACTCGCATCGCGCGCGGGCGTCGACCTCAGGGAATTCACGCTGATGCCGTTCGGCGGCGGCGGGCCGATGCTGGGCGCGTTTCTCGCCCGCGAATTTCGCATGGCGAAGGTGATCGGCGCACCGCGCCCGGGTGTTGTCTCGGCCCTCGGCGGCCTGGTGGCAGATCTGCGCGGCGACTTCATCCGCACCGTGTTTACCCATCTCTCAGACGACGCCGCACCGCAGATGCGCGAGGCGCTGGACGCGCTTGCCCTCGAGGGACGCAACTGGCTCGCAAAGCAGGGGCATGCCGGCGCCGCGACGCTCAATGTCTCCGCCGACATGCGTTATGTCGGCCAAAGCTTCGAGATCGAAGTGCCGATCCTGCCGGCCTGGATCGCCGAGGGCAGGCTCGGTTCGATCGAGGAAGCCTTCCATGCGATGCACGCCCGGCTCTACGATTTCCATGATCCGGACGGAGCGATCGAGATCGTCAACCTGCGCCTCTCGGCCATCGGTGCCGGCCCGACACTCGACATCCCCCTCGATGCCCGAAAGGAGGGTGAGGCGGTCAATCCCGAGCGCGAGATCCCGGTCTTTACCGGCAAGGATTTCGAGTGGATCGGCCTCTATCGCCGTGATCGCCTGCGTCCCGGCAGCCGCTTCGCCGGTCCGGCGGTCGTTGCCCAGGAAGATACGACCTTTGCAATCCCGAGCGGCGCCCATGTCGAGGTCGATCCTCAACTGAACCTGCATCTCACCTTTTCGGAGTAACGGCCCATGTTCGATCCCTTGAACCTTCAGGTGTTTGCCAATCACACCCGCGCTGCTGCCGAAAACATGGCCTATACGCTGCAGCGGACCGCCCATTCCGCTTTCGTCAAGGAGACGGAAGACTTCACGGTCATGCTGATCAACCGCAAAGGCGAGACGTTCGGCGTGCCGATGGGACTGGGCGCGACCTGGTATCCGGGTCTTACCTATACCCGCGCGATCGCGATGATCGACGACTACAAGCCCGGCGACGTGGCCTTCACCAACGATCCCTATTCCTGCTTCGTGGCGACGCACGCGCCGGACACCCATCTTTGGAAACCGGTCTTCTACGATGGCGAGATCATCGCCTGGACCGGCGGTCATATCCACAACACCGACATGGGTGGCGCGGTGCCGGCCTCCCTGTCGCGAGCGCTGACGGAGATCCATCAGGAGGGCATCCGCTTCCCGCCGATGAAACTGGTCAACGAGGGAGTTTTCGACGAAGACATTCTTAAGATCATGACCACCAATGTCCGCAAGCCCGATCTCAATATCGGCGACATGAAAGCGCTGGTGGGGGCGCTCAACACGGGTGAACGCAAGATCCTTGCCATGGTCGAGAAATTCGGCAAGCAGGCCTTTCTCGAAGGCACCGAGGTCCTGCTCGACCACGCCGAAGCGCAGGCGCGCGATCTTCTGCGCTCGATGCCGGACGGGACCTGGGAATTCGTCGATTATGCTGACGAGGATTCGGTCGAAGCCAACCCGTGCCGCCTGAAGCTGACGCTGACGATCCGGGGCGACGAGGCGACCCTCGATTTCACCGGTTCCGACCCGCAGCTCGGCTCCTCGCTCAATGTACCCTCGGGCGGTGATCCGCGCCATACGATGCTTCTGGTCGGTGTGTATTACGTACTTTACACGTTGAACCCGAAGATCCTCCTCAATACCGGCCTGACCCGACCGTTTACCTGCATCACCCCGAAGGGCAGTGTCCTCAATCCGATTGCGCCGGCTGCCGTCGGCATGCGCTCGCTGACCTGCGCGCGCCTGCGTTCCGTCATTTTCGGCGCCTTCTGCCAGGCCGTGCCTGAAAAGCTGCCGGCAGCACCGGCAGGCAACAATTGCATCGTCAACGTCATGACGACGGACGAACGGAACGGCCGCACGGTAATCGCCGCCGTCAATCCGGTTGTCGGCGGCGGCGGCGGCATGCCCCACCGCGATGGTACCAACGGCTCCGGCGCCGATGCCGCCTATCTCAAGAATACCCCGATCGAGATCACCGAGACGGAAGTGCCGATCGAGTTCGTCAAATACGGCCTGGCAAGGGACAGCGGCGGCGCCGGACGCTGGCGCGGTGGGCTGGCGACCGAAATGGCCTTCCGGGTCTTCTCGCCCGGCAGCCGTATCACCGCCCGCAACCGCGATCGCAGCTTCTTCCGCCCCTGGGGCACGCTGGGCGGAAGGGCCGCCGGCCTCTCCGACATGGTGCTGAACCCCGGCCGCGACGACTTCCAGCGGCTCGGCAATATCGATACCGCGGTTCTGCAGCCCGGCGATGTTCTGGAGATCCGCTCCGCCGGCGGCGGCGGGCGCGGCAACCCCTTCGAGCGCGAGACCTGGCGCGTGGCGCAGGACGTCGCACGCGGTTATGTCTCTTCCAAGGCTGCCGAGCGTGATTACGGCGTCGTTATCCGCAACGGCATGGTGGACGAGGCTGAAACCGAAAAGGTGAGGTGCGCTCGAACCGTGCCAACCGGGCACTTCCACTATGGTCCCGAGCGCGACGGTTACGAGGCGCAATGGACGCCGGAGGCTTACGACCTGCTGACCGACCTGCTGCAGGGCCTTCCCATCCATTGGCGCTTCTTCACCAAGACGGAGATCTTCCGCCGGATGAAGGGTCGGGTCGGGGCTGAAGGCGTGGCCGCCGCGTTCGCAGATGTGCGCGCGCGTTTCACGAACATGCCAAACCCCGTCGAGGCACGAAAAGAGGCTGCCGAATGACATCGGAATTGCAGCCTGCCGCTCTCGGGGGACGGATTGTGCGCCTTGCCGAAAAGGGCAGGCCGCAGGTCCGGTTCCGGCTCGATGGCCTCGATTGCCAAGCACTGGCCGGCGACACCGTGCTCACCGCCGTCCTGGTCTGCGCATCTGCCGTGCGGCAGTCGGAATTCGGCCGGGAGAAACGATCAGGTTTCTGTCTGATGGGAGCCTGCCAGGACTGCTGGATATGGCAGGAAGACGGCAGTCGGCTGCGTGCCTGTTCGACATTGGTCGCCGCGGGCATGCAGTTGCGGACCGTGCCGCCGGAGATCTGGCCATGACGGCACCGGGCGTTGAAAAGGTGGTGATCGTCGGGGCCGGCCCGGCCGGTATCCGCGCCGCCGAGCGTCTGGTCCAGGCCGGGGTCAGGCCCATCGTCATCGACGAGGGCATCAAGGCCGGTGGCCAGATCTATCGACGCCCGCCGCCAGGCTTCGCGCGATCGCCGGAACAACTCTACGGATCGGAAGCCCGCAAGGCCGTTGCACTTCATACGGTGTTCGACCGCATGCTTGCCGCCGGACAGATCGACTATCATCCGCAAAGCTCGGTCCTGACGATCGCCGGCAGTTTTCTGCAGGCGCTGACGCCCGCCGGTCGCAAGGATTTCACTTACGACCGCCTGATCCTCGCCACCGGCGCCATGGATCGTTTGGCGCCGGTCCCCGGCTGGCAGGCGCCGGGTGTCTACAGCCTCGGGGCGGCACAGATCGCCCTGAAGGCGCAGGGCGTCGCCCTCGGCAGCCGGATCGTTCTTGCCGGTTCGGGCCCCCTGCTGACACTCGTCGCGATCCAGTTGCTGAAAGCCGGCGCCCAAATTGCAGCGGTCCTCGACACGTCCTCGATCCGCGACCAGGCGGCAGGTCTTCCGGGCATGCTGGCAAGGCCGAGCCTGGTCCTGCGCGGTCTGCCGATGCGGGCAAGGCTCGGCCGGCTTTATCATGCCGGCGTGACCTTGGACCGGATCGAGACCGACGAACGCGGCCCCGTCGGCCTGTGCTGGCGCGATGCTCGTGGCCGGGCGCATGTGACGGAATGCGACATGGTCGGCCTTGGCTGGCACCTGCGCGCCGAAACGCAGCTCGCGGGTCTGGCGGGCTGCACGTTCGACTACGACGAAAGCTGGTCGCAATGGCTGCCCCGGACCGACCGGATGGGCAGGGCGGCCGCGGGACTTTATCTGGCCGGTGATGGCCTGAGAATTCTCGGCGCGGACGGGGCGGAGGTCGCCGGTCGGCTTGCCGCAACCGCGTGCCTTGCCGACATGGACCTTCCTTCGCCGCACGCGACGTCGGACCTGCGCCGGTTGGGCCGCTACGAACGTTTTGCCCGCGCCATGGCGCGCGCCTTTCCCTGGCCGGGCGACATCGTCCGCGCCGTTCCGGACGATACGATCGTATGCCGCTGCGAAGGGGTGACGGCAGGCCAGTTGCGCGAGAGCGTCGTTTACGGCGGGGGCGAAGCCAACCGGGTCAAGTCGCTGGCACGTGTCGGAATGGGCCGCTGCCAGGGGCGTTACTGTCAGCTCGCCGCGGCCGAGCTGATCGCCGGAACGGCCTGCATCAAGGTTTGCGATACGGGACGGCTCCGCGAACAGGCGCCAGTCAGGCCCCTGCCGATCGGCCTCTGGGTTCGCGACACCTGACCGGTCGGGCCAAAAGGTTTTACGATTCCAGACCGCTTGCCTTCAGGACGCTGACGCAGGCTTCGCGCAGATCGTCGCGCATGGCGAGATGACTTCCCGTCAAAGGCCGGTCCCGGCTGGTGAGCAGGGCAATAGGCACCGAAATCTTCTGTCGCAGCGGCCTGAGGACAAGACCCGGGAACTGCTGCCATGGCAGGAGCCCATCAACGATTGCGACACCAAAGCCGTCGCGGACGAAGGGCAGAGCGGTAATCGAGATATCGATCTCGATCGCCGGGTTGAATATCTGCATTTCCGCGGCCGCGGCGCTCACCAGAAGGCGGCCCGGCAGTGTGCCGGCCCGGTAGGAGATCAAGGTCTCGTCCTGCAAATCGGCAAAGCCGATCCGATCCAGTTCGGCCAGCCGGTGGCGCTCGGGGACGATACAGACAAGTTGCGTGTGCCCGAGTGTCTCGACTTCGATACCCGGACGGGCCGTGTTGTTCATCACGATTCCGAGCGGCGCGTCGCCGTCGCGGATCATGTCGACGACGTTAACCAGCGGGGCGATCAGCGAGCGCACGACGATATCGGGATGGGCCGCACGGAACGACAGAAGCGCTTTGGGTACGATCGACATCGCCGGTGGTGCCGACGCGGCGACCCGGATCAGCCCGGTGCGGCCGAAACGCATGTCCGTGGTGCGGCGGCGAAGGGCGCCGAGCTCGGAAAAAATCCGTTCGCACTCCGGATAGAGCTCTTCGGCCTCCCGGGTCGGAACCAGCTTCCCGCGGACCCGGTTGAACAGCTTGAAACCCAGCTGGTCCTCGGCGTGCAGCAGGATCTGGCTGAGCGCCGGCTGCGATATGTTGAGCATCGCCGCGGCGCCGGTCACCGTCCCGGTCCGCATGAGCATGCAAAAGACCTCGAGCTGGCGTGCCTGCATCCGGTTCACCCTGTCCTTTGGTTCGCGGGTTTCACTCTAGTGTATAGGTCCCGGGATCAGAAATCCGCCACCTTGCCCCAGGCGGAGGTTTGAAAACGTTTGGGATGATAGGGTAGCGGGTCGACGATCGGCGTGGCGCCGGTGACTATGTCGGCGATCAGGTGGCCGGCGCCGGGTCCGATACCAAAACCGTGACCGCTGAACCCCGCGGCCAGAATGAAGCCCGGAACATTCGCGACTTCGCCGATCGCCGGAACCCCGTCCGGGGTCGAATCGATATAGCCGGCCCAGCTCGCGGTGATGCGGCGCCCGCCGATCGCCGGCAGCAATTCGACGGCGCGCTCATAGGTCAGCTTGATCGTGCTCGCATCGACGGCCGGATCGAGGATGCGCATATGCTCCATTGGTGTCGGCCGGTCCAGCCGCCAGCGGGCCAGGCTTTCATGGCCGCTGCGCAGACCTTCGAGGCCGCCGGGCGACAGGCTGCGCCAGCGGCGCATGAACATCGGCAGGAACTGCGCCGCGAAACGCATGTTCTGGGCCGTCAGGTCGATGCGTCCGCGCCCGCTGATGGCGAGCGTGTGGCCACCGTCACCCCGCCGGGTTGCCGAGACGCGGGCTGTGTGGAGCGCGTCCGGCAGGGTCCCGTCACCGGGACCGACGGAGAGAATGGAGGAGCGGGTCGAGGCCTGCGGGAAGCGAATACCGAGCTGGCGGCAGAAGGACGACGCCCAGGCACCGCCGGCCAGGATTGCCACCTTGGTTCGGATCGTGCCGCGTTCGGTTACGACGCCCGAGAGCCGACCGCCTTCCATCTCGATGCCGCGCGCTGCGCAGTTCTGGAGCACCGCCCCACCCAGTTTCACGATTGCGCGGGCGACCGCCGGGGCAGCATTGGCGGGGTCGGCCGTCCCGTCCGTCGGCGAGTACACCCCGCCTTTCCAGGTGCGGCGCGTCGCCTTGCCCCGTTCGGTTGCCTCGGCACTGTCGAGCATGTGGGTGGTGACACCCACCGTACGGGCGAAATCCCGCCATCGGGCCCAGCCCGTCAGTTCTTCCTCGTCGTCACTGAGATAGAGGAGGCCGCAGCGCCGGAAGCCGGTATCCTCGCCGGTCTCGGCGGCAAAACGTTCCCACAGGTCGAGGCTTTTGGTCGCCATCGGAAGTTCGCGCGCGTCGCGGTTCTGTTGCCGGCACCAGCCCCAGTTGCGGCTCGATTGTTCGGCTCCGACGCGCCCCTTCTCGATGAGGGCGACCTTCAGGCCGCGTCCGGCGAGATAATAAGCCGTGAAGACGCCGACGATGCCGGCACCGATGACCACCGCGTCGGCGGAAGGCGGCAGTCGGTCGTCGGTTTCGACGAGCGTGAGCGGTGCTGGCATGATGATCATTCTCCTGGCACAACGGGTCGGTGCGCCAGCATAAGGGTGCAGCCCGCGTCGAGGTTACTGCACACGCCCCTTGAACCGCACAAGATTCCGCTGATCGCCGATGATGCAACTTATTGTGCTGGCTGTTCGTGCGCAGAATGGAATAGACAAGACAAGCCAATGCGTTAAAGTCGATCTCGAAAAATCTGCGGCATAAAATGCCGCTTCCCTTGGGAGGTGCCCTCGTGAAGCTCGATCGTATCGATATCAAGATCCTCTACGAGTTGCAGAAGAACGGCCGCATCACCAATGTCGAGCTAGCCGAACTGGTCAATCTTTCACCCAGCCCCTGCCTGATGCGCGTCAAGAAGCTTCAGCAGGAAGGTTATATCGAGGGTTACTCGGCCCAGATCAACATCGGCAAACTCGGCCAGACATTGACGGTCTTCACCGAGGTCACGCTCAAAAACCATCGGCAGATCGACTTCGCGCGTTTTCTGGCAGCCGTGGAAAAAGTCGACCAGGTGATCGAATGCCACCTGGTGTCGGGCGGGTACGACTATATGCTCAAATTCGTCACCGCCGGTATCGGCGAATATCAGACGATCATGGAACGGCTGACCGACATGGATATCGGCATCGACAAATATTTCAGCTTCGTTGTCCTGAAGTCGCCGATCGTCAAAGCGCATATGCCGCTGATCAGCCTGTTCAAGGTATAGCAGCGCATTGCCCATGGAAATGAGACGGCGATTGCCGCCTCAGCCGTGCACATAGGTTTTGACGAGCTCCGGATCACGCTCCAGACGATCGAGCCAGCCCGGATCGAGCTTCGGCACGGACGAGAACAGCAGCTTCGAATAGGGGTGCTGCGGGACCTTCGAGATAGCAGGCGTGATTTCCTCGACCTTGCGGCCGTTATACATCACGACGATCTCGTCGCAGATCGCTTCGACGACCGAGAGATCGTGGCTGATGAAGATGTAGGAGAGGGAAAGTTCCCGCTGCATTTCTTTGAGGAGATCGATGACCGCCGCCGCGACGACGGTGTCGAGGGCAGAGGTGATCTCGTCGCAGACGATCAGTTTCGGCTCGGCGGCGAGCGCCCGGGCAAAATTGACGCGCTGTTTCTGACCGCCGGAAAGCTCGGCGGGGGTCCGGCTGCGAAGTGCCTTCGGCAGGCGGACCATGTCGAGAAGCGCGTCGATCCGGGCATCCCGGACCCTGCCTTTCATGCCGTGGTAGAATTTCAGCGGCCGTCCGAGAATTTCCTCGATCGTTTTCGCCGGATTGAGCGAGGTGTCCGCATGCTGGAAGACGATCTGTAATTCGCGCAACTGCTCCCGGCTTCTGTGCCGGGCGGAGCGGGCAAGTTCGCGCCCATCAAGGGTCAGTTGTCCGGCGGATGCCGGCAGGATGCCGGCAATCGAGCGCGCAAGCGTGGACTTGCCGCAGCCGGATTCCCCGATGATGCCGAGATTGCGGCCTCGTTCCAGGGAAAGGCTTGCCTCCTGCACGGCCTTGACGAGCGGCAGGCCGTCGGCCTGGACCGGACCGTACCCGGCGATCAGGCCGTTGACCTTCAGGAGCGGCGTGTGTCCCGGCGCTGCAACAACGACGCTTTCGCCGCGAGACTTCGGTTCAAAGGCCGAAAGCAGCTCGCGCGTATAAGGATGCTTGGCATCGGAGAGGATGTCGGCGGTGTTGCCGACTTCCTGCACATCGCCGCCACGCAGCACGACGATGCGATCGGCAATCTGTGCGACGACCGCGAGATCGTGGGATACATAGACGCCGGCAATGCCGCTTTTCTTCATCACCGCCTTGAAGGCACGCAACACCTCGATCTGGGTGGTGACGTCGAGCGCGGTGGTCGGTTCGTCGAAAATGACGAGCTTCGGATCGGAGATAAGGGCCATCGCGGCGGCAAGACGCTGCAACTGTCCGCCGGAAACCTGGTGCGGGTAACGGTTGCCGATCTCCTCGGGATCGGGCAGCGAAAGCGACCTGAACAGGGAAATCGCCTTCTCCCTGGCCTGCGCTATCGGCATCAGCCGATGGATGCGCGTCACTTCGACGACCTGGTCGATGATGCGCTTCGACGGGTTGAAGGCGGCCGCGGCGGACTGCGGCACATAGGAGACCTCGAGGCCGCGCACATGTGCGCGCTGACGCTCGCTGAGCGTCACCATGTCCTTGCCGGCCACTGTGACGCTGCCGCTCGTGATCCTGCATCCGGGGCGGGCATAACCCATGATCGTCAGTGCGATCGTCGTCTTTCCCGATCCGCTTTCGCCGATCAGGGCGACGATTTCGCCCGGCGCGACGTCAAGGTCGACGCCCTTGATGATCTCGATGCGGCGACCCGCATCGGTCGTTGCCTCTACCCTCAGATCGCGAATTTCAACGAGATTTTCCATTCACCTGCTCCGATCGCGTATCTTCTTGGGCAAATTGTCGATCAGCAGATTGACGCTGATGGTGAGGCTCGCAATTGCCAGCGAAGGAACGATCACGGCAGGCGCCCCGAATGGCAGCCCACCGATATTTTCGTGAACCAGCGCTCCCCAATCAGCATAGGGCGGCTGGACGCCGAGACCGAGGAAGGAAAGCCCGGAGAGAAGGAGGACGACAAACACGAAGCGGATGCCGAAATCGGCAAGCAGCGGCCCGGTGATATTTGGCAGGATTTCCGAAAAGACGACATAAGGAATGCCCTCGCCGCGGGTCCGGGCAACCGTGATGTAATCCATCGTATTGATGTTTACGGCAAGCGACCGGGCGAACCGATAGGCGCCGGGCGTGTAGATCACGGCGAGCATGAGGATCAGAACGGGGAGCGACGACCCGACTGCAGCAGCGACGACCAGACCTGAAAGCTTGCTCGGAATTGAGTTGAGGGCATCGAGCAGGCGGCTCAGTAGCGTGTCGAACCAGCCACCGATAACGGCGGCCGCCATGCCGAGCGCCGCACCGCTGAAACACGCGAGGCAGACAGCGGCAAGCGAGATGCCGACCGTATAGCGGGCGCCCATGATGATCCGCGAGAACATGTCCCGGCCCAGATAGTCGGAGCCGAGGAGCAGTTTGCTGCTGATCGGGCCGAAATAGTCCTCATCGATAATCTCGCCGACGGGATAGGGGATGATATGCGGCGCGAGAAGGGCGATCACCGCCCAGAAGAGAATGATCGTAAAGCCGATCATTCCAACCCAGCTGAAACGATAACTCACTCTGCGGTGCAGCGTCGTGGACGTGGTCATGGTCAGCGCACCCTCGGATTGGCCAGGATTGCAACAATGTCGGCGAACGTGATGAGTGTGAGGTAGCCGACACAGAAAATGATGGCGCAGGATTGAATGAGCGGGAGATCCCGGGTGGAAACGCCATCGACCATCAGCTTTGCGACGCCGGGGTAGTTGAAGATCGTCTCGACGATGATGACGCCGCCGACCAGATAGGAGAGCGCAAGCGCGATCGCATTGGCGATCGGGCCGACCGCGTTCGGCAATGCATGCAGCAGGACCGCCCGCCAGCGCGACGCGCCTTTGAGGATCGCGGCCTCCACATAGGGCGTGTTGATCGTATCGATGACGGCGGCGCGGGTCATGCGGATCATCTGGGCCGAAACGACGAAGGTGAGCGTGATGACCGGCATGGCGTAGATCCTCAGCACCTGCCAGAAGGACGTGACGTCGTTCGCAAACGAAAGCGCCGGCAGCCATTTGAGATAGACGGAAAACAACAGCACGGCCGAGGTCGCGATCATGAACTCAGGCACCGAGATGATGCCGATCGTCAGGACTGTGACGACGCGGTCGTAGACGGAGCCACGAAACATGGCGGCCGTGATGCCAAGCGTCAGCGACAGGGGAACCGCAAAAAGCGTGACGATGCCGGCAAGGCGCATCGTGTTGACGAACCGTGCCCCGATCAGATCTGCGACCGGTACGTTGTTGACATAGGATATCCCCAGATCTCCCTGCAGCAGGCCGAAGAGCCATCGCCCGAAACGGAGGAGGGCGGGTTCGTCGAGATGCATCGCGGCCCTGAGGCCGGCAACGGCTTCCGGCGTCGCGGCCTGGCCGAGCAGGATCGTGGCGGTATCGCCGGGCAGCATTGCCGTTGCGAAAAAGACCGCGAAGGACACGATCAGCAGCGTCAGCGCGGAACTGCCGAGCCGGTTCGCGATAAGTCCAAGGACATAGGTGCGCAAAAGGGTTTCCTTGCCTGAAAAGTTCGAGATAGCCGGCACCATCCGGGCACGAGCCGGGACAGGCCTGTCAGGCGCAACCACGGCGGCAGGAGAAGCTCCCCTGCCGCCAGGGATCAGCTTCAGGCGTCGAGCCAGACATATTCGGCAAAGGCATAACCCATCATGCCGCCGAGCGGGTTGGCTTCAAGGCCCTTCAATTTCGCCGAGATCGCATCCACGTTCGAAATGTAGACCGGGATGACCGTTCCGGCTTCCTCGGAAATCATCACCTGCATCTGGCCATAGATTTCCTTGCGCTTGGTGTCGTCGAGAAGACCACGCGCCTCGACGAGCATACTATCGAATTTCGCCGACTTGTACTGGCTTTCATTCCACGGTGCGTTGGAGGCGTAGAGAAGCGAAAACAGGATGTCGGGCGTCGGCCGCGGGTTGATATTGCCGAAGTGAACCGGCGCCTTCAGCCAGTAATTCGACCAGTAGCCGTCGGAAGGAACGCGCTGAACGTCGAACTTCATGCCGATCTCGGAGCCGGACTGCTGGACGATCGTCGCCATTTCAACCGCCGAGGTCGCCGCTTCCGACGTGATCATCGGGATGGACTGGCCGATCAGGCCGGCCTTCTGGAAATGGAACTTTGCCTTGTCCGGATCGTAGGCTTTCGGCTTCAGGTCCGCATTGTGATAGACGCTGGCCGGAGAGACCGGCTGGTCGTTTGCGATTTCGGCGAGACCGCGCAAGACGGATTTCTGAATCTGCTGGCGGTTGATCAGATATTTCATGCCGGCAGCGAAATCGGCCTTGTCGCCGGGAGCGAGATCGAGACGGATGTTGAGGTCGGTATAGTTGCCCGACGTGGTCTGCGACAGCACGAAACCGGGCTGGCTTTCCACCAGCTTCATCGAGCGCGGCTTGATAGACGCCGCGAGATGGATGTCCCCCGAAATAAGGGCGTTGACGCGGGCGTTGTCGTCGCTGATGGCGAAGAACTCGAACGAGTCCACATTGGGGCCGCCAGCCTTGAAGTAGTTGGGGTTCTTGGTGAAGATCGATTTGACGCCCGGCTGGAAGGTTTCCATCTTGAACGCGCCGGTACCGATGCCCTTCGAAAAGTCGGTCGTCCCGTCCTGCACGATCATGAAATGGTGCTGCGACAGGATGGTCGGCAAGTCTGCATTCGGATTGGCCAGGGTGATCTCGACCGTCAGCGAATCGATGTCCTTGACGTCGGTGATCTGCTTGGCGATCGCGTTGACCTTGGAGCCGACGGCAGGATCGAGATGCCGCTTCAGCGAAAAGACCACGTCTTTCGACGACAGCGACTTGCCGTCGTGGAAGGTGACGCCGGAGCGAAGCTTGACGGTCCAGACCTTGGCGTCTCCGCTCTTGATGCTTTCGGCGAGTTCCATCTGAACGGTGCCGCCCTTATCGAGGAAGGTCAGGCGGTTGTAGATTGCGCAACAACGGACGTAGTCGGTCGACAACGACGCCTTGGCCGGGTCGAGCGTATCGGCGGTCGACGACGACCAGCCGGCTGCCTTCAAATGCCCGCCCGACTTCGGGGTGGCAGCCGCCGCGCTGGAAGCCCGACCGAGGATCAGGCCACCTGCGGAAAGCGCGACGCCACCGGCCAACATCATCGTCAGCAGTTCGCGGCGGCTTGCGCCCCGGCGGATGGCGTTCTCGATCATGGCGTCGTCCGACGCCGTCCAGTTCGTGATCTTGTCGTTCATGTCATTCCCCTTTTCGCTGGTTGGCGGGCAACCATCTTCCGTGGTTTGGCCCGATGCTTGAAAATCGTGAATTCCGTCAGTTGCCGTGCGCGGCCCTCGCAGCTTCGGCCAATCCGGCCATGGATGTGAAATGATAGTCGGGTTCGGTGAACTGCGACGGTTCGATCGTGCCGCCGTAGCCCGGCTGCGCATGTCGACGCTGGATCCAGCAATTCGTCATGCCGAGATCGCGGGAAACGCCGATGTCGTGATACTGGCTCTGGGCGACATGAAGGATGTCGCTCTTGTCGCCCCCATCCTTGGCAACGAAGTCGAACACCTGGTGGAAGAAGGCCGGATCGGGCTTTTCCGTACCGGTGTCGTCGGCGGTGAAAGCCGCATAAAACGGATTGCCGAGCGCCGCTGCGAAATAGTCAAAAGCCCAGCGGCGCGCATTGGTCATGGCGATCAGGCGATAATTCTTGCCAAGCTCCGCCATCGCAGCGGCACTGTCGGGGAAAGCCTTCCAGGTCTTGGCGGAATCCCGCAGGCGAATGCCACAGATCTCCTCGGCCGGCAGTCCGAGCTTCGGCGCAATCGCAAGATAGACGCGCACCAGGTCGTCGGGAAAAAGATCTGCATCTCCGAAATACCGGGCGGCGCGATACAGGGAAAGCGCCTCTTCGCTGTCGATGGCGACATTGGCTTCGGCGGCGATGCCCTGCAGGCAAGACGTCAGACCGCTCTCGAAATCGATGAGCGTGCCGACCACGTCGAAGGTCATGTACTTGAATTCCGGAAGAGCTTTCGTCAATTCCATATCCCCAGTTGATGCTGCTGGCAGAACGCCGTCTGCGAAAGAATATGCTGTTCCCGACCTGGACTTTTTTCTATCAAAAATCCCGGATTTTAGGGGCTTCAAGGCCCTCGTTAGCTACAATAGTGACAGTTCGACGGAACGGTTTTCGCCGAATCGATAGGGCCGCTCGGCACAAAATTTCGAAAACGGGCTGCCGACGATATTTCGGCCGGCAGCCCCAAGGCCGGGTCAACCCTTCACCGCGCGCCGGACATCGGGATCTTCCAGGGTCTGATCCAGTGTCTTTGCGGTGCGTTCGATGATCGCGTCGATATCCGCCTCCGTGCAGCAGAGCGGCGGGGCATATCCGATGACGCCGTTGGCAAAGGCCCGGATCACCAGGCCATTGTCCCAGGCGCGGTCGAATACCCGGCGGGCCGGCGCGGCCTCGGCCGGAAGCGGCGTCTTGGCGGCCTTGTCGGTCACCAGCTCGATGGCCGCCAGCATGCCGCGACCCCGGACATCGCCGACCAATGGGTGGGACTTCAGGCTTTCGAGACCTGCCATAAGCCGCGCGCCGGCCTTGATGCCGTTTTCGAGCAGCCCGCCCTCGTAGAGCCTCAGCACTTCCAGACCCACGGCCGCGCTGACCGGGTGGGCCGAATAGGTGTAACCGTGCCCGACCGCCGAGGCACCGGCGCCATCGGCGATCACCTGGTAGACATGATCCGCCATGAGAACGGCACCCATCGGAACATAACCCGAGGTCAGGCCCTTCGCCGTCGTCATGAAATCGGGGACGATGTCGTCCTCGCTGCAGGCAAACAGCGGTCCGGTGCGGCCGAAGCCGGTAATCACCTCGTCGGCGACGAACAGGATGCCGTATTCCTTGCAGAGGTTGCGGATCGCCTTCATCCAGCCCCTGGGCGGAACGATGACGCCGCCGGAACCCTGGATCGGCTCTGCATAGAAGGCTGCCACGCGATCGGCGCCGACCGCCTCGATCTTCGCCTTCAACGCGGCAAGCGAGGCTTCGATGATCGATTTTGCGTCCTCGCCGACCGGGTTGCGATACGGATAAGGCGACGGAATCTTGTGCTGCCAGTCGAAGGGAATGCCGAAGCCCGCATGGAAGTTCGGCAGTGCCGTCAGGCCGGCGCCGACCGTGGAGGAACCATGATAACCCTGCTCGATCGAGATGAACTGATCGCGCTGTGGCTGCCCCTTGGCAATCCAGTAATAACGGATGAAGCGGATCGTGCTGTCGACGGCGTCCGAGCCGCCAAGCGTAAAGTAGACATGATCGAGATCGCCCGGCGCCCGTTCGGCAAGCTCGGCGGCAAGCCGGATGGCCGGCTCGGAACCGAGGCCGAAATAGGCGGTCGCGTAGGGGAGCTCCCGCATCTGACGGGCCGCAGCCTCGACGATCGACTCATGCCCGTAACCGGCATTGACGCACCAGAGGCCGGCAAAGCCGTCGATCAGCTGGTGCCCTTGCGCGTCGGTGACCGTCGCGCCCTTGCCCGAGGCAAGCACCCGCACGCCCTGCTTTTCATGGCTGCGATAGGACGCGACGGGATGGACGAGGTGGGCGCGATCGAGTTCGATGAGGGAATTGCTGAGCATGGTCGTCTCCGGATCAGCCGAGGGCTTGGTTGGCCAGGGCAAAGGTGGTGAATGTCGAGGGGGCGGGACGGGCAACGACCGGGCGCGCCATTGCGATACCGCCGCCCGCATGGGCGAGCGAATGCTCAGATAGCCAGGCGGCGAGGCCGGCATCGACGGTGTCGACCCTGAGGAAGGCACCGGTTCGGCGGCTCATGAAATGCCTGACGAGCGCCTTGGCGTCCTCGAGATCCGTCGCGACAACAGGCCCGACCACTTCGCCGCGACCGAACGCCCTGATGCAGGCAAATCCAGCGATCTTGCCGTTGCGGCGGATCACGGCGAACTCGCCGATTTCGGCAAGTTTTGCCATCAGCGCCGAACGGGTAGCGCCAAAGGCATCGCGATCAATCGCGGTGATCTCGGGCAGATCGGCAGGCGTGGCGGTCTCGGTTTCGGTGGGTGCCGGCACCTCGCCGACGGTGCCCTGATGCTGGAAAACGGCGCCGGTCTTCCGGAAACCCAGCTTCTCATAAAGGGGCAGGCCGTCGGAGGTGGCGATCAGCCGAAGCGGCCGTTCGCCGCCAAGTCCGAGGACCGCGTCCATCAGGCGCCGTCCGACACCACGGCCGCGCAGGTTGGCGCCGACGATCACCATGTTGATAGTGGCGCAGTCATCGCCGTAGGGGGTCATCAATGCCGTGCCAACCACTTCGCCGGTCTCGTCCAACGCGACCACGCCCTCGCTCAGATCCAGGGCGACCTCCCAGTCCTGCCGGCGGTGCGGCCAGCCGGCTTCGCGCGAAAGGTGGGTGGCGCGATCCAGGTGCTCGATGCCGAAAGATATGGTTTCGATGTCTCCGACTTGCATCGACAATGCTCTCCATTTCGAGCTTCGAGTTTCGAGGGGAAGGGGCCGGACGAATATCCGAAGGCGGGGCCGGCGGCGGTATCTTTCGCCAAACCAGCGGCATGGGACCGCATCTTATGCCGCGCGCCGATAATCATGGTCGAAAAAAGCCCGGTCGTTGGCCGCCACATCGGCCCCGATCAGCAACCAAATGCCAAACCGGCGCCACGATACGAAACTTTCTGCTTCGGATTGGGGGAAATCAGTCGGCTCGGGTGCCCGAAGCGGCCTTATGATCATGTCGTCAACCGAAAGGCTCGATGGGCCATCACGCAAGGACCAAGCGCATGACTACCTTCCGCCCGAAATACATCACCTTCGACTGCTACGGCACGCTGACCAACTTCCAGATGGCCGAAGCTGCGCGTGATCTCTATGGTGATCGTCTCGACGAGCCGCGCATGGTGAAGTTCATCAAGAATTTCGCAGCCTACCGGTTGGACGAGATCATGGGCGACTGGAAACCCTATGCCGACGTCGTCCACAACTCGCTGGAGCGCAGCTGCAAGGCGAATGGCGTCGCCTTCAAGGATGAAGACGCCAGGATGGTCTATGAGCGCGTGCCGACCTGGGGTCCCCATGCGGATGTTCCTGCCGGTCTTGCCAAGGTCGCCAGAGAAATCCCGCTCGTCATCCTCTCGAATGCGATGAACGACCAGATCCACTCAAACGTCGCAAAGCTCGGCGCGCCGTTCCACGCCGTCTATACGGCGGAACAGGCAAATGCCTACAAGCCGCGCTTTCAGGCCTTCGAATACATGTTCGATATGCTCGGCTGCGGCCCGCAGGACATTCTTCATTGCTCGTCATCCTTCCGCTACGACCTGATGTCGGCGCATGACCTCGGCATCAAGAACAAGGTCTGGGTCAACCGTGGTCACGAGCCGGCCAACCCCTTCTATGGCTATGTGGAAATCCCCGACATTTCCGGCCTGCCGGGCGTGGTCGGTCTCTAAGGAAGGCCGAAGCCGATGAAATATGTCTCCTACTGGCATGACACGGCGCCCCGTTTTACGGGCGCCGTCGAAGGGCCGATCGAAGGTCACTACGACGTTGCCGTGGTCGGCGGCGGCTTTACCGGGCTCGGCGCGGCGCGGCAGCTCGCCATGGCCGGTGCGAAGGTTATCGTGCTGGAGGCGGAGACGGTCGGCTTCGGAGCGTCCGGCCGTAACGGCGGCCACCTGAACAATGGCCTTGCCCACAGCTATCTTTCGGCCAAGCAGGAGCTCGGCAAGGAGCGGGCGATCGCGCTTTACAAGGCGCTCGACAGCTCGATCGACACGCTGGAGGCAATCATTGCAGAGGAAGGCATAGACTGCAATTTCCGCCGCGCCGGCAAGCTGAAACTCGCCTCCAAGCCCCAGCATTTCGAGGGACTCGCCAGGAATTTCGAGGCGGTTCATGCGGAGGTCGATCCGGATACGGCATTGCTGTCGCCCCAAGACCTCGCCCAGGAAATCGGTTCACCTTTCCACGGCGCCATGCTGTCGAAGAAGAGCGCCATGATGCATATGGGACGCTATGTCGTCGGCCTCGCCGAGGCGGCAAAAAGGCGCGGTGCAATCATCGTCGAGAAGGCGACGGTTACCGATGTTTCGAAATCCGGCGGCCGACATGTGCTGAAGACGGCCAAAGGCTCGGTCACGGCCGACAATGTCCTGATGGCAAGCGGCGCCTACACGACGCCGAATTTCAGCTACTTCCGCCGTCGGATCATGGCCGTCGGCAGTTTCATCATCGCCACGCGGCCGCTGACGGAGCAGGAAGTCGCCTCGACGATGCCGGGCAACCGCACCTGCGTCAACAGCATGAATATCGGCAACTACTGGCGCCTGTCGCCGGACAACCGGCTGATCTTCGGCGGCCGCGCTCGATTTTCGGCGACGTCCGACCAGCGTTCGGATGCCAGGAGCGGCGCAATCCTTCGCGATAGCCTGACCCGCATCTTTCCGCAGCTCTCCCATGTCGAGATCGACTACTGCTGGGGCGGTCTGGTGGACATCACCAAGGATCGTTACCCGCGGGCGGGCTTCCATGACGGGTTATGGTACGCGATGGGTTATTCCGGCCATGGCGCGCAGCTTGCAACCCATCTCGGCATGACTGTCGCCGACGCAATCCTCGGCCGGCCTGACAGAAACCCGGTGAAGGGGCTCGACTGGCCGGCAGTTCCTGGCCATTTCGGCAAACCGTGGTTCCTGCCGCTGGTCGGGCTTTATTACAAGGTGCTCGACAAGCTCCAGTAACGGAACGCCTGTCATCGTTGAGAGCAAAAAAGGTGGAGTTGCGAGCGCAGCTCCACCTTTTTCGAAGCGTTCCGGTGCGGAAACGGGCTCAGTTGAGCCCGCCGATATGGAAAGTCTTCACTTCCAGATATTCCTCGATCCCGAGCTGCGAACCCTCGCGCCCCAGGCCCGACTGCTTGACCCCGCCGAATGGGGCGACCTCGGTGGAGATCAGGCCGGTATTCAGCCCGACCATCCCGAATTCCAGAGCCTCGCCGACCCGCCAAGCCCGCTTCAGGCTTTCCGTGTAGAAATAGGCGGCGAGCCCGAAGGGCGTGCCGTTGGCGATGGCAATCGCTTCTTCCTCGGTTTCGAAACGGAAGAGCGGCGCGACCGGGCCAAACGTCTCTTCGCTGGCAAGCTGCATGTCGGCGGTGGCTCCGGTCAGCACGATCGGAGCCGTATACTGGCTGCCGGCCGGCAGATCGGCCTTGGCCGTGACGATCGTCGCCCCTTTGGCGAGGGCATCCTCGACATGGCGGTTGATCTTGGCGATCGCCGCATCGTTGATCATCGGGCCGATCGAAACGCCCGGCTCGGTTCCGGGGCCGACCTTCATGGCATTCACCCGGGCGGTGAGCCTCTCGGCGTAGCGATCGTAGATGCCCGCCTGCACGAGAATGCGGTTGGCGCAGACGCAGGTCTGGCCGCCATTTCGGAATTTCGAAATGATTGCCCCTTCGATGGCAAGATCGATATCCGCATCGTCGAAAACGATGAAGGGGGCGTTGCCGCCAAGTTCCAGCGACAGCCGCTTGATGCTGTCGGCGGCGCCGCGCATCAGCAGCGAACCGACCGGCGTGGAGCCGGTAAACGAGATCTTCCGCACGGTCGTGTTGGCCATGATCTCGTTGCCGATTTCCTTCGGCATGCCGGTGACGATGTTGACGACGCCTGCCGGAATGCCTGCCATTTCCGCGAGAACGCCGAGCGCAAGCGCCGAATAAGGCGTAAATTCCGAAGGTTTCACCACCACGGTACAGCCCGCGGCGAGCGCCGGGGCGATCTTGCGGGTGATCATCGCG
Source organism: Neorhizobium galegae bv. officinalis (assembly GCA_000985875.1). Taxonomy (GTDB): domain Bacteria; phylum Pseudomonadota; class Alphaproteobacteria; order Rhizobiales; family Rhizobiaceae; genus Neorhizobium; species Neorhizobium galegae_C. Next base: position 102,508 of record CCRI01000013.1, read on the forward strand.
TTTGGAAAATTCCAGGGCGTGATGATGCCGCAGACGCCGACCGGCTCCTTCATGACGATGATGCGGCGGTCCGGCGTCGGAGAGGGAATGGTCTGGCCGCCGATGCGGCGCGCCTCTTCCGCAAACCACTTGACGAAGGAGGCGCCGTAGCGGATTTCCCCGCGCGCCTCGTCGAGCGGTTTGCCCTGTTCGGTGGTCAGCATCAGAGCCAGATCTTCGAGATGTTCGATCATCAGGCCGTACCAGGTTTCAAGCAAGGCGGCGCGCTCTGCATGGGTACGCCTTTTCCAGGCCGGATAGGCCTTCTCGGCAGCTTCGATCGCCGCACGTGTCTCGTCGCCTCCCATGTCGGGAACGGTGCCGATCACCTCTTGGCTTGCCGGATCGAAGACGTCGACGGTCTTGCCGGAGCGGGCACCGACCCAGGTGCCGCCGATCAGACCTTCTTGCCGAAACAGGGAGGGGAGCTTCAAATTCCGCATATGTCCATTCCTCGATTCGATGTTTAAATCGCGGCGAGCAGCGCCGCAGTGATTGTGTCCGTCCGGTCCCTGCCGGGAACCGTGCCGATGCCGCTGGCCGTGACCGCTTCGATCGCCGTCATGACGGCGTTCGCCGCATCCTTTTCACCCAGATGATCGAGCATCATTGCGCCGGACCAGACCGTGGCGATCGGGTTGGCGATCCCGAGATGGGCGATGTCCGGCGCCGAGCCATGCACCGGTTCGAACATCGAAGGCGCATTGCGCTCGGGGTTGATATTGGCCGATGCGGCAAAACCGAGGCCGCCCTGAATGGCGGCGCCGAGATCGGTCAGGATATCGCCGAACAGGTTGGAAGCGACCACGACGTCGAGCGTTTCCGGGGCCATCACCATGCGCGCCGCCATGGCGTCGATGTGATAGCTGGTGACCTCGACGTCAGGATATTCCGCCGAAAGCTGCCGGGTGACGTCGTCCCAGAAGACCATCGAATATTTCTGGGCGTTCGACTTGGTCACCGAGGCCAGCTTGCCGCGCCGCGACCGGGCCTGTTCGAAGGCAAAACGCAGGATGCGCTCGACGCCCTTGCGGGTAAAGATCGACGTCTCGACGGCAACTTCATCGGCCGTACCCTGATGGATACGGCCGCCTGCGCCCGAATATTCGCCCTCGGTGTTCTCGCGGATGCAGAGAATGTCGAAGGCCGTTGCCTTGAGCGGACCTTCGACGCCGGCCAGCAGGCGGTGAGGGCGGATGTTGGCGTATTGAACGAAACTCTTGCGGATCGGCAGCAGCAGGCCATGCAGCGACACCGAATCCGGCACTTCCGCCGGCCAGCCGACGGCACCAAGCAGGATGGCGTCGAAGCTGCGCAACGTCTCGATCCCGTCCGCCGGCATCATTGCGCCGGTTTCCTTGTAGAAGGCGCAGGACCAGGGAAATTCCGTAGCCTCAAGCGCAAAGCCGTGCGCTTTGGCTCCCTTCTGCAGCACCGACCATGCGGCCGCTGTCATGTCGCGGCCGATGCCGTCGCCGGGGATCAGGGCAATCCTGTATGATGTCATGTTTTTCGTCCTCAAAGACTGATCAAGACGCTCTTGCTCTTGCGATTGGCGTGGAAAGCTTCCCGGCCGAGATCCTTGCCGATGCCGGACTGCTTGTAGCCGCCGGTCGGCAGGATATGATCGCGCGAGCGGCCGTAGCGGTTGACCCAGATGGTGCCGGCCTGCAGCCGGCGGGTAAGGCGGATAGCCCTCGAAAGGTCGCTGGTAAACAGGCCGGCGGCAAGCCCGTAGCTCGGATGATCGGCAAGCATCATGGCTTCTTCCTCATCCTCGAACGTCTGCAGCGTCAGAACAGGCCCGAAGATCTCCTCGATCACCGCCGGCGACGTCTGGTCGACACCGGCGACCAGGGTCGGAGAGTAGAAATATCCCGGCCCGTCCATGGGACGCCCGCCCGTCAGGCATTCCGCCCCGGCTGCAACGGAGGCTGCGACGATGTCGTCGATGCGCTGGCGTTGCCTGTCGGAGATGATCGGCGAATACTGGCTTGCCGCATCCCAGGTCGGGCCTGGCACGACACCCTGCATCTTCTTCAAAATGGCTTCGATCAGCGGCGCGGCGATGCCTTTTTCGACGATCAGGCGCGATCCGGCGACACAGGCCTGGCCGGCATTGCTGGTGATGCTGGCGGTCACCGCGACGGCGGCCCGATCGATATCGGCATCGGCGAAGACCAGTTGCGGGCTCTTGCCGCCAAGTTCCAGCGTCATCGGCTTGATGCCCGTGCGGGCGATGTTTTCCATGATCGCCGAGCCGGCGCGGGTGGAGCCCGTAAAGCTTACCTTGGCGATATCGGGATGGCCGGTGATGGCGTTGCCGGTTGTCATGCCGTCGCCGAGCACGATATTGATCAACCCGGCCGGGATGCCGGCGCTTAAGGCGAGTTCCGCCAGGCGGATGGTCGAAAACGGCGTCATCTCGGACGGCTTCAGCACGACGGCATTGCCGGCGGCAAGCGCGGGGCCGAGCTTCCACACGGCCATGTTGATCGGGAAATTCCAAGGCGTGATGGCGCCGACGACGCCATAGGGTTCCGTCATGATCATGCCGAGATTGCCGTCGTCGGTCGGCACCAGGTCGCTGCCTTCCTTGTCGGCGAATTCGGCGAAGAAGCGGATCTGTTCGGCCGACACGGCGATGTCGCCCTCGACCAGGTGGCCGACCGGGCGGGTGGAGGAGACGGCTTCCAGCCTTGCAAGCGCCACCGCATCCTGTTCGATGAGATCGGCCCACCGATGCAGCGCCTTCACACGCTCGCGCGGACGGATGCCGCCCCAATTGCTTTGCTTCAGCGTCGCCTTGGCCGTCTGCACCGCCTGGTCGACGAGATCCGCACCGGCGACGGGGCATTTGGCATAAGCCTTGCCGTCGGACGGCCGGTGCATTGCAATGACGCCTTCGGCCGCCACGAGGCGATCGCCGATGAAATGTCCCATCGGCAGGGCCAGGCTGTCGGGATCGAAACTGAGGCTCATCGGCATATCTCCGGTCACTGGACGGCAATATTACCGGATTGCTGAAACCGCTTGATCCGGTAGAGCGAAGGGCCGCAGCGGAATAATCCGTTTTGGCGGTCGATCACGGCGTATTCTGCGGAGCGGACCGAAGCGGTTGCCGCGCCGCGGATGTACATATCAAGGGGTAACGGTGACGTAGATCTTGCGGACGGTCTCGATGGTCTTCCAGACGCCGACGAAACCCGGCTTCATGACGAAACTGTCACCTGCCTTGTAGACAACGGGTTGGCCGCCTTCAGGGGTAAGTTCGATGACGCCCGACAGGATGTGGCAGAATTCGAAGGTCTGGCCCTTGATCGAATGGGTGGCGCCGGGGGTCGCTTCCCAGACGCCGGTATGCACCAGTTCGCCATGGGCCGTATCCTGCGCCCAGGTCTTCAGCTGCGGATTGCCGGAGATCAGCCGGTCCGGTGCGGGAACGTTTTCGCGCGGTGCAAAGGAGGGGTGAGGCTCGATGGTCTTGAGAAGCGACATGGCATTCCTTTCGAGGTTGAAGGTTCAGTAACCGCGCTGCCGATCGACCAGGCCGACCGGGTCGAGCCCGGCGCGAAGCCGCTTGATATTGTCGATGACGGCGCGCGCGGCGGTATGGGGCTGGGTGATGCTGGCAATATGCGGGGTCAGCAGGATGCGTGGGTGATGCCAGAAGGGATGGCCAGGCGGCAGGGGTTCCGGGTCGGTGACGTCGATCACGGCGCCGGACATGTGCCCGCTGTCGAGTGCAGCGAGAAGCGCGTCCTGGTCGAGCTGGGGACCACGTCCGACATGAACCAGTCCGGCACCCGCCGGCAAACTGGCGAAAAGCTCTGCGTCGAGAAAACTGCGGGTTTCGTCGGTCAGCGGCAAGAGGCAGATCAGCACGTCGGTCTCGGCAACCATGGTCTTCAGACCATCCTCGCCGGAGAAACACCTGACACCTTCAATCTCGCGCGCGGACCTACTCCAGCCGGACAGGGGAAAACCGAAGGGTTTCAGCCGCTCAAGCACGGCCTGGCCGAGATTGCCTAGCCCCAGGACGCCGATACGGCGCTCTGCGGCCTGAGCCTGCGGCAGGACCTTCCAGACCTCCGCCTGCTGTTGCGCCAGATAGGCCGGCAGGTTGCGGTGGAGCGACAGGACGCCGAGGACCGCATATTCCTGCATCATCCGCACGATGCCTTCTTCGACCATGCGCACGATCTTTACCTCGTCGGGCACGCTGGCGGCGCGGAACTGGTCGATACCGGCGCCGGTCGAGAACAGCACTGCGAGATTGCGGTAACGCGCCAGATTCTCCGGCACTGTCCAGGTCATGAGATAGCGCACCTGTTCGGGGTCCACCGTCGCCGGATCCATGGAGAATGGCAGGTCCGGGATTTCCCGAGCGAAGGCATCCTGGAAAATCCGGCCGCGGGCCGCATCGGAATTGAAGAGGAATGTCATGGTCCGGATACGTTCCTGCTCATTGGAATTCTGCGCGGCAATGCCGACCAAGCGCTTCAATCATGGCCTGGCAGTCGTCGAGTTCGCTCGCCAGAATGAACTCATTGGGTTTATGGGCGCGGGCAATGTCGCCAGGCCCGCAGATGATCGCATCTATGCCGGCGCGCTGGTAAAGACCGGCCTCCGTCCCATAGCTGACAGCCGCCAGCGGCTCGACCCCCGTCAGATCTTGCAAAAGCGCGGCGAGGGGAGAGGTCGGCGCCAGCAGCAGCGCCGGGTAAGCGCTGAGAACCTGCCAGTCGACATCGAAGCCTTTCGTCGCCAAGCCCTCGGCAACCGCCCGCACCGGGGCGAGCAGCGCTTCGGGATCTGCCCAAGAGATGGCGCGGGCCTCCAGTTCAAGGCTGCAGATTTCGGGAATGATGTTGACCGCCTGACCGCCACTGATCGTGCCGATCGACAGCGAGGAATAGGGTGGCTCGAATTCTGCCTCGAAGGGTCCGCGGGAAAGACCGGCGGCTGCGGCAACCGCAGCCTGCTGCACGTCCGTCATGGCGTGGATCGCGTTGAGGCCGAGATCCGGCCGGGAGGAGTGGCCTGAACGGCCCTTGAGCGTTACCCGGGCCGCCGCCTTTCCCTTGTGGGCCAGAATGGCGCGCATCCCGCTCGGCTCCCCGATGATCGCACCCAGCGGCGGGGCACAAAGGTCCTGCAACCGTGCGAGAAGATGCGGCACGCCCCGGCAGCCGGCTTCCTCGTCGTAGGAAAAGGCAAGCTGGATCGGGCGTGAAAGCGGACTTTCAAGAAGCGCGGGCACGGCTGCCAGAGCGGCCGACAAGAACCCCTTCATATCGCTTGTTCCCCGCCCGTAGAGCCTGCCGTTCTCGTTCCTCAATGAAAAGGGATCGCTGTCCCAGCCGGCCTCGGTGGCCGGGACCACATCCATATGGCCGGACAGGATGTAGCCCGGGTGGCCGGCAGGGCCGATCGTGGCAAAAAGATTGGCCCTGTCGCCTTCAGGCCCCGGCAGGATATGCGCGGCGATCCCGAAGGATTTGAGATAGTCCGCAATCCATTCGACGATATTGCCGTTGGGCGTGCCGACGACCGAGGGAAAGCCGACCAGCTTCTCCAGGATGTCCAAAGCGCGCATCGACTGTTCCCGCCTCTAAAAGCCACGACCCCGTGGCCGCCACGCCTTGCTTTTGCAGAGCATGCGAACCAATCCTGGCAAGCAAGGTTAGAGGCAGGAGAAACCAATGGCTGCCGAAAGTGGACGCGATACGGTCAAATCTTGTGTTCGGTTTCGCTTCAGCAGTGAAATGTTTCGCGGGATCTCGACTAACGTGACTGCCGGGGTATCCGAGCGGTTCGCCTAACAGGATATACGATCTCGGCTGGATAATGATGGATAGTGAATTACCAGGAACCTTGAACGTCGATAATTTCGAGATGCGCATTGCGGATCTCTCGAGTGTCGAAATCTCCAAGCTGCAGGCTTTGTCGATCTCGGTGGGCTGGCCTCACCGGGCAGCCGACTGGCAGCATCTGATCGACATCGGGAAAGGATATGTCGCGCTTGACGAGATCGGCCGCGTGGGAGCCTCGGGCATGTGGTTTCCTCATGGCGACGGCTTCGCCACGTTCGGGATGCTGATCACCTCCCCGAGGCTGCAGGCCAACGGCGCGGCCAGGTGGCTGATGAAACGGATCATGACGGACTGCGGCCGCAACCGCATTCGTCTCAACTCGACGCGGGAAGCACAGCGGCTCTATGCTTCTCTGGGCTTCAAGCCGAAGCAGACGGTTTATCAATATCAGGGGACAGCGATCGCGCCGATGGCGCTTCCGCCTCTGGAGAAGGGGCTTTTTCTGCGGCGGTTGGATCGCGACGATCTCGACACCGTGATCGCCTTCGATGCTCCAGCCTTCGGTACTGATCGAAGCCTGCATCTCCTGCGATTGTTCGAGAGTTCGATCTGTTACGGTCTTTACCAAGGCGAGCGGTTGCGCGCCTTCTCAATGCGCCGGCGCTTCGGGCGAGGGCATGTGGTCGGGCCGGTGGTCGCCGGCAACGACGAGGACGCCATCACGGTGATCCACCCGCATATTGCGGCCCACGCCGACGGCTTCCTGCGCGTTGATACACATTTCGATAGCGGCCCGTTTGCGGCGCTCGTCCAGCAGTGCGGGCTCAGCATCTACGCCACCCTGACGACGATGGTGACCGAGGAGGCAGCCAGTTACGGCGCCGGACAGAATGGCAATGCGAGGGTTTATGCCCTGGCTTCGCATTCCCTCGGATGAGCCTCTTCCGTGGCGGTGCCCCCCGCCATAGCGATATGGAAAATCGAGGCTGCCACTCCAGTGACTGCGGCCAGAGTTCGAGCGAAGGCTGAGAAGCAACCTCTTCCATCTGGCTTTGACCTCAGTCAAGAAATCGAGCTAACATCCGGGACAGGAGCGGCGGTGGCCTGTCGGCTGGGGAACGCCCTGTAGACGGAGATGCAGATGAGGCGCGCGCTTTTCCTCCTGAAATTGACGACGATGGTGATCGGGACGATTTGTCCGGCATCCGGCGTTTTTGCAGGCGCTCAGCCGGTTCTCTGGAGCGCCCTGCGGCCTGCGGATCAATCGAGGTTGGATGCTGCCCTGCCGGGCATGGCGTCCAGCCGGCCCCAGGGAGAAACACTTGCCTGGCGTGACGAAGCCCGTACGGTGGAACTGACCGGTTTCATCCTGCCGGTCGACCAGGACGGCGATTTGGTTTACGAGTTCATGCTTGTCCCCTGGGCCGGCGCCTGCAGCCACAGCGCCGCTCCGCCACCGAACCAACTGGTGCATGTGGTCGCTGCCGAGCCGTTCCATCTCTCGCGGGTCTATGAAGTCGTCACAGTGAGAGGAAATCTGAGGCCCGGTTTGGACAAGGCCCAGCTCTTCATCATGGACGGGGTACGGGTTCTCGACTACGGCTACAGCATGAGCCACGCGCAGGTCGCAAAGGCGACCGGCTTCGTGGATCCGGACCTGAAGACCATCTCGCCGTTGGGGGTTCTTGCGCGATAAGCGGATACCCGCCGCCAACGGCGGCAGGACCGCCTCCATTCCCACAGAACCAGCATCAGGCTTGGCCATTGTCAAAAAAGCCGTTGAGCAGGAGCGTGACCAGCGCGAGCGCGACGCCTGGCCAGATCATCAGCATCGGGTGGTCGAAAATGAACACGCGATATTCAAACAGCATCGATCCCCAATCCGGCTTCGATGGATCGGCCCCGAGACCGATGAAGGCGAGCGAGGCATAGGCAACCGCCGCAAGTCCCGCCTGATTACCGACATAGGCGAACATCAAAGGCAGGGTATTGGGCAGAAGGTGCCGGGCGATCATCCGCAAAGGTGCAATACCGAGGCTCCTTGCCGCCAGGATGAACGGCTGGCCGAGCACCCTCAGGCTAAGCGCATGCGCAAGCAGCGCATGCGGGCCGACGCCGGCCAGACCCAGCGCCAGCCCCGCGCTGAGCGGGGACAGGCCAAAAATCGCCGCTGCCGCCAGTGCGACGATGAGCGTCGGCACCATGACGAAGAACTCGCAGAACCGCAGGACCACCGTTTCCCGCCAGCCGCCAAGCACGGCGGCAGCGGTGCCCAGCAGGGTGCCGAAGAAAAAGCCGATGGCACCGACCGAGAGGATGACGCAGGCCGTCCGCCAGCCGCCGGCCATGATGCGCGACAGAAGATCGCGACCGAGATGATCGGTACCGAGCAGATGGCCGGCGGTCATGCCGGAATGACGGGCAAGCATGTCCACCGCATCGGGATCATGTGGCTGCCAGAAGCCGCCGACACAGAGAAAGACGGCGAGCGCCGCGAGCATGATCAGCCGGGGCATCAGGCAAGACGCGGATCGAGAAGGCGCATGGCGAGATTGGCGCTGGCATTCAATACAAGCATCCAGATGGCAATGACCATGACATAGGCCTGCAGCACCATCTGGTCGCGTGCCGCGATGCTTTGCACCAGGAACTGGCTGATGCCGGCAAGGCCGAAGAGAATCTCCATGGTCGCGGTGCTGCCGATCACCCAGCCGGCTTCGGAACGGACTGCCGACAGGAGAGCATAAAGCGCGCCGCGGTGGCCGTGCCTCCAGAGTGCCTGCCTTTCCGACAGGCCCTTGGCAAGCGCCGTGCGGAAATGCGGCTGCCCGGCGGTCTCCTTCAGGTCGCGCCGATAGACGCGGGAAAGAACGGCAACGGAATGCAGCGCGATCAGCAGGATTGGCAGGACGATCGCGGTCCAATCATTGGCAAAGGGTCTGACCCAGCGCAGCCGCACACCGAGGACCCAGAGAAGGACAAGGCCCAGCCAGAAGGCAGGCACCGCCTGAACGAAGATCGACAGAGCCCGGCTCATCCGATCGGCAATGCCCCCGGGATGGGCGGCTGAGAAGAATCCGAGCGGAATTGCCAGCACGATCGCCAGAGCCAGGCCGGCGAGACCGAGCGACAGCGAGACCGGCAACCGCTCGGCGAACTCGGCAAGCACGGGCTCTCCGGTCCGGAAGGAGCGGCCCCAATCTCCGGTGAGGAAATCCGCCAGCCAGTGCAGATACCTGACCGGCAGCGGCTGATCGAGCCCCCACTCCGCCCTCAACGCGGCGACGGTTTCCTCCGTCGCCGGCAGGCTCCAGGCGCGAATGGCGATCGTGACCGGATCGGCCGGCATCAGGGTGATGACCGAGAAGGAGGCGAGCGAAACCGCCAGCAACCCCGCTATCGATTGTATGCCGAACCGGGCCAGCCGCATCACCTGGCCCTACTCCGCCTCGCCGATATCGGCGCGCAGGACGTGGTAGTCGGATCCCCACGGCTCGTAGTTCTTGAGCCGCTTCGACAGGCCGACATACCAGACGGGCGATACCAGGAAGGAGGCGGGCGCATCGGCGAAGATTTTCTGCTGGGCATCCAGCGCGATCGCCACCCGCTTTGCCGGATCGCCCTCGGTCGCAAACCGGTCGAGGATCGCATCGAAGTCTGGCGAGGCATATTTCGCGTAGTTCAGGGAAGCGCCGCTTCTCAGCATCGAGTTCAGGAAAAAGGCGGCATCGCCGCTCGGGGCAGTGTGCTGCGCCCAGAGTGCGATGTCGAAGTCGCCGGCCGAAGCGACCTGTTGGATGTTCTCCACCACCTGCGTATCGATGGCGATGCCGATCTTTGCGAGTTCCGCCTTGACCACCGGCAGCATGGTGACGAGATCCGGGCGCTGCGGATAGGTGATGACCAGCAGGCGCAGCGGCGTGCCGCCCTTTTCGCGCATGCCGCCGCTGCCTTTTGCCCAGCCGGCTTCGTCGAGCAGCGCTCCAGCCTTGGCGAGATCGCTCGGGCGGGCCTCCCTGCCGGCAAAGGGGAAATAGGCGGCGTAGGCACCTGTGGCCGGTTCGCCGCCGTTGATCGCGGCCGCAAGCTCCTTGCGGTCGAAGGCCAGATCGATCGCCCGGCGCACCTTCACGTCAGCCATCAGCGGCCGGGCAGTATTGAAGAAGGCGAGATACTGGTACCCGACCGGGAACGACTTGATCGTCAGGTCCGGACTGGTCTTGAGCCGGCTCACGACCTCCGACGGCAAGCCGAAGGCCATGTCGAGTTCTCCTGCTTCCAGCGCCAGCGTCAGGGTCTGGGCATCACCGAACCTGCGGAAATTGACCGGCGAACGCTTTTCGGCGCCGGCGAAATGCATGTTGGCCGCAAGCGTGATCGAGGCATCCGCCTTGAAGTCGGAGACACGGTAAGGACCGCTGAAGACGGCATTGCCGGTCCCGGTGGGCTTGTAGGCAACCAGCGGCCATTCGGCAAAGAGTGCCTGAATGAACGGCACCGGTTTTTCGGTCGTCACCTTCAGCGTCAGGTCGTCGCCCGCCTCGAAGGTCAGCTTGCCGCCGGTCGCGAGCGCCGCCTTGTTGTTGGCGAACGTCGTATCGAAACCGGCTGCCAGTGCCCTGGCGGTGACGGGCGTGCCATCGGAGAACAGGCGGCCGGGCTTCAGGGTGACGGTCCAGGTCAGGTCTGCGATGCGCTCTGCCTTCTCGGCCAGTTCCGGCACGAGCTTGCCGTTGCGATCGACGGTGAAGAGGTTCTCGCCGACGCCATGGCTGACCAGAGCCCAGCCGTTCGAGCCCTTGGCCGGGTCCGTGCCGCTGGTGATGTAGGTGGCACCGACGCGAAGCGGCTCGCCTGCGAAGACAGTGCCCGCGGTGACAAAGGTGGCGGCGGTGAGCCAGGCGGCGGCCAGGCGCGATACGGTCTGCGACCTCAATTCTCTCTCCTCTTGTTCTGTTCGGATGGGGTGCGAAGCCGCTGCTTGCGGCCCGTCGGGTGATAGGCGAAGTCCTCGACGATACGGCCGCCCAGCAGGTGCTCGCCGATGATCCGGTCGATCGCATTTTCGTTGACGCCGCCGTAATAGGTGCCTTCGGGAAATACCTGCAGCACGGGCGCCAGGCTGCAGGGACCGAGACATGTGGACTTTGCCGTCATCGTGCCATCGCCGGCAGCGCGCAATTTCTGCCGCTCCTGCTGGTTGCGAAGATGTCCCCAGATCACATCGGCTCCGGCCGCGTTGCAGGGACCGCCCTGGCAGACCAGCACGCGGCGTTTCTGGGCCGGCACGAGGGAACCTTCGATGACAGGCGGGTTTTCGGTCTCTGGAGCATCCAGCGCCTCGGCCGTCTCAAGCAGTTCGCCGAGAAGATGCGCCATCAGCGTGCTGGAGGCGATATCCTTGGCGACGGACAAGGCGGGCCAGGGGCGGCTGTCGGCGGCCTTCCAGCGCGTCAGCGATTTCGTCAGCCAGATATGGAAGCTTGGCTCCATGGGCAGGACAAGCGGCACGATCACGACGGTTTCGACATCCTCGTCGAGCAGATCGGACAGCGCTTCGCGCAGGGAAGGGGTTCCCTGCTCGGTAAAGGCGAAGCGCACGGTTCGGGCTCCGGTCGCGCCGGCCGCAAGCTCCGCGAGCCGCCGCATTTCCCGATGCGGCGATGCCGCAAAGGCGGATTTCGCGATCAGGAGGACGGCGCGACCGGATAAATTCTGGGAAGGTAATCCCTGTGTTTTCACTGCCTTCGTCTCACTCATTGAGGAGGCAGCAAAAATGAAGGTTACGGCAGGCGCGATGGCCCGACGGAACCGTCATCCCTGTGGCACACCCCGACCACGGAACTTCTATCGTCAGGCAGGTCTCCTGGCTTGCGGGTCAAAGCCTTCATCGCCCGTCTTCCCGGCATTGGCTGCCAGTGACATGTTGGACGAACGGCTCACCGCTCACAGTTGCGGGACAGCTCCGGTTTTTACCGGATTCCCTCTTAGCTTCCATCGCGGGATGGAAGAACCTTGACGGCGCCAACCTACACGCCCTTTGCCGACTGTCAACGCCGTGGCTGGTTGTCCCCAGGGCGCACAAAGGATCCGGAAGATTTCGTCCAAGATCAGGCCGGAAGAAAGCGCAGTCGTCAGGCTCCGGACTACTGCATCGTCATTTCTGATGAAATGATCCCGGTCCGGAACTGCGGTGACAATTCCGGAGCCAAAGGTTGTCCGCATCAGTGCGATGCGCCGGAGCCGCCGACGGCAACGATCGTAAAAGGGTTTCCTTCGACGGGAATCGTACGGACCTCCTTCAGGCTCTCCGCATCGACGACGCGAATCAGCGAGTGCCGCGGATCGGTAATGACGATATGACCGTCCGCAACGGCAAGACGCGGCCGCGGATCACGCCAATGGCCGTCCTTGCTGTAGGGCTCGGTGACCCCGGCCTTGCGAACGATCTCGCCCTTGATCACGTCCAGCACATGAAGATCACCGTCCTCCGTCAGGATGTAGGCATTGCGCGGCGTTGCCGGATCCAGCAGGAAGTCGACGCGGCGGGTGGGGAGGTCGATCAGCCGGAAGTGCTTCTCGGCATCCGGATCTATCAGGACGATTTTGTCCTCGCCGTAGTTGCCGAGGAAGAACTGCATCGCCTTGCCACCAAGCAAGGTCCCGGTGCTGCCCTTCGGCAGGTCCGCCGGGTAAGCGAGCATGTCCAGCTTCGGTCCGTCCATGCCCCCGGGCCGTGCGACAAGAACGCCTTCCTTGCAACCGAAGGCGACGAGCCGGGCCGAGGTGGCCTCGCCGTGAAGATCGGTGCATTTGGCGATGTCGCCGACCTGCTTGCCCGCCTCATCGACGACGCGAAGACCGACCCTCGGCGGAAGCTCGTCGGGCTTGGTTTCGACTTCAGTGTTTGGGACGGACACGAGCACGAAACGACCCATCGTCACCGCTACGCCGTGATGCGGCCTCGTCGTATCGACTGTCTTTACCTCGGTCCTGCCCTCAAGAAGAGCCGTTTCATCGATGATCTCCGCTTTGCCACCTCGATCGTAGAAAAGGATCGCGTGGTCGTCATGCGGAACAACGTGGAAGGGACGCCTGCCCTCGAAAGTCACGGGCAACAACCCGACGTCGGAGACCTCCAGATCCCGATGCCCGCCGTGATCGGAGAAATCGATGCCAGTCTTGATGACGTGCACGATGTCATGATCCGACTGGGTGGCGAATACGGTCTGGCCGGAGGCGCTGGCGGTCAGGGCCGCGGGACCCTTGACGTCATAGCGGCCGAGTTCCTTGCCGTTCTCGAAGTTGATGGCACGCACGACGGGGATCGTGTGATCGCCGACAAACAGACGCCATGCTTGCTTCGTCTCATGATCTTCATCGGCAAACGCTCCGCAAGCCGCCAAGATCAGACCTGACGCAACAGCGGCCAGCAGACTGTTTCGAGCGAGGGACAAATTCATGAGCTTCCTTCCTGATTGTTGATCGCGGCGTCGGGAGCGGGCTAGGGCATGTTACAGAGTTACGCTCGCTTGATAAATGTAATAACATTACATACACGAGGGCTGTCAATCTTAAAAATGCGATGAATGGCATTTGCCGTGTTTCGGCCTCGCGATCAGGGCCGTGGAGCGTTTGACGCGCCAGAACAAGATGGGCCTTAAAGCTTGCCTGGCGACAGTCGGCTTTGCCGCGTCTGAGGAGAATCCGCCGTTGCTGACATAAAACTCTTACATATCGGGACGAAATCTGCTCTCGGCAGGCCGTGCGGCCTGGTAAACGGAAGAGGCATTCCCTGATGACGACATTGCAGCAGGTGGCAACAAGAGCCGGATGTTCGCTGGCAACGGCGAGCCGGGCGCTCAGTCGCAACGGCAATGTCAGCGACCGCATGGCCCGCAGGGTCCGCCGCGCGGCGGCAGAGCTCGGTTATCGGCCGATACATTCATCGGCCGGCAGGCCAGGGCAACGGCCGGTGGTCGGCGTGCTGATCCCCAGCATCACCAATCCCGTCTTCGCCTCGTCGCTTTCCAGCATCCAGAACCGCATGCTGGTTGCCGGCCATGGCGTGCTGATCGCCCAGTCGAACTACGACCCTGCACGCGAGGCGGACGCAGTCGCCTCGCTTCTCAACGACCGGCCGACCGGCCTGATCCTGACCGTCTGCGATCCGGCCACGAGCGTTGCCCTCATGCCCTCGCTGCCGCCGACCGTGCTCCTCCACAACATGCCGACCGCGCTGTTTCCCGCCGCCGTCACCGTCGACAACCGGGGCGCTGGCCACGAGCTGACCACGCTGCTGATCGGACTTGGGCATCGCCGCATTCTGTTCGTCTCCGGCGCTTTCGCGACCTCCGACCGCGCCCGGTTCCGCCACGAAGGCTATCGCGACGCCATGGCGGAAAGCGGTATTCCGCCGCTGGAAGCGGTGCAGATCCCCTTCGTCAGCGGATACGACCAGCTCGACCTTAGCGCTGAGCTCTCCATGTTTTCGCCGACGGCGATCATCGCCTCGAACGATCTCCTGGCTTTCGGGGTCATCGGCGCCCTGCGGCGGGAAGGGCTTTCCGTACCACGCGATATCTCCGTGGCCGGTTTCGACGGGATCGCCATCGGACGGCTGATGGACCCGCCGCTGACGACGGTGGAGATGCCGGATGCGAGCATGGGGGCGGCGGCGGCCTCGCTGCTGCTGGACATGGCCGAGAATGCGGCTCCCGCCCGTCATCTCGATGTCGCCTATATGCTGCGGCGAGGCGGCACGGTGCGGGCGATCTGAGACACCCTGCGTCGTAAAGGGAAAACCGCCGCTTCCGGTCGGAAACGGCGGTTCCATGATCCGATCAAGCCGGGACGGATCTTAGCTGCGCGGCAGCAAGCCCTTCACTTCGGAAGCCGCATCCTCCAGTGCTTCCTTCGGGGTGGCCTGCTGTTCGACGATGCGCGACAGGTTCTCGACGATCGCCTGGGTGACCTTGACGCCGTTGGTGCCCGGGAAGGCATACCAGGGAATCATGCGGTCCATCTGGCTGAGGCCGGCGACGAAAAGCGGGTTCTGCTTGTAGAAGTTGCCGAGATAGTCCGGCGACTTGGCGGCGAGCTCGTTGTTCGGAACATAACCGGTGCCCGGGACGACGACGGAGGCGCCATAAGGACCGGCGGCGAACTTGGCGAACTTCCAGGCTGCCTGCTGCTTTTCGGCATTGCGGGCGAGGATGACGACCGCGTTGCCGCCGGTCGGCAGCTTGCCCCTGACCGGATCGATCAGCGGGATCTGCGCGGTGCGCAGGTCGAACTTGTCGCCGACGCTCTTGATCGTGTTGCGCAGGGCGCCGGTCGTCTTGAATTCGATGCCGACCTTGCCGGCAAAGAAGGCCTGTTCACCGGCCTGGGCGGTGAAGACCGGCAGGCCACCCTGCTTGACCATGCGGTCGAGAGTTTCGACAGCCTTCAGGCCTTCCGGTCCGGCGAAAGCGACGGACTTTTCGTCGGCGCTCAACATCTGACCGCCGGCGCCGAACAGAAGTGCCGAGAACATCCAGTCGTCGCCCTGCCAGCGGAAATCGATGCCTTCGACGCCGTTGCCGAGCGCCTTGATCTTGGCGCCGAGCGCGATCACCTCATCCCAGGTCTTCGGTGGAACGTCCGGATTGCCGCCGGCGGCCTTAACGAGGTCGGCATTGTAGTACATGATCGGGTTCGACGTCGCGAAGGCGAGGCCGACCTGCTTGCCCTTGACCTGTGCGAGCTTCAGGATGTTGTCGGAAAAGCCGAGCTTGCCCATATCGCCTTCCTTGGCGATGAACGGAGCGAGATCGACGGGCAGGTCGCGCTCTTGAACCATGCGCAGGCGGTTGAGGCCGATGAAGGTCAGGTCCGGCATTTCCGCCGTGCCGGCCTGGCGCATGATCAGCTGGATGCCCTCTTCATAGGTCGCCGACGGGTTGGCGAACTGGATCTTGATGTCCGGGTTTTCTTCCATGAACTTCTTCGAGATCGTGTCCATCACGTCCTTGAAGAAACCCGGCATCGGATAGTGCACGGTCAATGTCGTTTCGGCATGGGCCGGAAGCGACACCGTCATGGCAATCGCCGCTGCGGCGAAAAACTTGGTGAGATGCTTCATCGCATAGTCTCCTGGTTGATGCCGGTCAGCCTTTGAGACCGGTCATGGTGATGCCCTCGACGAAGCGCTTCTGTGCGAGAAGGAAAGCAGCGACGAGGGGAGTGGTGATGATCAGCGTGGCGGCCATCAGCGCGCCGTAGTCGTCGCCGGCCTCGGCGGCGCGGAAATAGAGGAGGCCGAGCGGCGGCGTCGCGTAGGACTGGTTGGAAACGACGATCAGCGGCCAGTAGAGGTCGTTCCAATGGGCAACGACCGAGAAGATCGCAAACGCGGTGATCGCCGGCCAGGCATTGGGCACGATCACGCGGCCGATAATCCCGAGTTCCGACATGCCGTCGAGCCGGGCGGCATGGATCAGGTCGTCCGGAATGGCGCGGAAGAACTGCAGGAAGAGGAAGATGCCGAAAACCGAGATGGTGAAGGGGGCGACCAGCGCGAAATAGCTGTTGAGCACCGCCATGCGGTCGAAGGCGACGTAGAGGGGCAGGGCGGTCGCATGGATCGGCACCAAAAGGCCGAGCATGACCAGCACCATCATCAGCCTTGCGGCGCGGAATTTCAGCTTCGCCATGGCATAGGCGCAGGGGATGGCGATCATCACCTGAAAGACGAAGATCAGCGCGCAGACCACGACGCCGTTCCACAACAGCGTCGTCATCGAGACGCGGGTCAGCGCCTTGGTGAAGTTGGCGACATAGGACCAGTGCTGCGGGATGAGCGACAGCGACGAGGAGAAGATGTCGCTCTGGGCCTTGCCGGCGGTCGAGATCATGAAGACATAGGGTGCGAGGAAGATCACCGCCCCGAAGATCAGGATCGACAGGCGGACGGCGCGGCCGAGGGTGAAGGCTGAAGCGTTCATGAGTAATGCACCTGCTTGTCCTGGACGCGGTATTGCAGGAACATCAGCACCACCAGGATGGCGAGGAAAACGACGGTCATCGCCGAGGCGTAACCGACTTTCAGGTAGACGAACCCTTCCTGGTAGATGGTGAAAAGCAGCACTTCGGAAGCCTTGTTCGGCCCGCCTTCGGTCAGCGTCTTGACCGTCTCGAAGACCTTGACTGCATTGATGATGCTGATCGTGGTGACGAACAGCGTCGTCGGCCCGAGCATCGGCCAGGTGACCAGCCGAAACCGGTCGAAGGCCGAGCGGGCGCCATCGACATGCGCTGCCGCATAGAGTTCGCGGGGGATCGCGGTGAGGCCGGCCAGGAAAAGCACGAGATTGAAGCCGACCGATTGCCAGATGCCGATGATCGACAGGCTGTAGAGGACGGATGTCGAGGCGCCGAGCCAGTTGGGACGTGGCAGGCCGCCGAGCGCCAGAAGCGCGTTGATCGGGCCGATCGTCGGGTGGAAGAGATATTGCCAGACGGTCGCCATGGCGACGAGCAGCGAGGCGACCGGCAGGAAATAGGCGGTTCGAAAGAAGGAGCGGCCGATAGTTTCGCTTTCGATCAGCATTGCAAGGCCGAGCGCCATGAAGATCGAGATCGGTGCGACGATCGCCGCATAGACCGTCGTGTTCCACAGCGAGCGGCGGAAGGTCCGGTCGGTGAAAAGTTCCGTGTAGTTGTCGAAGCCGACGAAGCGGAAGCCCGTATAACCGAGTTCGTAATCGGTAAATCCGAACAGGATCACCACCGCTACCGGTAGGAGGATGAAGACGAACAGAAGAACCATGGCCGGCAGCGACAGGATGAGCCCGGCGCGCGCCTCCTGCCGTTCGGCGGCCGAGCGAGCAGGTTTCCCGGCGAGCGGAAGTGCAGCAGCGGTCGCCTCAGCCATGGACCGTCTCCAGCATGACGGTGGCATCGAGCGGTGTCGAAGGCAGGCGATGACCTTTCTCGGCAAAGACGAAGAGGCGGTCGGCGGAAAAATCGAGACGCACGGGCATGCCGGCGGCAAGACCGACGCCTTCGGCGGGCGAAAGCTTGGCGACCACCGGTTCGCCGATTGCATCCAGGCGGCAATAGAGGACGATCTCGGAGCCCAGGAACTCGATCCGGTCAATGCGTGCCGGCAGGCCCTGCTGGCCGGTGCGGGAGACCCGGATGAATTCCGGGCGAATGCCGATCGTCACCGAAGCACCGGCTACGACCATCTCCCGACGTAATCCCACCCGGATATCGCCGAGCGCTATCGTGCCATCGGCGCCGACCTGCGACGGAAAAAGGTTGATGCGCGGCTGGCCGACGAAACGGGCAACCTCGATATGCGCCGGATCGTCGTAGATCACCTGCGGCGAGGCGAGCTGCAGCAGCGAACCGCCGATCATCACGGCGACGCGGTCGGCCATCGATAGCGCTTCCGCCTGGTCATGGGTGACATAAAGCGTCGGCACTCCGGCGCGGCGGTGCAGTTCGACGATCTCGCCGCGGGCATGGACGCGCAGGTTGGCGTCGAGGTTGGAAAGCGGTTCGTCCATCAGGAAGACGGAGGGGCGGCGCACCATGGCGCGGCCGAGCGCGACGCGCTGGCGCTGGCCGCCTGACATCTGGCCGGGTTTGCGGTCGAGCAGATGGTCGATCTTCAGCGACGCGGCCATCTCGCGCACGTCGCGCTTGATCGCCGCGACCGCCTTGCGCTGGCCGGGCATCAGCGGGCCGATCACCGGCAGGCGCTGCGTCCGCGTCAGCTTGCGCATGACCAGCGGCACGGCGATGTTCTGCGCTGCCGTCAGATGCGGGTAAAGCGCGTAGGACTGGAACACCATGGCGATGTTGCGGTCGGCCGCCGGCACCGGCGACAGGTCGCGGTCGCCAAGCATGATTTCACCGGCGTCAGCGCTTTCGAGGCCGGCGAGGATGCGCAACAGCGTGCTCTTGCCGCAGCCGGAAGGCCCGACGAGGGCGATGAACTCGCCCGGACCGGCATCAAAGCTGACGCCCTTGAGGATCGGATTGCCGGAGAAGGATTTCTGGATGCCGCGAAGCGAAAGGGAGGTCATTCGGCCGCCTCCGTCTTCACCGGACGCGGATAAACCTCGTCGATAACATCGTCGATGACATAAGCGGTCATACCCGGCACGGCGACGATCTCGGTCCGTACGTCGTCGCCGAAGGTGTGAACGGCGGCGCCGATCAGACGCTCTCCCGGCATTTCACGCTCCAGCTTGTCGATGATGAAGGCAGCCGAGGGACCCCAGGTGAGTGCGATATTCTCATGACGGCCCTGCCAGGCCCAATGCAGGTGGCCGCTGGCAAAAAGTGCCACGTCATGCGCGGCGAACAGGTCGAAGAGCCGGGTGCGTTCCTTCGGCCGTGCCCCCCAGTACCCGGTATCGCCCTCATACGGCTCGTCGACGAAAAGCGGCTTGTGGGCGAAGAGGGCGAGGCGGCGGCTGTTCCGCCCTTCCAGTGTTTTGGTCAGCCATTCGAACTGGGCCTCTTCTTCTTCGTTCTCCTGGCCGAGGAGCAGCGAATTGAGCCCTACAAGACGCCATTCGCCGGCGTCGTGAAACCAACGGTCCTCTCCTGCGAATTCCCGCCAGCGCTCGAGGCGCTCGGCATTGACGGGCTGGGCGGAACCCGGCAAATGGCCGACATCGTGGTTGCCGGGCACGATCAGCATCGGGACCGAAACCTGACGCATCAGGTCCATGCAGAAGGTGATGTCTTCCGGCTTGTCGGCGCCATCGACGGTCAGATCCCCGGTATGGATGATGAGGTCGGCCCGGCTATCCTCGATCCAGGTGAGCAGCGGCGCCCAGTTGCCGTTGAAATGCGACTTCTCCGGGCTGAAATGGGTGTCGGTAATCTGGATGATCTTCACGGCAGTTCTCCGGTCTCGCAAATGCCTTTCGCAGGTGCGAAGGCGTTTACGGTTCCTTAGAGCGCTATCGTGTCAGGCCGGTTACAGAGTTTTCCAGCTTTCTTTCAATTCTGTCACAGGACTGTAAAACAGGCCGCTTTCAGCCTGGCGGATCGCTTCATCGTGTCTAAAAATGCTCTCGGGCGAACAGCCGCGATGTCTTGAACCCACTGCTCCATTTCCTAAATCAATCTGCGGTCCACGGCGAAGAGGAAAGGAGGTCGCGATGGCTAATACGTTGTTTGACAAACCGCTGTTTGTGAAAACAGCCCGCTATATTCAGGAGCTTGCAAGCCTGGAAGACGTCTTTGACTTTCTCGACGAGTGGCCGATCGACAAAAGAGGCGACACATACGAGGTGTTGTCGAAAGCTTGTCGGATGGCCGCTCAAGGCATCTTCCCCTTGCCGGCAATCCGAGAGAACGTGCGGCGATTCCTGCTGAAGGAGCGCGTCTTGGCGAATATCGAGGAGGTACCTCTGTTCGCAGGGCGCATGAACGACCGAAATCTCGGCTCATGAGGCTGCTGGTATAGCAGGAACGTAAAAAAAGCCCCGCAGCCGGTACGGCCACGGGGCTTTGGACGACGAGATCTGCCCGATCGCGTCAGCAGGAATTTGCCTGGTTGGTTGGGCTGTTCGGGTTGGAGGTGGACGCGTTGGTGCCACCGGCTCCCGCAGTCGTCGGGCTCTTGCCGCAATTGGCATTGCTGCTTCCGGCCGTGCCGGCGCCCTGGGTGTTGGTGTTCCCCGTTGCCGACGTTCCGGGGGCAGTCGTATCGGTCGCCGTCCCGGCTCCGGTCCCGGCGCCCGAGGCGCCGGTCGAACCCGAGCCGCCGGTGCCGGAACCACCGCCAGCACCCTGTGCGAATGCAGACGTAGCGAGACCAAGCGCAAGAGCGCTCGCAGTAAGAAGTTTTACGATCATGAAGTGTTTCCTCTCAGTTTTCGTTACGGCCTCCTAACCTCGGGTCGCTTGGAAAGTTCCCGTCACCGAAACCGTTCGCCACCGGCTGGAATCGTGAGAGTTTCTGCAGTTGGCCGGGCGCACCATACATCGCCTCCGCTATCGGAACCGTGGGGCAAGGATCGGAGCTGCGTGAGAGAACCTATGTGTCGGGATTAATCGAACGGCATGTAACCACGGTTCACACGGTCCAGCCAATCGAGTCTGGATTTGCCGGACGCACGGAGGTAGGCGGCTGCTTCGAGGACAAGCGGATGATGCAAATCCTGTTTTTTCAGCCAATACCTCGTTTTACCCCGGTTCCAGCCCATCAGGGCTGCCTTTTCCGGCTCGTCGCTGTATGCGCGCACCAGGAGCGTCAAAACTCCGTCTGAGAACTCATAAACATCGTATTCGTAATGGTAGTCATAGAACCCGTCGCCGTCAGGTTCGGATGTCTCGACGTGATGCGAGACCTCCACCGTCATGGGCCATGCTGGAGCGCTCCGCCCGCGGAGGGCGGAAATCCGCCATATGACCACCCAAACCGGATAGTACAGTCGTTCAATCTGGTACAAGTTCACCCGCCAACCAAGTTTGCCTGCAAGAGAATTGCATTTTCCCACACCGCTCGAAACCGCCGCCACGACTTCAGTCCTCCCGGCTTTGTGAGCGCCTGGACCTCTATGATGGTCGCCTTCGCTTCACGCTGGAGTTCTCGCGGATCGTGTCGATGAATGCCCGCAGTTTTGGCTGGCTCTGCATGGCTGCCGGAAAATACAGGAAAATGCCGTCATCCGGAGGAATGTCGTCTGCGAACATCAATTCAAGATCGCGGCGGGCGAGCTCTTGAGCCACTTCGACGTCCAGCACGAAGGCGGGACCAAAACCCTGCACGGTCAATCTGGCCAGCGCAGCCCGATCGTCGATGATAAGGCCGGTGTCCATCTGCCCCTGCAACGGCTTGCCCTCGCGCTGGAATTCCCAGACCTGCAGAGCGAAAGCCGGGAAACCGGTACATTCTTGCTGCGAGATCACCAACGGGTCCAGGCTCAGTTCAGCCTTTTGCCGGTCCCGGTGTCGAATAGGTGCACTCTCTCGGGATTGCCCCTCACATGGATCGTTTCGCCGACCGTGATGTCGCGATCTCGGGGGAACTCGATGGTCAGCATTTTCGAATGGCCGACTTCGACATAGCCATAGGTCTGGCTGCCGAGCCGTTCGGCCACCATCAGTTCGCCGCTGAACCACGCCTGTTCGGGAGGACAGGGGGTCAGTTCTTCGGGCCGAATTCCAAGCGTGACCTCCTGGCCGGCAAATGCCCTTGCGCCTGGAATGCTGCCGGCCGCAGTCTTTCCCAGAAGTTTCAGGCCTTCTCCATCGGAGGCGATCTTCGCCGGCAGGGTGTTCATGGTCGGGCTGCCGATGAAGCGGGCGACGAACAGGCTCGAGGGCTTGTGATAGAGGTCGAGCGGCTTGCCGATCTGCTCCACCACGCCGCCGTTCATCACCACGATCCGGTCGGCCAGCGTCATGGCCTCTACCTGGTCGTGCGTGACATAAACCGTGGTCGCCTTCATGCGGTTGTGCAGTTTTGCGATTTCCAGGCGCATCTCGACGCGCAGCGCAGCGTCGAGGTTGGAAAGCGGTTCGTCGAACAGGAAGGCCGCCGGCTCACGGACAATCGCACGGCCCATGGCGACACGCTGGCGCTGGCCGCCCGACAATTGAGCCGGCCGGCGATCGAGAAAATCCCTGATCTTGAGGACATCGGCGGCCTGACCGACGCGGCTTTCGATTTCCCGGTCGTCGCCGCCGCGCATCTTGAGGCCGAACGACATGTTTTCCCGCACGCTCATGTGCGGGTAGAGAGCGTAGTCCTGAAAGACCATGGCGATGTTACGCTCGGCCGGCGGAAGCAGGTTGACCGTGCGGCCTTCGATATCCAGTTCGCCACCGGATATCTGCTCCAGTCCGGCGATCATGCGAAGAAGCGTCGACTTCCCGCATCCAGATGGGCCGACGAGAACCAGGAATTCGCCGCTTGGGATCTCGATATTGATGTCGTGAATAACCTGCAGGGCGCCATACGACTTCCGGATCTTCTTCAACGCTATTCCAGCCACGATGTCCTCCCGACTATTTTTCAAGCTTGACGCCAGTTATCGATATCAATATCGATAATGATAGTTGTTGAAATGCGCAACCGGCTGGATGAGTGAGATGGCCTATTTTTCCGCGAGATCGACATCGATCAGATCGCCCAAGGCAGGTGCTGCCTTTGATGCGCTGAAGCGCGACATCATGCTCGGAACGCTGGCGCCGGGAACCGGCCTTACGGAATTGGAGCTGGCGGCCCACTTCCAGTGCAGTCAGGGCACCGTCCGCGAGGCGCTCCTGCAGCTTCAGGAGGAAGGGCTGGTCCGTCGCCGGGGGCATCGCGGGACACAGGTTTCCGAATGCACGGAAGACGAGGCAATCGAGATGTTCCGGTTGCGTCAGCAGATAGAGGGCAACGGCATGGCGCGGGTCATGCGCGCTCGCAGCCGTACGCTGGTCAAGGAACTCGATAGCCTCCTCGACAAGATGCTGCTTGCGGCCGCGGCAGGTGACGAATTGGAGCTTGCGGCCTTCGACCGCGATTTTCATCGGCGCATTTTCGAAGATGCCAACCTGCCGGCACTCGATCCGATCCTTCATCGCTGCCTCGTGCACAATCACCGGTTCAAGATTTCTCGAAGCCCGATGGCGCGGGATCTCGAGGCGACGGCATTGCGGCATCGCAGCATCATCGACGCGATCGAAAGCGGCGATGCCGGACGGGCGACCGCCGCCATGCGTCATCATATCGCGACGATCGTTGATCTCGGGCCGGAAGTTTTCCCGGAGGCGACCCAGTGAACGACCTTTCTCAACTGTCGGACACGCTTTCGGACGAAATGCTGGTGCTGACGCAGCGGGTTGCGGCGGAACTCGGACCTCTGCCGGATCCGACGACCCTTCCGCCGGCTGAAGGTCGTGCACAGACGCTTGCCGCCAATGGGCGGTGGAATGTCAATCTGCCGGCCATGGCAAATGTCGGGGAGGTTTGGGTAGCGGAAGATGCCCGCCTTGGTTCGGCCCGCTGTCGTCTCAAGGTGCTCGTGCCGCCGGATGCCGCGGATGGCGCCATCCTGTTCGTGCATGGCGGCGGCTTCGCCTTCTGTTCGCCGGAAACCCATGAGCGTTGCGGGCGAGTTCTGGCGCTGGAAAGCAGCATGCCGGTCGTGATGCCCGATTATCGGCTGGCGCCGGAAGCCCCCTATCCGGCCGGGCTCATGGATGTCGTTGCAACGCTCCGAGGTCTTTTCGAGGTGACTGCCTGCCAAGGCGTCCGCCCTGGCCCTCTGGTCATCTCCGGCGACTCGGCGGGAGCCAACATTGCTCTTGCAGTGATACTGCATGAACAGGCCGATGGCCGCCGGCTGCCGGATGCGGCGCTGCTCTTTTACGGCACTTATGCGCGTTCTTTCGAAACGGCATCTTACATCCGTTTCGCCGAAGGCCCGGCACTCACGCGCGCCAAGATGCAGCGCTACTGGTCGTTTTATGCCGGTAAGCGCGCCGTCCAGGAGGACCCGCTTGCCTGCCCCCTTACCGCGTCCGATGCGGCCTTGGTGGCGTTGCCGCCGCTTTATCTGATGGCGGCGGCAGTGGACCCGCTGCTTTCCGACACCTTGAGCCTGAGCCAGCGTCTCAGGGCTCTCGGCCGGGACGACGAGCTGCACGTCGTGCCGGGCGTCATCCACGGTTTCCTGCAGAACACCAATGAACTTTCGGCCGCGCGGGAGGCGTTGGCGGCCGCAGGCAGTGCAGCAAGGCGACTGACACAACGCCGATGACGTGAACGATCAAGAGGAGGAGACTATGAAATTTCTGAAGACACTCGCGCTTGGCGCCGCTCTTGCGGCTTCGGCCGCGTTCGGTCAGGCGAAGGCGGAAACCGTCCGCTTCTGGTACCATTTCGACAACCCCGCGAACCCGATGTCGGACCTGGTCAAGAAGTTCGAGACAGCCAATCCCGGCATCAAGGTCGAAGCCGAGAACGTGCCGTGGAACAGCTACTACGACAATCTTTATACCGCGCTGGTCGGCGGCAATGCGCCTGACGCGGCGATGGTGAAGCTCTTCGCGCAGCCCCGGCTTGCGGAAATGGGCGCGCTGGAGCCGATCAGCAAGCAGCTCGACGCGTGGAAGGGCAAGGCCGACCTGCTGGACAACCTGCTCGACCTGAACAAGGGTCCGGACGGAAAGCAATATTA
This sequence comes from Neorhizobium galegae bv. officinalis, assembly GCA_000985875.1. GTDB lineage: Bacteria > Pseudomonadota > Alphaproteobacteria > Rhizobiales > Rhizobiaceae > Neorhizobium > Neorhizobium galegae_C. The sequence goes on from CCRI01000013.1 coordinate 127,550, forward strand.
CCTGCCTATTCAGTACGTGGTCCTCTATCTCTATTACCGGACCGATCTCTTCCAGGCGGCCGGATTGCAGCCACCCAAGACCTGCGAGGAGTTCCGCAATGCGGCGATCAAGCTCACCAATGCGCCGCAGACCTATGGCTTCGGCTTGCGCGGCGGCAAGGGCGGCTGGGACCAGTGGGGCGCCTTCGTCCTGTCCCAGGGCGCCGAGCTGAAGCCGGGCGGCCTGACCAAGCCCGAGGCGGTCGCCGCCAACCAATGGCTGGTAGATCTCTTCCAGAAGGACAAGGTCATTCCGCCGTCTGCGCCGAATGACGGTTTCCAGGAGATCGTCGCTGCGTTCAAGTCCGGCAAGACGGCGATGACAATCCACCATATCGGTTCGTCCAAGGATCTCGTTGCGGCTCTCGGCGACAAGGTTTCCGCCGTGCCGGTTCCGAAATGCGGCAATGGTCAATGGACCTCGTATGGCGATGAGTCGCTTGCGATCTTCTCCTCGTCATCGGTCAAGGACGCGGCCTGGAAGTGGATTTCCTTCCTGGCCGAAGGGCAGAACAACGTCGCCTTCAACGGCGCGACAGGCCAGCTGACGGTCACGAAGAGCGGTTCTGCCGACTGGAAGCTGCACGAGCGTCGTTTCGTCGAAGCGACGGTTCAATCCTTGCCGTTCGCCAGGGTGTTGCCGCAGACCTCGGCGGTCTCGGAATTCGTCAATTCGGCCTGGCAGATCAACATGCAGCGGGCATTGACCGGCCAGATCACGCCCAAGCAGATGATGGAACAGTTGCAGACGCTGTTTGCCCAGTAAACGTCGCCTCCGGTCCCGGCAGCAACATGTCGGGACCTCCTTCTCCGCCGTGGTCCACAGGCAGGATGAGCATGTCCCTATCGATCTCTACTCCCAAGGAGCGTCGTGCCATATGGCGGTCCGAGCGGCTTCTGCCTTATCTACTGCTTGCTCCAGCCGTCGTGGTCACCGTCGTCATCGTCTTCATGCCGATGGTGCAGGCGGTCTTGACCAGCTTCTATGACCTGATCCTGTTTCGCCCCAATGCCAGCAAGTTCGTCGGCTTCGGCAACTACATCAGGCTGTTCAACGATCCGGTCTTCTGGACGGCGCTCTGGAACACCATCATCTGGATCGGATTGACCGTGCCGTTGCAGATGGGGCTCGGACTTGTCGCGGCCCTGCTCCTCAATCGCGAGTTTCCCTGGCGTGGGCTGGCACGGGCGCTCATCATCATTCCCTGGGCACTGCCGAGCGTCGTGATCGCGCTGATGTGGCGCTGGATCTACGATCCGAACACGGGCGTGCTTAACGATATCCTCATCTACCTGTCGATCGTCCAGTCCGCAGTTCCATGGCTCGCCGATCCCGAAGTGGCGATCTATGCGATCATCGCCACTCTGACCTGGCAGGGCTTTCCTTTCTTCGCGGTGATGATCCTTGCCGGCCTTCAGGGGATTCCGCGCAGCCAATATGAAGCGGCGTCGATCGATGGCGCTTCCACCTGGCGGCAGTTCGTCCATATCACGCTGCCGGGCATCGCGCCGGTGCTTGCGACCGCCGGTTTGCTGCGGGTGATCTGGGTCGCCAATTCCATGGACGTCATCTTCGTGATGACCGGCGGCGGCCCCGGTTATGCCACGCACACCCTGCCGCTTTATGCCTTCATCAAGGCGCGCCAGAACCTCGATTTCGGCTACGGCACAGCGATCGCGGTCACCTTCACGATCCTGCTGGGCGCCTTCGTGGTTCTCTATCTCTCCAGGACGATGCGCGAGGTGGAACGATGAAAAAGAGTACACTTCGCCGGATCGTCACCACCGACCTCCCGGTCCTGCTGATCGTCCTCTTCGCCATGGCGCCCTTCGCCTGGATGATCCTGACATCGCTGACGCCGACCGCGGTGTTGGGTGCCACGGGCGTGTCGCTTTCGCCGCTCGGCTGGAGCCTCGACAACTACGTTCGGCTCATCGAGCAGACATCCTTCCTCAAGAACATGCTCGACAGCCTGATCATCGCCGCCGGCACGGTCGTCGTTGGCCTGGTCGTATCGGTCACGGCGGCCTATGCCTTTTCGCGCTTCCGGTTCCCGGGCCGCAAGCTGTTGATGCTGCAGTTCCTTCTGATCAACATGTTCCCGATCGTGCTGCTCATCCTGCCCCTCTTCGTGCTGATGCGCCGTTTCAACATCCTCGACACCCATTTCGGCCTGATCCTCGCCAATGCGACGGTGGCGATCCCGTTCGCGGTGTGGATGCTCACAAGCTATATCGGCGCGATTCCGAAGAGCCTCGACGAGGCGGCCATGACCGACGGATGCTCGCGCCTGACGGCGCTGCGCAAGATCGTCCTGCCGCTGACCATGCCGGGCATCATCTCGACCGGCATCTACATCTTCATCACCGCCTGGAACGAATATCTCTACGCGCTGACGCTCGGCGGGCGCAACGTGCGCCCGGTCACGGTCGCGATCCAGACGCTGATCGGCGAATACCAGATCGAATGGGGACTGCTGGCGGCAGGCGCAGTGGTCGGCGCAATGCCCGCGACCATCCTTTTCCTTCTCGTGCAGCGGCGCCTGATCGGCGGGCTGACCCAAGGCGCGGTCAAGGGATGAGAACAGGCAATGGTCGGCGCAGCCGATGAAACGGAATGTAAAAGAGGACGTACCAATGAACCCCATCGGGTTGATTTCCATGCAGTATGCCAGGCCCTTCACGGCCGAGCACTTCCCGCTTTTCGCAACGATGCGTCGGCACGGTTTTGACTTCGTGGAGCTTCTGGTCCCGGAGGCCGGCGAACTCGACGTCAGGCAAACGAAAAAAGCGCTCGCCGACGCCGGTCTCGGCGTGGTGCTTGCCGCCCGCGTCAATCTGCAGCGCAATATCGCCTCGGCCGATGCCGAAGCCCATCGCGCCGGTGTCGAATACCTGAAATATGCGGTCGATTGCGCTGCAGGCCTCGGTTCGAAGATCGTCGGCGGGCCGCTGACGGGCAATCCTCTCGTGTTCGCCGGTCGTGCCCCGCAGCCGGTCGACGAGGCCGAACGGCTGGCCCGTAAGGAGCGTTGCGCCAAAGGCCTGAAGGAGGCCGGAGACCACGCCGCCAAAATGGGTGTTTTGCTGGCCGTCGAGCCGCTCAACCGCTTTGAAAGCGACGTTCTTTGCACGACGCAGCAGGCGATGGAACTTCTGGATGCCGTCGATCATCCAGCCGTCAAGCTGATGCTCGACACCTTCCACATGCATATGGAGGAAAGCTCGATCGCCGAGGCCATCCGGCTTGCCGGTGACCGGCTGGTGCATTTCCAGGCCAATGAAAACCACCGCGGCTTCCCAGGCACGGGTTCTACCGATTGGGTTGATGTCTGCCGGGCGCTGCACGAGATCGGCTACAAGGGGCCGGTCTCGCTGGAACCGTTCCGGCGCACCGACGATCGCTTCGGCGTGCCGTTTGCCCAATGGCGTCCGCCGCACGAGGATGAGAGCGACCGCCTCGCGGCCTCGAGCGCATTCATGAAATCCCATCTCCTGCTTACGGAATATCGTCGATGACTTTGAAAATCGGTTGGATCGGTTGCGGCGTTCACGCAACCCAGATGCTGCTTCCCCAACTCGTGCGCCATGACGTCGAAATCGTCGCGCTGTGCGATATCGATGGCAAACGCCTCAAGGACGCGGGCCGGCAATTCGGCGTCACCAACCTGACGACGGACGCACAGACTCTGCTGTCGACCCGCGGCATCGATGCGGTCGGGATGGCCGTCGGCCCGGATCAGCACCTCGCCTTCGGCAAGGCGGCGCTCGAACGGGGCCTGCCGGTCTTCATGGAAAAGCCGCCATCGGGTTCCGCCGCCGGCGCGCGGGAGCTTCTCGCCGCTTCGGAAAAGGCGAACAAGCCGTTGCTGCTCGGTTTCATGAAGCGGTATTCGATCGGCAACCGCATGGCGGCGAATATCGTGAAGTCCGGCCGCTTCGGGGAGGTGCTCGGCCTCACCGGTTACTACATGACGGCACCGGGTTATTTCGCCGGCAATGTCGATTATACCGGCTTTTTCCTGCACCACTGCGTTCATTACATGGACCTGGCGTCCTTTCTGGTGTCGCCGGTTCGTTCGATCTCGACGCGCAAGGTGGAGAAAGCTCCGGGCCGGCTGCTGTTCCATGTCGCCTTTGAGTTCGAATGCGGAGCGATCGGCAACATTGCCATGGGTACGATCCAGTCGCGCGGCACTCCGGTCGAGCGGATCGAACTGATGGGTGACCACCAGCGTATCGAGGTGGATGACGTGATCGAAATCCGCTGGCATCGCAATCCGCCCTTCAAGATCGACGACCTGGGCGCAACGCTGAAGGAGGACTGTGACACGCTGACCTGGAAGCCGAACTTTACCGCCGCAGCCAACGAGGACCCCAAGGGTTACCATTCGTTGCTGGCCGATGTGGTTCCCGCGCTTGGGGGTGCGGCGACACCCGCGCCGACGATCGCCGACGGCGTGATTGCCATGGACCGCCTGGAGACGGTTCGACGCGAGCTCGCGCTTTGAGGACGATCCGGCCCCGGCCAACGCCGACGAATACGCTTACCTGGCCCAACCTGACAGCCGTGGGAGCGGATTCCGCTACTCCATGAATACCGGCAGTCGTGCCGCAAAGCCGCCCCTGCGGGCCTGTCCGCAGGAGCGGCCGGTAACGGACCCGCGTTGGTCAGGTTTTTGCACGTTCGCCCGCTTCCTTGAGTGACGCGAACCTCATCGTCACGCTCTTGAGATTGTCGTCCAGCCATTTGGCCATGGCGATCTCTTCCTCGAGATTGCTCTTCAGCGCCGGCGCCAGTCCCGGAAAACCGCCATGTTCGGCGATGGTGATGAGCGACTTGTAGGCGGCGATCTCGTAGTTCTCGAAAGCGAAATTGGCCAGCGAGTTCTTGATGATTTCGTCGCCGGCAACGCTGTGGCCCATCGCCGCCATGCTGCCGGTGAGGGACAATGCCATGTCCTTCAAGCTCGAATGATCTTCCGCAAGGCTCTTGAGAACTTCCTCGATCCTGGCGATCTGACCTTCCGTCTCACGAATATGCTGCTCGAGCCGGGCCGCCACTTCCGGATAGTTTTCGATCCGCGACACCTGCGGCTTCATGATCGACAGGGCCTGCTTTTCCATGGCGTGCGCGTTTTTGAGGCCGGTCACGAAGATGGAGCGGGTTTCGGATGTAACTGCCATCGCATTTCCTCTTTGGTTGTGTGGGACCCACTAACTGAGAGAAGGAGCGATAGTTCCAGGACGCTCAGGCCCGGAGAATATCCGGGGACCCTCCAGCATCGGTGACTGACCGGGTAAGGTAACGCCTGAGGATGAGCGGAAAGGATGCCACCACCGCGCAGCTGTTCGACCTCGGCATTCGTTTCGATTGCAGTCGATGTATTGAATGTCCTTGAGAGGCCGTCGGCTCGCCTGACGGACGCCGGCACCGCGCAGTGGGGAGAAATCATGGCCGGTTCAGCCTCGATGGTCAGCATATCCCCGGGGCGGAGTGCGTCGCTCCGGCCCGCATTCAGCCATGCGAGCATGACGGCCTTGGCCTTAGATGCATCGTCGCCGGCGGTCCTTAGAACGTTCTCCAGCAGTATCCGGTGGATATTCGGCATGCGCGCCAGATCATCGCCTGCCCCGGCTGGGCAGGTCGATCAGATCATAGCTCAGACCTTCGATCTCGATTTCCGCACGCATACCAGCCCGCAAGCCACCCGCCGTCACTGCTACAACGTCTTCAAACCGGCGGCGATGGTCGAAAAGAGCATGTCGATTTCCGCCTCCGAAATGACAAGGGGAGGAGAAAGAACGATGGTGTTTGCCACCGGCCGTATCATCACGCCTCGCTCGAAGCAGAAATCGTAGACCTTTTTCGCCAAGACCCTGCCGCCGGCGACGTCTTCGCCAAGTTCGATGCCGGCGAGCAGCCCGAGATTGCGGATATCCACAACGGCAGGCAGGCCTTTCAGCGAATGGGCCTTCTCCTGCCAGACCGGCTCGATCGCCGCAGCCTGCTCGAACACGCCTTCGTTCAGATAGACGTTCAGCGTCGCCATGGCCGCCGCGCAAGCCAGCGGATGACCGGAATAGGTGTACCCATGCGAGAACTCCACTGCCCCTTGCGGGGCGATTTCCATCAGCGTCTCGTAGACATTGCAGGAACTGATAACGCCCCCCATCGGCACCGCACCGTTCGTCATGCCCTTGGCAATGGCGATGAGGTCGGGCGTGACGCCGAAACGGTCGGCCGCGAACGGATGACCGAGGCGGCCGAAGCCGGTTACCACTTCGTCGAAGATCAGCAGGATGCCGTGGCGCGTGCAGATTTCCCGCAGTCGTTCCAGGTAGCCAACCGGCGGGATGAGCACGCCCGTCGAGGCCGCAATGGGCTCGACGATCACCGCTGCGACCGTCGATGGATCGAAGGTCTGCAGCATCTGTTCGAGCGCGTCGGCGATCTCCGCGCCGTGGGCTGGCTGGCCGCGGCTGAAGGCATTGCGGGCGGGATCGTGCGTGTGGGGCATATGGGCAGCACCCGGCAAAAGCATGCCGAACTGCTTCTTGTGCGGCCCCATGCCTGCCGCGGAAAGCCCTCCGAAACCGACGCCGTGATAACCGCGCTGGCGACCGATGATGCGCTGCCGCTGTCCTTGCCCGCGCGCATGGTGATAGGCGAGGGCAAGCTTCAGTGCGGTATCGGTGGCCTCCGACCCGGAATTGGTGAAGAAGACGTGATCCAGCCCTTCCGGTGCGAGGGCCGTCAGCCGGCTGGCATATTCGAAGGCAAGGGGATGGCCGAGCCCGAACGAGGATGCGAAATCAAGCTGTGCTGCCTGTTTCTGGATCGCCTCGACGATTTTTGGATGCCCATGCCCCGCATTCACGCACCAGAGGCCGGCGATCCCGTCCAGAAGACGGTGGCCGTCGCTCATGTGGTAATACATGCCGGACGCACCGGTAATGATCTGCGGCTTCTTCTTGAAATCCCGGTTGACCGTGAAAGGCATCCAGTAGGATTCGAGCGAATTGGCGTTGAGCTGCTGCATGTGAATTGCTTTCATTCTTCGATCAGATGAAATCGGCCCTTTTTGGGATCTGCGTCGTCACTTTGCCGCATCCAGCTTGTTGACGGAGGGCGGGATCGGCGCATGACGTTCCCGGCATGAGAGACGAAGGGATTGCCGTCGAGCGGTCTTGGGTCTCATTACGCGGCAAGGCCGAGGGTGGGCGTCGCCTCGAGCAGAGCCTGCGTATAGGGGTGTTGCGGGTGATCGAGGATCTGGCCGACGCTGCCTTCCTCGACGATCAGGCCCTGCTGCATGACGACGATCCGGTCGGCGACGCGGGAGACGGCGCCAAGATCGTGCGAAATGAAAAGGCAGGCGAAGCCGTGGTTTTCCTGCAGCTTGCGGAAGAGATCGAGAACCTGCTTCTGGATCGTCATGTCGAGCGCCGAGACGGGCTCGTCGGCGACGACGAAAGCGGGATTGCGGATGACCGCACGCGCGATCGCGACGCGCTGCCTCTGCCCGCCGGACAAGGCATGCGGATAACGATCTCCAAGTCCGGCAAGGCCGACCTCACCCAGAATATCACTCACCCGCTCGGCCTTTTCCCGGCCGCTGAGTTTCGGGCCATGTATGAGCGGCTCGCCGACGATTTCCGCGATCTTCTGGCGCGGGTCGAGGGACGAATAGGGATCCTGGAAGACGAGTTGGCACTGCAGGCGGTAATCACGGGCAGCGGCCCGGTCGGCGGATGCCATCGGGCGCCCGCGAAACAGGATGTCTCCTCCCGACAATGGCAGCAGGCCCAGCATTGCCCGTCCGAGCGTGGTCTTGCCGGAGCCGGAACCGCCGACAACGGCGACCACTTCGCCGGGACGCACGCCGAGCGAAACACCCCTCACCGCAAGCTTCTTTTCCGCCGTGCTGAACATATTGCCGGCACCCGAGAAGGTCACCTCGACACCGCGGGCCTCGATCAGCGGCGCCGCTTCGGCGGGGGGCACCCGGCCGTGGTCACGTTTCGGCAGGGCGTCGATCAGCGTGCGCGTATATTGCTCTTTCGGCCGATGCAGAACCTCCTCGACCGGACCCGATTCTATCAGTCTGCCCCGCTCCAGGACGAAGACCTTCTTCGCGTATTGGGCGACGAGACCGAGATTGTGGGTGATCAGCAGAACCGAGGTGCCGAAGGTGCGCGTCAGATCGACCATGACCTCCATGACCTCGCGCTGGGTCAACGTGTCGAGCGCCGTCGTCGGTTCGTCGGCGATCAGCAGCTTCGGCCGAAGCAGCATGACCGAGGCGAGCATGATGCGCTGGCGCATGCCGCCCGAGAACTGATGCGGGAACGCGGCAAGGCAGGCTTCTGGGTTCGGGATTTTCACCCGCTCCAGCATTTCGGATGCACGTGCGCGCGCCGCCTCGACGCTCAGCTTCTCATGCAGCCGCAGCCCCTCGACCAACTGTGCGCCGATCGTCATCGCCGGATTGAGCGATACCATCGGCTCCTGGAAGACCATGCCGATCTCGGCGCCACGAACTTTGCGGATCTCGCTACCCGTCATCTTCAGGACGTCATTGCCTTCGAACAGGATCTTTCCGGAGACCGGCGTGATTGCCTTGGGGAGCAGCCGCATGGCTGCGCGTGCGGCGACCGTCTTGCCGCTGCCGCTTTCGCCCACCAGTGCGACGATGCTGCCCGCCTCGACATCGAACGACACGTCATGGAGGATCGGGTGCCCGTTCGAGGTCGTGACGCGGAGATCGCGGACGTCGAGCAGGGGCCGGGAAGTTTCTGCGTTCATCACCGTTGCTCCATTCTCGGGTCGAAGCGGTCCCGCAGCGCATCTCCGAGCAAGTTGATGCCGAGCAGCGTCATCGAGATGCAGATGCCGGGGGCGAGCCCGAGCCAGGGGGCCTTTTCGATATAGGTACGCGCCGCAGACAGCATGTTGCCCCAGGTCGGCGCCGGCGGAGGCACGCCGAGGCCGAGGAAGCTCAGGCCGCTTTCCGCCAGCACCACCCAACCGAACATCGAGGTGGCGAGCACCACGATCGGCGCGGTGCAATTGGGCAGGACATGGCGAAACATGGTGGCGAATTCGGAATTGCCGATGACGCGCGACGCCTCGACATATTCCCGTTCCCTGGCCGACAAGACGCTTGCCCGGACAACGCGCAGCACCGAGGGGGAATAGGCGATCCCGAGCGCCAGGATGATGCCGTATTTGTTCGGGCCGGAAATCACCATCAGGCCGAGCGCCAGCAGGGTGCCGGGAAAGGCGAGGAGCGCGTCGCTGAAGACCATCAGGATCCGGTCGACCAGCCCTCGCGTGTAGCCTGCGATCAGGCCGGTGATCGTGCCGACCGTGATCGCGAAGGCAACCGTCAGGATGGCGACCGTCATGCTCTGCACCGCCCCGGTCATCAGGCGGGAGACGACATCGCGGCCGAATTCGTCGGTGCCGAGCCAGAATTGCGCCGATGGCGGTTTCAGCTTGGCAACGAGCTTGATTGCCGCCGGCTCGTAGGGCGTCCAGAACAGAGCCAGGAGGGCCATGCCACCGATGAAGATCAGCAGGGCCGAGCCGATCAGGAGGTTTGCGGGCTGCCTGATCATGAGGCGGTGACCCGCGGATCGAACAGCGGATAACACAGATCGACGATCAGATTGACGATCACGTAGATCAAGGCCGTGAACAACAGACATCCCTGTACCACCGGATAGTCGCGAGCGAAGATCGCATCGACGAGAAGGCGCCCGAGGCCGGGCAAGGTGAAGACGGTTTCCAGGACCGCGATGCCGCCGAGCAGCCCGCCAAGCACCAGGCCGATCATCGTCCAGGTCGGGGCGAAGGCGTTGGGCAGCACGTGGCGAAGCAGGACCTTTCGTTCCGAAAGACCCTTGGCGCGGGCATGCATGACATATTCCAGCCGCAGGATTTCGATGGCGCTGGCGCGCATCATGCGGGTGAGCACGCCGACCTCGATCAGCATCAACGTCACGACCGGCAGGATGACATAGGTGATGGCGGTCCACGGTTTTTCGGTGAACGGCACGTAGCCGACAACCGGCAGCCATCCGAGCTTCAATCCAAAGACCAGCAGAAGGACGAGACCGAGCCAGAAGCTGGGAACCGACATCAGCAGCGTCGAGGCGGCGACGATGGCGACATCCACATGCTCGTTCTGCCGCCATGCCGCCACAAGGCCGGCCGGAACCGCGATCAGCGTCGCGAGTGCCACGGCGATCAGGACGATGGTGGCACTGACCTGGAAGCGGTCGAGCATCAGGGGCAGGACGGGCGCGCCGTTGGAGATGGAAAGGCCAAGATCACCCCGCAGGACATTGCCGAGCCAATAAAGGAACTGCATCGCCACCGGCTGATCAAGGCCGAGATTGGCGCGCAGGCTTGCAAGCTCGTCCGGGCTGGCGCTATCGCCGAGGATCAGCTGGGCCGGGTCGCCGGGGATCATCCGCACCAGGAAGAACACCATGACGGCCACGATCAGGAGTGTCGGAAGCGTCCATAACAGACGCTTCGCGACATATTTCGAAAGGGCGTGCATGAGCTATTTCCCTTGTGCGAAGGAAACGCCCCACATGCGCGGATAACCGACCGGCCACGTCTTGTATCCTTCCACATTGGCGCGCACCGCGCCGATGCGGGTGCCGGAATAGAGCGGGATCAACGGGACGTCGGCGCGGATCATGCCTTCCAGCTTGTCAAGCAGCGCCTGCCGCTCCTTGGCGTCGCCGATCGTTGTGCTCTCGGCGATCAGCTTCAGGCCCTCCGGATTGTCCCATACCTTGTTCGGGCTCTTGTCCTTGCTGCCGCTGACCATGTCGTAGGAAAGCGAAGGATCGAGGCGTGCGGAATAGGTGAACGACATGGCGGAGTAGTTGCCGGCCGTGTAGCGGTCGAGCAGCGTCGCCCAGTCGAGCGTCTCGATCTCGATATTGATGCCGGCTTCCTGCGCCATCGCCTGGACGAGGACCGCGGCATCGAAGAGCGACGGATAAAACTTCGTCGCCAGCCACTTGATGGGCTGGCCCTTGTATCCGGCTTCCGCCAGCAGCTTTTTCGCCTCGTCGAGGTTGCGGGCCGGGATTTCCTTCTGCTGCTTGCCGGAATAGGGGCTCGGGACCGGAATGACCGAGAAATTCGCCGGCGACTGGCCGTTCGTCAAGGCTTCCGAGATCTGCGCGATATCGAGGGAGAGCAGTAGCGCCTTGCGGATCCGGACGTCCTTCAGCAGCGGATCGCGGGTCTGGAATAGAAGAGCGGTCAGGCCCATGCTGGCGACCTTGTCCACCTTCAGCTTGTCGCTGCCGGATAGTTCCTCGACGTCGGCATTGTTGACGTCGCTCAGCACGTCGATGTCTCCGGAATAGAGCGCGGCCTTGGCCGCAGCATCGTCTGGAATGATCATGAAGCGCACGGCCGCGATCTTCGGCTTCTTGTCACCGACATAGCCGGTACGCTCGCCGCCGGGCGAGACGTAGTTGGGATTGGCAGCAAGCTGCACATATTGGCCGCTGCGCCATTCCTGCAGCATGAAGGGGCCCGTTCCGACAGGCTTCACCCACTTGCCCTGCGCATCGAGCGAGCTCTTCTGGTAGATGCCGGTGCCGCCGCAATCGGTGCGGGCAATGGTGGCGAGGAAGAGGGCGGTCGGCTTCTCCAGCGTGAAGACGACGGTTGCGGCATCCGGCGCCGCCACGTTGGTGACATTGGCGACGCCGGATCCCGTCACGTCCTTGAGACACCTCCAGGCGGTCTTGGGATCCACGTAGCGCTGCCATGAGGACAGGACATCGGCGGAGGTCAGGGGCTCGCCATTGCTGAACTTCAGCCCGTCACGCAGCTTGAACGTATAGGTCTTGCCGTCGGGGGAAATGTCGACCGACTTTGCCAAGAGCGGCGCGATCGAGGCGTCGTCCTTGTATCCGACAAGGCCTTCGACCATGTGCAGGACGATCGCGTCGCTATTGGCATCACGGTTGACGCCGGGATCGGTCGAGCGGATGTCTGCATTGATGCGCACGCGCATCGTCTTGTCCTGCGCCATGGCCGCGCCTGCGGCGGTCGTGGCCAGCAGCGCGACCGCTGCCGTCGTCTTCAACAGACTTTCAACTTTCATTGGAGGCTCCCGTATTTGTTCCCTTATGGGTTTTTGTTTAGGCCGCGTTCGTTTGAGCCTTGCGGGGCTCTTCGACGGGCCTGATCCTCATGTCGAGGCTGTAGTTCCAGAAATGCGCTCCGAGCGCCGGCAGCAACGCGACCTCCATGCGGCCTTCGCCCGGCACCATGACGATCATGGCGACCGTCGCGGACTGATTGTTGGACAGCGATTTGCGCGGCGGGCGGCAGACCGACCAGGGACTTTCGAAAGTATCGGAGAGTGCGGTCTTGACGGTGTCCACCGTGACCTTGCCGACATGCGGCTCGATCAGCTGGCGGACGCGCAGATCACGGTAGAGCGAGTCCGGCATGTTGACGACGCCCTTGTCGAGCAGCTTTGACAGTGCAACCTGGCTCTGGAAATGGTTGGCATGCACCAGCACGCCGTTTTCCGGGTGAACCAGAAAAGTTTCGTCGGGCGCACATTCGAAATCGATTGCGACGCCATGGGCGTGGCCGATCATCATGTTGTTCGACGCAGACTTGCGGGTTCCGTAGACCGCCTGCATGGACATCGCCAGATGGTCCTGTTCCAGAACCTTGCGGCGGATGATGGCGAGCGGCACGCCGAGTTCCCGGTAATCCCGGTCGGTTTCGAGGTAGTTGCCGCTGATCGAGATGCCGGCGGAGTTGAAGCCGGTCCGCGCAAGGCCGCCGGCTTCGGTGAAGGTGATGATGTCGGGCCCATCGCTGCGCTTGATCTTGAGCACGATCGCCGTTTCGGCGCATTCGGCCTTCCAGTCCCAATTCTGGGCGTGGATGAAGACGTTGTCTCGAGCAGCGGAGGGCATGACGAAAACGCCGGTGCAGCCATCCGACTGGATGAAGTCCGCCTGACCCTTTTCCCGGCGGCGCGCAAGCTTGAGGATTTCCGTGCGTGCATTGAGCAGCAGGATTGCAGCCAGATCGGCGTTCACGGCCCGGGCGATGCCGCGCATCTCCTCGATATACTGGGGGCCAAAGTCCTCGATCGCGCTGGCGAAACGGTCGATCATCGCCGCCAGGTCGCTGTCTGTCAGGCCGGAGGAATGCAGCTGGTCCTTGTAGTGCCCGATGCCCTTGAGGATACGCTCCGCCGCCTGTTCGCCATATTGTTGGCCGCGCTCGAATGGCGTACCAGAAATCTCGATGAGCGGGCAGGGAAGAGGCAAGGTCATGATGACGTTTTCCAGATGCTGTATGGCGGCAGGCCGAACGGTTGCCTTCGCGTAAAAAGTATTTCATACAACAAAAACCAAAATTATCGGAAAGGCAAGCGGAAATGTCAGACGCGTCCACGCCTCTTCAGCAGGACCTGATGCGCCGCATCGTCGACGTCATCCATGAGGACAATCTTCAGCCGGGGGCCAGATTGCGCCAGAACCAGTTGGCGGACCGGCTGCGCGTATCCCGCACGCCCGTTCGGATGGCGCTCGAACTCCTGGAATCGCAAGGTTTCGTGCAGCACGAGCAAAACAAGGGCATGACGCTTTCGGCAATTCCTCCCAGGGTGGAGACACTGGAGGCGCCGGCCGCCGATGAAGAACTTCTCGTCGCGATCGCCAAGCTGCGGCGCGACGGCGCATTGCCGGAGCAGTTCGCGGAGCTGGAACTGATGCGGCTGACGGGGCAGGAGCGTACGCCCGTCCGTCAGGCGCTGATCAAGCTGGAAGGCCTCGGCGTGATTCAGCGCCGAAAAGGGTATGGCTGGCAGTTTTTCGACCCGGTCCGCGACGTGCGTGCTCGAGAAGAAAGCTACGATTTTCGGCTGCTCATCGAATGCGCAGCCATCCTGTCGCCGGATTTTTCGCTTTCCGCTGACTGGATCAGGTCGATGCGATCACGGCACGAGGCGATGCTGAGTGCCGCCTGGACCGACGCATCCAGCGTCACCCTGTTCGAAATGAACGCGGAATTCCACCTCGGCATCAGCGCAGCCTCCGGAAACCGCTATATCGAGGAGGCCATGAACCGCCAGAACCAGCTTCGCCGTCTATCCAACTACAACTGGCAGCATGGCGCGGATCGCGTGGCCGTCACCTGTCGGGAGCATCTGGAAATACTCGAACGGCTCGAGGTGGGCGACAACGAAGTCGCGGCGGCTCTCATGCGCAAGCACCTGACCGGCGCCCGGGGAACATCAAAGTCGAGAAACTGAATTTTGTATAATGAAAATCTCTATCAGAGTTGTTGCGCCGCTAAGGGGCTTAATCCGCTGCCGGGTTCTCAAAAGCCCCCGAAAGAAAGGCTAAAGCTTGCCGAGTGCTGTTCTCCCGCCCGCAGTACGAAAAGTCCTGAATCACTGCCGGCAGGAAAACCGAAAGCGCCGGCAACGTGCGATACGGGTTCGAGGCATACATAGCCCGCGGTGCGATGGGCCACGAGGTGTTTCAGGTCCGGCCCAGCCGTCAAAGTGGCCTCGATGCCATCATTGGTCACAACCGTGGCCCGCTGCCAGTGCGAAAGAAAAAGGGTATGGGCTTCGTTCGGCAGTGGTTTCTCACTCCGGACTTCAGACCGGGTCCCGTCTGGAACGCCCGCCTCACCCGGCGGCCAAATCCTGCCGGCATCGCAGGATGCCGGCCTGCCGAGATCAGCCGTAAAATACGGATGCCAACCAAATCCGCCGGGCATGGAGGCCTGTCCCGTATTGGTCATTGCAAGCTCGATATCGAGCCGGTCGTCGCCGAGCACCAAGCGCTGTACAGCGCGGAAGTCGAAGGGCCAGTCCGGATCGGCGTCGTAGTCGAGCACCAGTTCGATCCGATCTGCACCAAGCGAGGCCACCTGCCAGGCGCGGCGATGGGCCGGACCATGCTGCGCATCTGTGCCAAGTGTGGGGTGCGGCAGGACTTCATGACGCTTGCCGTCATGCACGAAAGCGGCGCCGACGAGCTTGTTGTGATAGGGAAACAGCGGGTAGGCGCCGGCCTTCGGCCAGTTCAGCGGCTCGAATTCCGGACCGGGCGTCGGCACCAGGATATCGCCCAGCCGGTCATGGACGAGGTGGGTCATCCGGCCGCCGTTGTCGGGCAGGAAACGGGCCTCAAGCGGCCCGCTGCGAATGCTTGGCCGAGCCTTCCCCGTCCTTTCAGGCGAAGGCATAGGATCCATCCGGCCGCTTCGGCACGCGACGTTGCCAATGGACGTAGCCGTCCTCCTGCATCGCCTTTTCGTCCATTTCGACACCCCAGCCGGGACGGTCCGGGCGAAGCTCGAGATAACCGTCCTTCGGCAGGTAGGGATCGGCGACGTAACGGGCCGAATCTTCCCGCGTCTCGATCTCGGTCCCGCCATAGACATAGGCCTGGCCCGTCGGCAGGCGGTATTCGAGGATCTTGAAATTCTGCTGGGCGGCCGAGAAATGCACGTTGACCGCGGTTGCCAGAGGTCCCATCGGGTTGTGCGGGGCCACGCCGACATAAAAGGCCTCGGCAAGCGTCGCGATGCGGCGCATTTCCGAAAGCCCGCCGACGACGCAGATGTCCGGCTGGATCAGATCCGCACCCTTCACCTGCAGCAGGCGCAGGAATTCATAGCGGCTGTAGAGGCTTTCGCCCGTCGCCAGCGTGCATTCGAGCCCCTGCTTGAGTTCGCCCCATGCCTCGATGTTTTCCGGCCGCAGCGGCTCCTCGTAAAACAGCGGGTCGTAGGGTGCAAGCGCGTTGCCGAGCTGTCGGGCGGCGGCGGGTTCATAGATCTTGGCATGCGCATCGAAGGCGATCTCGTAATCGTCGCGCACCGTCTCGCGGAGTTGGCGGAAGTAGTCGGCGGACGCCTTCACCACATTGCCCCAGCGGTTGGTATGCATGTCGATCCGCCAGGGGCTGAGCTTGAACGCGGTGAACCCCCAGCCTTCGTTCAGCCGGTCGAATTCGTCGCGCGCCGCCGGTGCGTCCGGCGCGGTGTAGACGCCGGCATAGACCTTGATCTTGTCGCGCACCTCGCCGCCGAGCAGCTTGTAGACGGGCAGGCCCGCGGCTTTCGCGGCCAGATCCCAGAGGCAATGGTCGAGGCCGGCGATCGCCGCAAGCCCCATGGCGCCGGGAGGAAACCGGCTCTGCTGGATCATCAGATTGACGAGATAGTCCACCCGCGTCGGGTCCTGGCCGGCAACAAAGCCGTAGAGATAGTCCAGAAGCGGCGGCAGCGCCTTGTCCGGCCCGTGATTGTAGCATTCGCCCCAGCCGGTCAGACCGTCGTCGGTATCGAGCGCGACGATGACACGCGGGCGGTCCTTGTCGCGGGTCATGAAAACCCGCATCCGGTCGATCTTCATCTTCTGTGTCCTTACTTGCCGAAATACTGCCGACGCGACACACGCGTCTGCACATAGAGATGTTCGCCCCAGGTGCCCGGCGCATAGGCGCCGCAATCTGGCTGAACCTGTACGGAAAGATTGCCCTGGCTCGGGTAGCGGGCAACGAATTCCTCGTCGATATCGCAGCCCAGTCCCGGCGCGCCCGGCACCACGATCAAGCCGTTTTCCTGGACCGGATGCGGCACGATCACACTCTTGCGTCCCTCCCAGTCGTCGTCGAGGCGTTCCAGGATCAACGCATTCGGGATCGCGGCCATCAAATGCAGAGCGGCATATTCGGCGACCGGCCCGAGCGAGCCGGAATGTGGCGCGAATTGGATGTGGTGCGCCTCCGCCATGGCGGCAATCTTCTTCATCTGGGTAATGCCGCCGGCACGTCCGGTATCCGGCTGGATGATGTCGACCAGTTCCTTCTCGATCAACTCGCGCTCACCGAAAATCGTGGCGCTCCGTTCGCCGGCGGCAAGCGGCACATGCGCTGCATCGCGGATGCGGCGGTAGCCATCTACGTTCTCCGGCGCGATGGGGTCTTCCACCCACATCAGCTCATAAGGCTCGAGCTTGCGCACCAGCCGGCAGGCATCGGCGGGCGTCATCCATGGTGCACCGTGAAGGTCGATGGCGATATCCACCTCGTCGCCGACCGCTTCTCGCAACGCGGCGACCTTTCGGACTGGATCGGAAACGCCGCCGCATTTTATCGCCTTGATGCCGCGGCTCTTCACGGCAAGCGCCTGTTCCACGGTATTGGCATGCGAATAGATCGGAATATGGTCGCGAACCTTGCCGCCGAGCAGGTTCCAGATTGGCACGCCGAGCGCCTTGCCCTTGATGTCCCACAGCGCCATATCGATGCCGGTCATGGCGCCGCCGCCGACCGTGCCGAGCATGCCGTGGCCCATCATGGCGATCATCATCTTCTGCCACAGCTTTTCGATATGGGTCGGGTCCTCGCCGATCAGGAGCGGCGCGAGATCCTTGATCGCCGTCTCGATGACGCGCGGCCAGCCAGAGCATTCGCCGATGCCGGTAATCCCTTCGTCGGTATCGATCTTCAGGAACAGCCAGTTGCGGGTGCCGCCGAAATAACCTCGTTCCTGCAATCCTGGACCGGAAGAGGCAGATGCGTCGTCGGACGCCCATTTCGAACGGTGCGGCTGACCCACATGCATGAGGAAGGTGCGGATTCCCGTGATCTTCATCGTGCAGAACTTCTATTCTTGACGTTGCTGGGATCGATATGGGGGCTCGGTTCGATGTACCGGAAGCGCTTCGAGCGATCGCGATCGCGGGGATCCGGCCGGGGAATGGCCGAGATCAATGCTTGCGTATAGGCATGATCGGGGTTGTTGCAGACCTTCTCCGCCTCGCCGACTTCCACGAGCTTTCCGCGATACATGACGCCGACCCGGTCGCACATGTAGCGAATGACGCCGATATCGTGGCTGATGAAGATGTAGGCGAGCTGGAGCTCGTCCTGCAGCCGCATCAGGAGATCCAGCACCTGGAAGCGCACCGAGACGTCGAGCGCCGAGGTCGCCTCGTCCGCCACGATGATGCGCGGATTGAGGGTGATTGCGCGCGCGATGCCGATGCGCTGGCGCTGGCCGCCGGAAAAGGCATGCGGGTAGCGCTCCCGCCCTGCGGGATCGAGGCCGACCTGATCCATCAGGTGGCAGACCCGCTCGTCGAGTTCCTTGCCCTTCGACAGTCCGTTGACCAGCAGCGGCTCGCCGATCACCTGCGCGACCGTCATGCGCGGGTTGAGCGAACCGAACGGGTCCTGGAAGACCATGCGCAGCTCGCGGCGGGCGGCCTTCAGTTCACTTCCCTCAAGCCTGGCGAGATCGACCACCTTTCCATCGGCGCGGCGGTAATGCATCTCGCCGGATACCGGATCGTAGAGCCGCATGATCGAGCGGCCGAGGGTCGTTTTGCCGGAACCGCTTTCGCCGACGATGCCGAGCGTCTCGCCGGGCAGGAGAGCGATCGAGACGTCGTTCAGCGCCTTCATCTCCCCGAAATGCATGGAGAGGTTGCGGATGTCGAGGATCGGCTCTGCGGTCGTGTCGAGCGGCGGCCGGGCGAGGCGGATTTCCGCCTTCTGTTCCAGCTTCAGCACGGAACCGATAAGCATCTTCGTGTAGGCATCCTGCGGCGTATGGAAGATCTGGTCGACCGGCCCGTATTCCTTGATGACGCCGTGATGCATGACCAGCACGTCGTCGGCAATCTGTGCCACCACGCCCATGTCGTGGGTGATGAACAGCACCGCCATTCCGGTCGTCTGCTGCAGGCGCTTGATCAGGTCGAGGATTTCAGCCTGGGTGGTGACGTCGAGCGCGGTGGTCGGCTCGTCGGCGATCAGCAGCTGGGGCTTGCACGCAAGCGCCATGGCGATCATGGCGCGCTGGCGCATGCCGCCGGAATACTGGAAGGCATAACGGTCGAGCGCCTGTTCCGGATTGGGGATTTCCACCTGCCGGAGCAGTTCGGCGGCTTCCTTGCGGGCCTGCGCCTTGCTCATGTTCAAGTGCAGGCGCAGCACTTCGGTAATCTGGTCGCCGACGGTGTGCACCGGCGAAAGCGACGACATAGGCTCCTGGAAGATCATCGCGATGTCGCGGCCACGGACCGCGCGGATCGCCTTGCTGCGCGGATCAAGCCTTGCAAGGTCGACCGAGCTGCCGTCCTGGCGATTGAGGATGATCGAGCCGGAGGCGATGCGGCCGGGCGAGTCGATGATCTGCAAGATCGAGCGGGCGGTGACGGATTTGCCGGAACCGCTTTCGCCCACCACGCACAGGGTCTTGCCGGGCTCGATCGAAAACGAGATGTCGTTGACCGCCTTGAAGATGCCGGTGCGAAGCGGAAACTCCGTCACCAGGTTCTTCACCTCGAGCAGCGTCTTGCCCGCTGCCATCGAAGGACGGGGCGTGATGGATAGGATATCGGTCATCCGCGCCTCACTTGTTGTACGGGTCGGCCGCATCACGCAGACCGTCGCCGAAAAGGTTGAGCGCCATGACGGCGATGACGACCGCAAGCCCCGGCATGAACAGCCATGGCGCGGTGGCGATGGAGCGGATGTTCTGCGCCTCGCGCAGAAGAACGCCCCAGGAGACTGTCGGCGGCTGCAGGCCGAGGCCCAGGAAAGAGAGCGATGTTTCCGCCAGGATCATCGCCGGCACGGCCAATGTCATCGAGGCGATGATGTGGCTTGAGAAGCTCGGCAGCATGTGACGGAAGATGATGCGGCCTTCCGAGACGCCGTCGAGACGAGCGGCGGCGACGAATTCCTCGGTTCGCAGCGACAGGAAGCGGCCGCGCACGACGCGGGCAAGCTGTGCCCAGCCTGTGAAAGACAGGATAATGGTGATCATCATGTATTGCATCGCTGCCGGCCAGCCCTGCGGCAGGGCTGCGGCCAGCGCCAGCCAGATCGGAATGGTCGGCAGCGACAGCACGAAGTCGATGACGCGTTGCATGACGAAGTCGATCCGGCCGCCGTAATATCCGGAAATGCCACCGAGCACGATGCCGAGCAGCAGCGACAGGAAAACGCCGACCAGGCCGATCGACAGCGAGATCTGCGCACCCTGCACCGTGCGGCTGAAGACGTCGCGTCCGAGACGGTCGGCGCCGAAGAGATAGAGCGGCTTGGTGTTGTCCGTGGTGGCAATGAGGTGGATGTCGGTCTCGAACAGGCCAAGCACCGAATAGGTGTAGCCACGCCCGAAGAACTGGATCGGGATCTTCGTATTGGGATCCTCGACGAAGATGGCGGCAAGCGTGTTCGGATCGCGCGTCAGCTTCATCCCGTAATAATACGGGCCAAAACTGAACCCGTTTGCCGTATCGAGGAAATGAATGCTCTGCGGCGGATGGAAGGTCGAACGGGCGTTCTGCATGATCGGGTCGTTGATCGCAAAGAAGCCCGGGAAGATCGCGACGGTATACATCGCGACGGTGACGAAAAGGGCGGCCATGGCGAGCTTGTGCCGCTTGAAGGCCCACCAGATCAGCTGCCATTGCGCCGCGACGGCGACGCGATCGTTGAGGATGGTTGCATCGACCATTCGGGCCTCCTATTCGAGCCGGATGCGCGGATCGACCAGCGCAAGCAGGATGTCGCTGATCAGCGAGCCGATCAGCGTGAGAGCGCAGATCAGGAGCACGAAGGCGCCTGCGAGATACATGTCCTGCGCCATCAGCGCCTGGAGAAGCAGGGGCGCCGCTGTCGGCAGGTTGAGCACGATCGCCACGACGACCGAGCCGGAGATCAGGTTGGGCAGAAGCCAGGCGATCGTCGAGATGAACGGGTTGAGCGCGATGCGCAGCGGGTATTTGATCAGCAGCCGGAACTCCGAGAGCCCCTTGGCACGAGCAGTCGTGACGTAGGGTTTGGGCAGCTCGTCCAGCATGTTGGCGCGCATGACGCGGATCAGGCTCGCAGTCGAAGACACCGCAAGGATCGCCACCGGCAACCACAGACGCGACAGAAGGTCGAGCGTCTTGGCAATGCTCCAGGGGGCCGTCTCGTATTCAGGTGAGAAAAGGCCGCCCACATCCGCACCGAACTCGACGGCGGCGATATACATCAGCACCAGCGCCAACAGGAAAGACGGGATCGACAGGCCGAAGAACGTGAAGGCCGTGAATGCATAGTCGCCGATCGAATATTTCTTCACCGCCGAATAGACGCCGATCGGCAGCGCGATCGCCCAGGTGGCGATCAGGCTTGCGAGCGCAAGTACCAGGGTCAGCGCCATACGTTCCCAGATAAGGCCGGAGACCGGTTGCTGCCACTCGAAGGAAATGCCGAAATCACCCCGGGACAGAATTCCCCAGATCCATTTCAGATATTGCACCAGCATGGACTGGTCGAGGCCGAACCGCTCGCGCAGTGCGGCGGCGGTGTTCTGATCGACCACTTCGTTGGAAGAGGCAAGCGTCGCGATATAGGTGGTGACGAAGTCGCCTGGCGGAAGCTGGATCAGAACGAAGGCGAGGAAGCTCACCGCAAACAGCGACGGGATCATCCATAGCAGACGTTTGATGATAAATTTTAGCATGCAAAGCTCGCAATTCGGATTGCACGGCATGCCGATCCGAAAGCTCGTCGGCTATCGTTCGGGCAGTGGATGCATGGGACCGGAAGGGTGCCGCCGCCGGTTAGGCGGCGGCACAGTTGGAGTAAGTCAGCGCGTGCCCGCTCAGCTCGTGAACGTGAACTGCTGCGGCAGGGCCGGGCCGGGGTTCGGCCAGGACCAGCTGTCGGGCTGTTTTTCCGGAACGTTGCGCAGATTGTTGCGGATCACCCCGAAGCCACCCACGGCGAGGCAGATCCCCATGACTTCGAATTCTTCCGCGGCGATATCGAAGACCTGCTTCATGATCGCGCCGCGTTTGTCGACATCGGCCGTGGAACGAGCCTCGTCATAGAGCTTGAAGCGCTTCTTCTGGCTTTCCGGGGGCTCTTCGCCCTTGGTGCCGTTGGACGTGTACCAGAGCGTCCACGGGATGGCGTAACGCGACCCTTGAGGATGGAAGGCGAAGAAGTCGCGCGGATCGAGCATCGGGTCGAGGCCGCCGGGGCCCGGCCAGACCTGCGCATCATGGGCGTTGTCGTCGCCTCGCGTATAATAGAGCGCGCGCTCGATGGTGTTGACCTTCATGCTCACCCCGATCTTCGCCCAATGCGCCTTCACCAGTTCCAGCACATCGACCAGGTCGGGATAGAGTGTCGGGATGACGTCGACCGCGAAAAACAGCGGCTGGCCGTCAGGCCGGAGACGGATGCCGTTGGCATTCTTCTTGTCGAGGCCCGCCTTGTCGAGCATGGCATTGGCCTTGTCCGTCGCAAACTCGGTGAACTGCCGGGCCAGCTTCTCGTGATACCATGGATGGCCGGGGCGCGGTCCGGTCTGATAGCCCTCGCTCTGGCCGAAATAGACGATGTCGATGATTTCCTGGCGATTGATGCCCATCGACAGCGCCTGGCGAAACGACTTGTCGGCGAAGATCTTCCGCAGCACCGGGTCCTTGTGGGTCATGTTGAGGTAGAGCGAGCACTGCTGCGCCGCGGACGGGACGAGCGACAGCAGGCGGTAATCGCCCTTCTTCATGTTCTGCGAGAGCGTCGGCTTGTTGGCGAGCGAGTTGATATGGCGCTCCTGAATGTCGATCTTGCCGGAGATGACGTTGAGCATCAGCGACTCGACGTCCTGCGAGATGCCGAAATTCAACTCGTCGATATAGGGCAGCTGGTTGCCGTCGGTATCGACCTGCCAGAAGTAAGGGTTGCGGACCATCAGCACCCGGGTTGCGCCGCCGGAATAGGCTTCCTTGATCATCCACGGATCGAGCACCGGCTTTTCGGCATTTCCCCAGCGCTGCGGAATCTCGATGTCGCCGCACTTGGCGCGGAAGAGGTCCGGCCAGCTCGATGAACCGGCCGCTTTTACGTCCGCGTCAAGGTTCGGGTTGTATTTCGGCAGGAACTTGCTGCAGTAGTGCTTGGCGAACAGTGTCGGATGCTGGCCGAGCGGGGTCGCAAGGTTTTCCAGATAAAGCGCGTTGGCTGCGGCGAAGGTGAACTTGACGGTGTAGTCGTCGATCCTTTCGACCACGACCGGCTTGCCGGCCACGGCAATCTGCGCCGGCGTCGAGCTGTAGAGGTCCTTGTTCTTGACGACATCCTCGATGGCGAAGACCACGTCGTCGGCCGTGAACGGATGGCCGTCCGACCACTTCACGCCCTTCAAGAGGTAGAAGGTGAACTGCGAAGCATCGGCATTGACCTCCCACCTCTCAGCAAGGTTCGGCAGGACGGCCGTGAAATCCATGTTCCAGCGCACCAGGCCCTGGTTGCCGACCATGCGCAGGATGCCGTTATGGTCGGACGAGCCGCGAAGGCCGCGCCGCAGCGTGCCGCCGTAAGCGCCCACCTTTTCCCAGGGCTTCACGACCATCGGGTTCTTCGGAAGACGTTCGGCAAGCGGCGGCAGCTTGCCGTCCTTGACGAGAGCCGCAAGCTGCGGCGCCTCCTTGGTCGCGGCCGCGCTGGCGCTGCCGCCCGCAACTGACAGGGCAACAGCCCCGCCAACGCCTGCGAGGAACGTCCGGCGGGTAAGGCCGGAAGACATATTTTCGTCGTCGCGCATAAATTTCCTCCCAAATGAACCGCCGACCTGAAAGGCGATCGATGGCAGGTTCCCTACCGCCACGACCGCCAAGGACCTCCATCCCATCGGCTAAAATGACCATAAGCAGGTTTTCAGATGATTACAAGTATTGACAGATTTTTACAGGTTAAATACTGCTGGTTCAAAAGCCATGTCGACAGGGAGGAGACGCATGACTTTCAGCGACCTATCGCGCCAAAAATTGAAGAGCGTCTCGGCAGCAACGCTGACGTCGGTGCGTCTGAAACACGGCCTGCGGAACGTCTTCATTCGCAACGTGCACAAGATCAGCAAAGACGCTCCGCGCCTCGTCGGACCGGCCTATCATTCCGCGCTTTCCGCCCCGACCAACCTGATCAGGCACCACGCGCTCGATCTCAACCAGCCGATCGGCTGTGGCGATGTGCCCGTCTATCCGGGCGACATCATGGTCGGCGATGACGAAGGCTTGGTTGTCATTCCGGCGGCGATGGCGGAAGAGGTGGCCGACGAAGCCTTCGAGCAGACCGTTTTCGAGAATTTCGTCGAAGAACGCGTAAGGGCGGGCAAGGGCATTTTCGGTCTTTGTCCACCGGAAGCCGAACTGGCCTTTCGCGAACGGAGACGTGAAAAGGGACGTTGATGAACCAATCGGGCGTGATAGCGGCCTCCAAGGCGGAGCCTCGTTTCAGCGACATCATCTACGAGAAGATCGTAGGCATGATCGCCGACGGCCGTTTTCCCGTCAACGAGCGCCTTCCGTCCGAGCCGAACCTCGCAGTCATGTTCGGGGCGTCCCGCCCCGTGGTGCGCGAAGCCTTGGAGCGGCTTCGCAGGGATCAGCTGATCGTGTCGCGCAAGGGATCGGGTTCCTATGTGCGGCAGCGGCCGGACTCGTCGGTGCTGAAGCAAGTTCCGGTCGGATCGCTCGCCGACGTGCAACGGTTCTTCGAGTTCCGCGCCGGACTTGAGGCGGAGGCGGCAGAACTGGCGGCACGCAACTGGCAGGCTCATGACAGGATCCGGATCCTTTCGGCGCTTGCGGCCCTCGAACACTGCCTGGAAATCGGTGAACTCGGTGCGGAAGAGGACCAATACCTGCACGACGCCATCGCCGCGGCGACCGGCAACCAGTTCCACGTCACTGTCCGCGACTGGTTCAGGCCGCATTTTTCGATCGGCATGTCGGTGACCCGCAGCCTCAGCCTGAAGCGGACGCCGCTGCATGTGCGGCACGTGCAGGACGAGCACCAGGCGATCGTGGAGGCGATCCTGGCGCGGCGGGAAACGGCGGCCCATGACGCCATGAAGAACCATATACTGAATGCGCGCGCCCGCATGTTCCAGGGCGTGGGAGGCTAGGAGGCCTTCGATTTCATGCGATGCCAGCCATCGCGAGGAGGGGTTTTGAGACGGATTGCGATAACAGGTGGTGCGGGCAATATCGCCACGCAGCTCAGGGGATTTCTGCGCCCCGAGGTCGATCACATCAGGCTGATCGACATCAGTCCTGCAAAGGAACTCGCGTCGAACGAGAGCTTCTTCGAGGGGAATCTGGCGGATGCAGGCGCTATGCTTGCCGCACTCGAAGGCATGGATGGCGTCATTCACCTCGGCGGGCTTCCCCGCGAGGCCGATATCGGCGACATGCTGCAGAGCAATATTCTGGGCACGTATAATCTCTACGATGCCGCCCGCGCCAACGGCACGAAACGCGTCGTCTTCGCGTCCAGCAATCACGCGACCGGCTTCTATCCCCGTTCCCAGACGATCACGCCCCGCGACGTGCCGCGTCCCGACACGCGCTACGGCCTGTCGAAATGCTGGGGCGAGATGGTCGCCGGATTTTATTACGACAAGGCGGGGATCCGCACGCTGTCGATCCGCATCGGCAATGCCGGTCCCTATCCGAACAGCGAACGGGCGGCGGCGATCTGGATCAGCCCGCGCGACCTGTTCCAGCTTGTGAAGATCGGCCTCACCCATCCCGACATCGCTGCCGCAGTCGTCTATGGCATGTCGCGCAACGACGCCGGCTGGTGGAAGGATGACCTTGCCGAGCGGCTCGGTTACTGCCCGCAGGATTTTTCGCGCGATCATCTGCGCCTTGAGCCGGTGGATGAAAGCCCGGTTGCCGCATTCTTCCAGGGCGGAGGTTTCTGCGATTCGCAACACGATGGGACAATCCGGCTTCGGGACGAAAACGGACTGATCGTATTCACGGAGGCTGCACGATGAGCGAAACAAAGATCATCACACCGAAGGTTCGTCGCGTCATCGACTTTCCCCTTAAGGTCGGAGAATCTCCCACCTGGGACGAACGCACCGGCGATCTCTGGTTCGTCGACATCCTCGCGCCCGCGGCAATCTGCCTGCGGGCCGGCGGCGCCGTCGATCGGTTCGAGATGCCGGCGAAGATCGGCTGTCTGGCCCTGTGTGAACACGGCGACGTCGCGGTGGCGCTGGAAAGCGGCGTATATCTGCTGAACCCCGAAGCCGGTTCGATGAAACTGCTCTGCGATCCGGACGGGGGCCGGGCGGACAGTCGGCTTAACGACGGCAAGGCCGGGCCTGATGGCTGCTTCTGGGTCGGCACCCGCGACGAGGCGATACCGCAGACGGGCAATGGCCGCCTTTACCGGGTGAAGCCGGACGGGTCGTTCGACACAATCATCGATGGCGACCTGATGACCTCCAACGGTATCGCCTGGAGCCCGGATGGGCGGACCATGTACCATTCCGACAGCAGTGGGCTCTACGCCCAGATCTTCGATTTCGATCCGGCGCACGGCGTCAAAGGTCCGCCTCGCCGCCTGCACAACTTCACACCGGAGGAAGGACGGCCGGACGGCGGCGCCGTGGATGCCGACGGATTCTATTGGATCGCCGGCCAGCAGGGGGGACGGCTTAACCGCATCTCGCCGGATGGAACGGTTGTCGAGGCCTATCTGATGCCCGCCAAGGGGCCGAGCATGCCCTGCTTCGGCGGACCCGATCTCGCTACTCTCTACGTGACCACGCTCTCTACCGACAACAACGGCACTTTCGAAGACGGCACGATCTACGCCTTCGAGCCGGGGCTCCGCGGCACGCCTGTTCATCGCTTCGCAATCTGAGGAAAAGCTCATGGATATCCAGACATTCCGCGAAATCCTGACCGGCATTTCCGGTGTACCGATCACCGCCTACGGAGCGGATGGCGAGGTCGACATCGGGATCACCCGTGCGATCTACGCGCGCGTGGCGAAAGCCGGCATCCACAATATCGTCGCGGCCGGCAATACCGGTGAGTTTTATGCGCTCACCCCGGCGGAAATCACGGTCGTTACCGAAGCGGCAGTGGCGGGCGTCGATGGCAAGGCGCCGGTAACGGCGGCCGTCGGCCGCTCGTTGCGAGAGGCGATTGGCATGGCCAGGACAGCGAAGGCGATCGGTGCGTCCGCCGTCATGTCGCATCAGCCGGTCGATCCTTTCGCCGCGCCCGCCGCCCAGATCGATTATTTCCGCAATCTCGCCGATGCCTCCCTGTTGCCGATGGTCGCTTATGTCAGGGCGGACGGTTTCAGCCTTGACGACATGCTGCGGCTCGCGGCTCATCCCAACATCGCCGGCATCAAGTTCGCGACGACTGACATCCTGCTTCTATCTCGGGCCGTCGCGGCCTCTGCCGAGGGCAACGCGCTGTTCGTTTGCGGCCTGGCGGAAAGCTGGGCACCAGCCTTCACCGCTGCCGGCGCCCGGGGGTTCACGTCCGGCCTCGTCAATGTCGCGCCGCAAATCTCGCTGGCGATTCATGCCGCGCTTGAGTCGGGAGATTATCGGGAGGCCCGCCGGATGATCGAAATCATCGAACCGTTCGAGCGGATGCGGACGCAGTACCGCAACGGCGCAAACGTGACGGTCGTCAAGGAAGCCGTGGAGATAGAGTTTGGCATTTCCGTCGGTGAAGTGCGGGTTCCCGGCCTGCCGCGGCTCGCTGCGGAAGACCGGATGAAATTGACCGGAACGCTTGGCAAATGGCCTTCCCTGGTTGACCGCGGATCCGGATATTGAAGTCGGCAATCTCGGCCGAACTTGGCGCGCGGCTCTGGGCCGATTCAGGGTGGCGCCCGCCCCCAATTCCTCGCTTGTAAGCGCGCCAGTCGAGGTCGGTTGGCGGTAAATATCATGTCTGCCTCGGACCGGACTGGCCCACCAGTTGGGGTAGAGTTGCACATCAACCACAGGTACTCGCCCCAAGCTGTCATAATGGCTTTTTTGTGCCCAGTTCGTATTGCGGTGACGTCTCGACATACTTGTCAAGGAAACGAGGTTTTTCCAAAAGGATACGGGATGCGGAAGCTTGCCCCTTGCGTCTTTGTTGCGGTTCTCAGCGCCTGCGCCGCACCGTCGGACGGCCCGACAGCCGGAAGGTTCTTATGACGCGACGGATCCCCAGACCGGCCAGAAGATTCCCGTCGTGCGGCTGGCAAATGCGCCGATGGAACCGTTCAGCCCCGCACCGCTTGGCTATTCCGCGACCGATCAAGGCCTCAGCGTCCTGCGCTCAACGGGGCGGGTTATTCGAGGGCCGAAATCCGCGAACAAATGGCATCAGTCAATGCAACGCACTATCTCGATATAATCGCTGGCGGCGATCCACGCGAGTTGGGTATAGGTGGTGGAGCGGAGAACCAGAGAATTGGCCCGATGTGGACCCAAGAAGGCAGGGCTGAAGCATTGCGCACGGACGCAGACCAAAAGCGGACAAATGGTCAGGCGCACCAACTCATGGATGTCGAATTGAATATATGTGGCGAAGAGCATTGAAAGGCAGCTACCAATGTTAGACTCCTTTCTTGAAGATACGATTGCTGAAATCGGCCCGCCGCAGCGCTGTATTCCGATGACCTCCGAGCAGGAAAGTCGCCTCTCGAAGCAGTTGCCGGCTAGCTTCATGGCGTTCCTTCTTCAATACGGCTTCGGCGATTATTTCGATCGAAAGGTCCAGTATTGCGACCCGGCGGAATTTTCTCCCATTCTTGCACTCGTGTTTGGAGCCGATCCCGATTTTAGCCACAGAGACTGCTTCGTCGTCGGCTATTCCGCTTTTGGCCGGTTGATCTGCTGGTCGCAACGGCACGATCAATTCGAGATCGACCTCGTTGAGCTGCGGATAACCTCCCGAAAGCTCGCACCAACGCAATTCATTCTGCCGCCGGGAGCAATAAAGCGCGAGCGAAGCACCGACCCGAATGTGCTGGCGCGCGCGCTATTGGTGTCGGATCAACGGGACTATGAGGAATTCGACGCCCAGGACCAGCCCATGTTTGCGCGCTGCCGTGCCATGCACGGGGATCTCGAGCGGAACGAATGCTACGGCTACTTCCCCGCGATCGCGACAGTCGGTCTGAATAGCCCCGTGAGGCGGGTCGAAAACATCAGGCGGGTGGCAGCGCTCGAGCATTTTGCCATTCTGGCCCAGTTGGGCACATTCCATTTGATGAGACTGGAGCGAGGACAATATACGGCGGTGCGTCCAATCGGTTGAAATATACGTTTGGGGTAAGTCGAGCATCCTTGCTCGACTTGCCGAATTCAGCCTGATGAAGATCGCCCGCTCCGCCCCCGATAGATCGCGGAGCTTTCAGGACTTGGTCTCGGCAATACTGGCGAACTAGAGCAGGCGATTTCCGATGAGTACGGACGATGTAGACAAAATTGTCGCCGAAGCTTCTGCTACTTCCATTTCATGAGAGGTCTCCTGCCTGAAAGGGAAATCCGACCTTTGGTCGTGACGGCAACGAATTCTTGACGGAGCCCTCTTCCAAAATATTCGAAACAGTTAAGTCACAGGATTACGTCTACATATGCAACAGCGGGACCCGAGCGAGCGACGCTCGGGCTCATTGTGCGGATGGCTTGATCTCGCCGTTGCCTTTACAAAGCCCGCTTGCGTCTAGGAGCCCCAACCAAACGCAGGCTCTTCCCGGGCTCCCCGATGTCATCGGTCAGTTGACCTATCGTCGCCTCCAGTCTTGGCGGACATAGGATGTGGAACGCGAAGCGATCAGTAGGGCAATAGTTGAGCGCTCTTCAAGACCTGGGCTTTGCTGACGATTTTCTGGGGATGAGGGTCGGAGCCGAAATACGGATTCGATCGTCAACCGAGGTGGCGCCGCTTGTGAGCAAATCCAAAGCGTTTGACGCAATCTGCTCGAAGGGGACCCGCAGTGTCGTCAGCGGTGTCGGAAGATGACTGACGATCGGGATATCGTTGTATCCCACGACTGAAACATCGTTGGGTACGGATATTCCGAGGCGTGAAAGGCCGGAAAGAGCACCGATCGCGGTATTGTCGTTCACGGCGAAGATCGCCGTCGGGCGATCTTCGAGGCGCATGAGCTGCAGGGCCGCATCTGCTCCGGCGTCGATCCCGAAGGTCGACGGCACAATGCAATCGGGGCGGACCGAGATAGCGGCCTCTTCCAGAGCCTGCCTGTAACCTTCAACGCGCCCGCGCGAGCTGGAGGCATATGAAGGACCGGCAATTGCTCCGATACGACGATGACCGAGGTCCAGGAGGTGGCGCGTCGCCAGATATCCACCCAGCCTGTCGTCGCCGACCGAAGACAGGCTCCGCCCATCCGTACGCAACGCCAGGACAAAAGGTACACCCCGAGCCCCCAGCTCGTCAGGAAAATCGTCATCCTCACGTGCCGTCGAAAGGATCAATCCGTCGACGCCTCGTTTCAGAAGAGACTCGGCGGCAAGTCTGTCGGCCTTCGGCTTGTCGTCCGTTGTTGCGACAATCGCGAAACGCCCACTTTTGCTGCATGCTTTTGCCAGGGCTTCATAAAGCATTGCCATGACGGTATCGGTCAGCCGGGGCACGATCACGCCAACCGTCATCGTGTTCCCCCGTCGGAGGCTCGCCGCGGAGACGTCTCTGACATAACCCATGTCTTCGGCGATTTTTCGGACGCGGCGCGAGGTTTCGTTGTCGGATCGGGGCAGTCGCTCATCGAGGATGCGCGACACTGTCGATTTCGAAACGCCGGCTGCCGACGCAACGTCAAGGATGGTCACCCGTGCCTGACGGTTCGCTTCTTCGGGCCTTGAATCCATTTCGCTTTTTTCCATCTGCAGCGTTCTCGCTATCAACGCCCCAACCATGCAACAAAAAAAATGTTGACTCCAGTAAAATCGGAAACGATAGTGGGAACGTTCCCATTAACGATCCCATCGCTGATCACGAATGCGGACAGCGGCTATCCAGGAGGAGAAAACCTATGCCAACGATGGATCTGAGAGGCCTGAGCCCGGCACCCGTTACCGCGTTTACCCGCGACGGAGAAGTCGATTATCCGGCCAATGCCCGTATCGCCAAATGGCTTTCAGGCATGGACGGCGTCAAGAGCCTGGTTATCCTTGGCCATGCCGGCGAAGGTACGTTCCTGACCGAGGAAGAGCGCCTGAAGCTCATCCGCACCTATGTCGAAGCCGTCGATGGTCAGGTTCCAATCATTGCTGGCATCACCGGGGAGGGCACCAAGGTCGCCGCCGAAGAAGCCAGGAAGTGCAAGTCTGCCGGCGCGACCGGTGCTCTTGTCTATCCGAACCATGGCTGGCTGCGTTTCGGGTTCCAGAAAGGCGCGCCGCAGGATCGCTACAAGGCCATCTGGCAGGAATCGGGCCTGCAGTGCATCCTGTTCCAGTACCCGGATGCCACCAAGGCTTCCTACGACCTGGACACCCAGCTTGCGATCGCGACCCAGGACGGCGTCGTCGCCACCAAAAATGGCGTCCGAAACATGAAGCGCTGGTACGTCGAGATTCCGGAACTCAAGAAGGCCAACCCGAACCTGCAGATCCTGAGCTGCCACGACGAATGGCTGCTACCGACCATGTTCGATGTCGACGGCCTGCTCGTCGGCTACGGCAACATCGCACCGGAGCTGCTGATCGACCTGATCAAGGCAGGAAAGGCGCAGAACTATCCGGAAGCCCGCGGGATCTTCGAACGTCTCCTTCCCGTCACCCGGGCGGTCTACCACCGTGGTTCCCATATGGAAGGCACCGTTGCCCTCAAGCTCGGGCTCGTCCATCGTGGTGTGCTTAACCATGCCACTATCCGCGAGCCGCTGAAGAACCTCGGCGAAAAGGCCGAAGCGGAGATCTTTGCAGCCTTTGATGCTGCCGGCATCGGCCGGGTTGAGCAGCTTCTGGCAGCTGAGTGACAGAGGACGCCCCGCCTCTCAAGCGGGGCCTCTTACGGGAAGGGGATTGCGGGCGCATCGGGGAGTGATGCATCGCAGTCGCACCGTCTGTCATGCTGGTGCATGGCTCGCCGATAAGAGAGCCGTGCCTTCCGGATATACAGCGATACCAAGCCCAAGGGTCCCGTAGTTTAAGACATCCAACGCGTAGGTTCGACGCCAGACCGGGAGGGTCAGGCGAAGGGAGGAAAACATGAACATCGAACAACGGATGACCGCGCCGTCGCCGACCGTCGATACCCAAGCTGAAATCAGCGCCCGCCTTGAACGGCTGCCGGTCACCCGGGAGGTCTTCTGGGCCCGAAATATCGTCGGCGCAGCGACGTTCTTTGACGGTTACACCGTCATTGCCATCGCCTACGCCATGCCGGTTCTTGTCCGCGAGTGGGGTTTGACCCCGGGACAGACGGGTATGATCCTGTCGATGGGTTATCTCGGGCAGTTGATTGGCGCCATTTGCTTTGGCTGGCTTGCCGAACGGATCGGCCGTCTCAAAGTGCTGATGTTCACCATCCTGCTATTCGTCAGCATGGACGTCGCATGCCTTTTTGCGGCCGGGGCCGGCATGATGATGGCGTTCCGCTTCATCCAAGGTATCGGAACCGGCGGCGAAGTTCCGGTCGCAAGTGCCTATATCAACGAGTTGATTGGGTCGAAGGGGCGCGGACGCTTCTTCCTTCTGTATGAGGTCATGTTTCTGCTCGGCCTCGTCGGCGCGGGCCTGATTGGCTATTTCATGGTCCCAGCCTATGGCTGGAAGGCGATGTTCGTCGTCGGCCTGATCCCTGCGATCCTCATGATCCCGCTACGCTGGTTCCTCCATGAATCACCGCGCTGGCTGGCCGCCAACGGCCGCCATGCGGAAGCCGATCGCATCGTCACCAAGCTGGAGAACAGTGCTCGTGCTGCCGGCAAGGAGCTGCCGGAGCCGAAAATCGTAGCCGCCCCCGTCCGTCGTCGATCGGACTGGCGCGAACTTTTCCAGGGCATCTACCTTAAGCGCACACTGTCGATCTGGGCGATGTGGTTCTGTGCCTATATGGTCGCCAACGGGACGATCACCTGGCTTCCGACCCTTTACCGCCAGACATTCAACTTGCCGCTGGAAACCAGCATCCTATACGGGTTTATCACCTCGGTCGGTGGCGTGATCGCGGCGGTTATCTGCGCACTGCTCATCGACAAGGTCGGTCGCAAGCGCTGGTACACGGGTGCCCTTCTGATCGCACCAATCCCGCTTGTCATCCTCGCCTGGCTGGGTGCGACGTCGGCAACACAGGTCCTGATTCTGGCCGGCCTCGCCTACGCCATCGTGCAAACCGTGACTTTCTCGCTCTACCTTTATTCCGCGGAAATCTACCCGACCCGCCTTCGTGCCATTGGCACCGGTACAGGCAGCGCCTGGCTTCGTCTCGGATCTTCCGCGGGGCCTATCGCGGTGGGTTGGGTCATGTCTTCGATGGGCATCCAGTATGTCTTTGGCGCATTCGCAGCGATCCTTCTCGTTGGCGCCCTGGTGACGGCCCTCTTCGCGGTCGAGACCAAGGGTCAGGTTCTGGAGGAACTTTCGCCGTAAAGGGTACTATTCCTTTCGAAGAGGGACGGTGGCTTGGCGTGTAACCGCCAAGCCACCGTCATATATAGGCTTCGGTAGGGTTGGGTTCGCCAGGCTGCGGTGATCGAGCCTGCTCAAGAAGGACTTCGCGGGCTCGGTCGGCAAACGGGATCCTGGAACTTGATTCATCCCCGACCACCCGGGCAGAGTAGATTTAATCGGAGGCTTGAGCGGTCTCTGGAGCATGGACCATCAGACAGTTCCGGCCGGCCTTCTTGGCAAGGTAGAGCGCGGCGTCCGCCTGGCGCTGAAGATGTTCCGCGGAAACGAATTCCCCGTCTTGCATCACCGCCGCTAATCCAATGCTGACAGTGACATAGGGAACGACACGAGAGGCGGGGTTCGGAAGTGACGCCGCTTCGACCCGGCTGCGAATTCTTTCGGCGACAATCCTGGCCTCCTGTTCGTCAGTGCCGGGGAGAAAGACGAGAAACTCTTCGCCTCCGTAACGGGCGACCTGGTCCCGCTCGTCTCTCATACTGCTTTGAATGATGCCGGCAACCTTCACCAGGCAGCGATCGCCTTCGGCATGCCCGAGACTGTCGTTGAGGCGCTTGAAGTCATCGACATCGCACATCAGCATCGCTGCACCTCTGGCTCGTGTCAGGTCCTGGTTCCAGAACCGATAGAGCGTTTCCATCATCGAGCGCCGGTTGGCGACGCCGGTCAGCGGATCGGTTTGTGCAAGCAGTTCCAGCTGGGAATTGGCATCAGCAAGCTCGGCAAGGCGACTTCGGTCCCGCAACTCGAGCAGGAAGCTCTTGTGAGCCAAGATCGTGGCGGTGCGCCGGGCAACGATGGTTGCTGCCACGCCGCTCGCAAAAAAGAGCGTGCCGGCTACGGCACTCCCCACCTCGATACCTGGATTGTGCAGTTGAAACACGAGGTAGATACCAAGGGCCGAAGCACCGATCGCCACGGCCCAGCCAAGCAGGATGGGAAAGATAATGATGGCAGTGACGGCCACAAAAAGCATGATGGTCAGATGGCGCTCATAAAACTCGCCACCGGCGCTGACGCCCACCAGGGCGACGGACAGGAGGATGAAAAAGACCGACGTCAGGAGGAGAACTCCCTGCAGCCACAAAGCGCGTGGCCGCAGAAAGGTCATCGCGGCGACGAGCGCCGCGGGGGGAAGGATGGATGCCGGCCAAAGCATCGACATCACGGTATGGGTGGGAAGCAGGATTGCGTAGAGGCCCAATGTCAGAACATCGAGCACGATGACCCAGATCATCCACGCGCGGATGATCTTGGCAGTTTGCGGCCAGGAGCGTTCGCGAAAAAGCCGGGCCAGCTCTCCGTGGAGCCGGATATTGCGCGTGCGCCCACCCAGTAGACGCTCGACTTGTTCCACAATGGCCGGGCTCGGCCTTTGGAGAGGTTTCCGCGAAGACGCCCTTGCCGATTCGGTAGAAC
Source organism: Neorhizobium galegae bv. officinalis (assembly GCA_000985875.1). Classification (GTDB taxonomy): domain Bacteria; phylum Pseudomonadota; class Alphaproteobacteria; order Rhizobiales; family Rhizobiaceae; genus Neorhizobium; species Neorhizobium galegae_C. Next base: position 162,537 of record CCRI01000013.1, read on the forward strand.
CTGTGATTCGCTCAGCGTCCATGAGCCGGATTTAGGGCCCGGGTGACCGGGGGCAAGATGGGTTATCGAACCGATCGGAGCCGGGTCCGCAATCACCTCGAGCCTGCGTGTTGTTACTTTGAGGACTGGACCTCAAGCGGCAGAGCCGACCGGTCGGGCAACGTCTGGGCCTTGTCATCCACGATTTGCTCAGGCCTCGCGATCGGCAGCTTGATCGTAAACACGGTTCCTTCACCCTTGACGCTGTCAACGTGGATTTCCCCGTTATGGAGTTCAACCACCTGTTTCACCAGGTTGAGGCCGATGCCCGTACCCGCGATACCGGACGAACTTCTGGCCCGGAAATAGCGCCCGAACATCTTGGGCAAGTCGTCCGCATCGATGCCTATGCCCTCGTCTCGAACGGTGATCTGGGCACAGTCGTCTTGCTGCCACCCCGTCACATAGACGTCCGGAGAGTCCGGCGCGTATTTGACGGCATTCGAGAAGAGATTGGTGAACACCTGCTCCAGCGCGGCACCGTCGCCATAGATAGTCGAGGGAAGCCGCTCCAGATCAAGCAGGAACCGGTGCGATTTGCGTATGCTTTCCTGCCGCGCGCTGCAGGTGCTGATGATGTCGCCCAATGCACATGGCTTGCGGACGATATCGAGGTGCCCGTGATCCAGGCGTCCGACTGCGAGGATGCTTTCCATCAGCTCCAGCATTCGCGAAACGGCGCTGCGGATCTGCTCCGTCTTCTCGCCGATGAATTCCGATGTCACCGCGTTCTTGCGACGAACCAGACGTTGCGCCGCGCCGTCGATGATCGAAAGCGGCGTCCGGAATTCGTGAGACGCCATGGAGACGAATTGCCGCTGCAATTCGTTGACCTGCCGCTCTTGATCGAGCATCCGTTCCAGTTCCGCAGCCTGACGGGCAATTTCCGCAGTTCTGCTGCGCACTGTTTCCTCGAGATCGTCGCGATGCTGAAGCAGCGCCCTTTCCGCACGTTTTCGCTCGGTGACGTCGACTGCGGCAATCAGCGACGCCGGATGGGTGTCGAAGGCAAGTTGGCTCGAATAGATAAAGACCTCGATTTCGGCACCGCCAGCCGTCCGGTGCCGCTGGGAACGATTGGCGTCGCTCACCTGCTCCTCACCCGGCACCGCGGTTTTCATTCTTTCCCGATCCTCTGGTGAAAGGATGTCCAGAAGTGTCATGGAAAGAAAAAGGTCGCGATCATAACCGTAGTGATCGAGAGCGGCCTGGTTGACGTCGAGAAATTGAAGGCTCTTCCGGTCCTGAACCCACATCGGCAGCGGGTTTCCTTCGAATAACAGCCGAAAGGACGCCTCGCGCATCTTGAGATCCGTGATGTCGACGCGAATCCCGACGCTTCCGCCGCCCGAAACACGTCGTTCCTCGATCCGGACCCATCGGTTCCCCGGCAGGCGCTGCTCATGGGCACTCTTCGGCTCCGCGTGACGCGCCAATCTATCCGCCAGCCATTCCTCTTCACGGCCGATCGCGTCGGGATACTGGCCACGCTGCAGCCCGCTGCGAAGTCTCTCCTCGAAACCCATGCCCTTGGCGAGGGGAGCACCACTATCGGCGTAAAGCTGTTCGTAGCGGCGATTCCACATCACAAATCGATCGTCTTCATCGAACAGTGCCAGGCCTTCCGGGACGACTTCGAAGGCGGCCAGCAGGCGCGCATGGGCGGCTCTTGCTTCCTGCTCTGCGCGCTCGGCCTGCGCATGAGCTTGAGCAAGAGATCGTTCGGCCAATCGCGCCTCGGTAACGTCCTCATGCGTTGACACCCAGCCTCCGTCAGCCGTGCGCTGATGACAGCCTCGGATGACCTTGCCCGATCTCAGTTCCTTGATCCAGACTTGCGAGGAAGCGCCGGCGTTCGTGTCTTCAGCCCATGCGAGGTATTCCTCTCTGGACATCGTTGGAAAGGCTCCGACTTCGTCCCTCAACTTTATGATGTCTTCGAGCGACTGTCCGGGATGGATCAAGGCCGGATCGACGCCGTAAACCTCGGCATAGCGACTGTTGGACAAGGCCAATGTGCCGTCCGCATGGAAGAGACAGACGCCCTGGCTCATGCTCGCAAGTGCAGTCCGAAGCTGTTCGTCCTGGTCAAGGATCTGCTTGCGACTGCGGCTTGATGCGAGTTGCGCGTTGACGCGCGCACCCAGTTCCCTGCTGTCGATCGTGCTTGAGACACAGTCAGCCGCACCGGCCTCAAAACCAGCGATCCTTCCATCGATATCGCCCTCGGGAGTGACCAGGATCACCGGTATTTCAGACGTCACCGAACTGCGTTTCAGCTGGCGGCAGATCTGCACGCCGCACAGGCCCGCGAATTGAATGTCGAGCAGGATAAGGTGGGGTTGTGATCCCTCCACGATCGTTTGCAGGTTCTCCAGGCGGTCACACGCTGGAACAACCGACAGCTCGATGTTTCCCACCGGAAGTCGATCGAGGTCCAGCTTGGCTGCATCGGTGCCCATGACCAGAACATCCGTCGGCAGATGAGCGATGTTTCGGGTGACCAGCATCGGAGCGACCCGGCCGTCCGGGGCCGCGGGCAGCGACGATGAATGTAACTGAAGGGGAACCGCTGTCGTCAATGAAGATCGCCTACCATTCCGCGCTGGCCTATTGCACCTCACAATACGTATTGAGCGTTAAGGAGAGCTTATGTGCCCTGTCGCGGGACCTGGTGGCACCCGCTGCCTCTCAGCTTTCGTGCATGACATAGTCGCGCATGACCGTGCCGAGCTTGGCGAGATTGGCTTTCAATTCGTCATAACCGGCGATTTTCTCGCGGGTATTCTCGTCCATGTAGAGTTTGCGGTTGAGTTCGATCTGGATGCTGTGGCGGTTTTTTCCAGGCGAGCTGTAGGCCGAAACCAGCTCGGCCCCCTTGAACGGCACGTTGAGCGACACCGAATAACCGAACCCCTCCAGCGTCTCGACCACCAGTTTCACGAAATCCGGCTCGCTCGACACGCCCTCATAGTCGCCGACCACGATGTCCTTGCGGACGGTGCCGGCCGGATCGGGCGAGAGCACATGGCCGATCGCCGGCATCGAGTGGCAGTTGACGTGATAGACCTTGCCGAAGGCGGCATGGGTTTCGTCGAGCAGCCGCACCATTTCGCGGTGGTAGGGCCGCCAATAGGTGTCGATACGGTCCTCCAGTTCCTTCACTGTCAACTTGCGACCATACATCGGTGTGTTGCCCCAGGCGTAACGCCAGGTGAGCCCCATGCCGCGGCGGGCCGAGGCGCTGTCGCGCGTCGGATGAGGCCATTCTCCATCGACCATTTCCAGATCGACATCCTTCATCGACCGGTTGAGGTCGAGGAAACTGCGGGGAAAATGGGCGATCAGCAGCGGGGCCCCGATCGAGGGTGCGAAGCCGAAGAGGTCGTCCACATAGGTGTCGGAAGCGGCGCGTACCAGTTCGTCGGAAGCGGTGCGTTCGAAATCCGGCAAGGTCAAGCCGCTATGGGGCGAGTCGAACACCATGGGGATGGCTGGCGCAGTCGGCGGAATGATCTCGAGAACGCCGTCGATCTCGACGGGGGCAAAGGTCAGGTCGGTCATAGGAGTCTCGTTCAGGCCGTGGCGGCGTAGGCGGCGGGATAGGTGATGTCGGGCATGCCGATAAAGGCATTGCCGCGCCTGCCGACCATGCCGGGAGCGGCAAAGGGCCGGGGATAGACGACCGCCGCTGCGGGCTTCACCTTGGCGATCTTTTCAAGCGCTTCGATCTGCTCTGCCGGCATGTCGACATTGACGATGATGTCGCTATGCGGCCCGGTCGTCATGCGCGGCATGTTCATCGCTTCCTCGATGTCGATGCCCGCATGCAGGATCATGCCGGTGAGCTGGGCAAGCGACGGCACGATCTGGTTGCCGCCGGCGGCGCCATAGGCCGCGAACGCACCGCCCTCGTCGGTGATTGCCACCGGGCACATGTTGCTCGGCGCATAGGCATTCGGCGTCAGCGAGTTGGCGCGTCCAGGCGTCGGGTCGAACCAGGACATGCCGTTGTTCAAGAGAATGCCCGTCGAAGGAGACAGCGCGCGGGCGCCAAACCGGTTGAGCAGCGTGAAGGTGATCGCCACCATCCGGCCTTCGGAATCCACCGCGTTGACCTGCGTCGTGCTGGTCTTGTTGGTCGTCTCGGCCGGGTTGAGGCGCTTGCGATGGGCGCCGAAGCTCTCCCAGAGGGCTTGCGCCATGGCGGTAAAGAAACCAGCGTCGACCGGGCCTTTGCCGCGCTTCCTGTCGAAGTGATCGAGCGCGTCGAAGAGCCGCTGGCCGGCGCTGGTTTCTCCGGCCACATGAACGGTCTTCCCCTGCAGCGACATGGTCCGGGACGGATAGAGGAGGGGGGCGTAATTGGCCAGGTCCTCCAGGGTGATGGAACTGCCGCCGGAGTTGAGGTCGGTCACCAGCTTCTCGCCGATCGCGCCGCCATAGAGCGAATCCGGGCCTTCGTTGGCCAGCTGCTCCAGTGTCTTCGCAAGCTGGTCGAGCGGCAGGGTGGCGCCGGGCTCCGGCGCATGGCCGTTCGGCAGGAAGATCGAACGGGCGCCGGGATCCAAACCGAGCTCCCCCTCGGCGATCGCGATGGCCAGCGTCGTGTGCCAGTCGACATACATGCCCTTGCGGGCACGATCGATCGCGGGCTGAAGTGCCCGGTCGAAGCCGATCGTGCCGTAACGGTTCAGGGCTTCGGCAAAGCCGCGCACGCAGCCGGGCACCACGGCGGCGGTGAAGCCGCGGACGTTGCGGTTGTCGATCGAAGCGGGATGGCCGATGAAGGTCTTGATGCTCGGATCGGGCTTGTAGAATTCCTCGTCAAAATACGAAGGCACGCGGCCGGTGAATTCGATGACTTCGACCTTGCCGTCCGGTTGGGCGACCAGCATGTAGCCGCAGGCGGCAAGGCTGGTCATCCAGGGTTCGACGGTCTGCAGGGTAAAGGCGGCGGTCACCGCAGCGTCGACGGCATTGCCACCCGCCGACAGGACCGCGGCGCCTGCCTCGGCCGCCGCGTAGTGCTGGGAGGTGACGACGCCACGTTCGCTGACCCCCGCGATCTTGCGGTAGACGCCGCGCTCGACGCGCAGGTGATTGTATTGCGGATTTTCCATCATTTCGGCTCCAGCGCGGCGGCAACCAGGCGACTTGCGCCCGACAGAGCGCCGAGCTTTTCGCCGGCTGCGATCTTGTCCTTGTTGCGGCCCGCGCGTGCCTGTCGTGCAATCGCCTCCTCGACGACTTCCTCCGCCTCGTCGATCGGGATCACCACGATGCCGCTCGCATCGGCAACCACGACATCGCCCGGAAGCACCGGAACGTTGCCACACGAGATCGGCAGGTTAAGCGAGCCGCCGAGATCGTTGAGCCTGGTGGTGATGCCGGAGACGCCGCGTGACCAGAACGGCAAATCAAGTTCGAGGATTTCCTCGACATCGGTGCAGGGCCCGTCGAGCACAACGCCAATGGCCCCCGCCGTCTTGATCGCGAAGGCGACGCCGCCGCCGATGCAGGCATGCCGGTCATCGCCGAGCCGGTCGACCAACAGGAAATCGCCCGGGCGGATGAAGCCGATCGCGTGGTGCAGGAGGGTAGAGTCGGTCGCCGGGATCGCCACCGTCACCGCCGTGCCGACCAGTGTCCTGCCCGGCTCGACGACCGGCGCAATCGAATGGTGCACGAAGCCGCGATGGCGGAAATGTCCGATCGTCGCCACTTCGACGCTCTCGAACTTGGCGATGAGTTCCGGATCGAGCTGCTTCGGCACGTTGCCGATCTGATATTTCTTCATGGGGTTTCCTCCCGGGATCTTTCCGTCCCGGCCTCGTTTTTGGCGGCGTGGTGCTGCCAGCCCTTGCCGGGCACGGCGGCGAGCAGTTCCTTCGTGTAGGTTTCCTTCGGCGCACCGAACAGCGAGGCCGGATCGCCCCGTTCGACGATGCGGCCGTTGCGCATCACCGCGATATTGTCGCAGATCTGGCTCGCGACCCTGAGGTCGTGGGTGATGAACAGGATGCCGAAGCCGAGCCGCTCCTGCATGTCGGCGAGCAGTTTCAGCACTTGCGCCTGCACCGAGACGTCGAGGGCCGAAACGCTCTCGTCGGCGATCAGCAGCTCCGGTTCGACGGCAAGCGCCCGGGCGATGCAGATGCGCTGCCGCTGGCCGCCGGAGAACTCGTGCGGGAAACGGGTGGCTGAGGCACGGTCGAGGCCGCAGGCTTCGAGGAGGTCGAGCGCGCGGGCCATGGCCGCCTTACGGTCGAGGCCGTGAATGACCGGGCCTTCGGCGATGGAATCGCCGACCTTCTGGCGCGGGTCGAGCGCGGTGTACGGATCCTGGAAGACGATCTGCACCTTGCGGCGCGCCTCGCGCAACGCCTTGCCGTTGAGGCCGGCGAAATCGCCGCCGGAAATCAGGATGTCGCCGCTTTCCGGCTGCACGAGGCGGATGACGCATTGTGCCAGCGTCGACTTGCCGGAACCGGATTCGCCGACCAGGCCCAGCGTCTCGCCGCGGCGGATGGTGATATCGACATCGTCAACAGCCTTCACCGTGCGGCCACCGCCGAACAGGCCGGAGCGGGTGAAAGTCTTGACGATGTTCCTGGCGATCAGAACCGGACTGCCGAGGCCTTCGCGTTCCTTCCTCGGCGTCAGCGTCGGCACGGCGGCGAGCAGGCGGCGGGTATAATCTTGCTTGGGATGGTTGAGGATCTCGTCGCGGGTGCCGATCTCGATGAGCTTGCCCATCTGCATGACGGCGACGCGGTCGGCGATCTCGGCCACCACGCCGAAATCGTGGGTGATGAAGATGATGCCGGTCTCGTGCCGGGCGCGAAGCTCCAGCATCAGCTTTAGGATCTGCGCCTGGGTGGTGACGTCGAGTGCCGTGGTCGGTTCGTCGGCGATCAGCACGGACGGATCGAGCGCAAGGGCGGTCGCGATCATCACCCGCTGGCACTGGCCGCCGGACAGCTGGTGCGGATAGGAATGGAAGATCTGCTCCGGATTGGGAAGCTGCACTTCGCGGAAGAGGTCGATGACCTTCTTGCGGATCTCCGCCTGGCTCAGCGATGTGTGGATGCGGAATGTCTCGGATACCTGCTCGCCGACCCGGAAGATCGGGTTGAGCGCGGCGGTCGGCTCCTGGAAGATCATGGCGATGCGCCGGCCGGTAATGTCCCGGCGGGTCGCCTCGTCGAGGGTGAGCAGGTTCTTGCCCTCGAACATCACCTTGCCGGCGGGCTTGCCGAGGTTGCGGGGCAGGAGGCCCATGGTGGCGAGCGCGGTCAGCGATTTTCCGGAGCCGGATTCGCCGACGATGCAGAGGATTTCGCCCTTGCTGACCGACAGCGACAGATCTTCGACCGCATGCGCCCGATCGGCACCGCGGGGCAGCGGCACGCTCAGATGTTCGATAGTAAGCCGCTCGTTGCTCATGATGTCGCCTTTTCCTCTTGGCGTGAAAAGGCCGTGACCGAGCGCATGTCGCAGCAGCGCAGGTGCTCCACGAAACGGGCGCAGAAGCCGACCAGATGTTCGACCATCTTCTCGCCCTTTTCGGCGCTGGCCAGCAACGGGTCGCCGCCGAGCATGCCGTCGGCATTCACCTCATGGCAGTTGAGCGGTACATGCACCGGCATGCCCTCGAACTGGACATTGTTGACACCGCCGGTCGGCAGGCCGAAGGCCTTTTCACGCACCGAAGGGCGGGCGAGATCCATGCGCATCAGCTCTGGGAAGAGATGCAGGTAGATCGAGGTCAGCGGATCGCCGCCATGGCCGCGGGCTGCGGCGACTGAGGGACCGTGCAGCTCCTTCCAGAGCGCATCCGGGATCGCCTGCCAGAGATTGATGAAGGCGACGGAAACCCCGCGCTCGGCGCGGATGCGGCGAAGCGTCTGGTCGAAGAGAGGCGCGTTGCTGGTATGGCCGTTCAGGATCAGGATATGCTCGATGCCGTGATCGAGGAAAGCGGTGACGGTGTCCTCGACCACGGCCGAGAAGGTCGAGGCCCGGAACTGGATGCCGCCGGGAATGGTCTTGAAGAAATCGGCGTAGCCGAACGGGATGATCGGCGCGACGATCGCATCGGAGGCTTCCGCCACTTTTGCCGCCACCGCTTCGGTCAGCATGAAATCGCCCATCGGGGCATGGGGTCCCTGTTCCTCCTGGCTTCCGAAGGGCAGCAGGATGACGGGCTTTTCGGAAAGACGTTCGCGGAACTCCGCGAACGTCATGTCCTTCAGCGCATGCTTGCGTTTGATGCTCATCATACGAACTTGAAGTAATCGCCGTAGATGCGCATTTCGCCATTCGGCTTGAACTTGAACTCGATGCCGGCGCGGTGAGCGCAGTTGTAGACGCTCTTCCACATGTAGTAGCCGGGCGTGATGCGCTGCCATTCTTCCGAGAGCGCCAGATAGGCCTTCTTGCGTTCTTCGAAACCGGTCGCCTCATCGAACTTTTTGCCGAGTGCGAGAAATTCCGGAGACGGGTCCCAGGTCTTCCAAGTGGCGGTCGAACGCGATGCGGTCGGACCCCAATCGAGCCACAGCGGCTGGTAGGGATCGCCGGGGATGAAGTCCGAACTCATCGACATGTTCATCATGTGATAGGGGCGGCGATAGACGAGTTCGAAATTGTCGAGGACCTGGGCCTCGACATTGACGCCGATCTCGCGCCACTGCTCGACCATGATTTCGGCAGCCGCCTCGTAGTTCGGGTAAAACTGGCGAGTGATGTGCCAGAGGAGCTTCTCTCCCTTGTATTTGGTCTTGGCGACGAGCGCCTTGGCGGCGGCCACGTCATAAGGCAGTTTCACCGGCAGGTTCGGGTCGTAGAATTTGCCGTATTCCTTGAAATTGAAAGGAACAGCCGGATGCTCGGTCGTGCCGTTGAACAGCGCCTGGACGATCGCGTTCATGTCGATCGCCTGGACCATGGCGTAGCGCAGGTTCGGATCAACGAGCGGATTGTCAACCGGATCGGGACGCGTGTTGAAGGCGAAGGCCGGATAGTTGTCGGCCAGGACACGCTTCAGCGTCACGCCCTTGTATTTCTCAAGCGCCGCTTCCTGGTCGGTCGGAATGTTGACGATGAAGTCGAATTCCTTGGAGACGAGGCCGGCCATGCGGGCGGCGAATTCCGGAACGATCTTCCAGGAGATCTGCTTGACCGGCGGTGGGCCGTCCCAGTAGTCGTCGAAGGCTTCCAGAACCATGATTTCGCCGGAACGGAAGGTCGTCACCTTGTAGGGACCGGTGCCGATCGGCTTCTGGCCGAAGGCATCGACGCCGACTTCCATGTAATATTTTTTCGGCACGACGAAGCCGATATAACCGGTGAGCTTGCTCGGCATGTTCGGGTCCGGCCGCTCGGTCTCGATCTCGAACGTGTATTTGCCGGTCGCCTCGACGCGCTTGAAGCCGGCGGTAAACGTCTTGCCGCGCGGCTCGAAGGGCTTTGCGCCCCAGAGCCGTTCGGGCGACAGCGTGAAGACCGCGTCTTCCGCCGTCATCTCGGTGCCGTCATGGAACTTCACGCCCTCACGCAATGTAAAAGTCCAGACATTGCCCTTCTGCTCCCATTTGGTGGCAAGCTTCGGCGCAAAGATCAGGCCGTTCTCGTCCTTGATGTAGTCGCGGTCGACGAGGTTGTCGTAGAAATTCGGGAAGATACGGCGCGACGTCGTGGAGATGCCGTTGATCGTCGCCATATTGGCCCAGAGATTGTCGACCGCGATATTGAGCGACGGTCGCTCGGCGGCATTGGCCTTCGGGAGGCTGCCGACCATCGACAGCGCCCCCGCTCCGAGAATGAGATTTCCTACTTCACGTCTTGTAAACATCGTTCCACCTTCCCTTGTTCATTTATGTTCGAACGGCATTTTCAGGTTGTTCGGGCACGCAGCATCGGATCGAGGCGGTCACGCAGCCAGTCGCCGACGATGCTCATCGAAAGCGTGACGAGAAAGATGACCAGGCCGGGCCAGATCGAGATCCACCAGGCGGTCGAGAGATAGTCACGGCCGTCGCCGAGGATCTGACCGAGGCTGGTCTGCGGCGCCTGGATGCCCAGCCCCAAGAAGCTGAGCGAGGTTTCCAGAAGGATGATCTGCGGGAATGTCAGCGTTACCTGGACGATCAGGGCACTTGCCACGTTCGGCAGCACATGCTTGAGGTAGAGCCGGCCGTTGCCGGCGCCGAGCGCGACGATGGCCTTGGCGTAAGGCTGGTTGATCGCCGACAGAACCACGCCGCGCGAAAGACGAGCGTATTTCTCCCATCCGAACAGGCCCATCAGGATGATGAACAGCGTCATGCTGTTGCCGAAGAAGGCGAGCAGCGTCAGCGTGATGAGGATGAATGGCAGCGACGCCTGGAAGTCGACCAGCATCATCAGCACTTCCTCGACCCAGCCGCGGAAATGCGCAGAGATGAAGCCGATCAGGGAGCCGAAGACGGCGCCGATGATCGTGCCGGCAATCGCCACCGAAAGCGACATCTGCAGCCCGGCGATCACCCTTGCCACCATGTCGCGACCGATGCGGTCGGTGCCGAGCGGGAAGTTTGGATTGCTGCCGCTCATGAAGGCCGGTGGTTTCAGGCGGGCAAGCAGGTTCTGCTGCGACATGCCGTGCGGCGTGAAGATATTGCCGACGATCGCAACGAACACGGCGATCACCAGGATGACGACGGCAAAAACGAGAATGGGAGAAATGCGCTTCATCGGCCGGCCCTTAATTCTGCACGCGGATGCGCGGATCGAGAAGGCCGTAGAGCAGGTCGACGACGAGGTTTGCGAGTACCATCGTCACCGCCATGATCAGCACCAACCCCTGCACGACCGCAAGGTCGCGCGAGGAGACCGCCGTTACCAGAAGGCGCCCGATGCCCGGCCAGGCGAAGACGGTTTCGACGACGATGGCGCCGCCGATCAGTTCGCCGAGATTGAGGCCGATAATCGTCACGAGCGGGATGCTGGCATTCGGCAGCGCGTGGAAGATGATGCGTTTCCAGTAACCGACGCCCTTGGCGGCGGCGGCGCGGATATAGAGCTTGTCCAGCACTTCCAGCATCGCCGAGCGGGTGAAGCGGGCGAGCGTGCCGGCCGTGAAGGTCGCAAGCGTGATGGCGGGCATGATCAGGTGCCAGACGGTGCCGGTGCCGGAACTCGGTAGCCATTGCAGGCTCAGCGAAAAGAGCAGGATCATCAGGATGCCGAGGAAGAAGTTCGGCAGTGCGAAACCGAAGACAGCGGTCGCCATGATCAGGTTGTCGAAGGTCGAGCCACGCTTGATGGCGGCGATGATACCGGCCGGAACGCCGATCAGGATGGCGCCGATATAGGAGAAGATACCGAGGATCAGCGTCCACGGAACCCGTTCGGCGATGATGTCGATGACCTCGCGGCCGTCGCGATAGGAAATGCCGAACTGGCCGGTCGCCATCTGCATGACGTAGCGGACATACTGGATCCAGAGCGGATCATCGAGACGCCAGAGCTGGCGGAACTGTTCGACTTCCTCAGGCGTGGCATCGGCGCCGACAAGCGCCACGACCGGATCCCCGGACGTTCTCAGCACCACGAATACGAAAGTCACCACGAACCAAAGCGTCAGCACGGTCCGCAAAATTTTTAACACCCAGAAACGCGTCATTACGCTCCGTTTCGGAAGCCGAAGCTCCAGCTGTTCCAATTTTATTGTCGTTTTTTTTAAAACTAATCACGGGAATAAATTATTATCTATTACAAAATCACGGGAGTATTGATATGTTTTGGATATGAAATACGGCATTGAATTTCGTCACCTCCACTACTTCGCCTGCGTCGCCGAAGAGCTGCATTTCAGCCGCGCCGCCGACAAGCTCGGCATGGCGCAGGCGCCGCTCAGCCAGCAGATCCGGCAGCTCGAAGATCGCCTCGGCACCAAGCTTTTCCGCCGCACCACCCGACGCGTGAAGCTGACGCCGGCCGGCGAAATCTTCCTGCGCCACGCCCAGGAAATACTAGGTGGCATCGACAGGGCGGTCACGCATACCCGTTCCATTTCCGGTGACGATAGCGGAACGATTTCCGTCAGCGGCGTGCATGTGGCGCTATCGCATGTCCTGCCGCCGGTAATTTCCGACTTTCGAAAACGCTATCCGGCGATGACCGTCGACGTGCAGGTGCTCGGTACGGCGCAGCAACTCGAACTGCTCCAGAGCAGCAAGGTTCAGGTGGCCTTCATCCGTCCGACCAACCCGGCAGGTTTCCTGAAGACCGAACATATCCTGCAGGAGGGTTTCGTGGCGGTACTGCCCAGGGAACATCGGCTGGCGCAGAAGGAAGACCTGACGGTCAAGGATTTCGCCGGCGAACCCCTCATCACCTATGCCCCGACTGTTGGGGCGAGTTATTACCATGCGATCATGGGCGCATTGCGCCGCGCCGGCGTCTATCCGGTCATCGTGCAGGAGGTCTCGCATACCCTGGCGATCGGCACGCTGGTGGCGGCCGGAGTGGGGATTGCGATCGCGCCGTCCTGGCTCGCCCACAATCCAAGCCCCTATCTCGTGTACAGGCGGCTTGACGACATTCCAGCAGAAGTCGAATTGCTCGTCGCCTGGCATGCGGAGGAAAAATCAAAGATCGTGCTCGATTTCGTCGAGACGACGCGTCGAATTGCAGCAATGAAGGACGTGAGGACCGCTATCACGTGGCCAGCCCGGTCCATCCCGCCGGCACAATTGGAAACGGTCGACGGACGGTTCGACTGACCGACTTTGACAGGCAAGCGGCGCAGCCGTTAATTGACAGGGAGCCTGAAATCTGGTGCGATTGCGGCGCGGCTTGAGGAGGCTGCGTCATGGAGGAGGACGATCGGATATGACCAGGCTGGTTGTTGCCACAGTTTTTGCGGCCCTGATGCCCGGCTTGACGCCGGCCGTCGCCGCGGGCTCTTCGCCCGAGGCCAGATGCTCGGCGGCGAAGACCCTTCATCTTGCCGGGTTCGACATGAAGGTCGCGAGCGCCGATCACATCAAGGACAAGGGGCCGGCGCATTGTCTCGTCAGCGGGTCGTTCGAACACCGCACCGGCGCGGACGGCAAGCCCTATGCCATCGGTTTTTCCATTGCCCTGCCGGACGAATGGACAGCAAGGTTTCTGGTCCAGGGTGGCGGGGGTCTGAATGGTGTGGTGCGGCCAGCCCTGGGAGACGTGGCCACCGGAACTCAGAACGGTCTTTCGCGTGGTTTCGCCGTCATTTCCCACGATAGCGGCCACAAGGGCGAAGCCTGGGACGCCTCCTTCAGGGCGGATCAGATCGCGACGCTGAATTTCGCCGGCTGGTCGGTCGAGAAGGTAACGGTGCTGGGCAAGGCATTGGTCGCGGCTTATTATGGCAAGGTCGCCGATCGCTCCTATTTCGCGGGATGCTCGACCGGCGGGCGCGAGGCCATGGCCTCTGCGCAACGGTTCCCTATGCTGTTCGACGGTATTATCGCCGGGGCTCCGGCCATGCGCACGAGCCGTTCGAACATGTCGCTTGCCGCCAAGAACGTTGCGATGAACAAGATATCTCCGGCCGGCGCCGACGGCGCGCCCGACCGAGCGAAAGCTTTTTCGGATGGCGATCGCGATCTGGTCCTCAAGGGGATATTGAAGTCCTGCGATGGTCTTGATGGCATCGAGGACGGGATGATCGCAGATACAGCCGCCTGCAAATTCGATCCGGCGAGCCTCCTTTGCCCCGCCGGTAAAGCCGACAGCTGCCTCACGAAGCAGCAGGTGGATGTGGTGACCGAGACGTTTTCGCCGACGCTCGATGCGTCAGGCCGCCCCGCCTATGTGGCGTTTCCCTACGATACCGGCGTCATGAGCACGGCAGATCCCATTCCAGGCCTCATGCGGTTCGATGACAAGCGCAACCGGCAGTTCAAGAACAACGCTACGAGCTTCGATGTGGACGATGCCGTTCAGAAGGCCGATATCGACGATCCGCAGCAGCGGTTGATCAACGCCGATCAATGGGCGGATCTCAGTTCCTTCGCCGCCCGGGGGAGCAAGATCATTTTCTTCCACGGGGTCAGCGATCCGTGGTTCTCTTCCAACGATACGGTCGATTTCTTCAACCGGATGAGCACTGCGACCAGGGCCGGCAAGCGGGTGGAGGACTGGGCCAGGCTCTATCTCGTTCCGGGCATGGCCCATTGCCGTGGCGGCCCCGCAGGTCTCGACCAGTTCGACATGTTGACCAGGCTGGTCGACTGGGTGGAAAAGGATGAGGCTCCGCGAAGTGTCGAAGCTTCGGGAAAGGCTTTTCCTGGTCGGACCCGTCCGTTATGCCCCTACCCGTCCTATGCGCAATACAAGGGCGAAGGAAATGTCGACAACGCGGCAAGTTTCGACTGCCGAAACCGCTGACATGGGCCCCCTGGCGTTGCGCTATTTAAAGCAAGCGACTGGATTCCGGACTCCAGTCGCGAGGCGGGACCATTGCTGATGGTGGGGGTCTTCCCGCATCGCCATCATTGTTGACTGTTCGTGATTCGCATATCCACCAGAAGAGCTATTTCCGCCTCTTGATGGGGGAGAAGGCCGCGCCTGCCGCGCAACAAGAGCTAGTTGTGAGCCTGCCCCACCCGGCACCTCCGAAAGGAGCAGCCGCGCCTACCTCGTTTTCTCGATTTGAAATGATGCATCCCGCTCGATCTTATGGGCTATCCGAAGATGGCGTGGAGTGGTGAATGTTTCTGGTGGCAGTCGAGGACAGTGACGATTTTTTTGCCGAAGGCATCAGGATTGAAAACGGAAGATTGTACACAACTGTGACGGACGGCGTCCGGTCGTTCAAGTTGTCAAGCGTGTTGGAAGTCGTTCCGGTCGAACCGGAGAGCCGCAGCCCCGTCGAACGGATCGAGGATGTGGTCGCCTCGATCAAAGATCTCTTTCGCATCGAGGTCGCAGATACGGGACCGGATCCCGGAAAAGCCTCCTTCGGACCTTGAGGCGACTTCCCCTCTGATGCCAGGAAGCCGCCCAAGGGCTTGAGGTTGCCCGTCGATCTCCAGATCACTCTGCGCTGATATTGCCCTTTTCGATGACGTCCTTCCAGCGCGCCATCTCCTTGTTGAGATAGGTGCCGAATTCCTCGTTGGAATTGGCGACGACGTCGAAGCCCAGCTTGTTGAACTTGGCAACGACCTCGGGGTCTTTGAGCGACGCCTGGATCGCCTGGTTGAGTTTTGCCTTGACGTCGGCCGGCAGACCCTTCGGGGCTGCAACGCCCTGCCAGGCGTTGACGACGATATTGCTGTATCCGAGTTCGGTGAGCGTCGGCACGTTCGGCAGCAGCGGATGGCGTTTCTCGCCCGTCTGTGCGAGCGCCTTCATCTGCCCTCCCTGCACGAAGTTGATGATGGCCCCGAGGTTCTGGAACGATACGTCCACGTGTCCGCCGACGAGGTCGGCCTGTGCCGCCGAGCCTCCCTTGTAGGGCACATGCACGCCCTTGGTCCCGGTCGCCTGCCAGAAGAGGGCAGCAGTCAGGTGATCGGAAGAGCCGGTGCCGGAATTTGCGAAGGTGACGCTTTCCGGCTTTTCCTTCATCGCAGCCACGAGTTCCTGCACGCTGGCCGGCTTGAATTTCGGCGTGGCGACCAGCACGTTGGGCGTGCTCACTGCGACCGTCAGAAGATCGAAGTCCTTTATCGGATCGTAGGAGAGCTTCTTTTGCAGATAGGGGTTGGTGGCGAAAGTGCCGAGCGAGGCGACCAACAGGGTCTGGCCGTTCGCCTCGGCATCGGCGACCAGGCCGGCGCCGATCGCGCCGGTGGCGCCCGGCTTGTTTTCAACGACGATGTTTGCTCCCAGCACCTTGGACATGTGCGGCTCCATGAACCGCGCAGTCGTATCGGTCGCGCCCCCTGGCGGGAAGGGGACGATAATGGTGATCGGGCCGTCCGGGAACGCCCTTGCGGCGCCTGCGGCAAGGGCGATGCCGAGGCTAAGCGAGATGGCGAGCAGTGTTCGTGCTTTCATGGTTCATCCTCCTCAATGATCCTTGACGCCGCTTCCTGGTGATGGCCGCCGCGGCGCATGGCGGCCTGTCGTTCCTTCGTCAGCGCACCAGGCACGGCCTCTTGTTGTCGAAGCGCCAGTCCTTGACGAGATATTGCATGGCGGTCGCGTCGTCGCGCGCGCCCAGCCCGTGCTTCAGGTAGAGCTGGTGGGCTTCCTCGACGCGTTCCATGTCCAGCTCGACGCCGAGCCCGGGACGGTCGGGCACCGCGATATGCCCGTCCTCGATCTTCAGCGGCTCGCGGGTCAGCCGCTGCCCGTCCTGCCAGATCCAATGGGTATCGAGTGCGGTTACGCGCCCGGGCGCTGCCGCGCCCACATGGGTGAACATCGCCAGCGACACGTCGAAATGGTTGTTGGAATGCGAGCCCCAGGTCATGCCGAAGGTCTGGCAGACCTGTGCGACGCGCACGGAGCCCTGCATGGTCCAGAAATGCGGGTCGGCGAGCGGGATGTCGACCGATTGCAGCTGGATCGCGTGCGATAGCTGGCGCCAATCGGTGGCCACCATGTTGGTGGCGGTCGGCAAGCCGGTGGCGCGGCGAAACTCGGCCATGATCTCGCGGCCGGAATAACCCTGCTCGGCGCCGCAGGGGTCCTCCGCATAGGCAAGTACGTCGCCGCGCCCCTTGCACAGACGAACCGCTTCCTCCAGCGACCAGGCGCCATTCGGGTCGAGCGTGACGCGGGCATCGGGGAAGCGGCGAGCAATGGCCGTCACCGCCTCGATCTCCTCATCGCCCCGCAAGACGCCGCCCTTCAGCTTGAAGTCGCGAAAACCGTAGCGCTCCTGCGTCGCCTCGGCGAGCCGGACGATCGCCTCCGGCGTAAGCGCCTCCTCGTCGCGCAACCGCAACCAGGCGTCGGTCTCGCCTTTGCCGTCACGATAGAGGAGGTCGGTCTTTTGGCGATCACCGACATAGAAGAGGTAACCCAGCATTTCGACCCGGTCGCGCTGCTGGCCGTCGCCGAGAAGGGCCGCCACCGGGACGCCGAGATGCTGGCCAAGAAGGTCGAGCAGCGCCGACTCCAGCGCCGTGACCACATGGATTGTCGTGCGCAGATCGAAGGTCTGCAGCCCGCGGCCGCCGCTGTCACGGTCGCCGAAAGTCTTGCGCACCTGGTCGAGCAGACCGTTATAACCGCCGATCGTCTGCCCGATGAGGAGGGGGCCTGCTTCCTCGATCGTCTGACGGATCGTCTCGCCGCCCGGAACCTCGCCAATCCCCACATGACCCGAATCATCTTCGATGATCGCGAGGTTGCGGGTGAAGAAGGGAGCGTGCGCGCCGCTGAGGTTGAGCAACATGCTGTCGCGTCCCGCAACCGGGATCGCTCGCACGGAAACCACGCGCGGTGTATGCCGGGCGAGATGGCTGTTTGCGGGGTGGGTCGATGAATTCGGCTCGATGAACATGCGGTTCTCTGTCATGTCGGCGTTTTTCAGGTCATGCGGTGTCGGGGCTGGCTTGGGCGTGGGAGCCCTTCATATAGATCGCGCAAGCGAACTCATTTGTCAATATAAGTAAATATTAGTAATTATCCGGCCCTATTGGAAAGGAGGGGTGGCGGGGATAGGATGCGGCAATGGATGAGAAAATTCAGCAAACCCGCTCGGTGAAGGACCTGTCGTCGCATGTGTTCGCCAGGCTCGAAGCGATGCTGGAGGCGCCGGCCTGGCAGGAGGGCGGACGCCTGCCTCCGGAAGCGGAGCTTGCACGTCAATTCGGCGTGTCACGCCCGGTCCTGCGAAAGGCCCTGGTGAAGATGCGTGACGCCGGCCGGATCATTTCCCGACGAGGTTCGGCCAATTTCGTGCAGCCTCGAGCGGATGTCGTGCCGTCGGCCGCCGATATTGAAGGGCTGTCGATCCAGACGGTGTTCGACATGAAGCGCTGCATGCGGTTTCGCCAGGTGGTGGAATGTGCGGCGGCGGAGGATGCAGCGCGGCTTTGCGATCCCGAAGGGATCCGCGGTATCGAGGAAGCGCACCGGCGGATGCTGACCCTGCCGCCCGGCGAGGGCGTCTTTGAAGCAGATTTCGCCTTTCACATGGCCGTGGCGCAAGCCACCCGCAACCCGTATTTCCCCTTTGCGCTTGGTACGATGCGCAACCAGATCAAGCTGATGATGGAGTTCACCCGCAAGCTGCAAGAACGGCCGCGCGACCAGGTGGCGCCGCGGGTCGTCGAAGAGCACCAACGCGTCCTTGAAGCCATCAAGGCCGGCGACCCGGTGCAGGCGCAGGAAGTCATGAGTTTCCACATGAAGCAGAGCGTCATTCGGCTTCTCGTCGAAGGCGGCGCGTGACACGGCATCCGCACCGTTGAGCCGGAATTGCTCAACGGTCTCCTGCTGACGCTCGCCGCCCAAGACCTGGCCCGGCTGTCACCTATGCCAGGGAACTCCACCGGGCACGACAGGCGCATGCTCATTGGATCTCGTTGACATACCTGTGATGCGCGGTCGTCGCGCGATGAGCGGATATGAGAACGGGCACAGCGAGTTGATCATAGGCGACCTCGTCGATCGTCAAGACTGCAGCGGGCAGTGCCAGATCCAGCCAACGGGAATCGAGGTCGTTCGCGAGATCGGCACCGATCTGTTCGCGTATGGCCGAGATGCGGACCCCGTAATTTTCCAGTAGATGGAGATAGAAGAGCTGAGGGATCTCCTCCGGCCTGTCGGGGAAGTCCGGGACCCGTTCGCAGGAAAGTGTCAGCGTCTCGTGCATGATCGGCCGATCGTCGATGTAGCGCACCCGGTGGAAGGTGACGATCGGCGATCCTTCCTCGATCTGTAGTTTCCCCGCGTCGGCGGCGGAAGCAAAGCTCCTGTCGAGCGAAGTCACCTTTGTCACCGATTTGCTGAGCGAGCCATCCAGCCCATGCAGGCGAAAGTACTGGAAAAACAGTCGCAGGCTGTGCTGCGGCTTGCGGCCGGTCACAACGGTGCCGGTCTTGCGACGGCGACTGAGAAGGCCGTCATTCGTCAGGTCCATCAGGGCTCGCCGGATGGTGCCGACCGCCACGCCGTAGGTTTGCGACAGCGCCACTTCGCTCGGCAGGACCGAGCCGGGTTCCAGTTTACCGAGCATGATCGCTTCGGTGATCTGTCGTTTGACCACTTCGTAAAGCGGCAATGACAGCTCCGTCAGCCTGATCGCTCCTGATGAATTATTGGGCAATTCCGGCAATTATTTGCCTCTTCTTTGGAGTTGACTCATAATCTCGATCTACGCACTATTACTATATAGTTTATATTAAAGCGCAAGCTGAGGAGGCTGGCGTGACGGGTACCGAGGACACTGCCATGAACACGCAGCCGCCAGCATCTTCGCAACAGGTCTTTCAGTCTGCCATGGCAGCGATTGAGCTGGATGTCGAGGCTGCTGTCGATGATCTGGCGCGGATGATTAAAGTTGACACCTCGTTCCCGCCGGGTCTGGGCTATGACGCTTTCGCCGACCTGATGACCGAGCTTTTGGCGCCGCTGGGGTTTGAGTTCGAGCGGGTCGTCGTGCCCCGTGATCTCTGGTACGTAGCCGGTGGTCCGGCGTCTGGCGAGCGGACCAATCTCGTGGCCACCCGCGAAACGGGAAAGCCCGTCTGCGGTCTTTATTATCACGTCGACACGGTTCCGGTCGCGCCCGGCTGGGTCCGTGATCCGCTGACGCTGACGGTCGAGGGTGATGATCTGTTCGGGCTCGGCGCCGCCGACATGAAGGGCACGATCGCAGCAACCCTGCTGGCGCTGCGGGCCGCCCAAAAATGCGGTCTGCCGCTCTCCTACGATCCGATGCTGCTCCTCTGCACCGATGAGGAGGGCGGCCTTTATCCCGGCATTCGCTATCTGGCGGAGCAGGGCATGCTGAAAGGGCATATCCTCAATTTCAACGGCTCGGCGGCGCCGCGCATCTGGGCTGGCTGCTTCGGCGTCTTCCACCTGCAGGTGACGATCAGGGGACATGCCGTTCATGCGGGAGAGGGAAACCGCACCGGTACCGGCATCAATGCTATCGAAGGCGCCTTGCCCTTGCTCAATGCCTTGACGGCATTAAAGCCGGACGTGGCCAGCCGGGCATCCGCGCTGACGCCGCCGCCGCACGCATCGGGCCCGCTGCGACCCCAGCTTTCCATTTCGGCCGTGAACGGCGG
This sequence comes from Neorhizobium galegae bv. officinalis, assembly GCA_000985875.1. GTDB lineage: Bacteria > Pseudomonadota > Alphaproteobacteria > Rhizobiales > Rhizobiaceae > Neorhizobium > Neorhizobium galegae_C. The sequence goes on from CCRI01000013.1 coordinate 182,810, forward strand.
CACTGCCGGCGGCCAGGTCCCGGCTAAGATCAAGATTCTCGTGAGCCGGCGCTACGCTCCGGAAGAAAGCTATGAGGATGCACGCGCCGAGATCGAAAACCTGGTCCGCGACAGCGTCGCCGGCTCGGGGCTGGGGCTTGAAATTGATCTTGTCGGCCACCTCATCCCCACGGACGATCCGGAAGGTCCCCATTGGCCACGCTGGCAAAAAGCGCTGTCGCTGGGCTTCGGCTACAAGCCGGAAGACTTTCAAAAATGGGGCGCCGCAAGCTGCTCCGACTTCGGCTACGTGCAGAAGTCCGGCTTTGCGCAGGAAGTGCTGCTGGGCGGGCTCGGCCGCCCGGAAAGCTGCATCCACAGTCCCGAAGAGCATACGACCCGCCAGGACATCGTCGCCCTGGCGAAAAGCATACTGGCCTATCTCGCGGCGGACTTTGCCGCCGACTCCATTCCTGAAAACCGCGCTTGAACCATAAGGGAACTGAAAAATGCTGGAAATGAAACGTCGCATCTTCCTCGCCGGCACCGCCGCCGTCTTTGCCGCTCCGGCGCTTGGCTTGGCCCAGGCCACAAAACCGGTCAAGGGCGGTACGCTGCGGATCTCCGTTGACCAGGCGGCAAGTGTCATCCATCCGCTTTTGACCCGCGTCAACCCGGAATACCTGGTGACCGAGCTGCTCTACAGCAACCTGACGCGCCTCAAGGTCGACATGTCGGTCGAGCCGGATCTGGCGGAAAGCTGGACGCCCAATGACGCCCTGACCGAATGGACGTTCAAGCTGCGCAAGGGTGTGACATTCCATGACGGCTCGCCGTTTTCGGCAAAGGACGTCGTGGCGACCTTCAAGGCAATCCTCGATCCGGCAACCGCGTCGCCCGGCCGCAACAATGTCGGCCCGATCTCAGACATTGTCGCCATGGACGACGCGACAGTGATGTTCAAGCTCTCGGTCGCCTATGCCGACTTGCCTGTCGCCATGGCCTATACCACCGCCCGCATCATCCCGGCCTCGATCGCTACCGGCGACCTCAAGAGCCTCTCCACCAAGGCGGTCGGCACCGGCCCGTTCAAGCTGGTCTCCTACGAGCCTGACCGTCTGATCGTCGTCGAACGCAACCCGAACTACTACGACCCGGCACGCCCCTATCTCGATCGTGTCGAGATCCAGGTGTTCCCGGACATTTCCGCCGAAGGTTCGGCGATGATCGCCGGCAATATCGACATCATCTCGACGCTCCAGCCCACCGAATACCTGCGTCTCGACGGCAATAGCGGGGTCGAGGTGCTTCGCACCCCCTCCGGCCAGTTCTGCAACATCAACTTCGGTTGCGACACCGCGCCGTTCAACGACCCGCGCGTCCGCCGCGCGATTGCGCTGACCGTCGATCGTGAAGCCATGGTCAATTTTGTGACCGAAGGTTTTGGCACGCCGGGCAATGACACGCCTTTGAACCCGTCCTACCAGTTCTTCAAGGCGACCAAGCAGCGTCAGAAAAATATCGGCGAAGCCAAGAAGCTTCTCGCGGAAGCCGGTTTTGCGAATGGCCTGCAGGCCACACTCATCGCCTCCGATCGCCCGGCCGTGCGCACCCAGCTTGCCGTCGCCCTCAAGGAAATGGCCAAGGAAGCCGGCATCACCATCAATGTCCAGACGATGCCGCATGCCACCTATCTGGAGCAGGTGTGGAAGAAGGGCAGCTTCTACGTGGGCTTCTACAACATGCAGCCGACACCGGACGGAATCTTCAAGCTCCTCTACACCTCGGATGCCTCCTGGAACGAGACGCGCTGGAACAACAAGGCCTTCGACGCCCTGGTCGCCGAAGCCCGCGGCACGATCGACGCGGCCAAGCGGACAGAGCTCTATACCAAGGCCCAGCAGCTGATGAACGAGGAAGTCCCCTCGATCATCCCGTCCTTCTTCGACGTGTTGTCGGCCAAGCGCAGCTGGGTCAGCGGTTACCAGGCGCATCCGCGCGCCTCGGTCTTCCGCCTCGACCATGTGTCCCTGACCGACAAGGCGCCGAAACGCGGCTGACCCCGAACAATGCCGGACGCTCGAGGAGCGTCCGGCTACTCGAACAAGGAACACGATCGTGTCCCCGAATTATGTTGCCAAGCGGCTGGTGATGATCGTCTATACGCTCTTCATCGTATCGCTCATCGTCTTTGCCATCACGCAGGTCCTGCCGGCCGACGCCGCCGTCATGATGTTGGGTGAGAATGCGACCCAGGAAGCCCTCGCTGCGCTACGTGAAAACATGGGGCTCAATGCCCCTGTGTGGCAGCAATACGCATCCTGGCTCGGCCACGTGCTGCGGGGCGATCTCGGGACCTCGCTGCGGACCGGCCAGCCCGTCGGCCCGGTCATGCTCGAAGCTCTCGGCCGCTCGCTGCTTCTGGCCTTCCTGTCGATCGGCCTCATGCTGGTTCTCGCCATTCCGCTCGGCATCATCGCCGCCGTCCGCCGCGGCAAGATCGCCGACATGATCGTCAGCCTGATCTCCTATGCCGGCGTCGCGCTTCCCGAATTCGTCACCGCCACCGTCGCCGTCCTCGTCTTTGCGGACCTGATGAAATGGTTGCCGCCGACCGGCTATGTGCCGCTCACGGAAAATTTTACCAGCGGCATCGCCCATCTGGTCCTTCCGGTCTGTGTTATCTCGGTGATCCTGATCGCCCACGTCTCGCGCATGGTCCGCTCGGAACTCGTCGATGTGCTGCACACCGATTACATCCGCGCCGCCCGATTGAAGGGAATTTCACGCGGAACGGTGCTTCGTCGCCACGCGCTGCGCAATGCGCTGCTGCCGACGATCACCATCGTTGCGCTCGATGTCGGCTACCTGCTCGGTGGCGTCATCGTCGTCGAAGAGATCTTCGCGATCCCTGGCATCGGCCGCCAGCTGATCGTCGCCATCCAGGCGCGCGACCTGCCGGCCATCCAGGCCGGGGTACTGATCATGGCGGCCACCTATTCGATCGTCAATTTCATCGCCGACATCCTCTATGCCTGGCTCGACAAGAGGATCCAGTATGACTGATTTCGTCAAACGCCTGCTGCGCACGCCGCAGGGCGCCATCGGCGTGTTCCTCGTCCTTCTGGTGCTGGTGGTCGTGCTTTTGGGGCCAATGCTCGCGCCGTACGACCCTGAAACCCTCTCTCCCCTGGCGCGCTACAAGGGGCCGAGCCCCGCCTATTGGCTGGGAACCGACCAATACGGCCGCGACATTTTCAGCCGCCTGCTGATCGGCGCCCGCGCCACCGTCGTCATGGCCGTGCTCGCAACCATCGCCGGCACGCTGATCGGCGCCTTCATCGGCACCACCTCCGCCTTCCTCGGCGGTCGGGCGGACGAATTGATCATGCGCACCATCGATGCCGTCATGTCGATCCCGAGCCTGCTGTTTGCGCTTCTGGTCGTCAATCTCCTCGGTTCCAGCACGGTCAACGCGCTGATCGCCGTTGCTATCGCGTTTGCGCCGGGCATGGCCCGCATCACCCGCAGCGTCGCGCTGTCGGTGCGCAAGCAGGATTATGTCAATGCGGCTGTCGCCCGTGGCGAAAGCTCCGGTTACATCATCCTGCGGGAAATGCTGCCGAACGTGATTGCACCGATCATTGTCGAAATGACCATCCGCGTCTCCTTCGCGGTCATGCTGTTTGCGACGCTCAGTTTTCTCGGCCTCGGCGCGCAGCCGCCGGCCGCCGAATGGGGCCTGATGGTCTCGGAAGCACGCCGCTACATGCACCTGAGTGCCGGTATCCTGATCTGGCCGAGCGTGGCGATTGCCATCGTCGCCGTCGGCTTCAACCTTCTGGGCGACGGTCTTCGCGATGCCCTCAATCCGCGAACCTGAGGCCACGACCATGACGACGACACCTGAAACTCCGGTCCTCGCGATCGATAACTACTCGCTGGATTATGACACGGCCTCCGGCGTCTTCCATGCGCTCAGGAACATCGATCTTGCCGTCCACCGCGGCGAGATCCTCGGCCTGGTCGGCGAATCCGGTTCCGGCAAGACCTCGCTTGCCTGGTCGATCATGCGCTATCTGCCCAAGAACGCCCGCGAACCGGGCGGTCGCATCCTGCTGAGCGGCGAGAACCTGCTCGAAAAGACCGATGCCCAGATCGAGGCCTTTCGCGGCCGGCGCATCAGCATGGTGTTCCAGGACCCGAGCACGTCGCTCAACCCGACGCTGTCGCTCGGAACCCAGCTGGCCGAAGTGCTCGTCCGTCACCGCGGGCTGACACGGCAGCAGGCATGGAAGGAAGGCGAGGCGATGCTTGACCGCGTCGGCCTGAAGACGCCGGCAGCGATGATGAACCGCATGCCGCACGAGGCATCGGGCGGCGAGAAGCAGCGCGTCGTCATCGCATCCGCGTTTGCGTGCAATCCGGAATGCATCATCTTCGACGAACCAACGACGGCACTCGACGTCATCACCTCGTGCCAGATCCTCGACCTGTTCGTGGAACTGCAGGCCGAGACCGGCGTCGCTTCGCTCTACATTTCCCACGATCTGGCGCTGGTGTCGCGCACGGCCAGCCGCGTCGCGGTCATCCGCCGCGGCGAGATCGTCGAGCAGGGTGCGGTGCGCGACATCTTTGCCAGGCCGCAGCAGGATTATACGCGCGAGCTGATTGCCGCGGTTCCCGATCCGGCGCACAGGCTTGTCGGGGACAGGGTCTTTGAAACGGGCAAGCCGCTGGTCCGGATCGAAAACGTCAGCGTCCATTATGGCCGCAGGCCGTTCCTGGCAGCGATCACCGGCCGCAAGGCGGAACGTGTCGCCGGCAACAATGCCATCAGCCTCAGTATCAATCCGGGCGAGGTTCTCGGCGTCGTCGGTGAGTCCGGCTCCGGCAAATCGACACTGGCAAAGGCGATGACCGGTCTCAACCGCTTCGAGGGCAGGATCTGGTTCGACGGTCGCGAGATCAGGAACGTTGGCGACATGGACAATGCCTATCGCAAGGACGTGCAGATCATCTTCCAGCACCCCGACGCCTCGCTCAATCCCCGCCAGAAGATCAGCGAGATCCTGTCGCGGCCGCTAAAGCTGTTCGGGGACGCATCTCATCTCGACCAGAAGGTCGGCGACATGCTGGAGCAGGTGCGCCTCCCACGCACCCATGCCCAGCGCTATCCGCATCAGTTGTCGGGCGGCGAGAAACAACGCGTGGCGATCGCTCGCGCCTTTGCCTCGAAGCCGAAACTGGTCATCTGCGACGAGATCACCTCAGCGCTCGACGTATCGGTTCAGGCATCCGTCGTCCAGCTGCTGCTGGAGCTGCAGAAGACCAGTGGTGCCTCGTACCTTTTCATTACCCACGACCTGAACCTTATCCGCCAGATCGCCCACCGGATCGCCGTCATGTATCGCGGCAATCTGGTCGAAATCGCACCGGCTGCGGATATCGATAGCCCGGATCGCGCCGAATATACCCGCCGCCTGATCGAGGCGGTACCGCGCCCAGCCGGCCAATACCTGTGACAATGCATCAAGGAGCATGACAATGGACCCGAAGTCCCTGGTGGATCGGATCGACGAAAAGGCCTGCCTCGATTTCCTGTCGAAACTGGTCCAGCACAAGAGCCATTCGGAAACCGACGGCGAACGTGATCTTGCGCGCTACATGGCCGGTGAACTGGAAAAGATCGGCGTCGAAGCGGAACTGCAGCCCTTTGATGAAGGCCGGCGCTTCAACACGATCGGACGGCTGAAAGGCACCGGCGGTGGCAAGAGCCTGCTGTTCAACGGCCATCTCGACACCAATCCGGTGACGGAAGGCTGGACGGTCGATCCCTATGCCGGTCTGATCGATGACAAGTTCATCTATGGTATCGGCGTGTCGAACATGAAGGCCGGCGATGCCGCCTATTTCTGCGCGGTCAAGACGCTGCTCGATGCCGGCGTCAAGCTCAAGGGCGACGTCATCCTGACCTTCGTGGTTGGCGAACTGCAGGGCGGCGTCGGCACGCTTGCGGCGATCAAATACGGTGTCAAGGCGGACTATTTCATCAACAGCGAGCCGAGCGATCTGGTCGCCGTCACAATGCATGCGGCGGCCCTCAGCTACGTGATCGAACTGACGGGCGACACCCGCCATCTCTCCAAGCGTGAAGAGTCCGTCGATGCGATCGCGGCGGCCTGTGACATCATCCCGCGCATCAATGCGATGACCTTCAGCGGCGCCAGGAGCGACGTGCACCGGTCGATCAACCGCGGTCATGTCGGCGTGGTTCACGGCGCGCTCGGCCGCGGCCTTGAGGAATGGCGTCCGCCGCAGGTGGCAGATTTCGTTCGCCTCAAGGGCTCGTGCCGTTATGCGCCGGGCCAGACCCAGGAGGGTGTGCTCGCCGATCTCGAACGGGAACTTGTGGCTCTCGAAGGCCGCTTCCCCGGCCTGAAGGCAAAGCTGGTTCCGGAACTGATCGAGGGCCGCCCGCTCATGCCGCCCTTCGAGGTCTCGCCGACATCGCGCATCGTCAAGTCCATCAATGCGGCCTATGAAGCCGTGCGCGGCGAAAAGCAGCCGACCGGTGCGATCACGCCGACCCGCTTCTACGGTACCGATGCCGGCCACCTCTACCAGGAACTTGGCATGGAAGGCATCGTCTGCGGCCCCGGCGGGCGTTACAACACCATGCCCGACGAACGTGTCGATATCGTCGATTATCTCGACATGATCCGCGTCTACATGCTGACCATCCTCGACATCTGCGAGCTTGCCTGATCATGCCCTCCCGGGCGGAAGTTCGATCACCGTATCGCACACGCCCGGGGCGCCATGGCATTCGTCGGCGTTGATCTGCTGCTCGTCGATAGCGGCGAGCTGCTGGCTTGGCTGACCGGCTACACCGTTTCCGAAACCATGTAGCGCGCCGCGCGTTCCGCCTGCGTTGGTGGAAGAGGAAGGCGGATGGCGGGCCGATTGGGCTCAGTGGAGGAGATGGCGGCGGCGGTTTTCTTGCCGGCGACGAAGCAGTATTCATGACCGGCCAGATACTGGTGATCGACGGAGGACAGACGCTTTGAGCCAGATTTCAGCCACCGAGGATACGGTCCATGCGGCAATCGGCGATGTCGAACGGTTCTGCCGCGCGGTTTTTCTCGCCGCCGGCACCGATGAAGCGACCGCGGATGCAGCGACCCGGGCGATGATGCATGGCTCGCGGCTCGGCGTGGACAGCCACGGGGTGCGCCTGCTCGACCACTATGTCACCGTGATGACCGGCGGCCGCGTCAACAATCGCCCGAACATCACGGTGGTGCAGTCCGTGCCGGCGGTGGCCTTGCTCGACGCGGATCACGGCCACGGGGCGCTTGCCGCCTATCGCGGCATGGACAAGGCGATCGAGCTTGCCGAGACATGCGGCATCGGCGTCGTCTCGATCCGTAACAGCTCGCATTTTGGTCCGGCCGGCGCCTATGCGCTGGATGCGGCGCAGAAAGGGTATATCGGCGGCGCTTTCTGCAATTCCGACAGTTTCGTCCGTCTGCACGACGGGGCGATGCGGTTCCACGGCACCAATCCGATCGCGTTTGCCGTGCCGGTTGCCGGACAAAGGCCCTGGCTGCTCGACATGGCGACGAGCGCCATTCCCTATAACCGCGTCAAGCTCTACCGCAGCCTCGGCCGCGAGCTCCCGGCGGGGGTCGCCTCCGATGTCGAGGGCCGCGACATCCGTGATCCGTCGCTGGCGGAGATGCTGGCGCCGGTCGGCGGCGAGTTCGGGTTCAAGGGCGCGGGGCTCGCGGGGCTGGTGGAAATCCTGAGTGCGGTTCTGTCGGGCATGCGGCTGAGCTTCGACCTCCTGCCGATGAACGGTCCGGATTTTTCCACGCCCCGCGCCCTTGGCGCTTTCGTATTGGCCATGAAACCCGGCGCTTTCGTGCCGGAAGACGTCTTCACCGCCGGGATGCAGCGGTATGTTGAGGTGTTGCGCTCTTCGCCGCCGCGCGAGGGCATGCGGGTGATGGCACCGGGCGACCGCGAATGGGCGGTCGCCGAAGAGCGTGAACGGCGTGGCGTTCCACTGGATCCGGCAACGCGGGAGGCGTTCGCCACGCTTGGCGAACGTTTCGGGTTGGAGACCCCCACGCTTTTGCCGTGACGACTGCCGGCACAGAAGCCGGCAAGGCAAACGATGTCCGGGAGACAAGAAGAGGAGAGCATGCGCATTTCTGCAAAGAGACCGCTGCCGCTTCCGGCAGCCGCCGGATGAACCCCAGCATTCAGGCTGTAGTATCAACCGGGCGCCTTGAGGCGACATAACCTCTGCTGCCATCCATCAGCACACGGGTATAGGGATGCGCGACGGTGTCCGCGAGCAGTTGCGCCTTGGTCGCAACCTCCACGAAGCCACCGTTCTGCATGATGGCGACGCGATCGCAGAGATGAGCGACGACCGCCAGGTCGTGGCTGACAAGGATATAGGTCAGCTTCTCCCGATCGCGCAGATCCTTGAGCAGGTTAAGGATTTCCGCCTGGATGGAGACGTCGAGAGCCGAGGTGGGCTCGTCGAGCAGCAGGATCCGCGGTTCCAGGATGAGTGCCCGGGCAATCGCCACACGCTGCCGCTGTCCGCCCGAAAGCTGGTGCGGGAAACGATAGCGGAAATTGAGGGGCAGTCCGACATCCTTGAGCGCCTTTTCGACGCGCTCCTGCCGGTTGTCCTTGCCGTGGATTTCGAGAGGCTCCAGCAAGGTTCGCCCGATCGTATGGCGGGGATGGATGGAGCCGAACGGATCCTGGAACACCATCTGCTGCTTTGCGAGCTGCGAAATCGAGCGTTTCAGGCCGATCGTCTCGTCGTCGATGCGGATCGAGCCGCTCCATTGTCGGTTCCGGCCGGCAAGCGCTCCAAGGACCGTGGATTTGCCGCAGCCGCTTTCGCCGACCAGTCCGAATGTCTCGCCCTTCGCAACCTCGAAGGACACATCGTTGACGACACGGAGAAGGCTGTCGCCGTGGCCATAGGAAACCGCAAGATGATCGACCTTGATCATGGTCATGGTTCAGTTCTCCAACCAGGCCGGATCGCGGCGCAGGACCTCGAGCCGATCGCGCGGATGGTCGAGGCTCGGCAGCGCGTTCAACAGGCCGCGGGTATAGGGATGCTGTGCGTCGTCCAGATCGGCGGCCGCGATCGTTTCCACCACTCGACCCGCATACATGATGATCACGCGGTCGCAGAAGCTGCGCACGAGATTGAGATCGTGGGAAATGAAGATCAGCCCGAGGTTCCGCTCCGTCACCAGGTCGTCGAGGATCGACAGAACCTGCTGGCGCACGGTCACGTCCAGGGCCGAGGTGGGCTCATCGGCGATGATCAGTGACGGCGATGCGATCAGCATCATGGAAATCATGATGCGCTGCCCCATTCCGCCGGAAACCTCATGCGGATAAAGGTCGAAAACGCGCTGCGGATCGCGGATGTTGACGCGCTCCAGCATGGCCAGCGTCCGCTGCCGAGCTTCTTTCCGCGAGACCCGCTCATGCAGGATGACAGTCTCCGCAATCTGCTCTCCAACGGTCATGACCGGATTGAGCGAATATTTCGGGTCCTGCAGGATCATCGAGATCCGCCGTCCGCGCACCGAAAGCATCTGCTCTTCGGGCACGGTCAGCAGGTTGATGTCTTCGAACTGCAACCTGTCGGCCTTGACGACCGCCTGTGGCGGCTGCAGCCGCATGATCGCTCGCCCGACCGTGCTCTTGCCCGAGCCGGACTCGCCGATGATGCCGACTTTCTCGCGGCCGACACTGAAGGAGACGTTGCGCACGGCGGTGACGACGCCGGACAGCGTCGGGAATTCCACCGACATGTTCTGAACGGTCAGGATGTTTTCGGGTGGTTTAAGCATTGCGGGGATCCAGTATGTCGCGCAGGCCGTCGCCGAAGAGATTGAACGCCAGGCTGACGACCAGGATTGCAAGACCCGGGATCGTCGTCAGCCACCACGCATCGAGAAGATACTTGCGTCCGGCGGCCGCCATGGCACCCCATTCGGCCATGGGCGGCTGGGCGCCGAGGCCGAGGAAACCGAGGCCGGCGGCGGTGAGGATGATGCTCGACATGTTGAGGGTCAGGCGGACGATGATGGACGGCGCACACAGCGGCACGATATGGCGAAGCAGAATGCGGCCCATGCGCGCGCCCTGCAGTTCTGCGGCGACGACGAAGTCGGCATTGCGGAAGGTCAGCGTTTCCGCCCGTGCCAGCCGGGCGATCGGCGGCCATATGGTCAGTGCGATGGCGATCACCGCATTTTCGATGCCGGGCCCGAGCGCTGCCGAGAACGCCAGCGCCAGGACGAGGCTGGGGAAGGAGAGGAAGATATCGGTGACGCGCATCAGCACGACATCGACCCAGCCGCCGAGATAACCGGCGCTCGCCCCGATCACGAAGCCGATCGGAGCGACGATGACGGTCACCAGGATGCTGATGTAGAGCGTTGTGCGCGCTCCGTAGACGATGCGGGTGTAAACGTCGCGGCCGAACTCGTCGGTCCCGAACCAGTGGCTTGCCGAGGGCGCCTTGAGTGCCATCGTCAAGTCCTGGCCGTAGGGGTCGTAAACCGTCAGCACGGGCGCCAGGGCGGCAATGATGACGAGGGTTACGACCACGGCGAAGCCTGCAAACGCCAGCGGGTTTGCGAGCAGGCTGAGCCATGCCACATAGGCCTTGTGCAGCCTCGCCTGTCTCGTGGAGGTGAAGTCCTCGTTGATGAGCCAGTTGTGGAGGTCGGTGAAGTAACCGGATTTGGTCATGGCGGTACCGGGGTCCTGGGTCATCGGGTTCGGGGATCGATGAAGCGGTAGACAATATCCGACAGGAGGTTGATCGCGATCGAGATGATGCCGATCAGCAGGACGCTGCCGAGAACCGCGTTCATGTCTGCAAAGAACAAGGCGGAGGTGAGATACTGGCCGAGGCCCGGCCAGGAGAATACCGTTTCGATGAGCACGGTGCCGTCAAGGAGGCCGCAATAGGCGAGTGCCACGACCGTGAGCAGCTGAACCCTTATGTTGCGGAAGGCGTGGCGCCAGATGATCGGCCGCGTGCCGAGGCCTTTCGCGCGGGCCGTCAGGATATATTCCTGCCTGAGCTGTTCGAGCATGAAGCTGCGGCTCATGCGGCTGAGATAGGCCATGGCCGCATAACCGAGGATGAGCGCGGGTGCGATGACGTGGTGGAGTGCGCTCCAGAAGACGTCCCATTCCCCGGCGAGAAGCGAGTCGATGATCAGCGAGTTCGTCGGTCCTTCGACAAGCCCCTCGTTATAGATGTCGATGCGGCCACCGGCGGGAATGGCGCCGAGATTGGCGTAGAAGATCAGGATGACCGTCGTGCCGATCCAGAAGATCGGCGTGGAATGTCCGAGCAGCCCGACGATACGGGCGAGATGATCGACCCAGGTGCCCTTGCGTACCGCCGACAGGATGCCGAGGGGAACGCCAAACCCTGCGCCGATGATCGTCGCGAGCGTGGCGAGCTCCAGTGTCGCCGGGAATACCCGCGCGAGATCGCTTGCCACCTGGTTCTTGGTGACGTGCGACTGGCCGAAGTCCAGTCGCACGATATCGGCAAGATAGGACCCGAACTGCACATAGATGGGCCTGTCCAACCCCATCTCCTTGTAGACGCGATCATAGGTCGACTGATCCGCCTGATCGCCGACCACGGCGATAACCGGGTCCGCCGGGATCATCCGGCCGACGACGAAGGTGATGATCAGAAGGCCAAGCAACGTCGTCGCGATCACCGCGAGGGACGTGGCAAGTTTACGCCCGGCGGACAGCAGCTTCCTGCTGCCCGCGCGTCGCGTTTCGATGGTCTGTGACATGCTCAATTGCGCAGTTCCTAGAAGAGGCGATCAATTGCCCTTGTTGACCGTGTCCCAGCGGGTCAGCCAGGTCGAATGGCCGATATAGCCCTTCACTTCGTTGCGAACCGCCTTGGCGTCGGTGCGCAGGAACGAGGTGACCAGGGCCGGCGACGAAGCAAGATAGGCCTCGTTGATCTTGGTATAGAGCCCGGCGCGCTTCGACTGGTCGGTCTCGTGCGCGGCGGCGGTGACCATCTGCTGGATGTCCTTGGGAACATCCCAGGCCGTGCGCCAGGCATTCAGGCCGACGAGCTTGGCCTCGTCGGAATTGTTGGCGTTCGTCGCATAGGATTGCAGAACCGCATGCGGGTCGGGCAAACGGTCGCCCGAGCGGGCCGAAAAGATCTCGAACTGGCGGTTGCGGAACTTGCCGATATGGTCGCCGCCCTGCAGGTCGAGCTTGACGCCGGCCTTGGCGGCATTGGCCTGAAGCGACTGGGCGACTTCATATTCGGGTGTCACCGGCGTCGCGTAATAGACCTTGGAGAAGCCGTTCGGATAACCGGCCTCAGTGAGAAGCTGCTTGGCCTTTTCGACATCGAGCTTGTACGGGTTCTTGTCGATCGCGCCCGGCAGGCCGGCCGGCACGATCGTCTGCTGCTTGATGCCGTAATATTTCATGACGGTGCCCGCGAGGCCGTCATAATCGATCAGGTAGCGGAACGCCTCGCGCACCTTCGGTTTCGACAGAATTTCATCCTTCTGGTTCAGGGCCAGATAGTAGAAGCCGAAGCCGGGGGTCTTCTGGATCGTCACCTTGCCGCCCGTTTCGAGCGCGCCGAGGTCCGTGGACGAAAGCCGCGTCGCCACATCGGCGTCGCCGGCATCGATCTGAAGGCGCTGGGCGGACGATTCAGGGATGTGGCGCAGCAAAACGCGGCGCATCTTGGGTTCGCCCTGCCAGTAGTCCTTGAACGCATCGGCGATGATCAGTTCGTTGACGCGCCACGTCCGCAGCGTATAGGGGCCGGAGCCCGCGTCGGCGGTCTGCAGGAATTCCCTCCCCATATCGCCGCCCTTGTCCTTGTCGGCAAGGAACTTGCTGTCGAGGATCGAGGTCGAGAAACTCGCGAGCGAATAGAGGATGAGGTTTGAATTCCAGACCTCCGGGGTTTCGACAACGACGGTCGAACCGTCCGTCGCACGAATGAGCTTCTCGACGTTGTCAGCCGTAAAGCCCCACTGGCGCAGGTCCGTCGAGGGCGCGAGGCCGAGCTTCACCAGCCGGCGCAGCGACCATTCGACATCCTTTGCCGTCAGCGGGTTGCCGGAGTGAAATTTGACGCCCGAGCGGATCTTGAACGTAAACGTCTTGCCATCGGGAGAAACCGTCCAGCTCTCGGCGATGCCCGGCTGTGGCTTGGAAATGTCGGCAGCGGGCAGGACGATCAGTCGCTCGTAGAGATTGGCGACGATCTCGGCGGCTTCCAGCTGGTTGATCTCGTTCGGGTCAAGCCCGCGCAGGGACGAAGTGTCCATGGCCACGACCAGTTGATCCTTCGGCGTTGCCGCCGAAGCGGGGCCCGGCGCGACCAATGACAGGGCAGCAATGCTGGAAAGCAGAATGACGTGACGTCTGAGCATAAAAATCCTCCTCCGGGGCTCCTCAAATCGCATCGACGACAGATTTTCGTATCGACATAGATCTGAAGTCTGGTATATCAGATCCCACACTCTCACTGCCTCGTCAACGGATTTCGCGAAAAATGATTCCTGAGCCAACTGGAAGCCCACGGTCCGAAGCGTTTGCGAAGATCGACCCGAAATTTCAGATGACGGTGCGGGATCACGTCCATCGGACCCTGCGCGCTGCCATCCTCGCCGGACGGTTCGCGACGGGGGAGAAGGTCAACGAGCGCAGCCTCGCCGAGCAATTCGGCGTCAGCACGACGCCGATCAAGGAGGCCCTGCGCCAGCTTGAGACAGAAGGTCTGGTCGAGGCTCTGCCCCGGCGCGGGGTGATCATTCGGTTCGATATGGGCTGGGCGGAGGAGATGATTCTCGCCCGCGCGGCGCTCGAATCGATGATCGCGCACCTGGCCGCAAAGCGCATCGGCAAGCCGGCCGGCGTCGAATTGACTGCAATCGCCGATCTGATGGCCAAGGCGACGTCGTCCGCGGATGCGGACAGCCTGATTTCCCTCAACGAGCAATTCCACGAACACATTCACCGCAGCTCCCGCTGCGGTTACCTGGCGAAATTGATTGAACGGCAGCAATTCTACGACGCCAGCATTCGCCGCGTCATCCACATGGATCCCGCCGAACGTCAGAAAGCGCTCGAGGAGCACACCGCCATCGCCAAGGCCATCGTCACGGGCGATGCGGATCTCGCCGAGCGGCAGATGCGCAACCACGTCGTCCGCTCCGGTGAAACCTATCTGAACATCGTTTTCGGCAACAAAAAGGATATCTGACGTGAATGACAGGCTGCAGACTGTAAGAAAGGCGCTGACCGGCATTTCGGGTGTCCCGGTGACGCCTTACCGGCAAGACGGGACTGTCGACGTCGAAAAGCTCGGCGCGCTGATCAAGCGCCTGGCGGTCGCCAAGGTGCACAACCTGATGGCGGCCGGCAATACGGGCGAGTTCTTCACGCTCACCATGGACGAAGTCCGCGTCGTGCATGCCGCCACGATCAAGGCCGCCGACGGCAAGTCGCTGGTGAGCGCTGCCGTCGGTCGCTCGCTGACCGAAGCAAAGGCGCTTGCGAAGGACGCAATTGCCGAAGGTGCGGATGCGATCATGGGCCACCATCCGATGGACCCGTTCGCCGGGCCGTCCTATCAGGCCGGCTATTTCCTCGAACTGGCGGATTTCTGCACCGTACCGGTGATCGCTTATGTGCGCAGCGACGGCTTCTCGGTCGAGGATTTCAGAAAACTCGCCCTGCATCCGAACATTGCCGGCATCAAGTTCGCCTCGTCGAACCTGATGCTGCTGGCGGAAGTCATTCGAGCCACCCATGACGCTCCGGCGATCTGGGTCTGTGGTCTCGCCGAAGGCTGGGCGCCGGCATTCTACGCCATGGGCGCCAAGGGCTTCACGTCGGGTTTGGTCAACGTATTCCCCGAACGCTCGCACGCGATCCATCGCGCGCTGGAGGCCGGCAACTATGCGGCGGCGCGCCAACTGATCGACGGCATTGCCGGCTTCGAAATGCTGCGCACCAAATACAACAATGGCGCCAACGTGACCGTTGTGAAGGAAGCGCTCGGCATGCTTGGCACCGATGTCGGCGCGGTCCGCATTCCGGGCGTCGTCGCTCTCGACGGCGATGAACGGCGCATTTTGCGCGGCATTGTCGATCGGGTCAAAAACGAAGCGCTCGTCGCCTGACGGAGAAACCAAAGTGCGTATTACCGGAATAAAAACATACATGCAGCGCGTGGACGACCGTCCGCGCCTGTTGCTCAAGATCGAGACCAGCGAAGGCATTTCCGGCTGGGGCGAATGCTATAATCACGGCCCCGATTGGGCACTCCCCCCGCTTCTCGACTATCTTTTCCATCAGATCGAAGGAGAAGACCCGCGCCGCGTGGAATTCCTCGTCCTGAAGCTGAACCAACAGTGCCGGTTTCCTCCCGGAGCGCTCGGCCTTGCCGCGATTTCTGCAATCGATCATGCATTGTGGGACATCGCCGGCAAGGCTGCGGGTCTGCCGGTCTACATGCTGCTTGGCGGCAATGTGCGTGATCGCGTCCGCGTCTATTGCGGCGTCTATACCGCACCCGATCCGCAGGACGCGCTCGATCAGACGCTCAGGCTGAACCAAGACTACGGCTATACCGCGTTCAAGCTGAGCCCCTACCGCCGCGATCTTCACAACAGCCGCTGGGGCGAACTGGTGAAGGAAACCGGCGACTATTTCGGCAAGATCCGCGAGATCACCCCCTCGCATTTTGAATTCGCCTTCGATGCGCATGCAAAGATCTACGAACCCTACCAGGCCGTCCAACTGGCGGCGGCGATCGCGCCCTATGACCCGCTCTTTTATGAAGAGCCGATACGGCCTGAACATATCCCTGCATGGGCGGAGCTGAAATCGAAGGTGACCGTGCCGCTGGCAACCGGCGAATCTCTCTACAACCGCTTCGAGTTTCTGGCGCTTTTGTCCGCGCGCGGCGCCGACATCATCCAGCCGGATATCTGCGTCGTCGGCGGTGTCACCGAAATGCGCCGTATCGCGGCGATCGCCGAGGCGCATTACGTGACGATCGCGCCGCATAATCCGATGGGCCCGCTGGCGACCGCCGTGAACATCCATTTCTGCGCCGCCCAGCCGAATTTCAAGATCCTGGAGTTCAAGCCGCACGTGCATGCGCCCTGGGCGCTCGACCCCTATCTGCCGGTGGACGGGCACATGAACCTGCGCCCGGATCGACCCGGCTGGGGCATCGAGATCGATGAGAAGGTGCTGGAGACGGAAGACTACGTGCACTGGGAGCGCAAGGTCACCCGCAAGCCGGACGGCTCGACCGCCTATCCGTGAACCGGGAGCCGGGCCGCACCCGGTGCCTGATCAGGCCCCCAGGCCATAGCGGGGATGCGAGAGCGTTCGCTCGATGCCGCGAAGCTCCGCCAGCCCCTTCAGCCGTCCGATCGCAGGATAACCCGGCTGCGCGCCGCGCGTCAGGTCGTCGAGGATTTCCTGCCCGTGATCCGGCCGCATCGGGATGCGATGGTCCTCGCGGCCTTCGCCGCGCCGGCGTGCTTCTTCCGAAAGCAGCGCGGCGATCACGGCAACCATGTCCGTTGCACCCTCCAGGTGCTCGTCCTCGAAGAAGGAGCAGGGGACAGTATCGGTATCGCGCGTCACATTGCGCAGATGCACGAAATGGATGCGGTCGGCAAAGCGCGAGGCGATGAAGGGCAGGTCGTTGTCGGCTCTGGCGCCGAGCGAGCCGGTGCAGAGCGTCACGCCATTGGCGCGCGCGCCGACCTGATCCAGCATATGGGCGTAGTCGGCTTCGGTCGACAGGATGCGCGGAAGGCCGAGCAGCGGCCAGGGCGGATCGTCGCCATGTGCGCAGATGTTGATGCCGACCTCTTCGGCCACGGGCGTGACTTCGGTCAGGAAGTCGACGAGGTTCTGCTGCAACCGGGCCCGATCGATACCCTGGTACGATCGAAGCTTTTCCAGCAGCTGGTCGAGCGTATAACCGTCGGCCGAGCCGGGCAGCCCCGCCCCGATGTTTTTGCCCAGGGCTGCGATCTTCGCATCCGCCATCCCGGAAAACCGCCGCGCCGCCTCTTCCTGCAGCCATTCCGGATAGTCGCCGCAGGCCCCGGGACGTTTGAGGATATGGATATCGAAGGCGGCAAAATCGGTCAGGTCGAACCGCATGGCCTTGGCGCCGTGGCGTGTGTCCCAGCGCAGGTCCGTGCGGGTCCAGTCGAGGATCGGCATGAAATTGTAGCAGACCGTGCGGATGCCGGAGGCCGACAGACGCCGCAGCGTTTCCTGCCAGTTGGCAATATGGCGCTTCCAGTCGCCGGTCTGCGTCTTGATATCCTCGGAGACGGGAACGCTTTCCACGACATCCCATACCAGACCGCCGGCCTTGATCTCCTCGTGCCGCCTGGCGATCTCGTCGACTGGCCAGACCTCACCGGTGGCAATGTGATGGAGCGCGGACACGATGCCTTCCGCACCGGCCTGCGCCGCATCGCGGACGCTCACCTTGTCGATCGGGCCGAACCAGCGCCACGTATGTCTCATGTCTTGTCCTTTCCGATTGTCTGGGTCTGCTCGAATGTGATCTGTACCTTGCAGGCCTTGGATCGGTCCGCGGCCTGTTCGAAAGCCGCGGTCACCGCATCCAGCGGAAAACTGTGCGAAATGATCGGCCGCACGTCGATGCGACGCCTGGCGATCAGATCGACCGCCTCGGCGAATTCCGCATGGAAGCGCTGCGAGCCGCGCCAGACGATCTCCTTGCCCACCAGCGCATTGAGCGGGATGGTCATGTCACCGGTCACGCCGATCTGGACGAGGGTTCCGCGGGGCTTGAGCGCGGCAAAGGCCGATCGCAGGGCCGCAGCGGAAGCCGAGCATTCGAACACCACGTCGAAACTGCCCTTGCCCTCCTGGAAGGGAAGAAGCCCCTCCGGATTGGAAGCCACGTTGATCGTCTCGGTCGCGCCCATGGACGGCGCCCGCGACAGGGCTGCATCGGCCAGATCCGTCACCACGATCCTGGCGGCGCCCGCATGCCGGGCCGCGGCAACCGTCAGAAGCCCGATCGGACCTGCCCCGGTGACCAGCACGGTGCGGCCCGATAGGTCTGCGGCCTGGGCGACAGCATGCAGGCACACGGCAAGCGGCTCCGCACAGGCGGCCTCGCCCGGCGACACGCCATCTCCAACCGGATGACACTGGATTGCGGGCACGACCAGCCTCTCGCGGAACATGCCGTTTTCGTGCGGCAGGCGCATCGCCGAACCCATGAAGCGCATGTCGAGGCAATGGATCGGCTGGCCGGCCCGGCAGTATTGGCAATGGCCGCATGGCTGCGATGGATTGACCGCAACCAACTGCCCGAGTTCCAGCCCGAAAACCCCTGCGCCCAGGGCTTCGACGAAGCCGGAGGCCTCGTGGCCGGCGATGATCGGTTCGCGAACCCGCACCGGCCCGAACCCGCCGTCCTGATAGTAGTGGAGATCGGAGCCGCAGATGCCGCCCGCCGCCATTCTAAGCAGCACCTGGCCCGGGCCGAGGTCGGGGGCATCCAGTGTCTCCACTCGGAGGTCACGCTGAGCGTGAAGGCGGGCAACGCGCGTCTGCATCGCACTGTACCTTTCGTTCAAGAGATTGCCGTTCCCCAGTATCGGGGACCGACGGTTATCGGATGAGGCCGAGCTGGGTGGGCAGCCAGAGCGTGATCGCCGGGATGAAGGTGATAAGGCCGAGCGCAACGAACAGCGGGATCATCCAGGGCAGGATGGCGATCGCCGTTTTCTCCACCGACAGTTTGGAGATGCGGGAGAGAACGAAGAGCACCATGCCGACCGGCGGCGTCAAAAGGCCGATCATCAGGTTGAGGGTGATGATGAGACCGAGATGCACCGGATCGATGCCATAGCGCGCGGCCACGGGCATCAGGATCGGCACCAGGATGCTGATGGCGGCGATCGTATCGAGGAAGGCGCCGACGATCAGGAGCAGAACGTTGACGATGATCAGAAAGGTCCACCAGTTGTCTGTCAGGCCGAACAGGAAATCGGAGAACAGCTGAGCTGCCTGGCTGACCGTCAGCAGCCAGGCGAAGATGGATGCCGCGGTGACGATGAAGAGAACCGAGGCCGTCGTTTCGATCGTGTCGAAGGATGCCTTGGCCAATGCCCTGACAGTCATGGTGCGGTAGCGTACCAGGCCGAGGAAAAGCGACCACAGGACCGCAGCAACGGCGGCTTCGGTGGGCGTGAACCAGCCCATGGTCATGCCCCCGATCAACAGGACCGGCGTCATCAGGGCCATGACGGCGGAAAAATCGAAGTACCAGTCGAGCGCCACCAGAAACGCAAGCCCGATCAGCACCGCGACATTGACCGACAGGCCCGCCAGGATCATCAGGTAGACGGTCGCCGGGAAGGCAAGCACGATCGCCACTTCGAGCGAGGCACCGAGCAACTGCTTCAGCTCGAAGGGCGTATCCGAGCCCCAGCCCTTGCGCTTGGCGAAGATATAGACGGTGAGCATCATCAGCAATGTCATCACGATGCCGGGAATGATGCCGGCCATGAACAGGGCACCGATCGATGCATTCGCCATCATGCCGTAGATGACGAACGGCAGTGACGGGGGAAAGATCGGACCGAGCGTTGCCGACGCTGCGGTGACGCCGACAGCTGCCTCGACCGGATAGCCATGATCCTTCATGGCCTTGATTTCGATCGTGCCGATACCGGCGGCATCTGCCAGCGCCGTTCCGGACATGCCGGAAAACACCACCGAACCGATGATGTTGACCTGCGCCAGGCCGCCCTTCATCCAGCCGACGAGCGATAGCGCAAAGCGATAGATGCGGCCCGTCACGCCGGCGATGTTCATGAGGTTGCCGGCCAGGATGAAGAACGGCACGGCAATCAGCGGAAAGCTTTCGACGCCGGCGATCATCCGCTGGGCGGCGATGATGTCAGGCGCCACGCCGTAGATCACCAGATAGAGCAGCGACGCGACAGCCATGGACACGGCGACCGGCGAGCCGATCATCAGAAGTGCGAGGAATGATCCGATCAGGAGCAGCATGTCAGATTCCCCCCGTGTGGATGTCGTCCTGCGCCTGCTCACGCACGCTCTTGGTGCCGGTCAGGTCCTTGACCAGGTTTTGGGCGGATCGCAGGAACATCAGGGCGAATGCCGCAAAGACGGTGTAGAAGACGATGCCGCGCGGCAGGTCGACCGTCACCATTCGCTCCTCCCCGACGATCTCCAGATAACGCCACATCAGCCAAGTGATATAGGCAAAGAAGCCAATGCTGATCGCATCGACCACGAGTTCCAGGAGCCGCCCGGTCCGCTTCGACAGGAAACGGTAGAGCAGGTCCACATGAATGTGGCGGACCATGCGCACGCACATGACGGAGCCGAGAAACACCACGACCACAAGGCAGTTGGCGGCGATTTCCTCCGTCCAGGCAAAGCTGTCGTTCAGCACGTAGCGGGTGAAAAATTGCAGGAATACGGCCAGACCCATGGCCCAGAACACCGCAAGCGTCACCCAGTCCTCGATGGCATAGGGAGACAGGTCAACGGGCGCTGCTTCTTCCTCAAAGGCATGCGCCATTTCTTCCACGCTTATCGGCGCGTGCGAATGCTCCGTCATCGGGTCCACTCCGTTCATGAAAAATCGCAAAGGGGTTGCCCCGACGCGTTGCACGCCGGGGCCGGGATCGTCACTTCAATGCGCGGATGGCGTCCCAGTCGGCCTTTTCGTAGCCGAAGTCCTCGAGTTTCACCTTGTCGATGACGTTCTTCTCGAAGTCTGCCTTGTCGACGTCGGTAACGGTCAGGCCCTTCTTCTTGAATTCATCGACGAGCGCCTTTTCGCGGGCTTCGATGGTCTTGGTCGTGCGGGCTGCGGCTTCTAGCATCACGTCCGAGAAGATCTTCTTGTCTTCGTCGGAGAGACTGGCCCAGCGGGTCTTGGAGACGACGGTATTCAGGTGATCGACGATATGGCCGGTCAGCACGATGTTCTTCTGGACCTCGTAGAACTTCTTGGCCTCGATCGTCGTCAGCGGATTTTCCTGGGCTTCCACAGTGCCGTTCTGCAGCGCCAGGTAGACTTCCGCAAAGGCGATCGGCGTGGTGTTGGCACCGCAGGCGCGCGGCATGGCCAGATAGGCCGGTACATCCGGTACGCGCATCTTCAGGCCCGCCATGTCGGCGCATTTCGAGATCGCCCGGTTGGACGTGGTGTGGCGCGTTCCATAATAGCTGAGGGCGACGATGTGGTTGCCGGTCTTGTCTTCGTAACCCTTGGCGAGCTTCTTGAAGACGTCGCTCTTCGTGTAGGCCAGAAGATGGCTCGGGTCGCGGAAGATATAGGGATAATAGGTGACGCCGATCGGCTTGTGATCGCGCGCGGCAAAGCTGGAGCCGGAGATGATGATATCCACGGTGCCGAGCTTCAGGCCCTGGTTGATGTCGGCCTCTTTCCCGAGCTGCGAAGCCGGATAGACGTCGATCTTGTAGCGGCCATTGGTTCGCTTGGCGATCTCTCCGGCGGCCCAGACCGAGTCGGTGTGGAAAGGCTCGGGCGTCTCATAGACATGAGCCCATTTCAGCACGGTCTCGGCATGCGCCGAAAGCGTCGATGCAACGATGACTGCGGCGGCGCCAAGCAGTGTCTTCAGTCGGTGTTTCATTCTTTCCTCCCAGGTGAAACGGAACTGTATGGTCGATCCGGCCGCGATCGCGGACGGTCAGTCTTCTCTGGTCGGCTCCTCCCCGAAGCTTTCCGAGAATCTCTTTTGCGCCAGCGTCAGGTGACGACGCATGGCCTCGCGCGCCGCGGCGGGATCCCCCGCGGCAATGGCGTCACGAATGACACGGTGCTCCTCAAGCGCCAGCTTCCATGTGTGCGGCCCCTCGAAATAGCTCGCAAGCTTGGTGAAATAGGGCGACATCCGCGTATCGTAGATCAGTCCCGTGAAGTGCTTCAGCGCCGAATTGCCGATGATGTCGGCGATTGCCGTGTGAAAATCGCGGTCGCAGGCAAGGGCGACCGGGCCGTCGTTCAGCGACTGCTCCATGTGCTCCAGGAGCAGATCGATGCGGGCGATGCTCTCGGGCGTCACGAGACGCGCGGCTTCTTCCGCGATGCCGCTTTCGATCAGGCAGCGCGCCTGCAGGATCTCGAGGGGGCCGCCTCCTTCGTCGTTGGGCAGGACAACCGTGGGCTGTCTCGGAGTGCTCATGATGTAGACGCCGGATCCCATGCGGATCTGGATCCGACCTTCGACCTCGAGCACGATCAGCGCCTCGCGGACTGTTGGCCGGGAAACCGCAAATCGTTCGGCGAGCTCCCGTTCGGGCGGAAGCCTCGAACCCGGCTTCAGCTCCCCCGTATCGATCAGCACACGAATCTGCTCCGCGACCTGGCGATAAAGCCGGCGCGGCTCCAAAGCCACGAACATCGAACTCCTCCGAGCGCATCACTCCCTCGATGCGCAGGCGGTCAGATTGTCTGACCAATTTCTACTATGAGTGAATTGGAAAATCTGTCAAGCCGCAGATGACCGAGAGCTGGATGTCATTCCCCGCGCGGTGTTTCGGTTCTCAACGCCGCTACGAGCATTTCCACGAATGCAGAGACCTTGGGCGGACGGAAGCGTGCCGCCGGATAGACCGTAAACACGCCGCCCGAGGGCAGCTGCCAATCCGGCAGGACATGAACCAGGCGTCCGCTTGCCAGCTCAGCCCTGGCAAGGAAGTCCGGCAGGACCGACAAGCCGCCGCCATGCCTTGCCGCGTGCATGACCGCCGGCGTGGTGTTGATCGAGATCGATGCCTTGAACCGCACCGTGAACGTCTCCTGATCACCGCGCGTGAACCTCCACTCCAAAGGCTCGCGCAGCGCGTTGTTGGCAACAAAGGGCAGGGCGGGCAAATCGGCGAGCCCATCGAGTTCCCTTATCCTGCCGGCCAGTTGAGGCGGAGCGACCAGATATTGTTGAAACGAACCGATCCGCCTTGCCTGCAGGCTTGAATCGGCCAGCCAGCCGACGCGAATGGCGAGGTCCATGTTGTCGGCGACCAGATCGACCATCTTGTCGCTGAGGTTCAGCTCGACCTTGCAATCGGGATAGCGGGCCGTGAAGGCGGTGACCACAGGCACGATGACCGAGGTGCCATAGTCATAGGGTGCGGTGACCCTCAGCAGGCCCTTGGGTTCTGATCTGGCCTGGGCCAGTTCCCCCAGGGCATCCTCGGCTTCCCTGAGGATCGATACGCATCGGGCGTGAAACATTCGGCCCGCCTCGGTCGGCTGGAGACGCCGCGTCGTGCGCATCAGCAAGGTCGTGCCGACCTCCTGCTCGAGCCTTGCAACCTGCTGGCTGACGACCGCCTTGGTAATGCCGAGATACTCGGCCGCCCGGGTGAAGGATCCGGCATCGATGACGGCCACGAAATAGGCGAGCCGATTGAGGTTGGTCGCATCCTGCATGAAGGTTTTCCCCGTGATTGTCAGCGTCTAGCATACATTCTGTCGTGTTTGTTGGCCTTCCTGGTTCTATTCCGTCATGTCATTGACGGCGTCACAAGGAGCGCGGCACGAGCGGCAAGGTCCGCATCACCCTCTCTCTGGTTCCATTAGACGGCCTGTCCCGCCGTGATGTCTTGAATTCCCGACGCCGAACGCAACACCAGGAGACATTCCATGTTTACGAGGAGAACGATCATGAAAACCACTCTTGCCGCCGGCGCCACCGCCGTCTTCGCCCCCGCGGGTCTCGGCCATGCCGCCACAGGCCCGGCGTGGAAGCATTTTCCGGCCGGGCAGAATGGTTTCTTCCGCAGCCCGGTCCTGGTCTCCGGCCCGACGCAAGCCATATTGATCGACGGCGGCTTCACGCTCGCCGACGGCAGGGCCGTCGCTGAAGCGATCAAGGCCACGGGCAAGACGCTCACCACGATCTATGTCAGCCAGTCCGATCCGGACTACTATTTCAGCCTCGGCCCGATCAGGGCTGCTTTCCCGGATGCCAGGGTGATCGCCGCCTCGGCAACTGTCGCGGCCATCAAGGGCAATGTCGAGAAGAAGCTTGCCGTCTGGGGGCCGCAGCTCAAGGAGAACGGCCCGCAGGCGCTGGCCGACGTCGTCATGCCGGAGGCCTTTGACGGCAAGACGCTGACGGTCGACGGTGAAACTGTCGAGATCGTCGACGCGGAAGGCTTGTCCAATCGCCGCTATCTCTTCGT
Source organism: Neorhizobium galegae bv. officinalis (assembly GCA_000985875.1). GTDB lineage: Bacteria > Pseudomonadota > Alphaproteobacteria > Rhizobiales > Rhizobiaceae > Neorhizobium > Neorhizobium galegae_C. The sequence goes on from CCRI01000013.1 coordinate 207,146, forward strand.
CCCGTCGCTGAACGCCGTGTTCGGCGGCGTGATGATCTTCAACGGTGTTCACGTCTGGACGGCAGATACCAACAGCGCCGAACTGCGGGCTGCCTGGATCGCCAATCTCGAAAAGATCGCGGCACGCAAACCGGCGATCGTGGTCGCCGGCCATATGACGCCGGACGCACTGACCGACCTGTCCGGCGTCGCGCATACGCTCGCCTATCTGAAGGCGTTCGAGGAAGAACTCGCAAAGGCCAAGGGCTCGGCCGGGCTCAAGGCGGCGATGGAAGCACGCTTCCCGGGCCTTGGCATGGGCATCGCGCTCGACATAGGCTCCAAGGTCGCCACCGGCGAAATGAAGTGGGGCTGATCGGCAAGGCGTATAAAATCCCGGCCCCTCGGGGGGCCGGTCTCGGCAAGGGTCGCAATCCCGTTGCGGCCCTTGCGCCCGAGAGGATCTGCAGGCGCTTTGGCAGCAGCACTTCCAGCTCCGGCAAAGGGGTGCTAGACGCTGGATTTTGTGCGTCTGAAGGATATTCCCATGAGGAAACTGTTTCGCCTGCTGCTGACGATTGTCCTTGCAATCGTCGTTCTTGTCGGTTTCCGCTGGCATCGCTACGTCACCAACACCGACAGCCCCTATGATGAAATCGGCATCACGCTCAACAGCGCCATGCCCGGTCCGATCAACAGCTGGGGCTGCGCGAGGCTGAAGACCACCTTTGCAGCGTCCTTGCCACCCTACGGCTGCGCCGTGGGCAATGCGACGCAGTGGAAGTAGCCAGGCGCCAGTCGCGTCGAGCGCAGGATCTACCGGCGCTCGCCCCTTGACCGGCACCAATCTGAACGATGCCGAGACGCCAGGCGTCTCGGCCCACATCAACTCAGGGCGATAAACTTCCAGCAGATTCCCAAAACCGCTGATCCCAGAAGCGTCGTGATGACCGACAGGCCGAAACGGAAGATGGCCATGGCGGCAATGGCCGTCAAAACCAGCGAGGGCAAAATAACCGAGCTCAGGACAGGAATATCCACGGACAACGGACCCGCCGATATCTGCCGGACATCGCCAAACAGGACGTGCAGGCCGAACCAGACCGCGAGGTTGAGGATCACGCCAACCACGGCCGCGGTGATCGCCGACATCGCCCCCGTCAGGGCGATGTTGCCGCGCATCTTTTCGATGAAAGGTGCGCCCGCAAAAATCCACAGGAAGCTTGGCAGGAACGTCACCCAGGTCGTCAGGATGGCGGCGAGGGTGGCTGCGGTCAGTGGATTGAGAGCTCCCGGATCACGATGCCCCGCCAGGAACCCGACAAATTGCGTGACCATGATCAATGGACCCGGTGTGGTCTCCGCCATGCCGAGCCCATCGAGCATTTCACCCGGACGGAGCCAGCCGAACTGCTCGACGGCCTCCTGCGCGACATAGGCGAGCACGGCATAGGCGCCGCCGAAGGTGACGACGGCCATCTGACTGAAAAACACGCCGATTTGCGAAAATACGTTGTCACGGCCGAGCGTCAGCAGCAGAACCGCGACCGGAAGGAGCCAAAGCGCCGCAAGAACGCCTGAGGTCTTCAGCGACCAGGCAAGGTTCGACCGTGCATGGAGGGGGATGTCCTCGCCGAGAACGGAGTCGCGATCTTCCAGAATGTTGGCCGAACCGGACTTGTGCCCGCCGCCGACCCTGAACGCAGCGACCCCGGCCCGGCCGCCAAAATATCCAATGGCGCCCGCACCTATGATGATCAGCGGAAACGGTACGTGAAGGAAGAAGATCGCGACAAACGCGACGGCCGCGATCGCCACCATCACCCTGTTCTTGAGGGCGCGACTGCCAATCCGCAGGACCGCCTGAACGACGACGGCGAGGACAGCGCATTTCAGGCCGAAGAACATCCCCTCGATGACGGTCACGTCGCCGAAGAGGACGTAGATGTAGCTCAGCGCCAGGATCGAGATGAAGCCGGGCAGGACAAACAGAAGGCCGGCAATCATGCCGCCCTTGGTTTTGTTGAGCAGCCAGCCGATATAGATGGCGAGCTGATGGGCCTCCGGACCCGGCAGAAGCATGCAATAGTTGAGGGCGTGAAGGAAACGATGCTCTCCCACCCAGCGCTTTTCGTCGACGACGATCCGGTGCATCACCGCGATCTGGCCAGCCGGGCCGCCGAAGCTGAGGGCGGCGACCCGTGCCCAGACTTTGACCGCTTCGGACAGCGGCACGACGTCGCCGCCGGCGACCGGCTGCCTGTCGACAAGGCTTTTTGCCGTATCCGTCAAGACCGTTACCCCTTCCTCGGATTTGGCCAATTATGAGTCTCCTCCGTGGCGTCGCGACACCAGCGATACATCGCGTCATAGACCAGCAGGCCTGCCTGCAGCTGTTCAAGGTCGTCGTTGAACATCCGTGACAGTCCGAGCGAGATGGCGAGCAGACCCTGCACTTCAGGGGCGAGGTCGGGCCGGGCCGTGTCGGCGCCCCGCACGATGGTGGCGAGATGCAAGAGAGCGTCGTTCTTCAATCCGAACTCGTCGATCATGATGTCAAAGGTGCACAGTTCCCCGCGATGGCTCCAGAAGACGTCCTCGATGTCAAAAGGCGTCGCGTTGAAGCGGTCGCCCACCAGCGCGACTTCGCTCGCCGGAACGAACAGGAAGATCGCGGAAGGATCGACGAACCGACGGATCAGCCACGGGCAGGCGATGCGGTCTATCTTTGGGCGGGACCTCGTCACCCAGACGGTTCGTCCTTGGACGTCTCTCGAAGGGAGCTTTTCCTCAGGAACGAGAATGCCTTGCGAGTCGCGCCAGGCCTCAAACCCTCCTTCCAGCGTCTCCGCCTGTTTCCCCATCGCCCTGAGATGTGCCGCGACGCCATGGCCAAGCTTCTGTCCTCTCTGGCAAAGGACGATGGCGGGACCGGATGTTTCAGGGCCCCATTCGGTGACGCGGCGAAAGTCCCGGCGGATCGATCCGGGGATCAACCGAGGATCGCTTCCAAAATCCTCATCGTTGCGGACGTCGATGATCGTCGGCAGATTGGGTGTACCAATGATGCGGGCAAGTTTGTCAGGTGTGATTTCCAGAAATGACGGCATGACGCGTCCTCCGTTCCAGCGGGTTTGTGGACGCGATTCTTCGGCCGTAGCCTCGTGGGGTGATCGCAACCCCATGACAGGGAATTTGCCTCAGCCAGTCCGGATGTCAAGCGTTTTGCGAAACTCACTAGTCACTGCCGTTCAGCCGCTTGCGCCTTCGATCAATGTCATGGGCCAGACCACGCGGGGCGTCTGTCCGACATAGTGGGACTGGTAGGCCGGCATGACCGACAGCAGATGCTCCGCCAGGCTGATCCCCAGATCACGAAGCGACAACGTAAAGCAGGTCAATGCCGGGGAGAGAAACTGTGCCTGGGGACTATAGCGACCGATGATTGCAATGTCCTTGCCGGGCTTGATGCCGGCGTCCTCGAGTCCCTTGTAAAGCCCTGTCACCAGGATCTCATTGACCAGGACGATTGCCGAAGGGCGCGGAGATCTGGAGGCGATCTCGTGTGCCACGGCGTAGCCCCCCGCCTCGCTCGGTTTTGCCCGGAAGACATGATCGTCGCTGAGGGCAAGCCCATGTTCCGCGAGCACCTGGCGGCATCGATCGGCAAACAGGTAACCCAGGTTGAGATCGCCATGGGGCCAGATGATCCCGATATCTCTGTGGCCCGCCTTGACCAGCCGTTTGATCGCCACCTCCGCCATTCCTTCGAAGTCCAGATCGATCCAGGGTTGGCCGACATCGGTCAGGCTGCGGCCGAGCGAGATGAACGGAATGTCGTGTCGGTGCAGCAGTTCGAACCGCGCATCATTGCGGCGAGTGGCCGAGAGGATGATGGCATCGGCAAAACCGCGCGCCACGGTGCGCTGCAGATAGGCATAGGGATCTTCGTTGGAAGAGCAGAGCAGTGCGACGAGATCGAGCTTGTGGCGGCTGAGCACGGTCTGCACCCCGTCGAAGACGCTCATGAAGAAAGCATCGCCCTGGCTGGTGATTTCCGGGCCGGTCTGCATCATGAAACCGACCACGCCGGTCGAGCCCTTGCGCAACGAGCGCCCCGACTGGTTGGGGACATAGCCCAGCTTCTCCGCCGCCTCCAGGACGCGCCTGCGGGTTTCCGCATTCACATCCGCCTTGCCATTGAGCGCGCGCGACACGGTGCCAATGGAAATATCCAGATAATCGGCAAGTTGGCGGATACCTGTCACAGGGGAGCCTTTCAGGGTTCGACATACGACCGTAATCGTTTTCGGAAATAGTATTGACAAAAAAATCGCGGCGTTCATAGTACCGTAAACGTTTACGGATGCACGGAGGTATCGTCCCGTAAACATTGCATGGGAGGATGCCGGTGACATACAAGGTCGTTTTGTGTGGCTGCGGAGCCATGGCCAGAGGATGGCTGCGGGCGCTCCAGTCCACGCCGAAGCTGAGGCAGGCGCTGACCGTTGTGGGTCTGGTGGATCTTGACGTGTCGGTGGCGCAGTCCCTGGCAGCCGAGTTTTCTCTTCAGCCCGTCTCCGTCGGATCCGACCTTGCCGCGGTGCTCACCGAAACCGGTGCGGACATCGTGTTCGACGTCGTTATTCCCGCCGCCCGCCATACCGTCGTCAAGGCTGCGCTTTCCCACGGATGCCATGTGCTGAGCGAAAAACCCATGGCCACCTCGATGGAGGAGGCGACGGACCTCATCCGCGCCGCCGAGGCCGCGGGGCGCATTCATGCGGTCGTACAGAACCGGCGGTTCATCTCGGGCGTGCGGCGGATGCGGCGTTTCGTCGAGAGCGGCGCGATTGGCCAGCTCACCGCGATCCATTGCGATTTCTTCATCGCCCCGCATTTCGGCGGTTTCCGCGAAAAGATGGACAATGTCCTGCTTCTGGACATGGCGATCCACACCTTTGACGCCGCCCGCTTCGTCTCGGGCAAGACACCGCTTTCCGTCTATTGCCTGGAAACAAATCCGCCCGGCTCCTGGTACGCCCACGGCGCCAGCGCCAATGCCGTGTTTCAACTCACCGACGACGTGGTCTTCACCTATCGCGGCTCCTGGTGCGCCGAAGGCCAACGCACCAGTTGGGAGAGCGAATGGCGCATCGTCGGCTCGAACGGAACGCTGACCTGGGACGGGGAGGACAGCTTCCTCGCCTTTGCTGCGGGAAGCGACAGCGGGTTGCTGCGCGGCGCCGTGCCGGTCGAGGTTCTGCCGCCCGCCCGGGAGGAGGAAACCCACGGCCATGCCAGCGTCATCGCCGATTTCCTGTCGGCTATCGAAACCGGCGGCGTGCCGGAAACCGCGGGACAGGACAACATCAAAAGCCTTGCCATGGTGTTTGGTGCAATCGACAGCGCCAGGTCACGGCAAACCATCGACCTTGCAGCATAAGGGCTTAGCAATATGACCGGACAGGTAAACCATTCCATCCGCATCGGTACCATGGTCAGCGCCACAAAAGGGCAGGCCTCCCAACGGATTTCCCAGATTGCCGACATGGGCTTTGAAAGTTTTCAGCCGTTTTTCTGGCAGACCACCAACGGGCAGGACATCGCCGAACTCGGCAAGCGTTGCCGTGAGGCCATAGGTGAGCGGGACATTACGATTTCCACCATCGGCATGTTCGGCAATCCGCTGGAAGAAACGGAACTCGATCTCCAGACGCTCCAGGGCTGGAAGGACTGCATCGACAACGCCCATCACTTCGGCGCCACCTGCGTTGCCGGTTTCACCGGGCGCATCCGCAACAGGCCGCTGACGGAAAGCCTGCCGCGTTACCGGCAAATCTGGAGCGAGCTTGCCCGCCGTGCCGCCGACAGGGGCATCCGCATTGCCTTTGAAAACTGCGCCATGGACGGCAACTGGGCAACCGGCGACTGGAACATCGCCCATAACCCCGATGCCTGGGAGCTCATTTTTAATGAGACGCCGGACGAGCATATCGGCCTTGAATGGGAGCCTTGCCACCAGATGGTCTATCTGATCGAGCCCCTGCCGCAGATCCGCAAATGGGCAAAGCGGATTTTCCACGTCCACGGCAAGGATGCCACCATTCGCTGGGACGTGATCCGCGAGCACGGCATCTTCGGAAGGCACCCCTTCGTCTTCATGCGCACGCCGGGCTTCGGCGACAGCAACTGGACCGACATCATTTCCGAACTGAGGCTGGCCGGCTGGTCGGGTTCGATCGACATCGAGGGATGGCATGATCCCGTCTACCGGGATGCGCTGGAAATGACCGGCCAGATCCACGCCTTGAACCATCTGAAACAGGCAAGAGGCGGCACATTCGTCGTCGATCCCGTCTGATGCGCAGACCGGCTGGCCAGAGAAGGAGCTCTGCGCCAGCCGGATGAGAATCGAGGATAACCAAGAAGGAGGAGAACCATGGGTATCCGCAGGACTATGATTTCCGTTGCACTGGCTCTGGCCAGTGCGTCCCTTGCCGGCATGAGTGCGAAAGCGGAGGATGTGAAACTCGTTCTCTGGTCGCTGGACCGCGATATCCAGCCCGCGCCGAACCTCGTCAAGGAGTTCAACGCGCAAAAGAACGGCATCCAGATCGAATATCGCCAGCTTCAGTTCGACGATGTGGTGAGTGAGGCGATGCGCGCCTATTCCACCGGCAAGGCGCCGGACATCATCACCATCGACAATCCCAACCATGCTATGTTCGCGTCGCGCAAGGCCTTTCTGGACCTGACCGACATGATCGGGCAATCGAAGGTCATCAAGCCGGAAAACTATTTCCCCGGCCCGCTGAAATCGGTGACCTGGGACGAAAAATATTATGGGGTGCCGAAGGCGACCAACACGATTGCGCTTTATTACAACAAGGATCTGTTCAAGGCCGCCGGTCTCGATCCCGAAAAGCCGCCGCAGACCTGGACCGAACTGGTGGCGACGGCGAAAAAGCTCACCAATCCTTCCAAGAACATCTACGGCATCACCTTTTCCGCCAAGGCCAACGAGGAGGGCACTTTCCAGTTCCTGCCCTGGGCGCAGATGGGCGGCGCCACCTATAAGACGATCAACAGCGAAGGCGCCGTCAAGGCTCTTTCGGTCTGGAAGCAGATGCTGGATGAGAAGCTGGCCTCGCCGGACACCCTCACCCGAAGCCAGTGGGATTCGACGGCCACCTTCAATGCCGGCAATGCGGCCATGGCGATTTCCGGACCCTGGGAAATCGACCGCATGTTGAAAGATGCCAAATTCCAGTGGGGCACTGCCCTTCTGCCGGTGCCGAGTGAGGGTGCTCAGCGTTCATCCGCCATGGGCGATTTCAACTGGGCGATCTTTTCCAGCACCAAGCATCCGAAGGAGGCCTTCAAGGCCCTGGAATTCTTCGCGTCCAAGGATGTGACCATGTACAAGGATTTCGGCCAGCTTCCGGCACGGTCCGACCTTCCGGTTCCGCCCACGGGCAATGCCTTGAAGGATTCAGCGCTCGCCACCTTCGTGGAACAGCTGAAATACGCGCAGCCTCGCGGCCCGTCGCCGGAATGGCCGAAAATCTCGAAGGCCATCCAGGACGCGATACAGGCATCTCTGACAGGTCAGACGGAGCCGAAGGCAGCACTTGATCAGGCGGCTGCCAGGATCAAGTCGATCGGGGGCTGAAGCCGCCGCCATCCCGCAGTGACGGCCCGGCACTCACCCGCCGCGCCGTCAACCAGGCTTCCGCGAGGTTTTGATGAAAAGACTGTTCTCCAGCATAACGGACGGCCGTGGTTTCGACCTTGTTCTGGTCGGGGTGCCCTTCACGTTTCTCCTGGCGCTGTCAGGACTTCCGCTGGCCTACAACATCCTGATGAGCTTCCAGGAAGTCGATATGTTCAGCCTTGGCAGCGTCATCCGGCCCTTTGTCGGTTTCAAAAATTACGTGGACCTGCTCACCCAGCCCGAAACCATGTCCATCCTCAGGAACACGATTGTCTTCGTGGTGGGGTCGATCACGGGGCAGTTCCTTGTGGGCTTTGCGCTCGCCTTGTTCTTCTGGATCAATTTTCCCGGCGCATCCTGGTTGCGGGGCCTGTTTCTGGTTTCCTGGGTCATGCCCGGCCTCGTCGTCGGCGCCATCTGGAACTGGATCCTGTCGGGCGATTTCGGCGTACTCAATTTCCTGCTGCAGCAAACCGGCCTCCTGAACGGCAATATCTTCTGGCGGTCTGACCCGAACTTCTCGCTCTGGGCGGTCATCTTGGCCAATATCTGGCTTGGCACTTCCTTCAACATGATCCTGCTTGCCACCGGCCTTGCCGCCATTCCGGCAGATCTCTACGAGGCGGCTGAGATGGACGGCGCCAATGCCTGGCAGCGCTTCTGGACCATCACCCTGCCGATGATGCGCTCCACGATCGGCGCCATCATCGCGCTCGGGCTGATCTTCACATTGCAACAGTTCGATCTGTTTGCCGCCATTACCGACGGCGGTCCCAACAATTCCTCCAATGTCGCGCAATACTGGGCCTGGGATCTGTCCTTCCGGCAATATGATTTCGGCAAAGGTGCCACCATTTCCGTCATCATGACCGTCTTCGTGATGTTTGCCGCCACCGTCTATGTCCGTTCCACACGTCATGAGGTGCGCGGATGAGTGAAAACGCACGCAACCGGCTGTTGCTCGCCCTGTCCATCGTGATGGCGGCGATCTATCTCTTCCCGCTCTACTGGATGTATGTGACGGCGCTCAAAAGCGGCTCGGAGATGTTTGCCACCCCGCCGAGCTTTTGGCCCTCGGCGGCCCAATGGAGCACGTTCGCCTATGTCTGGGAAAGCCGGAACATGGGTCGCTACCTGTGGAATTCGACGGTCATCGCCTTCGGTGCCGTGGCCCTGATCGCGATCCTCGGCACTGGCTGCGCCTATGTACTGGCGCGCTACCGCAATATCTGGGTGGATGTCGGGCTGTTCCTCATACTGATGTTTCAGGTGCTGCCCGCCTCGTTGATGATAACGCCGATCTTCGTCGGCTTTTCGCAACTGGGGCTGCTCGAATATCCGCGCCTTGCCGTGATCCTGGCCATTACCGCCAAAAGCATGCCCTTCTTTGTCGTGCTTGTGCGCGCAACCTTCATGGCCGTGCCGATGGAGCTGGAAGAGGCGGCGCTGGTGGACGGCAATTCCCGCATCGGCGCCTTCTTCAACATCGTTCTGCCACTGGCGCGCAATGGCATTCTGGTGAGCGCCATCCTGATCTTCATGCAGGCCTTCGGCGAATTCGTCTATTCCAAATCGATGATCCAGGACATCCAGTTCCAGCCCGCCAGCGTCGGGCTCAATTCCTTCATGGGGCCGAACACCAGCGAGTGGAACAACATCATGGCCTACGCCACCATGTATGTGACGCCCATCCTCGCCATCTTCGTTCTCTTGCAGCGCCGCATCGTGTCCGGGCTCACATCGGGAGCATTGAAATGACCCACCAAATCGAACTCTCGGCCGTCAACAAATATTATGGCGCCTATCACGCGCTGAAGGATATCGATCTTTCCATTCCAAAGGGTTCGTTCGTGGCTCTTGTCGGACCGTCCGGCTGCGGCAAGTCCACCTTGCTGCGCTCGCTGGCGGGGCTGGAAACCATATCGAGCGGCGATCTCATCATCGCCGGAAAGCGCATGAACGGGGTGCCGCCGCGAAAGCGGGATCTGGCCATGGTGTTCCAGTCCTATGCGCTCTACCCGCATATGACCGTCGAGCAAAATCTGACCTACAGCCTGAAGATCAACGGGGTCGGAAAGGCCGAGCGAAAAAGGGCGGCCGCCGATGTCGCGGCGATTACCGGATTGTCGAACCTGCTGCACCGATATCCGCGGGAACTCTCGGGGGGGCAGCGTCAACGGGTCGCGATGAGCCGCGCCATCATCCGCAACCCCCAGGCGTTTCTGTTCGACGAACCGCTCTCGAACCTGGACGCAGCACTGCGTGTTCACATGCGCAAGGAGATCAGGGCGCTGCACGATCGCCTCGGCGCGACCTCGGTCTATGTCACCCATGACCAGGTGGAGGCCATGACGATGGCGGATCATGTCGTCGTGATGCGCAACGGCGTCATCGAGCAGCAGGGCAAGCCGCTCGATCTGTATGACCGACCGAGCAATCGCTTCGTCGCCGGTTTCATCGGCTCACCGGCGATGAACTTCATTCCGGCGCGATCGACGCCTGACGGAAGAGCCCTTGTTCTGGATCTTGCCGAGCCGCAAACGATTGAATTCGACTATCCGCTGCCGGCCGGGCGCGCCCTGATGGTCGGCATTCGCCCGGAGCATCTTGTTTTGGCGGCGGCTGATGCCGCCGGGTTCAGGGTGGATGTCGCGGCAGTTGAAACGACCGGCGCGGTGACATTCATCACCACCGCCACGACGCCCGAGATTGTCGTCGCCCTGAACGGCAGGAGTGCGGTCGCGGCTGGCGAAAGCGTCCGGCTGACATTTGCCGCAAGCAATGTCCATCTGTTCGACGCCGAGACCGAGCAGCGCCTTGCATGATCGTGGCGGCTCGCAACCGCGCGTGCTGATATCCGATCAGGTACGCCGGCCGGCTCGTGTGGACGTCTAGCCGAATATGGAAGGATGGCTCTGCTCAAATCGGCCACCGGGATCTGGATCGACGACCAATGTTCAAAAGGGCGGGCTCGCAATGAAAGCCCATATTGTTCCTGCGGTGCCGATCAGGTTTCTCAACGGGAACCAACTGTCGGGTCACGCAGCGCTGCGATTGCCAGGCAGCCGAATCGGCCGCATTTAAATCGGCACTAGCTGGAGCTGCGTTCCAGAAACTGCAGATGTTCCGAGCAGACCGAATTGACCAGCTCGAGCAGGACTGCGGTCCGTTCCCCCAGCCACGAGAGCGCCTCCTCGCTGATTTCGTAGTGCTTGGAATACCGCGCCTTCACGTAGGCTTCATTGAGCGTGTTGAACCAGGCCCGTTCGCGATGCTGATCGCGCGGGAACGCCTCGGCCAAACGCCGGTCCTGTTCCTCGGCAAGCGAGCGCAGGAACTTGATGTTGTGGGAAGGCGGGCCGTAGTTCGTCAGCGTAAGGAGCACGCAGGAATAGGCTTGCTCGAGCGATTGATGGAGACTGAACGCCGCCAGATTACCCCAGGCGTCACCAGCCTTCTCAGAGGTACCAAGTTGGAACCGAGCCGTGCCAAGAAAAGCGGCGGCTTCGGCAATCCGCTGTTCAAAATGCTCCCGTGCGACCCGCAACCGATCCGCTGGCGAAAGAGCCTGCGGCTCCACAAGCGGCTCATCGTCAAGTTCATAAAGGACGATGCCTTCCTTGCGGATATCGGAGAAGAAGTACTGTCCCTCCTTCAGATAGGTGTTCACCTCCCGCCTGGAATGGACGATGAAACTCACCGGTGTTTCGATCGACTTGTCGCGGATCAGTCGGTCGGCGGCCTTGTACCAATAGTCGGCGAATTCGCAGAGCCTGCGGTCGTTGACGATGATCAGCAGATCGAAATCGGAGCGGTAGCCCTTCATGGTGAACGGCTCGTCGACCCAGCCGCCCTTGGCATAGGAGCCGAACAGGATGATCTTCAGGATCCGACCGCGCTTCTTGAACTCGGCCGTCCCCTGTTTCAGCGCATCCTCGAATTCCTCGTGCAGGATTTCCAGAACCCTGCCGAGCTCGCGCTGTTTGCGCGCAGGCATATGATTGATCGACGATTTCATGAATAATCGATAGGTGAAAGAACGTGCACCGTCCACTGGCAGTTCTGATGGTCCCACTCCGAATGGCGCCAAACCATCGTTTTGTAAGCGTCGGGAGCAAGCAACCAAAACGACTGGTATTGATTTCGTCTCGGGTGGGAATGCCTTAGAGAAAAAATGGTATTACGAGGTCGCGATAACGACGACAACAGTCACGTCAAAGGGGCAAGTGACGATCCCGAAGGCGGTTCGGGACCTGCTCAGGATCGCGCCGGGTAGCAAGGTCGATTTTCAGCGAGCTGCTGATGGGCAGCATTGGCCTCACCGTCCCCAGGTTGGGGGTTGTCGCGTGGTTGCGACGTCAACGAAGCCGACGTCGCCTTCGCGGCGGATGTCGTCGCGAAATCCATTGATGATCTAATCCGCGCCGACCCGGCCTGGCTCGGCTGCTGGCGTGATCGTCTGGCCCTCAAATCAGCCGCCGTCGCCGCCAAAATGCTCGGCCGCAATGAGGGGGAAATGCAAGCTGTTTTCGGCTACACGATTGCTGACGCACCGATCCGAGGCACTAGCCACACCCTTCGTTAGGGAACTCGCAAAACTGCTGGGGATGAAGTGGGACGACAGCCTTGCCTCGAATACCCGACATGGTCAACTCTGCCATCCAGTCCGGGCGAGCAGCACCCTTCGCGGTGGCGGACCTGATAACGGCGATCTCTGCCGTTCGCCCGGACGCCGAGGTGGTGGCGCTCGGTCTGGCCGACGTTGTTGCGGCCTATAAGCTGAACTGGCCGAAACCTGTGCCGCTGATGCTGCCCGAGCGCTTCGGGTGCGTAGCAAGAAAGATAACACCAATGATCACCGAGCGCATTGTGCGGCGATAGTGACCCTAGTGAAAACTCTTGAGCAATCGGGAATGACGACCGCCAACGGCAATGGATCTACGGCTGGCCTTCGCAGCAATGGCGAACGAGAGCCACGTCGGAGCGGCGGGGATTCTCGACGACCTCGCCGATTTGATGGGTCGAGAAAGAAGATGCACCAATAGGCAGCGTTCCCGGCTTTATTGCAGGGCTGGTAATAACCCGCGAAGGAGGTCGAGAAGCTCCACATGGAATAAGCTCGCCGCCTACTTAACCGCGCGATACGACCGCGAAATGGGTGAAACGATCGAGACATCTCGCAGCAACACAGCGGCCGACGCCGTGACCGACCTGCAGACGACAGATGTGGCGTTCGGGTCGGGCAATTCATCGCCCGATGACGTCAAGGCTGCGCATTCTCAATGCCGCCGGTGCAATTAGAAACCCGCAGGTACTCCCGAATACCAGATCATCCGGAACTTTTTGCCACTCATCCCGATTGAAATACTGCAATCCGCGCGAACAGCGGAAAGGCGATACCCTCGGGAGGATCAATTGAACGACAACATCGCGGCTGCAATACGCGCCGTACCATCTGAAGCCAAAGAAACCATTGTAAGCATTCGGGCCAATTGGCCTTTGGTTTTGCTCTGCTTGGCCGGCGTCACGGCGATAATAGCGTTCTTGAACTACGAATTCAGCGGCCTTCTTGCATCAGTGGCGATCGGTCTTGGGATGGTGTTGTTCGTCGCTGTTACGCTAATCGGCGGCATCCTAAGTTGGCTGTTCTTCACAGGGTGGACATGGAGGATGTCAGAGGCGCGGAAACCGCGACGGCGGGTACGGCGGTTGGCCGATGACGATATTCCCAAGCGATTTTGGATTTCCGGTTTCGGCGCCACGCTGCTCTGGCTTCTGCCGCTCTACGCTTTGATCATCGGTATGCTATCAGCAGCTGAGTAACGACCAGTATCCAACCGGCGAGAAAGTGAGTTTCGCGAAGGGCCGTCATGGTCGTGAGGGAGTGGGGTGCCAAGATCGAATTTATCTTGAACCAAGTTCTCTGACTGAGGTTGGGGACACTGCAGAGCCGCCAACAAACAGGAGGAAATCGATGCTGAAGATTATTTCGGTATCGCTCGTGTCTTTTGGTCTCGCTACCGGTGTCGCTTTTTTCTCAATCGCTATCCAACCCAAGCTCGAGTAACCGGCAAAACCGGTCCACCGATTCGGGAAAGCCTGATCCTGGTCCGATGCATCCGCCGCAAAAGATGGATAATACCGTCACCAATTCGACGCGCACCAATTGCGCTCCCAATCTGGCCACCCAGGGCTCCGCAACGACGCCGAACAAGGACGGCCAGTCTTCCAAAGCTTTTGAAGGCGCCGCTGGCACCAATACTTTCAACGCCAGTCTGTTTATCGGTTGGGCCTGTCTGGGCTGATGGAAAGCCGGTCCTTATCGGTGACGCACGTCTGCGGCAAGAAGGGCACATGATCCCTTCCCAACTGGTAAAGCTATGCTTAGTAATGCTTGGATACCACTCGATCGCCAGGGGCCGGTTCATGATTACCGAGCATGTCAGTTTTACGTCAGGCGATCCGCTACAACCTGAGGAGCTGGATTTGCTCCAGCGAGTGTTCGACCTAACATGCGCCGAAGTCGGCATTGAGAAGAAGAGCCGACAGGCGGAAGGACTGGCGGCGACTCTGCTGAAGCTCTTTCAGAGCGGCACGCGCGATGAAAGGGAACTCAAAGCGGCGGTAGCGAAAATCGATTTCATCTAGATTCGCCGCTTAACTAAAATGCATCTCGACAATCGGACGATCATCCACGCTTATTCGCCGTAATCTGGTCATGCGCCAGGTATTGGATTTGCGCGGCAGTGATGACGCTCATGGGCATGTCCTTTTGAGTGGCGTAGGAAACGCGTCCAGATCCACACGTTCCATCTCGACAGCGGATGCACGCAAACTATATCGCACTGATCAAAGCCGAGGTCGCTGATGACATCCTTACTCGTAGAAAATGAGACTTGCTGGCGCGTCGCTGGAGCAGATCGTGTGTCCGTGATCATCGACGCGGCCGGGTTTTTCGAGCATGCCCGCAATGCAATGCTGAAAGCCGAGCGTTCGATCTACATGGTCGGATGGGATTTCGACACGCGCATCGACCTCGTGCCGGGCAGCGCCAATGACGGCGCGCCGGAAAAACTCGGCGGCTTTCTCAACTGGCTTGCGAAACGGCGCGACGCACTCGACATCCGCATCCTCAAGTGGGACGTCGGCCTCATCAATTCCATCACCCGGGGAGAGACGCCTTTCTACATCCTCGGCTGGATGTTCTCCAACAGGGTCCATCTCAAGCTGGACGGCGCGCATCCGTCCCTTTCCGCCCATCACATGAAACTGCTCGTAATCGACGACAAGGTCGCCTTCTGCGGCGGCATCGACATGACGGTGGGGCGTTGGGACACCCGGGATCATCTGGACAACGACAAGCGCCGGCGGTCGCCCATGGGGTTTTCGCAAGGGCCCTGGCACGATGCGACGACCTGCCTGTCCGGCGGCGCCGCAGCCACCCTCGGTGAACTCGCGCGAACAAGATGGGAGCACGCGACCAAGGAAAAACTCGATCGGGTCGAGACGACCTCCGATCCGTGGCCGGACGGACTCGCTGCCGATTTCCGCGACATCGAAATCGGCATCGCGCGAACGTTGCCGGAATACGAGGAACAGGGCCAGGTCAGTGAGATCGAGGCGGCGAAGCTGGCGATGATCGCGGCGGCCAAGAAATTTATCTATATCGAGAGCCAGTACTTCGCGTCCCGCACGATCGCGGAGGCTATCGCTGCAAGGTTGCGCGAGCCGGCCGGGCCCGAGGTCGTCGTCATCAACCCGCAAGGCGCGGAAGGCTGGCTTGAAGCGAAGGCAATGGATTCCGCTCGGATCCGTCTGATGAAACTGGTGCGCGTGGCCGATCGCCATGCGCGGTTCAGACTGCTTTATCCGGTCAACGACGCGCGAAATCCGATCTACGTCCATGCAAAGATCATGATTATCGACGACCGGATTCTCAAGCTCGGCTCGGCGAACCTGAACAACCGCTCGATGGGATACGATACCGAATGCGACGTGATCATCGACGCGCCTGAAGGCCGTGACGACATCGCGCGCAAGATCGCATTCCATCGCAACGGATTGCTCGCCGAGCATCTCGGATACGATGTCCAGCGAATAGAGGACGAGCTTCGTTCAAAGGGCTCGTTGATCAAGGCCATCGACGCCCTGAACCGTACCGATCGACGGGGACTGGTGGAGGTCACCATGCGCGAGTTGACCGTGGATGAAGAACTGCTCGCCGAGTCCGATATCGCCGATCCTGAGCGGCCCGCCAGCGTCGCCACGCGGATGTCGAGCCGTCTCAGGCGGCGGGGCCATCCTTATGGATAGCGGCCCCGGCAGAGGTTAGCTCAATTCCTCGTCAGCCGCGTAACGGCGGAGAAGTCCGTTTCTGCAGCCCGTTTCATCACGGAGAAGGAGGGTCGGGTACGATGCGATATCGCGCCTCTGCGAGGTTGTGGATACCGAACGCCGCGAGCCCCATGGCAACGACCATGTAGGCGAGCAACCCGAACGGCAATTGACGGTGCCACCGCAAGGCACCGAGCATGCTTCCGGCCTGGTCGGGATCCACCTGGAAGCCTGCATAGGCGAACAGAATGCGGGTGACAGCGATAACGATGCCAACGCGACCAGACCGTAGACGCACACCCACGCGATCAATACTCTACCCTTGCGGCAGCCTGAGATACTTCTCGAACTTGCGCTGAACCCCTTTTGCCGCCGTGACGGCACCGCCGGCCGCTCCGACCGCGATCGCGAGATATGAGCCGACCGGCTGGGATATGATCCAATGCGCCAGCCCCCCTTCGTCCCAAGCCTCGCCGCCGGCTCCGGCCGATATGTTATGGCCAAGCGCCTTGGCGGCAAGACCGAGATAGGTCAATCCTGCCGGCAGAGCTCAAGGCCTTCCTTGCCGCGTCCAACGGCTTCAACGGTGAGCTCGGCCAGGGTTGTCTGGTCCGGGAGTGCGGTGGAACCCTCCGGGGCTAACGGCTACCAGATCTTCGAATTCCGCGACGACGAGCTACTGATCGGTTCGAACGGCGGCCCAACAGCCAATCGCTTCCTCAAGGGCGACTATATTTCCATTCCCTTCGTCTTTGCCGGAAACTGGCTCGATGAAGTGCGCGTTCTCGGCCGTTCTTTCGATGAATTCATCACAGCGATCGAGCGCGGCGACGGCTGGTAGTGACCGGTTGCCTGCCGGTTCAGTTCGCGGCTAATCTTGCTGATAGGTGCGAAAGAGAAACAAGATGTCACCTCCTGGGTGCGAGGCGCCGGCGCCTGATATATGCCCGCTCTGAGGCGGGGCCTCCAAGCCAGGAGAATTTGGAAGGCCGCTGCGCATCTTGCCAGTCGCGAGCGAGTGTCGCAGAAGTCAAACTTGCGCGACTGACTTTTGCGACAAACTGGATGGCGCACGCGCCTTGCTGAAAACTGCGATGGCGAAGCAAACGCCGGCGACCTGCATGGTTGCTCCGAGCGCCTCGGCGGGAAATGGGGGCCGGCCCTCGAAGATGAATCCATAGGCCAGGCCAAACACCGTTTCGGCAACGATGAGCTGAGCCGCGAGCGCCAGCGGCAAGCGGCGGGAGGCGACGACCCAGCACCAGGTCGCGAACCAGGAGCCGGCCAGTCCCATCACCAGCGCCCATACGACAAAGCGGGTGGCTTCTGGAACGGAAGCGATATCCGCGAGGTCGAACGTGGCCAAAGGCAACAGGAGAAGGCTTCCGATTGCCGCGCCGATGCCTTGCAGTCCTGTCCATTGCAGGCCGTTCGGCGCGGTCGCTGACCGCATGACAGCCGCATTCGCCAGACCATAAGCAATCCAGATCGCCAGTGCCGCTGAGCTGGCGAGGACGCCGAGCAAAATTGACTCTGTATCCGCAACGTCGGCCGCGCTGACCGTCGCGGCGTTCACGATCGCCACGCCGATCGCGATCAGTGCCAAGGGCAGCACGACAGCCTTCCATGGCGCGGAGCGGTACCTGATGTTGGCGATGATCGCCAGGAACACAGGCATGGTGCCGATGATGACAGGCGGCACGGCAGCGCCGGCGAGCTGGACGGCAAAGGCCACGCAGATGAAATACCCGACATATCCTGCGCCGCCGAGTAGCAGGCCGATCAGAAGTCTCGAGCGAGCAATACCGATGGGCCGGAACCGTCGATCAGCCATGAGCACCAGGCAGGCCAGGCCGAAGATCCAATAGCGGGCAATCGTCAAATCCCAGGCCGTGAACGGCGTGACGGCGCGCGGGGCGACAAAGGTGAGGCCCCAAAGGGCGCAGGTGGTGAGGCCAGCGATGATGCCGAGCAGCATGATGTTCTCCTGTTGGAGTTATCATGCAACGCGATCCATCCGATTTATATGGAGTAGCAAGAGCAATTCCTGTAGTTTCCCTGCTATGTCGAAGGCAAAAGCCCCTAAGAACCTTCAAGTTGCGAAATCAACGTTGGACGCGACGGACGCCCAGATTCTTGGTGCACTCGATTCCGATGCGCGCTTGTCGATGAGCGAGCTTGCCCGCCTTGTCGGCATGTCCGCACCCAGCGTGTCGGAGCGTGTTCGCCGGCTTGAAGCCGGCGGCGTCATCAGAGGCTTCACCGTCGATGTGGACACGCGCGCCATCGGCTACCAGATCAGGGCTATGGTGAGGATCAGGCCGCTCCCCGGCAAACTCCACCTCGTCGAACGGCTCATTCAGGAGCGCCCGGAATTTGTTGAATGCGACAAGATCACTGGCGACGATCCTTTCCTTGCTCGTCTCGTAGTCCATACGATCGAGCAGATGGACGATGTCCTCGAAGTGCTCTCGGAACACGCCGTCACCAGCACCGCCGTTATCAAGGGAGTGTCCGTCAAACGACGCTTGCCGCCCCTGTAAAAAAATCAGGCAGACGGGGGTAGGCAGCCTGTAGAATTTGTGCGGCGATCAGGTCCGGCTTGCTTAGCGAACTTGACCCAGGTCTCGATTGCGGCGACCGGGCAGGTCGCATCCGCTGAGCCGCGGCCGACCTTTACCTCTCGCCATCCGGTTTTACCGCGCAGGGTAATAGGCATGCCCTTGTCCAGGATCTCGATCCAACCGCGACCGTCCTCAGTCTGGTCGGCCTTCAGATCGAGGCCGACAATCTCGGAGCGCCGCAGGCCGCCGGCATAGCCGACGAGCAGCATGGCCCGATCCCGCAGGCCGCGGAGCGTGCCGCGTCGAGCCTTTCGACTATGGCGATGATATCCTCGGCCATGACAGCTTCTTTCTGGACGGGCGGTTTGGCATGGCTCTTGCGGATCCCTGCCATTACCGTCGCTATGTGCCTGTCTTTGCGATCAAGGATCAGGCCACGTTGAGCATAGTTCCAGGATAGCGACGACAATCGCCTCTCGATCGTCTACACGGAATTGGCTTTGCCGCGCCGGTCGGCAGCGCCGGACGCGCAGGCGGTCACATAGAGGCCGATTGTCTGGGGATGCGGGGGGAGGGGGTAAGATTGGAACGCCGGCACCAGGCAGAAAAGTGCTTCCAGTCGGAAGCGTATGCCTTTCTTGTGTTGGCGGAACTGGCCGCCTCCACGTAACCGCGCGAGCGATCGGCGAGATCTTGTAGATGTGCCGGAAGGGCGTCCGTCGATTGCGGCGCAGGGGAGAGGTGGACGCTGTTGGATGATAACACGAGGCCGGAGGTCTCGTGCGTCGGTGTGGCGTCGTTCAAGCTACCTACATCTCCCATGGGTTGATCACCGTAGCGTCCGTGTCTTCGAAATCCTTGACGTTGCGGGTGACAAGGATAAGATCGTGGACGATCGCGGTAGCAGCGATTAGCCCATCTATATCACCACGCGGGCGGATCGCGGCGATCGCCCCATTCGACGGAAATTTCGTCGGTGACCGGTAGGATGCGGTCGGTGTGATCATGGCGAAGCTTGCGTAACCATTCCGTCAGATGGGCTGCCGACCGCGGATCTGATTTCTGCTTCAGTGCAGTGCCGCGCATAATTTCTCCCAAAGTCAGGGCGCTCAGATGAACGCTCAGGGGATTGACTGAACGCAACCATGATACGGCCTCTGGTGTTCCGCGCCGTGCTTCGGAAACAATGTTGGTGTCAACGAGATACATCAGAAAGCCGCGTCTCGGCTGGGGGTTTGGCTGCGCGTTTCGATTGCCTCTACGAGTTCATCGTCCCAGACCGGCCCGTCAAGTAAAGCGTCAACAAACGTCGGCCTCCCGGCGCGCAATGCATCATAATCGCGGGCGGACAGAACGACGGCGGTTCGTTCGCCGCGGACGGTGATTTCCTGCGGCCCTTCATGGCGGGCCTTCTGAACCAATTTCGAAAACTGATTCTTAGCGTCCTGTAGCTGCCATTCCATCCTTTTCCTCCAAGCTAGCTAGCCTGGCTAGCTATTGGGATATTCTCAATCCGCCGCGATGAGAAGCGCCGTTTTGATCCGGGAAGGGGTGGTTTGTTCGATGGGGAAACTAAATCGATGTCTACTCAAAGATGTCCGATAATGCAACATTATCGGACGTTTTAACTTGGCGACGAGCGGTGCGGTTTAGCCCAATTACACTGGCATAACCGCTCTCATGATTTACACCTCCCAGAGGATCAGAAGCGTGACGCCAGGCTCCTTGAGCTCGACTGCAAGTTCAGCCCAGATCGGTTCAGTTCGTCGTCGGGTGCCTTGCTTCACCCCATAGCGGGCGAAACGCTGTCGTGAGTGTCGCACGTTTGCGCCGTCGCGAACCTCAGGCGTGTTGATTCCCGCTTCGAGCAGAGCCGTATTCCAATTGGGCCTGAACCAGCGTGCTCCCAGTAGTATTTGAATTAGATGTTCAATTCGGAGGCCGTAGTCACTCCGAACGGCAAGCCTGTTCAATTTGATGCGGAAACCAACACCCAGAAAACTCCAACCAACAACGATCCCGGTTTTTTGGAGCTCAGAACAGCGGGAGCTGTGGAGGATCAGCCTCATATTACAGAAGTATTTTGGCAGCTATAATGGCATAATGTCTCATTTCCGCGTCACACCAATTTTCAAACTCATCGACAAGGGCCAAGCTTGGAAGGCGATCGGCGTACAGCATGCCGTTGCTTTGAAGATAGTTTATGACGTTGCCGACGTGAGAACGAGAAACCTGGAAGCGCCACGCCAAGGAGTCGTAGGATGTCGGTATCAAGGCTCCGCCGGATTGTTGGAGATAATGATTTGCCATGACTGCGACGAGGATGAGATAACCGCAATCGAACTCCGCCATGGCCTGAATCGTCGGGAACGGTGCGATCACCGTCCCACTTTCAAGCACCCGGTCACCCGAATTGCAGATCAGCTGCCCCAGCAGATCAGGGGATTCCTGAATGCGGGGCGCGTACTTCGTTCCGACGACGAGATCACGCGCTTTCAGGAAGGCGACGCACGATCTGCCGACCTCCTCCAGGAGAAAGCGGCTCGGTCGCAAGATCAGCTGACGCCGATTACCCTGAACCACCTCCGCATCGACCAGAGCCGCGGTTCTCAGTACATTGACGAGACTGACCGTCTGTCGTGGACTGAGACCCGAAACCAGTTTCAGCCGCGACAGAGTGGGAATTTCGCCGCGTCCATTGCTCCAAGTATAATAGTTACGGATCAGCATGTAAGACGCATAATATCTTTTGAATTCGTTCAGCAATTTTCTGACCGGCCACCCCAGTGAGGTGCCCGATGCCATCGTCAAACAATATTCTTCAATAGCTCTCTTGATTTGAGGACTGGTTTCCATGATCGCTCTTCAGGTCGAGTTTTTCTTAAAATCGTAACTGCACCACCTAGAAAATGCGAATGGTGCAAAGTTTGGATTAGCCAACGCGCAGGCTGCCGACAATAAATCTGCTCTCACGAGGGTTTGTCGAGGGCGTGGAGTTACCCCGATCGACAAGGTCGCCGCACAAAGGGGCAAATTCCAGCATGAGCGGAGACACAGGGACGATCATGCCTGGGTGGTCGGTGGCGCCCGTGGTTGGCGATCGCCTTCTCGTGCCAGACCAACCGCCAAGACGACGTACGGTGTTGGGCAGAGCTTGGCTTGCCGGGGTCTCCCTGTTTGCGCTTTTTCTGCATTGGCAGCCGGCGTGGGCGCAAAACCAGTCGATCGACGGCGAGACAAAAGTGGTTTCCGGCCGGGCACCTAGCGATTATCCTTCACCCTGGATTATCAACGCGAATCTCATTGTCGGAGCTACCAGTATCGGTTCTCTGACAATCGAAAGTGGTGGCATCGTCAGCAGCGCCGGCAGCACGATGGGCGACATGGCCGGATCCCGCGGGATGGTGACCGTAACGGGAGCCGGATCGAGCTGGACGGCTTTCGAGATAATCATCGGCGCGCATGGCGAAGGCACATTGTCGGTTCTCGATGGCGCCTCGGTCGA
>CCRI01000014.1 GCA_000985875.1 Neorhizobium galegae bv. officinalis
ACAATTATACCGGCGATAACAAACAAAGCCCCCTCGCGGGGCTTTTTGCGTTTCCGGCCAAGGCGCACCGGTGCAGCCCATCAGGTCTTCCAGGATTGCCTTCTCATTGGGAAACTGGGGCCTCTTCTTTCCAGATGCGAAGGTGAGGATCGCGGCCAGATCGCCGCGCAGTACGATCACCAATTCCGCGCCATCGGGTATGAGATCGATCCGGTTGACCAGCGGCGGCCGGCCGTTCGCAACAAAATCAAACAAAATCAAACACACGCTTGCGCGGCAATAGCTAGGTTTTCTCATCTCCTTATGAGGAACTCGCCATGTCCACCGAAATCATCCGCCCCAAGAGAATTCTTGTGTTTCTGCCCGAGGCGGCGGCCAATGCGATTGTCGCGAAACTGGCAGCCCATGGGCATGAAGCCGTAGCGGTGTCGACGTTTCCGGAGGCTTTTGCTGCCCTCCGTTCGGATAATTATTCCTTCGCCATAACGACCCGACCTGACATCGATCTCCTGCGCAATATCCGCTCCATTCCGGTGATCAATCTCGAGATTTTCTTCCACACGGAGCCTGCCGGCGATGGTCCGTTGATAACGTCAAAACGGTTCGACAGCAGCGCATTCATGAAACGGATCGAGTTCCTTGTTCAACCTCTGGCAACGAGGGTCGAACCCGCTCGCCTTGAGCAGGCAAAAAATGAGGGGATGCCAGAGCGTAGGACGTCCCGATGGTGGATGGCGGTAAAGGCCATATTGGGTTTGCCGCGCCGACGGGAAGGATTGAAGCATGTTCGATCCTAGCAGGCTTCTGGTGGTCGCGATCGTCTTCAGTCCGGCGATAGAGGGAAGCACCCACAGAAAAATAACCGCAGCCGGTGAGGAGCCTCGGGCGATGGAGCTCTGGCGGATTGCTGCTACACGGCGGGAGCAGGCCTTTTTCGGGATATGTCTTTTGGTTCACTGGCTGATAAGCGCCGCCTCGTTGAGCGGTTATATTATAGTGGTTCTGTTTCTGATCGTGGCAGTGGGCCGGCTTGTGCGGCATGCCGCGATCCTGTTTGCATCAAGACTGCCAAGGAGGTCGCAACTCAGGCACTATATCGTGCTGTTTACGTCAGTGGCCTTCTTCTTCCTGCTGGCTTTGCGAGGTTGTTACCTCGCTGCTGTGATCGTAGACCTCGGCTTCCATTCCGATCCGTTTGAAGCCCGTAGTGATATCGGTCAGCACTGACTGTCAGCCAGATTGACTGCCCGGCAACCCGGCCGGGGGTTCTCGCGATCGGCGTTAAGCTTATCAGAGCTCATCGAGGCCTTCATTCAGCGTCTCGATGTTGCGTAGCCGCTTTCTTCCCTCGACTCCCGCCTTCTCCAGGCATCGGGTGATCAGCAGATGGCAGAGAGCCATGACCGCCGTATGGTTGAAGAGTGGGCCGGGCGCCAGGGTCTGGCATTGGAAATGCCAGGTTGTCGATGTCTCAAACGCGGCACCCTCGTCGGTGATGTAGAGGACTTTCGCTTTCGACTTCCGAAGCTGGGCAAGGATGGCGTCCACCTGAGCGATTCTCCGGCGCATGGCGAAGAATACGACCACGTCGTCCTCGCGCAGGCTGACAAGATGTTCTCCAAGCGTCTGCCCCGCGCCGGGGATTGCGACGATATCCTCGATGACCTGGGTCAACTGCCATTGCAGGTAGGAGGCAAAGGGATGGCTGCTGCGGAAACCGAGCACCCAAACCTTCCGCGCCGCAATCATCGCGTCCGTCACGGCCTCGATCTGGCCGTCCGAAATGGAAAGGAACGTTGCTTCAAGATTGGCGATCGCCTGAGCGACATGCGCCTGCATCGACTGGGCGGCCGCTGCGCCGGCGGCGGCCGTCAGGAAGAGCCGGGAGCCGGTCTGCTTTTCGGCCCGGGCATGACGGCGGGCCTCCTCGTAGTTTTCGTAGCCGAGGCGCTGGATGAAGCGCGTCACCGTGGCCTTGGAGACATGCGCGAGCGCGGCAAGCTCCTGCGCCGAATAGCTGGCAAGCTCGCCGGGAAAGTCGCAGACGAATTCCCCCAGGCGCTTTTCGGCAGGGTGCAATTGGGGAATTGCCTGCCTTACGCGATACAGGAACGATTTATCCTTCGGCACGGGGAGCTCCGCCAAGACATCAGCGCGCGGACTGTCCGGCGGGACGCCGCGACTTGCAACAGAAAAAACGACCTCTCCATGGCATAACCTGGGAGATGCTCCCATCAGTTCGCCCTCGATCCGGCTTCAGGAGGATGGGTAAGCCGGGAGAGCAGCAGTTCGACAGCGGAGCGGATAGGCGCAATCACCGGCGACGAGAGAGCCCGCTGAAGATCGTCGGCCGCCTGGCCCAGCGGGCCGCCACCGATGATGACGGCTTCGGCGCCATCCCGTTCGAGACATTCGCGAACCGCAATCTCAAGGGCCGCGTGCAAACGCGCAGGGTCGGAGGCAAGCGCCAGTGGATCGCCGCTGGTCAGCCGCGTACCGGTAAAGAGGTGGGCAAGGCCAAGCATTTCAGCCTTGGCGGCGAAGCTCGCCACGAGGTCTGGGGTGACAGTCGCGATGCCGAAACGCCGGCCCCCGGCGGAGGCTTCGTACATGCTCGCCTCGCAGATGCCGACCGTCGGCAGGCTGGACAGGACTTTCAGGCGTTCGAGCCCCGGATCGCCGAATGCGCTGACGATCAATCCATCGCTACGTCCCCCCGCGGCCAATCCCATTTCGACGACGCCGCCGGCGGCTGCGGCAAGCTCCTCGCCATTCAGGATCATCGATACTCCTCTCGTGGCGGTGACACCCTCCAGCGAGAATGTTTCCGGCAGGTATTTCCGGGCGATCTCGGTCATCATGACCGTCGTCGCCCGGGACGTGTTCGGATTGATCAATGTGATACGCGTCATGTCTCGTTCCATGCGCGATTGCATGGACGCCTCCCTGCCTTCTTCTCGTCTTTCATCTCTTTGGCGATCAGGCACATTGCACGCAAGCGACGCTGCCGGCCCCGCCGACCGGTATCAAGGCCGGTACTTCCGTGCGGCAAAGATCGGAAACCTGGGCGCAGCGCGGCGCGAAGGCGCAACCGGGCGGCATGGCTGCCAGGTCCGGCGGCGCTCCGGGAATGGTGATCAGGCGGTCGCGTCCGTGGGCTAGTTCGACACGGGCGCCGAGCAGCCCCTTGGTATATGGGTGTCTCGGTTCACGGATGATGTCGGCGACCCTGCCTTCCTCGACGATCCGCCCGGCATACATCACCGCGATCCGGTCCGCGACTTCCGCCGCAACGCCGATATCATGTGTGACGAAGATGACGGAGAGCCCGTATTCCTTCTGCAGATCGCGGATCAGCAGGAGGATCTGGATCTGTACCGTCGCATCGAGGGCCGTGGTCGGTTCGTCGGCGAGCAGGACCTTCGGATTGCAGGCGAGCGCCATGGCGATCATCGATCGCTGCAGCATGCCGCCGGACATTTCATGCGGATAGTTTTGCAGCCGGCGCTCCGGGGAGGGGATCTTCACCTTCTGGAAGAGAGCAAGCGCGCGCGCCGCCGCTTGCGAGCGCGAGATGCCTTCATGCCGCATGATGGTTTCTTCTATCTGGCGGCCGAGCGTGTAGACAGGGTCGAGCGCCAGCCGCGGCTCCTGGAAAACCATCGAGGCGACGGCACCGCGAAAGGCACCGAGATCCTTGGTCGTCAATCCCGTCACATCGCGGCCGGCGACCGTCATCGAGCCTTCGATCGTCGTGCCTTTAGGGTGCAGGCGCAGCAGCGAGCGCATGGTGACGCTCTTGCCGGACCCGGATTCGCCGAGCAGCGCAACAACCTCGCCCGGCTGTACCGAAAGGGAGACGCCGTTGACGGCCTTGACGGGCTTTCGGCCGCGGTTGAACGTCACGGAGAGATTGCGAATATCGATCATCGCGGCGGTTTGCATGGTCATGCCTCCATCAATGCCGGTGCACGGCTGTGGCGGGAGCCCGGTACGGACATCAGGCAGGCTGCGGACTGGCTTTCGGAGACGCTGGCAAGCGGCGGCAGCTTGTCGCTGCAGATGCTCTCGGCGAACGAACAGCGGGTGTGGAACCGACAGCCCGACGGCGGATCGATCGGGTTCGGCGGGTCGCCCGAGAGCGGCGGCTCGGAGGTTCTTTCGGAGGGGTCCATCTTGGGCATCGAGGCGAGCAGCGCCGCGGAATAGGGATGGCGGGTGTTCTCGAAGATCGCATCGCGGCTGCCGATCTCGGCCACCTTGCCGAGATACATGACCATCACCCGGTCGCACATGAAGCGGACGACGTTGAGGTCGTGGGAGATGAACAGGTAAGTCAGACCGAAATCCCGCTTCAGGTCGAGGAGCAGGTTCAGGACCTGCGCCTCCACCGACTTGTCGAGCGCCGACACGGCTTCGTCGAGGATGATGAGCCGCGGTTCGAGTGCGAGCGCCCGGGCGATGTTGACGCGCTGCCGCTGTCCGCCCGACAGTTCGTGCGGGTAACGGCCGGCAAAGCGCGACGGCTCGAGCCCGACCCGGTGCAGCAGGTCATGGGCCCGGGCGATTGCCTTGCCCGCAGCAATGCCATGTACGCGCGGCGCAAAGGCTATGGATTCTTCAATCGTCAGCCTGGGGTTGAGGGAAGCGTAACTGTCCTGAAAGACCATCTGGACCTGGCGGCGGTAGTCGGAAAGCGGCAGCGCGCCGCCAACCGTCTCACCGTCGAACAGGATATCGCCTCGGTCAGGCAGGATGAGCTGCATCAGCAGCCGCGCCGTGGTGGACTTGCCGCAGCCGCTTTCTCCGACGACCCCGAGCGTCTCGCCCTTGAGGATATCGAAATCCACGCCGTCGACGGCGCGGACGACCTTCTTCGGCTTCATGAAACCGCTACCCTTGACCGGGAAATGCTTGATCAGGCCGCGCGCGGAGATGAGCGGCTGAGCAGGCCCGCCTCTTTCGCCGACCGGAAGATCGTAGGCAGGTTCTTCGACGATGCTGATCATGACTTCACATCCATGGCTGTGCGCAGCCCGTCCGAGAAAAGGTTGAAGCAAATCGAGGTGATGAAGATCATCAGGCCGGGCAGGGCCGCCACCAACGGGTTGTTGTAGATCGCCGTCCGGAGCGTGTTCAGCATCAGTCCCCATTCGGCATCCGGCGGCCGCACGCCGAGGCCAAGGAAGGAGAGGCCCGAGGCGAGGATCATCGATACGGATATCAGGCTTGTGGCAAAGACGAAGATCGGGCCGAGCACATTGCCGAGGATATGGACGCGGATGATCGTCATCGCCGGGGCGCCGGACGCCCGCGCCGCGTCCACGTAGTCGAGCTTGCGGACCTGGGTGGTGACGCTTTCGGCGACGCGGGCGATCTGCGGGATGAAGACGACGGTCAGCGAGACGAGCGCATTGGTGAGCCCCGATCCGAGTGCGCCCGACAGTGCCACGGCCAGAAGCACCGACGGAAAGGCGTAGAAGACGTCGATCGTGCGCATGATCAGCGTGTTGACGATGCCCCCTGCATAACCGGCGATGATGCCGATCGTCGAGCCGATGATGAAGGCGATCGGCACCGGAATGACGCCCATGATGAGCGAAAGCCGCGCTCCATAGATCAGCCGGGAGAGCATGTCGCGGCCGAGTTCGTCCGTGCCGAAGATATAGCCTGGCGTGCCGATCGGCTTGAGGCGGCGGATAACGCTGCCCTTGGAGGGATCGTAAGGCGCGATATAGGGAGCAAAAATCGCGATCAGCACCAGGATCAGAAGAATAGCGAGGGCCGTCATGGCGACCGGATCGCGGCAGATGCGGCGCAGCACGCCGCTCCAGAAGCCGGGGGATTTGGCGATGGCGGCAGGGGAAGGGGCCGCGATGTCTGCGGTGACGACAGCCATGTGTCAGCTCCTCTGGATACGGGGATCGATCGCGCTCTGCAGCACGTCGACGACGAGGTTGAGGAAAACGAAGAACATCGCGAGCACCAGGATCGTCCCCTGCAGGATGGGCAGGTCGCGGGTGAAGATCGCACCGTTCAGCAGGAAGCCGGTCCCCGGCCAGGAAAAGACCGTTTCGATCAGAATCGAGCCGCCGAGCAGGTAACCGAGCTGCAGTCCCATGACCGAGAGCGCGGTCGGCGCGGCGTTGCGCACCACGTGGCGCAGGATCTGCGGTGTCATCAGCCCCTTGGCGGCGAGTGCCTGGGTAAAATCCTGGGAGAGGATATCGGCGACCAGCGATCGGATGGTGCGGGCGATGATGCCCATCGGGATGACCGACATGGTGACCGCAGGCAGGATGAGGAACTGCAGGTAAGCCCAACTTAGGTTTCGGCCCGACGATCCCTCCGGTCCGCCGCCCATGGCCGGCAGCCAGCCGAGGGTGACGGAAAAGGCGATGACCAGCACCATGCCGAGCCAGTAATGAGGCACGCTGACGCCGAGCATCGAGATCGCCGATGCCAGGCGATCCACCCAGCCTCCGCGGAAGACGCCGGCAAGAAAACCCAGGGAGGAACCTGCCACAAAACCGATAACGGCGGCGGCAAGCGCAAGGATGATGGAATTGACGGATGCATCCAGGATCTCGCTCAGCACCGGTCGGCCGCTGGCGATCGAGGTCCCGAGATCGCCCTGCAGCGCATGCCATGCCCAAAGGGCATATTGGACCGGAAGCGGCCGGTCGAGACCGTAGAAGCTGCGCATCTGTGTCTGCAGCTCTGCGGAAGCATCCGAAGGCAGGATCGCGGCGAGCGGATCGCCCGGAGCGATATGGATCAGCATGAAGCATACGATGCTTACGCCGATCGTGACGGGAATGACGTGCAGAAGTCGTTTCAGGGCATAGAGCGGCATGGTGTCCTCACCGGGGAGGTTGATCGGGCATCATGAAAGGCGGCGCGCCGATCGCTCGGCGCGCCCGCTCGGGATTACTCCATGGTAATCGTCGAAAAATCCTGGAACCAGTTCTGGGCCTGGACGAACCCCTTGACCTTGGCGGTCATGGCGCGTGGGTTGACGTCGTGCGTCACCATCAGGAACAGCGCATCGTTCACGTATTTCTCGTGCACCTGCTGCATTACCTTGTCCTGTTCCACGGGATCAAAGGTGTTGCGCACCTTGTCGAACAGCGCATCCATATCCTTGTCGCAATAATAACCCCAGTTGGTGCCGGTCGGCGGGGCGAGCTTGCACTGCGACTGGCGGATCATGGCGGTAAAGGGATCCTGGATGAAATAGCTGTAGTTGATCGCGGTGGCGCCCTTGGCGCTCGGATCCTTGGCCCCCGCCCGCCAGATGTTGATGACGGTGTTCCAGTCGGCAACCTCGTATTCGACATTGATGCCGACTTCGGCAAGCGTCTGCTGGATATATTCGTTCATCTGCAACGGCAGCATCTGGCCCGAGCCGGACGAGGAAATGATGACCTTGGTCTTGAGTGGCTTGTCGGGGCCGTAACCCGCTTCCTTCATCAGCTTCTTGGCTTCCTCGACATTGTATTCCACCTTGAAGGTCGGCTTGCCGAACCACTGGTGCCCCGGCGGCATGTAGCCTTGCGCGGGAACGGAAAGGCCGCCGAGAAGCTCGTTGAGGCCGTCGCGGTCAACTGCAAGGTTGGCGGCCTTCCGGACGCGGATATCGTTCCATGGGGATCCGTCGATGCGCGACAGGTGCCAGGTCCAGTTATGCGGGTAGGAATTGGTGATGATCTTGAGACCGGCTTCCTTCAGTGATTTCACCGAATCCGGGGCGGGAGCCTCGATCCAGTCGACCTGGCCGGAGCGAAGCGCGGCGACCCGGGTATTGGGTTCCGGCAACGGGATCAGGACGAGCTTGTCGAGCTTGGGAACGCGCGCCTTGTCCCAGTAATCCTTGTTGGGCGTCAGCTCCGCCCGTTCGCGCGGCGTAAAGCCGCTTTCCATCTTCCATGGGCCGGTGCCGGACGGCTTCTGAGCAACCGTATCCCAGTTCTTGCCCTGCTTTTCCCAGTTCGCAGGCGAGGAGATCAGGATCCAGCTCAGCTGGTAGGGAAGCGTCGCATCCGGCGTGTTGGTGATGATTTCGACCGTCAGGGGATCCACGACCTTGTATGAAGCGACCGCCGGGATGCGCGACTTGCCCTGGGCCGCCTGGCGCTTGTCGAACTGCGGCGCGTCTGCCTTCAGAAGCTTGTCGAGGTTCCAGACGACTGCGCCCGCATCGAAGGCGCTGCCGTCATGGAATTTGACGCCGTCGCGGAGCTTGAAGATCCATTTGGTCTTGTCGGCCGGATCGACCTGCCAGGATGTCGCAAGGCTCGGAATGAGCGCGGATGGCTTGTCGGCTTTCGAAAGATCCCATTCGATCAGGGAATTGTAGACCGTATAACCCATGAAGCGCTGGCCTTCGCCGCCCTGGTCGGTCTGGCCGGTGGTGAGCGGGATATCGGAAGCGGTCATGCCGATGCGCAGTGTTCCAGCCGCCAGTGCGGGGGTCGCGGCGGCTGCAAGGAGTGCAGCGGCGGTCGCGCCAAATACCGTCGTCATCCGCAGGTTCCGGAAAAAACCGATGCCATGCCGTCTACTTGATGATGTGTTGGTCATGCTGTTCCCTCTTTATTGAATTCGCTGGACTTTGACCCAGTCATAAAAGGAGAAGCAGATTTCATGCCAATTTCTGTGAAACTAGAATTTCACTTGTCTCCAAAGGAATAGCGCAGATAGATGAACTCGATTTCGAGATACGGAAGGCTCGTGCCGAATTCTGTGGCGAGAAAGCAAGGCGTCTGCCGAAAAATGCCGCGCCGGTAACCGTAGTGCCGATGTGTGGCGGCTGTCCTGAACGGCTGCCTGACAGGTCTCCTCGCAACAGGCCGCCGCACTTGGCGGCATGGCGTCGAGGTCATCGGTTGGACAGTAATTGGCGGAAATCCGGGAGCCGTGGCTTGTTGGCTCAAAATTATGGGTTGCCTAGAGATACGCGGCGCTTAAAGCATATGCGTATCAGACGCCGCGAAATTGGACCGCAAGACAGACTCATGACCAACAGAGATTATTATTCCAAACTTGGTGGTTTGCCGCCGCAGACCGAACTTCTTTCCAGCAAGGCTGTTTTCACGACATCCTATGCGGTCATCCCGCGGACCGTCATGTCCGATATCGTGGCCAGCCTGCTTCCCCACTGGCAGGGAACCAGGGCATGGATCATCTCTCGTCCGATGACGGGGTTTTCGGAGACGTTCTCGCAATACATCGTGGAAGTCCAGCCTGGCGGCGGAAGCGACCGGCCGGAACCCAACACGCGCGCCGAGGCGGCGATCTTCGTCGTCGAGGGCGAGATGTCGATCGAGTTTTCCGGAAGCGATCATGCGCTGAGGGCCGGTTCCTTTGCATATATCCCGGCCGGATCGCCGTGGAAGCTGCGCAACAGGGGCACGGCGCCCGTCAAGTTCCATTGGGTCCGCAAGGCCTTCCAGGCGGTCGAGGGGCTGGAAGCGCCGCCGGCGGTCTTCACCCATGAAGACGAGCATCCGATTTCATGGATGCCGGACACGGGCGACCGCTGGGGGACAACCCGTTTCGTCGACACCTCCGACGTCCGCTACGACATGCATCTCAACATCGTCACACTGGAGCCGGGCGCGACCATTCCCTTCATGGAGACGCATGTGATGGAGCACGGCCTCTATGTGCTCGAAGGCAAGGCGGTCTACCGGCTCAATCAGGATTGGGTCGAGGTGGAAGCCGGCGACTACATGTGGCTGCGCGCCTTCTGCCCGCAGGCCTGTTATGCCGGCGGCCCCGGCCGTTTCCGTTACCTGCTCTACAAGGACGTCAATCGCCACACCGAACTGTGGTAGTTGCTGGTTTCGCAAACGCGAGCGGCGTTCCGGAGCGTCGGGACGCCGCCGTCAGCCGAGTTCGAGAGTGGTGATTCCGAACACGCCCGGCATATGCACCGCCGGCGCCGGACCGCGATACATCCGCGCGGTCGTGAAGCCTTTCACGAAACGATGAGCCGCAAGATAGGCTGAAAATTCCGCCTGTGAGGCAGGTACGTCGATATGCAGCGTTTCGTCGCCGATCTCCGCGGCGCAGGCGCTCAGCAGCTTTTGCGCGTCGTCGGCGGTCTGCGCAAAAAGCGGACCTATCTTGTAGCCGTCATGGCATTTGCGGCAGACCGCATAGCCGCAGACATTGCCGTCGCGGATGATGACCTTGGCAGCCCGAGGGGGCTTCAGCCAGGCGGCCAGGAAAGTATCGCGCTCCGCAGGGAAGAACGCCTGGTCATAGTCAAGAATGGCTGCCACCAGATCGTCGGTGATCGCGGTCACATCGGCATCGCGGCTCCCGGCGAGGCCGCCGCTCCAGCGAAAGGTCTCGTAGGCCGGCTCGAAGCCCATGCTGCGATAATTCGATTGCTGTTCCGGCACGCCGTCAAGGCCGATCGTCCGGCCGTCGAGATGTGCCATGCCGGCATCCCAGACCTTTCTGCCATGACCCTTGCCTCGGAAATCAGCATGGGCGATGTAAAGGCCGATAAAGCCGAAACTGGAACCGTAACGGACTGCGGATAAGGCGGCGGCCATCTGGCCGTCCACGAAACAACCGATGAAACCTTTAGGATCGGCAGCATGAAGAGCCGGCCCATCGGCAAATCCCGGATTCCAGCCCTCGATCCGGGCCCAGTCGACAAGCTGTTCGACCTCGAAGGAGGTGAGCGCACGAATGGTCGTGTGATTTTTCATTTAACGGCGAGTTTCCCGGGCTCGAAACCTTCGAGGAGGCCTTTATAGGATTTGCGGACCGGAGAAGCATAGGCTCCTCGTTTGGCCGTCGACAAGCCCAATGTCACCAGCGCCTCAGCCTGTTTCACTGCCGCCGCGACGCCGTCGATCACCGGCAGGCCGAATTCGCGGCGCAGTTCTGCCGTCAGATCGGCCATGCCGGCACAACCGAGCACGATCGCCTCGGCCTTGTCGTCGCGTAGCGCCGTCGCAATCTCGCTGCGCAGCCGGTCGCGGGCGTTGGAATTCGGGTCTTCGAGCGAGAGGACGGGAATATCGGCGGCCCGCACCTTGCATCGTCCGGCCATGCCGTAGCGATGAACCAGATGTTCGAGCGGCAGGCGCGAGCGTTCCATGGTGGTGACGATAGTGAAGCGCTGGGCGATGAAGGCGGTGGTGGCGAGCGCCGCTTCGCAGATGCCGACCACGGGGATGTTGGCCAGTGCCCGTGCGGCGTCGAGGCCCGTGTCGTCAAAACAGGCGATGATCGCCGCATCGGCGCCGGCCTTCTCGCCCTTGGCAATCTCGATCAGCAGGCCGGGCACCGCGAAGACTTCGTCATAATAACCTTCGATCGAGACCGGTCCCATGGAGGAGGTGACGGCAAGGATTTCGGTCCCGGCATTGGCGACGCGCATGGCGGAATCGGCGATCGTCTCCGTCATGCTGGCGGTGGTATTCGGGTTTACGACGAGAATGCGCATTCTGTTCACGACCGCAGGCGGCGGCGATTGAGATGGACGATCAGGCCGAGCGTGCCGGCGATGACCAGGAAGGAGAACACCGTCGTCACCGTGCCGAGCGCGTAGAGCACGGGCGTCGTGACATTGGTCGTCATGCCGTAGATTTCGAGCGGTAACGTGTTGAACGAGCCTGCCGTCATCAGCGTACGGGCGAATTCGTCATAGGACAGGGTGAAGCCGAACAGGCCGACGCCGATGAGGCTCGGCGCGATCATCGGCAGCACGACATGGCGGAAGGTCTGCCAGGACGAAGCGCCGAGATCGCGCGCGGCTTCCTCGTAGGCGGGCGAAAAGCGGTTGAAGACGGCGAACATGATCAGGACGCCGAAGGGCAGTGTCCAGGTGAGATGCGCGCCGAAGGCGGACGTATACCAGGACGGCTGGAAACCGATCTGCTGGAAAACCACACCGATACCGAGCGAGATGATGATCGAGGGCACGACGAGGCTGGCGACGGCGAGATAGAACAGCGCGGTGGAGCCGATAAAGCGGCGGCGGAACGCCAGACCCGCCAGCAGCGAAACGACAACGGTGACGAGCATCACCATGATGCCGAGCACCGCCGAGCGGCGGAACGAGCCGCCGAAATCGCCGACCGCCTGGGTCTCGAACAGGTTGGCGAACCAGCGCAGCGAAACGCCGTTCAGCGGGAAGGTGAGGCCGCCGTTCGGCCCCTGGAAGGAGAGGATCAGGATCGCCGAAAGCGGGCCGTAAAGGAACAGCACGAAGACGGCGAAGAAGATGGCGAGAAGGTAGAATTCGCGGCCGCGCTTGTCGCTGTGCATCTCGGAGTTCCCCTTTTTCTTAAAGTTCTTTGCGGATGTCGACGATGCGGAGAATGCCCGCGACCATCAGGAGAACGAGGACGAGCAGCACGACCGCGTTGGCTGCTGCTGCCGGGTATTGGAGCAGCGACATCTGGTTCTTCATCATCAGCGCCACCGAGGCGCTCTGTCCCCCGGACATGACCTGGACGGTC
Source organism: Neorhizobium galegae bv. officinalis (assembly GCA_000985875.1). Lineage (GTDB taxonomy): Bacteria > Pseudomonadota > Alphaproteobacteria > Rhizobiales > Rhizobiaceae > Neorhizobium > Neorhizobium galegae_C. Next base: position 12,489 of record CCRI01000014.1, read on the forward strand.
GAGAAATCGGCCATGACCAGCGTCACCACGAAGATGGTGCCGATCGCCATGCCGGGTTTTGCAAGCGGAATGATGACGTTGGTGAGGATCTGTGTGCTCGTGGCGCCGGCATCGCGCGCCGCTTCGACCAGCGACTTGTCGATGCGCATCAGCGTGTTGAAGATCGGCGTCACCATGAACAGCGTGTAGAGATGCACCATCGCCAGCACCACCGCGAAGTCCGAATAGAGCAGCCATTCGATCGGTTCGGGAATGATCCCCGCATTGATCAGCGTCGTGTTGACGAGACCGTTACGCCCCAGCACCGGGATCCACGAGATCATGCGGATGATGTTGGACGTGAGGAACGGCACGGTGCAGATGAGAAAGAGCACCATCTGCATGGCCGTGGTGCGGATGTGGAAGGCGAGGAAATAGGCAACCCAGAAACCGACGAACAGCGTGATCGCCCAGACCAGGAAGGCGAATTTCAAGGTATTCAGGTAGGTCTTCCAGGTCACCCACGAGCCGAGCGTTTCCGCATAGTTCATCGTTAGGAAGTCCGGATACATCTGGGCGAAGTCGTAATCCCAGAAGCTGACGACTGTAATCATCAGGATCGGCAGGAGCAGGAAGGCGCCGAGGATCAGCGCCAGCGGCGTCGCCTGGAGATAGGAGATCAGCGCCGGCGACAGACGAAAGCTTTTCGCCTTCGTCATGTCGGCCTTGTCCGGTTCCGAGGATGCTATCGTCGCCATGTTTCGTCTCCCTGGGGTTACCCGAGAGCGGAATATGCTTCCTCACCCGGTCGTCATCCTCGGGCTTGACCCGAGGATCCATTTCGTCGTCCGTGCGCCCTTTCGCTCTCTCGCCCCTGGCGGGGATCCTCGGGGCAAGCCCGAGGATGACGGTGTAAGGGACGCTAGGCCTGCAGCGCCGGACCTTGGGGCCCCTTACGCCGCGATGAACTCGTTCCAGCGGCGGACCATGTAGCGGTCCTCGTCCATGACCGAGTTCCAGCAGGCCACGTGGCCCATGCGTTCCTCGAAGGAGCCGCCGTCGCGCACTGCACCGGCCTTTTCCATGACCTTGCCGTCCGGAGCGACGATATCGCCCTTGGCCGGCTTGCCTTCGATCCAGTAGCCCCATTCGTCGGCGGACATGTGGGCCTTGGCGGTTTCCATGGCGGCCGAGTAGTAGCCCTGGCGGTTGAGATAGGCGCCGACCCAGCCGGACGTGTACCAGTTGATATATTCATAGGCCACATCGAGCTTGGCGCCGGAGAGATGGGCGGCAAGACCAAGACCGCCGCCCCACGAGCGATAGCCTTCCTTGAGCGGCTGGTATTTGCAGGCGATGCCCTTGGAGCGGACGGCGGCGACGGCCGGCGACCACATCGACTGGATCACGACTTCGCCCGAGGCCATCAGGTTGACGCTTTCGTCGAACGACTTCCAGAAGGCGCGGAACTGGCCGGCCTGCTTGGCCTTGATCAGGAAGTCGATCGTCTTGTCGATCTCCGCCTTGGTCATGTTGCCCTTGTCGGCATACTTGATGTTGCCCATGGCTTCCATGATCATCGCGGCATCCATGATGCCGATCGACGGGATGTTGAGGATCGAGGCCTTGCCCTTGAACTTCGGGTCCATGATATCGGCCCAGGTGGAGATCTCGCGGCCGACCAGGTCGGGGCGGATGCCGAGCGTGTCGGCGTTGTAGATGGTCGGAACCATCGTGAACCACTTGGTCTCTTCCTTGGCGAAGGTCTTGTCGCCGGGCTTTGCGACATAACCGACCGTGTGCGGCGCGGTCCCTTGCGCGATCACGCTGTCCGGCTTCAGCTTGCCGTTTTTGAACAGTGGCACGATCTTGTCGTAGTACTTCAGCTTGGTCGTATCCATCGGCTGGATGACGCCGGCCGGATAGACCTTCTTGAGGATCCAGTATTCGATGTCGGCGATGTCGTAGGAGTTCGGCTGGGTGACGGCGCGCTGGGCGGCGGCATCCGAGTCCGTTGCGGTCATTTCGAGCGTGATGCCGAGGTCGGCCTTGCACTTCTCGGCGATCGCGTTGAGGTTCGAAACGCCGGTGCCGAACTGGCGCAGCGTGATCGGATTCTGGGCCCAGATGGTCGGGAAGCCGGTGATGGCGCCGGAGCCGGCGGCAAGACCGGCCGCGGCGGACGCCGTCTTCAGAAGCGTGCGGCGCGAAATTCCCTTGGGTGTCTTCTTGGTCTCAGTCATTGCCCTGTTCTCCTCTGGTTGAGTTTTTTGGTGGCATCAGTTCTTGAGGCGGCCGAGGACGATCGCGTCCTCGCGGCCCCAGGAAAGCGGGATCGCTTCTCCGACCTTGACCGGATTGGCGAAAAATTCGGCGTCGGTCAGGATCGCGGTGAAATCCTCGATTCCGGCGCCGTTGACCGAGAGCTTTACCGAGGAACCGCGATATTCGACGTTGGAAACCGAGCCGGTGAATCCGAGGCCCTTTTCGGAAGGCTCGCCGATGCGGACATGGTCCGTACGGATGGCGATGTCGGCGCTATCGGTCAGCCCGGCAGCGCCGTCGTCGGTGGCGAGGAAATCCCCGCCTGCGGGCACCGACAACATCAGCTTGTCGCCGGAACTCTGCGTCACCCGGCCGGAGATGACGTTGTGATCGCCCATGAACTTGGCGACGAAGGCGGTGGCCGGCTTTTCGAACACCACGCGCGGATGGGCGGCCTGTTCGATGCGGCCATCGTTCATCACCACGATCAGGTCGGCGAGAGCCATCGCCTCTTCCTGGCTGTGCGTCACATGCACGAAGGTGATGCCGAGCGATGTCTGCAGCTTTTTCAGTTCCGCGCGCATGCGGATTTTCAGGAACGGGTCGAGCGCCGAGAGCGGCTCGTCGAGAAGCAGCGCTTCCGGATCGGTGATCAGCGCGCGGGCGAGCGCCACGCGCTGCTGCTGGCCGCCGGAAAGCTGGGCCGGGCGCCGGGTCGCATAGGCTTCCAGCTGCATCAGCCGCAGCATGTCCATCGCCTTGGCACGCCGCTCGTCCTTGTCGACGCCCTTCATCTTCAGGCTGAAGGCGACGTTGTCGACGAGGTCGAGATGCGGGAAGAGGGCGTAGGACTGGAACATCATCGCCGTGCCGCGTTTCGCCGGCGGCAGGTCGGTGACGACAGTGTTGCCGAGGCGCACGTCGCCCGAGGAGATGCTCTCATGGCCGGCGATCATCCTGAGCGTCGAGGTCTTGCCGCAGCCGGATGGACCGAGCAGGCAGCAATAGGTTCCGGCTGGAATCTTCAGGCTGATCGCGTGAACGGCCGTTGTTGTTCCGTAGATCTTAGAGACTGAAGCGATGTCGATTTCGGCGGCTTTGCTCATCAGGCGCTCCCTTGCGTCTGATATTGCTATGCATCAGCCATGCCAACTCGATTAAACCTTTAGAAAGACTTGGCTTTAGCTCGAAGCCTTGACGGGCACGTTTTGCGACTGCGTAAAAATCGTGCGATCGTTTTCGATCCTTTGGGCAAATCGTATGCAATCTTAGCGTTGGATCAAAAACAAGTCGCTTGGCATCCTGTAGCCACTCGGGTTACAAAAGCCGGACATCGGACCATGGCAATGAATATCAGCGAAAAGATCAATCTTACCGAGACCACGCCCGAGGATCGCTCCCCGGAGGATCGTTCCATGGCGATCCGGGAATCGTTACGCAATGCGATCATCGATCGACGTCTTGCACCCGGCACCAAACTGTCTGAAAGCGAAGTCGGTTCTCTGTTCGACGTCAGCCGCACGGTCGCGCGTGCCGCACTGCAGATGCTTGCCTTCGAAGGCCTGGTGAAAACCGAGCGCAACCGCGGCGCCTTCGTCTCCAATCCGTCGCCGGAAGAAGCACGCCAGATTTTCGCCTCGCGCCGGCTGATCGAGCCCGGCATTGTCGCGGCCGCGGTCGAGCGCATCACGCCTGAGGACATCGCGGAGTTCCGCCGTCAGCTCGGCGAGGAAGAGCGCTATATGAACGAGCGCGGCCCGGCTGCGCGCCGCGCCGAGATCAAGGCTTCGGGCGATTTCCATCTGATGCTGGCTTCCGTTGCCGGCAACGTCATCCTGCAGCGCTTCATGGACGAGCTGGTCGCCCGTTCATCGCTGGTGATCGCGCTCTACGGCCGTTCCGGTGTGTCGAGCTGCGGGCATTCCGAGCATACCGCCGTTCTCGACGCCCTGGAGAAGGGCGATGGCGAGCGCGCCGCCAAGCTCATGATCCACCATATCGACCATATCGAAGCCGATCTCGATCTTCAGGTGAAACAGGGGCTGGGCCTCAAGGATGCCCTCTCGCTCGCCTAACCCCGCAAGTGCCGCAACGCCTCGGTATAGGCGGCGAGGTCCCGTTCGGGATCGGCCGGCAACGCGGAAGCACGGATGACACGGCCGCCGCCCGCTTCGATGCCGACGTCGATCATCAGATTGTCGGACTTGCCGTGGTTCTCGATCGACAGCCCGTCGGGACCGCGAGGACGGCCGCTGCTTTCATCGATGTCGAGCCCGGCATACCAGATCGAGCGCACCCGCGTGCCGTAGTCGTCGGGATGGTTGGTATAGGCCCAGACCCGTTTGCCGAGCGCGATCATGAAGCCGATTTCGTAGACGGTGCCGGGATCGGCGCTGATGCCGCGGAACGGCGTGATATTGGCGAGGCAGACATCCGCCCGCCGCATCGCGTCGTCGTTCCGCTGGTAGATCGCGGCTGCCGTCAATTGGCCTACAGGCGCCTGGTTCTCGTCGCTGCCGGGACCTGTGGGCTCGAAGCCGAAGCTGCGGGCGAGGCGGCGTTTCTCGCCCATCACGATCTGGGCATCGGGTAAAAATACTTCGGGGCCGGCGAGATAGATGGTCGGCATGAAAATCCTTTGATGAATCGGTCAGCACCAGTGTTCCATAGCGTCCTGTCCGGCGCATTGCGAGCATGAATGCACCGACCAACCGGCTGAGCCGCCACGAAACTGTTGGGTTCATCTCTTTGCATCAAGTTGGGCGGAGGCGCATTTTAAAAGTGGAGATTTGTAGACAAGAATAATCACCCGCATTAGGAATGCTCCCCGACGACGTTACCGGCAGGGGATAGATCATGGTTTCGCTCACTCGTTTCGCTACGCGCGGCCTTCTGGCCGCCGCACTTTCCGGCTTGCTGGCGCATGGTGCCGCGGCCGAGGAGATCATTTTCAAGGACCAGGAAAACCGCGAGGTGAAACTCGCCAAGGCCGCCGAACGGATCGTTTCGATCGTCATCCCGATGGCCTCGACGGTGATCGCGCTGGACGGCGGGACGAAGAAGCTCGTCGGCATGAACCCGACTGCCAAGAGCGCCGTGCTCGAAGGCATCCTGAGCAAGATCTTCCCGGAAACCAAGGACATTCCGTCCGACGTGACTGCTCCGAATTTCGTGCCGAACATCGAGGCGCTGACGGCGACCAATCCCGATCTCGTCATCCAGTGGGGCGGCCGCGGCAACGATATCGTCGCGCCGATCACCAATGCCGGCCTCAACGCCATGCTGATCCTTTACGGCACCGAGCAGCTGACCCGCGACTACATGACGATGACCTCCAGGGCGATCGGCAAGCCGGAGCGCATCAAGGAGCTGGTCGAGTGGCGTGACCGGGTGCAGAAGGATATCGAAGCCAAGGCCAAGGCGATCCCGCAAGACAAGAAGCCCAGCACGCTTTATATCGCCCGCGCGCTGAGCGAGATTGCAACCACGGGAACCAAGGGCAGCTACAATGCCTGGTACATGGAACTCGTCGGCGGCAGGAACGCTTCGGCCGAACTCAACGGCACGGTGACGATCAACAAGGAGCAGATCGCTCAGTGGGATCCGGAGATCATCTTTCTCAACGCCTTCGAGGCCAAGCTCGACGTGAACTGGGTCTATAACGACCCGATCCTGTCGCTGACCAAGGCGGCTCGGAACAAGCGCGTCTACAAGATGCCGCTCGGCGGTTATCGCTGGGATCCGCCGAACCAGGAATCCCCGCTGGCCTGGATGTGGACGGCCAACCTGACCCAGCCGGATGTCTTCAAATACGATCTGCGCGCCGAGATGAAGTCCGCATACAAGACGCTCTACAACTACGACATCACCGATGCCGATATCGATAGCATCCTGTGGATGAAGGAACAGAGCGGCTCGGCCAACTACGCCCAGTTCAAGGCGAAGTAGGTCATGGCGGCGCTGACGCAGGACGAGGCGGCTCCGATGGTCCGCCGGGCGCACTTGGCACGGCAGACCCTGGTCTTCGCAGGGCTGCTGGCGCTGTTTGCGGTCGCTTTCGTGGTCAGCCTCTGCGTCGGCCGCTTCTCGGTTCCGGCCACGCGGGCGCTGGAGCTGATCTGGCTCGGCGTGACCGACCCTTGGCGGGAACTCACCACGATCGAGGAGCGCATCGTACTTCTGGTCCGGGCACCTCGGGTCGTGCTGGCAGCGCTCGCCGGTGCCGGGCTCGCACTCTCGGGTGCGGCACTGCAGGGCGTTTTCCGCAATCCGCTGGTCTCGCCGGATATCCTCGGCATCTCGCAGGGAGCGGCCTTCGGCGGTGCGCTCGGCATCATGCTAGGCGTCTGGGGTTTCCCGCTGATCTCCATGGTCTTCATCTCGGGCATGGCTGCGGTGATCCTGGTCGGCCTGATCTCGCGCATCAACGGCCGCAGCGAAACGATCACCGTGATCCTTTCCGGCCTCGTGGTCAGCTCGATGTTCTCGGCCGTCGTCTCGCTGCTGCAATTCGTCGCCGACCCCAATACTTCGCTTCCCGCGATCGTCTACTGGCTGATGGGTTCTTTCGCGACAGCGACCTGGGAGCGTACCCTGATCGCCGCACCCGGCCTGATCATCGGCGGCGTGCTCCTCTGGATGCTGCGTTTCCGCCTCAACATCCTGTCGCTGGACGAGTCGGAGGCCCAGAGCCTCGGCGCCAGGACCAACCGCGAACGCTGGATGGTGTTCGGGCTGATCGCCGTCATCGTCGGCAGCCAGGTGGCGGTTTCCGGCATCATCGGCTGGATCGGCATCGTCATTCCGCATGCCTGCCGCCTGCTGGTCGGCCACGACCATCGCGCGCTGCTGCCGGCCTCGGTCGTGCTCGGCGCCGGTTTCATGGTGATCATCGACACGCTCGCCCGCACCGCGACCGCCGCCGAAATCCCGCTCGGCGTCATCACCGCCCTCGTCGGCGCGCCGATTTTCGCGATGCTCCTGCGCAATCACTACCGCGAAAGGAACGGCTCATGATCGGTCTCGACAACGCCACGGTCCGTTTTGGTTCGCGCAGCATCATCGAAGGCCTGAGCTTTTCGGTTCCCGTCGGCCGCACGCTCGCCATCCTCGGCCCAAACGGTCGCGGCAAGACGACGACGCTGAAGGCCATGCTCGGTTTCCAGCGGCTTGATGATGGCCGCAGGGTCGCGCCCGATATCGTCGGTTACGTGCCGCAGACCGGTACCAGCAACCAGCGTTACCGCGCGCTTGACGTCGTGGTCATGGGCCGCGCCGCTCATCTCGGCATTTTCGGCCAGCCGGGGCCGGAGGATTTCAGGATCGCCCATTCGGCGCTGGAACGGGCCGGTGCCGCCCGTTTCGCCGATCACTATTTCGATCGCCTTTCCGGCGGCGAACGCCAGCTCGTGCTGCTTGCCCGCGCGATTGCCACGGGCTCGCAAGTGTTGGTGCTCGACGAACCGGCGGCGGCCCTCGACCTGCATAACCAGGAACGGCTTCTGACCCTGCTCAACGCGCTGCGTCAGCCGCGCGACAAGGCGATCGTCTTCACCACCCATGATCCGAACCACGCGCTGTCCTCCGCCGACGATGCGCTGCTGATGATGCCGGACGGCCAGCCGCCACTCTTCGGCCCGGTCGCCGAGACGATCACGCCGGAACATCTGGAAAGCCTCTATGGCGTGCCGATGCGCGTCGTCGAGCTCTCCGGCCCCTCCGGCGAAATTCATCGGGCAGTTCTGCCCGCTTTTGCAGGAATTCGTGCCGCATGACCATTTTGATGATCCAGTCGCACTACCAGGAGCCGTACTCGATGACCGCGCCGCTGTTCGGCGATGCCATCGCCTCCGGCCTCATGAAGATCGTGCGCGAGATGGAACTGACCGGGGACGATTTCGCGGCGGCCCGAGGGCTGATCACCACTACCCATCTCGACCAGGTCGGCTTCCAGCGTTTCGCGGCCGATGCCACCGCCTTCCTCGATCGTGGCGGCCGCTGGATCTATCACGGCCATATCCTGCGCCCCGTCTTGGCCGAACTCGGCACCTACCGGCCCATCCCCAACCCGAAGCGGGTGGATTTCGTGCAGGCCCGGCTTTACGACCATCCAATTTTCGCCGGCATCGACCAGAAGATGCTGGAAACCAACCATGGCGTCGCGGGCTTCTACGGCCGCGGCCACAACCCTCCGCCCGAAGGAGCCGTTGTCATCAATGCGCTCGGTCCGGCACAAACCCCGGTCGACTGGATCTGGGCTCGGCCGCAGGGCGGCGAGTTTCTCAGCCATGCCGGCAACGAATTCTGGGGTTGCGGCGACGATCCCGAAATCAAGAAGCAGTTGGCGAGCCGCGCCACCGCCTGGCTTGCCGGAGAGCTGAACTGATGAGCATTCTCGCGATCCATCCCGGCGCCTATTACCATATCGAGACGCTCGAAGCCCCGCGTTACGCCCATCATTTCGACGTGCTCGTGCGGCCGGAAGACCTGGCCTCCGTGGATCTCACCGAACACGCCGTCGTCTTCATTCCCTGCCGCACGCCGGCCGATCGCCTGGCGCCGCGTGCAGCGCAGCTTCGCGCCTATCTCGATCAGGGCGGCACGATCGTCGCGACCGGCGAGACGAATTGGGACGTCTTCCTTCCGGGCATAACCTTCACGCCGCAGCTGACGAACTGGTGGTGGTGGCTGACGCCCGGCGCCGATCTCGGCGTCCGCATTGCGTCTCCCGACCATTCGCTGTTCCGCCATCTCGGCCAGGACGATCTCACCTGGCACCTGCACGGCTGGTTCGATCCACCGGAAGGTGCGGATGTGCTCGCCGTCAACGGCGAGGGAAAACCCATTCTCTATGTGGACGAGGTGACGACGCCCGGCCGCATGATCATCACCAGCCTCGACCCGTGTTTCCATCACGGGTCACATTTCATGCCGGCGACGACGCGCTTCCTGGACGGTTTCCTGCCCTGGATGCGCGAAGAGCTGGACGGAGCAAGGACAAAATGACCGACAAAATCGACGTTCTCGAAGACGGCAAGCCGCTCTCCTACACCTATGCGGACATGATGCATTTCCACGGCTTCGGCTTTCCGGGCGGTGTCGCCCATGCCTTCAAGGTGATGCAGCGCGCCATGCCTCTGCTCAGCCCCGACAGTCCGCCGGAGCGCCGCGAGATCGTCATCCGCACCGCGTTCCGCGGTCCCGGCGGCCGCGACGCCTTCGAAATGGTGACGCGTGGCCTGACCGAAGGCCGCTATACGGTCGACCACGGGCTCGAAAAGCCCGAGCGCGGCAATATTCTCGAACGCTACGTCTTCGAGCTCAGCTATCGCGGTAAGACGGTGACGCTGCAGCTTAAGGAAGGCCATGTCCGCGAGGAATTCATTGCCGTCAGCCGCAAACCGGACCGGACGCCGGCCGAGGAGGAACGCCTAGTTTGGCTGAAGCAGGAGATGGCCGACCGGCTGCTCCTGGCGCCGGCCGAGGCAGTTTACGAAGAGGCCTGAGCCCTCAGGAGATAAACAGGCTCCTGAGCTGCGAAGGCTGGCAGCGCAGATACTGCGGTGCCGGCTTTACCTGGGCACCGAGTTCCGCTGCCGCATGCCACGGCCAGCGCGGGTCGTAGAGGGCCGCGCGGGCGATCGCGACGATATCCGCGTCGCCGGTCGAAACGATCGCTTCCGCCTGCGTCGGCTCGGTGATCAGCCCGACCGCCACGACCGGCATCTTCACTGCAGCCTTGACGGCACGCGCCAAGGGCACCTGATAGTTCGGGCCGAGCGGGATTTTCTGTTCGATATGCAGCCCGCCGCTCGACACGTGGATCGCGTCGCAGCCTTTTTCATCCAGCATCTGGGCAAAGGCGATGGTCTGGTCGATGTCGAGGCCGCCGTCGACCCAGTCCGTCGCCGAGACACGGACCGTCACCGCCTTGTCGGACGGGAAGGCCTGTCGAACGGCATCGAAGACTTCCAGCGGAAAGCGCATCCGGTTTTCCAGAGACCCGCCATATTCGTCGGTCCGCTGATTGGAGAGCGGCGACAGGAACTGGTGCAGCAGATATCCGTGCGCCGCATGGATCTGGATCGCATCGAGCCCGATCCTTGTCGCCCGCACTGCGGAGGCCGCGAATGCGTCCCGAACCTTTTTCAGGCCCTGCCTGTCGAGAGCCACCGGCGGCACGTATTTCGGATTGAAAGGGATCGCCGAGGCCGACTCGGTCTGCCAACCGTTCGGACGATCCGGGGCGATCTGGCTGCCGCCCAACCAGGGCTTGTCGGTGGAGGCCTTGCGGCCCGCATGGGCGAGCTGCACCGAGATCGGCATGTCCGACCATTTGCGGATGCTGTCGATCGTGCCGGCCATCGCCCTCTCGGTCGCGTCGTCGTAGAGCCCGACATCCGCATAGGTGATGCGGCCTTCCGGGGTGACCCCGGTCGCCTCGATCGTCAGAAGCGCTGCGCCGGAAAGCGCGAGTTGACCCAGATGGATGAGGTGCCAATCGGTCATGCAGCCGTCCTCGGCCGAATATTGGCACATCGGCGCGATGACGATGCGGTTCGAGAGGTCGAGATTGCGGACGCGAATTGGAGTGAAGAGAGCGGGCTGGGCCATGACGGGTTCCTTTGCGCGATCGGTGGCGCTCAAGCGGAGGATGGGGTGCGCCGGGACCGGTTCCGGCTTTGTGACAAATCGCGACCGGTGCTTCAAGTCACGCTGATGCGAGGGCCGTTCACCAGACGATCGGATGCGTCTCGCCGGTGAGCACGTTGACGAACCCCTGCGGCGCCCGCTCCGACGGCACTACCAGCACCCAGCGCCAGGGCGAGCAGGTCAGCGTCGCAAACGACAGGCGCTCCGGGAAGCCCGGCCACCAGCGCGGCGAAAACGTCGGCTCGTACATCCAGTCGATCGTTTCGCCGGCCTTGTAGAGCGCCTGCATTTCCGCATCGAGTTCTTCCGCCGAGCGCGCCGTCATCAGTCCGCCGACCTCGTAGTGCACGCGGGCGATCACCTTGCCGCCGGACACCAGCACCCAGCCGCCCTGCTGTTCGGCAAGCGCGTTGGCGACCATCGCCATCGCCTCGTCGGAGGAGCCGACCACCCAGATATTGTGCTTGTCATGCCCGAGCGTCGAACCGAGTGCCGTATCCGGCGTGCGCGGCCCGGTGCCGAGCCAGAACATTTTTGAGACCTTGGCCTCGCCGGAGAACCGGTCGACGATCGAGAATTTCGTGACGTTGCGGTCGTGGTCGCGCTGCACGGCGCCATCCTTGACCGGCAGTTCCATGGTGATGAATTCGTCCGACCAGTGGAAAGGCCGCAGCAGCGCGGCATTCGCCATGGCCCGATCCGCCGGTGCCTCGATACGGAAATCGGCCGCGGTCACCTGACGGTCGATCTTCACCGTCTTTGTCGCCCATTCCGGCCAGTCGATAACCGGTCGTGCGCCGATAAACGTCTTGCCTTCCGACACCGGCCCGCCATCCGCCCAGACCTTGGCGATTGACAGCTTTTCGACGTCGTCGAGCAGCACGATATCCGCGAAGCGGCCAGGCGCGATCGACCCGACCCAGGGCGTCAGCCGCATATGCCGCGCCGGGTTGAGCGTCACGCATTGGATGGCGATTTCCGGCGGAAGACCGTTCTCGATCGCGAGCCGGACATTGTAGTCGGTCGCGCCCATCTTCAGCGTGTCGGAGGCGCTGCGGTCGTCGGTGACGAAAGCCACCTGCGACCAGTCGGCGAGGTTCCTTTCGATGAGGCCGCGGATCACCTCCGGCAGCGAATGTGGCCGAAGCTCGATGAACAGCCCATGCTGCAGCTTCTGCCAGATCTCCTCCAGGAACCAGCCTTCGTGATCGGAGGCAAGGCCCGCGGCGGCGAAGGCATTGATCGAGGCCAGATCGCGCAAGCCTGCGCCGTGACCCTCGACCACGCCGCGCTGCTCGAAGGTCGCGCCGATCATGCCCCAGAGCCGGTCGTAGGAGGGATTTGAGGGATCGGAGATCGACGGCCAGTCCATCACCTCGTCGAGGCCGGCGACCATCAGGCTTTCGCTCATGAACTGCTTCTGCTCGTCATGACCGAAATAACCGCCGCCCCATTCATAGGCCGTCGGCGGCACGGCCGAGCCGGGCAACGGAAAGATCTTCATCGGCGAGCCGCGGCGGCGGGCTTCCAGCCAGAATTCCAGGTTGCGCGCGCCGTTGACGTTCGAGAATTCGTGGCTCGCCTCGCAGGTCCAGGTGACCCCGTGCGGCATCACGAGCGCCGCTTCCCATTCCGGCGTCAGATGCGAGCTTTCGATATGCTTGTGGGCCTCGCCGAAACCCGGAACAGCCGAGAGATCGGGCTCGTGGCTACGTTCCGTTACCTCGCCTGCAAAACTGCCCGCCGGTCCCACATAGGCGATCCGCCGACCCTTGATGACGATCTCCTGGTCCTCGAGCCACGTCCTGCTGTGGACGTCGAGCAGTCTGCCCACCCTCAGCAGCCGGTCCGCAGGCCGTTTGCCGAGCGCCGTCAGCACCAGGTCCTGGCGGATGCGGACTTCATCGGCCGCGTTGATCAGCAAATCGTGGGGGGGAGCGGCGGAAATCGTCATCGGAGGAATGCCTGTCGGTTCTGATCGCCGGACCCTAAAGACGATGCCCGGACGTGTAAACCATCGCAACCCGTGCATCGGCCATCGCCTGTGGCATGCGATGGTTCAAGCCTAAAGAATTTTGCTCTTAAGGGCTCTATGCCTAATAATTGGGCTTGCAGCCGGACCGTTCAAAAAATAGTATCGCCCTCAATTCCCGGGGTTGCCTCAGGGGAGCATCAACGCCGCTTTTCGAAAAAAGGACACGCCTCATGAAGGCCACTCGTTTCACCCAATTGGCAACCCTTGCTCTCCTGGCGACGCTCGGCGGCGCAGCAACGGCAAACGCCCAGTCGAAGACGCTCACCATCTCGTGGTGGGGCTACAACGGCGAGAAGATGACCGCCAACATCATCGATCCGTTCAAGAAGATCTGCGGCTGCGACATCGTTTTCGAAACCGGCAACAATGCCGACCGCCTCAACAAGCTGAAGCTGCGTGACGGCAAGGGCGTCGATGTCATTTACCTGACCGACAGCTTCTCGCAGCTCGGCATCGAGCAGGGCCTGTTCCAGCCGGTCGATCCGGCGAAGATCCCGAATCTCTCCGAAATCTACGAGCTCGGCCGTGCGCCGCAGGGCAAATACGGCCCGGCCTATACGATCGGCCGCATCGGCCTCGTGTACGACTCGGCCAAGGTCAATCCGCCGATCACCTCCTGGAGCGATCTGTGGCGGCCGGACCTGAAGGGCTCGGTTTCGCTTCCGGGCATCACCACCACGGCCGGCCCGATGGTCGTGGTGCAGGCCGGCAAACATGCCGGCGTCGATCCCTATACCGGCACCGACAAGGCGTTCGAAGCCGTCGAAGCCCTGAAGCCGAACGTGGTCAAGAACTACAATACCGGTTCCGAACTGGTGAACCTGATCTCGACCGGCGAAGTGCGCGTCGCAATCGGCCAGGATTTCACGCTCGCCTCCATGCAGGCCGCGGTGAAGACCATGACCTGGGCGAAGCTCAAGGACGGCGATATCGCCACGCTGAACACAGTCAACATCCCGAAGGGTTCGACCAACGTCGAACTGGCTCACCAGTTCATCAACTTCATCCTGTCGAAGGACGTGCAGCAGAAGGAAGCCGAGCAGGGCGTCGATGCGCCGATCTCCACCAAGGTCGTGCTCACCCCGGACCAGGCGAAGATCTGGACCTACGGCGCCGATCAGGTTTCGAGCCTGAGCCGCATCGATTACGCCAAGATGAACGCCGCCAAGACCGACTGGATCGACCGCTGGAACGAGGTTTTCGGCAAGTGATTTGATGCCGCATGAACCGGCGGCATGGTTGAATTGAGAACGGAGCGCCGCTATCAACGCGGCGCTCCTGCTTTGAAAGAGTACGAGATGAACAAGCTTGCCAGATGGGGTTTGACGATGCCGGCGACGATCGCCGTCGTCCTGCTTCTGGTCATTCCCGTCGTGCTGACGATCGCCACCACATTCGGCGAGGCGGCCGGTCCGTTTTCCACCTATACGGCCTTCTTCAAGAGCGGCTTTCGCATGGCCGTCCTCTACCGAACCCTTCAGGTCGCCCTGATCACCACGGGCATAGCGCTCGTGGTCGGCTTCATGACGGCATACGTCATCGCCCAGATGCCGGGACGCCTGAAGAGCATCATGATCGTCGCGGCGGTCTTTCCTCTGCTGACCGGCGTCGTTGTCCGCTCCTTCGCCTGGCTGATCATCCTCGGCAAGAACGGCATCATCAACAATGTCCTGATGTCGGTCGGGCTGATCGGCGAGCCCCTGTCGATGCTCTATACGCAAGGCTCGGTCATCGTTGCGATGGTCTATCTGTTCGTACCGCTGATGATCCTGACTCTGGTCGGCGTGCTCGAGGGAATTCCGCGCGACCTCATCGAGGCGGCCACCTCGCTCGGCGCCCGACCGATCCCGACTTTCCTCCAGGTCATCCTGCCGCTTGCGGCCCCCGGCCTCATCGTTGGCGCGGTGCTGGTCTTCACCGGCAGCTTCACTTCCTATGCGACCCCCCAGCTCCTCGGCGGCGAAAAGCAGATGATGATGGGCACCTTCCTTTACCAGCGCGCCATGGTGACCTTCGATTGGGTCGGCGCGTCTACGATCGCCGCCATCATGGTGGTCATAACCATCGGCGTCGTGCTCATCATGAGCCGCATGGCACGCCGGCTTAACCCGATGGCAGTCTGATGGCGACGCGCATTCACCCCATTCTCGGCGCTTTCGCCATTCTCGTCTTCTTCTTCCTGCTCGCGCCGCTGGTCATCATCGTGGGCTCCGCCCTTAGCGACACGACATTCCTGACCTTTCCGCCGCAGGGGCTGACGCTGCGCTGGTTCGCCAACATCTTCCAGATGGAGGCCTTCCGGCGCACGGCGATCACCAGCCTGCAGGTGGCGCTTCTCGGCACCGGCCTGTCGCTGCTGATCGGCATTCCGGCGGCCTACGCGCTGAACCGCTACCGGGTCGAGCTGCCGCGCTGGCTCTCGACACTGTTCGTGCTGCCGATCCTGGTGCCGGAAATCGTTTTCGGTTTCGCGCTCCTGAAATCGATCACCATAGGCCTCGGCCTGCCGGTCTTCATCAGTCTCGTCGTCGGCCATGCGCTGCTGATCCTGCCCTATTCGGTGCGCGTCGTCGGTGCCAGCCTCGCCTCCTTCGATTTCTCCATCGAGGAAGCGGCGCGGAGCCTCGGTTGTCCGCCGCTCAAAACCTTCATGACCGTGGTGCTGCCGAATATCCGCGCCGGCGTCATCGCCGCCTTTATCCTGGCCTTCATCACCTCCATCAACGACGTGTCGATCTCGGTCTTCCTGACCGGCCCCGGCATCTCGACGCTGCCGATCCAGATTCTCGCGCATATGGAGCAGTTCTTCGACCCGACCATTGCTTCCGTGTCCGTGCTTCTGATGCTGGTGACCGTCGGCGTCATGGCGATCGTCGAAGCGACGCTCGGCCTTACATTCCTGACCAAGTAGGCTCCCGTGACCGTATCCCTGACTATCGAAAACCTTGTCGCCCACTATGGAACCACTCAGGTTCTGAAAGACCTGTCGATTTCCGTTGCGGCCGGTGAACTGGTGTCGCTGCTCGGCTCCAGCGGCTGCGGCAAGACGACGACGCTGCGTCTGGTGGCGGGCTTCCTGCAGCCGACCAGCGGCCGGATCCGGCTCGGCGACCGCGATTTGACGACGCTGCCCGCCCATGCCCGCGATATCGGTCTCGTGTTCCAGAACTACGCTCTTTTCCCGCACCTGACCGTGCTGGAGAACGTCGCCTTCGGCCTGAAGCAGCGTGGCCTCGCCAAACCGGATCGGGCCAAGCGCGCGATGGCGATGCTGGAACGTGTCGGCCTCGCGCCACTCGCCGACCGCCTGCCGGCAGCACTTTCCGGCGGCCAGAAACAGCGCGTCGCGCTTGCCCGCGCTCTCGTTATCGAGCCGCCACTGCTGATGTTCGACGAGCCGCTCTCCAATCTCGATGCGAAGCTCAGGATCGACATGCGCGTCGAAATCCGCCAGCTCCAGCGCGCCAATGGCACCACGTCGCTCTACGTCACCCACGATCAGGAAGAAGCATTTTCGATCTCCGACCGCGTCGCGATCATGAATGCCGGCCGCATCCTGCAGCTCGACACGCCGGAAGTGCTCTACCAGAAGCCGGCGAATGCCTTCGTCGCCCGCTTCGTCGGCTTCGAGAACCTGATCCGCATGAAGGTCGTCGAGCGCCAGGCGGCCATCGTCACGGCTGAGGCCGCCGGCGGGACGCGGCTTCATCTCTCCCAGGATCTGTTCGGCCCGATCAAGGACGATTTCATCCTGGCCTGCCGCGCCGAGGGGCTTGTCGTTCGCCGCGAGGGCGAAGGCATCCCGGCGGTGCTTGGGACGCGCACCTATCTCGGCCGCGCCTATCAGTACAAATGCGAAACGGCTGCGGGCGAAATCACTGCCAACGGCCCGCTTTCCGACCCGTTGGACGCCGGCGTCCGGGCGGTGCTCATGCCGCGGCCGGAGCAGTGCTGCATCCTCGATCCGGAAAACTGAATCCGAAATAGAATACGAACGGGCCGTTTGCCGGGGGGCGTTGACGCAAGTCAAACCCCCGAAGCGGTCCGTATGTCAGCACATCATGGTCACAATCCTTCAACCGGCAGCGTAGTTGCGCTGTGAGGCTAAAGACCATGAATTACGTCTCAGAAACACTCTGGCTGGCGATCGGCACCTTCCTGGCGTTGCTCGCGGCCGCCTACGCCCACGACAGCCTGTTTGCGGCCCACATGTGGGTCCTGTTCTTCGTGCTGCTGATCAGCACGGTCGTTTTGATGCGCAGGATTTCCTTCGCGCCGCAGGCGCCCGCGACAAGCCCGCCATCCAAATCCGAATATTTCGACGAGGTCGTCAAATACGGCACTGTCGCCACGGTCTTCTGGGGCGTCGTCGGTTTCCTGGTCGGCGTCGTCGTCGCCCTCCAGCTTGCCTTTCCGGACCTCAACATCGAGCCCTGGTTCAATTTCGGCCGCCTGCGGCCGCTGCATACCTCGGCTGTCGTCTTCGCCTTCGGCGGCAATGCGCTGATCGCCACGTCCTTCTATGTGGTCCAGCGCACCTGTCGGGCCCGCCTTTTCGGCGGCAATCTGGCCTGGTTCGTATTCTGGGGTTATCAGCTTTTTATCGTCATGGCGGCGACCGGCTATCTGCTCGGCATCACGCAAGGGCGCGAATATGCCGAGCCGGAATGGTATGTGGACCTCTTCCTGACCGTCGTCTGGGTCGCCTATCTCGCCGTTTTCCTCGGCACGATCCTGAAGCGCAAGGAGCCGCACATCTATGTGGCAAACTGGTTCTATCTCGCCTTCATCGTGACCATCGCCATGCTGCACGTGGTGAACAACCTGGCGATCCCGGTCTCCTTCCTCGGCGTGAAGAGCTATTCGGCCTTCGCGGGCGTCCAGGATGCGCTGACCCAGTGGTGGTACGGCCACAACGCGGTCGGTTTCTTCCTGACTGCGGGCTTCCTTGGGATGATGTATTATTTCGTGCCGAAGCAGGTCAATCGCCCGGTCTATTCCTACCGGCTGTCGATCATCCACTTCTGGGCGCTGATCTTCCTTTACATCTGGGCCGGCCCGCATCACCTGCACTATACGGCGCTGCCCGACTGGGCCCAGACGCTCGGCATGGTCTTCTCGATCATGCTCTGGATGCCCTCCTGGGGCGGCATGATCAACGGTCTGATGACGCTCTCGGGCGCCTGGGACAAGATCCGCACCGATCCGATCGTCCGCATGATGATCATCGCCATCGCCTTCTATGGCATGTCGACCTTCGAAGGTCCGATGATGTCGATCAAGGCCGTCAATTCACTCAGCCATTATACGGACTGGACGATCGGCCACGTGCATTCCGGTGCGCTCGGCTGGGTCGGCATGATCACCTTCGGTGCCGTCTACTACATGACGCCCAAGCTCTGGAACCGCGAGCGCCTCTACAGTCTCGACCTGGTCAACTGGCACTTCTGGCTCGCCACTCTCGGCATCGTCGTCTACGCCGCCGTCATGTGGGTCGCCGGCGTCCAGCAGGGCCTGATGTGGCGCGAATACGATAACCAGGGCTTCCTGGTCTATTCCTTCGCCGAAACCGTCGCAGCCATGTTCCCCTACTACCTGCTGCGTGCGGTAGGCGGCGCCATGTACCTCGCCGGCGGGCTCATCATGGCCTTCAACGTCACCATGACCATCCTCGGTTACCAACGGCAGGAGCGGGTTCGGGGTGGTGCTTCCCCCGCCGCTCTCCAGCCGGCCGAATAAGGAGGGATATCCATGTCCATTCTCGACAAACATCACTACATCGAACGCAACGCGACCCTGCTCCTGGTCGGCTCGCTGCTCGTCGTCTCGATCGGCGGCATCGTGGAAATCGCCCCGCTCTTCTATCTCGAAAACACCATCGAGAAGGTGGAAGGCATGCGGCCCTATTCGCCGCTCGAGCTGGCCGGGCGCGATATCTACATCCGCGAAGGCTGTTATGTCTGCCATAGCCAGATGATCCGCCCCTTCCGCGACGAGGTGGAGCGCTACGGTCACTACAGCCTTGCGGCCGAATCCATGTACGACCATCCGTTCCAGTGGGGGTCGAAGCGCACAGGCCCCGATCTTGCCCGCGTCGGCGACCGCTATTCGAACGAATGGCACGTCCAGCACCTGGTCGAGCCACGCGACGTCGTGCCGGAATCGGTGATGCCGAGCTACGCCTTCCTCAAGGAGACGCCGCTCAAGATCACCGACGTTTCCATGGGGCTGAAGGCGAACCGCGCCGTCGGCGTCCCCTATTCGGACGAAATGGTAGCGAGCGCCAAGGCGGATCTTTCGGCCCAGGCCGATCCGAACGCCGACACGTCCGGCCTGCTCGCCCGCTATCCCAAGGCCAAGGTTGGCGATTTCGACGGCAATGCCCAGAGCCTCACGGAGATGGATGCGCTGGTCGCCTATCTGCAGATGCTCGGCACGCTGGTCGATTTCTCGACTTATGACGATGCCGCCGGTTACCGTTGAAGGAACAAGCTCATGGAATTCTATACGGCCATGCGCCACTTCGCCGATAGCTGGGGTCTGCTTGCCATGACCCTCTTCTTCCTCGGCGTTCTCGTCTTCACCTTGCGCCCCGGCGCGAAAGCCTCTGCAGACGAGGCCGCCCGGATCCCTCTGAAGGAGGATTGAACATGGCGGAAAAACATATCGACGAACTGAGCGGCATCGAAACCACCGGTCACGAATGGGACGGCATCCGCGAACTCAACAACCCTTTGCCGCGCTGGTGGCTGTGGACGTTCTACGCCTGCATCCTGTGGTCGGTCGCTTACGCGATCGCCTATCCGTCCATCCCGCTCCTGACCGATGCGACGAAAGGCCTGCTCGGATATTCGAGCCGCGCCGAGCTTGCGGCGGATCTCGATGGTGCCAAGATCGCCCAGGGCGGCATCCTGGAAAAGATCTCCAGTTCGTCGCTGGAAGAGATCGTCGCCGACCCCCAGCTCAACCAGTTTGCAACGGCCGGCGGAGCGGCCGCCTTCCGCGTCAACTGCACCCCGTGCCACGGCACGGGCGGCGCCGGCGGGCAGGGTTATCCCAATCTCAACGACAACGACTGGCTGTGGGGCGGTGATGTCAACGCCCTTTACCAGACGATCGCCCATGGCATCCGCGATCCCGCCGACAGCGAAACCCGCATTTCGGAAATGCCGGCGTTCACAGATATCCTGAAGCCGGACGAGGTGCGCCAGGTCGCCGCCTATGTGGTGAGCCTCACCGGAACCCCGCGCGATCCAGCGATGGTCGAGCCTGGAAAACAGCTGTTCGCCGACAACTGTGTCTCGTGTCACGGCGAGAAGGCCGAGGGCAACCGCGACCTTGGCGGGCCGAGCCTTGCCGACGCGATCTGGCTGAAGGCGCGCGGCGAGGCGGAGATCGCCAAGCAGATACAGTCCCCGAAACACGGCGTCATGCCGGCTTGGGGAGCCCGGCTCGGAGACGTCGCCGTCAAGCAGCTGGCCGTCTACATTCATTCGCTCGGCGGTGGGGAATAAGAAAGACCGCAATCCATTCGATCCGACGAGCGGCCGCCTGCCTGTCATCAGCAGGCGGCCGTTTTGTCACACGGCTCGGTTGACTTGTGTCAAGGAGTGACCGTCGCCGAGATGAGAAAACAGGGACCAAAGGAACTGGTCCCATGAATCTCTATACGTCTCCCGCGCTTGGCCCCAGCGACGCCTCCGTTGAGCGCATCGATGTCCAGCCCGTGCATTCGCCGGGCAAGCCGCTTTACGAGAAACGCAAGAAGATATTTCCAAAACGGGCCGAAGGGCGTTTCCGCCGCTTCAAATGGCTGGTGATGCTGATCACCCTCGGCATCTATTACCTCACTCCCTGGATCCGTTGGGACCGTGGTCCCTTTGCGCCCGATCAGGCGGTGCTGGTCGATCTCGCAAGCCGCCGTTTCTATTTCTTCTTCATCGAAATCTGGCCGCAGGAATTCTTCTACGTTGCCGGGCTTCTGGTCATGGCCGGTTTCGGCCTTTTCCTGGTGACCTCGGCCGTCGGCCGCGCCTGGTGCGGTTACACCTGTCCGCAGACGGTCTGGGTCGATCTCTTCCTTGTCGTCGAGCGCTTCTTCGAGGGCGACCGCAATGCCCGCATCAAGCTCGACGCCGCGCCCTGGAGCTTGGACAAGCTCTGGAAGCGCGTCGCCAAACACGCCACATGGCTGGCGATCGCGGTGGCGACCGGCGGCGCCTGGATCTTCTATTTTGCCGACGCGCCCTCGCTCGCCTTCGATTTTGTCACCGGTCAGGCGGCTCTCGTCGCCTATTCGACCGTTGCCATCCTGACGGCCACCACTTACGTGCTCGGCGGACTGCTGCGCGAACAGGTCTGCATCTACATGTGCCCCTGGCCGCGCATCCAGGCAGCCATGCTGGACGAGAGCTCGCTGGTCGTCACCTATAACGACTGGCGCGGGGAACCGCGCAGCCGCCATGCCAAGAAGGCGGCGGCGGCCGGACAGCCCGTCGGCGATTGCGTCGATTGCAACGCCTGCGTGGCGGTCTGTCCCATGGGCATCGACATCCGCGAAGGCCAGCAGATGGCCTGCATCACCTGCGCGCTCTGCATCGATGCCTGTGACGGCGTGATGGACAAGATCGGCAAGCCGCGCGGCCTGATCGCCTACGCAACGCTCGACGAATACGACGCCAACATGGCGCTCGCCACGAGCGGCGGCACGACGGCGATCGACCCGGCCGGGGTGCGCAACCCGGACGGTTCCTTCATCGACAAGGTTCGCCACTTCGACTGGAGAGTGATCTTCAGGCTCCGCACGCTGATCTATTTCGGCGTCTGGTCGGCGGTCGGTCTTGGCCTCGTCTTCTCGCTCCTGTCGCGCGACCGGCTGGAGGTCAACGTGCTCCACGATCGCAACCCGCAATTCGTGCTGGAATCGGACGGTTCCATCCGCAACGGCTACACGATCCGGTTGCTCAACATGATCCCGGAGCCGCGCACGATCATGGTCTCGATGGAAGGCCTGCCCGAAGCGACGATGAAGATCGCCGGCGTCGCGGACGTTCCGGGCCGCCTCTTCGCGGTGCAGGTGGAGCCCGACAAGACGCTTGCCTTGAAGGTCTTCGTAACCCTGCCCAAGGATGCCGTTTCCTCCGAGGCCGTCGATTTCCACTTCGTCGCCGAGGACCGGCCGAGCCACGAAAAAGACAGCTATTCAGCCGTCTTCAACACCCCGGGAGCCAGAAAATGAGCCCGACGAAAATGAACGCGATCCCTGCAAAATCCTTCGTCTTCACCGGCTGGCACATGGTCGGCGTGCTGGTGCTCTTTTTCGGCACCATCATCTCGGTCAATTTCTACATGGCCTATAACGCGGTCACCAGCTGGAGCGGGCTGGTGGCGGAAAACACCTATGTCGCCAGCCAGCAGTTCAACGGCAAGGCGGCCGAGGCGCGGACGCTGACGGCCACGGGCGTCACCGGGCGCATCACCGTTACCGGTTCCGAGGTGCGTTACGAGGTCTTCCACCTGAAAGACGGGCCGGTCACGGCTGATATGCTGACGCTGAAGTTCAAGCGGCCGGTCGGCGAACATCAGGATTTCGAACTCGACCTCGTTCCGGTCGCCAAGGGGGTCTTCACCGCCACCCATGAGATCCTGCCCGGTCACTGGATCGTCGATGCGAGCGCCACACGGAACGGCAAGCGCATCCTGCATCAGGCCGAACGCATTTCGGTCTCGGGGAGGGCGCAATGAGCTGCTGCGCACCCGGAACGGAAGGCCGTATGGACCACCCACTTCCGTCCTCCGAGGAGCTGACGCTGTCCAGCCGGGCGATTTCGCCGGGGCTGCGCCAGACTGATCTCAGCGTTCCGCAGGTCCATTGCGGCACCTGCATCTCGACGATCGAAAAAGCGTTGAACGCGCTGCCCTCGGTGGAGCGGGCACGGGTCAATCTATCTACCAAACGCGTTTCGATCGTCTGGCGGGAAAAGACCGGAGATGTCGACACAGACCCGGTCGAACTGGTCAGGGCGATCATCGACGCCACCGGCTATGATGCGCATCTTTTCTCGAATGCCGAGGAGGTCGGCGAAAAGTTGCAGCGCGACCTGATCCGTGCGGTCGCCCTCTGCGGTTTTGCAGCCGCCAACATCATGCTGCTTTCGGTTTCCGTATGGTCGGGTGCCGATGCCTCGACACGCGACATGTTCCATTGGATTTCGGCACTGATCGCTGCGCCGGCGCTGATCTATGGCGGCCGCTTCTTCTATCAGTCGGCCTGGAATGCGCTCAGCCGCGGCCGCACCAACATGGACGTGCCGATCGCGCTGGCCATCACGCTCTCCTATGCGGTGTCGCTCTGGGAAACCATGCATCACGGTGAACATGCCTGGTTCGATGCGACCGTCTCGCTTCTGTTCTTCCTGCTGATCGGCCGCACGCTCGACCATATCATGCGCGACCGCGCCCGCGCCGCGATCAGCGGCCTTGCGCGCCTGTCGCCCCGCGGCGCCACGGTCGTCAGTGCGGACGGCTCGCGCGAATACCGCCCCGTGGACGAGATCCAGCCGGGCGACCGGGTGGCGATCGCCGCAGGCGAGCGGGTGCCGGTCGATGGGCTCGTCGAGAGCGGCGCAAGCGACATCGACGTCTCGATCGTCAACGGTGAAAGCGCCCCGCGGCCGGTTCGCGCCGGGGACATGATACAGGCAGGAACGCTCAACCTGACCGGCTCGCTGGTGCTGAAGGCGGCGGCGGCGGCGAAGGATTCCTTCCTGTCGGAAGTCATTTCGCTGATGGAGGCGGCAGAGGGTGGACGGGCGCGCTATCGCCGGATAGCCGATCGCGCAGCGCAATATTATTCTCCGGCCGTCCACTTTCTGGCGCTCGCCGCCTTTCTGTCCTGGGGTTTCATCGGTGGCGACTGGAAACACGCGATGCTGGTGGCCATTGCCGTGCTGATCATCACCTGCCCCTGCGCACTCGGCCTGGCCGTGCCCGTGGTACAGGTCGTCGCGGCCGGCCGGCTGTTCCGGAACGGCATCATGGTCAAGGACGGCTCGGCCATGGAACGGCTTGCCGAAATCGACACGGTGCTCTTCGACAAGACCGGCACGCTGACTCTCGGCCGGCCCCGACTGCTGGATGTCGAGCGGTTTGAGAGGAAGCAGCTCGCCTTGGCCGCCGGCCTCGCCGCCCATTCGCGTCACCCTCTCTCCCAGACGCTCGCGATGGCGGTATCCGGCCCGGTCGCGGTCTTCGAGACCGTCACCGAAATCCCAGGCCGGGGCCTCGAAGCGGCAACCCCCGCCGGCGTCTACCGTCTCGGCAACCGGCGCTTCGCTTTGTCTGTCCCCGATGACGGAAGCCCCGGCACTAGCGTGACGGAAACGGTTCTCTCGCTCGACGCCAGGGAAATCGCCACCTTCCGATTCGACGATTCACTCCGACCCGGTGCCTTGGCCGCCACGGCATCCCTCGCAGCCGGCGGTTTTGAGACCGGCATCCTGTCGGGCGACCGGCGCCGGGTGGTTGCCGATCTCGCCACCCGCCTCGGCCTCGAACATTGGCAGGCTGAGCTTTCGCCGAAACACAAGGCGGAATTCTGCACGTCGCTGGCAGCAACCGGCCGCAAGGTACTGATGGTCGGTGACGGCATCAACGATGCACCGGCGCTTGCCGCAGCGCATGTTTCGATCGCGCCTGCGACAGCGGCGGATGTCGGCCGCCAGGCCGCCGACTTCGTGTTCATGCGCGACAGCCTCGAAGCAGTGCCGCTGGCGATCGACATATCGCGGCGTGCAGGCCGGCTGATCCGCGAAAATTTCGCGCTCGCCATCGGCTACAATGTCATCGCCGTGCCGATCGCGCTTGCCGGTTACGCGACGCCGCTGATTGCCGCCGTTGCCATGTCCACGTCGTCGATCATTGTTGTCGCCAACGCCCTGCGGCTCAGCGGATCGGGAAGCGCCGACGAGGCCGATGCGGCGGGAAGCCATGGTGAAGCAAAATTTCCGCCTCGTGAGGCCCGCGTCGGATGAACATGCTCATCTACCTCATCCCGATTGCGCTTTTCCTCGGGGGGCTTGGCCTCTTCGCCTTTCTCTGGTCGTTGAAGAGCGGCCAGTACGACGATCTCGAAGGCGCCTCCTGGCGCGTGCTGCGGGACGATCCGCCGGAATAGCCGGCTGATCCCGGACAAATGCCGGCCGTGACGCGGACGCGGCCACGCCGCACACCAGACGCTGCCAGGGATTTCCGGGAATGTTCGGTCGATTGACGAAAAAGGGCTGCAGATGCAGCCCTTTTGAAACCCACTCAGTCCAGCAGTTCGCGAAGCCGCACCGCGAGCTCTCTCGCGGTATAGGGTTTCTTTAGCCAGCTACCGGACTGGGCGAGCTCGCGCCCGGCGATGGCCGGTTCGGCATAGCCGGAGGTGAACAATACCTTCATGCCGGGGCGTCTGGCGCGCACTTCGGCCGCCAGTTCGTCGCCGGTCATTCCGCCCGGCATCACGATATCGGTGAAAAGAAGGTGGATGCCGTCGTGCTGGCCGAGTTGGTCCAGCGCTTCCTGGCCGTTCGAGGCCTCGACGACGCCGTAGCCGAGTTGCGTAAGCCGGGACACGGCGATGCGCCGGACCCGCGGGTCGTCCTCGACGACGAGGATCTTTTCGGTGCCGCCGGGAATGGTGGCCTGCTTCGAGCCAGGCTCGACGGCAAGCGGACCCGCCGCCTCCGTCTTGTGCGCCACCGGCAGAAAAATTCTGACGCTCGTGCCCTGTCCCGGCTCGCTATAGAGCTGGATATGCCCGCCGGACTGTTTGGCGAAACCGTAGACCATGCTGAGGCCGAGGCCCGTTCCCGCTCCCAGGCCCTTGGTTGTGAAGAAGGGCTCGAAGGCCTTGTCCTTGACGTCGGGAGGCATGCCGATGCCCGTGTCGGTGACGGAGATCAGCACGAATTCGCCGGTGCGGACGTCGGGATACATCTGCGCATAATCGACATCCAGCCTGACGCGGGAGATCTCGATCGTCAGCTTGCCGCCACGCGGCATCGCGTCCCGGGCATTGAGCGTCAGGTTGAGAAGCGCGTTCTGGAGCTGCGATGCATCGACCAGCGCTTCGGTGGAAACGCCGGTCACGGTGGTGCGAAGCTCGATCGTTTCGCCGAGCGTTCGCCGCAGAAGCTCCGAGAAGCCGGAGACGAGATTGCCGACGTCCGCGAGCTTGGGATTGAGCGGCTGGCGCCGACCGAAGGCGAGAAGCTGACCCGTCAGTTTGGCGCCGTCTTCCGCCGCACCCTGGGCTTCATGCAGCAGTTCCAGCAGGCCCGCATCCGCGACCTTGTTTTCGATCATCTCCAGATTGCCGCTGATGACGGTGAGAAGATTGTTGAAATCGTGTGCCAGGCCGCCGGTCAGCTGGCCGATCGCTTCCATCTTCTGGGCCTGGCGAAGTTCTTCTTCGATCTTGTGACGGCTGGTGAGGTCGCGGACGAAACCGGTAAAAATGCGTTTGCCGTTGGTGAGGGCCTCACCGACCGAAAGCTCCATCGGAAATGTACTCTTGTCCTTGCGCTGCCCGGTCACGACGCGGCCGTAGCCGATGATCCGGCGTTCGCCGGTGGTGAGGTAGCGTGAGATATATCCGTCATGGGCATCACGATCGGGCGACGGCATCAGCATCTTCACATTCTGCCCGCAGACTTCGTCGGACGAGTAGCCGAACAGCTGCTCGGCGGCGGCGCTGAACGAGGAAATGCAGCCGACCTCGTCGATGACGATCATCGATTCCGGAACCGTGTCCAGAATGGAGCGCAGATGCGCTTCGCGTTCGGCAAGATCGTTCTGCACCCTTTTCATCTCGGTGATATCGTTGTTCGTTTGAATGATGACCGAAGGACCGTCGCTCGATGGATTGACGGCCACCCAGCGGGTCGCCACGAAGACCGGGTGCCCATGCTTGTGATGATGGACGACCTCGCCTTGCCAGGCATGATAGGTCTGGACATGGCGACGAATCTCGTCGAGCGTTTCGGGAAACTGTGTCGCCAGAAGATCGTGAACGACCTTGCCGAGAGCCTCCTCCCGCCGCCAGCCGTAAAGCTGCTCGCAACCTGTCGTCCAGCGGCGGATGACGCCGTCAACGCCATGGACGATAAGGTTGGCATGGTCGAGAAGAAAGGTGACGGCATCGAGTTGGCTTTCCGTCGTGGCTTCGGATCCTGTATTGCCGTTCATATCTTTCCCGTCTAATGGCGCCGTCGCTCACCGAGAGCAATCAGGTCGCGCCGCATGTCTCCACAGTCATCGTCGTCTCCGGCGAGTTGCGCAAGCATCCCCGGGCGTTCGATTCTTATGGAATGACGGGCGGCCGGGTCCAGAACATTCAGCACGCCCTTGCCGATAAGCCTGGTGATAGTACGAGAAACGGTCTCGATCGTCAGTCCGAGATAGTCGGCCATGTCCTGCCGGCTCATCGAGAGCTCGACGACCGGCTGCGCATTGCGTTCGGCCATCGCGCGTTTCAGGTATCTCAGGAGGAAGGTGCAAAGCCGCTCTTCGGCGCTTTTGCTCGACAGCAGCACCATCTGGTCCTGGGCTGCGGCCATTTCGTCGCAGACGCGCGCAAAGACCTTCGGCCTCAGGCTCTCGGAATTGATGACCGCCGCCTCGAATTGCCGGCGCGCCAGCCGACGGACCTTCGCGGTGGTGATCGCTTCCGCGGTATAGATATAATTGTCCCGGAACGACACGCCGATCATATCGCCGGCATGCAGAAACCCGGTGATGACCCGCCGCCCGTCCGAAATGATCCGGAAAACGCGCAGCGTCCCCTCCATGACCTCGAAAATATGCCTGGCCTCGTCGCCCTCGAAGAACAAGGCCTGGCCGGCCGACAGATATTCCACAGGCTGCTTCGCGAACAGCGAATGCAGGCAATCCGGTTCGTCGAGCGGTCTTGCTGCTGCCGCGCTGAAGGTCTTTGCATAATCCGTGAGAAACATGAAACTGCCCCTATCCGTTTGGTTGAGGCAGTTGACCGAATCCCGGTAACGCGCGAATGCTAGTCCTGTGAAAGACGGTTCTAGTTGGTAACAATCTGTAACACGCCGGTTCCCTGTTGATGTCATTCCCCACAAGCTCCGCAAACATCCTCGTCGTCGACGACGATCCCCGAATCCGTCAGATGCTGACGCGGTACTTCGAGGGCGAAGGATATGCGGTCAGCGCGGTAGCCGACGGGCAGGAAATGCGCGTTCAGCTGAAGAGGCAGGAGATCGACATCATCCTCCTCGACCTTTCGCTTCCCGGCGGCCAGGACGGTTTCGATCTGGCGCGGGAAATCCGGATGCAATCGGATATTCCGATCATGATGCTGACGGGGCGCGACGACGTCGTCGACCGGATCCTCGGCATCGAGATCGGCGCGGATGATTACATCGCCAAACCCTTTCACCTGCGCGAAGTGCATGCGCGGCTGAAATCGATCCTAAGACGGCGCCAGCCTGCTCAGCCGAAGCCGGAGGAAAACGAGGAGAAGATCGTCCGTTTCGAAGGATGGACGCTCAACCTTTCCAGGCGCCAGCTGCTTTCCGAGGAAAATGGCGAAGTCGAACTGACAACTGGCGAATTCGACATGCTGGCGGCCTTCGTGCAGCATGCGGGCCGGGTACTGACACGCGATTTCCTCATGGACGCGACAAGGGGGCGGCAACTCGATGCCTTCGACCGCACGATCGATGCCCAGATCGTCCGGCTGCGCCGCAAGATCGAGGCGGATGCCAAACACCCCCAGCTCATCAAGGCTGTTCGCGGCGTCGGTTACATTTTCACCGGCAAGCTAGGCTGATCAAAAGACGACCTGCCTGTCCGCCGCGGAAAGCCCGGAAAAAGCTCTTTCCCTGATATCGTCCGCATCGGCGCCCTGCAGGGGAACTGGCCCCAAGGGCACGTCGTGGTCCACGGGCCTGCCGACCGAAATCGGCAGCAGTTCAAGTCTCTTGCAGGTACCGTCATCGGCAAGCGTCAATCGGATTGCAGCGCTGCGCCAGACATCGACATGCTTTTCGTCATAGGTCGCCGGCCGTCCGGTGTGGAAGACGAAATTGCCGAGGCCGGCGATGATCACCCGCCCGCGATAAAGGATAAGCGGCTGCATGACCGGCGCGCCGGTCCCGAGCACCAGGTCCGCGCCGCAGTCGATCAGGCCGCGACAGAGATCGAGCAGCCAGTCGGGTGTCATTTTCCAGTTCGAATCCCAGTGATGGCCGTGGAGCGCCACCGCCACAAGATCCCCTATCGCCTTTGCGGCATCGATGCCGTCGACGAGCCGCTGCATGTCCGTCTCGTCCGCCGTCCAGCGCGCTCCGATCGCGTCGCCGGCAGTGATGGGCGTGCCGAAGACCTCCAGTTCCGGGCGTTCGCCCGCGTCATAACCCACGGCAGCACGTGCCGCGCCGCGTTTGTCGTCGCCGAGGGTCCCGACGATCCTCTTCAGTGTCTCGAATTCTTCGGCCGGCACGCTCACTGTCCGCTTCATCCGCAACGGGGCAATTCCGCCACGCTCGGTCGAGGCATAATTGATGTCCGGTTGCGGCCCGAGATCGACGGAGAAGATGGCGAGTGATTGATCCGGTCCCGGCACGATGACCGGCGCGGCAGCCTGCTCGATATCCAGCCCGCTGCCGGCAAGCTTCAATCCGGCCGCTTCCGCCGCGGCGCGCGTCGACGCAATGCCCGGCGGGCCGAGGTCGAAGGCGTGGTTGTTGGCATGCGTCACCGCGTGGAAGCCGAGTTCCCGGATGGAAACCAGCGCGTCCGGGGAAGCAAGATGCAGCGTCTTCGTCTTGGTCGGCCATGCACCGGCCGTCTCTACCGTCGCCTCGAGATTGCCGAAGACAACATCCGCCTCAAGGAAATCCCGGACCTCGGCCTGTCCCTCGCCGCTAAGGTCGAGGGGGCCGTGGATCAGGATCTGGCCGGTAACGGCGACGGTGAGCATGGCCTCGTTCATTCCGCGATGGGCTTCAGCGCCACCATCGCGGCTCCGCTGACGATCGGCAGCCGGATGGCAGACGCTCGCATATCATCGCAGAAAACAGTGTTGCGGGCCACTTGGCTTGTGCGCCCGCGGCCTTCCGGCGCATAGCTATTTGGATTGATGTCGTACTTGGGGAAGTTGGACGAGGAAATGTCCACCCGGATGCGATGCCCCCTGGCAAAAAGGTTGGCGGTCGCAAACGGCTCGATCGTTACCTTGAACACCTCGCCCTTGACGATCGGCTCCGGCTTTTCGAAGGAATTGCGGTAGCGGCAGCGGATGATCCCGTCGGTGATGTTGAGCGCGTAGCCGGTCGGATAATCCTTGCTTGGCGGATAGACATCGACGAGTTTCGCGGTGAAATCCGTGTCCGGTGCATCCGACGAGACATAAAGTTCGACCGTGATCGGCCCGACCACGGCGACATCTTCGGCGAGCGGCTCTGTCTCGAAGGAGAGCACGTCGGCGCGCGCCGAAAGCGGCAGGCCGGGATGTTTCGAGCCGTAGAATTTGTCGCTTTCGCGCTGGTCGAAGCCGCCGCCTTCGAAGATCGGCTGGCCGCTCGTCAGCGATCCGCCGATGGTCGGAACCGGATTCTTCGGGTCGAAGTCGTAGGTGAAGGGCACGGCGTCGGCCTTCGGCCTGTCGGTCGAAAGCGAGCCGTTTTCATGGATATAGTAGTTGCGGAATTCCGTCCCGGGCAGCGGCCAATCCCTCGCCTCGATCCAGTGTCCGCCGTGGTCCAGCCGGCCATCGGCATTGCGCGTCCCGGATCCGCCGCCCATCACGAAGGCACGGACCACCGGCTCCTGCGAAACCGTATTGTCCTTGCCCTTCAGCCAGTGGTCGAACCAGTTGCGGCGGAAGGATAGCCAGCTTTCCATCACGTTGCCGCCAAGCGGTGCGGTCGGGCCGAAGGACGTGTCGCCGGCGAGCGTCGTGTTGCGGTTGCCATGCAGCCACGGCCCCATGATCAGCTGCAGCGGCCGGCTGTTCTTGCCGGACAGGCCGCGATAGTTGTCGAGCGTCGACTTCACATAGGCATCGTACCAGCTCGACATCAGCACGATCGGCACTTCCGGAAAGGTCTCGTAGAACCCTTCCATGTAGAGCCCGACGCGGCGCCAGCTTTCGTCGAACGTGCCGCTGCGCCACTGGTCGAGCAGGTAGTTCTCGTATTCCGGCATCCAGCGCACCGGGGAGGCCCCTTCGCTCCAGGGCATGACGTTGAACCAGGCGTGGATATCCTCCGCCTCGATCGCCGCGCGGGCCAGTTCATCGCCCTCGCCGATCGCCTGATTATAGGCCCAGGTCGCCTGCTTCAGTTCAAAGGCACCGCCCTGGCGGATGCCGCATTGGTAGGCGTTCGAAAACCCGCCCGAATCCATCACCATGCAGGCCAGCCCCGGCGGGTTGAGGCAGGCGAGTGCGGCCTGTGTATGCGCCGCATAGGAAAGGCCCATCGTCCCGAACTGCCCGTTGGACCAGGCCTGTTCCACCAGCCAGCGGGCGGTATCGTAGCCGTCCGCGGCTTCGGAAATGTATTTGCTGAATTCGCCTTCGGAATTATGGCGGCCGCGGCAATCCTGGTAGATCACGGCATATCCCGCCCGGACGAAATAGCTCGCCACCTCATGGCGCTTCATGGGTTCCGCCATGCCCACCTCGATCTCGGAACGCGAGCGTTCCGCCTTGCCGTAGGGCGTGCGTTCCATGATCGCCGGCAGCCGGCCTTCGATCGCCTTGCCGTCCTTGGCGGGCCGGTAGACGTCGGTCGCCAACCTCACGCCGTCGCGCATCGTCACCATCACATCCCGTTCGACAACCACGTCGTCGGCAATCACCTCGAAGCGCGATGGCGTCAGGGTATCCATGTTCATATCCTCGAAAATATTGGGAGGAACCAGTTTGATGACAAACCTCCGCCTCCGTATTCCACGTCATCCTCGGGCTTGTCCCGAGGATCTGACCCGTCAGAAAATCAACCGTTTGCAGATCCTCGGGACAAGCCCGAGGATGATGGCAGAAAGGGTTCCGACCCGTGTGGACGGGCCGGCCCTCTCCTTTGCAGGGAGCCTATTTGGCGATGCCGGCAAGCGTCGCGCTGGTGTCTTCCGTCATGTTGGCGACATAGGAGAGGTTCGCCTTGCCGGCCCAGTGAACCTTCTGCCAGTAGAGCGGGATGAGCGGCACGTCGGCGAACACCATCTTGGTGGCCTTCTGCAGCAGCTCCACGCGCTTCTTGACATCGAATTCCGCGGTGGCGGCACGCATCGCGTCGTCGAAGGCCGGATTGGAATATTTCGTCCGGTTGAACGAGCCGGTGCCCGCATCCTTGTTGGCCGTCATCAGGAGGTTGCGAAGACCCGTGGCGGAGGTCGGCGTCGAGTTGCCGAGCGAGAAGATGAAGGCGGAGAATTCGCCGGCCCCGGCACCCTTGGTGTAAACGTTATAGGGCTGGGCGACGACGCCGTTCACCTTGAGGCCGCCGCGCGCGAACATCTGGCCGAGCGCCTGCGCCACTTCCGCATCGCCCGGGAAGCGGTCGTTGGAAGTGTGGATGGTGATGCCGAAACCGTCCTTGTAGCCGGCTTCCGCAAGCAGCTTCTTGGCGTTTTCGGCGTTCGTGGCGGGTGCTGCGATCGACGGATCGTTGCCGGCGACGCCGTTCGGCACCAGCTGGCCTGCTGCTTCTGCCGAGCCGTCGAGAATACGGTCGATGATCAGCTGGCGGTTGACAAGCTCGGACAGCGCCGTACGGACCTTGACGTCCTTCAGCGGGTTTTTGTCGAGCGGCTTGCCGTCCTTGTCGGTGATGAAAGGCGTCTTGTCGCGGGCGCTGTCGAGCGCGAGGTAGATCATGCGGGCCGAGGCGATCGAGAAGACCTTGAGGCCGGAAATGCCCTGGAGGGTCTTGATGTCGCCCGGCGGCACGGCGTCGATCAGGTCGACGGCGCCCGAACGAAGAGCCGCGACGCGCGACGCATCATTGGAGATGAACTTGATCGTGACGTTGTCGAAGTCCTGCTTCTTGCCCCAGAAGGTGTCGTTGCGGGTGAGCTGCAGGTTGTCGCCCGGCGTCCAGGACTTGAACTTGTAGGCACCGGTACCGATCGCGGCCTTGCCGCTGTTGAAGTCCTCGATCGAAGCGCCCTGGGCGACCTTCTTCTGGACGATATAAACGAAACCGACCTGCTCGATGAAATCGGGCGCCGGCTTCTTGGTCTTGAACTCGACCGTCAGGTTGTCGATCGCCTTCATGCTGTCGATCGCCGCGACGTTGCCGGAGAACGGCGCCGGGCTGTTGGGGATGTCCTTGGCGCGGGTGAGCGAGAAGATCACGTCCTCGGCCGTCAGCGGGTTGCCGTCATGGAACTTGACGCCGTCGCGCAGCTTGATGTGCCAGGTCAGCGGATCGACATTGGTCCAGGAAACAGCGAGCGCCGGCTCGATATTGATCGCCGCATCCGTCTGCACCAGGCGGTCGAAGACCTGCATGGCGATGTTCTGGTTGTTGCCGGTACGCGAGAACTGCGGATCGATCGCCGACGGCTCGGTGGCGCTGCCGAGTATCAGGTCGGCGGCCTGAGCGGAGCTCAGGGCGATGACCGAGGCCGCAACCCCGGCCAGGAGAAATTTCATCGGTTTCATTATATCTGTTCCCTTCGTTTTTTAGATGGCCGGTTCGGCCGTGGCATTTGTTGTCTGGTTGGCGGCAAGATCGTTCAGGTGGCAGGCGCTGACATGGCCTGCTGCGTTTTCCTTCAAGACCGGCCGTTCCACGCGGCAGCGGTCGAAAGCCTTGGGACAGCGGGGATGGAAATGGCATCCCGCCGGCGGATGGAGCGGCGAGGGGATCTCGCCCTTGATCGGCGTGAACACCCGGCGGCGATCGGTGACGGAGGGCAGTTCACGGATCAGCGCCTGGGTATAGGGGTGTTTCGGATTGTCGAAGAGCTCGTCCGGCGTCGCGCTTTCCACCACGCGGCCGAGATACATGACCACCACCCGGTCGCAGATATGCTTCACCACGCCGAGGTCGTGGCTGATGAACAGATAGGTCAGC
This sequence comes from Neorhizobium galegae bv. officinalis, assembly GCA_000985875.1. Taxonomy (GTDB): domain Bacteria; phylum Pseudomonadota; class Alphaproteobacteria; order Rhizobiales; family Rhizobiaceae; genus Neorhizobium; species Neorhizobium galegae_C. The sequence goes on from CCRI01000014.1 coordinate 46,521, forward strand.
CCGAATTCCCGTTTCAGGTCCATGAACAGGTTGAGGATCTGCGCCTGGATCGACACGTCGAGGGCCGCGACGGATTCGTCGCAGACGAGCAGCTTCGGCTTTACCGCGAGCGCCCGGGCAATGCCGATACGCTGCCGCTGCCCGCCGGAAAACTGGTGCGGGTAGCGGTCCAGATAGGAAGGATCGAGGCCCACACGCGTCACCAGCGCGGCCACATAATCCCGCATCTCCCCGCCCTTGACGATGCCGTGCACCTTGGGCGCCTCGCCGATCAGGTCGAGAACCCGCTTGCGCGGATTGAGCGTCGACATGGGGTCCTGGAAGATCATCTGGGCGGAGAGCCGCATGGCGCGTTTGTCGTCACCCTGCAGCGAGGTCAGAGGTCGGCCCTTCCACCGCACCTCGCCGCCGCTCGCGGGCATGATGCCGGCCATCACCCGGCCGAGGGTCGATTTCCCGCAGCCGGATTCGCCGACGAGGCCGACCACCTCGCCGGGATAAACCGCGAGATTGACCTCATCGACCGCGTGCACGGTTTTTTCCTCGAGGCCGGCGCCGAACAGATTGGCGATCTTTTCCGCATAGTCGAGCTTGCGGGAAAACCGCCGGCTGACATCCACTGCTTCCACGAGCGGCACGGTTTCCACGAGCGGGTTCGTCATGCGGCGCTCCAGAGATGGGGGTGGAAACAGCGGAACTCGCGGCCGGCGGCGATCTCCAGCATTGGTTCGGTGGCGCAGATATCGGTGGCGCGGGCGCAACGGTCGCGGAAGGCGCAGCCGGAGGGACGCGACAGCGGCGACGGCGCGAAACCGGGAATCGGCCGCAGCGGCTCGCCGCGCGGCACGGCAGCCGGCACGGCGCTGAGCAGGCCGGACGTATAGGGATGGCGGGGCTCTGTCAGCACGCCGTCGACCTGGCCCGCCTCGACGATCCGGCCCGCATACATGACCATGATCCGGTCCGCGAGCGCGGCGACGACGCCGAGGTCGTGGCTGATCCAGATCAGCGCCATGCCGAATTCGGCAGCCAGCCGCTTGATCTCGAACAGGATCTGCGACTGGATCGTCACGTCGAGCGCCGTCGTCGGTTCGTCTGCGATGATCAGGTCCGGCCGGTGCAGGAGAGCGATGGCGATCGCCACGCGCTGACGCATGCCGCCGGAAAACTGATGCGGATAGGAATCGAGCCGCTCTTCGGGCGAAGGGATGCCGACAAGGCCGAGCGCATCGCGCGCCCGGGCGCGGGCTTCTGCGCGCGAAACCCGGTCATGCGCCTGCACGGTCTCGATCATCTGGGTGGCCACCGAGAGAACCGGGTTCAGCGTCATCATCGGATCCTGGAAGATCATCGCGATGCGCTTGCCACGGATGGCCCGCATGGCCGCCGGCGATTTCGTCAGCAGGTCTTCGCCGTTGAACAGGATCTGGCCGCTGACCACCCGGCCGGGCGGATCGACGAGGCCGAGGATCGAGAAGCCGGTGATCGACTTGCCGGAGCCGGATTCGCCGACCAGGCCGACGATCTCGCGCTCACCGACCGTGAAGCTCACGTCGTCGACCGCCTTCAGCACGCCGCGGCGGGTCATGAAATGGGTGGAAAGGTTCTTGACTTCGAGGACGGGTGCCATCGCGCTCACCTTTCACCCAGTCGGGGGTTGAGGACTTCGCGCAGCCGGTCGCCGACGATGTTGATCGAGAACACCAGCACGAGCAGCAGCACGCCCGGATAGACGCTGATCCAGTATTCGCCGGACATTAGCAGCTGGTAGCCGTTGGCGATCAGCAGCCCGAGCGACGGCTCGGTGATCGGCAGGCCGATGCCGAGGAAGGACAGCGTCGCTTCCGCCGAAATGGCGTTCGCCACCTGCAGCATGCCGATGACGATCAGCGGCGGCAGACAGTTCGGCAGGATATGGCCGATCAGGATACGCGGCGTGCCGATCCCGAGCGTCACCGCGGCCTCGACATAATCCTTGTTCTTCTCGACAAGCGCGGCGCTCCTGACGGCGCGGGCAAATGTCGCCCACTGCACAAGGATCAGCGCGAAGATCACCTTCCAGAGGCCCTGGCCGAGAAGCGCCAAAAGCATCAGCGCCACGAGAATGGTCGGAAAGCCGAGCATCAGGTCGACGACGCGCATGATCAGTGTGTCGATGCGGCCGCCGAAATAGGCGGCGATCAGCCCGAGCACCGTGCCGACCAGAAGCGCGACGATGCCGGAGAATACGCCGACGCCGAGGCTGGTGCGCAGGCCGTAGATCATCGCCGAGAACATGTCGCGGCCCTGGCCGTCGGTGCCGAGCCAGTAGTTCATGCCGTCCATGCTTTGTGAACCAGGCGGCAGCTTGGAATCGAGGATGTCGAGGACCGCGAGATCGAACGGGTTCTGGGGCGTCAGATAGGGCCCGATGACCGCGGCAAACAGCAGGATGATGCAGACGACGGCGGCCACGACCGCCTTCGGGCTACGGGAAATGCCAAAAACGAGCCGGCCAAGCAGCATGTCTTCGGCGAATAGGGCGCGGGCGTTCATTGGGCGCCTCCCAGCCGGACGCGCGGATCGACCAGCGAATAAAGCACATCGACCACGAAATTGATGAAGATGAACAGGCTGACGATGACCAGCAGGTAGGCGACCACGACAGGCCGGTCGAGCCGCATGATGCTGTCGATCAGCAGCTTGCCGATCCCCGGCCAGGCGAAGATCGTCTCGGTGACGACCGCAAAGGCCAGCATGCTGCCGAGTTCCAGGCCGATCACGGTGATCAGCGGGATCAGGATGTTCTTGAACACATGCACGAAGACGATGCGGCGCTCGGAAATGCCCTTGGCGCGCGCGAATTTCACGAAATCGAGCGGCATGGTCTCGCGCACGCCGGTACGGGTCAGGCGGATCACCAGCGACAGCTTGAACAGCGACAGATTGATCGCCGGCAGGATGAGGTGCGTCAGGCCGTCCAGCGTGAACAGGCTGGAATGGATGCCGAGGAACTCTCCCATCTGCCCGCGCCCGGTGGATGGCAGCCAGCCGAGCCAGACGGAGAAGATCATGATCAGCATCATGCCCTGCCAGAAACTCGGCAGCGAGAAGCCCAGGATCGAACCCGTCATGATCACTTCGTCGGTGGCGCTGTTCGGCTTCAGCCCGGACAGCAGGCCGAGCGGAATGCCGAGCACCAGCGCAAAGACGAGACCGGTCAGCGTCAGCTCCAGCGTCGCCGGCAGGCGCTCGAAGATGAGCGCGATGGAGGGGCGGTTGAAGACGAAGGAGCGACCGAGGTCGCCGTGAAGGGCGTTCCAGGCGAACGTGAAGAACTGTTCCCAGAGTGGCTTGTCGAGCCCGAGCGAGGCGACGACCTGAGCGCGTTCCGCCGGGCTTGCATCCGGCGAGATCAGCATTTCCGCCGGATCCCCGATCGCATAGATACCGATGAAGACGATAACCGCGGTCACGCAAAGGACTGCGATGCTCTGCAGGAAGCGGCGGATGACGAAAACCGTCATAACGTGCGCTCCCGCTCACCCTTTGTCCCGCAGGGACAGAGAATTTTCATGAAAGACGTTCCCTTTTTTCTCTTTGTTGACGCTGACGATAGCGAGCCAGGGAGGATGCGCAATATTATGCGCGAAACGCATGATCCTATGCGTTTTGTGTGCGAAAACCCTGTTCGATGTCTTCGCTTGTGTTCGCCGCCGCCTTCCGTAGGATCGCGGCATGAATTTCAAGCAGCTCGAAATCTTCAAGACGATCATGGATACCGGCTCGACCATGGCAGCCGCTGCCCAGCTCGGCCTGTCGCAGTCGGCGATCAGCCGCCAGCTCGCATCGCTGGAAGAGGAGATCGGCCGCGAACTTTTCCTGCGCGACAAGGGCCGGCTGATCCCGCGGCCGGAAGCGCATCTGCTGGTCGATGAGGTGGACGACGTCGCCCAGAGCGTCGCCCGTCTGCGCGTCAAGGTCGGCGATGTCCGCTCGGGTGCCTTCGGTGAGGCGCTGATCCGCGTCGCTTTCCCGCACAGCCTGGCGACCACGATGCTGCCGCCGATCCTGGCCCGCTTCAAGGCGGATCATCCGCGGGTGACGGTGGAAATCCTCAGCGGCCCCTATGATGCGATCGAGCGCATGGTGCGTGGGCGCGTCGCCGATCTCGGTTTCGTCCGTCTGCCGCCGGAGGAACATTCCTTCGACACCCGCCCGCTCTTCACCAGCGGCACCACCTGCGTCATGCCGGTCGGCCACCCGCTGGCCGCCAAGCAGGCCATCGACGTCAACGATCTTGCCCGCAACGACCTGATCCTGCTCGGCCGGCAGCGCATCAACCGCAACGAGCTGGAACACGAACTGCGCCGCATGGTGCCGAGCTATCGCTGCAGCCTCGAGGTCCATTCGGTCGAGACTGCCTGCGCCTGCGCCGCGCAGGGGCTCGGCATCGCCATCGTGCCGTCGCTGATCGCCGAATTTTTCCGCAGCGACGCGGTCGCCATGCGGCCTTTCCTGCCGGACAAGGTCGCCGACTACGGCATCATCACCATGTCGGGCGCGCCGCTCTCCTGGACGGCCGAGGCGTTCATCAACATCATCAAGGCGGATTCGGGCGAAAGCGCGCTCTAGGCGCGGTCATATGTTTTCGGCGTTTTGCATTTTCCGCCTCGCGCTCTTATCAATTCGTATAGATGCGCGTTCCGCGGTTTCACGTAGGCCCGCAAGACGCTAAGTAATGGCCAGAAGAATACCGGGAGCAAACATGCGAGCAGTTCTGGGTGAGGTCGAGAAACGCCGGGCGGAGGCAAGGCTCGGCGGTGGGGAGAAGCGTATCGAGGCACAGCACGCCAAGGGCAAGCTGACGGCCCGCGAGCGCCTTGAGGTCCTGCTCGACGAGGGCTCCTTCGAGGAGTTCGACATGTATGTCACCCATCGCGCGGTGGATTTCGGCATGGCTGAACAGAAGGTCGCGGGCGACGGCGTCGTCACCGGCTGGGGCACCATCAACGGCCGCCAGGTCTACGTCTTTTCCCAGGACTTTACCGTCCTCGGCGGCTCGCTCTCCGAGACCCATGCGCAAAAAATCTGCAAGATCATGGACATGGCGGTGCGCGTCGGCGCCCCGGTAATCGGGCTGAACGATTCGGGCGGCGCGCGCATCCAGGAAGGCGTCGCCTCGCTCGCCGGTTACGCGGAAGTGTTCCGCCGCAATGCCGAGGCTTCCGGCGTCGTGCCGCAGATCTCCGTCATCATGGGCCCCTGTGCCGGCGGTGCGGTCTATTCGCCGGCTATGACCGACTTCATCTTCATGGTCCGCGATTCATCCTACATGTTCGTCACCGGTCCGGACGTGGTGAAGACCGTCACCAACGAGATCGTCACGGCCGAGGAACTCGGCGGCGCCGGCACCCACACGAAAAAATCCTCGGTCGCCGATGCCGCCTTCGAGAACGACATCGAGGCGCTGGAGGCCGTCCGCCAGCTCTTCGATTTCCTGCCCCTGAACAACCGTGAAAAGCCTCCTGTTCGTCCCTTCCATGACGATCCGGCCCGTATCGAAAACCGCCTCGACAGCCTGATTCCGGATAGCGCCGCCAAACCCTACGACATGAAGGAACTGATCTATGCGATCGCCGACGAAGGCGATTTCTTCGAGATCCAGGAAGCCTATGCGAGAAACATCATCACCGGCTTCATCCGCCTCGAAGGCCAGACGGTCGGTGTCGTCGCCAACCAGCCGATGGTGCTGGCCGGCTGCCTCGATATCGACAGTTCCCGCAAGGCCGCCCGCTTCGTGCGCTTCTGCGACGCCTTCTCCATCCCGATCCTGACGCTCGTCGACGTGCCGGGCTTCCTGCCCGGCGTCGCGCAGGAATATGGCGGCGTCATCAAGCACGGCGCCAAGCTTCTTTTCGCCTATTCCGAAGCGACGGTGCCGATGGTGACGCTGATCACGCGAAAAGCCTATGGCGGCGCCTATGACGTCATGGCCTCGAAACATATCGGCGCCGACTTCAATTATGCTTGGCCGACCGCCGAAATCGCCGTCATGGGTGCCAAGGGGGCGACCGAGATCCTCTATCGTTCGGAACTCGGCGACGCGGAAAAGATCGCGGCGAGGACGAAGGAATACGAGGAGCGTTTCGCCAATCCGTTCGTGGCGGCCGAACGCGGTTTCATCGACGAGGTGATCATGCCCCATTCGTCGCGCCGCCGCATCGCCCGCGCCTTTGCTTCGCTGCGCAACAAGCAGGTGACGACGCATTGGAAGAAACACGACACGATCCCGCTGTGACGAGCGGAAATTCGGCTGGCCGCTCTCTATATAGGTGTCGCCCCGCTAAAACCCTTGGGCGCCACCTGAATGGAAGGAAGATTTCATGACCGACAAATCCCCCGCCGAGAACTTTCCAGCGGGCTACGAGCTCCCGAAGATCTGGACCTGGGAACAGGGAAATGGTGGACAGTTCGCCAATATCAACCGGCCGATCGCCGGTCCGACGCATGAGAGGGAGCTGCCGGTCGGCAAACATCCCCTGCAGCTTTATTCGCTGGCGACGCCGAACGGCGTGAAGATCGGCATCATGCTGGAAGAACTGCTGGCCGCCGGCCACAAGGGCGCCGAATACGACGCCTGGCTCATCAAGATCGGCGATGGCGACCAGTTCGGTTCCGGTTTCGTCGATGTCAATCCGAACTCGAAGATCCCGGCCCTGCTGGACCGTTCCACACCCGAGCCGACCCGCGTTTTCGAAAGTGGCGCGATCCTTCTCTATCTCGCAAACAAGTTCGACGACGCCTTCCTGCCCAAGGACCACAAGGCCCGCACCGAAACGATGAACTGGCTGTTCTGGCAGATGGCCTCGGCGCCCTATCTCGGCGGCGGCTTTGGCCATTTCTATGCCTATGCGCCGGTCTATATCAAATATGCCATCGACCGGTTCTCGATGGAGGTGAAGCGCCAGCTCGACGTCCTGGACCGGCACCTCGCCGAGAACCGGTACATGGCAGGCTCTGAATATTCGATCGCCGATATCGCGATCTGGCCCTGGTACGGCAACCTGGCGCAAGGCAAGGCCTATGGCGAGGCAGGCACCTTCCTCGACGTCCAGAGCTACAAGAACGTCCAGCGCTGGACGGCAGAGATTGCCGAACGGCCGGCCGTCAAGCGCGGCCGCATGGTGAACCGGGTGAACGGCGATCCCGCCGAACAGCTTCACGAACGCCACGACGCTTCCGATTTCGATACGAAGACGCAGGACAAGCTCACCAAGGCTTGAAGAACGACGCAAGGAGACCAGCATGCCCAGACCGCCCGACATGACGAAACATAGGGGTTTCCCTTCCGGCATGCCGGGCCACGGGCATCATTTCACGATCCGGCGGGCAAACGAAAAGGGGGCAACGCCGCTGAAGCAGCTGCAGCGCCTCGCCCGCCCGGGCACGATCGAACACAAGGTGGATGCCGCCTTCCTGCATGCGCTGTGGCACCATTTCGGCTCGGAGCCGTTTGAGCGGGGCAATCTCGATGCCGGCCGGCTCAATCTTCTGTTCGGCCGCGAGGTCGTTCCGGCCGAAAGCGATTTCGACCCGACCTCCTACGACGCGCTTCTCAGGATCGACGAGAAGGTCGCCCGCAGAACGTTCCCCGAATCCTTCGAAGACGTCATGGAGGTCTGATGCCGGCGCTCAAGAAAATCCTCGTCGCCAATCGCGGCGAGATCGCCTGCCGGGTCATCAGGACGGCTCGGAAGATGGGCATCAAGACGGTGGCGGTCTATTCGGACGCGGATGCCGAGGCGCTGCATGTGCGGATGGCCGACGAGGCTGTGCATATCGGGCCGGCCCCGTCTTCCCAGTCCTATATCGTCATCGACAAGATCCTGGAGGCGATCCGGACGACCGGCGCGGATGCGGTGCATCCGGGTTATGGCTTCTTGTCGGAAAATGCCGCTTTCGCGCAGGCGCTGGAAAAGGCGGGCATTGTCTTCATCGGTCCGCCGGTGAAGGCCATCCAGGCGATGGGCGACAAGATCACCTCCAAGAAGATCGCAGCCGAAGCCGGCGTCTCCACCGTGCCCGGCCACATGGGCCTGATCGAGGATGCGGAAGAGGCGGTAAAAATCTCCGCCTCGATCGGTTATCCTGTCATGATCAAGGCCTCGGCCGGCGGCGGCGGCAAGGGTATGCGGATTGCCTGGAACGATGCCGAGGCGCGCGAAGGTTTCCAATCCTCCCGCAACGAGGCGAAGAATTCCTTCGGCGACGACCGCATCTTCATCGAAAAGTTCGTCGACCAACCCCGCCACATCGAAATCCAGGTGCTCGGCGATCAACACGGCACCACGCTTTATCTCGGCGAGCGCGAATGCTCGATCCAGCGCCGCAACCAGAAGGTCATCGAGGAGGCGCCGTCGCCCTTCCTCGACGCCGAAACCCGGAGAGCCATGGGCGAGCAGGCCGTCGCACTCGCGAAAGCGGTCGGTTATTTCTCCGCCGGCACGGTCGAGTTCATCGTCGACGGCAGCCGGAATTTCTACTTCCTGGAGATGAACACCCGCCTGCAGGTGGAGCACCCGGTCACCGAACTCGTCACCGGCATCGATCTCGTCGAGCAGATGATCCGCGTTGCGTCAGGCGAAAAACTGTCGTTCGGTCAAGACGACGTCAAGCTCGACGGCTGGGCGATCGAAAGCCGGCTATATGCCGAGGATCCCTACCGCAACTTCCTGCCGTCGATCGGCCGGCTGACCCGCTACCGTCCGCCGGCGGAAGGCCGGCAGGATGACGGCACCGTGGTCCGCAACGATACCGGCGTCTTCGAGGGCGGCGAGATCTCCATGTATTATGACCCGATGATCGCCAAACTCTGCACCTGGGCGCCTGATCGTCTGACGGCGATCGACGCGATGGGCAAGGCGCTCGACGATTTCGAGGTGGACGGTATCGGCCATAACCTGCCCTTCCTCTCGGCCGTCATGGATCACGACCGTTTTCGCTCCGGAAAGATCACCACGGCCTTCATCGCCGAGGAATTCCCGGAAGGTTTTTCGGGTGTGCATCCCGACGAGGCGGCCGCGAGGAAGCTCGCCGCCATTGCCGTCCTTGCCCATCAGGCCCTGCAGGAGAGGGCGGTACGGATTTCCGGCACGATCGGCAATCATCGTCGGGTGATCGGCAAGGACTGGGTGGTGACGCTCGCCGGCTTCGAGGAGGCCGTCACGCTCGAAACCGGGCCTGACGGCGCCGGCGTCCGCTTTGCCGATGCAACGCAGCTCTCCGTCGCCAGCGGCTGGCTGCCGGGCCAGAGCCACGCCCGCTTCCATGTCGGCGGCGCGGTGATGGGGGTCAAGATCAACCTCGTGGGCTCCGCCATCCGGCTACGCTGGCGCGGCATGGACGTCACCGCCCGCGTCCGTTCGCCGCGCGTGGCGGAGCTCGCTCGCCTGATGCCGAAAAAACTGCCGCCGGACACCTCGAAGATGCTCCTCTGCCCCATGCCCGGCGTCATCACCTCCATTTCGGTGAAAGCCGGCGAAGCCGTCGAAGCCGGCCAGACGCTCGCCACCGTCGAGGCGATGAAGATGGAAAACGTGCTGAAGGCCGAGCGCAGGGGCGTGGTCAAACGCGTCACCGCCAGCCAGGGCCAAAGCCTGGCGGTGGATGAGCTGATCATGGAGTTTGAGTAGGTTCGCTTCTACCGTCGATGCCGCAATCCCTCTGTATTTCCAGTAATAGTGATCGCGAGAGTCGGTGGATGCAAATATCGAGCGGTATTTGAAAATACAGTTACTTAGCAAAAATCTGCTTTGGCTCTTTCCTCATCTGGCTCATTCAAGCCTAAAATCTTTCGCATTCCGTTTGCGGGCTCACCGTTCAACGGAACCTAATATGACGGGATAGAGGCTGTGGACATGGTGACTGTACGATCGACTGAGCTAGGCAAGCCCGCGGCGCCCTATATCGGGGGTAAGCGCTTACTTTCAAAGAAAATTATAAGCAGCATCAACCAGATGCCGCATGGGATTTATGCTGAACCGTTTGTGGGTATGGGTGGAGTTTTTTTACGCCGAAAACCGCACCCAAAAACGGAGGTAATCAACGATATCAACGGCGATATCACAAATTTCTTTCGCATTTTGCAGCGCCATTATTCTCAATTCATGGAGGTACTACGTTTTCAGATCACTTCAAGGCATGACTTTGATCGGCTTTCGCACACCGACCCTTCTACGCTTACGGATCTGGAACGTGCTGCACGCTTTCTTTATCTCCAATGCCTAGCTTTTGGAGGTAAAGTCCGAGGGCGGACATTTGGGATATCGATGGGTGGCGCACGCTTTAATTTGCCGAGGCTGACACCCGTGCTCAAGGAAATCCATGGGCGGATGGCTGGAGTGGTAATCGAAAATTTGCCCTGGCGACGCTTTATTGAGCGGTACGACCGGCCAAACACACTATTTTATCTAGACCCACCCTATTGGGGCCATGAGGATGACTACGGAAAAGGGGTGTTCAGTCGCGATCAGTTCCGTGAAATGGCGGACGTTCTCTTACATCTCAAGGGGCGCTTCATTCTCTCGATAAACGACGTAACTTACGTTCGTGATATATTCACCGGGTTTGAGGTTGAAGAGGTGGCTCTCAAATATTCCATCGGTGGAGGACGGGATAGAGCGGCAAAGGAACTTATCATTACAGGCAAAGCTTCGTGACGGCTTTAATCTGACACAATGATACAACCGCATACTGAGGAGCATTTGATGGCCGAGAAGACCGTAAAGGATTGGGAGCAGCTTGCCGAGAAGGAGCTGAAGGCTTCGCCGGAAACGCTCGTCTGGCACACGCCCGAAGGCATCGACATCAAGCCGCTCTATACGGCGGAAGATCTCGAGGGTATCGATCACCTCAATTCGCTGCCGGGCATGAAACCCTTCGTGCGCGGTCCGCGCGCCACCATGTATGCCGGCCGGCCCTGGACGATCCGCCAATATGCCGGTTTCTCGACCGCCGAAGCCTCGAACGCCTTCTATCGCCGCAATCTCGCCGGCGGCCAGAAGGGCCTGTCGGTCGCCTTCGACCTCGCCACCCATCGCGGCTACGATAGCGACCATCCGCGCGTCGAGGGCGATGTCGGCAAGGCGGGTGTGGCGATCGATTCGGTCGAGGACATGAAGATCCTGTTCGACGGCATTCCGCTGAAGGACATGTCGGTGTCGATGACCATGAACGGCGCGGTCATCCCGATCCTTGCCTCCTTCATCGTCGCGGGCGAGGAACAAGGCTGTCCCCGCGCGGAACTCTCCGGGACCATCCAGAACGACATTTTGAAGGAGTTCATGGTCCGCAACACCTATATCTATCCGCCCGAGCCCTCGATGCGGATCGTCGCCGACATCATCGAATATACGGCCAAGGAAATGCCGAAGTTCAATTCGATTTCGATATCCGGCTACCATATGCAGGAAGCGGGCGCGACGCTCGTCCAGGAACTCGCCTTCACGCTGGCCGACGGGCGCGAATATGTCCGGGCGGCGCTTGCCAAGGGCCTCAGCGTCGACGAGTTCGCCGGCCGGCTGTCCTTCTTCTTCGCGATCGGCATGAACTTCTTCATGGAAGCGGCCAAGCTGCGCGCCGCCCGCCTGCTCTGGTCGCGGATCATGGAGGAGTTCAAGCCGCAGAAGTCTTCGTCGCTGATGCTGCGCACCCACTGCCAGACGTCGGGCGTGTCGCTGCAGGAGCAGGACCCCTATAACAACGTCATCCGCACGGCCTATGAGGCGCTGTCGGCGGTGCTCGGCGGCACCCAGTCGCTGCACACCAATGCGCTCGACGAGGCAATGGCGCTGCCGACCGATTTCTCCGCCCGCATTGCCCGCAATACCCAGCTCATCCTGAACCACGAGACCGGCATCACCAAGGTCGTCGATCCGCTCGCCGGCTCCTATTACGTCGAGAGCCTCACCAGCGAGCTTGCCGAAAAGGCCTGGGCCCTGATCGAGGAAGTCGAGGCCATGGGCGGCATGACCAAGGCGGTCGCCGATGGCCTGCCGAAGCGGCTGATCGAGGAAGCCGCCACCCGCCGCCAGGCCGCGGTCGACCGCGGCGAGGAGATCATCGTCGGGGTCAACAAATACCGGCTGGAAAATGAGGACGAGATCGACATTCTCGCGATCGACAACACCGCCGTGCGCAACGGCCAGATCAAGCGGCTGGAGGAAGTGCGGCGTCAGCGCGATCCGAAGCGCGTGGCGGCGGCGCTTGCCGTGCTGGAGGAAGCCGCTGAAACCGGCGAGGGAAATCTGCTGGAAGTGGCGATCGAAGCCGCCCGCGCCCGCGCCACCGTCGGTGAAATCTCCGATGCAATGCGCCAGGCCTTCGGCGACCACTCGGCGGTGCCGGAGGTGGTCAGCGATATATACGGACCCGCCTATGAGGACGATCCGGAATACAAGACGATCGTCTCGCGGCTTGGCAGCTATGCCCAGACGCTTGGCAGCAGGCCGAAGATCATGGTCGCCAAGCTCGGTCAGGACGGCCACGACCGCGGCGCCAAGGTGATTGCATCCGCCTTTGGCGATATCGGTTTCGAGGTTCTCGCCGGGCCGCTGTTCCAGACGCCGGAAGAGGCGGCGGATTTAGCGGTCAAAGAAAAGGTCCAGGTCGTCGGCATGTCGTCGCTCGCCGCGGGCCACAGGACGCTCGCGCCCCAGCTCGTGGAAGCCCTGAAAGCAAAGGGCGCCGAAAACGTCATCGTCGTGGTCGGCGGCGTCGTGCCTCGGCAGGACTACGATTACCTGATGAGCCAAGGCGTCGCCGCCGTCTTCGGCCCCGGCACCAATGTGCTGGATGCCGCCAACTCCATCATCGACCTCCTGGAGGGCAAGCGGCGGAATATCTGACCCGCTACTTCGCCGCCAGCATGGCTTTCGCGCTGTCGGCATCGGTGATCAGCACGTTGGCAAGCCCGCTCTGCGCCACCGCCTGCAGGATTTTGTGCTTGTGCGGCCCGCCTGACGCGACGATGCGGCAGCCGATCCGGCGAAAGTCCTCCATCTCGGGCGCCAGCACCTGGCGGTTCAGCGGGTGGTCGATCTCCTTGCCCGTGGCGTCGAGATAACGGCCCATCAGGTCGCCGACCGCGCCGGCTTTCCTGAGGATCTGTTCGGTCATGCCTTCGGGCAGCCCGTAGCGCACCTGCAGCGACTGCTGGGATACGTCGCCGACGCTGAGGTAAGCGACATCCACCTCGCAGATCTGCCTGAACGTCCGCTGGAACACCGCCTGTGAGATGATCGCATCGCGCGATTCCGGGCTCTCGGCATAGATCGGCGCCACGAAATAGCGGCACTGGGCGTTGAGCACCTGAGCGAAGCCGCGCACGATCTCGAAAGTGTTGATCTCGGAGCCTTGGGTGAGGCCGCCCATCATCGAGCGCACCTTGATCTGCGGTTCGTTGAGCGAGGGAATGTGCTGGATCGTCTCGCGCAGCGTCGAGCCCCAGCCGACGCCGATCGACGCGGGTTTCTGCGTCTGGATCAGCCGCCCCAGAAATCCGGCCGCACCGCGCCCGAGCACCGAATGGAGAAGTGCTGCATCGCCGGGCGTCGGAATGACGACCGCGTCGAGCAGCCCGAAGCGCTTGCGCAGCTTGGTTTCCAGCTCCACGCTTTCCGCCAGCACGGAATCGAAACTGATCCTCACTACACCCGTTTCCAGCGCTTCCGAGAGGATCTCGTTCACTCGCCGCCGGGTGATGTTCATCCGCTCCGAGATCTGCTGCTGGGTAAGCCCCTCCACGTGATAGAGCCACGCGGCCCGCACCATCAATTCACGCTGCTCCATATCCCCACCAATCAAAATATCAAATGTCACATTGACGTAACATATGTAACGTAACCCATGCCCGCCATGGCTAACCCAGACTGATGGAGATGGCCAGAACCGAAACAGGGCAGGTCGTGTGAAAGACCCGAATATCGAGGGATCCGAAACATGGCTTCGAGATATGTGAAATCGATCACCGGCCTTCTTGCCGCCGGCGCGCTGCTGATCGGCGCGACGGGTGCGACCCGCCGCCGACCGCGTCAAGATCGAATGGTGGTATGCGATCTCCGGCAAGCTCGGCGATACCGTCTAGCAGTTGATTCCCGACTTCAACAAGTCGCACGACAAGTACGTGGTCGTCGCCCTCTTCGAGGGCAATTACGAAGAGACCATGGTGGCCGACGCCCAGCCGGCCTGGAACATCGCGATGGCCGCCCCCTTTTTTGTGATGGCGCCGCCCGCTCCCGTCATCCTTCTGATGCAACGCTGGTTCACCAAGGGCCTGGTGGATTCCAGCAAATAGAAATGAGGTATTTCCAATGACCAATCCCATCATCGTCGGCCATCGCGGCGCCCGCAATCTCTGGGCCGAAAACAGCCTGACCGGCTTCCGCAACCTGCTCGACCTCTCCGTCGAATCGGTCGAATTCGACGTGCATCTGAGCGCCGCCGGCGAACTCCTCGTCATCCACGACGCGACCCTCGATCGCACCACCGAACGCTCCGGCCGGGTGGCGGATCTTGCCGCCGGCGAATACCGCTCGGTGATCCTCAAGGATACCAATGAGCGCATCCCCACGCTCGAGGAAGTGCTTGAAATCTACGCACCGACCGGTCTCGAACTGCATGTGGAACTGAAGGCCGATGCCGGCGGCAGGCCCTATGAAGGCCTCGAAGCCAGGGCCGCGGCCATGATCGATCGCTTTGGTATCGCGGACAATTCCTTCCTGACCAGCTTCAGCGGTGAGGTCCTGAAAACGGTCGGGCAAGTCGCGCCGCATATCCGCCGGCTCTCCTCGCTCAATCACAAGTCCGTCCAGGCTCTCGGCCTGCGCCAGTCCGTCGAAGCCATGCTGTTGGTCTCCGACGTGCTGGCGATCGAAAAGGCGCTGCTGCTGGAGGAATGGGAACTGCTCTCCGCGCTCGTTCCGGCCGAAAAGCTCGGCGTCTGGGTTCCGAACGAACTGGAGGACCTGTCCTTCTGGCTGAAACGGCCGCTGCGCCAGATCACCACCGACCGGCCGGACCTTGCCGTCAAGGCACGCGAGGGACTGTTCGATGCCGCTCATTGATCGAAGAGGTTTTCTGGCGGGCGGACTGGTGACGGCTGCGATCTGGCGGCCGTTGGGGTCCGCGCGTGCGGAAAACTTCAAGACCGATCCCTTCGCCCTCGGCGTCGCCTCCGGTGCGCCGAAGGCCCACAGTGTCGTGCTCTGGACAAGGCTGATCCTGGAGAGCGCATCGGCCGCCACCTCCGCCGATCCTTTCGCGCCGGCACCGAAGCCGGTCCTTGATCCCATCGATGTGGAATGGATGGTCGCCGAGGATGAGGCATTTTCAAAACCGGTCCAGTCAGGCCTCTTCCGCGCGGTCCCGGAATTCGCCCATTCGGTGCATGTCGAGGTGACGGGTCTTTCGCCCGGCCGCTGGTATTTCTACCGTTTCCGCTCCGGCAATGCGACGAGCCCTGTCGGCCGCACCCGCACCGCGCCGGCGGATAGCGTCGATACGCTCCGTCTCGCCTTCGCCTCCTGCCAGCAATATGAGCAGGGGTTCTACAGCGCCTATGCCGATATGGCCGGCCGCGATCTCGACCTCGTCGTGCATCTCGGCGACTACATCTACGAGCGGAGTTATGGCGCCCAGCTGGTGCGCAGACACGAGACCGGCGTGCCATCGATGCTTTATGAATTCCGGGATCGCTACGCGCTCTACAAGTCCGATCCGCAATTGCAGGCGGCGCACGCGGCCTTTCCCTGGCTCGCCGTCTGGGACGACCATGAGGTCACCAACAATTACGCGAACGACCGGGCGCCGGACGCGCCGAACCCGACGGAATTCCTCGCCCGCCGCCGCGCCGCCTACCAGGCCTGGTTCGAGCACATGCCGGTGCATCCGAGCCTTGCCGCGGGTTTCGATGCGCTGCGCATCTACGATCACTATCGTTTTGGCAATTTGGCCGGTGTGACGCTCCTCGATACGCGACAATACCGCTCGCCGGAACTCGAAGGCTCTGCCGGCGACGACCGGCCGGAGCGGACCATGCTCGGCCCGGCGCAGGAGACGTGGCTCGGCAAGACGCTCGGTGCCAGCCAGGCGAAATGGAATATCATCGCCCAGCAGACGCTGCTTGCCGAGCGCGACACCAAGGCTGGGCCGGCCACCGCGTATAATCTCGACGGCTGGGATGGCCATCGCGCCGCCCGCGGCCGGCTGCTGGAGTCGGTGCAGACCTCGGCGGTCCAAAACCCGCTGATCATCGGCGGCGACCTGCATGCCTTCTACGCGGCCGATGTGAAGCGCGATTTCGCGGACGACAAGGCTCAGGCCATCGCCAGCGAATTCGTCTGCGGTTCGATCACCTCCGACGCGCCTTCGCAGGCGAGCCTTGCGACCGCGCTTGCCGAAAACCCGCATCTCAAGTTTGCCTCGGACAAGCATGGTTATGCGATCATGCGCCTCAGCAAACGGTCGGCCGAGGTCGATTTCATCGGTATCGCCGACCGCAAGCAGCAGAATTCCCCTACTGCCGTTTTCCAGAGTTTTGCCGTCGCCGACGGTGCAGCCGGCGTCAATCGGCTTTGATGCCTCATCCCAAGTTGGACTTTCATGCAGATAGATCTCCTGATTTTCGATTGTGACGGTGTCCTGATCAACAGCGAGCCGATCGCCAGCCGCACGCTTGCAAAGGCCCTGCAGGATGCCGGCGCCGCGATCACCGCCGAAGAGGTGCTGGTTCGCTTCACCGGCAATTCGGCCAGCGCCATCCGCCGCATCTGCACGGAAGAGCTTGGCATCAAAGATCTGGACGCGGTTTTCGAGGCCTGGCATCTCGACATCTATCCGGAATTCGCCCGCTCGCTGGAGCCGATCCCCGGCATCGAGAAGCTTGTCCGTTCGCTGACGCATCGCAAATGCGTCGCCTCCAACAGCTCGACGGACCGGTTGTCGAAAAGCCTCGGCCTGCTGCCGCTTTGGAACGCCTTCGCGCCCTCCATCTTCAGCGCCGACATGGTGGCGCGGCCGAAACCGGCGCCGGATCTCTTCCATCTCTGCGCCGAAACCCTGTCCGCCGATCCGGCCCGCTGCGTGGTGATCGACGACAGCGCCCATGGGATCACCGGGGCGAGGGCGGCGGGCATGACGGCGATCGGCTTCGTTGATCCGGCAGACCCGCGGCCCGGCCGCGCGAAAATCCTGGCGGAAGCTGGAGCCATATTCGTGGCGACTGGCGCCGACGAGCTTCAGGAAGCACTCGCCCGCCTGGAAGCACCGCTCACCGTGGAAGCCTGAGCGGCCACCTCGCCAGCATCCCGAAATAAAAATCGCCGGTGTCATCCGCCTGTAAAACTCCGGCCCTAAGAAACCCCCAGCAAGGTTGCACGGCTGTGCAAAAGGGGGTTCGATGGAGCGGGACGGTTTTCTGGAATTGCGCGGCATTGCCAGCCGTTATGGCGCCACGCAGGTTCTGACCGATATCGACCTGTCGATCGCCAAGGGCGAGTTCGTGGCGCTGCTCGGTTCGTCCGGCTGCGGCAAGACCACGCTTCTGCGCCTACTGGCCGGCTTCATCAGCCCTTCGGCGGGCGAAGTGAAGGTGCGCCATCGCGACGTGACCTACCTGCCGCCCGACAAGCGTGGCATGGCGCTGGTCTTCCAGTCCTATGCGCTCTGGCCGCATATGACGGTTGCCCAGAACATCGGTTACGGCTTGAAGCTGAAAGGCGTTCCGCGCCAGGAAATCGCCACCCGCGTTGCCGCCATGCAGTCGCTGCTCGGCCTCGACGGGCTGGAGGCGCGCAAGCCTTCCGCGCTCTCGGGCGGTCAGCGCCAGCGTGTCGCGCTCGGCCGGGCGCTCGCGATCGATCCGGAAATCCTGCTGCTCGACGAGCCGCTGTCGAATCTCGACGCCCGTATCCGCCTGACCGTGCGCCACGAGTTGCGGGCGCTGCAGAAGCGGCTTGGCATCACTGCGATCCACGTCACCCACGACCGCGAGGAGGCCATGGTGATGGCCGACCGGATCATCATCCTGAACGCCGGCAGGATCGCCCAACAGGGCACGCCGGAGGATGTCTATAACCGCCCTGCCTCGGCCTTCGTCGCCGCCTTCATGGGCGCGGAAAACGTGCTTTTCCTGAACGGCACGCCGCAGGGCGACCAGTTTGCGATCGCCGCCGGCCCGGCCAATGCCGCCGGTACCGTGCCGCTCGGCGGCCGCCCGCTGGCCGCCGGCCCGGTCGAAGCCCGCTTCCGCCCGGAAGCTGCCCGCCTTTTCCTGGCCGACGAAATCGCCGTGATCGGCCCCGGCATCACCTTCCGGGGCGAGGTTGCCGCCGTCAGTTATCCCGGCGGCCATTGGCGTCATGTGGTGCGGCTCGGGCAGACCGAGATCATGGCCGATGCCGAACGCGCCTTCGAGCCGGGTACCCGCGTCGCCGTGTTCGTGCCGGCCGAGGCACTCTTCCTGTTCAATTCGCCGGAGGCTGTTTCGGCTTTCCCCATTTCCCGGACCTCGTCCGGGAAAGTTCACGCCTGACCTTTCGATACCTCTGCCTTTTCAACTCACGGAGAAGCACTCATGAAGAAGATGTCCTACGCAGCCTTCGCCGTCGCTTTCGCAGCCCTTCCGGTTCACGCCGAAGAGCTGACGGTTGCGACCGCCGGCGACCAGAACATGGTCGATTACATTAACCAGTATCTCGGCCCGCTTTTTGAAATGACCTATCCGGGCAACACGGTTCGCGCCGTCGGCACCGGCCCCGGCGACGCCGGCTCGCAGAAGATCCTTGAGCGCTTCGACGCTCAGGCTGCGGCGAAGGCCGACAAGTGGGACGTCGACGTGGCTGTCGTCCACGAAAAATTCGTCGGCCCGATGGTTACCAAGAACTATCTCGACAAGTATCGCGGCGATATCGACACCGGCAAGCTCGTCACCCGCGCCAACGCCAAGATGGCGCTCGGTTCGAATGTCGATGGCTACGTCATGCCGATGTTCAACAGCCAGACCGCGATCGCCTACAACCCTGCGCTCGTTCCGAACCCGCCGAAGTCCTATGCGGAACTCGCAGACTGGGCCAAGGCTCATCCGAAGCAGTTCGGCTATAACGGCATCAAGGGCGGCGCTTCCGGCGTCTCCTTCGTCATGGGCTGGATCTATGCCTTCGGCGGCGGCGATGCCAACACCCTGATGAACGGCCCGTTCAAGGAAGAAGAAACCAAGAAGTGGGATGCGGCCTTCAAGAGCCTCGCCGACTTCACCACTAACGCGACGCTGACCCCGGGTAACGCCGGCACGCTCGACCTGCTGTCGCGCGGTGAAATCGCCATGGGCCCGGTCTGGGTCGACATGTTCTACTCCTGGCAGGCCAACGGCCAGCTTTCGCCGACCATGAAGCTGGTCCTGCCGGCTCCGGGCATGCCGGGCCAGCCGATGCACTATGTCATGCCGGAAAAGGCGGCCCATAAGGCTCTGGCCGAGAAGTTCATCGCTCTCGCCACCAGCCCGAAGGTCCAGGCCGAAGGCATCGTCAAGCGCTTCAACTGGTATCCGGGCATCGACGCCGACAACGTCAGACGAGAACTGGACGACGCCACCTGGAACAAGCTGTTCGTCGATATCTCGCCGGCCGATCTCGCAGCCAAGGGCAAGCCCTTCCCGATCGCGCCTTACAACACCGCGATCCTCGAAGCCTATGAGAAGTCCGTGAAGTAAGACCATCCCATCTTCTCCCCTCGGGGAGAAGATGTCCGACAGGACAGATGAGGGGGAGGAGCGTAGCGACGCCTTGAGCGAAAAGCGGAAGGCAGAACCTGCGGCAAGGCCCCCTCATCCGGCCCTCCGGGCCACCTTCTCCCCAAGAGGAGAAGAAAAGATCATCCCGCCCGCCCATCGAGCCTGAACCATGCCAAAACGCCTCCTCGGTCTCCTCCTCGTGCTGCCGGCACTTGCGGTGATCGCCTTCCTCTTCATCCTGCCGCTGATCATGTCGGCGGTCGGCGCCTTCCAGGTGGAGGGGGCTTTCGGCTGGGGCAATTTCACCAAGACCTTCGACCTCTACACCAAGGACATCATTTTCACCGTCGTGATCGTCAGCCTCTCGACGGTGCTGATCGGCATTGCCTCGATCGCGATCGGCGGCTACCTGACGCTCGGCGAACATCCGGTCGCGGTGGCGATCCTGCGCTGGCTCTATCGCTGGCCGATGTTCATTCCCTTCATCGTCGTCGGCCAGATTCTCCGCACCTTCCTCTCCAAGAACGGCATGATGAACAACACTTTCATCAATCTCGGCCTGCTGTCGCCGCTCGACGCCGTGAGCTTTCTCGACTGGCGCGGCATCGTCATCGCCTTCGTCTGGAAGCAGACGCCGTTCGTGGCATTGCTCGTCGCCGGCGCCATGGCTTCCATCAACCGCGATACGATCGAGGCGGCCCGCAATCTCGGCGCCTCGCGGCTGCGTCTACTACTCGAAATCGTCGTGCCGCAGGTGGCGATGACCCTGACGGTCGGCCTTATCCTCTCCTTCGTGACAATGATGTCTGTTCTGTCCGTGCCGCTGATGATCAATGCCCAGTCGCCGACCATGCTGACCGCCGACATCGCCTTCCGGGTCAATTCCTACGGGGATTACGGCGTCGCCAATGCGCTTGGCCTGATCTCGCTCGTGCTTGCCGCATCCGTCGCATGGATCTACCTGCGCGCCAGCCTCAAGGAGCGCGCATGACAGCCGCCCATATTCCCGCCGCCCGCAATCCTCTCGCTGCCCTCTGGTGGGTGCCACGCGGCATCATCTTCGGGCTGATGGCCTTCTTCATCTTCGGGCCGCTCTTCAACCTGCTGCTCTGGACGGTGGCGGAGAAGTGGTATTTTCCCCACAGCCTGCCGCTGGAATATGGCTTCAGTTCCTGGGCTAAGGTGTTCGCGCCGCGCGGCGGGGCGATGGAATCGCTGACCAACTCGCTGATCGTTGCGCTGCTCACCGTCGTCGTTTCGCTGTTGCTGGCGATCCCGGCGGGTTACGCGCTGGCCCGGCTGAAACTGCCGTTCCGCGGCGTCATCCTGCTCGCCTTCCTCATTCCGCAGGCGTTCCCGAACCTGACGGTTTACGTCAACGTCGCCCGCATCTTCTACGAGATCAGGCTCAACGGCACGATTCCCGGCGTCGTGCTGGTGCACGTCTCGCATGGCCTGGTATATGCGGTTTGGATCGCGACGGCCGCCTTCTCGGCGATCGACGCGGAACTCGAGCAGGCGGCGCGCAATATCGGCGCCGGCGCCTTCCGGGCCTTCCTCGACGTGACCCTGCCGCTCGCAGCACCCGGCCTGATGGCAAGCGCCATCTTCGTTTTCCTGGAATCGCTCGACGAATTTACCGGCAGCTATTTCGTCGGCGCGCCTGATGTAAACATGCTGCCGTTGCTGCTCTATACCACCGCTGCCGGCGGCAATTATCAGATCGCATCGATCACTGCCCTCTTGCTGCTCGTTCCCTCCCTGGTGTTCATGTTGATCGTGGAGCGATTCCTGAAGGCGGACGTCCTTTCGCGCGTGGGGCATTGAGGAAAGCATGAAGGACGAAAAACGCATGCGCTTTGTCAGTGCGGAACAGGTCGCCCGCCTCGCCGGCGTCTCCCGTTCAGCCGTCTCCCGCACGTTCACGCCGGGTGCCAGCGTTGCGCCTGCGACGCGGGAAAAGGTGCTGCGGGCGGCGGAAGAACTCGGTTACCACGTCAACGACCTCGCCCGCGGCGTGCTCGCCAACCAGAGCCGGCTTGTCGGCATCGTCGCGACCAAGCCGGAACTCGGTTTCCGTGCCCATCTGACCGCGGCACTTGCCAAGGCGCTGATCCAGCGTGGCAGCATCCCGATTCTCATCAATACCGGACAGGCGGAAGAGGAATTGCTGGCGGCCCAGAAGATGCTGATCGGCCACCGCGCTGAGGCGACGATCATCCTCTCCGGTTCACCGCCGGCAAGCTTTTTCGAACTTGCCCAGCGCAACGGCCAGCCGCTGGTGGTGATCGGCCGTTCGGAGCCGGATGCCGACCATGTCCGCGCCGGCAATTCCGAGGCCTCGCGCAAGGCCGCCAATGCGTTCGCGGCTGCCGGGCGTCGGCACCTTGCCGTGGTCGGCTCACAGTCGGAGACGCCGAGCATCGTCGAGAGGGAAAATGCCTTCATGTCGGCGGCGCGAGCAGCCGGCGTCGAGGTCCAGTCCGCCAAGGGCCCGGATTCCGACTACGACAGCGGCATAACGGCCGCCCGCGAACTGTTTGCCGGCGGCGCGCGCCCGGACGCCGTGTTCTGCGCCAACGACCAGATCGCCTTCGGGGTGATGGATTTCATCCGCATCGAGGCGAAGCTGCGCATTCCCGAAGACGTGGCGGTGATCGGCTTCGACGACGTGCCGGAGGCGGCCTGACTGAGCTATGGGCTAACAACCTTCCGCCAGGATCCGATCACCATGGCGCTTCGGGCCGTCGAGCTTCTGGAACGGCGCCTCGAAAACCCGGAAGCTTTGCCGGGTTACGAGCGGGTGATCCCCGAACTGGTGGTGCGAAAAAGCTTCGTCCCGGCTTAGCGCAATGCTCATTTGCCGTCATCCTCGGCCTTGAGCCGAGGATCTGCGGTCGGTCCATGAGATCAACCGGCGTAAATGCTCGGGACAGGCCCGAGCATGACGAAAAAGTTAGATCTTCAAGAGCTTGCGGGCGTTTTCCTTGAGGATCAGCGGCCGCACCTCGTCCTTGATCGAAATCGCGGCAAAGTCCGCCATCCAGCGGTCCGGCGTGATCGCCGGCCAGTCGGAGCCGAACAGCATTTTGTGCTTCAGGATCGAGTTGGCGTATTGCACCAGGATCTGCGGAAAGTACTTTGGCGACCAGCCGGACATGTCGATATAGACGTTCGGCTTGTGCGTCGCGACGGAAAGCGCCTCCTCCTGCCAGGGGAAGGAGGGATGTGCGAGGATGATCGGCATGTCCGGAAAATCCGCCGCCACATCGTCCAGATAGATCGGGTTCGAATATTTCAGCCGCATGTTCATGCCGCCGCGCATGCCGGCACCGACGCCGGTCTGACCGGTATGGAACAGCGTGATCGCGCCTTCTTCGGCAATCGCCTCGTAGAGCGGATAGGCCATCCGGTCATTCGGATAGAAGGCCTGCATGGTCGGGTGGAACTTGAAGCCCTTGACGCCGAATTCCTGCACCAGCCGGCGCGCCTCGCGGGCGCCCATCTTGCCCTTGGCGGGGTCGATCGAGGCGAACGGGATCATGATGTCGCTGTTTTCGGCGGCGATCATCGCCACTTCTTCGTTGTTGTAACGCCGAAAGCCGGTCTCGCGCTCCGCATCGACCGGGAAGATCACGCAGCCGATCTTGCGCTCGCGGTAATAGACGGCGGTCTCGTTGACCGTCGGCAGCATGCCCTTGTGGCCGGCCGGGTTCTTGAAATATTTGGCCATGCCGGCCTGAAATTGGTCATAGCCGTCGTCGCGCGGGCCGCAGCAGGGTTCTTCCGCATGGGTGTGGACGTCGATGGCGATCAGCTCGTCGATGTTCAAGGTTCGCTCCTCCCGATCCTTAGATTCAGCCCAGGCCCACGAACTTCCGCAGCAGGGCCGTCAGTTGTTGGCGCTCGTCACCGGTAAGGTTGGCGCCGACCGAGTCTTCGTAGGTGAAGAACCATTGGCTCGCCTGCTTCACCCTTGTCACCGCTTCCGGCGTCAGCGTAATCTCCACGGCGCGGCGGTCGCCATCCGGCACCTTCCGCGAAACGAGGTTCTGGTCCTCCAGTGCCCGGATCAGCTTGGTCATATGGGCTCGCTTGATCATGAGCCGTTGGCCGAGCACGCTCTGGCGGATGCCGGGATTGTGGAGAATGACCCAGAGCACGGAGAATTCCCCGGGCTTCAGATTATGCTCGCCGACCTCTTCGAAAAACCGCTCGTAGATCTTGAGCTGCGCCAGCCGCATCAGGAAGCCGAGCGCCGAATTGAGCCGATCTAGTTCGACCTCGTCTGCCGTGCGGATCGGCATGTCCATGGGCGTTTCCCCTTATGCCGAACCAGGCGCCTTCAGCCGTGCGGCGCGTTTTTCCAGGAAGGCGCGCAGACGCTCTTCTGCCTCCGGGCTGGTGGCGGTGAAGGAGGCAATGAAGGATTCGACGAAAAGCCCGTCCTCCTTCGCCATGTCCTGGATACGCGGCAGGGCGTTGATGACGGCGTAATTGGAAATTTCGGCGTTGCTGGCGGCTGCTTCCGCAAGCTCATGCGCCTTCTGCCGGGCCATGCCCTTTTCGACGACGTATTGCGCCAGGTTCCAGCGCTCGGCCTCTTCCGCCGAGGCGACGCGGCCGGTCAGCATCATGTCGGTCATGCGGGCGACGCCCATCAGCCGCGCGGCACGCACCGAGCCGCCGCCGCCGACGAAAATGCCGCGCTGGCCTTCCGGCAGCGCGAAGAAAGCGGACTTGTCCGCGACGCGGATATGGGTGGAGGCCGCCAGTTCGAGCCCGCCGCCGACCACCGCGCCATGCAGCGCGGAAATCCACGGGATCGTGCCGTGTTCGATGCCGGCAAACACCGCATGCCAGCGGCGCGAACCATGCACGCCCTGGATCGGCGTTTTCTTGACGTGTTCGGCAAGATCGAGCCCGGCGCAGAAATGGTCGCCATGGCCGAAAAGAACGACGGCTTTCGCCTCGCTTTCGGCCCGCGCCACGGTCTCGGCAATCGTTTCGACGAAACGGTCGCTGATCGCATTGCGCTTTTCCGGACGATTGAGACCTATATGGGCAACATTGCCCTTGAGCTCATAGGTCACGAAGCTGGTTGCCGTCTGATCGGCCATCTTATGCATTCTCCTCCAGCAACGGACGCTCCCCAGCCCGTCATCAGTTTTTGATCGTTTACAGGGAGATTGTTTCTTTGTAAACAAATTTTGGGAGCCCGAGAGGGAGCATTGACGTCTGGGAGGAGAAGTCATGAGCGCCAAACCTGTGCGTGACGTAAAGCTGTGGTCGCCCGTGGTCGGCTGGGAAGAGCGGCCGAACGGCGAATTCGTGGTCTGGCGGGAGGATCAGCTCGGACCCTATCCCGACAAAATCAACGAGCGGCTGGTCCATTGGGCAAAAATCGCGCCCGACCGCACTTGGATGGCGGACCGCGAAGGGGCGGGCGAGTGGCGCAGGGTGAGCTATGCGGAAGCGCTCGATCAGGTGCGGCGCATCGGCCAGTTCCTGCTGGACATGAAGCTTTCGGCTGAAAATCCGCTGGTCATCCTCTCGGAAAACTCCATCGAACATGCGCTGATGGCGCTCGGCGCCCAGCACGTCGGCATCCCGTCCGCAGCGATTGCGCCGGCTTATGCGACGATTTCCTCCGATTTTTCGAAGCTGTACGATATCGCAAAACAGATCACCCCCGGCCTGATCTTCGCCGACGATGCGGGGGCCTTCCGCAAGGCCGTCGATACGGCTTTCGGCGCGGATGTCCCCTTTGCCGGGATGCGCAATCTGCCCGAGGGCCGGTCCAATACGTATCTTCTCGATGACATTCTCAAGACCGAGCCCACTCCCGCGGTCGATAAGGCTTTCGATGCGGTCGGGCCGGATACGGTCGCGAAATTCCTGTTCACCTCGGGCACGACCGGTTCGCCCAAGGCGGTCATCCAGACCCAGCGCATGCTCTGCTCCAACCAGGAAATGGTCACCGACTGTTATTCCTATTTCCGCGACGAGCCGCCGGTCCTGGTCGACTGGGCGCCCTGGAACCACACCGCCAGCGGCAACAAGGTCTTCAACATCGCCATCTATAACGGCGGCACCTATTACATCGACCGCGGCAAGCCGAGCCCG
This sequence comes from Neorhizobium galegae bv. officinalis, assembly GCA_000985875.1. Lineage (GTDB taxonomy): Bacteria > Pseudomonadota > Alphaproteobacteria > Rhizobiales > Rhizobiaceae > Neorhizobium > Neorhizobium galegae_C. The sequence goes on from CCRI01000014.1 coordinate 72,415, forward strand.
GCGCTGATGGCCCAGACGATCACCAACCTGAAGGAAATCTCGCCGACCTGGTATTTCAACGTGCCGGCCGGTTACGAAATGCTGATCCAGGCGATGCGCGAGGACGAGGGGCTTCGCAAGACCTTCTTCCAGGACCTGAAATTGCTGATGTATGCCGGCGCCGGCATGGCGCAGCACACCTGGGACGCGCTGATCGAGCTTTCCGAAATGACGATCGGCGAACAGGTGCCGCTTGGCACCGGCATCGGCTCCACCGAGACCGCGCCTTTCGCGATCTTCTGCACCGACCCGCAGGAAAAGCCCGGCAATATCGGCATCCCCGCACAGGGCGTGACCATGAAACTGGTGCCGATCGACGACAAATACGAGCTTCGCCTCAAGGGCCCGAACGTCACCCCCGGATACTGGCGCAACGAGAAGCTGACCAGGGAAGCTTTCGACGAAGAAGGCTTTTACCGGATCGGCGATGCGGTGAAGTTCGCCGTTCCCGGCGATCCGCGCCAGGGCTTTTATTTCGACGGACGCACGGCGGAGAACTTCAAGCTGCAGACCGGCACCTGGGTGGCAGTCGGCGTGCTGCGTGCTCAGCTCGTCAACCAGTTCGGCGGGCTGATTCGCGATGCGGTGATCACCGGCGAGAACCGGGCCGAGCTCGGGGCGCTGGCGGTGCCCTTCATGCCTGCACTGCGGGAACTGATCGGCGGCGAAGCCGGCCTTTCCGACGAGGCGGTAGTGGCCCATCCGAAGGTGAGGGCGGCGATCGCCGAACGGCTGAAGGAACACCAGAAACAGTCGAGCGGTTCGGCGACGCGGGTGATGCGCATGATGCTGATGACCCAGCCGCTGCGCTTCGAAAAGGGCGAAGTGACCGACAAGGGGTCGATCAACCAGCGCGCCGTGCTCGCCCATCGCGGTGATCTCGTCGAGGAACTCTACGGCGATGCGCCGGGCGTGATCAGGGTTGGCAAGGAGCTGGCGGCATGAGGATCGAAGGAACAAGCGCTGTCGTCACAGGCGGCGGATCGGGGCTCGGCGAAGCGACGGCGCGGCTGCTCGCGAAACTCGGAGCCGTGGTGCATGTCTTCGACCGCAACCAGGCCGCTGCCGAAAAGGTCGCGAGCGAGATCGGCGGCGTGGCGCTCTCGGGCGACGTGACGAGCGAGGACGATGCGACGAGAGCCCTGGATGTTGCGGCCAAGGCCGGCGACGGATTGCGCATCCTCGTCAACTGCGCCGGCATCGGCACGGCGGGGCGCATCGTCGGCAAGAACGGCCCGATGCCGCTTGCCGATTTCGAGCGGGTGATCCGTGTCAACCTGGTCGGCACTTTCAACATGCTGCGGCTTGCCGCCGAGCGCATGACGGGCCTGCCGGAGCGGGAAGACAAGGCGCGCGGCGTCATCGTCAACACGGCCTCAGTCGCCGCCTTCGAGGGACAGATCGGCCAGGCGGCCTATGCGGCCTCCAAGGGCGGCATCGTTTCGCTGGCCTTGCCGGCGGCGCGCGAATTCTCCCGCTTCGGCATCCGCGTCAACACGGTGGCGCCCGGCATCTTCCTGACGCCGCTGCTGTATGAACTGCCGCAGGAGGCGCAGGACAGTTTTGCTGCCGCCATCCCCTATCCTTCGCGACTGGGCGCCCCCGGCGAATTCGCCGATGCGGTGCGGTTTGTGATCGAGAACCAGTATATCAACGGCGAAGTGATCCGGCTTGACGGCGCGCTGCGCATGCAGCCGCGGTGACCGATCATGTCGTTGGCGGATCAGGCCGACCGGACACTGGAACTTCTCGCCCTGACGCCGGGCTGGCACCGGCTCAAGGAACTCCGCGAGGATTGCGACGACGAGACGGTCGCGGCAATCCTCGATGAGGCGGCGAATTTTGCCGAAGGGGTGCTGGCGCCGCTGAACGCGGTCGGCGACCGGATGGGCGCACGGGTCGTTGATGGCCGGGTGAAGACGCCGGACGGGTTTGCCGACGCTTTCAGGCAGTATGCCGAGGCGGGCTGGCTCGGCATGGATATTCCGGAAAAATTCGGCGGCCAGGGCGTTCCTCTCACATTGCATGCCGCCTGTGCACCGCTGTTCGAGCGGGGATGCGTGGCGCTTATGATGGCGGCGGGCTCGACCCGTGCGGCGGCGCATCTTCTGGCGGAAGCAGCCGACGAGGCGACCGCGAACGAATGGGTGCCGAAACTCACCGCCGGCGAATGGGCGGCGACGATCTGCATTTCCGAGCCGGAAGCGGGCTCGGATGTCGGCCGGCTGCGCACAAAAGCCGAATCGCGCGACGGCGAATGGCTGATCACCGGCCAGAAGATCTGGATCTCCTTCGGCGACCACGACATGGCGGAGCGCATCGGCCATTGCCTGCTCGCCCGCACCAACGGAGAGCCGGGCACGCGCGGCATCAGCCTGTTTCTGGTGCCGAACCTTATCGACGGCCAGCCGAACGGCATTTCTATCGACCGGATCGAGGAGAAGATGGGCCTGCACGGCTCGCCCACCTGCGCCATGCGGTTCGAGGGGGCCAGGGGCATCATGCTCGGCCGCGAAGGGCGCGGCCTGCCGCAACTTTTCACCATGATCGAGCTGATGCGGCTGCTGACCGGCTGCCAGGGGCTGGGCATCGCGTCCGCCGCTGCCGATATCGCCGAGGACTATGCCAAGGAGCGCCGTCAGGGCGGACGGCCGGACCAGCCGCCGGTGCCGATATCGAGCCATCCGGATGTACAGCGCCAGCTTCATGACATCCGCAGCTCCACGGAAGTCCTGCGCGCCGCCATTCTCGAACTCGCCACGACCATGGATATCGCCCGACAGGAGCCCGAATCCGGGCTGGAGGATTTCACCGGCTGGATGCTGCCGCTGATCAAGAATTTTGGCGCGGCGGCGGCGTTTGAGACCGCGAATGCGGCGATCCAGGTGCTCGGCGGCGTCGGTTACACCCGCGACTGGCCGCTCGAACAATATCTGCGCGATGCCCGTATCATGACCATCTACGAAGGTACGACGGGCATGCAGGCGCTGGATTTCCTGACCCGCCGCCTCTGGCGCGACGAAGGCCGGGGACTTGCCCTCTTCCTGGAGAAGGCGCGCGACGAGATCGACGCCTATATCGCCGAACATCCGCAGGCTTCGGATACCGTCCTTGCTGTTCTCGACGGCTTCGAATTGCTGAGCGGTCGGATGACGGCGCTGCAATCCGATCCCGACGCGGCCCTCTATCGTGCCGACAGCTATATGCGGGCCGCCTGGGCGGCGGTTTCCGCCTGGATGGCGCTACGCATTGCGGAGACCAGGGCGGTGGAAAGCCTTTCCGCGCAGTTCGCATTCCATAGCGCACGCTGCGCCTGAGCCGATCGCCTGCGCGCCATGTGGCGGAGTTGCGAAACCGCGGAAAATATGTGCGTGATGCCGGTCAGGATTTTTTCTCGAAACGAGAAAGACAGTGAACATACTTCTCGACATCGGCGCCTTTCTGGCAACCGCCCGCGCCGGCAGCTTTTCCGCCGCTGGGCGTGACCTGGGCGTCGCGACCTCGGTCATCACCAAGCGCGTCAAGCGGCTCGAAGAGCATCTGAACACCCAGCTTTTCGTGCGCACCACCAGGCGCTTGGCCCTGACGCTCGATGGCGAAAGGCTGCGGCCGCGCCTGCAACTCCTGGTCGGCGAGATCGAGGAGACGCTGGCCACGCCCAATACCCATGAACTGGGCCTGACCGGTTCGCTGCGCATCAAGGCGCCGACGACGCTGACCTCGATGTTCTTCGGGGATATCTGCGCCGCATTCCAGGCGGCCAATCCGCGGGTGAAGATGGAGATCGTGCTGATTGACCGCTCGGTCAATCCGCTGGAAGAGGGGTTCGACGTGGCGATCGGCGCGCTGCCGCAATCCTACGCTTATGTGATCGACCACCCGCTTTGCCCTTATCCGCGCGTCCTCTGCGCATCGCGGGATTATCTCGCCAGCCGCAAGCTGCCGAAGATGCCGACGGAACTGGTCGGCCACGCGTGCATCACCTTCCACACGATCGGCACGACCTGGACCTTTCAGATGGAGACGAGCACGCTCAACGTCGAAATCACCTCGAATTTCACCGCCAATGACAGCCGCGTCCTGCTCGCCGCCGCCCGTCAGGGGCTGGGATTGGCGATTCTGCCGAGATTCCTTGCGCAGTCGGATCTCGACAGCGGCCTCCTCGAAGAGGTGATGCCGGAATTTCCGGTCGAGCCGCTCTGGGTAAAGGCCTCCGTGCCCAGGATCAAGATGAACAAGGTCGTAGTATCGGAGTTCGTATCCTATGTGCAGAAGCGGTTTTCGGAAGGGGTGCCGGACCAGGTCATTCCGATGTTCTGAGAAGATCTCCGAACGCCTCCGCAGCTTTTGACGCCAAGCCGCTGAAATCTTTCAGCTGAACCTTTCTCGAAACAAGAAAGCTGATCGCATCACTTGCCGGGTTCAAGGTAGGCCGGCTTGGGTTACGATCATTCCCAAGGCGCCGGGAGGGCGCGGCATTGTAGTGGGAGGCTTCCATGGCGGAAACGCTGAGCAGGGAAACGCGGATCGTCAGGCGCGAGAAGTCGCCGCCGTTCCGCAAGCTCAAGGCGGATATCTGCGTCGTCGGCGCCGGAATCGCGGGGATTTCGGCAGCACTTGAAGCCGCCCGGCTTGGCCGCAAGGTCGTCATCGTCGATGGCCAGGCGGCGCTCGGCGGTCAGGCGGTCAATTCGATCATCGCCACCTTCTGCGGCCTGTTCTCGAACGGCACGCATGGCTACCAGTTCACCTATGGTGTCGCCGACAGGCTGCTTGCCCATCTCGAAAGCCAGGACCAGTCGATCTACTACCGCCACGGCCCGAACACGACGGTCGTTTATTACGACGAAGTGGTCCTTGGCCGCTGGATGGAACAGAGCATTCTGGAGGCTGGCATAGAGGTCGTGCTCGGCGCACAGATCCTCGACGTGCATGTGGAAGGCCGGCGCGTCGTCCAGACCGATTTCATGACCCGCTACGGCGGCGTCTCGATCGAGGCGACCGGCTGGGTGGAGGCGAGCGGCGACGCGGCGCTCGTCTGGCAGGCCGGTTTTGCCTGCCGCCAGCCGGAAAAGGGCGGCGTCTTCGGCACCCAGATGGTGGTGCTGGAAAACATCGACGAAGCCAGGCAGCCGACCCGCTACGAGATCGGCGACCGGATGAAGGAAAAGGCCGCGAGCTACGGCCTGCTGCGCCGCGAAGGCCTCGGCTTCACCATTCCCGGCCGCGGCATTGCCGCCATGAACATGACCCATGTGGAAACCCCGCTCGATCCGGTCGAGGCGTCAAAGAAGGCGCTCGAAGGCAAGGACCAGGCGGCCCGAGCCGTGGAATTCCTGAAGACGGAATTCCCGGAATGTTTCGGCAATGCCCGCATCCGCTCCTTCGGTTTGCCGGGCATCCGCCAGACCCGCTGGATCGCCGGCAGCCATCACCTGACCGTCGACGAGATCAAGGCCGGCACCAGGTTCGACGACGCGGTTGCCCGCACCGCCTGGCCGATCGAGCTGCACGATCACGGCGACGGCCACCACTGGATCACCTTCGACGAAGAACACGCCCATTACATCCCGCTCGGCAGCTTGACGCCGGGCGAATGCGACAACATCGCCGCCGCCGGCCGCTGCGTCGATGCGGATTCGGCAGCGCTTTCGAGCATCCGCGTCATGGGCCCCTGCATCGCCATGGGCATGGCCGCGGCCAACGCGCTCGACCTTGCCGGAACCGGCAGCGTGCACCAGATCGACCGCGATGCACTGCGCGAGCGGGTTTCCGACAACGTCGAAAAGAAGCATTATCGCTGGACGGGCGCGGAAACGCGCGCCGCATCGTGAGGAGGGTCCGATGAATCTGACAGATCACGAAAAGGCCATGTATGACGGCGAGCACGGCCGCGCCAAGGCGCGCGCCATGGATCTGCTTGTCCGCTACGGCGAGGCGCTCGGCGCCGAACGGCTGGTCGAGACCAACAACGTCGCCGGCGCCTTCAATGCCTCGACCCCCTCGGTGCAGGCGATTGCCGAAAAGGGCATGGAGCACGTCTATTCCGAGCTGAACCTCGACAGCGACGAGGTGGTGGAGATACCGCATATGGTGGCGCATACCTGCCAGCTGATCACCGGAATCGACAACGACAATTGGGAACTGCAGGGCGTCGATAGATCGCTGGTCGATATGCAGCGGGCCAACGAGAAATACCTGGGGCGGCGCGGCGTCAACATGTTCGCTACCTGCACGCCCTATCAGGTGGGCAATGTGCCGGTGAAGGGCGAGCACTGCGCCTGGATGGAATCGTCCGCCGTCATCTACTGCAACTCCGTGCTCGGCGCCCGCACCAATGTCGAGGGCAAGGAAAGCACCGGCGCTGCGGCGCTCACCGGCCGCATTCCCTATTGGGGTTTCCACATCACCGAAAACCGCCGCGGCACCCATCTGGTCGAACTCGATATCGAGGTCGACGACATGATGGATTGGGGCCTGCTCGGTTATTATATCGGCGAGGTGATCGGCGAGGAAATCCCGGTCCTGAAGGGCACCGGCCGGCAGCCCGATCTCATCAAGCTCAAGCATTTTGGCGCAGCTGCCGCATCGTCCGGCGGGGTCGAGATGTACCATATCCCCGGCATCACGCCGGAAGCGGATTCGATCGAGGAAGCCTTCGGTGGCCGCCAGGTGAAGGGCACGTTCCGTTATGGCGCCAAGGAGCGGCGCGAGACCTACGAGAAGCTGCAAAGCTCGACCGAAAGGAAGGTCGATTTCATCATGCTCGGCTGTCCGCACAATTCGATCGACCAGATGGCGCTGATCGCCCACATGCTGGAGAACAGGAAGATCCATTCGGACGTGCAGCTCTGGGTGCATACCCCGCGTGCGATCAAACAGGTCGCCGAGCGCAACGGCTATATCGACGTCATCCGCGACGCCGGCGGCGTTGTCATGAGCGATACCTGTCCCGCCATATCCCGCCGTCTGCCGGCTGGCACCAAGGTCATCGCCACCGATTCCGCCAAGCAGGCGCATTACCTGCCGGCGATCACCGGCGTACAGGGCTGGTTCGGCTCGGTCAGCGATTGCGTTGATGCGGCCCTGACCGGCCAGTGGAACGGGAGGGTCTGATGGATATCGCAACCGAAGCAAAACCCGAGACGATCGAACTCAGGGGCCGCAAGGTGGTGGCCGGCCGCGCCGAGGGCGAGGCGCTCGTCACCACCGAAACGATCTCCGGCTGGGGCGGCATCAATGAGCGCACCGGCACGGTCATCGAGCGGCGGCACGAAATGCGCGGCGTCTCGTTTGCCGGCAAGATCCTGGTTTTCCCCGGCGCCAAGGGCTCGTCCGGCTGGTCGGCCTATTTCCATATGACGCGATTGAACGGCGTCCAGCCGGCGGCGATGATCTTCACGCGGATGACCACCAAGATCGCGCTCGGTGCCGTTGTCACCCGCGTTCCGGCGATCACCGAGCTGGACCAGGATCCACTGTCGGTGATCGAGACCGGCGACTGGGTCGTGGTCGATGCTGATGCCGGCACGGTGACCGTGACCAAGAAATCCCTCAGGTGACGTTCTCTCCTGGACATGCCACTCGACGCCCACGCCGATAGCCGACTATAACGTCGACCACCAAGGTAGGAGGAGTGAACATGTCGAAAGTGGCAATCGTAACCGGTGCGGGCTCGGGCGTTGGCAGGGCCGTCGCCATCGGGCTTTTGAAGGCAGGCTATAGGACCGTGCTCGCCGGCCGGCGCGAAAGCGAGCTGCGGGGCACGGCGGAACTGGCCGGCGGCGATTCGCTCGTTGTGCCGACGGATGTCACCGATCCGGCCGCAGTCGACGCGTTGTTTGCGGCGACGCAAGAGGCCTATGGCCGGCTGGACCTTCTGTTCAACAATGCCGGCCGCGGCACGCCGGCCGTTCCGATCGACGAATTGCCGCTCGAAACCTGGCGGGCGGTCGTAGACCTCAACCTCAACGGCGCCTTCTATTGCGCCCGCGCCGCCTTCGGAATGATGCGGCGACAAAACCCGGCCGGCGGGCGGATCATCAACAACGGTTCGATCTCGGCCCATGTGCCGCGCCCGTATCAGGCCGCCTACACCGCTACCAAACACGCCATCACCGGCCTGACGCGCCAGATCGCGCTCGATGGGCGGCCACTGAACATCGTCTGCGGTCAGGTGGATATCGGCAATGCCGACACGCCGATGACGGTGCGGATGAAGGAAGGCGCGTTGCAGCCCGATCTGACGACGGCAGTGGAACCGGTCATGGATCCGAAACACGTGGCCGATGCGGTGCTCTACATGGATGGGTTGCCGCTGGAAGCCAATGTCCTGTTCATGACGGTGATGGCGAACGGCATGCCTTACGCCGGCCGCGGTTGAGAACAGCCGCCAGGGCGCCTTGATCTCGCCCGGAAACTCGGCCAGCGTCTGAAAATAACCGGAAGGAACACCCCATGCAGCAGGCACTGGTGCTCGAGAAAAAAGGCGTCCTCTCGCTGCGGGAGATCGACCTTCCGACGGCCGTTGGTCCGGGCGACGTGAAGATCGCCATCGATACGGTCGGTGTCTGTGGCAGCGACGTCCATTATTACACCCACGGCGCTATCGGTCCCTTTGTCCTGCGCGAGCCGATGGTCCTCGGCCACGAGGCGGCCGGCATCATCGTCGAGGTCGGCAGCGAGGTGAAGAACTTCAAACCCGGCGACCGCGTCTGCATGGAACCCGGCGTGCCGAACCTTTCCTCGCGGGCCTCCAAGCTCGGTCTCTACAACGTCGATCCGGACGTCCGTTTCTGGGCGACGCCACCGGTCCACGGGGTGCTGACGCCGGAAGTCATCCACCCTGCGGCCTTCACCTACAGGCTGCCGGACAACGTCTCCTTTGCTGAAGGCGCCATGGTGGAGCCGTTCGCGATCGGCATGCAGGCCGCAAGCCGCGCCCGTATCCAGCCTGGCGATGTCGCCGCGGTGATCGGAGCCGGCCCGATCGGCATCATGGTGGCGCTGGCAGCACTTGCCGGCGGCTGCGCACGCGTGTTCATCTCGGATCTGAGCCCGGACAAGCTGAAGATCGCCGGCCAGTATCCGGGCATCATCCCGGTCAACATCACCGAACGGCCGTTCGCGCAAGTCATCGCCGAGGAGACTGGCGGCTGGGGAGCGGATGTCGTGTTCGAGGCCAGCGGCAGCCCGAGGGCCTATGCAGGCATGATGGACCTGGTGCGGCCGGGCGGTGCCTTCGTGCTGGTCGGCCTGCCTGTCGAGCCGGTGCCGTTGGACGTTTCAAGCGCCATCTCCAAGGAAGTTCGCTTCGAGACCGTGTTCCGCTACGCCAACATTTTCGACCGGGCGCTGGAACTGATCGCGTCCGGCAAGGTCGACCTGAAGCCGTTGATCACCGGCGTCTTCGATTTCAAGGATTCGATCCAGGCCTTCGAGCGCGCTGCAGCCGGACATCCCTCGGACGTCAAGCTGCAGATCGTGCTGAACGGCAAGGCCTGATCAGGCGGCGCGGACGAAGCGCTTCGAAAGCGAAGCCGGCTTGTGGAGCGGCACGCGGCGGAGCATTTCGAGCGCGAACAGGCGGGCGTTCTGCCGGGCCTTGTCGAGATTGCTGATACGGTTCTCGTCCATCGTGTAGAGCGTGCCGCCGAGATCGAAAATGTCGCGGAAGGCGGCGCGTTCGATGATCGGCGTGTCCAGCACTTCGACCTTGCGTTCGGCAAGCAGCGTCTTGACCGCAAGCAGGGCGCGGGTGGTGACCATCGAGTTGACGCGGGTCAGCACCACCGAATGCGGCACGCGCAGATTGGCCTTTTCCTCGAGATAGCGCAGCAGTTCCAGCACGTTGGCGCCGCCCTGGGCATCCATGGCGCAGCCCTGGATCGGGATCAGCACGTGGTCGGAAAGCCCGATCGCCTTGGCAAGCAGCGGGCTCTGCGCGCCCGGCAGGTCGAGCACGAAATAATCGGTCTTGTGGCGGTTCTCGGAAATATGCCGGTCGATCGAAGCCTGCGTCACGTAGGAAATGACGTTGAGCTTGTCATTGTGCGGCGAGAGCATGTGCCAGCGGGTGATCCAGTATTGCGGATCGGCATCCAGGATCGTGACGCGGTAGCCTTGCTCAACGAGTTCGGTTGCAAGAAGAAGCACAGCGGTGGTCTTGCCCGCTCCGCCCTTGGTGTTGGCAAAGGTAATGACTGGCATCTTGGGTCCCTGTCCGGCTACGAGCGTAAGATTGCTCTCTCACCGCACCCTCATGATGCGTTGCCCCATTCTTGCCAAACATGGTTAACGAGACGTGAAAAATCCGTTGCCAGATCTTACCGCCGACGATCGGCGGCGAGGATTTCCCGGGCGATCTGTTCGAGCGAAACGACCTTGTCGACGCCGCCATGGGCAATGGCTTCCTTGGGCATGCCGAAGACCACTGACGACGCCTCGTCCTGGGCAACCGTATAGGCTCCCGCCTGATGCATCTCGTTCATGCCGCGGGCGCCGTCGTCGCCCATGCCGGTCATGATCACGCCCATGGCGTTGCCGCCGGCCGAGCGGGCGGCAGACCGGAACAGCACGTCGACCGAAGGCCGATGGCGGCTGACGAGCGGACCCGAGCGGATCGAGACCTCGTAACGCGCGCCGCGCCGTTCGAGCAGCATATGCTTGTCGCCGGGGGCGATCAGTACATGGCCACGCAATACGGGATCGCCGTCGGCGGCTTCCTTGACCTCTACTTCGCAGAGGCTGTTGAGGCGCTTGGCGAAGGCGGCGGTGAACTTTTCCGGCATGTGCTGGACGATGACCATGCCCGGAGAATTGGCCGGCAGGGCTTCGAGAAGCTCGCGCAGGGCCTCGGTTCCGCCGGTCGAGGCGCCGACGCAGACCACCATCTCGGTGGTCTTTGCCATGGCTCCGGCTCTGGGAGGCGGAAGCACCGCATCGGCCGTCAGCTTGGCGGTCGTTCCGCCGTCAGAAATGCGTGACGGCCGCAGCCGGCCGACGCGGGCGCGAGCGGCTCCCTTGACCGCGGTGCGGATCCTCTCGCCGGATTCGGCAAGGTGGTCGGCCGCGCCGATCTTCGGCTTCAGGATGATGTCGACTGCGCCCGCCTCGAGCGCCTGCATCAGCGTTTCCGAGCCGCTTTCGGTCAAAGACGAGCACATCACCACCGGAATGGGATGCTGGGACATCAGCTTGCGCAGGAAGGTGATGCCGTCCATTTGCGGCATTTCCACATCGAGCGTGATGACGTCGGGGATTTCCTCGCGCAGCTTCCGCGCGGCCATGAAGGGATCGCTGGCCGCGCCTATCACTTCGATATCCGGGTCTGCAGACAGGACTGCCGTCAGGGTCTGGCGGACGCTGGCGGAGTCATCGATGATCAGAACTCGGATTTTGCCGCTCATGGTTCATACCCGCTTGAACACAGTATTTGCCACCTGCCTGATCGGCAGATCGAAGCCGGTCACGGTTTCAGAATGACCGATAAACAGATAGCCTCCGGGAAGCAGGGCTTCGCAAAGGCGTGACAGCACATGCTGCTGAGTCGGCTTATCGAAATAGATGAGCACGTTGCGGCAGAAGATCATGTGCATAGGATCGCCGATGGGATAGGCGTTGTCCATCAGGTTCAGCCGCGCGAAACCGACGCGCGAGCGCAGTTTCGGTGAAATCCGCACTTCCTGCCGCCGGCTGTCGGACGAACGCATGACATATTTGCGCATCATGTCGGCGGGAACGGGTGCCAGGAGATCGCTCTGATAGATGCCGCGCTGGGCCTTCTGCAGCACGTCGGTCGACAGATCGGTGGCAAGCACGAAATAGTCGCGTTCCGGCATCGACGAGCTCAAAAATTCCGAAAGCACCATGGCCATCGTATAGGGTTCGGCGCCCGTCGAGCAGGCCGAACTCCATGTGCGGATGCGCCGGTCAGGGTAGGTTTTCAGGATGTCCGGCAACGCTGCCTGGATCATGTAGTCGAAGTGCTTCGGCTCGCGGAAGAAGTCGGTCTTGTTGGTGGTCACCGCATCGATGAGGAAGATCGATTCGGCCTCGATACCTCCGTGCTTGAAGAGGTAGTCGCAGTAACTGTCGAAGGTCGGCATGGCCGTGACGCGCAGGCGCCGGCGAAGCCGTCCTTCGAGCATGGTCAACTTGCTGTGCGGCATCTTGATACCGCTATAGTCGTAGATGTACTTCGAAAGCAGATCGAAGTTGCGCTTGCTCAGCCGGTCGTCGAGCGGCTGGCTCCTCATTGCTGCACTCACGCGCATGCCCCCGTACAAGAACCTATTCGGTTATGCGAATTCCATCATGCGACCTGGGACTGCGGCCCCACATCGGAGAGTGCCGACCCGGAATCCGAAAACAGCCGTGCAAGGTCGACAACGACAACGAAGCCGCTCTCCCGGCGCACCACGCCGGCGATGTAGTCGGAGCGCCAGCGTATCCCGATATCCGGCGCCGTCTCGATCTGTTCCTTGCGGAACGGCACCACTTCGAAGACCCGGTCCGCGACGAGGCCGAGCACCAGGACGCGATCGGCGACCGGCACATCGAGCACGAGGATGCGGGTATGCGGCGTCTTTACCGTTCTCGTCATGCCGAGGCGAAGACGAAGGTCGATCACCGGGACGCCCTGTCCGCGCACGTCGCGCAGGCCGAGCAGATAGTCCGGCCCGTGCGGGATCTTGAACGGCTCCTCGTGGTCGAGGATCTCGCGGACCACCTCCACGGGGACCGCGAAAATCTCGTCGCCGAGGCTGAAGGTTACGAACTGGGATTCGGAGGATATGCCTGCCATTACGCGCTCTCCCTGAAATCGTCATCGTCCGCGTCCGGGCCGCCCATCGACAGGTCGAGGGCAAACCCTTTCAAGCGGGCCTGTTGTGCGTTGACCGAATGACTGGCCGAATAGGCCTTGGACGTCGGCTGTGGTCTGGATTTTGCCGGTGCGGGCTTGGCGACCGGGACCGGCTGGCTCCGCTGCTTGGATCCGGCCCGATCGACCTTGAAGAAGGCGATCGAGGCCTGCAGTTCTTCCGCCTGGGCGGCGAGTTCTTCCGAAGTCGCCGACATCTGTTCGGAGGCCCCGGCATTCTGCTGGGTCACCTTGTCGAGTTGCTGGATCGCTTCGTTGATCTGGCTGGCGCCGATATCCTGCTCGCGGCAGGCGGCGGAGATTTCCGACACGAGTTCCGCGGTCTTGTGGATGTCCGGCACCAGCTTGTTGAGCATCTCGCCGGCTTCCGTCGCGACCTGCACCGTTTCGCCAGAGAGGGCGCTGATTTCGGCAGCGGCAGCCTGGCTGCGCTCGGCAAGCTTGCGCACTTCCGAGGCGACGACCGCAAAGCCCTTGCCATGTTCTCCGGCACGTGCGGCTTCCACCGCGGCGTTCAGGGCGAGAAGGTCGGTCTGGCGGGCGATCTCCTGGACGATCGAGATTTTTTCCGCAATCGTCCGCATCGCCGAGACGGCGCGGCCGACAGCCTGGCCAGAGCTTTCCGCATCTCGCGACGACTGGCGGGCGATCTTTTCGGTCTGGGCGGCGTTGTCGGCGTTCTGCTTGATGTTGGCCGCCATCTGTTCCATCGAGGCGGAGGCCTCTTCGGCAGAAGATGCCTGTTCGGTCGCGCCCTGGCTCAGCTGCTCCGAGCTCGACGAAAGTTCCTGGCTGCCGGACGAGACGTTGTTCGACGCCGCAAGCGCATCGGCAACCACGCCGCGCAGGCGCTCCACCATGCTCTGAAGGGCAAGGCCGAGGGTATCCTTGTCGGAAAGCGGCTTCGGCGAAATGGTCAGGTCGCCATTGGCAATCTGGTCAGCGACATGCGAGGTCGTGCGCAGGTTGGTGACCATGCTCTGCATGGCAATCCCGAGCACATCCTTGTCGGAAAGCGGCTTGGCATCGACAGAAAGGTCGCCCTCGGAAATCCGCTCGGCAATTGCCGCCGTGTTGCGCAGATTGCCGGTCATCACGTTGATGGTATCGATCAGATCCTTGATCTCGTCATTCGTCTTGACCTCGACCTTCTGGTTGAGGTCGCCGATCGCCACTGCATTGGCAACGGACGCAATCTTCTTGAGGCCGTTGTTGATGCCGAACGTGATCCACAGGGCGGCGCCGATGGCGATCAGCACGGCCGCAACCGAGGCGACGCTCAAGACCATCATCGTCGAGGCGAACAGATCCTGGTTCGCTTTTTCGGTATTCGCCATGCCCCTGCGCTGGATATCGAGGAGAACCTTGATGGCCTCGCCCATATCGGCGGTCATGGTGCGCAGATCGCCCATGGAGAGCGCCAGGGCGCCGGCCTGGTCGCCGCGTGCCTGGATAGCCTGCAGCTCGTCGGATTTCTGCTGGAACTGCTTGCCGATCGTCAGCAGCTTTTCCCAATAGGGCTTGCCTTCCACGGAGGCGATCGAAAGCCCTTCCTGAACGGCCTTGAACATCAGTTCCGTATTGACGTCCGCTTCCTTGTGGAATTTCGCGGCATCCGCGAGATTGGTCGCAAGCAGCGCGTTCTTCTGGGCGCGCACCGCATCGACCTCGTTCACATTGGCGGTGAGCGCGAGTTCCAGACGACGGACCGGGCCATCGACCATCTTGACGCTGGCGTCGTTGAGGCCGCCAAGGCTCAGGCTGCCGTAGACTGCAATGCCGACCAAGAGCAGCGTCAACAGGGCGAAAGCCAATCCCAATTTCAGTTTGATTGTAAACCGCATCTTAAATCCCCCAGTTCCTTCAAAAAGCCGACAAAGCTGCCTTACATTTCTGAGATGCGATCGAACAAAGCCTGACCCTAAGGCCGATAAGCCGGCGGCAGGAACCTCTTCGTTGTTCGCACCAACGTAGTCACGCTGGCGATCACGGGGCCGCCTGGCGGCCCCGCTTATTGATCAGGAAGCGCTCAGGCGCTTTCCCGGAAGTCGTCGTCGTCAGAATCAGGGCCGCCCATCGACATATCGAGGGCAAATCCCTTGGCGCGTGCCTGCTGGGATGCGACCGAATGGCCGGTCGGCCGGTGCGCAGGAGCTTTCGACGGCTGTTTTGCGCCAGGCTTTGCGGTTGCGTGAACCTTGACGCCCGGCTGAGACCGAGCCTTCCCGTTGGCGCGTTCGACCTTGAAGAAGGCGATCGAGGCCTGCAGCTCTTCGGCCTGGGCGGCGAGTTCTTCCGAAGTCGCCGACATCTGTTCGGAGGCCCCGGCATTCTGCTGGGTCACCTTGTCGAGCTGCTGGATCGCTTCGTTGATCTGGGCCGCGCCGACATCCTGCTCGCGGCAGGCGGCGGAGATTTCCGACACGAGTTCGGCCGTCCTGTGGATGTCCGGCACCAGCTTGTTGAGCATTTCGCCGGCGTCGGTCGCGACCTGCACCGTCTCACCAGAGAGGGCGCTGATTTCGGCAGCGGCTGCCTGGCTGCGCTCGGCGAGCTTGCGCACTTCCGAGGCGACGACCGCAAAACCCTTGCCGTGTTCGCCGGCACGGGCGGCTTCCACCGCGGCGTTCAGGGCGAGAAGGTCGGTCTGGCGGGCGATTTCCTGGACGATCGAGATCTTCTCGGCGATCGTGCGCATGGCACCGACCGCACGGGAGACGGCTTCGCCACTCGCTTCCGCGTCCTTCGACGACTGACGGGCGATCTTTTCGGTCTGGGCGGCGTTGTCGGCGTTCTGCTTGATGTTGGCGGCCATCTGCTCCATCGAGGCGGAGGCCTCTTCGGCCGAGGAGGCCTGTTCGGTGGCACCCTGGGAAAGCTGTTCCGAGCTTGCCGAAAGCTCCTGGCTGCCGGACGAGACGTTGTTCGACGCCGCAAGCGCATCGGCAACGACGCCGCGCAGGCGTTCCACCATGCTCTGAAGGGCGAGGCCTAGTGTATCCTTGTCGGAAAGCGGCTTCGGCGAGACGGTGAGGTCGCCGTTCGAAATCTGGTCGGCGATGATCGCAGTGTTGCGCAGGTTGCCGGTCATCACGTTGAGAGTGTTGACCAGATCCTTGATTTCATCGTTCGTCTTGATCTCGACCTCCTGGTTGAGATCGCCGACCGCCACCGCATTGACGGCATCCATGATCTTGCGCAGCCCTTTACCGATGCCGAGTGCAATCCACAGGGCGGCGATGATCGCAATCACCAATGCGATACCCGTCAGGCCGATTATGAAGTTTCGTGTCGTCTGATATTGCTCATCCGTG
Organism: Neorhizobium galegae bv. officinalis; assembly: GCA_000985875.1. Lineage (GTDB taxonomy): Bacteria > Pseudomonadota > Alphaproteobacteria > Rhizobiales > Rhizobiaceae > Neorhizobium > Neorhizobium galegae_C. The sequence continues at coordinate 88,651 of CCRI01000014.1, forward strand.
TCGCGGTCGGCCTGTTCCATCAGGTCCTTATTGGCCTCCACGCGCGCTTGGATCGTTTTTTCGATGTCGTCGATGACGGCGCGCCCGTCGCCTTTTGCAAGGATGAGGGCCTGCTCGGCATTCCCATTGCGGACCGCCGACCGGATCGCGTCGTCGATACGGAAAAGCCGCTCGGCTTTCGTCGCGACGTCTCCCCAGGCCTTCCGGGCCTCATCCGTGGACGAGATATCCTGGAGCTTCTTCAGCGTCTCGCTGAAAAGTTTACGGTTGCGGTCGCTGGCCTGGATGTACTTGTCGATATCCTCTGCCGTTTCCGACGTCGCAAGGTTCATCTGCGCACGCGCAATGCGCAATTGGGTGCCTGAGAAATTTTCGGCTAGTTCCAGCCGCAATGCCGGACCGGCAATCAAGGCGCTGATGGCGGAATTGAGGTTGGCGAGGCTGTAAATTCCGTAGCCGGCGGTGACTCCCAGAAGGCAAATCATCAGGCCGAAAGCCAGTCCTAGTTTTAGCTTAATCGTAAATCGCATAGCCCTATCCCCTCAAGGCAATAAAGTGCATCGGTTATTGCTTCCCTCCCCAACGGGCGGAAACGTTTGAAAACGAGAAGACCGATACATTCACCCTTCTGCGACGGTCCGGCTGTCCGGACATTCTCCCGCTTACATGCGGGAGGCGATCCCGGATCTCTGTCGATCCGGGATCGTTCAATTTCTTCAGGCGCTTTCGCGGAAGTCCGCGTCGTCGGCATCCGGTCCGCCCATCGACATGTCGAGGGCAAAACCCTTGGCGCGGGCTTGCTGGCTGAGCACCGAATGATCGGCCTTGTGAGACGGCTGGCCCGCAGCGCGGCGCATCGGGGCCGACTTGCCAGTGGGCTTGTGGGCCGCAACGGTAGACGGAGCCCGCTTGACCTGCTTTTTGCCGCCGGCCTGATCGACCCGGAAGAAGGCGATCGAGGCCTGCAGTTCTTCCGCCTGCGAGGCAAGTTCTTCGGAGGTCGCCGACATCTCTTCGGAGGCCCCGGCATTCTGCTGGGTCACCTTGTCGAGCTGCTGGATCGCTTCGTTGATCTGGCTGGCGCCGATATCCTGCTCGCGGCAGGCGGCCGAGATTTCCGACACGAGTTCCGCGGTCTTCTGGATGTCCGGCACCAGCTTGTTGAGCATCTCGCCGGCTTCCGTCGCGACCTGCACCGTATCTCCGGAAAGGGCGCTGATTTCGGCGGCGGCGGCCTGGGACCGTTCGGCGAGCTTGCGGACTTCCGATGCGACGACCGCAAAGCCCTTGCCGTGTTCGCCGGCACGTGCGGCTTCCACCGCAGCGTTCAGGGCGAGAAGGTCGGTCTGGCGGGCGATTTCCTGGACGATCGAGATCTTCTCGGCGATCGTGCGCATCGCGCCGACGGCACGGCCGACGGCCTGGCCGGATGCTTCGGCGTCACGCGACGACTGGCGGGCGATCTTTTCGGTCTGGGCAGCGTTGTCGGCGTTCTGCTTGATGTTCGCGGCCATCTGCTCCATCGAGGCGGAGGCTTCTTCGGCCGAGGAGGCCTGTTCGGTCGCACCCTGGGACAGCTGTTCCGAGCTTGCCGAAAGCTCCTGGCTGCCGGACGAGACGTTGTCGGATGCGGCGAGCGCATCGCCGACGACGCCGCGCAGGCGCTCGATCATGGTGTTGACGTAGCCAAGCAGTTCGCCGATCTCGTCCTTGCTGGTGATCGAGGCAAACTTGGTCAGGTCACCGTCGGCGACGTTCTGCACTGCCGTTACCGCATTGCGCAGACCCCTGTTGATCGAAAGGGCGATCCAGAGGGCGGCCAGCACGGCGACCAGGAAGGCGAAGCCCGCGACCGAGATCATGATCAGGCGGGTCTGGGCGTAATCCAGATCGGTTTGTTTGTCGGCCTCGTTGAGGCGGCTCTCCTCGAGCTTGACCACATCCGAAAGCAACGCGTCGATGTCGTTGGTGACGGCGCGGGCCTCATTGTTGGAAATGCGCAGCGCGGAGGCTGAGTCACCGCCGAGCATGGAGTTGCGGATCCGGTCGTCCTGCTTGCGGAATTCAGCCGTGAAACCTGCAAGCTTCGCCCAAAGAACCTTGCCCTGTTCGGTTGCGTGCGCTTCAACCGTCTTGAGCGTCTCGTCAAAAACGCGGCGGGCCTCATCGCCCTTTGCGATATATCCCTGCATCTCTCCCGGATTGGCAGCCAGAAGCAGGTTCTTCTGCTGCCGGATCTGCTGGAGCTGCTCGTTGTTGAGGTTCTGGGCCAGTTTCAGACGCAGAGCCGGTCCCTGCAGCACATTTTCGAGCGTGTCGTTGAGGCTGCCGAGGCTGAAGATGCCGTAGGTGGCGGTTGCCAGCAGCATGATGATGATGAAACCGAATGCTGAAGCCAGTTTAAGCTTGATTGAAGCGTGCATTTTGTGAATCCATCGAAAGGGTGATCAACCGTGGGAAGCCCCGGTCGCGGAACGGTCGTGTTGGGCAGAGAAGATCGCCTGGAGATTGGGGAGGATGATGAACTCCGCCCCCCGCTTGACGAGGCAATCGATAAAATCCGGCCGCCAGCGCATGCCCACGCTCGGCGGCGGTTCGCCGGCGGCGCGGAGCAGGGTGGTGACCTCATGCACTTTATCTGTACGGATACCCGCAAGAACCGGTTCGCCGCCGATGTTGATCGCGATCACGATGATCCGGCTGTCGATCGTCGGCTTGGTCGCTTCCATGCCGAATGCGAGCCGGATGTCGGCGAGCGGAATGACCTTGCCCCGGAAGTTGATGACGCTGCCGACGAAGGCTTTTGCGCCGGGAACCATGGTCTCGGGCAGGAGATCGAGGATTTCCTGTACGCTCACCGCTTCCAGCGCGAACATCTCGCCGGCGATGTCGAATGTCAGGACTTCCAGCTCGTCGCGGCCGCCCCAGAGGTTTTCGGAGATCTTTCTGACTGCTTCGTTCATCCGGCCGCGCGCAGATGCGCCTCCTGTTGTTGTCCTTCGGCCACGAGATGGCCGACATCGAGGATCAGCGCCACGTCCCCGTCGCCGAGGATGGTCGCACCCGAGAAGGTGGCGACGTCATGGTGCAGCTTCGACATTCCCTTGATGACCGTCTGGTGGTCGCCGATGATCTGGTCGACGACCAGGCCCACCCGCTCGGAACCCGTCGAGACGACGACCACCTTCTGGAAGGGATCGGGCTTGGTGCCGGTGCGGAAGAGGTCGCGAAGCCTGAGGAACGGCACCAGGCTGTCGCGCAGCGAGATGAAGCTGCGGCCGCGTGAGCGCATGTCTTCTTCGATCGGAAGTTCGAGGCATTCCTCTACCGCCGAAAGCGGAATGACATAGCGGCCGTCGCCGACCCGTACGAGCAGTCCGTCGATGATTGCGAGCGTCAGCGGGATGGCCAGCGAAATCTCCGAACCCTTGCCAACGTGGCTTGTGACGTTGATCGTGCCGCGCAACGCGTCGATCGTCCGCTTGACCACGTCCATGCCGACGCCGCGGCCGGAAAGGTTGGTGACCGTCTGGGCCGTCGAGAAGCCGGGCTGGAAGATCAGCTGATAGAGTTCCTGGTCGGTGAGGTTGGCATTGGGTGCGATGAGACCGGAGGATTCCGCCTTGGCCCGCACCCGCTCCTTGTTGATGCCGCGGCCATCGTCCTTGATGGTGATGATGACTTCGCCGGCCTGCTGGCGGGCGGAAAGCAGGATGTGGCCCGCCTCCGGCTTGCCGGCGGCGCGTCGCTCCTCGGGCGTCTCGAGACCATGGTCGCAGGAGTTGCGCACGAGATGCACGAGGGGATCGGCAAGGCGTTCGATCACGCTCTTGTCGACTTCCGTGGTTTCGCCCTCGGTCAATAGCTCGATCGTCTTGCCGGTTTCATGCGCCAGATCGTGTACCAGCCGGCGGAAGCGGCCGAAGAGTTGCGTGACCGGCACCATGCGCAGCACCATCATCGTATCCCGCAGCTCGCCGGAAAGGCGTTCCACGTCTTCCGAGACGGCCCGCAGCTGCAGATCGCCGCTGCCGCCTGCAAGCTGGCTGAGGCGCGACTGGGCGATCACGAGCTCGCCGACCCGGTCCATCAGCTCGTCGAGCTTTTCGGCCGGCACACGGACGTTTTCGGCGGTCTTTTTCTGCTTTGCATCGACAGGTGCCGGAGCAATCGGTGCAGGCGGGGCGACCGGTGCCGCGGCAGGCCCGGCTTCCGTACTCGCCGTTTCGGTCTTGCCCGGCGTTCCGGCAGCGAGCGGAGGCTCCACCGTGACGACGTCGAGCTGCATCTCGTCCATGACGAAGATGAACACGTCGTCGATCGCCGAACGCGGTTGGGTGGTCAGGAGCTCGACTTCCCAGGAGATATAAAGATCGGTCGGGGCGAGAAGTTCGAGCGATGGGATGGCGGACCGGTTCGCCACGATTTTGCACTCGCCGAGCTCGCGCAGTTCGTCGAGAAGCGGCAGCGGATTGGTGCCGTTTGCCATCGCGTTCTGCGGCAGGCTGAAGCGGATCTTGAAATGGCTCCGGCCCGGCGCAGCCTTGGCGGGGCTGGCCGCGCCCGGGCTGTTGGCGCCATCGACGGCGGCGCGCAGATTGGCAAGAAGCGCTTCGCCCGTTGCCTCATGGTCGCCATTCGGCGTGTCGACCAGGGCACGCATGTGATCCTTGGCTTCCAGAACTGCGGTAACCAGTTCCTGGGTTGCCGGAACCTCGCCCTTGCGGACGCGGTCGAAAGCCGTCTCGCAGTGATGGGTGAAAGCGGCGAGGGCATCGAAGCCGAACATCGCTCCCGATCCCTTCAACGTGTGGAGGCCGCGGAAGACCGCGTCCACCTGATCCTTGTCGCCGAGGTTTACGTTCAGGTCGAGAAGCCCTGCTTCGATCTGTTCCAGAAGCTCGGCCGCTTCTGTCCTGAAAACCGCGATAGGATCGGGAAAGCTCATCTGCCGAGTACCTTTCGGACGATCTTGACCAGGCTTTCCGGGTCGAATGGTTTGGTGAGCCAGCCGGTGGCACCGGCGGCCTTGGCTTCCTGCTTGATGTCGTTGTCGGATTCCGTCGTCAGGAAGATGACCGGAACGCCCATATGGGCCGGCATCTTGCGCAGTTCGCGGATCATCGTCAGGCCGTCCATGTTGGGCATGTTCAGATCGGTGACGATCAGGTCGAACTGTCCGGCCTTGAGTTTGGCGATGCCGTCCAGGCCATCAACGGCCTCGGTGATCTGATATCCGGCGTTGCTGAGGGCGACGCGCGTCGTCAGCCGGATGCTGGCGGAATCGTCCACTGTTAAGATGCTGGCGCTCATTGAATACCCCCTTGATGAAGCCAGAATTTCAGATCTTCGGCGGACATCCCTTCGAGGAAGCCGCTGCGCTTCAGAACATCGAGCGTCGAGCCGCTGGCGGGCCGGGCCAACGCGATGTGCTTCCCGGCGGTATCGGCATAGATGCGTGCCGCCTCCAGGAGCTGGATGAAGCTGATGTCCACCTGGCAGTCATCGTCGAGTTCGATGGTTGCGGAGGCGGTCTTGTCGAGAAATTGCAGCATTTCCTGCTGGACGATGGTGATCGCGCGAACGGTGAGGTTCTGCGGCAGGCGAAGGCAATCTTCTTTAACATCGGAAGCAGGCATTGTTACCTCAAGATAATTCCGAAAGAGCTGAAATAGTTGGCCGAATTTGAACTTGCATCGTTAATGGGGGGTTAATCGCTTATGGCGACTTTTCGCGAAACAATACTTGCAGGTTGTATTTTGCACCATCGCGGAGACGGAAAAATTAACCACAAGTCGCAAATGAAGCTGAGTATTCCGCGAGAATTAACCCCTGCGCGCTCACAGTCCCTCTCGCACGGGACAAACCGTATCGGCAATCTGCCGGTGCGGGTCGTTCCAGAACAATACAGACGAGTCATCGTCGCTATCTTCAGCAGGCAGAGGTCCCGCAGGACCTGAAAGGTGAGGCAAAGTGGCTGTCAGGGCATCCATTTTCGACATCGCGAGTAGTTCGACGGGCGTTCTTGCCTTTGTCGACCGGATGGAAACGGCGCGGTCGCGTATCGAGGAACGCTTTCTCGACGGCGGGGCGGCGCTCCTGTCGATCCTTGACGTGCTGAACAAGCTGATCAGCTCTCTCGACCAGTTGACCGGTTCGCTGGATGAAGGAACGGCAAACGCCACGATGGCCGAGTTGAAGAGCACGGTCGAGCGCCTGTCGCACCTGACCAGGCTCGAATCCGGCCGCCAGATCGGCTTCCAGGAAATAGCCTGCGCAGAGCGCAAGCTCCGGCCTCAGATCGAGGAGATGCAGGAAACCCTGCGCTATCTGCGCACTTTCGCCGTGACCGCCAAGATCACCGGTGCCGGCATTGCTGATTTTGCCGGTTTCGCGGAGGAAATTCTCGCAAGGATTCAGGAGGGCTCGGGCCAGGTCAACGATCTGGCCGGCAAGCTGAGCACCCTCGGCCACGGTCTTGGACCGGTGATGGTCAAGGGAAAGGCGATCCTGGCGAGCTACGAGCAAACCGTGCCGCAGATCGTCGTCGGCCTCTCCAACGGTGCCACCGAGATCGGCAAGCACCGCAAGCTGCTGGTCGAGCGCGCCGCGAGGGTGCGTACCGTCGCAAGCGGCATCCAGTCGAAGCTCGCCTCGACGCTGTCGGCCATGCAGGTCGGCGATATCACCCGCCAGCGCATCGAACATTGCCAGTCGAGCCTGCGCATCCTTTCCGAGTATCTGGAGTCGCCAGCGGCCGCCAGGCTGACTGGCGACCAGCGCGAAAGCCTGTCGCTGATCATTCGCAAGCTCGTATCGCTACAGCTCAATCAATCCATCGCCGACTTCGATCGCGATACCGCAAAGATCGTCGCCATCGTCGCAAGCTTCCGGTCCGATCTGTCGCAGATCGAGGCGCTGCGTGCGACGATGACCGATGCCGACAGCGGCGACAACGACAATGCGATCCGGCAGCTCGAGAGCGGCGTGGCCGTAGCTCGCGGTGCCGTGCGCGAAATCGAGGAGGTTGCCCACCACGCCGGTGAACTCAGCCGGTCGACCAGCGATACAGTCCGCGAACTTCTCAACGGCATCGGCATCGTCAAGGTGGTGCGCACCGACATTCACTATATGGCGCTCAACACCAACCTCCGTTGCGGCAAGATCGGTGAGGAAGGCAGGGCGATCAATGTCGTGACCGCCGAACTGCGCAACTTCGCCGCGGTGCTTGACGAGACTGCCGAAAAGATCCTGATCGAACTCCAGACACTTGAAATCGCTGCCAACAAGCTGACCGGCGTCGATGGCGAAGAGAGCGAACAGAGCCTCGACCAGCGTCTGGAAAACGCGCTCGAAAACATCCGAGCCGTCGGCGACCGGATGGATGCCCAGATGCTGGCGCTCGGCGATCAGAGCAAGACGGCAGTCAGCGAGATGGACATATCGCTCGCCCGGCTGAACTTCAACGCCGAACTCGGCGAGGTGCTGCGCTCCTGCGCCAATGAGATGGAACTCGATGAGGACGTCTTCGAAGCGCCGGGTCTCGAAGAGGCGCTGGCCGATGTCGGTGGCCGCATTGCCCGCCTTTACACAATGGTGAGCGAACGCGAGCTGCACGCGGCACTGCTCGGTACCGAGCCGCCGGTGGAAACCGTTGCCGTCACGACCGCCATGTCCGACGACGATATCGACGACGCCCTGTTCTGATCGGCCTGTGCCTGCAGGAGCCGGGTTTGGTGGGGGCTGCATCCGGCAGCCTGTCCTGTTAAGATAAAGCGAAGGCCGCGCCTTGACCTTTGGGCGCGCCTGGGTCATGTGACCGCCTTTGCTGACGCAGCGCTTGGAATACGGGACGAACCCCGCCAGTGCTCTAGAAGAGAAACACAATGAGCAAGCCAACATCCTCGGCGCCCTCCCAGCGCATGCTTCGCGTTGGCGAACAGGTCCGCGCCGCCATAACCCAGGTCCTCCAGCGCGGCGAAGTGCGCGACGACCTGATCGAGAAGACCGTGATCTCCGTGTCCGAAGTCCGCATGTCGACGGACCTGAAAGTCGCCACGGCCTACGTGACGCCCCTTGGCGTGCCGGATCACGCGGCGGTCATCGAGGCGCTGAACCGCAACGCCAAATACATTCGCGGCCGTATCGGCGGCCAGCTCCGGCAGATGAAATACATGCCGGAAGTCCGCTTCCGCGACGATACCAGCTTCGACAACTACAAGAAGATCGATGAGCTGCTGCGCTCGCCGGAGGTCCAGCGGGATCTCCAAGGCGACAGCGAAGACAAAGAATAGTCAAGAGAACGCATGTCCAAACCCCGCAAACCAAAGGGCCGCCCGGTTTCCGGCTGGCTGATCCTCGACAAGCCGGTTGATTTCGGCTCGACCGAGGCCGTCTCCAAGATCAAGTGGCTGTTCAACGCCCAGAAGGCCGGACACGCCGGCACGCTCGATCCGCTCGCCTCCGGCATGCTGCCGATCGCGCTCGGCGATGCGACGAAGACCGTGCCCTACGTCATGGACGGCCGCAAGATCTATGAATTCGCCGTCAGCTGGGGCGAGGAGCGCTCGACCGACGACCTCGAAGGCGAAGTGACGGCCGCATCGGATACGCGTCCCGACGAACAGTCGATCCGCGATCTCCTGCCGAACTATACCGGCACGATCAGCCAGATTCCGCCGCAGTTCTCGGCGATCAAGATTGCCGGCGAACGCGCCTATGACCTTGCCCGCGACGGCGAGACGGTCGATATCCCTTCCCGTGAAGTGGAGATCTTCCGGCTGACGCTGCTTGGCGTGACCGCCGACAAGGCACATTTCGAGGTGGAATGCGGCAAGGGCACCTATGTGCGCGCGCTCGCCCGCGATTTCGGCCGCGATCTCGGCTGCTTCGGCCATATTTCCGAACTGCGCCGCACCTTTGTCGCGCCGTTCGCCGAGGAAAAGATGGTGCCATTGGCCGATCTCGTGGCGCTTGAAGAGATCGAGGACCGCGACGAACGCCTGGCGGCGCTTGATGAGTTCCTGATCGATACCGCCGAGGCGCTATCCAGCCTGCCGCATCTGCCCGTTACAGACGATCAGGCGCATAGGCTGAAAATGGGCAATCCGGTCATCCTGCGCGGCCGCGATGCACCGCTTGCGGAGGCCGAGGCCTATGCGACGGTCCGCGGCAAGCTGGTCGCCATCGGCGAGATCGGCCAGGGCGAATTCCGGCCGAAGCGGGTGTTCGGCTGAGCGAAACATCCGCTCTTCCAATCCGGGCATGAATGGTTTATAGGCAGCGCCAGCAAGAAGGCAGCCTCTGGCGTTCATTTTGCTTTCACGGCCAATGCTGGACGACATCCCGGCCTTTGGCGTCCCTGTTTCCTCTCAAAAGAAAGGATCATCTGATGTCGATCACTGCCGAGCGTAAGACTGCCCTGATCAAGGAATATGCAACCGTCGAAGGCGACACTGGTTCTCCGGAAGTCCAGGTCGCGATCCTGACCGAGCGCATCAACAACCTGACAGAGCACTTCAAGGGCCACAAGAAGGACAACCACTCCCGTCGTGGCCTGCTGACGATGGTTTCGAGCCGCCGTTCGCTTCTTGACTATCTCAAGAAGAAGGACGAAGGCCGCTACACCAAGCTGATCACCAGCCTGGGTATTCGCCGCTAACAAATTTCCGGCGGGCCTGGAAACAGTGCCCGCCGGACGCCTTTTCGGGCATAGGCCCGATGAAACGCTGGAGCCGCGCTCAAGACTTGCGTGGTGGACTCCCGGCGGACCCGGATGGGCCGGATCTGCCAAACAAACCGTTGACCTGTCATGGGGCAGGATTGCCGGATGCTTTCGGCCAAAGCCCTCGGGGCTTTAGCCACGGCTCCTTATCCAGGATGCCGGCGACGTAAAGCCTCCCGTTGTCTTGCCCATGATGTGTCACATTGATTGCGGTCGACTGTGCGCTGCGCCGATATCGGCGATGCGTGTGCTCCCGCATTGAAGGACAAGACATGTTCAATACACATTCCGTCGAAATCGAATGGGCAGGCCGCCCGCTGAAGCTGGAAACGGGCAAGATCGCCCGCCAGGCTGACGGCGCGGTACTGGCCACCTACGGTGAGACCGTCGTTCTCGCGACCGTCGTTTCCGCCAAGGCTCCGAAGCCTGGCCAGGATTTCTTCCCGCTCACAGTCAACTACCAGGAAAAGACCTATGCCGCCGGCAAGATCCCGGGTGGCTATTTCAAGCGCGAAGGCCGCCCGTCGGAAAAGGAAACACTGGTTTCCCGCCTGATCGACCGTCCGATCCGCCCGCTCTTCCCGGAAGGCTACAAGAACGACACCCAGGTCGTCGTGACCGTCGTGCAGCACGACCTTGAAAACGATCCGGACGTCTTGTCGATGGTCGCGGCGTCCGCAGCGCTGACGCTCTCCGGCGTTCCCTTCATGGGCCCGGTCGGTGGCGCCCGCGTCGGTTACATCAACGGCGAATACGTCCTGAACCCGCATCTCGACGAGATGGACGAGTCCACCCTCGACCTCATTGTCGCCGGTACGGGCGATGCCGTCCTGATGGTTGAATCCGAAGCCAAGGAACTCAACGAAGACATCATGCTCGGCGCCGTCATGTTCGGTCACCGTGGCTTCCAGCCGGTCATCGACGCGATCATCAAGCTCGCCGAAGTTGCCGCCAAGGAGCCCCGCGAGTTCGAACCGGAAGACCATTCCGAACTCGAAGCCGAAATGCTCAAGCATTTCGAAGCCGAGCTTCGCGAAGGCTACAAGATTACCCAGAAGGCTGACCGCTACGCCGCCGTCGACGCCGTCAAGGCGAAGGTCAAGGCCCACTTCTTCCCGGAAGGCGTCGAGCCGAAATACAGTGCCGAAGTCATCGGTGCCGTCTTCAAGCACCTGCAGGCCAAGATCGTTCGCTGGAACATCCTCGACACCAAGAGCCGCATTGACGGCCGCGACCTGTCGACCGTTCGCCCGATCGTCTCGGAAGTCGGCATCCTGCCGCGCACCCACGGTTCGGCCCTCTTCACCCGCGGCGAGACCCAGGCGATCGTTGTCGCCACGCTCGGTACCGGCGAAGACGAGCAGTACGTGGACAGCCTGACGGGCATGTACAAGGAACGCTTCCTGCTGCACTACAACTTCCCGCCCTATTCGGTCGGTGAAACGGGCCGCATGGGCTCCCCGGGCCGCCGCGAAATCGGCCACGGCAAGCTCGCATGGCGCGCCATCCGCCCGATGCTGCCGACCGCCGAGCAGTTCCCCTACACGCTGCGCGTCGTTTCCGAGATCACCGAGTCCAACGGCTCGTCCTCGATGGCGACCGTCTGCGGCACCTCGCTCGCACTGATGGACGCCGGCGTACCGCTGGCGAAGCCCGTTGCCGGTATCGCCATGGGCCTCATCCTCGAAGGTGAACGCTTCGCCGTTCTCTCCGACATCCTCGGCGACGAAGACCACCTCGGCGACATGGACTTCAAGGTAGCGGGTACTGCCGACGGCATCACCTCGCTGCAGATGGACATCAAGATCGCTGGCATCACCGAAGAGATCATGAAGGTCGCGCTCAGCCAGGCACAGGGCGGCCGCAAGCACATCCTCGGCGAAATGGCCAATGCCATCACCGAGAGCCGCGGCCAGCTCGGCGAATTCGCACCGCGCATCGAAGTGATGAACATCCCGGTCGACAAGATCCGCGAAGTCATCGGTTCTGGCGGCAAGGTCATCCGCGAAATCGTCGAAAAGACCGGCGCCAAGATCAACATCGAGGACGACGGCACCGTCAAGATCGCTTCGTCTTCCGGCAAGGAAATCGAAGCGGCCCGCAAGTGGATCCACTCGATCGTTGCCGAGCCGGAAGTTGGCGCTATCTATGAAGGCACGGTCGTCAAGACCGCCGACTTCGGCGCTTTCGTGAACTTCTTCGGCGCCCGCGACGGCCTCGTGCACATCTCGCAGCTCGCTTCTGAGCGCGTTGCCAAGACCCAGGACGTCGTCAAGGAAGGCGACAAGGTCTGGGTCAAGCTGATGGGCTTCGACGAGCGCGGCAAGGTTCGCCTGTCGATGAAGGTCGTTGACCAGGCCACCGGCCAGGAACTCAAGAAGGCTGAAGGCGAAGCCGCCGAATAAGGCCCTCTTTTTCCGAGACATCGAGGCGCGGAAGCTCTTCCGCGCCTTTTGTTTATCTGCTGTCACGAGACGAACCGACGAGACGAGCCATGAGCCGAGACGCCCTCAAGACCCTGTTCCACCCCTTCGATACCGAGGCAGTACCGATGCCGGGCGAAGGCGAGCGTGTGCTCTTCCTGGGCGCCGAGGCCGGCAATGCTTTACCTGATGGGTTCGCAGCCGAGATCACCGCCGTACAGCCATTCCGGCCGCTCTTCCGTGGCCTTCGTGAAGGCGCCTTTCCCGAGGCCGAGGGCGAGGGCTACGACGTGGGGCTGGTGCTCTGTGGCAAACATCGCGGCGAGAACGAGAACCGCGTAGCGGAGGCCTTGGAGCGCGTCAGAACGGGCGGCGTGATTATTGTGGCCGGCAGTAAGGAAGACGGCATCCAGCCGCTCCGCAACACGCTGCTGAAGCTTGGCATCGAGCTCGACTACACGCCGAAGTATCACGGCGTCGCGATATGGTTCGCAAGGCCCGCCGATGCCGACGCGGCGATCAAGGCGCTGAAAAAATCGACCGTGGTGATCGATGCCCGGTTCGAGGCGGCACCCGGCATGTTCTCCCATGAACGCGTGGATGCTGGCTCGGAACTGCTCGCAGGCCGCCTGCCGACGGATTTCGACGGCAACGCCGCCGATTTCGGCGCCGGCTGGGGTTACTTGTCGGTGATGCTGGCGGAGAAGTCGAAGCGCGTGAACCGTATCGATCTCTTCGAAGCCGACTACCAGGCGCTGGAATTTGCCAAGCGTAACGTCGCGCGCAATTGCCCGGACCTCAACGCCCGTTTCTACTGGCAGGATCTCGGCGCCGAGCCGCCGAAGGAAAAATACGACCTCGTGATCATGAACCCGCCGTTCCACGAGACGCAGGCGACCGATCCCGAACTCGGCAAGACGATGATCCGCACTGCCGCTGCTGCGCTCAAGAACGGCGGCCGCCTGATGCTGGTCGCCAATCGCGGCCTGACCTACGAACCGGTGCTGGCCGAAGGTTTCCGCGAAAGCGGCGAAACTTGCCGCAACGCTCGATTCAAGGTTCTATGGGCGAAGAAGTAAGCCGCTGAAGGACCGATATGCTCGATCGAGATCCGATTGTCATTGCCGATGCAGGGCCGTTAATCCGCTTGGCGGCGGCCGGTCTTCTGGACGCCATGCGGCTCACCAACCGGAGAATCGTCATCGTCGATCGGATCGAGGAAGAGGTCTGCAGTGATCTCTCCAAACCCTATGCGCCGGAGATCCAGGCTTGGATGATGTCCATGAATGGGGCGATCGAACATGCGGAGACGTTGGAGGGCATTGCGATCGCTACATTGCGGGAACGCGCCACAACCTCGGAAGCCCAGGACAAACTCAAGCGGGCCCTGAGGAACAGCGGCGAACGCGCCATTCGCGAATACATCGAAACGATGGACCCGCAGGATACCGATGAGGCATTGGTCCTCTATGAGGACGGCGCCGTTCCGAATCTCATGGCAGCAGCAACGGTTCCGATGACACTTGTGACGACCCGCGCTTTCGTCAGGGAAATCGAAGAACGTGGCTACAATCTCGATGCGGTTCAGGCGCTGGAAGCCGTTCCATACAATCTGAAGCCCGCCATACGCACCGTTATCGATGCGAACAGCGGGCCTTCAGAAAGCTTTCCCAAATAGGACTTATTCCGAATCCGCATTCCGCAGCCGGTCGAGGCTCGGCAGCGACGTGATGTTGTAGCCGGCGTCCACGTAGTGGATTTCGCCGGTTACGCCGTGCGACAGGTCCGATAGCAGGTAGAGTGCGGAACCGCCGATATCCTCGATGGTCGCGGTGCGGCGTAGGGGCGCGTTCTTCTGGTTCCAGGAATAGATCGCACGGGCATCCGAAATGCCGGCGCCGGCAAGCGTGCGCACCGGGCCTGCCGAGATCGCGTTGACGCGGATGTCGCGCGGGCCATAGTCGGCGGCGAGATAACGCACGGAGCTTTCCAGCGCCGCCTTGGCGACGCCCATGACGTTGTAGTTCGGGATCACCCGCATCGAGCCGCCGTAGGTGAGCGTCAGGATCGCGCCGCCATCCGTCATCAGGTCGGCAGCCCGCTTGGAGATCTCCGTGAAGGAGAAACAGGAAATCACCATCGTGCGGCTGAAATTGTCGCGCGTCGTGTCCGCGTAGAGGCCCTTGAGCTCGTTCTTGTCGGAAAAGCCGATCGCGTGCACGACAAAGTCGAGCTTGCCCCAGCGCTCCTTGATCGCCGCGAAGGCTGCGTCCACCGAGGCGATATCCTCGACATCGCAAGGCACGACGAAATCCGAATTGAGTTCGGCTGCGAGCGGCTTGACGCGCTTGCCAAGTGCTTCGCCCTGGTAGGTGAAGGCGAGTTCCGCACCCTGTGCGGCGACGGCTTTCGAGATCCCCCAGGCAATAGAGTGATTGTTGGCGACCCCCATGATCAGGCCGCGTTTCCCCTGCATGATTCCGTTCATGGAATTACCCGTTAAAGCGCTGGAAGACGAGCGTGGCGTTGGTGCCGCCGAACCCGAAGGAATTGGAAAGGACCGTGTCGATCTTGGCGTCGTCGATGCGCTTGCGCACGATCGGAACGCCCTCGAATTCCGGATCCAGGTTTTCGATATGGGCGCTTTCGCCGATGAAGCGTTCCTGCATCATCAGAAGGCCGTAGATCGACTCCTGCACGCCGGCGCCGCCGAGCGAATGGCCGGTCAGCGACTTGGTCGACTGTATGTGCGGGATATTGTCCCCGAAGACCTGGCGGATCGCGCCGATCTCCTTCGAGTCCCCGACAGGCGTCGAGGTGCCGTGGGTGTTGATGTAGTCGACATCGCCCTTCACGGTTGCCAGCGCCTGGCGCATGCAGCGCATCGCGCCCTCGCCCGACGGGGCGACCATATCGTAACCGTCCGACGTCGCGCCGTAGCCGACGATTTCCGCATAGATCTTCGCGCCGCGGGCTTTCGCATGCTCGAGTTCTTCGAGAACCAGTACGCCCGCACCGCCGGCAATGACGAAACCGTCGCGGTCGACGTCATAGGCGCGCGAGGCCTTGTCGGGATCGTTGTTGTACTTGGTGGACATGGCGCCCATTGCGTCGAACAGGTTCGACATCGTCCAGTCGAGGTCCTCGTGGCCGCCGGCGAACATCACGTCCTGCTTGCCCCACTGGATCATCTCGGCGGCGTTGCCGATGCAATGCGCCGATGTCGAGCAGGCGGACGAGATCGAATAGTTGACGCCGTGGATCTTGAACCAGGTGGCAAGCGTCGCCGATGCCGTGGACGACATCGCCTTCGGCACGGCGAACGGGCCGATGCGCTTCGGGCTGTTGTTCTTGAGGGTGATCTCGGCGGCTTCGATCAGCGTGCGGGTGGACGGGCCGCCCGAACCCATGATGATGCCGGTGCGTTCGTTCTCGCCGATATCCTTGTCCTCGAGACCGGAATCGGCGATCGCCTGTTTCATGGCGACATGGTTCCAGGCGCCGCCCTGGCTGAGGAAGCGCATGGCGCGGCGATCCACCAGCTCGGTCGGATCGAGCGTCGGCCTGCCCCAGACCTGGCACTTGAAGCCGTGCTCGGCGAAATCGGGAGAGAAGGAAATGCCGGACTTTGCCTGACGCAAGGATTCTGTGACTTCGGCGGCGTCGCTCCCGATCGAGGATACGATACCGAGACCCGTTACAACTACCCGTCTCATCTCATCAAACCTTTTCTGCTTGTTCTTCTGTGGCCGCGAAGCAGGATCAGGCGGCCTTTTCCTTCGACAGGCCGACACGAAGGTCCGTTGCCTGGTAAATGGTTTCGCCATCCGCCTTGAGCCAGCCATCAGCGGTGCCAAGCACCAGACGACCACGCATGACGCGCTTGAAGTCGATGCCATACTCGAGCAGCTTGGTGTCCGGGCGTATCATGCCCTTGAACTTCACTTCGCCGGTCGACAAGGCCATGCCGCGTCCGGGTTCGCCAAGCCAGCCGAGGAAAAAGCCGGTCAATTGCCACATGCCGTCAAGGCCGAGGCAGCCCGGCATGATGGGATTGCCTTCGAAATGGCAGGGGAAATACCAGTCGTCGGGCTTAACGTCGTATTCGGCGCGAAGATAACCCTTGTCGAACGCTCCGCCCGTTTCCGAAATGTCGGTGATACGGTGGACCATCAGCATCGGCGGCAGCGGAAGCTGCGCATTACCGGGTCCGAAAAGTTCGCCATGGGCGCAAGAGATGAGTTCTTCGTAAGAGAAGCTGGACTGCCTGGGTGCCATAAATTTCCGTTCCCCCCGTTGAACCTTAGACCTTTTGTTTCAGCAGCTTTAGTGCAAGATCGGTCGGAATTGAAGCGTAACGATGAACTTGCGCTCCGCCTGGGGATGGCAGCCGAGCCACTGGAACATGCGTTTGTTCTGGTCCGCATATAGGAAGCTACAGACGCAAACCAGAGGCTTCTAGCGAAATTGCGCGTTTTTGGCGCTCCCGCGGCAGGTATCCTCCGGAAACTATTGAAAGTGCCCGCCGTAAAAGTTATATCGGAAAGTCAAGATACCTGACATGGGCGTTAAACGGCGGGAGCTGGCAGACAATATGGCAGAAGCCATTACGGACATCGAGACGAGACTGCGCCATTGCGGCCTTCGTCCGACGCGGCAGCGTGTTGCGCTTGCCGACCTGCTGTTCGCCAAGGGGGACCGCCACCTGACCGTCGAGGAACTGCACGAGGAAGCCACCTTCGCTGGCGTTCCGGTCTCGCTCGCGACCGTCTACAACACGCTGCATCAGTTCACCGAGGCCGGCCTTATCCGCGTGCTGGCGGTTGAAAGCGCCAGGACCTATTTCGACACCAACATTTCCGATCACCATCACTTCTTCGTCGAGGGCCGCAACGAGGTGCTCGACATTCCGGTCAGCAATCTGGAGATCGGCAACCTGCCGGAAGCCCCGGAAGGCATGGAAATCGCCCATGTGGACGTCATCATCCGCCTGCGCGAAAAGAAAAGCTGACGCTTCCTACTCTTTCCCCTTATGCCCCCTCATGGCTTCGTCCTGGTCCCGTCCGGGCCGTGGTCTGTAGCGTGGCAATGTCCAGCCGTAGTGGATAGCGCCGCCGCGCAGGCCGAAGGCAAGGGCCGCACCCAGCCCGGAACTCGCGTAGAGCGGCAGACCGAGCGCATTGGCGGCGGTAAACCCGCAGGCGCCGGCAAGTGCAGCGGTAATGTAGATTTCAGGTCGGAGCAGAACCGAGGGTTCGTTGGCGAGAAGATCGCGCAGGATGCCGCCGAAGGCTGCGGTCAGTGCACCGGTGACGATCGCGATTGTTGGTGAGCCGGTAGCGGCCAGCCCCTTTGCCGCGCCCAGCACGCTATAGGCGGCAAGCCCGATCGCATCGAGCCAGATCAGCAAGCGAAAGCGCCATTCCACCCGATGCGCCGTGCAAAAGACGAAGGCGCCCGATATGACGCAGATCAGGATATAGGTCGGGTCGAGCACCCAGAAGACCGGCGTGCGGCCGAGGATGATGTCCCGTAGCGTGCCGCCGCCGAGCCCGGTGACCGCCGCGAAAAACAGGAAACCGACCAGATCGAGCTGCTTTCGCGAAGCGGCCAGCGCGCCGGTCGCGGCAAAAAGCGCTATGCCGGCATAGTCGAGTATCGTCAGCAATGACATGTCAGACCTTGTGATCCAGCGTCGCGCAAGTGCAGGCCGTTAGCATAGCCGCCGATCGTTGCGTGCGTCATCCTTCGACTTGCGCCGTGAACAGATGAATTTGCAGGGGTTCGCCAGTGAAAAAGCTCTTGATCATTGTCGCGCAGGCGCTCGTCCTGGTGTTTGCGTCAACGCTTGCTTTCGCCCAGCAGCCCCAGCGTTTCAGCGATCCGGAAATCTACGAGAAGAATTACTTCCGCAAGGAATGCAAGGCTGCCGATTTCGGGCCGGCCTTCATCAAGCGCTTCGACATCAACAATGACGGCATGCTCGACCTCGTTTCCAACCAATCCGACATGACCTGCGACGGGGTCAAGGGACCGCGCTGCACCAGTGAAGGCTGCCCCTACAATTTCTATGTCCAGATCAAGGAAGGCGGCTACGTCATGATCGCCACCGCCCAGCTTTATAAATATGATTTCGTTCAGTATTTCGGCAACATGGTCTTCGAATTGACGATGCATCCGCGCTTCTGCAGTCGCACCGACGCCGCGCCCTGCGAAATGCGCGTCCGGGTGCGCGGCCTTGATTTCAACATTCTGTCGAAAAAATAGAACGACCCGGGAGAGGGCTCATCCCGGAAAGATTTCGCCGATCCGTCCGGCGAGATAATAGGCCGTCAAGCTCATCCACTCGCGGGTGGCAGTTGTCGTCAGCTGTGCGTTTAGCGCCGGCTGGGTGAAATCCAGCGACAGGCCGACGATGCCGCTGGTGCGGTAATCGACCGGCCATGGCGTGACCGTCATCCCGGCCGCCCGGAACAGGCCCATCGAGCGTGGCATGTGGAAGGCGGAGGTGATCAGCAGGCAGTTATCCAGCCCTTGAGCCTTGAGAAGCCCGGCCGTATTTAGCGTATTCTCATAGGTCGTGCGGGACGCGTTCTCCTTCACCAGCCGATCGGCGGGAATGCCGAAGGCGGAGAAGAACCGTTCGGAGGCCTGCGCTTCCCCTTCGTAGGCGCCGCTGATCGAGCCGTCGCCGCCGGAAATCAGGATGCGGGCTTGCGGATGATTGCGGGCGAGCCGCAGCGCCTCAACGAACCGGTCGGCCGCCTGGTTGAGTTCGATGCCGCCGCGTACGGTCGTCACCTCGTTTTCGAGGACGCCGCCGAGCACGATCATGCAGGCAACTGCCTGCGGCTCCTGTGCCGGTTTCGGAATGCGCTCTTCGAGCACCTGCAACGCAACTGTGCCGGTCGTCGTGAAGAGGGTTACGAACAGCACCAGCGCGGCCAACAGCGCCGAGAGACCGGCGAGCCGGCGCCAGCCGACAAAAATGAGAATTGCGGCAAACGCGGACAGCAGGAAAGCAATCGAGAGAGGCTGGGCAAACACCCAGAAGAGCTTGGAAAGCAGGAACATCAAGAACTTTCGGAACGATCAGGCGCGGCGGCGGGCGGAGACGATCGGCTGCTGGAAATGCAGGTGCAGCGGGCGCGGAAGAAGCGCCGTCGCCAGTGCCACCGCAAGGGCCAGAACCGAAACGATCCAGAGCGCATGGCTGCCAGCATATTTCGTCAAAAAAGCGCCCGTCACGGCACCGCATGCCATTCCGGTCCAGGGAACCGTCTGGATCAGCCAGCCGGTCGGATTGCGGTCGCCGATCAGCCAACGGCCGATGCCGCGGCCGAAGCGGGAAAGCGCCCCGGTTACATAGGTGAGGCCGATTGGCAGCCCTTCGATATGTTCGACCGTCGCATTGATCATGCCCATCGACAGCACGATCAGATAGAATTGCAGCCGTGGATAACCGGCCGTGGGTACGATGGAAGCCGCGGCCAGCAGGAGCGAGACGCCCGAGAGTACCACGAAGGTGCGGCGTGCCGAGACCGTATAGGCGAGTACGATGCCGAGCGCGTTGCCGAGAATGAAGACCCAGAGCGCGATGAAGAGGATGATCGCATGGCTGTAGTCGCCGTCGGCGAAGGAGATTGCCGCGCGGGTCGTGTTGCCGGTCATGAAGGACACGAAGTCGCCCGAGAGAAGCAGGCCTACCGCATCCGTCATGCCCGCCACGAAGGAAATCGCGGCAACGAGCGCAAGACCCGTCACGGTCCGCCGCCTGCGGATGATGCGTCTTCGTCTTTCCCTGGTCATGGAGGTCCTTTCCTCCGCGTAAATCTGCGCGAATCACGCCCCGAGGCGTTGATCCAGGACAATGTCGGATAACTAGGAAAGAAATCGCAAATCGAGCGCCGAAGCGAGTCCTATTGCGAGTCCAGCCATGCCCCGAGGCCGTGTGCCGCAGAACGGCCCGTGGCGAGGCAGGCGGTCAGCAGGTAGCCGCCGGTCGGCGCCTCCCAATCGAGCATCTCCCCGGCGGCAAACAGGCCGGTAAGCGGTTTCAGCATGTAGTTTTCGTCCAGATCGCTCCAGGCGATGCCGCCGGCGGACGAGATCGCTTCCGCAATCGGCCGGGGACGAAGAACCGGGATCTGCAGGGCCTTGATCTGTTCCGCCAATTCCTGGGGAGCCATGCGGCTGGCATCCGGCACAAGTTCGCGAAGCAGCGCGGCTTTTACGCCCTCCAGCCCGGCGCCCTTGCGCAGCCGGTTCGAGAAACTCGCCTTGGCATCCTGCCGGGCAAGGTCGCGTGCCAGACGCTCCGCGGTACGGCCGGGCGTGAGATCGACGGTCAACGCCGCGCGGCCTTCTGCAACAAGCCGGTCTCTAAGCGCTGCGGAATGGGCATAGACAAGGCTGCCCTCGATACCGTGTTTCGATACCACAAATTCGCCTGGGAATATGCCGGCGCCAGAGGTCGTCGAAACGGATTTCAGCGGCTCGCCGGCGAAACGCTCGCGAAACGCCTCGCTCCACGCGACATCGAAACCGCAATTGGCTGGCCGCAGGTCGGCGATCACGATGCCTTTGTCTCTCAGCCACGGCACCCACGCGGCATCCGAGCCAAGCCGTGGCCAGCTGGCGCCGCCCAAAGCCAGCAGAGCTGCGTCGGGGCGAACGGTGACCGGCCCTTCCGGCGTTTCGAACCGATAACCGTTTTCGGCAAATCCCACCCAGCGATGCCGTGTGCTGAGCGTCACGCCCTGCGCCTCCAGCCGCCGCAGCCAGGCGCGCAACAGGGGCGAGGCCTTCATGGCTTTCGGAAACACGCGTCCGGACGTCCCTACGAAGGTCTCCGTGCCGAGACCGGCCGCCCAGGCCCGAACGTCGTCCGGCGTAAACGCCTCCAGGGCAGGGCGCAGGCGCGGGGAGGCGTTCCCGAATCGCTCTGCGAAACTCGAAAAATCTTCCGAATGGGTGATGTTCAGCCCGGACTTGCCGGCGAGCAGGAATTTCCGCCCGAAGGTCGGCATCGCCTCGTAGACCGTCACGGCATGGCCGGCAGCGGAGAGAACCTCCGCTGCCATCAGCCCTGCCGGGCCGCCGCCAATGATCGCGATCTGCTTCGTCATGATCTCCGGTTACGGCAGATCAGTCCGCTTTGCCATAGCCCCCGGCCGTCGGCGTCTGAACGGTCACCGCTTCACCGGCCTCGATGATCGTCTGGGCGCAGCCGCCGAGCTCTTCGAGCGTGCCGTCGAGGCGCCGCACGGTGGTGTGGCCAAGCTCGCCGGTTTCGCCGCCAGCAAGCCCGTGCGGCTTGATCGTCCGGTGCGAGGAGAGGATGGCGCAATCCATCTTTTCGAGGAAGCGGATCGTGCGTTTGGTTCCGTTGCCGGCCGAGAACTTGCCCCTGCCGCCGGAATTTTCGCGGATATGGAAGTCTTCGAGCAGGACCGGATAACGGGTTTCGAGGATTTCCGGGTCGGTGAGGCGGGAATTGGTCATGTGCACATGCACCGCATCCGTGCCCTCGAAGCCGGTCCCGTCGTTGAACACACCGGCCGGCGAACCGGAGCACAGCGTCTCGTAATACTGATAGGTCGCGTTGCCGAAGGTGAGATTGTTCATCGAGCCCTGGCTCGCTGCCATCGCCCCGAGCGCGCCGAACAGCGCATTGGTCACGTGCTGGCTGGTCTCGACATTGCCCGCCACCACGGCCGCCGGATATTGCGGCTTCAGCATCGACCCTTCCGGCACGATGATGCGGATCGGCCGCAGGCATCCCGCATTCATCGGAATGGAGCTTTCGACCATGACGCGGAAGACATAAAGCACCGCCGCGCGGGTCACCGGCTCCGGCGCGTTGAAATTGTTCTTCTTTTGCGGGCTCGTGCCGGTGAAGTCGACCGTCGCCTCGCGCTTGGCCTTGTCGACCGTGATCTTAACCCGGATCACGCTGCCCTGGTCGGTCGGGTAGGAGAATTCCGAATCGCCGAGCTTTTCGATGACCCGGCGCACGCTCTCCTCCGCATTGTCCTGCACGTGGCCCATATAGGCCTGCACCACGTCGAGCCCGAACTGCGCGATCATCTTGCGCATCTCGTGCACGCCCTTTTCGTTGGCGGCGATCTGGGCGCGCAGGTCGGCAACGTTCTGGGCGACGTTGCGGGCGGGGTAAGGGTGGTTGGAGAGGAGATCGGTGATGCCGGCCTCGTCGAAGCGGCCGCGATCAACGAGCAGAACGTTGTCGAACAGCACGCCTTCCTCGTCCACGGTCGTCGCCAGAGGCGTCATCGAACCCGGAGCGGTACCGCCGACATCGGCATGATGGCCGCGCGAGGCGACGTAGAAGAGAATGTCCTTGCCCTCGGCATCGAACACCGGCGTGACCACGGTGATATCCGGCAGATGGGTGCCGCCGTTATAAGGCGCGTTAAGCGCGAACACGTCGCCGGGGCGGATCCTGCCCTGGTTCTGGGCGATGACGCTTTCAACCGAGCGGTCCATGGAGCCGAGATGCACCGGCATATGCGGGGCGTTCGCCACCAGCGCACCATCCGCATCGAAGACGGCGCAGGAGAAATCCAGCCGTTCCTTGATGTTGACCGAGGAGGCGGTGTTCTGCAGCGTCACGCCCATCTGTTCGGCGATCGACATGAAGAGGTTGTTGAACACTTCGAGCAGAACCGGATCCGCCTGGGTGCCGATCGGCCTGGCGCGGGAGAGCGTTGCGACGCGCTTCAGCACGACATGGTTCAGCTTCGTGATCTCGAACGCCCAGCCGTCCTCGACGACGATCGTCTGATGCGGCTCGACGATCAGGCATGGGCCGTTTGCGCGCGAGCCCGGCTTGATATCGGCGCGGCGATAGACCGGCGCCTCGCGCCATGCCCCGCCGGAGAAAAATTTCGTTTGTTCGGCTGCGGTCGGTGCCTTGTCGTCGATCTCGAATTCCGGCTCGTCGGAATCGGCGCCGCCGCCGATCGCCTCGACCTCATAGGCCTCGAAGATGATCTCGCGGTTTTCGAAGATGAAGCCGAACTGCTTCCTGTGCGCCGTCTCGAACGCGGCCGTCATCTCAGCCGCGCTGGCGAGTGTGACGGGCAAGGTCGTATCCGTGCCCTGATAGCGCAGGTGGGCGCGGTGAAGCACCTCGGTTTCGGAGGCAGTCACGCCCTGAGAGGCCATTTCCTCCAGGACGCTTGCGGTCAGGTCGTCGCGGATGGCTCCAAGCGTTTCCAGCGCGGCCGCAAGCTCGTGCGAGACCGTGCGCTGGCGGGTGGCGCGGATATCCGCAAGCCCCATGCCATAGGCGGAAAGGATACCCGAGAACGGATGGATCATCACGGTCGAGATGCCGAGCGCGTCTGCCGTCAGGCAGGCATGCTGGCCGCCGGCGCCGCCGAAGCAGGTCAGCACGTAATGGGTGACGTCGTAACCACGCTGGACGCTGATCTTCTTGACGGCATTCGCCATGTTCTCGACGGCGATCGCCAGGAAGCCGTCGGCCACTTCTTCCGGCGAACGGCCGTCGCCGATCACCTTGGCCATATCCTCGAAGGCGGCACGCACCGCATCCGCATCGAGCGGCTGGTCGCGGTTCGGGCCGAAGATCGCCGGGAAAAGTTTTGGCGAGAGCTTGCCGAGCATGACGTTCGCGTCGGTGACCGTCAGCGGCCCGCCGCGGCGATAGGCCTTCGGACCGGGATTGGCACCGGCCGAATCCGGGCCGACGCGGAAACGGCCGTTCTCGAAATGCAGGATCGATCCGCCGCCGGCGGCAACCGTGTGGATCGACATCATTGGCGCGCGCATACGCACGCCCGCCACTTCGGTTTCGAACGAACGTTCCAGCTCGCCGTCATAATGCGATACGTCGGTGGACGTGCCGCCCATGTCGAAGCCGACCATCCGGTTAAAGCCCGCAAGCCGCGACGTCTCGACAGCGCCGACCACGCCGCCGGCCGGGCCGGACAGGATCGCATCCTTGCCCTGGAACAGCCGCGCTGCGGTGAGCCCTCCGGAGGACTGCATGAACATCAGCTGCGCGCCTTGGCCGTCCGTGGCTTCGAGCCCGGTGCCGAGTTCGCCGGCCACCTGCTCCACATAGCGGCGCAGGATCGGCGACAGATAGGCGTCGACCACAGTCGTGTCGCCGCGCCCGACCAGCTTGATCAGCGGCGAAACCTCATGGCTGACGGAAACCTGAGTGAAGCCGATATCGCGGGCGATCCCGGCCACCAGCTGTTCATGAGCCGGATAGCGATACGCGTGCATGAAGGCGATGGCGACGGCACGGAAACCGGCATCAAATTGCTCCTGCAACTGGCCGCGGATCGTCTTTTCATCCGGCGCCGCCTCGATCGTACCGTCGGCGCGGACCCGTTCGTCCACCTCGACCACGTGTTTGTAGAGCAGTTCCGGCTTGATGATCTTCTTGGCAAAAATGTCGGCGCGGGCCTGATAGCCGATCGCCAGCGCATCGCGGAAACCGCGGGTGGTGACGAGCAGCGTGTGCTCGCCCTTGCGCTCAAGCAGCGCATTGGTGGCGACCGTCGTGCCCATCTTCACCGCGCCGATCGCGTCGGCAGGGATGGCGGCCCCGGTCGGCACGCCGAGGAGCTCGCGGATGCCCTGCACCGCGGCATCGCGGTAGGCCTCCGGATTCTCCGACAGGACCTTGTGGGCCACGAGCGATCCGTCAGGCTTTCGGCCCACGATGTCGGTGAACGTGCCGCCGCGATCGATCCAGAAATCCCACTTAGCCTCGGTCATAATCCGCCCCTCAAATCAACTGACATGCCCTAACGAAAACATTTCGTCGATAAAACGTCAATGATTAGTTGACAGGAAAATGCACATTGAAGCATCATGCTCGCTGAACGGGCAGGAAGCCGCCAAGAGCTCCACCCGGATAACCGGCAACCGAGGGGAGCCGACCATGCCGTTTTTTCGATCCTGTAACGGGAGGGCCATCCATGTCCTCCGTTGATCCCCGCCACAGCATATTCCCGGATTGGCTCCGGAAGGTGCTGGATGGACTCTATCTGTTTTCCGGCTATCTCGCCGGACTTTTTCTCGTCGCCATTTTCCTGATCATGCTGGGGCTCTCGGCCGGGCGCCCGCTCGATATCGACTTGCCGTCCGGTGACGACTTCGCCTCCTGGTGCATGGCCGCAAGCGCCTTCCTCGGCCTCGCCCACACGTTCCGCTCCGGCGAGATGATCCGTGTCGGATTGCTGATCGAGCGTTTCAAGGGCCGTCTGCGGCAGGTCATCGAAATCGTCGCCCTGGCCACGGGCACTGCCGCCGCGGTCTATTTCGCCTGGTTCGCCTTCGACATGACGAAGACCTCATGGCAGTTCAACGACCTGTCGCAGGGCGTCATCGCGGTGCCCTTGTGGATCCCGCAGCTCGGTTTCTGCGGCGGCCTGATCATCCTCGCGATCGCCTTCGTCGACGAACTCCTCCATGTGCTGTTCGGCGGTTCGCCGCGCTATGAGAAGCCGGAGCCGCAAACGGCCGAGGAAGTCATCGAGCGCGCCATGCAGAGTGGGGCGTGATCCATGAGCACGATCGAACTCGTTGAAATCGCCGGCGTCGTTCTTGTCGCCCTTCTGGCGCTGCTGGCCGGCGGGGTGTGGATCGGCATTTCGCTGCTGATCTGCGGCTTTATCGCCATGCTCTTCGTGCCCGGCATCCCGATTGGCGCCGTGCTCGCCACCAATTCCTGGAGCGGCGGCGCATCCTGGTCGCTCGCGGCCCTGCCTCTGTTCGTCTGGATGGGGGAAATCCTGTTCAGGACGCGGCTTTCGGAAGAGATGTTCCGCGGCTTGGCTCCCTGGCTCGGCTGGCTGCCCGGCCGCCTCATGCATGTCAACGTGCTCGGCTGCGGCCTGTTCGGCTCGATCTCCGGCTCGTCGGCCGCCACCACCGCCATGATCGCCAAGATCGCCCTGCCGGAATTGAAGAAGCGCGGTTATGACGAGATGGTCAGCCTCGGTTCTCTCGCAGGCGCCGGCACGCTCGGCATCCTCATCCCGCCGTCGATCACCATGGTCGTTTATGCGGTCGCGGCGAACGTCTCGATCATCCAGATCTTCCTCGCCGGCTTCCTGCCGAGCCTCATCGTCATGGTGCTTTATTCCGGCTACATCATCGTCTGGTCGCTTCTGAACCCGGACAAGCAGCCGCCCGCACCGCCGAAGATGAGCTTCATGGAGAAGCTCAAGGAATCGGCCAACCTCATCCCCGTCACGCTGCTCATCGTGCTTGTCTTCGCAACCCTCATTCTGGGCTGGGCGACGGCGACGGAATGCGCGGCCTGGGGCGTGCTCGGCTCGCTTGCCATCGCCGCCTGGTCGCGGACGCTGACGATGAAAGCCTTCTGGGACAGCGTCATGGGCGCCACCCGGCTCACCTGCATGATCATGCTGATCCTGACCGGCGCCGGCTTCATGTCGATCGCCATGGGTTATACCGGCATTCCGAACGCGCTCGCCGCCTGGGTCGACAGTTTCAACCTCAGCCCCTATGCGCTGATCGCGGTGCTGACGGTCATGTATATCCTGCTCGGCGCAGCGCTCGACGGGCTGTCGATGATCGTGCTCACCACGGTCGTGGTCCTGCCGATGATCCAGCAGGCCGGTTTCGACCTCGTCTGGTTCGGCATCTTCCTGGTGCTGATCGTCGAGATGGCGGAAGTCTCGCCGCCGGTCGGCTTCAACCTCTTCGTGCTGCAAACGATGAGCGGCCGCGACAGTCTGACTGTCGCCCGCGCCTCGCTGCCGTTCTTCTTCCTGCTTGTGGCGACTGTCGCCATCATTACGGTCTTCCCGGAAATCGTGATGGTTCTGCCGAAAATGGCATTCCCGGGTTAATCAGAGAAAGAAAAAGGGAACTGATATGAGGAAAATGATCTCTACTCTCGTTCGCTCGGGCCTTGCCGGTGCGGCGCTTCTGGCGGCTTCCGGCGCCGCTCTCGCCCAGACCGCCTGGGTCCTGCCGTCGGCCTATCCGCCGGCGAACTACCATGTCGAGAACCTGATGCAGTTCGCCAAGGACGTCGAAACGGCCTCGGGCGGCAAGCTGAAGATCACCGTTCATCCGAGCGCCTCGCTGTTCAAGGCGCCGGATATCAAGCGCGCCGTCCAGACCGGCCAAGCCCAGGCCGGCGAAGTGCTGATCTCGCTGCACGAGAACGAAAACCCGGTCTTCGGCATCGACGTCGTGCCGTTCCTGGCAACCAGCTTCGACGCGTCCAGGAAGCTCTATGCTGCCTCCAAGCCGGCGATCGAGAAGGCACTCGATGCGCAGGGCCTCAAGCTCCTCTATGCGGCGCCGTGGCCGCCGCAGGGCATTTTCACCAAGAAGGACGTCAACAGCACCGCCGACCTCAAGGGCCTGAAATGGCGGGCCTACAACGTCGGCACATCGCGCATCGCCGATCTCGTCGGTGCCCAGCCGGTGACCGTCCAGGCGGCCGAACTGCCGCAGGCTCTGGCAACCGGCGTCATCGACGGCCTGATGACCTCGAGCGCCACCGGCGTCGATAGCAAGATCTGGGAATCGCTGACCCACTATTACGACACCCAGGCCTGGATCCCGAAGAACGTCATCTTCGTCAACAAGGCCGCCTTCGCTGGCCTCGATCCGGCCGTCCAGAAGGCGGTCACCGATGCAGCCGCTGCAGCAGAGACCCGCGGCTGGGCGCTCGGTGCCGAAAAGACCTCGGCCTACATGGAAACCCTCAAGAAGAACGGCATGAAGGTTCTCGAACCGAGCGCCGATCTCAAGAAGGGTCTGGCCGATGTCGGCGCCAAGCTGACCGAGGATTGGCTGAAGAAGGCCGGTGCTGATGGCGCCGCCATTCTGGACGCCTACAAGAAGATGTGATTTGAGAGGCGCCGCAGGCATCCGCCTGCGGCGCGCTCGTCCCGGGAGGAAAAGTCATGGCATCGGAAAAGAGTGAATTCGGCCCGATCGTATCCTCCGGGCACCTGGCGAGCGGCGCATTGCCGGCGCTCTCCGAGATCGAGTTCGGCATGATCATGCTGAACCACGCGTTCGGCCGCTGGATGGTCCGTTGCATGTCGGCTGCCGGCGTGCCGGATCTGTCGCCGATCGATATCCTCGTGCTGCACAATATCAACAGCCGCAACAAGGCAAAGACGCTGGCCGATATCGCCCTCGTCCTCAATATCGAGGACACGCATGTGGTGACCTACGCGCTGAAGAAGCTCGAACGCCTGAAGCTGATCAAGTCCGGCCGCCGCGGCAAGGAAAAGCTGGTCATGGTGACGGAAGCGGGCGCCGAAGCCTGCAATCGCTATGCGGCAGTGCGCGAGGAACTGCTGGTCAAGTCGGTGCTGGCCACCGAGGTTTCGGGGGATACCCTGTCGGCCATGGCAGCCCGCCTGCGCGCGCTGTCCGGCCATTACGACCAGGCGGCCCGCGCCGCCGCGTCGCTCTAGGAAAACAGCGCGTCCATCAGCGGATGGGCGGGATCCTCCATGCCGTCGAGGATGGTGAAGTGATGCTTGTCCGGCTCCTCGACCGCCTCCGTCTCGGCGCCAAGCCCCTTCCAGACGCTGGCAAGCAATGCGTTCTGACGGATGAACTCGGCGCGTTCGCCGGCCCCCACCCAGCAGGTCACCCGCGCGCCGGCAAGCGGCTCCAGCAGGGCCGGGCTTTCCCGGTAGGCTTCTTCGGCGTCGATCCGCTGCTTTTCGTTCATCTTGGTCTTCATGATCGGCCGCAGATCGTGCACGCCGGAAAGCGAGACCGTCTTGACGATGCGGCTGCGCATTGCTTCCGGCAGCGGTGACGTGGCAGAAATCATCCGCGTGACGAGATGCCCGCCCGCCGAATGGCCGATCAGCCGGATCGGCCCGCTGACCTTGGCCGCGGCAGCCTCGATCGCCCTGCCGATTTCCACCGTGATGCCCGAAATGCGGTTCTCCGGGGCCAGCGTATACATCGGCATGGCAACGGCATAACCGCGCTCCACGGCGCCGTTGGCGAATTGCGACCAATAGCTGTTGTCGAGACCGATCCAGAAGCCGCCGTGGACGAAAACCACGAGGCCGGCCGGCTCCGTTTCGGGCAGGAAAAGGTCGAAGCGGTTGCGGGGCTTATCGCCATAGGAAAGGCCAAGTTTGGCGCGGCCGGCGGCGGCAAGCGTCTCACGATAAAGTCGCGCCGGTTCCACCCAAGCCGCCGGCCAGCGGTCGCCCTGGGGAATGTTGATGCCGTTGGCATAGGCATTGTCCCAGTCGCTAATCCGATGACGCATGCTCACTTCTCTCGATCCGCTTGATTTCGAACATCATACTGTCACCGCATCAGCCCGCTTGGAAGCCCGTCGCAGCTTCAAAAATCGCAAGGAGGAAAATTATTACAAACTTAAACTTTCTCTCTTGCAACCGAGGGAAAGCAGTGCTTTTCTGAGTGAAAGGCAAAAAGCCGCTATATAAAAAACGCTTGGGAACGAAAATATGCTGGGACCGTCAGGCCATCTGGATACGTTTGCCCGCGACAATCTTCCGCCTCCGGATCAGTGGCCGGAAATCAGGCTTGATGGCTTCGATTATCCGGAATGGATGAACGCGGGGGTCGAGCTCACCGACCGTATGGTCGAGCGCGGCTTCGGCGACAACACCGCTCTCATCGGCAACGGCCGCCGCCGCACCTACAAGGAATTGTCCGACTGGACGAACCGCATCGCTCAGGCACTCACCGAGGACTACGGCCTGAAGCCGGGCAACCGCGTGCTGATCCGTTCCGCCAACAACCCGGCCATGGTCGCCTGCTGGCTGGCTGCGACGAAAGCAGGCGCGGTCGTGGTCAACACCATGCCGATGCTGCGCTCCGGCGAACTTGCCAAGATCATCGACAAGGCCGAAATCTCGATCGCGCTCTGCGATACGCGGCTGATGGACGAACTGGTCGCCTGCGCCAAGGAAAGCCGCTTTCTGAAGCAGGTGATCGGCTTCGATGGCACCGCCAACCATGACGCCGAACTCGATCGGGCGGCGCTCAACAAGCCGGTGCGTTTCGAAGCGGTGAAAACCGGCCGCGACGACGTCGCCCTGCTCGGCTTCACCTCCGGCTCCACCGGCGTGCCGAAGGCGACCATGCATTTCCACCGCGATATCCTAATCATCGCCGATGCCTATGCGAAGGAAGTGCTGGACGTGACGCCGGACGACGTGTTCGTCGGCTCCCCGCCGCTTGCCTTCACCTTCGGCCTCGGCGGCCTTGCGGTATTCCCTCTGCGTTTCGGTGCGGCCGCGACGCTTCTGGAGCAGGCGACGCCACCCAAGATGATCGAGATCATCGAGACCTACAAGGCAACGATCAGCTTCACGGCACCGACCGCATACCGCGCCATGCTGGCGGCGATGGATGCGGGCGCCGATCTGTCGTCGCTGCGCATCGCCGTTTCCGCCGGCGAGACCTTGCCCGGCCCCGTCTTCGACGAATGGGTCAAGAAGACCGGCAAGCCGATCCTCGATGGCATCGGCGCGACCGAGATGCTGCATATCTTCATCTCGAACCGGCTCGGCGATTCCAAACCGGCCTGCACCGGCAAGCCGCTCACCGGTTACGAGGCGATCGTCGTCGACGACGACATGAACGAAGTGCCGCGCGGCACGATCGGCAAGCTGGCGGTCAAGGGGCCGATCGGCTGCCGTTACCTCGCCGACGACCGCCAGAAGGAATACGTCAGGGACGGCTGGAACCTGACGGGCGACAGTTTCGTCGAGGACGAGGACGGCTATTTCCACTTCGCCGCCCGCTCCGACGACATGATCGTTTCGGCCGGCTACAACATCGCCGGTCCCGAAGTCGAGGCGGCCCTCCTCAAGCACGAGGCGGTGCTCGAATGCGCCGTGATCGGCGTCTCGGACGAGGCACGCGGAACGATCGTGGAGGCGCATGTGGTGCTGGTAAAGGGCGCCGAGGCAAGCGAGCTGATGGTCAAGATCCTGCAGGATCACGTCAAGGCGGTGATCGCCCCTTACAAATATCCGCGTTCGGTCGTCTTCACCGATGCGCTGCCGAAGACCGAGTCCGGCAAGATCCAGCGCTTCCGCCTGAAGCAGAAGCCCTCGGCTTAACCATGGTGATTGGCGGTTGAATTTCGCCTGACATGTAGAGTGGAAGTTTCCACGCAAATGTGGAAGACAAAGAAGACCCGGCGGATGTTGAAGTCCGTCGAAGGCATCGGGAACGACAAAACAACAAACGGGAGTTCGTCACATGAAGAAAATGCTTGCTGCAGCCACTTTGGCGCTGAGCGTTGGCACCACCGGCATGGCTTTCGCCGAGCCTTTGAAGATCGGCATGATCACCACGCTTTCGGGCGGTGGCGCCGGCCTTGGCATCGATACGCGCGACGGCTTCATGCTGGCGATCAAGAATGCCGGCAACAAGGACATTACCGTTGTTACCGAAGACGATGCGCAGAAGCCGGAACTGGCCGTGCAGATCGCCGACAAGATGATCCAGAGCGACAAGGTCGACGTCCTGACCGGCATCGTCTGGTCGAACCTTTTGATGGCCGTTGCCCCGAGCGCGGTGGCCCAGGGCAAGTTCTACGTCTCGACCAATGCTGCGCCTGCAGCGCTTGCCGGCGCCAACTGCAACAAGCTCTATTTCAACGCCGCCTACCAGAACGACAACCTTCATGAAGCCATGGGCGAATATGCCAACAAGGGCTACAAGAAGATGTTCATCCTCGCCCCGAACTATCCGGCCGGCAAGGATTCGCTGACCGGCTTCAAGCGTTATTACAAGGGCCAGCTCGCCGCCGAAGTCTACACCCAGGTCGGCCAGACCGACTACGCCGCCGAAATCGCCCAGATGCGCGCGTCCGGCGCCGACGGCATCTTCGTCTTCCTGCCCGGCGGCATGGGCATCGCCTTCATGAAGCAGTTCGCCCAGTCGGGCGTCAAAATCCCGGTCATGGGCCCGGGCTTCTCCTTCAGCCAGGACGTCCTGCCGGCAATCGGGGATGCAGCGATCGGCGCCAAGGCGTCCGGCCAGTGGGCTCCGGACTTCGACAATGCCGCGAGCAAGAAGTTCCTGGCGGATTTCCAGAAGGAATATAACCGCCTGCCGTCCATCTATGCCGTCCAGGCCTATGACGCCGCCCAGCTCATCGTTGCCGCAGCGTCCAAGGCGAGCGTCAAGAACGCCGCTGCCTTCGGCGCCGAACTGAAGAAGGCCGACATCCAGTCGCCGCGCGGAAAGTTCAAGTTCAACACCAACCAGCATCCGATCCAGGACATCTACCTGACGGAAGTGGTGAAGCAGAACGGCGTCATCACCAACAAGACGGTCGAGAAGATCTTCGCCGATCACGGCGATGCCTATGCCAAAGACTGCAAGATCTAAGGTCCGCCCGTGACTTTGGCACTTGCTCTCGAGCAGTTGCTTAATGGCCTGCAGCTCGGCGTCATGTTGTTTCTCATGGCTGCCGGGCTGACGCTGATCTTCGGCGTCATGGGCCTGATCAACCTCGCTCACGGCTCGCTCTACATGGTCGGCGCATTCGCCTGTGCCACCGTGGCGGCATGGACCGGTTCCTTCTGGATCGGCCTGATCGCCAGTCTCGTCGCGGCCGCCGCCGCCGGGGCGATCGTCGAACTCGTGGTAATCCGCAGGCTCTACGACCGCGATCATCTCGACCAGGTGCTGGCCACCTTCGCGCTGATCCTGATGTTTTCGGAAGGCACGCGCTGGCTGTTCGGCTCCTTCCCGCTCTATCTCGATATTCCTCCCTTGCTGCAGGGCGCCGTCGCGCTGCCCGGCGGTACGGAATATCCGGTCTATCGTCTGGCGATCATCCTCGCCGGCGCGATCGTCGCCTTCGGCCTCTACCTGCTGATTTCCCGGACCCGGCTCGGCATGCGCATCCGCGCCGGCGAAAGCGACCGCGAGATGATCGGCGCTTTAGGCGTCGATATCCGCACGCTTTACACCGTCGTCTTCGCGCTCGGTGCGGCCCTGGCGGGTCTCGCCGGAGCCATGGTCGGCGCGCTGCAGTCGGTGCAGGTCGGTATGGGCGAGCCGGTGCTGATCCTCGCCTTCGTGGTCATCGTCATCGGCGGCATAGGCTCGATCAAGGGCGCGCTGCTCGGTGCGCTGCTGGTCGGCGTCACCGATACGATGGGACGTTTCCTGCTGCCGAAGATCCTGGCGCTGTTCGTCGCCCCGGCCCAGGCCGGCATGATCGGCGGCGCCGTGGCTTCGATGCTGATCTATATCGTCATGGCGGTCATTCTCGCGGTCAAGCCGCGCGGCCTCTTCCCCGCGGCACATGCGTGAGATCATGATCTTGACCCGCGAAAACCTCACCAACCTCATTCTGGCGGCCCTGCTGCTCGCCGTGCCCTTTGCGGCGGACGCGCTTGGCCAGCCGTTCTACATCACGCTCGCGACCCGTATCGCCATCCTGGCGCTCGCCGCAACCGGCCTCAATCTGGCGCTGGGTCTCGGTGGTCTCGTCTCCTTCGGCCACGCCGCCTTTTTCGGCATTGGCGGATACGTTGCCGGCATCCTGGCCGCTCACGCCTTTTCCGGCGATCCGCTGCTGTTCGGGCTTTCCGGGACGAAGCAGATGTGGGCGATCTGGACCGTCGCGGTGATCATTTCAGGCCTTGTGGGCCTGGCGATCGGCGCGATCAGCCTTCGCACCTCCGGCGTCTATTTCATCATGATCACGCTCGCCTTCGCGCAGATGGTCTATTATTTCGCGATCTCCTGGCCGGCCTATGGCGGCGAGGACGGGTTATCGATTCTTGTTCGCAACCAGTTCCCGGGCGTCATGACTATGATTCCGCTGAACTTCTTCCTGATCTGCTACGTCGCCCTGCTGCTGGCGCTCGGTCTCTTCGCCCTGATCCGCGCCTCGCGCTTCGGCACGGCGCTGCAGGCGGCACGGCAGAACGAGGTGCGCGTCGCGACCGTCGGCATCCAGCCCTATCGCATCCGGCTCACCGCCTTCGCGATTTCGGCGGCGATCACCGGCCTTGCCGGCGCGCTGTTTGCCGATCTCAACCGTTTCGTCAGCCCGTCCATGCTCTCCTGGCATATGTCGGGCGAACTGATCGTGCTGATCATTCTCGGCGGCACCGGCCGGCTGTTCGGACCGCTTGCGGGTGCAGCCCTCTATGTGATCTTCGAATATGCGCTCGGTGGCCTCACCGAGCGCTGGCAGTTCTTCCTGGGCCTCATCCTGCTCGCCGTCGTGCTTTTCGCGCGGGGCGGTCTTCTAGGCCTGCTTGCCGGAAAGGCCAAACATGGTTGAGCCGGTTCTCCAGATCTCCAACCTCGTCAAGAATTTCGGCGCACTGCGGGCGACCGATGGCGTGACGCTCGACCTTCGCCCCGGCGAAATCCACGCCCTGATCGGCCCGAACGGCGCCGGCAAGTCGACACTCATCCACCAGATCTGCGGCACGCTTCGGCAGGATAGCGGCACGGTGCGTTTTGCCGGGCAGGATATCGGCTCGCTCGGTGTGGCCGATCGTGCCCGGCTCGGGCTTGGCCGCACCTTCCAGGTCTCGTCGATCGCTCCGGATTTTTCGGGGCTGCGGAACGTCATGCTGGCGGTTCAGGCGAAACAGGGCTCGAGCTTCCGCTTCTTCAAGCCGGTCATGCGCGACAGGTCGCTGATCGACACCGCGATGGCCATGTTGGAACGTGTCGGCCTGACGGCTCGCGCCCGCATTCCGGCGGCAGAGCTTTCCCATGGCGAACGCCGGCAGCTCGAAATCGCCATGGCGCTGGCGCTCGGCTCCAAGGCCTTCCTGCTCGATGAGCCGATGGCGGGAATGGGCCCGGAAGGTTCGAAATCGCTGACCCGCTTCCTCGATACACTGCGGCAGGAAGCGCCGATCCTGCTGGTCGAGCACGACATGGACGCGGTTTTCGCGCTCGCCGACCGGATCTCGGTGCTCGTCTACGGCCGCATCATCGCGACGGGGACGGTCGAGGAAATCCGCCGCGATCCGACCGTGCGCACCGCCTATCTCGGAGACCACGCCTGATGCTGCTCGATGTCACCAGGATCGAAGCATTCTACGGCGCCAGCCAGGCGCTTTTCGGCGTCGACCTTTCGGTCGCGGAAGGCGAGGCCGTCGCCCTGATGGGCCGCAACGGCATGGGCAAGACGACCACCATCCGCGCCATCTGCAATCTCAACCCGCCCCGCGCCGGTGGCGTGAAGATCGGCGGCATAGATACGAGAGGCAAGCGGCCGCACCATGTCGCCAAGCTCGGCATCGGCCTCGTGCCGGAAGGCCGCCGTTGTTTCCCGAACCTGACGGTGCACGAAAACCTGGTCGCCGCCGCCCGGCCGGGCCAATGGACGCTGGAGCGCGTCAACGAGCTCTTCCCGCGATTGTCTGAGCGGCATGCCCAAATGGCAAGGTCGCTGTCGGGCGGCGAGCAGCAGATGCTGGCGATCGGCCGCGCGCTGATGACCAATCCGCGCCTGCTCATTCTCGACGAGGCGACCGAAGGCCTTGCCCCGGTGATCCGCCAGGACATCTGGAAGGCGATCCGGCGGCTGAAAGCCGAGGGTTTGTCTATCCTCGTGGTGGATAAGACGCTTTCGGAGCTTTTGCCGGTTGCGGACCGCTGTGTCATCCTTGAAAACGGAAGAAGCGCCTGGAGCGGCAGGCCGACGGACCTGACGATGGAATTGCAGGATCGATATCTCGGGGTGTAGGCATGGAAGCAGAAGCGGCAAGCGCCGACCTGGAACTGATCGCCCATGGCCCTCATGGGAAGAACAAGCCTGAGACGCGGCTGTGGCTGCGCATGCTCTCCACCACCAAACTGATCACCACAGAAATCCGTCGCCGCCTTCGCACTGAATTCAGTGCGACGCTTCCCCAGTTCGATTTGATGGCACAGCTCTATCGCGAGGCGGATGGGCTGAGACTCGGCGAACTCTCGAAGCGCACCATGGTCACCAACGGCAATGTCACGGGTCTGGTGGAGCGGCTGGAGGCGGATGGTTTCGTGCAGCGCGTCACGCCCGATGGCGACCGCCGGGTCACCGTCGCCAAGCTGACGCCGGCCGGGACCGAGCTTTTTGTCGCCATGGCCGCCGCCCACGAGGGCTGGCTGCGTGACATCATGGCCGATGTCGATCCGGCGATGATCGCCTCATTGTGGTCGGAGATCGGCGCGGTGAAGGCTTCCGCAAGCAACCATCTTTCCGGCAGCGCCTTCGAATAGTAAGGCTCGTCTTGGGGCGCAACAATTCGGGGTGAAGAGATGGCAGACCTGCAGGCGATCGTCGACGAAATCCATGCGAAGCTGACGCCGCGGCTCGGCGAAGGCAAGGTGGCCGACTACATCCCGCAACTCGCCCATGTCGATCCGAAGAAATTCGGAATGGCGATCATCGGTGTCGACGGCCAGGTCTTCAAAGCTGGCGATTGCGACGAACCCTTCTCGATCCAGAGCGTCTCGAAGGTCTTCACCCTGACGCTGGCGCTTGGCAAGCATGGCGAGACCACCTGGAACCGTGTCGGCCGCGAGCCGTCCGGCTCCGCCTTCAATTCCATCGTCCAGCTCGAGCATGAGGAAGGCAAGCCGCGCAATCCGTTCATCAATGCCGGCGCCATCGCGGTCAGCGACCTGGTGCTTGCCGGGCATACGCCGCGCGAGGCGATCGGCGAGATCGTCCGCTTCGTGCGTTACCTTGCCGACGACGATTCGATTGCCATCGACCCGGAAGTGGCGAAGTCCGAGCAGGCGACGGGTTTCCGCAATTTCGCGCTCGCCAATTTCATGCGCTCCTTCGGCAAGCTCGACCATCCGGTCGAACATGTGCTGGGCGTCTATTTCCATCATTGCGCGCTCGCCATGACCTGCACCCAACTCGCCAAGTCGGCCCTTTTCCTCGCTGCCTCCGGCCGCAATCCGCTGACCGGGCATACCGTGGTATCGAGGCAACGGGCGCGGCGCATCAATGCGCTGATGCTCACCTGCGGGCATTACGATGGGTCGGGGGATTTCGCCTACCGCGTCGGCCTGCCCGGCAAGAGCGGTGTCGGCGGCGGCATCATGGCGGTAGCACCTGGCAAGGCGTCCGTCGCCGTCTGGTCGCCGGGCCTCAATCACAACGGCAATTCGCTGCTGGGTTCGCTGGCGCTCGAAATGCTGGCCACCAGAACCGGCTGGTCCGTGTTCGGCCAATAAAAAAAGCCCGACCGGAGCCGGGCTTTCAGTCTGTTGGCAGCTTTGTAATCAGTCTTCGCTGGCTGCCATCTGCGATAGGGCATCGCCGCGTCCGCGTGCACGCAGGACGAGGGGAAGGATGAGCGCGATCGCCGCAAGGCTCAGCAGTACTGCTGCGATCGGCGAGGTGAACAGCACCGTCACGTCACCCTGGCTGATCGCCAGCGCGCGGCGAAGCTGCTGTTCGGCCAGCGGCCCGAGAATGAGGCCGACGATCACAGGCGCGATCGGATAATCGAAGACGCGCATGATGTAGGCGACGAGCCCGAAGACCAGAAGCATGCCGAGTTCGAACACCGAGGGATTGGCGCCGATCGTGCCGAGCGTGGCGAACACCAGGATGCCCGCATAGAGCCACGGCTTCGGAATGGTCAGCAGCTTCACCCACAGGCCGACCAGCGGCAGGTTGAGCACGAGCAGCATCAGGTTGGCGATCAAAAGCGAGGCGATCAGGCCCCAGACGAGCTGCGGGTTGGTCGCAAACAGAAGCGGACCCGGCTGCAGGCCGTACTGCTGGAAGCCGGCGAGCATGATCGCGGCAGTCGCCGAGGTCGGCAGGCCGAGGGTCAGGAGCGGCACCAGCGTGCCGGCGGCGGACGCGTTGTTGGCGGCTTCCGGACCGGCCACGCCTTCGATTGCACCATTGCCGAATTCTTCCGGGTGCTTCGAAAGGCGCTTCTCAGTCGCGTAGGACAGGAAGGTGCCGATTTCGGCGCCGCCGGCCGGCATCGCGCCGATCGGGAAGCCGATCACGGTGCCGCGCAGCCAGGCTTTCCAGGAGCGCCCCCAATCCTGGGCGGTCATCCAGACAGAACCCCTGATCGCTTCGATCTTGTCCGGCGCGGCTTCGCCCTGCGCGGCGATATAGAGCGTCTCGCCGATCGCGAACATGGCGACCGCCATCGTCGTCACTTCGATGCCGTCGAGCAGATCGGGAACGCCGAAGGAGAGCCGGTTCTGGCCGGTCAGCTGGTCGATGCCGACGAGCGACAGGGCAAGGCCGATGAAGAGCGAGGTGAGGCCGCGCAGCGTCGAATTGCCGAAGGCGGAGGATACGGTGACGAAGGCGAGAACCATCAGCGCGAAATATTCGCGCGGACCGAAGACCAGCGCCAGTTTGACGATGTAGGGCGCGATGAAGGCAAGCGCGAGAGTTGCGATCAGGCCGGCGACGAACGAACCGATCGCTGCCGTCGCCAGTGCCGGGCCGCCGCGTCCCGCGCGGGCCATCTTGTTGCCTTCGAGCGCGGTGACGATCGAGGCGCTTTCTCCCGGCGTGTTCAGGAGGATCGAGGTGGTCGAGCCGCCATACATGCCGCCGTAATAGATACCGGCAAACATGATCAGCGAGCCGGTCGCATCGAGTTGGTAGGTCACCGGCAGAAGCAGGGCGACGGTCGTTGCCGGACCGATGCCGGGAAGCACGCCGACCATGGTGCCGAGCGTCACGCCGATCAGGGCGTAGAAGAGGTTCATCGGCTCCATTGCCGACACGAGCCCCTGGAGAAGGAATTCGAATGTGCTCATGATCTTACTCTCGAGGGTCGTGTCACTGGATCAGGTGTTCCAGCGGACCTGCCGGAAGCGAAAGTTGCAGAACGCCGGCAAACAGCCACCAGATACCAAGACAGACGACGATGCCGATCGGAATGCTGATCCACAGCCTGCGGGCGCCGAAACCCGCCGCGGCGAGGCCGAACAGTGTGCCCGTGGCGATCGAGAAACCGGCGATCCGAATGAGGATCATCTGCGCCAGAAGGCCGGCGACGACCCAGGCGACAGGCCCGAATTCCTGTTTTTCGCGCGCCGGAAAGTCACGCCGAAACGCGGCGAATACGGTCCAGATGGCGAGGCCGATCAGTGCGAAGGCAATCCAGTTGGGAACGGTGGCAGGGCCGACCTGGCTATAGCCGCCCATGTCCCGCAGCCGGTCGACATCCAGGAAGATGACGGCAGCGACGGCGACGAGGATGGCGGCAATAACAAGCGCCGCCCAATCGGGGCGGCGCTGTTCGGTGCTCGTTTTGTTGTTGTCGAGGCTCATTTAACCAGTCCGATGTCCTTCAGGATGGTTTCAGTCGCGGCAATGTCCTTGGCAAGCTGCGCGTCGAATTCCGGACCGGAGAGATAGGTGTCGATCCAGCCCTTGGTCTTCAGGCTGTCCTGCCAGGTCTTGGACTTGACGAGCTTTTCGACGTCGGCGGTCACGGCCTTCTTCTGCTCGGGGGTGAGGCCGGGAGCGGCGGCGACCATGCGCCAGTTCTGGATCACGACGTCAAGACCGGATTCCTTCAGCGTCGGGGCATTGATGCCTTCGAGCTTCTTTTCGGAGGAGATGGCGAGCAGACGCAACGCGCCGGCCTTGACCTGCGATTCGAACTCGCCGTAGGACGAGATGCCGGCCGTGACTTGGCCGCCGAGGATGGCGGCGAGTGCTTCACCGCCGCCGGAAAACGCGATGTAGTTGACCTTCGTGGGGTCGACGCCGGCAGCCTTTGCGATCAGACCCGCCGTGATGTGGTCCGTACCGCCGGCCGAACCGCCGCCCCAAGAAACCGCGCCCGGGTTTGCCTTCAGCTTGGCGACGAGGTCGGCAACCGTCTTGATCTCGGATGCTGCCGGTACGACGATCACTTCGTATTCGCCGGTCAGGCGGGCGATCGGGGTGACGTCCTTCAGGGTGACCGGCGACTTGTTGGTCAGGATGGCGCCGACCATGACGTAACCGCCGACCATCAGGGCGTTTGCATTGCCCTTCTGCTGGCTGGCGAACTGGGCGATGCCGATCGTGCCGCCGGCGCCCGGAACGTTCATGACCTGCACTTTGCCGGAGATCTTCTCCGTCTGCAAAGCGGTCTGCATGGTGCGGGCGGTCTGGTCCCAGCCGCCGCCCGGCGCTGCCGGAGCCATGATCGAATAGTCGGCCGCAGCGGCCGGAAGTGCGATTGCGCCCGCGAGAAGGGAAGCAAGGAAGAAATGTTTCAAGGGTCGATCCTCCGTTGGCGTCTTGATCCGACGCGATATGTTTGTGGCAAACGAGGGGGAGGGCTTGGCAAGCGGGAACCGCCTGGCCGATGTCCTCCCATCGTCAATCGGGTCCCCACCTCCAAATGGGGGCCGAATGCCCTAAGCCAGCATATGAAGCTGACATTAACCTGACATCTTCCCTGGACTTGCGGTTTGGCAAGGGGTTTCGACCCGCCGCCGCCGAATTTTGTGTCTATTGCAGCCTGAGGACCTCGTTCCAGCGGGAAATCAGCCGCGCCCGCTTCACCTGGTCGAGATAGACCATCAGCCCGAGGCTGACCGGCACCGGCTTCAATTGTCCGCCAAGCATCTCCCGCAATGTCGTCGCCGTGTTATTGCCGGCGACCTCCGGGCTGACGGCCGGGATCTGCAACTCGCGGGCCATGATCGTCTGGCCTTCCTTCGACATGAAGAATTCCAGATAGCGTTTGCCGAGATCCGGAGCGGCGGCGGCCTGCGGCACCAGGCCGATACGCGACATCACCACGGTGTAGTCCTTCGGCAGCACGATGCCGACATCCGGATGACGGGAAGCCCAGTCTGCGGCATAGGAGCCGAGAATGTTGTAGCCGAGCAGGAACCGCCCGTCGGCGACGCGTTCCAGGATCGCCTGGCTGGTCGAGTAGAGCTTTACGCCCGCAGCACCCATGGCCCGGATCACCGACCAGATGTCGCCAAACTGCTCCTGGTCGCGCGCCATGAACAGGAAACCGACGCCGGAACGCTCAATGTCGTAGGTGCCGATCCGGCCATAGACAGCATCGCCCTGCTTCTGCAGGAATTCGACCAGTTCGGCCCGGGTCGAGGGTGGGGAAGAATCCTTGAAACTCGGCTTGTGATAGACGAACACGGCCGGTTCGAAGGTCAGTGCGTAGGCTGTATTGCGCCAGTTCGCCCAGCCCGGCCATTGCCCGCTCATCGGCAGGTCGCTGCGCTGGGCGTAGCCGTCATTGGCAAGCTTCACCTGCAGGTCCATGGCGGAGGAAAAGGCGAAGTCGGCCGTCTTGTTGCCGGCGTCCGTTTCCCTGACGATCCGGTCGTAGATCTCGCCGGTCAGCATGTCCTCGTAACGCACCGCCACGTCCGGATTGGCCGTCTGGAAGCCGGCGATCATCGGCTTGGCGAGCGGCTCGTCGAGCGAGGAATAGACCGTCAGCGTCGGCCCGTCGTCCCGACCGGAAAGTGCCCGGAACAGCTTGGTATCCGCCCCGGCGACGCTTGGCGAAAGGGCAAGACAGAGGAGTGGGAAAAGCAGCCTTTTCATGCGGCCACAATGCCCCACCGCGCCGGCCGCGACAAGCCGATCGGGTGATCCGTAACATTCCCGCCACAGGGGACTCGATGCAACCGCCTGCCGGCTTGTTTTCCGATGCCGTTCCACTACCTGTGGGCGGTCTTTTCGCGCCGGAAGCCCCGGCGTTCCCGTCCGTCAACGAAAGTTTTCGCACCATGTCGCTTACGCTCTACGATATCACGGTACCGGTTTTCATCCGCGCTTTCGGCAACCTCACGGAAATCCTGAAGAAAGGCGAAGCCTTCGCCGACGAAAAGGGCATCGCCCACAAGGAACTGCTGGAAACCCGGCTGGTCGATGACATGTATCCGCTGACCTCCCAGGTCCAGCGTGCCAGCGACAGCGCGAAATTCGTGCCGGTCCGCGTCGGGCAGATCGAGAATCTCCCGATGGCGGATAACGAAGTGACC
The DNA here is from genome assembly GCA_000985875.1 of Neorhizobium galegae bv. officinalis. Classification (GTDB taxonomy): domain Bacteria; phylum Pseudomonadota; class Alphaproteobacteria; order Rhizobiales; family Rhizobiaceae; genus Neorhizobium; species Neorhizobium galegae_C. The sequence continues at coordinate 130,792 of CCRI01000014.1, forward strand.
TTCGCCGATCTGCATGCCCGCATCGAAAAGACCGTAGCCTTCCTGAACAGCGTCGATCCGGCCAGCATGGCGGACCGCGAGGACGCCGAAGTGATCCTGAAGACCCGCAACGGCGAGACGAAGTTCACCGGCAAGAGCTATGTGCTCGGCTTCGCCCTGCCGAACTTCTATTTCCACGTCACCACGGCCTACGCCATCCTGCGCCACAAGGGCGTTCCGATCGGCAAGATGGATTACATCGGCCGTTCGCAATAACCGTCGAAGTAACCACGGCATCACCACGTCCGTGACATCGCCGCTTCCGCGTTTATAATCATCCGCGGAAGCGGGGAGATTTTGTGCGTATTCTTCTGGTCGAGGACAATCAGGCGCTGGCGGAGGGGCTGTCGACGATCCTGCGCGGCAGCGGTTATGCGGTCGATGCGGTTGCGGATGGCGCCTCCGCCGAGGCCGTCGCTGCGGCCGAAACCTATGACCTCGTCATACTGGACCTGAACCTGCCGGAAATGGACGGGCTCGATGTGCTGCGCGCCATGCGGGCGCGGGCGAACAAGGCGGCGGTGATGATCCTCACCGCCCGCGGCACGCCCGAGGAACGGGTGAAGGGGCTCGATCTCGGCGCTGACGACTACATGATCAAGCCGTTCGACATCCCGGAATTCGAGGCGCGCATCCGCGTGCTGCTGCGCCGTCAGGCGGGTCTCCGAAGCTCGATCGTCAACTATGGCGGCGTCACCTTCGACTTGAATTCACGGACCTTCTCGAGCCAGGGCGTGACCCTGGACCTGCCCGCACGCGAGGTGGCGCTTCTGGAACTGCTCTTCCTGCGCGCCGGCAAGGTGGTCTCCAAGGATGCGATCATGGCCTCGCTGACCGGTTTCGACGATGACCTGTCCGCCAATGCCATCGAGCAATATGTGAGCCGCCTGCGCCGGCGTCTCGCCCCGCACGGGCTGACCGTGAAGACCGCTCGCGGCATCGGCTATTATCTCGAAACCACGGCACCGACGGCATGACATCCGTCTCTCCCGGCGCCCAACCCGTCTCGCCGATTGCCGCCTATTCCCTGCGCCGCCGTCTGCTCGCCTGGCTTCTCGCCTCGACGGCGGTGATTGGCACGATCGCCATGGTCGATACCTGGGACGAGGCGGTCGATACGGCAAACGACGTGTCCGACCGCGTGCTGGCCGGTTCAGCTCTTGCCATCGCCGAGCGGGTGATCGTCGCCGAAGACGGTTCTCTCGAAGTCGACATTCCCTATGTGGCCTTGGAAATGCTGACCTCGGCCGCCCAGGACCGTGTCTTCTACCGCGTCGATGGACCGCCCGGAAAATTCATCACCGGCTACCAGACGCTGCCGTCGATCCCCCGCCGGGAAGGCCAGGCGGCGGCGTTCGAGAACACCACGTTCCGCGGCGAGCCGATCCGCGTGGCGGCGCTCGCCCGGTCCGCCTCGACCGGCATCAATTCCGTGCCGTTCACGGTGACTGTTGCGGAAACCACCATCGCCCGCCAGCAGCTGACCCGGACGATCCTGATCCGCTCCGCGCTGCGCCTGCTGTTCATGATCGTCGGCGCCGCGATCATCGTCTGGGTGGCGGTGACGCTGTCGCTCCGGCCGCTCTACCGTTTCAGCGAGGCAATAGCCGAACGCAGCCCGGATGATCTCCACCCGATCAGCGAGCGCGTGCCGAACGAAGTGCAGGGCCTTGTCGATACGGTCAATTCCTTCATGGTCCGGCTCGAAAGCGCGCTGGAGGCGCTGAGGCATTTCACCGGCAATGCCAGCCATCAACTGCGCACGCCGCTCACCATCATCCGCACCCAACTCGCACTCGCCGACCGCGCGACCGAGCTTGGCGAGGTGAAGGAGGCTGCCCGCAAGGCCGACGAGGCAGTGGCGGATGCCGAGCGCATCCTCGCCCAGCTCCTGCTGATGGCGAAGATCGACGCGGCCACCCGTTCCGCCTCCATGCAGAGGACGGACCTGACGGCGCTGGCGCGCGGGGCGACGGCGGACAATGTCCCGCTTGCCGCCGATGCCGGCATCGATCTCGGCTTCGAGGGGGAGGGGGAGATCATGGTCTCCGCCGAACCGCTGCTGATCGGTGAACTGATGAAGAACCTGATCGGCAATGCGCTGCTTTACGCCGGAAACGGCGCCGAGGTGACCGTCCGCGTCAAGTCGGAAGACGGTGCCGCTGTGCTGGAGGTCGAGGACGATGGTCCCGGCATTCCGCCGGAAAAACGGGCTTCGGTGCTCAGGCGTTTCGATCGTGGCGACCGCTCGGACAAGCTGGGCACCGGCCTCGGCCTGCCGATCGTCGAGGAGATCGCCCGCCTGCACGGCGCGACGATGACCCTCGCGGAGGGGCGCGAGGGTAGGGGGTTGAAGGTCGAGATAAGGTTCCAGTAGCCGGCTAAATTTGCACTAGGGTGTGGAGCAGTTGCCCCTCATCCCCCTGCCGGGACCTTCTCCCCGCATGCGGGGCGAAGGAGGTTGGAGCGCCGGCAGTGCCACATATCCCTTCTCCCCGTCAAAACGGGGAGAAGGTGCCCGGCAGGGCGGATGAGGGGCTACACTGGGCCGAAAGCCCTACTCCTGATGAACCTTCGCCCCGCCGATCCAGGTGCTCTTCATGCCAAGCTCGTTGGTGAGGATCACAAAATCCGCATCGAATCCCGGCTTCAGCGCGCCCTTGCGGTCGGCAAGGTAAGCTGCTTCCGCCGGATAGGTGGATGCCATGCGCAACGCCTCCTCGACCGGCAGGTCGATCGCCTCATGGGCGAACCGCACCGACGAGATCATGTCGATATCGGCGCCGGCGAGCGTTCCGTCGGCAAGCGTCAAGCGGCCGTCCTGGCGAAGGATCTCGCGGCCGTTCAGCGTAAAGCTCTTCATGTCGGTGCCTATAGTCGACATTGCGTCGGTGACGATGAAGATCTTGCCCGGTCCGTTTTTTGAACGCAGCGCGACGCCCATCGCGGCCGGATGGACATGGATGCCGTCGGCAATGATCCCGACATGGAGCGAGCCGATATCGAGTGCGGCGCCGACGACGCCGGGCTGGCGGTGGCCGAGCGGGCTCATGGCGTTGAAGAGATGGGTGACGGTGCGGACGCCCGCCTCGGCATAGGTCTTTGCGGTCTCGTAGGTCGTATCGGTATGGCCGAGGCTCACCATGAAACCGGCCTGCGCCAGTCTTGCCACTTGTTCCGCCGTCACATTCTCCGGCGCGATGGTAATCATCATCGCATCGAAGACGCCTTTGCAGGAGAGCATCAGTTCGATGTCCTTCTCCTCCATCGGCCGGATCAGCTTCGGATCATGCGCACCCTTGCGCGCGACCGAGAGATGCGGGCCTTCGAGATGCAGGCCGAGGAAACCCGGCACGCCTTCGGCCTTGGCCTGCTTGCCGGCCTCGACCGTCCGGGACGTGATCTCGTAGGTGTCGGTAATCAGCGTCGGCAGCAGTGCCGTGGTGCCGAACTTGGCATGCGCGGCGCAGATCTGCCTGAGACCCGCCACCGTCGGCTCCTCGTTCAGCAGCACGCCGCCGCCGCCATTCACCTGCAGGTCGATGAAGCCCGGCACGATCAGCCCGCCGCCGGCATCGATCCGCTCGATGCCTTCCGGCAGCTTGGACGTGGACTGGATAGCTTCGATCTTGCCGCCCGCAAAAACCAGCACGGCATCGTCATGCCAGAAGGTACCGTCGAAAATGCGGGCGCCGGTAATGGCCTTTCGCGTACTCATAGCGTCTCGGTCACCTTCTTGAGCGCGACAGGCGCATCCGGATCAAAACCCTTGGCGCGCGACCAGGCTTCGACGAAACCGTAGAAGGGCAGGATGAGCGTCAGCGCATCTGTGATCGGATGGCCGGTTGCCACGAAGGGTAGCCTGAGGCTGTCCTTGACCTTGTCGGATGTCGCGAAAACAAGCGCGCCCTTGGCTGAAAGGCTGTCGGCGATCTCGACGGCCGAAGCTTCCGCCGCATCGCGGGCCGCGAAGGTGACGACCGGAAAGCGCTTTTCGACCAGCGCTACAGGCCCATGCAGCACTTCCGCCGCCGAATAGGCCTCGGCATGCATGTTGGAGGTTTCCTTGAACTTCAGTGCCGCCTCGCTGGCGATCGCCAGTGCCGGGCCGCGGCCGAGCATATAGAGCGATTCCGCATCACCGAGCTCGTGCGCAAGCTCGCTCCAGTCGAGCTTGACCGCCTTTTCGAAATGCCCCGGCAGGTCGCGGATGGCGGTTTTGAGCGCCTCGTCACCGACCCATTCCGACAACAGCGCAAGGCCGGCGACGATCGAGTTGACGAAGGATTTGGTCGCGGCAACGGCGAGTTCCGGCCCGGCATTGATATCGACCGCATAGGCCGAGGCGCTGGCGATCGGCGAGGGAAGCGTATTGGTGAGTGCCACGGTGACGGCGCCGGCCTTGGTCGCAGCTTCCGCCATCGCGACGATATCCGGGCTCTTGCCGGACTGCGAAATCGCAATCGCCGCACCGCCGTCGAGCTTCAGCGTGGCGCCGTAGATCGAGGCGAGCGACGGCCCGAGCGATGCGACCGGCCGGCCGGCGGTCAGTTCGACCGCATATTTGATGAAGGTTGCCGCATGGTCGGAGGAGCCGCGCGCGATGGTGATCAGGAAAGCCGGGTCCTTTTCTCGCAGCGCCCGGCCGGCGGCGGCAAGCTCGGTCGCGGAACCGTCGAGCAGACGTGCCGTCGCTTCCGGTATCTCGTCGATCTCTTTGCGCATGTTGGTCATATTGGTCAGCATAACATCGTCCTCGAAGATCAAATTTCGCCGAGCGAGAGCTCGGCCACGAAATCATAGGCATCGCCGCGATAGAGCGAGCGTGTGAGCTCCACCACCCGGCCGGATGCCAGGTAGGATACCCGCTCGATCGAAAGCCCGGCGGAACCGATCGGCACGGCCAGCAGCCCGGCATCGGGGTTCTTCATATTGCAGGCCGATATCCGCTGTATGGCACGCACTGGCCTCGCATCCTTTTTCCCGAGCTCCGCGTAGAGCGAATTGGTCACTACGGAAGGATCGGGCAGGAAATCGGCGGAAATGCTGGCGCGCTCGATCGCGAGCGGCATGTCGTTGCCGAGGCGCAAGCGTCCGAGACGCGCAACCTTGGTGCCGGGCGCAAGGCCGAGCATCATCATCTCTTCGGGCGAGGGGTGGAAAAGTCCGCGCTCCAGCCATTCGGATCGCGTCACCAGGCCCCGCCTCGCCATGTCCTCGGTAAATGAGGTGAGCCGGGTGAGCGGCTGCTCGACGCGCGACATCGGCTTGACCACGAACGTGCCGGACCCGTGCCTGCGTGTAAGCAGCCCGTCCTTGACAAGGTCGTCGACGGCCTTGCGCACCGTGACGCGGCTGACATGGGCATAGTCGGCGAGATCGCGTTCGGCGGGCAGAGCGTCGCCATGGCCGAGCTTGCCGGTGCGGATCGCCTCTTCGAGGCTCTGGCGCAGCTTGCGGTAAAGCGGCCCGGTGCCGGCCGATTGCAGGCCGTCGAGCGGCAGGATGGCGGCGAGCGTCTGGTTCATGCGCGAAGCTCCGCCCGCGCACCATAGGTCTTGACGGCAAGTGCCACCGCGCCCGTCAGCGCGTCGGCAAGCGGTTCGGAAAGCCGGGCGCGATGCCGTTCGGCCAGATATTCGGGATAGAGCGGGGCGAGACCGCCGAGCAGGCAGAGCCGGCCCTTGCCCTTGGTGATCCCGTTGACCGCATCGAGCGCCTCGTCGATGCCGGTTGCCCCGGTCTTGAGGATCCGGATCGCCGCCTCGTCGCCCTGCCGCGCAAACTCGAACACCTTTGGGGTGTGACGTCCGAAATCGCCTGGCTTCGCCAGCCGCGCGAAATCGACGACCTTTTCAGGATTGTTGTCGAACTCGGCGAGAACGGCCTTCGACAGGCCGGACATCGGATGGATATTGTCATAGGCGAGCAGGCTTTCCTGCAGCGCAAGCTGGCCGAGCCGCGCGCCGCTGCCGAGGTCGCTCACCTGGAAACCCCAGCCGGCGACCGAATGAAGCTTGCCTTCATGCCGGGCGATATAGACTGTGCCGGTGCCGACGATCCCGATCGCCCCATCCTCGTTGCCGATTGCTCCCTGCAGCGCGATCACGCCGTCCGACACGATATCCGACTGCTTGAAAGGAAGTCGTGCCTGCACATAACTCACCGCATCGCCGACATTGTTACCCGCAAGGCCGAGCACGGCGGATGTGGCGGAAAGGTCCGGCTCAAGCCCGGCTTCGGCAAAAGCGAGGCGGGAGGCCTCGGCGATATGCCTGAGGGCCGTGTCGGGGTCGGTCAGGATATTGGAAGCGCCGCTTTTGCCGCGGCCGAGGATCATGCCGTTTCCGTCAGCAAGTGCCGCGCGGCAGCTTGTTCCGCCGCCATCGATTCCGATAAAATAGGCCGCCATGGGTACCTCCGCATCGAATAATACCAAAAACGTACCAATAACCAAGCATGATTTCAAAAATCTCAAGTGCGATAGCTCATCCTGTTGATTATATAACCATATTTTGCAGGATTTTTGTCCAAATTATCGATCCGTTCATAAAAGTTAATTTTCCTTCTGGACAATTGGTATTTTTTTGGCATCATTTTGGACCAGAGGGAGAAACCGGATGAGCACAACTGCCACCGAAGCGAGACATGGGAAAGCGGAAGGGCTCGATATGCTCAAGCCCGCCGAAATCCTTGCGCTTCTCGCATCCGGTCAGCAGGCGGCTGCCAAGGTTGCCGATCAAGCCATTCCGGCGATCGCCAGGGCCGCCGATCTCGTGGCCGCAGCCTTGAAATCCGGCGGCAAGGTGGTCTATGCGGGCGCCGGCAGTGCCGGCCTCGTGGCGATGGCCGATGCCATGGAACTGCCTGGCACATACGGCATACCACCCGAACGGATCGCTATCCTGTTTGCCGGCGGTGTTCCCACCATTGCCGATCTGCCCGGTGGTCCCGAAGACGATGCCTCGCTCGGCGAGCGGGACGCCGATATCGTCGAGGCCGCGGATTGCGTCATCTGCGTCTCTGCGAGCGGTTCGACGCCCTACACGGTTGCAATAGCCGAAACAGCGAAACGCCGCGGCGCGAAACTCGTGGCAATGGCTAACAATGCCGGCGCAAAACTGTTCGCGGGCGCCGATGCGGCGATCCTGCTCGAAACGCCGCCGGAAGTCGTCGCCGGCTCCACCCGCATGGGTGCCGCCACGGCCCAGAAGATCGCCTTCAACATGCTGTCCACGCTCGCCGCCGTCAAACTCGGCCACGTGCATGACGGCCATATGGTCAATCTGCGTGCCGATAACGGCAAGCTGCGCATCCGCGCCGCCCGCATGGTGGCCGATATCGCCGGCATCGGTTTCGACGAGGCCCGTGCCTGGGTCGAGACCGCCGAAGGTTCGGTCAAGGTCGCGGTCCTGCTCGCAGCCGGCGCGGTCGATGTCGAGGCCGCCAAGGCCCTGCTTGCCCGTTCGGACGATGTGCTGCGCGTAGCGCTTGCCGAATTGCAGGCGTCCAAGAGTTCCATGAAACGCGCCTGAAAGGCGCATATAAAAGGGAGAACATCATGACACGCATATTGAAAAGCATTCTTTTTGCCACGACCGTACTCGCACCGGCGGGCTTTGTTGCCACCGGAGCGTCCGCTCAGACCGCCACGCTCACCATCGAGAGCTGGCGCAATGACGACCTGCCGATCTGGCAGCAGAAGATCATTCCCGCCTTCGAAGCCAAGAATCCAGGCATCAAGGTAACCTTCGCGCCGATGGCGCCGACGGAATACAATTCCGCCGTCAACGCCAAGCTCGAAGCCGGCACCGCGGGCGACCTCATCACCTGCCGTCCGTTCGACCTGTCGCTCGCCATGTTCCAGAAGGGCCAGCTTGCCTCGCTGAACGACCTGCCGGGCATTTCGAACTTCTCCGACGTCGGCAAGTCCGCCTGGAGCACCGACGACGGCAAGACCACCTTCTGCGTGCCGATGGCCTCCGTCATCCACGGCTTCATCTACAACAAGAAGGCCTTCACGGATGTGGGCGTCCAGATCCCGAAGACCGAGGACGAGTTCTTCGCGGTCCTCGAAAAGTTCAAGAAGGACGGCAAATACATCCCGCTCGCCATGGGCACCAAGGACCAGTGGGAATCGGCGACCATGGGCTATTACAATATCGGCCCGAACTACTGGAAGGGCGAGGACGGCCGCAAGGCGCTGATCGCAGGCAAGGAAAAGCTGACCGACGCCGCCTGGGTAGAGCCCTACAAGACGCTCGCCAAGTGGAAGCCTTATCTCGGTGACGGTTTCGAAGCCCAGACCTATCCGGACAGCCAGAACCTCTTCACGCTTGGCCGCGCCGCCATCTACCCGGCCGGCTCCTGGGAAATCGCTCCGTTCAAGGCGCAGGCCGATTTCGAAATGGGCGCCTTCCCACCGCCGGTGAAGAAGGCAGGCGATACCTGCTACATTTCCGACCACAACGACATCGGCATCGGCCTCAACGCCAAGGGCAAGAACCTCGAAGCCGCCAAGAAATTCCTGTCCTGGGTCGCTTCGCCGGAATTTGCCGATCTCTACGCTAACGCCGCACCGGGCTTCTTCAGCCTCAACTCGACGCCGGTGAAGATGACCGACACGCTCGCTCAGGAATTCGTCTCCTGGCGCCAGAACTGCAAGCCGACGATCCGCCCGAGTGCGGCCATCGTCGGCCGTGGCCAGCCGAACCTCGACCTCGAAATGTGGCGCGTCTCGGCCAACGTGATCAATGGCACGCAAACCCCGGAACAGGCCGCTGCCGAAACCCAGAAGGGCCTCGACAGCTGGTACAAGCCGGCGAAGTAAGGCAGCCTCGCGTATCTGCCCCTCACCCTAACCCTCTCCCCGCTTGCGGGGAGAGGGGACTTGCCCCGCGACCCCTTTGAGGGCGCGGAGACGGCGCGGCATATCCCTTCTCCCCGTCAAAACGGGGAGAAGGTGCCGGCAGGCGGATGAGGGGCGATTCGCACACTCAGTTAAGAAAACACCGGAACCCAGATCCATGAGCGATACCGAAATTGCCGATATCGAAACGGTGCCGGTGAAACGCCCCACCCGCTGGCATATCGCCGTTTTCCTGGCGCCGGCTTTCCTCGTCTATACGGCGGTGATGATCCTGCCGCTGATCGAGACCCTGCGGTTATCGTTCTTCAACATCGTCGAAGGCCAGCTCGCCTTCGTCGGTTTCAGCAATTTCCAGACCCTCTTCGGCGATCCGCGCCTTTCCGCAGATTTCTGGAACGCGCTGCGCAACAACGTCATCTTCTTCATCATCCACATGCTGGTGCAGAACCCGGTCGGCATCGCGATTGCCGCCATGCTGTCGTTGCCCGGCCTCAGGTTTGCGGCCTTCTACCGTTCGGCGATCTTCGTGCCGACGCTACTTTCCTTCGTCATCGTCGGCTTTATCTGGAAGCTGATCCTGTCGCCAATCTGGGGGATCGCCCCGAGCCTGATGGATCTCGTCGGCCTGAAATGGGCCTTTGCGCCCTGGCTCGGCAAGGCCGAAACCGCGCTGATCGCGGTCTCGCTGATCTCCGTCTGGCAATATGTCGGCATCCCGATGATGCTGATCTATGCGGCGCTGCTCAACATCCCGGACGAGGTGCTGGAAGCCGCCGAATGCGACGGCATCACCGGCTGGAGCCAGTTCTGGAAGATCAAGCTGCCGCTCATCCTGCCCTCGATCGGCATCGTCTCGGTTCTGACCTTCGTCGGCAACTTTAACGCCTTCGACCTCATCTACACCGTGCAGGGCGCGCTTGCCGGTCCCAACGGCTCGACCGACATTCTCGGCACGCTGCTCTATCGCACCTTCTTCGGCTTCCAGAACCAGATGGGCGACCGCTCCATGGGTGCCACCATCGCCGCGGTCATGTTCCTGATCATCCTCGCCGGCGTGGCACTCTACCTTTTCGTCATCCAGCGGCGCATGCGCCGATACCAGTTCTAAAAGGGAGCGTTAGACATGTCGAAAGCCCGCTCCGCCCCCGTCCGTGCCGCCTTCATCCACCTGGCGCTGATCGCCTATACGCTGGTGGCGCTGTTTCCGGTGTTCCTGACGCTGGTCAATTCGTTCAAGAGCCGCAGTGCAATCTTCAGCCAGCCGATGGCCCTGCCCACACCCTCGACCTTCAGTTTGATCGGTTACCAGACCGTGCTGAGCCAGGGCAATTTCGTCGGTTATTTCCAGAACAGCCTGATCGTTACCGTCGCCTCGATCGCGCTCGTCCTGCTGTTCGGCGCCATGGCTGCCTTCGCGCTCTCGGAATACCGCTTCCGTGGCAACACGCTGATGGGGCTCTATCTCGCGCTCGGCATCATGATCCCGATTCGGTTAGGCACGGTGGCGATCCTGCAGGGCATGGTCGCCGCGGGCCTCGTCAACACGCTGACCTCGCTGATCCTGGTCTATACGGCTCAAGGCCTGCCGCTTGCCATCTTCATCCTGTCGGAATTCATGCGCACCGTCTCGGACGACCTGAAAAGCGCCGGCCGCATCGACGGCTTGTCCGAATACGCGATCTTCTTCCGCCTCGTCCTGCCGCTGGTGCGCCCCGCCATGGCGACGGTCGCGGTCTTCACCATGATCCCGATCTGGAACGACCTGTGGTTCCCTCTGATCCTCGCCCCTGGCGAGGCCACCAAGACGGTGACGCTGGGCGCCCAGATGTTCATCGGCCAGTTCGTCACCAACTGGAACGCCGTGCTTTCGGCCCTGTCGCTGGCGATCCTGCCGGTCATGGTTCTCTACGTCATCTTCTCGCGGCAACTGATCCGCGGCATCACCTCCGGAGCCGTCAAGTGACATCGCCCACTCGCCCCATCCGCGTCCTCGTCGCCGGCCTCGGCAACATGGGCAAAAGCCACGCGGTCGCCTATCATGAGAACCCGGGTTTCGAGATCGTCGGCCTCGTCAACCGCTCCAAGCGCGACCTGCCGGCCGGGCTCGAAGCCTATCCGATGTTTTCCGATTTCGAGCAGTCACTGAACGAGACCAGACCGGACCTCTGCTCGATCAACACCTATTCCGATACCCACGCGGACTATGCGGTCATGGCTTTCGAGGCCGGCTGCGACGTCTTCGTCGAAAAGCCGCTGGCGACTACCGTCGCCGATGCCGAGCGTGTCGTCGCAGCCGCGAAGAAATACGGTCGCAAGCTGGTGGTCGGCTATATCCTCCGCCACCATCCCTCCTGGATGCGGCTGATCGAGGAAGCGCGAAAGCTCGGGCCGCCCTTCGTCTTCCGCATGAACCTCAATCAGCAGTCCTCCGGCGCCAAATGGGACGTCCACAAGGCGCTGATGCAGACCACCTCGCCGATCGTCGATTGCGGCGTCCATTATATCGACGTCTGGTGCCAGATCACCGATGCGAAGGCCGTCGAAGTCCGCGGCATGGGCCTCAGGATGACCGACGAGGTCGCGCCGGACATGTACAATTACGGCCACATGCAGGTCCTGTTCGAGGACGGTTCGGTCGGCTGGTACGAGGCCGGCTGGGGGCCGATGATGTCGGAAATGGCCTTCTTCGTGAAGGACGTGATGTCGCCCAAGGGCTCGGTCTCGATCCTCGTCGACGCCAAGGCGAAGTCCGACGACATCGATACGCACACCAAGACCTCGGTCATTCGCGTTCATTCGGCCGAAACCGGCCCGGACGGCCAGTTCGTCCGGCGTGACGAGGATCTTGTCATGACCGGCGAGCCGGATCACCAGAAACTCTGCGATCTCGAACAGGCCTATGTGCTGAAGGCCATCCGCGAAAATATCGATCTCACCCGGCACATGGACGACGCCGTCCAGTCGCTGCGCATCTGCCTCGCGGCGGACGAGAGCGTGCGTACCGGCGCGCCCGTCCGCCTGTAAAAGCCTAGTTTGTAAGGAAAACGCCCTTGGGTTCGCTTCAACTGAAATCCATCCGCAAGGCCTTCGGCAGCAACGAGGTGCTGAAGGGCATCGACCTGGAGGTCAAGGACGGCGAGTTCGTGATCTTCGTCGGCCCCTCCGGCTGCGGCAAGTCCACGCTGCTGCGGGTGATCGCCGGCCTCGAGGATGCCACGTCCGGCTCGATCCGCATCGACGGCCAGGAAATGGCGACCACACCGCCGGCAAAACGCGGCATCGCCATGGTCTTCCAGTCCTATGCGCTTTATCCGCACCTGACGGTCAAGGACAATATGGGCCTCGGCCTCAAGCAGGCCGGCACGGAAAAGGGAGAGATCGACACCCGCGTCGCCAAGGCCTCCGGCATGCTGTCGCTCGATCCCTATCTCGCCCGCCGCCCGGCGGAACTCTCCGGCGGCCAGCGCCAGCGCGTCGCCATCGGCCGCGCCATCGTCCGTGAACCGAAACTGTTCCTGTTCGACGAACCGCTCTCGAACCTCGATGCGGCGCTGCGCGTCCAGACGCGCCTCGAGATCGCCGGCCTGCACCGGCGTCTGAAGGCGACGATGATCTACGTCACCCACGACCAGGTCGAGGCGATGACGCTTGCCGACAAGATCGTCGTTCTCAATGCCGGTGCGATCGAGCAGATCGGCTCGCCGATGGAGCTCTACAACAAGCCGGCCAATGTCTTCGTCGCAGGCTTCATCGGCTCGCCGCAGATGAATTTCATCCCGGCCGAAAAGCTCGGCCAATCGGGCGCCAAGACCATCGGCGTTCGCCCCGAACATGTCGCCCTGTCGCGCGAAAGCGGCGACTGGAAGGGCAAGGTCATCCATGTCGAACATCTCGGCGCCGATACGATCGTCTATCTGGAAACCGAAGCGACCGGCCTTCTGACCGTGCGCCTGTTCGGCGAACACGCCTATGCGCCCGACGACGTGGTGTTCGCGACACCGGACAGGGCGAGCCTGCACCGCTTCGACGCGAACGACCGCGCCATCGTCTAAAAACTACTCGTTGCTCGCAAGCAGCTTGGCGCCGCCGGCTGCCTGGACGGCACGGCTGCCGAACCGGATGCCGGCCTTAAGGCAGGTTTCTTCCGACGCTTCGTTCAGCCAGGCATCGATGAAGCCCGCATTAAAGGCATCGCCGGCGCCGGTCGTGTCGATCACCGGCACGGTTTCGGCCGGCGCATGCAATATCCGGCCGTTGGACATAAGCCAGGCGCCTTCGGCACCACCCTTCAGGAGAACGAGCGGAAAGGCGAGCGACAGCTTGGCGAGCGCGACTTCCGGATCGGCCGACCCGGTGATCGCTTCGGCCTCTTCGAGATTGGGCAGGAACAGATCGACGCCTTCGCAGGCCTTGAGCAGGCCGCGGTCATAGATCAGCGTCGCATCCCAGCTCGGATCGAGCGAAACGGTCAGGCCCTTGTCCTTGGCGCGGGAAACCAGATCCGGGATCTCGTGCAGCGTCGCATATTCGGCAATGTGCAGGTGGCGGACTTCCTCCCAGTCGAGAGCCGCTTCGAGTGTTGCGGGAAGCGCAGGCCCGGCGCGGCGGGTGAGGAAGGCGCGGTCCTGGCCGACCACGGCCGCGACCGTCACCTGTGGCCCGGCATCTTCCGCATGCTCGATGAAACGCAGATCGACGCCGCTGTCCCGGATCTGCTCTTCAACGCCTGATGACAGCGGATCCGTGCCGAGCCGGGCGGCAAGCGCCACCTTGCGGCCCGCATGGGCAAGATGCGCGGCTGCGATGAAGGCGCCGCCGCCGGCTGCGATCTCCATGCCGCTGGCATAGATCTCTCGCCCGAGCACCGGCAGGTGGCCGAGGCCTGTAAAAATCAGGTCGCAATAGATCCGGCCGATGCTGAGCACCGCGGATCTGGTCTCTGCATGCGTCATCATGAACGGCCCAGAAATCTCTCTGTGCTGGCATCGAAGAGGTAGAGGTCGCCCGGCGCGGCTTCGCAGGTAAGCGTGCTTCCGACCGCCGGCACGAATTTTTCGCGCACGGTGGCGATGATGGGGGTGTCGGCAACATCCAGGTGCACCAGGGTTTCAGGCCCCAAGGGTTCGACGGCGGAGACCGTTCCGGTCACCGTGAAACCACCTCTGCCGGAGACCGTCGCATGGGCGATCAGGTCGTGCGGCCGCACGCCGATCAGGATATCGCCGGCCGGCGCCATTTCCGCGCCCGACCCCGTCCGGCGGCCGCGCACGAGATTCATCGACGGGCTGCCGATGAAGCGGGCGGTGAACACGTCGACCGGGGCATCGTAGAGTTCCGAGGGCGTGCCGACCTGCAGGATCACGCCGTCCTTCATCACCACGATTCGGTCGGCCATGGTCATGGCCTCGATCTGGTCGTGGGTGACGTAGACGGTCGTGGTCTTCAGCTTCTGGTGCAGCCGCTTGATCTCGATGCGCATCTGGGCGCGAAGCTGGGCGTCGAGGTTGGAAAGCGGCTCGTCGAACAGGAAGGCGGAAGGATCGCGCACCATGGCGCGGCCGATCGCGACACGCTGGCGCTGGCCGCCGGAAAGCGCCGCCGGGCGACGGTCGAGCAGGGCTTCGAGGCCGAGTATCTTGCCGGCCGCCTCGATCCGCTTGTCCTTCTCGGCCTTGCTGAGCTTCGAGGTGTAAAGCCCGAAACCGATGTTCTGGCGCACCGTCATATGCGGGTAGATCGCATAGTTCTGGAACACCATGGCGATGTTGCGCTGTTTCGGCTCGCGCTCGTTGACCACTTCCGAGCCGATCTTCAGCGTGCCGCCGGAGATCTCCTCCAGCCCCGCGATCATCCGGAGCGTCGTCGACTTGCCGCAGCCGGAAGGGCCGACAAAGACGACGAATTCGCCATCGGCGATCTGGAGATCGATGCCCTTGACGGCCTCGACCTTGCCGTAACGCTTCACCAGTTTTTCAAGTTCGATCGTCGCCATCAGCGGGCTCCCGTCAGGGCGGTGAATTTCTGGTTCAACTCGGCGGCTGCCTTCGCCTCATGCTCCGCAGCCTTGCGCGCTTCCGCCTCCAAGGCGGCCAGCTTGTCGCGATAGGCTGTTATCGCAGCCTTCATCGGCTCAGGCGCGGGACCGCCGAAACGGGCGCGCACGGCGACGAAATGCTCGGGCGAGACGATCTCCTTGAATTTCTGGAGATCGACCGAAGGCTTGCGGCCGGCCGAATGTTCGAAGGCCTTGAGGAAGGGCTCGTAGCCGTCATTGGGCAGATCGCCCTTGGACGCCACGACGCTCCTTGCCGTCGCCGCGGCAATCTCATGCGCCTCGCGGAATGACAGGCCTTCGATGCGAACCAGCGAGTCGGCAAGCTCGGTAATGGTGATGCAGGAGCGGCGGATATTCTGGTCCACCCGCTCCGGATCGATGCTGATCTGGCTGATCAGGGCGGCAAGGAGGTCGAGCACGCGGGAGGCGGAGGCGAAGGCCTCGTAGCCCATGCCCTGTGTTTCGCCTTCGCTGTCGTTCATGTCGGTAAAGGGCGTGTTGTGCATCACGTCGAGAACGGTGCGCGCCCGGCCCATCGTCTGGCTGGCGAGATGGCGCAGGTGTTCGATCGGGACGGGATTGCGCTTCTGCGGCATGATCGAGGAGATCTGCACCAGCGCGTTCGGCACGTAGATCTGGCCCACTTCGAAGCTCGTCCAGAACTGGAAGTCCTGGATCAGGCGGCCGAGATGCAGGAACATCAGCCCGATCGCCGAATAGGTCGAGGTCGTGTAGTCCACGGCTGCGATACAGCTATAGGAGTTGCGCAGCGGCGCGGAGAAGCCGAGCAGTTCGGCGACGCGGGCACGGTCGATCGGGAAGCCGGACGTGGTGATCGCGGCAGCGCCCATCGGCGACAGGTCGACGATTTTCCGGGCCTCGGCGAACCGCTCGATATCGCGGATCAGCACCTCGATCGCGGCCGAGAGATAGTGCCCGAACGTCGTCGGCTGGGCAGGCTGGCCATGCGTATAGGCAACGATCAGCGTCGCCTTCTCGCGCTCGGCGGCATCGACCATCGCGGCGAGCAGATTACGGGCCTTGCCCATCAGCGCGTCGATCTTGTCCTTCAAGCCAAGCTTGAACAGCGTGTGGTCGATGTCGTTGCGCGACCGGGCGGTATGCAGCCGCCCGGCGATATCGACGCCGATGCGGGCCTTCAGCTCCTTCTCGATCAGGAAGAAGAAGTCCTCCACCTCGCCGGTATAGACGAGCGTCGAGGGGTCGATTTCCGTGTCGATCGCCTCCAATGCGCCGGCGATCTTGGCCGCCAGGTCCTTGTCGAGGATGCCGGTCTCCACGAGCATCACGAGATGGGCGCGGTCGATCCTGCGGAAACCATCGACGTGGTGGCTCTTGGCGCCGTCGAAGAGCGGCCGGAGCACGGTTTCCTTGTAGACCGGATCGGGGAACTTGCTGGTGTCGGAAAGGCGCGGGTTGATGTCGGCCATGGCTTTATCCTTTCAGGCCCGCCAGCATCACACCGCGGACGATGTAGCGCTGCAGGACGAGGAAGACGAGAAGAGTGGGAAGGGTGGCGATCGCCGCCCCCGTCATGATCATTTCCCACTGGATGGACTGCTCGACCGCGAAGCTCGAAAGCCCGACCGGCAGCGTATAGAGTTCCTTGCTGGTGGTGACGATCAGCGGCCAGAAGAACGCCGTCCAGTTGCCGAGGAAGGTGAAGATCGCGAGCGCCGAGAGCGCCGGCGTCACCAGCGGCAGAGCCACTTTCCACCAGATCTGGAATTCGTTGAGCCCGTCGACGCGCGCAGCCTCGATAAAATCGTTCGGCACGGTTTCGAAGAACTGCTTCATCAGGAAGGTGCCGAAGGCCGTCATCATGCCGGGAAACATGATGCCCCAGTAGCTGTCCAGCCAGCCGAGCTGGCTCGACATCAGGTACCACGGGATGACCAGCATCTCGGTCGGGATCATCAGCGTCGAGAGGATCGCGATGAAGATGAAATAGCGCCCGCGAAACTCGAACTTGGCGAGCGTATAACCGACGAGGCTGTCGAAGAAGCAGTTCGACACGGTGACGAGGACGGCGATCAGCGTCGAATTGAAGAACCAGCGCATGAACCGCCCGTCGGCGAGCACCGCGATATAGTTAGCAAGCGTCGGCGCCGCGGGAATGAGGCGCAGGTCGTAGATCTGGTCCGCCGTCTTCAGCGATGTCGAGAACATGAAGGCGAGCGGCGACACCATGATCAGGCCGCCGATGAACAGCACGGTCCAGGTGACGATCAGGCCGGGGCGGATCCTGCCGTGGCTGAGGCGAGTGGCTTCGCTCATTTCTTTTCCCTCAGGATCCAGAGCTGCAGCAATGAGACGATCAGCAGGATGGTGAACAGCACCACCGTCTGCGCTGCCGCGTACCCCATCGCATAGGAGTTGAAGGCGGTCTGGTAGATCATCAGAACCAGCGGCTTGGTCGATCCGAGCGGTCCGCCGGGATCGTTGGTGGTCATGTTGTAGACCTGGTCGAAGATGCGCAGGAAGCCGATCGAGGAGAACACCACGAGGAAGACGGTGGTCGGTTTCAGGAGCGGCAGGGTGATCTTGCGGAGAATCGCCCATTCGCCGAGGCCGTCGATGCGGGCCGCCTCGTAGAACGTGCCCGGAATGGCGCGCAGGCCGGCCATGAAGATGATGATCTGGAAGCCGAGGCCGGCCCAGATCGCCGTCACCATGATCGAGAACAGCGCCTGGTCGGTCGAGCGGATGAACGGCTGCTGCGGAATGCCGAGCATGCCGAACACGTCGTTGATGACGCCGATCGGCGGCGGCTGGTAGAACCAGCGCCAGACCCAGGCCATCGCCGCCGCCGTGGTCAGGAACGGCAGAAAATACAGCGCCCGGATGAGATTGTGCATGAAGCGGACGCGATCGAGGAAAAAGGCGATCGTGAACGCGAGCACGAGGCTGATCGGCGTACCGATGATCAGGTAGGTGAACGTGTTCTTGAACACCTTCCAGAACTGCGGGTCCTTGAAGAGCTTGATATAGTTGGCGAACCACACGAGCTTCGGCGGCCGCACCAGATCCCAGCTTGTGAGCGACAGGTAGAAGGCCTGAAAGGTCGGGTAGAAGCGGATGATCGTGTAGAAAAGGATCGGTACCGCCAGAAAACTCCAGACCCAGAGGAGCCGTTTCGTCCGCATGGACAGTCCGCCACCGGAGCCGGAGCGGCCGGATGCCGCCCCCTGTTGTTCAATCGCTGCCATGACCGGCTCCACTCGGCTTGATCAAGGGGATTACGGCTTGGCCGCGTCGATCATTTCCTGCTCGGCTTCGGCGGCCTGAGCGAGCGAATCCTTGGTCGACTGACCTTCGAGCAGCACGCGGTTGACCATGTCGATCGCGTTCTGACGCTGACCCTGCTCATCCTTGAAGAGCGTCGTGTGGGCGTATTCCAGGCCTTTCAGGAACGGCGCGTAGATCGGGTCCTTCAGGTTGGCGTCGGTGAGCGCCGCAGAACGCAGCGCCGGCAGCTCACCCACCGTCTTCAGCCAGATCTCCATGGCGGCAGGCGAGGTGATGTAGGCAAGGAACTTCTTGGAAGCTTCCAGTTCTTCGCCCTTGGCCTTGGCGCTGATGCCGTTGGCGAAATAGCTCGCATAGTTGGAGCGCACGCCTTGCGCATTTGCCGGCAGTTCGGTCACGCCCCATTCGAAGTCCTTGATGGACTTGAACGAGCCGAGGCGGAAGGTCCCGTCGATGGTCATGCCGGCCTTGCCGCCGCGGAAGGCGGCCTGGCCTTCGTCCATGAAGCCTGCCTTGCCGATCTTCTTTTCAAGCTGCAGGCTGGTGTAGAAGTTGAGTGCCTTGAGGCCGGCCTCGTTGTTGTAATTGACCTTGGTATCGCCGTCCTTGTAGGGCTCGCCGCCGAACTGGCGGATCAGCACTTCGCGCCACCACTGGTGATCCTGGCCGCCCATGTCGACCGTCGAGCCGGCAACCACGATATTGCCCGAGCCGTCGAGCTTGGCGATCTTCTGGCCGGCGGCGACAAATTCATCGAGCGTCTTCGGCGGGTTGCTCGGGTCGAGGCCGGCTTCGGTGAAGAGTTTCTTGTTGTAGAACAGGGCGAGCGAGCGCACGGCCGTCGGCAGGCCGTAATATTCGCCGTCGCGCTTCATGGCCGAAACGATCGGGAAGAAGTCCTTCTCGATCTTGTCATGCGGGAAGGCGTCCTTCGGCAGCGGGGCAAGAAGGCCGCCGGCGACGAATTTGTCGAGCCAGCCGTAGAAGAGCTGGATGACGTCCGGCGCGTTGCCGGCCATGTTGGCGGCGATCACGCGCGTCTGGTAGTCGGCATAGGGGAAGGTGACCTGCTTGACGGTGATGCCCGGATTGGCCTTCTGGAACTCGGCGATCAACTGGTCCATCGCCTTCACGCGCGTGTCGAAGACATACTGCCAGTATTCGATTTCGACCGCCTGCGCGGCATTGAATGCGAACGTGCTGAAACCGGCGACGAGTCCGGCGAACAAAGTTGCCTTGCGCATGTGAGCCTCCATTTGCCCCGCCGGGTGCACCGGTCTTGGGGTCTGATTGTTCCCTGCATTCGGACGCGACCTGCAGCCCGACGCGTTTATTGGTTTCGGGAGACGAACCTCCCTTCCAAGCGCTGCGGCGCTTTGCCCCAGCCCTCCCCTTACGCTTTCCTGAGTGAGGTCGTTTGTCAATAAGATAATTTACTTGAATTATTCTATTGCGGGATGCCGTTTTCCGGCGTTATGAATTCTGCCAACCTAAGGTGGGCGAGATGACCATACACACGATCGGCACACACCCGGTGGCTATCGGCAAGAACCCCGAACGGAGCCGCGAGCACAATCGCCGCGTCGTGCTGGATGTGGTGCGCCGCCACGGTTCGCTCGGCCGCGCCCACATTGCCAAGCTCACCCAGCTGACGCCTCAGGCCGTCGCCAATATCGTCGACGAACTCGCCGGCGAGGGCCTGCTGATGGAAATGGGCCGGCTGAAATCCGGCCGCGGCCAGCCGCCGATCCAGTTCGCGGTCAATCCGGAAGGTGGCGCGACAATCGGTGTCGAAATAGCCGCCGACCACATGGTGACGGTGGCGCTCGACCTGTCCGGCGGGCTCCGGGCAAAGCGCATCACGCCGTTGAAAGATACCACGCCCGGGCACATCCTTACCGCTTTCGCAGCGGAGCTTGCAGCGGTCACGGAACTGGTCGGTGCAAAGCTGCTCGGCACCGGCGTCGTCATGCCGGGCCCGTTCGAGATCGACGGCATGACTTCGGTCGGCCCGACGACGCTGCCGGGCTGGGCAGGGCTCGATGCCGCCCAGGCGCTCAGCGAAGCCTGCGGCCATGCGGTCATCGTTGAAAACGACGCGACGGCCGCCGCCGTCGGCGAGCGGCTGTTCGGCGCGGGTCTGGCGATCTCCAATTTCTGCATGATCTATTTCGGCGTCGGTATCGGCCTCGGCATCATCCAGGACGGCGCGCCCTATCGCGGCGCCTTCGGCAATGCCGGCGAAATCGGCCACGTCACCGTCGTGCCGAAGGGCAGGCTTTGCCCCTCTTGCGGCCAGCTCGGCTGCCTGGAAGGTTATGTTTCCGCCTATGTGCTCAAGGAAAAACTGAGCTGCGTCGGCATTTCCGACACCGAGTTTTCCGATCTCGAAAAGCTCCATGCCGACCGCCATCCGGTCGTCGAGGAATGGATCGACGAGGCGGCGACTTATCTCGGCCCAATGGTCGCCATGCTCGAAAACATCCTCGATCCGCAGACCGTCATCCTCGGCGGCGCGCTTCCGGATGCCATTATCGAGGACATCGTCGCCCGCATGGGCAACCTGCCGACCTCGGTCGCCAGCCGCAGGCAGCGCGATCTGCCCCGCGTGCTGCGCGGCCAGACGGGACAATTGACCGCAGCACTCGGCGCCGCCGCCCTTCCGCTTTTCGACATGGTGACGCCCAAGCTGGAGACCTCGCTTGCAGCGCCTGCCGATATTTCCGCCTGACCGATTGGAGAACCTTTCATGCTGACCGCCCGCGAACGCATCGAACGGCAGATGGCCGATCCCTCGCTCGTCCGGCTCCATCGCAAGCTGACGCGGCTGAAGTCGACGGTCACGATGATGAACACCGGCGCCCATCCCGACGACGAGCAGAACGGCATGCTCGCCTGGTTCCGCCTTGGCCTCGGCATGCGCGTCATCATCGCCTGCTCGACGCGCGGCGAGGGCGGCCAGAATGCACTCGGTCCCGAACGCCTCGGCCCGCTTGGCGTCATCCGTTCCCGCGAGCTGGAAGAGGCTGCCCGCGCGATCGACAGCGATGTCTCCTGGCTCGGCCACGGCCCCACCGACCCGGTCCACGATTTTGGCTTCTCCAAGGATGGCGACGCCACCTTCACCCGCTGGGGCGAGGCCCGCACGGTCGAACGCCTGGTGCGCGCCTACCGCATGGAACGCCCGGATATCGTCATCCCGACCTTCCTCGACGTGCCTGGCCAGCACGGCCACCACCGCGCCATGACACGGGCCGCCGAGACGGCGATTACGCTCGCAGCCGACCCCAATGCCTATCCGGAACATTTCACCGAAGGCCTGAAGCCCTGGAAGGTCGCCAAATATTACCTGCCGGCCTGGTCGGGCGGCGGCGATACCTATGACGACGAAGTGCCGCCGCCGGATACGACGGTCACGGTTCTGGCCAAGGGTCGCGACCCGGCCACCGGCGCGGACTATGACCGGATCGGCGAATGGTCGCGTTATTACCACGCGTCCCAGGGCATGGGTCACTGGCCGAAACGCCCGGAGAAGGACTGGCAGCTGCATCTGAAGCTCTCCGCCACGCGCTTGAAATCCGAGCAGTCGGTGCTCGAGGGCCTGCCGTCATCGCTGACCGTGCTTGCCGGTTTCGCCGGCCTGCCCGCCAATGTGGCGGAAGCCCTGCGCTCCGCGGACGCCGCCATTGCCGCGGCCTGCGCGGCCTTCCCCGACCGCGATGCGATCATCAGGGCGCTGACCGAGGCCGCCGGCTGGCTGGACATCGTAGCCTCCGCCGCACCGGAAGAGTTTGCGACCCTGCAGGGCCACCGCATCGCCCGCAAGCAGACGGAAGTCGATGCCGCCATCCTCGATGCCGCGGCGATCTTCGAACGCGCCTATGCCGATCCCTCCGTCATTTCCCCCGGTGGTGCGGCAGCGCTCACCGTCGAGCTTGGCGAAGGCGCTTCGAACCACAAGGTCGATGTCGCCCCGGTACTCCCCGCCGGCGTCTCGTCCTCGGTCCAGTCGCTCGCCCATGACAGGGTGTTCGCGCTGACCGCGGCATCGGACGCGCCGCTCTCCGGCCTCTATTTGCCCGCCTGGTCTGCACTCGGCGGGAATGGCCATGCGCATGTAAAAGTCTCGGCCGAGATCGGCGGACGTTTGGTCTCCGGCACATTCGATCTCGAAGAGCCGTTTGCGGTAACGCCCGCCCAGTCGCTGACCCTGCTGCCGGATGCGCTGCTCGTGCCTCTCGGCACGAAACAGACGGAATGGCCGATCAAGGCCAATGTCACCGGCGTCAATGCGCCGGTCTCCTTCAAGACGCCTGCCGGCTGGGTGATGAAAAAAACCGATGACGGCTGGACTGCTTCTTCGACCGATGCGGCCAAGCCCGGCCTCGTCGAACTCGAACCCCAGATCGACGGTCACCCGGCCTTCCAGGTCACGCCGATCGCCTACCGGCATATCGGCCGCACCAGTTTTCGCGCGCCCGCTACGCTGAAAATCCTGTCGGTCGATCTGAAGTTGCCTGAAGGCGCGCGGATCGGTTATGTCGGCGCCGGTGCCGATCGCGTCGGCCTGTGGCTCGCCCGCATGGGCCTCGACGTCACCGAACTCGACGCCCAGGCACTCTCTGGCGATCTCTCACGCTTCACCACCATCGTCGTCGGCATCTTCGCCTTCGGCATCCGCAAGGACCTTGCCGCTGCGACCGAGCGCCTGCACCGTTTCGTCGAAGAGGGCGGCCACCTCGTCACGCTGTACCACCGCCCGACGGATGGCTGGGACCCGAACGAAACCCCGGTCCGCCGTATCGAGATCGGTTCGCCGTCGCTGCGCTGGCGCGTCACCGATCCGAGGGCCGAAGTCACCGTGCTGGCTCCCGAGCATGTGCTTCTCAAGGGACCGAACGTCATCGGTCCGGAAGACTGGCAGGGCTGGGACAAGGAGCGCGGCCTCTATTTCGTCTCCCGCTGGGATGACGTCTACGAGCCGCTGCTGGCCATGCACGACGCCAACGAACAGCCGCTCAAGGGCGCGCTGATCTCCGCCGCCATCGGCAGGGGCCGCCACACCCATACCAGCCTCGTGCTGCACCACCAGCTAGACAAGCTCGTTCCCGGTGCCTTCCGGCTGATGGCGAACCTCGTGCAACCGGCGTGAGCTCGGAGGCAGCGCCAGAGCCGGAAGCCGAGCGGGCCTCGAACGCCCGCATCGGCATCGGCTGGCTGCTTCTCGACATGACGCTGGTTTCCGGCGGCATGACGGCGCTGGTGAAGGCGCAAGGGGCGACCTATCCCGCCTTCCAGCTCGTCTTCATCCGAGCGATGATCGGGCTCCTGTTCATCCTGCCGCTGATCTGGCAGCACCGGGCCGAAATGCGCCGCGTCAAACACCCATGGCGCAACATCTTTCGCATTTCCTGTAATGCGGTGGCGCTCACCAGCAATTTCCTCGCCATCACCATGCTCCCGCTCGCCATGGTCAATGCGGTCGGCTTTTCCCGGCCGCTGATCACCATGGCCATGGCGGTTGCGATGCTCGGCGAAACGGTGAGCCGCATCCGCTGGCTCGGCGCCGGCCTCGCCTTTATCGGCGTGCTGATCGTCATGGCGCCGGGCACGTCGAGCTTCGATGTCGAAGTGCTGGTCGTGCTGGTCTCGGTCGTCTTCGGTTCGCTGGCAATCATCCAGACCCGGGCGCTGAAGGACGAGAACACCACCGTGATGATGGTCTTCTACACGGTCGGCCTCGCCGTCATCACCGCCATGCCTGCGGTCTTCACGTGGCAGCCCGTCATGCCCTTCGACTGGATCCCGCTGCTCGGCATCGGCTTCCTCGCCCAGCTCGGGCAATATTGTTTCCTGCGCGCCTATCGGATCGCCGATGCGAGCGTGCTCGCCCCCGTCGGCTACCTCTCGATCGTCTTCGTGACCGTCACCGGCTACGTCTTCTTCGGCGAAGTACCCGAGGCGAGAGTGGTGATCGGCGTGATCATCATCCTGGCCGCACTCCAGGGTGCTTCCTGGCTCGACCGACGTCGCGGCCGGGCCTGATTTGGATAGCGAGAACGCCGAGCAGGCGTTCTGGCCCGGGCGATCAACTTCTACATGTTCGGAGAAAATTTGGTGGAGCTAAGCGGGATCGAACCGCTGACCTCTTGCATGCCATGCAAGCGCTCTCCCAGCTGAGCTATAGCCCCATCAGGGTGGTCCGGTATTTTCCGGTCCTGGGAAACTCCGCCGGGTGCCTGTAAGGGCTGTCCCGCTGGAGTGGCGGCTTATTACTTCCGGTTTACGGAGAGTGCAAGCCGTATTTTGTCCGCCCGGCAATTTTTATTGAATTGCCGGGCGTTAACTTGAAAATCGGATCAGACTTCGTCGTCGTCGCCGGTCACGCCGATGATGCCCGACATGTCGTCGTCATCTTCATCTTCGTCGGCTTCCAGGAAGGTATCGTCGTCGTCATCGCCGATATCGACATCGTCGTCATCGCCGATATCCGGGATATCGTCGCCGCTGGCCGCCTCGTCGCCCTCTTCGAGCGAGACGAGTTCGACTTCCGGATTTTCGGTATCGACTTCCTGGACGTCTTCTTCCTCGGCCTGTTCCATCTTCTTGGCGGCGCTGTGCTCCTCGAAGAAGGACAGCGGCCAGGATTTGCCGGAATAGGGAGAAACGACCGGATCGCGGTTCAGGTCGTAGAATTTCTTGCCGGTATCGGGGTCGGTTCGCTTGGTTCCGAGTTCCGCTTTTGCCACAGTCAGAGCCTCATGGGATGGCCGAATAGTTCGGCGCGCCGCTTGTATCGCGGCTTTATAGGGTGAAAATCTAAGCCGGTCCCCATAAGGCCTGCGCTCTTTGTTGTCAAAGACAAACTTTTCATGGACCCCATAAGGGCGAAAGCGGTGACCGATCCCAGGCTTTATGTTAGTCAGGACGGCAAAATTCCACCACGACGGGCAGGCCCCGCCGCCCGCCGCGGGCGGAAGCCACAAGAGGTCGAGACCATGTACCAGCCGCCGCATTTTCGCGAAGAGGATCTGCGAACCCAGCACGCGCTGATCCGCGCCCATCCGCTCGGTCTGCTGGTCTCATCCGGCAATTCCGGCCTGCTTGCCAATCCGGTGCCGTTCCATCTGGATGCCGAGGCTTCCGTTAACGGAACACTCCGGCTGCATCTTGCCCGCGCCAACGGCCAGTGGAAGGACATTCGCGATGGCGCGTCGGTTCTGGCCGTCTTCCAGGGCGCGGAATCCTACGTCACGCCCTCCTGGTACCAGACCAAGCGCGAGACCGGAAAGGTCGTGCCGACCTGGAACTATGCAATCGTCCAGGCCAGGGGGCCGGGGCGCATCGTCGAGGATGCCGACTGGCTGCTGTCGCAGATCAACGCCATCACCAGCCAGCATGAGGGGAGCCGCGCCATGCCCTGGGCCGTCACCGACGCACCCGACGATTTCATCCGGGCCCAGCTGAAGGGCATCGTCGGCGTCGAAATCGAGATCGCCGAGATCGAAGGCAAATGGAAGGTCAGCCAGAACCGTCCGGTCGGCGATAGGGAAGGCGTTGCGGCAGGGCTTGATGAAATGCCAGGCCAAGGCGATATGGCAGATCTCGTCCGCCAGTATGGGGCGAAGCGGGAAGCATGAGTTTGAATTCGAAGCCTGCAATCGTCATCGCCATCGACGGCCCCGCCGCAGCCGGCAAGGGCACGTTGTCGCGCCTGATTGCCGACGCCTATGGTTTTCACCATCTCGATACGGGGCTGACCTATCGCGCCACCGCCAAGGCGCTTCTCGATGCCGGCCTGCCGCTCGATGACGAGAAGGTTGCCGAGAAGATGGCGCGTGAGGTTGAACTCGCCGGCCTCGATCGCGAGATATTGTCCGCCCATGCGATCGGCGAGGCGGCCTCCAAGATCGCCGTCATGCCGTCCGTCCGCCGGGCTCTGGTAGAGGCGCAGCGCGCCTTTTCCCTGAGGCAGCCGGGCACGGTGCTCGACGGCCGGGATATCGGCACGGTCGTCTGTCCCGATGCGCCCGTGAAACTCTATGTCACCGCGGCCGCGGATGTCAGGGCAAGGCGCCGTTACGACGAGATCGTCGGCAAGGGTGGCGAGGCGGACTACGCTGCGATCTTCGCGGACGTGAAGAAACGCGACGACCGCGACATGGGCCGCGCCGACAGCCCGCTGAAGCCCGCCGACGATGCGCACTTGCTTGATACCTCGGAAATGAGTATAGAGGCCGCGTTTCGGGCAGCGAAGACCATCATCGACGCCGCCCTGAAGAGACAATCGAATTAGAATAGCCCGAGGTTCGGTCCCCGCGCCGGATTGCCTCCCCCGGATAGTTCCGATGAGGGAGGCGGACCTGAACCTTTGGGCATGTGCAACACGAACCACCGGCGCTGTATGGGCCCGTATCGGGTACCTCAGGAGATTTCATGGCAGTATCTAACCCCACGCGGGAGGACTTCGCAGCCCTCCTCGAAGAATCCTTCGCTACCAACGATCTGGCCGAAGGCTACGTCACCAAGGGTCGCGTCACCGCGATCGAAAAGGACATGGCCGTCGTTGACGTCGGACTCAAGGTCGAAGGCCGCATTGCGCTCAAGGAATTCGGCGCAAAGGGCAAGGACGGTTCGCTGAAGGTCGGCGACGAAGTCGAAGTTTACGTCGAGCGCATCGAAAACGCGCTGGGTGAAGCTGTCCTGTCGCGCGAGAAGGCTCGCCGCGAGGAGAGCTGGGTCAAGCTCGAACTCAAGTTCGAAGCTGGCGAGCGCGTTGAAGGCGTCATCTTCAACCAGGTCAAGGGTGGCTTCACCGTCGATCTCGACGGCGCCGTTGCCTTCCTGCCGCGCAGCCAGGTCGACATCCGTCCGATCCGCGACGTCACCCCGCTCATGCACAACCCGCAGCCCTTCGAAATCCTCAAGATGGACAAGCGTCGCGGCAACATCGTCGTTTCGCGCCGCACGGTTCTCGAAGAGTCCCGCGCCGAGCAGCGTTCTGAAATCGTTCAGAACCTCGAAGAAGGCCAGGTTGTTGACGGCGTCGTCAAGAACATCACCGATTACGGTGCGTTCGTTGACCTCGGCGGCATCGACGGCCTCCTGCACGTCACCGACATGGCATGGCGCCGTGTGAACCATCCGTCGGAAATCCTGTCCATCGGCCAGCAGGTCAAGGTACAGATCATCCGCATCAACCAGGAAACCCACCGTATCTCGCTCGGCATGAAGCAGCTCGAGTCGGATCCGTGGGATGGCATTGCCGCCAAGTATCCGGTCGGCAAGAAGATTTCCGGTACCGTCACGAACATCACCGACTACGGTGCGTTCGTCGAGCTGGAGCCGGGCATCGAAGGCCTCATCCACATTTCCGAAATGTCCTGGACCAAGAAGAACGTCCATCCCGGCAAGATCCTGTCCACGACGCAGGATGTTGACGTGGTCGTTCTCGAAGTCGATCCGTCCAAGCGCCGTATCTCGCTTGGCCTGAAGCAGACGCTCGAAAATCCGTGGCAGGCATTTGCCTACAGCCATCCGGCCGGCACTGAAGTCGAAGGCGAAGTCAAGAACAAGACCGAATTCGGCCTGTTCATCGGCCTCGAAGGCGACGTTGACGGCATGGTCCACCTCTCCGACCTCGACTGGAACCGTCCGGGCGAACAGGTCATCGAAGAGTTCAACAAGGGCGACGTCGTCAAGGCTGTCGTTCTCGATGTGGACGTCGACAAGGAGCGCATCTCGCTCGGCATCAAGCAGCTCGGCAAGGACTCGGTCGGCGACGCTGCTGCTTCCGGCGAGCTTCGCAAGAACGCGGTCGTTTCGTGCGAAGTCATTGCCGTCAACGACGGTGGTGTGGAAGTGAAGCTCGTCAACCACGAAGACATCACCTCCTTCATCCGCCGCAACGACCTGGCACGCGATCGCGACGATCAGCGTCCGGAGCGTTTCTCGGTCGGCCAGGTCTTCGATGCCCGCGTCGTCAACTTCTCCAAGAAGGACCGCAAGGTCATGCTGTCGATCAAGGCTCTCGAGATCGCAGAAGAGAAGGAAGCAGTCGCTCAGTTCGGTTCGTCCGATAGCGGCGCTTCGCTCGGCGACATCCTTGGTGCGGCTCTGAAGAACCGCGGCAGCAACGAGTAATCGAAGCTTCTCTGAGAATCAAAAACCGCCGGATGCAAGTCCGGCGGTTTTTTCATGCGCAGTTTTATGGATCGAATTACGTCCAGCCGGCCATGCGCCAATAGAGGTCGTTGGCCCGGTCGGCATCGTCGACGGCTTCCTTCGAAGCGTCTTCGCTCTCATCGTCCTGGGCGTGGTCCTCGTCCGCGCCCTCTTCGCTGAACGCCTGCTCGCCGGCCGAATGCTGCTGTTCGCCGTCCTCGTCGGTCTCCGAAATCGCCTTGGTCTTGCGCTCCTCGGGGTCCCGCTCGCGCTCTTCCGGCGGATAGGCGACATAGGGCAGGGCAACGCCTTCGCGAAAGGCATGCGGCACGGCGATCGGGAGAGCGAGCTGTTCGGCAAGTTCCGTCGCGCCCGAGGCTCGGCCGCTTGCGTTTGCGGAAGGACCGGTCGTGCCGCTGGTCGAACCGGTGCTTTCCGGTTCGTCGGTAGCCGGCGGCAGGGATTTCGCCGCGGCCGTACTTGCCGCCTCGTTTGCCTGCATGGCGGATTTTCCGAGAAGCTCCTTGTCGGTCAGCTGCTGCAGCGCCTGTTGTTCCGGCAATTGCCTTGCCGCGACCGGCAGGCCGTCGAGAAGTTCGCTGGTGGCCTCGGCAAGCACTTCCGCGAGCCATATCGTGGTGGCCTCGTTCGCCATCTTCTCTGCGTTCGGTCCGCGAACGCCATTCTGCTGTTCGAGGCCGCGCTGGGAAAGCCGGGCCAGTGCCGGACCATCGTAAAAGACGGGTTGAGACATGCGCCGATCGCCGCCGGCGGCGCTTGCGGTCTGCCGGCCGTCCGGACGCGCGGCGGACGGGTTCTCCGTTGTCTCGTCTGGCCGGGCGGCTGCGGTTTCCGGCGCCTCGCTCTCCGGGAGCTCGGCCGCTTCCTGCGCGGATATGGACGCCGGTGCCGCATCGAGATCGTTCTCGGCGCTCATCTGAGATGGATTGTTGTCGGTTGCCGTCGGCGAGGCCGCGGCTTCCGCCGAAAGCATGGTCGGGCCTGGAGTGGTGCTGGAAGTTGCCGTCGCATCCGGGTCCTGCGTAGCCGCATCCGCGGCTATAGCCTCGGGCGGCGCTCCGTCGATCGCAGTTTCCTCGCCGGGCTGTGCAGCTTGGCTCTCGGCCTCTGCCGTGGGCACGGAAGTCTCGCTGGATGCTGATGGCGCCGCATTCGCCGGTTGCGGCAAAGTGCTCGGCACCTGTTCCGCCCCGGCATTCTGCCGGTAGGAGCTGACGACGGCCTTTGCCACGAGGTCACGCTCGAGCAGCTGCGCGGTCTCAAGTTGTATGGCGACTCGGGCAGCTTCCGGACCGGCCGGATTGTTGAGGATTTCGGTGAGCAGGCGTATCGAAATGCCCTTGACGAGCTGGTTGAGCGTGCGTTCGAGGGCCGCCTTTTCGGCCGGGTTCATCGTCTTGACCGCCTCGGAAAGGCGCTGGGCATAATCCGCCAATGCCTCGCCTTCGCGGCGCGGAACCTTGATCAGCCTGCCGATGGTTTCGGCAAAGATGGAAAAACCCTGGGCGAGCTGGAGCTGGGCCGAGAGCGAAAGAACATCGAGCCGCCCAGCCGACATCGGCGAGGAACCGATCATCCCGCTGTTCGCGACGGTATTGGCCACGTCGATCCGCTGACGCAGCATCGGTTGTTGCGACGGTGTCTGGTAGTCGACGAATGAACTGGTACGAACCGGGGGCAGCATCGTCCGCTCCAATGTCTGATAGAGACGATAGGACAGCTCGGCTGAACGGGTTCTTGTCTTTTCGCAACGAACGGCGTTGCGACCGGAACGCCTCATGGCGTCGCCAGTGCCGATACACGGATATGACTATGGGGAAAAAAGGTTAACGAACCGCTAACGGGCTCCGTCTTTCGCTGACGGCTCAGCGAAAATGATCCATTGCGATGCAGATGAGGGTGGGACTGGGGGTTATTGCAGCGTCACGCAGCCAACTTCTTCTTCAACAATTCATAGATGCCGATCTCGTCCACGCGCACGGGCACGATATCGACCTGGGATTCCGCGGCGCTGTCGGCGGCAAGCTCCTCGATTGCTTTCGCGACCATTTCATTGGTCGGCGCTTCTTTGTCTGCCAGGACTTCGTCGGCGGTGGATTCGTCCTCGGCGGAACTGTCGTCGGAAACGAGGTTGTCAGCCGCGTCGCCCGTGTCGGAATTGGCCACCTGTTCGGCGGCTGCGGCGAAAAGGGCCAGCAGCTCGGTGTCGTCGACGGATGCCGTATCGGTCGCACCATCGGCGGCCGGTTTTGCCGCCGCGTCATTCTTCTTCTCGATGGCATCCTGGATCTTCTGGACGTCTTCAAGTTTCTGGCCGGCCTCGGCCGCCTCGATGTCGGCCTGGCGTTCGGCGCGGGTTCCGGCATCTTCGACACGGGTCGGGTCGTAGCCCTGTGGACCGAGCTTCAGCTCTTCGAGTGTCTTCGGATCGGCGACATCCTCGAGCCGCTGCACGACGCGCTCGACTTCCGTGTCGAGCTTGCCGCCATTGGCCTTCCGGTTGAGGCCGTCCATCAGGCGCTGGTTGTCATCGCCGTAGGGGTTCTTGATCGCCGAGAGCAGGGTGTCCATCGAGATGCCGATGTCTTCGAGGCCGAGATCTTCGACGAGTTCGCCGATCTCGTCCGGCATCATCTCTTTCAGCGCGTCTTCCAGCGCTTTTCCGAGCTTGTAGGACGAGCGCGCTTCGTCGGTATCGATGCCGAGCTTGGCGGCCAGGCGATCGACAAGTTCGATCTTCAACTCGTTGGGGTCTGTCTTGGTGACGCCGAAAAGGGCGGAGGTGATCTTGTCGCGAGCCCGCCGGGCGTCGTCGCTGGCGCTGATACGGGCTTCGGTAACCGGGTCGCTCTTCTTGCCGGTCCGCTGGTCTTCGTCCTTCTTGCGCTGCTCCTCGATGCTGTCGAGCATCGACTGCATCATGTTGGTCGCGGCAAGCCCATAAGTCTGCTGGGTAGGGAGCAACATGGCCCGAAATCCGGTCTCGTCGTGAGGTACACCGCGGGCAAAATTAGATTCGAACAGTTAACGGAACGTTACCGGACAACGCGAGGCTATGCCGCTCTTTCTCGGTTTTGGGCGGAAGCCCGCGCGGACGTCAGCTATGGGCGAAGATATCGGCCTCTTCCCAGCCCAGCAGGTCCAGCTTCGCCCGCGTCGGCAGGAATTCGAAACAGGCCTGGGCGAGCTCGGCACGCCTGTCGCGCACCAGGCGGTAGCTCAGCTTGTCGCGGAGCGCATGCAGATGCAGCACGTCGGAGGCAGCATATTCGAGCTGCGCCGGCGAAAGGACCTCGGCTGCCCAGTCGGATTGCTGCTGCGCCTTGGAAACGTCGACATCCAGCATCTCCTTGAGATTGTCCTTCAGCCCGTGCCGGTCCGTGTAGGTGCGGGTCAGGCGCGACGCGATCTTGGTGCAGAATACCGGCGTCGTGGTCACGCCGAACGTATGGAAGAGAACGGCGATATCGAAGCGGCCGTAGTGGAAGATCTTCTGGCGCGCCGGGTCGGCAAGCATGGCGACGAGGTTTGGAGCCTCGTTCTGCCCGGCAGCGATGCGGATCACGTCAGCGGACCCGTCCCCGGGCGAAAGCTGCACGACGCAAAGCCGGTCGCGTCGCGGTACCAGGCCCAGGGTTTCCGTATCGATGGCGATCGCTCCCGTATAACGCGCCGCATCCGCTGCCGGAATATCGCCTTCGTGGTACCTGATCTCTGCCATGTTGGTCTCCGTCCGTCTGTCTGCCGGAATTCGCTATAAACCACGTTTTTCCAGAGCGATATGGTGATCTTAGGGGAGCGGCGCAGGAGCCGCCGAAAAAGCCCCGCGAGCGATTCGATCGATCCCGGGCATTTGCTCAGCTCTGCGCTCAGCGCATTGCTGCATTGCGGCAAGGTGGGTTGGCGTGATTAAACGATTAGCCTATATGTTTGGTCATCGAGCGACGCACTCCTCCTCCCAGTGTTGCTCGATATGGATCGACAACATCCTCCTCCTCCCAGTTGTCGATCAAGTTTAAAAGCCTGGCGCACCTCCTCCCGCGCCAGGCTTTTTCCGTTTCTGGAGCAGGATTTCCCTTCAAAAATGTTGTTGCTTTTGCCTCACGGCAGTCTGGTTCGCGCGGGTCGCGACCTGTGGCTGGCGTCACGTGTGTGTCACGCACCGCCGATATACGAACCTCGCCTTCCCTTTGAATTTTTCGTGAGGTTACTATGCGCAAGATTTTTGCCGCCCTGGTCGTTTCGACCGTGCTTGCCGGCGCCGCCCAGGCCGCCACCGTATATCCGCTGGATCGCGCCACGATCCTCGCCGGCTCCCCCTTCGACTTCAAGGTCGAGTTCACCTCGGTCGTAAAGCCTGAAGACGTCAGGATCACCGTCAACGGTCAGGACTACAAGACCGCTCTCGGCAAGGAAGTCCAGTTCGTCGCGGAAGAAAAGAACAAGGACAAGCTCCTCGGTTCTGCCGTCATCCTGCGGGGGCTGACGCTCGCCAATGCCGGCGACTACAAGGTCGAGGTCTCGGCCGGTTCCGAAACCAGGACCGTCACCTGGAACGTCTACGGCACGGGCGCTGCCCCGAAGGCCAAGAACGTCATCTTCCTGCTCGGCGACGGGCTCTCGGTCGCGCACCGCACCGCTGCCCGCATCATGTCCAAGGGCATGACCGAAGGCAAGGCAAACGGTCGTCTCGCCATGGACGACCTCGATCGCATGGCTTTCGTCGGCACCTCGGCCACCAACGCGATCAACACCGACTCGGCCAACACGATGTCGGCGTACATGACCGGTCACAAGACCGCGGTCAACGCGATCGGCGTCTACGCCGACCGTACGCCGGACCCGCTGGACGATCCGAGGGTCGAGACGATCGCCGAGGCCCTCCGCCGCCAGACCGGCAAATCGATCGGTATCGTCGCAACGTCCGAAATCGAAGACGCCACCCCGGCGGCCGTCGTCGCCCACACCCGCAACCGCAACGACAAGGCAGAGGTCGTCGGCATGCTGCTCGACGTGAAGCCGGAAGTCGTGCTCGGCGGCGGTTCCGCTTACTTCCTGCCGCAGGCGACTGCCGGCTCGAAGCGAAAGGACGACAAGGACTTTATCAAGCTCTTCAAGGATGCCGGTTACACGCTGGCTACCGACAAGAACGAACTTGCCGCCGGCGCAAACGCCAACGGGCTGCTGCTCGGCCTCTTCCATCCCGGCAATCTGGACGTCACGCTCGACCGCGAGTTCCTGAAGAAGGGCACCGTCGAAAAGTATCCGAACCAGCCGGGTCTGGTCGCGATGACCAAGGTTGCTCTCGATCGCCTTTCCAAGGATCAGGACGGCTTCTTCCTGATGGTCGAAGCCTCCTCGATCGACAAGATGTCCCATCCGCTCGACTGGGACCGCGCCGTCGTCGACACCATTGAATTCGACCAGACGGTGGCGGTTGCCCGCGAGTTCCAGAAGACGCATCCGGATACCCTGATCGTCGTCACCGGCGACCATACCCATGGCGTTTCCATCATCGGCACCGTTGACGACGAAAAGCCGGGCACCGAGATGCGCGAAAAGGTCGGCATCTATGCGGAAGCCGGATTCCCGAACTACAAGGACGAAAACGGCGACGGTTATCCGGACAAGATCGACGTCTCGCGTCGCCTGTTCCTGGCCGCCAACAACGGCCCCGACCACTACGAAACCTTCCGCCCGAAGATGGATGGCCCGTTCGTTCCCGCCGTCCAGAACGAGAAGAAGGAATATGTCGTCAACGAACAGTACAAGAATGTGCCCGGCGCAGTCTTCGTCCAGGGCAATATTCCGAAAAGCGGCGACAGCGGCGTACACTCGGTCGACGACATCGTCCTGCAGGCGGCCGGTCCAGGTTCGGAAGGGTTCAAGGGCTATATGGAACAAAGCGACATCTACAAGGTGCTCGCCGATACCTTCGCCCTCGGCAGCAAGCAGACCAACTAAGGCTGGCCGCTCGCCGCACCCATGGTAAAACAATGTTCCCGGCCGAGACTTGGCCGGGAACACCGTTTCTGGAGGTTTCATGGAAAAGCGTTTTCCCCGGGGTTTCAGCCGGCGCAGCTTGCTGGGCCTGGCAGCCGCCGCTCCGCTGCTTGCGGCCGCCCGTTCCGCTGTCGCTGCCGATGACCTTGGTTTTAACGAACTCTATGGCAAGTACGGCGTTCTGGGTCTCGAATTTTCCGACAAGGTGAAGAAACTGGCTGGCCGGGAGGTCGCGATCCGCGGTTTCATGGCGCCGCCGCTGAAAGCCGAGGCCGCTTTCTTCGTGTTGACGGAAGTGCCGATGGCCCTTTGCCCCTTCTGCTCCTCCGACGCGGACTGGCCCGACAACATCATCGTCATCTATCTTAACCGCAAGCAGACATTCACCCAGGCGAACGAAACGATCGAAGTGCGCGGCACCCTTGAGGTCGGTTCCTGGAAGGATCCCGAGACCGGATTTGTCAGCCTTCTGAGGATCCGAGACGCGGCATATCAGGCCGCATGACCATGCTTTCCCTGCATTTGGACAGTCTGGGAAAATCGTTCCCCGGCCTCGGCAGCCCGGTTTTGCTGGTCGACTTCCTGGCGATCACAGCCGGCGAGCGCGTTGCCGTCACCGGCGGTTCAGGCTCCGGCAAGAGCACGTTCATCAATGTCATTACCGGGCTCGAACGCCCGACCTCCGGAAAGGTCGTCTGGAGCGGTGAAGACATAACCCGGCTTTCCGAAACGGCGCGCGACCGCTGGCGGGCCGAACATGTCGGCCTCGTCATGCAGGATTTTCATCTCTTTCCCGGCCTTTCAGCCGTCGAGAACGTGCTTCTGCCGGCGCGGCTGGCGCGGGTCGCCGATAGGGCGCTGATCGCCCGCGCGCACGATCTCCTCGAAAGCGTTGGGCTTTCCCGCCCGGACCAGAAGATCGAGACCATGTCGCGCGGCGAGATGCAACGCGTCGCGATTGCCCGCGCGGTCCTGCGCAAGCCGGGCGTGATCGTTGCCGACGAACCGACCGCCAGCCTTGATGTGGAAGCGGGCGAGACCGTCGGCCGGTTGCTTCTCGACATGGCGGCAGAGGCGAAAAGCATGCTGATCGTCGTCTCCCATGACCAGCGGCTGATCGATCGTCTGGATCGCCGCATCACGCTCAGCGCCGGCCGTATCGTCGCCGACGACCTGCGCGAAGAGGTGGCCGCATGATCCGTTTTATCCTCGCCGATCTGCGCCGTCTCTGGGCCGGCGCCGCCGTCGTCGTGCTTCTCGTGACGCTTGCCACCGCGCTCGGCGTCACCGTCACGCTGCAGGAACGCGCCTTGCGGCTCGGCAGTGCCCGCGCCGCAGACAAGTTCGATCTGGTCATCGGCGTGGCGGGCAGCGAAACCCAACTCGTGCTCTCCTCGATCTTTCTGCAGCCGGCGCCGCTGCCGCTGATGCCGGGCGAGGTGCTGGCAAAACTCTCGAAGGATCCGCGGGTTGCCTGGGTGGCGCCGGTCGGCTTCGGAGATTCCTTTGCCGGCTACCCTTTGGTCGGCACCACCCGCGCATTGGTCGGCAGCACCGTTTCCGGCTTTGCCGAGGGCCGCATGTTCGAGAAAGAGGGCGAGGCGTTGGTCGGCGCGGCCGTGAAGCTGCCGGTCGGTGCCGAAATCAAGCCGATGCACGGCACCGCTCAGATGGGCGGGGAGACCCATGCGGGCGTGGTATATCAGGTGACCGGCAAGCTGCCACCGACGGGCACGCCCTGGGACCGCGCAATTCTGGTACCGATCCAGGCCGTCTGGCATGTCCATGGCCTCGGCCACGATCATGGGCATGAAGAAGAGGAAGAACAGCACCACGAAGGCGAGGTCGCTGCCTCCGGCGGTCACGACGCGGATCATGATGATCACGGCGCCGTCGATGCCGATGCGCCGATCGACGAGAATTTCACAGCCGATGCGCCAGGCCTTCCGGCCGTTCTCGTAAAGCCGAAGACGATTGCCGATGCCTACAAGCTCCGGCAGGAATACCGCAACGGCAATACGCTGGCTGTTTTCCCGGGCGAGGTTCTCACCAGCCTTTATGCCACGCTCGGGGATGCCAAGATGGTTCTGAGCGCCGTCGCAGCCGGCTCTCAAGGGCTGGTGGCTGCTGCCTTGGTTCTGGTCACCGTCACCCATATCGGCCAGCGGCGGCGCCAGATCGGGGCGTTGCGGGCTTTCGGCGCGCCGCGGCTCTCGGTTTTCGCGATCGTCTGGCTCGAGCTCTTCCTGCTGGTGGCGCTCGGCATCGGCCTCGGCTTCCTGACCGGCCTTGCCGCCGCCCGGCTGATTGCCGACGCGTTTACTGCCAGGAGCGGCATCATCCTGCCGGTCGGTTTTACCGGCGAAGATTGGCGCATGGCGCTGATCCTGCTTGGTGCATCGGCGGTCTTGTCCGCCGTGCCGGCCATCCTCGCCTACCGTCAATCGCCGGCGGCGGCGCTCCGGGCCTAACCCAGCGCCTTGATCGCGGCGATCACTTCGTCTTCGACGTCCAGCCCCTGCTCGATCGCCTTCCGGCGCGCGTTCTGGCCGCGCCGCCCGGGCAGGCGCACGCCCTCTTCGGAGGCCATCTCATGAGCCAGTTCGGCGATCCGCTCGGCCGCCGAAGCCGTGCTCGCGGAAGGATCGATGACAACAAGCGTCTGACCGACCGATGGCGGCGGCCCTTTTTCGTCCATGAACGAGCTTGCCTCGTAGGAGAAGTTCGATCCCGTGAGGCCCGCCGAGAGAACTTCCACCATCAGGGCCAGCGCCGCTCCCTTGGCGCCGCCCGAGGGCGCCATCAGGCCCTTGTGGGCCGCGTGCGGATCGGTGGTCGGCTTGCCGTCGGCGTCGAAGGCCCAGCCTTCGGGAATGCTCTCGCCCTTCTGCCGCGCCGCCATGATCTTGCCGGCCGCGACGGTCGAGAGCGCGAGATCGATCACCAGCGGATCCTCGCTGGCGACCGGTGCCGCAAAGGCGATCGGGTTGGTGCCGAACAACCGCTTCCTGCCGCCCCAGGCGGCCATGGAGGCCGGCGCATTGGCAAACATCATCGCCACGAGGCCCTGCTCGGCAAACCGCTCCACGGTCAGCGCCATGACGCCCGCATGGTGGGAGCGATGGATGGCGCCAAGCGCGATACCTTGTTCCCGCGCGATTTTCGGAAGCTCGGCGACTGCGATATCGAAAGCCGGGTAGGCGTAACCGAGCGCCGCATCGACGACAAGCACGGCCGGCCGCGGGCGAGTAGCGATGGCCTTCGCCTTGCCATCCACCTTGCCGGAGCGTGCCTGGCCGATATAGGCGGGAACGCGGCGGAGGCCATGACCGTATTGCCCGGCAGCTTCCGCCTGCACGAGCGCATGGGCGACGGACCGGGCGGTATCGGCAAGAACGCCATTGGCTTCGAAAACGCTCTGTACCAGCGTCTCGGCTTCACTCAGAGTAATATGCATGCAGGAGATCCAGGTGAGTTCACGGGCGAACACCGCGAGGAAATCAAGCGGTTATTCGCACTTTACTGGCTGGCTGAGTGAACTTGCAACACCGGACGGCGGTGCAGGGATGGGCGAAGCGCGTCGGACAGCCGATGCGACATAGTCATCGATAGACGAGTTGCCCGACGATCCCGCGACCGCCACGTTGCTGATATTACCGCCGCCATCGAAGCTGAAACGGACCGTCACGACGCCAGTTCCGTTGCCGGGGCATTTGCGGGCGTATCGAGCAATCTTTGTCCGCACGCGCGTCATCCACTGCTGCGGCGAGACCGACGAAGAGAAGAGGCTCGTGGAATTCTGGCTGGCGGCGGTGCGGTCCGATTGCCTGGCCTGTATCTTTGCCTCGGCCATGTCCGGCCGGGCCTGCTGCTGCTGTGGCTTCGGCTTCTGGACCTTCTTCACCGGCTCCTTTCTGGGCTCCGGCTTTTTCGGCTGTTCCGGCGGCTTTTCCGCGACCGGTGGCGGCAGAGGCCGCATTGCCGGCAACGGCACTTCGACATTTTCCAGCGCCGCCGTCATCTGTTCGTCGACCGGCTTGATCTCCTCGATCGGTTCCGGCGGCGGCTCGGGGATGGTTTCGGTAACCTGGGGCTCCGGCTCCGGCAGCGGTTCCACCACGGGCGGCTGCACCGGTTCGGGCTCCACCGGTTCGGCGACTTCCTGCGGCGGCGGTTCGACCGGCTGCTCGACGGGTTCGGCAACGGGCTCCGGCTGCGGTTCCTCGACCGGCTGGGTCTGCTCGCTCACTACCTGTTCCTGCTCCTGCATCTCAGGAGAGATCTGTTCTTCCTCGGTATTGGCAGATTCCGGCTCCGGCGCGAGCTCGATCATGATTGCCGCCGGCGGGGCGTTCTCGGCGAGCACTTCCGGCTGTTCGCGCATCAGATAGGCCGCGGCGCCGAAATGCACCGTCAGCATCAGCAGTCCGGCAGCGCCCCACAGCGCCAGCTCGCCGACGCGTCCGCCCGGACCTGCCTGCGAGACGACGAGGCTCATGGATTGCCTCCGGTTGCTGGTACGGCGGGTGCGGCGGCAGGAGCATTTCCAGCGGGCGTCATCGCGGCTGGGGCGGCCGGTGCCGGCAGCGTTTCAAGCCCGACCAGCGCGATCTTGAGGTAGCCGGAATCGCGCAGCAGGTTCATGACCTCCATGAACTGGCCATAATCGACCGCCTTGTCCGCGCGCAGGAAAACGCGGGTGTCCTTCTTGCCTTCCGTGACGCGGTCGAGGGTCGCGGCAAGCTGCTCGCGCTGCACGGCGTCATTGCCGATATTGAGGCTGAGGTCTTCCTTGACCGTCAGGTAGAGCGGTTCTTCAGGCCGTTCCGCCGGCTTTGCGGTCGAGGCGGGAAGATCGACATTGACGTCGACGGTTGCCAGCGGGGCCGCCACCATGAAGATGATCAGCAACACCAGCATGACGTCGATGAACGGCGTCACGTTGATCTCGTGGTTTTCGGAAAGCTCGTCGCCGTGCTGTTCGCGGATGCCGCCAGCCATGGTTGATCAGCCCCCTGCCACCAGCGAGACCGGCGCCTTGCGGCCACCCGGAGGGACCTTGCGGAAATCGAGGTCGCGGCTCACCAGCCGTTCCACACCTGCTGCGGCATCCGCCAGCAGCTGTCGGTAGCCGGTGATGGAGCGGGCGAAGACGTTGTAGATGACAACCGCCGGAATGGCCGCAACGAGGCCGATTGCGGTCGCCAGCAGCGCTTCGGCGATACCGGGCGCGACGACGGCAAGGTTGGTGGTTTGCGATTCCGAAATGCCGATGAAGGCGTTCATGATGCCCCAGACGGTGCCGAACAGCCCCACGAACGGGGCGGTGGAGCCGATCGTCGCAAGCGCGCCGGTGCCGCGCGACATGCGCCGGCCGGCATAGGCCTCGATGCGGGACAGCGCCGAGCCGACCCGCTCCTTCACGCCGTCGCCATGGGCATGGTCGATTGCGGCCTCGGAGAGCTGCATTTCTTCTGCCGCGGATCGCAGCATCAGCGCGGCGGGGCCGCCGCGGCCACCGGCGGCGCCGACGGCTTCCGAAAGCGTGCGGGAGGTGCGGATGACCTTCAGCGTGCGTGCGGCGCGGGCGCGGGCGCCTGCCAGCTCCAGCGTCTTTGCGAGCCAGACCGTCCAGGTGACGAGCGAGGCGAAGGCAAGCCCGATCATCACGCCCTTGACGACCCAGTCGGCCGCCATGAACATGCCCCAGGGTGAAAGGTTGTGCGGCAGGTCCGAACGCTGTTCAGGCTCCAGGAACTGCGTGAACATGTCGATGGGCTGGCGCGCCGCCGGTGCCTGGGCCGGGCTGCTTGGCGCGGGCTGGGCGCTGTTGCTCGGCGGCGCTTGCGTCGGAATGGCGGGCTGCGCAGCAGAGGCTTCCGGCTGAGGGGCAGCGGGATTGGTCGGCTGCGCGGCGGACGGTGCGGCTGCCGGCTCGTTCGGCGCCGTGCGGGAGGTTGTCGGTGCTGCCTGCGCGGCGGGAGCGGGAGCCGCCTGCGTCGGCTGTGCACCGGAAGGTGAGGCCGCCTGCGGCAAGGGCGGTGTTTGCGTCGACGCATCCGGTGCAGGCGCCTGCGCCATCACCGTCGAAGCCGTCAACACCGCGGCCGCGAGAACGATCGGGAACCGGCTCCTGATTGGCTGGCGCATCGAAAAGGCGGGCTTCAGGGCAGCAGGCATGGCAGGCGATACTCCGGACTATTCGGCATCGCGGAAGGCGCCTTGGAGGCGCTGGTCGGCGATGACGGAAACGGGACATCGGAACGCCGCCGGCGACTGCCGCCGGGTTCGCGATGTTGCAGCTACCGGATAATAAACATGAGTAGAAATGGCAACTAATAAATCTGCGGGATGCCGATCAAATTTATGCGTGTCGGGGCAATTGCCCCGTTCGCGCATGGGATGAGCGCTCCTTTACCCGGAGAACCGTGCGGTTGAACGCGCTTAACGCGCCAGCCAGCCGCCATCGACCGGCAGCACGACGCCATGCACATAGTCGGATGCCGGCGAAGCGAGGAATACTGCGGCACCGCCGAGTTCTTCCGGCTGGCCCCAGTGTCCGGCTGGAATACGGCTGAGGATTGCCGCGTTGCGGTCCGGATCGTTGCGCAGCGCTTCGGTATTGTTGGTCGAGAAATAGCCGGGCGCGATGGCGTTGACGTTGATGCCCTTGCCCGCCCATTCGCAGGCGAGCAACCTGGTCAGGCCGGCAAGACCGCTCTTCGAGGCCGTATACGAAGGGATGCGGATGCCGCCCTGGAAGGAGAGCAGCGAGGCGATATTGACGATCTTGCCGCCCTTGCCTTCGGTGATCAGCCGGCGTGCGAACGCCTGGGAGAGAAAGAACACGGTCTTCAGGTTGACGTCCATCACCGCATCCCAATCGGCCTCGGTGAAGTCGATCGCGTCGGCCCGGCGGATGATCCCGGCATTGTTGACGAGGATGTCGGCACGCCCGGTCCATGCGACCGTTTCGCTGATGACCCGATCGACCGGTTCGAGGGTCGAAAGGTCCGCCTGGATGGCCAGGCTACGCCCGCCCGCCGCGCTGACAGCGGCTTCCGTCTCGGCCATCGAGGAGCGGCCAACCAGCGCCACATCCGCGCCGGCCTGCGCCAGCGCCACGGATATCGCCTGGCCGAGGCCTGTATTGGCGCCGGTGACGATCGCCGTCTTGCCTGTCAGGTCGAATGAAATCGGCATGTTGTCCTCCTCGGAAACTGAAAATGCGGATAAGTTAGATGCTTACCGTCGCGAACTCTCCGATAGAAGCTGAAAATTTTTGCCACGTCACAAGTCGACGTCGAAGCGGGGTAGGCGCTGGATCCACGGCGCGCTATCGGCGGCGTATCATGCCACGAACGTAGCTGATGTAACGTTCGGCAGTTGTAGCGTCGGGAAAAATTCGCCGGGGCAAAAGCAGATGCCCGCCGTCGTAGAAAAGAACCAGCCAGTTGCCCAGCGTTATCAACTTCCTGAGCCGTTTCGGATCCAGTTCGATCAGCAGGCCGTCGCCCTGCGCCCGGACGATGTCGGGTCCGAATTCCGCCTTTATCGAGCGAATTTCGCGCTTTTCCGAAACAATAAGCGGGGAAGGGGCGGTCTTCCGGAACCTCTTTGCCAGGGCATCGTAAAACCCCAGCAATCCCATCAGCTTCTGCCGCCTCTCGAAATGGTATTGCACGACAAGATCGATGCCCTCCCCGAGTTCCGTATCGGAAAGCACGTAGTCAAAATGCCAGGAGCCGTCCGTGAAACTCACGGACGGCTCCTGAAATTGCCGAGGCTTGTCGCCGGAGGTCACAGCGTGCGCGTGATATGCTCCACGCGGAAGCATTCGATCGTATCGCCGACGCGCATGTCCTCGTAGTTCTCGAAGGCCATGCCGCACTCCTGACCCATCGGCACTTCGCCGACTTCGTCCTTGAAGCGCTTGAGCGTCTTGAGCTTGCCTTCGTGGACAACGACGTTGTCGCGGATAAGGCGGACGCCGGCTCCACGCTCGACCTTGCCTTCGACGACGCGGCAACCTGCGACCTTGCCGACCTTGGTAATGTTGAACACTTCCAGGATCTCGGCGTTGCCGATGAAGGTTTCGCGGCGTTCCGGCGAGAGCAGGCCCGACATCGCCTGCTTCACGTCATCCACCAGATCGTAGATGATGTTGTAGTAGCGGATCTCGATGCCGGAGCGCTCGGCGGCGGCACGGGCCTGGGTGTTGGCGCGGACGTTGAAGCCGATGATCGCAGCGTTGGAAGCCTCGGCAAGCGAGATATCCGATTCCGTGATCGCGCCGGCACCCGAGTGAACGATGCGGGCACGGACTTCGTCGGTGCCGAGCTTGTCAAGCGAGGCGATGATCGCTTCGATCGAACCCTGCACGTCACCCTTGATCACCAGCGGGAATTCCTTGAAGCCGGTATCCTGCAGCTTGCTCATCATCTGTTCGAGCGAACCGCGCTGACCGGACTGGCGGGCAGCCGCCTTGTCGCGGGCAAGACGCTGGCGATATTCGGAAATCTCGCGAGCGCGGCTTTCGTTTTCGACGACTGCGAACTTGTCGCCTGCAGCCGGCGTGCCGGAAAGACCGAGCACTTCGACCGGGGTCGCCGGCCCGGCTTCCTTGACGTGGTCGCCCTTATCAGTGACGAGCGCGCGAACGCGGCCCCACTGATCGCCGGCGACGATGATCTGGCCCGGCTTCAGCGTACCCTTCTGGACCAGCACGGTCGCAACCGCACCGCGGCCGCGGTCGAGCTGGGCTTCGATGACGGTACCTTCCGCCGTACGGCTCGGGTCGGCCTTCAGGTCGAGGATTTCGGCCTGCAGCAGCACGGCTTCGAGCAGCTTGTCGAGGTTCGTCTTGTTCTTTGCCGAAACCTCGACGTCGAGCACTTCACCGCCCAGAGATTCAACGAAGACTTCGTGCTGCAGGAGCTGCTGGCGGACCTTGTCCGGCTTGGCTTCGTGCTTGTCGATCTTGTTGATCGCCACGATGATCGGAACACCGGCCGCCTTGGCGTGGTTGATGGACTCGATCGTCTGCGGCATCACGCTGTCGTCGGCCGCGACCACCAGGA
The DNA here is from genome assembly GCA_000985875.1 of Neorhizobium galegae bv. officinalis. Lineage (GTDB taxonomy): Bacteria > Pseudomonadota > Alphaproteobacteria > Rhizobiales > Rhizobiaceae > Neorhizobium > Neorhizobium galegae_C. The sequence goes on from CCRI01000014.1 coordinate 174,293, forward strand.
TCGCGATATCCGTCGCCTGCGCACCACGGGCACGCATCGCCGTGAAGGCGGCGTGGCCGGGGGTGTCGATGAAGGTGATCTTCTGGCCGTTCTGTTCGACCTGATAGGCACCGATATGCTGGGTGATGCCACCGGCTTCGCCGGAGACCACGTTCGCATGGCGGATGGCGTCGAGCAGCGAGGTCTTGCCGTGGTCGACGTGACCCATGATGGTGACGACCGGCGGGCGGGAAACCATTTCGCCTACGTCGTCGGCAACGTTGAAGATGCCTTCTTCGACGTCGGATTCCGAGACGCGCTTGACGGTATGGCCGAATTCGCCTGCGATGATTTCGGCGAGGTCGGCGTCGATGACGTCGCCCGGCTTCATCATCTGGCCTTCCTTCATCAGGTACTTGATGACGTCGACGGCGCGTTCGGACATGCGCTGCGACAGTTCCTGGATGGTGATGGTTTCAGGCAGGATGACTTCGCGCATGACCTTTTCGCGCGTTTCCTGCATCTGGCTGCGGCGGAACTTCTCCTGCCGGCGGCGGGTTGCGGCCATCGAACGGCCGCGGGCATTGCCGTCGTCGTCCGTGCTGACGGTGGTCACCGTCAGCTTGCCACGGCGGCGTTCGTCCTCGGTCTTCGGGCGAGCCGGAACCTTGGCAGGAGCAGCGACGGGCACGCGGCCACGGCCGGGTGCGCCACGCGGCGGGCCGCGATCTTCGTCTTCTTCGTCAGCGCCCTTGCGGCGGCCGGCAACCGGCAGTGCCGCAGGTGCGGCGCCGGGAGCTGCAGGCCGGGGAGCCTGGGGACGTGCT
>CCRI01000015.1 GCA_000985875.1 Neorhizobium galegae bv. officinalis
GCTGCCGAACCGGCTGCTCCGGCGCCGGCCGCCGCTGCCGCCACCTCGATGCCGCCGGCTCCGGCTGCCGCCAAGATCGCTGCGGACAGCAACATCTCGACCGCCGATATCGATGGTTCGGGCAAGCGTGGCCAGGTTCTGAAGGGTGATGTGATCGCCGCCGTCGCCAAGGGCATTTCCGCTCCGGCAGCCGCGCCTGCCGCTCCGGCGGCACCGCGCCCGGTTTCCTCGGCTGACGACGCATCCCGCGAAGAGCGCGTGAAGATGACGCGCCTGCGCCAGACGATCGCCCGCCGCCTCAAGGACGCGCAGAACACCGCCGCCATGCTGACCACCTACAACGAGGTGGACATGAAGGCGGTCATGGACCTGCGCAACCGCTACAAGGACGTGTTCGAGAAGAAGCATGGTGTGAAGCTCGGCTTCATGGGCTTCTTCACCAAGGCCGTCACCCACGCGCTGAAGGAACTGCCGGCCGTCAACGCCGAGATCGACGGCACCGACATCATCTACAAGAACTACTGCCATGTCGGCGTCGCCGTCGGCACCGACAAGGGCCTCGTGGTTCCGGTCGTGCGCAATGCCGACCAGATGTCGATCGCCGAAATCGAGAAGGATATCGGCCGCCTCGGCAAGCTCGCCCGTGACGGCGCGCTTTCGATGGCCGACATGCAGGGCGGTACGTTCACCATCTCGAACGGCGGCGTCTACGGTTCGCTGATGTCCTCGCCGATCCTCAACGCGCCGCAGTCCGGCATTCTCGGCATGCACAAGATCCAGGACCGTCCGGTTGTCATCGGCGGCCAGATCGTCATCCGTCCGATGATGTATCTGGCGCTCTCCTACGACCACCGCATGGTGGACGGCAAGGAAGCGGTGACCTTCCTCGTTCGCGTCAAGGAAAGCCTCGAAGATCCGGAACGCCTGGTTCTCGATCTCTAAGACGGGAACGAACCCATGGAAACGCTCGGGGTCACCGCAACGCCATACATGACGCTGCTGGCCTTGAGCGTTGTCCTGCTGGTCTTCCATGTCCTGCTGCAGGGTACGCTCTCCACCCGCGAACTCGGCTCGGAGTGGAATGCCGGGCCGCGGGACGCGGGGCTGGCACCGAAGGGCAGGTTCGCCGGCCGTGCGGAGCGGGCATCGAAGAATTTTCAGGAAACCTACCCGGCCTTCGTCGGGCTGCTGCTGGGCGTCGCCTTTGCCGGCGACGACGCATCCGGCTGGGGGCTGATCGGCGGCTGGATCTGGCTTGTTTCGAGGGTCGTCTATATTCCGCTCTACATGGGTGGCGTGCCCTATATCCGGTCCCTCGTCTGGACGGTGAGCCTGATCGGGCTTCTCGCCATGACCATTGCGCTGTTCCGGTGACCGCATGATCGCATCCTTCAAGACATGGCTTCCGATATTCTGCCTGCTGCCGGGCATGGCCCTGGCGGCGGAGCGGTGCGCGATCGAGAAGGCGGTATTCGTCGAGGCGGAAGCCGCAACGGTGCTCGCCTTCAAGCCGGTCGGTTCGGATGCCGCCGTGGTCAGCCATCTCTTCACGATCACCGGGGCCAAGCTGAAGCTCGACGGCAACGTGATGTACGACGAAGAATCCAGGCGCCCGGGCGGCATGGTGACGAACAACTGCCCGCAGGGCGATGCGACGGGCGCGGAACTTCGGGCCTGCACCGTCTGGACCGGGGTTCCCTATGCCCTTGATGTGGCGACCGGCCATATCGACATATTGGGCGCGGCGAATACCCCGGCACCTGACGCGATCCTGATGCCGGGTTTCGGCCCGGCGATCCGCCATTCGGCGCTGTGGGGCAAGAGCGGTCTCAGGCAAGTGCCCTGGGATCTCTACGAATTCAAGGAATGCAAGGCGGCGTGAGCGAGGCTCCTCCGCGGGTTATCAAGAGAAGGATTTGTGATGGCATATGATCTCGTCGTAATCGGAAGCGGCCCCGGCGGTTACGTCTGCGCGGTAAAGGCCGCCCAGCTCGGCCTCAAGGTCGCGGTCGTGGAAAAGCGCGCCACCTATGGCGGGACCTGCCTCAACATCGGCTGCATCCCCTCCAAGGCGCTGCTGCACGCCTCCGAAATGTTCGCCCACGCCGCCCACGGCATGGACGCGCTCGGCGTCGAGGTCTCGGCTCCGAAGCTCAACCTCGAAAAGATGATGGCCCACAAGGACGCGACCGTTAAGTCGAACGTCGACGGCGTCTCGTTCCTGTTCAAGAAGAACAAGATCGACGGTTTCATCGGCACCGGCAAGATCGTTTCGGCCGGCAAGGTCTCGGTGACCGGCGACGACGGCAAGGTCCAGGAACTTGAAACCAAGAACATCGTCATCGCCACCGGCTCCGACGTTGCGGGCATTCCGGGCGTCAATGTCGAGATCGACGAGAAGGTGATCATCTCGTCGACCGGCGGCATCGCGCTCGAAAAGGTGCCGCAGCATCTGATCGTGGTCGGCGGCGGCGTCATCGGCATGGAGCTCGGCTCGGTCTGGTCGCGCCTCGGCGCCAAGGTCACCGTCATCGAATATCTCGACAAGCTGCTCGGCGGCATGGACGGCGAAGTCTCCAAGCAGTTCCAGCGGATGATGGCCAAGCAGGGCATGGACATCCGCACGGATGCCAAGGTCACCGGCGTCGAAAAGACCGCCACCGGCGCCAAGGTCACCTATGAGCCGGTCAAGGGCGGTGACGCCCAGACGCTGGAAGCCGACGTCGTGCTGATCTCTACCGGCCGCAAGCCCTACACGGCAGGCCTCGGCCTGGAAGAAGCGGGCGTCAAGCTCGACAACCGCGGCCGCGTCGAGATCGATGGTCACTTCAAGACCAATGTCGAGGGCATCTATGCGATCGGCGACGTGGTCAAGGGGCCGATGCTTGCCCACAAGGCGGAAGACGAAGGTGTGGCGATGGCGGAAATCCTCGCCGGCCAGCACGGCCATGTGAACTACGACGTCATCCCGAGCGTCGTCTATACCCAGCCGGAAGTCGCTTCCGTCGGCAAGACCGAGGAAGAGCTGAAGGCTGCGGGCATCGCCTACAAGGTCGGCAAGTTCCCGTTCACCGCCAACGGCCGCGCCCGCGCCATGCTGGCGACCGACGGTTTCGTGAAGTTCCTGGCCGACAAGGACACCGACCGGGTTCTCGGCGGCCATATCGTCGGCTTCGGCGCCGGCGAGATGATCCACGAGATCGCCGTGCTGATGGAATTCGGCGGTTCTTCGGAAGACCTCGGCCGCACCTGCCACGCCCACCCGACCATGTCGGAAGCCGTCAAGGAAGCGGCGCTGGCGACCTTCTTCAAGCCGATCCATATGTGATCTGCCGGTTCGTAGCGAAGATTGAAAAGGGTAGGATTTTGTCCTACCCTTTTTTCGTTGGAGCACAGTGATTGCGATGAACGAAAAAATCAGCATCAGCCTGCCGTCTCAAATGGTCGATGCGATCAGGTCGCGTGTCGAGACGGGATCCTACGCATCGACCAGCGAGGTCATGCGGGCAGCCCTGCGGGCGCTCGATCGAGAAGAGCATATTCTCGATCAGGTGGCGGATGCGAAAATCCGGGAAGCGCTGGAAGATCCGCGGTCGGCCATACCGGCGGATGAAGTTTTCGATCGCCTGGAGCGGCTTCACGCTGCCCGGGTGAAGAGCAATTCGAATGGTTCGTAAGGTTTTGTTTCATCCGCTTGCGGATGCGGACCTCGAGGCCATTTACAACTTCATCGCAAATGACAGCCCGCCACGGGCGATCGCCTTCGTTCGGCGCATCAAGACCTTCAGCGCCAGTCTTGCGACCATGTCGGAACGCGGCCGAAACCGTGAAGATCTGGCAGAAGGTGTGAGGACGATCGTTTTCGAACGCCGGGTCATTGTGGCGTATCGCTTGACGGATAACAGCATCGTCATTCTGCGGATTTTCTACGCGGGCCAAAACATCGATGACGCCGAATGGCCTTCAGAATAGCGATTGCGGCAGCCAAAATTGCGATTGATCAATTCCAGGATTAAATCTTGGACAGGACCGCCACTTTCGCTTGAGCATCATACGAATGGCCCTAGACTGACTTCCATCGTCCTAACCTTCTGAAAAAGGTCAAGAAAATGGTTTCATCCTTTTCCGTGCCGCAACGTGTCCTGCATTGGTTGATGGCGCTTCTGATCCTCTTCAACCTGATCTTCTCCGAGGCGATGGAGACCTATGGGCGGGTTTTCTTCGGCGGCCAGACGCCGACGCCGGAACAGGTCGGCGCTGCCAATATCCACGCCTATGTGGGGATCGCCGTGCTGGTGCTCGCTGTCGTCCGGCTCTGTCTGCGGTTCTTCCAGGGCGTGCCGCCGGAGCCGGAGCAAGAGCCGCCGTTCCTGCGGGTGGTGGCGAAGATCAGCCATTGGGCATTCTACGCGCTATTCTTCGTGATGCCGTTTGCGGGGATCGGGGCCTATTATTTCGGAAACAAGACCGCTGCCTTCGCGCATGCAGGGCCGATGAAGCTGCTGATGTGGGCACTGATCGTCGCCCATATCGCAGGCGCGCTGGTGCACCATTTCTACTGGAAGACCGATGTGCTGAAGCGGATGACGAGTGGTCGATGAAGGATGGCGGCGTCAATTGACCGCCGTCACCTTGAAGCCCTGTTTCCGGAAGAGTTCGACGAGGCCTTCCTCGCCCGGCAGGTGCAGGGCGCCGACGGCCATGAAGGCACCGCCTTGGCCGAGGATGGGTGCTGCCCGGTCGGCCATCACATGGTTGCGCTTGCTGACGACGAGGTTCTCGAAGTCCCCGTAACCGGCTTCGTCCTCGGTGCCATCGGGTGCCACGGCCTTCAGCATCGGCATGGCAAGGCCGATGTCGCCGGAGAGATACACTTCGGTCAGCGTCTCGAAGACATCGTCGACGCGCTTGCCGAGCTTGATGGTTTCGATCAGTGACTTGAGATGCAGCTCGATCGGGATGGCGTTCAGCGCCGCGGCCTGCTCTTCGAGCGTTTCCAGCCCCTTGACCGGCTTGCCTTCGGCGGTGGCCTGTTCGGCGATCTTCTTGTCGAGGAAGGCGACGTTCTGCGCCTTGCGGGCGAGCTCGCAGGCCGGCACCGAGACGAGCGCCATCAGCATCCACGGCCGCATGCGCGAGACCGCCGAAAGCGGCACCCCGCGCGCCTTCAGGCCGGCTTCCAGCAGCGCGACGTCGTCCTTCGGCAACAGCGAGTCGATCGTGCTGCCGTCCGTCAGCATCATCAGTTCGGGCTTCGCCAGCATTGCGGCCATGGCCTTCTTTTCGTCGATGACCTCGTCGGATTCGATGATGATCGCTTTTGCCTTGGAATGGGCTTCGGCGGCGCCGAGCGGCATTTTCAGAACCCGCGGATCGGAGACGTGCATGGTGCCGAGCAGGTAGGATGGCGCCAGCCCGTCCTTCTCGATCTTCCAGAAGATGCCCTTGCCGTTCGGCACCTTGGCGCCTTCTGCGACGATCCGGTCGTAGAGCGGTGACTTTTGGGCTTTCATCTCTTCGAGGAGGTTCCGGCCGTCGCAGGCGGGCGTTTCCGCGCGTGCAGGGGACAGTGAGCCGAGTACGAGAAGGAGAGAGGCAAGCGCCACGACGTGGGCGGCGGCGATCAGCCAAAGCACGAGATCTTGGGCGCGCTTCATGAAAGCGCCGGTGAAAGAGGCAAAGGCGGGAGTCATCATGTCATCCGTCCGGAGAGGTTGCCGGGATATTAGCGATGCCGGCTGCACAAGCGCTTAACGCATTTGGTTAAGACTTCGTTCAGGCGCGGGGGTGGGCGCGGTCGTAGACTTCCAGCAGCCTCGACGAATCGACGCCGGTATAGACCTGGGTCGTCGAAAGGCTGGCATGGCCGAGCAGTTCCTGGATGGTGCGCAGGTCGCCGCCGCCGGCAAGCAGATGGGTGGCGAAGGAATGCCGCAGCGCATGCGGCGTCGCGGTTTCCGGCAGGCCGAAGGCGCTTCGGAGTTTCTGCATTTCTCGCTGGATGATCGCCGGCTGCAGCGGGCCGCCACGAGCGCCGCGGAAAAGCGGCTTCTCGGCTTCCAGGTGGTAGGGGCAGAGTTTCTTGTAGGTCTCGACCGCTTCGAACACGACCTGCAGCAGCGGCACGAGGCGCGTCTTGCCGCCCTTGCCGGTGATCCGCAGAGTTGTCGCGCCCGGCGTCAGGTCGCTGGGCCGCAGGCCGAGTGCCTCGGAGATGCGCAGGCCGCAGCCATAGAGCAGGGTCAGCACGGCGGCATCGCGGGCGGCGATCCACGGTTCTTCCTGCAGCTGGGCACCTGTGGTGACGAGGTTTAGCGCCTGGCGGTCGGTCAGCGGCTTCGGCAGGGATTTAGGCTGCTTCGGAGCCCGGATGGCGCCGGCGGCTGCGGCGTTCACCAGGCCCTTGCGCTCGAGATAACGAAGAAATGAACGAAGCCCGGCGAGATGACGGCCGAGCGATCGGGCCCCGGAACCATCGCGGCGGCGCGATGCCAGGAAGGCGCGCAGGTCCGCCGGACGCAGGGTGTGGATATCTGAGATTTTCGCCGGGCCTGCCAGATGTCGGGTCAGAAACGTCAGAAACTGCCGCGTATCGCGCTCATAGGCATCGAGCGTGTTCTCCGAAAACCGGCGTTCGTTTGCCAAGCTCTCCAGCCATTCGCGGCGTTTCTCGGTCAGATCGGGCGCGGCGATAATCAGCAGCTCATTCACTATCGGCCCCGTTGAATTTGGATTGGTTGCGCCCCAGATTGCTCTGGACGGCGTTACAAAATCCCTAAGACTGCCTTAGTCGTGGGTAACGATGTCATCGTTCGATCATACGGGGCTGCCATACCAAGCAGGTCCTGCCTGCGGGAGTTTCTATGGCGCGCCGTGATTCTACGACCACTTTTGGACAGTTCGCGGAAACAATCGCCCTCGTTTCACAAGGCAGACCCGGTCACATCGTCGATACGCTGATCGCCGAACGCGGCCAGCGGATCGTCCAGAATCCGCTCTGGCCGGTGATGCGGCCTTTTCTCTACACGCTGCTGCGTTATGGACGGGCGATCAGGTTCGCCAACGACATCTCGACGCTCAGCGGCTTCCAGTGCTTCGAATACATGAGCGATCTCCTGAAGCTGGATGTGACGGTCGCCAATGCGGAGCGCATTCCCGAAAAGGGAGGCTTCATTCTCGTCAGCAACCATCCGACCGGCATCGCCGACGGGGTCGCCGTCTTCGATCTCCTGAAGTCGCGCCGGCCGGACATGATGGTGTTCGCCAATCGTGACGCGGTGCGCGTCAATCCCCGTTTTTCCGAGATGATCATCCCTGTCGAATGGCGGGAGGAACACAAGACCAAGCTCAAGGCCCGCGAGACGCTGGTTCTGACCAACAAGACCATCGAGGACGGCAAGGTCATGGTGCTGTTTCCTTCGGGCCGCATTGCCTATTGGGCGGACGGCAGGCTCAACGAGCGGCCGTGGAAGACATCCGCCGTCAGCCTCGCCCGCAAATACAACCTGCCGATCCTGCCGATCCATATGCGGGCGCGCAATTCCGGCCTGTTCTACTGGTTCGCCAAGTGGTCGACGGAGCTGCGCGACATGACGGTGTTCTACGAGCTGCTGAACAAGAAGGGCGATCATTTCGATTTCACCGTCGGCCAAATGATCCCGCCGAGCGCGCTGGATGGCGATATGACGGAGGTCACTAAGGCGCTGGAACAGCACACGGTGTTCGAGCTTGCCGCGGATGGCGATGCCACCTTCAAGCCCGCCGAGAAGGCGCAGACGGCGTCGGCGGCGTGAGGACATGGGTGTCGTGATTGCGCCGCTCGGCGATCCGCTTACCGGTGACATCGTTCAGCTGGCCGAGGCCGCCAGGCAGGAAGGCTATAACCACATCCTGCGGATTGCCGAGGAATGGTCTTCGGGGACCAATCGGTTCGAGCGACGCGGCGAAAGCCTGCTCGGTGCCCGCGATCAGGACCTGTTGATCGCTGTCGGCGGGATGACGCTCGAACCGTCGCGGGCTGACTGGCTGCGGATGCGCCGCTTTTATGTGTTGCAGCCATACCGGGGCAAAGGAGTCGGCAGGCGTCTGGCCGAGCGGCTGCTCGAACATGCCCGCTCCTTCACCACGGTCGTGACGGTCCATGCCGGAAGCGACGATGCCCGCCATTTCTGGCAGGCCATGGGATTTCAGCCGCTGACCGGTGAGAGCTATACGCATACCCTGCGCCTCACCTGAGCGTCATTCTTTTCATCCCGCGCTTCGGCTAGGAATAGCGCATGCTGCTTCGCTCGATGTTTGCCGCCAATTACCGTTCGCTGCGCTCGATCCGGATGGATCTGGCCGGCGTCAATCTGTTCATCGGCGAGAACGGCGTCGGCAAATCCAATCTCTACCGTGCCCTGCAGCTGGTGCAGGCGGCGGTGCGCGGAAATCTGGCCTATGAGATCGCTGCCGAAGGCGGCATGGCGTCGGCGCTCTGGTCCGGTCAGCGCCGTCAGGAGAAGAATTTCCGCATCAAGCTCGAGGTCGAGGTTCTTGACGAAGAGCGGGCGGTGACGTTCCGTTACCGGGTCGAGGCGGGGCTTCGTCCGCCTATCGATGCAGCGGGCTTTGCCTTCGAGCCGCAGGTGAAGGAGGAGGAGCTTGTCGTTGAAACCGGTTCGCGGCCGGTGACAATGATGAAACGCACCGGGCCGGGGATCATGGTGCGCGGGACTAGCGGTCGGATGGAGGAGTATCCCGAAAAGGCGATGACCTCAGAAACGGCAATCGCGCTGCTTGGCGATGCCGGTCACTATCCGGAAGCCGGCGCTTTTCGGCGATTGATCGACGGCTGGCGGTTCTTCCATGGTTTTCGGACGGATCGGGATTCCGCCCTGCGGCAGCCCTGCCTTGCCGTGACATCGCCGCTGCTCGATCAGGACGGTGGTAACATGGCGGCGGTGTTCGCGACGCTCGTGCATACCCGCGGGGACACGGTGGAGCTCGACCGGGCCGTTGCTGCGGCTCTCGGCGGGGCGAAACTGCACGTGCCTGAGCCGAATGAATATGCCGAATTCGGTCTGGTATTTCCCGATTTCCCCAAACGGATTTTTCAGCCGCGCGAGCTTTCCGACGGGCAGATCCGTTTCCTCGGGCTTGCGGCGGCGTTGATGTCCTATCGCCAGCCGCCGCTGATCGCCCTCAACGAGCCGGAAGCGAGCCTGCATCCGGACATGCTGCCGCCGCTGGCGGACATGATCGCCCAGGCGGGGCGCCACAGCCAGATCTGGATTGTTACCCATTCCGAACTGCTCGCCTCCGCCGTTCAGGAGCGTTGCGGTACGCGGCCGCGGCGGGTGATCCGCAAGGAAGGCGCAACGTGGATCGACGGCATGCGGCTGACCGGCGTCATCGACGATGAGGACGACGAGTAGTCCTGTTTAGGGTTCCCTTTTGTTCCGGGTTTGGGCATGGTCGCCGCCCATGGGCATAGATTCGTCCGATCTCTTCGGTTCGCTGTTTGAAGCGCCGTCATTGGTGAGGGTGGTGCCGGTGCTGGTGCCGCTGCCGGTACCGGTCGCCTATAGCTATGCCGTGCCGGAAGGTGTGCATGTGGAGCCCGGTTCGGTGGTTCAGGTGCCGGTCGGCCCGCGGCAGTTGATCGGCGTCGTCTGGGACGGCGACAACGACGACAAGCTCGATCCGAAGAAGCTGAGGCCGATCACGCTGGTCTTCGATTGCCCACCGCTTTCCAAGGAGATGCGCGATTTCGTCGACTGGGTGGCGCGCTATACGCTGTCGCCGCCGGGTCTGGTGGCGCGCATGGCGATCCGGGCACCGGCAGCACTCGATCCCGAGCCGATGGTCGAAGGCCTGCGCTATCTCGGCGGCCAGCCGGAGCGGCTGACACCGGCGCGTGCCCGGGTGCTCGATCTTGCCGGTGAGGAAGAAATCCCGTGGACACGCAGCGGGCTGGCGCATGCCGCCGGCGTCTCGATGAGCGTCGTCGATGGACTGACCGCGCAAGGCATATTCGAGACGGTGTTCCTGCCCCCGCCGCCGGTCGTGGCGAGGCCTGACCCGGACTATACGAGCCCGCGCATCGAGGGCCCGCAGAAACAGGCGTCCGTGGAGATCCTGGAATCGATCCGTGCCGGCGGGTTCTCCACTTCGCTGATCGACGGCGTGACCGGCTCGGGCAAGACGGAAGTCTATTTCGAGGCGATCGCCGAAACATTGAGACGCGGCAAACAGGTGCTGATCCTGCTGCCGGAAATCGCGCTGACCTCCAGTTTTCTCGAACGCTTCCAGGAGCGGTTCGGCGCCAAGCCGGGCGAATGGCATTCGGATCTTGCCCCCCGCATGCGTGAAAAGGTCTGGCGCGGCGTGGTGACCGGGGAGGTGAAGGTGGTCGCAGGCGCCCGTTCGGCGCTGTTCCTTCCCTTCGAGGATCTCGGCCTGATCATCGTCGACGAGGAGCACGACCCGGCCTACAAGCAGGAGGACCGGGTCTTCTACAACGCGCGCGACATGGCGGTGGTGCGCGCCCGGATCGGCGATTTTCCGATCGTGCTGGTCTCGGCGACGCCTTCGGTGGAAAGCCAGGTCAATGGTCTGGCCGGTCGCTACAACACCGTGCACCTGCCGACCCGGTTCGGCGATGCGGCGATGCCGGACCTGCATCTCGTCGACATGCGGCGCCACCCGCCGGAGCGCGGCGGTTTCCTGTCGCCGGTGCTTTTGCGCGCCATGAAGAAGACCCTTGAGCGGGGTGAGCAGTCGCTGCTCTTCCTCAATCGGCGTGGGTATGCGCCGCTGACGCTCTGCCGCGTCTGCGGCCACCGGTTCCAGTGCCCGCAATGTTCGAGCTGGCTGGTGGAGCACCGGTTCAAGAGCCAGATCCAATGCCATCAGTGCGGCTATTCCGAGCGAACCCCGGAAGCGTGTCCCGAATGCGGCACGCTCGACCATCTGGTCGCCTGCGGGCCGGGCGTCGAGCGGATTGCCGAGGAGGTCGAAAAGCATTTTCCGGAGGCGCGGACGATCGTCATGTCGTCCGACCTGCTCGGCGGCGTCAAGCGCATGCGAATCGAGCTGGAGGCGATCGCCAAGGGCGAGGCGGATATCGTCATCGGCACGCAGCTCGTCGCCAAGGGTCACAATTTTCCGCTGATGACGCTGGTCGGCATCGTCGATGCCGATCTCGGCCTGTCGAACGGCGATCCGCGCGCCGCCGAGCGAACCTTCCAGCTTCTGAGCCAGGTGACGGGGCGCGCCGGGCGAACCGGCCTCAAGAGCCATGGCCTGCTGCAGACCTTCCAGCCGCAGCATCCGGTGATGCAGGCGATCGTCTCGGGCGATGCCGGGGCCTTCTACGAGCGGGAGATCGCCGAGCGGGAAAAGGCGATCCTGCCACCCTTCGGACGGCTGGCCTCGCTGATCGTCTCCGCCGAGACCCGCGCGGATGCGGAAACCCACGCTCGCGGCCTCAGGGCCGCCGCGCCAAAAGTCACCGGCATTTCGGTGCTCGGTCCGGCGGAAGCGCCGCTCGCCCTGGTGCGCGGCCGGCATCGCTTCCGGCTGCTGGTGCATGGACGGCGCAATTCCGACATGCAGGCGTTTCTGCGGGCGATGCTGGAAAACGGCCCGAAACAGCGTGGCTCGGTGCAGATCCAGCTCGATATCGACCCGCAGAGCTTTCTTTGATCGCCGTTCTTTGCGACTTGTTTACCGCTTGCGTTAGAATCTTGCGATTCGAACGATGCGAGGCGACATGGAACTCTATTTTCCCACTGAACTCGGCGAGCAGGTGGCTTTTGTCTGTGCGGCGGCAACGGCTGCGCTCGGGTTTCTCGTCTTCCTGTTTCCCGCCGTCGTTCTGCGCCTGACCGCGTTCCAGATCGGCGAGGTGCGGCCGGAAGGTTATGCGGCCGTCCGATCGACCGGCGCCCATCATCTCGGCTTCGGTCTTGCGGCGATCATGCTCGCCCAGGACTGGATCTATATGACGCTCGGCATCGCGCTTGGATTTGCCGCTCTCGGGCGGTTGCTGTCCTGTGTGCTTGATCGCGGCTTCACCCCCAGAAATATAGCATTTTCCCTACTTCAGGTTGTGCTCGCCGGCGGGCCGCTCGCCTATGTCTTCGGCTATATCTGACGCCTGATCGGGAGATTGCAGGCCGCAGCCTGCCGAAAATCCTTCCGCTTCCGGGATAAAATCACTCTCAGCCCTTGCGTGTCCGGCTTTTTCCGTTATCAGGCGTGTTGCGAGTCCTTACAGCCTATGCTAGACGGACCGCGAAAGTCGGAAAGGGTAGGGCGCAAGCTCTGCAGGTTCTGAGGAAAAATCAAACGATTTCAAGCTCTTGCTTCACCTCTCCCGTAGGGTCTGGCGCTTGGATGGCAATACAGGGAAACTGTGCCCGTGGCTGACACGTCCCAGCTTATTTCCGGTGTAGCGGAGCGTTATGCTTCCTCGCTTTTCGAACTGTCCCTCGAGGCTGGTTCGATCGACAAGGTCGGTGCCGATCTTGATCGTTTTCAGGCGCTGCTGGATGAGAGTGAAGACCTGCGACGCCTGGTCGCAAGCCCGGTATTTTCCGCCGAAGATCAGCAGAACGCGGTGATCGCCGTTGCCCAGAAGGCTGGCATTTCCGGTCTCGTTGCCAATTTCCTGAAGGTTGTCGCCGGCAATCGTCGTCTTTTTGCGATACCCGGCATGATCCGCGCCTTCCGCCAGATCGCCGCAGAGCATCGCGGTGAAATCACTGCCGAGGTCACCTCGGCGCATGCGCTTTCCCAGGCGCAGGAAAACGAACTCAAGTCGGCGCTGAAGGGCGTAACCGGCAAGGACGTGACAATCGCCGTGACCATCGACCCGTCGATCCTCGGCGGCCTGATCGTCAAGGTCGGTTCTCGTCAGATCGACACTTCCCTTCGCACCAAACTTTCCACCCTTAAGCTTGCACTGAAAGAGGTTGGCTGATGGATATCCGCGCCGCGGAAATTTCCGCAATTCTGAAAGACCAGATCAAGAACTTCGGCCAGGAGGCTGAGGTTTCCGAAGTCGGACAGGTTCTGTCCGTCGGCGACGGCATTGCCCGCGTCTACGGTCTGGACAACGTCCAGGCCGGCGAAATGGTCGAATTCCCGGGCGGCATCCGTGGTATGGCGCTGAACCTCGAAGCCGACAATGTCGGCGTCGTCATCTTCGGTTCCGACCGTGCCATCAAGGAAGGCGACACCGTCAAGCGGACCGGCGCCATCGTTGACGTTCCGGTCGGTCCGGAACTGCTCGGCCGCGTCGTCGACGCGCTCGGCAACCCGATCGACGGCAAGGGCCCGATCAACGCGACCCGCCGTTCGCGCGTCGACGTCAAGGCTCCGGGCATCATTCCGCGCAAGTCGGTTCATGAGCCGATGTCGACCGGCCTCAAGGCCATCGACGCCCTCATCCCAGTCGGCCGCGGCCAGCGCGAACTGGTCATCGGCGACCGCCAGACCGGCAAGACCGCGATCATTCTCGACACGATCCTCAACCAGAAGGCCATTCACGACAACGGCCCGGACTCGGAAAAGCTGTTCTGCGTCTACGTCGCTATCGGCCAGAAGCGCTCGACGGTTGCCCAGTTCGTGAAGGTTCTCGAAGAGCGTGGCGCTCTGCAGTACTCGATCATCGTTGCTGCGACCGCTTCCGATCCGGCTCCGATGCAGTACCTGGCGCCGTTCGCCGGCTGCGCGATGGGTGAATACTTCCGTGACAACGGCCAGCACGCCCTGATCGGTTACGACGACCTTTCCAAGCAGGCTGTCGCCTATCGTCAGATGTCGCTGCTGCTGCGCCGCCCGCCGGGCCGCGAAGCCTATCCGGGCGACGTCTTCTACCTGCATTCCCGCCTTCTGGAGCGCGCCGCAAAGCTCTCCGACGAGCGTGGCAACGGTTCGCTGACGGCTCTGCCGGTCATCGAAACCCAGGGTAACGACGTTTCGGCCTTCATTCCGACCAACGTGATCTCGATCACCGACGGCCAGATCTTCCTTGAAACCGACCTGTTCTACCAGGGCATCCGTCCGGCCGTTAACGTCGGTCTGTCGGTTTCCCGCGTCGGCTCGGCCGCGCAGATCAAGGCGATGAAGCAGGTTGCCGGCTCGATCAAGGGCGAACTCGCCCAGTATCGCGAAATGGCCGCCTTCGCCCAGTTCGGCTCCGACCTCGACGCCTCGACGCAGCGCCTGCTGAACCGCGGTGCACGCCTGACCGAACTCCTGAAGCAGCCGCAGTTCTCGCCGCTGAAGACGGAAGAGCAGGTTGCGGTGATCTTCGCAGGCGTCAACGGCTACCTCGACAAGATCGCGGTTGCCCAGGTCGGCAAGTTCGAGCAGGGCTTCCTCTCCTACCTCCGCTCCGAAGGCAAGGCTCTCCTCGATACGATCCGTACCGAGAAGCAGCTTTCCGACGACACCCGCGCGAAGCTCAAGGCCGCTCTCGACAGCTACGCCAAGTCTTTCGCCTGAGAACGGATCAATCTCGAGGACCGATAACGGATGCCTTCACTTAAGGATCTGAAAAACCGGATCGCCTCCGTCAAGGCGACGCAGAAGATCACCAAGGCGATGAAAATGGTCGCCGCGGCGAAGCTGCGCCGTGCTCAGGAGGCGGCCGAGGCTGCCCGTCCTTACGCGGAACGTATGACCAAGGTGCTGGCCGGCCTTTCGGCCGCCAATGCCGGGAACGCCGAAGCGCCGCTCCTGCTTTCGGGCACGGGCAAGGATCAGGTTCATCTCCTGATCGTCGCGACCGGCGAACGCGGTCTGGCCGGGGGCTTCAATTCCTCGATCATCCGTCTCGCCCGCGATCACGCGCTGAAGCTGCTTGCCCAGGGCAAGACGGTGAAGATCCTCACCGTCGGCCGCAAGGGCAACGACATCCTGCGCCGCACGTTCCGCGAAAACATCGTCGATTACGTGACGTTCCGCGAAGTCAAGCAGCTCGGTTTCGCCCAGGCGGACGAAGTGGCTCAGAAGGTGCTCGCGCTCTACAACGCCGGCGAATTCGACATCGCGACGCTGTTCTACGCGCGCTTCCAGTCGGTGATTTCGCAGGTTGCGACCGCTTCGCAGATCATCCCGGCCAAGTTCGAGACCACCGAGCCGGCGATTGCCTCCTCGGCGCTCTACGAATACGAGCCGAGCGAGGAGGAAATCCTCGAAGACCTGCTGCCGAAGAACGTCGCGATCCAGATCTTCCGGGCCCTGCTCGAAAACAACGCTTCCTTCTATGGCGCGCAGATGTCCGCAATGGACAACGCGACGCGCAATGCCGGTGACATGATCAACAAGCTGACGCTCTCCTACAACCGTCAGCGCCAGGCACAGATCACCAAGGAACTCATCGAAATCATTTCGGGCGCGGAAGCGCTCTGAGGTAAAGAAAGAGGGTAAGAATCATGGCTACCGCAACGGGCACGTCCCTCGGCAAGGTGACCCAGGTTATCGGCGCTGTCGTCGACGTCGCTTTCGACGGCGAACTGCCGGCGATTTTGAACGCGCTTGAAACCGACAACAACGGCAACCGCCTCGTTCTCGAAGTCGCGCAGCACCTCGGCGAACGCGCTGTTCGCACGATCGCGATGGACTCGACCGAAGGTCTGGTTCGTGGCCAGCACGTCACGGATACCGGCGCTCCGATCACCGTTCCGGTCGGTCCGGAAACGCTCGGCCGCATCATGAACGTCATCGGCGAGCCGGTTGACGAAGCCGGTCCGCTCGTCACCTCCGGCAAGCGCGCCATCCACCAGGAAGCGCCTTCCTATGTCGAGCAGTCGACCGAAGGCCAGATCCTGGTTACCGGCATCAAGGTCGTCGACCTTCTCGCGCCTTACGCAAAGGGCGGCAAGATCGGCCTCTTCGGCGGTGCAGGCGTTGGCAAGACGGTTCTGATCATGGAACTCATCAACAACGTCGCGAAGGCACACGGCGGTTACTCCGTGTTCGCAGGCGTCGGTGAGCGTACCCGCGAAGGCAACGACCTTTACCACGAAATGATCGAATCGGGCGTCAACAAGCATGGCGGCGGCGAAGGCTCCAAGGCGGCCCTCGTTTACGGCCAGATGAACGAACCGCCGGGTGCCCGCGCTCGCGTCGCTCTGACCGGTCTGACCATCGCTGAAGACTTCCGCGACAAGGGCCAGGACGTTCTGTTCTTCGTCGATAACATCTTCCGCTTCACCCAGGCAGGCTCGGAAGTGTCCGCTCTGCTCGGCCGTATTCCTTCGGCCGTGGGTTATCAGCCGACGCTCGCCACCGACATGGGCCAGATGCAGGAACGCATCACCACCACGACCAAGGGCTCGATCACCTCGGTTCAGGCCATCTACGTTCCCGCCGACGACTTGACCGACCCGGCACCGGCAACCTCGTTCGCCCATCTGGACGCAACGACGGTTCTGTCGCGTTCGATCGCCGAAAAGGGCATCTACCCGGCCGTCGATCCGCTCGACTCCACCTCGCGCATGCTCGATCCGCTGGTCGTCGGCGAAGAGCACTATGAAATCGCTCGTAAGGTCCAGTCGACCCTGCAGCGCTACAAGGCTCTCCAGGACATCATCGCCATCCTCGGCATGGACGAACTGTCCGAAGACGACAAGATGACCGTCCAGCGCGCCCGCAAGATCGAGCGCTTCCTGTCCCAGCCGTTCTTCGTCGCCGAAGTCTTCACCGGTTCGCCGGGCAAACTCGTCGCGCTCGAAGACACGATCAAGGGCTTCAAGGGCCTCGTCAACGGCGATTACGACCATCTTCCGGAAGCCGCCTTCTACATGGTCGGCTCGATCGAAGAAGCCGTGGAAAAGGCCAAGAAGCTGGCTGAAGCCGCTTAATATTAACGAGATGGCGCGCGGGATTATCTCCGGCGCGTCTTTCCCGCATAAAACACGCTGAGGAAGTAGACCTTCATGGCCGAGGCTTTCAACTTTGAACTGGTTTCGCCCGAGCGGCTGCTCGTCTCGGAAAAGGTCACCGAAGTGGTGATCCCGGCGACGCTTGGCGAAATGACGGTGCTTGCCAATCATGCGCCGACGATGACGACCATCAAGCCGGGTGTGGTTTCGGTGAAGCTTGCCTCCGGCCAGGTCAACAAATACGTGGTTTTCGGTGGCTTTGCCGACATCCTGCCGACCGGCTGCACGCTGCTTGCCGAATCTGCTGTTCCCGTCAGCGAGCTGACCCACGCAACGCTGCAGAAGCGGATCGAGACGACACAGGCCGAAATCAACCACGCGCAGAACGACGAGCACAAGACGAAGCTCGAGCAGTTTTTGGCGGAACTGACCCACCTCAACGGCGTCGTCAATCCGGCCTGATACTTCAAAATTCTCTGCGAAAGATCGAGGCGGTCCGAAAGGCCGCCTTTTTCTTTGGGCGGTGGTCGCCGCGGCTTGGCGGCTGTCGGGGGATCGGATGCGGCTTGTATGTGCCGCGCCATCTTGTTAGCCCTTGTCGGCGGAGGAACGCGATGATCGACAAGCTGGAATTTTTCATTGCCCTGGCGCGCGAGAGCCATTTCGGCCGGGCGGCAGAGGAATGCGGCATCTCGCAGCCTTCGCTTTCGGCCGCGATCCGTCAGCTCGAAGAACAGCTCGGCGTGCAGCTCGTGGTGCGCGGCTCGCGCTACCAGGGACTGACGCCGGAAGGCCAGCGCGTGCTGGAATGGGCAAAACGCATCGTCGGCGATGCGCGCACCATGCGCGAGGAAATGCGCGCCGCCCGCAAGGGGCTTGTCGGTCATATCAGGCTGGCGTCGATCCCGACGGCGCTGGCGATGATCCCCAGATTGACCGAACCCTTCCAGGCAAAGCACCCGGAGGTCACCTTTTCCGTCGTCTCGCGTAATTCCCTGCAGGTGCTTTCGCAACTCGACAATTTCGAAATCGATGCGGGCATCACCTATCTCGACAACGAGCCGCTGGGACGGGTGACGAGCGTGCCGCTCTATTCGGAGCGCTACAATCTGGTGACGGCCGAAGGGGCGCCTTATGCCGACCGGGAAAGCGTGACCTGGAAGGAGATGGCCGATCTTAGGCTCTGTCTATTGACGCCGGACATGCAGAACCGCCGGATCATCAACCAGCACCTCGCGGAAGCGGGGGTGACGGTGAGGCCGATGCTCGAATCGAACTCCATGGTGGTGCTTCTCTCGCACGTGGGGACCGGGCGCTGGGCGAGCATCATGCCACGCAACGTGGCGCGATCATTCGGGTTTACAAAAGAAATCAGGACGATCCCGCTCGTCGATCCGGAAGCCACGCATATCGTCGGACTGGTTGCGACACACCGCGAGCCGTTTACGCCGCTGGTGTCGGCCCTGCTTCACGAGGCTCGCAGCCTCACTCCCGCTGCCATGGCTTGATAGCTTTTGTCTATCGTGTAACCGATCTGCTTTATTGACGGTGGAGGCCCCGGTTGCGACATTCCATTCCCAGTAGGCGAGGTACGATTGTCGGACAATTTCGCCAGCTTTCTGATCCCGTACGGTAGTAGTGGCGCCGACGCCCGACACCGGAAACGGATCAGCCCGGGAGGCTACAGACTATGAATATGCGAATTTCCGCCGGTGAATTCACCGAGCGGTCGCTTCAGATCATCAGGGATCTGAAGCATCTGGAAGGCCCGATGCTGCCGATCCTGCATGCGATCCAGGCGGAGTTCGGTTATGTGCCGGATGAGGTGAAGCCGGTCATCGCCAGCGAACTCAATCTTTCGCGCGCCGAAGTGCATGGCGTCGTCACCTTCTATCACGAGTTCCGCGACCACCCGGCCGGCCGGCATGTGCTGAAACTCTGTCGCGCCGAAGCCTGCCAGTCGATGGGCAGCGACCGCATCGCGGATCGCGCCCGGCAGCTTCTCGGCATCGACTTTCACCAGACGACACTCGACGGCGCGGTGACGCTGGAACCCGTCTACTGTCTCGGGCTCTGCGCCTGCGCACCCGCCGCGATGCTCGACGGCGAAGTTTATGGCCGTGTCGACGAGCACTGTCTTTCCGAAATCGTTGCGGAGGCACGTCGATGACGGTGACGATCTACGTGCCGCGCGATGCCGCAGCGCTCGCGCTCGGAGCCGAAAAGGTGGCAAATGCGATTACCCAGGAGATCGCAGCCCGCGGCCTCGATGCAAAAGTCGTGCGCAACGGCTCGCGCGGCATGTTCTGGCTGGAGCCGCTGGTCGAGGTGCGCACGGAGCATGAACGTATCGCTTACGGGCCGGTCAAGGCTGGAGACGTCAAGGGCCTGTTCGATGCGGGTTTCCTGGAAGGTGGACAGCATGCTTTGCATCTCGGGCCGACCCACGACATTCCGTTCCTGCGCCAGCAGACGCGGCTGACTTTCTCGCGCTGCGGCGTCACCGATCCGCTGTCGCTCGACGACTATCGCCACTACCAGGGGCTGAAGGGCCTCGAAAACGCGATTGCCATGACGCAGGCGCAGATCGTCGCCCAGGTGACCGACAGCGGCCTTCGCGGTCGCGGTGGCGCCGGCTTCCCGACCGGCATCAAATGGAAGACGGTGATGGATGCGGCGGCCAGCCAAAAATACATCGTCTGCAATGCGGACGAGGGCGACAGTGCCACGTTCGCGGACCGGATGATCATGGAAGGCGACCCCTTCGTGCTGATCGAGGGCATGATCATTGCCGGCATCGCGACGGGCGCCACCAAGGGCTATGTCTATACCCGCTCGGAATATCCGCACGCGATCGCGACGATGACAGAAGCCGTCAAGATCGCCCGCGCCGCCGGCATTCTCGGACCGTCGGTGATGGGCTCAGTGCATGCCTTCGACATGGAGATCCGCTCAGGCGCCGGCGCTTATGTCTGCGGCGAGGAGACCTCGCTGCTGAATTCGCTGGAAGGCAAGCGCGGTATCGTGCGCGCTAAGCCGCCGCTGCCGGCGCTGCAGGGCTTTCTTGGCCGTCCGACCGTGGTCAACAACGTCATCTCGCTCGCTTCCGTGCCGGTCATCATGGATCGCGGGGCTGCCTTCTACCGCGATTTCGGCATGGGCCGTTCGCGCGGCACGATCCCGATCCAGATCGCGGGCAATGTCAAATACGGCGGGCTATACGAAACGGCCTTCGGCCTGTCGCTCGGAGAGATCGTCGATCATATCGGCGGCGGCACGGCGACCGGGCGGCCGGTGAAGGCTGTGCAGGTGGGCGGACCGCTCGGCGCCTATTTTCCGCGCGCGCTGTTCGATACGCCGTTCGACTACGAGGCCTTCGCGGCCCGGGACGGGCTGATCGGCCATGCCGGCATTACCGTGTTCGACGATTCGGCCGACATGCTGAAGCAGGCGCGGTTCGCGATGGAGTTCTGTGCCATCGAAAGCTGCGGCAAGTGCACGCCCTGCCGGATCGGTTCGACCCGCGGCGTCGAAACGGCCGACAAGATCGCTCAGGGCATCGAGCCGGAGAAGAACAAGGCGCTGCTGGCGGATCTCTGCAACACGATGAAGTTCGGTTCGCTCTGCGCGCTCGGCGGGTTTACGCCTTATCCGGTGATGAGCGCGATGAACCATTTCCCGGAGGATTTTGAGCCGGCTCCGGTGGTGGAGGCGGCTGAATGATGGCCCTGCGCGCGTCAGTTCCGGCTGAACTCCGGAGCACCCCCCTCTGCCCTGCCGGGCATCTCCCCCTCAAGGGGGGAGATCGGCTGGAGGCTTGCTCTCCGCTTTCCATTGTACCTCGCATCCTCCGTGTCGGCTCTGTTGAAGCGGCGGTTCCGCCTTTTGTGATCTCCCCACCTGAGGGGGAGATGCCCGGCAGGGCAGAGGGGGGTGACTTGCTCCGAGGTCAAAGATTCAATTCCATTTTCGTACAGGAGACACACAATGTCCCTCGTTCATGAAATCGACTACGGCACGCCTGCCTCGCGCTCCGAAGCGCAGGTGACCCTCACCATCGACGGCCGCGCCATCACCGTGCCGGAAGGCACGTCGATCATGCGCGCTTCGATGGAAGCCGGTATCAAGGTTCCGAAACTCTGCGCCACCGACATGGTCGACGCCTTCGGGTCGTGCCGCCTCTGTCTCGTCGAGATCGAAGGCCGCAACGGAACGCCCGCATCCTGCACCACGCCGGTCATGCCGGGCATGGTGGTGCATACGCAGACCGGCCGGCTGAAGGACATCCGCAAGGGGGTCATGGAGCTCTATATCTCCGACCACCCGCTCGACTGTCTCACCTGCGCCGCCAACGGGGATTGCGAGTTGCAGGACATGGCGGGTGCCGTGGGCCTTCGCGATGTGCGTTACGGCTACGAGGGCGACAACCACGTCAAGGCTCGCAACGACGGTGCGATCAACGCCAAGTGGATGCCGAAGGACGAGTCGAACCCTTATTTTACCTACGACCCGTCGAAATGCATCGTCTGCTCCCGCTGCGTGCGTGCCTGCGAGGAAGTGCAGGGCACGTTCGCGCTGACGATCGAGGGCCGCGGCTTCGGCAGCCGCGTTTCGCCCGGCGCCCACGAACTTTTCCTCGATTCCGAATGCGTTTCCTGCGGCGCCTGCGTGCAGGCATGCCCGACGGCGACGCTCACCGAAAAGTCGGTCATCGCGATCGGCCAGCCGGAACATTCGGAAGTCACCACCTGCGCCTATTGCGGCGTCGGCTGCTCGTTCAAGGCGGAAATGCGCGGCGAGGAGCTCGTGCGCATGGTGCCCTGGAAGGATGGCCAGGCGAACCGCGGCCATTCCTGCGTCAAGGGCCGCTTCGCTTATGGTTATGCGGCCCACAAGGATCGCATCCTCAACCCGATGATCCGCGAGAAGATTTCCGATCCGTGGCGGGAAGTGACCTGGGACGAGGCCTTTTCTCACGTGGCTTCCGAGTTCCGACGGATCCAGTATCAATACGGCCGTGAATCGATCGGCGGCATCACCTCGTCGCGCTGCACCAACGAGGAGACCTTCCTCGTCCAGAAGCTGATCCGCGCGGGCTTCGGCAACAACAATGTCGATACCTGCGCCCGCGTCTGCCATTCGCCGACCGGTTACGGTCTCGGCCAGGCCTTCGGCACGTCTGCCGGTACGCAGAACTTCGACTCGGTCGAGTATACGGACGTCGTCATCGTCATCGGCGCCAACCCGACCGATGGCCATCCGGTGTTCGGCTCGCGGCTCAAGAAGCGGCTCCGTCAGGGTGCAAAACTGATCGTCATCGATCCGCGCCGCATCGATCTCGTGCGCACGCCGCATGTGGAGGCCGATTATCACCTGCCCCTGCAGCCGGGCACCAACGTGGCCGTGCTGACCGCGCTCGCCCATGTCATCGTCACCGAAGGCTTGTTCGACGAAAAGTTCATCCGCGAGCGTTGCGACTGGTCCGAGTTCGAGGACTGGGCGGCCTTTGTTTCGGAAGACGCACACAGCCCGGAGGCGACCGAGACATATACCGGCGTGCCGGCGGATCTCGTGCGCGGTGCGGCCCGGCTTTACGCCAAGGGCGGCAACGGGGCGATCTATTACGGTCTCGGCGTCACCGAGCACAGCCAGGGTTCGACGACCGTCATGGCGATCGCCAACCTTGCCATGGTGACCGGCAATCTTGGTCGCCCGGGTGTCGGCGTCAATCCGCTGCGCGGCCAGAACAATGTCCAGGGCGCCTGCGATATGGGTTCGTTCCCGCACGAACTGCCGGGCTACCGCCATATCTCGGACGATGCCACCCGCGACATTTTCGAAAAGCTCTGGGGTGTGACGCTCAACAACGAGCCGGGCCTGCGCATCCCGAACATGCTGGATGCGGCCGTCGAAGGCACGTTCAAGGGCATCTACATCCAGGGCGAGGACATTCTCCAGTCCGACCCGGACACCAAGCACGTCTCGGCCGGCCTTGCCGCGATGGAATGCGTCGTCGTCCACGATCTCTTTTTGAACGAGACCGCCAATTACGCGCATGTCTTCCTGCCGGGATCGACCTTCCTTGAAAAGGACGGCACGTTCACCAATGCGGAACGCCGCATCAACCGCGTGCGCAAGGTGATGAGCCCGAAGAACGGTTATGGCGACTGGGAAGTCACCCAGAAGCTGGCGCAGTCGATGGGATTGAACTGGAATTACGCGCATCCGTCTGAGATCATGGACGAGATCGCCGCATCGACGCCGAGCTTCGCGCTGGTTTCCTACGACTATCTCGACACGCTGGGCTCGGTTCAGTGGCCGTGCAACGAGGCGCATCCGGTCGGTTCGCCGATCATGCATGTCGATGGTTTCGTGCGCGGCAAGGGTAAGTTCATCCGCACCGAATATGTGGCGACCGACGAACGCACCGGTCCCCGCTTCCCGCTGCTGCTCACCACCGGCCGCATCCTCTCCCAGTACAATGTCGGTGCCCAGACGCGGCGGACCGAGAATGTCACCTGGCATGCGGAAGACCGGCTGGAAATCCATCCGCATGATGCCGAACAGCGCGGCATCAAGGAAGGCGACTGGATCAAGCTTGCCAGCCGTTCTGGCGACACGACGCTCAGGGCACTGATCACCGATCGGGTCGCGCCGGGCGTGGTCTACACGACCTTCCATCATCCCAACACGCAGGCGAACGTCATCACCACCGACTTCTCCGACTGGGCGACCAACTGCCCGGAATACAAGGTGACGGCGGTGCAGGTGTCTCCCTCCAACGGCCCGACCGAGTGGCAGAGCGACTACGACGAACTGTCGCGGCGGTCTCGGCGGATTGCGGGGAAGCTGGAGGCGGCTGAGTGAGGAGCGTTCTGCAAAGCAGACGAAAAGCCAACGATTTGGCTTTTCGAGCGACGAACGCCCGGAGCCATAGCGAAGGGCAGGCTGTCGGCGCGCGCCATACCCCCCTCTGCCCTGCCGGGCATCTCCCCCTCAAGGGGGGAGATCGACTCGCGGCAACGCCTCGCCTTCGACGAGTGCAGAGAATTGGGCGAAGACGGCGCTTCTTGCCAATCTCCCCCCTTGAGGGGGAGATGCCCGGCAGGGCAGAGGGGGGTATCCTTGCTCCAACGTCCAATGGCTGAATTCCCCACCACCGCCATAGCCCCGGAGATCGCGCGCCGTAACGGCGTGACCCGCGCCGGCTCGCGGGTAGTACCGGAGGAGGTGCCGATCGCCTTTTCCTATGGCGGCTCGACGCATGCGGTGATGATGGGCTCTCCGGCGGATCTCGAGGATTTCGCGGTCGGCTTCAGCCTTACCGAAGGCATCATAACGTCGATGGCGGAGATCGAGAGCATTTCCGTTGTCGAGGAAGGTGCCGGTCTCGATGTCCAGGTGATGCTTCTCGAAGACAAGGAAGACGCATTGCGCGCCCGCCGGCGGCATATGGCGGGGCCGGTCGGTTGCGGGCTCTGCGGCATCGAGTCGATCGAGCAGGCCATGCGTCCGGTGCCGGATGTTTCTGCGGTGGCGATGGCCTTGAGCCCGAAAGAGGTGAGCGAGGCGGTCGCGGCACTCAACAGCGCGCAACCGCTGCATCGGGAAACCCATGCGGTTCACGGCGCCGGTTTTTATCTGCCGGGCAAGGGGCTGGCTGCAGTCCGCGAGGATGTCGGACGGCACAATGCGCTCGACAAGCTTGCCGGAGCGGTCATCCGCGAGGGCATCAAGGGTTCTGAGGGCGTCGTGGTCGTCACCAGCCGCATCTCGGTCGAGATGGTGCAGAAGACGGCGATCCTTGGAAGCCCGGTGCTGATCGCGATATCCGCACCGACGGCGCTTGCCATCCGCACGGCGGAAGAGGCGGGCATGACACTGATCGCGCTGACGCGCGGCGAGGATTTCGAGATTTTTACGCGTACCGATCGCATCACCACTGGAGTTGTCGCCGATGTCGCATGACCAAAGCCCCGAGCAACTGGTGCTCGACAAACTGGTCCGGATGGCCAACCAGATCGCCACCTTCTTCCTGTCGCAGCCGGAAAAGGTGCGCGCCGAAGGCGTCGCGACGCATATCAACAAGTTCTGGGAGCCGCGCATGCGCCGGCACCTTTTCGAGCATCTCGACAAGGGCGGGGCAGGGCTGCTGCCGCTCGTCGTCGAGGCTTCGGCGCTGATCCGCCGGCCGGAGGCCAAGGTCGGAACGGGCGTCGGCGTCGGCCAGGATGCGGCGCAAGGTGCGCCGGGCGGCAAGGGGCCTGCCGAAGGAGAATCGCTTTCCGAGCCGAGCATTCCGGAGAGCGCCGCCTGAATTCATCCATCCGGCAGGTCAGGGGCCGGAGGGGGATAGATTGCTCCGCACGGAAATGTGAGGATAAAAACGGAGGCGGCTCCGATTGACGTCGTGGGAATCCGGACTAGATTGCGTTCCGGAGCCCGAAGCCGTTTTCTCTTACGGGACGCACGCGCCCGCGTGTCAGGTCCGGCTCCGAACGACTGTTTTTATCTCTTCATATCTTCAGTGCACACGGGAGCTTTCCATGCGCTACAATCAATTGGGCAATACCGGTCTTTTCGTCTCCGAACTCTGCCTCGGCACGATGACCTTCGGCGAGAACCAGACGGGCGCCGTCTGGAGTGCCGTAGCCGGTCTCGACCAGGACGCCGCCGACAAGATCGTCGAACGGTCGCTCGCTGCCGGCGTCAACTTCATCGACACGGCGAATGTCTATTCCGAGGGCCGGTCGGAGATCATCCTCGGCCAGGCGATCAAAAACCTCGGCGTGCCGCGCAAGGATGTGGTCATCGCCACAAAATTCTATGGACAGATGGGCGACAAGCCGAACGACCGCGGCGCCTCTCGCGGACACATCATGGATTCGGTCGAGCAGAGCCTTGAACGACTGCAGATGGACCATATCGACCTCTATCAGATCCACGGCACCGATACGGTGACGCCGATCGACGAGACGCTGCGGGCGCTCGACGATCTCGTGTCGCGCGGTCTCGTCCGTTACATCGGCCTTTCCAACTGGGCTGCCTGGCGGATGGCGAAGGCGCTCGGTGTTTCCGAGCGCAAGGGTTATGCCCGTTTCGAGACGGTGCAGGCCTATTATTCGATCGCCGGCCGCGACCTGGAGCGCGATATCGTGCCGCTGATGCAGGAGGAAAAGCTCGGCCTGATGGTCTGGTCGCCGCTTGCCGGCGGGCTGCTATCCGGCAAATACGGCCCGGGTGCGCCGGGCAACGGCGAAGGCCGCCGTGCCAATTTCGATTTCCCGCCGATCGACAAGGATCGCGCCTGGGCCTGCGTCGCGGCCATGCGTGAGGTCGCCGCCAGGCACGGCGCGAGCGTCGCGGAAGTGGCGCTGGCTTATATCCTGGCCAAACCATTCGTCACGAGCGTCATCATCGGCGCCAAGCGGCTGGAACAGCTCGAGGAGAATCTGAAGGCGGTGAAGCTGAAGCTCGACACGGAGGACATGACAAAGCTCGACGAGGTCAGCGCGCTTGCTCCGGAATATCCGGGCTGGATGCTCGCCCGCCAGGGTGCCGGACGCCGTCCGGGTCCGTTCGAGTCGAAGCAATAGTCATGAAAAAAGCCCGCGGCGGTTCAACGCTGCGGGCTCCATAATCGAATAGCGGCTTAGAGGTCTTTCCAGCCAACCGCCTTGGCCTTGAGGTTCGGATGCGCGGGGCCCTTCCATGGGCCCCGCTATCGCAAATCAGGCAGCCAGGTCGTCGGCTTCTGTGCCCTTGAACATCTTGGCGAGGTTCAGGAAGCAGATCATGCCGTTCTCGTTGGCGATGATGCCTTCGGAGAAGGACTTGTCGAAGGAGGCGGAGATTTCCGGAACCGGCTGAACCTGGCTCGAAGGGATCGTCAGGATGTCCGAGACGCGGTCGACGAGCATGCCGATGACCATGTTGTGGACTTCGGCGACCACGATCGCGCTACGCTCGTTGGCAACCGTGCTCTTCATGCCGAGCTTGTAGGCAAGGTCGATGATCGGGATCACGGAACCACGAAGGTTCATGACGCCGATGACATCGGCCGGGGCGTGCGGGATCGGCGTCGAAGGCGCCCATCCGCGGATTTCGCGGATCGTCGTCGTCTTGACGCAGAATTCCTGGTCATGGAGACGGAAGGCGATGATTTCCAGCGTTTCGCCGCTGTAGCTTGTGGAGTTGATCGTCGTAGCCATCAGAATTCTTCCCAACTATCCGTTGCCTGAGCGGCAGCGGCGGCACCCGTTGTGGTCCGCGCGACCGTTGCCATGAGTTTGCGTGCCGGCGATGCAACGGGTCGTGCATCAGGTCGCGCTATTGCAATCTTATGCGAAGAATGTTGCGCAAATCTAAATCGTGACAGGAGATCGCGCAGGGTTTCGGCTTCGCGTGCCAGGCTGTGGCTGGCAGCGGTCGTTTCCTCGACCATGGCAGCATTCTGCTGCGTGTTCTGGTCCATCGAGTTGACGGCCTTGCTGATCTCCTTGATGCCCGTCGACTGTTCTCGGGCAGCCTCGACGATCGCTGTGACATTGCCGTTGATCTCGTCCACCTGGGACATGATCTCGTCGAGCGCCTTGCCGGTTTCGCCGACGAGCGCGACACCACGCTTGACCTGTTCGGAAGAGGTCGAGATCAGCGTCTTGATCTCCTTGGCCGCACTGGCGGAACGCTGAGCGAGTTCGCGGACTTCCTGGGCGACGACGGCAAAACCCTTGCCTGCTTCGCCGGCGCGGGCCGCTTCGACACCCGCATTGAGCGCCAGAAGGTTTGTCTGGAAGGCGATCTCGTCGATCACGCCAATGATATTGGAGATTTCCCGCGACGACGTCTCGATCTGGCCCATCGCGTTTACGGCGTTGCGGACCACGGCGCCGGAATGCTCGGCGCTTTTCTTGGCATGCGAGACGAGGGTCCCTGCTTCTTCCGCGCGTTTGGCGCTATCGGTGACGGTACGGCTGATTTCTTCAAGCGCCGCAGCGGTCTCCTCGACTGCCGCCGCCTGCTGTTCGGTGCGTTTGGCAAGGCTGTCGGAAGCCTGGCGGATTTCGCTGGAGCCTCCTGCGATCCCCTCGGCATTCTCGCCGACGGTGCGCATGGCCTCGGCCAGTTTCCCGATGGCTTCGTTGAAATCGACCCGGATCTGTTCGAGCGTCGAAATGAAGGGCTTTTCGATCCGGAACGTCAGGTCGCCGTTTGAAAGAGACGTCAGGCCCTCGGCGATGTCATCGACGGCGCGGACGCGTTCGGTGATGTCGGTCGCAAACTTGACCACCTTGAAGACCCGGCCGTCGGCGTCGAAGATCGGGTTGTAGGATGCCTGGATCCAGACCGCCTTGCCGCCCTTGCCGATGCGCTTGAACTCGGCGGCAATCGCTTCACCGCCGGCGAGCTTCTTCCAGAATTCAGGATATTCGGCACTGTTGCGGAAGGATGCCTCGCAGAACATGCTGTGATGTTTGCCGACGATGTCCGAAAGCTGATAGCCGAGACAGGCGAGGAAATTTTCGTTGGCGGTCAGGATATCGCCGCCGGGCGTGAACTCGATAATGGCCTGGGTGCGCGAGATGGCGTTGATCTTGCCTTCGTCCTCGGCGGATTTAAGCCTGGCGGCAGTGATGTCGGTTGCGAACTTGACCACCTTATAAGGCTTGCCGCCGGACGTCACCGGATTGTAAGAGGCCTGGATCCAGATCTCGCGGCCACCCTTGCCGATACGCTTGTAGGCGGCTGCATCATACTTGCCATTGCCGAGGTTTGCCCAGAAATCCTTGTAGGCCTGCGACTTCACGTAGTCCGGGTCGCAAAACATGCTGTGATGCTTGCCGACGATTTCAGTCAGTGTGTAGCCAAGCGTCTTGCAGAAGTTCTCATTGGCCGTGAGAACCTTTCCGGATAAATCAAACTCGATAATGGCCTGAGACTTGTTGAGCGCAGTAAGTACTGCTTTCGCGTCAGCGCCTGGAAGTGAAAGTATGGACATCTGGCTTGCCTGCCCCCGTCTGTAGGTTCCCGAACTGGCTCAATTTGCCAGCAGCCCAATGAGATAACCATCTCGCCGCCAAGACACTGAGTGTCGCCAAAAATAGCATTGAGGAATTAACGGAAGGTCAAAAGTTCCGTTCTGACGAATTGTGGAAATTACGTATGCACTTGTTTTTCGTCAAATTTCCGGATGGGAAGTAGGCCCATATTTTAGTCATTAGATATAAATTCTATATTGAAATACCTCGCAAGTAACCGAAATCTGTATTTCAGATCTGAACTTGCGCCTCTGGTTATGCCGAGCGGGTTGGACGATCAAGAACGCGCAGACCGAAAAGACTTGCCGTCAAGCCGACCATGATCCAGGCTCTCGTCGAGGAACGGATCCAGGAGCAAGCAGGAATGAAACGAAACATGCGAGATCAGTATTCGCGCTCATAAAAGATGCCGGCCTTGCCACCTTCGGTGCCGGCGCCGGCCTTGAGCTTCACACCGCGGCCGACATCAAGGTTGATCGTAGCTTCCGCGCCGCTCTCGCCGCCCTGTTCGACCTGGATATAGGTGCGGTTGTTGATGTAGCGGCCGACCGACACGGTGGTCTGGCCGGTCGCATCGGTGTTGATGTCGAGATCGTCCACACCGAGATTGCTGCGCAATGTTTCGAGCAGCGATGTGGAGCCACCGCCGGCCAGCTGGGTGACGGCATCGGCCAGCTGGGCGATCTGCAGCGGCGACAGCCGCGACATCGACTGGCCGAAGATCAGTCGCGCGAGAACCTCGTCCTGGGGCAGGGCGGGCGAGGAGGAGAAGGCGATCGTCGGATCGTTGGCGACGCCGGTGACTTTCACCGTGATCGTCGTCGAGGCGGAGGTCGTGTTCGCCTCCATGTTGAGAACCGGAATCAGGCCGCCGCCGAAGGTGATGTCGCCATCGGTGAAATCCATTCGCTTGGCGAGGATGACGATACGGCCGCGGCGCATCTGGAAACCGCCGGCAACGACCGGCGCGATGGCCGTGCCCGTTACGGTCAGTTCACCGCCGAGTTCGGCGTCGATTCCGCGTCCACGAACGAAGATGCCATTCGGCGCGCTGATCTGAAGATTGAGCGCGATCGGGTTCGAACTGCCGCTGGCGCCCTTCGGCCGCAGCTTTTCCATTTGCCGCAGCACGTCGGGCGGCGCATTGCGATGGCGGATATCGATGGCGGATAGCGAGGTCGGCAGGCGGGCGGGAACGGTGATCGCCGCCTTGGTCAGTGTCACGCGGCCGCCGAGGACGGGGCCTGAGGTCAGAGGGCCGGTGATGGTCAGGGCGCCGTCGGCGGTAGCGGCGAAAAGCGCGCCATCGGCGTAGGATGCCTTAGCCAGAGTGATCCTGAGGTCGGCCGGGAAGCCGGAGCCCGGCGTGATGCCGACCGAGCCCTGGACCGAAACCGTGCCGCCACCCGAGAGCTTGCCCGTGAGGCTGGAGATATTGGCGCTTTTGCCATCGAAGGCGACATTGGCGGCAAGATCCGTCAGGGCGAGATTGCGCCGGACATCCACCAGCCTTGCGCCGGACGAGGATGCGGTGCCGGTGATCGCCGGCGCCGCCGCCGTGCCACTGACCGCAAGATCGACATTGCCGGTGCCTTCCAGGACGAACCCTTGCGCGGCCATCTGCCCGGCGAGGATCGAGAAGGGCAGTTTCCCGCTGAATTTCAGATTGAGCGGCTTTTCGCCTGCGAGCGAGATGGAGCCGCCACCCGACAAGGAGACGCCGCCGCCACCCGAAAGGCGGGTATCGACGGTGACGGTGCCATTCTGAAACGTGCCGCCGGCGGTGATGTTGAAGGCCGCGACCCCGGCGGACGCGGTCTGCGCAACGCCGGCATCGGCCCAGCGGAGATCATAACGGACAGCGGGGGCTTGCGGCGTACCCGTCGCGGTAACCGTGCCGGAAATCGTGCCGCGGGCGCCGAGGCTCGGCGCAAACGCGTTGACCAGGCTGGCGGGCACGGCATTGGCGCGGGCGTTGATGTCGAGGGCGGGGATGCCGTCCTTCAGAATGACCTTGCCGGCAGCCGAGAGATCGAGACCGCCGGAACCCGTCAGGCGGGTCTTGTCTAACGTGACTGTTCCGTTGGCGAAGCTGCCGCTTGCTTGGACTCGAAACGGACTGATGCCAGCATCGCGCGACTGGCGAAGCTGTGCATCACTCCATTCTAGGTCATAGCGTATGGCTGGGGCAGACGCGGCGCCGGTGGCGTTGATCGTGCCGGTAATCGTGCCGGCAGCGTTGATCGCGGGGACGAACGCGTTGATGAGATTGGCGGGCAGCGCCTTGATATTGGCGGTGAGATCGAGCGCCGAGCCGGCCGTGCCGTTGACGGTGACACTGCCGGTTCCGGTTGCGATGGTAAGGTCGGCAAGACGTGCACCGCCATTGGCGACCGCGACGCGGGTTGGCGCGGCAAGCCGGACCGGGATGTTGCGTGGCGCCGCAGCGAAGCTCTCGATGCCGACCGAGATATCGGCGCCGGTCTGGATATCGCCGACCGCCGTGAGCGGCGCGTTGTCATACTGCGCGGCGAGATTGAAGTTGGTCCGGTTGCCGCCCTGGGTGACGCCGAGGTTGACGTCGCTGACGCCGACCGAACCCGCGCCGATGCGAGCGGCACGAACCGTGCCCTGGGCCGCGATCGCCTTGATGTCGGGGATGGCGAGGTCGATATTCGGCTGGGCGATCTCGATCGTGCCGCGGCGAAGCGCCTTGCCGGAAGCCCGGATCACCGCGCCGGCCTTGCCGCCGGTATTGCTGAACATCACCGTTCCCTTCAGATCGCCCTGAGCCTGCTGGGCTGCAAGTGCCGCAAGCAGGGAGACATCCGGGAAGTCGAACGTGAGCTGGCCTTCCGGCAGGAAGGCAGGAGAGAAGTTGAGGGCGCCGGTGAGCTTGTTCGGACCGATCTCTGCAGTGATCGCCGGCGCGCTGGTGCGGCCCTGGATGGAGGCGACGTCGGCATTGACGCGGATCGGCTGGCCGTCGAGCGAACCCGTGCCGGTCAGCTTGCCCTTGGGTGCGTTCGGATCGGCGGTGCCTTCCAGGATGAAGCTCATGTCCTGGAGCTTGCGGCCGACCAGCCGAGCGTCGGCGGAATTGACCACCGCCCTGACGCCCATTGCCGTCAACGGCCCCTTGGCGGAGATGTCGAAACCGGCAGCCCCCTCGGCCTCCGGCAGCCAACGCTTCAGATCCGGCACGCGGCCGGCGAGGCGCCCGGTGACAGTCCGATTGTCGAGCAGCATGTTGCCGTGCGCTTCGATGGCGTTCGAGCGCATCACGAAGTTCTCGAGGCTGACGCGACCGCCGTTCACAATGTTGACGTAGCCTTCGGCAGAAAGCTTGCCCTCGAATTTCGAGACCAGCCCCGGCGGCAGGACGGCAGGATTGGCGAAAACCCGGAAATTGCCCGTGACCGCCTGTTTCGACATGTCATAGGCGCCGGAAAGCGTACCGTTCACGTTGCCGCTGTCGAAGGTCGCCGCATCCAGGCCGATCGCCGGTGGTGCCAGCCTGAGCGGCGCATCCAATGTCACCGGCCCGCGGATCACCCGGTCGAGGTCGTCATTGGTGAAATCCGTGCGGGCGACGGTGAAGCGGCTGCGGATGCTGCCCGAACGGCTGATCAGGTTGAGGTCTTCGCTTTCCGCCTGCAGGCGGATCTGGCCGAAGCGCCCCTGCGGCAGTTCGGCGGCGCTCAAGGCGGCGGTGGCGTTGAAGCGGGCGGAGGTGGCCGCGCCCGTCAGCGTGAAATTGATGCTCTCAAACGAGAAGCGGCTCTCCTGACCGCTGATCGGCCAGACGAAGTCGACCGGCCCCTTCACGCCGTTGAGGCTCGCCGTGAGGCTGTTGTCGCCCGTCTGGTCCCAAGCCCCCTTGGCGGCGATCTTCACGGCGCCGGAGGTGAGCTCGCCGCGTTCGATATCCACCCGGCCGGAGGGCGCGTAGATCGCGGCGATGTTGATATCCGTCGTGCCGCCGAACAGCGGGCGGAAGGCGGGCGGAAGAAGCGTCGACAGCTGGCCGCCGCCGGTCACCTCCACCCTGTGCCTGCCGTTTTCGACCAGCACATGCTTGCCGTCGACCGCGATGACGGGAGTGCCGCCGACGCTGCCCTGCAACTTGCCGGCCCAGTCGGAAAGGGGGCCTTCGCCATCGAGCGCCAGCTCGACTGCCGGGGTGCCGGGCAGACGCAGAAGGCGGGCGAACAGGCCGCCCTGCGGCTCGGACACGGCCGCCTTGAGTGTCAGGCGATTTTCGGACGGCGCATAAACCACGTCGGCGGATGCCCTGGCATTTGGCTCGTCCTTGCGGGTCGCCTGCAGGTCGAGCGCAATATCAGGCCCGGTCGCGTCGATCGATCCCTTCACCGAGAGAGAGAAGTCCCGTCCCGAAAACGCCTGGGAGAGATTGATATCCGGCAGGTCGATCTGGGCAACGCGGATGCCGACCGGCAAGGGCGATCCGGAGGAGCCCGACGATGTCGCTTGTGTCGCGGCGGACGCTTTCGGCGGCCGCGGCGCACGGATGAAGTTGACGGTGTCGGCCGAAATGTGCTCGGCGCGGAACACCCCGGTCACCAGGGATGTCGGCGACCAGTCGATCCTGATTCCGCCGATCTGGGCATAGGGGCCTGCGTCGTCGGAAAGCGTAAGGGCATCGATACGCAGGTCGCCGGTCAGAAGGCCTTCCGGGCGCGTGAAGGAGATGCTGCGGTCAGGCGTGGAGACGATGGCGGAAATGCGGTCCGCGGCGACGCGTCCGCCGACCGGAGTGAGGGCGACAAAAAGGACGACGCCCAAGGCCATGACGAACAGGATCGCGACCACGCCAAGCGCAGCCTTCAAGACCCATTTCAACAGGCGTACCATCAGCATCATGCTTTAAACGCTACCCTTCACTGCCTTTCAGAATGCCTGTCCTATGCCCGCATAGATACCGTACTGGCTACCGCCGTCATAGCGCTGCAAGGGAATTGCAACGTCCAGTCTCAGCGGTCCAAAAGGCGTGGCATATCGTACGCCGATCCCCGCGCCAGCACGTATATCAGAAAAATCGGGCACGATTCCGGTCGATACCGTACCAACGTCGACAAAAGGTACAATGCCTATGTTTTCTGACACTTTTACCCTCACCTCGAAAGATCCCAGCGTATAGGACCGCCCGCCCGTGGCGTCATCGGCGCTGTTATAGGGCGAAATTTCCCGATAGGCGTAACCGCGCACCGATCCGCCGCCGCCGGCGAAGAATCTGCGTGTCGCGGGAATTCTTTCAAGATCGCTTCCGCCGACCAGCGTTCCGGCCGCAAGACGGGCCGCCAGCACGACCTTGTCCTCCTGCCCAAGGCCGAGATAGCCCGAGATCGAGCCCTCGAAGGACGAGAAGATCGTGCCGTCCATCAGCTCGTAGCTCGGCTTGGCGGAGAGGGTCGCGTAATATCCCTTGGTCGGGTCGAGCTTGTTGTCCCGCGCGTCGCGCTCGAAGCTGACCGGCAGGCTGAGCGTGAGGTACTGGTTGTTGCCGAACGCATCGTCGGCGTCGATATAGGCGATCTCGCCGCCGCCCTTGAGCTTGTCGGTCTCGTTCAGCTCGTAGGTGATGCCGGCCGAATAGATGATGGTCTGCGCCTCGTAGACGTCGGGCGTCTCGCTTTTGGCTTCCAGGCGGGATTCGAAGGTCGCTTCGGGCACGAAAGCGCCCGGCTTGGTGAAGATGATGCCCGCGGAATAATCGAAGGTGGTGACGTCGGTGGTGGCGCCGATGCCGGACACCTTGCCTTCGATGCGCAGCGATTCGGCTTCCCCGAAGAGGTTGCGGTGGCCCCAGTAGCCTTCGAGGCCGGCACCGTCGATCGAGGAATATTCGGCGCCGACGCCGAAATAGCGATGCTTGCCTTCCGAAACCTCGATCGTCAGCGGCAACGAACCGTCCGGCGCCAGCTTGTCCGCCTCGTGGATCGTCACGCTCGAAAAGACGCCGAGCTCGCGCAGGCGGTCGTTCGCCTTCTTCACCTGTCCCGGCGAATACTGTCCGTGTTTGTCGAGCCGCGAATAGCGGCTGATGAAGGCGGCATCGACAGTGCGCGATCCTTTCACGGCGACGGCTCCGAACGGGGCAACGGGCCCGCCGACCGCCCCGAGCACCACGTTGATCGTGTTGGTGCGGTGATCGGCCGTCACCTGCCGCTCCGTCAGCTTTGCGAGCGGGCGGCCCTCGTCCTTCAAGTCGACGAGAAGCTGCTGGCTGGCCTTCAGGATCAGCCGCGAACCCGCCGCGCCGCCGGCAACGAGATCGTATTTTTCCGGATCGCGGCCGACGGCGTCCCCTTCGAAACGGACCGAGCCGAGTTTGAAAACCGGGCCGGGATCGATGCGGACCGTGACCGGCACGGGTGCCGCGTGGTCGAATGCAGGGTTGGGCGGCAGGCGGTCGATATCGGTTCCAGCGACGGAGATATGCACGGTGCCGCCGTAACGGGCTTCTTCGTAGAGCACGGCGATGAGCCGGTCGCGGTCTTCGCGCGCCTTGATGATGACGCCGAGGTCGCCTGAGACCGGCTGCTTCTCGTCGGTGATCAGGGAGGCGGCGGATTCGAGACGCTTCTTGAGGTCCTTGTCCGCATTGCCCGCTTCCAGCGTCGCGTCATAACGGACGGGATCGATGACTTCGACCTTGTCTTCGTCGTCGCCGAACAGCGTAATGCCAAAGAGTTTGAAAGCGTAAGCGTTGGCGGAAAGCGGCGGGGAAACGAGAAGTGCAGCGGCGAGCATCGCGGCCGTGCCTGACCCCCTCAACCTCCGCTTTTCTGTCCGCACAATGTTTTCGTTCCGCATACGCAAACTGCTGTGGATCCCCCGGCTGGAAGCCCTCATAGCATCCGACGAAGCGAACTATCTAACTGCAAAAGACGGGGCCGGGTACCCCTGCGTGATGATTTCATGAAAGAAAAAGCCCCGGAATGTGCTCCGGGGCCACAGTTCTTCCTGCAATCCACGCGTCATCAGTAACGGCGCGGGCAGCTGTCGATATAGCGACGGCCATAACGGTCGCGGTAGTAGCACTGTCCCGGCTGTTCGGCGACGGAGCCGATCAATGCGCCGGAAACGCCACCGATCGCAGCGCCAACGGCCGCGCCGCGGACGTTGCCGGTAGCCAGGCCGCCAATCACGGCGCCGGATGCTGCGCCGATGCCGGCGCCCTGTTCAGTTGCCGTGCAGCTCGCGAGCGAAGCGCCGACTATCAAAAGCACCAAGGCTTTCTTCATGAGATCCTCCTGTTTGTTCTTCATTTTGCCCGGCCGCCCCCCAAGCTCCGATGTTTTCGCGGGTCAATCAGGCAGCCATCACAGGGAACAATAGGTCGCGAGGTTAAAGAGTCCATATGACCTCAATATTTTGCGCACCGATTTTTGTTTTGGTTTGCCGATAGTTACTCGGCATTCGGTGGAAGCGGACGGCGGACGCTCGCCTTGCTGGCGGCCAAAATATTGCGGTTTCCCTAGAAAGTAGCGGTTGATCCCTTAGGTAAAAAAGCAAATGATGACGGGCGTGTCCGGGAGGGACATGAGGAGGATCATATGACGAAAGTGACGCTGACCGTGAACGGCCGCGCGATGAGCGGCGAGTGCGAGGACCGCACCCTGCTCGTGCATTTCATCCGCGAAAAGCTTGGTCTGACGGGAACGCATGTGGGTTGCGACACGACCCAGTGCGGCGCCTGCGTCGTTCATATGGACGGCCATTCGGTGAAGAGCTGTTCGATCCTGGCGGTGCAGGCATCCGGCTCGACGATCACGACGATCGAGGGCCTCGCCGGCCAGGGCGAATTGCATCCGGTTCAAGCCGCTTTCAAGGAGCATCACGGCCTGCAATGCGGCTTCTGCACACCGGGCATGGTGATGACGGCGGTCGACCTGATCAACCGTGAAGGCGGGACGCTGACCGAGGAGACGGTCCGCGCCGGGCTCGAAGGCAATATCTGTCGGTGCACGGGCTACCACAACATCGTCAAGGCGATCCTCGCCGCCGATGCCGAAATGGCTGGCGGCCGGCAGGCCGCGGAGTGAGTAGTGGCTAGTCGTTGGTGAGCAGCGGTTCACACGGCGCTTCGGCGCCTGAACCACCCGCTACCGACTCATTCCTGCTCACTAACCAAAACCAATCACCATCTCGGGAGGAGATGAACATGGGTGTTGAAGGAATCGGTGCACGCGTTACCCGCAAGGAAGACAAGCGGTTTCTGACCGGCAAGGGCCGTTACACGGACGACATGACTGTCCCCGGCATGAAATATGCCTGTTTCGTCCGCAGTCCCTATGGGCATGCGAAGATCAGCAATATCGATGCGACCGCGGCGAAAGCCATGCCGGGCGTCATCGACGTGCTCGACGGCAAGCAGCTTCAGGCGGACGGCATCGGCAATCTCATCTGTGGCTGGATGATCCATTCCAAGGACGGGACGCCGATGAAGATGGGCGCCTGGCATCCGCTCGCGGTCGATACCGTGCGTTATGTGGGCGACGCGGTCGCGATCGTGGTTGCGGACTCCTCCGGTGAGGCGCGCGATGCTGCGGAAGCCGTGGTCATCGATTACGAACAGCTCCCGGTGGTAACCGAAGCCGTCGCGGCACTTGCCTCCGGCGCGCCGCAGATCCATCCGGAAGCGCCCGGTAACCTGATCTTCGACTGGCAGATCGGCGAACCTGAGGCGGTGGACAAGGCGATTGCGGCGGCCGCACATGTCACCGAAATCGAGATACTCAACAATCGCCTCTCACCGAACCCGATGGAGCCGCGTGCTACGCTCGGCATCTACGATGCGGCGGAAGATCACTACACCTGCTACACGACCAGCCAGAACCCGCATGTGGCGCGGCTGGTGATGAGCGCCTTCTATAACGTCGCGCCGGAAAACAAGCTGCGCGTCATCGCGCCGGATGTCGGCGGCGGTTTCGGTTCGAAAATCTATATCTACCCGGAAGAGATCATCTGTCTCTGGGCTTCGAAGAAGACCGGCGTGCCGGTGAAATGGACCTCGGACCGCACCGAAGCCTTCCTGACCGACGCGCATGGCCGCGACCACGTCTCGAAAGTGAAGATGGCTTTCGACGCGAACAACCGGATCACGGCGCTGAAGGTCGATACGATCGCCAATCTCGGCGCCTATATGTCGCTGTTCTCCTCGGCCGTGCCGACCTATCTCTATGCGACGCTGCTGTCCGGCCAGTATGCGATCCCTGCGATCCATGCCAATGTCCGCACCGTCTATACCAATACGGTGCCGGTCGATGCCTATCGCGGTGCCGGCCGTCCGGAAGCGACCTATCTTCTGGAGCGGACAATGGAGACGGCGGCCCGCGAACTCGGCGTCTCGCCGGCCGAACTGCGTCGGACGAACTTCATCCGCACCTTCCCCTACCAGACGCCCGTCATCATGAACTATGACGCGGGCGACTATGAAGCCTCGCTGAATGCCGCGATGCAGGCGGCCGACTGGAATGGTTTTGCCGCCCGCCGCACACAATCCGAAGCGAAGGGCAAGAAGCGCGGCATCGGCATGAGCTGCTATATCGAGGCCTGCGGCATCGCACCGTCCGCCGCGGTCGGTTCGCTCGGCGCCGGTGTCGGCCTGTGGGAATCGGCGGAAGTGCGGGTGAACGCCGTCGGCACGATCGAGGTGCTCACCGGTTCGCACAGCCATGGCCAGGGCCATGAAACCACCTTCGCCCAGCTTGTCGCCGGGCGCCTCGGCGTACCGATCGAGAGTATCAACATCGTGCACGGCGACACTGACAAGGTGCAGATGGGCATGGGCACCTACGGTTCGCGTTCCGGCGCGGTCGGCATGTCGGCAATCGTCAAGGCGCTCGACAAGGTCGAGGCCAAGGCGAAGAAGATCGCCGCGCATCTGATGGAGGCCTCCGAAGAGGATATCGTCATCGAGAACGGCGAACTGAAGGTCGCAGGCACCGACAAGTCGGTGCCGTGGTTCCAGGTGGCGCTCGCCTCCTATACCGCCCACAACCTGCCTTCGGGCATGGAGCCGGGCCTGAAGGAAACCGCCTTCTACGACCCCTCCAACTTCACCTTCCCGGCCGGGTGCTACATTGCCGAGGTGGAGATCGATCCGGATACCGGTGAGACGGACATCGTCCAGTTCGTCGCGGCCGACGATTTCGGCAATATCATCAACCCGATGATCGTCGAGGGCCAGGTGCATGGCGGCATTGCCCAGGGCATCGGCCAGGCTCTGCTCGAGAACGTGCAGTATGACGAGAACGGGCAGCTTCTGACGGCAAGTTACATGGATTATGCGATGCCGCGCGCAGACAACCTGCCGTCGTTCAAGCTGTCGCACCAGAACACGCCTTGCCCGAGCAATCCGCTCGGGATCAAGGGCTGCGGCGAGGCGGGCGCGATCGGTTCGCCACCGGCGCTGATCAACGCCATCACCGATGCGATCGGCCACAACAAGCTCACCATGCCGGCGACCCCGATGAAGGTCTGGCAGGCATTGCAGACGGCTCACTGAGGAGAACAGACATGTACGCTACCAGCTACCATCGTGCATCCTCGGTGGAAGATGCCGTCAAGCTCAAGTCCGCCAACGAGGAGGGCAAATACCTGTCCGGCGGCATGACCCTGATCGCAACCATGAAACAGCGGCTCGCCGCACCGAGCGATCTGATCGACCTTCGTCATATCCCGACGCTGCGCGGGATTTCGGTCGACGGCCGCAAGGTGACGATCGGCGCCGCCACGCCGCATGCGGATGTGGCCGCTTCGCGCGAGCTTGCGGCCATATGTCCGGCGATCTGCAAGCTCGCCGGACATATCGGCGATCCGCATGTGCGACACATGGGCACGATCGGTGGTTCGATCGCCAACAACGACCCGGCGGCGGACTATCCCGCCGGCCTGCTCGGGCTCGGCGCGACCATCGTCACCGACCGTCGTTCGATTTCGGCCGACGATTTCTTCACCGGTCTTTTCGAGACCGCGCTTGACGAGGGCGAGATGGTGACGTCGGTCACCTTCGATGCTCCGGAAAAGGCGGGTTACGCGAAGTTCAACAATCCGGCCTCGCGGTTTGCGATGACCGGCGTGTTCGTGGCCAAAACCGCCGGCGGCGTACGTGTTGCAGTGACGGGCGCGGGTTCGTCGGGTGTCTTTCGCCATCAGGGCTTCGAACAGATGCTGGCCTCCAACTGGTCGCCGGATGCGCTCGCCAATGTTGCCGTGGATGCCTCCAACCTGATGTCGGATATGCACGCGAACGCGGAATACCGCGCCAATCTCGTGAAGGTCATGGCGAAAAGGGCGGTCGCCTCTGCCGGTTGAGGCGAATCGAGATCGCTGAAGAAAGGCCGGAAGAGCGGCGCAAACCGCTCTTCTTTTTATTGCTTGACCTGGATCAATTATCACATTTTCGGAATCGCTTACCTTTTTATTGGAATAATTCAAAAAAGCGGGCCTTTTTGCCGCAGGTTGGTTCTATTCGCGTCGTTCGGGGTTGACGAAAAGCGCGGCTGAAACCAAAACCAAGGCAGGTTCTGGAGTGTGAGCATGGACTTCGAGGCATTTTTCAAGGGCGAACTGGACGGACTTCACGGCGAAGGCCGTTACCGGGTGTTCGCCGATCTCGAGAGACATCGCGGCAATTTTCCTCGCGCCACGCGTCATACTCCCGAGGGTCCGAAGGAAGTGACCGTCTGGTGTTCCAACGATTATCTCGGCATGGGCCAGCACCCCGCCGTGATCGAGGCCATGAAAGAGGCCATCGATCACTGTGGCGCGGGTGCGGGAGGCACCCGGAATATTTCTGGCACGACGCACTACCACGTGGTTCTCGAGCAGGAACTCGCGGACCTGCACGGCAAGGAAGCGGCGCTGATCTTCAATTCCGGCTATATGTCGAACTGGGCGACGCTCGGCACGCTCGGCCAGAAGATCCCCGGCCTGATCATTTTCTCCGACGCGCTGAACCACGCCTCGATGATCGAGGGCATTCGTTATGCCAAGTGCGAACGGGTGATCTGGAAGCACAACGACCTCAACGATCTCGAGGCAAAGCTGGCGGCAGCGGACCCGAACGCGCCGAAGCTGATCGCCTTCGAGAGTGTCTATTCGATGGATGGCGACATTTCGCCGATCAAGGAAATCTGTGACCTCGCCGACAAATACGGCGCGATGACCTATCTCGACGAAGTGCATGCGGTCGGCATGTACGGCCCGCGCGGCGGCGGCATTGCCGAGCGCGAGGGCCTGATGGACCGTCTGACGATCATCGAAGGCACGCTCGGCAAGTCCTTCGGCGTGATGGGCGGTTATATTGCCGCATCGAGTGCGCTCTGCGATTTCATCCGTTCCTTCGCCTCCGGCTTCATCTTCACGACGGCGCTGCCGCCGACGCTGGCAGCCGGGGC
This sequence comes from Neorhizobium galegae bv. officinalis, assembly GCA_000985875.1. Lineage (GTDB taxonomy): Bacteria > Pseudomonadota > Alphaproteobacteria > Rhizobiales > Rhizobiaceae > Neorhizobium > Neorhizobium galegae_C. The sequence goes on from CCRI01000015.1 coordinate 41,347, forward strand.
GATCGCCTCGATCCGGCATCTGAAGGCAAGCCCGTTCGAGCGGGTCCGCCATCAGGACCGTGTCAAGAAGCTGCGCACCATGCTGGATCAGCAGGGCATCCCTCACATGCACAACCCCAGCCATATCGTGCCGGTCATTGTCGGCGATGCGGCCAAGTGCAAGTGGATCTCGGATATCCTGCTCGATACCTGCAACGTCTATGTGCAGCCGATCAACTATCCGACCGTGCCGCGCAAGACCGAACGCCTGCGCATCACCCCGACGCCGCTGCATAGCGATGCGGACATCGAGCACCTGGTCGGTTCGCTGCACCAGCTCTGGTCGCGTTGCGCGCTGGCGCGTCACGTGGCTTGAACCGACCAACCCTCCGCCCTCATCCCTGTGCTTGTCACAGGGATCCAGCAGCACCGCGTCTGCGGTGCGCAAGAGTCTTTTCAGCCCAAGGACTTGGGCTAGCTAGATTCCTGTGACAAGCACAGGAATGAGGAGAGTTTGGAGTTACCGCCTCGGCAGGTAACCGGTGCTTTTGACAGGCTAACGCCTTACGCGGCCATTTCTTTTTGCGCGATAATCTCGCCAGCGCGGCGCCGTGCTTCGGCGTCTGCCGCAAACACCTCGTCCATCGTCGCCGCGGGCTGATAGCCCGCCATGTCGTCCATCACCTGTTCGGCAATATCCGCCATGTTGAGAAAACCGATGCGGCCGGCGCAGAAGGCGTGGAAGGCGATCTCTTCGGCGGCGTTCATGACCGCGCCCTGCACGCCGCCGCGTTCGAGCGCGGTTCGCGCCAGCCTCAGCGCCGGGAAACGCACCTCGTCCGGCGCCTCGAAATCGAGCCTTGCGAGCTTGGCGAAATCCAGGCGTTCGACATCAAGCTTCGTGCGGTTCGGGTAGGTCAGCGCATAACCGATCGCGGTGCGCATGTCCGGACAGCCGAGCTGGGCCAGCACCGAGCCGTCGGCATAACCGACCATGGAATGGATGACCGATTGCGGATGGACGATCACCTCGATCTGGTCCGGGCGCAGATCGAAGAGATGTTTCGCCTCGATCATCTCCAGCGCCTTGTTGAACATCGAGGCGCTGCCGATCGAGATTTTCAGGCCCATCGACCAGTTGGGGTGGGCGCGGGCGATATCCGCGGTGACGCCCGCCATCTGTTCGCGTGTCCAGGTGCGGAAGGGGCCGCCCGAGGCGGTGAGCACGATGCGTTCGACCGCGTGGTGCTGGTCGTCTTCGAGCGACTGGAAGATGGCGCTGTGTTCGCTGTCGACCGGGATCAGCCGCCCGCCGCCTTCCGCGACCGCCCTGACGAACAGTTCACCGGCGGAGACCAGGCATTCCTTGTTGGCGAGCGCGATATCGGCGCCGCGCTCTGCGGCGGCCAGCGTCGGCGCAAGGCCGGCGGTGCCGACGATCGCCGCCATTACCCAGTCGGACGGGCGCGCGCCCGCCTCGATCAGCGCCTCGCGGCCGGCGGCGACCTCGATACCGCTTCCAGCGAGTGCATCTTTCAGGGTTGAATACTGTCGGTCGTCGGCGGTGACGGCCAGTCTTGCACCGCATGCCTTCGCCTGGTCTGCCAGAAGCGCAATATTGCTGTTGCCTGTGATGGCGACGACCTCGAAGGCCTCGCGGCCGCCGAGTTGGTTCACCACATCCAATGTATTGACGCCGATCGAGCCGGTGGAACCGAGGATGCTGATGCGGCGCTTGCCGGTTTCGGCCATGCTGTCTTCCATTTCCTAAAGCTGCCTTCGGTCTACAAGCGAAAGCCACGGCTCACAAGAGCGGGCTTGAATTCGGCCCGCCTGCGACCAAGTGCAGCTTGCACAACGGATGTTCTTGGCGCGAAGTGGGATGATGAGCGAACACCTTGAAATCCAGACGACTTGCGTGATCGCCGGCGCCGGCCCGGCAGGCCTGATGCTCGGCCTCCTGCTGGCGCGCGCCGGCGTCGATGTCGTGGTGGTCGAAAAGCACGCGGATTTTCTGCGCGATTTCCGCGGCGATACGATCCATCCCTCGACGCTGGAGGTGATGCACGAGCTCGGCCTGATCGACGAATTCCTCAAATTGCCTCACACGCGGGCGCCAAAACTTTCGGCCGAAATGGGCGGCAAGACGATCACTATCGCGGATTTTTCACGGTTGCCGGTGAGGAACCGCTTCATCGCCTTCATGCCGCAATGGGATTTTCTGAGCTTTCTCGCTGAAAAGGCGCAGGGTTATCCGAACTTCCGGCTGATCATGCGGGCGAAGGTGTTGGACGTGCTGGAGGATCAGGGCGCAATCTCTGGCCTCGTCCTGGAGACGCCCGAAGGAGAGCTTACCATCCGCTCGACGCTTGTCGTCGGCGCCGACGGCCGCAATTCCGTCGTCCGCGAAAAGGCTGGCCTCGATGTGGAGAGTTTCGGCATGCCGAGCGAGGTTGTCTGGATGAGGCTGTCGAAACAGCCGGGCGATCCGAGCGAGGTGATGGGCCATGCCGGCCCGCGCCAGGGTTTCGTGCTGATCGACCGCGGCGACTATTGGCAATGCGGTTATGTCATCCGCCGCACCACGTTCGCCGACATCCGCGAAAAGGGCATCGAGGCCTTTCGGCAGATGGTGATCGACGTTTCGCCCCTGCCGGCCGAGCGGATGCGGGAGATCCGCAGTTTCGATGATACCAGCCTTCTGACGGTGCGCATCGACCGGCTGAAGCAATGGTGGCGGACGGGGCTGATCTGCATCGGCGACGCGGCACATGCGATGTCGCCGATCGGCGGCGTCGGCGTCAACCTGGCGATCCAGGATGCGGTGGCGGCCGCCAATATCCTGGCCGCGCCACTCCGCGAAAAGCGCCTTGCCGATGCCGACCTTGCTGCCGTCGAAAAGCGGCGCAGTTTCCCGACCAGGGCGACGCAGAAGCTGCAGTTGATGATGCGGAGCAGCCGGCGAACGGATCAGGCGGACGATCGGAAAAGCAAGGGTCCGCCGGCCTTCATCCGGGGCATTGCCCGCTTTCCGCTGCTCGCCTATCTCGCCGGCCGGCTGATCGGCCTCGGCTTCCGCATGGAGCATGTGCGGGGAAAACAAGGCAACCTTTGACCGCCCCGCGTCGTTGATCGGCAAAACAACCGAGGTTTTGCCATGCTCATGCTCGGAAGAATGCTGACGATGGCGATGGCGCTGCTGGGAGGGATCTTCTTTTCGCAGGCGCCGGAATTCGCGCAGCAATACCGCCAGCGGATCGGCGGGGCGCTCGACGAACTGAAGATCCTGATCTCGGAATTCGACGCTCAGGCCAATCACAACGGCCTCGACCGCCAGGAGGCGCTCAACATCTATTCCGTCTCGCCGCAAACCTTCCTGCGCAATCAGGGCGAGGCGATGCGGCGAACCTTTTCGCGTTACGAGATGCTCGCCGAGCAGCAGAAGGATCTGACCCTGGCGCCGCCTTTCACCAAGCCGTTCGTGGTGATGCGCAATCCCGATTCGACGACGTTTGCCAATGCCTGGCGTGATTTCGTGCCGGGCGTGCCGGTGGATTTCGCAGGCCTCACCTGGGCGGCGGGCGGGCTTTTCTGCGGCTGGCTGATCGCGGCACTTCTCGGCGCTGCCCGCCGCGGCGTCGTCCGCTCGGTAAGGCGACCGAAACGGATGGACCAGACGCCGACGATTGCCCGATAAGGGGAGAGTGGTGATCCCAGATGGATTCGAACCATCGGCCTCAGGATTAGGAATCCTGCGCTCTATCCTGCTGAGCTATGGGACCACATGAGGAATTCCATACAAAAGGCGAGGCGTTTAGCCAAGCCTTTTCCTCTCCTTCATTCCGTCAATCGCTGTTCGGCCAGCCGCACCCAGTAGGAAATGCCGTAGGAAATCGCCTCGTCGTCGAAATCGTAATGCGGGTTGTGCAGGGCTGCCGTATCGCCGTTGCCGATGAAGATGAAGGCACCCGGACGCTTTTTCAGCATGAAGGCAAAATCCTCGCCGGCCATGGTCGGCTCGACATTGGTGTCGACGTTGGAGGCGCCGACCACTTCCGTCGCGACGCCGATCGCGTGATCGGTTTCGAGGTCATGGTTGAAGGTAACCGGGCACTGGCGGTAATAATCGATCTCAGAGGTGGCGCCGTGGGCGCTGACGATGCCTTCGACGATCTGGCGGATACGGTTCTCGGCAAGATCGCGGGTCTCCTCGCTGAGCGTCCGCACCGTGCCCCAGAGCGTCGCCTGGTCGGGGATGATGTTATAGGCCGTGCCGGCGTCGAAGCGGGTCACCGAGATGACGATCGAGTGGACCGGGTCGGCGTTGCGGGCGGCGATCGCCTGCAGGCTGCCGACCAGTTGCGAGCCGATGAAGATCGGGTCGATGGTCTTGTGCGGCTGGGCGGCATGGCCGCCGCGACCCTTGATGGTGATGGTGAAGCGGTCGGGCGCCGCCATGATGCCGCCCTTGCGGATGGCGAACTGGCCGAGCGGAATGCCCGGCATGTTGTGCATGCCGTAGACCTCGTCGATGCGGAAACGCTCCATCATGCCGTCGTCGACCATCGCCAGCGCGCCGGCGCCGCCCTCTTCGGCGGGCTGGAAGATCAGGGCGACCGTGCCGTTGAAATTGCGGGTCTCCGCGAGGTATTTCGCCGCACCCAGGAGCATCGACGTGTGGCCGTCATGGCCGCAGGCGTGCATCTTGCCGGGGATCTTCGAAGCCCAGGGTTTGCCGGTGATTTCGGTGAGCGGCAGCGCGTCCATGTCGGCGCGAAGGCCGATCGTGCGGCCTCCCCGACCTTTTCCACGGATGATGCCGACGACGCCGGTGCGGCCGATGCCGGGCACGACTTCATCGACGCCGAATTCCTTCAGCTTCTGTTCCACGAAGGAGGCGGTGTTCTCGACCTCGTAAAGAATCTCAGGATTTTCATGAAGATATCGTCGCCACTCGCTGACTTCGCCCTGAAGTTCGGCGGCTCGGTTCAAAATCGGCATACTGTTCCCTGTTGCTGGCTGGTCACGCGGTTATGACAAGTCCTCCCGCCCGGAGTGTGCCTGTCATGATTGACGTAATCAATCTTCCTGCAAGTGGCCTCCCTTGCACTATAAGGCAGATTTCTATCAAGTCGTTGTGATAGCTGGCCTTTTTAGGCGCATTGCGACGAACATCGCTCGCTGAACACCTGCACCAGCAAGCGTATCTAGGTCCGGCGACGGCTCTATCCTCATATTCAGCGGGGTCAGAATATGGCTTTCACCCCCATCCGCCCGGTATATGCTTTCGATTGATCGGTGTTCACCGAACCTTCGACGGCGCCGTAGACGTTGGTTGTCGCGCTTACCGGGACGTCGAATCCGATACCGAGAGTGGCGCCGAGAACGTTGCGGTCAGAAGCGGTTTCAAGGCTGAATTCGTTATTGTTCAAAGAGGCGATGTAGCTATCTGATCCGAGGTTCTGGCGGTCGGTGATGGCGCCCGAGAACGAAATGGAGCCTTTTCTCCCGGACTCCATGGCAAAATGACGGCTGAATTCCAACTGGAAACGTCCTTCCAATGAATGGCTGTCGCGCCCGGCATAGCTCAGGTTCTGGGATGACCCCGATTCGTCGTAGCCTTCGTAATAGGCTCCCACATATCGCAAGCCCGCACTTGGCGTCAGCGTCCAGTCCGACGCGATCGAATACCTGCGTCTGACCGAGAACTCGGGTGAGGCATACCAGCCCCGGAAATTGCCTTCTGCGGTTTCAGCCCCGGAATTGATCGAACGTTTGCTGTCGCTGTCTATCATGCCCAGCGTCAGAGACGCATTGAGCGTCAAGTCGCCGACGGGGACGGCGGCATAAACGCCCGCAAAACCAGTGCTTCCTTCAAGCCAGTTTCCGCTTTCCGCGGAACTCGCCGATACCGCGCCACCGCCCGCGAAGATGCCCAGCCGTTTATTGTCGAATCGTCGATCCGCGCCGAAGATAAGGCCATAATGGTAGATATTGCTTTCTGGCGTGGTCCCGGAACCTGACTGTTCGCGGCCACCACCAAAGACGCGCGCCCAAAGCAGAGTCCCATACGGATCGACAACCGTCCCATGGGTGATGGACGCAATCGCGTTTTCGGCCTGCGACTTCCTCGTGGGCTCGGTATAGAATGTTGCACCAGTATTCACGTCGTCAAGCGTGGCGGTGGGACGGTCGATATCAATCGCCAGAATGCTGCCGATCACATCCGAAACCGAATCCGTATAGGTGCCGACCGCCTTGCCGACTTCGGGGGCCACCGAGATCACGTCAATGCTTCCCGACGTGTCGGCGTTGGCCAGGATTGCCAGCTGGGAGCTGTTGTCGAGCTGGATGGTGTTTCCGGCTGCGATGTAGTTGGCAGCGGGAATATGATAGCTGCCCGATCCGAATGCCGTCGTGTTGCCGGTCGTGCTGTTGTAATCGACAGCTCCGTTGAATTTCGCATTCGGACTGATATTCAGAGTGTTTCCACCCGTCGCGAAATAGACCGATGCGACGTCGCCGGATATCGTGCCGCTGTTGGTCAGCCGGCCGCCTCGCAGCGTCACGCCGTTGCCGCTGGCCGTGATTACGCCAGTGTTGACGATGCCGACAGTCCCGCTGCCGGTGATGGCGTCGATGCCGGTCAGCGCGTTGATACGGCCGGAGTTGGTAATGTTGACGTTTCCGCTGTCTGTCTGGGCGTATATGCCGACCGAATCGGGCGCGTTGACAACGCCCCCCGCGCTATTGGTCACGGTTATGTTGCCGGAGGTGTCGGCACGCGCGTGGATGCCGTAGTGACCGCTGCCCGCATCGGCATGGGCGGTGTCGTCACGAGAATTGAGTTCGCCGCTGTTATAGACTGTTACGTCAGCCGCGGTGCTCCACGCCTGCAGGGCGATGCTGTCTTCGGCGGTCACCGTGCCCGAGTTGGTGATGTCCACCGCACCGGAGGCCGACCACGCTATCAATCCCTGCAAGGTCTCAGAGGTGACCACTCCGGAATTTTCGATCGTCGAAAGCCCGTGCCAGTTTATCGCTCGGATACCAGCAAGGTAGGCGTCGACCGTCCCGCTGTTGTCAATCGACACTTCCACCGGCGCAAGGTCGCTATCGTTGTAGCCTCCGTCCGCATAGATGCCCCTGTCCGTGGTCGCAGTGACGCTGCCGCTGTTGATGATCGAGACGGCACCTTGGTTCGTCGTCACGGTAATCGCAGGGCCGCTCGTCGATGTCACCGTTGCGGCGCTTTCAACGGAAATATCGCCTGAGACCTGGTTTCGCAACCAGATCGCCCCCAAGCCGCCGCCATCCGAACCGACGACCACATCGCCGCCAAGATAGAGTTCGAGATCATGGTCCTGTGCGTCGGTATAGGTATAGATTGCCGAGTAGGCGGGATTGTAGATCGTCGTGTTTCCAGTGATGCGAAGCGTATGTTGCGTCGGTGTCGTGGAGGCGTTCAGCGGCGCCATCCTGACATAGACCGTGGTTTCGTTGCTGATCGTCAAAGACGAAGAGCCGGCATTCGTCATTTGCTGGATGGAGGACGCGTCGCAATTTTGAGACGCAATCGATCCCGTAAATACGCAGGAAGCCGATGCCATGTCAGGCGTCGACCAGACTGCCATGGCTGTGCCAGAAAGGAGAAAAACACGCCATTTGAAGTTCATTTTGGCAACGGGACCGAACATTCTTTTCGACGTGCTTCCTGTGAAGAAAACTTTGGCGGTTGTGTCCGCATTATGACCATATTCGCGATGGTTGCAATCTGTTAACCTATCGGTTCCTTGAGGCGGGGCTTGCTCGCATTTTTTTCAATCGATCGCCCACGGCTCCTGCCAAAGCGGTTTTCGGTTATTGCGACTGGGGAACAGGGTGATGAGCGGCGATCAAATTCTGTCGTGCATTGCGCCTTGATACTTGCCAAATCAGGCTGGCATAGGGTTAAAAGAGCAGGGTGAAAGACACCCGGGGCTTGAGCGTATTGGGCTATGCAATATCAGCAAAGAGCTTTGCCATCGGTTGGCCACATAGGCCGAATATGCGCCACACTCGTTAAGCCGCAACAACGAGGGACACCCTTGCCGACTTCAAGCCTCCGATCCGTGTCCGCCATCCGGCTGATTTCTGCCGTTACGGCCATTGGGCTTTTCGTATCCGCAGGAAGCGTTGCCGCTAATCCCAAGATGGTGATCGACGCCAGGACCGGCAGGGTGATCGCCCATGAGGATGCGTTCCTGAAATGGTATCCGGCGTCGCTGACCAAGCTGATGACCGCATACGTCACCTTCAAGGCGCTGAAGTCAGGCAGGCTTACGCTCGATACGCCTGTGGTCATGAGCAAGAAGGCGACCGATCAGCCGGCGAGCAAGATGTATTTCAAGCCGGGCTCCAAGCTCACCATGGACAGCGCCTTGAAGATCCTGCTCGTCAAGTCGGCCAACGACGTGGCGGTCGCGGTCGCCGAGACGGTCGGGGGCTCGCTCGACCAGTTCGTGGCGATGATGAACAGCCAGGCCCAGTCGCTCGGCATGACCTCGACGCGCTATATCAATCCTCACGGCCTGCCCGGCAAGGGCCAGTATTCGACGGCGCGCGATCTTGCGCTGCTGACGCTGCGCCTGAAGCAGGATTTTCCGGAATACCAGAGTTATTTTTCGCTCGAGGGCATCGATACCGGCGCCAAGCAATATCCGAACTTCAATACGCTGATCGGCCGTTTCGATGGCGCCGACGGGATGAAGACCGGCTTCATCTGTGCCTCCGGCTTCAATCAGGTCGGTTCGGCGACGCGCGACGGCCGCACGGTGATCTCCGTGGTGCTGGGCTCCGACAGCCTTGCCGGCCGCGCCGACGATACGGCCAACCTTCTGCAGCAGGGACTGACCTCGCCGGCAAACCAGGGTATTCCGCTGACATCGCTGCAGCCCTATGGCGACATGGCCGAGGTCAACGACGTCAGCGCCACGATCTGCAATCCGCAGGCCGCCAAGGTGCGCAGCGAAACCCGTGACGATGCCGGCCGGACTGTCCAGCATTCGCCCTATATCCACGAGATGGACCGCCCGCCCATCTACAGCTTCGCCGGCCTTATTCCCGGCAGCGAGCAGATCGCTTCAACCAAGGGCAAGAACGAGATCGCCAACGTGCCGATCCCGCAGCCGCGCCCGACATTCTGAACGAGACCAGCTCATGTCTTCTGTCCGCAGCCGGATTCCGGTTTCCATCCTCACCGGGTTTCTCGGCGCGGGAAAATCGACGCTGCTGAACCGCATCCTCAAGGATCCGGGCACCAGCGATACGGCCGTGATCATCAACGAGTTCGGCGAGGTCGGGATCGACAATTTCCTGGTCGAAGCTTCGGGCGACGCTTTGCTGGAGATCGCGAATGGCTGCCTCTGCTGCACGGTGCGCGGCGAGCTGGTGGATTCGCTCGCCTCGATCATGGATGGCATCCAGACCGGCCGCCTGAGGCCGATCCGCCGCATCGTCATCGAAACGACGGGTCTTGCCGATCCGGCGCCGGTCATGCAGTCGGTGATGGGCAATCCGGTCATCGCGCAGAATTTCGAGCTCGACGGCGTCATCACCGTGGTCGATGCGGTCAACGGCGTCTCGACGCTGGACCGTCATCAGGAGGCCGTGAAGCAGGTGGCGGTGGCCGACCGGCTGATCATTTCCAAACAGGCAATGGCGGACGCTTCCCAGCTGGCGGCGCTGAAAAGCCGGCTCGCCGCGCTCAATCCGCGGGCGCTGGTCATCGATGGAGACAGCGAGGAGGCCGGCACAGCTGCCATTCTGGTCAACGGCCTCTACGACCCCGCGACGAAGATCGCCGACGTGGACCGCTGGCTGCACGACGAGCTGGCGAACGATGCCGAGGCCCATCACCACCACGATCACGGGCATGAACACGACGATCATCACCATGGCCCTGAACATAGCCATGAGCACCACGGGCATGGCCATCACCATGACCATCATCATGACGTGAACCGCCATGGCGACGACATCCGCTCCTTCTCGATCATCCACGACAAGCCGATTGATCCGATGGCGATCGAGATGTTCATCGACCTATTGCGCTCGGCCCACGGCGAGAAGCTGCTCAGGATGAAGGCGATCGTGGCGCTCTCTGACAATCCGGAACGGCCGCTGGTGCTGCATGGTGTGCAAAGCGTCTTCCACCCGCCCCAGCGCCTGCCGAAATGGCCTGACGGCTCCGACCGGCGTACCCGCATGGTGCTGATCACCCAAGGGCTGGAGGAAGCTTTCGTCTCGGATCTTTTCGCGGCGTTCACAGGCCAGCCGCGTGTTGACCGGCCGGATCGCGCGGCGCTGGAAGACAATCCGCTCGCCGTTCCCGGCCTGCGGATGTGACTCTCAAGGATTTGCCCCTCACCCTAACCCTCTCCGCGTAAGGACGGGGAGAGGGGACGTGCCCCATTCGCGGTTGGTGGTTGAGGCGCTCGGTGCGGCATACGTCCTTCGCCCCGCGTGCGGGGAGAAGGTGCCGGCAGGCGGATGAGGGGCTAATCGGAGGACTCGGCTATCCCTTGCGGATCAGAAACCGGTGTCCCGTCTCGGTCTTTTCCGAGCGGACCAGTTCATGGCCTTCCTGATTGCAGAAATGCGGGATGTCGATGCCGGCCAGGGGATCGGTGGTCTCGATCGCAAGCTCCGTGCCGCTTGGCATGCTTTTCAGCCGGCGGCGCGTCTTCAGCACCGGCAGGGGACACTTCAGGCCTCTCAAATCGTAGAGGCCGTCGGTGGTCGAGGTCATTCCTGGCTCCAGAACTTCCAGAACGGCTTCTTCTGCGGCTCGCTGATCGGCGGTGCCGCATAGGCGAGCGGGTTCTGGGCGGGGATCGGAACCGTGGTGGTCGTGCCCTGGGCCGTGGCGATGGTCGGGACCGTACCGGTGCTCTGTGCGACGGGAGCGGTCGTTGCGGCGGCCGGCAGGCGGTCCTGCTTCATGCGGTCGGCGGCGGAGCCGGCACGGAACGTGACGGGAGAGGCGGAAGCAAGCACGGTATTGGCCGGCTTGTTCTGGGAGGCCATCCGCTTTTCCATCATCTCCTGGAATTCCGACTGGCTCAGCAGCTTGCCGGCCTCGAGCGAGGTTCCCGTCGGCGCATAGGCGATATCGCGGCCCTTGCGCTTGTCGGCGACCACGGCCTTGCGCTCGGCTTCGGTCGGCTCATACCAGACCTTGCCGTCGAATTTCTCGAGCGCCTTGGTGTAGGCGACCTGGTAGGTCTTTTCATAGGAGGTGAGTACAGCCGAGAGAGCCGGCGGCGTTGACATGGGCGGGCAGGCCGAGGCAGGCGCGAATGTGCCGTTGCTATCGACCTGCTGGTTGAAGACATACTTCTTTTCGCAGACGTTGACTTCCGGCGGGCGCTTGGTGACTTCGAAATGGTCGTAGCCAGTCTTCAGCATTTTCCAGAAATCATGATTCTGGCTGTCTCGGTGGCGCGCCATGTTCTCCGCTGTCATGCGGAACGGGAGAGCCTGGAGCTGCACGGAGGTCTGGCCGCCCTTGAAGGCGTCGCGGGCGAAGGCGTAGATTTCCAGGACCTGTTCGTCGGTCATCGAATAACAGCCGGATGACGAGCAGGCGCCGTGGATCATCAGGTTGGAGCCGGTGCGGCCGTTTGCGGCATCGTAGCGGTTCGGAAAACCGGTATTGATGGCAAGGTAATATTTCGAATTCGGGTTCAGGTGCGCCGGCGTCAAGTTGTAGAAACCTTCCGGAGCCTGGCGGTCGCCTTCCTTCACCTTCGGGCCGAGCTTTCCGGACCAGGCGCAGATGTCGTAGCTCTTGATCACCTCGAAGCGGTTGTCGGCCCTTGCCTTCCAGACTTCCAGCTTGCCCTCTTCCTTGAGGATGCGGATCATGATCGGCGAATTGCGCGGCATGTTCTTCTTCTGCATCTCGGCGAGAATGCTCGAAGGCAGAGGCTGCTCGACCTTGTTCTTGACGCTCTTCAGGTCGATGCTCGCGGAATCGAGCGTATCGTTGCAGCCCGTCAGGGCCGTTGCGACGAAGAGAGCGAAAGCGATGTGTTTCAGGCGCATCGGTACGGACCACATAGACTTGGAACGACGAACGAATTCGGTACAGGACTTCTATGAATAAAGCGGTAATCTTTACATATTCTTAACCGCTTGCGCCGGCCTGTCCAGCAAAACCGCCCGGCACCCAATGTTATCAGCAATATGGCCAAATTTGGCTATTGGTGTGTCGGAGGGCCAAAGATCAGAGATTGCGGCCGATATCGAGGAATTTCTGCCGGCGCGCAGCCCGCACTTCGTCACCCGACAGCCGCCCAAGATCTTCCAGCGCCGAAGCGATGATCTTGCCCGTCGCGGCGATGACGGTTTCGGGTTCGCGATGCGCACCGCCGACCGGTTCCGGGATAATGTCGTCGATGATGCCGAGGCCCTTCAGGTCTTCGGCGGTGATCTTCATGTTGGTCGCCGCCTCGCGGGCGCGGGTCGAATCGCGCCAGAGGATCGATGCCGCGCCTTCCGGCGAGATGACCGAGTAGATCGAATGTTCGAGCATGTAGACCCGGTTGCCGGTGGCGATCGCGATCGCACCGCCGGAGCCGCCTTCGCCGATCACGACGGAAACCATAGGCACTTTCAGGCCGAGGCACATTTCGGTCGAGCGGGCGATGGCCTCCGCCTGGCCGCGCTCCTCGGCGCCGACGCCCGGATAGGCGCCCGCTGTATCGATGAGGGTGATGACGGGCAGGTGGAAACGATCGGCCATTTCCATGATCCGGATCGCCTTGCGGTAACCTTCCGGACGCGGGCTGCCGAAATTGTGCTTCAGGCGGGTCTTGGTGTCATGGCCCTTTTCCTGGCCGATAACGGCAACCGGCATGCCGTTGAAGCGGGCAAGGCCCGCCTGGATGGCGGCATCCTCGCCGAAATTGCGATCGCCGGCGAGCGGCGTGAAATCGGTGAAGAGATGGGCGGAGTAGTCGACGAAATGCGGGCGCTGCGGATGGCGCGCGACCTGCGTCTTTTCCCAGGCGCCGAGCTTGGAATAGATTTCCCGGGTCGCTTCCCTGACCCGGGTCTCCAACCTGCCGATTTCCTCGGACGTATCGATGCTTTCGTCCTCGGAGGCGAGCTTCTTGAGCTCGTGGATCTTGCCCTCGAGGTCCGAGATGGGCTTTTCGAAATCGAGATAAGTCTGCATGAGAGCCGGTTTCCGGTTGTTTTATCTCAGGAACACGCAGTTCCCATTTTCTGTTTGGGGCCTCTAATCCGGGTTTTTGGCCTGTTTTGCAAGAGGGTGGTGTGTTTGAACCAGCTCTCGCAGCCGTTCTTCCAGTACATGCGTATAGATTTGTGTGGTGGAAATGTCCGAATGGCCGAGCAATTCCTGCACGACGCGAAGGTCCGCGCCGTTCTGGAGCAGGTGGCTTGCGAAGGCGTGGCGCATCACATGCGGAGAGATTGCGGCTGTGCGAAGTCCGGCGCGCGCTGCCAGGCCCTTGAGGTCGCGGGCAAACACCTGCCTTGGCAGATACCCCTCCTTGCCGGCCGATGGGAAGAGCCATGGACTGTCGCCTGTCTTGGCGAGCGAGGCCTGGCGGGCCTGGCCATAGGGGCCAAGAGCCGCGATCGCCGACCTGGATAGCGGCACCAGCCGTTCCTTGTTGCCCTTGCCGCGGATGACCAGGAAACGTCCTTCCTGGTCGAGAACCTTGACCGGCAACGACACGAGCTCGCTGACGCGCATGCCGGTTGCGTAGAGAAGTTCGAGCAGCGCCAGCATCCTGAGACGCGCAAGCTGGTCCGGCCCCGGTTCGGCGGCTTCCTTTGCGGCCAGGTCCAGGAGCCGCGTCACATCGGCCTCGCTCATGATCTTCGGCAGCGAGCGGCCTTTTTTAGGTGCGTCGAGGATAGCTGTCGGGTCGTCGCCCCGCAGGCCCTCGGCATAAAGGAACTTGTAGAACTGCCGCATGGCCGACAGTTTTCTCGCCTGGGACGAGGCAGCAAAGCCCTGGGCGCCGAGATGGGCGAGATAGGCGGAGAGATCGGTGCTTTGCGCCGTCAAGGCGGAGGCGTTGGCTGCGGCGAGGAAAGATTGCAGATCTTCGAGATCGCGTTCGTAGGATGTGAGCGTGTTGCCGGCGGCACCCCGTTCGGCGCTCATCATTTCGAGAAAGGCTTCGATATGGGCTCGGGAAAGGTCGGCCATCTACCTGCCGTTATTGTTGCGGCGTTGCCGGGTTCAACCGCTCGGAAGGAATGCGCACGGTCACGTCGCGCTCGCGCGGATCCACCAGCATGACGAGAGCCACCATGCTTCCATAAACGATGCCTGCGATCGCCGCCAGCACGAAGAGGAAACGGAAAAGGGTGGGCATAAAGGACTCCCGGAGTTGCGCCGCAATATATCGATAAAGGTTTACATATCGGCAAGAACAAACAATCCCCCGCATTCTTTGAGGGTTGCGACGGCTTGACGCTGCCGACGCATTTGTCGATACCGTTTTTCGAAACGGACCTGACAATGACAGAAGTCGCAACTCCACTCAGCGAAAAGGCGCGCGCCGTCCTCGGCACGCGCAACCTGATCTTCGTCGGGCTGATGGGGGCCGGCAAATCGGCGATCGGCCGCATGGTGGCCCAAGCCCTTTCGATTCCCTTCATCGATACGGATGCGGAGATTGAAAAGGTTTCGCGCATGACCATCAGCGAGCTCTTCGCCGCCTACGGCGAGGTGGAGTTCCGGGCGCTGGAAACCCGTGTCATCGAGCGCCTGCTCAGGGGCGGCCCCCGCGTGGTTTCGACCGGCGGCGGTGCCTTCATCAACGAGAACACCCGCCACCAGATCAAGATCGGCGGCATTTCCATCTGGTTGAAGGCGGATATCGACGTTTTGTGGGAGCGGGTGAACAAGCGCGACCACCGGCCGTTGCTGAAGACCGAGAACCCCAGGCAGACGCTCGAAAATCTGATGATCCAGCGTTATCCGATCTATGCCGAGGCAGATGTGACGGTACTATCCGAAAATGTGCGCAAGGACGTGATGGTCAACGAGGTGCTTTCCGCGGTGGCCAATCTGTCCGGCGAAAGTGAGTTGCCCAGCGAAGGTGAATTGCAATGAACATGTCTTCCCGATCCGATTGCCGATCCGAGGATCGCTCCCCGGAGCGCCTGGTGCATGTGCCGCTCGGCGAACGGGCCTATGACATCCTGATCGGCCCCGGCCTGATCACCCGCGCAGGCGGCGAGATCACCTCGCGGCTGAAAGGCCGCAAGGCGGCCATCGTCACCGACGAGCACGTCGCGCCGCTTTATCTCGAAGCGCTGATGGACAGCCTGCAGACCGACGGGATCGAAGCCGTTTCGCTGACGCTGCCGGCCGGTGAGAAGACCAAGAGTTTCGAACATCTGGCGACCGTCTGCGACATGGTTCTGTCGGCGCGCATCGAGCGTAACGACGCGGTGATCGCGCTCGGCGGCGGCGTGATCGGCGACCTTGCCGGCTTTGCGGCCGGCATCGTCAGGCGCGGCGTCCGGTTCGTCCAGATCCCGACCTCGCTTCTGGCCCAGGTCGATTCGTCGGTCGGCGGCAAGACCGGCATCAACACCCGCCACGGCAAGAACCTGCTCGGCGTCTTCCACCAGCCGGACCTCGTGCTCGCCGACACGGCGGCGCTTGATTCGCTTTCGGAGCGGGAATTCCGGGCCGGTTATGCGGAGGTGGCGAAATACGGCCTGATCGACCAGCCGGATTTCTTCGCCTGGCTCGAAAAGAACTGGAAGCAGGTATTTGCCGGCGGCCCGGAGCGGATCGAGGCGATCGCGATCAGCTGCCAGGCGAAATCCGACGTGGTCGTCGAGGACGAGCGCGAGACTGGCCGCCGGGCGCTGCTCAATCTCGGCCACACGTTCGGCCATGCGCTGGAGGCCGCAACCGAATATGACAGCAGCCGCCTGGTGCACGGCGAGGGCGTGGCGATCGGCATGGTGCTGGCGCATCAGTTCTCGGCGCGCATGAACCTTGCAAGCCCGGACGACGCGGCGCGGGTCACGGCCCATCTGAAAGCCGTCGGCCTGCCGACATCGATGAGCGATATTCCCGGAAAGCTGCCGCCGACGGAAAAGCTGCTGGACGCGATCGCGCAGGACAAGAAGGTACAGAGCGGCAAGCTCACCTTCATCCTGACCCACGGCATTGGCCGGTCCTTCGTCGCCAACGACGTGCCGTCGTCCGAAGTCTTGAGCTTCCTGGAGGAAAAGCGGCCGAAATGACGTCCAAACAGGGCCTCAAATCGCGTGCTGTCAACGCGGTGATCCGCGGGCTTCTTCGCGCGTTCGGCGCTTCCCTGTCCGAGCAGACCCTGGCGCTTTCCAGCCATGACGATCTGCATGCCGCTCTCGACCTGGTTCATCGCGAGGGGAATTTCGACAAGCAGGATCGCGACCGGCTGAGCGGTCTCTTCGAACTCGAGGAGCTCGAAGTCTCCGACGTGATGCGGCATCGCACGGTCATGCGGGCGGTAAACGCCGACGATCCGCCGGAAGTGGCGGTCCGCACCGTGCTCGAAAGCCCCTATACGCGCATGCCGCTCTGGCGACATTCGACCGAGAACATTATCGGCGTCGTCCACGCCAAGGACCTGCTCCGGGCGCTCGCCGAGCCGAATGTCGAGCCGGAAAACCTCGATATCGTCAAGATCGCCCAAAAACCCTGGTTCGTGCCCGACAGTACCAGCCTCAAGGACCAGCTCAGCGCCTTCCTTCGCCGCAAGGGCCATTTTGCCGTCGTGGTCGACGAATATGGCGAGGTCCAGGGCATCGTCACGCTGGAAGATATCCTGGAGGAAATCGTCGGCGATATCGCCGACGAGCACGATATCGAGATCCAGGGTGTCCGCCAGGAGGCGGACGGGTCGATCGTCGTCGATGGTTCCGTGCCGATCCGCGACCTGAACCGCGCACTCGACTGGAGCCTGCCGGATGCGGAAGCAACGACGATCGCGGGCCTCGTCATCCACGAATCGAAGCTCATTCCGCAGGAGCGGCAGGCGTTTACGTTCTACGGCAAACGGTTCGTCGTGTTGAAGCGGGAGAAGAACCGCATTACGAGGCTGAGGATACGGCCTGCGGACGATGTGACGCTGCCGGCGGAGTAGTCTTTCGTTTCTCGACAGCCTTTCAGTCTAGCGCTGAAATTGTCGGCTTCGACCCTTTGCGGACATTACTGTCTCAGGTATACGCATCGAACGTTGAAGCCGTGGAACTTAATTTTGGCACCTAACCCTAAACTCGCGCCCAATCCTAAGCTCGGGCCGGTTTACGCTCAATGCATGAAGCTTTTAGGTGTTTTTTTAATCGCCAATCTGCTTGTTGCGTTTCTGATCTCGCTGAGCGTGTCTGACGTGTGTTCAGTAGCCCGTCTGGATCAAGTCCGTCTACTTTGGCCACCCAACAAACAGTTTGTTTTCGTCGAGCAACTCGGGAATGAACAAATCTGTATGACAGTTATCGTGCGATCCTGCTTGAGTGTTTCACTATTCGTCTGGCTATTGTTTGCCATGGTGAAAATGGGACAGTATTTATCGAGACGCTGCGATCCCCAATTTTGGGCCGCTTGCCTTGGATTAGCCGTTCTTTGTTATTGGACCTCTGGATTCCCTGTCGTAGCTGGTAATAGCTTTTACCAGATTGGCATCAATGAGTGGTGGGGAATCGCTTCCTTCAAAAGCGGGGTGGGCATCGTAGTTTTCTACGGGAGCATTAGTTGGCTCGTATACATCACGCTATGCATGTTCAAAGGTTTTTTCGACAGAGGCGAGACCCGGTGATCTGAATAGCTATGAGCACGCTGCTTCGGAATTAGTGCTGTTCGAATTTAAAATCACCAGTGCCCTTTCCAAGTTTAAACCCAATTTTTGCTTTCCGTAACTATGTCCCCTTTTTGAGCGCCAAGCTGCCGCTACGCCGTTAGCCATTGGGAAATGGCGGCAAGCTGGCCAAAGCGATATCCCGCAATGCGTGATACCCGACCTTGGCCTCTCACCCCGCCCTTCCTATTTAAGCTCAGCTACCAGCGCGTCGGCTCGCCCGGTGCCGAGGCTTCCACTGCCAGCGCGTGGAGGCCGGCGTCGAGTTCCGGCTTCAGCAGCGCATTCACCGTCCGATGCCGGTCGAGCCGGCTCATTCCGGAAAACTTTTTTGAAACGATGCGGACCCGCATATGGGTTTCGCCGGTTCCGGTGATGTCGGGCTGATGGCCGGCGTGCTGATGGCTTTCATCGATGACGACCAGCCGTTCCGGTTCGAGATTGTCGGTGAGCGTGATTTCGATCCGGGATTTGACGGACATTTCGGTCTCCGTTGCGACGCAAAAGGGGCATCTCACAAACCAGTAAGAAAGGACTTTGTCAATTCTTGCCGCGCCCTGTTCGTCGCCCCATAATGAGGGCCTTATGAAACTAGATTCCAAATATTTCGACCGCATCCGGACGCGCAAGAACAGGCAGCAGGAAGCTGTGCCTGAAGCGCCGACTTGCCAATGGGACGGATGCGACAAGCCCGGTGCCCACCGCGCTCCCGTGGGCCGCAATGCGGAAGGCCAGTTCTTTCTGTTCTGCTTCGAACATGTCAGGGAATACAACAAGGGCTACAATTATTTTTCCGGCCTGTCGGACAGTGAGATCGCCCGGTATCAGAAAGAGGCGATCACCGGCCATCGGCCGACCTGGACCGTCGGCGTCAACAAGGCCGCCAAGGATGCGCCGCTTCATTCCACGGCGCGCTCGGGTGCTGCCGGCGCTACGGGCACCCAGCAGCGCTTCAGGGATCCGTTCGGCTTCGTATCGAGTGCGCGGGCGGCCGGCCCCCGTTTCCAGACGCAGGGGCGCAAGCTGAAGACACTGGAAGCCAAAGCCTTCGATACGATGGAGTTGGCGGCGAATGCGACCGCGGCGGAGATCAAGACCCGCTACAAGGAACTGGTCAAGAAACACCATCCGGATGCGAATGGCGGCGACCGCGGTTCGGAAGAACGTTTTCGTGCCGTCATTCAAGCATATCAGTTGTTGAAGCAGGCGGGTTTCTGCTAAGCCGTAAAAATTATGGCAGTGAGGATGACGGCCGGGCGGCGGCTCGCGCCTTGGAGAGACGATGAGTAAGATTGATCTAGATATTTCCAACCTTCCCGATACCACCGTTTCGGTCAGGGAAGTCTTCGGCATCGACAGCGATATCAGGGTTCCGGCCTATAGCAGCGGCGACCCTTACGTTCCGGATCTCGACCCGGACTATCTTTTCGACCGCGATACGACGCTCGCCATTCTCGCAGGCTTTGCGCATAACCGACGCGTCATGGTGTCCGGCTTCCACGGCACCGGCAAGTCCACCCATATCGAGCAGGTCGCAGCCCGCCTCAACTGGCCGTGCGTGCGTATCAACCTCGACAGCCATGTCAGCCGTATCGATCTCGTCGGCAAGGACGCGATCGTGCTGAAGGACGGCAAGCAGGTCACCGAATTCAAGGACGGCATCCTGCCCTGGGCCTACCAGCACAATGTCGCGCTCGTCTTCGACGAATACGATGCCGGCCGCCCGGACGTCATGTTCGTCATCCAGCGCGTGCTCGAATCCTCCGGCCGCCTGACCCTGCTCGACCAGAGCCGCGTCATCCGTCCTCACCCGGCGTTCCGCATCTTCGCGACCGCCAACACGGTGGGTCTCGGCGATACGACCGGCCTCTATCACGGCACGCAGCAGATCAACCAGGCGCAGATGGACCGCTGGTCGATCGTGACGACGCTGAACTATCTGCCGCACCAGAAGGAAGTCGATATCGTCGCCGCCAAGGTAAAATCCTTCGGTAGCACGGCCGAGGGCCGCGAGACCGTGTCGAAGATGGTCCGCGTCGCGGATCTCACCCGTTCGGCCTTCATCAACGGCGATCTCTCGACCGTCATGAGCCCGCGTACCGTCATCACCTGGGCGGAAAACGCCGAGATTTTCGGTGATGTCGCGTTCGCCTTCCGCATCACCTTCCTCAACAAGTGCGACGAATTGGAGCGCACGCTGGTCGCCGAACAGTACCAGCGCGCCTTCGGTGTCGAGCTGAAGGAAAGTGCCGCCAACATCGTTCTCGGAGCGTAAGCCCAAGAGGAAGTTGAGGGAACGAGATCATGGCAGGTCGCGGAGACAATTCGAAAGCCAAATCCGGCGGTCCCGTGGATACGGAACCGTTGCGGCGGGCGATTACCGGCTGCGTGAGGTCGATCGCCGGTGACGCGGAAGTCGAGGTTACGTTCGCGAACGAACGTCCGGGCCTTGCCGGCGAGCGCATTCGCCTGCCGGAAATCTCCAAGCGACCGACAGCACACGAGCTCGCGGTGACCCGCGGGCTCGGTGATTCCATGGCGCTGCGGATTGCCTGCCACGATACGGGCGTGCATGCCAGCATGTCGCCGCAGGGTGCTGATGCGCGCGTCGTCTTCGATGCCGTCGAGCAGGCACGCGTCGAATCGATCGGCGCATTGCGCATGGCCGGCATGGCGTCGAACCTCAGTTCGATGCATGCGGAAAAATACTCGAAGGCTAATTTCTCCGGCGTTGAACGGCAGGAAGACGCGCCGATCGGCGAAGCGGTCGCCATGCTGGTGCGCGAAAAGCTGACCGGCATCAAGCCTCCGCCGAGTGCGGGCAAGGTGCTGGATCTCTGGCGCCCGTTCATCGAGGACAAGGCTGCCGGCGATCTCGACAATCTCCGCAACGTCATCGAAGACCAGCAGGCGTTCGCCAAGCTGGTGCGGCACATGCTCACCTCCATGCAGATGGCGGAGGAGTTTGCCGACGACGATACCGATCCGGAGGAGATGGAGAACCCGGACCAGGAAGACCAGCCGCGCAGCAACGAGACCGAGAACGACGAGGTCGAGGAAGAGGCCGGCTCCGATGCCGCCCCTGCCGAGCAGAGCGACGCGTCCGACGAGGAAATGGACGACGGCGAGATGGACGGCGCGGAAATGTCCGACGACGACATGTCGGACGACAGCGACGAACATTCGGAAACACCCGGCGAAACTCGCCGGCCCAACAGCCCGTTCGACGATTTCAACGAGAAGGTCGACTACAAGATCTTCACCCAGGAATTCGACGAGGAAATCACGGCCGAAGAGCTTTGCGACGAAGCGGAACTCGACCGGCTGCGGGCCTTCCTCGACAAGCAGCTTGCCCATCTCCAGGGCGCCGTCGGCCGGCTTGCGAACCGCCTGCAGCGCCGCCTGATGGCGCAGCAGAACCGTTCCTGGGACTTCGACCTGGAAGAGGGTTATCTCGATCCGGCCCGCCTCGTGCGCCTGATCATCGACCCGATGCAGCCGCTCTCCTTCAAGAAGGAGCGCGACACGCAGTTCCGCGATACCGTCGTGACCCTGGTCATCGACAATTCCGGCTCGATGCGTGGCCGGCCGATCACGGTCGCCGCCACCTGCGCCGATATACTTGCCCGCACGCTGGAACGCTGCGGCGTCAAGGTCGAGATCCTCGGCTTCACCACCAAGGCCTGGAAGGGCGGGCAGGCGCGTGAAAAATGGCTGGCGAGCGGCAAGCCGCCGACGCCCGGCCGTCTCAACGACCTGCGCCATATCGTCTACAAGTCCGCCGATGCGCCGTGGCGCCGTTCGCGCCGCAATCTCGGCCTGATGATGCGCGAAGGCCTGCTCAAGGAAAACATCGACGGCGAGGCGCTGATGTGGGCGCATAACCGCCTGATCGCCCGCCGCGAGCAGCGCAAGATCCTGATGATGATCTCGGATGGCGCGCCGGTCGACGATTCGACGCTGTCGGTCAATCCGGGCAATTATCTCGAACGGCACCTGCGCGCCGTGATCGAACAGATCGAGACGCGTTCTCCGGTCGAACTCCTGGCAATCGGCATCGGCCACGACGTGACGCGCTATTATCGCAAGGCCGTGACGATCGTCGATGCGGACGAGCTTGCCGGGGCGATGACCGAGCAGCTTGCCGAGCTGTTTGCGGAAAATGGCAGGCAGCAGGGCCGCATGCGACGGGCCAGCTGAGGTCCGCCGCTTGAAACTTTCCCGCCTCGTCGTCTGGGCCGGCCTTTTCGGCGCCATCGCTTCCCCGGTGGCGCCTGCCACCGACAATGTCTCGGTCAGGGCGCGGGCCATCACGGAATTCAAGCGCGGCTCGGCGGAAACGCGCTTTGGCCGGCTCGAATTTGTCGGCGGGATGGAATTTTCGTCACCTGATAGCCGGCTTCAGTCGCTGTCGAGCATCCGCTTTCGCGCCGATGGGGAACGTTTCGTGTCGGTGCTCGATACCGGTTCCTGGCTCACCGGCCGCGTTGAACGGGATGCGAAGGGGCGCCTCGCCAACCTTACCGATCTCGCCATCAGCCCGATCCTCATCCGTGGCGGCCGGGTCGGCTCGAAATACAATTCGGACGCCGAGGGGCTGGCGCTGAGGGATGGGCAGGCAATCGTCAGCTTCGAGCAGTTGCACCGCGTCGATGCCTATCCGGATCCGGGGTTCGAGACGTCGGCGCCTTTGAAGAGCCTCGATCTACCCATTCCTCGCCACGAGTTCCGGATGAATGCGGGCATGGAGACGGTGGCGGTCTCGCCTCCGACCAGTCCGCTCAAGGGGGCCCCGGTCGTGGTCACCGAGCATAGTCTCGATGATCGGGGAAACCTTTTCGCCGCGATGCTGGAAGGGCCTCTGAAGGGCGTGTTCACGGTGGTGCGGCACGATCCGTTCGACGCGACCGACGGGGCCTTCCTGCCGAACGGCGATTTCCTGCTGCTGGAGCGGCGGTTCAGCTTCCTCGGCGGCCTCGGCATGCGCATCCGCCTCATCAAGGGCGACAGTATCCGCCCCGGCGCCGTCGTCGATGGCGAGGTGCTTCTCGAGGCCGATATGGGTTATGCCATCGACAACATGGAAGGGCTCGACGTTATCGCCGGGCCGGAGGGCAAGCCGCATCTGATCCTGATTTCGGACGACAACGGCAATCTGCTGCAGCGGAACGTGATGCTGGAATTCCGCCTGAATTAACTGAAGTCGCCATCGTGGAACGGCTTCAACTTTGTCTTCTTAAGGTGGAGGTGCTTGGATCCTCGGGTCAAGCCCGAGGATGACGAGTTTGCCGAGCCATCAGCCACAACAGCGGCCGCTGCATTGCTCAGCTTCGTTTCTGCGGGCGCAAGAAGCACAGCTTCTCTTTCGTCATCCTCGGGCTCGACCCGAGGATCCATCGACAAGCAATTCGCAACCGCCAAGCCGCGCTTGCTCAGGCAGCCTTCGCGACCTGCGGCATCGGCTTCAGCACGTTCATCAGAGCGCCATAGGGCAGGAGCAGCACGACGCCGACCAGGATCTTGACCACGAGGTCGCCGAGCGCCCAGGAGATCCAGCGCGGGGCTTCTGCGGCAAAGGCGCCGAGGAGCGGTGCGGACTGGATCGCGAAGTCCTCATTGGGGCCGATGAAGGCGAAGAGCGGAGCGAAGGCGAGCGAGAAGAACAGCAGCGTGTCGAGTGCTGAACCGAGCAGGGAGCCGGCGAGCGGCGCGCGCCACCAGGTCTGGCGGCGGAGCCGATTGAACACGGAGATGTCGAGAAGCTGGCCAACCAGATAGGCGGTGCCCGAGGCAACGGCGATGCGCGGGGAGGAGGCCAGGAACGACAGCGTCACGCCGACCACGAAGCCTGCGAGAACGACGCGTCGGGCAATCGAAGGCCCGAACTGCCGGTTGGCGAGATCAGTCACCAAGAAGGCAAAGGGATAGATAAAAGCGCCCCAGGTCAGAAGATCGCCGAGGGCGATGCCCCAAAACGTGCCGACGACCGGGAACTGGACCAGGAAGTTCGACGCGACGACAACGGCCGCCATCAGCAGGGCATAGATGAAGGTATAGCGTGAGCTCAGCATTTTTTTATCCTGGGTGATGCCACCAGTTGGAGTTATGAAGGCCAAGAGAAAAGGCCTGGCCGGTATTACCCGTTCAAGCCTTGTTCAAAGCCGGATGATTTGTCGTCAGGCCGATTAAGCCGCAGCAGCGACTTCGGCGGTCTTCTTGACGATCTGGCGGCGCAGCAGGCGAGCGCGCATCGACAGTTCGGTCTCGTCGGACTTCAACAGGAAGGCATCGAGGCCGCCACGATGTTCGACGGAACGCAGAGCGTGTGCGGAGACGCGCAGGCGATAACGCTGGCCGAGAGCGTCGGAGATCAACGTAACCTGGCACAGGTTCGGCAGGAACCGACGGCGGGTCTTGTTGTTGGCGTGGCTTACGTTGTTGCCGGTCTGAACGCCCTTGCCGGTCAGTTCGCACACACGAGACATGGATACACCTTTGTTCTTCTGCAATCGGATGGTACTTCCGGACAATGCCGGTGCGCCGATCCAACTGGTCCTGAGTGGAAAGTTGCGGTTCTATAGTCAGTGGGGCTCGTCGCGTCAAGCCAAAACCTTGACCCAACCCTAAGAGAATCCGCCGCCCGTGCCGTGAAGCCGCTATTTTCTTGCCATGATGCACCGTCTATATGTCTGCGGGAAGACGCTTTTCGGCGTCCTCATCGGTCAGGGCAAAATCATGAACCTTCGCGGCAGTTTCGTCAGTGCCTTCGTGCTCGTCTTCGGGTTCACGGCCAATCCGCTCGGCTCGGCGGAAATCCGGCATGTCAGCGAATATGATATCTCGCTCGGGATACTGCCGATCGCCAAGGCGTCTTTTGCCAGCGAATTCAACAGCAGCGACTACAAGATCACCGGAACGTTCAAATCGGCCGGGATCGTCAACATCATCAGTCGGATCTCCGCCGAGACCAGCGTCAGCGGGCGCATGCAGGCCGACAAGTTGCAGGCGGACCGCTACAACCTTGTCTACAGCAGCGGAAAACGCACGCGCATCTATGATGTCGAGTACCGCAACGGCAATGTTACCGAGACAACTGTCAAACCCGAGCCTACCCGCAATCCGGAAACCTGGATTCCGGTGACCGACAAGGATCTGCGCGCTGTGCTCGATCCCTTGAGCGGCCTTATCTTCCCGGGCGACGCCAAGGTCTGCCCCAGCCGGCTGCCGATCTATGACGGTGAGTCGCGCATGGATCTGGTGCTGACGCCGAAGGGCACCAGGCCGTTTTCGACCGACGGTTTCAAGGGCGAGGCGATCGTCTGTTCGATCCGCTACCTTCCGAGGTCGGGCTTCAAGCGCGGCCGCAGCGATATCGAATACCTGCGCAAGACACCGATGGAAATCTGGTTTGCCAAGGCGCAGTCGGTAAATGTATATGCTCCGGTCTATGCCGTCATCCCGACCAGGATGGGGCAGGTTTACGTGACGGCCGTCAAATATGGCGGCTGACTAAAGCGCCCGTCGGGCGCCCAAGGGGGCAGGGGTGAAAATCCGGGGGACGTTGATCGGTTTTACGGCGATCCTGATGTGGTCGTTGCTGGCCCTGATGACGGCTGCATCCGGAAAAGTGCCGCCCTTCCAGATGAATGCGATCACGTTCGCGATCGGCAGCCTGCCGGGCATCGTTCTGTTCATCGTCAAACCGGAGCGGATCACCCTCCTGAAACAGCCGGCCAAGGTCTGGATCACCGGGATCGGCGGCCTGTTCGGCTATCATTTTCTCTATTTCACGGCGCTTCGCAATGCGCCGGCCGTCGAGGCCGGGCTGATCGCCTATCTCTGGCCGCTGTTCATCGTCGTGGGTTCTGCCCTGCTGCCGGGCGAGAGGTTGCGCTGGTATCATGTGCTCGGCGCGGTCGCCGGGCTTTGCGGCACGATCGCCATCGTTTCCCGAAACGGGCTTGCCTTCGACGACGCCTATCTCTTGGGTTATGGTGCGGCCTTTCTCTGTGCTTTCACCTGGTCGGGTTATTCGTTGCTTACCCGGCGCTTCGACCGGGTTTCGACCGATGTGGTCACCGGCTTCTGCCTCGGTACCTCGCTTCTTTCGCTGATCTGCCATCTGGCGCTTGAGACGACCGTCTGGCCGGCTGATGGCGGCGAGTGGGCGGCGGTCGTCGGGCTTGGCCTGCTGCCGGTCGGCGCGGCCTTCTATGCCTGGGACTACGGGGTCAAGAACGGCGATATCCAGATCATCGGCGCGGCCAGCTATGCGGCGCCGCTGCTGTCGACGCTGATCCTGGTCGCATCGGGCTTTGCCGAGCCGGACTGGCGCATTCTGCTTGCCTGCCTGCTGATCACCGGAGGGGCGGTGCTGGCGGCGCGGGATATGTTCCGGCCGAAGCCGATTGCGGAAGCCGTGGCCGAATAGGCGTTCCTGAAAGGGTCGGGGACGTGGGGGAAGAGATGTATCTGTTGTCATGGGCGGTGCTTGCCGCCTCGATCGCGCTTGCGATCCATTATTTCCGCTGGCTAAAAAGGCCGGCGAGCCATCTTCGCGCGGTGCTGAAGACCTTCCCGGTCTTGCTGCTTGTGCTCTACGCCGGTCTTTCCGGCGCCCCGGGGCTGCTCGTTGCAGCGCTGGCGCTCGGTGCACTCGGAGACGCCTGCCTCGCCTACGAGGGAGAGCCAGCCTTCGTCGCCGGGCTCGCGGCCTTCCTCGCTTCGCATATTGCCTATGCGGCGCTGTTCTGGCCGTCGATGGAACCGGGCCTGCTCGTCGCCTCCGCCTGGCGTTATACGGTGGCGTGGATCTTCGTGGTGCTGACCGGCATGACGCTTTTCATGCTGTGGCGGCCTGCCGGACGGCTTGCCATCCCCGTTGCCGCCTATGGGATCGCGATCGTCGCCATGGCGCTTTCGGCGCTGGCGGTGAAGCCGATCCTGCCCGCGGCCGGTGCTGCGCTGTTCGTCATGTCCGATACGGCGCTGGCAATCCAGAAATTCCTGGTCAAGCCGGATGCGCCGGTTACGGCGAGGTTGAAGCCGTTCGTGTGGGGCACTTACTTCACGGCACAGCTGATCTTTGCGTTGGCGATTGCCGGGCTTCCCTCGGCCTAGCTTGACGGCTCCCAGCCGGGCGGCGCCATCTCGAAGCTTGAAAACTGAAAGCCTGGCGCGACCGTGCAGCCCACCAGCGTGAAGCGGCCAAGCGGTTCCGCTGCCTGCCAGGCGTCGGCCGGGACCACGGCCTGCGGCCGTTCTCCTGTGGCAAGGTTTGTTCCGAGCCTCACCTCTTCGACGGTCCGGCCGTCGGAAATCCGCAGCAGCAGCGGATCGCCGGCATAGAAGTGCCAGGTCTCCGCCGCGTCCCGAACCCGATGCCAGTGGGAGCGTTCGCCCGCTTCCAGCAGGTAATAAATCGCCGTCGAATGGCCGCGCGTGCCGCCTGCAGCGTCCCGAAATGTCTCAACATACCAGCCGCCCTCCGGATGCCGCTGCATGCCGAGCGTGGTGATGATCTCCTTCGGCGTCATTCAGAAATTGTCCTTGCGCTTGCGGATTTCGGCAAACACGTCCTCGTTGGATTTGCTCTCCATCAAAAGGTTTCGGCGGATGGCCGGGTCTGATGCGCGCAGGAAGGGATTGGTTTCCTTCTCCAGCCCGATCGTCGTCGGAATGGTGAATTGGCCGGCCGCGCGCTGCGCCTCGATCTCGCTCGCGCGGGCCTGCAGACGTTCGTTGTCCGGGTCGACGCTCAACGCGAACTTGGCATTCGCAAGCGTATATTCGTGGCCGAAATAGACGGCCGTCTCGTCCGGCAGAACGGCGAGTTTCTGCAGCGAATGCCACATGTCGGCAGCCGGGCGTTCGAACAGCCGGCCGCAGCCGAGCGCGAACAGGGTGTCTGCCGCAAACAGGATCTTGTCGTCGGGGAAGTGGTAGCAGATATGGCCGGCGGTGTGGCCAGGCGTCTCGATAACGCGCACGAGATGCTCGCCGAACTGGAATTCGTCACCGTCCGCCATGGTCTTGTCGAGGCCGGGGATCGCAATCGCCTCGTTGAACGGGCCAATGATTTCCAGCCCGAATTTTCCCTTGAGCGCGAGGTTGGCTTCGACGTGATCGCCATGGTGATGGGTGGTGAAGATGTGGGTGATCTTCCAGCCGCGGCGGGCCGCCGCTTCGAGGATAGGCTTTTCCTCAGGCGCATCGATCGCAGCCGTCAGCCCGCTTTCCGGATCGTGCACGAGAACGCCGTAATTATCGCTGCGGCATGAAAAAACTTCGAGTTCCAGTGGTCTCATAACATAACCCCATTGCTGAAAGTGTTTTGCGTCACAATGTAGAGACTGGTCCCTTGAAGTCCAACCGCCGTCTGGTACCAAATTACGCATGCATGCAGATATCGTTGATCTCCGCGAATTCTATCACTCGCCCCTCGGCCACCTTGCCGAGCAGTCGATCACGTTCGCGCTGTCTTCGCTCTGGGCGCGGCTGCCGGAAGAGCGGCTGGTGGGCCTTGGTTATGCGGTGCCCTATCTCGACCGTTTCCGCGCCGATACGGAACGCACCTTCGCCTTCATGCCGGCGGGCCAGGGGGCGGTGAATTGGCCGGTCAGCGAGCTTTCCTCGACCGCTCTCGTCTTCGACGAGGAACTACCGCTGCCGGACTCTTCCGTCGACCGCGTGCTGATGGTGCATTCGCTGGAATTTGCCGAAAACCCGCGGGAGACCTTGAAGGAGCTCTGGCGGGTGCTGGCGCCCGGCGGGCGGCTGGTCATCGTCGTGCCCAACCGGCGCGGCGTCTGGGCCCGAATGGAACATACGCCGTTCGGTTCCGGCCGGCCTTATTCGCGCGGCCAGCTCACCTCGCTGCTGCGCGAGACCAATTTCACGCCGGGCGCCAGCGCCGAGGCGCTGTTCTTTCCGCCGTCGAAGATCCGCGCCGTGCTGAAGCTGCGCCAGGCCTTCGAGCGCTTGGGCCGTCGCTTCTGGCCGGTCTTTTCCGGGGTCATCGTGCTGGAGGCCCAGAAGCGGCTCTACCAGGGCCTGCCGGTCGCCGCTCGTGCTTCCCGGCGCGTCTTCGTGCCGGTGCTGGCCCCGCAGGGCGTGCCGACGACGCGGACGCGGTGAACGGGCTTCGCCGGCGCCCCTCATCCGCCCTGCCGGGCACCTTCTCCCCGTTTTGACGGGGAGAAGGGATATGCCGCGCCCGCCCAGTCCCTCTCTGACGACGATCGAGGCAAGTCCCCTCGCCCCGCTTGCGGGGAGAGGGTTAGGGTGAGGGGCACCCGTCAAGCACACCCTCGACAAAGGCGTTTTTCGGCATTAATCCCACTGGATCACACCCGCCGTCTAGGCTTTCCAAAAAGGTTGATCCGATGAGCATCGTCACGAGTGAGCCCGTTCCGCGTCCAGGCATTCTGGATATCGCCGCCTATGTGCCCGGCAAGGAACATGCTCCGGGCGTGGCGCGCGTCTTCAAGCTTTCGTCCAACGAGACGCCGCTCGGCGCGAGCCCCAAGGCGATCGAGGCCTTCAAGCAGGCGGCCGGCCATCTCGAACTTTATCCGGACGGCCAGGCGATAGCGCTGCGCGAGGCGATCGCCTCGGTGCACGGGCTCAATATCGCAAACATCATGTGCGGCAACGGTTCCGACGAGCTGCTGGGCCTGCTCTGCCACGTCTATCTCGGCGCGGGCGACGAAGCCATCATCACCGAGCACGGTTTCCTCGTCTACAAGATCCAGATCATGGGCGCCGGCGCCAAGGCGATCGAGGTGAAGGAAAAGGATTGCACCGTCGATGTCGACGCGATCCTGGCTGCCGTCACTGACAAGACCAAGATGGTGTTCATCGCCAATCCGGGCAATCCGACCGGCACCTATGTCCCGGTCGCCGATATCCGCCGCCTGCATGCCGGCTTGCCGAAGAGCGTCATCCTGGTGCTCGACGCGGCTTACGCGGAATATGTGCGCAAGAACGACTACGAAGCCGGCCTCGAACTGGTGTCTTCCAACAAGAACGTCGTGATGACCCGCACCTTCTCGAAGGTCTACGGCCTTGCGGCGCTGCGCATCGGCTGGATGTACGGCCCGGCCGGCATTCTCGATGCGCTGAACCGTGTGCGTGGGCCGTTCAACATGAACGCCCCGGCAATCGCCGCCGGTGCTGCCGCCATCCGCGACCAGGCCTTTGTCGAAAAGGCCGTCGAGCACAATTCTCTCTGGCAGGACAAGCTCACCCATGCGCTGGAAGGGATCGGCCTCAAGGTGACGCCGTCGGTCGCCAATTTCGTGCTGATCCATTTCCCGGATGTCGACGGCAAGCGGGCGCCGGAAGCGGATGCCTTCCTCACCAGCCGCGGTTACATCCTGCGCGCCGTCAAAGGCTACGGTTTCCCGAACGCGCTGCGCATGACGATCGGTTCTGAAGAGGCCAATCGCGGCGTCATCGAGACGCTCGGCGAATTCATGGGCAAAAGCGCATGAGCACGCCGCTCTTCGACAGGATCGCGCTGATCGGCATCGGCCTGATCGGCTCGTCGATCGCCCGTGACGTCAAGGAATTGGGCCTGGCCGGCGAGGTGGTGATTTCCAGCCGCAGCGCCGAAACCCTGAAACGCGCCGAAGAGCTGGCGCTCGGCACGCATTACGTTGCGTCCGCGGCCGATGCGGTGAAGGACGCGGATCTCGTCATCGTGTCGGTGCCGGTCGGCGCATCGGAAGCGGTTGCCAAACAGATCGCCGGCAGCCTCAAGCCCGGCGCCATCGTCACCGATGTCGGCTCCACCAAGGCCTCCGTCATCGCGCAGATGGCGCCGCATATGCCGGAAGGCGTACATTTCATCCCGGGCCATCCGCTGGCGGGCACCGAAAAATCCGGCCCGGATGCCGGCTTCGTAGGCCTGTTCCGGGACCGCTGGTGCATCTTCACGCCGCTCCCGGATACGGATCAGGCCGCGCTCGACACGCTGAAATCCTTCTGGATGGCGCTCGGCTCGCGGATCGACGAGATGGATCCGCAGCACCATGACAAGGTTCTGGCGATCGTCTCCCATCTGCCGCACATCATCGCCTACAACATCGTCGGCACGGCGGATGATCTCGAGACGGTGACCGACGCGGAAGTGATCAAATATTCCGCCTCCGGTTTTCGCGATTTCACCCGCCTTGCCGCGTCAGACCCCACCATGTGGCGGGATGTGTGCCTGCACAACAAGGATGCGATCCTGGAAATGCTGGCGCGGTTTTCGGAAGATCTCGCCTATCTGCAGCGGGCGATCCGCTGGGGCGAGGGCGACAAGCTGTTCGAACTCTTCACCCGCACCCGCGCCATCCGCCGCTCGATCGTCCAGGCCGGCCAGGACGTCGACGCGCCGGACTTCGGCCGCCACGCGCTCGACGTCAAGAAGTGATCCCGCTCAGATCGGCGGGATTTCGCCGATCTGGATGAAGCCGCCGGCGAACACCTTGCCGCGGTTGATGGTCAGGTCCAGCGATGCGCTCTTGCCGCGGCCGAGGGCGGACAGCATGTTGGCGGCGGTCTTCAGCGTCGGTGCGATCTGCGGAAACGCCTGGCTCAGGCTGTCGCGCCAGGCATCGATCTGCTCGACCCGTAGTTTCAGCTTGCCTGACAGGTAGCCCTGCTCGTCGAAGGAGAAGGGGCCGGAAACGGTGATCAGCTTGCCATCACCGAGATCAGCCGAAATGCTGCGCATCTGGCCCTGAGTGCCATAAAGAACGGTTCCGTTCGGATCGGATCCGTCTATCATGCCGGCGCGGCCGGTGAGGGTCAGGTCGAGATTGGCCGTGAACCGTGGCAGAAGCTGCGGCAGGTCCTTCATCACTATGTCGGTGTTTTGCAGCGTCATGGCCGCGTCGAGGTCATTGCCGTTCTGGCGCAGATGAATCTCGGTGTGACCGGCGCTGATATTGAAGGCCTGGCCCGTTGCCGACGACAGTATGTTCGTCCTGGCGTTCTCGATCACGGTGGAGGTGCGCTCCACCCCGCGAAACCGGGTGATCAGGCTCGACTGGAAATTCTCCCAGGTGGTCGAGACCGAAAGCCCGTGGCCGGTGCGGATCTCGATCGGCGAATCGAGTTCCCAGACGATATGGCCGGGATTGTAGACCTGGGCGGCGGACCGCAGGGATCCGAACATTGCGGAAATGCCGTTGGTGCGGTCGTCGACCGAGACCTTCGAGCAGAACAGGCCGATCCGGAACGGGTAGCCGCGATAGTCCGCGTCGGCGCATTCCGCCGAGATGCCGCGCTTTTCCTGGCTGCCCAGCAGGCTCAGCGTCCGCTCCTTCAGCACCGAGGCGCCATAGAACCAGCCGGCCGTGTAAAGTGCGATCACCAGCACCACCCCGGAGGCGAGGAGCCATAATTTTCCGCTGACGCCAGTTCGGCTTGACGCTGCCATGATGTTCTCCAATGGTGCTGGGAAAGTTGGGGCGGGTCGCTTCGATTGGAATGGTGTGGCGCGGGATATGGACGAATTTTGGGTGTTTGGCTACGGGTCCCTGATGTGGAATCCGGGTTTTGCGTTTGAGGAAAGACTGACCGCACGTGCCTTCGGCTTCCGCCGCTCCCTCTGCGTCTGGTCTCATGTGCATCGCGGCACGCCGGATCATCCGGGCCTGGTCCTCGGTCTCGACCGCGGCGGTTCATGCCGCGGCGTCGCGTTCCGGGTGAGCGGGGAGAACCGGGCGGACGTGCTCGACTATCTGCGCCGGCGGGAACTCGTCACCAATGTCTATCTGGAAAAGATGCTGCCCGTCTCGCTCAGCGATGGGCGGCAGGTAAGGGCGGTCGGCTATATCGTCGATCGCAATCATGTCCAATATGCCGGCGCGCTCGAGATCGAGCAGGCCGCCGAGATCGTCCACCGTTCCACCGGCCAGTCGGGCCCGAACGATGCCTACCTGTTCAATACGCTGGCGCATCTGAAGGACATGGGCATTCGTGATCACTGGCTGGAAGGCGTCGGTGCGACGGTGACAGCGCGAGCTCAGGCCGCCGTCTGAGCCTTCAGCTCGGCAAGTCGCTTGACCGCCGAGGGTGGCAGCGGCAGGTGCGGGTTGGCGGCCACGGTCTCGACCAGCAGCTTGTCGCTTTCCCGTTCCAGCGTTTCGACCAGAAGGGCGTAGAAGGCATCCGGATCCATGCCCGGCGCGATCGGCGGCAGGATGCGGACCTTGAAATGGCCGGGATATTTGATGAGCTTGCGGCGGCCCCAGAACAGGCCCCAATGAGCGACGATCGGCACGACGGGCACTTCCACGTCGCGATAGATGCGGGCGATGCCGTAGCGGTATTGCGGCTCGGCGCCCGGCGGTCGGCGCGTACCTTCCGGATAGATGATGAGCTGGCGGTTGTTGGCCATCTCCTCCTTGGTGCGGACCATGACGTCGACCATGACCTTGCCGCGGGCGCCGCGGTTGACCGGAATCATCTTCTGCTTGGCGGCGTACCAGCCGAACAGCGGGATCCACATCAGCTCGCGCTTGAGGATATAGACCGGGTCCCGCTGCCAGGGCAGGAGGGCGACGGTATCCCAGGCGGATTGATGCTTGGGGGCGAAGATGCAGCCGCCTTCGGGAACGTTTTCCAGGCCCTCGATCTCGAACGTGGCGCCGACGATCTTTGCCATCAGCCAGTTGCAGGAGGCGGCCCAGGCTTTGGGGATGCGGTAGGCCGCCTTGCGCGGCATCAGGAAATAGATCGGGCTCAGCACGATCATGCGGACGATCAGGTTTGTGTAGAAGGCGATATTGAAAAGAACCGAACGCACCAGCAGCATGAAAGGCTTCCTCTTGGACAGGCGTTGCCTACACGAGATCGCGCCACGAAAAAAGCGCCAGGGCCTCATGCGGAGGGAAAAGTGTCAGGGCGCGGGCTTTGCCGCGGTCTTCGGCGGGTCATCGTTGCGCAGTCCGCTGCCGCGCTCGATGCCGAACCAGTCGCGGCCGGTGGCCAGCACGACCTTGCCGTATTCGGAAAGCATGGTGCGCAACACGTCCGGCTCGGCGAACCAGGCTTTTCGGGTGAGATCGGAACTGACCACGGGATAGGGAATGAACTCCGTCACCGGGTCGGCGCGGCGCAGTTCGTGCAGGCTGCGCAGCATATGATAGTTGTTGGTGACGACCAGCACGGACTTGTAGCCGTGGTCGTGGATCCAGCGGGTGATTTCATTGGCATTACCGATCGTGTCGATCGCATCGTAGCCGATATCGACGCAACAGGCGAAGAGGTCGGGTGAGGCCTGCGTGACCTTGCGGATCTGGGTCGGGCTGGTGGACGGATGCGCGCCGGAGATCAGCAGTCGCTGGCCGGCTCCGTCCCGCAGAAGCCCGAGCGCCTGCTCGATGCGCTGATAGCCGCCGGTCAGGACGACGATCGCATCCGCCTTGATGCCGTCAGGCGCCCTCAGCGAGGTCACGGCATTTGCAAACCACAAAAAACCGCCGAAAAGCAGGGCCAATCCGAGCACGCAGGCCATGATGATGCGACGCGCGGCCCATCGCAGCCGGCTGTTGCGCGAAAACACTCCGCCGAGCCACCGCCGCGGGTGGCGGTCTGCTCCATTTTCGGGTGTGGTCGGGGCCGGTGTCATGATTGTCCATAGCCGGAGATTCGTGGCGAGAACAGGGCCAACCTACAGAGGGAAGTGGCCCGTTTCAAGAAGCTGACAATCCGTCGGATCGCGCCGGATCGGAGCGGATCAGGTCGATTTCGTCGATCGTGCGCATGACCGTGAACCGGGCGGTCAGCGTCGTCAGCAGCGCGATCACGATCATTGTCGCGAAGATGCCGAGATAACCGCCAACGCCGATGGTGAAGGAACCGAACAGGGCGCTCGCCTGGTCGCTCTCCGGCGTCGCCAGCGAATTCGCCTGCCACATGTTGGCGATCGCAAACATCACGGCTGCGAGCGCGCCGCCGGCGGCCGATCCCTTGATGCTGATCTTCAGGAAATGTTTCTGGAACTCACCGGCCACGAAAGAGCTTTCGGCACCGACGAAATGCAGGACCTCGACGATATGGCGATTGCCGGACAGCGCCCCGCGGGTCGCAAAGATCACCGTCAGGATCATCGCCGTGAAGACGAGGACGAGGACGCCCATGCCGATCAGCACTGTCGTGTGCGCCATCGACACCAGGCGATCCACCCAGGTGCGGTGATCATCGAGGAAGGCCTGCGGGATTTCGGTCTTCAGGAGATCGCGCATCCCGGCGAAATCGGGTGGGTTCTGCTCGTCTATGGTGACGATGACGAGGCGCGGGACGGGCAGGTCGGCGAGGTTCAGTCCGGTACCGAGCCACGGTTCGAGAAGCCTTGCCGTCGCGCTTTCGTCCATGATCGTGCCCTCGCGGGTGCCGACGAAGGTGAGCGCCAGGTCGCGGGCTTTCTTCAAGGCCGCATCCATGTC
Organism: Neorhizobium galegae bv. officinalis; assembly: GCA_000985875.1. Taxonomy (GTDB): domain Bacteria; phylum Pseudomonadota; class Alphaproteobacteria; order Rhizobiales; family Rhizobiaceae; genus Neorhizobium; species Neorhizobium galegae_C. The sequence goes on from CCRI01000015.1 coordinate 76,658, forward strand.
GAGCCCGTCGTCCGGTTTGATCTGGATGGTGATCTCGCGGGAAATCTGGCTCTGCCAGCTCGATGCCGTCGCCCTCACCATGCTCACCGCGCCGAGCGTCAGGCAGGCGAGGAAGGCCATGATGGCGATCACCACCATCAGCGCGTTGCCCTGGATGTTGGAGGGCGGGAGGATAGGGGCGGTTGGCCGCACCCGCATCTCGACGCGGCGCGCCGGCTTCTGGCCAGCCGGCGAGGCCTGCTGCTCGTTCGCGGGCTCTTGCGGTTGGGCGCTCTTGGTCGCTTTCGGGCGGCTCAGCTCATTCATAGATATCGAGCCGCCCTTCGGTGAGGATCATCCGCCGTGCGTCTACCTGGTCCATCAAGGCCAGATCATGGGTGGCGATGACGACGGCGGTGCCGAGCCGGTTGAGTTCGAGGAAGAGATTGAGGAGCCGGCGCGCCATCGGCGGATCGACATTGCCGGTCGGCTCGTCGGCGAGCAGGATTTCGGGCTGGTCCATCAGCGCGCGGGCAATCGCCGCGCGCTGCTTCTCGCCGCCGGACAGGACGGCCGGCAGGACGTTGATGCGCTCGCCGAGCCCGACCCATTTCAGAAGCTCGATCACGTCGTTGCGGTAGGAGCTCTCCTCCTTGCCGCGCACGCGCAGCGGCAGCGCGACGTTCTCATAGGTCGTGAGATGGTCGAGCAGGCGAAAATCCTGGAAGACGATGCCGACCCGGCGGCGCAGCATCGGCAGTTCGGCGCGCGGGATCTGCGACAGGTCGCGGCCGAACATGTGGATGATGCCGCGGGTGGGGTGCAGCGACATGAACAGCAGGCGCAGCAGTGTGGTCTTCCCAGCGCCCGATGGGCCCGTGAGGAACTGGAACGAGCGCTTGGGGATGTCGAAGGTCATATCCCTCAGGATCTCCGGACCCATCCCATAGCGCAGACCAACGTTTTCGAAATGAATCAACGGCTGACCCAGTCCTCGCTCTTTCGACTCTCTGGTGCCCGTCTATCTCTTAACGACCCGGGTAAACGAACGGTAAATCACGCGCGGAAAAGGGCTAATTTCAGGCCGTATTTGCGATGCGTTAACCATTTCAATTTACGACTGAGCAGGATTCGATTCAATGCCCGCAATCCCGAACAAAGGGGAAAACGGGCCGAAGAGGGCCCCATGAGCACGTTTGGCAGCCATCAGGGCAAGACAGTCATCCGGATGGACATCCTGCCGCCGGAACCTTCCGCGCGCACGACCCGGATGAACCCGCGGCGCGGCGAGGTGGTCGACGCCCAGTTCGTTCCGGTTCGCGAGACCTTCCGCCGCGGCCCGACCCCGCGCTCGCACAACGATAACCGGACCAGACGTGCGGAATCCGCAGTCGCCGCATCGTCGTTCGCGGAGCGGGTCGTCGCCCGGATGGAGCGCGGCCTGATGCGTCTTTCCGCCGATTTTTTCTCGGCGGTCGTGGCCGTTGTCTTCGTCACCGTTTTCAGCCTCGCGGGCGGCTTCACCTTCCTGTTTGCAGGCTCGACGACGGCCGAGGCCGGACCGACCCTCGACATAACCCATGTGACGATGACGCCGCAGGATGCCAATGGCATGCGCGTGCTGCTGATCAACGGCATCGTCGAGAATCGCGGCGGTGACAATCGTGCCATGCCGCAGATCCGCGCCGAGCTGATGTCCGGCCAGACGCTCATTGCGACGACGCTGATCTCGCCACCGGCGGCGTCCATCGAGGGCGGTCAGAGCCGCGGCTTCTCGGCGCGCGTGCCCCACCCCGGTGGAAAACTGCCCGATCTGCGGCTTTCCTTTGCGGAACGGGGTGCCTAAAGCTTTCGCTTCCTCGGCGGATTGTGGTATCGCGGTTTTTTACGGACACGCAGGAGAACCTCATGCCCGTCGTACGCGGCAAAATCATCGAGCCGCTTTATACCGCCGAACAGATCGCCGAGCGCAACCACGCGATCGCGGCGCAGATCGCCACAGGGCCGACCAAGGATCTGCTCGTCATCGCCATCCTGAAGGGCTCGTTTATCTTCGCCGCAGACCTTCTGCGCGCGCTGCATGACGTGGGTCTGGCGCCGGAAGTCGAGTTCGTCACGCTGTCGAGCTACGGCGCCGGAACCGTTTCGCAAGGCGTGCGGATCGTCAAGGATATCGACAGCGACGTGAAGGATCGCGACGTGCTGCTGATCGACGACATTCTGGAATCCGGCCGGACGCTGAAATTCGCCAAGGAAATGCTCTATGAGCGCGGCGCCCGCAACGTCTCGATCGCCGTGCTGCTCGACAAGCGCGTCAAGCGCCAGGAAGATCTCGAGGCGGATTACGTCGGTTTCGAATGCCCGGACTACTTCGTCGTCGGCTACGGCATGGATGTCGCCTATGCCTTTCGCGAACTGCCTTTCGTCGGCGTGGTGACCGGAGACGCCTGACCGATCTGCCTGCCCGGGGCGAGACGAGGTGTTAACCATGTCGGCCCGCAATGGGCCGGCGTTTACTCCTCGACAAGAAAACTCTGTTGATTTGCTGCCCACATAAACAAAACACGGGAGCGATCACCGCAATGGCAAAAATCCTGATTACCGAAGACGAGGATTCGCTCCGCATGTTCGTCGCGCGGGCGCTTCGTCTCGATGGTCATGAGACCCATGAAGCGGGCGACGGCGCGGAAGGTCTCGAAAAGCTGAGCGAAGGCCCCTTCGACCTGCTGCTTTCCGACATCCGCATGCCGGTCATGGACGGCATAGAACTGGTACACCAGGCATCCGCCAAGTTTCCCGATCTCAAGATCCTGCTGATGACCGGTTATGCGGAGCAGCGGGAGCGAGCCGACGATCTCGCGACCAAGATTATCGACGTGGTGCAGAAGCCGTTCGCGCTGCCCGATATCCGCCGTGCCGTCGCCTCGGCACTGGCGGCCGCAAACTCCAACGCCGCCTGATCGCTCAACGGATATCCAGAAGCCGTTCGAGATATTGCCGCTCCGCCTCGCCGGACAAGGCGTTGCCGAGCTTTTCGCGGATCGCTTCGAGGATTTCGCGAGCACGCTGGACGTCAATTTCGTCAGGCACCTTCACCTGATCGCCGAAATCCGGGCCTGACGTGGCGCGTGGGCGCCCGAGCGGGTCACGGCCGTTCTGGCCGCCCTGCGAGGTCATGTTCTCGCCCGGGCCGCCACGATCCTGGCCTTCGCCCTGACCCTGGCCCTGCTGCTGCATGGCTTGTATCATCTGCTGCATCATGTTCTGGGCGCCCTGGCGAAGCGCGCTCAGCGCATTGCCTTGGCCCTGGACCGCCTGCTCGCCCTGGCCCTCGCCAAGCGCCTTGCCGGCATTGCCCATCTCGCTCTGCGCCTTGCCGAAACCTTCGCCGGGCTGCATGCCGAGGCCCTTCAGGGCCTGCTGCAGCTCTTCCAGCTTCTTGCCGAGACCTTCCTGCTGGGCGCGGAGGTTCTTCAGCGCTTCACGAAGCTGCTCGGCGGTCATCTGGTCGGTGTTCTGCTGCCCTTGCTGACCTTGTTGGCCCTGCTGCCCTTGCTGTTGCTGGCCTTGCTGCTGCTGCCCTTGCTGGCTTTGATCGCCGGGCCGTTGGCTGGGATCGCCGCGCTGCATGCGGTCGCGCAGCGCCTGGTCCAGCTTGAAGGTCTGGTCCATCAGCCGCTGCTGTTCCTGCATGATCTCGCCGAGCTTGTCGATCTGCTGGCGCATCTGGCTGTTCTGCTGCTGCTGGCCCTGCTGCCCGCGCTGCGGCCTGCCGGCCTGCAGGTTGTTCATCATCCGCTGCAATTCGTTGAGCATCTGCTGGGCGGCATCACGATTGCCGGACCGGGCGAGGTTCTCGATCTGGTCCATCATGTTCTGCAGGTCGCGCTGGCGGATGACGTTCTGGGACTGCATGTTGTTGGGCGCCTGCGGCGCGTTCTGCATCCGCTGGGCAAGCTCGTTCATGAACTGCTGCATGGCTTCGCGCAGTTCCTGCATCAGCTTTGCGATCTCCTGGTCGGACGCCTTGTTCTGCAGCGCTTCGGCGAGATTGCGCTGGGCGTCGCGCAGGCGGCGCTCCGCCTGCGACAGGTCGCCATCCTCGATGCCGAGTGCGATCTCCCAGAGGTATTCGGCGGTATCCTTCAGCTGTTCCTCGTTGCGGGCGAGCTTCATGCGCTCGAGCGCCGAGCGGATCAGCAGGAAGTGGCTGAGGTTCGGAATCGTCTCGTCAGGGCGGATTGCCAGCGCCTCGTTGAGTTCGATGGCGCGGGGCATCTGGCGGGTGTCGAGCGCGAAGACCTGGCGCTCTTCGGCTACGGCGGCTGCGAGCGGCTCGGAGAAGCCGCGCGACGGCAGCACCATTTCATGGGCCGGGCTGCGGCCGGTCTGGCCAGCGCCGTCCTTGGCGATCAGGGTGATCCTGACCCGCTTGCCGGCGAGCGGATGTTCGACCAGGCTGCGGCTTGTCAGGCTCTTGACCTCGCGACTGTTCTGCCGCGGCAGGTCGAGCCGGTAGTCCGGGGCCGGATAGAGCGGGGTCGCCCCCGGAGCCGACTGATCGACGGGTTCGATCAGCGCATGGGCTTCGCGGATGCCGTAATCGTCCTTACCGGTAAAGCCGATTTCGAGCGCGCCGTTGACGGAACGCTTCGGCTGGCCGTCGAAGGCGATTTCCGGCGGCCGGTCGGGGATGACGTCAAAGGCCCAGCTCTGGCCGTTCACGGTCAGGCTGCCGCTCTCGGCGACATTAAGCGCATAGGTGCGGGGCTGCCGCGGCTGGTTGGGCTGCTGCGGTGCGGCCTGCTGAGCCGGTGGCTGCTGGGAGGTCTGCTGCCCCTGCTGGCCGGTGGCGCCCTGCGGCGGTTGCTGCGCCGCCGCTTCCGCCGCCTTCTTGGCTTCCTCGGTGGTGAGCGTCGACGGCTGCCCGCCGGCCTTCGGGGCGAAGACCACGGCCTCTCCGCCTTCACCGCCGGTGACCCGCACGGTCAGTGCGGAATTCTGCGGTATCGAGACAGCCGCAACGCTGGTGGTGACCTCGCGGCCGGTCAGGAAGACCGGGGCACGGCCGGTATAGGAGGGCGGCGTCAGCCAGGCGTCGATGCGCAGGTCCGGGTTGATGCTCGGCGCCGGCGGCGCGGGCCGGAAGGCATCGGCAGGGGAACCGCCGCCGTTCGAGAAAGAATAACCGAGTGCGACGACGAAGACGAGAGCGGGAATGGCACGCAGTGCGAACCGGTCGTGCCGGGCGATATCCGGTTGCGGCAGGCCCGCATCGAGCGCTGCAATGCGCTCGGCCATGCGAATCTGGTGTTCCTTCCAGAGCGCGCGTGAGAAGGGCGTCTCGAAAGCCGGATGGTCGTCCTGGACGCCGACCGGCTGGTGGGGCAGGTTGTTGCGGTCTTCAAGAAGCCGATCGGCATCGGCCACTTCCGGCCAGCGCAGGCGGCTGAGCGGCAGCAGCGCATATACGAAGGCAAAGGCGAACCCGCCGACCAGAACCCAGCGCACCCAATCCGGCGCGATCCGGAAAATCCCGAACCAGGCGGCCGACAGGAACAGCGCCGCGATCCCGAGGGGGGCGAGCAGCAGCGGCAAAATCCGTTCGAAAAACAACACGATCCGGGCGAAGGACCGTTTCAGTGCGACGCGGCGCGCAAGCACGGGATGCGATTCGAAGGCACCTTTGCGGATGAAGCTCATGCGGTCCGTCTCCAATCGTGGCGGCGCAAATCAAGCTTCCAAGATAACAGTGTTTGTGGCGAAGACGAGGGCAGGGGGCAATTCGCCCCCATAATTTCCCGGATTTCCCGCAAAAGTGAACGTCGCGTTAAATGTTCAGTCAAGCCATGCCGGCACGGAATCGAGGCCGATGAGCTCTTCGTAGCTGCGGCGCGGGCGCACCACATGGAACTCCGATCCCTTCACCAGAACCTCGGGCACCAGCAGCCGGGTGTTGTAGGTGCCCGCCTGCACGGCGCCATAGGCACCTGCAGAAGCGACGGCGATCAGGTCGCCGGGCTTCGGTTCCGCCATCTCGCGGTCGAGCGCCAGGTAGTCGCCGGTTTCGCAGACCGGGCCGACCACGTCTCCCTTGATGCGCGGCGCGTCGGCGGGCGGCACGACGACCGGTCGGATCATGTGATAGGCGTCGTAGAGCGTCGGGCGGATCAGATCGTTCATGGCGCCGTCGACGATCACGAAGGATTTTTCGCCGCCGTCCTTCACGTAGATGACCTCGGTCACCAGGATGCCGGCATTGCCGACGATCAGCCGGCCGGGCTCGGTAACGATCTTGCATTCCAGCGATCGCAGCTGGCGCTTCACCGTTTCCGCATAGGCATCGGGAAGCGGCGGCGGGTTGTTGTCATCGCGATAGGGGATGCCAAGGCCGCCGCCGATATCGACATGATCGATGCGGTGGCCGTCGCTGCGCAGCGTATCGACCAGTTCGCGCAACAGCCGGAAGGCATCCTCGAAAGGCTGCAGTTCGGTGATCTGGCTGCCGATATGCATGTCGATGCCGGTGACGTCGATGCCATCGAGCGTTGCGGCATGAGCGTAAACGGCGCGGGCACGCTCATAGGCGATGCCGAACTTGTTTTCCTTCTTGCCGGTCGAGATCTTGGCATGCGTGCCCGCATCGACATCCGGGTTGATGCGGAAGGAGACATGCGCTTTTTTGCCGGCCTTCAGGGCGCGCAGATTGAGGATTTCCAGTTCCGGCTCGGACTCGACGTTGAAACAGTAGATGCCGGCCGATAGCGCCAGGTCCATTTCCTGAACCGTCTTGCCGACGCCGGAAAACATGATGCGGTTTGCCGGAATGCCGGCGGCCAGCGCCCGTCGAAGTTCCCCGCCGGACACGACGTCGACGCCGGCTCCGAGCCGGCCGAGCGTCTTCAGCACCGCCTGGTTGGAATTCGCCTTCATCGCGTAGCAGACCATCGCGTCTACATCGGAGAACGCCTTGGCGAAAACCTTGTAGTGACGTTCCAGGGTGGCCGTCGAATAGACGTAGAAGGGGGTCCCGACCGCCTTGGCGATTTCCGGGATCGGCACGTTCTCGGCGTGCAGCACGCCGTCGATGTAATGAAAATGATTCATGGTAAAACTCGAAAAATTACAGGAGCGGGTCGAGCAGGAAAGGCCGGTTGGCGACCGGTTCGGTTTTCTGTTCGCCCGGTTTGCCGCTCTTGCGAATGTTCTGCTGCTCCACCGGCGTGCTCGGGCGGTCGAGGCTGCCCTTGCGGCCGCAGCCGACGACAACGATGCCGGCGAGGCTCAGCACAAAGGCGATGCGGGCGATTTTTACCAGGGACTTCGACATTCTATTCCTTCTCCGGCACGGCTGCGGAACTTTCATAGCGAAGTTCCGCGCCCTTGTGCAGTCACTATCCGGCATCACTTCTCGGCGTTCGTTGCGGCCGACATCAATTCCTGGCGCGCCACCAGGCGATCTGCTTTCGCACTTCGGCCGGCGCAGTGCCACCGAAGCTGATGCGGCTGGCGACCGACGCATCGACCGACAACACGTTGAAAACCTTGTCGGTGATATCAGGATTGATCGACTGCAGCTCTTCGAGCGACAGTTCGGAAAGGTCGCAGCCCTTGCTTTCGGCAAGTGCCACAGCGCGGCCGGTTACATGATGGGCGTCGCGGAAGGGAAGGCCGACTTCCCGCACCAGCCAGTCGGCAAGGTCGGTCGCCGTCGAATAACCGGCGCCGGCGGCGGCGCGCATCTTGTCGGCACGGATGGTCATGTCGCGCATCATGCCGGTCATCGCGGCGATCGCCAGTTCCAGGTTCTCGGCAGAGTCGAAGACCTGTTCCTTATCTTCCTGCATATCCTTGGAATAGGCGAGCGGAAGGCCCTTCATGACGGTCAGAAGCGCCACCAGCGAACCGTTGATGCGGCCGGTCTTGGCGCGCACCAGTTCGGCGGCATCCGGGTTCTTCTTCTGCGGCATGATCGACGAGCCGGTCGAAAATGCATCCGACAGGCGCACGAAGCCGAATTGCGGCGTCGACCAGATGACGATCTCTTCGGCGAGGCGTGACAGGTGCACGGCGCAAATCGCCGCGACCGACAGGAATTCCAGCGCGAAATCGCGGTCGGAAACGGTATCGATCGAGTTGCGGGTCGGTTCGCGGAAGCCAAGGGCCTTCGCCGTCATATGGCGGTCGATCGGATAGGGCGTGCCGGCCAGCGCGGCGGCGCCGATCGGGCTTTCGTCGAGATGGTCGATCGCGTGGCGTACACGGGCGCGGTCACGGCCGAACATTTCCACATAGGCCATGCAGTGATGGCCGAAGGTGACCGGCTGGGCGGTCTGGAGGTGGGTGAAGCCGGGCATGACCGTATCGGCATGTTCCTCGGCGCGGTCGAGGAAGGCGGCAATCAGGTCGCTCAGCATGCGCTCCGTCTTGACGAGCTCTTCCTTGACCCAGAGGCGGAAATCGAGCGCCACCTGGTCGTTGCGCGAGCGGGCGGTGTGCAGCCGTCCGGCGGCGGGGCCGATCAGCACTGCCAGCCGTGCCTCGATGTTCATATGGATGTCTTCGAGCTTCCGCGAGAATTCGAATTTCCCACTTTGGATCTCTGACATGATCGTGTTCAGGCCGGACACGATCAGGTCTTTATCTTCGCCGGAAATAATGCCCTTTTCCGCCAGCATCGTCGCATGCGCTATTGAGCCGCGGATATCCTGGGCGAACAGCTTCTTGTCGAAACCGATCGAGGCATTTATCTCCTCCATGATCGCATCCGGCCCTGAAGCGAAGCGTCCGCCCCACATCTGGTTGGAGGATACTGCGTCCTTCGTGCCGTCAGCCATGATGCCTAGTCCTGGAGTAATTGATGACGACCAAAAGACCTTTCGGCCTTCCGTCCGCCAGATTGATCGTGATTGCCGCCGTTGCGGGAATACTTGCCGGTGCCGTGGCGGTATACGTGAGTAGCATGGGGTCTGGCAATGGCGAGAGCGGGCTTCTCGCCCAATCCTCCGGCGCCTGCGAAGGTGCTGTCGAGACGGTGAAGTCGGTCTCGCAATTCTCCAAGGGCCAGGTCGCCGCCATGGTTGCCGCCCAGCCGCCGCGGCCGCTCGATCTCACCTTCAAGGGACCGGACGGCCGGGACCTCAAGACCGCCGATTTCGCCGGCAAGACGGTGCTCCTCAATCTCTGGGCCACTTGGTGCGGCCCGTGCCGGGAAGAGATGCCGGCGTTGAACGCGCTGCAGAAGGGCATGGGCGGTCCGGATTTCGAGGTCGTGGCGGTGAATATCGATACCGGCAGCGACGAGAAGCCCAAGGCCTTTCTCGCCGAATACGGCGTCGATGCGCTCGGTTATTACCGCGACAGCTCGATGGGCGTCTTCAATTCGCTGAAGAAGGAAGGCCTCGCCTTCGGCCTGCCGGTGACCTTGGTCATGGACAGACAAGGCTGCCTCATTTCGGCGATGAACGGCCCGGCGGCTTGGGACAGCCCGGATGCCAGGGCGCTGATCACGGCGGCGAAGGGGCTGTAACGACATCCATGCCTCCCTCATCCCTGTGCTTGTCACAGGGATCCAGCAGCGTCGCGTCTGCGGCGCGGAAGAGTCATTTCAGCCCAAGGACTTGGGCTGGCTGGATTCCTGTGACAAGCACAGGAATGAGGAATAAAAAACAAACCCGCACGAGCTGGCAGGCAAGCGTGCGGGTCACATTCCAAAAATAAACAAGAGAGGTGGGCGAAAGTTCGCCCTTCACTCCAAAAATATAGCTCGATACAGCTTAACCGGCAAGGCCAAGCCGCTGGCGCCCAGCCTACCGCGTTGGTACCGGCACTTCGCCGCGATAGTCGTAGAACCCGCGGCCGGCTTTGCGGCCCAGCCAGCCGGCTTCGACATATTTGACCAGAAGCGGGCAGGGGCGGTACTTGCTGTCGGCCAGGCCGTCGTGCAGGACCTGCATGATCGACAGGCAGGTGTCGAGACCGATGAAATCGGCGAGCTGCAGCGGGCCCATCGGATGGTTGGCGCCAAGCTTCATGGCGGTGTCGATCGCCTCGACCGAGCCGACGCCTTCATAAAGCGTGTAGATCGCCTCGTTGATCATCGGCAGCAGGATGCGGTTGACGATGAAGGCCGGGAAGTCCTCGGCGACCGTCGCGGTCTTTTCGAGCGCGACGACGTAGTCCTTGGCGGCCCGGAAGGTCGGCTCGTCGGTGGCGATGCCGCGCACCAGTTCCACGAGCTTCATGACCGGCACCGGGTTCATGAAATGTATACCCATGAAGCGCTCCGGACGGTCGGTTGCGGACGCCAGGCGGGTAATGGAAAGCGACGAGGTGTTGGTGGCAAGCAGGGCTTCGGGTTTCAGGACCGGACAGACCTGCGCGTAAATCTTGCGCTTGACGCTCTCGTCCTCGGTCGCGGCCTCGATCACCATGTCCATCGGCGCCAGGTCGTTGAGGTCGGAAGAACCGGAAATCAGCGAAAGAGCAGCCTTACGCTCGTCATCGCCGAGTTTGCCGTTGGAGACCTGGCGGGCGAGATTGCCGTTGATGGTTGCGAGCGCTGCTTCGATCCGGTCCTTGGACACGTCGTACATCTGCACCTTGTAACCGGCGAGAGCCGAAACATGTGCAATGCCGCAGCCCATCTGGCCTGCTCCGATGACGCCGATGTTCTTTATGACCAGACCCATGGTTTCGCTCCCTGGGCGTTTACGCTATCTCCAGCGTACGCCGATTTTATGAAAATGCCGGACTGCATGTATGCAGCCCGGCAGATTGTTATTCCGCTACTTGCCGTTTTGCCAGCATTTTTCGCGCTTGCGAAATGAACGGGCTCAAAGCGCCTTTTCAAGCTGGGGCAGGATTTCGAAGAGATCGCCGACGATGCCGTAGTCCGCGACCTGGAAGATCGGGGCTTCCTCGTCCTTGTTGATGGCGACGATGACCTTCGAATCCTTCATGCCGGCGAGATGCTGGATGGCGCCCGATATGCCGACGGCGATATAGAGCGCGGGCGCGACCACCTTGCCGGTCTGGCCGACCTGCCAGTCGTTGGGGGCGTAGCCCGCATCGACTGCGGCACGCGATGCACCGACGGCCGCGCCGAGCTTGTCGGCAACCGGCAGGATCACTTCCTGGAACTTCTCGGCCGAACCCAGTGCCCGGCCGCCGGAGATGATGATCTTGGCCGAGGTCAGTTCCGGACGTTCGGACGAGGAGAGCGCATCCGAAACGAAGCTCGACAGGCCCGGGTTTGCGGCAGCCGAGATGGTTTCCACCGAAGCGGAGCCACCTTCACCGGCAGCCTGGAAGGAGGCCGTGCGCACGGTGATCACCTTCTTGGTGTCGGTCGACTGGACCGTCTGGATGGCATTGCCGGCGTAGATCGGACGTTTGAACGTATCCGCCGAAACGACCTCGACGATTTCCGAGACCTGCATGACGTCGAGCAGCGCTGCGACGCGCGGCATGACGTTCTTGGCAGATGCCGTCGCGGCGGCGATGATCGTGTCGTAGGAACCGGCCAACGAAACGATGAGGGCCGCCAGCGGCTCGGCGAGGTTGTTGGCGAGACCCGCGTCGTCGGCGAGCAGCACCTTGGAGACGCCGGCAAGCTTGGCGGCGGCATCGGCCGCAGCCTTGGCGCCGGAGCCCGCGACCAGCACATGCACGTCGCCGCCAATCCTGGACGCTGCGCTCAGCGCCTTGGCGGTCTGGTCGTTGAGGCTCGAACCGTCGTGTTCTGCCAGAAGAAGAATGGTCATGATGATGTTCTCCCTTTCCTTACAGAACGCCGGCGGTCTTCAAGGCGCCGACCAGTTCCTCGACCGTCTTGACCTTGATGCCTGCCTTGCGGCCGCCCGGCTCCTCGGTCTTGAGGACCTTCAGGCGTGGCGCGGTATCGACGCCGAAATCTGACGGAGTCTTCTTGTCGAGCGGCTTCTTCTTCGCTTTCATGATGTTCGGCAGCGAGGCGTAGCGCGGCTCGTTGAGGCGCAGGTCGGTGGTGACGACCGCCGGAAGCTTGACTTCGATCGTCTGCAGCCCGCCATCGACTTCGCGGGTGACCTTGGCCGAACCGTCGGCGATCTCGATCTTCGAGGCGAAGGTCGCCTGGGCGGAGCCGAGAAGGGCTGCCAGCATCTGGCCGGTCTGGTTCGAATCGTCATCGATCGCCTGCTTGCCGACGATGATCAGCCCCGGCTGCTCGGCATCGACGATGCCCTTCAGGATCTTGGCCACGGCAAGCGGCTCGACCACGTCGTCGGTCTCGACCAGGATCGCACGGTCGGCGCCCATGGCGAGCGCGGTGCGCAGTGTCTCTTCGGCCTTGGCCGGGCCGATCGACACGACCACCACTTCTTCAGCCTTGCCGGCTTCCTTCAGCCGCAAAGCCTCCTCGACAGAGATTTCGTCGAAGGGGTTCATCGACATCTTCACATTGGCAAGCTCGACACCCGTGCCGTCCGGCTTCACCCGGATCTTCACGTTGTAATCGACCACTCGCTTGACTGGCACCAGGATCTTCATGGGGTCCTTCCTTGACTATCTCCAGCCGCAAATTGCGACATTTGCCGCTTCCTCATTTGTCAGTGGGCGACATGGATACGCATTTTTCGCGCGATTACAACGCGGATTTGCCGTCGGGCATTGCCGTTTTCTCATGGTTCTATTCGGTTGCCGCACCGATCCGCCGAACGTCCGGCTTCAGCTCGACAGCCTTCGGGGTCACGATGTTGCGGTCGAACAGCGGCACGCCCCTGCGTCGCATGAACAGCACGAGGATGGCGCCCGCGATGATGCCGCCCACATGTGCGCCCCAGGAGACCATGCCGTCGAGATCGAGCGCCAGCATGGCGAACTGCTGGACGATCCAGAGCGCCAGCGGAATGAAGGCGGGCAGCGGCAGCGGGATACGGAAGAGCACCAGCACCCAGACGCGCACGCGCGGATGCAGCAGGAAATAGGCCGCAACCACGCCGGAGACCGCCCCGGACGCGCCGATCAGCGGGCCTTCCGAACTCGATGCAACGAAGCCGTGAAAAGCGGCGCCGGCGGCTGCGCAGAGGAGATAGAAGGCGAGAAACTTCACATGCCCCAGCGCATCCTCGACATTGTCGCCGAACACCCACAGGAACAGCATGTTCGACGCGAGATGCCAGAAATCCATGTGCAGGAAGGCATAGGTGACGAAGGTGAAGTCGTCCGGCACGATGACCAGAGACGGATCGAGCGTGGCGTAGTTGAAGATCACAGCCGGAATGAAGCCGAGCCCGAGCGAGGCGCGTTCGGCCACGTTGGGCGCGGAGAAGTTCGTAAACAGCCAGACCAGCACGTTGATGGCGATGATGCTGATCGTGACGTACTGGACGCGGATGTATTTGAGTTCGACGGCGTCGTGCAGCGGGATGAACATGCTGTAGCTCCTTCGCCGTTGCGGTTATCGGTTCTTGCCCGGGATCCAGAGTATATCGGCTTTGCCGCCGTCATTGGCGAAACGTGCCGCCACGAACAGAAAGTCGGAAAGCCGGTTGATGTATTTCAGCGCGGCAGCGCCGACGGTCTCGCTCCGCGACAACTCGACCATCAGCCGCTCGGCGCGGCGCGACACGGTGCGGGCGAGATGCAGATGGGCGGCTGCGGCAGAGCCGCCCGGCAGCACGAAGGATGTCAGCGGATCGAGATGGGCATTGAGCGCATCGATCTCCGTTTCCAGCCGCGTCGCCTGGGCTTCGACGATGCGAAGCGGCTCGTAGTCCAGCTTTTCGCCGGTATCGGGCGTCGCAAGATCGGCGCCGAGATCGAAAAGGTCGTTCTGGATGCGGAAGAGCATGGCATCGAGCTCGGTCATGGCTGACGTGTGCAGGCGCGCCAGCCCGATCGTCGAATTGGTCTCGTCGACCGTGCCATAGGCCTCGACGCGCAGGTCGTGCTTGTCGCGGCGCGGGCCGGACACCAGTGCCGTGGTGCCGTTATCGCCGGTGCGCGTGTAGATCTTGTTGAGCTTTACCATCCGCCATCATCAGAATCAGGTCGGGCGACCGCCGCCCGTAATCCAGAGAGTGAGCATGATGAGGACGATTGCAACCGCCTGCAAGAGAATACGCAATTGCATCAGCTTGTTGGATTTGTTGGCGTCGGTGCCCTTGACCATGTTGAACAGCCCGCGGATCAGGACGAGCACGACGAGGCCCATGACGATCAGGGCAAGGACGGTGGTGAAAGTGGACATTGTCGGATTGCTGCCTTTTGCTCAGTCCAGCCGGCGCATCAATGTGTAGAAGAGCGCGGCCGGGAGTATTCTTTTCAGGAAAGCGCCCTGCTTGGCGGGCGTCGTTACCAGATAATGTGGCTTCGGACGAGGTGCGGTCAAGGCATGCGTCAAGACGCCATACACCGCTTCGGGCCCAAGTTTATGGCGGCTGGCCCGCCCCACTCCTTCGAGGCGCCTGAGCTGCCGACGATACTCCTCCGCATGGACCGAACCTTCGAGATCGACATGCTCGCGGATCTTGGCAAGCGCATTGGCCGTGAAACGCGAGGCGATCGGGCCGGGCTCGATGAGGCTGACCCCGATGCCGCTGCCTTCGAGCTCCATGCGCATGGTGATCGTCAGGCCTTCGAGCGCGTATTTCGAGGCGGTGTAGGCGCCGCGGTAACGATAGGGCAGGAGACCCAATATCGACGAGCAGTTGACGATGCGGCCCTGGCCTTGAGTGCGCATGACCGGGATCACCCGCCGCGTCAGCTCGTGCCAGCCGAAGAAATTGGTTTCGAACTGCTCGCGCAGCACGTCGGTCCCCAGGTCCTCCACGGCACCCGCCTGGCCGTAGGCGCCGTTGTTGAACAGCGCGTCGAGGCGTCCGCCGGTGCGATCCAGCACGGTTTCCACCAGGGCCGCGATCGTTTCGGGCTTGGTATAGTCCATCGAAAGGGCCTCGATGCCGTCTGTTTCCAGCGGCGCCAGATCGGCGTCCCTGCGCACCGTCGCGAACACCCGCCAGCCGTCAGCCTTCAGAGCCCTAGCACAATGAGCGCCGATGCCGGAGGAACAGCCGGTAACGATGATCGTTCTATTTTCGGCCATTGAGTAAGGCTCCCTGTACAATCGAAAGAGTTCCTCCCATATTTCCCGCGACGTCACAACGGAGTTGCCCTTGCCCGAAGAAAACCGCCCCGTCCGGTGGTATCGCCTCGCCTTCAAGGTTCTTTGGGACGCCTATTGGCACTTCTCGGATGACGATGGCTGGGCCATGGCGAGCCATGTGGCGCTTTCGGGCCTGCTGGCGCTGTTTCCGTTCCTGATCTTCGGCACGGCGCTCGCCGGTTTTCTGGGAGCCGGCGGTTTTTCGGAAACCGCGGTGCATCTGCTCTTCGACACCTGGCCGGCGAATATCGCCGCGCCGATCGCTTCCGAGATTCGCCAGGTGCTGGAAATCCCACGCGGCGGGCTCTTGACGATCTCGGTCCTAGCGGCTGCGTATTTCGCCTCCAACGGGGTCGAGGCTCTTCGGATTTCCCTCAACCGCGCCTACCGCGTGACGGAAACCCGGCCCTGGTACGTGACCCGTCTGGCCAGCCTCGGTTACGTGATCGTCGCCGTCGTCATCTTCGCCGTGATCAGCATCCTGCTCGTCGCGGTGCCGGTGGCGCTTCGCTTCGCCGAAACTCGCTTTCCCTGGCTGATCGGCGACCTGACGCGGGCTGCGAACTGGGGCCTTTATGGCACGGCGCTCCTGCTCATGATCGGCCTGCTGCTTTCGCACAAATGGCTGCCGGCCGGGCGGAGGCGGATCATCGACGTCCTGCCGGGCGTGACGCTGACGATCGTCATCTGGACGGCGTTCGGTCTCGGTTTCGCCTCCTACCTGTCGAGCTTCGCCAATTATGCGGCGACCTATGCGGGGCTGGCATCGATCATGATCGTGCTGGTCTTCCTCTACATGATCAGCGTGATCTTCATTCTCGGCGCCGAGTTCAACGCCGCCCTGATGAAATACCGGATCTACTCGGTCTTCAACCGGTTCCGGCGGGAGCGGCGCCAACGCGGGGAAGCGTTGTCAAAGGCCAAGGAGGCGACGGATATCCCTGAGGCCAAGACCCTGGTCGCGAAGCGCCGCGAGCCCGGTTGAACCTTCGCTCTTCGACAGCTTTTTGCCATCCGCACCGACCACCAGCCGGTGGTGGTGATAGACCGGCTGCGGCAACCCCAGCAGTTCCTGCAGCAGCCGGTGCACGGCCGTCGCCTCGAAGAGGTCGAGCCCGCGCACCACATGGGTGATTCCCTGCGCCGCATCGTCCAAAGTCACCGAAAGATGGTAGCTCGACGGCGCATCCGAGCGGGAGAGGACCACATCGCCCCAGACCGACGGATCCGCGGGGATCTCGCCGCGTTCTCCGTCACCGGTCTCGGTCCAGTTCAGTGGCGTCTGGATGAGGCCAAGCGCCTTTTTCATGTCGAGGCGGAAGGCGTGCCGGAGCCCATCGGCAATCAGCCTCTGTCGCTCCGTTTCGCTGCGATGCCGGTCGTCGTCGGGATAAAGCGGGGAGCCGTCCGGATCGCGCGGCCAGATCTTCCCGCCCGCCTCGAAGGCCGTGACCTTGGCCTTCACCTCGCCGCGGGTCAGAAAGGCCGGATAGACCAGATCCATGCCGGTCAATCGGTCGAGCGCCGCATGATAGGCGTCGAAATGTTCGGACTGCCGCCGCACCGGCTGTTCCCATTCAAGCCCCAGCCAGGCGAGATCGCGATAGATCGCCTGCTCGAATTCCGGGGTGCAGCGCGCAAGGTCGATATCCTCGATGCGCAGCAGGAAACGGCCGCCGTTCGCGCTCGCCATGTCGTGGTTGATGAGCGCCGACAGGGCGTGGCCGAGATGCAGTAGCCCGTTCGGGCTTGGCGCGAAACGATAGACCGGTTTATCTGAAGACGAGGCGGGCATGATTTTCTTCTGCCACGCTTTTGCCAAAACGGCCATGGGAGAGGTGAGGCGTGCCCATCATCCGCGATCATTCGGACATCCAGGCGGGTCTCGAGGCGCTGATCGCGCTCGACCCACGGCTTGAGGCGATCGTCGAGGCCTCCGGCCCGGTGCCGCTCAGGCTGAACGAGCCCGGCTTTTCGGGCCTTGCCTCGATCGTTGTGTCGCAGATGGTGTCGAGGGCGAGCGCCGAGGCGATCTGGCGGAGGATAACGACCGCCGGTCCGGTCACCGCCGATGGATATCGGGCGCTCGACCCTGCCATCGTTGCCACGTTCGGTCTCTCGCGGGCGAAGGCGGCGACGCTTCTCCACTTGTCCACAGCAATTTCAGAAGGACATTTCGACCTCGCATCCGTCTGCGCGCTCGAAACGGCGGAGGCCATCCGACGGATGACCGCGCTGCCCGGCATCGGGCCCTGGACGGCGGAAGTCTACCTGATGTTCTGCGGCGGACATGCCGATATCTTCCCGGCCGGCGACGTGGCGCTGCAGGCGGCCGTCGCGCATGCCTTCGCTCTTGAGGCGCGGCCTTCGGCAAAAAATCTGGCGATGATGGCCAGGGCATGGGGACCGTGGCGTTCCGTCGCGGCCCGGCTTTTCTGGGCCTATTACGCGGCAAAAATGCGTCGTGACGTCACACCTTTGACCTGAAGGCAGGCCAGAGTATCCCACTGCATTTATTGGGCTTCACAATCCTGTAACAACGGACCTAATATAGAAAGTACAGATGCCGAATCGGGTAGGAGCGTCACTTGACGATTGCAGTCTCCCCGCAGGCCCTGCCGGCGCTCGTCCTGAACGCTGACTACCGGCCGCTGAGTTATTATCCCTTGTCGCTTTGGTCCTGGCAGGACGCGATCAAGGCGGTTTTCCTCGACCGTGTGAACATCATCGCGGAATACGATCACTCGGTGTGCTCGCCGAGCTTCTCGATGAAGCTGCCGAGCGTCGTCAGCCTCAAGACCTACGTCCAGCCGACCCGCAACCCTGCCTTCACCCGGTTCAACGTCTTCCTGCGCGACCGGTTCGAGTGCCAGTATTGCGGCGAACACGACGACCTGACCTTCGACCATGTCATCCCGCGCGCCCATGGCGGCGAGACCACCTGGGAAAATGTCGTGGCCGCCTGCTCGCCCTGCAATCTCAGGAAAGGCAGCAAACTGCCGAAGCAGGCCGGCATGTTCCCGCACCAGAAGCCCTATCAGCCGACGGTGCAGGACCTGCACAATAACGGCCGGCTGTTTCCGCCGAACTATCTGCATGAAAGCTGGATGGACTATCTCTACTGGGATACGGAACTGCAGCCGTAAGACGGAGCAGATCGTGCCTGGGATCGGATTTTTGGAGGCCGCCTCAGGCGGCCTTTTTTGCGCCGACAAAGGCGATGGCGGCGAGGATGACGCTCGCAATCACGTTCCAGCCGGCAAACGAGAGGCCAAGTACGCGAAGGGCCGCTTCCGTGCAGGAGGGGCCGTGGACCGTGTTCAGGTCCGAAAGCAGGCTGCCGGCATTGGTGGTGACGCCCGCGCCGCCGCCGCAGCTTGCCGGGCCTTCCCAGAAGGCCCATTCGACGCCCGCGTGATAAACGCCCATGCCGGCGCCGACCAGCATCATCACGCCGATCACGACGAGCAGTGCGCGGGTGACCCAGGCAGGCAGGCCGATCGCCGCGACGACGATTGCCAGGATGCCGACCGGAATGCCGTAATAGTAGGGATTGCGCTGCAGCAGGCAGAGCGCGCAGGGGATGTAACCGCCGATGTATTGGAAGGCGAGCGCCCCGCCGACAGTCGCCGCCATGCCAAGGGTCAGGACGATTGCGTAGCCGATACCGGCGCGGGAACGGGGTGTGGAAGCTGTCAGCGCCATGCGCCTCTCCTGATATGCATTTCGACCGGCCGGGACGCCATGGCCTCACTTAGAGCAGATGCGCCGGCGCGGTAAGACAAATTATTTTGAATGCGGCGCGCTGATTGCCGCGGGCGGGAAGCCAAGAGGCCGCTGACCGCAACGAAATCAGACTGCCGCCATCAGATGATTTGTGCCCATCGCAAATTGGCGATTGATGCGGGCTACGTCCTGAGCTAAGAACCACCATCGGACGAAGGCGAGTCATCGCCTTTCAGGTTAGCACCCGTAGCTCAGCTGGATAGAGTGTTGGATTCCGATTCCAAAGGTCACAGGTTCGAATCCTGTCGGGTGCGCCATCTTCCCCATATTTGAGCCGAGTTCATTCGCGACCTCGATCGTGATGTTCCGCGCGCAATCACTGCGCCGGACAACCGAATCCATATCAAAGCCTTTAAGAGATGTGGTGCCCCGTGCCGGAATCGAACCAGCACTCCTCTCGGAACCTGATTTTGAGTCAGGCGCGTCTACCAATTCCGCCAACGGGGCACTCGGGTAGCGGTAAGCGCTCTATCACGGCGTCGCACCGGCATGCAAGGGTGAAGTGAGGCTGCAATCCCGCCTGCTCCGTGCCTGCGCGGTTGTTCCGGATCAAGGCAGCGGGATGTGGATTTTTCCCTTTCCTTAACGGCATATCGCCGTTGTTTAGCATCTCCTGAAACATGTATGCCGCCTGGACATTCGGTTCTCGGAGGTCCGGCAATGGTGCCGGGTTTCGGAAGGAGAAGACTATCATGCGGAAATCATTGCGTGTGCTGTTGCTGTCCGGATGTTTCGCCCTGCCTTTTGCCGGGCAGAGCTTTGCGCAGGGCCTGTCGGTCGGCGGCGAGAATGGCGTCAGTGCCGATGTGAATACGAGCGACGGGATCGGTGCCGATGTCTCTGTCGGCGGAACTGGCGGCGTCAGCGCCGATGTCGGTATCGGCGGCAGCAGGGGCGTGGCGGATGCGGATGTGACGGCGGGCGGGCGTGATGGTTTGAATGCCGATGCGAATCTCGGCGGAAGGGGTGGGCTCGATGGGGATGCGGCCGTTTCTCTCGGAGGCAGAAATGGCGTCAATGCCGGCCTCGCGCTCGGCACCGGCGATGGCGTCGATGCCGGGATGACCGCATCGATCGGCGGCGGCAGTCCCGGTGCGGCTTCCGGTCCCGCTTTGCTCGGCCTCGGAGGCCCGGGGATCGGCGCAGCCCCATTGGGCGGTGCCGGCGCCGCTGCCGCTCCGGGGGCGGCCGGGCTCACCGGCCCGCAGCTCCAGGCCTTCCAGGCGATGTCCGAAACCGAGCGACGCCGGCTGCTCACTCGCTGCGCAGACGTCGCCGCTGGCGGTGGAGATGCGGCACTCGTCTCCCTCTGCCGCATGCTGCGGATGAGCGCCTCGCGCTGATCGCCCGGACTTGCTGAGGCCCATCCCTATCGCAGGGGATGGGTTTTCCATATCAGGTCCCCTCCCGTGTCCCCCTTGTATTTTCGGCATCGCGGATGTTAGCTGGTGCAGCAAAAATAGAAGCGCTGCCCATGAAACTGCCTGCCCGTGCCTCTTATCTAGACCTTTTCCGCGATTTCGCCTGGGAGATCCCAGAGCGATTCAACATGGGAGAGGTGGTCAGCGATGCCTGGGCGAAAGAATTTCCGGAGCGCATCTGTCTCCAGCATTTCAGCCCGGATGGCGACCATCGGGCGCTGACCTATGGCGCGCTGTCGCAGCGGTCCGCCTCGCTGGCGAATGCTTTCGTTGCGCTGGGTCTCAAGCCCGGCGATCGGGTGGCTTTGCTGCTGCCGCAGAGTTTCGAGACGGTGATCGCGCATGTGGCGATCTACAAGATGGGCGGCATCGCCCTGCCGCTGGCGCTGCTGTTCGGCGCCGAGGCGCTCGAATACCGGCTGAAGGCATCGGGTGCGACGGCTATCGTGACCAACCCCTTCGGTCTGTCGCGGCTGGCGGATCTACGCGAAAAGCTGCCGGAGTTGCGGCATGTCATCGTCACGGGCGAGACGCCGGCCGGCGAGGGCCTTCTGGGGCTCGATGCGCTGATCGCGGCCCATCCGCCCGTGTTCGAGGTTGTCGACAGCGTTCCTGACGATCCGGCTCTGATGATCTTCACCTCCGGCACGACCGGCCCGCCGAAGGCGGCGCTGCACGGCCACCGGGTGCTGGCCGGCCACATTCCGGGTTTTCAGCTGGCGCATGAATTCGCGCCGCAGGAGGGCGACCGGATCTGGACGCCGTCGGACTGGGCCTGGGCAGGCGGCCTGCTCAACGTGCTGCTGCCGGCGCTGATGCTCGGCATTCCGGTCGTCTCCTCGCCGGCCCAGAAGTTCGATGCGGACATGGCCTTCCGGATCATGAGCGAGATGGATGTGCGCAACGCCTTCATTCCGCCGACGGCGCTCCGGCTCCTGAAATCGGTCGAAAAGCCGCTCGAAAAATACGATCTCAAGCTGCGGACGATCGCCTCGGCCGGCGAGGCGCTCGGCCGTGAGACCTATGACTGGGCAAAGGCGGCGCTGGGGCTGACGGTCAACGAGTTCTACGGCCAGACCGAATGCAATTTCGTGCTGTCCTCGGCCGCCAATCTCGGCGTGTCGCGCGGCGGGGCGATCGGGCGGGCGGTGCCGGGCCATCACGTGGCGGTGGTCGACGGCAAGGGCATCGAGCTTCCGGCCGGCAAGATGGGCCAGATCGCGATCCGTCGTCCGGATCCGGTGATGTTTCTCGGCTACTGGAACGACGAGGCGGCGACTGAGGCAAAGTTCGTCGGCGACTGGCTGATCACCGGCGATCTCGGCCGGAAGGACCGCGATGGTTATGTGGAGTTCGTCGGCCGGGATGACGACGTGATCACCTCCTCCGGTTATCGCATCGGGCCGAGCGAGATCGAGGACTGTCTGACTGGCCATCCGGCGGTGCGGCTGGCGGCGGTTGTCGGCAAGCCGGACCCGATCCGCACCGAGATCGTCAAGGCCTATATCGCGCTGGCACCGGGCTATCTTCCCAGCGATGCGTTGGCTGCGGAAGTCAGCGACTGGGTGAAGACGCGGCTCTCCATGCACGAATATCCGCGCGAGGTGGCCTTCGTCGATGATATTCCGCTGACGACCAGCGGCAAGGTCATCCGCCGGCTGCTGCGGGACAAGGCGGCTGCAGAGTAGTTATTCCGAACGGCCGGCGAGCGACATGATCTTTTCCCGGAGCATGCGGGCCATGTTGCGGGTGTTGCGGTAGAGGTGAAGCTGGGCTGCCACCTGGCGCACATCGCGGTCGCCGTTCTGGCGTAGTCCGATCACCAGCGTGCCCATCTCCTCGCGCTCTTCCCAGAAACGGCTCATGATCGGGTGATCGGGAACCGCGCAACTGTCGGTGCGCGTGATGTTGGCGTCTTCGAGATGCCATTCGGTCAGCTTCACCATCAAGAGCTTGCCGGGCGAGAACTGGGAAAAGCCCTCGTCGTAGGCGGTCTTCCACGTATAGGCCTCGCCGGCCATGATGAAGACGATGAGCGAAGCGATCGCGCGGCCGTCGAAATCGATGGTGTGGATGCGGACCGCATCGACTTCCGCCAGGTTGGTGATCGCCTCGCGGGCGAAGGCGGCGCGGTAGCGGTCGTTGATCAGGGCCGAGCGTTTGCGGCCCTTCCAGCCCTTGGCTTCGAGGGCCAGGAATTCCTCCATCCGCAGGCGGATCTCTTCCGGCTGGCGGGCGACCGAGTAGCTGAGCGAACCCTTGTTGCCGAGCTTGCGCCAGAGGCGGCGCATTTCGCGGTAGTGGTGCGACGAGATCGAGTGTTTCAGATAGGCCTCGCCGTCGAGCAGGCTTTCCAGCATCGGCCGCTGTTGGGGATCGGTGACGGTGACCGGCAGGTTGCGGCCGATCGCGACGGCCTTAGCGAGCTGCGCGAACGGGCCGGAGAGCCTGACGTCCGGCATGACCAGCACGGAGGGCAGGCGGGCTTCGCGCATGCTGAGCGCCTCGAAAAGGTTGTCGATCGTCTCGGCGCTGTCTTCCGCATCGACGAGCGGCGTACCGATCGGGCCGAAGGGGTTGGCCCAGGCGCGGATGATCGAGGCGCCGACGGAAAAGCCCGGCTTTTCGATCGTGAACGGCATCAGCAGCCGCATGCGGCTGCGCGCACCCGTCTCGTCGCGGATCAGCGCCAGGCGGACCTGCTTGTCCTCCACCCGCGGCATGGCGGGGGCGAGCAGCCGGGCCGAAAAGAAGATGTTCGGCTCGAGCGCGCGGTTGGAGAGGAACTCGAGTTCCTCCTGCAGGTCGTAACCGAAGGCGGCGGGATAGAGGCAGAGTTCGCGGCCCGGCCGGCCGACCTGAAGATGCGTATCGGCATCGGGCCGTTCGGCGCGGAATGCCTGGATCATGCTCGCACGGCCGCCGCCATTCCCCTCGAACTCGCTGTTGAACGGAGGTAACGCCATGGTCAGGAAGCCTTTGAAGGAGCAGAGGGCGTCGGATCGGCGAAGGCGAAGAGCACGATGCCGAGCGTGCGGCGGACTGCGATATGCAAGAGGATCGCCTCGATCATCATCGCGGATGCCGTGGCCATCGCGGCACCCGTCAGGCCGAAGCGGGGGATCAGCACGATATTGAGGCCGATGCTCGCCGACAGCGTTACGGCGTAGAGCAGGACGCAGAGTTTCTGGCGGCCCGCCATGCTGAGCAGGACCTCGCCGGGGCCGACCATGGATTTGGCGAGGATGCCGCAAAACAGGATCGCCATCAGCCAGTAACCGGCCGTAAACGCGCTGCCGAACAGCGACAGAAGCAGTTCGCCGGATGCCAGCGCCATGAGCCCGACGGCAAGCGACGGCCAGAAACTCCAGCGCGCGGTCTGTCCGGCAAAGGCTGCCAGCGCCGGCATGTCGTCCTCCGCCATGATGGCGGAGAAGCGGGGGCCGGCGGCCGCCTTGATGGAGAAGTAGACGAACTGCACCAGCACGATCGTCTTTGCGGCGGCGTAATAGATGCCGACCTGGTCCGGCGGCAGGTAGAGGCCGACGACGACGACGTCCGCATTGGTCAGCAGGAAGCCGATGCCGTCGACGAGGAAGAGCGGCAGCGAATAACGGAACCAGGCGCCGATCTCGAACTGCATCGGGCCCGGTCCGTAGAGCCGCCGCAGGCGCAGCGTCAGGCGCAGGAGCTGCGAAAGCGTCGTGACATAGGTTGCGGCAAGCGCGGCCTCCATGGCGGTGACGGCGGTGTGCGGCGCGCCGAACCAGAGGGCGGCCAGCATGAAGGCGAGGATCAGGGTCGGGCGGATCAGGTAGGTGGGGCTCAGCGCCGTCACCGTCCAGCCGTTCGAGCGGGCGGTGCCGTCGAGCACGTCACCGAGCGCGATCATCGGCAGGGTGAAGAAGGCGAGCGACACCGGCACGAGATAATAGGCCTCGACCGTGTGGCCATAGACATGCAGGAACAGGAAGCCGAGGCCGGCAACCGTGCTTGCCGAAATGAGCGCCACCAGGCGGACGGCGAGATTGAGCCCGCGCACCGTCGCCACCTCGTCGCGCGCCTTGTGCTGGTGCAGGAAGCGGATGACGGAGGTGTGGAAGCCGAGGCAGGAGAGATTGCCGGCAAGCACGACCAGAACCCAGACGAATGCGAAGATGCCGTATTCGAATTCGCCCATCAGGCGGGCGAGCACGATCTGCGACACGAAGGCGATGGCAGCACTTGCAACACGGATCACGAAGGCGGTCAGCGCACGACGCTGGGCGCGGGCTGTCTCGTCGTCGTCGGTCAGGATCGATTCGAGCTTGCGGGTCAGCGGTGCCAGCCGGGTCCTCAGACCAGGCGGAAGCAATCTTTCCGCTGTTTCGATAACCGCCATGATGGGCACGCAATACTCGTAACGACGACGGGAACAATGGCCGAAAGTGTTGCCACAGCAGGGTTAAGAAAGGGTTCGCCCGGGCGTCGATGGCTTCGCGAAACGTGAACTTCAAGGCTCCCTGGAAGAGCGGGTCAACAGCTTGCGGACGGCCGGAACAGCCTGGTGAATGGCGGCGACGGCGAGTGCGACGGCGATCATCCCCACGGCAATCGCGAAGGTGAACGACATGCCGGGGGCCACAGCTTGCGGAGGTGCCGTCGCGACATCGCCCGTTCCCGAGGCCATTGCGAACACCGCGCCCATCAGCGAGGCGCCGGTGATGAGGCCGAGATTGCGGGACAGATTGAGCAGGCCGGAAACGACGCCGCGCTGCTGCGCACCGGCGTCCGCCATGATCGCGGTGTTGTTGGCCGCCTGGAACAACTGATAGCCGGGCGTCAGCACCGCAATGGCAGCGACGTAACCGCCAATGCCGAACGTTCCGGGAAGCAGGGCGAGGGCAAGCGAGCCGGCCAGCATTCCCATGAGACCGATGATAACTGCAGTCCCCGCGCCCAGGCGGTCGACGAGCCGGCCGGCCGGTACACCGCTGAATGTGGAAACGATCGGGCCGATCGACATGAGGAGCCCGACGAAGGCCGCGTCGAGACCGAGCGCGCGCGAAAGATAGAACGGCCCGACCACCAGCGTCGACATCATCACCGCCGAGACAAGCGCGCTGGTTATCAATCCCGTGCTCAAGGCCGGATTGCGCAACATCGATAGTCGGATCAGGGGCGACGCCGCTTTCGCTTCGACAAGAACAAACAGGCCGGCTCCGACGGCAGCCAACAGCAGCAGGGCGGCGTTGGCTGGACCAGGACTGCCGCGGCCGATCGTCATAGCGAGTGCATAGGCTCCAAGCACCAGGGCAAGCAGCAGCGTGCCCGAGACGTCGAAGCCGGGTCTCTGGTCCGGTCTTTCGCGGCGAAGATCGGCAGGCAGGTAGCGAAAGGCAAGGAGGAGCGCCAGCAGGCCCAAAGGCACGTTGATCAGGAAGATCGCCCGCCAGCCGGCGCCGGCGATCAGAAGGCCGCCCAGGGAAGGGCCGAGCGCGGTGCCGATTGCCGACATGGTTCCAAGCAATCCCATGGCCGCGCCGGTGCGTGTCTTTGGAAATATGTCGGCCACAAAAGCCATGGTGAGCGCCATCATGGCGGCGGCCCCGAGACCTTGTGCGGCTCTTGCAGCGATCAGGATGCCCAGCGTCGGAGCAATCCCGCAGGCGATCGAGGCTGCCGTGAAAAGGGCAATCCCAGCGAGCAGGAGCCTGCGACGTCCCGAAATGTCGCCAAGCCGCCCGACGCTCACGATCAGTGTGGTGATTGCGAGAAGATAGGCAAGGACCACCCATTGGACTTGCTGGAAGGAGGCGTCGAACGCCTGCGCCAGTGTCGGCAGGCCGACATTGGCCACGCTGGTGCCGAGCGACGAGAGCAACATCGAGAGCGAAAGAGCAGCGAGCGCCCCACGGAAGGCACTCGCCCGTTCTACCGGTGGCGGAACCGGATCGTGAGCGGCAGACGTCATCGTTTCTGGCCCTCCGCCGGTTTCGCGAGGTTGCTGACGATCCGGCGCGCAAGCGGCGCGACAACGAGTACGACCGGAAAAGCGATGATCCAGGAGGGGAGCCATGCTCCCATCCAGACACCGAAGAAGCCGTCGACCAGCCCTGCGCTGCGGAGCGCGGAAACGCCGGAGACAAGCAGGGACATGAGGCAGGAAAGAACAAGGCCAAAAATGATGGGTATCAGTCGTGCGGGTATCATTGGGAACCTCCAGAAACTGTTGTCCGATGGCTATCCCACGGCAAGGTATGGCGGAAGGCGCATCATTTGCATCAATTCAATGCATGGGACGCCATGTCATATCGAAGAGCCTGTGTTATGCTGCGCGCATGTCCAGACCCGATCTCAACCTGCTTTTCACCCTCGACGTCCTGTTGGCTGAAGGCAGCGTGGCGCGGGCGGCCAAACGGCTGCGACTCAGTCAGTCGGCCATGAGCCGAGCCTTGGCGCGATTGCGCGAGACGACGGGGGATCCGCTGCTGGTGAGGGCGGGCCGGGGGCTCGTGCCAACGCCACGGGCGATCGAACTGCGCGAGCGCGTCGGCGGCCTCGTGCAGGACGCGGAAGCGGTCTTGCGGCCGGTCGAGATGCTCGATCTCGGTAAGCTCTTCCGCACATTCACGCTGCGCACCAGCGAGGGTTTCGTCGAGAATTTCGGGCCTGGCCTCATCGCTCGTGTCAGCGCTCAGGCGCCTGGTGTGCGGCTGCGTTTCATCCGCAAGCCGGACAAGGACAGCGCCTCGCTTCGCGACGGAAGCGCCGATCTGGAAACCGGGGTCGTCGGGGAGACGATCGGTCCGGAAGTGCGGGCCCAGGCACTGTTCCGGGACCGTTTCATCGGCGTCGTGCACAGCGGGCATCCGCTGGCCGAGGGCGAGATATCGGCTCGGCGATACGCGGCGGGCGATCATATCCTGGTTTCACGACGAGGGCTCGAAAAGGGGGCCATCGACGAGGCCCTGGCTGCGTCGGGGCTGGAACGGCGGATCGTGACGATCGTCGACGGTTTTGCCGCGGCGCTGGTTCTCGCCAGGTCTTCGGATCTGATCGCCAGCGTTCCCGAGCGGCACAGCGGCAACCTGCGTGCCGGAATGTTCAGTTTCGCTCTGCCGGTCCCGGTGCCCGAGATCACTGTGTCCTTGCTCTGGCATCCGCGGCTGGATGCCGATCCGGCTCACCGGTGGTTGCGGACATGTGTTCGGGAAATCTGCGCTGGGTCTCCAGCCGACGACTGATGCGATCCTTCCGGAAGCCGGATACGAAAACGCCGCCCAGGGGCGGCGTTCACATCATCAGGTTTTGCGGAAGCCTCAGGCCTGCTCGAAGGCGCCGTGGCAATGCTTGTATTTCTTGCCGGACCCGCAGGGGCAGGCCTCGTTGCGGCCGATCTTGCCCCAGGTGGAGGGATCTTCCGGTCGGCGGTCTTCCGGCGCGGCAATGAAGTTCTCGCTGTCGAAACCTGTGACCTGGTTGAGGCCGGTCGTCGGATCGACATGCTGTTCGTCGTAGATCGCCGGCGGCTGCGGCGGCTCGGGGTTCTGCACCAGCTCGACGCGCATCAGCTGGGCGGTGACCGCCTCGCGCAGGTTGGCGAGCAGGGCCTGGAACAGCTCGAAGGCCTCCGCCTTGTATTCCTGGAGCGGATCGCGCTGGGCGTAGCCGCGGAAGCCGATGACCGAGCGCAGGTGGTCGAGGTTGACGATATGCTCGCGCCACAGGTGGTCGAGCGTCTGGAGCAGCACGGAGCGCTCCACATAGGTCATGATATCGGCGCCGAAACGCTCCTTGCGGTCGGCCGCGGCCTTGTCGGCGGCTTCCGTGATCCGCTCCCGGATATCAGTTTCGCCAATACCCTCCTCCTTGACCCAGTCCTCGATCGGCAGGTCGAGATTGAGAAGGCGGCCGACGTCTTCCCGCAGGCCCGGCGCGTTCCATTGCTCTGCATAGGCGCGTTCCGGAATGTGCTTGGTGACGAGGATTTCGATCACCTCGGCGCGCATTTCCTCGACGACTTCGGAGACGTCAGGCGAATCCATCATCTCGATGCGCTGTTCGAAGATCACCTTGCGCTGGTCGTTGGTGACGTCGTCGTATTTAAGAAGGTTCTTACGGATGTCGAAGTTGCGGGCTTCGACCTTCTTCTGGGCGCGTTCGAGCGCCTTGTTGATCCAGGGATGGACGATCGCTTCGCCTTCCTTGAGGCCGAGCTTCTGCAGCATGCTGTCCATGCGGTCGGAGCCGAAGATGCGCATCAGGTCGTCCTGGAGCGACAGGTAGAACTTCGAACGGCCCGGGTCGCCCTGACGGCCGGAACGGCCGCGAAGCTGGTTGTCGATGCGGCGGCTTTCGTGGCGCTCGGTGGCGATGACGTAGAGGCCGCCGGCGGCAAGCGCCTTTTCCTTGAGCTGCTTCACTTCCTCGCGGCTTGCCGCTTCCTTGGCGTCGCGTTCCGGACCCGGCTCCATGCCTTCGAGCTCGCGCTCGAGGCGCATGTCGATATTGCCGCCGAGCTGGATGTCGGTACCGCGGCCGGCCATGTTGGTGGCGATGGTGACGGCGCCCGGCACGCCGGCTTGCGACACGATATAGGCTTCCTGCTCGTGGTAGCGGGCGTTCAGGACCTGGAAGTTGGTGAACCCGGACTGGCGAAGCATGGTCGCCAGCAGTTCCGACTTCTCGATCGAGGTCGTGCCGACCAGGACCGGCTGGCCGCGTTCATGAGCTTGTTTGATCTCTTCGATGATCGCCTTGAACTTTTCGTCGAAGGTCCGGTAGACCTCGTCGTCCTCGTCGATACGCTGGATCGGCAGGTTGGTCGGCACTTCGACCACTTCGAGCTTGTAGATGTTGCCGAACTCTTCCGCTTCGGTCTGGGCCGTACCGGTCATGCCGGCGAGCTTTCCGTACATGCGGAAATAGTTCTGGAAGGTGATCGAGGAGAGCGTCTGGTTCTCCGGCTGGATCTGCACCTTTTCCTTGGCCTCGAGCGCCTGATGCTGGCCTTCCGAATACCGGCGGCCGGGCATCATGCGGCCGGTGAATTCGTCGATGATGACGATCTCGTCGTTGCGGACGATATAGTCCTTGTCGCGGGTGAAGAGCTTGTGGGCCTTCAGCGCGTTGTTGATGTGGTGGACGATCGCGACGTTCTCGACGTCGTACAGAGACTCGCCCTTCAGAAGGCCGGCCTGACGCAGCAGGTTTTCGAGCTTTTCGGTGCCGGCTTCGGAGAAGTTGGCGGAGCGCTGCTTTTCGTCGATCTCGTAGTCTTCCGGCGTCAGGACCGGGATGAAGGCGTCGATCGTGTTGTAGAGTTCCGAACGGTCGTCGAGCGGGCCGGAGATGATGAGCGGCGTGCGCGCCTCGTCGACCAGGATCGAGTCCACTTCGTCGACGATCGCGTAATTGTGGCCGCGCTGGACCATCTGGCTGCGCTCGTACTTCATGTTATCGCGCAGATAATCGAAGCCGAGTTCGTTGTTGGTGGCGTAGGTGATGTCGCAGGCATAGTTGGCGCGGCGCTCTTCGTCGCTGAGGCCATGGACGATGACGCCGGTGGTCAGGCCCAGGAAGCCGTAGAGCTTGCCCATCGTGTGGGCGTCGCGCTGGGCGAGGTAATCGTTGACGGTGACCACATGCACGCCCTTGCCGGCGAGCGCGTTGAGGTAGACGGGCAGCGTTGCCACCAGCGTCTTGCCTTCGCCGGTCTTCATCTCGGCGATCGCGCCATCGTGAAGGATCATGCCGCCGGTCAGCTGCACGTCGAACGGGCGCATCCCGAGTACGCGGCGGGAGGCCTCGCGCACGACCGCAAAGGCCGGGATCAGGATGTCGTCGAGCGTCTTGCCCTCGGCGAGCAGTTTCCTGAACTCCACCGTCTGGGCTGCAAGCTGTTCGTCGGAGAGAGCCTTGGTCTTCTCCTCGATTGCATTGATCGCGTCGATAGTCGGCTGGTAGCTGCGCACGCGGCGATCGTTTGCCGAACCGAACAATTTGCGGGCGATGCCGCCAAGGCTGACCATACGAATGGTCCTTTCTGAAATCATGTCCCATGAGGGCGCGGGACCGGTCGAACCATCGGTTTCTGATGCCGATAAAATGACCCGTCACGCCCGGAAACTCTGCTGGACGCCAAGTTGCGTGACAGATAAGAGGGGGGTCGAATGATGTCAACGGTGGCGGCCGATACAGAATGGCCACAATCCGGTGTTTGTGAAGGTTTTCTGGCCGGAATCAGACGTTCTGAAACCGGCTTCCTTATCGAAAGGTCTTTATCGATGTTGCGCCACAAGTTTCTCATGACGGCCGCGCTGGCCGCCGCGATCCTCTGCCAGGCTCCCGCCTTTGCGGCAGAGGATCCGGTCGTTGCCAAGGTCGGCGACCTGGAAATTCACCAGTCGGAACTGGATATTGCGGTCCAGAACCTCGACCCGCAGCTGGCCCAGCTTCCGGACGACCAGAAGAAGGTCGCAGCCCTTTCCGGCGCGATCGACGTCAAGCTGCTCGCCAAGGGTGCCCTCGCCGAAGGCATCAAGGATACGCCGGACTTCAAGAAGCGGATGGACTATATCGCCGACCGCGAGCTGCATAACGCCTACTTCCGCAAGCATGTGATCGACGCCACCACCCCGGCAGAGGTCAAGGCTCGCTACGACAAGGAAATCGCTTCCCTGCCGAAGCAGGAAGAGGTGCATGCCCGCCACATCCTCGTGAAGACCGAGGACGAGGCCAAGGCGATCATCGCCGATCTCGACAAGGGCAAGGATTTCGCCGCGATCGCCAAGGAAAAGTCCCAGGATTCCAACAAGGATGAAGGCGGCGACCTTGGCTGGTTCGGCCGCGGCCGCATGGTTCCGGAATTCGAAGAAGTCGCTTTCGCCCTGAAGAAGGGCGAGTATAGCAAGACGCCGGTCAAGTCGCAGTTCGGCTATCATGTCATCAAGCTGGAAGACACGCGCGATGCCCCGGCGCCGGCTTTCGACCAGGTCGAGGACCAGGTCAAGCAGCTGGTGATGCGCGACAAGTACGTCGCCCTCATCACCAAGGCGAAGAGCGAGCAGAAGATCGACATCAAGGATGCTGCCCTCAAGAAGGGCTATGAAGACGTCAGCAAGATGCAGGAAGCGGGCGACGCGCCGGTCCAGCAGTAATTCTCGACAACGGGCCCGGATTTTCCGGGCCCTCTCCTTATTTGAGCCAGGTAATTTCCGATGTCCGATTCCGTTTCGCCGCTCGCTCCGAAATCCTATCCCGACATGCCGGCGATCCGCGGCGTGCGCATGGCGACAGCCGCTGCCGGGATCAAGTACAAGAACCGCACCGACGTGCTGCTGATGGTGTTCGACGAGCCGGCGACTGTCGCCGGCGTCTTCACGCGCTCCAAGTGCCCTTCGGCGCCGGTCGATTTCTGCCGTGCCAATCTGTCGCATGGGGTGGCGCGCGCCGTGGTCGTCAATTCCGGCAATGCCAACGCCTTTACCGGCGTCAAGGGCAAGGCCGCGACTGAACTCACCGCAAAATCGGCCTCCGAAGCGGTCGGCTGCGGCCAGAACGAGGTCTATCTGGCTTCGACCGGCGTGATCGGCGAACCGCTGGACGCGACGAAATTCGCGGGCGTGCTCGGCGACATGAACACCGGCGCCGTCGGTAATTTCTGGCTGGAAGCCGCCAAGGCTATCATGACCACCGACACCTATCCGAAGGTCGCGACCCGCACCGCCGAGATCGGCGGCGTCACGGTGACGATCAACGGCATCGCCAAGGGCGCCGGCATGATCGCGCCCGACATGGCGACCATGCTGTCCTTCGTGGCGACCGATGCGGATATCGCATCGCCGGCGCTGCAGAGTCTGCTTTCAGCCGGCGTTGGCCCCACCTTCAATTCGGTCACCGTCGACAGCGACACCTCGACCTCCGATACGCTGATGCTGTTTGCCACTGGTGCCGCCGCCGCAGATGGCCAGGCCCGCGTCGAAATTGCCGATGATCCGCGCCTCGCGAGCTTCCGCGCCGCGCTCAACGATCTCCTGAAGGATCTGGCCCTGCAGGTCGTTCGCGACGGCGAAGGCGCCCGCAAGATGGTCGAGATCACCGTCACCGGCGCCGAGAGCGATGCGGCGGCAAAGACGATCGCCCTTTCGATCGCCAATTCGCCGTTGGTCAAGACCGCGGTCGCCGGCGAGGACGCCAACTGGGGCCGCATCGTCATGGCCGTCGGCAAGTCCGGCGAAATGGCAGACCGCGACCGGTTGGCGATCTGGTTCGGCGACGTGCGCGTCGCCGTCGACGGCGAGCGCGATCCGGCCTATTCCGAAGCCGCGACCATGGCCGTCATGAAGGAACAGGACATCCCGGTGAAGGTCGATATCGGTCTCGGCAACGGCCGGGCGACCGTCTGGACCTGCGACCTCACCAAGGAATATGTTGCCATCAACGGCGACTACCGGAGCTGACAGGAATTGAACGAAGCCTCATCTCCTCAGAACGATCTGCCATTGGTCAGGCGGCTCGAAGCCGTCGGCTTTCGAGCCTGGCCGGCGGCGTCCGTCGTTTATGACGGAAGCTGGCAGGTGCGGCTGACCGGCGGCCATCCTTCCAAGCGCCTGAACTGCATCGTACCGCTCGACCCATCCGACCACCGCGACATGGCGATGCGGCTCGAGAAGGCGCGCAAGCGGTTCGAGAATTACGGTCGTCAGCTGGTCGTACGGGAGACGCCGCTTGCTCCTCCCAAGCTTATCGAGCATCTCGATGCCGCCGGCTGGCGGGTGTTCGAGACTGTCGACGTCCTGACCGTCAACCTCACCGAACTGGAACTGCCGGACACGCTCGATCACCTGCCGAGCCACGATATCGGCCGGTTCTGCGATGCGAGCCTTGCGGTCGATAGCGAAGATCCGGCGTTGAAGCCGGCGCTTGCCGAGATCCTGAGTTCGATCAAGCCGACCTCCGGCTTCTTCATCAAGGAAAATCCGCAGGAAGGGGCCGCGGCCGTGGCGCTCTGCGTCCAGGACAACGACCTTGCCGGGATCATCTCCTTTGCCGTGGCCAAAGAGCATCGGCGCGAGGGTGTGGGCACCGAAATCCTCTCCTCGGCGCTGCGCTGGGCTCGTATCAGCGGTGCGCGTTCGGCCTGGCTCCAGGTGGTCTCGACCAACGAACCGGCGATGGCGCTTTATCGGAAGTTCGGCTTCCGCAAGGCCTACGAATACCGGTACTGGCGGCAGGAAGGCCGGGCATGAGCGATGCACCCCGCAAAATCCTGCTGGTCGCCGCCTGCGCGCTGATCGATACCGACGGCCGCATCCTTCTGGCGCAGCGTCCGGAAGGCAAGTCGCTGGCCGGCCTCTGGGAGTTTCCCGGCGGCAAGGTCGAGCCGGGTGAGACGCCCGAGGAGACGCTGGTGCGCGAGCTCGAGGAAGAGCTCGGCATCGTGACCAGGATCCCCTGCCTTGCGCCGCTCACCTTCGCCAGCCATACCTACGAAACCTTCCACCTCCTGATGCCGCTCTACATCTGCCGTCGTTTCGAAGGCATTCCGACGGGAAGGGAAGGGCAGGCGATCAAATGGGTGCGGCCGAACGCGCTCAGGGATTACCCGATGCCGCCGGCCGATGAGCCGCTCATCCCGATCCTGCAGGATCTGCTCTGATCGATAAAATTAGAGCGGCCGAATTCATACGGCGTTAAGGGATCGTTTAGCCGATTGTGGCACCTTCAAGGCTTATCCGGTAACGCGTTGATGAGGCTTTAGAAGGCATGGACGAGGAATTCTGGAAAACTGTGCGGGTCCGTCAGCGGGCAGCGCATGGCTCCGGCAAAACCGGCGCGCTCAATATCGCTCTTCTGTTCGGGACGGCCGCGATCGCTCTTTCGCTGATCGTGACGCCGATGCTCGCTGGCCGCAATGACGAGCGCCGACTGGCGCATGTCCAGGAGGATTTCGACCTGATCAGCACGGGCTCCATCAAGCCCGGCGAAAAGGGCGCAAGGCATTATACTATCCGGCGCAGCGTGCTGCAGGAAACGCCCGGCTCGGTCTGCATCGTGCAGGGTTATGGCGTGGGCAGCGACTGCTGACGCCAGGGGCTTCGGCCCGCTCATGTTGATTGAAGGATATTCCATGCGCCTTTTCAGGTTTCTTCTGAAGAACAACAGCGGCGCAACGGCCGTGGAATATGGCCTCATCGCTTCAATTCTGGCGGTAACGCTGTTTATCGCTCTCGGCGGTTATTACGACCTCATGGACAACATGTTCGGCGGTATTGCGAATACCTACGAGGACGCTACCCGCTAAGCTCCTATTCCGTTTCCCCGCGCAACGCGTCGGCCAACCGCATCTTGGCCGAACCCGGCTTCAGCGGCTTCTGCTGGCTTTCGTGCGGTGCCCAGCCGGATGCGTAGATGATCGAGAACGTGGCGCGGATGCGGCCGTCCGGATCGGAATAACGTTCCGCATAAAGCTCCGCAGCCCTTACGAAGAAACGCCTCGTGACCGGCACCCGGCTGCGGCCCGCGAGGGGATTGGTCATCCCCATGGCGCGTAAATCGCGCATCAGCGGGAAGAGCGAGTCGTAACGCACCGTGTAGGTCTCGGCATCGACGACCGGCAGCGAGAAACCGGCCCGCTGCAGCAGGGCGCCGACATCGCGCACATCGGCAAACGGTATGACGCGGGGGCTCGCGCCGCCGGTCAGTTCCGCCTCGGCAGAGAGAAGGACGTCGCGCATTTCCTGCAACGTGCCGGAGCCGGGGATCGCCGCCAGAAAAAGTCCGTCGGGCCTCAGGGCGCGGCGTATGCGGATCAGCGTGCCGGGCATGTCGTTGACCAGATGCAACGAGAGCGGCGACAGGACCAGATTGACGGATTCGGGTTTGAGAGGGACGTCTTCGAATGGCGCCGTGGTAAAGGCGTCTCCAGGCCCTGAGAAGGCGGCATCGGTCTCGACGCGGCTCAAGGTGCCGATCTTGCCGGTCGCCATCGCCTCACGGGCGGCGATACCGGTTCCGCCATGCAGTTCGACCGCCGTCTCGAACTTGCGTTCGACGACCGCCAGACGGTCCGCAAGCTCGCGGCCGGCAATGTCCAGGAGGAATGCGGCATTGCTGTCCTTGGCGGCTATCGCGCGTCTGCGCCGTGCGCTCACCAGCTGTTCGTCGAAAAGAATTTCCATGGCCGTCCACTCGTATTCTGCCGTCGCAAAGGCGCGCTCCGTCCGCTATTGTCAAGTCATGTCCGCCGAGCCCAACGTCAACCCCTTGCGACTTTTAACATCGTTCGCCGCGGGGTGGACGAGATGGGTCGGCGATCTCGTCTATCCTCCAGCCTGCCCCGGCTGCGGCATCAGAACCGGAGCGCATCAGGGATTCTGCCCCGCCTGCTGGCGGGAAATCCGCTTCATCGAGCGGCCCTATTGCGAGACGCTCGGTCTGCCGTTCTCCTATGATCCGGGGCCGGGCATTCTATCGGCGCAGGCGATCGCGGAACCGCCAGTCTTCGACCGCCTGCGTTCGGCGGCAATCTTCGAGGGCGCGGCCCGCGATCTCGTCCATTCGCTGAAATACCGCGACCGCACTGATCTCGCGGGGATGATGGCCGGCTGGATGCTGCGAGCCTCCGACGGCCACGTCGCGAACTGCGACGGCATCCTGCCGGTGCCGCTGCATCGATCACGCTTCGCCTCGCGGAAATTCAATCAGGCGGCGGAGCTTGCCCGGCATCTGTCGCGAAAATCCGGCCGGCCGTTCCTGCCGTCCACGCTCGTCCGCGTCAAGCGCACGGACCGGCAGGTGGGGCTTTCGGCGCGGGCCCGCGAGGACAACGTGCGGGCGGCTTTCGCGATCTCGCCGGGCCACGAGGACCGCGTTTTCGGCAAGCGGCTGGTGCTTGTCGACGACGTCTATACGACCGGTGCGACGGTTTCATCCGCCACTCGCGCTTTGAAGAAAGCAGGAGCCGCGGAGGTCACGGTTTTGACCTTTGCAATGGCCGTAGCCGCGCCTATATGAACAGAAGAAGACACTATTGCGCGCGGCCTTTTCCCGCTTCCTTTCCCTTGGGGCCGCGCCCGGAGACGATCATGGCAGAGGTCACTATCTATACCCGCGAATATTGCGGTTACTGCGCGCGCGCCAAGGCTTTGCTGGACACCAAGGGTGTGGCCTATACCGAGCACGACGCCACCTATTCGCAGGAACTGCGCCAGGAAATGATCGGCAAGGCGAACGGCCGTGCGACCTTCCCGCAGATCTTCATCGACGGGACGCATGTCGGCGGCTGCGACGATCTGCACGCGCTTGACCGGGCCGGCAAGCTGGACCCGATGCTGGCGAACTGAGAGGTATCTCCCATGGCTTTCAAGGCTGCCGCCATCCAGATGTGCTCCGGAGTCGATCCGGAAAAGAACGCCGCCGATATGGCGCGGCTGGTCCGTGAAGCGGCAGCGCAAGGGGCGGTTTATATCCAGACCCCGGAGATGACGGGTTTCCTGCAGCGGGACCGCAAGGCGATGCGTGCCGTTCTGCGCGACGAGGCGGGCGACATCATCGTTTCGACCGCCCGCAGCCTTGCAAGCGAACTCGGCATCCACCTGCATGTCGGCTCGACGGCGATCGCCGTCGATGGGGCAAGATCGCCAACCGCGCCTTCCTGTTTGCGCCCAGCGGCCGGCAGATCTGCACCTATGACAAGATCCATATGTTCGATGTCGATCTGGACAATGGCGAGAGCTGGCGCGAAAGCTCGGCCTACGAGCCGGGCAGCAAAGCGCGCGTCGCCGACCTGCCGTTCGGCAGGCTCGGGTTCGCGATCTGCTACGACGTGCGGTTCCCGCAGCTTTTCCGGGCCGAAGCCTTGGCCGGGGCCGAAATCCTGACCGTGCCGGCGGCCTTCACCCGCCAGACCGGCGAAGCCCATTGGGAAATCCTGCTGCGGGCTCGGGCGATCGAGAACGGCGCCTTCGTGATCGCCGCCGCTCAGGCCGGCGTGCATGAGGACGGCCGCGAGACATTTGGCCATTCGATGATCGTCGATCCGTGGGGCAAGGTTCTGGCATCCGCCGGCGGCACCGGCGAGGGTGTCGTGCTCGCCGACATCGACATCGCCGCAGTCGCCGCGGCGCGGGGGAAGATCCCCAACCTCAAGAACGCCCGCGAGTTCTCGCTCGATGCGGTTCCCGACGCGGCGGGAGAGGTGGCCGCTTGATCAAGTATTCGCTCATCTGCGATAATGCCCACACGTTCGAAGGCTGGTTTTCGGAAAGCGCCGACTTCGATCGGCAGGTGGCGAGCGGGCTCCTCACCTGTCCGGTCTGCAATTCCGCTTCCATTTCCAAGACGCTGATGGCGCCCTCTGTCTCGACCGCCCGAAAGAAGGAAGAGAAGCAGGCGATGGTGATGGACCTGGCGCGCCAGGAGATGATTGCCAAGCTCAAGGAAGCAGTCGCGGCGATCAAGGCCAATGCCGAGGACGTCGGCGAGAAGTTTCCCGAGGAAGCCCGCAAGATCCACTATGGCGAAGCGGATGCCCGAGGCATCATCGGCCAGGCGAGCCTCGGCGAGGTGCGCGAGCTGCTCGACGAGGGCATCGAGATCGCACCGCTGCCGGTCATTCCCGAAGACGCGAACTGAACGAGCGAGGACGGCGCAACGTCGGGCGGCATTGCCGCCGGAGGTCCGAGGCGGAGGGAGCGCCGGCCTGACCTCAGCCATATTCACGCTCCCATAGCGCCTGCGATATTACCCCGGACCAGGCGTTCCGAAAATCACGCCGGCCGCTTGGCCAGCATCATGTAGTTGACGTCCATGTCCGGCGACAGGTTCCAGCGGTCCTGCAGCGGATTGAAGAAGACGCCGGTGCGGTGGATGATGTCCATGCCGGCTGAAGAGATCGGTCTTTCGAGCTCTTCCGGGCGGACCAGCTTTTCGTATTGATGGGTGCCGCGCGGTAGCCAGCGCAGGATGTTTTCGGCGGCGAAGATCGCCAGCGCTCCGGCCTTGAAGGTGCGGTTGATGGTGGCGACGAACATCAGGCCGCCGGGGCGGACCATGTTGGCGCAGGTCGTCATGAAGAAATTGACATCCGCGACGTGCTCAACGACTTCCATGTTCAAGACGACGTCGAACGTCTCGCCGGCTTCGGCGAGCTGCTCGGCAGTCACTGCGCGGTAATCGACCGAGGTGCCCGTCTCGGCGGCATGGGTGGAGGCGATGCCGATGTTCTTCTCGGACGGATCTGCACCGACGACGGTTGCGCCCATACGGGCGATCGGCTCGGAGAGCAGGCCGCCGCCGCAGCCGATATCGAGGATGCGCAGGCCGGAAAGCGGCAGGTGGCTCTTCGGATCGCGGCCGAAATTTTCACAGATGCGGTCGCGGAGATAGGCGAGCCGCACGGGATTGAACTTGTGGAGCGGCTTGAACTTGCCGGTCGGGTCCCACCACTCCGCGGCCATTGCGGAAAACCGGTCGACTTCGCTCTGGTCGATCGTGCTGCGGGCGGCTTCGGTCATGGTCTTCATCCCTTCGTTTCAGAGTTTGAAGTCGGATGATAGGGCGTGGAAGTCAAGAGTTCTGCGATCGAGATTTTCTCACAGGCGGCCTCGCCGGACCTGATGCGGCGACGGCAGCATCGTCCCGCCGTAGCCGAAACGAGGCTGGCCGATTGTCTGCACAAGTTCGAATGGTGGGGATGCGAGGCGAGGCTATTTGGTCTATGCGTTTGAAAAGCTGACGGGCACAGACGGCGGTCATCCTCTCTGGAGGGGAGGGATGGGGCGCCGGGAGGAGGGCAGGATGGCGATCACGGTCGAGCGATTGAAGGAGCTGCTTGCCTTCGAGGAGGTCTCCTTGGCGCTGGCGGAGAGTTCCGCGGAAATCCACGACGGCTATATTCTCGAAAGATTGCGGTTCAGGCTCGAGGATGGCGCGGAGGTCCGGGGTTTCCTCACCCGGCCGAGCGAAGGCTTCCTCACCGGCGGCCCGGCGATTGTCTATGCGCATGCGCATGGCGCCCGCTGGGATATCGGGGCATCCGAACTGATCGACGGCCGGCCGGCACTGCTCGATGCCCCGGGGCCGGCTCTGGCGCGCGAAGGATATGTTGCGCTGTGCATCGACATGCCGACCTTTGGCGAGCGGGCCGGGGTGACGGAGGACGCGGCGACCAAGGCGGCGCTCTGGCACGGCAGAACCCTGTTCGGGCAGATGCTTTCCGAACAGGCGGCGGCGCTGACCTGGCTCGCCGGCCGACCGGAGGTCGATCCGCAAAGGATCGGCGTCTCGGGGCTGTCTATGGGGGCGACACTTGCCTATTTCCTGGCGGCGATCGATCCGAGGGTGAAGGCGGTGGCACATCTGTGCTGTTATGCCGATTTCGCGACGCTGGTCAAAATCGGCGCCCATGACCTTCATGGCCACTACCTGACGGTGCCGGGACTGCTCAAGGAGACCTCGATCGGCGAGATCGCCGGGCTGGTGGCGCCGCGGCCGCAGCTGATCTGCATCGGCTGGGACGATCCGCTGACGCCGCCAGCAGCGGTGGACTGCGCATTTGCCGAGACGGAAGCTGCCTATCTCAAGGCTGAAGCGCTCGGCGCGCTGGTTTTCCTGCCAGAAGCGGGCGTCGGGCACCGCGAAACTGAAGCGATGCGGAGGGCGATGCTGGCCTTTTTCAAGGGGTATCTCTGAGGCATGAGAAGAGCGGCGTCGCTCACATGACGCGGATATCTGCCACGATCCTGCGCCCTACCGCGTGCCGTTCAGATGCACGCATCTCTTCGAAATCTGCTCCTTGCGCTGCGACTTGGTATAACGTGCGATCATGCCCGCTGGGCAGCTCTTGTCGTCGAACAATACGGACTCACCGGCCGCCATCGACGCGGGCGTCGGTTTGGCCTTGACCATCCGGGTCTGGGCGTTGGCCGGTGATAGCCCGGCCGGTCCGGTAAAGACCATGGCCAGCAACAGAATCAGAAAAGCACGGAACATCGACACCTCTCCTCCCGCTATGGTTGGTGAGGGATTGTAACGCCCGTGCTATCGACCAGCTATTCCACCTTCCGGTGTAGCTCGGCCCGAAGCAACGAAGGGCAGGACTAGCTCCCCTTCACCCTCAATCCGTTCCGGTCGAACAGGTGCAGCGGTGCACCGGCGACGGAGAGGTGAGCTTCTTCGCCTGGGGAAATGAGTTTCTGGCCGGGAACGACGGCGAGGAGTTTTTCACCGTTCAGGTCCGCGTGGATGACCGTTTCGGAGCCGAGCGCTTCGACCAGCCGCACCTTAACCTTGAGGCTTCCCGGATCATTGGCAAGCGTTATGTGCTGCGGGCGGATGCCGATCGTCAGCTTGTCGCCGACGGACAGGGAATGGCCCGAGAACGGCACGAGCAGGCGGTGGCCGCCTGCGGTCGTAAGCGTTGCCGTGCCGGTTTCCAGCTCGGCGACCTCGCCGGCCAGGAAGTTCATGTGCGGTGCGCCGATGAAACCTGCGACGAAGCGGTTGGCTGGTGTGTTGTAGAGGTCGAGCGGGGTTCCGACCTGTTCGATCTTGCCGGCGCGCATGACCACAATGCGGTGGGCCAATGTCATCGCCTCCACCTGGTCGTGGGTGACGTAGATCATCGTCGAGCCGAGGCGGGCGTGAAGGGCTGCGAGTTCGGCGCGGGTCGAGACGCGCAACTCGGCGTCGAGGTTCGACAGCGGTTCGTCGAGCAGGAAGGCGGTCGGGCGGCGCACGATGGCGCGGCCGATCGCGACGCGCTGGCGCTGGCCGCCGGAAAGCTGGCCGGGCCGGCGCTCGAGATAAGCTTCGATCTCCAGCATGCGGGCGGCTTCGGTAATGCGCTCGGCCACCTCCGCCTTGGGCATGTTGGAATTTTCCAGCCCGAAGGCGAGGTTCTGGCGCACGCTCATATGGGGATAGAGCGCATAGGACTGGAAGACCATGGCAAGGCCGCGGTCGGCGGCGGACACTTCGTTGACGCGCTTGCCGTCGATCTCGATCTCGCCGCCGGTGACCTTTTCAAGGCCGGCGATGGTGCGCAGCAAGGTCGATTTTCCGCAGCCGGACGGGCCGACGAAAACGATGAACTCGCCGTCCTTGATATCGAGGTCGATGTCCTTCAGGACGTCGACTGCGCCGAAGGACTTCTTGATTTTGGTGAGGGTGATCTCGCCCATCGGTGATCCTTACTTCAGGCCGGTGCCGGCAATGCCGGTGGTGATGAAACGCTGCAGGAAGATGAAGACTAGCACGACCGGGATCATGGTCACGACCGTCATCGCCAGGATGAAGTGCCACTGGACGTTCAGTTCGCCGGAATAGATGCTCAGGCCCACCTGCAAGGTGTAGAGTTCGCGCCGCGACAATACGATCAGCGGCCACAGGAAGTCGTTCCAGCGCCAGACGACCGAGAAGATCGCCAGAACCGCGAGCGCCGGTGCCGTCAGCGGCAGCACGATACGCCAGTAGATCTGCCATTCGGACGCCTTGTCCATGCGCGCGGCGTCGATCAGCTCGTCCGGGATGGTCAGCATGTACTGACGCAGGATGAACACGCCGGTCGGGGTTGCGACCGTCGGCAGGATGACGCCCCAGAGATTGTTGAACAGCCCGAGCGAGGAGATGATCGAATAGAGCGGCACCATGATCACCGAAAGCGGCACCATCAGCGTCGCGAGGATAATCAGCATCGCGAGGCTGCGGCCCTTGAATTCGTATTTCGACAGCGCGAAGGCGGCCATGGAATTGACGATCAGGGTGATCAGCGTCGCCGTCACTGTCACGAAGACCGAGTTCCACAGGTAGCGCAGGAAATCGAACTGCGTGAAGGGCGTCGTGTAGTTTTCCGTCGCAAACGCGACCGAACGGACCGGAGTGCGGTCGCCGATATTGACGCGGACGATTTCGCCCGGCGCCTTCGGATCGACCATCTGGGCGACGAGACCGATGCGGCGCACCTCGGCCAACACCTTGGTCGACCCGTCCGGCATCTTGGCTTCGAAGAGCTGCAGCGGCTTGTCGTAACCTTGGACCGTCGCCTGGCTGGTGACGTAGGGCAGGATCGACGGCGGGAACTCGGCAAGGGCTGCCGGCGTCTTGAAGGACGAGAAGGCGAGCCAGACGGCCGGGCCGAACATGATGATCAGGCCGCCGACGAGCCAGACCCAGGTGACGATATCAGTCCAGTGCCAGCTTTTGCCGCCGCGGCGGCGCAGAATGAAGCGGGAGGCGACACCCATTAGCGTTTCCCCTTCTTTTCGCTACGCTGGCCGACGCCGAGCTGGATCAGCGTCAGCACCACGAGCACGAGGCCCATCAGGATCGAGGCGGCAGCGGCAAGGCCCGGATTGCGGAGCGTCGAGGCAAAGCCGGTCTCGTAGATGTATTGGGTCAGATAGAGCGTGCTGGTGCCCGGACCGCCGCCGGTCAGCACGTAGACCTCGTCGAAGATCTGCACGGCCTTGATCAGGGCGAGAACTACGACGACGAGAAGGTTCGGCGCGAGAAGCGGCAGCGTGATGCGCCGGAAGACGCGCTCCGGCTTGGTGCCGTCCATTTCCGCAGCTTCATAGAGATCCTTCGGGATCGCCTGCAGGCCGGCGAGCAGGATCAGCGTGTAGAGGCCCATATGCGCCCAGATCGACACGCCGATCGTGGCGATGAAGGTCCAGTTGCGGTCGGTAAGCCAAGTATAGGGCTCGATGCCGAACTGGTAGAGGCCGAAATTCAAGAGGCCCTGGCGCTGCAGGATCCACTTCCAGATCAGGCCGACGACGACGGGCGACAGGAGGACCGGGAAGAAGAACACGGCGCGCCAGAAGGAGCGGGCGGCGAGATCGCGGTTGAGGATCAGTGCCGTAATCAGCGACACGCCGATCATCAGCGTGACCTGCAGGACCACGAACCAGAAGGTGTTGCCGACCGCGGTCCAGAAGGCATCCTCCTGGCAGGACATCGGATCGAGGTAGTTCGTGCAGGTGAAGAGGCGCTGATACTGCTCGGCGCCGACGAAATTGCGCTCGGAAATGAAGAAGGCCGTGCCGCCGGTCATCGAGTATACGAAGTTGATGACGAGTGGCAGGAGCACGAAAATGCCGAAGATCAGCATGTTCGGAGCGAGGAACACGGCCGCCATGCCGCCGATGCCGGCCGCTTTCTGAACGGCGCGGAGCGGTATGTCGATGATGCGCATCAGCAGATGCACGGGCGCCATGAGAAGGCTGCCGAGACGGTCAGTGAGAGACGTCGTGCTCATGTTGGTATTCCATCCCTCCTTGTCTTCTTGTCCGGATGGCGGGGCTCGCCCTCATCCGCCTGCCGGAACCTTCTCCCCGCAGGCGGGGAGAAGGGATATGCCGCGCCGTCGCCGCCCACCCTCGTCCGACTTGCGGGGAGAGGGTGGGCCGAGCGGAGCTGTTATCAGAGGCCGCTGTCCTTGACCTTCTGGGCGATGTCGGCGTCGATACGCGTAAAGGCGTCATCGAGCTTCAGTTCGCCGGCAAGGGTCTGACCGACGCGGGTGACGACCGCGGCATAGACCGTGTCGGACCAGCGCCAGCCGGGCAGCTTCAGGGCGGTTTCGGAGGTGGTCTTCGATGCCTCGACATATTTGGTCAGGGCAGCCTTGGCGAAGGCGTTGTCGGTCTTGAAGTCGAGGCCGCCCTTGTCGACGACACCCTTGTGGCCGGGCAGGAAGAGGGTGCGCTCGGAGAATTCCTTGACGACCTTCTCCTGAGCGAACCAGTCCATGACGGTCGCGACGTCCTTCGGGTTCTTGGTGTATTTCACGGCGACGAGTGCCGCGCCGCCGGGCATGCCGGTGCAGGCTGCCGGGCCGCAGGGGCTGCCGGTCGCCACCCAGTCAAAGCTGTTGCCGATCTTGGTGGTGAGGTTCGCCACCTGCCAGGAACCGGAATAGTAGAAGGCGAGCTGGCCGTTGATGAAGTCTTCGGCCGCGGCGCGGTAGGTCGAGCCGGCGGCGGAGACCCAGACGTCCTTGGCGAAGGAGCCTTCGCCGACCCAGCCGACGAACTTGGTCAGGAAGTCCTTGGCGCCCTTGTCGAGCGGTGCCGGCTTGCCGTCCTTGCCGACATAGTTGGCGCCGTAGGACAGGAGCGGAGCAG
Organism: Neorhizobium galegae bv. officinalis; assembly: GCA_000985875.1. Taxonomy (GTDB): domain Bacteria; phylum Pseudomonadota; class Alphaproteobacteria; order Rhizobiales; family Rhizobiaceae; genus Neorhizobium; species Neorhizobium galegae_C. Next base: position 121,105 of record CCRI01000015.1, read on the forward strand.
TGAGGCGGTGGCCGGAGCGGTCGATCGCCATGGCGAACGGGAGCTTCTGGCTATCCTTGACCTTTTTGGAAGCAGCCGCCCATTCTTCCCAGGTGGCCTTCGGGCCTGGAAGCGGAACGCCCGCCTGGTCGAACAGGGTCTTGTTGGCATAACCGCCGGTCAGGGTGATCTGCGTCATGAAGCCGGAGATCTGCTTGGAGCCGTCCGGGCGCATCCAGTCGGCCTGGGCGCCGAAATTGTCGTCCCAGTACTTGGCGTCCTTGACCAGCGGGCGCAAGTCGAGCCAGTGCTTGGAGAGGTCCTTGATCGCCGTGACGCGGGCGATGTCCGGGCCGTTGCCGGCTTCGAGCTGCACGGGCAGCTGGTCCTTGATGACGCTGTAGGCAACGTTGTCGAGGATGACGTTGATGCCTGGGTTTTCCTTCATGAAGCGGCCGACGAGATCCTTCATGACGTCGCCTTCGACGCCGTCCGAATACCACATGATCCGCACGTCGCCGGCATGTGCTGCCGTCGACATGAGAAGGGCGAGCGCAGCGCCCGCCAGAAGCGATTTGGTTTTCATGCTCATTTCCTCCTCTGAATGGACGGGCCTCCACCCGTCCGGTTTTTTAGATCACGAAGCGCTCAGGATCGTCGCTTCGCCTTTTACTGTATAATCCGCCCGCGCGATCACGCGGCCTTCGGCCTCCACGGAACCGTCCTTCCTGAAGCGGACGGTACCATATTCCGGGTCCTCGACAACGACGGTGCCGTCGGATTCCTGTCTCGGGGCGAGCCCGCTGAAGCGGTACTCGACGGCCGTGAGATTGTCCGCTTCGCAGACGCGGACGATCCAGCGGGTCTTTTGGCCGTATTGGCGCAGTTCGGCCCCTGCCGAGGGGCCTTCGGTGACGGCCTCCAGCTTCGAGGCGGTGCGCAGCATGACGGCGCCCTTGCCGGAGCGGGCAAGCGCCACGCCGCCGGAAACGAGTGTTTCGTCGAACTCGGCCTTGGGGAACCAGGCATGCGTGAAATCCGGCTGTTCCTCATAGGTGGTGAATTCGAGGATCGCCAGACCGCGGTATTGCTGCGCTCGGGGGATGGTGCCGCAGCCGCCCCAGTAGGACGGACGGCCGTAGCCGAACTGGATGGTTTCGCCCGGATGGTTGATCCAGATCGCGGCTTCCGGCTTGTCGCCAAGGCGAAGGTGCAGGATGGTTTCCTGGTAGCCCCATTCGTCCCAGCGGTAATGGACCGTCGAGCCCATGGCGAAGTGCTCGCCCTTGTAATGATAGAGCGCCGCAAACGAGTTTTCGCCCTGGGCGAAACGCCATTCCTGGTGCTGGCTGCCGCGGTGATCGGCGATCGCGGCGAATTCGGCCGGGATTTCGAGACCGTGGTCGCGCAGGCAGACGGCCATTTGCGGCAGGCAGTGGACGCGGCGGCCGTACCAGCCCTTGCCCCAGAGCAGGCGGGCCACGCCGGACAGTTCCAGCGAGCGGCCGGCGCAAAGCGTGTGCTCGTAGGAGCGGCCTTGCGCTGCCGTCACCATGCCGTGATGGGCGGAGCGGGCGATGATTTCGCAGAGGCGGACGATGCCGGCCTTGGCGCGGTCGGCGATATCCTTGTCAGGCGAAAGGGCTGCAAGTGCCGTCAGGCCCTTGAGGTCGATCGGGAAATAGGGGGCGGAGTTGAACTCGGCCATTTCCCAGTGTTCGAAATGGTCGAGCCAGGCGCGGACGCGGGCGGCACCGACCTTCGCCTGCTCCGAGCCTTTGCGGCCGGAACGGACGAAGGTGGCGTCTGGGAGGAGGCTGCCCGCAAGATAGGCGGAAGTATGGAACAGCAGGGCGTGGTTTTCGGAGAAATACCACTGCACGTCATTGCCCGGCTCATCCATCCAGTAACGGTAGTTGAGGATGGCGCCGTCGATGCGGGCACGGGTCTTTTCGTTGATGTCCTTGCCCCAGGCGGTGCGCGACCAGATGAGTGGCACCAGCGAGAAGTCGGCGCAGTCGTGGCAGTCTTCGATCGAAGGCAGGATTTCCTCGATCATCGCGTCCGTATCGGGACCGGACCGGCCGCTTGCCAGCCGGGCGAAGGCGCGGACCGTATCGCGTTCGGAATTTTCCGAGATTTGCGCCAGGGTCTCGGTGATACGATCGCTCAGCGATGCAGGAGCCTGTCCCTGGCTTTCGGCGTGGCAGATCTCGACGCCGAGCGAACGGGACACGACGAAGCCGCCGGCATTGAGAGTGATGCGGAAGTGGCGGAAGTCGGCGGGCGCCTTTTCCGACGGACCGATATTGAGGCTGGTGGCGCCCGCGGCCAGCGTGAAGTCGAAATCGAAGCGCTCGCGCGACATGAAATCGCCTTCGACCGCGACGTTGACCTTCACCTCGACCGGCAGGGGCGCGGAGAGAAGCAGAGTGATGTCGCCGCCGAAATAATGCTGGCGGTCGAAATACATGGTGTCGAGCGCCTTTTCGAGGCTTGCGGCGACGGCGCTCGTGACCGGGACCGGCAGGGCGACACTGGCAGCCGGGCCGGAGACGTAGTCGAACTGATAGAAATAGCGGGCGTCACGCTCGGCGAGGTCGTCGAAGAACAACGTGATCTCGTTGAGGCCGGCGACCAGCGGCAGTTCGAATTCCTGCTTGGCTTCTAGATTGCGGCTGTAGGGCGCCATCCAGCCGGCTTCCTCGCCGTTGATCCAGATGACCGCGCCGCCGCAGGTGCCGAGGCGGATCTTCGCCGTGCCGGCGGTTTCCGCCTCGATATAGGTGCGGGTCCAGGTGGCGAGCCGGGTCGGGCGGAACCAGAAGCCGGAAAGATCGAGCCGCGGGGAGCCGAAAGGCAGCCACCAGCGGGTCGCATCGAAGGAGCCGCGGACATCCGGGCGCTTGCCGCGATAGGTCTCGGCAAAGATGGTGCGGCAGGGATATTCGTGCGGGATGAAGTTCTTGACCTTGGTCAGGAAGAAGAACGGGTCCATCTCGCCCTTCATCGGGGCATCCGGCACGTCGAAACGCTCTTGCGCGATGCTGCCGAGCTGCCAGTAGCGGACGGCTTCGCCCGGCTTCAACGTCTTTCGCATCCAGTTTGCTTCGGGATTCATAGTCGTCTTCACTTCAGTTCGCTGAGGGCCACGGGGGCCACGTCGTTATATTCCTGGTTCTCGCCGGTCATGCCCCAGACGAATGCATATTGCGCCGTGCCGGCGCCCATATGGATCGACCAGGCGGGCGACAGAACCGCGTCGAGGTTCTTGACCACGAGGTGGCGCGTTTCTTCCGGGCGGCCCATCAGGTGGATGACGCGCTCTTCTTCGGGCAGGTCGAAATAGCAATAGGCTTCCATGCGGCGCTCGTGCAGGTGCGGCGGCATGGTGTTCCAGATGCTGCCGTCGGCAAGGTCGGTGATGCCGAGCAGAAGCAGGCAGGACGGCGTGACTTCAGGATGGATGTACATCCTGAGGTTCCGCAGATTGGCGCGCTTGGGGTCGCCGAATGTCAGCATCTTGGATTCCGACCGCTTGATGAGGCGGTGGGGTATATCGGCGCCTGCGGGAACGGAGTTCATGTAGAACCGGGCCGGCTTGTCGGCAGAGGCGCTGGCGACAGAGATGTCCTGGGCGCCGCGGCCGACATAAAGCACGTCGCGGTTTTCCAGGGTGTAACTCTTGCCGTCGACCGAGACGACGCCGGTGCCGCCGAGATTGGCGATGCCCATTTCGCGGGCCGACAGCAGGAAGGGCGTGCCGATCTCTTCGCCCGAGCCGAAGCTCAGCGTGGACGATACCGGAACCGCGCCGCCGACGATGAGGCGGTCGACATGGGTATAGGTGAAGGAGACCCTGTCGGCCTGGAACAGGTCTTCCATCAGGAATTCGGCGCGCAGGCGCGCGGTGTCGTAGGCCTTGATGTCGTTGGGGCCGGCCCCGTAGAGAACCTTCATCGTCATGGCGTCTCGCCTCCCGGTTCCACATGCCGGATGGCTTCGGAGAGGCACAGGATCGAAAGCGCCTGCCCATAGCCGGTCGGCTGGATGGGAATATCCCGATAGAATTGCAGATCATGGCCCATGCGCGTTCCATAGGAGACGTTGAGCACGGTGCCGGTTTCGTCGATATTGTTGAGAACGGCTTCAACGGCCCTGAGGCCGGCGGCGCGCCATTCATGGGTGCCGAGACCGAGGCGGTAGCCCTTGAGCAGGCCGTAACCAAAGCCCGCAGTCGCGGAAATCTCCTCATAGGAGGACGGATCGTCGAGCAGGGTGCGCCAGGCACCGGAAGCGGCCTGCAGCGGCAGCAGCGCATTGACCTGCGCCGTCAGCACGCCGAGCAGGAAATCCTTTACCGGCTTCGAAACCTCGGCGAGGTCGAAAAGGTCGAGCATGCCGGCGGTGATCCAGGCATTGCCGCGCGCCCAGCGGGCTTCCGCAAAATTATGGCGACCCTGGAACGTCCAGCCATGGAACCAGAGGCCGGTCTTCGTGTCGGCGAGGTAACGGGAGTGGACGAGGAACTGCTTCGACGCCTCATCGACCAGCTCGCGGCGGCCGCTCGCCTCGCCATAGGAGGCGAGGAAGAGGGCGACCATATACAACGTATCGTCCCAGAGCTCGTCGTCGTTGACCTTGTCGGAGACGTGATGTTCGAAGGCGCCTTCCTCGGTGCGGCCCATCTGGCTCATGACGCGATTGGCCCAGGTGTCGAGAACCGGCTGCCAGCGCGGGTCGCGGGTTTCGCGCCAGAGGACGGAAAGGCCGAGCATCGGTGCAGTGGTGTTGACGTTGAGCGTCGGGATCCCGGCTTCGATGCGGGCCGAATACCAGTTCTCGATCAGCGTCTTCAAATCTTCGCGACCGGTGAACAGCCACAGCCGGATCAGGCCGTAGAGGCCGACGCCCTGTGGCCATTCCCAGCTTTCGAAAGAGATATAGTCGCCGGCGGTGCCGTCGAGATTGGGTTCGTGGAAACGGCCATCGTCGCGAAGCCCGGTCATGCCGGTCACGAGGCGGTCAAGCTTTTCACGGATGTCCCGGGCTGAAAGGCCCATGTCTCAATTCCTCCCTGTGCTGCAGCATTTGCTGCGCAGCATTGCCGATCCACTCTCCCAAGCGGTGCCTTCATGAAAACATCTGAAAATTGATTGCGCAATCTGAAAATTTTTTGCAGTGTGCGCATCGGTGATGGGAGGATGTCATGGCGACGACGATCGTGCCGGGCAAACGCGGCAAGAAAAGCCGGCGGGTGCGGCTGGAGGATATCGCGGGAAAGGTGGGCGTGTCGCTGAGCACCGTGTCGCGGGCCCTGGCCGGCGAGAAGGGCGTGCGCGCGGACATCCGCCAGCGGGTCATGGAGGCTGCGAAAGACGCCAATTACGCAATGCCGACGCCGGTCGCCGGCAAGAAGGTGATCCTGGCGGCTTCGAGCGCGGCGATGATCGACTACGTGCGCAACCAGTTCACGCTCTATGTGCTGGAAGGGTTGCGGGATCGCGCCCAGGCTCTCGGGCTCGATATCGTCACCCGCGCGGTCGCCGACCAGTCGGAGGAAAAAGTGGTGCTGGAAGAGGCGCGGGTCGATCCGGACGTCGCGGGACTGCTGTTCCTGACCGTCGACGACGAAGGAATGCTCGAGGCCACCCGCGGCTTCGGCAAGCCGGTCGTGCTGATCAACGGTGACGACCCGATGATGCGGCTATCGAGCGTGACCCCCTGCAATCGGTCGGCGGCGCATCTGGCCACCGACTATCTCATCCGGCTGGGCCACAAACGCATCCTCTTCCTGATGCGTCCTGGCCGGCGGACGATCGACCGGCGCCGCGAAGGCTGGCAGGATGCCTTCCAGCATCATGGTTTGCCTTGCCCGCCCGATCTCGTCGTGCCGGTCGAGGACTGGCTGCCGGAGCTTGCCGCCCAGGCGATCAGCGAGCGCTTGCGCAGGAACGGGCAAGATTTTACGGCCGTGCTGACGGCGGGCGACAGTCTCGCAGTGGGCGCGATGATGGGGGTACAGCAGATGGGTTACACCGTGCCGGGCGACGTTTCGGTGATGGGCATGGACGACCTGCCGCAGGCCGCATTCCTCAACCCGCCGCTGACCACCGTGCATATTCCGATGCGCGAACTCGGGGCCGTGGCGCTCGATCTTTTGCGGGACGGGATGACCGGATTTGCAAAACCGGCGCGGCGGGTGGAGCTTGCTTGCCACATTGCCGAGCGGCAGTCGACCGGGCCGGCCAAAGGTTGACCCCCGCCAAAACGTTTATTCATGCGCCATTCAGAGCCGTGCTGGAACAATGGGAATGTATCGAACATTGATATCCGGCGAAATCCGTTCGGCAGATCGTCAGTCCGGTTCGCGCGTTATTTGGTTTCTCAGGAGGAAGCCCGTGAAGAAAACTCTGATGTCCGTTGCGGCACTTTGCGCCCTGTTCGTGGCGCCGTCGATTGCGGATGCGGCCGTGCGCGGGGTCGCCACGGCCAATGTCAACATGCGGTCCGGGCCAAGCACCGGCTATCCGGCCGTCGACGTCGTCCCGGTCGGCGCGGCGGTAACGATCTACGGCTGCATGAGCAGCGTCAACTGGTGCGACGTCGCCTTCGTCGGCGGACGCGGCTGGGTGTCGGGCAACTACGTGCAGGCGACCTATCGTTCCAACCGCGTTTATGTCGCCCCCGACTACTACGAGGGCCTCGGCATCCCGATGGTCACGTTCGACGTCGGCAACTACTGGGGCCGCTACTATCGCAACCGCGACTTCTACCGTGATCGCGATCGCTGGGACCGCTACGACTGGAGACGCGATGCGCGTCTTCCGCCGCCTCCGCCCCTGCCGCCGCGCTGGGATCGTGACGGCGCCCCTCGTTGGGACCGGGATCGCAGCTGGAGCCCGGGCGACGCCCAGCCGCCCCGTCCGCCGGTCTGGCGCGGCGACCGTGACCGGTTCTATCGGGACCCGGGTTGACCGTAGCCCGCCGCGGTGGTTCGACCGCTAGCCCCATTCAGAAATTCAAACAGGCCGCCTTCGGGTGGCCTTTTTGCATCCGCATTGCGATGCGCTGCTGCCGAGCGTACCGTTCGGCCATGTTCTGGCCATTGCGCCTTTTCAGCCTTTTCGATAAGAGACGCCGCAACTCGACGATCCTGTCACAAACGACGGAACTTCGAGGCGGTTTGAAAGCAGGCGCCCAAGGCTCCCGAGCCTCTTGGCGAAACAGTGGTTTTTGTCGGTATGGCTCGCATTGTCATGAAGTTCGGCGGCACTTCGGTCGCCAATCTCGAACGCATTCACAACGTCGCGCGCCATGTGAAACGTGAGGTCGAGGCCGGGCACGAGGTCGCGGTCGTCGTCTCCGCCATGTCCGGCAAGACCAACGAGTTGGTTGGCTGGGTTCAGGACATGCCGAAGGTTTCCGGCGCCAACTCGCCTTTTTACGATGCGCGCGAATATGACGCCGTCGTCGCATCCGGCGAGCAGGTGACGTCCGGCATTCTGGCCATCGCCCTGCAGTCGATGGGCATCAACGCCCGGTCCTGGCAGGGTTGGCAGATCCCGATCCGCACCGACAGCGCCCATGGCGCGGCGCGGATCATGGAGATCGACGGTTCCGAGATCATCAAGCGGATGGGCGAGGGCCAGGTGGCCGTCGTTGCCGGCTTCCAGGGGCTCGGCCCCGACAACCGGATCGCGACGCTCGGCCGCGGCGGTTCCGACACGTCGGCGGTGGCGATCGCGGCTGCGGTCAAGGCCGACCGCTGCGACATCTATACGGATGTCGACGGCGTCTACACGACCGATCCGCGCATCGTGCCCCAGGCGCGACGCATGAAGAAGGTCTCCTTCGAGGAAATGCTCGAAATGGCCTCGCTCGGCTCGAAGGTTCTGCAGGTGCGCTCGGTCGAGCTCGCCATGGTCCACAAGGTCCGCACCTTCGTGCGTTCCAGTTTCGAGGATCCCGATGCGCCGGGCATGGGTGACCTTTTGAACCCGCCCGGTACTTTGATTTGCGACGAGGAAGAAATCGTGGAACAGGAAGTCGTCACCGGCATCGCCTATGCCAAGGATGAAGCGCAGATTTCGCTCCGGCGTCTTGCCGACCGGCCGGGCGTGTCGGCGGCGATCTTCGGCCCGCTCGCCGAAGCGCATATCAATGTCGACATGATCGTGCAGAACACGTCGGAAGACGGTTCGCGCACCGACATGACCTTCACCGTACCTTCGGGCGACGTGCAGAAGGCCATGAAGGTTCTCGACGACAACAAGGAAAAAATCGGCTTCGACGTCGTCCAGACCGAATCAGGTCTGGCGAAAGTCTCGGTCATCGGTATCGGCATGCGTAGCCATGCGGGCGTTGCCGCGCACGCTTTCAAGGCACTTGCCGAAAAATCCATCAACATCAAGGCGATCACCACCTCGGAAATCAAGATTTCGATCCTGATCGACGGTGCCTATTCGGAACTCGCTGTTCGGACTTTGCATTCCGCTTACGGTCTCGATAAGAGTTGATATTGAACCGGTTCGGCGCGCCGTCAATCGAGCGCGCCGTCTTCCGGTTGGGGTGACCTCGTTTCGGGAGAGCATATGCCGATGAGAGACCTGTCGGCAGGTCCGCGCGTTCTGTTGAAGCGGCTACGCGAGTTGATGGCGGAGCCGCTCGAGCCACAGGAGCGCCTTGACCGGATCGTCCGCCAGATCGCCAGCAACATGGTGGCCGAGGTCTGCTCGGTCTACGTGCTCCGCTCCGACGGTGTTCTCGAACTCTACGCGACCGAAGGCCTCAACAAGGAAGCCGTCCACACTTCGCAGCTGAAGATGGGCCAGGGCCTCGTCGGCACGATTGCCGCCTCCGCGCAGCCACTCAACCTTTCCGATGCGCAGGCGCATCCGGCCTTCCGCTATCTCCCCGAAACCGGCGAGGAAATCTACCATTCCTTCCTCGGCGTGCCGATCCTTCGGGCCGGCCGCACGCTTGGCGTTCTCGTCGTCCAGAACAAGGCGAGCCGCAACTATCGCGAGGACGAGGTCGAGGCGCTCGAAACCACCGCGATGGTGATCGCCGAGATGATCGCCACCGGCGAGCTCAAGAAGATCACCCGACCGGGCCTCGAACTGGACCTCACGCGTGCCATCACGATTGACGCCGACGCCTATAACGAAGGCATCGGCCTTGGCCATGTGGTGCTGCACGAACCGCGCATCGTCGTCACCAATCTCCTCAACGAAGATGCCGAGAAGGAGGTCACCCGGCTGGCGGAATCGCTTGGGTCCTTGCGCATCTCGATCGACGACATGCTGTCGCGCCGCGAAGTATCCCAGGAAGGCGAGCATCGCGAAGTGCTCGAAACCTATCGGATGTTCGCCCACGACCAGGGCTGGGTCCGCCGCATGGAAGAGGCGATCCACAACGGGTTGACGGCGGAAGCCGCGGTCGAGAAGGTCCAGAGCGATACCAAGGCGCGGATGATGCGCCTGACCGATCCCTATCTGCGCGAGCGGATGCATGATTTCGACGATCTCGCCAACCGGCTTCTGCGCCAGCTGACGGGCTTTTCCGGCCGCGCCTTCGACGAAGGCTTCCCGACCGACGCCATCATTCTTGCCCGCGCCATGGGGGCCGCCGAACTGCTCGACTATCCGCGCGCCAGCCTGCGCGGCCTGGTGCTCGAAGACGGAGCGGTGACGAGCCATGTGGTGATCGTCGCGCGCGCCATGGGCATTCCGGTCGTCGGCCAGGCGGCGGGTGTCGTGGCGCTTGCCGAAAACGGCGATCCGATCATCATCGACGGCGACGACGGCCAGATTCATCTGCGGCCGGTTCTCGACCTGCAGAAGGCCTACGAGGAAAAGGTACGCCTGCGGGCCCGCCGGCAGGAGCAGTTCAAGGCGCTGCGGGACGTCGAGCCGGTCACCAAGGACGGCAAGCGTATCAGCCTGCAGATGAATGCCGGGCTGCTGGTGGATCTGCCGCAGCTTGCCGAGTCCGGTGCCGACGGCATCGGCCTGTTCCGTACCGAGCTGCAGTTCATGATCGCCTCGACCATGCCGAAGCTCGAGGAGCAGGAAAGCTTCTACCGCAACGTCATCAAGCAGGCGGCCGGCCGCCCGGTGACGTTCCGCACGCTCGATATCGGCGGCGACAAGGTCGTCTCCTATTTTCGGGCCCAGGAAGAGGAAAATCCGGCGCTCGGCTGGCGCGCGATCCGTTTGTCACTTGATCGTCCTGGCCTGCTGCGTACCCAGCTTCGGGCGCTGCTCCGGGCTGCCGCCGGCGCCGAGCTCAAGATGATGCTGCCGATGGTGACCGAGGTTTCGGAAATCCATGCGGTGCGAGAACTGATGCAGAAGGAAGTGCAGCATCTTTCCAAATTCGGCCACAGCCTGCCGCGCAAGCTGCAGTTCGGGGCGATGCTGGAAGTGCCGGCGCTGATGTGGCAGCTCGACGAGCTGATGGCGGAAGTGGATTTCGTCTCGGTCGGCTCCAATGACCTGTTCCAGTTCACCATGGCGGCCGACCGCGGCAATGCCCGGGTTTCCGACCGTTTCGACAATCTCGGCAAGCCGTTCCTGCGCATTCTGCGCGACATCGCCCGGGCCGGTGAACGGAACAAGACAGTGGTGACGCTGTGTGGCGAGATGGCGGGCAAGCCGCTCTCGGCGATGGCGCTGCTCGGGGTCGGTTTCCGCTCGGTTTCCATGTCCCCGACCTCCATCGGGCCGGTGAAGGCAATGCTGCTCGGGCTTGACATCGACCAGCTGTCGGCAGAATTGAACGCGGCGCTCGACGATATAAGGTCGTCGGAGTCGATCCGCACTCTGCTTGTGCGGTTCGCCGAGGCCAACAATATTCCGGTTTGATGATTGAATGACGGCTATTGGTCGAGCTATGTGCTCTCACCGTCATCCTCGGTCCACGGATCAAGTCCGAGGATGTCCCGAGGATCTGCTGATCTATACGCGTGGAGAGATCCTCGGGACAAGCCCGAGGATGACGAATGGCATAGTTGGAGTTCTATAGTTGGCGAAGCTTCCTGTCGAAAAGATGCGCGAACTGGAACGCCGGTTCGGCGAGATCGAGGCGCGCATGTCGGAAGGGCCGGCCGCCGACGTCTATGTGAAGCTGGCGTCGGAATATTCCGAGCTGCAGCCGGTGGTACGCAAGATCCGCGAATACGAGAAGTCGATCGCCGAAGTGGCCGACCTACGCGCGATGCTGACCGACAAGGGCACCGACCGCGAGATGCGCGAACTCGCCGAAATGGAGCTACCGGAAGCCGAGGAACGGCTCGAGGCGCTGGAAAAGGACATGCAGGTCCTGCTTTTGCCGAAGGACGCGGCCGATGAGAGGAGCGCGATCCTCGAAATCCGCGCTGGAACGGGTGGCAACGAGGCAGCGCTTTTCGCCGGCGACTTGTTCCGCATGTATGAACGTTATGCCGCCACCAAGGGCTGGAAGGTCGAGGTTCTGTCGGCCAGCGAAGGCGAGGCGGGCGGCTACAAGGAAATCATCGCGACGGTGACCGGGCGCGGCGTGTTTTCCAAGCTGAAGTTCGAATCCGGCGTGCATCGCGTGCAGCGCGTGCCCGATACGGAAGCGAGCGGCCGCATCCACACCTCGGCGGCGACCGTGGCGGTGATGCCGGAAGCCGAAGAGATCGACATCGAAATCCGGCCGGAAGACATCCGCATCGATACGATGCGTTCGTCCGGCGCCGGCGGCCAGCACGTCAATACGACCGACTCCGCGGTGCGCATCACCCACATGCCGAGCGGCATCGTGGTGACCAGTTCGGAAAAGTCTCAGCACCAGAACCGCGCCAAGGCGATGCAGGTGCTGCGCACCCGCCTCTACGACATGGAGCGCCAGAAGGCGGACAGCGAACGTTCCGCCGACCGGAAGAGCCAGGTCGGTTCCGGCGACCGGTCTGAGCGCATCCGCACCTATAATTTTCCGCAGGGGCGGGTTACCGACCACCGCATCAACCTGACGCTCTACAAGCTCGACCGGATGATGGAAGGCGATATCGACGAAGTGGTCGATGCGCTGATTTCCGACTACCAGGCCGGCCAGCTCGCGCAACTCGGCGAGCAACAGGGATGACGACACTGTCCGCAGCCGTCGCGGATGCGAGATCGCGGTTCTCCGTGGCGGGCCTGCCGGATGCGGCGATCGAGGCACGGCTGCTGATCGGCGGGTTGCTCGGGCTTTCCAGCACCGAAGTCTTCACCGGCGGCGACCGGCTGCTGACGGAGGAGGAAACCTCCCGGATCGGCAAAGCGGTCGAGCGCCGCTTGAAACGAGAGCCGGTACACCGCATATTGGGATCACGTGAATTCCACGGCATGGAGCTCCTGATTTCGAAGGAAACGTTGGAGCCGCGGCCGGACACCGAAATCCTGGTAGATTCGATGCTTGCCCATGTGAGGCAGATTGTCGCAGACAAGGGTTCGGCACGTATCCTCGATCTTGGAACCGGAACCGGCGCGATCGTTTTGGCACTGCTGAAGGAAAGCCCGCGGGCCCAAGGTATCGGCAGCGACATTTCGCAGGACGCACTGCAGACGGCGGCGCGAAACGCGGGACGGCTGGGAATGGCCGAGAGATTTCAGGCGGTCCGCAGCCACTGGTTTGACGCAATTCCCGGTCGGTTCGACATAATCGTGTCAAATCCGCCCTATATACGAAGCGATGTCATCCCCGCATTGGACCCGGAAGTCCGGGATTTCGATCCGCTGGCAGCGCTAGATGGAGGTCCGGATGGGCTTGAAGCCTATCGCGCGATTGCAGCGAATGCAGGAGATTTCCTCGAAAAGGACGGCGTTATCGGCGTCGAGATCGGGTTCGATCAGAAGGAAACCGTGACCGCGATTTTCCGCGTTGCCGGCTTTACGCCGATGGAGGCGGTACGCGATTATGGCGATAATGATCGGGTTCTCGTATTTACCGTGAATCATCCTTGATTTTGCAGGCAAAAGAAAAGGCTTGGATTTCCGGAGGAAGCGGGATAGCTTGCAAATACGCACTGGGACGGCTGGGAATGAACAGCGATTCGTTCGGGTTACAGGGCAACCCTTTGATCCTTCTCTTTTCGAAGAGTTGCGAAGGTTGAACAATTCCCGGTGCGTGAATCAGTTAATTTGACTTTCACAAGCGGCAGGACGCTTTGATCGGCCTGTGCGCGGCACGCGAAGTCTTGTTCGGCTCTGTCCGGCAGGTCGCGTGGCCCCTTATCAGCGAAGACAGAGAATTGGTGAACGATAGATGAGGCCAGGACAGCAGAACAAACGCGGTCGAGGTCGCGGCAGTAACAACAATAACAATAATGGCGGCGGCGGCGGAAATAACAACTTCAACCGCAAGGGCGGCAATCCTCTCAGCCGCACCTACGACAGCTCCGGCCCGGACGTGAAGATCCGCGGGACCGCCCAGCACATCGCCGAAAAGTATAGCCAACTCGCCCGTGATGCCCAAAGCTCCGGCGATCGCGTGATGGCGGAGAACTATCTCCAGCACGCCGAACACTACAATCGCATCATTGCCGCCGCACAGGCGCAGATGCAGGACAGGTTCCAGCACGACAACCGTGGCGAATACCAGGATCGGGACGGCAACGTCCAGGATCAGGACGACATGGACAATAGCGACAACGAGGACAACGGCTACTCACAGCAGCCGTCCATGGACGAGGCTCCGCAGCCGCAGGTCCAGCAACAGCAGCCCCGCCGGGAGCAGCCCCGGGAACAGCGCGAGCCTCGCGAGCAGCGGGAACCCCGTGAACAACGGGAGCCCCGCGAACAGCGTGACCAGCAGCGTGAACGCCCCCGTCGGGAAAATCGTCCGGAACAGCCGGTCGTCGCAGCGGTTCCGGCCCAGGTCGCAGCACCTCAGCCAGTCGCCCCGGTCGTCGATGGTTCCGGTCCGCAGCCTGTGATCGAAGGCACGCCTGCCGAAGTGGCGGTCGAGGAAGAGGCGCAGGCAGAAGCCGCTCCGCGCCGCCGCCGCGCCGCCGGCAGCCGCCCACGTCGTCCGCGTCGTGGCGAAGGCGCCGGTGAAGAGGGTGGTTCCGAGGGCGAGGCCTCGGGCGACGGCTCGCAGCCGGCCCTGGCGGATGCTGCTTCTGAATAAGCCATCCTTCAATTAACGAGATCAAGAAGGCCGCTCGGGAAACCGGGCGGCCTTTTTCTTCCAACAGGGATTGCCTGCGTCAGGCCCGAGACTGGCGCCGATCACGGACGGAGCGGGCAAGCTCTTCGAGGACAAGGACCGATGTTTCCCAGTCGATGCAGCCGTCGGTGATGCTCTGGCCATAGACGAGAGGTCTGCCGGGCACGAGGTCCTGGCGCCCGCCGACGATATTGCTCTCGATCATCATGCCCTTGATGGCCATGTCGCCCGCAGCGATCTGCGCCGCGACGTTTTTGACGACCAGCGGCTGGTTCATCGGGTCCTTGCCACTGTTGGCATGGCTGGCATCGATGAGGATCCGCGGTTCCAAACCGCGTTTTGCAGCATCCCTCGAAACGGCCTCGACATCGGCGGCTTCATAATTCGGCTGCTTGCCACCGCGAAGGATGACATGGCAATCCTCGTTTCCGGTGGTCGTGGCGATCGCGGCCCGGCCGTCCTTGGTCACCGCCGGAAAATGGTGCGTCTGCGAGGCGGCCAGTATGGCATCGAGCGCAACCGCGACACCGCCATCGGTACCGTTCTTGAAGCCGATCGGGCAGGAGAGGCCGGATGCCAGCTGCCGATGTACCTGGCTTTCGGTGGTGCGAGCGCCGATCGCGCCCCAGCTGACGAGGTCGGCGATATATTGCGGGGTGATCGTATCGAGGAATTCGCAGCCGGCCGGAAGGCCCGTCGCATTGATATCGAGAAGAAGCTGCCGGGCGATCCTCAAACCCTCTTCGATGCGGTAGCTGCCATCGAGATGCGGGTCGTTCATCAGGCCCTTCCAGCCGACGGTGGTGCGCGGCTTTTCGAAATAGACGCGCATGATGATTTCGAGATCGCCACTGAAACGTCGTCGTTGTTCTTGCAGCCGGGCCGCATAATCCCGTGCGGCAACGGGATCATGGATGGAGCAGGGGCCGATGACGACGATCAGCCGGTCGTCCTCGCCATGCAGGATGCGGTGGACGGTGTCGCGCGTACGGGTCACGGTCTCGGTGACCGCATCGTTGCGCGGAATTTCGGCGATGACGTCAGCGGGGATAGTCAGCGGCGTGATCTCGACGATGCGGCGATCGTCGACGGTATTGGCTGGACGGGCATTCGGCACGGGCATGGCTCCTTTTTGGTCATACCGTGCGGAATTGAAAAAGCCGCCAGGTAGACCAGCGGCTTGAGGGAATGTCGTTGCGTCGAAATCAGCTACGCACGGACCCGCATCCGCTGGGAAAAGCGGTAGCTATAAAATCGCGAGGCGTAGGCGGACGTGAAAGACATGGGGTTTCTGTATTCCCTCGATTGTGGATTGTCACGCGGAAAATTCCTGAGGTTTCAGCTCGCAGATTTTGACCGTCTGAACACTTTAAACACGAGAATCCGCTTACCATATCTCCAACAACGCCGAGACTTCGGCAGGGCTCGCCTTTGAGGGAGCTCAATCTCAATCATCGGTCCGTGCCTTATCAAGGGCGGGTCGATCACTGGAGGTGTCAGATGAACATCGAAAAATACTCCGAGCGCGTCCGCGGTTTCCTGCAGTCGGCTCAGACCCAGGCCTTGGCTTTGGGTCACCAGCAATTCACGCCCGAACATGTGCTGAAGGTCCTGCTCGACGACGACCAGGGCATGGCGTCGTCGCTCATCGACCGCGCCGGCGGCAATTCCAAGGAAGCGCGCATCGCCAACGACGCCGCACTTGCCAAGCTTCCCAAGGTTTCCGGCGGCAATGGCGAGATTTATCTCTCCCAGCCGCTCGCCAAGGTTTTCTCGACAGCGGAAGAGGCAGCCAAGAAGGCTGGCGACAGTTTCGTTACAGTCGAGCGCCTGCTTCTGGCGCTTATCATCGAAACCTCGGCTTCGACCTCCGCGACCCTGAAAAAGGCCGGTGTAACCGCGCAGGGGCTCAACCAGGTCATCAATGACATCCGCAAGGGTCGCACGGCCGATGGGGCCAATGCCGAAGCCGGTTTCGAGGCGCTGAAGAAATATGCCCGGGACCTGACCGCGGAAGCCCGCGACGGCCGGCTCGATCCGGTGATCGGCCGCGACGACGAAATCCGCCGCACGATCCAGGTTCTCTCCCGTCGCACCAAGAACAACCCGGTGCTGATCGGCGAGCCCGGCGTCGGCAAGACGGCGATCGCCGAAGGTCTCGCGTTGCGCATCATCAATGGCGACGTGCCGGAAAGCCTCAAAGAGAAGAAGCTCATGGCGCTCGACATGGGTGCGTTGATCGCCGGGGCCAAATATCGCGGCGAGTTCGAGGAGCGGCTGAAGAGCGTGCTCAACGAAGTGCAGTCGGAAAACGGCGAGATCATCCTGTTCATCGACGAGATGCACACGCTTGTGGGCGCCGGCAAGTCCGACGGTGCCATGGACGCCTCCAACCTCCTGAAGCCCGCGCTTGCCCGCGGCGAACTGCATTGCGTCGGCGCGACCACGCTCGACGAATACCGCAAGCACGTGGAAAAGGACCCGGCGCTCGCCCGTCGCTTCCAGCCGGTCATGGTCGAGGAACCGACGGTCGAGGACACGATCTCGATCCTGCGCGGCCTCAAGGAAAAATACGAGCAGCACCACAAGGTTCGGATCTCGGATTCGGCGCTGGTTGCGGCCGCGACGCTTTCCAACCGCTACATCACCGACCGGTTCCTGCCCGACAAGGCGATCGACCTGATGGACGAAGCCGCTTCGCGGCTGCGCATGCAGGTGGATTCCAAGCCTGAGGAACTCGACGAACTCGACCGCCGCATCATGCAGCTCAAGATCGAGCGCGAGGCCCTGAAAAAGGAAACCGACAGCGCCTCGGCCGATCGGCTGTTGCGGCTGGAAAGCGAAGTCACCTCGCTCGAAGAGCAGGCGGATGCGCTGACGGCCCGCTGGCAGGCGGAAAAGCAGAAGCTCGGCCTTGCCGCCGACCTGAAGCGGCAGCTCGATGAGGCCCGCAACGAACTGGCGACTGCCCAGCGCAAGGGCGAGTTCCAGCGTGCCGGCGAACTGACCTATGGCGTGATCCCGGAACTGGAAAAACGCCTGGTGGAAGCCGAAGCCCAGGACGGTTCGACCAATGCCATGGTGCAGGAAGTCGTGAACCCGGACGCGATCGCCCATGTGGTGTCGCGCTGGACGGGCATTCCGGTCGACAAGATGCTGGAAGGCGAGCGCGACAAGTTGCTGCGCATGGAAGACGAGCTGGCAAAGTCCGTCGTCGGCCAGGGCGATGCGGTTCAGGCGGTTTCGCGTGCGGTCCGCCGTTCGCGCGCCGGGCTGCAGGATCCCAACCGGCCGATCGGCTCGTTCATCTTCCTCGGCCCGACCGGTGTCGGTAAGACGGAGCTGACGAAATCGCTGGCCCGCTTCCTGTTCGACGACGAGTCCGCGATGGTCCGCCTCGACATGTCCGAATATATGGAGAAACATTCGGTCGCGCGGCTGATCGGTGCACCTCCGGGTTATGTCGGTTACGAGGAAGGCGGGGCGCTGACCGAAGCGGTGCGGCGCAAGCCTTACCAGATCGTGCTGTTCGACGAGATCGAGAAGGCGCATCCGGACGTGTTCAACGTTCTCCTGCAGGTGCTCGACGACGGGCGGCTGACGGACGGGCAGGGCCGCACGGTCGACTTCAAGAACACGATGATCATCATGACCTCCAATCTTGGGGCGGAATACCTGACCGCTCTGCGCGAGGGCGAGGATTCGGAAAGCGTGCGCGAGCAGGTGATGGACGTGGTGAAGGCCTCGTTCCGGCCTGAATTTTTGAACCGCGTCGACGAGATCATCCTGTTCCATCGCCTGAAGCGGAACGAGATGGGCGCGATCGTCGATATCCAGATGAAGAGGCTGCTGTCGCTTCTGGCGGAGCGGAAGATCAGCATCGATCTCGGTTCGGACGCCCGCGAATGGCTGGCCGACAAGGGTTACGACCCGGTCTATGGCGCACGTCCGCTGAAGCGGGTGATCCAGAAGTTCATGCAGGATCCGCTCGCCGAGCAGATCCTCGGCGGCCAGATTCCAGATGGATCGGCCGTTGCGGTCAGCGCCGGTTCGGACCGGCTGCTCTTCCGGGTCAAACGGGCGGTGAGTGAGGCTGCGTAAGCCAGCCCGAACGTTGAAAAGCAGAATGGCGGCTTCGGCCGCCATTTTTTCGTCTCCAACCGATTAGTAAAGGCCTTACCGGCTGGCGACCTCGTCGGCCGATTGGGTGTTGAGCAGCGTATCGATCCGCTTGCGTTCTTCTTCAAACCGGGCAAGCGTTTTGCCGTTCAGCGAATTGCCGCCCGGCAGGCGGATCTTCATTGCATCGACCTTGGTGCCGTTGACGATCAGTTCGTAGTGAAGGTGGGCGCCGGTCGATTGGCCGGTGGAGCCGACGTAACCGATCACCTGGCCCTGGGTGACCTTGGCGCCTTCGCGAACACCCGGGGCGATGGCGCTCTGGTGATTGTAGGAGGAGACGTAGCCATTGGCGTGACGGATGAGCGTCTGGTTGCCATAGCCGCCGGAATCCCAGCCGGCCTTTTCGACGATGCCGTTGCCCGTGGCGATGATCGGCGTGCCGCGCGGGGCGGCCCAGTCGGTGCCGGTATGCATGCGGGAATAACCGAGCAGCGGGTGGCCGCGCATGCCGAAGCCGGAGGTCATGCGGCCGTTCGGAAGCGGGTTTCGCAACAGGAACTGCCGGATGCTCTTGCCGTCCTCGTCGAAATAGTCGACCGAATTGTCGTCGGGGTTCTGGAAGCGGTAGAAGCGGCTCGTCGTGTCGCCGAAACGGGCGTTCACGTAAAGCAGCTGGGAATCCTTGTTCGCCTGGCCCTTTTCGTCGGCGACCGAAAAGAAGGCCTCGATCTTGTCCGTCGGTTTCAGCTGGGCCTGCAGATCGACATTGCTGGCAAGCAGTTTTACCAGGGTAGCCGTCATCTCCTTGCTCATGCCGTAGGAGAGGGCGGCCCGGTAGATGCCGTCATAGACGCGCGGCAGTTCGCGCCCGGCGAGGACCTGTGCCGGCTGTTCGCTGAAGGCCGAGGCCACCGCATCCAGCATCGGCGGCTCCTGGCCGTCCACAAAGCGTCCGTGATCGTCGAGAGCGACGGTTACCCGGTGGTCGCCACGCCGATAGAGGCTGGCGCGGACGACGAGGACCATGTCGCCTTCCTGGATGACACCTATGCGCAGCACGTCGCCGACGGCAAGGTTGGCCTCGCCGAGGCGTGACTGCAGGTAGCCGGAAATCTCGCGCGCCTTGCCTTCCGGATAACCGACCTCGGTCATCGCCTGGCTGACCGTCTCGGCTTTGCGCACCGGAATGATGTCGTCGGCATATTCGCGGGTACGGGCGTTGATCGCCTCAGGCATCGAAACCGAGATATTTTCCTCGACGACGCGGGCCGAAAGGCCGGCGGTGATGTCGAGACCGCCGCCATCCTCCTTCGACGAGAAGCGCTGCGGGTCGACATAATAGAGCGCCGAAAGCTGGCTGTTGCCGTCCGTGAGAACCGAGCCGTTGGAGCGGACGTTCTCCTCGACCTCCTCCAGCGTCATCGCCTGTGCGAAGGCATACATGCTGCCCTTGATGGGGAAGGCGACGGTCTGGAGACTGACCTCGGACTCGACGTTCGAGCCGTAGATGACGCCGGCACGCGCGGCAGGCGGCGGCGGGGTCTCGCTCGACGAGAAGATCGTCATCGGATCGAAGTTCGGGTAATCTTCCTGCGCCACGTGGTTTGCGGCAAGGTTCATCTTCACATGCGCGAAGGGCTTGCGGCGGACGACTTCCTTATTGCCCTCGTGCACGACCGTCGAGACTTCCATCACCTTCCGGTCGGTCGGCATGGCGACGATATTGCTGCCGAGCAGCCGCTTGCCGCGCGAGGCAGCATCCGCATCGTTGGTCGGGATGGAGGCGGAGGCTTCGGCCGGGATGGCAAGCTGTTGCCGGCCGTCGAGAGCGGCAAACAAAGCAACGCCCATCAGGATGGAAGAGGTAATGCCGGTCAGGAAGGTGCCGGACAGCCAACGCAACGAAATCTCACGTCGATCCGGTGCGCGACGGCCGTCGGCGAGGATCGGCGGTTCGTTGCCGAGCGAGCGGATCATGCTGCGGGCCGTCATCATGCCAGTTTAAGCCAGTCCCTGATACTCGTTATTGCCGTAGGCAGCTTTTATACTGCCTGCGGGACCTTGGGCCAAACATGTGCCCCTTTCAGAGTAGAGAGTCAAACCGGTCAAGCTGCAAACGGGTGCATTGCTTGAACTGCGCGCTTTCGAATCCCTCTCCAGAACGTGGTAACCATGAGATTGTGAATTTGTCGGGGCGGTTTTGAGGCGGCGGCTGAAAGGGAGGTGTTTCCCACCCTTCTCATGGGGCAAAATTCACAGGAAAACAGTCTCCGGGGAGATATTCTGGAAATTATCTTTTAAAATCAATCACCTAGAATTTTTCTCGAAAATTCCAAAACAAGGCTGTTGACTTCAAACTGGGGTTCC
>CCRI01000016.1 GCA_000985875.1 Neorhizobium galegae bv. officinalis
AATGCGCCGTCACCGGCCTGCGAACCGGCCAAGGCGGTTGCTAATTTTAATATTGCATTGTAAAATCATGCCGTTGATTGAGAAAATCGGCATCACCGTTGAGCTCCCGGAAAATTAAATCTCCGCGGCAGCATTGATTATCAACGGATAAAGCTTATATTGACGCTATCGAAAATTGCTTGCGACCTTTGTTCAAGGGCCTGGTGCTCAGTCAGATTTCCTCTCAAATATCGATCAAAGCGGATGGAATACTGTCCGCAATCTCTAACGATTGAAAGGAAATCGTTATGAATACTGGCACCGTGAAGTGGTTCAATAGCACCAAGGGTTTCGGCTTCATTCAGCCTGATGACGGCGCGACGGACGTTTTCGTTCACGTTTCGGCTGTTGAACGTGCCGGCATGTCTTCCCTGACAGAAGGCCAGAAGATCTCCTACGAGATCGTTCGCGACCGCAAGTCCGGCAAAAGCTCGGCCGACAACCTCCGGGCCGCATAAGGATGTCATTTGCCTCGGCTGACCACGGATGT
The DNA here is from genome assembly GCA_000985875.1 of Neorhizobium galegae bv. officinalis. Lineage (GTDB taxonomy): Bacteria > Pseudomonadota > Alphaproteobacteria > Rhizobiales > Rhizobiaceae > Neorhizobium > Neorhizobium galegae_C. Next base: position 530 of record CCRI01000016.1, read on the forward strand.
ACTGGCAGCGACGGCTTGAATGACGGGAAGAGGTCGGGGTAACGCCCGGCCTTTTTGTTTTGCCCCGGCTTTCGGCCGGTCCAAGGAGAACACGATGAGCGCAAATGTCTATGCCATAGGCGATAACATCGTCCTCAAGGCAGGCCTTACCCGGACCGCCACTGGCGACCGGACATGCCGCGTCGTGGGCCTTTTGCCGGCAGCCGACCGCGGTGAAAACCAATATCGGGTACGTTTCGGCAGCGAGAATTTCGAGCGCCGGATCGTCGAAAGCGATATCGACACTTCCGAGACCGCATCGTCCGCCAAGAAGGACGAGGCTTCCGCAGATGCTCCGAGCGGGCCTTGGCTGAAGCCGTCGAGCATTCGAATTGGCAAGTGATTCAACACTTCGATCGAACGCGGGATCTGCCCGCAATGGAAAGGATTTAGTTTGCAGGTTCTAGTCAGAGACAACAACGTCGAGCAGGCCCTCCGGGTGCTGAAGAAGAAGATGCAGCGCGAAGGCGTCTTCCGCGAGATGAAGGCGCGCAGCGCCTACGAGAAGCCCTCCGAAAAGCGGGTACGCGAAAAGGCTGAAGCCGTTCGCCGCTACCGCAAGCTGGCGCGCAAGAAGATGCAGCGCGAAGGCCTCCTGCCGGCGCCTAAGAAAGTGATCCGTCCGGCGCGCGGATAACTTGTCAACCGCACGGACATCCCATCAGGAAGGAGGATAGTATGGCCGCCACCAAGGACGAATTCTTCAATCCCATCAAGCTTTCCGCGCGCGACAAAGCCGCTGCGACAGATCACACCGCGCGCTCGATCATCAGCGCGGAAGCGAGCCAGCGGGAAAAGAAAACCGAGAAATTGAGGCAGCTTCGTCTCGAACGCGAAGCTGCGGAGCCTGCTCCGGCCCCTGCTCGAGCCAAGGGCCGCAAGGCCCCCGCCGATCACTGAATTTCAAAAAGCCCGGAATTTTCCGGGCTTTTTGCTGTGTGGCTCACAGTCCGGAACCTGCTCAGGCAGCCTGGAGCTGCGCCGGCTGGCGCGGCAGCGGCGGAAAGGCGAGAGCGATCGCCACGGCCCCAAGGCCGACCAGAGCGGAGCCGAAGAACAGCCAGTCGTAATTGGCGAAATGATCGAAGGCCCAGCCGCCGGCCAGGGGCCCGAAGGCCATGCCGATGCTCGACAGCATGGTCGCGGCTCCGAACACCGTGCCCATGATCTTCGGCCCGAAATAGTCCCGCGCCAGCACCGCATAAAGCGGCATCACGCCGCCATAGGTACCGCCGAAGATCACCGCCAGCATGTAGAACTGGCTGAGATCGCTCGCCATCGTATAGGCCGCGATGACCGCCGCCTGGATCATCAGTCCACCGATCAGCACCGGCTTGACGCCCAGCCTGTCGGCCAGAAGCCCAAACAGGATGCGCCCGCCAAGGCCTGCCGCCCCTTCGACGCTGTAGATGCTGACGGCCGCCATCGGCGCCAGGCCGCAGAACATCGCATAGCTGACCATATGGAAGATCGGCCCGGAATGGGCCGCGCAGCAGGCGAAGAAGGTAAACCCGAGCACCAGGAATTGCGGCGAGCGGAACACAAGCGACAGCGGCATGCCGGCACCTTCGGCCTGAGCTTCAGACGCCATGCCGCCCGCGGCCGCAACGACCGGCGGATTGCGGACCAGGAAAGCCGTCGGCAGGAGCAGGATCCAGGCGCCGATGCCGATGAAGAGCATGGCCAGGCGCCAGTCGTCATAGGCGGTGATCAGCCAGCGGGCAAAGGGCGAGATGGTCATCGGCGCCATGCCCATGCCGGCGGATACCAGCGAGACCGCGAGGCTGCGATGCTCGTCGAACCAGGACATGGTGACGGCGATCATCGGTGCGAAGAAGGCGCTTGCGGCAAGCCCGATCAGGCAGCCATAGATCAGCTGGAAGGCAAGGAGGCTCTGCGCCTGACTGGCAAGCACCAGCGCCAGGCCGAGAAGTGCGGCTCCGATCAGCACGACGATGCGCGCCCCGAAACGGTCGCTTAGCGTGCCCCACATGAAGCCGCCGAGGCCCATGACGACGAAATTCAGCGTCATCGCGCTCGAAATGCCGGCATGCGACCAGCCGGTCGCCCTGGCAATCGGCTCCAGAAAGATGGCCAGCGAAAACATCGTGCCGACGGCGACGCAGCCCATCAGGGCGCCGGCCGCGACGATGACCCAACGATAATTGCTGCTCATGTCTACTCCCCATATGTCACAGGTTCCGAGATCCGGACGGATCGCGCGACATCGCAATGCCATCCTTGAACCCAGGACGTGCGAGGCCCCTCCCTGCCGACATACCAACCGATTTTTTTCGCAACCGGATTTCGGGATCATATAACAAAAAGCGCCGCACGCGGCGGGGCTTTCCAAATCTCTTGATCGTGGTGACGTTCTAGCTGCTGCCAGTGTTCGGACGGTTCTTGCCGACATTCGTGTTCGTCGATGCCGTCTTGCCGTCGGGGTTCTGGCCATAATAGGTGCCACCCAGGTGGCCACCGGAACTGGTGTTCTCGACCTGGCGTTCGGCGCGTTTTACGGCCTGTTCTACGTCACTCTTGCTCATGTCTGCCTCCAGCTTTGGGGTTGGTGACAGAGGTGTAACCACCCGGCAGGCCAAGTGTTCCCCGCTCATTGTCCGGATCGGCGCGACAACCGACACCGAAGCTTCACGTGCCGCGAACAGGCTTTGCTCTTGACGAAACGCAAACATGCTTCTATTGGGGAACGATCGTTTCCAAATTAAGCCGGCATCATGGATATCAACACCGCGACGCGCCCGCCGGGTCGCCCCCGCGAATTCGAGATCGAGGAAGCGCTCGACAAGGCGATCGTCGTCTTTTCCGAGAGGGGTTATCACGCGGCCTCGATATCGGAGCTGAAGGACGCCATGGGGCTCGCCGCCGGCAGCCTTTACAAGGCGTTCAAGGACAAGAGGGCGATCTTTCTCGCGAGCTTCGACCGCTACAAGCAGGTCCGTAACGCCCTTCTCGAACAGGAACTGGCCGAAGGCGAGAACGGCCGCGACAAGGTTTCCCGCATGCTGCGCTTCTATGCCGAGGCCTCGCATGGCGCAAGCGGCCGGCGCGGCTGCCTGGTCGTCGGAACGGCGATCGAGCTTGCCGTCTACGATGCCGAAGCCGCCGAACGGGTCGACCGCTCCATGGCCCGGACCGAAGCCATGATCGACGGGCTCATCCGCGAAGGCCAGGCGGATGGCTCCATTGCGCCGGCCATCGACCCGGTCACCACCGCCCACGTCCTGCTCTCGGTCACCCAGGGCCTGAGGGTGCTGGGCAAGACCGGGCCGAACCGGGACCGTGCCTTTTCCGTGGTCGATACGGCCATGAAACTTCTCGACTGATTTTTATCCGATCCTTCCTCCCAAGGAGCTTCCCATGACCACCAATAGCGCAACGATGGCCACGCCGGCGGCCACTTCCGGACTATCCGCCGCCATGACCTTCGTGATGGCCGCAGCCTGCGGGCTCATCGCCGCCAATCTCTATTATTCCCAGCCGCTGGCAGGTCCGATCGCCGCCTCGATCGGACTGCCGGCGCATGCCACAGGCCTCATCGTCACGCTGACCCAGATCGGTTACGGCCTCGGCCTGCTGCTGGTCGTGCCGCTCGGCGACCTTCTCGAAAACCGCCGGCTGATTCTCACCATGATCGGCGTCGTCACCGTGGCGCTGCTCGGCGCCGGCCTGTCGACCGCGTCGGTGCCGTTCCTTGCCGCATCGCTCGCGATCGGCATCGGTTCCACCGCAGTCCAGATGATCGTGCCGTTCGCCGCCAGCCTGACCAACGACGCCAATCGCGGCCGGGTGGTCGGCAATGTCATGAGCGGGCTGATGATCGGCATCATGATGGCGCGGCCGGTCTCGAGCTTCATTGCCGAGTTCTCCTCCTGGCACATCGTCTTCTTCCTGTCGGCAGCTGTCATGGTCGTGCTCGGCTTCGTGCTCGCCGCCCGGCTGCCGAAACGCATGCCGCAGACGAAGCTCTCCTATTTCGCCCTGCTCGCATCGATGGGCAGCCTTTACGCCACCCAGCCGGTTCTGCGCCGCCGGGCATTCTACCAGGCCTGCCAGTTCGCCACTTTCAGCCTGTTCTGGACGGTGACGCCGCTGGTTCTCGCCGGCCCCGCCTTCCAGCTCAGCCAGGCCGGCATCGCGCTCTTTGCCCTTGCAGGTGTCGCGGGAGCCATCGCCTCGCCGATCGCCGGACGTCTTGCCGACCGGGATCTTGGCCGGCCCGCGACGATCTTCGGCATCGCCGCCGTCGCCGTCGCCTTCCTGATCACCCATATCGCACCGGAAGGCTCGACCATCGCGCTTGCGCTTCTGACGCTTGCCGCCATCCTGCTCGATTTCGGGGTGACGATGACGCTCGTGATCGGCCAGCGGTCGATCTACAATCTCGGCGCGGACCTGAGAAGCCGGCTGAACGGCCTCTACATGGCGACCTTCTTCTGTGGCGGCGCGATCGGTTCGGCCGTCGGCGCCTGGGCTTTTGCCGAAGGCGGCTGGCTGCTTGCCTCCTCGCTCGGCCTCGCCCTGCCGGTCATCGCCTTCCTCTATTTCCTGACGGAAAAGCGCGTCACGGCTTGAGGCGACAGGACAGGATCACGTTCGAGGACGACCTCGAACGTGATCGAGGTCGCCGAAAGGCCGCCGTGACGCCAAGAAAGAGCCGTCGTTTTTCAACAGGACGAGGCTCACATGCGATTGAAACTTTCCTTTCTTGTTCTTCTTCCCTTCATCGGTCCGTTGCTGGCCGGTACCGCCCTTGCCAGCGATATCCAGCCCGTCGGCACGCAGAAGATCAGCGTCGTCTCACCCACCCGCGACCGCGCGCTGGCGGTGACTGTCTGGTATCCGTCGAAAGGTGACGGCCAGACCGCTTCCGCCGGCGAAAACCCGATATTTGAAAGCTCCACCGCTTCCCGAAACGCCACCATCGAAGTCGGCCGGTTCCCCCTCGTACTCGTTTCCCATGGTTCGGGCTCGCGAGCAGACGGCATGGGCTGGATCGCCATCGAACTGGCGAAAGCCGGCTTCATCGTTGCCGGCCCCAACCACCCCGGCACGACGAGCGGTGATTCCACGCCGGAGGCCACGCCCAAAATCTGGGAGCGGACACAGGATATCTCGGAAGTCATCACCGCGCTCTCAGCCGATCCGCGCTTCAAGACTTCGGTGGACAAAACGCGCATCGGCGTGCTCGGTTTCTCGCTTGGCGGCAGCACGGCAATCGAGCTTGCCGGCGCCCGTGCCGATCTCGATGCCTACACGCATTATTGCCGGACCAATGCCGACATGATGGATTGCCGCTGGTTCCGCGGCGGGCGCGGTTTTGCCGGGGGCGAAGAGGTGGCGGTCGAACCGCTGAACCTCGACAGCGTCGACCGCAGCCGCTTCGAGCAGTCGAACCGAGATGCCCGGATTTCAGGTGCGGTGCTGGTTGATCCCGGCCTGGTCGAGGCTCTCAGGCCCAATAGTCTCGGCGCGATCGATATCCCGCTCGCCTTCATCAATCTGGGCAGCGCAGGTGAGATCCCGGCCGCCGTGCTTTCGGATGCGCTCGCCAAAAAGGCTCCGAAAGCAACTTACGCGCAGGTGAACGGCGCCAACCATTTCAGCTTCCTGCCCGTCTGCAAACCGGGCGCGGCCGAGTTCCTGAAATCCGTCGGAGAACCCGATCCGATCTGCGATGAAAACACCGGCCGGTCGCGGGCCGATACTCACCGGGAACTCACCGGCCTCATCGTTTCGGCTTTCGAGCGTAGCCTCAAATCCGGCCGCTGAGCGAAAAGCGCGATCTTCGGGTTTTCGTCGTTCAGCGGATTGGACAACAGCGAAGGGATCGGCCGGCCGAGCGGCCGATCCTGTTACAGACCTGCTTACTCGACCAGGTTGATTTCCTCGGTCTCGCCGCCTTCGCAGACGTAGCAGCAGTCTTCGCAGCTCTCTTTGTTGTTCGGGCCCGTGCCCCAATAGGTCTGCTTGTCGCCGGAGACCCAGGCTCCGTAGCAGATGTTCTCGCCCTGCTTGCAGGAGAGATGGATCTGCTTGGATTCGCCATCATCCAGATAGTAGACTTGGTTGCCGCCCGGCCAGACATGCTTGCGGTCCTGGCTGTAAAGTTCGACCTCGACGGCATTCGGATGCTCGTTTCGCATCACGAAGCTCACGTCCGCGGACAGCGCCTGTCCGGCCGTGGAGCAGATTGTTGCAGTCAAAACCACCAGGGCTGCGCGGCGCATCGCCGGCAGCGAATTAAAAGTCAGCATGAAGTCCCCCATGATAGCGCCTGATCAACGACGCCCGTTCATATGTCCTGATTTGCAAGAATAAATCGAGGTGGAGGGACCCGTGTTGCTGGATTTTTATTTCGCCCTCAAGCAACCCTTTTGTAGAACAGCGTGGTGGCGCAGAAACCGCCCTGCGGCCACAGGGCATAGTCCGGAATAACGCCGACCCGCTCCCAACCGAAGCGCGGATAAATCTTTTCCGCATCGCTGCCGGTCGCCGTGTCGAGCACCAGAAGCGTGCGGCCGCGCCGTGCGGCTTCCGCTTCCACGGCCTCCATCAGCTTGCGCGACAGGCCGAGCCCGCGGGCGGAGCGGTGCACGAGGAGCTTCATCAGATCGCCGCGATGCGGCTGGTTCGGCTTCGAGGCAAGGCCCACCTGCACCGTGCCGACGACCTTGCCCTCCACTTCGGCCACCGCCAGGATGATGCCGCCTTTTTCGACCGCATCGGCAATCTCCTGCCAGTAGCCGACCGCGTCCTCCGGCCCGAAGGGCAGCATGAAGCCGAGCGAAGCCCCGCCGTTGACGCAGTCGGACAGGGTCTCGGAGAGATCGCCGATCGCGGCGCGGGTTTCGCCGGCATTGAGGATGCGGATGGTGACGGTCATCTTGAAAAGGCTCCTGGCGTCTTGAAAGGGTTCAGCGGCCGCGGTCGAGAACGACGGCGTAACGGGCCGGCTGGTCGGATGGATTGTGGAAGTCGAAGGCGTCGCCGATATCCATGTAGAGGCAGTCGCCGGGATGCAGCCTATGGACGGTTTCGCCGATGATCATCTCCAGCACGCCCTCGAAGAGCCAGACATGCTGGGTCATCACCCGGCTTTCCTCGCGCGGCGGAAAGCTGACACGCGCATGGGCGGGGAAATCCACCTCAACGATATCGACCCTGCTCGGCGTGCCCGGCGGCGAAACCGAGCGGCGCAGATAACCCGTATGCGGATCGCGCCACAGCTTCTGCTCCGCCCTGCGGCTGAGCGGCGAGCTCTGTGGTTCGTCATCGGCGAAGAAGGCGGAGAGCGAGAGGCCCAGCGCTTCCGACAGCCTTGCCAGCAGCGCGGCGGTCGGGCTCGCCTCCCCCCGCTCCACCCGCGAAATCATCGCGCGGCTGACGCCGGAGCGGCTCGCCAGCTCGTCCAGCGTCAATTCGGCTCGGGCCCGCAGGCTCTTCAGCCGTTCGCTGATGGCGTTCTCGATGTCATGATCCGTCGTTTCCATGATTTGAGAATTGCATTCTCTTATCATGGAATCAAGTGGTACTATGATGGAACTGTCGAATTTTACAAGCGATGGCGCTTCCGCGATAGCTCCTGTCATGGTCCATCGGCTATGGAGCATCATCGGGCTTCAAGTCGGCAGGAACTGCCGACGCCCGTGCTTGCGGGGGGATCAGATGAACGGCCAGACAATCGAGACCGCGTCGCCCCTGTCGATCGCCAGCATCGTCGTCTCGATGACGATCGCCGCCGTCGGCAGCGGCATCATGTCCGCCTATGTTCCTTTCGTGCTGACGCAGACGGGCGACACCTGGGCCGCCAGCGCCGCCGTGCCGACGCTCGCCTTCGGCGGCCTGGTCGGCTGCCTCGTCGGCGGCCCGCTGATCCGCAGGGTCGGGCATGCGCGCCTTTTCTCCTGCTCGATGGCGATGGTGATCATCGCCGCCGTGCTGATCGCCACCAACCCGCCGCCGCTCTACTGGGTTTTGGCGCGCGGCGTCTATGGTGCGGCTTCCAACGTCAATTTCATCATCGCCCAGAGCTGGCTCAACCACGCCGCCTCGAACGAATGGCGCGGCCGGGCGATGTCCTTCTTCTACATGGCCTTCGTGCTGGGCCTTGGCGCCGGCGCCTGGCTGTTCGGCCGCATTCCGACGGACGGCAATCTCGCGCCGCTTGCCGTCGTTTTCGTCACCGCGCTTGCCATCCTGCCGATCGGGCTCACCCGCCTGCCGAACCCGCCGGCGCCGGCCAATGTCAATGTCGACATCAAGATGGCCTGGCGCATCTCGCCTGTCGGGCTGATCGGCGTGCTCGCGTCCGGCGGCCTTTCCATGGTGATCCAGGGTTTCGTACCGATCTATGCCACCACCAATCACGTGGCACAGACGGATGTGGCGCTGCTGATGCTGGTGATGCAGACCGGCCTGCTGTTCGTGCAATATCCGCTCGGCATGCTGTCGGACCGCATCGACCGCCGTTTCGTGCTGCTGATCACCTGTGCGCTGATCGTCGCGGCCGGTTTTGCGGCGCTGTTCGTGTCCTTCTCGATGATGATCGTCCTGATGCTTGTCTTCCTCGTCTTCGGCGGCGCGGTCGAGACCGTCTATTCGGTCGCCAATGCGCATGCCAACGACCGGGCCGATCCTGGCGATTTCGTGCCACTGTCCTCGACGCTGCTGGTCGCCTGGTCGACGGCAGCCACCATCGTCCCCCTCGGGGTGACGCTGCTCACCCCGGCTTTCGGCCAGCACACCTTCATCTACGCGGTGATCCTGGTGGCGATCGCCTATGCAGCCTACGTAGTCTGGCGCCTCAGGGAACGCGAGGGCGTGCCTGCCGACGAGCGGGAGAATTGCGGGGTGCGGAGCGCCCAGTTCCCGAACGCCTCCGTCATAACCGACCCGGAGGCGGAAATACCCGCCAAATAGCCTACGCTGCCGGGCTTTATCCTCAACGAAAGGTTATCTTTCCGCTTTGCGACAGGGATTCGCGCTGCTATATGCGCGAGCCATGAGCACCAATTCCACCCGCACTCCGCTTGACCATATCCGCAACTTCTCGATCGTGGCGCATATCGACCACGGCAAGTCGACGCTCGCCGACCGGCTGATCCAGACGACCGGCGGCCTTGCCGAGCGCGACATGTCGGAACAGGTGCTGGACTCGATGGATATCGAGCGCGAGCGCGGTATCACCATCAAGGCCCAGACCGTGCGCCTGCACTACAAGGCGAACAACGGCGAAACTTATATCCTGAACCTGATCGACACGCCCGGCCATGTCGACTTCGCCTATGAAGTCTCGCGTTCGCTGTCGGCCTGTGAAGGTTCGCTTCTGGTCGTCGATGCCTCCCAGGGCGTCGAGGCCCAGACGCTCGCCAACGTCTACCAGGCGATCGACAACAACCACGAGATCGTCACGGTCCTCAACAAGATCGACCTGCCGGCCGCCGAACCCGACCGCATCCGCGAACAGATCGAGGAAGTGATCGGCATCGACGCGTCGCAGGCCGTGCTGATCTCGGCCAAGACCGGCCTCGGCATCCCGGACGTGCTCGAAGCGATCGTCCACCAGCTGCCGCCGCCGAAGAGCGAACTCGGCGCAACGGGGCCCCTGAAGGCGCTGCTGGTCGACAGCTGGTACGACACCTATCTCGGCGTCATGGTTCTGGTACGCATCCATGACGGCGTGCTGACCAAGGGCCAGACCATCCGGATGATGGGAACCGATGCGAAGTACCAGGTGGAGCGCGTCGGCGTTCTGACCCCGAAGATGCTCGCCGTCGATTCACTCGGCCCGGGCGAGATCGGTTTCTTCACCGGCTCGATCAAGGAAGTGGCCGATACCCGCGTCGGCGATACGATCACCGAGGACAAGCGCCCGACCGCCAAGGCGCTTCCCGGCTTTAAACCGGCTCAGCCGGTGGTGTTCTGCGGCCTCTTCCCGGTCGATGCGGCCGATTTCGAAGACCTGCGCGCCGCGATGGGCAAGCTGCGCCTCAACGACGCGTCGTTCTCCTTCGAAATGGAAAGCTCGGCAGCGCTCGGCTTCGGCTTCCGTTGCGGTTTCCTCGGCCTGCTGCATCTCGAAATCATCCAGGAACGCCTGGAGCGCGAGTTCGACCTCGACCTGATCGCCACTGCGCCTTCAGTCGTCTACCAGCTGACGATGAGCGACGGCACCGAGCGCGAACTGCACAATCCGGCCGACATGCCGGATGTCGTCCGCATCTCCGAAATCCGCGAGCCCTGGATCAAGGCGACGATCCTGACGCCCGACGACTATCTCGGCGGCATCCTGAAGCTCTGCCAGGATCGGCGCGGCATCCAGACCGAACTCACCTATGTCGGCAAGCGCGCCATGCTCACCTACGAGCTGCCGCTCAACGAAGTGGTGTTCGATTTCTACGACCGCCTGAAATCGATCTCCAAGGGCTATGCCTCGTTCGACTACCATCTGCACGGCTATCGCGAGGGCAACCTCGTGAAGATGTCGATCATGGTCAACGGCGAGCCGGTCGATGCGCTCTCCATGCTGGTCCACCGCTCGGCCGCCGAAAAGCGCGGCCGCGACATGTGCGAGAAGCTCAAGGACCTGATCCCGCGGCACATGTTCAAGATCCCGATCCAGGCGGCGATCGGCGGCAACGTGATCGCCCGCGAAACGATCTCCGCCATGCGTAAGGACGTGACCGCAAAATGCTACGGCGGCGACGCCACCCGCAAGCGCAAGCTGCTCGACAAGCAGAAGGAAGGCAAGAAGCGCATGCGGCAGTTCGGCAAGGTCGACATCCCGCAGGAAGCGTTCATTGCCGCGCTGAAGATGAAGGACGACTGATCTTTCCAATGACAGTTTATGCGCATATATTTTGCGCATGAACTTGGAGGTTGGAATGTCCCAGCCCGCCCGCAAATCGACTAGGCTTTTGTTAGACGGCAACCTTGTTGCCGAGGCTCGCGCGCTGAAGATTGACCTCTCGCAGGCCGCCGAGGAAGGCATCGCCAAGGCCCTCAAAGCCGAGCGGGAGCGCCTTTGGCGGCTGGAAAGTGCCGAGGCAATCCGGTTTCACAATGAGTATGTCGAGAAACACGGCCTGCCGCTTGCAAAGTATCGCCAGTTCTGACGATGCGGTTTGATCTTATCGCCGCCCCCACCCCTCAAAAAATCCGCCAATCACTAAAACCTTAATAAATCCTGCAAATGCTTTGAAAGCTCGCTCATGCAACGTCAATGCAGGTGATGGGTTCGTGCGCCAACGCGGCGACAGCTCAAGGGCATGATGCCGATCTTCACTGCCTGAGCCCGTAACGTGTCCTACCCACCTGCGAGACGCTTCATGAGCAGCATTTCTTATAATCAGTCGGCGGCCTCTGCGCTGTTATTGCTGACCGGTTCCGCCAAGGCGCTGGAGCGCAACACGGTCCAGGTGGCAACGGGTCGGCAGGTCAATACGGCGTCCGACAACGCCGCCTATTGGTCGATCGCCACCTCCATGCGTTCCGCGGGCATGTCGCTTTCGGCAGTCGGGGACGCATCGGGCCTTGCCGCCGCGATGACGGATACGGCTTCGCTCGGCATGGAGGCCGCAACCAGCCTCGTTTCCGAGATCAAGGCGAAACTCATCCTGGCGCGTTCGCCGGGCGTGGACCGCGACGCCATCAATGCGGAGATCAGTCAGCTCAAGGAGCAACTGGGCACGGTCGCCGAATCGTCCTCCTTCAACGGCGAGAACTGGCTGAGTTCGGCCGGAGCACCGGGCGTCAAGTCGCTGCTTGCATCCGCATCGACCAGCCCGGACGGCTCCACGTCCCTCAACACGATCGATTTCGATACCGCCGCGACGACGCTGACCAGCAGCGGCGATGCCGCCAACGGCCTTCTGACCAAGGCCTATTCGGGCACGACGGAGAATGGCACTCCTTACGAATATTACCTTCTCGATACGGGATCGCAGGGCTCGGCAACAGCGAGCGAAATCAAGATCTCGAATTCGACGACCGAAGACGAGCTGGACGGCATGATCTCCGCCACCGACAGCATGCTTTCGAGCCTCACCTCCGCCGGCGCCAAGCTCGGCTCCACGTCGAGCCGCATCAGTGCCAATACGGAATTCCTCTCCAAGCTGCAGAACGCGATCGATCGCGGCGTCGGGCGTCTCGTCGATGCCAACATGGAAGAGAGCGCCGTCAAGCTTGCCGCCACCAAGGTGCAGCAGCAGCTCCAGACGATCGGCCTCAGCATCGTCAACGAACAGTCGAAGCGCATTCTCGACCTCTTCCGCTGATCCCCTCCGCGATATCCGGCCCTCGGGTTTGCTCGGAGGCCGGATATGGCTTTCTCCTTACGCACCCTTCCAGGCGCAACGCCCGGGTGTCGTCGTGCGCCCGCACGGCGACTGGATCCTCGGGTCAAGCCCGAGGATGACGGAGGAGAGGGCGGCGGATGACGGACGAGAGGGCACAACACCCGAAGTCGTCATCCTCGGGCTTGACCCGAGGATCCACCTATCCGGGCATATCGGGCACCTCCCCGTCAGCCTTATCAAGCACTTAGCCTCCTTTGCATCCCCGCCCTCCCAACCGGGCCTACAATCCCCCCGTTCCGTCACGGATACACCGGCAGGCGTGCCGGCGAGGCGGGACCGGCGCCGGGTGGCAGGAAACGACGTAAGTCCTTCCATTCGGGGTTCGCGGAAAATGGTCTCCCTCCGGCGACACGGGGAGAGACGAAGGCAAACGGACCGAGCCTTCGTCTCTTGAAGCCCGAAACAGCGCGCCGGGCGTGCCCGTGCGGCACACAGGGTGGCAAACCGGATGGTTTCGCCGGGCTTTGACAAGTCCGACCGATCCCATCGGAGAAACCGGCGGAGACCTGTGGAAGCCTTGCCGATAAGTCCTCGGGTTTAACCCGAGGACGAGGATTCGGACGGGCGCCACGGGTCAGACGAACATCGTCCGGGAAGGCCACGGCAGAGGGGCCGAAGTCGCGGGCATAAACTGCCGAACGGGGCGCTGAGAGGTGTCACTTATTACCTATCTTACGAGGCAGCTTTCAGCGCCCCGTCCGAACTGAAAATATTCGGGATCGCCAAGGGATTACCATGCCGTCCTGCCAGCTCCAGCCTTTGTCAGTGGCGCCCCGCATGCAGCGGGCGCGGCATGTCGGAATGGGTAATCCAGACGCGCCCGTCGAAGGCCACCTCGCCGTGATCGAGCTTTCTGTTGGCGATCGTCTCGATAAGACCCAGTTTCGAGCGCACGTCGCCGATCCTGCCGTCGTTGACCACGCAGACGGCCTGGCATGTGCCGCCGTCGCGCATGACCAGAAGCGTGTGATGGCTGTTTCGCATGATCTTGTTTGGCAATGTTACGAGCGTCATGCTCTTCTCCTTGCTGTCACCGGACCGAACGCGTGATGCGTGGATGGCAAGGCTCGGGGAATATGGTCAACAAAAGGTTAACGGAGCACGATTTCGATACGCGGCAGGCTCCGGCAACCGGGCGGTCGGGCCTCGATAGTGCCAGTTTCCGGGAGGAAGAGACATGAATGAGGACCAAGATGTCCGCGCATAAAAATTCCGACCGAGGGCTGAAGGCGATAGTCGCGGCGGTCGCGATATCCGCAATGACAACGGGAGCCGCCATGTCCGAAACAAGGGAGAGCCGCTTGATCGAAGCGGCGGAGCGCGGCGATACCGACACAATCGGCTCGTTGCTTTCGAGCGGCGTCAACGTCGATGCCCGCAACGAGCGCGGAGAGACGGCGCTTCTTGCGGCGACCCATGCCAACAATATCGAGGCTGCCAAACGGCTCATAGCGGCGGGCGCCGATGTCAATGCCAAGGACCGTATCCAGGACAGCCCCTATCTCTATGCCGGTGCTCGCGGCCATCTGGAAATCCTGCGCCTGACGCTTGCCCATGGCGCGGATCTCAAGAGCACCAACCGCTATGGCGGAACGGCGTTGATCCCGGCCTCGGAGCGCGGCCATGTCGAGACCGTGAAAACCCTGATCGAGGCTGGCGTCGATGTAGATCACGTCAACAATCTCGGTTGGACGGCGCTGCTCGAAGCGGTCGTCCTCGGCGATGGCGGTGCATCCCATGTGCAGATCGTCAGGCTTCTCGTCGAAGCCGGCGCCAATACCCGGATTGCGGACAAGGAAGGCAAAACGGCATTGCAGCACGCAAAGTCACGCGGCTTTGCGGACATCGCAAAAATCCTCGAAACCGCAAAACGCTAACGCCACGGCCACGGGACCGTCAGGTGACAGGCTTGTTCTTGCCGGCCTCGGGAACCTCGCGCAACGGCGCCCGGCTCAGTTCGTTGCCGGCGGCAATCGCCTTGCGCAAAAGCCGCAGCAGTTCGTCGCCCTCCTCTGCCGTCAGCCCGCGCAGCATGAGTTCCTGCGCGGCCTCGACCACCGGCGCAACGCCGTTCAAGGTCTTGCGCCCATCGTCGGTGATCTGCAGCTCGCGGGCTCGCCTGTCCTTGGTGCTGGCATTGCGCACCAGCAGGCCCTTCTGCACCAGCCGGTCGACGACCCCGGTAATCGTCGTCCGGTCGTAGGCGATCAGCCCGGCGAGTGTCACCTGATCGATCCCGGGATTGGTGCTGACCGCCGCGAGCGCCGCGTATTGAACGGGCGTCAGATCGTAGCCGGCTTGCTCGACCTCGGCATGGAAGACCGCCACGGCGATCTGCTGGAACCGGCGGGCGAGATGGCCCGGCATGTCATCATTGTCTTTCACCAGATTCTCCAAAATCGCCGCAAGCTTGACACGTATACTGATGATCAGCATACTGATCAATATTGGATCCGCCGAATCCGTTTCCGCGGACGCCATCAGGAAACATGCGGAGGAAACTGGTTCCATGCAATTCCATCTGAATGGGTTCGAACCCGGCGACCCGGAAATCTTTCACCCGGAGGATCGCTACGCCGCTCCCCCCGAGGGGTTGCCGCTTCCTGAGGAAGTGGATGTCCTGATCGTCGGCTGCGGGCCGGCGGGGCTGACGCTTGCCGCACAGCTATCCGCCTTTTCCGATATCAAGACCTGCATCGTCGACCAGAGATCCGGCCCCTTGCTGCGCGGCCAGGCGGACGGCATTGCCTGCCGCACGATGGAAATGTTCAACGCCTTCGGTTTTGCCGAGCGGGTGATGAAGGAATCCTACTGGGTGAACGAGACCTCGTTCTGGAAACCCGACGACTTGAAGCGCGAGAACATCGTCCGCAGCGGCAGGATCGACGACACGGAGGACGGGCTTTCCGAATTCCCGCATGTCATCCTCAACCAGGCCCGCGTGCAGGATTTTTTCCTCGACGTGATGCGCAAATCGCCGACCAGGCTCGAACCGCATTATTCGCGGCGCCTGATCGATCTGGAGACCGACCCCGCCGCCTCCGACTATCCGGTGACCGCGAGGCTGGAGCGTCTCGACCCCTCCCACGCGGGTGAGATCGAGATCATCAAGGCCCGCTACGTCGTCGGCTGCGACGGGGCGCGCAGCACGGTGCGCAAGTCGATCGGCCGGGCGCTGCACGGCGATTCCGCCAATCACGCCTGGGGCGTCATGGACGTGCTCGCCGTCACCGATTTTCCCGACATCCGCCTCAAGGCGCTGATCCAGTCCGCCGGCGAAGGCAGCATCGTGCTGATCCCGCGCGAAGGCGGCTACATGGTCCGCATCTATGTCGAGATGGACAAGCTCAACGAAAACGAGCGCGTCGCGAGCCGCAACATCACCGTCGACAAGCTGATCGCGGCCGTGCAGCGTATCCTGCATCCGCACATATTCGAGGTGAAGGAGGTCGCCTGGTGGTCGGTCTACGAGATCGGCCAGCGACTGACCGACAGGTTCGACGACGTGGCCGAAGACGCATTGGCGACACGCCTTCCGCATGTGTTCATCGCCGGCGACGCCTGCCATACGCACAGCCCGAAAGCCGGCCAGGGCATGAACGTCTCGATGCAGGACGGGTTCAACCTCGGCTGGAAACTGGCGGCCGTCCTGCAGGGACGGAGCAGGCCCGAACTGCTGCACAGCTATTCCGCCGAACGCCAGACCATCGCCAAGGAACTGATCGACTTCGACCGCGAGTGGTCGGCCATGCTGAGCGCGCCGCTGAAATCGCCCGACGATCCGGATGGCGAAGGCGTCGAGCCGGCGGAAGTGCAGAAGTATTTCGTTCGGTCCGGGCGTTATACGGCGGGTACGGCAACCCGCTACACGCCGTCGGTGCTGACCGGCGAAGCCACCTATCAGCATCTCGCCCAGGGGCTTACGATCGGCACGCGGTTCCATTCGGCGCCGGTGATCCGGCTGGTCGATGCCAAGCCGATGCAGCTCGGTCATGTCGCGAAGGCGGACGGTCGCTGGCGCATCCATGCCTTTGCCGGAGCGGAGGATCGTGCCCAGCCGTCCTCGCGGATGCGGGCGCTTTGCGATTTCCTGGCGGACTCCCCCGCCTCACCGGTGAAGAGACATACGCCGGCCGGCGCGGACATCGACTCGGTGATCGATGTCTGCGCCGTCTTCCAGCAGGCCCATCGCACGCTCGCCGTGGAAACCATGCCAGCCTTCCTCCTGCCCCGGAAGGGCCGTTACGGGCTCTGCGACTACGAAAAGATGTTCTGCCCCGACCTGAAAAGCGGCCAGGACATTTTCGACATGCGCGGCATCGATCGGGAACAGGGGTGCATGGTCCTGGTACGCCCGGACCAGTATGTCGCGCATGTCCTGCCGCTCGATGCCCATGCGGAGCTCGCCGCCTTTTTTGATGGATTCATGATTCCACAACGTTAGCGGGATCGGTCCCCGGAGCCGGCGCCCGCCCCCAAATCGTCTCGACCCTCTCGGCGCGCGATTTCGATTGACGGTCAATTTGTACAACTGTACAAATTGACCGTACAGTTGACAATGGATCTCCAATGCGACCGAACCTGAGGGAAGCCTTGCTCAGAAACGCCGTCACCCTGTTTTCCCGCAGCGGCTACAATGCCGTCTCGCTGCGGGACATCGCCAAGGCGTCCGGAGCCAATGTCGGCAGCCTCACCTACCATTTCGGCTCGAAGGCAAAATTGCTGCGCGAGGTTTACGAGCGCCACACGGTGCCGATGAACGCCCGCCGCCGCGAACTGCTGGGCGAAGCCCTGCGGATCGGCGATGCGGATCAGCGGCTCATGGCGATCCTGCGCGCCTATGTCGTGCCGGCCTTCGTTTCCTCGTCCGAGGGCGATGGCGGCGGTGCCGAATTCACCCGGATGCGGGCGGTCCTTTCGGCGGAAGGAAACCCCGATGCGCAGGCGATCATCGCGGACGCATTCGACGAGACGAGCCGCGCCTTCATCAAGGCTCTCGCCGACTGCGTGCCCGGCGCGCTGTTGAGCGGGCTCGTCTGGCGCAGCCAGTTCCTGCTCGGATCGCTCTATTACGCCCTCATCAATCCCGACCGCGTGACGCGCCTTTCGGGCGGCACGGTCGACGGAAACGACCGGGAAGCTGCCGTCGATCAACTCGTCGAGGCAAGTTATGCGAGCTTTAGAAGTCTACGGGCCGAAGCCGGGCAATCAGCGGCGGCCTTGAAATACGCGACGGAGGAAAAATGAGCCGGAATCTGCAGGAGAGCCATGACGGGGGAGACATTGCCCGACGGAGGCCGGATTTCAAGCTGCCCGACGGCAGCTGCGACGCCCACTGCCACGTGTTCGGCCCCGGCGCCGTTTTCCCCTATGCGCCGAACCGCCGTTATACGCCGGACGACGCACCCAAAGAGGCGCTCGCGAAACTCCATGACAGGCTCGGCATCGCCCGCGCCGTCATCGTTCAGGCGAGCTGCCACGGGACCGACAATCGTGCCATGCTCGACGCGATCGCCTGGCGGCCTGATCGATACCGCGGCGTTGCCATCGTCGACGACAGCTTTGACGACCGCGCCTACCAGGCGCTCGACGATGGCGGCGTGTGCGGCGTGCGGTTCAATTTCGTCCGCCACCTCGGCGGTGCACCGGACCTGGACGTCTTCAACCGGGTGATCGACCGCATCAAGGGCCGCGGCTGGCATGTGGTGCTGCATCTCGACGCGAGCGACATCGTTCCGCTTTCCGACATGATCGCCCGCCTGCCGGTCCCCTTCGTCATCGACCACATGGGCCGCGTCGACACCAGCCTCGGCACCGACCAACCGGCGTTTCAGACGCTGCTGCAACTGGTGCGGCAGGAAAACTGTTGGATCAAGGTCTGCGGGTCCGAGCGGATTTCCAGCTTTCCGTTCGATACGGCGGTGCCTTTTGCGAGGGCGCTGCTGGAAGCGAGCCCCGAGCGGAGCCTCTGGGGTACCGACTTCCCGCATCCGAACCTCAAGGAGCCGGTCGACGAGGCCGATCTCGTGGATCTCGTGCCCAGGTTCGCGCTGACGGAAGATGATCGGCGGCGGCTGCTCGTCGACAATCCCGCACGTTTATACGGTTTTGCCGCCTGAGCGGCCTTACAAGGAGGAGGAGGAGAGAATGAACTACAAGATTACGGGGAGATCGGCGGGCCGGTTTCGACAGCCGGCGCGATGGATGAAATCGCTGGCCGTCGCCCTGACGCTGATACTGCCGACCGGCGCGCTCGCGCAGGACGCCTATCCGTCGAGGGATATCACCCTGGTCCTGCCCTTCGGCCCCGGCGGGATTGCCGACATCACGGCGCGCCTGGTGGCCGAGCAGCTCGGCAAGAAGCTCGGCAAACAGATCGTCATCATGAACCAGCCGGGTGCCGGCGGTTCCGTTGCGGCACGGGCGGCGCTGAACGCTCCGGCGGACGGCTACACGCTCGCGCTTCTTTCGAACGGAACCGCGATCAGCGTTCCGCTCTTCAAGAACCTGCAATTCGATCCGGTCGCCGATTTCGTGCCGGTATCGAGCCTTGCCTATTTCGATTTCGTGTTCGTCACCAAATCGGGCGGCAAGTTCAAGACCCTCAAGGATGTGCTGGAGGCCGCCAAAGCCAAGCCGGGCGCGCTCAACGTCGGGACGATCAATGTCGGCAGCAGCCAGAACCTTGCCGCTGAACTCTTCAAGTCGACATCCGGGATCGATTTCACGATCGTGCCCTACAAGGCCACGCCGGATCTTCAGGTCGCCCTGCTTGGCGGCGAACTCGACGTGATCGTCGACAGCCAGACGGCGCTGAAGGCTGCCCTGCAGCAGAACCAGGCGACCGCCATCGCCTCGTCCGGCCCGGCGCGCTCCAGCCTCTCGCCCAATGTCCCGACCGCCGCGGAAGAAGGCGTCAAGGGCTTCGACGTGACCTCCTGGAACGCCATCTTCGCGCCGAAGGGCACGCCGCCGGAAGCGGTGAAGAAGCTGAACGCCACGCTTGTCGAAGTGCTGGCCGACCCTGCTCTCCAGAAGCGGTTCGCGGATCTCGGCGTTGAAGCCCGTTCCAGCACGCCGGAGGAGATCGGCAGCCGCCTGAAGGCCGACATCCAGAAATGGTCGGACGTGATCCAGAAGGCCGGCATCCCGAAACAGTAACACCGCGATCGGTCCCGGCGGTGATCCGGGACTAATCCTCGCCGGCCTTGGGAGCCGCCCAGGGCATCGGCCGGCGATTGAGGAAGGCGTCGATGCCGTCGCGGCCTTCGGCGCTTTCCCAACGGTCGGCGAGCAGGCCGGTGCTGTAACCGACCGGATCTTCTATCGTCTGGCGGGCGAGATTTTGCACAAGGCTCTTGGCGCTGGCGACGGCGCCGGGAGCGCAATCGAGAAAGGCCGAGACCTCCTCCTCCACTGCCGCATCGAGTTCAGTGCGAACGACGGACACGAGACCGATCTCGCGGGCCGTGACCGCATCGAAGCGGCGGGCGTTGAGGAACAGGCGGCGGGCATGGCCTTCGCCGATCCGGCGGACGACGTAGGGTCCGATGGTGGCTGGGATCAGGCCGAGCCGTGTTTCGGTAAGCGCAAACCAGGTGCTATCAGCCGCAACCACGATGTCGCACACGGCCAGCAGCCCGATACCGCCGCCGAAAGCATTGCCCTGCACCCGGGCGATCAGCGGTTTCGGCAGGTCGTCGAGCGCCTTCAGCATAAGAGCAAGCTCTGTCGCCCCCTCGATCTTGCCGACGCGATCCCTCGCCGCCTGGTCGCGCATCCATTGCAGATCGCCGCCGGCGCAGAATGTGGAGCCGGCGGATGCGAGAACCACGACACGCACCCCATCGTCCGCTGCGAGCCTGCCGGCGGCGTCGGTCAGGTCGGCGATCATCCGTGCGTTCATGGCATTGTGCTTTTCGGGCCGGGCGAGCGTCAGTGTCACCACACCGCGGGCATCCCGTTCCAGGGTCAGCGTGTCGTAAGCGCCCATCAACGTGCTCCCCTCAGGCTGCGGGCAAAAGCCTCTGCCTCGGCCAGCCGGTCGCGGTCGATGCCGGTTTCGAAACCCAGCGCATGCAGATGATCGACCGTCTTGCCGGTCGCGACATTGCCCTCGGCGCCGGGCGCATAGGGGCAGCCGCCGAGGCCGCCGGCGGCGGCGTCGAAAACGCGCAGACCCTTTTCGAGCGAGACGGTGATGTTGTCGAGCGCCCGGCCGTTTGTGTCGTGAAAATGCCCGGCGAGATGTGCCGCCGGCAGGTATTCCAGGACGACATCGAGCATGGCCGCGACCCGTTCCGGCGTGCCGGTGCCGATCGTATCGGCCAGCACCACCTCGCCGCAGCCGAGCGCATGAAGCTCCGTTGCCACCCGTGCCACCTGGGCCGGCGGCGTCGGACCATCAAACGGGCAATCGACGGCGCAGGAGACATAGGCGCGGACCGGGATGCCGTCGCGGCGGGCGCTGTCGATCAGCGGCGCGAACCGTTGAAAGCTTTCGGCGATACTGCAATTGATGTTGCGGTGGCTGAAACCTTCCGACGCCGAGGCGAAGACGGCGACTTCATCCGCTTTGGCCGAGACCGCCGCCGCATAGCCCCGCACGTTCGGCGTCAGCACGGTGTACAGCGTTCCAGGGCGGCGGGTAATGCCGGCCATGACCTCGGCGCCGTCGGCCATCTGCGGCACCCAGTCGGCGCGCACGAAGCTCGTCACCTCGATCTTTTCGAAGCCGCAGGCCGAAAGCAGGTCGACGAGGCGGATCTTGTCGGCGGTGGAAATGAGCCGCTTCTCGTTCTGCAGGCCGTCGCGCGGCCCCATCTCGTGGATGCGGACGAACTCAGCCATCCTGCGGCTCCCCATCCTCGGGTTCCCCCTCTTCCGGCTCAAGGGTCAGCAGCACCGCGCCTTCGATCACCTGCTCGCCCTGCGACACAAGGACATCGGCAATCGTCCCGTCACGCGGGGCGGCAAGAGTCAGCTCCATCTTCATGGCTTCCATGACGACAAGGGCCTCGCCCTTTGTGACCGAGGCTCCCGGCGTGGCACGAAGGAGTTTGACGAGGCCCGGCATGGGCGCGACGATGCGATCGCCGCTGCCGGCAACTTCATCCTCGCCGGCGAGAGGGTCGATGAGGCCGAAGTGCCAGTTCTCGCCATCGCCGAAGATCGTCACGTCACGTTCGCCGGAGACCAGATGGACGCGATGTTTCCGGCCGGCGGCCTCCAGAAGACAAGCCTCGGCGTCCAGGCGAGAGAGGCCAAAATCGACCGGCTTGCCGTCGACCGTGG
Source organism: Neorhizobium galegae bv. officinalis (assembly GCA_000985875.1). GTDB lineage: Bacteria > Pseudomonadota > Alphaproteobacteria > Rhizobiales > Rhizobiaceae > Neorhizobium > Neorhizobium galegae_C. The sequence goes on from CCRI01000016.1 coordinate 22,240, forward strand.
CCGCATAGACGCCCTCTCCGATCGATCCGAACGAGACCGGCACGTGCTGGCCGCGATAATCCAGTTCGACGAAATCGGAGGCTTCCGACCACAACCGGAATCCGGACAAGCGGTCCCAGGGATCGCTTCCGCTCTTCGGCTCCAGAGCGCCGGAAAGCTTCAAAGCGGCCAAGGCCATGACCTCGCGAGACGGGGCCTGACCAATCGTCAATTCCGCCAGATGCCTGTCGATCAGGCCGGTATCGGGCAAGCCCTCGACGAAATCCGGCTGGATCGTTAGCCGACGAAGGAACGCGGAATTGGTGGTCACGCCGGTGGTGCGAACCTCGGAAAGGGCGGACGACAGCAGCGAGAGCGCGGTCTGGCGATCCGGGCCTCGGGTGATGATCTTGGCAATCATCGGATCGTAGAAAGGCGAGATGCGGTCGCCGGCGCGCACGCCGCTATCCACACGCGCCAGTTCCTCGGGCAGGTCGAGATGGGCAAGCCTGCCGGTGGCGGGCAGGAAACCCCGCTCTGCGTCTTCCGCATAAAGCCGGGCCTCGAAGGCCCAGCCGCTGATGAAAAGCTCGTCCTGCAGGCGCGGAAGAGGCTCGCCGGATGCGACGCGCAGCTGCCATTCGACGAGATCGACGCCGGTGATCGCCTCGGTCACCGGATGCTCCACCTGCAGGCGGGTGTTCATCTCCATGAACCAGAAACTGTCGGGCTTCAGCCCGTCGGAGGCATCGGCGATGAACTCGATCGTGCCGGCGCCGGAATAGGAGATCGCCATCGCCGCCTTCACCGCCGCCTCGCCCATGGCAAGGCGCATCTCCTCCGGCATGCCGGGGGCCGGCGCTTCCTCGATGACCTTCTGGTGGCGGCGCTGCAGCGAGCAGTCGCGCTCGAAGAGATGCACGACATTGCCGTGGTCGTCGCCAAAAACCTGGATCTCGATATGGCGCGGATGGGCGATGTATCTCTCGATCAGGCAGGCGGGATCGCCGAATGCGGCCGAAGCTTCGCGTTGCGCCGAGGCCAGCGCTTCCCTGAAGACCTCTGCATCCTCCACCCGCCGCATGCCCTTGCCGCCACCGCCGGCACGCGCCTTGATCAGCACCGGGAAACCGATGCGCTCCGCCTCGGCCAGCAGGAAATCCGGGTCCTGTTCGGTGCCGTGATAACCCGGCACGACGGGGACGCCGGCCTTTTCCATCAGCGCCTTGGCGGCGTCCTTCAGGCCCATGGCGCGGATGGCGTCGGACGATGGGCCTATGAAGCGAATGCCGGCGGATGTCACCGCATCGGCGAAGTCGGGATTCTCGGAGAGGAAGCCGTAACCGGGGTGGATGGCGTCGGCGCCGGTGCGCAGTGCCGCATCAATGATCGTTTCACCGCGGAGATAACTTTCGGCGGCGAGGGACGGCCCGATATGAACGGCCTCGCCGGCAAGCGCCACATGCAGAGCGTCCCGGTCGGCATCGGAATAGACAGCGACGGTGGCGACACCCAGCCGGTGGCAGGTGCGGATGATGCGGCAGGCAATCTCGCCGCGATTGGCGATCAGGACTTTTCTCAGCATGGGGCAGCACCGAGATTCCAGGAAGAGTAAACCCCTCCCCAACCCCTCCCCACAAGGGGGAGGGGCTTACCCCGCCGCACCGGCCGTGGATTTGAAGCGAGGCTTTGCCGCGAGTCTTCTCCCCCCTTGTGGGGGAGATGGCCGGCAGGCCAGAAGGGGTCTTTGGATGTGCTCTGCTGCATCAAGCCAACCTCACATCCGGAACACGCCGAAGCGTGTCTCTTCAATCGGCGCATTCAGCGCGGCGGAGAGGCTCAGCGCCAGGACCTGGCGGGTCCTTCCCGGGTGGATGATCCCATCATCCCAGAGCCTTGCGGAGGCATAAAGCGGGTGGCTCTGTTCCTCGAACTGGTCGAGCACCGGCTGTTTGAAGGCCGCTTCCTCGTCCGCGCCCCATGTCTTGCCGCCACGCTCGATCGCGTCGCGCCGGACGGTTGCCAGCACGCCGGCCGCCTGCGGACCGCCCATTACCGAGATGCGGCTATTCGGCCAGCTCCAAAGGAAACGCGGCGAATAGGCCCGGCCGGCCATGCCGTAATTGCCGGCGCCGAAGGAACCGCCAAGCAGGATCGTGACCTTCGGCACGGACGTGGTGGCAACCGCCGTCACCAGCCTGGCGCCGTGCTTTGCGATGCCCTCCGCCTCGTATTTGCGACCGACCATGAAGCCGCTGATGTTCTGCAGGAAGACCAGCGGGATTTTCCGCTGCGAGCAGAGTTCGATGAAATGCGCGCCCTTCTGGGCGCTTTCGGAAAACAGCACGCCGTTGTTGGCGATGATGCCAACGGGGATGCCGAAGACATGTGCAAAACCGCAGACCAGCGTCATGCCGAACCGCGCCTTGAACTCGTCGAACCGCGAGCCGTCGACCACGCGGGCGATCACCTCGCGGATGTCGTAGGGGGTGCTCAGCGAGGACGGAACGATTGCGGCGATTTCTTCCGGATCGTAAAGCGGCTCCTCGGGCGCCGCCAGCATCACGGTATCCGGCTTGCGGGTGTTCAGGCCCGCAACGGCGCGGCGGACCAGCGCCAAGGCGTGGGCGTCGTCGCGCGCGAGATGATCCGCCACCCCGGAGAGCCTTGTGTGGACATCGCCGCCGCCGAGATCCTCGGCCGAGACTTCCTCGCCCGTCGCGGCCTTCACCAGTGGCGGGCCGGCGAGGAAGATCGTGCCCTGATCCTTGACGATGATCGCCTCGTCGGACATCGCCGGGACATAGGCGCCGCCGGCCGTGCAGGAACCCATGACGGCGGCGATCTGGGCTATGCCCTTCGCCGACATGCGCGCCTGGTTGAAGAAGATACGACCGAAATGGTCGCGGTCGGGAAAGACTTCGTCCTGGTTCGGCAGGTTGGCGCCGCCGGAATCGACAAGATAGACGCAAGGCAGCCGGTTTTCCTCGGCGATCTCCTGGGCGCGCAGGTGTTTCTTGACCGTCATCGGGTAATAGGTGCCGCCCTTCACCGTGGCGTCGTTGGCGACGATCATCACCTCGCGGCCTTCGACCCGGCCGATGCCGGTGACGATGCCGGCAGACGGGCTCGCGCCGCCGTAAAGCCCGTGGGCGGCGGTCGCGCCGACTTCGAGAAAGGCAGAGCCGTGATCGAGCAGCCGGGCGATACGTTCCCGGGGTAGCAATTTTCCGCGGCTCGCATGCCGCGCCCGCGCCTCCTCGCCACCACCGGCCTCGGCGAGCGCGACGGCCACCTCGACCTCGGCAAGCTTCGCCTGCATCGCGGCGCGGTTCGCTTCGGCAGCCTCGCTCCTCAGATTGACCTGCGACCGGATGACAGCCATCAGGCGGTTTCCTTGAAGAGTTCGCGGCCGATCAGCATGCGGCGGATTTCGGACGTGCCGGCGCCGATTTCCATCAGCTTGGCGTCGCGCAGCAGCCGGCCGGTCGGAAAGTCGTTGATATAACCGTTGCCGCCGAGGATCTGGATTGCCTGCAGCGCCTGTTGAGTCGCCTGTTCGGAAGCGTAGAGGCAGCAGGCGGCGGCATCCTGCCGCGTCACCGCGCCGCGATCACAGGCGGCGGCCACCGCATAGACATAGGCGCGGGCGGAATTCATCGCCGTGTACATGTCGGCAACCTTCGCCTGGATCAGCTGGAACTCGCCGATCGACTGGCCGAACTGCTTTCGCTCATGGACATAGGGCATGACCACATCGAGGCAGGCATGCATGATGCCGATGCCGATGGCCGAAAGCACGACGCGTTCGTAATCGAGGCCCGACATCAGGACACGGACGCCGCCACCCTCGGCACCCATGACGTTTTCGGCCGGCACTTCGCAATTGTCGAACACCAGTTCGCAGGTGTTGGAGCCGCGCATGCCGAGCTTGTCGAGCTTCTGGGCGGTCGAGAACCCCTTGAAACCCTTTTCGACGAGGAAGGCGGTGATGCCCTTCGAGGCGGCCGACGGATCGGTCTTGGCGTAGACCACCAGCACATCGGCATCCGGGCCGTTGGTGATCCACATTTTGGTTCCGTTGAGCAGGTACCGACCGCCCCGCTTCTCGGCTAGGAGCTTCATCGAGACCACGTCGGAACCGGCGCCGGGCTCGGACATGGCGAGCGCACCGACATGCTCTCCCGAGCAGAGCTTCGGCAGGTAACGCGCCTTCTGATCGGCATTGCCGTTGCGGTTGATCTGATTGACGCAGAGGTTGGAATGGGCGCCGTAGCTGAGCGACGTGGAGGCAGAGGCGCGGGCCAGTTCCTCTACGGCGACCACATGAGAGAGATAACCGAGGCCCGTGCCGCCGAAATCCGGGTCGGCGGTAATGCCGAGCAGGCCGAGCGCGCCCAGTTCAGGCCAGAGATCGCGGGCAAATTCGTTGCTGCGGTCGATTTCGTCGGCGCGAGGCTTGAGTTTTTCCTGCGCGAAACGGTGGACCGTTTCACGAACAGCGTCGACCTCCTCGCCGAGCGCGAAGTTCATGCTTGCGTGGAACACCTTACATCCTCCCGGTGTGCAAAGTTCCGTATATCAGAAAGTAGTGGGGCAGCGGCGGCAGGTCGTCAATGGGCCAAGAGCGCCCATGCCCGACATCGCAAGATACGGTCTTCCGCCATGCCGGCTTTGAACAAAGATTGCCTTATTCGGGAAGATGGTGCGGATGGAGACCGGGGACCCACTCGGTGTTGGGCATGCGCGTGCCGGTATAGGTGATGCCGCTCGGCGTCTTGCAGCGATAGATCCGGGTCGGCATCACGTCGCCATAGAGAATGTCGAAACTGCCACGGCTGCGATAGACGTTCTCGATATCGCTGGTGCATTCATAGGCCTGCTTCTTCGCGTGTTCTTCCTCCGGCACGACGCCGGGCAGGTTACGGAAGTAGGTCTGCACATCCTTGGGAAAGGCCTGGGGTTCGGCCGCGAATACCTCGGCCGGAACCAGCGCGGCGACAAGCAGCGCCACGAGCATCACGGCCGGCAGTATCCATGCACCTTTGAGCATCAATCGACTCCTCATCCACGAAAACTGCGGACGAATGAGAGATATGGACGGCAGGATGTCCAATCCATGGGCCAGGGACCACGTTTGCGTGATCATCGGCGGTTATCCAGGCGGCGATAGCCGGTGGGCTGCTGATAGAGCCAACCGATCCGCTGAACGGCTGCCTCGAAATTCTCGCGGGCGACACTCATCGTGTGGCCGTTGGCGTGGAGAAGCGTCTCGGCATTCTCCATGATGCCGACATGACCCTTCCATAAAACGAGGTCGCCGCGGCGAAGTTCCCCCCGCGCGATCTCTTTGCCGATCGAGGCCTGCATATCGGAGTCGCGCGGGGCAGATTGGCCGGTCATCATCAGAGCGAGCTGCACGAGCGCCGAGCAATCCAGGCCAAACCCGGAGCGGCCACCCCAGAGATAGGGCGTCTCGATGAATTTTTCGGCGACGGCGACATAATCGTCGCCCAGCATCTCGGCGATGGGCAGGCAATGACGGGCGATCACCGCCTCGCCGCTCGCCAAGACGAAATAACGCGTACCGCGCGTTTCCGCCTCGCCGGCAACGGTGACGCGGCTACCCATGGACAGGGCGCCGACCGGCGGCTTGCGCAGCTCGGCTTCCGGATAAAGAAAGGTGCGGGGCACGGCAATGCGGTGAGTGGGTTCGTCCAGGCTACCGAGCATCGTCTCCGGCAGGTAGCCGACATAACCATCCTGATCGGCCTGCACCCAGGCAAAACCATCGGCACGATCGAAAACCCGGACGGTTTCGCCCCACAAAAGTTCGGTATCGATGCCGCGGGCAAGGTCCGGTGCCGGGCGGAGCTGGGCCACCGGCACGGCGACGCGTGCGGGTTCGCCGCGGACGAACTGGCCCGCCTCGACGCTACCCTTCAGCGTCTCGTCTGCGAGATCGGGGCGGAAGGCGTGCAGGCGCCTGTCGAGCAGCTTCGTCATCTCTAAATCCTCTTCGGGCGCTCCACGGCAAGCCCCATCACCGGCGGCCTTCCCGGATGATCAGGTCGCCGAGCTTTTCCAGATAGAGCGCACCCGCCACCGTGCGCTTGATCACCACGTTGCGGCGGTCCCGCTCGTCGCGCTGACGGTCCACCAGACCCATCTCGCCCATCGTGTCGAGCGCGCGGGTGATGACCGGCTTGCTGACACCAAGCGTCGCCGCCAGCCCGCGCACCGTGTGGGGCGGCGGCACGAGGTAAATATGCAGCAGAATGGACATCTGGCGCAATGTCAGATCGCGGCCGTCGTGGCGCACCTGCTCCAGCGATACCCGGTGCCAGAGGCCCAGCGCTTCCGTGGCGGTCAGTTCAACCGGCATCACGACCCTCGGTTCAAAATCGGCCTTGGTTCAATATCGGGCGGACTTTAAGACGAAGGTCTTACCGGTTTGTTTCGGAGCCGTTTTATTTCGCGGCCATGTCGCGGATCGTGCTGTAGAGTGCACGGATCGCAAACGCTTCGCCGCCGACGGGCGCCTGCGGCTTTTCGGCCGCCACCCAGCCGTAGATGTCGAAATGCACCCAACTTCTGGTGGCGGTGACGAAGCGCTTGAGGAAAAGTGCCGCGGTGATCGCGCCGGCCATTCCGCCCGAGGGCGAATTGGTGATGTCGGCGGCGCGGGAACGGATATCCTTGTCGTAGCCCATCCAGAGCGGCAGGCGCCACATCGGATCGGCTTCAGCGCGGCCGGCCTCCATCAGCTTGCCGGCAAGCGCTTCGTCGTCGGTGAAATAGGGCGCAAGCTCGGTGCCCAGCGCGACGCGGGCGGCCCCCGTCAGAGTCGACATGTCGATCATCAGGTCCGGCGGGTTTTCGTCCGCGTAAGCCAGCGCGTCGGCAAGAACCAACCGGCCTTCGGCATCGGTATTGTCGATCTGGACGGTGATGCCCTTGCGGCTCCTGTAGATATCGCCGGGGCGGAAGGCATTGCCGGAAATGGAGTTCTCGACCGCCGGCACCAGAACCTGCAGGTCCACTTCAAGACCCGCATCCATGATCATCAGGGCAAGTCCCATGACGTTCGCGGCACCACCCATGTCCTTCTTCATCAGCGCCATGTTGGCGGCGCCCTTGATGTCGAGGCCGCCGGTATCGAAGCAGACGCCCTTGCCGACCAGCGTGACCCGCGGATGGCCCTTCTCCCCCCAGCGCATTTCGAGCAGGCGCGGAGGTGACACGCTGGCGCGGCCGACCGTGTGAACGAGGGGGAAATTCCGGGCGAGCAGGTCCTCCCCGACAATCGAGGTAACGGTTGCGCCGTAATGTTCGCCCAGCGCCCGGAAGGCCGCTTCCAGCTCGATCGGCCCCATCTCGTTGGTCGGAATATTGATGAGGTCACGGGCCAGGAAAACGCCGGCCAGCTGGCGCTCGACATCGGCGGCATCGGCCGTGCCCGGGATCGCAAGCCGCACGTCCTTCGATTTTTCGGACTTGTAGCGGCTGAAGCCGTAGGTGCCGAGGCCGTAGCCGAGAGCAAGATGCGCATCGCCAAGCGCCGAGGTCTCGACATGCCAGTCACCCGGCGGCAAGAGCTTCGACAGTTTTCCGGCAATGAACGGCGCCTCGGCGGGATCGCTGCCGAGGCCGAACAGGGCGCTGCCCACCTCACCCTCCGCCGTCGGCAACAGAAGCAGCGCGCCGGCCTCGGCCTTGAAGCCCGCCGCCTTCGCCCAGGCGAGCGCCGCCGCGTCGAGCTTCCCCGGTTCGATGTCGGCAGGCGTCACGGCATGGACCGGCCTGGTCGCCGCTCCTTTCGCGCTGAAGGGAGAGGGACGTTCGATATATTGATAGGGTGCCATGGAGGGAGCCTTCGGAAGCTGCTGGAATCGCTCATCTTAACGATCTGTTAGGGTTAACAGTTTATTGCTGGAGTGGAAATGCGCTATATGCCCGCTCCCTATTCGGAAGACGTGGCACCGGACCGAACGAGACCGCACCCCATGACCGCTTCCGCAGCCGTGACGCTTCGCAAGACCCGCCTCGCCCAGACCGCCGCCCTCGCGATTTTTGCCGCTCTTTCGGTCACCGGCTGCGCGACGAAGCGGGATGTCGAAACGACGGGCTCGATCCCGAAGGTCTCTGCCGCCTCCATGGACGGCATGAATGCGAACGATCTTGCGAGCACGGAAAAGTCTGTCGGTGCAAGCTATGCCCGCGATCCGAAGAACAAGCAGATCGGGCTGCAATATGCGACAGTGCTCGGAATGACGGGCAAGAATGCGCAGGCGCTCGCCGTGATGCAGCAGGTGGCAATTGCCCACCCGGCCGATCGGGACGTGCTGGCGGCCTATGGCAAGGCTCAGGCCGGTGCCGGCCAGCTGGAACAGGCACTCGCGACCATCAACCGCGCCCAGACCCCCGATCATCCGGACTGGCGGCTCTATTCGGCCGAAGGCGCCGTGCTCGATCAGCTTGGCCGCTCGGCGGAGGCTCGCCAGAAATACCGCATGGCGCTCGAAACCCAGCCGAACGAGCCAAGCGTGATGTCGAACCTTGGAATGTCCTACGTGCTTTCCGGCGACCTGAAGACGGCGGAAACCTACATGCGCAATGCCGCCGGCCAGCCCGCCGCCGACAGCCGCGTCCGCCAGAACCTGGCGCTGGTGGTCGGCCTGCAGGGCCGTTTCGCGGAAGCCGAACAGATCGCCCGCCGGGAACTCTCGCAGCAGCAGGCCGACGCCAACGTCACCTACCTGCGTTCGATGTTATCCCAGCAGAATGCCTGGGCAAAGCTCGCCGACAAGGATGGCAAGAGCAAGCCCAGTACGAATTGACCGGGCCAACCGTCATCCCAAAAAACCGGCCCCGCGCCGGTTTTTCCTGTTTTCGGGGATAGGCCTCCATCGGTACGCCTTCAGATGAGGCGCGAAATCACCGTGATGATTCCACCGATCAGGACGAGGTTCACGCAAAGTTTGGTCAGCATCGGGTATCCTCCAAAATCATGTGGCGATCCGATCCGCATTCGTAAAACGGACGGAATTTTCGCCTGATGGGGGGATAATGATCGATCGCCGCTGAATGCGGTCTGAAGCCGGAATTCAGGTGGCGTTCACCGTCGGCTCGAAACCGCGGCCGACCTCATCAAAACTTGTCGGCGACCTGGATGCCGGCAGGGCCGAGGATGACCGCGATCAGCACCGGCAGAAAGAACAGGATCATCGGCACGGTGAGCTTCGGCGGAAGGGCGGCGGCCTTCTTTTCCGCCTCGTTCATCCGCTCGTCGCGGCCTTCCTGGGCAAGCACGCGCAGCGCCGAGGCAATCGGCGTACCGTAGCGTTCCGCCTGGATCAGCGCCTGGGTAACGGCCCTGACGATATCAAGCTGGGTGCGGATGCCGAGATTTTCGAGCGCGGTGCGGCGGTCCTGCAGGAAGGAGAGCTCGGCCGTCGTCAGCACCATTTCCTCGGCCAGCGGCGGCGATGCCTGCGCCATCTCCTCGGCGACGCGGCGCATCGCCGCTTCCATGGAAATCCCCGATTCGACGCAGATCAGCATCAGGTCGAGCGCATCGGGCCAGGCCCGCTTGATGGAATGCTGGCGCTTCTTCACCCGGTTGGAAATGTAGATGTTCGGTGCATAAAAACCGATATAGGCGACGACGATCGCCGCCAGCATCCGGATCGGGAACGGCCGGGTGGCGAGGTTTCCGAGCACGAAAATCCAGACGATGGCGCCTGCGAGGAAAACAAAGGGCAGCAGGAAACGGGCCAGCAGGAACATGTTGAGGGCGTTCTGCGACCTCAGGCCGGCGGCGCGAAGCCTGTTGACGGTGTTGTCGTCCACCAGCGCCTTGCGCAGATTGAAACGCTCGACGATCTGCCGGACCGACTGGTTGTTCTGCGCGCGCAGCGACGTCTTCGACTGTTCGGAATTCATGCGGGCGCGTTCGCGGGCGCGGATCTGTTCGCGCTCGGTGGAGACCGCCTTCATACGCTTGTCGAGGTCTCCCTTTTCGAGGAACGGGCTCGCCAGTGTGTAGAGGGTCGCGAAAACCGCCACGGCCACCAGGATGGCCATCAGCGTGGTCGGATCGGTCAGCGTCGTGGCCAGCTCCATCGCCCCATCCCCTCAGATGTCGAAGTTGATCATGTTGCGCATGACGAAGATGCCGATCGACATCCAGACACCGGAAAACAAAAGGATCAGGTGCCCGCGCGGATCGGTGAAGATGATCGAGATGTACTGAGGCGAGGTGAGGTAGACGAGCAGCGAGACGATGAAGGGCAAAGCGCCGATGATCACCGCCGAAGCCTTGGCTTCCATCGACAGCGCCTGCACCTTCGCCTTCATCTTCCTGCGCTCGCGCAGCACCTTGGAAAGATTGCCGATCGCTTCGGAAAGATTGCCGCCGGCCTGGCCCTGGAGGGTGATGACGATCGAGAAGAAATTCACTTCCGGCAGCGGCATGGTCATCATCATGCGCGTGCAGGCTTCCGGAATGCTCAAGCCGACTTGCTGGGATTCGATCACGCGGCGGAATTCCGTCTTCACCGGTTCCTGGCCGTCCGAAGCGATCAGCCGCATCGCATCGTTGAGCGGCAGGCCGGATTTGATCGATCGCACCATGACGTCGAGCGCATTCGGAAATTCCTCGAGAAACTTGTTCTGGCGACGCTTCACCAGGAAACCGATGATCCAGCGCGGCAACCCGACCGCGCTGACGAAGGCGGCACCGACAGCAGCGAGCAGCGGCAGGCCGGCGATCACGGCCACGAGGAAAACGAAGACGCCGAGAAGGACGCTGAACAGATAGAAGCGGCCCATCGTCAGGGAGAGGCCGGTCTGGGGGAGCTTGGCTTTCAAGCTGCCGTCGGCCATCTTCTTGTTCTTCTCTTCCTGCTTCTTCTCCAGGTCCTTGATCGAATCCTGCATGGACTTGCGGCGCTTGGAAAGCTCCTGCACGCGGTCGCGCGCGGCCTTGACCTTGTTGAGATCGGTTTCCGCCGATTTCACCCGGTTGAGCCGGCTATCGGCCTTCTTTTCCACTTCCATGCGAGAGAACAACAGCGCGTAACAGACCGCCGCCGCGGCGACCGCCACGAGGGCGATGATCGCCACGACATTGATATCCAGCCCGAACATGGAACCCTGCTCCTCAGCTCTTGGTTTTTTCCATCGCGTCAAGCGCAGCGGAAAGGCGCTTTTCCTCGTTGTAGTAACGGGCGCGGTCCCAGAAATGCGGCTTAACGATACCGGTCGACATATGCTTGCCAATCAGGCGGCCATTGGCGTCCTCGCCGTCGATCTCGTAACGCATCAGGTCCTGGGTGATGATCACGTCGCCTTCCATGCCGACCACCTCGGTGATCTGGGTGATACGGCGCGAACCGTCGCGAAGGCGGGCCGCCTGGATGATGACGTCGATCGAACCGGTGATGATCTCGCGCACGGTCTTGGCCGGCAGCGAATAACCGCCCATGGCAATCATCGATTCCATACGACTCAAGCACTCGCGCGGCGTGTTGGCGTGGATCGTGCCCATCGAGCCGTCGTGGCCGGTGTTCATCGCCTGAAGCAGGTCGAAGACTTCGGGACCACGCACTTCGCCGACGATGATGCGCTCGGGGCGCATGCGCAGGCAGTTCTTGACTAGGTCGCGCATGGTAATCTCGCCCTCGCCTTCGATATTCGGCGGGCGGGTTTCGAGCCGGACCACATGCGGCTGCTGTAGCTGCAGTTCGGCCGTGTCCTCGCAGGTGATGACCCGCTCTTCCTTGTCGATATAGTTGGTCAGGCAGTTCAGCAGCGTCGTCTTGCCCGAACCGGTACCGCCGGAAATGACGATGTTGCAGCGGACGCGGCCGATGACCTGCAGAAGCACGGCGCCTTCCGGCGTGATCGCGCCGAACTTGACGAGCTGGTCGAGGTTCAGCTTGTCCTTCTTGAACTTACGGATGGTGAGCGCCGGTCCGTCGATGGCAAGCGGGGGCGCGATGACGTTGACGCGCGAACCATCCGGCAGGCGCGCGTCGCAGATCGGCGAGGATTCGTCGACGCGGCGACCGACCTGACTGACGATGCGCTGGCAGATCGACAGGAGCTGCGAATTGTCGCGGAAGCGTATTTCGGATTCGATCGTCTTGCCGGCGACTTCGATGAACGTCTGACCAGCGCCGTTGACCATGATATCGGAGATGTCGTCGCGGGCGAGCAGCGGCTCCAACGGGCCGTAACCCAGAACGTCGTTGCAGATGTCCTCGAGCAGTTCCTCCTGCTCGGAGATCGACATCGCGAAATTCTTGATGGTGATGATATCGTTGACGATATCGCGGATTTCCTCGCGCGCGCTTTCCGCATCGAGCTTGGCAAGCTGGGATAGGTCGATCGTATCGATCAGTGCCGAGAAGACCTGGCTTTTGGTGTCGTAATAGAGTTCCGTGCGCGCCGGGCGCTTGCGGGCGGCGGATTGCGGCGCAAGCGGCGGCGGCGAAGAGATCTGCTGCCGCTGGGTGACCGGATCGCGCACCGGCTCGGCAAGGACTTCCGGAGCGGCGGACCGCGCCACGACAGGCACAGGTGCAGCCGCCGGCGGCGCTACGCTGCCGCTCTTCCCAAATCCCTCGTTTCCGCGTTTTCCAAACATACCGTTTTCCTGGTGTTATGCCTTCTTGCGCCCGAGCATGCCGAGCATCTTGCCGAGGCCACCCTTCTTCACCTTCTTCATGGCGATGCGGCCCGTGACGATATGGGCGATCTGGGAGAAGGTTTCGGCGACAGGCGACTTCGCGTCGATTTCGGAGATCATGCGGCCGCTATTGGCGGCATTGCCGAACAACTGCACGTCGAACGGCAGGATGGCGATCGGCTCGATCTCCAATGGTTCGATGAAATCGTTCGGAGCGATCTCCGGACGCTTCGGCATGCCGACCTGGTTCAGGATCAGATGCGGCGCACGGTCGTTCGGGCGAAGCTTCTTCAACGCATCGATCATGTTCTTGGTGTTGCGCAGGTTGGCGAGATCGGGAACCGCGCAGATCACCACCTCGTCGACCTCCGACAGGACCGCCCGCGTCCATTCCGTCCAGCCATGCGGGACATCCAGAACGGCCATCGGCGCGCTGCGCTGCAGGAGCTCGATGATCGGCGTGAAGGCGTTGCGATCGAAATCATAGGCACGATCGAGCAGCGAGGGAGCCGCCAGCAGCGAGAGATGCTCGGAGCACTTGGTCAGAAGGCGATCGAGAAAGACCTCGTCGAGGCGTTCCGGCGCGAAGACGGCTTCCGCGATGCCCTGGGCCGGATCCTGGTCGAAATCGATATTGGCGGTGCCGAAGGGCAGATCGAGATCCGCCAGGATGGTTTCGGTCGAGAACAGGTTCGAAATGCCGAAGGCGCAGTTATGCGCGATCGTCGAGGCCCCGACGCCGCCCTTGGCGCCAATGAAGGCGATCGATTTGCCGAGCGGCTCGGCTTCGGGATCCACGAAGATCGCCGAGATCGAAGCCAGCATGTCGGGCATCTGCACCGGGCCGACGAGATATTCGGAAATGCCGTTGCGGATCAGCTCGCGATAGAGCGAAATGTCATTGTAGCGGCCAACGACGATGACCCTGGTCGAAGGGTCGCACACTTCTGCAAGCGGCGTGAGCTCATGGAGCAGGTTCTTCGGCTCTGCGTCGGTTTCCAGGATGATGAGGTTCGGGGTTGGGGTGGACGAAAACATGTTGGCGGCAGCACTGGTGCCGCCGATCGTCACACGCAGATTGACCTTGGCCATGCGGCGATCGCGGGCCATGCGATCCATCATGCGCTGCATCCCGTCGCTTTCGCAGAAGGAATGGATAGAGATGCGCGGCAGCGGGCGCAGCGCGTCGAAATCGCCCGGACGATCGGCGTCCTCGGCAAACCCTTCACCCTGGCCGGGAGTGCGGATTTCGTAGTTGATCGCGCTCATCGTGTTCTCCGGTTCACTGGCTTACGGCGTCGTCGTGGCGGTGCCGCCGGTGCGGTAGTCGCTGATGACCTTGGCACGCTGGGTGGCGTCGATCGGCGTGATGGCGCGCGGGGCGATGAGGTCCGTGGGATTGGCGACCTGGGCTGCAAGATTGTTTTGGCTGGCGCAGCCGAAATTGTACCAGTTCCTGTTGCCGAACGTATTGTCCGACAGGTCTGCCGGCCATTCGCCGCACTGGCCGGTCATCGCCTTGGTCGTCACGTAGGAAAGCCGGATCGGCGCTGCATCGCCATTCGGCGAGGCAGCGTAGCTGCTCATCAGGATCCGCTGCGGCTTGATGCCGGAACGCGTCAGCTCGCGGCGGATATCGCCCGCCAGATGCTGGGCCGCACCGGAATTATACGAGCCGGATGGCACCTGGATCTGCATCACGCCGGCCGGCGACGCCATGAAGTTCTGCGCAAACCCCTTGACCGTATCCCTCATCCCGGTCGACAGGCGGACATCGCCCGAGGCGATCGGAATATCGAGGGTCGACTGGCCTTCCGCCAACACGATCGGATGGCGGGTGCGATAATCGTCGGGGATCGAGCCCGTGGTGAGCTGGCTGTTGCCGCAGGCCGACAGGAGCAGGCCGGATACGGCAAGCGCCAAGGCTGCGGCAACCCCGCTGCGACGGGACCTGGTTACACCCTTGGTCATGGCATCCTGTCCTTCGGCCGAGATTTTCTGGGTTTCAATGTCCATGACCGCTCACTTGTAGATAAAGCCTACGGCGCCGTGATACTGGCCCGCCGCGACGGGTTCCTTGCGGCCGTAGATCTTGTTGACGCGGTTCAGGAAGAAGGTCGCGGCATCGTTTTCCGGATTGAAGTTGTCGTCCGGCCGGGCGATCTCGTTGCGCGCAACGGGGCGGACCAGATAAGGCGTCGCGATGATCACGAGTTCGGTTTCGTTGCGGATAAAGTCCTTGCTGCGGAAAAGCGTGCCGAACACCGGGACCTTGGAAATACCCGGAAGGCCGGACATTGCCTGCCGGACATTGTCCTGCACCAGGCCGGCGATGACGATGGAGCCGCCGGACGGCAATTCGACCGTGGTCGAAGCCTCGCGCTTGCGGATCGACATGTAGGTATTGCCCGGAACCCGCAGCGAGGCGCCGTTACCCGTCACGGCAGAACCTTCGTAAGTCGGCTCCGACACGTTGGTCTCGATCACCAGACTGATGCGTCCGGGCGACAGAACAACGGGCTTGAAGTTCAGTTCGATGCCGTAATCGACCGTGTCGACCGTCTGCGTGACAGTACCCTCCTGCCCATCGACTTCCTGCTGGCCGGGCAGGCGGTATTCACCGCCTACATAAAATTTCGCCTGCTGGCCGGAAATGGCGGTCAGGCTGGGTTCGGCAAGCGTGCGCATGACGCCCGCCTGTTCCATGGCGTTCATGTAAGTCGACAGACCGACATTGCCGATATTGCCGGACAAGACGCCTTGAGCGGCCAGGCCGACGGCGTTTCCAAGATTGGCGGGGTTGGCAAAGGAAATCGAGCCTTTGGGGCCAGACACGGAGCCGTTGAAACCGAGTTGCTTCAGCACCTGCCGACTGACTTCTGCAACCGTCACCTTCAGCGTGACCTGGTCCTCGCCCTCGATCGTCAGGAGGTTGACGATCTGGGACTGCTGTCGGTTTTCGGCGAAGATGTCGGCGTCACCGTTATTGCCCTGAGCCGTGATATTCCGGGTGGTCGCCTCACCGCCCTTGAGGAAGGCAGTGGTCAGCTTTTCGGCCTGAGCCGAATCCTGCGGCGTCCGGACGCTGCCCGACAGAACGATGTTGTCCGAGATGATCTCGACCTTGATGTTCGATTCCGGCAGGAAACGGCGAAGGTTCTGCTCGAGACCGGAAATATCACGCTCGATTGCCACGTCCAGGCTGACGATTTCCTCGCCGTTGGGTCCGAAGACGAAGATGTTGGTCTGGCCGACGGTCTTGCCGAACAGATAGATGCGGCGGGAGGTGCGTGTCACCGCGTCAGCCATGCTCGGGTCGGCGACCAGAATGTCATGTGCGTCGGACGGCAGGTCGACGACCAAGGCCTTGTTGAGGCCGAGTTGAAGCCGTTTGCGTATCCCGGGCCCGCCTTCGGTGATGCGGACGACGCTGTTTTCGGCCGCCAAAGCTTGCGCCGGCTGAAGGCTGATCGGAGCAATATTCAGCGAAACGCCGGAAAAGGCGAGGCAAAAAGCCATGCCTGCCGCTGCCGAGCTACGAATCTTGTGTTTCAGACTGTTCACTTGAGCGCTCCGTTCATTTCGCCTGCACCGCCGTCGCCGTGCTCTTGACGATCGCCCCCGACTTGATGACCTGGATATCCGCCTTGCCATCACCCCCATGCAGCAAATAGTCCGGGGCTACCGTGTCGCTTTCCTGCGAGTCCGCGACCGAGCGCAGGGCAAGCGTCAGCCGCTGAGCCATCTGCTGAGCAACGGCGATGACCTTTGCCTGGTCCGGCGTCAGTTCCAGCGTCGCCGTGGTGCCGACGACGGATTTCTTGCCGTCCTCGCTCTCCTGGACCTGCTGGTCGATCGCGAGGACGCGAACGTTACTCAGGATGTTTTCGGTGATGTAGTTGCCGTTGTCCTTGTTCTCGCGCACCATGATGATGTCGACGCGATCATTCGGCAGCACGAAGCCGCCGGCGCCCGTCGCAACTGAAATCTCGGTAGCAACAGCCCGTTTTCCGGACGGCAGCAGTGAGGACATGATCCGGCTGGATGAATCGGCGATCTTTTCGGCGCGCATCGGCTCGCCCTTGAACATCGGCATGCGGACGACGACGCCCTGAAGCTCGGTCATGGCATTCGGGCGCGTGGAATCGGTGATGAATCCGTCAACGATGCCGCTCGAGGGCCAGGACATCCATGCCATCGACTTGTCGTTGAGCCGGCTGCCCACGGGAAGGTTCTCAGCCGTAACGAGCACCTTGACCGTCGGCTCCTTCTGGATGACGGTTTCCACCAGTTCGGGTGCCTTCGTGCCGGAAAGGCGCATGGCAATCATGCCGGCGAGGCCCGCCGCCACCACGGCAACCGATAGAATAATGATACGGGTGGGCTTCATGGCCATTCCTTGAGGGAATACTAACTTCCCGGAGAATGGCCTCCAATGGTGTAATTATAGTTAATGAGACGCTTACAATTCTGGTTAACGCGATCTTTCAATCGCTGAAACCTTTATTGAAACGCCTTCATGGCTAAGAGATGGATCGGTGCCTGCTCGAAGGTCAGGAAGCCAGCGATCGCGATGGCGATCCCGTAGGGGATCTTCTTGGCATTGACGAGGG
This sequence comes from Neorhizobium galegae bv. officinalis, assembly GCA_000985875.1. GTDB lineage: Bacteria > Pseudomonadota > Alphaproteobacteria > Rhizobiales > Rhizobiaceae > Neorhizobium > Neorhizobium galegae_C. Next base: position 39,526 of record CCRI01000016.1, read on the forward strand.
ATGGCGGGAGGGGAATACCCATGGCCATGACCGAGCCCGCCTGCGAGCGCAGGAGAAGGAAAACAAGGGTCACAGCGCCGCCGACATAACCGACGGTGACCAGGAAGACGAGAAGCGAGTGATTGAAGCCGAACCAGATCGCGGCCGCGGTCAGTAGCTTGGCGTCGCCGCCGCCCATGACGTTCAAAGCGAATAGCCCGAAGCAGGCGCCGAACACGGCAAGGCCAGCGACGAGATTCATGCCGATCTCCGGCCATGCGAGACCTGAGAGCGGCGCTAGAACCGCAAAGGAGGCCAGAATTACCGCTGACACCCGGTTCGGAATCGTCATGGTGACGAGATCCGAAATGGCGGCAAACGCCAGGCAAAGCGGCAGGATTGTAAGAATAGCCAGAGTGATCACGATCATTGCTGAACCACCGCCTCTGTCAGGTTTTACACGGGCAAGATTCTCACGATCCGCAACCCGTGATGAGATATTAAATAAGACGAAGCCGCCTCGATTTTGATCGAGCCGGCTCCAGCAAACTCGTCAAGATTGCAATCAGCAGGTCATGCCGCTGGCGGTGCAAGAAGCAGTCATCTTGCCAGAAATGGCACTAAAGGTATTATCCAGGGTGTTACCGAGAGTGGTCGCACCGGCGATCAGGGCAACGGAGATGAGGGCTGCGATAAGACCATACTCGATGGCGGTCGCACCAGACTCATCTTTCATGAAACGAGCGAAAATCTTGGTCATGGAACTCTCCTACTCCACATTTGTTGTTCAGCACTTCCCGACAACTGTTTTCCGTTGTTCGGATGACTGCAACCTACAGAGGGACGATTGCCATCGGCTTAAGGAACATCGTTACCTTCCGGTTAACGGAGGATTGCCGGTTGCGTGGTAAACGAAGGGGAAAGAAGAAAATTTGCATTCGAGCGACCGCCCCCTCCTGCTCAAAATTTGCTAATGTTCATATTTTTACAGCGCCTTAATCTGAATGCGGAAAGTCTGAGATTTGCTTCTGTGAGTTGCAATACCGGCCAATCGGCAATCGTTAAGACGAGAGCAAGAACGGCCTTCTGTGCCGCTTAACGCTTCATTCACCAATCGCGGCCATCCTTGCGCAGATAACAATCTCACCTGAAGGCCATCCAATGTTGTTCCGTAGCGTCATGGTCCGACTCCTCGCCATTTGCGGCGTCGTCTTCGCGGGCGCAGGACAGTCGGCGGCGCAGGATCAGGGAGACCTTCTGCGTGTATTCATGAATCACGCGCGCGTGCTGAAACTCGACAGGCCGGTGAGCAAGGTCATCGTCGGCAACTCGAACGTGGCGGATGCCACCGTTGCGGATTCGACCACGATTGTCTTGACCGGCCGCAGCTTCGGCACGACCAATCTCGTGCTGCTGGACGCGGAGGGTAATGCGATTGCCGACGAGCGCGTCCTCGTTTCCATCGACGAAGGGAACACGGTGCGCGTCTTCCGGCAAACCGAACGTTCCATCCTCTCCTGCACCCCCAATTGCGAGCAACACGCCGAGTTCAAGAACACCGCTACGCCCTGATCGGGGACAGGTGGTTAAACTGCGGACAATCGCTGCAACGGAATCTCAATAATCCAGCCATAGGATCGGCACGCTCACGCCGGGCTGTCGGACGGGAACCATGTGCCAGGATTATGACGATACCAGAACCAGGGCGCCGATGCCCGTGAGAGGCAAGGGCGCGTGGCGGCGGATTGCCCGCTCCAAGGACGGTGCAGCCGCAATCGAATTCGCATTGCTGGCCATTCCCTATTTCCTGATCGTCTTTGCGATCGTCGAAACCTTCATCGCCTATACCGGAGAACAGCTTGTCGCCAACGCCGTCGATACGATGGCGCGCAAGCTCAGGACCGGCAACATCACCTATGGGCTCAATCGCGGCACAGACAAGAATGAGACGGAATTCCGCCGTGCTTTCTGCGCCGAAATATCGATCATGATCAAGTGCAGCGAGGAGGAAATAACGACGCCGGATAAACTCCTGCTCGATGTCCGCTCGTTCGCCAGCTTTGCTCTGATCCCGACGACAATTCCGCGTTCGACCGGCGGCGCTTTCGGCGAGCTTGACACATCTTCCTTCGCCTATGCGCCAGGTCCCGCGAAAAGCATCAACATGCTACGCGCCTATTACCGCTGGGATGTCATCACCGATCTGATCCGGCCTTACATCACCAATGTGCGTCCTGCGGGCGGCGGACGTCCCAATTATTTCCTGATCGTCGAGACATCCGCCTTCCGAGCCGAGGACTATCCGTGATCGAAGAGCAAAAGTCCCAACCGCGGACGCGATACTCGGGCCTGTTGATCCGCCTCAAGCAGCTGGTGGCTGACAGCCGCGGCGTCGGAGCCGTGGAGTTCGCCCTGATCGCGCCGCTCCTTCTCAGCCTCTATATCACGTCCGTCGAGATCACCATCGGCCTCAGCGTCTCCAAGCGGGTGACGCACAGCGCCAGCACCATCGCCGATCTGGTGACCCGGGAAACGAGCGTCGACAAGACGATCCTGATGACGATGAAGGATGTGACCGCAAGTCTTTTTGCGCCGTATACGCCCCACACGCTCAGCATCAAGGTCACAGGGGTGGCGCTCGATGCTACTGGCAGTCCGACCGTTGCCTGGTCATGGGACGACAAGAATGGCAGGCCGTATGTGATCGGCTCTGCGGTACAGGTGCCGGCCGACATGCATATCGCCAATTCCTTCCTTGTCCGGGCGGAAGTCTCAGTCCATCATGAACTTCTGATGTTCATGTCAGGTCTTTTGCCGAGTGAGGTGCGGGACCTCACCATTGCACGGGAATATTTCTACCGCCAACGCCTCGGAGACAGTGTCAACTGCACCAATTGCTGAAGCGCATCGGACGTTATCCCCCTTTGCTAATACGCCCCACGGCTATATGAATCTCGATTCGGGCCGGCCAGCAGAACAGTCGGCTGACAATATTCAAACTCCCGGGTGACCGATGGCGCGTGCCTTCCTGTTCGTTCTTGATTCATTCGGCGTGGGCGGCGCCCCGGATGCGGATGAGTATGGCGATCTGGGTTCCAACACGCTCGGACATATCGCGGAGTTCTGCGCCGCCGGCGTCGGTGATCGGGCGGGCCTGAGGGAGGGTCCGCTGCATCTGCCGAACATGTCGTCGCTCGGGCTTCTGGAAATCGCCAAACTTGCCAGCGGCGACTATCCCGCCGGCATGCCGATGCCGGAGCGGATCTTCGGCCTGCACGGCGCCGCCAACGAAATTTCCCGCGGCAAGGATACGCCGTCCGGCCATTGGGAAATCGCCGGGACACCCGTTATGTTCGACTGGGGTTATTTCCCGACCGAAGGCGAGGCCTTCTCTCCCGAACTGGTGGACGCCATCTGCCGCGAAGGCGACATTGCGGGCATTCTCGGCAACTGCCACGCATCCGGCACCGAGATCATCGCCCGGCTCGGGGAAGAGCACATCCGTACCGGAAAGCCGATCTGCTACACATCGACGGATTCCGTCTTCCAGATTGCCGCCCACGAGACCCATTTCGGGCTCGACCGGCTGCTCAGGCTCTGCGAAACCGTGCGGGTGCTGCTCGATCCGATGAATATCGGCCGGGTGATCGCGCGGCCCTTCCTCGGCGAAACGGCAGAGACGTTCCAGCGCACCGGCAATCGCCGCGACTTTTCCGTACCGCCGCCGGAACCGACATTGCTCGACCGGCTGATCCGGGGCGGCCGGTCGGTGCATGCGATCGGCAAGATCGGCGACATCTTTGCGCATCAGGGTGTTTCGCGCGTCATCAAGGCGGACGGCAATGCGGCGCTGATGGAGGCGACCCTCGCCGCCATGGACGAGGCGGCACTGGGGGACCTCGTCTTCACCAATTTCGTCGATTTCGACATGCTCTTCGGCCATCGCCGCGACGTGCCGGGTTATGCCGCGGCGCTGGAAGCCTTCGACCGCTCCTTGCCGGACGTCCACCGGCGGCTCAAACCCGGCGATCTCGTCATTCTCACTGCCGATCATGGCTGCGACCCGACCTGGCGCGGCACCGACCACACCCGCGAGCGGGTGCCGGTCATGGCGTTCGGGCCGGGCATCCGCTCCCGCTCGATCGGGATCAGGTCAACCTACGCGGACATTGCGGAAACCATTGCCGCGCATCTCTCGATCCCGCTTGGGCCCAACGGATGGAGCTTCCTTTGACCAGACACCTCCTCAAGGCCGAGATCCATTGCCATATCGAAGGCGCCACGCCGCCGGCACTGGCGGCGCTCCAGGCAGAGAAATACGGCATCGATCCGAGCAAGGTGCTGCGCGACGGTGCCTATGTCTGGTCGGATTTTTCCGAATTCATCGTCTGCTACGATGCGGTCGCCTCCCTGTTCAAAACCGCCGGCGACTACGCGCTGCTGACCGAGACCTATCTTCTGGAACTCGCCGCCGCCAACACGATCTACAGCGAGATCATCGTTTCGCCCGACCATGGCGATCGGATCGGGCTCGGGGCGGATGCCTATCTCGCCGGCATCTGCGACGGCATCCATGCTGCACGCGAAAAGACCGGCATCGAAGCGCGGATCATCGTCACCGGCGAACGGCATTTCGGCCCGGACCGGGTGGTCTCGGCGGCCGAATACGCCGCCCGTGCGAAAAACCCGCTGGTGACCGGCTTCAACATGGCCGGCGAGGAACGCATGGGCCGCGTCGCAGACTATGCGCGCGCCTTCGATATCGCCCGCGATGCGGGGCTCGGGCTCACCATTCATGCCGGCGAGGTCTGCGGTGCCTTCAGCGTCTCCGATGCACTCAATCTGGTGAAGCCTTCCCGGATCGGCCATGGCGTGCGGGCGATCGAGGATCCGGCACTGGTGGAACGGCTTGTCGAGCTCGGCACCGTGCTGGAGGTCTGCCCCGGCTCGAACATCGCGCTGAACGTGTTTCCGGATTTCGACAGCCACCCGCTGAAACGCCTCAAGGCCGCCGGCGTGCGGGTCTGCATCAATTCCGACGACCCTCCCTTCTTCCATACCTCGCTCGCCCGCGAATACGATATCGCTTCGGCGATCATGGGGATGCCGGATGACGAGATCGATGAGATGACGCGCACCGCGATCGAGGCTGCCTTCGTGGATGAAGAAACAAGAGCAAAGCTGATCGCCCGTTTCGACGCGCAGGGCGGGGTAGAGGCTGGGGATGAGGCGGCCAGGGGGGCCTGACGGGTTGCGGAACCGGCCTTTTTCCTGAAAGAAGAAACAGGCAAACAGAAAAGGGGAAGCTCATGGACGGCGTCACTGTCATCGATCATCCGCTGGTGCAGCACAAGCTGACGATCATGCGCAAGAAGGAAACCTCGACGGCGGGGTTCCGGCGGCTGCTCCGGGAAATCTCAATGCTGCTCTGCTACGAGGTGACCCGCGACCTCGAACTGACCATGGAAACGATCGAGACGCCGCTCGTCGAAATGCAGGCGCCGGTCGTCGAGGGCAAGAAGCTGGTCTTCGCTTCGATCCTGCGCGCCGGCAACGGGCTTCTCGAAGGGATGCTGGAACTGGTGCCTTCCGCCCGCGTCTCGCATATCGGCGTCTATCGCGACCACGAGACGCTGCAGCCGGTCGAATATTACTTCAAGGCGCCGGAAGATATCGCCGAACGGCTGATCATCGTCGTCGACCCGATGCTGGCGACCGGCAATTCCTCGATCGCCGCCGTGGACAAGCTCAAGGAACGCGGTGCGCACAACATCCGCTTCCTCTGCCTGCTGGCGGCCCCCGAGGGCATCGCAAACTTCCACGCAGCCCATCCGGATGTGAGGATCTACACGGCCTCGATCGACAGCCATCTCAACGAGAAGGGCTATATCGTGCCCGGTCTCGGCGACGCCGGCGACCGCATGTACGGTACGAAGTAAGTAATTTAGAATTCACTTACCAAGCTTTAAAATGAACGGCCTGCGGAGATTTCGCGGGCCGTTTTCTTATGGTTTGTCGGTTATGCAGGAAGCGGATGTCCGGTTTATGCCGAGAGGGTTGTTCATGCTTCTGCGCACCGTCATTTTTGCAGCCGTTACGGCGCTGCTGGCGACACAGATCCCCGCACTGATCCAGCGTGCCGATCATCCGTCGGCGGCGACTGTCGGGGTCGAGGCGCCGGCAAAGGCCATGCCGGTTTCTGTGACGTCCGGCAGCGTGACGCTGGAAGCGGATGGCCGCGGACACTTCAACGGCACGTTCCGAATGAACGGCAAGCCCGTCGACGGCCTCGTCGACACGGGTGCGTCGCTGGTGGCGATCAACGAGAGCACGGCGCGCAAGCTGGGCTACAGCGCCAACGGCCTGGACTTCCGCTACACGGTCAATACCGCCAATGGCGGCACCGAGGCGGCGCATGTGGTCCTCGACCGGGTCGAGATCGGCGGCGTTCGCGTCAAGGACGTCGACGCGTTCGTGCTGCGCGACAAGGCGCTGACCGGCACCCTGGTCGGCATGAGCTTTCTCAAGAAGCTGAAATCCTTCCAGGTGGAAGGCGGGAACCTGAAGCTGATCCAGTGATCAGCCGATGCGCTTCAAGATGACCGGCGTGGCTGCGGGCGGAACGTCTGAGACCGTATAGAAACGCGCGACATCCTCGGCAATCCGTCTGGCATCCTCTTCAGTTCCGGCATGCACCATGGCGATCGGCTCACCTTCCGACACCTGGCTCCCGAGGGGCAGCAGTTCGCTGATACCGACGCGATGATCGATCGGATCCGCCGCGCGTTTACGGCCTCCGCCGAGCTCGACCACGGCAAGGCCGATGGCGCGGGTCTCGCAGGCGGCAAGGTATCCATCGCGCGGAGCCGGCACGCGCAACCGGACGGGCGCGCGCTGCAGATAGACATCCGGCCGTTCGCAGAAATCCGCTGGTCCGCCGAGCGCATGGACCATGCGGGCGAAACGCTCCATCGCTTCGCCTGATGCCAGCGCCATCCGCGCGGTTTCCTCGGCCTGTCCCGGATCGTTCGCAACGCCTGCCTGAACCAGCATTTCCGCCGCCTCCGCCAGGACGACGGTTTCCAGCCGCGTGCCGGCCTTAAGCCCCGCGAGGAAATCGAGACAATTGACGATTTCGAGCGCATTACCGGCCGCATCGGCGAGCGGCTGGTTCATGTCGGTGATGAGTGCCGCAGTCTTCACGCCGGCACCGTTCGCCACCTCGACCAGCGAGCGGGCCAGCGTCTCCGCCTCACCTAAGCTTTCCATGAAGGCGCCGTTGCCGACCTTCACGTCGAGCACGAGGCTGCCGAGCCCGGCCGCGAGCTTCTTGGAGAGGATGGAGGCGGTGATCAACGGTACGGATTCGACGGTGGCCGTCACGTCGCGGATGCCGTAGAGCCGGCGGTCGGCGGGGGCGAGATCGCTCGTCTGTCCGATAATGGCACAGCCGACCTCGTCGACGACCTTCCGGAACAAGGCCTCATCCGGCATCACGTTGTAACCTGGAATCGACTGCAGCTTGTCGAGCGTGCCGCCGGTATGGCCAAGCCCGCGGCCGGAAATCATCGGAACCGCAAGGCCGCAGGCCGCCACGATCGGGGCGAGCATCAGCGAGACATTGTCGCCCACGCCGCCTGTCGAATGTTTGTCCGCCACCGGGCGACCCAGGCTGTCCCAATTCAGCACTGTCCCGGAATCGCGCATGGCGAGAGTGAGCGCCACCGTCTCATCACGGGACATGCCCCGAAAGAAGACGGCCATGGCAAATGCGGCCGCCTGTCCCTCGGAGATTTCCTCGCTTGTCAGGGCCGCAATGAAGGCCGCGATCTCTTCGCCGGCGAGAACCTTTCCGTCGCGTTTGCGGCGGATGATTTCCTGCGGGATCATCCTGTCAGTAGCCGCTTGATGCGCGGACGGTGGTACCGCCGCTCAGCACGCCGAGAATATCGTCAAGCAGGCTGGATGCGCCGAAACGGAAAGTGGAGGGCATGATCCAGTTGGGGGCCATGATCGTTTCGGCAAGCCGGAAGTAAAGATCGGCGTCTGCAACGGTCGATATCCCGCCGGCAGGCTTGAATCCGACCCGCTTCTTGGAATCCCGGATCGCCTGCAGCATGGTGTCGGCGGCCTCAAGCGTCGCATTGACGGCGACCTTGCCGGTCGAGGTCTTGATGAAATCGGCGCCGGCGGCGATCGCCAGTTCGGAACCGCGACGGATCAGCGCGCTGTCCTTGAGCTCACCCGTCTCCAGGATCACCTTCAAGCAGGCATCGGGGCAGGCTGCGCGGACCGCCTCGACCATTTCGGTCACCGCCGCCTCGTCGCCCGCGAGCAGCTTGCGATAGGGAATGACCATGTCGATCTCGTCGGCGCCGTCTTCGATCGCCTGCCGCGTCTCTTCGATCACGGTCGCGACCGCCAAATCACCGGACGGAAAATTCACGACGGTCGCGATGCGTACAGGATGTTCAGGGCCCAAAATCTGGCGGGCATGGGCGACGAAACGCGGCCAGATGCAGATTGCCGCCGTATTGCCATAGGGCGTCTGCGCCCGCAGGCACAGGTTTTCGATCGCGGCGTTGTCGCAGTCCTCGCGCAGGTTCGTCAGGTCGAGAAGCGATAGCGCGAAGGCTGCCGCCTCGCGCGGGCTCAAGAGTTCCATGTCGAATGCCTCCCCGGCTTGCTTACCGCACCGTGCGCCTGTGGCGCGCCGGGGACGCGGTAAATTCAAAGGCGACGCAGGTCCCGTCGAAATCTGTTCGACTTCCGGGTCAAGCGGCTCGCCCATATTTATCGTTCAAACGATTAGATGCAAGCCGCACCCGGGCGACACATGGTCCCACGAGACGTATCCGATTGAAATATATCGTGCAATCAGGCCAACATTTCTTTCAGGACGGCCCCCAGGCGCTGCCCGCCGACGGGGGCCATGTCCTTGGTTTCCGCGTGGCTGAGCTCCGCACCGGTCATGCCTGCGCCGAAATTGGTGATGACCGACGCAGCCGCAACCTTGAGCCCGAAATACCGTGCCAGGATGACTTCCGGCACAGTCGACATGCCGACCGCATCGGCACCGAGGGTTCGCGCCATGCGGATTTCCGCCGGCGTCTCAAAGCTTGGTCCGGAGAACCACATGTAGACCCCGGAAAACAGCGGAATACCGCAACGGATCGCCGCATTGCGCATGTCGAGCGCAAGGTCTGCGTCATAGGCGGTGGTCATGCCGACAAAACGCCCGTCGCCTTCCTCGCCGATCAGCGGGTTCATGCCGGAATAGTTGATGTGGTCGGAAATCTGCATCACCGAGCCCGGCGGCATGTCTTCGCGCAACGATCCGGCGGAGTTGGTAAGGATCAGCGACTGGACGCCGAGGCCCTTCATCACCTCGATCGGGAAGCGCATCACCTTGGCATCGCCGTGCTCGTAATAGTGAGCCCGTCCAGAGAGCATGATGACCGGCTGGGCTCCGAGATAACCGGCGACGATCTCACCCGCATGGCCGGTGACGCCGCTCACCGGAAAGCCCTCCAGCGCGCCATAGGGGATGCGGACGGCCTGCGTCACCTCGTTCACCAGCGAGCCGAGGCCGGAGCCGAGCACGATCGCGTGGCGCGGCATCAGGCCGTCCAGGCGCTCGACGAGCAGATCGATCACGTCCTTCATGTCTGCCTCCTCAGCCGATCACGTCGGTTTCGAAAGCAAAAGGCAGGAGTTCCGCCATGGAGACGGTCTTCTGCACGCCGAGATCGTCGCAGAGATAGATGCGCGTATCGGCGGAGGCGAATTCCGCGATCTTCTGCCGGCAGCCACCGCAGGGCGAGCAGAGCGCCAGCTTTTCGGCGATCACCGCCAGTTCGACGATCTTTTTTCCCCCGCCCATGATCATCGCGCCGATCGCCGTCGGCTCGGCGCACCACCCTTGAGGGAAGGAGATGTTCTCGATATTGGCGCCGAGATAGACTTGGCCGTCATCGGCGCGGATCGCCACACCCACCGGGAATTTGGAATAGGGGGCATGGGCCTTGGCCATCGCGTCGCGGGCGGCTTCGAAAAGGTCGTGAGACATCTGATCAGCGCTCCTTGGTATAGGGCACGCCGCCGGCCTTCGGCGGGCGAGCGGTGCCGATGAACCCGGCAAGCAATACGCAGGTGAGGATATAGGGCAGCGCCTGGAAGATCTGTACCGGCACCTCGCCGATCAGCGGCATCGATTTGCCCTGCATGAAATTGGCGAACGCATCGAGGAACCCGAAGAGCAGGCAGGCGAGCATGACCGGCACCGGCTTCCACTTGGCGAAGATCAGCGCCGCGAGCGCGATATAACCTTTGCCGGCCGACATGTTGTTGATGAAGGCCGCCGACTGGGCGATCGACAGATAGGTGCCTGCGAAACCACAGAGGAACCCGGCGACGATCAGCGAGCGATAACGCATCCAGGCAACCGAAATGCCGGCGGTATCCACCGCACCCGGATTTTCACCCACGGCGCGCAGGCGCAGGCCGAAACGGGTGCGATAGAGGACCCACCAGGAGATCGGCACCATAAGGAAGGCAATGTAGGTGAGGATGTTGTTGCCGGAGATCACGTTGGCATAAAGCGGGCCGATGATGGGCACGTCGCGCATCATGTCGGCGCCCGGCAGGACGATGGACGAGAAGCGGCCTTCGGGCGGAACCTGCCCCGTGCGTCCGCCCTGCCTGAACCATGCCTGGCCGAGCACGATCGTCAGACCGGCAGCCACGAAGTTCAGCGCCACGCCGGAGACGATCTGGTTGCCGCGATTGGTGATCGAGGCAAAGCCGTGCACGAACGAAAACACGATGGACACGCCGATGCCGCCGAGCAGGCCGAACCAGGCATTTCCGGTCCAGTAGGCAACACAGGCTGCCGCGAAGGCGGATGCCAGCATCTTGCCTTCCAGGCCGATATCGAAAATGCCGGCGCGTTCCGAAAAGAGGCCGGCAAGCGCCGTGAACAGGAGCGGGATCGAAAGGCGGACCGCCGAACCGAGGATGCTGATGAAAATATCGAAATAATCCATGAGCCTACTTCCCGGTGAGCTGCTGGTAGAGCCGGACGATGGACGGGCGCAGCATGTATTCCAGCGCACCGGCGAACAGGATCACCATGCCCTGGATGACGACGATCATGTCGCGCGTGATGCCCGGCATGTCGAAAGAGAGTTCAGCCCCGCCCTGATAGAGAATGCCGAAGAGCAGCGCAGCCAGGATGATGCCGGCCGGATGATTGCGGCCCATCAGCGAGACGGCGATGCCGACGAAACCGGCGCCCCCGACGAATTCGATCTGCAGGCGCGCGGAAGCACCCATGACCGGGTTCAGCGCCATCATGCCGGCAAGGCCGCCTGAGATCAGCATGGTGATCATGACGATCCTGGAATAGCGGATGCCGGCGTAACTCGCAGCCGTCGGGCTGATGCCGAGCGTGCGCATTTCGTAACCGAGCTTCGTGCGCCAGATCAGTACCCAGACCAGAAAGCACATGACCAGCGCGATCAGGAAGGAGAAGTTGAACGGGGCTGCGCCGATCTTGCCGCCGAACATGGCGATCAGCCAGTCGAGCTTGGGAAGCTGGCCGCCGGGCAGGAAGGTGCGGGTTTCCGGCGCCATCTTGCCCGGCACGATCAGCAGGCGCACCAGCATGTAGTTCATCAGCGACGAGACGATGAAATTGAACATGATGGTGGTGATGACGATATGGCTGCCCCGCTTGGCCTGCAGCCAGGCGGGAATGGCGGCGCAGGCCGCGCCGAACAGCGCGGCGCCGATGACAGCGAACGGCATGGTCACATACCACGGCACATAACTGTCCATGGCGAGCGCCACGAGCGCTGCGCCGAGACCACCGAGATAGGCCTGGCCTTCCGAACCGATGTTGAACAGGCCGGCATGGATCGCGACCGCCACCGAAAGACCGGTGAAGATGAAGCTCGTCGTGTAGAACAGCGTGAAACCGATGCCCTCGCCACGGCCGAGTGCGCCGACCAGCAGCAATTGCAGCGCCTCGAACGGGCTTTCGCCGATCGCCCACACGACCAGACCGGAAAAGAAGAATGCCAGGATGAGATTGAGCAGCGGAATGAGGCCGTAATTGATCCAGGCGGGAAGCGGAACGGATGCGGTGCTCATGCCCCTGCCCTCGTCCGCCGTGCTGCCGCCGAAAGTTCAATCATTCCATGCTCCGGATGGGTCATTGCTGAAAGCGTCATGCGGCGATACCGGCCATCATCAGACCCAGCGTCTGTTCGCCCGCCTCGCCCGACTTTTCGCCGACGATCTTGCCGGCAAACATCACCAGGATGCGGTCGGAGAGCGAACGGATCTCGTCGAGCTCCACCGAGACCAGCAGTACCGCCTTGCCGGCATCGCGCATCTCGATGATCCGCTTGTGGATGAATTCGATCGCACCAATATCGACGCCGCGGGTCGGCTGACCGATGATCAGCATTTTCGGATCGCGCTCGATTTCGCGCGCCACGACGATCTTCTGCTGGTTGCCGCCGGAGAAATTGGCGGTCCGCAGCCGCGGGTTCGGCGGCCGGATATCGTATTTCGCGATCTTTTCCTCGGCATCCTTGCGCATCGCATCAAGGTCGAGGAAGGGGCCGCGGCCGTATCTGGGATCGCGGTGATAACCGAGGATCGAGTTTTCGTATTCCTCGAATTTCAGGACCAGGCCCATGTGGTGGCGGTCTTCCGGGATATGCGCAAGACCGAGATCGCGCAGGCCCGCCGGATCGACACCGGCGACGGGTTTGCCATCGATGAAGATCTCGCCGGACGACGGCTTGCGGATGCCGGCGATCGCTTCGAGAAGCTCCGACTGGCCGTTGCCGGCGACGCCGGCGATGCCGACGATCTCGCCGGCGCGCACGTCGAAAGAGACGTCGTCGACCATGGTGACGCCTCGGCTGTCCTTGACGGTCAGGTTCCTGACCGACATCAGAACCGCTCCCGGATTGGCCGCCCCCTTTTCGACGTGCAGCAGGACGCGGCGGCCGACCATCAGCTCGGCGAGCTCTTCGACGGTCGTTTCGGCGGTCTTGCGGGTCGCGACCATTTCGCCGCGGCGCATGACGGACACCGTGTCGGTGATCGCCATGATCTCGCGCAGCTTGTGCGTGATGAGGATGATCGTCTTGCCCTGATCGCGCAGCACGCGCAGGACCTTGAAGAGGTGGTCGGCCTCCGGCGGGGTCAGCACCCCGGTCGGCTCATCGAGGATGAGGATATCGGCGCCGCGATAAAGCGCCTTCAAAATTTCGACGCGCTGCTGGCTGCCGACCGGCAGTTCCTCGATGATCCCATCCGGATCGACCTCGAGGCCGTAATCGTCCTCCAGCCGCTTCAGCTCCTTGCGGGCGCTCGCAACGCCCTTGGCGAGAAGCTGGCCGCCTTCGGCGCCGAGCATGACGTTTTCGAGCACGGTGAAATTCTCGACCAGCATGAAGTGCTGATGCACCATGCCGATGCCAACGGCGATCGCTGCCTGGCTATCCCGGATGGTCACCGGCTTTCCCGAAATGCGGATCTCCCCATGATCGGCCTGGTAGAAGCCGTAGAGGATCGACATCAGGGTCGATTTGCCGGCGCCGTTTTCCCCGATGATACCGTGGATCGAGCCTTTGGCGACCGTCAGATTGATATTCTTGTTCGCGTGTACCGTACCGAATTTCTTGTCGATGCCGACAAGCTCGATCGCGGGCTCCTTCGGAGAATCGAGGCTCAATGGTCCGCCCTTCCGCCTGATATGCAAAAAGGGCGCATGGCGATCATCACCGCCCTGCGCCCCTCAAAACCTGCCTTACTTGTTGCAGGCCTTATCCGACATGTAGTCGTGCACCTTGATGGTGCCGGCGATGATGTCGGCCTTGGCTTTTTCCACGGCGGTCTTCATTTCGGGCGTGATCAGCGCCTTGTTATTGTCGTCCAGCGCGTAGGCAACGCCGTCTTCCTTGACGCCGAGGGACAGGATGCCGGCCGTGAACTTGTCTTCCTTGGTGTCCTTGAAGGCATTGTAGACGGCGAGGTCGACGCGCTTGACCATCGAGGTCAGGACCGAACCCGGATGCAGGTGGTTCTGGTTGGAATCGACGCCAATCGACAGTTTCTTGTTGTCGGCGGCAGTCTGCAGCACGCCGAGGCCGGTCGCACCGGCAGCCGCGTAAACGATGTCAGCACCCTGGTCGATCTGGTTCTTGGTCAGCTCGCCACCGCGGACGGGGTCGTTCCAGGCAGCACCGGTCGTGCCGGTCATGTTCTGGAAGACCTGCGCATCGGGCTTGGCCGCCTTGACGCCCTGAACGTAACCGCAGGCGAACTTGCGGATCAGCGGGATATCCATGCCGCCGACGAAACCGACCTTGCCGGTCTTCGACGCCATGCCGGCGAGAAGGCCGACGAGGTAGGAGCCTTCTTCTTCCTTATAGAGGACAGAGCGGACGTTCTTCAGCTTGACGACCGAATCAACGATCACGAATTTGGTGTCCGGGAATTCAGCGGCGACCTTTTCCATGGCCGAGGTCCAGGCGAACGATACGGCGACCACGGGGTTGAAGCCGCGGCTTGCGAAGTTGCGGATAGCCTGCTCGCCCTGGGTGTCGCTGGTCGGTTCGAAATCCCGGAATTCGATGCCCGTTTCCTTCTTGAACCTTTCGGCGCCGACGGAAGCGGCTTCGTTGAAGGATTTGTCGAACTTGCCGCCCGTGCCATAGACCAGCGCCGGCTTGATATCCGCGGCAAGCGCGGTTGCCGACATGGCAGCCATGGCAATGAGGCTCAAAAGGGTTTTCTTCATCGTGCAGCCCTGTTTTTTAGCTGTTAGGTCCCCCCGCAATCCCGTTTTCCGGGCATGTCTGCGGCCACCGGCCCTTTTTCTTCAAGGGTCTGGCTTCGGTCACTCTTGCACGGGTTTCGGAAAAATTCACGAGATTTTTTTCAACTGGTAAAAAACAACAAACCTGCTGAAAACTTCGACAATGCTGTGGAAAAACTGCACAAACATGCGGCTTTAAGCCGGCCCTCGGAAGAGCTGGCAGGACCAGCCGCTTCAGGCGGAAAACCGTCCCGCAAAATGCGGCCTGCTGTATCCGGCCATCCAGAAGATCAGGGCGATTGCCAGAAACACCACGAATGCCGGCTGCGCCAGCAGCGGTGTCACGAAGGGCCGCCAGATATCCTGGCTGACATATGTGCTCACGACGAATTCCGCGAGCGTCAGGCTTTCCGGATCGAGATTGAGCCAGGCGTTGCCAAGACTGGTCAGCACCACCGACGAGGATGACACCGACTGGATCGAATCCAGGGTGCCGGCAATGATCGCGGCAACCAGCGCAAGCCCGCTGAGCAGATGGAAAACGAATCGTATGACTGCCATTTCCGAACAAGCCCGCGTCGTAGATCAAGACCGCGCCGCCTGCAGCACGACAGCGTTTATGGCAGAAGAAATAGTCCGCACGCCGATGCTTGGCAACGCGCCCGGGCGGGTTTTCCCGCCCACTGTCAAAAAACGTTCAGATTCGGGTTGATCCCGGGGAATTGATCGGTATATATCGCGGCCGTTCCAACGTTTTGCTTCTCAGACGACGCAAAGCAACCAAGGACAGGTGGCCGAGTGGTTTAAGGCGCACGCCTGGAACGCGTGTGTGCGTGAAAGCGTACCGTGGGTTCGAATCCCACCTTGTCCGCCATTGGCTTTTAAATAGATTTTTCGCTGCGTATTTGCTGGCCGAGGCTAGTCCCCTCGATTGTTCACATCCTGCCCGAATGGCGTTCGGGCCGAACAGCGCCCCCGTTCCTCGGAACCGTCGAACCATCATCCAAGGAGTTTTCGGGTCGGCCGGCATCGGTTGTATGTCTGCAGCCGTATCGCCGTCCGAGGATGGAAGACAAAAGCGCTAGAATGCGTATCGCGCGATGCTGGCGAACCAAGCCATGTCAGGCCCTTCAACGGGATACGCCGCCCCGCCAACCCGAACGCCGGGTTGAAGTCGCTTCTTGTCATTTGCCAATTTTCAATAATAGGTTGAGTTAGAAATTTGTTATGCAAAAATTTTACTCTTTCTGGTTACTTTCTTTTCAGACGACAACCGGATGGCTCCAACGCAAGCTGGCCGGTCTTCGAGCGCTAAATTCACCTTCTGGATAGTTCAGCCATGCGCCTTTCGGTTCTCTGCATCGCCCTCTTTTCAGCCGTGTCGTTCCAGGGCGCGACAGCTGGCAATCTTGCCGATTTCAAACGGCCTCTCGCGATTCCCTTCGACAAGGTGACGCCCTATTCGCTGCAGTTGGCGACGCTTGGAAAGATGTTGTTTTTCGACCCGCGGCTATCGGGCGCGAAAAACATGAACTGCGCCAGCTGTCACAATCCCTCCTTCGGGTTCGAAGTACCGGTCAAGACGCCGGTGGGGGCAGCCAACACACATCTGTCCCGGCAGGCCCCGACAATCCTGAACGTTGCGTGGACCACCTCCCTGTTCTGGGACGGTCGTTCGCCGACGCTCGAGGCACAAGCCGCAGGACCAATCACGGCACCCGCGGAGATGAATGGCAAGCTTGACCAGATTGTCGCCGACCTGCGAGCCATTTCCGACTACGACAGCTGGTTCAAGCAGATATTCCCGGACAAGGGCGCGACCCAGGAGACGCTGCTGGCGGCGATCGCGACCTATGAACGCACCGTTGTTTCCGCATGGTCGCCGTTCGACCGCTGGGTGGACGGCGACCAGGCAGCGGTCTCGGACAGTGCCAAGCGAGGGTTTGAACTGTTTACCGGCAAAGCAAATTGCTCCGTCTGTCACACGGGCTGGAACTTCACCGACCACAAGTTTCACAATACCGGGCTGCCCACAGGCGACATAGGGCGGGCCAAGGTGGAGCCGAACAATCCCAAAGCCCTGTATGCTTTCAAGACGCCGAGCCTTCGCAACACTCTCTATCGAGGCCCGTATATGCATAACGGCAGCCTGGCGACCATGGAGGACGTGATTGCTCACTACGAAAGCGGCGGTGTCGAAAGCCCGTCCCGCTCGGATCACATATCCCCATTTTTCGTGACCGACCGCGAGCGGGAAGACCTGATCGCTTTCCTGAAGACCCTCACTCCCGAGCAGCAGGATTTGCTCCTGCCGACCTTACCAAACTGAGTAGCACGCCATGGCACTTTCAGTCCGATTCCAAATCCTTCTTCCCCTCATTCTCTCCATTCTCGCGGGTCTGGGAGCTGCCGCTCTCGTCGGATCGCAGGCGATCGACGGCCAGGCGCATGTGGAACGCGTCGTGCAAGACGCGATTGCCGCCAAGACGCTGGCTGCAAGGACAGGAGCACAGTTCGAGAATGTGTCAGGCGTGGTCACAAATCTCCTGGCGATGACGACGTTCGTTTCGGTCGAAGAGGTCAAAAAGCGGTTTGACACGACGAATGGGGCTTTGGAGACGACGCTTGCCGAGTTCAGCCGCAACTCGCTGTCGCCTGCCGTTTCCGACCACGTCAAAAATCTCACCGATTTGCATGCTGCATGGCGAAGCAATGTGCGTATCATGCTCGGACTCGATCCGGCGAACGCCATTCCGACGACCGAGCAGCTTACCCGCTCGCGCACGGCCATATTGGCAAAGATCCTCGACATCAACACGGTCGTGGACAAGGCAGCATCCGACAGGGTCGCGTCAGCCGGCGACACGCTTGAGACCGAGATACGCAACGAACTGACGACCGCCGCCGCACTCGCGGTCGTGGGTGTCGTCATTCTGCTGTTCGTCGCCCAGCGGATTGCCGGTCCGATCGTGCGGATCACCGCGTCCATGAAGCTGCTTGCGGGCGGCGACATCGAGGTCGTCGTGCCGAAGCGTCGGGGCGCCAAGGAAATTCGCGCCATGATCGATGCCCTGGCCGTGTTCCGCGAAAATGCCCGGATGCGTGATACGCTGGAGAAGGAAGCGCAATCCCAGACCGCCAGCCTCGCCAATGTCTCGGCGGAAGCGCGGCTGCTGCAGAGCCAGGTGCGCGGCGTCGTCAACAAGGCGACCGAGGGCGATTTCTCCGGCCGCGTCAACGGTCCATTCGACCGTCCCGAACATCACGAACTGGCTCAAAGCCTCAATACGCTGATATCGAGCTTCGAAGGCGGGCTCAACGAAACCAGCCGCGTTCTGGATGCACTTGCCAATGCCGACCTGACGATCCGGTTCGAAGGTGTCCACAAGGGTGCATTTGCCGAGCTGCAGAACAATGCCAACGCGGTGACGAGCCGCCTCTCGGCGGTCGTGTCACGACTGGCCGATGCTTGCGCCTCCGTCTCGGCATCCAGTGACGAGATTCTGCGTGGGACCACTGAATTGAACGGGCGGTCTACGCGCCAGTCTTCGATGCTTCAGACAACGGCTGTGACAACAAACGCCGTTGCCGAAACCGTCGGTCAGAACTCCAAGCGGGCGGGTGAAGCCACCAGCGTGATCTCGGATACCAGCCACATGGCTGAAAACGGCAGCCAGGTCATGAACGGCGCGGAAAGCGCCATGGCGCAGATCACCGTCTCCTCCGGCAAGATTTCCGAAATCATCGGAGTCATCGAGGATGTGGCATTCCAAACAAACCTGCTGGCGCTCAACGCCGGGGTCGAAGCTGCGCGCGCAGGCGAAAGCGGCAGAGGGTTCGCGGTCGTCGCAACCGAGGTGCGCTCTCTCGCCCAGTCGACGGCCAATGCTTCCCACGAAGTCAAAGCGCTCATTCAGAAAAGCCAGGCGGAGGTGAAGGCCGGCGCAGAACTGGTCCGCCAGGCCAGTGAGCAATTTTCCCAGATCGTCTCGTCCATCGCGTTCGTCTCTTCGCTTTCCAGCCAGATAACCAGCGAGAGCAACAATCAAAGTGCCAACCTTCGGCAATTGTCGAGCGCGATGAAAGACCTCGATGAGCTCAACGCCCACAGCAACCGGCTCGTTGGCGATCTTTCAGCCTCCACCGAGCGGACAAGCCGGGAAATGGAGGCACTGGCCGAGATCGTCAATCTGTTCCGCATCGACAATCGCGGACAATCGCGCACGAGATCGGGCCGGGCTGCCTGAGACGGGCAACGCCACAGGGCGTGGCGCTGCCGATATGGGCGGAGCTTTCACCAGAGAGCTCTGCCGCGGCCGCCAACTCTCGCGGAACATGAACGCAGCCCTCAGCCTTCGTTCATTTTCCGCGGCCTACCTTCACGGAAACCGCCAATCCAGCGGCCAACCTGAAGGAGGAGAAAATGAAAAAATTCATTGCCGCCTGCATCATCGGGCTTGGATGTCTCACCACGACCGCGGCCCCGACCCTCGCCGACAGTTTCAGCATAACGATTGGCGATCGAGGATATCGGCCGGCCGGACACCATTATCGGCCGGGGTACCATCGCTACCATCGCCCCTACTACCGGCAATATTCCAGGCACCATTACCGACCGCACTGCAGGGTCAGGAGCGTCGAGTACCGCCATCACGGGCGATGGGTCACCAAGACGACACGTATCTGCAGATAAAATCAATCCCGACCCGTTAGCCCGACATGGCTTGCGGGTCGCTCAGTTCGCGGCGCGCGCGTTGCGTTATTGGGAGATCGAAAAGCTGACCTGCTGCCAGCGGCGCAGCTGCGGATCGAAAGCGACCACGAGTTCGAAATCCCTGCGATCCAGGCCCTTGTCGGTGTTGATGTCGGCATAGCCGCCCATGGAGAACCGACAATCGGCGATCCAGCGGAAATCGCCCCAGGCGACATCGACGATATCGGGGCGCTGTTCGATGAGCTGGCGGGACTTCTCAAACGCGAGGTTTCCCGGGCACGTCTCGTCTTCGGCCGGCTCGCCCACGGCCATGAGAAACGCGAGGCCGGCGATCGGTACCACGAAGGCGACGCTCTTTGCGATATTCGCTCGCATCACGGCTCTCCCAAACTTCGAACCCGAAGCAGCCGAACTCAGTAGTAAGGCCAGTCCTTCCAAAGGAGGCCCGATCATGGAGAAATGATAGCACCATTCCGCCTGGCCCGCCAAGCTTGCGGAAGGAGCGTACCTCCCCCAATCACCACCGATTTGGGGTCTTGCCAGTTTCGGCTTTATTTTCATAGGAAATGAACTAGGACGATCAGGGCTGGAATCTCCTTGGTGGGTAGCGCATGAAATTCGGAACGAGCGGCCTTCGAGGCCTTGTGACTGACCTGGAAGGGCGCGCTTCATCGCTCTACACCCAGTCCTTTGCCCGGCATCTTCTGGAAACGGGCGCGGCACAGGCCGGTGACGCCGTGCTCGTCGGCCGCGATTTCCGCCCATCGAGCCCCGGCATCGCCGCCACCTGCATCGGGGCACTGAAGCGCGCCGGCCTTTCGCCGATCGATTGCGGCGCGGTGCCGACGCCGGCGCTGGCGCTCTATGGCCTTCAGCTCAAGGCGGCATCGCTGATGATCACCGGCTCGCACATCCCAGCGGACCGCAACGGCATCAAGTTCTACCGACCCGACGGCGAGATCGACAAGCAGGACGAAACGCGGATTACGGCGATCGCCGCCGAACTCGACAAAAGCGAGATCGATGCGACGCCCGGCGAAGCGCCGGATCATTCGGCAAAGGCCGAGGCGCTGTTCCTCGCCCGCAATGCGGCAATGTTGCCGGAAGGCGCGCTCACCGGCCTCAAGGTCGGCGTCTATCAGCATTCGACGGTCGCCCGCGACCTCATGGTCCAGGTTCTTGAAGGTTATGGCGCGGATGCCGTGCCGCTCGGCCGCTCGGAAGATTTCATTCCGGTCGATACGGAAGCGGTCTCGACCGAGACGATCGACCTTCTCAAGGGCTGGGTGCGCGAACACCGGCTCGACGCGATCGTCTCGGCCGACGGCGACGGCGACAGGCCGCTGGTTTCCGACGAAACGGGAGAGCCATTGCGCGGCGACCTGCTCGGCTTGGTCGCGGCAAAGTTCCTGAAAGCGCGGGTCGTCGTCACGCCGGTCACCTCCAATTCGGGCATCGAGGCGGCCGGGGATTTCGAGGTTGTGCGCACCAAGGTCGGATCGCCTTTCGTGATCGCCGGCATGCTCGCAGCAGTCGAAGCCGGCAAGACGGGGGTCATGGGCTTCGAGGCGAATGGCGGGCTTCTGACCGCCTCGCCTTTCGATACCGGCACGGGCACGCTCTCAGCGCTGCCGACCCGCGACAGTTTCCTGCCGGTGCTGGCGACGCTTGTGCTCGCTGCCCGTGAAAAGAAACCCCTGTCCCAAGTTGCCGCCGCCTTCCGGCTGCCGTTTGCCGCAGCCGACCGGCTCGAAAATTTCCCGGTCGAGACCAGCGCCGCGCTGATGGCGCATCTCAGACAATCCGACGCCAATCTCGCAGCCTTCCTCGCGCCGATTTCGACCGTTGCCGGCAAAAGCGATATCGATGGCCTGCGGGTGACGCTGGGAGATGGGCGCATCGTGCATTTGCGCCCATCGGGCAACGCACCGGAAATGCGCTGTTACGTCGAGGCCGGGACGGAGAACGAGGCAAAAGCCTTGCTTCATGAGGGGCTGAACCTCATCCGCGCCTGGGCTTCAAAGCTTGAACGATAATTTTGGACGAGAACTGCCGGAGATATTGGAATGAATAGCAAGATCATCCCCGTCATCATGGCCGGCGGCAAGGGAACGCGGCTGTGGCCGCTGTCGCGCGCCAGCGCCCCAAAACAGTTCATCCAGTTCATCGGCGACAAGACGCTGTTCCAAGCGACGCTGTCGCGCGTTTCGGACCAGACGCTCTATGAGGCTCCGGTCGTCATCACCAACGAGGATTTCCGGTTCCTGGTGGCCGAACAGGCCCGCGAACTCGGCATCAAGCTTTCCGGCATCCTGCTTGAACCCGTCGCCCGCAACACCGCCCCGGCGGTCGCCGCTGCTGCCGCCTTCGTCGAAAGCCGGTTCGGCGAGGACGCCGTCCTGCAGGTGCTTGCCTCCGACCACGAGATCACCGCCGACGCCGGCTATTTCGACGCGATCCGCATCGCCAGGGAGACAGCCCTGTCCGGCAGGCTCGTCACCTTCGGCATTGCCCCGACGGAACCCGCCACCGGTTATGGTTACATCGAGATCGGCGAGGCGTTGCCTTCAGGCGCCTGCAAGGTCAAGCGTTTCGTCGAAAAGCCGATCCTGGCCGAGGCGGAGAAGATGCTGTCGGCCGGTGGCTTTGCCTGGAACTCCGGCATCTTCATGTTCAAGGCCGGTCAGGTGCTGAGCGAACTCGGGACCTTCGCGCCCGAGGTCGAGGCGGCAGCCCGTGCAGCACTGGCCAAAGCGTCGAGCGACCTCGACTTCACCCGCCTCGACGCGCAGGAATTTGCCGCAAGCCCGGATATTTCCGTCGATTACGCGCTCATGGAGAAAACTTCCAATGCGGCGGTCGTGCCGTCCTCGTTCAACTGGTCGGATCTCGGAAGCTGGGACGCAGTGTGGAAACTCGGCGCCCGCGACGAGGCCGGCAACGTCACTTCCGGCAATGCGACGCTGATCAACACGAAGAATTCGCTGGTGATGTCGCGCACCAGCCATCTCGCCGTACAGGGACTGGACGGCGTCGCCGTCATCGCCAGCGAGGATGCCGTCTATATCGGCCGCCTGGAAGACAGCCAGGATGTCGGCAAGATCGTCAAGCAGCTCGCCGCCGCCAAGGCGACCGCGGCGCTCACCGAAACCCATCCGACATCCTATCGGCCCTGGGGCGGCTATACGTCGGTGCTCAACGGCGACCGTTTCCAGGTCAAGCGGCTGTTCGTCACGCCCGGCAAGAAGCTCTCGCTGCAGAAACATCACCATCGCTCGGAGCACTGGATCTGCGTCAAGGGCACAGCGGAAGTGACGATCGGCGAGGAAACCCGGATCGTCAGGGAAAACGAGTCCATCTATATTCCGCAGGGCGAAGTGCACCGGCTCGCCAATCCGGGCAAGATCATGCTCGAAGTGATCGAGGTGCAGACCGGTTCCTATCTCGGCGAGGACGACATCATCCGCATCGTCGACGAGTTCGGACGCGGCTGAGGCCTTCCTGGAAGTTTACGGCAGCCTGTTCGGTTATTTTCTCTGCAGCTCTGAAACAGGCGGATTATCCGCCGATAGTGGAAAGGGTATCGCATGCGCTCCCGGAATTTTCTGTTGTCTGCATCAGCGCGAAGCATCGGATCGTGGCTGCACAAGCCTTCCCTCCAAAGGAGAATATTCAACGCCGTGCGGCTGAACCGTCCCGAGGTAACGGACTGGCTGCAATCCGAGGACTTGTCCTTCATGGCATACTCGATTGCGAGACGCCGGAAATCCAAGGCGCAAATACTGCAGGATCTGTGGGTTTGTTATGAACTCGGGGAAAAGAGCGGCGGGTTCTTTGTCGAGTTCGGCGCTACGAATGGACTGATCAACAGCAATACGTGGTTGCTTGAGAAAGAACTCAATTGGCGCGGGATCCTGGCGGAGCCAAATCCCGTCTGGCATGCCGAACTTTCTAGAAACCGGACGGTTCATATCGAACATCTATGCGTGTCTTCCAGGTCGGAAGAAGTCGTGAGGTTTCTGGCCATGGACGGCGTCGATCCTGAGCTCAGCGCGATCGCGTCTTTCGCTGACGGCGATCACTTCGCCGACGTTCGCAAGGGCGGAACCGCTCTCGACATTAGGACGATCTCTCTGAACGATCTACTCGACAAATACGACGCTCCACGAGAGATCGACTATATTTCCATCGATACCGAAGGCAGCGAACTCGATATCCTCTCCGCTTTCGATTTTGCCCGGCGACGTTTCAGTCTCATTTCGGTCGAACAAAATCCCAGGACCGAGAAGGGTATCGAGGAACTCTTGCTGGGAAACGGCTACACTCGCGTTTTTCCGCAGTTCTCGCAGTGGGATGGATGGTATGTCTCCTCGGAACTGAGGTCGGGAGCCCCCTTCGAGATCGCCGCGCCATTGGTTTAAGACATGACACCGAGTAGTCGAGCCGTCAGGACCGCTACAGTGTTTTCCGGCGCCGGTTCTCAGCCCGCGCCTTCTCGGCAGGAAGCGGCTCAGTCGATCTCGTGGCGGTGGTCGAGATACCATTGGACGAAGGCCTTGACGCCTTCCTCCAGGCCGATCTCAGGCTTGCGGCCGGTCAGCGCCACGAGGAGATCGGGGCTGGCGAAGGTTCTCGGCACATCGCCCTTCTGCATCGGCAGCATCTTGCGCTTGGCCGGTTTTCCCATGATCCGTTCGATGGTCTCGACGAAATCGAGGAGGCCAGACGGCTGGCCACCGCCGATATTGACGACGCGGAACGGTGCCTGATGGGAGAGGGTATCGATGTCGGGGACGCGATTGTCTTCGCCGGGATAGACCTTGGACAGGTCGATGATCGAATTCACCAGGTCGTCGATATAGGTGAAGTCCCGGCTCATCTTGCCTTCGCCGTAGATCTCGATCTCGCGATCCTCGATCATCGCCTTGACGAACTTGAAGAGCGCCATGTCCGGCCGGCCCCAGGGGCCGTAGACCGTGAAGAAGCGGAAAGCGGTGATCGGCACCTTGTAGAGATGGGCGTAGCTGTGCGCCATCAGCTCCATGGCCTTCTTGCTCGCCGCATAAAAGGTCAAGGGTTCGTCGGCGCGGTCGCTTTCGCGGAAAGGAATGTCCGGATTGGCGCCGTAGACCGACGACGTCGAAGCAAGCATCAGATGGCCGACGCCGTAGTTGCGGGCAATCTCCAGGATATTCCAGGAGCCGATGAGATTGGAATCGAGATAGGCCTTGGGGTTTTCGAGGCTGTAGCGCACGCCGGCCTGGGCGGCGAGATGGATCATGACATCCGGCTTGAAGTCCTCGACCGACTTGTCGAGCAGCGGCTTGTCTTCCAGCATGCCGATGATCGGGCGAAAGGCCGGGAATTGCGCGAGCCCGGCGTTGCGGACTTCCTTGAGGCGCAGGCTGTAATAAGGCGTCATCCCGTCGAAGCCGAGAACCTCGTGGCCATCCTCCAGCAGGCGTCGCGCCAAGTGGAAACCAATGAAGCCTGCCGTTCCGGTGATGAAATAACGCATGTATGCCCCGCTTGTCGCTCTGGGGCCGATCCCATAGCGCGGATATCCGGCCCTGTCATCTCAGGGGGCAGAAGTTATTTAGACCGCCCGATAATCAGGCCGCCCTCAGTGAAAAAGCCGCAGCCGCGCCGGCGGCACGCCCGGCCGGCCGTTCTTGCGATCGACGGCGAACTGGATGAGGTCCATCGAAGCCTGGTCGGTCAGCGGTTTTGCCATCACGCCGAGGACACCGGAAACGCCCGCCGCCACGAGCCCCGGATTGCCGGTGATCATGATCACCACGATGCCGTATTCCGCCAGCGCCTTGGCGATTTCAGGGCCGGTCTCGCCGTCGGCAAGGCGCACGTCCACGAAGGCTATATCCGTGTCACGGGTATAGTTCAGCGCCACGGTCATGTCGGGTGCTATTCCGACGACGTCATGACCGCTTCGATGGATGGCGTCCTCGATATCCATCGCGACCAGCAGACTGTCTTCGACGATCAGGAAACGATATTCCACGGGCAGATCCTCCCAGACTGAAGGAGGCAAATAGACTCCGATCGCTGCTTGGCAATAGGATCGGGGGTCCCGACATCGATTTTTTGATCTAGCCCGCTGATTGGCAAGGCCGTCAACATGCCCTCTTTTCCTCCCAATACTTCCTCGCCCAAGATTTCAGCCGCTTACGAAAGGTGACTGAGAGACAGGAACCAGTCGGAAACTGGTGGGTTAGCCCTTTCGGAAGTCCAACGAAAGGGAGAAGACCCATGAAGAAGATCATCCTGGCGTCCTGCGCCATTCTCGCCGCTTCCTTCGCAACTCAGGCCGTGGCCCAGCAGAGCACCGTCAACGGTGCAGCCGGTGGGGCCGTTACCGGTGCCATCGTCGGCGGTCCAGTCGGCGCCGCGGTGGGCGGGGTCGTCGGCGCTGTAGCCGGTACCGCCATCGATCCGCCGCCGCGCGAAGTCGTTACCTACGTGCAGGAACAGCCTGCGCCGACCACATCCGTGGTGGTCGAACAGCCGATCGCAGTCGGCAAGCCGATTCCGCAGGGCGTCGTCGTGACCCCGGTCCCAAGCAATCCGAAATATGCCTATACGGTGGTCAACAATCAGCGCGTAATCGTCGATCCGCAGACCCATACCGTGGTTCAGGTCATCCGATAGGCCACGGATCAGCGGCTATAGCCAACCAACAAAAGCAGGCTCCGCCGATTTCCCGCGGGGCCTGTTGTCGTTTGACGCATCAATCAGACCAGCACGACCTGATCGACGCGGTCTTCCTGGCCGAAGAACTTGAGATAACGCTCCACCTCGGCCGGATCTCCGGTCGCCTTGCGCGGATTGTCGGAGAGTTTCACCGCTGGACGGCCATTCGCCTCGCTTACCTTGCAGACGATGGAGATCGGCATCAGGCCGGCAATCGCGTGCGGTGCGCAGCCGGCGAAATCGTTGGTCAGGTTGGTGCCCCAGCCGAAGCTCATCCGCACGCGGCCCTCGAAATGCCGGTAGGTGTCGATGATCGCATCGACGTCCAGCCCGTCGGAGAAGATCAGAAGCTTTTCCCTGGGGTTGCGGCCCATCTTCTCCCACCAGGCGATGATCTTCTCTCCCCCCTCGATCGGCGGAGCGCTGTCGGGGCGAAAACCGGTCCAGTCGGCCACCCAGTCCGGCGCATCGCGCAGGAACGCCGCCGTGCCGAACGCATCCGGCAACACGATCAGCAGGTTGCCGCCATAAAGCCGGTTCCAGTCCTTCAGGACCTGGTAGGGCGAGGCGCGCAGCTGCTCGTCGGTCTCGGCAAGGGCCGCAGCCACCATGGGCAGTTCGTGCGCATTGGTGCCCACGGCTTCGAGATCGGAGTCCATCGCAAGCAGGACGTTG
Source organism: Neorhizobium galegae bv. officinalis (assembly GCA_000985875.1). Lineage (GTDB taxonomy): Bacteria > Pseudomonadota > Alphaproteobacteria > Rhizobiales > Rhizobiaceae > Neorhizobium > Neorhizobium galegae_C. Next base: position 66,441 of record CCRI01000016.1, read on the forward strand.
CTGGTGCCGGTGAAAGCCGGGCCGATGCCTTCCTTCAGCGCCTCGACGCACCAGCGCTGCCAGAGGAAGCTGTGGCGGCGGCGCGTTCCGAAATCGGAGATGCGCAGGCCCGGCAATGCCTGCAGCCGCTCGACCTTTTCCCACATCTTGGCCTTGGCTCGCGCGTAGAGAACGTCGAGCGTGAAGAAGCCGAGCGAGCGCATGGCGGAACGGGAGCGTAGCTCGTTGATGATCGCGAGTGCCGGAATTTCCCAGAGCGTCGTTTCCATCCACTTGCCGTGGAAGGTCAGCTCATACTGGCCGTCGCGCTTCGAAAGCTCGTATTCCGGCAGCTTGTAGGTGGACAGCCAGTTCAAGAATTCCGGCTCGAAGATCTGCTTGCGGCCATAAAACGTATTACCCGCAAGCCAGATCATCTCCTTCTTGGACAGGCCGACCGTGCGGGCATGGTCGAGTTGTTCGCGCAGCGCACCCTCGTCGATCTCCTCCGCCAGCTTGACGCTGGTTGTGCGGTTGATGAGCGAAAACGTGGCGTCGACATCCGGATAGAGCTTCCAGATCATCTGCAGCATCAGGAGCTTGTAGAAATCCGTATCGATCAGACTGCGGATGATCGGGTCGAGCTTCCAGGTGTGATTGTAAACCCTGCTCGCGATATCGGTCTTGGTCATGCCTGCCCCTGCCCCGGCCCTTCCGGGCCGGCTCCGCCGATTTCGATGCTTATGGAGGCAGCGGCTGATCAACCTCCGGGCATTTTTATCGAAAAAAATGCAGAGTAAGTCCAGACGCAATTCGGCCGCGAGGGATCGCGGCCGAAAATATCGGAAATGCGCGTCAGTTGCCGGACTGCGAATTGGTAGCCGGCGGCGCGGCGGCCGGTGGCGCGGAAGGGCTGGCGGTCGGCGGCGCGTTCGGGTTCTGGGGCGTCGTGCTACCGGCCGGCGGCGTAGCGGTCTGCTCTGCCGGGGGTGCGGTGCTCTGGCCGTACCACTCGGCGCCGGCCCAGGCGACCATCGCCAGGATGAGGCCGCCAATCAGCACCTTCAGGACCGGTGCGCCCCAGCTTCCCTGCCGCGCTTCCGTGGCGGTCTCAACAACCGGCGGCGAACCGATCGGGTTCGGATGACGGGTCTCGGCTTCCTGGGGATCGAAACGGGTATTCATGATTTCGCTCCTTGTTCGGCCGGAATGCCCGGCTCATGCACAAGAAACGGTCGGCGGATACGAATGTTCCGGCATGAAGGCTCAGTAGCCCGCCTGGCGGTCCACCACGTGCTGCAGGGGGGCGCCCGCCTCGTAACGCTCCATCTGGGTTTCCGCGTTGCGAAACAGCGCCCTCACATCGGACGCGGAAGCCGCGTGTGGGGTAATAATGACGTTGCCCCTCGTCCAGAGCGGACTATCCGCACCGAGCGGTTCCTTCTCGAAGACATCCAGCGATGCGCCGCCGAGAATGCCGTTGTCGAGCGCGTCAACAAGATCGCTCTCGACCTGGCTGCCACCGCGTCCGGCATTGATGAAGACCGGTTTGCCCAAGGCCCCGCCCTGGCGAAGCTTGGCAAACAACGACGCATTGAAGATGCCGCGCGTCTCCGGCGTCAGCGGCAGGAGGCCGACGAGAATGTCCGTGCGAGCAAGAAAAGCATCGAGTTCGCCGCCATCGAAGGTCTCGACGCCTTCGATCGTCTTTTTGCTGCGCGACCAGCCGACGACGTCGAAACCCATGATCTTCAGCTTGCGGACCGAGTCCTGGCCGAGCACGCCAAGGCCCATGACGCCGACGGTCAGGTCCTTCGCTTCCGGTTGGGAGAGTTCGCGCCACTGGCGTTCGCTTTGCTGCGTGAGATAGGCCGGCACCTGCCGCAGATGGCTCAGGGCCTGCAGCACGACCCATTCGCTCATCCGCGTCGTCAGGCTTTCGTCGACGAAACGGACGATCGGGATATCCGGCAGGCCAGCCATGGTGAGGATATAGTCGACGCCGGCGCCGCCGGAAAACAGCACCTCCAGCTTCGGTGCCCGCTGGAACAGGTCCGGGTCCGGCTTCCAGATCACCGCGTAGCGCGCCTCGGAAATGTCGGCTCCCGGATCGGAGGCGTGCAGCACGGTGCGGCCGGTGAAGGCGCTGGCGAGTGCGGCATCGATCTCGCGGCGCTCGAATTTAAGATCGACGACGACCGGATGTCTGGCAGGCATGGGCAGATGACCTTGATATGGTTCAGGTTTACTGATTGATGGCTTCGATTTCGACGGCTTCCAGATTGAAGGCGGCGGCCATCAGGGCACGGGTATAATCCTCTCTCGGCGCCTGGAAAATCTGGTCCGCGGGACCTTCTTCCACCACCTTGCCGAGCCGCATGACGATGACGTGGTTGGCGAGCGCCTTCACCACCTTCAGATCATGACTGATGAAGAGATAGGCGAGATCGTGCTTCTTCTGCAGATCGCGCAAGAGATCGACGACCTGCGCCTGAACGGTCATGTCGAGCGCCGATGTCGGCTCGTCGAGCATCACGAAACGCGGTTTCAGCACCATGGCGCGGGCGATCGCGATCCGCTGGCGCTGGCCACCGGAAAACTCGTGCGGATAACGCCAGCGCGTCGCGGGATCAAGGCCGACTTCGCTCAAGGCCCAGGCGACACGCTCGTCGCGGCCGTCGGCGGAAAGCGACCGTTCATGCACCTTCAGCCCCTCGGCGACGATATCGCCGACCGACATGCGTGGGCTTAGCGACCCATACGGATCCTGGAAGACCACCTGCAGACGGTCGCGGAACGGGCGCATCTCCTTGAAGGAGAACTTGTCGATGTCCGTTCCGACGAAGGCGATGCGGCCCTGCGAGGAGATGAGCCTTGCAAGCGCCAGACCGAGCGTCGTCTTGCCGGAGCCGGATTCGCCGACAACGCCGAGCGTCTCCCCGGCGCGCAGTTGCAGATCGACGCCATCGACGGCCTTCACATGATCGACAACCTTGCGCAGGAAGCCTGCCTTGATCGGGAACCAGACGCGGATGTCCTTGCCTTCCATCACCACCGGCTTGGAAGGATCGGCCGGCGGTGGCTCGCCGCGGGGCTCGGAGGCGAGCAGATGACGCGTATAGGCGTGCTGCGGATTGGCGAATACGTCCTCCACCGTGCCGGTCTCGACGATCTTGCCCTTGGTCATCACGCAGACGCGATCGGCGAACTTGCGGACGATGCCGAGGTCGTGCGTGATGAACAGCATCGACATGCCGTGCTCGCCTTTGAGCCCGCGCAGAAGATCGAGGATTTGCGCCTGCACCGTGACGTCAAGCGCCGTGGTCGGTTCGTCGGCGATCAGCAGTTTCGGGCGGTTGGCGAGCGCCATGGCGATCATGACGCGCTGGCGCTGGCCGCCGGACAGTTCGTGCGGATAGGCTTTCAGCCGCTTTTCCGGCTCGCGTATGCCGACCTGATTCAGGAGTTCGAGGGTGCGGATACGCACCGCCTGGCCCGCAATTCCGTGATGAAGCTCGAGGATTTCGCCGATCTGCTTCTCGATCGAATGAAGCGGGTTGAGCGAGGTCATCGGCTCCTGGAAGATCATTGTGACGTCGTTGCCGCGCACGCGGCGCAGTTCCGGCTCGGGCGCCTTCAACATGTCCTTGCCGTCAAACAGGATCTGGCCCGACGGGTGGCTGGCGGAGGGATAGGGCAGCAGCTTGAGGATGGAATTGGCCGTCACCGACTTGCCGGAGCCGGATTCCCCGACCAGCGCCAGCACCTCCCCGGGCATGATGTCGAACGAAACCCTATCGACGGCGATCGAGGTATCGCCGCCCTGGTGGAAGGCGACGGAGAGATCACGGACGGAAAGAAGCGGCTCTGTCATCGGCCAAGGCTTTCGATGAGTGAATTAAGCGTCGTTTCGTCTGGGCGAAGGACGGTTAAAGGTGAGCTACTCTTGGTGAGACCGTAGCGGAAATGCGTAATTTCATAAATATCCTTCAGCCCCATATCGGCGGTGAGCATGTGAGTGCAACCGGCACCGAACGCGGTAGAGATATGGATCGAGTCCGGAAGCTTCAGCCCCACGTTTTGAGATCCTAGGATCGCGGCGTGCCATAGCATCTGCCTGCCAACGGGAAGCACTTCGAGCCATTCGTTTGTTTGAATCAGCCCCTCATATTTGTCGATGGCGCTATCATTTCCGTCCCGGTACGGCTTGACCAACAATTCGGACAGCGTCAGTTCGCTGGTGGCGAAACGCTGAGAATGGTCTTCTATCGAAAGGAGATTGCCCAACGCGGCGCTGATTTCGCTGTTGTTCTCAAATGCCAGAATGAAGATATTCGTATCGAGATAGATTTTTCCGAGCCCGTGCATCAATCGTCCCATTCATCGCGTAATTCGCGTATGCGGGAGACGGCTTCTTCCACGCTGACAGACGGCCTGCCTTCGGCCTTGTATTTCCTGATGGCTTCCAGCGTATCTGCAATGCTCATCGGCTTTCGCTCGACCATCGGGATATCCTTGAAACCGGGATATCTGTCGATATCGTTCTGTATCGCGGCATCTTCCACCTCAACGACGATCTTCACGGTCGCGTCAGCAGCCAGTCCCTCCCGCAGGTCCTCGGGAAGGTTGGCAACTGGATAGTGCTCTCTGACGATCTTGTTCATGGCGTCACGCTCGCTGGCCTCCCCGACAATCTAGCGCATCCATCGCGCAATTACGACCCGCGCTCACCCGAACGTCTTTCTGGGATCGAAGGCATCGCGCACCGCTTCGCCGATGAAGATCAGCAATGACAGCATGATGGACATGGTGAAGAAGGCGGTGAAGCCGAGCCATGGCGCCTGCAGGTTGTTCTTTCCCTGCGAAATCATCTCGCCGAGAGACGGAGAGCCGGCCGGCAGGCCGAAGCCCAGGAAGTCCAGCGAGGTCAGCGTGGCGATCGAACCCGACAGGATGAAGGGCAGGAAGGTGAGCGTCGCGACCATGGCGTTCGGCAGCAGGTGCCGGGACATGATCGTCCAGTTGCCGACGCCGAGCGCGCGGGCGGCGCGGACATACTCGAAATTGCGGGCCCGCAGGAACTCGGCGCGCACCACGCCGACGAAGCCGACCCAGGAGAACAACAGAAGGATGCCGAGCAGGACGAAGAAACCCGGCGGCAGGATCGAGGCGATGATCAGCAGGATGTAGAGAACCGGCATGGACGACCAGATCTCGATGAACCGCTGCATCAGCAGGTCCGTCCATCCACCGAAATAACCCTGGACCGCACCGGCCGTCACGCCGATCACTGCCGAGCAGATCGTCAGCACCAGACCGAACAGGACCGAGATGCGGAAGCCGTAGATCATGCGGGCGGTCACGTCGCGTGCCTGGTCGTCGGTCCCGAGCCAGTTCAGGTTGCCGAGGACGCAGTTCGGGTCCTTATCCTTCTGCGGATAGGCCGCGCAGCGATCCGCCTTCTCCATCAGCCAGAAGGGTTCGGTCGGCGCCGAATGGGGGATGTTCGAGTTGACCGTCTGGTAGGAATAGCGGATCGGCGGCCAGATCATCCAGCCGTTCGCCTCGATTTCCTGCTGGATATAATCGGACCGGTAATCGGTCGTCGCCAGGAAGCCGCCGAACTTCTCTTCCGGATAATCCACGAGGACCGGGTAGAGGATCTCGCCCTTGTAGGAGGCGATGATCGGCCGGTCGTTGGCGATGAGTTCCGCAAACAGGCTGAGCACGAAAAGGACCATGAACAGCCAGAAGGACCAGTAACCGCGCCCGTTGGCGCGGAAATTGGCGAGCCGCCGCCGGTTGGTCGGCGTGATCCAGGGCCGCTTCTGCGGCGGTGCCGTCTCCACGGTGGTCTTTGCGGCGGCGGCCTCCATCAGACATCCCTCCGCTCGAAATCGATGCGCGGATCGATCCAGGTATAGATCAGGTCCGAAATCAGGCTGACGAACAGGCCCATCAGCGAGAAGATGTAGAGCGTGCCGAAAACGATCGGGTAATCGCGGTTGACGATCGCGAGATAACCGAGGCGCCCCAGTCCATCGAGCGAGAAGATGTTCTCGATCAGCAGCGAACCGGTGAAGAAGGCGGAGATGAAGGCGCCCGGGAACCCCGCGATGACGATGAGCATGGCGTTTCGGAAGACGTGGCCGTAGAGAACCTGTCGCTCGTTGAGGCCCTTGGCGCGCGCCGTCGTCACATACTGTTTCTTGATCTCGTCGATGAATGAGTTCTTGGTGAGCAGAGTGGTGGTGGCGAAGGCCGACAGCGACATGGCGATCAACGGCAATGCCAGGTGCCAGAAATAGTCGATGATCTTTTCCCACCAGGAAAGTTCCGAAAAATTGTCCGAAACCAGGCCGCGCAGCGGGAACCAGTCGAAGAAGGAACCGCCCGCGAAAAGCACGATCAGCAGGATGCCGAACAGGAAGCTCGGCACTGCATAACCGATGATGATCACGCCGGAGGTCCATACGTCGAAGGTCGAGCCATCCTTGACCGCCTTGCGGATCCCCAATGGGATCGAGATCAGATAGGAGACGATCAGGATCCAGAAGCCGAGCGAAATCGACACCGGCATCTTGTCGATGATGAGATCCAGAACCGAAGTGTTGCGGAAGAAGCTCTCGCCGAAATCGAAGCGGATGTAGTTCCACATCATGTCGAGGAACCGCGTCAGCGGCGGCTTGTCGAAACCGAACTGCTTCTCGAGCTTGGCGATGAATTCCGGGTCGAGGCCCTGAGCGCCACGGTAGCGACTTTCCTCGCCTCCGCCCTGTTGCTGAAGCACGTCGCCGCCACCGCCGGAAAGCCGATCACCGGTATCCTGGCCTTGGATCTGGGCGATCACCTGCTCGACCGGGCCGCCCGGCGCGAACTGCACCACGAGGAAGGAAATCGCCATGATGCCGACGATCGTCGGTATCATCAGCAGAAGACGGCGGAGAATATAGGCGCCCATCAGAGCGCCCTGCCCGTGGCCACGGGGCTTGTCTCACCGCATATCCCAATGCCGATCAAATGGCTCTTTCCTCTTTTCCGGTGCGAATCATACGGGTTCATTTGGAACAGGTGCCGGTCGGCGGCGCAAGGGCGCGCCCGATCTTCACTTCGCGGCGCTTCTGGCCGACCAGGTCTCGGGGAAACCTGTGCTGTATTCCGGCAGTCTCTGCGGATGCGTGATCCGGTTCCAGTAGGCGATCCTCGCTTCGCCTGAATAGAACATCGGGACCACAAAGTGGTTGGCGAGCAGCACCCGGTCCATCGCCTTGACGGCCGCCACCTGATCCTCCCGGTTCTGGGCAAAGGTAATCATGTTGATCAGCTGATCCACCGCAGGATCGGCGATGCCTGCATAATTGCGTGATCCAGGCCGGTTGACGGATGCCGATCCCCAGTAGTCCGCCTGTTCGTTGCCGGGGTTCATGGTCTGGGCCCAAACCCCGTACATCATGTCATAATCGAAGCTGCGGATTCGATTGATATATTGCGACGCGTCGACTATCCGGAGCCGGACATCGATGCCGATTTTCTTGAGACTGGTCACATAGGGCATCACGGTTCGCTCCTGCGACTGGCTGTTCAGGAGAATTTCGAAACCCAAGGCCTGCCCGCTCTTGGCATTGACCATCCGGTTGCCCTTCAGCTCCCAGCCCGCCTCCTTCAGCAGGCTGATGGCCGTGCGCAGGTTATCACGCACCTTGTTGGGGTCACCCCCGACAGGGTTGGTGTACGGTGTGGTGAAGACCCGCGCCGGAACCTTGTCCTTCAATCCGTTGAGGATCTCCAGCTCTTTCCCCTGCGGCAGGCCGGAGGACGCAAGCTCGGTGCCCCAGAAGAAGCTGTCGACCCGCTTCAGGCCGCCATAGGCAAGGTTCTTGTTGAGATCTTCGAAGTCGTAGGCGTAGTTCAGCGCCTCGCGGACGCGCGAATCCTTGAAGATGTCGCGCCGCATGTTCGGCACGAAAGCCTGCATGACGCCGACGGCCTTGAACGGATTGGTCAGCGCTTCCTTGATAACCCGCCCGTCCTTCACCGCATCGAAATCATAACGGGTGACCCAGCGGCTCGAACTGTTTTCCTGGCGGTAGTCGATCGTGCCAGCCCGGAAAGCCTCGAATTCCACGTCGGCATCCGAAAAATAGGTATAGCTGATCGTCCGGAAGTTATACTGGCCGAGGTTGATCGGCAGATCCTTGCCCCAGTAATCGTCGCGCAGCTCGTAACGAATGGTGGAGCCCGGCTGAACGGCGCCGATCTTGTAGGGTCCGGACCCGATCGGCGGCTCCAGCGTGGTGCGGGAAATGTCGCGCTGGTTGCCCTGCGGATCCTTGCCTTCCCACCAGTGCCTGGGCAGGACCGGGAAATCGCCGACGATCGAAGGCAGTTCGCGGTTGTTCTTTTCGTCGAAGCGGAAGGTCACTTCGCGATCGCCGGTCTTTTCAGCAGCGGTGACGTGCCGATAGTAGCCGGAATAGAGGGCGCTGTGCTCCTTCAGCTTCTCCAGGCTGAAGATCACGTCCTCCGGAGTGACCGGCTTCCCGTCCGCCCATTTCGCCTCCTGCCTCAGCCGGAACGTCACCGAAGACACATCGTCCGGGTAGGACACCGCCTCGGCCAAAAGGCCGTAGGTGCCGAAAACCTCGTCCTCCGACCGTTTCATGAGCGTGTCGTAGATCAGGCTGACGCCCGAAGCCACCGCACCCCGGTCGATCACCAGGTTGAGGTTGTCGAACGTGCCTTCGTCGCCGAGGCGCAGCTCGCCGGCCTTCGGCGCGTTCACATCGACATAGGGAAGCTGCTTGAAGCCTTCCGACAGCTTGAGGTCACCGACAACGGCCATGCCATGCCGCCATTTCGGTTCCTGGGCCGGCACGTTCGACGCTGCTAGAACCGTCGCCATGACGATCGCGAAACCTACCTTCAGCCGAGCCAGAACCATTCGTTACCTCTTCCGAGTTTCTCTGTTGCGGTGAAGCATAGGACAAAAGGCGGCGAAAAACAGGAGTCCGGCGCTCACATCCGTTTTATCCGGCGTTTATCTACCGGAAATCGGCTGGGCTTCCGCCATCTCCATTTCACCAAAATCCTGTTTCACGGTAGATTCGAGGCGATCAGGTGATTTGCGACGGATGGGCATGAGATCGATTTCGGGTACTATTTTGCGGTTGACGATGACCGCTTTCCTTTGCGGCACCTTCACAGGGCCGGTGGCAGCGCAGGAAGGCACGCCGGCGAAACAGCTTTTTGGCACCGTAAAGCTCCCGAGCATGGCGGAGGCGGAGCCGCTCGGTTTTTATGCGAAGGGCTGCATGTCCGGCGCCGTGGCGCTGCCGACCGACGGACCGACCTGGCAGGCGATGCGCCTGTCGCGCAACCGCCGCTGGGGCAATCCGGCAATGATCTCATTGCTCGAACGGTTCTCCGGCGATGCCGCAAGGCTCGGCTGGGGTTCCGGCATCCTCGTCGGCGACATTTCCCAACCGCGCGGCGGTCCGATGCTTACCGGCCATGCCTCACACCAGATCGGCCTCGACGCCGATATCTGGTTCACGCCGAAGCCTGCCCAGCCTCTGAGCGCGCAGCAACGCGAAAGCCTGCCGTTCACCTCCATGCTCGACAAGAGCAAGTTCCTGACCGTCGATCCCAGCCGCTGGACCAGCACCCACGCCAAGGTCGTCATGCAGGCGGCGAGCTATCCGCAGGTGGAGCGGGTCTTCGTTAACCCCGCCATCAAGAAGAAGCTATGCGAAACCTGGACCGGCGACCGAAGCCTGCTCGGCAAGGTGCGGCCGGTCTACGGCCATGACGAACATTTCCATATCCGCATCCACTGCCCGGCCGGCGCTGCGGCCTGCCAGAGCCAGGCGCCGGTCGCCAAGGGCGACGGCTGCGACAATTCCCTCGCCTGGTGGTTCAGCAAGGAGCCGTGGGCGCCGCCGCCGAAGCCGGATCCGAACAAGAAGCCGGTCAAGCCTCGGCAGGTCATGCTCTCGGATCTGCCGAAAGCCTGTGCAGCCGTGCTTGCCGCCCCCTCGCGCTCCGAAGACGATGCCACCTTCGGCGGCAGCGCCGTGGCCTACACGGCTCAGCCTGCCGCGTCGGCACCGGCAAAGACCATCGAGGCGATCGTCAACGATCCGCCGCCCGCTTCCGATAACACGCCGATCCCGACGCCGCGTCCGCTGCAATAGGTCCGGATGAGGCCGGTAATCGAAAACGCCGGTCTCGACGCCACCTTTCCAAGAGCGAAGCGGCACGCTAGAACGCGTCACAAATCGATTGAATATCGTTCTGGCGAGGATACCCAGTCATGTCGGCCAAGCCCTGCATTGCGCTGATCGCGCACGACCAGAAGAAGAACGACATGGCGGATTTTGCCCGTCATCACCAAGTGGCGCTGTCGCGGTTCCGCATCGTCGCTACCGGCACGACGGGCGGCCGGGTTCAGGATGCCTGCCCCGGCCTCGAAGTGACGCGGCTGAAGAGCGGTCCGCTCGGCGGCGACCAGCAGATCGGCGCGATGATCGCCACGGGCGAGGTCCACATGCTGATCTTCTTCATCGACCCCCTGAGCGCCCTTCCCCACGACGTCGACGTCAAGGCGCTGACGCGGCTTGCAACGGTCTATGACATACCGATGGCGCTCAACCGCGCCACCGCCGAAAAACTCATCGACTTTCAGAAGGACTAAGCTTCCCGATGGCCGATACCATGAAGACCGACAAGCTGCCCTTTCCGATCCTGATCGGCGATATCGGCGGCACCAATGCCCGCTTCTCCATCCTCCTCGACGCCGATACGGAACCGAAGCCGTTCCCGAACGTGCGTACCGCCGACTACCCGACGATCGACGACGCGATCCAGAAGGTCGTGCTCGACAGGAGTTCGGTGCAGCCGCGCTCGGCCATCCTTGCCATCGCGGGGCCGATCGATGGCGACGAGATCGATCTGACCAATTGCGACTGGGTGGTGCGGCCGAAAGGCATGATCGCCGATCTCGGCTTCGAGGACGTGCTGGTCGTCAACGATTTCGAAGCCCAGGCGCTTGCTATCGCAGCCATGCCCGACGAATACCGCGAGACGCTCGGTGCAAACAACGAGCCGCACATGGCATCGCGTGTCGTGCTGGGTCCCGGCACCGGCCTGGGTGTCGCCGGCCTCGTCTATGCCCGCCACATGTGGTTCCCGGTTCCCGGTGAAGGCGGACATGTGGATGTCGGGCCGCGCTCGGAGCGGGATTTCGAGATTTTTCCGCACCTCAAGCGCATTGAGGGCCGCGTTTCCGCGGAAGAAGTCCTGAGCGGGCGCGGCGTCGTCAACATCTATCAGGCCATCTGCGCGGCCGACGGGGTGCAGCCTGAGTTTTCCGACCCAGCGGACGTCACGGCCCATGGGCTGAATGGCGCCAATTCCCAGGCCGTTGAAACGCTTTCTCTATTTGCCACCTATCTCGGCCGGGTCGCCGGCGACATGGCGCTGATCTTCATGGCGCGCGGCGGCGTCTATCTCGCCGGCGGCATCTCGCAGAAGATCATCCCGGCGCTCAAAGGCCCGGAATTCCGCACTGCCTTCGAGGACAAGGCGCCGCATACGGAGCTGATGGGCACGATTCCCACCTTCGTGGTAACCCATCCGCAGGCGGCGCTGGCCGGCCTTGCGAGCTTTGCCCGCACGCCTTCGGCCTACGGCCTTTCCATGGACGGCCGCCGGTGGCAACGCTAGAAGTGGCCAGAGATCATCGTCGCGGGCAAGGCTCGTTTTCCTGGACACGGCCTGCAAGAGATGCTTGCGCAGTGCGAAAGCGGCCTTTACGCTCGTCCCAACAAGCTGTAACCGCTCGAAAAGATCGACCGACGAAGCAAGGACTGCACCGCGCATGACCGCAAATGACATGAAACTCGTGGTGGTTGGTGCTGCAGGCCGGATGGGCCAGGCCATGATCCGGGTCATCCATGAAACAGCAGGCGTGACGCTGCACGCGGCCGTTCAGCGCGAAGGTTCGCCGTTCATCGGCAAGGACGCGGGCGAGCTTGCGGGTGTCGGAACTCTCGACGTTCCTATAACCTCCGATCCGCTGAAGGCTTTTCTCGATGCCGACGGCGTGCTCGATTTCACCACGCCCGCGACCAGCGTCGCCTTCTCGGTCCTCGCCGCGCAGGCGCGGATCGTCCACGTGATCGGTACGACCGGCTGCTCGGTCGAGGACGAGGAAAAGTTCAAGGCGGCCGGCCGTCATGCGCGCGTCGTCAAGTCCGGCAATATGAGCCTCGGCGTCAACCTGCTCGGCGTGCTCGTCGCGCAGGCGGCAAGGGCTTTGCCCGCCGCCGGCTGGGATATCGAGATCGTCGAAATGCATCACAAGCACAAGGTCGATGCGCCATCCGGAACGGCGCTGCTGCTCGGCGAAGCCGCAGCGCAAGGCCGCGGCATCGATCTCGCAAGCCAGTCGGTCCGAGTGCGCGACGGCCATACGGGCGCCCGCCCGACCGGCACGATCGGGTTTGCGACGCTGCGCGGCGGCTCGGTCGTCGGCGACCATTCGGTCATCCTTGCCGGGGAAGGGGAACTGGTGACGCTCTCGCACAGCGCGCGCGACCGCTCGATCTTCGCCCGCGGCGCGGTTGCCGCGGCGCTCTGGGCGCGCGACAAGAAGCCCGGCAACTATTCCATGCTCGACGTGCTCGGGCTTTCCTGAAAATCTTCCCGGAGGAATTCATCCCATGAGCGGAACTCTCGTCCTTGTTCGCCACGGCCAGAGCGACTGGAATCTCAAGAACCTTTTCACCGGCTGGCGCGATCCGGATCTGACGCCGCTCGGCATCCAGGAAGCTGAGGCCGGCGGCGAAGCGCTGGCGGCAACGGGCATCAAGTTCGACATTGCCTTCACTTCGGTGCTGAAGCGCGCCCAGGATACGCTGAAGATCGTCCTCGACAAGGTCGGCCAGCCGGATCTCGAGACGATCCGCGACCAGGCGCTCAACGAGCGCGACTACGGCGATCTTTCCGGACTCAACAAGGACGATGCGCGCGCCAAGTGGGGCGAGGAGCAGGTGCATATCTGGCGTCGTTCCTACGACATTCCGCCGCCGGGTGGCGAAAGCCTGCGCGATACCGGCGCCCGCGTCTGGCCCTACTACATGACGGAAATCCTGCCGCGCGTGCTGCGTGGCGAAAAGGTCCTCGTCGCAGCGCACGGCAATTCGCTTCGTTCGCTGGTGATGGTTCTCGACCGGCTCAGCAAGGAAGAGATCCTCAAGCTCAACCTCGCGACCGGCGTGCCCATGGTCTACACGCTCAAGGCCGACTCGACCGTCGCTTCCAAGGATGTTCTCGGCGACATGTCCGGCGCGCATTGAGCGCCGGAAGCAATCAGGTCCGCTTCTGGGATTTCAGCGACGCCAGCATTTCCCGGCGAAGGATCGCATTCATGCGGGCCTGATAACCTTTGCCCTGCGACTTGAGCCAGTCCACCACATCAGCATCCACTCGGGCTGTGATCTGCTGTTTCAGGGGGCGATAGAAACGTCCCCTTCCGGCATTTTGGAGTTGTTCGTCGGTCAGCCTTGGAATGTCACTGTAATCAATCTGCTCGTCAGGAAGGTCCGACAGGGCTGCAAGCTCAGCTTTCTGCTTCTCGGTCAGAGGCGGCAGACTATCCCTATCGACCTCGTATCTGACGATCTCAGCGCTCTTCTTCATAACGTCGTCTTTCTTTCGGATCGGCTTTTCGTGCCGAAATGATGCGGATCACCTCGTAGGTCTGACCGTCATCCTCCTCATCCTCATAGACGGTGTGAGCAACCAGCAGGATGGCGAGACCATCAACAGAACCCAGTGCCTGCCAACGCTGCTCTCCACCTTCGATACGATCCTGCTCGATCAGGGCGAAAGGGTCGGCGAAAACACGCGCCGCGGTCTCGAAGCTGATGCCGTGCTTCTTGACGTTCGTCGCCGCTTTTGCGCGATCCCATTCGAAACGCATCAGGTTCATTGCAAATATATAATTATAATTTTGCAACTACACAAGCATATCCCGATACTCAATTCTCGATCGTGAACTGCACCATGTCGGCCGGAAAGCGGCTGACGGCGTATTGCACCGGGACACAGTCCGTATCGGTGTTGAGGGCGCGGGCCACGAGGATGATGGCTCCCGGCGACAACTGCAGGTCCGCGAGATCCGCGCCGTCCGCATGGGTCGCGGTCACTTCCGTCGAGACGCGCAGATAGTCCGAAAGGCCGAGCATCCGGAATGCAACCGTGATCGAGCCGCTTTTGCTGTAGGCCTCCTCGATGCCGCCGAAACGGTCGGCCGGAAACCAGGTCGTCGAGCGGGAAACCGGGCGGTGATCCGCTTTTCTCAGCGTTTCCAGCCGGATCACCTGCGCACCTTCGGGAATTCGCAGCCGGGCCGACAGTTCCACCGAGGCCGGTTCCTTGGCCGAATGAAGCAACAGGCCTTCCTTTTCCCGCGCCTGGTCGCCGATGCCCTCGCTGAACCGGGTGCGCCGCGTGATCGGGAAGTTCAGCCGTTCCTTGCGCTCGATCAGCGTACCGCGCCCCTGTACCGAACGGACGATGCCCTCCTGAGCGAGTGCGGCAAGCGCGCTCCTGACCGTATGGCGATTGACGCCGAACTGCGCGGCCAGCGTGAATTCCGGCGGCACCTTGCCGGTCGCGTCGTAGTCGCCATCGGCGATCGAGGCGCGAATGCGGTCGGCAATCTGCCGCCATAGCGCCACGCCGTTTTGACGGTGAACGTTTGTCTGCCCCGTATCCATGTCACACGCTTGTTATATCAGAAAGTTAGTAGTACATATAACTTGTATGGTTGTCTATATTAATAGACATTTAGGAGCTTGGCAATGGACCTGGCCAAACAAATCGAGCCGAACGCAGAAATCGCCGCGCGCCGACGCGCCGCCGGGCTTCTTGCGCGCGCGACGACGAACGAACTGCATGCCGCCTGGGAAAAGCTTCCAGCCAAACCTGAGGTCAAGCCGGTGCGCGGGCCCGAGACCGGACTGGTGATGGTCCGCGGTCGCATCGGCGGCGGCGGCGCACCCTTCAATCTCGGCGAGGCGACGGTGACGCGTGCGACCGTGCTTCTGGCGTCCGGCACCGCCGGCCATGCGCAGGCGCTCGGCACCGCGAAGGCGAATGTCCGGCTCGCAGCCATTTTCGACGCGCTCTGGCAGGAGGCCGGCACGCGCGATTTCGTGGAGGCCACGTTGCTCGGTCCGATCGAGGCTCGCGTCGCGACGGAAGATAAACAGAAGGCGGAGGAGACGGCTGCGACCCGCGTCGATTTCTTCACCATGGTACGGGGGGACGACTGATGAACATCAAGACGCAAGCGCTTTCCGGCGGGTTCGGAGAGCCGGTCTTCGAATCCCAGGACGTGTTCCGCATGCTGATGGACAGCATGGCCCGTCCGGGAACGATCCGTACCGTCGGGCCGGATGTCGGCCAGCCGGAGCCGCTTGGAGGAGCGGCCGGGGCGATCGCCATGACGCTCTGCGACCATGAAACGTCCGTGTGGCTGAGTGCGGGGCTTTTCAAATCGGCCGTCGGCGAGTGGATCGGCTTCCACACCGGTGCGCCGATCACCCGCGAGAAGGCCGAGGCCCGCTTCGCTTTCGTGGAAGCCGGCGCGGCGCTTGCCTCGTTCGGCCTCTTCTCGGCCGGCACGCAGGAATATCCGGACCGCTCGACGACGCTGGTGATCGAGGTCGCAGCACTTGGCGAAGGCCTGCCGCTGACACTGACGGGTCCTGGCATTCCGCACGCGACCACCGTCATGGTGAAGGGCCTTCCGGAAGTCTTTCTGCGGCTCTGGGCCGACAACCGGGCGCTCTTCCCGCGCGGCGTCGACGTCATCCTCACGGCCGGCAAGAACCTGTTGTGCCTGCCGCGGACTGTTCGCATCGCCACCCAATGAGCGGTCGACGGACTTTTTAACCTTCGAAGCCGAACGACCAAACCTTCCCGCGTCTTGATGGGATGCCGGTAATGGCCAGGAGAATGAACCATGTATGTTGCCGTCAAGGGTGGCGAGGCCGCCATCAACAATGCTCACAGACTGCTGGCCGACCGACGCCGGGGTGATCGCTCGCTTCCCTCCGTCACCATCGAGCAGATCGTCGAGCAGTTGGGCCTCGCAGTCGACCGCGTGATGGCCGAGGCCTCGCTTTATGACCGGGCGCTCGCAGCGCTTGCTATCCGCCAGTCGCGCGGCGACATGATCGAGGCGATCTTCCTGCTGCGGGCCTATCGCACCACTCTGCCGCGCTTCGGCTCTTCCGTTCCGGTCGATACGGCTGCCATGAAGGTCGAGCGGCGGGTTTCGGCGACCTACAAGGACCTGCCGGGCGGGCAGCTTCTCGGGGCGACGTTCGACTATACCCACCGGCTGCTCGATCCTTCTCTGCTCACCGACGAGGCGGTCGAGGAGCCGGAGCGCCGCGATGCGCCGCAGGAGCACATCATGCGGGTCTCCGACATTCTCGCCCATGAAGGCCTGATCGAAGCGGACGGGGAGTTTTCCGAGGACCATCAGGCCGGCGACCTCACCCGCGAGCCGATGGAGTTCCCGATGAGCCGGGATCTGCGCCTGCAGGCGCTCGCCCGCGGCGACGAGGGTTTCCTGCTGGCGCTCGGCTACTCCACCCAGCGCGGGTACGGCCGCAACCATCCGTTCGTCGGCGAAGTCCGTATCGGGGAAGTGGAAGTCGAGATCGAAGTCGCAGAACTCGGTTTTGCCGTCTCGCTCGGCCGCATCCGGATCACCGAATGCCAGATGGTCAACCAGTTCAAGGGTTCGTCCAAGGCGCCGCCGCAGTTCACCCGCGGTTACGGCCTGGTCTTCGGCCAGAGCGAGCGCAAGGCGATGTCGATGTCGCTGGTCGACCGGGCGCTGCGCGCCGAAGAGCTCGGCGAGGACATCACCGCGCCGGCGCAGGACGAGGAATTCGTGATCTCGCATTCGGACAACGTGCAGGCGACCGGTTTCGTCGAGCATCTGAAATTGCCGCATTACGTCGACTTCCAGGCCGAGCTTGCGTTGGTGCGCAAGATGCGCGCCGATGTCGAAGCCGCCAGAAATGCCGGAAAGGACCTGCGGGAGGCGGCGGAATGACCGAAACCGCCGCACATCCTTCAGTCGCCGCCGTCTCCTCCATCGCCGCCATCGGCATCAAAACTGCTGCTGCCCTTTCCCGGTCCGAAGATGGCGCGATAGAGCAGCGCGAGCGCGATAAGGCCGAAGAGCACGATACTCGAAAGCGTCTCGGCACTGAATTCCATGAAATGCCCTCCCAATTGTTCAAAGGTAGCCGTAAATGACGGACCTCGCCACTTACAACTTCGCCTATCTCGACGAACAGACGAAGCGGATGATCCGCCGCGCGATCCTCAAGGCGATCGCCATCCCCGGTTACCAGGTGCCCTTCGCCTCCCGCGAGATGCCGATGCCCTACGGCTGGGGCACCGGCGGCGTGCAGGTGACGGCGGCGATCATCGGCCCGCAAGACGTGCTGAAGGTGATTGACCAGGGCGCCGATGACACCACCAATGCGGTCTCGATCCGCGCCTTCTTCCAGAAGGTCGCCAATGTCGCCGTCACCACCCACACCAAGGACGCGACGATCATCCAGACCCGCCACCGCATTCCCGAGCACAAGCTCGCCGAGGGCCAGATCCTCGTCTATCAGGTGCCGATCCCGGAACCGTTACGTTTCCTCGAGCCGCGCGAGACCGAGACCCGCAAGATGCATGCGCTGGAAGAATACGGCCTCATGCATGTGAAGCTCTACGAGGATATCGCCCATAACGGCCGGATTTCGAAGACCTATGCCTATCCGGTCAAGGTGGCGGGCCGCTACGTGATGGACCCGTCGCCGACGCCGAAGTTCGACAATCCGAAGATGCACCGGTCGGAGGCGCTGCAGCTCTTCGGCGCCGGCCGCGAGAAGCGCATCTATGCCGTCCCGCCCTATACGGACGTCGTCAGCCTCGACTTCGAGGATCATCCGTTCGAGATCCAGACCTTCGACAAGCCCTGCGCGCTCTGCGGCGCCGAAAACGTCTATCTCGACGAGGTTGTGCTGGACGACAAGGGCGGTCGCATGTTCGTCTGTTCAGACACCGACAATTGCGAGGACCGCCGCGAACACGGCCATGCCGGCGCCATGCTGGCGCCCGCCAAGGAGGCAGCGGAATGATGGTGGTTGTGGCTTACCCCCCTCTGTCCTGCCGGACATCTCCCCCTCAAGGGGGGAGATTGGATAGGCGCACCCGCTCGATCCATCTCAACCGCATCGTTTATCAAAATGCCCCATCTGACTTGGAATTGAAGCCTCTCCGCTGGTCGATCTCCCCCCTTGAGGGGGAGATGTCCGGCAGGACAGAGGGGGGTGAACCCCACACGCCGACATTCAAGGACAAGACGCCATGACCGATACCCCCCTCCTCAAAGTCAGCGGCGTCTCGAAATTCTACGGCAGCCGGATCGGCTGCAAGGATGTTTCCTTCGAGCTGTGGCCGGGCGAGGTGCTCGCCATCGTCGGCGAATCCGGTTCGGGCAAGACGACGTTGCTCAACTGCCTGTCGACCCGGCTGATGCCGACCGCAGGCAGCGTCGAATACCGGATGCGCGACGGCAATTTCCGCGATCTCTACCATATGAGCGAGGCCGAACGGCGCTTCCTGATGCGCACCGACTGGGGCTTCGTGCACCAGAACCCGGCCGATGGCCTGCGCATGACGGTCTCGGCCGGCGCCAATGTCGGCGAGCGGCTGATGGCCGTCGGCGACCGGCATTACGGCAAGATCCGCGAGACGGCGAGCGACTGGCTGACCCGCGTCGAGATCGGCACTGACCGCATCGACGACCAGCCACGCGCCTTTTCCGGCGGCATGCGCCAGCGCCTGCAGATCGCCCGCAATCTGGTCACCGGCCCGCGCCTGGTGTTCATGGACGAGCCGACCGGCGGTCTCGACGTCTCGGTCCAGGCCCGCCTGCTCGACCTGGTGCGCGGTCTCGTCAACGATCTCGGCCTGTCGGCGATCGTCGTCACTCACGACCTCGCGGTCGCCCGCCTCTTGTCGCACCGGATGATGGTGATGAAGGACGGCCATGTGATCGAACACGGGCTGACCGACCGGGTGCTCGACGACCCCCGCGAGCCCTATACCCAGCTCCTCGTCTCTTCCATTCTTCAGGTCTGAGGAAAAACGATCATGGCTACTCCCCTCGTCGTTTCCGAGGTCTTCAAGAGCTTCACCATGCATCTGCGCGACGGCATCAAGCTGCCGGTCGTCAACGATGTGAACTTTTCGGTCGCGAGCGGCGAATGCGTCGTGCTCGGTGGCCCGTCGGGCATCGGCAAGAGCTCGATCCTCAAGATGCTCTACGGCAACTATGCCGTCGACGCCGGGCAGATCCTCGTCGATCACAAGGACCGGATCGTCGATATCGCCCGCGCCGATCCGCGTACCGTGCTCGACGTGCGCCGCCATACGCTCGGTTATGTCAGCCAGTTCCTGCGCACCGTGCCGCGCGTCTCCGCGCTCGACGTGGTCGCAGAACCGCTCGTCGCCCGCGGCATCGCAGCGCCGGAAGCGCGCGACAAGGCGGCCGAGCTTCTGGCCAAGCTCAACCTTCCGCAGGAGCTCTGGACCCTGCCGCCAGCCACGTTTTCGGGTGGCGAACAGCAGCGGGTCAACATCGCCCGCGGTTTCATCACCAGCCACCGCATCCTGCTCCTCGACGAGCCGACCGCTTCGCTCGACGCGATCAACCGGCGCGTCGTGGTGGAGATGATCGCTGACAAGAAGCGGGAAGGCGTCGCCCTTCTCGGCATCTTCCACGACGAGGAAGTACGCGAGGCCGTTGCCGACCGCGTTCTCGACGTCTCGCAGTTTTCTCCGCGAAAGGCAGTCGCAGCATGAGCGTCAAGGTCGGGCTTGAGCCCGCAATCCACGAAACGGCGAACGTCAGCAATTCCACGCTCGGTCCGTATACGGAAATTTCGGAGCGCTGCCGCATCAGCGAGGCCGAGATTGGCGCCTATTCCTACATCATGCAGGACGGTTCGATCTGGTGCGCGACGATCGGCAAGTTCGTCAACATGGCGGCGTCCGTGCGCATCAACGCCACCAACCATCCGACATGGCGGGCGACGCTGCATCACTTCACCTATCGCGCCGCCAGCTACTGGGACGACGCCGAAGACGAGAAGAGCTTCTTCGAATGGCGGCGCGACCATCGCGTCACGATCGGCCACGACGTTTGGATCGGGCATGGCGCCACCGTGCTGCCGGGCGTCACCATCGGCAACGGTGCGGTGATCGGTGCCGGCGCGGTCGTGTCGAAGGACGTCGCGCCCTATACGATCGTCGGCGGCGTGCCGGCAAAACTCATCCGCGAGCGTTTCACAAAAGCGGTCGGCGAAGCGATGGACCGGCTTGCCTGGTGGGACTGGGACCACCTGAAGCTGAGGGCAGCTCTCGACGATTTCCGGGCACTTTCGGCCGAAGAATTCGTGTCGCGTCATGCCCCGTAACCAAAGCGCGACTGGCGCTTTCGGAATATAATAAAACCGACATAAAACCGACATTCAGACTTCATCAACCATCGCTAATCGAGCAGTCAGAAAAAGGCTGCATTGGCGAGAGAGCATGAAGTTCGAGTTGAGGGACATCACCCGCCGTTTCGGCGACCGTATCGCGGTGAACGCCGTGAACGTCGAGATTCCCCAAGGCCAGATGGTCGGCATCATCGGACGCTCCGGCGCCGGCAAGTCGACCCTGCTGCGCATGATCAATCGCCTTCAGGAGCCGAGTTCCGGCTCCATCTACTTCAACGGAGCCGAGGTCTCCTCCCTCAAGGGCAGGGCACTGCGCAACTGGCAGCGCGACTGCGCGATGATCTTCCAGCAGTTTAACCTGGTGCCGCGCCTCGACGTGATGACCAACGTGCTGCTCGGCCGTCTCAATCACCGCTCGACGACGATGAGCCTCTTGAAAATCTTCAGCCGTGACGAGCGCGTCATGGCGATGGCGGCGCTCGAGCGGCTCGGCATCGAACAGACGGCGCTGCAGGCGGCCGGAACATTGTCGGGCGGCCAGCAGCAGCGTGTAGCGATTGCCCGGGCGCTGGTGCAGGCACCGAAAATGATGCTTGCCGACGAGCCGATCGCCTCGCTCGATCCGCTCAACGCCAAGATCGTCATGGATGCGCTGCGCGACATCAACGAACGCGAAGGCATCACGGTCATCACCAATCTGCATACGCTAGATACCGCCCGCAGCTATTGCGAGCGGATCATCGGCATGGCGGGCGGTCGCGTCGTGTTCGACGGTCCGCCGCAGGAACTCAATGCCAATGCAGTGCGCGAAATCTACGGTTCCGACAAGGATGGCGCCGGGATCGACGAGACCATGACATCGACCAGCCTTGCAGCCACCCGCCGCGGCGAGGCTCCGGCCGTGATCGACACATCCGGCATGGTGACCGAAGCTGCCGCCATGCGCTGACCCGTTTCCGGCTGCGACCCGCGGCCGGAAGACTGACGCCCTTTCCGGGTTGACCACCCCAATCACCAAAGGAGACTTCCATGTCTGCATTCCGCAAGATCCTGATGGCGACGATCGCCATCTCCGCTCTCGCCGGCCAGGCCCTCGCCCAAGACGTCAAGGTTCTGCGTATCGGCCTCGACGGCGGTGAAAATGAAGCCGACCAGATCCGCCGCACCGAATGCGTCAAGGCCGGCCTTTCCAAGGCGACCGGCGTTGCCGAAGTCAAGCTCTTCCCGTCGCCGAACTATAACGGCGTCATCCAGGGCCTGCTCGGCGGCACGATCGACCTCGCCGTCATGGGCGCGGCTTCCTACGCAGCGATCTACATCAAGGACCCGAATGCCGTTACCCCGGTCCTGACCACCAAGCAGGCCGACGGTTCGACCGGCTACTACTCGATCATGGTTGCCCGCAAGGATTCGGGCATCAAGACGCTCGCCGACGCCAAGGGCAAGAAGCTCGGCTTCGCCGATCCTGACTCGACCTCGGGCTACCTCGTCCCGAACGTCTCGCTCCCGAAGGCCGTCGGCGCCCCGGTCAAGCAGTATTTCTCGGAAACCGGTTTCGGCGGCGGCCATGAGAACCTCGTTCTCGGCGTTCTCGACAAGAAGTTCGACGTCGGCACGACCTTCGGCTCCGGCACCGGCGACTGGGCTCAGGGTTATTCCTCGGGCAACCTCCACATCATGGTCAACAAGGGCCTGATCGACATGGACGACCTCGTCGAAGTCTGGAAGTCGCCGCTGATCCCGAACGGTCCGCTGATGGTATCCCAGAAGCTGCCAGCCGACCTTCAGAAGAAGGTCACCGCCTACTTCGCCGAACTGCCAAAGACCGACAAGACCTGCTTCCAGTCCTTCACAGGCGGCGGTTACGTTGATTGGTCGCCGGTCGACCAGAGCTTCTACCAGACCATCATCGACGCTCGTAAGGCCGTCATCGGCGGCTGATCCAACGTCTGATCAATATCCTGCGGCGGCATCATGACGATGCCGCCGCTCGTTCAACAAGGATACCTCGAATGGCGCACGTGGCCGGACCCGCTCAGCTCAGCGGGCTGCAGGAAAGCTCCCGCACCATCCTCGACCATTACCAGAGCCAGGTGCGGACGCGGCGGATCTATACCGTCGTCTCGATCGTCGTTTTCCTGATCGTTCTCGGCGCGTCGCTGGATTTCGCCAACGAAGCCAATTCCGGCAAGTTCTTCGAACGCCTTCCGTATTTCTTCGATTTCATCAAGAGCTTCGTGCCGAACAGCCCGCTGGAGATCTTCCGCGCCATGTTCGACCTGCCGTCGCCCTATGCGGACGGATCGATCAAGTTCGACTATACGAGCGATCGCGTCTGGATCACCGACAGTTTCTATATCCCGAACTTCTTTTACCAGCTGGCGATCACCATCAACATCGCCATCGTTTCGACCATTCTCGGCGCCACGGGCGCCTTCCTTCTCTGCTTCTTCGCCTCCACCAATCTCGTCGGCGCCGGTCTCACGCGCTGGGTGGTGCGGCGCATCATGGAAATCCTGCGCGCCTTTCCGGAAATCGTCGTCGCAGGCCTTTTGGCCGCGATCCTGTCGATCGGTCCGATCGCGGCGATCATCGCCGTGTCGGTCCATACCATCGGCGCGCTGGGGAAGCTGTTCTTCGAAGTGGTCGAGAATGCCGACATGAAGCCGGACGAGGGCATGCGCGCTTCGGGCGCCAGCTGGCTGGAGCGCGTCCGCTTCGCGATCCTGCCGCAGGTCCTGCCGAATTTCGTCTCCTACACGCTGCTGCGGACCGAGATCAATGTGCGCGCCTCGACCATTATCGGCGCCGTCGGCGGCGGCGGTATCGGGGAAGTGTTCAGCCTGTCGATCGGCCGCGACCACGCCGCCAAGACCTATGCGATCATCATCCTCCTGCTGGTCACCGTCATCTGCGTCGACCAGTTCTCTGCCTGGCTGCGCCGCCGGCTGATCGGCAAGCAATCGTTCGAATTCGGCCGGGGAGCTGCCTGATGTCCAATCTCGCCGTCAATGCCGCCGATCGCGAACGCCTGCTTAGCACCTATCCGGAAGTCTTTCACCGCGGCTTCCTGCAGCGCTGGGGCCTGGCGATCGCGGCCGTCGCAGTCTTCGTCTACCTCGCGTTCTGCTTCTCCTTCTTCAACGTCATCCCGACCTTCGTCAACGGCAACTGGGATCGCGCGGCGATCTACCTCCAGGACTGGTATTCATGGCGCGCGCAGCCGCGCCTGCGCTTCCAGAACGGTCAGGTCGTCCCGCAATGGACGAGCCGCGGGCAATATCCGGACGGCGCGGCGATCGACTGGCTGAAGCCGACCTCCAATGGCGGCTACACGGTGATCTTCGGTAGCGACGACCGGCTCGACGTCACCCCGAGCCAGGTCGATGTCTATATCGACGGCAAACTCTATCCCGTAGCGATCAGAGGAGACCGGGCTATCCTGCCAGCCGGTGCGCCGGCGCGGATGATACAGGACGGCAACAAGGTCAATGTCCATTTCGGCTTTGCCGGCCAGGCGGAAATCCGCAACAGCCAGGTCTATGTGCAGCGACGTTTCCTCGGCTGGGCGAATTTCTTCTTCGACACGCAATCGCCCTTCTGGGGCCGCAGCGTCACCAGCGTCGCCGGGCTGATGCTCTTCGGCGAGCGGATCGACCCGGCCCAGTCCAATGCCTCGCTGGCGCTCGACAACTTTCTCAACAACGGCAGCTGGCAGCATGGCGATATTCTCTCCAAGCTGATGCAGACGCTGGTCATGGCCTTCGTCGGCACGCTGTTTGCCACCATCATCGCCTTCCCGCTCGCCTTCGTCGCGGCACGCAACATCACGACGAGCCGGCCGCTCAACTGGGGCATGAAGCGCTTTTTCGACTTCCTGCGCTCCATCGACATGCTGATTTGGGCGCTGTTCTTCACCCGCGCCTTCGGGCCGGGGCCGCTGCCTGGCATCGCCGCCATCTTCTTCACGGATACCGGCGCGCTCGGCAAGGTTTATTCGGAAGCGCTGGAGAATGTGGACGACAAGCAGCGCGAGGGCGTCAAATCGGTGGGTGCCGCGCCGGTCATCGTGCAGCGTTACGGCGTGGTGCCGCAGGTCCTGCCGATCTTCATCTCGCAATCCCTGTATTTCTGGGAGTCCAACACCCGTTCGGCAACCGCGATCGGTGCTGTCGGCGCGGGCGGTATCGGCCTCAAGCTGCTCGAATCCATGAAGACCAATGCCGACTGGGACAAGGTCGCCTACATGGTCCTGCTGATCCTTCTGGTGGTCTTCGTCTTCGACAACCTCTCGAACGCGCTGCGTTCGCGCGTCATGGGTAAAAAGGGCCACTGAAAGGCCTGATTATCATCATTCTGTCATGGAAATCTTTTAGCCGAAGGTCCTGTTTCGCGGGCCGGCAGACAGGTAAGGTCGGCCGGCCTTCTCCTGATTCCGGAATCCCGCTTTGCGCTACGCTCTCTATTTTTCGCCCGCTGAAAACCATCCGCTGACGAAAGCGGCAGCGCGTTGGCTCGGCCGCGACGCCTTTACCGCCGAGACATTTCCGACGCCCGATGTCGAAGGCCTGTCCCGCGAAACCGTGTATGAGCTGACCGCCGATCCGCGCCGCTACGCCTTTCACGCGACGCTCAAGGCGCCCTTCGAACTGCATCCGGACCGGACGGAAGCCGAGCTGCTCAGGGCCGTCGAACGCTTTGCCGCAGAGACCACGGCGTTCGACATCCCGAACGTCATCGTCGGCCAGTTGGGGCGGTTCTTCGCTCTCGTTCCCGATACCATTTACCCCGAGCTCCAGCATTACGCCGGCCGCGTCGTCGAGGAGTTCGAACATTTTCGCGCGCCGCTGACGGAGGCCGATATCGCACGGCGCAACCCTGATATGCTGAGCTCCGCCCAGCGCGCCAATCTCGACCGCTGGGGTTATCCCTATGTCATGGACGAGTTTCGCTTCCACATGACGTTGACGGGCCAAGTCCCGCCCGAGCAGGCGCCCATCATGCGCCGCGAGCTCGACCGCCGCTTCGCCGATTTCGCAAACGCGCCGCTGGCTGTCGATGGGCTCGCCATCTTCGTGGAGCCGGAGCGCGGCGCACCCTTCATCGCCCATCGCTGGCTTCCGCTGGCGCCCGCCTTCGAAAACAGAAAGACCGCATCATGACCGCCGAACTCGTGCTCACCAATGCCCGCATCGTGCTCGAGGACAGCGTGATCTCCGGTTCCGTCCAGATCCGGAACGGCAAGATCACCGATATCTCGGAAGGCAATGTCCATAGCGGCGAGGATTTCGAGGGTGACTACCTGATCCCGGGTCTCGTCGAACTTCATACCGACCATCTGGAACAGCATTACTCGCCGCGCCCGGGCGTGCGCTGGAACACCACTGCGGCGATCCAGGCCCATGACGCACAGATTGCCACCTCCGGCATCACCACGGTCTTCGACTGCCTGCGGATGGGCGCCGACGAGGACGGCGGCTTTGCCCATGGCGAGATGCGCGCCATGGCGGATGCGATTGCCGCCGCCGGCGCATACGGCCGCCTGCGCTCCGAACATTTCCTGCATCTGCGCTGCGAAGTCTCCGCCGACAATTGCATGGAGCATTTCGTCGACTTCGAGAACGATCCGCATGTGCGGCTCGTCTCGCTGATGGATCATGCGCCAGGCCAGCGGCAGTTCCAGACGATGGATCAATACACGCTCTACTACCAGAAGAAGCGCGGCCTCAGCGACGAGGCATTCGCCGCCTTCGTGGCCAAACGCCAGGAAGAATCCGCACGCAACGCGACACCACACCGCGCGGCGATCTCCAAGGTCTGCGCCGAGCGTGGCATCACCGTCGCAAGTCATGACGACGCGACCCTCTCGCATGTGGACGAGGCGATCGACAACGGCGTCCGGCTTGCGGAATTCCCGACCAGTTTCGACGCGGCAAAGGCTTCGCACCAAGCAGGCATGAGCGTGCTGATGGGGGCGCCGAACATCGTTCGCGGCAAGTCGCATTCCGGCAATATCGCCGCTCGCGACCTTGCCGAGCGCGGCGTGCTCGACGTGCTCTCCTCCGACTACGTGCCGCTCAGCCTGCTGCATGCGCCCTTCGTGCTTGCCTCGGAGGTGGAGAGCATCTCCCTGCCGAGGGCGCTGGCCATGGTGACATCCACCCCTGCCCGCACCGTCAGCCTCGACGACCGGGGCCGGATCGCGACTGGTCTGCGCGCCGATATCGTCCGCGTCCACCACGAAGAGGGGGTTCCCGTCTCCCGCGCCGTCTGGCGGGAAGGCCGGCGGGTCGCCTGATGGACGCCCGGCCGACAACAACGGTACCTGGGCCTGGCGGCTGCATGGTCGCGGTCGTCGGCCCGAGCGGGGCCGGCAAGGACACGCTGATGGCGTATGCCGCCCGGTTCCTCGAAGGTCGCGATGATGTCGTCTTCGTACGACGCGTCATCACCCGCAATGCCGCCGGCGGTGAAGACCATGATGGCGTTTCCGAAGCGGAATTCGAGGCTCTGGAACAGGCCGGCCGTTTTGCCGTCTCCTGGGATGCCCACGGCTTGCGATACGGTATTCCCGTCGAGACGAAAGAGGCCATCGCAAAAGGCCAGTTGGTCGTCGCCAACGGCTCGCGTTCAGCGCTCTCCCGGTTCAAGGATACCTATCCGTCGCTGGTGGTCATCAACATCACCGCCAGCCTGGACGTGCTCGCGGCTCGGCTCGAAGCACGCGGACGGGAAACCCGCGAGGAGATACTTCGGCGTCTCGAACGCAGTTCGCTTGCCGTGACCGGCGACTACCATGTCGTAACGATCGACAACAGCGGATCGCTCGAAGACGCCGGCAGGGCCTTGGTCGAGGCCCTCAAAGGTTGCTTTGCGAGCCACCGGATTGGTTAGCGAAAAACGTTCGATCGTCCTTTAAAGTCCCTGAGCCGGCTCTATGTGCCTTTCCTATATTAGGAAAGGAAAAATCATGAGCCAGAGCAAGCCGCGCGAAGGGCAACATCCCGATGGGGCAACCGCCGTCGATCTGGAAGCGCGCGTCGTCGTTCTGGAAATCGTGTCGATGACGGCATTGGCGCTTGCCATGGACACGTCCGAGAACGCAGACATCGAGCACGCCCGCGGGATCAGCAACCTCGTTCTCGAAGCGGTGCACCAACGCTGTCACGAGAT
Source organism: Neorhizobium galegae bv. officinalis (assembly GCA_000985875.1). Lineage (GTDB taxonomy): Bacteria > Pseudomonadota > Alphaproteobacteria > Rhizobiales > Rhizobiaceae > Neorhizobium > Neorhizobium galegae_C. The sequence continues at coordinate 94,184 of CCRI01000016.1, forward strand.
GAACATGCCGGAAGATACCCGGCTCACCGCCTGCACCTATGCGGACGAGCTGCTTTCGACCGCTCTTCTATCTCTCTATCCGAAGGGACACTGAGCCCAAGCTCAATGCGCTTCGTCCCAATTGCTGGCGGCGCGGGCATCGACCTTCAGCGGCACCCGCATCGAGATCGCCGGCATGGCCGCCTGTTCCATGGTCGAGATGATCACCGGCAAGGTCCTGTCGATCTCTTCATCCTCAACCTCGAAGATCAGTTCGTCATGCACCTGCAGCAGCATGCGGGCTCTTCCGTTCAGCCCCGCCGTTTCCAGCGCCGGCTCCATCTTCGCCATGGCGCGGCGGATGATGTCGGCGGCCGAACCCTGGATCGGCGCGTTGATCGACGCCCGTTCGTTGAAGGCGCGCACCGAAGGGTTGGAGGACTTGATCTCCGGATAATGTGCCCTGCGGCCGAAGATCGTCTCGACGTAACCGTTCTCGCGGGCGAAGGTCTTGGTGCTTTCCATGTAGTCGCGAATGCCCGGGAAGCGCTCGAAATACTTCTTGATGTAATCGCCCGCTTCCGAACGTTCGATCGACAGCTGGTTGGCGAGCCCGAAGGCGGAAATGCCGTAGATGATGCCGAAGTTGATCGCCTTGGCGCGGCGGCGTACTTCGCTCGGCATACCTTCCACCGGCACGCCGAACATTTCCGAAGCGGTCATCGCGTGAATGTCGATCCCATCGGCAAACGCCTGGCGCAGCTGCGGAATGTCGGCCACATGGGCCAGCACGCGCAGCTCGATCTGGCTGTAGTCGGCGGAGACCAGTTTGTGGCCGGGCGTCGTGATGAAGGCGGTGCGGATCTTGCGGCCTTCCGCCGTGCGCACCGGAATGTTCTGCAGGTTCGGCTCGGAGGAAGACAGTCGGCCGGTCGTCGTCGAGGCCAGCGCATAGGAGGTATGGACCCGCTTCGTCTCGGGATGGACGTAACCCGGCAGCGCATCCGTATAGGTGGATTTCAGCTTGGTGAGCTGGCGCCAGTCGACGATCTTGCGCGGCAGGGGATGACCTTCGGCGGCCAGATCTTCCAATACGCTGGCCGAGGTGGACCACTGGCCGGTCTTGGTCTTGGCGCCGCCCGGCAGGCCCATCTTGCCGAACAGGATGTCGCCGAGCTGCTTCGGCGAACCGATGGTGAATTTTTCGCCCGCCAGTTCGTAGATCTCGTCTTCGAAGGCGGCGGCCCGCTGGGCAAGCTCGCCGGAAAGCCTGGACAGGATCTGCCGGTCGATGGTGATGCCGCGTTCTTCCATGCGGGCGAGCACGGAGACCAGCGGCCGCTCCAGCCGCTCATAGATGCGGGTGAGACCCGCGGCCGCCAGTTGCGGCTTCAGTACCATCCACAGGCGCAGCGTCACGTCGGCGTCTTCCGCGGCATAGGCGGTCGCCTTGTCGATGTCGACGAAATCGAAGGTCACGCCGGCCTTGCCGCTGCCGGCGACTTCCTTGAAGGTGATCGGCTTGTGGTTCAGCCAGCGTTCGGACAGTGCGTCCATGCCGTGGCTCGCCTTGCCGGCCTCCAGCACATAGGACATCAGCATCGTGTCGTCGTAACCCTCGACGGTGATGCCGTGACGCCTCATCAGCAGGTAATCGAACTTCATGTTCTGCGCCACTTTCAGGACAGACGGGTCCTCAAGCAGCGGCTTCAGGCGGGCGAGCGCATCCCTGGTCGGGATCTGGTTTTCCGCCATCCCGCCGCCGAGCAGGTCGCCAACGCCGGTCTTGTGGATGAGCGGCACATAGGCCGCGCGGACTTCAAGCCCGGACGGGCTGGCAATATTGTCCGCAAGCGCCAGCGAAAAGCCGACCAATTCCGCCTGCATCGGATCGAGCGAGGTGGTTTCCGTATCGAAGGCGACGAGGCCGGTTTCCCGCGCGGCCTTGATCCAGTCGTCCAGCACTGTGAGGTCGCGGATGGTCACGTAGCAGCTCGGATCGAGCTTCGCATTGGCAAAGGCTTCGATGCGGCTCTTGGCAAATTCCGAAGGCGTGGCTTCACCGGTCCCCTTGGCGACCGGCGCCTTGGCCGGATTGGCGGGCGCTTCGGCAGCCGCCTCGCCGGTATCGACCGCGGGCGAACCGCCGGCATCGAGATCCGGGCCGCGGGCGGCCTGGCCCCATTCGACATTCACGACGGCGGGTTCGATGGCATCGGCATCGCAGTTGCAGGCGGCGGCGACACGGCGCGTCAGCGTGCCGAATTCCATGGTCTTCAGGAAGGCGACCAGTTTCGGGCCGTCCTGCGGCTCCAGTACCAGCGCATCCAGATCCAGATCCAGCGGCACATCGAGCCGCAGCGAGACGAGCCGGCGCGAGAGGCGGGCCAGATCGGCATTGGCGACGATGTTCTCGCGGCGTTTCACCTGCTTGATCTCGCCGGCGCGGGCGAGCAGCGTATCGAGATCGCCGAACTCTTCGAGAAGCTGGGCCGCCGTTTTCGGGCCGATGCCCGGAATGCCCGGTACGTTATCGACCGAATCGCCGACCATCGCCTGCAGGTCGATCATCTTTTCCGGCGGCACGCCCCATTTCTCGATGACGTCGGGAATGCCGATCTGCTTGTCCTTCATGCTGTCGTACATGTGGACGTTCGGCGTCACGAGCTGCATCAGGTCCTTGTCGGACGAGACGATGGTCACATCGGCGCCCGTCGCCTCGGCTTGGCGGGCATAGGTGGCGATGATGTCGTCCGCCTCGAAACCTTCGGTCTCGATGCAGGGCAGGTTGAAGGCGCGGGTCGCCTGGCGGATCAGGCCGAATTGCGGGATCAATTCTTCCGGCGGCGCCGAACGGTTGGCCTTGTAGGCGTCGTATAGGTCCTTGCGGAAGGTTTTGGCGGAATAATCGAAGATGACGGCGAAATGGCTGGGCGTCACGCCGACCGAGGTGTCGCGCGCATCGGTCAGCAGCTTCCACAGCATGTTGCAGAAGCCGGAGACGGCGCCGACCGGCAGGCCGTCGGATTTGCGGGTGAGCGGCGGCAGCGCATGGAAGGCGCGGAAAATGAAGCCGGAACCGTCGATAAGGAAAAGATGATCGCCTTTTTTCATGGCGCAAGGAATAGCGTGGGGCATTTGATCCGTCCACGAAAACTTGAGCTCCGCGAGGCCTCCGACCCCTCACCGGAACGTTACCGATTTGTAATATGCCTTTCTCTTGAAAAGCCCGGTTCGGCCCCACATTTTCTAATCACCGGCGATTGATCACGCCGCAGTCTGGCAGCCGGCCTGTCCCCCGCCGAACCAGACCGGACAAAGGCCTATCCCCCTCTCCGGGCCTTTGTCCTTCCATCAGAACCGCCACGGCTGTCCCCTCCCTGCCGTGGCGGTTTTTTATTGTCCTTTCGCAGGAAAGACTTGTCATTTCCCCCATATTCGCACAGGCTTGGCGAAAGCATGGCGTGCGATATATCTGGCAGATATTGCTCGCAAACGGGCTCGTTCAGGGAGGGATGAAGACCAGCCATGGGATTCGACCGCTCGCATTCGGCGACATACCTGGCGGGCCAACTCGCCAAAGGCTTTGCGCGCTCCTTGCAGAAGCGGGCCATGGTGCTTGGCTTTTCTCCCGGTCAATTTCCCGTCCTGCTCGAACTCTGGCAGGAAGACGGCCTCACGCAGAAGCAGCTCCTCGACAAACTGGAAGTCGAACAGGCGACGCTTGCCAACACGCTCGCCCGCATGGAGCGCGACGGGCTGATCCAGCGCACACCCCACCCGAACGACCGTCGTGCTCAGATCATCACGCTGACCCCGCTCGGCCGCGAGCTGGAAGTCCAGGCCGTGGAGGCTGCCTCCGAGGCGGATGCGGCCCTGTTCTCAGGTTTTCGTCGCTTCGAGCGGGAACTGATGATCGAGTACATGCGCATGATCGTCGAGAACGCCCGCAAGATTTGAAGCCAGCGGCTTCGCGTCTTTGCCATTGTCTCCGCTGCCCCTGACTTGCTAACAAGGTCGGGCATCCGAAGCGATGGGCCGCTTTTCGCCTCCTGGGCTCAAGGGTCTCGCATTTCAAAGACAGGATTCCCATGACCGATCTTTCCTCCGTCCTCGACCGCGCCGACCAGAATCTTCCCGCAAGCCTGGAGCGCCTGTTCGGCCTCGTCCGCATCAAGTCGATCTCCACCGATCCCGCCTTCAAGCCGGATTGCCGCAAGGCGGCCGAATGGCTGGTTTCGGAACTGAAGGATCTCGGTTTCGAGGCGTCGGTTCGTGATACGACCGGCCACCCGATGGTCGTCGGCCACCATCCGGGCGCCAGCGCCGACGCGCCGCATGTGCTCTTCTACGGTCACTACGACGTCCAGCCGGTCGATCCGATCGAGCTCTGGGAGGACGATCCCTTCGACCCCAAGGTCAAGGATCTCGGTGCCGGCCGCAAGGTGGTGACGGGGCGCGGCGTTGCCGACGACAAGGGCCAGCTGATGACCTTCGTCGAAGCCTGCCGGGCCTACAAGGACGTGCATGGCTCGCTGCCGGTGCGTGTCACCATTCTCTTCGAAGGCGAGGAAGAATCCGGCTCGCCGTCGCTGAAGCCGTTTCTCGATGCGAATGCCGCCGAGCTGAAGGCCGATTACGCGCTCGTCTGCGATACCGGCATGTGGGATGCGGATACGCCGGCGATCACCGCGTCGCTGCGCGGCCTGGTCGGCGAGGAAATCATCGTCACGGCCGCCAACCGCGATCTTCATTCCGGCATGTATGGGGGTGCTGCCGCGAACCCGATCCAGATCCTGTCGAAAATCCTCGCCGGACTGCATGACGATACCGGCCGCGTGACGCTCGAAGGCTTCTACGACGGCGTCGAGGAGACACCGTCCAACATCAAGGCCGCCTGGGAAAGCCTGGTCGCCGGTCGCGACGATTTTCTCGGCGAAGTGGGGCTGTCGGAACTGGCCGGTGAAAAGGGCCGTTCGCTGCTCGAACTCATCTGGGCGCGGCCGACCTGCGAGTTCAACGGCATCAGCGGCGGTTACGAGGGGCAGGGCTTCAAGACCGTCATCGCGTCGAAGGCCTCGGCCAAAGTGTCCTGCCGTCTCGTGGGAGGCCAGGATCCTGAAAAGATCCGCGAGACTTTCCGCGCTTACGTGCGCTCGAAGATCCCGGCCGATTGCACGGTCGAGTTCCTGAAGCATGGCGGCTCGCCGGCGATCCAGCTCGGTTACGACTCACCGGTGCTGACCAAGGCGAAGACGGCGCTTTCCGAGGAATGGCCGAAGCCGGCGCTGGTCGTCGGCGTCGGAGGATCGATCCCGATCGTCGGCGATTTCCAGAAGACGCTCGGCATGGAATCGCTGCTGGTGGGCTTCGGCCTCAGCGACGACCGCATCCACTCGCCGAATGAAAAATACGACCTTCGCTCCTTCCACAAGGGTATCCGCTCGTGGGCGCGCATCATCGCCGCGCTGGCGGACTGACCCCAGAAGGCCTGAAACGGAGAAGGGCCCGGCGCGTCTTCGCGTCAGGCCCTTGAAAACAAAAAGGCCGGGCAAGCCCGACCTTTCCACTCCCATTCACTGGTGCCAGTACATCCGTGGTCACTCGAAATGGGACAAGCATTTCCGACGCGGCCGCTCTTCGACCTTTTCAGATCACTGCGGCTCTAGCGGTCATCGTCCCTCGGTTAAGTAAACATCCCGTTAACGCGGATATGAAAACTGCCTCGAGACGGCACGGTCGCCCGTATTTGCCGTAACACACATGCTCGCCGAAGCTTTTGGAGCCCCGAGCATGCGGTGCGTCGGAAACGCTATTGATCCCTAGATGGGAGCTGAGGTTCTCGTTTACAAGAGGCTTGATTTAGAATCGCTCTAAACTATGAAATGACTCGCTCCAGAAAAGCAGAAAGGCCGGACAAGCCGGCCTTTCGCGAGTTCGAGACTGAGGTCTTCAGCAGATCATGCGCCCTGGAGGCGGTCTGCGGAAACCTTGCCAGAACGCTTGTCGCTGACGAGTTCGTAGGAGATCTTCTGACCGTCCTTGAGCTGGCCGAGGCCAGCACGCTCAACGGCGGAGATGTGAACGAAAACGTCCTGCGAACCGTCGTCAGGCTGAATGAAGCCGTAGCCCTTGGTTGCGTTGAACCACTTTACAGTACCGGTAGCCATAACGATGCCTTTCCCTTGCAAATATGACCGACTATTCCACGCTCGAGCGCCTGGAACGTTGAAGTTTCGTATTTGAAGAGAGATCGTCGCAAACGCCGCGAGGCGCATAGTGCTGGCTATCAAACAAATATCGATGGCGAACCAGATAATGGCTCCGGTCAAAAAGGTCAAGATCGGGAAAATTACGGCTAGCTTTCGAAAGCGAAATAGCCAGCGATTTCAAGGCGCGTAAAACAGAAAACCCGGCGCGGGAGGAGGTGCGCCGGGTTTCCGATACTGACCAACAACTGGGAGGAGGAGGTGTTGTCGGTCCCATCGGGGGCGCTGGGAGGAGGAGTGCGCCCGTCGATGATTTGAATGTAAAGGATCTGAGCTTAAAAAACAGTCACGATATCGCAGTGCAGCATTGCAAATCTCGCATGGCTTGATTGCCCCCTTGCGGCGCGCCATATCCTGCGTCAATTTCCGGCCATGAGTCTCGAATCCGTCCGCGCCTTTTTCGCCGCCAACGCGCCCGATATCCACGTCATCATTACCGAGGAAAGCTCGGCCACCGTGCCGCTTGCCGCCGCCGCTCACGGTGTGTCGCCCGAACAGATTGCCAAGACGATCTGCCTGCGCGCCGGCGACATCACCATGCTTGTGGTGATGTCGGGAACCAGCCGATTGGACAACCGCAAATTCCGGGATCGTTTCGGCGCCAAGCCGCGCATGCTCGGCGGTAGCGAGACGGCCGAGATCACCAGCCATCCCATCGGCGGCGTGTGCCCGTTCGGACTGCCCTCCCCGATCCCAATCTATTGCGACGTGTCGCTTCGGAGGTTCCCGGAAGTCGTGCCGGCGGCGGGTGCCATCAATGCCGCTGTGCGGATCAGTCCCGAGCGTATGGCGGACCTGACCGCAGCGACCTGGGTCGATGTCGGTCAGGATCCGGTTTCGGGTGGTGATGCCGCTTAAAGGCGCCCGCTCAGATAGCGGTCATACCAGGCATGCTTGTTTTCCGCCGAAGCGGTCGCAACCACGTAGCCGATCGCAAAACCGATTGCGCCGATCAGGGTGAACAGCGTCGTGGTGGCTGCGGGATGTTCGCGGATGGTACCGGCGACCGAGCTTGCCTCGTGCTGGACATAGCTCGCGGCACTGCCGGCCCGCTCGGCGACCTTGTCATAGGCAGCGCCGGTCTTTTCGGCGAGCATCTCGCGCAGATTGGCGATCTCGGAACGAAGCGTCGCAATCTCGGTCCGGACGTTTTCGCTGGGTTCGTGGTCGAAAGAGGGCGTATCCGACTTCGCGGGTGTATTCAGGTTTCTGATTGGCTCTGCCATTACCGGCCTCCTTGAGTTGATCGAGAGACCGTTCAACTGCCGAAGGACTGATAGGTTCCTCGTTTAAAGCAGAACCTATCGGCTTTTTGCCAGCGCCTCGGCCAGCGCCGAGAGCTTCTGCTTGTCGTCCGAGCCCTTTTGAAGGGAGTTCACCAGGATCAGTGCGAGCGCCTCCGCATCAGGGCTCGCCTTGTCGATCTGATGTTCGGCGCAAGCCTGGTCAAAGACCTGCTGCAGCAAGCTGAGCTGGTCGGGATTGACAGGATTTCTAACCATCTGTGTAGGCATATAACCCTCCCGATCATACGGCGCCCGACCGGCGGACCATTTCCCTCGCCCTGCTCAGCAATGGCGGCTGGAGAAAATTACCAGCGGCCTTCTATTGCGACAGACTTGCGCCGGCCTTGTCGGCGCCCGAGGACAAAAAGGTCTACAAGCCACAGGAGCGAGGATTTTGAGCCTTGGCTAATAAATTGACAATAACAATAATAGACGGGTGCAATATAAGGGTGGACCCGTACGGGGTACTACCTATACGGGTCCAGCAAGTGTCCACAGACGATGCATGAAGCTGCAACCACGGCTTATGCCATGCCCGCTGGATCGCCGGTTGGCATAAGCGCGGGATCGAGTGTCGGATCCTGCGGGTTCTTGGTGTCGCTAGGATCCTGTGCAGGCGTCAATGGCGGTTTTTCCTGGGTTCGGTTGGGGATACCGCCCGCCGGTGTCGGCCCGCGCGGCTGAGGGCTCGGGGTCATTATGGGGTCTCGATTGGGCATGATGGTCTCCTTTTAATGTCAGGAAACCAACGACTGAAGCCGACCACGGTTCCGGGAACTGCCCGTATTTCGAAGAAATACCTCGCTCGCCTTCAGCGGTACCAGCGACGGTCGCGAGAGGCGGACGACACACCGAGCATATAGCCGATCGCCAGGCCCAGCAGGCCGATAACGGCAATTGCCGAGCCGGTAGCGGCCGGATGATCGACGGCATGAGCGGCCACCATGCCCGCCTCGTCCTTGACATGATGAACAGCAGATTTCGTGCGGGCGACAACGCCGGTCTCTTCGGCGACATCGCCGGTAAAACCGGCTGCGAGAGGTTTTTTGGCCATGGGAGTCTCCTTTTCGGGAACAACACCCAAACGGAACGCGAGGTTCCGTCTCCAGCTTCCCATCTCGAAGGGCAGGCCCTTTATCTGAAGGCGAATGAAAGCCCGCGCCGACGAGAAGCCGGCGCGGGCGGAAAGATTATTCGGTGACTTTAGCCTGTCCTTCGGACTGCTTCAGCACGACGGCTTCCTCGCGCGGGTCCATTTTCGGAGCCGCAATGCTTGCCGTGGTGATGTCCTTGTCCACCGTGGCGGAAGCCGTGACGTGGCCGGCGCATTCCGCAAGAGCTGCGGTGGACGACAGGCCGAGCACGGCGGCGATTACGAGAACTGTCTTCATGCCATTCTCCTTCGCTGTGGTTGCGGTCGCCAAGTTAGCCCGCAACGCGATGAACCCGAAATCACGAATTCGCGTTTCGAGCGGCCATCATACTGCCTGTTTTTCGTCGCCTGCCGCGATTACATCAGCTTTGAAAGGGTTTCGCGGTTGACGAAGATATCTGTCTTTCCGGCCTCATAGGCGGGGTGACTGAATTCCAGCACCCCCCTTTCAGGCATTTCAAGCGCCTGCTTGACGGTGACCAGACCAACCGGGACACGCTGGTCGCCGTTCCGGACGACTGCCTCAACGATTTTCTGCATATCCTCCCCTCCTCCAAGGTCGAATCCGTCGTAACGCGGATCTTGCCTCCATGTTCCATCAGGAATCGGATTTTTTTAAGGTTGGATACGGTATCGGGCAGCTTTTATGACGGAGGCCAACGCCCGGCATAACAGGGCGTTGCGGCATCTCAATGAAGGTCCAGCGGCAGCTGGATGCCTTTGGGAATGGTCGGGCGTCGCTGGTTGGCGATCTGTATCTTCTGAAACGTCTCTTGCCGACGCTGCGCTTCAGCCTCGCGCAGGGCCCTCGATGCCGCGACCGCGGCCATTGCACGTTCGATCACCTGTTCGGTTCTGCTCATCAGCACCCTCCAAATGTTCTCTATTTGTTCTCATAAATAGAGATGGAAGTCAAGCGGTTCAAGAAGTAACAGCCGATAAACCGTTCCTTTACGCCTCCTTAAATCGCCGCATTTAGAGTCCAGCCAAGGCTTGGGCGATCAGACATTCGAGTAACAGCCTGTTTTGGCAGGCGCGTAACGGGGGTATGCCGGCTCACCATGGCAGCCAGAGGCAGATCAGACAAACGCGTTGAACCGTCCTTCGAGGGTTCGCGGCCGAGCGACGATTTCCGCCTCGACGCGGACGAACGGGTCGTGGGCAACGGCCGGCCTGGCAAACGCCCGTCGAGAACCGAAAACGAAGACCGTGACGAGCGCCCGGAACGTGCCCGTTCCTCTCGCAACAGGAAGGCTCCGCCCCGTCGCCAGGGCGGCGGGTTCTTCGCGCCGCTCCGCAGGCTCGTATACTGGTGTTTCGTGCTCGGCATATGGGCCGGCATCGCCGTCGGCGGGCTGGTGCTTTATTACGGCGCGAAAATGCCGGCCGCCAGCACCTGGTCGATCCCGGATCGTCCGCCGAACATGAAGATCACCGCAGTCGATGGCTCGGTCGTCGCCAATCGCGGCTCGACCGGCGGTGAAGCCCTGGCGCTCGAGGAAATGTCGCCCTACCTGCCGCAGGCGGTGATCGCCATCGAAGACCGCCGTTTCTATTCGCATTTCGGCGTCGATCCGCTCGGCCTAGCGCGCGCCTTGGTCAACAACCTGACCGGCCAGCCGATCCAGGGCGGCTCGACCATCACCCAGCAGCTTGCCAAGAACCTGTTCCTGTCGCCGGACCGCACGTTCGAGCGCAAGATCCAGGAGGTGCTGCTGTCCTTCTGGCTGGAACACAAGTTCACCAAGGACCAGATTCTCGCCATGTATCTGAACCGGGTGTTCTTCGGTTCGAACGCCTATGGCGTGGAGGCTGCTTCGCGGCGGTATTTCAACAAGTCCGCCCGCGACGTGAACCTCGGCGAGGCGGCGACGCTTGCAGGCCTCCTGAAAGCCCCATCCCGCCTGTCGCCCGCCCGTGATCCGAAGGCGGCTGAGGCCCGCGCCCAGGTCGTGCTCGGCACGATGCGCGAGGAAGGTTATGTCACCGACAGCGACCTCAAGACCGCCATGTCGCAGCCACCGGCCAAGGCGAAGAGCTACTGGACCGGCGCCCAGCACTATGCCGCAGACATGGTTGTCGACGAGGTGAAGAGCCTGATCGGCGAGCCGAAAGTCGACGTGACCGTCGAAACGACGCTCGACATGCGCCTAGAAGCTGCCGCCGAAAAGTCGCTGAACGATGTTCTCAAGAAGGAAGGTGGCAAGCTCAACGCCTCTCAGGCCGCCCTCGTCTCGGTCGATGCGACCGGTGCGATCCGGGCGCTGGTCGGAGGCCGCGATTATGCAACGAGCCAGTTCAACCGCGCGGTCAAGGCCAAGCGCCAGCCGGGCTCGGCTTTCAAGCCCTTCGTCTATGCCTCGGCACTCGAAGCCGGCGCCCGGCCGGACTCGATGGTCAACGACGCGCCGGTCAAGATCGGCAACTGGTCGCCGGAAAATTTCGACGAAAAGTACCGCGGTCCCGTGACGCTCGCCTCGGCCTTCGCGCAATCGCTGAATACGGTCGCCGCACAGCTCGTCATGCAGGTGGGCCCGGACAAGGTGGTGAGCCTTGCCCACCGGCTCGGCATCGATTCCGATATCCAGGCGAATGCCTCGATCGCGCTCGGCACCTCGGAAGTCTCGCTGGTCGAGCTGACCTCGGCCTATGCGTCGTTCATGAACGGCGGCTACAAGGCGACCCCGCACATCGTCAAGCGCATCACCGATCCGGACGGCAAGGTGCTTTACGAGGCCGATTACGCCAACCCGCCGCGCGTGCTCAGCGAGCCGGTGGCGGCGACGATGAACGGCATGATGAACCGCGTCATCAACGAGGGCACCGGCAAGGCCGCCAGGATCGACGGTTGGCAGGCAGCCGGCAAGTCGGGCACCACCCAATCGTTCCGCGATGCGCTGTTCGTCGGCTATACCAGCATCATGACGACCGGCATCTGGGTCGGCAATGACGACGGCGCCTTCATGAAAAAGGTGACCGGCGGCGGGCTGCCGGCAAAGGCCTGGAAGGAATACATGACGGCGGCGATGAAGGGTTATACGCCGACGCCGCTGTTCGGCACCGGACGCGGCCTCGATCTGCCGCCGCCTGCCGCCCAGCCGGATTCACCCTCGACGACGATCGGCGACATCATTTCCGGCATCCTGCCGGGCGCCCGCCAGGCTCCGGAACCGCCCGCCGATTACCCGCCGGCGCCGCGCCCTCCCGCCCAGGATTCTGCCTCGATCGAACGGGAACCCGCCCGCGTGCGGCCGGTCTACGGCGACAGCCAGGGATACGACAACAGGGACAACAGGGACAACAGACAGATCTACGACAATCGGCAGATCTATGGCGACCGCGGCCGTCGGGGAGAGGTTATACCGCCTGGCGACGTCCCGGTCCGCGACTATCGCCAGTATCGCGGCCCTTATGATTCGTCTGCTCCGGTGCCTCCCGGAGCGATCGGCGGCGGCCGCGTTCCGCCCGGCGACGTCGGCATTTCGGGCCCCGGAGGCCAGCCCCGACAGACCACGCTTTTCGACCTGATCATGGGTCAGTGAAGCGTATTCGCAGTATTGCTCGGCAAAGTCTTCTTTTTGCTCGGATACGGGCGATTTCTCGCCTTGCAGTCCTAAAAACCCGTCCTTATATACGCCGCATGACCGCAGCCGATGCTGCGCACCATCCCAGTCGAGGAACTGTCAATGGAATGCCTTTGAGGGGTTCCGATGGTTCGCTTAAAGGAGAGAGAAGAAAATGGCAAAAGTAATTGGCATCGACCTCGGAACCACCAACTCCTGCGTCGCCATCATGGACGGCAAAGATGCGAAGGTGATCGAGAACGCCGAAGGCGCGCGTACCACGCCCTCCATGGTCGCATTTTCCGATGACGGCGAACGCCTCGTCGGCCAGCCGGCCAAGCGCCAGGCGGTGACCAACCCCACCAATACCCTCTTCGCCGTGAAGCGCCTTATCGGCCGCCGCTACGAAGATCCGACCGTCGAAAAGGACAAGGGCCTCGTTCCGTTCGATATCGTCAAGGGTGACAATGGTGATGCATGGGTCAAGGCCCAGGGCAAGAACTATTCCCCCGCACAGATTTCCGCGATGATCCTTCAGAAGATGAAGGAAACTGCCGAATCCTATCTTGGTGAGAAGGTCGAAAAGGCCGTCATCACTGTTCCGGCCTACTTCAACGACGCGCAGCGCCAGGCCACCAAGGACGCGGGCCGCATCGCCGGCCTCGAAGTTCTCCGCATCATTAACGAGCCGACCGCTGCCGCGCTCGCCTACGGCCTCGACAAGAAGGACGGCAAGACGATCGCCGTCTACGACCTTGGCGGCGGCACGTTCGACATCTCGGTTCTCGAAATCGGCGACGGCGTCTTCGAAGTGAAGTCCACCAACGGCGACACCTTCCTCGGCGGTGAAGACTTCGACATGCGTCTCGTCGAATATCTCGCAGCCGAGTTCAAGAAGGACAACGGCATCGACCTGAAGAACGACAAGCTCGCTCTGCAGCGCCTCAAGGAAGCTGCCGAAAAGGCCAAGATCGAACTCTCCTCCTCGCAGCAGACCGAAATCAACCTGCCGTTCATCACGGCAGACGCTTCTGGTCCGAAGCACCTGACGCTGAAGCTGACCCGCGCCAAGTTCGAAAGCCTGGTCGACGATCTGGTCCAGCGCACCATCGCGCCGTGCAAGGCAGCCCTCAAGGATGCCGGCGTCACTGCAGCCGAAATCGATGAAGTGGTTCTCGTCGGCGGCATGAGCCGCATGCCGAAGGTCCAGGAAGTCGTCAAGCAGCTGTTCGGCAAGGAGCCGCACAAGGGCGTCAACCCGGATGAAGTCGTCGCTCTCGGCGCCGCCATCCAGGCTGGCGTTCTGCAGGGCGACGTCAAGGACGTTCTGCTGCTCGACGTGACCCCGCTGTCGCTCGGCATCGAAACGCTCGGCGGCGTCTTCACCCGCCTCATCGACCGCAACACGACGATCCCGACCAAGAAGTCCCAGGTCTTCTCGACCGCCGAGGACAACCAGCAGGCCGTGACGATCCGCGTGTCCCAGGGCGAGCGCGAAATGGCTGCCGACAACAAGCTGCTCGGCCAGTTCGACCTCGTCGGCCTGCCGCCGTCGCCGCGCGGCATGCCGCAGATCGAAGTCACGTTCGACATCGACGCCAACGGCATCGTGCAGGTTTCGGCCAAGGACAAGGGCACCGGCAAGGAACAGCAGATCCGCATCCAGGCCTCCGGTGGTCTCTCCGACGCCGAGATCGAGAAGATGGTCAAGGACGCCGAGGCCAATGCCGAAGCCGACAAGAAGCGCCGTGCCGGCGTCGAGGCCAAGAACCAGGCCGAAAGCCTCGTTCACTCGTCCGAGAAGTCGCTGAAGGAATATGGCGACAAGGTTTCCGAGACCGACCGCAAGGCGATCGAGGATGCTATCGCTTCGCTGAAGACCGCCATCGAAGCTCCCGAGCCGGATGCCGATGACATCCAGGCGAAGACGCAGACCCTGATGGAAGTGTCCATGAAGCTTGGTCAGGCCATCTATGAGGCCCAGCAGGCCGAAGGCGGCGCAGGCTCCGAGGACGGCAAGGACGATATCGTCGATGCCGACTACGAGGAAGTCAAGGACGACAAGAAGTCCGCCTAATCCGCCGGTTGCCTGATGGCCAGACCTCGACCATAGTTGACTAGAGTATCCGGCTGCCTTCGTGCAGCCGGAATCCTTTCCGGAGCCGGTTACCTCCATGGCAAAAGCAGACTTTTACGAAACGCTGGGTGTCGGCAAGACGGCCGACGAGAAGGAGTTGAAAAGCGCCTTCCGCAAGCTCGCGATGAAATATCATCCCGACAAGAATCCGGGCGACGCAGAAGCCGAAAAGAAGTTCAAGGAACTCGGCGAAGCCTACGAGACCTTGAAGGACCCCCAGAAGCGTGCGGCCTACGACCGCTTCGGCCATGCCGCCTTCGAACAGGGCGGAATGGGCGGCGGTGGCGGCGGTTTCTCGGGCGCAGGCGCGGGCGGCTTCTCCGATATCTTCGAAGACATCTTTGGCGAAATGATGGGCGGCGGGCGTGCCCGGCGTTCGTCCGGCGGACGCGAACGCGGCGCCGACCTTCGCTACAATATGGAAATCACGCTGGAAGAAGCGTTTGCCGGCAAGACGGCGCAGATCCGGGTTCCGACCTCGATCACCTGCGACGTCTGTTCGGGTTCGGGCGCCAAGCCCGGTACGCAGCCGAAGACCTGCGGCACCTGCCAGGGTTCTGGCCGCGTGCGCGCAAGCCAGGGCTTCTTCTCGGTCGAGCGCACCTGCCCGACCTGCCACGGGCGCGGGCAGACGATCACCGATCCCTGCGGCAAGTGCCACGGCCAGGGCCGCGTGACCGAAGAGCGTTCGCTATCGGTCAACATCCCGGCCGGCATCGAGGACGGCACGCGCATCCGCCTGCAGGGCGAAGGCGAAGCCGGTACGCGCGGCGGACCTGCGGGAGATCTCTACATCTTCCTGTCGGTGAAGCCCCACCAGTTCTTCCAGCGCGACGGCGCCGACCTTTATTGCGCCGTGCCGATCTCCATGACGACGGCCGCCCTCGGCGGCACGTTCGACGTGGCGACGCTCGACGGAACCAAGTCCCGCGTGACGGTGCCGGAAGGCACCCAGCCGGGCAAGCAGTTCCGCCTGAAGGGCAAGGGCATGCCGGTGCTGCGATCCAGCCAGACGGGCGATCTCTACATCCAGATCCAGATCGAGACCCCGCAGAATCTCACCAAGCGGCAGCGCGAGCTGCTGCAGGAATTCGAGGAACTGTCCTCGAAGGAGAACAATCCGGAATCCACGGGCTTCTTCGCCCGGATGAAGGAATTCTTCGAGAACTGAGTTTTAGAGCCCAAACTTTGAAGCCGTCCGTAACAGATCGTTGCGGACGGCTTTTTCGTTGGGCGCCTAGAACGTATCGCGACCGCCGCTGCGCGGGTCGTTCACCATATGTGGCTCATAGATGCCGGCCCGCGCCCTTCGCCTCCAGGGTCGAGCGATTTCTCCCGGATTGTGGTCGACATCGACGATTGCAAGCGAAGGCGTCGCATCCGCCCGGCATTGGGCTACCCATTCGCCGCTCGGAGCGGCGATCCCGGAAGGCGGCATGAAGCCGGGATAGGCGAGGACCGAGAAACTCACCCAGTATCTGTTGCTCGCCGCATGCCCCAGCGCCTCGGCCGCGAAGGCCGGCGTTGCGCCGGTGGTCGAGAACAGGACGCAATCGACGTCGAGCTGCTCGTATTCCCTGAAGATTTCGGGAAAGTGCGTTTCCATGCCGAGCGAGCAGCCGAAGCGGACGCCATCGACCTCGAAGGTCACCGGCATCGAGCCCGGCGTGTACATGAAGGAGATCTTGGTGTTCGACAGCAGGCGCTCGTCATAACGCGTCACCAGCTCTCCCCTGTCCGAGACGACATAAAGGCTGTTATGCGGCCGATGCGGCTCGGTGAGCTGGTGCACGGAGCCGATCACCGCAAAGAGCCCGAGCTCGCGTGCCAGCGCCCGCGTTGCATCCAATTCCTCGCGCAGGACGGCCCATTCGAACCGGCTCCAGTCGGACGGCCCGACCGGATCGCGGCCGGTCGAAGACATGATGCGCTTGTTGGGAGAGCAGGTCGCACCTTCGGGAAAGTGGATCACCTTCACGCTCGCCTTTTGCGCCTCGCGCATCAGGCGGCGCATCTCCTCGCCGCTCGCACGAAGCTCGGTTATGCTGCGGGGATCGACATAGGGCGTGGTTTGAGCCACGGCCAGGCGCACCGACCGGGCCTGTGGCCCTGGATCGCCAGGGGCACTCTCGCGGATATGGCTGAGGGCTGCGGTATAGGATTCGCCCGTCTTTGCGGCACGGGCACGGACACGGCGCTTGAAATTTCCGTTCTGGGTCATCTTGAGCCTTTCACGTCCCGGACGGAGTTCCCCAGCAACCACATCCGAAACGGTCGGACCAAGATAGCGACCCGAGACTGAAGTCCCTTTGCCTCCGTGTCAGGACCATGCTGGGGAAGGTCCGGGGAGGTTCGGCGTAGGCCACGCAGAACGAAAGATGCCGACCCGGCCTTGATTCGTCAACTCGGGCCGAGGTCGTCTATCTCAGGCCAGCGACTGGATCGACGCGCTGGCGAGGATCATGGCGAAGAGCACGAGGCAGGCGGCAGCGATGCGGCGCACGACGACCGGTTTCACCTCGAAACGCTCGGTCCGCCGCATCAGGCTGCCGAAGGCGATCCAGCCATTGGCGGCCAGGAGCACCAGTCCGGCAAACAGCGCAAGCCAGGGCGCGAGTTCGGTGCGGACGCCATGCGGCATGATGACGAGCGCGATGATCAGCGCCTTGGGGTTCAAAACCGTGGTGACGAAGACCTGGCGGATGGAAATCTCCACCGCTTCCTTCGCCTGCTTTTCGGACGTCCATAAACGATACCCCAAATAGAGCACCCAGACGCCTGCCGCGAGCTTCGCCCAGACCAGCGCCTGCGGATAGGCATGGAAGAAAGGCGCCGCAAGGGTTGCCACCGGCACGATCACCAGCAGATAACCGCCGAGTTCGCCGGCGATCAGGGGCAGGCCCTTCAGCCAGCCGCGCGCATACCCGCCAAGCGCCATCAGCGTATTGGTCGGCCCTGGCGTGCAGAGAAGCAGGAGGATGGCGAGGGTAAATTCCGGAATGGTCATGCAACTGCCTGTCGAAGTGGCCGGCATGGTCCGGCCCCTCATCTCTAACAGCGTTTTCAGCACGCGGTTTGACACCCGTCAAATCAGTTAGTTTATCGGCCGCGGCATACTGGCCGATTGGGTCGTTCCGAAGCTCGCCATAGAGACCATAACGAGCTTTGCGTGGAAACGGCTGCTTACCGACCGGCTGGATATTAAGCCGCAAGAACTCGGCCTCTTGGTTCGACACCTCCTTCATGGCCTCAAGGTCAGATAAGCCTCCGGCACACTGTGCGGCCACACCTCGGCTTTCGCGGACGGCGCCCTAAATAGACGCGCGAGCCGAAATCACGTAACGCCAGTTGAGGAACCGGATGAGCGAGGGCGAGCACCACTGGCTTCGAAAGGACGATGCCCGATCGACCAAGGCAAGCTTTCCCGAGCTGTTCTTCGATCTCGTCTTCGTCTTCGCGTTGATCCAGCTTTCCGAGACGCTTGCCTCGGATTTCAGCTTCGGCATCGCCGCCGAGGCCATCCTGTTCATCTTCGCGCTCTGGTGGGTGTGGATCCACACGACCTGGGTCACGAACCTCCTCGACACCGAAATCGAACCCGTCAGGCTGCTGCTCTTCGCGCTGATGTTCTGCGGCATCGTGCTGGCCATCGCGCTGCCCAAGGCCTTCACGGACATGGGCCTCGTCTTCGCGCTCGCCTATTCGGCCATGCAGCTCATCCGCTCGCTGTTTGCGCTTTATGCGTTCCGGGGAACCGATGCCGCCTCCTTCATGACCTTCTTCCGGATCACCGCCTGGCTGGCCGTTTCCAGCGCGCTGTGGATCGCCGGGGGCCTTGCGGAGCCGCAGATGCGGGCAACCTTCTGGATGGCGGCCCTTGCCATCGAATATGCCGGGCCGGCGATGCGCTACTGGCTGCCGGCGATCGGCGCCTCGCCGCCCGAAACGCTCGACATCAACGGCGAACATCTGGCCGAACGCTGCGCGCTCTTCGTCATCATCGCGCTCGGTGAGACCATTGTCACCACAGGCAAGAATGCCGCGAGCCACATGGACAATCCCGGCACTCCGCTGGTGCTGTGCTTCGCGTTTCTCTCGACCATCATCATGTGGTGGATCTATTTCCATGACGGGCAGGAAAAGGCGGCCGACAAGGCGGAAGAAACCGCTGAGCCCCAGGCGACTGCCCAGCATCTGTTCACCTATGGACACCTGCCGATCGTCGCTGGCATCATCCTCACTGCCGTCGGCGAGGATTTCAGCCTCTCGCATCCACAGGAAAAAGGCTCCTACGCCCACGCACTGGCGCTGCTCGGCGGGCCGATCCTGTTCCTCGCCGGCACGGCCTGGATGAAGACGGTCTCGTCGCGCTTCATTCCCTATTCGCATGCCGCCGGCGTCGTTCTCCTTGCCGGCTGCTTCCTGCTGGTACCTTTCATCGCCAGTTTCGCGATGCAGGTCCTCGCCACCGCGATCCTGTTTTTCGTCGCCACCTGGGAATATGTCGCGCTCAGGCGGCGCATGCCACGCGCCGCCTGAGCGGCAACCGGGCAATCAATAATGCGGCGGCCTGGTGACGGCCGGCGCTTCCAGCGAGGATTCCTCGAGCGACAGAAACCGCTCGGTCAGCCGGTCGAGCTTGGCGCGTGTCTGTTCCATCACCTTCCACTGCTCGGCGAGCTGGTCGGACAATTCCTCGATCACCTTGGTTTGGTAGGCGGCAAGCTCCTCCAGCCTGACCAATCTTTCCTCGTCACTCACCTGTCGTTTCCTTCGCTGCTGTCTGACCGGCCTTCCAGACCCGTACCTTGTCCGGCATGCCGTCATGGTCGCCGAGCGGGCGCCGAGGCGCGTCGTCCCACCAGTCCGAACGGATCGCCTTCAGGTCGAGGTTCTTCGGATAGAACAGCCGGTTTTCGTCCTTGTTGGCCTCCCCGATGACCAAAAGGCGCACTTCCGAATCCGTGTTGTTGATGAAGGTATGAGCAATCCCCGTTCCGGCCGGGAAACCGACCGAGTCGCCTGGTCTCAGCGGATAGACCTCGCCATCCAACCAGACCTCCGGATTGCCTTCGATCACGTAGATGAATTCTTCCTCGAGTTCCTCCGCATGCGGAAAGGAGGTGCGGCGGCCGGGTGGCAGGCGATGGTGATGAATGCCGAGCCGCGCGAGGCCGAACTGCCGGGCGAGCGCGGCGCCGAAGCCCATCAGCTCGTCATCACCGCGATAGTGTTTCTCCTGGGGCTTTTCCACCTCAGTCCAGTGGCGGATATGGGAAGGGCGGTCCCCGTCACGGGTCGGATCAGTCATGTCACAGGCTCCCTTTGGAGCCTGCACACTAGCCGACCGGAACCGCCCGGTCCATGTTTCAGGTCGAAGATCAGGCGCGCAGGCGCGGACGCTCGACGCGGGTCTCGCGCACGGCCCTTGTCTTGAAGTGGCCGAGCAGCGCCGCCAGCCGGCCGCTGATGCCAACGAGGCTCCGGGTCGAGGCATTGGTCTCTTCCATCAGCGCGGCGTTCTGCTGGGTAATCTGGTCCATGCTGCGGATCGCGGAATTGATCTCCTCGATGCCCGAAGCCTGTTCCTGGGCCGAGCGGGCGATCGAGGAGATATGGTCGTCGATCGACTTGACGCGATCGCCGATGCCGACCAGGGCCTGTCCCGTCTTGTTGACGAGTTCGACGCCGCGGTGGACGTCGTTCGAAGACTGGTCGATCAGTTCCTTGATTTCCTTGGCGGCCGCGGCGGAGCGCTGCGCCAGTTCGCGAACTTCCTGCGCGACGACGGCAAAACCCTTGCCCTGTTCACCCGCGCGGGCCGCTTCGACACCGGCATTCAGCGCGAGAAGATTGGTCTGGAATGCGATCTCGTCGATCGCCCCGATGATCTGGGTCATCTTCTGCGAGGACTGCTCGATGTCGCCCATCGCGGCAATCGCTTCCTCGACCACCTTGCCGGAGCGGACCGTCTCCGAGGCGGATTCACGGGCAATCACCTGCACTTCGCGGGTCCGCTGCGCGGCCTGGCCGGAAATGGTGGTAATCTCCTCCAATGCCGCGGCCGTCTGTTCAAGCGCGGAAGCCTGCTGCTCGGTGCGCCTGGCCATGTTTTCGGTAGCCGACGAAATCCCGTCCGATTCTGCGCGCACCTGTTCGACGGAGGTGCTGATCTCGCGCATGGCCGCGTCGAGCTCGGCAACGGAAGAATTGTAGTTCTGCCGCAGCTTGGCGAAATTCGGTGCCAGTTCCTGCCAGAGTTCGGATGTCAGATCGCCATCGGAAAGGCTCTTCAGCGCGCTGTCGAGCGCCGCAAGCGCTGCGTCCTGCTCGACCTTGGCCTTTTCCTGCGTGGCTTCGACCTGCTTGCGTTCGTCGGCCAGCGCCTCGAGATAGACCGAGATGGCGTAGTCCATGTCCAGAAGGGCGGCCTTGACGACGGAGGAGAGATGTTCGGAAAGCACCTTCGCCTTTTTCTCCTGAAAGAAGCCACTCATCTCCCGGCTGATCACCGCGCGGATGATGCCATCGAGGAGCAGCGCGTAACCGCCGATATACCAGCGCGGTTCGAGACCGAGCCGGGCATGGGTGCGGCCGATCGTCGAAACCGCCTCCACATATTCGGCATCGTATCTGCCGGAAGCGATGCTATCCCAATGGGTTACCTGGCGGCTCTTGGCGTGGGCGATATGAGCATCATTGGAGAAAAACTTGGCGGTCTGCGGATTGCCCTTGATCTTGCGGTAGAAGGCATCCAGCGCGCCACCGATCGTGTCCTTGATGACGGGCCGAATCTCGGCCAGAGACCGGCGCTGCTCTTGGCCAAGGCCGATAAATTCAAGGCGCTCGGCGAGATCGGCTTTGTGGTTCTGGTCTTTCATGGGAGGTCTCCGGAGATTGAAGGGTGTCCACACGGCCATCCGGATATGAGATGCGTATGCGTGTCCCCGCATTTCTAGCACCGAAGCTTTAACGCCCTGTTATCCATGCCTCCCAATTTTTGAATAATTATAAATTAGAGTTATTGAAAATGATGTTCCGGCGAAACGCCCATCGGGCGTTCGCGGATCGGGCCGTCGACGCTCTGTTTCAAATATGGAACTGGCGGGAGGACCAAGGCGACCAGCGGTCGGCCCACGACCTCACCAGGGGCCAGGTTGGAGGAAATCGATCCCCAAGCAAAAGCTTGCCATCCCGGCTTCGAGCCCTTAGCTCCTGTTTCACGAAACCTTAAGATTCCCGATGGCGCAGAAGACCTCCCTCTCCCGGCTGAAGCTCACCGATTTCCGCAATTATGCGGAAGCGGCACTGCTGCTCGACGGGCGCCATGTGGTGCTGACCGGCGAGAATGGTGCGGGCAAGACCAATCTGCTCGAAGCCGTCTCCTTCCTGTCGCCCGGCCGCGGGCTGCGCCGGGCGGTGCTGTCCGACGTGACGCGCGTCGGCGCCGCCGGCGGTTTCACCATCTTCGCGGATATCGACGGCATGGATGGCGAGGTCTCGATCGGCACCGGCATCGAACCCGGCGAAGGCGAGAGCGTCGCCCGCAAGCTCAGGATCAACGGCACGCCGGCCAAATCGACCGAGGAGCTTTCCGATCACTTGAGCGTCCTGTGGCTGACGCCGGCGATGGACGGGCTGTTCACCGGTGCCTCATCGGACCGCCGCCGCTTCCTCGATCGACTCGTTCTTTCGCTCGATCCCGCCCACGGCCGGCGGGCGAGCGATTTCGAGCGCGCCATGCGCAGCCGCAATCGGCTGTTGTCGGAAGGCCGCTTCGATCCGTCCTGGCTGTCCGCGATCGAAGCGCAGATGGCAGGCCTCGGCATTGCCATGGCCGCGGCCCGGCAGGAGATGCTCGGGCTTCTCCGCACGCTTTCGGCCAATTCCGGCGAGACACCGTTCCCAACGCCGGTCCTGGCGCTCGAAGGCTTCATGGACGGTGCGATGGACCGCCCGGCAGCCGACCTCGAGGAAGACTATCTCGCGATGTTGCGCAACGGCCGCGGCCGCGATGCCGCCGCCGGTCGCACGCTCGACGGCCCGCACCGTTCCGATCTGCTGGTGCGCCATCGCGAGAAGGACATGGATGCCGCACGCTGTTCGACCGGGGAGCAGAAAGCGCTGCTGATCGGCCTCGTCCTCGCCCATGCGCGGCTTACCGCCGACATGACGGGTTATGCGCCGATCCTGCTGCTCGACGAGATCGCCGCCCATCTCGACGAAGGCCGGCGGGCTGCCCTCTTCGACCTCGTCCACGGTCTCGGCGGCCAGTCCTTCATGACCGGCACGGATCGGTCGATGTTTTCCGCGCTGGCCGACCGGGCACAGTTCTTTACCGTCGCGCATGGCGGCATCGGCGCTTGAAATCCACCTTACGCGACCTGGCAGCCGGTGATATGATTTCACCATGGAAAGCCTGATTCCGGAAAAATTGAGCCAAGACGAGATCGAGCGTTACCGCCGCCATATCCTGCTGCCGGAAATCGGCGGTACGGGCCAGCAGAAGATGAAGAATGCCCGTGTGCTGGTGATCGGCGCCGGCGGGCTCGGCGCGCCGATCCTCGAATATCTGGCGGCCGCCGGCATCGGTACGCTGGGGATCATCGACGACGACGTGGTTTCGCTCTCCAACCTGCAGCGGCAGGTCATCCACGATACCGGCACGATCGGCGAGATGAAGACCAGGAGCGCTCTCGAGGCGATCGCCCGGCTCAACCCGCATGTCCGGGTCGTCGATTTCGAGGAGCGTTTTTCCGCGGAATGGGCGGCCCGCAAGCTCGCCCTGTTCGACCTTCTGATCGACGGATCCGACAATTTCGATACCCGTTACGCGGCGGCCGATGCCGCGGAACTCACCCGGATACCGCTGGTCACCGGCGCGGTCGGCCGGTTCGACGGTTCTGTGACGGTGATGAAGCCCTACGAGACAGGGCCGGACGGCGTTCTTTATCCCGGCTATCGCGACCTCTTTCCGGAAAAGCCGCCGGCCGGGCTGATCCCCTCCTGCGCCGAGACCGGCGTCGTCGGGGCTTTGACCGGTGTCATCGGCACGCTGATGGCGATGGAGGCGATCAAGCTCGTGACCGGCATCGGCGAACCGCTGGTCGGGCGGCTGATGCTCTACGATTCTCTGTCAGCCCGTTTCGACATGATCAAATACAAGCGCCGCACGGCCAAGGCTGCCGCGGAGTGATCGAGGTGCCGGCGATCGAGATTGCCCGCATCGACGAGGCTTTCGGGCGCTGGGACGAACTTCTGGCGCTCATCCTCGCCTCCTTCGCCTATATGGACGGCGTCATCGATCCGCCTTCCTCCGCCCATCGCCTGACGCTCGCCTCGCTCGCCCGGAAGGCCGGCGACGAGATCGCGTTTGCGGCGATCGAAAACGGCACGCTCGCCGGCTGCGTCTTCTGCAAACCGGAACCCGGCTTCCTCTATATCGGCAAGCTCGCCATTGCGCCGGCAAGCCAGGGCAAGGGTATCGGCCGTCGGCTGCTGGCGGTCGCGGAAGGCGTCGCCCGGGAAAACGGGCTGCCTGTGCTGCGGCTCGAAACCCGCATCGAACTCACCGCCAATCACGCGACGTTCGCCAGATGGGGTTTCGCGAAGACCGCGGAAAATTCCCATCCGGGCTTTACCCGCATCACCTCGATCGAGATGCAAAAGCGGCTGACCTGAGATCAGTTGCGGCCGGGCAAAACCCGATTCGGCGGGCGGTGGCCATCGAAGAAGGTGCGGATGTTGATGATCACCTTGTCGCCCATGTCGATCCGGCCCTCGATCGTTGCCGAGCCCATATGGGGCAGCAGCACGACCCGGCCCTGATGGGCGAGTTTGACGAGTTTCGGGTTCACCGCCGGCTCGTTCTGGTAGACGTCGAGACCGGCGCCGGCAATCTTGTTGTCACGCAAAAGCTGGATCATCGCCGCCTCGTCGATGATGTCGCCGCGGGCGGTGTTGACGATGATCGAACCCGGCTGCATCAGCGCCAGGCGCCGCGCCGACAGCAGATGGAACGTGGCGGGTGTCGATGGACAATTGATCGAGACGATATCGACGCGGGCAAGCATCTGGTCGAGGCTGTCCCAATAGGTCGCCTCGAGTTCCTCTTCGGTCGCAGGGCTGACGGGCTTGCGGTTGTGATAGTGGATCGACAGGCCGAAAGCCTTGGCACGGCGGGCGACGGCAGTGCCGATGCGGCCCATGCCGACGATGCCGATACGTTTGCCCCAGATCCGCCGGCCGAGCATCCAGGTCGGGCTCCAGCCGGTCCACTCGCCGGGCTTTTCCGTCAGGATGCGTGCTCCCTCCGCAAGCCGGCGGTTGACGGCGAGGATCAGCGCCATGGTCATGTCGGCAGTGTCCTCGGTCAGCACGTTCGGCGTATTGGTGACGGTGATGCCCTTCCTGGCGGCGGCATCGACATCGATATGGTCGAAGCCGTTGGAGAAGCTGGCGATCAGCTTCAGCTGGGGACCTGCCTCCTCGATCAGCGCCTCGTCGATACGATCCGTCACCGTCGGCACCAGCACGTCGGCCGACTTCATGGCGGCCGCCAGTTCGTCGCGCGAACGGGGCGTGTCGTCGATATTGAGTTCGGCTTCGAACAGCTCGCGCATGCGGGTTTCCACCGCATCAGGCAGCTTACGGGTAATGTAGACCTTGGGTTTCTTCTTCGCCGTCATGAAACTCTCTGCCTGACGCCTTGAAGCACGAAACCTGAACGTATCCGGGGTTCGTGCTTCAAGCTCTGTTCGACATATGTCGTTATCCCGAAACCGGTACCCGCTTTCGGGCGACCTGCTTTAGGAGGTCCTTAACCAAGTCGCGCGATATTCGGTTCATCCAGGGCGTTTTCTACCAGACCCGTCAGCGAAGACAAACAAAACCTCGCGATGTTCCCGAAAGCCCGAGATCGCTCAGCCGGAACCAAACACATGCGTCGCGCCATTCTCAGCTCCTTCATCGCTCTTTCCTTCGGGCTTGTCGCCTCCCTTTCCGCATCCGCCCCGAGTCACGCTCAGGGCGCCGCCAAGGGTCCGAGCGGCCTGCCGCTGCCGCGTTTCGTCAGCCTCAAGTCGAGGAAGGTCAACATCCGCATCGGCCCGAGCACGGACTATGCGGTTTCCTGGATGTATATGAAGTCAGGCACGCCGATGGAAATCATCCAGGAATACGAAAACTGGCGGCGGGTTCGCGATGCCGAGGGTACCGAGGGCTGGGTGAACCAGGCCCTGCTCTCCGGCGACCGAACGGCAGTGGCCGCCCCGTGGATGCGCGGCAAGGGCAAGGATATCTACGTCAACATGCGCCGCGACCCGCAGGCGACTGCCGCCATCCTCGCCAAGCTGGAGCCGGGCGTCGTGCTACAGATCAAGGAGTGCAACGGCAACTGGTGCCGCGCCGAAACCAACGGCGCAGAGGGCTGGATCGCCCAGGCCGAAATCTGGGGCGCCTATCCCGGCGAGGCCTTTAAATAAGTTTTCCCCTGCGGGGCCTCAAAGGAGGCCCTGCTTCTTCGCAGCTTCAGTGAGCGACGCCATCGGGCGCGGGCCGATCTGCTGGATGCAGATGGCGGCCGCAAGGCAGCCGAGCTTGCCGCAATCCTCGAGCGAACGGTCCTGGGTATAGCCGAACAGGAAACCGGCCGCGAAGAGGTCGCCTGCCCCGGTCGTATCGACGAGCTCCCTGATCGGATAGGCGTCGATCTTCACGCGTTCTTCTCCGCGAACGATAATCGCGCCTTCCTCGCTGAGCGTCACCGCCGCCAGCTTGCAATCTTGCGAAATCTTCTTCAGCGCCAGTTCGAAATCCTCTGTCTCATAGAGCGACAGCGCTTCCTGCTTGTTGGCGAACACGATGTCGACCGTGCCGGAACGCATCAGGTCGAGGAATTCCGCACGGTAGCGGCCGACGCAGAAGGGATCGGACAACGTCATCGACACTTCGCGACCATGCTCATGGGCAATGCGGGCCGATTCGCGGATCGCTTCCTTGGCGCGCGGCGGATCCCAGAGGTAACCTTCGAAATAGGTCACCTTGGCCTCGGCAACGACGTCCTCCTCGACATGCTCCGGGCCGAGATCGACGCAGGCGCCAAGATAGGTATTCATCGAACGCTCGCCATCCGGCGTCACGAAGATCATCGAACGGGCGGTCGGCGGGTGGGTGCCTTCCGGCTTGGTCTGGTAGTGCACGCCCTGGGCGCGGATGTCGTGCTGGAAGATTTGGCCGAGCTGGTCTTCCGCAACCTTGCCGAAATAGGCGGCCTTGCCGCCGAAACCGGCAATGCCGGCTGCCGTGTTGCCGGCCGAACCGCCGGATGCTTCCACCGCGGGGCCCATCTTGGAATAGAGAAGTTCGGCGCGTTCGGCATCGATCAGGTTCATCGCACCCTTGGTGATCGCATTGTCGCTCAGGAAATCGTCGTCGCAGCGGGCGAGAATATCCACGATGGCATTGCCGATGGTGAGCACGTCGAACTTGGGCATCCGGTCTTTATCCTCTTTGGGAAGCAGTTTGTCGCGAAAACCGGTATTCGGGTTTTGAACCGATTGGAAGGGAAAATAACCGCGCCGCCCGCAATCCGGGCGTTTTGCCCCACTCTCAATAGGCCGACACCAGGCCGTCACTTCGCTGTCACGATCACAGGTTATACGTTCGGTGATCCGGTTGTGTTGCCGACCACGGATGAACTGGCGGCCGGCCACCGGATGTCCTGGACGAGACCAGGAGGGAAAGCGGGGATTGCCCCGCTTTTTTGTTGGGCGCCTGTCGCCGGGCGGTCCTGCCAAATAGGTTCTCTGCACCAAACGCATTTGTCGCAAGCCGCGACATGCGTTAGACGCATAAAAACGTCTCCACAGAAAGCCTGTCCCTTGTCCTCCGTCTTCCTGAACGTCGTGCCCCTCTTCATCCTGATCCTGATCGGCTGGATGACCGCGAAAACCGGGATACTGAAGGAGGAGACCGGCGACGCGCTCGGCGAATTCGTGTTCAAGATCGCCGTACCCATGCTGATCTTCCGGACGCTGGCGGATGCGCATTTCGAAGGCGCCTCGCCGTTCCGGCTGTGGACCGTCTATTTCCTCGGCGTCGCCATGACCTGGACGATCGGCCATATCCTCACGACCCGCGTTTTCGGCAGGGATGCGAAGATCGGCGTGATCGCCGGCATGTCCGGCTCGTTTGCCAACAACGTCTTCATCGGACTGCCGCTGGTCGCCCAAGTCGTCGGCAAGGATGGGCTGGTGGCGATCTCCATCCTGCTTGCGATCCACCTGCCGCTGATGATGGTGGCCGGCACGATCCTCATGGAGGGCGCGGCCGCCAAGGTCGACGGCGGCGAAAAACGCGGCATCGTCGCGGTCCTCAGGCAGGTGGGCTCCAACCTTGCCCGCAACCCGCTGGTGATCGCCCTTATCATCGGCGTCGCCTTCAATTTCCTCGGCCTGCATCTCCCGTCGGCGATCGCCATCGTCGTCGATCAGATTTCCGCCGCGGCGAGCCCGGTCGCCCTGATATCGATCGGCATGGCGCTGACGAGATATCCGATCCGCGGCGATATCGGCCTTTCCGGGTCAGCCGCGGTACTGAAGCTCCTTGTACTGCCGGCGCTCGTCTTCCTGATGAGTTATCTGTTTGCCCTGCCGAAGGACTGGACCGCGGCGCTGGTGCTGACCGCCTCGGTGCCGACCGGCATCAATGCCTGGCTGATCGCCCAACGCTTCCGCTCAGGCCATAGCCTTGCAGCCTCGGTGATCAGCATGACCACCGCATTCGGCGTCTTCACCGTCGGTTTCTGGGCATGGCTGCTCGGCTGAGCCGGCCGAAGCTCGATCACGAAGCCCCAAACAAAAATGCCCGACTGACGCCGGGCATTCCAATTGCATTTCCTGGAATTGCCGATCAGTTGGTGGCGGGCGCCGGAGCGGCTGCATTCGGGTCCGGAAGCGGAACCGGCGAATCAGCCAGCGTGCGCAGGTAAGCAATCAGGTTGGCGCGCTCGGCATCGTTCTTCAGGCCAGCGAAGCCCATCGCCGTGCCCTTCACGAAAGCCTTCGGGGCGGCGAGGAAATGGTTGAGGTTGTCGAAGGTCCAGTGCTCGGCACCGCCCTTGGAAAACTCCTTCATGCCGGCCGAATAGGAGAAGCCTTCATGTCCGGCGATCGGGCGGTCGACAATGCTCCAGAGATCGGGGCCGACCTTGTTCGGTCCGCCCTTCTCTCCGGAATGACAGCTCTGACACTTCTTGAATGCGGTTTCCCCGGCCTTGGCGTCGGCCTTCGCCAGCAGCTGCGCGATCGGAACGGCGGCGGCAGCGGGTGCCGCGGCTTCACCGGCTGCAGGCTCTTCGGCGGCGACGATGGCAAAACCTGCCTTCTCGGGTACCTCCGAATGGAAAATGCCTTCCGAGGCAATGGACACCGACATCAAGACGAAAACAGTAGCAAGCAGGGCGCCTGCCGCCATATTGACATAGGGGTTCATCCGCAAATGCTCCTTCGCAACCGCCTCATGAGAAAGCGGACCATCTTGAAATCGCGCGGAACCTATGTCTTTTGCATGGTTGTTGCAACACGATTATCGTCCCGCGCGTGAGACTTTTTGACACTGTTTACGCGGGAATAGAAGGGTCTCTCATGAAGAATTCGGCTTTTGACCGGACGCTGGTGTTGATCCCGGCGCGAATGGCATCGACCCGCCTGCCGGGGAAACCTCTGGCTGATATTGCCGGCCTGCCGATGATCGTGCAGGTAGCAAAACGGGCCGAGGAAGCGCAAGCCGGGCGAATCATCGTCGCCGTCGACCACCAGGACGTCTACGACGCCGTGGCCGCCGCGGGCTTCGACGTGGTGATGACCCGGCAGGACCATCAGAGCGGTTCGGACCGGATTTTCGAGGCAGTCCAGAAGGCCGATCCGGACGCGCAGATGGACTTCGTGATCAACGTTCAGGGCGACCTGCCGACGATCGAGCCGGAAGCGGTGCGCGCCTCGCTGCGCCCGCTCGACAATCCCTCGACCGATATCGCCACCCTCACCGTCGAGATCACCGACGAACACGAAAAGACCAATCCGAACGTGGTGAAAATCGTCGGCTCGCCGATTTCGGCCACCCGGCTGAAGGCGCTCTATTTTACCCGCGCCACAGCCCCCTATGGCAACGGGCCGCTCTACCATCATATCGGGCTCTACGCCTATCGCCGCGCCGCGCTCGAAAAGTTCGTATCGCTCGGGCCGTCCGTGCTCGAAAGGCGCGAATCGCTGGAACAGCTGAGAGCGCTCGAAGCCGGCATGCGCATCGACGCCGAGATCGTTGACTCGGTTCCATTAGGCGTCGATACTCCCGCCGACCTTGAAAAGGCCCGCGCGATCCTCTTTGCCCGTGCCTCCTCGTAACGGATAACCCCATGAACGCACTCACCAATCGCATCGCCTTCCAGGGCGATTTCGGCGCCAATTCCGACATGGCCTGCCGTGACATGTTCCCGAGCATGGAGCCGCTTCCGTGCCCGACATTCGAGGACGCCTTCCAGGCGCTGGAAAACGGCGATGCGGACCTGGCGATGATCCCGATCGAGAACACGATCGCCGGACGCGTCGCCGACATCCATCACCTCCTGCCGGAATCGCGGCTGCATATCATCGGCGAATATTTCATGCCGATCCGCTTCCAGCTGATGGTGCTGCCCGGCGTGACACACGAGGAAATCCGTACCGTACACAGCCATATCCATGCGCTCGGCCAGTGCCGCAAGATCATCCGCTCGAACGGCTGGAAGGCCGTCGTCGCGGGCGACACGGCCGGCTCCGCCAAGATGGTGGCCGAAAAGGGCGACCGCACCATGGCCGCTCTCGCGCCGCGGCTTGCGGCTGACCTCTATGGTCTCGAAATACTGGCGGAAAATGTCGAAGATCGGGACGACAACGTCACCCGCTTCGTCGTGCTCTCCCGCGACGAAAAATGGGTGCAGCGGAACAATCCCGACGAGGTGCTGGTCACCACCTTCGTGTTCAACGTCCGCAACATTCCGGCCGCGCTCTACAAGGCGATGGGCGGCTTTGCGACCAACGGCATCAACATGACGAAGCTTGAAAGCTACCAGCTCGGCGGCAAGTTCGTGGCGACCCAGTTCTATGCGGACATCGAAGGCCACCCGGACGACGCGCCGGTGCGCCGGGCGCTGGAAGAGCTGCGGTTCTTCTCGGAAAAGGTCAGGGTTCTGGGCACGTACAAGGGCCACCCGATGCGCGGGGCGCTGCAGAAGAGCTGACAGGCGACGCTTGGAACGATCGCCGAGACGGGACACACTAGCACCTTGGTGCTGTAGGCATTTTTATCCTCGGATAAAACCCGAGGATCGACCGGGACACGTGGTGTGCCTCGTATGAAAGTAGCTAGGTGACACGCGACTTCGCGTGGAGCCCCTCCCCCTCATGAGGAGGGGTTGGGGAGGGGACTTCGCTCCATATCGAAACCCCTCCAGCCTGCCGGCTACCCCCCACAAGGGGAGGGTTTGGGATGCCGCACCATCAGGCGGTTCACTCTCCCATCGCATAGACCCGCAGCCTATGCCCGTCCGGATCCGTCACAACGAACGTATAGCCGAAGTCCAGCTCTACCGGCGTCTGCAGCACGCGCAGGCCGTGGCTTGTCCAGTCGGCATAGGCCTTGTCGACGCCGGCGGCGTTATCAAGCTTGAAGCAGATCTCCGAGGCGCCCGTGCCGGCCGTTACCGAGGGCTCGGCGGTGTGGCGCGACCACAGGCCGAACTTCATGCCGGTGTTCAGCACGAAGAGAGCAAAGGTCGGGGATCTTTCCACGGGTTCGGTACCGAACAGCGACTGGTAGAAATCGGCGCTGGCGAGCGGATTATCGACGAAGAGGATGGTGAAATCGGGATGGACCATGTCAGTACTCCTTTGATGCAATTGCCTTTGCTGGAATTGCTCTTGGTTGGGACTGACCGGAGATTATCGCAGCCTACTGTCAGATAATGGCAGCAGCCTTCACGGCTGAGGCGGAATTCCTTCCTTCTCCCGCCACTCCTTGAGAAGCACCTGCCTGCGGCGCGGATAACGCTTTTCCGTCGAGACTGCGGATGCAATACGGTCCGTGCGGAAATGCCGGAAATCCTGCCTCAGTTCGCACCAGGCGATCATGACCCTGACGCTGTCGAAGAAGCCGAGGGCGAACGGCCAGACTTTCCGATGGGTCAAAGCCCCCTTTTCGTCCTCATAGGTGAGGTCGAGGATATGCTCGGCGCGGATCGCCCTTCGGATCAGGCCGAGATCGGCCCTGTCCTCACCTCGCCGCGGCGAGGCGACAAGCAGCGTCGAACTGTCGAGTTCCTGCCTGAGATCTGCCGGCAGGACGGCGGCAATTTTTGCCAGCGCATCGACGGCGCCCGCGGCCAACCGCGGATCGGCAGTCTTCGCCACCCAGCGGGAGCCGAGCACCAAGGCCTCGATCTCCTCCTGCGAGAACATCATTGGCGGCAGCATGAAGCCGGGCCGCAATACGTAGCCGAGACCCGCCTCGCCTTCGATGAAGGCGCCTTGCGCCTGGAGGCTGGCGATATCCCGATAGAGCGTGCGCAGGCTGACGCCGGTCTCGGCGGCGAGTTTGGCGCCGCTGACAGGCTGGCGGTAGCGCCGGAGCGTCTGGAGAAGAGCCAGCAGGCGCTCGGAGCGGGCAACGGTCATTTTGCTGAAACCCTCCGGCCCCATGATGAAGTCGAGTTCGATTCGGCAGGACCGCCGGCCCTTCGCTTGGGCTCAGGGCATTCGACGCTGCAATCGATTCACTGGATCGATTGCTCAGGCTACGCCTGATCGCTCCTCGCCCACTCGATCCAGTCGCGCAGCAGGCGATGGGCGATCGCCCCCCTGACCGGAGCGAAAACCGGAGCGTCCGGGCCGGCATCGAGCATGGCCTCGGCCTCGGCCCGCTCGAACCAGCGGACATCCGCCATTTCCTGCGGATCGATCTTGATCTCGGTGGATTTCGCCTCGGCGTAACAGCCGATCATCAGCGAATGCGGCATCGGCCAGGGCTGCGAGGCGTGATAGCGGACCCGGCCGGTCTCGATGCCGGATTCCTCGAAGGTCTCGCGGCGAACCGCATCCTCGATGGTCTCGCCCGGCTCCACGAAGCCGGCGAGGCATGAATACATGCCCTCCTGGAAATGGTGGCTGCGGCCGAGCAGGCAGCGGTCGCGCTCCATGTCGATGGTGAGCATGATCACCACCGGATCGGTGCGCGGAAAGGTCATGTGCTGGCACTGGGTGCAGACCCGCTTGTAGCCGCCGATCCTGGTTTCGGTCGGCGATCCGCATTTGCCGCAGAACTTGTTGGCAGCGTTCCAGTTGAGCAGCGCGACAGCCTGGGCGACCTCGCCCTGCAGTTCGCCTTCGATCAGCTGGTCGCGGAAAAGCGCGCGGGCCTCGGTCGGCTTGTAGTGGCCTGCCAGTTCCTCCGCCGCGATCAGCACCGGGACGGCGATGCGCGGCTCGCCGGTCTCGTGGTAACCGAGCAGCACGGCATTGTCGAAATCCGGCTTGAGTTCCGCAAGCTCGTAGGGCGAAAACAGCGGGTCGAGGATCTGGCTGTCATGCTTGAGGATCACCCGGCTGCCGGTGAAGGCGAGGATATGGGCGCCCTCGACGGCAAGCGCCTTTTCGACACAGTCGTCTTCTCGGTACTCGGCCCGGCGATCCAGCTTGTTGCCGGAAAACGCCGTCAGCGTGCTCGGTTCGGGATGGGGTGCGTCGGTCTCGAAAAGGGTCGCGGTCATGAAAGCGCTTCAACCAGTTTGTTGAGGAAATCTTGTTTCTGTGATTCGTCGTAAGGCGCCGCCTGGCCGAAACCCCAGATCGGGCCGGGCCAGTTCGGATCGCCTTCGAACCTTGCAATGACATGGACATGCAGCTGGCGGACGATATTGCCGAGCGCGCCGACGTTGATCTTGGTGGCGCCGGTCACCCTCTTCAGGGCCGCTGCCACCTTGTTGACCTCCGCGGAGAGCAGCGCCTGCTCTTCCGGCAAAAGCTCGAAGATCTCGGTCATGCCCGCGCGTTGCGGCACCATGACCAGCCAGGGCCAGCGGCTGTCGTTCTGGATGCGCAGCTGGCAGAGGCCGAGCACCGTCACAAGATCGGAATCGCGGGCAATCCTGCCGTCCAGTTCGAATTCGCTCAAACTTTCCTCCCTTGTTTTTCTGTTCGATAGCAGTTTTTTACAGGGTTGGCTTGCATTTGGAAGCGTTATTGACGATATGGGAAGCGGGAGGTTGGTGGTGGACGAGCCACTCGCCAACCGGGTCAGGTCCGGAAGGAAGCAGCCCTAACGAGCCAGGCACGGGTCGCCGTGCCAGCCTCCCACCCTTTTACTTGTACTACCATCTTGGTCAGCTTCCGGCCCGGTCAAGACCGTGCTCAGGATTGGCCCGCGCAGGCTGGCAGGACTGAATGAGCGATACCGGGCCCACATCTTCAAGCACCTCCGCCGCCAATCCCGCCACAGGCAGCGGGTACCGCGTGCTCGCCCGCAAATACCGCCCCAAGGATTTCTCGGACCTGATGGTCGGCCAGGAGCCGATGGTCCGCACGCTGACCAACGCGTTCGAGACCGGCCGCATCGCCCAGGCCTATATGCTGACCGGCGTTCGCGGGGTCGGCAAGACGACGACCGCCCGTATCCTCGCCCGTGCGCTGAACTACCGGACGCCGGATATCGACAAACCGACAATCGACCTCAGGATACCCGGCGAACACTGCCAGGCGATCATGGAAGGCCGGCATGTCGACGTGATCGAGATGGACGCCGCCTCCCACACCGGCATTGACGATATAAGAGAGATCATCGAGCAGGTCCGCTACCGCCCGGTTTCGGCGCGCTACAAAGTCTACATCATCGACGAAGTGCACATGCTCTCGACACAGGCCTTCAACGGCCTGTTGAAGACGCTCGAAGAGCCGCCGGAACATGTGAAGTTCATCTTCGCGACGACCGAAATCCGCAAAGTTCCGATCACGGTCCTGTCGCGCTGCCAGCGATTCGACCTGCGCCGCATCAGCGCCGCCGATCTTGTCGGCCTGTTCACGACGATCCTCGATAAGGAAGGCATTCCTGCCGAGCAGGAGGCGCTCGCGATGATCGCCCGTGCCGCCGAAGGTTCGGCGCGCGACGGCCTGTCGCTGCTCGACCAGGCGATTGCGCATGGCGGCGGCAGTGTGGTTGCCGAAACGGTACGCGGCATGCTGGGACTTGCCGACCGTGCCCGCATCGTCGACCTCTTCGAGCACATCGTGCGCGGCGACGTGACGGCGGCGCTTTCGGAATTCACGGCGCAATACGAGGCCGGCGCCAATCCGGTCGTGGTCTTGACCGACCTTGCCGATTTCACCCATCTGACCACCCGCTTCAAATATATCCCGGACGCCGCCAACGATCCTTCGATCAGCGAAGTGGAGCGCGTGCGCGGCCGGGAATTTGCGGACGGCGTGGCGGTGAGCACCCTGTCGCGCATCTGGCAGATGCTGCTGAAAGGTATTCCGGAAGCGGAAAACTCCTCGCGCCCGGCAGGGGCCGCCGAAATGGTGCTGATCCGGCTGACGCATGCGGCCCATCTTCCTTCCCCGGAAGATGCCGCCCGAAGGCTTGCCGATTTCTCCAATGGCGATGGCCAGCGAGCGCCGGTTCCGAACGGCAATGGTGGCGGGCGTCCCGTTTCGCCGCCGCAGTCGCCGGTCAATGCGCGTGGCACCGAGATGTCGGCACCGCGCATTCCGGCCGGTGGGCCGACCGCCATGCTGCAGGCCGTGCCGAATACCATGCCGCGGGAAATCCCCGTTGGCCGCGTGGAAGAACAGCCGGCCGAAAAGCCGGTGCCGAAGGTTCCGGTCAATTCGATATCGGATATCGCCGATCTCTGCTCCAAGAACCGCGATCCGCGGCTGAAGGCGCTGCTGCGTAATTTCGTGCGGCTGGTGAAGATCGAGCCGGGCCGGCTGGAGATCAACCTTTCCGGCGACGCGCCGAAAACCATTGCCGGTGACCTGAAGGCGCGGCTGGAGGAATGGACCGGGATCACCTGGTGGGTGACGCTCAGCAACGAGGCTGGAGAGCCGACCCTGGTCGAATCCGAAAAAAGCGTGCGGGAAGCGCAGTTCACCGATGCCCGCGCAGATCCGGACGTGGCGGCCATCCTCGCGCAGTTCCCCGGCGCCCGGATCACCGACGTGCGTATCCGCGTGACGGAAGAGGATGAGAGCGAGACCGAGGACCTGCCGGCGCCGGCGACCGCGGAATCCGAAGAGGGCGACATCCTGCCCGGCGACGACATCGAGCTATAAGAGAAGAGGACGAGACAGATGCGCGACATCATGGGCATGATGGGCAAGGTCAAGGAAATGCAGGCCAAGATGGAGCAGATGCAGGCGGAAATCGCCGCTCTCGACGTCGAAGGCACGTCCGGCGGCGGGCTGGTAACAGTACGGCTCAACGGCAAGGGCGAGATGCTCGGCCTCAAGATCGATCCGTCCTTGTTCAAGGAAGACGATGTCGAGATCCTCGAAGACCTGATCGTCGCCGCCCACAAGGCCGCCAAGGAACGTGCAGAGGCGATCGCCGCCGAAAAGACCAAGGAACTGACCGCCGGCCTGCCGATCCCTCCCGGCTTCAAGATGCCGTTCTGATCCTGGGTCTGACGGAATAGGGAGGGTCCCATGACGTTGACGTCACTTCTGGTTTTCGCAGCGGCACTTTTCGTCGCTGCAGGTTCGCCCGGTCCCAGCATAGCTGCGCTCGTGGCGCGCGTTCTGTCCAAGGGGTATCGCGACGTATTGCCGTTTCTCGCGGCGATGTGGGTCGGCGAGGCCATATGGCTTTCGTTTGCGGTCGCAGGCCTTGCCGCCATTGCGGAGAGCTTCCATGCCGTCTTCGTGGCCATCAAGTGGATCGGCGTCGCCTACCTCCTCTATCTCGCATGGAAGATGTGGTTCACCGAGCCTGCCGGCTCAGGCGAAGAGCTTCCGGAAAATCGCTCCGTGCTCAAGATGTTTTTCGCCGGCCTCACCGTGACTCTCGGCAACCCGAAGATCATGATGTTCTATGTGGCGCTGCTGCCTTCGATCATCGATCTCGGCGGCGTGACACTGACCGGCTGGCTGGAACTGGTCGCCGCGATGTTCCTGGTGCTCGTGGTCGTCGACCTAGCTTGGGTGCTGCTTGCCGCCAAGGCCCGTCAGTTTCTGAAGAGCCCCCGGGCCGTGAGGATCGCAAACCGGGTTTCGGCCGGGGCGATGGCCAGTGCGGCAGCGGCGATCGCGACCCGCTAGGTCTCGAATGTCGGCCGCCAACGGTGGCCGATGGGTGCGGCCAGGAAGCGGGCTCTTTCGGTTTCCGAGAGTTTCCTGCCGACGGCCGCCAGCATTTCCGCAATCATGACGCGCTCGCCGGTATAAAGTTCGCGGCGGACGGGATCGCCGGCGGAAACCATGCCAGGGTTCACGACGCGGCAATAGATGCCGGGGCGGCCAGCTTTGGTATAGGTCTTCAGGAACTTCGGATCGTCCATTTTCACCGCAAGCGTGTTGCAGGGAGAGCGGGCGCACGTCGCCTCAAGCACGACTTCGCCTATATGAAAACGGTCGCCGACGGCGACGTCGCGGTTGTCGAGGTCTTCGACGATCAGGTTCTCGCCGAACGTGCCGGGCGCAAGATCACGGCCGAGTTCGGCCGCCCACCAGTCCAGTGTCAGCGAACCCTCGAGCAGGATCGCCTGATCCTCGCCACCGTGGTGCTTGGCATTGCAGACGGCATCGCCGACGAGGCCGAGCTTGTCGATCATGACGGCGGCATTGATGGCCGACTTGTAGATGCCGGTCTTGAAGCTCTTGCCGGGAAGCCTTTCCGGGCGCCCGAGGCAGATGGCGAGAAGTTTCATGAGCGGTCCTTCCGCGATTCCGTTTTTCAAGCATATGGGCTAAAGGGAGAACATGGCAAAGCGAGTCACCGGCCCCGAAATCGAAAAACTCATCCAGCTTCTGGCAAAAGTCCCGGGCCTCGGGCCGCGTTCGGCGCGCCGGGCAGCGCTGCATCTCATCAAGAAGAAGGAACAGCTGCTCGGGCCGCTTTCGAGCGCGATGGGCGAAGCCTATGACAAGGTGAAGATCTGCTCGCGCTGCGGCAATGTCGATACCGTCGATCCCTGCACCGTCTGCACCGATGTCCGCCGTGACCAAACGATGCTGATCGTCGTCGAAGACGTCTCCGACCTCTGGGCGCTTGAGCGGACGGGCGCGATGAACACCGCTTATCACGTGCTCGGCGGCACGCTCTCGCCGCTCGACGGCATCGGCCCCGACGACCTCAATATCCGCGGGCTGATCGACCGGGTGAACGAGGGCGTCATCCGCGAGATCATCATCGCCGTCAACGCGACCGTCGAGGGGCAGACCACGGCACATTATATCACCGACCAGCTGTCCGGCATCGACGTGAAGATCACAAGGCTGGCGCATGGCGTGCCGGTTGGCGGGGAGCTGGACTATCTCGACGAGGGGACGCTGACGGCGGCGCTTCGGGCGCGGACGGCGATTTAGCGTTTGAAGAGGATCACGATGAGCAAGCTCGCCCCCCTCTGGCCTGCCGGCCATCTCCCCCTCAAGGGGGGAGATCGGCAAGAGGCACCGGCATCACTTCGATCGCTGCGGTCGAGGTGGTCGAGGCGTCGCAACACGTCGATCTCCCCCCTTGAGGGGGAGATGCCCGGCAGGGCAGAGGGGGGTGCCTTCCGGCACATCGCCGCCTTTCTTTTCCTCATGGCGACAACCCTTCTCCCCCTCCCCGCTCTCGCGCAGAACCGTCCCGACGTCGAAAAGCAGTTCCAGCGATGGATCGCCGGCGATCTGGGGCCGGTGGCCAGGAAGTCGGGGATATCCGAGAAGACGCTGAAAGCCGCCTTCCAGGGTGTGACTCTCAACTGGGACCTGCCGGACCTGGTGCCGCCGGGGTCAACGCCGCCGAAACAGCAGGACCAGAGCCAGGCGGAGTTTTCCTCTCCCGGCGCCTATTTTTCCGAAAAGCGGCTGCAGGGACTGGCCGCCACCGGCCGCGGGCTGGCGGAGACCTATTCGGCGACGCTGAAGAAGATCGAGGCCGCCTATGGCGTGCCGGGCGAGATCGTCGTCGCCATCTGGGGCCGGGAATCCGGTTTCGGCAAGGCGCGGATGCCCTATTCGGCCGTGCAAGTGCTGGCGACCAAGGCCTTCATGTCGACCCGAAAGGACATGTTCCGCGAGGAGCTGATCGCAGCGCTGAAAATGATCGAACGGGGCGATGTCGATGCGGCGACGATGAAGGGTTCCTGGGCGGGCGCGCTCGGCCAGCCGCAGTTCATGCCGTCGAGCTACCTCAAATATGCCGTCGACTTCGATGGTGACGGCCGTCCCGACATCTGGAATTCGGTGCCGGATGCGCTCGCCTCGATCGCCCACTACCTGCAGAAGGAGGGCTGGCAACGCGGACGCGACTGGGGGTTCGAAGTGACGATCCCCGCAAAGGTTTCCTGCGCGCAGGAGGGGCCTGATCTCGCCAAGCCCATCTCAGCCTGGGCGGCTACCGGCATCACCCGCATTTCCGGCAAGGCCTTTCCCGCGGCCGACCTCAAGGCGGACGGCATGATGCTGGTGCCGGCGGGGCGCAACGGACCGGAATTCGTCGTCACGCCGAATTTTTACGTCATCAAGGAATATAACAACTCGGATCTCTATGCGCTGTTCATCGGCAATCTCGCCGATCGGATCGCCTCCGGCGGGGGTCCGTTCCAGGCACCCTGGGGCGATGTCGGCAAGATGCTGCGCTCCGACGTCCTCGCCATGCAGAAGGCGCTGGTCGCCAAGGGCTACGATGTCGGCAATGTCGACGGCCTGCCGGGCTACAAGACCCGGCGTGCGCTCGGCGACTGGCAGGCGAAGAACGGGCTTGTTCCAACGTGTTTTCCCGATCCGTCGCTCAAGGGAAAGATCCGGTAGTCAGTGGTGCAGGTCGGGCGGCGACTTGTGGAAAATGTCGTCGCTCGGCGGGATCGTCTGACGCTCGATCAACCGGTGGACGCGGGGGCCTTCTTCGCCGCGATGAAGGGTGCGGATCGCGTCCCAGACCTCGGCATCCGCCTGGGTGCGGCGCTGGTTGTGGCGCACGTAGTCGGCCCAGGTCGCTGTATGATAGGTCTCCGTCCAGATCTCCGGATGTTCCAGATCGCGCATCAGCGCCCACTGCCGCGCGCCATCGCGGATGCGAATACGGCGTCGCTGCGACATCAGCGCCAGGAATTCCGGCACGTCTTCATCAGCGATGGTGTAGTCCACCAGGGAGACGATCGGCCCGCTGCGCGGCTGCAGGTCGAGGCTCAGCATCGGCACGTTGAAGCGGTTGAGCGGGTCTAGATTGGCATCGCTGAACTGCGGCAGCGGCAGGCGCATGCCGACCAGAGCGCCCAGCAACATGACCAGGCTCGACAGCGTCAGGGCGATCGAGACGCCGAACGTATCGGACAGGATACCCCACACCCAGCTGCCGCCGGCAATGCCACCGAACGTCGCCGTCTGATAGAAGGAAAGCGCACGGGCAACCACCCATCGCGGCGTCGAAAGCTGCACCGTCGTATTGAACAGCGACAATGCCAGCACCCAGCAGGCGCCGGGCACGAGCAGGACGACAGCGGTCAGCAGCGTGCTTGAACTCATCGCGATGATCGCGGCGCTCGCAGCAAAACCCAGAAACGACAGGCGGACGATCGACTCGCTCGACAGCTTTTCGCGCAGGCGCGAATTACCCATGGCACCGGCGATCGCGCCGACTCCGAAGGCTCCGAGCATGATGCCGTAGGTCAACGGGCCGCCGGAGACCAGATCGCGCGCGACGATCGGCAGAAGCGCCAGGACGGCACTTGCCGAAAGACCGAAGATGAGGCCGCGGAACAGCACGTTGAGAATGTTCGGCGACATGAGGACATAGCCGAGACCGGCCGAAAGCGCCCGCATAAGCGTCTCGCGCGGCAGCGCATTGTCGCGGCCTTCCGGTTTCCAGCGGATCAAGGCGTAGATCAGAGCGAAATAGCTCATGGAATTGACAGCGAACGCCGCGGCGGCGCCCGCAGCCGCAACGATCGCCCCGCCGATCGCGGGGCCGACGCTGCGGGTGATGTTGAAACCGACGCTGTTGATCGTCACCGCCGCCGGCAGGACCTCGCGGGGAACCATGTCGCCCACCGACGCCTGCCAGGCGGGATTGTTGAGCGCCACGCCGCAGCCGAGCAGAAAGGTGAATGCCAAAAGCAGCCAGGGCGTCAGGAGGTCGAGATAGGCAAACAGCGTCAACGTCAACGACACGACCAGCATGAAGAACTGCGCGGTCAGCATCAGGGTGCGGCGGTTGACGTTATCGGCCAGCGCGCCCGCGATCAACGAAAAGAGCATGATCGGCAACGCCGTCGAGGCCTGGACCAGCGCAACCATGTCCTCGGAATCGGTGATCGAGGTCATCATCCACGCCGCACCGACCGCCTGGATCAGGCTGCCGAAATTGGAGGCGAGGCTGGCGATCCAGATCGTTCTGAAGGTTTGGTGCCTGAAGGGAGCCAGGGTCGATATCCGATCGGGCACTTTGTCCTCGTTCTTTCGTGCGTCGTACCAAACGGTTATAGACGTGGCAGAGGCAAATTCCAGTCGCTGTAGCCCCAGAATATGCGACTCTTGCATTCGGGGGGCTGAAAGCGTATATGCACCCCATATTCTTGATCGTCCGATGAAGAGTGGGCCCCACCGGACCCGCTCTTTTTTGTTAGGCGATCACTGTAACCCAGACATTGGGCCCAGCTATGGGGCAATGATTGCCGGAGAGCTTATGCCGCAAACCGAATACGAGCCGCGGCTCATCATCGAGACCGGGCTTGACCTGAGGGTCGCCGAGATCATCGAGCCAGTCCTGACCGCCATGGACTATCGCCTGGTGCGCGTGAGGATGCTGAACCAGAACGGCGCGACGCTGCAGATCATGGCCGAGCGCAACGACGGCACCATGGACGTCGAGGGCTGCGAAGCCGTATCCGTGGCGATTTCACCGGTTCTGGATGTGGAAGATCCCATCGATCGGGAGTATCATCTGGAAGTGTCCTCGCCGGGCATCGACCGCCCCATGGTCCGCAAGTCGGATTTTACCCGCTGGCTGAACCATCTGGTCAAATGCGAAACGTCGATCATGATCGACAATCGCAAGCGGTTCCGCGGCAGGATCACCGAAAGCGATGCGGACGGCTTCACGATCGAGCGGGATCAGGTCGCCTATGGCGAGGAACCACGGGTAACGATCCCGTTTTCGGCACTGGCCGAGGCAAAACTCATTCTGACCGACGATCTGATCCGCGACGCGCTTCGGGCCGACAAGCTCGCCAAGGCGCAGGCCGCGAACCAGAACGAAGAAGCAGAAGACGAATAAACCGAACAGAGACTTGTGCCTTTCCCAGGAAGGGCCTCATCGTTTGACCTACGGAGACCAACGACAATGGCAGTGAGTGCGAACCGGCTTGAACTTCTGCAGATCGCGGATGCAGTGGCGCGCGAAAAGGTCATCGACCGCGAGATCGTGCTGGCTGCGATGGCCGACGCCATCCAGAAGGCTGCCCGCTCCCGCTACGGCTCGGAAACCAATATCCGCGCCGACATCAATTCCAAGACCGGCGAAATCCGGCTCCAGCGCCTGCTGGAAGTCGTCGATCACGCCGAAGACTACGGCACGCAGATCCCGCTGGCACTTGCGCTCGACCGCAACGTCGATGCCAAGATCGGCGACTTCATCGCCGATCCGCTGCCGCCGATGGATTTCGGCCGCATCGCCGCCCAGTCGGCCAAGCAGGTGATCGTGCAGAAGGTGCGCGAAGCCGAGCGTGACCGCCAGTTCGACGAGTTCAAGGACCGCGTCGGCGAAATCATCAACGGCACCGTCAAGCGCGTCGAATACGGCAATGTCATCGTCGACCTTGGCCGCGGCGAAGGCATCATCCGCCGCGACGAGATGATCCCGCGCGAAAACATGCGCTACGGCGATCGCGTCCGCGCATACGTCTATGATGTCCGTCGCGAACAGCGCGGCCCGCAGATCTTCCTGTCGCGTACCCATCCGCAGTTCATGGTGAAGCTGTTCACCATGGAAGTGCCGGAAATCTACGACGGCATCATCCAGATCAAGTCGGTCGCCCGCGATCCGGGTTCGCGCGCCAAGATCGCCGTCATCTCGAACGATAGCTCGATCGATCCGGTCGGCGCCTGCGTCGGTATGCGCGGCTCGCGCGTCCAGGCGGTCGTCGGCGAATTGCAGGGCGAGAAGATCGACATCATTCCGTGGAGCCAAGATCCGGCGTCGTTCATCGTCAACGCGCTGCAGCCGGCCGAAGTCGCCAAGGTGGTTCTCGACGAGGATGCCGAGCGCATCGAAGTCGTGGTTCCGGACGAGCAGCTGTCGCTCGCCATCGGCCGCCGCGGCCAGAACGTCCGCCTCGCCTCGCAGCTGACCGGCTGGGACATCGACATCATGACGGAAGCCGAAGAGTCGGAGCGCCGCCAGAAGGAATTCAACGAGCGCACCAACCTCTTCATGGACGCGCTCGACGTCGACGAAATGGTCGGCCAGGTGCTGGCCTCGGAAGGCTTTGCCCAGGTCGAGGAACTGGCCTACGTCGATCTCGACGAAATCTCCTCGATCGACGGTTTCGACGAAGACACCGCCACCGAGATCCAGACCCGCGCCCGCGAATACCTGGAGCGGATCGAAAGCGAGATGGATGCCAAGCGCAAGGAACTCGGCGTCGAGGACGAACTGCGCCAGATCAACGGCCTGAACGCCCAGATGCTCGTCGCGCTCGGCGAAGACGGCATCAAGACGATCGAGGACTTTGCCGGCTGCGCCGCCGACGACCTCGTCGGCTGGAGCGAACGCAAGGACGGCGTGACGAAGAAGTTCGAGGGCCTGTTCTCGAAGTTCGACGTATCCCGCGTCGAGGCTGAAAACATGATCGTCCAGGCCCGCCTCGCCGCAGGCTGGATCACCGAGGAAGATCTCGCAAAGGATGCCGCCGAGCCGGAAGCTGAAGCGGAGGAGGCGGACGCCGTTGAGCAGGAATGATCCCGCTCGCGAATGAGCCGGACGAGAACGACGACGGACGTGTCGATGATGACCTGGGCGAGATCGTCGTGAACGACCGGACCTGCATCGTCACCCGTGAGGCGGGATCACCGGAAACGCTGATCCGCTTCGTGGCTGGCCCGAATGGCCAGGTCGTGCCCGACCTGAAGCGTCAGCTTCCAGGCCGTGGCTGCTGGATCAAGGCCGAACGGTCGCTCGTCGACCGGGCGGTTCAGAAGAAGCTTTTCGCCCGTGCCCTCAAGACCGAGGCGAAGGCGGATGCGGATCTTGGCGCGCTGGTGGATCGCCTGCTCGCCGCCGATCTCGTCGGCATGATGAACATGGCACGCAAGGCGAGCCAGTTCGTCACCGGCGCTACGAAGGTGGATGCCGCCGTGCGCTCCGGCGCGGCGCTCGCAGTGTTCCATGCGGCCGATGCGGCCGCCGATGGAGTGAGGAAAATAGACCAGGCCCGCAAGGCCTGGAAGCTCGGTTCGAATACCGGGGAAGACATTCCGTCCTTTTCACTCTTTACGAGCGCGGAATTGGACGAAGTGATGGGCCAGAATGCTTTTATCCATGCTTGCGCGCTTGCAGGGCAGGCGGGTGAGGGTGTAGTGAAGCGCGCAACCATGCTCGAAAGGTACCGCGATGTCGGTCAATCCGGAGCAGATGGCGGCGCTGGCCAGCGA
Source organism: Neorhizobium galegae bv. officinalis (assembly GCA_000985875.1). GTDB lineage: Bacteria > Pseudomonadota > Alphaproteobacteria > Rhizobiales > Rhizobiaceae > Neorhizobium > Neorhizobium galegae_C. The sequence continues at coordinate 138,453 of CCRI01000016.1, forward strand.
AAACTATGACGCGGTCACCGGCTGAAGCCGGCCGCCATTTTGGATGTACGGATTAAACGACGGGTTCTGATGGCTTCCATCCGTTCCTGTCCGAAGGAACAGGAACGGAATGACCGACAACAAAGACGACAAGACACTGGGCGTAAAGAAGACCCTTACACTGAAGCCATCGGGGATGAGCCAGGGTACCGTCCGCCAGGACATGGGTCGCGGCCGCACCAAGGCGGTCGTCGTCGAGACAGTGAAGCGGCGGCCGACCCGGCCGCTCGATGAAAAGCCTGCAATCACGCCTGCAGCAGCCCCGGCGCCTGCGCCGCGGGTGGTAGAGGCCGTTGCGCAGCAGCCGGTCGTCGCTCCCCAGCGTCCGCCGCAGCCTCAGGCGGCTGCTCCGGCGGCGCGCGTCCATCAGCCGGGTGCTCAGAACCAGCGGCCGCAACAGCCGCAGCACGGCCAGCGCCCGCCGCAATCCAATCAATCGCAGCGCCCGCAGCAGTCCGGTCAGCCGCAGCGCCCGCAATCCAGCCAGCCGCAGCGTCCGCAGCAGCGGCAGGGCGGTGCCGTATTGCACGATCTCTCTGCCGGCGAGATGGAAGCCCGTCGCCGCGCGCTGATGGAAGCGCAGGCTCGCGAAGTCATCGAGGCAAAGCAGCGCGCTGAAGACGAGGAACGCCGCAAGGTCGAGGAAGAACGCCGCAAGATCGAGGAAGCCGCCGAGGCTGCCCGCCGCGCTGCCGAACCCAAGGTCGAGCCGGTGGAAGCCGCCCCGGCCGAGGCTCCTGCCGCCGCACCCGCGGTTGCCGAAAAGCCCGTCGAACGCGCCGCCACCGGAGCC
>CCRI01000017.1 GCA_000985875.1 Neorhizobium galegae bv. officinalis
CCCTTGGTCGTCTCTCTGCGACTCGAGCGTGGGAACGCAACCTCCATCACTGGCGGTTGAAGGCTGTAGCTCAATCAAACAGATCTAAAATTCCACACGCAATTTTCTCGCCATTCCCGGCTACCTGGGTGGGTAGGGCTCGATATCCGCCGACCAGTAGTGCCTGGCGATGTTCTGACTGTTGCGGATGACGTGGTAGGCGATTTCGGGATCCCCGCCTTCGAGTGTGTCCGGGTCCGCACCGCACATGAGGCAGTACATTCTCTGATGAATGACGCTCGCAAAATATGACAGCGCCGGCGCGGATTCTTCATGCCCGATCCCTCGCATGCCTTCGGCAGCCTGTTTGACCGCCTCCTCCAAGGCTACGGAGACCGCATTGGCCAGCGCCTTGTCCGCACTCTCGATGACGGCGACGGTCTGTCTTTCAGACTGTGTAAGAACAGGGCAACTTTTTGTCACGCTAATTCCATGAATAGGTAAGGTTTCCGATTGTGCAGCACCGCACCTAGTGCGGTGAACCGGTGAGGAGCGACAGGTAGCTTTTTGCTCTTTCGGTAAACTCGCGGTCGGTGTCGGATACGGACTCAAGCCTCGCGTGGCGTGCGTCAATTGCTGCTTCGAGGTGATTTGTGATTTCCGGATCCGAAGCGCGCGCGCGATCGACCAGAGCTCGAATAACCGTTTTCAGCACGAAGTTCTGGGCGGAGAGTTCCAGTTGCTGTCGTTCACTCTTGTCCTTTTCGATGTCTTCCCGGCGGTCTTTCTTCTTCCGAAGTGCTGCTGGACTGCCGCGTTCCCTCTCCCAGCGGCGGGCGGCACTGCGTCCCAAGTAGAGGAATTTCCATGCGGTTTCAGGATCTCCTCCCATACTGGTTGTCAGGTCGGCTCCGCACAAACGCAGGAACAGGTGGCGGAGAACGCCGTCGGCGAAATAGTCATGTGGCGAGATGCGTGAACCCAGTCTCTGAAGTTCATCTCCAGCGGTCCTGGCAGCGTTATCGATGGCCTCATCGATGGCCTCCATCAGGATCTTATCTGCCTCCTGGAACAGGTAGGTTTCTTTCTGCATGCTATCCTCCATGCTAGGCAGTTCACTCACTGGCGAAGAACGTCCTGCCACTCTGGATGCCGTTGAATCTGGGCTTTGGCAAACGGGCAAAGGGGAATAATCGAAACCCCTTCGCGTCGGGCGTCCTCGATCGCCTGGCGTACAAGGCGCTCACCGACCTTTCGTCCCCTCAAAGCGGCAGGAACATCGGTATGGTCGATAATGATGAGCTGTTTTCCAGCTCGACTGTAGGTCATCTCCGCTTCGACGCCCTCAACCACGATCCGGTACCGCCCCTTCGACGTCCCATCCTCCCGTTCTACCTCCTCGCTGACCGAGGGAGCAGCCTTCTTCGGAAGCCTCTCATTCAGTTCCCGGACTTTGCCGCGCTGCCCGTGCGTGCACTCGAGCAGATCTCGGTCCCAACCTCCCAGATTGGCGGCAGCTTCGTAGGTGGAGACGAGAAACGCCAAGAGGGCTTCATCAGGATCAGCAGCGGACTGCACCGCCTCGTAAGGCAGGATGAATTCCGACAGGCCCTCATGCCAGAATGCGGCATCGGGCCGGACCGACGAGGTACGAAAACCGCTCGGTGCCGGATAGGCGTAGGCGTAGAATGCTGGATAATCGATGCCACCGCCTCCGGGCCAAAAGCCCGCCGAAGAAACCTCGCGGTCATAGGCTTCCTGCGCCACGTCATCTGGTAACGCCGGTATGCCTCCCGGATGGATTGGCGCCTGCCGTCCCGAAAACCGTGTGACGGCCAGATCGAAGCTTCCCCAGAAGATATGCACGGGGCTGGATTTCCCAATGAAGGAGGTGCGGAAGGCTTTGAAAACGCTGTCTATCGCCATCAATGCCTGGTGAAAACTCCGAACGGCATCACGGTCATAAGGGCGTTCCCGATGGTCTTCCTCGAACGGCACGGGGTCCGCCACTTCATTTGGCTGCCCATGGAAGTCCGGCCTGCCGCCGAGTTCGGAGATCAGACGAGCGAAATTGGCATGGAACTCCGCCACCGTAGATGTCCCCAGCGCAAAAGAAGCACGACGTCCGTCGCCGCTCGTACCGACGACCGCATGGTCATGAAAGTCGAATATAATCTCGATGCCAGGGCCATCAGGGATCGGGGATGATGTCAGACCGGAAGGGGTTACGTAGAAGGTCGCGTTCCAAGAATGATTGAGCCACGGTGTATGAGCCAGCCGATATTTGCCGACGACCTGCAGGTAGAGATGCAGGGCGGAACACGTTTCCCGCCAACTGAGGTAGTCGAGGCGTGGCCATTTCTTGCTCATTTTGCTTTCTCCATCCTGTTCGAAACGCGCGAGGTCGTGAATGCCGTTCCTGGCCTGATTCATCGCTCCAAGGCGATCGCGCTACAGCCGTCGGTCAGTCTGGAAGCGGTATATGCTCGTCCCGGTCATCGACCGGAAGATCGAACCGCCCCTTGCCCCAATTCTGTGCACGCCATTCCGCCTTGGCCTCCTCGATGCGATCCTTTGAAGAGGCAACGAAATTCCACCAGACATAACGCGGCCCGATAAATGTCGCGCCACCGAGGATCATCAGCCGTGCGCCTCGTTCACTCGCCGCGACCGTAATCCTGTCACCAGGACGGAACACCATCATCTGCGGTGCTTCGAAATCCTGGCCGGCGATCGAGATCGAACCTTCGACGATATAGATGCCTCTGTCCTCGTGATTGTCCGGCAAGGGGAGGCGGCTTCCAGGGCCCAACGCTACGTCGGCATAAAATGTTTCTGACAACATGGTGGCGGGCGCGGTCTGGCCATAGGCGTTGCCCAAGATAAGCCGTACGGAAGCGCCACCGTCCTCAATGACCGGCAACGCCTCCTTGCCATGGTGTTCGAACGTCGGCTCCATGTCCTCGTGGCTTTCAGGCAAAGCCAACCAAGTCTGGATCCCGAACAGGCTGTTCGGCCCCGTTCGGGCCGTTGCCGTCGTGCGCTCCGAATGTGACACGCCACGCCCTGCGACCATCCAGTTCAACTCACCTGGGCGGATGATCTGGTTGGCACCGGTACTGTCGCGGTGGTGAAAGTCGCCGCGATACAGATAGGTGACCGTGCCGAGCCCAATATGTGGATGCGGCCGGACATCAATACCCTGGCCTGTCAGGAGTTCGGCCGGCCCCGCCTGATCGAAGAAGATGAATGGTCCCACCATCTGTCGGTTCGGAGCCGGAAGAGCACGCCGAACCTCAAAGCCGCCAATGTCGCGGGCACGCGGAATGATGAGGGTTTCGATCGCGTCGATACTTACCTCGTCAGGGCAACCGGGCTCAAATGCGGGATTCCAACTCATGTGCGGTTACCTTTCCTATCTATAACGGTTTAGGTCGCGCGACGTGCTTCGATTGCTGCGTCTTCCTGATCCATCTGACGCGGGTGAACTGTTCAGAGAACAGGAGAACTGATCGGGGTGTCATAAGACCAGTTTCTGGGCTCCACGGATCCCGAAGCTTTTCGAACGACGCGATCAGAAATTCGGAGAGGATACGCACCTTGCGCGGTGGATGCGGACTGGATGGCCTCACAACATGAACGTCCCCGACGGGTAGCGGAAAGCGAGTCATGATCGGAACGAGGGCGCCCGACGCGAGATACGTATGGGTTACACAATCGGGAAGCCGTGCAATGCCAACCCCTGCAGCCGCGGCTTGGGCGATCGCCGCGCCGTTGTTGGAACTGAAGCGACCCTGTGGCTGCACGGTGATGATCCTGTCGCCTTCCAGGAACCGCCAGGCCTCGGCACCCAACAGTGCTTGGTGAGATGCGATCTCGTCCGGCGTTTCAGGCGAGCCATGCGCCCTGATATAGTCCGGGCTAGCAACGAGCTTGCCATAGATCTCGCCAACGCGCTTGGCGATCACGTTGGAGTCGCGCAAGGCGTCGACTCGAATTGCGCAATCGTACCCTTCCGCAACCAGATCGACGCAGCGGTTGCAATATTCGGCATGGATCTGAAGCTGCGGGTGGTGGCGCGCCGTGTCCGTAAGCACGGATGCGAAGTGCATTGGACTCGATGTCAGCGGGAGGGCAACCCTCAAACGTCCGCGAAGGTCGCCCTCAGGCATAATCGTTTCGCGGGCGATGTCTATTTCCGTGCAGGTTTTTGCCGCGTAATCGCGAAACGTGACACCCGCCTCCGTGAGGCCGGCCCCACGGGTGGTGCGCGCAAGAAGTTGCACTCCGAGTTCTACCTCCAGCCGGGCTAGCCGCCGGCTGACCATCGACTTGGAAATCCCCAATCGACGCGCCGCGGGCGATACACCTCCGGAATCGGCAACTTCGACAAAGGTCCGCAGATCTTCGATGTCCATTCGGGGCCCCCGTGTTGCGATCAAGCTCAGAAATCAGGTCCGTTGCGCTGCTCTGACGATTGGCGCAACTTCGGTGCCCAGGAGTTCAATCGATTGTCTCATCGCTGTAGTGTTGAGAGCGGCCGTACTCATCTGGAAGGTGATGCGGGATACGCCACCCAGTGTTTCATTGGCCTGCAGCATCTTGGCCGCTACCGTTTTCGGATCACCGACCAAAAAGGCACCCTCCGGGCCTGCCATAATTTCGAATTGCTGCCGCGTCGGCGGCGACCAGCCGCGCTCGCGACCGATATTCGTTGTCAGATACGCCCAGCCCGGGAAAAAGGCGTCCCTTGCGGCCGCATCGGTTTCGCCTACGAAGCCCATCGCATGAATACCGATCTTGAGCATCTCCGGCCTATGCCCTGCGCGCTTGCCGGCTTCGCGATAGAGATCGACGAGCGGGCGGAAGCGTTCGAAGCTTCCGCCTATGATCGCGATCATCAGCGGAAGGCCAAGCGCACCGGCGCGGGCAAAGGACTGCGGCGTGCCGCCTACGCCGATCCATATCGGCAGGTGCTGTTGATGAGGCCGTGGATAGATGCCTTGTCCGCTAAGCGGCGGTCGGAAACGCCCTTCCCAGGTGACATTCGTCGACTCTTGCAGAGCAAGCAAGAGATCGAGCTTTTCCGCAAAAAGGTCGTCGTAGTCACGCGTGTCCAGGCCGAACAGTGGGTAAGCTTCGACGAACGACCCGCGACCAACAACGATTTCCGCGCGCCCCCCGGATATCAGATCGAGGGTTGCAAAATCCTGAAAAACCCGCACAGGGTCGGCGGCACTTATAATTAATACCGCGCTCGTCAATCTGATCTGGCTGGTCCGCGCCGCTGCAGCAGCCAGTATGATCGTCGGGGCTGAGTCGAGAAACTCCGCGCGGTGATGTTCGCCGATACCGAACACATCCAATCCAACGCGGTCCGCCACTTCGACTTCCTCGATCAGTTCCGCCATGCGCACGGTGGACGAGGGAACCTGACCTGTGCTCGGGTCTGGTAGAACAGCTGCAAAACTGTCGATGCCGATTTCCATTATGGGTCCTTTGAAACCTGTGTGGCGCAGAGCTTCTTTCACTGCGGGCGCACCGCCACCGACGCCTCGAAAGTGTCATTTCAGTAGGTCACACGGTAGTGCTCGTTCTTGCGAAGCTGTGTCGCAAAATGGGGAACGCTACCAACGAGGCACACATGCTGGGTGCGGATGCATGGAATCTTGCGGAACGACAGAAGATCATCAGGTCAAATCCACTAGATTGCCTCACGGCCGGCACACAATAGCGATCCTGACCGAGGAGATGGCGGGGCTTGAAGAAGCCGCTCTCGCTGCTTGCGTCACTGCCGTAGAGGTTGCATTGGCGCGCAATCGGCAATTATGATCTTACACCACCGCCGTCGGGCATTCAGGTTGGACGCGCTCAGCATTGCCAAGGAAAGTGCGAGCAGCGTGGAGAGGCGGATTGAACGTTTCGGTTACATCATCAACTCAACGTCGTAGCCGGCGTCCCGCAAGGAAGGTTCGAATCTGCCGAGATCTTCGAACCCGACATTTCGAATGGCCTGCAACTTGCGGTTCGTCATCGTCATGCCTTCTATTCCGCCAGGGGGCTTGAGGCCCGCGCGGTCAGGATGTGCTCAAGATCCTTCAGCGCGGCGGCGGCGGTGGCCAGCGGCTCCTTGCCGGCTCCGATCGCGATCGTTTCGCCCATCGCGTCAGTGGTAATGCGGATCGCCTTGTCCTTTCCGCGTATGTTCGCGAATGGATCGGAAAGCGGATATGTCCTGATGCCGACCTCGGCGCGAAATGTGTCGTTGAGATGCGTAAGGCTGCCGACAAGTTTGGGAACGTGCCCCTCCCTGCGCCATGCCTCGATAAGCTCTGTGGTCACCGACTGGATGCCCTGGACGTTCAGGTCATCCATCGTCAGGTTGGCGCCGAGGCCGAAATTGGCGAGGATCAGCAGCTTACAGGCAGTATCCCAGCCTTCTGTATCGTTGCGCGGATCGGCTTCGGCGAAGCCGCCCTGCTGCGCCTCGCGCAACGCCACGTCGAAGCCGATCCCGCGCGTCGTCATGGCGTCGAGCAGGTAATTGGTGGTGGCATTCAGGATGCCTTCGACCTCGAGCACTTCGCAGCCCTTGAGGCTGTGGTGGACGAGATCGATCGTCGGCAAGGCGGCCGCAGCAGCACCACTAAGTTTCAGCATTGCGCCCGAGAGTCGGGCAAGCTCGCGCAATTGCCGTCCGCTGTGGACCAAGGCGCCTTTCGATATGACGATCGTGTCACGCCCGGTCGAGAGGGACGAACTGATGTAGGCGAGCCCTGGCCCGCCGGTGCGGAAATCGCTCGGCCCGGCTTCGATCAGGATATCGGCGCCGCTTGCCGCGATGAAGTCCGGACCCGTAAGAGCGTCTTCTAGATTGTCCAGCCGGTCCGCCTCGAGGCCGTTCTCATCCCTCAAGCCGGATCGCGATCCGCAGACGGCAACCAAGCGGACATCCGCCCCATAGACCTGGGAGTAACGTCCGCGGCGGGACAGAAGCAGGTTTGCCGTCGCTCGACCAACACTCCCGAAACCTGCAATGGCAACCTTTATCGTTTGCACGGGCCTCTACTCGCTGCTATTCCTGTACCGACAGCCTGCTGAGCGGTTCCGGAATGGGCTGGATGTGAAGACGGTTGCGGCCTGACATGATATCTCCTTGCACCTGCTCCGTGAGGCGCGCGATATCCCGCTGACGGATATCTTCGGCTGCCTCCTCGATATCAAGGTCACCATAGCCCAAAACGCGCAATCCCTCGGCTCCCATCAGATAGGCGGACTCGACCGTCTCGCGGATCTGATAGTCCACGCCCGCGCGGATCATCTCCACCGCATGTCCGCGATCATAGCTTCGCACGAGAAGCTTTGCCTGCGGAAATTCATGTTGTGCCAGTTCCACGATCTGCAGCGCGGCTTTCGGATCATCGATGCAGATCATCAGGGCATCTGCGGAACCGGCACCGGAATGGCGCAGGGTATCGAGCCTGCTCCCGTCGCCGAAAAAGACCTTGAACCCGAACCGTTCCGCCTCGCGGATACGGTCGGGATCGGCATCGATCACGGAGAGACTGACACCCCTGGAAAGCAGCAGTTGCGAGGCGATCTGGCCAAACCGGCCGAAGCCGATCATCAGTACAGTCCCGGTCAGATTCCGAGCTGTATCGACCCCGTCCATCGACGATTCTTTTCTCAACAGCCGGTCCGCCGCGATCATGAGAAGCGGCGTCAGCGCCATCGAAAAGATCACCACGGTGGTAAACAGGGCGTTCTCGCGGCTATCGATCACGCCGCCTGTCGTCGCTGCAGCATAGAGCACGAAAGCGAATTCGCCGCCCTGCAAAAACATCGACGTCCGGTGCAGAGCCTGGTGATTGGAACTGCGGAACAGGCGCGCAACCGCATAAACGACGACGCCCTTTGCGATCGTGAATGCGATCAGCATGGAGACAAGAAGCCACCATTCGGTGGCCAGGACGGAGAGATCGAGCGACATCCCGACAGCCAGGAAAAACAGGCCCATCAGAAGACCGCGAAACGGCTCGATATCGCTTTCGATCTGATGCCGGTAGCTTGAACTCGACAGCATGACGCCGGCGAGGAACGCGCCCATCGCCATGGAGAGGCCGGCCAGGTCCATCAAAAGCGCTGCTCCTAGAACCACCAGCAGCGCGCCGGCCGTCATCACCTCGCGCGTTCGGGCGCGTGCCAGCAAGGCGAAGAGCGGGTTCAGCCCCCATCTCGATACAGCCAGAAGCACGAGCAAAGCGCCAAGTGCCAGCAGGATTTCCATCCAGCCCGATTGGCCTTGCGACAAAGGCGACAGGAAGGCGACAATGGCCAGAAGCGGCACGATCATGAGATCCTCGAAGAGCAGGATCGACACCGATTTCTGGCCCTCTACGGTGGAGATCTCGCCGCGATCCTGAAGAACCGACATGATGACGGCCGTCGAGGAGAGGACAAAACCTGCCCCGGCGACGAAGGCTACCGGGCGGGACAAACCGAAGGCCAGCATGCCCGTCAGCGTAAGGGCCGCGATGGCCAGGGCGACCTGTACGAGCCCCAGACCGAAGATCTGGCCACGCATGGCCCACAGCTTTTGAGGGCGCAATTCAAGTCCGATCACGAACAGGAACATCACCACCCCGAGTTCCGAGAAATGCAATATCGACAGGGCGTCCGCAAACAGGCCGAGCACCGAAGGACCGACAAGCACGCCGGCAGCGAAATAGCCCAGGACCGATCCGAGGCCCAGCCGCCGAAACAGAGGCACCGCAACGACAGCCGCTCCCATCAGGACGATCGCCGGTCCGATCGTCTGCCCCAAGCTCGCTTCAGTCATTCATTCGCCTTTCCATTTATCGGCTTGACCGACGACACCAGCCGATGGCGCCCTTTCCCCGCTTGTTGCACGGCAATTCGACAAGCAGCGGACAACGATATGGCGGGTTTCATTCAAGCCAAACCGCTGTCTTCACCTGCGCGCCTTTCGCCACGAGTTTCCTGATGGCTACTGGTAGCGTTGCGGAGATTGCCTGAATAGTCGCGGGCAATGCAAAAGTCTGTCGCGGATAGAGGAACGCCAAACCCCTAGCTAAGGCGCTGAATTTTTGCGAATTTCTGGACCCAAAGTCTGATGTGCTGTCGTTCAGGTGCGTCTCAGCTTGTCCGTTCCCGCCGCAATTGAACAACGAACACAGTCAGGAGATTTCCATGTCCAATCTTGCCGTCACGGCGGTCGTCGCAAGCCCCCTTTTGTCCGGAACTGCTGTTGCGCAACAATCGAAGCCCACCATCGTACTCGTCCACGGGGCGTTCGCGGACTCGTCAAGCTGGAACGGAGTGATCACGCGACTTCAGCAAGACGGATACAAAGCGGTTGCGATCGCCAATCCGCTACGCAGCGTTTCGAGCGACGCGCGTTTTGTTGCTGATGTTGTCGACAGCATCGAAGGACCAGTGGTCCTCGTCGGACATTCCTATGGTGGCCAGGTAATTTCGAACGCCGCTAGAGGACACGATAATGTCAAGTCCCTCGTCTATGTGGCGGCCTTCGCACCCGACGTTGGCGAAGCGGCGGCCGACCTGGCGGGCAAGTTTCCAGGTGGCACGCTCGGCGAAGCGCTCGCTCCTCCGGTCAAGCTAACGGGGGGCGGCGTCGATCTCTACATCGATCAGGCAAAATTCCATGACCAGTTTGCTCACGACGTTTCAACCGAAGCTGCTGCGTTGATGGCAGTTGGCCAACGGCCGATCACCGAAGCCGCTCTGACGGAGAAATCGGGTGAGCCAGCCTGGAGATCATTGCCCTCCTATTTTGTCTATGGCGATGGCGATAAAAACATACCTGCCAAGGCGCTCGGGTTCATGGCCGATCGTGCGGGCTCCAGGCGCACGGTCGTTGTTGAAGGCGCATCGCATGTGGTTATGTTTTCCAAACCGGAGATCGTGGCGGATTTAATCGAAGAAGCCGCGAAGTGACGTGTGCCTATACAAAATACGCAACTCCCACTCAGGAGGCGCTGTAACTATTCACGCCGCGATATGTGCGAGAGCGGAGGACCACAAAGTTCTGGTCGACGTTCATTGGTCGCCGAACTTTAGCGCTCCTCCTGTTCTTCACGACGACGCGTGGACTGCCGGCTCGCAAAAGAGGATGAGAGCCTCGCTGACGATGCCTCTTCAATGAGCGGCATTCTCGCATTGGGCGGCACCAGACGGTGAAATGACGTTAGTCATTTGGCGTAGGCGTCGCCTGTCTTTGGGACAGACGGCGTTGCCCTTCTTCACCGAAGGTGACAACGAGATTTGCGTGCCGGTAAAAGGTGGCTGTAAAAAACGACCTGACAACCACCCAGTAGTTTTCTAAAGCCGCCCGTACTAAACGGCGATGTTCAAGTCATCATATTCGCTGGCGGTAAAAGCCGCGGCTTCGATATGATGGACCTGCGGTTCGTCCGAAAAATAGTCCTGCAAGCCCATCATGAACGTCTGATGGTCTTCACTCGCCTCGAAGCCCGGCGTGTGATCCTCGAGCGAGCGCCATCGCACGATCAGGTGGAACAGTTCGGGCCTTCGATCCCTTGTGCCAGAAGATGACCGCGGTAACCCTGTGCGCGGCTTAGCAACGGAACGACTTAGGTGAATGCCTGCCTGAACGTGTCAATATGCTCCTTGCCAACCGGTAGCACAGCGATCTCATAAATCATGGTTGCACCTTTGAGGTGAGTTGGAGCGTTTAGGAACTTGCACGCGCAGTGGCAGCCGATGGGTCGACTGCGATCGCGATTTTTCCCCGGACACCATTGTTCGGGGTCTCAAGGCGTGCATGGGCGAGAGAAATGTCATCAAGCGAATAGACGGCGCCAACGTGCGGCCGTAACTGACCACGCTCCACCAATGTGCTCAGTTCATCAAGCTTGCCTTGGTTCTGCCTTGTGAAAACGAAATGAAAACTCGCGTTCTTGCCCCATGCCTCGATGAGGTTCTGTGGGTGTGCGATATCGACGATCGTTACGACGCGGCCAAGTTGCGCGAGCACGTTCGGGCTGCGGGACAATGTGTTGCCACCCAGCGTGTCAAACACGACGTCGACCCCGCGGCCATCCGTTTCCCGCATGATAGCGTCGACATAATCTTCTTTCCTGTAATCGATGACGACGTCAGCCCCGACACTTCGTGCAAACTCGAAGTTGTCTTCGCGTACGGTCGTGAAGACCTTTGCACCGATGGCTTTCGCGACCTGTATCGCCACATGACCGACCCCACCCGCGCCGCCATGGATCAGGATGCTTTCTCCCACTCTCAAAGCTGCACGCGAGACGAGGGCCTCCCACGCCGTCCCGCCAACCAGGCTCAGGCTCGCTGCTTCGAGATGGCTAAGCGACCTCGGTTTCCTTCCGATGATGTTTTCGTTCGCAACGTGGTACTCGGCATAGCTTCCCGGCCCCTGGAATATCTGCGGGGTGTACCAGACTTCGTCTCCTGGAGAGAACATCGTCACGCCTGGTCCGACTGCGTCGACAACCCCGGATACATCATGACCGGTGATGGCCGGCAATGGTACGAAGTCGCGGTAGTCGCCGCGCCGAACCTGATAATCCAAGGGGTTGATCGACGTGGCATGTACGCGCACCAGGACTTGTCCTGCCTGCGGAACGGGCTTTGGTAATTCGGAAAGCTCGAACGAATCCGGGCCGCCAAAAGAGTTGAGTGTCATCGCTTTCATTGTAGATCCTCGTTTCGTTAATTTGGGATATCGCGATTTTTCGATATCATGCGTTAAAAAAATTACAGGTCTTTGCCTATTGTCTCGGCAAGAGCACTGATGGTTGCTTCGTTCCGCTTGTAGTAAGTCCATTGACCGATGCGCCTGACTTCGACCAGGCCGGCCCGCTGCAGCGTTGCAAGATAATCGGACACAGTTGACTGCGACAGACCGACACCTTCCTGTATGCTACTGACGCAGACACCTACCGTGTGAACGTCACCTTCGTCCTGCGGAGGAAAATTCTTCACGGGATCCTTCAAACCCCGCACGATTTCAAGACGTGTACGGTTTGAGAGGGCTTTGAATATCTCGAGCAGATCCATGCCCTAAATATATCGGTAATTAGCGATATGTCAATACGATAAATGACCACGTGGCCATCTTGCTGTACATCCGCCGATTGAGGTGGGTGATCTTGAAAAGCAAACATGCGAGGTTGTAGCATCGAAGCGGTCGATGCTCACCACGATGGGTTGACGAGCCCTTAAAAAGGCGTTGCTATGCCGACTATATCATAACCCTTTAGATCGTCGCGGAGAGGATATGTGCCTTCCAGCACCGAGACACGCGGGATTCAAGCTTCTCGTTAGTTGGGAGTCAAAATTACAGGCCAGTGGTTCGCGTCCCTTCAAAGGCGACGCTTCCACCTGAACCTTGTTGAGCCAAGGGTATCGGAAGCGAAGAATCCCGGCGACGGAATCTTCCCAACTGCCTCTTCTCTGAGCGCCACGCGCAACACCGTCAGTGCCAATGGCGTGTCCAATTATTTCGACAGCCATACAGCTTTCCGGCTCCAGGCGTCGAAATAACCCGAGTATCGCGTCACGTATACGTTTCTTCGAGATTTGACGCGCTAACCTCAGAATAATCGGTCCGACATCTCGACAAATTTCACCGTCTTGACGAAGAATGTGCCAGGATCTTTCGCTCTCCCGAGCAGCACGCCGCGATGCTTGTCGATATAGGCCTCAAGGTATTTGTAGAGATCGAGCAGGTCCGGCAGGATCAAGCGGAACGGCTTCTGTCCGAAAAACGATGACCCGGAATTCTTGAATGCGACCGAAGGGATCAGCACTTCTCAGCCGCCATCACGATCGCTCCAGCGCAGCTCACCGCACTTCATATCTTCGAGCCGCCGCTCCAACGTCGGGAAATGCCCGCGCGGGCAGACGCGAAGCTGACGCAGGTTTTTCTGTCGAAGGCCGAGATGCAGGCCGAGCCGCAGATGAAAGATCGTGTTTGGGCATGCACATTCCGTTTCTCTCTGGCAACAATGCCGAGGGCGAGCGGAAATAGGAACGTGGCTTTAACAAAGCATGTATGGTGGGTGCGACTCGCTGGCCGTAACGCGGCCATTTAGAAATCAGCATAAATGATATATAAACAGATCAATTCAATGGCGATGGTCCGTATTCATATCTTTTTCGTTGACTGAGCTCAGAATGTTTGAGATAGCTTGCCCTGCTCCACGGAGAACTTTTGGGTAGGTAGGATGGCACGGTCTGAGTCAGATGCCTTGCTGGAAATCGGGCAGTTGCTGAAGGCTACGCGCAAAGGCAGGCAACTGACGCAGGAGCAGGTTGCCGACCTAGCTGGTATATCGCGTCCCCGCTACCGTGAGATAGAATCCGGAAGCAGTTCTGCGCGCACGACGACCCTGATCAACATCGCCCGCGCTCTCGGACTTGAATTGATGCTCATACCGCAGGCGATGGTTCCAGCCGTTGACGCATTGTTGCGGCCGCACGACGATCTAGACGATCTTCCGGCATTCATGGCTCATCCGGACGGGGATGAGAATGTCTGAAACTTTCCCCGATCCGAGATCCATCTCGTCGCTCGAAGTGCTGCTGAATGATCTGAGGGTCGGCACAATCATTCGGACGCCCGGCGACTTCAACGCCTTCAGCTTCGAGCACAGCTATCGTGCGACAGGCGGCTTTCCGGTGCTCAGCCTGTCGTTCCGCACAGCCACTGGCGGCTTGCGCAAGGACCCGAAACCCGTAGCCAGAGCGTTGCCGGCATTCTTTGCCAATCTGCTACCTGAAGACAAGCTGCGCGAGGCGATGGAAAAACACCACGCGGGTAGTGTTCGCGCGGGAAACGATTTCGACTTGCTCGTCGCGCTCGGGTCTGATCTGCCTGGCGCCGTCCGCGTCGTGCCGAGCGACAGGGCGATTGTGCGTCTCGACAATCTGCCAGCCCATAAGCCGAAAGCACGGTTTTCGCTCGCGGGCGTCCAGATGAAGCTTTCGGTGATCAAGAACACGGGCAAGGGCGGTGGGCTGACTTTGCCGCTCGGCGACGATCAAGGATCCTACATCGCAAAGTATCCATCGACCTCGTTTCCCGGCGTTTCGGAAAACGAATATGCCAATCTCGCACTGGCGGAAGCGATCGGCATGGAGGTGCCCGAACGGGAGCTTGTTGAGCAGTCGGAGTTCGAGGGTATACCGAAGGAATTCGAGACGCTGTCGGATGGAAAAGTCCTGCTCGTCAAACGCTTCGATCGTGGCGCAAACGGCGAGCGCATCCACATTGAGGATTTCGCGCAGGTGTTCGGAATCTATCCTTCGCGGAAATACGAAGGGGCTGCCTATCATGATATCGCCGCAGCACTGAACGTTGCCGTTTCCTCCGCCGCTGCTCTCGAGTTCGTCCGTCGACTGGCTCTGGCAGCCATAACCGGCAATGGCGACATGCACCTGAAGAACTGGTCATTGATCTATCGTGGGGTAGGCGACAAACCGCAACTCGCGCCTGTCTACGATGTGCTATCGACGGTCCCTTACATCCCTGCCGATGCTATGGCTCTATCGCTTGCCGGCGAGCGCCGCTTTAAGGCGTTGAATGCGCAGCGATGGAAAGCCTTCGCCAATCGTGCGCGTTTGCCGGAAGCGGCCGTGCTCAAAACGGTGGTTGATACGGCCGAGCGCGTAAATGAAGTTTGGTGGTCGCTGCCGGAACGGAAAGCCATTCCGCCGAAAGTGCTCGAGCGTATCGATACGCACGTAAGGCTGATGACAGCGATCCTTGGCACCTGAGGGCATGCATAGTGACCGTTCTCCCTGGTTTGAATCGCGGTCACCATGGTAGAGATCGAGTAGGGGATTCAGGATTTTCATTCACCGCACAGATTCTATCTACGACGACAGCCCGGTTGAGCAATATCAGTTTCCGAGCCAGTATCTCGGCCGCGTCCAAGCCTGCGTTGGGGACTGGATCATCTACTACGAACCTCGGAAGGTTCCGCGATGTTTTTCTATGTCATGCGCGGGACGATCGTCAGGGAGATGCCAAGACGCTACATGACCTGCTTGAAGCGCGCGGCGTATCAGTCTGGTTTAGCGAGAAGGGCGTCGCTCTCGGTACATCGCTGCTTCGGGAAATTGACAAAGGATTGGCGAAATCACGCGTAGGGTCGTTCTTGTAACGCCCGCATTGCGTCGCCTTCCAGCCGCAGGGGTAAGGAGCTTTCAGCCCTGTTGGCGACGGAACAGCTCGTGCCGATCGTGCATTACACGACATATGACGCTCTGAGGAACGTCAGTCCTCTTTTGGCCTCGCGAAGCGGGTTAAGCACCGAAGAAGACACGATGTCCGTGGTAGCCGACAAGCTCGCCGAGCTTATGGCTACTTAGCGTCGAGGAAGAAGTCCGGATGCTTAAAACGAATACCCGTCAAGCTCACTGGCGCCGAGCAAACCCGGTTAAGTACGATGCTCATCTTGCCGTGCAGCGAGCCGTCAAAGCAGGGAGTCTGGCGAAGCAGACATGCGAAGCCTTGCGGGTCGTTCTCCCTGTAACGTTTTGAGCAAGGTAAGACGCGGATTGGTGTCATGCGAGCTGCAGGATCAGGACGTCGCGGGCCGGCACCTCGATCATGCCGCCGTCATGGGCGTGTCCGACGAGCCAGACGGCCTTGCCGGGGGCAAGACGCCCATGGCCCTCGGCGAGCTTGACTTCGGTCAGCTGCGCCGAACGGGTCGGATTGACGAGCCAGAGGAAGCTGCCTTTTTCGCCCTTATGGATACGTGCGAACAGCGCCTTGTTCGACAGGGTCACATGCGGCGCGCAGCCGCTCCAGCGCAGCAGTTCGGCGAAGAAGGCGCCGTTCGCCTTGCCCTGCGACTTGTAATAGGCGACCGACGGATTGGTGCCGATCAGCAGCGTGCGCCCCTTGCCATAAGCGTTCTCGACCACGGCAAGCCGCCCGTCGTCGAAATTGCCGCGCGCTGTGCCGCCGGCCAGCATATAGGACTGCAGGAAACCACCGCCATCGACCGTTGCTCCATCCAGCTTGAAATGGATGCGGTCGCCGATGTCCGGCATGAATTCGACCTGATCCTCCCGGGCGCCGAACACCTTGTCGAGGCCCATATTCGGTTGCACCTGGCCGACATGGCCGCGGTCGCCGAAATAACCGGGGCAGGCTTCGGCAATCAGCGTGCCCCCCTTTTCCACCCAGGCGGCAAGACGTTCTGCCTGCTTCGCGGTGAACATGATCGGGTAGGGGAAATAGAGGCGATCATAGGCATCAATATCGTCGATATGCACCCAGTCCGGCTGGACGCCGTTTTCGAGGAAGGCGCGATAGGCGCCCCACATGGCTTCCGGATAGGGCTTTTCCTTGCGGTCGTAGTTCAGGAGGTAATCCCATTCCTGGGTCTCGGGAACTACCAGGATGCCGATTTCGCCGCGCACCGGTTTTGCCTCCCAGAGAGCGGCCTGTGCCGGGTCGTTGGCCCATTTCGCCATGTCGCTCTGCATCTTCGAGCGCGGCGTGCGGGCGCCGTCCATGCCGTATGCGCCGAAAGCGCCGAAGAGCGGACCGTCGAGCAGCGGCCGCCAGCGCAGGTTCAGCACGCCGCGGGCGCCGCCCGCAAACGAGGTCATGGTCCACAGGCGGATATCTTCCGGTTCGGCGATGCGGCCGTCGTCCTTGTCGCGGCCGATCACCTGCGGCTGCAGCCAGAGCGGTCCGCCCTGGCGTTCGGCATGCCAGAAGGGTTTGCCGCGGGCAGCGGCGCGGTTGATGTCGACGCCGTACCAGTTCTTCCAGGCTTCCGATCCCTTGCGGGCCTGGATCCAGGTGAAGCCGTAGATCTCGACCTTGGAGGCCGCCAGCCAGTCGTCGCAGCCGTTCGACGCCATGTTGGGGATCGCACCGGATATGCCATGGGCAGCGATCGTGTTCTTTGGATCGACGGCGCGGATGGTGTCGATGCGCCATTGCATCTGTTCGTAGAAATTGTCGCGCTTGAATTGCAGCCAGTCGATGCATTCGGGATAGGGCGCCATGTGGACCGGCGGTTCGACGTCCTCCCATTCGGCATAACTGTAGCGGTGCCAGGCCTTGGCGAGCAATTTCAGCGTGCCGTATTTCTTCTCCAGCCAGGTGCGGAAGGCGGACTTCGCATAGCTGCTGTAATCGACATCGGCGGAATAATTGCATTCGTTCCAGACGTCGTAGCCGTAGATCGCCGGATGGTCCTTGTAGCGGGTGGCGAGTGCGGTGAGGAACCTGCCGGCCGCTTCCTTCACTTCGGGGCAGTTGAGCGTCAGCGCGCCTGCGCCGCCGCCATTGTTGGAAAAGCCGCCGGTTGCAGCAGAAACACCCATATAGGAGCCGAGTCTGGTGCCATCGGCATTGACCTGCAGCGCATCGGCATATTTGCGCACCGCCCAGTCGGGCACGGCATGGATGAGCTCGGCGATGACCGTCTTGATGCTATTCTTGGCGGCGAGGTCCATCTGCCGGTCGTATTCCTCCCAGTCGTAGACGCCCGGCGCGGTTTCGATCGCGCTCCACATGAACCAGTGGCGGAAGATGTTGAGGCCGTCCTCGCCCGCCGTTGTGTAGTCGCGCTCCCAGTCTTCGCGAGGCGGGTTGGACTTGCGGAAATAGACGGCGCCGAAGGGGAATGGGATATCGTTCTTTAGCATGGTCCTGTCCTTTTTCATCGATGGCGGACATGGCTCCGCCCTCCGGGAAGGGCTCCGGTTTGGAAGCGGCGAAGATGAGGTCCGATTAGTTCGGAAAAGCGTTGATCTTAACGAGGTCCTCCGCAGAGATGGGGCTTCATCCAGGTGAGGCCGTTGCTGGTGCCGGCCTTCGGTCGGTATTCGCAGCCGACCCAGCCGTCGTAACCGAGGCGGTCGAGTTCAGGGAGAATGAAATCGTAGTTGATCTCGCCCATGCCGGGCTCGTTGCGGCCGGGATTGTCGGCGATCTGAACATGGGCGATCTTGTCCTTCAGGCGGATGAAGGTCGGGATGAGGTCACCCTGCATGATCTGCATGTGGTAGAAATCGTACTGGATGTAGAGATTGTCGGAGCCGACCTTGTCGAGGATGCGTTCCGCATGATCGGTTGTCGACAGGAAGAATCCGGGAATGTCGCGCAGGTTGATCGGCTCGATCAGCAGCTTGACGCCGGCATCGGCGCAGTGCGGTGCGGCATATTTGAGGTTGTCGACCAACACTTTTTCCAGAGCCTCGACATCAGCCCCGTTCGCAACGAGGCCGGAGATCACGTTGACTTGTTGGCAGCCGAGCGCCTCGGCATAGTCGAGCGCCAGAGCCACGCCGTCGCGGAATTCCTGGATGCGGTCCGGCAGGCAGGCGATGCCGCGCTCGCCGCCGGCCCAGTCGCCCGAAGGCACGTTGAAGAGCGCCTGGACGAGGCCGCTTGCCTTCAACGCATCGGCGACCTTCTCTTTTGGCTCGGCATAGGGACCGAGATATTCGAGCCCGCCAAAACCGTCCTTCGCGGCGGCCGCGAAGCGATCGAGGAAGGGCAGGTCCTGATAGAGGAAGGAGAGATTGGCGGAGAATTTCGGCACTGGCACTGTCCTTAGAGAACGGGTGCGACGAAGCGGTGCCGGTGCAGCATGCGCTTGTCGCGGGGGTCGGGATTGGGAACGGCGGAAATCAGGCTCCTGGTATAGGCCTCCTGCGGCGCGGTGCAGATCTGCTCGGCCTCGCCGAGTTCGACGATCTTGCCGCGATGCATGACGGCGACGCGGTCGCAGAAATAGCGCACCACTGAAATGTCGTGCGAGATGAAGATGAAGCTGAGGTTCAGCCGCTGGCGGATATCCAGCAGCAGGTCGAGGATCTGGCTGCGGATCGAGACGTCGAGCGCCGAGGTCGCCTCGTCGGCGATGATGATGCGCGGATCGAGCGCCAGCGCACGGGCAATGCCGATGCGCTGCCGCTGGCCACCGGAAAAGGCATGCGGATAACGTTCCATGCCCATCGGATCGAGACCGACGAGACGCATCAGTTCGGCGACGCGCTCTTCGAGCGCCTTGCCCTTGGCAAGGCCGTTGATGATCAGCGGGTCGCCGATCACTTCCTTGACCGTCATGCGCGGGTTGAGCGAGGCAAACGGATCCTGGAAGACGAGGCGGACTTCCCGGTGGAAACTGCGCAGCTCCTTCTTGGTCAGGCTGGTGACATCCACCTCGCTGCCATCCTTGTTGCGGTAGACGACGCTGCCCGTCGTCGGCTCGACGGTGCGCAGGATCAGCCGTCCGAGCGTCGTCTTGCCCGAGCCGCTTTCGCCGACGATGCCGAGGTTTTCGCCGGGATAGAGATCGAAATTGGCGTCATCGACCGCCCGCAGCGAATTGGTTTTTCCGTGCCAACCGAACGTCTTGCCGAGATTGCGGACCGAAAGGATCGGCTGCTGCGGCTGCGCTGAGGCGGCCACCGCCGGCACCCTGCCTTCGACATGGCGGGTGAGCTTCACCGTCGAGGCGAGAAGCTGGCGCGTGTAGGGGTGCTGGGCGTCATGGTAGATCGCATCGACCGGACCACGCTCGACGATACGGCCGAAGCGCATGACGGCGACATCATCGGCGACCTCGGCGACGATGCCCATGTCGTGGGTGATCAGCAGCATCGCCATGCCGCGCTCCACCTGCAGGCGCTTGATCAGGTCGAGGATTTCGGCCTGGGTGGTGACGTCGAGCGCCGTGGTGGGCTCGTCGGCGATCAGGATATCGGGATTGCCGGCAAGCGCCATGGCGATCATCGCCCGCTGACGCATGCCGCCGGAAAATTCGAACGTGTAGCGGTCGGCCATCTGGTCGGGATTTGGAATTTCCACCTGGCGCAGCAGTTCGACCGTTTTCGCCCGCGCGGTGCGCTTGTCGAGATCGCTGTGCAGGCGAACGGCCTCGATGATCTGCGAGCCGATCGTGTGGACCGGCGACAGTGAGCTCATCGGTTCCTGGAAGATCAGGCCGATCCTGCGTCCGCGGATGGCGCGCATGGCCTGGCCATCCGGATCGTGCCTGGCGATATCGGTGACCGCGCCACCGTTGCGCAAAAGGATGCGCCCGCCGACGATGCTGCCGGGCCGATCGACGATCTGCAGCAGCGAACGGGCGGTGACGCTCTTGCCCGAGCCGCTCTCGCCGACGAGGCAGAGCGTCTGGCCGCGCTTCAGCTCGAAACTGACATTCTCGACGGCATGCAGGATATGGGTCCGCAACCGGAAATCGATCGAGAGGTTTTCGACGGAGAGGACGACGTCTTCGGCAGGATCGGTCATGTTTTCCTCCTCAATTGTCATAGGGGTCGGCGGCATCGCGAAGGCCGTCGCCGAAGAAATTGAAGGACAGCACGGCGACGATCACCGCAAGCGAAGGCCAGATCAGCAGCCATGGGGCGGTTGCCACCGTGCGGATGTTCTGGGCGTCCTGAAGCAACACGCCCCAGCTGACGACGGGTGGTTTCAGGCCGATGCCGAGGAAGGACAGCGAGGTTTCGGCAACGATCATGGTCGGCACGGCAAGCGTCACGACGGCGAGAATATGGCTCGTCAGCGACGGCAGGATATGGCGGAAGATCAGCCGCTTTTCGCTCGATCCGTCGAGCATGGCGGCGGTCACGAAATCCTCGCTTCGCAGGGCCAGGAAACGGCCGCGCACCTCGCGCGCAAGACTGGTCCAGCCGAGCAGCGAGACGATGATGGTGATGACGAAATAGACGTTGACCGGCGACCATGTCAGCGGGATCGCCGCCGCAAGGCCAAGCCAGAGCGGGATGGTCGGCATGGCGCTGACCACCTCGATCATGCGCTGGATCACCGTATCGACCCAGCCGCCGTAAAAACCCGATATCGAGCCGAGCACGACGCCGAGGACGAGCGACATGACGACGCCGACGAGGCCGATCGACATGGAAATCCGCGTGCCGTAGACCAGCCGCGAGAAGACGTCGCGGCCGAGGCGGTCGGCGCCGAGCAGATACATCGGGTCGTTCGGATTGAGCGGGCCGATCAGGTGGCGGTCCATCGGGATCAGGCCCCAGAGTTCGTAGCGGGCGCCTTTGACGAACAGGCCGACCGGCACCACCTTGCTGTCGTCGACGACGAAGGTGCGCCGCAGCGCCACCTTTTCGATCTCCACCTTGTAGCCCTTCACATGGAAGTTGAACTCGGAACTGCCGTCCGGCTTGGTGACGAAGAAGCTCAAGCCCTGCGGTGGCGCGTAGGTATATTGCGGCCGCGAGGTCGAAGGCAGGCTGGGCGCCAGGAATTCGGCAAACAGGCCGATCAGATAGAGGATCAGGATGACCGCACCCGCGAACATCGCCACCTTCTGCCGGACCAGCTTGCCGGCGATCAGCCTCCAGGGTCCGACGGTTGCGGTCGAAACGCTCTTTCCGGCTTTGAGCGGACTGATCGAGGGGCCGTCTGCGACGGTGTGAACGGGGCCGGAATAGGTTCCGAATGTCTCGTGCGTGCTCATGCGGCCTCCCTCAATTGAACCGGATGCGCGGATCGAGCAGCGCGAGCAGCAGATCCGAAAGCAGCATGCCGACAAGGGTGAGGGCACTCAAAAGCAGGATGAAACTGCCGGCGAGATACATGTCCTGCGATACCAGCGCCCGAAACAGCAGCGGGCCGGCGGTCGGCAGGTTAAGCACGATGGCGGTGATCGTCACGCCGGACACCAGATGCGGCAGCACCCAGCCGATTGCCGAGACGAACGGGTTGAGGGCGATGCGCACCGGATATTTGAGAATGACCTTGTATTCCGGCAGGCCCTTGGCGCGGGCGGTGATCACATAGGGTTTGTGCAGTTCGTCGGTCAGGTTGGCGCGCAGGACGCGGATCAGCGCAGCCGTTCCCGAGGCCCCGATGATGATGATCGGGATCCACAGATGGGCGAGGAAATCGCCGACCTTGGCAAGGCTCCAGGGAGCCTCGGCATATTCGGGAGAGTTGAGACCGCCGACGCTCTGGCCGAGATAGCGGTAGGCGAAATACATCAGCACCAGCGCCAGGATGAAGTTCGGCACGGCAAGCCCGATGAAGCCGAAGAAGGTGAAGACGTGGTCACCGATCGAATGGCGACGGACGGCGGAGTAAATGCCGATCGGCAGCGCGACGATCCACACGAACAGCAGGCTTAAGAGCGAGATGACCAGCGTCGAGCCCATCCGGCCCCAAATCAGGCCGGAGACGGGCTGGTTCCATTCGAACGAATGACCGAAGTCGCCGCGGCTGACGATGCCCCAGATCCATTTGAGATACTGGATATAGAAGGGATCGTCGAAGCCGTAGATTTCCTTCAGCCGCTCGATCTGGGCCGGATCGACCGCCTGGCCGCTGTCGCTCATCGTGGCGATCATCGATGTCAGGTAGTCACCCGGCGGCAGCTGGATGATCAGGAACGATATCAGCGACATGCCGAACAGGGTCGGGATCATGTAGAGCACGCGCTTGAAGATATAGCCAAGCATCGGAATAGTTCTCCTCCCGTTGAAGACGCCGTTGCGGCGCCACCTTCGGATCTCCATCCGCTTCCGGCCCTCCAGGCCGAAAGCCTTCCTCCATTTCAGTTTCCCACCTTATTTCCAGGTGAGATGCAGCACCTCCAGCCGCTCTATGCCCGGCACGTCCACTTCCGCGCGTCCATCCTTCACGCTGAAGCTTGCTGCCCTGTCCGCAACGACGAGCCAGGCCTTCGCAACCGATTTGCCGCTCGGAACTTCCACCGAAACGGTCTGGGCCGCCAGCGGATAATTTTCGCGGATCGGCCCTTTCATCATCATCGGGTTGGTGAGGTTGAAGAGGCTGAGCGCGATACCCTCGGTGTTTTCCCTGAGCGCGAGGTCGATGACGCCCGGGCCTTCGACGGTGACGCGAGGGGTCTTGCCGAGCGCCCAGTGGACGGCGTTGGACAGCAGGCGGGCGTGATCGACGGCAAAGACTTCCCAGAAAATTTCGCCGATATTCCAGGGAATATAGACAGTGCGGCCACCCCTGCCGGTTTCGCGGGCGATGACGGCCGCCCCTTCCGGGTCTTTACGCGGATAGACTTCCTCCATCGGAAGATCCGGGAAATCGGGAACGTAGAGGACGGGCGTTTCAGCGCCCGCAGCCGGTTCGACATGGATCAGCCTTGTGCCGCCCATGATCCGCTCGGCACCATCAAAACCCCTGTTGACCGGGTGGTCACCGGACAGCGCCACATAGGTGTTCTTGACGATGCCGCGCGGGCCGGAGACGAATTTTGCGCCGAGCACGTCCGACAGGCCGAATTCGGGCCGCGTCTTGCCGAATTCGTCACGGAGCGAGGTCTCGTAGGAGGCGACGACACTGCCGCCGCGCGCAACATAGGCGCGGATGGCCTCGTTCTGCGCATCCGAAAGGCAGGAGGCGTTGGCGAGGATGATGACCTTGAAGCGATCGAGATTGTCCTTGGTCAGCACCTGATCGGACAGAAGCTCGAAGGGCAGGCGTGCCTCGACCAGGGCGTGGTAGACGCCGAGATCGTGTTTCTCCGCGGCGTGGCGTTCTTCCGGGGCCCAGTGGCGCAAGGTGGTCGACGGGTCGATCACGGCGATTTCCGCCGTCGGCCTCATGCTTTCGAGGACCGGCTCGACGGCCGACTGAAGCACGAAAGCCTCGGCGACCGGCTCCACCCAGCGTTTGTCGGGCACCACGCCGTTGAACTTCGTGAACCAGGCGAAAAGCCCGTGGGCCGTGCCGTTGTTGATCCACAGCTGCATCTCCTCGCCCGAGGTCACCGCATCCTTCCAGCGGTATTCCTCCTCCGGGCCGATCGAGGTGATCAGCACCACGGGGCGATCGGCAAAGGTGGCACGGATGCGCTTGCCGTTGCGCCCCGCCGACCAGCCGAGTTCCAGCCCCTTGCGGCCCTGGTGGTCGACAACGAGGAAGGGGCAATGTTTGGTGATGACGGAGAGATCGAACTCCATCAGCGACGCGCCGCTCATATTGGGGATGAAGCTCGCATGCGGTCGCATGGCTTTCACCGCGTCGTCCCACTGGGCGATCACGTCGGTCAACACGCGGCGGCGCCATTGCAGCCAGGCCTGCCAGGCCGGGTCCTCGGCATCCGCCTTCTTCGGCAGGGCGAAGCCGGACATGTCCTTGAAGCGGCGGGCGCTGTCTTCGCTGTAATCGACGCCATGGCCCTGCCAGCGATTGGCGAAGATCGCGTCGATATCGTATTTGCGGACGATCTCCTTCACCACTTCCGGCATGAACACCGAATTGTAGTCGCCATAGGCATTTGTCACCCAGACATCCGGATAGGCCCAGTGGCGGCGCGGCGTGCCGTCGGCATTGAGCATCACCCATTCCGGATGCGCCTTGGCCGCATCGTCATGGATGGCATGCGGATCGACGCGGGCCATGACATGCATGTCGAGCTTGCGGGCGGCATCGACGAGAGCGCCGAAAATGTCCTTGTCGCCCAGATATTGGCTGACGTAGTGATAGGGAACCTTGCTTGGATAGTAGGCGATGTAACCGCCGGCACTCAGGCATAGGGCGTTGGATTTCGTGCGCTTGAAGACGTCGATCCAGAAGGCGGGGTCGTATTTTTCCGGGTCATCCTCCACGAAGGTCAGCTGAGTCCAGCGCGTCGCGGTCCTGTACCAGTCGGGAGTTCGCAAGGTGTCGGTGTTCTGTCGTCTCGCCTCGAGCATGATAGGTATCCAGTTATCGGAAAAAGGGGCTCCGTGGCGCCGGCCAGCTTGCGCCGGCGCCTGGAAAACATCGGAATGGGCGAGGCCTTCAGACCTTGTAGAACTGCTCCGGCATGGTCGGGGCAGGGGTCGGCCAGCCGAACGAATTCGGCATGGTCTTGGTGATGTTCTTCATGTTGTTCTTGACGATGCCGTAGCCGTCCGGCGGCTGCGAAATGCCAAAGACATAGAAGTTGTCGGCGGCCCCCTGCAGGATCTGTTTCATGATCTCGCGCTGGCCCGCCTGATCCGATGTCGCCTTCAGCTTGTCGTAGAGGGCGAGCAGCTTCTTGGTCTCTTCCGGCGGCTCCTCGGCATTGGCGTTCTTGGGATCGAGATACCACAGCTGCCAGGCCGGCGCATACATCGCGTTGCTGTCGGTGGGCACGTAGTAGCGCGGATCGAGCATCGCCGCGACGCCGCCATTGGCGCCGAACTGATGCGCTGTCGCGTCGAAGTCGCGGCCCTGGCGAACGCGCGTTTCCCAAAGAGAGCGGTCCATGGTGCGCATCTGCGCATCGATGCCGACCGCCTGGAACATCGGGATTGCCAGCTGGAAGAGATCCAGGAAGATCGGGCGGGCCTGGTCGATCTCGAAGATGATCGTCAGCCGCCGACCCTTCTCGTCGAGACGGAAATTCTGGCTGTCGCGCTTCGGGACCAGCTCGTCGAGCATCGCATTCGCCTTGTCGACGCTGTACTCGGTGAACTGCCTGGCGAGCACCTCGTTATAGAGCGGATCACCTTCCTTGATCGACGGCTGGGCGGGCGCGCCCTGGCCGACCAGCACCGCGTCGATCAGCGTCTGACGGTCGAGTGCGGTTGAAAGAGCTGCGCGAAACGTCTTGTTTCGGAAGAGCTTTCGCTTCGTCTCGTCATTGTGGTTCAGGTTGAAGATGAAGTTCATGACGTTGGCCTCGGTCGAGGTCAGCGTGTAGAAATCATAGTCGCCCTGCTTGCGGGCGTCATAGAGAACCGACTTGTTGTTCGGCGTTGCGATATACTGGTCCATCAGGTCGATTTCGCCCTGCATGCATTTCAAGAGCAGCACCTGCGGATCGGCGACCATCTGGTAGACGATGCGGTCCATATAGGGAAGCTGGTTGCCCTCGGTATCGACCTTCCAATAATAAGGGTTGCGTTCGGCCACCACCCGCTCGGTATTCTCGCCCGGTGCGATCGTGAAATACCACGCGTTGAGGCAGGGCTTCTTCGAGGAATTGAGGAAGAAGGCGTTGTCGTCCTGGAAGCCGGAGGCCGACTGGAACGCGGCGATCCAGCTCTGGAAACCGCGGCTCTTGGCAAGCTCGTCTGCCTTTGGATTGTAGTCGATGTGGAACTGCTCGAGATAATGCTTGGGGCAGCGGGTCGTGTGATCCCAGTTGGACCAGGCGACCTGCAGCGGGAACATACCGTTAGGCTTCTCGAAGATCACCTTGAAAGTCTGTTCGTCGACCACTTCCAGCTTGGCGGGCTTGCCGGCGGTTTTCCAGTGGCCCTGGCTGGTGACGGCGACGCGCTTGTCGGTCAGCACGGTGTCGTACCAGAACTTGACGTCGGCGGTGGTGTAGGGATGTCCATCGGACCACTTCATGCCCTTGCGCAGGCGGATGGTGTAGACGGTGGAATCCGCGTTACCTTCGAAGGCTTCCGCGACATTGAGCGTCACCCCCGACCAATCGGGGGTATAACGCAGGAGAGGTTCATAGGCCTGGTATCGGAACAGCATCGAGAGGGAACCGCCGCCGACCAGCGCCAGCTTCCAATCGCCTCCGTATTTTCCAACGCTTTCAAGGGGTTTTATCACAAGGGGGTTGGCGGGCAGTCGATCCTTGACGGGAGGCAGGGCGCCGCTCGCGACCTTGTCCTTCAAGAGGCCTGCCTCCTTGTAGTCGAGGGCTAAAGCCGGCAGGGCCGGCAAAATCAAAACGGCCGAGGTCCCGGCCAGAAACGCACGACGTTTCAGCTTGATCATGAGTGTCTCCTCCACACGCAGTCCCCGCCGTTACCTATTATTTCCCTTGGGCGTGGATAACGAAAAGTTTGCATTAGAATACTGTTAGGTAAAGTGTTATGTAGCGTTGTTTGGCAAAATTGCGTTTTGCGGTGCAGCAGGTCGCCAGGCGGCAGTTGCAGAGGGGGTTGGAATGAAAGACAGGGGGCGGGTCACGTTGCAGACCATCGCGCGCGAGGTCGGCCTTTCGAAATATGCGGTGTCCAGATCGTTGTCCGGCAAGAGCGGGGTCAGCGAGGAGACCCGCGAGCGAATACGCGAAACCGCCGAGCGGCTCGGATACAGTAAACCCGCCAATCGGGCTACGTCCGGCGATATCGCGGTGGTGTTTCATGACCTCGATCCGGTCAATAGCGAGCTACACATGCAGATCCAGAACGGTGTGCAGGCCGAGGCGCACAGGCTCGGCATGGGGCTTCGGCTGTTATGGACCCACAGCCAAGGGCAGCTTGAAGAATTGGCGCATACTTGTGCGGGCCTGCTTCTGGTCGGACCGCACGACCGCGAGGCGATCCGCGCCGCGATGGCGACCGGCACTCCGATTATCCGCTTCGGCTGGGTCGATCCGCTCGAAGATGCCGATCAGGTCTCCGGCACAGACCACGAGGCAGGGCAGGCCGTGATCCAATACCTGATAGACCTCGGCCATCGTTCCATCGCCTATGTCTATGGAGTCCCTGGTTATCGCGGCCGACGCGAGCGCTTCTACGGAGCACGCGAAATTGCAGAGCGTCACCCGGATGTTGCCCTGCATGTGCTGCAGTTCGAAGAGGAAAACGGCTTTGCCGAAGCCTATCGGGAGCTCAAGGACAAGGGCGATCGGCCGACCGCCTTCTTCTGCGCGCATGATGGTTTGGCGCTCACCGTTGTTTCCGAACTCCTGGGCCAGGGTTATCGCATTCCCGATGATGTCTCGGTGGTCGGTTTCGGCGATTTTTCGCCGGCAAAGCAGATCTCGCCGGCTTTGACGACGGTGCGGATGGAAGGCCAGGAATGTGGAGCCGTCGGCCTGCGGCTGCTGCTCGAGCGGATCGAAAACCCGCGCCAGCCGGGGACGCCGGCGCGCAGGATCCATGTGGCGTCGCGGATCGTCGAGCGCCGCTCCACCGGCCCATGCAAGGACCCCGCGCATTCGGGCGAACGCACGGTAGTCCGACAGGAACCGCGGATAGTGCCCGTCTGATGGTTCCCGCGCTTCGGGCAGATCAGGTGCCTGATGGCGAATGGTCGTCGATGGACCTATTTGAGGCTCTTCATATCCACCATGTCCATGTCGGTGAAGGACTGGTTGTCTCCGGCCATGCTCCAGATGAAGGCGTAGGCCCCGGTGCCGGCGCCGCAATGGATGGACCAGGGCGGCGAGAGCACGGCCTGTTCATTGCGAATGATGAGGTGGCTGGTCGCCGCCGGACGCCCCATCAGGTGGACGACGAAGGCATTCTCCGGCAGTTCGAAATAGAGATAGGCTTCCATCCGCCGGTCATGCAGATGCGCCGGCATGGTATTCCAGACGCTACCGGGTTCCAGCCGGGTCAGCCCCATCAGCAGCTGGCAGGTCGGAAGCACTTTCGGATGCAGATATTGGTAGAGCTTGCGCTTGTTCGACGTGGCATTGTCGCCGAGATTGTTCTCGATCGCATCCGTGCTGCTGACGATCCGCGAGGGTAAGGTGGCGTGCGCCGGCGCACTGTTGATATAAAATTTCGCGGGCGCCGACGGATCGTCGCTCTCGAAGAAGATCTCCTTCGTTCCCATGCCGAGATAGAGCCCGTCCATTGGCAGGAGCTCGTAAGCCTTGCCGTCGGCGATGACGCGGCCCGGTCCGCCAATATTGATGAGGCCCAGTTCGCGGCGCTCCAGCAGATAGTCCGCGCCGACCAGTCTGGCTAATTCGCTGCCGACACCGAGGCTTGCCTGCGTGGGTGCCACCCCTGCCACCAGCATGCGGTCGTAATGGGTATAGACGGCCTGCAGCGTTCCCGCGACAAAGAGATCCTCAATCACGAAATTTTCGCGTAGGTCCGCGCTCGTCATGCGCTCCGACTGGCTGTAGTGAACGGCATGGCGCGTCCGGACATCGATCGTCATGGTCTGTTTTCTCCTGTTTCTCGGCGCGAGCGCGCTGGGTAGTGTCTCAGTTTGACTTCGGCCTTCGACCCGGACGGGAAGTTTGGTCTATCCGGCTTGGCGTCCCATGCAGACGCGGCACACCGCTTCGATCCGGGCCTAAACCATGTGTGCGTTATGCCCGACTCGCCCGAACGCTCAGCCACCGATCATTGGGGCTTCCGACGCAATGACGTAGCTCGCTGACAATCCAGCCAGCGTCTGTCAGCGTCGATCGCAGGGCAGGCTCGCGCCAGTACGTTTCGACGTAGCGCCGAGGCGCTGCAGCGCTGCCGTGCGTGGACACATCGTCGCCATCGCCCTCTCTAACCGAGGCGTGCAGTCGGCCACCAGTCCGGGTCGCCTTGGCAAGCCGTCCAAGCACCACGCGCAAATCTTCGCGCGCGACGTGGATCAGGCAGGCACAGGCCCAGATCCCGTCATACGGCGTGCCAGGACGCTGCGGGTCGGCCAGGTCTTCCGTCAGCGGGTCCAGCAGGTCAGCTTCGAACCCACTCTTGCGAAGCAATTCCACAAAACCCTTCGAAATGTCGGTGCGCCGGACGCTAATCCCCCGCTTCTCAAGCTCAAGTGCATCTCGCCCGCCCCCGCTTCCGATCTCCAGCACCCTCCCCGAACCACCCAGCTCGGTCACGAAGGCATCGATCTCGGTCGCGACCCATTTGGGCATCGCTGCGGCTTCGGCAGCGTACTCCGCCGCGACCGAATCATAGGACCGTACAGTGTCCCTGTCGGTGCCCATTTTAGCGCGCCTCCCTCAAGACAAAGCCTCCAATGAGCGGGAGGCCTACCTCTCAACCATAACAGAAGTTCGGTCTGAGACACTAGCGAGCGCTGCTATCGCTTGACGGCGGCGCTGAGCTCGACCTGATCCCCCAGCCGCGCAGACTGGGACATCATCGATTGTCTGTCCAGCAGCGTTTCCGCATAGGCCATCATCAGAGGTCCGACGCCCTTGATGTCGTCGGGGCGGATTTCCTCGGAGAGATAATAGCCGACGGAGCCGTCGCGATAGCGGCCGTTGAAGCCTCCAAGGCCTGCAACGCAACAGATGTTGTGAAGCCTCAGCCGTCCATCCGCATCCCGCCGTAGCTCCTGTCCGGTCAGCGATTGCAGGCTCGCTCGACCGGCCTCGGAAACGCCGGGGGGGCCACCGAGCCGCGCGAGTTTCTGAAGGAAGTAGGAGAACATCGCGGTGGCTGAGCTTTCGGGATAGTTCTGCGCCTCGTCCGGCCGGTCGATCACCTGCAGCCAACGGTGATCCGCGGTGCGAAGAGCGATGATCCGGGATGCCAGCGCCGCCGCGCGGTCGCTCAGCTCCCGTCTGGATGTGCCGGCGGGCAGGTTCTCGATGATGTCGACGAAGGCCATCGCCAGCCAGCCGATCGATCTTGCCCAATGGGCCGGGGAAAGGCCGCTTTCCGCATCCGCCCAAGCCTGTTGCCGGGCCTCGTCGTAACCGTGGCGATAAAGATCCGCCTGCCGGTCATAGGTGAGGTCGAGCGCCGTCGTGAACTGCCGGAGCGCTTCCTCGACGGCCTGGGGTTTTGAGACCGCTTGCGCGTATTCCACCTTGAAGGGGAGCGCCATATAAAGCCCGTCCAGCCAGATCTGATGCGGGTAACGCAGCTTGTGCCAATAGACGTCGCTGCCGGTGCGCGGATGCGTTTCGAGCTGCCGCGCAAGCGGTGCGGCGGCATCAAGCCAGCGGCTCTCGCCCGTCAGCCGATGGAGAAAGACGAGCGCACGGCCGGGCAGGATGTTGTCGATGTTGAATTCGTTGATCTCGTAGCCGACAAGCCGACCCTGCGCGTCGATCTGACCACTGACCAGCCGGATGAGATGATCCAGCCATGGGCGCTCGCCGGTCGCTTCATAGAGCGCGATCAGGCCGCGATAGAGGCAGCCGTCCTCGTAACACCAGGCCCCGCCTTTGTAATATTCATAATCGCGTGCGTAATTCTCGAAGTAGTCCTGAAGCATTGGATTTCAGTCTTGAGCTGGATGGATGGAAACCGGAGAAAGCCGTGCTAAGCGGCTGAAAACGGCGTTTTCCGCAACGATACCGGCATGCCGGAGCGGCAGGAGTAGAGAGGCCATTTCCGGCACTTCGGCCTCGGCATCCGGCGCGAAGGAAACGGTGTAGTTCTCGAAGACAATGTCGCGGATCGCCGCTTCCGGCAGGCCGTAGAAGACGGCGGCAGCCGTTCGCGCGCCGGTAACCGTAACGTTCTCGACGGAGATCGAGCTAATGCTCGGCGTTTCCAGGGAGACCGGCAGCGGCGACCGGGACTGGACGTAATCGGACCGGCCGTCGGCATCGCAGAAATAGAAGGAATTGACGGCGACCGGGGTTGCGACATCCTCCATCAGGCTGTCGGCCAGGCGGATGTCGGCGACCGTGCCGCCGCGTCCCCGGCGTGTCTTGATGCGCAGCCCCCGGTCCGTTCCCTTGAAATGGCAGTTTCGGATGGTGATGTCGCTGATGCCGGCGCTCATCTCGCTGCCGATGACCACGGCACCATGGCCGCGCTCCATCAGGCAGTTCTCGATCCGCACATGCTCGGTCGGGCGGTCGGGTCCACCCTGAAGGCTGCGTTTGCCGGCCTTGAGCGCTATGCAATCGTCGCCGACCGAGATATGCAGGCCGACAAGGCGGATATCGGAACTGCTTTCGGGGTTGAAACCATCGGTATTCGGAGAGTCCGGATCGTTCTCTATCGTGAGATCCGCTGCAATGAGCCGTTTGCAGAAAACCGGATGGACTGTCCAGGACGGCGAGTTGCGGATGGTGAGGCCGGAAAGCGTCACATCCTCGCAAGCCGAGAGAAAAATGGTGCGGGGGCGCCTGGCGCCCTGGCGTGTTTCCTTCGGCCATGACCACCAGTCGCCGCGATCTCCGCCGCCGTCGATGGTGCCGGTGCCGGCAAGATGCACGTCCCGGCAGTCGATCGCATTGATCAGGCTGGCGTAACAGGCCTCCGCCACGCCTTCCCAGGTGCCAAGAATGCGGCCATCCGCATGGCGCGCCGGCAGGATGGGAAAATCGTGCCTGTTGGCGATTGCCGCGAGCTCCGCGCCGTCTTCGAGCAGCAAGGTCATGTCGCTCTTGAGGAAGGCCGGACCGCTCAGCCAGCGCCCCGCCGGAATTCTCAGCGTGCCTCCCGGAGCGAGCACCGCGATGGCCCGTTGGATCGCTTGGGCGTTGTCCTGTGCGTCCGTCGAAGCGCCGAAGTCGCGGATGTCGAGCACGGCAGTTTCCTGCCGTGTGATAAATTCGAGCCGGGCACCAGCTGCATGGAAAAAGTAGGTTGTGCCCGGTTCAAGAGAAGCGACCGTGAAGACGACAGTCCGTGTCGTCCCCTCGGCGACCAACGCGCCATCGATCTCCCGAACCTGCCAGGCAAGCGTGTCATCGCGCATGTGGAGATGCCTTTCGGCATCGACGCTGAAGGTCGCGCTGCGGGGACCGGCAATCAGGAGTTCGATGGCGACGTCCGTCACGTCCTCAGATCCCCGTCAGCGCTTGGTTGATACCGGCGATGATCTCGGTTGCGGCATCCTTGGAGGATTGCTGGCCATAGGCGAAGGCTTCGAAATTGGTGTCGAAGACTTCCGTGACGCGCGGATGTTCGTTGAGCGGCGAGACGCCGGGGCTGGTCGGCTCCATCACCCGCTTGTAGGCTTCCAGCTGCACCGGTTTGATCTTGCCTTCCTTGGTCAGCGTATCGAGCGCCGCCTTGCTGGACGGAATGCCGCGCGTCGCCCCCATGATCTTGACCGCTTCCGGGTCGTTGAGCAGGCAGTTGAGCACCTGGGCCGCGGCCTTAGGATCCTTGCTGTTCCTGGAGATCGAAAACAGCATGGAGGGCTTGCGGTAGACGCCATCGGTCTTTGCGCCCTCGATCGTCAACAGCTTGACGGGCACGAGCTCCTGGCCCTTTTCCATCGGCGTTGCGATCTTGCCGTAAGTGCTGTCCCACTGGTAGGTGCCGGCGACCTGGCCCTTTGCCCATTTCTGGTTTTCATGCAGCGGCGTATTGCCGCCGGCGGCGACCTGTTTCCAGCTCTCGATGACGCCCTTGTCGACCAGTGTCTTGTAGAATTCCAGGCCTTCGGCGAGTTCGGCTTCGCTCCAGGCGACCTTGTTGGTAGCCGGGTCGATCAGGTCCTTGCCGGTCTTCTGGGTGGTGCGCAGGATCACCATCAGGCGGGCGTCGAGAGCGGCGCCTTCGAAGGGATAATACTCCTTGCCGAGCTTTTCCTTCATCTTCGGCGCTGCGGCGATCAGCTCTTCCCAGGTTTTCGGGATCGGGATGCCGGCCTTGTCGTAAGTCGTCTTGTTGAACATGAAGACGCGGCCGGTGGTCGAGACGGAAATGCCGTTCAGCTTGCCCTTGACGGTGCCGCTGTCGAGATCCGGCTTCGACCACTGGCTGAGGTCGATGATGTCCTTGTACTGGTTCAGGTCGGCAAAGCCGTCGCCGTTCTTGGTGAATAGGGGCAGCCAGGGCCAGTTCACCTGCATGATGTCGGCCTCTGTGCGGCCGGCGAGCTGCGTGGCGATCTTTTCCTGATGGCCCTGGAACCCGGTGAATTCAGGCGCGATCGTGTGGCCGAATTTCCCGCCGCAGACCTTCAGGGCCTGCTGGGTTGCGACATGGCGATCGTCGCTGCCCCACCAGGACATGCGCAGATCCGAAGCGAATGCGGTCGAAAGGCTGGTGGCGGCAAACAACGCCGCGGTCATGAACATGGTTCTCATTTTGGCTCCTCCCAAGTTGGAACGATGAAGTTTCAAATCGCCAGGCTGATATTCTCCCCGGACTGGCGGTCGAACAGATGCACTCCCTTCGGGTCCGGGCTCAGCCAGACCCAGTCGTCGCGAAGCGCGCCGCGGTCGTAGGACGCGGACGGCACCACGGCGATCAGGCGTTTCGGGCCGATGTCGACATAGAGGTAGACTTCGTGGCCCATGAACTCGATATGGGTAAGCTTGCCCTTGATGGTGCCGGGCGTTTCGGGCGCGACGATGCGCAGGTGCTGCGGCCGGATGCCGAGCGTGACGTGTTCGCTGCGGCCGGAAATCCGCTTGGTGAACTCGTCGCCGAGCACAATCACCTGCTCCGCTGCCCGCACGCTGTTTTCTCCTTCGAACGTGCCGTCGAGGAAATTCATTTCCGGGCTGCCGATGAAGCCCGCGACGAATGTATTGGCCGGGCGGCTGTAGAGCGTCACCGGATCGGCGACCTGCATGATGTGGCCGTCCCGCATGACGCAGATTCGGTCGCCCATGGTCATGGCTTCGGTCTGGTCGTGGGTAACGTAGATGACCGTCGCCTGCTGGCCGTCCGCCTTCAGGCGTTTGTGCAGGTCGGTGATGCGCACGCGCATCGAGGCCCGCAGCTTGGCGTCGAGGTTGGAGAGCGGCTCGTCGAACAGGAAGACCTGCGGTTTCTTGATCAGCGCCCGGCCGACCGCGACGCGCTGCGCCTGGCCGCCGGAGAGCTGTTTTGGAAGCCGGTCGAGCAAGGGGTCGATCTCGAGAAGATTGGAGACGTGCTGGGTGGCCTGTTCGATCTCGGCGGCCGGGCGGCGCTTCAGCCGCATGCTGAAGGAGAGGTTCTTGCGCACCTTCATATGCGGATAGAGCGCGTAGTTCTGGAAGACCATGGATATGCCGCGGTCGCCCGGCGTCTTGTCGTTGACCAGCTCGCCGCCGATACGGATCTCGCCGCCGGTCACCCGTTCCAGCCCGGCGATCATGCGAAGCGTGGTGGACTTGGCGCAGCCGGACGGGCCGACCAGCACCATGAACTCGCCGTCTTCGACATCGAGGTTGATGCCATGCACGGCGCGGAACGAACCGTAGTCCTTTTCGAGGTTTCTCAGTTGAAGACGCGCCATGTGACTATCCTTTGATCCCGCCGGAGGAGATCCCGTCGATGAAATATTTCTGGGCGAGGAAGAAGACCGCGAGTGCCGGTGCCAGCGACAGGACCGACATCGCCAGGACCCGGTTCCATTCGAAGGCTTCGGTTGTGTCGATCGACAGTTTGAGCGCCAGCGAGATCGGGTACTTGTCGACCGAGGAGATGTAGATCAGGGGCCCTAGGAAGTCGTTCATCGTCCACATGAACTGGAACAGGCAGACCGAGATCAGCGCCGGCATCAGAAGCGGCACGACGATGAAGATCAGCGTCTGCCAGGTGGTGGCTCCGTCGACCCGGGCTGCCTCCTCCATGTCGCGCGGAATGGCGCGCAGGAACTGCACCAGCATGAAGACGAAGAAGGCATCGCCCGCGAGCGCCGAGGGCACCCAGAGCGGCAGATAGCTGTCGAGCCAGCCGAGATCGCGGAAGATCAGGTATTGCGGAATGCGAGTAACGACGTTCGGCAGGAGCAGCGTCGCGATCAGCGCTGAAAACAGCACCTTCTTGAAGGGGAAATCGAAGCGGGCAAAGCCATAGGCGACCGCCGTGCAGGAAATCGCCGTGCCGATCACCTTCGGGATGACGATCCACAGCGTGTTGACGAAGAACGTTCCGAAGGAATAGGGCGTCGAGGTCTTCCAGCCCTTGATATAGCCGTCGAGCGTCGGGCTCTCCGGCCAGAAGCCGGGATTTGCGAAAATCTCCGAATTGGTCTTGAACGACGCCCCGATCAGCCAGATCAGCGGATAGAGCATCAGCAGCCCGACCCCGGTCAGCAGAGCGTAACGCAGCGCGGCATTAAAACGGTGCCGACGCGTTTCGCGGCTGCGGGCGATGTCGATGTCGCGGGCGGCTGGCGAGTTCTGAGAGAGGATGTGATCGGTCATGGGTCAGCTCCTCTTGTCGCCGGCGTAATAGACCCAGTGACGCGAAGACCAGAAGGCGACGAGGGTGAGGGCCATGATGATGAGGAACAGGACCCAGGCGATAGCCGAGGCGTAACCCATGTCGAAGCGCTTGAAGGCCTCGTCATAGATGTAGATCGGCAGGAGATAGGTGGATTTCAAAGGCCCCCCTTGGGTGATGATGTAGGGTCCGTTGAACTCCTGGAAGGCCTGGACCATCTGCATGATCAGATTGAAGAAGATGACAGGCGTGATCAGCGGCAGGGTGATGTAGACGAAGCTCGTCCATTTGCCGGCGCCGTCGATCGAGGCGGCCTCGTAGAGCGTCTTGTCGATGCTCTGGAGCGCGGCAAGGAAGATCACCATGGCCGAACCGAACTGCCAGAGGCGCAACAGCGTGATGGTGAACAGCGCATTGGTCGGGTCGCCGAACCAGTTGACCGGCTCGAAACCCAGCAGGGCAAGGCCCATGTTGACGAGGCCGACATCGGCGAAGATGTAGCGCCACAGGACCGCGATGGCGATCGAACCGCCAAGGATCGACGGCACGTAATAGGCCGTCCTGAAAACGTTGATGAATTTCAGCTTGTAATTGAGGATCACCGCCATGAAGAGCGCGAAAGCGAGCTTCAACGGCACCGTCATGAACACGTAGACCAGCGTGACCCAGAGCGATTTGCGGAACGTCCGGTCGTTGGTGAACAGCCGGATATAGTTCTGCAGACCTGTGAAGACCGGCTCGTTCATCAGGTTGTAGTTGGTGAAGCTCAGATAGAGCGACGCGAGGAAGGGCAGGGCGGTGAAAACCAGAAGCCCGATGATGAAGGGCGACAGATAGATAAGCCCAAGGAACCTGTTGTCGCCGCTCATGCCGCCCGCCCCAGTCTGGCGTGGAGCCGGGCATGGGCAGCGGGGGTTCCGTCATAGGCAAGGTCGCCCATGAGTTTCGTCGCCCAGTTGAGCGTGCCGCCGTCGATATAGGCGGCATTGAACGAAGAGACACTTCCTTTATTGTGCATCGCAACCTCTGGCACTTCGATCTCCGGACCCACCTGATCCATCAGGTTTGCGAGAAAGAAGCGCCATTTCCTCCCATTTCCGTCTCTGACATGTTGAGATATCAGCTCCCACGCTGATATTCTCACTTTGGCAGTCAGATCAAATCGACAAATTCGGGGAAAAGGATGGAGAAAATTGAAGGTAGCGTTCTGTCTGCGATTCCGATGAACGCGATGGCGTTGACGCTGACGCGTTCAACCATAAGGATGCAGCACTCGCATACCTGGGGCGTGGACAAATCGAACAGCGTGCATGACCTGATCATCTGTCTGACGGGCTCGGCGCGATATGAGGTCGGGGGCGAGACAATCGACATGGCGCCGGGCAGGGCGATGCTCCTGCCTGCAAATACGTGGTTTTCCGGCCATTCGACCTCGCGGGAAGCCTATACCGGGATTGCCCAGCATTTCACGCTCGACCTCTTCGGGCGGCTCGACCTGATCGCCCAGATGAACCTGAAACACGCCGTTACGCTCGCACGCTGGGAAATGATGGAGCCGCTGACGCGTTATTACCACGACAATTCGCCGCCCTATTCGACCACGCTGCTTCAGCATCACCTCTTCATGTTCCTGCTGATCGAATTCATCGAACAGGCCCATACCGGCTGGAGGGAGCAGTCGGTCGGCAACGTCAACAATCCGGATGCGCTCTCCTTTTCGGTCATGGTGGCGGCGAGCCAGATCGCGGCCGATCCGCTGGGCGAGGAGATCGTCGCAAGAACGATCAAATCGGCGCCCTATAATCCGGATTACTTCAAGCGGGAGTTCCGAAAGCGGGTTGGCTGGACGCCCGACAAGTTCCAGGAATTCAAGCGGATGGAGCGGGCCATGGGCCTGATGGCCGGCGGTTGTACGGTGAAGCGCGCCGCCGAGCTTTCCGGCTATACGGACGCCTACTACTTCTCCCGCATGTTCAAGCGCTATATCGGCATCAGCCCGCAGGGCTATCAGCAGTCAGAAAAGCGCAGCCGTGAAGGCGCCTTCCCGAGGGGCGAGGAGGACGGCCAGCTGATCTATCCGCTGACGCGCTGAAGAGGCCGGATGGGCTTGGCGGCAAACACCCGCGACCGCCGATCAGGTACTTGGTGGGCCAATAGCTGTTCTCGAAGGCGCGCCAGGTCTTGCAAACCGCAACGAGCGCGCGTTAGGCAATGTGGGATATAGCGCTCGCGGGAATGCGGGCGTTTTTGGAAGGACTTTGGACATGAGCCAGCCAAT
Organism: Neorhizobium galegae bv. officinalis; assembly: GCA_000985875.1. Lineage (GTDB taxonomy): Bacteria > Pseudomonadota > Alphaproteobacteria > Rhizobiales > Rhizobiaceae > Neorhizobium > Neorhizobium galegae_C. Next base: position 38,021 of record CCRI01000017.1, read on the forward strand.
TCTGATCTGGGGCGCCGGCGCGATCGGCGGCACGCTGGGTGCGGCTTTCATCCGCGCCGGCGAGGACGTGATCTTCGTCGACAACGTCAAGGATCATGTCGATGCGATCAATGAGAAGGGACTGAAGATCGTCGGTCCGATCTTCGAAGATACCGTCCAGGCCAGAGCCTATCTGCCGGAAGAGCTGGAAGGCGCGTATCAACGGACTTTCCTTTGTGTCAAAGCTCATCATACGGAGGCGGCGGCAAGGTCTCTCGTCCAGCATCTCCCCGCCGACGGATATGTGGTTTCCGCCCAGAACGGGCTCAACGAGCGAGTGATTGCCCGTATCGTCGGGGAACATCGCGTCATCGGCTGCTTCGTCAATTTCGAGTCGGATTATCTGGAGCCGGGCGTCGTGCAGTATGGCGGCCATGGCGCAGTGGTGATCGGCGAACTCGACGGGCGTTTCACGGAGCGGGCCGAGGATATCTACCAGCTGATGCGGCAGGTCGAGCCGAAGGCTCTGATCACCAGCAATATCTGGGGCTTTTTGTGGGGCAAGCTCATCTACGGCGCACTGCTGTTCGGCACAGCTCTCACCAATGACAGCATTGCCGATGTACTCGAAAATCCGATCGCCCGCCCGGTTCTGCGCCGGCTTGCGCTGGAAGTGGCGACGGTGGCGGCTATCAACAACATCCGGCCGGAAGCCTTCGATGGATTCGATCCGTCCGCCTTCGGGCCGCTGGCTTCACCGCAGCAGACCGAGACGTCTTTCGATGACATGGTGGCGCAGAACCGCAGGTCGGCAAGATCGCATTCCGGCATCTGGCGCGATCTCGCGGTGCGCAAACGCAAGACCGAGGTGGAAGCACAGGTGATGCCGGTCGTCGAGATCGGCAGGGAATCGCGCGTTCCGACGCCGCTTGCCTCACGCCTGATCGAGATGATCCACGAGATCGAGGACGGCAAGCGCCCGCTCGACATGGCCAATCTCGAAGAGCTGGCGAATGCGGCGGCATGAACATCTCGTTCGACGGCAAGCTGGGGCTCATCTCGATTTCGCAATCTGCCAGAGAAAAAACGGACCTCCGACGAGGGCGACCAGCAGGCCGACAGGCACTTGCCAGGGAAAGATGATGGACCGGCCGAGCCAGTCGGCGATCACCATTGTGACGCCGCCGAGGAACGCACTTACGAAAAGCTGAGGCAGCGGCCGATGATAGCCGAGATAGTCGGCGGCACGTGGCGCGATCAGCCCGATGAAACTCAACGGCCCGACAAACACGGTTGCAGCAGCCGCGCAGAGTCCGGCCGTGAGAAGGATGGAGAGCCGCACGGTCTTCAACGGAATGCCGAGCGACATCGAGGTCGCTTGGCCGAGCGGCAGGATTTCCAACCAGCGCGCCATGAGCGGTGAACCGGCCAGGATGACGAGCAAGATGCAGCCCGCCGTTGCCGCATCGCCCAGGGTCGCCCGATAGGTGGAACCGGAGAGCCAGGCGAGCAGAAAATCGATGCGCGGATCGCCGCTTGCCAGCACGAGCGCGGCAAGCCCCGTGCCGATGGCTGACAAGGAAATGCCCGCAAGAAGGATATGGTCGGGCGAAAATAATGTCCTTTCGGCCATCAGCACGATTGCCCCGAGCGTCAGCAATGCGCCGGCCGTCGCGGCCAGGATCATGTTCGTCCGGTCGAGTTGGATGCCGATCAGAAACAGTACAATGATGCCAATCGCAGCCCCTGAAGATATGCCGAGGACCTCCGGCGAAGCCATGGGATTACCTGTCATGCGCTGTATCAGCGTACCGGAGACGGCAAGGATCGCGCCCGCCGACAGCGCCACCGATGCGCGCGGCAGGCGTAGCGGCAGGAAGGTCGCAAGTTCGGCTGCGGAAGCCCAGTGCCACCCATCGACGCCGCGCGCGAAAAACAGGCTGAGGGCGATCGTCACGGCCATTGCGGCTATCGCCGCAAACGGCATCCACCAGCGGATCACGTGGCGAGGCGACGCAATGTCGGATCCGCCTTGCGTCGGCATGATTGCCCGCATGCGCGGCAGAGATAAGAGAAGCAGTGGAGCGCCGATCAGCGCTGTCGCCGTGCCTGTCGGCACTTCTTCCGGCAGCGGCAGAACCTGCACGAGCTGGTCGGTGAACCAGAGGAGCAATGCGCCGCCGACTGATGCCAAAACCATCCGCGGCGCAAAACTGCGCGCGCCGAGCACCCCTGCGATATGCGGCGCTGCAAGGCCGACGAAACCAATGACGCCGACCGCGGCAACGACGGCAGCACTCAGCCAGACGGCGACGGCCAGACCGGCCAGCCGGAGTACCGCGGGGGAAAACCCGAGGCTGCGGGTGCTTTCGTCATCCAGTTCGAGAATGCGCATCGGCCGGATCAGGCTTGTCGCAAGGGCGAATCCGATCAGCAGCTTGACCGAAAGGTTCGCCATCACGGCGGTGCCATTCTGGATGAGGGATCCCGTCTGCCAGATAAAAAGCTCCGTCATATAGTCGCGATCGAGCACGACGAGGAGCGCGCTTGCCGAGCCACAGACCAGGCTGACGACGAGGCCTGCGAGCACCAGCGAAACGGGCGAGAGATGCCGGCGCCAGGCGATCAGGACGACCGCCGCCGTCGCCAGCGCGCCGCCTCCGATCGCCACCAGTTCGCGGCCGGTCTCCAGCAGGGATGGTGCAAGGATGGCGGCTGTGCCGAGCGCCAGGTTGGCACCGGCTGCCGTGCCGACGGTTGCGGGTTCGGCGAGCGGATTGCGGAGGGACTGCTGGAAGATCGTCCCCGCAAGACCGAGCGCTGCGCCGGCAACGATGCTGACGATGACACGGGGAAGGGCGGAGTGATGGAATAACAACTGCGCGACATCGGTCATGTCAGGTGCAATCAGTGCGCTCCACCAGAGGTTCAATGGCAGCAGTTCGGCAAGCCGAAGCGAGGTCAGGAAAAGGCAAAGACCGGCAAATGCCAGGAGGGCAAGGATGGCGAACGGTCGTGATCTCCGATCCGGCGAAGTCCGCAAGCCGGTTATCATGCCGAAACCAGGTTGTCGGCGAGGAGCGCCGCAAAACGGGCAGCTACATCCAGCCCGCCGAACGGCCAGAGGGTGGGAATGGTCGTGATCGGGTGGGCACGTACCGCGGGCAGGTTTTGCCACAGTGAACTTCCGCGCATCATCCGCACCGCATGCGGCATGATCGGTTCCAGGCAAACGAGCCGGGCGTCGCCGATGGTTGCGAGCTGCTCCACGCCGACCGTCGAAATCCCCCATTCGCTTGTCTCACGGTCCCATGCGTTCCGGAGGTCAAGCCGGTCCATCACATTCTGAAGCAGGCTGCCGGCACCGTAGATGCGCAGGTGCCGGTCATCAAAAAAGGTGAAGAGGCAGAGAGGGGTAGCCTTGCGGTCTGCGAGCCGCAGGCGAGATTCGTCGATCGTTCGTTCCGTCCGGACAAGAAGAGCTTCAGCCTCGCGCTCCCGAGCCAGGCGCTCGCCAAGTCTTTGCGTCTCCCGTTTGGCCTGTGCATATGGCGAGGTTTTTTCGACATAGAGGGGAAGGTCGTAGGTCGGCGCGAAACGTTCGAAATCTGCGACCTCCAACCCGTATCCATAGGTCGCGATAATCAGGTCCGGATTGAGTTCTTCCAGCAGCTCAAGGCTCGGCTCGCCCCGTGACCCGAGGTCGAGCGTCGTCTCCGGCAATGTCGGGTGCTCGACCCATTGCGTGTACCCTTTGAGATCGCCGACTGCGATCGGCGCAAGCCCAAGGGACATGACCATTCCGGCGGCCGTCCACTCCAGGCAGGCGACGCGCCGGGGAGGGGATGACGCGAAACCGCGAAACGGGAAAGCGGCAAAGGCGCCCGCCCCGCCCAGGAACGCGCGCCGTGTCGGAGAAAGGAAGCCAGCGCTCAAGCTGCCTTCCTTACCATGTAACCCGCACGGAGGCGGTGATCCGGCGCCCCTCGCCATAGAAGCAACCGAAGCTCTCGGCAAAGCAGGAGGCAACGTAATCCTTGTCGAAAATGTTGCTGACATTGAGCGAAAGCGTCGTGTTGTCCTTCTTGTAGCTCAGCGCCGCGTCGGCGAGCACATAGTCGGAAACCTTGAAGGTGTTGGCGTCATCGCCCCACGTCCTGCCCACATATCGAACGCCGCCGCCAATGGTGAGGCCCTCCAGCGGTCCATTTTGCAGCGCGTAGTCTGCCCAGAGCGAGACACGGTGCCGGGCGACGCCGAAGGGCGTGTTGCCGACGTCGCTTGTTCCGGCGGCAGAATCCCCGTTGGTTTCCTTTGTCACTTCCGTGTCGAGATAGGTGTAGGCAAGCCGCACATCCAGACCGGAATCGCGGCTTGCCACGCCCTCGATTTCAATGCCGCGCGAGGTGATTTCACCGGTCTGTGAAACGGTGGCCCCGCCCGGGCCGCTGTGGCTCACGACATTCTGGCGGGCGAGATCGAAGGCCGACACAGTCATGAAGGAGTTTGAGCCCGGCGGTTGGTACTTGATGCCGACCTCATATTGGCGGCCCGTTTCCGGTTCGAACCCCGCTTGGGTGACCGGGTTGAAGGATTCGGTATAGCTGACATAGGGCGCCAGGCCGTTGTCGGTGAGATAGACGAGGCCGGCACGTCCGGTAAACGCATCGTCTTTCATTTTCACGTTATTGGCGGAGTCCACGGCATCACGGGCCGTTCCCCATGCCCAGTCGTAACGTCCGCCCAATGTCAGCGTCCACCGATCGAGCTTGATCTGGTCCTGTCCATAGATGCCCAACTGGCTCTGCACGGTCTCGGTGTTCCTGTAGGGAATCATCGGACCAATAGGTTTGCCGTATACGGGATCGAAAATATCGAGCGGATCCACGTCACCGGCGGATGCGTAGTCGCGATAGTAGTGGCGCTTGAAATCGATACCGGCGAGCAGGGTATGCGCCAACTCACCCGTATCGAACTCGCCGATGATCTGCGTGTCGATCGTGCCGCCTTGGAGATTGGTGCTGCCGCCGTCGGCATAACGATCATAGGTCCGGCCGTCCGCCTGCAGCCCGGCGCCGAAAACGCCTTGCTCCTCATGGGTCAGCCAGACATAGCGCGCGTTCTGGCGGATCTGCCATGCATCGTTGAAATGGTGTTCGAATTCGTAACCGACGGAGCCGAGCGTGTTGTTATACTCGTCGAAAGCGGGCTCACTGACGAACCGGCTGTTCGGGATCTTGCCAAAAGGGCTGTCGAAAACGGTGCCGGATGCCGGAAGATATTGCATGGCCCAGCCCGAACGGTCGCGCTGATACTGGCCGAGAACGGTGAGTTTCGTGTCTTCGTCCGGCTTGAACGTGATTGCCGGCGCCAGGAAGAGGCGGTCATCGTCGACGAAATCGATCTGCGTGGAACTCTCGCGTACGACACCGGTCATGCGATAGAGCAGCGTATCGTCGTTACCGACCGGTCCGCCGAAATCGAACCGGCCCTCATAATGTTCGAAACTACCGCCGACGATCTCGACCTCGCGCAGCACCTCTTCGGTCGGCCGTTTGCTGACGTAGTTGATCAAGCCACCGGGTGTCGCTTGTCCATACAGAACGGAAGCCGGACCGCGCAGGACCTCGTAACGCTCGGCGCCATAGGGCTCGATCGCATTGAACATGGTAAAATTGGAGTCCTTGAGCTGCAGTCCATCGCGATAAAAGATGCCACTACTGCCTGTGCCCATGCCGCGAAGCTGGACGCCGAGACCGCGATTGTCCGTGCCGTAAAGGTCGCCGCTGGCGCCCGGAGTATAGCGCAGCGCGCTGTTGAGGCTGTTGACCCCTTGCACGTCCATCTGATCGCGCGTGACCACGGAAATGGACTGCGGCGTTTCAATCAGCGGTGTGTCGGTTTTGGTGCCCGTCGCGCTGCGGGTCGCGACGAAGCCGTCAACCGGCCCCCAGGCGGTCTCCGAGCTCAATATGATCGGGGCGAGCTCTGTCGCACTGCCCGCCGATGCGGCGGCACTGGTCGCGGTCGGATCCGTCAGCACGACGGTATTGGCCCCCTGGAACCGCCAGGAAAGACCGCTTCCGGCAAGCAGCCTCGTGAGCGCCTCCTCCGGTGACGCGGAACCGCTGAGACCCTGCGTGCGAGCGCCGGCCGGCAGGGTGCCGTTGAAAAGCACGTCGATACCTGTCACCGAGGAAAAGCGCACCAGAGCAGACGAAAGTGGCTGGGCAGGGATCGAGAACGTGTAGGACGATGCCGGAGCCTGCGCCGCTGCCGGCATTGACTGAAAGAGCGGAATGACGCAGGCGGTGGCCAGAAGCAGCTTGCGGAACGATCCTGCCGACATGCTTGGCAGATGGCTGTTGATGATAGGACGCGACACGAAAATCCCCCTTAGGCAACGCGACAGACCAGCGCGATACACACGCTCTGATCATGGGGACGAATGCTTTTCCCAAAAACCTGAGTGCTTTTTGAAATATTTATCTCGGGTAAATGAAGGTCAGCCACGGCGATAGGTTCTGGACCGTGATCGGCAGGCCGAGCGCCAGCGTATCGAGGATGGTATCGGACCGCTTCACGTCGACGATGATCGTCACCCTGCTCTGCGCCAGCCTGTCGTCCATGATGATGATCTTGCCGGTGCGCCAGCGGGAGAGGGACGATATGACGTCGCGAAATGGGGTCGAAAGGAAAACCAGCTTGCCGCTCCTCCAGGAAAGCTGCGTCTCGACGTCCGCCTTGACAGGCACAGACATCTGCCCGTTCCTGTAGATCAGGTTCTGTCCCTGCTCGACGCGCTGGAATTTGTCGCCCGTGGAAACGCTGACCGCATGTTCGGTGACCGTCACGGCGATCCCGTCTTCCTGGAACCCGACTGAAAAGGCAGTTCCGAGCGCGGTGGAAAAGAGATCCGAGGCCTCGACGACGAAGGGGCGGGATGCGTCCGGTGCAACCTGGAAAAACGCCTCGCCTTTTTCAAGGACGACCCGGCGCCGTTCTGCGTCGAAATTGAGTGCCAATGCGGTCCGGGTCGACAGTGTGGCAAGCGAACCATCGGGCAGAGTCACCGAGGCGGTCTCACCCGTCCCGGTGCTGTAAGCCGCCGCGGGACCCAATAGGCGCGTGCCGCCCCAGGCGGCGCCGGCGAGCACCACGGCAGCACCGCCGATCTTCAGGACGGTTCGTCGCGATGGGGATTGCGCCTTGCCGAGATCATGGACAATACCGGCTCCGGACCAAAGCCGTTCCAGATCGGAATAGGCCTTCGCGTGTCTCTCGTCGGCCAGCAGCCATTCCCGAAGGCGCTGGCGGTCGGACGCAGTCTCGCTGCCATCCAGCAGAAGCGCGAACCACTCTGCCGCCCTGCGGGAAATCTCATCCTCTGTTTGTCTGCTGCCGTCCGGCGCTTCTTGCATGCGACGCGATTCCTCAAAACCCATAAACAGAACGAACAGGACAGGGAGAAATCTGGTTCGGCATGACGAATGAAACTGCTTACATTCCGGCTTTCAGCCGTTCCAGCGCAGTCACCATATGGCTGAAGACCGTTTTGGGAGAAATGCCGAGTTTTGTGCCGATCTCGACATAGCTTAGCCCTTCTATCCGCGAGAGCAGAAAGACCTGCCGGCATTTCGGCGGCAGCGAATTGACGATTTCCTGCAGTTTTTTCAGTTCATCGCGGCTGAGAACCACGTCTTCTGCAGAAGGACGATTGTCTGCGACATATTCGAGGTGATCGACACCAGCGACGAAAGGGGCGATGCGCCGGCGACGTTCATGGTCGGCAGCCAGATTGCGTCCGGTGGTCACGAAGTAACCGGCCAGATCTGACACGTCGCGCAGAAGACCAGGCCGCTCCCAGAGTCTCAGAAACGTGTCTTGCGTGAGATCGGCCGTGGTCGCCGCGCATTCCACCCGCCGCTGAATGGCGGCGGCAAGGCGTTCTCTCACGGAGAGGAAAACCTCGAGAAAATCGCGTCTACGTATATCGTCCATGGCACCGACTATACCGGCGACCGGGGCGGCGGCAAGAGGTTCATACAAAAATCATGACTGTTGATATCAAGTTTCTTAAATGACGCGTCACTCGCAATCAACGGACGTTGCGGCTCAACGAACGGGCGAAGCCGCCGTCGATCGCGCTTGGTGAACCCGGACCGAGAGTGTCAGTGCAAGCCGTGCCCAGCTTCGGGATGCAGCTCTATCAGGAAAACCTCCGAGTCCCCGGAGATAGCTAGGTCGCCCGTCACTTCGGCGCCGACGCTCAGGCAATCAAGCGGCCCGAGTTCAAATTTCTCCGAACTCAACGCGATCGTGTGTTTTCCTGTCGCAAGAACAAATCTCAAAAATGCCGACGGCCGCAGCGAGACGGGCGTCGGTTGCCTGATGACGCGATGAGAGAACCGGCCGCGCCGCGTCATCACGTTGAGGTCCGTTGTCACGCCATTGACCAATGTGGCAAAAACCGGCCTGTCGGCAGCGAACGGATAGGGCTCGGAACTGCGCGTGAGAGTGACGGACGTGTCGCCATCGACCGTCAAATCTATCCCGTCCCCGGAGAGGATCGCCAGGGTTCGATCCACGTCCGGAAAGCTTGAGAACGGTCCGTCGGAGGCAACGCTCGCCATGCTGATGCGCCAATCGAAATCCTCGATCGATGTACCGGCGGGATGGACGGCGATCTCCACCGTCTCGCCGCCTCCGTTCTTCCACGGCATTCGTTTGTAGTCGGATGCGCGCAGGATTTTCATGGGGCTCAGTTTCCGAGAATGCCGGGCAGGCGAAGTCCGTTTTCCTTGGCGCTATCCACCGCGATCTCGTAGCCCGCATCCGCATGGCGCATGACGCCGGTGGCGGGGTCGTTCCAGAGCACGCGTTCGATCCGGCGGTCGGCGTCCTCGGTGCCGTCGCAGCAGATGACCATGCCGGAATGCTGCGAATAACCCATGCCGACGCCACCGCCGTGATGCAAAGACACCCAGGTGGCACCGGATGCCGTGTTGAGGAGCGCATTCAGCAGCGGCCAGTCGGATACCGCGTCCGAACCGTCCTTCATCGCTTCCGTCTCCCGGTTGGGAGAGGCGACCGATCCGGAGTCCAGATGGTCGCGGCCGATCACGATCGGCGCTTTCAGCTCGCCGTTGCGCACCATCTCGTTGAAGGCGAGGCCAAGCTTGTGGCGGACGCCGAGGCCCACCCAGCAAATGCGCGCCGGCAGGCCCTGGAAGGAAATCCGTTCACGCGCCATGTCGAGCCAGTTGTGGAGATGCGCGTCGTCCGGCAGCAGCTCCTTCACCTTGGCGTCGGTGCGGTAGATGTCTTCCGGATCGCCGGAAAGGGCGGCCCAACGGAACGGGCCGATGCCGCGGCAGAACAGCGGGCGGATATAGGCAGGCACGAAGCCCGGGAAGGCGAAGGCGTTTTCCAGCCCTTCGTCCTTGGCGACCTGGCGGATATTGTTGCCGTAGTCGAGGGTCGGGATGCCGGCGTTCCAGAAGGCGATCATCGCCTCCACATGTTCGCGCATCGAGGCGCGGGCGGCTTTTTCCACCGCCTTCGGATCGCTTTCGCGTTTCGCCTTCCATTCGGCGATCGTCCAGCCCTTCGGCAGGTAGCCGTTGATCGGATCGTGGGCGGAGGTCTGGTCGGTGACCATGTCCGGACGAATGCCGCGACGGACCATTTCGGGCAGAATCTCCGCGGCATTGCCGAGCAGGCCGACGGACTTCGCCTCGCCTGCTTCCGTCCAGCGGGTGATCATCTCCATGGCTTCGTCGAGCGTTTCCGCCTTCGCGTCGACATAGCGGGTGCGCAGCCGAAAATCGATGCTGTCCGGATTGCATTCGACCGCCAGGCAGCAGGCGCCGGCCATGACGGCGGCCAGCGGCTGGGCGCCGCCCATGCCGCCAAGGCCGCCGGTCAGGATCCATTTTCCCTTGAGGTTGCCGCCATAATGCTGGCGTCCGGCCTCGACGAACGTTTCATAAGTGCCCTGCACGATGCCCTGGGTGCCGATATAGATCCACGACCCGGCCGTCATCTGGCCGTACATGGCAAGGCCCTTTTTGTCGAGTTCGTTGAAATGGTCCCAGGTCGCCCAATGGGGCACGAGGTTCGAATTGGCGATCAGCACGCGCGGCGCGTCCTTGTGGGTGCGGAACACGCCGACCGGCTTGCCGGATTGCACCAGCAGCGTTTCCTCCTCCGTAAGCGTCTTCAGCGTCGCAACGATCCGGTCGAAATCGTCCCAGGTGCGGGCAGCGCGCCCGATGCCGCCATAAACGACCAGCTCGTTGGGGTTTTCCGCTACGTCCGGGTCGAGATTGTTCATCAGCATGCGCAACGGCGCTTCCGTCATCCAGCTTTTGGCGTTGAGCTGGTTGCCGCGGGGGGCGCGAATTTCGCGGATATTGTGGCGGGGATTGGTCATCGGAACGTTCCCTTTATCGGTTGTTGTTGTTCTCTGAAGCGAGGTCGAGGGCGATGCGCTCGATCCGCGTCAGGATATCTTTCAGATGGACGCGCAGTCGCTCTGCCTTGGCCGCGTCATAGGCACAGGGCAGGGTCTCCGTGGCGAGATGGGTGGCCTGTGCAAGTTCCATCTGGATGGCGTGGACGCCGGTTTCCGGTTTGCCGTAATGCCGCGTCGTCCAGCCGCCCTTGAAGCGGCCGTTGAGGATGCTGGTGTAGCCCGACGTCGCCGCCGTCACGGCGAGCACCGCCTGCTCGATTGCCGGCGCGCAGGTCCTGCCCATGTCCGTGCCGATGTTGAAATCGGGCAGGGTGCCTTCGAAGAGGAACGGGATATGCGAACGGATCGAGTGGCAATCGTAGAGTACCGCAATGCCGTGAATGGATTTGACCCGTTGGATCTCGGCTGTCAGCGCGGCATGATAGGGCGCATGGAACTCCCGCAGCCGATCGGCGGTGTCGGCCTCGGTTGGCGCGGCATCCTGTTTCCATATGCTCATGCCGTCGAAATCCGTCTCCGGGATCAGGCCGGTGGTGTTTTGGCCGGGATAGAGGCTGACACCCTGCGGGTCGCGGTTGGCGTCGACCACGTAGCGGTGGAAGGTGGCGCGCACCGTTGTCGCATCCGCCAGAAGGCCCTCATAGAGCCGGTGGATGTGCCAGTCCGTATCGGCCAGCAGACGACCGTTGTCGTTCAGCCGGTCCCAGATCGCCGAGGGCATGTCGGTTCCCGTATGCGGAAAGCCGAGAATGACGGGGGAGGTGCCCTGTCTGACGTCGAACACAGCCATTCAAGCCTCCAGAGCCGGCAGGATATCCGGTGAAACGGATGCGGCGAGCGCGCCTGAGGTGACGAGATCGGTGGCGGCCTTAAGGTCGTTCGCCATGTAGCGGTCCTCTTCCAGGCTCGGAACGGCGGAGCGGATGGTGGCCATCACCTTCTGAAGTTCGGGGCTGGTCGCCAGCGGCTTGCGCAGTTCCACGCCCTGAGCTGCCGTCAGCGCCTCGATGCCGATGATGATCGCGAGATTGTCGGTCATCTGCAGCAGCCTGCGTGCCCCATGGCAGGCCATCGAAACGTGGTCTTCCTGATTGGCGGAGGTCGGCGTCGAATCGACGGAGGCCGGATGCGACATCTGCTTGTTTTCCGACATCAGGGCGGCGGATGTGACTTCCGCGATCATCAAGCCGGAATTGAGCCCCGGTTTCTTCGCAAGAAACGCCGGCAGGCCGTAGGAGAGGGTCGGATCTACGAGCAGCGCAATGCGGCGCTGGGCGATCGCGCCGATTTCGCAGACGGCAAGCGCGATCTGGTCGGCGGCAAAGGCCACCGGCTCGGCGTGGAAATTGCCGCCGGAGACGACGCTATCATCCGAAAGCACCAGCGGATTGTCGGTCACTGCATTGGCTTCGATCTCGAGCGTGCGGGCGACCGAGCGCAGCAGATCGAGGCAGGCGCCGTCCACCTGCGGCTGGCAGCGGATGCAATAGGGGTCCTGCACCCGTTCGTCGCCTTGCAGATGGCTTTCGCGTATGACCGAACCCGACAGCAGGGCACGCAGAGCCGCGGCTGCATCGATCTGGCCCTTGTGGCCGCGAAGTGTGTGGATATCGGGATGGAAAGGCGCAGACGAGCCCATGGCGGCATCCGTCGACATCGCACCGGTCACCAGCGCGGCCTGGGCAGCCCGATGAGCACGGAACAGGCCGGCCAACGCCAAGGCCGTAGAGGTCTGGGTGCCGTTGATCAGCGCAAGGCCTTCCTTGGCGGCAAGCACGACCGGTTTCAATCCGGCTTTCGCGAGGGCCTCGGCAGCCGGCGATAATTCGCCTTGATAAAAGGCCTCGCCTTCGCCCATCATCACGGCCGCCATATGCGCGAGCGGCGCGAGATCCCCCGACGCGCCGACCGAGCCCTTTTCCGGAATGAGCGGGATCACGCCTTTTTCCAGCATCGCCTCGATCAGGCGCACCAGTTCGAGACGGACGCCGGAGGCGCCGCGCCCAAGTGAGACGAGTTTCAGTGCCATGATCAGGCGGACGATATTTTCGGCAAGCGGGGCGCCGACACCGCAGCAATGCGACAGGATCAGGTTGCGCTGGAGTGTGGCGACATCGGCACTGTCGATCTTGATCGACGCCAGTTTTCCAAAACCCGTGTTGATGCCGTAGACCGGCTCGTTGCCGGCGGCGATCTGGGCGATCCGCGCCGCAGCCTTTTCGATCCCCGCGTCGAATGAAGGATCGATCCGCGCCGGTGTGCCGTTCCAGTAGATGTCCTGGAGTTCGCGAAGGCTCACCGAGCCGGGTGTCAGTACAATGCTCATGCGGAAACCCTCTCGCCCTTGAAGATCCGTGCCGTCAGCGGATTGAAGCCGATGCGATAGACAAGCTCCGCCGGCCGCTCGATATCCCAGATCGCAAAATCCGCGGATTTGCCGACTTCAAGCGTGCCGATTTCTGCCTGAAGACCGAGTGCGCGCGCCGCCTCCCGTGTGACGCCGGCAAGGCATTCCTCGACCGTCAGGCCGAACAATGTCGCGCCCATGTTCATGGTCAGCAGCAGCGAGGTCAGCGGCGATGTGCCAGGATTGCTGTCGGTCGCAAGCGCGATACGGGTGCCGGCATCGCGCAACGCCTGGACAGGCGGCGCCTGTTTTTCGCGAAGCGTATAGAAGGCGCCCGGCAGCAGCACGGCGACCGTACCGGCGTCAGCCATGGCCGTGGCGTCTGCGGCAGAAAGATATTCGAGGTGGTCGGCCGACAGCGCGCCATAGGAGGCGGCGAGGCGCGCGCCGCCGAGATCGGAGAGCTGTTCCGCATGCAGCTTCACGGGCAGGCCAAGCGCTTTCGCCTTGTCGAAAACCCGGGCGATTTCCGCCGGCGAGAAGGCGATGCCTTCGCAGAAACCATCGACTGCATCCACGAGCCCTTGCGAATACGCAGCTTCCAGACCCGGCAGCACCACGTCGGTGATGTAATCGCCGTTGCGGCCCTTGTAGTCCGGCGATGTCGCGTGGGCGGCAAGCCAGCTGGTGACGATCCGCACCGGCCGGACGTCGCCGAGCCTGCGGGCTACCCGCAGCATCTTCAGCTCGCCCTCGATGTTCAGCGCATAACCGGATTTGATCTCGACCGTGCAGATGCCTTCGGCCAGCAGCGTGTCCAGCCTGCGAAGCGCCTGGTCGAGGAGCTCGTCTTCCGAGAGTGTATTGGTTGCCTTCACCGACGCGATGATGCCGCCGCCGGCGCGTGCGATCTCCTCGTAGGTCGACCCCGCCAGACGCATTTCGAATTCCATCGCGCGGTCGCCGCCGAATACCAGATGGGTGTGGCAGTCGATCAGGGCCGGGGTGATCCATCGTCCGCCGCAATCGGTTTTGTTTTCGGAGTTCTCAAATTCGGCAGGCAGGTCTGCCAGTGTGCCGACGAAGGTTATCCGCCCGCCGCGCACGCCGATTGCACCGGTTTCGATTATACCGAGGCCGGCTGCCGAGGGAGCAAAAGTGGCGATCCGCGCATTGTGCCAGAGCGATGCGGGCCCTGCTGCAGATTTTGAAGAATCTTCCCCATCCATAAGCTTTTTGCCTTTCCTTATGGGCAAACATGTATATACATAATAATCCGAGTGACAAGAGGAATTTTGGTCTCCGCGAGGAAAAGGGAAGGGCGTCCATGGCCATGCTTCACGCGCAATTGGCTCTTCTGCCGGAAGGCTGGCAGCAGAATGTAAGGCTGACGATCGAGGCGGGCCGGCTCGCCGGAGTGGTGGCCGGCATCGAGGCTGCGGCAGGAGACGAGCGCCACAAGGTGCTGGTGCCTGCGATGCCGAACTTGCACAGCCATGCCTTCCAGCGCGCCATGGCGGGTCTCACGGAAGTTCGCGGCCCCGGCGACGACAGCTTCTGGAGCTGGCGGACGCTGATGTACAAGTTCGCGCTGTCGATGGCGCCGGAACAGGTCGAGGCCGTCGCTTCACAGCTCTACATGGAAATGCTGGAGGCCGGCTTCTCGCGGGTTGGCGAATTCCACTATCTGCACCACGACAGAGACGGTGGGCACTATGCCAATATCGCCGAGATGGCCGAACGCATCGGGGCAGCAAGTGCCGAGGCAGGCATTGGCCTGACGCTCCTGCCGGTCTTTTATGCCCATTCCGGCTTCGGTGGTGCTGCGCCCATAGAAGGACAGCGCCGGTTCATTCATTCGATGGACGATTTCGCAAAGACGATGGAAGGCTGCCGTCGCCTGACCGACTCCATGCCCGGCGCGGAACTTGGCGTTGCTCCCCACAGCCTCCGGGCGGTAACCCCAGAAGAACTCGATCAGGTTGCGCGGATGGCGGGTGACGTGCCTGTGCATATCCATATCGCCGAGCAGGTGAAGGAGGTCGAGGACTGCCTCGCCTGGTCCGGCGCCCGGCCCGTCGAATGGCTTTTCGCAAACATGCCGGTTACCGAGCGCTGGTGCCTTATCCACGCGACGCATATGACCGAGGAGGAAACCCGCCGCATGGTGGACAGCGGCGCTATCGCGGGTCTTTGCCCGATCACCGAATCCAATCTCGGCGACGGCATTTTCCCCGGCGAGCTTTTCCTCGGGCAGAATGGCGGCTTCGGCATCGGCTCTGATTCGAATATACTGATCTCAGTGGCGCAGGAATTACGCCAGCTCGAATACTCCCAGCGCCTCGGCTTGAAGAAACGCAACGTCCTTGCGCAGCCGGAAGGTTCGACAGGAAGGCGGTTGTTCGAGACGGCGCTTTCCGGCGGCGGAATGGCGCTCAACGCCGGCGTTGGCCTGGCTCAAGGCAATCACGCCGATATCGTCTCGCTCGATGTCGAGCACGTTCCCTATCTTGCCGCCGATCAGATTCTCGATCATTGGATATTTGCGGGCGGCATTGCCGTGGATTGCGTCTGGGCGCTTGGCCGCAAGCAGGTCGAGGGCGGGCGGCATATCCGGCGAGATGCGATCGGCCGGCGGTTCAGGACGGTAATGCAGGAATTGCTGACACTATGACCAATGGCAAGGAAGCCACCCTCCATCATCGCATCCTGAGCGATATAGAGGGGCGGATCGTCTCCGGCGAATGGCCTCCCGGTTATCGCCTGCCTTTCGAGGTCGATCTTGCGGTACAATACGGATGCTCGCGGATGACCGCCAACAAGGTGCTGACGCATCTGGCCAGAGCCGGGCTGATCGAGCGGCGCAAGAAATCCGGCAGCTTCGTATCGCAGCCGGTGACCCAGGCCGCAGTGCTTGAAATCCACAGTATCGAGGCGGAGGTCCGCTCCCTCAAGCTTCCCTATTCCTACCGGTTGGAGAGGCGGGTTCGACGCGAGGCGAGCCCCATCGACCGGCAGCATCTGGAACTTACGGAGACGGCATCCGTCCTCGATCTCGTGTGCCTTCATCACGCCGGCGGACGGCCGTTCTGCCTTGAGGAGCGACTGATCAATCTGATGACCGTGCCTGAAGCGGAAGGCGAGGATTTTTCGAAATCGGCGCCCGGGACCTGGCTTATCAGCCAGATCCCGTGGAACACCGCGGAACATCGGATCTATGCCCAGTCGTCCAGCGCGGAAGTCGCAAAGACGCTCGACATTTCCAGGAACGCTGCCTGTCTCGTCGTCGAGCGACGGACATGGGGCAGCGACGGTCCGGTAACATTCGTGCGCTTCACCTATCCCGGCGAGCGGCACGCCCTGGTCGCCCGGTTTACACCTGGCGCAGGGAGCTAAGCGACGCTACTGCGCTATCAATACGCAGCATCCGCAAGACATCGCGGCAGGGTTTGCTTCGGCCTGTTTTCCGTCGCCGTCAGGGCGTCAGAGGAACAATGATCTCGAATTCGGTTGCTCCGCCGGTCGCCTGCCGCAGGCGAATGGTGCCGCCGTACGATCCCAGCATGGTGCGGACGATGTCCAGTCCCATGCCGGTGCCGCCTTGCTCGCGACGGGTCGAGAAGAAGGGTTGAAAGATCCGTTCCCGGTTTCCCTCGGAAATGCCGCTGCCGTTGTCACGCACGAGAATGGTGGCGGTTCGCGCACCGCCCGCCACCTCCAGTTCCAATCTGGATGCGCCGTGTTGAGCCGCGTTCTCCGCGAGATTGGCAAAAACGACGTCGGCTGCTTCGAATGGCAGGGCCACCGTACCTAGTGTGTCTCCCAACCCAAAAACTTCAAGGCCGGGAAACCGTTTGCGCAGCACGGGAAGGACATCTTCGAGGCTTGTTTCGCCCTGAGCCATGGCAAGTTCCGCCTGAGCCAGATCCCTCAACCTCGACAGCAAGGCGTCGAGCCGTTCCCCGTCGGCGATGATATTGTCCAGAAAACGCAGGCGTTGCGCCGTTGACATCGGCAGGTCGGACTGTTCGTCGCGCAGCAACTCGGCAGCGCCCCGGATCGCGGTCAATGGCGACTTGAGTTCGTGGGAGACATGCGCGGCAAAGGAGCGGACATATTCGGTGCGGTCAACCAGCCTGCCCGCGAGGTCGAGGAAGCTTTGCGACAGCGTTGCGATCTCGCGCGTCCCATAACGTTCCAGCGGCCGGATTGCCGCCTTGCCGCCGCGGGCGATCTCCTCGGTGCGGGCGATCAGCGCATTGATGGGGCGGGTTATGGTGCGGGCGAGCACATAAGCAACCGCCAGCGTCAGCGTGAGGACGACGACCAGTGCCCCGGTTTCGGCGGGCGTCATCCGGATCGAGGCCGTTTCCGTTGCACGAAACCAGATGATGATCAGGACCGGCAGTGTCATCACGGCGAGAAGCACCGCGTATACGATCAGCGCCAGCGGCGGCCGCCATTTCGTTCGCACTCGTGGCGCCGTCATCACGCCTTCCTCCCGAGATCGCTGCCCAACCTGAAGCCGACGCCGTGAACGGTAACGATAATGCCGATCGCGCCCGCCGCCGAAAACTTGGCCCGGATGTTGCGAATATGGCTGTCGACCGTGCGATCCGCCACATGGACGCCGGGGCCATAGGCCGCCGCCATCAACTGCTCGCGGGTGAACACCATCTCAGGGCGGGAAAGCAGCGCATCCAGAATGGAAAATTCTAGCGCGGTGGTCGGGACTATGGTGCCGCCGAAGGTCACGGTCCTGCCGGCCCGGTCGAGACCGACCTCTCCGGCAACGAGGATATTTTCACGGTTGTTGAAACCGCCGCCATTGCCGCTGCGCTTCAGGATCGCCTTGACGCGGGCGACCAGTTCGCGTGGGCTGAAGGGCTTGGTGACATAGTCGTCGCCGCCGATCTCAAGCCCCAGCACCCTGTCGATCTCCTCGTCCCTGGCGGATAGGAACAGGATCGGAAGACCCGATGTTTTCCGGATCTGGCGGCAAACTTCAAGGCCATCCATTTCCGGCATGCCGATATCGAGAACAACGAGATCAATGTTTCCCCGATGGAAAGCCATCATCGCCTCGGTGCCGTTGCGGGCGGTTGTCGATACCATGCCGGCGCGTTCCAGCGCAAAGCAGATCACGTCGCGGATATGGGGTTCGTCATCAACGACGAGGATGCGATGCGCCATGATGGGTCCTGCAATAATTCACCGACGCTGTTGTCATCGTTCTTCTTCTATCTTTCAATGGTTGCAGGTGAACGAAGATAGGCTTCGATCCGCTCCGAGCGGAAACTCCAGCTGCGCCAGTCACGCGGCCGGTACGCAAGATCATAGGCAAGCGACTGCCTGACCGAGAGCGCCCTATGCCTCTTGTCGACTGCCTCCTCGGGCAGTGCGGACAGATAGAGATCAAGCGCCGGGATGGCAGAGGGCCCGAGCGACGACAGGTAGTCGATATCAAGCGGAACGCCCTCATGGCTGAGTTCCAGGCTGTGCGTGATGTTGAAGCGGGCGATGAAGGCGGAAAAATCGATGAAGGCACTGAGATAGAGCACGCTTGCCAGCACGGCGATATTCGCGGCAATCAGCCATTGGTTGGATTGGTGCAAGACGATACGCAGCAGGATCAGGACAAGGCCGACGGCAACGAGGCCCATCCATATTCCGGCGGCAACACGCAGTTCCGTCAGCGAATACACCTCGACATAGAGGTCTAGCCGCAGGATCGCCGACAGGCAGAGAAGGACGTTCTGCCCGATCCAGACATGGACGAGGCCGCGGATCAGAGGGCTCTTGTCGCCTGGGCCGCCCCGACGCATGGCGATCAGGACGAAGACTGCGGCGAGCAGAGCCGTGGCGATCAGCGGATAGGCACCGCGATGGGCATATTCCGCATGGGTCATGCCGTCCGGCAGATCCGCGCCGCCCCAGAGGTAGACGAGATCCAGCAAAGTCTGCATGGCAAAGAGGGTATTGAAGAGGAGCAGCGAACGCAGCAGCGACGCATGGGTTAGGAATGGAACTTCGGCGGGATCTGCGGCCGTGTCGGCCGCCCTGCGCTGAACGATCCTGCGCTTGAGGCGCGGTCGCAGCATGGCCCAGATGAAAGCGGCCATCGTCAGCCAGAAACCGATCCGCCAGAGATCCATGAATCGCAGCAGGAATGCGAAATCGATCCTGCGCAACGCGTCTTCGATCAGTGGATTGGCGATTGCAAAAAGAAGCAGGAAAACCGAAGCGGGAATGACCGGCACCATCCAGATGCCGAGATTCCGCCAGATTGCGGCAAAGGACGAGCGTTCGGCCCGCCAGGTAAGATGTTTTTGGCAATCCTGCAGCAGTCGTAGCGGGACAATGAGGATAAAACGAAAAAGAACCGGCGGAAGGCCGCTCAGCCGGTGCGGCACGAGCCCGGCGCTCGCCAGCGCAACGCAGATGATCGCGCCAAGTGAAACCGCAATGCCCATTGGTGATGGAGTTTCGATGAGTGGCGCGGCCGCAAAAGCCGCAAGGCCGAACAAGAATGCTGCCGTCCAGGGCGGCGCGCGCCGCCTTGCCGACAGGAGAATCGCAGCGGCTACCAAGATCACAGACAGGAAGAGGTTGAGGCCGGGCGCCTGGCCGAAGATCAGGAAATCCGAAATCGCCACGACCGCCAGAAGAGCGGCGATCCGGTTGGTGCCGTACGCCCTGGGCATAGGTGCCGTCATCATGTCAGTCATTCGCACTGCTGGTCCTCTCTCTGACGCCGCCCTCGATCACGATGAGCATGGTCGCCGGACGCCGGTCAGGAGGATTTCCGTCAGGCTGGCGATCGTCCACCAGCCACCAACCGTCATTGCGGAGGCGATATGGGAGTGCGGAGGGAGTGATAAGGGGCGGGATGCTGCTCTTGTTCATGACAAGAGACTGCCGGAGCGGATTGCAGATTCTGTGCAGGCCGCCAGGAGTAATTCAGGAGAATAGCGCGGCCGCGATCCACGCTTCCGACGCGGGGCCATCCAGCGAAGAAACATGGTTCGTCGCTGGATGGATTTCACTCGAAATCAAGCAACGCCAAGGAGCTCACGCCGCTGGCCCAGAGGCCTGCGCCGGCTCCTCGATCATCTGCATCGCTTCATAGGCGGAAAGCACGGTCTCCATCTGTGCGGTGTGACCCTGAACAAAGGCCGGGCCGTAGATGGTTTCGTCCGGATATTCGGTAATCAGCGTCAGCGGAACCGTGTGGCGGTCGTCGATCGAGATCAGGCAGGGGAAGCCGTTGATGATGCGGAAGCCGGTCTCGCCGGCATGGGTTTCGAAAAGCCTGATCTGCGCAGCGTTGTAGGCGACGAGGCCGGGAATGGCGGCGAGGTGGCGGCTGACGCGGTCGATCACGATCTCGGCCTGCGCCGTCCATTCGGCGTGATGGCGCATGATCAGGAAGAAGCCCTTCGGCACCGTCCACATGGCGAACGTGCGCGGCACGTAACCGGAAAGCGGTCGCGTCCATTCATGCGAAGGATAACCGTGCAGGTTGACATGCAGCTTGGCGCCGCTCAGCCTCTCGGCCTCGATGCGGATCGCCTTTTCGAACAGGTCCTTGCCAGAGCGGTATTCGAGATCGTCGCCAAGCGCGGTATAACGCGCCGCATGGTGCATATGCAGCGGGTTTTCGGCGCGAAGCCGCCAGTGCACCTGGTAACCGTCGGGATTTTCGAGCGGCGATATGACGAAGTGCGCGTTCGGTCTTGAACTCAGCGTCTGCGCGGCACGCAACGCGCCGACGATTCCGGTTGTCTCGTTGGCATGCTGGCCGCCGCTGATGATGACGGGTTTGTCACCGCCTGCGTGATAACGGGCCTCGACGGGGTGCCCAGTCCGCGAGCGGGCTTCGAAGGCGACGCCATCGATCGCGGCGAGTTCGCGGCGGATCTGCGCGACGGCGACGGGTGATACGGCGGAAGCGAGGCGCTGCGGCTCGGCCACCGCTTCTGAAGTCCAGAGTGGCCGTGTTTCGATGCGGACAGAGATGGTCTCCCCTTGGCGGATTTCCGGGATGATCTGGCCGGGTTGCAGGCCGCGGTCGCCGATCGGCCGGCCGGATTTCTTCTGGAAGATTTCCAGAAGCGTGAAATAGAAATCCTCGTGCAGCGCCTCGCGCAGGCTGACGACCTCTTCGCCGACGGCCAAACGCCGGTCTTCGGCCGGCAGGGTAACGGCGATATTGAGCTCGTCGAAGTAGGGTTCCGTCGCGCCCCAATCATGGGCTGCTACGGCTTCGACAGCCGATGAGAACAGGAGTTCGTAGTCGGTCTCCAGCCGCTCGCCGGTTTCGCCGTCGAGATTCAGCCAGCCGGTTGGCGACAGCAGGGTTTCGCCGATGAAATCCGTGTGGAGCCGGTTCGGCGCAAAGACTTTATGGGTTCCGATGCGGCCATCCTTTGTGGTCAGCTTCACCACGTAAAAGGCATCGTCGGACCCGGCTTCGAAGGTCGGTCGCGCCGCGCCGACAAGACCGGCCAAAGGATAGGCTTCCAGCAGGAAACGGTTTTTCGGGCAAGCCTGATGAACGGGGTAGACGATATGCAGGGCCGAAAGGTCCTCGAGATCGACCTCTTCGAGAAGGAAATGCAGCAACGGCTTGTAGGCGCTGCGGAACTTCGCATCGACGCCTGTGGCGGCGAGTATCGCCTCGGCCGTCCTGCGGCTCTTTTCGTCGTCGAACACCCAAGCTTCGATCCTGGTACCCTTGGCGCCGTAAAAGCGGGCGACGAGGGTGTCGAGCGTGCGTTCGACCTGCTGTTCGTGGATCAGTGTCATGCGGATGTTCTGCCTGTGGGATCGAGACTGTCGCGCAGCCAGTCGCCGAGGAGGTTGAGGCCAAGGACGGTGAGGAGGATGGCAAGGCCCGGGAAGACGCTGACCCACCAGGCGGTCTGCAGATAGGTGCGGCCTTCGGCCAGCATGCCGCCCCAGCTCGGGATGGTCGGATCGATGCCGAGGCCGAGGAAGGTGAGGCTCGATTCGAGCAGGATGTTGGTGGCGACGTTCAGCGTCATCAGCACGATGACCGGGCCGATCAGGTTGGGCAGCAGGTGCTGCACGATGATGCGCCAGTTCTTGACGCCGATGGCGCGCGCCGAAAGGATGAATTCGCGCTCGCGCAACGTCAGCACCGAACCGCGCACCAGGCGGGCATATTGCACCCATTGCGAGACAATCAGCAGGATGATGGTGTTGGCGAGCCCGCCGCCGACGATGGCGATGAAGGTGATGGCGAGCAGGATGAAGGGCATTGCCAGCTGGATATCGGCAAAGCGCATCACCAGCATGTCCCAGATGCCGCGATAATAACCGGCGATCAGGCCCATGAAGACGCCGATGGTGACGCCGCCGGCAACCGAGACGAAGCCGACCAGCAGCGAGATCTTGCCGCCGGCCATGACGCGGGCAAGCACGTCTCGTCCGAGCGGATCGGTGCCGAAGACATGCGCCGGCCTGACGAACGGCGGCACGAGGCGTGACATCAGGTCGATCTTTTCGGCGCCGCCGGGAAAGATTGCACCGGAGAAGATGACAGCTATGCCGATGACGCCGACCAGCAGGGCGCCAAGGACGAATTCGAGCTTCAGGAAATTCGAGGAAGCAGCGCGCGAAGCCATGGCTCTCACTCCGTCCGGATGCGGGGATCGACGAGGCCGTAGGCGATGTCGACCAGAAGGTTGATGCCGATGATCATCAGCGACAGAACGGTGATGACTGCCTGCAGCACCGGATAGTCCCGGGCGCCGACGGCGTCGAAGGCGAGCGTGCCGAGGCCCGGCCAGTTGAAGACGCGCTCGACGACGACGATGCCGCCGAGCAGGCCGCCGAACTGCAGGCCGAAATAGGTGATCAGCGGGATGGCGCAGTTTCGCAGCGCGTGTTTGTAGAGCACCGCGTTTTCGCTGAGGCCCTTGGCGCGGGCGACCATGATATATTGCGAGCGCAGCGTCTCCAGCATGGTGGTGCGGACGAGGCGCACATTGGTCGCCGTCAGGATGACCCCCATGGTGACGGCCGGCAGGATGAAGCTCTCAAATCCATCCATGCCGCTCGGCGGCAACAGAGGCAGGGCAATCGCGAACAGCAGTACGAGCATCGTCGCCAGCCAGAAATTCGGAAAGGAGAGACCGACGAGCGACAGGATGCGGATCATCTGGTCGGCCCACTTGCCGCGTGCGGTTGCCGCCTTGATGCCAAGCGGAATGGAAATCACGATCGAGACGATCAGCGAGGTGAAGGCGAGCGAAAGCGTCGCCGGCAGCGCCTTGCCGATCAGCAGCGACACCGGCGTGCCGCCGAGGAAGCTGTTGCCGAAATCGAGGGTGAATATTCCCTTCAGGAAATTCAGGTATTGAACGAAGAACGGCTCGTTGAGGCCAAGACCCTCGCGGATACGCACGAGATCGGCCTCGGTGACGCTGCCGGCACCCTGCGTCAGCATCAGCGCCGGATCGCCGGTCAGGCGGATCGCGAAGGCAACCGTCAGCGTCACGGCGATCACGACGAAAACCGCCTGAGCCAGGCGTTTAATCAGGAATGCGGCCAAATCTCTCGTTCCCTTGTTCTTGTTCGAGCCGCCGCCTCCAGACGAAGGCGGCGGCCGCGAAATTTTAGTCGACGGTGACGTCGGTGAACTTGAGGCGGCTGTCCGGCACGGGCGTAAAATTCTTCACGCGCTTGTTGATGCCGAAGATGGCGTTCAAGTTGTAGAGCGGCATTTCCAGCGCCCGGTCGGCTGCGTAATGGGCGATTTCCTGAAGCACCTTTTCGCGCTCGGCAACATTGGTGATGGTGCGCTGCTTGGCGAGCAGCTCGTCCATCTTCGGGTCGCTGTCGTAGGGGTTCCACTTTTCCTTGGTCTTGTACATCGCGACCGCAGTGTTGTCGTAGTCGAGTGTCCAACCGCCCCAGGACTGCTGGAACATCGCGCCCGTCTTGCCATTCGGGATGATGTCGTTCAGCAGAACGTTGGTCTCATAGGGCTTGATCGTCGCGGTGATGCCGATCGTCTGCAGATAGGCGGAGATCGCCTGGGCCACTTCGATGAAGGTCGCCTCGTTGCCGCGAAGGTCGATCTGCAGGGCCGTGCCCGGAGCGACGCCGGCTTCCTTGAGGAGAGCCTGCGCCTTGGCCGGATCGTAGGGAAGCGGCTTCATGGCCTTGTCGAAGCCGAAGGACAGCGGTCCCTGGAAGCTGGCGATCGGCTGTGCCTGACCGCCGAGGATCGACTTGATGATCGCATCGCGGTCGACGCCCATGATCAGCGCCTGGCGGACCTTCGGATCCTTGGTGATGCCGTCGCGCGTGTTGAAGCGCAGCGCATAGACCGTCGGGCCCGGCGAGGTGACCACGGCGAGCTTGGCATTGCCCTGGATGGTCGGGATCATGCCGATCGGGATGGTCGGCGGGATGACGAGATCGACACGGCCGGCCTGGAGTTCGGCAACCGCTGTCGCCGGCTCGGAGATAAACTTGTATTCCAGATCCGAAATTTTCGGCGCGCCGCCGAAGTAATCGGGGTTGGCGGAAAGCAAGATGTTCACCTTCGGCTCGTAGGAGACGAACTTGAAGGCGCCGGTACCGACCGGATGGGCGTTGAAATAGGCGTCGCCCTTTTCGGCAATGTATTTCGGCGGAACGATCATGCCGCCGTAACCGGCGAGCTTGGTGAGGATGACCGGATCGGCGACCTTCATCTTGAATTCAACGGTGTTGGCATCGATGATCTCGACGCTGCCGATCGAATTGTAGTTGGACTGTTGCGGCCCCTTTGCGCCTTCCGGACCGAGCAGGCGGTCGAAGGTGAACTTCACCGCTTCGGCGTCGAAGGCCTCGCCGTTGTGGAATTTTACGCCTTCACGCAGCTTGAAGCGGATGCGCATGCCGTTGTCGAGTACTTCCCAGGAAGTCGCGAGACCCGGCACGAGCTTCAGGTCGGGGCCGCGATAGGTGAGGCCGTCAAAGATATTGGTCGAGACCGAGGCCCAGTTGACCAGGAAGGTGTCGATCGGATCCCAGCTGCCCGGATCCTGTGGTGAGGACACCGTCAGCTTGCCGGCGGCGAGAGCCGAGACCGGCGCGAACGCCGTGCCTGCCAGCGCCATCGCCACGAATGCCGTCCGCAAACCCCTCTGCATTTTTATCATCGTTTTTGCTCCTGTTGAAAAACCGAATGTCAAATCGTCACGCGCTGCGGGCCACGTAATGTCCTGGCGCGATCTCCTCCCGGGCGAGAAGCACCGGTTCGTTGCCGACAGCCCGGACCGGGCTTGGAATGTCTCCCTCGATCATCGCCAGCGGCTTGCGCTGGCGCGGATCGGCGACCGGCACGGCTGAAAGAAGCCGGCGGGTATAGTCGTGCGAGGGCGTTTCGAAGATCTGGCGGCGATTGCCGAATTCCATGATCTGGCCGAGATAGAGGACCGCCACCCGATGGCTCATCTTCTCGACCACGGCCATGTCATGGCTGATGAAGAGATAGGCGAGGCCGCGCTCTTCCTGCAGGTCCATGAACAGGTTGATGATCTGCGCCTGGATCGAGACGTCGAGTGCCGAAAGCGCCTCGTCGGCAATGATGAGCTTCGGTTTCGAGGCAAGCGCGCGGGCGATGCAGACGCGCTGGCGCTGGCCGCCGGAAAACTCGTGCGGATATCGGCGGGCATGCGCGGAGGTGAGGCCGACCCGTTCGAGCAGGGCATCGACGGTCTTGGCGATCTCCTTCTCGCTGTCGAGAAGGCCGTGGGTGCGGATCGGCTCGGCGATCGAAAAACCGACCGTCTTGCGCGGATCGAGCGAGGCGAACGGATCCTGGAAGATATACTGTACGTCCCGGCGCAGGTCGTGGCGTTCGGCCATGCTCATCGCCGACAGGGGCTTGCCCGAGAAGGTGATATTGCCGGCCGTCGCCTTCTGAAGCTGCTGGATGGTGCGGCCGATCGTCGACTTGCCCGATCCGGATTCGCCGACCAGCGCCAGCGTCTCGCCCGGATGGATGTCGAAAGAGACCTTTTCCACCGCGTGGACGCGATGGGTGACCTTGCCGAGCAGGCCCTTCTTGATGTCGAAACGCACCACGAGATCGCGCACCGAGAGCAGCGGTGCGGCATCATAGCGGGCGGTATCCTGGATGCGCTCGACACCGGAGAGCTTCGGTTCTCCGTCTTCGAGCACCGTCAACGGCAGGCGCTTGGGAAACTCCTCGCCGGTCATGCTGCCGAGCTTCGGCACTGCTGCGAGCAGCGTGCGCGTATAGGCATTGGTTGGTCTTTCGAAAACATCGAGCGCCTTGCCCTTTTCCACCGCCTTGCCCTTCCACATGACCACGACGTCGTCTGCCATTTCGGCGACGACGCCCATGTCATGGGTGATGAAGATGACGGCGGCGCCGAGTTCCTTCTGCAGGTCGCGCAGGATATTGAGGATCTGGGCCTGGATGGTGACGTCGAGCGCCGTGGTCGGCTCGTCGGCGATCAAAAGCCGCGGCCGGCAGGCGAGCGCCATGGCAATCATCACCCGCTGGCGCATGCCGCCGGAAAGCTGGTGCGGATAGCGGGTCAAGAGTTCCGCCGCATCCGGCAGGCGGACCATGTCGAGCAGGCGCTTTGCCTCGGCGAGTGCTGCGCTGTTCGACTTGCCCTCGTGCAGCTTCAAAATTTCGGCCACCTGGTCGCCGATCGTGAAGACCGGGTTGAGCGAGGTCATCGGCTCCTGGAAGATCATCGAGATCTCCTTGCCGCGAATGCGGCGCATCCTCTTCTGGTCGAGCTTCAGGAGATCGATCTCGCCGCCCGCGGTCTGGAACAGGATGCGTCCGGTCGGATAGCTGGCACCGAGCATGTCGGCAAGCCGCATGATCGACAGCGAGGTCACCGACTTGCCCGAACCGGATTCGCCGACGATTGCGACCGTCTGGCCGGCCGAGACGGAGAAACTCAGATTCTCGATGACGCGCGAGGCGCCAAACTCGACCGACAGGTCGTCCACGGCCAGAAGAGGGGTGGAGGCGGTTGGCGTCACGCGGGAAACTCCCTACCGATGGCGGCGGCGCAGACCGCCTGATTGAAGGCATCGGCAGCGGAATCCACGAGATGCGCGTGACGTCTGGCGTGGCGGCTGCTGGCAGCCACCCCCATCGGTATCCGGTTGCTCTCCCGTCTATGGCGGCTCCGAATTTCTTTCGGTCTTTCCGTCAAATGCCTCATCCCTGCCTTGATAAGAATATGTCATCACTTTGTCGACAATTTGTCAACGGCGCAACGAGCTGATATTCCTGACGGTCGGACGGCGAAGGTTCAGATGGTCTCTACCCGGGCAGGTTCACTTCTCTCCGTCCCGTTGAAGGTCCCCAGGCTAGCGGAAATGCAGGACAACCGGCGTATCGTCGACCGTTTCCACCCGCATCTCGAAGCCGAAGATGGCTTGCAGGGTTTTGGGCGTCAGCAAGTCGCAAGGTGCGCCATCGGCGACAATTCGGCCGGACTTTAAGGCGACGATCCGGTCGGCATGGGCACCCGCCTGGTTGATGTCGTGCAATACGATGACGATGGTTTTTCCGTTTTCGTCGGCGATCCTGCGGAGCGAACGCATCAGTTCCCGCGCGAAATACATGTCGAGATTGTTGAGCGGTTCGTCGAGCAGCAGGTAGTCGGTCTCCTGGGCAAATGCCATCGCCACCAAGGCTCGCTGCCGCTGGCCGCCGGAAAGGGTTTCGATAAAGCGGTCGGCGAGGTCCGTCAGGTCGAACTGCTGCAGCGACTGATCGATGATCGCGTAGTCGGCGGGCGTCAGGCGTCCGCGTCCATGCGGGAAACGACCGAAGCTCACGAGTTCGCGCACGCGCAGCCGGCTGGTAAAGATCGAATCCTGTCGCAGGATGGCGAGGATCCGGGCGAGATCGCGGTTCGGTGTCGCATCGACATGGAAACCGTCGACAGTGATCCTCCCGGCCTGCAACGGCTGCAGCCTTGCGATGAGCGACAGGAGCGAGGATTTGCCTGCGCCGTTCGGGCCGACCAGAGCGGTGATGCCGCCCTTCGCGATCGTCAGGGAAATGTCGTGGAGGATCTGCGTCTTGCCGTGCCGCAGCGAGACGTTTTCTATCCGGATCATTTGCGGCTCCCGAAAACGAGCAGAACAAGAAAGGCGAGGCCGCCGACGAATTCGATGACGACGCCGAGTGTCGAACTGCTGCCCAGCGCATGCTGAAACAGCGTCTGTCCGCCGACGAGGATGATGACGGCCGTCAGCACAGCGGCGGGCATCAGAGCCGCGTGGCTTCGCGTATCGACGACGCGTTCGGCAAGCGCCACGACCAGGAGGCCGAAAAATGCCACAGGCCCCACCAGTGCCGTCGAAACGGCCACAAGCGCCGAGACGAGCAGCAGCAGCCCGGTGACGGTGCGCGACCAGCTGATCCCAAGTCCGGTCGCCGTATCGGCGCCGAGTGCAATGACATCGAGCACATGTCGCGCCCTCCAGGCAATCACGATGCCGGCGATTGTCAG
Source organism: Neorhizobium galegae bv. officinalis (assembly GCA_000985875.1). Classification (GTDB taxonomy): domain Bacteria; phylum Pseudomonadota; class Alphaproteobacteria; order Rhizobiales; family Rhizobiaceae; genus Neorhizobium; species Neorhizobium galegae_C. The sequence continues at coordinate 66,360 of CCRI01000017.1, forward strand.
GATGGAGGCAAAGGCGAGAAGATCGGTGCGGACGTCGTTGAAATTGGCGAAACTCGCGCCCTGGACGACGGCGAAGTCATTGGGATCGACCAGGCGTGCCAGCAGCGAATGCAGGCTGCGGAACAGGATGCCGAAGATGATGCCGGCGAGCAGCATCAGACCCATCTCGGCGCGGCGGCGGAGCATCGGCGAAAGAAGGCCCGTTGCCAGTGCCATCAGTACAACGATCTCGCCGCCGAACTTGAGCTGCGCGTCGAGCGCCGCATAACCGAGCCCGCCGAGCAGGAAGACGAGCAGCATCTGGCCGAACAGGTAAAGCGCGTCGAGACCCATGATCGATGGGGTCAGGATGCGGTTGTTGGTGACCGTCTGGAAGATCACCGTCGAGATTGCGATCGACACGCTCACCTGCAGAAGGGCTGCGAGCTTCGTGGCGCGCAGGGCGAGCACGAAGCCGATATTGCCGCGCAGCCCAATCGTCATGAAGGCGACGATGCAGAGGAGGGCCGCCCCGGCGAGAAAGAGAAGTCGTCGCTCAGACATGGGAAGGCCGGCGGAACAGAAGCCAGAGGAAGATCAGCCCGCCGACGCAGCCCATCATCGTTCCAACCGGGATTTCGTAGGGATAGCGGATCAACCGCCCGAGGATGTCGCAGCCGAGCACCAGGATCGCGCCGCTCGCTGCCACGAAAGGCAGCGTGCCGCGCATGTTGTCGCCCATCAACCTTGAGACGATGTTCGGCACCACGAGGCCAACGAAGGGGATCATGCCGACGACCACGACGCTCAAGGCCGAAATGACGGAGACGATGGTCAGCCCGAGCTGCAGCATGCGCGCATAGTCAAGACCGAGGCCGATGCTCGCATCGCGGCCGAGTGCCATGATCGTCAGCCGGTCGGCGACAATCCAGGCGATTACCACCATCAGTGCCCCGAGCCAAAGGAGTTCGTATCGCCCGCGCAGGACGCCGGAAAAGTCGCCATTGGTCCAGACCGAGAGATATTGCAGAAGGTCGGCCTCCCAGGCGAGGAAGGTGACTGCCGCGCCGATGACGCCGCCATAGACGAGCCCGAAGAGCGGCACGAGGAAGGGCTGCGTCGGCGGAAGCCGGTGCGCCGTCATCAGGAAGAGCGAGGTCCCGAGAAGAGCGGCGGCACTCGCCGCCAGGCTTTTGAACAGAAGGCTGGCGGCGGGAAAGAAGAGGGTGACGAGCAGGATACCAAGCTCGGCGCTCTGGGCCGTCCCGGCGGTTGCGGGCTCCACATAGCGGTTGCGGGCAAGCGTCTGCATGATGAGCCCGGCGATCGCCAGGCCCGCGCCGACGAGGATCGCCGCGAGTGTGCGGGGCAGGCGGCTGACGAGCAGGAGTTCCAACGCCTGCCCGTCCGAGAACAGAAGGGTGACCGGCATATCGCCGACCCCGACACAGAGGCTGAAAACAAAAAGGACCGCGAGCGTCAGGCCGGCGATCCACCCCGTTTTCGACGATTGCTTGGCGGCGGCAATGCTCATCTGGCGGCGGTGAATGCCTCAGCGATGGTCGCGACAACCCGCTGGATCGACTGCATCCCGCCAGCTGCGATGTAGAAGTCTGCGGCCGGCAGATAGATCACCTGGTTCTTCTTCCAGGCCGTTGTCTCGGCGACCAGTTCGTTGTCGAGCGTCGTTTTGGCGCCCTGTTCGCCGGAGCCGATCGCGGCGGCGCGGTCGAGCACCAGAAGCCAGTCGGGATTTGCCTTGGCGATGAACTCGAAGGAGATCGCTTCGCCGTGATTGGCGGCTTCGATGTCGGGCGCTGCCGCCGGCAGGTTCAGCGTGGCATGCACCCAGCCGAAGCGCGAGCCGGGACCATAGGCGGTAACTTTCGGCCCGTTGGTCATGATGATCAGGCCCTTGCCCTTTCCCGCAATCGCCGCCTTTGCGGCTTCTATGCGGGCATCCAGTTCCTTCTCGGCGGAAGTCGCCTCCGCCGTCTTGCCGAAGAGCGCGCCATAGGCGGCCAACCGTTCCTTGGCCTGGGCAACGAGGTCGTCGCCATCCATGGTCATGTCGATGGTCTGTGCGACCTGCGCGGTCGCCGAAGCCTTGGTCGAGGAGCGGCCGCCGACGATGATCAGGTCCGGACCGAGCGCGCTGAGGGCCTCGAGATCGGGCTCGAAGAGATCACCGACGATTTCCGCGCCCTGTTTCAGGTGCTCCAGTTGCGGGAGGTACAGCTTCTGCGGAACACCGGCCGGCCTTATGCCGAGGCGATCGAGCGTATCGAGCGCCGCGATATCCAGGACCGCGATTTTGGCGGGTGAGGGGGCAACCCGCACCAGGCCCTTGGCGGTCAGGATATCCACCGCGTGCGCGGGGAGGGCTGAAAAAGCAAAAGCGGCAAAAGCCGCGATCGTCCGCAAGTTCATTCTCTCATCATCTCATGGTCATTGGCCGAATGCGGATCGCGCCTCAGGCCGCCCGATCCGGTCTCTGCCACTGCAGGGCTTCCAGATTTTCACGGAAAGCGAAGCGCACGAGATGCCTCTCAATCACCGATTCCGTTTCCGTCAGCAGTTCCTCGTCGGCTGCTGTTGCGACGATCCTGAGGCCGCCGTCATCTGCCTCGAGATTGGCGGTACCGCAGGAAAAGCGGCACTCCCCATGAGTCTCGGAATAGGAGACGTCGATCTTGTGAGCGAAATGCTTGCACAACTGGACAAGGTATTTTCCGCCGTGCTCGGTGCGCCATTCCGTAGTCGCCTGTAACAAAGCTCTCTCCTTAAGATGAGTAACGATCTCCACTTATCTCACCGGTACAGCCGCGGCAACCGGCAGCGCGGTTGCCGCACGATCATGTGAACGCATGATCATGTTCTTCAGAACGTCGCCTTGGCGGTCAGAAGGAAGCTGCGGCCCGGTTCGTAGAGGGGTCTGACGGTCCCAAATTCCTGACCATAGGTGGCGCGGTCCGCATAGGTCTCGTCGAAGACGTTCTGGACCTCGGCGCGGAAGGTGAAATTCGGCAGAGCCTCGGGCTTCCATTCGACGAAGGCGTTGACCACCTCATAGGCCTTGTAGGCCTGGGCGCCGCCGGCGACATGGTCATATTCCGGGGCGATCTCGATATCGCCGCCGATCGTCAGGCCCCAGTCGACAAATGTATGGGCGGCCGTGATGGTGATGATATCGCCAACCGGCGTGGCGAGATAGTTGCCGGTGTCGGAGTCGGCGGGAACGCCATCGATATCCACTCGGATATGAGCGTATTTGACTTTCACATAGCCATTCGCCCACTCATAGCCTGCGCCGAGTTCGAACCCTTGTGATACCATGTCCCGTTCGATGATTGAACCTGTCGCGGCCGGGCTGTAGCGCACCGCACGCGCATTGTAGATGTCCGTCCGGAAAAGGCTTGCCTCTGCAGTGAAGCCTTCATATTCCGCCTCGAGCCCAACCATGTAGTTGTTGGCGGTGACCGGTTCCGGCCCGTCGGGACCATAGGTCCAGGCTGGGTTCATGACGAAGTTTTCCGCCAGCGGTATGCCGGCCCAGACATGCGAGAAGCCGGCCTTGGCGGTCAGCACGTCCGTCAGGTCGTACTCACCGGAGATATTGGCGCTCAGGCCGCCATTGTCGTAATCCTGCCCGCCGACACCGGTGAACCACTGATAGTCCGCTCGACCGCCGAACGAAAGGCGGGTGCGGTCCCAGGGCTCCAGCCGTGCCTGTGCATAAAAGCCGGCATTCCGCGCCTTTTCTTTCGACGAATCGACGTCGGCATCCAGATCCGCGATGTCGGAATAGAAGTCGACGCCTGCGACGACATTGCCGATATCGAAGGAGAATTTGTTCTCGAACTTCCCGTTGAAGCTGGTCGTGTTGCCGGTGGCGTCGAAACGATACCCCGCAGAGCCATAGACCGGGACGGTGACTTCCGAGCCGCTATAGGCAAGCACCACTCTCGGATCCCACCAACCTTCGGGCGAGGTATCCGTATAGGTGAAGACAAGGTTCTGGCGGTCGATCTCGTAATTGCGCGTCAGCGGCTCCCATGGCGGCCGAACGATATGCCCGGCATTGGCGCGGTAGGGTCGCAATCCGTCGTCGCGGCTGCGATCGTAACTGATCTCGAAGCGGTCGCCGCTCTCCGCCTCATAGGCAAATTTGCCAAGGCCCGAGAGCAGGTCGGTTTCTGTGCCGGACACCTCTCTACCGTTTCCGCCGACGAAGTCGTCGCCCTTGGCAAAATTGAAATAGCCGAGGAACTCGAAACCCTCACGCTTGCCGTACGCGGAAAGCCCGGTCGTCACCGTATCGCTGTTGAAGTTGTAGGTCGATGTGACGAAGCCGCCGAAGGATTTTCCCGGCGCCAGAAGATCGATCGCATCCTTGGTTTCGTAGTTGATCGAGCCGGCAAGCGCGCCGGGACCGGCGTCGGCCGGTGCGATGCCTGCGTCCACGTCCACTGCCTTCAGCAGGCTCGGGTCGATCAGGTTGGTCGCGTTGTGATGGAAGACCTTGTTGTTCTGGCGCGCACCGTCGATGCTGACGGCGAGATTGGTTTCTTCGACCCCGTGGACATAGACCTTCTGCGACATGGGAAGCGAGCTGCCCACCTGTATGCCGGCCTGTTCCCGGAACACGTCCGCGAGGTCGGTGGGGTTGATGCGCTCGAGCTGTTCAGGGCCGATGACGGTTTCGCCGACATCGCCTTCGGCGCCCGGCTGGCCCTGCAGGACGATCGGCCTCAGTGTCGTGGCTCCTTCGGCCGGCACATCGCCGGACGCATTTGCGGGAGTGCCGATGACGGCCGTGCCGTTGGCGATCCTGTAATTCACGCCCGTCCCTGCAAGCATGCGGGCGAGCGCCTGATCCGGCGTGAGATTGCCGCTGACAGCCTGTGCGGTGACGCCGCGGGAAGTCGAGGCAGCCAGCGTCACCTGAAGGCCGGACTGGCGGCCGAAGCTATTGAGAGCCGAAGCGAGTGGCTGAGCCGGGATATTGAAGCTGCGCGTCGCCGTCTGGGCGAGAGCCGGGGATGTAAAAATCGCGCTTCCGCCAATCGCGGCGGCCGCGACCGTTGTCATCAATCTCACTGCAAAAGCGTTCCGCCTGCCCTTTGCCCCCACGCCACGCACTACTACACTTACCGGCAAAATCATCCGCCCCGTCTCCTGCTACACTGTCTTCGCCAAGGCCCCCCGGCCTGCGCTTCAGGATAGAGACGACTGCGCCCGGCGCTTTTTTCACCGCATCGCAAAAATTTTCAGGAAATTTTAACGGCCTAGAAAAGCGCTAGCACCCTGAGATAGGGCGAGATGTGGTGCACCCTGCCGCCATAGGGCTGGACCAGCGCTTCGAGCGCCCGATCGGGATCGGAGAGATCGTAGAGACCGGTGACGCGCCGATTGGCGAGATCGCCGCTCGGGATGCTGATCCAGGCGGAGTGATAGCGCTGCAGCTCGTCGACGACCGAGGCGACCGTCACGTCATTGACGAACAGCCGTCCGTTCCGCCAGGCCGCCATGTCTTCCGGCGCCAGTCTTGCACGCGACACCTGGCCATCGGTGCGGCTGACGGTCACGGAATCGCCGGGAGAAAGCTCGAAGGTTTTCGCCGCGCCGTCGACCGTGAGGCCAACCAACCCGCGAACCAGTTCCACCGTCGTATCTTCGGGCTTGATATGGACGTCGAACGCGGTGCCGAGCACGGTGACATTCACGCCGGCTGCGGTGACGGTAAAGGGCCGCGCCGGATCATGTTTGACGTCGAAGAAGGCTTCGCCGGAAAGCAGCGTCACATGCCGTGCGCCGTTGGCGAAATCCGTATCGATCGCGCTTTCGGCGCCGAGTTCGACCGCGCTGCCGTCCTCGAGCGTGATCTTGCGCAGTTCGGCCGTTGCAGTCCTGAAATCTGCCCGGTAGCGAATGAAGAGCGAGGGGCCGGCCAACGCCAGCACAAGACAGGCCGCCAGCGCCAGCGCCGCGCCCGCACCCAAGACCCGCCGTCGGTGGCGGGCGGCAAGCATTTTCGCCTGGCCGGCCGGTCTCCAGAGGTCTTGATGTATGGGCGTTGTCTCGCCCATCAGCTCCCAGGTCTTGCAGGCCTTCGTCCAGGCATCGCGATTTGCAGGCGAGCGCTCGAACCAGCGGCCGAAATCGCGCTCGTCGGCGGCTGTACGATGTGGTTCGCGCAGGCGCAGGAACCAGTCCATCGCCTCCTCCAGAATGCTCTCGTCCGTTTTGTCGTGCCCTGCCAAGTCTCAACCTGCTTCGGATGTCTTGCGATCTCTATCCGAAATTCCCCTTCTTGCGTAGAAACGATTGGCTGGTCCGGATTTTTCGCATGTGTGGAGATATTCAGGCGTTTTTCCTGTCGAGCGCGGTGGCGATCTTGACCATGGCGGTCCGCACGTGGCGATGGGCGGTGGCAACGGAGATGCCCAGGTGATCGGCCACGCCTTCGAGCGTATGGCCGCCGAAACGGTACATTTCCACCGCAATCCGGATCTCGCTTGGAAGCGCGTCGAGTGCTGCCGCCGCAACGCGCACCTCGTCGCCGAACATCACCGTCTGTTCGGGATTGTCGGCGGCCTGTGGAATGGTCCAGAAGGGCGGGTCTTCGGCATGGCCACGATACTCGATCTTACGGCGCTTCAAGACGTCGAAGGAGAGATTGCGGACGATGCGATAGAGATAGGCAAGCCCCTGGCGCGCCGATTCGCCGGGCGTCTTCCCCGGCGCGAAACGCAGATAGGCTTCCTGCACGATGTCCTCGGCCGCTTCCCGGGAGCCCAGGATCCGAGCGGCATAGTCGACCAGCGCCGAGCGGTGGGCGAGATAGAGGCTGTGACGACTTTCAGCTTCCAAGGTCATGGGGTCAGAGTATCTGAGCTCGTCTAATATGCTGACCCAGCGCTCGCCACGATGTGCAACGGCTGGGTCGATGATATGAATGACATGGTTGGTTTGCCCATCATGCGGCGCATATCTATCATCAAAAACTTGAATGCAATAGTCATATTATGATGGCGGCAGCAAAGGCGTGGATTGCCTCTGCTGCCGTTATAGGTCCTGCACCCGTCGCGACACTTTGAGAAGGACGCGAGGCGGGAGAGATATGCATATTTCAGCCCTATCCGGCGGCTCTTCGGAGCTTCGGGGCAGTGAGCGGTACGTTTTGGTCGCACCAATCGGAAAAGACCTCGCCAAGCCTGTCCTTCAGTTTGCGTTCCAGCCGGTCGGCCTCGTCAAGGCGCTCGAAGACGGCACCGGCCTGGGTCCTGTCACCGGTCTGGCTGAGCTTCATGCAGACGTAATGCAGGTTCTTCAGCGATTGCACGAGCGCTTCGATCTCCTCGCACCAGGTCTCGAATTCGGCGGCAGGCAGCTTCAGGGCGCGCCAGAAGAAGGCGAAACCGTGCTCATAGGCATATTTGCGGATGGTGATCACCGGTAGTTCGCGCACCGCGGATGCCAGGTTCGCCAGCTGCAGCCCGTTGCGGCCCTCGATATGGGCCGTGACAATGCTGCGTACGGCATCGGACAGCGGATTGCGGTCGGCGACGAAGCAGGCCTCGAAATAATCCCTGAGGTCTTCCGGCGCCGGATTGCGTACCTGTGCGTTGTCGAAGACGTAACCGCCGCCGACCGTCGGCTGCATGATCGCGTGGATCACCTTTTCCCGCTCGATCTCGCCTTCCCACCGGTAGTCGGGATCATGCACGAACCATTTGTCCGGATCGGCGGTCTTCTGCAGCATCAGGTAATGCGGGAAGGGGTTCTGGTTGAATTTGTTCTCGCGCTCCGGGAGATGGAACATGTCGAGCATGACCATGACCGAGCCGGTGTCGGGCCGGCTGTCGACGAGGTCGAAAAGCGTGGCAAGGTTGTCGCTCTTGGATCTTGCCGGGTCGTACCACTCCCGGACCTGGACCTGGTAAAGCCGCTGGAACCAGTCGCGGAAGAAGTCCTGGGTGATCTCCGGCGAATGGTAGAGGAGCTGGAAGCCTTCGCTGACGGTGAACCTCGCATCCCAGACCCCGAAATAGAAGGGCCGCTGGTCGAGCCCCTGCCGTTTCAGGCCGTCGCAGACGCAACTGACGAAACAATGCACCTTGATGTCGTAATAGGCCTCGCCGTGGACGCCCTCATCCGCCGTCCCGCCCGTCATCGGGAATGACGGAATGATGGCCTTCGGCACATAGAGCGCCACGAGATCCGCAACCGTGTCGAGCTCCTGCCGCGCGATCGCCTCTTCAGGCATGGCAAGGCCGTATTCCAGCTCGAGATTGAGGAAGATCTGCAGGATCAGAACGGAATCGAGATAAAGATCCTCGTTGAGGCGCGCTTCCGGCGCGAAGCCACGCATATGCGGATGGGCCATGTGTTCGGAAAGCACGGTATGGACGGCTTCGAGGATATCTTCGCGGTTCATGAGGCAACTCCTGCTTCGGGGCCTGCGAACTCGCCGGCCGCATGGCGGGCCGCGACCTCGCGGCGGCTGATCTTGCCGTTCGCCTGACGGGGGACTTCTGCGACCTGGATCATTTCCATCGGCAACTGGTGGCTGGCGAGATGTCGGCTGCACCAGGCGCGGATATCCTGCGGTGCCACCGGCTGATTGGCGCTGTAGAGCAAGGCGACGCGTTCTCCGGCAAAACGGTCGCTCCTGCGGAAGGCAACGGCGTCGGTGATACCAGGCATGGCCATCACCGCGTCCTCCACGTCACCGGGATAGACGTTGAGCCCCGACACGTTGATCATGTCGTCCATGCGCGACACGAAGACCAGCATGCCGTCCGCGCGGCGGTAGCCGAGGTCGCGGGTGTGGATTGCCGTGCCGCCATCGCTCCGGACGACTATCTCGCCGGTATCGTCAGGGCCTGTTCCGGTCTCGGCCGCCAGATGCGGCAGGACGAAACCCATGTCGCCTGCGGCCCGCATGTCCGGATTGATGGCGATGCAGCCGGATTCCGAGCAGCCATATTGCTGGAACAGATGCTCGCTTCTTGCGCGGATCTGCACGAACCATGGATCGGGCAGCAGTGTACCGGAGGTCATCGCGGCATGGAGCTTTTCTCCCTCCGGCAAAAGCCGCGAGAGCGTGTGGAGGATCGCCGGGGAGGAATAGAGAAGCGGTCGCTCGGTCTCGCGCAGCACTTTCAGGAGATATTTCGGATTGGCGGTCTCGACGATGACAGGGACCTGGCCGCGCTTGAGAGCCACGAGAATCCCGCAGATCAGCCCGTAGGAATGGGTGGTCGGGCAGGCGATGACCGGCGTCATGCCTTCGGGTTCGCGGAAGGTTGCGACATAACTTTCGACTTCCCGCTCGATTTCGGCCCAGGGCCGGGCGATGCATTTTGCTGCCCCGGTCGTTCCCGAACTCATGTGCAGCAGCCGTCCCGGCCCTTTCGCCTCCTGCCTCGTCTCGAGTACTTCCGCCGTCAGGCTGTTGTAGAAAAGCCGGTCGCAGTTGGCCGTAGTCGCCAGTTTTCGGGCGGCGGCATAGGGCGTGCCGGGATGAATCGGCAGGACGCTGGCGCCGGCCTTTCGGATGGCGAAGAACAGGGACAGCCATTGCGTCGTTTCGCTGAAGCAGACCGCGTAGTGGCCGCTGTCGTTCTCAGCAAGACCGATCTGCGCGGCGATGCGTCTCGATGTTTCATCGAAATAGGCGTGATCGTAGAGCCGTCCATCGATCTGGATCATGGCTTTCTCCTTCGTTCAGACGTCCTGGCAGCCAAGGCATTCGGCACCTCGTGGTGATATTCCGGCTTCAGCGCGAGGAGCTTTCGGGTGACCAGGGATTCGGTGAGGATGAGAGCGCGGTCGTGCCCCAGCAGCGATTGCCGGTGCTGCATGTCCCGCTCTTGCGCATAGCCGGCGAGCAGGTTTTCGACCCGCTGCCAGAAACGGAATTCCGGAAGGCCGTAACAGACGTCGAGAAGATGCGAGATCTCCGCCAGATTGAACACGAAAAGCGTGTCCATCACGAGTTCCCGCAGGGAATCGAGATTGTCCGTCCAGTAATACTGATCCGGTTCCGCATGGCGGTAGAGCGGGTTCAGCGAAGCGAAATCCGGAGCTCTCTTCGGCTCGCGCAGAAAATCGGGCGCAAATTCCACGCTCTCGTGGAAATCGCGCAGGATAAGCCGCACCGGCCAGCCGTTCCGATGGACGAGCAGCATATTCTGGCCGTGGGCTTCAACGGCGATCCCGTGGGCGACAAGGAGGTGCCAGACAGGCAGGACGGCGACCTCCAGAAGCCGGTTCATCCACGGCATGAGACCGAAACGCTCGATCCACTCATCCGCAAAGGGCTTGCCGTCCGATTCGATCATCATCAGGGCGTTGAACGGGATGATTGCCTCGCCGGGCGACAGAGTCACCTCGGCATTCTCCCGCCAGATCGCGCCCAGCTGGCCGGCCAATGGCCCTCCGGCATCGGCGATGACCCCGGCATATTCCTGCAGGATGGCGAGCGGGAATTCCCGGCCAAACAACGGATCGTCGCGGACGATGCCGGCGATCCAGGCGGATAGAGCCGGCGCCGTGCAGACCGAATGCGGCTCCAGCGTCCTGCGAGACGAAGTGTTGACGATGTTGAGCGGCAGCTTGATGCTTGCCGCGAGGGGCCGGTCGATATTGAACAGGGACCGGACTGATTGGCTCGCGACGTAACGATCACCGGCGGGGCCGAGGCAATGCGCCTCTCCGGCGGCGGTCCACCCCGCGCGCATGGTTTCGCCAAGGTCTTTCCATTGCCACGGGTGGAGCGGCATCAGCCCGAAATCCTCGGCCGACAAGCCGAGCTGCTTCCGCCTCGCCTCCAGCGCTGTCCAGGTCTCGTCGCCAAGTTCGGCACGCCAGAAGGCATCTCTGCTGCCCGGAAGCGCGTGGGCGAGATGTTTTTGCGCGACGAGCAGCCAGACGAGCTGGAATGCCTGCCCGGCTTCCGGTCCATAGGCGGCATGATCGGCGAACGAAAATCCGGTTCTGGCTCTGTAACAGGGATGGTACGGATGCCCTTCGTCGACGGCACCTTCCAGTTCGACAAGTGAGAGGGTGCGGCGGTTCTTGAAGGGCAGATTCTGGTGGTTCCATTCGGAAAAGGCGATCGTCTGCTCTAGCTCGCCGAGCAGCTTGCCGCGCGTGATGCCGGTGCCGGGCAATGACGGGATGATCGCGCCAAGCGATGCGCTTTCCCAATCGCCATCCAGGGCCCGCATCTCCACCGATCCCTTTGCGATGCGGGCGCGTCCGAACGGGCCGATTGTGCCGCGGCACCGGAATTCCCGGCCGCCGAGCATCCACTGAAATTGCGTCGCATCGCCACAGTCGCTTTCGCGCACCTCTATGATGCCCTCGAACAGCAGTGCCGCCACGAGCTGGCGGATGACGCGGTCGCGAGGTTCTCCCGCGGCTTCAAGAGGCAATGGCATGGCCGGTCCTCGGGGCTGCAAGCGCGATCGGAACCCTGAGCGGGTTCAGGATCGGCCGATACAGGGAACGCACGCCGCTCGACTGCAGTTCGTCGACATCGAAAAGGCGGGTCGTGAGATTGGCCTTCGACGTGATCGTCGGCAGATCGAGAACGTGCCTTGCAAAATCCCGGCCGGCGCCCGACATCGTTTCGGCGCAGTGTTCCAGATGCGCCCGCAGGGCAAGTAGAAGAACACCTTCGTCGCAAAGTCGGTCATGGCCCATGCGGCTGATGACGGAAAAGACCTGGTTGACGATCAGATAATAGGCGAACCGGTCACGGATCTCGGCGTCCGCGAAATAGAGCGAGGCAATGGTTTCCGTTTCCGGCGCATGCCCGGCAAGCAGGCTGCGATAACGCTCCGAAAGATAAAAGCCCTGATTGTCGCGATAGTAGCTGGCAGCCGGATAACCCATGCCGATATCGAGGAGGGTGTTCTGCTGGTGGGCTTCGAGCGCCACTCCGTAATCGTCGTAGAGCCGGATCAGTGGCTCCACGGCACAGCCGAGATAACGCTGGAACCATGCAAGCGCGGTGTTTGAAGTGCGGTCGCCGCCTCTGGCTGCGAGCTTGCGGATGGTCCGCTCCAGTCTCGACAGGTCGCCGGGAAGCGGGTCGGCGGTGAGGGCGGCTACCGTCACGACGCCCTGTGCGCTGGCGCCCCTGAAAGGATTTTCGCGCAGGATGACCTCGAAACCGCTTTCCTCGCGGCCGGGCATATCGAGGGTGATGTAGGCGGGATCCTGGATGATGCGGAAATTTTTGGAACGCTCGGCAAAGCCGATGCCGTCCATCAGTTTTGCCATCGCTACCCCGGCTTCAAGCTCCGGCCGGCGGTTGATGCGCACGGAATTGGTGATGCGCACGGGAAGCGAGAACTTCAGCATCCAATCGGAACGAGGGCTGTAGACGGTGCGCACCGATGAGGTCGCGGTGAAGAGAGACCCGGCGGGACCGATATGACGCAGGCTGCCGTCGCGCTGCATCGCCTGGATGCCCGGATCGAGAAGCAGCGCTTCGGCCTGCAGCGGATGCATCGGTATGAGGCGCTCGTCCGGGTCGATGCCGAGATCGGCTGCGGAGGCACCAAGCCCGGAGCGGATGATTTCGTGTGCCTGCATCGTTCGCGCCGAAGCCTCGCGGACATGTTCTGACCTGGCGGCAAAATACTGCAGCTGGAATTGTCCGCGCAGTTCAGGGGCGTATCGCTCCTGCTGCCAGAATGTCATGCCTTGCCGACTTTTCGGGGTCGGGTGTTGCCAGTGGCCGAAGACGAGCGATTGTTCCGCCTCGATGAAATGTCCCTCGTCCGGCGGCGCGGGAGAGGCCTTTTCGAGGTACAGCGTCATCTGCTGGTAGCTGTCGAGAACACGGACCAGCAGCTCCAGTTCAAAGCTGCGCAGGGCGTCGGTCCGGTCCTCCTCCATTTGCCGGTAGGCTTCCTGGAGGAGGAGATGCAGCGCCGACATCGGCTCGACCGCCCGCCAGGACATGTCGGACGCAGCGCGCGTCCACAACCTGCCGAAATGCTGCGGTCCGCAGACGGACACGGAGACGATCTCTGCGCGCAGGAGGATCTGCTGCTGCGGCAGTGGCCATTCGATGGCATCGACCGGTCCGCTTATGCTGCGGTGGACAATTCGACTGCCAGGACTGACTTCCCGCAGATAGCAGTTCGCAAAACTCTGGAATGTTGCCGCTTCCGCGGTCTGCCTTGACGATTGCATATGTCTCCATCCCCGTTGCGCAAGCCGACGACCACGCAATGGCTTTCCAGTCAGCGTCAGGCGGCCCGAGCCGACAGCCTGTGCCGGTCTTCAGCCGGGCATCCGCCGACAGTGATCTGGCTGCTCAGAGTGTTTTTTCTGGATTGCCGGCTGCAGAGCCGGGGCAGGAGACAGTTTGACGTTCGGCCCTGCAGGAAGAGCAGGAGCCGAACGCACCACGTTGCCTCGATGCAACGGGCTCGTTTCGGTCTGCGGTGCCTGAAGCTGTGATCTCATGGCGGCGAACCCGTTCCTGTCATCCGTTTTGCGTGCCTTGCTCTTGCTCTGCAGGCGCTCGGCAACAAGGACGATTTGTCCGCTCCTTTTTTTCATCGCTTTCAGAATTTTTGATCGGCGCCGGCAGGCGCCGCTTTTAATGATTATCCTGTGGGCGACAAAATCGCGGGTCTTGCCTTACCAAAGGCCAAGGCCTGTGGTTGAATTCGCAAGGGAGGAAACAATGAAGATCACCAAGCTTGAAACTGTGCGCGTCGCAGAGCGTGCGAACCTGTTGTGGGTACTGGTCCACACCGATGAGGGAATTACCGGCCTCGGCGAAACCTTTTTCGGGGCGGAGACCGTGGAGAGCTATATCCACGAATACGTGGCTCCGCGGGTCATCGGCCGCGACCCGCTGCAGATCGACCTGCTGGCGCAGGAACTGGTCGGTTATATCGGGTTTCGTTCCTCAGGCGCGGAAGTGCGGGGCAATTCTGCCTTCGATATCGCCCTTTGGGACATTTTCGGAAAGGTCACGAACCAGCCGATCGCCCAGCTGCTCGGAGGCTTCAGCCGCAGGGAAATCCGCACCTACAATACCTGCGCCGGTACCGAATATATCAAGAAGACGACCGGCCAGGCGACAGCCAACTACGGTCTGACCGATGGCACCAGCTATGACGATCTGAACGGCTTTCTCCATCGTGCCGACGAGCTGGCTGAATCGCTGCTCGAAGAGGGCATTACCGCGATGAAGATCTGGCCGTTCGACGCGGCTGCGGAGAGAACGAAGGGCCAGTATATCTCGATGCCGGACCTGAAACTTGCACTTCAGCCCTTCGAGAAGATTCGCAAGGCCGTCGGCGACCGGATGGACATCATGGTCGAGTTCCACTCCATGTGGCAGCTCCTGCCGGCCATGCAGATCGCTAAGGCCCTGACCCCGTACCAGACCTTCTGGCATGAAGATCCGATCAAGATGGACAGCCTGTCGAGCCTGAAGCGTTATGCGGAAGTGTCGCCGGCGCCAATCTCAGCCTCCGAGACGCTCGCGACCCGCTGGGGTTTTCGCGATTACCTGGAAACCGGCGTTGCCGGCATCGTCATGCTCGACATTTCCTGGTGCGGCGGTCTTTCGGAGGCCCGCAAGATCGCGTCCATGGCGGAAGCCTGGCACCTGCCGGTCGCGCCGCACGACTGCACAGGCCCCGTGGTCCTCTGCGCCTCGACGCATCTGTCTCTCAACGCACCGAATGCACTTGTGCAGGAAAGCGTGCGCGCATTCTACAGGACGTGGTACCGGGACCTGGTGACGGCGCTGCCGGAGGTGAGAAACGGCATGATCACCGTGCCGCCTGGCCCGGGTCTTGGGCTGGAGCTCAATCCCGAGCTCGATCGAGCCTTTACCGTCAGCCGGCGGACGTCCGACGCCTCCATTCTCTAAGGTGCAATAAAATGACCATATCCTCGGCGACCGTGCTCAGGACCGCGAGCATGACCGGCCCGATGCTGATGCTTCTCGGCATGCTGATGTTTGCCCTCAACGATGCCATGGGCAAGTGGCTCGTTGCAAACTACGGGCTTGGTCAGGTTGTCCTGATCCGCAGCCTTGCAGCACTGATCATCCTCGTGCCGATGGTCTGGAAGGCGGGTTTTGGCAATCTGCTGACCGTCGAACGGCCCGGCATGCAGTTCTTCCGCGTGGCGTTTTCGACCGCTGAAGTGTTCTGCTTCTATTATGCGGTCATGTACCTGCCGCTCGCCGACGTCATGACCTATTGGCTGGCGGCGCCGATCTATGTTGCGGCGTGCTCGCCCTTCCTGCTCGGCGAAAAGGTCGGCTGGCGGCGCTGGACGGCGATCGCCGTCGGCTTCGTCGGCGTGATTATCACGCTCGAACCTTCGAGCGCCATGTTCAGCATGCCGGCCGTCATTTCGATCGTCGGCAGCGCCGCCTTTGCCTTCATGCTGATCTCCGGGCGTTTCCTGCGCGGCACGCCGGATAGCGCGCTGGTCTTCTTCCAGGTCATGGGAGCCGGCGTCGCAGGCCTTGCCTTCGCGCCCCTGGACTGGTCACCGATCGCGTCGAGCCGCGATCTTCTTCTGCTCGGGCTGCTCGGTATCGTCGCCATGGCAGCGCATATGCTGGTCAACCGCGCCCTGAAGATCTCCGATGCCGCGACCGTCGCGCCGCTTCAATATACGCTGCTGCTCTGGGCCGTGATCTTCGGCTGGATGTTTTTCGGCGACATCCCACGGTTCGGCATGATGGTCGGGGCGGCCCTGATCGTCGCCTCAGGCCTGTTCATCTTCATCCGAGAACAGATGCTCAAGAAGCGCCAGAGCGTGCTTCCGGCGATCCCCGAATAATAAACGCCCGCGGCGCCTGAAGCGCCGCGGGCCTGTTACTCTGGAGAATTGACCGCTTCGGACGAAGCGGTTTCTTACCCTATTTGCGGACTTCCTTGAGCTCGGCGACGATGGCGTCGACTACCTCGGCGCCAATTGCAGCCTTGTGCTTCTCATAGACGACCGCGGACTTTTCGCGGATGCGCTGCTGCTCTTCCGGCGAAAGCGTGTTGACCTGCAGGCCGGCCGCCTTGATCTTCTCAAGCGACTTCTTGTTGAGATCGCCGATCACCTGGCGTTCCACATCCCGGCCGACGACCGCGCAGGCGCGAAGGGCAGCCTGCTCGTCCGGGGCATAGGTGTTGAAGATTGCCTTGGAGAACAAGAAGAGGAACGGCGTGTAGGCGTGGTTGGTCTCGGTGACGTATTTCTGGACTTCGAAGAACTTCGAGGTATCGATCGTCACATAGGGATTTTCCTGTGCGTCGATCGCCTTGGTCTCGAGCGCCGAGAAGACTTCGCCGAAGGCCATCGGGGTGGCGTTGGCGCCGAGGTTCTGGAAGGTGTCGAGGAAGATGTTGTTCTGCATGACGCGAACCTTCATCCCCGAGAAATCTTCCCACTTGTTGACCGGGCGAACCGAGTTCGACAGGTTGCGGAAGCCGTTTTCCCAGTAGGCGAGGTTGACAAGGCCGGCGGCATCCAGCTTCTGGTTCATCATGTCGCCGAACTTGCCGTCGAGCACCTTGTAGGCTTCCTGCGAATTGCCGAACAGGAAGGGCAGGTCGAAGACGCCGAGTGCCGGAACGATGCCGACCAGCGGTGACGACGACGTCACCACGGCTTCCTGGACACCGGAGCGCAGGGCCTGGGTGGCCTGCAGGTCACCGCCGAGCGCGCCGCCCCAGAAGGCGGTCAACTTCATCTTGCCGCCAGACTTCTCGTCCAAACATTTCTGCATTGCATTGATGCCGTTTCCAACCGGATGGTCGGCATTGATGCCGTTCGAGACACGGATGTTGCGCGCCTTGAATTCGGCGAAGGCCGGTACGGCCGACGCGCATGCGATGGCAAGGGCGGTGGTAGCCAGTAGCAGTTTTCTCATATTATCCTCCCATGGATGAGCTTGAGACAGGTTTTAATGGAGCCAGCGTGCAGGCACGAGCACGAGGTCTGGAAACAGGACCAGCAGGAACAGCACAATCGTTTCAGCAATCAGGAACGGCCAGACCCCGGCCGTCACCTTGCCAAGCGGAATGCGCGCTACGCCACTGACCACGTTCAATACTACGCCGACCGGCGGAGTGATGAGGCCGATGGAATTGTTCATGATGAAGAGTACGCCGAAATAGACCGGGTCGATGCCAGCCTGCTTGACGATCGGCATGAGGACCGGCGTCAGGATCAGGATGGTCGGCGTCAGGTCGAGCGCCGTGCCGACGACGAGCACCAGGATCATGATGGCGAACATCAGCAGCATCGGGCGGTCGATCAGTGGCTCGATGTAACCGACGATCTCGGCCGGGATGTTAGCCGCGGTGATCAGCCACGAGGAGACCAGCGCCGCCGCGACCAGGAACATGATGACTGAGGTGGTCTTGGCGGCCTGCAGGATGACGTGCGGCAGGTGGCTTGGCTTCAGCTCCCGATAGATCACCATGCCGACGAAGAGCGCGTAGGCGGCGGCGACGACGGCGGCTTCGGTCGGCGTCATGATGCCGGCCTTGATGCCGCCGAGGATGATCACCGGCATGCCAAGCGCCCAGGCGGCACGGCCGGTGACGCGCAGGCGTTCGCTCGTCGATGCCTTCGGCAGCGGCTGGACATTGTCCTTCCGCACGACGATGAGCCAGGCGATGATCAGTGACAGGCCCATCAGGATGCCAGGGAAAATGCCGGCAAGGAAAAGCTGGGTGATCGAGACGTTGCCGGCGACGCCGAAGACGATGAAAGCCATCGATGGCGGGATGACCGGCGCAATGATGCCGCCTGCGGCGATCAGGCCGCCGGAACGCGGAATGTTATAGCCAGCCTTGGCCATCATCGGGATGAGGATGGCGGCAAGCGCGGCGGTATCGGCCGCGGCCGAGCCCGAGATGCTCGCCATGATGATTGCCGCCATGATCGCGACGATGCCGAGGCCGCCGCGGATATGGCCGACGCAGGCAATCGCAAAATCGATGATCCGGCGCGACAGGCCGCCCGAGTTCATCAACTCGCCGGCAAGAATGAAGAAGGGGATCGCAAGCAGAGTGAACGTATCGACACCGGCGATCATGTTCTGGGCGATGATCTGGGTGTTGAACATGTCCATGTACCACATGAGCACGACGCCGCAGAACATCAGTGAGAACGCGACGGGCACGCCGATCGCCATGGCGCCGAGAAGCGATACGATGAATACGATAAGCGTCATC
Organism: Neorhizobium galegae bv. officinalis; assembly: GCA_000985875.1. Taxonomy (GTDB): domain Bacteria; phylum Pseudomonadota; class Alphaproteobacteria; order Rhizobiales; family Rhizobiaceae; genus Neorhizobium; species Neorhizobium galegae_C. The sequence goes on from CCRI01000017.1 coordinate 84,581, forward strand.
AGGTACGCTCCGCCATCTGCTCGATCGTCAGATTTTCGCCGGCAAAGATGCTGATCTCCTCCGCGGTCGCCCGGCCGGTGAGATAGCGGAACAGCCGCTCCAGCGCGATCAGCGACAAGCCGCCGCCGGTAAACAGGCCGATACCGTAGACCCAGATCATCGAAATGCCGGTCACCGGCGCGGTCATGCTGGCGTTGATCTCGAACTGCTGCCAAGTCCCCCAGAAAAAGATCATCGAGCAAGCGAGGATGATGAGGTTAGACAGGATCATGCAGACGAGCCGGCCCTTGCGGCCGAAAAGGGCCACGACGCTTTCGACGCCGAGGTGACCATGTTCGCGAAATGCGACGACTGCGCCGACGAAGCTCAGCCAGACGAAGAAGTAGCGGGAAAGTTCCTCAGAGACGGACATGCCGGAATTGAAGGCGTAGCGAAGAACCACATTGGCAAACACCATGATCGCCATTGCTGAAAGCAACAGGATCAACAGAACTTCCAACGCCTTAAAAAAAAGATCGATTGCCTTTTGCATATTCCCCTCCCGAATTCCTATGGAAGCTCAGGCCGGGCGAGGTTCTTGGTCAACGCCGGCAACCCAAAATTCCGCTTGAGGCATTTGCCCCGATGATCCGCATTGTTGACCAAGCGGTCAAACCCGAGAATCGAGATCTCGATGCGGTCTCTGACTTCCTGTGCGATCAGCCTCTCCTCCATCGCCGGCAAAGCGCCTCTCCCGCGCTCGTCAATTGTCAGGATGTCTGACAACCCTCCACCTGCGGTATTTCTAAAGAGAGTTTTACTCGCTGTCCAGCGGCCCGTGACCGCTTTGAGGAAATCCCCTGGATCGATCTAACCAGGCGGCCGGCTGGAAACTTAATAAACTTTCAATTGCAGGTCGAGACGGCTTGCCGCACCGTGAAGATGATGGCGCATCGCCTCCCGGGCGCGGATTGGGTCGCGGCTCGCAACGGCGTCGCGGATTGCGACATGTTCCGCGATCGTCACCTCGACGATCTCGGTCAGCACGGCTGCGTCCCTGGCGGTATTGATGGCCAGATGAATTCGCTCCGCGATAAATCCGAGGAACAGCAGGAAGTATTCATTATGGGTGGAAGCCGCGATCTGGCGATGGAAGGCGAGGTCGGCGAGGACGCCTTTCTCGGTCCACTTCTCCCCGCCCGTCATCTGCTCGAGCGCTTCGTCCAGTTTCACAAGGTCTTCGGCGGTGTGATTGGCGGCTGCGAGACCGGCCGCTTCGATCTCGAGGGGCAGCCGGAGCTGAAACAGGCTTTGAAAACTCGCGTGGTCGGCGAGATTGCCCTGTTCGATGCGGATCGACTGCCTCTGCTCGAAATCAGTGGCGAATGCTCCCACGCCTTGCCGGGTCTCGACCAGACCCTCATTGCGAAGCTGCGCGATGGCTTCGCGCACGACCGACCGGCTGACGCCAAAGGTCTTTGCCAGAATGTGTTCCGTCGGCAGCTTCTCGCCGGCCGCGATCCGGCCCTCGCTGATCTCGCGCCCGATCTGCGCCGCGATCCGTGTTGGCAGATGCTCGTTTCGTCTGATCTGGCTGAAGTCCATTACCACGGCGCCGGCCCTCCCTCGTGACGCTCTTCTACGACTTCCCGGTAAAATTCAACTGGCAGCCGGGATTCATCACCATGTCGGGATCGATGGCATTCTTGATGGCCGTCAACAGTCGGCGCTTCGTTTCCGGAAGGCGCGCATCGAAATCCGCCCGCTTGAGCCGGCCGATTCCGTGCTCGGCGCTCAGGCTTCCCTGGAAGCGGTCAAGCACCTGGTTCAGGATGGTCTTGGACCGGTAGATCCTTTCGAGCCGCTGTTCATGGGGCAGTTCCACGGATGGCAGGACGTTGAGATGGACATTCCCATCGCCGACATGACCGTAGGAGACGCAAACGCAGTCAGGCAACGCGCCGTGGATCGCTTCTTCGGCCTCGGCGACAAAGGAGGGCACCTTGGAAAGCGGAACCGAGACGTCGCTGCGCATGTGGACACCGCGTTTCGCCTGGCCTTCGTTCATTCCCTCCCGGATCAGCCACAGGTTTCGCGCCTGCGCCTGTGACGAGGCGATTGCGCCGTCGAGGACGATTCCATCCTCCATGACGCCTTCGAGGAACCGCTGCATCAGGTCGGCGATATCGACGAGGCCCGAACCGGAAACCTCCATGAGAACATAGCAGGGGTAGTCGGTCGCCATCGGGATCGGCAGGTCCGGGATGGCTTCCCGGGCGAGCGTGAAGGCAAGGGGCGGCATGAATTCGAAGGCGGACATCAAATCGCTGCAGTCACGCCGGGCACGGCGATAGAGGGTGATTGCGTCCTCCAGAGAGGCGAGGCCGACAAGGGCGGTCGCAACCTGATCGGGGTTGGGCGTCAGCTTGATCGAGACGGCGGTGACGATGCCCAGCGTGCCCTCCGCGCCGATGAAGAGCTGCTTCAGGTCTATGCCGCGATTGTCCTTCCTGAGCGTAGAAAGCCCGTCGAAGACCGTGCCGTCGGGCAGCACGACCTCCAGTCCCAGCACCAGTTCGCGCGTCATGCCGTATCGCAGCACATTGATGCCGCCGGCATTGGTCGAGACGTTGCCGCCGATCCGGCAGCTTCCCTGCGCGCCGAGCGCGAGCGGGAAGAACATCCCCTCTGCGGCGATTGCTTCCTTCAACTCCCACAGGATGCAGCCCGCCTCGACGATGGCCGAGAAGTCGTCGACATCGATCTTGCGGATGCGATTCATGCGTTCCAGGCTGAGAACGACTTGACGCTCCGGCGCATCGGGAATGCCGCCCAACACGAGGCCTGTATTGCCGCCCTGCGGAACAATCGCGAGACCGAGTTCACGGCAGCCTTTCACGCAAGCCGCCACCTCATCCGTCGATCGCGGCCTCAGAACGGCAACCGCAGTGCTGGTTACGTCGCCGTGCCAATCGCGACAGTATCGCGCCATCGCATCCGTGTCGGTCAGGACAAGGTCTTCGCCAAGCATCGACCGCAGCTGGAGGCGCTGCTCTGCGGCCGGGTCAGTTTGCAGGCTCGTCATTCTTTGTAGTTCCTTTGGATGATCCGTCCCTTGGGCTGGATAGTTTCGTTTGCCCCGCACCTTTTCCCGGCGCACAACTATCCTGTTTTCAACGCAAGCATATAAGGTTATCAGACAACCGTACAACATAAATATCGACGTATCCGGGCAGTCGTGGCTCGGGTTCAGATGGGAGGAAACATGCATATTCTGATCATAGGCGCGGCGGGCATGGTGGGTCGCAAACTGACGGCGCGCCTCATCGCGGCGGGCGGCGTTCTCGGCAAGCCGATCGACAAGCTGACCCTGGTCGACGTGGTGAAGCCCGACCATCCGGAGGGCTTTTCCGGATCCGTGGTGACGAGCGACGCCGACCTATCAATGCCGGGCGAGGCTGAAAAGCTCATCAGGTCGCGCCCTGACGTGATCTTTCACCTTGCCGCGATCGTCTCGGCGGAGGCGGAGCTCGATTTCGAGAAGGGCTACCGGGTCAATCTGGATGGCACCCGCTACCTGTTCGATGCGATCCGCCTCGCAAACGGCGAGGACGGCTATAAGCCGCGGGTCGTCTTCACGTCATCCATCGCTGTCGCAGGCGCCCCGCTGCCATTCCCCATTCCGGATGATTTCCATCTGACGCCGCTGACCAGCTATGGCACCCAGAAGGCCATTTCGGAGCTGCTCCTTTCGGACTACACCCGCAGGGGTTTCTTCGACGGCATCGGCATCAGGCTGCCGACGGTGTGCATCAGGCCAGGCAAACCCAACAAGGCCGCATCCGGCTTCTTCTCGAACATTCTGCGGGAGCCGCTGATCGGACAGGAGGCAATCCTGCCCGTGTCGGACGACGTGCGTCACTGGCATACGTCGCCTCGCTCGGCTGTCGGGTATCTCGTCCATGCGGCGAACATGGATCTTGAGCGGGTCGGTCCGCACCGCAATCTTTCGATGCCGGGCGTCAGCGCGACCGTTGGAGAGCAGATCGACGCGCTTCGCCGGGTGGCGGGCGAACGGGCAGTAAATCTCATCCGTCGCGTACCGGATGAGATGATCATGAAAATGGTTGCGGGCTGGGCACCTGGTTTCGAGGCAAAACGGGCAACTGCCCTCGGCTTTACCGCGGAGAAAAATTTCGACGAGATCATCCGCGTCCATATCGAGGATGAGCTTGGAGGCCGCCTGTGATGAGAAATCCGCACGCGGACCAGGGATGGCCCCAAGACGAGCGGCGGCGCCTGCTCAGATGTCGGAATGCCTAAAAGCGAGCGCCGCGTCATTTACATGCGCCGTTTGAACTTTAGCGATTTGTTTCATGGTTGCCGCGTATCCTCCCTCCATAGATTTTTCCGGGCAGATCGGCGTGCCTGAGGGAGCTATGCTTGGTGCGGAAGTGATGAACCTGCTGGAATCCTGCCCGCTCGCCGCGCTCATTGTGAACGCAGCGGGCTTCGTCACCTTTGCGAATGCGGAGGCAAGAGCACTCTTTGGCACAGCCGACACTTTGCATGGCACGGGCATAACCGATCTCCTGTCCGGGTGGCCGCTGGACAATCCCGAGGGTTCGTCGGTTCTCTTGACCGGCAGGGCGGGGGAAGCCCGGACCTGCAATATCAGAGTTTCGCCATTTCCCGGCTCGGACGAGCCCTTCACCGTGGTCTGGATCGAGCGCGGCGGCCAGGAGACGTCCGCGGGGCTCGCCGCTCGGGAAGCCAATCTTCGTCTGCGATACGTCATCGAGATGTTGCCGCAGGCGGTCTGTGTCTTCGACGCCAAGGACCGTTACGTCCTTTGGAACCAGAAATACGCCGATCTTTATGCCGATATCGCCGAATACCTGACGCCCGGAATTCCGTTCGAGGAGATTTTGAAGATCAGCCTTGCGGGCGGCAGCATCCAGGAGGTGGTGCCGGACCAGGATGTCTGGCTCAGCGAGCGCATGACGAAGTTTCGACAGCCCGTTTCCCAGGAGGAGCGGCAAATGAAAGACGGGCGATGGTTGCGCTATGACGATCGCCGCACGCCGGATGGCGGCGCCATCGGAATGCGCATAGACATTAGCAGCCTCAAGCAACGGGAGGAGTGGCTTCGGCAACTGTTCGACGCAAACCCGATGCCTATGCTGCTTTGCGACGGCGACAGCCTCGCGATCCTTGAAGCCAATCACGCGGCGCTTCAGTTCTATGGATACGAGAGATCGGTCCTTCTTGCCAAAGCCGTTTTCGACATGCACGCCGAAGGGCAAGGCGAGGAGTTCGCCGCAAGGCTCCGCGATCTCGACGGCGATTGCGAAGCCCGCACCGTCTGGCGCCAGCGCACGGCGCAGGGCCGGGAACACCACGTCCTCATTTACGTCCGGTTGCTCTACGACAGCGGCGATCGGCGGCTCCTGCTGACGATCGCCGATGTCAGCGACCGGGTGCTGGCGGAGGCGGAGGCCAACAGATTGGCTCATCACGATATTCTGACGGGCCTGCCGAACCGGATGCAGTTCTACAAAGCTCTCGACGAGGCACTCAAGCCCGAAGCGAACGAGGGCGTTGTGATCGTTTACTGCCTCGATCTCGACGGATTCAAGCCGGTCAATGACACGTTCGGCCACGCCGCCGGCGACGAGGTCTTGAAGCTTGCCGCTGAGCGGTTGTTTTCAGCCGCAGGCGGGCATCTTGTGGCCCGCCTCGGCGGCGACGAATTCGCCATTCTCGTGAAAAGCGATGGCCAGGCGGATATCGGCCTTGCCGAGCGATGCATATCGGCCTTGAACGCACCTTTCCGGATCAAGGGATTGTCGATCAGCATCGGCGTCAGCATAGGTATTGCAGCGGCAAGTGTTGTCGCCGGCGACCGCGAAACGCTTGTACAGGCCGCGGATCGGGCGCTCTATCGGGCGAAGTCGGCCGGCCGCAACACCTGGCGGATGGCCGAAGACGAGATTATGCCATTGGTCGTCACGGTTCGTTGAGGCCAGGGGCAGAAACCCATTGGCGCTCGGCACCTGGTCACGACAGGCTGCCATGCGATATCTCATGCTCGTAAAGCTGTTCCATGCTTAAGGATGCAACTTCGGCAAAGGGCGTCTGATTGCGGACGCGGCCGGCACCGAGAATGACAACCTCGTCACAGAAGGAAATGGTGCTGTGATGATGGCTGACAACGATTGTGGTGCGGCGCCCAGCTCTCAATTTCAAAGTCTCAACGATCGCTGCTTCGGACAAGCCGTCCATGGCGTTTGTGGCTTCGTCCAGGATCAGGATTTCCGGATCGCGGACCAGCGCTCTCGCCAGGGCGATCCGCTGTCGTTGACCGGCCGACAGGCTCGCTCCCCGATAACCGACGACAGTTTCATATCCGTCAGGCAGCTTTTCGATAAATTCGTGCGCTTCGGCAAGTCTGGCCGCGCTTTCGGCCTCGGGGAGGGAGGTATTGTGGCCGTAGACGATGTTCTCGAAAATGGTGCCGTCCACCAGTTCAAGATCCTGGCTGGCAAGCGCAATCTGCCGGCGCCACTGAGCGGGATCGATTTGGCCGAGGGGAATGCCGTCGACAAGAATATTGCCCTGATCCGGCTCCACGAACCGGCATAGGAGATTGACGATCGTGGTCTTGCCGGCGCCCGACCGTCCGATAATTGCGGTCGAGCGGCCCTGGCGGATCTGGAAGCTTACCGAACGCAAGACCACGGGTCGTGTGCTTGCGCCCGGATACCTGAAGGTCACCTGGTCGAACTTGATCTGCTGGCGGAGCCCCCGGATCGGACGACTACCCTGGGGCGCCGCTGGTTTGTCGGATGAATCCAGTAGCCATCCGACCTCTTCCAGCGCACCACTCCATCCCTGGATCTGGCTCCAGGCCATCTGTAGCGCGCGGACATGCGGTTGCAACCTGTAAAGCAGGACGACGAAAGCCACGATCACCGGGAAACCGACCCCAAGCCGCCATGCGCTGACAACCACGCCCAGAAAGAGGGCGGAATGCAGCACTTCGGTCAGCGGCGGGAGAGCCGCCTGGCGGCTGCTAAGAACGAAGCCCGCTTTTCGCACGGCATTCGAAGTCGCCTCGAAGATCGCTTTTTCACGCAGTTCCTGTCCGAATGCGCGGATGAGGCGCCCGGCGTGAACGAGGTGAAGCATCCTTGCGGCAAGTTCACTGTTGAACGACGTCACATTGCGGCTCGGGCCCTTCAGACCGGCCGACAGCAAAGCATGGATCGCCTGGATCAGGACAAGCCCAAGCGTAACGCATAGCGACATCTGCCACGAAAGAAGCAGCAAAAATGCGAGCAGGATAACGGCCGCTGACGCATTCACGATCGCGGCAAGGATGGTCTGGACCGCATCCGAGGCCCGCCAGGATTCGTTGGAGATGATGTTCAGCAGTCGCCCCGGGCTCTGCTGCAGGAAGAACGAGTAGCCGATCGTCAAAAGCTGGTCAGCGAGACGGTTCCGGATCGAATGACCGGCCTTGCCATATATGAAATTGGCAAGCACCGCGTTGGCAAAAGCCAGCACGTTTTTCACGGTGATCAACCCGAGAATGGCAGCCGCGATGGCGATCAGCCGGGTCTGGTCGTCCAATCCCGCGCCCACCCGCTGAAAGACGGCGGAAAGGCCGGCCATTCCCGAAGCGTCGCTTTCGCCGGCAATGATGCTAAGCATCGGGATGACAAGACCGATGCCGGTGCCTTCGAGCACGGCGCTGCTCAGCCCAAGGATGACGACGACAACCAAGAGACCGGTGTTTTTCCCCAGTGCCTCGCGCAGGAGGTGAGAACTCGATGTGAGGAAATCTAGCATGGCGGGGATCCCCGTTGCGGGCGACGCAGGTGGCTGGTCGTGTCAGCGTCCGCCTGTTTTGGCCACCGAATGGCGAGCAAGGCAAATTTGGCTGCTCCGACCAGGTTCATGACCACGATCGTCAGGTGGGACAGGGAAATCTCGGGATCGAAACGGTAGCCGCCGAACAGCTCCCGCCAGGCCGATCGGGTCGTCCAGCAGAAGTGACGAAGCAGCCAGGGGGCCTTGAACACATGCTTGACGCAAAGACCGCCGTTTCCAAAGCTGTAATCCCGGTGAAGCTGTTCGATTGCATCGCGGGTGGTTCGGCCGTGAAAATGCTGGACCGTCATGTCGGGAACATATTCGATTGGAATGCCGAGTTGATAGGCACGGACGAGGTAATCCGTATCTTCTGCGGACCGCAGCGGGCCGCCGGCCCCGAACCGTTCGTCAAAGCGCCCGATGCGGGCTGCCGCTTCCCGATGCATAGTCATGTTGCAGCCGAGCACAAACCCGCCCGGATGAACATCCGGCGTGAAACGAGCCCGAAACCGTGACCGCTTGATGGTGAAAGGCAGGTCGTGCGGGCTGCCGAGATCGACGCGGCCACCCCGGACAATACATCGCTCACCGGCCGAATAATGCCGGTTGAGATCCTGAAGGTAGGAGGTCTCGACGACGCAGTCATCATCGATGAAGATCAGAAGCCTGCCTCGCGCCCGCTCCATTCCCGTATTGCGCGCGGCAGCGAGGCCAGGCCGCAGCTCCACCATCCATCTGACGGGGACAGCGGATTTCGCCGCGATACGGGACAAACGTATGGCTGTATCGTCGGTGGATCCATTGTCAACCACCACCAGTTCGCAGCTTAGGGAACAGGCTTGGCAGGCGGCTTCGATCGAGCTGATACACGCCTCGAGCGCGGCGGCCCTGTTCCTGGTGCAGACGATAAAGCTTGCATCGATGGGGTGGCGCCCCTCGGGAGACAAGGGGGGACTGGCGTGTGGGGCCTGCTTGTTCTCCCCGGACATCAGGCGAGCCCTCGAAGCGGTAACACCGTCCTGGCCGGCACCGATTGATAGTACCGTGCCACCCCATCAAGCCTCCGGATCGCCTCCTCCGACATGCGGCTCAACCAGGGCGCCGCCACGGCGGCTCGAAGGCCGTAGCGTTCCCGCCGCCGGATGACGTCCCATTTTCCCGTTCGCATGAGAAATGCGTGGGTCAACTCCGGACGTTGCTCGTCGGCAATGAATTGGTAGAGGAAATAGAAGAAGCAAAGCGCTCCTTCCGCGTAGCTGCGAGCGCCCGTACCGGTTTGCTCGGCCACTCTTCTTTCGATCGCGAGCATGCAATCGGCGGCTCGGCGCACCGTGTCCGGCGTAACGGCTGCGCCGATATCAAGAAGAGCGTCGGGATCGTCGTTAAGAGCCTGCCGTTCGAGATTCTCGGCGACGATCTTCAGGTGGGTTCGGCGCATTTGCCGCCTGTGCCTGTTGGTGACGCTGTCGCTGTGGATACGATAGGCGATCAGGCTCTCATTGATCATCGCCGCCGGAAACTCGCGTGTAATGCGCCTGAAGAGATCGAAGTCCTCCGCGTGGACGTAGCTTGCGTCATAGACCAGCATATCCTCGGGAATGACCTTGCGATTGTACATCACCGTCGAATGCAGGAAGATCGTGAAAAACAGCGACAGTATGTGCCAATCCCCCGACTGGTAAATGGGATTTGGCGTGCTGCGCACGACGCGGCTGCCGAGAAGCCGATCGACTTCCGTTCCGCAGATCGCAAGCTGGGGCTGCCGCTCAAAGAACGCGACCTGACGGGAAAAGCGGGTTGGATAGGAGATGTCGTCCGCGTCCATTCGGGCGATCAGGTCACCTCTGGCAAGGGCAATGCCCTCGTTCAGGGTCGCGATCAGCCCGCGGTTCTCACGCGAGACGATGCGGACGCGATCGTCAAGTTTCTGATATCGGTGCAGAATATCCAGCGACAGATCGGTCGAGCCATCGTCGAGGGCGACGACCTCGAAGCGCCTGTAGTCCTGACGCAGGATGCTCTCGACCGCGGCAGCGAGATAAGGTTCGCCGTTGTAGACGGGCAACAGGACGGAAATCAGCGGGGAGGACATCGTTCGGCTCCCAATGGCGTGGCAAATCGAAGTTCCTGCATTTGCCCAGCTTCCGAAATGGCTGTGGCAGACGGCGCGTCATACGTCGGGTCAAGTTTGCTTGGGGGGACGTATGGGAAATAACGCTTGAGCTGGTTGAGTGGTTTTTCGAACGCCAGCCACGAGATCGCGGCCAAGACCAGCGTTCCCGTGGTCGCTACGATAAGGCGCCCCAAACCCTGTTCCCAGACGTTGAACGGAATCGAAGGCTGTGCACTGACGACAAAGGAGAGGACGATCGGATGGTATAGGTAAACCCCGTAGCTGACGCGCCCGACAGCGGTAATCGGCGGAAATTCCAATAGGCGGCCCGGAGCTCCCCGCAGGCCCGACGAACAGTATCCGACTAGGGCCGTAAGCGGTATAAGCGGAAGGACCTCCAACCCGATCCAATGCATCCAGGCAAGCGTTGGTGACAAGGGGAGCGGTTTCAGCCACATCAAAATGGCCGTTGCAACAAGCAGGGGTACGGAACTCAGCCGCATCCAGTGCGGCAATGTCCGTGACCGCGCGCGATGGAGTGCAAGGAGCGCGCCCGCCACCAGTGCGTCCATCGACGCTGGAGGAAGAAGATCCCGCGCGAGCGAAGGCGTCCCCGTAAACGGCCAATAGAACCGGTAGGCGAGCGAACACGCAATGAGAGCGATGCAGATCGGCTCAAGCCAGCGACGCGGGGCGAGCAGGATGACGAGCGGCCAAAGGACATAGAACTGCTCTTCGATGCTCAGGCTCCAGGTGTGGCAGAGAATCCAGGGCGTCCATTCGTCGCGAAGGGCATACCAGAAATTCGACAGGTAAAGGGCATGCCATTTGATGCTGCCGCGCGCCTGCTCGAGGTTAACCAGCCAGACGAAGATCAGCACTGCAAAGTAGGGCGGGAATATGCGCAAGGCCCGTCGGATATAGAACGACCTTATCGTGGTGCCCGGTTCGTAACGGGCGGTAGAGCGGGCTTCCAGCAGCAGTCGGGTTATCAGGAAGCCGCTGAGAACGAAGAACAGGCGTACGCCGATATGGCCCCAGTGCGACCCGTCGGCCGCGAAGAAATGCGCGTATAGAACCATCGAGACGGCAAGGGTTCTGAGCCCATCCAATTGTCCGTCGCGTGCATGAAGCATGGAGCCCCCCAGTTGCCCAGAACTTGTGATAACTCCCGCCTCGCTTGCTGCCGCCGTGCTTCTGTTTGGAACCCCAAGGGACTATTTTGGCAGTTCGAAAAGTTCAGGCGAAATCGGACCAAACTGTGGCCGCCACGGCTATTCAGACTTTAGCCCCGCGGCGGGGCAGCCTTTGGTCCTATTTGGAGACGTAAATTTCGACTGTCCGTTGTGCATGGTGATCCAGAACCATTATTCGCTGCAGAGCCCCTATTTCCGCTGCGCCGTGGTTGGCGGGGCGGCACGGCCGACTTGCATGCCGGTCCAGGCTGAGAGACGCGTGAGCGTGCCGTAACATTTCTTAATGTGACTACACAGTGCGGCTCCTGTCCATCGTTATCGTGTGACCTAACCAAACCGGCCAAGGGCGCTTGGCGGCTTAATTAAAAGGTCCACTCAATGATCGCATTATCGACCGTATCATCCACGCTTCGACGCTGCTTTGCGCTTGTCGGCAAAGCAGCGGTGCTCGCGTGCATGCTTTCGACCGCGGTATCGGCAGACGCTCAGATGCCGGTAACGACGATCGTCGCCAAGCGAGGCGCGCTGACGGAAAGGATCGAGGTGGTTGGTTCGCTTGCCGCGCGGGAAGAGATCGAGGTCTATCCCGCCGTCCTCGGCAAGGAGGTGCGGCAGATCCTGGTAGAGGCTGGTCAACATGTCGAGCGCGGCCAGGCGCTTGCGGTCCTGGACACGACCGAAGCCCTGATGTTGTTGGACAAGAATGCGGTGAGCCTCCTTCGCGCGCATGCCGCCGTGGCCGTCGAGAGCAGCAAGATAGATGTGGCAATGGTCACCGAAGCCGAAGCGCGCAAGAAGCTGGAACGCAGCCGCTCGCTGCAGCCGAAAGGTGCCATCGCCGACAATGTCCTTGAGGAAGACTTGAACGCTCACGCCCGAGCCGTCGCGGAGTTGAGACTGGCGCGCCAATCGTTGGAGCTCGCCAACGCAGATCAACAATTGATCGCCAGCGAGCGGCGGGAAATCGAACTGACCGTTCAGAGGAGTACCCTTCGGGCGCCCAGCTCAGGCCGGATCTTGAGCAGGAGCGCGCGTGTCGGTGCTATGACATCGAGTTCCGCCGGACCTCTTTTTGTCATCGCTGATGACGATGATATCGAGTTCGTGGCGCAGGTGACGGAAACGAGCTTCGTTCGGTTGCGCGAAGGCATGAGCGCCGAAATTACCTTGCCGGGACGCGACGCAGCCATCGCAGGGACCGTCCGGCTGAATGCCGCGCAACTCGATCCCAAGACAAGAAGCGGGACGGTGCGGATCGAACTTGCAGACAAGGCCAGATTTTTCCCGGGCGTCTTTGCGCGCGGCAGCATCAGTGTCGAAGGCCGGCAGAATGTTCTCCTCCCGGGAACAGCCGTCAAAAGCACGGTGGCTGGCCACAACGTTTACGTCGTTTCGGACGGGCTTGTGGATATCCGCCCGGTCCGCATCGGATCGCAGAAAAGCGGGTTCGTGGAAATCGTCGACGGCATCCGGGAGGGTGAGGAGGTCGTCCTGAAATCAGGTGCCTTCCTGAAGGCACAGGAGCGGGTGAGGCCGGTATTGGCCGCGACGCCGGAAGCGCGTGCCGACGCATCCACATCGACCCCAAATCGGCTCGGAGCTCGACTTCAATGAACATATCGGCCTGGGCGATCCGTAATCCGCTTCCCTCGATCCTCCTATTCCTAATCCTTGTCGCCGCGGGTCTCTACAGCTTCTCACGGCTGCCTGTTACTTACTTCCCGACGATCGACGAGCCGGCGGTGAATGTGACTGTCGACCAGCCCGGCGGCGCGCCGAGCGAGTTGGAGACTGAAGTTACTCGTCTTGTTGAAGACGCAGTCGCGTCTCTTGCAGGCGTAGAAGAGATCAAGTCGACCGTCACCCAGGGCCGCTCCGTTACCGCTGTCGAATTTGAGTTAGGCGTGATTTCGCCTGACCGCGCCATGGGTGACGTCCGCGACGCAGTTGCCAAAATCCGCAGCGATCTTCCCGATGGAATAGATGAGCCTGTCATCGAGCGGGCGGAGGAGGAAGCACAAGCGGTCGTGACCTATGCCGTCACAAGCCAGGACATGACCGTTGCGGAGCTTTCGTGGTTCGTCGACGACGTTGTTGCCCGGCAGCTGCAGGGTCTGAAGGGCGTTGGCCGCATTGACCGTGTCGGAGGTGCTGACAGGGAGATCCATGTCGCGCTCGATCCTTCGCGATTGCAGGCGCTTTCCCTCACGGCGAATGCCGTCAACGAGAGCCTCATCGAAAGCCAGTTGGATCGCTCTGGGGGGCGCAGCAACCTGAATGGCAGGGAACGGGCGCTGACGACCGCTGCGGCGGCGCGGACGATTGCAGAACTCGGTGATGCTCGCATCCTCCTGTCGGACGACGCCAGTGTGAAACTGGACGATGTCGGCAGCGTCCAGGATACGATCGCCGAGGCCCGCGCCTTTGCCACTTTGGATCAGGAGGAGGTCGTAGGCTTCGCGGTATATCGCTCGAAGGGTGCGAGCGAACTTGTCGTGGCGGAAGAAGTGGCCGCCGCACTGGAGAAGCTCAATCTCGAACAGCCGTCGACAAGCTTCAAGCTGGTCGACGACAATATGTCCTACACGGCGGGCAACTACAACTCGGCCATGCATACGCTCTATGAGGGAGCAGCGTTGTCAATCGTCGTCGTGTTTTTATTCCTGCGCGACTGGCGGGGCACGATCGTTGCGGCAATCGCGCTTCCGCTTTCGATCATCCCGACCTTTTTTGCCATCGATCTCCTGGGCTTCTCCCTCAATATCCTCAGTCTGCTTGGGATCACCCTTGTGACAGGGATTCTCGTGGACGATGCGATCGTTGAAATCGAAAACGTGGTACGTCACCGCGACATGGGCAAATCCGCCTACCGGGCCGCATTGGACGCCTCTGACGAAATAGGGCTTGCAGTCATAGCCATATCCGCGACGATCATGGCCGTCTTCACGCCGGTGGGTTTCATGAGCGGAGTGGTCGGGCTGTACTTCCGGGAATTCGGCTTGACAGTTGCGATCGCGGTATTCTTTTCGCTTCTGGCGGCCCGATTGATCACCCCGATCATGGCCGCATACATCATGACCAACGCTCCTCCGTCCGACGTCCGGAGAGGGCGTCTGGTGTCGGCCTATGGACGGCTGCTGAAGGTCAGCCTCCGGTGGCGATGGATGACGGTCGGATGCGCATTTGCGGCCTTCGCCCTGGCTTTATACGGTCTGATCTCCCTGCCGACCGCCTTTTTGCCGGAAGAGGACACGGGGCGGTTGACCCTCTCCGTGGAGCTGCCTCCGGGGGCGGCCTTGCACGAAACAAGAACAGCGACGGACGAAATAGCCTCCGTGATCCGGCGGGATTCCGCGGTGGAAGGCGTGTTCGTCAGGGCGGGGTCGAGCACGGCGGGACAGGAGGATATACGATATGCGACCGTGCTGATCGATCTGTTCCACAAATCCGAGCGCGACCGTTCGTCGTTCTCGATACAAACCGATCTTGAGAAGGCGCTTTTCTCGATTTCGGACGTCAGGCTGCGCTTTCTCAATACCCGCGGTGGGCGGGACATATCTTTCGCTGTCCTGTCCGCGGATGGCGCTCTGGCTCAGCGGTCCGCAGACAGCATACTGCATGAGCTCACTGCCGACACGAACTTCGTCAACCCGACCGCCGACAACGTAGCTACGCGCCCGGAACTTCGGGTGAAAGTTGACCCCGACAAGGCTTCAACGATCGGTGTATCTGCGGCAGAACTTGCGCGCACAATCCGGGTATCGACGGTGGGCGACGTCGACAGCCGGCTGCCCAACTTCCTTGACGGCGGCCGACAGATTCCAATCCGCGTGCTCCTCCAGGCGCATGCTCGCGACGACTTGCCAACCCTTGAGATGTTGTCGGTACCGACGACGAAAGGGACGTCGGTTCCGTTGTCGTCTGTCGCCGAGATCAGCTTCGATGAGAGGGTCGCCGCCATCGAGCGGTTTGATCGCCAGCGTCGCATCGAAATCTCGGCTGATATGGCTGAGGGCATGACGTCGGGCCAGGGTCTCGACAGGCTGACACAGCTCGACAGCGTCAAGAACCTGCCGGCGGGTGTGCGCATTCAAGCGACCGGGGATTCCGATACCGAAGGCGAGGTGTTCTCAAGCTTTGTGGTGGCGATGGGATCGGGTGTCATGCTTGTACTTGTCGTTCTCATCCTCCTCTTCGGAAGCGTGCTGGCGCCCTGGACTATTCTGGCTTCCCTTCCGCTTTCTATCGGCGGTGTTGCAACTGGCCTGATGTTAAGCGGCCACGCCGTCTCGCTTCCCGTCGTCATCGGCATCCTGATGTTGATGGGGATCGTGACGAAAAACGCCATCATGCTCCTGGACTTCGCCATCGAACGCGAGGCCCATGGGATGCCTCGGGTCGATGCGATCATCGAAGCCTGCTTGGAGCGCGTTCGCCCGATCATCATGACCACATTTGCCATGATCGGGGGAATGGCCCCCTCGGCGCTCGGGGTAGGGGACGGAGGCGAATTCAGGGCGCCCATGGCGATCGCGGTGATTGGCGGTCTGCTCGTGTCCACGGTTCTATCATTGCTCGTCATCCCGTCGCTCCACCTGATCGTTTCCGACCTTGGCGATCGTACCGCTCGGATCTTCAAGCCCTTCCTCCAGTCGGCCGAGATCTGAAGGTTGCAGGCCCCGCAAGGACGCTTGCACGACCAGCGGAGGGCCGGCCAGCCACCTGGCCGGCCCTGCCGTTTATCGCAGAGCGGTTTTTCCGCGGCGCCGCCACTCTGTCGGTTACGTCAATTCTGCGTGGCGGTGCGAGCGGTCGCGGCTCTTAATCGCCATGGCTGGGCGCTTTTGGTATCACTGCGAGCAGCGACCGTAACAAAACTTAATAAAGCGAAATATTCGAGGACCAGCAGCCGGCCGATTATAGGGTCCTCAAACAGGAAAAGACTCGATGCAGCCCAATTCAGCATCCGCGAAGATATTGATCGTGGAAGACGACTTCGAAATCGGCAATCTTCTGGCGTCGACGATTCAGGAAAGCGGGATGCTGCCGACCGTGGCTGAGGACGGAAACGTGATGCAGTCCCTGCTTCGCAGCAATTCCTATGACCTGATTATTCTCGACGTCATGCTGCCGGGCGAAGATGGCCTAAGCATTTGTAAGCGCATCCGCTCGGAAAGAACGATCCCGATAATCCTGCTGACGGCACTCGGAGAGGAAGTCGATCGGATCGTGGGACTTGAAGTCGGTGCGGATGATTACATCACAAAGCCCTTCAGTCCGAGGGAGGTGGTCGCTCGGATTCGCAGTCTCCTGCGTCGCGCCTCTTACGGCCTGACAAGTAGCTCGGCTCAGAGGAAGCTGCGTTTTGACGGATGGGTGATCGACCCGATGCGGCGCCGGCTTCACGACCCCAGCAACGCCCGCATCGCTTTGACAACAACGGAATTCGATCTTTTGCTGGCGTTCTGCAGAAATCCGGGCAGGGTCATCACCCGCGAGGAGCTGCTCTTGTTTACCCATTCCGGGCTGGCTGGGCCGATCGAGCGCAGTATTGACGTCCATATCAGCCGCCTCCGTCAGAAGATCGAGGCTGATCCTCGCGAGCCGACGCTCCTGCAGACGGTCAGACTGGGGGGATATACTTTCACCGCGTCGGTGGAGGAGGTCTGAAATAGGCCCAACCCTTCTCCGGTGCCGCAATTGCCGTGCGGCCGCGGTGGCAGCCGATGTTGTGACTGGGAACTGGCGCCTGGACGCCTGTTCCCAGCGACCACGGCATCGCATCTTGTAGTGAAAAATATTGCCGCACGGCAAAACGCACGCCTGCACGGATCGGAAGCGATCCGTGCAGGCGTGCGCCATTTGTTTTCTCTTCCCGGCTTTCAGAATTTGTAGCCGACAAAAGCAGAAACGGAAGGCTGGATCTTCTTTTCGACGATCGGGCTATCCGCGGCATCTCCGGTGAGCACTCCGATGCCTGCCTCACCGCGTACCAACCAATGTTCGCTCAATGCGTATGTGGCAGAGGCAGAAAAATCGACACGCTTCAAGCCAGCTTCTGCCTTGTATTCACGAAGGCCCGAACGTGCCGACTGAGCGGCATCGACGCCGAAATAGGCCTGCATGTGCTTGTCATCGGCGACGGTGGCTTCGGCGCGTGCGCCCAGAATGAGACGCTCCGTGACCGGGGCAGAGTATTCTACCCCAAACTTTCCAATCAGGCTTTCGCTGCCATTGATGGTCTGGTCGACGCTCGCATAGATTTCGACCGGACCCCAATCATAGCCGACTTTTGCGCCGACCGTTGCGGCGAAGTCGATGTCGCCGAGACCGCGGAGGCGATCACCGTCACCGTCATCCCGCCCCGTTTCATAACCGATTTGAGCGGAGATGGAAAATCCGCTTTGATTGAGGACAGTGACGCTGATCCCACCTGGATCGATTTCCAGCCATTCGCCATAGGTGAACACCACGAAGGGAATGGGGCTGACTTCAAATTCATCGCTCCCTTCGTATTTGGGATCGTAAGAGGCGCCGGCACCAACGATCAGGCTCCAATTGCGCTCCGGTTGGCGTTTGTCGAAACGCTGCTTGTCGAAAGGTGGCTCCGGCGTCTGCTCCGTGGTGGTCTGGTCGGCGCCATAGGCGTTTGGGGACAATCCAGCAATGCTGAATGCGGCGCATAAGGCGAGGGGCGAAAGACGCCGCTGGGCTTTTTTAAGATGTAGCATAAGGGCTCCAGAACAGGTTATCAGTCCCCCCAAACGGAGGAGCCTGCGACGGCTTGTGTTTCATGCCGGAGCCATCCGGTGCATGTTTTTTTGTTACGCTTTGTTGCAGCCCGCCGCGATCAGCGACGAGGCGGGCCTGCCGTAACAAAACGTAATAATCGCGCAGCAGGAAACGCGGGATCTTGTGAGGGAGTTCGCCTATATTTCTGCTTCGTTGAGCGACTTCGGCTCAGGCGCGCTTCACAATTCAACAGGGTGCTCATGTTCTTCCGGCGGCTTCCAGGCCTATCGACGATCCATAGTCAGATCACGGGCGTTATTCTTCTCGGTCTCACCATCACCGTTTTAGGCGGCTCTTTTCTCGAGCAGCGTGTCGGAAATGGGTACTCGATGGTTGACGTTGAGGAACTCGCCGACAGTGTGTTTACGATAGCTTCCGTCCTCAAAACAGCCACGCCCGAAGAACGCGACATCGTTCTTCGGGCAGCCAATCGTGCCGGTTGGGATCTCAATCTGCGGCCTCGGGCCTTGGCGGAAACGTTCAAGAACTCATCGCCGCAGGAAAGTGTCCTGGACGCGACGATAGATTGGCTTTTTACCCCCGACGGGAAGCAGGTGCCACTCGGTGGCTGGCAAACCTTCGTTGATGACAAGCGTGTCGTCTCAGCCGAGGTTGACGATGAAACAATCCTCGTTCTGGGCGGTCTTCCAAGCACTGCGTTCTGGAGCGAGGTCCTCATCAGGGGGCCACACTATCTGGTAGCGCTTGTCACCTTGATCGTGTTGTTTTCCTCGTTCGGGGTCTGGGCGATCACGCGACCGTTGCGGAAGATCGCTTCAGCGGCTGCGAATGCCGACATTACATCTGGCCGGGTGATCTTCGAGGAGGAAGGCAGCGTGGAGATCGTTGCTGTTGCACGCTCCCTGAACGGGATGAGCGATCGTATTACCGATATGATCCAAAGCAGGACGCGGATGCTGCGTGGGGTGAGCCACGATCTGCGCACGCCATTGACGAGACTGAGACTTCGAGTAGATCGGGTCGGAGACGGGCAATTGCGCGATATGTTGCTGGCGGATATCTCTCGCATCGATAGCCTTCTCAAGGAGAGCCTCAGCTATCTGCGTGATGACCACCATCGGGAGCAGGTGGAAACGATTGACCTGGCAACGACGCTGCAGACGATCTGCAGCGAGTTTGACGATGTGGGCCATAAGATCAATTATATCGGCCCCAATCATCTGTCCGCCAATTGCAAGCCCCTCGCGATAACACGTGCAGTGACCAACCTTTGCGAAAATGCCGTGAAATTTGGCGAGAAGGTCGCAATCGAGCTGACGCGAAGCGGAGACAAGGTGGTGGTCGACGTGTCGGACAATGGCCCCGGGATACCGAAGGAATCACGTGCGAGGGTGCTGGAGCCATTCTTCAAACTGAATGCGGCGAGGACTGATGGCAACGCCGGGTTCGGGCTGGGATTGTCCATCGTTGCGGAAATCGTGCAAGCCCACCGGGGAACGCTGGAACTGTTGGACGGGGAGCCATCCGGGCTCTTGGCGCGACTAACGTTTCCAGCAGATCTCCAGGCGGACGGCGTCACCGCCCAGGTTCGGTGAGCGCCCGGGTGAATATTTTCCGGTACTTCAGCCATGACATGCTCACCTAGTGCCTTCTCGCATCGCTGGGGCAACGGGCGCGGCTGGCGTTGTCGCCAAGGGATGTCAGCTATGGCCATAACCCGTGGGGCTTAGCCGCTCTGGTTCGGCATTTATTGTGGAGGCGCGGAGACCCCTGCCTCGAAATTGTCTGCAGCTCGGGGGGCCGAAATGGGACTTGTGCGCCAAGCGTGTGGAACAATCGGCTCCGGTCTGTCACCGAGGGAAGCCAGCATCGCGTCCGCCTGATTGAAATACTGTTTGATCCACGGGACGGGGCCGATCCCGAAGCGCCGTGTCGATCCCCATCGCTGGCCGTTTTCGACCAGCGTATCCCAGGGTCTGGGGTTCCCGTGGAAGACGATGATCCTCGCGTTCCGCGGCTGCTTGATCCTCGGCAGCAGCAGATTGATCGGGAAGTATTTCGTGCAGCTTCTCTTGAAACTGACGCAGAAACCTGCCGGCCAATAACTTTTTTGCCTCACCGCCTGCGTCAGGTAGGACTGGTCGTTCTTATATCGCGCTATGATCGCGTCTGATTTGCTGACGAAGTCGTGGTAGATTGCGTCGACATTTCCTGCGTGAAATCCAAAGACGGATGATTGGGCACCCCTGTCGGGCCTCAAACTATTCGGGAGAAGGCTCCAGAGATCCGGGTTCCATTCCCGTTGGATTACAAAATGGCGGCGCTCCCGAAGCAAGCCGATCAGCGGGGCGAGCGACCGTTGGACCATGACGTCAAGATCGAGGAAAAGCACGACGTCTCCGGGCGGGAAAAGACCCGGTGCAAACACGCCGATCTTGGGCCAGCACCCTCGTCTCCACGCCTGCTCAGGCAGGCCGAGGTTCGGGATATGACGAGCGAGAATACTGGAAGCAAGGCCGCGACGATCGTCCGTCAGGCAGACAAATTGGAACGGCTCCTCCATATTGCGCAATACGCCGGCATAAAGAGCATTGACATGGCTGGCGGTGAAAGCCGTGCCCCATTTCATGCAAACAATCGTAACCAACATCCCGCTCCATCAACAATCTGAAGACGGCTTAAGCGACTTTGGTGCGGGTGATTGTTTAGTGTTGTTATATGATGTTGCCGAAGGTTGTATTCGATTTCGGCGGGGCGGATGACCGACAGCGCCCGCCTTAGGATGCGTGGGATCAGTTTGCGCTTCGGACCGATAGCGACAGACGGCGGGCGGGTAGCTTTAATGGGACATTACCGGGCGACTGGGCATCCCGCTTGGCACGGCGATTCACGGACCTGCCGCCGCCTTTGCACTCAGAAAGTGCATGGCCAACGTGCTATATGCCCAGGGAGTTCGCGGCGTCGGCCACTTCTTTTCGCATCGCGTCGAGCGATCCACGCAATACCCTGAAGTCGGCACTTAGAGCAGGCGCGGCGTCCTGTTCTTCCCAGTAGAGGAGTGTGTTGTGCCATCCGGTTGTCGTCTCGATCAGCCCACGCATCCGCTGCATCGTTCTTTCATCAATGTTGGCCGCCGCCCGTTCCGCGTTGCGTGCAAGTTCCACGAGATCGTTGGCCTCCACACCCCAGATCGGCAAGGCCGTTCGCAATTTGAGAATTTGCTCGTTGATGTCGTCTATCTGTGTTTTTTCCATATGTCTTATCTACCGCTCGATTGCGGTTATTCAACGAGGCGATATAACTAAAAGTTGATGAGCTCTGGAGGCTGCATCTATCGATGGTTTAGTCGTCTTTGCTTGCTGGTCTTTGGTTTGCGCATGCTTGGCGCCGCGCCTGACGAACCTCGCTTGCAAAATCAATCCTTATCATCCCTAACGACCTAGAGGAGGGGGCCGCCCCTCGCCAGCCCAATCCCAACCGGAATGGGTCGCGGCGGCAAGCCGAGCGATCTCCGATTTAAGTTAAATCTCCGGGTTTTGGGCATTGAAAAAAGATGCTGCCGCTTGAAATATTCAGAGATAGGCGCATATTCGGGTGTGGCTGATGAATTTATTTTGCCTGGAAGCGCGATATATCAGGATTTTTCTTAAGAAATCGAAGATTCGCGTCTGAATCACCATAATACTGCCGATAAATATTACGAATACTTCGACTTTGAGGCGCTTTCGCTTCGAAGGAAGGCTGCTCCGATCTCAGGTCGCCCCGATCTTAGCGGTAAGATCCAGGAGGCCTCCATGACATTCGAGCATGCGAACGTGCAGACATCGTGCAGACCGTGGGGGAGCCACGATCTCAGGCCTTGGAGCCTGAGCGGCAACCCCGACGCCGCCATCGGTGAACTGAGGTTTGAGCGTAGCGAGACGCAGGCGCCTGACCCTGCCTTGCTTCTCAAACTGCTCTTCACGAAGGAGAAACTGTCGATCCAGGTCCACCCTGACGACGCCTTTGCGCAAACCATGGGGATGGCCAACGGCAAGACCGAGGCATGGTATGTGCTGTCTGCGGAAGACGGTGCCCAGGTTGCGATCGGCCTTGATCGCCCATTGACCCAATCTCAATTGCGGGATGCGATCACCGATGGATCGATTGCCGATCTCGTCAAATGGCAGCCGGCAGCACCTGGCGACGTGTTTTTCGTTCCAGCGGGAACCATCCATGCCATCGGTGCCGGCCTCGTCATTGCCGAGATCCAGCAAAGAAGTGACACGACATTCCGCCTCTTCGACCATGGCCGCTTGCGCGAACTCCACATAGATCAGGCATTGGCCGTCGCGGATCTGGTGCCGGCAAGACCGGAAATGATGCCCATGCATCTTACCGTCGAACGATTGAAGCTTGTATCCTGCGCCTTTTTCGTCCTGGAACGGATCGACCTTCCGCCGGAGGCAAACTGGGAATTGCAGGCGCAGCGCGAGACCTGGGGCCTGGTCATCGCAGGTGACGCCACCATAGGATCGATGCGGGCTTGTGTTGGAGATGTCTTCTTTGCCGAAGCGGATCGAAGCGTCATCAATGTCGGGCGCAGTGGCCTGACGGTCCTGCTGGCCTATGCCGACAGCGCACCTCAGCCCGGACTGCTGCGCGATCTCGACGATCGTCAATCCCAGCTTCCGGTCCGCGATCTGACGCGGCCGGACATTTCATCAAGAATACCCGTCAGCGTGCTGCCCCGCTCGATGGAGGGGCGCCCATGACCAGCTTCAAGAATACTTATCCCAAGAATATTGCCCTTATCGGCAACTCGCTGCCTCGCCGCTGCGGCATCGCAACCTTCACGACCGACCTGCAGCAGGCCATCTCGAAATCACCTGCCGGTGTGGAGACCGCGATCATCGCGATGACGGACCACGGTCATGCCTATGACTATCCCGCCAGCGTCTGGCTTCAGATCCCGGACGAAAGTCTCGATGACTATATCCGCGCGGCCGAGGCTCTGAATGCCGCTCGGTTCGATGTCGTCTGCCTTCAGCACGAATTCGGCATTTTCGGCGGCGAGGCCGGAAGCCATATACTCGCGCTGCTCTCGCGGCTGGAAATGCCGATCGTAACCACGCTGCACACGGTGCTCGCGCAACCCAATCCGGCCCAACGCCGCGTCCTCACGCAGATCGTCGACACATCGGCGAAAGTGGTGGTCATGGCGGAGAAGGGTAGGGCGCTGTTGCGTGAGGTATATGGCGTTCCGGCGGAAAAGATCGAGGTGATCCCTCATGGGATTCCGGACATCGCCTTCTGTGAACCCGACCTCGCAAAGACGAAGCTCGGGTTCGAGGGGCGCTCGGTCATCCTGACTTTCGGGCTGCTGTCCCCCAACAAGGGCATCGAGATCATGATCGATGCGATGCCGCTGATCCTGAAGAGCGAGCCCGACGCCGTTTATGTGGTGCTGGGCGCGACCCATCCCAATCTCGTCCGCAACGAGGGGGAAGCATACCGTGAACGCCTGATTGCCCGCGCTCTGGATCTCGGTATCGAGAAGCACGTGGTCTTCCTCGATCAGTTCGTCGACCAGGCAACGCTACTGGACTTCATTTCCATGTGCGACGTCTACGCCACCCCCTATCTGAACGAGGCGCAGATGACATCGGGCACGCTGGCCTATAGTTTTGGCCTGGGGAAGGCGGTCGTGTCCACGCCCTATTGGCACGCGCGAGAACTTCTGGCGGACGGACGCGGCATCCTCGTTCCTTTCAGCGATGCAGAGACAATCGGCGCAGAAATCGCCACTTTGCTCACCGACAATGCCCGGCGGAAAGCCATGCGCGTGCGGGCTTATGCCAGTAGCCGGTCGATGACATGGCAGAGAACGGCAGAACGGTATCTCTCGCTGTTCGGTGATGCGACCCAGCGCAGATCTCGGCCGAACGCAATTCTGTCGGGCGGAAATGCTTCGGTGCGCAAACTTCCCGCCGCGCCCGAGCCGGAACTCGCCTATCTTCTTTCGATGTGCGACGACACCGGCCTGTTTCAGCACGCCGTGCATTCCGTACCGGATCGCTCACATGGTTATTGCGTCGATGACAATGCGCGCGCTCTCCTTCTGGCCGTTACTCTCAACACACCGGGGGAGGAACTCCTGCCGGAGCCGTTGACGACGCGTTTCGCGTCATTCGTGCAGCACGCCTGGAATCCCGACAAAAAGCACTTTCGCAATTTCATGGGTTTTGACCGGAGATGGCTTGAGGACAAGGGTTCCGAGGACAGTCATGGCCGCACGCTCTGGGCTTTGGGAGAGTGCGCCCGTAGCGATGCCAATGCGTCCCGTCGGAACTGGGCTGCTGGCCTTTTCGCCGAAGCTCTGCCGACTGTCGAGATGTTTCGTTCACCGCGCGCCTGGGCCTTCACGCTCATAGGGCTGGATGGCTATTGTGCCGCAAACGGAGAGGACATCGTCGCCAAGCGGATGCGGCGTCTTCTCGCGGACCGCCTCATGGATATCCTTGCTCGAGTGGAGACGCAGGATTGGGTCTGGTTTGAGGAAGGTCTTTCCTACGACAATGCGCGACTACCCCAGGCACTGATCCTTTCGGGCCTCGCCAGTGAAACATCTGCCTATGTGGTTGCCGGGATGAGGACCTTGACTTGGCTGATGACCAAGCAGACGGCGCCAGCGGGCCATTTTCGGCCGATCGGAACCGATGGTTTCGGCGACGTACGCAAGCCGCCTCAGGAATTCGATCAGCAGCCCCTGGAGGCCGCGGCGACGATTTCCGCCTGCCTTGCCGCTTGGCGCGTGGATCAAGGCATGGAATGGAAAAATGAAGCCAACTCTGCATTTGCCTGGTTTCTCGGAAGCAACGATCTTGCACTGACCCTCGTCGATACTGACACGGGCAGTTGCCGTGACGGACTGCATCGTCTGCGCGTCAACGAAAACCGGGGCGGAGAATCAGTGGTCTCCTATCTTCTGGGCCTCTTAGAGTTCCGCAGATTTGCCCGCATCAGCGACCAGCATGCAAAACTCGCTCCTCTTCGCACGTTGCGCGCATGAGCGCCCAAAGCCAATTAAATCAATTGAGGTTCCTTTGTCACAAGCCACTTTTCTGAACCGTCAGGCTCTCTTCCTGCGACCCGACTCGTCGCGCGTCGTCGTGCGACCTTTCAAGCCGGCGACCGAACCGCGGGACCTCAACCCCACCGAGAAGACGCGTGCAAATCATATCGTTGATCGCGTCCTGGGGCTTGATTTGGAGGCGGCGGAAATCCTGCTTGCCGACGTCCTGGAAAATTTCGACGGCCGCCACCGCAACCTGCTCGCGAGGTTCGAAAGCCGCGCTGCGGAAATGGAAGATGCGTTCGCGCCTCATGCCAATTTCACCAAAACCCAGCGCCAGCTTGTCGGAGCCTATTTTCTCAACGAATATTCCTTCGAAGCGTCTGCGTTATTCAATCCGAGCATTGTCTCTCATCCGGATCAGTCCGGGCTGGAAAAGGGAACCCGGCGTTTTGTCGTCAGCTTGCGCGCGGTTGGAGAAGGGCATGTGTCGTCCCTGACGTTCCGCACCGGCGTGATCGCGGCCGATGGCAGCGTTGATATCGATCCGACGGTGCGGCTTGCTTCGACGCCAACCGTCACGGCGCGCACCTCCCTTCCGGCAGGCGAGCAGGTCGACATCAGTTTCGGTTCCGAGCAGTCGATCAGCGAGCGGGTCATCTTTCCGATAACAGCCGTTCAGTCCAACGGAATCGAGGACGCGCGGTTCGTCGAATTCGACGATAACGGGGAGAAGACATTCTACGCGACCTACACTGCCTATAACGGGATGGGTATCCGCTCGGAACTGCTGGAGACCAAGGATTTCCTGTCTTTTCGCTTGAGCCCACTCGCAGGTACCGTAGCCAGGAACAAGGGGATGGGCCTATTTCCGCGCAAGATCGACGGGCGGTATGCGATGATCGGTCGGCAGGATAGCGAGAACCTCTATCTCGTCTATTCCGACGATCTCTACACCTGGAATGGCGGGCAGTTGATCCTCGGGCCTAAATTCCCGTGGGAATTTATCCAGATCGGAAATTGCGGATCCCCCATCGAGCTCGACGAGGGATGGCTGCTCTTGACCCACGGCGTCGGTCCAGTCCGCAAATATGCGATTGGTGCAGCTCTTCTCGATAAGAAGGATCCGTCCAAGGTTCTCGCCCGCTCGGCCGAACCGCTGGTGCGCCCGGAACCGTCTGAGCGCGAGGGATACGTGCCGAACGTTGTCTATACCTGCGGCGCGATGCGCCATAACGGCCATATCATCCTGCCCTATGCGGTCTGCGACACGTTCTCGAATTTCTCCTCGATCAGGATTTCGGATCTCCTGAAAACATTGGATGGCTGAAGCAATTTCGTTCCACATCGCCCGTGGGGATCGAACAGGGATGGGAAGGCCGTCGGCATATCGGCGATTGCCAGCCTCTGCGGTCCGATAAATTCTTGAGAAGAGATTGCCGCCCATCGCGGAGATGGGCGGCCGAGGCGCAGGTGTAAGGGGGATTTACGCCTCGTTTTCGAGTGTCGGATTTACGCGCTACCTGAAGTGCTTCATCCGTAAGGGCGGTGGGTTAAGCCTTGCGAAACCCGAATGTCTTCCGCAGGCTGCCATCGACTGGCTGGCGCATTTCATACCGGCTCTTCAGGAAGGCGAGGATCTTTTCCGCCGCCAGTGTCGGTGCGGATTTAGAAAAATAAACAGGTAGCAATCGAGGAGGTCACTCCGCAGCCAATGCCAGTTCTTGATGTCGAGCCTCCGGCTCGGATTGCTGATACGACCGTTGTTCCGGCGGCTTGATGCGGAACCATGTCGCGTAAAGCGCTGGCAGGAACAGCAGGATCATGACCGTTCCGACGGCGGTGCCACCGATCAGCGTGTAGGCCATTGATCCCCAGAAGACCGAGTGCGTCAGCGGGATGAAGGCGAGTACTGCAGCCAGCGCCGTCAGGATGACAGGTCTTGTTCTCTGTACGGTCGCCTCGATAACGGCGTGGTAGTCATCCAAGCCGGCCGCCTGGTTTTCCTTGATCTGTTCGGTCAGGATCAAGGTGTTGCGCATAAGAATGCCCGCCAAACCAATCAGCCCGAGAATGGCGTTGAACCCGAAGGGCTGATTGAAGATCAGCAAGACCGGGACGACGCCTGCGAGCCCGAGCGGCCCCGTCAGCATCACCATCGTCATCGTGGACAAGCTGCGAACCTGAAGGATGATGACGATCAGCATTGCGGCAATCATGACGGGAAACACTTGAACCAGAGCGACGTTCGCCTTCAGCGACTCCTCGATATTTCCACCCATTTCGATGCGGTAGCCAACGGGCAAAGACGCGATCAAGGGTTGAAGTGCCTGCATCACTTGCTGCGAAACTTCCGGCGGCTGCGTCGCCTCGTTGATATCCGAGCGGATCGTGACGACCGGGATGCGGTCACGGCGTTTCATGATCGGTTCCTCGAAGCGGATTTCGGAGTGACCGATCTGATCCAGCGGAACCGGACGGCCGTTCCTGCTCATCAACGAAAAGTCTGCCAGCCTCGAGGGGTCGAGCCTGTTCTCACCGGCGCTCCGCGCGACCACGGGGACGTTGCGGATGTTTTCGCGAACCTGCGTGATGGGCACCCCGCTCAGCAACAACTGCATCTGCTGTGCAGCCTCTGCAGGAGAGAGACCGATAAGGTTGAGCCGGTCCTGATCGGGAATGAAGCGCAGGACGGGGGTGCGGTTGCCCCAGTCGCGGTTCGCCTGGCGGACATCCGGTACAGTCTTCATCAGCGCAAGCGCTTGTTCGGAGATCCTGTATAATTTGTCCGGATCCGGTCCGGTGATGCGGAACTCGACGGGGAACGGCGTGTAGGGACCGAAGACGAGTTGCGTCACCCGCACATAGGCCTCCGGTGCCAGACCACTCGAAATTGCGTCCCGCAGGCGATGTTTCAAAGCTTCGCGGGCATGCGCATCGGGTGTCAGCACGACGATCTTGGCGAATGCCGGGTCCGGGAGTTCGGGCGCCATGGCGAAGAAGAAGCGCGGCGCACCCTGGCCAATGTAGCTGGTGGCGATCTTCGTTTCGGGCTGCTCTTTCAGCCAGCCCTCTAGTTTCTCGGCCGTTGCCGTCGTCGTCTCAATGCTGGTTCCTGCAGGCATGCGCACTTCCACCAGAACCTCGGGGCGATCCGACGTGGGGAAGAATTGTTGTTTGACGCTCCCCATTCCCACGACGGACACCGCCATCGTGACGACCACCACCGCGCAAGTGATATACTTGTGGCGGACCACGAACTTGATCGTTGAACGAAGACGCTGGTAGGTGGGCGTGCCATAGATGGCTTCGTGACCGCCAGCGACAGGCTTGATGGCGGGAAGCATCTTGACGCCGAGATAAGGCGTGAAGATTACCGCGACAATCCATGAGACGATCAGCGCGAAACCGACGATCCAGAAGATGTTGCCGGCATATTCACCGGCGGTGGACCTGGCAAAGCCAACCGGCATGAGTCCGATGATCGTGACGAGGGTTCCGGACAGCATCGGGGCGGCGGTATGGCTCCAGGCGTAGGCGGCCGCTTTTATGCGGTCCATGCCTTCTTCCATCTTTACCACCATGACCTCGATGGCAATGATGGCATCGTCCACGAGCAGTCCGAGTGCAAGGATGAGCGCGCCGAGCGTGATGCGGTCGAAGAAGCGACCGGTTTCCAGCATGATCAGGAAGACGACACCGAGTGTAAGCGGAACGGCCAGCGCTACCACGATACCGACGCGCCAGCCGAGGCTGACGAGGCTCACGAACAGGACGACTCCGAGCGCCATGGCGAATTTCAGCATGAATTCGCCGACGGCTTCCTGGATATTGACCGCCTGGTCGCTTACTTTTGCGAGTGTCATGCCGAGCGGCAGGGTCTTTGCAATCGTCGAGGACCGTTCTTCCAGAGCCTTGCCGAGTTCAAGACCGTTCCAGCCCTGCTGCATCACCACGCCCAGCATGATGGCGGGCTCGCCGTCATGGCGGATGATATAGGTGGCGGGATCCTGATATCCGCGGCGGACCTCGGCGAAATCCGACAGCTTGAGAATGCGCCCGGCCGCGACGATGGGCGTATCGGCAACCGAATTGACGCTGTCGTACGCACCATCGAACCGAATGAAGACCTGAGGCCCCTGCGTATCGATCGATCCCGCCGGCGTGACGGTATTTCGCCGTTGCAGGGCAGCCGCGATGTCCTGCGCCGAGATTCCAAGCGTTGCGAGCTTGGAATACGAGAATTCGACGAAAATCTGTTCCGGTTGCTCGCCTAGAATGTTGATCTTTTTCACACCCGGGACGTGAAGCATGTCCTGGCGTATGGTCTCGGCCTGACGAACAAGGTCACGCATCGCCATACCTTTTGCTTTCAAGGCATAAAGGGCGAAACTGACGTCGGAATATTCGTCGTTGACAAAAGGACCGATCACGCCTGGAGGAAGGTTGCGAGCTTCGTCTCCAAGTTTCTTGCGCGCCTGGTAGAATTCGCCTTCGACGGCGGATGCTGGGGTATTGTCCTTGAGGGTCACCGTCAGAAAGGCGTAGCCGGGACGGGTGGTCGTCTCCACGCGGTCGTACCAGGTGAGTTCCTGGATGCGCTTTTCCAGCGGTTCGGCGACAAGATCCTGCATCTCACGCGCGGTCGCGCCCGGCCAAACGGACGTAACGGTGAGTGTCTTGATGGTGAACGACGGGTCTTCGGCTCGGCCTAGCTTGACAAAGGAATAGACGCCGGCGGCGGCCAGCAGGACGATGAAGAACAGGGTGACGGCTCGCTCGCGAACGGCGAGCGCGGAGAGATTGAAGCTCATCAGTTTGCCGCCTCAGCCTTTTCCACACCGACGCGCACGCTTGCGCCATCCTGGAGCAGATGCGCTCCAAGAGCGACGACGGACTCGCCGGACGCCAAGTTTGAGACCGTGGCCTTCTCCACGCCGATCTGCTCGACCTTTACTTCCCGGAAATGAACGCTGGACGTCTGCTCGTTCAAAACCCAGACGCCGGTGCGGGCGCCGTTATCCAGCAGCGCGCCAATGGGAACCTCGGCATGTGACTGTGCCGCTTCGTTCCGCAGGCTGATCGTGACTGTTGCCCCCAACGGCGCGGATGCCGCGGCCCCCTGCAATACCCAGCGCGTTTCATAGGTGCGGGTTTGAGGATCAGCGGAATCGGAGATCTGCCTGAGTGCCGCCCTTTCCTCCGTGCCCCGGCCGTAGATGGTTGCCTGCGCTACGATACCAATCGCGGGCCTGAGATTTTCAGGCAACCAAACGAGTGCTTCGCGAGGTCCTGCTTTCGCGAGGCGTATGACCGGCTGGCCCGCTGAGACCACCTGACCTGGTTCGCCCAACGTCTCGACGACGGTGCCGTCCGCGTCCACCACGAGAACCGCATATGCGGCCTCGTTTTCGGCGACCTTTGCCTCAGCTTCTGCCGCAGCGAGCTGGGCGGTCGCGGTATCGAGCGCTGCCTTCGACTGTTCGTATCTCTGTGGAGACGCTGCCAGGCCGTTCTTGACGAGGGTCGCATAGCGGCGCTCGTCGGCCTGCGCCTGAAGGAATGTCGCCCGTGCCGCAGCAACGGCGTTGTGCCTTGCCGACAGGGCAAGGCGCAGATCGGTATCGTCAACCCGCATCAAGGGCTGTCCGGCTTTGACTTCCTCGCCAAGCCCGACAAGCCGTTCGACGATCTTTCCAGGGACGCGAAAGCCGAGATCGCTCTGCACCCGGGCAGCAACCGTGCCTGTGAAGCTGCGGTTTGCTGTGTCCGGCGTCCTGGCCTTCGTTACGCTCACGAGCGGAGCAAGATTGCGGGGATCGGCGGCTTCCGCGTCCCTGCTCGTTGACGGGAGTAGGAAAATCGCGGCGGCAACACCGACAAGAGCGGCCACTGCCACGGTTGAGAGGAGGATTTTTCGTTTCATGGCACGGGCCTTCTTGACGGTGGCGGCATAACTCTTAGATTGCAATCTAACTCTAAAATCATTATAGATGTCAACTGAAATCTAATTGGAGATGATCATGAGGGTCAGTCGCGCCCAGGCCGAAGCAAATCGCGAGACGGTCATCAACGTCGCCAGCAGGCTCTTTCGCGAGCACGGCTTCGATGGCATCGGGCTCAAGGACTTGATGAAAGGTGCCGGGCTCACCCAGGGTGGCTTCTACAAGCAGTTCGAGTCGAAGGACGACCTGGCGGCACTGGCGTCGCGGCGCGCGATGGAAAGCGCGACCCGCAGATGGTCCTCGGTCGCTGCCTCGAGCCCGGATCCCCTCCAGGGCGTCATCGATCTTTATCTTTCGGCAGGACACCGAGGAGAAACCGGGGATGGCTGCCCGCTGGTCGCCCTTGGCTCCGATGCCGCGCGCCAGAGCGTCGACGTTCGCAAGCCGTTTCAGGACGGCATCAAAGCCCACCTGCAGGTTCTCGAAGAACTGATGCCGGCCAGCAGTGACGGTGACGATGTGTCCCGCAAGGCCATGGCGATGCTCGCGCTCATGGTCGGAGCAGTCACGCTGTCACGCATCGTGACGGATGAGAGGTTGGCAGACCGTCTGCTTGAAGTTGCTGCAACTGAAGCAAAACGTGTCGCGGCCAAGGAGCCGGCCGAGTAACGAGCGGAACGACCAAGTTCTCAATCGGTTCAGCATCCGCTGTCCGCGGGATCGCGGGTTTTTATCGCAGGAGTCATCATGCGTCGTGTCGTCGTAACGGGAATGGGAGCGGTCAGTCCGCTCGGTGCCGGGGTCAGCAGTTCCTGGAACCGCCTGCTGGCGGGCAAGTCCGGAATCCGACGTCTTCCCGACGAGATCGTCGGTGACCTTCCTGCCAAAGTCGGTGGTGTAGTTCCGTCCCTGGAAGAGGACGCCGAAGCTGGCTTCAATCCCGACAGCGTCATGCCAACGAAGGATCAGCGCAAGGTCGACCGATTCATCCTCTTCGCGCTGGCGGCGGCAGACGAGGCCCTTGCTCAGGCCCGGTGGAAACCTGTCTCGGAAGAGGATCGCCTCCGAACGGCGACGATCATTGCCTCCGGCATCGGGGGATTTCCGGCGATCACGGACGCGGTGCGCACCGTCGATCAGAAAGGGCCGCGGCGTCTTTCGCCCTTCACCATTCCATCGTTCCTGGTCAACCTTGCGGCAGGCCAGGTCTCCATCCGACATGGTCTCAAAGGGCCGCTTGGCGCTCCGGTGACCGCGTGTGCGGCCGGCGTCCAGGCAATTGGCGACGCCGCGCGCATGATCCGGGCGAACGAGGCTGACATTGCCGTCTGTGGCGGCACGGAAGCATGCATCAACACCGTAAGCCTCGGGGGCTTTGCCGCCGCGCGGGCTCTCTCGACCGGCTTTACCGAAACGCCGGCCTCGGCGTCACGGCCTTTCGACATGATGCGCGACGGCTTCGTGATGGGTGAGGGTGCCGGCGTTCTGGTGATCGAATCCCTGAGCCATGCACTGGCCCGCGGGGCGGAGCCGCTGGCCGAACTGGTGGGCTACGGAACAACGGCCGATGCCCATCACGTAACCTCCGGCCCCGAAGACGGATCAGGCGCCGCAAGGGCAATGCAAGTTGCCATCAGGCAGGCTGGCATTTCTCCACGCGAGATCCGGCACCTCAATGCTCACGCCACGTCGACGCCGCTCGGCGACCGCGGAGAAATCGAGGCGATTAAGACAGTGTTCGGTTCGACGGCAGGGATAGCCGTGAGTGGCACGAAGTCGGCGACAGGCCACCTTCTTGGCGCTGCAGGTGGCCTGGAAGCAATCTTCACGATCCTGGCACTCAGGGATCAGGTCGCACCGCCAACGTTGAATCTGAGTGCTCTAGATCCTGCCGGCGACGGGATAGACTTTGTCGCAAACAAATCCCGGCCTGTGCAGATGGACTATGCAATCACCAACGGCTTCGGGTTTGGAGGCGTGAATGCGAGCGCCCTGTTCCGGCGTTGGCGCGAATGACCAGCCTAAACTACAGTTTTCCGGAGGAGGCTGCCGCACGGGCATCGTCATCCACGCACATCGCCGGAAAATTCGTTCCCTACTAAATCAAAAATGTTGATATAGATGAGGGAGAACAGCATGATCTGAAATATGAAGCCGAATTTTCTGACAGTATCCGCCGGTACCGGCAGCTTGGTTCTTCGAGGCCTGGCGTCACCAATTCGCGTCAAGATTCTTCAACTGCTCCATGACCGGGGAAAGCTGAACGTCAACGAGATCAGTGCGGCGCTCTCGTTGCCACAGTCGACAGTGGCCGTGAACATCCTGACCCTGGAGGAGGCCGGCCTCATCGAGACCTCTTCCGTCAAGGCGACCAAAGGCAATCAAAAGGTCTGCAGCGCCAAATACGACGAGATCATCGTCCGCTTCGACACGGCTGAAAAAGACACCAGAAACAATCAGATCGAGGTCGCGATGCCTCTCGGGCTCTACACGAGCTGCGAAGTTTCTGCGCCATGCGGGCTTTGCTCACCGGACGGCGTCATAGGCCTGCTGGATGTTCCCGATTTCTTTCTCGATCCCGGTCGGGTGCAGGCAGCGTTGATCTGGTTCGGCCGCGGCAATGTCGAATACAAATTTCCAAACAACGCCAAGCTGGTTAACTCGGCGGTCGAGGCAATCGAGTTTTCGATGGAGCTTTCGTCGGAAGTGCCCGGCACGAACGTCAACTGGCCCTCCGACATAACGCTGTGGATCAACGAACATCGCATCGGGACCTGGACGTCGCCCGGTGATTACGGCGACAAGCGCGGGGTCTATACGCCGCAGTGGTGGAAGCTTGAGGGCTCTCAATACGGCAAGCAGAAGACTTGGCGCGTCACCAGGCAGGGATCGTTTATCGACGGCGTATCGATCTCCGGCGTCACAATCGACGACATCGGCCTGGCGGAGCATCATTCGATCAGGATGAAAATCGGCATAGAAGAGAATGCCCCCCATCCGGGAGGCATCAACATCTTCGGCCGCGGCTTCGGCAATTACGACCAGGACATCATCATGCGGCTCTATCTCGCCTGACGTCGGATGGAACCTGTGCGAGCCGTCCTCGGCTTCGGTTTCACAGGGAAGCGCCAAACCGAACGACGTTCCATGACGCCGGAGGAACGGTGACCGTGACTTTGCCGCTCGTCACGTCGATATCCTTCAGATCTCGAGGAGCCACGGTGTTCGGCCCATTCCTGGTGTTGCTCGCCTTGAGGTCGTCGTGATGCAGCGAATGGGCTCGGTGCAGCTTCAACGCGCCAAAACCGGTTGCCGCGACATCAATCTGCAGATCGTCGGAAAGATGACGGTTCAGGATGAAGAGGGTGACTGTCTTGTTCTCCTCGGAATGCACCGCCGAGAACTTGAGGTAAGGAACGGCGTCGATCTTGTCGTAGAGATCTTCCGTGTGATTGGGGTCGTAGTAACGGGTGGCATAGGTCGGCGTATCGACGCGGGTCCTGAGGACACTGCCCCTGCCAAGATTGCTGAAGTCCGAGAAGGGCCAGAAGATCGTTTGCCGCCAGGCCGGACCACCGGTCTCCGTCATGATGGGCGCGATTGCGTTTACGAGCTGGGCGAGGCATCCGGCCTTGACGCGATCGGCATGATTGAGGAGTGAGATGCAGGCGCCGCCGAAAGCAAGCGCATCCTGCATGTCGTATTCCTCCTCCAGGATGGGTGGGGCGACGGGCCAGCCTTCCTTGACGCGGTTATGCTCGCCTCGCCGGGTGCGATACCAGATATTCCACTCGTCGAAGCTCAGCATGATGCGCTTTCGGGAGCGACGTCGCGCCGCGACGGCATCGGCGATCGAAACCACCTCTTCGATGAAGCTGTCCATCAGGTCGGGACTTGCCAGGAATGAAGGCGTATCGTCGGCATAATTGTTGAGATAGGTGTGGAGCGATATGAACTCGACATGATCGAATGTGTGTTCGAGGACGATCCTCTCCCATTCGCCATAGGTTGCCATTTTTCGCCCGGAGGAGCCGCAGGCCGCCAGTTCGATCGTCGGATCGGTCATCCGCATCATCTTTGCGGTCTCGGCCGCGATGCGACCGTACTCTTCGGCCGTTTTGGCTCCCATCTGCCAGCCGCCGTCCATCTCGTTGCCCAGGCACCAGAATTTGATGTCGTGCGGCTTTTCCCAGCCATGCCGTTGGCGAAGTTCGGAAAGGTGGGTGCCGGAAGGATGATTGCAGTATTCAAGCAGATGGCGGGCTTCGTCCGGTCCGCGCGTGCCGAGGTTGACGGCCAACATCGGTTCGATACCGGCAAGCCGGCACCAGTCCATGAATTCGTTGGTCCCGAAATGATTGGTATCGACGGATTTCCATGCCAGGTCGAGGCGGCGTGGGCGCTGCTCGACCGGGCCAACGCCATCCTCCCAATTGTAACCGGAAACGAAATTGCCGCCGGGATAGCGCATGATGGTGGGATTGAGCTCGCGGACGAGCTCCAGCACATCCCGCCTGAACCCTTTTTCGTCCGCGGTTGGATGGCCAGGTTCAAAAATGCCGCCATAGACACAGCGGCCAAGATGTTCGATGAATGCGCCGAACAGACGGCTGTCGGTCTCACCGATGATAAAGTCCCGGTCGAACCGGGCTTGGGCCTTGATCATCTCTCAAATCTCACTTTGCTTCAGGAAACGGGTAATTCGCCGTCAATGCGACTGCAGCTCTGTCTCTTCGGTCGACGGATGAGGCGATGCGCGCTTGCTGGGACGCGGTGCTGCCGCTGGTCAGCACGCCGCGACCGTTCGGGGTCGGGATGGCGGACTTCAGGAGCTGTGAGTAGGGATGCCGGGGGGCATCAGGGACCGAGCGCGCCTCGCCGCTTTCGACGATTTCACTCGTGCGCATGATGATCCTGTCGAAAGCATGCCGTTATCCTCCCAGTTCCAGCGTGCCAATCGGCTATCCGAATGGCCTCGATACTGCCCGAGCGACAAAAAATGTCAACCGGATTTGTGATCTATATCATGTTTTCGGATATAATAGCCTTTGCAAGGCAGAAGTCACGAGTGAGTGGAAGGGAACGAGCACGCGAATTATGGTCATCGGCATGGCGCCATTCTCCATGATGAACACGAGATGTTGCTTATTCATCTGGTTGCCAAGGCGACATCATTGTTGCACCACCATTGCGTGGTATAAACTCGACTTTGCAAAATGGGATGAAAGCTGAATGCGCATACGATATGGTTTCCTTGGCCTGTTCCTTGCAATCGCGCCGTCCGCATATTCCCTGGAACTTGGACCGCCGCCGGTCTTGTCGCCGCTGCAGGAGCAGGCGCAAGCCGCTCATTTGAGTGCACAGTTCCTGACGCGATATGCTTACAAGCCTGTCCCGCTTAACGATGCCTTGTCGGCTAAAATCATGGATCGGTTTATCGAGTCGCTGGATTCGGACCGGAGCTTTTTCCTGCAAGCCGACATCGACAAGTTCACGGCCGACAGTAGCAAGATCGATGATGCCATCCTCGGCGAGGACCTGAAGGTTCCGTTTTCGATCTTCAACGTCTATTCGCAGCGAGTTGTGGAGCGCATGACATATGCCCGCAGCCTGCTCAAACAGGGCTTCGATTTCAGCGTGCGGGAAGAGTATTCCCTGTCGCGCG
This sequence comes from Neorhizobium galegae bv. officinalis, assembly GCA_000985875.1. Classification (GTDB taxonomy): domain Bacteria; phylum Pseudomonadota; class Alphaproteobacteria; order Rhizobiales; family Rhizobiaceae; genus Neorhizobium; species Neorhizobium galegae_C. The sequence goes on from CCRI01000017.1 coordinate 121,164, forward strand.
ACAAAGAGCCCTGGCCGAAATCCGAAGAGCAAAGCAATGACCTATGGCGCAAGCGCGTCAAAGGTGACTGGCTGCGGTTGAAACTGGCAGGCCAAGCCGATGCGACGATTCGCGATACCCTCGACAAACGTTACAAGAATATCCTGGAGCGCGTTTATACCTACAAGAGTGACGACGCGTTTCAGTCATTCATGGGTGCCTACACCACGTCCGTTGATCCGCATACGGACTATTTTGGTGCTGCCGCCTCGGCCAATTTCGACATTTCGATGAAGCTCTCACTGGTCGGTATCGGTGCCGTTTTGCAGGAGCGCGATGGTTACACCACGGTCCGCGAACTCGTACCGGGCGGACCCGCGCAGGTTTCCGGAAAGCTGGCCGTCGGCGACCGCATTGTCGGTGTCGGTCAAGGCGACGATGGTGCCGTAAAGGAAGTCGTGGGCACGCGCCTTGATGAAGTCGTGCAGATGATACGCGGAGCGAAAGATTCCGTTGTGCGCTTGGATATCTTGCCGGCAGATGCCGGAGAGAACGGAAACCGCCGCCTCATCAGTCTGGTGCGGGACAAGATCAGCCTCGAAAAACAGGCTGCAAAGAAGACCGTCCTGCCCGTGGAGGATCGCGGCGTCGCGCGCAAGATTGGTGTGATCACCTTGCCTGCGTTCTATGAGGACTTCGACGCGCGGCGAAAAGGCGACAAAGACTATAGAAGCGCAAGCCGAGACGTTGCCAAGCTTCTTGGCGAGTTGAAGCGGGAAAAGGTCGATGGCGTCCTGATCGACTTGCGCGACAACGGTGGGGGCTCGTTGGCCGAGGCGATTGATTTGACGGGCCTGTTCGTGGGGAAAGGCCCGGTGGTTCAGCAACGCGACGCCGAAGGCAAGATCAAGGTGGAAAGCGATGATCTGCCTACGCCGGCGTGGACAGGGCCGCTCGGGGTATTGATCAATCGCGGCTCCGCGTCGGCCTCGGAGATTTTCGCCGCAGCGATACAGGATTACGGTCGCGGCGTCGTCGTCGGAGAGCCTAGCTTCGGTAAAGGTACCGTGCAAACGGTCGTCGATCTCGACCAGGTGGCCCACAACAGCAAACCGAAATTCGGTCAACTCAAACTGACGATCGCCCAATTTTTCAGGATCGATGGAGGAACGACGCAGCTGCGTGGCGTGACACCCGACATCAGCTTTCCGGGCCTCTCGGACCCCAAGACCCTGGGTGAAGCGAGTTATGACAATGCGCTGCCTTGGGGCCAGATCAAGCCTGCGAATTACACGGCCGCAGGCAACAGGAGCGGGTTGCTTCAGCAACTGCAAAGCCGGCATGATGCGCGGGTACAAGCCGATCGGGATTTTCAGCGCTTCGTTGAAGACGCCGCCGAACTGAAAGCGCAACGTGAAAAACGTGTCGTCTCCCTCAACGAAGTTGAACGTCGAAACGAACTCACTGCTCTTTCTACCCGGCTCAAGGCGCGCGAGCAGACAAACGACGGTCTGGCTCCCGGCAAAGACGATGGCCTGCAAGCAAACGAGCGGAGCCTGAATGCTGACATCGCGATGGAAAATGCCCGCAAGAACGCAAAGGACGTCTTGAGAAACGAAGCAGCCTCCATTGTTGCCGATGAAGCGGATCTGATGGAAAATGGGCGAAAGACCGGCACCCGGTAAATGGGAAATGCCGATGGAAATAGCTATCGAGCAGGAGCATAGCCGCCCTTCATCGGCCGGAGAATAAGAGGCGCGCAAAGAGCCCCACTCAGCCATCGATCGGGCGTCATCAGCAATCGTGGAGGTTGAATGGCTGGTCGTCTGGACGGTAAGATCGCGCTCATCAGTGGCGGCGCGGGTGGGTGCGGCCTTGCCGCCACCGAGCTTTTTGCGCGAGAGGGCGCGGCGGTGGGAATTGTCGATCTCCCGCAGAGCCAGGGGGCGGCTGTCGCCGCCCGCCTGCGTGAAGAAGGCCTGAAGGTGGCATTTGCGCCAGCCGACGTTTCCGACGAACGGCAGGTAAACCAGGCTGTAGACGCAATTTCGAGCGAACTTGGACCGATAACGGTGCTGTTCAATCATGCCGGAACGATCATCGTCCGGCCCTTCCTCGAAACCTCGGTGGCGGACTGGGATAGGCTAATGGCCATCAATGTCCGCAGCATGTTCCTGATGACGCGTGCCGTCCTGCCGCACATGATTAAGGCGGGTGGTGGGTCTATCGTCTGCACGTCGTCGATATCGGCGGTTGCCGCGACACCGATGGAAGTTCTCTACGATACGACCAAGGGCGCGTGCCACATGTTTGCCCGGGCGATCGCGGTCGAATTTCGCGACCGCAACATTCGCTGCAACGCGGTCTGCCCCGGCTTTATCCAGACGCCGCATGGCCAGAAGGAAGTCGAGGAACTGACCCGCTACGGGATCGACGTCTCGGATGCGGCGATCGCGGCCCAGCAGGGCAGGATGTGCAGGCCGGACGAGGTCGCCAAGGCGGCACTCTACCTCGCGAGCGACGACGCCAGCTTCGTCAGCGGTACCCATCTGTTTGTCGATAATTGTTTTACAGCGATGTGAGGGGAAAACATGGCTCTGGAAAAAGGCGGCCTGTGGCGCAACTGGGTCGGCAATCAATATTGCGTTTCACAATTCAAGGCATCGCCGGAAACGGAAGCCGAAGTGGCGGAGCTCGTCCACGAAGCCGACAGGCGTGATCTGGCCGTGCGCGTTTCGGGCTCGGGACATTCCTTCACACCCGTCGTCGGCACCAACGGGCTGTTGCTGTCGCTCGCAAATCTGCACGGCGTGCAGAACATCGACCATGATCGGAAACAGATCACAGTCGCAGGCGGAACACGCATCAACGAAGTCGGCAGGACGCTGAAAGAGCACGGTCTTTCACTGATCAACCAGGGCGATATCGACAGCCAGGCCGTCGCCGGCGCGTTTACGACCGGAACCCACGGTACCGGGATCAAGCTCGGAAATCTGGCCTCGTCGATTGCCGGCATGCGCATCGTCACCGCCGCCGGGGATGTCCTCGATATCGACGGTCGCGACAGAGACAGGCTGCATGCAGCTCAGGTCTCGGTGGGAACGCTTGGGATCATCTCCTCGCTGACGCTCAACGTCATGGACGCCTATAATCTGCACGAACGTCTCTGGAGGGACGATTTCGAGACCTGCATGGAGCGTCACGACGAGCTGGCCTCCAGGCACCGCCATTTCGGCTTCTTCTGGTGCCCGACGCCGGAAAGCCGCCATCTGTACTGCCTTCCCGATACGTCTGCGGTATCGAGCACGAACAAGCTGGCCGATGTCTGCGAGATGAAGGTGATGGACATCACGCAAGCCGCTCCGATGGAAAGCGAGTTCGAAAAGATCGCCTACAGTTCCGAGGTCTATCCGATCGAATACGTGCCGAACTTCGTCGAACTGGAATACGCTGTTCCCCTCGAACACGGCAAGGCCGCGATAAGGGCCGTGCGGGATCTGATGCTGAACAAGCATACCAACTGCATCTATCCGATCGAATATCGCTTTACCGCCGGTGATCCGGCATGGATGAGCCCCTTTCACCGCCAGGACAGCATCACACTGTCGGTGTCGGGTGGTCCGGGTATCGACTACTGGCCGTTCCTGAAGGATGTCGATCAAATTCTGGGCGGATACAATTCCCGCCCGCATTGGGGAAAGATGCATTTCCTCGACACGGACGACGTCACACGACTTTACCCTCGCGCCGAGGAGTTTCGAGCGCTGAGACGGGATCTGGATCCGAAGGGCCGGTTCCTGAACGATCATTTGAAGATGTTATTTGGATAGGCTCACGCCAGACGATTGCGACTGTAGGCTGTAACTCTCCTATCGTCGTGGTCGCGGGACATCTCTCGAAGGCGGGCGATTGGCCTGTCACGGTGACTTTGCGCAAAGTGCTTCCAGTTCCTTGGCGAAAGACATCACCACGGGCCGCAGGACGCTCCGGCGTCGGTAGGCTATGCCGATATTGCGGGTCCACGTCCGGCTGTCGAGCTTCAAGGCCACAAACTGCGCGTCGCGCCCCTGCACGAACACACTTGTGCGGGTGAGATAACTGAGCCATTTCGAGCCGGCGATCATCGACATCTGGAAGGTCGATGAGGTTGTTTCGCAGATCGCAAGGGGGCGGGGAAGCTGCGCGGCGGCAAACATCGCCTCGAGCGCCAACCGATCCGGTTCCGGTCGGGCGGGGATCACCCAGCGATATTCTGTCAGGTCGGCAAGGCTGACTTTAGGCAGCTTCACCAACTCATGATCTCGGTCAGCCACGATGTCGACCGGAATTTCGAGCAAATTGAGAAACTCGATCTCTTCGGAAATCTCTTTCGGCCGGGCCATCACCGCAATGTCAATGGCGCCATTGAGCAGGGAATCGTAGAGCGCGGAGCTCAGCTCCTCATTGAGCGAAACATCGACCTCCGGTTGGGCTTTGAGAAACCGCTTGATGGCGGTCGGCACGATTTCGCGCATTGCGGTCGTGACCGCACCGATGCGCAGCCGGCCTCGACGGGCACCGCGCATGGCGTCCAATTCGTTCCGCGCTTCGTCCGTCAGGGAGAGTACGAGCTCTCCATATTCGATCAGCCGCAGACCATAATCAGTCGGTTTGACGCCCCAAGGACCACGGTCCAGGAGGCGAACGCCCAAGGACTCTTCCAGCGCGCGAATACTCTTGCTGAGCGCGGGCTGCGTCACATTCAACCTTTCGGCTGCGACCCCGAAACTGGCATAACGCGCCACCAGAACCAGATTCCTAAGCTGCCTCAGATCCACGGTCTCTCCAATCGCATGTCCAATAACTTCCGGTTATCCAACGAGCTTCCGGCGTCGTCTCGACTCCCCAAAGCAGCAGTTTCCATGATGCGCCAATCCCATATTTGGGGGCAGGGCTCGTCCGCAGCCATTTCTATTATAACTAAAACTCATCGTATGAGACTAGTTAGTTTCTTGCCGATGCCTATCCCTTTGGCCATCATCGGCCGCAATAACTGGCAACAATGCCGGATGGGAACGACGATGAACGCGGTGACGGCGCCAAGAGCCTCTCAAATGCGCGACGAACGAAAGCCGGCATTTCGGGCATTGTCCGAATGGGCCGCCGGTGCTTGCGGCTTCAGTCCGCTGGCCTACCGTCGCGGTGAAGACGCGTTCACGGATATCACGGCGTGCATGATTGCCGGAATGAACGACGTTGCGACCGGTTCCGTCGTCAACGCGATAGCTGAAGATGGCCCGGGGCAATGCTTCGCGTTCGGAGCGTCCAGGAGGGTGAGTGCACCCTGGGCGGCCCTGATCAATGGAACCGCAGCGCATGCGCTCGATTTCGACGACAATTTCGCGCCCGCCTTTACTCATGCCACGGCGGTCCTCGCTCCCGCGCTTCTGTCTCTGGTGAGTGGCCGCAGGATCGATGGGAGCGCGCTCATCGATGCATTCATCGTCGGGCTGGAACTCCAAGGGCGTATAGGTCGCCTCATGCAGCCTGCCCACTATGAGCGCGGCTGGCATTCCACGTCGACGATCGGAGCGATCGGCACCGCCGGGGCTTGTGCGCGGCTGCTTGGCGCTACCCCGGACCAGGTGCTCGCCGCAATGAGCGCGGCAACCAGCATGGCAGCCGGTTCGAAGCTGCAGTTTGGTTCAATGATGAAGCCCATCCATGCCGGGCTTGCGGCGAAGAATGCCGTTCTCGCGGCCCGGTTTGCCATGGCCGGTATCGGCGCCAATGACGACCCTCTTGCCGGCGACTGGGGTTTTGCGGCGTTGACCGGCGCGGGCAGGATTGGTGCCGAAGTCATGATCGACGGGCTGGGGGAGGCGCTGGAAATCGAGACGAGCGGATTGCTCGCAAAGCGTTTTCCCTGCTGCGGAGCGGTTCATCGCAGCGTCGATGCCTTGGAGGTCCTGCAGAGAGAGCCGGGCTTCTCGCTGGAGGCGATCGATCGGATCGATATGTCTTTGCCAGAGATGGCAAGACGGAATCTCCGCTTCGACTGTCCCGCCGATGAAATGGAAGCACGGTTCAGCGGTACTTATTGCATGGCACGAATGTTGGTCGACGGAGGGCTGGAACTCGAGCACTTCACGCCGGAAAGCGTCAGGGATGAGCGGATTGCCGTGTGGCTGCCTCGCATCCGGCTGATCGCTTACGACAATGCCCTGATGGTCGATGGCGCGAATTTCGAGGCGATCACACGGGTCTATCTGAAGGACGGCAGGGTCATGGAAGCGACGGTCAGCCATCCGAAAGGTTCGCCGGAGAACCCGCTGAACGAGGACGATCTGCTGGCAAAATTTCAGACGTGCTGTGCCTGGAGTGGTCACGCCGCAGTGGCCGAACCGCTTTTCAAACTCGCAGGGGCGTTGGGAGCGGCAATCGACGTCGGTGAAGTCATGGCGGGGGTCGAAAGGACCCTGCGCATCCAATAAACGGCCCATCCGGGCCAATCGGTAAAAGGGAACGTCTTCGAAGAAATACAAGAACGAAGACAAAAGTGGAGTGAAATCATGAATTTCGTGAAAACCGGGCTGGCCGCTTCGGCAGCTTTCCTTCTTATGGGTGCATTGTCTCTTTCTGCGGCGGATCTCAAGATCGGTGTCAAATCGGAACCGTCTTCGCTCGATCCGCAGTTCCACGTTCTCGTGCCGAACGTGCAGGTGACCTTCGCCATGTTCGATCCGCTGGTGATGATGGACCCGAAGCTCGTGCCCAAGCCGGCGTTGGCCGAGAGCTGGAAGCCGACCAGCGACACGGTCTGGGAATTCGCCTTGCGGAAGGATGCAAAATTCTCCGACGGCTCGCCGCTAACCGCCGACGACGTGGTTTTCACGTTCGACCGCATTCCGAAGGTTCCGAACAGCCCGACGGCTTTCACGCTGTTCACCCGCCAGATCGCCAAGGTGGAGGCAGCCGATGCGAATACGGTGCGCATCACCACGAAGCAGCCCTATCCGCTGTTGGTGACCGATATTGCCAACCTGCCGATCCTGTCGAAGGCGGCAGCATCCGGCCCGGCTGCTGAAGGCAAGACGACCGTCGAGTTCAACCGCGGCGAAGGACTTGTCGGTACGGGCCCGTTCAAGTTCGTTTCCTGGCAAAAGGGCGCAGATCTCGTTCTGGAGCGCAATCCGAACTATTGGGGCAAGCCGGCGGCATGGGACAAGGTGATCTATCGCCCGATGACCAATCCGGCGGCCCGTGCCGCAGCGCTCCTGTCCGGTGACATCGACATGATGGAAGACCCACCGACGACGGACTTGGAACAGTTCAAGACGAACCCCAAGCTCACGGTGGCGGAAGCCCCCGGCACGCGTATCGTCTACATCGCTCTGGACCAGAAGGGCGAACCGAGCCCGGGCATTCCCGGACAGGGCAACAAGAATCCGCTGATGGACAAACGGGTCCGCGAAGCGCTTTCGCTGGCCATCGATCGCAAGGCGATCGCCGAACGGGTGATGGGCGGCGTCGCCGTCGCCACGGGAGACCTGCTGCCCGAGCCGATGTTCGGCGCGGTCAAGGCACGGCAGGCCGCACCGGCGGTCGACACCGCCAAGGCCAAGGCCCTGCTTGCGGAAGCCGGCTATCCCAACGGCTTCCAGATCACGCTTGGCACTCCGAACGGCCGCTACGTCAACGACGCCCGCGTCGCCCAGACGATTGCCGCCATGTGGACGCGTGCCGGCGTTAAGGCCGAAGTCGCCGCCGCTGCTCCGCCGGTCTTCTTCAAGAGCCGCGACAATTTCGAATACAGCGCCTATCTTGCCGCCTGGGGAAATTCCACGGGAGAGATGTCCACGACGCTGCGGTCGCTGGTCGGAACCCGCGAGCCGTCCAAGGGCTCGGGCACGTCGAACGGCGGGCGTTATTCCAATCCGGAACTGGACGCCCTCCTCGACAAGGCATCGGCCACCATGGACGACAAAGCCCGCAAGGAGCTGCTGCAGAAGGCCGACGAGATGGTCCTGTCGGACTACGGCATCATTCCGGTCCATTTCGAAGTACCGGTCTGGGCGCTGCGCAAGGGCCTGAGCTACGCCGCCCGCGCCGATCAGTATACCCTGCCTCAGGACGTCACGTCCGCGAAGTAAATCAAGTTTCCGGCCTGCTTCGCGATGCGCAGCAGGCCGGGACCAGCGAAAGAAGGACAGGCAAGTGCCCGTTTTTATCATAAACCGACTGTTTCAGGCACTCGGCGTGATCCTTGTCATGTCGGTCCTGGTCTTTGTCGGCCTCTACCTGATCGGTGATCCGACGTCGATGCTGGTCAGCCCCGAGGCGACGGAGATCGAACGGCAGGCGTTGCGCAAGGCGCTTGGCCTCGATCAATCGATATGGGTTCAATACCTGACGTTTCTCGAAAATGCCGTGCAGGGTGATTTCGGTCGCAGCTTTCTCACCGGCCAGCCGGCGCTGCAACTGATCATCGAGCGCATGCCCGCGACCGTCGAACTCGTGATCGTTGCCATGACGTTTTCCGTGCTTGTCGGCGTCCCGCTCGGCATTCTGGCCGGGTTGCGGCCGAAGGCGCCGTCCAGCAAGGCGATCATGACGGGCTCGATCCTCGGCTTCAGCCTGCCGAATTTCTGGATCGGCCTGATGCTGATCATGCTGTTTGCGGTCTATCTCGGTGTCCTGCCGGCCTCGGCACGCGGCGAAACCGTCAGTGTAGGCCCGGTTGCGCTCAGCATATTGACGGTCGATGGCTGGCAGCATCTGGCGCTGCCGGCGCTCACGCTCGGCCTTGCCAAGGCCGCGCTGATGATCCGCGTCACCAGAGCGGCCACCCGCGAAGTCCTGCCGATGGATTACATCAAATTCGCCCGCGCCAAGGGACTGCGCCCCTCTCGCATTCTCAACGTCCACCTGCTGAAGAACATCCTGATCCCGATCATCACTGTCGCCGGTTTGGAATTCGGCCAGGCCATCGCGTTTGCGGTCGTCACCGAGAGCGTCTTTTCCTGGCCCGGAATGGGCAAGCTGCTGATCGATTCCATCATCACCCTCGATCGTCCTGTGGTCGTCGCCTACCTCATCATGATGGTGTTTTTCCTGGTGATCCTGAACCTCGTCGTCGACATTCTCTACATGGCGATTGACCCGAGTGCCCGCGAAAAGGTGCGCGACTGATGAGCACGCCAACCACCGTTTTACCCACGACAACCGTCGAGGAAACGCCCTTCCGCCGCTTTGTGGTGCAGTTCAGGGAAAACAAGCTGGCCATGGCCGGTCTGATCCTGATGATCCTGCTTGCGATTCCCGCCTTTGCGGCACCGTGGATCGCGCCACAGAACCCCTATGATATCGGCGCGCTTGATATTCTGGATTCGCAGATGCCGCCGGGCAGCGTCGCCGAGGTCAGCGGTATCACTTACTGGCTCGGCACGGACAGCCAGGCCCGCGACGTCCTCTCCGCCGTCCTCTACGGCATGCGGACGAGCCTGCTGGTTGCCTTCCTGTCCGTCACGGTTTCACTTCTGATCGGCTCGACGGTCGGCCTCTGCGCGGCCTATTTCGGCGGCTGGCTGGACGCCCTGTTGATGCGCATCGTCGACATCCAGCTTTCCTTCCCGGCGATCCTCGTGGCGCTGGTCATGCTTTCGGTCCTCGGCCAGGGACTGGACAAGGTGATCATCGCGCTCATCATCGTGCAATGGGCCTATTTTGCCCGGACCGTCCGAGGCACCGCGCTTGTGGAGCGCAATCGCGAGTACATTCTGGCGGCCCGCTGCCTTTCGCTCGGCTGGCGGCGCATCATCGCCCGCCACCTCCTGCCGAACTGTCTTCCGCCGCTGATCGTCATCGCCACGATCGATCTTGCGAACGCCATCGCGCTTGAAGCGACCCTTTCCTTCCTCGGCGTCGGCGTTCCGGTCACGCAGCCGTCGCTGGGCATGCTGATCGCCAACGGTTTCGAATTCATGCTGTCCGGTCAGTACTGGATCTCGTTCTTTCCGGGTATCGCGCTGGCTCTCAGCATCGTCGGGATCAATCTCGTGGGCGATCACCTTCGCGACATTCTCAACCCGAGGAATGCCCTGTGATGGACGTTAGCAGCATGCAAGCAACCGCGACGACCAGACAGGAGCCGCTACTCTCGATCAAGGGGCTGAAAACCCATTTCGCCACGAGAGCAGGCGTCGTGAAAGCGGTCGACGGGGTCGATATCGAACTCGGTCGCGGCGAGATCCTGGGCCTTGTCGGCGAGTCTGGTTCCGGCAAGTCGATCACCGGCTTCTCCATTCTGGGTCTGATCGATCCGCCTGGGCGTATCGTGGACGGCAGCATCGAGTATGACGGTCTCGACCTCGTTTCGATGGGCGAGGAGCCGCGCCGGCAATTGCGCGGCAACGACATCGCGATGATCTTCCAGGATCCGTCGATGACCCTTAATCCGGTTCTCAGGATCGACACGCAGTTGATCGAAACGGTCCAGGCCCATGCGGAGGTCAGCACGGCCGAAGCACGGCAGCGGGCCAGGGATGCGCTCGTGCAGGTCGGCATTCCATCTCCAGACGAACGCCTGAAAGCCTATCCTTACGAACTTTCCGGCGGCATGCGGCAGCGTATCGCCATTGCCATCGCTCTCATCAACAAGCCGAAGCTGATCATCGCGGACGAGCCGACGACCGCGCTCGACGTGTCGATCCAGGGCCAGATCATTTATGAGGTAAAGCAGCTTTGCCGCAAAACCGGCACTGCTCTCATCTGGATCACGCACGACCTCGCCGTCGTTGCCGGTCTGGCCGACCGTATCTCGGTCATGTATGCCGGCCGGATCGTCGAGACGGGTATCACTGCGGACGTGATCGAGAGGCCTCTGCACCCCTACACGCAAGGGCTGATCGACTCCGTTCCTTCGCATTCCACGCGTGGCCGCAGACTTCACCAGATCAAGGGCATGACGCCGTCGCTGCTCAACCTGCCGCAGGGTTGCGCCTTTCGCGATCGATGCGAAAGGGCGACGCCCGAATGTCTGGTCGCTCCAGAACCGACCCTGTTGCCGGGCGGAAAATCGGTGCGTTGCTGGAATCCAGCCCTATGAGACAGGACATGACGACAGAAAAAAGCCAGCAGGAACCGATGCTGGAATTACGTTCCCTTGCCAAGACGTTCACCAAGCCGGTCGGCGTGGCCGGGCACATAGCCAACCTCTTTGGCGCGGGGGTCAAGAGGATCGACGTGCGTGCCGTCGCCGGCATCGATCTTTCCGTCAGAAAGGGGGAGGTCGTCGGGATCGTCGGCGAGTCAGGCTGCGGCAAGTCCACCGTGGCCCGGATGATCGCCGGCATCAGCAGCATCAGCGCCGGTACCATCAGCTACAAAGGGGTTTCGTCCGCGACGATGACGCCAGAGCAGCGCCGGGATTTTGCGCTCAGCGTCCAGATGATTTTTCAGGACCCGTTCGCCTCGCTCAATCCGCGCATGCGCGTGGTCGATATCATCGGTGAAGCGCCGGTCGCTCACGGGTTGATCCGCAAGGCGGAGCAGCGGGCCTACGTCGTTGACCTCATGGAAAAGGTCGGGCTTTCCGGCGCCTATGCCAACCGCTACCCACACCAGTTTTCCGGCGGCCAGCGGCAGCGCATCGGCATTGCCCGTGCTCTTGCGGTCAAGCCATCGCTGATCATCTGCGATGAGGCGGTGGCCGCGCTCGACGTATCGATCCAGGCGCAGGTGCTGAACCTCTTCATGGATCTGCGTGACGAGCTGGACCTGACCTATCTGTTCATTTCGCACAATCTGGGCGTCGTCGAACATATCTCCGACCGGGTGGTCATCATGTATCTCGGCCGCGTGGTGGAAATCGCGCCGACCGAAGAGCTGTTTTCCACGCCCAACCATCCCTATACGCGGCTGTTGCTGGAGCAGTTGCCGGTGCTCGAAGCCGGCGAACGCGACTACAAGCCGATCCAGGGCGAACTCCCGTCGCCGCTCGATCCTCCGTCGGGTTGTCCGTTCCATCCGCGTTGCCCAAGCGCGATGGATCGCTGCAAGCGAGACATTCCCGAACTCAAAGTGATTGGCCCTGGGCGCCTTTCAGCCTGTCATCTCAACGAAGCGGCCTGACCATGCAAACCTTCAAAACCGCCCAGCCCGCCGGAGATACTGCGATCCCGGGGCTCCTCGCCAGCGCGTCTTTCAGGGCTGCGACGAGCTCTCTCGCACAAACCCATGACCGTTTCATCAGCGAGCTTGTGACGCTCACCGAAATTCCGTCACCTCCCTTCAAGGAGGAGGCCCGCGGGCGGACATACCGGGACATGCTCGAAGCTGCCGGTCTGGAGGACGTTGCGATCGATTCCATCGGCAATGTTACGGGAGTTCGCCGAGGCAAGGCTTCGGGCGGACGCATGATCGCCGTTTCCGCTCATCTCGATACGGTGTTTCCCGAGGGGACCGATGTTACAGTCCGGCACGAGGGCTTTCGTCTATCCGCGCCGGGCGTGGGCGACAATACCCGTGGCCTTGCAACAATCCTGGCCTATCTCCGTGCTCTCGATGGCGCCGGAATAGAGAGTCGGGACGACATTCTCGTTCTGGCGACCGTTGGCGAGGAAGGCGAGGGCGATCTGCGCGGCATGCGGCACTTCTTCGCCAACAGCGCCTATCGTGACCGCATTGCCGCTCTCATATGCCTCGATGGCCCGACCCCGGCCGATACCATCGTTTCCGCAGGAACGGGGTCGAAACGTTACCAGGTGACGTTCCGAGGACCGGGTGGCCACAGCTTTGCCGACCATGGAATCGTCAATCCGATGATTGCCGCAGCACGTGCCGTTGTCGAACTCGGCCGTCTTTCGCTGCCGGACGACCCGAAGACCACATGCAGTTCCACGGTCATCAAAGGCGGCAGTTCCGTCAATGCCATTCCTGCGGAGGTTTCGCTGATGGTGGACCTGCGTTCCAATTCCGCATCCGAGTTGGCGGATCTCGATACCCGCTTTCACGAGATCGTGCTGCAATCCTGCCATGTCGAGAACGACAGCCGTTCGATCGAGAAGGGCTCAATTGCCGTCGAGATCCTGCTGATCGGCGATCGGCCTGCCGGGGTCACCGCCGACGGTGAACTGACGCGGTCCGCGGCCGCTGCCATTGCAGCGATTGGTCGGACCCCGGTGTTCAGTTCGTTTTCGACGGACGCCAATGTCGCCATGAGCCTCGGTGTTCCGACCGTTACCCTGTCGTGGGGAGGCAAGGGCGGCGACGCCCATACGCTGAACGAGTGGACGGATGTCGATCCGGCGACGACCCTTCCGGAAATGTCCGTCGGACTGGCCGTTCTGCTCGCCTGCGCAGGCGCCGATATTCTCAAGTGATCGAGGAATGACCGATATGCAGGACGACAAGGCTGAAGCGACAGGGCGCAACGACGTTCTCGATGCCGACCATATTGCACGCTGCGCCGACGCCAAGGCTCAGGCCTTTATCGATCTCAGTGATCGCGTCTGGGGCATGCCGGAGCTGCGTTTCGAGGAATTCCGCTCGGTCGAGGAGCATATCGCTGCCATGGAAGCCGAAGGCTTCCGTGTCACCCGTGATATTGCGGGAATGAAGACCGCTTTCATGGCCGAGGCAGGTGAGGGTGATGTCACGATCGGGTTCCTGGGAGAGTTCGATGCTCTGGCCGGTCTTTCGCAGGAAGCCGGCATCACGGAGCAGCGAACTGCCGAGCCGGGCGCCAATGGCCATGGATGCCATCACAATCTCCTGGGCGCGGCTTCGCTTCTTGCGGCCGTCGCCCTGCGCGATGCCCTGGCCGAAAGCGGTGTGAAGGCACGGGTCCGGTATTATGGATGCCCCGCCGAAGAAGGGGGATCGGGCAAGACATACATGGTGCGTGCAGGTGCATTTGATGATCTCGATGCCG
>CCRI01000018.1 GCA_000985875.1 Neorhizobium galegae bv. officinalis
CCGACCCTATCCTTCCGGAAGGGTTTTCACCGCCATGTTTAGTCCAGAGCACTGCATGGACCATGACGAAACATGCTGAGGCAATCACCCAAAGCAGCAGCCCAGGCCAAAGATTCGCGCCATAGAAGTTGGCCACACCCTGCGGCAACCCGCGAGAGGCGGCCAGGAAATAGCCCGCCGCCACAAGTGACGCGATCGATCGCGACGACGTCTTTGACCAGAGCAAGGGAAAGAACATGGCGAGCGGGAGAAGGAGCACCTCCCCGCTCCAGCCGATCCACCCACAGGCAATGGACGCGATGATCAGGAGGAAGGTTTTCCAGCGATCTGTCGGATGATTCTCGCTGCGATCAAGGCTCGAAGGTGAGGACCGGCCGCGCCAGGCCAAGAATACCGGAATCCGGAACCGGACCAAAATATCTGCTGTCATAAGAACTCGCAAAGGGTGAGTAAAGAAACAGATGGTGCGGCGGCACGACACCGCCGGCATCGGGGTTGATCGCCCTGCCCTCGCCGTCCGTGCGCCACACAGACGATGCGGGAACCAGGCGACCATCGACGAGCACGTGATCGGTGATGTCGACACGCTGTCCGGGAAGTGCTGCGACTGTCTTAATCAGCGGGGCGAATCCGCTGGGACACAGACCTCGGCGCAGATATCCACGTCGCCATGCCTCTGCGAACATGGCTGTCGTTGGCGGGCATAAAAAAACCAGATCGCCGATAAAGACCGGACGCTGGAACTCCTCGATGCGCCAAAGTCCGAGCGGCTCGCTGGGGGTCAGGTTGAGACGATAGCCACCCGCGAACGCCGTCGCCGCCAGTGCGGACACGACGACGGCGGCACCCGCGAGAAACTGAAGAATGCGCCTGTGCCTCATTGCTTCAGCACCGGCGTCTGGCGCTGGGTGAGACGCTGTTCCTCGGCTTGTCTTAGCGACTGGACGGTGCGATCGTGGGCGGCGAGCTGTTGCGCTGTCCGCATTACCGGCCAGGCTTGTTTCAGCTGCTCCTTCTGCTCCGGATTCATGCCCTCGGAGAGTTTTTCGTATAGCGCTCCGGAAGGCTCGCGCGCCGTGTTGCTCAGCAGCGTCCGTTCCCCGAACCGCTCGGTGACCGCTTTGTTGAATCCATCGATTTCAAGCTTGGTCTCGCGATTGCTGAGTGCATATGCCATCGCCGCCGGCAGATCATTGCGGTCGATGGCGTCACGCACCCGCTCCAGCACAACCCGCGCTGCCGGCGACAGCGCAGGAATGTCGATCGAGACCCGTTGGCGCAGCGCCTGCTCTTCCGCCTGGTGCCTCATAGTGGCGACATCGCGCATGTGCAGAAATTGCTCAAGATCGCGCTTTAGAGCAGGCACGTTCACCTCCGCGACGCGACGCGCCTCCCGCTCTGGCTTGCCCGGGAGAACGCCGGTATTGCCCTTCAATGGGCCGAAACTCTCCGGATCCGCCCCAAGATTTTGGAGGACCTGCCTCGCCACCTCCTTGTCTGCCAGGACAGCATCGAAGTTCATCGCGCGGAACGCGGTTTCGGGATCGGCGAAGACATAATGGAAGCGCGCCGAGACTTCTTCCCACTGCCGTTTCAGGGCGGGATCGACGCCAAGCTTGTCACCGACCGTATCGGCAACAGAACCAGAAAATGTCTTGATGCCTGCGACCATGGGAGCGGCCTCCTTCATCGTTTCGGTCTTCGAGCTTTGGGTGAAGCTAAGGCGCGCGGCGAAGGCGCTAAGGCGCTGGCCGAGATCGACAAGCTTCGCCCTCTGGCGCAGAGTCCAGTCAAGCCGGTCGCGGACCAGCGTGCGAGCGACCTGGACGATGTGCAGGCCGCGGTTTTCGGCAAAGCGCAACGCCTCGCGATAAAGCTGGCCGCGCTCGTAATCGAGCGTGGTCTCCTTGGCGTTCATTCGGGATAGAACCTTGGCCAGGCCCCCATTGAAGGAGAAGGATCTCGTCCCGTAGTAGAGCTGCAGATCCTCGCGATGGCGGGTCATCGCCACATAGGTCAGATGACGATCCAGAGACAGGGTGGCAAGCACCTTGACCCTGTCGACTGTCGCTCCTTGAGACTTGTGGATCGTCGTCGCGTAGCCATGATCGAGAGTGTTGTAGAACCGCTGTTCAACGATCACCTGGCGCCGATGATCCCCCTCGCCGACCACGGCCACGATGCGGTTCGGTTGGGCCTCAACGACGTGGCCGATCATGCCATTCTTGACGCCGAGCGATCCCTCATTCTTCAGGAAGACGATCTGGTCACCGGCATCGAAACAGCGCTCGCCATCGGCCGTCTTGAAGATCTTGCCCTCACCGACAACGCCGCGCTCGACGAGTTTCTCGCGAGCCATGACATTGAGGACGCGGACGTCGCGGCGCAGATGGGCGAGGATCAGCGTCGTCTTTGACTGGTCGTAATCCTGGTTCCAGTCGGCGATCAGCCTCTCGACGGCTTCGGCCTTCAGGCGCGAGCCTAGCACCCTGCCCTCACCTTGATATGCGGCGAGGGCCTGTCTGACATTGCCGCGCGCAAGATCGAGCGAGGCCTTGCGCATCCAGTCGTCGCGCTGGCGATAGATGGTCTCGAGTTCGGCATAACCGACGCGGTCGACAATGGCGCGGAAGGCAGCGCCCGCCTCGATCGGCTGAAGCTGCTCGGGATCGCCGACCAGCACAATCTTCGCACCTACTCTCACCACGGCATCGACGAACCCGGCCATCTGTTTTGACGCGACCATGCCGGCCTCGTCCATGACGAAGATCGTCTTGTCGTCCAGGACGTCACGGCCGCGGTTCCAGCGCAGTTCCCATGACGCAAGCGTCCGGCTTTCGATGCCGGCTTCCTTCTCCAAACCCTCAGCCGCCTTGCCGGCAAGCGCACCGCCGACGACGCGATATCCGGCCAGCTCCCACGCCTCGCGCGCCGCTTTCATCATCGTCGTCTTGCCGGCGCCTGCACGTCCGACGACGGCGGCGATACGGGCAGACGCTGCAATGCGCTCGATTGCCGCTTTCTGCTCGTCGGACAACCGCTCATGCCGCAGGAACGTGGCATCGAGAGCGGAGGGCGAAACGCCCCTTCCCCCGCGGTTCGATAGCCATGTTGCCTGCCGTGCCATCGTCGCTTCCAGCCGGATCATCGCCCGCGTCGAATAACGCGCCGGCAGCTTCTCGCCCGTGGCAAAATCGATGGTGTCGCGCTGCAGCCGCAACACGTCCGGGCTCAGAAGGATTTTTAGCATCAACTGCTGGAAGAGCGCGGGATCGTCGACATAGCGATAGAGGACCTTGGCGATGTCTCGTTCGTCGAAGACGCTCTTTTCCCGCGTGATCAGGTCGAGCACGATGGCAGGATTGCGCATGATCCGCCGGGCATTTTCCGAACGACGTTGTTCGTTCAACTCGATCCGTTCCAGCTCCGGGCGAACACCCTGTTGTTCCGCCTTGCGCTCGATCGCCTTGGCGCCGACGCCAAGATGGATGGTGGGTTCGAGATCGATGCCCTGCTTTTCGTAAGACCGGCCATCGATGCGCAAATCGATACCGCCAAGCGCCAAGTGATGGTTGAGCCGCTCGAACCAGCCATCGCGCAGCGCATTGAAATCATCGGTCGAGCCGGCCCAGAGTTCGTAAAGGATTTTGCCGGATTTCGTGCGCACCGGCTGACCATCCTGGCCGATGACCGCAACCTTCTTTGACCCGAACCCGTCGTCAGAGAGCGGCCGCAATGTTGTCATCAGGTGAATGTGTGGATTGCCGGGATTGTCGTGATAAACCCAGTCGGCGACCATGCCATTCGCGAGGATGTGTTTTTCGACGAAATCCCGCACCAGGGCGATATTTTGTTCCGCAGACAGCTCCAGCGGCAGTGCGATGGTCAGGTCGCGGGCAAGCTGCGCATCGGCGCGCTTCTCGAAAGCCTCGACCCTGTTCCAGAAGGCCTCGACAGCGCCTGAAACGGAGCGATCGGCAACGAGGCTGCGTACCCATCTCGGGGCATCGACGGGGAGTGAAAACTCCTCGTGGAGCAGGCCTTGTTTGCGGGTGTAATCAATGGTGCGCGCCTCGCGCTCGTATTCCATCTTCGCGCAGTGCCGGTAGGCCGTAGACAGCACGACGCTGCGGCCGGAACCCCGGCTGACGATGCTGGCTGAGAAATGGGCGATAGCCACGGCGCGAAGAACTCCCGGTTCGAACTGCGTTCGTCGGGAGCGGCTCGGGCCACACCGCCCTATCAGGGTGGTGAGCAAGCACGTCGCATCGCGACGTATAATTGCGCCCTTGGAGCCATTCCTTCGGAACGGCCGGGATCATTCACCAAAGCATCGCCGGTGGCGATCTGCAGATCTGCAGATGTCATTTCGAGCGCACCCGGGAGAATCTGGGCTCGCAAGAGCAACGCCCAGACTTCAAAGGAGCAACCGGAATGAAGAAGCCGTCATCGCGGATCAGGGAAGAAATCGCCAGATTGCAGGATCAACTCAAGCAGGCTGAGACCCGCGAAGCCGAACGCATTGGACGCATCGCGCTAAAGGCCGGCCTTGGGGAGATCGAGATCGATGAAGCCGAGCTTCAGGCGGCCTTCGAGGAGACCGCCAAACGGTTTCGCGGAGGCAAAGGTAGCGCGTCCGGGAAGAAGGACACCGGGGACGGCCGGGCCGCAAGTGGGACGTCCACGCCGCAGTCGCCTGGCGCGGATGCGGGCGGGTCTGGTGAGGCTTGAGCGGATGGCAAAAACAACGACGACAGAGGCGCGCAAAAAGGACACGCGCGAAAAGATCGAACTCGGCGGCCTGATCGTCAAGGCGGGACTGCGGTACGAGAAGCGTTCTCTGTTGCTCGGCCTTCTGATCGACGCGAGCAAGCGGATCAGGGGCGACGAGACGGAGAAGGCTCGACTGGCGGCAATTGGTGCGGAGGCCTTTGGCAATGACGCCGAATAGGCTGTTTCTAGCAATTCTGCCTGCGGCAATCGTGCTCGTGGCGATGGTCCTCGTGTCAGGATTTGAACATCGGCTGTCGGCACTCGGCGCATCGGCGCAGGCGAAGCTAATGCTGGGCCGCCTCGGGCTCGCCCTGCCCTATATAGCCGCGGCCGCCATCGGCGTGGTCACGCTCTTTGCCGCCAATGGTTCGGCCAATATCAAGGTTGCCGGTCTGAGCGTGCTGGCTGGAAACGCGGCGGTGATCATTATCGCCATTGCACGCGAGACGATCCGCCTCGCCGGTATCGCCAGCGAGGTGCCAGCGCGACAGTCGGTTCTCGCCTATGCCGATCCGGCAACAATGATTGGGGCTGGTGTCGCCTTCATCGGAAGCGTCTTCGCCTTGCGAGTTGCGATCAAGGGGAATGCCGCCTTCGCAATGGCGGGACCAAAGCGGATCGGCGGCAGGCGCGCGATCCATGGCGAGGCCGACTGGATGAAGATGCAGGAGGCTGCAAAGCTCTTTCCCGAGCACGGCGGCATCGTCATCGGCGAGCGATATCGCGTCGATCGCGATAGTGTTGCCGCTCTGCCGTTTCGGGCTGATGACATGCAAAGCTGGGGCGCCGGCGGCAGGGCGCCACTCCTGTGCTTCGATGGTTCCTTTGGCTCGTCGCATGGCATCGTCTTCGCCGGCTCCGGTGGTTTCAAGACGACCTCGGTGACGATCCCGACCGCGCTCAAGTGGGGCGGCGGCCTCGTCGCGCTGGATCCGTCAAGCGAGGTTGCGCCGATGGTAAATGAACACAGGCGCCAGGCGGGCCGGAAGGTGATCGTGCTCGATCCGACCGCGTCGGGTGTCGGCTTCAACGCGCTGGACTGGATCGGCCGTCATGGCAACACCAAGGAAGAGGATATCGTCGCCGTCGCGACGTGGATCATGACCGACAATGCGCGCACGGCGTCCGCTCGAGACGACTTCTTCAGAGCCTCGGCCATGCAACTCCTGACAGCGCTGATCGCGGACGTTTGCCTGTCGGGGCACACTGCTGAAAAAGACCAGACGTTGCGCCAGGTCCGCGCCAATCTGTCCGAGCCCGAACCGCAGCTTCGAGCGCGCCTGACGAAAATCTACGAGGGGTCGGAGTCCGACTTTGTGAAGGAAAATGTCGCCGTCTTCGTCAACATGACGCCGGAGACATTTTCCGGTGTCTACGCCAATGCGGTGAAGGAAACCCACTGGCTGTCCTACCCCAACTATGCCGCTCTAGTCTCCGGGGACAGTTTCTCGACGGACGATCTGGCCAACGGCGAGACCGACATTTTCATCGCGCTCGATCTGAAAGTGCTGGAAGCCCATCCAGGCCTCGCGCGCGTCGTCATTGGTTCGCTGCTGAACGCGATCTATAACCGCAACGGCGACGTGAAGGGTCGGACCCTTTTCCTGCTCGACGAGGTGGCACGCCTCGGCTATCTGCGCATCCTCGAAACGGCCCGCGACGCAGGCCGCAAATACGGTATCACACTGTCGATGATCTTCCAGTCGCTTGGCCAGATGCGCGAGGCTTATGGCGGCCGTGATGCGACCAGCAAATGGTTCGAATCCGCGTCATGGATTTCGTTCTCGGCGATCAACGATCCCGACACTGCCGACTACATCTCGAAGCGATGCGGCGACACCACGGTGGAGGTCGACCAAACCAATCGTTCGTCCGGAATGAAGGGATCGTCGCGGTCTCGGTCGAAGCAACTCAACCGTCGGCCGTTGATCCTTCCGCATGAGGTTCTGCGACTGCGCGCCGACGAACAGATCGTCTTCACCGCAGGAAATGCCCCGCTTCGATGCGGACGCGCGATCTGGTTCCGCCGCGAGGACATGAAGACCTGCGTTGGAGAGAACCGCTTCCACAGGCTGGCCATCAAACAGCCCCAAGCCGGTGAGACGGACACGATAGGTATTGAGGAGATCAAAGATTGAGAACACGGCCGGCCTTTGCCACCATCGTCATCCTGTCAGTCTGTGGTTTCACATCGGCGGGATGGGCCCAGCGATCGACAGAGAAATTCTCGATTTGCGGAGACGGGCGAAGGGTAACCTGCGTGGTAGATGGCGACACATTCTGGTTTCGAGGCGCAAAGATCCGGATTGCCGACATCGACACGCCAGAGCTGAGCCCTCCGAGATGCGAACGTGAACGTCAGCGCGGGATGGCCGCAAAGCAGCGCCTGCTCGAAATCCTCAACTCGGGACCGCTCGTGTTCAGGAGCACAGCGCAAGATGAGGACCGCTTCGGCCGCAAGCTGAGGGTGGTCTATCGGGGGGATCGATCTGTCGGCGACATCCTCGTCGCCGAAGGCCTGGCCCGGAAGTGGGAGGGGTCACGTCGCGGCTGGTGTGATTGAAGTGGCCCGACGGATCAACGTTATGAATCGGTGAGCCCCGGGCGATTCAAAACTCTCATTGGACGTCGGATTCCGATAGCGCGATTCTGTCTTCATGATCGCGCAGCCCTACCACCTCTATGTCGAGCGTGTCGCCCCTGACAAGAACATGGCGCGCTTCTACGCGCTGGCCGTCCAGCCGACACTGTTTGGCGAAGTGTCGCTTGTGCGGGCGTGGGGACGGATCGGAACGCGTGGCCAGCAGATGGTCCATCTCTTTGACAGCGAGAGCGAGGCTGTGAGCCTATTCCTCGATCTCCTGCGAGAAAAACGCAGGCGGGGCTACAAGCCAAAACGAGTTGTGGACATCCACCGGATCTAAGCAATGCCGTTATGGTCACCGATGACAACGAAGCCGCAAGATGGCACGGATTTCGCATTGTTTCACGTTCGAGGAAATTTTCATGACCACCACTAATGAAATCGCTGACAAGATCGCCGCTGATAACGGCCTTACCAAGGTTCAGAGCAAGGCGATCGTCGAGGCCGTTTTCCAGGCTATTGCCGACGCAGCAAGCTCCGGCGCGGAAACGTCGATCCCTGGCTTCGGAAAGTTTAAAGTGAAGGCATCGCCTGAGCGCGAAGGGCGCAATCCAGCAACTGGCGAAGTCATGAAAATTGCGGCTTCCAACAAGCTAACCTTTGCGCCTGCCAAGGCGCTCAAGGATGCGCTGAATAAGTGATCCCTGACATGGAGAGCCCCGCCCTGGCGGGCGGGGCATTCCCTCTCAGTCCCGGTTGGACCGGGACCAGATGAGAGAGAGGCCTTCCTCGCCTTCGACCTCGATCAGCGTTGCGTAGATCGGGGCCGGGAAGCTCGGGTCATCGAGCTTGACCGAGAGATAGTCGCGGCCTTCGTTCGAAGTTTTCTTCCAGGCCGCGCCGAATTCCGTGGCCCCTGCGAGGATGCGGTAGTCGGGCCCCTTATCGGAGGTGCGCTCGACGGTGCGGATGGTTGCCTTGACGTTGAGGTTGAGGGTTTTGATGGTGCCGGTGAAGCCGTTGCCAGAAGCGGTGAAAGAGCCGATGGTTGCCATTGTCGTATTCCTTTTCGGTTGTTCGGGCCGCGTCCATCGCGGCCTCATATGAGGAGCCACTCGTCAAGCTGCTGTTTCGAGTGGGTTCTATGGGGGAGGTGACGCCCCAGGTGTAGGGCGTCACTTCGAGAGCTGTTAGTCGCCGGACCGGCGGTTCGGCCGCGACCAGATGAGGCTGAATGACTTGCCATCCTCGTCTTCGACCAGGTTGGCATAGAGCGGAGCGGTGAAGCTCGGATCGTCGAGCTTGAGACCGAGATAGTCGCGGCCCTCGTTAGACTGCTTGGACCAGGCGGCTCCGATCTCGATGCGGCCGACAAAAACGCGGTGGCTCGGGGCGTTTTCGCCGCTGGCGCGCGTATCGGAGACGATACGGACGTTTTTGGTCTGGAGGGAAAGGGTGACGATCTCGCCGCTGAAGTCGTTGCCGGATTTCTGGAAGGTGCCGATGGTAGCCATTGTCGTTCTCCTGACTGGGTTTCCGAAGCCGCCCCTTGCGGCCTCGATAGCGGTCATGAGGCGCCAGTCTGGCCGACTGCATCCCATAGGGACCGCAGCGTCAGCGGAGGACGGCGTAAGGCGCACTTGTTGCCTCGCGAGGAATGCGGCGCAGCCGCAGGGGAAGAAGTTCGCCGAAGCCGTTGCAGGATCAGGACAGATTGGCGTCAGACCCGCCTGAAGAGAGGTCACAGGGGGCCGTTTCCGAACACCGTCTCATGGGAACGACGCGGGGCAACGGTCTCCTTTCTGCAAGCCAGCGGTGGCAGAGCACATGCGTTCGCCGTTCGAACCTTTGGTCTGAGCCCGTTTCTTGATCCGCGCCCAGCACGTATCAACCTCATATCCGGTCGCCGTTCCAACGGCCGCACCACAATCCCGCCTTCGGCGGCTAGGGCTCAGGAGGACGAGACCATTCTCGATGACGGCATTTGAAGCCAGGCCGCGTTGCGGTCGTCCACCCTGGTTCCGGCGAGGCTGATCAAGCCCGTGCCGAACTGGTATGCGCTTGGTAGATCACTGTCTGATCACAGCGCCCTCGATTATCACGCCGGCACTGGCGAACTTCCACAGGGCGACAATCAACTTCCGCGCCAAGGCTGTGATCATCACCTTTTTGAAGCGGCCGCCATTTTGCGCAACCCGCTCATTGAACCAGCGACTGAGTTTCGATGCCGGCTGGTGCCTTAACCACAGCCAAGCCATCTCCAGCAGTGTCGATCGGAGCCGCGGATTTCCGGACTTGCCGATCCCTTGTTCCCGATCGATCGACCCGCTCTGCCAAGGTGTCGGTGCCAGGCCAGCATAAGCGGCGACTTGCCGCCGGTTGTCGAAGTGCCGGAACAAGCCTTCACCCCACAATACAGCTGCAAACTCGGGGCCGACGCCAACGACCTTGGATAGGAGAGCCACTTCGCGCGTTGATTGCCGTTCGTTGGCAAGCATGTCGTCACGCTCTGCCTCGACACCTTTGATCTGGTCGATGAGCAGTTCCAACCGGTCCAGTTCACGCAGAACCTGTCGCTTCATGTGTAGCGGCAGCACCCGACCATCGCCCGTGCGAAGCGTCTCGAGCTGCTCGCGGCGATCCCGCCGCAGTGGATCGTAGCCCCTGATGCCCTGCGAGAAGAGAAGGCCCTTGATACGATTGCTGTGCCGGATACGCTCCTCCATCAGAACCTTCCGCTCCCTGACGATGCGACGCCGATCCTCTTCGTCGTGATCCGGTACCCGTAGCATCGAGCAGACCCGCGGCTCACCCCGTTTGAAGGCGAGCAAGGCCCGGATCAAGCTTTCGCCGTCCAACCTATCGGTCTTCACCCGCCTCTTGCGACGCGAGGTCGCGATGGAGGCGGCGTCAACGACATGGCTCTCGTAGCCTTCGGCCGACAGCGCCCGGTGAACCCAGAATCCATCCAGACCGGCCTCCTGGATGATGACAAATGGATATTCGCGGCCGGTGCGATCACGTACCTTTCGGCGCAGCGTAGAAAGTTGGGCAAAA
Source organism: Neorhizobium galegae bv. officinalis (assembly GCA_000985875.1). Classification (GTDB taxonomy): domain Bacteria; phylum Pseudomonadota; class Alphaproteobacteria; order Rhizobiales; family Rhizobiaceae; genus Neorhizobium; species Neorhizobium galegae_C. The sequence continues at coordinate 10,415 of CCRI01000018.1, forward strand.
AGACTGGCGATGTCGCCACCGACAATAGTGTGGCGGGACATCTTGTCTCCAGCGCCCGGCGACATCGAGGTGAGTAGCCACGTCTTCTTGCTCAACTCGATCGAGGCGAAAATTGCGCCAGGATCCTTCTGGCGATTTCCTGCTGCAACGTATTCTTGCGACATCGTCCTGGTCCCTTCCGTACGGCGTTGACGTCGGCTGGATCAAAACAGATCGCCGCCACTACTCATAGGATCTCGATGGCAGTCGATAAGACCGGAGAGGAGCGGCCTGCACCTGCAAGGCCGAAACGGAGTGGAGGGCGGCCATAGCAGAGGCTTTCTTGCCTCGCGAGGAATGGGCGTTTCAGCGCACAGGGGAAGAAAACGAGCTGGCCGTTGCGGATGCCGATCGAGCCGAGCATCGCGAGGCGGTCTTTGGTCAGACATGCCCCATCGAGACCGCAGTGGACGTGCCAGCTTAGCGGATCAAGGAATACGACGATGGCGTCATCTGCGCGCGATCGAAGTGAATTGCATGCATAAGCCGCCCAGCCCACTCTTCTCGAAAGCGAACGTCGAGAGCCAAGGCTTGGTGACAAGAAATCTAAACAGAGGACTGAAACCCATACTGGCGCAGAGCTCGAAGCGCTCGCTAAATGAAGGACGAGACGATGGGATGATCTCCGAACTTCAAGATATCTTCCGCGCTGCCTACGGATGCCGCAGAATGCATCGAGCGCCAGCGTATGGCGCCCGGTCTCTCGTCGTTGGCGCGACTTCAACCGTGCCGATCTGCGTTGACGGCTAGAGCTGCTTCTCTGTGACCGTCGCAAGAGTTGCGGCCTCACCCTCAAGCGCGAGGCGCGCTTCCGGCCAAGCGCCCTCATCCGCGCCGAGCGCGGTCTGAAGCCAGGCGAGCGTGAGACGCCGTGTCGCTTCCAGCACGTCCGGTGCTTCAGTCTCTGTTTCCTTTGCGTCAAGCGCTGCGATCCCACCAAGGCCATGTCCGACGCCATGCATCATCAGCATTGCCTTGGCGCCCGGTGCATCGTGGAAAGCATCTGCATGCCATTCAGGACCGCGGGTGGTAAAATGCGGATTGTCCATATCACCGCAAACGACGAGGCTGCGCGTCGTCAGGGTCGAGAAATCCACGTCGAAGAATGGAAACCGGGCAGCACTCTCAGGCGTCATTGCCTTGCCGCCGCGTCCCGGTGTCGTCAGAAGAACGCCCGCCGAGATGCGAGGGTCGGAAAAGTCCTCACCATCCACCTGTGCACCGAGCAGGAGCCCGACGGTGTGACCGCCGAAGGAGTGACCCACTGCGCCGATGCGTGCATGATCCATCCGCCCAGCAACGGCCGGCGCCTGTCTCTCGATCTCCGGCAGTTGGTCCAGGATCGCCTTCATCTCCTCGACCCGTTCACGCCAGAAGAAGGGCGCGCCGGATGAATCCGATGGCAAGCCACCGACCCGCGAACTCGCGTGCGTCGGCTGGATGACGGCGAATCCTCTCTCCGCCCAGAACTGGACAAGGGGAGCGTAGCCGTCCTTCGACGGGATATAGTTGGAAGGGCCGTAGCCATGCGACAGCAGCACGATCGGCAGCTTGTCGCCGCTTGCCGGCGCGGTCAGACGCAGTTCCAACGGCTGGCGGCCCGGCATTGTAAGACGGATCGGCGTGTAGGCCACTGTCAGCGTGGCTTCAGGCGTCGGGATATGCTTCGCGAGGTTGATCAGATTGTTCATGGGTCTGGACCTTCAAAGGTGGGTTTCGGATGGTGATGTTCAGGCGAGCAAATGACCCGCTTCGCGGTACGAGGTTTCCGCGTCGGCGCCGGCTGGGATCTTCATCGGCGCGTCGATCTCTGTCACAGACCGCCACACCGCCTCTGCAACCGCATCCGATGTCGTGACCTCTGTGCCCGAACGCAGCTTCGTCATGTAGTCGTCGACGAAGGCGGTATATGGCTCGGGAATTACCATGCCCATGCGCGAAACAGCATTCCTCCCGAAGCCGGTCGTCGGCGCCGAGCCAGGCAAAACAAGTTTGGCGCGGATTCCGAACAGCGCCGCTTCGAGCGCGAGGCTCTCCGTGAAGGCGTTGAGGGCGGCCTTGCTGGCGCTGTAGACCGAAAGTGCTGGCAGCGGCCTGATCGTGACGGCGGAACTGACGTTGACGATGACGCCTGAACGCCGGGCCCGCATCTGCCGGAGAACGGCTTTGGTCATCGCCATTGCGCCGAAGACGTTTGTCTCGAACAGTTCGCGTACCTTCGACATCTCCGAGCCTTCAAGCACATTGAGCATGCCGACGCCGGCATTGTTGACCAGGGCGTCGATCGTGCCGGCGGCTTCGACCGCCTCAGCAATGCTGTCGGCGCTGGTGACATCCAGCGGCAGGATTTCGAGCCGGTCGTTCGACGGAAGGAGGTCGTTTTGCGGTGTGCGCATGGTCGCGACCACCTCCCACCCGGCGTCCACGAATTTCTGCGCGATGGCGAGGCCGAAACCGGACGAGCAACCGGTGATGAGGATCTTTGGCATGTTCTGTCTCCTGACGTTTGACTAGCCTGAAGATGGACCCGATCATCCGGACATGCTATATGCGTATGTCCGATAGTGTTTAGCGGGAGTCCGAATTGATAATAGATCCGGTTGCCGAAGTTGTTTCCTTGTTGAAGCCGAGCCCGTCGATCTCAAAGCTGGTGACGGGCGGCGGTCAGTGGCTGGTTGAGCGTACGGAGCTCGGAAGCCCCTTCTACTGCGCGGTCGTCGAAGGCCACTGCCTGATGACGATCGCCGGTCGTGAGCCAATGGTTCTGACTACAGGCGACTTCATCCTTGTCCCGAAGATCTTTTCCTTCACGATGAGCAGCATGGAGCCGCCACCACGCGGCGCACTTGCCCAACGGCTGGAAACCAGCCCCGGTGTCTTTCGCCTGGGCGACCCGGAAGCGCCGGCAGAGATCAAGGCACTGGTTGGACATTGTGCTTTCGGCTCGGATGACAAAGCTCTGCTTGTTTCGCTGCTGCCGGAGGTCATCCATGTTCATGGTGAAGAGCGACTGATGGCTCTGGTCCGCATGATCAACGAGGAGACGAGGGCTGATCGTGCCGCACGCGAAATGGTGCTTCACCGGTTGCTCGAAGTGTTGTTCATCGATGCAATACGATCGGCCGCAAGTGCCAAGGCGCCACCGTGCCTCCTGCGCGGCATGGCTGATCCGCTGCTGGCGCCGATACTGCGCCGGATCCATGCAGATCCGGGTCGCAGCATGACAGTGGAGACGCTCGCACAGGAGGCTGCCATGTCTCGTTCGACCTTCTTCGATCGTTTCCGCAAGGAAGTAGGCGTTGCGCCGATGGAGTATGCGACCGGATGGCGCATGGCGCTCGCGAAAGAGTATCTCCGCGAAGATGTTGCCATGGCCGACATCGCCCAGCGCGTCGGTTATGGATCGACGAGCGCATTCAGCGTGGCCTTCAATCGGCATGTGGGAATGCCACCTGGGGCGTATTCTCGCGCAGTTGCTGCGGCTTAACGCGCCCGACCCCTAGCCACCGATATAGGCGGCCAGCTCTTCAGGTGTTCCCTTGGGGAAAGCCTGCTTCAGGAAATCGAGGAAGGCAGAGACCCGAGCACTCAAGAGACGCCGCGACGGGTAAAGCGCCCAGAGCGCGATATTGGAATTTTCGACGTCTCCCCAGTGCATCAAGGTGCCGGCGGCTAGATCGTGGCTCACCAGCGAGATCGGAAGGCGCGCCGCCCCGACGCCTGCCCTCACGGCGTCGCGAACCATGATGAGGGACGACAGGACGAGGACAGGATCGATCCTGATCTTGGAAGAACCTTCGGATGTCATGACAGTCCAGGTCTCTGGACCTGCCCCTTCCCGGATAACGCCCGGCACGGGTTGATCGCCAGCGGGTCGCGCAAGATCGGGAAGTGCCACGACAACCAAACGATCATGCAGAAAAGCTCGACCGACGAGACTTTCGTCCGGAGCCGGGTTGACGCGGATGACAAGGTCATAACCCTCCTCGATCATGTCGACAGCGCGATCCTCCGTAGTGATCTCAAGTCGCACATCCGGGTATTTCAGCGCAAAGCCGGCCGCGATCTTGCCCATCGCGGTCTGCGACAACAGGAGCGGCGCGCTGATCCGCAATCGACCGCGAAGCTTTTCCGCACCGGAGGCAATCGCCGCCGCGGTCTCGTCCAACTCCGTCAGCAACACAGCTGTTCGCTCGTAGAGCGCCCGCCCTTCCTCCGTCAGCTTGAGGGCGCGCGCGCCGCGCTCGAACAGCCGAAGCTGAAGTGCCGCCTCAAGTTCCGTAACACGCCGCGACAGCGTTGCCTTTGGTCGGCCGGTCGCGCGGGCAGCTTTGCCAAATCCGCCATGGCGAGCAACGAGGTTGAAGTCGGCAAGTGCAAGCAGGTCCATGGATGTTCCACCTGTGAGACGCAGCGTCTAGATTAGCGGTCTATCGGATCACCCGTGAACCATCCATATTCGGGGTGTCAAGCAAACAACCCCGGAGAAACTCCCATGACCATTCTTGTTACCGGCGCCACCGGAAATATCGGCGCGCAAGTCATCCAGCACCTCGTCAACCACGGTGCAGACGTTCGAGCCCTTGTGCGCGATCCCTCCAAGGCAGACTTCCCGGCCGGCGTCGCCGTTGTGAAGGGCGACCTCTTGGATGTGGACACGCTACGCAACGCATTCGACGGCGTCTCTACGCTCTTTCTGCTGAACGCTGTCGTACCTGACGAATTCACCCAGGCTCTGATCGCCCTCAACGTGGCGCAGGCGGCCGGCATCGAACGGATCGTCTACCTGTCGGTGATCCATGCCGACGTCTATGTCAACGTTCCGCATTTCGCCGGCAAATTCGGCGTCGAACGCATGATCGAGCAGATGGGGATCAACGCGACGATCCTGCGCCCGGCCTACTTCATCCAGAACGATCTGACGATCAAGGATGTCATCACCAGCTATGGCATCTACCCGATGCCGGTCGGCGACAAGGGCCTCGCCATGATCGACGTGCGCGACATCGCCGAGATCGCCGCCATGGAGCTCCTGCGGCGAGAACAGGCTGCGCAGCCGCTTCCCCTCACCCGCATCAATCTTGTCGGTCCCGAAACACTGACAGGTGCGGGTATTGCGACAATCTGGTCGGACGCCCTGGGATGCGCCATCACCTATGGCGGCGGCGATACGGCAGCGTTCGAGCAGAACCTCAAGCAGTTCATGCCGCCATGGATGGCCTACGACATGCGCATGATGGGCGAGCGGTTCCTGACCGACGGCATGCTGCCTGAAGACAGCGATGTGGAGCGCCTTACTGCGATGCTCGGCCGCCCGCTTCGCTCCTATCGCGACTTCGCTTTGGAAACTGCGGCCTCCGCCTGAGGCAAGCCACCCACATCTCAATAGAAAGACTTCCGTCATGATCTATGCGACCGCCACCATTCCCGTGAACCCGGAAGGCGAAACCCGGCTCACCCGAGAGCAGCTCTGGAAAGGCCTTGAACTGAAAGCGCGCGATGCGCGCCTGTTTCTGCCACCAGGCCTTTGCACCCGCTGCGACGTCGTTGAGGAAAGCGCAACCCATTTCGTTCGCGAAGCCACGATCGCAGGCGCCGAAATCAGGGAGATCATCACCCTCGAACCGCAGAGCAAGGTCACGTTCTTTCAAGCCACCGGTCCGCGCGAGGGCGCCATCATCAACGAATTGTTCGAGGATGAAGGCGGGGCGCTGCAGCTGAAATTCTATTGCTACCTCGGACTGCGCGGCAAGCAATCCGGCGGACCTGAGGAGCAGGCCGAACAGGCGCAGTTCGACAGCGACAAGGGCTACCGATCCGCATTGCTGTCGACGCTCAAGCGGACCCGCGAACTCGTCGCAGAGGGCAAGCTCTGATTTCCGCCTTTATCAAAATCAATCGGGCGGCCTCTTGAGAGGCGCCCGGCCTCTCACAGGACCAATCCCATGCTCAACTCTCCCACAGACACACAGCCAGCCGACCTTCCCAAAATCCTTGTCCTTGGCGCCACCGGCCCGACAGGCCGCCAGATCGTTAGCCAGGCCATCGCCCGTGGCTATGATGTTACCGCGCTGGTTCGCTCGCCGGATAAAGCGGCCGGCTTGATCGGCGCCAGGATCGTTGTCGGCGATGCACGCGACGGAAACGCGATACGTAAGGCGGTAAGAGGTCGCGACGCTGTGATCAGCGCGCTCGGCACTCCTGCAAGCCCGTTCCGCGAAGTCACCCTTCTTTCCACTGCGACGCGAGCGCTTGTCGACGCGATGCAGGCGGAGGGGGTGTCACGTCTCGTCGCCATCACGGGTATTGGCGCCGGCGACAGCGCGGGGCACGGCGGCTTCCTGTTCGACAATCTGATCTTCCCCCTCCTCTTGCGCAAGGTCTATGCCGACAAGAACCGGCAGGAGTTGATCATCGAGAATAGCGGGCTCGACTGGACGATCGTCCGCCCTTCCATCCTGAATAACAAGCTTGGCGTGAAGACAGTGCGTGCACTGGCAAGCCTCGATAATTTCAACGGCGGTTCGATTTCGCGTGGCGACGTTGCAGCCTTTGTGCTCGATCAGGTCACCTCGGATCAATGGCTCCGTCAGACGCCACTCATCACCTGGTAGCCCTCGCGACGACTAACGACCGGCAAAACAGCAAGCAGCACCCAATGCATAGCTGCACTGCACAAAAATGAGGTGCGGTAAGGTCAAAATGCGGGCATAGTGCCTCCAGCTGATGCACATGGCGGCTTCCTCCCAGTTCCGCCGCAGCAGCTGTTCCCCTCTGGAGGTCAATGACCTTCACACTTTATGGGCCGCGGTCTTCCGTCGGCCCTTTTTTCTTTTCTAAAGGACGTCGAGAAAGCGTCTCGAATTTCGGAAAGAGCGGGGCCGAAGCCCCGCGATTGTCCTATTCGAAAGCCGCCATCTGGATGGTTGCGGCTTGTCTGTCGACCGAGTTAGCGGGCTGTTCGATCGTGCGCTCGTAAGGCTTCCAGGTTTCGCCGGTGATGTCCTCATAAGCTGAGACGGCGCCTTCGGCCGCCATGCGCAGCACATGGGCCTGCAGGCCCATCTCGGCTGCGAACTCGCGCTTGCGCTGGGCGCGGCTGTCGAAGCCCACCGGCCCGTCGAGATCCTCGTCTCTGGTGTCGTTGGAAAGCTTCGTGGTGAGGTCGCGGGCCTCTGTCACCGCGCGGCTGTAGAATTGCCCGGCGCCGTAGGCGGAGCCCACGAACGATCCGACAATGCGCTGCATGTGGATTTGCATTGCCTTTTCGGCAAGGCCGTCCTTCAGCGCATCGGCGCTTTCGATCAACTGGCCGCGGTGGAGATCGCGGATCCCGTCGCTGTCGATGAGGGCGAGGCCGAAGCTTTCCGAGATGCGCAGTGCTTGGGTTGCGTCGGGGCAGGCGTGCCTGACCATTTCGAGTGTGGTGGCGCGCTGGGATTTGGCGGGACGGCTTTCCTGGGTAGAGCGGTTGAGCGGTGCCATGATCGGATCCTCTATGAGCGATGTTTCAGCGAAGCCCGGGGTGCCGGTTGTCGTCCGGCTCAGCCCCTCGGGTGCGGGCCCAAGGACATGGGCACCAGCGGCCCGGCCCAAGGTCAGGGCATTGCCAGGAGGAGCGGGGAAGGTTTGCGGATGGTGCGGCCCGCCTCAAGCGGGCTGCGACAGACGCGGGCCTGCCTTGCAACGAGGCGATGCTCCTGCCGCAACGCGGCGCGAAAGCGGCCTTTGACCGGAACGCGCCCATGTCAGACCGCAGCAAAACCGAGGTGCTGTGCCGGCCGACAATCTGGTTCACGATAGCATGATCCAATCGCCATCTTGATCCGATCATGGCAGCGTCGCGAGTCCAAAATTCCAGCCGTCATTGCCACGCGCCCGGCGAACCTCGAACTCGATGCCGTTTATCCACTGACCTTTCTGTCCGCTGCAACCGCACCCCCGTCAGCGGCCTAAGTATTGTCACGGTGAAGGATTCTGCCGAGGAAGTACCGAGACAGGCATTAGGATGAATTCTATTGCGAGACCTAGCCGACACAGGGTCCGCTAATTGCGCAACAACTGTTCAACCTCGCGTCCAACTCCAACTGGGCTCCAATCTACCTTCTTTAATTCCGGTAACTTAGGATGCAGCGGAAACTTGTGGAGCACCCTCAGGGTGAGCAGAGCGCAGTTGCACGTCAAGCTGAACGTTTGGCCAATCGCGGTCGGAAACTCCGCATAAAGTGCGTCGATCTTTGCCGCGTCATTCATAGCCAGCACGATTCGCCGATCTCCGAGTTCGTCGAAGTCGAACAACCACCCGATTGACTGATTTGAAGGATGAACAATCGCGCACAGCCGATGATAAAGAGATAGTGCCGACGGGACAACTTTTTCGATCAGCGCCACATACTCAGCATTAGCCTTTGCGGCGCGCACCGGGTCGCTCTTTTTTCCTGCCCAACCGGCATGGATATAATGGTCAAGCATGTGTTCGAGGGAGGAGCAGTCAGCAAGCGCGTCGGTCATCTTGCCGGCCAGCATATCGTTCAATCTGCGATGATACGTTGCAAGGGCTGCCGGAATATTCAGCAATCCATCGACGCTATCGCCGCCGTTTTCGATGAGGCCGCGTAAGGCACCCGCAAAACCCGGATAATTTCCCGTTTCGTACATTACGCAGACCGCGTCTGCCCAGCGCGAGATCCTTATTAATGACGTTGCAGCTGCGAGATGCGCTTTCTCAAGTAAATCAACGGCGACGACAGCGTTTATCTCTGCCGCGGAGAGCTTTCCCTCATCGACCTGCTCTTTATACCAGTCGTCGCTGATAAAGGTGTATCGGTGTGTAACGATCCGAGGTATTATATTTTCTAGCAGTGAAAAATAAAGATCAGCTTTGTGGAAGAGCTTTTTCCGAGTCGCGCCTCGATTTTGCATTCAGTGTGCTAACCTCCAATGATCTACTACCTGCCGTTGGTCGTCAGAACCGGTATTAGTTTTTTTTGAAACTCAAGCTGAATTTCTAGCGCGGCAATTTACGTCTCGCAAGAAAGGTTGCGATTGTTTCGGGGGTGGCACTGCTCGCTCACAAGAACGATGATGGTTTTGGTGCGGCACAGTCTCGGGGTCTAACTCGATCCAGATCGTCTCGCTACAGCGCCACCTTTCCGCAAGTCCAATTGCATAATCGACGCCGCTAGATCGACCCAGCGGCGTTCGCGGCACTTTCAGGATTCTATTGCTATTCGGCAGCCTCGCGAAAATCTTCGTCGGTCTCTTTCTCCTCGGCAAGAGGGTTCATAGCGTCGTCTCCGGCGTGCTGAACTTCGAGCATAGCCACATCGTTTCCGTAACCCTCCCCTTCGCTGTCGAAGGTGGAATAGCGCTCTATCCACGACCGCGCGTCGTCCGTGGAGGGCGCGAGCAGTGCAGCCGGATGCACCAGCTTGCCGTCGGCAAAGTGCTCGACCAGAGCCGCGCGCGTATCCTTCACCTTGATCCGACCGGGCACGCCTGCCGCTTCCGCTGCAGCCTCCAACGCATTGCGCGACAGGCACGAGAGGAAGTCTTCGGTCGCCATATTGGGCAGGAATTGATCAGCCCCAATGGCGTCGCCGGCAATGCGGGCGATCAGTCCGCTATCGGAGCGATTGCGCCGCAGAGACAGGACCTCGACCAGGACCGAACGTGCAGCCTGCAACAGTGTCTCGCGTTCAAAGGACAGCTTGCCGTCCTCGCCAATCAACCGTGCGGCATGCGGGCCGCATTTTGCATGACCATAGGGATTGTCCGATGCGCCGCTGGCAATGCTGACATTCGTGCCGGTGAAGGCGAGAATGAGCAGAGCCATCAGCGTGTCGTCCTCGATCGGCGCACGGGCAAGCGCCTCGTGCAGGGCATCGGTTCGCAGATCACCGATCATGTCGAGACCATTCTGGGTCAGATCGGGCCGCACTTTCGGTGCCTTGACCTCCTCGACGGCGGTTTCGATGCCATCGGCATTATTGACCAGCTTCGGCTTCTTCGCTTCGGGCATGCGGTAGGCAACGGACTGGACCGAGCCGTCGCGCGCGTTGATGTACCAGCCGGTCAGGTCGCCCTTACCCGGTTTGCCGTAGACCTGTTGCGCCTTCGCGGGGAGCTTGGCCTGGCCGTATTCGTTGGCCTCGATGACCGAACCACGCTTGGGCAGGTTGTTGGCAAGCCACTCCTGCTGCGCACCGAGAAACGCCTCGACGTCGGTCGTATAGCGGCTGTCCTCATCGGCGGGTGCAAACAGGTCCTCGACCCAGGTGATGCCATAGGCCTGTGCCAGATCATCGCCGAAACTTGCGTGCTTGGCGAGCATCCGGGTCGTGGCCAGGGCCCGAGCGACCTCCCACCATGAGACCTGGGGATCCTGCTTCTTTGGCTTATACTTCTTCCAGACTTCGGCCTGCTCGTCTTGGCCGGCGGCGGCGATCGTGCGCAACTGCTGTTCGTTCGGCATATCGCCACGTACCATCTGGTCGAGCATGCCGGGCAGGATATTAGCCAGAAGCCGCAGCTTTCTAATCTGCCGGCTGGGAAGCGCCAGCGCCGTGGCGATCGACTCCTCGGTCCAGCCCAGAGCCACCAGTCGCTCGATGGCGCGCCACTGATCGACCGGGTTCAGCGGCTCGCGGGCGATGTTTTCTGCAAAGGACTGCATCGCGCCGAGATCGTCGGAAGGATCGGCCAGCAACAACGGGATTTCCAAGAGATCCGCGGCAATCGCCTGGGCGGCGCGGCGGTGACCGAAGACGATGACGTAGCTGTTGCCACCCTCCGGATCGAGCTTGACGATCGGTGGCTGCACGACGCCGATAGCCCGGATCGATGCGCAGAGCAGCGCGTCGGACTGGGGCGAAGATTTCGACTGGCGGGACCGGTCGGGATTGTCCTTCAGGCTGCGCGGATCGGCTGTAATCAACTGCATGGGAATGACCTCTTAAGCTTCGGGCGGACGGACTGTCCTTGCCTCCTCATCTTCTTTTCGAAGACACCTCCCGAACCGCAGGACGGGCCGGCGGCTGCAATTGCGCCGGAGCAGACCTGGCTTGCGGGAGAGCGAGGCACCCCTGCCTTGCGAGACAAGCTGGCCCGGTCTCGGCGACCGGCGTGATTGAGGGAACCGGCAGCCGTTGGACCGTCCTCGCGAACCGGGTTCCTTCCGCTCCTTCCCCTTTCCCCCCTCCCTCGTCGTCCTCCTTTCCATTCCAGCGATGTCACACGATTTTAAGCAATTGCTGCTGAACTCTGGTCATGACAAAGCCGCCGCGCAAAAAATCCCAGCCGCTTTTGCGGGAGACGGACGCTCCGATCCGCTCGCGACCGCGCAAACCACGCGATCCGGCGCAGCCGCAGCTTCCCTTCGACCCGATGCCCGATCGCATCGAACCGTGCCTGGCGCTGCTGAAAGCAAAGCCGCCGTCGGGACCGGACTGGATCTATGAAATCAAATGGGACGGCTATCGTGTTGCGGTTCACATCGAGCCAAACGCGGTGCGGATCATCACACGTGGCGGTCATGACTGGACCGACAGGTTTCCGGCAATCGCCGCCGCTGCGCGCAAGCTTGGCGTGGGGACTGCCATTCTCGATGGGGAAGCCGTCGTGCTCGATGTCGAGGGCCGCTCGGACTTCGGGGCGCTGCAGCGTTCACTTGGCGGGCGCGGGGGCAGACAAGCCTCCGGCGATGCCATCCTCTACGCATTCGACCTGTTGTATTTCGACGGTCATGACCTGACGAAGATGGAGTTGTCCGGACGCCGTCACCTGCTGGAAGACCTGATCGGGGAGAGCGAGGGGACGATCCGCGTCTCCGAGGTGCTCGAAGCCGATGGAGCGACACTTCTGGCAGCTGCATGCGAGCACGGCCTGGAAGGCATCATCGCCAAGCACCGCGACAGCACTTATCGATCGGGCCGGCTCGGCGACTGGCTGAAGATCAAATGCGTCCAGAGCGAAAGCTTTGTGATTGTGGGCTACGAGCCATCCTCTGCAGCACGCGGCGGGATCGGAAGCCTCTTGCTGGCGGCCTACCAGGGTGCCGCGTTCGTCTATGTCGGTTCGGTCGGGACTGGCTTCAAAGAGAAAGACACTATCGAACTGCGCCGGATGCTGGACACACTAAAGACCAAGCGCGCTCCGGTCGCGGTCGACAAGAAGGGTGTCGTGTTCGTTCAACCGACATTGATTGCCGAGATCGAGTACCGCGCCTGGACCGACGATGGCAAGTTACGGCATGCCTCGTACAAGGGCCTGCGGGAGTTGCAGGACAATGCTGCGATCTACAAGCTCGGAGAATAGCACGCTCAAGGGCCCAAAACGAAAGGGCGCTCGACCCTTTCGGGGAGCGCCCTTTCCGACCCGGACAGTTTCAAACGCGCGGCGATCGCCACTGCAGGAAACTATCGAAACGGGTGATGACCGATAGATGTGTATAGCCCGACCCCGTTTCAAGTGATCGCAGATATGCCGCTGTTCACGCGGCTTGCTGGCGATCCTCCTTTGGTTCATCGGCGGTTGCCGCCAGATCCCTTTCGATCTCGTCCAGTTGGCTCAGCTTAAGCTCAAGCTCGGCTTCGAACGAGAAGCTTTCACCCACACGCGGTGTGTAGGAGGCGAGGCGCCGTTTCGCATCGACGAGGCGAATGCGATGGTTCTCGCGCTCATGTTCAAACCCGCCAAGCGCATGCTCGATCCGGGAGATGGCGCCGATCGGCGACGTGGTCACTGGAAGATCGATCTCGTAGTCGCCACCGGTGCGTTGAAGAAACGTGTCGTAGCGATAACCGTCCTTGCCGAACCGCTCGCCATGATAGGCGAGATCGAAGCCGCCGATGGTGGCGATGATCACGTCGTTCTCCTGCTGAAGCTGAACCAGCGTCAGGATCTCCTTCATCAGCCCGCGGCCGGCGAGCTTGCGCTCGTCAAAGTCCGTACTTCCGACCTGCATCATGAATTCATCGCCCGCGGTCGGGACCAGACGCTCAATGTCCTTGCCCACGTCCCCAATCCGACGGCTGGAAAACTCGATATCCCGTTCCGCGTCGCGGATCTGCCGGCGGATCGCGTGCTGATCGTCGATATGGGCGGCACGCAATCGATCGAGACGAGCAATCTCGGCCTCAAGCCCGGCCTTTTGCATCAGACGCTCGTCGCCAGAGGCGATGGCCTTGGCCATCGCAAACTGGTCTGCCTGCCCCTCGCCCATATCTTCCAGCCGACGCACACTTGTGTCACCGGAGAGGGCCGCCGCGATGAACCGAGCCTTGCGCTCGTTGTTCTGCCACATAGTGGCATCAAGGCTCCCGAGTGTCGCATAAGCAAAGACATCGACCTCGTCATGCTGGTTGCCCTGGCGAATGATCCGGCCCTCGCGCTGCTCGATCTGCGATGGCAACCAGGGGACATCGAGGTGATGGAGCGCCTTCAGCCGTGCTTGGACATTGACGCCGGTGCCCATGGTTTCCGACGACCCGATCAGCACGCGGACCTTGCCGGCATTGAAGTCGTTGAATAGCCTCTGCTTGGCATCCGACTTCTTGTAATCCTGCATGAAGGCGATTTCGGAGGCCGGAACCCCCAAACGGACAAGCTCGTCGCGAATCCAGCGATAAGCGGAAAAACCGCGGGATGCCTCGACATTGATCGTGCCGAGATCGGAGAAGATCAACTGGCCGGCGCCCGGGCGGTCGAACGGCTTGCCGTCCTTGCGACGATACTCCACCTCACCCGTTTCCTGCCAGATCCGGTGGGTGTTTGTGACCAGCGCATTCAGCTTGTTGGCGGTCTCATTGCCCATGGCCTGATCGACCAGGCGCAGATCGATCGCGGCGTGCCGACCGTCGGTGATGACCGAGAGCAGGATGTCGTCACCGGGTTTGGCCGGGCCATCGCGCATCTCGATCGCCTTGATCCGCGCGTCCAGCTGTTTCTGGTAGGACTTGAAAGCGGCGGTTGGTTCTGCGGTGACGATCTGGCGCTTGCCGCCGGAGATGTCAGGCACTTTCACATAGGTTTTCAGATCGACCGGCAGCACGACGTCGGCGAAGGATCGGAACATGGCAATCAGTTCCGGCACGTTGACGAATTGGCTGAAGCGCGTGACCGGCTTGTATTTGCCCGACGGCTGTAGTTCGAGTTCGGTCGAGGTGTCACCGAATGTCGAGGCCCAGGCGTCGAACTCGTGCAGACCACGTTCCGACAATGCTACCGGATCCATCATGCGCTGCACGGAGAACATCTCGCCGAGCGTGTTGGTGATCGGCGTGCCCGACGCTAGCACCAGCGCCCTGCCCGGGTTCTTCGTTTCGATAAAGCGGGATTTGACGAACAGGTCCCAGGCGCGCTGCGAGCCGTTCGGATCGACGCCGCGCAGCGTCGACATGTTGGTGGCGAAGGACAGCTTGCGGAACTCCTGCGCCTCATCGACGATGATCTGGTCGATCCCGAGCTCCGAGATGGTCAGCAAATCGTCCTTGTGGGTGGCGAGCGCTTCCAGCCGTTCCTTGTGACCTTCCTTCATGCGTTCGATGCGCTTGCGCGACAGCCGGTCGTCGCGTTCGACCTTGGTCAGCAGCTCTTCGTAGAGTTCAAGCTCATCCTGGATCATCTGTGCTTCGAATGCCGATGGCACGGATATGAACCGGAATGCCGAATGAGTGATGATGATGGCATCCCAGTTGGCGGTGGCCGCCCGGGACAGGAAGCGATGACGCTTTTCTCGGGCGAAGTTCGTTTCGTCAGCGACCAGAATGCGGGCGTTGGGGTAGAGCGCGAGTAACTCACGGGCAGCCTGCGCCAGGCAGTGGCCTGGCACGACGAGCATCGCCTTGTTGATCAGGCCCAGACGCCGCTGTTCCATGATGGCGGCCGCCATGGTGAGCGTCTTGCCGGCGCCGACGGCATGAGCGAGATAGGTGCTACCTGCCGAAATAACCCGCCAGATGCCACGTTTCTGATGGCCGTACAAAGAAAAGGCGCCAGAAGCGCCGGGAAGTTGCAGGTGATCGCCGTTAAAGGCTCGCGGCGCGATGTTGTTGAAAGTGTCATTATAGACCCGTGCCAATCGATCGGTGCGATCCGGATCGGACCAGATCCAGGACTGGAAGGCGGTCTTGATCTTGGCGAGCTTTTCCTTGGCGGCTTCCGTCTCAACCGTGTTCAGCACCCGACGCTCGGTCTCGCCATCGCGGATCATGTCAAAGATCTGCGGGACAGACGAGTTGAGAGCATCGGATAGAAGCTGTCCGGCATGGCGGCGATGCGTGCCCCATTCAGTGGTGCCGGATGCCGACCATTCCAGCTGACGGGCATTGACCGTCCAGGTCGCCAGTTCCGGCAGATGGTGGATCGAAATCTCGGCATCCATGGTCTGCTTGACGAAGCAGACGACGTCATCGGCCGGGATCCACGGCGCGCCGAGGCGTGCGGTGATATCCGATGGCCGGAGATCGGCCGGCTGCACACGCTCCAAAGCCGCAACGTTCCGCTGAAAGGCGGGTTCGAGGTCAGCTGCAGCGCGTGCGGTTACCAGCTTCGACCGGACTGCCCCGGACAGATAGGCATCAGCCATCTGCCAGGCGCCGTCAGATGGATCGCGGAAGATTGCCTCCCCAAGTTCGCCGATTACATTCTCAACGTCGCGGTGCAATAACTCGGCAATATGTTCGGGATCGACATGACCGCGTTCGTTGAGAACTACCGCGAGCGCATCTGATGCCGAGGTGATCACGGGTTCCGGCGGCGGCGCGATCACCCGCTCGGTAAAGATCGGTCCAGGCTTTGCGGTGTTGGTCTCCAGATCGTAGTCTTCGATCGAGGCGACCAGCCAGCAATCGGGATCGTCGAGGAAAGGCGCGATATTTGGCCGGCGATGGACCTCCCTGACCTCCCCCGTCTCATGGTCCTCCGAGGTCGAGACGGAGGTGAAGTTGATCGGACCGAACTCGCGCACGAAACTGGACCAGGCGATGCGCAGCGCGACCTGCGCCTTTTGCCAGGGCTGATCGCGCTCCTGAAGCTTGAGGATGAGCCGGACCGCGTCGCGGATCGGGATCAGCTTGCGGATGATCAGGGCGTGCTTGACGAAGATGCCGTTGGTGCTGCGGCCGTTCCTGATCTCGACTGGGACGGCCACCCCATCAACCACCTGCATCAGGGCTGTGGCCTTGCCGATGAAATAGCTGCCCTCGCGCACCTTGGGATCTTCGTGCCGGTCTGCCATCGCGTCAGCAACTTCATCCTCGAGCTCGAAATCGATGGTCGAGGGCTCGCCGTCATAGATGTCCGCAGGAAGCCGTTCGATGGCAGTTTTCAAGATCGTTTCAAGATCGTCATCTGTCGGCTGGCAGGTGTAGGTTTCGCCGTAGGGACCGGAGGTGAACGCGTGGCGGCCAAGCACCATGTCAGGGTGATCGACGAACCAGCTGTTGACGCGGACGCTGCCCTCCTCACCCGCCGCCGGGGCATCCGCGAGATCGAGCCAGCTATCGTCTCTAACCTGCTCGTCGGCGCGGCGCTTCCGGAAGAAAAGGATATCGACGACGACATCCGTGCCAGCGTCAGCTCGAAAGCTGCCTTCGGGCAGGCGGATTGCGCCAACGAGATCGGCCATACCGGCGATGTGCTCGCGGGCGCGGGCGTCTGCCTTGTCCATTGTGCCGGATGAGGTCACAAAGGCGGCAAGGCCGCCGGGCTTCAGCCGGTCGATGGCCTTGGCAATGAAATAGTCATGCAGCCGGAACCCGAGTGAGCGGAAAGCCGGGTCGCTCTTTACGGTCCGATCGGAAAACGGCGGATTGCCGATTGCCAGATCGAAACGCGCCGACAACTCGGTCCGCGCGAAATCGCCCATATGAATCCGTGCGCGAGGCTGCAGCAGCCGGGCGATCCTCGCTGTGACCGGATCGAGCTCGATGCCGGTGACATGGCTGACCGTCGAGAGCGTCTCCGGCATCAGTGCCGGAAACATACCCGTCCCGATACCTGGCTCGAGGATCCGGCCACCCTTGAAGCCCGTGCGGATCAGGCCCGACCAGACGGCACGAACGATAAATTCCGGCGTGAAGTGAGCATATTGGGTGCAACGTGCCAGTGATGCGTAGTCTCCGGCGGCGACGACACTTTCAAGATTACCGCCGAGTTCTTCCCATCCCTTGCGGAAGGCATCGTCACCGCGGCGGCGAAAGATGCCGTTCGCCAAATCAGAAGCACCGAAGCCGGTGAACTTGATCAATCGGGCCTGCTGGTCCGATCGAGCCGGAAGGCCATGACGCTCGATCTCGTTCGCCAAAAGGATGGCGGCGATGTTATCGCGCGCACGGTCGCGCCAGGTTTTGGCGAGACCCCGAGAACCCTGCAGCTGGAAATCAATCTTCGCCCGCATCTGCGGCGTGGTTTTCGGTTGTTTGCGGATCGGAGCGGCTGGCGCCGGCTTCGAGGGCTGGGGGCCCATTTCGAACTCGCTCCGGCACTCTGCTGCGAAACCCGACACGCCAAGATCGAAACCGGGTGTGAGAGCGGTATTGCCGAACAGGTCGATGGTGAAAGGATCGTCATGCGCCATTGGAAAAACTCCTGTGAGTGGGCGCGCGCCGAGGCACACTCGCGGGAAGAAGCGGTGCTGCCAGGCTGCGGATGGTGGAGGATTGGAAATGGAGGCCGCCGTCAGGCGGCGATGGTTTCCGGCAAAAGACGGAATTCTACGGGCAGCTTGGCGGTGATCTCCTCGTCGGTCAGATCATCAAGCAGCTTCCAGATCTTGCCTTTAGCTGAGGGATAGACGAGGACGATCCGGCGATTGCGCAGATCGGCTGGAAATCTTTCGTCGGCATAGCCACGGAAATCTGGAGCGGTCGCGCTCCAGATATGATCGCGCTTTTCTTGGTCGCTCATGGCGCGCACCGGACGGGATTCGCGGGCTATGATCTCGCCACGCATGCGGTCGGGTGACTGGCGATCGCCCAGGTCGCAATAGCCGTGAAACCATCGGGACCGATCATCGATCGTCAGCGCAAAGAACACGCTGGTCACGCTGGCGGCCAGAAACTCGCGCATGGCGAACATGTCGCCACGGTAAAACAGCGGAGGTAGGATCTCAAACATATGATCGTGGTCGGCTTCGGATATCTCAAACCACTCTCCGACATATCGCGTGCCGTTCATCCTGTCATCGTCGAACGGCGACTGGCTATGGCGATTGGACAGGGCGTACATTTCGTGGCGGCTGGCCACACCTTCGAACACTTTACGGATGGTGGAAGGGTTGAACATCGGCTGCTCCTTCGGGGTTACGACTGAAGCGAAGCCTGCTCGACCTCTCTGTTCAGTCCTTGATCACCCCTCCTCAGCCGGCGCCTCGCGGGAGCCGTGTCAAGGGCCGCCGTCAGGCGGGCGACAGCTTCACCCTTGACGCGGCTTCCCGCGTATGCGGCAGCTCTCCTCTCTCCCTCCTCAGTTTCAATTCCTCATTCCAGTCTTCACATCGCGGCCTGAGCCGCGAGAAATTGCAATGGGCGCTGTCGGCCATCTGGCGCAGGCGATCGGCAAAAACCTCACCCTGA
The DNA here is from genome assembly GCA_000985875.1 of Neorhizobium galegae bv. officinalis. Taxonomy (GTDB): domain Bacteria; phylum Pseudomonadota; class Alphaproteobacteria; order Rhizobiales; family Rhizobiaceae; genus Neorhizobium; species Neorhizobium galegae_C. The sequence continues at coordinate 29,029 of CCRI01000018.1, forward strand.
ACATCGTTGTCGGTCGCGGCCACCAGCCACGCGTCTTCCCCTGAAGCTAAGGTTTCCAACGCGAGCGCAGTTAGCGGCGACCACCCGCCACCGGTGCTTAAATAGAGCGTGTCGGATCGTGTCTCCTCGATCGCGGCCAGACTGAGTGCATCGATTGCCGCCTCTGTGACGCAGATCCGACGAGCGTTGTTCATTCCAAACTGGAAGAGCGCCTTGGCGCCGCCGGTTGAAAACCCGCGCCAGTCCGAACCGCGCTCCTCCCAGCCGATGACAGCGCCCGCCTCATCGACATGCTTCGCCCACATCGAACCATAGGGTCCTTCGCGCAGAACGTCTGCCTCGATCGCTGCGGAGATGACGTGCCATGGCAGGGCGCGGCATTGATGGAGATACCTCCAGGTCGCCGAGGCACGCCATGGCCGTTTTCTGTGGCTCCAGCGGTCAGTGATCGAAGTTACCGTTTCCTTTTGACGAAGAGGCCTCTCCCAGGCCGACTTGGTGGGCTGAAACGCGACCAGATCGCCCACCGCCGCCAGGGCTTCGGCGAAGCCGATCCCGTGGAGATAGCTTGCGAGCGCGAAAACATCGCCCTTGGCATCCGAACGGGCGTCGAACCAGCCCCTGTCGTCGTGGATGACGATAATGACGTCGTCGTCGCGGCGGAATTTGATTGCCCGGCGCGTGCTCCCTTTCCTGTTTATCGCGAAGCCCTCATGCTCAAGAACGGCTGCGCAGCCCACCCGGGCGCGCAGCTCCTCTATGTCATTCTTCTCCATTTCACTTCCTTTCGCCTATCCGACCTCTCGGACTGGCAGCGCCCAGGCCGCGAAGACGGAAGCGCGCAAGGGCGCGGTTCGCAATGTGCAGATCTGCGGGACAAGCTCGCGGCGAAGCCTCCCTTGCGCGCGCGCCAGCGCAAGCGGCACGCGCTCACCCGAAGGGGTGATCGGCTCAATGAGCCGACCAGCAAGCAAAGGGGTCATATTCGTTGATGATGGCGTCCTCGTCGCCGTCATACTCGGCGGAAGGCATGACGCCGATCTCTCCATCGATTTCGAAGAGGGTGACCGGGACCATGAGGGTTCGGGCAAGATCGAGTGCGTGGTTTTGTGCGAGGTTGAGATCCGACATGTGAGGCTCCATCCGGGGCGGGGCCAATCCCCGCCCGATGGCGCCCGTTCGAGCCACTCCCGGCCGCGGTCACGTCGGAGGCGCAGCCGCAGAGGTCGCAGCTCGCTAGCGAACCCCTTGGGGTTGACCGTCAAGGACGAGATTGGATCAGGGATGCCAGACAGAGAGCTGGGATTGGCAGCGCTATGGGTGCGCCCAGCCGCCCGGATCTCCACGCATAGACCATCATTCGAAGCAGCCGGACCACATTACCCGCAGATCATATTAAGAAACGCAGGGCGAATTTTCGTTGAGCTTCACGGCAAACCATTGTGCCGTGGTGAATTCTCGCAGATGTACGACGATGAAGAAGCAACCCGGAGGCCAGCGTTACAGCTTGTGATGGAGAGATTGAGGTCACGTGGTGTGGATGTTTTCTCCATTACCTATCTCCGCCGTCACTTCGATCCCACGTGGCCCGGCGTCGAAGAGTGGCTCAATGAGGTAACTCCCGCATATAATCGACTGATCAATGCGATCTGGGCCGTTTATGATCCCAAGGCGATCGTCTTGGGAAGGCAAATTCCGCCAGCGCTTGCAGATCTTATGATCGGAGGGACACGATTGTTCAGCAAACCGCGCTACGGCGTATGGCGCGCCAGCCCGAAGCTCATTGTCTCCGATATACTGCCCGATGCGGCAGCCATGGGTGCCGCTGCTACGCCATTCATACTGACCTTCTTTTAGATCAAGTCTTAGCAGCGGTGAGTCGCCGCTTCTTTCCAGGCCGCCTGGATACCTGATGGTTGGGACAGTAAAAGCCGGGGCACTTCGTATTGCGTGTGAAACGTAGTCTCATGCAATGGACAGCAAACTGTCCGGATGCGGCAAATCAACGGGCTTAGGGTCGTAGGCCTCAAGAGACGCAAGTGCGTCACGGAAGCCTTGTTCGTCCGAAAATTCATCTCGCAGAGCCTCCCAATCGTCGGGGGTCATAGCGCCATGAATCTGCGCCCAGACATCCTGCCCAAGCTTCCAGACGACCGCCTTTTGTTCATCGGAAAGCGACGCTGCAGCTTTTTTCCAGTAGTGTGCCAACTGCAGGCGATCGGCCCCCAATGCGAGCGTCGTGAAGAATTCGGCCGCGGAGATCAGATCTTCGCCCGCATAACGGCTGAAGCACGTCTTGTCCCATTCGCTCGGCGGATAGCAAAGACGCTCATCCAGCTTTCTTTCGAAGTCGGTTTTCCCCATCGTGGAGCCGTAGAGGATCGCTAGGTCATTTCCCCATGGAAATGCGGATGGAGAAGCACGAACCACATTCGCGAGATCCGGCCATGTTCGCTCCCACGCGTCGAATTCGCTCAGAACCGTATCAGAATCGCAAGGAAATGCCTTTCCCCACGCTTCAAAGTTCCGCCTCATCTGGATTCCGAGCGAGCCTTCGATCTGGTCGAGTGCGGCCTGCCACAACGTCAGCGATGCTTCGGAATCGAAGTTACTGGCCGTCACAGCTATTCGGAGTTGCACTTGCAGAGCCGGGAAACTCGTAGATCGCAGGCCGAGGTCAGCCATCCCTTCGGCGTCGATCGCGTCCATGCTCGGTAGAACGACCAGATTGCGCCAGACTCTGCTTTCGGGTGTTCTGTTTATCATCATCATCTCGGGGCTTATGCATCGTCGAAACTGGGGATGAGGGCTTATTGCGACACACTGGATGATATACGATGCGTACGCTGTGAGGAACCGCAACGACGTCCGTAACCGTTTGCGACAGATCTAACTCAACGACCTCTGCACTCGCGTAAGGGTAAGCTCATGCTTTGGCGGTTGCACCGACAAACGTACCCGGAAGTGCATCGTATCCCGAGCCGAGCAAGGTCTTGACAGCGTCGGTCTGCGTTCTGCGGATGAACTCGATCAGGCTCATTCCGGCGAAACGGATTGAGAGGCAGGCACGGTCAATGACGTAGAATTTAAACGCGCCGTCCTTGTCGCGCCGCCAGCACAGGTATTCGCCGTTGATGCTGTTGCCGTAGAAACGCAGGTCGTCGAAAAAGCTGGCAACGTCCTGGCTTTCTTCGTCATAAGGCTCGAGGCAATCGAGGTCGCCAACCTCGGCGCCGTCTTCCCGAAGTTGATCGACCAGCCAGTGAACCTGTTCGTGGAGAGCGTCTCCGCGAACGACAAGCCCGCCATGGCCGAACATGTTGAACGGCATTTCGATGACGAAAAGGCCGTTGGTCGTGCCATAACCGAATGTCTCGGCGAAAGTCTTGTAGGACGGCGGCAGCGCGCCGATCTCAGCTTCGACGGCAGAGATTTCTTCGGCAGACGCTGTACGCGTGACGCTCAACCGATTGAAAAGCTGAGTGACGTCGTCGGCCATCATGAACTTCCTTGCACTTTCTGCTCTGCCGCAGACCATTCGCTACGATGCGCGAGGCGAGGGCATATCGGAAAAGCTCCAAGCCGCTTGCAAGGCCACTGGTGTATGGTGATAAGGTATCCGTCAAGTTGATGAGGTCGCGAGAGTTACTCTAGGCCTTGTCTGGGCCTTCCGGCGAAGGTGTTGGCGATCACGTACGGACCTAGGAGCCTGCTCGGCTTGGTCAACGTCCGGAAACCCGGATTGCGTCCAGATCACCAAAACTCCGCTGCACCGCTGCGATCTTGTCGGCCGCGATATCGGCAGACACCTCGATTTCACCTTCCAATGGTGCATCGGTCCGCGCATCGCCATTGCTTCCGACGTCGCCGCCTGAAGGTGCGGATCCCACAGAGTTTTCAGAAGCGACCGGCTGCACGAAAATGTCTGGCCGGGAAACCCCATACTGCTGGACCAGATGTTCAATCGCAAGGTCGGCGGCCTCGCGGGTCTTGAAGGTCGCGCGGATGGTTGTGGTGCTATCATCAGACATAGTTTTCTCCGTCGATGTTTGTCGCCGACTACCTAACGTCGCCCGGGTCATGTGGTTTCGGTCGTGATGGAAAACTCCAGTTCATTGGGTTGGATTCATACCGGCCGACTGCTATGTTCTCTCTTTGTTTTCATCTGTATTGAACGACCGTATGAACGTCATGGCCGCAACACCATCCGCTCGCAAGATCATCCATGTCGACATGGATGCCTTCTACGCGTCGGTTGAACAGCGCGACAACCCAGAACTGCGCGGTAAACCCCTCGCCGTCGGCGGAGCGGCTGCTCGTGGTGTGGTTGCGGCGGCAAGCTACGAGGCCCGCGAGTTTGGTGTCCGGTCAGCGATGCCTTCGGTGACGGCGGCTCGCAAGTGTCCGGAGCTGATTTTCGTGAAGCCGCGGTTCGAGGTCTATCGCGCCGTCTCACAACAGATCCGCGAGATTTTCGCGGAGTATACGCCGCTGATCGAACCGCTGTCGCTCGACGAAGCTTATCTCGACGTGACGGAAAATCTTAAAGAGATGCCGGTTGCCACCGAGATCGCGTTGGAAATCCGCGCGAAGATCAAGGCCGTCACCGGTCTTAATGCATCGGCCGGCATTTCCTATAACAAGTTCCTCGCCAAGATGGCGTCGGACCTCAACAAGCCGAACGGCCAGGCCGTCATCACGCCGAAGAACGGGCCGGCCTTTGTCGAAGGGCTGGCGGTGAAGAAGTTTCACGGCGTCGGCCCCGCGACCGCCGAGAAGATGCACCGCCTCGGCATCGAAACCGGCACCGATCTGAAATCGAAATCGCTGCAGTTCCTGACAGAGAACTTTGGGAAATCCGGTCCCTACTTTTATGGCATCGCTCGCGGCATAGACGAGCGTCCTGTCCAGCCCGACCGTATCCGGAAATCGGTCGGCGCCGAGGATACGTTTGTCGATGACATCGACGATCTCGCCCTCGCCACCACCGAGTTGAAACCGTTGGCGGAAAAAGTCTGGTCGCATTGTCAGGCAAAATCGATCAGCGGCAAGACGGTGACCGTGAAAATCAAGTATTCGGATTTCACACAGGCGACACGAAGCAGGACAGGGGCGTCTCCTGTCATGGGCGTCGCTGAGATCATGGAGGCGGCGTCGACGCTGCTTGCCACCGTCTATCCGTTCAAGCGCCCGGTCCGCCTGCTTGGCGTGACGCTCTCCTCACTGACCAACGATCAGGCAGAATATGACGGGGAACACCCGCAACTCGATCTGGCTTTATGATCGGATCAACAAGAGGACCGATCAGGATCTCCGATAATTCTTTCCCCAGAGTCCGTGTCATTGACCTCGAGACCGGCGGCAATGGCCCGAACGATGTCTGTGAGATCGGCTGGCAGGATGTCGTTCTGCGCGATGACGGCTTGTGGAATTTGACCGAGGAGCGAGGCGCATTGCTCGTCAATCCCGGGCGTCCGATGACACCGGATACGATAGCCGTGCATCATATTCTTGACAGTCAGGTCGCCAACGCGCCGTTCTGGAAGGAGATCGCCACCAGCGTGCTCCGGCCGCCCGGCCGTCTCGATGCGCTCGCGGCGCACCGTGCGGGATTCGAACAGCGCTACTGCACGCCTCGCTTCACCGGCGGCACACCCTGGATCTGCACCTGGAAATCGGCGCTGCGAATCTGGCCCGAACTGCCGCGCTTTTCCAATCAGATGCTGCGCTATCAGCGCATGCCGGAAGGTCTTGTGCATGAGATCGGCCTGCCGGCCCACCGCGCCCTGCCCGACGCCTATGTCACCGCACATCATCTCCGCGACTTATTGAATGCGACCTCTTTGGACCAACTCCTTGCCTGGAGCCGCGAACCTGGTCTCCTGCCTCGCGTGCCCGCCGGCCCGGACCGCGGCAAAGGCTGGGATCGGGTCTCTGATGAAGCGCTTCAGGACTTTGCGCGTGATCGCGATATCGACGTCCGTTTCAGTGCTCAGACGGAGTTGACGCGGCGCGGAGAACGCCCGGAAACGGAGCCACTCGAACCCGCACAGCGGACACTTCTATGAGAAAGCGATCGGACAGCACAGCCTACCCGGAAACGCCGGATGGGCGGTACTTCGTAGTGCGCGGCAGGCTGTGGCGCAAGAGCAATCCGGCACTGGACGACGTCACGCGAGAGAAGCTGGTCAAGGACCTGATGTCAGCAAGACGTGCCGTCCGCGACGCGAAGGGAGATCCGGTAGCCATCAGGACGGCCCGGTATCTGGTCAATAAGGCGAAAATTGCTCTCGGCGAGCGCGGCGACCCCTGGTGGGACGACGGGGCGCCCGACTACAACAGGCATATGGCGAAGGACACCCCCTATGCAGACTGGTTTGCAAGCCTTTAGAAGCAGGTTGTTATCAAAGCAGCAGAGGCGCCTCCGGCGCAGCCTTTTTCTTTGCCCATAACTCGTTGGTCCGTTCCATCGTCACGAGGTCGGGCGGAAACGTTCGCTTTTGGAATGAAAGCGCATCATCGAAGCTGCCGTGGAGCCATTGTTCGTATTCGTCAGGATGCAAGAGAACCGGCATGCGATTGTGCACGGGCTGGATCGCTTCGTTCGCGTCCGTCATGACGCCTGAATAGACCGGGCCCCATTCGTCGCTGATGCGCCAGACGCCCGCCCAGGCGAAGACCGGCTGGTCTTTCAGGGAGAACCAGGTCCGGGTCATCCTGCCCTTCTCACCCTCGGCTTCGGCAAAATGCGTGACCGGGATCAGGCACCGCCATTGCGGCTTCCGAGCAAGGCCGATCCACATGCCCTTCGCGAGGTCAGCAATGTTGTTGACCGGCTTTGGCTTTGCCTGAGGCTTCATGCCTTTGAGGCGCAGCGGAAAGCCCCAGACCATGGAGCGAAGCTCGCGCACACCTTCGTTTTCAGTGACGACCATTCCAGGCGTGCCCGGATAGACTTCCTCCGGCGCGTTCGACTGCATCGGGTTCGGTACGCGGAAATGCGCGGCCACTTCCGCAGCAGACAGACGGACGGTGTACAAGTTGCACATTTCTGTGGACCTTTCGATTGGAAACCAATTACGAGAGCGTGGTTACATAAGCATGTTGTCCCGACGGGGTGAAGCCTTGGCAGGAGAAACCCCGCTTTGCCAGCGGTCACGACTATGAAGGATTTCAAAGTCGTCGGATGGCGGCGGCTCGCGAAACTGGAAAGCGATGACATCTTCGATCGAGCCATGAAGCCAGCGATCGTATTCCTCTGGCTTGAGCAGGACGGGCATGCGATTGTTGAACGGCCTGATCTTTTCATTGGCGGTCATCGTCATGCCCGCGAAGATCGGCCCGAAGTCTGGCGTGTTCTTGGCAAACCCGGCCCAGGCCATCAAGGGTTGCCGGTTCTTCGAAAACCACGATCTGGTTTTCTCGCCTTTGACCCCGTCAGGATTGGCGAAATGCGTGAGCGGGATCAGGCAGCGATATCTTGGGTCAACGACGATCCGGTCCCAGAGCGGGTTGGTTAGATCGGCAACAAGGCCTATTCGGCTCGGGGGCTCGCCTTCCCGCCGCATGTCCCGCGTCTGTCGCGGGAAACCCCATGGGATCGACTTCAGGAGACGAAGGCCGTCTTTCTCGATGACGATCAGGCCCGGGGTGCCTTCGACGGTTTCGCTCGGCACCTCAACCGCCGGCACCATGTCGACCGCGAAATGCGTGACAATCTCGTCCAGGCTTTGGTGACTGCAAACAGGCGCGACACACCGCTCTCCTCAGTGGAAGTTTCTGGATTTGATCTTCAGATTATCGATATGAAGGTCAGGAATATAGATCTCGCGGGCCTGCACGACGGGTTTCGGATTGTCCCGTGGATCGGGGCCACCTCCGTGCTTGACCTGGTCGCCGCGACCGTGTGGAAGTGGGAAGTCGCCGTCGCGGTTCCCAACGCTTGCCAGATCCGTCGAGAAATCGAAGAGGCGCTGGGCAACCAGATGAACCACCTCACCTTCCCGCTGGATACGCCCGTTGATCGCCATCATGCTCGCGGTCATCAGGACCCGCCGCTGGCGTTCGAACAGCGATGGCCAGACCACCGCATTGACGACACCAGTCTCGTCTTCGAGCGTCAGGAACATCACGCCCTTTGCCGATCCCGGTCGCTGTCGCACGAGCACCAGGCCGGCAGTCCAAAGCCACCTACCGTCCCGCTGACCCATCGCCTCGGCGCAGGTGACGATGCCTTTCCGGTCGAGGTCTTTTCGGAGAAACGAAACCGGGTGCGCTCGCAGGGTGAGACCGGTGTGCGAGTAGTCCTCGACCACTTCCCTGCCCTCGGTCATCGATTTCAGCGTTACGTCTGGCTCCTGCATCTCGGCGATTACCCGGGCTTCGCGCTCGGCGGCAGCTGCCCACAGTTCCAGCGGTTCATCCCGGAGCGCCTTGATATCCCAGAGTGCCTGCCGTCGTTCCAGTTGCAGCGATGGCAGGAACGCATCCGCTTCGGCCAGCTTCACCAGCGAAGACGGAGACACGCCGGAGCGTCGCCACATGTCATCGGCGGAGACGAACGGCTGGTCTGCCCGGGCCAGAATGATCCGGGAGGCATCGTTGGTCGACAATCCCCGGACGACACGCATGCCGAGACGAACAGCGAAGCGATCGGAATTGCCGATGCGTTCCATGGTGCAGTCCCAGCGCGAGCGGTTGACGCAGACGGGGCGGACGTCGACACCGTGATTGCGGGCGTCCTGGACGATCTGGGCGACGCTGTAGAAACCCATCGGCTGGCTGTTGAGCAAGGCGGCACAAAAGACATCCGGGTGGTGACACTTCACCCACGAGCTCGCATAGGCGATCAGTGCAAAACTCGCGGCGTGGCTCTCGGGAAAGCCGTAGGATCCAAAACCTTCGAGCTGCGTAAATGTCTTCTCGGCAAATTCGCGGGTGTAGCCGTTCTTGACCATGCCCTCGACAAGCTTGTCCTTGAACTTGCTGACCCCGCCAGTGAACTTGAACGTCGCCATTGCCCGACGCAACTGATCGGCCTCGCCCGCCGTAAATCCCGCGCAGGTCATGGCGACCTTCATCGCACTCTCCTGAAACAGCGGGACACCCAACGTCTTGCCAAGAACCGCTTCAAGCTCCGGCGTCGGATACTCGACCTTCTCCTTGCCTTCGCGCCGCCTCAGATACGGATGCACCATATCGCCCTGGATTGGTCCCGGCCTGACGATAGCCACCTGGACGACGAGATCGTAAAATGTCCGAGGCTTCAGGCGTGGCAGCATCGCCATTTGGGCGCGGCTTTCGATCTGGAACGTGCCGAGCGTGTCAGCCTTGCGGATCATCGCGTAGGTAGCCGGATCCTCCTGCTCGACATCGGACAGGCCCATCGAAATGTTCTTGTGCTCCTTAAGCAGGTCGAACGATTTCGCCATGCAGGTCAGCATCCCGAGCGCCAGCACGTCGACCTTCATGAATTTGAGGGCCTCGATGTCGTCCTTGTCCCATTCCACCACCTGGCGGTCCTTCATGGTGGCCGGCTCGATCGGCACCAGATCGTCGAGCCGGTCCTGGGTCAGGACGAAGCCGCCCGGATGCTGGCCGAGATGGCGCGGCGCGCCCATCAGTTGGGCCGAAAGATCCAGCGCCAGCTTCAGGCGATAATCCCCGGTGTTCATGTTGTTGTCTTTGAGCTGCTTTTCGCCGACCCCTTCCGACCAGCCCCAGACGCCTGACGAAAGTTGGGTGATCAGATCCTCCGGCAGTCCCAAAGCTTTACCGACATCACGCAGCGCGCCCTTGGCGCGGTAGCGGGTCACGGTCGAGCAGAGCGCAGAGCGCGAGCGGCCATAGGTTTCATAGATCCACTGGATGACCTCCTCCCGGCGGGCGTGCTCGAAATCGACGTCGATATCCGGAGGCTCGTCCCGTTCCATCGAAACAAAACGCTCGAACAGCAAGTCGCCTGTCTCTGGGTTGATGCTGGTGATGCCTAGGCAGTAGCAGACCGCCGAGTTGGCAGCCGACCCCCGGCCCTGGCAGAGAATTCCTTGCGACCGGGCGAACCGGACGATGCTGTAGACGGTGAGGAAGTATGGTGCATATTTCATCACCCGGATGAGTTCGAGTTCGTGCAGGATCGCCTTGCGGACCTTGTCGGGGATCCCCTCCGGGTATCGGCTCGCAGCACCCTCCCAGGCGAACTTGGTCAGCGACTGCTGCGCGTCGAGACCCGGAACAAGTGCTTCCTCAGGATACTGGTACTGTAGCTCGCTCATGTCGAACCGGCAGCGCTCGACAATCTCGCGGGTTCGCGCCAGCGCTTCCGGATAGTCCGCAAACAGCCGGTGCATTTCTTCCGGTGCCTTCAAAAAGCGATCGGCATGCCGCTCGCGATCGAAGCCGACGGTGTCGATGGTGGTGCGGTTGCGAATGCAGGTGACGATGTCCTGCAGCTGCCGGCGGCTGGGATCGTGGAAGAGGACATCGTTGGTGACGACCGTCCTAACCTTGTAGCGCAAGGCCATGTTCGAAAGGGTATGAAGCCTCAGGCGATCATTCGGCCGACGCCGCAGGCAGAGCGAAACGTAGGCCCTGTCGCCGAAGATCGCGGCAATCTTCCTGAGCTGTCCCGCCGTGATGTCGTCGGCTTCATCAGGGATCAGTATGGCAAGTAGCCCATCGCTATAAGCCTCGACATCGGAAAGATCGAGGACGCACTTTCCCTTGCCGCCCCGGCTCTTGCCGAGCGAAAGCAGACGCGTCAGCCTCGAATAGGCTGGCCGGTCGGTCGGGTAGACCAGGATCGACATGCCATCGGACAGATCGAGACGACAGCCGACGATGAGTCTCACGCCCGTGGTCTTCGCCGCCTCCCAAGCGCGTACAATCCCTGCCAGCGAGTTGCGATCGACTACACCGAGGGCATCGATGCCGAGCGCTGCCGCGGTGGCGAATAGCTCCTCAGCCGAACTTGCCCCTCGCAGGAACGAGAAATGTGTGGCGACCTGGAGCTCGGCATATCTCATCCGAACACCCCGTGCAGAAACCAGAGGTGCGAGCCAGTGTCGGCGTCGACGCCGTCGCCGGCGCGGTACACCCAGTAACGCTCGCCGGCGTCGTCCTCGACCACAAAATAATCGCGCACGGCAGCATGTTCTCTCGGACGGAACCACCACTCGCCGAAGATCCGCTCAGGTCCGTCTGCTCGTCTCACGCGGCGGCGTTTGCCGCGCCAGGTGAACACGGCAGGCGGTTGGTCGGGGAGCAGCGCCGTCACGTCGATCCGTTCCGGGTTCGCCAGTAGCCGTGACGGCCTCGGCCATTTGGCGGCCCATGTCGCACCGGTCTCGTCAGTGGTCGGGCCGATGCGCATCACCGACCGCTCGGGAACGTCGGAGGCGACGGGCGTGACCCGGTAGAGACGTTGGCCGCGGTTGCCGAGAATGTCGACAAGCGGCGTCACGTCGACCACGGGTTCTTCGATCAGCGAGGACGCGACCTGTCGCTCCTCGAGTGGCTCCGCCATGATGGCGACAAGGACGAGCCGTTCGATCCCAAAGCCCGGGTCAATTTTCTCGATGCGGTCGCAGAGAAGCTTCGACAGCCGGGCGGGGTCACGCACCGGTTTTGCCAATCCGGCTCGGATGGACTGGCGGGTGTTGTCGACCCGGTGGATCACAAGATCGGAACGCCTAACGCCGAGACCGCGCTCCTCCAGCTTGGAGGTGAGCTCGCCAACCAGTCGTCGTACATATTTGGCGATCGTCTCGGCCGCGCCGATCGGCTCCTGAAAGTTCTTGGCTGCCTCGATAAGCTCTGGAGTGCGCAAGGGTTCGATCGGTTCTGCCATTCGCCCAAAGAGCTGATCCAGCCGCCGGCCGACTTCGGGACCGTATCGCAGCGTCACGGGGGCGCGCGGCATTGCTGAGAGTTCACCAACCGTCTCGACGCCCATCACCCGCAGTCCATGGATTGTGTCTGGTGGAAGACGCAGACAGTGGATTGGCAGGCTGGTCACCGCTTTCGCAACGCCGCCGACCCGAACGACAGTCGTTTCCGCCGAGGTCACGCGGGTGATCCCATGCGCTGCTCCCCATGTATCGGCGACGGCGGCACGTGCGGTCAGACCCCGTGCTCTCAAACCGTTGACCAACCCGGAAATCAGCAGATCTTCGCCGCCCTGAAGGTGATCTGCGCCTTCCGTGTCCATGACGATGCCGTCCACCCCGTCGACGGCAACGACAGGGCTGTATTGCCGCAGCGCCCATAGCGCAAGGCGCTCAAGGGCAGCAGCGTCGGCGGCAGGATCAGCGTCGATCATCGTCAGGTCGGCCACGATCGCCTGGGCCTTGCTTGCCGGCATGCCGAGCTTAAGACCGAGTTTGCGCGCGGCGGTGTCGGCAGCCGAGACCCAGCGTTTCGAGCCCGATTTCGAAATGACGACGAGCGGCTGGTCAGCTGGCACGGCTGCCTCTCCATGTCGACGTATTCGGTCTGTTGGCAGATTGGGGAAGTAGACACACACGACCCTTGGCATCACAGGCTCCTATTTCAAACTCAGCACACTCGCCTGCTTTCACGCGCATCAATTCCGCCAGCCATCGCGCCCGGCCGACCCCTGCCACTGGCAGCTCCTCCGACGGAAGCACGCTCACCCTCCATCGTGTCGTCGAGGCCGTCGGATTGCCGAAGTCCGACGCTTCCGTCTGTCGCCGCCATCTTCGGACGACGAGCGCCATCGTTCCCGATTTCTCGGCCGCCAGCTGCAGCCGTCGTGAGGAGACCATTGGAAGCCGCACAAGCTCACCGACCACGGCACCCAACCCTCCGAAGGACAAACCTTCCTCCATAGAGGCCAGCACATCTTCGTCCTTATCGCCCTCGCAGAAAATCACGCGATCCGGATGAAGGCCGGCCTGCGCAAGAGCGGGAAAGAATAGATCGGGTCTTGTCAGGCACCAGAGGATCTTGCCCGCCGAGCGGGCAGCTATGCCGGCGGCAAACAAGGCTGCCGCGGCGCCGTCTACTGTACCACCGCCGCCCCCTGCGATTTCGTGGAGCGCACCATGGGAGAGACCGCCTTCCGGTAATCGCTCGTCGATCTCGCGAACCCCGAACGGTATGACGGCCGATCTTTTGGCTGCACCACCTTCCAGATGGGCGATGCGATCCCTCAGTTCCTCGATCATCCGAGGGTTTTGGACGCGCGACATCGTTCACGGACCTCCCTCGGCTCGCGTTGGACAGGACTTCATGTCCCGCAGAATTGCTAATGTTCCTCTTTTGTTCCGTCCGAATTCAAGAGTCAAGCGGGGGTCAAACGGCCCAGATCGTGCCCCTCTCAACTACCGTGACAAGAATCGTATTGGAATCATGGCCGTAGGCTCTTCGCGGCAAATGCCTGAAGCGACTCATTTTTTTCTAAAGTCGCATGACGCAACGTGTTTCAGTCGCCGCGCATGCTTTTAATAAGCAGACAGAAAGAAGGGCATACCAGTCGGAGCGGGAACCGCGACGGCAGTTCGCCTCTCGCAAGACCGGTTACAAGGGTTGCCGCAGGAGGTTTAGCATAGCGACCGGCGTAAGCCGGAAACCGGGACCGACAGCCCCCGGCGCGCGAGGCCGCATCAGAAACTCGCATATATTCGGATGCGTTCATCGCATACGATGACTGCTGGCGCCATAGTTTGAGGCCTCCGAAATTTTTTTGGCAACCCCTCTTGAAGGTCGTTTTTCTCGAAACCAGATTTTTTGTGTCAGTCGCCGACAGGGGCTGGCACAACCGGGGACGCGAGTTTCCGCGTCTCCATTCCATCTCGCTTTACGGAGGATTTGGTTATGAGAAACGATCTTGATTTTGCACCGCTCTATCGCTCCAGCGTCGGCTTCGACCGCGTCTTCAATCTCCTGAACAACGCCCAGCGCCTGCAGGCGATCGACACCTGGCCGCCCTACGACATCGTCAAGACGAATGACGACGATTACCGCATTGAAATGGCGGTGGCAGGCTTTGGCGACTCCGATCTCGACATCACGCAAGAACGCAACGTCCTTATCGTCAAAGGCCAGAAGGCCGAAGCCAAGGACGGCGAATACCTGCATCGCGGGATCGCCGGTCGCTCGTTCGAGCGTCGCTTCGAGTTGGCCGATCATGTGAAGGTGGAAGATGCCTCGCTGGTAAACGGCCTCTTGCGCATCGAGTTGAAGCGCGAAATCCCGGAAGCCATGAAGCCCCGCAAGATAGCGATCGGCTCGTCGACCGGGCAAACCGCGCCGCTGCAGATCGAAGCGGAACGCCAGGTGGCTTGAGGGCCCCGCCATGAAAAAGCGTCTTGTCAAAAACTTCGTGGTGGAAATCCGCAAACGCCGGGGGCGCAAGCTTACAGTCCGCGATGGAAATCCCATCACCCGCGCGCTTGAGAAAATGAAGGCGCAGGTCTCACTGCAGCATTCCAGGTAAAGATACAGGGAGCGTTTCGGCGCTCCCTGTATCTGTTTGCAGACAAGATCTGGTACATTGACCGCCGTGATCGGTCGCACCATCTAGACGGCATGGCGAAACGCGAGACGAACGACATTGAGCTAATCAGGACCTGGACCTTGTCGGCGGCGGTCACCATGGGATCGTCTGTGCGGGCCAAGGGTCTCCTTCAGGAAATCCAGGCTCGTCTTCCAGCCAGTTCGAAGAAGGCTATTTCGCTCGAAGGTGTCGATCTGGTTCTGGCGATGCCAGCCGATGAGAGGCCTGCATTCAACGCCGCGGCGTCAGTGGTTTCCACGACGCTGGAAGAAGCGCCGTCCCTTCCCGTCATCCCGCGCGAGATCCAGGACATCCTTGGAATGAAAACGAGTGAGCGGCACCGCTGGCTTGCGGACGGACGTCTTCCGAGCGCCGGGACGAGAACCGTAAGACTGGCGGGACGGGCCCGGCAGATCACCTTCCATGTCTTTGATCCGAAGGTGGTCGAAGATCTTCTTGACCGGGGTGCCGTCGACGAGTGGCGTGTTGAGGATGCCGAGGCGAAGGCGGAGAAGAGAGCGAAGGCCGCGTATCAGAGAAAGGTAGCGCGGCTGTCGAAGAAAACGAAACGGTCGAAAAAGTGGGAAGGAGGCGCCGAAGATCCCGCGTCCAGCCTCCGGGGCTGGGAGGATTTCGATCTCGATGGACTACTGCGCTGATCAAATGGAGCATGCTGATGCCGGGAAACGATGATGAGTTCGGCCTTTACTGCCACGGTAAGGCGATGGAAGCGCGCGAGCGTCTCACCCCGGTGCGCCAGCTCATACTGGACACCGTCCCGGACGTCAGTGAAGGACGGGTCCACTTCTACCTCGTCTATTATTTTGGTGGCGGAGCGGTCGCGAAGCTGCATCTCGACGCCAAGCAGCAGGTCAACATCACCTTCGTCACAGGCGAAGACCTCGCAGATCCGTCGAAGCTCCTTAAGGGATCTAGTGTCGTGCGGACAATCAAGGTCACTTCGGACGCGTTTCTCGAAAAGCACCGCTCAGCCATTGCTGATCTCCTGGGCCAGTCGTTTACGCTGATCAGCCAGCGCTTTGAAGGCTCCGAAACCTTCGTCACTCTACGACCCGACCAGCCCAGTCCGTGAAGGATTCTGAAAACGACGGTCGGTGGAAGCACAGCGGCCCGAGCGTGCGAATTTTTAAGGTGGAGATGCGGCCAATACACATCAGCCCCTTTTCGACGGTATGCCCTATGGCGCTTGCCCACCAGAGGTCATCGCTTTGGTTCAAAAAAGGGTGGCATCCTTGCTCGCCTCCCCTGCTCTTCTCGCTCTTCAGCCTCATCTACACGCTCGCTCGGCCCGATCAAGGCACGAAAATCCTCCGGCTTGATCACAAAGTATTGGTTTCCATCAGGCCAGGAAACCCAGGTTCCTTTGTTGACCATCGTCTCGTATGCCGTCAGCATTTGCAGCTTCGCTTCTAATAGACGCATCAATGACCTCTCTGTTTTCATAAGGACACGGCCATGCCATGCGGCGCGGGCGATAAAGCGCTGATGTCGCAGGGATCGCGCAGAAGGGAGGGCCGATCGGCAGCGTGGTTTTGTTACGTGTTGATAGACTCTTGCAGAACTCTGATGCTTTCGAGGATAGCGTCGAAAGCCGGGGGCTTTTCATCGAACATCATCGGCTCCATCGCCTTGTAGTCGGCTCGAAGGTCTTTGATGCGGGGCTCCTCCGGCATCAGCAGCAGCGTGCCAGGCTTGGCGGTGTCGTAATTTGCCCAAGCTGAGCGGAAAAATGTGTTCTTGTGTTTCGCGACCTGCGCAAGAAGGCCAACGTCTTTCGCCGCCTCACGACCCTCGACAGTTTCCAGGAGCATGGCAAGGTCGTAATAGTGGCGCGAAAAATATTGCGGCGTCGGAGATTCTTTCGGCCGATGCGCTTCCGCATGAAGTGCGGTCGCCTTTTCCCAGAAGGTGCGGCGCGCAGACAAGACCGTGACCTCGCTGTCGGCGTCCTCAAAAAAGTTGGGAAAGTCGTCCGCAGAATAGGGCCGGATCATCTTCTTCTCGGTTGGCCATGGATCGCCGCGCGCACCAAGTTCAAGCTTCACGCGAGGCGTGATGTAAGCCATGCCTTCATATTCTGACGATGGCAGCACGGTCGGGTAATGGAAATTGATCGTCTGCTTATCGTTGGGATCGATCCCCAATGTCCAACCGCCCACCTCGGAATCGCCGAGTTGATCGATGATGGCGGCTCTAAGAGCCGGCAGCAGCTTGTCGGCGATGTGTCGCTCAACGTCGGCGACGAGATCGTCGATCAGTTGCCGAGCCTTTTTCCTGCTCAGGCCCTCCTTCTCCGGATCGCGATCGCCTGTGTAGCCGAGGTCGGCCCGGTCGAAGGACAGATCAATGTCCTCCGAAAAGCGTCGAATGGCACTATAAGCCTTGGAGAGGGACGTTCCGCCCTTGAAGACAAGGCTGGCGGCATCGTCGCCGGTCAACGAGAAAAGGCGCCGCAACGTCCAGCAGACCCAGAAGTCCTTCTCGATGATGGGTTCAGCGACGCCTCGCATCGCTCCGGTTTCACCGAAGAGGGCCGCACGATCTTTCGGAGCGAGCTTTGCTACGTTATCCATCGATGCCCAGCGCCCCAGCGTTTGCGATCGAAACGAGAGTTGGCCGCATCCAGGCGGGCGCCTGATAAGCGGAGGTCGCGAGCGTGCGCTTGTCACCTGGTGATAATCTGTGAGCCGCCACCTGAGCGACGTCGGCCGCGCGCACTTGGCCGACATGACGCAGCGCTTGAACCACTGTGCCAGCCGGACTGCCTGGCGCAATCAGATGTTTCGGCGAGGCATGCCGAAGATCAACGACGCGTTTGCCAAGCACGACCCGACGAGATGGCCCATCGGTAAGATAGGTGCTCTTTGCCGGAACCTGGGTGGTGAGACCGAGGGCATTCGCAGCGCGAGCCCCTGCGATCTGGACTTGCGATCCTGTCTCACGAGCGAGAGCGTGAGCGACATCGTCCGGTGCAGGCGACAAAAGGCCAAGCTGGGCGTGAATTTTGGGATAGTCGTAAAGCCCACGGGCAAGCCGGCGCAGCTTTCCAGCCTTCACAAGCCGCGAGAGGGCCTGATCGACCGCCGAGCGGGTCGAAACATCGAGGAAATCACTAGGCGTGTAGACGCTACCGCGTCCGGTTCCCCGCACACGCTTCATGATCCGATCGGGAACAGAGGCTACAGTCGTTTTCATATGTCAGAAAATACGCTATCTTTTTCTGACATTCAAGTGGGTGGCAGATTGCGCTCTGCTGTGCGTATCTGCACCTCATCCACTACCTTTTTCCAGTCGGGCACCTAACGCTCCGTACGATCAGTGGCTGCTCGTTTTAACTCAAGTTTGAGTTCTTCCATCGTAAGCGACTTCAAAATCTCCCGCGAAAAGTACAGAACGCCCCCATCGACGAGGATCGCTGTGCGCAGATTGGGGTGCTCCTCGAGCGGCAACGAGAAAAAATGGCCCGCCGGCACTCTGTTCTCAATCAGAAGCGATATCCTGGCCGCAACAATCACTTTGACAACTGGATCGTTCATGACTTTGGGCCAATCCACGACGGACGAGGTATTGTTTGGTGGCTGCCTATCCGCCCGAGGTCAACCATACACGAAGGTCGCGGCGCATTTTGCCAATCGGCCCATTGATAACCGTGACAGAGGCATTGTGCTCAACGTACCCACCGGCCCTAAATAGGGTCAGAAGTATCTGCATGATTTCGATATAACGATAACCACCGGCCAGAGCGACAGACGCGAAAGGACGGCGGCCAAAATCTGTCAAGCTTGCGATATGCATGCCTGGATGTTCCCCGGTCGGCATCACACGTTTCTTCGTCTTTTGCTGTGGCCAGCGGGTACCAAGATTTCCTGCTTTCATGGCCGCAGCAATTTGGGGCGTCATTGAGACGTCGTAGGATGCAATGGGCGTGCTGGCCGCTCGAAACCCAAGATGAGCGGACAAAAATGCAGCCTCAGCCAATTCACCCTTGGGATCGGTTGAGCGTAGGGTCTGCCATAGCGGTCCATCGTATCGCTCCAAAGCCGGAAGATACGGAGGCCCGTCTTTCTTCGTCGCCGAGCAAGCCAGGATCAAAAGCCTGCGAGAAAGATCCTGCCTCTCCCGGCCAGCGCACCTTACCTCTTCTTCTTTCCTCATTTCGACATCTCCGTCCGGAGACCGCGCCAATCGCGGCTCGTTACGGAGGTCCGCCAACCGGGTACCGCTGAGGCATCCGCACCCGAAGGGCCGAAACGAAGAGAAGGACAGCGTAGCTGTTGCGAACCCAGCGATATCCGGTAGGACCCACGTACGAAACGAGGCGCTATCGGTGGCCCATCACGCGGGGGCTAACCCGCACAACTGGCACGTTTCTCAAGGTTGAAATCTGAGCTTGATTGCAGTTTCCTGGGGAGCCTGGCAGCAAGCCAACAGTTAATTCTTGTGCCAACGGCAAGGTACAGTTATTTTGCCGTCCAAAAGTGATTTGCAGTATTTTGTGCGAGCCCATAGCATGACAGTCATCCTTACAGCTTGCACCATGCGCAAACGGTTTTCCCCAGATCCCGCTCTGATCGCGGCATCGCTTTCGAAGGGGAACCTTCAGTCAGTAGGCCGGGACTGGCGCAACCGCGTTGCAGAGGCCGTGGGCATTGCGGAGGCCAGGAATCTCTATGCCGGACGCGGCATGATGGAGGCCAAAAATGCAGCGACCGAGGCCGAGGCGACCCTTTTCATCGCGTCGGCAGGTCTCGGGTTGGTCGAAGCAAGCGATGTGATCCCGAGCTACGATCTTACCGTAGCCAAGGGCCTTCCATCCTCGATCATGTCTAAGCTGCCTCCTGGCACGACCGAGGAAGGTTGGTGGGATGAAATTGCAACGAAGGAAGGGATTGACCGGATGGAGGCTCAATTAAGCAGAGACCAAGCCATCTTCCTTGTCGCTCTTCCGGCTAATTACCTCAAGATGCTCGGGAGCTTTCTCAAAGCGTTGTCCGCCTTCAAAGAAGGCCGACTGCGCCTCTTCACTGGATCAGAGCAATATGAAATCGATCCGGAACTCAAGGCGTATCACATGCCTTACGATCGTCGCCTTGATGGTGGGCCTGCTCCCGGCACTCTCGGGGATTTCGCTCAGCGTGCACTTCGACATTTTGTGGCCGGGGTGCTGTCAGTAGCTCCGACAGAAGATGCGAAAGGCCATGCGCAGCGCGTGACCTTGGCACAAGCCTGCTGGGTTCGGCCTGCTTTAAAGTCAGGCATCCGGCTAGGTGACGACGAGCTGTTAAAGATCATCCAGGCCGAATGGGATTCTGTCCAAGGCCGTTCGACGCAGCTTCTCCGCAAGCTACGCGATGAACTCGGGATCGCGTGCGAGCAGGGCCGGTTTGCTAGACTGGCGGCGACGGTTCGCGCCGAAAGGGCGCAGCCATGACACAATCAAAGTCGATAGTCGTCCGGGCGGTTCGGACCCAACAGGGTTATGGGACCGACGTATATGCGTTTTTCTTACCTGGTTCAGCCGTCATGCAGATCGGTGAGATCAGCCGCATCAAGCGCGATGAAGCTGAACTGCTAGGGTTTCAAAGGCAAGAAATCCGGAGCCACGTGAACTCGATCGTGGAGTTCCTCAATAGCGGGCCGGTTCTGTTTCCGAACGCGATCATTCTCGCATTGTCGGATGCGGTCGAGTTCAAGGCAGCGCGCGGCACTAAGCCTTCGGACATCATCGAGGTTGGCACGTCCGGAACGCTCCATCTCCCCATTGGCAAGGACGGGAAGAAAATCGCCTGGATCGTCGATGGCCAGCAGCGATCAATCGCTCTTTCACGCGCTGAAAACAAGGACATCCCAGTCCCGGTCATAGCCTTCGTTTCGCAAGATCTGGAAGTCCAGCGCCAGCAGTTTATCCTCGTCAACAAGGTCAAGGCGCTCGATACGAGGCTGATCAACGAACTCCTGCCGGAAGTTAGCTCACTGCTTCCGCGTGACCTTGCGGCCAACAAACTGCCAAGCGAGTTGTGTAATCTGCTCAACAGTCAAAAGGCCTCGCCTTTCTTTCAGTTGATCAAGCGGCGTTCCGACCAGAAGCCCAAATCCGCAGTTGTGAGCGACTCCGCGCTAATTGCCGCGATCAAGATCAACCTCAAAACGCCCTCGAGTGCGCTGAGCCAATATCTCGGTGTCGATGGCGCCTGCGACGCCGACGAGATGTTTCACGTTCTGGTCAAATATTGGTCGGCTGTCCGCGATACGTTTCCGGACGCATGGGGAGTGGCGCCGGAGAAGAGCCGCCTGATGCATATGGCGGGCATCCGAGCGATGGGGGCTCTAATGGATCCGATCATGGTGCGCGCGGATAGCGTCAGTGATGGCGAAGATGACATCCGCCGATCGCTCGCTCGCTTGCGCGATCATTGCTGCTGGACATCAGGCAAATGGGACGAACTGGGCTGGAAATGGAATGAAGTCCAAGGCACGCAAGTGCACATCGAACGCCTCACGCAACATTTGATCCTGCTGGATCGCAAGCTATCGAAGGCGACCCGATGAAGTTTATTTTCGCAGACAGCCTAGACCACGTCGACCCCGGCTACGACTTCCTGCGCGACCGGTATTCCGAAGGGAGGACCCCATATTGGGACGACGCCTATCCCCACGAAATCATGGGCTATGCGCCTTACAAAGGCATGCTGGTCTCCAGAGGCATCGTCGGCGGCGTGGCGGTCGGCGGCAAATACACCGAAGCGCAGGCTATGCGTTTCAGGCGAGTTGGGGCGCGCGAGTTCCTGCGCCTCGACAAGCCCCAATTCAAGCACCTGCCGATTTTCGGCGACTGCGGCGCTTTCACCTATCACAAGGAAGACAAGCCACCATATACCCCGGAGGACACGGCAGAGTTCTACGACGACGCGCGCTTCACGCATGGATGTTCCGTCGACCATATTATCTTCGATTTCGATGAAGGCCTGAAGGGGATGGATGGCGGCACCGAGGAAGCGCGCCGCCGCTTCGAAATCACGTTGGAGAATGCGTCGGCCTTTCGGACGGCGACCGTACATATGTCGGCGCGGTTCACGCCGATGGGAGTTATCCAGGGGTGGTCACCCGGCAGCATGGCAGAGGGTGCTCGCCGGCTCGTGACAATGGGTTACGACTATCTCGCACTCGGCGGTACTGTCCCGTTGAAGGCCTCGCAGATTAAATCGTGCCTGGCTGCGATCCGAGACATCATCCCGGCGTCCACTCGTATCCATATTCTCGGTTTTGCTAAGGCCGACGAAATTGACACCTTTGGCTCGTTCAACATCACAAGTTTCGATACGACCTCGCCCCTGATCCGCGCCTTCAAGGATGCTAAGGCAAATTATTACCTGCCGAACAAGGACGGTAAACTCGACTACTACACCGCTATCCGCGTGCCACAGGCTCTAGAAAATCCCAAGCTGATGCGCTTGGCCAAGCGGGGAGCACTCCATCAGGAAACGCTCGTCGAGATGGAGAAAAGTGCTCTATCGGTTCTGCGTGCCTACGACCGCGGCGAAGCTGGGCTCGACGAAACGCTTGATACGGTGATCGCCTATTCGGCGCCTGCCGTGACGGGATCGCCCGTCGAAGAAATGCCGGATGCCAAGGCAATCAAAGATCTTCGGGAACGGTACAAGCGAACTCTCGTCGATCGCCCCTGGAAAAAATGCTCCTGCCCGATCTGTTCGGCTCTTTCTATTGAAGTCATGCTTTTCCGCGCCAGCAACCGCAACAAGCGTCGCGGCATCCATAATCTTGGCGTCTACAACGCCCTCGTCGATCAACTTCCAAGCAATAGCGATGACAATGACCCTATTCAAATTTCCGGCCATCCGAGCGAGACAGAGCGAGACGCACACGGTTCTTTCGTTTGCAGCGAAAGCGTCTGACCTCAAGAATTTCGCAGTGATCGAGCGTGTTGCTCGCGACGTCGATGGCGCGCTCAGTGGTTTTCAGCGTCCGCAGATTGCCGGTCACATTCGCGAAATCCGTGATTATCTCGAAAAGCCCGAAGCGATACTTCCCAACCCGATCGTGGTGGCGTTCACGACTGGGATCGAGATCTCCGGTGAAACCGCGGACGGCCGCTGCATGGTGGAAATTGACGTTGCAGGTGGTGTGCCGGGTCTCGTTGTCGACGGTCAGCAACGTCTGACTGCACTTAGCCAGGTCGAGGAAAAGGATTTTCAGGTCTTCGTCTCGGCCATCGTCTGCAAGGACGAGGAAGAATTGCGGCGCCAGTTCGTGCTCATCAACAACACGCGGCCGCTTCCGAAATCATTGATCTATGAACTGCTGCCGACCGTCCGAGGCTTGCCGCGCCGGTTGGGCGATCGTTCGGTCGCGGCCGATCTCGCCGCGCGCCTCAATTACGATGACGGCTCCTCGCTCAAAGGCAAAATCTATCAGCACACCAACCCTACCGGGATTATACGAGATACGGCCATCCAGCGTGTCGTCATCAATTCGATGAGCGATGGCGTCATGCGCGAGTTGATCCGCGAACCGGATGGCGCCGATCTCAGCTTCCGCCTCATTAGCGAATTCTACCGGGCCGTCCAGTTTGTGTTTCGCGATGAGTGGGAGGGCCATACGCCGAAAACGTCGCGCCTGGTTCACGGCGCCGGCATTATGTCGCTCGGCTACGTCATGGAAGTCTTGGCCTTGCTCGATGGAGCCAGAACTTGGGAGGATTTCTCCAAAGGGTTGGCCTGCCTCGTCGACAATACGGCCTGGACGTCAGGAGAATGGAACTTTGGCGAGAATGATCGCCGGCACTGGAAGTCTGTGCAGAACGTCAACCGCGATATCGTGACCTTGGCGCAGTACCTTATCGGCATCGTGCGCGCCGACGTCAAACGGCGTCGCGCTGTAAATGTCGAACCGAAACAAGCGAGCATGTGATGGGCTACGCCGTCAAGGAAATGTTCAAGACGTTGCAGGGCGAAGGCGCCCAAGCCGGCCGTGCGGCCGTGTTCTGCCGGTTTGCCGGCTGCAATCTCTGGTCGGGACGTGAGGAGGACCGCGATCAGGCTGTCTGCCAGTTCTGTGATACCGATTTCGTCGGCACTGACGGAATCGGCGGGGCAAAATTCAAAGACGCGGCGACACTCGCAGTGGCAATCGCCGCGACATGGGGAGACACCCCGCATCGACGCTACGTGGTCTTCACCGGCGGCGAACCGCTATTGCAACTCGATGACGACCTCGTCGCGGCCGTTCACCAGCAAGGCTTCGAGATTGCAATCGAGACGAACGGCACACTGGAGCCGCCGGCCGGCGTTGACTGGATTTGCGTCAGCCCGAAAGCCGGCGCCCCACTCAAGTTGAGAGAAGGGAGCGAACTAAAGCTCGTCTATCCTCAGCCGGGCCTGTTGCCTGAGGCGCTGCCGGACCTCCACTTCGAGCACTATTTTCTGCAGCCAATGGACGGGCCGCGTCGAACAGAAAACACAGTCGCCGTGACCGAATACTGCATGGAACATCCCAAGTGGCGCCTTTCGCTACAAACGCACAAGATGATCGGAATCCCATGAAAATCACCCAAGCATTCACCTTCGAGGCGGCCCATCGCCTGCCGAACGTCCCAGCCACCCACAAGTGCCATCGGATGCATGGTCACTCCTATCGGGTCGAGCTGCAGCTCGACGGCAAGGTCAATTCGGACACGGGTTTCGTCATCGACTTTTTCGATCTGGAAAAGGCTTTCGGGCCCCTCCTTGAACAACTCGACCACCACACGCTCAACGAGATCGAAGGGCTGGAAAATCCGACAGCTGAGAACATCTCGACATGGATCTGGACAAGGGTTCGCCCGCTCCTTCCCGAATTGAGTTCCGTAAAGGTATTTGAGACGCCCATGTGCTGGGCTGAATATAATGGCAATTGAGAGGTAGAGGGCCATGACGTCGACAGCGCTTGTTCTGTTTTCCGGAGGTCAAGATTCGTCGACCTGCCTTGCCTGGGCCCTTGACCGATACGAGCGGGTCGAGACGGTGGGCTTCGATTATGGTCAGAGGCACCGGATTGAGCTCGATTGCCGTGACACCCTGCGTCGTGAACTCAGCGCCATCAACCCGGTCTGGGCAGAGCGCTTGGGCGAAGATCATACGATTTCGCTTGCGTCCCTGGGAGAGATCTCCAAGACCGCATTGACGAGTGAAATCGCTATCGAAATGGAAGACACGGGCCTTCCCAACACCTTCGTTCCCGGCAGAAACATTATCTTCCTGACCTTTGCTGCGGCACTTGCCTATCGACGGGGGTTAAAACACATAGTCGGCGGCATGTGCGAAACAGACTATTCCGGATATCCAGACTGCCGCGACGATACGATCAAAGCCTTGCAGGTCGCGCTCAATCTCGGCATGGAAAAGCGGTTTGTTCTCGACACCCCGCTCATGTGGCTTGACAAGGCTGACACCTGGCGGTTGGCGGAGGATCTCGGAGGTCCTCGCCTCGTCGAAACGATCGTGAAGGAGAGCCATACCTGCTATCTGGGTGAACGCGGCGACCTTCATGAGTGGGGATACGGTTGCGGGACGTGCCCGGCCTGCGATTTGCGGGCTAAGGGATATCAGCGATTTGTTGCAGAGCAGGTTTGAAACGAGGGCGAAGAGATGATCGCGACGGGCAGACAACGCATTGAAGGCTTCCTCTTCCTGGCCGGCTTTATGGCCTGCATTCCCTTGGCGAACTACATGATAGGCCACGTGGGAACCATGTGTGTCCCCGATGGTCCGTGTATCATACCGGTCGGCCCCGGTCTGACGGCGCCAAGTGGCGTGTTGCTGGTCGGCCTTGCTCTAGTGCTACGTGATCTGGTGCAGCGGCGGCTTGGGCTGGCGTGGGCTTTCGGAGCCATCTTAGTGGGAGCAGCCCTCTCGACCACCTTCACGGCGCCTGCCCTTGCCTTCGCATCCGCCGCAGCTTTCCTTTCTTCCGAGGTTACCGACCTACTGGTGTTCACGCCCCTGCAGAAAAAGGGGCTAGTGAAGGCCGCCCTCGCCAGCAGCGTTGTCGGCCTTATCGTCGACAGCGTGATGTTTCTCTGGCTGGCTTTCGGATCGCTCGACTTTCTGGCTGGACAGGTTGTAGGGAAACTGATCATGGTTGCAGCGGCGCTTCCGGTACTGTTCTGGATCCGCAACCGAGACCGGCGATTGGGGCTAATGGCAGCATGACGATAGAGGCCGAAGATAAATTGGGATGCATCCAGGCCGTTTTTGAGGCCATTACTGGCAAGTCCATCTCATTTTTTCCTCGCGCCGACGACAATCGCGCACCGGGCAAGCTCCGGACGCTTACCGACGCGGAAGCTATCGAAGCAATCGGTGCCCAAGTTAATCAGTTGGCGCCTGACAAAGACTCGCTTGAAGCTGCGTTGAAAGTCGCACGCGAGTCTCTCGACGAAGTCACTACCCAGACGGACTACCAGGACGGAAAAGCGACGCGGCTGCTTACCATTTTGACCTTCATGTCCGCGTTCTCGGGACTTGTCTTCAATCGACTCGCGGATGGCTATCCGCTCTCGATCATCTCCTGGGCGGATAGATGGTCAGCAATCAACAGTGTCCTGGTTGTCGCGAATTATCTGCTCTTCGCAGCGTTTGCCTTGCTCGCCACTTCTGGGGCGCTGGTGACGTTTCATGCAATCAGGGCTCGCTTCCGCTATCCAAAAGCAGCCGCGAAGGACAAGCCTCCAGTCTCGATGCTTTTTTGGATGGGGATCTCGCGCACTCAGCCAAACCGGTGGGCAAAAGCGTTCGTTGACCCCGCCGATGCGACAAAAGTCGCACCGGAACTACGCACGGAATACCTTAGGAACTACATCCTCGAAACCTATCTGATCGCCGCCAAGGTCGCTGATAAAGTGAGGTTTCTAGAGCCGGCGCAGCGCATTCAGTCTTGGGCGATCAAGGCCCTGTTCTTTTGGATTATCACGACTGCTTTCGTATTTGCCTTTGTGCAGCCAGTAAAAAAGGAGTCTAATTCGGTGATTCGAATAGAAACGCCGATCTCCTCGGTGTGCATCACTGGTGGAAACAATGTCTCCGCGGCAGCAAACGGCCAGCCTTGCAGCACTTCACCCTGACACTGATCGCGCGGGACCGCTGGTCCTCATTGATGCGGACAATACCCTCTGGGACACGGATGGCGTTTTTGCCGAAGCACAGTTGGGTCTTTTAGAAGCTGTCGAGCGTGCCGCCAATCTGACTGGTCCTAAGGCCGATCGCCTAGAGTTCGTCCGGAAATTCGATCAGGAATTGGCCCAGAGGCATCATCTTGGACTTCGCTACCCTAGCCGCCTGCTGATCGATGCGTTGACGCTCGGGCTGCGGGGCGTCGATTTTCAGGAGGCTGTACGGCGAGCCTGGAGTAATGGTGCAGGCTCCGGTCTCGACCGAACTCTGGTGGCTAAGATGGAGAGCGACTTCTTCGTCAACATCGCAAAGCAGCCAAAGCTCCTCGCGGGCGTCGTAAAGGGATTGCGCGCCCTTGCCTCGATCGGCACGACGCCGGTGGTTTTCACGGAAGGAAGCCGCAAGCGGGTAATCCGCACGATCGAGTCGCACCAACTTGGCGAGTTCATTGATCGCGTATTCGAAGCGCCAAAAACGGTGCGGATGTTCGAGCGGGTGAGGAAATTGGCAACGGTCGGGCAGTCAATCTATGTGATTGGCGATCAACTCACCCGCGACATTCGGCCGGCAAACGAAGCTGGTATCAAGACGATTTACATACCTGGCGGCTTCCAGCCGAAGTGGGAGTTGGAAGCCGACACCTTGCCGACATTCCAAGCTCCCTCGTTCGACGCGGCAGTTGCTTTGCTGTTTCATTCCGAAGCTGATACCCAGCCGAGCAATTAGAGCGTGGTTGTGCCGGTATCGTCGTATTTGCGGCGCATCACAAGAAGGGATTGGCAACCCTGCTTTCATCAGCATAACCTGCGCATTGATTTTTCAGCATAAACGTACTTGCCCGCTCAATTTCCTGGCGTGCGAATTCGCGGAAACTTATAGTGGTGCTCGCGGCACTACCTGTTATGCACGCTTCGAACCCTTGATCGCAATGTCTAGATAGCCAGCATTGAGCTGATCGATTTCGACTGCTGTTCTACGGAGGGAAGAAGAATGCGCGGTCCTGAGCTCGATAAAGCCGAACTGATAGAAGGTGTATGGCATATAGACGGGCAATGTTAAGCTGATCTCTATTCGGAGAAGATGAAGGAAGAGCTTGAATCAAGTGGGATGGGTTATCCCCTTGACCAATGGATTCAAAACACGTTCCGGACGCGTTCCTTCTGCCCGCACTGCTCAACGTCTCTTGCTAAGGCACGACACGAATTAGCAGGACCGACGTCGGATGATGATGGGCTTATCGAGATTTGGCTATGCCCTCGCTGTGGTTTTTGGCAGTGGCACGCTTTGCAGGATTACGGCGACATATGGTCAGGGGCGGCCACATCTATTACTCGATCATTTGACTTGAAGCTGCCGGCGCCATGTACCACCGAACTGGCACAGTATCTCATTCGTGATCCAGATCGATGGCACGAGCTTCACCCAACATCTTTGGAACAGCTAGTTGCCGACGTTTTCAAAGCGAATTATGCCCATGCCGACGTCTTACATGTGGGAGGTCCTGGAGATCTGGGGGTCGATGTTATCTTCGTTGAGGCATCGGGCCAAGAGTGGCTCATCCAGGTCAAACGCAGACAGAAAGGAGCTGCCGAGGGTTTCGAAACACTACAAAAGCTTCTTGGCACCCTTTTACTAAAGGGCGGCCGGCACGGAATAATAGCTACAACCGCAGATCATTTTACCCATGCCGTTCATAAGCAAGTAGGCCGTGCCGCCGAGGTCGGCGTGACGATCGATCTCGTCGATAAAGGAAAATTGGCTCGGATGATCGATCCGCTCATCGAAGAAAACCCGTGGCGGAAACAGTTTGCACAATTGTTTCCAATTTCGAGACTCGAGCCGGACCATCAGCGAGAAATTGAGAGAGCCCTAGTCGGAAAATTGCCACCTCCTCGGCAACTCAGATTGTTTTATGAACTATTCCGCCTATACAAAGATCGACCTTCGAACGCTAGGCAAACTAACTCACTGTCACCGTGATCAACCCCGACGGCAAAGCCTGGGAATTGGTTCGGAATAAACCTATCTGTCGCAAATCCCGATCCGTTCAGGCGATACGTAACTGCAAGCCATCGCGATAGTCGCGAAAATTGCCTGCTAAAGAATTTGGAGATGGAGTTCTAGGCTTTCAGTTTAGCCTATCGAGTACCGCCCGTAGAATGCTAGCAGTTCCTTTACCCGGCGCCCAGATCGGCTCTTTGCCGTCAAGAGCATCCTTCACGCAATAAAAGGCTTGGTGGCTACTGCTTTTCCAGGCGAAGACGAACAGGTCGGCAGTCTTTGCGAGATTCGTGAGTTGACTCGTTGCGACCAGATCTGAATTCACGAGCACTCTGCACCCTGGGAACAGGCTTTCGAGCGCCACCTTCGCTCGGCTTCCTGCTGTTTCAGCCAGCGTGTAAATACCGATGGTCTTGCCCTCAAGGTTTGTGTAGGAAGCGGCGCCTACATCATCTGCACCCTGCTCGCGCTTGAGGGCGCTGACAGCCTCGGCGTCGACGCCATAGTCTTTTGCTAGCGTGTCGACCGCGAGAAAGTCTGCCGGCGCCAGCCGATGAGCAAAACCAGCGGCTTGGCCAAGTACCTGCAGAAAAAGCCTCAGCCGGGCGTCGCGGGCCTGATCTGAAGGGCTGGGAAGGATCGCGAGCGCCTCGGCGACGTCGAGGCTCCACGGCAGATAGACGTAGGAGCCGATCCTCTTCTGCACATCTTCGAGATCATTCATCAGCGACACGTACTCGGATGAAGACAATCCGTGCTCGATTAGCAGTGTCGTCAACTGTGCGAGTAGGTCGAGGTCCGATCGTGAAAGCGTATCGCTCATGGCGATCAGCAGGAACAGCAAAGACGCAATCGGTTTCGCCGCTGGCG
Organism: Neorhizobium galegae bv. officinalis; assembly: GCA_000985875.1. Taxonomy (GTDB): domain Bacteria; phylum Pseudomonadota; class Alphaproteobacteria; order Rhizobiales; family Rhizobiaceae; genus Neorhizobium; species Neorhizobium galegae_C. The sequence goes on from CCRI01000018.1 coordinate 58,606, forward strand.
ACGTCTTCACGTCGTCGGGGAAGAAGCTCGCGAAGATCTGCGGAACGGCAGCGCGAGCGATCGCGCTGGCCTCGCCGTCGAGGCCGCCGATGATATTCGCGAACTGGTGGGCGAGTGAACTGCTTTCTCTTATCTCTGACGCACTCCAGTTGGTCGGAGCGGATTGTGCGTCGCGCTCGGCGGCGACCAGATTGCGCCCCGCCCGCAACTGCTCCGCCCACCGCAACCAAGGGCTTACCGCGGATGCGGAAGTCGGTTCGGCTCGCGCTGGTTCGCCATCGTCAGTCTGCGACTGCCTCAGGCTCTCGATTTTCGCCGCGACGGCCGGCGCCAATGAAAAGAGGAACTCCGGATCGGCGCCGTCAAGCAACGATAGAAGGCGATCCCGCGCGATATCGGTTTCGATCGTATCTGCACAGGATACCAACCTGCTGATGGTCTTCTTGCTCGGCGGGAGCCGCAGGTAAAATTCGAACGCGCGATCAAACTGCCTGTCGTCATACGCTTCGTCCGCCTCATCCAACGTCGTCGCGGATGGAGTGCTCTCTGCGACGGAAGTGAACTCGAACAAAACGGTGTCCGCTCCCGCAGGCAACAGAGCGAGGAGCGACGTCACGATCGTACTATCAGGAGTCGTTTGCAACTGCTCGAAAAGTGCGAACGCCTTGACCACGCGTGGCGCACGAATGCCCCGACGCGACGCAAACAACTTAGGATAGGGTATTGCGACATGATTGGCGAAGGCCTCGCGCACCGCCGCCGGATCGCCGCTTGCCTCTGCCTCGTCGACGTAGGTTCGGTAGAGTGCCTCGATTAAGTCTGCGAGAATTTGCGGTGGAAGGGCAAGATCCGAGAGCGTTTTGATGAGCCAATGGTCGCGTGCGATCTGCGGCCAGAGGCCGAGACCCGCGCTGAGCCGCACGTCGAGATATTTAAGGTTTTCTTCGTTTAGGCGTCCGGTGTGCTTCAACTCGGCGATCATCGCCTCGGCCTGTGTCTCGTCGCCTGCCAGAAGTGCACGCTCAAAATCGCCCCGGATCGCTCCAACTGGGCGGTTCCGCACGCGTGTCACTGGCGGTTTTCGCCCCAGAAGAACTGCATAATCGTCTAAGCGTCCGGCGATCGCCCGTCTCGCGGCCGTATCGGATCCGGTGAAGCGATAAACCGCTCCCCCAAAGCGATCGCGAAGCGCGTTCGCCATGCGATCGGAAGCATTGCTCGGCACTCGCTCAAAACGACTTAGCCAGGATCCCAGCCACGCTTTGAGTTCATCCCCAAGCTCATCCCACGCGGCCACCCCCTGCGTGGTGGCGTACCAACCCGTTACCTCACCGCCGCGCACAAACGGTAAGACCAGCGGCGCATTGGCGTTATCCGGGCTCAAATGGGATAGCCATCGACGAACTTGATCCGCCTGTTCCGCAGGCGCGGAACTGTCGAGAAGCGACACCCAATTCAGCTCGTTCGGAGGTGAGAAGAAAGCCTGGAGCCACGCTTGCTCACTCTCGGGCAGATGCTCGATCATGCGACCCCGCCTGTGTAGGATTCGAAATTGATCCGCGCTTCAGCAAGAGTTTTCGGCGTGGTGTCATAAACAACCATCTCATCGTTCAGTTCGAGCCCGTTGTAGGTGAGATTCATCGAGCCGGTGAGAAGGCCTCGTTTGAACAGCACGCCTTTGATGTGGAGATGCTGTCGCCGGATGACGCTCAACTTATCTGTGAGGCCGGCCTCCTGAGCGGCCGTTGTAAGTGCATCGATCAGCGGTTCGTTATGATCGTCCAGGCTGGTCGTAATGCCGAGGGCCGTCCCGCGCGCCATCACGTCGGTCAAGACTTCGACCAGTCTGATCTCGCGGGTTCCCCACTCCGGATTGATCGCACCGAAGCCACCGGCGCGGTTGTCAAATAACACTACGTTGCTGATCCAGGGGCTGACCAACCAGGCGCGCTCTCCACCCGGTGCAAGGAGTTCGCCTAGGAACATCATTTGCAGGAGTTCACGAATGAGATTCTGGCTCGTCACCGCGCTCTTGAAAATCCGTCGTGTTTCGAAGCTCATTGCAGCGCCTCCGCGACATCAAGATCTACGTGAAGAGCGCTTTCCACCCGTCGCACTGCCCGTACGCGGGCAAACACCGAAAGATAGGCGGACTGCACCGGGTTGGTCGCCAGAAAACTTAAGGCGTCCGCCAGACGCGCTGACAGTGCCATCGGACAGACCAACGTCGCCGCACCGATGTTCGCAAGACGATCAAGGCAAAGGTCCCGCCAGCCATCCGCTTCGAGATCGACTATCTCGGCATCCTCCGCCAGATAGGTCCGCACCAGCAAGGGGTCGGGTAAAGGAAGATCGGCAAATGGTGAGTAAGGTCGAAGGCCCGATTGCCGGATATGGGCGCCGCGCGGCCAGAGCAGTCCATAGATAACGCCGTATCGCCACTGATCGGGGTTTATCGTCGGCGTATCGATGCCCGCCAACGCAAGGGCTGCGTCAATATCGGCGGAGCGCGCGAGACGGTACGCGAGCACGCGGGCATCCAACTCGATGCCCAGCCGCGATTCCTCGGTGTCCCACAAGCGGACTGCGCCGAGAAAGAATGCATCGCTGTCGCCGCTCGACCCGGGCCGCAGGATGCGGTTAGCGAGCGCGACTATAAACGCGTGAAAGGTCACGAACCCGTTATCCGCGAGCGCATGACGCAGCGCAGTGAAACTCGCGTGGCTCTCCGCGGCACCTGAGGCCTGGCGGAACTCACGCGTTGCGGTTGGCAGTGCATCGTCGCTATCGCCTTCGACCACGGACGATAAGAAGCGAACGAGTTGATAATCGCTAAGCGAAAAATCATTGTCGCGCAGCGCCGCGGTCATCAGGCTAAAGAATCGCCGCGGGTCTTCGACATATTGGCGCTGCGCCTCTTCGATCTGCCCGTTGCCGCCCGGCGCCATCTCGCTGATCCAAATCTCACCATCGGGAGTCCCAGCGAGCACGTCATCCTCTTCGCGAACCCCTGCCGTCACATCGAGGATCAGACCGTCGCCGTCGATTTGCGGACATAGGCTGGTAATGGCGCTGATCGCGGCCGCGCCAATCGTCGAAAGGTATCGTTCCCGCAGCCATGGCTCCCAGGACGCATCGATCGGCGTCCATAGTATTTCAGCTAGGTCAAACATGTTGGCCACCACCTGCGAGTCTGCAAGGAGAACAGCCAGATCCTGTCGCAGCCGATCCTGCTGGTTGCCCTGCGCATTCGCATCATCGACGATCGCAGACTGAAACAGGATGTCGAGCGTCTGATCGAGATCGAGTTCGGCTGTACCGGCGGCCAACCGTGAGGCAGCTTCCCTCAATGAGGTACTATGAGCGATCGCCTCATTGCTGAGCGCTGCGAGCATCAGATGCGCCAACCATTCGCGTGCGAACGGGTTCTCTACGCGTTGGGTAAGCGACCCGTGCAATGCCTGATGGTGAAAGCGCGCTGTGCGCATTGCCCTATATCGCGGATCCGACTCCGGTCCGAGGTTCGACCACAACGCCTCCGGGAACCGCAGGCGCATGCACATCGCATCGACAGCAAGACTGAATCCTAGGGCGACGGCTTCACCATCCAATTCGAAGTGAAATTCCTTTGGAAGTGAAACGCCATCTCTAAAGCGAATGCCCGCCTCGCTGCCAAGCGCCATTCGGCGGACCTCGATGGGGCTCAGTCCTTCATGCGAGTAGAACCGGACATCTTCGATCAACGACGTCCAGGGACCACCACGCGGCGGATCTAATACCAAGCCCTGATTGCGAGCGACAATCTGACTGCGCCAACGCAAGCGGGCATTGGACGTGTCGACAACTGCTGCGGGCGGTGGCTGGACATGGAGGGCACGCGGCCGGTAGACGGGAACAAGCCGATCCGAACCGGCCTCCGTGACGCGCCAGTCGCCAATGTGGTCGAGACGCGCGAGTGCCTCGAGCGGAACCGCCTGTGCGCGGTTCTGGTCGAGGACCGAGCAAAGCCAATGACGCTCGGACGCATGAGTGATGCCGTATCGCCTCGACACGCGGCCGGGCGCGAACTCTCGTAGGGCCTGCGCGATCGGCATAGCAACTCTCTCGGGCGTTGCGATACCGGGTTGTGGCAGGACGATATCGACTTCAGGAAGGTTAAGGTCGCTGAACAGGTTCGCCGGTGCGAATTCAGGCAAAGGTGAGTTGGATACTTGAAAATCTTCGCCTGGCCTCCCCCCGAGGCGCCAGTTTGTCTCGAGACGGCGAAGGGCCGTTGGCAGTACCTGCGTCATCAGCGGCCGGGGGTGATCCCATAGCAATGGCAATATTGCGCTTTCATCTACCTTCAGCGCAGAAGCGAGATAGGATGTATACCGGTCGAGTTCGGCCGGAATGGTCAGGATGCGGCGGAGGAGTGCGGCGAGCGCCGTCTGCCGCGCTCGATCGTAAGCGTCGTCGCTACTGCGCGACAGGTCCCGCCACACGCTCCCCCGACGCGCGGAACTGAGCATTTGGCTAAGATAGTCAAAGGTCGCATAGACGGCCTGGATGCGCATTATGTGCCTATTTGCGATCGGCAACGTACGAAGCGGCAACTCGGGATCGAACAGCAAGTCATAGCCTTGATAGGCGATCCGGTCCCGGCCGTAGTCGGACAGGACGGCGACGGTCCAGGGCCGCATCTGGCGCGATCGGCCAGCGCGACCTTTGCGCTGGAGAAACTGCGCAACGTCACGCGGGGCCTTGTGCTGGATGACCGCGCCGACGCGCGGATCGTTGAATCCAACTTCGAGCGACGCGGTCGCAACAATGATATCGAGATTGTTGCCGACGCCGGGATCCATCGACATGACGCGCCCGATAGTCTTGCGATCCTGCGGCTGAAGTGTGTGGCCTATCTCAACCACCGCCTCCCAATCCTGTCCATGCAGCTTGCGGTGCTGGACCGGCAGCGGACGGCGCAGCGAAGCCAGACCGCCGTCTGGCTTGCTCGCCAAATCGGGGACGCCGTTGCTCCGTCGACCCTCGGCGTCGAGCATGGCAAAATACATGCGGTTTGTAACATCGATGTCATCGGTGAACAGGAACACTCGTTCGCCGATCATGCCTTGGCTCTTGCGCTCATCCGGCGCGTCGAGAAGCCGGGAAAGGAGCATCCCCGTCTGGATCGTCGTCGACAGAAGAGCGGTGCGCGACACGGGATCGCCTCGTAGCGCAAGCAGATACTCGGCGCCTTCCGCGATCATGTCATTTTTGGAAGGGGCGATTTCGGCCGACATCTGTTCGTACAAGCCGGTTAACTGCGCGAAGAAGCGGGCGCCGTCCTTGAGCGTGGCCGATAACCCGACAAACGTAACATTCCGCCGCAAGAGGCGCCGCCATCGGCGCAAGAGGAAAGCAACTTGAGCACCGGAACTACCGGCATAAGTATGAACTTCGTCCAGTAGCATCATCTCTGTCGGGCGGTGCACACGCTCGCCGATTCCAAACAGATGCCGAAAATTGTCGTCCCCCATGCGCTGGTTGAGCATCTCTGTCGTGGTGAACAGAATGTCTGGCGCCTCGGTCTGCAATCGCTCGCGGGTGAGAATGATCTCGTCGCTCTCAATAGCCGCGGAACACTCGAGGCATTCGAGCCGTTCACGTCCCGCGCGCCGATCCGCGTCCCGCCACGCCATGTCGCCCCCACAACGCGTGTCGGGGCAACGGAGATACTCGCAGACGAGCCCGCTAGCGGTTTGTCGCCAACCGCTACGCGCTTGGTGCGCCTTTTCTGCCGACCACGGCGTCGGACCGAAAAATGTTCCGATAAGGATCTTTCTTCGTCCCCGCCCGGCAAGCAAGGGATCGAGACGGCGAGCCTGGCCATAGACCTCAGCGAATTGATCCTTGAGAAGTTCGTTGCGTGGATAAAGGGCAAGGACCTTGACCCACCGGTCGCCGACGGCGTCGCGCTCAATGTGCGAAACGATCCGCGACAGCGCGGGAAGATAAAAGGCCAAGGTCTTGCCGCTACCGGTACCGGCGCTTACTAGCGTTGCTGTCGATTGCGCTGCCTCAAAGCTCCCAAGGATCCGTCCGGCGGCCGCGACCTGGAAACCTGCAAGCGCGAAACTTGGGCCATAGCTATCGACAAGCGCCGATAGTGCCGCGCGCGCGGCTTGATCGGGCGTTGCAGACGCAATCGTCGCAAGCGCTGTCGCGGGGTCGATTTCCCGCCTTGGATATCGGCGCCGCCGCCAGATGAAGCGAAAGTCGGCAACAAGGGTCGGCGCTGTCTGCCAGCCGACAGGGCCGCGATGTTGCGGAAACAGTTGACGCAGCCGGAACACGAGTCTCACGCCCTCGGCCATCCGCGATCGATATTGCGACCCCGGCACCTCACCGATATCGAACAGCAAAGCACGACCGATCAGCGTGCCGATGACCTGGCCTGCGTCCGTATACGAAATCCTAACGTTCAATCTCGGATCATCGAGCAGTGTATCGATAATACTATGCAGTTCGCCCGCCGAGACGTGGCCATCGACCAGACCCCATGTCAGCAGACGTGCCTCGCGTTGCTCGATCTCATCAAGCGCGGCGAGGAGGAGGGCTTCATCGGCTTCCATCGGCACTCCCCGGCACGATGCGGTAATTGCTGAACACATTATTGTCTTTGAGCCACTTGAGAACGTCGTCGGTCAACAAGTCGAGCTTTGCGCCGCCGCTCTGAATAGCCTCCAGGAAGCGTTTCACGTCGACCGGTACGTCAAAATCAAACTCCTTCGCCGTCGCCGTCAGTCGTGTGGCGAGTGCCTTCACGCGTTCGATCGCTGCGGCATCCGCCGGCAGTTTGTCGAACTCGGCTCGGAACGTCTGGTAGAGTTGTTCATACGTTTTGAACGCGGCGTTGTTCGATGGCGTTAAGGCTATGCGGCCTTTCACTAAGGCTGGCGCTTCGCCGGTGAATACGGTGTGCCGATATCCCTTCCAAGTGCGAGAGACAGAGTCTGAGACATCCGTAGAGGCCGCTTTTACCTCCTTAAGCAAACTCGCCCAACCGGTGCGCTCTTTCAACACGGCCGCTTTTCGTTCCGCGCTAAAGCGATTGAGCAGAGTCGCAGCCCGTTTGCGTGCCGTTCCGAGCGAGGGCGGTTCGGGCGTTTCGATTCCCGAACCGAGGAGTAGCGCACGTTGGTCGAGGGCGCGGCTGAGTTCCGCTGCAAGCGGCGCGAGGTCCGTGCGCAGGTCCTCAAGTAGCCCGGTTTCCTGGACATTCGCACCAAGCAGGTCAAGCGTGACGAGACGTTCGTGGAGCGCCTTGGTACGCGCAGGGAGCGATTTTGTCATTCGGCAGCCTCCGTTGCGTCCTGTGACTTTCCACTCGCACCTTCGAGCAGGGCGGTGATCTCCGCCGCGACAGAGTCAGGGTTCGATTGTCCGCGAACCCCCTCTTGTTGCGTTACACGTGGTTCGGCTTTCGACACGATCTGATTGGCGAGAGCCAGGAACGACATGGTCCGCTGGATCAATCCAAGATCGAGCGACCCAAGCGAGTTCAGCAACTTGGGGATTTGCTCACGGTCGGCTTCCTCGACGATAACGGCCGTTTTTTCCATCAAATCAACAAAGCGGCTGGTCTGGAACTCTGTCAGGCGAATGTCGAGTTCGCTGTTCTTGATTGTGACGTCATCCGGCCAGCAATTGGTCTTCTGCAACAGCGTGATGACTTCCCGCAAGTCCGCAACGAAAGTGGCCTTGTCAAAGCTTTCGTCGACATAGTCGGCGATCTCGCTGCGAAAGGCGCGGAGCTTGGTTATGACCGAGTGCAACTTTCCCCAAATGCGCGCGTCCATCATGGTCGAAATGAAGTTTCGCGCCCCTTCGGGAAGGCCATCCGGAAGCGGCCCTGATGGCGGATCCCCCGCAAGCACGTCAAGCAACCGGGGGCTGTCAATCGCGAAAGGCTTGTTTCCGGTGCCCTGGAAGCTGGCGATGCCATCGAGCAAAAGCTCTTGCAGGATCGTGCGCGTGCTCCGTCCATTGGTAGATCCCATTGCCTGACTGCGAAGCTGATCCCAGCTTTCTTCGAACGCCTGTGTCTCCACCTGGGGTGCCGGCGAGAAGAGGCCGCGCAGAAGTGGTTCCGCGCCCGTTGGCCGAACCGGAGGGGACAGGCCGACGATACGCGCCTGGTTCAGCAGGGCGCGGCCAATGACAGCGGTCTGCAAATTGGACTCTGCAATGAGCAGCGGGACCAATTGTGCGACCAGTCGCTCGATGATCGCCGCACTTGCGACATAATCGAGATCCGCTTCGGGATAATCCCAGCGATGGTCATTATAGCCGAAGCGCAACGCGCCGAGAAAACCCTCACGCAGTGTGCCATCCTCATCGTCATGCCGGTCACAGACGATCAAGATTCGCCCCACGAGCGGGTTGTTGCGGGCACCTGCAATGGAAAGCCAGCCGATCTTGATTTCCTGTTCAGGAATACGAAGAGCCGGCCAGTTGATCGCACCCTTCAACATTGCCAACAGGGCATTTCTCAATTCACGGGCTTCGGTTTGCACCAATTCCGCTCCGGACGCCCAAGCGTCGAGCCGTTTCGACCACGCAGCGATGCGCGGGTCCTGCTGAACTGCGACAGGCGACTGCGGATTAGGTAACGATACCGGCTCCTTCCCTCTCGCTGGTTCGGTCGGTTCGCTTGACGGTCTCTGTTCGGATCGAAACGCGATACTGGCGAGGTCCGCAGGCGTCGGCAGCGAAAAGGTCGAGAAAATGGCTGGGGGCACGTGCGCCAGTGCGGCTTGGTCGGATGCGTTGCCTGCCCAAACAGCCAATGCGGATGCCAGTCGCCGCTTGACCTGCTCCGTCTGGGTGGCTTGGCGGACTAGTCCGGCAAGATAGACGTTTGGGCGCAGCCCATGAAAATCGGGCGGGGGAAAATCCCCGTTGAGAAACGCGTTCCGCATCAGCAGCGGACGTCGGAGGATCTCATTGATGACACGACGCGGATTGAAGACAAGCTTGCTTGCTTCCGCAAGATGCAGTTCAATCAGTTGCTCAACGGCCAAGCGGTTGAACGGAAACAGGGCGTGCCCGCGCGCGGAGTACCCAAAAGCGTTAAGGGCTTCGCCTTCAGTGTCGCTTTGCTCCTCGTCGTGCCAAACTGGAAGCCAGCCAACCAGACCATCGCCGTCTGAGGTATGTTTGCCGAATTGCTTGCGCAAGCCATCTTCACCCCACCGAGCGGCATTGAGATAGGCTCCGACCATTTCGACCGCAGCAGCTTTCACCTCGTCATCACTCTGCTCGCGGTTGCCGATCACCCAAACCCGTTGTGCACGGGTCAAAATGGTGTCACGCGATGCAAGGTAGCCATCGGTAAGCGCGATTGCCGTGCGCATCGTCGCGCGTACCTTCTTGCCGTCGTGCGTGCCTTCCTGCACGCAAACCTTCAGAAGCACGTCCTGGATACCTGAAAGCGCTGCAAAATCTTCGACAAGCAGAACGAGATCCATGTCGTCTTTCAGCAGTATTTCGCGGATCCCGAGGATGATATCCTGAAGCGTGATCCCTCCAGTACTCTGTTCAAGCTGGAAGACATTGCCGATCGCAGTATCGACGATCTTATTGAGCAAATCGACTGCAATCTCGCGCCGACGAACATCCTGTACCGCGAGCTGAGTCTGATAATAGGTCCTGACCGAGAGTGCCGCGCTGTTGAGATCGACATCATCAGGCAGGACGAGATCGTCGACGAAAAACTGCGATTGGGTCTCGTCGCCTTCAGCACCGTCCTCCCGGCCTTTCAGTGCACGCGCCACCACTCTGGCAAGCACAACGTTGTCGAAATGATCCTTCAGTGCCGCATCACCGAACAGCTTCGGCAGCATCTGTGCATGGCCAATAAGCGGTCTTAACTCAGCAGCGCGTTCCCTGTGCTCGCGCAATTCGGTCGTGAGTGTTTCGGCCCGACCTGCCAAAGCATTCTCAATCTGTGCCCGGAAAAGGACTACGGCCTTCCGTTTGTCGACTTCGGCAATCGCGCGGGTAAGTTCCGATCGGGCCTGTTCAAACCGCGAGTCTTTAGCCAAAGGTTCCAGTATCAATTCGACGACGCGGCGAAGGCTCGCGCTCTTGGGGATGCGAATTATATGGAGCCGCTTGCGCTGCGGCGATCGCTGCAACTGCGCATCGAGCCATCGAATAATGTGCGACTTGCCGACGCCCGAGGGTCCGGTGACAGGAAATAATAGATACCCGCCAGGAACGTCATCGGAAAGAAAGGCGTCGAGTAATTCTTGCTCTGACGCAGGGTTTTCAATATTTGTGCCCGCATTTCTGGTAGTGAGCGCTGCTGGCTGATGTACTGCAAGCAGGACAGAAACGTCCGCCGTTTCGGCTTCGTTCTTAATGCAGGCGTTGACCTGGTCGGCCACAGGCCAGTATCTTTCAAGCATCACCGGTCCCTTCCTGGCTGAATAAGGCCGATATGCGATACATCTCGCCACGTGCGCCCATTGCTGCCCGTCAGTGTCACCACACCTTCGGTATCGCTTCGGTCCGAAAGCGTGATGAAACCCTCTCGATCAAGACGCTGGAGCGCGCGCGACAACGACGACGAGGCGAGGCCAGCACGCGGCCGGGACCATGCGGTATCCTTCAGCGCAGCCTCAACCTGTGCCCTGTAGGCGCCGCCGTCTAATACAGGCAGCTCGGCGGCGGCGCGCTCGACGAAAGCCGGCGCGGACAGCTCTTTGCGCGACGCGAAAATATTGGGCAGAGCGTCGCGTAGTGCCTGAGTGGGATCAACAACCCACTGCATGCCGTCGCGAGCAAAGCCCAAGTACATCATCCAGGCCTTCAGGCCGTTCCATCGCGTGTCATTCTTCCCGATGGTCTGCTTGGTCGAGTCTGCGATCTGCGCCTCCTCCAGCACAGCAAGCTTCTTCACGTTCCCATCGAGCGCATAGACATCCTGTGCAAGCATCCATGAAACGGCACGGGAAAGGTCAGCTGACTTCGACCGCTCGCGCTCCCAGAAGCGCTCATTGTTCTCAGCCAACATTGCGACGGCACGCACGATCGCCGGCAACCGTTGTTCAGCCTCATCCGCCGTCTTGCCGAGACCCGAGCGATATCGCTCGGCGATGCAGACATCTGCGCCAGCTTCCCCGCTGAATAGGCCGAGCTCGGTCCATCGGTTGAGCGTCTGGTTCAACTGAAGTGTTTCAACCGCATCCACAGCACCGCCGCAGGCAAGAAGCAGATCTTCGCGGCTACGCGGACCAAATCGGACCGCCGCACGGACCAGCACGATCAGGACGGTGTAGAGACCGTCACTAGCCTGGTTCAATACACTCAACGTTGAACCCCCAGCCGGAATTGATCAGTTGTCAGAACATTAGAGCCAGCATCGGCAATTCGGCGAGTGGCGTTCCATGGGTCCACTGTCGAAGTCGGCGCGATAATGACATGCAGGGGACGTTTCATGAAAAATAAACCCTTCGCACGCGCCATACCGTTATTCCCCGACCAGAGTGTCACCCTGGGAAGTTCGTAAGAGGATGGCCACAACGCTTCTTCTTCCAGCGACTGAAGCAAAAGAATATGATCATCACTGTATTTATGCAGGCTCATCAGGGCCTGGTTTCGCTGCCTGAATGGTGAGGGTACGCTGATCTCTCGAACCCCAAACAGTGCAACGAAGTCGCGCAATAGTCCAATCAGGGACACATCGTCGACAGTCTCCTGGACGGGCATGATCACAGGTTCGCGAAGATCAAGATGGGGGAACCGATTGATGAAGTGACTGAGATCAAAATGACCGACTTGCTCGATACCATATGCGGGTGGCGCAGAATAATTGACATCCACTGGCACGGTCCGTCTGTGAACTGGGCATCCGCCGCACGCGCGCGACACGATGACCGACCTTCCCGGTGCATTGCTGCGATAGAGTTTGTCGAGCAGGATCGAGACCTCGTGGGTGCCGCTTAGCAATTGGTCGAGCAAGGTTCGGTTTTCGGTCGCGGCATTGAACGCACGCTTCCGCTCCTCGCCAAGGAGGCTTTCAAAACGATCTCGGCTCAAGTGGCCGAACTCGGACATGCTCACCACGGTTCGCTGGAAATATTCCGACCAATTTTCGTCGCTCCCAAACGCGACCGCGCCTCCACCGTCATCCTGTTGCCGAAGATTGCGGGCTGGGGGAAGCGATTCGAGATCGAGAATACCTGCTCGCGCCATCATGATCAACGTGCGCATATTCCATTCCTGGTTGTAATCGGACTGCCTTCGGAGCCGCGGAGCAACGGCCGTCAGATCTATGTCAAGCAACCGTCCCACTGTATCGAGATGCTTGGCGCCGCTGTACATCATTGACCAGCGTTCGAACGCGAGATCGTCGCTGATCAGCGACGGCGCCGCAATCTGGTTTGCCGTCTCTTGATCGTCGCGCGAATAGATCAAGAATGACGCCGACGGGCAGCCATCGCGTCCTCCACGTCCCACTTCCTGGTAAAAACGATCAAGCGTCTCGGGCACGGCGGCATGAATGACGGTGCGGACGTCGCGCTTGTCGATGCCAACCCCGAAGGCCGAGGTGGCAACGATACCATCGAGGCGAGCCTCTGACCAATCGTCAATGATGCGCAGACGACCAGCGTTCGGTGTCTCGCCGTGAAAGCAATCGATACGCCCATAACCTTCGCTTCGCAGTCGCCGGATCCAGCGTTTCGCATCTTCGCGCTTTGTCACATAGAGGATGAACGGACGTGGCGCTTGGCGCAGAAGTTCAAGGACCTTGCGCTCCTTGTCTTCGGGGTCGTCCTCACGGTGAATCCAATACTGTGGCTCTGGCCTGAGGTGGACCGAGGCGACCATCTGGACAGTCCGTGCCGGCCCGAAAAGCGCGTCTATTGTCTCGATCGTGTCTGGGGTGAGGGTCGCGGACATGAGTAGGGTTCGGAACCGGCGGCCCTCAGGGCACTCGTTAAGTAGTCCGCGCCGCACGCCCGACAGCATTTGGAAATCGGGGCGGAAGCTGTCACCCCATTGGCTCACGAGGTGGGCCTCGTCGACGACAAAATATGAAATCAGTCCGGACCGCGCCGCATGATAAAGCGAGGGCAGCAACGCGCCTGATACCGCCTCGGGCGAACAATATAGTATCCCTTGGCGACCCTCACGAATGGCAGACTTTATTGCGGCGCGGTCCTCTTCGCGAAGACCCGCATGCCAGGCAAGTGCAGGGACGTCGCGGCGGGGGTAACGGCGTTTGAGCATTTGCCGCATCTGCCGCGCTTGGTCCAGTACCAGCGCGGTCGTCGGCACGATACAAACTGAGAGACCACCTTCAATGCCCCGCGCCAGTACAGGGGCCTGGCCGACGAAGCTCTTGCCCGACCCAGTCGGCAAAGCGACCATCAAAGTCTCGCCGGGCGGTAGCAGAAAGGCGCTGCGCACCGCTTCTCGCTGCCCTGGGGAAACGTAAGTGTCGAAGCCACTCGCCTCGCCGAGAAATGGGTCGATGGGTCGCTGCCAGTCGAGGCGGACGCTCTGCTCGGCAAAGATATCTTCGAACACCGGATTATCGCGGTCGTCGAGCCAAGCAGCCTGCCAGGGTCTTGCTTCGATAAGGATATATCCGTGTGCTTCGCTGTGAGCGCGAATGCCGAAAGCCGCCCAGTCATCCCTGCTTGGCCAACCGGTTCTACACGGAACCCGTAACTGGGCTTGCTGGCCGGCACGCAACGATTGCCTACGAAGCGCGTGCCTGAAAAGCGCCATCGCGTCGTACGGACTATCCAGTCCACCGGTTTGCTTTGAGGCGAGGAGCACCTGGTTCAGCCTGTCAAAAATGCCGTCGACGGGCGGTGGCCGGGTATCAACCTTGGAGAGGTCTAGGAGAGCTTCCTGCAGGCTTCCAAAATCATACACTGGCATCAGACGCCGCCCGCAATTTGGTCCGTCGTCGAACGGTTCGATGAGATGAAAACTGCGCCAATTGTATCAAGCCTGACACGAGGACCATTGATGCCCGCACGCAGTTCGTTGGCGAGTTGCTCTTCAAAGCCAAACTCCTCACGCTCCCGAGTGCCTGTATTTTCGCGAACCCGCACCTTTAGTTGCCCGAGGCGCCCATGATCGATGCTCGCTGCTCGCTGCTCCGCCTGGCGTAGGCTCGTTATGAGTTCTGGATCTGAACGTAGCAAATCCTCCGCCGCCATTCTGGCCTTCTCGCAGAGTTCTCTCCAGTGGGCCAGTTCCGGGAGTTGCAGTTTGAAGAGACGCGGCCAACGCCTCGAGTTCAGATTGACATCTAGTGCCCCGTTACGGTCGGGTTTCACGCTATACGGACGCGATAACCGGGCCAACAGCGCGACGTCATGCACGGGGTTAAGTTCACGATCGAGCCATATGGAACGATAAAATGGCACAAGCGCCATATCGCCGCGGCGTCGAACCGCGGCGCGGGCAGCGCTCGTATCGCGGCCATGCGTTGCGAGCACGCGCATCGCCGCGGCGCTGTCGGCCTCAAGAAGGAAATCAAATCGGAAATAGAACTCGGCAGGTTGATCGCCAATGTGATCGGGCGCGAAGCGCCACATAGCGAAGGATCGACCGCGGTCGTCAGCGTCCGTCAACGCCGTCAAGCCATTGATCAAGGGATCGCCATATCGCAGAAGGCCCACGCCTTCGGCCCGAGCAGCGTTGCCGAGGGCGGTGCGTCTTCGAAACGTATAGGGAATGGTCTTGATTGCCCGCCCGTACCTCGGCGCAAACTCCAAATCGAGTGCATTTGCGCACCGTACTAAAAACGCCGGAAGCGAGACCAGTGTATGAGGATTACCCGTTGAGTAGACGTAACGAAATGGCGCTGCGCCATTGGCGGCTGTAAGCGGCGGCCCAATGTCTGTGCGCCCGAATTGCAGCGTTTGGTCGAGCCAGGCTGCTGTATCACTCGCCAGCGTCTGCCAATCCTCGTCAACGTCCGAAAGCTCATCGACCATAGCGGTTGAAGGCGCTCCCAAGGCATCAAGGGCATCTTGCTGATCGATCGATTTGATTTCGCGTTCGATGAAACCTTGGTCGCCCGTGGCGCGCGCCGTTAAATCGACAATAGCCTCGGAACCGTCCGTGAACAGGGTGCGCGCGATCTCGCCGACTGTCTGATCGATCAAATATTGAAGGCTTGCGACCGAACGGTCGAACACCCGGAGGGCAATGTTGAGAAAGTCAATCCAGGCCAATTCCATTGGATCGTCCTCGCAGGCTAGTACGAACGAACGAACCGCGTCGCCGGATCCATACCGATCGACCCGGCCAAGACGCTGCTCTATCCGGTTTGGGTTGAGCGGCAGGTCATAGTGGATGACCACTTTTTTTCCGCCCTGGAGGTTGAGACCCTCCTCTGCTCGTCGGTCACACACGAGTACCGGATGGTCTACCGCGGCTGTAAAGGCTGTCCAGGCATCATCGTCTGGGTCGTGCCGATCGACCGTAATTCTCAACCCATCACGGATGCGCTTCGTAAGGGCATCGGCGGTCTTTGGATCGGAACAGAATACCACACATTGCGTGCGACTACCCACCACCGTAGCGAGCGCTTTGAGCAGCGCTTGTGCCCGGTCTTCAAAAAGACCTTCGCGCCCGAGGCAGCGGTTGACAGAAGCTAAGTGCGCGCAATCGGCAATCTCCGCGGGTTGATCGGCAAGGGAACCGAGTATCGCTGCCTCAGGTGCCGGATATTGCGAGACGCCCTCAAGCAATTCCCAGAAAGCACGCACACGATCGCTCCAATCCTTATCGGAGCCGGCCACATCGAGTTTTAAGGCCTCATTAAACCGCCAGTCTTCCAGAGCGGCAGTTAGGGAGGCCCGATCGGAGCTACGATACCCGATAATCTCTGCCCCGGAACGCTCGGGGGTAAGCCCCCCGATGCTGCGTCTCCGATTGCGCAAGATGCGTCGGTGCAATCTGTAAACTTCGCTGAGATGAGCATGTAGCAGTCCAATCGCCTCAATCAGTGCAGGATCGTCGGGATCGGGCATCGTATCGATGACACCACGCAGACCTTCGGCAAGCTCTTGTAGCAAATCGTCGTTAGGGAAAAGAACGACCAATTGCTCGATGGTATAATCCAGGTAGAGCGCATTTTCTGGCGTTAGCCCCGCTACAATCTCCGCCAGTGTCTGGCGGCTTTCGATCTTTTGGCGAAACGCTGCCTCACCATCCAGCGGATAGGTCAGGGAGTCGAGGAGATGGAGCATTCTAAGAAAGCCTCCCTCATTATGGAGGGCCGGCGTCGCGGATAACAATAAAACACGCTCGATGGACGGCGAGGCTGCTGCGATCACGTGGTATAGTCCGTCACCGGCGCCTGTCTTTTGCTTCGTCAAATGATGTGCTTCGTCAATGACTAGCATGGTCACGTTTGGAAGAAGCGCGCGTATCCTGTCTTCATCGTCGATTGAGACAACGTCGATGCTGTGGTCCAAGCAGGGGCCGAGAAAAAACTTGTTTGCAAGCTCCCATCGCCACTGCTTGACGAGCGCAGGCGGCACAATCAAGAGAACGCTGCATCTATTTTCCGTATCAAGAACGCATTGCCGGATAAGCACGCCCGCTTCAATAGTTTTGCCCAGCCCGACCTCGTCCGCGAGCAGGTAGCGCTGCACGGGATCCTGAAGAATGCGCCGCACCACCTCGACCTGGTGCGCCTCGATTTCGATTGCAGATGCGAGCAGAGCCGACATTCCCATTGACGCTGCGCGCTGGCTCGTCTGCGACCGGACGAACGCGCTGCGTCCATCGGAGAACCGCGGGCTCTCGTTGATCCGGTTGGCAAGGAAGAGCGTCGGGTCTTCGATTGGGCGAGCCCATCGTACGAAAACTGCAGCGACCTTCAGGTGCTTGGTTTTGCTGTTAGGGAACTGGACGAGTTGGCTGTCTCCGTGATCGTCAAGCAGCCGACCGATCTCCCAGGAACCTGCTGCCTCGTCGAAGTGATATATGCGGGTTTGCCCGGCAAGCGTGACTTGCTCGATCAATTCACTTTCAATCTGATGGACGATGGGCTGCGCTGTAGGTGAATCGAAATATTCGACAAAGCATAGAGACCCCCTTTGATCGACCAGCTTGCCGATACCCAGCACAGCATATTCGCTCCCGTTCAACTGAACGAACACTCTTCCCACCCCGTTTTAATTTTCCCAACTTATTTCATTAAAGCTGATGATTCGCTGCACAATCGTGAATTTATTTGTTTCTATAAAGCGTCTCTGCCTGGTTGCGACATTTCGCTCTCAAACACTTAGCCTAGGTCAATGAATCCGAAAGCGTAAAGGCTGGCAGTAATGTTGGAAACGAGTTCGACGTCGTCGAGCGACAACGCAGAAACAGAGAGCACTTCAACGCCCACGCCTCCGTGCAGCCTGCGAAGAACCTCCGCAATGACCAGGCAGCCTGCTATTAGGCCAACAAAGGGCACAGCGACCGTTCGGGAAGCCAACCTAACCAGCCCGCATTCGTCCATACCCTCCTCGGCGAGTGAGCCATATGCCGGCGCTCCGCGGGACGACTCGTTGCCTTGGCCGACCTGTTTGCTCCAGATGCCTGCGGTAGTTCGCAGAGCGGGAAATGTATGGAGGCCGATACTGCGGAACGAATTTGGGCCCGCCCCCAGGCCGGCCTCGACGACAAGGCCGAAGCCGGCGTTTTCGAGCGCTGCGCGGGCCTCTGCATTGTCGACACCACACAGCACCACACCGGGTTCCGTGGCTGCCCTGCGGGTATGCTCTCCGAAGAGGCGTTCTTCGATGCAAGTTTCAAAACCGCGTTGTTCGAGCCAGCGCGCGACTACGCGTGTCTTTTTTGTTCCGACATCCTGAGGAAATGACAGAAGGGACGTGCTGTGGTTCGCGATCGCGATACGGTCTGCGTCTTGGAGTAGGAGCGTAGTTTTTTCGCCGTCGCCGAAATCAAGCGAGGCGAGCGCCCAGACGAAGGCCTGACCGAGATTGCCCAGTCCGATCAGCCACAACGAGGATGGGAGATAAGAAAGCTCGGGCTCATCGACGCTGCTAAGCCAGTCGTCAGTGGGTTTCCACAACGACATGCCGAACGCGCGACGCCCGGCAAGCGGATGCGTTTTGGAAAGATAGGCGAAAGCCTCCGCAGCACATGCGGCCGACGCGAGAACAGGCGCCAGTCCGATTGCGTGCGCTTCGTCGAGCCGGCGGCCGGACCTTGCCGGCGTGACACCGCCGCGCCAACCGGACCAGGTCAACCGCCATTGCGGGGCATCCGACGTGGCGGGCGCAACATCGCCGATGACGGCAATAGGCCAAGCCGGGCGCGGGACGCCACTGACCGCGAGCTTACCACCCAGTTCGACTACGACATCGCGAATGTCACGGCCGGCGTACAACGGAGTCGAAGCGATGCACTTCGGGAGATCTACGACCTCTACACCACCGAGAAACGTTCGGGCTGCAACGTTCACCAAGGTCAACAGCGCGGTCTGTTCAAGGGCGGAGGCGCCGATCGAAGGAGCGACGAGAATCGATAGCCCGAAGCTCTCCAGGATTTCCATGGCTTCAGCGTAGCAGGAGGCCTTGCCGCTATCCATGAAGTACTTGGCGGTGCGGTGCAGTTCGTCAGCGGAAATCGTGGGCATGATCAGCTCCATATGCCGATGTAGAAGAAATGCGAACCCTGCGGTCCGGACTCGTCGATCCATTGGTGTTCGCCGCGGTACTGATAGATTCCGACTTTCGCGATATCTGTGGGCCGACGGCTGAAGTTTGGAACGATGAGGGCGATATGGCCTGCGCGGGCCACCATCGGATTCTCCTTGTCGGCGCGGCTCTGCCCCCCACCTCCCGGATGGGTGTGAACATCGGCGACGACGGTGAGGCCGCGAGCACGACACAAGGCCCAAAGCCGCGAAAACGCATCGCCGTGCAGGATACAGACCCCGCTGTCATAAGCGGCCGGATCGAGATCGTCGTAATAGACGACGTCAGCTATCCGTCTGGCATCACCTTCGACCGTGCCGAGAAGAAACGCACCTGCTTCGTGCTTGCGCTCGCCCCTACGGTCGAGCTCGGACAGGATCCGGTTCCACAGTTCAGGTGAACAGCGGATGCGGTGATTAGGCGCTACGAACGCCCGTATAATCGCTTTGATGGAAAAGGTCATAGATTTGCTCCAGATATCCGATGATGCCGCGCTCGGAGTTCCACAGGCGACTTGGATGCTCCGTCCGCCAGTTGTCGTGTCCTTCGATCGAGTGGCGGTCGCAGGGGAGATAAAGACATTCGCCGTTTCGCCATTCCGGGCGGAAGACCGCCGCGACATGCGAGACTCCAGTAGGCCAATTTTCCGCTGCCAGAGGCTTTTCCCCATCGACATCCCAAGGTTGCGCGGTGATGGGAATTTGCGGGTAGCCCGAACATTCGAAGCGGAAGCCGAATTGCGTTGGCGCTGCGCCCCGCAGGGGCGCGGACACGGAAACCGTAACATACGGCCAGGAAAGCTGGACGAGCTTCCACTTCCCGTCGAACTGGCCGCTCCGGAAATCCGGGGCGGCAAGATCGCGTTCCAGCAACAGGCGATCGGGAGGAAGGACCACGTTCATGTCAGCCCTCGACGCGCTTCTCTGGAACGAGGTCGAAGCAGACGGCGCAGGCATTATTGATGGTCAATTCCTGTAGCGTCGTGTCGCTGGACGGACGGCTGGTGGAGTTGCAAAGCTGCAGCACGTGCTCGGCCGCGTCCTTGGGATCGATCTTGTACTTGCGGACCGCCCATTTCTTTACCGCCCGGACGCGCGTGCCGGGTGGGAAACGATGATCTTCCGAACGTTCCAGGTAGTTGACGGTCGTCGCCACGCGACGGCAACGCGTGACATGAATGCGCGTGCCATCCTTCAGATCGCGCACGATCTCGGCGAGGTCCTTTGACAGAGGCTCATCCGCTTCGCCGATGAAGATATGAGTATCCTTATCGACTTCGATCGCCGCTTCGGCCATCACTTCGAGAAGCTCGCGAACCGAGGCGGTGCTGCCGAGGAGGACCTCGATCAGTTCGCTGCGACCATGAGCCTGCAAAAACACGGTAATCGTGTCCATCTTCGCTTCCTTTCATCGGGTCCGAATGACCCACATAAAGAAAGCGATCCGCGCGCCGAAAAATGGGGTCGGATTTACCCGGTGCAACGAAAATAATATGGACAGTTTGGGCAGTGGCGGCGATCGGCGTTTTCGACTCCAAAGTCTCCCGCTTCGATCTGCGAGATCGCCTTCTGGTAATCGTTTAGCGCTTTTCCAGCGCTATCCGTCGGTACTGGCACGCGGTCGCCCGTCGATAGATATAGCGTCTCGACCTCGATCCTCTTGCCGGGATTTTCCAACTCGGCACCACGTCTTAGGATCGAGTAGATTGGCTTTTCTGGCTCCGATTTAGTCTTTTTGCCGGTCCGCAGCCTCTGGACGCGGACGGTGTTACCCGACTTAACGACTCTGTCGGGCACGACGGTGATCCGTCGGCCCGATATCGGAACCGACCATTCCGGCCGCTCCGCAATCCCCGGTTCCGCAGTGACAATGCTCGCCATCCTGCTGACCATCTCGCGGGCCGTATTCAGATAAAATCCCGCAAACCCGTGCGTCACGGGCCCGCTCGCCGCCCAGACGGACTCTAGGCGCTCCACGGCCACATCGCCGGAAACAGGCTGCCCCGACCGGACCTGCTCCTCGATCCAGTTCGCCGTCTGGTAGACGCACCGATGGAAAGCCACGTACGGGGATTCGTCTTTCCCACCCCGAAGGGCATCCACGATCTGATAGCGATACCTTCGACCGCATTGGAGGTAGACGTCGAGATCGCTCACCGGATAGACGTCGGCCCAGTGGCCGGTTCTGCTCGCGCTGGATTTGTTCTCGATCTGCGAGAAGTCTGATCCGCGTCCTACGACAATTCTCTGACGGAGCGGCGCAAGAAATGAAGACTCGCCGGATCCCCGCGTTTTGTATCTTTCCGCGCGCGTCAGCGAAAGATGGTCCCGTGCGCGTGATAGCGCGACGAAGAACAGGCACTCCTCTTCCGCCGCATGGCCGTCACGGTCCATCGCGAGACGCTGCAGGCTGGTTGGCGGCGTATAGCGAACGCCCCGCCAATTCCCCGGCATATAGCCGGTAGCCAAACCCGGCAAATGTACGGCTTCGAACTCCAGGCCTTTGCTGCCGTGAATAGTCATGACGCGAACCGCGTCCATGTCCGTCGCCTCGGAAGATATCGCCCTGTAGGCGGTGTCTTCGTTTAGAGCCTCGATACGACGTATGTGGGCCAGGAACTTTTTCCTGCTTCGATCGCGCTGCGAGTTGAACTCGCTACAGACCTTTAGCAGTTGGTAGATCGCCACGAGCTTCTGCTGCGCAGAGGAGTTACTGCTGCTCAGAAGAGGTCGGAGATAGGAGCTTCGGTCGATAAGCCAGCGCGTCAACATCATCCATGGAGAGGCTTTTTCGAGACCCGCGAGTTCCGATCCTAATTTAACGAGACCCGCAGCGGCGGGATCGGTGATCCCGGCGACCTCGCCTGCCCTCCGAAGCGCTTCAAAAATTGTGAGGCTATTCTCCTTGGCCCAGCCGACCAAACGAAGAGAATCCTCCTCGCTGACGCCGTAGTCCAACATGGCCGCCACGCGCGGCAATCCGACCGCTCCGTGCTCGGCGTCCAGCGCCAGGAGTGAGAGCAGGTCCCGGATTTCCTCCCGTTCGAAAAGATCGCCGAGATAGAGAAGCGGTACACCCAGGCTTTCGAGAACACCGGTGATCCTGGCGAGCGTGAGATGGGATCGAGCAAGGATGACCTGGTTTGAGAAATCGACGCCGCGGCTCTTTAGGTCGAAGATCTTGTCGCGGATCGCCGCGGCTTCGGCGGCAACCGTCGGAGCGACTGTCAGCGAAACATCGTCGGGCCGCTGCCCGGGGGAGACCCCGCGCTGGACACTCCAGGTGCCGCTCAGCCCACCTCCCCTGCCCATCGAAGCAGAGAACGTTTCGAACGCTCGCACGACCGGAGCGAGGGAGCGGTAGTTGTTTGCCAGAGCTCGCCGCGTTCCACCGAAGTCAGATACGAACCTTGCTACGTTGCTCGGCTCGGCACCGCGAAACCTGTAGATCGACTGGCGGCCATCGGCCACGACCCAGAGGTTCGCGCCAGTTTCCCTGATCGCACGGAGCATCTCCGCACTGGCGAAATTGACGTCTTGGTATTCGTCGACGAGGACCTGCGTAAACCCCGAGATATAAGTCCGGACATCAGAGTTGTCACGAATGAGCGAAATCGCCAAGCCGACGCAGTCCCCGAAATCGACTGCGTCGCGCTCGACGAGACACTCTTCATAAATCCGGTAGATGGCTGCAATCTCGAGAGATTTTTCCGCCTTCTCGATATCTTCGTCCGTCCTTGCGGCGCGGCGATCGACGGTGGCGGCAGTTTCCAACTGCTCGGGCGTGATGAGTTCGTCCTTGCAGCGCGAGATGACTTTCAAGACATTCACGAGTTCGTAAGCCGGCTCGTAGAGGTTCTGATAATATCGGAGGGGCAGGCGCTCAAGGTTGTCTTCCAGCAAGGCAAGCGACGCCGCCTGATCCAGAACCTGGACGTTTGTGGTCCGTCGGAGCTGGGCAGGCCATTTCATTATCAGTTCAAGGCCGAAGGCGTGGAATGTCCCTACCCACATCTCGATGGAGGCATTACTGTCCATCGCGGAGAGACGCTCGCGCATTTCCTCCGCGGCTTTGTTGGAGAACGTGAGCGCGAGGAATTCGCCCGAGTTTAAGCCCTGTCCCAGTAGATGCTCGATACGATGGATCAACGTGCGGGTTTTGCCGGTACCCGGTCCCGCATCCACGAGGAGCGGCCCCTCGTGCCAGGTCGCCGCAATCCTCTGGCTTTCATCGAGCTCTATCCGCGGTCCGGGGGCCGTGGGAAGCGCGGCTGCCGGGAGAGGCGGTAGCATCAAGGCACGGATCATCTGGTTCATAACCAGGTTGAATGGAAGCTGGAGCTCTTCGGCGACCTCCGAGACTCCCTTCCCGCTAAGATACTGCCCCCTGAGCCAGTCGGTCGGGCAGAGCAGTTCGCCCGCGAAAATGTCGGCCTGCTGTTCCTTCTTCTCGCGGGGCGAATATCCTTCAACTTTCCCGGCTCCGCTATCAACACCATCGCCACCAAGGCCTAAGAACGAATGCCAGACCTCACTGTGAGGATCGTTATGCAGCCGGAAGTGTCCGATCTCGTGCCCAATCACCACGCGTTCGTCGACCGGGTCCTGGCCTGGCGAGATGTTGACGATGCAGGACAAACGGTCGAGCGAACCCAGTGTGCCCGCTCCCAGATCAATATAGCGCTTTTCCAGATCATCGTTCTCGAGCGCTGCGGCAATGATCGCCGTCGCTCGCCTATCGCCGGCGGACCTAACAAGCGCTTGCTGGTGACATTCCCGTGCCTTTCGCCTTACGTTGCTCCAGTTGTCCATCGTCAGTCTTCTCCGAGCCAGAATTTCTTTCGCTCAGGAGACATATTGCTGCCGGCGATCACGACTTCGTAGCTCCTTTTAGGGATAACAGGAGGCGCAGCTGATTTGGCATGCTGAAGTTTGGGATGCTGAACCGCATAAAGGCACGCTCGATCGAACTCCCGTTTCGAAATTTCCAGAAAGAGAACAAGAGCGCTGACAAGTCTGGGGCCAATCGGCGGCAACATCCAGCCGTTGAAAAGATCGGCAAGCACGTCGCGCCCGATCTCGAGTTCCTTGGCGGCCCTAGGAATCGTCGTGCCGCGGGCCGCCAGTATTTCATGAAATCCGAGGGTAGCCTCCGTCTCCGAAACCTCTGTCTTGGATTTGCTCTTGAAAAGCGCATTCAGGACCCGGCTGCGCGCACGCGCCATCATGACATCGCTAATCGTGTCGTCGGCCTGCTCGCCCATTGAATCAGCCGCATCCCAATCACGGCTGATCGCAGCATGTTTGCGGATGTCCTCCGCAAACTGCGGGTATCGTTCAGTCCACTCGATTATGTCCTCGCCAGTCGGGCGCGGACATGCAACGTGGAACTGGTAAAGCGCACGGTCTCGTTCGTTATGTGTTAGTGATTTGCTCATCGTCTTCCTCCACCCGAGCTGTTCTCGAGTAATTTGACCGCATCGTTTTGCGAGAGTTGTCCTTGGATTTCCGAGATCCATTTCCCGACGGTCTTCCTGTCGACGCCAAGCGCCTTGGCTATTGAGAACTGGCCATCGTTGCGATGTTTCGGAACAAGATCCATGTGGAGCCGGAAGGCGAGCCTTTTCCGCTCGTCCTCTATAGTGGCGAGGATACGTTCAACATCTATCGTCTCCTCAAGAAGTCGTACGCCATTCATCAGATCCGGGTTGCGGGCCGCACCCGATTCAAAAACGTCATCATCTTCATGAATCGGCTCCGCGCGACAATCGGCAGGAAAGCTCGAGTCACGGCCGTCCAGTTCATTCGTGGTGAGGCTCGCGTCGTCGCTGTCCGCGGAAGGCAAGACGTCTTTCCGGTCGTCCGGTTCGGGAGGATCAGCGCGTTTGTCGGGACCCGGGTCGATGTCTGCAGTCTTTCCTTCGCCCTCTCCCGGAGTACGGGCGAGCCGGTCCTCTTTGGCGATCGCGTCCTTAATTCGAAAACTGACCCTCGCAGAGAAGGCCTCAGTCAGAGCCTCGCCATCAGCGGACTGGGGATCCAGTAAGGCATCAATCATTTCCTCGTGGACCCGCTCGATTATATCCCATCCGCTGTTACGATGATTGTAGCCGACCCGCTTGCGGAGCATCCCCATCAGCGCTTCCGAGATGCGGTTTGCCAGTGGTTCGCGGACACGCTTGTCCGCGGCAGGGCCGAGAGTCCGCACCGCGGCCGCTAAATGCTCGAGTTTGTGTTGTCGAAGGGAGCCGTTGCGGACCACCTCGCGCCAGCCTTCGAGGTCATCGGATGACGGAGAAGGGTCGTCTCTTACATTCATTTTCTTTGTCTCCGGCGCCGTTAAACATTCTCCCTGGAAGACAGCGATGCGAACGCGAAAAAGTGGGAACTGATTTTGGAGAAATTTTTGTCAGCTCAGGAAATACCTTGCAAGCACCTGCTCTTCCCGCTCCGTTTCTTTTGTACGCCGTTCACAGAGGCAATAGACCGGAATCGCTAGATGACGCCCCACGCTCGAAACCTCCCCTGCCTGCAATCTCCCTGAGCCCCAACTCCAAAACAAACCGCCGCGCCGCCTGCGGCGTGACGTCGAGCGTCTTGGCCACCATTCCTGCGGACACTAGCGGCTTTGCCATGACGAGTAATTGCAGTTAGGGGCTGTGCACGCTCCCGGCGCTGTGATCTCAAGCGTAAATCGCGGCCGGCGCAATCTCCGCAAGACAACGCCATCGGTAGACCTGTTCATAGACGCACTTCAGCAATGCAGTTTCAAGGCATTTTCGGAGGTGCTTCGCCAAAACATGGCCGGGTTGAAGTGAGCTGCCCCTATTCTTCGTCGCTCTCCGCCTCGACGGAAAGCTGCTCATTCTGCACGATCTGCCGGCTGAGCAGTCCCGCATCCTCAAGCGCTTCGATGTTCGGCAGGTCACGCAGCGTCTCCATGCCGAAGGCGGAAAGAAAGTGTGGCGTCGTCACATAGGTATAGGGTGCTCCCGGCGTCGGGCTTCGCGGACCCGACCCAATGAAACCCGCGCCGCGCAGATTGCCGATGACGTCACGGCTCACTTCCTTGCCAAAAATTTTCGACAGCTCTCCGCGCGTCACCGGCTGGAAATATCCCACCGCCATCAGCACCATCGCCTCGAACTCCGACAGTGCCGCCGCCCCTCCCCTTGCCGGCGCCGAGGACGCCCGGATCGTCTCGGCAAACCGCGGTCGGGTCCGATGCTGCCAGCCGCCTGCGACCGAAACCAGCTCGTAAGGCCGGGAACTAAGTTCCTCGCGCAAATCGTCGATGAGCAGGTCGATGCTGCAATCTCTTCCCACCACCCGCGCCAGCGCCTCGCGACTGACCGGCTCGGCCGAGGCAAAGATCACCGCCTCGATCCGCATCATCCATTCCCGCCAGCGCAACTCTGCCGGCAGATCGTCCAACTCACAATCAAACATACCTTCGCCTGCGGCGTTCGCTTTCCGGCGCGTTTTGGCTGAACTTGCTCCCACCATCGTCACAACCCAAAGATCCGGAAGGAGGAACGGCCGGAGAGTTCTCGTGCCGCCTCAAAACTTTCGAGCCGATCGAACAACCGATTGGCAGCCCAGCGCGACAGGGTGCTGCCCGGCGCCGAGGCCGGTACGGCGTCTTCGGTCAGCAGTCGGCGGATCACCGGCTCGGCGCCCTTGGTCCTGACCTTGGGCACGACCGCCAGCAGCCGCGCGGCGCGTCGATCGATCTCAACGGCTGACCGCAGCGCGGCCTCAACGCCTTCGACCAGCGCCAGGCAGATCGCTTTCGGATAGGCGGGCTCCCCCGGCCGGACGCGACCGCGACCTCCAATGGTGCGGAACGCCGGGCCAAACCGCTCGGGCAGCAGCAGCGGCACGGGTTTCGACCAGTTCAGCTTGTGTGCCAGCACGACCTCGGCAAGGCCAAGGGCCAGCACCTCGGCGTCCGGACGAACGGCAGAGATCGCCGTTATCAGGTCCGCCACCGCGAAGGGTGCTGCTCGCCCGGACTGATTTGCAGAATCGATCATGTCGGGGATCAAGGCAAGGCTGTTGTCCCAGTTCATCCCCAGCAGCGCGGCAAGCTCCTTAACGTAGGGTGTGGTGACAGTCCCGGATTGACGCGCCAGCATTCGTGTGGCCAGAAACAGCTTGCCGGCCGGGCCGGGATCGTCGCCCGCCGCGGTCAGCAGGATGGCGTCACGCAACGCGTGTTCGTCCTCGTTGCGGCCTACCATTCTGGCAGCGATGGCAGCGGATTTTAGCGCGAGGCGATCCCGCCAGCAGCCCAACCACGGCGGGTCTGTTCGGATCAGATCGTCAAGCGATTTCAAGGCTATACCGGCGGCGAAGGCGGCGTCGGCCTCGGTGATATCGTGCGTTCGCGGCCGCGTCCAGCTTGGGAGGCGGGGCGACGAGATGGGTGTCATTGGTGCGGAAGGAGCAAGCGAATCCATACGATGCAGCATAAATTAAATGCGCGGTTTTTGCTAGGAATAGCGCGTCCAACCGCACGGCATGTCGCCGTTGTAAAACGTCCGATAATATTGCATTATTGGACGTTTTGCGCTTTATATAGGGAATGGCCCAAATCATGGAGCAGAACACCAAAAATCACGTCGAGGAAACCTCAGCGCCGCCTCTCAGCACGGCGGCTGGGGATGATGTTTCCGCGCCGCAGGTGCTGCACGAAAGCCCCCTCCCCTCGCCCACCAAACAGGATCAGACGCCATCCCATCTCGCAGTCCTCGCCGATCGCGCCCGCAGCTATGTCGAAGCCGCCAGTTCCGCCAATACCCGCAAAGCCTATGCCGCAGACTGGAAGCATTTCGCAGCTTGGTGCCGGCGGTCCAATCTCACGCCCCTCCCCCCACATCCGCAGACGGTCGGCCTCTATATTACCGCCTGCGCTTCCGGCAGTGCCATCGGCACACCGTCACGCACCAAGGGTAATTCTGTTTCCACGATCGAACGTCGCCTCTCGTCGTTGTCGTGGAACTATACCCAGCGCGGGCTTACGCTCGATCGCAAGGACCGGCATATTGCCACGGTCATGGCCGGCATCCGCAACAGTCACGCCCGGCCTCCCATGCAGAAGGAAGCGGTGATGGCCGAGGACATCATCGCGATGATCGAGACGCTGGACCGGGGCACCCTTCGCGGCATGCGCGATCGCGCCATGTTGCTGATCGGCTATGCCGGCGGTCTGCGCCGTTCCGAGATCGTCAGTCTCGATCTCAAGGCAGACCAGTCCGAAGATGGACGCGGCTGGATCGAGATCCTCGACAAGGGCATGCTTATTACGCTGCGCGGCAAGACCGGCTGGCGCGAGGTCGAGATCGGCCGCGGTTCATCGGACGCCACCTGTCCTATCGTCGCGATCGAGACTTGGATCAAGTTCGCCAAGCTGGCGCATGGCCCCCTCTTTCGCCGCGTGATCGGGCAAGGAAGCGCTGTTGGGTCTGAGCGGTTGAACGACAAGGAGGTGGCTA
This sequence comes from Neorhizobium galegae bv. officinalis, assembly GCA_000985875.1. GTDB lineage: Bacteria > Pseudomonadota > Alphaproteobacteria > Rhizobiales > Rhizobiaceae > Neorhizobium > Neorhizobium galegae_C. The sequence continues at coordinate 86,836 of CCRI01000018.1, forward strand.
GGCTTGTGAAACGCGCGGCAATGGCCGCTGGCATTCGCGGCGATCTCAGCGAGGTCGAGCGCGCCTTCAAGTTCTCCAGTCATTCGCTTCGCGCTGGCCTTGCCTCCTCTGCCGAAGTCGACGAACGCTATGTCCAAAAACAGCTTGGCCATGCATCCGCCGAAATGACCCGACGCTATCAGCGGCGACGCGATCGTTTCCGCATCAATCTGACCAAAGCTGCGGGATTGTGATGCTTTGGCGATCAGTCGGCGGCAGTAGCTCCGTGAGGGGATCTCCTGACCGGGAACATGTCTTCACCGTAGTGGTGAAGCCGCGTGTGGTGTCGGCGGCATAACCATCGCACCCGCAGAGGCTCGTCGTATCGATCATGATGGGCATCAACGGCGTCGACACCGCATACCTCGCAACTTTCCTTGTCGAGGTCACCCGCTTTAACGGCTCGCTGCACAGCAAGATGCGCTTCGTATTTGCCAGGGTTGGCACGCCGCCAGTTCGCTTGGCGGGTATCAGTTTTGAGCATTTCTGCAATCGCCCTATTTTTATCTTCGCCGAGAAGCCGATAATACCATGATACAAGGCATTCCCAAATCGAGTGAGTTGGCGATGAATCAAATGCGCATGTCTTCCAGATAAGCGCAGTTTTTCGGCCCGCTGCTAGGCTGAAAGTCCATTCGCATGGACAAAACAGAGCTTGTTTCCCTCAGGGTCGCGGCAATAAGCAGCGTAAAAGTCTTCCGCGTACTTGGTCCTAACACCCGGCGCTCCCTCATCATGGGCACCTTTTTGCATCGCCATGGTTCAAGCGCGGTCCATAGCCTCCCGCGAAGGTGCAGCAAAACTGATCTGGACGCCGTTGCCCCATGTTGCCGGCAAACCATTGATCGGGCGACCGATGGCGAACTGCGGCCAACGCCTGTTCTCCTTACGCCAAATGACACCAGCGTCATCGACGTCGTCTAATTCGACAGCACGCCCAAGATCGAGAGGAGCCAAAATAGCGTCATAAAACGCGACCATCCTCTCAAGGTCGCGAGCGCCGATCATGATGTGACTGAACATGTGGCCTTTGGTATCTAGGTATGAGGTGCAACTTACGATCCGATGATCGCAGGAAAGGATCTACATCCCCTCCCCTATCGATCCGGACAACTTCATGCCTCTCATTCCGAAACCGCGCCTGGTATACCATTCGCTGGATTTACGCGCGACTGAGGAAGTCCTCCGTCGACGAGATTTCCAATTGCACCGAGAAGCGATCACCGAGCAATTCCAGCGAGGCGTCATGAGTGTCATCAGCGCCGCTGCAGACGGCGTCCTTGAGCAGGATGACACGATAACCCAAATCTATGGCGCCGAGGGCTGCTGCCAGAACGCATACGTCAGTCTCCCCGCCTGAGATTGCGACAGTCTCTACCCCCTCCCCCGCCAGCACACGGTGAAGTTCGCCCGTGGTCCAGGGCGAATAGGTCATCTTGTCAAAGATCCTCGCCGGCGGAACCAACACCTTCAGCGACGGGACGAGATAGACCATCTCCGGTCCGAGCTGATCGAGGGTCATCGTGTCCCACTTTTCATAATAGCTCCGCCACATGCCGTGCATGTCCTCAGCCCGCTTCGGCGGCACGAAGCGCGTAAAAACCGTCCTATGCGCATGGCGCTTTGCGATTTCCTCGATTTGGGGCGAGACCTCTTGCATCCAGGGCACATGCCACGGCGTGTCTTCCGCGAACATGCGCTGCATATCGATACACAAATGGATCCACTTATCGTCGTTCATTGCGTCCTCCGTCCGCCACAAACCTGCATTGAAAGCCCTGGTTCCTTCCAAATCAGCTCAGTCGATCTGCCCGCTTGATATTCGGCGGCCGACTGAGGGTCGTGGAGTGGCCACCTCCACCCGGTTCAGCCGACAGGTGCCGCCGGCAGGGCACGCTTGTGCGCACTCGCCCGATACGTTCCAACAATCCGCAGTCGTGCGGCGTCAGTGACCGCCTTGCCTTCCAAGAAATTGTCGATCTCATCATAGGTCACGCCATAAACGTCTTCATCAGGACGAAGGGGGGCGTCGGATTCAAGATCGGCAGTGGGAACTTTAAACACCAGCTCCGACGGCGCCCCCAAATGCTCGGCAATCGCTCTGACCCGGCGCTTCGTCAGGCCGGCAAGGGGCAATATGTCGGCCGCTCCGTCGCCAAATTTGGTGAAGAACCCCATCAGGGCTTCCGCAGCCTGGTCCGTTCCGATGACGAGACCGCCGGTCGCGCCAGCCAACGCGTACTGAGCGATCATCCTTTGACGCGCTTTGATGTTACCGAGATGGAAATGTTTTCGAGCCGGCTCGACCAGATCGTCACCCTCGACCATAACCGCTTCGAGCATAGCGTCGGCGGCAGGTCTGATGTCGATCGTGACGACACGATCCGGTTCGATCACGGCAAGTGACTTCTGCGCATCCGACTCATCCGCTTGGACACCATAGGGCAATCTTACAGCGATAAATTTGGCGTCGTATCCATCAGCGCGAAGAACTGCGACTGCCTTTTGCGCAAGCAATCCCGCAGTGAGAGAGTCGACACCACCGCTTATGCCCAGAACGAAGCTTCGGCATGACGACTGGCGCAGGTAGCTGCTCAGGAACTGGATGCGCTGGCGCACCTCGAGCTCCGCATCGAAATCGACGGTCACGCCGAGCGCTGCTGATATCGATTGCTGTTCTTCGTCCATTTGCATCTCCTCACAGGCGTGGGCTGACGATCGTTCAAAGAGATCTATGAAAGCAGCGGTTGGTCTTGCTTCCAATCGCGATACGGCGCCAGTTTCTGTCCGGGGAACCGGCGTTCGATTTCCTCTTCCACCAGCGCGATGCGGGCGAGGGTTTCGTCGTGATCGCCGACATCGTCCTCGCTATGTCTTTCCAGCGAGTGCATGGCGGTGAACACTTCATCGCTCGTCATGGCCTCAAGTCGGGATGAGAAGTCTGAGACATCATCCTGCAAGTAATTGTTAGCGTTCATCGCGAGCTCCTCCGTTCAATGAAGAAACCCTAAGCGGTTGAAAGTGTTCCCGGTCTTGGAACTTTGCCACACCGCGTTGGTTATCGAGGCATTGTTAAAAGGAGCTTCCCTCATGAAAAGAACACTCATTCTTGCGTCCATCCTTCTCGCCACCGCTGGATCCGCCGCGCTTGCTCAGTCTGCTGCGGAGAAGACCGGCGTCAACTCCGTCATGGGCGTCGCCCCGAAGACTGAAGATTTCGTCCTCGAGGCAGCAAGCAGCGACATGTTCGAAATCGAGTCCAGTAAGGTTGCCCTGGAGCGATCTGACGAGAAGACCAAGGCGTTCGCGCAGCAGATGCTGGCTGACCACCAAAAGACATCCGACGAGTTAAAAGCCATGGTGACCTCCGGCAAGGTGAAGGCAACAATCCCAACCGCCATGTCTTCGGCTCACCAGGGCATGCTCGACGACCTGAAGAAGCTTCAGGGTGACGATTTCACCAAGCAGTATCACTCCGATCAGGAAGACGTGCATGAAGATGCGGTCGATCTGTTCAAGCGCTACGGCGACGAGGGCGAGAATGCCGAGTTGAAAGCCTGGGCGGCAAAAACCCGGCCGGCGCTGGAACACCATCTGCAGATGGCAACGGATATGAACAAATAACAGAGTCTCCTGCCCTCGCTAGTTCGCCTCGCGGGGGCATTTCTTTGGGCAACGCCATGCTGATCGGCTACCACGCTTCTCACGAACAATTCGCGCCAAGCCAGCTGCTCGCCTATGTGCAGGCTGCTGAGCGAGTAGGCTTCCAAGCCATCATGACGTCGGATCATCTAGCGCCGTGGAGCAAGAGACAGGGAAACTCTGGAAATAACTGGGCTTGCGGGGCAGCGATGGCGAGGACGAGCTTGCCGTTCGGGTCTCTCGCGATACTAGGTGGCTGGCGTTACCATCCGGTGGTTTTGGCCCATCTCGTCGCCACTTTGAGCGAGATGTTTCCCGGGCGTCTGCGATGGATTGCCCTTGGAAGCGGGGAAGCCCTCAATGAAAATGCGGTTGGGCGCGGTTGGCCCAACAAGGCGGAACGAAATGAGAGATTAGAAACAGGTGCAGAAATCATCCGTGCTCTGCTTGCAGGTGAGACGGTGGCCTCTGACCACCAACATCTCAAGACAGAGGAGGCAATGCTATGGTCCCTTCCAGAAAAGCCACCACTGTTGTTGGGCGCTGCGCTTTCTGAACAGACCGCAGCCCGTCTTGGCATGTGGGCAGATGGGCTGGTGACAGTGCGGAAAACCCCAGGCGAAATGAAGCAGATGGTCGAGGCATTTCAAGCAAGCGGCGGGGCCGGAAAGCCGCTTGCCCTGCAGCTTCAGGTATCTTGGGCATCCACCATAGATGAGGCTCGAATGGCGGCCTGGCATGAGTGGCGCAATGCGGCAGTAAAGCCAAATCTGCTGGCCGAACTTAAGACGCCGAGGGAGTTCGATGCCGCGTCACGCGAGGTGATGCTTGAGGAAATCGACAACTTCATACCGTTGATTACGCGCGGCACAGAACTTGTAGAATTGGTCGAAGAGTGCGCGGCATGTGGCTTCGACGAGCTCTACGTCCATAACGTTTCTCGTGATCAGCACGGTTTTATAAGATTCGTTGCCGAGAAGGTGTTCAGCATGCTGAAGTAACGTAATAGCTGGCCGTCATACCCCTGACGGAAGGGTTCTTACGGTTAAATGCCAAACGACATCTCCTCTCCTTTCTGCAAATTTCTCGAAAACGTTCCAGCTGTTTCTTTAAAATCAACGAGTTAGTATGTCGTCAGCTGACTACATCTCCCTGACCGCCGCCCAAGCGTGGCGCCTGGCACACCTCAAGGGTGGTTAGGCTCGCATCGCGCCGCCGGAGTTCGCTTTCAGCAGCGCCATTAGCATCGGTCCGAGCGAAAATTCACCGCGCCGGGTCCTAGAGGTCAAGTCTCGCAGATATCCCCCGGCCGAATTGATATGCCCTGCCCGCTCCAGTATCGCTGCGATCGCGACGGCGGCATTCTCGGCGCCCATGACCTCACAAGCATCTTGATAGGCTGAAGCGCTTACTCCCAAGGTCGAGCGGACAACGACCGCGGCGGACATGAGGTCTCGCCAGCCTCGAACCTCGCCGCCTGGTGCATAAGCTGCAATTTCAGGGCAGGCTCGCATGACCAATCCAATAGGAAATGTCTTCAGCGTCTCGGCATGCCGCACAAGATTTTGCACCTTCTTCTCGCCCTGCTCTTTCTCAGAGCTAGGTTCAAGTTCAGTTATAGATTCGGTATTTGAATTCTGTATGTGGTGACGGATATCGCTATCATTGGTGTCGGATTCTTCCGAAAAAACTTGGCATTCCAGTATATTAAGAATGCCTTCCCGCAGGAGCGACAGTTCGTCCAGGATGGCTTCGAAGTCCGCTTTCGATTTAGCTGTCTTCAGCCTCGCTACTGCCGCAATATAGGCAGCTTCGATCATTGCCCAGTCGCCAGCCGCACCATCTTCAACCGCAGCAGTGATGAGCTTTCTAACGTCCCTGCGGGCGATGGTCGTGCGTTCTTTGACGAACTTCAGACGCCGAGCGTCTTCGGCCACCTGTTGCGCCATGAGAGCGAATTCTTCAGACCTTGCAAGCATGGGGCCTAGATTGAACCCATAAGCTGTCTCCACAGCACCATCCTTGGAACGCCTCACGTAGCGCTTGCCGTTGGGGCTGTCGTTGCGATTAATCAACCCTGCATCTACCAACACAGCTAGGTTCTCTCTCAGGGTCGTGCCGGCAATACCGTTTGCTCGAGCGATCAACTGGGCATTAGACGGAAAGACCACGAGGTTTTCGTCGTGATTGAGTTGCGCCTCGGGATAAAATGATAGGAGAGCGTTGAGTACGGCTAGCGCACGATCGCGTAAGCCAAGAAGCGTTCGTGCGTCGCAAACGTCACGGTACACTTTCCACTTATCCGCAGACTTCCCCTCCCGAATCTCTGATGTCTTGAACTGGGCCTTGACCAACGCAAGCGTCATCGGCCGCCGCCCAAAGGGCGTCGTTACACTTCCATTTTGCATTTTTCTTTCACCTTTCGATCGGCAAAAGAAATCCGCTCACCAAAACGGTGCCAAAGACTCTTGACTGGGATTCATGGAAATGCGATTCTCAGGCTGCTTAGACCAATGAGAGAGGCTTCCACGACGGCAACGTTTGGGGGCCTTTTTCTTTTGCGGTTTCTTCCTTCTCTAACTTTCGGATCCAGACGCGCTCTGCCGGAAGTGCTCGTAGAGATCGGGGATACGATCCATCACGAATTTGGCAAATGCCTCGTCTCGCTCTCTATCAATTTGGATCTTGCAAACCTTACCTGTGACAGCGAGGGTCGCAATCTCGGCTCCGTCTGAAGACTTAGCGATAAGGGCAGGAGTCTCCACCGAGGCCAGTTTATCAACTGCCTTAACAGCACGAAGTACCGCTATGAAGCGATCATCCGAGTTCCTGTAGATGAAAGGCTTGTCATTCACCGCCTTGCGAGCTTTGGTTTCCGCCTCCTTGCTCTTCAAGAGGTCGGCAAGCTCTTGCCACCGCGGACGCCCAATTTTTGGAGCTCTACCGATCGATTCGGTCAACCAAGCCGGCACCGCACGACCTATATTAATCAGCTTCGACGCTTCCTGACGATCAACTGACAAGGCAGTTTGAATGAGCGCGCGATCAAATCCTCCTTCCTCAAGCTTCAGCGCGAACATTGATCGTTCGATGAATGTGAGATCTTCGCGGGCAGAATTTTCGATGCCCTGGGCAACCACCAGACGGTCGTCTTCGAGCTCGCGCACGTAAGCCTTGACTTTGATGCCGAGCTCACTGGCAGCGCGCACACGGCGATGGCCGTAGGCTATTTGATAGCGGCCGGTCTCGGTTGGATGGCTGCGAACGAGGACAGGCATTTCCTGGCCGTTCTCCAGGAAGGAGGTCTTGAGTACTTCGACAGCCGTCGGATCCTGATCCGCGAAACGATCAGCGAAAGGAGAGGGGTCAATAAGTGAGGGATCGAGCTCAATCGGCAGCGCGCCTTCTGCGACCCGCTGCTTGAGTTCTTCGTAATCTCTCTCAACTTCCGAGAAAGTGTCTTTCAAGGACCGCACCGCGCCTGACGCGACACGCTGCATCGGTTGACGGGTCTCCGCCGTCGGCACCACATCAGGCCCAGCGGCAAAGAGATTGCGAACTGATTGAGTTCGTTTGCTCATCTCTGATCTCCCCGGTAAAAAAGTTGCCCTTGTATGCGCCATGACGTGGTGTCGTCAGCTGACAACAAGCTAAACGATTGATTCTTTTGATCGTGAAGCATAATCATCTACCCCACACATCATTGATTAAGCCGACAGCTTCATGGTTCACGGCATTGATCGATTCCATGGCGCGATCGTAAGTCGACCGACCTACAGCACCACGCGAAAGCTCATAGAGCGATTGTTTGGTCAAACCGGCATTGGCGATCGCAGTTGATTTCCAGGCTGCTGCAGCCATTACATCAGTTCCGAATACGTCGCGAAGCAGACCGACGATTTCCTGTTCAGGGACGTCTCGCGGGTCATGGCGGGTAACAAGGAACCTTAGGAAATCATAATCGAGCTTGCCGCCAGCTTCCTCGATGACGGATACAAGATCGGACGTCATGAGAAGGAACTGGCTCATAGACGCGACGTCCACCATTTGCGGATGAACGGTCACAATCATGCCTGTCGCAGCATTAAGGGCGCCCATAGTGAGGAATCCCAGCTGGGGCGGGCAGTCGATGACGACGATATCGTATTCATCTTCAACCTGATTGATGGCGCTCGCGACACGCCTGAAGAATAGATCTTCCGGCCGTCCTCGGTTCTGAAGCATGAAGCGAGGCGTCTGGTGTTCAAACTCCATCAATTCGAGATTTCCCGGGACAATGCTGATGCCCGTGAAGTAGGTCGAACGGATCACATCCTTCATCGGCACGCGCTGGTCGTCGTACCTGATTGCGCCATAGATGGTGGCATTCTCAGCAACATCAAACTCGGGTTGATACCCGAACATCGCGGAAAGCGATGCCTGAGGATCGAGATCGATTGCGAGAACCCTGTAACCCTGAAGTGCCAAACCCTGTGCGAGATAAAGTGAGGTCGTAGTTTTGGCCGACCCGCCCTTGAAGTTTGCGACTGTTATGATCTGAAGCTTGTCACCTTCACGGCGACGCGGCCAAAATCTCCCAGCCTCTTTCGGACGCGCCTCAGCAAGGTATCGACGCAACTCGTTGATCTGCTCCAGAGTGTAAGAGCGGCGTCCTCCAGTACCAATATCCGGCGCCGGGCCGAGGCCATCCAGCGACAGTTGCCGTAGGTACCCATCAGACACGCCAACTATCTCGGCGACTTCGCCAGAAGTGAATGAACGTAGCGACTTTTGCGCTGTCGGCGGAAAGGCGCGCTCACCGACCGCACGGAGTCGCGCAGATAGCGCTTCAGCGCGCTGCGTGATATGTGCAGAGGTTGCTGCTCTACTAATGTGCCTGTCGATCACGTTCACTTCAGCCTCAGGTTCAAGACGGTTTACAAGCGTCAGACGCGCTTATGCCGTCTCAAGATAACGCACGATTCTTCCAATGCTGCAAGAGAATTAGAGTTAACAAGAAGTTAACGCAATTTCCTGAAACTGCGGCGTGGGTCAGAATTCCCAATATCTATCCGCAGGTTAGGCCGATTCGCGGAATGATATCTATTCCTTGAGTTCTGCAGATCTGCAGACAGAATCCTGTGGCTTTGCCAGGCTTGGGCAATCGAAGACCTAGTTCCAAGCCGACTCAGTTCTCTGCAGATCTGCAGATAGCCAGCCGCATTTTGAGATGATCTTTGTCCCGCATGTCCACATCATGCGGAGAGCATAATGCAGATTCTGAGCGTTTCCCCGGATCGCTACGTCGATCGTTCAAATCTCCTGAAAAAGATGCACTGCTTGCGTGCCGCAGTCTTCCGCGAGCGTCTTGAGTGGGAAGTCACGATTACCGAGGCAGGAGAAAGAGACGAGTATGACGAACTCGACCCGACCTACATGCTTGCGGTCACTGGAGACGAGAGGGTAGTCGGCTGCGCCCGTCTGTTGCCGGCAATAGGCCCGACCATGTTGGAACGGACGTTCCCGCAGTTGCTCGCAACCGGCTCGCTCAACGCCTCTGCCAGGATGATTGAGAGCTCCCGCTTTTGCGTCGACACATCTTTGCCCGGGGGCAGGGGAGAGGGCCAACTCCATTTCGCGACACTTACAATGTTTGCAGGCATCATCGAATGGTCGATGGCAAACGGCTACGACGAGATCGTCACGGCAACCGACCTACGCTTCGAGCGCATCTTGAATCGGGCCGGATGGCCGATGCGGCGGATTGGAAATCCCAAGCCGATCGGCAACACAGTGGCCATCGCCGGGATACTACCGGCCGATCGCGCGAGCTTCGACCGCGTCTGCCCACCGGACTACCATTCGTTCATCGCCGAATATCCCAGCCGTCGGATCAGGAGCGCTGCGTGACCCAACTTCGTTCCCATCCACGGTTGGTTCGCAAACTGCAGGACGCCCTGGGCGACCAACTCTGTATCGCGCTCGATGACGCCACCGTCGTCGAGATCATGCTCAATCCGGACGGCCGCCTCTTTATCGAACGGATAGGGCACGGCGTGGCACCAGCGGGCGCAATGAGCACAGCCGCTGCCGAAGTTGTCATCGGCAGCGTTGCGCATGCCCTGCAGTCGGAGGCCGACGACGAGCGGCCAATCATCTCTGGCGAACTTCCGATTGGCGGACACCGCTTCGAGGGGCTGTTGCCGCCGGTGGTCTCCGGACCGACATTCACGATCCGCCGTCGTGCATCGCGTCTCATTCCACTGATAGACTATGTGAAATCGAAGGTGATGACCGAAGCCCAGGCATCTGCCATTCGAAGCGCTATCGATTCCCGAATGAACATCGTGATCTCGGGTGGCACCGGTTCAGGCAAGACCACGCTCGCTAACGCAATCATCGCCGAGATCGTTTTGAGCGCACCCGATGATCGCATGGTCATCCTCGAGGATACCGCCGAAATCCAGTGCGCGGCGGAAAACGCAGTCTGCCTGCATACCAGCGATACGATCGACATGGCGCGGTTGCTAAAAAGCACCATGCGGCTACGTCCAGACCGCATCATCGTCGGCGAGGTCCGCGACGGGGCAGCGCTCACCCTGCTGAAAGCCTGGAACACCGGCCATCCGGGAGGCGTCACTACCATCCACTCCAACACCGCAATGTCGGCGCTGCGCCGGCTGGAACAACTGACGGCTGAAGCGAGCCAGCAGCAAATGCAGGAGGTGATCGGCGAGGCGGTCGATCTCGTGGTCTCGATCGAGCGGACGGGGAAGGGGAGGCGGGTCCGCGAAGTGATCCACATCGAAGGATACCGCAACAATCACTACCAGACCGAACATTATGCCCAGATCGACGAGGACAGCCATGTCGCGTAAGACCTATTCTCTTTTCGCAGCGATCATGTTTGCTGCCATGTCCTTGAGCCTTTCGGAGCCTGCATTCGCGGGCTCAGGTGGCGGCGGTCTTCCGTGGGAGTCGCCACTGCAGCAGATCCAGCAGTCGATCACCGGTCCTGTCGCCGGGTTCATTGCCCTTGCCGCAGTCGCGATCGCCGGTGCCATGCTGATTTTCGGCGGAGAGCTCAACGATTTTGCCCGTCGCCTTTGCTACGTCGCCCTGGTCGGTGGCGTTCTCCTCGGGGCCACCCAGATCGTTGCCCTGTTTGGCGCAACTGGTGCATCAATTGGTGAGCCCCAGGCCGAGGCGGGCATTGCTCCTGTTGTGTCGATGCCCGTGCCGACGCAGCCAGCAGCAGGGGAGGGGGCTCGTGGCTGAAGCCGGTTCCAACCTTATACGGTCGCGGGTGCATCGGGCGCTGTCGCGTCCCAACCTGTTGATGGGCGCCGATCGCGAGCTTGTCCTGGTAACCGCTCTCGCCGCCGTTATCCTGATATTCGTTGTGCTAACCTGGTATGCGGCCCTGTTCGGCGTGGCGATCTGGCTGGTCGCGGTCGCAGCCCTTCGTATGATGGCCAAGGCCGACCCGCTGATGCGAAGGGTTTACATCAGGCATATCTCCTACAAAACATTCTACCGCGCGACGTCGTCGCCGTGGCGCAGGTATTGAGGGAGCGCGGCATGGTTGCCCTCAAATCCTTCCGCCATTCCGGACCGTCCTTTGCCGATCTCGTTCCCTATGCCGGGTTGGTCGATAACGGTGTCCTTCTCCTGAAGGACGGCTCGCTGATGGCGGGCTGGTACTTTGCCGGACCCGATAGCGAAAGCTCGACCGAGGCCGAGCGAAACGAGGTGTCGCGGCAGATCAATGCAATCCTGTCGCGCCTCGGTTCCGGCTGGATGATCCAGGTCGAGGCTGTCCGGGTGCCGACGGGAGATTATCCGACGGAGGAAGTCAGTCATTTCCCCGATCCGGTCACCCGCGCCATCGATGCCGAACGACGGGCGCATTTCCAGAAGGAAAGGGGACATTACGAAAGCCGTCACGCCGTTATCCTGACCTGGCGCCCACCCGAGCCGCGGCGGTCCGGATTGACGCGCTATATCTATTCCGACATTGGCAGCCGATCCGCCACGTATGCCGACAAGGCGCTTGAGAGTTTTCTAACGTCGATCCGCGAGGTCGAACAGTATCTTGCCAATGTCGTTTCGATCCGACGGATGATGACGCGCGAAACGCCGGAGCACGGCGGTCATCGTATCGCCCGCTACGACGAACTCTTCCAGTTTATCCGCTTTTGCATCACCGGGGAAAATCATCCGGTGCGCCTGCCAGAGATCCCGATGTATCTCGACTGGCTGGTCACAGCCGAGCTGCAACACGGTCTGACGCCACTTGTTGAGAACCGGTTTCTGGGCGTGGTGGCGATCGACGGACTGCCTGTCGAAAGCTGGCCGGGAATACTCAACAGTCTTGACCTGATGCCGCTCAGCTATCGATGGTCGTCTCGCTTCGTCTTCCTCGATGCCGAGGAAGCGAGGGCCAGGCTCGAGCGGACCCGCAAAAAGTGGCAACAGAAAGTTCGGCCATTCTTCGACCAGTTGTTTCAGACGCAATCGCGTTCGCTCGATCAGGACGCGATGCTGATGGTCGCAGAGACCGACGACGCGATCGCCGAAGCCTCGTCACAGCTCGTGGCGTATGGCTACTACACGCCTGTCATCGTTCTCTTCGATGAGGACCAGCAAAGCCTACAGGAGAAGTGTGAGGCGGTCCGCCGCTTGGTCCAGGCCGAAGGTTTTGGCGCCCGGATTGAGACACTCAATGCGACGGATGCGTTTCTCGGCAGCCTGCCGGGCGTTTCCTATGCTAATATCCGCGAGCCGCTGATCAACACGCGCAATCTCGCCGACCTCATCCCGCTCAATTCGATCTGGTCGGGAAGCCCTGTAGCACCTTGCCCCTTCTACCCGGCCGGATCACCGCCGCTCATGCAGGTCGCAAGCGGATCGACACCGTTCCGGCTTAACCTGCATGTCGACGATGTCGGCCACACGCTGATCTTCGGGCCGACCGGTTCCGGCAAATCAACGCTGCTCTCATTGATCGCAGCCCAGTTCCGACGCTACGCCAATGCGCAGATCTTCGCCTTCGACAAGGGTGGCTCGATGCTGCCGCTGACGCTGGGGCTCGGCGGCGATCATTACCAGATTGGTGGCGATGCTCAGGAAGCAGGGGAGGGAAGGGCACTCTCTTTCTGCCCACTGGCCGACCTCTCGACCGAGGGCGACCGTGCTTTCGCCACCGAGTGGGTCGAGATGCTAGTGGCACTGCAGGGCGTAACGATCACCCCGGACTACCGCAATGCTATTTCACGGCAGGTCGGCCTGATGGCCGAGTCCCGCGGCCGCTCGCTCTCGGACTTCGTCTCGGGTGTCCAGATGCGGGAGATCAAGGACGCCCTGCATCATTATACCGTCGATGGGCCGATGGGTCAGCTGCTCGACGCCGAAGAAGACGGGCTGGCGCTCGGCACCTTCCAGTGCTTCGAGATCGAGGAGCTCATGAACATGGGCGAGCGTAATCTCGTGCCCGTGCTCACCTATCTCATTCGACGCATCGAAAAGCGCCTCACCGGTGCACCCAGCCTGATCATCCTCGACGAAGCCTGGCTGATGCTCGGCCATCCGGTGTTTCGCGACAGGATTAGGGAGTGGTTGAAGGTGCTGCGCAAGGCCAATTGCGCTGTAGTGCTCGCCACCCAGTCGATCTCGGACGCCGAGCGCTCCGGCATCATCGATGTGCTGAAGGAATCCTGCCCCACGAAGATCTGCCTGCCAAATGGTGCTGCTCGGGAACCCGGCACGCGCGAGTTTTACGAGCGTATCGGCTTTAACGAACGACAGATCGAGATCGTCGCCACCGCCATTCCGAAGCGAGACTATTACGTCGTGTCACCGGAGGGGCGCCGCCTATTCGATATGGCGCTTGGGGCGGTAGCGCTCTCCTTTGTCGGGGCCTCCGGAAAGGAAGACCTCAAGCGCATTCGCGCCCTGCAACTTGAACATGGGGCCGCCTGGCCTCTTCACTGGCTCCAGCAACGGGGGATCGCCCATGCCGATACGCTCTTCCCAACCCAGTAGAACATTGCACGCCGTGCTTTGTGCGGTCCTCATGCTCTCGTCTGCTCTCTCGCTCCCTGCACAGGCCGGTGGCGTCACGGGGCAGGCGACCGAATGGACGCAGCTGGCCAACAATACGGAGCTGATCAGCCTCGTCGGCAAGTCCGCTGAGCAGGTTAACAACCAGATCACCCAGATCTCGCAGTTGGCCGAGCAGATCCAGAACCAGCTCAACATCTACAAGAACATGCTGCAGAACACCGCGCAGTTGCCCGAGCATGTCTGGGGTCAGGTCGAAAATGACCTGAAGAACCTCCAGAACGTCGTCAATCAGGGACAGGGCGTCGCCTTCTCCATGGGCAATGTCGACGATGTGCTGAAGCAGCGCTTCCAGAGCTTCGCCGACATGAAGAGCAATCTGCCTGACGGCGCGAGCTTCTCCACGACCTATCAGAGCTGGTCCGACACCAATCGCGACACGATCGCCGGCACGCTGAAGGCTGCCAATCTGACGGCCGAACAATTCTCCAGCGAGGAGAGCACTATGTCGCAGCTCAGGTCGATGTCGGAATCGGCCGATGGCCAGATGAAGGCGCTGCAGGTCGGCCACGATATCGCCGCACAGCAGGTCGCCCAGATGCAGAAACTGCGCGGTCTGGTCTCCCAGCAGATGACGATGATGGGGACCTGGTACCGGTCCGAGCAGGCGCAAAAGGATCTGGCGCAAGCGCGACGTGAACAATTCTTTAGCGGGACAGAGCGCGACATCAGAGGCGGCCAGACGATGGAGCCGCGCTGGTGAGCCCGCGGTTGATCGTCATTATCGCCCTCGTAGCGGTCGTTTCCGCGGCCGGTGCGAGCGTCATCACCTGGATCGTCGTTCAGCCGCAAGCCACGCCGATCTCCGGGTCGGACACGGCCGCAAGGAATTCGTCTTCCAATGAAGAACAGCGCCGACATCGCGAAGGGTTCTTTGGCGGGAATCCCGAGCGCGACATCCGCGGCGGTCAGGAGATGAAGCCCCGATGGTAGCCGCTGTCTCTCCCCGGATGCTCGAACGGTCGTTCATCGCGATTGCAGTCGTGCTGCTAGCGACCACGCCAGCATTGGCGCAGCAAGGACAAGTCCTCACCACACTCGAAAATTCTGTCGTCACCGCCGCCAGGGGATGGGAGACGACGGTGATGAATGCCGCCCGCTCGTTGTTCTGGATCCTCGCCGGCATCGAGGTCGGGATTGCTGCGGTCTGGCTGGCAATCAACGCCGCCTCGCTCGACAGCTGGTTCGCCGAACTCGTCAAACGCATCATGTTCATCGGCCTGTTCGCCTTCATCCTCGATAGGGGGCCGGAGTTCGCCAAGGCCGTGGTCGACAGTCTCTACCAGATCGGCGCCGGTGGGGGCTCTGCATCTCCCGCCAACATCTTCGACGCCGGCATTCGTGTCGCGACGAAAATGTCGGAACAGGCGAAGTTCGGGCTCTTCGAGGATAACTCGCTGGCGATCGCCGCCGTCTTCGCCATGGTCGTGGTCGTCGTGTCCTTCTCGCTGGTGGCGGCGATCTTCGTCGCCGTGATGGTCGAGATGTATGTCGGCCTGCTTGCCGGCATGATCATGCTCGGGCTTGGTGGCTCTTCCTATACCAAGGATTTTGCGATCAAGTACCTGATCTATGCCTTCTCCGTCGGCATGAAGCTGATGGCGCTTATCATGATCGCCAAGATCGGCTCGGACATCCTTCTTGGATTGGCAGAGGCGCCGACCGCGACCTCGGAACAGTTCATCACCACGCTCGCGATTGCCGGCATCTCCGTCGTCGTCTTCGTCATCGCCATGTATGTGCCGCCGATCATACAGGGTGTGGTGCAGGGTGCGTCCGTTGGCGGCGGTATGGAGGCAATCCGTCATGGCGGACAGGCCGCGTCCTTTGCGGCGGGAGCCGGCTTTCTGGCAACAGCGGCGGCCAGCAGAGGGTTTCAGGCGGCGACGACGGCAAGGGCAGGGGGAGCATCGCTCGGCAGTTCCGCGTTGCGCGGCATGCAGGCTGGGTTTGGCGGAGCGGCCGGCGCAGTCGGCTCGGCGGCAAAGGAAAAGGCGATCGGTTCGCCCGGCGCCTATGCCGGATCGATGCTCGGCCTTGCCAACGCCAAGCTCGATCAATCATCCGGCCGGCCGGGCACACCGCCTCCACCACCGCCGATCAACGACAGCAAGTGACGGGACGCTGAAAGAATGGCCGGACAGAATATCCCAGATAATCCGTATATCGCGGCACGCAACGAGTGGAACGAGCGTTATGGCTCGTACGTCAAAGCGGCAGCCGCGTGGCGCGTCGTCGGCATTGCGGGAATGACAATGGCGGTCGTCGGTTTTGGCTACGCGCTCTACCAGAGCACCCAGGTCAAGCTGATCCCTTATATCGTCGAAGTCGACAAGCTCGGCACATCGGTCAATGCCGGCTTCCCCCAGCAGATCGAATATGCCGATCCACGCGTGGTGCGCGCGACACTCGGCAGCTTCGTGTCAAATTTTCGCTCCGTCACACCGGATGCAGTCGTACAGAAGCGGTATATCGACCGGACCTATGGGCTGCTCCGCACCTCCGATCCCGCCACGGAAAAGGTCAATGCCTGGTTTCGCTCGAATTCGCCCTTCGAGAAGGCGAAGACCGCAACGGTCGCGATCGAGGTCAACAACATCGTCGCACTGTCGAACCAGAGCTACCAGATCGACTGGACGGAGTTCGAACGCGACCGCCGCGGCAAGGAGACTGCCACTCGCCGCTTCCGCGGGATCGCCACGGTGACACTGACACCGCCGCAGGACGAAGGCATCATCCGTCTCAATCCTATTGGTCTCTATCTCCGCGACTTCGACTGGACCGCGCAGCTCTGAAAGGCATGGCTCCGAATATGAACAGATCACACGAACTATTGCAGGCCACGATGAGTGCCGGCGTCATTGCCATCATTGTTGCGACCACTTGCGTCTTTTTCCCATCTGCGTCTCTCGCCGCTGATGGCGTCACCGCCAACGAGGCGAAGGGCATGGGAATTTCGACACAGTGGCGTGGAAGTCGCGGCCTCGTAACGAAGGGCGCGGATGGCAAGGTCATCTTCCTTTACGGCGAGGTGCAGCCGTCGGTCGTCTGCTCACCGTTGCAGGTCTGCGACATCGAGCTTCAGGGTGGCGAGGTCGTTCGCGACGTGCTGGTCGGCGATACGGTGCGCTGGAAAGTAGAGCCTGCGACCTCAGGGGCAGCGGGCGGGCAAGCGATCCACCTGATCGTCAAGCCATCGGAGCCGGGCCTTGTCACCTCTATGGTCGTGACGACGTCGCGGCGGACCTATCACATCCAGCTGAAATCGCATGCCACGCAGTATATGGCGCGCGTCGGGTTTGACTATCCCGAAGACGTCTCGGCAAAACTTGCCGACATTAACGCGCGGCTGGAAGCCAGCACCATTCCAGGCGCCGGCGTTCCGGCCGAGCAATTGAGCTTTGCCTATTCCGTCTCGGGGAGTGCGGGCTGGCGGCCGACGCGGGTCTACTCGGATGGGCAAAAAACCTACATCCAGTTTCCGCGGTCGATCTCCGGTCAGGATGCGCCGGTTCTCTTCGTTGTCTCCGGCGGCCAGAGCCGCATCGTCAACTATCGCATGAAGAGCAACATGATGGTGGTCGATTACAATATCGATCGTGCCGTCCTCGTCTCAGGCGTCGGTTGGAAACAGCAGAAGGTGACGATCAGCAGGGGAGGGCGGTGATGCTGGACCTCCTTCGCCACAACTGGAACCGTCTCGGTCCCATTCGATGCTTCGCCACGGTGAGCGCCCTCGCCATTCTTCTCTCCGGGTGCCAGTCAATGGACGCCGATGGTCTCGTCGCAAGCGCAGCACCGACTGATGTCTCCGGACCAGCCGCCGGCGCCATTGCGGGAGATATGGTCAGCCGTCTTGCCGAACAGATCGGACAAGGGAAGGCGACCGTTGCGCTCAAGCAGGATGGTTCTCCATTCGGGCAGGCGCTTGAGGCGGCGTTGAGGGGATGGGGTTATGCCGTTGTCACCGACCAGAAGACGGACAGCAAAGCGGCCGTCATCCCGCTTGCCTATGCAATCATGCCCTATGAAGGCCAGATGCTCGCACGGCTCTCGACGAGCAGTGTCGAGCTTGGTCGGGCCTATACCGTGACGACATCGGGTGCGACGCCCGCAAGCGCCGTTTCACTCATGCGGCGCGGGTGAGGGAGGACATCATAGTGCAGTCTCTCAAGCTTGGTGGCGCCGCCAACACTCAGGCCACGTTCGGCATCAGGCGCGTGAACCGCCTGCCCGTCATCGTCGTGATCCTGCTCTTGGTCGCTTTTCTCGGCATCATTTTCTTTGGGCTCGCCTCACGCGGGATATACTTCGGCAGGGATAGCGGTCCGGACACCAGTTCGGGCAATCCGGCCTCGACCTTTGCCGACCAGATCAAGCGGGGCGTCACCGACGGCATCATTGGCGAGCCACAGCCGCAGACGACGTTCCAGCCGTCCCCGGTCGAGACGAAGCAGGCTGAAGAGGAGACGGCCAATCCGTTCATTCAGACCGAACAGAGACAAGTGCAACGGAACGGATCGGAACTGGAGCCGGAAGAAGTATGGCGCGCGCGACTCGCCCGCGAGCAACAGGAACAGGTTCTGCGCGAGCAGCAACGCCAGCGGATGGCCCGAATGCAGGCGCGGGACTCCGCTTTTGACGCGCCGCTCGCCATCGATCGCGGCAAGCTGGAAGCACGATCGGGAAAAGATGAGAGCGCCGGAGCCCGGACGACGACAGCCGCGGCTAACGGAAACCCATCCGATCTTTACGCCGCGGCCTTGCGCGCCGGTCTCGGTGGGCAAAATGTCGATCCGAACGGACAAAATTCCAAGGAAGATTTCTTCAATGCCGACCTCAAGGATCTCGGCTATCTGCCAAACCGTGTCGTGCCGCAGCAGTCTCTTTACGAACTGAAGCGAGGCTCGGTTATTCCGGCGACACTGATAACAGGCATCAATTCCGACCTACCAGGGCGCATCACCGCGCAGGTCAGCCAGAATATCTATGACAGCGCATCAGGCCATCGCCTGCTGATCCCGCAGGGCACGAAACTGTTCGGTCGCTATGACAGCAAGGTTTCGTTCGGGCAGAGCCGTGTGCTCGTCGTCTGGTCCGATATCATCTTTCCTAACGGCTCGACGTTACAGATCGGCGGCATGGCCGGCACGGATGCAGAAGGTTATGGCGGCTTCAAGGATAAGGTGAACAACCACTATCTCAAAACCTTCGGTTCTGCGGTCATGATCGCCCTTATCGGGACGGGCATCGACATGGCGGTGCCTCAGAGCTCGACGCTCGCAACCCAGGATACGGCCTCAGATGCGGCGAGGCGCAATTTTGCTGAGACCTTCGGGCGGATGGCGGACCGGACAATCCAACGGAATATGGACGTGCAGCCAACACTGCAGATCCGGCCAGGATACAAATTCAATGTCCTCGTTGATCAGGACATTGTTTTTCCGGGCGAATATCGCTGACGAAGAAAGCCAATTTTCGCTTTGATTTGGTGGGAGAGGACAGGGGGGTGAATGCCCTGAAATTCTAAACATCGTCGAGTTACGTTTTCAGCTGTTTATCGAAATCGACACACGACAGTATCCCGTTCCTCACACACTTACGTTTCGCGTTGTGGAAATTTGCAATATAAGCAAACCCGTCCTGACGGGATTCGTCACGTGGACAATAGAGCCTGCGGCGGACGCGTTCACGCTTCACAACGTTGAGGGAGCTTTCGGCGACCGCGTCGTCGTGGCAGTTCCCACGCTCGTTGGGTGAACCAGATTGCGGTGCTTCAAGAACGAGCCTAGTCCTGTTGAACTGCAAGTCCTATCCGAACGGAATACAGCTGTCTATTCAAACTAGGCCAATGGCCATAGCAACGGCAGGGTAATGTGACGTTGCTGTGCTGCGGTTCTAAATCCGGAATTGGGTTTTCCTACGGGTTGCGTCATCGGCACTGCGCCTTCGGCTTGGGTCAAGCCGTTGCGGTACTTTTCCGACAGAGGCCCCTGCGTCAGACGGTCTGATTGGCATCGAGGTGTCGCCCCTGGGGTTCATCACGCGTTCGTACCTTGCCGCTCTTTACGGACGTCACGTCGCTTGGAACCCTGTACCTACGCTTCTGCCATCTCCGGCGCTTCGTATCTGCCACCCTCGAAGAGAAGCGCCATATTATGCGCGCCATTTTGTTTACTAGCACCACTGCGGCGCCTTTGTAGGCAGCAGCGACGCTTGCAGCGATGATTGGGCCAAAGCCGGCGATGGTCGTCAGCCGATAAGTCGCTCTATAGCTAAGCTCAAGGGCCGGCAAGGATCCACCCACATCAGACGGTCTGATATGCGACTTCACTTGTTCGCTGCTGCTGCTAACGCCCTTGAAAACCTTAGCGCGTTCTGCACGTAGTGCGCAGCTGAACGCCGTAGTCCAGCTTCCGCATCAGCGCTTATAGTCTTGATGACTTTCCCAGGTGATCCCACAAAAAGCGAATTGTCCGGGACATGCTCCCTCTCCCGCACCAGCGCCCCCGCACCAACGATACAATTCTCGCCTATCACCGCACCGTTCAGAACAATTGCCCCCATGCCGATAAGTGTATTGTTCCCAATGGTGCAGCCATGAATAATTGCTCGGTGCCCAATCGTGCAGCCTGCGCCGATATTCACCGGAAAGCCTGGGTCACTGTGAACCATGCATAAGTCTTGAATGTTTGTGCCCGCGCCAACGGCTATCGGGTCGTTATCCCCGCGCAAAACGCTTCCGAACCAAATGCTGACATTGGACTCGATTGTCACGTTTCCAACCACTGTTGCGTTTGCGGCTATCCAATGAAAGCCATCGGGGAACGAAGGGCCGATATTGTCTAAGGCGTAGGTGTTCATTCGCTTCTCCTCTCGAAATACTGCTGTAGCAGAGCGGAAGAGGAATGCTAACAATATTTGACATTCGTCCATAATGTGAGACACAACGACGCTATTTTTATCCAAAATACTGTGGATTTGATGGACAGCACTCGACGATAGAGGTGAATAGGTCGATTGGCGTCTCATATTGTGGAGCGTTGTTTAAAGATGAGATTACAATGCAGAGACGTCGTGACCGGGGCGCCTCTAAACGTGCCCGAGAATTTTTGTGCGCTGTAGAGGTGTGGCTGACACGGGGCATTCTCTTGCCATTAATGTAATCAACACTAATCCGCCAAAACCAATGGCAAAGTTCGCTCCTCTCCGGTCTGTCAATCGGCGTCCAATCGTGGCTATGACGCAGTTTTAGTGGTCAAGGACTTTGTCCTGCGCCTAGGACGCGGGCCTGAGGAGGTCACTCTTTCCGCGCCAATACATCGGCGTTTCGCCAGTTTAAGCCTGGTCATCTGCCCCCTCGATCTGGCCATTCACCATGGCGAAGTGATCGCAGCGCTGACGGACGCGCGACCTATGACGACGCCGTTGGCGAGGAAGGCAATCAAGCCTGTTTGGGGTCTCGCCAACCGTGGATCGAGATCAGCGAGTGGTCTCTCGCGTATCATCGCCTTGAAGGGGTAACTAATTCCGCGCCTTAATGAGCAGGGGTACGCCGCCTTCAATGCCGTCAACCGTCAGGGTACCAAATTTGGAGAGGTGGTCGCGACCGATGGTAATAGGGCGCGCAATGGTCCTGGCCGAGGGCGCTCAACTCAAGGCGCCGTCATCGACCTATTCTGCTTTTCGACGCCGTGCGCCCTGCTCGGTGACAGCTAGAAGCAGCCACGGAAACCTTGGCCCTTGAATTGCCGCATAGCTCCGTTCCATGCCGGTGTCCGGCCGCCCATTGAGCGTCAAGCCAAGGCAGATAGAGCTCGAGCGAGTTCTCGCGGACACGAAAAGCATCCGAACGTTGACCACGCAGCATGCCTCGGACCAAGCCTCGACTGTAATCCGGTCCGGCCCACGATCTCCTTGATTGCGGCGCCCGACTTGGCCAGGTCGAGAATAGCGGCATTGGCGTCTTCTCTGCGAAGATATCCATTGTACTGGATCCGCTCGGCGGCCTTCAGCAGCTCGGAGTTGATCGTGGCCGCTCCGATCGCGGTTGAGGTGGCGCATGGATTTGGGCACCTCATCGAGGAATGTCCGACTGGAGCTCTCAAAATGCTAGTGGGCGGCGACCTGGGTGACATGTGGCAACGCCTGACTGCAGCCGTCGCACAACCACCGCCACTGTCGCGAGCGCCGATACTGATTTGGGGTTGGTCCGAAAGCCAAGCCTGGGCTGTCGATGGCTCCCGATCTGGCAGGAGACCAATGGTTTTGCTCCGTTCCAGATCGCCGATGATGGTCGCATTGCGTTGGTTACTTCGCCATGCCCAGTCGTTGATACCGATCACTGTCGGCGGGACAAAGCGCGGACTGCCGGGCCGTCGCACGACGCGCAGCAAAGAATCATTGCTTTCCGGCAAAGGCGAGACGCTGCGAACAATGAGCCCAGTTAAAGACACGTCTCATAATATGATACTCTAAAATACCTTGCAATGCCCTGTTGACAGGGCAATATTGGCGTTCTACTCAGACAGATAGCGAGGCACGTAGAAATATGTCTCGTAATGCGGACCTTGGGAGGGCGTGTTTTGTTAGGTAAGAGCGATGGTGCACAGGCGCTAGATCGCGCCTTTGTGATCTTGCGAATTGTCGGCAGTCGATCGAAATATGGAATCCGTCTGTCAGAGGTCATTTCGCTCGCGGCATTGTCCAAGCCAACAGTGCACCGAATCCTTAAGTCGTTAGAGCGGAATGGCTACGTCGAGCAGGGCGGTGATCGCCTCTATTACCTTGGCCCTGAAGCCTACCTTCTTGGCATTCAATCCACTGAGCGATTTGGGATTCACAAACTGGCCATGCCTGCTTTGCGTCGCTTGGCCGAGGTTAGTCAGGATACAGCGTTTGTCTCCGTGCCAGTAAACGAGCACGCCATCTGCCTGGAGCGCTTTGAGGGTGATTACCCAATACGCACACATGTGCTGCAAGCAGGGGACCGCCATCCCCTGGGGATCGGAGCAGGCAGCTTGGCAATGCTGTCGGCGATGCCGGACGACGAGGTCGAGCGCATATTGGAAGTTCTGAGACCGGAACTCGATCTGCATTATAAGACCTATTCCCCCGACTTCATCAGAAATGCCGTGAAGGAAACCCGGGTTGCGGGCTTCGCTTTCAATCCCGGGCGCCTACTTCCAGGGAGCTGGGCGATCGGTGTGCCGGTGTTTGGTGCAAGCGGCCAGTGCGTCGGGGCACTTTCAATCTCGGCAATTGAAGCAAGGCTGTCGGAGGCTCGCAGGGCTGAACTGGCTCCGATCCTGCAACAAGAAGCGGCCGCGCTCACCGATCGGCTAGCGCGCCCCGAATCAAAAAAAGGGTCGCATGCGGCCCAGTACCAACGGAGAGTTTCATGACCGAAGCTGCAATCGTGGGGTGGGCTCACAGCCCATTTGGCAAGCTCCCTGACGCGCCAGACATCGAAAGCTTGATCAATCTTGTCGCTGCGCGAGCCATTGCCGACGCCGGCATCGAACCTAGCGATGTCGAAGGCGTGTTCCTTGGTATTTTCAATGCTGGGTTCGCCAAACAGGATTTCCCATCCTCGTTACCTATGCATAGTGTCCACGAGTTGTTGAATAAGCCCTCAACGCGGGTCGAGAATGCCTGTGCGTCCGGATCGGCAGCCGTTTTTCAAGCTAGAGATTTCATTGCCGCTGGTCGTGGACGATTTGCCCTTGTGATCGGCGCGGAAAAAATGACCCATGCGACTAGCGCTGTTGCAGGCGATATTCTTCTCAGCGCTGGCTACCGCAAGGAAGAGGGAGACATCCCAGCGGGATTCGCTGGGGTTTTCGGGCAGATCGCTCAGTCGTATTTCCAACGATACGGCGATAAGTCAGATGCTTTGGCCGCAATTGCAGCGAAGAATCACCGAAATGGCGTAGATAACCCATATGCCCAGATGAGGCGTGATCTTGGCTATGACTTCTGCCGAAATGTATCTGAGAAAAACCCGTTCGTTGCAGGCCCCCTGAAAAGAACCGATTGCTCACTCATCTCCGATGGCGCAGCTGCCCTAATCCTCACCGACGAGGAAACAGCAAAGACGATGGCCAAGGCTGTTCGTTGGCGCGCTGCGGTTCAGATGAACGATTATCTTCCCCTTTCGAGGCGGGACCCAACGTACTTCGGCTCTGGCGCGCTAGCATGGCAGAGGGCGCTTTCTGATGCGAGTTTGGACCTTTTGGATTTATCATTTGTAGAAACGCACGATTGTTTCACAATTGCTGAACTCATTGAGTATGAGGCAATGGGACTGACTCCTCGTGGCGATGGTGCACGCGCTATTTTGGAAGGATGGACGCTTCCAGACGGTCGACTTCCGGTGAACCGTTCGGGTGGATTGAAAGCGAAGGGACACCCTGTAGGTGCGACCGGCGTTTCAATGCACGTCTTGTCGGCCATGCAATTAACCGGCACGGCTGGAGATATGCAACTTCCGAAGGCTGACGTTGCTGGCGTCTTTAATATGGGTGGTGCAGCGGTCGCTAACTACGTCTCTATTCTTGAGGCAGTAAAGTGATGAGCAAGAGCACAAGTAACCTTGCCTCGATGCTTGTTCATGCTGCGCAGCACTTTGGTGATCGGCCCGGCCTGATCCAGGGCGACAAGGTGTGGACATGGGCGGAAATCAACGAGCGAGTGGGTCGGGCGGCACAAGGTCTATTGACGCTTGGCGTTGTTAAGGGAGACCGGGTGCTGGTTCACTCCCGCAACTGCAATGCGATGTTTGAGACGCAATGGGCTTGTTGGCGGATCGGCGCAGTCTGGGTTCCAACCAATTTTCGTCTGACCCCTGTTGAAGCAGCTTACCTGGCCTCGTCCTCGCGAGCGAAAATCCACATAATCGATGCTGCCTTTCCTGAGCATGCGGCTTCGACCTCAAGCTCCAATCCTGACTGCCAAGCTGTTGTATGGATCGGTGACAAAGATGACGGGTTGACCTGGGAGAAAATGATCTCAAACAACGGCGTCGACAGCCCTCTTGCGGACGTCAATTATGACGATGTTTGCTGGTTTTTCTACACGTCGGGCACAACCGGCCGACCGAAAGCAGCAATGCTGACCCATGGCCAAATGGCTTTCGTCGCCGTGAACCACTTGTGCGATCTGATGCCCGGAACGACGGAAGAGGATGTATCTCTGGTGGTTGCCCCATTGTCGCACGGGTCAGGCATCCACGCCGTGACACAGGTGGCAAAAGGCGCAGCAAGTGTTCTTCTGGCGTCGGAACGGCTTGACTGCGATGAAGTCTGGGAACTCGTCGAGAAGCATCGTGTAACCAACATGTTCACTGTCCCGACGATCCTAACAATGATTACGCGACACGACGCAGTTGACCGCGTCGATCATTCATCGCTGCGGTACATTGTTTATGCGGGAGCGCCGATGTATCGCGCCGACCAGCAGTATGCTCTTCATAAACTTGGGAAGGTCATTGTCCAATACTACGGTCTTGGCGAGGTAACCGGTGCCATCACCGTATTGCCACCATCGATGCATTCGGAAACTGATGATGCGAAGCTCCCGATTGGCTCATGCGGAAGGCCGCGAACCGGAATGGACATCGCTATTCTCAACGACGCGGGTCATCGGCTTGATGTGAACGACACCGGCGAGATTTGCGTTCGGGGGCCTGCGGTATTCTTAGGATATTTCGAGAATGATGAAGCAAATCTGAAATCATTGAAGCACGGTTGGTTTCATACGGGTGATCTTGGGCACCTTGATGATCGCGGTTATCTGCATATCACCGGCCGGTCATCGGACATGTATATTTCCGGGGGGTCCAACGTATACCCATTAGAAATCGAGGAATTGCTCCTGACACATCCCGATGTCGCAGAAGCTTGCGTGGTGGGCATTCCTCACGAGAAATGGGGGGAATGCGGCGTCGCCGTTCTTGTGACCCGTAATGGCGTGAAGATCGAGCCTGATGCCCTTCTCCAGCGCCTCGAAGGAAAGCTCAGCCGCTACAAGTTTCCATCCGACTTCCAGTTTTGGGAAAGCCTGCCCAAATCGGGCTACGGCAAAGTGGCCAAGTCAGAGGTCAAAAAGCTCATACACGAACGTGCTGAGAAGCAATTCGCCTGAGTGAAGCGATAGCCAGATTCTGAGAGAGATATGTCAAGCGCAATCCAGTCCAATCACGTCGAACTTTCCGAGGTTACACTTCATTACCTGACCGCGGGTGAGGGGTATCCAGTCGTACTAGTCCACGGCATCCCACAGAGTTCTCACGAGTGGCGGCATATAATGCCGAGTCTCGCCGCCGCTGGTTTCATGGTGATCGCCCCAGACCTTCGCGGTCTGGGCGATTCATCTCGACCCGTCGAGGGTTATGACAAGAAAACCGTGGCAAGCGATCTCTGGGAACTCATCAACGGAAAGTTGGGCATCTCGAAATTCCTGCTGGTTGGACACGACTGGGGTGGCCCCGTTGCTTTCTCACTTGCGGCCCAACATCCGGAAGCTGTCGTAGGCCTCAGTATTCTCGACGTCGCTATCCCCGGAGATGGCGGAGAGATGTCGCAGGGCGGTCGCCGGTGGCACCACCCATTCTTTCGGACGCCTGACCTTCCGGAGGCACTTTGCGCTGGCAGGGAACATCTGATCATCGACTGGCTCTTCGAAAATTACGGCAAGCGCCAGGATGTAGTTCCCGCTGCCGACCGGGCTGAATATCATCGTACCTACGCTCGGCTTGGCGGATTTCGTGCACTTATTTCCTATTATAGGGCATTTCCGCAGGACGTAATCGATAACCAAAAGATCCTTGCCGAAAATGGCAAGCTGAAGATGCCCGTACTCGCTTTGGGAGGCGACAGTGCGTTCGGCAGAGGAATGGAGACTTATGACTCTGTTGCTCGCGTTGCTGAAAACGTCAGAGGCGGGATCATTCCTGACTGTGGGCACTGGGTAGCAGAGGAGGCTCCAGAGTTCGTCGTAGAACAACTACTCAGGTTTTTCGCCGACATACCGCAGACTTAACTAGCTTCATCATCTTAGAGGAGGAGACTACAATGATTTCTACAACCAGACGCAGCTTTATGATCACCACTGGTGCTGTCGGGGCAACGCTGGCGATGCCTTCAATTCTGACGGCAGCGCCTCAGTTCAAGCTGAAGGCAGCCAATATTATGCCTGCAGACCACCCGTTGAACACTCGCTTGGGAGAAGCGAGCAAAAAGATTAAGGAACAAACAAACGGTCAGGTAGAGATCGAAATCTTCCCCGCGAGCCAGTTGGGGACTGATGCGGATATGCTTAGCCAGCTCCGCTCTGGTGCCCTTGATATCTTCATCCAAACGGGTCTGATCGTTGCAACCCTAGTCCCGGTCGCCGCCATTACCGGGGTCGGCTTTGCCTTCTCTGACTATCAGCAGGTGTGGAAGGCGGTTGACGGCCCCCTCGGCAAGCACATTGTCACCGCGTTCGAAAAAGCCAATCTCGTTGCCTTTGACAAAATGTGGGACAACGGTTTCCGTCAGACTACATCGCTGAACAAGCCCATCCTAAGCCCTGCAGACTTCAAGGGCTTCAAAATCCGTGTCCCCCCTGCTCCGCTTTGGACATCGTTGTTCAAGTCTTTCGGGGCCTCTCCAACAACGATCCCGTGGGGTGAAACTTACTCTGCTTTGCAGACTCACGTGGCGGATGGGCTTGAGAACTCGCTAGCAACTCTATATTTCGCCAAAATGTACGAGGTGCAAAAGCATCTTTCCCGCACGAACCACATGTGGGATGGCTTCTGGACGCTGGCGAACCGCGACAACTTCGAGGCTATGCCGGAGGCAACCCGCGAAATCATCAAAAAGCATGTAAACGAGGCTGCTGTTGCGGAGAGAGCGGATGTCGAGAAGTTGAACGGAGAACTCCAGGCCAACCTCACTGGGAAAGGCCTACAGTTCCACGATGTTGAGACCGCTGGCTTCCGCGACACCCTTAGCCAGTCTCCATTTTACAAGGAATGGAAGGGCCGCTTTGGCGATGAGGCTTGGTCGCTTCTTGAAGCAGCCTCTGGCAAGCTAGGTTGAGGGTGAAAAGATGACCACTTCCACCGTCACTACCGTCGCCGATCCGACATACGCTCCGCGTTCGCTGACCTTATTCGAAAAAGCTCTCGTGAGCACGGTTGAGTTTCTCGCGGCTACTTTGGTGGTTGCCGAGGTGGTCATCTTACTTGTCGGCGTACTGGCTCGCTACGTTTGGAGCGAGCCTTTCACTTGGTCTGATGAACTCGCTTCGATCGTGTTCTTATGGCTTTCAATGCTTGGCGCTGTTCTTGCTTTTCAGCGCGGGCAGCACATGCGGATGGGGGCTGTCGCGGACGCGACGTCTCCTGTACGTCAAAGACAACTTGAACTGCTTGCTCACGCAGCCTGCCTGTTCGTCGTCGTTCTTCTTTTGCCGACGGCAATTGGCTATGCGCACCATGAGTATCCAATCATTACGCCAGCGATGGAGATATCTGTCGCCTGGAGGGCAGCGGGGCTTCCGGTAGGATTAACGCTGATTGGTATATTTAGCATACTGCAAATCACCCGCACCTATTCGGTAAAAGAGATAGTGGTTGCGGTGGTGTGCATGGGCGCTCTTGTTGCTGTCGGCTATTTGGCGAAACCTTTGATTCTCACTCTCGGCAACTGGAATCTCGTTTTCTTCTTCGTCGTCTTTGTCGGGATCGGCGTTCTGAGCGGTGTGCCAATTGCCTTCGTGTTTGCCCTTGCAGCGTTAGGTTATGTCGCTCTAGGGACTTCGCGTCCGCTCTCCGTTGTAGCGGGACGCCTGGACGAAGGCATGTCTCACCTCTTGCTTCTAGCCGTACCGCTCTTTGTCCTGCTTGGAATGCTCATGGAACTCACCGGAATGGCGAAAGCTATGGTCGGATTCCTCGCCAACTTACTCGGCCATGTAAGAGGCGGTCTTTCCTATGTACTCCTCGCAGCTATGTACCTTATCTCAGGCATTTCCGGTTCCAAAACGGCGGACATGGCGGCAGTAGCGCCTGCGCTGTTTCCTGAAATGAAGAAGCGGGGGGCAAAACCGGGTGACCTCGTAGCTCTGTTAGCTGCAAGCGGTGCGCAAACGGAAACTATTCCTCCAAGCCTGGTTTTGATCACGATCGGTTCCGTGACCAGCGTTTCTATTGCCGCCTTGTTTACAGGTGGGCTGCTTCCAGCGTTCGTGTGCGGCGTCGCCCTGTCCGCGCTTGTATGGTGGCGCTATCGAAATGAGGACATGTCCAACATTCGTCGGGCAACATGGAAAGAGATACTCTCGTCGATGCTGTTCGCGCTCCCTGCTCTTGCCCTTCCTTTCATCATCCGGGCAGCCGTGGTTGAAGGCATTACGACGGCAACTGAAGTGTCGACCGTAGGGATCGCGTATGCCGTGTTGGTCGGCGTCTTTATCTATCGTCAGTTCGACTTAAGACGTTGTGCCAGGATGCTTGTTAATACGGCGGCCTTGTCCGGCGCAATTGTGTTTATTATTGCCGCAGCGACAGCCGTGGCCTGGTGCCTCACTCAATCCGGATTCTCTCGCGATCTAGTTGCCATAATGACAAGCCTCCCCGGTGGGGCACCTATGTTCCTTCTGGTAACGATCGTTACTTTCATCATTCTTGGTAGCGTTCTTGAAGGAATACCAGCGATTGTATTGTTTGCACCGCTTGTATTTCCTGCAGCCAAAAGCCTCGGTATCCACGAAGTCCACTACGCAATGGTCGTAATCCTATCCATGGGCGTTGGTTTGTTCGCTCCGCCCTTTGGCGTCGGGTACTACGCTGCCTGCGCGATCGGGCAGGTAAATCCGACCGAGGGCATCCGTCCGCTTTGGGGTTATATGGGAGCCCTCCTTGTCGGCCTTGCGCTGGTAACAGCTATTCCCTGGATATCAGTCGGCTTCCTTTAAGGAAACCAATGAGTGGGATCCCTCAAACATTCCCGCTCAATTCATCAAAAGGGTTAGTTAATGAATCATGCCACCTTAGTCACTGGGGGTGCCTCTGGCATCGGCTTTTCGATTGCACAGGCACTTTTGGAGCGCGGCGATTTTGTGATCATCGCCGATGTGCAGGAGACGAACCTCACTGAAGCTCGATCAAACCTGGAAAGCCACGCCGAACGTGTACGCTTCGAACGCATCGACGTCACCGATGAGGATAACGTTCGCGCTTCCTTCGACGCTTGCGAATCAGATTTTGCAACAATTACTGGGCTGGTAAATTCCGCTGGGATTGGTGCAGAGGCACTCGCTCTTGAAACTGACGTAAAGCTGTTCAGGAAAATACTTGAAGTTAACCTTCTAGGAAGCTTTATCACTGCCAAGGAGGCTGGGCGCCGGATGCAAGCCGGAGGTCGCGGTTCAATTGTAAATATCGCTTCGGTTTCAGGCATCCGGGCTAGTGCTAGCCGTACTGCTTACGGCTCATCAAAGGCCGGGATGATCATGATGACACAGGTTATGGCTTTGGAGCTAGCGTCGCATGGCGTTCGGGTCAATGCGATTGCTCCCGGCCCCATCGAGACAGCCATGGTCAAAGAAATGCACTCTGACAGAACGCGCCAACAGTGGTTCTCGCGTGTGCCGATGGGGCGTTATGGACTTCCTTCTGAAATGACGGGTGCTGCATTATTCCTCCTCGATGATCAAAGCTCCAGCTATATGACCGGTCAGGTCCTAGTCCTTGACGGTGGTTTCTCTACTACCGGACTTCTCGCGAGCGGGTAATTGTCTGCACGCCTATATCTAATTTTGCAGGCTGCCTTTCCATAATGCTGACGGAGCTGCAGGACCTTGGTCCGGCAAATGTGATTGACGATGAAAAAAATCAGTAAGATACTTGTGGCAAACCGATCAGAAATTGCCATTCGCGTGTTTCGGGCCGCCAACGAACTTGGTATCAAAACCGTCGCAATATGGGCCGAAGAGGACAAGCTTTCCCTTCATCGCTTCAAAGCGGATGAAAGCTATCAGGTAGGACGCGGTCCGCATCTGGAGCGCGACTTGGGACCGATCGAAAGCTACCTTTCAATCGAAGAAGTTATCCGCGTGGCAAAGCAGTCTTGCGCAGATGCTATCCACCCAGGTTATGGACTACTTTCTGAGAGTCCAGAGTTCGTGGACGCCTGCAACGCTGCTGGCATCACCTTCATTGGACCACGACCCGATACCATGCGCCAGCTCGGCAACAAAGTCGCTGCTCGAAACCTCGCAATTGCAGTCGGTGTGCCGGTGGTCCCAGCAACGGAGCCTCTTCCAGACGATATGGTGTTAGTCGCCCGCATGGCGGAAGAAATCGGTTACCCTGTGATGTTGAAGGCATCATGGGGCGGTGGCGGACGTGGCATGCGCGCAATTCGCGGTCCAAATGACCTCGCCAAAGAAGTTGTTGAAGGCAAGCGTGAAGCGATGGCCGCCTTTGGGAAAGACGAAGTCTATCTCGAAAAACTAGTCGAGCGAGCTCGGCATGTCGAAAGTCAAGTGCTTGGAGACACGCACGGCAATGTAGTTCACCTTTTTGAACGGGATTGCTCCATACAGAGGCGCAATCAGAAAGTCGTTGAACGCGCCCCAGCACCATATTTGTCTGAAGCTCAGCGCCAAGAGCTAGCATCTTACTCGTTGAAGATCGCGAAGGCGACCAATTATGTCGGGGCAGGTACCGTTGAGTATCTCATGGACGCGGGTACCGGTAATTTCTTCTTCATTGAGGTCAACCCGCGCATTCAGGTCGAACATACGGTGACCGAGGTTGTCACAGGCATCGATATCGTCAAGGCGCAGATTCATATTCTTGAAGGATACGCGATAGGTTCCCAGGAGTCAGGCGTTCCCAGCCAGGACAATATTGGGCTGCACGGCCACGCTCTCCAATGCCGGATCACGACAGAGGACCCGGAACAGAATTTCATTCCGGACTACGGCCGGATCACGGCGTATCGCTCGGCTGCGGGTTTCGGTATCCGTCTTGACGGAGGCACGGCTTATTCCGGCGCAATAATTACGCGGTACTATGACCCGCTCTTGGTCAAAGTCACTTCAGCTGGTTCCACCCCCCAAGAGGCAATCAGCCGCATGGACCGGGCGCTGAGGGAGTTTCGGATTCGCGGGGTTGCGACGAACCTCACTTTTCTTGAAGCAATTATCGGTCATCCGAAATTTCGCGACAACTCCTACACCACCCGGTTCATAGACACGACGCCAGAGCTGTTTGAACAGGTCAAGCGACAGGATCGGGCGACTAGATTGCTCACCTACCTAGCTGACGTCACAGTAAACGGCCATCCGGAAACCAAAGGGAGGGCCATGCCGGGCAAGCGAGCCAAGCCCGTCGTGCCCTTCATCGACACGCCGGTCTTGGATGGGACAAAGCAACTCTTGGAGAAACTGGGTCCGAAAGGCTTCGGGGACTGGATGCGCAATGAGAAGCGCGTTCTCGTAACAGACACGACGATGCGTGATAGCCATCAATCGCTTCTGGCAACGCGTGTTCGTACCCATGACATCGCAAAGATTTCCAGTGTTTATAGCCAAGCTTTGCCGAACTTGTTCTCGCTAGAGTGCTGGGGTGGCGCAACTTTCGATGTAGCAATGCGGTTCCTGAATGAAGACCCCTGGGAACGACTTGCGCTTGTCCGTGAAGGTGCACCAAACATTTTGCTTCAAATGTTGCTGCGTGGCGCGAATGGCGTAGGCTACACTAACTATCCCAATAACGTCGTAAAATTCTTTGTGCGCCAGGCTGCGCTGGGTGGCGTCGATCTTTTCCGGGTCTTCGATTGTCTAAACTGGATTGATAATATGCGCGTCGCAATGGACGCGGTGCAGGAGGAGAATAAGCTCTGTGAAGCAGCGATCTGCTACACCGGTGACATTCTCAATTCGGCTCGACCGAAGTACGACCTAAAATATTACACTCAGCTTGCTCAGTCATTGGAGCGGGCCGGGGCCCACATCATAGCAGTTAAGGACATGGCGGGCCTTCTCAAGCCCGCTGCGGCCAAAGTTTTGTTCAAAGCTCTTCGGGACGAAATATCGCTTCCTATCCACTTTCACACTCATGATACAGCGGGAATTTCAGCTGCCACAGTCCTCGCGGCGGTCGATGCCGGTGTTGACGCCATTGATGCGGCGATGGATTCGATGTCCGGTGGTACGTCGCAACCCTGTCTTGGTTCGATCACCGAAGCTTTAAATGGCACCGAGCGCGATCCAGGACTCGATCCTGAATGGATACGCCGCATTTCCTTCTACTGGGAGGCAGTCCGTGGGCAGTATGCGGCATTTGAAAGTGACCCACAGGCGCCAGCCTCAGAAGTCTACTTGCACGAGATGCCCGGTGGCCAATTTACAAACCTCAAAGAGCAGGCCCGCTCGCTAGGGCTCGATACGAAATGGCATAGGGTTGCTCAAACCTATGCGGACGTAAACCAGATGTTCGGCGATATTGTAAAGGTCACGCCGTCGTCCAAGGTCGTCGGTGACATGGCTCTGATGATGGTTTCTCAGGACCTGACGGTTGCCGATGTCGAAAATCCCGTGAAGGACATCGCATTCCCAGACTCCGTCATCTCCATGCTGAAAGGCGATCTTGGTCAGCCCCCCGGCGGCTGGCCCGAAAGCCTTCAAAGGAAGGCATTGAAGGGTAACAAACCCTATTGCGCGGTGCCGGGCTCACTCCTCCCGGAAGCTGATCTGGATAAGGAACGCAAATATGTTGAGGCCAAGCTTGACCGGGAAATCAACGACTTCGAGTTGGCTTCTTACCTGATGTATCCGAAAATCTTTATCGAATTCGCACTTAATACGGAAACTTATGGGCCAGTCTCAGTGCTGCCAACGAACGCCTACTTCTACGGCGTATCGGACGGCGATGAACTGCTTGTCGACATAGAAAAAGGGAAGACCCTCGTGATTGTCAATCAAGCTAAAGCAGCTCCCGACGCACAAGGATTGGTCACAGTATTTTTTGAGCTGAATGGCCAGCCACGTCGGGTAAAAGTACCGGATCGCAATGGTCCGTCTGAAAACGCCGTCCATCGCAAGGCTGAACAGGGGAACCCTTCCCATCTTGGAGCCCCAATGCCGGGGGTTATATCTCGAGTTTTCGTAACAGGTGGTCAGAAGGTCTCATCCGGCGACGTACTGCTATCAATTGAAGCCATGAAGATGGAAACTGCTCTTCACGCGGAGAAGGATGGCACCATCACGGAAGTGTTGGTCAAGCCCAGTGATCAAATCGATGCCAAAGACCTGCTTCTCGTCTTCGCGCCAGAGAACGCGGCTTTCGAGAAATTGAATACGTAAGGATAATGCGGATGATCGCTGGCTTCATAAGGACTGATGAGCAACCCGTTGAAGGTCTGACGGCCGATCTAGCGCTTATCGTCGGCGGCCAATACGTTCGCTCGTCTCAAGCGCAAATGAGACGTTATCTGCGCGGATTTCGCACAGGCCAAGGAGACGCGATTGCCGTGGTGCTTCCAGGTTCTCTGCTAGAACTGTGGAAGGTTCTCGAAACGTGCGTTCGGGCTGGCGTGATTGTAATTCCCCAAGCCGCTAACACGGGGTTAACCGGCGGATCGACACCATCGGGTTCAGACTACGACCGCCCCGTGGTTGTGATCAATAATATGCGCATCAAAGGAATCTACCTCCTTGGCGACGGGCAGCAGGTAGTGGCATTTCCTGGAGCTACCCTTGATGAGTTAGAACGCGCCCTTGCCCCGATCGGTCGTGAGCCGCACTCCGTGATTGGCTCCACGTGCCTAGGGGCATCAGTTATTGGAGGCGTATGCAATAACTCCGGCGGATCGCTGATAAGACGCGGTCCGGCATACACCGAATCAGCTTTGTTTGCTCGTGTGAAC
Organism: Neorhizobium galegae bv. officinalis; assembly: GCA_000985875.1. Taxonomy (GTDB): domain Bacteria; phylum Pseudomonadota; class Alphaproteobacteria; order Rhizobiales; family Rhizobiaceae; genus Neorhizobium; species Neorhizobium galegae_C. The sequence continues at coordinate 121,545 of CCRI01000018.1, forward strand.
GGAGATGGCGAATTGGAACTGGTTAACAATCTTGGAATTCAGCTCGGGGAAACTGACACTGAGATTATGTCACGTCTGGATAACCGGAGCTTCCAAGACTCTGACATTGATTGGACAACGGGCCGAAAGATGTCTGATCACGATTATGTCAGCCATGTCCGCGATATCACCTCCGATATCCCGGCCCGCTTCAATGCCGATCCGCGAAAGCTCCATGAAGTATCAGGATCAGCCGGGAAGGTAATGGTCTTTGCGGTCAGGCTGGATACGTTCACGAGAGATGCAGCAACGAAGGTTTTCTATGTAGGCACCAACGAACCGTCGCAATTGACTTTGCTGCGGACGGAGCTGCTCACATCCCAGATTGATTTACCGATTGCTGCAGAATATCTTGATCGGGCTGCGTTTATGTTGGCTGAAGGCTATGGAAAGGACACATTCCTTTTAGTAAAATGGCTTGGCACAAGGCGCTTACCCAAGTTGTTCAATCTCAAAGGCCGTATCGATGCAGTGAGTGAGCGGGTGCCTGGCCTGCGGAAACACCTATCTGACCGCATCCTTCAAGCCATAAGTAGGTGCGTTCCGCAGCATCTCCCGAAACGGCTCATAGCATATAGAGATAGATTTGAGCACCACCTTATGCTGAAGGTGCCGATGAGCACTGAAGCGGCGGTCCGACAGGTTCTTGCAAAACTATGCACCGGAAGCGACACCAGCTTCATCGAGTGCAGTGCGAGTGAAGCTCAGGCAGCGTTCTTGCACCGGTTCGCGACCGCGGGGGCGGCTATTCGCTATCAGATATTAAATGAGGCGACAACGGGAGATCTCATTGCTTTAGATGTTGCGTTACCCCGAAACTCGGAGGACTGGTTGGAGAACCTTCCCCCCGAGGTCGATGCCCAGATCTTCAAGAAGATATATTATGGCCACTTCTTCTGTCATGTATTCCATCAAGATTATCTGATCCACAAAGACAGCGACTGGCTGGCGACCAAAAGCTCTATCCTAGCTAACCTCTCAAGTAGGGGAGGGCGCTACCCAGCGGAGCACAATGTCGGTCATCTTTACAAGGCGGACGAGATCCTGACAAAGCATTATCGCAATCTTGATCCCTGCAACTGTCTGAATCCTGGTATTGGTCAAACGTCAAAGAGCCTTCACTGGAAGTAATGCGTTCAGGCAGGTTGAAATAGTTGTGTCAGCAGTCCGAAGGGTCAGTTCGCCGCCGCGGTAGATGCATGCGCGCCTCCGCCTTGAAAATTACGAGCGCAATCGACGCCGGACAGGAGAACGGACACTCGGTCCGTTCCCCGGTTGCGTTAGACCAATTCACCCAATGCCTTGGCATCAAAGCCACTCAGCGTTTCAATATTACCGGTCTCGATCTTGGCTACCCACTGTGGATCGGCCAAAATAGCGCGCCCTACCGCAATGAGATCGAACTCCCCGCGTTCCATGCGCTCGATGAGGCGGTCGAGGCTGGCAGGTGTTGATCCCTCACCGGAAAAGGCCGTTGCAAAATCCTTATCGAGACCAACAGAGCCGACACTTATCGTTGCTGCGCCTGTAACCTTCTTGGCCCAACCAGCGAAATTCAGGCCATTCTCGCCATCGATTTCCGGAAATTCCGGCTCCCAGAAGCGGCGTTGCGAGCAGTGAATGATGTCAACACCAGCATCCACCAACGGAAGCAACCAGTCTTCGATCGCTGCAGGCGTTTCGGCAACCTTCACGGTGAGGTCCTGTTGCTTCCACTGGCTGAACCGCATGATAATCGGGAAATCAGGGCCTACAGCTTCACGGACAGCGGAGACGATCTCGCTTGCGAAACGCGAACGCTCTTTGATGGTCAAACCGCCATAGCCGTCCGTGCGCAGGTTTGTGCCGGCCCAGAAGAACTGATCGATCAGATATCCATGGGCACCGTGGATTTCGACAGTGTCGAAGCCAAGTCTCTTTGCGTCGGCTGAAGCTTTTGCAAAGGCTGCAACAGCATCAGCAATGTCTTCTTCGCTCATGGCAACGCCGCGCGGGTCGCCTGGTGCAACAAGGCCGGACGGGCTTTCAACGGGCGCATCCGGCTCCCAATCGTTGATATACCGTGTTGAACCGGTGTGCCAGATTTGCGGTGCCATCCGCCCGCCGGATTTATGAACTTCGTCGATCACATTTTTCCAACCAGCAAGGGCTGCATCCCCGTGGAAGAGTGGTATCCCACCGTCATTGCGCGACGCAGGACGGTCGACAACTGTTCCTTCAGACAGAATAAGCCCGACCTGCCCTTCGGCCCGGCGTTTGTAGTAGGCCACGTTCGCTTCGCCGGGAATGCCGCCCGGGGCGAAGAGCCGCGTCATTGGCGCCATGACGATACGGTTCTTCAGTTCGAGAGACCGGATCGAGAATTGACGGAACAGGGTACTGGTATCGGTTTGAGACATGATGTGAGACTCCATTTGTTAATTGGACAGTTAGGTATATACAATACACCTGACGTCAATTAGGCACTCACAGTCGCCTTGGTTTACCGGAGGAAACCTCATGCCAGACATGAATCTCAAATGCTTTTCATCGGATTGCCCGAGCCGCGTACTGTTCGACCAGATCGCCGACAAGTGGTCGATGATGGTGCTCACGGTGCTGCAGGACGGCCCGCACAGATTCAATGAAATCCGGCGGCGGCTGGAAGGCGTAACGCAAAAAGCGCTGACGCAGTGTCTGAGACGACTCGAACGCAATGGTCTCATCTCCCGACAGGTGCTGACGCTATCACCGGTTGCTGTTCAATACAAAATCACACCCCTGGGCCACACGTTGCATGCGCCCTTCAAGGCTCTCTATGAGTGGACGTTGGCGAACTTTGCCGAAGTCGACGCCGCCCGGGAACGCTTTGATGCAACAGCAGGCGATCCAAGCGCGGCGTATCTTATGCGACTCCAGCCGGTGGTATGAAGCTTTCCATTATCAGATTGTCCGAAATCTCCTGAGCGGTCCAAGTGTCGACAAACGAACCCTGTTCGAGGGGCGGTATCCTCAGACCTACTAACGCGACTGAAGGTGCCTAATTGACGCTAAGTGTACATCGTATACTTTGCCGGACAAGCGTGGTCAGCTAGCGGTCGTGTCTTCAGAGACATCGCTGAAAGCCCGCGTTTCATTTCAGTCAAGACAAAGGTTTCTCATGCGTAACAATCTTCAATTTTACATCGACGGTTCGTGGGTGCCGCCAGTCAGCGATACCGTTATCGACGTCATTAATCCGGCGGACGCGACAGTTGCTGGCCAGGTCGCAATCGGCTGCGACCGGGATGTCGATATCGCTGTAAAAGCAGCGAGGGCGGCATTCACGACGTTTTCCTCCATGTCTGTCGAGGATCGCCTTGGACTGTTTGACCGTGTTATAAGCGAGTATCAGCGACGTGCCGATGACCTGGCGCTGGCTGTATCGGAGGAGATGGGTGCGCCTCTCTGGCTCGCCCAGCAGTATCAGGTTCCAGTTGGCCTCGGCCACCTGCAGATCGCGCGAGCCGCGCTTGCCGAATACAGCTTCAATTCTAAAATTGGTGCAACTGAGGTTGAGCAAGAGCCGATCGGTGTCTGTGCGCTCATTACGCCATGGAACTGGCCGCTTAACCAGATTGCCTGCAAGGTGGCCGCCGCTTTGGCGACCGGTTGCACGATGGTTGTCAAGCCGTCAGAGGTATCACCCTTCTCGGCGACCATCTTCGCTGAAATAATGCACAGCGCCGGTGTTCCAGCCGGTGTCTTCAACCTAGTCCATGGTGATGGGAATGGTGTTGGAAACGCACTGACAGCGCATCCTGACGTCGATCTCGTCTCGTTTACGGGCTCGACACCGGCTGGCATCCAAGTGGCGCGAAATGCTGCCCAGACAGTCAAGCGGGTGCACCAGGAACTTGGCGGCAAGTCACCCAACATCCTGTTGCCGAGCGCCGACTTTGCATCTGCCGTCGCAGCAGGTGTTGCGGGGGTCATGATCAACAGTGGCCAATCCTGTGGGGCACCAACCCGCATGCTGGTCCCGGCGGAAAGAATGGCAGAATCTGCCGCTCTTGCTGGAGCCGCGGCGCAAGAATGGATCGTTGGACATCCTGCAACCAACGCCAAGATGGGTCCGGTCGCATCCGAAGCCCAATGGAATAAAATTCAACGCCTTATTCAGTCCGGCATTGATGAAGGTGCCACGCTCGTCACCGGCGGGCTTGGCCGCCCGGAAGGGCTCGAATCCGGATACTACGTTCGTCCCACCGTATTTGCGGACGTGACAAACAACATGACCATCGCGCGGGAAGAGATATTTGGTCCAGTTATCGTCATTGTAGGCTATGCCGATGAAGCTGACGCTATCGCAATTGCCAATGACACCGACTTTGGACTTGCAGCTTATGTCCAGGGGGAACAAACCGCTGCAGCACGCGTCGCGCGAAAACTGCGTGCCGGACAGGTAACTTTAAACTACGCAGATATGGATTTTGCCGCGCCGTTTGGCGGCTACAAGCAGTCCGGAAACGGACGCGAGTGGGGCAAGGTCGCATTCAGCGAATATCTCGAAACAAAAGCAATCATTGGTGCCCAAGAGGCTGCCTAATCCTCGAAAATAAGTCGAACTGGTGCTGGCGAACGTCAGCACCATCTCTCACCGGGGTTAGGCACTGGCGTAGAAGAAATTTCACCCTCAGTCCTGATCTCAATAGAGACCTTGCTATAATGGAAAAGAAAAGAAAATGAAAATTGGAATTATCGGTGCGGGCAACATTGGGGCAACACTCGCTCAAAAATTCTCCATGAGCGGTCACAGCGTAAAGCTCGCCGCGAGCCGCGGTCCCGAGGCGCTGCGGGAATTGTCCAACAAGGTTGGCGCCACACCCGTCACGCCAAAAGAAGCCGTCTCAGACGTCGATGTCATCATCGTATCTATTCCTTTCGCGAAGAACGCGCACCTATCGGGGTTGTTCGACAAAGTTCCGGCAGACGTCGTTGTCATCGACACCTCGAACTACTATCCGGTCCGTGACGGTCATATTGCCGCTGTCTCCGATGGGATGGCTGAGAGTGTCTGGGCGAGCAACCAGTTCGGCCGACCGGTGGTAAAAGCCTTCAACGCCATTCTGGCTGGGGTGCTTGCAGATCAAGGTAAGATAAGAGGTGCAGTCGGCCGGATTGCAATCCCGGTCGCTGGCGATAACGCGGCTGCCAAGACCATAGCCCAGCAACTCGTGGATGAGGCCGGATTTGATAGTGTGGACGCAGGAAGCCTGGCCGACTCATGGCGCCAGCAGCCTGGTACGCCTGCCTATTGCACATCCCTTAACGCCGAAGAACTACGCGTCGCGCTCCAGGCGGCGGACAAAGCACGCTCACCCGTCAATCTTCGGGCGCTGATGGAGAGGCTCGTGGACGGTTGGCCGAGCACCGATGAAATGACCGCTTTGAATCGTGAGATAAATGTGGCCGGATAGTTTGATCTTACAAAAAAAGAAAAAGGCGTTTAGGTTATAGGATCTACATGTCTTCAGTCTCTGATGTACTTTCGATCATTTACGAAAATAGTTGTAGCTTCGACAACTGATCGAAATACGCAGCTAGTAGAGTTTGCATGGCCTTTGCTTCTTATGGCTCGACTGAGATTCACAGCCGAGGTGATCAAGGTATTTGGAAGGTCCAGAATCGTTCTATTCATTATATTGGCTTAACGGGAAGTGAAGCAGGAATTTTCCGAATGCCGGAGAAAGTGGCCTCTGGGTTCCATAAGGTATGTTACGCAACTTATAGTTGCTTTTAGACGTCGCCCTGAGTACATGGAGTTTAGTGTGACCTGTCCCACCTGACACTGGTACGGAGTATCTACATGCAGCACTGGCTTGATAAGCTAACAGATCTCGCAGCACTTCGCGGCGACGAGACGGTCTTGAAGGACGCCTTAAGCCACCTTGCCGAGCAAGCGGGGTTCGGCGGTTATGCCTATCTTTATATCCGACCAGGGCATACGGTGGCCGCATCTAATTATCACCCCGAGTGGCGGACACTTTATTTCAAACGGAAGT
>CCRI01000019.1 GCA_000985875.1 Neorhizobium galegae bv. officinalis
ATCCGATATCGGCTGGGTCGTCGGCCATTCCTATATCGTCTACGGACCGCTGCTGACCGGCAATACCAGCGTGATCTTCGAGGGCAAGCCGGTCGGCACGCCGGATGCAGGCACGTTCTGGCGGGTCGTTGCCGATCACGACGTGAAAGTGCTGTTCACCGCGCCGACGGCTTTCCGGGCGATCCGCCGCGACGATCCGGACGGCGAGCTGGTCGAGAAATACGATCTCACCGGTATGCGGGCCTTGTTCCTTGCCGGCGAGCGGGCCGATTCGGAAACGCTGAAATGGGCCGAGCAGAAGCTGAAGATCCCCGTCATCGACCATTGGTGGCAGACTGAGACGGGCTGGCCGGTAGCCGCCAATACGGTCGGGCTCGGCCTGATGCCGGTCAAGCACGGTTCGCCGACGCGGCCGATGCCGGGTTATGCGCTCGACGTGCTGGACGATGCCGGCCATCCGGTGCCGCGCGGCACGCTCGGTAATATCGTCATAAAGCTCCCGCTGCCGCCCGGCTGCCTGGTCAGCTTCTGGAAAGCAGACCAGCGGTTCCGCGAGGCCTGCCTCGACGAGTTCCCGGGGTATTACAAGACGGCCGATGCCGGGGTGATGGACGACGATGGCTATATCTTCGTGATGGCGCGCACCGACGACATCATCAACTGCGCCGGCCATCGTCTTTCGACAGGGGGAATGGAGGAGGTCTGCTCCAAACATCCAGACGTCGCCGAATGCGCCGTGATCGGCGTCCATGATGCCACCAAGGGGCAGATCCCCTGCGGCTTCGTGGTGCTGAAGAACCATGTTTCACGGGAAACCGCCGATATCGCGAAAGAAGTGGCCGAACTCGTGCGCAACGAGATCGGGCCGGTCGCGGCGTTCAAGACGGTGATGGTGGTTCACAAGCTGCCGAAGACCCGATCGGGCAAGATATTGCGCGGCACGATGCAGAAGATCGCCGATGACATGCCGTGGAAAATGCCGGCGACGATCGAGGATGCGACGGTTCTGGACGAGATCACCGCGATCCTGAAGGCGAATGGTTATGCCCGCGAGGGCAGCGGCGTGAAACGGAGCGCCTGAACGAAAAAAGCCCCGGATTGTCTCCGGGGCTTTTTCATGCAATCGATATGGTTCGATCAGAAACGTTCGTCTTCCTCGTCGTCGTCGCGGCGGGTCGACTTGAGGGACGAGAGCTTGGCGAAAACGGCGTCGGCGTCGATTTCCTTCTCTTCCTCGCGCTCGTTGCGATAGCTGAAGCCGAGATTTTCGGTTTCAGCCGCCGGCTGCAGGGAAGCGCCGAGTTCGGCGGCGGTCGGCAGCGGACGGCCCTTGGAAGCGCGTTCGACTTCGAGGTCGAGATCGATCTGGCTGCAGAGGCCGAGCGTTACCGGGTCCATCGGCGTCAGGTTGGTCGAGTTCCAGTGGGTGCGCTCGCGGATCTGTTCGATCGTCGACTTGGTGGTGCCGACGAGGCGGGAAATCTGTGCGTCTTTCAGTTCCGGATGGTTGCGAACCAGCCAGAGAATCGCGTTCGGGCGATCCTGGCGCTTGGAGACCGGCGTGTAGCGCGGGCCGCGGCGCTTCGATTCGGGCACACGAACCTTCGGCTCGGAAAGTTTCAGCTTGTAGTTGACGTCCTTTTCGCCGCGCTCGATTTCATCGCGCGAAAGCTGGCCGGTGGCGATCGGGTCCAGGCCCTTGATGCCCTGCGCCGCTTCGCCATCCGCAATCGCCTTCACCTCGAGCGGGTGGAGCTTGCAGAAATTGGCGATCTGATCGAAGGAAAGTGCGGTATTGTCGACCAGCCATACAGCGGTCGCCTTCGGCATGAGCAATTGTTGAGCCATGGGTATAGGTCCTCTGTCCGTCCGCGCCGGTGTCGCGGGCCGTGGGTATCAACCACAATTTCCGGGAATTTACCGCCCTATAATCGAATTGGGACGGAATTGCAAATCTTTGAAGCAAGATCGTTGCCGCCCGGATGAACCGTTTGTCTAATTGCCGCCCTTGCCTCACCTGTTATGAATGCGGCACATATCGCTGACGGCTCGATGCGTCGTCATGCGTGCCAATTCAGGGAGGTGTTCATGTCCGAAAAAGTCTACCCGGTCCTCAAGTCTGCCAAAGCAACAGCGCTCATCGACAAGGACAAATACGAAAAGTGGTACGAGGAGAGCGTCGAGGATCCGGACAAGTTCTGGGGCAAGCACGGCAAGCGCATCGACTGGTTCAAGCCCTATACCAAAGTCAAGAACACCTCCTTCAAGGGCAAGGTCTCGATCAAGTGGTTCGAGGACGGCCTGACCAACGTTTCCTACAATTGCATCGACCGCCACCTGAAGACCCATGGGGAGCGCACCGCGCTGATCTGGGAAGGCGATAATCCCTATATCGACAAGAAGATCACCTATAACCAGCTCTACGATCAGGTTTGCCGGCTGGCGAACGTCCTGAAGAAGCATGGTGTCAAGAAGGGTGACCGCGTCACCATCTACATGCCGATGATCCCGGAAGCGGCCTATGCGATGCTCGCCTGCGCCCGTATCGGCGCGGTGCATTCGGTCGTGTTCGGCGGGTTCTCGCCGGAGGCGCTGGCCGGTCGCATCATCGACTGCCAGTCGACATTCGTGATCACCTGCGACGAGGGCGTGCGCGGCGGCAAGCCGGTGCCGCTCAAGGACAATACCGATACGGCGATCCATATCGCTGCCCGCCAGCACGTGATCGTCAACAAGGTCGTGGTGGTGCGCCGTACCGGCGGCAAGACCGGCTGGGCGCCAGGGCGTGACGTCTGGTACCACCAGGAAATTGCTACCGTGAAGGGACATTGCGAGCCGGTGAAGATGAAGGCGGAGGATCCGCTGTTCATTCTCTACACATCGGGTTCCACTGGCAAGCCGAAGGGCGTTCTGCACACGACCGGCGGTTATCTCGTCTTCGCGGCGATGACCCACGAATACACGTTCGACTACCATGACGGCGACATCTACTGGTGCACGGCGGATGTGGGCTGGGTCACCGGCCATTCCTACATCGTCTACGGGCCGCTGGCGAACTGCGCCACCTCGCTGATGTTCGAAGGTGTGCCGAACTTCCCGGACCAGGGCCGTTTCTGGGAAATCATCGACAAGCACAAGGTCAACATTTTCTATACGGCACCGACGGCGATCCGCTCGCTGATGGGCGCCGGCGACGAGTTCGTGAAGCGCTCCTCGCGGACCAGCCTGCGCCTGCTCGGCACGGTCGGCGAGCCGATCAATCCGGAAGCCTGGGAATGGTATTACAACGTGGTCGGCGACAAGCGCTGCCCGGTCGTCGACACCTGGTGGCAGACGGAAACTGGCGGCCACATGATCACGCCGCTGCCGGGCGCCACCGACCTGAAGCCGGGTTCGGCCACCAAGCCGTTCTTCGGCGTCAAGCCCGAGCTGGTCGATAACGAAGGCAAGGTGCTGGAAGGAGCCGCCGACGGCAATCTCTGCATCAGCGACGCCTGGCCGGGCATGATGCGCACGGTCTATGGCGACCACGAGCGCTTCATCCAGACCTATTTCTCCACCTACAAGGGCAAATATTTCACCGGTGACGGCTGCCGGCGCGACGAGGACGGCTATTACTGGATCACCGGCCGCGTCGACGACGTGCTGAACGTTTCCGGCCACCGGCTCGGCACGGCGGAGGTGGAATCGGCGCTCGTCTCGCACCATCTCGTGTCGGAAGCGGCGGTCGTCGGTTATCCGCACAATATCAAGGGCCAGGGCATCTATTGCTACGTGACCCTGATGTCCGGTCACGAGGGCAATGACGCGTTGCGCCAGGAACTGGTGAAGCACGTCCGCCAGGAAATCGGCCCGATCGCGGCGCCCGACAAGATCCAGTTCGCACCCGGCCTGCCGAAAACCCGGTCGGGCAAGATCATGCGCCGCATCCTGCGCAAGATCGCTGAGGACGATTTCGGCTCGCTTGGCGACATCTCGACGCTCGCCGATCCGGGCGTGGTGGACGACCTGATCGCCAACCGCCAGAACAAGGCGGGCTGATCGAACCCAAGGGCCGCTCGGGAAACCGGGCGGCCTTTCGGATTACTGACGCAGGTCGCTAAACGAGGTTTCGTCATGCTCGGGCCTGTCCCGAGCATCTACAACGGTATTTATCGAGACTCAGCAGATCCTCGGCTCAAGGCCGAGGATGACGCCGAGTGAAGATCGAGGCATGCGATCATCTTGAAGATCGCTCGCGAACTCTGCGCCCTCTTCAGTTCGTGTCACAGACCTGCCGCGGCTTGCGCCCGCCATCGTAGCTTTGCACGAGACCGGCGAGAAGCAGGTCATCCCCGGCGTTGCGACCATCGGAGAGCACCACATCGGCGACAATGCGGCCGAAATATTTGTCGCCGGAAATATGGGTGAGCTGAATTTTGCGTGATTGGGCTGTCAGCGCTTCGAGCGCACGTCGGGCGTCAAGGCCGGCTTCCCGAAGCCGCTCGCATTTCGATTTCAGCTCCGGCGCATCGATGCCCCGGATGCGCACATAAACTTCCATCTTCTGCTGCGGCCAGGGCTGCGCTTCGACCAGCAGCGTATCGCCGTCGATGACCCGCAGGATCTCCGCCGCGACCGGACCGGAAATCTCGTCACGCGCCGCGGCTCCGGTGGTGAACACCGCAGCGATGCCAGTGACAATGAGAAGCGACTTGATCATGGAAAGGAATAAATTCCGATGCTTCGGGCAAGTCAATAGGAATATTTGCTTATTTGACTGAGACGTCTGAGCGTTTGCAATTCTCAAATATAGAAAATAAGGTCGATCTTATATATAAGATGAGGGCTCTAGGAGAATAATATGCGCTTTCGGCTAGTATATCAAGGCGAACTAAAAGCAAATCAGCGCGACCCCGTACAAAATCAACCTGACAGGCTAGCGGAACATAAGCAGACTATCCGTAAGGTATTTCACCAACAACTGAAGTATCTATGGGAAACAAATTCCTTTCTCAGTTCAGCTTGTGTCTTCAGAAGAGATTACGGGCTTGAAGTTGCTGAAATAGATACTCCTAACTCGAAAGGATCTTATGATGATACAATGGTATCACTTGTGGATGCCGTAGCTCACAATCATATAGAGAATGGATATAGATTTGTGCCTCTTGTGCGAAAAGATTGGCGCATAATGTGTTCGTTGAATATTTTGTTCTTGCGACACGATCCACCGGGGAGCGTGGTTCACGCTGGTGATTTGGATAATCGAGTCAAGACCTTAATAGACGCTTTGCGCAAACCTGGGAACACTAGGGAATTGCGAGGAAACGAGAGCCCGGCAGAGGGAGAGGAGCCGTTCTTTTGTCTCTTGGAAGACGATCAACTTGTAACGAGCCTTGCGGTTGAAAGCGATCGTTACTTAATTCCACCGGATGGAAAGAGAGACGAAGATCGAAGACAAGTCCATGTAGTGGTTACCGCAGATGTAAGACCCTACGATGTTACAATGTTTAATTTGAGCTTTGCTTAGCCGATACCCACTTGGGCTATTGGCTATTGCTTTAAAAATCGATCGCGCGGCCGTTGATCTCCCAGTCGCCGAAGCGGGCGGGATCGGCGCCGCCGCGGCCGCCGAATTCTTCGGGCATTTCGGCCTTGGCTGCCGCCTGACGGCGTTCCTCGGCTTCCTTCAGGGCGCGCTGGGCGGCCGGGGATAGGGGCTTCTTGGGAGCAGCTTCTTCCGGTACGGTTTCCGAGTTGTCGTTATCTGCGCTTTGCATCTTGAGCTTTGCCGGGTCGATTATTGAAAATTCTGGTTGAATTGACCACATCATAGGGCGTCCGCGCCCAAGGGAAAACCCTTTAACTGCCTTGAGGCGATCGGCAAACGGGAGAGATGACGATGAATGTAATGCGCACCGCCATGCTTCTGGCCTTCATGACGGCCCTGTTCATGGGGATCGGCTTTCTGATCGGCGGCACGGGCGGCATGATGATCGCGCTGGTGATCGCTGCCGGCATGAACCTGTTTTCCTACTGGAATTCCGACAAGATGGTTCTGTCGGCCTATCATGCGCAGGAGGTCGATGCGCGCAGCGCGCCGGAATTCTACAACATGATCCGCGACCTTTCGGCCAATGCCGGCCTGCCGATGCCGAAGGTCTATGTCTATGACAATCCGCAGCCGAACGCCTTTGCGACCGGCCGTAATCCGCAGAACGCCGCCGTTGCCGCCTCGACCGGGCTGATGCAGCGGCTGACGCATGAGGAAGTGGCGGGCGTGATGGCGCACGAACTCGCGCATATCCAGAACCGCGATACGCTGACCATGACGATCACCGCGACGCTTGCCGGCGCGATCTCCATGCTCGGCAATTTCGCCTTCTTCTTCGGCGGCAACCGCGAGAACAACAATCCGCTCGGTTTCATCGGCGTGATCGTGGCGATGATCGTCGCCCCGTTCGCGGCGATGCTGGTGCAGATGGCGATCAGCCGGACGCGCGAATATTCGGCCGACCGTCGCGGCGCCGAGATCTGCGGCAATCCGCTCTGGCTTGCCTCCGCGCTTGCCAAGATTGCCGGCGCGGCGCATCAGATCCCGAACTACGACGCCGAGCGCAATCCGGCGACGGCGCATATGTTCATCATCAACCCGCTGTCGGGCGAGCGGATGGACAACCTGTTCTCGACCCACCCGGACACCGGGAACCGTATCGCCGCGCTGCAGCAGATGGCCGGGGAGTTCTCCAATGGCAATCGGGGCAATGCCTCGACGGCCGGGTTCCAGGCTGATAGACCGCAGCGCACCGCGCGCTCCGTTCCGAATACCGGTTGGGGCCGCGGCTCGGATGAACCGCGCAAAGGTCCCTGGTCTTGAACGAAGACAAGAAGAACAAGAAGCCATACAAGCCATCGGGCAAACCAGCCGAACAGCGCAGGAAACCGGCTCACTCGGAGCGGGAAAACGGCCCCTTCAAGGCGGGCCTCGAAGTTCGTGTCACGGCCGCCAAGTTGCTGGCGGCGGTCATCGATCGCAAGATCTCGCTCGACGGCATGCTCGACCTCGTCCACGGCAATCCGGCCTATCGGGCGCTCAGTGATGCCGACCGGGCGCTGACGCGCGCCATTCTCAATACCGCAATCCGGCATCTGCCGCGCATCGAGGCGGCGATCGCGTCGCTGATCGATACGCCGCTGCCGGAAGGCGCCCGGGCGCTTCACCACGTGCTGGTGATTGCCGCGGCGCAGATCCTGCATCTCGACGTACCGCCGCATGCCGCTGTCGACCTTGCGGTCGAACAGGCCAACCGCGACCCGCGCAATCGCCGTTTCGCCAAGCTGGTGAACGCGGTCCTGCGCCGGATGGACCGGGAAAAGGACGAGATACTCGCCGCGACCGCTACGATTTCCCCGGTACCGGCCTGGTTCCGCAAGCGGCTGGTCGCCCTCTACGGCGAGGCGGAGGCGGATCGTATAGCCGAAGCGCAGCTTGTTCCGGCAGCCATCGACCTGACGGTCAAATCCGATCCCGCTGCCTGGGCGGAAAAGCTCGGCGGCACGGTTTTGCCGACCGGCAGTATTCGCCTGGCGGCCTTCGATGGTGCGGTTTCCGCCCTCGAAGGGTTCGATGAGGGCGTCTGGTGGGTGCAGGACGTCGCGGCCAGCATTCCCGCAAAACTGTTCGGCGATCTCAAGGGCAAGAAGGTGGCCGATCTCTGTGCGGCCCCTGGCGGCAAGACAGCGCAGCTGATTGCGGCCGGTGCCGAGGTGATCGCTGTCGAACAATCCGGTAACCGGCTGGCGCGGCTCAAGGAAAATCTCGGGCGGCTCGGTTACGAGGCGGAACTGGTCGGCGGCGACCTTTTCGAGTTCAAACCGGCAGAGCTGCTGGATGGCGTGTTGCTTGATGCGCCCTGTTCCTCGACCGGCACGACGCGCCGGCATCCGGATGTACTCTGGACCAAGGGTCCGGAGGATGTGAACAAGCTTGCGGCTCTGCAGGAAAAGATGCTGCGCCACGCCGTCACGCTGGTGAAACCGGGCGGCATCATCGTTTTCTCCAACTGCTCGCTTGATTCGGCAGAGGGGGAGGAACTGGTCGTGCGTGTGCTCAAGGACCATCCCGAATTGAAACGCCTGGCCGTCAACCCGGAGGACTGGCCGGGGCTGGAAGGCGCGATCTCGCCGCTCGGCGAATTCCGCACCACGCCGGCGATGCTGCCCGCCAGCGAAAATTTTGTGGGCGGCATGGATGGCTTCTTCGCGAGTGTGCTCCAAGTCCGGTAAGGCTTTCTTCACCATACGGACTGATACTTTCGAACAATCTAATAGTTGATTCCCGCCGGCAGGGCGGAGGCTGATTCCTGCGGAGTATTCCAGATTGAAGATGCGGCTCGCGGATCGCCGAAGGCTTCTGTCCTTCGGCTTGCGGGAAATCTGGCGACGCCTTTGCCGGCGGTCCGCCGGATTCCGCCTGGCCGTGACCTCGTTTTCCATGCAGGTGCCGGACCGGCTGATCGTTGCGCCGACGGACCTGCGCGCACTCGACCCGTTTGTGGCGGAGGAGATTCTGGAAGGCCGGTTCCCGCTCGCGGGGCGGATCCTCGAAACCTATGGCCAGTCGCCGTTCTCCGTCGAGTTGCCGTCGCGGGCGGCGGCTGAGCGGCTGCATTCCTTCGCCTGGCTTCGCCATATCCGCACCAACAAGACGGAAGTGGCCTGCGCCAGCGCCCGGCAGGTGGTTGCCGACTGGATCGTGCTTTATGGCCGAAGCCCGAAAGGCATTGCCTGGGAAGCGCATGTGGCGGCGGAACGGGTGATCGCCTGGCTCTCGCACTCGACCGTAGTTTTGCAGGGCGCCGAGGCCGGCTTCTATCGCCGTTTCATGAAAAGCCTCGCCTATCAGGTCCGGTATCTGAGGAAGATAGCCGGCTGCACGCCGGAGGGGGATACGCGGCTGAGACTGCGGATCGCACTCGCCATGGCCTCGATCTCGATGCCGACGCGCGCCGCCTATATCCGCCGCGAGGGCGGCCGGCTCGATCGGGAGCTTGAGCGGCAGATCCTGGCCGACGGTGGTCACGTGTCGCGCAATCCGCGCGCGGTGCTCGACCTGCTGATCGATCTCCTGCCGCTGCGCCAGACCTATATCAATCTCGGCCACGACCTGCCGCAAAAACTCATTCCGGCGATCGACCGCATGTATCCGGCGCTTCGCTTCCTCCGGCACCAGGACGGCGATCTGGCGCTGTTCAACGGCGCCAGTTCGACGCCCGCAAGCGAATTGATGTCGGTGCTGCGTTATGACGAGACGGCAGGCAAGCCGTTCAAGGCGCTGCCGCACATGAACTATCATCGCCTGTCGGCGGACGGCACGACGTTGATCGTCGATACCGGCCGGCCGCTCTCCCCCGGGCTTTCCCGCGGCGCGCATGCGGGCTGCCTTTCCTTCGAGATGTCGGCCGGCCGGCATCGTTTCATCGTCAATTGCGGTTCGCCCAAATATGCCGGCCGCAACTACCGGCACATGTCGCGCTCGACGCCCGCCCATTCGACAGTAACGCTCAACGAGACCTCATCGAGCCGCATCATTAGGTCCCGCTTCGCGGGCTCCATGCTGCTCGGCGGCGTGTCGGAGGTGGAGGTCGAGCGCTGGGACGACATGCACGGCAATGACTGGCTGCGGGCGAGCCACGACGGCTATGTCCACCAGTTCGGTTATTTTCACGAGCGCGAGATCGGCCTCAATGTGAAGGGCAACAAGATCAAGGGCCATGACCGGCTCTACCTGCCCGAGGGCGAGGCTGCCGATAACGGGCCTTTCCTGGCGGTGGCACGCTTCCACATCCACCCGGTCATCACGCTTTCGCGGCGGGACGAGGAAAGTGTCAGCATGCGGGCGCCGGACGGCGAGACATGGATCTTCGCGGCACCGGGGCTGCAGGTGATGATCGACGAGGACATCTTCTTTGCCGACGTTTCCGGCGTGCGGCCGAGCCAGCAGCTCGTCATCGAGTTCTCTCCGCCGGAGACATCGGAAATACGCTGGATGCTGAGACGCGGCGAATAGGCCGTTTCTTCTTCTGCCAAGCTGTGCTAACGGGCGGCCATCTTACCATGCGCCGGGTTCCGCGGCGCCTTTCCAGGAGAGACCGATGGCCGTCGTTTCCAAGAAAATCCCCGCTCCCGACCGCATCAGGATCCGCACCGCGCTGCTCTCGGTCTCCGACAAGACCGGCATCATCGAGCTTGCCAAGGCCCTCACCGAGCAGGGCGTGAAGCTGCTGTCGACCGGCGGTACGCACAAGGCGATCGCCGCGGCGGGCTTGGCGGTCACCGACGTGTCCGAGGTGACGGGTTTCCCGGAAATCATGGACGGCCGTGTCAAGACGCTGCATCCGATGGTGCATGGCGGCCTGCTGGCGATCCGCGACGATGCGGAACATGCAGCGGCGATGAAGGAACACGGCATCGAGGGCATCGATCTCGCCGTCATCAACCTTTATCCGTTCGAGGAAGTGCGCGCCGCCGGCGGCGACTACCCGACGACGGTCGAGAATATCGATATCGGCGGCCCGGCGATGATCCGCGCGTCGGCCAAGAACCATGCCTATGTGACCACCGTCACCGATCCTTCCGACTACCCGGCTTTGATCGAGGCGCTGCGCTCGAATGACGGGCAGACGGTCTATGCCTTCCGCCAGAAGCTGGCAGCCAAGGCCTATGCCCGCACAGCGGCCTATGACACCGCGATCTCGAACTGGTTTGCGGAAGCGCTCGACATCGAGATCCCGCGCTACCGGACGATCGGTGGGGTGCTGAAGGAAGAGATGCGCTACGGCGAAAACCCGCACCAGAGCGCCGGCTTCTACGTGACCGGCGAGAACCGTCCGGGCGTGGCGACCGCAAAACTGCTGCAGGGCAAGCAGCTCTCCTACAACAATATCAACGATACCGACGGTGCTTTCGAGCTGATCGCCGAGTTCTCGCCGGAAAAGGCGCCTGCCTGCGCGATCATCAAGCATGCCAACCCTTGTGGCGTGGCGACCGGCCCGAGCCTCAAGGAAGCCTATCTGCGAGCTCTGGCCTGCGATTCCACCTCAGCCTTCGGCGGCATCATCGCGGTCAACCAGCTTCTCGATGCGGAAACGGCCGAAGAGATCGTCAAGCTGTTCACGGAAGTCATCATCGCGCCGGAAGTTTCCGACGAGGCCCAGGCGATCATCGCCGCCAAGAAGAACCTGCGCCTGCTGGTGGCCGGCGGCCTGCCGGACCCGCGCTCGCGCGGCCTGACGGCGAAGACCGTTTCGGGCGGCCTGCTGGTCCAGACCCGCGACAACGGCATGGTCGAGGATATCGACCTGCGCGTCGTCACCAAGCGCGCGCCGACGCCGACCGAGCTCGAAGACATGAAGTTCGCCTTCAAGGTTGCCAAGCACGTGAAGTCCAACGCGGTCGTCTACGCCAAGAATGGCCAGACGGCCGGCATCGGTGCCGGCCAGATGAGCCGCATCGATTCTGCCCGCATCGCCGGCATCAAGGCGGAAGAAGCGGCGAAGGCGATGGGCTGGGCCGAGCCGATGACCAAGGGTTCCGCCGTTGCCTCGGAAGCCTTCTTCCCCTTCGCTGACGGCCTGCTTTCCGCGATTGCCGCTGGCGCCACGGCGGTCATCCAGCCGGGTGGCTCGATGCGCGACGACGAGGTGATTGCGGCGGCGGACGAGCATGGTGTGGCCATGGTGTTCACGGGAATGCGGCATTTCCGGCACTGATTGCCGGATGTCATGCTGTGAGGGCGTGGCGTGGATCCTCGGGTCAAGCCCGAGGATGACGGCGGTGAAGGTGTTTCAAGGCTGCCCAAAGAGACGTTTGATGGACCGCTAGGTTTCTTGCTTTCACCAGGCAATCCCACGCGCTCCGTCATCCTCGGGCTTGACCCGAGGATCCACCTCCCAGCCGAATAGCTATCCGTCTCTACTTCCTGTTCGCCGGATAAGGTGTCGCAAACAGCAGCAACAGCCCCGCCACGAGGAAGATCAGCAGCGTCGCCATGCCGAGCCGGGCGGAGCCGCTGGCATAGGTCATGAGGGAGAAGAACAGGGTGGCGAGGAAGCTGGTCGCTCGGCCGGACAGCGCGTAGATGCCGAAATAGCGGCCGGTCTCCGAGAGGCTGACGCTGCGGGCGAGATAGGATCTGGACGAGGCCTGGACAGGGCCGAAGGCGATGCCGATCAGCAATCCGAACAGGATATAGGCTTTTTCCGCAGCCGTGCCGAACAGGCCGCCGCTATCCTCTGCCGAAAGAGGCAGAAGGCCAAAGAAGACGAAGCCCGGGCCGGTGGAAATGATGCCGAGGGTGGCGACGACCAGCAGTACCAAGCTGATGATCACGACCACTTTCGAGCCGAGCAGGCGGTCGAGCCAGCCGGCGACGATGCAGCCGAAGATCGCCACGACGTTCAGAATGATGCCGTAGATGCCGATCTCGATCGTCGCCCAACCAAACATGCCGGCCGCGAACGTGCCGCCCAGGATCAGCAGGCCGTTGACACCGTCCTGGTAAAGCATGCGGGCGACGAGAAATTTCGCGATTCCGGTGCGCTGCCTCAGGTCGCGCAGCGTGCCGCCCAGCTCGCGGATGCCGGAGCGGACCGCGTTGGCGAGCGGCAGACCCTTCTTTGCATCGGGCGTAAAGAAGAACATCGGCAGGATGAACAGGAAATACCAGAGGGCCGAGATCGGCCCGGTGATGCGGGCATCCTCGCCGAGATGCGGGTCGAGGCCGAAAAGCGGGGGAATGCCGATCAGCGTCCTGCCGGTCTCCGGATTGGCGGCAAGCAGCGCCACGACGGCGATCAGCACGATCATGCCGCCGAGATAACCGAGCCCCCAGGCGACGTTCGAAACCCGGCCTACATCCTGCTTGGAGACCAGCCGCGGCATCATGGAATCGTTGAAGACCGTCGAAAATTCCGCGGCAATCGATGCGAAGATCATGAAGATCATCGGCCAGATGATCGGTGAGCCGGGTGCCGCAAACCAGAGGGCCGAGACGCAGGCGATCTTGATCACCGCGAAAAAGGCGATCCACGGTTTTCGAGGGCCTGCCTGATCCGCGATCGAGCCGAGGATCGGGGAGAAGACGGCGATGACGAGCGACGAGACAGTCGCCATGTTGCTCCAGGCGGCCTGCGCGGATACCGGATCCTCGGTCAGCCGGGCGACGAAATAGGGGCCGAAGATGAAGGTGGTGACGACGGTGAAGAACGGCTGGGCGGCCCAATCGAAGAACATCCAGCCCCAGATGCCGCGCCGGCTCGTTTTCACCGGCGCATCGTCCACATCAGTAATGGCCATTTTTCCCCCGGATCAGCCAGTTCGGTGCGTTGTCCTACATAGCCCGACCATGGGCAAGATCGCTCAGAAGACCGGCTGCGACGGTGATCTTCGGAAGCGTCAACTCGCCGCTTTCGCTCAAGGTCACCAGTTCAGCGCCAATGCGGTTCACCCGCATCCGATCGCCGCCGACCCAGGCTTCCAGAGGCTTCTTCTCCTTCGGATGGGCGGTCAGCGCGGCGATGACGATATCGCGGCGCGCCGAGGCAAGCTGCTGCAGGCTGCGGGAGAGCGCCAGGCTTTCGTAATGCTCCGAGGTGGTGATCCGATCTCCTGCGCCGATCAGCCGGTTGACCCGGAAGGTTTCGGTAACAGTGAAATAGCTCTCCGTGGCACGCGCCATGGTCTCGCCGGTGCGGTCGGCGATCAGCATGATCTCCGGCACCAGGACCAGGGTGGAAAGCAACAGGATTTCCCGGGCAAGCGAGGCTGGGATGCCCTTTGCTTCAAGCTCTGCTGAACGGGCTGCGGTTTCCACGAAATCCCCGCCCGCGAGCGAAGAGCGCAGCCCCTTGATCGCGGCCTTGAGCCGGCTCATCGCACCGTCCATGTCGCCGCTGCCGACCTGTGTCTGCAGGATGAGGCGGGTTGCTTCCGCAAAGGTCCCGGTGGTGCGGGCGTAGAGATCGTTCTGCACCTGGCCGGGGATTTTTCCGTCCAGCGCGTCGATCTCGGCCCAGAGCTTGGGGAGCTCGAAGCCGTCGCGGGCGAGGAAGGCGGCCTTCACGACATTCGCCGCCGTGGCACCGGTCATGTCGCTCATCTGCTGCACGAAACCGGGCCCACCGCGGTTGATCGCCTCGTTGGCGAGCGCCGTGGCGACGATTTCGCGGTGCAGGCGGTGGGACTGGATGTCCGCGGCATAAGCCTTCTGCATCTTGGCCGGGAAATACGCCTTCAGGACGGCCGAGAAATACGGATCGTCCGGCAGTTCGCTTTCGATCAGGGCGTCGAAGAGAACGATCTTCGAATAGGAGAGAAGCACGCCGATTTCCGGCCGGGTCAGCGGCCTGCCGGAGGCATAACGCTCGGCAAGTTCGGCATCGTCGGGCAGTGTTTCGACCTTGCGGTTGAGCTGGCCTTGCGATTCCATGACGGACATCAGCCGCGACAGCTCTTCCCGGTTGCCGGTGCCCTTGCGTTCGGTCAGCGAGATCGACAGCGGCTGCAGGTAGTTGTTGCGCAGCACGAGATGGCCGACTTCCTCGGTCATCGAGGCGAGAAGCTGGTTGCGCTTGTCGCGGGTCAGACGGCCGTCCTGCATGGCGGGATTGAGGGCGATCTTGATATTGACCTCGACGTCGGATGAATTGACGCCAGCCGAATTGTCGATCGCATCGGAATTGCAGCGGCCGCCATTCAGCGAATAGGCGATGCGGCCCTTCTGGGTCATGCCGAGATTGGCGCCTTCGCCGATGACGCTGGCGCGCACTTCGGCTGCGGTGATGCGGATCGGGTCATTGGCGCGGTCGCCGACTTCCGCGTCTGTCTCGGAGGCGGCCTTGATATAGGTTCCGATCCCGCCGAACCAGAGAAGGTCGACCGGGCTCTTCAGGATCGCGGTCATGATCTCGAAGGGGGTTGCGGTCGTCTTGTCGATACCGATCGCGGCCGCTGCCTGCTTGGTGAGCTTGACCGACTTTTCCGAGCGCGAAATGATCATCGCGCCTTCGGAAAGGGTCGATTTGTCGTAATCCTGCCAGCTCGAACGCGGCAGGGCGAACATGCGTTCTCGCTCGGCGAAGGACTTTTCGATATCCGGATCGGGATCGATGACGATGTCGCGGTGGTCGAAGGCGGCGATGAGGCGGATCTTGCGCGACAGCAGCATGCCGTTGCCGAAGACGTCGCCGGACATGTCGCCGACGCCGGCGACCGTGAACGGGGTCGTCTGGATGTCGATGTCCTTTTCGCGGAAATGCCGCTTCACGGCCTCCCAGGCGCCGCGGGCGGTGATGCCCATCTTCTTGTGGTCGTAACCGGCCGAGCCGCCCGACGCAAAAGCGTCATCCAGCCAGAAGCCGGCTTCCTGCGCCAGGCCGTTGGCGGTGTCGGAGAAGGTCGCGGTGCCCTTGTCGGCGGCAACCACGAAATAGGGGTCGTCGCCATCGATGCGGATCGTGTCCGGCGGCCCGACGATGTCTGCACCGACGATATTGTCGGTGATCGACAGAAGCGTGCGGATGAAGGTCTTGTAGGCCTCCTTGCCGGCATTGAAGAACGCGTCGCGGGAGCTCGCCGGGGGCAGCATTTTCGGGAAGAAGCCGCCCTTGGCGCCAACCGGCACGATGACGGCGTTCTTGACCTGCTGCGCCTTCACGAGGCCGAGGATTTCGGTGCGGTAGTCTTCGCCGCGATCCGACCAGCGCAGGCCGCCGCGGGCGACCTTGCCGAAGCGCAGGTGCACGCCTTCGACCTCGGTGCCGTAGACGAAGATTTCGCGGAAGGGGCGGGGTTCCGGCAGGCCGTCGAGCAGCTTGGGATCGAGCTTGAAGGCGAACATCCGGAGCGGGGCGCCATTGGCGTCGCGCTGGAAATAGTTGGTCCGGAGCGTGGCGTCGACTGCATTGACGAAACGGCGAAGCGTGCGGTCCTCGTCGAGGTTGGGCACGTTGCCGAGCGCTTCCTCGATCTCGGCGTGGTGGTCGGTGAGTTTCTTGACACGGGCCTTTTCGGCAATCTTCGGGTCGAAGCCGTCGCGGAAGAGGCGGAAGATGGCGGCGGATATGGCCGGGTATTTCACCAGCGTATCGGCGATATAGGCCTGCGAATAAACGATGCCCGTCTGGCGCAGATAACGGGAATAGGCGCGCAGCACCGTCACTTCGCGGGCGGACAGGCCAGCCAGCAGAACCAGCCGGTTGAAGGCGTCATTGTCGATCAGGCCTTCGAAGGCGGAGAGGAAGGCCTCTTCCAGAGCCAAGCCTTCGCGGGACAGGTCGACTTCGCGCCCGTCGCCCAGTTGCAGTTCCATGTCGTGGAGGACGACTTGGCTGCGGTCGTTTTCCGGTCCGACCTCGATCTCGAACGTCTGCTCGCTGACGGCGTGGAAGCCAAGGTTTTCGAGAAGCGGGACGCGGCGGGAGAGCGACAGGTGCCGGTCCCTGTGGAAGATCTTCAGCGACACGGTACCGGCGGCGGCGCCGGGGCGGCGATAGAAGGCGATGCGGATCGTCTCGCCGGCGGCGCAGGCGGCGATGTCCGGCAGGTCGGCGAAGGTTTCCTCGGGCGAGAAGGCTTCCTGGAAGGCCTGGGTGACGGAGAGCCGCGGCCCCTCCTCCGCGAGAGCCGCGAAGCGGTCCTCCCAGGGCGTGGCAATCAGCCGGATGGCTTCCTCGAGCTTGCCCTGCGCGATCCTCGGCGTCTTGCCGCCGCGCCGGCCGATGATCATGTGGACGCGGGCGACGCCGCCCTCCGGGAAGGCCGGATAATAGGCGGAGACGTGGCCGTCATAGACCTTGGTCAGGTAGTCGCCGACCTTCTCGCGGACAAGGGAATTGTAGTCCTCACGCGGCACGTAGACGATCACCGAGACGAAACGGTCGAAATGGTCGATGCGCGGCAGGACCCGGACGCGCGGACGCTCGCTCAGTTCCATGATCTGCTCGCAGAAGCGGGCCAGCAGATCGACATCGATCTGGAAGAGGTCGTCGCGCGGATAGGATTCGAGCGTGTTTTCCAGCATGCGGCCGGAATGGCTGTCGGGATCGAAGCTGAAATGCTCCTCGATCCGGCCGGCCTTGGCGCGCAGTAGCGGGATATCGCGAACGGAATGGGTATAGGCGGTTGCCGTGAACAGGCCGACGACGCGCAGCTCGCCGACCACTTCGCCCTTCTCGTCGAAGCGCTTGACACCGACATAGTCCATATAAGCGCGGCGGTGGACGACGGACTTCACGTTGGCCTTGGTGACGATCAAGAAATCCGGCCCGTCGAGGAATTCGAGGATTTCCGGCGTGGTCGTCACCGCGTCCTTGCCCTGGCGCAGGACCAGCACATCCGGATCGGAGAGAATGCCGAGACCGCGGCCCTTGCCGCGTTCGACCTTGGCGTTGGCGCCTTTGCCGGAATAGACGTATTCGCGCATGCCGAGGAAGGTGAAGTTGTCGTCGCGCAGCCAGTCCAGGAAGGCGAGCGCCTCGTCGCGGTCGGCCTTGCGGCGGCTTGTCGAATTTTCGAGCTGCTTGGCGGCGCCGTCGAGGACTTCCAGCATGGAGCCCCAGTCGGTGATCGACAGATGCACTTGGTCGAGGATGTAGCGGATGCGCTCGGTCAGCGAAGCCGCCTGTTCCTCGTTGAGCGGCGAAAGGTGGATCTGGATAAGGCTCACATGATGAGCCGCGTTGCTGGGCTGCTCGTTGGAGCGCAGGACCGGTTCCTTGCCAGGCTCGACGACCAGGATCGGATGGACGGCCATGGTGAGGTCGCGGTGGGTCGCGGTCACCTCGCCCATGACCGAATCGAACAGGAAGGGCATGTTGCGGTCGACGATGGTCAGCACCGAGACCGGAATTCCGTCCGGCTCGACGCCGGCGACCGGTTCGACCGTGATGTCGGCCCGCACCCGCGTCCAGGCCATCAGCCGTTCGGCCGCATGTTTGGCGGAGAGTGCCAGCATGTCCGGCGTGTAGCTTTCCAGGTCGTCAGTGCTGGCCCGGCCGAACAGGATGAGCGGGTCGAGATGCGGCCCCTTGCTCGCAGCGGCGATCTTGCGCGCGCTTTCGATCTGTTTTTCCCGTTTCGGATTCTGCCTGACGGCCATGTCCCTCTCCCCTTTTTCCGTCCCCGGACGGAATAATTAGATTTGTGTCATCGTGCAGCAACGTGGCTGATCCATGTCAGTCAACACTACACGTTTCATTCTTCCGTGAAGCCTTGTTGACATGCGGCGACGAAGAAACGATCAACAGGCCATCGTAGCCGGAAGTCAATCTCATGCAGGATACCCGCAGTGCCGTCCTCGTCATCTCCAGCCATGTCGTACGCGGCTCGGTCGGCAATCGCGCCGCCGTCTTCGCGCTCGAGACGCTGGGATTTCCCGTCTGGGCAATGCCGACCGTCGTCCTTCCCTGGCATCCCGGTCATGGGCCTTCCACACGGCTGACCTTTCCCGAATCAGATTTCGACAAGGCTATAGACGATCTTATTCGTGCGCCATGGTTGGGAGAAGTGAAGGCGGTGCTGACCGGCTATTTCGGCAATGCCGCCCAGCCGCGTTCGGTGGCCCGGCTGATAAGGGCGCTGAAGGAAAAGAACCCGGGCCTTCTCTATGTCTGCGATCCTGTCATGGGCGATCTCGGCGGGCTCTATATCCCGCAGCCGACGGCAGAAGCCATCCGCGACGAACTCATTCCGCTTGCGACGATCGCTACCCCGAACCGTTACGAGCTTGCCTGGCTTTCCGGCGCGCCGCTCGAAACCAACAACGATATCATGGATGCCGCAATCGCGCTCGGGCCGCCGCGCATCCTGGTGACCTCGGCCGTGCCGATGATGGCGGGTGGCACCGGCAATCTCTACCTGACCGGCAAACATGCGCTGCTTGCCGAACACAGGCTGATCGACAATCCGCCGAACGGGCTCGGCGATCTTCTAGGAGCGCTATTCCTCGGACGAATCCTGGCCGGCATGGAGGAGGAAAAGGCGCTGCAGCTGGCAACGGCGAGCGTTTTCGAGATCCTTGCGCGCACGGCCAAGCGCGGCGGCGACGAGCTGACGCTGGAGACCGACGCGTCGAGCCTTTCCACCCCCATGGCGATGGTTCAGATGCGCCGGCTCGTGCATCCCTTGCAGCGGATCAAGCGGTAATCGGCTTCGGAAGTTCGCAGATGCACAATGGCCGTTGATCTTCGCTCGATGGCGCTATAATCGTTGCTCCATGACGGATTTTCCTGACAGACTTCTGGCGGGCTACCGCAATTTCATGAGCGGTCGCTATAGTGACGAACGCGAACGTTACCGCGTGCTGGCGGACAAGGGGCAGAAGCCCCACACGCTGCTGATTGCCTGTTGTGACTCCCGCTCTGCGCCGGAGACCATTTTCGATTGCGGGCCGGGCGAGCTTTTTGTCGTGCGCAACGTCGCCAACATGGTGCCGCCCTACGAGCCCGACAGCCAGTTTCACGCCACCTCGGCAGCGCTCGAATATGCGGTCCAGGTGCTGGAGATCGACAATATCGTGGTGATGGGCCACGGCCGTTGCGGCGGCATCAAGGCTGCCCTCGACCCGTCCATGGAGCCGCTGTCGCCGGGTGATTTCATTGGCAAGTGGATGGGCTTGGTGAAATCCGCTGCCGAGCAGATCCAGAACAACGAATTCATGACGCAGGCCGAACGCCAGACGGCACTGGAGCGGGTCTCGATCCGCAATTCCATCGCCAATCTGCAGACGTTTCCCTTTGTTCGCAAACTCGGCGAAGAGGGGAAACTCGGCATTCATGGCGCCTGGTTCGACATTTCGACCGGCGAGCTCTGGATCATGGACAGCAAGGGCGATTTCGTCCGTCCGGATCTTACCGAACCGGCGGATCAGGCCGAACAGACGTCGGCCTGATCTTTCAGCTATAGCGGCTTGTCGAGGTCAGGCTTACTGGCCGTCGATCTGAGCGCCCATATAGGCGATCGCCTGCTGGTAGACGGTTGCGGCGTTCCAGCCCTGGATGGCAACGAAGTTCGGCTGGCCCGGCTGGTAACCGGCACCCGGTCTCCAGCCATGGCCTTTCAGGAAGTTGGCGGTCGAGGCGAGCGCATCGGCGCGCGAACGGACCATGTCGATATGACCGTCCCCGTCGCCATCGGCGCCGTAACGGACGACGTTCAGCGGCAGGAACTGGGTCTGGCCGATCTCGCCATGGGCGGCGCCACGGGCGGTGACGCTCAGATCGCCCCGGCCGACGAGCTGAAGGGCCGCATAAAGCTGCTCGGTGAAATAGGCGGAGCGGCGGCAATCGTAAGCGAGTGTGGCGACCGCGGAAAGCGTGTGCTGATCGCCCATGAAGCTGCCGAAACCGGTTTCCATGCCCCAGATGGCGATGATCGGGCCGGCCGGCACGCCGTAGCGGCGCTCGATCTGCGCAAACAGCGACGCGTTGCCCGATTTCATGCCCTTGCCGCGGGAGATGATGGCGGCCCCGCCGCGTTTCTTCATGAAGTCTTCGAAGGAGAGCTTGAAGCTTTTCTGGCCGCGATCGGCGCTGATGGTCGCGCGGTTGTAGGAGACGGCCGAAAAAGCCTTTTCGACGACGGCAGGGCTGACGCCGCTCGATGGTGCAACCCGCTTGAACTCTTCGACCCAGCGGGCGAAGCCGGATGAATCGTTGCCGCATTGGAGCGCGGCAAACGCCGGACTAGCGGTCATCAAACCGGTTGCGATCAATCCTGCCAGCAAAATCTTCTTCATGCGGTCAAACCCGTCCCCAGAGCCGGATCGCTTAAGTCGGAAGCGTCCGGATAATGTGCATTGTTTCGGCCTTATGGCGATGGTTGCAGACAATCGCAACTCACCCGTTCATGAATAGTTCGTGATATGGGTGATTCGAAAGAAAAACCCCGCCATTTCTGACGGGGTTTCTATCGGAACATGCTTAATAAATTTATTATTTATCAGGCAGCAGCCTTGCGCGGCTTGATCAGGCCGCGATTGACGAGCAATTCGGCGATCTGGATGGCGTTGAGCGCGGCACCCTTGCGCAGGTTGTCGGAGACCACCCAGATATTGAGGCCGTTTTCCACTGTCGCATCCTCGCGGATACGGGAAATGTAGGTGGCGTCCTCGCCGGCGCATTCGTAAGGCGTGATGTAGCCGCCGTTTTCATGCTTGTCGATGACGAGGCAGCCCGGAGCTTCGCGCAGGATATCGCGGGCCTGGTCCGCGCTGATCTCGTTTTCGAATTCGATATTGACCGATTCCGAATGGCCGATGAAGACCGGAACGCGCACGGCGGTGCAGGTCACCTTGATCTTCGGGTCGAGCATCTTCTTGGTTTCGGCGAGAACCTTCCACTCTTCCTTCGTATAGCCGTCTTCCATGAAGCTATCGATATGCGGGATGACGTTGAAGGCGATGCGCTTGGTGAACTTCTTGGATTCGACCGGATCGGCGACGAAGACGGCGCGGGTCTGGGTGAAGAGTTCGTCCATGCCTTCCTTGCCGGCGCCGGAGACCGACTGGTAGGTCGAGACGACGACGCGCTTGATCTTGGCGAAGTCGTGCAACGGTTTCAGGGCAACGACGAGCTGGGCGGTCGAGCAATTCGGATTGGCGATGATGTTGCGCTTGGTAAAGCCGGAGATCGCATCGGGGTTCACTTCCGGAACGATCAGCGGAACGTCCTGATCGTAGCGCCAGGCGGACGAGTTGTCGATGACGACGCAGCCCTGGGCGCCGATCTTGGGCGACCACTTCTTGGAAACCTCGCCGCCTGCCGACATCAGGCAGATGTCGGTGTCGGAAAAATCGTAGTTTTCCAGGTTGGAAACCTTCAGCGTCCGGTCGCCGAACGAAACTTCGGTCCCCTGGCTACGGGCGGATGCCAGCGCCACGACTTCGTCGACCGGGAAGCCGCGCTCGGAAAGGATCGACAGCATTTCCCTGCCGACATTGCCGGTTGCACCGGCGACTGCGATCTTGAAACCCATTTTTTGCTCTCTTTCTGTCTCTCCTCGATTTGGTGAGGGGGAAGCCGCGATCAACTCGCGGAATTCCTTGTCCCCGGCCATCCGGGGAGAGAGCGGCGGCCAGAGACGTCAGACGGTTTTCGTCGTCGTTTTGGCCTTGGTTTTGGAGAAAGCGGCAAAACACGCCCGCTGCGCAGCCTGGATGGCCGGCAGTGCTGAGGCAGCGATATGGAATTCGCAGGCGCGCATGTGGGTGTCTTCCCGTTCGCGAAGTTGTTTAAAAGATTTTCGCAACGAGTCAAGCGACGGCTGACGCAGGTTATGCACGGCATTGCCCTTATGCCGCGCCGCAGCATCCGCTGTGCACGGCAGGCGCGATATTAGACGAAAGTCATAATCCCAAAGCATCGCTCTCCTTAGCCCTTGAATTCTGTCAATCTGTGACAATGCGTCGCCATATCCAGGCCCTGGAGGGAACGGGCTCGGAGCCGGCACGCGAGTTTCACCTTTGAGGGAGGACCACAATGGCAAATGTCGCAACAGCGATTGGCACCAGGACCAAACCGATGACGGCCGAGGAGCGGAAGGTGATTATCGCCTCTTCGCTCGGCACCGTCTTCGAATGGTACGATTTCTATTTGTACGGAACGCTGGCTGCGATCATCGGCAAGCAGTTCTTCTCGCAGTTCCCGCC
The DNA here is from genome assembly GCA_000985875.1 of Neorhizobium galegae bv. officinalis. Lineage (GTDB taxonomy): Bacteria > Pseudomonadota > Alphaproteobacteria > Rhizobiales > Rhizobiaceae > Neorhizobium > Neorhizobium galegae_C. Next base: position 22,685 of record CCRI01000019.1, read on the forward strand.
GGCAACGCAGGCGATCTTCGCGCTGCTGACCTTTGCCGCCGGCTTCCTGGTCCGCCCCTTTGGCGCCTTGGTCTTCGGTCGTCTCGGCGATCTCGTCGGACGTAAATACACCTTCCTTCTCACCATCCTGATCATGGGCCTGTCGACCTTCGCGGTCGGCCTTCTGCCGAGCTACGACCAGATCGGTGTCGCCGCACCCATCATTCTCGTCGCACTGCGCATGGCTCAGGGTTTGGCGCTCGGCGGTGAATATGGCGGCGCGGTGGTCTATGTCGCAGAACATTCGCCCCGCAACAGGCGAGGTTTCTACACGGCCTGGATTCAGACCACGGCCACGATGGGTCTGCTGCTGTCGCTTTTCGTCATCGTGACCTTGCGCATCAATCTCGGTGAGGAAGCATTCCAGACCACGCAGACGATCTTCTTCGGTCTCCAGGGCGGATGGCGTATTCCCTTCCTCCTGTCGATCATCCTGCTCATCATCTCGATCTACATTCGTCTGCAGATGAATGAATCACCGCTCTTCAAGAAAATGAAGGAGGAAGGCACTCAGTCCAAGGCGCCACTGTCGGAAGCTTTCGGTAACTGGGGCAATGGCAAGATCGTGCTGATCGCGTTGTTCGGCCTCGTGGTCGGCCAGGCGGTCGTCTGGTACACGGGCCAGTTCTACGCCCTGTTCTTCCTGCAGACTGTGCTGAAGATCGACCTTCTGACGGCTAACGTGCTGATCGCCTGGGCGTTGATCATCGCAACACCCTTCTTCCTGGTGTTTGGCTCTCTTTCTGACCGGATCGGAAGGAAGCCGGTGATCCTGGCGGGCTGCCTTCTCGCGGCAGCAACTTACTTCCCTCTGTTCAGCGCCCTGACAACGGCGGCCAACCCGACCTATTCCAAGGCGATCGAAGCCGTGAAGGCTGAAGTCAGGGCCGATCCCGCCACCTGCGGTTCCCTGTTCGACCCGGTCGGCATCCGCACCTTCACGACGCCTTGCGATGTGATGCGCCGCACCATGTCAACTCAGGCTTTCCGCTACACGCTGGTGGACGCGCCTGCGGGCTCTCCGGCCCAGCTCGTCGTCAATGGCGGAGCACCGATATCCTTCACCGATGCCCCAGCCTTCAATGCAGCGCTCGGCCCGGCTATGGTTGCGGCTGGCTATCCGGCGGCAAACGACCCGGGCAAGGTCAAGGTCAGCGGCTTTTTCTCCGCCTTGGCTAACGGTCAGTCGTTGACGGTCATCGCGATCCTGACGATCATGGTGATCTACGTCACCATCGTATACGGCCCGATCGCTGCTGCCCTGGTCGAGTTCTTCCCGACCCGCATTCGCTATACGGCCATGTCCCTGCCCTACCACATCGGTAACGGCTGGTTCGGCGGTCTCCTGCCGGCCACCTCCTTCGCGATCGTCGCCTCCACCGGCGATATTTTCGCAGGACTCTGGTATCCCGTCATCTTCGCACTTTTGACGGTCGTAATCGGCCTGCTGTTCGTCCGCGAGAAACGGGACGTCGATCTCGCTCACTGAGGCAAGATCAGCAGATAAAAAAGGGGGCCCGGCACGATGTGCCGGGCCCTTATGCTTTTGAAGGTCCTTATGGAATTCGAGCCAGTATCTTTGATCCGGCACCTACGCTTCGGCTTAATGATGCTCCGGAAACCTTGCCGTTTTGCGCGACACGCCTTGAGTATTTAGTCGCTCCGCTTCGGCGGCATGCCACGCGGCGGGAAGGGCGTGCTCGTCCAGTCGGGACGTATCAGCAGGGGAACCGCCCGGCGCAGAACCGGCCAGCCGTCGGCTGCCTGCCGGAACAGCAGCCCGTAACGGGAAAAGACGATCGCCATGATCACCGAAAACCAGGCGCCGAAGGAGAGACCGGCAATCGCGTCGCTCGGATAATGGGCTCCGACGATGACACGCGAAAAGCCGAGCCAGAGGCTCATGATCAGAAAGAACAGGCGGTAGCGCGGAGCGAGCAGCGCCAATGCCATCAGGAATGCCCCGACCGTGGTTGCGTGACCGGAAGGGAAGCTTTCGAACCGGGAACCGGAAAACGGATTGAAGCCGTAAAAACCCCATTGCTCGTAAAGACCCGGCCGGGCACGCCCGATAATGCGCTTCGCCAGGTTGGCGAGAAGGCCTGAGCCGGCAACGGCGAGAAAGATATAAGCCGCGATATGGCTGACCAGCATTGCCTGGAAGCGGGCTTTCAGGCCGGGCACGAGCCGGATGACGGCAAGCGCTTCGAAAAAGAGGATCGCGGCCGCAAAAAGAATCCAGCCGGAGGTGCCGAAATCGGTGATCGCCTTGCCGACCGGCAGCAGCACGTTGGGCGTATGGGCGGCATAGGAGCCGACCGGTGCATCGAGCAGGAAAAAGGCGATCAGGATCAGGTTGATCGTGACCAGCCCGTAGGACAGCCACCGAGGCGCCCGGGTCCCGGATGGATGGCGATACCGCCGATGTCTCAGTTTTTCGATTGTCCGTTTCATCGGCCTCTGTCCGTGGCGCGGGAGCGATCCCGCGCCGCTTCTTCCCATAGATTTCGCGATATGGGTAGCAGGATGCCGAACGCCAAATGTCGAGGTGCCTTTCCGCCGTGCGACGGAAAGACACCGATCAGTGTATCAGGCGGAGAGGCTTACGAATTCCTTGAGGATCGCATCGCCCATTTCGGCGGTGCCGACCTTGCGGGCGCCTTCGGCCATGATGTCGCCGGTGCGGATGCCCTGATCGAGCACGTTGGCGATCGCCTTTTCGAGGTTGTCGGCTTCCGTGACCATGTTGAAGGAGTAACGCAGGCACATCGCAAACGAGGCGATCATGGCAATCGGGTTGGCAACGCCGGTGCCGGCGATATCAGGCGCCGAACCGTGCACCGGCTCGTAAAGCGCCTTGCGCTTGCCGGTCTTGGCATCGGGTGCGCCGAGCGACGCGGAGGGCAGCATGCCGAGCGAGCCGGTCAGCATGGCCGCGACGTCGGAGAGCATGTCACCGAACAGGTTGTCGGTGACGATGACGTCGAACTGCTTTGGAGCGCGGACGAGCTGCATGCCACCGGCATCGGCTAGCATGTGCTCCAGCTTGACGTCGGAATATTTTTCCTTGTGGGTGGCGGTAACGACCTGGTTCCAGAGCACACCGGACTTCATGACGTTGCGCTTTTCCATCGAGCAGACGGCGTTCTTGCGGGTGCGGGCAAGCTCGAAGGCAACGCCGGCGATACGCTCGATCTCGTAGGTGTCGTAGACCTGCGTATCGATACCGCGCTTCTGGCCGTTGCCGAGGTCGATGATTTCCTTCGGCTCGCCGAAATAGACACCGCCGGTGAGCTCGCGGACGATCAGGATGTCGAGGCCTTCGACCAGTTCCGGCTTCAGGGAGGAGGCCGAGGCAAGCGCCGGGTAGCAGATGGCGGGGCGCAGGTTGGCGAACAGTTCCATGTCCTTGCGCAGCCGCAACAGGCCGGCTTCCGGACGGACTTCATAAGCAACGTGATCCCATTTCGGGCCGCCGACGGCGCCGAAGAGAACCGCGTCCGCTGCCATCGCCTTGGCCATGTCCTCTTCGGAAATGGCGGCGCCATGCGCATCGTAGGCGCAGCCACCGACCAGGCCTTCGTCGAGGACGAAATCGGCCTTCATGGCGCTGTTCATGTGAGCGATGATCTTGCGGACTTCGCCCATGGCCTCGGGGCCGATGCCGTCGCCGGGAAGGAGGAAGAGGTTCTTTGCCATATCGTTTTCGTATCCTTGCGGGTTTCGCAGGCTCGCGTCCTCCCGCGCGGGATCTCCGCGCCTGGCAAAACCTCGTCCGAGCCTGCCAAAGGACGAGGCTGGAAAGGTTTTAGGGACTGCCAGCGCCGATGCGGGCAGTCACTTCGATCTCGATCTTCATTTCCGGCGTGGTAAGACCGCATACGACCATGGTCGCCGCCGGCCGGATCTCGGAGAAGGTCTCGCCGAGAACCTGGACGATGGCATCGTAATCCGCCATGTCTGTGAGGTAGTAGCGCACCCGGACGACGTCCTTAAGGCCGCTGCCGGCCTCTTTCAGCGCCTTTTCGATCGTGCCGAGCGTGTTGCGCGTCTGGGCGGCCGCGTCTGCGGGCATTTCCATCCGGGCATAGTCGTAGCCGGTGGTGCCGGAGACATAGACCATGTCGCGGTCCACCACGGCGCGCGAATAGCCGATCCGCGCTTCGAAGGGCGATCCGGAGGAAATCCGCTTGACCATCAGGATGCTCCGGAAATCAGAGCCAGGGGCGGGCGGCTCGGTTATTGTTCTCGAAAGTGCTGATCGCGGCATCGCTCTTCAGCGTCGAGGCAATGTCGTCGAGGCCTTCGAGCATGATATGGCGACGACCGGGATCGATGTCGAAATGGATCGAGCCACCATCCGGACCGGTGATTTCCTGGGCTTCCAGGTCGATCGAGAGGATGGCGTTCGAGCCGCGCTCGGCATCGTCCATCAGCTTTTCAAGATCTTCCGGGGAAACGACGATCGGCAGGATGCCGTTCTTGAAACAGTTATTGTAGAAAATGTCGGCGAAGCTCGTCGAGATAACGCAGCGGATGCCGAAATCGAGAAGCGCCCACGGCGCGTGTTCGCGCGAGGAGCCGCAGCCGAAATTGTCGCCAGCGACCAGGATCTTGGCGTTGCGATAGGCCGGCTTGTTCAGCACGAAATCGGGATTTTCAGAACCGTCGTCCTTGTAGCGGGCTTCCGAGAAGAGACCCTTGCCAAGACCGGTACGCTTGATGGTCTTGAGGTAATCCTTCGGAATGATCATGTCCGTGTCGATATTGATGACCGGAAGCGGCGCTGCAACGCCGGTGAGCTTGGTGAACTTTTCCATGATCTGCCTCCAGTGGACTTATCTGCGGAAGCTGCCATAAAGCAAATCGACGCGGATTTGAAGGCCTGTTTGGCGTGAACCGGTACGCCGAGGCGCCGGAAACCGGCGCATTCGTCTCTTTACCGCTTCGGAGCGATCAAAGGTCGATGATCGTGCCGCGCCCGTCGTTCCAGACGCGCATTTCGCGCTTGTTCGTCTTGGCCCGCACCGGAACCGGCTTCAGCCGGGCCGAAAGCGCGCGTCCGATGGACAGAACCGCGAGGATGCCCGCGAATGCGACGGTCAGCGAAGCCGTCAGAAGCGCTGCCATGGCGAGCACGGCAATAGCCGAAACGATGACGAAGAATACGCGAATATTTTGCATGGTATATACCTTTCTCATCGAGGAATGTGGGGCCTTGCGCCCTTTCTTGCAAGGGCTTTTGCGCAGCGCGGTATTGCCGCAGATCAAAAAGATTGGCACAAAGCGCCGATGACCGCCTTGACCGATATCAATTATTCCTCCGTTCATCTTCGTCGCTCGATCCTGAGTGTGCCGGCCGGCAATACGAGGGCGCTGGAAAAGGTGCATGGGCTGGATTGCGACGCGGTGATCTTCGACCTGGAAGATTCGGTTGCGCCGGAAAAGAAGGGCGAGGCCCGCGACAACCTGCGCCGGCTGTTTAAGGAAAATCCCCTCAAGGGCAGGGAAGCGATCATCCGCATCAACCCGCTCGAAACCGAGTTCGGCAAGGCGGACATGGATCTCGTCACCGAGGTTTGCCCTGACGTGGTGCTGATCCCCAAGGTCGAGCACATGTCGCAGATCCAGGCGGTGGCGGATATCCTTTCCGAGGCCGGGGTTCCGGACAGTCTTGCGATCTGGGCGATGATCGAAACGCCGAAGGGCGTCCTGAATGCGCCGGCGATTGCCCCTGTCGACGAGCGGCTCCAGTGTTTCGTGGTCGGCCTCAACGACCTGCGCAAGGAAACCGGCGTGCTGCCGCAGCCCGGCCGGGCCTATCTGGTGCCCTGGCTGATGCAGATCGTGCTCGCCGGCCGCGCCCATGGCATCGAGGTGATCGACAGCGTCTTTAACGACTTCAGCGATGCGGAAGCCTTCGAAGCGGAATGTGCCCAGGGCCGCGCCATGGGCTTTTCCGGCAAGATGCTGATCCATCCGGCCCAGATCGAACCCGCCAACCGGCATTTCGGACCCGACCCCCGTGCCGTGGAAGAGGCGGAGGCGGTGATCGCCGCCTTTGCGGAACCGGGAGCGCAACATCTCAACATCATCAACCTAAACGGCAAGATGGTCGAAAGGCTGCATCTGGTGGAGGCCGAAAGACTTGCCGCCACGGCCCGGATCATCGCTGAACGAAAGAAAACGCCATGAAACTGTATCGCTTCCTCACCGGTCCCGACGATTCCTCCTTCTGCCACAAGGTGACGGCGGCGCTGAACAAGGGCTGGGAACTGTCCGGCTCACCGACCTATGCCTTCAACGCCACGACCGGCGAGATGCAGTGCGGCCAGGCAGTGACAAAAACCGTTCACGGCAAGGAATACGATCCTGAGATGAAGCTCGGCGAGCAATAGGGATCAGCGCTGTGCAGCTTCCTCGGCGCTGGCCTCGATGCGCTCCATGTCGTCGTCGCTGAGGCCGAAATGGTGGCCGATCTCGTGGATCAGCACATGGGTGATGATATCGCCCAGGGTTTCCTCGTTTTCCGCCCAGTAATCGAGGATAGGCCGGCGATAAAGCCGGATGCGGTTCGGCAATTCGCCCGTTTCCATGTTGAAGCGCTCGGAAATGCCGCGGCCTTCGAAAAGGCCGAGCAGGTCGAAAGGCGTCTCGAGCGCCATGTCCTCGAAAACGTCGTCGTCCGGAAAATCCTCGATCTCGATCGTCAGGTTGACGGTGAGAGCCCGGAATTCCTCCGGTAAGTGACCATAGGCCTCGATCGCCAACGACTCGAATGTGCTGATCGTCGGCGCGTGGCGATCCTGCCAATCGTCGGTCTGGTCGATGCGGGCCATAGGCTCTCCTTCTTATCAGGCCCATATAGTACCTCCCGCGATATTTTTCGAGTGAAGAATCATCGGCCTAGGATCCCAGGAAAAGATTCCCAGGATTTGGTTGTTGACTCTTATCGGCAGCTCTGGAATCCATAGGAACATAAAGAGAACATTACGGATGGAGCTGACGCCATGGCAGAGCACGCCACGGCGCAGGAGACGCTTTTTGCCCTGCGCGAACAGATCGCCAGACTGGAAGGAAAATCTCTGCCGGCGCTTGCCGCGGCGGAACAGGCGGACTCGGCGGCCGATCCGGAAGGCAGGACATCCAAGAACAACCCACCCCGTCTGCCATTCGGCATAACGCAGATGGACACCGCATTGGAAGGCGGTCTGCCGCTCGACGGCATCACGGAAATCCGCTCGCTGCTGATGGGGGATGCCGGGGCAGCAAGCGGCCTTGCTCTCTCGCTGGCGTCCCACCTCAAAGCGAAGCAACCGAGCGAGGCGCCGCTCCTCTGGATCTGTGATGTCGTCTCCATGCAGGAGGCCGGAATTCCCTATTCCATTGGTCTCAAACAGTTCGGACTGAGCCACCGGGATATTCTTTACGCCTCGCCACGCAAGCTGGACGATGCCCTGTGGCTTGCCGAGACCGCCTTGGCGAGCGGGGCCCTTGTCGCGGTCATTCTCGAAGTCCGGGGAAATCCCAGGCATTTCGGCCTCACCGAAAGCCGCAGGCTGGGTCTCAGGGCAAAGGCCGCGGGGCGGCCGCTCTTTCTAGTGCGGCATGCGGGGGAGGAGGAAGCGAGCAGCGCTTCCTTCCGCTTCCTTGTCGAACCGGCGCCGGCGGCTCACCGGCATCTTGCGGATGGATCCATGCTTGGCGGCAGCATTGGTCATCCCGTTTTCAAACTCACCCTGGAGAAGAGCCGTAACCCGGCTCCGCTGTCCTTACTTCTGGAGTGGAACCCCCATGACCGTCAATTTTCCCTCGGCCGAGCCACAGGAGAGGCTTTTTCTTTCCGCAACCCGCCAGCGCATCCTGGCGCTCGTCTTCCCGCATCTGCCGACCGACAGGATCGCGCGCCGGCTCTGGGGACTGTCATGGCGTTCGAAAGGGCGTCCTGAACATCCGCCGATCCTCTGTGCAGGCCGGCGGGAAAACGCCATACGGCTCACGGCGCTCGACGAGGTTTCCGAACGCCTTGGGCTGAAGCGCGGGCAGGGGCTGGCGGAAGCGCGCGCCATGTTTCCAAAGATTGACGTGGTGGACGAGGATGACGCTGCGGACCAGGGCCTTCTCGAGGCGATCGCCGATTGGTGCGATCGTTATACCCCGCTGGTGGCGCTGGACGGCCGCGAAGGCCTGTTCCTCGACATCACCGGCTGTGCCCATCTCTTCGGTGGCGAGGAAGCCTTGCTGAGGGATATTCTTGGCCGGCTTTTGCAGATGGGGTTCGACGTCAAGGGGGCGATCTCCTCGTCGCCTGGCCTGTCCTGGGCGGCCTGTCGTTTCGGCCGCGGCGGCGTGATCGCCGATCAGGTGACGCAGGAGGTGCTGGCGCCCTTGCCTGTCAACGCCCTGCGCATCGATGAGGCCACTGTCGCCTCGCTCTACAAGCTCGGACTGAAAAGGATCGGTGACCTTCTGCCCATGCTGCGTGCGCCGTTGGCCCGCCGTTTCGGCATGCACCTGTTGCTTCGACTGGATCAGGCGCTCGGGCACAATGAGGAAGCCATCTCGCCTCGCCGTCCGGTTGCAGCCCTTTCCGCCGAGCGAAAGCTGCCCGAGCCGATCCAGGCTGAAGAGCATATTCTGCAGCTCACCGGCCAGATTGCCATTTCGTTGAAATCGGAACTGGAGGCCCGCGGTGTCGGGGGGCGGGTTTTCGAACTGGTCCTTTTCCGGGTCGATGGCCGGGTATTTCGCATCGCGGCCGGTGCCTCCCAGCCGCTGCAGGATCCGAAACGGATTTCTTCCTTGTTTTCCGAGCGCATGAACGCCGTGCATGATGATCTCGATGCCGGTTTTGGTTTCGAACTGCTGCGTCTCAACGTGCTGCAATACGATCTCTTCAAAATCCTGCAGGGGGACTTCACCGGCAATGGCGATAGCGAAATATCGCTCGCTGATTTCGTCGATCGGGTTTCGGCCCGGCTCGGGGTCGACTGTCTGCAGGTCGCGGAGCCGAAACAGAGCCATGTGCCGGAGCGCGCAGAAGTTTTCGTGCCGGCGATCGCGGCGCGGATCGTCCGGGAAAAGACCGAGGAGCTTTTCGCCTTCGTGCCGAGAAGCGACCGACCTTTACGGCTTTTCCGCCACCCGGAACTCGTGGAAGCTTTTGCGGCAACGGTACCGGATGGGCCTCCGCAGCGTTTCCGCTGGCGCCGCATCGTCCATAAGGTTGTCCGCGCCGAAGGGCCTGAGCGGATTTCGCCGGAATGGTGGCATGACGAGGAGGATGCAGAGGAGCGTGATTATTTCCGACTTGAAAGTGAAGCGGGCCGTCGCTTCTGGATTTTCCGCGAAGGTCATTACGTTGCCGGGGAAACCGCACCGACCTGGCGCGTGCATGGGATTTTCGCATGAAGGATGCCCACGCCTTTTTCGAAATCGGCGCCAAGACCAACTTCTCCTTCCTGGAAGGGGCGGCCAAGCCTGAGGAGATGATTATCGCGGCCAGCCTGTCCGGCTTGTCCGGTCTCGGTATTGCCGACAAGAATTCCGTTGCCGGCGTGGTGAGAGCGCATAGCCAAGTCAGAAACATGAAGGAAACCTTGGAGCTTCAGCAGAAACAGGGCAGAAAGAAAGACGAGGAAGCGGCCATTCTCCCTTGCGCGTTTTATCCCGGCGCCAGACTGGTGTTTTCAGATGGCAAGCCGGATGTTCTGGCTTATCCGAAAAATCGGAAAGGCTGGGCCAATCTTTGCCGTTTGCTGAGCCGGGGAAAACTCAGGGCGGATAAGGGGGCCTGCATTCTGGAAGAATGGGATCTTCTGGAATGGTGCGACCAGATGATGCTGGCGGTCGTACCCGATTTTTCCCGCGTGGAAGAGATGACCTATCGGCATCATTTGGATGGTTGTCTGCGTAAATATCGGGAGCGGTTCAGAAAAGACATCTATCTGGTTCTGTCACCGACCTATGATGGACGAGATGCCTTTGTCTTCAGTTCGCTGGCCCAGATTGCCGAGGGCAGCCGAGTGCCTTTGGTTGCGACCAATCTGCCCCTTTTCCATCTCCCTTATCGGCGTTCCCTGTCGGATGTGGTGACGGCGATCCGCGAACATGTGACGATCCAGGAAGCTGGATTCCGGCTCGCGCCGAATGGAGAAAGGTACATCAAGCAGGCTGGCGAAATGGCGCGGCTCTTTCGCGCTTATCCGGACGCGATCGACAATACGGGAAAGTTCTTCGGCCAGCTGAAGTTTTCGCTCGATGAGCTCAGCCATAATTATCCCGACGAGAGTGTGCCGGGCGAGACCGTGTCCGAAACCCTGGAACGGTTAACCTGGGAAGGGGCAAGGCGCCGATATCCCGATAGGATCGATGAAAAGGTCGCAAGCCAGATCAGGTACGAACTCGATCTGATCAAGGAGATGGGATACGAGCCGTATTTCCTGACGGTACGCCACATCGTCTGGCATGCCCGATATGTGCTGAAAATCCTCTGCCAAGGGCGTGGTTCGGCGGCCAATTCCACAGTCTGTTATTGTCTCGGCATCACCGAGGTCGATCCGACATTCACGACGCTTCTCTTCGAACGGTTCATTTCGACGGAACGGAACGAGCCGCCGGATATCGACGTCGACTTCGAGCACGCGCGGCGCGAGGAGGTGATCCAGTACATCTACCAGCATTACGGCTATCGCCATGCCGGCTTGACGGCGGCGGTCACCAGCTACCGGACCCGCATGGCCGGCCGCGAGGTGGCCAAGGCCTTCGGCCTTTCCGAAGATGTGCAGTCCGCCCTTTCGAGCACGGTGTGGGGCTGGTCGGAAGAAGGGCTTTCGGAGCGCGAGGCAAAGGTCGCGGGCCTAGACGTGGCGGATAAAACGACACTCAAGGTGATTGCCCATGCCAAGGAACTCATGGGATTTCCGCGGCACCTCACCCAGCATGTCGGCGGGTTCCTGATAACCCGCGACCGGCTGGATGAAGTCGTGCCGATCATGAAAACGGCGATGCCCGGCCGTTACATGGTCGAATGGGACAAGGACGACCTCGATACGCTGAAGCTTTTGAAGATCGACGTGCTGGCGCTCGGCATGCTGACCTGTCTCAAGAAGGCATTCGAGCTGATGAAGCAGCATTACGATCGAGAAGAGACGTTGGCGGGTCTTCTTCAGGATAAGCAGGATGATGTTTATGACATGATCTGCCGTGCCGACACGATCGGCGTATTCCAGATCGAAAGCCGGGCTCAGATGAGCATGCTACCGCGTCTAAGGCCTCGAGAGTTTTATGATCTTGTCGTCGAGGTGGCGATCGTTCGACCAGGACCGATCCAGGGGAATATGGTCCATCCATATCTGAAGCGGCGGGAAGCCCTACGGAAAAATCAGCCTATCGAATACCCTGGCCCTGACTTGCAAAAGGTTCTTGAACGGACACTGGGGGTTCCGCTTTTCCAGGAGCAGGCAATGCAGATCGCCATTACTGGAGCCGGTTTTTCACCAGCGAAAGCAGACAAACTGCGCCGGTCGATGGCGACGTTCAAGCGTTCCGGAAGAGTAGAAGAATTCCGGCGTGATTTCATTGCTGGCATGCTGGAGAATAAGTATCCCAGAGACTTCGCAGAAAGCTGCTTCAGCCAGATCGAGGGTTTCGCCGAATACGGGTTTCCGGAAAGCCATGCGGCTTCATTCGCTTTGCTTGTCTACGCCTCGTCCTGGATCAAGGCCTATTATCCGGATGTCTTCTGCACGGCGATGTTGAATTCCCAGCCGATGGGCTTTTATGCGCCAGCGCAGCTCGTTCGCGATGCGCGGGAACATGGCGTCAAAATTCTACCCGTCGATATCAATCGTTCGGATTGGGACTGCACTTTGGAGGCGGCTGCCTTCGACAGGAATGCGATCGATAGGCGCCATGAATCCATGCGGGATGTCATCAAGACCCGGCAGGCCGTGCGGCTTGGGTTTCGGCAGATCAAGGGCCTTGCCGAGAAAGACATGGTCGAGAAGCTTATCGCCAACCGAGGAGAGGGCTATACCTCGATCCATCATCTCTGGCTGCGGTCCGGCCTCGACAAGTCCGATGTCGAGCGGCTGGCCGATGCCGATGCCTTCAATTCCGTGGGGCTCAATCGTCGCGAGGCTCTCTGGGCGGTCAGGGGGCTCGATACCAAGAGTGCTGCCGAGACATTGTCTCTGTTCGATGTGGCCGACCGCATGGATCTTAGGCCAGAGGCGAAAGCGACACTGCCGGAAATGCTGCCCGGGGAACAGGTGATCGAGGATTATCGGTATCTCTCGCTTTCGCTGAAAGCACACCCGGTCTCCTTTCTGCGCGAAGAATTCAAGGCGATGGGGATTACCCGCAGCGTCGATCTTTTGACGGTTCCGAACGGGCGAAGGGTGACGATCGGCGGGATCGTTCTCGTCCGGCAGCGGCCGGGTTCGGCCAAGGGCGTCATCTTCATGACGCTGGAAGACGAGACCGGCGTTGCCAATGCGATCGTCTGGCCGAAGATTTTCGAACGCTACAGGCCGGTCGTGATGGGCGCGCGGCTGGTGAAGATCCGGGGGAGATTGCAAAGCCAGAGCGGTGTCATCCATACGGTGGTCGAGCATATCGAGGACATTACACCGATGCTGGGTTTGCTGCAGAAGGAGGCGAGGCGGTTCGGCGTGTCGACCCGCTCGGACGAGGTATTGCAATCGAGCGGCGACCACCGTCAGAAGAGGCGTTCGAATGGAATGGAGCAGGCAGGCAGGGGGAGTGCAAAGGAGGCGGTGCCTCGCGATTCCTGGGAGGCCGGACCAGGGAGCGTCATGCCGAAGGGCCGAAATTTCCACTAATTACCGATGCAATGGTACAAAGGAAGAAGCCGTGGGCATGGCAGCCTCCCTTAAGAAGTGACTCATATATGTCGATTCTTTCTTGACATCTCCTGTCCGCTTTCGCAAAAAGAGGATGTTACAGGTCATGTTTGGCAGGTCGACCGAGAATGCTGGTTTGCAGTTGCAATTACATCACCGACAGGGAAATCAAGGACGTCATCACGCAGCTCCTTGACGAAGACTGTTGGCAGCTCATCGTACCGTCAAAGGTCTATCACGCCATGGCGAAACGCGGCCGCTGCTGCGGCTGCTTCCCGGGCGTTGTCGACCTGATCATCCGCACAACCGAAGAATATCACGCCGCGCACCACTCGACGGAAGACGAGGTGGTCGTATATATGTCCCGCTTGAGACAATTCCATGAGGAAAACAGGAGAGCGGACATTGAAAGGCGACTCAAAGGTCATCGAGCGGCTTAACGAGGCACTTTTTCTCGAGTTGGGCGCAGTCAACCAGTATTGGCTGCATTATCGCCTGCTGGACGACTGGGGCTTCAAGAAGCTCGCGAAAAAGGAACGGGCGGAATCGATCGAGGAAATGCAGCATGCCGATCGTCTCATCGATCGCATCATCTTCCTCGAAGGCCACCCCAACCTGCAGACAGTTGCCCCCTTGCGCATCGGCCAGAACGTCAAGGAAGTCCTCGAGGCCGATCTTGCCGGCGAATATGATGCCCGCACGGCCTACAAGGCTTCCCGCGATATCTGTCACGCGGCTGGCGACTACGTCTCGATGAAGCTCTTCGAAGAGCTTCTGATGGACGAGGAAGGCCATATCGACTTCCTCGAAACCCAACTCGATCTCTTGGCGAAGATCGGCGAGGAGCGTTACGGCCTCCTGAACGCGGAATCTGCCGACTCTGCCGAATAATCGGCTTTACCTGAACATAAAAACCCGGCGCAGCATCCGCTTTGCCGGGTTTTTCATTGCGTTCATGAAGCCGTCTCGCATGGCAACGGGCCGAATGGGATGCCCACTCCCGCTGGTCAGAGCCTTTCGGTCGCCATCTTGGCCAGATGGGTAAACTCCGCGACCACCCGATCGTAGACGGCACGCTTGAAGGGCACGATCAGGCCGGGAAGGTCCGCCATCGGCTTCCATTCCCAGGCATCGAACTCCGGCGCGTGTCCCCCCGGCGGCGGGTTGATGGCGATCTCGCTTTCGTCGCCATCGAAGCGGAAGGCGAACCAGCGCTGGGTCTGGCCGCGATATTTTCCCTTCAGCCCGATGCCGATCAGGTGCGCGGGCAGATCGTAATTGATCCAATCCTGTGCCTCGGCGAGCAAGGTGACGGAGCGCATCCCCGTTTCCTCATAGAGCTCGCGATAGGCGGCGGGAAGCGGGTCCTCCCCCTTGTCGATGCCGCCTTGCGGCATCTGCCAGAGCTGCGGCGAGCCGTCATATTCGCTATTGCCCTGGCTGATGCGCCGGCCCGCCCAGACGAGGCCTGCGTGGTTCAGAACCATGATGCCGACGCAGGGGCGATAGGGAAGCTCCTCGGCGACGACCGAACGTTTGTCTTTCTTGCTCATGGATAACTCCGATCGATTACGGTCCGACGCTTTCGCTCGCAAGCGACGAGACGCCGACAATCTCGATACCGCGCTGCGAGACTTCCTCGCTCCATTGCCTTATCGCATCGATGCTCTCGTCGAAAGCCGAGGCGATGCCGATCGCCGTGCCCTTGCGGCCGGCTATGCGCTCCAGTTCGTCAAGCTTCTTGAGGATGGCATCCTTCTGCAACTGCCCGTCAAGCGTGAGATCGCCAAAGGCGTGGGGCAGTTCGATCGCCTTGGCAAGGATCGCCGTCTTCGACTGCGCGGATGTCCCGTCGTCGAGGAAAAGCAGTCCCCGCTTGGAAATATCGCGCAGGACCGGCTCCAACGCGCCGGCGTCAGAGAGATAACGGCCGCCGAGATAGTTCATGACGCCGGTATAGTTGGTGATCTCGCCCATGGCCCGGTGAAGGCGGCCGAGATTGTCCTTCGGTGACATCTTGGTCAGCAGGGTCCCAGGCCCTGGATCGTTTGCCGGGTAATCGAACGGCTCAAACGGCACCTGGATCAGGATCTCGTGGCCGGCGCGGCGGGCTTCCTGCATCCAGCGCTGCAGGCTGTTGCCGCTGACGGCAAAGGCGAGCGTCACTGTCGGCGGCAGGTCGCGGATCGCCCGCTGGGTGCCCGTCTGGCTGAGCCCAAGACCGCCGACGACGATCGCGATGCGGGTTCCCCGCGCGCCCGACCAGGGCCGCGCATACTGATCCATCGGCCGCTGTCCGCCAGGCCCGACAACAGGCAGCCGGCCATGGGGCGAATCCTCCAGAAGCGCGTCGTTTGGCTGGGCAGCCATGCGGGGATCCTGACCGATCCGCTGGGTGCCGATCATCACGGGTCCGCTGCCGTCGCGCGGGCGGGGGGTGTATTTCGTCACCACCGACCCGTCATCGGTCAGCGTCCGCTCGATATTGGCGCCGGAATTCGGATCGGAACGGGGCATGCCCGTGGATTGCTCCGGCGCTGCGTTCTGGCCGGATTTTGTGGGAGGCTGGACCTGTTCGGGCTTGGAAGCGGGCGGAACGCTGGAAGCAGTCTGCTTCAGCGCATCATCGCCGCGCATGGCGTAGAGCGAAAGCCCGAGGATGCCGACGACCGCCAGAGAGGCAAAAACGATTGCAAGAGAAAACCTTCGGTTCCGTCGCCGAGCGGCCGGCCGGTTCTGTCCGAGCGGTGCATGGAGATCGGTGCCCAAGGTCTATTCCGCGTTTCTTCTGCAGATACGAAGAACCGGCCAGCGAGACGTTTCGAAGCGTCACACTGGCCGGCCCGATGATGTCTTTACTTCTTGATCGTGGCGGCGGCGGCCTTATCCGGGCTCGGCGGGAAGGACGGATCCTTCTTCACGCCGCGGAAGAGATCCAGCGCATAGTTGAGCTGGAGGTCGTCCTTGGCTTCCGGCGGCACGTAGGCAACGGAACCGGAACCTTCGTCGGTTTCGGCCGCGCCCTGGATATGGCCGCGCAGGCTCGATTCGCCTTCAGCCCTGACCTTGCCCTGCAGTTCCGGCGGCAGCGGCTGTTCGACCTTGATGTCCGGCTGGATGCCGGTGCCCTGGATCGACTTGCCCGACGGCGTGTAATAGAGCGCGGTAGTCAGACGCAGCGCGCCGGCATCGCCGAGCGGGATGATCGTCTGGACCGAACCCTTGCCGAAGGAGCGCGTGCCGAGAACCGTGGCGCGGCGCAGATCCTGGAGCGCACCGGCGACGATTTCCGAAGCGGAAGCCGAACCGCCGTTTACAAGTACGATGACCGGCTTGCCGTCGGTCAGATCGCCCGGACCGGCATTGAAGCGGCGGGTCTCGTCTGCATTGCGGCCGCGGGTCGAAACCACTTCGCCCCGTTCCAGGAAGGCGTCGGAAACGTTGATCGCCTGATCGAGCAGACCGCCCGGGTTGAGGCGCAGGTCGAGGACATAGCCCTTCAGCTTGTCGGCCGGGACATCCGCCTTGATCTTCTTGATCGCCTTTTCGAGGTCGTCATAGGTCTTTTCGGTGAAGGAGATGACGCGGACATAACCGACATCGCCGCCTTCGACGCGGGACTTCACGGCGCGGACCGCGATGATGTCGCGTACCACGGTGATGTCGAGCGGCTTGTCGGCGCCCTGACGGATGATCGTCAGCTTGATTGGGGTATTAACGCCGCCGCGCATCTTCTCGACGGCCTCTTCGAGCTTCAGGCCGCGCACCGGCGCGCCATCGATCTCGGAGATGAAGTCGCCTGCCAGGATGCCGGCCTTGGAGGCGGGCGTATCGTCGATCGGTGCGATGACCTTGACGAGTTCGTTTTCCATCGTCACTTCGATGCCGAGGCCGCCGAACTCGCCACGCGTCTGCGTGCGCATGTCTTCGGCATCCTTGGCATTCATGAAGCTCGAATGGGGATCGAGCGAGGTCAACATGCCGTTGATGGCGTTCTCGACAAGCTTTTCCTCATTCGGCGGCGTCACATACTGGGCGCGGACGCGTTCGAACACGTCGCCGAAGATCGACAGTTCCCGGTAGGTCGAAGGGCCGGCGGCCTGCGCCGGCACACCGGCCGAATAAATCACGCTCATCGCGGTCGCACCCAAGAGTGCACCGACGATGACAAGAGAAGCCCTACGAATCATTTCGTGCCCTTCCAGTTTCTTTCGAGGTCCACCACGGCTTGGAATCGACCGGTGTGCCATCTTTTCGGAATTCAATGTAAAGCGTTGGACGATCTGTTTCCAGCGCCAATGCGGTTGCGCTTGCCACTCTTTTCTCACCCATCACGGCAATGGGCTCGCCTGCGAAAACGAACTTGCCCTGCCGTGCATTCACAACGTCCATGCCGGTCAGAACCAGATGGTATCCATCTCCGGCATTGAGGATGATCATCTGTCCGTAACTCCGGAAGGCTCCGGCGAAAACTACCAGGCCGTCAGCCGGCGCCGTCACCACGGCACCCGCGTTCGAAGCAACCGTCATGCCTCTCGCCGTGTGCCCTGTCCCGTCGGCGTCGCCGAACCACCGCAATACATCTCCGGCGACCGGAAGCTCCAGCTTCTGCTTGAGGCTTGAAAACGCGTATGCGGGGGCAATGCGGTTTTTGTCAGGCACGCCGCTTTGGGCAAGCTGCTTTGCCCTTTCGCGCTCGGCGTCCGACATCATGCGCTGGCGTTCTTCCTCGGCACGTGCCTGGTCGATTGCCTCGCGCACCGAGGCGATTTCACCTTCGAACGACTGAATGAGGTTTTCGAGCGTGGTGGCGCGACCGGCAAGCTCCTCGGAGCGGCGGCGCTCGGCGTCGAGATCGGCTGCGTTGCGCTTGTTCAACTTTTCGTTTTCTGCAAGCAGGAGGGCCATGCGCCGGTCTTCTTCGAGGCTCGCGGCAATGGTGCTGGAGACTGTGGTCTTCTCGGTCATCGCCAAGGCCTGCAGAGAGGCCAGGGACTGAAGGTCGGCAACCAGCTTGTCCGCCTCGTGGCGCATGCCGGGAACGACGGCGCCGAGGAGGATCGCGCTGCGAACGGAGGCGAGCGCATCATCGGGCGTCACCAGAAGAGCAGGCGGCGGATTGCGGCCCATGCGCTGCAGGGCGGCGAGAACTTCGGCCAGCACCGCGCGGCGGCCGCGCAGGGAGGTGCGAATACCGTCCTCCTTGTGCTTCAGTTCGGCGATCTTCTTCTCGCTGTCGAGGATCTTGGTTTCCAGCCCTCTGCGGCGTGCGGCCGAATCGATCAGCGCCTGGCGGACATCGGCGGTGTTCTTCCTGATATCGGCGATGTTCTTTTCGATGGCGGCAGCCCTGTCGCCCGAAATCTTCATGCTCTTGGTCAGAACTTCGAGCTCGCCGCGGGTTTCGTTGCGGCGGCGCTGCAGATCGGCCGTGGGATCGACTGCCGTGGTCGGTGCCGCCTGGGGCGCAGTCGACGAGGCCACATTCTGGGCGTGCGCGCTATTGGAGATCTGGAGGGGCGGGACCAGCGCGAAACCAAGACCCGCCGCCAGAAGCAGCGCGCGCCGGTACGATGTGATCCTGATTGTCCGCATTCCCGCTCCGCTATCCGCCGGATCGAAAAAGCCTAAGCTGATTTGCCCGACGAGGCCACAAACAACATCGTGTTTGAAGGTAAACGATCGTTTAAGCCCTGTGATAGGGATGGCCCGAAAGGATGGTGACGGCGCGGTAGAGCTGTTCGGCGATCAGAATGCGGACCAGTTGATGAGGCCATGTCATCGAGCCGAGGTTGAGCACCATATCGGCCCGTTCGCGCAAGTCCGGATCGAGCCCGTCGGCTCCGCCGATCGCCAGCATCAGGTCGCGTTTGCCGCTGTCGCGATATCGCCCGATCGTGCCGGCGAATGCCTCACTGTCGAGCGCCTTGCCGCGTTCGTCGAGAAGAATGAGAACTGCGCCGTCGGGAAGCGCCTTTTCAAGCGCGCCGGCTTCTTCGCGCTTGCGGGTATCGGCATTCGCCGCGCGGCTTTCCTGGATCTCGATCAGTTTCGACAATTCCAGGCCTACCGCTGGGCCAGCCTTGGCGAAGCGGTCGAGATAACGGGACGCAAGTTCCTTCTCCGGTCCGGTCTTTAGCCGTCCCACGGCGAAAAGGCTTATTCGCATGTCCTGATCCGTTGATTTTGCGGCCGAAAATTCCATCTTGCGGCGAGTTGACACCCAGCCGCCTGGTTTCGACCTCAGTCCGACGGTTCAGGACATGCCCGAACCCGTCAGTGCAGCAATGTGCCTTCCTCGATATCCGGCGTCGCCCACATCTTTTCGATGTTGTAGAACGCGCGAATTTCAGGGCGGAACACGTGAACGATGATGTCACCGGTGTCAATGAGCACCCAGTCACCCGTCTCCTGCCCTTCGACGCGGGCGTTGCCAAGCCCCTCGTCCTTCAGGTCGGAAATCAGGTGATCGCTGATGGCCATGACATGCCGGTTCGATCGTCCGGAGACAACGACCATGTAGTCCCCGAGCGCTGATTTTCCAGCAATGTTGATGGTGACGATGTCTTCAGCTTTGGAGTCCTCGAGACTTGCGAGGACCAGTTCGAGAGCACGGGCAGCAGCATCGGCGCCACGTTCCAGGCTCTGCGGGAGAACGGAGGCCGTCCTTCCCTTGGCGTGTACTGTTGTCAGGGTTTGTCCTTTCATCCGGGTAACAGCTACAGGCACTTAAAGCGAATCCGATTCACGCTCGGCCGCTGTATTTAAGGTGGCATCGAATTCTTAATCTTTCAAGAGAGCGCCCGAAAAGGTGATAGAAAGATGTAGACCCCTTTCGTCGTAGCGGCTTGGCCGGTGCTAGCCCGGTTTCTGGTCGTTTGCGGCGCGGATCGCCGTGGAACTCAGGGCTGAACGCGGGCCGTGGATGAAGGTCCAGGCCGGTGCGCGCCGCTTCCACAGCGTGCCTGCGTCATCCTCGTCCACACGGGCGTAGTCGAAGGTGCGGGCCATCTTCGACGACAGGAACGACAGGGTCGCCCCTGGCCGGTCGATGACCGCGATCGGGAAAGTCGAGGCGATCGTCTGCCATTTCTGCCAGTGGTGGAAGGTTTTCAGGCTGTCGGCGCCCATTACCCAGACAAAATGCACAAGCGGGTTCTTGGCCTTCACGAAGGCCAGCGTATCGGCGGTATAGGATCCGCCGAGCGTCTTTTCGAAAGCGGTGATCTTGATGCGCGGATCGTCGATCAGTTTTTCGCTCATCGCCAGACGGTCGCCGAGCGAAGCAAGTTCGGATCGGCTTTTCAGCGGGTTGCCGGGGGTCACCATCCACCAGAGCTGGTCGAGGCCGAGCCGTCGAAGCGCGATCTCGGCGACCAGGAGATGGCCCTCATGGGGCGGATTGAACGAGCCGCCGAACAGGCCGACGGCCATGCCCCGTTCGGCATGCGGCATGACCAGATATCGGCGGTCGATCGTCTCTTCCGTCACGCGCGATCAGGGCCGGATCTGGCCGGTGCCATGCACCCGGTATTTGAAAGAGGTCAGCTGCTCGACGCCGACGGGGCCGCGCGCATGCATCTTGCCGGTCGAAATGCCGATCTCGCCGCCCATGCCGAACTCGCCGCCATCGGCGAACTGGGTGGAGGCATTGTGCAGCAGGATCGCCGAATCGAGTTCGTTGAAGAAACGCGACACGACCTGCGGATCCTCAGCGATGACCGCCTCCGTGTGGTTGGAGGAATAGGTGTTGATGTGGCGGATGGCGCCGGAAATGCCGTCGACGATCGCAACCGAGATGACCGCGTCCAGATATTCGGTGCGCCAATCCTCTTCCGTCGCAGGCTTGAAGCCCGGAAAGACCTTGAGAACGGTCGCCGAGGCGCGGATTTCACAGCCGGCTTCCGTCAGCGCTTCCAGGATCGGCATCAGATGCGTGCCGATCCCCGCGCTGTCGACCAGCAGGGTCTCGGCCGCGCCGCAAACGCCGGTGCGGCGCATCTTGGCGTTGACAACGATCTTCTTCGCCATCTCCAGGTCCGCGGAGGAGTCCACATAGATATGGCAGAGGCCTTCGAGATGGGCGAAGACCGGTACACGCGCCTCGTTCTGGACGCGGGCAACGAGGCTCTTGCCGCCGCGCGGCACGATCACGTCGATCGCGCCATCGAGGCCCGACAGCATGGCGCCGACGGCGGCGCGGTCGGTGGTCGGCACGATCTGGATCGCATGTTCTGGAAGGCCGGCAGCCTTCAGACCGGCCACGAGGCAATCGTGGATCGCCTCCGACGACTGGGCCGAATCGGATCCACCGCGCAGGATCACGGCATTGCCGGCCTTGAGGCAGAGCGCGCCGGCATCGGCGGTGACGTTCGGCCGGCTTTCATAGATCACGCCGATGACGCCAAGTGGGGTACGGACGCGTTCGATATTCAGCCCGTTCGGACGGTCCCAGGCGGCGATGACTTCACCGACAGGATCCTTGAACTCGGCGATCTCGCGCAGCGCCTGCGCCATGCCGGCGATGGACTTTTCGGTGAGCGTCAGCCGGTCGATGAACGAAGGCAGCAGGTTTTTGCCTTCGACTCCTTTCAGGTCGGCAGCATTGGCGGCGAGGATCCTGTCCTTGTCGGCAAGGATCGCATCCGCCATGGCGTTCAGCGCCTTGTTCTTTGCTTCGGTCGAGGCCGTCGCAAGCTGGCGGGCCGCAGCCTTCGCATTGCGGCCGATCTCACCCATCACCGCGGCGACGTCGCCGGTCTTCGCAACCATATCAAGCATGGGCGGCATCCTCCTTGCGGTCTTCTTTTTTGACTTTCCGCTTCGCCGGCCCGGTCATGACAAGGTCGTCGCGATGGACCATGGCGGCGCGGCCGGCATAACCGAGGATCGCCTCGATCTCGCCGGACTTGCGCCCGGTGATCTGGCGGGCTTCCTCGGCATCGTAGCTCACCAGCCCGCGGGCGATCTCGCGCCCGTCGATGCCGATGATCGCGACCGTGTCGCCGCGATGGAAATGGCCGTCGATGCGGCGCACGCCCGCCGGCAGCAGGCTCTTACCGGTGCCGAGCGCGGTTTCGGCGCCCTCGTCGACGAAAAGTTCGCCGGCCGGCTGAAGCTGGCCCGCGATCCAGGTTTTTCGCGCGGTCACGGGAGTGCCGGAGGGTGCAAACCAGGAAGAGCGGGTGCCTTGTTCGATGGCACGCAGCGGATGATCCGTCTTACCCGATGCGATAATCATGGCGCAGCCGGCACCGGTCGCAATCTTGCCGGCATCGATCTTGGTGCGCATGCCGCCACGCGACAATTCGGATGCGGCGCCGCCGGCCATGGCTTCTATCTCCGGCGTGATCGCCGGGACGATTTCCAGGAATTTCGCGTCCGGGTCGAGATGCGGCGGGGCGGTGTAGAGGCCGTCGATGTCTGAGAGCAGAACCAGGAGATCGGCGCTGGTCATGGTGGCGACGCGGGCGGCGAGGCGATCGTTGTCGCCGTAACGGATTTCGGTCGTGGCGACCGTATCGTTCTCGTTGATGATCGGCACCGCGCCGATCTTCAAGAGCTGGTTGATCGTGGCGCGGGCATTCAGGTAACGGCGGCGCTCTTCCGTGTCGCCCAGCGTCAGCAGGATCTGGCCAGCCACGATGCCGTCGCGCGACAGACTTTCCGACCAGGCGCGGGCAAGCGCGATCTGGCCGACGGCTGCCGCCGCCTGGCTCTCTTCGAGCTTCAGCGCACCTGAGGGCAGGTCGAGCACGGTGCGGCCCATGGCGATCGCGCCGGAAGAAACGACCAGAACGTCGATGCCCCTCGCCTTCAACGCGGCGATATCGGCGCAGATGGCATCAAGCCACTGCGACTTCAGGCCCGTCTTGCGGTCGACGAGCAGCGCCGAGCCGATCTTGATGACGATGCGGCGATGGCTGGCGAGCGGTTTACGGACAGCCGTCATGCGTCCTCGTCCTCATCGAGATCCTGGATGGGGGTGGAGCGATCGGGCAGCGCGGTTTCGTTGACGCCGCTCGCTTCGACGATCACGTCGCGCAGGGCGCGCAGCACCTCGGTCATGCCCTTGCCGGTGACGGCGGAGATCAGGAACGGCGTCTGGCCGCAGGCCTTTTCCAGTTCCTTCGCCTTCTTCTTCAGTTCCTTGTCATCGAGCACGTCGATCTGCGACAGCGCCACGATGACCGGCTTGTCGATCAGGCCGCCGCCATAGGCCTCGAGTTCGTGTTTGACGGTCTTGTAGGCCTGGCCGACCTTTTCCTCGACGGAGGAAACCAGATGCAGGAGCACGCGGGTGCGCTCGACATGGCCGAGGAACCGGTCACCGATGCCGACACCCTCATGGGCGCCTTCGATCAGGCCCGGGATGTCGGCGAGCACGAATTCGCGGCCGTCGATGGTGGCGACGCCGAGATTGGGATGCAGCGTCGTGAACGGGTAGTTGGCGATCTTCGGACGGGCGCGGGTGACGCTGGCAAGGAATGTCGACTTGCCGGCATTCGGCATTCCGACAAGGCCGGCGTCGGCGATCAGCTTCAGCCGCAGCCAGATGGTCTTTTCCTCGCCCTCAAGGCCGGGATTGGCCCAGTTCGGCGCCTGGTTGGTCGCGCTTTTGAAATGGGTGTTGCCGAAGCCGCCATTGCCGCCCTTGGCCAACCGGAACCTCTGGCCTTCGCGGGTGAGGTCGATGATCAGCGTCTCGTTGTCTTCCTCGAAAATCTGGGTGCCGACCGGCACTTTCAACGTCACTTCGCCGCCATTGGCGCCGGTGCGGTTGCGGCCCATGCCGTGGGTGCCGGTCTGGCCCTTGAAATGCTGCTGGAAGCGGAAATCGATCAGGGTGTTGAGGCCGTTGACCGCCTCCACCCAGACGTCGCCGCCACGCCCGCCGTCACCGCCATCGGGTCCGCCGAACTCGACGAACTTTTCCCGCCGGAACGAGACCGCGCCCGCGCCGCCGTCGCCGGAGCGGATATAGACTTTTGCCTCGTCGAGAAATTTCATCTTGTCGCCGTCAGTCTTGTGTTAGTCGGGATGCCTGTCGCTTCAGGTCGGGCGCTCAGTGCATGTCGATAGGGGTTTCGATATCGTCGGTTGGGGCGGAGGTCAAAGAATATCATGAAGTTCGTCAGCTATAACATTCAATACGGGATCGGGATGGATGGTGTGTTCGATCCCGAACGCATAGCCGCGAGTATCGAAGGGGCGGATGTGATCGCGCTTCAGGAAGTGACCCGCGGTTTCCCCAGGAACGGTCATGTGGATCTCGTCGCCCGTTTCTCGGATCTGTTTCCGGACCATTTTCATGTCTATGGCGCACCTTGCGACCTGCTGCTCGACGTCTCGGTCGAGAATGGCCGCCGCATCGAGCGCCGCTTCCAGTTCGGCAACATGATCCTGTCGCGCTGGCCGATCCTTTCCACCCGCCATCTTCTGCTGCCCCGCAGCCGCACCGTCGAGATGCTCAACCTGCAGCGCGGAGCGCTGGAAGCGGTCATCGTCGCGCCCGGCGGGCCGCTTCGGGTCTATTCCGTCCATCTCGATCATGTCTCTCCCGATGAACGGCTCGGCCAGATCCGTTATCTCAAGGAGCGGGTGGTGAATTTCACCGCCGAGGGTGGTTCGCTCACCGGCGCCGCCGAAGAGGGGTTCCCCGATCTGCCGCTGCCGGAGGATTTCCTGCTGATGGGTGATTTCAACATGGAGCCGGAATCGACGGAATATATAGCCATGGCTGGCCAGCGGGACCGTTATTACGGCCGCATCCTGCGCGCCAACGAGCCCGTCGACGTGCTGGACCGCCTTGGGTCGGTGACGCCGGAGACCTATACCTGGGCGAAGCCGCCGGGTGACGGGCCGATAAGGATGCATCTCGATCATTGCTTCGTGAATGCCGGGCTGGTGCCGCGGTTGAAAAACGCCTGGATCGACAACGAGGCGCCTGGTTCCGACCATTTCCCGGTCTGGGTCGAGGTCGAGTGAGTGACCCGGCGGAGTTTCCTCCGCCGGATCTTTGTTACCTGAGCGTCACGGTCGGGCCGGCCGTTGGAAATCCTCGGGCAAAAGCATGGTCTCGATATGCGGGACCTGGCGGTTGCGGGACAGGCTGAAGAGCTGGTTTGCATCGACGATGGTGAAGCCGAGCTTCTTCTGGACGTTCAGCGAGGCCAGATTGTCCGCAAAGGCCCCGGAAAAGACCTGCGCTTCCGGCATCCGCCGGAAGAAACGTTCCAGCATCGAGGCCACCGCTTCGGTCATGTAACCCCGATCCCAGTAGAGCCGGTTCAGCCAATAGCCGAGACGCCATTGACCGCGTCTCGGTTCCAGACCGACCATGCCGATATGGATGTCGTCGCCGGTGGTGATCGCCAGCGTCCAGTCCGGCAGGATGCCGGACGCATGCGGGACGAGCCAATCCAGCGCGTCCTGGCGGTCATAGGGCTGCGGCACCCGCGCCAGCATGCGGGCGACCTTGAAGTCGCCGAGCGATTCGGCAATCGCCGTCGCATCGGTGATCTTGTGCGGGCGAAGAACCAGCCTTTCCGTGGTGATGACCGGGCAGGGGCCGGGCATCGTGGCGGTCGAACTCGTCTTCTGGAGGACGGCGGCGTTCATCGCAGTTCTCCCCAGCTTCTCAAGGACATCCAGGTCTTGCGGTCGAGCCGGAACCACTCGACTGCGACCATGCCGCCAAGCGCCAGGCAATCGATCATGCCGGTGCCCTGGAACTGGAAACCGCATTTCTGGATCACCCGCCGGGATGCGATGTTGGTCACCCGGCAGCGGGCATCGATATGGTCGATGTTGTTGCGGGTCCGGAAGGCCATGTCGATCAGGGCGTGGGCGGCTTCCGTGGCGTAACCCCTGTTCCAATAGGGTTCGCCCAGCCAATAGCCGAGTTCGAGCGTTCTCTCGTCCTGTTGCGGTTCGAGCGCGCAGCAACCGAGAAAGGCGCCGTTGTCTCCTCGCGTGATGGCGTAGACGCATTTGCCAATCTCGCCGGCCTTCGTGCGTCGCACGAAATCGGCTGCGTCCTTAGCCGTATAGGGATGCGGCATACGCGACACCATGGTCGCGATATTCGCATTGTTGGCGAGATGGGCAAGTGCGTCGATGTCTTCTTCGTGGGGCGTGCGCAGAACTAATCTCTGCGACAATAAGACGGGGCAATCGCTTCTCGACCGGTCGGGTCTTAACCGTTCCTCTGGCGGCCGGGATTGGCTCACCCTCAGTAATTCGCCTTGCATGTTCAGTCCTCCTGTTGGGGGTAAAGAAAAAGGGAAGATGGTGGTGTCCCATCTTCCCTTTTTTCTGACTGAACCTTGTGAAGCGTTCAGCCGGGTCGATGTGACACCGGCTGCTTAAAACGCTTGCCGGCTTTATTCTGCTGCTTCGGCTTTCGGCATTACGGACACGAACACACGACCATTGGCCTTGGTTCGGTAATTCACATTGCCTTCGGTAAGCGCAAAAATGGTGTGATCGGTGCCGATGCCGACATTGGCGCCCGGATGCCACTGCGTGCCGCGCTGACGTACGATGATGTTGCCCGGAATGACGGCTTCGCCGCCGAACTTCTTCACGCCAAGGCGCTTGGAATTCGAATCGCGACCGTTGCGCGACGAACCGCCAGCTTTTTTATGTGCCATTGGAGTTCTCCTTTAACCTTCGAAACCCGTTGTTAAGCCAAGATGTCCGTGATGCGGACGACCGTGTGATGCTGGCGATGACCGCGAATCCGCTTGGAATTCTGACGGCGACGCTTCTTGAAGGAAAGAACCTTCTTGCCGCGATTATGCTCGACAACTTCGGCCTTGACCGTCGCACCCGCAACAAAGGGTGCGCCGAACTTGGCATCGGCGCCAACGCCGACAACCAGGATTTCGTTGAATTCTACAACTGAACCAGCTTCGGCTTCCAGCTTTTCGATGGTGAGCACGTCGTTGGCTGCCACGCGGTACTGCTTACCGCCGGTCTTGATGACTGCGAACATTTTTTATCCTTTCATGTTCGTTTCCGGCTCTGCCTTCATAAAAGGCGGCCGTCTTTTTATCAGTCGGGCTCTAGCAGGGTTTCGAAAGAGGTGATCTTTCGAACTTGTCTGCCGGTGGAATTCGTGCGGCTGTTCCAACAACCCCCACACAAACAAAGAGGCATGGATACTTTTCCACGCCTGATCGCGAGCGGACATACGCGAGCGACAAAAAACTGTCAAGACGAAAGGATATAAAGACTTGATATTCGCCCCTTGCCAGCCCCATGTTTGCCCGCTATGAGAACGCCCGCGCTGACCAACGCGTCACACGTCTTTAAGCGGAGAGGTGGCTGAGTGGTCGAAAGCACCGCACTCGAAATGCGGCATACGGGCAACCGTATCGTGGGTTCGAATCCCACCCTCTCCGCCATGACGATCCCGGGCTGCCGGTGTTACAGTCGTTTAAGCAACTCCGTCTTTTTCGCCGTGAATTCGTCGTCTGAGAGTATTCCTTTGGAATGCAGACCAGCAAGTCGTTCAATCTTGCTGATAATATCGTCTGGATCGAAACCAGCCGGCGAGGAGTGAATATTTGGGCTCAGAACCGCCATCGATGGAGCAGTGACGCTCGGGCTCTGGCCTGACGGCGTTTCCTGTTCTTCGTTCGGCATCGGCATGTTGTCAGCGGCCGATACGATTTCCAGTTCCGATACGCGCACGAGCCCGTGCTGTGAGGTGAAGGTCAACGACTGGTCGCCGCTCTGCTGCTGCGAAAAACCGCCGATGCTATGGTCTTTTGTGTCGTATACCGTGATCTGCCCGTTTACATCGATGGCCAGGCGGCGGCTTGCCGGGAAGAATGCATAGCGAAGGTTATTCTGCGCGCCCGTCGATGAGGGCTGGCCGAGATGTTGAGGCCACGAACTGCTATGCGAACTCGACTGGTAAAAGAAGCTGTTTCCGTCTCCCTGGCTCTGGGATTGATACGGCCGATCTACCTTCGGGCCGGAGAGTTCTCCAGAGCGGATATAAGCGGCGATCTCCCCGCAAAGCAAATCCACCCGGTTCTTCAACCCATTGTTGAACATGTCACCGATCATGATCATGCCCCCGCTCGACCATTGCCCCATGCCGCCAAGCTCGACGTGGTTGAACTGCGCCTGACTGGCATGCCCGGCGATCAAGGCCATCGCAAGGTGCTCGACCACGCCAGAGCTGAACCCGTGCCGCTGGGACAGGCCTTCGATAATATTCCGTTCCTGGATATCTCTCATCACAAGCTGCACTCGATTGGCCGGGCTTCATCTATGACATTTGCAGGGCCTTGAGGATACCCATGGAGATCGCATCGCGACTATCCGAAACCGTCGGGGGCATTGCCGCGCTTCATGAGCTTCTCGCGGCGGTGGAGGCCGGCAACCGCGCTTGCCTTTTCCGTACCACAGCGGCCGGAACTTTCGCCGTCTGGTGTCTGGTGGTTGACGGAATGTTGATCTGGTGAAATTTTCCGCGCGTATTACAGCTACGGGAGAATGCAGCGGGCGAGGAACCTTTTGCGGGTGCCGGCATTCATCTTTTTCGGCCGGAAGACGAGGCGGGACATGCGATCAGTGAGGATGACCGAAGAGCTGTGGCAGCATCTGCTTTCGCTTCGCGAAGGATCCTTGCGCCCGGTGGCGCTCTCCGCCGATGTCGATGGTTCCGGTCTTTCGCTCTACAGCCCGATCGCGATCCGCGGCGAGCCTCTGGTTCTGGCCCAGGTCGGCCAGTCTCTGGACGGCCGCGTCGCGACGCCGACCGGCGATGCCCAGGATGTGTCGGGCTGCGACGGGATTGCCCATCTGCACCGGTGCCGGGCGCTGGTGGATGCGGTGGTCGTCGGCGTCGGGACGGTCGTTGCCGACAATCCCAGTCTTTCGGTTCGCGCCGTCAGCGGCAAAAGCCCCGTGCGGGTCGTGGTGGATTGCAACGGCCGCATGCCGGAGCGGGCCAAGATGCTGCATGATGGGGGCACGCCCGTGCTTGTTCTGCAGGCCGACGACATTCCGCGCCGCAACGTCCGGCACACGATCATCCGGCTTCCGCGCCAGGCGGATGGGGGGCTCGCGCCAAGGGATATTCTCGAGGCGCTCGGCGAACGCGGCCTCGCCAAGGTGCTCGTCGAAGGAGGCGCAACCACCATTTCCCGCTTCGTCGATGCCCAGATGATCGACCGGATGCATATCTCGGTGGCGCCGATCATCATCGGTTCGGGTCCCGCCGGCATTCGTCTTTCACCCATCGACCGTCTGTCGGAAGCCCGCCGCCCGGAGGTTCAGGTCTACAATATCGGCACGGATATCGTGTTCGACTGCAATTTCCGCATTGGAGCGCAGCAGGTGGCCATCTCAGCGGATTGCGAAGATGTCCTGATGGCCGACCTGGCATAGGCTGCCTTCGCGGTCGATCATTTTCCGCCGGAAATCGGCCCAGTCGCGGATTTCGTTTTCGTCGAGCTGGCCGTATTCATGGATCGCGCGCACCACGCCGTCAAGGAACAGACGCTGCAGGTCCCGATGGTCGGCAGCCATCGTCCATGGGCTTTCGGCGGTCCTCACCGTGTAGCCGTTCTCCCTGAGGCTACCGGCCAGCGTCTCCCAGGCCCGCGGCCCCAGCGAAAATCCAAAACCCTTGTCGCTCAGCTGGTGGGCGTTGAAACTCGCAAGCACCGCCTCGTCCAGCGGATGCGACTTCGACCAGCGTATCCGGCCGTCATAGTTGAGCGCCGCGTAGAGACTGGCGCCCCTCTGCGCGACATGGGCGACGAAACGGCGAATGAACTGCTCCGAACAAAGATCGAAGAGCGCAGATGCGGTCACGAGGTTGACATCGGTGAGCGGCAGCTCTCCAATCTCATTGAGATCCCCCTGGATGAGTTCGACAGCATCCCCATGCAGGCGCCGGGCTTCGTCCAGCAGCCGTTGGTCGTGGTCGAAAAGCCGAAAGTGAGCCGGCTTTCGAAGCCTCGGGGAAATGGCGCGGAAGGTCGAGCCGGTGCCACAGCCGATATCAAGGATGGTTGGGGCGGAGGCGCTTTCGAGGGATTGTATAGCCGCTCCCAGCAAGTCCGCGTCCCGTGCGCGAAGATCCACGGGCTCGCGCAGCGCCAGCCAGTCCCTGTCGAAGCCGCTCATGGAACCGTTTCCAGACAACCGGAGATGGCGACGGCGGTGTCCCGCCAGGACGGAAGCCCGGCACCGGCAATCGCTGCGGCGTCGGCCATGGAAATGCGCGTCTCGGGCTCTTCCAGCAGCCGTCGCAGAGCGCCTGCGAAGGCGTCCGGGTCGTCCGGCGGGACGAGAAAGCCGGCGCTTTTGGGCACGACGTCCGGCACGGCCCCTGCCGCACAGCCGACGATCGGCAGCCCTTGCGCGAGCGCCTCGGCGAACACCATGCCGTAACCTTCATAACGGCTTGCCAGCGCAAAGATGTCGGCCTTGGCGAATTCGGAACGTGTGTCGTCGATCTGGCCGGCGAGTTCGATGCGGTGACCGAGCCCGGATCGGGCGACCTGGCGTTCGAGTTCCGCTGCGACGTCGGGATCTAGCACCTTGCTGCCGACGATGCGGCATGTCCATGGCAGATCGCGCAGCTTTTCGAGCGCAGAAATCAGTATGTCGTGGCCTTTGCGGCGGGTCAGCGTGCCGATGCTGAGGATCAGGGGCGGATCGCCGCCACCGACAGCCAGCGGTGCCGGATCCATGCCCGGGATGGCGACCGTGATCCTTTCCGCGGGAATGGCGTAATTGGCGGCGAGTTCGGCAGCGGTGGCATGCGATGTGACGATAATGCCCCGGGTGTGCGCCAGAGCCGCCTTTTCCCGGGCGGCTGTGGCCTGCTGCTGCTCGCTGTCGAGACCCGTCTCCAGTGCCAGCGGGTGGTGCACGAGCGCCATGATCTTCAGGCGCTTTGCTTCGCGGCCCGCCCATACGTCCATCACGCCGAAGGCCAGGCCGTCGATCAGCACAAGACTACCGTCGGCGAGCCTGGAGAGCATCCGTTCGGCAGCGTCGAGCTGTTTCGCGCTCGGATTTGGAAAGCCGTCGCCGAGGGAGATCAGTTCAACATTCCAGCCGAGGTCGCGCAGGGCTGCGACCGCACGGCGATCGTAGCCGTAGCCGCCGGTGCGGGTTTCCAGTTCGCCCGGATAGGCGAAGACCAGACCGCGGTTCACAGTTCTGCCTCGAACCAGCCGCGGGCGGTGTGCGATTCGTGCAGCATGACCCGCAGTTTGCGGATGCGGCTACCGCCCTCACCGAGCCGTCCATTCCGGACGGCATCGGCGATGCGGTCGAATATGTGCTTGGCGAGGAACTCCGTGGTCGTCACCTTGCCGGCGAAAATCGCCAGCGTGTCGAGGTTCTGGTAGTTGAGCGGCGCCAGCACTTCCTTCAGCACGTCGGTCGCAAGCCCGATATCCACGGCAAGGCCGTTCTCGTCCAGATCGCCGGTGAAGAAGGCGGCATCGACCACGAAGGTTGCCCCGTGCATGCCCTGGGCGGGACCGAAAACCGGGCGGGCAAGACTATGCGCGATCATGATGTGATCGCGGACTTCGACGGCGAACATGCGGGATTTCCTTCAATACTTGATGCGATGACAGAGCGTGGCGGCCGAACCGATAATCCCGGCGTAGTCGGCGGCGATGGTCTCGAACGGTGTTTCGCCCGAAATCAGGTAGTCCAGCCGGTCGTCGGCGAGAAGCTGGAGCGCCTTGCCCATGCGGCGCCTTGTGTCCCAGCGGGCGCGACGTCCGGGCGGCAGGGAGGCCACCTGCGAGCTGACGATGGAAAGCCGCTTGGCATGGAAAGCGCCGCCGAGAGGGATCTCCACGTGTCTATCCCCGTACCAGCTGGCCTCGACGATGCGCGCCTCGATTCCGGCATGATCGAGCGCCGTCGCCAGGGCGTCCCCCGAGGCGGAAGCATTGACCAGCACGTCGCAATCATGGGGCACATGGCCGGCAGACGAAAATCGAAGACCGAGAGCCTCGGCAGTTCCGGCGCGCTCCGGCTCGATATCGGAAATCACCACTTCGGTACCGATGATCCGCGAGGCAAGGTAGGCGACCAGAAGGCCGACGACGCCGGCGCCGAAAACGACCACGCGGTCGCCCGGCTGGATGCCTGCGTCCCAGGTGATGTTGAGTGCTGTCTCCATATTGGCCGCCAGCACGGCGCGCTGCGGGGGCAAGCCGTCGGCTAGCGAATGGGCGGCGGAAACGGGCACCCGAAAACGGTCCTGATGGGGATGCAGGCAGAAGATAGTTTTGCCGACGAGATGTTCAGGCCCTTCTTCGACCACGCCGACGGCGGCATAACCGTATTTCACCGGGAAGGGGAATTGGCCGGCCTGGTGCGGGGCACGCATGCGCTGGTACTCGCTTTCCGGCACCTGCCCGGAAAAAACGAGCGATTCGGTGCCTCGGCTGATACCGCTATAGAGCGTTCGGACGACGACCTCGCCCTCGCAGGCCGCCGGCAGCGTCTCCTGCCGAAGCGCGCAACGGCCCGTCTCCTCGATCCAGAGGGCTCGTCCCTCCTTCTGCACCGCCGCACGCGGAGCTGTCTCACGCCTTGTCACGCCTCACACCTTTCACGCCATAACAATCCAGACCTAGAGGCTTCGACGATGACGGCAAGGGAGCCGTCCGGCGAGAGGGCGATATGGCCATCACGTTTATTTGAGGGCGGTTTGGCGGATCCGGCCTTTGCTGCCCGCCGTATTCTTCTCCATGTAGTGCATGTGAGGAGAGCGTCATGACTATTTCATATCATCCCTTGGACGAGAAAGGCACGTCCGATGGCTGACTGGATGAATGCCGGGCGGCTGGATCGCCAGGCGGCGCGCAGGGCCCACCGTCTGCTCTCCCTGGATGCCTATGCCGTAACCATGACCGTCGCTGCCGCGCTGGTTGCGGCCATGCATTTCCTCGGCGACTGGCTCGGCATCGATACGGCCGCGGCCTGCTGCGCGTTCATCATCTATGCGGCGATTTCCGCCATAGCGCTCGGCAATCTGCGCGCGCATGAGCATGGCCGTTTCGGCGCGGCCAATATTGTGACGACAATCCGTGCCGCGCTCACGTCGGTTTTAGGCGGGATGGTGCTGGCGTCGCCGCAATTCGGCGTGGACTTCGATCGGGACGCCTCATGGATGCTCGGTTTCGTAGTCGCTTTCGCGCTTCTTCTGGATGGTATCGACGGCTTCCTCGCACGGCAGGCGGGGACGTCTTCCCGGTTCGGCGCGCGATTCGACATGGAGATCGACGCGCTGCTGATCCTCTTCCTGTCGCTCGCGGCCGTGTGGCTCGGCAAGGCGGGACTTTGGGTCCTGCTGATCGGCCTGATGCGCTACGCCTATGTCGGCGCGCAGGCGGTCATTCCGGCGCTTAAGGGCGAACTGCCGCATTCGATGCGCCGCAAGGCGATCTGCGTCGTTCAGGGCGTGGCGCTCTGTCTGATGTTGTTTCCGGTCGTTACCTCGCCGGTCTCCACGCTGCTTGCGGCGGTGGCCCTCGCCTCGCTCACCTATTCCTTCGCCGTCGATGTGATATTCCTGGTGAACGCGAGCAGGAGCGATGATCATGCCGCGGCCTGATTTTTCCGCTTCCCTGGGCCTGACACGCTCGCTGCTGATCTACTACGGCCAGCCCTGGCGACGTTCTTCGCTAAGACGGTTCTATGCCGGCCTCGTCCGCAAGGGCGATCTCGTTTTCGATATCGGTGCGCATGCCGGCAGCCGCAGCCGGACGCTTCTGTCGCTCGGCGCCAGGATCGTCGCGCTGGAGCCGCAGCCATTGTTTGCGGACTTCATCGCGAGATCCTTTGCCGGCGAAGAGTTGACGCTGTTGCGCAAGGCGGTCGGCAAGGAGCCCGGCAGCGTCGACCTGCATATTTCAAGCCGCCACCCGACCGTGACCAGCATATCCTCGTCCTGGATCTCGAAAGTCGAAAAGACCTCCGGTTTCCGCAACGTCATCTGGGACCGTGTCGAGCGCGTGGCGATGACGACGCTCGATTCTCTGATTGAGGAATATGGCCAACCGGTCTTCTGCAAGATCGACGTGGAGGGGGCCGAGGCAGATATCATCGCCGGGCTGCATCATCCGATCCCGCTGATCGCCTTCGAATATATCCCGGCAACGATGGAAATCGCCGAGGAGGCGATCGGACATCTGCGGCAACTCGGTCCCTATCGCTTCAACCGGGTCGAGGGTGAGAGGCATCGGTTCGTCCATGACGAATGGACAACCGCCGATGCGATGCTGGCCGAGATTGCGGGCCTTGCCGATCAGGCGTCCTCCGGGGACATCTATGCTCGCCTGGAGGCCTGACGGTTCAACGGTTCCGTCTGCTGAAAAGTGCCGCCAGGATGAATGCCAGGCCGGGAGCGGCGCCGACAAGTGCCAGAATGCCGTAGAGAATGCTGGCGGCCACGCCGTCGGAAGCGGCATAACCGAAAAGCGGCCAGAGGGCGGCTGCCGCGGCCTCTCTGGCGCCCCAGCCGGCAATCGTGGCGGGGATCAGCATCATCAGCAGACAGAGCGGAATAGCGGTGATAGCCGCGAGTGCCGGCAAGGGTGCGCCGACGGCCGCCGAGGCGAGCATGAACATCGCGATATAGCTTGCGACGATGACGAGGCTGAACAGCGTCTGGACGATCCAGGCCCGGTCCCGCAGGAAGACCTGCGCCAGTGCCGTCTTCAGCGCTGCGAGCAGAGGCTGAACGCGGCGCGGCGGGAAGCGGAGCAGCAGTAGGAACATGATGGCGAGGCCGGCGGCGACGAGCGCGAAACCGGAGAGAAGATGGCGCAGGTCTTCCGGGATCGCCGCCCCGCCCAGAAGCGGCCAGAACATCACACCGAAGGTCGCGATGACGAAAAACACTCCCTGTCCGGCGATCCGCTCGAACAGCACGGCCTGCGCCGGCACCTTCCAGCCACCATCATCATGAGTCCGGTTGCGGACAGCGCGAACGGCATCGCCTGCCACTCCGCCCGGCAAGATCTGGTTGAGCAGCGTTCCCAGATAATAGTCGCCTATCGCTTTCCCGACACCGAGGTGCTGGCCAAGCCGGGTTGCCGTGAACCGCCAGCGGAGCGCCGAGAGCACGATCTGCACCTGCACGAGGATGAGGCCGGCGCTTATATAGGTCGAATCGGCCGACGCCAGGCTTGCGGCAATCCGTTGCGGATCGAAGCGGAGGATCACGGCAATGAGAAGTGCGAAGGCCGCAGATAAGCCTATAAGCTTCAGAAAACGCATAGGCCGAAGGTTTTGCAGGAATAGCGCATGAACGAGTTTCGGCCTTTTCGCCAGAGTGACGCTGCCAGAATAGGGCATATCGCAAAGCGCAAGGCAAATGGATCGCCCTTTCCGAGGATCACGATTGCGCTGGCGATCGCTGCAGCCATTCTGGCCGTTCCCTCCCATTTCACCGATGTTTCCGAGCTCAGATTTCCGCTGGAAGTTGCGGCGGTTGCGTTGCTGGCTTCGGTGCTAACAGGTCCAGGCTTTTCCCTTTTGCGGTGGGCTGTCACCTTGTTGCTGGCCGCGATGCTGTTCCTGAAACTCGCGGACATCGGCACCGGCACCGCGTTCCAGCGGCCGTTCAATCCCTATCTCGACCTCAAGATCCTCACCGACGGCTGGAACCTTCTGAGCGGAGCCGTCGGCGTCACGGAGGCGGTGGGGATCATCTGCGCGGGTCTTATGGCCTGGCTGATCGTCGCGGCCGTTCTCTATTGGTCGCTCGGCGGTTTCCGGGGTCTTTCGTGCGGAGCCCGGCGCCTGTCCCTTCGCGCCAGCGGTGCAGTCCTGTTAATCGGGCTGGTGGCGCTGGCGGTCCAAGCCCTCGATCGCCGCGGTCTCGGCGTCGAGGCGCATGCGGCCTCCTATTTCGTCAACCGCGTCACCATGGTGAAGCAGTCGATTGCCGATCTCGCCCGGTTCGAAGAGGAACTGAGGCAGGATCCGGTTTCCGCCGGCCCGCATTTCTCGGCGCTTGCCGGCACGGACATTGTGCTGATCTTCATCGAATCCTATGGCCGCAGCGCGCTCGAGGATCCGCGTTATGCGGCGCGCGTCGGCAGCCGGCTGGCCTCGGTGGAGAAGGAGATCGGGGCAGTGGGCCTGCAGGCACGCAGCGGCTGGCTCACCTCGCCGACCGTCGGCGGTATCAGCTGGCTGGCGCATGGGACGCTGCTCTCCGGCCTCTGGGTCGACAATCAGGGGCGCTACGACCGGATGATCACCAGCGAGCGCAAGAGTCTCAACAATCTCTTCCGTTCCTCCGGCTGGCGCACCACGGCGGTCATGCCGGCGATCACGCTCGACTGGCCGGAAGCCGGTTATTTCGGCTACGACAGCATCCATGCGGCAGCGGGGCTCGGGTATCGAGGAAAACCCTTCAATTGGGTAACGATGCCGGATCAGTTCACGCTTGAGGCGTTCGAGAGGCTGGAGCGGCAGGCCCGTGACGAGCGAGGCCATAAACCGGTCATGGCGGAAATGGCGCTGATCTCCAGCCACGCCCCGTGGACGCCCATCCCGTCGCTGATCCCCTGGGGCAAAGTCGGGGACGGCACGGCCTTCAACGCGCAGGCGGAAAGCGGCGATCCGCCTTCAGTCGTCTGGGCCGACCCCAACCGGGTGCGGGCGCAATACCTCACCGCGATCGACTACACGCTCGAAACGCTCGGCTCCTACATGGCGCGTTACGGCAGGAACACGCTGTTCATCCTGCTCGGCGACCACCAGCCGGCGTCGATCGTTTCCGGCGAAGGCGCCTCGCGCGACGTGCCCATGCATATCGTTACCGGCAACCCGGACCTCCTGAAACGCCTCGACGGCTGGAACTGGCATAAGGGCATGATCCCGCAGCCGTCCACCGCGGTCTATCGCATGGACGAATTCCGCCGGAAGCTGGTCGAGAGCTTCGATTGATCGTCCGCGCCAGGCCGAACTGTCTCATCAGGAATGGGTGCCGAGATAGCTTTCCATCAAAGCCGGATTGACCGCCATTTCGCTTGCCGGGCCGGAAAGACGGACTTCGCCGAGTTCGACCAGGTAACCCTCGTCGGCGATTTCGAGCGCGGCACGGGCATTCTGCTCGACGAGCAGGATCGAGACGCCGGTCTTCCTGAGTTCCGAGACGATGTTGAGGATGTCGATGACGATCTTCGGTGCGAGGCCGAGGCTCGGTTCGTCGAGCAGCAGCAGGCGCGGCCGGCTCATCAGGGCGCGGGCAAGCGCCAGCATCTGCCGTTCGCCGCCGGAAAGCGTTCCGGCCAGCTGTTTGCGGCGTTCGGCCAGGCGCGGGAAACGGGCGTAGACGTCCTCGCGCGTCTCGGCGCGCTCGGCGGCGCTGCGCAGGAAGCCGCCGAGTTCGATATTGTCCTCGACCGACATGGTGGAGAACAGTTCGCGCTTTTCCGGCACGAGGCAGAGGCCGCCCGCGACACGGGCTTCGACCGAGCGCGGCACTGGTGCACCGTCGTAGATGATCGTGCCGGAGGAGGGGACGATGCCCATGATGGCGTTGAGCAGCGTCGATTTGCCGGCGCCGTTTGCGCCGATCACGGTGACGATGCTGCCGGGCTTCATGCTCATCGATATGCCGTGCAGCACCTCGGCCCGGCCATAGGAGACGTGAAGGTTGGAGAGTTCGAGCAGGTTTCCGCTCATGCGACACCCCCAAGATAGGCGGCGACGACCGCCGGATGTTTGCGCACGTCGGCCGGCTTGCCTTCGGCGATCAGGGTCCCGAAATCGAGCACCACGAGATGGTCGACGAGGCCCATGACGAAGCCCATGTCGTGTTCGACAAGCAGCACGCTGACGCCCTCTTCGCGCAGCTTCTTCAAGAGGTTGGCGAGCTCCTGCTTTTCGCCGTGACGCAGGCCCGCTGCCGGTTCGTCGAGCAGCAGCACGGCCGGGTCGGCGGACAAGGCCCGGGCGATCTCCAGGATGCGGATCTGGCCGAGCGCCAGGTCGCCGGCCGGCCGGTCACGATAGGCGCCGAGC
The DNA here is from genome assembly GCA_000985875.1 of Neorhizobium galegae bv. officinalis. Lineage (GTDB taxonomy): Bacteria > Pseudomonadota > Alphaproteobacteria > Rhizobiales > Rhizobiaceae > Neorhizobium > Neorhizobium galegae_C. Next base: position 60,637 of record CCRI01000019.1, read on the forward strand.
CCGACGCGTTCGAGCTGGACGGCGGCTTCGGCAAGCAGTGTCGCCTCCTGCCTCCGTTCCAGCCGCAGGAAACTCCTGAAGACGCCGGCCGAGCCGCGCAGATGCGCGCCGAGCGCCACGTTTTCCAGCACCGACATGTCGGGCAGGATCTTTGCATGCTGGAAGGTGCGGGCGATGCCGTGTTTGGCGACTTCGCGCGGGCTGTCGCCGGTCATCGGCCGGCCTTCGTAGAAAACCGACCCGCTGGTCAATGAAGCGAGGCCGGTGATGAGGTTGAAGGTCGTGCTCTTGCCGGCGCCGTTCGGGCCGATCAGGCCGACGACCTGGCCGGCGCGCACTTCGAAACTGACATCGTTGACCGCGACCAGCCCGCCGAAGGCTTTTCGTGCTTTTTCCACCTTGATCAGCGACGAGCCGGCCGGCGCGAGCGTGCGTTTGGCAAGCCTGTCGTCGGACGTCGGGAGGGACCGCCCGGGCCGTTTCGGCAAGAGCTTCAATACGAATGGCCACAGGCCGTCCCGGGCGAGCTGCAGGATCACCACCAGCAGAATGCCGAAAACGACCATCTCCAGATTGGCGGTTGTGCCGATCAGATCCGGCAGGAAACGCTGCAGCACGTCCTTCATGATCAGCACGATGCTGGCACCGAAGATTGCCCCCCAGACATGGCCGGAGCCGCCGACCACGGCCATCAGCAGATATTCTATGCCCATGCCGAGCCCGAACGGCGTCGGGTTCACCGAGCGCTGCATATGGGCGTAGAGCCAGCCCGAAAGCGCGGCGACGACGCCGGCAAACACGAAAACGGTGAGCTTGGCACGCACAATGTTGACGCCGAAGGCTTCTGCCGCCTGGCCGCCGCCACGCAATGCCCGGATGCCCCGGCCGATCCGCGAGTCGAGCAGATTTTTCGCGCCGATCGCGACCGCAATCACGAAAAACCAGATGAGGTAATAGATCGACCCGTCGCTCATGAAGCGATAGCCGGCGAATTCAATCGGCGGGATGCCGGAAATGCCGTCATAACGGCCGAGGAGGTCGATCTTGCCGAACAGATAATAAAGCGCCAGACCCCAGGCGATGGTGCCGAGCGGCAGGAAATGGCCGGAAAGGCGCACGGTGATGAGGCCGAGCGGCAGGGCGGTCGCCGCGCCGACGATCAGCGACAAGGGCAGGGTCAGCCAGGGCGACAAGCCGTAGTTCGTGCTCAGCACGGCCGTCGTATAGGCGCCGAAACCGCAGAAAGCCGCCTGGCCGAACGAGGTGAGACCGCCGACACCGGTCAGGAGCACGAGGCCGATCGTCACCAGCGAGGCGAGGCCGATATTATTGAGGATTGTCAGCCAGAAGGGCGGCACCGGCAGGAGGGGAATGATCGCCAGCAAAACGATGCCGGCGAGGCCGGGAAGCAAACGCTCGATCTTCATTGCTCACTCCTCCTCATGGAAGCCGCCGCTCAACGACAGCCAGATCAGAACGGGAATGATGAGCCCGAAGACGATGACCTCCTTGTAGCTGCTGGCGAAGAAGGAAGAGAAGGATTCGACCAGGCCGACGCCGATCGCGGCGATCGCGGTGATCGGGAAGCTCGCAAGCCCGCCGATGATCGCCGCCACGAAGCCCTTGAGGCCGATCAGGAAGCCGGTATCGTAGTAGATCGTGGTGATCGGGCCGATCAGTACCCCGGAAACGGCGCCGATGGCGGCCGCCAGCGTGAAGGCGGTGACGCCGGTCAGATGGGTGCGGACGCCGACCAGCCGTGCGCCGAGCCGGTTGACGGCGGTCGCACGCAGCGCCTTGCCGAGCAGGGTTCGTTCGAAGAACATGTAGAGACCGACGATGATCGCGATCGTCGCTCCGTAGATGCAGAGGTTCTGGGCACTCACCATCAAGGCTCCGATCGTGTAGTTGTCATCGGCAAGCGGCTCGGCGCGCAGGCCCTCGGCTCCGAAGAAGACGAGGCCAAGCCCCATCATGGCGAGATGCACGCCAACCGAGGCAATCAGCAGCACGAGCACGGACGCATCGGCAAGCGGCCGGTAGGCGATCCGGTAGACGTAGACGCCCATGGGCGTGATGATCAGTATGGTGAGCAGGGCCTTTGCAACGGATGGAAGGCCGAGCGGCGCAAGCACGATGGTGATGCCGTAGATCACGCCCGGGAGCACCAGGTTGAGCGCGAGGCTGCGTAGAAAGGTGCGGACATCGGTGCCGCGGCGCATGCTCCAGAGGTCGAACAGGAAAGCAACCGCGCCGAAACAGACGAGAAGCGAGGTGGTGGCGGGCACCTTCCCGCCGTCGAGAAGCGCCAGCGTCAGCGCGCCATAGGCGACGAACTCGCCCTGGGGAATGAAGATCACCCGCGTGACCGAGAAGAGCAGGACCAGCGCCAGACCGAGAAGCGCATAGATTGCGCCATTGGTGACGCCATCCTGGATCAGGAAGGTCGCAATCATCGCGTCCAAGGAATTTCCCCCGATAACAGAAAAGACGCTGCAAAAAGGCCCGGCGCGGACGCCGGGCCCCGTTTGTTCGCGGACTTACTTGGTGATCTCGAACTTGCCGTTCTTGGCTGTGAGCAGCACCACGGCGCGGTCGTCGAGGCCAAGGTGATCGTCGGCCTTGAAGTTGAAGACGCCCTGGCTTGCCGGGAACGGGCCGCCGGTTTCGATGGCGTCACGCAGAGCGGCGCGGAATTCCGGCGTGCCGGGCTTTGCTTTCTTCAGCGCGACCGGGATGGCCTTTTTCAGGATGGCCATGGCATCGTTGATATGCGGGCCGAACTGGGTGCGGGTGCCGGGACCGAACTTCTTTTCGTAGGCCGTGACATAGGCCATGCCTTCCGCCTTGGTTTCCGCGGTATCGGGCAGGGCTTCCGGCGCCATGGCCGGGCCGGAGGCGAAGATCGTGTTGTCGGCAGCCTTGCCGGCGATACGCAGGAAGTCGAAGGTCACCGCGCCATGGGTCTGGTAGATCTTGCCAGCGAAGCCGCGTTCGCGCAGGCCGATCTGCGGCAGCGCGGCACCGGTGCCGGAGGCGCCGACGAAGACGGCATCCGGACGCGCGGCCACGAGTTTCAGCACCTGGCCGGAAACGGAAGTGTCGGGACGGGCATAACGCTCTTCGGCGACGACCTTCAGGCCGTACTGTTCGCCGATCCCCTTGAACTGGCCCATCCAAAGGTCGCCATAGCTGTCCGAGAAGCCGATATAACCGACCGTCTTGACGCCATCGGCCTTCATCTTGGCAAACAGGTTCCTGGCGATCAGGCCGGCATCTTGCGGCATCACAAAGGTCCACTTGCCTTTGGAAATGGTCGGCGGAACCGGCGAGCAGGAGAGATGCGGCGTGCTGGTTTCACCCGCAACACCAGCGACGGCGATCGAAGCGGGCGTCAGCGCGGAACCGACGATCACATCGACCTTATCGTCGTTGACGAAGCGGCGGGCATTGGTGGTGGCAACCGAGGGGTCGCCGGCATCATCGAGAACGATGACCTTCAGCTTTTCGCCGCCCACTTCGGCCGGCCACAATTCGACGGAGTTCTTCAGCGGAATGCCGAGTGCCGCACCCGGGCCGGTCGACGATATGGTCACGCCGATCGTCACGTCAGCCAGGGCAGAGCTTGCAAATAGGGACAAGGACAGGGCGGCAACAGGCGCCATGCCAGCAAAAAACCGGTTCTTCATAGGATCCTCCCAGGACAAAAGCGGGCGATCTCCTCCCGCCCTGCCATTTGTTTACAGGGAGATTGTTTCTTTGTAAACAATTCAGATATTGGTTATGTAAAGCTTACGAACGCCGGTTCGAATGCGGCCGGGATCCGCAAGCCTTATTCGGCATCGCTTCCCAACAGCCGCGCCAAACCGGCTTTCCCGTTCAGTTCCACCATATCACGGGCCAACCTGGCGCGACGTTCGATCAGTTCGAGCATGTCCATGAATGCTGCCGTCTTTTCGGGCGGCAGATCGCCGAACATGTGTTTTTCAAGGGCATCGATGCCGGCTACCATCTTTTCGTAGACGGCCGTTCCTTTGGCCGTCAGCTGGATCTGGGCCCATCGCGCATCGCGCGCGTCGGCGCGGCGGTCGATCAGGTCGCGATCGACCAGTTCGCGGATCGCGCGCGACACCATCGCCTTGTCGATGGTCGTGAGCTTGCCGATTTCCATCGGCGAGATCGATTGATAGGTGCCGATCGCGGACATGACCCGCCAGATGTTCAGCTTGAAACCGTTGGCCTCGCAAAGCAGGCTGACGAGCTTCATCATTTCCGCATTGCTGCGCGCCAGCCGGTAAGGCACGACCCTGGAGAGCTTTCGGGGCGACGTGGGCCGTTCTTCCGTCATCCGATCAGGTCACCAGCGCCTTCTGCTTATATTCCGCCGTGTCCCAGAGGCGGTTGGTCATGATGTCTTCGAGGATATCCACTGCTCCCAATACCTCGGCCTCGCCGATATAGAGCGGTGTAAAACCGAAACGAATGGCGTTCGGAGCGCGGAAGTCGCCGATCACGCCGCGGGCGATCAGGGCCTGCATGATCGCGTATCCCTCCTCGTGCAGGAAGGAAATCTGGCTGCCGCGCTTCGTCCCGTCGCGGGGGGAGCCCAGCTTCAGCATCGGGCAGCGCTTTTCGACTTCCGCGACGAACAGATCGCAGAGTTTTATCGACTGCCGCCGCAGGTCCGCCATGTCGACGCCTTCCCAGGCATCCAGCGCCGCGTCGAGCGCTGCAAGCCCGATGATCGGCGGCGTGCCGACCCGCATGCGGTCGATGCCGCCGCCCGGCCGATAACCGAGATCGAAGGCGAAGGGCTGTTCGTGCCCCAGCCAGCCGGACAGGGCGGGCCGCACCTTGTCCGCGTGGCGCGGCGCGACATAGATGAAGGCCGGCGCGCCGGGGCCGCCGTTCAGATATTTGTAGGTGCAGCCGACCGCGAAATCCGCGTCCGCGCCGGAAAGATCGACCGGCAGGGCACCGGCCGTATGGGCAAGATCCCAGACGGTGATCGCGCCCGCGGCATGCGCCTTTTCGGTCAGCGCCTTCATGTCGTGCAGCCGGCCGGTGCGGTAGTCGACTTCGGTCAGCATGACGACGGCGACGGTTTCGTCGATGGCGGCTTCGACCCCTTCCGGCTCGACGGTCTTCAGCTCAAGACCTTTGCCGAGCGAGCCGATCAGGCCTTGGGCCATGTAGAGGTCGGACGGAAAATTGCCGCTGTCGGACAACACGACCTTGCGTTCCGGCACCAATTCCAACGCGGAAGCGAGCGCCTGGTAGACCTTGATCGATAGTGTATCGCCCATGACGACCGTGCCTTCCGCCGCCCCGATCAGCTTGGCCACCCGGTCGCCGATCCGCCGCGGCATCGCCATCCAGCCGGCCTTGTTCCAGCCCTTGATCAGCAGCTCGCCCCATTCGTCGGTCATCAGCCGGGCGACACGCTCTTTCGCGGCGAGCGGCAGCGGTCCGAGCGAATTGCCGTCGAGATAGATCACGCCTTCCGGCAGATAGAAGAGCGAGCGGGTCTTTTCGAAATCCGTCACCGGGACACCTTGCTGTTCGAAACCAATCGTTTGAGGGGGCTTAGCCCCCAAGCAACGCAGACTAGAAGCTCGCGAGAGACACGCAAGACGGATTTACGGCTGATGGGTTTGTTTCGGAGGAGATATCCGGTCTTGCGGGCGGTGAATTGCCGCCGTAACCTCAGCCCGAGGTTCATTCACCGGGCGATCTTTGGCGGGCTCATGAGCGGTATCACCGACCTTTCCACCTTGCTTGCGAGCCTTGAGCCGGTGCTTATCGACGGCGAGTTCGTCTATGCGACCGTGCAGTCCGAGAACCTGCACGACTATCTGGCGCTGAAGCCCATCGGAATGTTCTTAGAAACGGAAGGCCTCACGCTGATCCTGCCGAGAGATGTTGCCGACAGCGCGGAACTAACCTCAAGCGGACCGCTTCGCTGCATCACCATGATGGTGCATTCCTCGCTGGAAGCGGTCGGCATGACCGCGGCGATGGCGGCGGCGCTGACCAAAGAGGGCATCAGCGCCAATGTCGTCGCGGCCTATTACCACGACCACATCTTCGTGCCGGCGGTGGACGCGGAACGGGCGGTTACCGCGCTCAGGTTGCTTTCTGCCGGTTAGCCGCGGGCGATCGCGTGGAAAAAGGCGCCGCTGACGAGGCCGCGCCTGCCGCCGGTCGGACCGATCGGCTTGCCGCCACCGTCGGCGATCGTTGCAAATGGCTGGTCGGTTCCCGGCGAGACTACGCTGGCATAGTGGAACTCATGGCCGCGGATCGTATCGCCCTTCCGGCCGAGCGGGCTATCCTGGACAAGTTCCGCCTGCCGGTAGCCGAGGTTCATCCGGCGCTTGGCGAAACTGGTACGGTGGGAGAGCAGCCCGGTCATGGCGTGCGTCATGCCATCGGCATCCTCCAGAGTCTCGCCGAGAACCATGTAGCCGCCGCACTCGCCGTGGACGGGTTTCGTTTCCGCAAATCGCGCCAGGCCGGTCTTGAAACTCTCGGCTGCCGCAAGCCGTCCTGCATGCAGTTCGGGGTACCCGCCCGACAGCCAGCAGACGTCGCAGCCGACTGCCGGTGCTTCATCGGCCAATGGCGAGAAGGGAACGATCTCCGCGCCGGCGGAGCGCCATTCGCGCATCAGATGCGGATAGAGGAAGGTGAAGGCGGCATCCTGCGCCAAAGCGATGCGCTGGCCCGGCGGTCGAAGGGATTTTTCCGTCGAACCACTGGGAATATTGAAGGGCTTTGCAGCGGCATAGATCGCATCGAGGTCGAGCGAGGCTTCCATGGCGTCGGCCAGCCGCTCGATATGTGCGTCCATTTCCGGATGTTCGCTCGCCTGGACGAGGCCGAGGTGCCGCTCGGGCAGAACCAGCGAGGGATCGCGCAGGACGGTGCCGACGACGGGAATTCCCGCCGCCTGGATAGCATCGCCGCAAAGCTTCTTGTGGCGCTCGCTGCCGGCCCGGTTGAGGACGCAGGCCGCGATTTTCACGGTCGGATCATAATGGGCAAAGCCGTAAGCGATCGCGCCAGCGGTCTGGGACTGGCCGGAGACATCGAGCACCAGCAGCACCGGCAGATGGAACAGGCGGGCGAGGTCGGAGGCTGCGCCCGAACGGTTTTCCTCGCTGACGATGCCGTCGAACAGACCCATGGCGCTTTCGATCAGAAGCAGCTCGGCATCCTCGGCCTGTCCGCGCGCGAAATGACGGAGCAGATCCGGAGCCATCGCCCAGCTGTCGAGGTTGAGGCCCGGCCTATGCGTCGCAGCCTCGTGGAAGCCCGGATCGATATAATCCGGTCCGGTCTTGATGCCGCGCACCTTGACGCCGCGGCGGGCAAAGGCGCGCAAGAGGCCGATCGTGACGCTGGTCTTGCCGGAGCCGGAGCGCGGCGCACCGACGATGAGCGCGCGGGCGGTCATGGCTTGCCCCCCGACAATACGGCCTGCATGGAAACGATCCGGCCGATGACGATCAGGGCTGGTGCTGCGAATTTCTGCCGCTCGACTTCCACTTCCACGGTTGCGAGCGTCGCCGTCAGCGAGCGTTCGTCCGGCGTGGTTGCCGCCATCAGCACCGCGACCGGCGTTTCCGGCGACAGCCCGCCTTCGATCAGCAGCCTGGCGATGGTGCCGATCGTGCTGACGCCCATGTAAACGACGATCGGCTCGCCGGTTTTCGCCAGTGCCTTCCAGTCCAGGTCGCCGGGGCTTCCCGCCGCATGGCCGGTGGCAAGGGTGATCGCGCGGCTCATTCCCCGCATCGTCGCGGGAATGTTGGCCGAAGCGAGAGCCGCCAGTGCCGAGGTCATGCCCGGCAGGATGCGGAACGGGATGTTTTCCTTGACGAGCGCTTCCGCTTCCTCGCCGCCGCGCCCGAATACGAAGGGATCGCCGCCCTTCAGCCGCAAGACGCGCTTGCCCTTGCGGGCGAGTTCGATCAGCAGGCCGGTAATATCGTCCTGGGCGACGGAGGGTTTGCCGCCGCGCTTTCCGACGAAGATCAGCTCGGCGGTTTTCGCGAGCGAAAGCACGCCGTCGGAGACCAGTGCGTCATGGACGATCACGTCCGCCTTGCGAAGCGCGTCGGCGACTTCCAGCGTCAGGTAACGCGGGTGGCCCGGGCCGGCGCCGGCAAGCCAGACATGGCCGGGCTCGAAGACGGGTGCTGCGACGATAGATTCGATGCTTTCATTCATATGCGGACCTTTGACCGGTGACGCTCGGCCCCGGTCGGGCTATAGAAACGGCCATGGAAGCGGATGGCAAGAACCTGCGTCGTGGCTGGACCACGGGAACCTGCGCGGCGGCGGCCAGCAAGGCGGCCTGTCTTGCCCTCGTTTCCGGAAAATTCCCCGATATGATCGAGGTGACTTTGCCCGGCGGGCAGACGCCATCCTTCGCGCTCGCCGTCGAAGAAAACGGGGAGGGATTTGCGAGAGCCGGGATCGTCAAGGATGCCGGCGATGATCCGGATGTCACGCACGGCGCGCTGATCAAAAGCACCGTGCGGCGCGGCGTGGCGGGCAGCGGCATCACCTTCAAGGCCGGCGAAGGCGTCGGCACCGTCACCCGTGCCGGCCTGCCCCTGCCCGTTGGCGAACCCGCCATCAATCCGGTGCCGCGCAAAATGATCGCGCAGGCAATCGCCGAGGTCGCCGGCAAAGAGGCGGATTTCGAGGTCGAGATTTCCGTCGTCGATGGCGAGAAGATCGCCGAGAAGACGCTGAACGGTCGGCTTGGAATCCTGGGGGGCATCTCGATCCTCGGCACGACGGGGATCGTCATTCCCTTTTCCTGCTCGGCCTGGATTCATTCCATCTGGCGCGGCATCGATGTCGCGCGCGCCGCCGGCCTCACCCATGTGGCGGGCGCCACCGGCAACACGTCCGAAAAGGCGGTGCAGGCGCATCATGGATTGCACGAGATCGCGCTGATCGACATGGGCGATTTCGTCGGCGGCATGCTGAAATATCTGCGCGACCATCCGGTGCCGAAGGTGACGATCGCCGGCGGCGTCGCCAAGATGACCAAGCTCGCCCAGGGCATGCTCGACGTCCATTCGAAGCGCGGCTTGGCCGATCTTGAGGCCCTTGCGAAGCTCGCGAGTGAAGCCGGGGCGAGCGATGAGCTTGCGGCGCAGATTGCCGGCGCCAACACCGTATCCCAGGCCTTTGCGCTTGCGGGGGAAAACGGCCTCGCATTGGGCGACCGGATTGCCGCGCTCGCCTGGAAGACCGCTGCCAAGGCGCTCAAGGACCCCGAGATCGCGCTGGAAATCCTGGTTTACGATCGCGAGGGCCGGCTGGTCGGCCAGACCGCGTTTACGCCGTCCGATCATTCGGAATCCTTGGTGTCGGTCTGAGGCCAGCCGGGGCGGAAGCGGCGCACGTAATCGGCATTGTAGAGCTGGCTCTCGACGAAATCGGCAGCGCCCAGGCCCTTGCCGACGAAGATCAGCGCCGTGCGTTCGGCGGGCTCCTCAGCCAGCTTCGCTGCGATGTCGGCAAGCGTGCCGCGGATGATCCGTTCCTCCGGCCAGGAGGCGCGCACCACGATCGCGACCGGGCAATCGGCGCCATAAAACGGTGTCAGTTCCGCGACGATACGGTCGAGCGCGTGGATGGCGAGGTGGATTGCCAGCGTGGCGCCGGTCGCGCCGAAGGCCGCCAGCGTCTCGCCGTCCGGCATTTTCGAAGCGCGGCCGGAAACTCGGGTAAGCACCAGGCTCTGCGCCACTTCCGGAATGGTCAGCTCTCGTCTTAACGCTGCAGCAGCGGCGGCAAAGGAGGGCACGCCGGGGGTGAGGGTATAGTCGATGCCGTGCTTTTCCAGCCGGCGGATCTGTTCGGCAACCGCGCTCCAGACGGAAAGATCGCCGGAATGCAGCCGCGCGACATCCTTGCCGGAGTGATGTGCCGACACGTATTCCGCCTCGATATCGTCCAGCGACAGCGAACCGGTATCGACGATCCGTGCGTCCCTCGGGCAATAGTCGAGCAGTTCCTTCGGCATGATCGAGCCGGCGTAAAGGCAGACCGGGGAGCGGGCGAGAATATCGCGGCCACGCACGGTGATGAGGTCGGCGGCGCCCGGTCCGGCGCCGATGAAATGCACGGTCATGAATGGTCCTTAGAGCGTGCCAGCGCGCAGGTGGCGCCATCGGCGATCAGCCGCGCGACAATCAGTTCCGAAGCCTCGCCGGCAGCGGCCAATGCTGCGGCTTCGGAAAGGCTTGGCGTGGCGGTTTGCGCAAGGCTGTGTTTCGAAACGGTTTTGGTGCGGGCCTCTACCTGCTTCAGCGCCGCCTCGTCGAGAATGTGCAAGGGCAGGCCCAGTCGTTCGGCAAGCTCGATCATTCCCGGCTCATGCCGCTTGATCTCGCCGGTTGCCAAAACGGAGACGGATTCACGGGAAATATTCGCCTCGGCGCAGGCGGCGGCCAGCGCAGAAAGCAGCGCTTCCGCAGATGTGCCCTTCCGACAACCGAGACCGGCGGCAATCATGGCTTCACTCCGGGTTTCGTCCAGCTCCATTGGGTGACCGGCATGGCCGGTTTCCAGCCCGACATGCCGCCGATCGGGGCTGCGCGCGAAACCTCCATGCGGATCAGTTCGCCGCCGCGTTTCGCATGCGCTGCCAGAAGGACCGCCTCCATTTCCAGCGTCACGGCATTGGCCACCATCCGCCCGCCGGGCTTCAGCGCATCCAGGGCCGTGTCGAAAACGCCAGGCTCGCTTCCGCCTCCGCCGATAAAGATCGCATCCGGCTGCGGCAGATTGGCCAGAGCTACTGGTGCTTCACCTTCGACGATGCGCAGGCCTGGCACGCCGAAGGCCAGAGCATTCCGCCCGATCCGTGCTGCCCGCTGCGGATTGGCCTCGATCGCAATGGCTTTCAGGGAAGGATCGGCCAGCATCCATTCGATGCTGATCGAACCCGATCCGGCGCCGATATCCCACAGCAACTCGCCGCGGTGCGGAGCCAGTGCCGAGAGCGTCAGCGCCCGGATTTCGCGCTTGGTGATCTGCCCGTCATGTTCGAACAACGTATCGTCCAACCCGACAGTGCGCGGAAGGATAAAGGCTCCGGCTTCGGCTTTTACGTCGATGGCGACGACATTCAGCACATCGATATCCGGGAGCGCGAATTCATCTGCCTGCTGTGAACGGATACGTTCCGCCGCGCCGCCCAGAGATTCCAGGACGGTTATCCGAGAAGGCCCGAAACCGGTGCGGGACAAAAGCTCCGCCAGCGCCGCCGGCCCGTTCTCATCGGATGTGAGCGCGATGATCCGCCGACCCGGATGAAGCGATGGCCGAATGAGTTCGAGTGGCCGACCGTGCAATGACACCGTTTCGATGTCCTGAAGCGGCCAACCAAGCCGTGAGGCGGCCAGCGAAAAGGCCGAGGGGGCGGGATAGGCGGTATATTCTTCAGGCGCGACATGGCGGGACAGCGTGACGCCGACGCCGAAGAAGAAGGGGTCGCCGGATGCCAGCACGCAGACCTTCTGGCCACGCAGCGCCACGACATCGCGCATCGCCGCGTCAAACGGTGTTGGCCACGGCCGGGCTTCGCCGGAGATCACGGAGGCTGCCAGTTCCAGATGCCGCCTGCCGCCGAAGACCACGGCAGCAGAAGCGATTGCCGCGCGGGCATTTTCGCCGAGGCCCGCAACCCCATCCTCGCCGATGCCGACGATGGACAGCCAGCGGCTTTGGTTTAAAGGTTTATGCGCTGATTCAGGAGGCATCGTGCAACGCTCCATCCTCATTCTCGGCGGCACGGCTGAAGCTCGTGCGCTGGCCGGAAAGCTTGCCGGCGATCCACGGTTTACCGTCGAGCTGTCGCTTGCCGGCCGCACCCGCGCGCCGGCCGAGCAGCCCGTGCCGGTGCGTATCGGCGGCTTTGGTGGCGCCGAAGGACTTGCCGCTTACCTCAACCAAAAAGACGTCTCGATCCTGATCGATGCGACGCATCCCTATGCGGCGCAGATTTCCCGTAATGCGGCCAAAGCTGCCGAGATGTCCGGTGTTCCGCTTGTCGCCTTGCGTCGGTCGCCCTGGCTGCGGCAGCCCGATGATCGCTGGATCGAAGTCGGCAGCGTCGCCGATGCGGTCAACGAGCTGGGAGAGGCGCCGCGAAAAGCATTTCTGACGCTCGGACGGCAGGAGCTTCTGCCCTTCGAAGCAGCGCCCCAGCACGCCTATCTGGTCCGCAGCGTCGATCCGGTCGAACCGCCGCTTGCCGTCCCTAACGCGGTCTATCTGACGGCGCGCGGACCCTTCGGGCAGGCGGACGAAGTCAGGCTTCTGCAGGACCACGGCATCGATGTCATCGTCGCCAAGAACAGCGGCGGGCCGGCGAGCTACGGCAAGATCGCCGCTGCGCGCGATCTCGGTATCGAGGTCATCCTGATCCGCCGTCCGGACCTGCCGGATGTACCGTCCGTCGAAACTGTCGGTGAAATGCTCGCCTGGCTCGATCATGCACCGGCGCCTTTGAAATAACGCGGCGAATAGACGATCGGCCGCTGGTTTTCCCGCTCGATCAGCCGGGTCTCGGCCGTGCCGACGATCACGCAGGTCGCCATGTCGGCCATGTCGCTTCTCGCCTCGGCGAGCGGCACGACGCGGATAGCCTCATCCGGCCGGCCGGCGGCGCGGCCGAAGATCACCGGCACGGTGCCGGGCAGATGGGCACGCAGAATATCGAAAGCCTCGCCGAGCTGATGCGGGCGGGCCTTGCTGACTGGATTGTAGAAGGCCATCACGAAGCCGGCCGTCGCCGCGGCGATCAGCCGTTTCTCGATTACATCCCAGGGCTTGAGATTGTTCGAAAGCGAGATGGCGCAGAAATCATGGCCGAGCGGCGCGCCGGCCTTGGCCGCCACGGCCAGCATGGCCGTAATGCCCGGCACGACCGAAAAGTCGATCTCGCGCCAGGCGACCGGGCCTTCGTCGATCGCTTCGCAAACCGCGGCTGCCATGGCGAACACGCCGGGATCACCGCCGGAGACGACACAGACCTTGCCTCCGCCAGCCGCCATTTCCAGCGCGGCGCGGGCGCGCGCCAGTTCCTCGCGATTATCCGAGGCGTGGCGGCGTTGGTCGGGCCGGAGGTTCAGCCGGTCGATATACGGAAAATAGCCGAAGAAGTCCTCCGCTACCGTAACCGCGGTAAGAGCTTCCGGTGTCATCTGGTCCGGGTTGCCGGGGCCGAGGCCAACGACGGTCAGCGAACCCGTTTTCATGGCCGGGCCTTCCAGCCGGGCACGAGGACGATGGAGAAATAGGGCGCCGGGCTCTCGTCGCGCTCTTCCAGTTTTTGAGCGGTCCCGTTGGCCATGGTGCCACGCTCCACGTAGAGCGCGCCGGATAGCTTGCCGACCGAGGCCAGCGCTCGCCGGATCTTCGGCAGGTTGCGGCCGACTTTCATGATCACTGCGCCGTCGGTGTTTCCAAGCCGCTCCGCGAGCTTTTCTTCGGATAGCGTGCCGGGCAGCACGCTTAAAATATCGTCGCCCTGGACGAGCGGCATCCCGGTCATCGACCAGCAGCCGGACATGGCGGTGACGCCTGCCACGACTTCCGCCTGGTAGCGGTTGGCCAGCCGCACATGCAGATGCATGTAGGATCCGTAGAACAGCGGATCGCCCTCGCTCAGCACGGCGACATTCTTGCCGGCATCGAGAAGAGTGGCGATATCTTCCGCAGAGCGATCGAAGAAATCGGCGATCGGGCCGCGATAATCGGCCTCGTCCTTATGGGTCTCGACCGTGACCGGATAGACCAGCGGCAGTTCGAGCGTGCCCGGACGGATATGCGCCTCGACGATGGCGCGGCCGTTGCCGCTCGAGCCTTTCTTGCAGAAGAAGGCGATCACATCCGCTTCGTTGATGGCGCGTACCGCCTTCAGTGTCAGCAGTTCGGGATCGCCGGGTCCGGTGCCGACGCCCGTGAGCTTGCCCTTGAGGAGTGCGGCGTTCACAGTCCGGCCCTCGCCAGCGCGTTGACGCAGGCAGCCGTCATCGCCGAGCCGCCCATGCGGCCGCGTACGATCGCATAGGGAATGCCAAGCGTCGCTTCCATCAGCGCTTCCTTGGATTCCGCGGCGCCAACGAAACCGACCGGCATGCCGATGATCGCGGCAGGACGCGGCGCACCGGCATCCAGCATTTCAAGCAGACGGAACAGCGCGGTCGGCGCATTGCCGATCGCAACGACTGCGCCTTCCATCTCGTCCCAGAGATCCAATGCGGCAGCCGAGCGGGTGTTGCCGATGGTCTTTGCAAGCTCGATCGTGCGGCTGTCGCGCAGCGTGCAGATCACCTGGTTATGGGCCGGCAGGCGGGCGCGGGTAATACCGTGGGCCACCATTTCGGCGTCGCAATAGATCGGCTTGCCGGCATGCAGCGCGCCGCGTGCCTGGGCAACGAAATCCTTGGAAAATCGGAAATGCTGAGCCGCCTCGACCAGCCCGCAGGCGTGGATCATGCGCACCGCGATATCGGCCTGTTCCGACGAAAAGGGCGAGAGGTCCGCTTCCTCGCGGATGATCGCGAAGGATTTTTCGTAGATCGCGTCGCCTTCGCGGATATAATCGTAACTGTTCATGGTCGTCCTGACATAACGGCCGCAGCAAGCCGGCGCGGTCCCAGACGGGCGAGGCAGGCTGCGGAATTTTCACCGGTCTGCCGCTCGTTACGGACGAGATCGGCGATGCGGCGAAGGGAGTTGTTGGTATCGGCAAAAGCGACCGAGGCAAAGGGCTCGTCGGCCGCTTTTCCTTGGTCGATCAGCGAAATGCCGGCGGTGGTTCCGCAAAGTGCAAGCACGGAGGGTTCGGGATGGGCGCAGCCCTTGGGGCAGCCGGTCACGTGCAGCTTGAACGAACCGTCCAGCAGGTCGCCGCAATCCCGTGCCGCTTTGGCGGCGAGTTCATGGGTGGCGATGGCCGCGGAATTGCAGGCAGGGCTTCCGGAGCAGGCGGCAATGGCTGAGCGCGGATCGCTCGGCGAGGTGACGAAGCCGTTACCACCAGCAAAGGCGGTCAGCGCTTCGCAGGCGGTTTGAGCGGCGAAAAACAGGAGCGAATGGTCGAGAGCGGGTTTCAGGAATTGTATTCCCAGCCGCTCGGCTTCGTCGCAAAGGGCGATCAGGTTCTCGGCATTCGCCTGGCCGAAGGCCGGGCCGATGCCCGTCGCGGCAAGGTTGTTGACGAGGCGGAACGTGCTGAACGGTGAGGTAGGGTGGAGGACGGTGTCGTTCTTCGGCCGGCCGGCCGCAAGGTCGCGACCGCGCGCCCTGGTCCCCATCGTTGCCAGCTTGTGCAGCAGCTCCAGCGTCGCGGAGATCGCATCTGTTTCACGTAAAACATTGAAAATGCGGCCGGTTGCCCCGGTGCCGCCCAGAAGCAGCTTCCAGCGCATGCCTTCCTCGTTGGAAACGGCAACGAGCCGGATATCGGCCAGTAGTTCGGAAAGCCGGAGCTGTCCGCCACCGTCAACGACCACCGACATCTTTGGCGCGAGGCCGACAATCTCCCGTGCGCCTTGGCGGATCGCCTCGGCTATCGGTCGCGGGTCGGCGATCTCGGTCTTGTCGATCCCGGCGAAAGGAGGGGTTTCGACGGCCAGGCCATCGCGAAGCGGCAGGTTCAGCGCACGGACATCGGCGTCGAGAAGGGGGGCGGAGGCCTCGCTCAATCCCCGGATTTGCAGGTTGCCGCGCGCGGAGATATCGAGAATGCCATTGCCGTGGCGCCGTGCCAGCCGGCAGAGTTCGGCCAGTTGTGCCGGGGTGATCGCGTCGGTCAGCGCGACGCGGGCGAGAAGCCCGTCACCGGTCATCATCGGGGTCGACAGGGCCGGGCAGGCGCCGCGGCGCATGTCCAGCGTGTTTCGGTCGAGGGAAAGCGCCGTCATGCGACCTTCTCCCGCGTGAGCATTTCGAGCTCGGCATCGACCGCGTTGCGGCGGGGATGCCAGAGACCGCGGCGGAGTGCCGAGCGGAACCGCTCGGCCATGAAGCGCAGGCCTTCGGGGTTCTGGCTCTGCAGGAAGCCACGGACGGAATCGTCGCCGAGATAGGCGTCGTAAGTCGCCTCGATCAGCGACTGGGGAATGGCATGCGTGGTCTCGGCAAACCCGATCAGCCGGTCGACCGTCTCCACCAGTTCGGCGGCGCCGCGCGGGCCGTGGCGCATCTGACCGGCGATGAAACGCGGATTGACGGCGCGGGCGCGCACCACGCGGGTTACCGCTTCGGAGATCGAGCGGGCGCGGGGTTTTTGCGGATCGGTCGTGTCGAGCGCGATGATATCCGCCTTGCCGCCGAGTGCCGCGACGGCCGCTGCAAAGCCTCCGATGAAGGCGACATCGGCCGAGCCGTCCAGCAGATCGCGGCCCGGATCGTCGCCGGTATGGACGAGAAGATCGGCGGTTCCGATGCGGTTTGCGAACTGGCCGGGCACATGGCTGGCGTCGCCTTCCGCGCCACCGAAGGCATGGCTGGTGGCATCGAGATAGAGGCGGCCGAGCTCCTCGCGTTCGCCCCATGTTCCGTCGGCGAGCTTATCCTCGATGCCGGACCCGTAGGTGCCGGGTGCCGAGCCGAAGATGCGGGGCGGTACGTGTCCGAGCTTGCCTGCCTCTTCTGCAAGAGGGTTGTCGCCCGGCGCTTCCTCGCGAGCGGCGATGGCGCGCATCGCGGCATCGAGCAGGGCGATGAGAGCCGGAAACATGTCGCGAAACAGGCCGGAAATCCTCAAGCTCACGTCGACGCGCGGACGGCCGAGCGTTGCCGGCGGCAGGACTTCAATGCCGGTGACACGGCCGGTCGCCATATCCTGAACCGGTCTTGCGCCCATCAGCGCCAGAACCTGTGCGACTTCCTCGCCGCCGCTGCGCAGAGAGGCACTGCCCCAGAGATCGAAAACGAGGCTTTTCGGCCAGTCGCCGTGGTCCTGCAGATAACGCCGCAGGATTTCGTCGGCGGCGCGTTTGCCGAGTTCGAAGGCGGTCGGCGTCGGAAGCGTGCGCGGATCACTGGCGAAGAGATTGCGGCCGGTCGGCATCACGTCGCGGCGGCCGCGCGCAGGTGCACCGGATGGGCCGGGGCGGATGTGTTTTCCATCCAGCGCGTCCAGCAAAGCTTGGCGTTCGGTTTCGGCGCTTTGAACGCGAAGCAAGTCGTCGTCGCCGGGCGCGACCTGCCCGAAGATGTGCTGGCCGTCCTTGATCGAAAAGTCCTTGAGGTCGCAGAGAAAGGCGTCGATGCGGGTCAGCGCTGTATCCGGATCGTCACTGTTCGAGACGCCGGCCTCGCCGGCCAGGCCGGTATCGCGGGCGGTCTCGACGATCAGCTTGGCCAGCCGGTCGCGGCGACGGCGATCGAGTCCGTCGGCCTGCGCATATTCGTCGACCAGCAGTTCCAGCTTTTTCTGTTCGTCTGAAAGACCGGCACCGGCCAGAACCGGCGGCAAATGGCCGATGGTGACGGCGGCAATCCGCCTTTTGGCGACCGCCGCCTCGCCCGGATTGGAGACGATGAAGGGATAGATGACCGGCAGTCCACCGGTGACGATCTCGGGGAAGCAGTCCTTCGACAAAGCCACGGTCTTGCCCGGCAGCCATTCGAGCGTCCCGTGCGCACCGACATGGACGATCGCATGCGCGCCAAGCGTCTCGCGCATCCATTGGCCGAAGGCGATCAGAGCGTGGCGGGGAGGCAGGTCGGAGCTGTGGTAATCGGCGCGGCGGTCGGCATTGCGGCCGCGATCGGGCGCGAGCGCGACGGTGATATTGCCGAAGCTCGCGGCGCGAAAACGGAAAGCGCCGTCTTCCAGGTCTTCATCGGTTTCAGGGGCACCCCAAGCCGCCTCCGCCGTAGGCACGGAGCTGTAAGCTGCGAGCGCATGGGTGGCGGATTTTGCACTCAGGTGATCGAGAAGGTCACGCGGGGTCTCAGGGATATCCGAAACATTGTAGCCGGCTACTGATAGCTCGTGCAGCATCCTGAGTACGCTCTGCGGCACGTCCAGGCCGACGGCATATCCGGTGCGTCCCGGCGCGCTCGGGTAATCCGGCATCAGGATGACGATCTTGCGCTCGGCACGAGGTGCCGCCTTCAGCCGCAGGAAAGCCGCGATCCGATCGGCGACCTGTTCAACGCGGTCCGGTTCCGGCTGGTTGACGAGGTTGGCGGAATTGTCGCCCGCCTTGAAGGAGATTGCGCCGGCCAGGATGCGCCCGTCGAGCTCCGGCAGGACGACATGCATGGCAAGGTCGGCAGGGTTGAGGCCGCGCCGGTTTTCCGCCCAGCCTTCACGCCGCGTGGTGGCGACGACGATCTGGAATACCGGCACGCCGGTGCGGTCGAAGATCGTTTCGCCGTTCTCGTCCGTGCCGCTGGCAAAGGCGGTGGTGGAAAGGATTGCCGCGGGTTTCAGGTCCAAGATTGCCTGTTCGACGAAGGCGACGGCGTCGGCATCCTTCAGGCCGGAGACAAAGATGGGTACCGGCGCGAAACCGCGGTTAGCCAGCGCTTCGAACAGTGTGTCGATCGGCGCGGCATCATTGGCAAGCAGCATGGACCGGTAGAACAGGATCGGCAGTCGTGGTGCATCCGATGCGAGGCTGGCCAGCAGGTCATCGGCCGCGACGATGCCCTTTCCCGGCTTGTAGTAGCCGGCCTTCGGCATCGGTGCTGCCTGTGGCAGAGGTTCCGTTCCACCTTCGGCCAGGGTCGTCAGCAATTTTGCGAGGAGCCGCATATTGTCCGGTCCGCCTTCGCGGAAGCAGGACAGAAAGCCGGCGAGCTGGTTTTCCGAAACCGTGGAGGCCGCGGCGAGCCGCTCGTCGCGGATGCTGCATTCGCCGGGCAGGAGGGCGAGCGCGATCTTTTTGGCGCGCGCCATTCGGGAAAGTTCCTCGACGCCGTAGGACCAGCGGTCATAGCCGCCGAGGATGCGCACGAGGATGACTTTGGCATGCGCCGCCGTCTTCTCGATCCACAGGTCCACCGACATGGGGTGGCGGAGATCGGAGAGGTTGGTGAGGCGGAGAGTTGGAGGAATGGGGGGACTAAGCTTGTCCGAGTTGTGGTCGGAGAGGCCACCCCCCTCTGGCCTGCCGGCCATCTCCCCCTCAGGGGGGGAGATCGAATCGTGGCTAGGCCTCGCGTCACTCCGGCGTTGGCTTTTGAGGAAGGCGGGTGCATCTTGCCAATCTCCCCCCTTGAGGGGGAGATGGCCGGCAGGCCAGAGGGGGGTATCGCTCCCGCCGCTTGCAGGCTTATTCCACACGGCCGCAATGCCGTTCAGGTCGCTGCCGGAAAAGGACAGCACCACCACATCAGCCGGCGCCTGGTTGAGGTCGACCGGTTCGATCAGGTCGTCGAGCGACGACGATGTGGTGGCGAGTATGTGCATCCTTCCCTCGGGCCTTCTTATGCGGCCAGCATCCTTTCGATCGCTGCGCGGTCGATGCCCTTCTCGCCGATCACGACGAGGCGGCTTGTCCGCGTTTCGCCGGGGGCCCAGGCGCGGTCGAAATAATGGTTCACGCGCGATCCTACCGCCTGAACCTGCAGGCGCATCGGCTTGTTCGCGACTTCCACGAAGCCTTTTATGCGCAGCACGTTCTCTGCTTCGGCCGTCGCGGAGATGCGGGTGGCCAGGCTTTCAGCATCGGTCACTGCGGCCAGATCGACGACGAAACTGTCGAAATCGTCGTGATCGTGGTCGAGTTCGTCGTCATGGTGGGTCTTGCGGTTTTCGATGTCGTCCTCGACGGCAAGACCGAGGCCGATCAGCACGGCCGGGTCGATGGCGCCATTGGCGGCGGAGACGATTTTCACGGCACGCGGCAGATGTGCCGAAACGCGGTCCCTGGCGGTCGCGAGGCCGGCGGCATCGAGAAGGTCGCTCTTGGTCAGCACGATCATGTCGGCGCAGGCCACCTGGTCCTCGAACACTTCCTCGACCGGATCGTCGTGGTCGATCGAGCCGTCCGCTTGGCGCTGGGCTTCCAGCGCTTCATGGTCGTCGGCAACACGGCCTTCGGCAAGCGCCAATCCGTCAACCACGGCAATCACCGCATCGACCGTCACCCGAGCCTTGACGTCCGGCCACTGGAACGCCTGGACGAGGGGCTTCGGCAAGGCGAGGCCGGAGGTCTCGATCAGGATGTGATCGACACGGGGCTCCATGGCCAGGATCCGGTCGATTGCCGGCACGAAATCGTCGGCGACCGTGCAGCAGATGCAGCCGTTGGCAAGCTCGATGATGTTGTCTTCCGGGCAGCTTTCGATGCCGCAGCCCTTCAGCACGTCGCCGTCGATGCCGACATCGCCGAATTCGTTGACGATGATCGCCAGCCGCTTGCCCTTCAAGTTCTCGATCAGGTTTCGGATCAGCGTGGTCTTGCCGGCTCCCAGAAACCCGGTAACGACGGTGCAGGGAACGCGGTCGAACGAAACGCTCATGATGGCATGTCCTCATGGTGATGAAAGGGTGGGATGCGGGCCGTCATGCCCTTGCCGCGCAGGCAGGTCGGGCGGCCTCGAAGGGGAAGGAAACCGCGCTCGTCCTCGGCCAGCATCATCGCGCCGGTAACGATGTCCTCGACATTGTCGAGCGACAGATGGCCGAAGACATAGGACCAGCCGCTCTTGTGGTTGAAGGCGGCACTCGGGCTCTTTTCGCAATTGGCGAGGCAGGTGACGGGCTTGACGGCGAGCGGCTTGCCGGCGGCCGCTTCGCGTAGCGCCGCGATCAGCGCGATGCCCGGCCGGATTTCGCCGTCGGAGGCGTCACGGCAATTGGTGCAGACGAAAATCGTCACATCTGCCGGGCCGGCGGTTGCCGGATCATCTGGTCGGTGGTCACTCATCGGTCAGCCGCGTTCCCGCCGGGGGTCGAAAAATCGGGGCGCGGAGCAGAGGGCCAAAACCGCCTGCGGTGATCGAGAAACTTCCTCCGGAGCACCCCGCCCGGTGAAGCAAATTATCAGACGGCAGGTCTCCTGGCTCGCGGGTCGCCGCCATTTGCCTGCCTTCCCGGATTTCTCCAGTGGCCTCTCGGCAAACGGCTCGCCGCCTACAGTTGCGGGGGCAGCCGCGGCATTGATCCTTGGGAAGGATCGCACCGCATTCTCTCTTAGCCCTCCCCGTTGCCGGAAAGGGACCATCTCCTTTCAAGTAAGCCCGGTCGTACACCCATGTCAATGCGTCGCAAAGGCGATTGCCGTGACGCCGAATTCGTCTATAGTGCCCGAGCCTATGGTGCCCGAAAGGGTTTTAGAGGGAATGCGGTGCGACGAATTGTGTCGTCCAACCCGCGGCTGCCCCCGCAACTGTAAGCGGAAAGTCTTTGCCCAAAACGGCCGTTCGGCCGTCAAGCCACTGGAAAAATCCGGGAAGGCGGGTAAAGGCGTCCGATCCGCGAGCCAGGAGACCTGCCAGAGGCGGCAAAGAACGTGAACGGCCCTCGGGTGGAGGGCGAAAGGACGAGACCATGGTTACGAATTCTGCTGCAACCGCAGTCGGCATTTCCGCTTCGAAGATCATTCCCCTCAGCATGACGGCCCTGCTCGGCCTGTTCATCGTCGGTTTTGTCGGCTTCTCGCATCTGGAAGTCGTCCACAATGCCGCGCATGACACGCGCCACTCGCTCGCCTTCCCCTGCCACTGAGGAGTTCTCCCAAATGTCGCTGTTTCGCAACATCGTCTTCACGGCGGTGATCGCCGGACTGTTGTCCGGATTGCTGCTCACCGTAATGCAGAGCTTCTCCACCGTGCCGCTGATCCTGCAGGCGGAAGTGTTCGAAAATGCCGCGCCCGAGACAGGCCACAGCCATGACGCTGCACCTGCCGCTGCCGGCGCCGCGGCACCTGCCGCCGAGCATCAACACGGCGAAGAAGCCTGGGCTCCCGCCGATGGCTTCGAGCGCTTCATCTATACTGCTGCCGCCGACATGCTGTCGGCCATCGGCTTCGCCCTTGTCCTCGTTGCCGCTTCGGAAGCATTCGGGGGCTTCAAGGGATGGCGCGGCGGCCTGATGTTCGGCATCGCCGGTTTCCTCGCCGTCATCCTCGCGCCCGGCCTCGGCCTGCCGCCGGAACTGCCCGGCATGCCGGCTGCCGAGCTCGGACCGCGCCAGATCTGGTGGGTCTCGACGGCTGTCTGCACGGCAATCGGTCTCGGCCTCATCGCCTATACCCGCTCGGCCGTGTTCGCCGCGCTGGCGATCGTGCTGCTGATCGCTCCGCATCTCGTCGGCGCGCCGCTGCCGCCAAGCCATGAAACGGCGGTCCCGATGGATCTTCATGCCCGCTTCGTCAACGCCGTCTATGCCACCAACCTGGTGTTCTGGGCGGTGCTCGGCGCGCTTACCGGTGTGGTCCGCGAAAGATTCCGGGCCGGCGAGGAAGCTTCTGCCGGATCTCCGGCGAAGCTCGCTTCCCGGTGAAGGAGATCGACGAGGCGTCCGTCGAGCGTCACCGCGCCAAGATGGCGAACCGCAAGGCGGTTCAGGATGCGGAAGTGGCCGAGAAGACCCAGGAAAAGGGTCTTCTCATCGTCCATACCGGATCCGGCAAGGGCAAATCCACTGCCGCCTTCGGCCTGGCGCTGCGCATGCTCGGCAACAACCGCCGGGTCGGCGTCGTGCAGTTCATCAAGGGCGCCTGGTCGACGGGGGAGCAGCCGGCGCTTGCCGTCTTCGGTGACCGCGTCGTCTGGCACACGATGGGCGAGGGTTTCACCTGGGAGACCCAGGACCTGAAGCGTGACGTTGCTGCGGCGGAAAAGGCCTGGGAAAAGGCGCTCGAGCTGATGGCGGACGAGACGATCGGGCTCGTCATCCTCGACGAGCTCAATATCGCGCTTCGTTATGACTATCTCGATCTCGACAAGATCGTCGCGGCGCTCCAGGCGCGGCGGCCGGACCTGCATGTGGTCGTTACCGGCCGAAACGCCAAGCCTGCGCTGATCGAGGCGGCCGACATGGTCACCGAGATGACGCTGGTCAAACATCACTTCAAGGCGGGCGTGAAGGCCCAGGCCGGCATCGAGTTTTAAGCGATGGCCGGGATCAAGCCAGCTCGGGCGCTGATGTTTCAGGGAACGGGCTCGGATGTGGGCAAGTCGCTGGTCGTGGCCGGGCTTGCCCGCGCCTTTGTGGCTCGCGGCCTGAAGATCATGCCGTTCAAGCCGCAGAACATGTCGAACAATGCCGCGGTCACCGCGGATGGCGGCGAGATCGGCCGGGCGCAGGCGCTGCAGGCGCGGGCCGCCGGAGTGCCGCTCAGCGTCCATATGAACCCGGTGCTCTTGAAGCCGCAGAGCGAGGTCGGCGCGCAGGTCGTGGTGCAAGGCAGGGTCGAAGGCAATGCCAAGGCTGCCGAATACCAGAACCTCAAGCTGACACTGATGCCGCGGGTCCTGAAAAGCTTCGAAATCCTCCGCAACCAGGCCGATCTCGTTCTGGTCGAAGGCGCCGGCAGCGCCTCGGAAATCAATCTTCGCCACAACGACATCGCCAATATGGGGTTTGCGCGAGCAGCCGACGTGCCGGTGGTGCTGATCGGCGATATCGACCGCGGCGGGGTGATCGCCAGCCTCGCCGGCACCAAGCTGGTGCTCGATCCCGAAGATGCGGCGATGATCCGGGGCTTTATCGTCAACCGGTTTCGCGGCGATCCGGCATTGTTCGCCGACGGCATGCGGATGATCGGGGAACTCACCGGCTGGCAGTCGGTCGGGCTGTTGCCGCATTTTGCCGATGCGGCCCGGCTGCCGGCGGAAGATGCGCTGGGCCTCAATGCGCCGTCGGTGCGGAAGGCGGGCGCGAAGATCAGGATCGCGGTGCCGATCCTGCCGCATATCTCCAATTTCGACGATCTCGATCCGCTGGAAGCGGAGCCGGATGTCGATCTCATCCGGGTCCGGCCAGGGCAGGTCATCCCCGGCGATTGCGATCTCGTGCTGCTCACCGGTTCGAAGGCGACGATATCCGACCTGCAGGCGCTGAAGGTGGCCGGTTTCGACGTGGATATTGCAGCACATGTCCGCCGCGGCGGGCGGATGCTCGGTCTCTGCGGCGGTTACCAGATGCTTGGGAAAACCATTTCCGATCCGGAAGGAACGGAAGGACCGCCCGGCTCGATCGAAGGGCTAGGCCTGCTGGATGTCGAGACGGTTCTCGCGGGCGATAAACGGCTGGAGGCCGTTGCGGGCGCGAGTTTCGACGGAATCTCCCTGTCCGGTTATGAAATGCATATCGGGCGAACCACCGGTGCCGATTGCACGCGGTCTTTTGCGACAATCGGCGGAAACCCGGAAGGTGCGATGTCGGCGAATGGTCGGGTCTGGGGCACCTATCTCCACGGGCTGTTCTCGGATGACCGGCAGCGGTCGGCCTGGTTGACGCGGCTCGGCGGCTCTGCATCGGGCCTGGACTACGAGGCAGGGGTGGATGCGGTGCTCGACCGGCTGGCGGCCCATATGGAAAAGCATCTCGATCTCGATGGGCTGATCAAACTTGCCAGATGATCCACGCCAGAAGGCCGAAAAGGCCGATCAGCAGGGCGTCTGCGACGCGGGCAAGCTTCAGCGCGCGGCGAATGTCGTCGTAGGTGAGCTCGGAACGCCCGCCCTCGCCCATGAACCGGGCCTCGATCATCTGGCCGCCATAGCTGCGCGGCCCGGCGAGTGCTATGCCGAGCGCACCGGCCATCGCCGCTTCCGGCCAGCCGGCATTCGGCGACCGGTGATGGCGGGCATCCCGCCTGATGGCCCGGATCGCGTTGCCCGGCGAGGCGCGATCGATGAAACCTGCAGCGACCACGAAAAGAAGGGCGCTCAGGCGCGAGGCGGGCAGGTTGATGAGATCGTCGAAACGCGCGGCCGCCCAGCCGAACGCTTCGTAGCGCGGCGATCTATGGCCGATCATGCTGTCGGCGGTATTGGCCGCCTTGTAGCCGACGCCACCCGCAAGACCGCCGATCCCCATCCAGAAGGCCGGTGCCACGACGCCGTCCGAGAAATTCTCGGCCAGGCTCTCGATCGCCGCGCGGCAGACGGCGGCTTCATCGAGCTTTTCCGGGTCGCGCCCGACGATTTTCGACACGGCCTTCCGCCCGGCTTCCAAACCTCCGTCCCGCAGCGCCGTCGCGACGGCCTCGACATGGGTTTCAAGGCTCTTCTGCGCCGGCAGGCTCGCAGCGATCAGGACCAGCAGGATCGGCCCGAGGGGGATCATTCTCAGGTCGTATTCGATCACCAGGCCGAGCAGGACGGTGATGCCGAGAAGCGCCAAAAGCGCGAACACGCCCTTTCGCTTGCGCGTCGAAAAGTCGTCGCTTTCGCGGTTCAGATCGCGGTCGAGCCGGGATATCAGTGCGCCGATCCAGGTGACCGGATGACCGATGCGCCGGAACAGCCAGTCCGGATACCCGAAAATGCGCTCCACGATCAGGGCGAAAAATGCAAGAAGGAACATGAAGTTGGCAGGCCCTGAAATTGGCGACAGGATTGGCGATCCGATACAGCATGGCGGCAATCTTTCCCGTGCCCGGGCGCTGTTTCCTCATGCGCCGGAGCCTTGGGTCGATCTCTCCACCGGTATCAGCCCGCATTCCTATCCGCATTCGCCGCTTCCCGGCAATGCTTTCACGCGACTGCCTGAGGTCGCATCGGCGGAAAGGCTGAAGGTCCTTGCCGCTGCCGCTTACGGCGTGCCGTCGGCGGCGCATGTGGCGGCGGGGCCGGGGACCCAGATCCTATTGCCGATGGTCGCCGATCTTATCGCGCGGAAAGGCCAGGCTGCGGTGCTTTCGCCGACCTATGCGGAACATGCCCGAGCGGCGCGGCTGGCTGGTTTCGAGGTCATGGAAACCGCCGATCTGGATCGGCTGGCGGAAGCCGACCTCGCCGTCATCGTCAATCCCAACAACCCGACGGGCCGTATCGTCTCGCGTGCGGATCTTCTGGCGCTTGCCGCAATCATGCGCGCAAAAGGCGGGTTCTTGGTCGTGGACGAGGCCTTCATGGATGTGGCGGAGGCATCGAGCGTCACCGACGCGGTGGATGCCGGCGGGTTGGTGGTGCTGCGGTCCTTCGGCAAGTTCTACGGCATGGCCGGCCTGCGGCTCGGCTTCGTGATATCGCACCCGGAAACGATCGCGCGGATCGAGAACCGGCTCGGCCCTTGGGCTGTGTCCGGTCCGGCATTACACGTGGCAAATGAGGCGCTCGGCGATACCGAATGGCAGAATGCGATGCGGCTGAGGCTGAAAGAGGATGCGGCGCGGCTGGATGCCCTGCTCGGTGCTGCCGGAATACCCGTCGCGGACGGAACGTCGCTGTTCCGCTTCATCCGCGATCCGCGCGCGCAGGCGATTTTCCGGCACCTCGGGGAAAAGGGCATTCTGGTGCGCCGGTTCGAGGAACGGCCCGATGATCTGAGGATCGGCCTTCCCGGCGACAGCGACTGGCCGCGGCTCGAAGAAGCACTAAGATCTATTTAGCCGGCGAAGTGAATTTGTCGCGCCAGGCGGGCTGGGCATTCGCAACGGGCAAAGCCGCCGCCTCGTAGACGCCACGGGCCACGGCCCGGGCGGTCACCAGCGTTGCAAGATGGCAGAGTTCGGCGAAGGCGGCCATGTCGCCGAGCGGTCTGGCGCCTGTCGAGGCCGCAAAGATCGTATCGCCGTCGCCCGGCAGATGCGCCGGCAGGACGGCGCGGGCAAGCCCGTCATGGGCCATGATCGACAGCCGGTGCGCCTGGGCTTTGGTCAGAACGGCATTCGTCACCACGACGCCGATCGTCGTGGCCTTCAGGTTGGCGCCCTTCATCCGCAATGCCGTGTGATTTTCGGTGAAGCGGGCGGGCAGGCCGAGGCCGCCGAATTCTTGGGCCTGCTCGAAGGGAGCCGACCAGAAATGTGGTCCTTCGGCGACGGTCGCCGAGCCCATGGCGTTGACCGCAAGCAACGCCGCTATCGTATGACCTGTCGAGGTTCTGGCGCTTGCCGAACCCAGGCCACCCTTGAAGGTTGCCGTCGATGCGCCCGTTCCGGCTCCGATGGTTCCGAGCGCGAACTCACCCTTCGCGGCAGCCTTGAAGGCTTCGTAGCCCATGTCGCGATAGGGCGAATGCAGGCCCCAGTCCTTGTTGCCGCCGTTCAGGAGGTCCATCAGGATCGCCTGCGGCACGATCGGCACGCGGACGCTGCCGACCTGGAAACCACGGCCGATTTCGCGCAGGCCCGATTGCACGCCGCCGGCCGCATCCAGTCCGAAGGCGGAGCCGCCGGACAGCACGAAGGCATCGACCGTCTGCACGGTCATCGACGGATCGAGCAAAGCCGTATCCCGCCCGCCTGGCGCACCGCCGAGCACGGAGCCGGAGGCGATTGCCGGTTCGTCGAAGACAATAGCCGTGACGCCCGAACCCAAGGCAAGATCGGTGGCATGGCCGACGGCCACGCCTTCGATATCGGTCAACAGATTGAGCGTATCGGCCATCGGTTATTCGATGTCGAACTTGACGCCCTGCGCGAGCGGCAGGGTGCGGCCATAGTTCAGCGTGTTGGTGGCGCGGCGCATATAGACGCGCCATGCGTCGGAGCCCGATTCGCGGCCGCCGCCGGTTTCCTTCTCGCCGCCGAACGCCCCGCCGATTTCGGCGCCCGATGGGCCGATATTGACGTTGGCGATGCCGCAATCCGAACCGCGGGCGGAGACGAAGGTTTCCGCCTCGCGCATGTCGTTAGTGAAGATCGAGGAGGACAGCCCCTGCGGCACGTCGTTGTGGAGGGCCAGCGCCTCGTCGAAGCTCGAATATTTCATCACATAGAGGATCGGCGCAAAGGTCTCGTCCTTGACCGGACCCGTCTGGGCCGGCATTTCGACGATCGCCGGGCGGACATAATAGGCGTCGGCCGCTTCGTCCTGGTGAACGCGTTCGCCGCCGGTCACCTTGCCGCCTTCGGCCTTGGCGGCTTCCAGCGCATCTCGCATCTTGTCATAGGCGGTCTTGTCGATCAGCGGGCCGACGAGATTGCCGTTTTCAAGCGGGCTGCCGATCGTCACGGACTGGTAGGCCTTGGCAAGGCGCGGCACCAGCGTTTCATAGACGCTGTCATGCACGAAGAGGCGGCGAAGCGAGGTGCAGCGCTGGCCGGCCGTGCCCATGGCGGCGAAGGCGACACCGCGGAGCGTCAGGTCGAGATCGGCGGTCGGGGCGACGATCGCGGCGTTGTTGCCGCCGAGTTCCAGCAGCGAGCGGGCAAAGCGCGACGCAAGCCGCGGGCCGACGGCGCGGCCCATCGCGGTGGAGCCCGTTGCGGAAACCAGCGGGATCTTGTCGTGGTCGACCAGGACTTCGCCGATATCGCGGCCGCCGATCAACAGGGTCGAGAGGTTCTTCGGGGCCTTTCCGCCGTCGGCGACGAAACGGGCGAGCGCCTTTTCGAAGATCGCCTGGGTGGCAAGCGCGGTGAGCGGCGTCTTTTCCGACGGCTTCCAGACGGTGGAATTGCCGCAGACGATGGCGAGCGCCGCATTCCAGGACCAGACGGCGACCGGGAAGTTGAAGGCGGAAATGATGCCGATCGCGCCGAGCGGATGCCAGGTTTCCATCATCCGGTGTTCGGAGCGTTCGGTGGCGATCGTCAGGCCGTAGAGCTGGCGGGAAAGGCCGACGGCGAAATCGCAGATGTCGATCATTTCCTGCACTTCGCCGAGGCCTTCGGAGGTGACCTTGCCGACTTCGATGGAGACGAGCCGGCCGAGCGCGGTCTTGGCTGCGCGCAGTTCCTCGCCGAGCAGGCGAATCAGTTCGCCGCGCTTCGGAGCCGGAACCAGCCGCCATTCGAGGAAGGCCGCGTGGGCAGCGTCGATCGCCTTTGCGGCGCCTGCGGCGGTTTCTTCCGGCAGTTTGCCGATCTCTTTGCCTGTGATGGGCGAACGGACGGCGAGCGTGCCGCCCGTATAACTTTCGGCCTTTACGCCGAGATCGCCCAGAATGGTTTTCACTTCAGCGGCGAGATCGAGAGTGGCGAGCGTCATGTCAGTCTCCGGATGTGTAATTTTCGTCAATCTACAAGTCGGTGGCGGTTTCGCAATCAGAACCGTTCGCCGGTGAAATGGGCGACTTGGGCGCCCGCTTCATAATAGGCTTCCTTGATGGCGCGGAAGCCGGGTTCCTGAACCTCGGTCAGCGGCAGCGGCAGGTCGGTTTCCGAAACCTCGCCGAGGATATGGCGTGCCAGCAGTTTGCCGAATGTCGTGCCCGGCGCGATGCCGCGACCATTGTAACCGGAAAAACCGAGGACGTTGCTGCCGAATTTGTGGAAACGCGGCAGGGCATTGTCGGTCATGCCGATCTGGCCATACCATTCGGCCTCGAATTCCACATCTCCGAGCTGTGGGAAAAGCCGCTTCAGCGAGCGCCGCGCCCAGTTCTTGTGGATCCCCGTTCCGGTGCCGCGCAACGCGCCGACCGAACCGAAGACAAGCCGGCCGGCCTGGTCCATGCGGAAGGAGGAGAGGATGTCCTTGGTGTCCCAGCAGCCCTCGCGCCCGGCAAGGATGGAGCGGCGCAGGTTGTCGCTGAGCGGCGTGGTGGCAAGGTTGAAATAGGGCAGATAGACCTGTTCCCGTCGCACCTGTTCCCAGGGGCCGGTGCTGTAGGCGTCGGTCGCGACGATGACCCAGTCGGCGGTCACTTCGCCGGAGGCGGTCCTGACAACGTTCCGGCCGTTGACTTCATCGGTGCCGGTCACCGCGCTGCCGGTATGGAGCCTGGCACCGGCCTTCACCGCCGCGTGGGCGAGGCCGCGGGCATAGGCGAGTGGCTGCAGCGTGCCGGCGCGCATGTCGAGCAGTGATCCGGCATAGGCACCGGGACCGACACGCCTTTCCGTCTCGGCGGCATCGAGCAACGTCACTGGCGCGCCCCGCGCCTGCCATTGCCTGGCGCGTTCCTCCAGCTCTTTCAGCCCCTCGGGACCGACAGCGCAATGCAGCGTGCCGTTCTTTTCGAGTTCGCAGGCGATGGCGTGTTTCTCGATCAGTTCGCGGACGAGGGCGGGGCCGTTGCCGAGCAGATCGAGCAGGCGTTCGCCGTAGATGGGACCGAGTTCCTTCGGGAAATCGTCGGGCATCACCCACATGCCGGCATTGATGAGGCCGACATTGCGGCCGGCCCCGCCGAAACCGATCTCCGCCGCTTCCAGCAGCACGACATTGGTTCCTGCCTCTGCGAGATGCAGGGCTGCCGAAAGGCCTGTGTAACCGCCGCCGACAATCACCACGTCGGCCGATATCGCCTCCTCCAGCCGGGTGGTGAGCGGCGGGGCGGGGGCGGTCTTTTCCCAGAGGCCGTGAGAGCGGGGATCGTTCAGCATGATGATTGTCCGGGAGCGTTGATCGCCAACTCTTTACAGGGAGCAGTTATCGATGAATATCGACATGTTCTCAACAGATCATTCGCTGGAGGAATGACATGCTGCCGCCCCGGCGCTTTCTCCCGTCATTCTCGCTGCTCTCCGCCTTCGAGGCGGCTGCCCGCACCGGCAGCGTCACGGCAGCGGCAAACGAGCTCGGCCTCACCCAGAGCGCCGTCAGCCGGCAGATCTCGGCGCTGGAAAAACAGCTCGGGGTGGCTTTGTTCCTGCGCGAGCGGCAGACGATCCGGCTGACACTTGCCGGCGACGGTTATGCCCGCGAGGTGCGCGAAGCGCTCAGGCGTATTTCGCATGCTTCGCTCAATCTCAGGGCCAATCCCTCCGGCGGCACGCTCAACCTCGCCATCCTGCCGTTTTTCGGCACGCGCTGGCTGACGCCGCGAATCGGACGTTTTCTCGATGCCTATCCGGGCATGGTCGTGAACCTGATCACCCGGCTCGAACCGTTCGATTTCCGGTTCGACACGCTGGATGCCGCCATTCATTTCGGCGCTGCCCGCTGGCCGGGTGCGGCGCTTACCTTTCTCATGGATGAGGAAGTCGTGCCGGCCTGCAGTCCGGAATTCAAACTGCGGCATGATCTTCAGTCCCCGGCCGATGTGCTTCGGGCGCCGCTGCTGCATCTCAATACGCGGCCGGATGCCTGGGAATTGTGGTTCTCGAAGAATCGGATCGTCTTCGATGCATTGCATGGCATGCTCTTCGATCAGTTCATCACCATGGTCGAGGCGGCGACCGCCGGCCTCGGTGCCGCGCTGCTGCCGCGGTTCCTGATCGGCCGGGAGCTGGAGCAGGGCCTGCTGGTGCCGGCCGTGGACGCCGAGAGGATGGAGACTGGCCAATATCATCTCGCCTATCCGCCCGACCGGGCCACCTACCCACCGCTTGCCGCCTTCCGGGACTGGATTGCCGACGAAATTCATCGCGACGAGAATCGCCAGGATATGCTTGCGAACGGCGGCGGCATCGGCCAATAGTCGGACATGTCCATCATGATCGCCAAGGCGATCCGACCGACGGGAAGACGTCCATGAAACCTATTTTCGTCCAGCTCCGCTGCAAGCCCGGCAAGACCTACGAGGTTGCCGACGCCATCTACAAGACCGAGCTTGCTTCCGAACTCTATTCGACCAGCGGCGACTGGGACCTGCTACTGAAGGTCTATATCAAGGACAACGACGAGATCGGCCGCTTCGTGAACGAGAAGATCGCGTCGATCCCGGGCATCGAACGTTCGCTGACGACGATGACCTTCACTGCGTTCTGAGCGCAATAAAAAAGCCGCCACAGGGGCGGCTTTTGGAATTCGAATCTTAAAAAATATCAGACATGCGCCGCCGAGGCGCTGTTGCGCGAGCGGACCAGCTCGCGGATGGCAAGACGCACCTCGTCGGCAGAGCCGAAACGCTGTTCGTCCAGATCGATGACATGGAATTTCACGGCGATGAACTTCAGCCGGTCCGCGTCAGGAATGACAATACCGACGGGCTCGCCGCCGAATTCGATTACTTGCTTCTGCATGGCAGACTCCCGCTTTGGCTGCTTGCGACGCAGCTCTGGCGAATGAAAATTTTCAGGAACGATTGAACTGAAGCGTTACATTCGACAGCACGGAAGGGAGCGACGATCCGTGCCATTCATTTTGAACGCGGCCTCACCAAAGGTGGCGACGCGGACGAATTTAAACATGTCACTCTCCCTTCATGGTGTTGCGCGAAAATCAGCCAGACTCAGCAGGCCGAACGGAAATCATCTGTAGGCGAATCCCACAGAATGATCAACGAAAATCAGTCTACCTAGAATTTTTTTCTGACTGATGACAGTAAGAAGGCCAAATTGTGAAATTTCATTCGCAATTCTGGCCGCCGCCCGTCAGCCCAGAGATAGGTGGCTTTTCCACCCAAGCAAGGATCGACGATGGAAAATTTCCGGTAAGGACCGGATCGGCCACCTCAAATTTCCGAGAGCAGGGCCTCGATCCGATCCGCCAGCCCGTCCGCGCTTTGGCGGCTGAAGCACAGCGGCGGACGCAGGACGAGGCGTCCGGGGGTGCTGATATCGGCGACAATGCCGGGCCGCAGCCGTTCGCCGAGGTCCGCCGCTTCGTCGGCGAGATCGATGACGAGCAGCAGCCCGCTTCCCGATATGGCGGAGATCGCGGGAAAACGTTCGGCCAGGCTTTCAAGCCGTGTCTTCAGGTGGCTTCCGATCTCGCGCGTATTTTCGCGCATTTGCTCTTCCCGGATGACGTCGAGCGCGGCGATGGCGGAGGCCGCCTTGACGGGGCAGATCGCCGGGGGGTGTTGGTCCGAGGGGAGGTTTGCAGCGATCTCGGGCCGTGTCATGAGAAACGACGGAGCACCGCCGTCCGGCCCGTCGACAAACACGATGTCCGGCGCGAGCCCCCGGTGCGAAAAGCCCCAGGTATGGTGTCCGAGGCGACCATAACCGGTCCCGGTTTCGTCGACGATCAGCAGGCCGGCCTTCTGCCTAAGTACCGTCAAAGGCTCGTCCAGGTTGGCGGGCTCGCCATAACCTTTTGCCAGCAATGCGGCGACATCGTTGAGATCGTGGATCATGTCGGTTGCCGTTCCAACGGATGGAACAGCGAAGAAGTCCGGATCCCGCCGTTCCATCCGCAGCCCCGGCAGGCCGATGATGCCACGCTTGTTGGTATGGCCGCGGGCAAGCCTGAGGGCGAGGTCCAGCGCTCCCGTGCGGCCAGAGACAAAAAAGACGTGGCTCAGCCCCTCGGGCGCAAGCTCGGTCAGTTGCGCGCGCAGAGCCTCCTCCGCGTCAGACGGATGGCCTGCGGCGCGGTTGAGGAGGATGGTCTGCCGGTAGGTCGCGGCAGCAAGGCGGGGATGTCCGTAGCCGATCAGCGGCGCCTGGCCGGTAAGATCGAGCGCGCTGCGGCCCGTCGCATCGAAGAGGTATTCCCTCCAGCCGCGGGCGGGCTGGTCGGGATATCTCGGAGCCGGGGTATTCGCGTCGATACCGAGCAGCGCCGACGGGGAAGGGCACAATCTCGACCATGTGCCGACCTCGGTCGGCTTGCAGAAGAGCGGCGGCACCAGATCCGGATCGAGGCAGAACCTGAGGCGCAGGCCACCGACGGAATTATCGGCCCCCGCGATGACGCCAAGCGGGTCGCCCGCAGCGAGTTCGGTATCTTCGGCCAGCACGCATTCGAGGCCTTCGACATGCAGGGTCAGGTCGCGGCCGACAAGGACGAGGCGTGGTCCGGCGGTTTTCAGCGTACCCGCAAAGGGCGCTACGGCCGGCATCCGGGCGGGTATGCAGGCATCAATGTGAAGCGCGAAACTTTCCGGTTCCTGCTGCGGATCGGTACTGCTTTTCGAAAGCCGGTACTCGCCGTAGCGGGTGCTGGCGCGGCCGGTTTCCCGGGCAATGTGGGCAAGCAGCTTCCAGTCGTTGTCGGCGTCCGTCCAGTTTCCGCCGTAGAGAAGGGGGCTGGTGACGCTCAGATCCACCAGCCGGAAAGTCTCCGGGTCGATATCGGGCAGGAGGCGGCCGATCTCCGGCAGCGGTTTTTCCATGCCCGTCGCATCAAGGATGGCCGCAAACACCTGTGCCGGCGCAACTGTTGTCGCAGCGTCCAGTACGGCTCGGCGTTTCTCCGCGTCCGCCCTGGCTTGCGGGTCGTCGGGTGACCCTGTCTGACGGCTTTCGGCTTCGGCGGAGAGAATGCCGGTGCGGGCGACGACCAGCGGCCACAGCGCCTCGAGTTCGTTCAAGGTGAACGGGTAGATCTCGTGATAGGCGCGGACCGCCGGCAGCAGCGCGAAAGGATCGCCGTCGCGGTCCGCGAGCAGATAGGCGCAGGTATTGGCGAAACCGGCGACCAGCCAGCCGTTGGAAATGCCGGTGAAGTCCGTCACGCCGGTCGGCAGCCATGCGTCGTTCGTGTCCTCGCCGATGACGGTTTCGCCATCGATGTTCTGGTGCGCCGCGGCGATCCTCAGGCTCGGGCCGAGCGGCTGGATGCGCCGGAGCGCCGTCACCATCGCCTTGGCGATCACGTCGCGGATTTCCTGGTCGGCGACGGCGGACAGCAGCGTGACCGTCTGCGGGCCGGCCTTGCGCAGGTCCCCTTCCGGTTCGCGCTGCAGCACCGGATGCTCGAAATCCAGCAGGCTTTTTGCAAGTGCCGCGGAGATCGTCCCGAAGGCTGCGATAGCCTGGTCCGGCAGCTTCTCGCCACTCGGCGGGGCCGTACCGTCGAGAAAGGTGAGGAGCCGGATGCGCCGGTCTTCGCCGCCGAGCGGCAGGACGAGCGTGTCGCTTCCATCCTTTGTCACCACCGGCTCGGGAACCCGCGGCCCGTCCGGGCTGCGCAGGATATGGCGCATCAGGGCGTGTTCAGCCTCGATCTCCTCGAGTGGTCCTTCGGCGGGCGCCACCTTGAGCAGGTAGCGCATGTGGCCGTTGTCGATCAGGAAATAGGGGTTTTGCCGGCCCTCGATCGGGAAAACCTGCCCGGAAAGCCCGTAATGGTCGCGTAGGACGTCCTCGATCGCTTCGATCGGAAGGTCATTTGCAGGAGGCTCGATGAGTTCTGGCAGTACGTCGGACATGAACCTCTCCGGAAGGGCGCTTCCGAAGAGGATAGAGCGTTAAAAGCCCGCGTCCATAGGCCTTTCTACCGACTTTGGATAAGCCTCAGCCCATGCGCTCCGAAGCGTAGGAGCCGGGGCTCGGCGGGAAGACGACGGTGCGGTTGCCGTTGATGAAGGTGCGGTGGTGGATATGGGCGTGGATGGCGCGTGCCAGGACCTGGCTTTCGACGTCGCGGCCGAGCGAAACGTAGTCATCGGCGCTCTGGGCATGGGTGATGCGCACCGTGTCCTGCTCAAGGATCGGACCTTCATCCAGATCGGCGGTGACGTAATGGGCCGTGGCGCCGATCAGCTTCACGCCGCGCGTATAGGCCTGCTTGTAGGGGTTGGCGCCCTTGAAGCTCGGAAGGAAGGAGTGATGGATATTGATGATCTTGCCGGACATCTTCTTGCAGAGATTGTCGGACAGGACCTGCATGTAGCGGGCCAGCACGATGAGTTCGGTGCCGCTCTGCTCGACCAGATCGAGAAGCTGGGCTTCGGCCTGCGGCTTGTTTTCCTTCGTCACCTTGATGTGGTGGAAAGGAATGTCGTTGTTGACCACAAGCTTCTGGTAGTCGAAATGGTTGGAGACGACGCCGACGATGTTGATCGGCAGAGCGCCGATCTTCCAGCGGTAGAGCAGGTCGTTCAGGCAATGGCCGAAGCGCGACACCATCAGCAGCACCTTCATGCGCTCCGCGGTATCGAAGATCTCCCATTCCATCTCGAACCGGTCGGCGATCGGCTTGAAGCCTTCGAGCAGTGCCGGACGTTCGGCGCCTTCTTCGGAGAGGAAGCTGACGCGCGTGAAAAACTTGCCCGTGTCGAGGTCATCGAACTGGGATGAGTCGATGATGTTGCAACCCTTTTCCGCCAGAAAGCCGGAAATCGCGGCGACAATGCCGCGTGTCGTCTTGCAGGATACGGTCAGGACATAGTTGTTCATGCAAATTCTCCCTCCTCTGCCATCGGTCGGCCACCCCGTGTATACATAAAATTGGCGCCGGACAATATCCGGTCCCATTCAGGCCAGAAAAATGCCCGGCGAGGCCCGGTCTTGGTTCTTGAATGTGTACAGCTCGTCTTGTTTGTCTGTCCAGATGAGCTTCTTACCTGCCGACCTTAAAGCCAGCCACCCAAAATTCCGTTCCTTTTGCGCCGTCGGCGCGCGCATCACCGCCGCGGAGCCGCTTCGGGCAACGATTCGCATTTGCTAAAGGTTATGGTGGCAGGTTGCGGCTTCGCACTGGAGGAAGACTTGAAGCAGAGGTCCCGAAAAATCGACCGCGGCGTCTCGCGTTTGCTGGGTGTCCTGGTGTCCGTGGCGGTAGCGGCCGGATCGGCCGAGGCAAAGACCGCCTGCCTGCGCGGTGTCAACTTGGCCGGCGCCGAGTTCGGCAATCTCGGAGACGAATACGGCAAGGGCTATATCTATCCCACCAGGGAAACGATCGATTATTTTGCCGGCAAGGGCTTCAACACGGTACGCCTGCCGTTTCTGTGGGAAAGGCTCCAGCCGCAGCTCTACAAGGGGCTCGAACCCGCAGAGCTCGAGCGGCTGCTTGATACGGTCCGGCTGATCCGCGCCGGCGGCATGGCGGTCATTCTCGACCCGCATAATTACGGGCGGTTTCGCGGCCAGCCGATAGGCTCCGAAACGGTGCCGCAAAGTGCCTTTGCGGATTTCTGGCGCCGGCTCGCCACAGCCGCTGCCGGCATCGACGGGATCGCTTTCGGCCTGATGAACGAGCCCTACGGCATTTCGGCCGAGGACTGGCTTTCCGCCGCCAACAGCGCGATCGGCGCGATCCGACAGACGGGAGCCGCCAATCTCGTGCTCGTACCGGGCACCGCCTGGACGGGGGCCCATAGCTGGCTTGCGGGGGATTACGGCACGCCGAATGCGGCGGCCATGCTGGCGATCTCCGACCCGCAGGACAACTATGCCTATGAGGTCCATCAATACCTGGACACGGATTTCTCCGGGAAAAACACCGAGTGCTCGCGGGCAGCCGACGCCGTGAAGGCGATCGGCGACGTGGCCGGCTGGCTTCGGGAACACGGACAGCGCGGATACCTCGGAGAACTCGCGGTTCCAGCCACTCCGGATTGCCAGCCCGCACTTGCCGAGATGGTCCGAACGGTGGAGCAGGGCGCCGACGTCTGGCTCGGCTGGTCCTATTGGGCGGGCGGCGAATGGTGGCCGGAAAACGAGCCGCTCAACATCCAGCCGACCAAAAGTGGCGACCGGCCGCAGATGCAGGTTCTCTCACGCGTCTTTTCGGAACAATCCAGCTGCAATCGGTAAAATTGCGCCAGATAGTTTAAACGCCTGGAAGCAAGGCCGGACGTATTGCTGGCGCAGTGATCAAAAAACCAGCCGGCACGACCATGACGGACGCTCGACCTCAATCCCCGGCCGCCGGGGAAACCTCGCCACTGCCTCAACGCTCGGCTTCGCAACCGCTGACGTTCGACGGCACCGTCGGGCTCTTCACGCCATCGTCCGCGGGAACCGCGTCGTCCGGCGTGGCCGTGCTGTTTGCCAGCCCCTGGGGACTGGAGGAAATGTGCACGCGCAAGTTCTGGCGCATCATTTCGGAAAAGCTTGCCGATCGTGGCATTGCCAGCCTGCGGTTCGACTATCCCGGTACCGGCGATGCGCTTGACGGCCTCGACTTCGAGGGCGGGCTTTCCGTCTGGTCCGACAGCCTCGTCGCCGCTGCCACACATTTGAAGGCGCTTTCCGGCTGCGAGCGGATCGTCCTCGTTTCCCAAGGCCTGGGGGCCGTCGTTGCGACCAAGGCCGCCGAGAGGCTCGAAGATCTGGCCGCCATCGCCTATATGGCGCCGGTCGTTTCCGGGCGCCTGCATGTTCGCGAGCTTGCGGTCTGGTCCAGGGTGGTGGACGAAAACCTGGGCCTTGCCGACGAGCAGCGCGACAAGACAGGCGTGTCCATCGCTTCGCACACCCTGCCCGGCCCGATCGCCGACGAGGTTCGCAAGGTCAATCTGCTCATGATCGATCGGCAGGCCGCGCCGCGCGTTCTGGTCGTCGGGCGGGCCGACCGGCCGGCCGATACGCAATTCGCCGCGCGGCTGCGGGCGCTCGGCGCGGCTGTGACCGAACAGGCTTTCGAAGGTTACGACCAGCTGGTCTCCAACCCGGCGATTGCGAGATTGCCGCTCCCGGTGGCGGACAAGCTGGCGGACTGGATCGCTGCGTTACCCGCGGGGACACTCCGTGCGGCACAATGCCCGCCGGTGCAGGCGGAGCCGCTCGTCGGTGACGGTTTCACCGAAACTCCGGTTCGTTTCGGCCTCGACGACCGGCTGTTCGGGGTCCTCTGCGAGCCGAATCATGGCCGCGCGGGCGCCACGGTGCTTTTCCTGACATCGGCCTATGACAGGCATGCCGGCTGGGGGCGCTCGACGGTGGCGCTGGCCCGGTCGCTGGCCCGCTCCGGCATTCCTTCGCTGCGTTTCGATACGGCCAATGCGGGAGATAGCCCGCCGGTGCCGGGCCGGCCGGAGCAGGTCCTTTATCATTCCACCCAAATTGCCGATGTATCGGAGGCGATCGACTTTCTCCAAAGCCGCCGCCTGACGCCGGTCGTGACCGCAGGCCGCTGCAGCGGCGCCTATCTCGGCTTCCAGGCCTCGGTCGCCGACCCGCGCATCGCCGGCAATGTATCCGTCAATCCCGCCGTCTTTCGCTGGTCGCCTGGCCGCTCGGTCGAGGATGCGATCGTCAACGGCACGCGCAGTCTGCAGGACTATCGCAGGCGTGCCCTGCGCGCGGAAACGTTCAAGCGCCTCATCCGAGGTGAGGTCGATACCATTGTCGCGGCCCGCAATATCGCGAAGGGTCTCGGCAACCGGGCCAAGCACAAGATCCTGCATGCCTTTCGCGGCTTTTTGCCGGAGGGCCGGGCGATCTACGGCGCTTTCCGCATCCTCCATCGGCGCGGCACCTCCATCTCGCTGATCTACAGCGAGAACGATCTCGGCCTCGAACAATACGACTTCTATTTCGGCCATGACGGGTCCGGCTTGAGCCGTTTCCCCAATGTCTCGGTGGAGATCATTCCGGATGCCGACCACAACCTGACGCCGGAGCATGCCCGGGCTGCCTATCTCAAGGCTCTCAGGCAAATGGCCTTCCGTTTTCCGCTGGAAGAGCTCGCCTACTCAAAAACGCAGGATTCGATCGCCGCCGAGTGAACGGATCGTGCCGCCGGGCCTGCCGGCGGCGTCCGGGAGTGCGGCAAGGCGGATGCGCCTGATTGCGCCCGGCGCCAGGTGAAAGCCATTGTCCGAGAGGCGATAACCGGCACATTCGATGCTGACCGATTGCGCAAAGACGTCCGTCGAAAGCTCCAGCCAGAACTCTCCGTCATCTTCTGCGACCGATACCGTGATCTCGGTATCGTGGAAAGCGCGGGCGCGTCCGAGCGGGAAATGGAAAGCCTCGGCGACAATTTCCCCCGTTTGCGCATGTTTCAGCCGCGCCACCGTCACGTCGTGAGAGGGCGGGCCGAAACGGTAGGCGTAGTTGGTGTCGAAGAAGGCGCCGAACAGATCGGTCGAGGTGATGCTTTCGCTGCTGCGAGAAACAAGCGTCAGGTCTCGGCGGCCGGATACAACGGGCATCCTGCCGTCCCGCAGGCAG
Source organism: Neorhizobium galegae bv. officinalis (assembly GCA_000985875.1). Classification (GTDB taxonomy): domain Bacteria; phylum Pseudomonadota; class Alphaproteobacteria; order Rhizobiales; family Rhizobiaceae; genus Neorhizobium; species Neorhizobium galegae_C. The sequence continues at coordinate 100,447 of CCRI01000019.1, forward strand.
GCGAGTTCGAGAACCACCGGCAGGTCGGCGGGCGTTTCATTGAGAAGGTGGATATCCAGCCCGTTGGTGCCCTCGTCGGCAAACAGCGCCTGGACCGGTCGGAAGGCTCGCTTCAGCGCGAACCAGGCAGGTTTCGGCGTGCGGTCGACGCCGATCACGCCCCAGCCTGGACCGGGCATGACATCCTGGAAGGTGAAGGCGAGAGCGCCGTTGCAGGTCGAGCCGGGCCGGCGCCATTCGGCGAAGGCCGCCTCCATCACTTCTCCGGTCACGGCGCGGGAGAGGGCGAGATATCGTTCCGGCTGCTGCGCGCGAAGCGCCTGCGGATCGGCATCGTAAAGCGTGCCGAGGTAATGATCGCGAACGTCCTCGAAGTCCCAGTCCACTCCGGCATCACGGGGGATCCCGGACTTGCCGCCGGCCAGCGTTTCCGAATGGGAGAGGTTTGAAAATGCCAGGCATTCGGCTGCGAAACGGATGTTTGCCCGCCGCGCATCCTCGAGCGGCCGCTTGTAGGCGCCGACACCGTAATAATGGGCGACGCCGGCATTCGGGTAGAAAGGCAAGGCGCCGCCGGAAGGCGAGTTCGCCACATAGGGTAGGTCCGGCCGGCAATCGGCAGCCAAGGCAGGAAGGATATCCTCGCAGAGCGGACCTTCCCAGATGCGTTCCGGCAGGCCCAGCATGGCGCCTTGCTGATAGATTTCGCTGCCGCCGCAAAGGACCGCAAGCGACGGCGAGGCCTGCGTCGCCGCCAGGAACTGCCCGACTTCCGTTTTCACGTGAATCACAAAATCCGGATCGCTGGCAGGGTAGTCGAAATTGGCAAGCATCAGATCCTGCCAGACCAGCAGGCCGAGTTCGTCGCAGAGCGCGAAGAACTCCGGGCTTTCATAGGTGGCGATGCCGGGAATGCGGATCATGTTCATCCCCGCGTCTCTCGCAAGCCTGAGCCAGGGCTCGTAGCTGGCGCGATCGCCCGGCAGATCGACGATATCGGCGGAGGTCCAGACAGCGCCGCGGCAGAATATCTTCTCGCCGTTGACGACGACGGCGAAATCGTCGCCGCCTGTGCCGCGGTCTATCCGGATGTTGCGGAAGCCGGTGCGGGCGAGGGGAAAATCTTTGTCATCGATCCGGAACGCCACGTCGTAAAGCGCCGGTTCGCCATGGGTATGCGGCCACCAGGGTTTGACGCCTGACAGACGGAGTTCGGCCGAATACCTGCCGCCGCCATTTGTAAAATGCGCCTCGCTGCCATTACAGACGAGTCGGAGATCCCGGGGTGGTCCGTCAAATGCAAAGCTGACCTTGAGAAGGCCCGCTCCGCGTTCATCAAGCTCGGCGGAGATGGCGAACTCCCTCTTCTCCCCAGCGGGGAGAAGGTGGCCCGTAGGGCCGGATGAGGGGGGCGAAGTCAATGGAAGGCCAGATGAGCCCAACGTGCGGACCCCCTCATCGCCTCGCTTTTGCTCGGCACTTCTCCCCGCAGGGGAGAAGATAGCGTCGGCGGCCCTGATCACCGAAACCGGCCGCCAGGGACCCACCGCATGAACCTCCGGACTCCATCCCGGCATGAAGCCGAGTGCGGTCGTGCGGATCAGGCGGAGGCCTTGCTGGTTCATCAGCCGCGGTCGCCAACGGGCGCGAGGCCCGGTCTTTTCCAGATACGGCTTCAGCGCGCGAAAACAGATCGACAATGTCTCAGTGCCTGCAAGTTCGACCGCCACGTCATGACTCTCGAACATGCTTGTCGAGGACAGGATCAGCGTGTCGCCGAGAAACACCTCGGCGACAGTGGCAAGCCCGGCAAACCGCAGGGTCACGGGCCCGGGCGCTTCACCGGCAAGCGGGCAGCGATACCAGGCATCCCGGTCGATCAGCGGCTCGGGATTGCTGCGGTCGAAGCGGCCAGCGGCTTCCAGGGCAGCGGCGACCGTGCCGGGCACCATGGCAGGAAGGTATTCGAGGTCCGGAGGAAGGGCGGACGGCAGGGAGAAGGCGCCCGGCTCCGTCAACGCCAAAGACCAGCCCTCGGCAAGAAGGCTGGCCTTTGATCCGATCGGGATAAGAAGGCTCACGCGGCCTCGCGGGCGTGGCTCAGCGTCGATGCCAGGTCCCCCATCAGCAGGTCCCAGGCGTCGGCGGCCGGATCGAGCGCCGTTGCCAGCGGCTCGAACTTCTTGCGGGTCAGGGCGCGGGCAAGCTGGAACTGGGTGGATTTCGCCACTTCCGAAATCCTCAGCGCCTGCTGTTCAGGCCGGGCGAACGCCTTGTGGTTCAGCCAGGCGAGATGGCTCGCCAGCAGCTCGAAATTGGCGCCGATCTGCCGGAGCGTGTTGAACGCGTATTTGTGAAAGAAGCCGAAATCTCTCTCGGCGATCCGCTCCACCTGCGCCGGGAAGACCTTCCCGAACGCACGGATGGGATTGTCCTGCGGCCGCCGGGGAAAATGGTGCCTGAGCAGCTTCCACGCGGTTTCGCGAATTTCCCTCGCGTCCGGGTAGGCGGCGGGGAACTTGGCGAATTCCGTATAGGGCAGGAAGGGCAGCGCGTCAGGGCTTGCGTTCAACTGGAACAGGCCGTCGAAATCCTCGCCGGAAAGGGTGAAGAAGCCGCCGTTGTGGAAATAGTCGAGCTCGCGGCGTTCGAGGTCCAGCCGGTTGATTGCGACCGTCGTCTTGCCATGTTCCTGGCGATAGGCGACGCCGCGCGTATCCGGCAGATAAAAGCTGTCGAGTTCGAGCAGCGTCAGCCGGCCGCGGCGGATCTGTTCCGTGACATGCCATTCCGGCCGGTCGAAGATCGCCAGTTCGGTCACGCGGATGCCGAACAGGGTCTCGAGGTCTTCGAGCGGCACCTTGAAGAAGGTGAACTGGTCGCCTTCGAAATCCTGGGTCAGGGTGAAACCGAGCATGGCTTCCGGCGGCAGGCCCTGCGCCGAAAGCAGTTCTATCCACAGATCGACGTAACAATTCGTCTCCGGCCACATGCGCTCGGCTGAATGCAGCGCATGTGTCCTGTAGTTCGCCGGATCGAGCGCGGGAAATACCGCCGTCATTGGATCAGCCCCAGAGCGTGGCGCGGACGGAGCCCGGCCACTCTTTTACGTCCAGACCGTGGGTATGGAAGAGCGCCAGCGCGATGCGTTCCAGGCCGAAGCCGACGCAGGCGGTATGGGCGACGCTGCCGTCTTCCAGGTTCAGGCCCCACTTCAGGCCGAATGAGTCCTGGTGGTAGTTGAAGCTCATGCAGGCTGTGGGCTTGGCGACAGAGGTGATCGGAATCAGCAGCTCGAACTTCAGGTTCTGGTCGCGCTGGTTGTTGACCAGCATCTTGCCGGCGCGGCCGAAGAACGGGTCGTTGGCGATGTCGATCGTCACATCGAGGCCGAGCGACTTCATCATCTCGACGCCGCGGTCCATCCACAGCTGGCGGAAATCGGTGACGTGGCTCTCGGTACCCATGCAGACATATTCGCGCATGCGGAACAGCTGCTGGCGGGCCGGATCCCTGGAGGGCTCGTGGCGGAAGCAGTAGCTCTGCAGGTCGAAGAGGCCACCGCCGGCGGGCAGGCTGCCGCGGCGCGCAACGGTCGGATAGAGCGGATAGCAGGCGGCCGGCGTCAGCACGATGTCGGTTGCTTCCTGGCCCTTGGTCCAGTCCTCCTCGCCGACCTCCATGCATTTCAGGAGGCTCATATGGTCGAGCTCGTTGCCGCAGAACGAGTGGACCGTGCCGGCGAGCTGCGGAAAGCTCTTCATGTAGCCGCTGGTCTCGAAAAAGGCGCGGTTCATGCCCGGCGGGAAGCGCATCGCCTCGGCACCGTCGCCGCCACCAACCTTGTCGATCAGCCGCTCGAAGGCGGCGATGACGTCTTCGAACTGGCCGCTGCGGCCATACAGTCCGTCGACGCCCGTCTCGATCAGCAGGCCTGCATCGAACAGGCGGTCGAGAAAGGAAACTTGCATATCCATGGCTTTACCTCATTCTTTTCAATGGTTTACATCTGAAATGATAAGGGCGTCAGCCGAGCAGGCTGGTGTCCGGTTTCTGAACGAGCAGCATGGTCGACGTATTGCCGAGGATGCGGTCGTTGGAAATCATCAGCTGGGCGGAATGCGCGTCGCGCAGATGCCGGCCGAGGCTGTAGGGCGTGCCGTTCTTGTAGCCCATGATGCCGCAGATGATCATCGCCTGGTTGATGATGGTCAGGATCGTCTCGGAGGACGCGAGCTTGACGTTGTTCATGGCGATCGAAAAGGCCATGGACGACAGCTGGTCGTGATCCGCCTTGGCATCCGCGTAGATCCTGAGGCCGGAGAGGATGCCGGCCTTGAGGAGCTGCAGCAGGTTCGAGGCTTCGGCCAGCCTCAGCGCGCCGGGCGGCTGGGTGCCGCCCGCCTTGCGGGCGGCGGCGCGCACGAAGGCCTGGGCGCGCAATACCGCATCGGCGGCGATCCCGTACCAGACCGCGCTCCAGAGGAGATGCGAGGTGGCGAGCATCGATTGCGCCGCGATCTCGGCGAACGGCTTTGGAAAGATCTGGACGGACGGCGCCTCGCCCCTAAAGAGGAAACCGTCGGAGCAGGTGCCGCGCATGCCGAGCGTATCCCAGTCGACGGTCTTCTGCAGGCTATACTGGCCTTGCTTGAAGACGGTCATGACCTGGTCCGTCGGCGCGGCCTTCTCGTTGGAGCGCGAGGTGACCATGATCGCATCGGCATGGGCGCCGTAGGAAATCACCGTTGCATCCTTAGTCAGGCGGCAGGTGTCGCCCTCGACCTCGATCGCGCAGATGGAGTTGCGCATATTGCCGCCGATGCCGCCCTCGGTCGTCGCGGAAGCGACGAGAAGCTGGCGGCCGGCAAGCTCGCGCATGAAGTCCCTGTGCCATTCGCTGTCGCCACCGTGCTCCACGAGGCTCGAAACCTTGATCTGGTGCATGGCGAAAACCATGGCGCTCGCGGCGCAGGCCTGTCCCAGGATGGAGCAGACCTCGGCGATCTCGGTGATCGAAGCGCCCTCGCCGCCGAACGCGGCCGGGATCTGGATACCGATCAGGCGCTCGGCCTTCATGGCATCGACGGCCTCGCGGGGGAAGCGGCCGACATGGTCGACACGGTCGGCAAATTCGGCCGCTACGGTTGCCACGCGGTGAGCGCGGGCGCTCAGGCTCATGTCGGCGGCAAAGGCAGGGAGGCTCATCTCAAGCGGCCTCGCGCGCTTTCAGGATATGCGAAACCGTCTGTTCGATCGCCGCTATGCTGGCGAAGGACTTGCGGTTCAAAAGGCTGTCGGGAAACTCGATGTCGAAGGCCTCTTCCAGGCCCAGCATCAGTTGCACGGACGCAAAGGAGGAGAGGCCGGCCGCATAAAGATCGGCGCCGTCTTCCAGCTCGGTCACAGCGACCGGAAGGCCGCCTACCCGTGTCAGCAATTCGCGAATGGTCTCGTTCATCTCGACGTCTCCGGATCGTTCGAATTCTGCGTTCATCGCTGGAGACTTTACTACGCAGGAAAGCATAAGATTCCGGTAATAAACGTCGTGAAGTTAGGGATGCGGGATTCCGTAAAATCCGATCGATCGCCATCGGCATGGCTCGGCTTGACATCAACGGCCCGCGGGTTTCTGATGGCGCCATTCACCAGGGGGGTCCCGCCAAGGGGCTGAGATACTGCTGGTCGGACCGGCTTTGGCCGGCCGAGGCGCAGTGACCCGTTGAACCTGATCCAGTTCATACTGGCGTAGGGACGGTGCGGGCGCTGCGGCAGCGGGGACGGGAAACCGTCCTTCGGATTCCGGGGTGTTTTTCCATCATTCCAACACTGGAACTGGGTCTCCAAACGTCAAACCTTGGAGCCTTGAGCCATGAATATCGCAACCACCAAGCTTACCCCGGTCGTCACCGCCGGCCCGCTTCCCGCCTCGACGAAAGTCCTGAAAGCTGGAACGATCCACCCGGACATCCGGGTGCCGATGCGTCAGATCGCATTGCATCCGACTTCCGGCGAACCGCCGGTCACCGTCTACGATTCCTCCGGTCCCTACACGGTGGAAGGCGCTGCAATCAGCATCGACGCCGGTCTGCCGCGCCTGCGTGAAAACTGGATTGCCGCACGCGGCGATGTCGAAACCTATGAGGGCCGCATCGTCAGGCCGGAGGATAACGGCTTCGTGTCCGGGAGCCACCTGACGCCGGAATTCCCGGTCCGCAACCAGCCTTTCAAGGCGAAGGCAGGCAGGGCGGTTACCCAGCTCGCCTATGCGCGGGCCGGCATCATCACGCCGGAGATGGAATTCGTCGCCATCCGCGAGAACCTCGGCCGGCAGGCGGCCAGCGAGCCGCCCGTCCGTGACGGCGAAAGTTTCGGCGCCGATGTGCCGGACTTCGTGACGCCGGAATTCGTTCGGCGCGAAATCGCGGAAGGCCGGGCGATCATTCCCGCCAATATCAATCACCCGGAATCCGAACCGATGATCATCGGCCGCAACTTCCTGGTGAAGATCAACGCCAATATCGGCAATTCGGCCGTCACCTCGTCGATGGCCGAGGAAGTCGAGAAAATGGTCTGGGCGATCCGCTGGGGCGCCGATACGGTCATGGACCTGTCGACCGGCCGCAACATCCACAATATCCGCGAATGGATCATCCGCAATTCGCCGGTGCCGATCGGCACCGTGCCGCTCTACCAGGCGCTCGAAAAGGTGAACGGCATTGCCGAGGACCTGACCTGGGAGGTCTATCGCGACACGCTGATCGAGCAGGCCGAGCAGGGCGTCGACTATTTCACCATCCATGCGGGCGTGCGGCTTTCCTATATACCGCTGACCGTCAACCGCGTCACCGGCATCGTTTCCCGCGGCGGCTCGATCATGGCCAAGTGGTGTCTGCACCATCACAAGGAGAGTTTTCTCTACGAACATTTCGAGGAAATCTGCGATATCGCCCGGGCCTATGACGTTTCCTTCTCGCTCGGCGACGGCCTGCGCCCGGGATCGATCGCCGATGCCAATGATGCGGCGCAGTTCGCTGAACTGGAGACCCTCGGCGAGTTGACGAAGATCGCCTGGGCGAAGGATTGCCAGGTGATGATCGAAGGCCCCGGCCATGTGCCGATGCACAAGATCAAGCAAAACATGGACAAGCAGCTCGCGATCTGCGGCGAGGCGCCCTTTTATACGCTCGGCCCGCTGACTACCGATATCGCTCCGGGTTACGACCACATCACGTCGGGCATCGGGGCTGCGATGATCGGCTGGTTCGGCACGGCCATGCTCTGCTACGTGACGCCCAAGGAACATCTCGGCCTGCCGGATCGCAACGACGTCAAGGTTGGCGTCATCACCTACAAGATCGCGGCCCATGCCGCCGATCTCGCCAAGGGCCATCCGGCGGCCCAGGTGCGCGACGACGCGCTGTCGCGCGCCCGTTTCGAGTTCCGTTGGGAGGACCAGTTCAACCTCTCTCTCGATCCGGAAACGGCGCGTTCGATGCATGACGAGACGCTGCCCAAGGAGGCGCACAAGGTGGCGCATTTCTGCTCCATGTGCGGCCCGAAATTCTGCTCGATGCGGATTTCGCATGACATCCGCGCTGAAGCACAGAAGGAGGGACTGGAAGCCATGGCTGCGAAATATCGCGACGGCGGCGATCTCTATATGCCGGTGGGGAAGGCGTGAGCTGATTCTGCCCTTCGACCTCGAGGCAGTTCAGCCCGCTGCCTTGCAGCCCAGCCTATCTCCCCTCAAGAGCAGGGCGATCACATGAAGGCATGGGGCGGCGCGTGGAGCCCCTCCCCCTTGTGGGGAGGGGTTGGGGAGGGGACTTCATCCAGCATCAAAACCCCTCCCGCCTGCCGGCCACCAACCGGGGACGGGTCGCTGGCCCCGTCCCGTCCTCCGGACCCCCACAAGGGGGAGGGTTAAGAATGCCGCGCTGCCGCACATTCCATATGTGACGGCTCTGACCTGGTGGGAGATGCCCGGCAGGCAGAGGAGGCTTACGCGGCACGCCAAATTTTTCCGGTTTTAGTTTCCCCGCCCTTCTGCGCTATGCCTACAATCCCCTCGCTTCCGTCGCCGGAGTGTTTCGCGAGACGTTCGCGGGCAGGCGGGGGCCGGCGCTTTCATTTGAACCGTAACGTGCGGGGATGGTGGAAGAGGTGAAAGCCATGGGCTAGGGGCAACCCGAACCCTATCAAGCCTCCCCCTGGCCGCCGGGCCGGGTTCGGTTGAGCCGTGCAAGTGGCAAGCCCGTCCCGAAAGGATGAGCGCGAACGAAGCCATGCAGCGAGGCGAGGTGATCACCTGTAGGGGAGGGACACCCCGAAAAGACGCCGAAGGCCACGCGAATGCGGAGCCACCCTATTAAAATCTATTTGAGGTTCCGCATTCGTGTGGGCTCTCCAAACAAGCCAAGCCACGGGCGCAGTTCGCCGCGTGAACAAGAACCCGTGTCATTTCGGAGGATATGCATGCTCTTCGCCGCGGAAATCGCTGACGGAATAACATCCGCCGTCGCCGCGCACGGCGCTTTCGCCGATCACTGCCTTGCCGTGGCCGCCTGGGATATCCAGCACATAGGTGGGCTGGCAAAGGCCGGAAATATTGCCCCGGAGCGCCGAGACGATCCTCTGGCCTTCGGCGATATCCATCCGGAAATGGCCCGTACCCGGGGCAAGGTCGGGATGGTGCAGGTAATAGGGCTTGATCCGGGTCTCGACGAAGCACTTCATCAGGTCGCCAAGCACGGTCGGATCGTCGTTGACGCCACGCAGGAGCACCGTCTGGCTCACCATCGGAAAGCCGGCGTCGACCAGGCGGGCGCAGGCGGCGCGGGCGGCGTCGGTCATTTCGCGCGGATGGTTGGCGTGCAGCGCGATGTAGACCACCTTGCCGCTTTCCTTCAGTGCCGCAATCATCGACGCGTCGATACGGTCCGGTTCGACGACCGGCACGCGGGTGTGGAAGCGGACGATCTTTACATGGGGAATCTCCGCAAGGCCGCGCATGATGGCAGCAAGCCGCCTCGGCGAAAGGACCAGCGGGTCGCCGCCGGTGAGGATCACTTCCCAAATCTCCGGGCGCCCGCGGATATAGGCGAGCGCCGCCGACAGTTCGTCCGGCGCCAGCGTTCCGTCGCCTTGCGGACCGACCATCTCGCGGCGGAAGCAGAAGCGGCAATAGACCGGGCAGATATGCACGGCCTTCAGCAGCACCCGGTCCGGATAGCGATGGACGACGCCCTTGACGGGACTATGCGCCTGATCGCCGATCGGGTCGGCATGCTCGTCCGGCGTCGTCAGCAATTCGGCCGGATCGGGCACGAATTGCCGGGCGATCGGATCCTGACGGTCCATGCGGTCGATGAGCGAAACCACGGTCGGCGTCAGGGCGATGGCATAACGGTCTGCCACCGCGCGAATGGAGGCAAGTTTTTCCGGTTCGATCAGTCCGGCAGATACCAGGTCATCGGCGGCCTTCAGTGAACGCGCTGCGGTCATCCAAACACCTCCGCCACCGGCGCCCACATGACCTGGTCGATGCGGGTCGCACCTGTTGCCAGCATGACGAGCCGGTCAAAGCCGAGCGCTGCCCCGCTGGCCTCCGGCATGATCGAAAGCGCGTCGAGAAAGTCTTCGTCGATCGGATAACGTTCGCCGTAGATGCGGGCTTTTTCCGCCATTTCGTGTTCGAAACGGCGGCGTTGTTCGCCGGCGTCGGTCAGTTCCCCGAAGGCGTTGGCAAGCTCGACGCCGCAGGCATAAAGCTCGAAACGTTCGGCGACACGCGGATCACGGGGGGATGGCCGGGCGAGCGCGGCTTCGGAAACGGGGTATTCGTGAAGGATCGTCGCCCGGTCCTGGCCGAGATGCGGCTCGACCTTCTCGACCAGAACCTTGCTGAAAAGGTCCGCCCAGGTGTCGTCTTCGGCAAACCTGATACCGGCCTTCTGCAGGCCGGCCGCCAGAAGGTCGCGGTCGGTTTCGCCATTCGCCGCGACGGAGGCCAGCAGGTCGATGCCGGCGAACCGGTCGAAGGCATCGGCGAGTGTCAGGCGTTCGGGTTCTGAGAAAGGATCGATCTCCATGTCGCGGAAGGCGAAGCGCCCGGTCCTGGTGGTATCCGCAGCCAGTGCCAGCATCTCGGCGCAATCGGCCATCAGCTGTTCGTAGCTTTCGCCGACGCGATACCATTCGAGCATGGCGAATTCCGGATGGTGCAGCGGCCCCCGTTCACGGTTGCGGTAGACATGCGCGAAGGTGAAGATGCGCTTCTCGCCGGCGGCCAGCAGCTTCTTGGCCGCGAATTCCGGGGAGGTGTGCAGGTAGAGCGGCGCCCTGCCGCCGTCGATGGCCACCGCTTCGGTTGCGAAGGCATGCAGATGCGTCTCGTTGCCCGGCGAGACCTGGAGCGTTGCCGTATCCACCTCGATAAAATCGCGCTCCGAGAAGAAACCGCGCAGCGCCGACTGGACCGCATTGCGGCCTTTCAGGAAGGGCCGGCGATCCGCATGGTTTGCCGGCATCCACCAGGGCGAGCGGGATATGGCAGGTCGGGACAAGCTCATTTATGGCTTTCTTCGCCGGTTCTCCCCGGCAAGGCTTCCACTTTGCGCGGTTTTGGAGTAGTTCCGGCCGGAAAACAGACGATCCGTCCTTCGGGCCGGTTATCGCCCGGTCCTCTACGATGCATTTTCGGCAGTTACAAGCCGGTTCGCTACACAAGGAATACTATGGTCAAGGTCATCGCTTCTTCTGTCCGCAAGGGCAACGTCATCGATGTGGACGGCAAGCTTTATGTCGTTCTCACCGCCGAGAACTTCCATCCCGGCAAGGGCACGCCCGTTACGCAGGTCAATATGCGCCGCATCGTCGACGGCGTGAAGGTGTCCGAACGCTGGCGGACGACCGAGCAGGTCGAGCGCGCCTTCGTCGAGGACGTCAACCATCAGTTCCTCTATGAAGACGGCGAAGGCTTCCACTTCATGAACCCGGAAAACTACGACCAGGTCGTGGTGGACGCGGATACGATGGGCGACCAGAAGGCCTATCTTCAGGAAGGCATGACCTGCGTTCTCTCCATGCACGAAGGCATTGCTCTCGCTCTTCAGCTGCCGCGCCACGTGACGCTCGAGATCGTCGAGACCGAACCGGTCGTCAAGGGCCAGACGGCTTCCTCGTCCTACAAGCCGGCCATGCTGTCGAACGGCATCCGCACCGCGGTTCCGCCGCATATCGATGCCGGCACCCGCGTCGTGATTGCCACCGAAGACAATTCCTACGTCGAGCGCGCCAAGAACTGATCGTCGAACTGATCGCCCCCGGCCTTTCCGGGCGTGATAAAAAAACCTCCGAAGCGCGGGCTCCGGAGGTTTTTTGTTGTCGGTTATGTTGGGGCGGTACTTACTTTTTGATCACCACCGAAGCGACCTTGGTATCGGTCTTGCCGAAGGCGTAACCGCCGCCGATCGCCACATTGAGCGAGACGTAGTCCTGCGCCATCTGACGCACGGCGGCCGCGAGGTTCGACTGAGCGGTCGAGACCTGACGCTGGGCGTCGAGAACGTCGAGCAGCGAGGAAGCGCCGTCACGATAGCTGGCGGTGCCGAGCTGCAGGGCTTCTTCGTAGGACTTCACAGTTGCCTGGAGCGCGGAAACCGTACGGCTGTCGCGGGCAACCGCGGCCAGTGCATTTTCCACTTCCTCGACCGCGTTCAGAACCGTCTGTTTCCAGGCGAGATACTGTCCGCGGGCGCTGGATTCGGCGATCTTGACGTTGCCGCGCAGACGGCCGCCGTCGAAGATCGGCAGGCTCAGCTGCGGCCCGAAGGACCAGGTCAGGGCCCGCGTATCGAGGCTGCCGGCAAGGGCGTTGTATCTCGGAGAAATGGAGCCGCCGAGCGTGATGGCCGGATAGAGCTGAGCCTCGGCGACGCCGATTTCGGCGACTGCCGATGCGAGCTGGCGTTCCGCCGCACGGATGTCCGGACGGTTGCGGATCAGGTCCGCAGGGATGCCGGCCTTGGTGCTGAAGCGGGCGACCGGCTGGCGTGCGCCTTTCTGCAGTTCAGGAACGAGCGTCGATGCCGGCATGGCGAGAAGCGTGGCGACACGGTGTGCCGCGCCACGGAAACTCGTTTCCAGGCCCGGAATTTCCGCGATCGTCGAATTCACCAGGCCTTCGGACTGGACGACATCGAGACGAGACGCTGCGCCGGCATCAAGCTGGAGCTTGGTCAGGTTCAGCGTTTCGCGCCGCGAATCGAGGTTCCGGCGGGCGATCGCGATACGCTCCTGATAGTAGCGTACGTCGATATAGGCAGCGACCACCTGAGACAGGAACGAGAGACGCGCAACGTCTTCGCTGGCATACGCGGCATCGAGGCTTGCGAGCGCACTTTCCTTGGAACGCCTGTAGAGGCCGAAAAGATCGAGGAACCAGGAAGCATCGGCAGTACCCGCCGTCGTGGTCGCCCGCGAGAACGAACCGGGTTCGGTACGAGTGCCGGTGGTCGTGCTGGCGGCCGAGAGATCCAGCGACGGGATAGCTCCCGCGCCGGCGACGGTAACGTTGGCCTGGGCAGACGTAATCCGCTCCATAGCCTGGAGGATATCGAGGTTCTGGCCGATCCCCTGATTTACATAGCCGTTCAGACGGCTGTCATTAAATGCGGTCCACCAGGCAACCTGCGAAACATCGCCGTTGCTGGTCTTGCCGGCTTCGGCAAATTTACCCGGAAGAGCAATTTCCGGCGCCTTGTGATCTGGACCGACGACGCAGCCCGAAAGCAGCAGCATAGTGAGAGGAGCAACAACACGAATGGATAACATTTTTCTGTCCCAGTGCCCTACAACGCGTGGAAGGTCAGCACTCATGCCTCTTCCGATTGTCCCGTCAGCAGCGATTCGCACAGCTTCTGACGGCATTAAAGGTCGAATACGTTAACGAACGTAATCGTCATCCTACTCTTTTTCACGCTTTGATAACCGTCTAACGACAACAAAGAAGGACGGAACGAAGAAAATTCCGAGCAGTGTTGCAGAAAGCATACCACCCAGCACGCCGATACCGATGGCGTTCTGCGCGGCGGATCCGGCTCCGGTTGCGATCGCCAGCGGCACGACGCCGAGGATGAAAGCGAGCGATGTCATGACGATCGGCCTCAGGCGAAGGCGCGCGGCCTCGAGGGTGGCCTCGATCATTTCCATCCCGCCGGCCTGACGATCCTTGGCGAATTCGACAATCAGAATGGCGTTCTTCGCCGCCAGGCCGATCGTCGTCAGGAGCCCGACCTTGAAGTAGACGTCGTTCGACTGGCCGAAGAAATACGCGGCGGCAAGCGCGCCGAGCACGCCGATCGGGACGGCCAATATGACCGAGAAGGGGATCGACCAGCTTTCATAAAGTGCGGCAAGGCAGAGGAAGACGATCAGGACCGACAACCCGTAGAGCATCGGTGCCTGCGAGCCGGACAGCCGCTCCTGGTAGGAAATGCCCTGCCAGGCGACCGAATAACCGCCAGGCAATGCGGCCGTCAGCCTCTGCATCTCGTCCATGGCCTGGCCGGTACTGACGCCCGGACCGGCCGCGCCCTCGAGGGGGATGGCGCTGGTGCCGTTGAAGCGCGCAAGCTGCGGCGTGCCGCTGATCCACTGGACGGTGCTGAAGGAGGAGAAGGGAACCATCTCGCCGCTATTGTTGCGGGCGAACCAGTGTTTCAGGTCGTCCGGCTGCATACGGTAGGGCGTATCGCCCTGGACATAGACCGGCTTCAACTCGTTGTTCAGGGTGAAGTCGTTGACATCGCGTCCGGCGAAGATGGTCGCCAGCATCGAGTTGACCGAAGCGAGGTCGACACCCATTGCGCCCAGTTTTTCCTGGTCGAGCAGGATCTTGAGCTGGGTTTCGGACCGCTGGGTGCTGCTACGCAGCGAACTGATGTTCGGATTGCCCGTGCCGGCCTGAATGAGCTGCTGCGATGCCGCGGTCAGCGCCGCATTGCCGTTGTTGCCGCTGTCGACCAGATACATGGAGAAGCCGCTCGACGTGCCCAGTCCCTGGATGGCCGGTGGCAGAAGCGCGAAGACCTGCGCATCGCGGATGCTGAAGAAATAACCGCTCGCCCGCTGGACGATGGCTGCGGCAGATTGCTCCGGCCTGGTCCGCTCGGCGAAATCCTTGAGCTTGGTGAAGACGATCGCGTTGTTCTGGCCGCTTCCGCTGAAGCTGAAGCCGAGGACGCCGAACACAGCATCCACATTGTCCTTTTCCTTTTCGAGGAAATAGGCCTCGACCTTCTTGACCGCCTCGTCGGTGCGCGGCGTGGTGGCGCCGACGGGGGTCTGGATAATGGTCAGCAGGACACCCTGGTCTTCCTGCGGAAGGAAGGAGTTCGGCAGCCTGGTGAAAAGCCAGGCGCAGCCGCCGATCACCAGCAGGAACAACAGCATCACACGGAGCGGGCGCTTCAGGAGATAACCGATGGTGCTGACATATCCGCGTGTCGATCGATCGAAACCGCGATTGAACAGGGCGCCGATGCCGCGGCGTTTCTTGTGGTGGTCGATCGGCTTCAGCATGGTGGCGCAAAGCGCCGGCGTCAGCACGATGGCGACCAGTGCCGAAAGCAGCATGGCGGACACGATGGTGATCGAGAACTGCCGGTAGATGATGCCGGTCGAGCCGCCGAAGAAGGCCATCGGAATAAACACGGCCGTCAGGACGAGCGCGATGCCGATGATGGCGCCGGTGATCTCGCCCATGGATTTTTCGGTCGCCTCGAGCGGGCTCAGCCCCTCTTCGTCCATGATGCGCTCGACGTTTTCGACGACGACGATGGCATCGTCGACGAGAAGGCCGATGGCCAGGACCATGGCGAACATCGTCAGGGTGTTGATGGAATATCCGGTCATCGCTAGCACCCCGAACGTGCCGAGCAGGACGACGGGCACGGCAATCATCGGGATCAGCGTTGCACGCAGATTTTGCAGGAAGACGAGCAGGACCACGAAAACCAGGATGATCGCCTCGATGAGCGTGTGGACGACCTTCTCGATCGAAAGCTGCACGAAGGGCGTCGTGTCGTAGGGATAGGTGATCTCCACGCCGTCCGGAAGATTGGGTCCGATGGCGGTCAGCGCCTCTCTGACGCGCGCGGCGGTATCGAGAGCGTTGGCGCCGGTGGCAAGGTTCACGGCGAAACCCGTGGACGGCAGGCCATTCTGGCGCGAACCGCCGCCATAACTCTCCTCGCCGATCTCGACGCGGGCGACGTCGCTCAGGCGCACCGTCGCGCCGTCCTGTTCGACCTTGAGGATGATCCGCTCGAAATCGTCGACCGTCGTCAGCTGGCTTTGCGCGGTCATGGTGACCGTCAGCTGCTGTTCCGCCTTGGCCGGAAGACCGCCGAGGGCGCCGACAGAAACCTGGGTGTTCTGGGACTGGATCGCCGACGTCACGTCAGCGGGCGTCAGCTGGTATTTCTGCAGCTTGTAGGGATCGAGCCAGACGCGCATCGCATATCCGGAGCCGAAGATGTCGATGCTGCCGACGCCTTCCAGGCGCTTGACCTGATCCTCGATCTGCGTGGAGAACAGATCGCCGAGATCGACGGAGCTGCGCTTCTTGTCGGTGGAAACCAGGGCGCCGACCATCAGAATGCTCGAGGTCGATCGGGAAACTTCAATGCCTGCCTGTTGCACCACATCGGGGAGCTGCGACTGTACGAGCTGCAGCTTGTTCTGCACCTGCACCTGGGCAATGTCGGGAAGAACGCTGCTGCCGAAGGTCAGCGTGACGCTGGCGCGGCCGGTCGAGGAGGACGACGTCATATAGGTGAGGTCGTCGAGGCCGGTCATGCCGTCCTCGATGATCGTCGTCACCGATTTTTCGACGGTTTCCGCGCTTGCGCCGTTGTAGCTTGCCGTGATCCTGACCGTGGTCGGCGCGATGTCGGGATATTGCGAGATCGAGAGCGTCGCGATGGCGAGTGCGCCGCCGAGCATGATGACGATCGCGATGACCCAGGCGAATACCGGTCGCCGGATAAAGAACTTGGCCATTCAGATTATTCCTTGCCGCGTTTCGTCATGATCTGTTCCGCTCGGGCTCTCACGGCTTTGCTGCGGCTGGTTTCGGAGCTTCAACGACGAAACCCTTGTCGTTGACGGTCGCTTCGACCGGTTGGACCGCGGCACCGTCGGCGATCCACTGGAAGCCGTCGACGACCAGGCGATCGCCATCGGTTATGCCGTCGGTGACCAGCCAGTTGTTGCCGGAAACGCCGCTGGTGGGGAAGATGCGGGTCTCGACCTTGCCGTCCGCCGTGACGAACTTGGCGGAAAGCTCGCCGCGGGCATTGCGCGTCGCGGCGCGCTGCGGGATCAGGTAGCCGCTCTCGTTGCCGAGGGTGACCGTGGCGCGCACATAGGTGCCCGGCAGGATCATGTCGTTGGGATTATCGAACAGCGCGCGGATCTGATAGGTGCCGGTGGTCTCGCTGACGGCCATGTCGGCCATGTCGAGCTTGCCGGTCAGGGGGTAGTCCGTCCCGTCTTCCAGAGCCAGGCGGATATCCGCCTTGCGCGGATCGCCGCTCAGGCGGCCGGAAGCCATGGCCGAGCGCAGCTCAAGAAGATTGGTGCTGGAATCGATGAGGTCGATATAGACCGGATCGAGGCGGCGGAGCGTCGTCAACGCCGTCGTCTGGTTGGCGGTGACGATATTGCCGATGCTGACATTGGAGATCGACGTGACGCCGTCGAAGGGCGCACGGATCTCGGTGAGGTCCAGATTGATCTGGGCGGCATTGAGGGCGGCATTGGCCTGGGCGACATCCGCCTGCGCCTGCAGCAGGGTTACCCGCGCATTTTCATATTCGATCTGCGTTGCGCCGCTGTTGACCAGCCGCTCATAGCGGGAGAGGTTCGCCTGGGCGCTCGGGATGCTGGCTTCCGCCTTGGAGACGGTCGCCTTCGCCTGGGCGACTTCGGCCGCATAGGTGCTGTCCTCGATCTTGTAGAGAAGGTCCCCGGCCTTGACCTCATTGCCCTGCTTGAAGGCGATCTCCTTGATCTCCCCGGTGACCCGCGGGCGGATGTCGGCGATCTGGAAGGGCGCGGCGCGGCCGGGGAGCACGGCCGTGATCGGCTGCTCGGACTTCTTCATGATCACCACGCTGACCGGCTGCGGCGGGCGCTGGGGGGCGCCGCCTGCCGCACCGTTGCCGGCCGGCGTCTGGCCCGAATCGCTGCAGGCAGCGAGTGCTGCGGAAAGAAGCAGGGAAAGTATCAGTTTGCGTCCGGTCATGGCGTCATCCAAGGCAAAACATCTGGGCGATCGCCTCGGCAGGCGGGATGTGCCGGGGCGGAAGGCGGGGAGATTAACCCGTCTTAGGCGGTCGGAACAGTGGTGGTCGAAAACGGGAGTTCAACCGGCGTTCCAGGTTCGCGAAAGTGACGTAAATATAAAATCGTCACTTGGCAAGCGGATTTTGCAGCGCAGCATTCACAAGTCTGGCAAGGCCATTGCAGCGGTCATGCAATTCCGCCTCGCCGGCCTTGGCCAGAAGGACCGGATGCAGCACGCTCGCAAAGGCGGCCGCCACGTGCTGGCTGATCGCCTGCGGATCGGTACATTTGTAGGCGCCGCTTTCGACCCCCTGCCGGATCAGATCGGTGAACAGGTTCTCGATCAGCCGCTTGTAATGCTGGCCGCTGGGGAGATCCGCCTCGGACATCAGGAAGATCATCTCGAACAGGAAGGGATTGTCGCGGAGGTCCTGGAGATGCGCCTCCATCAACTTGCGCACGACGATCGCCAGCCGTTCGGGCGCCGGCGCCGGCTCGTCGAGCGTCTCGAACCGGCCGATCATGCGGCTGATATGCCGGTCGCAGATGGCATCCGCCAGCGATGCCTTGGAATGGAAATGCTTGAAGATGTTGGCGGGCGACATATGCAGCGCATGGGCGACGTCGGCGATCGAACACTTGGCGATCCCCCGTTCACGGAAGAGCGTCTCTGCCGTGTTGAGGATATCGCCCCGGGTTTCTTCCGCCTTGCGTCTCGGTCTTCGCACTCTGTCCTCTTTACAATGCCGGATCGGTTTTCCGGCCAATTTGTTCAACGCATGCTGAAATAGGGCGCCAAATTGCTGCGGATACGGTCGAGCACCGTCGCACCGCTGTTATCGGGCACGAAAGTCTCGCCGGTGATCGTTTCATAAGCCGTGCGATAGACCCTGGCGGTCTCTTCGACGAGTTCGGCAGGGATTGCCGGGATCTCATCCTTATAAGGGTCGCAACGCTCGACCACCCAGGCGCGGATGAAATCCTTGTCGAAGCTTTTTGGCCTAGTGCCGCTGCGGAAGGCCTCCCCGTAGCTGTCGGCGATCCAGTAGCGGCTGCTGTCGGGCGTATGGATCTCGTCGGCAAGAATGATGGTGCCTTCGGTGTCCGTGCCGAATTCGTATTTGGTGTCGACGAGGATCAGGCCGCGTTGGGCCGCCAGTTCCTGGCCGCGCGCAAAAAGCGCCAGCGCATAACGGGAGAGGGTGGCCCATTGTTCGGCGGTCAGAAGTCCCTGTTCGACGATCTCGCCCGGCGTCAGGGGTTCGTCATGGCCGCCGTCGAAGGCCTTGCTGGTCGGCGTGATGACCGGGGCGGGCAGGATTTCGTTGTCCTTGAGGCCGTCGGGAAGATCGAGCCCGTACATGGTGCGCTCTCCCTTCTTATAGAGAGTGAGCAGCGACGTGCCCGTCGTGCCGGCAAGATAACCGCGCACGACGATCTCGACGGGCAGGATATCGAGCCGCTTGCCGATCACCACATTCGGATCCGGATAGGCGATCACATGGTTGGGGCAGATGTCCTTGGTCGCCTCGAACCAGTAGCGCGCGGTCTGGGTCAGGACATGCCCCTTGTCGGGGATGGCGGTCAGGATGCGGTCGAAAGCGCTGAGGCGATCGGTTGCGATGATGATGCGGCTGCCGTCGGGCAGATCGTAGTTCTCGCGCACCTTGCCGCGATAGGGGTTCGGCAATTCGGGAATGAAGGCATCGGAGAGAACGCGCACGGGGACCACTTTCCAGAGAGTTTCGGGGGCATTCCGCTATCGCATGTTTTGCGGCGGCCGCACAAGAATGGAAGGAATTGCAGTTGGCGCAAGTCGATCGATCCTTCGGCCGATACGGAGCCCCACATAGAGTGCGGTTAACGAATATTAACGCCCCGGGATTCTCGAAAATCGGAGATTACGCATTATAAACAATGTCTTGTACGATTTTTCAAGATTTCCAAAACAAGG
>CCRI01000020.1 GCA_000985875.1 Neorhizobium galegae bv. officinalis
ATCGCCGCTGTCGGCGTCGCTGTCGCCGTCGCCGCCGTCGGCATCGCCGCCGTCGCCTTCACCGCCAATTGCAGCGCTTGCGGCAAGGCCACCGAGGCCGTCGCCGCCGAGTGCGAACCCGCCGAGCGCCGTACCGCCGTTACCGCCGTCACCACCGTCGGCATCCGCATTGCTTCCGCCGTCACCGCCGCCACCGCCGGTATTGATCCCTTCCGAGGCGATCGCAAAACCACCTTCGGCGGTCGGATTCATCTCGAACGAGCCGTCATTGCTGACGCTGGCGCTTTCGAGCTTGTCATTGTCCTGGATGTTGGCGACCTGGCTGATGACATTACCGACATCGTTGCCTTCGCCGGTCAGCGCTTTATTCAGCACATCGTCGATGCGGATGTTGAACATCCCGTCGATGGAACTGTCCGCCATATCGATATCGGCAAAATCGTCGTCCGACGGCAGGTACTCGTCAAGATTGACACCGACATCGACGGTGACAGTTGTCTCGTTGAGGTTTGCATTGAAATTGCCGTTGCCGTTGAGGTTCAGGCTGCCGTTACCGTTCAGGTTCAGGTTGCCGTTGCCATTCCCGTTTCCGTTGAGGTTCGTCGAGTCGCTCGACTGGCTCTGGGTTTGGTCGCTGGCCTGCTGTTGCTGCTGTTGTTCCTGCTGCTGTTGCTGCTGTTGCTGCTCCTGGCTATCAGGATCGTCGACCAAGGTGTCGAACACGCTGCGTTTATCTACCATCACACAGTCCTCTTACTGACTGCGACAGCGTGACCGCCATTCATCTTTTTGGGGGTCTTTGCTCGTCGCGGTTGAAATGAGTCATTTACCTCTGGCGAGAAGGCGCGCGTCAACGCGACCGTTCGCCGGTCTTTCTCTCGTGATGTCTGATTTTTTTCCTCTCCCTACGTTTCCCGAGAGACTTGGAATGAGCGGCGCGTGGTTCGCATACTCACTACATTTTGCACCGACGAGCATTCTTCAGCGCTCGTTCTTCCAGTGCTTCGGGATGGGAGCACTCTGTCCCTAATGGGCAGAAGAAATAAGGTGATATTTCGATCTAGCGCAACCTGATGAATACTACGTGAGCATAGTTAGATGGGCTATATGATCTAACCAAGAAGACGTATACCAAATCTGGGCGAAATTACCCTTATGTATGCAGCAACGCGTTCACAACGGGAGGAAGTGCGGCATGATCATGGTACGTTCTCCTGGAAACGACCTTGAAGGCCTCATTCTGTGGCCGATTCGATCTATTCCATAAATCCTTCGGTCTATTCCCACCATTCGGCTCTTGGTTTACCGTTCCCTAATAAGATCTTCGGAGCAGCACTTTGCGTGTACTTTCGATCAACGACGGGAGGGGGATATTTCCATGCAAATTCCGCATGGTCTTTCGCAACATGTCGGCTTGGATTTGGCAACAAACGCCTTGAAGAGAATGAATGCGATCCGAACACTCCTCTTCATCTGCTCACCTGGGACAATATCCACCGCAATGACGGCGGCTATCGAAAGTGAGTTTCCCTGGCTCAGCGTCAAGACGGTCCCCGACCTGAAACTGGCCTCGGTGGAATTCGACAATCCGGTCCAGCTCGTGTTGGCGGACGTCCGCCTTGCCTCTGCTCTCGCCGAGTACTGGCCGGAGCTCGCCAGGCACCATCCAGCTGCGACCCTTGCGCTGATGGGTACCGACGATGGCGAGATAGCCTCCGATCATCGAATGGCGAAAGAGCTTGAAATCGTCCAGGGTATCCTGCCGTTCAACGTCAATCTCGACGTCTTCCTGTCAGGCCTGCGGATCATATTGAAGGGTGGTACATATTTCCCTTCTACAGGTTATCGGGCCCCGAGAAGCGCCCCTCTCGAAGGGGAAGAGCCGGCGGATATCAAGCCAGCCTTCTATCAAGCCGGCAAACCGGCGATCGAAAAGCTGACAAAACGTGAGAACGAAATTCTTGTCAGGATGGCCATGGGCAACCAGAACAAGATCATTGCGGCAGCGCTGGGCCTATCCGAACATACCGTGAAGATTCATATCCACAACATTATTACCAAACTCGGCGTGCATAACAGGACGGAAGTCGTGGCTCTCTATTTCGAATATAGACGCAAGGATACGACCGGCAATGCAGGCGACACGAACCGCGGTCAGGACGACCGCTCCCTCTCAGGCGACAAGTACTAGGCTCCAGGACATCCTGCTTCTGATCGGGCAGCTCAACTATACCTGGACCAATACGGAAAGCCTGCTGATCCACATGATCGCAGGCCTTGCCCAGGTGGACAAGGAAACGGCGATCGTCATCTTCCTGACCTTGAATACGACCCGCGCTCGGGTCGATCTCGTGGAACGGTTGACCAAGATGCGCAAGACAGCGCCGGTCTGCCGCAAGGAAATCCTGGAGGCTACTCGTCGTCTTTCTGACGAAGCGAAGCTTCGCAACAAATACAATCATTGCATCTATTCATTCGATCCGGACAGCGGCCGCAACGTCACGCAATCGATGCGGATCTTCGAAAGCCGGGACGAGATCAAATACGGAAAGATCGAGGAGCTCGATGCGCGCGAGATCGGCCGGATCCGCGAAAGCATCAATTCGCTCGTCGCGATCAACAGGATGTTCTGGGACATCACCGAACGTTACGGCTTCCCCACCTGAACCTCAGCAAGGCCTTACCCGAGGCCCGACACCGCCATGCCGGGCAGGAAGCCGTTGAGCGCATCGGCCAGCGTGACGATCGATATGAGATGGCCGGAATCGTCGGTGATGGAAATCGCCTGCAAAGCCAGGGCTTCACCTTGCTGAATATGCTCGACGACGATGTCTCTCATTCCGGATATGACTTCGGCCGTGGCTCTCTCGATATCGAGGAAGTCGAGGCCTTCGGTATCGGGAATAAAACCGTCTTTCAGATCGACATTCAGGAAATATCTCACCATGGAACCCAACCTCCCGGGGATAGCGTGGCGGCCACTCGAAATGCGAAATCCAACCCGCGGCAGAAGTGGCGGTGACAATCTGAAGCGTCTACTCCCACATCTCCCGATCTGCGCTTAGGCTCAATCAGAACATGAGTAGATATATAAATTACTCATGGTCCCGGTCAATCCGGAATTGGCAGCTTACCATAGAAATAGGGCTTTAAATCTTCGCACTTCACCGGCTTTGCGGATGACCCTTAGGCTCGATCGCGTGCCTCTCCGCCAGCCAGCGCCTTGCCGCATGCATATTGATACTCGCCCAATCACGGTTCAGCTCTGAAATGAACAAGCTGTCATTCTGGATGATAGATTCCTGAAGATATTGCTGCAATTCTGAAGCATCTCCGTCGAATTCCACTAACCATGCGCTTCCTGATAACTTGCAGGTTACAAGCGGCTGAATCCTTTTGCGCGCCCGATTGTATGATTCAACCTTCTCGAATTCCAATATAACTAGAAACACTGCCATGCATCGCACCTCCAGGCCGGAGGAAACAATTATTGGCGGGCAAAGTTCCATTGAGTTGATTCAGGAGGATCTTTGGCAAGGCCGCAGGCTTTATAAAGGAACCCCACCTTGATGTGTGGCTTTGCGCTACATCGGATCGCTCTGCGAAACCTTGAAGGTGATCTCGATGCCGGGCAGCTTCGGCAAGACCCGCACCACGTCCGGATATTTGTCCAGGTCGTGCAACGCGAGACAGCGGGGACATGGCATCTCAACGGCGCCGCAGCCGCAGCATCGGGTACCGGTATACGGTTTGGCAGGATGAGCTTCGCAAACCCAGCCCGTGTCCTTGCAGTCTCCGCACCTGAACATGAGCGAAATCCTCTCTGATCCGCAGGCTCGGAGGATAACACGCGCGTGAGTCGCGGGCAGTTGCGCCAAATGAGCTATATCCATAGGCCTATCGGCTTAGTGGCTGATGGAAGATATGGGGCGCTTTCAGGCGGAGCGGCGCTCCATCGAGATTCATGGCGCTCGGTGGCGGCCATCACCCTGAGCGCCCCTGCCGTGATGACGCTGCGCGACCAGATCGCTCAAAATATCATCCAGTTGATCACGATCCAGATCCACGGCATAACCGACCCGAACAGCCGGGACGTTTAAGATGGATGAAAAGTTCGACATCGGTGCACGCCTCAACGCCATGCGTGCGGCCGCCGGCCTTTCGCAGCGCCAGCTCGCCGAAAGGGCCGGCGTGCCGCATGCGCAGATATCGAATGTAGAAACCAACAAGGTCAGCCCGTCCGTTTCGACGCTCCGCAAGATCCTGAACGGTCTCGGCGTCGGGATGGGCGATTTTTTCGAGCCGGAACGCAGCCCGCCGAAAGGCCCGTTCTTCTCGGCAAACGAACTGGTCGACTTGACTTCGAAGGTTGCCGCATCGCCGATTGCGGGTGGTGACGGCACACTGATCTTCCGCCAGATCGGCGATGCGCGGGCGCATAACCTGCAGATCCTCCACGAGATCTACGGGCCCTATGCGGATACGGGGGAGACCCTGTTGCAGCACGCGTCCTCGGAGGGTGGCTATGTGGTCGAGGGTGAGCTGGAAGTGACGGTCGGCGGCGACGTCCGCGTCCTCAAGGCCGGCGAGGCTTACCTCTTCGACAGCCGCACGCCTCACCGGTTCCGCAACCTCTCGGACCGGCAGACGATCGTCATCTCGGCCTGCTCGCCGCCCTATCTCTGATTTTTCAAATCTCTCTTGCTCAAAATAATGAGCAAGACTATAGCTGAGTCATCGACCTCAGGGGATATCGTCATGACCGTTTCAGCAGATCTGCAGTCCCGCCAGAAAGCCGCCGTCGCGGGCGGCGTCGGAACCCGAGGCATTTTTGCCGAAAAGGCCTTGAATGCGCAGCTCTGGGACGTTGACGGCAAGCGCTTCATCGATTTCGCCGCCGGCATCGCGGTCAACAATACCGGCCATCGGCATCCGTCCGTCATGCGCGCCGTCGCCGAACAGGCCGAGCACTTCACCCACACCTGCTTCCATGTCGCGCCCTACGAAGGTTATGTCAGGCTCGCCGAGCGGCTGAACGCGATGGCGCCGACCGGAGCCGAAAACCGCACCATGCTGGTGACGACCGGCGCCGAGGCGGTCGAGAACGCGGTGAAGATCGCTCGCGCCCATACCGGCCGTGCCGGCGTCATCGCCTTTTCAGGCGCCTTCCACGGCCGTACCATGCTCGGCATGGCCCTGACCGGCAAGGTCATGCCCTACAAGAAGAACTTCGGTCCTTTCCCCGCCGACATCTACCATGCGCCCTTCCCCAACCCCTATCTCGGTTTCTCGATCGAGGAAGCAATTGCCGGCCTCGATCGGCTCTTTGCAGCCGACGTCGATCCGGAACGGATCGCGGCCTTCATCGTCGAACCGGTCCAGGGCGAAGGCGGCTTCAACGTCGCACCGAAGGAATTCCTCGTCCACCTTCGCGAAGTCGCCGACAAATACGGCATCGTGCTGATTGCCGACGAAATCCAGGCGGGCATGGCGCGCACCGGCAGGATGTTCGGCTTCGAGCATGCCGGCGTGAAGCCGGATATGATCACCATGGCAAAGGGCCTTGCCGGCGGCTTCCCGCTTTCGGCCGTCACCGGCAGGGCCGAGATCATGAACGCCGCCCATCCGGGTGGGCTGGGCGGCACCTATGCCGGCAATCCGCTGAGCGTCGCTGCCGCCAATGCCGTGCTCGACGTCATCGAAGATGAGAAGTTGTGCGAACGCGCCGCCGAAGTCGGCCGCCGGATCACCGAGCGGCTGACGGCAATCGCCTCCCGCCAGGGCATGGAGCATATCGGTGACGTGCGCGGCCTCGGCGCCATGGTCGCGTTCGAACTGGTGGAAGATCGCCAGTCGAAGACGGCATCGCCTGCACTTACCAACCGCATCGTCGCAGAAGCGGAAGCCCGCGGCCTCATCCTCCTGTCTTGCGGGACACGCCTCAATGTGATCCGTTTGCTGCCGCCGCTCACCGTCGAGTGGGACGTTCTGGAGGAAGGGCTCGCCATTCTCGAAGCGTCGATCGAAGCAGCGTTCTCCGACGCAACCGCTTCGGTAGCCGCTTGAGCCTTCGTCGCCGCTGACCGCGGGATCGATCCGGCCCGCGGTTTCTCTTGGTCGCAGTAGCCCTTGGGCATGCTGCAAAGATAAGGAAAAGCGCATGAACGGCGCCGATATGCTGTGTGACGTCCTTCTGGTGAACGGCGTCGATGTCTGCTTTGCCAATCCCGGCACGTCGGAAATGCATTTCGTCGCAGCGCTCGACCGCAAGCCGGCCATGCGCTGCGTGCTCGGTCTGTCGGAAGGCGTCGTCACGGGTGCCGCCGATGGTTATGCCCGCATGGCGGACAAGCCGGCCGCCACCCTTCTCCACCTCGGCCCCGGCCTCGCCAACGGCCTTGCCAACCTCCACAATGCCCGCCGCGCTCGCACGCCGATGCTAAACGTCGTCGGCGACCATGCCTCCTATCACCTTCAATATGACGCGCCATTGACCAGCGATATCGAAAGCCTGGCCCGGCCGATGTCCCATTGGGTCGGACGCGCGAGCGGCGCGACGGATATTCGCCGTTGCACCGAAGAAGGTTATGCCGCCGCACTCGCCAATCGCGGCGTCTCGACCATGATCCTTCCGGCAGACGCTGCCTGGGGCGACGTCTCGCCGGAAACGCTGACGCCCGCGGCAACCCCTGAGCCGCGCGCGATCGACCCCGACGCCCTGAAGGCCTCCGTTGCTGCGTTGCGCAGCGGCAAGCGTGTCGTCCTCATGCTCGCCGGCCAGGCCCTCCGGGAAAAGCCGGTCGAGACTGCCGGGCGCATCGCAGCCGCCACCGGCGCTGTGCTTTTCTCCACGTCCTCCGGCCGCAGCGCCCGCGGCGCCGGACGCGCGGTCGTCAGGCCGGTGCCCTACAAGATCGATCTTGCGCTCGAAGCGCTCCAGGATTTCGAGGTCGCCATCTGCATCGGTGGCCCACGGCCGGTCACCTTCTTTGCCTATCCCGGAAAACCGAGCACCACCCTGCCCCCTTCCTGCGAGGTCATACAACTGGCGGAGCACGAACACGATCTTGGCGACGTGCTGGCGACGCTCGCCGATGCACTCGGGATCAAGCCGGATGCGGATTTCGTCCGCAACCGGTTCGCGCAGAACGATATCCAGGTGCCCGCCGGAGCGCTGACCCCCGATGCGATCAGCTTCGCGATCGGCCGCCGGCTGCCGGAAAACGCAGTCATCATCGATGAGGGCCTGACCTCCGTCGGCCAGTATCCTCTCTTGGCACCGGGGCTGCCGCCGCATGAGCACCTGCCGATCACCGGCGGCGCCATCGGCATCGGCATTCCGCTGGCGGCAGGTGCCGCGATCGGAGCGCCGGACCGCAAGGTGGTCGCGATGCAGGCCGACGGCAGCGGCATGTACACCGTGCAGGGCCTCTGGACCCAGGCGCGCGAACAACTCGACGTCGTCACCATCGTCTTCGCCAACAGCGCCTACCGTATCCTCCAGGGCGAGATGACCAATGTCGGCGTCAACGCCTACGGCCGCAATGCCCGGCGCATGCTCGATCTCGATGCGCCGAAGCTCGACTGGTGCTCGCTTGCGAAAGGTCTTGGCGTCGAGTCCGGCCGCGCGACGACGATCAAGGAATTCGTCAAGCTGTTCGACGGCGCGCTCAGCCGCAAGGGACCGTTCCTGATCGAGGCCGTCATCGACTGATGACGGGAAGATTGTTCGCAGCCGCTACACCGCGACCAGATGACCGGCTGAAACGGTCTTATACTCAAGGGGGTTGACCTTGTAGTCCACGGAGCGGATCGGGCTCTTGAGTTCGTCGCTGGCGGCGATCCGCTTTTCACGCCGACGATCGGGGTCCGGCACCGGCACGGCAGCCATCAGTTTCTTCGTGTACTCATGCTGCGGATTGCCGAATACGGAGGCGCGCGGACCGATCTCGACGATTTCGCCGAGATACATCACGGCTACCCGATGGCTGACCCGCTCCACCACCGCCATGTCGTGGGAGATGAACAAGAAGGCAAGGTTGAGGCTCTGCTGCAGGTCGAGCATCAGGTTGATGACCTGCGCCTTGATCGACACGTCCAGAGCCGAGACGCTTTCGTCCGCGACGATCACCTTGGGTTCGAGCGCAAGCGCCCGGGCGATGCAGATGCGCTGGCGCTGGCCGCCGGAAAATTCGTGCGGATAGCGGTTCACCATGTCGGGCGTCAGGCCGACCTTGCGCAGCATGTCGGCGACCACGTCCTTGGCCTGTTTCGCCGTGCCCATCTTGTGTTCCAGATAGGGCTCGGCAATCGCCTGGCCGATCGTCATGCGCGGATTGAGCGAGGCGAACGGGTCCTGGAAGATCATCTGCACAGACTTGCGCATCTCGCGCATCTCGCGTTTGTCGAGCGCCAGCACGTCACGGCCCTCGACGACGACCGAACCGGCATCCGGCTCGATCAGCCGCATTATCGCGCGGCCCGTCGTCGACTTGCCGCAGCCGCTTTCGCCGACCAGCGACAGCGTCTCGCCGGCGTGGAGATCGAAGGAGACGTTCTCGACCGCATGGACACGACCGCTGACACGACCGAACAGGCCGGAATGGATGTCGAAACGCTTGGTGAGGTTCTTTACCTCCAGAATGGGCCGGTCGTTGGCCGCAACCGTATCGGCCACCTCCACCTGCACATCGGATTCCCCGGTCGCCGTGTTGACCACCGGAAAACGCAGCGGCCGCTGGTATTTCTGCATCGAGCCGAGCACCGGGACGGCGGCCAGCAGCGCCCGCGTATAGGGATGTTTGCCGCGATGGAAGATGTCGGGCGTGTCGCCCGTCTCCACCTGCTCGCCGCGATACATGACGATCGTCCGGTCGGCGACTTCGGCCACCACGCCCATGTCATGGGTGATGAACAGGACGGACGTCCCCTCCTCGTCCTGCAACATCTTGATGAGATCGAGGATCTGGCCCTGGATCGTCACGTCGAGCGCCGTCGTCGGCTCGTCGGCGATCAGCAGTTTCGGCTTGGAGGCGAGCGCCATGGCGATCATCACGCGCTGGCGCATGCCGCCCGAGAAACGGTGCGGATATTCGTCGAAGCGCGAGGCGGCCGACGGAATGCGGACCTTTTCCAGCAGCCGGATGGTCTCGGCCTTCGCTTGCGCCGCCGACATCGCCTTGTGGCAGAGCAGTGCCTCGGAAATCTGGTCGCCGATGGTGAAGAGTGGATTGAGGCTCGTCATCGGCTCCTGAAAGATCATCGCCACGTCGTTGCCGCGCACCTTGCGCATCTCGTGTTCCGGAAGCGCCAGAAGATTGCGCCCGCCGAGCATGATCTTGCCCTCGATACGGCTCGTGCCTTCCTGCAACAGCCGCATGATGGAGAGCGAGGTGACGCTCTTGCCGGACCCGCTTTCGCCGACGATCGCCACGGTCTCGCCGGGAGCGACGGTGAAGGAAACGTCACGCACGACCGACTTCCACTCGCCATCCACGTTGAACGAGGTGGTCAGGTTCTCGACGGAGAGAACCGGCTGAGCGGACTGGACGGTTTGCGCTTGCGAAATAGCCATGATCGTTCCCTTCTTATTGTCCTCGGCGGTGCGTGGAGCCCCTCCCCCTTGTGGGGAGGGCTGTACCTCAGTCCGGCCAGCGCAGAGCACCGTCGAAACGGTGGCGGCTGCGCTCTTCGATCGGGGTCGCGATGATCTCGTTGGAGGCGCGAGCCTTGTCGAGCTCCTCGGTCAGACGGGCCGCAACGATCGTTTCCTGGCCCGGATGCAGGTTGCACGGGTCGAGGTAGAAATAGTGATGCTCCACCTCGTGGTCGCGGACGATGATCGGCGGATTGCCGCGGCCGAGTGCTGCGGCCAGATCCCAGGCTGTGATATGCGCTTCCGGCGCGGAGATGATCACCCGCATGCGGTCGAGCGGATTGTTGGTCGGATCCGGCTCGATCAGGGCGGTGACCCCCGGGCGACCGTCGAGCGTCCGTTTCCACAGGTTCAGATAGCCCGTCTCGCGTTCGCGGATACCTGCATGGTCACGCTTCTCCCAGGCTTCCAGCGCCGCCATGACGCCGAAGACGCTTTCCTTGCCGACCTTCATGCCGCGGCCGATGCCCATGTTCTGCAGGAAGGCGCTGCGCACCAGTTCTTTCTTGCCCGCGACGACGCCCGAAGTCGGGCCGCCGAGGAACTTGTGGCCGGAATAAAGGACGATATCCGCACCCTGTGCCAGGAAGAGCTTGAGGTCATATTCGGAAGCCGCATCGACGATGACCGGCACGCCCTTCGCATGGGCGATCTCGACGAACTCGATGAGGTTGAGCAGGCCGTAATCCACGACGTGATGCGAGACGACATAGACGGCGGCAGCCGTCTTCTCGGTGATCGCATGTTCCATGTGGTAGCGATGCGTCGAGGTCGCCTGGCCGACCAGCACGACCTTGCCGCCGGCGAGCCGGATCGCCTGGTCCACCGGCGCGCCATAGCTCACCACATGGCCCATCTGCACGAGCACTTCGTTCTTGTCCGGCACCGTGTCCGGCAGCTTCTCGATTGCCAGCAGGTTGTTGCCGGTGATGGCGCCCGCGACTGCGAGGCTGATGCCCGAGGAGCAGGATGCCGTCACGAAGCCCGCCTCACCGCCGGTCAACCGGGCGATGATCGCGCTTGCCTTGCGCTGCAGATCATTGATCTCCACGAATTGCGGCAGGATCGCCGCCATCGCCTGGATCGCTTCGGGAACGACGATCGACGCCCCGAGGCTGGTCATCGTGCCGGAAACGTTGATGACCGGGCGGAGGCCGATCTGGGTGCGGATATCATCGGACATTGTGGTTCTCCAAAGTGGCGGCCAGTGGCGAATTGCCATCGACAGCTATGCCATAATAATGTAATAGCCTCTCGAAACGACACGAGGAGCGTTGAGTTGGACGCAAAGACATCATCTGCAGACCTCTCCAGTGAGGCCGGTTCCCAGGTGGAAACGGAAGCCAAGGGCGCGCGCCGGTCGCGCGTGAGCGGTATCGACCGCGCGCTGCAGGTGATCGATTATCTCTACGAAACGGGTGCGCCGTCCGGCGCCTATGCGATCGCCAAGGCGGTCAAGGCGCCGCTGTCGACCGTTTATGTGATCATCGACGATCTGGTCGAGAAGAACATGCTCGCCCGCAATGCCGACGGTTCGATCTGGCTCGGCGCCCGCCTCTACCACTACGGCCTCGCCTATGCCCGGTCGCTCGATTTCATGAGCGTCGCCACCCACGAAATGCACGATCTCTGCCGGCAGGCGGGCGAAACCGTTCAGGTCTGCGGCCGCGACGGCGATTACATGCTGGTGCTCGCCATGGCGGACGGCCCGAGCCATTACCAGGTCGCGTCTCGCGTCGGCACCCGCGTGCCGCTCAACTGGACGGCATCCGGCCGGCTTCTCGTCGGGCACCTGCCGGAGGCCGAGCGGATCGAGCTTTTCAAGCGCTGCGCCCGCACCTCGCCGACCGGCCGCGCCGAGATCGACGCCCGCACGCTGTCCGACTCGGCCGGCAAGGCCTTTGAGGAGCGGCTGTCGATCCAGGTGGCGGAGTCCGATTATGCGGTTGCCTGCATCGCCTCGCCGGTCTGTGACCGGAGCGGTGAGTGCGTCGCCACCATTTCCATCGTGCTGCCGGAACAGAAAGTCGTGTCCGACGGGAACCACTATACGGAGCACGTCCGTGCTTCCGCCCAGCGGATCGAGAAGCTGATGGGTTGGCGCAACCACTGACCTAACCTCCTCAGTCGTTCAGCGAGACGATCGCCTCGATCTCGACGGTAATATTGCCCGGCAGCGAGCCGAACCCGACGGCTGAACGGGCATGCTGGCCCGCATCGCCGAACACCGCAATGAAGAGGTCCGAGCAACCGTTGATGACGCTCGGATGATCCTCGAAGTCCGGCACGGCATTGACCATGCCAAGCAGTTTCACAACCCGCTTCACCCGCGAAAGGTCGCCGAGCGCCTCGTGCATGACAGCAAGCAGGTTGATGCCCACCAGCCGAGCATGCTGATAGGCGAGATCGACGCTGACATCGGCGCCCACCTTGCCGGCATGCAGATGGCCATCCGCCTCGCGCGGACCCTGACCGGAGAGGTAGAGCATGTTGCCTTCGCGGACATGCGTGACGAAATTGGCGATCGGCGGCGGCGGCGGCGGCAATTTGATGCCGAGCGCGATCAGCCGATCGTAAGGTGTCTGCGCCGCGGGAGCGGCTTTTGCTGAAGACGTATTCACGTCAACTCCTGTCATGCGATTTCAAGAAAACGCCTCAGCGCCACGAGTAACCGTGGCTGTGGCGGACGAGCTTGCGGGCCCGCGGGATATAGCGGCTGGCGGTGATGGCCTCCGAACCGATGACCGTGTAACGCGGCTCGAACAGCTTCTGCAGGCGCGAGACGTCGCCATTGGAATCGGTCGCCTCGAGATCGGCGTCGATGAGATCGAAGATGGTGAAATCGGCGCGTTCACCGACCGACAGCCGGTTTTCCATGGAAAGCTTGATGACCGAAGCCGGGTGATGGGTGACCGCTTCCACCACCTTGTCGAACGGCATGCCGACCGAAAGCAGCTTGGACATGGTGGTCGCCAGATCCCAGACCGGAAAATTCATCGAATGGCCGTGCAGGTCGGTCGAGATCGAATAGGGCAGCAGGCCGCGGGCAATCGCCGCCTCCGCAACCTTGAACGAGAACGACGCGCCGCCATGGCCGATGTCGAGGCGAATGCCTTCGCCGGCGCAGCGTTCGGCGAGATTGTAGAGGTCCTCGTCTTCCATGATGCTCGAACCGGCCTTGCCGTTGAAGCAATGGGTGACGACGTCGCCGGGGCCGAGGATTTCCAGCACCTCGTCATAGAGCGCCGGCGGCTCGCCGACATGCACCATCATCGGAACCTTGAGGATCTTGGCGATCTTCTTGCCGAGCTTCACCGGCGTGACGCCCCAGGAACCGGTGATCACATGGCTCGCCCGCACCTTGATGCCGACGATATGCTCCTTGTTTTCCGCATAACATTCGAGGATGCGGTCAAGGTCGATGTCGCGGATATCGCGCAGTTCGGCGACGCGGTTGCAGGCGACGAGGCCAATCGAACCGAGGTTCAGGAACGCCTTGATGCGCTCCCTGGACGGCTCGATGATATATTCGCGAAAACCGTGAAAATTGGCTTCGCCGGCAGAACCGGCATCGACCAGCGTGGTGACGCCACGCTCGGCGCCGCATTCGGACGGACGGATCGAGATATCGGTGCCGCCATGCCAGATATGCACATGCAGGTCGATCCAGCCGGGCGAGATGAAGGCGCCGTTGCCGTCGACCCGGATGGCATCCGCAGGTGCCGCAAGCGACGGGCCTATGGCTGTTATTTTCCCGTCGGCACCGACGAGGATGTCAGTGGTGCCAGAGGAAGCATTGCCGCCGAAAGCCATCGGCTTCACATTGGTGAGGAGGAGCGGCTGGCCCGCTGTTTCACCGGTCATTTACAGGTCCTTTCGAAGTCTTGGATCGAGCATGTCCCGCAATCCGTCGCCGACCATCTGCAGCGACAGAACGGAAAGAATGATGGCAAAGCCCGGGAAATAGGTCATCCAGTCGGCCTGGCCGATATATTGGCGCCCGCTGGCAATCATCGTTCCCCAGGTGGGAATTTCGGGGCTGACACCGAGGCCGAGGAAGGAAAGCCCGGCTTCGGCGAGCATGGCGCTGGCAAACAGGAACGTGCCCTGCACCAGGATCGGCGATATCAGGTTGCGCAGCACGTGCCGCGTCATGATGTGGAAGGTCGAGATCCCCAGCGCCTTCGCCGCCTCCACGTAAGGCAGTTCGCGGATCACCAGAGTCGAGGCCCGGACGATGCGGGCGAGCCGTGGCGAATAGACGATCGACAGGGCGATGATCACGGTCACCAGGGAGGGCCCGAGGGCGGCAACCAGCGCGATGGCAAGCAGGATGTCCGGAAAGGCCATCATCGCATCGATCAGCCTGGCAATCGGGGTATCAAGCCTCTGGAAGAAGCCGGCAAGCAATCCGAGCGTCACGCCGATGATCGCCGAAAGGGTGACGACAGCCGCCCCGACCAGCAGCGACAGCCGCCCGGCATAGATGGTGCGCGAGAAGATATCGCGGCCGAACTCGTCGGTGCCGAACCAGTAGATCTCGCTCGGCGGCTTCAGCCGGTTGACGATCGACAGTTTCGATGGCGAATAGGGCGCAATCCACGGCGCGAAGACCGCCAGCAGAACGAAGATCACGATGACGACCAGCCCGAGCGCGACCGTCTTGCGTTTCAGGAAACGGCGGAAGAACTTGGCGCCCTCGCTCGTTGCCGGCTTGGTGGTGACAATTTCCGCCATCAGTAGCGCACCCTTGGATCGACCAGCAGATAGAGCATGTCGATCGCGAAATTGATCAGGACGTAGAGGGCGGCGATGACGAGCAGCGCACCCTGGATGACGGGATAGTCACGCCGCAGCACCGCCGAAACCACCAGATTGCCGACGCCCGGCAGGCCGAACACGGTTTCGGTGACCACGGCGCCAGAAATCAGCACGGCAGCGGTCAAGCCCAGCACGGTGAGGATCGGGATCAGCGCGTTCTTCAGCGCATGTTTCAGCACGACGCGCCGCTCGATCAGCCCTTTTGCGCGGGCGGTGCGGATATAGTCGTCGCCGAGCACGTCGAGCATCGAGGCGCGGGTAAACCGCAGGATCAGCGCCGAGGAAACGAGGCCGAGCGCGAAGGCCGGTAGTGTCAGGTGATACATGCGCTCGGCAAAGCTCGCGCCCGGTCCGCCGTAACCGGAAACCGGAAAGATATTAAGGCGCACCGCGAAGAACTGCATCAGGATAAGGCCGAGCCAGAAGCTCGGAATGCTGGCAGCCAGCATCGCCACCATCGTCGCGGCCTGGTCGATGAAGGACCCACGCCGGTAGGCGGCATAGATGCCGATCGGCAGCGCGATGACGCTCGCAATCGCCAGCGAAAAAATCGTCAGGAAGAAAGTCGGTTCGGCGCGGTCGAGAAGCGCCGACGTCACCGGCATGTTGAGAAAGATCGACTGGCCGAGGTCGCCCCTCAGAAGTTGGCCGATATAGAAGACATACTGGACGCCGATCGACTGATCGAGGCCGAGGCGCGTGCGCAGTTCGGCGACGTCCTGCGCCGTGGCGTCGGGACCGAGCATGACCGCAGCCGGATCGCCGGGCGTCACGCGAACGATCACGAAGACGATCGTCACGACGAGAAACATCACCACGATCATGCCGGCAAGGCGTTGAAGAATGTAACGTATCATGCGGGCATGGCCCTGTTTGCTGCGTTCTGTTGAAGAAGGTGCGCGGCGGCAAAAACCTCTCCCTCATTCCTGTGCTCGTCACAGGAATCCAGCGCGCCCAAGTCTTTGGGCGCAAAAGACCGATTGAGGGAATTCAAGTCACTCACGGCGCAGATGCGCCGTGGCTGGATCCCTGTGACAAGCACAGGGATGAGGGAGTGTGAGTTTGCCGCCGCGATCATTATTACCGGCCCACTATTACTTCTTGATCGACGCGTTCCAGAAATAGGGCCACGGAGCCGGATCGACGCCCTGAAGCTTGGTGGAGATGGCGGAGACTGCGTTGAAATCGCCGATCTTCATGAAAGGCGCTTCGTCATACAGGGCCTTCTGGACATTGGCCCAGAGTTCGACGCGCTTCTTCGGATCCGACTCTGCCGAGAAAGCATCCACGGCCGCCTTTCTGGCAGGCGTGTCCCACCAGCCCGGCGAGCTCGGCGCCAGCGAACCGATCAGTGCCGGCTCCGGCAGGAAGGGGCTGTGGGTGATATAGATGTCCCAGAGCGCCTTGTCGGTGCGGCGCTGCGTGAGCGTCGCCCAGTCGACCACCTGCATGTCGACCGCAAAGCCGGCAAGCTTCAGATACTCGGCGGCGACCTGCGCCATCTTGTAGTGGAACTCGTACTGGCGGCTGGTCAGGATGCGGATCGGCTTGCCGTCATAGCCTGCGGCCTTGGCAGCCTTGGCAGCGCCTTCCGGATCGGCGACGTTGTAATTGCCCTTCACGCCGGCATCCGTGCTCCAGGTGAAGGAAGCCGGGTAGATGTTGCCGTCGAGCGCGTAGAAATCCTTGCTGCCAAAGGCGGCGGCCAGCATGTCCTCCATGTTGAGCGCCTGGCGGATCGCCTTGCGGACCGCGAGACTCTTGGCAGCCCCTTCCGCGGTGTTGAAGACGAAGACCGGATAACCGAACGGCTTCAGGAGCAGCGGTTGGCTGGCCTTCGAGGCTTTCAGTTTGTCGAAGGATTCAACCGGCAGGGAATCGATATAGTCGTACTGGCCGGAAACGGCGGCTTCCACGCGGGTGTTCGGGTCCGGAACCGGCACGAAGCGGATCTCGTCGAGATACTGGTGGCGTGCGCCGCCATAACCGTCGCTCTCACCCGAACGCGGCTTGTAGTCCTTGAAGCGGGCGAGCTGGATATACTGATCCGCCTTGCGCTCCTTCAGCATATAAGGTCCAGTACCGACAAAGTCGGTCATCGTATCGGCCTGCTTTTCCGCCGGGATGATGATCGCGGCAGAGTTATTGAAGGCGAGCAGCGAGACGAGCGGCGCATAGGGCTGCTTCAGCTTGATCGTCACGGTCGCGGGGTCGGCGGCGGAAATGGTGTCGATGAAACCGGCGGCCTGCTTGCCGCGCGAGGCGAGCTTGGTCCAGCGGGTGAGCGAGGCGACTACGTCTTCCGAGGTCATGTCGCTGCCGTCATGGAATTTGATGCCGGTGCGCAGCTTGATCGTATAGGTCTTGCCGTCGGCACTCACCTCCGGCAGGCTTTCCGCCAGAAGCGGTGTGACATCCCACTTCTTGTTGAATGTATAGAGCGTCTCGAAAATGTGCTGCGTGACGATACCAACAAGGTCGGCCGTCGAGGTCATCGGATCGAGCGTCGGCGGCTCGCCGATGGTCGCGACGTTGATGACGCCGCCCTTCTCCTGCGCCATCAGAAATGACGGCGTGGCGACGAGCGCCGTTGCAACAAGGAATGCAAGCTTCAGCTTCATGATAGTCTCCCGTTTATGTTCCACAATTATGTTATATAGACTTTTATAAAAGAATATAGAACACGACCGCCCTGTCAATGGGGAGGTAGAGTCGAGCAGCGGCGACCGCTGAGAACGGGATTTGCAGCTCCAACGCCGACAGGTTTCAGCGGAGCCGGTTTGGGAAGATCCTCGATCAGCAGTGCGACGTCGCCAGCGCCCCACGAATCTCGATCTAATTTGTCGCCTGGGGCTGGACGAACGTGTCTTCGGAAGCGAAAACACACAGCCTTGGCTGCGAGCTGAAAACCGCGCGTCGCGCCAGACCAAGAACAAGACAAGATAGAGTGGCCCATTCCGCCACATCTAACGGGAGGAGATACACCAGCATGACCGACAATCTCATCGATGCGTTTGCCAACGGGCTTTTTGTCGGCCGCGTCTGGAATCCTGCCGTTTCGGGGCCGAGCGTCGTCACGCTGCGTGACGGTGCCCTGGTCGATATCACCAGCAGGCAAGCGCCGACCCTCAGCGCGCTTCTGGAGCGCGCCGATGTTGCGGAATTTGTCCGAAACGCCGCCGGCCCGGTCATCGGCACGTTGCAAGACCTTGCCGGGAACAGCAGGGGCAAACCCGATCCGTCGCGTCCTCATCTGCTGGCGCCCGTCGACCTCCAGGCGATCAAG
Source organism: Neorhizobium galegae bv. officinalis (assembly GCA_000985875.1). Lineage (GTDB taxonomy): Bacteria > Pseudomonadota > Alphaproteobacteria > Rhizobiales > Rhizobiaceae > Neorhizobium > Neorhizobium galegae_C. The sequence continues at coordinate 17,763 of CCRI01000020.1, forward strand.
GCCTGCGGCGTGACGTTCGCGCAATCGATGATCGAGCGCGTCATCGAGGAAAAGGCCGCCGGCAATCCGGACAGGGCGGCCGCCATCCGGCAGACCGTCAGCACGATCATCGGCGGCAGCCTCAAGGACCTGAAGGCCGGTTCGCCGCAATCCGCGAAGGTCAAGGAAGCGCTGATCAGGGAGGGCATGTGGTCGCAGTATCTGGAGGTCGGGATCGGCCCGGATGCTGAAGTCTTCACCAAGGCGCCGGTGCTGGCCTCGGTGGGCTGGGGTGCGGATGTCGGCCTCCATCCCGTATCGACCTGGAACAATCCGGAGCCGGAAATCGTGCTGGCAGTCGACAGCCAGGGCAGGATCAAGGGGGCGACGCTCGGCAACGACGTCAACCTGCGCGACGTCGAAGGCCGCTCGGCGCTTCTGCTCGGCAAGGCGAAGGACAACAACGCCTCGTGCTCCATCGGGCCTTTTATCCGCCTCTTCGATGAGGGTTACGGATTGGACGATGTCCGCAATGCCGAACTCGACCTGCGCGTGACCGGGCCGGAGGGATATGTGCTCAACGGCAAGAGCTCGATGTCGCAGATCAGCCGCGACCCGCTCGATCTGGTCAAGCATACATGCGGCGAGCATCATCAGTATCCCGACGGTTTCATGCTGTTTCTCGGCACGCTGTTTGCACCGACCGAGGATCGCGACGTGCCGAACCAGGGCTTCACCCACAAGATCGGCGACATCGTCGAGATCTCATCTCCGGGCCTCGGCACGCTGCGCAACACGGTACGCCTCTCGACCGAATGCCCTCCCTGGAGCTTCGGCATCTCGGCGCTGATGATGAACCTCGCTACCCGTGGCTTGCTCTAGATAGAGCAGCCTCCTTCTTTCTCGCATCGCCGACTGCCGACCCTCGCCACGGCAGTCAAATCGGTCTATGAGACCGGCATGGACGAGACGGGAAGCCGAACAGAATGAACACGCCTTGGAACAAGCCGGTCGTCATATCGATCGGCGAGCCGCCGGCCGAAACCGCGATCGAAACCACGCAGGCCGCGGCATGGGCGATGATCGAAGACTGGCCGGTGGAGGATGGCACCGCCCTAGACCGGGCGCTCGAAGTCTGCGCCGCGGTGGATGCCGGAAAACGCAAGCCGGAAGAAGCCAGGAAGGCCTTTGTCGAAGCGGCTATGGAAGCGCATATCCTGATCCGCGCCTGAGCTTTCCGCCGGATCGATCCGCGTCATTCCCGATGACCGAAGCAGGCTGCGCGCCCCTCGCCGGGACAAGCGGCAGGCGCTGCGCACGCCGGTTACGCAAAGAAAGGCGTTGACAGGCGCGCGGCCGGTTGGGGACAACGGGTCTGATTTCGTGCTTTGCCCGGTTCGCGGCAGGCGTTGAAATGAGGATGGCTGATCGATTTGACCGGCAGAATGACAAAAGGGGATTTTGAGAGCATGACCGATTTCGATGCGGTGCACGAACGCCGGGGCACCGGCAGCTCGAAGTGGAGCAAGTATCCGGACGACGTGCTGCCCATGTGGGTCGCCGATATGGACTTCCCCGCGGCACCGGAGATCGTCGACGCCATCCGCAACCGGCTCGAACATCCGATGCTCGGTTATGGCGTCGCCCGCGACGAGCTGCGCGCCCGGATCGTTGCCGACATGCAGGAAAAATACGGCTGGACGGTCTCGCCGGACGAGATCGTCTTCCTGCCGGGCGTCGTTCCAGGCTTCAACATGGCGCTGCACGCGATGCTCGAGCCCGGCGACGGCGTGCTGGTTCAGCCTCCGGTCTATCGGCCAATCCTCGAAGCTCCCGCGGACTGGAACCTTGTCCGCCGCGAAGCACCGCTTTTGCCGACCGCCGAAGGCCATGTGATGGACACCGACGTTCTGGCGGCGGAGCTGGCGAAGTCAAAGGCGCTGCTCTTCTGCAACCCGCAGAACCCGACAGGCAAGGTATTCACGACGGACGAACTGAAGACGATCGCCGACCTCTGCCGAAAGAACGATACGCTGATCATCTCCGACGAGATTCACTGCGACCTCCTGTTCGACGGCCGCCGCCACGTGCCCATCGCCACGCTTTCGGAAGATGCGGCGAACCGCACGATCACCCTGATGGCCGCCAGCAAGACCTACAATATCGCCGGCCTCAAGACCGCCTTCGCGATCGTCGGCAACAAGACGATCCGCGAGAAATTCAACCAGGCGCGGCTCGGCATGGTCGACAACGCCAATATCATCGGACTCGAGGCAACGCTCGCCGCGTTCTCGAAGGCGGGCGACTGGAAAACCCGGATGCTCGCCTATATCGAGGCCAATCGCGACTACCTGTCGGCCGAAATCGCTCGCCGCTTCCCCAAGATCAAGCTCATCAAGTCAGAGGGCACTTTCCTCGCCTGGCTCGACTGCACGGAACTCGGCCTGAAGCCGGACGCCCAGAGCTATTTCCTGGGGCACGGCAAAGTCGGTTTCAATGCCGGATCGGAATTCGGCAAAGCCTATGGCAACTTCGTCCGCGTCAATTTCGGATGCCCGCGCACGCTGCTTGAGGAAGGCCTCAGCCGCATGGAGCGCGCGATCGGTCGGAATACCTGATCCGTTCATTCGACCGGATCACGAGAATTGACCGCCGGCGGGACTCATCTGCCGGCGTCATTGCAGGTCGGAGAGATCAGATGATCCCACCGCCGCCGCTGATCGAAAACGGGCGTTCGAGCGCGACCTTTTTACGGTAGCCGCTGGTGCGATAGACTGCGACGGGATCGATCGCTCCACCTGCACGGCGACGGGCTTCGGCAAGGATCGGCTCGACATCGGTGCGATAGGCCCGCTTCAGCGTCTCGGACGCCATCAGCGCATCGTTGTCTTGCTGGAAGCCGTCAAGTGCCACCCGATCGACCAGCAATGCCTGGGCATAGGCGCGGCGGATCTCGTTGGCGCTGGAAATCAGGCTCTCGATCGGATCGGTGACGTTGTGCGACTGGTCGATCATATGCGCCGGGCGGAAATCCTTGATCCCGCGATGCTCGGCATCGACCAGTTCGTTGAAGACCAGGAAGAGGCGGTAGGGCTCGATCGCACCGGCATCGAGGTCGTCATCGCCATATTTGGAATCGTTGAAGTGGAAGCCGCCGAGCTTTCCGAATTGGATCAGGCGGGCGACGATCATCTCGATATTGGTGTTCGGCGCATGGTGACCGAGATCGACGAGGCAGAAGGCCTTTGGGCCCAGCGTATTGGCGATCAGGTAGTTCGTGCCCCAGTCCTGCACCACCGTCGAATAGAAGGCCGGCTCGTACATCTTGTGTTCGGAAAACAGCCGCCAATCGTCCGGCAGTACCTTGTAGATCTCAGCCATGGAGGCGAGATAACGCTCGAACACCCGCGTGAAATGGCTCTGGCCCGGAAAGTTCGAGCCGTCGCCGATCCACACCGTGAGCGCCTTCGAACCGATCGCCTTGCCGATCTCGATACATTCAAGATTGTGCTCGATCGCCTGGGCGCGCGTCGCGGCATCCGTATGGCTGAGCGAGCCGTATTTGTAGGAATGCGCCTGCCCCGGCGCATCGGAAAAGGTATTGGAGTTCATGGCGTCGAAGCCGAGGCCCAGCGCATCGCCCTTGGCGCGCAACTCCTTGGCATCCGCCTTGTCCCAGGGGATATGCAGCGAAACGGTGGGCGTCGCCCGCGTCAGCTGGTGAATGACGGCGCAATCATCGAGCTTGTCGAAAATGCCGCGCGGTTCGCCTTGACCCGGAAAACGGGCAAAACGCGTACCACCGGTACCGACGCCCCAGGAGGGTACGGCGACAAAGAATTTTTCGACATCCCGGGTGATCGTTTCGATATCGATGCCGCGTCGCGACAGGTTTTCGCCAAGCGCGTCATAATCGGATTTGAGCGCCGCTGAACGCTTGCCGTTTTCGGCGGCGATCACATCCGCGGCGATTTTTAACTCGACCATTCGGTCCTCCCATCTGATCTTTGTCTCTTCTCCCCAGCGGGGAGAAGGTGGCCCGAAGGGTCGGATGAGGGGGCCTTCGCAGCAGGTCATGCCTTTCGCTTGTCGCTCAAGGCGTCGCTTCGCTCCTCCCCCTCATCTGTCCTGACGGACATCTTCTCCCCGCTGGGGAGAAGAGAGTACCTTACCGCGTAAAGCTCTGCGCGTTGCCGGCATCCACGTTGATGATATTGCCCGTCGACTTGGCGGATGCATCCGACGCGAGGAAATAGATCGCCTCGGCAATATCCTCCGGGAAGACATTGAGCTTGAGCAACGACCGCTTGCGGTAGTGCTCCTCCAGGTCGTCCACCTCGATCTTGGACGAGGCCGCCCGCTGTTCGCGCCATTCGCCGTTCCAGATCTTCGAGCCGCGCAGCACAGCGTCCGGATTGACCGTATTGACGCGGATGCCGGCCTCGGCGCCTTCCAGCGCCAGGCAGCGGGCGAGATGGATTTCGGCGGCCTTGGCGGTGCAATAGGCCGATGCGTTCGGCGATGAGGCAAGCCCGTTCTTGGAGGCCACGAAGACGACATTGCCGCCCAGATCCTGGCGGCGGAACAGCCGGAACGCCTCGCGCGACACGAGGAAATAACCGGTCGCCAGAATGTCGATATTCTTGCTCCACATGGCAAGCGTGGTTTCCTCGACCGGCGCAGAAGACGCGATCCCGGCATTCGAGACGAGGATATCGACGCCGCCGAATTCGACGCAGGCCTCGGCAAACGCGGTGATCACCGCATGCTCGGTCGTCACGTCGAGCAGAACCCCGCGCACCGCATCCTTGCCGAAGGATTTTTCAAAATCGGCTTTGGTCGTGTCGAGCGCCCCGCCATCGATATCGGCAAGCACCACGCAGGCACCCTCGCCCATCAGCCGGGCTGCCGTCGCCCGCCCGATGCCGCCGGCGCCGCCGGTGACGAACGCCACCTGCCCGGCAAGGCTCTTCGGCTTCGGCATGCGCTGCAGCTTGGCCTCTTCGAGCAGCCAGTATTCGATGTCGAAGGCCTCCTGCTCCGGCAGGCCCTGATATTCTGAAACCGTGGACGCCCCGCGCATCACGTTGATGGCGTTGACGTAGAACTCCCCGGCAATGCGGGCAGTCGCCTTGTCACGCGCAAACGACAGCAGGCCGACGCCGGGAATCAGAAAGATGACCGGGTTCGGGTCGCGCATCGCAGGCGAATTGCCGTGTTTGCAGGTCTCGTAATAACGCGTGTAATCGGCACGATAATCTTCGAGCGCCTTGTCGAGCGCAGCAATGACCGCATCGACATCCGGCTTGGCTGGATCGAAATCGACGATCAACGGACGGATCTTTGTGCGCAGAAAATGGTCCGGGCAGGATGTGCCGAGCGCGCCGAGCGGCTTCAGGTCCCTGGAATTGACGAATTCCAGCACGGCGTCCTGGTCGTCGAAATGGCCGAGCTTGCGCTCCGCCTTGCCGATCCGGCCGCGGATCTCCGGCATCAGTTTTGCGACGATCGCCCGGCGTTCCGGTGCGGGCAGGCTCTTCGTTGCCGCACCGCCGAAGATGGTCTTGCCTTCGGTCTCCTTGGCAAACCATTCGATCGCCTTGTTGATGATGTCGAGCGTCAGCTCGTAGCAGGCTTTGGCGTCGTCTGCCCAGGTGAACAGGCCGTGGCTTTCCAGCACGACGCCCTTGGCATTCGGGTTAGCCTTGACGAACGCTTCGAGATCGAGCCCGAGCTGGAAACCGGGCCGCCGCCAGGGCAGCCAGCCGATCTCGGCACCGAAGATCTGCTGCGTCAGCTCCTTCGAGTTCTTCGAGGCCGCGATCGCGATGATCGCGTCCGGGTGCATGTGGTCCACATGCGTGAACGGCACGAAACCGTGCAGCGGCGTATCGATGGAGGCAGCGCGCGGATTGAGATTAAAGGTGCAATGCGGCAGGAAACCCACCATGCGGTCTTCGTCCTCGACGCCTTTGTAGAGCCCCTTCAGCGCTTCCAGCTTGTCCATGTAGAGGGTGGCGAAACCATCGAGCTTGATCGTGCCGACATCGCCGCCCGACCCCTTCACCCACATGACCTTCACTTTTTCGCCGGTCAGCGGATCGGTTTCCATCACCTTGGCCGAGGTATTGCCGCCGCCGTAGTTGGTGATGCGCTTGTCGGCACCGAGAAGATTGGAGCGATAGAGCAGCTTGCCGGGCTCATCCAGCTTGGCGGCTTGGGCATCATTCCAACGGTTTTCGAGAAGGCGGGTTTGGCCCGACATCGCTTGTCCTCCCAACGTGTTTCGGCTCACGGCGACGAGGCGGCCGCCATCTCCCTGTTGTGGGTATCGCGCATTGCTGCGCCTCCTGTCAATCACAAACGATCATAAACTTTCATTGTGCAGCGCAATAAAAGCGAATTTGATCGTTTCTGATTGACATCATAAATTTTCCAGCAATAGTTGTCGCCGAGGAGGAACCCATGCACGAACGTGAACGCCATCGCATCATCTTGAGCGCGATCCAGGAAAAGCCCGTCATCACGGTGCAGGATATCGCGGAGTTGACCGAGGCATCGGAAGCGACGATCCGGCGCGACATCGCTTCGCTGCATGTTCAGGGCAAGCTCCGGCGTGTCCGGGGCGGGGCGGAAGCCATGCATCCGCCGCAGATCGGCCAGCTTGCCGCCCGCTCGTTCCGGGTGTCGGAATCGGTCAATATCGACAAGAAGCGCGCAATCGCCCGCCGCGCCGTCGAACTTTGCGATGAAGGCGACAGCGTCATCATCAACGGCGGCACGACCACGTTCCAGATGGTGCATTTCATGTCGGCGCGGCGCCTGCAGGTGATGACCAACTCGTTTGCGATCGCCGAACATCTGGTCAAGCATTCCAAGAACACGGTGACGATACCGGGCGGCGCGATCTATCGCGAGCAGAGCCTGATCCTGTCGCCCTTCGACAATGACGCGATCCGCAATTTCTATGCGCGGCGCATGTTCATCGGCGCGCAGGGGGTCGGCCCGCTCGGTGTGATGGAGGCCGACGCGCTGGTGATCCAGAGCGAGCAGAAGCTGATGCACCAGGCCGAGGAACTGATCGTCATGGTGGATTCGTCGAAGTTTTCGCGCCGATCGAGCCTCATTCTCTGCCCGCTCGACCGGGTGACGACCGTCATCACCGATGACGGCGTGACCGACGACGCCGCACGGATGATCGAGGACGCCGGCGTCAAACTGATTATCGCCGGTGCCGCCGCAGCTGCGGACATCGCCAAGGAGGATTCTTCGTCGGCCGCATGAGGAGCGACCGGCGGTAGAAAGTTTGAACTATCAACTGGGAGGACCAACCATGAAACTTGCAAAGAAACTCGCCCTTGGCGTGGCACTTGCCTTCGCCGCAATGACGACGGCGGCAAGTGCCGCCGACATGAAGATCGCGCTCGTCGTGAAATCACTCGGCAACGGCTTCTTCGAGGCGGCCAACAAGGGCGCGCAGGAAGCTGCCAAGGAACTCGGCGGCGTCCAGGTCATCTATACCGGCCCGACCTCCACGACGGCCGAAGGCCAGATCGAAGTGATCAACTCGCTGATCGCTCAAGGCGTGGATGCGATTGCCATCTCCGCCAACGATCCGGATGCCGTTATTCCGGCGCTCAAGAAGGCCGCCCAGCGCGGCATCAAGGTCATTTCCTGGGATTCGGCGGTGGCCAAGGAAGGCCGCATCATGCACTTGAACCCGTCTTCCAACGACCTGATCGGTAAGATGTGCCTGACGCTCGCCAAGAACCACCTGGAAGGTGGCAAGGGCGGTTTCGCCATCCTTTCGGCCACCACCACTTCGACGAACCAGAACACCTGGATCGCCGAAATGAAGAAGCAGCTCAAGGATTTCCCCGGCCTGAACCTCGTCACGACAGTCTATGGTGACGACCTCGCCGACAAGTCCTACCGCGAAGCGCAGGGCCTCCTGAAATCGCAGCCGGACGTCAAGGTCATCGTCGCCCCGACCACTGTCGGTGTGCTCGCCGCCTCGCAGGCCGTCAAGGATGCGGGCATGATCGGCAAGGTCTACGTGACCGGCCTTGGTCTGCCGTCCGAAATGGCCGGTGCCATCAAGTCCGGCGCGACCAAGGAATTCGCCATCTGGAACCCGATCGACCTCGGTTATTCGGCCACCCAGATCGCCTACCATCTCGTCAAGGGCGATACCGACGCCAAGCCCGGTTCGGCCATCAAGGCCGGTCGCATGGGCTCGATCAAGGTGGGCGACAATGGCGAAGCCGCCATGGCCGACCCGTTCGTCTATAATGCCAAGAACATCGATGAGTTCTCCAAGATCTTCTGATCTGGAGAACTCCACTTGCCGGCAGGCGCGAGCGCCCCCTCAACCGCCTGCCGGCATCTTCTCCCCGCTGGGGAGAAGATGTTTGCCGCGCCATAGCTAAACGGCCGCGTATATCTCATGATCTGTCGGAAATGTGCTGATGAACGGCGTAACGAAAATTCAAGACCGATCGCCCCAACCGGCACCGACGACGGAAGCAATGCCGATCCTGGAAATGCGCGGCATCAGCCAGATCTTTCCGGGCGTCAAAGCCCTGGATGGGGTCAGCATCAAGCTTTATCCCGGCCAGGTGACGGCACTGATCGGCGAAAACGGCGCCGGCAAGTCGACACTCGTCAAGATCCTGACCGGCATCTACCGCCCGAACGAGGGCGAGATCCTGATCGACGGCGTACCCACCACGTTCACGAGCGCGCAGGCAGCGATCGATGCGGGCGTCACCGCCATCCATCAGGAAACCGTGCTTTTCGACGAGTTGAGCGTCGCGGAAAACATCTTTCTCGGCCATGCGCCGCGCACCCGGTTCGGCACGATCGACTGGCGCAGGATCAATTCCGGCGCCAAGGCCCTCATGCTGCAGCTCGAAAGCGAGATCGATCCGACGATCCGCCTGCGCGACCTCTCGATCGCCCAGCGCCATCTCGTGGCAATCGCCCGGGCGCTGTCGGTCGAGGCGCGCATCGTCATCATGGACGAGCCGACGGCCGCCCTTTCCCGCAAGGAGATCGACGACCTCTTCCGCATCGTCGAAGGCCTGAAGCGGCAGGGCAAGGCGATCCTCTTCATCAGCCACAAGTTCGACGAGGTCTACGAGATCGCCGAGAATTTCGTGGTTTTTCGCGATGGCCGCGCCGTCGGCCAGGGCCGGTTGAAGCAGACGCCGCAGGACGAGATCGTCCGGCTGATGGTCGGCCGCGACGTCAAGGACGTTTTCCCCAAGGTCGAAGTCAGGATCGGCGCGCCGGTCTTCCGCGTCGAGAACTACTGCCACCCGACCGAATTCCGCGACATTTCCTTCGAGCTTCGCCGCGGTGAAATCCTCGGGCTTTATGGCCTGATCGGCGCCGGCCGCTCGGAACTCTGCCAGTCGCTGTTCGGCGTGACCCGGCCCTCCTCCGGCCGGCTGGTGCTGGAAGGCAAATCGCTCGACATCCGCTCCTCGGGCGATGCGATCCGCGCCGGCATCGTTTACGTGCCGGAGGAACGCGGCCGCCACGGTCTGGCGCTGCCCATGCCGATCTTCCAGAACATGTCGCTGCCATCGCTCGGCAAGACATCACGCTCTGGATTCCTCAAGGCTGCCAACGAACTGGCCCTTGCGCGAAAATATGCCGAGCGGCTGGACCTGCGCGCCGCTGCCCTTTCGGTCCCGGTCGGCACGCTCTCCGGCGGCAACCAGCAGAAGGTCGTCATCGGTAAGTGGCTGGCGACGCAGCCGAAGGTGATCGTTCTCGACGAGCCGACCAAGGGCATCGATATCGGCTCCAAGGCCGCCGTTCACGCCTTCATCGGCGAACTCGCCGCCGAAGGCCTGTCGATCATCATGGTCTCGTCGGAGCTTCCCGAAATCCTCGGCATGTCCGACCGGGTGATGGTGATGCGCGAGGGCCTGGCCGCCGGCATATTCGAGCGCGAGGCTCTAAGCGCCGAAGCGCTGGTGCGCGCCGCGACCGGCAATCAGTGAGGAGAAAACGATGAACCGCCTCCTGAAAAACCGCGAAATCCTGCTCACCGTCATCATCGCCGTGATGATCGCCGGCTTCTCCACCCGCGCCCAGGGCTTTGCTGCTCCCGGCAACCTCGCCAATATCTTCAATGATACCTCGATCCTGATCATCCTCGCGCTTGGCCAGATGACGGTGATCCTGACCAAGTCGATCGACCTTTCGGTCGCCGCCAACCTTGCCTTTACCGGCATGGCGGTCGCCATGACCAATGCCGCCTATCCCGACCTGCCGCTGGCCCTGCTCATCGTCATGGCCATCGGCATCGGCGCCTTTCTCGGTGCGATCAACGGCTACCTCGTCTGGGCGCTGCGGATCCCGCCGATCGTCGTGACGCTCGGAACGCTGACCATTTATCGCGGCATGGCCTTCGTGCTCTCAGGCGGCGGCTGGGTGAACGCCCACCAGATGGGACCTACCTTCCTCAACGTCCCCCGAATGCCGGTGCTCGGCCTGCCGATCCTCTCCTGGATCGCTATCCTCATCGTGCTCGGCGCCTGGTTCGTGCTGACCCGCCTGCCCTTCGGCCGCGCCGCCTATGCATCCGGCGGCAACCCGACCGCGGCGATCTATGCCGGCATCGATATCGGCTGGACCAAGTTCCTTGCCTTCGTGGTATCGGGCGCGCTCGCCGGCCTTTCCGGTTATCTCTGGGTATCGCGCTACGCGGTCGCCTATGTGGATATCGCTGCCGGCTTCGAACTGGATACGGTCGCCGCCTGTGTCATCGGCGGCATCTCGATTGCCGGCGGCATCGGCTCGGTCGGTGGTGCCGTGCTGGGCGCGCTCTTCCTCGGCGTCATCAAGAACGCGCTGCCCGTCATCGGCATCTCGCCGTTTGCACAGATGGCGATCTCCGGCATCGTCATCGTGCTTGCCGTCGTCTTCAACGCCCGCGCCGAACGCAAGGCCGGCCGTATCATCCTGCGCGATCGGGGTGCAAAGGAGGTGTCCGCATGAGTGACATTGCATCTTCGAAACGGGTCATCCCCGACCGGCTCGGCAGCAAGACCTCGCGCCTGCTGGCAAGCTGGGAAGTGCTGCTCTTCGGCGTGGCGGTGCTGATCTTCGTCTTCAATTCGTTCGCCTCGCCTTACTTTCTGAATGCCTGGAACCTCTCCGACGCCACCTTCAACTTCACCGAAAAGGCAATGATCGCCTTTGCCATGGCGCTGCTCGTCATCGCCGGCGAGATCGATCTGTCGGTGGCTGCGATCATCGCGCTCGCCTCGACCGCCATGGGTGCGGCCGCCCAGGCGGGCATCGGCACACCGGGACTGGTGGCGATCGGCATCGGCACCGGGCTTGTCTGCGGCGCCTTCAACGGCCTGCTCGTCGCCGGCCTCAGACTGCCGTCGATCGTCGTGACCATCGGCACGATGAGCCTCTTCCGCGGCATTTCCTATATCGTGCTGGGCGATCAGGCTTATGGCAAATACCCAGCAAGTTTTGCCTACTTTGGCCAAGGCTACGTCGCCTGGGTCTTTTCCTTCGAATTCGCGCTGTTCATCCTCCTCGCCATGGTATTCGGCATTCTCCTGCACGCCACGAATTTCGGCCGGCAGGTCTATGTGATCGGCAACAACGAGTTCGCGGCGCGCTTTTCCGGCATTCCGGTGGAGCGGGTGAAGTTCATTCTTTTCCTCCTGACTGGCGTGATGGCAGGCGTCGCGTCCGTCTGCCTCACCTCCCGCCTCGGCTCGACCCGTCCTTCGATCGCACAAGGCTGGGAACTCGAAGTCGTCACCATGGTCGTGCTCGGCGGCGTTTCCATTCTGGGCGGCGCGGGCACGATCGCCGGCGTGGTCATCGCCGCCTTCGTCATGGGGCTTGTCACCTTCGGGCTGGGGCTGCTCAACGTGCCCGGCATCGTCATGTCGATCTTCGTCGGCCTGCTCTTGATCATCACCATCGCCATCCCGATCATCGCCCGCCGCATCAAGGAAATGAGCTGATGACGCTCGAAAAGCACGCCTTCAAGATGAAACTTTATCCCGGCATGGAAGCCGAATACCGCAGGCGCCATGACGAGATCTGGCCGGAACTCGTGGATCTCCTCCACCAGGCGGGCGCAAGCGATTATTCCATCCATCTCGACCGCGACACCAACACGCTGTTCGGTGTGCTGACACGCCCGGCGGACCACACGATGGCGAGCCTGCCGGACCATCCGGTGATGAAGAAATGGTGGGCTTACATGGCCGACATCATGGAAACCAATCCGGACAATTCGCCGGTCCAGAGCGATCTGGTGACGGTCTTCCACCTGCCATGACGAAGCCGGAAAAGATCGCCGTCCTCGATATCGGCAAGACCAATGCCAAGGTCGTCGTGCTCGACTGCACGACCGGCGAGGAGATCGCCGAAAGGCGCGCACCGAACCGGGTTCGGCCGGAGCCGCCCTATCCGCACTACGATATCGAAGCGCTTTGGAGTTTCGTGCTCACAGCGCTGTCCGACTTTGCCAATCACCCCGGCTTCGATGCAATCTCCATGACCACCCATGGCGCATCGGCGGTACTTCTTGACGCCGAAGGCGGACTGGCCATGCCGGTGCTCGATTACGAGCACGAATATCCGGAAGACATCCGCAGAGCCTATCAAACGATCCGCCCGCCCTTTTCGGAAACCTTCTCGCCGTCCCTGTCTGGCGGACTGAATGTCGGCGCGCAGCTTCATTACCAGAAGACCGCGTTTCCCGAAGCCTTTACCCGTACCCGCACCATCCTCACCTACCCGCAATATTGGGCGTTCCGGCTGACCGGCGTGGCCGCGAACGAAGTCACCTCGCTCGGCTGCCACACCGATCTCTGGCGGCCGCGTGAAAGCACCTATTCCCCGCTGGTCGCTGCGCTCGGCATCCGCGACCTGATGGCGCCGGTCCGTTCGGCCTTCGACGCGCTCGGTCCGCTATTGCCGGACATTGCAGCCCGGATCGGCCTCACGGCACCGACCCCGGTCCATTGCGGCATCCACGATTCCAATGCCTCGCTGCTGCCGCATCTGGTCGGGCGCGAGCCGCCGTTCGCGGTCGTCTCCACCGGTACCTGGGTCATCAATTTCGCGGTCGGTGGCGATCTCGACCATCTCGATCCCCAGCGCGACGCACTTGCGAATGTCGACGCCTATGGCCGCGCCGTGCCCTCGAGCCGTTTCATGGGCGGCCGCGAGTTCGAGACGCTGACGGCGGAGCTCGGCGCACTTTCGCCGGAAACTGCCCTTGCAGCCATGCCTTATGTCATCGGAAAAGGCGTGATGCTCCTGCCGAACATTGCCGCCGGCTCCGGCCCCTTCCCGGGCCACGAGCGCCAATGGATCAACGACGCCAATGCCTCGACCGTCCAGCGCTGGGCGGCAGCCTGCCTCTATCTCGCGCTGATGACGGAGACCTGTCTCGACCTCATCGGCGCCAAGGGGCCGGTTCTGGTCGAAGGCCCTTTCTCCGCCAATCCGGCCTATCTTCAGTCGTTGACGGCTCTGCTCGGCCGCCAGGTGGTCGCCCTCCCCGGCTCGACCGGCACCAGCCAGGGCGCAGCGCTTCTGGCCGGCATTTCGCCGAACACCAAGCCAGGCCGCTCGGTGCCCGCGCCATCCTGGGACATTGCAGCCTATCGCGCCACCTGGCACGAAACGCTGGGGCGTTGATCAGCCCGCGTTCGCCGGGCGCCGGTTGCGGCGAAGGCGTCGTCCCGTTTGCTCCTCAAGCGCATTTTCCAGAATGCCGAGACGCCGCTCGGTAATATCGGCAATCCGCAGGAGATCACCCGATTCGACCGCCTGCAGCATGATCTCGATCAGTTCCAGTGAAAGCGAAAGATCCGCCCGTGTATGCAGCGTCCCGCGCCGCATCGGCTCCACCCATTGCAGCAGCAGTTCCATTAGTTCCAGAACAAGGCTGTTACGGGTCGCCTGCGCAAGCGCCAGATCGAAGCGCATCGAAGCGATGATGATCGAATTGATGTGCTCCGGGCTGCTTTTGGTCACCTCCGGCGGCGGCAGTGCATCCCGGCCGAACCGGATCGCCTCACGCATCCGGTCGAAATCCGCATCCTCGGCATATTGCGAGGCGATCTGCGCCACCCAGGGCAGGATCAGCCGGCGCACCTCGATCGCCTCGTCGATATCGCCCGGCCGCATGTCCGGCCTCGACACGATCAGGTCGAGCGGCACGATCTCGCTGCTGACGAACGTGCCGCCGCCGGCGCCCGGCTTGACGGTGAGGATGTTAGCCTCGACCAGCAGCTTCACCGCCTCGCGCACGGTCGGGCGGCTCACCTGCATCTGTTCGGCGATGCTGCGTTCGGAAGGAAGGCGGGAGCCGAGCCGGAAAAACCCGGTCCTGATGGCATCGGCAAGCCGGCGCGCGACCTCTTCGTTCGGAAGCAGCAGTTTGACGGGCTGAAAATGTCTATTCACCGGCACCTCCTATCCTGCTCAGACGGAAAGCACTTTTCCGGTGTTGAGGATGTTGTTCGGGTCAAGCGCCAGCTTGATGCGCGCCATCAGCGCCAGCTCCTCCGGCGTGCGGGAGAGCTTCAGATAGGGCTTCTTCAGGAGGCCGATCCCGTGTTCGGCGGAAATCGTGCCGCCTTCGCGCGCAATCGAGCCGAAGACGAGTTCGGTGATCTCCTTGTGCGGCTGGTCGCTGCCGGCCGACGGAATGTTGCAGACGAGATGCAGGTTGCTGTCGCCGATATGACCGTAGCTCAGCGCGATCGCATCCGGCCAGCGGACCTTCATCGCGGCTTCGATCTCGTCGACCACCCGGCCGGCGGCGCTGGTCGGCAGGCCGACGTCGAAGGCGGTCAGCGGCCCCATCAGCTTGCCGTATTCCGACACGCTTTCGCGCACCGCCCAGAGGTCCCTGGTCTCGCGCTCCGAGGATGGCAGAATAGCGTCGGAAACCCAGCCGGCTTCCAGCGCATCGGACAGCACCTGCTCCAGCAGCGCCCGGTTTTCTTCGGCATTGCGCCCGCCGGTTTCGATCAGCACATAGATCCCGTGCGGCTCCTTGAAGGCGCGGCGCAGGTCAGGCAGCTTACCCGTCATGAAGTCGTAAAAGCTCGGCCACATCACCTCGAACGAGGTCAGCGCCGATCCCATGCCCTGGCGGGCGCTCTTCAGGAGCTCCAGAAGCGAGGGAAAATCCGGGCAGCCGCAGAAGGCGCTGGCGAGTTCCGCGGGCTTGGCCTGCAGGCGCAGCACGGCGCGGGTGATGACGCCGAGCGTGCCTTCCGAGCCGATGAACAGCTGCTTGAGGTCGTAGCCCGCATTGTTCTTCAGCATCTTGTTCAGCGATTTGACGATCGTGCCGTCCGGCAGCACCACTTCCAGGCCGAGCACATGCTCGCGCGCCATGCCGAACCGGATGACGCGATTGCCGCCGGCATTGGTGGCGAGATTACCGCCGATGACGCAGGAATCGCGGGCGCCGAGATCGAGGCCGAAGAACAGCCCCGCCTCTTCAGCCTTCGCCTGGATGACGCTGAGCGGCGTGCCCGCCAGAACCGTCATTGTCGCCATCACCGTATCGACTTCCTCGATACCGTTCATGCGATCGAGCGACAGCGCCACGCCATTCTCGATCGGCCGCGCACCGCCGGCAAGACCGGTCAACCCGCCCTGGGGCACGACTGGCACCTTGAACTCGTTGCAAAGGCGCAGCGTTGCAGAGACCTGCTCCGTCGTGCGCGGCCGCACCAAAGCTAGCGGCACGACCGGAGAAAGGCCGCCCCAATCGTTGTGGAAGCGGACAGGAATATCCTCACCGAAAAAGACATCGGGAGCGAGTTCGCGCTGGAGCGCCTGGATGAATTCTTGTGTCATGAGAAGCGTTACCTCCGGAGGCCTTCGATAAAGGTAAGCTTAACTGCCACTTTCGGTAAAATAAATATACCTCTCAATTTTTATCGGGGAAGAGCGCGGTGAGGCGCGCAGCCGCCATCGACACCGAGGCTTGCAGAATTCCCGGCAGCCCAAAATGAAATCGGCGGACTGGCAACAAGCCAGCCCGCCGATTCTCTCTGGGAGGAGAGTTGGGGTTCAGCGCAGGGCCCCGGCCACGCGCTTCTGTTCGTCCTTCATGAAGGCGATATCGCCGACGACCCGGACGCGCACCCGCCGGGAGTCACCCGGCAGATAGGCGATCGGAATATCTTCCGTGTCGAGCGTTACGATCGTATCGGCGCTGGCACCCGCTTCGACGGCGCGGGCGCGGGCAATGCGCTCGGCCTCGGCAATCGCCTTTTCGCGCGACATGCCGGAAAACACCTGATCAACTTCGCCGGACACCTGCGCCATCGCTGCGCCGAGTGCGTTCGCCACGCCGGCATGTTCGACGCGCAGCACTTCGCTCGCACCTTTGAGCTTTTCCGGGATCAGGAAGGCACCCCCGCCGACAGCGATCAGCTGGACACCTTCGGCCGAAGTCTTCATCCGGTCGACGCCGTCTTCCACCATCGCCTCGACGCGCTTCAGGAGGTCGGCCACCAGCGCCTTGTCGAGATGCTTGACCCGGTCGCGGTCGCCGATCTCGACGAGGCCGGCGGCAACCGCCACGTCCGTCGTCGTCAGCGTATCGCCGCCGAAGACCAGCGCCTTTTCGGTGATCCGATAACCGACCGAACGTGGACCGATCTTGCGGGTTTCCGGATCGATGATCGTGCCGCCGCCGAGCGCCATCGGCAGCAGGTCCGGCATGCGGAAGAGCGTGCGCACGCCGCCGACTTCGACGACATTGTTCGCCTCGCGCGGAAAACCGCCGACCAGGCAGCCGACATCCGAGGTGGTGCCGCCGACGTCGATAACCATGGCCTCCTTGAGACCGGTCAGGAACGCAGCGCCGCGCATCGAATTGGTCGGGCCGGACGCAAAGCTGTAGACCGGGTTGGCGGCAGCGACATCCGCCAGCACCACCGTACCGTCGTTCTGGGTCAGATAAAATGGAGCGTCGATGCCGGCCTGTTTCAGCGCGTCCTTGAAGGCGTCGATCGTCTTGCGGCCGAGCCCCTGCAGCGCAGCGTTCAGCAGAGTGACGTTCTCGCGTTCCAGAAGGCCGATGCGGCCGAGCGTATGGGAAAGCGTGATGCGCGCATTCGGGATCACCGAACGAACGATCTCCGCCGCTTCCAGCTCGCATTCCGCCGTCAGCGGCGAGAAGAGCGCCGTAATACCGATCGAATCGACGCCCGCATCACGGATCTTCATCGCCGCGTCGCGGATTTCATCCTTTGCAAGCGGCACCAGCGGACGGCCGTCGTATTCATGGCCGCCATGCACCATGAAGGAGAGCGGATCGACGGCATCGCGCAACTCGTCCGGCCAGTCGACCATCGGCGGCAGCGAGGCGCCGGCCGGCATGGCGATGCGGATCGCAGCGACCCGATCGAGACGGGCGCGCTCGACCACCGCATTGGTGAAATGCGTCGTGCCGATCATCACCGCATCAACCGGTGCCGAACCCGGCGCCTGCGAGGAGACCACATGGCCGATCGCATTGACCACGCCCTGCATCACGTCCGACGTGGTGGGAAACTTGATGGCCGAGAGAACCTTCTCGCCATCGATGAGCACGGCATCCGTATTGGTGCCGCCGACGTCAATTCCGATCCGCTTCATGCTGCAAACACCGATTTGAAATCCAGGTCATATCCGAAGGCGCGCGGGCCGACATGTTCGAGGCCCTTGGCGCTGGTCAGCACTTCCGGGGCCGGAAGGGCCACGACAGTGACGCGTTGGCCGTACCGCACCGTCTCGGTGCCGATCGCCTCGCCCGACACCGTGTCGAGCAGGCAGATCAGGTCCGGCGTCATGGCGATCGGCTGGCCGTCGCGGAAGGCGACCGCCCATTCGTTCTGGAAGGCGAGCTCGACCTTCGAGCCGCGATCACCGTCGAGACCTTCGATCATCGCCGAGCCGCGCAGGAAGCCGCCGGTCGTGGTGCGGTCGACATCGGCGATCTTGCCCTTGAACAGCACCTTGCCGCCTTCATGGGCCAGCACGGCCTCGACCGGATCCGTGTGGGCGGCGCGGGCTTCGAGCACGGCGCGACCCAGGCTGACCGCCTTGGTCACCGTGTAGAGCACGCCCCAGTCCTTGACTTCCCGGCCGGTGCGCGGCGCCTTGCAGGTCGCCGCCGTCGAACCGACCTCGGTGCAGATCTTGCGGGAAATCCGCTCCATCCACTTCCAGGAAGCAGCCTTGGCGACGATCGCCTCGTTGTCGCGGCAATCGACCAGCGTCAGCGGATACATCGGCAGATCGCCGATCGCAAAGCTCGTCATCTGTGCTTCCGGATAGGCGCGGCCCATCGCGTCCGCATCGACGACCGGAATGTCCAGCATCGCGCCGGCGAGGAAGGGCGACAGCGCATTGCCGCCGCCGATCTCGACGCTCATCACGGCGCGGAACTTGCGGCCGGTATATTCTTCCATCAGTTGCATGGCCCGGGCGAGATGCGCGGGGTCGACGAGGCGCTCCTGGCCGACCAGCGGCGCACCCATCTTGGAGACGACCGCGACGGCATCGCCGTCATCGAGCGCCTGGGGATCGATGAGCTTGACGCGCTTGCCGTCCTTGTAGAGCTTTTTCAGGTTGAGCTGCGCCAGATAGGGGCTGCCACCGCCGCCGGTGCCGAGAATCCAGGCGCCAACGGCAAGCGGGTCGATCTCGCCCGCTTCGAAATCACGGATCATGTTTACCTCCGAAGAATGTGCTAGAACCTAGCCATGAGTGACGAAGGATGCCTATAGGGGACTGCCCCTAGAATGAGCTTGCCTTGATTTTAGGCATGCCCGGCGCCATCATGGTTTGACGATCGAAAGGACCGATTCCCTGCACATGTCGAAGAGCCCATATGCGCTGGCCCCGACCTCGCCGGAAGGTGCGGAACCGCACCACCGGGTGATGTTCCTGAGCGTCGGCCAGACGCCGCGTGCCGATCTCATCGGGGACATGCTGACCAATCTCGACGTGCCGATCGAAGCGCTCGAAATCGGCGCGCTGGACGGGCTTTCCAAGGCGGAAATCGACGAACTGAAAGTGCGGCCGGGCGAACAGAGCATCGTCACCCGGCTTGCCGACAATACCGATATCGTCGTGTCCAAACCGCGTATCGCCGAGCGCATGGCAAAGATCGCCGCCGCTTTCCAGCCCAATGAATTCGATCTGGTCGTCATCCTCTCGACCGGCCTGTTTCGCGATTTCGAAAGCACCTGCCCGACGGTCAACGCCCAGCGCGCCATGGAATCCGCGGTGATTTCGCTCGCCGCGCACGGCGCTTCCGTCGGCCTCATCCAGCCGCTGCAGCAGCAGATAGCCGAACTCGATATTCCGGCGCTGGCGCCCTACAAGATCTGCGCCAGCTACGCCGCCGACGGAGACCGCAAGCTGCTTGCCGGCGCGCTCGTCGATCTCGCCGATGCGGAAATCATCGTCCTCAATTCCGTGAGTTTTACCGAGGCCGACCGGCAGATGGTGGCGAAGGCCAGCGGCAAGCCCGTCGTTCTCGCCCGGCGCATCGTCGCAAGCGCCATCCGGCTTCTCCTGCATCGTTCGCAGCCCGTGACCCTACCGGGCGTCTCGCCGGAATTTGCGGAAAAGCTTCTTCGCCTGACGCCACGCGAGCGACAGGTGCTGTCATTGGTGGCCGAAGGTCTGTCCAACAAGGCGATCGCCCGCCAGCTCGGCATCAGCCCGAAGACGGTCGAGATCCACCGCTCCAACGTCATGAGCAAGATGGAAGTCACCTCGTCCAATGCGCTCATCCGCATGGTCATCTCCGCCGGCCATCCCTGATCGAAAATAAGTGGCTTCGCGCAAGAAAATTGCGCCAAAAGACCCATTTGCCTAAAAATTGGTCGCCATGAGCATGTCAGAATCATGTCGTTCTAGGGGCATTACCCTATAGTGAAGCCGCGCTTCCGAGCGTTAGGCTCCGTTCCCATAATGCCATGCAGGGAACGATGAGAGCATGCCTTCCACATCCAAGATCGCCTTCGTGACCATCGGCCAGACGCCGCGGATCGACTTGGTTCCGGAAATGATGGCCGAGATCGGCATCGGCCTGCCGGAAGGTCGCGTCGAGTTCCGTGAATTCGGCGTGCTCGACGGCATGGGCCCGACCGAACTGGACGCGATGCGCGCCGTGGATGGCGAACATTCCTTCGCGACGCGTCTGAAGAGCGGCCAGGAGATCGTCACCTCGAAGGCCCGTACCGAAGAGAAACTCAACGTCCTCTTGAAGACGATCGATGCGCAAGGCTTCGACCTCGTCGTTCTTCTCTGCACAGGCACCCGGATAGATCCGCTCGAAAACACACTGGTCGTCGAAGCCCAGCGGGTCGTCGATTCGACCGTCGAGGCGCTCGCCGCCTCTTCCCGCAAGCTCGGCGTCATCCTGCCGCTCGAACGGCAGGTCAAGGATTTCGCCGATCGCCATGTCTTCAGCGGCGAGCCCAAATTCGTGGCCGCCTCGCCCTATGCCGGTGACGATATCGGCGAACGGGCGAAGACGCTCGAAGGCTGCGACCTTATAGTCATGCATTGCATGGGTTATTCCGCCGGAATGCTGGACGAGGTGCGCCGCGCCGTCGATGCCCCGGTCCTATTATCGCGCCGCGTCGTCGCGGGCGTCGTCCGCCAGATGATCTGATTACCGAGCCACATTAAAAACAGAGGGAACCACATGTTCGGAAAAATCCTGAAAAACGTCGCGATCGCGGGGCTGCTCGCCTCCTCGATCCTCGCCGCGCCCGCCGGCGCCTTCGAGCGTACCGACAAGGGCAATGTCATCGTCTTCGGCGGCCGCCAGGCGATCCCGGTCCTCGATCCGCATATCCGCTACGACTGGTCGACACGCATGATCCAGCAGTCGGTCTACGATGCGCTGGTCAAGTACGAGGGCAACCCGGCCGAGATCAAGCCATGGCTCGCCGAGAAGTGGGAAACCAGCGCCGACGGCAAGAGCTGGACCTTCCACCTCGCCAAGAACGCCAAGTTCCACAACGGCGACCCGGTGACCGCCGAAGCCGTGCGTTACTCCTTCGAGCGCGGCCTGAAGCTCAACAAGGGCGTCGCCTGGATGCTCAAGGACTTCCTGGCGCCGGAAAACATCGTCGCCGTCGACGCCAACACCGTCCGCTTCGACCTCAGGGCGCCCTACGCACCTTTCCTGTCCTTCCTGCCCTGGTGGTTCGTCGTCAACCCGGCTGAGGTGAAGGCGCACGAGGTGGATGGCGACTACGGCCAGAAGTGGCTGACCGACCACGCCGCCGGCTCCGGTCCGTTCAAGCTCGGCCGCTGGGAACCGAATGTCCTTTATGAGATCGAAGCCAATGCTGGCTACTGGAAGGGCTGGCCGCAGGGCGAGAAGAACCGCCCGGCCGGCGTCATCTACAAGATCATCCGCGAACCCGCCGCCCAGAAGGCCGCCCTGCAGCGCGGCGAAGCCGACATCGTCGAAGGACTGACGCCGGACGACTATATCCAGATCAAGCGCGTGCCGGGCGTGGTCATCCAGGACCACAAGGGCATGACCACCTTCGGGATCAAGTTCAACACCCAGAAGGGTCCGACAGCCGACATCAACCTGCGCAAGGCGATTGCCTATGCGCTCGACTACGATGCGCTCATCCAGATCTACAACGGCGCGGCCTCGCTCGAGACCAGCCCCCTGCCGGACGCCATGAAGGGCCATGTCGCCGTTCCTGGCATGCCGCGCAAGGATCTTGCCAAGGCCAAGGAATACCTCGCGAAATCGGCTTATCCGAACGGTGGCATCACCCTTCCCTATGTCCATGTCGCAGGCCTCGAAGAAGCCCGCCGCATCGGCCTCGTTCTGCTCGACAACCTGAAGGAACTCGGCATCACCGTCGAGGTCAAGCCGGAACAGTGGCCGAACATGGTCGCCGCCGGTTCCAAGGTCGAGACCTCGCCGGCCATGACTTCGGTCTTCACCACGCCTGTCTCGACCGACCCGGACGCCGTCGCCTACCAGTATCATAAGGCGAGCTGGGGCCAGTATTACGCGATGATGTTCTACGACAATCCGAAGGTTTCGGAGATGATCGACCAGGCCCGCGCAGCCACCAACTGGGATGACCGCGC
Organism: Neorhizobium galegae bv. officinalis; assembly: GCA_000985875.1. Lineage (GTDB taxonomy): Bacteria > Pseudomonadota > Alphaproteobacteria > Rhizobiales > Rhizobiaceae > Neorhizobium > Neorhizobium galegae_C. The sequence goes on from CCRI01000020.1 coordinate 39,900, forward strand.
CAAGCTTTATGCGGACATCCAGAAGCAGATCGTCGCCGACCAGCCGGAAGTCTTCGGCATGCTGCAGAACCGCCGTTGGGCGCATCGCGACTATCTGCAGGGTTTCAAGTTCAGCCCGGTCCGCTTCACCGGCGAGGTCGATCTCTACCCGATGTGGGTGAAGGCCGAATAGAAACTGGCTTGCGTCCCCTCCTGCAGCCAGCATGATGCGCATGGCCAGGCCATCCCAACCGGCCGGGCCATGCGCAGTTTTTTAGAAGATAGCCACCGGAGAAGACGATGTTGGCATTCGCCTTCCGCAAAGTGCTGACGCTGGTCGGAACCATGATCGGCATTGCGGCACTGACCTTCGTCATCACCAATGTCGCGCCGGGCGATCCCGCCCGCCTGGTCGCCGGCCCCAATGCGACCGAGGACATGGTGACGACCATTCGCACCGAATACGGCCTCGACAAGTCGCTGCCCGAACAGTTCGTCGTTTATATGGGCGATCTCGTCACCGGCGATCTCGGCCAGTCGATCGTCACCACGAGGCCGGTGCTGGAAGAGGTGCTGCGTTATGCGCCGGCAACGCTGGAACTGGTCTTCGTCGCCATGGCACTCGGCATCATCGTCGGCGTGCCGATGGGCATGCTGTCGGCCGTCTACAAGGACGGCCCGATCGACCATGCGACCCGCATCTTCTCGATCTCGGGCGTCGCGCTGCCGGCCTTCTGGTTCGGCATCATCCTGCAACTGACATTTGCGGTCGACCTCGGCTGGCTGCCGGTGTCCGGCCGGCTGCCGCTGGTCACCCGCCCGCCGGAAACGGTCACCGGCCTGCTCCTCGTCGACAGCCTGCTCGCCGGCCGGCTGGATACGTTCTGGACCTCGCTGCGGCACATCATCCTTCCGGCGATCGTGCTGTCTTTCCCCTGCCTCGCCTCGATCCTGCGCGTCAACCGCGCCGAGATGATCGAAGTGCTGCAGTCCGACTACATCGTCGCGGCACGCGCCCACGGCATCGCCTCCTTCCGCATCGTCGCCATCTATGCGCTGAAGAACGCGCTGCTGCCGACGCTTGCGATGATCGGCCTGCGCTTCGGCTGGATGCTCGGCTCCACAGTTCTCGTCGAAACCGTCTTCGACTGGCCGGGCATCGGCCTTTATGCCGTCTCTTCGGCGCTTTCATCGGATTTCAAGCCCGTCATCGGCGTCACGCTGGTGATCGGCTTCTTCTTCATCGTCGCCAACACCCTGGTCGATCTCGCCTATGCGTGGATCGATCCCCGCCTCAGGAGCGCCTGATGACGACGCCCGTGGAACTCTCCCGGCCCCTCACCTTCCGCGAACGGCATGAAAGCAAGATCCGCCAGTGGCGGCTCTATGCCCACATGTTCGGCAAGAGCTTCTCCTCCATGCTCGGCCTCGGCCTGGTCGTGATCTTCCTGTTGCTCGCAGCCTTTGGGCCGTGGCTTGCGCCCTATCCGGAAGATACGGTCGGCGCCTTCAACATGGCCAACAAGCTGATGGGCCCGAGCGGCGCCCACTGGTTCGGCACCGACGAAATGGGCAGCGACATCCTTTCGCGCGTCATCATCGGCGCCCGCACCTCGCTCTGGATCGGCCTGATCATCACCGGCGTCGGAGCCGTGATCGGCGTACCGCTCGGCATCATCGCCGGGTATCGCGGCGGCTGGGTGCGCGCCGTGATCATGCGCATCACGGAACTCTTCCTTGCCGTGCCGGGCCTGGCTCTCGCGCTCGCCATCGTTGCTGCCCTCGGCCCCGGCATCACCAATTGCGTGCTCGCCTTGTCGCTCGTCTGGTGGCCCGGATACGTGCGGCTGGTGGAGGCGAAGACGCTCTCCGTCAAGGAAGAGCTGTTCGTGGAATCGGCCCGCTCGATCGGCGCCAGGACGCCCTGGATCCTCTGGCACCACATCCTGCCCAACTGCATGTCGCCGATCATCGTCAAGATGAGCATGGACATGGGCATGGCGATCCTGTCCGCCGCAAGCCTCGGCTTCATCGGGCTGGGCGCCCAGCCGCCGGCACCCGAATGGGGCGCGATGATCTCGGTCGCCCGCACCTACATGCCGGACTGGTGGTGGTACTCGCTCTTCCCGGGTGCCGCGATCTTCCTGACCGTGCTCGGCTTCAACCTTCTGGGCGATGGCCTGCGCGATATTCTCGATCCCCGGAGCCGCGACCGATGACCGGACCTCTTCTCGACATCCAGAACTACCGGCTCGACATCAGCACCTTCGACGGCCCGGTGCATGTGCTGAAGGACATCAACCTGACCGTCAACCGCGGCGAGACGCTCGGCATCGTCGGTGAAAGCGGCTCCGGCAAGACGGTGCTGGTGCGCTCGGTGCTCGGCATCGGCCCGAAGGCCTCCAAGGTCGTCGAAGGCAAGATCGCCTTCGACGGACAGGACATTACCGCGCTCCCCGAAAAGGACTGGACGAAGATCCGCGGCATCCGCATCTCGATGATCTTCCAGGATCCGATGACCTATCTGAACCCGCTTTTCACCATCGGGCAGCAGATTTCCGACGTCATCGCCGCTCATGAAAAGGCTGCCGGCCACGGCGTTTCCTCCAAGGCCGCCCGCCGCGCCCGCACCGAGGACCTGCTCGACCAGGTCGGCCTGCCCAACCCGGCCATGCTGTTCGACCAGTATCCGCACCAGCTTTCCGGCGGCATGCGCCAGCGGGTGCTGATCGCCATGGCGCTGTCCGGCAAGCCGGACCTGCTGATCGCCGACGAGCCGACGACGGCGCTCGACGTGACGGTCCAGGCGCAGGTGCTCGACCTGATCAATTCGCTGGTGGAAAAACTCAACCTCACCGTCATCATGATCAGCCACGATATCGGCGCGATCGCCACGATCGCGAAGCGCTGCGCGGTCATGTACAAGGGCGAGATCGTCGAGCAGGGTCTGACGGCGGATATCCTCAGCGCGCCCAAGCACGAATACACCAGGCGCCTGCTCGCTGCGGTGCCAGACATCGATACCGCCGCGGCGAAGGTTGCCGCCGAACCGGCGGTCGGCACCTCCCCGAAACCCGGCGTGCTCCTGGAAGCGATCGGCCTCAGGAAGGTCTATCGCAGCCAGTCCGGCACCGAGGTGACGGCGGTCGACAGTATCAACCTGTCGGTCGCGACCGGCGAAATCTTCGGCGTGGTCGGCGAATCCGGTTCCGGCAAGTCGACGCTGGCGCGCATGCTGCTGCGGCTGATCGAGCCGACCTCCGGCGACATCATCTTCGACGGCAAAAACATTTCCGGCCTGACCGGCGAACCGCTGCGATTAATGCGCCGGCACATGCAGTTCGTCTTCCAGAATCCGCATTCGGCGCTCAACGGCCGCCACACGATCGGCGATGCGATCGGCGAACCCCTGCGCATCCAGACGAACATGAGCCGCCGCGACATCGAGGTGCGCGTCGAGGCACTGCTCGACATCGTCCAGCTGCCGAAGATGTTCAAATACCGCTATCCGCACGAACTGTCCGGCGGCCAGAAGCAGCGCATCTGCATCGCCCGCGCCATCGCCCTCAATCCGCGCCTGCTGATCCTCGACGAGCCGACGTCGGCGCTCGACATCTCGGTTCAGGCCCAGGTGCTCGACTTCCTGCAGGAACTGCGCGCCGAACTCGACCTCACCTATGTCTTCATCTCGCACAACCTTGCCGTCATCCGCCAGATCTGCGACCGGACCATCGTGATGAAACGCGGCGTAATCGTCGAACAGGGGGAAACCGAACGCCTCTTCCTCTCTCCGCAGCATGAATACACCAGGGCTCTGATCGAAAGCGGACGCAAAACCTCGAGGGCGGCGAACCTTTCCGCTTCTGCCGGCTCACAATGAAACATACCCTGCAAAAAAATAATTGTGCAGTGCAGCAACGTTACCCATATAGGGAACGTTGTCGCTGATCACTGCCATCCCGGCAATGATTGCCAGGAGCCAATATGAGATCGTTGTCGGATACGCTGGAGCGGCTTGCCCGCTTGAAATCACTGGGTCGCGAGCACACCGACACACCCAGCCACCTGGAGGAACTGAGCAGTTTCGGATCCAATCCCGGTGCGCTGGCCGGCAGGGTATACGTCCCTTCCCTGCTTCCCAAAAATCCTGCCCTCGTCGTCGTTCTCCACGGATGCACCCAGACCGCCTCCGGCTATGACCACGGCGCCGGATGGTCGAAGCTCGCCGAACGCCACGGCTTCGTAGTCCTCCTGCCCGAGCAGGTGCGGGCTAACAACGGCAATCTGTGCTTCAACTGGTTCCTTCCGGGCGACACGCGCCGCGGCCAGGGCGAAGCACACTCGATCCGCCAGATGATCGACGCCGCGGTCTCCCGCCACGGGATCGACACGTCGCGCATCCATGTGAGCGGGTTGTCCGCCGGTGGCGGGATGGCCAACGTCATGCTCGCCACATATCCTGAGATATTCGCAGGCGGCGCGATCATCGCGGGCCTGCCCTACGGCGTCGCCGCCACGGTTCCGGAAGCCTTCGACCGGATGCGCGGGCACGGCCTGCCGCCACCCTCGGCGCTTCAGTCGCGGCTGAGAGCCGCTTCCACCCATCAGGGACCTTGGCCGACCATCTCGGTATGGCAGGGCACCCAGGACAATACGGTTGCAGAGGCGAATGCTCAGGCGATCGTCGACCAGTGGCGGGCCGTTCACAACGTCGGCTCACGGCCGGACCTCAAGGAGAAGGTCGACGGCCAGTCGAAAACCGTCTGGAAGGACGACCGCGGCCGGCCGGCGATCGAATATTACAGCATTGCCGGAATGGGTCACGGAACGCCGGTCGACCCCGCACTCGGCTACGAGAACGCTGCGCCCTACCTGCTGGATGTCGGCATATCCTCGACGCTTCATTCGGCAAAAAGCTGGGGCCTGCTTCGCGAAGGCGTCGAGCCGCTGCAGGCGAAAAGCGACGGCGCCCAGCGGGCATCCGTTCCTTCTCAAAAGGCAAAAGAGCCCGAAGGTATCCAGCAGATCATCGAGAATGCGCTTCGCATGGCCGGCCTGATGCGCTGATATGGCCGGCAGAATAGGCGCGGCGGCGGCCAGGGGAGAGGGAATGGCCGCCGCCGGGCGCTTCGGCTTAAACGCCGGAAGCAGCAATATCCGCGTCGAGACGTTCGCGCGCCTTCTTGGGCAGTTTCGCGGTCTTGATCGCTTCCAGGTTCGCAGGAGCGTTGCCGACAACGATGAGGCCGATCATGCCCATGCCGACATGCGGCGCGCATTTCACGGCATAGGCTCCCTCGACGTCGAACGTGATTTTCACGCTTTCGTTCATCTGGCCCTTGAAAGGCTTTGCGCCTTCCGGGATCAGCCCATCGATGGTTTCGGCGTTGTGAGACTTGTCGGTCGGAACGAAGGTCACGGTATCGCCCTTGGCGACCTTGAGGGAACTCGGCTCGAATACCATAGCGCCATCCTTGCCCTTGTTGAGCATTTGCACTTGGAAATCAGCAGCCGACGCCACCGTTGCGCATACAGCCGTAGCGATTACCGCTCCGACCAGTGATGCCAAAATCTTCTTCATTTTCTTACTCCTTTTCTCAAAAGCCCTCGGCTTCGTTGGAATTCACACTAGGGCAAAAACGCCGGCGCTCTTTGACCTACGACAACCAGTTTTGAGTTTGCCGCCACTCGTTTTTGCGTTGGTTTGAGCCCGGACGAGGCGATGACGATCACGTTGTCCAACCCACTTGCCGAAGCGTCTTCAGAAGTGGCGCATACCACCGGCTGGACTTGACCAGGCGAAAACCCAGATTGTCCGGCGGCGTTCCGACCGCGCAGCCGCCGCCTTTCGGATCGCGGACGAAGGAACTCATCGGCGAACGATGCGGACCCACGGTCACGTAGATGCCGCAAATCTCCTCGGAGGCCCGAACGGAACCGGTCAGGTAGAGATGGACCCTGCGATGGCAGGTAGCCGTCCATTCCCAGATGTTGCCGCCAAAGTCGGCCAGGCCATATTCGTTTTCCCCGAAACTTCCTGTCGGCCGTGGCACCGGATCGCCCGTCGCCCGCTCGCGCGCTGCGCGCTCGTAGTCGGCGAGCCATCGCAGCGCGGGGTTCTTGCTGTCCTGGTCGAGGCCGAGAGCATCGTCCGGGAACCTCTTGCCCCCGGCCTGAGCGAGTTGTTCGTCGGTCGGCAGGGTCCAGTATTCGCCGGTCATCTCGGAGAGCCAGAGGGCGTAAGCCGTGGCGTCGTCGAAGCTCACGCCGGTGGCGGGAACGTCCGGCCTCGACGCCGTCGCCTCAGAGGACTTGCAGGCGCGAGCGGCTGCGCACGCCCGGTATTCCGAGACAGTGACATGATTTTTCATGATCGTAAGGCTCGATGCTGCAACCACCGTCTTCATCGGCGGATCGATGGGTGTCGTGCCTTTCAGAAACTCTCCGTCGCTCCTGTAGCTGTAGGTACGCGGAGGAACAACGACCGTTGCCGGCTCATAGACCGCGCCCTGCGGGGGCGCGGGCTTCATGAAACCCGCCTGGTGGAAGATACCCGCCGCCAGCACGGCGATCAGCGTGATCGGAACCCCGGCATGGAGGAGCGAGAGCTTTGGCCTGTCGTATGTCCATCGCATGTTCGCCTCCCAAGGCGAAATCCAGCTTGCAGGGGATGAAGACCGGCCGGGGGCATGCACATTTCATGCTCCCCGGCCGTTTCCGGTCAGGTGCCGGTCGGCGCCAGGACCGATGTCATCAGGTCGTCGTTCCAGTCACCGGTAACCTTGAAATGCGCCGCCGCGCCCAGTTCGAAGGCCTCGATCAGGTTGTGGTTGACGTAGGCGTATATGCCGGGCTGCTGGAAGGTGTAGAACGCAGCGCCCGCCGCACCGCCCGGGATGAACCATGTTTCCTGGTCGATCTCCGGAGGGTTGGCGAACTTGCCCGTAGCCCAGACATAGTCGCCGTGGCCGCCGATGAGGTGGGGCCGCGTGTCGCGGTTTGCCTGCGAATGGACGATCAGCACCTTCTCGCCAACCGCGGCGGTCATGGCGTCCTGACCCGTCAAGGCACCGACGGCCCCGTTGAAGACGATATGCGTCGGGGTCAGCGTCCGCATCACCTTGAGCGTGTCCTCGTAGGCCTCGCCGACACTATCGTATTTCTTGAACTTGCCGTTCTCGTCACGCGGCACGTAGAAATCCTGCTCACCCACATAGTAGACCTTGTCGTAGGTCAGCGGCTTCCCGTTGCCGTCCTTGAGACCGTCGCGCGGGAGCACCATGATGGCACCGTTCATGCCTGAGGTAACGTGCCAAGGCACCATTCCGGGAGGTGCGCAGTGGTAGACGAAAACGCCGGCCTTGGTCGCCTTGAACCTGAGAATGGTTTTCTCGCCAGGGTTCACCACCGTCAGCGCACCGCCGCCCAGGGCGCCGGTGGCCGAGTGGAAGTCGATATTGTGCTGGAGTTCGTTCGTGTCGGGGTTGATGAGGGTGAGCTCGACGTAGTCGTCCTGGTGGACGACCATGAGCGGGCCCGGAACCGACCCGTCGAAGGTCATCGCATTGATTTCGGTGCCTTCCTTGTCGAGGACGAGCTTCTTCTCCGCGATGGTCAGCGTAAATTCGACGACCTTCGGTGGGCCATCGGCCTTCTGGGTATGGACATGGACGAAAGGCGGCTTCAGGAGCTCGACCTTCTCGCGGCGGAGGCGCGAGAGATCGCCCGGTTTCATTTTTGCGGGGGGCGCTTCGTCCGCGTGGGCAAAGGAAGCCTGCACGACCGGTGCGATCGCGCCGACGAAGGCGGCCCCCGCAAGGATCGAACGTCTAGTCATCTGAATCTTGTCGGTCATGGTTTCTTTCCTTCGGAACAAGGGGCGGAGTAAATCGCCGTCCTCTGGAAATAGAATTTATGTCCAGACCAGCCTCTTCTGTTTGACGTGCAACAAACAGGGCATGGGCATTTGCTTGCGCTTTCGCAAGAAAGCGGAAGAATCCGGGCCGGTTACGTGGTTTTATCCTGGTCGCCTCACGACCGCTCTCTTGTGCGGCTGGAAACGCGGCGGCAGCACTGGCGAAAAACGAACCCGCCTAAAGAGCGTGGCGGTGTATCGCATCCCGGTCCAAGGACATCCCCCAACCGGGCGCATCCGGAATCCGGGCCGTCCCGTCGATGAGCTTTATCTTCTCTTGGTAGAGCGGCGCGAACCATTCCACGTATTCCAGCGAATGGGCGGTCGGGACATGCGCCAGCAGCTGCAGGCTCATTTCGGGGAAAAGATGCGACGAGACCGGCAGATCGAAGCTTGACGCCAGTGCGCCGACGCGAGCGAATTCGGTAACGCCGCCAACCCGCTGGAGATCCGGCATGAGAATGGAGGCGGCACCCGTCTCGATCATCCGACGGAAACCGTAGCGCGTATATTCGTTTTCACCGGATGCTATCGGCATGCGCAGGGCTCTTGCCACCTTGGCCGAATCCTCCAATGCGTGGGCCGGCACCGGCTCCTCGAACCAGGCGATATCGAACGGCGCCAGCGCATCGCCGAGCTTGATCGCCGCATCGGCGTCGAGCACCTGGTTGGCATCGATCATCAGCCCGATATCGCTGCCGATCGCCGCACGAACGGCCTTCACGCGCGGCAGGTCCACGTCGATCCGCCCGGCAAGGCGAAGCTTCATCGCCTTGAAGCCGGCCGCGACAAACCCTTCCGCCTGCCGAACGAGAGACGGGATATCCTGGGTCAGCCAGAGGCCGCCGCTTGCATAGGCCGGAATGGTTTCCCGGCTGCGTCCCAGCATCCGCGAGATCGAAAGCCCGGCGCGCTTGGCTCTCAGGTCCCACATGGCGCCGTCGATCGCCGAAATGCCCATGATCGAGACGCCTGTGAAGCCGATGAAATTGATGCGCCGCCAGGCATCGGCCCAAAAGGCGCCGGTATCATCCGGATCGCGCCCGATCACCGCATCCCGCAGCACATGCACCATGCTATCCAGAAGCTTCAGCTGCTCCGGCCGGATGGTGAAGATCAGGTTCTCGCCGCGCAACCCCTCGTCGGTGACGAGATCGACCACAATGCAGGAGAATTGATGAATGGTCGCCGTGGCATTGCCGAGCGGTTCCGCAAGCGGCAGGCTGACGGCGGTGGTGGTGAGATCCGTAATCTTCATGGGGCGTTACCGGTTCGCGGTGCGGGGAGGTTCGGTGTAGATGGGATCGTCGACGAAACCGCCACCCTGCCACTTGGCCTGCGACGACCCCTTGTCCGGAATGCCGGGATTGCGTTCCAGTTCCGAGCGATAGATCTCCGAACTGTCCTTCGGGACCCAGCCCAGATAGGCGGAAGCGGAATTGTCCCACCATTTCGACTGATTGTCCGAAACGCCCCAGATCGTCGGGCAACCCAGATAAGATGCCTTGAAGACCCGTTCGGAGAGGGACGCCATGTCGTCGAAGCTCAGCCAGATCGACAGCATCCGCACCGTCGTCGGCTTCGGCCAGCAGGCGCCGATGCGGACGATCGCCGTCTCCTGGCTGAACTTGTGAAAATACATCTGCGCCAAACCCTCGCCGAAGCATTTCGAGACGCCATAAAGACCGTCCGGCTTGGTGGGCCAATCGACCCCGATGAACTGGTCCTGCCGATAGAAGCCGACCGTGTGGTTGCTGCTGGCAAACAGAATGCGCGGTTTTCCGTGCCTTCGGGCCGCTTCGTAGAGATTGTGCAGGCCCCGGATATTGCTGTCGAGAATGCTGGCAAAGGTGTTTTCGGAAGGGACGCCGCCGAAATGCAGGATGCCGTCGCACCCTTCCACCATGCGCAGGACGGCATCGGAATCCGCCAGGTCGCAGACAAAAGGTTCCTCGTTGGACGCGACATCGTCCAGAGGGGATATGTCGGAAACGCGGATGACGTCCGCCAGGTGCCCCAGCCGCTGGCGCATGGCCTTGCCCATGTTGCCGGCCGCCCCCGTGATCAGAAGCCGCTTCATCTCAGTCCTCCCCAACATTCTGCCTGCAATCTAGAAGGCGCCTCGAGCGCACGTCAGCTCATAATATGACTTGAAGGCATAAATGGGATACCGGAGCATTGGCCGCACGACTCCGAGGTCAAAAGAGCGCGAGAACCACTATTTTCTCGGCCCGCCTCAGTTGACGAGGATTATCTTTTCGGTCTTCATGCAAGGCGGCAGTCATGTGATGTCATACTCACCTGGGCGCCCGGAATGGAGGAACCCCAAATGAAATGGATGAAGCATGTGGCTCTCGCCACGGCTCTGACGCTGTCTGCACCGATCGGCGCGTTCGCCGATACCCCCGCCGACCAGCTGATCGTCGGCCTCAGCATGAACAATATCCTGACGCTTGACCCGGCGGCGATTTCAGGCCGCGAGGCGACGGGTGTCATCGCCAATCTCTATGATACGCTCGTGGAGCTTGCGCCGGACAAGAAGACGGTCAATCCGGGTCTCGCCAGCGCCTGGACGGTCGCGGATGACGGTTCGATCACCTTCACGCTGCGGGACGGCGCGAAGTTCACGTCCGGCAATCCGGTCAGGGCTGAAGATGTCGTCTGGTCGATCAAGCGCAACATCAGCCTTGGCCTGGTCGGCGCGGGCGTCTGGTCGTCCTTCGGTTACAAGGCCAACAATATCGACCAGCTGCTGACGGCCGACGGCAACAAGATCACCCTCAAGCCGGCCCAGCCGACCGATCCGCAGCTCACGCTCGACATTTTTGGCAAGCCGGATGCCAGCGCGGTTATCGACATGAAGACCGCCATGAGCCACGAGGCGAACGGCGACAAGGCCGCCGCCTGGCTGAAGATCAATGTCGCAGGCTCCGGCGCCTTCAGCCTGACGCGCTGGTCCTCCAACGAAATGCTCATCCTGACGCGTTTCGACGACTACTGGGGCGAAAAGCCCAAGATGAAGCGCGTGATCTTCCGGCACATGCCGGAATCCCAGACCAAGCGGCTGATGCTGGAAAAGGGCGACGTGGACGTCGCAATCGGCCTTTCGGTTCCCGATATCGCCGCGCTCGGCAAGAACAAGGACGTCGAGGTGCAGAGCACGCCGAGCTCGGGCTTCTACTTCCTCGCCGTGAGCATGAAGGACGAGCGCTTCAAGAACCCGGATGTGCGCCTCGCGATCCGCCACCTGATCGACTATGACGGCATCAACAAGTCGATCATGCCGAATTACGGCACCAAGCGTCTTCGACCGGTCGCCGAAGGCGTCGTCGGCAGCTTGGCCGATCCGGATTACAAGCTCGACGTCGCCAAGGCGAAGGAACTGCTCGCCAAGGCAGGTTATCCCGACGGTTTCCCGGTCAGGCTCCTGACGCTCAACGAGCCGCCGTTCACGGACACCGCCACCGCAATCCAGGCAACCCTTGCCCAGGCCGGCATCAAGGCCGAAATCGTCCAGGGCGCCGGCGACCAGGTCTATGGCCCGATGCGCGAGCGCAAGTTCGAAATGCTCGTCGGTCGCGGCGGCGGCGGCCAGGAGCCACATCCGCATTCCAACCTGCGCGCTCTCGTCATCAACCCGAACAATGCCGACGACGCCAAGCTCAGCGGCATCATCGGCTGGCGCACGTCCTTCTTCGACCAGCAGCTGAACGACATGTCCGCCAAGGCGCTGGTGGAGCGCGACCAGGCGAAGCAGAAGACGGCCTATGAAGACATCCAGAAGCGATACGAGGAACTCGTTCCTGCGCTGCAGCCGATTTCGGCGGTCATCGACAGCGTCGTCTATCGCGCCGACGTCAAGGGCTATGTGAACCACTACGGCTGGACGGTCCGTCTGCGCAGCGTGTCCAAGCAGCGCTGATCACCAACCTCTAAGTCCCTCCCAGGACGAGCGCTCGCAACCTTGGTTGCGGGCGTTTTTTATGGGCCGCGGACGCGAAAAAACCGGCAGGGCGGACCTGCCGGCTGATGCTCTCGGGAAAGGCTTGGAGAGGAGGACGCCTATTCGGCCGCCTGCGCCCCGGGAGCGTTGGTGCGATAGGGCTCGCAGAGAGCCTCCATCATCCTGACTTCTTCGGCGGTCAGGTCGGTCAGCGGGGCGCGAACCGGACCTGCATCGAAGCCCATCAGCCGCACGCCGGCCTTGATGGCGGAAACTGCGTAACCCTTCTGGCGGTTGCGGATCTCCATGAACGGATAGAAGAAGTCGATGAGGATCCGGTTGGTGGCGGCCGTATCGCCGGCCCGGAGCGCCTTGTAGAACGTCTGGGCCAGGCCCGGAACGAAGTTGAAGACGGCCGACGAATAGGTGGTTACGCCCGCGCCGAGATAGGCGTCCGCAAAAAGCTCGGCCGTCGGCATGCCGCCGAGATAGGTTAGGCGGTCGCCCATGACAGCGGTGATCTTGCGCACCAGGCCGATATCGCCGGAACCGTCCTTGAACCCGACCAGATTGGGGCAGGCCTCGCAAAGGCGCGCCAGCGTTTCCGCAGTCAGGATGGAATTGTCGCGGTTATAAACCATCACGCCGATGCCGACAGACTGGCAGACGGTCTTGATATGCTGGTAAAGGCCTTCCTGGCTGGCATCCATCAGGTAGTGCGGCAGCAGGAGAATGCCGTCGGCACCGGCCTTTTCTGCAGACTTGGCGATCGAGACCGCGATACGCGTCCCGTAACCGCAGCCGGCGACGATCGGCGTGCTGCCGGCCGAGGCCTTGGCGGCGGCGATGATGTCCGGAATTTCGGAGGGCTCCAGGGAAAAGAACTCGCCCGTGCCGCCGGCGGCAAAAAGCACCGAAGCGTCGAACCCGGCGAGCCAGCCGACATGCTGCTCGTAGGCCTTGCGGTTGAAGAGGCCATCCTTGCCAAACGGCGTGACGGGGAACGACAGGAGGCCGGCGCCGAGCGCATGCTTCAGTTCATTTGGATCCATAGACATGGCAGTCCCTTCCTGGTTGATTTCCAGAAGGCTACCAAGTCATATTATGACTGTCAATAGTTGTATTATCTTCAACGGCGCATCAAGGCCGCCGTATCAGTGAGCGATAGCGCTGCTGGCTCCCCCTGAGATGCATGCGCATGGCGTCGCGAGCGGCCGAATCATCGCCATCGGTGATTGCGCGGGCAATACGGGCATGTTCATCCTGGATCTGCGCCAGGTATTCGGGCGGCGAAATCTCGGCCTCGCCCTCCTGCAGCAACGATCGCGGGATCATCTGCTTGCCGATCGCCTCCAGAAGTTCCCGAAAACGCGGATTATTGGTCGCATCCGCGATGGCCAGATGGAATGCCCGATCGCTTTCGACCGTCGCCGCACCGGCGGCGATCTGCCGCTTGATCGTCTCGAGACACTCGAAGATCAGCTCCTGCTGTGCCGGTGACGAACGGATCGCGGCGAGACCCGCGGCCTCTATCTCGATCGCAGCGCGAACTTCCAGCATTTCGATGATGGAGGAAACGCGGCTGGCATCCACGGTGCGGAAACCCGCCTGCAGCCCGCCTTGCGGCGCCAGAACGAAGACGCCGACGCCGTGGCGGACCTCGACGAGATTATCGGCCCGCAACGAAGCGATCGCCTCGCGGATGACCGTGCGGCTGACCTCGTATTGCAGCGTCAGCCCGCTCTCCGTGGGCAGCTTGTCACCGGGCTTCAACGCGCCGCTCGCGATCGCATCCCGCATCCGCCGGCCAACCGTCTCGACCAGATTGCGGCCCTTTCGCGAGGGCGCTTCCCCGGCGATGTTATCTGCCCTCTTCAATCTCTGCCCGCTCCGTCGTTTTGACATTTCAGTTACTTAGAGGGGTAAAACCCCATGGCATTGTCAAGCGCCGGCCAAGAAATTTATTGACGCCCGGCCATAGACCTATAGTATGAGATGACCTATGAGGTATGATGACGCGGCGGAGTGACGCATATTCATCGGCTTCGATCCGGCCCTTGCCGGATCCGAAATGAAATGGCGGAGGTTCGTCCCTCTGCTTCTGACAGGAGGAATTTCGTGAAGATCGTAGACGTCAATGTGCGCGTATTCTCTCATACCACGCGCCGCCACCAGGATACTGCCGGCCATGCTCATCCGGGCCCGCCGCACAAGGTCAACCTGGCGCTGCTGACCATTGCCGATGACGACGGTGCGGAAGGCTATTGCTTTGCCCCGCCGGAAGTCGTTCGCCCGCATGTGATCGACAAGTTCGTCAAGAAGGTGCTGATCGGCGAAGATCCGTTCGCGCGCGAACGGCTGTGGCAGGATCTCGCTCACTGGCAGCGCGGCAGCGCGATGCAGTTGACCGACCGGACGCTCGCGATCGTCGATTGCGCCCTGTGGGACCTTGCCGGCCGCAAGCTCAACATGCCGGTCCACAAGCTGATCGGCAGCTACCGCGAAAAGATCCCGGCCTACGGCTCGATCATGTGTGGCGATGAACTGGAGAACGGCCTCGCAACGCCGGAGGATTACGGCCGGTTTGGCGAAAAGCTGGTCAAGCGCGGCTACAAGGGCATCAAGCTGCATACCTGGATGCCGCCGGTCTCCTGGGCGCCTGATGTCAAGATGGATCTCAAGGCCTGCGCCGCGGTTCGCGAGGCGGTCGGCCCGGATATCCACCTGATGATCGACGCCTTCCACTGGTACACCCGCACGGAAGCGCTGGAACTCGGCAAGGGCCTCGAAAAGCTCGGCTTCGACTGGATCGAGGAGCCGATGGACGAGCAGAGTTCGGCTTCCTATGCCTGGCTTGCGGAAAACCTCGACATTCCGGTCCTCGGTCCGGAAAGCGCCGGCGGCAAGCATTTCAGCCGTGCCGAATGGATCACCTCGAAGGCCTGCGACATCCTGCGCACCGGCGTCCACGACGTCGGCGGCATCAGCCCGGCGATGAAGACCATGCATCTGGCCGAATCCTTCGGCATGAACTGCGAAATCCACGGCAATGGCGCCCCGAACCTGATCATCGCCGCCTGCACCAAGAATGCGAAATGGTACGAGCGCGGCCTGCTGCACCCGTTCCTCGAGTATGACGACGGCTTCGAATACCTGAACGCCCTGGTAGACCCGATGGACGAGGACGGTTTCGTTCATATTTCCGACAAGCCGGGCATGGGCGAAGACATCAACTTCGACTTCATCAACGCCAATCTGGTTGGTTGAACGCTTAATCTGCCTCCCAAGCAGGAAAGAGAAGCCCGGTCCCATTTTGGGGTCGGGTTTCTTGCTTTTGCAGTCGGCACAAGCGTGTCGCCCGTGATTGGATCCTCGGGTCAAGCCCGAGGATGACGACGGAGACGGTGTGCCGTGTGCCCAAAGTAAGCAGCGCAATGGGCCAAAACGGCACTTTTGGGAGAGTAAATTCCCCACACGCTCGTCATCCTCGGGCTTGACCCGAGGATCCAATCACCGAGGATCAAAAGCTCTCGGCCAACACTCCGGCGCCCCGCGCAGTCGCCTGCCGTGGCTTTTCAAAGATCGGAGAGCCCACACGAATGCGGAACCTCATAGTAAATAATAGTATGGCTCCGCATTCGCGTGGCCTTCGGCGTCTTTTCGGGGTGTCCAGCCCCTACAGGTGATCACCTCGCCTCGCTGCGTGGCTTCGTTCGCGGTTTCCTTTCGGGAAACCCTGCCACTTGCACGGCTCAACCGAACCCGGCCCGGCGGCCAGGGGGAGGCTTGATAGGAATGTTCGTCTTTTGACGAGCACTCCATGGCTTTCACCTCTTCCACCACCCCGCACGTTACGGTTCCGATGAAAGCGCCGGCTCCCGCCTGCCCGCGAACGTCTCGCGAAACACTCCGGCGACGGAAGCGGGGAGATTGTAGGCATGGTTTGGGAAGGTGGGGATGATGAGGCGGTCAAGTTATTGGAGATGCTCGGCAGGGGCGCCTGGTTGTCCACGGGCAGACATGGAAAGACAGCGTTGGAAGGTGCACCCCGCCATACCCCCCTCTGTCCTGCCGGACATCTCCCCCTCAAGGGGGGAGATCTGCCAGAAGCAAGGTTTTACCCGACCAGGAGCCTTGAGCTTGCCGATTCCACTCCCACAGCTTCCTGCCCTCGCAAATCAGAGAGGGACCGCTGAGCAAGCCTCCTTCGATCTCCCCCCTTGAGGGGGAGATGTCCGGCAGGACAGAGGGGGGTGCCACACGGCACAATCTTACTTTTCAGGAATGCTCAGAGGGACGCAAGCCTCGACCAGATACAAGCCCGCATTTCGAAAAGGGCATGCCTTTCAGCCCACTTCACATCACCCGATCGAGCCAGTCCATCGCATGGTCCTGCTGATCGACAGGGAACGCATGCGCGGCGCCCGGCCAAAGCCGCGTTTCGAGGCAACGTTCCGCATCCGCGGCCGCCCAGATGGCATGGAGTTGCTGCTGCGCCGCCAAGGCGGCAGGCACCGGAAAGTGCCGGTCTTCGGCGCCGCTGAAGATCAGCGCGGGTTTCGGCGCGGTAAGCCCTGCAAAATGGGGATAGTCGATCTTTCCCGCGATCGGTGGATGCAACATGGAAAAGGCCGACTGGCCGCGAAGCTGGTTGTTGCCCGGCTGCATGAGGCCCTGCAGCGTTCCCATCCAGCCACCGGCGACACAGGCCCTGGCATCGTCCGAAAGTGCGGCCGCCTGCCAGGCGCGCGAGCCGCCCATCGAATACCCGAAGCTTGCCACGCGGCTTCCATCGACGCCGGGCAGCGCGCGAAGCCATGCCATGGCCTCTAGGTCTTCGAGCAGGATCACGGAAGCGTAGGAAACCCCGAACTGCATGAGATTGGCCGCCAGCGCCTGCTGCGCTTCGTAACCGTTGCCTTTCCGGCTGCCCCACCCGAGCGCGTCGGCGCAAAGCACGGTGTAACCGCGCCGGGCGAGTTCATTGCCGACATGCCGGCCGCCGTAGAGTTTCGCCGCCCATCGATCCGTGTCCGCCGCAAGCTCGGAAGCCTCGCCGGTGCGGCGGATCATCTTCTCCTTGCCGATCGAGAAGAACGAGCCGTGGTCGTGCAGGAGCAGCACGGCAGGCGTAACGCCGGCTGTATCGGGGCGAAGGAGATAGGCTCTCGTCGTTTCGCCGTTCGAGAAGGCAAGCTCGAGTTCTTGGCCCGTGCATCCGTCTTCAGCCCACTCTCTGACGACCGACCCGCTTGCGGACACGACCCGCTCGACACCGAGGGCCTGCCGCACCTTGTCCCGCGTGCGCTCCTTCCAGTCCGGAAAGGCTTCCGCCGACGGTTGGAAATTCCAGTCGAACGAGAGGTTGTCGCGCAGCCTCGCGGCGAGGCTCGACATGTTCTCGCTGTCGATCATTGCTGTTGCCGCAGCCTTTCGAGCATCCGGTCCCGGCTGTCGCCCAGGTGCCTGCGCATCGCACCGCGCGCGCCTTCCACGTCACGGGCTTCGATAGCCTTGAGAATGGCACGATGTTCTTCACCGACGCGCGCGAGATGCACGGAGAGGCTCGCGTCGTCGACCGCATGGGTCGAAAGCCGCATGCGGGGCATCAGGGTCTCGCCGAGATAGTTGAAGATGCGAAAAAAGTGCTCGTTGTGGCTGGCGGTGGCAACGGCGCGATGAAAATCGAAATCCGCCTGCGTGTCCCGGCTTGCGCGACGGACGGCGACATCCATGGCCTTGCAGGCGGCCGTCATCGCCTGGATATCCGCCTGGGTCCGCCGGTCGGCGGCAAGAGCTGCCGCTTCGGATTCGATGCCGATACGCAGTTCGAGCCCCTTTACCAGGTTTTCGACCAGCATCAGGTTTTCTTCGCCAAGGCGGAAAGGCGCGACACCCGCGTCCTGGCGAACGAAGACACCGATGCCATGATGGATCGAGACGAGGCCGCTCGCCCGAAGATTGGCGATCGCCTCCCGGACAACCGTCCGGCTGACGCCCAGTTCGTCGATCAGCGCCTTTTCCGTCGGAAGCTTCGACCCACGCGGATACTCCCCGAGCTTGATGCGCTCGGCGATCGTGCGAACGACCTGCGAACTCAGGGTCTCCCTGCGGCGCCAGGTCGGGGATGGGGCTTCAGCTGTCATCGGGCACTCCATGGCGCAGATGTGAAACTCAGACAGCGTGGTCGTATTCGAGGCTCGCCTGGATCAGTTCCCGGGCATAGGGATCCTTCGCCTGGCCTGTCGCCAGCACGTCTCGGCTCATCACCTCGACCACGCGACCATGCTGCATTACCGCCAGCCGCTCGCACATATGATCGATCACTGCAAGATCATGGGAAACGAAGAGATAGGTCAAGTTGCGTTTTGCGCGCAGATCGGCGAGCAGATTGAGCACTTCCGCCTGCACCGAGACATCGAGCGCCGAGGTCGGCTCGTCGAGGAGCAGGATGCGCGGTTCGAGAATGAGCGCCCGCGCGATCGCCACGCGCTGGCGCTGGCCGCCGGAAAGCTCGTGCGGATAACGCGACAGGAAGGCCGGATCGAGGCCGACATCGATCAGAGCCCGCTCCATGCGTTCGACCTGGCGGTCCATGCGATGGATGCGGAGCGGCTCCTGAAGCGCCGTGCGGATCGACTGGCGCGGATGGAGCGAACCGTAGGGATCCTGGAACACCATCTGGACCGCACGGCAATATTCGACGAAGGGCATGTCGTTGACCGACCGGCCTTCGAGCTGGATATCGCCCTCCCAGACATTCAGGAGACGGGCGATACAGCGCAGGATGGTGGATTTGCCGGAACCGGACTCGCCGACGAGCCCGAAGGATTCGCCAGCCTCGACCGAAAAGCAGACGTCGCCGAGGATGCGCTTCTTTGCCAGACTGTAGCCGAGATCGATCGAGAGATTGCGGACGTCGATGGCGGTCATGCGCGCACCTCTTTGGTCTCTGGGGAGATGGTTTGGCGGTTCAGGACCGGGAGTGGCTTGCGGCTGCCGCCGATATGCGGCTGCGCGGCGAGCAGCCCTTGCGTATAGGGATGCGTGCAATTGCGCATGTCCCGGGCCGCCCGTTCCTCGACGACCTCGCCATGGCGCATCACCAGAACGCGGTCGCAGAAATTGCGCACCAGGTTGAGGTCGTGGCTGATCATGATGAGGCCGATGCCCTTGTTGGTGACCAGTTCGTTCAGGATGTTGAGGACCTGCATGCGCACCGTGACGTCGAGCGCGGAGGTCGGCTCGTCGGCGATGATGATCTGCGGCTCCGGGATCAGCATCATGGCGATCATGATGCGCTGGCCCATGCCACCCGACACCTCATGCGGATAAAGGCCGAACACCCGTTCCGGATCGCGGATCTTCACCGCTTCCAGCATTTCCAACGTCTTCTGCCGGGCAACCTGCGCCGAAGCCTTGTAGTGAACACGATAGGCTTCGGCGATCTGGTCGCCGACGCGGTGCACCGGGTTGAGCGAGAATTTCGGATCCTGGAGGATCATCGAAATGCGTCGGCCGCGGATCGTCAGCATCTGTTTTTCGCTGGCCGAGATAAGGTCGATGCCGCCGAAATCCATGCGGTCGGCCTCGATCTTGGCGGTCGGCAGCAACTTCAGCAGCGCGCGGCCGATCGTCGACTTGCCGGAGCCGGATTCGCCGACGATGCCGAGCCGCTCGCGGCCGAGATCAAAGGAGACGCCCTTGACGACGGTGTTGTAGGTCTTGCCGCTGCGATAGCTGACACGGAGATTTTCGACCTTCAGGAGTGCCTGGCTGTTATCCATGGGGAAAATCCTAACGCTGTTTCGGATCCAGCGCGTCGCGCAGGCCGTCGCCGAGAAGGTTGAAGGCAAGGCTGACAAGCAGGATGGCGCCGCCCGGGAAGGCGACCAGCCACCAGTTGTCCAACATGTAGCGCCGTCCGGTGGCGATCATCGCACCCCATTCGGGCAGCGGCGGCTGGGCGCCGAGGCCGAGGAAGCCGAGGCCGGCCGCCGTCAGGATGACGGTCGCCATCGAAAGCGTGATGCGCACCAGGACCGAAGGCAGGCACATCGGCATGATCGACTTGATGATGATGCGCAGGGACGACGCGCCCTGCATGCGCGAGGCCGAGATATAGTCGGCGCCGCGGAAGGTCAGCGTTTCGGCGCGCGCAAGGCGGGCGATCGGCGGCCAGGTGGTCAGCCCGATGGCGATGATCGCGTTTTCAAGGCCGGCACCGAGCGCCGCCACGAAGGCGAGCGACAGGATGAGACTCGGGAAGGACAGGAAGATATCGGTGATACGCATCATGATCGTGTCGTACCAGCCGCCGAAATAACCGGCGGTGGTGCCGACCAGCAGCCCGATCGGGCCGACGATGACCGAGACGATGGTGATGATCGTCAGGCTGATGCGCGTGCCGTGGATGATGCGGCTCATGATGTCACGGCCGAGCTCGTCGGTTCCGAACCAGTGCTCGGCGCTCGGCGGCTTCAGCGTGTTGCCGAGGTTGATGACATTCGGATCATAGGGCGCGATCAGCGGCGCGACGATCGCCGTCAGGACCAAGATGGTGATGACGACGAGGCCGAAACCCGAGGACGGGTTGCCGAGAAGCTCGCGGATGACGGCGAGCAATCGACGGAAGGCCGAATTTGGGTTTGAGCGGGTACCGTTCATGGCCACGTCCTGAATGTCGAGAGATTGAGCTGCCATGTCACCGCGTCCTCGGATCGAAGATCTTGTAAAGCGCGTCGGAAAGCAGGTTGAGCGCAATGAAGATGATGCCGACAAGCAGCACGCAGGTCATCACCGCGTTCATGTCGCCGATCAGCATGTTGTTGGTGATGTACTGGCCGAAGCCCGGCCACGAGAACACGGTCTCGATAAGAACGGCACCTTCCAGCAGGCTGCCATAGGCAAGCGCCACGATCGTCACCAGCTGCACCCGGATATTCGCGAACGCGTGGTGCCAGATGGTGCGGCTCTTCGACAGTCCCTTCACCCGCGCCGTGGTGACATATTCCTGGTTCAACTGGTCCAGCATGAAACTGCGCGTCATGCGGGTGATATAGGCCATCGACGAATAGCCGAGGATGCTCGCCGGCAGCAGCAGATGGTTGACCGCGTCCCCGAAAACCTCCCAGTCGCCGGCAAGGATCGCGTCGATCAGCAGGAAGCCCGTCGTTTCCGGCACGAGGCCGATATAATAATCCGACAGGCGACCGCCGCCGCCGACCAGATCCAGCGCCGCATAGAAGACGATCAGGCCGATCATGCCGGTCCAGAAGATCGGCATGGAATGCCCGATGAGGGTGAGGAACCGAATGACGTGGTCGATCGGGCGGTTGCGGCGCACGGCCGCGAGAATGCCGAGCGGAATGCCCAGGCCCGCCCCGACGATGATCGCGAAGGTCGCAAGCTCGATCGTCGCCGGCATGACATGCAGGATGTCGTTGATGACCGGCTGCCCGGTGCGGATCGACATCCCGAAATCGCCGTGAGCCAAATCGCTCACATACCGGAAGAACTGCTGGTAGAGAGGAAGGTTCGCGCCGATCCGTTCCGCCACCGTGTCGTATGTGGCCTGGTCGGCCTCTTCGCCGACAATGGCGCGCACCGGATCGACGGGCATCAGCCGCCCGATGCAGAAGGTCAGGATCAGCAACCCGAGAAGGGTTGCCAATATGGTACCGGCCTGCCGCGTGAAAGCGGTGAGACGCTCGTTGTTCATGGGACTTCCTCAAGATCGTACCGGATGCCGCGGCGCTGCCGGACCACGAGGCCCACGCCGCGGCAACCGAAGATTATCGTTCTTTCTTGACGGTGCGAAGCTGGGTGGACCAGGACGGGTTCAGTTCGAGACCCTTGATGTCGGCCCGGAAGCCGACACTGTCGACCACTTCGGAGAATGGCTGGATCGGCGGCACCATATCCGCGTAATAGGCCTGGATGTCCTGATATTGCTTGATCTGCTTGTCCTTGTTGCCTTCGACGAGAGCGTCATCGATCATCTTGTTGATCTTCTCATCATAGAAGGACGTGCGCCAGCCCTGGAAGTTTGTCAGCTTCGCCTCATCCGCATTGTTGGGATTGTAGACGATGGCGCGGAAGTTCGAGTCCGGATGCGGCAGCTGGCCGCCGCCGCCGCGGCCGACGAGCAGCTCATATTTGCGTTCGCGCATCGCGCCGTAGATCTGGTCGCCGGAGCCGGTGATGATCTCGGCCTTGATGCCGGCCTGTGCCAGCGTCGCCTGGATGGCGGTCGCAAGGCTCATGAACGGCACGTCGGAAATGGCGCGCAGCGTGGTCTGGAAGCCGTTCGGATAACCGGCCTCGGCGAGCAGCGCCTTGGCCTTTGCGACGTCGAGCTTGTAGCCCGCATTCGGCAGGGCGCCGAAAATGCCCGCCGGAACGGGACGATCGCGCAGCTTGCCGAAATAGGGCAGCACGCTGTCGTTCAGGCCCTGGTAGTCGATGAGATAACGCAGCGCCTCGCGAACCTTCGGCTTCTGGAACTTCTCATCCTTCATGGAGACGGCGAGGTAGTAGAAGCCGCTGCCGCCATTCGTCTGGATCTTGACGTCCTTGCTGGCCTCGAGCGCCTTCAGGTCGGCCGCCGACATGGAAAAGGCGATGTCGATATCGCCCTTTTCCAGCATCAGCCGCTGGCTCTGCGATTCAGCCAGATGGCGCATCATGATCCGGCGCATGGCCGGCTTTTCGCCCCAGTATTTCGGGTTCTGCTCGAGCGTGACGCGCTCGTTCGACTGCCACTGGCCAAGCGTGAACGGACCGGAGCCGGCGGAGTTATTGGTAAGCCACGCCGCACCCATATCGCCGTTCTTGTCGTGCTCCATGACCGTCTTCATGTCGAGGATGGAGCCTGGACCGACGATGCCGAGCGTCTGCACGATGACCTGCGGATCGACCTTCTTCGGCAGCTTGATAACGACCGTGCCGTCGTCCGGAGCGGTGAAGCTTGCATCGGCATTGGCGGCAGAGAAACCGTGGGTTTTCAGGAATGACGCCTGCGCCAGGTTGAGCTTCATCAACCGCTTGAAGGACCACACCACGTCCGCCGAAGTGACCGGGTTTCCGGAAGCGAACGTCGCCCCCTTGCGCAGCTTGAAGGTGATCGAGCCGTTGTCGTCGGCGACAGTCCAGCTTTCCGCCAGCTGCGGATTGACCTGGGCGCGATTGACGGCATCGAGCGCCACAAGGTTATCATATATGTTTGTCAGAACCTGTACGGTCTCCTTGCCGGTGATGGCAGCGGGATCGAGCGTCAGGATATTGGTCATCGAGAAGCCGACAACCAGCATGTTGGGTGGGGTTTCGGCATAGGCAGGCTGGAAAAACAGAGCGGAACCGAGCAATACCGGTCCCATTATTCTCGATAGCGGCGTCATGGCCGTCCTCCCTTGGATCGCCGGTCTCCTCCCGGCAGATAGATAATCGCGATCTAAGAGATATGATGTCTTACGACAGGTGTCAATCCGAAATGCTGCCCTCACCGACTCCTTGTGAAGTGGCCGCGAGCGCGCAGACCGCAGGTCAGGTCGGCGACATCAACCAGGCGCAGGCACTTCTGGAGGGGGCACAGCGGCCATGCCGTGCTTGCCGATAAAGCCTAAGACGGCAATGCCTTGCGGGGAAGGTTGCCGGCATGGGAGCAGAGGCGGCGATCCCGTCAAACCGCCCGCGCAAGATCATCATTCCGCACGATGAACTCGCCTATGGACATCGCAATCGCATCGAACGATGCTTCAACCAAATGAAGCACTTCCGCCGCTTCGCAACGCGCTACGACCGCAGGACCATTCACTTCAAAGGCTTTGTCTATCTCGTCGCAATCATGATCTGGCTGCAATGAATGTCTTCGTCCTAGAGCTCGATCGCCCGCTCGCGGGCATGCATGATGTGACGGTCGATGGCATCGCCTGCCGCATACGCATCGCGGGATTTGATAGCCTCGATGATCGCCAGATGATCGGCGAAGGCCGGCGGCAGGACCTGCTCGGAAAGACTGATCCTGTCGAGCTTGATGAGCCGCATGCGGATCGCGTTGACGGCATAGGCCTGGATCAGCAGGTCGTTCTGGGTCGCTTCGATGAGAAGGTTGTGAAAACCGTCATCGACCTTCTGGCCGCGCTCGAAGACATCCGGCGAGGGAGCATTGCGGACTTCGTCGAGGATCGACTGGTGAAGCCTGGCCTGCTCGTCGAGGATGGCGTCGGGCATCCGTCTGACGGCCGTCAGCACCGCCTCGCGTTCCAATGCCATGCGCACCTGGAAAGCCTGGCGGATGATCGAGAGATCGATCTGGGTGATCTGGATGCCCCGTTGCGGCATGACGACCAGGAGGCCTTCATATTGCAGGCGCGGCAGGAGTTCGCGCAGGGCGCCGATCGAAAGACCGAGCAGAGCGACGAGCTCCCGCTGGGACACGAACTGACCCGGCCGCAGCCGGCCATCGAACAGCGCCTCTCGAAACCGCTCGTAGGCGATCTGTTTGACCGAGCGGAGTTCTGGCTGTTCGGTGCCGGACGGTGCGGTACGTGCGCTCATCTGTCTCCTATCGCCGGCATGCACCGGGCGGGTCAAGCAGCGGCGCGATAACCCGTCCGCTCAAACAATTCAATGAGCATATCACGATCGCGCCGGTTGAGAGCAACCAGAGGCGGCACCGCATATGCCAGACTTTCGTCTTGCCGATAATGGGCAAGAGCCGCCTTGAGGGCAACGAGCGATCCGTAGGCGTCCACCGCCTCGATGCGCCGCGACTGCTTTTCCAGAAGACCGGCATCGCCGGGATTGTCGTAAAGCGCCTTCAGATCGCCGGCAAAGAGGTTCGGCATGCCGCCGATCATGCCGGCACCCCCGGCCTTGACGAGAGTGGGCAGAACCCGGTCGTCGCCCGTGAAGACGGCAAGCTCCGGGAAGGACTTCACCAGCATCAGTCCATTGTCGAGATCCCCGGTCGAATCCTTGATCCCGGCGATGCGGCTGCCATGCTTGCGCATCAGGGCCGCGATCAGCGGCTGCGTGAAGCGGACCCGGCTGAGCTGCGGGATGTTGTAGAGCACGAGATCGATTGCCGTATGCGCCCTGGTCCGCTCGATCAGCGCATCGAAGAATGCGGCGACTCCATCCTCGCTCGCACCGTAATAGAAGGGCGGCAGGACGAGGGCTGCGCGACAGCCAAGCTCTCCATAGGCGATCAGCGACGTGACCGCGTCATCGAAGCTGGCGGTCATGATCGCCGGCAGCTGACGGC
This sequence comes from Neorhizobium galegae bv. officinalis, assembly GCA_000985875.1. Lineage (GTDB taxonomy): Bacteria > Pseudomonadota > Alphaproteobacteria > Rhizobiales > Rhizobiaceae > Neorhizobium > Neorhizobium galegae_C. The sequence continues at coordinate 65,004 of CCRI01000020.1, forward strand.
CCATATCCACCCCGCCCGCCTTCAGGACTTTGAGAGCTTCAAGCTTCTGGGCGGTCGAAAAAGAGGCGCCTTCGCCCGTCGTGCCGAACGTCGAAATGAAGCTGCAGCCGTTTGCCAGGAGATGATCGATATGCGCCTTCAGCCGAACGGTATCGATACGGAAGTCGGCCGTCACCGGCGTGACGGAGGCGGCAACAATGCCTTTCAGGGCGACATTCGACATAATGGGCTCCTCGTTATAGCACTGATATAATCAGTATATACATCAGTCGTCAAATATCTATTTACATCAGTCTTCCGCTGCGGCATGCTGCGGCGGGAATGAGGATGGAGGAAGGAATGCTCGACCGCGGCCGGCATATTTTGAGGCGTGACAACTCCATTGATTTTATTGGGATGCCTGAGAATTCGGCTATTGGTACTGATTGTGAACGCCCTGCGGCTTCCATCGCAAACCAAGGAAACTGAGCCTATGCCCGATACGTCGATCGACACCCGCGCCACCCGTCTCGCGAACGCGATTCTCAATGCCATCCAGTCCAGGACCGTGCTTGATCCCGAGCCGTTTCTGGGGCTGCCGCTGGCGGATGCCTATGTGGTGCAGACGGATGTGTTTGCCGCGCTCGGCCAGCCGTTCAAGGGCGCCAAGCTTACCCTGAAGGGCGATTTCTGCCAGAGCGCACCGCTTCTGATCGTCAATGAAGAAACCGGCCATGCCCACCAGCCGGGCATTTCGCTGGAGGTGGAACTGGCCTTCGTGCTTACCAAGGATGTCGCGGCCCGCGACGGCGCCGTGACCCGCCAGGATATCGTCGATGCGATCGGTTCTGTGCGGATCGGCGTGGAGCTTCTGCGCAGCCGTTACCAGGGCGGCTCCCGGGGCGATCCGGCCCTCGCCGCCGCCGACATGATGAGCAATATCGGCTATGTCCTCGGCCCGTCGTTGGATCGGAGCCTGCTGGATGAGGGCGCATCGATCGGTCAGTTGTCGGTTGTCATCAACGGACAGATCGGTTTCGACAAGCCGGCGGCGCATGCCGATGGCGATCCGCTGAAGACCATGGTCGTGCTGGCAAACCAGAACCAGCTCTCCTCCTTCTCCATGCTCAAGGCCGGACAGGTGATGACGACGGGGACATTGTGCGGACTGATCCCGGTCGGGGAGCCGGGCAGAATCGAAGTGAACCTGGGCGGACAGCGGTTCGTCCTTGACCTGAGCTGACGTGATCTCCGGGGGATTGGGTGATGACCTAATTCGTCGGCGTCGATGTCGGGACGGGGAGTAGCGCGAGCGGGCGTGTTCGCCGAGGCTGGTAGGCTGCGGCGCTCGCGGTCACGCTACCTCCCTTCCGGGAAGAGACCGAAGGCCGCTGCAAACTTACCAGCGAACAGCAGCCCATGATCACATCAAATTACTTACTTGATTTCTAACATGTCAGTATGCAAATGTTGGATCAACACCGGGAGGATAAATAAACCAATATGCGTTTCGGGCTCTCGGTCGCACTCGCGACCCCTTTTGACAAAGACGGCCGGATTGCGCTTGACGCGATGGTCGCCCAGGCCCGCCGCAGCCTCGATGCCGGCTGCGACAGCGTCACGGTTTTCGGCACCACCGGCGAAGGCTGCTCGATCGGCAATCGTGAACGGGAGGCGGTACTGTCGGGCATGATTTCGGGCGGCATTGCGCCGCATCAGATCGTTGCGGGCGTGCTCGTCGATGCGGCTGAGGATGCCGCCGAACAGGCCGCGCACGCCCTGTCCACGGGTGCGCGCAACATTCTTCTGGCCCCGCCTTCCTATTTCAAGGATGTCAGCGACGAAGGCCTGTTCGGCTGGTTCTCCACCGTCTTCGCGCTTCTGGGCGACAAGGCCTGCGACATCATCGTCTACCACATCCCGTCGGTGACGATGGTGCCGCTCAGCCACGCGCTGATCGGCCGGCTCCGCCAGGCATTTCCCGGCATTGTCACCGGCGTGAAGGATTCCGGCGGTGAATGGGCCTTTACCGAAAAGCTGCTCAAGGAACATGGCGACCTCATCATCCTGATCGGTGACGAGCGGCATCTGGCCCAAGGCGTACGCCTCGGCGGACAGGGCGCGATCTCCGGTGTCGCAAATTTCGCCCCGCGCGAAGTCCGCCGTATGGCCGTCGATGGCGAGGACGATCAGCGGATTGTCGATCTCGTCCTCGAATTGCTCAAATATCCCGTCACTCCGGCCGTGAAGGCGATGATCGCCCATCTTTCGAGCGACCCGTCATGGCTGACGGTGCGTCCGCCGCTTCTTTCGATCCCCGACGAGGGTCAGCGCCTGTTGGCTTCGGCCTTCGACACCCTGTTCCGTTCGAAGGCGGCCTGAAGACCATGGATCAGGCGCGCCCCACGGAAAGTCCGGTCGAGGAGCCGTCCACGCTGAGGGAGAAGGCTTACGAGAGCTTCACCCGCCACCTTCTGGCGCGTGACGTTCGCCCGGGCCAGTTCGTCTCGCAGCGCCGGCTGGTGGAACTGACGGGCCTGACGCTGGGCGCCATCCGTGAACTCGTGCCGAGGCTCGAGGCCGAGGGGCTGATCAAGACCGTACCGCAACGCGGCCTGCAGATCGCCCATATCGACCTCAACCTCATCCGTGAGGCCTTCCAGCTTCGCGTCTTCCTGGAAAAGGAAGCCGTTGCACTGTTCACCCGCTCGGCCTCCGATCAGGCGGTCGCCAGGCTTTTGAATGAGCATCGCGAGATCGTCCAGGCGATCCAGGGCGGCAACGACAGCCGCGAGCTGGAGCTCCATGCGCAGGCGGTCGACTGGGGCATGCACGACGCCTTCATCGATGCGCTCGACAACACGATCATTTCGAACGTCTATCGGGTAAATTCCATCAAGATGCGGCTGATCAGGCAGGAGCGGTTCCGCATCGACGGCCGGGTCGGGCCCGTCATGAACGAGCATCTGAAAGTGCTCGAAGCGATCGAGCGGCGCTCCGTGGAGGAAGCGGTCGCGGCACTCGTCGCCCATATCAATCACGCGAGGGATCGCGCGATCAGACTTTAGAAAAAGCAGCCGGAGACAAGGGTATCCGGCGCATAGGAGGAGGAAATAGCATGTCAGCTTCGTTCTGGAATCCCACCCGCCGCAGCTTTCTGGCCGGTTCGGCGGCGCTCGGCGCCGCCGGACTGGTCGGCTCGCGCCCGGCCTCGGCCGCCGTCGACTGGAAGCGCTTCGCCGGCACCACGCTGGAAGTGAACCTCGTCAAGAGCCCGCGCGGCGACACCATCATCAAGTACCTGGCCGAGTTCGAAGCGCTGACCGGCATCAAGGTCAATGCCGAAGCGACCCCGGAACAGCAGCAGCGCCAGAAGGCGACGATCGAGCTCTCGTCCGGCAAGCCGAGCTTCGACGTCATCCACCTGAGCTACCATGTGCAGAAGCGCCAGTTCGAAAAGGGCGGCTGGCTTGCCGATATCAGCGGCTTCCTGAAGGATCCGTCGCTCACCGACCCATCGTTGACGGAAAGTGATTTCGCCGAAGCCGGCCTCACCTTTGCAAAGGACAAGGACGGCAAGCTGCGCTCCCTGCCCTTCTCGGTCGATTACTGGATCGTCTACTGGAACAAGGAGCTCTTCGAGAAGAAGGGCCTCGCCTACCCGAAGACCTTCGACGAGATGGCTGCGGCAGCAGAGGCGCTGACCGACAAGAGCTCCAATACCTACGGTTTCGTTGCCCGCGGCCTGAAGAACGCCAACGTTCCGGTCTGGACGACGCTCATGCTCGGCTACGGCGCGACGCCCCTCGGTCCGGATGGCAAGCTGCGCACGACCTCCGACGAAGCCGTCGAGGCCGCCAAGCTCTACCAGCGCCTGATGACCAAGTCGGCCCCGGCCGGCATTTCCGGCTTCAACTGGGCGGAATCCCAGTCGGCCTTCCTGCAGGGCAAAGTCGGCATGTGGCTGGATGGCGTCGGCTTTGCTCCGCCGCTCGAAGACCCGCAGAAGTCCCGCGTCGTCGGCAAGGTCGGTTACGGCGTCATGCCGAAGGGACCGAAGGCGCAGGCAGCCGCCACCACCGGCGACGGCATCGCCGTGACCGCCGGCAGCCAGAAGAAGGAAGCAGCCTATCTGTTCTGCCAGTGGGTCATCTCGAAGGAGATGGGCGCGCGTCTGCTGCAGGCCGGTGCCGGCGTTCCCTTCCGCCAGTCGATCCTCGCCGATGCGGAAGTCCGCAAGGGTGTCACCATGCCGAGCGCATGGGTTGATGCGGTTGCCGCTTCCGGCAAGGTGTCGCAGCTTGCACTGCCGGTCATCATTCCGGTGACGGAATTCCGCGACATCTACGGCGTCGGTCTGACCAACATGATCGGCGGTGCCGACCCGGCGACGGAACTCAAGACGGCAACGGCACAGTTCGAACCGGTGCTTGCCAAGAGCGAGGGATAATGGCCTCCGTGAGCATCGAAACAGCACGGACGGAAACCGATAATAAGAGGAGCAAGCCGAGCCGGCTTGCTCCCAACTACTGGCCTTTCGTCGTTCCCGCCCTGATCGTCATCGGCGCGGTCATCGTCTTCCCGTGGGTGTTCACCCTCTGGATGAGCGTGAACAGCTGGACGCTGGGACAGGAGCAGACCTTTGCCGGGTTGGACAACTACATCCGGCTGGCGACCGATTTCCGCTTCTGGGAATCGCTCTGGCATACGCTGATCTTTACCGTGCTCGCGGTCGTGGCGCCGCTGTTTCTCGGCACGCTCGCAGCACTGATCTTCGATGCTCAATTTCCGCTGAGGGGTTTCCTGCGCGGCGTCTTCGTCATGCCGATGATGGCGACCCCGGTCGCCATCGCACTCGTCTGGACCATGATGTTCCATCCGCAGCTCGGCGTGCTCAACTATCTCCTGTCGCTGGTCGGCATCGGCCCGCAGGAATGGATCTATAACCGTTACAGCGTCATTCCCTCGCTGGTCCTCGTCGAAACCTGGCAATGGACGCCGCTGATCATGCTGATCGTGCTCGGCGGCCTCGCCTCGCTTCCGCGCGAACCCTATGAAAGCGCTGAGATCGACGGCGCCAACGCCTGGCAGAAATTCCGCTACCTGACGCTTCCGATGATCGCGCCCTTCCTGATGATCGGCGTCATCATCCGCGCGATCGACGCGATCAAGAGCTTCGACATCATCTACGCGATGACGCAAGGAGGCCCCGGCACGGCGTCAGAGACGATCAACATCTACCTCTACAACACCGCCTTCTCCTATTACGACATCGGCTACGGCTCGGCGATGGCGGTCGTCTTCTTCGTCATCATCGTCGCACTCTCCCTCGTGCTGATGATGGTCCGCGCACGGACGAACTGGTCGGACATGGAGACGCGCTGATGGAACGCCCTCTCACCAAACGCCCCCTCATCAGACGCAAGACGCTCGATCGCATCGGCCTGCTGTTCGCAGCCCTCGTCATGGTGTCGCCGGTCGTGCTGTTCTTCCTCTGGATGATCTCGCTGTCGCTCAAATACGAGATCGACAACGGCGCCTATCCGCCGATCCTGATTCCGGAAAACTTCGCCTGGTCGAACTATGTGCAGGTGTTCCGCGAGAACAATTTCTTCCTGTACTTCTGGAACTCCGTGCTGGTGACGGGGGCCGCGACGCTGCTGGCACTCATCATCGGCGTGCCGGCGGGCTACGGCATCGCACGGTTGAAGGCGGAAAAGGCGGCGATCGTCATCATGATCGCCCGCATGACGCCGGGCCTTTCCTTCCTCATTCCGCTCTTCCTGCTGTTCCAGTGGCTGAACCTGCTCGGCACGCTCTGGCCGCAGATCATCATCCATCTCGTCGTCACCGTGCCGATCGTCGTGTGGATCATGATCGGTTATTTCGAGACGACGCCGATGGAGCTCGAAGAGGCCGCCAGCATCGACGGTGCAACGCCCTGGCAGGTGTTCCGCCTCGTGGCGCTGCCGATCGCCAAGCCCGGCATCGTGGTCGCCTTCATCCTGGCGCTCATCTTCTCCTGGAACAACTTCGTCTTCGGCATCGTCCTTGCAAGCCGCACGACGCGAACGCTGCCGGTCGCCGTCTACAACATGCTTTCCTTCGAACAGGTCAGCTGGGGGCCGCTCGCCGCGGCTGCTCTGATCGTCACCCTCCCCGTGCTGGTACTCACCCTGTTCGCCCAGAAGCAGATCGTCGCAGGCCTGACGGCCGGCGCGGTCAAGGGCGGCTGAGCAGGCTCACAAACAGGATCGAATTTCATGGCAACCGTCACTCTCCAGAATATCCAGAAGCGCTTCGGCGCGGTCAACGTCATCGAGAACCTGAGCGTCGATATTGCCGACGGCGAATTCGTCGTTCTCGTCGGCCCTTCGGGCTGCGGCAAGTCCACGCTGCTGCGCATGGTCGCCGGCCTCGAAGAGGTCAGCGGCGGCGAGATCCGCATCGGCGCACGCGAGGTCAGCAACCAGCCGGCCCGCGACCGCGACATCGCCATGGTGTTCCAGAACTACGCGCTCTATCCGCATATGACGGTGGAGGATAACATGGGCTTCGCGCTGAAGCTCAAGAGGGCGAACCCCGCCGATACCGCAGAGCGGGTGAAGAAGGCCGCCGCGATCCTCGGCCTGGAAAACCTGCTTGAACGCTACCCCCGCCAGCTTTCCGGCGGCCAGCGCCAGCGCGTCGCTATGGGCCGGGCGATCGTCCGCAATCCTCAGGTGTTTCTTTTCGACGAACCCCTCTCGAACCTCGACGCCAAGCTGCGCGTGGTGATGCGCAGCGAGATCAAGGCCATGCACCAGCGCATCGGCACGACGACAATCTACGTGACGCATGACCAGATCGAGGCCATGACCATGGCCGACAAGATCGTCGTCCTGCATGACGGCAATATCGAGCAGGTCGGCGCTCCCCTGGAACTCTACGACCGGCCGGCCAATCTTTTCGTTGCGGGCTTCATCGGATCCCCGGCCATGAACTTTTTGGACGGCAGGATCGAGGAGGGCGTTTTCCGCACCGAAAAGGGGCTGATCCTGCCGCTCCCGGCCGAGGTCTCGCCGGCCAAGGCGGGCGGCCGCCCGCTCGTCTACGGCATCAGGCCGGAACACATCCGTGCCAGCGACCAGGGCATCCAGGGCCGTGCGGCTATCGTCGAAGGCACCGGCTCGGAGATCTTTGCCAAGCTCGATTGCGGCGGCGAGCAGCTCTCCTGCCTTTTCCGCGAGCGCATCGATGTCAGGTTCGGCGACACCGTCGGCATTTCGATCGACGCGAAACAGGTTCACCTCTTCGACAAGGCGACGGGCCACAGGCTCTGAATAAGGCCGGCTCGCCATGACCACCGGCACACGTGCGACGAAATCGTTATCGGCGAGACCTTTCCACGACTTCGATCAGTGTCGTAGAACGTAAAAAGCGTTGAACAGCGAACCTCGCCGCAACATCATCGACCTGGGGAAGAGCGATGCATATCGAACGCGACCCGAACGGCGACTTTATCCTGGAATCCGGCGAGATTGCCGGTCGGTTCGGGCTGTCTCGCGACGAGTTCCGGCAGAGAATCCGCCAGGGTCTCGTGACGAGCACCGTGGAGCGTGGCGAAGCCGAGGACATTGGAACATCCCGCCTGAGCGTTCGTCTCGGAAACCGCCTGTGGCGCGCCGTCCTGAACAACGAAGGCGAGGTTCAAAACGAAGCCGTGACCTTCGTTCGTGGAAGAGGTCGATTGAGCGAATCCTGACGCCGATCCGGCCCATGCGGCGATCGAACGAGCTAAATGCCCCCTAAGCAGCCTTGCTGAAGGACCTGCCGCTCTTGTTCAGATAAGCGTCGAATGCCGAGGCAGCAGCTCTGACGATGAACCGGTGATCCTCCGAGACGCGGATAGACCCGCCCCGGCGCTCAATCAGGCCGTCTCGTTCAAGCTCATCGAGCCGATCGTTGCCCCCCAGCAGAAGATCGGCATCGAAGCCATGCGCCGCCGCAAGGGCCGCAACATCAACCGCGAAATCGCACATCAGCCTTTCGATCACCTCGCCGCGCAACCGGTCTTCCGGTGTGAGGCGATAGCCCTTGGCGACCGGCAGCTCGCCTTTCGACACCCGGGTCGCATAGAGACCGGGTGGAACCTCGTTCTGGATATATCCCTGCGGCAGCCGACCGATCGAGGACGCGCCGAGCCCGATCAGCGCCTCGCAGGCATCCGTCGTATAGCCTTGGAAATTCCGGTGCAGCCGGCCTTCGGTCTGCGCAAGCGAGAGCTCGTCCCCAGGCAGGGCGAAATGATCGAGGCCGATCCTGACATAGCCCGCCGCCGCCAAGGCGTCTGATATCGCGGTTGCCTGAAGCGCGCGCTCCCGCGCATCCGGAAGCGCCGCCTCGTTGATAAGCCGCTGGTGCTTCTTGAAGCTCGGGATATGCGCATAACCGAAGACGGCAAGGCGATCCGGCCGCATGCTGACGGCCGCCTCGACCGTCTCGACACAGGATTCGACCGTCTGAAACGGCAATCCATAGATCAGGTCGAAGTTGATCGCGTTGATATCGTTACGGCGAAGATGTTCCACCGTCTCCATCGTCGTCTCGACGCTCTGGATGCGGTTGATCGCCTTCTGGACCTTCGGGTCGAAGCTCTGGACGCCAAGGCTCGCGCGAGTGACGCCCGCCTCCCCGAGCGCGTTTGCCATCTCCCTGGTCAAGGTTCGCGGATCGATTTCGACCGCAGCATTGAGGACCCCTGCAAAACCGAGACGGTTGCGGAACGCATCCATCAGCGCGATGAATTCCTCCGGTTTGATGATGGTCGGCGTTCCGCCGCCGAAGTGGATTTCGCCGACGCTGAAACTGTCGTTCCTGGCCGATGCCAGAAGCTCGATCTCCCGGTGCAATGTCTCGATATAGTCGAGAATGGGCCTGTCGCGCTCGGTGATCGTGGTGTGACAGCCGCAATACCAGCACATCGACCGACAGAAGGGGATGTGGATATAAAGCGAGGTCGGTTGCTCGTCGGGCAAGGCCCTCAGCCAGGACGGATAGTCGAGGGCGTCGAACTCCGGGCTGAAGTTGGGAGCCGTCGGATAACTCGTGTAGCGCGGCAGCCGTGCATCGCCATATTTCTCGATTATCGCTGCAGACATGTCGGGCTCCTTTCAGTTTTCTTCAAAGAGCATCTAACTGCCCGGCGCCCGCCTCTCTTTGTGCAAAATCAACGACGGCGTCCTCTTTCTGTAAAATATTTGTCCCGACGCAAATTTCCTCCGATGCGCCGCTGCTAGATCATCAGGGCGGGCGGCCCCGGCGCGGCAGGCCGGCGCGGGGTCAAGGCGCGATTTCGATCTCGCCTTCCATCCTTGTGATCTCAAAATCGCTGATGATCACGTCAAGGCGAAGTCGCCACCGTCCGGAAATAGGAAGCACTATATCGGGCACCGTCCAGCCGTCCCTGCCTTTCTCGGCCCGGCGCCTTATCGGCTCGATCTCGGCGCCGGGGTTCGACAGCACAACCGTTACTTCCTGAGGATCGAGCGGCGACCGGTCGCTTTTGGCGATGACCGCGGATATCCCGACCTCCCCTGCCCTGTCCGGCGTGATCCTGACGTCAGCCACGGCCTTGCTGGTCTCTAGGTGAACGACGGCAGTCCTCTGAACTTCGGCGATCAAGGTACGTGGAGGCGGCGTGAACCGCCACGTCGCAGCCACCGCAAAGATGAGGAGCAGGATGACAGTCTCCGCGGCGACCGAACGAGTGAGCTGGCGGATCGCCGCAGGCTCTCCCTTTTCCGAACGGGACGTGAGTTTCCACCGGTTGATGGCCGCCAGGGCAAACAGCAGGACGAGCAGCCCGAGCTTGACGAGGAATACGATCCCGTACGCCGTCGTGATCAGCCCAGCCGGAGTGCGGACCTGGACGACGGCAAGCACACATCCGGCAACGGCAAGAACCAGGACGGCCCATGGTATGAAGACCGAGAAGCGATGCAGTGCCGCACCGGCCGCTTCCCCGCCCTTTCTGAACTCGGCCAGGAGCGGCAGCAGCGCGCCGGCCCAGATCGCGATAGTCGCGACATGCAGGAAAACGGCCGGGCGCATCAGCAATTGCGGGTCTGCCGCACTCGCGTGCCCGCTGAGGCAGAGGGCAAATGCCGCCGTTATGAGGGCCGAGATGGATATCCAGCGGGCGTCCTTGCCCCGGCCGCTGGCCAGAGCAAGCCCTGCAAGCGCCAGGGCCGCGATGGCAAAGATGACCGTCGGCCCGAAGCTCGTGGTCATTCCCGCCTTCCAGACAGCCGGCGCGAAGAGCTGCGAAACAGGCTCGCCCACCGCATCGAGGCCCTGGAAGCCGGCTGAAAGCAGGGCACCCGCAAAGCCGATGCCGAGGGTAGCAAGCACCTGTCTCAGCGCCTTCCCGGAACCGTTCGCGAACCAGTGGACGGCAAAAGCGCCGCCGACCCCGAAGAAGAGACCGACATAGAGCGCCACCTTGCCGATCCAGAGGCCGGTTCGGACCGGCCAGTCGATATCGACCACCGTGCGGCCGGCGTCGGCGTTCGGCCGCCCGATCGAGAAGACGACAGAGCCGCCGATCGGGTGGCCGTCCTCTGAAACGACCCGCCAGGAGAGAAGATAGCTCCCGTCCGAAAGGTCGGGCGGGGTGATCTCGACCGTCCTGTCCTTCAGGGCGAAGTTTTTGAGAGTGACTGTACTGCGGTCCGGCCGCGTGAGCTTGAGGCTGGTCGGCGAGACAGGCTCGCTGAACGTCAGGGCGATCACGCGCGGGGCCGTGGACACGACCGAGCCATCGCGCGGCTCGGTCGTGTTGAGGGATGCATGGGCGGATGCCGCCGCCGCCATGACCGACCACAGCAGGATCGCATACACGAACCGCGGCAGGGTGCCGGTCAGTGAAAGTGCCTTGTAGCAAAGCGGCGTCATCGGCCTTCATGCTCCCGAATGGATCGATCGCTTAGTTGCCGGCCTTCTGAAGAAGCTTGACGCCCGGGGCCGGGAGTTCGAGGTCCGACGCCTTCTGTCCTGCGGCCGGCACTTCGATCCAGCGTTCCTTGAGGCCTTCCGGGCACTCCTGGATCACCGGGAAGTAGAGCATCTCGCCGGCTTTCAGATCGGCTGCAATCGTGCCCCGCAGGACGAATTCCTCATACTCGTCGTCGCCGAGGTTGCCGCCGCTCCAGACCACCTCCTTGACCCCTTCGGTGACGGGAGAGCCGTGATTGTCATAGACCTTGGCATAGGTGCCCTTGACCTTGCCGAGCGTCCAGCCGGCCTTCGGCTGCGGCTTGACGCCGTAAAAACCTTCCGGAATCTGGATGCGCACGGTGTTCGTCGGCTTGCCCTCGCAACCGTGCGGCACGCGCAGCACCGCCTTGTAGGTCGAGCCTAGAGGCGCTTCCTTTGTTTCCAGGGTGACATGCGCCAGGGCAGCGGTGCTGCCGACCACGAGGATGGCGGCGGTTGTCGTGATTTTCTTCAACATGTGAATCTCCATGCTTGGCCGCGCGTTGGACGGCCTGATTTTCAGGTGCCGGGCAGCCGGGAAGGCGCCCGTCCGGGATGGATTGATGGTTTGAAACGGCGTCCCGCCCTTGCTCCGATCCCATCAGCCGCCGGGATGCGTTACGCGGCTTTTGCCGCGTCATTGCCGTTGGCCGAAGCGAATTTACGGAACAGAGGAGTGCCCGACCTGCAGCGCCTGGCGATCGGTGGGGTTCACCAGCTGCGCTTCAAGTCTTTGGCTCGCATGCCGTGTCGCAAGACGATATACGTTTGCGAGGCAAGCTTTCAGGCCGCCGGCGGCGGCGCGCGGGGATTTCCGGGGGAGGTCTCGGGCCGTTCGAACGGACCTGTATCCGTTTCGGCCGGAACCGGTGTGGAGGTGGCCTCCAGCCGGTTGTTCAGAAAATTGTCGGAAAACTGCGGTGCGAGTACCGGAGCGAGAACGCTGCATGCCTGGGTGCAGCACTCGGGCAGTTTTGGACCGTCCTTGTGATCGGATTGGCCGCTACCGCCGGCATGGGTAATGCAAAGCGGGTTTCCAAAGTCATCGACGACAGGCGCTGCGACCGCTGAACCGAGAAGAATGGAGCCAAGCACCATCTGCACGACGAGCGCGTAGGCCGCGATGGACGCGAACACAACACTCCAGCCAGGCGCTCTGCGGTTCTTCACGGTCCCCTCATCAGTTGCGGCCAGCCGCCGATGTCCGGTCTGGATATCCGTTATTGGCACGGCGCAGTCAGGTCTGTCTATGCGCCCTTCCGCCACAGCGTTCTTTGATGCGCGTCAACTCCCGATCCAGGGATCATGCGTGTCACAGTCGCAACCCAGGTTCTGCGTTGCCGCAGCCAGCGAAGGTGCGGCCCTTCCCCTTGCTAGATCGTGTCGATCGTCTCGACCCGGGCCGCCTTGCGCGTAGCGTGGATGAAGGCGAGCACGAAACCGACCGCCAGCAGGAGTACGATGGTCGGGGCCGGGGCACTATCGATGAAGAAGGACAGGTAGACGCCGGCGAACGAACCGGTCACGGCAATGGCAACAGACAGGACCAGCATGGTGCTGAACTTGCGGGTCAGCAGAAAGGCGATGGCTCCCGGCGCGATCAGCATGGCGATCGAAAGGATGATGCCGACTGCCTGCAGGGCACCGACGATCGTCAGCGAAATGAGGGCGAGAAGACCGTAGTGCAGCAAACTGACCCTCAGTCCCACGGCCCTTGCCTGCACCGGATCGAAGGCGTGCAGCAGGAAGTCCTTCCATTTCACACCGAGAATGCCGGCCGTGATCGCCGCGATGACGGCCGCCTCGCCGATGTCACGCCAGGAAACGCCGAGCATGTCGCCGAACAGGATATGATCGAGATGCACGTCGGACTGGATCTTCACATAAAGGACGAGGCCCATCCCGAACATGCCGGCGAACACGATACCCATCACCGTGTCCTGCTTGATGCGGCTGTTTTCCTTCAGGAAGCCGGTGGCGATGGCGCAGAACATGCCGGCCGCAAAAGCACCGATCGCAAGAGGCATGCCGACGATATAGGCGATCACCACACCGGGGAACACGGCATGGCTGATCGCATCGCCCATCAGCGACCAGCCTTTCAAGACGAGGAAGCAGGACAGAAGCGCCATCGGCAAGGCCATCAGCACCGAGATTAGCAGCGCATTGACCATGAAGCCGAACTGGAAGGGTAGGAGAAGAGTATCGAAAATGATCATGGGGCCGCCTCCAGCGCCTGGGCTGCCCGTCTGCGCGCCGCCAGCATGCCGTGTTTCGGCGCCAGGAAGAATGCGATCAGGAAGATTGCCGTCTGCAACACCACGATGATGCCGCCGGTCGCCCCGTCGAGGAAGTAACTCGCATAGGCGCCGACAAAGCTGGTGATCGATCCGATGATCACTGCCAGAACAAGGAGGCGCGGGAAACGGTCGGTCAGGAGGTAGGCGGTCGCCCCGGGCGTGACCACCATGCAGACGACCAGGAAGGCACCCACCGTCTGGAGCGCGGCGACCGTCGAAGCCGACAGAAGAGTGAAGAAGACGATCTTGAGCGCGGTCGGATTGAGGCCGATCGATCGGGCGTGGTTCTCGTCGAAGAAGGTCACCATCAGGTCCTTCCATTTGACGAGCAGAACAGCCAGCGAGACGAAGCCGATGATGGCAAGTTGCAGCGTGTCCTCGGGCGTGATGGCGAGGATGTTGCCGAGCACGATCGTCTGGATGTTCACCGCCATGGGCTTCAGCGAAATCATGAACAGCCCCAGCCCGAAGAAGGAGGAGAAGATCAGGCCGATGATGGCGTCTTCCTTCAGCTTGGTGCGGTGGTTGAGGAAAAGCATCGTGGCCGCGGCAAGCCCACCGGAAAAAAACGCGCCTATCGAAAACGGAAGTCCGAGCATATAGGCGCCTGCCACGCCGGGAACGATCGCATGCGAGAGCGCATCCCCGATCAGCGACCAGCCTTTCAGCATCAGGTAACAGGAAAGAAAGGCGCAGACGCCGCCGACAAGGGCCGAGACCCACATGGCGTTCAGCATATAGTTGTAGGTGAAGGGTTCCATAAGAACGGCGATCATCCGCGGCCTCCGTCTTCTTCGTCCTCTGCGCGGTTAGTCGCCTTCCCGCCCCGAAGCACCAGGGGCCGCTCATCGTCGCTGATCAGGCCGATCGACGTCGGGCTTCCGTTCCGTGCCTCGTGGAGCACAAAATGACGCAGCACGCCGCCAAAGGTCTTTTCCAGATTTTCCTGGGTGAAGGTCTCGACCGTCGGCCCATAGGCGAGCACCGTGCCCTTGATCAGGATGGTCCGGTCGCAGAATTCCGGCACCGAGCCGAGATTGTGCGTCGAGACCAGCATGACGCGGCCCTCGTCGCGCAACTCGCGAAGCAAGGTGATGATCTGGTCTTCCGTCTTGACGTCGACGCCGGTGAAGGGCTCGTCGAGCATGATGACGCGGCCGTCCTGGGCCAGCGCGCGCGCCAGGAAAATCCGCTTCTTCTGCCCGCCCGACAACTCTCCGATCTGGCGCTTGCGGAACTCGCTCATGCTGACACGGGCCAGCGCCGTCGCCACGGCCTCGTGATCGGCGGCTTTCGGAATGCGCATCATGCCCATATGGCCATAGCGGCCCATCATGACGACATCCTCGACCAGCACCGGAAAGTTCCAGTCGACCTCTTCCGACTGCGGCACATAGGCGACGAGGTTCTTGCGCAGTGCCTCCTTGACCGACATGCCGAGCACCCGGATGTCGCCCTTCGCCAGGCGCACAAAACCCATGATCGCCTTGAACAGTGTGGATTTCCCGGAACCGTTGACCCCCACCAGCGCGGTAATCGTTCCCCGCGGGATGCGGAAGCTCGCATCCCTCAGGGCCGTATGGCCATTGCGATAGGTCACGGTCGCGCCGTCCACCATGATTCCGTCCTCCGCAGAGCCGGAAGGAGCATCGTTCGGCCAACGCGGTCGAGCATTCATTGGAAACATCCTCTTGAAAACGACAAATGTACCGCGCCCACCCGCCGGGTGGCGAATGGGCACGACCAGGGTATCAGGGTGAGGAGGCCAGGCCCTTGGCGATGGTATCCGAGGTCACCTTCAGCAGGTCGAGATATGTCGGAACCGGACCATCGGCCTCGCTCAGCGAATCCACATAAAGAACACCGCCGTATTTGGCGCCGGTTTCCCGCGCCACCTGTTCGGCTGGCTTCGGCGAGATCGTGCTTTCCGAGAAAACGACACCGATCCGGTTCTTGCGAACGGCGTCGATCACCTTGCGAACCTGCTGCGGCGTGCCCTGCTGGTCGGCATTGATCGGCCACAGATAAAACTCCTTCAAGCCAAAATCGCGAGCGAGATAGGAAAAGGCGCCTTCGCTCGTCACAAGCCACCGCTTGTCTTCCGGCACCCTGGCGAGTTCGGCCTTGATGGGATCTATGGCCGCCTTGATCTTCTCCTTGTAGGCTTCGGCATTGGCCTTGTAGATCGCGGCATTCTTCGGATCGTACTTCACGAAGGCATCGCGGATGTTATCGACATAGATCAGCGCCGCCGTGGGAGACATCCATGCATGCGGGTTGGGCTTGCCCACATACGGGCCTTCGACGATGCCCATCGGCTCGACGCCTGTCGAGACCACGACGCCCGGCACGTCCTTCAGGTTCTGAAAGAACTTCTCGAACCAGAGCTCGAGATTGAGCCCGTTCCAGAAGACGAGCTTGGCGCCCTGCGCCCGCTGGATGTCGCCGGGTGTCGGCTGGTAGTTGTGGATTTCCGCACCGGGCTTGGTGATGGATTCGACGACCGCGGCATCGCCAGCGACGTTTTTCGCGATGTCGGCGATCACCGTAAAAGTCGTCACCGCCTTGAACTTGTCCTGAGCCGATGCCGGCATGACCGTCAGAACGGCGGCGAAGGCCGTTCCCACCACTCCGGTCAGGACCAGCCATCGTATCTTGTCAAGCATGCACGCCTCCTTTTGCGAATGGGACTTAATTGCAGTCAGTGTTCGAAATAGCCTCGTCCTGCTCGGGATCGTCTGCAACAACGATGGCACTCCCGCCATATTCATATTCTGCAATTGCGAATGAATTGCAACAAGGATTCGGAGCGGGCCGACAAAATGATTTCAGCCGTGCCCGGCAAGCCCGGGTTCCTATGCCTCGGAGCGCATGGGGTAAACGTGACCATTGTCATCGATATAAAGGCCACCGCTGCCGTGATCGAAGCGGAGATCCGACCAGTCACGAGGCTTATGGCTTCCGGCGACCCCGCGTCAAATCGACAGAGAATGGTTCTGCAAAGTTTGAGTTGACCGTTTTCGATGGCGAGGCGACAGTTGCAAACTGCAGCAAGGCAGGAGGAGAAACAATGGACGAGAAAGATCGCTGGCGCCATATGGCAAGCGCGCCGAAGGACGGCAGTCGGATCTTGGTCACCATCCGGCCGTCCGAGCAGGGGCCGGCAGAAGTTGACCTCGCATATTGGTCGAATGGCGATCAGTTCGGCGGAGAAGGCTGGCGCGCCTCCGATTCCTCACCCGGCCATATCATCGAATATGCCGAGCCGGAGTTGAAGTGTTGGATGCCGATGCCCTCGGCCAGCCTCAATCGCCTTTCACTGCCTTCACCCTGGGAAGGACGCGACACACAGCAGTTCGACGGGTCAGGGATTTAGGATCACGCGGTCCTGCGTCATGCAAGCGCTTCTGCGAAGGCGAAATTCGCTGATCTGCGGCAAACCGCTGGTCGACAAACTTTTCGTCGGCCGAAATCGTGGCGCAGGGCGCAACTCTGGTCCAGGCGACCGGCACTTTCACATGGGAGCCTTCCCAAGAGTCAATGCCCGACAATTTGCCCGGCCAACCTGAAGGGACTTGCGACGGCCGCGCCCGCCGCATCGAAGACCAGCACGCCAACGTCTCCGCTTGCCCGTGCACGCGCTTCCGCCTTGACAAACTCGCTACCAAACCGGGCAAGCGCGGCATAGCGATCGTGACCAAGACCATCGGATGAACTGAGGGACGATATGTCGATGACGCTGACATGAGCGGCCTTTATTTCACTGCGAACCAGGGGATCGTCGATATCGATGAGGCCGACGCGTGGACGTTCGCCGCCAAGGATGCTGGACACTGCCAGAGCACGGTCGGTTTTTGACACGAGCAAGGCAATCGGGTTCCGCAGCATGCCAATGTCACGCAACTGGGACCTGAACACGTCGACGTCTATGTCCGGCGCGGCGAGAATGATCTGCAGCTTGCCGACGACGTCGTCACGCCCCTGAAGCTTCAACTGCCTTGCCGCCTCCATGGACAGGAAGCCACCCATGCTGTGCCCCAACAGTACGACACGCTTGATCTTGGGAGTTTCGGCCAGCGCCTTCAACACGCTTTCGAGTTCGCTTCTGGAATAGAGAGCTGCGTCTCGGTCGGTGACGTATCCGGTCACGCTTGCCGCGGAAGGCCAGGAAAACAGGATCGGCGGACTGAGTGTGTTCGCGTCGGCTGCTATCTGAGCAACCCTGAACAGCGCCTCCTGATAGCTGGTGTTATAGCCGTGGACGAAGACCGCCACGGTCCCGTCGAAGTTTGCGGAACGGGTCGCGTCGTCGATCCAAGTCTTGCGTGTCAGTTGATCGCGTCCGGTCACGACGAACTGGCGGCGCGGGTCCGGCCTTCCCGACGGATAGATGATGGCGCTTCCCTTACGATCGCCGGGAATTGAAAAGGCGTACCGTTCGTAGGCCAGGTCGCTGGCCCATTGGCTTCCAAAACCGCCGTCTTCCTTGACCTTGTTGCGGTTGGTGACAGAAAGCAGGGTGACCTTCTCGCTTTCGACCTGCTGGATCGCCGCGGGCTGAAGCACTTCGGCCGATGGGCGGGAGGCGCATCCGGCCAGGCAGACCATGACGGCAACAACAGCAAGCCTATACCGTGACCTGCACGAGTAGATCGAGAAGAAAAAGTGCATCGACGCGCCTTGAATCTGGAGAAGGAAGGGCGCTCGCAAGCGCCCTTCGTGGATCAAGCCTGTGCAGCTTCCGGGGAGACATTCGGTTCTTCGTTCGGTATCCGGAACCAGGCCACATAAAGGGCCGGCAGGAAGAGAAGCGTCAGCACCGTACCGACTACGATCCCGCCCATCATGGCATAGGCCATCGGTCCCCAGAAGACTTCCCGGGAGATCGGGATGAGGGCGAGCGTCGCGGCCGCGGCGGTCAGCAAGATCGGGCGCATGCGGTGTTCGGTCGCCTCGACCACCGCCCGCCATGGCGGCATGCCCTCGCTGCGCAATTGCTCGATCTGGACCACGAGGATGACCGAATTGCGGATCAGGATGCCGATCAGTGCAAGCACTCCGAGGATCGCGACGAAGCCCATCGGAGCATTGCTGAGAAGAAGTGCCGCCACGACGCCGACAAGGGCAAGGGGAGCGACTGCGAAAACCAGGAACAGGCGGCTGAAGCTCTGGAGCTGGATCATCAGGATGGTCGCCATGGCGAACAGCATGAGCGGGGCGACTGCGGCGATCGGTCCCTGCGCATCGGCGCTCGATTCCACCGAGCCGCCAACCTCGACCTTGTATCCCGCAGGAAGAGCTTTCGTGAACTTTTCGACCTCGGGCTTGAGCTGTTCCACGATTGTGGCGGGCTGAGTCGAGCCGGTGACCGCGGCCTTCACCGTGACCGTGGGGATGCGATCCCTTCGCGCGATCATGGGCTGTTCGAGTTCGTAGCGGAACTTGGCAACTGCGGAAAGCGGCACGGACTTGCCGTTCGATCCGGGAAGCTGAAGGTCTCGCAGCGTTTCGATCGAACCTCGCTCGGCGTCCTGCGCCCTGCCGATCACGTCGATGAGGTAGATGTTGTCGCGGATCTGCGTTGCCGAAGTCCCTTCGACGATGCTGTTGAGCACGTTCGCGATATCCTCCGAGGAAACGCCAAGCTGGCGGGCCTTGTCCTGGAGCACATCCACCTTCACGACGCGCGAGGGCTCGTTCCAGTCATAGGTCATGTTGGCGATCAGAGGATGCCGGTTGACGAGGGCTCCAAAGCGATGCGACAGCTCGCGCACCGTCTGGATATCCGGGCCGCTGACCCGGTACTGGACTGGCTTGCCCACCGGCGGGCCGATGTCCAGGAGCTTGACGAAAGCGTCGGTACCGGGAAAGGTCTTTGCGACATAGGTCTGCAGGTCTGCGCGCAGCCTGTCCCGGGCTTCCAGGTCCTTGGCGACGATGACGACCTGCCCGAACCAGACAGCCGGGGTCTGCACGTCGTAGGACAGGATGAAACGCGGCGCCCCTTCCCCGACATGTGTGGACCAATGGTCGACATCAGGATTGCCGACGAGCTTCTCCTGTTCGAACTGCGTCATCTGGCGGTTGGTTTCCGCTATCGTGCTGTTTTGCGGCATGCTCCAGTCGACGATCAGTTCGACGCGGTCGGACGCCGGGAAGAACTGCTGCTGAACGAGGCCAAGACCGCCGAGCGAGAGGCCGAAAGCAACAATGGTGGCGGTGATCGTGATCCAGCGCCAACGCATGGCAACCTTCAGCAGCCAGGCAAATCCCCGCGCGGCGCGTCCCTTGTGCTCGTGGTGCGACTTCATCGTCTTGGGCAGGATCGCCACGCCCAGCAACGGCGTGAAGAGGACGGCCACAACCCAGGACACCACGAGCGAAACCGCAATCACGACGAACAGGGTAAAGGTGAATTCGCCCGCCGCGCTGTTATTGAGGCCGATCGGGATAAAACCGGCGACGGTGACGAGCGTGCCAGTCAGCATCGGGAAGGCAGTCGACGTATAGACATAGGTGGCGGCTTTGCGCAGATCGTCGCCTGACTCGAGGCGGGCCACCATCATCTCAACGGCGATCATGGCATCATCGACGAGGAGCCCCAACGCGATGATTAGGGCGCCGAGCGAAATGCGCTGCAGCGAGATACCCGTATATTCCATAACGACGAAAGTGATCGCGAGGACAAGCGGGATCGAGATCGCAACCACCAGCCCGGCGCGCAGCCCGAGGCTGATGAAGCTGATCGCCAAAACGATAGCGATTGCCTCAAATAGCGCCTTGGTAAAACCGGACACGGCTTCTTCCACGACGGCCGGCTGGTCGGAAACCCGCTCGACATTCACCCCGATCGGAAGATCGGCCACGACGCGCTTCATTTCCTCGTCCAGCGCATGGCCGAAGTTTGTCAGATTGGCACCCGCCGTCATCCCAATTGCCAAGCCTATTGCGGGTTGTCCGTTGAAGCGGAAGAGCGAGGACGGCGGATCGGCATATCCTCGCTTGATCGTCGCGATGTCGGTCAACGGGAAAAACCGATCGTTCACTCTAAGATTGATGGCTCTCAAACTCTCTTCGGTCGTAAACTGGCCACCGACACGCAACGCGATCCGCTCTGGTCCCGCATCCACGAAGCCGGACTGCGCCACTGCGTTCTGGGCTTGAAGCGTTTCGACAACCGACTGGCGGTCGATGCCGAGCGCCGCGATCTTGCGGGTCGAAAACTCAAGATAGACGGCTTCGTCCTGGGCCCCGATGATGTCGATCTTGCCGGCATTCGGAACGGTCAGAAGCTTCGCTCTCGCGTCTTCCACCAGGTCGCGAAGCTGGCGCTGCGTCAGGCCGTCGGATTTGAAGGCGTAGATGTTGCCATAAACGTCGCCGAAAGTGTCATTGAAGAATGGTCCGACGACGCCGCTGGGAAATTCGCCCCTGATGTCGTTGATCATGTTGCGGACACGAAGCCAGTTGCCCGTCACGTCCCTTGCCTTGGTGGTCGCGAGCAGTTCAACGTAGACCGTAGTCTGGCCGGCGATCGTTTCGCTTCGCGTGTAGTCCAGCGCGTCAAGTTCCTCCAGCTTCTTCTCTATCCTGTCGGTTACCTGACGGGTCATTTCTTCCGCCGATGCACCGGGCCACTGCGCGTTGATGATCATCGTCTTGATGGTAAAGGCGGGGTCTTCTTCACGGCCGAGGTTGAAGTAGGAAAACGTGCCTGCAAGGATGAAGACGATCATGAAATACCAGACGAGCGAACGATGCTCGAGCGCCCAGTCCGAGAGGTTGAAGGGTTTCACTTGAAGGTCTCCTGATCGATGCGAACGGTCTGGCCGTTTACGAGGGTGTTGACGCCGGCGGTGACGATCCGGTCACCGGGCTTGATCCCGTCTGTCACGGTGACGGGGTTATTTGCGACGGCTTCTTCAGCAAGCGTGACCGGGGCGGAGGTAACCTTCCCTGTCGCGTTGTTGACGATCCAGACGAATGCCTTCGATCCCTCTGTCCGGATCGCGGACGACGGCAGCCGGATCAGGGTCTTCGCCTCACCGATGGAACTGGCCGTTATGACCGAACCGAGCCTGAGTGCCTCAGGCGGATCGATCAGCGTCAATCGCGTGCGTCGCGTACGCGTCGCCTCGTCCGCTTCAGGTGTGATCTCGCGGACCACGCCCCTGGCGTGAATGCGGGGATCAAGTTGCAAGGCGACGTCGAAGGATGCGCCTGGCTTCAAATGGTCGCCGGCAGCTTCGGGCACGTCGACCACCGCGTCGCGCTCTTCGGGTCGCGCGACGGTCGCAACACTTTGCCCCGGCGAGACGACAAGGCCTACCTCGGCGGCGGTCTTGGTGACCACGCCGTCGAATTCGGCGAGCAGACGCGAATAGCTCAGCTGTTCGTTCGCCTTGTCCAGATTTGCCTGGGCCTTGGCGACCGCAGCTTCTGCGGTCTTGCGCTCCAGCTCGGCAGTTTCAAAGGTGGCCCTCGCCCCGCTCTGTCTCTCGAGCAGAGTTCTCTGCCGGTCTTCCGTGATGCGGGCGTTGGCAAGTTGCGCCTGGCTGTTGGCAAGGTCGGACCGCGCGCTTTTGACAGCCAGTTCGAGAGCCACCGGATCGATGGCTGCCAGGACGTCGCCCCTTTTGACGAGGTCGCCCACCTGGACGTTGCGGGCGATGACCCGGCCAAGAATTCGGAAGCTGAACTCGGTCTCGATACGGGCCTGGACGGTGCCGGGCAGAGTGAATGCCGCCTGGGGGACCGGCTGGGCCAGCTGGGATAGGACCGGACGAGGAGGCAGCGGTGCCGCGTCCTCTTCCTTCTGGCAAGCCGACAGCATCGCGGCCGCCGCCAGAAGCGCCGTCAGGCGGGGATCGATTTTCATCTTGCAACTCCTTCATAAGACACGTGGTCGCCCTCGCTCAGAAACTTCGTGCCGTTGGAAACGACAATGTCACCGGCAGACAGGCCGGATTCGACGGAGAAGTGTCCGCTCGCATAGGCTGCGACCCCCACGGCATGGAGGGAGACGGCGCTCGTCTTCGGATCGACGAGCCAGACGGCCGTCCGCCCCGCATGGGAGGCCATTGCCGACCAGGGCAATTCGATGACAGCCTCAGGCTTGTACCGGGCGGTTGCGACCACGGCGCTACCCAGCGGAGCGTCAGGCGCATCTTCGAGAGCGAGCTTCACCCGGATCGTCCCCGTCGTGGTGTCGATGGTGGGCGATACCTCGCGGACCTTGGCCTGGAACTTGTCGCCGCCCGCGAGCAGCCTGACCTCGGCAACGTCCTCAAGCGCGCGTCCGAGAAGAGCGGACTCGTTGGCATTGATCACGGCGTCTCGGGGACCGTCCTGGGCGAGTGTGAAAATGAGCTGGGCGGCCTGCGCCACCTGACCGACTTCGGCATTCCTGGCGGTAATGATTCCGCTGGCATCCGCCTTGAGGTCTGTCTGGCCAAGCGTATCGCGGGCCGTATCCAGCTGGGCCTGCGCCGACTGAACCGTGGCCTGCGTCGTCAGAAGGGCTTCGCGTGCGTCATCCAGGGCGGCCCGCGTGGTCACGCCTGTGGTGAAAAGGCTCTCCTGCCTGTCGAATGCCTGCTGGGCCTGCGTTTGCTGCGCCTCCGCAGATTGGAGATTGGCAAGTGCCACCTGGAGGTCAGCCCTCTGCTCTTGCGTATCGAGCCGCGCCAGAACCTGGCCAGCCTTGACGTGATCGCCGACATCGACCAGCCGCGCGATCATGCGACCGCTGACGCGGAATGAAAGATCTGACTGGACCCTGGCACTGATCTCGCCCGTCGTCGAAATGGCCTCCGACACCGGCACCGCTTGAACGGTTACCGTCTCCACGTTTCGCGCGTTCTTCGGTCGAGCTTCTTCCTGAGGAGCGCACGCCGTGAGGCATGCGATGGAAAAACCCAATAAAACGCCTGTTGTTAACTGTCCCATAAGCCGCCTCTCTAGTCGCTTTTGGCAGTCGAATATAATTGACTAACCCGAAAGTCAATGAAATAATGATGACATGTTGAAGCTGCAGGACCTGTTGGTAAGGAATGTGAACATGAAAAAGCTGACGCGCGCTGAACAGAAGGCTCTCCGGCCTGCGCAGATTCTCGACGCTGCGTTTGAGGAGTTCATTGAACAGGGCTACACGGCGGCGCGAGTGGAAGATATTGCGGCCCGCGTAGGGGTGACGAAAGGGACGGTCTACGTCTACTTCCCCACGAAGGAAATTCTGTTTTCTGCCATGGCACGGCATATAGCGGTACCGTTCGAGGACGTTCTAGCCGACGCCAGGGAACTCACCGGAAGTTACGCCGAGCGGCTGAGATCCTTGATCCTGCTTTTTTACAACCGGGTTACGGAAGACCGCAGAACCCGGGAGTTGCTTCGCTTCGCTATCTCTGAGGGTATGCGTTTCCCCCACCTCATTGATGACCACTATGCGGAACTCGTCGTGCCGATCCTCGTTACGGGGCAGGCTCTGATCGACGAAGGTATCCGTCAGGGTGAGTTCCGGGACGGGCCGGCGGCGGTTGCACGCGTCATACTTGCGCCTGCGTTGGCCTTGATTGTCGAAACACTGATCCACGACGGTCGTCTCGATCTTGAAACCCCGAGATATATCGAGGCCCATCTCGATCTGGTTTTGCACGGTCTCGCTGCCGCCAACAGTTGATCAGGCGAAACGGGCGCCTGGTTGATGGAGTGCCTTCCACCTACAGCGCGACGAGAGTGCCAAATCGCGCTCCATGCCAAGGCCTGCGATCACCGCTCGGGCATGGGGATCGGCAAAAGGCGCGCGATTGCCAAGAAATTCTGGAACGACATGCAGTATTCGAGATCCGCTGGAAGGAGCCGGAGGCGACCATCAAGTCCGCCGAGGCGTTCCTCTACGCCGCATCCCATCATGACGCCCGTCAGCAGGATCGCACGCTTGTGAATTCTCGGACGGATCCTCAATGATTTGGCTGCGACGAATGTCGATCCTTCCTAAACCTTTTGATGCTGTTGCCAGTACGGTTCAAAGCGATACGATCCACTTGCGATACGGAGATAACCTGGGGCTCGGCTCGGAAAACGACCGACCTTGGGTTTTGCCGTAACTTAGGAAGAACGGCGAAGGATCGAGCCTTGGAACAGGTCTTCGGCAGATTCGTCGCCGCGTTGTATGCCTTGCCACCCATAGCCACCATACACAGTCCCCCAATGCGTCCTGACGTGAAGCACGTTCGGCTCCACGCAACGAGTGAAAGGGATCAAGATGGAAAATCTGCAGGCATATTTTCTGAATTTTCCGCAGTTCGCCATTACATGGGGGATCTTCTTCGGCGCGGGATTGCTGAGCTTCTTCTTCCTGCTGCGGAGAGACCACTCGGACTTTTCATTCCGGGAGATGTTCGAGCACTGCGTACCTTTCAACGTGCTCACATCGAAAAGCTTCCACATGGATGTCATCATCTATGTCTGGAGAAAGCTGACGGATCTCGTCTTCGTCGCCCCAGGCCTCGCGGCCACGGCTCTGGTTTCCGGCGCGACGGATTTTGGCTTGCGATCCGTCTTAGCAGACTTTTCGCCGCTGGGTATCAATTACGTCGTGACGTTCTCGTGCACGATCGTGATGCTGATTGCTGCCGAGTTCGCCGATTACCTGGTACATTATCTCGAACACAAAGTGCCCGCCTTGTGGGAGCTGCACAAAGTCCATCATTCGGCCGATTTCCTCAATCCCCTGACATCCAAGCGCGGCCACTCGTTCCCGCTGGTCTACGGTGGGATCGTTGCCGGCGTGATTACCGGCATGTTTGCCGGGCTGTTCATGTTCCTGTTCGCCATCAGCCTCGTCGAAGCCGTCGCCCTGCGGGCCGTCGCGAGCAAGATATTCACTATCTGGACTCTCGATCCCCTCAAGCACTCGCATATTCCGGTCAGCCTGGGTTGGTTCGACCGGTTTCTGATTAGCCCCCACATGCACCAGATCCACCACAGCAAGGTCGAGCGCCATTGGGACAAGAATTTCGGAACCAACCTTTCGATCTTCGACTGGATGTTTGGAACCGGCTACAGGCCTGAGAAAGGAGAAAAGGCGGTGTTCGGCATTTCCGGCTACAGCGACGCCTCATTGCAGAAATTCAA
Organism: Neorhizobium galegae bv. officinalis; assembly: GCA_000985875.1. GTDB lineage: Bacteria > Pseudomonadota > Alphaproteobacteria > Rhizobiales > Rhizobiaceae > Neorhizobium > Neorhizobium galegae_C. Next base: position 90,434 of record CCRI01000020.1, read on the forward strand.
TACGTTCAGGGGCGCCTATTTCGATCCGGTCCTGAGGAGCTGGAAGGCGATCGTCGCGCAGGTGCGCCCCGACACCCGTGCCAAGCCTGGCGCCAAGCGGGACCCGCCAACTTTCATCATCGAAACGCAGAAGGGGACGGAGCAAGGCGCCGAAACGACCGGTTCGGCTCCGGCCGCCATGGCCCCGCGATCTCCTTCGCCGGCATCAAATACCGGAGCGATTGGCTGATGGGCACCGGCAAAGACGGGTATCGCGCATGAGTTTGGAGCCCATCGGGATATTTACGCTCGTTCTGGGGGCCTACTGTCTGTTCGCGGGATACCATGCGAGCATCGTCGTCTTCATCGGCCTTTCCGTTTTCGGTGCTGCGGCCGCGATCCTGGTGGGTTCCGCAAACATTCAGCCGGCGCACCTCTTTCTCGCATTCCTTGCTCTGAGCGTCCTGACCTATCGAGATAAGTTCAACATCGCGCTGAAGGCACTGTACTTCCCCAAGCCCGGGTTCTGGCTGGCCTGTCTGCTGATCTACGGAACAGTGTTGGGTTTCTTCGCCCCGCGCCTGCTTGCCCGCATGACGGACATCATCCCGCTCGGGTCTTCCGAATATCCATCCACCGGCAGCACGGTGCCTTTGGGGCCGGTCTCCAGCAATTTTACCCAGGCGGTCTACGTTTCAGCAGATCTTCTCGCCTATGTGCTGATCCTGGCGATCGGATCCACCATGGCTGGCTTCAGGGCGATCACCGTCGGGGTTCTGGTATTCGCCGGCGCGAATGCCTTCTTTGCCCTGCTCGACATGGCGACCTATGGCACCGGGGCTCAAGATCTCTTTCTCTACATCCGCAATGCCCAATACACATTTCACGACGATGACGTCGTGGCCGGTGTCAAGCGTATCGTCGGCTCATGGCCGGAGGCGTCTGCATTCGCCGGCATCAGCCTCGCCGCCGTCGGATTTACCGGCACGCTATGGCTCTGCGGACGCGACCTGAGATGGAGCGGCGCCCTTTTCCTGGTCACGACCCTGCTGGTGATACGCTCTACGTCGTCGGCCGGCCTGCTGGCTTTGCCGTTTTGCTTCGTGATCTTGTATATCACCGCCTTCTTCCGCTGTGGCGGGCAGTCCGGAACCAGGAACAGTTCGGCGATCGTGCTGTTTGCACCGCCCCTGGTTTGTCTCATCGCATTGGTGATTGCCCTCAACGATACGCTTTTCCGACAGCTCTACGACTATTTTGACCTGCTCATCTTCAGCAAGTCCACATCGCATTCCGCGGTAGAACGCGGTTCCTGGAACACCCATGGATACCAGAATTTTCTCGATTCCTACGGCCTAGGGGTCGGCCTCGGCACCTCCCGCACATCAAGCTTCCTGTTCGCCCTGCTCTCCAATGTGGGAATACCCGGAACGATCATGTTTTCGTTCTTTGCGATCTCCGCATTCTCGAAACGGCGCGGGATACCACGCACCTTCACCTCGGATGTCCGGCTTGCCGCGCGCAACGGCTGCGCCTGCCTGATGATCGGCGCCATGGTTGCGGGGCCGACAGTCGATCTCGGCCTGGTGTTCTTCATCCTGGCCGGCCTTTCAAGCGCCGAGCCCGAGCACGAAACGCTGACAGCCCCGTCGACCCGCTACATGACCGTAAGGGTGAGTTGATTGTGCGCCTCAAGCTTGTCCGTCAGGCATAGACCCGGAAATAATCGACCCGCATGCGTGTGAGCGTGTCCGCGGGCAGGAGTGGCTGTGGATAGGGGACATCCGAACGCAGGGCAAGCGTGAGGACCGGCCAGAACACATCCTGCTGGGCATCGAGTTGTGCGGAGCGGTTGATCGTCCAGACCGCCGGCATTCCGGTCTTGGTATCAATGATGGGCTGCCGTTCGAAATAGATCGTGCATTCGGTGTCTGTGACCAGCACCCCGTATCGGCAATAACCGGCGGTCATGTCGATCGGCGTGGGCACACCGGTTCCTTCATTGTGCTCGCCGGGTTGACCCCATTCGTGCAGATAGGCCCCGTAGAGATTGGGTTCCCAGCCCTTGTGCTCGACGACGTCGATTTCGATGCTCGTCTGAGGATGCAGGATGCTGCGTCCGTTCATCATCCAGAAAGCCGGCCAAGTCAGCGGGTGTCTCGGAAACAGCATCCGCGCCTCGAAATAGCCGCGCCGCCAACCTTTCATGATCGTGCCATCGCGCTTGGCCGTCTGAATGTTGCCCGATATCCATTGAAACTCGGCGAGGTCATTGCCGTAATAATGTGGGACCTTCATCGGCCGTCCGATGTGTTTTGCAGCCACTTCAAGCGCCCTGCCGTCGCTCGCCTGCGGGTCGTCGACAATCGCATAGGGATTGAAACCCTCTTCGCCGCCGTCTCTCGCGAAGGCAGAACGGCCGTAAAAGCCCGGATCGGAGGTCGTCGGCTTCGGACCGGCGCTCCAGGTCGACCAATCGAGCCTGGTAAAATTGTCCTCGAATATAAGGGCTCGCCCGCTGGTCGGGTCCTCCCGGCGCGCGGATGCCTTCGATCGCCAAACGAGACCGCCGACAAGGCCCGCCGAGGCCAAGGCGCCGACCGCGAATGAGCGGCGGGACAATAACGTCGTCATGATCCACCTCACGTCGTATCATTCAGGCCAGCCCGCAAAGACCTATGCCGCCGCCGCACTCCGCAGCGCGTTGGCATGCACCTCAAGCACCCGCTCGGGGCTGTAACAGTCAATGAATTCCTGGCGGAAGCCGGCATGGGCCTGCTCGGCACGCAGATTGTCGCAATAATAAACCATCGCGTTCACGAGTTCCTCGCGACGATCCACCGGCACGAGCAGGCCCAGCCTGCTGTCGACGAGGATATCGCTCGGGCCGAATTCGCAATCGGTCGCGATGACGGGCAGACCAAACCGCAACGCTTCGCAGATCGCCAGCGACCACCCTTCCCATCGGGACGTGGAGACATAGACGTCACTTGCCGCCAGCGCGGGCTGGGGATTTTCGGGATGGTGCTCCAGGCTCACCACGTCCGTGAGGCCCCGGCGGTCTATCTCTGCCCGCAAGGCCGCCTCCCCGTCGCCGTAACCGACGATTTTCAGCAGGACATTGCTGCGTTTTTTCCGCAGCTCGGAAAACGCGGCAAGGAGAATATCCTGGCCCTTCTGAAACGAGAAGCGACCGATATTGATGAACGTGACGTTATCGCCGACGCGTGCCTGGCCGGCATCGGAGAGGTCAAACTTGCGCACGGGGTTCGGCACCCAATAATGCGGCCGCTTGCTCTTGAACATCGCATTGAATGAGGTGAGCTGCCGCGGCGAGGTTCCGAAAACCGAGGCGATCTTCGGCAGGAAAAGCGTCTTCATCAACAGGAAGAGGATCTTGGCCTTGATATGGCTGCGCTCCAGCTTTGGATTGCCGTGAAGATGGACGGCAAACCGGCGCCGGATTCCGATGCAGGAGGCCATGCAGATCACCGTCGGCTCGATCTGCGGCACGACGATCAGGTCATAATCCTTGCCGGCGATGACCTCCCGGAAGTTGCGCATCAGGTCGATCCGGCTCGAAGCCACGCGGTCGATAATGGTGTAATTCCTGCCCTCCGTGGGGCGATTTTTGTGAACCGACGTGTAGAGGACGTCCACCTCGAAGTCGCTTCCATACCGATCCATCAGACCGGAGCAGATCGTGTCCACGACTCTCTCGATACCGGCGAAAGCGCTCGTCCCCGGTTGGACGTAGAGGATCTTCAAAGGTGTATGGGAACTAAGTCTTTCGGAGTAGGGCATGGTTGCTATTTGCATATACCTTAACCTCTTTGAATTTTCCGAAGATCCTGTATAGTAAGGAAAATCTCCCATAAAAATGTCGGAAACACCCCTGCTGAAATGTTAAGTCAAACCTGGCGGAAGACAAGAAATTCTTCACTGTCCAGAGCAATAACATTGATACAATGTCGATGAGATTGCAACAGCAAAGGTTTTCTGTATGTCCGGCATCGATTTAAACACGATTTCGGGGGAAACTGTACTTCCGATTCCACCATGTGACATCTGCATTGTCGGGTCAGGACCGGCCGGCACGACGCTTGCGCAGGAATTGTCGAATACGAACCTGCGCGTCACTCTTCTGGAAAGCGGCGGCATGGTCCGCGATCCCCTGATGGACGCACTTGACGAGATCGACAATGTCGGCCGTCCGCGTGCCAGTGACCAGTGGTCCGTTCGCAATCGTATCGTTGGCGGCAGCTCCCACACCTGGGGTGGACGCTGCGGCCCCTTCGACGCCATCGACTATGAAGAGCGGCCTTGGGTTCCGTATTCCGGCTGGCCGATCGACGGCGCTGATCTCGAACCTTATCTGGCGCGCACCGCCTCCCATCTCGGCCTGGCATTCGGCAATGGCTACAATGATGAACGGTTCTGGGCGATTGCCAATCGCGAGCGGCCGGCGCTCGATCTCGACCCGGAAATCCTGATCCCCGTCTTCTGGCAATTCAGCCGGGACACGGAAGAAGCCTACCCTTACGAATATATGCGCTTCGGTCGTCATGTGGCCAAGCGGATCGGCGCCAATGTGACGCTTGTCACCGGGGCGACGGTGCAGGGCGTTCAGGTCTCGGATTCCGGAGAAGCCGTCCGTAGCGTGCGATTTGCGGCAGCCGACGGCAGTCAGCAGGTATTGACCGCATCCGTCGTAATCCTGTGCTGCGGCGGCGTCGAAAATGCACGCATACTGTTGAACTCCAAAGAGACGAAACCTCATGGAGTGGGAAACGACCATGACCAGGTGGGACGCTACCTCATGGACCATCTGAGGGGTCCGGTGGCGACCTTTTCGCTGCCGGGTTCCGATGCCCTTCAAAAGCGCTTTGGCCGATACAATGTCAGTCGCCATTTCTTTCGTGCCGGATTTCGGCTGAGTCCCGATATCCAACGGCGCGAGCAGCTGCTCAACTGCGCCGGCTGGCTCGGCGAGGTGCTGGCAAAGGATGATCCCTGGGATGCCTTGCGTCGCATGGCGGGGCGCACCCCAAAACTGCCGCAGGACCTGTTCAATATCATCGCGAACAGCAATTTGCTCGTCAGGGGATTGAGGGACTTTCTGGGTGCGAAGAATGGGGTTCCGCGCAAGCTGACCGAACTCGACCTGCAATGCATGTGCGAGCAGGTGCCCAATCCCGATAGCCGCGTGACCTTGTCGGAACGACGCGATCGGCTGGGCATGCGCTTGCCGCGAGTGGACTGGCGCAGCCATAGCGACGAGTCCCGCACCATGCGCAGAATGGCGGAATTGGCTGTCCAGGAACTGCCGAAAGCCGGCCTGCCCGCCCCGAAGCTGGAGGAATGGGTCAAGGACGGCGCCGAAATCCCCTCGACGTTCGTCGATGTCGCCCATCCGACCGGAACGACGCGCATGTCCACGGAACCCGGCCGCGGCGTCGTCGATGCCAACTGCGAAGTGCATGGCGTCAGCGGTCTCTTCGTGCAGGGCAGTTCGGTCTTCCCGACGGCCGGGCACTGCAATCCAACCCAGATGATCGTCGCACTGGCTGTTCGCCTCGCCGACCACATCAAGATGAAGCACTCATATCGAGGACCAGTTCCGGTGACCGCCCATGCCCGATGCGCTTGAGGCAAAGCCGGTTCTGGTGACCGGCGCGACCGGCAGGATCGGCAGGGTCGTCGTCGCGGATCTGATCGAACGCGGTTATGCCGTACGCGCCACCACATCGAAACCGTTGGCGGCGGATGGAAGCGAGGTTGGCGATCTCCTGGAGTGGCGGCGGTTCGACTTCATGGCGGACGACGATTGGGATGGGCTCGTCAAGGGCTGCTGCGCCGTCCTGCACCTTGCGGCCGAGCTCGGCAAGATGGAGCGCATGCAGCGGGTCAATGTGGAAGCCACTCGACAACTTGCGCAAGCCTGCGAGCGTGAGGGCATTGCCGCCTTCTGTTATGCGAGCACCGTTTCGGTTTACGGCAGTGGGCGAAAGCGGCTGATCGACGAGGCGTCGCCGGTGTTGACCGCCGACCGGGACATCCCCTCGCAGTACTGGGCTCTCGACTATGTTCGAATGTATGGGCGAACCAAGCTGGCAGGCGAGCTCGCATTGCGCGCCGTTGCAAGACAGACCCGCTTTACGATCGTGCGGCCCGCCGTGGTCGTCGATATCAACCAGATCATAGGCATCCGCGACTGGAACCCGATCAAGCGACTGCTGGGCGCCCATCGCCATGCACATCACATCTATGTTCGCGACGTCTCCGACGCGATGATCTGGTTTATCGTGCGTGGACTGGCCGGACACGGTGAGCCGGGTCAGGTCGAGGTCTATAACCTTGCGGAGGACGATTGCCCCGATCCACGGCACATCGATTTTCTGCGAAAGGCTTTCTCCGTCAGCCGTGACCGACGCTATAGAAGCATGCCGATACCGGCGGTCGCCGATTGGCTTCACGATTTCCTGAGATTTAGAACCCTGCCTTTGAGAAACCCTCTGTGGCGAATGCGCTTTTCCAACCAGCGCCTGAAGGAGGCCGGCTATCGCTTTCGTTACGGCATGGCAGATGCTCAACGCCTTGCGCTTTCCACCCTTGCAAAAACCGCCGGAAATAGAGAGGCCGAGTGACGAAGCATCGCGTGACTGCGCTCATATGCGGGGTCTTGAGCGTCTCATTCTCCCGAGTATTTCGATTTCACACCCAGCGAGGATTGCTCCCGCTGGTTTACCCGCCTCCGGACATAGAGCAGATAGAAAATCCCATTCATGGCGACACACCCCGCCTCAAGCGCCACCGCCACCAGGAACGCCCAGGTCAACGCATCGGATATCGAATAATCGAGAACAATTGCGGTTGTCGTCAAAACGATGACGACGGCCAGAACGACGAGCGTGAAGATCAAAATTGGCAACCGGGCTGCACAAAGCAAGCCGATGATGAATGCAATGACCAAATCCCAAGTCATCAGCGTCCTTTGGCCAGTCTCGTGGCCAGTTTCGTCTCCGGCATTTGAGAATTTTATTCTAACATGTGCTGATTGTCCCTAGCAAGCGGGAATCGACTAGCTTCCAGCTTCGAGCCGGATGGCGATTTTGTGCTGTCGGCTCCGGCTGCGATCTAAAAATTCTTCGGCCGAATATCTCTTGCTCTTCTTTCCACCCGCACGACGTCGCCCGGACCCACTTCGTCATTGTCGCTGACGACCAGGGTCTGCATCGCTCCGTTGATTGTCCGATTGACCTTGATGACAAACGCTGGCTCGCCGTCGGCTTCCAGTGCGGCAAGGGCGGCGGGAGCGCGCAATTCGAGGTTTGCCAGAAGCGCACGCGCCGTTTTCGCCTTTTCGGAATTAACCGCGAGCCGATCCCGCAGGTCCACGGCCTCGGTAAGCGCGTCACCTCTGTATTTCTGGCGAAAATCGCCCATTTCCTGATCGAGTTTGGCGAGATCCTGCTGCGTCTTGAGAATTGCAAGCGAGACATCCAGGCTGCGGCTTTCGAGATCCGCGAGGCTTTGGTTTGCGCCCAGCTGCCGAGACGATACCGTCAGCCCCTGGGTCACCATCTTGTTGACGGCGGTCAGATCCTTTGCCGCCATTTCGGTCTGCCTGGCGAGCGAGCTTTCCTTGAGCCGCAGGGTTTCGAGCTGGTTCGTGGCCAGAATCTTGGCCTGACCAAGCCTGTCGAGTTCCGTGTTCATCAGGTGCAGCCGGGTCTCGAACAATGCCTGCTCGTCCTGCATCACACGCGCCAGCGCCGGTCGGCCGGCTTGCGATGTCAGATCCTGCGGGAACGAGACCGTGGTCGCGCCGGCCAAAAGCGCCTCGACACGCGCTTGACGCGCCAGAAGGCCGTAATGTTCGAACTCCAGTTGGCCGAGGTCCCCGTGACTGACCAGCGCATCGCGCTGGAGAGCGAGCATTTCAGGATCTCCCTGCCCGAGCCCGCCAGCCATGCTGATTGCCTGGATCACCGTCAGGCCAGGCACGTAGGCGTATTTCCCCGGGTTGGACACCAAGCCGGTTACGAAGAATGGCCGATAGGCCGAGATCTCCACGGAAGCATTGGGCCGCTTCTGCAAGCCGACCTGTTTCTGAAGCTGCTCCCCGATCAAGCCTGACACGTCATCCAGCGTCTTGCCGGCGACCGAAACTGTGCCGATGATCGGAAGCGACAACGTGCCTGCCGCGGACACGGAGAATTCACCGGTCAAAGGCACCCATTCGAACGCCACTCCGGCATTCGGCCGCCATTCGAAAACGCGAATTTTAAGAACGTCCTGCGGCCCGAGCGTATAATCGGCCGCACGCGCCGGAATGCCCGGAGAAAAAACCGCAAACCAGGCCATCAGCACCATGAGAAGCCTGGCTAGGTAACACAGTCGGAAGGCTGACCCGGCCGATCCCCTGACATGCATCGCAAACGGGCGCTGCAAAAAGCTCAGTTGCTGCATCAGGCCACTCCCACTCTCAAGTTGGCTTAGGCTATTCGCACGTCATTCCAGATCGGCCCCTGCCCGGTGAGATGGTTGGCGTAGGACCTGAATTTGTCGATGAAAACCGACGTCCTGAAATCCTGCGCCCGCGCCACGGCATCGGCGGGGTTTAGATCCATTCTATCGAGACGCTCCACGGCGTCGATGACAGCCTCGATCGATTGGATCGGGAAGAATACACCGGTCTTGCCGGCGACGACGGTTTCCGTCGCTCCGCCCCGTCCATAGGCGATGACAGGGCGGCCGCTTGCCATCGCCTCAACGGGCACGATGCCAAAATCTTCCTCGCCCGGAAATACGAGTGCCCTGCAGCGTGCGTAATGGTGCTGAAGGACGTCGAATGGCTGGGCACCCATGATCGTCACGGTCGGCCCGGCGATCTTGCGCAGGCGAGCCAGCATTTCGCCGCCGCCGATGACCACCAGCTTCGCCTTCATCCGGTTGAACGCTTCCACGGCGAGATCCGGGCGTTTGTAGCTCACCAGTTCCCCAGCCATCAGATAATAATCCTCGAGGTCGCGGTTAGCGACCGGTCGAAAAGCCTGGGTATCGACGGGCGGATGGATGATGTGCGCATCCCTGCGGTAATAGCTCTTCACCCGCTGCGCCACCGTCGTGGAATTGGCGATGAATTCATCGACGCGGCTGGCCGCCGCGACATCCCAGGTCCGCAAATAATGCGCCAGCGGCGGCATCATCAGCCGCGTGAACATCCCGGAGGTTTCATAGTACTTATTGTACATGTTCCAAATGTATCGCATGGGCGAATGACAGTAACAAATATGGATGGCCGGGGAGGTAGGTATTACTCCTTTTGAGGGTCCCGACTCGCTACTAATGACGAGGTCATACCCGCTGAGGTCCAGTTGCTCCAAAGCCATGGGCATCAGCGGCAGATATTTTTTGTACATCCGCTTCGCGTAGGGCAAGGAATCGATGAAGGTCGTCTGGATGCGATGCTTCCGAATTTCCGCTGAAATTACAGCGGGATCATACACATGGGTATAGATATCGGCGCCCGGATAAATTCGGCAGAGCGCCTCCAGGACCTTTTCGCCGCCCCGCATTCCGACCAGCCAGTAATGGACGATTGCCACCCGCATGAAGTTTCCCCAATGACCGAGCAATAGCCAAATTCTTCAACTATTGCGCCAATTTGGCTCACGCTATAGATCGAAAGAAGTAGATACGATTATCTACCCCGGAATGTGCAGTTTAATTCCCCCATATATCGGTAAATAGTGCCGATACTGTTCATGATTGCCTAAATAGTGCGCCGCAACAAAAGTATTGTCAAATGAAATACCAAGCGCTAACGTGGGTCTAGATGCCGCTATAAATTGTCTGCCCATACCCTTTCGTGTTTTATCTAGAGTACGGAGCCAGCAGATGAATGACATGAATGTCAGTGGTAATTTGAATGCGATGAACGGCACGCATCTTCAGGCACCCGAACAATTCGCCTTCCCGAGGATCGGAAACGAAGCGTCTCATCGCCTCTCGGTCTATCTGAAACGGGCACTCGACACGGTCATTTCTCTTATTGCCCTTATCGTTCTCATGCCGATGATCGTGATGCTGATCGCCCTGCTTTATGCCGTTCAGGGTCGCCCAATCTTCGTTGGGCACCGCCGGATTGGCAAGAATGGGGTGATGTTCCCGTGTCTCAAGTTCAGGACAATGGTCCCCAATGCCGATGAAGCCCTGCGTCGGCATCTCTCCGCCAATCCGTCGGACGGGGCGGAATGGGCCGCCACGCGCAAACTGAAGAACGACCCCAGGATTACGCCGCTCGGCGCCTTGCTGCGCAAGAGCAGCGCCGACGAGATACCCCAGCTCCTGAACGTCATCCTGGGACATATGAGCATCGTCGGCCCGCGCCCGATCGTGTCGAGCGAGGCGGAGTTCTATGGTCGCCACTTTGTGGATTACATCCGGGTTCGGCCGGGCCTGACTGGGCTTTGGCAGATCAGCGGCCGCAACGACATCAGCTACAACGCACGCGTCGAACTCGACATGCGCTATGTCCGAGAACAGAGCATCTGGGGGGATATCGTCATCATGGCCAAGACCGTCCCGGCGGTGTTGCGCGCGCACGGCAGCTATTGATTATTGAGCCCGCCCCCGCGGGGCGGGCGGTTGAAAAAATGGCGGACGTTCCGCGCGGGATGGAGTGCAATACGGCAGACGCAATGCAATAGCATCGAGGGATCAGCACATCTTGCAAGCCAGTTTTGAGATCGCCAGCAGGAACTTTCAGCAAAAAGAGACCGCCATCTGCTTGTCGTCGCGGTCCTGTTTTCCGCAAACCGGAAAATTCGCAGATGAGCGGGGCTCCCTCGTCCACCGCCCCTGGTACCCGCACATTGCTCCCCCTTTCCGCGCGAACGATGATGGAGGGCAGTCGTGAGCTCGATCGAGCACTGCGCCATCAACGGACGGTTCCTGACGCAAAGCGCGACCGGCGTTCAGCGCTATGCGATGAATGTCGTCAAGGCTCTCGACCGCACCTTCGGTGATGAAGAGCGCTTGCCGATAATCGCGCCCGTCGGCACGCCGGACCCGGGTTTTGCCCGACTTCCGCTGGTCACCGCCGGCGATTTCGGCGGGCACGCGTGGGAGCAGACCGTGCTTGCCCGCACTTGCCAGGGGCCGCTGCTCAATCTTTGCAATTCGGCACCCGTGCTCAAGAAGGATCAGATCGTCTGCATCCATGACGCCAACATTTTCGCCGCCCCGGAAAGTTATGGCCGCGCCTTCCGTATGGCCTACTCCCGGCTGCATCCGCTCCTGGTTCGACGTTCCGCTCGCATCGCCACCGTCTCTCACGCATCGGCCCGGCAACTCGCCCGCTATCTGCCTGTCCGACAGAAAGATATTGCCGTCCTGCCCAATGGCCACGAACACGCTCTCGAGTGGGATGCCCGGCTGGCGAAGGTCGCACCGCAAATGGTCAGCGCCATAGGCGCAAAAGGCCGACAATTCGTTCTGGCGCTTGCGTCTCGTGCCCACCACAAGAACCTTGGGTTGCTGATGAAGGCGGCAGCGGCTCTTGACGACCTGGATATCGACATCATCGTCGCCGGCGGAAGTGCCGGTATTTTTGCCCCTGACCTTCTCGAAAAACGGCCCAACCTCCTTCTGGTGGGGCGGGTGTCGGACGACGATCTTGCCTATTTTCTGAAACATGCACTCTGTCTGGTGTTCCCCTCCATCACCGAGGGCTTTGGGCTGCCCATTGTCGAAGCCATGGCCTTGGGTTGCCCCGTCGTGGCGTCCGATTGCGCCAGCATGCCTGAAGTATGCGGGGCGGCGGCGCTGATGGCCTCCCCCTTCCAGCCGGAGGAGTGGATCAGGCATATCGCAGCCCTGAAGGGGTCCGATCTGCTCAAAGGCGAGTTGCGCGGTCGGGGCTTGGAGCAGGTGCGCAACTTTTCTTGGACGAATACCGCAGCGGGTTACCGGGAACTGCTTCAGAACCCCGCGAAACACCTTGTTCCGCATAAATCGCCAAGGTCGACGGAACTTAAAGTGGCGGTTGTCATCGCCACCCGCGGTCGCCCGGCCGTCGTCAGCGCGACGGTGCGCCATCTTCTCGCAACCCAGACGGTTCGACCGGATATGCTGGTGGTGTCCTGCGTCGATGCGTCGGATGCCGGCGATCTGGTTTCCGATCCCGAAGTGACGATCGTCACGGGAAAGGCGGGCCTTGCAGCCCAACGCAACAGAGCGCTCGCCAGCCTGCCCGCCGGAACGGACGTGGTCGTCTTTTTCGACGATGATTTCGTCGCCCACGCAAATTGGCTGGCATCCACCGTCTGCGCGTTTCGCGATGAAAGCCGCCTCGTGGGGTTGACGGGGCACGTGATCGCCGACGGAATCAAAGGCCCCGGCATCCCCTTCGATGAGGCCCTTCGCCTTCTGGATCGTGCGCCATCCCCCGGTTCGAGGTGGCATGAACCCTACAGTCCCTATGGCTGCAACATGGCCTTCCGCATGTCCGCCATCGGCGACGCAAGGTTCGACGAACGGCTGGTCCTGTATGGCTGGCTGGAGGATCGTGATTTCGCGGCCGCCCTTGCCAAGCAGGGTGGACGCTTCGTCAAATCGGACGAGGCCTGCGGCATACATATGGGCGTCAAGAGCGGCCGCGTGAGCGGTGAGCGGCTGGGATATTCTCAGATCGTCAACCCGCTTTACATGATGCGCAAGGGCACCATGACGCTTGCGCAGGTTGCCGACCAGGTTCTGCGCAACATCGCCAGCAATTTCGGCCGGCTGTTATGGGCGGAACCGTTTATCGATCGACGCGGGAGGGTCAAAGGCAATATCATGGGCTTTGCGGATGTTCTGCGAGGACGCCTGGAGCCTGAGCGAGCCGCTCGGTTGCCGGTCTTCAGCGATCGTCCGCTGCGAGCCGGAGGGAAAGCCAAATGACTTTCAACAGACCTGGCCCTCTGGAGGAAGCTTCCCGCATGTGGCGCACGGATCGCGCACCGATCGGCGTTGGCGGCGAAGGTCCTCTCGCGCTGCTGCGCCTGATGATCGCGCTTGCGTGGCGTAACAAGATACGGCTTGTCGCGTGCACGACGGCCGGGTTTCTGCTCGCCTTTCTTTACGCGAACTCTCTCCCCAAGGTGTACAATGCCACGGCAACGCTTCTGCTGGAGCCGCGGCAATTTGCGTCCGCCGGCCGCGACATCAGCGGGCAACAGAACCTGGACCTGAACAGCGCCGAAAGCGAATTGCAGATCATCCGTTCGGAGCGGCTTCTATCCGCCGTCTTCGACAGCCTTGTCCTTCAGGGCGACGCCGAACTCGGTCCCCGGCCACCGAAGGAATTCAGCGGGCTGGCGGTTCAGGTACAGGACACGGTATCGACGCTCGTGGACAACGGGTTGACGACGCTTGGCAAGACATCACGGCGGGCCGAGGATGCTCTGGATCCGACCGTAGATCCCCGCGAAAACGCACGACGCATTGCCTTCGCGAATTTCGTCAAACGGCTGAGCGCGCGGCGGGTGGGGCAATCTTACGTCGTCGAAATCGAATTCTGGTCATACAATCAGAACCTTCCTGCCCGTGTCGCAAATGCCATGGTGTCTGGATACATCCTCCAATCGCTTGCCTCGAAAGAACAGGTGGCGCGCGCTGGCACGGACACGCTACAAGGACGACTGGACGCGCTGGCCGCCCAGGTCAACGCTGCCCGGGAGGCGATGAGGAACGGCACGTTACCCGTGCTGGCCACGCCGGATGCCGATGCGCGGATCATCGGCGCCGCGCTTCCGCCACTCAATCCTTCCGGCCCCCGCAAGACGCTGATCGCCGCTTTGGGCGGGTTGCTGGGGTTTCTGGTCGGCATGTCGACCATAGCTATCAACGTGGCCTTTGATCGCCGGGTGCGCGATACGAAGGAACTCTCGCAGGAAGCCGGCATTCCATGCCTGGCGACGGTCCCGGACACCGGAAAAACGGCAGGCATCGGGTGGCATTTCGATAGCCCAGCGCTTCAACGATATGCCAGTGTCATCCGCGACTTGAAAACCTCCGTCGATGTCGCCTGCGCATCGCAACGGCGGGAAAGAAACATCGTGATCGCGTTCATCGGGGCTACGGCCGCGACGGGCGTCTCGACCCTGTCTCTCAGTATGGCGCAGCTTCTGAGCCGAAGCGGCCACCATGTGACGTTCTTCTATTCGGGCCTGCCGTCCGTGGTCGAAGAAACATCCAGTTCCTCAACATCCCTGGCCGACGTGGCGATCTCAGGTCTGAAGGCGGATCAGCTGTCGTTCGGCAATCTCGATGGCATTGCCACTCTGCCGATCCACTCGACGGACCCGCATATCGATATTTTTGCGGACTTCCGCCATCCCAGCGTATTGCGGATTCTGGAGACGGCTCGGTTGAAGGGAGATGTCATCTTCGATCTTCCTGCCCTTGAAACCTCCCTGGATGCGCTGGCGCTGGCATTTCATGCCGATGCCGTCCTGATCGTCGCAAAGAGCGGACGCACGACAATTGACGAGGTGAAGGACGTTCACAACCAGCTGCGGCGCGCCGGCGCGCCGGTGATCGGCACCGTAGTCAACAGGGTGAGGTCATGACCGCCGGCCCATTGGCTTCCCCGCGAACGCCGCCGCAGGTGCAGGATTCCTCCGGATCTGAACAATTCACCGATGATCAGGAGGGCCGAATCAGCAAGCTTGCGATCATCATCACCTGCTTCAACTATTCCCAATTCATCAGGCGCGCGGTTGAAAGCGTCCTCTCGCAAAATTGCAGGCAGTGCCAGATCCTCGTGGTCGACGACGGCTCCACCGATGGTTCGTGGGAGGTGATCCGCGAACTGGGGGTGCGCGCGTTTCGACTTGCAAACGGCGGTCAACGCAGGGCCTGTCTTTTTGGCCTTGAGCAGACACAGGCACCCTTCGTCCTATTTCTGGATGCCGATGATGAGCTTCTCCCCGAGGCATTGGAGGTGATCCTCGCCAACCTGGACGACGGCGTTGCGAAACTTCAGTTTCCGTTGAAGCGGATCGATGGCGACGGCAATGTCATCAGCGGCCCGATACCCGAACTCCAGGCGTTCAGAGGGCGTGAACTGGTCGGGCGGGTCTTGCGTACCGGTGCCTACGCGACACCTCCGACCTCGGGCAACGTTTTCAGACGCGACGTGTGCGAGCTCCTGAAGGACGCAGACTATGACAGGGCTGTCGATGGCATCATCCTGTTCGCGGCGCCATTCATCGGCGACGTGGTGAGTCTGCCCCAGCCGCTCGGTCTTTACCGGGTCCATGACCGCAACGATTCCGGCTTCGGTGACGAACTCAATACACGGGCTTTGCATCGGGATCTTCAGAGATTCGTCGCCAGGACGGAGCATCTACGCCGGATTCTGCCAGGCTATGGCTATCGGTCCGGTCTCGTATCCGCCGAGCATGCCTATTTCTATCGTGAGCGGCGCTTTTATCTTGCGGTAGCGGAGGACGAACGGATTTCCTTCGCCAGCCTGGCTGGGCTTGTGGGGCGGTTGTGGCGGGACGAAAATCCGCTGCGGATGAAGGTTTCCATGACACTATTTTTCACGGCCATCAGTCTGCTTCCCAGAGATCGCGCCCGAAAGGCGCTTGCCTATCGTCTGGGTGCGGGGACCCGCTCGACGCGCGGGCTCATTCGGGCGCTGACCTGAGCGGGCTACCGATCGACCAGATCAGGTCTTCCGGCTGTAAGGGAAATCCGCATGCCCAGTCCGAACAATGTGACGAGGTAGGTGGCTGCGCCCGCGCTCGCGACCGCGATAAGCTGTATCACGACGGGCAGACCGGACGCCGGCATAGCCGTTCGCAACCAGATGACGGCAATTGCCATGACGGCCGCGGAAGTCAGAACTTTCCAGAGGTTCCGGAACTGCTGCCATGGCCCCGGCCCGAACAGCCGCCGTGCCTCGACAACGTAGAAAACAGCCATGACGGAAGCGACCAGGATTCGGCCAATGCTCGCTCCATGGGCTGCCAGAAGACAGAAGCCGACAGAGATCAGGACCACTCGGAAGCACAGGTCGATCACATTGAGCCGGAAAATAACGGAGGGACGATCGAGAGCGAGGCTCGCCGAATAGAGCGTCTGGAAATACGGTATCGGAATGACTGAAAGGGCGAGCAGGCTGAGATAGGGAGCTGCGTCGCTCCATTGCGCTCCGAGCAGGATAGCGGTCACGAGATCTGCCGTGAGGGAGAGGCCGACGCAAACAGGAAGCGAAATCAGCATCGCGAAACGACTTGCCTTGAGGAAAGCCGTCCTCATTCGGTCCGCATTCGAACTGATCTGCGAAAACGCTGCCATGACCGGCTGCAGCGCCGGGCCGATTATGCTCTGGGTCGGGATGACGGCGATGTCGCTTGCGACGGCGTAGCGGCCGAGCATGGCGCTGGTTCCGGCAGAGCCGATCAGGAAACGATCGAACTGCCAATTCAAGGCGGACACCAATTGCGCCGAACTGAACCAGCCGATAAAGCCCGCAAAATCGGAGAGCCGGTTCAGCGAGAACGCAGGTCTGTAAGGGGCCACGACATAAGAAGCGACGGTGGCTACGAATGCGGTGATCACGAAATTGACGACGATCGCCCAATAGCCGCCTCCTGCAACGACGGTGGCGACAGCGGCCACAAAAGCGCAGAGCTTGCTGATCGTTTCGATCGCGAATGTCGGGCGGAATTCGAGCGCGCGTGCAAAATGCACCATGGCGGGACTCATGAACCCCTTCGCGATAGGGCCGAGCGCCATGGCGGCGATCACCGGAACGAGCAGGGGATTTCCATTCACCAGCGAATAAGGCCAGGTCGCGACAAGGAAGATCACAGCGATCGCCGAACTTCTCAACACACCGAGTGTGAAGCCGGTATCGAGGTGGCTCTTATCGAGAACCTTCAGTCGCACCAGTGCCTGGGTGACCGGAACCTCCAGAACCGTATCGATGACCACCACCAGCGCCATTGCGAGCGCCGCCAGTCCAAATTCCGCGGGGGACAACAAGCGAGCCAGAATGAGTAGGTTGAAAAAGTCGATAAGCCGTCCGACAAAGCGGGAAAAGACGAGCCAACTGGCTCCTTTGAGAGCTGCGAACGCAAGCATTCTTCACCATGCCTCTGTCTCTCTACCCGGCTCCAACAAGAAAGCCTGCTTCGTTTCCGTCGTCGGTATTGTCCTCGATGCTCTTCAACGGTTCAGTTTGGCCGAGAAGCCTCGAAGGACATGCGCCATTCCAACGGCGCGAAGCAAGGCCGGCTTCAAACGCGGAAACTCCTGCGCAATCGCTCCCTCGCGCCACAGCTGAGATTTCACCGCCACCAACTTGCTTGCCATCCCGGCTCGTGTCGCCGGTGTAACCGTCGCGATGAATTCACCTCGCCCGAAATCAACCGATCGGGGAGCGACGCCCAAGGCGACCATATCCGCCTTCGACGGATTTATGATCGCTTGTTTAAGTCTCAGCCAGGCCCGATCCGCATCACCCAGGACCTGCGCGCCGCTGGAGAGACCATCGATGTAGCGCAGCGCGCCGGTGAGAAGCGGATTGCCAGCGGCGGGATCGAGCCTGCCGAAGCGAATCTCTCCCGAATTGCCGAGCACCGTGCCGTCATGTCCCATGCTGAGCGTTTTGACGGAAGGTATGGCCGGCTCAAAAAGACTCTCGATGATGTGCCAGTACCGCAGGACCACTGTCCTCGTCTTGAAGGGGTCGTAGAAGCGATCCTCTACCACGAGACCCGCCACACTGGGAAAATGGTCTTCGCTAAGCCCCTTGTAATTGCATCGCGCAAACTGCACCGTTTCGAAACGATGCTCCGGTAGCCCGGCGGACAGAAGTCTTTGGGTGCTGCCGTAGAGCCCGGTGTCGCAGAGGATAATACGTTTGGCATCACCCGCGATTTGCCCGATATGGATCTTGAAGTAGTCATTCTGACTGTCGATGTCTTGCGCCACAACGCTGCCGGCAGTCGTATCGAGCATGTCGAAAAAGCGGCTCGCATCGAAAACCTGCTGCCACTCGTCAGGTAGATGATAAGAACCGTTGCCGAGCGCATTTGCAACGGCGGCGAAACTTGCGCATTCGAATTCGCGCGCCAGTTCATCGAGGGCAACCGGGCTTCTGGCCGCCACCGCCGAGCGGGCAGCAATCAGGCGCGAAATCAGGATATTCTCGCGTTTTAACGCAAGAGGCAGGTCGAGCACGGATTGGAGACGTTCGAAAGCTTCCCGTATGCCAAGTCCCCCGCGCGCGCAAAACAGCATCGTCGCATCACGGTCCGAACTCACCTGCTGCGCATATAGCCACAGCATGAGACAGAATTCTGCGACGATCGGGCCGAATACATGTTCGCCGAAGTGAACCTGATCGCCAATCGGCGGTATGACCCCGCGGGAGGCCGATCCACTTCTGATTTGCCGCAGCCCTTCTGCCAAGGCTCCGTTGCCTTTTGAAACGAGCCGCTTGAGGCGGTTCTTCGGCATATGGATGGTCTGTATCCCCATGCTCCTTGGTACGAGGCAATCGGCAAGGAGGTCATCGCCGAGGTGCAGCGTACGCGAAGCGTCAACCCTTTCCGCCTCCAGAACCAGAGAAAACAGATCGCCCTGTCGCTTGCTGGCCTTCAGGTCCGCGCTTGAATAGATCTTGTCCAGGAGGCCCGGGCCGTGAAAATGATCGATGAGTTCGCCGACCTTTTCACCGGACAGCCCCGTATCGGTGATCGCCACGACCCTCACACCGGCTTGACGATGGCGCCTCAACAGCATGGCAAAATCGCCATTCGCAAAAAGCGCCCGTTTTTCGATTTCAATCTCGATGGCAATCCGTTTCTCCACTACGGAGCGCGACAACCCGAGAATGGCGAGTTGGCGGCAGATGACGTCGGAAAGGCATACCTCGCCCCGGTCACCTCCCATGTTCAGGGCACGATATGCCATCTTTTCGGCAAGCAGTCTGGCCCGGATCAGTTCGTCGGGGCACATGGGCGAACCCTGGCCTTGCAGAAAGCGGGCGAACATCTTTTCGCCCGCAATGATGCGCGACCGCTGGGACAGGCCATTGCGCAACAACAGGGTATCGAACACGTCCGTCGCAATCAGCTCTATGGAATGAAGGGGTCGATTGAGATCATCGAGGCTCCAGCGCGGCATCCAGCATTCCCCTCGCAAGTTACCGGAACCAGCGCGCCTTGACGGGCCAGCGCCAATCCAAAATCCCTGACAGAAGTTTCCCCGAACGCATCCGCAGAAGAAGGGTGCATCCGTGCCGATGGCGGAGTGTAACAGACATAGACAAATGCCTTCAAGTTAAATTACTATATACCAATTAGTATATCTGCCAAAAATATAACCATTCCGGTATTTATTTGAGCAATAACGAGATACGCCAAATATATATTTAATTTCCGCCGCCAGGGTAACTCAGAAGTACTAGATCAAACGATGGAGACCCGCATGCATGAAACGAAGTTTCCTACCCCGCAAAAGGCAGCGGATCTTGAGTATGATGCGATTGTTTTGGGAGCGGGAGTTAGCGGCCTCGTTTCGGCTGCCGTGCTGGCCAACCAAGGATGTCAGCAAATCCTGATCGTCGATGAATACGGCCACATCGGCGGGAACCACATGGACTGGTCGACGAATGGATATACATTCGACATAGGAAGCCTGATTTTCCAGGACGATTCCCCCCTGTTGACGCATTTTCCCGAACTCCTCCCTCTCTATGTGCCGATTGAGCCTCGCTGGGGGCGGTTGAACCCCCAGAAAATGGTCACGGATTATCCGATTTCGCTGCGGGACGATATTTTGCGCGCCGGCGCCAAAGGGATGATGCGCATCTTCGGCTCGGTGTTCTATGCACGCCTGTTCCAGCGCGAACTGCGCAACGCAAGAGACTTTTCACGCTACTGGATCGGCGCCGAGCTTCTCCGGCGGTCCGGCCTGGAATCCTATATGCGGAGGTTTTACGGGATTGCGCTTGATCAGATCGATATCGATCTGGCGAAAAAAAGGATGCTGTGGATCAGCGAACATGCCTCGCTGGGCAACCTCGCTCGCCGCCTTTTTCGTACCGGACGCCAGAGCCCGACCAACAAGCAGCTTGCCCGCCCCAAATCCGGATTTGCACCTCTTTACCGGCTCGCTCAAGAAAACCTGGAGAAACGAGGCGTGCAATTCGCGCTGGGCGTCAAACCAGTCGCAATCGATCGGTTGGAGAACGGTTTCCAATTGAGGCTGGAGGACCGGGTGATTACCGCAGGTCGGCTGTTTTCGACGATTCCGATCGAGCGGGTCCAGGCCCTGTGCGCCATCGAACGACCGCACGTCCTCAATACCACCACCCTGATCAGCCTCTATTTCAGCTTCAGCGGAGAGCGTGGCTTTCAGCAGCCGATCGTCTACAATTTCTCGCATGATGGCGCATGGAAGCGGTTGACGGTCTATTCCGACTTCTACGGCCAGGCTCATGGGCGGGAATATTTCGCCGTCGAAGTCGTTGCCGACCGACCGGACAGCCCGGTCGAGGTGGCCGAATTGGATTTTCGCGCGCATGTTTCGGCGAACGGGCTGTTTCGAGGGGATCTGAAGCTCGAGGGCGCCCAGGTCCTGACCAATGCCTATCCAGTCTACAGCCGGGACGCCGCCCGCCAGGCGGAAGAGGCCATCGCTGCGCTGCGTGCGTTTGGAATACAGTCCTACGGACGCCATGGCGGGTTCAACTACCAGCCGACAGCACGTGTCTCCACCCTCGATGCGGAAGCCGCTCTCGGGTTCGAAAGGAAGGTCCCTCAACCAACGGGAGCGATCGAAGCTTCTCCTCAGATGGAGCCGGCACCCTCGCCGCTTCTGATACCCTCTCCCACAACCCCGTGAGCCCCCTATGCGGATCATGCATGTTCTGAACCACACCAGGCGATTGAACGGCAATGTGCATGCGGCTGTCGATCTCGCCTGCGCTCAGGTAAAGCTCGGCCACACTGTCTGCATGGCAAGCGGTGGAGGCGATTTCGACGGATTGCTCGCCCGCAACAGGGTAGAAACGTTTTTCGTCGATCAGCAGAGAAAGCCTCTGACAGTACTCAAGTCGCTTTGGGCACTGCGACGCCTCATCCGCGACTGGAAGCCGGATATCGTGCATGCGCATATGATGACGAGCGCTGTTCTCTCGGTCCCCGCCTGTCGTTTATCGTCGACGCCGCTTATTACGACCGTTCACAATGCATTCGAAAAAAGCGCCGTGCTGATGGGGCTTGGCACATGCGTGATTGCTGTCAGCGAAGCCGTCGGAAAATCGATGCAGGAGCGTGGCATAGCGGCATCGAAACTACACGTCGTCCTCAACGGCACAATCGGATCGGCTCGGTTCGAAGGGCGCGACAGGACGCCTGCGTCCCTTCGCAGTCCAAGCATACTTTTCGTGGGAGGGCTGCATCCCAGAAAAGGGCTGCCCGACCTCCTGGAGGCCTTCCGCCTGGCACACGAGGAATATCCCGACAGCCATCTTTACATCGCCGGCGGCGGCCCCTTCGAAGCCGCCTACCGGCAATTGGCCAGCGAAACGGGCTGCGCAAGCGCCATCACATTTGTCGGCGCCATCGACGAACCCTTTCCCTACATGTTAGGCGCCGACATCTTTGTGCTTCCTTCCCATGCCGATCCTGCTCCGCTTGTCCTGTCGGAAGCGCGGGAGGCGGCCTGTGCGGTGATCGGCACGGACGTGGATGGCATCCCGCAGCTGCTCGGTTTCGGCGAGGCCGGGATCCTTGTCCCACCGCGCGATCCACAAGCCTTGGCAACCGTCCTCTGCGACCTGCTGGCGGATCCCGAGCGGCTGGATATGTGGAAGGGACGGAGTCAGCTGCAGATCAACAATCTGACGATCGAACGCGTCGCCCGCGAGACGCTCAGCGTCTACAGGTCCGCCCTGTCGCCTGGCGCCGAGGTCGTCCCGGCCTAATTTAGTCGGCGACGGGACATATCGGATTAACTCCGGCCGAGCTGCCGCTTCAGGTAACTGTCGGCGTGCGGATCGGCATAATGGAACAACGCCGTCGCCCGCACAGCGCCTTCGTCGACAGGTTCATTCGTGTGAATGCTGCGATAGCCCCAGAAGAGATAGAGATTGCCCGGAACCAACGACACATGCTGCATGCCCTTTCCGCCGGATGCGCGATTGCGCAGGATGCGCTGGGTGAGCGCATTGTCGAGGATCGCTTTGTCGGCGAGATTGAAGAGGTAATTCGATCGGATTCCGCGGGTATTGGGGATAATCAGGAAGTCGCCGCGCCTGCCGAATTTCGGGATTTCAATCGGTAGAAGCGCCGTGATCGCGTAGGAATCATAGTGAAAGATCAAGGAGTGTTCCGTCACGCTCTTGCCCGTAAGGCATCGAAGAATCTGATAGAATTTAACGTCAGGCGCAGGCCGGCCCAGACCGATGGAATAGAGGCGGGAAAAGAGAGCCTTGAATTCCGGGGAATTGCCGAGCTCGTCGAGGCCTGATCCCGCCAGCCCATCGCTTTTCAGCGAAATCGTCTGGCGGCCTTCGCGCGTGATCGCGGAGGCGACAAAATTTTGCATCCGGCTGAGATCTTCGGCTGCCAGAAAGTTGGGAGCGCAAAAAATTCCGTCTTTGTCGATCTGCCGAGCGATGTCACGAACGTCCCCATCCGATAGCGCAGACAGCCAGTATTTGGCATTGCTGAGACAAGACATGGCAGGCTCCGTATCAGCGTGGTTCTGTTCCTGGACGCATCAGGAAACACGAGGGTCAGGCGATCTCCACAGGATCAACCGGAAAACCGAGCCGACCTGGCGCGGCGGCCGAAGCTGCCCTGCTGTCGATGCCGTCCGGTAACAACGGCGGTCGAGGCTCAATCGACCCTTCCGATGCGCAGCCGCCGCCTGGGCAAAGCCGGCAGCACGTGATCGTCCTGGTGTCCTTCCAACGACAGCGGAGAGGCCTTCCGCTCAGGATCAAGCACCCGCCATTCTCTTTCAAGCCGCAACCTGATGGATATCCAGATGTCGTTCGTCATAACTCACCCTTCGATCAGGATAAAAATCGGTCATTCCAAGGAATCAAACTAGGATGATTTCCGCCTGTACTCGGACCATGCCGCGTAGAAAATACCTGCTAAATAGCCGGCCTGCATCAAGAGAAAGCAAATCGAAGTATAAAGAAAAGAATTCAGGAAATCTCCTTGGTAATTATATGTAATTACACCAAAGACAATCGCGGCAATGGTCATCTGCAACACCGCTGCCGGCGCCAGCAATTTCATCGATTTTCTCAAGAGCAAGCTCATGCGCGCCACTCGCTTCGCCGGTCTTCCCAATGCACCAACACGCCATTCAGGCCATTGACGGTTCAAGGCTTCAACGCTTCCGTCCTTCGATGGAAAAGACGAGAATGCGCCTCCGCTTCGGAATTCGAAGCGAACAGCAAATCGCACCGGGAAGGAAGAAACTCTTTGTGATGATGCAACTACGCCCAATGACGTAAATCCACGCCTTGGCCAGAAACGCAAAGAGCCCCACGAGGGGGCTTTGTTTGGATATGTTT
>CCRI01000021.1 GCA_000985875.1 Neorhizobium galegae bv. officinalis
CTATAAAGGGGGACTCATAAGGAGGCTTTTGGTCGATCACGCGGCGGCTTTACGACAAAAATCCACGCCCGAGCAGACGGTCAGGGACGCCCTCTTGGCTTTGTACTGACGGGTGGTGAAACCTCCGACTATCTCGCTGTTCCAGATCTGCTCGCGATGCCGGTAAACAGGCCTCGTCGTCTCCTTGCTGACAAGGGATATGATGCCGACAGCATCCGCCAGGAACTTCTCTTCCACGGCACACGCCCGGTTATTCCGCCACGAGCAAGTAGAAAGAACCCACCGAATTGCGATTATCATGCCTATAAGGATCGCAATCGCATCGAGCGGATGTTCAACCGGATCAAACAGTTCCGCCGCATCGCTACGCGCTACGACAAGACCAAAACATCATTCGCGGCATTCCTGGCGATCGCCGCAGCGAAGATTTGGCTGCCCCACTTTGTCAACATGACCTAGATCGGTCCGGTGTAAGATGATAGCCAAGAATTGGTGGAGCAGTCGAGTATCGCGTCGCCATTCCCGTATAGCCTCCATCGGGAAAGACTTGAAGCAGCCATGGCCATCGGTTGTGAATGGACTTCAGAAGATCGGGAGCCTAGTTGCGATCCTAGATATCGGCGCCGTGCACCATGAGACCGACCATCCGCCGGAGCGTATCGACAATGATATGACGACTGCGTCCTTGCCCCGAATACCACCGCTTTCACTGGCCCTGTCGGTTTGGCCGTCGATGGCACCAAGCGTTGGCGAAGCTTCCATGCCCTCCCACTCCCTCGACTCCATCATGAGGCTATGGTTGATCCGTGATCAAAGACCCATGGCCCGCCATTCATGCTGCGCCGTCGGACGGGGCGGAAAGTGCTCGGGCAGGTCCCGGTAGGGACGATGGTTATCCATCGCCCCCCGGCCAGATCCGTACGTGCGGCACTACCGCATACGGCTCCTATCGGATGTTGTGACGGTGAACCGAGCATCTGGATGCGGGTGCAACAAACGACATGGCGGCAGGTATTTGCGAAGCAGCCTTTGGAAACGATCCCAAGACAGCCGGTTTCGTTGGCTTCGACGCATCAAAGCGTGTCGCCAAGCTCGACCAACTTCCCAGCGGAGCCCTCCCAATCGTCTTAGATTGTCTGGCACCGCATGGTAGTTCAAATACCCCTGTAACACTTGCCGTCGCCATCTACCTACTACTGCGATCGGTTCATGGCGTCTTCGCATTAGCGTTTCCCGAATTGCCATCAGCGTCGTGCGCATGCGCTTCTTGATTGTCAGACGGACAATCTTGAAGCCCCCATCATTGCGCCGCCTACCACAGCAGTGTGTGAATCCCAGAAAGTCGAAGGTCTCTGGCTTGCGGATACCACGCTCCCGGCAGTTTCGCGCAGCATACCGCCCAAAGCGTATTAGCCGCGTCTTTTCCGGGTGTAGTTGCAAGCCAAAATGAGCGAGACGCTCCCGCAATGCTTGCAGGAAGCGCTGCGCCTCTCCTTCGTACTGGAACCCAATCACGCTGTCGTCGGCATAACGTACATCGCAGGTCGACCGCATTCACCGCTTCCGGCAACAGCACAGCTTGCCTGTCCTGAACGCCCTAAAGGTGTGGCTCGACGCCATCGCGCCGAAGGTCGTGCCGGACACCAGGCTCGGCGAAGCCGTGTCCTACACCCTGAACCAATGGGATTATCTGACACGTTACACAAGCGATGGCAGAATGCCGGTCGATAACAACATTCTGGAACGCGACATCAGAGTTTTTGCAACCGGCAGAAAATCGTGGCTGTTCAGCGACACCGCTGACGGAGCCAAGGCCAGCGCAGTGATCTACAGTTTGATGCTGACCTGCCGCGCCTGTGGCGTCGACCCGCTAACCTGGCTGCACCACGTGCTCACTGAGTTGCCGCAGCGTAAAGAAGCGGCCGATATCGGCGACCTGCTGCCGTTCAACTTCTCCAAAACCTCTGCGGCCCAATAAAGCCGGATACCGTTAAAGAGGCGGGGCCGGTCCAGCGATACCGCGCTCGTC
This sequence comes from Neorhizobium galegae bv. officinalis, assembly GCA_000985875.1. Lineage (GTDB taxonomy): Bacteria > Pseudomonadota > Alphaproteobacteria > Rhizobiales > Rhizobiaceae > Neorhizobium > Neorhizobium galegae_C. The sequence continues at coordinate 2,030 of CCRI01000021.1, forward strand.
AATGCGTATGGAAAATCGCGCTTACCTCCGGCAGCGTCCGCCACAGACAACCTGTCGAGGCGATATACAGAAGGCGTTCACAACCTCGCCCAAGTCGGTTTTGCACCGCCGGCCAAACTCCCTGGCGCAGTCATGAACTCCACAGCAAAATCCATTCGCAATCCGTAACGTCGCTTGCACATCGCAGCGTCCGCCGGACATAATCCCGCCGGGTGGTTTCAGCCAGGCGATCGTGATCTCCATCAAATCTTCGTAATTTCCGAAGGAATCACAACTGGCTAAAAGCACACATCTTTTTTAGGCAGCCTCTAAGAGGCACTTGATCGCAAAATTCTTGCTTTTGTAGCGTTTTCCTCAACCTCAGCTCCTCTCGAAGCAAGGGCCTACAGAATCGTGGTATTGAAGATCGCCGCATGGCTGGCATAGTAGACCACGATGGTTGCCACGAGCGCCGCACAGAGCGCCGCCGGACTGAGCCATGGAACGCGCAGATCCACCGTCTTAGGCCGGTCATCTGCGAAAATCGTGATGAGCACGACGATGATCACGGAGTGGCCGACTATATCCACTTTGCCGAACTCGGCGCAGGCGCTGACGAACATTGCAAGTAGAACGACCGCGGAAAGGCGTCGAACCAGAGGCGTCCACAATAGGGCAAACGCGAGTGTGAACTCGATCATGCCCGCGGCCCGCATGTAAGACTCGCTGTTTATGCCAAGCGCGATATTGGGATGCGCGGCCAGGAGCGGAAAGCTCCAGTCAGGATAGGCCCACTTCTCAACGGAGGCCCACATCAACGTGGCAGCGGTCGAATATCGCAGGATGTCTAACGGTAGGACGCCCAACAACCTTTTTTGCAACCCGGTAAGGGCGAGATAGGCCGAAAGCCCCAGGAAGATCGAATAGTCCGCCATATGAAATACACCGTAGTCCCGTACGGCCAGGCCGAAAAGCGCGACGACACCTACGGCGGATAAAGGTGTCGTGCTGGCTGACAGCAGCCCAGCCGCGATTGTCAGCTGCAAGGGCCCCACAACGGCGGACGTGGTTTTCAGTTCGGGCGTCAGTAGGATCCCTCCGGTCGTAGAGAGCGATACGAAGAAAAACCCACAACCAGTGCGGATTACCGCCTCAGCATGTCGCCCCAGGCCAAACGCAAAGCGCCCGAGCAGCCGTGATATTGGTTCACCCAGAGCAGTCTGCTCAACCAGACAGCCAGAGAAAAAGCAGAGTATGGCAACGACAAGAAGGAAACCGAAATCCTGACATAGCACTTCTCCGAGGCCGCGTGGTTGGGCAGCAGTGTCGTAGACAGAGAACCATTTGACGTGCGCACCGGCGGAGCCCGTGCCTAGCATCCAAAAGGAGGCGACCAGTACCATTGGTTTGAACAGGAGCCTTCCTTGAGAGGTCCAATGGAAACCCGGTTTTCGCAACATGGGCATCGCGAAGATCCTCTCCGGTTTGTGGTGAGTTAACGCGGCTGGCCATGTTTCAGGCACCAATCGGATGTGTGGTGTCCGTGCAGATGCCACCTACCGGACATCGCCCCCTCGCTTCCGTGTGCGAGAACATTCTGCGCTTCGAAAAGGCTCGATGGCATCCATGTAATCCATACTCGACGCCTCCTGTAACAATATTTCTCGCATCCAAATGCTGGCCGCGTCTGCGTTATGAAGCGCGGGCCACTGGACTATCTCGTTAAAAGAAAGGGCGGAGAATGGATGCTTGACGATTCTTAATGGTATAGCATGTTCCAACTTCTTCACCAATCGCAAGGGCAGAGTCGCTATCCGGTTAGTACCCGATAGCAGGGGAGGGATTGACACGAAGCTAGGCACAACGAGCTCAACACGCATTTTAAAGCCGTGTTGACTCGACAACCATTGCTCAAGAGAAGGCCCTTTTGTGCTTCCAAACTTTGCCACGATATGTCCCAGCGAAAAATACTTCTCTAACGACAGTTGTTTCGTTAACAGGCTATTCCTCGGGCAGCCTACGCATACGAGCGTCTCCCCAAAGAGTTTGCGTTTGGGGTGCTCACTAGACATGAAAAGGTCGGGAAGGATAATAAAGTCGGCACTTCCTCGGCGTAGAAGCTCACTAGGTTCGTCATCAAGTGGCAGGAGCTCGAAACTGACCCCTGGCGCCTCTCGGGCTACACGCTCCGCGACCTTACCAAAAAATACAAGGGTCATAGAGTCCGAAAGAACGAACCTGAAACAGCGACCCGACTTCGCTGGGCAAAACGGGTCTGCGGAAATGATGGAAAACTGTATGTTGAGCAGGGAATCGCGCACCGCGACGGCGAGTGCGTCCGCACGCGGGGTGGTTAAGAAACTGCGCCCCCGCATAATAAAAAGCTCGTCGCCAAAATAGAGCCGGAGGCGGGCGATCGCAGCACTCATGGCGGGCTGGCTGAGGTTGATGCTCCGAGCAGCCGCTGTGACACTTCTCTCAGTCATCACGGCGTCGAACGCGACCAAAAGATTTAGATCAAGTCCCTTAAACCGCATAACCTATTGAACCCAGTTCGCCGGCCCTCAAGCCCCAGGGATACGGTCCGTAAGCGCAGATCGTAGGCGGATTCGTGACATGGTCAGGGTGTGATCTTGGATCGCCTCTGCCGGGATATCGTCCGTTAGGGGAGGCAACTGACGCGGCGTAGTACCAATCAAGAAATGATGAAAGCCGCCAACATAAGCTATCTAGTTGCATTTGAAGATGCATCCTATTTTATCCCTGAATACTCCCAATTAGGAGATGGTGGGGGTCTCATGGAAGGGCGCCGAGCCTTGTGAAGTGACGCATGGTCTGCTCTAGACAAAACAATAGATACGGGCAGAGAGATTACCTCCTGTCGGTAAATTGGGAGAGGTAGACTGCATCCCGACATGGCGATGTGACGAGAAACAGACGCGACACTTTGCCTCTTCGGCCGGCCGGACTAATCCTCGTTCAAGGGAGATTTTGAGGTGAGGCGGAACATCTCGAGCGGCCTGATGAGCAGCAGGAGCGCACGACAGAACCGATCCACGGGTGATCGTCAGATGTCCTTTGGCCGGTCCTTTGGATTGAACTGGACCATGGTTATCCAGTTGGCGGTGAGTGCCGGTTTGCTTTCGTGTTCTAGCTCGACAGTCACCTGGTAAGTCGTCATCAGAATACTGGCGCCGCGAAACCGGCCATTCAACAGCAAGAAGCGGCCCCGTACGCGACTGCCGGTCTTGACAGGCAACAGGAAGCGGACGCGATCGAAACCGTAGTTCAGGGTTATTGTTTGTTCCCGAATGTTCGGTAGGCCATTGAAGGTCATCGCTGGCAGAAGCGACAGTGTTAAGAAACCATGCGCGATCGTTCCTCCGAATGGGCCTTCCATCGCTGCGCGGTCAGGATCCACGTGGATAAACTGATGGTCATGTGTCGCATCGGCAAATAGGTTGATCATCGTTTGATCGACCGTCATCCAATCCGAAATGCTAAGTTCCTGACCAACCATGCCTGGTACGTCAGCAAGAGATATTGTCATTCACGTGACCTCAGTTACTGTGAGTTTGGTAATGTCTCGTGGACCAGGCCGTCATCGACCGCGTGCCGTTCACGCCATTCGTGCCCGCGAGCCGTAGTCGTTGTATTGCGGCCCTGCCCGCACATTGTCCTCTCCATACAAACTGCCAGCGTCAGCTTCGACGATCGCGCGCACAGTCATTCACTTTTGAACTCGGCATGCCTTACCAGTGTATGACGAGTTTGGTAAAATTGATTGTGAGGATGACACCAATTCACGCTATGGATATGGATGCAAAGATTGCTGCGCGCTGGCTCCGAATTTTTCAACGAGCAACATCCCTGGCTATTGTCTAGAAACAGAATTCCTGGCGTCTCGGCGTCGGGATAACGTGGCAACTTGCCAAAGCATGATGAACTTGAGGGACGAATCTCAACGCCGATCAAACCGTCTGACGGGGTGCGCCTTTGATCGCGCAAAATCGATTAGGCGATCGGCATCGCGGAACTCATCGTGGCCAGCGGTCGATGACCGCGCTAACAGGCCGGACATATGACCGCACCGTCCAATAGAGATTCATGCAACAAAAACCGTGCTAACTGCGCCGTTCCACGCATGCGTCGGAGCCCGAATTAAACGGCGAAAGTCCCACGCCGAAACATACCCGGAAAAGCTTGACACCTCGCCTGAATGAACGGGCAACAATCATTGCCTGTAGACCCCAGTAAACAGGGGGTGAGAACAACTTGGAAACCCGGCGCGCGATTTTCTCGGAACAAAGGGGCCGCTTCATCGGAATCGGCAGCCACGTCAGGCGCACAGAAAAGCGGCAGGTACTGCATTTCCCAGAAGGGTTAAACGCCGCCATGCTGCGGATCCAAGTAGATCGGGGTTGCGGTGCCAATTACGCTGGATGAGGGCGGAATCTCACCAGCGACGTGCCCCAGTCGATGAGAGCTCCGAATTCCACCAGGACAAAGTTCGCAAGCGCGGCTTTGAGGGCTATTATTCTTCTCGGAAAGCTCGCGCCACTTGATCCGCTAGTGGTTTAACGAGATATGCCAGCGCGGTCCGCTCGCTCGTCTGAATAAACGCCTCGACGGGCATCCCTGGGACGGGCGTGAGCTTTCCGACGCGCGCCCATTCTTCTTGCGGAATGTGAACCCGCAAGGTGTAGTAGCCTTGGCCGGTTCTTTGGTCGGTTGTGAGATCGGCCGCTATATCCGTAACGCGGCCATTCATCTGAGGCGTTGTGTTTTGGCTAAATGCTGAGAAACGGAGCCTGACATCCTGCCCCACGGCAACTTGGTCGATATCTTGGGGTGCAAGCTTGAGTTCTGCGGTGAAAGCATCGCTGCTTGGGACGATTTGCATGATCGTTTCGCCAGGCGTCACTACGGCGCCAACAGCGTGCACCGTCAGTTGGTGGACGGTTCCTGCCTGGGGAGCGCGGATATCTACATGCTGCAGCTCATCTCTTGCGGCTACCATGCGTTCGGAATATTCGCCGACCTCACTCTCTGCCTGACGCAGTTGATCCGAAATTTCAGTTCTCTGATCATCGTCGATCTGAATGATTTGAAGTTTTGTTTCTGCCATCTTTTCAGTTATCTCAGCGGTTGATGCAATGAGACTCCCGAGGTCTCCAGTGAGATCCGCCGCGTCGCGCTGCAAAGCGTAGACCCGGGTCGCAGGTATGACGCCTCGTTCGAACAGCGATTGTAGACTCGCCAGTTCCTTTTTGACGAGGGAGACGGCACCGCGTTTTCCATCCTGTTGGGCCGACAATCCTTCTGCCTGCTTCGAGAGCTGGTTTAACCGTTCGATCAGTTGTGCCTTTCGTCCTGCCCTCGACGCACGGCGATCATTGAACAGTCGCTGTTCCCCCTCGATGATTTTGGCTACTTCAACGTTCCCTTGATGTCTGAAGAAGGATTTAGGAAAATCGATCACCTCTTTTGAGTCGCGTTCTGCCAAGAGGCGCGCTATTCGCGCCGAAAGCTCTTTCAGCCGCTTGCAAATGACCGCCAGATTCGCTCGATGCTGGATATCGTTCAAATGGACGAGCAACTGTCCGGCGAGGACACGGTCTCCGTTCTTGACGAACACATCACTGACAGTACCACCGCTTTGGTGCCTGATTGTCTTCACATAGCTATCAACAACGAGCGTGCCCGAAGCAATGACGGCTCCGCGCAGGTGAACGGTTGCTGCAAGCCCCCCCAAGACCCCAAACAGCAGGAATATTGTAGCAAAGGCAACCAAAGTGAGGCGGCGGATTGAGCGCTCGGCTACAGGAGCGTAGTCTTGAACCATCGCGCCATTATTTTGACTGATAGAAGCATCGTTCGTCATGACTGCGTCGTCCTTCGCAGCACCTCATCTTTCCAGCCAAATGACCTTGTGTGACCGTCCTCGAGCACAAGCACTTTGTCGACTGCTTCAAGTGCACTGGGGCGATGGGCGATAACGACTGCTATGCCTCCCCTCGATCGAATCCCCATAATCGCGCGCGACAGTGCTTTGTCGCCGTCTGCATCAAGATTAGAATTGGGTTCATCGAGCACAACCAAAAAAGGGTCGCCATAGAGCGCCCTCGCCAGCCCGATTCGCTGTCGTTGCCCCGCAGATAGGACGGAGCCCTGCTCTCCGATTCTTGTGTTGAAGCCGTCTTTGAATTGAACAACCATGTCATAGACGCCAGCCGCCTTCGCCGCGTGAATGATTTTTTCTGATGAGGCGTCCGGGTCATGGCGAGCTATGTTGTCTGCGATCGTCCCTCCGAAGAGAGCAACATCTTGTGAGAGGTATCCAATATAGGTGCCAAGCAACTGGGGACCCCATTGGGAGACTGCGGCGCCATCCAAGCGTACGGTGCCGGCGACCGGTTGCCACAGCCCCACCAATCCTCGACCAAGAGAGGATTTACCTGAGGCGCTGGGACCGATCACGCCCAGTGCCTGTCCCGAACGAAGCTCAAATGCAATGCCGCGGACGATAGTGTTTCGCGCGCCGGGCGCCGCGAGGTGTAGATTTTCGACAGTGAGAACCTCGGTAGGTCGTCCCAATACCACCTCCTTCCTTGTCGGAGGAATGACATCGGCGAGTCGGATAAGACGTGACCAACTTTCCCGGGCTCTAGCAAATCCCTTCCATTGGCCAATCGCCAGTTCGACTGGCGCCAGGGCGCGGCTCATCAAAATAGAACTGGCGATCATTGTGCCCCCCGTCGCTTCCTGCCGGATGACCAAACTTGCACCGACTCCAAGCATTATGGATTGGAGCATCATACGTAAAATCCGGGACAAGGTTGCCAAAGAGATAGTTGCAGAAATTGAACTAAAATGATTATCAAGATAACGGCGGTTTACGTCAGCCCATTTTCGGCCAAGCAGATGGCCAAACCCCATTGCCAAGACTGCCTCCGAATTCCGCCTGCAAGACTGGGCGAGAGCAAGCCGTTCTGTCGAGACCTCGGCGGCCTCTTTTGCAGGCTGACGCGATTTGTGCTCGGCCAGAATGGTCAGCGCGACCAGGGTGACCGCTCCCGCAAGAGCAGTAACTCCTATCCAGACGTGAAACAAAAAGCAAAGTCCAAGGTAGAACGGCATCCAGGGAATATCGAACAAAGCTGTCGGGCCAAGACCGGACAGGAAACCTCTAACCGTGTCCAGGTCGCGCACAGACTGAAGGCCGTCGTCCGGCGTCTGCATGTGGTTGGATTGGATGAAAAGCGATTGGTAGACCACCCTTCCGAACCGCTCATCAACGGACATGCCGACTCGCATGAGCAGTTGCGACCGGATGAATTCAAGTATTCCCTGAAAGACGTACAAGGTCGCTGCGATTACCCCGAGGCCAACGAGGGTCGGGAGGCTATGGGCCGGAATTACCCGATCATAAACTTGCAGCATGAAGAATGAGCCCGTCATCGCAAGCACGTTGATCGCGGCGCTAGTCGCAGCAATGCCGGGAAAAGCATTTTTCAGCGACAATAGGATTGTCACGAAAAACAACTGTGGTCGATTTGGGTTGCTGTGAGACAAAATCATAGAGTATTCCTGCGTCTGTAACGCTCAAGCCGTGCGGAATAGTGTCACCATCGCGACTTCATCTAGCGACTTATCTCTTATGTTTGGTGCTTGGCTCGTCTCAGGGACGACCAGTTGAGAATGGGAAACCGATATGTGCTGGCTGCCCCGCTGCGCATTCCCAGTTTCGGATACGCCCAGTGCCTCTCATTTCAGAGGGAGGCACCGGGTTACGTTGTGTGTCGAAGTTACGACACCAGACTGTGTTGACTGACCTCAACTCCCAGCTGGAAGTATTCCACGAATTCTTCAGGTCAGATGAAGGCGAAGTTCGACGCCGTCATGGTGGCAAGGTCCGCCAGGGTTAGATGGTTCAGCTCCGCGAAGCTGTCAGCGTGGTTTGCGGAGTCGACGTAAGCCACCATCGCGACGGTGGTCCAGGAGTCATGGTACACGATGATGTCGCCAGCGTTCTCGCCGGAAATCGCTTTGGCGGCTGCGGAAGCAGACGCGTAAGTTTGGTCGGTGAGCACCACCACATGCTGGCCCTTTGCGTGCGCCGCTGCGCCGCTATAGAAGGTGTCCACAAACGAACCCGGCACTCCGCTGGAGTGGTCGACAAAGTTTGCGCCGGGTTGATCTCCGCCCAAGCCTTTTGCATCAAAGGTAAATCGGTCCTGCTTGGGGTCGAAATCGTCAACGATGGCGTAGCTCCTGTCGCCCCCGATCATCGGGTCGTGGAAAGAAAACACAAACGCGTCGGCGTCGGCTCCACCCTTCATAAGATCAATGCCATCCCCTGCGATGAGAGTGTCCTTTCCCGGGCCACCTCCGAGTACGTCGTACCCCTCAAGCCCTTTAGGAATGTTGCGCGGCGCGTTCGGCGCGTCGCTGTACAGGAGATCATCTCCCTCCTGACCATAAAGGGTGTCGGAACCCTCGCCGCCCCAGACAATGTCGTGACCCTCACCGGCGAAAACCAGGTCATGCCCTTTGCCGCCGTCGATCCAGTCATCACCGTTGCGAGCTTGGATCCAATCTCCTTCGCCGCGGCCATTGATTATATCGTTGCCGTCTGTACCGCTGATGTTATTGCCACGATGATCGCCGTCTATTTTCATCACATGTGCTCCATAAGAGGCAGCTCCGATGCTGCCTGCCCCTTATGTCGTCCGAAATGGTTCCTGGGAAATCGATTGATGTGATCGCATGCATAGACGCTGCAAATGCCGCGCCGCCGGTTTAGGCCTCGAAGCTCCAGGAGATTGTAACAGGACATGGCGAGGCGCGCATTCGTTCGACGCAGGTGGGAGCGCTCCACACGTTGCTTGATACAGCCTCCTTTTGACATGATAGCCGCTCCACCAGAGTTGAAAGCTATTGGAACGTGAGCGGACTCAACCACTCAGTCGATTTGTGCCTTTTCGTATTCACCGTTGGCGCACGAAAACCTCACTTGAGTTTGAACATCTTGTTATTGGATTTCGTCCACCGCTGGTTCCCTGGCCAGCGCAGCGGTCATCCGGTCCCGATCGAGATCTCCCTCCCAATTAGCGACGACGAGCGTCGCTATTGCATTGCCGATTAGATTGGTGATTGCCCGGCTTTCCGACATAAAACGGTCGATTCCGAGGATCAGCGCCATACCGGCGACCGGCACCGAGGGCACCGCGGAAAGCGTCGCTGCAAGCGTTATAAAGCCGGCACCTGTGATGCCGGCCGAACCCTTTGAACTCAGCATGGCAACCAATAGAAGCAGGATTTGATCCGCCAGCGTGAGCGGCGTGTCCGTTGCTTGGGCGATGAAAAGTGAAGCCAACGTCATGTAGATGTTTGTGCCGTCGAGATTGAAAGAATATCCGGTCGGGACAACGAGTCCAACGACCGACCGCTTGCAGCCCGCCCGCTCCATCTTCGCCATTAAGCCCGGCAGAGCCGCTTCCGACGAGGATGTCCCCAGGACGAGCAAGATCTCCTCCTTGATGTAAGCGATCAAAGCGATGATCGAGAATCCATTGCATCGCGCGACAGTCCCGAGCACGACGAGGATAAAGAGGAGCGACGTGAGGTAAAAAGTGCCGATCAGCATTACCAGGTTAACAAGGGAGGCAATGCCATATTTACCAATGGTGAATGCCATCGCGCCGAAAGCTCCTACCGGAGCAGCTTTCATCAGCACGGCCGTAAGCTTGAAGATCGGTTCCGTAAGTGCATTCAGGAACCTGACCACCGGTTGACCATGATCGCCGACCATTGCGATTGCTATTCCAAAAAGTACCGAGATGAACAGCACCTGAAGGATATTGCCATCCGCGAAGGCGCCGACGATGGTGTTTGGAATGATGTTCATAAGAAAGCTCACCGCAGTCGTCCCGTGAGCGTTTGCCGCGTAGCCGGCGACGGCTTTTGGATCAAGTGTCGCGGGATTGATGTGCATCCCAGCGCCCGGCTGAAGGAGATTGGCGACCATAAGGCCAACAGCGAGTGCCAAGGTCGAAAACACAGTGAAATAGAGAATCGCCTTTCCGGCAACACGTCCAACTTTCCTCAGGTCAGCCATTCCGGCAATGCCGGTTGTAACCGTCAAGAATATGACCGGCGCAATAATCATACTGACGAGCTTGATGAATGCATCCCCTAGTGGTTTCAAAGAAGCACCGAGGTCAGGATAAAAATTGCCTACCAGAATGCCAGCGACGATTGCAGTGAGAACCTGCACGTATAGATGACGGTAAAACGGCACCTTACGAGGGGTCTCTGCGGCTTGATTCGCAATCATTGTCGGTCCTCTTTATAGCTTCCAAAGCGTTCTCTACGCCGTTGACGTGGCAACCGGCTGGGACTGCGCTCACCGACCGGTTTTTTGCAGGTTTTTCGCCTTCTTCTGGTCCGAAGCAGGTCTGGCGCTCCATGCGCTGTCGGCAACTTTGTGCAACCCATAGAGATATGGCCATCAGCCTCGCAGAGTTTGCGGGAAAGGTATTTCTTCCACCCGCAGGCTATTGGTGTTGCCCGCCGCAAGTGCTGGAACATGCTTCCTAGCAAATGACTGAGCTCAGACCGATCGTACAGACCTACCGCCCGCCAAAGATGGTCTTGACCCATAGTCGGACCAGCGAGCGTTTCGGCAAAGAAGGCTCTCATTGCATTATCTCGTCGCGCATGCGCGGGGAGCAGACCGAGTAGAACTTCTTCCTCCGCCCTCGATTCAGCGGCTTGCAGGTTTGGCACTGCGAAGGATTGTAAAACGGCGGCGGGGGCGGAGAGGCAAAGGGCGTCGTCTAACTCGGTTGCGGAAATTCCTTTCGAGCTACTTACAGTCATAGATCTGGCAGCGCCTTTTTTTAGTACATGTAGAAGGCCGCTCGTTGATAGATGACAATCGAAAGCCATCTCGCAATTCACAGCGGCTCGAGATCCATCGATTGCGACGATTACCGTTGGCCGCCCCCGATCGACTATTCGTCACCGACCTTACCCAACTTGTGCAAATCGTGAGACTGTGCTTCTGAGCTTGCATCCTGCGACCCATGATTTTCCGTGTTGCGGCACCAAGCATTGGCTGCCTGGTAATTGGCAATCAAGAATCATGCCAATTTGGATTTGGCTTCGCATCTCCCGGATTTGGGCTCTTTGTTCGGTGAAGCATGCAGACGTGCATGAGGGGTGTGTCGGGAAATCGACGGACATAGCGCCGAATGTCGCAAAGCCGTTGGCAAACGCTCCGGCGTGTCCCGCTCTCGAAATGTTCTTGAGCAGCAGGATTTCGCTTGGGTGGACTTGCCATCGTTGCCATGATAACGCCACTTTATCGCGTGGCCACTGATGGTGAACAGCAACTTCCTTATCGCCTATGCAGTCGCTGGTGGACCTCAAGGCTGAGCTGAATCCAACCGATGGACCAACTCTTAACGAGCATACCGCATCGCCATGAAGCGTGTACGACAACGCGCATGACTTTTGTCTGTTCATTTGCACTGAGAGCTGACCCGGGGTTGGAGTGACCCCCTCGGGCTGGGCCACGGGGTACGAAAAAACACACGCTCTGTGGGCCTCAATCGGAGAAGGCTCATGAAGTCCCGAGGACCATATCGACGGCATTCGACGCCGTTCAAGCTGCAGCTTTGCCAGGATATTCGAAACGGTGTCATTGGACGGTGCGACACGCAACGCACTTACGGCGTTTCGGCCAACCTTATCCAGTTGTGGTTGACGCAGTTTGACGGCGGCGAACTGAGCGATGAAGAGGCAGAGGCGAGCGACATCGCCGAATATGAGGCGCAGATCGCGGCGCCGAACGCAAAGTCGGCCAGCTCACGATGGAGTTGGACCTGGTTTTAAAACCACTCCGCAGCAGCCGATCGCCGGCAGCAACGAGAACTCCTCCATCGTCACCGGCCCGCGGCCTGCTCCGTCTGACGGGGTTGCAAGAAGATCGACCTCCCGAGATGCAGCTACTACTAATGCTCCGCAGCAAGGGCCTTGAATCGAGGACGTTCAGGACGAATTTCCCTGCTACGGCTATCGCCGCGTGACGCACGAGCTTCACCGACGGGGGCACCTCGTCAATCACAAGCGCGTGGCTCGTGTCATGCGGGCCAATGGATTGGGCATCAAACCTCGAAACCGCTATGTTCGAACGACGGACGGTGGCCACGATTCACCGATCTACCCGAAACTCTACGGCAACCCCGGCGAGGCCCAACATGGTCTGGGTGGCTGAGTTTTCCTATATCCGCATCGCCGCGAGCTTCTGCTATCTCGCTGTTATTCTCGATGCCTGCAGTCGGAAAGTCGTCGGCCGTGGTCTGTCAAAGCGACTGGACACGCCGTTAGCGCTGGCGTCGTTGCATTCAGCGATCGAAAATAGGAGGCCTCCGCCGGGCTGCATTCACTGCGCGGGACCGCGGATGCCAATACGCAAGCGAAACCTACCGACAGGCGCTTGATGCGGCCGGTCTGATAGGCTCCATGAGCGCCGTCGGAACCCATATCACAATGCGCAGGCGGAGAGCTTTATGAAGACATTCAAGGTGGAGGATATCTACCCCGCAGGCTACGAGACCTTTGCAGACGTGGCCGAGCGGTTGCCGAGGTTCATCGAGGAGGTCTACAATTACACAAGCGGCTGCACTCGGCCCGTGGCTACAGATCGCCAGCAGAATTTGAAACCCAACTCGCCCACTGGCTGGCTTGGTTTGAAGCGCCTCGCTGGTCCAGCCCGAGGGGTTCACTCCAACCCCGGGTCAGCTCTCAGTGCAAATCAACAGCGTGATGAAGCCTTACGGCGACATGAGCGTGGCGAGCGCACTAGGCGAGGTTGCGCCTGCTTGCGTCACCATAAGTTTCTACCCTCCGTCAAAGCATCGAGCCAACGGCGTCTGCAAGCAATCCATAACATGGATGTATCGCATTCACACAATCGATTTTACGAATTGGCGGGCATGCTCCATTAGAAGAACAACAATCGACTGAAAGCAAGTACGCCGGCACCTGCTGCCGACGATCTTCTTAGTTATGGGCGAGTGCGGCAAATCGGCCGAAATCGATCCAGCGAATGAAAGCACCTTTCACATCGTCGCTGCGGATTCCTGCGGCTGACCAAGGTGCCTAAGGTCTTAGTTCATCCAGTTAAGCCGGGAATTTCATCAGGTCTTCTATGCCGCGCGACTTTCGAGCCGATGTCCATGCCTTGCGGGGTCTAGCTGCCCTGCTGGTTGTCTTTTATCATACCCAAGTCGCGTCGTTTGGTTATCTCGGCGTTGATATTTTCTTCGTAATTTCGGGCTTTCTGATCACCGGCCTCATCGCGACCGAGCTTGAGCAGGCACGGTTCAGCTTTTGGGAATTCTATTATCGTCGTGCGAAGCGTCTGTTGCCCGCCGCCTATGTGGTCATTGCGCTCACGACGATCGCTGCACCCTTCTTCCTGTCAGATATGGGCCTACGGGACTTCCGAACTCAGGTCCTCGGGGCGCTCACATTCACCAGCAACATCGTTCTCTGGACTCAGGCGGACTATTTCGGCGGATCCGCCGAAACGAAGCCTCTCCTGCATTTCTGGTCGCTCGCTGTCGAAGAACAGTGTTATCTGCTGCTTCCTGCTTTCTTGGCCTTGTCTCCCAAGAGATGGTGGCTCACAATGGTTGGTTCACTTCTGGTTGCCAGTCTGGCACTGTGTCTCTACGTGGCCTTTCGTGACCCATCCGCAGCATTTTATCTTTTGCCGACCCGCTTTTGGGAAATAGCGATTGGTTCGCTCGGGGCATTGCTTCCCGCCAGCGCTCGCGTGACTGCCAAGTTTGCGGCGCTGCGCCTCCCGGCGCTCGTGCTTATCCTCCTTATTCCCTTTGGACCTTCTGGTTTGCAGAACCCGATCGTGAATGCCGCTTTGGTCTGCTTGGCAACCCTGATCCTCCTGCTGTCGCCCAACAAGGATAATGTGGCAGTTCGAAGCATGGCAAGGATTGGGGATATCTCGTACTCGCTCTATCTGATCCATTGGCCGGTGCTTGTATATGTGCGGGCTGCCTGGCTGGAAGAGCCTCCTTCGCTTGCGATCTATGCGGCAGTTGCCTTCTCAGTTGTAGCGAGCTTGGTACTTCACCGTTTCGTGGAAAAGCCGTTCCAGCGGGGATTCGTCACATCTCGTGGACGGATGGCCTCAGGACTCGTTGCCGCAACGGTTCTTCTCGGCTTCGCACTGTCAGTCGACATTGGCGCAGCCGAAAGTAAGGGTGGCTTTTCCGAGAGCCGACGGATCAATTACGGCCTGGCAAGGGAATGTGATCGCACATCTGGATCGCGGCCTCAGGGCATTCTGGAGGCCTGCCAGACGACAGACAGGCCCGAATTGCTGGTCTGGGGCGATTCATTTGCCATGGCACTGGTTCCCGGCTTGGCCAAAACGGTCGGAGAGGCCGGCCTGGCTCAGCTCACAATGAGCGGATGCTCCCCCGCCATCGGCGTTGCTGCCATCTCCAAGCGCGCAGTGTCTCTCTCCTTTGGTGAGGACTGTATCCGCTTCAATGACAGTGTTTTGAATACCCTGAAAAATCGGCCGGAGATAAGGACCGTCGTCATTTCGAGTCCATTTGACGCCCCTGACTCCAAAGACTTCATGCTGCTTAAAAGACGTGACGGGACATTCACGGAAGTTGAAACGTCGGTAGATGAAGCGATTGAGGGTATCAAGTCTCTCGTCGAGGCAGTTCGCGCTTTGGGTAGGCGAGTGGTCATAGTTGCTCCCCCGCCAGTCGCAGGCTTCGATATCGGCGATTGCCTTGAGCGAAAGGTGAGTGGAGGTCTTATGCTCGGGCGGCACAGTGATTGCAAAATCGATGTCATCGATTACCGCCGGATGCGATCCCGCACTCTCGATCTCTTAAACCAGGTCGCCGTGAAAGCTGACGTCGAGGTTGTCTCTTACCACGACTTTCTCTGCGACGACACAAAATGCAGAACTGAGATCGATGGTAAATTCCTCTACCGGGACAGCGGCCACCTTTCCTACCAGGGATCAGAGATCATCGCTCGAAAGACAGGACTTGTTGAGAGGCTGATCAGGGCTGCTCGTTAGAGCATTTTCGAGATAGACTCTGTTTCAAGACGAATTTTCTAGGCGGAGTGAACCGCGAGCACTTTCGCGTAGCCTGCAATGAAAAGCGCACGAGGATTTCGGACGCCCGCCGCGCCGACCTGAAAGCGCACGAGGCGACGGCTGCCAAGCGAAACGCGTTCTCGCACGGCGCGGTGATCGCCTCGGTCGGCGTTGGTGGCGCCGCCGATATCGTCCGTGCTGCCACCGAGGCACGCGCAGCGCAAAAAAATCTGGGCTAAGACATTGCCGTCCGGGCGGGCGCGCATCCTGTCTAAATCCGCCGACCTGCTCGAACAGAATGGCGCGGAATTGATCCTCTGGATCATGCGCGAATCCGGCTCGATCTATGCCAAGGCCAGCATGGAGATCGAGCGTAGCGCACTCCTCATCCGCCATGCAGCATCGCTGGCCACAGCACCCTTAGGGATGTTAAGCCCGTCGATGGCTACTCAAGGTGGCGTGGCCTCCGCTGTATCGATCCCAGTCGGGCTATCAAGCTCGATTCTTGTCCCTTTCATGGCGAGGCTGTTGCCGGCTGGACGATCGATAGGTCTGCTAACCTACGACGCGACAAAGCTCCAGGAGCGCCACTTTAATTCGGCAGGCTGGAGTTCCGCAGACACCCCGGTTGCAATAGGCGGCATTGAAGGCTCAGATTCTTGGCGAGAATTTGCTGCGCACGTACCAGACATTTCGTCCGAGATGCTCAATAGAGACGTGATGGCCGCCACAAGCGCGTTGCTACCGGCAAACCCCTCCATAGCGGTGTTAGTGTTCGAGTGCATAGGGTTCCCGCTCGCGATTGACTCGGCCCGAAAGCACACGGGTCTTCCCGTCGCTGACTTCGTCACGTTGGGCCGCATGTTGATTGAGACAACTCCCTAGCTCGGGTTCAGAACTGAAGGTTTACCCTTCCTGTACCCGCCGGTACGGGATCGAAATCGACGGATCGACACGCTGATGTTCTCAGCGGCATTTCTCCAACACACGGCCTTTAATAGATAATCCGCAAATTGCCGTCGCCATGCATTTTGCACAAGTTGCGCATTTGTACGAAACGCCTCCCAAGTGCCGCGGGAGGATTTGAGGGGCGAGTTGAATGGTCCAACTGATGGACCCGGATCTTGCCTAGCATCCGGCAGGGTCGTTGATCATGCGTGACAACTCCCATGACTTTTGTCACCTCCAGGACATTTTCTCAATTGGTCCGACGACAGTTCAGTCCATATTCGCCTTTGAACTTTATGCCAAATCCGCCTTTCCTAGATTCAAGTCCAAAGTTGGCACGTATCTTGCTGAGAGTATGCGGTGGCGGAAGCTGCCGGCAATCTTTGCGTGGAACACGGCGAGGTGCCGGTTCGAGACTCACCCATGCGCGATAGTCGTCAAATGCTCTCGGCGTCGAGCTCAGCACGGCGCGAAATAAGGAGTAGATCAAATGGCAGCCCAATCAATGTTAACTCAGGTGCAAAGAGGCCTTACTGATGCAGCCAGGCAGCTCGGTCTCGACGATAGTGTGCTCGGAATCCTAAAATACCCGCGCGAGACCTTGCAAGCGCGTCTCACAATTCGGATGGACGACGGCTCAAGCAAACCGAGCAAAAGCTATGACAAAGCACCGGTCAGTGCAGTTCCGAAGCACTTCGCTTCCACCGCGAAAAGGCGTCATTCGACGTAAGGGACGACAAATATGCTAGCTTGTTACTTCGCTGATTCAGCCGAATCTGACATTTTAACGATAGCGCAGCAGTCGGCGAGGGTGAAGCCGTTGTCGCTGAACCTCGCTAAAAGTGGGGTTCTTCTGATCTCGACCTGCGTGCGTCTTGAAATATATGGCGAAGAGGAAGCAATCAGAGATGTCGCCGGGCCAATATTTTTAGGCTTGCCGTGCAAACGCATTGCGGGTGCGGACAATATTGCTATCCGTCTCGCCGAGATTGCATCCGGTGCTCACTCCCAGATCTTTGGCGAGGGCTACATCAGTGACCAATTGGAGAAAGCCATCGAGCCTCTTGGTCCCCACTTCAACATTTTCAATATTGGAAAAGCAGCAATAAAAATCGGGCGCGCAGCCCGCGAGCGACAGGGATTTAAGGCGTCATTGGACTACGATGAAATAGTCCGCGAATTCGTAGCTGCTCGATTTCCAAATGGAGAGCAGTGCGATCGTCTCTACGTCGTTGGGTCTGGCATGCTTGGCCAAGGCCTGATCCGGAGTAGCGTAAGAGGACGCTTCAGAGGCACCGTAGTGGTAACGCGCGATCCAAAGAACTTTCGAAGGCGGACACGTTCCTTGGATCACAAAGAAGTTGCACTACTGCGCCCGGCAGAGATCGGACACCAAATTGAGCCGTTGTCGATGGCTATTATCGCAACGGCCGACGTGCAGAGAGAATACAAGACTTCAATTTACGACGCCCTTCTGCGTTTGCAGCCGCGCGCCGTTGTGGACCTTTCATCAATCCCACTGCTCTCCTCAGCTGAGATAGGGAAGCTGAGCTACGTGACCATTTACGATCAGGAATTCCTTCAGTACATCGCTAAGAACAACAAGGCCTTGGCGCCAAAACGACCATTGTTACTTTCCGATATACGGACAGCAATCGAAACAGTGCAGTTCGAAGGCGCACATTGATCCAAAGCACCATCAGTGCAGTGACAACAATGTATCGGGCGGCCCGGTTTTTGGGCTTGCCAGTATTCCCGCGCGGGACCCAATAGCCGAAAACAACTGTAACACTAGGCAGTACTATGAACCAGCCACATGTAAGATGGTTAAGTCGAAATGACGTCGCGCAAACGAGACTGCCCTTCGCCTCAGCGTTGGATATTATCGAGGAGACGCTTCGTCACCACGCCAATGGCGCGTCTGAGAACCCGCCTAAGATAGGCATACATCCAAGAAACGATGCCTTGATGCACGCAATGCCCGGTTGGCTCCCTATATCGCGCAGAGCCGGCCTTAAATGGATTGCTAGCTACCCCAGCAATTATAAGCTGGGGCTGCCAAACATCATAGGACTATTGCTGTTGAGCAATCCAGATACAGGGCTACCAGTCTGTGTGATGGACGCCGCTTACCTTACAGCAGTTCGCACTGCCGCAGTGTCGGCTATCACTTCCAAATATCTTGCGCCGAGCCCGGTGGAAAAGATAGCGGTCGTCGGTGCGGGCATCCAGGGTCGTTACCACGTAGAAATGCTTTCGTTAGTCCATCCTACAGCAGTGTTTCACGTCGTTGATATAGATGACAACGCTGTGCGCATTCTGGCTGAAGCGGTTGGTTCAAAAGCAACAATAATCCCTGTGAAAGATGCCGAGGTTGCGATTCGCGGCGCTGACGTCGTCGTGACCGCCACAAGTCGATTGGAAGATGTGGCATTTCAATTCTCTTGGGTTAGAGAGGGCAGTTTGGTTCTCCCAGTTCATGTTTGCGGGTGGTCAGAGGATATAACCACCGCTTCTGATCTACTCTTGGCTGACGATGTGCAACAATTTAACAGCTACATCAAGACTACGGGCTCTCCTTACTCTGATATCTCGCGGATAGCAGGATCCATGAGCAGCGTCGTCGCAGGCAGGCTTCCGGGAAGACGTAGTAACGTTGATCGCATTGTGGTTTTTAATCTCGGCGTTGCAATACAGGACGTCGCTGTAGGTTCTGTAATTTTCGAGATTGCTGAACAACTGGGCCTCGGGACGCTCGTGCCTTACTGATTACGCCCCGCCGAAGCTGCGTCAACCATACGTGTCATGAGCCATATCACGAAATGACCCCTGCGCGGGGCATAGGCTGCTGGGAGTGAATTATTGCCACGTCGCGCCCAACCTGACGAGGTGAGGGGCCGTCAGCGCTCTGCAAAAAAAAGCACGGGGACCAGGGGTCATGCGAAAAACCGTCTGTCAAAAAGGTTATTGAGGGGGCGTTGCCGAGCAAGTGTTTCTGGATACGCCTCTCGATGAAGCGGAAGTAATTATCCGTCCAACTCAGGTCGCACCTTTTGCCAAGACGCAAATTACGCAGGCCGATCTATATCGTGCGCAATAGCTCGTAGAACCCCACAGAGCCCTTCTCGGTCCTGAGCGAGCAAAAGCGTCTGATGCGCATGTACTCACTTGCATTGGTACAATCTGTTGATGATATAGAACAGGAGGGAGGGTCTGCGCATGATTTCGCCGGATATGCCGTTACAGGTATTCCGCAATGGCGAATCACAGACCAGGACTGATGGAGGTTGGCAGGATCACATCATCCATGTGCTGTCAAACATTCCTCACCAGCATTCGGCCGCATTGGCGATAGCTGCGCGGTCGAAATGGCGGCACGGAAGGACTGGAATCCGATGTCGTACGATAATAAGTGCATCAACTTAACGTCGGACGCGGCTGGTATCAAGTGCAAGGAGCAGGGAACATGGGTCTGGACGAGGGAAGTTTGAGCTGGCGGCCAGGTCATCTAGCATCTGAAGGTCCGCGTTACCTTGCATTAGTCGCTGCTCTCGAACGAGACATCGCGGACGGTCGGCTGTCCGAGGGCGATCGTCTGCCACCTCACCGTAATCTGGCCCGTGAGCTCAGCCTTTCCGTAGGGACGGTTAGTAAAGCGTACCAGGAGGCTGAGCATCGTGGGATAATTAACAGCCGAGTTGGGCAGGGAACGTTTGTTCGCCGCCGTCTGATTGAGCAGCCCCAATTTGTGACAAAATATGAACCAGTAAATCTCTCACTCAATGTACCCGTAGAAGGAAGCGAGGTGCGGATTTTGTCTAGGCTGTTCGCCGAAGTGACGCGGGAAAACGAGCTCAGGCCGTTGCTGCGCTTTCATCCTCACGGCGGAATCATGAAGCACCGTGAGATCATTGCAGCGTCACTATCAAATAGCAATTTCACGATTGAACCGGCGCATCTTTTCCTCTGCAACGGTGCTCAGCATGCACTGGATATCGCGTTGCGTCTTGTCACAGAGCCCGGCGATAGTGTTCTTGTTGGTTCATTTACGTATTCCGGCTTCAAGGCAATCGCAGCAGCAAGCCGTTTACGCTTGATTCCCGTTGAGATGGACGCTGAAGGGCTTGATCCAGAGTCCCTGAGGCAGGTGTTTCACCAATCCAGGGCGCGGGTTCTGTACTGTATGCCGACGTTGCAAAGCCCGACTGCCCGGACCATGAGCCTGACCCGGCGTAAGCAAATCGCCGAAGTCGCTGAGGAGTTGGACCTGACTGTCATAGAAGATGATGTCTACGGTTTTTTCTTTAGCGAGCGCCCTGTGCCAATCGCCTCGTTGGCGCCAACACGCACCTTTTACACGACTTCTTATTCGAAATGTATTACGCCTGGCTTTCGATTGGGCACATTGACCGTGCCTAGGCCGTACATTCATGAAGCTGATCTCCTCTTGCATGCTTCCGCATGGTACGCGTCTCCAATTTTTAGCGAGGCGGTTGTGCGGCTACTTCGAGACGGCAATTTGGAAGACCTGCTACGCGAACGGCGAAAGCAGGCACAAGAGCGATATAGTGTCTTCTTCAACACTTTTTCAAATGCGGAAAAACTTAAGTGCCCTGCATTTTACGGATGGCTGCGGCTTCCCACCGAGTGGGCGGCAGGTCAATTTACTGCTGCCGCAGGTAGCCGTGGAATTCTCGTGACGCCTCCGGGTGCTTCCGCAGTCAGAGAAAGCGAGCCCGGTGCGGTTCGTATCTGCCTAGGCGCGCCCAAGGACACAAAAACACTTACTCAAGTACTTCACACCCTTAACGATATTCTCTCCAGCCGGCCAATTGATGTTGATTCTGTCGCTTGAACTGAACCGATTTCTTGGTCTTGGATACCTTGAACCGTGCACGGAATCCTCGCAGGTAAATCTATCACCGCCCGGACCATTTCGCCTGACACCTCGACATAGGAATCCACGTCTCACCATGTGGTCTGGAAGGTAAGCCCACGGTAAGGCCGCCTAAAGCACTTTGCATCTATTCCGCCTCATATCCTGCTGCTTTGAAGAAATTGCGGCATTCTGTGACGGAGAAGAGATCGCAGATGTCCCCAAGAGCGTTTGAGAGGGCATCAAAGGTACGTGCTGCGCGTTTTCGCAACAGAGCCTTGAGTTTGGAAAAGGCCATCTCGATGGGATTGAGGTCCGGCGAATAGGGCGGCAGGAAGAGAAGCCAGGCGCCTCGGGCCTTTACCAGCTCCTCGGCTCTCTGGCTTTTGTGGAAGGCGACATTGTCGAGGATCACGACGTCGCCCGGCGACAGGGTCGGCGCGAGCTGGGTTTCGACCCAGGTTTCGAAGATCTTGCTGTTCATTGGCCTATTGACGATCCAGGGTGCCGTCAAACTATGGCAGCGCAGGCCGGCAATAAAGGTCTGGGTCTTCCACGAGCCGAACGGTGCATGGGTACGATAGCGCTTTCCCCTTGGCGACCATCCCGTTTTCTTGGTCAGCTTCGTATTGGTCGAGGTCTCGTCGATAAAGATCAACTGCGCCAATGCTTTGTTGAGGAATCGCTTGCGCCGGGTGATCCACAGATCACGCGCGCGAGCGATCTGCGGCTGCAACTGCTCGGCGGCCTGCAGGCTTTTTTTTATGGCTGAGCCCCAGCCGATGCAGAAGCCGGCTGACCGTAGAGCGGTCGACCAAGACACCACGCCCTGCCAAAGCGACGCATAATTCGTTCAGCGTCAGATCGCCGTTCTCTGCCAGGCGTGACCGAACCCATTCTTCATGTCCCACCAGCTTGCCGCCGCCCAGATGCCCCTGCCTGGCCGGAGAAAGTGCACCGGACGCCCGCTTCAGGATCACCATATTGTTCACAAATCTGGGCGAAACCCGGAAATGTCGAGCGGCTTCCCGGTGACTATTGCCTTCCTCAACAAACGCTACAACACGCGCACGCAACTCGATCGGATGCGGCTTGCCCATGACGTTCTCCTTCCATGGGCCAAGTGAATCTGGAGGGTTCTGTGAGGTCCGGGCGCTGGGGATGCGGCACTCACTGATCGGACCTCATTGAAACCGGATTGAACGAAGGCGCGGGTTGTTTGGCGCTATGGGGATTTCGCCGAAGCAGTGGATGGCGTTTGGCAGGGGCGAGCCTTGCCGGAACGCGTGCACAGGCCTGGGAGGAGATTGTTGGTAGTCGTTGCGGTGTCGTTGACTGGCCTCTCGGCTGGTTTGCATCGACCGGACCCTTGATGCCGTTGCGTTTTACGTCGCACAGGCACGATCGGCAAAAGCACTCGCCACGCGGCCTCTCGGCATGCCGACGCTGATCGTTGCAATGATGCCGCCACTGATATGATAATGAGCTGTCGTTCCATACTGGCTGGAGCGGGGTCCACGCGCCGATGATCGTCATGATTCCGCCGCAACAGGAGCAGCGGCGCGCCAAAGGTGGTGGCTTTGCGTGCGGCTCTTTGATCGGCTGCTCCGGCGGCGGGACGTCGAGCAGGCTGCGGCACAGGCCCAGCTTCAGTTGCCGATGGCCATTGGCAAGCAGGCCGTAATGACGAATGCGATGAAAGCCGTCCGGAACGGTGTGAAGCAGGAAACGGCGGATGAACTCGTTGGCATCGAGCGTCATTACCTTTTGCCTGCCGCCCGTTCGATAATCCTTCCATCGGAATGTGCCGCGATCGCCATCGATGCTGACGAGCCGGGAGTTGGAGATGGCAATGCGATGGGTGTAGCGGCCGAGATAGGCCAGCACCTGTTCGGGTCCAGCAAAGGGCGGCTTGGCATAGACGATCCAATTGACGCGCCGCGCTTCTCTGATCATGCGAGTGAATGCGGCTGGATCGGCCAGGCTCGCGATGCTGCCGAAGAACTGAAGCTGGCCTTCGTCATGAACCTGCTTCAGGTATTCGAGAAACAGTCGCCGGAACAGACGCGACAGCACCCGCACGGGCAGGAAGAAGTTCCTCCGACAAGTCACCCAGCGGGTTTGATCGAACGACAATCCGCCGCCCAGCACGATGCAGTGGATGTGTGGGTGATAATGGAGGTTCTGTCCCCAGGAGTGCAGCACCGCGATGAAGCCGATCTCTGCACCCAGATGCCTGGGATCGGCAGCAAGCTTGGGCAACGTCTCGGCGACGGCGCGAAACAGGATCGTGTAAACGGCATTTTTGTTCTGGAAGGCGGTTGCGGCGATCTGCTGCGGGAGGGTGAAGACCACGTGGAAATAGCCGACAGGCAGAAGATCGGCCTGTCGGGCAACAAGCCAGTCACGGCTCGCTTGTCCCTGACACTTTGGGCAATGCCGGTTGCGACAGGAATTATAGGCGATGCGGAACGCTGCGCAGTCCTGACATTGCTGGACATGCCCGCCCAGGCGAGCGGTCCGGCACATCTCGACCGCACTCATGACCCGGCGTTCGACACGCCCGAGATGGGTGTCATGGGTTTGACGATATCTTTCCCCGTGGCGGCGAAAAATATCCGCCACCTCCAGTCCCGCCGCCATGGCGAAGCTTACTCAGCTTGGCGGCACCACCTCCAGCGTCAGCCGGTCGAGCGGGCTGGTCGTGCTGCGGATCAGGGTATTGGAAACCTTGGTGTAGCGTGCCGTGGTGGACAAATTGTTGTGGCCGAGCAAAACTTGGATGATGCGGATGTCGGTTCCGCTTTCCAGAAGATGGGTAGCAAAGCTGTGGCGCAGCGTATGCGCCGTCACACGTTTGTCGATGCCGGCAGCAGTGCACGCCGAACGGCAGGCAGAATACAGAACCTGGACGTCGATGGGTTTGGTCTCGCCCCGGCCCGGGAACAGCCAGACCTCGGGTCTCGCCAGCCGCCAATAGACCCGCAGGATCGCCAGCAACTGCGCTGACAGCATGACGTTGCGATCCTTTCCGCCCTTGCCATGCTCGACGCGGATGATGCCGCGTTCGCCATCAATGTTGCGGACCTTGAGATGGACAGCTTCCGAGGCGCGCAGCCCCGCCGCATAAGCGGTTGTCAGTGCGGTGCGGGTCCTCAGGCTTGGAACAGCTTCCAGAAACCGCACGATCTCGTCGCCGTTGAGGATCCTAGGCAGCTTGGCCGGTGTCCGGGCATAGGCAATGCGCTCCGGTATCTCGGCATGACCAAGCGTGACGCCGAAGAAGAATCGGAGGGCACAAACTGTCTGGTTCAAGGCCGGCCATGATAGGCCCGATGAGACCAGATGCACCTGAAACGCGCGCACGTCTTCCAGTCCAAGACGGTCTGGCGATCGCCCGAAATAGCGCGAGAACTTCGTCACCGCATGCAAATACGATCGTTGCGTCGCTGGCGAAAGATTGCGGATCGTCATGTCATCGATCATGCGCCGGCGCAGCGGGCTTATCTCTGTCATCGTCATCTCCTGTTCAAAGGTTGGGCTAAAACAGCCCAATCCTTCAAATCAGAAGCGCATCATGCAAATCCCGCGCTCCAAATGCCGCGCAAGCGGCTTCGTTCAATCACAAATCACGAACTTTGAAAATTCCGAATCCGGTAAACAGCAACCCGCCCTAGTGAGGTGGCGCTGAACATGGCGTGCCTACCTTGAAGAGGTCATCAGCGACGACACGACCCTAATAAGCTCGCTCTTGGCACCTAAAATGTCCGACTGAATAGCCATCCCAACCTCCTGGACCGCACCCTTTTCGACACATTCTAAGATCGCTGCGTGTTTCCGAACGCCTGACCGCGTTCGATCGAACTCGGGGTAAAGTAGGTTCAGCATAGGACCAACGCGCAACCATAAATTTTCCACCAGCTTGACAGTGACCTTGGCGTTTGCTGCAGCGTAGAGCGTAAAATGGAACTCGAAATTGCGCGCCACCACGCGCTTATAGTCGTGATCCTCAATTGACAGAACAAGCTTGTTCTGGATTTTTCTTAGCATAGGTGCGAGCGATTTTAGTGAATTTGCAACGGCTTGCTCAGCAAGTCGTTTCTCTAGTAAGCAACGTAGATCAAATACTTCATTAATCTCACCAAGATCAAGGACTGGAACAAAAACCGTCCGATCTGGACCTTGTTTAACAACGTCCTCAGCGATGAGTCTCGCGAGAGCGTCGCGGGTTGGCGTCAGACTGACATTCAAAGAGTTAGCCAGCGCACGAACACTCAACTTTTGCCCAGGCTTTAAAACACCCAACAGAATTGCCTCTCTGAGCCGTGAATAAACCTGTTCTCCTAAAGTATCTCCCCGACCATCTATTTGAAGATCCGGTAATGAAGTCCGCAAGTTGGAAGTCCTTTATCCGTGACCACTAAATCCCCTAGAACCGGTATTATTTATACCAAAGAACATTCGGTGTCGGGGGGCGAAGCGGAGTCGCAGTCGTCTACACGTTTGTCAGCTTTTCTATAGAAATCTGAAGGAATCAAGAGGCCGTCAATTGATGCGGATGAAATAATGTACGGAAGTGCCCCCCTCACTGTGGAGGTGCCGTCCCCGACCATCTGCCTTCAGCCGAATGATATTTGATATTACAATTTTGCGATCTAATAGAGGCGCCGCGTGGCGGGTGTCTATGTGAGGGCGAGTGCATGGCTAAAGCCCGTCCAGCCCTAGTACGTCGGACATAGTATATAGACCGTGTTCACGGTTGCGCGCCCAAAATGCGGCCTTGATGGCCCCTTGTGCGAAGAGGCCGCGATCTTCAGCGATATGTGACAACTCTATCCGCTCGCCGGCGCCGGCGAAGATGACCTTGTGATCGCCAACGACCGTCCCGCCGCGCAAGGCGGCAAAGCCGATTGAGCCGACAGTCCGGGAGCCAGTGTAACCATCACGGCCTGCGACGTAATGATCGGACAATATCGTTTGCCGTCCAGCGGCCGCCGCCTTTCCCAGCAACAAAGCTGCACCGGAAGGTGCATCAACTTTCATCCGATGATGCATCTCAAGAACCTCGATGTCCCACTCTTTATCAAGGATAGCTGCAGCTCTTCCGACTAAAGCGGCAAGGATATTGACACCCAGGCTCATATTGCCAGATTGGACGACGGGAATAGTTCTTGCTGCCCTTTCCAGCTTGGAGAAATGAATGGGCTCCATTCCGGTGGTGCCGACGATGTGGACGATGCCTGCTTGGGCGGCGAGTGATGAATATTCTACGGTTGCTTCCGGCGTAGTGAAATCTAACACGCCGTCTGCCTCGGCGAAGGCGGATCCAGTTTCGCTAGTTACGAGAACCCCACAACTCGACATCCCTGCAACGACCCCTGCGTCTTGACCAACAGCAGCGCTGCCAGGCCGTTCGATCGCTCCCGAGAGGGTGCAGCCTGGATCTTCGGCAATAGTCTTTATGAGCATCCGGCCCATGCGCCCGGCCGCTCCGACAACAACGAGACGCATCTGAGACATCGAGATCAAAACCTCCTGAACGCCCTGGCGCAACTTTCTTTTGAGAGCGCGAAGATCGTGGCACACTATGTGGATCCGCCGGTGACGCGCAGAGCACGTAAAAAGTGATACATCAAACATCAGATTCTCGTCAAGCGGTCGGTTGACCAGCCTCCCATAAGTGATATAACACATATCACCTGATTCAATTAACTGGAGGTTTAAAAATGACACTGCGAACAGATTGGAATGGCGTTTTTCCTGCGATGGTAACACCGTTTACGGAAGATGGATCTTTCGATGAGGCCTCCTTTAAAGCCCTGATCGAGCTCTACATCAGCGAGGGCGTGAGAGGCGTCGTGGTTACCGGTAGCACGGGTGAGTGGTATTCAATGTCGGACGCCGAGCGTGCAACCGTCTGGGAGGTTGCAGTAGAGGCGTCGTCCGGCAGGATAACGGTAGTCGCCGGCACTTCCGCAGTTGGCACCCGTGAGGCCCTGGCGCTTACCCGAACTGCGAAAGCCGTAGGTGTCGACGGATGTATGCTTCTTCCGCCGGGCGGCATCTTCGCTTCGCGCAACGAGGTGGTGAACTACTTCCACACGCTTGCCGGTGTGGGGCTTCCGATCATGGTCTATAATAACCCGCCGAGGACGGGGGTTAATATGGATGCTGATATGGTGGCGGAAATCGCTAAAGCAGAAGAAATCGTAAGTTTTAAGGACAGCAACCGAGACCTCTACGCGGCGAGCGAGATCATCTACCGCGTTTGCGACAAGCTGGCGGTGTTTACGGGTCTGGAGCCCTATGCTAGCAGCGTGCTGCCGCGTGGTGCGGTTGGGGTCGTATCGACAATCTCCAATATTTGTGCTGCCAATATGGTTTCATATTATCACGCCGTGATCGGTGGCGATAGCGCCACAGCTTACAAGACGCAAAAGTTGATCGATCAGCTTTATCATTTTCTTCCTACACTTGGCGCTCCCGCCTTCGTCTCGGTGAAGGCGGCGATGAAACTTTTGGGGCGGCCCGGCGGCGAAATAAGGCTTCCGCATCTGCCTGCCAACGAAGCGCTCATCGGAAAGCTGCGTGAGGAATTGCGTCGCCTGAAGATGATTGACGCCTAAAAAAGGGTTCCTATGCGGCTATCATGACGACGCTCTTGTTGTCGTGATAGCCGTCTCCAAGGCAGGCCATGTAGGGTGCCGAGATTTCATGGCTCTCGCGGTTTGAGAAGCAGGATTTGTCCATGGCCCGTAAAGTGGCTGTAATCGGCGGTGGTATAATAGGGGTGAGTTGTGCCCTTGCGCTGCCGCGAGATGGGCATCACGTTACTCTCATTGAAGAAGGAAGTATTGGACACGGTTGCTCTGGGGCCAACGGTGCGCAATACAACTTAGGTTCTACTCTTCCGATGGCCCATCCCGGGATCGCGTGGCGTGCACTGAGCTGGTTGACCAATGCGAATGGACCGGTCGGTCTCGCTCCGCGTGAACTGCTCCGTAACATTCCTTGGTGAGACGAACTGATCGCCTGCGGACGCAAAATGATTCCAAGTCTACCGGACGCGGAGGTGAGCAATTGGATTGGTGTGGGACCTTCCACACCGGACAGCCCACCAATCATCTGCTCCACCCCGATCATACAAACATTCTATTCGCGACCGGGCATGGTCATATGGGAATAAGCGGCGCACCCATGACTGCCTCGCTACTATGCGATTTAGTCGCGCGCCGCACGCCCCAACTCCCGTGCGTTTCACTGATCGGCCTCAACGACTTTTGGTGGGCTGCCTTTGATGATCGGCGCAAATAATCTCAATCCTGCACTGATGCACCTCGGCAAGCAGACCCTAGAAGCATTTAGCTAGGTCGTGTTGACAAAGTAAGGCAGCCAGATCTTCGCCGCCGCGATCGCCAGGAACGCAGCGAATGATATTTTGGTTTTGTCCTTGTCAATGCCGAGTGAATTCTCCCCAGAAGGAGGTGCGGACGAATTCTTGGACTAACAGGAGATAGTTCATGTATTCGTACGAAGACCGCATGAGAGCTGTGCAGCTCTATATCAAGCTCGGCAAACGGGCGAATGCCACCATCCGTCAGTTGGGCTAGAACCGAAAACGCCGGATCAACAAGCGAGAGCAGTGCTTTTCCGGGGGGCGAGAGCGGCTTGTTCATCAGCGTACCGAACTGGTGAATGCCTTGCGTGCCGTTCTCTACGAATTTGGGCAGATCGTTCCGCAGGGCATCGCCAATATCAAGCGCATTGATGCAATCATCCGTGATGCAACGATAGACTTTCCGGATGTCGTGCGGGAGGAATGCCGCGATTTGCTCGCGCAGATCGCAGAGAAGAAAGCCCGTATCGAAACCAGGACGGCACAATTTACCGATGTCTCCAGAGGCAGTATCGCTGCAACACGTCTTCAGACGATGCCGGGTGTCGGTCCCATGATCGCGCTGGCGGTTGAGGCATTTACACCAGCAATGACGACTTTCCGGTCTGGGCGCGATTTTGCAACCTGGCTTGGACTTGTATCACGACAGTTCTCTTCTGGAGGCAAGGACCGGCTCGGCCGCGTGTCGAAGGCGGGGCAGGCTGACATACGCAGGCTTTTGATCATCGGCGCAATGTCGCGTGTAAGAGCGGCAAACCGTAAACCGCCAGCATCAGGCTCATGGCTTGCCCGAATGCTGATGCGCAAGCCAAAAATGCTCGTCGCCATTGCACTGGCGAACAAGATGGCACGGAAAATTTGGGCCATGCTGAAGAAACAGGAAGATTACCGGAGCAAGCGTTGTCGGCGATGGCATGATACATGCCCCGCCGAATACGCTGATACTGGTGAAAGAGGTGTGAGAAGTCGATGACCTGAA
Source organism: Neorhizobium galegae bv. officinalis (assembly GCA_000985875.1). GTDB lineage: Bacteria > Pseudomonadota > Alphaproteobacteria > Rhizobiales > Rhizobiaceae > Neorhizobium > Neorhizobium galegae_C. The sequence continues at coordinate 31,368 of CCRI01000021.1, forward strand.
TGGGGGCAATGATCGAACCGATCTGGATCAGGAAAACCAGTTAGCACTATGAGCTTTACAGCTCGGAAAGTAGATTTGGAACTGATCCGCAGATCACCATACCGGCCAGCGGTCTCTCGAAATGCCGCAATCAAAGGCCTGACAGAAGACCGCCCTCGATCACACGTTCAGATGGACAAAAACTTCTTGCATTACGGGCGGCAACCACAGAAGTGCTAGGCAAATGAGAACACGTTGGGTGGCGGGCGGGTAATAACTTCATTGAGAGTATACAGCGCATCTGACAGGTCGTTGAGATCTTTCAATCCGCCCAAGCAAACGCGGATCGCTCCGGGATCGGTTTCGTCGACCGAGGACGCGACGGGAGGAGTGACGAGTATGTTCTTTCGGCGCGCGGCAGAGGCGAAACTGCTCGCCGACCATTCAGAGGGCAGGGGCAGCCAGCCATAGAACGGAGGATATTCAAGTGGCTCTACCGTTGGAAAGATGTCGGAAAACATCCGATAACGTTCCTTGGCCTGATGTCGACGCTCTCTGACCAGTTCATCCAGTTGACCGTTTTCGATGAGCCTAACAGCCATCTCACTGAGAATGGGTGCGACGAACCAGGACGAGGCGTGGAGCAGAAGCTCAGCTTGCTGTGTGTATGCCGACGGCAAAGTCAGGGTGCCGAGCCGGAACCCGGGCGCGACACATTTTGAATAGGACGTTACGTAGAAGCTGCGGTCAGGAATGAGCTCGGTGAGCGACACAGGCCTTTCCGGCACGAAGAAGCCATAAACATCATCCTCAATGACCGTCAGGTCCAGTTTATCGGCCAATTCCGCAATACGGCGCCGACGCTGCAAGCTCATCGTGCGGGCTGTCGGGCTCTGCAAGGTCGGCATACAGTAGAAGACCTTCGCACCCGAGGACCTACAAGCTGCCTCGAGGCCATCTGGATCGACACCCTCGCCGTCCATGGCTATGGGAATAAGTGTTAGATGGTTTGCGGCTGCGATAGCCTTGAAGCCGGAGTAGGTGAGGCTATCTACAAGGATACTGTCGCCTGGACTTGCAACCAGCCGAATTGCAATATCGAGCGCGTGTTGCGCGCCATTGCAAAGCAAAAGTCGTGCGGGATCGATTGTAAATGAACCGCTTGAAACAGACGCGGCAATGATCTCGCGGTGCTCGCGGATACCGCCGTGGGGATGATAGTCCAGAAGTTGAGCAAGGTCGCGATTCCGCGACAACTCGCTAAACAACCCGGAAAGCACCTCCGTCTCTCGACCGTGGGCGGGCACATTCAGTGCCATGTTCACAGGCTCACGGGGCGCAGCCCCATCGGGACGGCTCATGGCACGGCGGCGAACAAACGTACCCTGGCCGACGCGACCGCTTATGATGCCCCGCTGCTCGGCCTCTTGATAGGCCTTGGCAACGGTGCCCACGGATAAGCTTAGCCGCTGAGCCAACTCACGATGTGGTGGCAGACGGTCACCGTCGGACAGGTGACCATCGGAGATGTCTTGCTCTAGTGCATAGACCAGAGCGAGGTAGCGCGGCCCTTCGGATGCGAGCTGGCGTGGTTGCCAGCCCAAAAATGTCCTCTCCAAGTTCATATATACCGCGCTCCTATTCGCATCCTTTCGTCAGCTGCCTTCAAAGATGAAGGTGACCGACGTATTTCTTAACAGTGTATGCTTCGAGCCCCTCGACGCCGCCCTCGCGGCCCCAGCCGCTGTCGCCTATGCCGCCGAAGGGCGTCTCAGGTATTGTGACAACCATCTGGTTAATTCCGATGACCCCAACTGCAAGTTCCTCTGCGATACGATTGGCGACCGCAGCCGAGCCGGTAAACGCATATCCTGCTAAACCATAGGGCAATGCATTCGCCCGTGCGAGGGCTTGATCGAGGTCATCAACAGGTTGCACCAGAGCAAGTGGGCCGAACGGTTCATGTGTCATGGCCTTAGCTTGCCCAGGCATGTCCGCCAGGATTGTTGGGCTATACATCAGGCCCGGACCCTTGAGACGTTCACCACCAGCGATCAGTCGGGCCGAATGAGACAGAGCATCGGAGATCAAGTCATCCATGGCTTCGATGCGTCGCACGTTTGCGACTGGGCCGACGGTGGTGCCCGGGTTTAACCCGTCACCCACCACCTGTTTTTCAACGAAGGCGCGTGCGTATTCCAGGTATTCCTCGTATGCAGGACGTTCCACGAAGAAGCGCGTCGGCGACGTGCAGACTTGGCCAGTGTTGCGCATCTTAATGCTCATGGAGAGCTCCGCCGCTCTCTGGATGTCGGCGTCCTTCGCCACGATCACTGGAGCGTGGCCGCCGAGTTCCATGGTGGCGAGCGTCAGGGTCTCCCCTGCCAGACAAGCAAGATGACGCCCCACCGGAGTGGATCCGGTGAAGGAGATCTTGCGAATGATCGGTGAGCGAATGAGATATTCAGAGACTTCCGCGGGAACTCCGAAGACCACGTTCAGCACACCTTTGGGTAGACCCGCATCGGTAAGCGCGCGGGCGATTTCCAATGTCGTGCCAGGTGTCTCCTCAGAGGGTTTGATAATGCACGTGCACCCGGCGGCAAGGGCGGGAGCAATCTTACGGGCTGGCGTTACCGCAGGGAAATTCCACGGCGTGAAGCAGGCGACGGGGCCAACCGGCTCCTGCGTGACCGTCTGGCGCATGCCGGCCATCCGTGCCGGGATGACGCGGCCATAGCTGCGCCGGCCTTCTTCAGCAAACCAGTCGAAAAACTCAGCCGCAGCCGTGATCTCGCCTTTCGCTTCCGCGAAGGTCTTTCCCTCCTCCAGGGTCAGCACAGTGGCAATATGGTCTACTCGCTCGCGCATCAGGTCCGCAGCGCGGCGCATGATCTGGCCGCGCTCATAAGGTGAAGCGCGCTTCCAGGTTTCAAAGGCTCGGCTTGCGGCAGCGAGTGCGCGGTCAAGCTCCGGTTTGCCAGCATGAGGCAATCTGCCAAGAGGCTGCTCCGTAGCAGGATTGAGAACGGATTGGCTCCCCGAATTGGTTTCTTCGATCCATTCGCCATCAATGAGCAGGGCCAGTTTGGTGTACATCTATTTATTCCTTTGCTTGGAAGAACGTGACGAGACGCCAGTCGGACAAAGGCCGCCGGGACAGGTCAATTGAGGTGGTGAGGAAGTCCGTTGATACAGGTTGAGTCCGCACCCGTGCTTCGATGGCGTTAAGGCCATCTTCTATCTGCGACCTCGCCTACGACTGTGCAGGCAGGTTGAGCGAGCGGACAATCGGCGAGACTACGCCAGCTTTATGTTGGCCATGATTTGCTATCCTTTGATGGAGTTGCGATTGACGAGGCGTCTGCCGCCGCCACGAGAGGGCTTAGAAGGCGGGCCTGCTCCGTGAAACGGCTGACGAATGCCGCAAGGCGCGCGTTGTCGCCCGAGAGTAAGAGTTCACGCGGAGGACCGTCCGCGGCGATCACACCCTGGTCCATGAAGACCACCCGATCAGCCAGCTCGTAAGCGAAACCTATCTCGTGGGTCACGATGACCATAGTCATACCCTCGGCGGCCAGCTGGCGAATCGCGGCGAGGACTTCACCCACCAGTTCCGGGTCCAGGGCCGACGTCGGCTCGTCGAACAGCATGATGGTTGGTTGCATGGCAAGCGCACGGGCGATGGCGACACGCTGCTGCTGCCCGCCCGACAGCTGCGAAGGATACTTGTTTCCGGCATCGGGAAGGCCCATGCGGCTGAGAAGCTCACGCGCCTGCGCCTCAGCGTCGGCGCGGGGAACCTTCTTCACCACGATCGGCGCTTCGATGATGTTCTCCAAAGCCGTCCGGTGGGGGAAGAGATTGAAACTCTGGAACACCATGCCGGTCTTGATGCGGACGGCACTAACTTTAGAACTGGACAACCTTAGCCGTTCGCGTCCATTGCGACGGAACAGTGGCGCACCCTCGATGAGGATCTCGCCTTGGTCTGGTTCCATGAGGAGGTTCATGCAGCGGAGCAGTGAGGTCTTGCCGGACCCGCTGGCGCCGATGAGGCAGACCACCTCGCCGCGATGGACGTCGAAATCGACACCGCGCAGCACATGTTGCTTGCCGAAAGACTTCTGGATGCCGCGTACGCTCAATATAACATCGTTCGATTTTTTGGTCATTACGCGGCCTCCCGGCGCTCGAAGCGGCGCGAAAGGGCGCTTAGAGGAAACAAAATTAGGATGAAGAGAATGCCGATTACCGTGTAAACTTCCATCGGCCGGTAGGTAGTGCTGGAGATGTAGCCCGCTTGGTAAAGCAGATCCGGGATGGTCAGCACAGAGAGCAGCGTGGTGTTCTTGAGCTGCATGATGGTCTGGCCGACCAACGGCGGCACCATGCGGCGCAGGGCCTGTGGCAGTATGATCCGCCTCATTCGCTGGAAGTAGCTCATGCCCAGCACGACGGCGGCGTCGGTCTGGCCGCGATCTATCGACTGGACACCGGCGCGTAAGATTTCCGCATAGAAGCCGCTGGCATAGAACCCGAGCCCCAGAATGCCTGCAACTTCCTTACTGATCTGGATCTGGAGAAAGATCGGCAGCGCGTAGTACGTCCACAGCAACAGCACGAGCAGTGGTATGTTGCGAAAAAATTCGACCCACACGCGCCCAAGCAAACGCAAGGGGAGCCAGGGGGTGAGTTGAAGCAGCGCTACGAAGAGGCCGATCACGAGCCCGATCGCGCACGTGTAAGCGGTATACTTCAAGGTGACGAGCAGGCCGAAGGCCAAGAGGTCCCAATTGGCTAGAACAAGGGAAATATCGAAGTTCATGGTCTTTTCCTCAACGGGGAAGGAAACTGTTAGGCAGCAGATTGTCCGCTTCCGACACGAAAATGCAAAATGCACTGACTAAGCGATGCCCAGCCCGCGGACTAAGGCGGAACGGATATCCGCTCCGGGACCCCGATCCGCATCGCGGGAGGGCGCGGGCAAGGCCACCACAATGGCGGCGTGCCCGCGCGGTTCTTGGGGCCAAGGCTCCATCTGCTCGTCACGCCGGTTTCTGAAACAACTGCGAGGGAAGATTGCCTCGACAAGCGATAGAATCCGACAGTGTCTCAACGGGACGAGCTCACTGCTTAACGGTTGGCCCTTATGCCAATCAGCAGTATTTTCCGGACTGAGGAACCACCTTCATATCGATGCCGCGCTCGAGCATGTAGCGAGTGATGCGCGAGCAGGAGAGACCCAGCGAGTTCTGCTGCGACATCCAGTTGGCCAAGAAGTTGGCATAGCCCTCATTTCCTGCCTCGCGCCGGATACCGATCGTGGCGGGATTACGCAGCACGGGAGTAGGGACCAAAGCCTTGCCGAGCCCCTTGGAATGAAGAAGAGCTGCATCTTGGTCTCCGAGTATGATGGCATCGATCTTGCCGGACTGGAGCTCAAGGATTGCTTGGTCCCGTGTAGCAACAACCACGATGGTAGCATTGGGAACAACCGACTCCGCGATCACCTGCATGGTGCTACCCTTCTGCACCGCAATACGACTGTCCTTGGTGTCCATTTCGCGCCAAGTCTTCGGCGCAAAATCTGGGCGGACAATCAGCGCCCAAATGCCGTCTACGATGGATCCTGGCACGTAGTCGATGACGAGACCGCGACGCGGATTGGGATTGAGAGCCACCGCAAGATCCAACTTGCCGGCCTGAAAATCGGCGGCCAAATTGCCCCAGGTCGTTTCAACATACTCAAGTTTGACGCCGAGGATATTGGCGATATCCCGACCCCAGTCCACGTAAAAGCCGCCCCATTCACCCGTACGGGGATCCTTGATGTAACCTGGCTCCTCGGAGGTCATGACTGGAAACTTCAGCTTCCCACTCTCCTTAATGCGGTTAAGCACCAGCGACGGATCCTCAGCGCGGGCTGGTAGGGTGGCCGGCCCAAGCAAAGTCGCCGCTCCAATCAAGGCAGCCGCAATCGCACTAATCCAGCGTTTCATTGTAGTTCTCCTCTGTTATTGTTTTGAACCATGTCAAGTGACGTATGCACTATATCAATTACGTGCGCTCGCGCAACTCAAAAATTTGCCAGCCTTCGAACTCCCAGAGCCGCCGGACACGTCATTCTTGAAACGCGTGTGACGGCGGCGGCCATCGTCGTGCTGTTCATGCACGATAGGACTCAAAACCCGGTATTGTAGGATAACTGCGGGGTTTGGGGGTTTCGCCCACGTAATTTCTCAAGTGCACCAGCCTTGAGTTCGAAGACAGCGTGGGGGTGAAGATGCCCGCCGCTGACGATCAACCGCGCGAACTGGTTCAAGAACACAGCGGAGGGGCGGTTGTTGGATCCATCGGGACATATGGAATATGTGCAGCCGGAAGAAATCAGTTGCGTCGACACGCGGTCATGATATGGTTCAATGATTACTTGTCATAATTCAATGTTGTGGCTTTGCCGAGCGATGTGTTGGTCGATTATCAGTAGCGCGCTGACGCAAGCCGTTTTTGACGATGCGCACCATGAGACCGCAAGTCCTCATCCTCCTGGGAAAAGGTTTAAGCCATGACGATACTGACGCGGGAATGGGCCAACGTAAAAGCTGACGTCGCGATCATCGGCGGAGGGATTGCGGGGTTGACTGCAGGCATCTCTCTTTTGCAGAACGGCCTGAAAGTTGCGGTGGTCGAGGACGGTGGTACTCGTAAGGCGGCGTCGTGGATCAACGCTGGAACGGTTGCCCTTCAAAACAAGGTTCCGCAAATCCAAGACATTTGTCTCGCCGCAATCAGAGTCTGGGCGGAGCTCGACCAGAGCCTGAATGGTGCAACCAACTACATGAGGGCTGGTGGTTATCGCGTTGCATGTAACGATGATCAGATAGAGGCGCTCCATCAGCGCCGTGTTGAACTCAAATTCCACGGTGTGGATTGTGAAATTGTCGAAGGGCCCGACGTCCGGAAGCGGACCCCCTGGTTCTCACAAGACGTACGAGCGACGTCTTACTGTCCCTACGATGGTATGGCGAGCCCTTTGCGAACGCGCATGGCATTGATGAATGCGTTCGATCGCCTGGGCGGCCTGCGAATTGCATCGCACGTCCAAGCGGTTGAAAGCGCCAACATGACGACCAAGCTTGTTACTTCCGACTCCCATGCCGTGGAAGCGAATTACGTCATCATCGCAGCGGGAGCATGGAACACCGAGGTCTCGCGAATGTTCGGACGGTCGGTTCCAACTGACCTGAAGGTCAATATCCTCTCGGTAACTGAACGTACTTCTCAGTTTATGAAGGGATCAGTAACTACCCATGCTGGTGGCAAGTTTACATTGAAGCAATTTGCCAACGGCTCATGCATTCTTGGCGGTGGATATTCCGGCGTCGGAAGTCTCGAAAGCAATGCTGCTGACATTGACGTACATGAGCTCCAGAAAAATCTGCAGGCACAATGTGAAGTTGTGCCTGGCCTGGAATCCCTTCTCCTCGTACGGAGCTGGGCTGGATTTTCTGAAACGGCATTCAGCTATGGCCCGGTGTTGGACAGCATCGATGATAATGCTCGGGTCTGGATCATTCTAACCGGTGACATCGGATTCACATTAGGTCCCCTGTTCGGTCGGATGGCGGCCGATGCAATATGTGGCCACGCGACGCCAATGTTCAAAAACTCTCTGAGGCTTCCGGAAAATGTCTAAAGCGGACAAGAGAACTTTTAAGCGCTTGGGGGCGAGCGATACCGCCGCCGCTGTCAAAGTATTTGTCAATGGCCACAGCATGTCGGCAGTTGCGGGTGACACAGTAGCCGGTTTGCTGTTCACAATTGGTGCGTTGAGGATAAGACGTTCATTCAACCTACAACTGCCACGCGGCTATTACTGTGGGATGGGTGTTTGTTGGGAGTGTACAGTCGCCATAGACGGCCAGCGCGGTGTACGGGCTTGCCTCACTGAGATCTGTGACGGGATGCGTATCGTAACCGATGCGGAGAGCCACGATGATGTATGACGTTGTAATCGTCGGTGCGGGTCCTGCAGGTTTGTCTGCCGCTCGTATGGCTGCTGAAGCCGGATTGAAAGTCGCGCTAATAGACGATCAGCCTCGGATAGGCGGTCAATATTTCCGACATGCCGGCGTGAGGCGAATCGGGGGGATCTTAGCACCCCGATTTGGAAGGGCGCGATACATCCATACTAGCCTATCCACACTGGGCAGGTGCGGTGTAGAAGTCTTGAACGAGGCGACCGTTGTTGAAATATCGGCAGATCGAACTCTTACCGTTGCATTCCGTGGGAGCATCACCCAACTCCAGGGTGAAAATGTTGTTATTGCGACGGGGGCTCGGGAGCGAGTTATACCCTTTCCTGGTTGGACCACTCCTGGCGTCATTGGCGCTGGAGCGGCGCAAAACCTGATGAAGGCGAGTGGCGTTCTTCCTGGATCCCGCGTCGTTGTCGTGGGCGCAAATCCCCTTTGCTTACTGGCAGCGACAAGCCTTTTGAGGTGTGGGGTAAAAATTGTTGCTGTCTGCGCTCCGAGCCGACCGCGGGTAACATTCAACGCCCTGTTGCGCTTGATGCGGAGACCGGACATCTTTCTCCGGGGAGTGGGCTACCTTCTAATGCTCAAGCTTTATCGGATTAGGATGCTCAGTGATTATCGTGTCACTGATGTCATCGGAGACGCGAAAGTGACTGGCGTCATAACGCGTCGCTTCGCCGAAGGCCTGCCGCCTTCCGAGGAGCGCCTGGATGTTGACCTGATAGTCGTCAACGATGGCTTGCTTCCCAATATCGAACTGGCGTCACGTGCTGGCTGTGAGATCGAGTGGGAACCGTCAACGTCTGTTTGGTCTCCCAAGCGGAACGCGGATTTTGAGACGACCATACCTCACGTGTACGCGGTCGGCGATTGCGTGACAGCTTCCGGCGTGGAGAACTCATTGCTGGAGGGGGAGATTGTTGCAATATCTATTGCTGCCTCAAAAGACGTTGGCGAGCGCGGTCGTCTGAGGCGACTTTCGAGGCTAAAGTGGAGATGGCGCCGCCTCCAAAAGTTCAGATCCGCTGTGGTGGAGTTAACCGTCAAGGAATCACTCGACCAGCGACCGCTAACAGATGACACTATCGTTTGTCGCTGCGAAGATGTCTCGCTAGCTACAATCAATGACGCGCTTTGCCAGGGTGTCCAAGACTTGAACGCGTTGAAAGCGGAAACGCGTGTATGCATGGGGCGCTGTCAAGGTCGCACATGCATGCATACGGTCCTTGCCTTGTTGGCAACGGCAGTCGGAAAAGAACCGGATCAATTCAAGCCTCCAGTTCCCCGCTTGCCACTTAGACCGGTGAAAGTTGGCGATTGGTTGAAGAAATTCTGAGCACCGTGAAAGATCGCAAACACGCGCAACAGGGCGCGGATTTCGGCCGGCGACACCGACTTTTGACGCCAGCTCGGCCGACAAAGCAAGTGGACCGCGAACTTAAGCGACCCATCCGACTCTGCATTCGGTCTGAGTCGAGTGAGCTCAACGGTACTTGGCACGCAGCGCCGGGAGCCTAAGCCGGGGCTGCCCTGCGTCGCGGACGGCAATTGTTATACCTAAGATTTAGCCGCTAGCTAAACAGAAGCGCGTTGGAAGTGAATACAATGAAAGAGCATCAATCTGTGGCGTTAATCGGCGGGGGTGTGATCGGCGCGAGCTGCGCCCTTGCGCTTGCCCGTGAGGGATATCGAGTCACGGTGCTTGAGAAAGGAAATGTCGGACATGGATGCTCATGGGGGAATGGAGCGCAATTCAATGCGGGCTCTTCTCTCCCGCTGGCTTATCCGGGTGTTGTCCGTCAAGCCATCAAATGGGTCGTCAAAGCCAATGGTCCTGTTCGCATAGCGCCACGGGAGTTTGCTCGGGTCCTTCCCTGGTTAATCCGGTTCCTCAACACCGGACGGTTGAGGAAGTGGGAGGCAGCTTACGACGGGCTACATGCGCTGAACTCCCAATGCGCGGCTCTCTATCGTGAGATGCTTGGCGAGCCCGATTGGAACCGCCATTTCCGAATGAATGGCGCCATGCACGTGTTCAGAGACGAGCTTGCAGGCCCTTTGGACGAGATTGTTGATGCTATGCGTCTCGAAAAAGGCGTCCGGTTCGAAAGGATCACGGGTCAAGACGTACGGGAACTGGAGCCGAAGCTGTCTCGCGACTATCGCCGCGGCATCTTTTTTCCCGATAGCGGCCACGTAGTGTCGCCGGTGGGGCTGGTCGAAGGACTGATGCAAAGGGCGAATGCGCTGGGTAGCAAGGTACAAAAAGCAACGGTCTTCGCCGTAGAGCCCGGCTCCAGCACTGTGACTCTGCAGACGAGCCTGGGAGCGCAAGCCTTTGATTATGTCGTTATTGCTGCTGGTATTGCTAGCCGAGATCTAGCGCGCTCGCTCGAAGTCTGTTTGCCCTTAGCAAGCGAGCGCGGATACCATGTTACTATGAAAGGCGTCGCCAACGCCATCAGTCGCCCCGTTACAGATGCTGCTTCAGCCTTTGTAGCAACTCCTTTGATCGAAGGACTGCGAGTCGTGGGCATAGCCGAATTCGAGGCGCCTGACGTGTTGCCGGACCCGCGTCAAAGCAGGAAGTTACAGGTGTCTGCCAGGACCATGCTACCTGATATTCCGTTAGGCGAAATGCGAGATTGGGTGGGTGTGCGGCCATCCACACCGGACAGTCTTCCGTTGATCGACCGTCACCCTCGCCACCCTTCTGTCTTTTTCGCAACCGGGCATGGCCACATGGGCATTTCCGGTGCTCCAATGACCGCCGCACTCATCTCAGATTTGATAGCCGCGCGAGTTCCGCGGATTCGAATTGCTCCTTATCGACTTCGATAACGAGCAATCAACAGTTTCCTGTTGCATTGTAGTAGTGCATTCCTATAGTTTTGAACCAAATGACATGCTTCAAGTTGCAATGGAGGTTTCGGTGAACCACGGGATGAATTGTACATCCGCAACTCCGGTAAGAACCGCTTGGACAATCCGCCATAGCGCCGTACCGGCTCCAGTAGGCAACTCCTCTCTTCTGGTCAAAAGCATCAATACAACGAAGTTCTGGAGGTTCTCGCTATGTCGGGGCGTGAGCCGGAATACTTGAATCATACGAGAAGATGCGACGGGGAGGGACCTCTGTCGATGGGAGCACGAGAAGCACTCCGTATGCGCGTGAGCGTGGCATCGGCATTAGACTTGTAACCCAGTTCGGAAAGGCTTGCTGATCATGCGTGCGAACCGTCTGTTTAACGTTGTTGACAGCCACACAGCGGGACATCCAACCCGCGCTGTCATGTCGGGTATTCCTTCGCTGCGTGGTCGAACCGTTCTCGAACAGCGGAACGACTTTCGCGAGAACCACGACGGCCTGAGGACTCTTCTCTTGCATGAGCCGCGCGGGCACACTGCTATGGCGGCCGCTGTGCCCGTGCCATCTCGCGAAGCCGACCAAGGACTGTTCTTCGTCTTTTCCTATAGCTATGCCGATATGTGTGGTCACGCCACGATTGGCTACGTCGCAAGCTTGGCAGCGATGGGTGCGCTTCCGGCGCACTTCAAAGAAAACGGAATGTCCATCGAGACTCCGGCTGGCATCCTGGATGTCACTGGCACGTTTGAAGAAGGTCGCTTGGCCTCAGTGGTCTTGCGCAATGTACCGTCTTACCTTGCTGCTTCAAATGTTGTCGTAAGAGCCGACGGCTACGGTGACATCGATTGCGATATCGCCTACGGCGGCATTACCTACGCAATCGTTGATGCGAGACAGTTCGAAATGCCGCTCGAAATGCATCAGGTCAGCCGCTGGTGCCAAGCGGGGATGGCGATTAAAGACACTCTGAACGCAAAGCACGCTATACCGCCGGTTAACAGCATTCTTTTCCACCAAGCGATCGAAGGTGGCGGGCGTCACCTGGTGATATTAGCTGCCAATAAGTTCGATCGCTCGCCCTGCGGGACAGGCACGTCAGCCAGGCTTGCGCAACTTCACGCTCAGGGGGAGCTTGCTCTCGATACACCCTACCGAGCCGAGAACATCCTCGGAATACCGTTCACTTCCAAGGTCGTGGCCACAGCTCAACTGCAAGACGGGCGGGCTGCTGTCATCCCTGAAATTTGTGGGATGGCTCACATCAGCGCATTTTCGACAATCGTGCTGGAAGAGGGCGATCCTTTGCCTGCCGGTTTCCTTCCTACGTGATGGAGTCTGCCATGAAGCTTGATTCGCCCATTCAACGTGAAACTGGGGTCTACTCCCACCCGGCCTGCTCGATAGAAAATACAAGATCTAAAGCTGCGCGTTTGGACTTGCCTCGGCCTGCTTGTTGCCGTTCTCCAACTCAGTCCTTGGTCCTTATCGCCGTGGATCGGCAGGATCTCGGTCGAACTCTTCGGTGCCCAACGGAGCATTCTTCAACCACATCTTCCAAAGAAGGAAAATTAAATGGCTAATGTCAATTGGAGCGGCATCTTCCCCGTACTTGTCACACCGTTCGATGTCGATGGTTCGATCAATGAGGCGCTGTACAGGGAGCTTGTCGATGAAGCGATCACCAATGGCGCGCACGGCATTGTTGCTGCCGGTAGCACAGGTGAATTTTACGCTTTAACAATCGCCGAGCGCGCAGCCCTCTACAAACTTACCGTCAGTCATGTCGCTGGCCGCGTTCCAGTCCTTGCGGGCGTAGCTGACTTGCGCGTCGAAGACGTGTTGGCTGCGTGCCAGTCGGCTGTTGCGGCGGGTTGCGCTGGGGGTATGATTCTTCCGCCGATTTACGCGATGCCCAATCCCCGGGAAATTTTGGCTTTTTTTGAACACATCTCTCAAAACACAACGTTGCCGCTGATGTTGTACAATAGTCCCCGCCGCGCCGGCATCGACCTCATCCCGGCGCTGGTAGAACAGCTCTCCGCGCTTCCAACCGTGGTCGCGATCAAAGACAGCTCGGGCGCTATCACGCAGGTAAGTGAGCTTGTACAGCGGGTCGGCGATAAGCTTCGTGTTTTTGTCGGCTATGAAACAATGATTGTTCCAGCCCGTGCTGTTGGAGCGCATGGTGTCGTTGCAATGGCCCATCAGATCGCTGGACCTCTGGTCCGGGACTACTGGGATAAGGCGCTGAACGGAGACAAGTCGGTCGAAACACTTGGCCGCGACATTTTCGCTTTTTATCGTTGCTTTCAGTCTGGATCGTACTACGCAGCAATCAAGGAAACCATGAACCAGCTTGGTCGCGACGTGGGAGGTCCTCGGATGCCACTGATGCCACTGGCGGATGAGCAAAAAGCAACGATCCGCAAGATCATTGCGGATGCCGGCCTCGGGCGCTGGGCAAAAGTGTAAAGGCGATCAAAAATTGCGCAACTCGTCCGGCTCTGCAGGAGTTGTTGTACAGGCTCGGCTCCGGCAGTATTGATTGAGGGCGACGGTGATTGCCGGATCGTGGCGGCAGTCGCACGCGAACCGTGTAGGCCACGGCATAGCCTTATGAGATGCGACCACCCGCTTCCGACGGATGGTCAAGGAGTACATGCAATTATGTACGCCATCTGCCGACCCGGGATAGAGCGGCTGGAGCCAATCGATATCGGCCGCCGTGGCATCCATAATGAAGCGGCCGAGCTTTTGAGAGAGCGTCTTTTCTCCAAAGTCAGCATCGACAAGGACACGGCGCCCGCCTGTTCAACCCGATCTATACGCTCCTCGACCGCAATGCCGAGCATAGGATCCTGTTGAGAAGAATATCCCGAAGACCGCTCGGGCAGCATAGGCGTATCGAAGTGCTGCTGCACATCTGCGCCGGCGCTGACATACTGACGTATCGGGTGCCGGGCCACGGCTTCAATATCGATACCGTCGAGCAGCCAATGAAGCTGTTCCGTCGTCAGATGCGCCACTGCATCCCGGCGCTTTGGCCAGCAAAACCGGTCTTCCTCAAGGCGCTTCAAAATTAAGACGAAGCCTGACCGATCAAAAAACAAAAGCTTCACCCGGTCCCTGCGACGGTTGCAGAAAGCAAAGACAGCCCGCGCAAAAGGATCAAGCGCCATCGACTGCTCCACCAGAATGGCAAGGCTGTCGATGCCGGCCCTGAAGTCGACCGGATCGCGATGAAGATAAACCTGCACATCAGCCGACAGACGGAACATTGCCCAAAGCTCCGATCATGGCCGCTATCATTGACGCGTCGTCCAGTTCCACCGAAAGCGTCACACCGTTCGGCAGTGAGACCTTCGCTCTCAGCCCTGATGCCGCGCCATCGCCGGCGGCAATAATCGATCGTTCCCGCCGTTCCATCGGTGGGTCGCTCAAACCGCTCGGTTTGCGATCGCCATCGGCAATCCGCGCAGCTCGCGCCTCTATGACCGGAATGAACGTCGACACTTTCGCCGGCGCCGAAGGTGCGACCAAGGCCGGAGCTTTCGACTGACGCTGTTTGCGGATCCAAGTCCGCAGCAGGTTGGCATTGATACCGTTCTCAAGCGCCAGTTTCGATATCGAAACCCCGGGTATCAGGCAGGCCTCCAACAACCTCGCTTTCGATGCCGGATCAAACTCCCGTTTTCCGCCTCTACCGGCACGCAACACCCTCAATAGCCGGGCCTCGCTCACATCATCCATCGCGTTGTGTCCATTACGTTGCTTGTGGACACAACCTGCCTAAGCGCTCCCCCGATTCATAGGTGACCCAAAAATCGCGTTTACGGTCAACGTGAAGCGCGAGCTTTACGGCCAAGTGCGTGGGCTCCTGCGCCCGTTTGGCATCAAGATCTCGGCGCGCGCCGGCGGCAAGCGGTTTGACGAGGAGGTGCGTTCTTCCTGCAATCGGCATGATGCGCTCTATGTCGGTATCAGCGCACTTCTCGACACGCTTGCGCGGGTTGAGGTCGAACTGGCAGGACTGGACAAGAAGGTGCGCCAGATCACGGTGGCATCGAAGCCGTGCTGGCATTTGATGTCGGTGCCAGGTGTTGGGCCACTCACCTCTCTGGCCTTCGTGGCGACGGTGGAAGACCCGCAGCGGTTTCGAACGAGCAGGTCCATCGGCTCCTACATCGGCCTGACACCAAAGAGGTATCAGTCGGGTGATCGGGATGTGACGGGCTCGATCTCCAAGCAGGGCGACGAGAGGCGCCGTAAAGTTAACGGACACCGGTCAAAAATGTTGCGCGCGGCTTTCGTTTATGCGGCTTGCAGGTGTGCGATTTCGTTCCACATCTGCATGGCTTCGGTTCTCAGTTCGCGGTGATGGTCTGATGAGATCTCGTGGCGTGGAATGTGAAAAAGGTTGGCAATCGGGTCGTGGATGGAAACGAAACGCTGGAGATGTCGCGCTGACTTGAAGCGCTTCATGATCCTTTCTCGCTTGCGGATCGGCTGATGGGAGTTTTCTGCCCGATTGTTCAGTCCCTTGTGCGAACGATGCTCGACGCCAGGCATGATCTCCCGCTTCGCCGCACCGTAGGATCGAAGCTTGTCGGTGATCAGCACGCGTGGCGAACGGCCTTGCCCTTTTAGAAGCTTTCGCATCAACCGCTTTGCAGCCTTGGTATTGCGGCGGCTCTGTACCAGGACGTCGAGGACGAACCCATTCTGGTCGATGGCGCGCCAAAGCCAGTGTTTCTTGCCGGCGATCGTGATGACAACCTCATCGAGGTGCCATTTGTCGCCGAGCCTGCCGGCGGATCGCCTCCGGATATCATTGGCGAAGCGCCTGCCGAATTTCTCCACCCAGAGACGCACGGTCTGGTGCGAGACGATGACCCCACGCGCTGCCAGCATATCCTCGACCATGCGCAGACTGAGCGGAAAACGAAGATACAGCCACACTGCATGGGCAATCACTTCAGCTGGAAACCGATGGCGGCGATAAAGGCGATCAGGAGCAACTTGGGTCATGCTGGAAGATCGCACAGGTCAATCGCCGACAGGTTAACTTTACGATGCCGTTTTGCATGATCGCATTCCTGTCCTCCATTTCGCATCCGGGAAATGGAGTCATCGGCGGCATGGTCAACGAGACCGGAACAAGAACAAACGACCAAACTTTGGACCGACGCATTGAAAGGGCAGCAGGACTGATGACAGGGATCGATGAGATGCAGTTTCCGAAAAGATCGCCGCGGCTTGAGTGGAACCTCAAGACGATCCTGAACCTGTTGACGCTCGTCGGCATGTTGGCTGGGGGGGTTATATCTGGGCCAATACCACCCGAGATATCGAAGACCTCATGAAGTGGCGCCTGTCTCACGAGGACTATCACAAGGAGCGGTTTGCGGAAACACGGGCGCGAGAAGCCACTTTCAACGAACGCCTTTGCGCCGAGGAGGTCAGGGGCAATGACGTTGATGCGCCCTGCAATCTGGACATTCCGGACAATCTGTACTATCTATCGTCGCAGATGATAGGAGCAGGAACATGGTCACATCCGTCAGAAAATCGTCAGCAACCTCCCTGTCGGGGTTGAACCCGGCGGCCATCGCCGATGTCGTCGAGGTCCTCGCCCGTCATAATCCACGTCTTTCCAAGACGGCGCTTGCCGCGACGGGGCGTGTCGTCGCCGCAGTCACCGCAGCAACCGCACGTCTTGCCGCCGACCAGCAACGCCGGATCGTTGCCGACGAACGCGAGCTGGCGCAAGCCGTCGAGGTCGCGGTTGCTGGCCTCGTCGCGGAATCTGGTGTCTACCTCACGCCGCTTGCGGTTGGAAAATCCGTCGAGGTCAGTCAGGGTGCAGGCCTTCCCGCGCCCATCGATCTGGATGATGGCAGGCGCAGACTTGCAGCTTTTGCAGAGCCGACGCGTCTCGAGGACTGGGCCGGTCCTGTCGCGGGACCGGCCGAGATCGAAAAAACATTTGGCACGAAACGGTCGACCCTGCACGACTGGCAGAGGCGTGGCGCGGTGATTGGCCTGCTGAAGGGCGAACGCAAGCATGTCTTTCCATTGGCGCAGTTCGTCGATGGCCGCCCGGTAGAGGGTATGGCTCAGGTGACGCGGATCATCGCCAATCCTCGTGTCGCATGGCAGTGGTTGATCCGGACAAAGCCTGATATCGGCGGCTCGCCGTTGGATCTCATGAAAAATGGCTGTCTGGACGAGGTCCTTGCTGCGGCCGAGCGTGATTTCGGCTGACACTGTGAAGCTCGATCCCAAAACAGTTGCCGATCTCGCGCTAGCGTTTCGGCCGAATGCCTGGCTGCGCGTTTTGCCGCGTGCCCACATGGCGACACCACTCGGCATGGGCTTTGGCAATAGCCGCTTTTCCAGCCCTCACAGGCGATTTCGCCTGGTCTACATCGCGCAGGATCTACCGACGGCGATTGCCGAAACGATCGTGCGTGACCGCTTCGAGGGCAGCGCCGACCGGGTGCTTGATGAAACAGAGTTCGAAGACTGGGCGATTGCCGAGGTTTCCGCTGTCGATCCCTTGACCATCCTCGATCTGAGAACCACCGGTCTGCTCAAGCTAGGAGTCAGCACCGATGCTGCCCGTGCGAAAACACACAACGATGGGCAGGCGCTGAGCGAGGCCGTCTACGGAACCTTCGATGCTGACGGATTGTTGTACGCATCGCGGTTGACAGGTGCCCATTGCCTCGCGGTCTACGACCGTGCGGTGACGCGCAAGCTTGCGGCGACGCCGGCAATCGAGCTTCTTCGACACCCAGACCTCGTTCCCGCACTGAAGGAAATCGGTGTCTCGGTCCGGAGCGCCCGCTCTCCATGACAGGCATTCTCACTCCCTTCTGCCGATGCGCTCATGGCCGCGACAGGGATGCATGGATAGCCCATCGAGCACATAGGCCGCCTCGCTTTCGGTCGGACTGATGGGCAGAATGCTGAAGTAGCCGTACTGATCTGACAGAGCTGTAGAATTTCGATCCAGGTTCGCTGCCGTAATGCAAATTGATATCGCCGCGCTTTGCGGCTCGGTCGCTCGCGCGGAAGAACTGGCCATCGGATGATGACGTTGTGCCATAGCCCCAAAGGAGAGAATGCGGATGGCTGGTGTGTGCGTCCGTGATGCATGCTTGCGCGGCACGGTAGGTCTCAGAGCGGGTGTGGAAGGTGCGCATCCAGCTGATCTGGTGAGCGCTGATTCCTTTTGATGCGCCCGCCATTCGTTTCGGACCGAGGTTCGTCCCATCTGCCAGAATGCCGGCGAGCATGGCAGAGACATTTCTTGGGACGTCGCCAGTGCGAACATGTGCGCGTGGGCCTGGAGGACAACCTCTATTTGGGCAAGGGCGAACTCGCGCCGTCCAATGCCGACCAAGTTCGCAAGATCCGCCGTATCCTCGAGAAACTCTCCCTCATTGTCGCCACGCCCGACGAGGCGCGCGTTATGCTCTTGACCAAGGGAACGGACAACACCGCTTTCTGAGCGACTTAGAAGTGCCGCGTTGCCTTGGAGTTGCCGCCGAACTTTGAGCGGAACCCTAAGACCACAAAGGCTTCCCGTCATGATGACTGCGGTGCTCTGAGCGACAAGGCGGGCCTGGACCGGTCACTCGCGTACTCGCGGAGCCGGTCAGCGTCTTTCGTGGGTGCTGAGCTTAGTCGGTCGCCCGGGCTGAAAGGGGCTATCTTAAAGTAGGCAGGTGCCTCATTGCCCGAGCAGCAGCTCGAGGGCGGCGTGCTGCGGATCGAGCTCGTCGAAGGGCGGGTGGGCAAGGTCACCGTTGAGGGCGCGACGCGTTCCGCAGATTACGTGCGCGGGCGTGCGCAGCTGGAACCCGGCACGGTGGTGGATGTGCCCGATCTCAGCGGCCGCATGGCGGCGCAGAACCGCATCAGTGAGGTGCATATCCGCATCGCATTGCAGCCGGGCACGGATTTTGGCCAGAACGATATCACCCTTTCGGTGACCGAGCCGAAGGAAGACATTCTCGACGTCTTCCTCGACAATTTCGGCTCGCCGACGACCGGCCGGTTTCAGCGCGGCTTGCTTTTCCAGCATTATGGCCTGCTCGGGATCGACGACCGGTTGAAGCTCTACGGCGTGCATGCCGAGGGCAACCTCTCCGGCAATGCCTCCTATACGTTCGGCTTCAAGGGGCTGGACGTGACCGGTGGCTCGCGCAGCGCCGGCATCAATTTCATCCAGCCGGTCTATTCCGATGGCACGTGGCTGGCGATGCTCAATCTCGGCGGCACGCTCAGCCATTCGACGACCAAGCAGAGCGGCATCGCCTTTACCGACAATCGCACACTGAAACCCTTGATCGGCGCGACGTTCAACTATTACGGACAGGATTTTTCCGCCTCCTTCGCGCCGTCCTATCCCTACGGGCGGACGGATATCAAGGTCACCGAAGCCCTCGACGAAGCGGAGTTCTTCAACGGTACCGCGTCCTTTTCCGCCGTGCTGCCGCAAGATTTCGCGCTGCAGGGTTTCGGTGCCTGGCAGGTTTCGTCGAAGCCGCTGGTGACGGGCGACCAGCTGTTCCAGATCGGCGGCGCAACCACGGTGCGCGGATACGGCAACTCGGTCGGCGGCGGCAGCGGTTATTATGCCAATCTCGAGTTGCACAAGAGCTTCAACGGCGATTTCGGCGTGGTCGATGTGTTCACCTTCGTCGACAATGGCGCGGTCTAATCCACCAGCCCGTCGAAGATCAGCCTCACCGGCGTCGGTACCGGTGTTTCCTATTCCTATAACCAGCGCCAGACGCTGCAAGCGACGCTCGGCGTACCGGTCGGTGATCCGGTGCCTGGCAGCCCGGATTATACGGTGTTCGCCCGGGTGATCGGCCGTATCTTCTGATAGGGTGCCGGGAGTGTTTAGGGTTGTCTGCGGGAGAAAGTCTTGAAACGTGTCGGTGTGATCGGACGCGGCCGCATTGCCGGGCCGGTGATCGAGGCCATCCGCAACAATGGCGACTGGCAGCTGGCCGGCGTTCTGGCCCGCAATCCGAGCCGGGAATTCGAGCTGCAGGCCGATGCATTTTTCGACCGTGACTATGACCTGATCATTGAGGCGGCCGGGCCGGAAGCCTTGCATGAACATGCAATCCGGGCGCTGGCAATGGCGGATCTGTGGACCGTCAGCGGCAGTGTGCTGGCCGATGATGGTTTCCGGCAAGCGGTCGAACGGGCCGGAACGCAGTCCGGTCACCGGCTTCGGCTTCTGTCCGGCTCGATGGCGGGCCTCGATGGCGTTGCGGCGCAGGCGGCGGGCGGTGCTTCAAGGCTTGAAATCATCAACCAGCGGCCGGGTCTTGGCAAACAGGCGGGCACGGTGTTTTCCGGATCGCTGCGGGACGCGGCCGGGCTTTATCCGGACGAGGTCAATGCAGCTGTGGCCGTGGCGCTTGCGGGTCCCGGCATCAACACCACGACCATGACGCTTGTCGATCCGGGTCCGGGGGGCGAACACCGGCTGATGCTGAAGGGTGACGGCGGTTTTGCGACGCTCGACGTCGATATCCTGATCCGGCCGTTGTCGCTGGGCCATCTGCATCCCGTGGCGGCGTCGATTATCGCCGCCCTGAAGGACGCAACGCGCCCGATCCGCATCGGTTAAACCCTCGTCACGCCTTCGGGTCGAGCGCGTCGTGCAATCCGTCGCCGAGAAGGTTGAAGCCGAGCACGGTCAGGAAGATCGCGATGCCCGGATAGATCGCCATCCACGGCGCGAGGCCAAGCGAGGAACGCGCCGAGTTCAGCATGCTGCCCCAGCTCGCATCCGGCGGCTGCTGGCCAAGGCCGAGAAAGGCAAGTGCCGCCTCGGCAATGATCGCGGTGGCGATCGCCAGCGTCGACTGTACCAGAAGCGGCGGCAGGGCGTTGGCGAAGATGTACTTAGTTAGGATCGTCGACGGGCGCACGCCCATGGAGCGCGCCGCCTCGATATATTCCTCCACCTTGATGATCAGCGTCTGGCCGCGGGCGAGGCGTGCAAAGACCGGCGCGGTGGAAACGCCGATGGCGATCATCGCATTGGTGAGGCTCGGGCCGAGAAAGGCGGCGAGCGCAATGGCGAGAATGAGGAAGGGAATGGCGAGAAACGCATCGACGACGCGCATCACCACCACATCCAGCACGCCGCCGGCAAAACCGGAAATGATGCCGATCGGTACGCCGATGGCAAAGGCGATCACCACCGAGACGACACCGGCGTAAAGCGAGGCGCGCGCGCCATAGAGCACGCGGGACAGCACGTCGCGGCCGAGTTCGTCGGTGCCGAACCAGTGTGCAGCCGAGGGCGCCTTGCGCACCAGGCCCCAGTTCGTCTTGATCGGATCGAAGGGCGAGATCAGCGGTGCGACGATGGCGATGACAACGAACAGCGCCACGATGGCAAGGCCGAAGACGGCGGCGCGGTTGCGCGTGAACCGGCGCACCATGCGTCTCAGCTCGGAAACGGTAGCCGCCTCGGTGGATCCGATGGCAACGGGGGCGATGGAAGGGCTCGATGCACTCACAGCGTTTTCGACCTCAGCTTCGGATTGGCCCAGAAATACAGGACATCGGCGAGCAGGCTCATCAGCACGAAGGCGGCGCCCGAGAGCAGCGTCACGGCCTGAACCGCCTGGTATTCGCGGTTGAACACCGCATCGACGACCATCTTGCCGATGCCGGGGATGGAAAAGATCTGCTCGGTCAGCACGGCGCCGGCCAGAAGCGTGCCGAACTGCAGCGTCGCGAGCGTGATGATCGGCACCTGCGCGTTGAGAAAGGCGTGCTTGAGGATGACGATCCACTCCCGCTGCCCCTTGGCGCGGGCGGTACGGACATAGTCCTGGCTCATCACGGTCAGCATCGCGCTTCGCGTGTGGCGCATCATGGCGGCGGCAAGCGCGGTGCCCAGCACGATCGCCGGCATGGTGATCGATTTCAGGCTCGCCCAGGGATCGACGAACGGGCTGACATAGCCGCTGGCGGGCAGCCAACCGAGGTTCACCGCAAACAGCAGGATCATCATGATCCCCAGCCAGAAATTCGGGATGGAGATGCCGGAGAGCGCGGTGATCGTGACGACATGATCCCAGCCGCGGCCGCGCCAGATCGCGGCAAGAATGCCGGCCGGTATGCCGATGATCAGCGAGATGAACATGGCGGCCAGCGCCAGATGCAGGGTTACCGGGATCTTCGCCGCCAGCATCGGGCCGATTTCCTCGCGCGTCCGGTAGGACACGCCGAAATCGCCATGCATGACGCTTGTGATCCAGTGCCAGTATTGCACGATGAGCGGATCGTTGAAGCCGTAACGTTCGCGAATTTCCGCCAGCATGGCGGGCGTCGCCTCGCCGCCGCCGATCACCAGCGCCGGATCGCCCGGCAGCAGCTGCTGGAGACAGAAGACGATGACCGAGATGATCAGAAGCGTTGGTATGGCGACTAGCAATCGCTGGATTAGGAAACCGATCATCAGCATCTCCTCTTTGCGTCCAGAGGGCGGGCCGCCGGAAAGGTGGCGGCCAGAGAGACGACCCGGAATGCCGGGTCGTCAGGCGCGGAAGGACTTGTTCTCAAGTCTGCTCAGTTCAGGGTCAGGCCGTCAAGCTTCGGGAAGCCGTCGCCGGTGGTGTGAAAGCCCTTCAGGCCTGCCTTGGCCACGAAAAGCGGCTTCTGGTGGTAGAGATAGAGAACCGGGCGATCCTTGACGGCGAGCGCTGCGGCTTCCTTGAAGATCTCCATGCGCTTTGCCGGGTCGGTCGCGGTGCGGCTCGCTTCCAGGAGCTTGTCCATTTCGGGGCTTTTGTAGCGGGTCAGGTTGCGGCCGCCGGTGGAGTGCAGCACGGCGAAGGCGACCGTATCCAGGTCGTTGGCGAATTGCGGGCCGATTGGGCCCCAGGATTCGAACTTGCCTTCGTCGGTCATCTTGAGCGTCGTGGCGAAATCGACGACGTCGAGCTTGATCGCAAATCCGGCATCCGAGCCCATGGCTTGGATCATTTCACCGACGCGGACCGACAGCGGCCGGTTCGGCACGAGAATGGTGAAGGGCACCGGACCCTTGATGCCAGCCTCGGCGATCAGCGCCTTGGCCTTGGCGGGATCGCGTGCCGGGACCGGGAATTTCGAATTGTAGAAGGGCGAATCCGGTGCGGCGAACTGGTTGCCCGCCTGATACTGGCCGGCAAACGCAACATCGACGATCGCCTGGCGGTCGATCGAATATTCGAGCGCTTCGCGGATCTTCGGGTTCTGCATCGGGCCGTTGAAGTTGAAGTTCAGAACCAGCGTCTGGTTGTTGAGAACCGTGATCGGCAGGATCTGCAGCTTCTTGTCGCTGGCAAGCGAGGCGGCGTTGGACGGGTCGAGCTTTTCCATCAGGTCCAGCTCGCCGGACTGAAGGTTGGCCAGGCGCACCGCGTCATCCGGGATGATGCGGAAAATCACCTTGTCGAAGGAATATTTGCCGGCGTCGTAATAGGCCGTGTCCTTGGCGAGCACGATGCGATCCTGCGCGACACGTTCGACGAACTTGTACGGGCCGATGCAGACCGGTGCGCGGCCGAGGTTTTCACCGAGCGACTTGATCGCCGCCGGCGAGAAGATGATGCCCGGACGCTCGGCAAGCTTGGACAGCAGCTGGGCGCTTGGAACCTTGGTCTTGATGATGACCTTGTTGGCGCTCGGTGCCTCGACGCTGGCGATGGTCGAGATGTCGTCGGCGCGCTGCGAGCCCTTGCCGAGATAACGCTCGATGTTGATCTTCACCGCTTCGGCGTCGAACGGCGTGCCGTCCTGGAATTTTGCGCCTTCCACCAGATCCATCGTCAGGGTCAGGCCGTCAGCCGACCAGTTCCAGCTCTTGGCGAGACCGGGGGTCAGCGTCAGCTTGCTATCCGTCCACATCAGGCGGTCGCACATGGCGGTCAGCACGGTGATGCCGGTCTGGGCGCGGTTGGTCATCGAATCCAGCGCGTCTGGATCGTCTGCGAGCGCGATGCGAAGATCGGCCGAATGGGCGGCTGCGCCAAACGCTGCGGTAGCCAGGGCCGCAAGCGCGACCGAGCGAATGTGAGAGGCGATGCGCTTCATATAATTTCTCCGTTCCCGTTTATTTTGATCTTTGATCAACTTTTTCTTGAGAGTGCCGTAAACCCTTCGGGCCGTCAATCCCTTGTTGCAGTGCGATCAGGCCGTTTTGTCGTCTGGAACCAGCACGAGGTTTCCATGTGGCTCGACGGTAGCCTGCCAGCCCGGAATGATCCAGACCGTCGTGTCATCCTGTTCCACGATAGCAGGGCCGCTGACGGCAAATCCCGATCGCAGATCGGCGCGCCGGAAGAGCGCGGCGTCCACCCATTCACCCTTATGATAGACCTTTCGCGTGCCGGATGACTGTGCCGTTCCGGTTTCGAGCACTCGCTCGACCTGTGTTTCGTTCAGGGCTGCAATCGCTAGGCGTACGGTGCTGACCCGAACTGATGCGGCGCGGTCGGCAAAACCGTAGAGCCGCTCATGTTCGGCATGGAAAAGTTCCAGCAGGGCCGCACCGTCAAGCTGCTCGCGCATCGCCTCGGGCACGAAGATTTCCAGCTCGTAGGCCTGGTCGGCAAACCGCATGTCGGCCTTGACCCGGAAGGAGAGCGCGGCACCGGAATCCGTTTCGCCGGCGATCCAGGCAAGCGATTCCTTCATCATGTCGGTGATCGCGTCGGCGACACGGGAGAACCCGTCGCCGGCCGGCGTCAGCAGCACACCGAGCGAGCGGGCAAAATCGCGGCGGATGTCGGCAAGGCTTGCGCCAAGCGCACAGAACGTGCCGGGGGCAAGCGGGATCACCACCTTTTCAAGCCGGGCTTCTTCGGCCAGCAAGGTGGCATGGGTGGCACCGGCACCACCGAAGGCGACCAGCGCGAACTGGCGATGGTCGAGACCGCGCCGCGCCAGCATTTTCGACAGTTCCACGGCCATCTTGGCGGTTGCGACCTTGAGCGCTGCCGCTGCCGCCTCTTCGGCCGGGTTTGCCACATCGAGGTTCAGTGCCCTCGCAAGCTTGCGCAGGCCTTCGACCGCCGGCTCCTTGGCCAGCTGCATGCGGCCGCCGAGGAAGGTGGTCGGATCGAGAATGCCGCTTGTGAGATAGCAGTCGGTGATCGCCACGCGTTCGCCGCCGCGACCGTAGCAGATCGGTCCGGGATCGGAGCCGACGCTTTCCGGGCCGATCTTCAAAATGCCCTGCGCATCGATCCAGACAGCCGATCCGCCGCCGGCGCCGATGGCGGTCACCGCCACGACCGGCAGGATGATCGGGAAAATGCCGACCTGGGCAAGCTGGGTATATTCCGGCTCGCCGCCCATGACGACGGCCATGTCGGTGGAGGTGCCCCCCATGTCGAGCGTCACGAGATGATCGCGCAGATCGGCCGGCGCCATCTTGACCGAGGCGACCACGCCGGCGGCCGGGCCGGAGAGCACGGTGTCGATCGGCCGGGCGCGGGCGGTCTGCAGGCTCACGGTGCCGCCATTGTTGGTGGTGATGAAGATCGGTGCGGTCAGGCCGAGCCCGCGCATGCGGCTTTCCAGCCGGTCGAAATAGGATTTCATCAGTGGCTGGATATAGGCGTTCAAGCCGGCGAGAAGGCCACGCTCGTATTCGCGCATTTCCGGCCAGATGGAGGCGCTTTCGGTCACCGGCAATTCGCCCAGCCGCTTGCGCAGGCCCTCCGCCACCAGCTGCTCCAGTTCCGGATGCCGGAAGGAGTTGATCAGCATCACCGCGACGGCCTTCAGGTCGGCGGCGCGGATTTCGTCCGCCAGCCGATCCAGTTCGGCCTCATCCGGCCTGTGCACGATCTCGCCATTGGACAGGCAGCGGGCATTGACCTCGAACACGAGATTGCGCGGGATGAGCGGCGTTTCGCGCTTGGCGGTGAAATCGAAGGCAGACGGCATGCGCGAGCGGGCGATTTCCAGCACGTCGCGATTGCCGCGGGAGACGACCATGCCGAGACGCGGTCCGTTGCGCTGCAGGATCGAGTTCAGCGCCAGCGTCGTGCCGTGCATGACCAGTTCGACATCGCTTGCCGCAATGCCGGCGCGGGCGAGCAACCCACCGATGCCGCGCTCGACGGCCAGCGACGGATCGCTCGGCACGCTCGGTTCCTTGAAGAAGACGCGTTTTCCCGTGCCGTTTTCAGCGGCGACGAAATCGTTGAACGTGCCGCCGACATCGATGCCGATCCGCCAGCCTGTGCGTGTCGTCGTCGTCATGCCCGTGTCTCCTGTGCTTCCAGTGCCGCGACCAGATCGGCAAGTTTTGCCCGCAGGGTTTCCGCCCTGCCGGCCATGTCGGCAATATTGAAATGGCCTTCGGCCTTCAGTTCAGGCACCACGTCTTCATAGATGCTGCGCCGTTTCCGGCCGCGGATCGAGGCGGGGAAGCGGGTTAGCGTGCGGTTGAGGCGGGTGACGAGTTCGTCATCGAACACGGTTTCCCACAGCTTTCGGTTTTGGCCGAAATCGAAACCTTCCGACGCCTGATGCGCGCCGCGCAACTTGGCCGTCGCGTCCTGATCGACGCTGCCCTTGCGGATCACCACGCCGTAATCGCGCTCCGCGGATGCCTCGCTGACGAAGCCGCGCTCCACGTCGTACGATACCTCTTCGATCGGCCGGGTGAAGGGATCGCCAAAGCCGCCGCCGCCGGGGGTCATCAGGGTCAGCGTATCGCCACGCTTCACTTCCAGCATGTCGACGCGGTTGAGCTGTTTTTCATCCGGGCGGCCGATATTGAGAACGACGCGGCAAGGCGCGGAGGAACGCCCGCCCGATGCACCCCAGGGGGTGAAGAAGAACCGTTCGAGCCCGCGCGCCAGAACGGCGCAGTCGTCTTTCAGGATGCGGATCGTGTAGACGATGCCGGTGCCGCCGCGCCAGCGGCCGGGACCGCCGGAATCGGAGCGCAGCGCATATTCCTCGATCATCACGCCGGCTTCGTCCTCGGTGCGTTCGATCGGCGAATTGCGGGTGTTGGACAGGCCGGATTCGCGCCCGTCCACGCCATCGGACCCGTCGCGCGCGCCGGAGCCGCAGACGATCGACTGGATGACCATGGAGCGGCGAAGCCCGGTGACGGGGTCTGGCTCTGCCAGCACCACCGGCAGAACCGTGCCGCCGCCGGCGGCCGGCACCAGAGAAGGATCGGCCTTGTGCAGCGCGCCGGAGGCGACGTCGATCAGGCGCATGACGGTGGCGTGGCGCACACCGCAGGCGGCCGGATATTCCGGGTTGATCAGCGTGCCCTTCGGGGCTTTTGCCGTGATCGTATCCATCAGACCGTGGTTCAGCGGCGCAGACGGATCGTGGCTGGTGATCATGTGCATCAGCCGCAGCGTCAGGTAGGGATGGCGCAGCCCTTCGGTCGGCACGTTGAAGGCCGACATCAGCTGCGGATCGGTGCCCTCGTAATCGAGGTCGATCGCGCCGTCCTTGACGGTGACCTTGCAGCGGATGCGCACCGGCACCTGGCTGACGAAATCGTGGTCGAGATAATCCCAGAACTCGTAGGTGCCGTTGGGGATGCGCTTCAGCACTGCCTTGGCCTTGTCGGCTGCATATTCCGCCAGCATCGTTTGAGAGGCGACCAGCGCCTCGGCGCCATGCGCGGCGATGACATCGGCGATGCGCTGTCCGCCCTTGTCGAGAGCTGCCAGCATCGCCTTGACGTCGCCGAGATTGGTTTCCGGCGAGCGGCAGTTGGAGAGGTAGATCCGCAGGATGCCCTCGTCCATACGGCCCTCGTGAACGATCTTCACCGGCGGGATCTGCAGGCCTTCCTGGTAGACGTCGGAAAAGCGCGGCGAGATCGAGCTCGGCACGCCGCCGCCGATGTCCGACGTATGGGCGAAGGTCCAGCCATAGGCGACGATCTCGCCCTCGTGGAAATAGGGCTTGATGAATTGCAGGTCTGGCAGGTGGGTGGAAAGCCCGCCATTGGCATAGGGCAGGTTGGACAGGATCACGTCGCCGGGTTTCAGCGGTCCGATATCCTTGAATGACGGGTTGAGGTCGAGATCGACGAAGGCCGAGACGCCGAGCGCTTCCGGATAGGCGAAGAATTTGCCGTTGACCCCGGCAATCGCGGTCGAAAAGTCCGCCACTTCCTTGATATAGATGGTGCGCGCGGAGCGCACGAGCGTCAGCCCCATCTCCTCGGCGGCGGCCACCGTCTTGTAGCGCAGGATCTCGAGCGTCGTGCTATCCGGTATCATCGTGCTATTTCCCCTATGCCATTCCATCGTAAAATCGGGAGCCGATGGTTCTGGCTTTTCTGGTGCCGGCAAAGCTGCTTGACATTTGATCAAAGATCAACAACGTTTTTGAAGAACTTGAAACGGCGTCAAAGACCGTGGGAGCGATGCATGTCTGAAACGGGGATATCCCAGACCGACCATCTGTTCGAGCTCTACGACCTCAAGGTCGAGGTCGTGCGCTGCGGCGAGGGCAAGATATATTGCGGCGCCGAGCCGGGCGACCATTTCGAGCTGCGCGGCGAGATGTTGTATCTGCCGCCGGGGCAGGGGTTCTCGGTCTATTCGCTGGCGGCGGTGCTGCCGCTGCTGGCCGCCAAACAGCGCCCGACGCATCCGAACGACTGGATGACCTCCGATGCGGAAGTCGCCTGCCCCGATCCCAATTGCCCGACGCGGCTGCGCATCACGCGGCTGGCGCGCCGTGCCTTCAATCATAGTGATACGACGAAAGTGGCCCTGCCGGGCGAGGAGACAGCATGACACCTGCGGAAACCTGGACACCTGTGGAAACCACCGAAATCAGGCCGGGATACCGGATCAGCCGGGTGTTGAAGGGCGGCTGGCAGCTGGCCGGCGGCCATGCGGAGATCGACCGTGAAAAGGCGATCACCGAAATGGGCGATTACATCCGCTCCGGCATCACCACGTTCGATTGCGCCGACATCTATACCGGCGTCGAGCAGATGATCGGCGATTTCCGCCGCGCGACGATCGCGACCGGCGATGTGTCGCTTCTGGCGCCGCTCAAGGTTCATACCAAATGTGTGCCCGACCTGCAGAAACTGGCGACGCTGACCCGCGCCGAGCTGCAGGAAACCATCGACCGCTCGCTGCTGCGCCTCGGCCTCGACCAGCTCAACCTCGTGCAGTTCCACTGGTGGGATACGGATGTGCGGCGTTATGTCGAAGTGGCGGGCTGGCTTTCCGAATTCCAGAAGGAAGGCAAGATCGACCTTCTCGGCACCACCAATTTCAACACCGCCTGCATGCAGGAAATGACCGATGCCGGCGTCAATTTTGCGTCGATGCAGGTCCAGTATTCGCTGCTCGACAACCGTCCGGAAAGGACGCTGCTGCCGTTCTGCAAGGAAAAAGACATCAAGATCCTCTGCTACGGCACGGTGGCCGGCGGGTTCCTCAGCGATCGCTGGCTCGGGGTGCCGGAGCCGGCGCATCCGCTGGAGAACCGTTCGCTGACCAAATACAAGCTGATCATCGACGACATGGGCGGCTGGGACATGTTCCAGGCCCTGCTGTCGACGCTGCGCCGTGTGGCGGACCGTCACGGCGTGCAGGTGGCTGATGTGGCGATGCGCGCCGCACTCGCCTTCCCGCAGGTTTCCGGCATCATCGTCGGCGTCCGTCATGGCGGTCATCTGGAAGCCCATGCCCGCCTGTTCGGCTTGGAGCTGACGGCAACCGACCACGCCGAGATCAAGGCGATCCTCGACCAGAAGACACCGCTGGAAGGCGACGTCTACGATCTGGAGCGTGATCAGAAGGGCCGTCACGGCCGGATCATGCACTACAATCTCAACGAGGAAAAAACGGCCGCCTGAGCCGGATTGTCGGATAAAGGGGAGGGCAGGATATGGTTTCGATCAGCAC
This sequence comes from Neorhizobium galegae bv. officinalis, assembly GCA_000985875.1. Classification (GTDB taxonomy): domain Bacteria; phylum Pseudomonadota; class Alphaproteobacteria; order Rhizobiales; family Rhizobiaceae; genus Neorhizobium; species Neorhizobium galegae_C. The sequence continues at coordinate 61,211 of CCRI01000021.1, forward strand.
CAGCATCGCGTCGGGAAGTGTCGATATCATCGATGTGTCCGACCCGTCCGATATCAAACTTGCCCTCCGCCAGGATCCGAACGGCGTGTTCCTCGGCTGGTTTCACTTCCGGGTGTCCGGCGCGCGGGGCACGCCCTGCCGGTTCAACCTCGTCAATGCCGGCGATATCCTCTCCTGGCGGCTCGCCAACCGGGAGGATTACGAGCACGGCTGGCAGGGAACCGGGCCGATGGTGAGCTATGACGGCCAGACCTGGTTCCGTATTCCCGGCACGTTCGAAGGCACGACCTTCAGCTTCGAGCACACGCCGGAACACGACATCTGCTATTACGCCACCTGGGCGCCCTATGGCGCGGAACGCGAACATGCGGCGATCGCCCGGGCGCAGATGTCGCCGCTCGTGCGGCTCGAAACCCTGGGCACAAGCGTCGAGGGCCGGCCGATCGACATGCTGACGATTGGCGAGCCGGCGGCCGACAAGAAGAAATGCTGGATCATCGCCCGCCAGCATGCGTCCGAAACCCAGGGCGGCTATTTCGTCGAAGGCCTGCTGGACCGGCTGCTCGACCGGACCGATCCGGTGTCGCGGGCGCTGCTGTCGTCCGCCGTCATCTATGTGGTGCCGAACGTCAATCCCGATGGTTCCGCCAATGGCCTGACCCGTTCCAACGTCAAGGGCGCCAATCTCAACCGCGAATGGGTCAGCCCGTCGCTGGAGAACTCGCCGGAAGTTTTTCATGTGCGCGGCAAGATGGAGGAGATCGGGCTGGATTTCTGCATCGATTGCCATGCCGACAAGGAGCTTCGCTGCAATTTCATCTGGCCGTCGGAAAATGTGCCGACCTGGACGCCGGAGCGTCGCGGCATATTCGAGACGTTCGAAAACGCCTGGGCGCAGGCCTCGCCGGATTACGAGCTCGGCCATCCCTATCCCGGCGGCTGCCCTGAAGTAGCCGATCTCAGCATGGCCTGGAACTGGATCGGCAATCGTTTCCCGCATGCGCTGTCGATCCTGCTCGAACAGCCGTTCAAGGATGTGACGCGGTTCACCATGCCGGAAACCGGCTGGTCGCCCGCCCGCGCCTATCGCTTCGGCCGGTCCTTTGTCGAAGCCCTGAGGGCAACTGCCGGACGGCTCGGCTGATGCCAAATCTCATCCCGCCCCGATTGGTGACGGCCTGGGGCGGGCTCAGCGGCAATATCCGCGGCTCGCTGCTAATGCTGATCAACGCCCTGATCTTCTCGATCATGGTAGCGCTGATCAAGGTCAGTTCGAGCACCGTGCCGATCACGCTGGTGATGTTCTTCTCAGTGGCGACCCAGTTCCTGTTCATTGGGCTGCGGCACTTTCGCGGTTTTGGCCAGGCGGTCATGGGCAGCACGCTGCGTGGCGCCCATCTTCTGCGGGTCTTCCTGCTGGTCTCCAGCATGTATGCCGGCTTTTCCGCCGTCGTGCTCCTGCCGCTCGCGGAGGCAACGGCGATCAGCTTTTCCAAAGCGTTCTTCGTCACCCTATTTGCCGCCATCCTGCTGAAGGAGGCCGTGGGGCCGAAACGCTGGCTCGCGGTCGCCATCGGTTTCGGCGGTATCCTCATTCTGGCTCGGCCCGGTGGTGGCGATCTTTCGGTGACCGGCGCCGCACTCGGCGTCATCTCGGCGGCGACGGCCGCGGCCGGCGCGATCTCGACCCGCTTCCTGGCCCAGCGCGATCCGGCATCGCTGCTGCTTCTCTACCAGACCGCCTTCGGCACGCTGATGCTGGCGCCCGTCGCGATCTGGAACTGGGTGTCGCCGGATCTCGCGACGCTCGGCGTCCTCGTCGGCACCGGGCTCCTCAGCGTCATCGGCAATACATCGATGATCATGGCGCTGAAGATGGGCGAGGCCTCGGCGCTGGCGCCGGTCGATTTCACCCGCGCCGTGTTCGCCGTGCTGATCGGCCTCGCCTTTCTGAGCGAGGTGCCGACCCTGACGGCGGTGATCGGCACGCTGGTGGTCATCGCCGGTGCGCTTCTTTCCCTGAGCCGTTCGCCGAAACGGCCGGATATCATTTCCTGACATTGGAGGCCCATCATGAGCTTTGACGATCTTCCCCCGCAGACGCCGATCAATCCGAACGCCGATCGTTACGCCGAGACCTGCCTTGAGCAGTCGCGCAAGGTCGCCGAGACGACCCGTTGCGTGCTCGATGTGGCCTATGGCCCAGACTACTGGCAGAAGATCGACATCTACCTGCCGCCCGAGCCAACGGAAAAGCCGGTGCCGGTGCTGCTGTTCTTCCACGGCGGCAATTTCACCCATGGCTACAAGGAATGGTGCGGTTTCATGGCGCCGGCGATCACCGCGTTTCCGGCGATCCTCGTTTCCGTGTCCTATCGGTTGGCGCCGCACACCTCCTATCGCGACATTATCGGCGACGCCTTCGCCTCGCTCGCCTATGTCCGCGCCCATATCGCGGAGCATGGTGGTGATCCGGATCGCATCTTCATCGGCGGCCATTCGGCCGGTGCGCAGACCGTCGCCCATATGGCACTGCGTCACGATACCCGCCGTGCCGCTGGTATTCCCGAAGATGGCATCAAGGGTGTGTTTGCGGTGAGTGGCAGCTATTCGCGGCGGCTGGCGGATCTGGAGGCAGATGAGAGCCTCCATGTCAGCCCCGAGACGCCCGACAGCCCGATCGAAACCGCCACGAAGACGTTTCCGCCCTTCTACATCACCTGGGGCGGCAAGGAGAAGGAACAGGTGCAGCGCGATGGTCTGGCCTTCGTCGAGGCATTGCGTGCCGCGGGCCAGCCGGTCGAATCTCACGCCTTTGCAGATGACGACCATTTCAGCATCCACCTCAACACCGCCAATCCGGACGATATCTGGACCCGGAAGGTGCGGGAGTGGATGCTGGGCTAGCTATTTGCGGTCCATGTCCGCGATATATTCGGGCAGGAGCTTTCCGGCGATCGCCCAATCCTCGCGATCCACCTCATGGAAAACGATATTGATGTGATCAGCAGGCGAATGGGCTATCTCCACCATCGCCTTGTTGATCGCGGCTGCGATGGCAGCCTTCTGTTCCCTGGTGCGCCCCTTGACCAGGGTGATTTGGACTACGGCCATTTCCAGCTCCGTTTGGGATGAATGCGCGGGGTCCAGAGCTGGACCCGCGTCATCGGCACATCATTTGCGATCCTGCGGAGCCAGCAGGTCGAAGAAACGGTTGATGTCATCCTCGATCGCGGCGCGCACGCCCTTGACGTCGCCCTTGTGCAGGGCGGCCATGGTGCGCAGATGCAGTTCCGCTCCCCGGCCGTCGCGGGCATCGAAATTTTCGGCGGCGCGGCGGATGTTCGGGCCGATCTGCAGCCAGAGCCCTTCGATGATCGGCGGCAGGATGGTCGAACCGGAGATGCGATAGAGCGTGAAGTGGAATTCCAGATTGCGCGAAACGCTCGATTCCACATGCAGCTGTTCGTCTGCCTGTACTTCCTCGTCGACGATTTTCGCCAGCGCCTCGATATCGGCAGGCGTCGCCCGTTCGGCGGAGATTTCAGCGGCGAGGCCTTCCAGTGCCAAGCGGGTACGGCGCAGGTCTTCCAGCTGTTCATGGCTCATCAGCGGCACGCGGGCGCTGCGGTTGGGCAGGGCTTCGAGCGCCCGCTCGGCCACAAGCTGGCGGATCGATTCGCGCACCGGCTGGGCGCTGGTTCCGAACACCTCGGCGATGTCATGGATCTTCAGCGCCTGGCCAGGCTGGAAGCGGCCGACCATCAGCAGATGGCGCAGACGCTGATGGACGCGGGCCTGCACGGTTTCGCGCATGACGGGTGCCACGTCGGAAAGAAGCGTGCTGCTATCGATATCTGCCACGTTATCTGCGCCCTCTCCCAGGCCTTTTACCGGTTAGTTGACCGATTTCGCTCCCATCGAAATCATATAATTGATCAAAAAACCAGATTTGGAAAACGTCATACACCCAACAATGTGCGGGTGAGGGGATGGTGTGGGTCCATCAGCCCGTCCGGAACGCTGAAATGGTGCTTGTCCGGCTCCGCATAGGCGCCGGTTTCAGCACCAAGACCGGTCCAGATATTGGCCAGGAGCTCGTTGTGACGCAGGAATTCGGCACGCTCGTTGCCACCCACCCAGCAGAAGATCCGTGTGTTAGGGCCGGGCTCCAGCAGCACCGGGCTCTCCCGTTGCGCTTCTTCAGGGGTGATCTTCAAGCGCTCGTTGAGGTTGACGCGCATCAGCGGACGCAGGTCGTGGACGCCGGAGATCGATACGGTATTGCCGATCCGGGCGCGAATTCCGGGCGGCAGCGGCGATGTGTTCGACACCATGCGGGAGACCAGATGACCACCGGCGGAATGGCCCGTCAGGTGGATCGGGCCGTCGAACCGCGCGGCGATCTGGGTGATCGCGCTGCCGATTTCGACGACTATATCGGTGATGTGGACATCCGGGCACAGCGTATAGGTTGGCATGGCGACGGCGAAACCGTGGGCAATCGAACCTTCGGCCAGATGCGACCAGTAGGAATTGTCGAGGCTCTGCCAGTAGCCGCCATGAATGAAGACCACGATGCCGCGCGGCGCCTGTTCCGGCAGGAAGAGGTCATAGACGTTGCGGGGCCGCTCGCCATAGGAAATACCGAGCTCGGCGCGGCCGGCTGCCAGCATCCTGTCGCGGTAGGTCTGGGCCGGTGCGACCCATGCTTCCGGCCAGGCATCACCGCCGGCGATATTGATGCCGTTGGAATAGGAATTTTCCCAGTCGGAAATCCGGTGGTAGATCATCTTGGTTCCTGCATCAAAGGACGGTGCGAACGCGCCAGAGTTCGGGAAACAGTTCGACCTCCAGCATCTTCTTGAGATATTGCGTGCCCGATGTGCCGCCGGTGCCGCGCTTGAAGCCGATCACCCGTTCGACCGTGGTCACGTGGTTGAAACGCCAGCGGCGGAAATAATCCTCGAAGTCGACGAGTTTTTCCGCCAGTTCGTAGAGTTCCCAGTATTTTCCGGGTGCGCTGTAGACCTGCTGCCAAGCCTCCAGGACGTTCGGGTTCTCACTCCGGTTCTCGCGCCAGCCGGTCCGGTTCCCGTCTTCGCCGATGTCGAAGCCGCGGCGTTTCAAAAGCAGCAGCGCCTCGTCGTAAAGGCTCGGCTTGGCGAGAATGGCTTCGAGCTTTTCCAGGATATCCGGCCGGTGCGCGTGCGGGCCGAGCATCGCCAGATTGCGATTGCCGGCCAGGAATTCCACCGCCCGGTATTGGTAGGACTGGAAGCCGGAGGACTTGCCGAGAGAATCGCGGAATGTCGTATACTCGCTGGGCGTCATGGTGCGCAGCACGTCCCAGGCATTGTTCAGCTGTTCGAAGATGCGCGCCACGCGCGACAGCATCTTGAACGCGGGCTGGGGATTGTCGTCGCGGATGGCCGATATCGCCGAGGTGGCCTCGTGGATCGCCAGTTTCATCCACAGTTCCGACGTCTGGTGCTGGATGATGAACAGGAGTTCGTCATGCGCGTCCGAGATCGGCTTCTGCGCCCCGAGCACGTCGTTGAGCTGCAGGTAGTCGGTATAGGACATCTTATCGCGGAAAGACATTTCCGCGCCGTCCTGCGATGGGTCGTAGGGTTTCGAGCTCATGTCACGAGTGCCCGTTGCTTGTATTCGGGCGTGTCCCAAAGGCTGTTCGACATGATGTCCTCAAGGATATCGACGGCCCTGATGACGTCATTCTCGCCAATATAGAGCGGCGTGAAACCGAAGCGGATCGCATCCGGCGCGCGGAAATCGCCGATCACGCCGCGGGCGATCAGCGCCTGCATGATCGCGTAACCTTGCGGGTGAAGGAAGGAAATCTGGCTACCGCGCTTCGTGCCGTCGCGCGGCGAAGCGAGCACCAGCATCGGGCAGCGCCTTTCGACCTCGGCGATAAACAGGTCGCAGAGCTTGATCGACTGCCGGCGCAGGTCCGCCATCTCGACGCCGTCCCAGGCATCCAGCGCCGCATCGAGCGCGGCGAGGCCAAGGATCGGCGGGGTGCCGACGCGCATCCGGTCGATGCCGCCGCCGGGGCGGTAGTCGAGATCGAAGGCGAAGGGCGCCTCATGGCCAAGCCAGCCGGAAAGGGCCGGCCGAATTTTGTCCGCATGGCGCGGCGCCACATAGATGAAAGCCGGCGCGCCGGGGCCGCCGTTGAGGTATTTGTAGGTGCAGCCGACGGCGAAATCGGCTTCCGCACCGGACAGATCGATCGGCAGCGCGCCGGCGGAATGGGCAAGATCCCAAACGGTGACGGCGCCTGCCGCATGCGCCTTTTTCGTCAGCGCCTTCATGTCGTGCAGACGGCCGGTGCGGTAATCCACTTCGGTCAGCATCACCACGGCGACCGTCTCGTCGATTGCGGCCTCCACGGCTTCCGGCTCGACGATCTTCAGCTCATGGCCACGGCCGAGCGAGCCGATCAGGCCTTGGGCGATATAAAGGTCGGAGGGAAAATTGCCGCTGTCGGAGAGGATGACCTTGCGTTCCGGCACGAGATCGATCGCCGAGGCCAGCGCCTGGTAGACCTTGATCGACAGCGTATCGCCCATTACGATCGTGCCTTCGGCAGCGCCGACGAGCTTGCCGACACGGTCACCGATCCGGCGCGGCATCATCATCCAGCCGGCCTTGTTCCAGCCCTTGATGAGCAGTTCGCCCCATTCGTCGGTCATCAGGCCGGCGACGCGGGCTTTGGCTGAAAGCGGCAGAGGCCCCAGCGAGTTGCCGTCGAGGTAAATCACGCCTTCCGGCAGGTAGAACAGCGAGCGTGTCTTCGAAAAATCCGTCATGGCAAACACCTTTTGGTGCATTTTGCCTATCAACAAATTGATCTTTGATCAAGGATCAAATCGAGGGAGACGTTCGGCCAAGCGCGACGTCGAGATCCGCGCATTGGGTCTCAACCTCGTCGTCAGTGCGATCGTCCATTGGAATACCGTTTATCTCCACCGTGCAATCACACAGCTGAAGCGAGCGGGTCGAGACATGCCTGACACTCTGTCGAAGCACATCTCGCCGCTCAGTTGGGAACGCATCGACCTTACCGGCATCTACACCTGGGATGCCGAACATCAGATGCCGAACGGATTTCGATCGCTTCGTATGCCAGCCGGGCTGCGGCGGGTCGCATAAGTACTCAATCTGTTCGCCTTAGCGTACGATTTCGGACTGCTCTTATTCCGACCCCAAACACGCAGGTTCAGGTCGCGACAACCATCGGCTCGCGGAAATTGGAACAAGAACCGGCTAAAGATGTTATGCTGGTTCCACAATGCGGAGAAGCTGTTAGGAGAGAAAGCATGACAAGATGCGAAATAACTCACCGTCGGGCGACCATTGGAAGGCGCACGCTGTTTCTCCGGGAAGCGGGACCGACCGACGCTCCTGTCCTGCTCCTGCCGCACGGATACCCATGTTCTTCCTATCAGTACCGGAGGCTAATGCCGGCGCTTGCCGATCAGTGGCGCACCGTCGCCTTCGACTGGCCAGGTTTTGGCTACAGCGATACGCCTGATCCCGCCGAGTTCGGCTATGACTTCGACGCTTACGCCGAGGTGCTCTACGACGTCGCTGAGGCGCTCCGTCTGGAGCGCTACGCGCTCTGGCTCCACGACTACGGATCGCAGATCGGTCTTCGGCATGCCATCGCCCACCCGGAGCGGATCGCCGCGCTGATCATCCAGAACGGTGACATCTACGAAGACGTGCTCGGCCCTAAATACGGGACGATCAAAGCGTGGTGGGCCGACAAGTCGCCCGAGAAGCACCGCCCTCTCGAGGAGGCCGTAAGCGAAGACGGGTTTCGCAAGGAGTTCCTCGGCGAGGTCTCGGAGGAGGTAGCAAGCCGAGTCCCTCCTGACCTTTGGAAGCTGCATTGGCCGCTCATGGACACGCCGACACGCAAGATGGTGTCAGTCGGCCTTATGGAAAAGCTGGAGGAGAACCTCGACTGGTTCCCGCGCTATCAAGCCTATCTGCGCGAGCACCGCCCCCCGACGCTAGTGGTGTGGGGCCCGCAGGACGGCTACATGCCCGAGGCGTCGGCGCGAGCCTACCAGCGCGATCTCCCCGACGCCGAGTTCCACATTCTCGACGATGCCGGGCACTGGCTGCTGGAGACACATTTCGAACAGGCGCTACCGCTCGTCCGCGGGTTCCTCTCTCGGGCGCTCCGATGATTGCGCCTCTAAGAAAAATCTCGGACTAAAGGAGGCATACATGGTTACGAAGCCCACAATTGCACGCATCTGGCGCGGCCGTACGCGCCGCGACGTCGCCGACAGCTACGAGCCTTATTTGCGAGCCGAGGGCATTCCTCCGCTTCAGGAGGTTGCCCTCGGCGTCCAGCTCTTTCGGGAGGACCGGGACGAGGTGACGTGGTTCACGACTATCTCCTACTGGCCTGACATCGAGGCAATGACCGCCTTCACGAAGGGAGATCCGATCAAAGTTCATCATCTCGATCGCGACGCCGAGTTCCTCATCGAACTGCCGGAGCGCATTGAGCTCCATCGCATCCTGGTGCACGATCCGAGCCTTCGTTGACTAGGTCCGATCTCAGCCTGCCGGCGACGAGCGTCGACCACAGCGGAGTTCGCATTGTGTTGGTGCAACGGCGCCGATCAGAAGAACGAAAGCCAATATGATATCACTGCCCCATCGGATTTCTGGCAACCTGGCGCTTGATCTCGCCAACACCATCAGTTGGCGCAACACGAGTCGGGAAGTTGACCATCTGGCAACCTTCGATGACGTCGTGGCATGGTCGAAAGAAGTCGGATTGATCGGCGATAACTTCGTCTTATCGCCGCCGGAGCAAAAGACGCTGTACGAGCAGGTGCTTGCGCTTCGCAAGGCAATTAGCGCCGCGGGATCGGCGATAGCGAACAACCTCCATCCGCCACGGCCAGATTTGGATGTCATTCGCGACGTTGCCGCGTTGGCCCTGCGCCAGGCGTCGCTTTCCGGAACCCCGTCCACGTTGCATTTCGAGGGCATCTATCGTGTGACCGGCGCCATCGCATGGTCCGCGCTCGACCTGCTTCGGGGAGACGAACTCTCCCGACTGAAGCAATGTCCACCTGACGATTGTCACTGGCTGTTCATCGATCGCACAAAGAACGGCTCGAGGCGCTGGTGCGACATGGGCACATGCGGCAATCGCGCCAAGAAGATGACGCACAGAGCCTCCCGTTAATCCGAGACAGTGCCGATGAGCAGATACCGGGACTCCGCACTGTGATTAAACCAGGATGAGGACCGATGATTACCTGTGTGTTGGAATACCGCATTGATTGGACGAAGCAGGCGGAGTTCGAAGCTTGGTGCAGAATGTGGCTTGAGCTCATCCCCGAGTTTGGAGGCGTCCATCATGGGTACTTCCTGCCCGGCGAGGGACATAGCGATGTAGCGCTCGGTCTATTCTCGTTTCGATCTCTGGCCGAATATGAAGCCTATCGGATCAAAGCGAAATCCCATCCCGGGGCGCTCTCGGCAGACGAGTATAAAGCAGAGACCGGACGTCTCCGCTCGTGGGATCGTCGGTTCTTCACCCCGCTTTTCCCCAGCCAGAACACGCCGGCCTGGAGCGAGCACATAAAGGGAGTTTCATCGTGAGCGGGAGCGCCTCGACACGTGTATTGCAATACCATTTGCCGGACTTCACGCTCGCCATTGAAGATCTGAAACGACGTGTCGACGCCACGCAGTGGCCAAATTCTGTCTATGCCGACGATTGGAGCCGTGGCGTGCCGAAGAGTTACCTGCAAACGGTGGCTCACTATTGGGTCCACGGTTTCGACTGGGAGCTTTGGCAGGCCCGGCTGTCTGGGATGCCACATTTCAGAACCGAGATCGAAGGCCAACCAATCCATTTTCTGCACTATCGTTCGGACCGTCCCGACGCGATGCCGCTCGTGATGACGCACGGTTGGCCAAGCTCATTCATGGAGTTCGACCAGGTTATCCCAGCGCTGCTGAACGGAAATGGCAAGATCTGTTTCAACCTGGTCATCCCGTCCTTGCCCGGATTTGGCTTTTCCAGCCCGTTGCAGAGCTTTGGATGGAACCACCGCCGTATCGCGGCCGCCTGGGGACAATTGATGGGCCAGCTCGGCTAGGAGGAATTTGGCGCCTGCGGAGGGGATACTGGATCTTTGGTTGCACCAGCTCTTGCAAGCTTATTTCCCCAGCGGGTGGTGGGAGTCCACGTCAACGGAGGTCTCCTGCGGCCCCACTTGACTGCAGACGAGTATCTGGGATTGCGCGCCGATGAGCGCCGTCGATTTGATTTCGCGACCGAACTGCTGCGGCTTGGAACTGGATATGCGCACATTCAGGCCACCCGTCCTCAGCCGGTCGGTTATGCCCTCACCGACTCCCCCGTCGGTTTGCTGGCCTGGATAATCGAAAAGTACAAGGAATGGACTGATCCGCGAAAACCCTTGCCAGAGGAGGCCGTCGATCTCAATGATATCCTTTCGACCGTCTCCTTATACTGGCTGACCAACACAGCAGCGTCGTCCGCGAATCTCTATTACGAAGTTCGTGCCGAAAAACAGATGATGTCTCCTCTGCCACGGACTGAGGTTCCAACGGGGATTGCTGTATTCCCAACCGATCCCGTTCTGCGCCACCGCGCTGACCAGGAATTCAACGTCGTCCATTGGAATGAATACGACCGCGGCGGACATTTCGCCGCCATCGAAGCGCCTGACCTCTACTCGGCTGACCTGCTCGAGTTTTTCAGTTCGCTCGAGCGCTCGTAAAGAAGAAGTGGAACGCTCCGATCGCTTGCTCTTGAACCTACCGCTGGCAAGCGCCGTGAAGCTCTGTTTCCTCGCAAGGATCGAACCACGGCGATCGCGCGCTTCTTCGTGCATGTTGACGGGTGTGGCTGCGAGAACACGTGTAACTAAAGACGTGAGAAAACGAGTCGGCGACAGATCATCTGGTGTCCGCTCTTCCAGGATCGATACCTTTGGAAGGGCCTTGACGATTGCCTCGACAGTGCTGTCAGGAAGATGCGCGATCTCGCCCTCGGCGGGATCTTCGATCGGCTGAGGGCCCGGTTCTAATATACCTTCGGTGGGTTCTTGCTCGTCGGCCGCCGACAGTACCGGATCGGTCGAATAGTCCATCAACACCAGGCAGGTGGAGTGATACGCATCGTCCTCGCGGCCAAGCTTGGCGAGAAGATCGAACAGCCACTCCGCCGTTTTCGGTTCCTTATCCAGGATATCGGAGCGCAGGCCAAACAGAAACCCTAGTGCCGCAAGCGGGTGGCGCAAGCGAAGGTTCTTGGCATCGCCATAGGATTCCTCGATGCGGTTTGGCGCGCTCTTCCCGTAGGACGAGAACTAACAGGCCGCCGTTGAAAACATTGTCAACTGGTTGGCCAGACGCTTTCGCAGGCGCAATACGGCTGTCCCAAGCCACGCCCATAGTGCACTCGCCGCTTGCCAACACATCAACAGCTTGCGCACCAGTCGTCCACCACACCGAAACGCTCGACTTGATCTGATCGAGCTTCTTAAAGGCGCGATCGACGTCAAGCGGGTAAAGCTTCTCTGGGCTAACACCATCAGCGAGCAATGCCGATTCAAGCAGAATATAAGGCTGACGCTGCATGCTCCGCGGTCCCGGAAAGGCTTTGAGATCAAAGAAATCGGCCCAACTCTTCGGCGCCGGTTTACTGCCGGAAACTGCTTCGTGTTGAGCGCAATATTTGATGAGCAATATTGGAAGCCGACATGATATTCCCCGGCAGCGGCGCCGGAATACTGGCTTTTTTTGACCTTGCTGTAGTCGATCGGCACGACGGCATTGATATCGAGAAGCTCGTCCAGCTGGGCATGGCAGGAAGGCCAAAATATCCCACTCGACCTGCCCGCTTTCGACCATAGCTTTATGCTTTGCAAGCGTGTAGTTGGCTTCGATGATTTTGATACCGGTTTCGGCGGTGAAGGGCTCCCAGAAAACTTTCTTGGAGTTTGCTGCGAATGTTCCCCCGACTGAATGACATTTAACGTTCCCCTGATTGGTGTGACTTTTAGTCAATTCACCCAGAGTGACCGCTTCAATCGTAATGATTGCGCCTGGTCGGCTCGGTGTGCGAAAAAATCTGTCAGGAAGATCGGCACCTTCAAAGTACCGCCTTGACAGATATCCCAGAACCACTTTGGGGATACTGAAATAAGAAATGCTTGGCTTCTGATGGCTTCCATGCGCTTAAAAGCGACTTCGGACTGGGCCCGCGAAGAGCTTCACTCTTCGCCGCCCGCTTGGCTAAGCAGGTTTCAAATTCTGCGTGTGATCTGCATATTCAACGGTCGAGCGCAACCGCTTGGCATTTCAGATCTGCTCGATCAACTTGGCCACACTTATGCTCGTACCGCGACCAGTTCGATATCAAGACTCTGATGCCGCAGGAGTGGGAAGACCGGAAGAGGGGGCCGAAGGCGGCTACTGAATGAGCCAACCAGAGGTCACTGCAGTAGTTGCAGAAACTTAAGCTCATGAGCGACGAAATATCAGCCGGTCGCCGGTTCGAGTCCTTTCAAGGCGGAAGCATCCTGTGAATCAGGGATTATCGGGGAGAGCATGCGCATCGAATCGGTTCGCCAAAGCCTTGATTTCTTACAGAAGGCTGTCGATAGCGGCTCTCACGAAGGCTAACATCGCTTTATCAATCAGCCGGCCATCCACGATCTTTTGAAATACTGTTGGAATAACGATCTCAGGATGAGGAACGACCCTCGAGAGGGTCGCGCTCAGCGACGCCCGAATTTGTATCTGGGCCCTTACACCTCCTGTCGCGGCGTGCGAGGAGGTCACAATCAGCAGCTTAGCTTCCAATCATGGCTAGAACGGGCGCAGACCTTGCACTTCTCTTACTTGGCGGCTTTCGGGTCCTCGCCGATGCGGCGACGGATGAACTGGCCCGCCGAGGCTACGTGGATATGCGTCCTGCGCATGATTTCGCCATGCGTGCAATTGCAGCCAGCGCGGATAATGCTTCGGAGCTGGGCCGCCGCCTCTCAATCTCCAAACAGGCGGCGGCCAAAACAATTTCGCTGCTCGAGGAACGAGGTTACCTGGCACGTGCCTATGATCACACCGATGCTAGACGCAAACCGCTTTATGTAACGGAGTTCGGACACGCCGTTATGCGGGAGGGCGAAGCCATCTTCGAGGAATTGCGTGCCGATTGGGAGAGACAGTTAGGAACTGAAGACTGAAAAAGCTGGAAAGTACCCTTATCGCGCTCGTCGGGGCGACGCCCATTCGTATTGATGCACCGGGACGGATACTCTCGGTAACCGATGAAGCATAACGCGCTCGAACATCAGGCCGTCGTCGCAAGGACGTTTTCCGACAGAATTCTATTTACTGAGTTCGCAAACAGGCTCCCGGCAACGTTCATCGATCCGCTGCGAAATTGAGCGCGATACCTTTGCCAGGAGCATTCAGGTCGAGCCATTATCCAGCGGAACCGGTGTCGGATTCAGTCGATCAGACTGCCAGCGATCATTCTCCCGATCAGGTTGATCCGGGCAACTTGCTGGGAGCTGTCGAAACTTCCAAATTGAGCATAAGGGGAGCTGTGTCGACATCGACCAGTTCGACAGCGCGCGGTTTCTTAAGCGCAGCGGCGTGGCGCTTCGCCGGTTTCCTCGGCGGCAGATCCGAGGAAAGCTCCAAAGGTTCGCGATTGGGGCGAGTTATGTCGTCCGCCTCGACCGAGACGACATCGGGCTCGAGTACAACATCGACCGCAGATTTTGCCAGTGAGGCACGTGGCGGTTCGCTGAAGGCGGGGGGCGCTCGACCAGGCTCGAATCTCATCATTTCGCAAACCTCACTTCTGCAGGCCTGGAGTGAAGTCGAAGCCGATGATCCCTGGAGCATCTCGATAACCGCGCACGCCGTCCCGAACATGCTTGACGGTGCATACGCCAAGTAATGGCCGGCCTTCGTTCTTCATCTGTTGCGTGAGCTGCTCCAGCGCGTCTTCCGGGTTGGTACCGTTTCCCCAGTCGGTGAGCAGGTTGTCCGGGAGTTCCAGAGTGGGTCCCATGCCGCTTTTCCAGAGGATGCGGAAGTCGCCCGAGGATTTGCTGAAACCCACCTCCAGCCAGGACATTGTCGGCCACTCGCTTTCAGGGTCGGTGCCATAAATATCAGCCCGGAAATACTCGAACGACTGGTCGGGCCTTTCTGCTAGACCTGCCAGCAGTTCCTTGCTGGCATCATCTATAGGCCGGACAAACGCCCACATGTATTCAAGGTCACCTGCGGCGGCGTCGGAAGGCGAGGGTGCTGTTGTTTCGGGCATGGCTAGTCCTTAGCGCCGAAGCGTGTCAAGCTGTGGATGATACGTGGATAGCCGCCCGCCATGGCGGCCTCGATGTTCTAATTATGTTCTGATGCGAAAATGAGTCAACAGGGATTCTTTAAGGATTTGCTGATGCAATACGGGTTGGCCCAAGCGCCAGCGTTTTAGCCGCGTGTATGGGCCCGGGCAGGAGACGCTTCCGCATATCCACTTGCTTCTCGTCCTCAAACGCTCCGATACCGTTTATTAGGCATATGCCTATGCAATGCAGGCATGACAAAACACTCGCGAAAATGTTCCGAGGCCCATGATGCAATTTCACGCAGGCCATTGCCCGAATTGCCACAACGGCAGGCTCTTTCTCTTTCGCGAGAGCGAAACCGGGGATGTCTACGGACACTGCGAGGAGTGCGAGCAGGGTTATCGATCGCCTGACGAAATCGAGAGTAGAGGCGGGTTTCTAACCCTGCTCAACGACTCCGATGCCGAATGGGCGACGGCGGACGAAATATCTCGAAGTGTCTGGGCCAACTATCGGATTTTCCAGACGTAACCCTCAATGCCCTCGCGAGCGTAGCGTTCGCTCTGGCGGTTGAGCGGTTGGTGCTGGGCGAACTTCCCGAACAGGATCGTCGCCAGCAGGTTCGGCCCGGCAAAATGGTGCGGGCCATGCGCAAAGAATGCGTATCTTGGTTTCATTGAGGCGATGCACCTCCTCCCGCAGAGCTTCGAATTCAGACGGCCCACTCCTCCTCCCAAGGGACGTCTGTCGGAACAGCGGCACTCCTCCTCTTAAGCTGTCTGTTCGGTTCTTCTCGGAAAGCCTGCCGCACCTCCTCCCGCGGCAGGCTTTTTCGTTTTGCGGACTTGCTGATCAGAGCCCGAGAGCTAGCTGCGGTTCTTGTCTATTTTCTTCGGTGTTGAGCGATGAAAGGGTGATCCCTAAAAGCCGGACTGGACGTTTGAACGGGAACACCGAGCCAAGTAGGAACTCCGCAATTTCCAGCATCTGGTCGACGCCCGAGACGGCTCCCGGCACAGTCTGGCTGCGTGTCGCCTGGCTGAAATCTGAATATTTGATTTTGACGGTCACGGTCTTTCCCGTGATGTCGTGCGCCTCGCAATACCTCCAGACTTTCTCGGCCAATGGCCGCAGCTCGGCTTTGGCGAGATCGAAATTGTCGATGTCTTCGACGAAGGTGTCTTCCGCGCCGACGGACTTCCGGATGCGATCAGGTCTGACCTGCCGTTCGTCGATCCCACGGGCAATGCCGTAAAAATACGGGCCTGACTTCCCAAAATGCTGCTGAAGGAAGGCAAGCGACTTCGATTTCAGATCAAGCCCCGTCTCTATACCGTGCCGTTTCATTCGTTCAGCCGTGGCCGGCCCCACGCCATGGAACTTCTTGACGGGGAGGGCCTCGACAAAACCCGGGCCGTTCTTCGGCGTAATGACCGCCTGGCCATTCGGCTTGTTCAGATCGCTCGCCATTTTGGCCAGGAACTTGTTGTAGGAGATGCCAGCCGACGCATTGAGACCCGTGACCGCCTTGATTTTCGCACGGATCTCAAGCGCAATCTCGGTGGCGATCTCCATGCCCTTCAGGTTCTCGGTGACGTCGAGATAGGCTTCGTCCAGCGACAGTGGCTCGATCAGCGGCGTGTATTCGGAGAAGATTTCGCGGATTTGCTGCGAAACCTGCCGATAAACCTCGAATCGCGGTGGCACAAAAATCAGATCCGGGCATTTGCGCTTGGCGGTGACCGACGGCATGGCGGAATGCACGCCAAAGGTTCTGGCCTCGTAACTCGCTGCCGCCACAACGCCACGTGCCGCGGATCCACCGACGGCCAGTGGCAGGCCACGTAGCTCCGGATTGTCACGTTGCTCGACCGAGGCATAAAAGGCATCCATATCGACATGGATGATTTTGCGCACCGTTTGCACGCTCATGACGTCAGTTCCCACAGGATAAGCCGGCATTTGGTGAACGGGCATTTGATTGCCCTGGTCGTGCTCTGTGCTGGTGATCAAAGCAACAGACCTTCCTCGTCAGGCTTCGGTTTTGCCTGTGGCGGCACGATCACCAGCATGTTGCCCGGGAGCGGACGCTGTAGGTGGCGGGCTTCATCCCACGGTGCTATCAGCCAGGTCTCGACTTCTTCAGGCGTGGTCAGGATGGCGGGCATAGCCTTTTGATGGATAGGAGAGACAATCTCGTTGGGCGAGGTCGTCAGAAATCCAAACAGCTCGTACTCCTGCTCGCCATCCCTGACTTTGCGCACGCCCTTCCAAGGCGTCCAGAATCCGGCGAAAAACATCAGCGGCCGATCTTCGTTGCCGGCAAACCAGGCGTTCGGCACGCGCCCGCCCTCCACCTTGCTGGCTGGATCAGGCTCGGCAAAAGACGTGAACGGTACGAGGCAGCGGCTGGTTGGGCCGAGCCAGCTCCGCCAGTGCGGCGAATTCACATTGCGAATGTTGGTGACGCCGGGGTCGTAATTTTTCACATAGGCAGGCGGCGACGGCATTCCCCAGGTCGCCCGGGCAATTTCGCGCTGTCCGTCCTCGGCGACGCGGACAATCGGCGCCTGATAGCCTGGATAAACATCGAAGGAGGCTTCATTCCAGCCGGCTCGATCCCGGAACGCTTTTGTGAACTGCAGAACCGCGTCGCGCGTGGTCGTCACATTATAGAGATTACACACTACCCGTCCTCCTATCCCATGCGGGTCAAGGCGAAGTTTCCGACCCTTTCGGAACGCAAGCAAGTTTTGAAAGCTCCAGCGATCACGTGGGCTTTTGCGGCTCAAAAACCACGGCCGCCTCCAGCAAACAGGGAAATGCCGTCCCGCATCTATCCTGCCCGTCAGAACAGTGCATCTTGTCGCAACCCATTGCCATACGGCGGCGCAGATCCACAAAACGCATGCTGGCGCCAAACTGTTTCACCAGCGCCTTGCGATCAAGCTCGCCCTGTTGACCGCACGGTTTGCATTCGACGGTAATCACCGGTCCCTTGAAATCTCTCAGCGTCAGCAGGCCGGGCATATCTCTATTTTCTCATCTACGATATTTTTCGTCACATTCCGCATCGAATTGAATCTGCTTGATGAATCGATTGAGCAACAGCCGTCTCGTGGTGCTGGCCGCAGTCCACCCGATTCTTGCCCGTTGACTCACCGTTGTTTAAAGAACAAAAACAGAACATAGCAGCCTTTTTTTGACGATGCAAATGCACTCTTGACGTTGGAAACCGATGCCAATCACTGCCGCCAACCCCGTCATTTCTGAACTTCAGGACCGCATCCGGCGGCATGAAGGCGGAGCTGCGCGCAAGGGCGAGGTGCTGTCGTTCGGAATTGCCGAGATCGACGCAAAGCTACCCGGCGGTGGGTTGGCCCGCGGCGCCTTGCACGAAGTGGCCGGTGGTGGCGCCGACGCGGTGCATGGCGCGGCCGCCGCCCTGTTTGTCGCCGGGATTGTCGCACGCACGAAAGGGGACATTCTTTGGTGCCTGACACGGCCGGATCTGTTTGCGCCGGCCCTGGCACAGGCGGGGCTTCACCATGATCGGGTCATCTATGTCGAAGCCGATCGGGAAGAGGATGTGCTCACGAATTTCGAAGAGTGCCTGCGGTTTGGCGGGCTTGGCGCCGTCGTTGCCGAGCTTGTGCGCCTGCCCATGACTGCCTCGCGGCGCCTGCAGCTCGCGGCCGAGGCTTCAGGAACGATCGGCATTGCGCTGCGACGATGGCGTCGCCCGACGGAGGCTGCTGATTTCGGGCAGCCAACGGCCGCTACGACACGATGGCGCATCAGCGTCCTGCCTTCCGAGCCGCTTCCCGTGCCAGGCATCGGGCGGGCACGGTGGCTGGCGGAATTGATCAGAGCAAGAGCGGGAGAAGCCGCGGAATTTGAAATAGGTGCCTGCGATGCCACGGGTCGTATCAGTCTTTCTCCCCACGCTCGCGACGGACAGGATCAGACGCGCGGGTCCCGGAATTTCGGCTGAAACACCTGTCGTGGTCGTTTCCCGTAGTGGATCGAAACGCAGCGTTGCGGCAATCGACGCTGCCGCCTTCAAGGCGGGCGCCCGCATCGGCATGCCCGCCGCCAAGGCCCAGGCGATGATATCCGGCCTGCATCTAGTCGACGCAGATCCGGCCGGAGACGCCTTGGCGATCGAGCGCCTGGCGCTATGGATGCTCCGGCAATATACGCCGGTGGTGGCATTGGACAGTCCCGATGGCATCGTGATGGATACCGAGGGCGCCGACCATCTGGGCGGCGGCGAGTTGCCGATGCTCACTGGTCTTGTCAACGCTCTGCGAGGACATGGTCTTCAGGCCCGCGGCGCCATCGCCGACACCTGGGGCAGCGCCCACGCCATTGCTCGCGCCACGCGGCGGCAGGTGATCATCGTGCCGGTTGGAGAAACGGCCAAGGCTGTCGTCAATCTGCCGATTTCCAGCCTTCGTCTGCCTTCTGACACCGTCAGCGGTCTGGCGGTACTCGGGTTTCGCACCGTCGGCGAGCTTTCCGCAACGCCGCGGGCGCCTCTGACACTGCGCTTCGGGCCGGAGGTCGGCCGCAGGCTTGATCAGATGTTCGGGCGCCTTGCCGAACCGATCGACCCCATCCGCACTGCGGACCTGATCGAAGTGGCGCGTTCCTTTTCCGAGCCGATCGGGGCGGCCGAGACCATCGCCAAATATATCGGCGAGCTGGTGGTCGAACTCTGCGCCGCATTGGAGACACGCGGGCAGGGCGTTCGCCGTGCCGACCTGATTATCTACCGCGTCGATAACACCTTACAGTCGCTGCGCGCCGGCACGGCAAAGGCTGTGCGTGATATCCCCCATCTCACAAAGCTTCTCTGTTCCAGCATCGAGAAGATCGATCCCGGTTTCGGCATCGAGAAACTGTCTCTTGCCGCAACGATGATCGAGCCATTCGAGGAAAAGCAGTCGATCTCCTCGCTGGTCGAAGAAACCATCGTCGATGTGACGCCACTGCTCGACAGTTTTGGAAATCGCGGCCAACGCATGTATCGGCTGGCGCCTGTCGAAAGCGACGTTCCCGAGCGCAATGTCGGGCGCGTCTCTCCCATTTCCGCAAAACTGGGCCAGGCCTGGCCGACCCGCTGGCCGCGGCCAAGCCGCATGCTGGCGCGCCCGGAACGGATCGAGGTGATTGCGCTCACACCCGACCATCCGCCGGCATCCATGACCTGGCGCGGCAAGCGCCGGCGCATCAAGCGTGGTGACGGGCCGGAACGGGTATTCGGTGAGTGGTGGGTCCGCTCATCCGAGATGGAGGCGGTGAGGGACTACTATTCCGTCGAGGACGAGGACGGAAATCGCTTCTGGGTCTATCGCTCCGGCGACGGTGTGGATCCGGCAACAGGAACGGCCAAATGGTTTCTGCACGGGATCTATGGCTGATGCGCTACGCCGAGCTCCAGGTCACCAGTCATTTTTCTTTCCTGCGCGGCGCGTCAGGCTGCGATGAGCTGTTTGCGACGGCCCAGGCACTCGGCATTGAGGCGCTTGGCATCGTCGATCGCAACAGCCTTGCCGGCATCGTACGCGCCTGGGAAGGGGCCAAGGAAACCGGTGTCCGGCTGGTTGTTGGCTGCAGGCTCGATCTGACAGACGGCATGTCGATGCTGGTCTATCCGACGGACCGGGTGGCCTATTCGAGGCTATGCCGGCTTCTGTCGCTCGGCAAGGAGCGGGGCGGCAAGGGCAACTGCATCCTCGATCTGACGGATGTTGCCCTCTATGCAGAGGGCCTGCTCGCCGTCCTGATCCCCGACGAGGCCGATGACGCATGTGCCGTCCAGCTGCGCAAGATGAAGGAGATATTTGGCGACCGCACCTATTTGGCGCTGACGCTGCGCCGGCGGCCGAACGACCAACTGCGCCTGTATGAGCTCAACAGCCTGGCGATCCGGCAAAAGGTCCGACCGGTCGTCACTAATGACGTGCTGTTTCATGAGCCTGGCAGGCGACAGCTGCAGGATGTCGTCACCTGCATTCGCCATCGCACCACCATCGACCGGGCCGGGTTCTTGCGCGAACGGCACGCCGATCGTTTTTTGAAGCCCCCTGAGGAAATGCACCGTCTGTTCGGCCGATACCCCGAGGCACTCGCCCGTACCCGCGAGATTGTCGATCGCTGTCGCTTCGACATGAACGAGCTGACATACCAATATCCCGAGGAAGCGATCATCCCCGGATTGACGGCACAGCAGACACTGGAGAAGTTTACCTGGGAGGGCGTGCGCGATCGCTATCCCGAAGGGGTGCCTGATGATGTGGCGAAAGTCCTCCATCACGAACTCGATCTGATCCGCACACTCGACTACGCCCCTTACTTTCTGACGGTCTATAGCATCGTCCGCTTTGCGCGCTCGCAGAGCATCCTGTGCCAGGGTCGGGGCAGCGCCGCCAATTCCGCCGTCTGTTATGTGCTGGGGATCACGGCGATCGATCCGGCCGCGAACGATCTGCTGTTCGAACGCTTCATCTCAGCCGAGCGCAACGAGCCGCCCGACATCGACGTCGATTTCGAACATGCCAGACGCGAAGAGGTGATCCAGTGGATCTACAAGACCTACGGCCGGCAGAAGGCTGCCCTTTGCGCGACCGTCACCCGCTATCGCGCCAAGGGTGCGCTTCGCGATGTCGGCAAGGTGCTCGGCCTGCCCGAAGACATGATCACGGCGCTTTCAGCTGGTATCTGGGGCTGGAGCAAGGAGGGCGTCGGCGAAAAGCAGGTCAACGAGTTGAACATGAACATGTCCGACCGCCGCCTGCGGCTGACATTGGAGCTGGCGCAGCAATTGATGGGGGCTCCGCGTCATCTGGGCCAGCATCCGGGTGGTTTTGTCCTGACCAATGACCGCCTCGACGAACTGGTACCGATCGAACAGGCGCGCATGCAGGACCGCCAGACCATTGAGTGGGACAAGGACGATATCGAGGCGCTCAAGTTCATGAAGGTGGATGTGCTTGCCTTGGGAATGCTCACCTGCATGGCCAAGAGCTTTGCCTTCCTGGAGGAACACAAGGGTATAACGCTCGATCTCGCCACCATAGAGCCGGAAGACCCGGCGACCTATGCGATGATCCGCAAGGCCGACACGCTCGGCACCTTCCAGATCGAATCCCGCGCCCAGATGTCGATGCTGCCGCGGCTGAAACCCCAGACCTATTACGACCTGGTCATCCAGGTGGCGATCGTTCGCCCCGGGCCGATCCAGGGTGACATGGTGCATCCTTACCTGAGACGGCGCGAAGGCAAGGAAGCGGTCGTCTATCCGAAGCCGGAACTCGAGGCTGTTCTCGGCAAGACGCTGGGCGTGCCATTGTTTCAGGAAAGTGCCATGAAAGTCGCGATCGTCTGTGCCGGTTTTACAGCCGGCGAGGCCGATGCCCTCAGGCGCTCGATGGCGACCTTCAAGTTCACCGGCGGGGTCAGCAAGTTCAAGGACAAGTTGGTCCAAGGGATGGTGAAGAATGGCTACACGGAAGAGTTTGCCGAAAAGACCTTCTCGCAGCTCGAGGGTTTTGGCTCCTATGGCTTTCCCGAAAGCCATGCCGCCTCCTTTGCGCTCATCGCCTATGCCTCTTCCTATGTGAAATGCCATTATCCGGATGTGTTCTGTGCCGCCCTCATCAATGCGCAACCAATGGGGTTCTATGCGCCAGCTCAGATCGTCACGGATGCCCGAGCCCACGGGGTCGCGATCCGCCCGGTCTGCATCAATCGATCGCGGTGGAATTGCACGCTGGAAGTGATCGAGGGAACCGACCGCCATGCCGTGCGTCTGGGAATGCGCCTAGTCAGGGGGCTGCCTGAACAGGATGCGGCAAAAATCGCAGTGGCGCGCGGCGACGATCCCTTCGTTTCCGTTGACGATATGTGGCGGCGCGCCGGTGTGCCGTCGGCTTCCCTTGTCAAGCTGGCCGAAGCCGATGCATTTCGGCCGTCCTTGGAACTTGAAAGACGCGATGCGCTGTGGGCGATCAAAGCCTTGCGCGACGAACCCCTTCCGCTTTTTGCTGCGGCTGCCGATCGCGAGCGGGCGGTGATCGCCGAGCAGCAGGAACCGGATTTGACGCTTCGGCAGATGACGGAGGGCGCCAATGTCGTTGAGGACTACGGGCATACGGGCGTAACCCTGCGCGCCCATCCGGTCAGCTTCCTGCGAGAGGATCTCGCCCGCCGAAATATCGTCACTTGTGCCGAGGCGACAACGGCGCGCGATGGCCGCTGGCTGATGACGGCGGGTCTGGTTCTCGTCCGTCAGAAGCCCGGCAGCGCCAAGGGTGTGATGTTCATGACCATTGAGGATGAGACAGGCGTTGCCAATATCGTCGTCTGGCCGAGCCTGTTCGAAAAGCAGCGCCGCGTCGTGCTCGGATCCGCGATGATGGCGATCAACGGCAAGATTCAGCGCGAAGGGGGCGTCGTGCATCTGGTGGCGCAACGGATGTTCGATTTAACCACCGATCTGGCAAGCCTTGGCGAGCGGGACACATTCCGGGTGCCGACAGGCCGTGGCGACGAGTTCGCGCATGGATCACCCGGCAGCCCCGACAGCCGCGAGCGGCCGCCGATGGGCGTGAGGCCGCGGGAAATTTACATAGATGACCTTCATATCGATACGCTGAAGGTGAAGAGCCGGAATTTTCAGTGACTTCGGGAAATGCGGTCAAAAGCAAGGCCACTGGAAAGCTGAGTGCTGAGGCGGTCAATGCCCACACAGATGCCAACTTAATGACGCGCACTTTTCGTGCGCGGCCTTCGTCCCACTCGTATGCCATGCCCAGTCCTCCAAGCAGCAACGAAGCATTGCGAGGGATTTGAGTCGAGCTGTCGTTTGGCACTTAACTGGGGTCTTCCTCACTTTGTGTGGTTAACAAGTCGTTAGCGGTCATCCCGGTATGGACGGGGATGCGAACAAAATCGAAATGGTCGCCCGGTCCGGGCATCGATGGTGATTGGGTTGTGTCTGCTGGCGGAGCATCCTCGGGTATTTGCCCAGATTGCCGGAAACAGAGCAGAAGTCGGCACGGCTGGTCGTACCGCAGTCTCCAGGACCTGCCGACCCAGGGCAATGAAGTGACGGTAAGGCTGCGATTAAGCCGCTGGCGTTGCAGTTATCGGCAGTGCGAACGGCAAACGTTCACCGACCTGATCCCGGAGATCGCCGGCCCTACGCCCGCACGACAACGAGGGTCGCCAAGATAGTTGGCCTTCTGGGTCACGGCACAGGCGGACGCCCAGGAGAGCGCTTGATGAAACAGCTCGGGATGCCGGTCAGCGACGACACCATCCTTCGGCACTTGAAGCGCATGGCTTCACAGGTCGACAACGAGCCACCCGCGCGGATCATCGGTATCGATGACTGGAGTTGGAGGAAATCGTGGCGCTACGGCACGATCATCGTCGATCTCGAGCGCAGAAAGGTCATGGACATTCTCGAGGACCGGAGCGTGACAAGCGTTGCACAATGGTTGAAGCGGCATCCCTCCATTGAGGTGGTCGGCCGAGATCGATGCGGGCTTTACGCGCAGGCTGCTCGTGAAGGTGCCCCGCAAGCGTCTCAGGTGGCGGACCGCTTTCATCTCATCCAGAATCTGCGTCTTGCTATCGAGGAACAGATGAGCCTCTCCGGACGAGCTACAGGCAGGACATTGCTGCCAGACGAGGACATTGAGATTGATCATGACGATCAGGCTTCGCATGAGCAGGCGCCTGGAACGCGCTGGCCCGATCAGCTTCGCCGGACACATAGGCAGTCCCGGAAGGAGGTGTTCGAGACGGTGCACGCCTTGAGCAAAGAAGGCCTGACCTGCTCGGAGATTGGGCGTCGCACGGGATATGACCGTCGCAGCATCGCGAAGTGGCTGACGTTCGAAACCCCACCCGACCGGCGCAGGGAAGCGCTGCAGCCAACATCCCCTCTGTATTTCGAAGCCGTTCTCATCCAGTGTTGGAGGGACGGCAATCGCCGTGGGCGGCATCTGTTTCATGACATCAAGCACCGCGGGTACACCGGCAACTTTTCTAATCTTGAACGGCTCCTGGCAACCTGGCGCCGCGCGGGGAGGCCGGAAGCGGATAAGGATAAGGGTGACGCGGCGCCGGATCGGATTGGGCTACCTGGTTTTGGCCCTGTTTCAATCAGTCGCCAGATGGATTTCAGATGGTCATTCCTTGACTTTCAATTGGTCATTATCATAGTTTCAAATGGTAATTAAAGGAATGAAGCTATGCCGCTGTATCCAAGACTCGTCGAGCAACGCGTCGCCGACGCCATGTCAGACACCCGAGTCGTGCTGATTGCGGGGCCCCGACAATCCGGAAAAACAACGTTGGCGAAGAAGATGGCCAACGAAGGAATGGAGTATTACACGCTAGACAATGCGACAACGCTCAACGCCGCGCGACGGGATCCAGTTGGCTTTGTAAGAGGAATGGATCGCGCCATTCTCGATGAAATTCAGCGCGCTCCCGAGCTGTTGTTGGCGATAAAGGAAAGCGTGGATACTGACGAGCGTCCAGGGCGTTTCCTTCTGACCGGTTCAGCCAATCTCATGACGCTGCCACGCGTCGCAGACTCGCTCGCAGGGCGTATGGAGGTCGTCCGATTGCTGCCGCTCGCTCAAAGCGAGATCAGAACAGCCGGTGGAAGCTTTTTGGTCGACGCCTTCCGAAACGAAGCTAAAGCCGGACAACCAATCGTCGGTGACGACCTGGTGGCTGCAGTTCTGGCAGGTGGATATCCGGAGGCATTGGGTCGCAAAACCTTGAACCGCAGACAGGACTGGTATGGGGATTATATCCAAGCGATCGTTCAACGCGACGTTCGCGACGTCGCGCAAATCGAGCAGATCGCGCAAATGCCGCGCCTGCTACGCATTCTGGCTGAACATTCGGGACAACTCGTGAACTATTCGGGAATTGGGGCCGCCATCGGGATGAACCACGTCACCACGCAAAAATACGTTGCCATATTCGAAAGTCTATTCCTCGCCCGAACGATCCAACCCTGGTTTTCCAACAAACTGAAGCGCCTGACTAAGACCCCCAAAATACATTTCCTCGATTCTGGTCTTCTCGCCTCCCTTCGCGACCTCTCTCTGGAGAGACTCCGGGATGACAGAGGGCAGTTCGGAGCCTTGCTGGAGACTTTCGTCTTTGGCGAGGTCCTTAAACTCGCCAACAGCGGACATACCGGCTTTGAGTTTTCACACTTTCGCGACAAGCAGCAGAACGAAGTCGATATCGTCATCGAAGACAGAAGAGGCATGGTTGTCGGTATCGAGATAAAAGCGGCAGCATCCGTTTCGACTTCCGACTTTTCCGGATTGCGAATGTTGGCCCAAGCATGTGGAGAGCGGTTTGTTTCAGGCATGGTCTTATACGACCATGAAAAGGTGGTCCCGTTTGGGGAGCGCCTGTCCGCGGTGCCAATTTCGGCATTGTGGCGTTAGCGTAGTATTTAGCTTCTCCAGGCTCAGGCATTCATGAAACTTCGCGCTTCTCGTCAACTGCAGGCAAGATGTCGAATGACGGGGTCGTTGGTTCGGCTCCCATCAAGACCCTCATTTGCCCTGGCAGTACGTTCAAATTTCGCGATGATCACTATGGGCGATGCCCGCAGGCGGACCAGCACCGCCCATCTATGCCCACGGATAGATACCAGTAGATGCTGGCAGAAAGTTTTTTCAGTGCATTAGATCGTACCGTAGCGTATTTTTGGATACCCTCGGATGGGCCTGAACATTCCCGTCTATTTTAGCTCCGATACGCTCCGAGTCTCGCGATTGACGTTGTCAGATCAAGTACTTCCACATATGGTACATTCCGAGGACCTTAGAGCAGTGGATATGGCTGCCATAGGTGTCGTTCCCCGACTTGACGCTCGCGGCTTCCCTGAGGATGTTTGTCGACTTTATCTGCGACATTGCCCGCAGCGTGCCGGTTCCGGCTTGGCCGCGTTGCACCGCCACACCTATATCTTCGCGAAGTCCAGGACCTGCGCCCTGATCGCGACTTCTGTCGGTAGACGTTCCATCGAGCTGGCACCATAAAAGCCGTTACAGCCCTTGCAGCGGGCAAGCACATAGGCCGCATCCGCCGGCATGGCGATCGGACCGCCATGGCAGAGCACGATGACATCGTCGCGCACCGACCTTGCGGCATCCGCCCATTCGTTGATCTTCTCCACGCACCCGTCGAGCGTCAGTGCCGATTCCGCGCCGATCGCACCTCCCGTGGTCAGGCCGAGATGGCAGACCACAATATCGGCACCGGCCTTGGTCATGGCGGCGGCGTCATCGCTGCTGAAGACATAGGGCGTCGTCAGCATATCCTTGGCGTGCGCACGGGCGATGACGTCGATTTCCAGATCGAAGCCCATGCCGGTATCTTCGAGATTGGCGCGAAACGTGCCGTCGATCAGCCCGACGGTCGGGAAGTTCTGGATGCCGGCAAAACCCATCGCCTTCAACTCGTCGAGGAAGTGATCGGGCAGCATGAAGGGATCTGTGCCGTTGACGCCCGCCAACACCGGCGTATGGCGCACGACCGGCAGAACCTCGCGGCCCATCTCCTTGACGATCTCATTGGCATTGCCGTAGGCGAGCAGGCCGGCGAGCGAGCCGCGCCCGGCCATGCGGTAACGCCCGGAATTGTAGATTACGATCAGGTCGATGCCGCCGGCCTCCTCGCTCTTGGCGGAAAGGCCAGTGCCGGCGCCGCCGCCGATGATCGGCCGGCCCTCGGCGACCTTGCGGCGGAGCTTGCTCAGAATGTCGTTTCTGTCGTTACGGGTCAAAATTCCCTCCTTGAGGCATGGATGTCACGGAAGTTGGCGACGAGTGCCGCGGCGAATTCCGGGATGTTGATATGGGCGTCTATCTCGACGAGACGCCTGTTCGGCGCCTCGCGCCAGCCGTTACGGATGGCGGCAAACAGCGCCGCGTCGGCTTCGGGGTCATGGAAGGGCTGACCGGCTGCGTCGATGGCCGAAACGCCCTGGAGCGGCAGCAGAAAGCGGACCGGGCCCTGCATCCGGTTGAGCCGCTCGACGATGAAGGCGCCGATCCTGCGGTTTTCCTCCGGGGTGGTGCGCATCAGGGTCACCTGCGCATTGTGGACGTGAAGCCTGCGGTCGCGGAAGGGCGCCGGCACGGTGTCCCGCGCGCCGAAATTCACCATATCGACGGCGCCGACCGAGCCGACATAGGGCAGGCCGGTGCGGATGATGGCGCCGAAGCGATCCTCGGTCGCCGGAAAGACGCCGCCGATGAGAAGGTCGGGCACTTCCGTCGTCGTCACGTCGATCACGCCCTGTAGCAGGCCGGAATCGGCTAGCTTCTCCATCGACTGGCCACCGACGCCGGTCGCATGGAAGACGTAGATTTCATGCGTCTTGCCGAGCATTTCGCGGACTTGGTTGACGCAGGAGGTGGTGACGCCGAACATGGTCATGCCGATGCCCGGCCGGTCATCGCTGGAGACGGGGATGGGGTTGCGGGCCATGCCGGCCGCCGCATTTGCCGCATTACCGATTACCTTGCGCGAGATGGCATTCAAGCCGGCGATGTCGACGACCGAATACATCATGGTGAGATCGTTCGGGCCGACATAGGGCGCCACATTGCCCGAGGCGACCGTCGAGACCATCAGTTTCGGCAGGCCGATCGGAAGCGTTCGCATTGCCTCAGTCACCAGCGCGGTATTGCCGGTGCCGCCAAGGCCGAGCACGGCACCGATGTCGTTGCGCGATTTCAGGAACGCCGTCAGCGCTTTGGCCATGGCCGAAACCGCGGTTCCCCGATCGGTCTGCCCGAGCACGGCTGCCGCGCCCTCATGATGAAATTCGGCGACTTCGCGCGCCTGGATATCGCCGGCAGCGCCTTCCCCAAGCGTGCCTACATCGACCAGAACGGCATCGGCTCCGGCCGAAAGAACCACCTCCCTGGCGTAGCTCAGTTCAGCACGCTTGGTGTCGCAGGTGCCGACGATATAGACCTTTCCCATTGGTTTTCCTCCCCTTTTTTGATCGGTCTCCAAGTTTCTTCCGATAAAATTCCGAGTTTTGTATTTTCCATATTGTATATTTGTTCGTATATTGCATACTTAAATGACGAATGCCAGACGGAAATGGAGACCATGAACGCACCGCGCCATCTCACCCTTCGCGAGCGGATCTACGAGGAAATCGTTCGCCTGATCGTCTCCGGCGAGCTCCCGAGCGGGGTCTCGATCGACGAAAAGGAACTGACGGAACGCCTGCAGGTCAGCCGCACGCCGTTCCGCGAAGCGATCGGCACGCTCGCCAAGGAAGGGCTGATCGAGATCAAGCCTTATCGCGGCTTCTTCGTGCGCAGCTTCACGCCGAAGGAGATCGATGACCTCTACGATCTGCGCAAGACGCTCGAATGCTTCGCCGTCGAGCTTGCCGTGCCGCAGATGAGCGACCGGCATATCGCCGGCTTCGAGCGTATTCTGGATGAGGCGGTGGCCGCATTGCGTCGAGGCGACATGGAGACCTACGGCATTCGCGACAAGGAGTTTCACGAGACCATCGCCGAGCTTTCGGGAAGCGCACCGCTGATCGAAACGCTGGCACGGCTCGCGCTGCAGATCCAGATCTGCCGCTCGATCGCCAATGAGAGCCGCGATCTGGCCGAAAGGGCAGCCGAAGAGCGCGATCAGATCCTGCAGGCGTTCCGGGCTCGCGACATCCCCCGCGCAAAGGCGTTGATGCATGCGCATATCAGCGATGTCCAGCAGGCCGTCATGGCGCGGTTTAAGAAGGGGAATCCGGCGCGTTAACCGTATGGCACGCCAGGCGCAAAGAAGGAGAGGGAGGTCTCCTTTTCAACAATCGAAAAACGTGGCCGTGGAGCGGCCCCAAGAGGAGGGAGCAATGCTGAAATTTCTTGCCCGCAGCACGGCGCTAGTGGCGATGATCGCCGCAAGTTCGCTGGCGCATGCCGAAACCCTGAAGATGTGGGGTCCCGAACAGATCACCGAACCGCTGGTGGCGCAGCTGTGGAACGGCATCAAGGCCGATTTCGAAAAGGCCAATCCCGGCGTGACCGTCGAATTCATGCCGCCGACCGGGACGATCAGCAACGGCGCGGTGCAGGCGGTGATCCAGTCGGATGCCGGCCCTGATGTGATCCTCACCAATTCCGGCATCGGCCGCATCAGCGTCGTCAGGAATGCCAAGCAGGTCATGCCGCTCACCGAGCAATATGAAAAGCGGGGCTGGAAGGATGAGATCTATCCCTGGCTCTACACCGAGCTGAAGGGCCAGTTCGGTGGCGAGATCTACGAGGTCCCCGATGGCCTTGATGCGCTTGGCATCTGGTATCACAAGGATATTTTCGAAAAAGCTGGCTGGAAGATCCCGGCGACCTGGACCGAATTCGAAGCGCTGACGAAATCGATCCAGGAAACCGGGCTGCAGCCGATCGCCATCGGTCCGCGCACCACGGGCAGCGCCGGCCACCTCTTCGGCAACCTGCTGCAATCGGCGAGCGGCAAAGAAGTGATCGGCAAGGCGCTGCGCCGCGAGATCGCCTGGGACGATCCCTCCGTCGCCGCCGGCGCCATCCGGCTGCAGAATCTCGTCGAGGCGGGCACCATCAAGAAGGAAATGGCAGGTCTCGATCTCGACGGCGCTTCGCGCCTCTGGTTCAACAAGCGGGCGGCGATGTTCGTTGCCGGCCCGTGGTTTACCGCTAACGCCCGCAAGGCCGGCTATGACCTCGCTAACGCCGGTTACGCGCCCATGCCCTCCGACATCAAGGGTGCAGCGATACCGACCGGCGGTGTCGGCTGGAGCTGGCTGGTGCCGGTCAACTCACGGCAGCCCGAACTCGCGATGAAGTGGATCGACTTCATGCTGTCGGATGCGGTGATGAAGAAGCGCGCGCAGGATCCGGCAAGCACGATGATCTATCCGCGCGAAATCCCGGGCGTCGAGCCGCCGACCCCTGTGCTGAAGGACATCTTCGCGGCTGCCGCCGGCGGCGTCGGCTACAATCCAAGCGTCTATCTGCCCGGCATCGTGCTCGATACCTATTTCCAGGTCATCCAGGGCCTGATCTCCGGCCAGGTCGGCGGCGAGGACGGCATGAAGCAGATCCAGGCGAAGATGGCAGAGGCGAAATAGTGGTCATTCACCAAACCCCCGGAAGCAAGGTCGTGGCTCCTCTCAGGGATGCGCCTGCCGTGGCGGGACATACGGGTGGCATCTCCGCCCGTATGTCCGAACGCCGGACGACTGGGGCTGCCTCAACTGCTGGCTCATCCGCTGGCGATGCCCGCACCGCATTGTGGCTGATGGCGCCGGCGCTCGCCCTTTATGCCACCTTCACCCTGCTGCCGATCGCCGCCACGTTCTGGCTGAGCTTCAACAGCTCGGCCGGCTTCAATACCTCCGCGAGTTTCGTTGGCTTCGACAACTATGCCAAGGCGGCACAGGATCCGATCGTCTGGAAGAGCCTCGTCCATACCTTCCTCTGGCTGGCCTACCATGTGGTGATGGCAGGCGGGCTCGGCCTTCTGCTCGCGCTTGCCGTCAGCAGGCTGCGGATCACCCAGGTCTTCTTCCGCACCGCCTTCTTCCTGCCGCATCTGGTGTCGCTGGCGGTGGTCGGCGTTATCTGGGCCAATATCTACGATCCGTTCTTCGGCCTCCTGAATACAGCCCTGACGCGGATCGGGCTCGGCGCCTTCACGCAAGGCTGGCTTTCCGACCCCGCTTTAGTGCTCTTTTCCGTCAATGTCGCAAGCTCGTGGCAGGGTTTCGGCCTTTACATGCTGCTTTTCATCGCCGGCCTGCAGAACATCGACCGCTCGCTCTACGACGCAGCCGAAGTGGATGGCGCCAATGCTTTCCAGAAACTGATCTATGTAACTCTGCCGGGGCTTCGCGAGGTGACGACCTTCGTCGTCTCGTTGGCGATGATCAACGGCCTGAAGGGTTTCGCCACGGTCTTCGTCATGACCAATGGCGGGCCGTTCTATCAAAGCGAGCTCATCACCACCTATATCTACCGGCTTGCCTTCCAGTCCCAGAATCACGGGCTTGCGGCGGTGCTCTGCATCCTGCTCAGCCTGCTTGCGATTACCATCACCATCCTCTTCAACCGCTGGCGCGCGAGGCTTTCGCAATGAGTGTCCGCAATCGCGAATGGCCGGTGGCGCTGGCGTTGGCCCCGGCGCTGATCCTGATCCTCGCCCCCTTCGTCTGGCTGGTGGTCTCGAGTTTCAAGACTGAGGCCGAGATCGGCCAGGCCGACCCCTTCACCTGGCCTGCCGACCTGATGTGGCGGAACTATCTCGATGCGTGGCAGATCGGCGGGTTCGGCGGACTTGTCGGCAACAGCCTCATCAATCTCATCGGCGTCGTCCTCCTATCGCTGATCACCTGCGCGCCGGCTGGCTATGCGCTCGCTAAGATCCGTTTTCCCGGCCGGGAATGGCTGTTCTACGCCTTCATCCTCGGCCTCACCGTGCCGGTCCAGGCGATCGTCATCCCGCTCTACCAGGTGCTCTTCGGGCTCAATCTCATCAACACTCTGACCGGCATCGTGCTGGTGCAGGTGAGCAACGGCATTCCCTTCGGCATATTCCTGATGCGGAGTTTCTTCATCGGCGTGCCGGACGACCTGATCGAGGCCGCCAAGATCGACGGCGCCTCGCATCTGCAGATCCTCACCAAGGTCTTTCTGCCGATCTCGACGCCGGCGGTGCAGGCGCTCGTCATCATCAGCGCGCTCTCCACCTGGAACGATTTCTTCCTGCCGCTGATCGTGCTGATCAGTCCTGAGGTACAGACGCTGCCGCTCGGGCTGGTGCGTTTCGCCAGCACCTATGCTTCCGACTATCGCCTGGTCTTTTCCGGGACCGTCATTTCATTCCTGCCGATCATTCTTCTCTACATCCTGATGCAGCGCCGCTTCACCGAGGGGCTAACGCAGGGGGCAATCAAGGGCTGACCATGTCGCATCATGTCCAGCGGGAAATCCGCTACAATTTCGAATTCGATCACCGCATCAAGACTTGCTTCATCGGCGCCGGCGGTCATGCCTATCGCAATGTCTATCCGGCGCTGCGTTACGCGCCGGTCGAGCTTGCCGGCATCTGCGATCTCGACCTCGGCCGAGCCGAGAAATTCGCAAAACTATTCGGCGCCGGAAAAGCCTATACCGACCATCGCGAGATGCTCGAACGGGAAAAGCCTGAGCTGGTCTTTCTCGTCACCGCCTATCATCCCGACGGCCGGGTGCAGGCGACCGATCTGGCGCTCGACGCGCTTGCGTCAGGCGCCCACGTGTGGATGGAGAAGCCGACGGCGGCAAGTATCGAGGACATCGAAAGGCTGCAGGCGGCAAGTAACACGGCCGGCCGCATGGTGATGACCGGTCTGAAGAAGACCTTTTTCCCCACAATCGAGAAACTGAAGGATCTGATCGGCTCACCCGGTTTCGGCAGGCTGACCTCGATCAATGTCCGCTATCCGCAAAGCCTGCCGCGCCAGGAAGACCGTGCCGATCTCGTCAAGATGCAGAGCTTCCTCGATCACATCTACCATCCGGGCGCGATCCTCAACTTCCTCGGCGGCGAGATCGAACGCGCTGGTTATGAATGGGAAGCGTCGACGGGCGCGACCGTCACTAGCCTGCGCTTCCGCTCCGGGGCAATCGGCACGCTGCATCTTGCCGCCGGCCAGTCGGGCGGCAGTATCTTCGAGCGGGTTGAAATCATCGGCGAAGGCGCCAACGCCATCGTCGAAAACGGCAGCCGGCTGACCTACTTCCGCAAGGCTGACCTGCCGTCCTATGGTCGTGCCGCGAGCTTCATCCAGCCGGACGAGAATGCGGCGCTGTTCTACGAGCCGGAGCATTCGCTCGGCCAGCTCTACAACAATAACCTGTTTTATCTCGGCTATGTGCCCGAAATCCTGCATCTGACGGATGCGATCCTCTCCGGCGCGCGGATAACAAGGGGCACGCTCGAAATCGCCCGCGAGATCATGAAGCTCTTCGAATTCTACAGACGCGCGGATGCCGGCGTCACCACCAATCTCTGACAGGGGAGCGACAGCCTTGACCGATAGCGATGTCATTTTCAGGAAAGCCGGCGGCGAATTCATGCCCACCAGCTGGGGCGAACTCAATTGGAAGATCACCGGCGACGGCACGCCCGGCGCCGAGATGACCTTCGGCACCTGCCGGATCAATCCCGGCGAGCGCAACCAGTTGCACTCGCATCCCGATTGCGAGGAAATCCTCTATGTCGTTTCCGGCCATTGCGAGCACAAGCTCGGCGATGCGCTCTACAGGCTCGAAGCCGGCGACGCGATCCGGATACCCCGCAATATCAGGCACTGGGCGCGCGCGCTCGGCACCGAACCGCTCTTCGCCCTGATCATGTTCTCCTCCGGCACCAGGACGGCGGTCAATCATGAAGGCGAGGGCGCGGCCTGACACGACGATAATCGCGAGAGGGAAATATCATGGCGTCGATCGCGCTCCACAACATCCGCAAGTCCTACGGCAGCCTGCCCGTCATCCACGGCGTCGACGTCGATATCGAGGATGGTGAATTCATCGTGCTCGTCGGGCCTTCCGGCTGCGGCAAGTCCACGCTGCTGCGCATGATCGCCGGCCTGGAGACGATTTCGGGCGGCCGGCTTTCAATCGGCAACCGCATGGTCAACGACCTCCCCTCGAAGGAGCGCGACATTGCCATGGTGTTCCAAAGCTATGCGCTCTATCCGCATCTGACGGTGGCCGAGAATATGGGCTTTTCCCTGAAGCTGCGCGGCACGGCCAAGGACGAGATCGGCCACCGGGTGCAGTCCGCCGCAAAGATCCTGGCGCTGGAACCCTATCTCGACCGCCTTCCGCGTCATCTCTCGGGCGGCCAGCGTCAGCGCGTCGCCATGGGCCGTGCGATCGTGCGCGATCCGAAAGTGTTCCTCTTCGACGAACCGCTTTCCAATCTCGACGCCAAGCTGCGCGTGGCGATGCGCGCCGAGATCAAGGAGCTTCACCAGCGGCTGAAGATCACCACCGTCTATGTCACCCATGACCAGACCGAGGCGATGACCATGGCCGACCGTATCGTCGTCATGCGCGACGGCATCGTCGAGCAGATCGGAACCCCGCTGGAAATCTATGATCGCCCCGCAACCACCTTCGTCGCCGGCTTCATCGGCATGCCGGCGATGAACCTGCTCAAGGGCAGCATTCAGGCCGACGCGCCTTTGATCTTCCGCACCGAAACCGGCGTCGCCATGCCGCTGTCGCTGCGTCCCGGGACGGCCGATCCCGGTGAAGAACTCATCTATGGCATCAGGCCGGAACAATTCGTCATCGCCGATGAAGGAACACCGGCGACGGTCGTGGTCGTCGAGCCCACAGGCGCGGAAACGCAGGTCGTTGCCCGGATCGAGGGGGCCTGGGCCGGGGACGAATACGTCACCATGTTGTTTCGCGAGCGCATCGCCGTAAGGCCGGGCGACACGATCCGCTTCGCCTTGCGGGCCGCCAGCGACCATCTGTTTTCCGCCGAGACGGGCAGGCGGCTTCCCGAAGTGGGCGCGTGAAGCAGACGTTTTCCTTAAGTTTTGCTAAGGCTCTGATGATTGGCGCGTCCTCGACCGGCGCCATAGATTATCGCAGATAGTCGCTGCGGGTCGCGGGTTCATATCTCCTCAAGGCGCCTAGGAATATTTGAACACAATGCTGTTTTCTCTACTCGTCAGACGCTGTGACAGACTCACTCTACTAACTTGCCTGGAAAATCCTTCAGACCTCCTGTGAAATATCCCGGTGCAACGACATGTGATCACGCAACTTCTAATTCTGCATCGACCGGGGCACGTTCCAGATGAACCGTGCCCTTGTATTTCATCATCTGCCGCCATCTCCCCGGCGCAACCCCGGTTCTGCGCTTGAACACCCGGCTCAGCGACAAGTCGCTGTCGTAGCCGACCAGGTTGGCGATGCGCAGCAGGCTCTCGTCCGTTCCGGTCAGCAGCATCTTGACACGGTAGACGCGCCAGCCCGTGAGGTAATCCAGCGGCGCTTCACCGACCACCGATTTGAACAGCGCCGCAAAGCTCGAACGCGAAAGCCCGGCCTGCTGTGCCATCTCTTCGACGGTCCACCGGCGGGCGAGATCAGAGTGGACAGCGTGGATCGTGCGCGCCAGCCGCCGGTCGCCGAGGCCTGCAAGCCAGCAGC
This sequence comes from Neorhizobium galegae bv. officinalis, assembly GCA_000985875.1. Classification (GTDB taxonomy): domain Bacteria; phylum Pseudomonadota; class Alphaproteobacteria; order Rhizobiales; family Rhizobiaceae; genus Neorhizobium; species Neorhizobium galegae_C. Next base: position 96,894 of record CCRI01000021.1, read on the forward strand.
TCGTCTTGCCGGTGTCGTTGCTGCACAGCGCACGCAGCGCCTGCACGAACAGTGTGTTGACCAGGCGATCGACGACAAACCCTGAACCATGCTCACCGGCACTGGTTTCCATGCCGATAAGATCAAGGGTCGCCCTGATCAAAGCGGCATGGGTTTGGTTCAGTGGGAAATGAACCAGAGCCGGTATGGACCGAAACAGAGGCTCGGCCGCGACCGCATCAAATGAAAAACGAGCTGAGACGATCTCGGTTTGCAAGCCACTTCCGCCGTATGTCACTACGCCGTCCGTTTCCGACGTCACCAGTGTTTCACAGGCGATCACACGCTGATCAGCCACATCCGACAGATCGAAAGTGACCTGTGGCTGCACAATCATGCAGGTGCCAGGGGCCAGCCTGACAGGATCGGTTATCCCCTCCCACCGCAGAAAGCAGTCGCTTCCGGATATGACGACCAGTCGAGCGTGCTCGCCAGTGTGGAATCGGATCCCCCACGGCGCGCCGAGATGCAGACGGGCATAGAGTGATGTCTCGACCTGCATCTGGTGGATGATCTCATCGAACGGGTTCATGACAGCTCCGGATTGGACGATCGGACATGAATAGCGGACTGCGCGGCATTATTCATCCGAATTACCAATGCTAGATTGACGTCACAGTCAAGCATGGAGTTGAAGATGAAAGTTTACCGCCATACGCAGTTAGGCGACATGAGCACTCTGAAGGTTCGCGAGGAAGCGCTTCGTTCGGTCGGCTTTGGTCAGGTGCTAGTTCGTGTCCAGGCCAGTTCGCTGAACTTCCGTGACCTCATTATTGCCCAGGGTCACTATCCCTTCGGCATCGTGGAGAACCACGTCCCCCTGTCGGACGGCGCAGGTGTGATCGAAGCTGTCGGTGACGGCGTCCGTCGGTTTGCCGTTGGCGACCGCGTCATGAGCAGCTTCTTTCCAGACTGGTTCGGGGGGCCCATTCCCGCTCACCGTGAGCAATACCAGAATGAGCATGATGGCTGGCTGACGGAATATCGTCTGACCAGTGCGGAAGCTTTGACAACCGTTCCCGATCATCTGACTTTCGAGGAAGCATCCGCGTTACCTTGCGCCGCCCTGACCGGATGGTCGGCCGTGTCGGGTGTCGGGCCTGGCGACACGGTTCTGACGCTTGGGACGGGTGGTGTTTCTCTCTCCGCGATCCAGTTTGCAAAGGCATTGGGCGCGCGCGTCATCGCTACCACGTCGTCCAGCGACAAGTTCGAGAAGCTGACTGCGCTTGGTGCGGACGCGCTCATTAACTACCGCGAGACACCGGATTGGCACCGAGCGGTTCGTGATTTGACGGGTGGCCTGGGGGCCGACCGTATCGTCGAGGTGGGCGGACCGGCAACCATTGCCCAGTCCGTTCGCTCGATCCGCGAAGGCGGCCAGGTCTCGATCGTCGGCGCGCTTGGCATGAAGGGCGAAGCGATCGATATCATGAATCTGTTCTTCAGCCAGGCGACCTACAAGGTCATCAGCGTGGGCAATCGTAGCGACCTGGAGGAAATGAACCGCGCGGTTGCCGCCCACCAGATCCGCCCGGTGATAGACAGCGTTTTTGCGTTCGAGGACGCCCATTCAGCCTATGAGCGCCTTGGGAGCCGAAACGTCTTCGGCAAGGTCGTTATTCGCAACTGACGGTGTCGCTAACTTTCAAGGAGATTTTGGTATGACCGCTTACGCAATTTTCATTCGGGAGCGCAGTCGGAACGCCGCTGAACTGCAGATTTATGCCGAACTGGTGACGCCACTGCTCGGTGAATCGGGAGCGACCGTGCTTGCCGCCTACGGCCCTCTGGATGCCCTCGAGGGCGCCGCTCCCGAAGGTGTCGTCATGGCCAGCTTCCCGACCATGGATGCCGCTCGCGCCTTCTACGACAACCCCGAATACCAGGCGGCCGTGAAGCACAGGTTCCTGGGTGCGGACTATCGCTCCTTCATCATTGAGGGGATCAACTAGGGCTGCAAGGGACTCGCCTACAGGATCTCAATATGCGGTGCCCGCCACAGCGGTGCGGGCACCGCAGTCGTTCAGGCGATGGCTCCTGAAGAATGTCTGCAGGGTTCGAGCTTTCAGAAGCGGTCGTAGCTGACGCGCCAACCTTCCGCAGCATCGATCGGGGAAATCACCAGCTTGTCACCTGTGACCTCGAACTTGCGCTCCAGTCTCTGACCGATCAGGTTGCGGACCAGGGAGGACTCCACGGTGATCGCGAATATGTTCTTGGCATCGTCGATCTCAACCGGGCCGTAATAGGCCTCGTATGCTTTCGTGGTGTAGGGCGTGTCCGCGGCATTCGCATCGGGATTCATCGCCTGGACCGACAGGGTGCCCCCTTCAGTGAAGACAAGCTGGCCTGAATACGGGATGGTCTGAAGATTGCCCGCAGCTCCTACCTCCAGTGCGGTCATGCGCCAGGCGCCAATGATCGGAGACTTCGCATCGCCGGCGAATGCCGGGGTGGTGAAGGCCAGTGCCAGCGCTGCAGCCAAGATCTTGAAACTGTTCATCGAGATGTCCTTTGTTGAGTGGCAGGATGTGGTGGGCTTGTTAAATCCGTTCGATGCCGACGGGGTACGCGCCACGCACCAGGAGCGCGTCGAAACTGTTGTCAAACCGGCCGAGACGGATCAGCCCGTCCCAGCGATAGTCCGCATAGAAAAGAGCCAGGTTGCCCCAGGGCTTGAAGTAGCAGAGGTCGCCTGGCCTCTCGTTGGTGAAGGGGCCGCTACCATCCTCGGTGAGCTTGCGAGGTAGGCGGACGATCTTCTCGTTGCCTCCGAAGTCCTCGATCTTGAGCTCAAGCGGAAGCAGGGACGCAAGGTCGCGCGCCGAGGGGTTGTCGTAGAGCGTCGCTGTCAGCACCAATCCATTGAAGGTCAACCTGATGCGCACGTCGGTCGGCTCCTGGTTGTTTGGATCGCCCCCTTGATGTGCAATGGCGACACGCGGAATTGCCGCAGCCGCCAGCGCGGTTCCCAGAACTTGTCGTCGGCTGATCGGACGAGACATGGCGGTTCCGTCAGACCGGCTGCGCTGTGGGCCGGAAGAGGATTTCATTGATATCGACGTCGTCCGGCTCGCTGATAGCGAACGCGACACTCCGGGCGAATGTACCCGGTCCAATCGCAATCTTGCTGACGAACTCCCGGGTGCCCGCCTGGATATCTTTCTCGCTGATATGCTCAAGAAGTTCGGTGCTGACCGCGCCGGGGGAGATGATCGTTGTCCGGATGTTGTAGGGTTTCACCTCTTTGCGCAGACCCTCGGACAAGGCGCGGACGGCGTGCTTTGTGGCACAGTAGACGGTCGCACCCGGATCGACGACATGGCCGTATACCGAGGAGACGTTGATGATGTGTCCGGACTTCTGAGCCTTCATGTGAGGCAGTGCGGCGGCAATACCGTAGAGCACGCCCTTAATGTTGACATCGATCATGCGGTCCCATTCGTCGATCTTGAGACGCTCCAGCGGAGCAAGGGGCATGAGACCGGCGTTGTTCAGCATGACGTCGATGCGACCGAATCGTTCGACAGCGATATCGACGAGGTTCCTGACCTGATCCCGGTCGGTCACGTCAGTCTCTACCGCGACGACCTTGTCGCCGTTTGCCGTCAACTCCGCAGCCAAAGACTCGATACGGTCGATGCGGCGCGCGCCGATGACCACGGTCGCGCCGCGCTTGGCCAAATGCCGGGCCGTTGCTTCGCCGAGACCACTGCTGGCCCCGGTGATGACGACGACCTTGTCTTCGATTCCCTGTGACATGATGGTCTCCAGTTGTGGAATTTAGTTGTTTAGCTGCTAAGGCCGGGCGAGGGCGGCCAAAACCGTCGACCCGACGAGCAAGCTTGCGGAGAGGACAAAGGCGCTCCACCATCCGACGGTATCGAACAGGACACCGCCTGCGGACGCGCCGCCTGCTATAGCGAGCTGGATCAGGGCGACCTGCAGGCCGCCGCCGGCTTCGAGATCGTCCGGGATGATACGTGTCATCCAGGTGTTCCAGGCGACGGGCACCGGTGTCGACACGACACCCCAGAAAACAAGCAGGGCTGCCGTCAGCCACTGGAATGGTCCGGCTGCGATCAGGAGGAGGGCGATGACGGCAAGGACAACGGGCATGCCGACAAGAGCGACACCGAGATGCCGACGGAGCACAAACCCGATCGCGAACAGTCCGGCCAGTCCGCCCGCACCCAGGCCGAGCAGCACCATGGACAGTGTGTTGATATCGAGCCGGGTCACATGCTCGAGGAACGGCCTCAGGAAGATCGAGAGCGAATTCATGCCGATGAACGTCAGCGCAGTCGCCGCCATGCCGATCGAAAAGGTGCGGTTGCGGAGCAATCCGAACATTGTCCCAATGGATGCAGCTTTGGCAGGGGGCATTTTCGGCAGGACAGCCATTTGCCATATCAGCGCCCCAAGGCCGATCGGTACGGTAAAGAGAAATGTGTTACGCCACCCAATGAGGCTGCCGAGAAAGCTGCCCAGCGGTGCGGCAGCCACGATTGCCATTGCCGTTCCGCCCTGAAGCAGCGCAATCGCCCGGGGAAGATCGGGGCCGGATGCGAGACGCGCGAGAACGGCGGTCGACAGTGACCAGAAGCCGCCGATCGCCATACCAACCATCGCCCGCCCAAGCATGAAGATAAAGTAGCTCGGCGCCAACGCTACCGTGAGGCTGGAGAGCGTCAGGATGGACGTGTAGAAAAGGACGACCGTTTTCCGGTCCAGTTGGCCCAAAACCCTGTTTCCGAACAGGCTGGTCACGACTGCAAAGAAGCCCGAGACCGCGATTGCCAGTCCTGCCTGACCTTCCGTGATCGACAAGTCCTGCGCAATCGGCGTCAGAAGGCTGACAGGCATGAATTCCAGGCCCACCAGAAGGAATGTCAGGAGCGACAGGCAGGTGACGGCGCTCCAGGGCGTCGTCTGGTGCAGGCCCTTAAATCCATCTTCTACGGTCAGTTCGGTCATATCGTACTCGCTCTCGTTGCGAGATTAGATAACGGTGTTGAAGTCGTGCTACTAGACAGCATAAACTGCATGTCGTGATGAGAAAGATTCAACAATGCGTCGAGATGAATTTACCGAGATGCGGGCCTTTCTTGAGGTGGCGAGAGAACGCAGCTTTACGCGCGCGGCAGTCAAGCTTGGGGTGACGCGATCTGCGCTTAGTCACACCATCCGAGCGCTGGAGGAGAGGCTCGGTGTGCGTCTACTGGCGCGCACGACCCGCGATGTCGCGCCTACTGCCATGGGGCAGAGGCTGGTGCAGAGTATCGAGCATCATTTCGAGGGGATTAGTGCCGAGGTTGCAGCGCTGAAGGCGCTCAGTGACAAGCCCTCCGGCCATGTCCGGATTGTCTGTCCCGACGACGCCATCGAACTGGTATTTCGAAAAAGACTGAAGACGTTCCTTTGCGAATATGCCGACATTCAGGTCGAACTCATCGTGGACAATGGATTCACCAACATCGTCGAGCGTCAGTTCGACGCCGGGGTGCGGCTGGGCGAGGCGATCGCCCGAGACATGGTCGCGGTTCGTATTGGGCCTGATGTCAGCTATTCCGTTGTTGGATCGTCCGAATATTTCGAGCGTTATCCTGTACCGGAGAGCCCGCAGGATCTCACGGCGCACAATTGCGTCAACCTGCGGCTTCCTACATCGGGGGGCCTTTACGCCTGGGAATTCCAGGAGGATGGGCGCGAGTTCAGCGTCCGCGTCGATGGCCAGCTGGTTTACAGCAATATTGGTTCAGCAATCGATGCCGCTCTCGACGGAATGGGTATTGCTTACGCGCCGACCGATCTCATTCGCGGATATGTCGACGACGGCCATCTGCGAGAGGTCATCAAGGACTGGTGCCCGACCTTCCAAGGCTACCATCTCTACTATCCCAACAAGCGGAATCATTCACCGGCGTTCTCGACATTTGTCGATGCATTCAGGTTTCGCCTTGGCACGGGCCATTGAAAAATTCGTGCTCCGGTGGCACTCGCAGCTGAAGCATTTTGAGACGGGTAAGTTGTGTATTAGTGGAACGTCGGTCCGTATCTGTTCAAGGCGAGGGGATCGCTCAGGATTTCGGGCGCTGATCACCCGTACGCGAAAGCTCACGAGCTAGCTCTAGAAAAGCTCTCACGCCGGCCGATAGATTTCGGCGTCCGGGATAGTACAGGCAAAGCCCAGGATAAGACGGCGTCCAGTCCGCCAATACACGAATGACCTGTCCGACCTCGATCTCTGGAAGAATGTCTTGCTCAAAGAGGTAGCCCAAGCCGGCGCCATCAAGCACCGCAGTTCGCGTGAGGCTGGCCTCATCCAGCGTGATCTGCCCCCGAACATCCATCTGAACTTGCTCGCCGCCCTTCTCAAACCGCCAGCGAAACAGGGAGCCATCAGGCAGACGAACGCGAATGCAACTGTGAGCAAGGAGATCCGGGGGGACTATCGGTATCCCGTGCTTTTCGACGTATTCGGGGGATCCGACCACGGCATGTCGTTGAGGCCTGCCGAGCGAAACGGCAATCATGTCGCTAGGAACGAGGCCTTCCACTCGAACGCCGAGATCGAACCCGTCCCTGACGATATCCACCATCTTCCCTTCGGTGACGATATCAACATTCATGTCGGGATAGCGGCGCAGGAATTCAAGCACGAGCGGTTTGATGATCGAGCGTGCTGCAAACGGCGCGGCGTTGATCCGTATCGTGCCGGAAGGCGTCTCACGTTGCTCGCGCACCGACCCG
>CCRI01000022.1 GCA_000985875.1 Neorhizobium galegae bv. officinalis
GCGAACTGTGGTGCTGTCCAGCATGTGCTGCCAATCATCTGTAAGGCCAAGCTCCACAAGCGTTTCCAAGAGCGCATCCCACACCCCTTGCTCGGCCCAGCGCCGGAATCGGACGTAGACGGAATTCCACTTCCCATATCGCTCATGCATATCGCGCCACGGGCAGCCGACCCGCAGGACATGCAGCATGCCGTTCATGAACTGACGATTATCATGGGAGGGACGCGATTTACGGCCACGCTCTGCAGGAAGAAGCGGTTCTACGATCCGCCATTCTGCGTCGGTTAGGTCTCCACGTGCCATCGCTGCCTCCTAAAAAGCAGCTTTGAATCAGACCATAACTGATTTGAGAAGACACTTTGTCAACATGACCTAGACACTCAAACGCTGCGGCTGGTTTCAAAGGAGCGGGCCATTCTGGACCTGACGTTCCATGGAAATTGGTTCGTATCCACCCGTTTCTTGGTCTAGACCCTCTACCCCGCCGAAAAACACAGGAGGATGTCCATGCTACAGATTACCTTTCTGGCGGCGACGCCAAGAGCTCTCTGCCGACGTGAGCCGTGGCCTTATCCGAGACCGAGCCTCTTACGCAAATCAGCGTTTTCTACGCGCAGTTTTTCTGCCAGCAATTTGCGTAGATGCTGATTTTCCTGCTCCAGCTGAAGAAGATCGACGAGCTCATCAGTTGCAAAATTGACCGATACAGCAACCATCTCATCAGGTTTTATAGCCGGTTCTCCAGTGTTTTTCCTGACGCTGGCGCCCGCCGAGAAGCTGAGTTCCTTTTTGCGCGCCCTTGTTTGTCTGCCGCGATCTACGCCCGCTGCACCTGAGAAAGTGGAAGTTTCCGCGTTGACTATGGATGCCGTCTCACTAACCGCTTTCTTGATACGCGGTTTGCGCTGCTTCTTCGATACTGAATCCGGTACAGCCTGTGATCCTTCAGTATCGGTATTGAGTGTCGGATCAACCGGGTTGACGACGGATGTCACTGGTTCGAGTAATCTTTTCTCTTTCCAAGGCTCTAGAGACAGTGTCGATGGCGCTTGGTCTGTCAACTCGGCCGAAGTCACATCCGCAAGCATATTTTGCTTCCGAACAAACTTGGAGAAAAGCGTCGCGTCGTCCTGCACTGCACGCGTGATTGATCTGAGGTCGACGTCTCCCCAGATGGTCTTTGAAATTGGCCGCTGAGTTTTTCGAGAGAGCTTACGTTCGACGATAAAGTGCCGTTGGGGCTTTTTCATAATTTTGATTCCGAAACTTCCGAGCCGCAGGCTCAACGGTATGACTGAGGTGATAGGTCGCCTATAAAACTTACTTCACAGACGGTCTAGGTCATTCGCAGATTTCCCAGCCGGACGCAGCTGTTGGAACCGGGATAGTCTGAAATGAGGCATTTGAGAAAGTTGACCAGCGGAAATCACCTGTCTAGGCATCTGAGACGGGTGCGGATCATCGTGTCTCTACACCTCAACAACGCGCGCCATCACGACCGGCGTTGGAACATAAGCTCCTCCGCGAGAAATGCACGGGCGCGAACCTCGCGCGCATAAGCCGCGGCCGCTCCTACCCTCTTGCCCAGATCGCCATATGCTTGACGAAGCGGGGCGTAAAATCGTTGAGCAGCTAAAGCATCTCTTCCGAAAAGAGAACCTGGCCGTCACAGGCGACCGATGCGGCGATTCCGATGGTCGGAACAGCGATAGCTGCCGTCTGTATCGCTCACACGAATGGCACGCAGAGCGCAACATTCATCGCAGAAGTGTCGTTGCAGGGTATTATCTGCCAGGCAACTCTTGAGGAAGGACAATTCAGGTGGACAATCAACGCAGCGCGGGCGGCTACGACAACCTCTGGATAAATCGCGAGGGCCAGGCAGAAGCCTTCGACGCCATTGGCGCGCACTACGATGAGGCCTTTCCACACAAACAGGGTCAAGTCTCAGCGGGCGATTGGCTGATCAGGTCCTTGCCGACCGGTTCTCGCGTTCTGGATCTGGGCTGCGGTACTGGCGTGCCAACTTCCCGCCAGCTAGTGGCCTCCGGTTTTGAGGTCGTGGGCATCGATCTGTCCGGCGCGATGGTGAAACTCAGCCAGGACTGTGTGCCTGGCGCAACATTCCACCAAATGGACATTGCCGACTTGCGACCAGGTGGACCGCGGGAACTCGGCCAGTTCGACGCTGTCGCGGCCTTCTTCTCGCTGCTAATGCTGCCCCGTGCGGAGATTCCCCTCGCGCTCCTGACGATCCGCAATCTGCTGGTGTCTGGTGGCCTGTTCGCCCTATCCATGGTGGAGGCCGATGTCGACGATTTCCCAATAACGTTCCTCGGAAACAACATCCGTGTCTCCGGCTACCTGCGCGAGGATCTGCGGACAATTATCGCAGAGGCTGGCTTCCAAATAGTGAAGGAGACCTCGTATACCTGTGCCACGGCTATCGATATGCCGCCGGAGGAACAGATTTTCCTATGCTGTCGTATGAGCCCTTCGCGCAGCGGCTAGATGTTCATCCATTGTCGGCAGATCGGCGGTGTGGCGGGCGATCACCGATGCGCCCTTCGTGCCCGAACGGGAAGCGCACGCGTTGGATCGGACCGCTTAGGAACAGAAGAGTTCCGGCGCTCTGTCGCCGGATCAAGTGGCAAGGAGGCGAATGCGCCATGATCCCAACGGACAAATCTCGATACGGATCAGACTGTCTTCCTCAATGCGTCCTCGAGCGTGACAGCGATAAGGCGATCGACATGGCGGATCTCATCGTGGCCAGCGGCATAGACCGCGTTAGATCGGCCGAACATATGACTGCACGTCCGAAAACCAAAGTCTGAACCCTGCTGACAACGTGACGACTTGTTAACTCATAGCGGGACCGCGTCCAGCGCCCGATGACAGCTTTACTGCTTTGGGGCAACCGGTGAGCTCTTTCTAATCAGGCGAAAGGTTTTCAGGTGAACGCTCTCCAGGCGATCGTGGCCAGGCAGTAGATAGGTTGTGAGCCTTGTCGCTGGTTGGCGTGGTCCTCCGGTCGGCACAGGTGTAGCGTTCCGCTCACACATAGGCGGCTTCAATACCGCCATCGATCGGCAAGTTGGCGCCGACGATCCAGCGGGCATCGTCCGACAACAGGAACACGATCGGCCCTGCTATCTCATCGGGAAGCGCCGGACGCTTCACGAGGGCCGAATCGCGATCGACGCGTTCCTGTCCGAGCATCGAAACGAAATCGCCGAGGATGGGCGTGAAAACCGGACCCGGTGCCACCGAATTCATGCGAATGTTGTCCTGCATGAAAAGTTCTAAGCTGCGCTTCTTGGTCCAGACGATTAGGGCCTCCTTGAAATACTGGTAGCAGTTCTCCTGCTGCACCGGGTTTGTGTCGAGCCAGGCCTTGCCCAGTACGAAGCTTGCCGCTGCCGCCAGTTCCTTGTGCGCGTCGAGACGGTGCGGCCAGTCGGCGCCGAGAATAGAGGCGATATTGACAATCGAGGCGCCCTTCAGCATGCGCGGCACGAGCGCTTCCGTCAGGTGGCGCAGGCCGAGATAGTTCACCCGAGCAACAATGTCGCTGTTAACTGTACCGGGCACGCCCGCGGCATTGACGAGGCCATCGATGCGATCGGGAAGCGCGGTAATGGCGGCGTCGATGACGGCCGGATCGCCGAGGTCCATCTTGACGAAGCCGTCAAGTGTGAGAAGCGTGTCATTGCGGTCGATACCGATGACACGCGCGCCCTCAAAACGTGCAAGCCGCGCGACTTCCCCGCCGATGCCGGAGGACGACCCAGTAATCACGATAGTCTTGCCATGCAGTTTCATGGTTAAGCTCCTTACACGTCTGAGGTATCGACCGGCCCGGTGGGGTGCGGCGGGACCGACCGAAAAGGAATTCTTGGGAGACGCCCACGATGTCAGAACGGATAGGCGGTGGCTTGGTCCTTGACCGAGACCCACTGCCACTGGGTCAATTCCTCAATATCGGAGGGACCGCCCATGCGGCTGCCATTACCGGATTTGCCGCGACCGCCGAACGGCGCATAGGGGCCACCATTCACCGTCTGGTCGTTGATGTGGAGTTGACCGACATTCAGCTGATTGCCAAGCGCCATGGCGCGCGCGACATTGCGCGAAATAACGCCGGCGGCAAGGCCGTGGTCTGAACGATTCACTATTGCGACCGCGTCTTCATCGCGCTGGAAGGACACGACGCAGGCGACGGGGCCGAAGATCTCCTCGTTGAACGCCCGCATGTCCGGCCTGACGTCCGTCAAAACCGTCGCCTTGTAGAAGCGCCCATCATGGGTGCCACCCGCTAAAAGCTGAGCGCCTTTTGCGATGGCATCATCGACAATAGCTTGGATAGAAGCCACCTGTTGATCCGAAATAATCGGTCCGAGCGCCACCTGGTGGCCGGAGGGATCGCCGACCTGCAGATGCCCAGCCTTCGTCGCCAGCCGTTCACTGAGTCCAGTAGCGATCTTCTCGTCGGCGAGGACCAAGCCGGTTGCCATGCAGATCTGCCCTTGATGCAAGAAGGCGCCCCAGGCGGCGTTAGAAGCAGCGACATCGAGATCGGCGTCGTCGAGGATAATCAGGGCATTTTTGCCGCCCAGTTCCAATTGCACCTTCTTCAGGTGCTTGCCGCATAATTCGCCGACCTTTGAGCCGCCACGTACCGATCCTGTAAACGAGACCATGGCGACATTGTCATCGATGCAGAGTGCCTCGCCGGCATCGGCGCCACCGGGAATGATGTGCAGCACGCCTTCCGGTAGTCCGGCTTCCTCGAATATACGGGCAATGATGAAGCCGCCGGAAATGGGGGTGCGTGGATCGGGCTTGTGAACTATCGTATTGCCAAGGGCCAAGGCCGGCGCGATCGAGCGGATCGACAACACGAGCGGGAAATTGAAGGGTGAAATCACACCGACTACGCCGTGCGGCACCCGGCGCGCATAATGCGTGCGCGTGTCCATGCCCGGCAGGAAGGTGCCGGTGGCAGCCATGGCAAGCGTTGCGGCATGGCGGATGAAGAGCGCGCCATGCTCTACTTCGATCATTGCCTTAGCGTGAATTGAACCGGATTCCCGCATGATCCACGGTGCCAGTTCTTCGCCATGTTTCTCCAGCAGATCGGCGGCCCTACTGAGTATTCTTGCGCGCTCGCCGGCGAGCGTCTCCGCCCAGCTCTTCTGAGCTGCCTTTGCCTCGCGGGCGGCGCGGGCAATATCTGCCGGCCCACCGAAACCCACAGTGGCAACATGCAATCCGGTAGCAGGATCCGTAACGTTCAGGGTTCCAGCAGCTGTCGCCTGCCAGCCGGAGAAGAAGGCTAGGCCATCCCAGCGGTCGGATTGCAGAAAGTTGGGTTTGTGGACGTTCACGATGAAGCTCTCCTCAGCTTTGGTTTTTGGGGACAACGCTCTGCCGTGGGCGGGGATCGTCGTCTGACCCTTTCGCTCGGTCTACTGTGTTGTCGTCCTCCGACCCGTCTCCTCAACGGATGGCAGTCAGCAGCAAACCGCGTGCCAGGTCGAGACAAAGGCAAATCTACAGCCTCCCTCCACCGTACCGAACTGGAATGGCTTGGCTTTTTCGGAATATCACCCATTTCGCCCTTTCTACTCCTTGCTTGCGAAACTTCATCAAATGATAAAAAACATGATCATGATCGATAAATTGATGAAGGTGCTCGCGTGGTGATGGATCGACTGCCAAAACTGATTTCGCTCGCTGATGCGTCCAGGAAGACCGGCAAGATGGTTTCTCGGGGTGCCTTTGACGAACTGGACACCGGTGCGTCCCCCACGCTGAGCGAATTGGCGCAAGCCCTTCATTTTTCGCTGGGCGACGGCCGTATCTGGCTCAACGATCAGCGCATGCTGCTGATGCAGGCGCAGGTGCTCGGCCGCCTACGGCAGGAGGTGATCGAAGCCTTCGGAGTGGAGGCTGCCAAAGGCATGTTCATGCGGGTCGGCTACATGCAGGGCGTGCGTGATGCGGAACTGATCCAAAAGCGCTTCCCAAACGAGGATCTGACCCATGCTCTGGCGGCCGGCCCGCGGGTTCACACTCTGGAAGGTTTTGTGAAGGTGACGACGCGGCATTTTCGCTTCGACGTTATGAAGGGCACCTATTTCGGGGAGTTTCTTTGGGAGGATTCCTCCGAAGCGGCGGAACATATTGCCCATCACGGGCTCGCAACCGAGCCCGTCTGCTGGATGCAGACGGGTTATCCAACCGGCTACACGAGCAAGCTTTTCAAGCGACCGGTGATCTTCCGCGAGATCGAATGCTCAGCCATGGGCGCGCAGCGCTGTCTGGTTGTGGGCCAAAATGCCGAGGAATGGGGTAACGACGCGCCGGAGCGCGCCTATTTCGGGCTCGAATGGAAGCCCCGGCGTCGAGAGACGATGGGGGACGCTACACCGGAGCAGAACGGCGACAAGGACGGCTCACGCGAACCCACGGAGTCCAAGACCACGGACGAGATCATCGGCGCTTCTGCGAGCTTCCTGCGGGCGCGCGCCATGGTCGAGAAAGTGGCCGACACCGATGCGACTGTGCTTTTGATCGGCGAATCCGGCGTCGGAAAGGAGCTTTTTTCGCAAAAACTGCACCGCTTAAGCCCACGCTCCAAGGGTCCTTTCGTCGCTATCAACTGTGCGGCCATCCCGGATAACTTGGTTGAGTCAGAACTGTTCGGCGTCGAAAAAGGTGCATTTACCGGCGCAGTCGCCTCTCGCGCAGGCTATTTCGAGCGGGCCGCCTCCGGCACAATTTTTCTCGATGAGATTGCTTCGCTTGCCTACGCGGCCCAAGGCAAGCTTCTGCGCGCGATTCAGGAGCGGCAGATCGAGCGGGTCGGCGGTTCCCGCACGGTGCCGGCCAATGTGCGGGTAATTGCTGCCTCCAACGTGGAACTGGCGGATGAGGTACGGGCCGGACGGTTTCGCCAGGACCTCTATTTCCGCCTCTGCGTCTTTCCGATCGCAATCCCGCCTCTTCGGGAACGCCGCGACGACATCTCGTTCTTGGTATCGCATTTCCTCAGACAGTTCAACATCCGCCATCGTCGCGACTGTAGCGGGCTGACGCATCGGGCGATGGATGCGCTGCTGGCCTATGATTTTCCGGGCAATATCCGAGAATTGCAGAACATGATTGAGCGCGGCGTGATATTTGCCGATGCTGGCGCCCAGATCGACATACAGCATTTGTTTTCAGGTCGCGAGATGTCACGCGTTTATCCGCAGCAATTGAGCGAGGACGGCCGAATCTGGCTTCCGGCGCCGCGCAAACACGCAGCCAATACTGCCTTGGGAGTGGGTATCACCTCCACCGACGACTTAGTCAAAGCCGAAGAGGCGCTTTATCGTGCTGCGCTGGCCGACGCGGGAGGCAATATCTCGTCAGCTGCCCGTCGCCTTGGCCTGACACGGGCAAAGCTCGACTACCGCCTGAAGAAGCATGGCCTTGCCGGCGCTCGCTAACATCGCGGCGCCGGATTGTCCCGCTTTGGTAGCTCATCGTGCGAGCCAACTGGCCGAGGCGTCGATGTCGCCCGGCGGGCCGGCTTGATGCGTACGGGTTGTACTGTCTGCGGCCTTGGCGGATGCACGTCCCCGCGCGTCGCTCCCCGCATTGTCTGCCTGTACCGAATTTGGTCAATTTGCTGCATGAGATCGGTTCGGGTACGGTATTGCCCTTACCCTCGTTGATCGACCCCTCTCGGACGAGGCCGGCCCTCACTAAAGCTGGCTCAGGGCGGAGCTTGATCCGAGGTCGGTATCCTGAGAATCAGCATTGACGTTACGGGTGAGGAAAAGCAGTTCGCCTTGGCGAAAGAAGGAAACGCCTTCACCTAACCGCCGCCGAGATAATCGTCTCGGTGAGCATGACAATGCGGCCAGCGCTTGACCCACGGCTGCCGATCAACCGAGGTTGAGCCGCTTTCGCAGATCGGCATTTTCAGCACGCAGCTTCTCGGACAGCTGCTTGCGCAGTCTTTGGTTTTCGTCTTCCAGCTGCAGAAGATCCGCAAACTCGTCAACTGCTGCCACCGACGGATCAGTCGCTGCCTGCACCGCCTTCGGAGCACGTTTGAGAGGCGCAAGTTTGGCGCTTGGCGCACCTTCGTCGGACCTTGCCTTGCGGCCTCTCCTCGGCTTGACCGCTGCGGCATTCGAAGTCGCTGCCGGTTGCGCCGAAACTGCGGCTGAGGCCGTTTCAGCCGCCGCCTTTTTGGCGCGAGGTTTGCGCTCCTTCTTCGGTGCGGGCGCCGCAACCGTCGGTGTGTCAGCATCAATCGTCGTATTCATATCGTCGGCCATTATGGTCTCCTGTAAAGCCGCTGCATTTGTCTCCTGCTCAATCGACGGTGTCAACAACACCGCAGCCTGTTGTTCTCCGACGAAAGACATTCAGGCGGCGGCTAAGCTTGGGGAAGGAATGGCATTGCTTCTTCAAAGCCTATGTCCGCAATCACTCCAGTTGCCGGCTTCCGCGAATCTGAACCAGCTCAGAAAGAATGATTATGAGCGCTGGCCACGGCGCTTCCGGCAGGTCGGAGCGGGGATCCTCTGTCTCCAGCTCACAGTGCAGATCTGCGGCGACGCCGGCGACAGATCGAGATAGGGGTGGTCCGCAGCTCCTTCACCAAGGCGCCTTCGACTTTCGCGATTTCCACCTCCGCCTTTTAGGCCTTGGAGTAACCTATCCGCCTGCATCGAACGGACCTCGCGTATGAAACTGAAATGCCAATGCAGATGACCGAGCTAACCTCGAAGCCCCAGTCTAGACGTTATCGAAAATCCCGGGGCCTGCGCCTGTTGCGCTGTCGCAAAAGGGGTCCTTGCGACAGCTTATCCTTCTCACGGTCCTCTACCAGAACCGGCCCCTATTGAGGAGAAGTTCAGCCGTTTCCGAAAAAACCATTAAATGACCTTCTCGATATCAGGCAAGCGCCACGACTTGTCGAAATATGGCTCTAGCGGGCCGAACAAGCGGAAATACATAAACCAAGCTTTACCCGGCGTTGTCGGTATCCAGTTCTGCTCCAGGCCTTTCGGAGTCTGCGGTCCCATAACAATCTCAATCGAGCCGTCGTTTTGGACTTTGAGTTTTTGCCGGGAAGATCGATCCACGATCTGTTGCTTGTTCTGAATGAGACCGCGGGTCTCGGTGTCGTACAGCGTGATCGACCAAAAGGACTTGGCAGGGACATTGGCTGGAACGCGCAACCGGTAAGACTTTGCGCCATCAAAGGCGTGTCCGTCGGGATCACAGTAGGCGGTGAGGTATGCCGAGCCAGTTCCGGGTGTCTTGGTGAGAACGGCGGCGGAAGTGCCTGTGACCTCGTAGAAGAACGCCATCCGTTCATCAAGCAGAGTACCATTCGGCACGTCCTGTTCGTTGACAAAGTCCTGAGGTATCAAATATTCCCAATGCGTATCGTCCCGATAGCGCATCCCTGGAATGCGCTTGCTGAAGGCACTAGCCTTCGCCATCGCTTCGCCGAGCTTTGCGGCTTTCTCAAGTAGCCCTCTCTGCCGGTCACTTGGCGAAAACGATCCGTCATAGGTGACACCAAGCGGCTTCAACATAGCTGCAAAGAAGCGGTCTCGATCCTCGATCTGCTCACCATTCAGCGCCTGAACCAACGACTGCCAATACGCGAGGCCTTTAGGATGAGCCATACTGGTCAACTCGCCCCCGGTCTTGAACCTAAGAAGCGCCTTCGCGCCGCTCCCTGTTGCGCCAAGCGGATAGACCTGAATTTTAGAGAAAACAGCCTCGACCTTCGTGAGGTCACTATCGAGTCCCCGGCAGAACATCAGGACTTTGTTGGTCCGGGAACGCAGCACTTTTGCGCCATCGGGCAAATTTTCCGGAGCTTCATACGCCGGACCGACCAATATGAATTCCGCTCCCTTGCCGCCATCTGGCCCCGAAATGCCGACATCAATGAGCGGACGATCCCACCAGTCGATCAATGAGCCCGCAGTAGCGCCTTCGGGATAGTCGATGACAATTGGTCCCTCCGTAAGATCAAACCACGCGAACACATAGGGCGTCGTTACATTCGACCCGAGCATGACGCTGACGTCCCGATACCCGGCAACAAGCACGAGATCGCCGCTCCTCGCGTCGGCGTTGTCGATAAGCATCCGGCGCGCACCTTCCATGCCGACAATCGGAACCGCCCAGAGATAGGCTTGCACTGCGCGTTGAAAATCCATGGTATCATATAGCTTATCAACCGTATCTGGCGTCGGAATTCCGAGGTCGAACTCCAAGTCGGCACCCTGCAGGACTGCTTCGGCAGCAGCATCGTGTGCTGCTGCCGCGGTAGAGCCGACCGCTCCAAGAATTGTAGCCGATGAAGCCATCTTGAACGCATCCCTCCGAGTGATTTCCATGAATGATACTCCCTACTGTTCGATTTCTTGCACCTTTACAACAGTCATGCTGTCACCATGATGTCAGCATAGGGCATGGCCATAAGCGGTTGATCGGTTAAACGACTCACGAGGTGATGTCCGTTCATCTCGATGGGAAGCAAAAGGGGCGTAATGCGTAGAGCAGACAGACTACTTCAGATCATACAGATCCTACGCCGCGAACGCAGACCGATCAGCGGCCGCACCATTGCGTCGGAACTTGAGGTGTCGTTGCGAACGATTTACCGCGATATGGCAGCGCTGGAAGCATCCGGAGTGCCTGTTTTTGGCGAGCCGAGTGTCGGGTACGTGTTGCAGGACGGCTACGATCTGCCACCACTGATGTTTTCGACGAACGAACTGGAGATCGTCATGCTGGGATTACGCATGGTCGGGGCGCGGGGTGGCAAAGAAATAAACACCACAGCGCGCGACGTTGTCGCCAAAATCTCCGCCATTTTGCCGGATGCGAAGCGCTCAGAATTTTGGACCGCACCCTTACTTGCGCCTGGTCCGGAGGTCTTACCGAAGGATGGCCCAGTGCTGCTCCAATTGCGGGGTGCGATGAAGGTTAATTGCAAAGTAGAGATCCTTTACCACACGGCAGACCGTGAACCTGAGCGGCGCACTGTTTGGCCAATCGTTATCGCCTTCTTCGATTGCGTCCGGGTGCTCGCCGCGTGGTGCGAACTTCGGGAGGCATATCGATATTTCCGGACTGATAGGATGCTGGAAGTCAACCTGCTCCCTGTGAAGGTCCCTCGCTCGCGAAAGCGGATCTATGCGGACTGGTGGCATCACGAAAAAATGGAATCAAAGCTGGGCGTCGACGGAATGGGTGTTGTCGCTCACTCCTAACGCCAAAGCTTTGCGCGGCAGATTTGCGTTTATTGGGGGATTTTGGCAGCAATGGTTTGATAAGATCTTTCTGACGCCTCTAGGCAGATTAACCTGATGTGGTGGACCGCCTCCGCTCCCGGCATCGCAATGTGCCAAAGTGTGGTTGTCGAAGTCACATGAGGAGAGCCCGCCATGGAGCATGGTTACGATAATCGGTCTGGATATCGCTAAGCAGGTATTCAGATTCAGAGAGTCAATTGTGCTGGTGCGATCGTCTGCCGCCGCCGGCTGCGCCGCGACGTTGTGGTGGGATTTTTCAAGGCGCTGGCGCCGTGCTTGATCGGAATGGAGGCTTGCGCGACCGGACACCGCTGGGCTCGGGTTCTTACGTCACTGGGCAATGAGGCTGATGCCCGCTTCTTACGTCAAACCCTATGCCTAGCGGCAGAAGAATGATGCGACGGATGCCGAGGCGATCTGCGAGGGGGTGACGCGGCCGACGATGCCGTTTGTTCCTGTGAAGAGCAGCAGAACGTGCTCACGCTACGCGTTGGGGGAGGTACACGAGACGGTCAGCGACATGGATCGTAGATCCACGGTTGGGATCGCTCGAACGAACTGAGCCGTCGCTTTGAGACAATCCTTGGAATTGGCCCAACTATTGCGAGCGCAATCGCCGCGACAGTGAGCGACGGATCTCTCTTTAAATCCGGAAGACAATCGGCGGCGAGGATAGGCCTGGTGCCGCGACCGAACTTATCGGGCGGCAAACACAGGCTTTGAAGGATCGGCAAGCAAAGTAACGCCTATCTCCGACGACTTCTCGTCGTCGAAGGGCATGCGGTGCTTCGCTTCACCCAATAGGTGCTGATGGCGTGATGGTGGACGGTCGAGCCGGAACCGGACAAACTCGGTTAGTGGTGTAGCTTGAAAGCGCGTTGACCCGTCTGGGATCCGATCTGCCGATTACATCAGGGCCAACGGTATGGATACGCCGCAATTAAAGGCCGAATACATCCCTCTGCACCTGTCAATCCGCCGAACCCGCCAAATTGCGCTTGCCACGCGAGGGCCGTCCATACATGCCACTGAAGTTTCAACCCGTGCATTTAGAACCTCGGCGGTTTTGGAGTATTCTAAGCTCAGCGTGTCAGCGCTGTGACTTTTGCTACGACACGCATCAACTCGTCATTTGCTTAAACAGGCCTTACGATCACAAGGCATGAAGGTCACGAGAGCGTTTCCGGTGCGACGAGCCAATATGTAGTCGTAACCTGAGCAAGGCGTGACATTTCTTAATCGAGAGATTATTATCGCACAACAATTGTGTGAACGAGATCATGCCAAAGATTGTAGACCACGATCAGCGCCGGACCGAGATTGTCCGGCTTATAATCAAAGTTATATCGGAACACGGCCTCAATGGCACGACCGTGCGCACTATATCTCGGGCGGGCGGCTTCAGTAGCGGCGTCCTGTCGCATTACTTTTCCGACAAAGACGAGATGATCAAGTTCGCGTTCGAGGGGGTGGCAGACCTTATTTTCAGCCGAATCGATCAACGACTTCAAAATGCCAAAGGTCCAGAAAGACTTCGGATTATCCTCGAAGAACACTTGCCAATCTACGATCATGACGACGAAACCGCCGTGGCATTGGCCTTCTGGGAAGTAGCGATGCATGACCCTCAGCTGCGAGTGCAATTCAAAAAGAACTACGGCAGATGGCGCGACCGGCTACGCACTGAAATGCGTAACCTCCTTCCGGGTATCTCGGCTACGGAGATCGAAACCCGCGTGGATTTCGCGGTTGCGTCCACCGACGGCCTGCTCATCACCTTTGCGCTCGACGGAGAAGATTACAGCAGCGAGCGTAGGATCATGTTGCTTGATCGCCTGATGACAAACTTGGGAGTGGAGGATATGAAGGAAGCTGCCGCCTAGAAAGTGAAGGCTGCGAATGCTCGACCTTTCCAAGCCGCCGGACCAAGGGCGTGGATGGAGTTCCCTTTCGTATCCACCGCCACCATCACCGGCATGTCTTCGACCTTCAGCTCGTAGATTGCTTCCATCCCGAGATCGGGCCAAGCGGCGACTTTGGCTGACCGGATTGCCTGCGATACCAGATATGCCGCACCGCCAACCGCCACGAGATAAGCGGCCTCGTTCTTCTTGATCGCCTCAATGGCGGCAGGACCGCGCTCTGCCTTGCCGACCATAACCCGCAGTCCAGTTGCCGGAAGCACGGTTTCCAGGTAACGATCCATGCGCGTGGAGGTGGTTGGCCCCGCCGGTCCGATGACTTCGTCACCCACTGCATCGACCGGGCCAACGTAATAAATGGCCTTCTCCCGTAGATCGACGGGCAGCCCCTGTCCACGGCTGATTGCATCGGCCATGCGTTTGTGAGCAGCATCGCGTCCCGTGTACAGGGTGCCGGACAGAAGCAGCGTCTCGCCGGGCTTCCAGTCCGCAACAACGTCCTTATCGAGACAGTCGAGGTTCACCCTACGCATGTCTGCGCCAGCTTCAAGACCAACGTCGGGCCAGTCGGCCAAATTTGGAGGATCGAAACGAGCAGGCCCTGTGCCATCAAGAGTGAAATGGACGTGTCTCGTCGCGGCGCAGTTCGGGATCAGAGCGACCGGCAAAGATGCGGCGTGACAGGGGAATGTTTTGAGTTTGACGTCCATAACCGACGTTAATCCGCCTAGACCCTGAGCCCCTATCCCGAGGTCGTTCACACGGCGGTAAACTTCCAGGCGGAATTCTTCGGCCTTGTCCTTCGGTCCACGTGCGAGCAGTTCATTCATATCGAGAGGCTCATTCAGGGCCTGCTTGGCCAGGATCATCGACTTATCAACGCTCCCTCCTACACCAATGCCGAGGATACCGGGAGGACACCACCCCGCTCCCATCGTCTGGACAGTCTTCACTACCCAGTTGGTAACACTTTCACCGGGGTCGAGCACTGCAAACTTAGCCTTGTTTTCCGAGCCCCCACCTTTGGCCGAGACGGCGATACCGATTACGTCTCCCGCAACCATCTCCACATGCATGATACCAGGTGAATTGTCTCCTGTATTTCCCCGGTCGAAAAGCGGGTCGCGAACCATCGAGGCTCGAAGCGGATTATCTTCAGCCTGATAGGCATCCCGCACGGCATCATCGACGATTTCCTGCAGGCTTCGCGTTGTGTCTATACGGGCACCCATGCCGATCTTGAAGAAGATGTTGGCCGTGCCTGTATCCTGACAGATGGGACGACGGCCGAGAGCTGCCATCCTGGAATTCTTGAGGATTTGCCCAATCGCATTGCGTGCCGCAGGACTCTCTTCACGTTCGTAAGCCGCGCCGAGGTGGCGGATGAAGTCAGCTGGATGGAAGTAGCTTACGAACTGCAGCGCGTCGGCGATACTCTGGCGGAGGTCCTGCTCGGAGATGACGGCCATGATTTCAATCGTCCCCAAATTTCAGTGACAACAGCGGCGCGTGCTGCTGAGCGCCGTACACGTCCGTTTCCCCGATGGCACCCGAAACGAGAGGTCGTTTGATCGTGGCTTTGATTGCGTTGGCTGGCTCGAAGGCGATGATGTCCAACACGTCCTTTTCCTCGATGCCGTACAACGAGCAAATGAGTCCAGAATTGATGAGATTGACCCGTTTGGCCTCTTCGAACCAAAAGCGGTCTTGGAAAATGATGTCGAACGTCAACTCGTAAGGTCCGGCGTTTTTCGACCGAATGACGCTTGCTACATCGATCAGACGTGTCATGCCCTGTCCTCCAGGTTCACAAGCTGAAAAGGGAACGGAGATACTGGATCGGCAACTTTCAGCAGGTGATACAAGCTGAAGGCATAGACCTGTCCTGCCTTGAAATCCGAAGGGGAATACGGAAATGCGAGGTTTCCAGCCGTCGATACACGACCAGGGTAGCCGAAGTGGAGCATCGTTGACCGCGCAAATGAACAGATAGTGTCTGCATCGTCTTGCGTCTTGGCAATTGCCTCGATCACTATGCCCAGTTCGTGCGGCGTAAGATCGCGCTGCGGCTCCAGCGCACCCATAACACCATCCCGACCATAGGTCCGAAAAATCAGCTCCCAGCTACCTGTCGGCATTTGCCTGAAGTTGTCTTCGACGCGGGCTCGCACGCCGGCAATGATTTCGTCGACCTTTGCTATGAAGTCAGGTCCTCTAGCGCCTGCGATGGAAACTGTGCGGAAGCCCAGAGGACGAGCACCTTCCACCTTAACGAAGTAGTCGTCACTAGGAATGAAGCGTGTTCCTGTGACGCGAACACGCCCATTCTCCAGCTGTTCGAATTTGGTCTGATGTAGATCGAGCGCACCCCCAGGTCCGGGCAGTCGATATGGGTCAGACTTCTCATAAAGAGTGTGCGCCGCGACCGAAGAGATTGTGCAGACGCGCTCTGGGTTTACGGTTTCAAGCACGAAGCCCTCGGCATCGAGTGTGCCGATCATACAGTCGGATCCGCTGCCTGGTGTCGACGCAATCGCAGCGCATTCCAGGATTTTTCCCATGTGAAGCGCGAGCGCTCTGTCGAAGCCGCAATTGATTGGAACCGCTGCAAATACGGCAGGATCGTAGCACCGGCCCGCGATGATCACGTCTGCGCCGGCCTGCAACGCAGCGATCAAAGGTTCCTCGCCCATCTGGGCAACCACATAGGTGGACGATCCAACATCGTCCTCGCTCGCCGGATCACCCGGAGGCAGTGCCACCAACCTCCCCGAGGCCATCGATGATACCAGAAGTTCTTTGGAAACATCCGCTGGGATGACGGCTAGTCTTCCTGATAGCTGTTCTTCTGCGGCGATCTCCTTGACAATATCGACAGTCCAATCGAGATGAGGTCGTGCACCACAACCACCGGCGCTGCCGACGAGAACAGGGATGTTCCGCTCGCGAGCAGCGGTCAGCATGATCCGAAGGTCACGCTTCACCGCAGCCCTATTGGTGAAGGAAACCCCCGCTCCGAGATAGTACGGGCCGGGATCGCTGGATCCAGCATCGACCGCGATAACGTCGGGATTAAGAAGCATGGCTGCGGCGAACGACTTCTCTGGGAAACCGTATCCCAGGATAGCCGTCGGTGAGAGAACCTTGATCGACGCGTTCGCGGTCATACTGACACCTTAGAAAGAGAGAGACTGTGCCGGGATGGCGAGGTCATCGAGATTCATTAGGACTTCAGCTCCGCCGTCGATGATGATGTCGGTTCCGTTCACCCAGCACGCCTCTTGGGAAAGCAGGAAGGCAATCGGACCGCACATCTCACCTGGACGAGCATCCCTGCCCCCGGCCTGCGACCTGAGCCGACCCAGCAGGTCTTCGCCCATTGTTTCGTAAAAGGTGTCGAGGATTGGGGTCTGAACGGCTCCTGGACTTACAGTGTTCACCCGCACCCCACGGTGACGCTCACGACTGGACGCCAGCATCGAATACAAGATAACGGCCTCCTTGGAGACGTCATAAGCCGTCACGCTATCGAGACCGAAAGAGAGAAAGTGCGCGAGCCCCTCCTTCCAGTCGCTTTTTGCGATCAGAGTTTTGATCATCCCTGTTCGCGCCCGCCAATTTGCACCGGCTGTCGACGCGATGTTTACGACGGCTCCGAAGTCACGAATCCGAGGCAGCAACGCGTCGGTCAGGCGACGAACCGCCAGGTAATTCACCTGCGCGATGGTTTCGACCTTGAACGAACCCGGGACGCCCGCGATGTTCACCAGCCCATCGATAGGTTCAGCGATAGCCTGAACCGCTGCATCGATTTGATGGGGGTCAGCCAAGTCGCACTTGAAGAATGTGCTGACACTGCCTTTCGGCTCAACGCGATCCAATCCGATGATCTTGGCACCACGGCCCGAAAGGTCTGCCACGACCGCTGCACCGACACCGGAGGAAACGCCCGTCAGGACGTAGGTCTTGTTTTCATGTGTCATGTGAGCCTCACGCAGTGTACCGGATCGGCAGCGACGCCAAACCGTTCACAAAGCGGGACGGCACAAACACGGCATCGCCCGCTGGTTCTATGTTTTTGAGATGTTGCAACGAAGCCTTGGCCAGCATTGGAAGTTCGAGGCGAGCTAGATGCGCGCCCAGACAGGTGTGACGTCCACCACCGCCAAATCCAATGTGAGGGTTTGGGTTCCGCTTCACGTCGAAGCTGAAGGGATTCTCGAACTTGGCATCGTCCTTGTTGCCGGAATTGTACCACACGACAACCTTGTCTCCCTCGGCGATCTGCTGACCGCCGATTTCGATGTTGGCTGCCGCGGTACGGCGCATATGCTGCACCGGCGATACCATGCGCACCAGTTCTTCGACGCCGGTCTGAGCAATTGCGTCCGGATCGGCAGCCCATATCGCCATCTGATCGGGGTTCTCCAGGAACAGACGCATCATATGACCGCCCACAGTCCCTGTCGTTTCCATGCCCGCCGTCACCAGAAGCTGGAAGAAATATCCGACCTCGTCATCGTTGAATTTGCGGCCGTCGATCTCGGTGGCGATGAAGAGCGAGACCACATCGTCTTTCGGGTTTTTACGGCGTTCACGCGACAGCTCTGCGCCGTACACGTTCAGTTCAGCGAAGGCAGCAGGAACCTTGTCGGCCCCCCCCATCTCAGGTGCATCGCCAGCAAGTGCGGTGACCGTTAGTCTATGAAGGTGTTTGCGGTCGCTTGCCGGGGCACCAAGGATGTCGCAGATGACCGCGACAGGGAACGGTTGGGCAACTTCGGTGGCGAAGTCACATGCGGCCTTTTCCTTTGCGGCGAGTACCAGTCCTTCCGCGTGCTGAGCGGCCGTGCGAGCCAAAGTCTGAACACCAGTTGGCGAGAAAATCTTGGAGACCACCTGGCGAAGCTTGAAGTGCTCGGGTGCATCCATGTTCAGGAACCAGCCTTCCTGGCGGGCCTCTTCGACTGACTGGTCACCGATATAGGTGGTTGGACTGTTCCGGAAGGTCTTGGCATCCTGGCTCACAGCGACGATGTCATCGTAGCGCGTGACCGACCAAAAACCTTGCATGCCCTGTTCCGGGCCTTCGGGGAACTCATGCCAGCTGACCGGCCGTTTGCGGCGAAGGATTGCGAAACCCTCATCACGGTCTGGACGTCGCCAGAAGCTGTGATCCGCCAGATTGATTTCATTGACATCAATGGTCATGGGAGCCTCCTCCAGACTCAGTTGTAGGAAACGCCGGGAAGGACGCAGAGAAGCTCGAACGCGAGGTTCGCAGCAACGAGCGCGGTATTCCCGGAAGGGTCATAGGGTGGCGAGACTTCGACAATGTCGGCACCGACGACATCGAGACCACGGCAACCACGGATAAGCTGAAGGCCCTGCCACGACGTCAGGCCACCAATCTCAGGCGTGCCGGTCCCCGGCGCGTACGACGGATCGAGCGCGTCGATGTCGAAGCTGATGTAAGTCTTGGCATTGCCAATCTTAGCGCGAATTTCATCGATCAGCGGCACCAAGGATTTGCCCCAACAGTCGTCAGCAGATACGACCGTGAAACCTCGGCTACGAGACCAATTGAAGTCCTCTGGAGAGTAGCCGGTCCCGCGCAATCCGATCTGGAACGTCAATTCCGGAATGATTGCCCCTGCTTCGTAGGCACGGTTGAACGTCGTCCCGTGAGCAATCGGCTCTCCGAACATCGAATCGTTGATGTCGGCATGGGCATCGATATGGATCAACGCTACCGGACCGTGCCTATCTGCGACGGCCTGCAGGATCGGGAAGGTAATGGAGTGATCGCCGCCCAAGGTGATGGGACGGACAGGATAGCGAAGCAGTTCCTCATACGCGTCGCGGATGCGGCGAGAACTGTCCGGAAGATTGAACGTGTTGATCGCCACGTCGCCTACGTCAGCTACCTGGAGGCTTTCGAACGGAGCAGCTCCCGTGGCGACGTTGAACGGACGGAGCAAGCAGGATTCCGCACGGATAGCTCTGGGGCCAAACCGTGTGCCAGCGCGCCAGGACGCACCGATGTCGATCGGGACGCCGATGAAGCAGGCATCCAAGCCCTCCGGCGTGGGCACGCTCGGCAACCGCATCATGGTGGCGGTCCCACCGAAACGGGGCATTTCGTTTCCGCCCAAAGGCTGATTGAAGTTACCCATCACTGAGTCTCACGATTGCTTGCTGGGGAGATGAAGCAGAAGACCGTCATGGTCGTCAGTGATGTGCAACTGGCAGGACAAACGACTCGTGGATGTTGGTTCAGCGACGAAGTCCAGCATGTCCCGTTCCATAACACCAGGTGCAGGCAGACGCTCGGTCCACGACTGGTCCACGATCACGTGACAGGTCGCGCAAGCGCAAGCGCCACCACAATCTGCCTCGATAGCTGACACACCGTTTGATGTCGCGAGTTCCATGATGGATTGCCCGACCACACCCTTCAGGGTCGTTACTTCGCCACTTGGCGATTGGAAATGGATCGTTGTCATGGTGTCACCTCACTTCGAGACGGAGTCAGACAGAAGCGCACGAGCCAACCGAGCGACGCCCTCTTCGAGATCTTCGTCGGTGATTGTCAGCGCAGGCGCGATACGGATCGTGTTTCCCCAGAAGCCGCACGGAAGTACGAGAAGGCCTTCGGCGACGGCACGATTGGCGAGAGCCTTAGTTGCGTCGGGATCAGGGGTCTCGCCGTCGTCCTTGAAGATTTCAAAGGCTACCATCGAACCTACGCCTCGGATCGCGCCGACAGGAACGACTTCGTTGCGGGCCGCGATCTTCTCCAGCTCAATCTTCAACTTGTCGCCGACGGAAACTGACCGTTGAAGGAGGTTCTCCTCTTCTATCAGATCGAAAACAGCGAGGGCTGCGGCGCAGGAGAGCGGGTTCCCGGCATAGGTGCCGCCAAGAGAACCTGGCTGCGTCGTATCCATGATGGACCGCTTACCGATAAGACCTGCAAGCGGCAGACCTCCACCGATGGCCTTCCCGACGGCGATGAGATCGGGCTCAACTTCGGCATGCTCTATAGCGAAAAATCGTCCGGTCCTGGCGAACCCCGACTGAATCTCGTCAGCGATAAGGAGGATGCCATGCTGATCGCAGATCTCACGTAGACGCCGAACGAATGCGACCGGGGCTTGGTAGTACCCGCCCTCACCCTGCACTGGCTCAATGATGATGCCTGCTACCTGTTCCGGAGAGATCGACGACTTGAACAGATAGTCGAGCGCCTTCAGGCTATCTTCTTCGCTCATACCATGTGCTGGCACTGGGAACGGGACATGGAAGACGCCCGGTTGGAAATGAGGATAGTTCGCGCGCAGCGGCGCAACCTTCCCTGTCAGCGAAAGCGCCAGGTTCGTTCTGCCATGGAATGATCCAGTGAAGGCGATGATACCGGGCCGACCGGTTGCGATCCGAGCAATCTTCACGGCATTCTCGGTTGCCTCAGCACCCGTCGTGAAGAGAACGGAAGTAGCATCGGCAATCGGGGCAGCCTCGTTGAGGCGTTCGCAAACTGCGATATATGGCTCATAGGCCTGGACCGGATAGGCCACGTGGGCATAGTGGCCGAGTTGTTGGGTCACGGCGGCAGTCACCTTCGGATGGTGGTGCCCGACGTTCATGACGGCAATTCCCGCTGCGAAGTCGATGTACTGCTTGCCATCTGCGTCCCAAACTTGGGAACCTTCGGCACGCGCAGCGAATATGGTGTATGCAGATGCTGCACCGGCCGGAACGGCTGCCTTGCGCCGCGCCAAAAGCGATTGATTGTTGCTCATCTCAAGTCGTCCTCAATTCAGTGCGTCAGACCGCCAGACCATCATCTTCTCGGTCTGCATGTCGCGGATGGTGTGGGGGATACCGCCTACGCCGAGGCCGGAGTGCCGAGCACCTGCAAAAGGCATCCAGTCGACGCGGAAGAGCGGGTGCTCATTGACCATGATGGCTGTGCCATCCAAGTGGCGGTAGCAGTGCATCGCGGTATCGATGTTGCGGGTGAAGACCGCAGCCTGGAACGAGAACGGAAGATCGTTCGCCTGCGCGAGAGCAGCGTCGATATCGTCAAATCCATAGACGCAGATAACGGGACCGAAGACCTCCCTTCGCGAAACATCAGCATGCGCATCAGGGTTTACGAGAACCGTATTCGCGTATGTGCTCTCCGTCAGGCGGTCGCCACCCGCCGCGATCTTGGCACCAGAACGAGCAACCCAATCAGCAACGCGGTCCGCCTCCGCATGAGTGATCAACGGACCGACGTCCGTTTCAATCTTTGTCGGATCACCAATCTTCATTGCCGCTGCGACGCCCGACAGGCCCGAGACAACGTCGTCGAGGACAGAGTTGGCACAATAGACTCGCTGAACCGACACGCATGCCTGGCCAGCATGCCAAAAACCGGCACGGCCGAGACGCGGAACGACGGACGAGAGGTCAGCATCAGCAGCAACGATGACAGGAGCCACGCCCCCGTGCTCCAACGCGCAACGTGCACCCGGAGCGAGGTTTGACCGAAGCTTCCAACCGACCGCAGCCGAACCGATGAAGGTCAGAAATGCCACGCGGGGATCGGATACCATACGACCGACGACTTCCATATCGAGGGGCAGAACCATCTGCGCCCAGACTTCAGGAAGGCCAGCCTCACGGAAAATCTCAATCACCGCGCGGCAGCTCAGCGGCGTCTTGGGAGATGGTTTCACAATGACCGGAGCACCGGCGGCAACAGCCGGCGCAACCTGGTGGATGACGAGGTTGAACGGATGGTTAAAGGCGGCAATCGCCAGGACAACCCCAATCGGTTCCATCTGCGTGAACGCTACCCGACCCGCAGAAGTCGCATTGATGTCCATCGGGATAACGTGACCGCCTTCGTTGCGAAGGATCTCAACAGAAAGCTCGATGCCATCGATCCCACGGTCAACTTCAATCAGCGCATCCTTGAGCGGCTTGCCGGATTCTGAAGAAACCTGAAGAGCGAGCTGTTCGCGGCGTTCACGAACGATGTTCGCAACCCGGCGGAGAACCGCGATGCGCTCAACCTTTGGCAACCACCCTTTCCTGTTGCGGTACGCCCGGTAGGCGCGTTCGAAGGCGTTCTCGACCTCGCCAGCGGTGGTAGCCGTCAACGTCTCGAGAAGTGCTCCGTCAAAGGGTGCTCGTACGTCGAATTTATCGGTCATCGTTACGCAGTCCTCTGCATTGCAAGAGTTTTGAGATCAGTCGCCGGATCAGCCAGTACTTCTGGGATGACCGGAATTCCGCCTGCGACCATGCGGCGAGCGCACATATGATCAGATGGGCTATTCACACTGTCGGCTGCGATCACCCGCCCGGATTTGAGGTGGAAAACCGTGAACTTTCCTGCCTCGGGATCACCACGAACGACGTGTCTCTCGGCGGCGAACGGCAGACCGGTCGTTTGCAATTTTGCCTGGCCCTGGTCAGACCAGAACCATGGCACTGCATCGTACGACGCAGTTTCGTCCAACATTGCCGCAGCAACAGTCTTCGACTGATCGATAGCATTCTGCACGCTTTCCAACCGGACGTAGCTTCCTGCAAACCTGTTGGGATGGAAGGCGCAATCACCGGCGGCGAAAATATCAGAATCGGCGGTACGACCAACTGCATCGACAAGCACGCCATTGGGGCATTCGAGACCGGCCTCTGCTGCGATCTCGGTATTGGGCACAGCTCCGATGCCAACCAGAACGAGATCGGCGGCAATGACCTCACCGTCTCCAAGGGTAACGGTCTTGACGTGATCAGTGCCATCGATCCACGCGATCACTGCCGAGGTAACAATCCGCGTTCCCATGTCGCGGTGCATCTTGTCGAACCAAGTGGAGATTTGAGGTGCGACGGCACGCGCCATCACCCTAGGGCCAGCTTCCAGAACGGTCACCACCTTACCAGCGGCGACTGCAGTTGCGGCAACCTCAAGGCCGATGAAGCCGCCACCGACGATGACCACGTTGTTCGCTGACGTCAGGGCAGACATAAGCTTCTGGCCATCGGCCAGGCCTCGTAGCGAATAGACGCCCTCTAAATCTGCGCCAGGCACAGCGAGCTGCCGAGGCCTTGCTCCTAGGGCAAGTGCCAATTTCTCATACGAGACGGTCCCATCGTTGATTTCGACAGTCTTTGCGATAAGGTCGATGCGACGTGCCTTCTGACCAAGAATAAGGTCGATGCCTTGGGCAGCGAGTGCTTCTGCCGGACGGAAGATCAGGCTCGCCGCGTCTGTTGTGCCCTTGAGGAAGGCCTTCGAGAGCGGAGGACGCTGATAGGGCGGGTGCGGCTCATCGCCGATAAGGACCACCTTGCCAGTGTAGCCCTTCTGACGAACCGAGGTTGCGATCTGCAATCCGGCCTGTCCGGCACCTAGAATTACGATTGCCATAGGAAACCTCAAAATTTGATCCACGTCGTTTTCATCTGGGTGTACTTCTCAAATGCGTGCAGCGAGTTGTCGCGGCCATTGCCGGACTGGCGCATGCCTCCAAAAGGAACCAGCGGCGAAATGAGGTCGACCGTGTTGACAGCGACAGTGCCTGCGCGCAGGGACTCAGACATTCGATGAGCCCGGGAAAGGTTTGAGGTGAACACCGACGCCATCAGTCCGTAGATGGAGTCATTGGCCATCCTCACGGCTTCCGCTTCGGTTTCGAAGGACAGAACCGAGAGTACCGGCCCGAAGATTTCCTCTTGGGCGATGATGTGCCCCGGCGTGACACCGGCAAAGATCGTCGGCTCGATAAAATTCTCTGACGATCCAATCGTGATGCGATTCCCACCGAGCACAAGGCTCGCTTCGGCACGCCCCTTCTCGATGTAGGACATAACCCGCCCGCAGTGCTCGGCATCTACCATGGAGCCCATGAGCGTATTCGGGTCGAGAGGGTTGCCGGGCGCATAAGCTCGGGAATGTGCGATCACCTTCTCCAGGAACGCATCATGAACGCCCTTCTGGACAATGAGACGCGTCGGCGAAGAGCAAATTTCACCTTGATTGTAGTGAACCCGAGCCGCCAGCTCTGCTGCTGCGTCCAGGTCGTCGGTGTCGTCGAAGATGATGTTCGGGCTTTTGCCGCCACACTCCAACCAGGCGAGCTTCATATTGGACTGAGCGGAATACGATAGAAACCTCTTGCCGACCTCAGTGGAGCCGGTGAACGCGAGGCAATCGACGTCCATGTGAAGGCCAAGCGGCTGACCGACAGCTGCACCGAAGCCGGGAAGAACGTTGAACACGCCATCGGGCACGCCTGCTTCAGCTATGAGCCTTGCCAGGTGAAGCGCAGTAAGTGGCGATTGCTCAGCAGGTTTCAGAATAACCGAGTTGCCAGCTGCCAGGGCAGGAATGCATTTCCAGACAGCCATGTCGAGGGGGAAGTTCCACGGCACAACAGCAGCCACAACACCAACTGCCTCGCGTCGGATCAGGGCTAGATTGCCCCGTGGCGCAGGAGCGATCTCGTCATAAATCTTGTCGATGGATTCAGCGAACCAGCGAACATATTCGACAAGATCAGGCAGCTCATAGGAGAAGGCGACCTGAACCGGCTTTCCCATATCCAGGGATTCGAGCAACGCAATCGATTCAAGATCACGCTCGATCAAATCAGCCAAGCGTAACAGAACCCGCTTCCGTTCCGTCGGGCTGCGACGTGACCAAACACCGGCTTCGAATGCGGCACGAGCTACCGATACTGCTCCATCGACATCCACCTGCCCGCATTCAGCAACGAGATTGATCAGCCCATTGGTAGCCGGGTTCCGATTTTCGTAGGTCTTGCCAGACGCCGATTGCACGAACCGACCAGCGATGAAGGCGAGACCATCAGGTTTCAGCTCCGTGGCGCGGCGAGTCCAGAAGTCGAGGCTGCGAATAGACACGTTGGAATTTCCTTTGAATTCTGAAATAGACGGGGGCCGGAGACTAGCCCCCGGGCAAGACCCTCAAACTTCCTCGAGAAGTCGGGCGAGCTTTGCGTATGACTCCGGGCGAGCCTGGCGCAGCCACATGGCGTAGACCACTCCACCGACGCCGATCACGGCGACGAAGACCGGAATGAAGATGTCGAGAACGGGCGTTTGGCCACCGGTGAGCCAGGCGACGTTTGTGACCATCATCCAGAGGATCCAACCCAGAACTGCAATGCTGATGGCCGGCGCGATGAGGCGCTGCCAAAGATTGGTGTCGCGCGGATTGGAGCGGAAGAAGCCAATGACTGCGATAGCTGTGAGAACCTGCACAGCGACAATTGCGATGGAAGCCGGAGCTGCTGCGACAGGCATAAGCTGGGTGATAGGATCGACGCCGAGCAGACCTGCAACCAATACGCCCACCAGCATGAGGCCACTCTGAAATGCACTGGCCACATGCGGTGATTGCTGGGTCGGATGCAGCTTGGCAAAACCGGTCCAGATCACGCCTTCACGACCCAAGGAGAAGAAATAGCGGGAAAGCGTATTCTGGAAGCTCAAGATCGCAGCAAATAGCGACGTGATCATAAGCAGTTCCATGGCGGTTGCAGCCCAACCACCCAAGACCTTAGTAGCGATATCGAACCAGATCATCCCGGGGTTGCTGGCGGCTTGAGCAAGGGCCAGCTCCGTGCCGTAGGCGGAAATCATAAACCAGGTCGCCGAGCCATCGAGAAGCGTGATAACCGCGACAGCAAAGAAAAGGGCGAGAGGAATGTTTCGCTTCGGGTTACGGACCTCTTCTGAATAGATTGCGGCGGTTTCGAAGCCCATGAACGCGGCGATGACGAATACCACTGCGGAGCCAAAACCCGGCGTAAAGACAACGGAAGGCTGGAACGACTCCATGACCCAACCATCCGGTCCGGGCCCCTGGAAAAGAACGCCAACATTGAAGACTAGCGCAATGCCGACTTCCGCCAGCATCAGCAGACCGAGGACGCGACCGTTGAACTGTATGTTTCGGCTTGCGAACACGTGAACGATTGCGACGAAGGCGGCACAGATGATCCACCAGGGAAGTTCGAGACCAGTCACCCTCGTGAAGAGCATCGAGCCGAAGAGGCCGAACATGCCGTATAGGGCTAGATTCAAACTGGCGTACGCGACGACTGCCAGGAATGCAGCCCCTACCCCGGCCGGATGCCCCAGACCATTGGAAACGTAAGCGTAGAACGCGCCAGCATTCTTGATGTGGTGAGACATCGCTGCGAAGCCGATGCTGAAGATCAGATACGCTAGACCGATCAGCAGAAAGACCGACGGCAAGCCCAAACCGTTGCCGAAGGCGATGGCAGTTGGAACCGCACCGATGATGACCGTCAGCGGTCCGTTTGTTGCGATGACGAGAAGCACAATGCTCAGGACGCCCAGCGCGTCTTTCCTGAGCGTCGGAGCAGACGCTTCGTGCGACATGTTGTTCCCTCTTTTTTATACAACAGTTGTTTTAAAAAAGAATTAGTAACTGTTGTCAAAGGAATTCGTTGCTGCGACGCACAAAATTTAGCAATTGCTGACGCTGCCCGTTTATTAATCACCGCCCGTGTGCAACGGGCGGTGGCAGTCGGAGTGGGTTCAAGAACAAGGACGATATTTGCGGGTCTCGACTGGCCGCATCGGTTGATCAAACCTACGGTATCGGAGGGTCGAGCCTAGCACATTGCTGCAGGAAGGCGGCCGGTCCGGCTGACTGGCAGAAGCCTATCACTGCATCGGGTCGATCACGAACCACACCTCCGGCGCCACTACGAGCTTCATCGCGGAGGTAAACAAAGCGACCAGATAGGCGTGGTGGTGCGCATTGATCATGTTTATGCCCGCGAGCGTGATCAGCATGGCCCCCAACAAGCGGCAGTAAGGTAATGAGAGAGAGATGCGCCGGTCAATCATGGGGCTTTTATGCCAAGGAAAAGTGCTCCCTTAGCAGCGCTTGCACGAGCTCACCACGATACATTATTGCGAGGGGAAAGACGCGAATCCGGCCGGTCGAGGAGAACTAGTGGCCGGACGTCAGCTTCAGGCCGGCGATGCACCCTACGACGCCCAGCACCAGCAGGATGCGGACCGGAGTTGCCGGTTCACCAAAAAATGCCATGCCGATTGCGACTGTGCCAAGGGCGCCGATTCCGGTCCAGATCGCGTATCCCGTGCCTAGAGGAATTACCCGCGTTGCCATTTCCAGCAGCACCATGCTCAGGATGATGCACACCATGAACGCGAGCGTCCAGGGGATGTTACGGAAGCCGTCCGTGAAGCGCATGCAGGTCGTGAATCCGACTTCGAAGACGCCGCCAAGTATCAGATAGAGCCAAGCCATTTTTACACCTATGCTGTGAATGTGGGAGAGTTTTGGACTGTTATCGAGTCCTTGTGGCGTCCGGCCGACGCGCCACCGTCCGCGTTAGAAGCCGCGCTCCGCGCCCGCGTGTAAACCAAGCCCAGGCCCAGTTCACATAGACGGTGAGCTTGCTGCGGAAATCGATGAGCAGGAACAGATGCACCATTGACCAGGCCGCCCATGCCGGGTAGCCGCGAAGGCGTAGCCACCCAAAATCGGCAATGGCCTTGGATCGCCCGATGACAGCCATGGTGCCCCAATTGCGATAGCGGAACGCCCGGGACGTCTTGCGGCCGGCCGCGCGGGCGATGATCAGGCGCCCGACGTAGCGGCCCTGCTGCTTAGCCACGGGCGCCAGTCCGGGCAGCGGCTTCCCCCCGATCTGGTAGCTCGAAACGTCCCCGATCGCAAAAATATCCGGGTGACCTGGCACCGAGCAATCATCCAGCACTTTAATCGAGTTGTTACGTGCACATTCCGCGCCCAGCCAGGCGCCGGCCGGCCGGGCTTGTGTTCCGGCCGCCCAGAAGACGTTCTGGGTGGAGATCCGTGTGTCGGCAACCACCATCCCATAGGCGTCGATGTGTTCAACAGCTGCGCTCAGGATAACCTCAACCCCATGTGCGCGCAGCGCCTTGAGGGCATACTGCGACTGGTTTTCAGTGAAGGCCGACAGCACACGGGGGCCTGCCTCAACCAGCAGGATGCGGACCTTGGATGAGGACAGGCGCCGGTAATTACTTTTGAGCATGGCACGCGTGAGTTCCGCGATCGCGCCCGCCAGCTCGACACCGGTCGGCCCACCACCAATCACCGCGAACGTCAGCAGCGGCTCTACGTCAGTAGTGTTGTCGGCACCCTCTGCAGCCTCAAAGGCCGACAGAAGTCGCTCGCGGATGCCCAATGCGTCGTCAAGTGTCTTGAGAACCGGCGCGACAGGCTGCCACTCGTTGTGGCCGAAGAAACTGTAGTCCGCACCGGTTGCCAGGACCAGGTAGTCAAACGCGACCTTGCCGGATTTCGCCGTTAGGACCTGTTTACGGTCGGCGTCCACGCCGACAACCTCTTCCAGGATAACCGACACATTGCCGGCCCTTGCAAGCAGGCTGCGGGACGCCGAGGCGATATCCGCTGGCGAAAGCGCGGCGGTTGCGACTTGGTACAACAGCGGCTGGAACAGATGATGATTGGTGCGATCGATCAGGATTACATCCAACTCAGAGCCCGACATCGCGTTCGCCGCAGCAAGGCCTCCAAAGCCCCCTCCAACGATAATCACCCTTTTTCGATGGTGGTTCTGCATGTGCATTCTCCTTGATCTTTAACGCGCATACCTTAAAATACGAGCGTATTTTGAATGTGAAAATACGCTCGTAATTGAAAATTTCAAGGAGTTCCTGCATGGGCGCACGCCACACCGTTGATAAGGACCGAGTGATTGCGCTTGCAGAAGGGATCGTCAGTGAACGGGGCGCGGCCGCCTTGACGATCGACGCGGTTGCCAAGGCTGCAGGCATTACCAAGGGCGGCGTGCAGTCATCCTTCGGCACGAAGGACGCTTTGATTGCCGCCATGCTTGATAAGTGGATGTCGGAAGACGACCGGCGCTTTCGCGACTATCTGGGTGACGGGCCTGCGTCCCCAGCCAGGAAGGTCGCCGCCCATGTGAAGGTCACACATCAGCAGGATGAAGCCACACACTCGCGCGCAGTAAGCCTGCTGATATCCCTCCTGCAGTCGACGGAGCATCTCGAAAGCGCTCGCAGGTGGTACGCGCGACGGATCGACGGCTTGCAGGACGATAATGAGAATGACGAACGCGCTCTGCTCGCCTTCCTTGCTGCGGAAGGCGCCTTTTTTCTAAAGTTTCTCAAGCTGATTGATATTGATCAAGACCGCTGGGACCGCATTTTCACGCTGATCGACAAGCTTCTCGTCCATGGAGAGGGCGACGTGTAGCGCCGATGCGGTCAAGTGCGTCGCCTGACGATCAAACTACGAAATGCCACCTAGGGCAGAGCCCGGATCCTCAATTCCCAGGAGGGAATGCAGCTTCACCGCGACGCCGGCGACGGATCGAGGCGTGGTGCTCCACAAGTCCTTTGCCAACGCCTCCTCGACATCTGCGATTTCCTCCTCGGCTTTCTTCGCCGTCGTATATCCGACCCGCTTGTCAGCCTTTCTTCCACTCACTCCGGCGGGCCGCCAATACGGCCTTTGCTTGCCGCCGCATTTCATCCTGATCAAGCGTTGGGCAAAAGACGGTCGATCTCCCGACTGGAATGGACCACCGTAAAATCGTACATTGTCTAGCACCTTAATGACTGAACGTTGCCATCATCGGCGGATCTGAGATCCTGGATGACCGTGCGCTACATTTGACACCTTCCGCAATGCAAGCAGCGGAGCAGCGACGCGGCAATCTCAGGGCAGGCAGCTTGCCGCGCCGGCTGGCTGATTCAGGAACGCGATCAGTCAGGCTCTTTCTCGGCGGTCACCCTGGATGCCGGCTCCCGCAAATCTGCACCAAATCAGAAAGGATGGTTCTGAGCTTTGGCCACGGCGCCTCCTCCAGGCCCGATCCGGGGTCCTCTGTCTCCAGCACACAGTGCAGCTTCGCAGCGATGCCGGCGACGGATTGAGATGAGGTGTTCCACAACTCCTTTGCCAAGGCGCTTTCGACTTCTGCGAGTTCCGCCTCCGCCTTCTTGGCGCGGGAGTAACCGATCCGGGCGTCCACCGCGTTCCAGTCGGCACGGCGTTCCGCCAGCTTCGCTCGGGCCGCTCGTCGTGTCTCCGTCTGATCGGGGTTCGGGAGAAGGCGATCGATCTCTTCCGTGGTGTAGGCCCACATGAAGCCGTCGCCCTCGGAGAAGCCGATTTTCACACGTGGGAAGCTGCCAAGTTCCCGAAGCATCTCGGTTTCGAGCTTCTGCTGACGACGGCAAGCCTCACTGTACAATCTGTGGGCTGCCAGCCAGTCCCTCCACAGCGAGACCGCCGGGTCGACTTGATCGGTTCGATCCCCTCCCCTCGCAGACCTGCCAGCCGCTGACGTCGCCGCAATCGACGCAGCAGCCGCGGCCAGGGACGTTCGGCGCGTTGTATTGAGTACGGCGCCCTTATTCCCAGAACAAGCCATTGGAAACACCTCCGGTGGTATCAAGATCCGTGAAGATCACCCGCAGGTCCGGAAACCGCGGTTCGCTGTGGCGACACAGCTCTGGATGTAGTTGCGTTCGATCGTGGCAACAGGCGAGTCCTTTCGATGAGACGCGATCTTGTGCCGAGCGTTGCCGTGCGCCTAGCTCTCCGCTCCGACCCCGCGGCTGTTGCCGCGACGCAGAGCCTTCCCGCCAGCCCGCATGTCACGGAGAGAGCTGTCGGTGCATACAGTAACTTTCGGCGGGTGATTGCAGACAAAGTTCTGCTATTCTCAGAATCAGCCATGATCCAAGCTCCAGAAACCAGGTTGTGGTTGAGCCTTACGCTAAGGGACGAAGGCTGGATTAATTCGTAACAGGGATACGATAACGGTAGATGATTTGCATTTCAATAAAAAATCGTATCGGTGATACGAATTGAAGCCGATCCAGTGCAAAATGGCTCGGACAGCTCTAGGCTGGGGCACGCGTGATCTGGCCAGGAATGCCGGGGTTTCCCCAGACACGATTGCGAGACTCGAACGAGGTGAGAACTTGCGCGCCTCGACAATTTTTGCTGTCCAGAGCGCCATCGAAGCAGCCGGTATCGAATTCATTCCGGAGAATGGCGGGGGCGTAGGTGTACGTTTCGCGCGGGCGACCGAGCACGAGAAGTAGCGCCACTGTTCGAGACGCCCCGACGGCAGTTAGATCCCGCCCCCGACAAGAGCCGGGCCTTTCGGTCTCTTTCCTATCCTGCCTCGTGAAGCGGGGCCGTCCTACAACGGCGCCATGACCTCTGACTCAAAGATTTTTGTGAGCCTGCGGCCAATCCGCAAAAGCCAGCCTAAACATCAGGAACCAGATGGGCCAAAGTGCCAATGGGACCGATGCGAAAAGAGCGGCACGCACCGTGCGCCGGTGGGGCGTGAAGCAGAAGGGCTATTTCTGCTATTCTGTCCCACGCATTTGGCGGCATATACCGAGGGCTACAACTTTTCATCGAGCCTGTCCGACCCCGTGACCGCCCGTTATCAGCGGGAGGCCGCCAGCGGTCTTCGGGCAACCATTGGCGTAATGATCAATCGAGTTACAGAACCCCCTCTCCCATCCACGGCCCGATCAGGCTCAGCAAAAGCGATCAATGCGCGAAAGAGTGCAGCCGAGCGGCAAGCGGCAAGCGCTGCGAAACGGGTTCGCAAGCTCAAGGTTCTTCAAGCAAAAGCATTCGAGACGCTCGGCATTTCACCCGACGCGACACCTGAAGAGATCAGGAGGCGCTACAAGGAGAAACTCAAGATGCACCACCCGGACGCCAATCAAGGCGATCGCAATTCGGAAGACGAGCTCCGGGCGGCCATAGAAGCTCATAAGATCCTCAAGCTCAACGGCTTCTGTTGAAACTGGCGACGGTGCTTTCTTCTGTTGAAGCCCCGGATTCCCGGCACTCCTTTGTCCGCGACTTCAAATCAACCGCTTGGCTTTTAAGGCGATAGACAACCTATTCTCCAAACGGAAGTTCAATTTCTTCGCGATTTTTTTTGCGCCCTCGATCAGGACCGTCTTAAACCGCTCGGCATCTTCTGCCGGCAGCATCTCAGCCCCGGCTCGAATGCCTTCCTGCCACGCAGGCCCGCGTTCCCATGCTTCGTTGTAGACGAGCGCCAATTCGGCGAACCCCCTCGTCTGCAGCAGGGCCTCAAAAGCAGCGCAGCTTGGCGGACATCCTTCTCCCGCTTCGCTGCCCCCTGCCCGTCAGTGTGCCGGCGGCTGGCGACGATGAGCTTGTGGATCGCGTACCCGGACGGATCGGGGACAACGACCGGGACACCGCTTCGGTGGAGCATTGTCCTGACCGGTTCCCTTATGAGGAAGTCGAGAAAGCGCAGTGGATCCGCGCTGCCGCCGAGGGCGATCATCCCACCTTCGCGGGTCAGGGTATTTACCAAACGCCTGCGAGCGCGTAGGTCGTCCTTGTCCCGCTTATGATCGGCTACGCGCCGCGCGATATCCGGATCATCAGCAGAACCGACGTAACGACGTTTGGTACCACCATGTCTGCTGGGATGTCGAAGTACCAGTACTTGCGCCCCTTGATGTTCGCCGGGGTGAACCGACCCTCCGAAGGGAAATCCGCCGTCCATGCGGCGTCTAGCGAGCGCTGACCTATTCGGCGAGCTAATCTTCTATTTCCGATTGGGCCCCATGGCAAAAGTGAGCGATGCTCGCCTTAAAAGGTAATGAACCTACGACCAGTTTCGGATGCCACCATACGCCTACAAGCCGTTCGCCGAGTTGGCACATGCGATCCAACGCGCTCCGGTCGCCGCTCATATCAACACAGTTGGTTGCAGTTGTACCTGCAGCGGGACGCCGCTGGTCTTTCTTCATCGAGACGCTGTCTCATGGTTTCGAAATTCGCGGCTAAGCGCGATTTTGGATATTCAATCGGGTTGGTGCGAGCGCGACCGCGAGTGTCACGGCGGTCATCAATGCCGTCACCCAGACCAGCGCCGAGGACAACGACACGAACGTCAGCAGCGCACTCGCGAACACGACGCCCCCTGCCTGCGAGGTCCGCAGAAGAGCGAACAGCTCCGGCCGTCGTTCCGGAGGGGCAAGGGTATCCAGGGCCAGCGAGAAATAGGTGCCCAGAGGGGCAAGCACCACGCCGATCAGGACCGTCCCGACGACGGTCATAACCATGGAATGATTCACCGCCGCGAGTGCGGACCCCAAGGCCATGGCGGCCAGTTGGACCACCACAGCCGTTCTGGATGCCATGCGATTGCGCACGCTGATCCAGATCCCACCCGCCACCGAGGCGAGGCACAGCGGGACCGTGAACGTGATCGCCAAAGCCGGCTCGTACCCGAAATTCAGCGCCAGGGCGACGGCGCCGATTTCAATGGATGCGACAGTCGCGCCGCTGGCGGCCGCACAGGCAAACCAAAGTAGGACTTCCGGCGACAGCAGCTTCCCATGTAACGTGGGTAAGCCTTCTACACGAGCGACAGCCGCCGTCCATGGAACGACTATGGCTGGCAAGGCGCCCAGTGTCGTCATGGCCAGGAGTGCGAGGAGCGGCGAAACGGTCGCAAGGCCGGATGCGGCTACGGGCGCCAAAACAAAGGTCACTTCATTGAGCGTGGACGCGATCCCAAGTGCCCGGGGTAATCGCGAAGCTAAAACGAAGTGATTCAGCAACGTCCGGAGAAAGCCATAGGCCGCCCCGTTGACCAAGCCCGCTGCGGCCGCGAACAGAACCAGCCATTCAAAGGAAGCCCCGTAGGCCGCGCAGACCGTGATCGATGCCAATGCCATCGCGCGGAAGCTGATCAGCAGCCTGAACGTTGTCGCCGCAGGTAGGTTTCTGCCTAGTCGCGCGAGAGGTACGGCGCCGGCAATCTGCGCCAGCGTCATGGCCAAAATCATGGCCGCGCCGCCACTGGTGCTGCCGGTCAGGCTTAGGGCAATGAACGAGAAAGCCACCGGACCTGCCGCCTGCGGGACGGTCAGCGTCGCGGAGGATACGAACCACCGGAGTAGCGGCCATGAGTTTGTCAGCAGGGACGTTCCCGTCACTTTCAGATCCCACTCAGCAGTTCGAACGCAATCAGCCACATAACACATGCGATGCCCGCTTCGAGGATGCGCCAAGACGATGGACGGGAAAACACCGGCCCAAGGCGTGTCGAGCCGTATCCGAGCGAAAAGAAAAACAGGAAGGATCCCGTGGTTGCACCGGCCGCGAACGCGAACTGATGTCCGGGGAACCGGGTCGCAACTGTGCCGAGGAGCACAACCGTATCCAGATAGACGTGCGGGTTCAGCCAGGTGAGCGCGAGGCACATCGCCATTGTTCCTGCGAAGCTGGCCGGCGTGCCGTCCCTTACCTCCAAAGCTCCGGAACCTCTCAGCGCCGAAAGTAGGCTTTTGGCGCCATACCAGACCAGGAATGCCGCGCCGCCGTACCGCATGACAGGGTCAAGCCACGGAAGCACCCCGACGATCTGCTGCAGGCTGGCGACCCCGAGAACGATCAGAATGGCATCCGAAAGAGCGCAGGAAAGGCAGACGGCGAACACGTATTCGTTGCGAAGTCCCTGCCGCAGCACAAAAGCATTTTGCGCACCTATCGCGACGATGAGGCTAAGTCCCATCATCATCCCGGTAAAATAAATTGTAAGGTCCATTTTGCCAGTCGCACTCCGATCTGACAGATCGATAGACCACCTCAGCAAGTTAGGCTAATTAAAGATCATAACCTAGATTAAGTGTAACTAATCCGTGATCGACTACACCGCCCTCCGCGTACTCCACGCCGTCATCCAGTCCGGCAGTTTCGAAAAGGCTGCCACCGTTTTGAATGTCACCCCCTCAGCGGTGTCCCAGCGAGTAAAGCAGCTGGAGGAGCGGGTGGGTGCGGCGCTTGTCGTGCGTGGCACTCCATGTGTGGCCACGGAAAAAGGTGATCAGCTCTGCAGCCATATGGAAAATGTCGGCATTCTGGAACATGATCTGCTCAAGGAGTTGCCGTCTCTGGCCGACCCGCACGGCCCCCAGCAACGGGTCACGCTGCGGATCGCGACCAACGCCGACAGTCTCGGAACATGGTTTCTGGAGGCGATGGCGGAGTTCTCGAAGTCGTCGGATTACCTGTTGAACCTTTCGGTGGATGATCAGGATTATACATCCGACTGGCTTCAGCAGGGAAAGGTGATCGCGGCGGTATCCGGCTCCGATAAGCCTATTTCGGGATGCCGGCGCTTTCCGCTGGGGGCGCTTCGCTACCATGCGACCGCCAGTCCTGGGTTCATCACCCGCCGTTTCGCGGGAGGCGTCACGCCGGAAACCCTGGCGGATGCGCCCTCCCTGACCTTCGACCAGAAAGACCGGCTTCAGTCCGATTGGGTTCGTCAAACGTTAGGCGAATCCGTCAGTCTGCCGACGCACTGGTTGCCGTCTACACAAAGTTTCGTCGAGGCGAGCCTTATGGGTATGGGGTGGGGAATGAACCCCATCCAGCTCGTCAGGGACCACCTGGAGGCCGGACGCCTGGTGGAACTCCTGCCAGGTAAGACGCTCGACGTGCCGCTGTACTGGCACATCAATCGGCTGGCCGCAGACCGTCTCAATGCCTTGACCCGGTGTGTCAGCGAAGTGGCCGGCCGGACTTTAATTCGAATGGAATAACAAGTATCCGAGCCTATCTCAGATAAGCAAGAGCTTGGGATCGGCCGACATAAGTGGGCTCTTGAAGAGAATTGAACCGTCGGCGGGCCGCAGTCACGATCCGTTCATCAACCGTAATTGCGGCGTTAGGATTATCGGCCTCAATATGAGTGAATATATCGTCGTGATCAGAGAGCGCGAAGGCGGACCAGACGAGCTTCACCTTTTCAGGTCGCGTGCTCTGCGCCGGGCTGCTGCTCGACGCTCCGCGAAACGCGCCTCGGCCTCATTGTCCGGGATGTCGGGCCGTGTGTCGTTCAGGGCCTCCAACACCTTCGCCCGGAACCAGGCATCATGTCCCTCGCTGCTAGTCACCAATTCAAGCGGTAGAGAGCCTTCGTTGGCAGTACGGGTCAGCAGGATCCGCACTGCATCGAACACTGTCAGCCCCATGCCTTCGAGCACGGCGGACGCACGATCCCGGACCTCGGCATCGATGCGGGTTTGAACGAGAGCATTGGCGGCCGTAAGCGATTCCTCTGTTAGAATTAATGTAATGCAATCGAATGACAAATGCCAGAGGGCTCTACATACTGGAGATGTTTTTGCATACATAGGATCACAGATAGCCGCGCCCGCTGTCGGCTGAGCACGCCACCCGCGCGAAGCAAAAACCCAGCCTGGTATGCCGCGCAAGCCGGCTCTAACGTGTCGTCGCCTAGAAAGGACTTGAACCGGTGACCCGTGGATTTGAGACGCGAAATATCCTATTGCTAAGCTGCGTTATAGGCAGAGCGTCCGTCTGCCGAGGCGACCACTGTGGGGGTTTCCGAAGATATCGAACGGACGGTGCCGGACGGCTGTAAATGGCACCTGCCTCTCGTTCAACACGCAATCATTGCGCCACATCCAGTAGCATCCTGTAGCGCCCCTTTTTGCCAAGCCATGATAATGAAATGTTCCCGCCGGGTCGGGCAATTGGAAATGCAAATTGCGGGCAACCGCTAAGTCCCGAGAGACACAGAAGCTTGATGCAGCCGGAGCGAAACGTTGCGAGACATTGCCGTGTGGCGTCGCGCCTTGGCGGTCTCACGGCCAATGTCGGAAGAGCGACAAGGACGTTTTCGGCGAACAACCGGCCGATTTTCCTGGAGAAGGGCTCCCGAATCCGACACGCCTCTTGTACATCGCCGTCGTTGAGGAG
The DNA here is from genome assembly GCA_000985875.1 of Neorhizobium galegae bv. officinalis. Lineage (GTDB taxonomy): Bacteria > Pseudomonadota > Alphaproteobacteria > Rhizobiales > Rhizobiaceae > Neorhizobium > Neorhizobium galegae_C. Next base: position 37,146 of record CCRI01000022.1, read on the forward strand.
CGATCCTGACAGAAGGTGCGCGGCAATGTTGGGCGCGATGTATGCGGGCTTCGCTCGAAGGGCGATCGGTTGCTTTCCCAGGCTTCTCTTTGCAGGATGAATGCCCAAGCAAGCTCGTCCAAGTTCAACGAGCCGATCGATTTGCCGGAGGCTTCTGAGAGATTGGAGCCTATATGAGCAAGACAACGAACAAATTCTCTCCCGAAGCCCGTGAGCGCGCCATTCGAATGGTGCTGGACCACAAAGCCGAACACCCAAACGAAATGGCCTCCGGCAAATCCGGCGCGGTTCAGCACGCACCCGACCGATGCGGCCGGCGCCCAGAAGAGCAAAGTTCACTGTCATGGTTGATTGCTAGTGGCTCGATCAGCCGTTGATCATATTGCGGAAGCGGACGAGTTCCTCGCTCGCCACGCCGACATTGTGCGGCTCCGCCGGATAAGCTCCGCTCTCGACGTCCTGGCGGAATTCCCGGAACGCTGCGATGCGCTCGTGCTGCAGGCGGTCGAACTCTGCGGCAAAGTTGCGATAGGTCTTCGCATGTCGCGGCACATGCCCGCGGTTCTGTCCGAGCACGTCATCGGCAAAGAGATATTGCGCGTCGCAACCGGCGCCCGCCCCCATCGAGATCATGAAGAGAGACGTCTGGGCGCTGATCAGCGAGGCAACGTCGGCAGGAACCACCTCGATTTCGGCGGCGAAGGCACCAGCCTCCTCGAGGGCTTTGACCGCATTCCAGATCGCCATCGCGCTGTCGGCCGTCTTGCCGACCGCCTTGAAGCCACCGGTCCAGGTCGCCTTCGAGGGAATGAGGCCGACATGGCTGCAGACGGGAATGCCCTCGTCCCTGAGCTCGCGGATGATCCGGAGGCTCGCCGCGCAATAGACGGCGTCGCCACCGGCGCGCATCGCTTTGAAGGCCGCCCGCAGATATTCCTCCGTCGTGACGAAGTCGCCATATTCGAGCCCCGGCACGGCAAAGACACTTGGCGCCACCTCGCGGAACGCAGGCCCCAGGAGCGCCGGCGGCACGGAGACCATTTCAATCCCGGCCTTGTCGGCGGCTTGCGCCTCCTCGAGCGTGACGACACGAAGCATGCTGAGCTGGCGCTTGCCCTTGAGCGCCAGGATATCGGCAACGGTGGGACGGTGGGATTTCATCGGTGCATCCTTTGGCGCCAGGCGCTCACAGAAGGGATTTCAGTTTGACGGAAGGATCGGCGAGTGCCGCGCGATCGGGGCGCGTGCCCCTGGCGATCAGCATCTCGGCAAGCCGAATGTCGCGGGCAACGGCACCGCCGGGGCCAAGTCCGCTGGCTGCCAGCAATCGCCCATCCGCATCGAGGTGAAACAGGATCTCGGCCTCCGGCGACAGCGTCCGGCCGATGGTCGATGTTGCGCCGTCGGACAAGCCGGCTACCTGCAGCGTCAGGTCGTATTGGTCCGACCAGAACCAGGGCACCGCATCGAAGGATGCGGCCTCTCCCAGCATGTTGGCCGCCGCGACGCTGCCCTGTTCCTGCGCGTTGCGCCAGGATTCGAGCCGGACGCGCCGGCCGCCATAGGCGGTGACGGGAAAGGAGCAGCAGTCGCCGGCCGCGAAGATGTGCCGATCGCTGGTCGCCAGATGGCGGTCGACGGCAATGCCGTTGTCGATCGCAAGCCCTGCTTCTGCGGCAAGACGGGTGTTGGGCTGGGCGCCGATCCCGACCACGAGCGCATCGACCTTGATCTGGCGACCATCGGCGAACCCGATGGTAACGCCGCTCTCGCCATCGGCGATGGTCTCGATCCCCACGCCGCAGAGGAGTTCCACGCCTTCTGCCGCGTGCCGTGCCTGCAAGGCGAGCGCGAGCTTTTCGGGAACACCGCGCATCAACACGCGCGGTTGCGCCTCAAACAAGGTGACGGCCGTCCCGAGTTTCCGGCCCATCGCGGCCAGTTCGAGCCCGATGAAGCCACCGCCGAGAATGGCCAAGCGGCCATCCCCCCGCATATGACGACGAATGGCGGAGGCGTCCTCGACGGTCCGCAGCACATGGATGCGATCACTCGTGCCAATGCCGGGGAACGGGCGCGGTGCGGCGCCGGTTGCAAGCAGCAGCCGTTCGTAGGACAGCGTTTCGCCGGCTTCCAATAGCAGCGCATGGCGTGCCGGGTCGACCGAGATAGCCCGATGGCCTCGCAGAAAGGTGATCCCCGCCTCGGCAAAACGTTCGTTTGCGACGATCGCCCGGACGGTCTCGGCTTCCTCGCCCCCCTTCGACAGGGGTGGACGCTCGTAGGGGAGATGCGGCTCGTCGCCGATCAGCGTGACGGTTCCCTGGTAACCCCGCTCCCGCAGGGCAAAGGCCGCCCGCACGCCGGCTTCGCCGGCGCCGACGATCACCATGCCTTTGTCACCCATCTCAGCCGACCTGGATGAAGACGCGGCCACCATCGACCTTGACCGCATAGGTCTTGAGGTTGACGCAGACGGGGGCGCCCTTGGCTTGGCCGGTCTTGTAGTTGAAGCGGCCGTTGTGCTTCGGACATTCGATGATGTCGTCCATCACCAGACCATCGGCCAGATGAACATTCTCGTGCGTGCAATGTCCATCGGTCGCGTGGAAACTGTCTTCCGGGCTGCGATAGATGGCGTAGCTCTTGCCGTCGTGATCGAAGCGGATGACATCCTCTTCGTCGATCTCGTCCTTGTCGCAGACGTCGATCCAGGTGCTCATCGGGCTCTCCTCCCCCTTTATGGCTTGTTTTTGTCGGACGCCGGCGTCACTCCGCCGCTGGCGCCATGGCGTCGCTGTGGAAGTCTTCGCGATAGGGCTTTGCCGTCGGTGGCAACTCGCGCCTCAGGAAGTAATCCTCGTTCCGGAGCTGGCGCAGGAAGGCCGGGATCATCTCGCGATAACCGTCGAGGATCGACGGGTTCGGTGCCGGCAGATCGCCCTTGATCATCGCGTGCAGCTTCGGCAGCGCGTGATAGGGCACCATCGGGAACATGTGATGCTCCACGTGATAGTTCATGTTCCAGTAAATGAAGCGACTGATCGGGTTCATGTAGACCGTGCGGCTGTTTAGCCGGTGGTCGATGACGTTGTCGGCAAGGCCGCCATGCTGCAACAGGCCGGTCATGACATGGTGCCAGGCACCATAAAGGCGCGGCATGCCGATCAGCACCAGAGGCAGGATCGAATTCAGGCCGACCGCGAGTGCGACGGTCGCCACATAGATCGCGAGCCAGATGCGCGCGACGCGGATCGCCTTCGACTGCTCCGTCTCCGGAATAATGATCTTCTCTTCGGCGCTGATGACGCCAAACGCGTTGCGGACCATGTCGATCACCGCATGCCAGGCATCCAGCAGGCCGAACAAATTGAGGATCAGCCGCAGGAGATCCGGCGGACGCATCACCGCGATTTCCGGATCCCGGCCGACAATAACCGTATCGGTGTGGTGCCGGGTATGGCTCCAGCGCCAGGTCACCGGATTGCGCATGATCATGAAACAGGCGATCTGGTAGACAAGGTTGTTCATCCACATCGTCTTGAACGCCGTGCCATGACCGCATTCATGCCAGCGGCTGTCCGAGGCGGACCCGTAGAACACGCCGTAGGCGAGGAAGAAAGGGATCGCCCAGAGGCTGCCCCAGAAATAGATGCCAAGCCCTGCAAATACGACCAAGCAGCCGAGCCAGATCGCCGTGTCCCGGAGGGCTGGCCCATCCTCCCGCTTCATCAATTCCTTCATCTGCTTGCGCGGCACCTCGGTATGATACCACTGCGCTGCCGCGAGCCCGTTGGCCACCGCCGCCTGCGCATCGCGCCCAAGCAGGCTGTAGTCACGCTTTGCCGCCGTCCTCGCCATCGATCTCCTCCATCGGTTTCGATGCGGTCGCCATCAAAGGCGTCGCATGGAATCTGATCTTGAGGATTATCGTTGTTCTGACAGATCACAATCCACGCATGATATATTCTATCAAAGTCTATCATTCTTGATTTACTCCATGATAGAAAGGTCTCACTTGAAGGAGGAACAGATGGGATCAAGACCGACGATCGCGGATCTGGCCAAGACTGCGGGAGTGAGCGTCGCAACCGTGGACCGCGTGCTGAACGGGCGGCACAAGGTGCGCGAGGACACGGCGCGGCGCGTCTATGACGCGGCAAACGAGATTGGCTTCCATGCCGTCGGATTGCTGCGGCAGCGAGTGTTCGAGGGGCTGCCGCAATACCGGTTGGGCTTCATCCTGCAGAAGCCCAACCACCATTTTTACCAGAGCTTCAAGCGGGAGCTGGAGATCGCCGTCCAGAATCATCCCTGCATTCGCGGCGTGGCCCAGATCGAATTCTGCGCCAACCAGACACCGAGCGAACTGGCCGACAAGCTGAAAGAGGTCGGCGCCAGGAATCAGGCGGTCGCCATGACATCCCCGGACTACCCAGCCCTGACGGTGACAGCGGAGGAACTGAAGGCAAGGGGCATCCCGGTATTCTCACTCCTGTCTGATTTCGCCTCCGGCATCCGCGAGGGCTATGTCGGGCTCAATAACCGCAAGGCCGGTCGAACGGCAGCCTGGATGATCGCGAAGGCTGCGGAAAACCCGGGGAAGGTGGCTGTTTTCGTCGGCAGTCACCGCTTTCACGGTCACGAATTGCGCGAGATCGGCTTTCGGTCCTACTTCCGCGAACACGCTCCCGATTTCGAGGTTCTGGACACGCTGGTGAACCTGGAAACCGTTGAAATCACCCACGAAGCGACGCTGGATCTTCTGCACCGCCATCCGGATCTTGTGGGTTTTTATGTTGCCGGCGGCGGAATGGAAGGCGCCATCTCCGCCATCCGGGAAGAAAAGCTTGGCGGCAGGCATGTTATCGTCGTCAACGAACTGACGCCAATTTCCCGCGCGGCGCTGGCCGATGAGATCGTGACCATGGCGATTGCGACACCGCTTGCAAATCTGTGCCGCGAACTGGTGCAGCTAATGGTCGAGGCGGTGGATACCGGTCCCGCGACGGCGCCAGGCCAGACTTTCCTGCCGCTCGAAATTTACGTGCCGGAAAACATCTGAGCGGTAATGATGGAAATTCATCATAACAATCTGCAAATTCTTTCATAAATGAGATAGAATATTGCTATTTCGTCTTTGACGAACGCCACGAAACCTGATGACTTCGTTTGGCGGGACGGAGGAGGAAAGCCGGCCGCGCCAAACTTCGGGAGAACTCATGGCCGCGCTTACCTTCGCGCTCAACCACATGGTTGCGCCACACATGCCGCTCGGCGCTTTTTTCGAACTGGGCATATCGCTCGGTGTTCGGCAATTCGAAATCCGCAACGATCTTGCGGGTAATGCCATGCTCGACGGGACTTCACCTGAGACGGTCGGCGACCTGGCAAAGGCGCACCTAACCGAAATCATTTCGATCAATGCCCTGCAGCGCTTCAACGAATGGACGCTGGAACGGGAAGCGGAAGCCAGGGAACTGGCCGCCTATGCTGCTGCCTGCGGCGCAAAAGCTCTGGTTCTCGTGCCCGTCAACGATGGAAGCGGCAGGCTGGAGGGAGAGCGTCAGGGGAATTTGCGCGTTGCGCTCAAGGCACTGAAACCTATCCTGCAGGACAATAACCTCATCGGACTCGTGGAGCCGCTCGGTTTCCAGATCTGCTCGCTTCGCTCCAAGAAAGAAGCAGCGGAAGCAATTGCCGCGATCGATGGCCGCCAAAGCTTCAAGCTGGTTCATGACACTTTCCACCACGTGCTGGCTAGCGAGCCGGATATATTTCCGGATTTGACGGGGCTGGTGCACATTTCAGGCGTCGATGACCAGGACGTCAGCATCGACGCCATGCGCGATCCGCATCGCGTGATGGTGACGGCACGGGACCGGCTGGACAATGTCGGTCAGATCCGTGCGCTCGTCGACGCTGGTTATCCCGGCCCGTTCTCGTTCGAACCGTTCGCGTCATCCGTTCACGCATCGACCGATCCGCAAACGATGATCCGCAACAGCATGGAGCTGATCCGGGACAGACTTTGACGTCTTCACCGATCCGGTGGCAGTGACCGGATCGGTTCGTGAGATTGCCTTCGGGGAGGAGGCGACCGGCTTTTTGAGGTGTTCGCCGGGCACCGTTTCAGAGGAGGAAGAGATGAAGAAATTTTTGGCGGGTGCCGTGCTCGGCGTTCTGATGGCATCGAGCGCCTATGCAGGCAATATTGGCGTGTCCATGGCCAATTCCGACACGTTCCTGACGGTTCTGCGCAAGGGTATCGAGAAGTCTGCGGCCGATGCAAAACAGCCGGTCCAGATCGAAATCGCGGATGATGACGTTCAGAAGCAGCTTTCCCAGATCCAGAACTTCATCGCCTCGAAGGTCGATGCGATCATCGTCAACGCCGTCGACACCACGGCAACGGCGCCGATGACGAAGCTGGCGAACGATGCCGGCATCCCGATCGTCTACGTCAACCGGATGCCGGCAGACGTGGACAAGCTTGGCCCCAAGGGGGCATTCGTCGCCTCCGACGAAGTCCAGTCCGGCACGCTGCAGACCAAGGAAGTATGTCGCATCCTGGGCGGCAAGGGCGATATCCTTGTCATGGTCGGCGATCTCGCCAACCAGGCTGCCGTCCAGCGCACCAAGGACATCCACGACGTGATCGCGACGCCGGACTGCAAGGGCATCAAGATCCTCGACCAGCAGACCGCCGTATGGGATCCGGTCAAGGCGCAGGACCTGATGACCAACTGGATCGCAGCCGGTCACAAGCCGGCGGCTGTCATCGCCAACAACGACAATATGGCGATTGGCGCGATCAACGCCATGAAATCCGCCGGCTGGAATATGAAGGACGTGGTCGTTGCGGGCATCGATGCCACCCAGGAAGCACTTGCCTACATGAAGGCGGGCAATCTGGATGTATCCGTGTTCCAGGATGCCTTCGGCCAGGGCTCGGGTGCGGTCGCCGCTGCCATAAAGCTCGCCAAGGGTGAGAAAGTGGACGCCAAAGTCTGGATCCCGTTCCAGCTCGTGACGCCTGAAAACATGGCCAAGTTCACGACGAAGAATTGACCGAGGACGGGCCGATCCGCTGTCTTGCGAGGCAGCGGATCACTCTCGTGGAGGAGGACCGCCATGTCGGCTGAACGCATCATCAGTCCGCAGACCATGGAGGCCGTTCGCAGGAGCGGCGCTGTCCCGGGCAGCAAATATCTTCTTGAAGTCGAGGACGTGCGCAAGGAATTTCCAGGTGTCGTTGCTCTGGACAATGTGCAGCTGAAGCTGAAATGCGGGACGGTGCATGCCCTTATGGGCGAGAACGGCGCCGGCAAGTCCACGTTGATGAAGATCCTCGCCGGCATCTACACGCCCGACAGCGGCTCATTCAAACTGCGTGGCGTCGATATCCGCCTCAAGAATCCGCTCGACGCACTCCAGAACGGAATCGCGATGATCCATCAGGAACTGAATCTGATGGCGCCCATGACCGTGTCGGAAAACATCTGGATCGGTCGTGAGCCGCTCGGGCGTTTTGGTATCGTGGACCATGCCGAAATGAACCGTCGGACGGACGCGCTGTTTGAGCGCCTCGGGATCGAGATCGATCCGGAAATCAAGGTCGGCAAGCTCAGCGTGGCCAACCGCCAGATGGTCGAGATCGCCAAGGCCGTATCCTTCGATTCCGATGTCCTCATCATGGACGAACCGACATCGGCCCTCACCGAGAGAGAGGTGAACCACCTCTTCCGGATCATCCGCTCCCTTCGCGAGGAAGGAAAGGGCATCATCTACATCACCCACAAGATGAACGAACTCTTCGAGATCGCTGACGAGGTCTCCGTCTTTCGCGACGGCAAGTACGTTGCGACCTGCAATTCCTCGGAGGTGACCCGCGAAGACATCATCCGCATGATGGTCGGGCGCGAGATCACTCAGATGTTCCCAAAAGAACCGGCGCAGATCGGCGACGTCGTGCTGTCGGTAAAAGGGCTGACGCTGAACGGCGTCTTCCGCGACGTGTCGTTCGATCTCCGGGCCGGCGAGATCCTCGGCTTTGCCGGCCTCGTCGGCTCGGGCCGGTCCAACGTCGCGGAGACGATCTTCGGCGTGACGCCCGCAAGTTCGGGGACGATCGAGCTTTTCGGCAAGCAATTGACCGTCTCCTCGCCGTCCGTCGCCATGGCGCATGGCATGGCGTTTCTGACGGAGGATCGAAAGGAGACCGGCTGCTTCCTGTTGCTCGACATACAGGAAAACGCGCAGATGGCGGTGCTGCAACAGCGCTATGTGCAACTCGGTTTCGTGCAGCAGGACAAGCTGCGGAAGGCGGCCACCGACATGGCCAACCGTCTCAGGGTCCGTACGCCCGACATGCGGGAGCCGATCATCAACCTGTCGGGCGGCAACCAGCAGAAGGTGCTGATCTGTCGCTGGCTGATGACCAATCCGAAGATCCTGATCCTCGACGAACCCACCCGCGGCATAGATGTCGGCGCCAAGGCCGAGATCCACCGGCTGATCTCGCAGCTCGCGGGCCAGGGTGTGGCGATCATCATGATCTCGTCGGAGATGCCGGAGGTGCTCGGCATGAGTGATCGCATCGTCGTGCTGCATGAGGGGCGGGTCACAGGCATCCTGGACAGGGCAGAAGCCGATCAAGTCAAGATAATGGAGCTGGCGTCGCGCTGACGACACAGCCGGGAGGATATCATGTCTGATGCCATCAACGAACTGGGGGAGACCTCCAAGACGGGCTTGAAGAAAATTCGGCGACTTCCGCCGGAATTCTCGATCCTGGCCGTCCTGATCGGGATCGCCCTTATCTTCGAAGTGATCGGCTGGTACGTCGTGGGCGAAAGCTTTCTGGCGAACAAGCAGCGCTTGTCCATCATCGTCCTGCAGGTCGCCGTCACGGGGATCATCGCCGTCGGCGTGACGCAGGTCATCATCACCGGCGGGGTCGATCTGTCATCCGGCTCCATGGTCGGGTTTATCGCCATGGTGGCTGCGAGCTTCGCCCAGACCTCGCTGAATGCCCGTGCCGTCTTCCTGCAACCCGAATACGCGGCTTTCGGCCTGGACTCGTTCATCGATTCAAGCCCGTTCTGGCCGCTTCTGGTCGGCGTGCTGCTCGGCGCATTCCTGGGTTATCTGAACGGCCTTCTTATCGCCAAGACAGGCATTCCGCCCTTCATTGCCACTCTTGGCATGATGGTTTCAGTCCGCGGCCTGGCCAAATGGTATACCGAAGGCCAACCCGTCGCTTTGCTCAACGAAAACTTCGCCTGGCTCGGCCAGAGCTTCAGTCTCTGGGGCTTTCCCGTCCCGCGAACGGTCATCGTCTTCTTCGTCGTGGCAATCATCTTCCACATCGCATTGTCCTATACCCGCTACGGCAAGTTCACCTATGCCATCGGCGCCAACAGCCAGGCCGCACGCGTCTCGGGGATCGATATCGGCAAGCACCTGATCAAGGTCTATGCGGTCGCCGGCCTGCTCTCCGGCCTCGCCGGCGTCATGCTCGCTGCCCGCGCCCAGTCCGGCCAGCCGAACATGGGCATCTCCTTCGAACTCGACGCCATCGCGGCGGCCGTCATCGGCGGCGCTTCGCTCTCCGGCGGCGTCGGCCGGATCACCGGGACGGTAATCGGTACGATTATTCTCGGTGTAGTGACCTCCGGCTTCACCTTCCTCAAGGTCGGCGCCTACTACCAGGAGATCGTCAAAGGCGCGATCATCGTCGCGGCAGTCGTCATCGACGTGCACCGCCAACGCAAGAAATCCCGCGCCTGAAAAACCTCCCCAGGCGCCGAGGCGGTGCCGGTTCCGAGCAACCTGCACCGCCTCCCCCTATGCACCCGTCCTATGATTCAGATGACGCCGTCACAGGCCATTCACGAGATGACCATGAAGACCTATGTTTTGACCATTTCCTGTCAGTCGACCCGCGGCATCGTCGCTGCAGTCTCGGGCTATCTCGCCGATCAGGGCTGCAACATCGTGGATTCATCCCAGTTCGACGACCTCGGCACCTGTCGGTTCTTCATGCGCGTCTCCTTCATCTCCGAGGAAGAGGTCAATGAAGCGACGCTCGCACAGGGCTTCCCCGCTATCGCCGAGCGTTTCGGGATGACCTGGAGCCTGCATGATGCCGCCAAGCGGGAGAAGGTCCTGCTGATGGTATCTCGTTTCGGCCACTGCCTGAACGACCTGCTCTACCGCTGGAAGATCGGCGCACTGCCGATCGAGATCGTCGGCGTGGTCTCAAACCACTTCGACTACCAGAAGGTCGTGGTCAATCACGATATCCCCTTCCATCATATCCCGGTGACCGAGGCCAACAAGCCTGAGGCCGAAGCGCGCATCATGGACCTCGTCAGGCAGACCGGCACCGAACTCATCGTGCTTGCCCGCTACATGCAGATCCTCTCCGATCAGATGTGCCAGAAGATGTCCGGCCGGATCATCAACATCCACCATTCTTTCCTGCCGTCGTTCAAGGGCGCCAATCCCTACAAACAGGCTTTCGAACGTGGCGTGAAGCTGATCGGCGCCACGGCCCATTACGTCACCGCCGATCTCGACGAAGGCCCGATCATCGAGCAGGACACCGTGCGCGTCACTCATGCACAGTCTCCGGAAGACTATGTCTCTCTCGGCCGCGACGTCGAAAGCCAGGTGCTGGCGCGGGCCATCCACGCCCATATCCACCACCGCACCTTCATCAACGGACGCCGCACCGTCGTCTTCCCGGCAAGCCCGGGTTCCTATGCCTCCGAGCGGATGGGGTAAACGTGACCATTGTCGTCGACGGAAGACCACCGCTGCTGCCGTGATCGAAGCGGAAACCTCAGCAATCACGAAACTTATGGCTTCCGGAGAACCCGCGTCGACGAACGGAGGATGGTTTTGCAAAGTTTGAGTTGACCGTTTTCGATGGCGAGGCGACGGCTCAACCGGGTTCGTCCTCAATCTCTGTGGTTAACAGAGTGTTAGCGCCCAGATTGCTATCTGCAGGGATGCGAACGCAATTGAACCAATTCGAACTGCCGACGCATCGTTTAGCGGACCACGCATTGATTTCTAACGAGAATCTCGCCGCGCTCATTTTGGCAGGCAACTGCCGAGGGTCTGACAACAGTGATTGGAATGTGGCCGCAGCGGCGACTGTCCAAGGAGGAAACCTTGGCCTTGACAACGCCTTCTGGACCAAGATCGGCGCCGCCTGGTCGCATGAGGAGGGCGCCGGCTTCAACACCACCCTGAAGGCCACGCCGATCGACGGGAAGCTCAGCCTCCGCAAGATAAAGCAAGGAACGACACCGAATGGCCGGCACGATGAGCGCCCCAATAGAGCTCGACGGTCGGCACTGTTTCACCGCGTCAATGCGAGTGCAAACCATGACAGTCTCAAACGCGCCCCGCCGTCGATTACTGTCCCGGCATCGTTTGCGGCGGCGGTGATTGCGTCACCTCCAAGGAGCTGATCTTTCCACTGTTTGATCTGGTTGGCGTGCACGTCAAACTGCTGGGACAATTCCACCAGCGTTTGTTCGCCCTAATGGCGGCAAGTGCCACCTTCGCCTTGAAAGCCGGGCTATGGTTCCGGCGCGGTCGTCTTGTCTCTCCTGTTCCCGGCATCTAAGCCGAAGTCAGGCAGAAATTCCACTTATCCCAACTGTGCAGATTTCCCGAGCCACCTCTTGATCACTGCCAATAAATATTATTTCAGCAATTTCTTCTACAGGTGTGAAGAGCGCACGAACGGGAGATTTGATTGGTGACTCGTCCTACAATTTTAACGATGGTATTCCTGTCGTCTTGCACCATAATGCCCGAGCATTCCAAGACTATAACATCGATGACGCCGTCGGTGACCGGTTCTGCGAACAGGGATATGATGGTCACCGCGGCAATCGACAAGGCCACGATTGAGCGCTCGAGGCTCCAGTCTTCGCCGTCGGCACTGGCCTACGGCGGGCCCAGTCCTTGGATTTGTACCCCCAGCGGATTTGGCATGAAATCAAACTGCAGATCGAAAGCTTCCCTCGATAACTAATCAAGGTGACGGTTGAGGCCGGCAGTCCGGAGGCAGACGAAGAGCCTGAGCTGCCTCCTGGAATTCGGCGAGCTGATCCGTCGGATAGAGCCGGAAGGGGGCTCTCCGCCCCAGCATCTGACCGCGGCTCAAAGGAACTTTGTGCACGGCGAGTGCACTGAGGCTGGCGACCATATCCGACAGGACCGATAATTTCCCCGGATTACCAAGGCTCTACGACAGCATTGGTAATTGGACGCACGGGATCGCTGAATTGCATCTAGAAACCTCTCCCAAGACAAGAAAGCAACTGACGAAATTATTATTTCGCTGGTGGAGTGGCAGTGAATGCAATACGTTTGCGACATTCTTTCAGAATTAACTAATTTAGCATATACGATTGAGCCACATCAAAGCCAAACGAATGTAAATGGATTAGTGGGGCTGTTTCCAAGAGGCCCTAGGGAAGCGAAGGAACGGATGCGGGACCGGGATGCGACACAGTCTGCTTCTGTCGAGACCGATTTCCTTGCCGAAACCGACGAAATCATCTCTCTCTATGACGAGAGCTTTCATCTTACGGAATGCTCGGCAAAGTACCGGCAGATATATGGCGGTGATTCTCTAATCGGCACGACGTTGTGGCGCGTCTATCCGGAATTGCTGGCCCCCTTAACCAAATCTGCGGTCGAACTCGTGCTCGCAAATGGCTTCCCGCGAAAGATAGAGGTTGCAAACGACAAGACAGCGGACCAGCGCACACTCATCGTTTTCCGCAGTCCTCGCGGCTTGGGCGTCGTCGAAACGAATGGTAACGCAATCCTGCGCGGGACCGATAGCCAAGCCGAGAACGAGCAAACGCTTCTTTTTTACCAAGCTACCCATGATGTTTTAACGGGGTTGCCAAATCGACGGCGTTTCAGCGATCAATTGCGAGGCGTTTTGACCGCATCAAACGTAAAGTTCGCCCTCATGCAGATCGATCTCGACGATTTTAAACCGGTCAACGACACATTGGGCCACAGTGCAGGCGATATGGTGCTGAAGATGGCTGCCGAACGGATACGGAGTGTGCTCGGAGAGCAGGAGTTCGCATATCGATTGGCCGGCGACGAGTTTGCAATCATTCAGCGGAGAAATGCTCAACCTGAGGAAGCGGAACGCCTGGCAGAAGATCTCGTCCATGCTTTCAAGGAGCCATTCATGGTCGAGGGCCTTAGCGTCTTTGTCGGTGCAAGTGTGGGAGTTGCGGTCGCTCCAACAGATGGAAACGAATTCGAACTGCTCATGAAAGCGGCAGATATTGCACTCTATGCTGCTAAGGAGGATGGCCGGCGCAGGGCGAGAAGGTTTAATCGTTCCATGCTCACGGTTCTGGAACAACGAGAGACGTTGCGTCGCAGTTTGCGAACTGCGCTCAAGGATGAGCAGTTCTTCATTGAATATCAGCCACTTGTGCAGGCTCCTTTCTCGATCGTAGGCTTCGAGGCGCTATTGCGATGGCGGCATCCCTTGATGGGCGTCATTCCACCCGGACTGTTTATTCCGATCGCCGAGACGGACGGCTTGATGAGCGATATCGGCCAGTGGGCTCTTGAACAATCCTGTCGGGAGGCAATGACGTGGCCACCCCACTTCACGGTTGCCGTCAATCTTTCTTCGGCGGAATTCCTGCACGCAGGGCTTACCGATCGCGTTGCTCAAACCCTGGATCTTGTCGGACTTCGCGCTGACCAGCTTGAGCTTGAAATCACCGAATCTGTGCTTCTAGAGCGTACGATCAACAATCTTGATACACTGAATACATTGAAAACGCTGGGAGTGCAGATATCGCTTGACGATTTTGGAACCCACTATTCGTCGCTCAGCTATCTGAAAAACTTCCCATTCGACACGATCAAGATCGACCAGTATTTCATCAAGGATCTCGAGGTTGATTACAAAAGCCGGACCATCGTCCGATCCATTATCGCGCTTGCCCACGGGCTCGGCATGAGCGTCACGGCCGAAGGTGTGGAAACGGCAGAACAAGCCGCTTGGCTCAACAAGAATGCATGTGATCGGCTTCAGGGATATTTTCTAAGTAAGCCAATGCCCGCCGAGAGGATAGGCGCATTCCTCGGCAGGTTTACGCCGCCCGTTCCCTTCGGGAACTTCCCGATTCGCAAACCAATGCGACCTTTGGATCCTGAGCGAATGTGACAGTCAATTTTTGAAATTCCTAGGAGCGGGTATGGAAGGAGGAGCGGCATGCATACAGCCAGCAAGAAGCCTGAGGAACCCGCCTTCGCGCCTCTGCTCCAGTTCGAGATGGACATGCGAGCATTTCTTTCGGACTGGCTGCATTGCGATCAGCTCTCGACCTTCATCGCGCGGATGATCAGCCACAACCGCACGGATCCAATTCGGCACTCAAATTTCTTCTCGTTTGCTCTCAATGAACTGCTGGAGGTGTCATTCCGGGGCGGCGCTCCCGAAGGGACAATAGACTGCACCGTTTACCGACGCGACCTGATGGAACGTGTGAAACTCAGCTTCACCTGCTCTTCAGGGCAGCAGGAGTTCTACCGCGAGGCAGTTTCCAGAACCCATCAGGAAGATGCGTTTTCGCGCTATCTTAGCGCCATTTCAACGGATCAGACGCCAAACAGGGAAGTCATTCTTCTTAATCTGGCAATCAATTTCGACGCCGACGTGCATCTTGAGGAACGTGCTCCGGCATCCATGACCTTCGTGGTCGACCTGCCGCTTGAAGGGGCCATAAATTGAGCACGACTGTCTTTTCATCGTCCTTCAATGCGGAGTTCGATGCCAATAGCCAGGAGTTCTCGCTGGCCGGCGTGATCCGACCGCGCTCGGTCGACGAGATCGCGGCAAGCATTTCCATGCTCAAAGGGGCTATCGATGACGTACGCGGGGTTCTCCACATCAATGTGAAACGTCTCGTCCAGATGAATAACACAGCGTTTCAGGCCTTTGCGCGTGTCGTTCTGGATGCTTGTCGCGCGAGATCAGATCTTCGCTTCGTGGTGGTGACCTCAAGCGTCGTCGGCTGGATCGAACGCATGTTCACGCACCTGAATAGGATCGAGCCGCGGATAACCGTGGAAGTTTATGATTCCAAATTCTACCCCGGCCAAGCCTTCGTCGAGGACATGAGTTTCATTCCGATATTGCGCACGCAGACCAAGATGACCTGGCGCCACGAGCGAACGATCCTTCCCCGCCACGGCATGCGGCCGGGAATCGTGATGGCCGATATCTGCTGCGGCATCGGCGATTTCGCCATGCTTGTCAAAAAAGAGTTCCAGCCAACGCGCGTCGTGGCGCTCGACCATTCGAAGACGAGCCTGGGCTATGCACGCGATATGGCAGCCAGCTTCGGCATTGCCGATATCGAATATACCTATGGCGACGCCTCCGAAATGTTGCTCGAGGACAATCAGTTCGACTTCGTGACCTGCCGTCATTCGCTCCAGATATTCAACCGGCCGATCGTGCTTTTGAAGGAGCTTTACCGGATCTGTAGGCCGGGCGGGCGGGTGTATATAACCAACGAAAAGAATTCGCACTGCCTGGGAGAACCCCGATCGCGAAGCATTCAGTGGACATATAACGAGGTCGCGAAACTGTTCAGCCACTTCGACATGGATGTGGAATTCGGTCCCAAGAGCCGCCGATATCTCGTCGATGCCGGCTTCGACGAGATCATCATGGAATCCTTCATGGTCACCAACCTCGACGGAGACCCGCAGGACTTCGCCGATGTAATAGCGGCCTGGGAAATCGTCTACGCCGGAGAAATGGCCGTGAAACGTGGCGATCCTCCCGAGTTCATAGAACGCTTCCGCCAAGGGTTCAGCGACCACATCTTTGCAGCCCTTCATCCCAGGGGCTATGCTGGCTGGCCAGTCTGGGCGGCATCCGGGCGTAAACCGCCATGAGCACGTCCAGTCAGCAGATCGCACGTTCCGGCTTACGATCATTCCGCGCGAAGTTTGTTATCGTCGTCGGAAGCGCCGTGCTCTTCGATTTGCTCGTGACCGGGGGCCTAGCGCTTTGGAATGTGCAAAGACTCTCCCGCGATGCGACGGCCGAGGTCGGCCAGGGGCTGGAACAGGCCAATCAGAGTTACATCCGTTCCTACGCGGAAACGACGGCCGAACATGTCAATCTGCTTCTGAACCAGGTCCACTCCGACGTGAGCACCTTGGCAGGCGTCCTTCAAGCGCAGATCGATCGTCCTTTGCGGGAGACCCAGATTGGGGGGGCGATGGCCCGCGGCGCCCCGGGAACCGTAAACGTCGTCTATGATTCGAAAGGCGGGTGGGCCCAGAACTTGCCCGGCCCGTTATCCGTCGTCAGCGTCTGGGGATACCTTCTGGGGTCTGACCACGTTCCGCTGCCCGAAGTTCAAAGGGATATCGAAAATAGCGCAGTGCTCGACTTGGTTGCGCCAAGCCTCCTGGCAAACGGCCTTTCGAAGCTGCAGATGTACTACATCGGCCCGGAGGAGCGTCCGATCTTCAGGACGGCACCTTACACGGAGCAGGCCCAGACGTTCGACAGGCTCTATCCGGGCCATAACAGCGCGCAGTTCTGGACCTTCTTCTTTCCCGGGCTCTACGAGTCCTGGGAACAATGGGCTAAGGATCCAGGACAGCGTCCAGTCAGCAACGACATCACCCAGACGGCGCCATATACGGATGCGATCACCGGCAAGCTCATCGTCAGTTTCTTTCAGCCCCTCTGGTCCCCTGACCGCACGAGGGTTGCAGGCGCCGCCGGAACGGATATCACACTCGACCAACTGGCGGAAATCATCGAGAACGTTAAAGTCGCCGACAGTGGCTTCGGTTTCCTCACCATGTCCGACGGCAATGTCGTCGCCATCAATCCGATCGGCGAGAAGATCATTGGCCTGCAAGCATCGAGCGATACGGGCGGCGAGGGTGTAACGGGCCTGAACCGCTCTCTGAGAAAGAGCCTACAGCCGGAAATCGCGCAACTGCCGCTGGGAGAAGAGGGACTGTTGCGGCACATTCTCCTGCATGAAAACGGCGAGAAGGTCCCCTACCTCGTCGCCCTGAGGCAACTGCAGCCGACGAACCTCTGGGTCTCCGGCCCGGTTCGGCGTGAGGCTATGCTGCTCGGCATCGTCGTGCCGGAGCGCGAGATCTACGCCTCGTTGTTTGCGGCCCAGGCGGGAATTTCACAAGCGACGAACCGGATCCTGATCTACCAGATTCTGGCCCTTCTAGTATCCCTATGCTTCGTCATCGGAGCCGTCTTCGCCATATCGAAGCGTATAACCAGAGGTATCAGTGCGCTCGCCGACGCTGCCAAGCGCATACAGGCCAAGGACTATTCAGTCAGGCTCGACATCCCGACACATGACGAGGTCGGCGAGGCGGGCTTAGCCTTCAATCGCATGGCAGAACAGATCAGCTTCCATACGGAAAATCTCGAGCAACTCGTTGAGGACAGAACCACGGAGATCGAAGAGGCGAACCTGCAAATCTCCACCCTGAACCATAGGTTACGCAACGAAAACTTGCGCCTCGGCGCAGAACTCGCCGTCGCACGCCGCATCCAGATGATGGTCCTCCCCAAGGCCCGTGAGCTGGAGGAAATTACCGATCTGGAGATCGTAGCCTATATGCGGCCAGCCGACGAGGTCGGAGGCGATTACTACGATGTCCTGAGGGACGGAAAGCGGCTGAAAATCGGCATCGGCGACGTGACCGGACATGGCCTCGAAAGCGGCGTCCTGATGCTGATGGTCCAATCGACCGCACGAGCCTTGCAGGAAGCGGGCGACATGGACCCGTCGCAGTTCTTGAACAGTTTGAACCGCGCCATCTACAAGAACCTCGTCAGGATCAGCACCAACAAACACTTGTCGCTCGCCTTCCTGGATTACGACGGAAAGCGCTTGACCCTTTCGGGCCAGCATGAGGAACTGATCGTTGTGCGCAAGTTGGGCAAGGTGGAGCGGATCGATACACTGGATCTCGGCCTGCCGATCGGGTTGGAACCGGATATTTCGCAATTCGTGGTAACGCGTGAAGTCTCCTTTGATCGCGACGACATGATCATTCTTCACACCGACGGCGTGACCGAGGCCGAGAATCGCGCCGGTGAGCTCTTCGGCATCGAGCGACTTTGCGAAAGCGCTGGTCGGCGATACGGCCAGAGCGCCGAGGATGTCAAAATCGGCATCATTGGCGACCTGATGACCCATATCGGAACTCAGAAAATTCATGACGACATCACACTCGTTGTTATGAGACACAGGTGAGCGAATGACGACCTTGTACGGATTGGAAGATCTGGCTATCGGAACAGGCGAGAATATTACCCGGCTTTGCCTCTTCGAGGGGCCTCTCGAACTTGGCTGGAAGCACTGCGCGATCACGTCGGATTTCGTCGGCGAATTCGTTGCCCTGCGCTACCGCACATCCCGCATCCTCTACAAGGAGGTTCGCCACAATGTGGCTTATCTGACGAACGAACTCATTGAGAACGCGATAAAGTTTCGGGCTGCCGGCGAGATCGTTGTGGAAGCCTCGGTCGAGGGCAATGTATTCCGCGCAAAAGTCTCCAATCTTATCGAGGAGAAACCAGCCATGCGGTTCCAGCATTTGCTATCGGAGATCACCATGGGAGATCCGGGCGAGCTTCTCATAAAGCGGATCGAGGCGAATGCGATCGGCACGAACACAAGCGGCTCAGGCCTTGGGCTTCTAACGCTGATGAGCGATTATGGCGCCCACTTTGCTTGGGTTTTTGGATCTGAAGAGCCAGACGGAAAAATCCCGCTGGAAACCTATGCGTCTATTACAGTCCCGAATGTATCGAATTGATTGGGGTGTTCAACATGGAAATCAAGGAAGAAGAATATCGCGTCTGGTCGGAGGGTACGGAAATCTACTTCGACGGATCCATGCGCCTGCCCAGCACGGCGGCCTATGCGCCGATTTTTTCCCTCGTCATGAGTATTCTGGAAACCAAACCAGATCGCGTTACCGTGGACCTCACCGGGCTGCAGTTTCTCAATTCATCAGGGATCAACCTGCTCGCGAAACTTACGATTGAAGTGCGCAACAAGCAGAATATTCAATTCACGGTGCGCGGAAGCTCCGAATATCATTGGCAATCAAAGTCACTTCCGAACTTGAAGAAGTTGTATCCGGCGATCGATCTAAGACTCAGCTGACGAAAGCCCTGCCAATGACCCCATATCAACCTCCAAGCGTTAGCCAATCGCCGATCGTCGTACCGTAACGTTGCGTGGCACGCGCGACCGGACCAGCCGGATGCTCGCTTGCCGCAGTCTTCCGGATTTCACGCGGGCTGAGCCCGAACTCGTGGCTGAAAGCGCGGGTAAAGTTGGCGGCAACGTCAAATCCGGCCGCCTCCGCGATCAGCGAAATCGGCCTGTTATCTGCCGGGTTGCTAAGATCGGCATATGCCTGCAGCAAACGACGTTTGCGAATGTAATTGAGGACGCCTGCGTTCGCTTCGAACAATTGGTAGAGCCGCGTACGGGAGATACCTAACGCGCGGCACATGACATCAGGCGTCAAATGATCTGAATGAAGGTTGAGGTGAATGTAGCGATGCGCTCGCTCCATCAGGCCCATCGTCTGATCCTGGTTACTATTCAGTTTTGTGGACGAAGCAGCGCAAGCAACGACCATATCGCCGATCGTTCGTATGATCCGCGGCACCTCCGCTGCAGTTAAATTGCTCAGGTTCGCTTCCAGGCCGCTGATATAGCTGATGAGCAATTCAGCCAGACTGCCGGAGAGCACCACGTTGTTGGCTTTCTGGAGAAGACTCGCATCGCCAGCCAACAGTTCATAGGGCAAGAAGACTAGCACAGCGATCGAATCAGTCATTCGCCCGCGGCATGGACTGCCGAGAGACCTGAAAAATATCTCACCCGGGCCGGTCTCCATCACATGACGACTGACCTCCGTCCAGGCCCGACCGCTGCGAAGCACACCGAGGTTCCAATGGTCGATCGGGCTTGACCGCAGCATGGCTTGATCTCGGACATAGCTGTATGCCTGCGCGCGCTGCTGGACGATGAGTATGTCGTTGAGACGCCAACCAATCTGTTCGGCGAAAAAACTGTCGTTGGGTAAACTTTCGTACGGCAGATGAACATCCACGAGCGGCGCCATATGTGACCGCCATGCTTTGAACTGTTCGTCCGATGGCAGGTCTTGGGTCGAAAATCGTAATGGCACCAAAGCAGGCGGGACATCCAAACGATCTTCTTTCCCCTTGGAGGGGTCGCGCGGCCAGCGCCGCCGCTCTATGTGGTCCGGCCATTCCTGTCCCTCAGCGGGTTTATCTCCGGATCCGGACCCAGTAGCCATCCAACTTCTCCAGCGCACAAGCCGACCCTAGCCGTTGATATTGAGAGCAACCACTCGTTTTCTCGGCTGATCCTCCGCACACTCCGACCGGTTACGGAAGTGGCTGAAACGTCGCGTACATAAGCTTCCTATCATATTCGTTTTTCAGCAGATATGTACGGAACGACAATTTTTAGGATGCAGGGATAACGACAACCGCGCCTTCAGGCTGTATCTAGATAACAAGTACTAATTCGGAATACAAACCGGGCTAGCCGAGCATTCAATTGCCAAGCGATGCAGTTTTGCAGCGCTCTCAATGTGCACCGACACATATCCAAAACAAGACTGAGACATGGGAGGATAGTTGTGAACTATCTCGGTAATATACGTGCGCGTTCTGTGCAGACTTCGGTCCACAGCAGGAACTATTCATCACATATCCACCAGGCACGAAAGAGAATTCTTGTCGCCGGCGGCGCAGGCTTTCTCGGATCACATCTATGTGAGGTGCTCCTGGAAGCGGGGCATGAGGTGATCTGTCTCGACAATTTTTCCACAGGTTTGACGCGCAATATCACTCGTCTGAATCACTCCGATGCGTTCAACATCGTCGCCCACGACATCGTGCTGCCCATCGAGCTGGAAGTTGACGAGATCTACAATCTCGCCTGCCCGGCATCTCCCCCACAGTATCAATCCGACCCGATCCACACCATGAAGACCTGCGTGATAGGGTCGCTCAACCTACTGGAGCTGGCCGCGCGCACGGGTGCACGCATCCTGCAGGCATCCACCTCCGAGGTCTACGGGGACCCGCATGTCCACCCGCAAGTCGAAAGTTACTGGGGCAACGTCAATCCCTTTGGCCCGCGCTCCTGCTATGATGAAGGTAAGCGTTGCGCAGAGACTTTGTTCTTCGACTTTCACAAAACGCACCACGTCGAGATCAAGGTCGTTCGCATCTTCAACACCTACGGTCCTCGGATGCGCCCGGACGACGGCCGCGTAGTTTCGAATTTCGTCGTTCAGGCCCTGACGGGACAGGACATTACGATATACGGCGACGGCTCACAGACCCGTTCGTTCTGCTTTGTCGACGATCTCATCGACGGCCTCATTCGCATGATGGCGTCATCGGCGTCGCTGACGGGGCCGGTAAATCTCGGCAACCCCCGGGAATTCACGATTGGAGAACTGGCTGAACAGGTGATCGGATTGACCGGGTCCCGGTCGAAAATCATCCACCGCCCGCTGCCCGCCGACGATCCTCGCCAGCGCCGCCCCGATATTACGCTCGCCATACAGGAACTCGGCTGGCGTCCGAATGTGGAGTTGGCGAGCGGCCTCGTGCAGACGATCGATCATTTCAATCGCCTTTTCACCCGCACGGCCCCCGACTTAGCGGAGGCGATCTGATGGTTGCAGTCCGTGTTCTTGTCACAGGCGGCGCCGGCTTTATCGGCAGTCACACCGCTAAGTTGCTTCGGTTGGAAGGGATCGAGCCGATCGTCTACGACAATCTCACCACCGGGCACCGATCGTCTGTCCGCTGGGGGCCCTTCATCGAGGGCGACGTCCTCGATTCCGACGGCTTAATCGAGGTCATCGAAAAATATGTTCCCGACGCAGTCATTCATTTCGCGGCCTCGGCTTATGTCGGCGAGTCGGTGCAAAATCCAGCCAAATATTATAACAACAATGTCTGCGGTGCATTGTCGCTTGCCGATGCCTGCCGGCAGACCGGGCTTCAGAAGGTCATATTTTCATCGAGTTGCGCCGTCTATGGGATCCCTCCCGCACTACCGATTGATGAGGCGACGTCACAAGCTCCGATCAATCCTTACGGCAAGACCAAGCTGATCGGTGAGAATGTGCTCGCCGACTACGCGGTTGCTTTTGGCCTGCGTTACGTCGCGCTGCGCTACTTCAACGCCTGCGGAGCCGATCCGGATGGCGAACTTGGTGAATGGCATGTTCCAGAAACCCACCTCATTCCGCGGGCAATGCTGGCTGCAGCCGGCCGGATCCCGCACCTGGAGATCTTCGGTGACGACTACGACACGCCGGATGGTACCTGCATAAGGGATTATATTCACGTCGCCGACCTGGCACGCGCCCACGTTCTGGCTTTTGAGCATCTCGCCAGAGGCGGGGCAAACCTTGCTCTCAATCTCGGCACCGGACGCGGTTTCTCCATCAAAGAAGTCTTGCTCATGATCGAAGAAACGACCGGGCGCAAGGTTCCGATCGTGATCCGCCCGCGCCGGCCTGGCGACCCGCCCAGCCTTTATGCGGACCCGAGCTTAGCGCGTGAGCGGCTGCGTTTCTGGCCTCAACACTCCGACCTGAAGACCATCGTGCGGACGGCCGCCCCGTTCTTTGGATTGGAGGTGCACTCGTGAACGAACTTTCAATCGTCAGAGCGACGGATGCCTCGGAGCGATCACAAGAGCCGCTGCTCGTACCAGTTCTGACTGGGCCTCGCCGGGCGGAATATCTTTGTGGGGCGGGCGTGTGGGCCGTTGCTTTCATCTACTTTTGGGCCTGGTGGCTGGAGTCACGCCATCATACGGATGCGTTCGGCTCGATTATCGCGAGCCTCGTGCTGACCTGGATCACCGTTCTGCCGGCCTATTTCATCATCGTCTTCTACCGGGCAACAAAGCCAAACGGCCCTCTGCGCCTACCGGCCGGCAGTCGCGCAGCCATGGTCGTGACCAAGGCACCGTCAGAGCCCTTCTCCGTCGTCAAAGAGACATTGCAGGCGATGCTTGCCCAGGATGTGCCGCATGATACCTGGATTGCCGACGAGGACCCTTCCGCCGAAACCCTCCTCTGGTGCAGCAGGCACGGCGTCTTCGTTTCAACCCGCAAAGGACGACCCGACTACCACAGGACCTCCTGGCCTAGGCGGACGCGTTGCAAGGAAGGCAATCTCGCCTTCTTTTACGACACTTACGGTTACGACCGCTATGACTTCGTGGCACAGCTCGATGCGGACCACGTTCCCGAGCCCGGCTATCTTTTCCAGATGCTGCGCCCGTTCGCCGATCCGAAAATTGGCTACGTCTCGGCGCCCAGCATCTGCGATAAGAACGCATCCGAAAGCTGGTCGGCACGCGGAAGGCTCTATGCCGAAGCCAGCATGCACGGCTCGCTTCAGGCCGGCTACAACGGGGGGCTGGCGCCGCTGTGCATAGGATCGCATTACGCGGTTCGCACGGCGGCGCTCAGGGAGATCGGTGGTCTCGGCCCGGAACTGGCGGAAGATCACTCGACGACATTGATGATGAATGCTACCGGTTGGCGGGGCGTACACGCCCTCGACGCTATCGCCCATGGCGACGGACCTGGTACCTTCAGCGACCTTGTGACACAGGAGTTCCAGTGGTCGCGGAGCCTCGTCATGCTGCTGTTGCGGTACTCGCCCCACGTTGTCGGCCGGTTGCCGCTCAGGCTCAAGTTCCAGTTCCTCTTCTCCCAGCTCTGGTATCCGCTCTTCGCACTCTTCATGCTTCTCATGTTTGCGATCCCGATCATCGCTCTGGCTCGTGGCGAAAACTTCGTGGCTGTGACCTATCCGGATTTTCTCGCGCATTTCGCACCGCTCTCGGTCATTCTCGTGCTGATGGCCTACCGCTGGCGAGCCAGCGGTTCGTTCCGGCCCTATGACGCAAAGATCCTGAGCTGGGAATGCATGCTCTTTCTTTTTGCGCGCTGGCCCTGGGCAGTCGCCGGTACCTTGGCTGCGGTCCATGACTGGTTCACCGGATCGTTCGTCGATTTCCGGGTCACCCCGAAAGGTCGAACGGAGGTCGCTCCGTTGCCGCTGCGCGTTCTGGCGCCTTACATCTTCCTCGCAATCGCAGCTGTACTGCCAGCCCTGTCTGCCAACGGTGCCGGAGCGCCCAAGGGGTTCTACCTCTTCACTATCCTGAACGCGGCAATCTACTCGCTGCTGCTGTTGGTCATCGTTGTCCGGCATTCACGGGAAAACACAATCGCAGCAACCCCCCGTTTCTACCGCCCGGCAATGGCGACAGCGCTCCTGGCGCTTATCGCACTGCCGGGGGTTGCAACGATCATCCACGGGAAAGACGGGGCCGAGGCACTCGCCTGGGGGAGCGGACGCTTGCAGATTTTCGAACAGCGCTATGCGGTTGCCGGTGCTGGCAAGGGTGGAGCCGCACTACGCAGGACCGCATTGAAGCTACGATGGATTTCCGTTCCGGCGGGAATCGAATTGAAGACCGGGGCCGCCCATCCGGATTGGCGGCGCCTAAGCCTGAAGGAGATTGACAATGCATAGCCTGTCGAAAGTAGTGGCCTTGTCGCTAACCAGCCTGTTGTTGTCCGGAGCCATGCTCACAGCAACTGCCCCGCACGGGGTTCCCAAAGCGCAGTCACTTGCGATGACAGCACCATCAGCCACGCTATCAATCAAGAGGCCGATCGCAAGCCCTGAATCGATAACCGTGGGCGCCTATGATCCGCATGGCGATTTCGCCGAGGCGCTCAGTTCGAAGATCGAACATCTCTTTCTGCCATGGGAGGACGTCGACCTTTCCACGCTGGCCTTTGCCGACAACTATGCGCAAGCTCGCGGCCGCACCTTACTGATCTCCGTCGAGCCCTGGTCCTGGTCACGCGATTGGCGTCAGAGCTCGCAAGAGCTGTTGCGCAGCATCGTGGACGGTTCGCGCGACGGCAACATGGCCGCTGTTTGCTCGGCAGCCGCCGCGCTGAAAAGTCCGGTCATCATAAGGTGGGCGCAGGAAATGGACGAGACGGACAATCAGTTCTCCTGGTCGCACTGGCGTGGAGTGGATTATGTGGAAGCTTATCGGCGGATGGTTCGTGTCTGCCGGGATCATCTCAAGACGGCCAAATACATGTGGTCGCCCAAGGGCAATGAAGGACTCGAAGCCTTTTATCCTGGTGACGACGTCGTTGATGTGGTCGGCCTCTCGATCTTTGGCCTGCAGCAGTACGATAGGGATAAAACCGGCCGTGATCAGACGTTTTCGGAGCGCCTATCGCCCGGATATGGTCGTGTCGCGCGGTATGGCAAACCGATCATGGTTGCCGAACTTGGCTACGAGGGCGATGACTCGTATGCGCGGAACTGGGCCGAAAGCGTGACAAAGCGATACGCTGAGTTCCCGGCGTTGAGCGCCGTTGTCTACTTCAACGATCGTGAAGTCTATCCGTGGCCAGACGGCTATGGCCAACCTGATTGGCGGATTACCCGCCAGACCATCAATTGACCAAGAAGGAGCCCAAACATGTCGACAGTTCAAAAAGTGCTTCTTGCCGCCGCATTGGCTGGCAGCATGGCCACGGCCGGGTCTGCGGCTGGAACGCGGGAGCACGCCGGAATCGAAACCTCGAAGCCTCTGAGCAATGCAGAAATCTACAAACTCTATGGCAAGAATTCTTGGATCTGGAAAGCTGGCGCAGGCTATTTTGCCGTAAAGGCGCGTACCTTCACCGCTTGGTCGCGGGAAAACGGCGCAGTGTCCTACGGCATAGGCCGCTGGTTCATCACCACGCCGGGTAAGCTCTGCTTCAACGCCGATTGGCACGCCAAAAATGGGATGGCAGCGGCAACCACCTGCTTCAGCCACCGCAAGATGGGAGGCCTGATCTATCAGAAGCGTGAGCCCGATGGCAAATGGTACATTTTCAGAAATGCTCCGTCACAAACGACCGACGTAATCGCAAAGCTTCGGCATGGCGATTACGTGAGCTCGCGACTGCGTCGCATTGAGGCAATCGTCGGTCAAGACAAGTGACGGCGAAGCGAAGGGTCGCAGCAACCCTTGCCACCAATGTTACGAACTTTCATATCAAGCGGCCCTCCCATGTGACGGCAAAACGGAGACCAGGATGATCACCAGTTCAAAAGGAAAACACATCGAACTGAGACAGATTTCGAACTGCAGAAGTGAGGTCGAAATCGCGATGATGGAAATGCTCGATAATCTGGAGAAACGCGGATGGTCCGCAGCGGAATTGGCACTGACGCTTGCGGATGCCTCCGAGGATCATGTTATGCTGATCGCGCGGAAAGAACCTGCATCGCATTATGCAGTGCGTTTTTAGCTTGGGAAAGCCTGGCGGCGTGAGCAAACACGTCGGCCGGGCGACGCTCGCGACGGAGATCGAAGCACGATACCAGGTCCACGGTAAGCCGCTTTGATTGCACGGCGTCGGCCAGTGGAAACTTCCGGCCGACGCGCACTGAGCCTACCTTGCGCCTGTACTGTGACGGAGTAGCCCCACTATTTCGGCGAGCCTCGTCTTCCTGCGGGTGGAAGGGGAAGCAATCGCCGGGCGGCGTCTCGAACCGAACCTCGAAGCCGTTACTAGCCGGAGGCCGTACATCTCGCAGAAAGTCCGTGACCGCGGTGTAGCTTCCCGTGTAGCCCCGCTCGCGGAGTTCTCGAAACAATCGACTGCCCGTCAGGCCAGGATAGGATTTTACCCGCTCCCGGAGATATGGAGCAAACGGGTCGATGACTGTTGCCCGCGGCATTCTTGGACCATAGGCCGGAGCCTCAAGGCCCCGCTCGATGTATTTGCGCACCGTCTTGCGGTCGATGCCCGTTTCTCTGGAAATGGCCGACACTGTCAGCCCCTGCCGATGCAGATCCAGGATCATGATCGTCTCCCTCAGCTTGATCACCAATATCCCCCTTCCGACCATCGGAAGGAGTATCGGCGATGACGCGCCGCCGGTCTTCCGGGGAGCGCCCCGAAAGACCGGCGGCTACAGCAACTGGGGAAGATTCAAACGGCACTATTGGGCTCTTCCGCAATTTCGGTGCAACTTTCTGAATCCTGTTGATTCGACACATGAATCAGCAGGAGCATCGAAGTGGCGAAGCGCATTCTACCGTTGATCCCGTCGTCTTTGGTCGTCGATCACGTTCAGCAGTCGACAGATGCGATATCGATCGATTGCCGCTTCCGGTCGGCAAGAACCAAATGTCCGGATTGCCGTAAGGCCTCTCATCGTGTTCATAGTCACTATCAACGTCACCTCTCCGACCTGCCGTGGCAGGGGCTTTCGGTGACTATAAACCTTGATGTTAGGCGCTTGCGTTGCGGCAATGAAAAATGCCGGAGACGCATATTTGCCGAGAACGTAGGTGATGTGACCTGGCGGTATTCTCGGCGCACCGGCAGACTGGAAGATGTCCATCGCAGTATCGGCGCGGCACTTGGGGGAGAGGCAGGCTTGAGGCTGGTCGCCCGCCTTGGCATGCCGCTGAGCGCCGACACCATTTTGCGGATTGCACGGGCACGATCTCCTGAGAATTGCGAGGTGCCGCGTATCCTCGGCGTCGACGATTGGGCCTGGCGCCGCGGGCAGCGCTATGGGACGATCCTGGTGAATCTCGAAACGAACAATGTCGTCGATCTATTGCCCGATCGCGAGAAGGATACGCTCTCAGGATGGCTTTCCGATCACCCTGGCGTTGAAGTCATCGCTCGCGACAGAGCAGGCGCCTACGCGTGAGGAGCCCGAGAGGGAGCGCCAGAAGCACTACAGGTCGCCGATCTGGCATCTCCTGCGCAACTGCTCCGACGCTTTGCAGAATGTCGTGGAGCGACGCTACCGCATTATTCGCGATGTCGGAAAGGCGTTGATGACGCAGATCGATATGGAGAGTCGATTGACCGACGAGCATATGAACGAAGCGTCCGTCCACAGGTCGACATCACGGCGACCGCATAATCAGCATCGAAATCGGCAGTCGATTTTTGAGGAGCTCATCCGACTGAGCGGCATGGTGTGGAGCCAGTTGGCGATCAAACGTGAGCTTGGTATCGATCTTAAAACCATACGGAAATGGCTGAAAGACAACCAGCCCGGAACCTGGGAACGCAAGGTCTTCTCGGAAAATCCGGCCGATGTCCATGCAGACTACGTCCGCCGGCGATGGCATGAAGGCTGCCGCAATGCGACGCAGCTCTACAGGGAGGTTTGTAACCAAGGTTATAGCGAGAGCGTGAAGACCTTTCGCCTGTGGGTTAAGGTGCGGCTGCGCGATGCCACACCTGCACCAGCATTGTCACGTGCATCACACAAATCTTCCTGGCATATGCCTACATCTCGACAAATGGTTCGCCTCCTGACCGCCGAAATCGATACGCTCCCAGCCAACGACCGCGCTTTTGTGAATGCCGTCTCCTCGGCTTCACCCGACGTTGCCAATGCTGCCGGTTTGGCAAGGCGCTTCCAATCTATGATTTGCAATCGGGAAGCCGCCGCGCCGGAGCCATGGCTGCGTGATGCTACTACCGGGCCGATGTCGTCGTTCTCGCGCGGCATCCGTCGCGACGTCGAGGCTGTCCGGGCGGCATTGACGGTCCAATGGAGTACCGGACCGGTCGAAGGCAAGATCAACAAGTTAAAACTCATCAAACGATCTATGTACGGAAGAGTTGGAATAGATCTCTTGCGCTCCCGCATTAGCGGAACCTGATCTGCACCGAAATTGCGGAAGAGCCCACTATTGGGGAGTATTGCTCCGGTACTGACACTCATGGTCTCCGGGGAGACATACAGCGCAAAATCAGCGCCAGCCCTGATGGGTTGCGCCGCATGAAGATCGCGAGCAAGAACCGGGGACATCCTGATCTTCACCACGTGTCGGTAATACTACAACTTGCAAGATAATAGCAGATGGTGTGATCGATCGATCCGGGACACAGGATACCCCGGGAATCCCATTGGCCCCTCAAAGCCGCCTTGATGTTTGGGACTTGTGTTGCGGAAACCATCTTGGCCAGCGTTCATGTGCGAACGCAACAACAGGCCGGACATATGGACGCAAGCGATCAGATCAAAATTATCTCAAGACATCTTGCGAGCTGGGGGCCAATGGTATGGACCCCGCCCTCCAGGCGCGGTGAAATCTCGAACACCGACTGCAACGAAGGAGGATGTCATGCAGATCGTTCGAATTGGTCTGGATCTAGCGAAATATGTCTTCGAGATTCATGGCGTCGACTGCCAAGGGAAAGTCGTCATGCGCAAAACGCTACGCCGCGATGCGGTAGCCTGCTTCTTCGCCAACCTGCCACGATGTCTGGTCGGTATGGAAGCCTCGAACGGAGCGCATTATTGGGCAAGGGTGCTTTCCGATCTCGGCCATGAGGTTCGGCTGATCAGCCCTCAGTTCGTAACGCCATACGTCAAATCCAACAAGAATGACCGGAATGACGCTGAAGCGATTTGCGAAGCCGTCGGCCGACCGACGATGCGATTTGTTCCGCCGAAATCAGCCGATCAATTGGCAATTCAAGCGGTTCATCGCATTCGCAGCCGTCTGGTTGCAGATCGGGTCAAGCTCGTCAATCAGGTTCGTGGACTTCTAGCCGAGCATGGAGTGGTCATTGCCCGCGACATCCCACGGCTGCGCCGAGCCCTCGCTGACATTACGGGGAGCAGCGACGATGGTCTCAATGAATTGGTGCGGGTGCTGATACGAGAAGTGCAAACGGAGTTGGCCGAACTGGACCAACGCATTGCATCCTATGATCGGCGGGTTCGGGAGCTCTTTCGCAACAGCGAACTATGTCAGCGGCTTGGAAGATCGAAGGCATCGGCCCTGTGACCGCAACAGCCTTGATCACGGCCGTAGGTGATCGAACTTGCTTCAAGAACGGCCGCCAGTTTGCGGCATGGCTCGGTCTCGTGCCGAAACAACGATCCAGTGGAGGGCGAGCCCGTCTGTTCGGTATCAGCAAACGCGGCGATCGCTATCTGCGCACATTGATGATCCATGGCGCTCGCGCTGCGCTCGGAAAAGCAGCCGGTAAGCAGGATCCTCGAAGCCTCTGGCTTAGTAAGCTGCGGCAAAGGCGGCACCCCAATGTCGCGGCTGTCGCGCTCGCCAACAAGAATGCGAGGATCGTGTGGGCCATGCTCTCGGGCGGCACACTCTACGAGCCCGCACCGTCGGTGAAAGCAGCTTAAGGCGCGAAGCGGCAAACGAAGGAATAACAGAAGGAGGTCTCACCCCGGCAATTGCAGCAAAATGGTAGGAGATGGTGAAACGGTCATTCCGTCGCTTCCCGAACCTGGTGTGTGGATCGGCTTGGCTTCCGCCAATGTCTAGGGGCCGATGAGGTGGGAAGTGCGCGAAAATCCATCGGGGCTCGCGGCGACGACGTTGTCCAGCCGCATCATGAAGCCGGATATACGTCAGCAGTTGTACCGACGATCTTGATCTAGCCGACCTGTTGCAATCGGGCGGGGTCCATATACGTCCACATATGGGATTCGAACTTTCGACACCATATTTGTCTTCGCCACTTTCGAATCACATCAACTGCTGGGCTTTCGAGGCAGAAGACAGCCTACTCTCCAAACGGAAGTTCAATTTCTTCGCGGTTTTTTTTCGCGCCCTCGATCAGGACAGTGCGGAGCCGCTCGACATCTTGTGGAGGCAGCATTCCCGCCCCGGTTCGAATACCTTCTTGCCACGCAGGCCCGCGCTTCCATGCTTCGTTATAGACGAGCGCCAAGTCGGCAGATCGCCTTGTCTGCTGCAGGGCTTCAAAGAGCAGCGCAGCTTGACGAACGTCCTTCTCTCGCTTCGCCGGTCCCTGCCCGTCAGTGTGTCGGCGGCTCGCGACGATGAGCTTGTGGACCGCATACCGGGACGGATCGGGGACGACGACTGGGACACCGCTTCGGTGGAGCAGCATTGTCCTGACGGGTTCCCTTATGAGGAAGTCGAGAAAGCGTAGTGGATCCGCGCTGGCGCCACCAAGGGCGGGCATCTTCGCCGGCTGATCGATGTAGTCATCCGAACCTCGGTTCGACGTCAGGAATTCAACCCGGTAGCCGCCGGCATTCTGAAACGCGGAGGAGGCCGCGGATCCCGATCGATGAGGAACCGGCCGGAAGCTGGCGTCGACGCCCTGCAGCAGTTCAAGGATCGGAGGCAGGCTGTCTTCAACCTCCTGGCTAATGGCATAGTCCTGGGCGATGTCCGTATCGCCGGTCAGGATCGCGGCCATGGGAAGGCGCAGGCCCAGCAGTCCTGAATAGCACTGAAAGGCCACCGTGCCGATGAGAACGCCCCGGAGCCGAAAGAGACCGCCGTCGGCAAGGGCCTCGACGATGTCGCCCGACATGGCGTCAGGAGCGATCATTCCGCCTTCGCGGGTCAGAGTGTTGACCAAGCGCCTGCGAGCGCGGAGATCGTCCTTGTCCCGCTTGTGATCGGCTACGCGCTGCGCGATATCCGGATCGTCGGCAGGGCCGACATAGCGACGTTTCGTACCGCCATGTCCGTCGGGTATGTCGAAGTACCAGTACTTGTGCCCCTTGATGTTCGCCGGGGTGAACCGGCCTTCCGGAGGGAAGTCGGCCGTCCAGGCGGCATCGAGCGAGCGCTGGCCCAACTCGGCGAGCATCGTCTGGTACATGAGGTCGATCGACTTCATAGGTTCGACTCCGGCGTTATACTGTTTTTCAAAAACAGTATAACCGTCGAGAGGATGGTCGCAAGATAGGATGCGAGCTCTCTCGCCTTGAGGAGATTCGAACCCGAGACCAGCTATACAAGTTGACGTTAAGCGACTGAATAATTGAGATAATGTCCATTGCGTCAGTCTGAAAGCAGCGAGAATGTATATATGGATCAATTCGATAATCTCGCTCGACGTTTCCGCGACGCGATTGAGGCGACGCCTCGCAGCCAGTTGCCGATCACTATGCAATCGTTTCCACATGGTGCCTGCGGAGACGCGACACTACTGTTACGGCATTTTCTCAAATTACAGGTCTAGGGGGCAGAACAAGATCAGTGCGAAATCGTACGTTTAGCTTGGAAAGTGAAGCTGGAGGCAGGTATTCATAGCATAAACTCAATCATAAATTGCATTTTATCGTAATGTTTCATTTTTAACAGAGATCGTAAGTTACCGAAATTGCTCGGGAATTCTGTTAGCGTACGATTTCGCACTGTTCTTGTTCTGACCCAGGGACGCCCGTCTGCCTCCGACTTTGAGATCGACGCATCTGGACTATCTTGAATTGACAAATTTGGTATCTTGTAAAGTTCGAGTCGCACAAACTTTAATCTTGTGCCATAATGTCAAACATGAATGGACAGCCAGAGACAAAGCTAAAGCTGCTTCTGCAGGAAGT
Organism: Neorhizobium galegae bv. officinalis; assembly: GCA_000985875.1. Taxonomy (GTDB): domain Bacteria; phylum Pseudomonadota; class Alphaproteobacteria; order Rhizobiales; family Rhizobiaceae; genus Neorhizobium; species Neorhizobium galegae_C. The sequence goes on from CCRI01000022.1 coordinate 69,730, forward strand.
CCCCCCCGGTTTCCTGGTGGATTCGGGGTGGATGAGCCGTCATGCAATCTCGCGGCAGTCTGTTTCAGGCTATGTCAAACAAGGTTGGCTAGAGCCGGTCATGTCAGGCGTGTACCGTCGCCCATTTTCATCGGACGCCAATCCAGAAGCTGTCGGCGGCTGGAAAATCCCCCTGCTCTCGGCGGTCTGGCTCATGCGACGCAAATTTCATGTCGGCGGGGCGAGCTCACTCTCCTTGAGGGGACATGCCCACTACCTGTCATTCGGCAGCGAATTTGCCCTCTATCTCTACGGATCCGATATCCCGACATGGCTATCGAAACTCAGGACGGACGCCGATGTGAAGACCAAGAGTAACGTCTTGTTCGGCGACGGATCGATCGGCGTTGAAGACGTGGATTTCGACCTTTCCAACGGCGACGACCCGGAACTGGCGCAAAGCCCATGGCGCTGGCCAATACCGATGTCCTCACCAGAGCGCGCGATCCTTGAAATGCTCGAAGAGGTCCCGAAGGGGGAAAGTTACCACAAGGTGGACGTGGCGTTCGAGAGCCTCGCCAATCTGCGCCCGAGATTGCTAACGACACTCCTCACCCAGTGCCGGAGCGTCAAAGCCAAGCGCCTCTTCTTCGTGTTTGCCGACAAGCATAATCATGCCTGGCGCCGGCATGTCGAAACCTCATCCATCGATCTCGGCAAGGGCGACCGGGCGCTTACACCTGGTGGCCGGTTGCACCCCGACTATCGCATCACAGTCCCGGCCGACTTGATGCCAAAGGAGGCCCAACATGGCCCGTGACCAATACAAGCGCCAAGTCGACCTCCTGGTGCGGACGCTTCCTTACATCGCCCGCTACGACGCTTTCGCCCTGAAGGGCGGGACCGCCATCAACCTCTTCTATCGCGACATGCCGCGGCTATCGGTCGATATCGACCTGACCTATCTGCCGATCGAGGATCGCGAAACGACGCTGACAAATATCGACACGACACTGGAGCGCATCCGCGAAGACGTGATGGGCAATCTGCGCGGCGTGAGCGTCCAACGGATCGCCGGCGGCGGCAACAACGACACCCGCCTCCTCGTCCGTCAGGGCAATGCCGAAATAAAGGTCGAGACATCTCCCGTCGCGCGCGGAACTGTCCATCCACCCGAACGCCGACGCGTGAGCGCGGCCGTAGAGGATGAATTTGGTTTCGCCGAGATGCAGGTCGTTTCGTTCGAGGACCTATTTGGCGGAAAGCTCCATGCGGCAGTAGACCGGCAGCATCCGCGAGACCTGTTCGATGTGAAGATGCTCTATGAAAACGAGGGGATGACGGACGCGCTGTTCCGGACATTCCTGATCTACGTCGCCAGCTCCGGACGCCCGCCGCACGAGCTTGTGCGGCCGTCGCTCGCAGAGCTCGACGAGGCCTTTGTGAAGGAATTTGAGGGGATGACGATCGAGCCTGTCGGCCTCGACGACCTGAAAGCCGCGAGAAGCCAGATGACGGCCGATATTCTCGCGAAGCTGGACGACAAGGCGATGCGCTTCCTGCTGTCGCTCCACGACGGCGAACCGGATTTCGAAGCCATCGGGCTGCCACGGGCCGCGGAGCTGCCAGCCGTGCGCTGGAAGCTCCTAAATTTGCAGAAGTTGAAGGAGCAAAACCCCACGAAACACGCCGAGCAGCGGCGGGAGATCGAGGAGATTACCTCGGAGACCCGCAAGGACTCCGGAGGCGACAAGACCTGACCCATGGGCACTTCGATTGAACTGAAGGTGGGTGGCGTCTCCCTCGACTATGCCAAAAATAATATGGGGTACGATTACGGCTACCTTTTTCAAAGCCAGGATTTGGCGCGCCGGCCATGCGATGGCATAGACTACGATTATTACGCCGATCACCCTGAGGAGAAAGACGAGCTCGCTGAGAGCGAGCTTTCCTTCGTTCGTCCACTGTCGCGGGTTGTTCCGAGACTGCAGATACTCGGGCATAGCCTAGAGACCGCCAAGTCCGAGTACGAGGCTCTTGCGGCCGAGTCGGCAGACATTACAGCGATGGTCGCGAACGGACGGAGGCCAGAGCACTTAGCCTTCGAGGAATTCTGCGCTATTGCCAACCACTTCCCCCTGACAAGCCTTGCACAGAAGTATGTGGAGTACGAGACCGACGACCGCGACATCGTTTCGCAAGGGCGCTTCGCCATCCTTGCGGAGAAATTTGCCCGCGTCCCCTGGACCGAGAACTCCAACTCCTATTGGTCTGAAGCGAGCTACCTGTCGTCAAAAATCTGTATCCTGAGCGCTGCTTCGATGCTCTTAATCTTCGCTCAGGATCCGCGGAATGCGGAGGCGGAGGTGATATGGCAGTTCGGCGATCTAGTTAATGCAGGTTGGGCCGCACGGGAGAACTTTGTCGCCGGCGCAGACAGAAAGCAGACAATCCTGGTCGCGACTGAAGGTGCGTCGGATTCTCGGATCCTGCGCCGTGCGCTCGACCTCCTTCGGCCCGACGTCGCGGATTTCTTTCGCTTTATTGACGGCGATGAGCGGCACCACTTTTGGGGCACCGGCAATATGGTACGGTTTGCCGAGGGACTGGTGCGGATTGATATACAGAACCAGGTGCTGTTCCTTCTCGACAACGATGCGGAAGGGGTGGATGCGTACCGCAAGCTCAAGGAACTGAATATGTCGGCCAACCTGCGCAGCATGGTTTTGCCGGATGTTGAGGAACTGCGGAGGTTTCCAGCACTTGGCCCAGAGGGGCTCAGCAACTGTGACATCAATGGCCGCGCCGCGGCGATCGAATGCTATCTCGATCTCAATCTGCCCGGCTACCCGCCCCCGCAGGTGATCTGGAGCAACTTCAAGCGCGAGATAGGATTGTGGCACGGCGCATTGGAGCACAAGGAATCCTATGACCGCCATTTCATGAAGCATGATGCTCAAGAATTGGTGTCAGGGAACTATGATCTCTCCAAGCTCAATCAGGTCCTTGATGCGATCGTCGCCGAGGTTTCATTGTTAAGCGCAGCAGATCAGCACTACCCTCAAGGCATTAGAAGGACGCTACATGAGTGCAGCAGCGATTCTTGGTGAGATGGCCCGACGCGACAACATTGTTGACATTTTCGGTCGCGTTCTCGCTCGTCATGGAATTGTGTTGGCCATAAACCGCATGGACTTTCACCTGTGCAAGACGGTGATAATCGAACTCACGTCCCAACCTGCCCGCCTTTCGGCAACCGTACTGGATTTCATGTTTCCTCATGAGCCCACACCAAGCACGGTCTACCATTATACTGGTTTCAGCGGATTTCAGGGGATTGTCTCCTCGGGCGAGCTTCGGCTCTATCCGGTCCGTAACCGGCTTGGCCAGGGTGGAGAGCTTGCGGCATTCGCCAAGTCACACGCGCTTGACGGTTATCTAGACAAATCACAGGGCGAAGAGTTTTATAGGACCCTGTCTGATGACCTATTTTATGCCTCCCTGACGCGGGTTCCTCCAAAGGATCCACTGCTGATGTGGGGAGCATTTGGCGGGGGCAACGGAGTACGTCTCGAACTCAAAGTTACACCTAAACCCGCCGCCGCGCTTCGGCCGATCTATTACGAAACCAGCGGGTCGATGACACTCCTACAAGAAATCAACGATGCGCTGCGAGCTGCAGGAGAGCCTCCCTTCAATCCCTGGAGGATCTCGCGCGCCGGCGCGTTCTATCTTGATTGGACCGTTGCATTGGAAGACGAGGTCCGCCTTCTCGTCAAACGGCATCCGGATGGTATTGACCTCGCCCGAAACGATGGCGCCTCCGACTACTGGCCGATCCCGATCGACCAACCCAATGGCGTTTGCGATCTGCAATTGACCGGCGTCCATGTTGCTCCGGGCGGCAACAGAGACGCGACCATCGCCGCCTTGAAAGGTACGCGCTTCGCCGCCGTTTCGGTCACCGGACCGTAGTCGCGCGCCCTGTAACCGGCGGGGTGCGAAGGACCTAGTGTGCCTCGGCTAAGCAAATCTGAGGCTGGGCGAGATCGGCCTCAATTTCGAAGTCGTTCCTCTGGCAACGTCCTTGCTCGCCAAGTTCGGAGTGGGGCGCTATTGGCGAGCGCCTATTCCTTTGCTCAAATACAATAAAGATTCGCGCGGTCGATAGTACGCGCTGGGCCGGAGGGGGCATGTATCTCAAAAATCTTAGTCTCAGGAATTTCCGTTCTTTTGGTCAGTCCGAAATTCCTCTTTGCAAGGATCTGACGATCCTTGTTGGAGAAAACAACGGCGGAAAAAGCAACGCCATTGATGCGATACGGCTTTTAACGGCGCCACTTGGTGGGCGCCGGGAACTCTATTGCGAGACGACGGACATCCGATTTGGTAGCGACGAGAGAAAGTTCGAGCTGACCGCGACCTTCACCGAGCTGACTCCGGCACAACAAGGCCGGTTGATTTCAGCGGCGACCGACGCCGCGATCTCCGGCTGCATTTTCGGTCTCAAATATGATGAGACCACGGGCCGCTTCCCCGTGCGTCCGGTCTTGTGGGGCGGGCATCAGCAAGGCAATCCGGAGCCCGGATGTCACGACATGGTCCGGCATGTCTATTTGCCGCCGTTGCGCGACGCAAAGCGGGCCCTGGCATCAGGCAATCCGACTCGCATCTACGCACTTCTCAATCACTTCCTTGATGGCGAAAAGCCGGAGGCCTTGGCTGAGGCACTTCGGCGCGGTGTGGAATCGGAGATTCTTGGTAGAGTCGGGGGCGCTGTGGAAGTCGGGCTTAGCGCGTTGACTGCTGGCGTGCGGCGGCAAGCTGCGTCCCTGGGCTTCGCAAATGATGAGAAGCTCATCGATATCGCGCGCGACCTCCGCTTCAAGCTCTCCGATCACGGCATCGAGCCCGAGGATCTCCGTTATTCGGGACACGGCTACGCGAACCTTCTCTATATGGCGACGATCGCGGTCGAGCTTGAAAAGGTCAACGACGCCGATTTGACGCTGTTCCTGGTCGAGGAGCCGGAAGCCCATCTCCACCCCCAGCTCCAGGCAGCTGTGCTCAGCTTCCTTGACGAGCAGGCCGAGAAATCGCGTAAGCCGCGCGCTGATATTCAAGGTCCGGCGGGCGAGCTGCAGGTGATCGTAGCAACCCATTCGCCGAACCTTTCGGCGTGGGTGGAAAGCAAGAAGCTCGTCTTTTTCCGATCGTTTCTTCCCTCGCCAGATTTGGCCGAGGCGGCTGTTGCGGAGGAAGAGCCGCATGTGCTCGCCGGCGTTCCAGCCGAGATCATGCCGGAAATCGAGCCGAATCCCGTGATGCCGGTGGCCAGGCCGAGGCGAGAAACACGCTGCATTCCGCTCAGTGCATTGGCGCTCAATCCGGTCGAGCGTCGCAAGGTCGATCGCTATCTCGACGTGACCAAATCGGCGCTCCTGTTCGGTGGTCGCGTGCTCCTTGTTGAGGGGATCGCTGAAGCGCTTTTGCTCCCGGTCATCGCGAAGAAGGTCGTCCTGAAGGGCGAACCGGAGAAGCTCCGCCTGTTTCGCTCGGCGGTGTTCGTCCCGATTGATGGCGTTGACTTTGAGCCTTACGCCAAGTTGCTCCTCTCACCCTACAATGAGGTGCGGATCGCGGATCGGCTCGTCGTCTTGACGGACGGCGACGGTGGCGAGGTTGCAGACGGGGCAATGACGCCAGGCGCCGGACGCAAGCGCGATCTGGAGGCGGCCGCCGCAGAACTTGGCGCAAGTGATCTGCTTGAGGTCGTGATCAACGACTATTCGCTCGAGGCAGAATTGGTGCAAGCAGGGAACGGGGCTCTGCTTAAGGGGGCCTATGTAAAGCTCCACCCGCGCTCTGCTGACAAGTGGGAGGCCGCCGTCGGGCAGGCCGGCGCTGCACAGGCGGTAGCAATTCAAAGATTGTTTGAGACGACGCGCAAAGGTGATTTTGCCCAGCTAGTCGCTGAGGAAATTAACAACGGCGCGGCGTTCACAGTACCGGGCTATTTGAAGACGGCGATAGAGGCGCTCGTGAAATGATCGTGGCGCCGTTCAAGCCGACTGATGAGCAGAAGCGCGTGATCGAGCATCCGGGATCTGCCTTCATCGCGGCGTGTCCGGGTGCGGGCAAGACCCGTGTCATGGTGGAGCGGGCGCGCAAGCTTCTAAATGGTGGGGCCACGAGTGGCGCAATCGCTTTCCTCTCCTTCACGATCGCTGCGGTCTCGGAGCTGGATGATCGACTGCGCCGCGAAGGCGTGATCGATACGCCGGCTTTTCCCCACTTCATCGGCACGTTCGATGGGTTTCTCTGGCAGTTCCTCATCGCACCCTTCGCGATCGATGGCTGCGCCGCGAAGCCGAAACTCATTCCGGACAAGGATGACCGCATTATTCAGCCGTTTTCCGGGGCGCAGGCGTTGCCGCTGGAATGCTTTGATCGCACGACGGGGAAGGCAATCCCGGCGCTTATTCAACGCCATGGCTTTCGCGGGCAGCTCAAGGCGCATGAAACTGCGGCCCGGAACGCACGAGCGCGCTTCTTGGAGCGCGGCGAACTCGACTTCACCGACGCGCGATCCATGGCGCTCGCCCGGCTGCGCGATCCGGCGCGGGGCGCAGTCCTCGGCCGGGCGCTGGCGGCGCGCTTCCTCGAGCTCATCGTAGACGAGGCACAAGACTGCAATCCGGTCGACCTGGAGATCATCGACTGGTTGCGGACGGCCGGCGTGCCCGTGAAGGTGATCTGCGACCCCAACCAGGCAATCTACGGCTTTCGCGGTGGCGTAACCCGCGAGCTTTCGCAATTCGCGGAGAAGTTCGGCAAAGCCGAGCGTCTTCCCATGAGCGGAAACTTCCGATCCAGCGGGCACATCACGAAGTGCTTGGTGGCGTTGCGCGCGCCCAATATGCGTGGTGCGATCGACGAAGCGCTGGGCGAGTGTCGCGACGAACCGAAGGCGGTTCAGATCCTGTCTTATTCAGGAAGGGGCGTTCCTTCGACGATCGGGGCGAAATTCCAAGAACTCGTGCGGGCTATGGGGTTCCCGGCACAGGATTGCCCTGTCGTTTCGGCGACAAGGCGAACAGGCGCGAACGCGCTAGGACATCCCCAGGATACGGGCGTTCGCGATCTCAGTTACAGGCTTGCAGTTGCGGTGAGCGATTTTCACTTCTCGTTCGAGATTGGCGGTCGAAAGGAGGCGCTTGTCGCGATCCACCGCATCATGCTCGAATTGGGTGGCGGCATGGGCGGAAAGACCTATCACCAGCATCTCACGGATACAGACGTCAGCCCGGAGTCGTGGCGCCCTGCAGCACTCGCGTTGGCGCAGGCCCTGAAGTTCAGTCCGGAGCGGTTTGCAACGGCCGAGGCGTGGCACGATGAAGCCCGTCGTCTGCTCGCGCCGTTGCTGCCGGCCGGCGGCCCGTCAATCAATCAGCGGCTTCGCCGCAATGGCGATCTGGACAAGGCATTGTCGGTCGCGCCCCCATCCGGCCACGCCGCGCGGACAATTCATAGTGTGAAGGGCATGGAATTTCCAGCGATATGCGTGGTGATGTCGCCGAGCACTGCGAAGGGCATCGTTGATTTTCTGACGGGAGACGCAGCGGTCGACAATGAGGAAGCGCGCAAGATCTATGTGGGGGCGTCGCGGGCGCAGCGTCTGTTGGCGATCGCGCTGCCGCGAACGCAGGCTCCGCGGCTGCGAGATTTGATGGCGGGAATGGGAGGCTCGGTCGACTTTACTGCGCTCTAGTCTGTCTCTCGCTCGGTAACTGACATGGGGCGCGGAATGCGTTCGCAAAAGTCCGTTGAACATCTGCCGAGAAGTTAGCGGAGCCGTATATGACGACCGCGGACTTTGGCTTCGGCGTTAAGTCGCGAGGAAGCGTTCTGCCGTGCGGCTTAAGCGGATCTGATTCACGGTCTTCACTATCATTTGTCAGATTTTTTTCTTAATTTATTGACATTGTCAGATTTCGAAACAATGATGCAGACATTGGAGGCGACGATGACCGACGGACCTTTCCGGAATTCTGCATTGAGCAACAAATGGAAGCAGTATGGACGGGACCTCGTCAATGACGCTGCCTCGCCAGACGATCGCACCAAGCAGGCTTGTCACAGCGTGCTCGGTGCCATCGATATGAAGGAATTCGATCGGCTCTATCGTGAACTGGATTCCCGTGCATCGCGTGACCAGATGGATCTGGATTCCGTAGCAGCGACGGAAGCTATCTTCGACAACAATGAGCGCTCGCCTTTCGGCGACGCGCTCGAGCGCAATCTACTTTGCAATCTTCGCGAAGGGATGTCGGAAAGAGAATCGCTCGACGCTGCTCTCGGAAGCGCTGTCAGCGAGCTTCTCGAAAACGCCAAAAATCGTATCCACGAAGAATGTCTTCGAGCCAGAGACGTTAGAGATATGAGCCAATCGGATTTTGCAAAAGGCGTTCAGCGAAACCGAGAAACCTTCGCGAATATCGATATCGGCAGCATTTGTGCTGCTCTCGAGAACGGCAACAGGAACGCGTTCCGCCGGACCGCGCGAACGGATGTGAACGATGGACCAGATGACGACTGAAGCGCCCACTGAGGTCCATCACGAAAAACACCTTTTCGCTGTTGAAAGAGGCCGGGGCGCTCAACGTCCGGAATTGGATAAAGCTACCGTTGCCGAGATCGGCAAGCATATACAGTTCGTCCCGGATATTCTTGATACCTTTGACGTGAAGGGGTTTGCGGCGAAACACTATGACCTGATGGTTTTGGCGGCCGCGATCGAGTTCGCCGACCGCCGGTGGAGGCGACCGGCATCATGGCTGCGCAATCTTCATGTTACGATCCCCGTCATCGACCACGCATGCTGGTCGCGGCCTGAGGTGCAGTCGTCACTGCGAAGCGCCATGAATTTTCTGACCGGCGACAGCTGGCGTTTTACTTTTGTCAAAGCCGCCGAGGCGTCTCCAATAGGTTGGCGGCAGGTTCCGCTTATGTTTGAGCAACCGAAGACCTTCGCGATCGCATATAGCAACGGATTGGATTCGCGTGCAGTGTCCGCGCTAAGCGGCCCGCCCTCCGAGGCGTTGTGTATCCGCGTAGCCAGCACCAGGCAACGCCGGATGGAGGGCGACAGCCACTTCACTCAAATTCCTTTCCGGGTGAAGGGCTTCAAGGGCAAAGAAAGTAGCTTCCGATCTCGCGGTTTCCAGTTCGCGGCAATGGCGACGATTGCCTCGCATCTTTCCAACATAAGCAGAATTATCGTCCCAGAGAGCGGGCAAGGCGCACTCGGGCCGGTACTCGTACCCCTCTATGGTATCTACACTGATTACCGAAATTTCCCGGCGTTCTTCAGAAAGATGGAACGGTTCACGCGCGTATTGCTCGACTGCAGCATAAAGTTTGAACAGCCACGCCTATGGTCAACCAAAGGCGAGACGATGAAGGCGTTCCTAGGGCTGCCAGGTAAGAAACAACAGCACTTAACCAATACCCGTTCGTGCTGGCAGACGCGTAGGATCGTCAATGCCGAGCACCGGCGGCAATGCGGTCTCTGTGCTGCCTGCCTCTTGCGCCGAATGAGCCTTCACGCAGCGGAAATCGTAGAGCCGGGCGACGCCTATGTTGTCTCGGATCTATCAGCTGCAGAAGTTGATTCAGCGCTCGCAAGCATCACTGACGACGCTGATCGTGACATCATGGTTGAATATGGAAGCGTGGGGGCTCGCCATCTCGACCATCTCGCTACGATGTCCGAATTGCCGGATGCAAAGTTAAGGCCATTCGCTTCGCAGATTGCCGCCGCGACTGGCGAGGCCTATGAGCAAACTCTTCGAAACCTGAGAATAATGTTAATGACGCATACCCGAGAATGGCGGACCTTCTTGTCCGCGCAAGGTGAAAAAAGCTTCTTGAAAAACTGGATGGACGGAGGCCGCTATGACTGCTCTGAATGAGCTGAGCGCGCAGGAAATTGGCCGCCGTCTTCGGATTGCACGCGAGAACGCCGATATTCGCCAAGATGACGCTGCGCAGTTCATCGACGTCTCGCGACCGACGCTGGTCTCCATCGAGAAGGGTGTAAGACGTGTTCGCATCCAGGAAATCCAGACTTTGGCTCGCCACTATGGCGTGTCGGTAAATGCACTGTTGCGACGCGAGGCCGTCCATACCGATCTGATGCCGCGGTTTCGCAAGCTCCGAGAGACGGAAGACGACCATACGTTGGAGGCAGTACGGCTGCTCAATGACTTGATCAAAGCGGACGTGGAGCTCGAAAACATTCTCGGCATACAGCGCCGCCGTAACTATCCTCCTGAGCGTGGGATAAACGAGGGTGACGCAGTCGCGTTGGGTGAATCCCATGCAAAGGAGCTTCGTGATTGGCTCGGGTTGGGATCAGGTCCTGTCGCCGATATCTTTTCCATCGTGGAGCGGGGACTAGGAATTCGCCTTTACCAGCGACGACTTTCTTCAAAATCGAGGGTCGCGGGCTTGTTCACTTACGATGACAACGTGGGCGCTTGCATTCTGCTGAACGCGAACCATCCGCTGCCACGCCGGGTCCAGACTGCGGCACACGAGACCGGGCACTTCTATGGAACGCGGCAAATACCTGAGGTCCTTGAAGAGGATGAGAAATTTCTTTCGCGGGACGAGCGCTACGCAAATGCCTTCGGCCGCGCATTCGTCACGCCGGCTGAAAGCTTTGGCGAGAGCTTTCGAGAACTGAAAGAGATTACTGGAAAGACGACGCGGCGCCTCGTCATTCTCCTTGCTGACCAATATGGGATTTCCCGCCAGGCCTGTGTTCTGCGTTTGGAAGAACTGGGGCTTGTGAAGAAGGGAACGTGGTCATGGTTTGAAGATAACGGAGGCATCACGGACGAGCAGGCGCGAGAGGTGCTTGGGAGCGCCGCAGACCGGCGCGACGCTGGGAAGGCAGATGCAGATCGGTTGGTTTCGCAACGAATGAGTTTGATGGCACATGCGGCTTGGAAGCGCGAGCTGATGTCAGAGGGGCAGCTCGCCGAACTCCTGAAAATCAGCAGGCTGCAGCTGCGCGAGATCGTCGACGAAATCGAGCTTGAGGAAAAAGAGACGGATGACCTACTCAAATTCCCTGAGTGACGATACCGTCCCTTTGGTTCTCGATACCAGCGTGCTGATCAACCTGCATGCCACCAGGTGCGGGGTCGATATCCTCACCTCGATTCCCAATCCGATAATCGTCGCGAACATCGTAGCTGGCGAGCTTGAAAACGAGACGAGCCGTCGCAACGGCGAGGAGGCATTCCTGGGGGCGCTTTCTGCAGCTGGACATGTCTCATTGCTTGATCTGACGGATCAGGAATTTGAGATGTTCTTCCAGCTCACTTCAGTATCGCCCACACTCGATGACGGAGAGGCGGCGACGATCGCACTTGCCAGCACGAGGGGCCTCTATCCGGTAATAGACGAGAAACGCGGCCGGAACCGCGCCAATGCAATCATGGGCGTCGAACCCGCATGGTCGCTCGATCTCGTTCTTCATCCGATAATTGTCGAGAGCCTTGGGGAGGAGGGTCATAGGGAGGCCGTTTTCCGGGCACTGCGAGATGGTCGAATGCGCATTCCTCCAGAAACCACGTCCCATGTGGTCGGTATCATAGGAATCGAAAATGCTGAGTACTGCACCTGTCTCCCGGGATACAAGCAGCTCTTCTCGCGTCGCGAGCCGCAGAAATTGCAAGTGAACAAGTTGCTTATTTAGCAGCTTTCCTCGCTCACAGAGCAATGGGCAAGCAGACAGGTGACGCCGTCCAAGGAGCAACTCGAGCGCCGAAGATCGACGGAAGGCAATGACGCACCTAAAGGCACGCCCGGGTGCGCCGTAGAGCGGAAGGAACGGCCCACAATCTACTATCCCACCTTCCAGCTTTCGAACGGACCGAGCACGAGTGCGGAGCCTTTGGATTTACGTTCTCTCTTTGAGCGTTCGACGGTACGATTTATGAAGTCCTCTGTCCCAGCGCCTAGCGCGCGGGCAATATCGTCGACAACACGCGGTAGCCCGCCAACAATCTTGATCTCGCCTTCTTCGCGTCTCTGTGATTCGATAGGAAGTTCGATGAGCGCGGTATATCGAGCGCCCGCTAATTCAAGAGATAGCGGTGCAAGAACCATGTCCTGCTCATCAACGACCCCATCCCCCTCCCATGTCGGAACAAATAGATTCACTCCTGGCAGATAGCCGAGCGCAAGCAATTCCTGATGGTGCTCAACCCAATCGTAAAACTCTGAGAGCAAGACCTTTCGTTGCTTTCGGCCCGCATACCTTTCGATCGCTGTCGCCATTCGCCGTAGCATTGGAGCGACGGGAATCCAGTTGCTGAATGGCCCCTCCTCTCCCTCGGCTGCTGGTAACTCAGCCACTCCATTGCCGAAGTCGATTTTCACTCTTCTCTTGGACTTGGCTAATATGGCGCCCACCTCAATGATGGTGACCGCTTCGTCCAAATCGACAGTCCGCGATCCATCGTAGTCAAAGACGATACCCGCCCATTCCTTTTCGAAATCGAGCGTGACCTCGAAGAACGAATTCGCGAAGCGGGTTGGAGCACTTTGACTTCCTTCCACGAATGGTGGCACGGCATACATGTCTGCTGGAAATCTCACCCAGCTTCCATCCTCCACATCTTCGAGCTCGATCGATACTGACATGAGAGATGGCGCTCGAAACTCAAAGAGTGCTTCGCGGAAGAAATCCGTATCGTTTTCTAGGCGAATGCCGAACCGTCGGCGCTCCACGGTCAGATCCACCACATCGATCTCCTGGCGCTTACCGAGGAAAAGGCTATGAACCTTCTCTCTCGCGTCTTCGCCTGGGATGAAAAAATGTCCAGTTATGGAACCGTCATCAAAGCCACATGTCCGCCGCTGGTGTATCTTCGTTTCGAGATAGGTGGAAAACGGCCCTCCAAGAATTCCGTCGAGAGCTTTCGATAAGCCTTCGCCATCTCGACCAAGCTCGATACCCCGCTCCGTCGGAATCCGCACTGTCACTCGATGCAGCTTGCGGTTACCGCTGGCTTCCTCCCTCCTAACTCGGCGTAGTGTCTTGTAAATGATCTCCCCATCAATTGGGACGATCATGGCGCGGGTCGGCGACCGCGCTCCATTGCCGTATTCGAGGACAGCGATGGCGGCCGGCAAATCAGCGTCAACAAGGTGCTTAAGAGCTGAGAGCTTAATGCGGGGTGGCTCTGCCGGGCGATCCGTAGATTTGACCTGCACCAGGAACTTCGGCAGATCGTTCTGCCTATCAAGTGGCGTGTCGGCCGAGCGGACGGGTTCACGTTCCAGAAGAAAATCCCAACCAAGGCGATCAACGAGTGATTTCTGCGCTCGGAACCCCTCTGGCTGGCACCAGCCTAAGAAGTGACCTTCACCCATCCCACCAACGTCACGCGTTTCCATTTGCCCACTTGTCTCCAGAACTGATGCATCGCTAGAACGGGGTACCTCGCCGGCTGCGAAGAGTTCACGTCATATTGCATCGTAAAGTTGACTTCTGGTCTCGTTCAATCGAGATGGCTGTGCTCTCAACAGGTTTCAACGTATTACTTCGATGCTGGCATCACCTAGACGTCTACACGCTGCAGGATTGATCTTTTGCTGACACGAACGCCTTCTGCCGATGACCGGCATGTCCAAGATTTCTGCCGCCGGGTCGCACCCGAAGCCCGACCTCGTCTTTTGGAGATAATTCCGGATCCTCATTCTCTGCCTCAGGAGTGCTTTCCGAACGTCGCGCGGAAAGTCGAACTTGAAGGTGGCCGCATAGTGTTTGGTTGGGCGGTCTGGGAATGGCCAGGAGTTTACATCGAAGCGGAGCACCATGCGGTTTACGAGAGCCCGCGAGGTGCATGGCTCGACAATACACCTTCTCCTTCGAGTGAAATCACCCATCGTTTGTTTGTGCGCGATGACTCCGCGATTTACGATTTCGACAATGAAGGCATTCGGCGCGATAATCAGCGGCAAGCTCTTGCACGCGATCCGCTCATCCAGGCATTTTTCGACAGCTCCAAAGAATACAACAAAGCAATGGACAGGCTCCCGGGCTTCGGGGAGATCCAAGTGAGCGGAGCCGTCGCGCGGCACATCCATGCGCTTCAGATTGAAAATGCCAGACTGACGATGCAGCTTGCCATGAAATATACACCGAGGAACGCGCGCTGCTTTTGTGGGAGTGGCCGAAAATTCAAACAATGTCACGGGAATCCCGGACTTCGCACCTAGCGTTCTGCGACCATATCCGATCGCAGGACGGTCAACGCCTCGGATAATTGTCGCCAAGTGGTCGACACGAGAATCTCTCTGGAATGTCTGTTTCCCAGCGATTGCTCAATTAAGCAGTCGCTACATTTTCATCCAAGACTTAATCGCGAGCTCTAACCAATTCGACTTAGGGGATGATTTTTTAAAGATGTTCGATATCCTCAGCGCAAGAGATTTCTATTCCATGCTCGTTGATGATTTTGACGACTTCGCAGCCGAGCCACATTCGGCAAGACGCGCAATGCACTGCGCTATAACCGCCTATCATCTTCACGAGTGGGTTTGGGGAGACTGGCTCAGTAAAGACAAGCCTGCGCGCGATGCTATGGGCATCTCGAAAAGAGACCGGGAACAGTTCCTGGAGTGGATCGACCGACACTGCGTCTGGTTCCAAATGGTTCAGGAGTTGGCGAACGGCTCGAAGCATTTCGCGAGAGACAGTGGCTTTGCGACAGTTTTGGTAAGAGGCTACGGCGAGGGAGGATTTGGGGTCGGACCATATGGAAAAGGATATCTTGTGATCGATCTGAGCGAAGAGGCCGGAGATCAGCGGTGGCTCCCTGCCGCGCACCTTTTAGAAGTGGTAGTCCGCTTTTGGCGTGATTTCTTTCGAAAATATCTCCCTTCGCCCGACCTCCCGGTGAGCGCCCAGCACGTCGATTGACGCAGCTCGTGTGGCGGCGGCCTCAAACCGATAAAGGTAATCATCAAAGCTCAATCACCGCATTTAGAATGGCCAGGACTTTGCTACCTCCGCGCGCCTTGCCTTTTCTCTGCTCGCATCTGGGTCGGGTACCGCGACCACGTCAAGAATGAACTTCTGGAGATACGCGTCGGGGATGCCATGTTCCTTCGCGCCGCTTTCGACAAAGTCTATGTACCACTGGTACGGCTTCAGCTTGTCGTCGATAGCGCTTTCAGACGCTAGGTAGGTGACCGCATCCATTGCCTTGCCGTCCACTGTCATGACCGTGATTGTCGCCTCCTCATAGCCTTTGCCAAGCCCCTCCGCTCTGTCGAGTGCCGCCTTCTGTGAACTTGGTATGCTGAAAAGAATGCCAATGACCAAATCGGTGGAAACCCCGGTCAAGAAAGCATCGCACTTCGCGGAACCGTCCTTGCTTGATTTGTGGAAGCGCAGTTCGTGACCAACCAAGGTCGCGGGGCCAATGACCTTGCAACCCGGCGTTCGGAAGCGCAAACGCTCCGTACGCATATTCGAGCCATATGCAAAATAGATGATCCCTTCTCCTCCTGCGATCATGTCGTGATCTCCCTCCCGATATCTGTGTCGACTTAGCCCGCGTTCAAAACGATCATACTTGACCCCTCTGATGCGGAAAACGCTCATTTCATCGACAAGCAGCCGCAAGTACGGCTCCCCATTCGCAGTGAGATCATCAAATGTTTCAGCATCGGGCCAGTCGAAGGCACTGCCAAAGGTCCAAGACTTGCCCGCCGACTGGGGCTGAGACGTGGGTCGCATCTTTCGCGGCGGTTGCGGTCGGGGCACCTCCTCCCAAACAGAGATGCTGCTGTCGGAGTCGTCATCATAGCCCCATCCAAGATTTATGCTGATGCCAGTTCCGGGTGGAAGCTCGTATGGTTCGACCGAGCAGGTGTGGTTGAAGAGCACGACGTTGCGGCCCTCATGGTCGGTTTGAGCGGAATTAAAAATGATGCCGTCGAGCTGAGGTTCGACGCTCGAGGCAAGAAATTCAGACACCGCTTGTGTGACGAGATACTCCGCCTCCTCGTCGCGCGGCATGATTGGCCGGCTAATTTCCGCGACCAACCTTCTGAAAAAGGAAGCGCGTCCGGCCATCCGCTGAAACCGCGGGTCGAATAGGCTCACATCGGTGAAAACTTGCGTGAGCTTGTTAAGATCGAGCAACCTGGTCTCGCGAATAATCTCAAACCGACCGAGAACGACATGGCTTCCGACCGGCGCGCGAATTTCCGCTACACAGGTTTCCGGTTCCCTGGCCCCATAGAACACCGAAATGCCGGCGGCATTCATGCGGCCCGGCTTTGCGAATCGCGGTGGCGGTGGCCCAAGCTCACGGACCGGATCCTTCAGGAAAAGCTCGATTTCGCTTTCAGAGAAAGCAATCCGGCCCCGATAGAGAAATCGATCTTCGCTCTCTAGCCCTATAGTGACTATGACTGGTTCGTCCGGCCAAACACGCATCTCTGAAACGTCACCGAAAATCTCAAGCAAGCTTCGGCGAGCATGCTCGCTAAAGTAACGGGAACGCCGGCTGATTTCGTTGCGAAAGAACCGCCACGTTTCCTGATAATCGTAGGTGTCGGTCTTCCTTTCGACATAGCATGTCTCGGAGCTAAACGGATCGGTCTCACCGTTCTTGTAGGCGACGTAAGCTGTTCCGGTCGACAATTCAGCCCGCACGGCTTCTGCAATCGACTCATCGACTCCAGCGAGATTTGCAATGAGATCGGCAATCGACTCTCCCGAGTCCGCTCCGTACTCATCCTGATGAGGGATATAGTTCTCCTCGATAACGCCTTGTACGCGCTCGGCAAGTTCTTCGAGGCGGTAGCTCTTCCGATGCTTCTCGCAAAAACTACAGGCGCGACGCTTGCCCTCAGACTTGATCTCGTTCCGCAAATACACATCGCCGATGCACTTATAGCAGATGTCCATACTGATAATTCCAACCGTTACCTGAGCCTGCCTGATAGAAAGTTCTGACTACAACATCGTCAGCAACATAGTCATCGCTGTCATGGGGCGTCGCGATCAAAATGACTTGCGGAGATAAACTGGTCTGCCTGAGCATTCCTGTATCTTCCCATGGCCGGAGATTTCGCGCTGCTGGATCGTCTCTTGCGCTCCGATGCAGGGGTTTTGGAAACCTAAGGTGCGGCGAAGGTGGCGAATGCCGTAATGGAGGCAATTCTTAAGGCGCTCGACGTCGTCTCGGTTTTCTGCGGCACATGGAGACGGCCGATTTCGAGAGGGGTGTGGTCAGCTCAAGTCGATAGCGAAGGCCGATCGAGGGAGGGCCAGATCTCGAGCTCAGCGAGCAGTCGAAGCGATCGGAGCGGCTTAAAGAAAAGCCGGATGAGAAAAGGCCGGCTTGCGTGCCTGCTCTTTCCTTTCACACCACACGGCCTTGGCGTGGGTTGGTGACGGCGACGAATTCGTCGCTTGGCTTCCGCATATCATCTGTCCATCCATCGACCAGCGCTTCGGGCTTCTCGCGATAGAACTTCCATTCACCGTGACCGAAATAGTCAAGGAAGTAACTCTCGAATGCGTCCTGCATAGCTTCTACATCCGTTACCCTGACCGCATTAAAGATCGACCAGCGGCCGTTGTAGGACGCCTGCGTGTGAAGAAGTTTGCCAGCACGCCGAAGCCCGAACGAAATGAGCCAAGTGTAGGGTTGATACGCTTGGTGAACGATTTCGCTGCACCAATCATAAAGATGTCGGAGCTTACCAACGTCGAAACCCTGCGCCTGAAACAAATCTGGCCGGCTGGCTATGAATGTTTGATGGAATCCATGCTTGAGCTTGGGCGGATTTCCGTTCCTATCGATAGGATAGACAGAAATGAGCCTCTCGAAACGCAACTCCATCGCCTGACGTAATACGCCTATAGAAGCGATCTGCGCCGTCTTGTGCGGGAGTCGTTTGCCTGGATCAGAGATTGTTGATTGCCACGCGAGGTTGTTTGCGAGCAAGTAAATTTGCCAACTATCGACATGAGAAGATTTGCCCCCGTCGAAGAACCGCCAGCCATCAACATTATTCTGGAGCTGGACGAGAATTTCTCGCAGGTCGAAAAGATAGTCGGTCAGGAAGTCATTGTACGACCAAATACCGTCGTAAGTTAGCTCCCCGCCCGAAACGCGTTGGATATCATCAACGAGGATGTCCATTTCCTGCCTCGCGAGGCGAAGTTGGTAGCGTCCGTAAGGCAGGAACTGCGCGAAATTTTCGAAGCTGACGTTCTTTTTAAAGACCTGCTCAGCTAGTTGATCATCAGTAAGCATTTTGGACCCATTATGTTTACGGTCCAATTCCCGGATATCAGCCTGAAAATTAAGCAGTGCGGACTTCGCTTCTTCGTTCGTAGGAATCCCAGAAGGCTCGCCATGGCGGTAGGATGAGCCATCAGGCAATAGGGTTTCCGGTCTACGGAACGGGCTCAAAACATGCAAGAGAGTTTGCGCGGGAGTGATGTCGTTCAGTGGTTCAGTCATCATACGGGCTTTTTCGCTTTTGGCCAACGTTGGTGTTTCTCACTCAGATTGATCGCTGTCTGAGGTGTTCCGGGATACTTTTCGACGATCGGATGGTACGCATCGATAGACAGAGCTCCAGCGCAGACTCTCATTAGCACAGCTGACGTGGAAGTTGAAAATCAATCCAAGTATACTGGCCGAGACGATGGGACAGCGAAAGGCTGCGCATCAGACTTCAGGCGCAATTGCCGGCAAGACCACCTTGATAGTTCCTAGGGTCAGGTTTCGAGGGGATATGGCCTTGCAGACTCCGGGAGAAATGCTCACTAACGCAGCGCCTAAATTGTTCCCCACGCCCGAAACCTCCCCCTCCCTGTCATCTCCCGCAGACCCAGCTCCAAAACAATCCGCCGCGCCGCCTGCGGCGTGACGTCCAGCGTCTTTGCCACCATCCCGGCCGACACAAGCGGTTTCGCCATCACCAGCTCGACCAGTTCCGGCAGTTTTGAAGACGTCCGGCGGCCGTCCAGCTTCCGCTCCATCAGCGTTCTGGCCAGCAGCAGCCGGTCATGCTCTTTCATACCGATCTCGGCCGCCGACAAAAATCCGTGGGCGATGGCGAGCAGCCGGGTCTCCCGATCACGATGCCGACGGCGATCAACGGGAATGGTTTTGAGGCCGAGGTTGATCGCCGCCAGATGGGTGCCTGATGTGATGCCGGCCTGACGTAGGATGGAAGCAGCGAACAAGCGCCCCAGCCAAGGGGCATGCTGAAGGACGGATAGTTCGTTCCAGGCATCGAGGGCGATGATCGCCTGCAGCACCGCGGGCAAGTTTTCGACTTGCCGCAGCACGCCGCGCCATTCGTCGAGCCGGGCGTCCTCGTCCCAGTCGAGATCATAGACCAGCGTATCGGCCGGAGCCCGGCCGGGCATTTTGGCTCGTTCGATCGCAGCGTCAGAGCGCGCGAGCAGCGCATCGATAGCATCATAGTCGACGCCGGGGAGATCTTGGGCGTTGTCGGCGTCATCCCCCTCCCCTTCCGCGTCGATCGCGGGCCGAATAACTCCGGGCGTCGTAGCCTCGTCCGCGCCGCCCGTCCCGATCTCCGAGGTTTTCCGTAGCGAGCGGATGCCGTCGGTAGAGAGCGCCCAATCCACAGATTGGCCGGCGATCCGCCGGCGGGTGCGCAGCACGTCGCGGGCGATCGTCAGCTCGTGGGTAGGCGTGCGAATATCGCGGGTGGCGTCATGGAGGACGAGGTCTTCGAGATGGACGAGTTCGCCGTCGATCCACAACGAGGCGCAGGCGTCGGCAAAGTGGGAGCGTTCGAGAAAGCCCTGGCCAACCGGTGAACGGGCGATACGCTCATCCAGACGCGTGAGGGCGATACCGGCGCGAAAAGCCGGTTCCATCAGGGGTGTCATACTGATTTTTGCAGGATCGTAAGCCATTGAAATCATGGTAAATAATTTCTTATAGGAACTCTATATGAATATTATATTTCCTCACATGGCACGATTGATAGTTGAGCGTCTAACCATCGATAAGTAACCCTTATCGATGGTAGATTGATTTGGGGGCGCAAAGCACCGAGAATCGCGCCACTGAAACGCACCGTTTAGATCACCCTCTCGGAGCCTACAATCGTGGCTTTGTCGCCATACGCGGCCGTGCGCATTCGAAATAGGCAAGGAGACCGTCCCTGATCTCCTGCGTCAGATCCTCACGTCGGGACTTTCCGGCGAATAGGATTTGATCTTCTGCCCAGTCGATCTAGTCAAAGGTGAGATTAGCGACTTCGCCAGCTCTGAGACCCAGACGAGCCAGAAGCAAAGTGACGGCCAAGTCACGCATCCGTCCCTCGCCGTCACAAGCACCAAGAAGACGACCGATTTCGGCTTCGGCCAGGAAGCGCGGCGTGCTCGCCAGCGCCCAGGTGGCGAAGCTGGGTACTGCTGCTCGCGACCGACCGGGCGTTGTTCGATCGCCAGTCCGGACCGATCCACTTTTCAAGATCGGGGGTTGCGAACCTAGTCTGTCGGCCGCGCAACAACCGTTCGCCCTGCTTTGGCACGCAGAAACGCCTGAGTTTGGAAGGCGTCCTCGATCAGGTTGACGTCGATGCTGTTTCACGTCCGCTCTGGCAGGGCAAGCCCTCAGGCGCAACGCCTACCCGACGACAGCCCCTGTGCTCAGGAGGCTGTCAAGGCCTTGAGCCGGTCTGATGCCGCCGAAAACCCCTTTAACGGCACCGTAAACGGGACGGTTGGGCCGTCTGCGCTCACCGCCTGAATTTTCAGGCTCGTTCCAGTACGCAGACTGGCCAGCATCACGGCATCGATAACCAACGGCACCAGGCAACCGCCCGGCAGACAAGTCTTGAACCGTATCGGCTCCCCCGCCGGCTTGTCGTCGATGGTGATGGTAACACCGTTGTCGAACATCAGACCGAACGGCAGAACCAGGGAACCGGCCAATTTGCCATCGGTGCTCTGTTGCAGTTCGATTGCGATGACTCGTTGTCCGTTTTGCTGGACTTGCTGTTGCAAGACGGCGCAAAATCTGGCGTTTTCCATGATCCGGCAAGTCACCTGCCAATCCTGGTAGGTTTCCTGTAGCGAGGACGCGCCACCGGGCAGGCTCTGCCCATTGCTCACACGACCTTGTGTTTGCGCCGAAGCGGTGGATGCGATCGCAGCGATCGCAAGGGCCATGCAGACGATGAGCGGTCGTCTTGATGTTACTGCTGTTGCGGGCTGAGGCATCTTAGAACCTGACGTCGAGAGTTGCCTTGAGACCGAGGTCGTAGGCGTGGTTTGCGATCTGGCCCTGGTAGGAAAGGCCGAGGGTGGCATTGGGGGAAAGGTCGAGCCCGAGGCCTGCTTCGAGCACGAGCGCGTCCTTTGCGATTGGGGCGCCTGCGACCCTGAAGGAAGCGGAGCCGGCGAAGGATTGACTAAAGGTCGGGATCGTTTCCCCAAACACATGCCGCCAGCCAATCGTCCCAGTAAGCCGCGCTTGCATCCCGTCGAAGTCGAACGCTTTCTCGCCCCGCAGCCCGAGCGTGGAGAAGGTCATGTCGGTGGTGTTGTCGCGGCCGGTCAGCGCCGCCGCTGCCCCGCTCTCGGTAAAGGCGCCGCTCCGGATGCTGACATGGGAGAAATTGATGAACGGCTCGAGGCGGACATGCGCTGTATCGAGGCTGTAGCCCACCTCACCGAACGCCTGCAGGGTCGCGGCACGGTATGCGGCGGACACGCGGTCAGAGAAGCCGGTGAAACCGACGGAGCGCGAAGTATGGATGTCGTTCCAGCTATAGGCGACACCGGTCCGCAACGACAGTGAATCCCATCGCGTGCCGCTATAAAGGCCGAGATGGTAGCTGTCGATGCTTGCCGACGAGGCCCGGCTGTCTGCCCGGACCGATCCATGGCTGTAGCCGCCGAGGATACCGAGCCGCCAAGTGTCGAATATGCCCGCGTCGGCGCCGAGAAGGAAGCCGCCGGTCGAGCGCTCGAGCAAGGCCGCATTGCTATCGCCACGGGTCTTGCCCCAAGCGCCATAGGCGTTCGACCACAGGGCGAGGCCGCTATCGGACGCGGCGGATGCAGGCGCCGCACCATGTGCCCCGTATGCGACAGTGGGCGCAATCGACGCCCCGACATCGCCAAAGGCGGCGCGAATGCGATCTGTGGCGGCGTTTCGAACGAAGCGGCTTTCCTCGATCAGTCCGGCGATTGCGGAGGCATGGATTTCGCCGGACAACTGGTCGAACGCCGTCCTGGCGGTCGGTGTGTCCAGTTGGACAACCTTGTCATAGAGCGGGTTGCCGAAGCCGAGGGTATCAAGCGCCTCGGCTGTTGCGCGCTGGTTGCGTGTCGTGCCTGCCTCGACAAAGCCAATGCCGTTGCGCTTCAACGACAGGGTGACGGCGTTCTGGGTATACCCCAGTGCCGGGTCGAGAAACGCAAAATTCGAGGTCACCCCGTCAAAGGCACCGGTCACCCCGCCGCTCGCGGTCAGTATCGTGTAGGTGGAGGTCAGGGTGTAGGCTCCCGTCATGCCGACATGAGCGACGGTCCCGCCATTCAGTGTTGCGCTACCCGTCACCTTGACAAGGTCGCTGAGGGCCGTCCCTGGCACGACTTCGACCTCATATCGCGCGCCGTGGTCCAGCACGAGATTGCCGTCAATTGTCAGCGTCCCGCGCGAATTGCCAGGTGCCAGCGTACCATCGAAGGCCACGGTGACCGTCGAGCCGGTCCCTGAGCCGATCGCGCCGGTGCCCTGCAAGCGTCCGCCGGACCCGATCACCGCAGATCCACCAAGTTTGTCGTTTACGGCGAGTGTCGTTCCCCTCACCTGCGTCATGCCACGATAGCCGGAACTGTCGCCCGTGAGTTCGATCTTGCCCCCACCCGTATATGAGATTGTCCCAAGGCCGGACAGTCTCCCGGCATAGACACCGGCATAGCTTTGGTCGAAGGTGAAGGTCGCGCCCGACGCGAGCGCGAGATTGCCGGTGAAGCGGTTGGTCGCCGAGGTCAGACTACCTCTGTTCACTGTCCAGTCGAGCGACGATGTTCCACCCAGCACCAGCGCACCGGCACCCTCCTTGACCATCGTCCCGTTCGTTCCGCGCAGGCCGGTAATGTCTCCGGCAAAGGTCGCGTCAACCGCCTGGTCGAATACTATCGTGCCCGCAGTGCCGACATTCCCCCGGATCGCGGCAACCGAAGCGACAAGCATACCGGAGCGCACCAGTGTGTCCCCTGTGTAGCTGTTGGCCCCGGTGAGGATGAGAGTGCCGAGGTCGTCCTTGACAAGAGACGATGTGCCCGTGAGCGCGGAGGCGATCGTGGCGGTCATCGCTGCACCCGCCTGTGTGCCGTCGCCGACGCGAATGATGGTCTGTCCGCCGGCGCCCTCCAGAGCGATGGTGTCTCCCGCTATCCGGTAGCCGCTGGTCGCGAACTGCATGCCCGTGACGCCGATCGCACCGGCGGAACCGTTCACCGTCACGGTGCCGCCGGCCCCCTGGAACACCGCGAAGGTAGGATTGGGTCTGAAGGAACCGTTGAACGTACCGGTGTGGTCGGTCCAACTGTCCCCACCGAGGCGCCATGTACCCGAGCCGCCGTCGATGCGGCCGTTGACGTGGAGGTTCGCATCGTCGCCATCCCAGAAACCGAGTGCGACACCTGCGTGGGAAACTAGGTTAACCTGCCCGGCGACGGCGGTCTGCACCAACAAATCACTCGCGGCGACGCCCTGCGGCGTTGTACCGATCGTCATGCCGTTGTCGGTGAACGCCCCGTAGTAGTCGATCAGGCGGTAGACGCCGGCGCCAAAGCCGCCCGCATCCGCGACGTTCAGCGTGCCGCCCAGCGTCAGGTTGCCTCCGACCGAGAACAACGCGTTCGAGGATGGTGCGCTGAGTGACACGGTAAGGGCAGAGCCCGATGTGAGCGCGAGGTTGCCTGCAACGGTGAGGATCCGATCCGAGCTGCCGAGCAGAGTTCCGCCCATGCCGACATCGACCGAGCCGGCGATAGTTCCGTTGCCTGCGAGTTTGCCGGAACCGGTGACATTAATGGCGGTGGACCTGTTCA
>CCRI01000023.1 GCA_000985875.1 Neorhizobium galegae bv. officinalis
AACAGGAATCCAGCAGCGCCGCGTCTGCGGCGCGACAGACTCTCTTCAATTTGGCAACGCGAGAGACGGGGACGCCTGTCAGAAATCGCCCAAAGCGTATCCGGTGCCGCGCACGGTCCGGATCACGTTGTCGGACTTGCCAAGGCTGATGACTTTGCGAAGCCGGCCGATATGGACGTCGATCGCGCGCTCATCGACGTTCGTGTCGTCACCCCACAGGGAAGCCTTGAGCTCCGAGCGGGAATAGACCTTGCCGGGCGTCCGCATCAGGAATTCAAGAAGCTTGAACTCCTTCGGCCCGAGCTTGACCTCGCGTTTCTGCCGGTGAACCCGATGGGCTTCCCGGTCGAGCGTGAGATCGCCCACCTTGAGCATATGGTCCAGGAGGGCGGGATTGACCCGCCTCAGCAGGTTCTTCACGCGGACGACGAGCTCGACCGGGGAGAATGGCTTCATGAGGCAATCGTCGGCACCCGCAGCGAGGGCAACCAGGTGAAGGCCCTCCCCACCCGATGGAACAAGGAGTATGATCGGAAGGCGCGACAGGACCGGATCGAGACGCACTTCACGGCAGACCTCGAGACCCTGCACACCCGGAAGGTCCGAACTCATCACCAGGATATCCGGCGGAACGGCCTTCAAGCGATTGGAGATCTCGGCACCACTGGCCAGCATCGACACGACGAAGCTGTCGGCCGCGAGGGCTTTCTGCAATATCAGACGAAACGACTCGTCGTCGTCGACCAACAGGACCCGCGCGCTCATCTCGTGGCCACCAACTATGTTTCCATGGAGTATCCGGCACCGCGGACGGTGCGGATGACATCCTGCATGTTGGAGAAGTTGAGCGCCTTGCGAAGTCTTCCCACATGGACATCGACCGTACGCTCGTCGACATAGATGTCATGACCCCAGACGCCGTCCAGAAGCTGCGAGCGGGAGAAGACCCGGCCTGGCGCCGCCATCAGGAATTCGAGCAGGCGGAATTCGGTCGGGCCCAAGCGCACTTCGCGGCTCTTGCGGTGAACGCGATGGGTTTCCCGATCGAGTTCGATATCGCCGCAGCGGAGCACGCTGGAGAGCACTTCCGGACGAGCCCGGCGCAGCATGGCCTTGACGCGCGCCATCAGTTCCGGCGTCGAGAAGGGCTTCACCACATAGTCGTCGGCGCCGGTGGCGAGGCCGCGAACACGTTCGCTCTCCTCGCCGCGGGCCGTCAGCATGATGATCGGCAGGCGCTCCGTTTCCGGGCGCATGCGCAGCCGGCGGCAGAGTTCGATGCCGGAAACGCCGGGTAGCATCCAGTCCAGGATCAGAAGGTCCGGTACCCGTTCCTGAAGCCGAATCTCGGCTTCGTCGCCCCGCAAAACGGTATCGACCTCATAACCCTCGGCTTCCAGATTGTAGCGAAGAAGCACGCTCAGCGCCTCCTCGTCTTCTACGACAGCGATTTTTGGCAGCATTCTTCAGCCTGCTCCGTCAGCATTCCGTCTTATTCGGTGATCGCGCCGAGCGTGTTCGACGAGTCGTCCTTCGGACGATCGCCTTCCGGCTGGGCGCCTGTCGTCATGTAGTAGATGGTCTCGGCGATGTTGGTGGCATGGTCGCCGATACGCTCGATGTTCTTGGCGCAGAACAGCAGATGCGTGCAGGTGGTGATGTTGCGCGGATCCTCCATCATGTAGGTGAGGAGTTCGCGGAACAGCGAGGTGTACATCGCGTCGATTTCCTCGTCGCGGCTGCGGATCGCCTCGGCCTTCTCCGCCGAACGCGTCGCGTAGACGTCGAGGACGTCCTTGAGCTGCACGAGGGCGAGATCGGAGAGATGCTCCAGGCCGCGGGCGAGCTTGCGCGGAACGCCGGTGCCCTGAACCGCGATGACGCGCTTGGCGGTGTTCTTGCCAAGGTCGCCGACGCGCTCCAGATCGGAGGCGATGCGCAGCGAACCGACGATCTCGCGAAGGTCGGCTGCAACCGGCTGGCGACGGGCGATCGTGACGATCGCCTTGTCGCCGATCTCGCGCTCGGCGTGATCGAGGATCACGTCGTCGGAGATGACCTTCTGCGCGAGTGCGGCGTCGGAATTGACCAGCGCCCGCACGGCGTCCGAGCACATCTGCTCGGCGAGGCCGCCCATTTCGGAGATGCGGCGGCTCAGGTATTTCAGTTCGTCGTCATAGGCCGACAGGATATGGGTCGATGCCATCTTCTAGTCCTCAAAATTGATTTTCAGGCGGCACTTTCGGCTGGATCAGCCGAAACGGCCCATGATGTAATCCTGGGTGCGCTGATCGTCGGGATTGGTGAACATCTTGTCGGTGTCGTTCTCCTCGACGAGCTGGCCGAGATGGAACATGGCGGTGCGCTGCGACACGCGGGCAGCCTGCTGCATCGAATGCGTCACGATGACGATCGTGTAGTTGGCTCGCAGTTCATGGATGAGTTCTTCAACCTTGGCGGTCGCGATCGGGTCGAGAGCCGAGCAGGGTTCGTCCATCAGGATGACTTCCGGCGACACGGCGATCGCACGGGCGATGCACAGACGCTGCTGCTGACCGCCGGAGAGGCCGGTGCCGGATTCGTGCAGACGATCCTTGACCTCGCCCCAGAGGCCGGCGCGCTGCAGGCTCGCCTCGACGATCTGGTCCATGTCGGCCTTGTTCTTGGAAAGGCCATGGATGCGTGGACCATAGGAGATGTTCTCGTAGATGGTCTTCGGGAACGGGTTCGGCTTCTGGAAAACCATGCCGACGCGAGCGCGAAGTTCGACGACGTCGATCGCCTGGTCATAGATATCGTCCGCGTCGAGAGTGATCTTGCCGGTAACGCGGCAATTCTCGATCGTGTCGTTCATGCGGTTGAGGCAGCGCAGGAAGGTGGACTTGCCGCAGCCGGAAGGACCGATGAGAGCCGTCACAGTGTTTTCGCGGACGTTGAGGTTCACGTCGAAAAGCGCACGCTTTTCACCGTAATACACCGAAACGTCCTTGCCGATCATCTTGTGGGAAGCATCGCTCATCTTTTGGTCCAGCGCCTTTTCAACTGCCGATTCTGACATCATATTCATTGTCATACTCCTTCTACCAGCGCCGCTCGAAGCGACGCCGCAAGAGAATTGCGCCAACATTCATTAGGATGAGGAACAGGAGCAGGATGATGATCGCTCCCGAGGTACGCTCGACGAACGCGCGTTCCGCTTCGTTCGCCCACATGTAGATCTGCACCGGCAGCGCCGTAGACGGGTCGAGCGGCGTTGTCGGATAGTTGGCGACGAAGGCCACCATGCCGATCAGCAGCAGCGGCGCGGTTTCGCCGAGGGCGTGGGCCAGGCCGATGATCGTGCCGGTCAGGATGCCCGGCATGGCAAGCGGCAGGACATGGTGGAAGATCGTCTGCATCTTCGATGCGCCGAGCCCGAGGGCGGCAGCGCGGATCGACGGCGGCACGGCCTTCAGTGCCGCGCGGGTCGCGATGATGATCGTCGGCAGCGTCATGAGGGTGAGCACCAGACCGCCGACGAAGGAGGCGGAACGCGGCAGGCCCATGAAGTTGACGAAGACCGCCAGACCGAGAAGACCGTAGACGATCGAGGGAACGGCCGCCAGGTTGTTGATGTTCACCTCGATCAGGTCGGTGAACTTGTTCTTCGGGGCGAATTCCTCGAGATAGATCGAGGCCGCGACGCCGATCGGCAGCGCCAGGACAAGCACGATCAGCATCATGTAGAACGAGCCGATGAGCGCGACGCCGACACCGGCCGCTTCCGGACGGCTCGATGCGCCGTTGACGAAGATGCCGCTGTTGAAATGCTTGGCAAGCGCGCCGCTGTCGGAGAGCTGCGTCATCCAGGCGAGCTGCTGATCGTTGATCTTGCGGTTCTCCTGGCTGACGTTGAGGTCGATCTGGCCCTTGTAGGCCGAGTCGATATCGCCGGAAGCGAGCAGTCTTACCGTCTGCGTCGTTCCGATGATCGCCGGATTGGCGACCACCAGGTCACGCAGCTGAACGCGGACGCCATCCGACAGCATCTGGCTGACTGCACGGGCTGCGACACGGTCGTCCACGCTGACGTTGAGCAGCTTGGCGAGCGCGTTGCGGGCAACGACCGGATAGTTCGCCGTCATCAGCTTCTGCGGGTTGGTGGCACGTTCGTTCTGCGGGTCGATGATCTGCTGCGAGAACTCGACCGGCATGGTGATCATGGTCTGCTGGAAGGCGGTGTAACCCTTGGAGACCACCGACCACAGGAGAAGCATCAGGAAGATGATGCCGAAGGAAAGCGCGGCGATGCCATAGGCACGGAAGCGACGCTCGGCGGCGTAACGGCGCTTGATGCCGATATCGCGACGGACGGACTTGGCCTTGGGGATGCCGGCGACGGGAGAAACCACATCGGTCATTCGTACTGCTCCCGGTATTTGCGCACGATATAGAGCGCGTAGATGTTGAGGCAAAGCGTGATGGCGAACAGCGTGATGCCCAGCGCGAAGGCAACCAGGGTCTGCGGCGAGGTGAACTCGAGGTCACCCGTCAGCTGGTTGACGATCTTCACGGTCACGGTCGTCATCGGCTCGAACGGATTGATCTGCAGGCGGGCGGCGACACCGGCCGCAAGCACGACGATCATGGTCTCGCCGACGGCGCGCGACGCGGTCATCAGGAGCGCGCCGACGATGCCCGGCAGAGCCGCCGGCAGGACCACCTTCTTGATGGTTTCCGAGCGAGTGGCGCCGAGGCCGAGCGAACCGTCACGCAGGGCTCGCGGCACGGCCGTGATGATGTCGTCCGACAGCGAGGAGACGTAGGGGATCAGCATGATGCCCATGACGAAACCGGCCGTCAGAACGCTCTGTGCCTGGATGAAGTTGGCATAGTCGCCGGTGACGAGGCCGTTCAGCTGCGAAGAAATGTCGCGAAGGAAGGGACCGACCGTCGTCAATGCGAAGAAGCCGTAGACGATGGTCGGAATGCCGGCGAGCACTTCGAGCAGCGGCTTGGCAACCGCGCGGACTTTCGGCGAGGCGTATTCCGACATGTAGATTGCCGAAAAGAGGCCGATCGGAACCGCGAAGAGCATCGCGACGAAACCGATATAGAGCGTACCGAGCAGCAGCGGAATGAGGCCGAACTGACCTTCGGAGCCACCCGAACCCGCAGCGGCAAAACGCGGATCCCATACCGTGCCGAAGAAGAATTCCCAGGCGGGAATGGCGGTGAAGAAGTGGGCGGCTTCCGTCAGCATCGATGCGACGATGCCGACCGTGGTCAGGATAGCGATCGAAGAAGCAACGACGAGGCTACCGAGAACCACTTTTTCCACCCGATTGCGGGCGCGGAAACGCGGCGCGATCTGGCGATAAGCGAAGAGGGCGCCGCCGATGGAAGCCCCCAGAACGACGATCGTCATCAGGATACGGCTGACGAAGGTCATCCGGTTCAGTTCGGCAGCGGCCTTGACCATGAAGGGCTGCGGATCACCCGCAAGTGCAACGCCCTTGGCGCCAAGCGCAGTACGAAGCTCCACCGGATTGTTTTCGATGCGGGCGATCTCGTCGCCGGTCAGCGCATTCATGCCGCGGGCAATCGAGGTAATCATGCCGTAGCTCAGGCCCTGCTCGGCCTGCGACTGGGTTTTCACCTCTTCCGGAAACGCACCGCGCACCGAGGAGCTGATATACATGGGGCTGGCGACCAGCCAGACAAAAAGAATGACGACGGCCGGCAAGATCGCCCAGACGGCGACAAAGGAACCGTAATATCCAGGCCGCGAATGAAGTTTGGAGGAAATTCCTCCGACCAGTGCCATCGCATGCCGGGCACCGGCGACGTAAGCGGCCATGCCGATTATCGCCAAAATCAACAATATTAGTGATGTGTTCATCATAATCCCCCGGCGTACCGCCTTCGGCGGCAACCCATCACCGCCCAGCTCCGGTCATCGGAACCGATCGCATCGCCGTCGCGCCTTGCGCAACACCATCGCCGCAAAATCGACGATTTCCTACCGAGGCAAAGCCTCCGGTCGGAGAGAAACGGCGCCGCCGGAAGCGGCGCCGTTCTTTTGATTACATGGTCTTGCCAGCGGCAAAGTCTTTGCGGGCCTGCACGCGCTGCGCGTCCGGAGCGGCAACCAGGCCGTATTCGACGAGCGGCGAGTCAGGGCCGATCATGTCGTCGGACATGAAGAACTCGACGTATTCCTTGAGGCCCGGAACAACGCCCAGGTGAGCCTTCTTCACGTAGAAGAACAGCGGGCGGGAAACCGGATAGGTACCGTCAGCAATCACAGCCGCGGTCGGCTTGATGCCGTTCACGGTGGCGACTTTCAGCTTGTCTGCATTGTTTTCGTAGAAAGCGAGGCCGAATACGCCGACGCCGGTCTTGTTGGCAGCGATACGAGCGAGCGTCTCGGTATAGTCGCCGTCGATGTCCACAGCAACGCCGTCCTTGCGAACAGCAATGCACTTGGCGGTCGCCTGCTTGGCGTCCGGAACGAGCTTCTTGATGGCTTCTGCGGCACCGGCTTCCTTGCAGCCTTCTGCCAATACCTTCTCTTCGAAGACTTCGCGCGTGCCGTGCTTCGTGCCCGGAATATAGGCAGCGATCGGGCCCTTCGGCAGAGTCGGGTTGATCTCCGACCAGTTCTTGTAAGGATTGGCGACGAGCTTTCCGTCAACAAGCACTTCAGCGGCAAGAGCCTTGTAGAAGTCCTTCGGTTCGATCTTCATCTCGCCGTTGCTGCTGGCAGTCGCAAAAACGATACCGTCGTAACCGATGCGGATTTCCTGGACGTCGGTGACGCCGGCCGCCTTGCATGCTTCCAGTTCGCTCTTGTTGATTGGACGCGAAGAGTTAGCAATGTCGATCGTGGCTTCACCGACGCCCTTGCAGAATTCCTTGAGGCCAGCGCCCGAGCCGCCCGACTCGACGATCGGGGTCTTGAATTTCGGGAAGGCTTCGCCGAAAGCTTCGGCAACGATCTTCGCATAGGGAAGAACGGTGGAGGAACCGGCGACCTGAACCTGATCGCGAGCCGTTGCGACGCCTGCGGTGGCCAGCAGAATTGCGGCTACAGCGCAGCTTCCTAGATACTTCTTCATGGATTTCTCCCTTGGAATTCGGATTGACGCTTGGGCGTCGGCTACCCTCTATCTGTTGCTCATTACAGTTTTGTGACAGATTTATTTCATTTGTGAAAAGGACGCGGCCCAGCATTTGCACAGGTTTGCATCCTCCTTGCCTGCTCCGGCAGACGGGACGGAATATCGGTTATGACACCGATATCGGCGATGGCCACCGCCAGGGCCTCCCGCAGATGAACGAGCGAAATGAAGACGCTCGATGCGAGGCGGCTTGGGCATGTCCTGTGGACGGCAGGCCGCCAATGAGACCAAAGTCCCCGGCCCCGCCCGACCTTGGTCCCGAAGCCAGGCTCATTGGTCCTGATCCCATGGATTTATATCCGCCCCTGAGCCAGGATGCGAGACATGTGAAAGGCGACGAAGCGCAGAGCTTCTCGCGGTTTGGGCAATGTACATGCAGGAGACGGTGAACATGAACAAGGTCCTCAGGAGCGGCATCGTCGTCCTGGCGCTCGCCGCGGTGTCCGTCGGCGGAGGCGTAACCGGATTTCCGGATCTCGCTTTCGCCAAGGGTGGCAATGGCGGCGGTAACGGCGGTGGCGGTGGAAACGGCGGCGGCAATGGCGGCGGTCGCGACAACGTCTCAAACCATGGCCATTCCGGCAAGAGCCGATCGACCTCAGCCAGTCTCGGCTCCGGCAAGGAGCGGGCGAAGAAGGATGCCGACCGCAAGGTCTCGAAGGCAACGCCAGCGCAGAAAGCCAAGCCGCAGGCCGCAAAAGTGGCAGGCCTCAGTTCCTTGAAGCGCAACTACCACGCCTATCTCAACACCAGCGATCCGCGGATGACCTCGCTCTCGGCCTACGTGAAGGCCTATGCGCAATACGAACTGACGAACGGCATCGATCCTGCCGCCACCGATCCCGACCTCGGCGAAGCCGCGCTTCGCGATGCGCTGGAGGATTTCGCGGGCGCGCCGGTGAGCGACGAGGCCTTCGGATGGGCACAGGACGAGCTTGGAGTGGGGCCTGCGGTCGGCAAGATCGACCAGGTCCGCGACCAGCTCGACACGGACGCAGATCTCTGAGAACCGCCCTTTAAACCGACATCGCCGTAGGCCTCCCCGGCATACGGCGCTTTGAAGATTGTCGAACCGCGACAATACCCCTCTCCAGGTCCGATGGATCTGGAGAGGGTGTGATACTAGAACTTGTAGTTCACGCCAGCCTTGAGCGTCTGGTCGCGGACGTCGGTCCTGGAGGAGACGCCGCCTGAAGTGCTGCGGACGTCGTTGGTCATGGTGTAGTTGTATTCGAAGCGGGCCGACAGGTTGTCGGTGAGCTTCTGCTCGACGCCGGCGCCCAGGACCCAGCCCGGCTTCCAGCCGTCCGGACCGGACGTGCCGTTCTTGCCGCCGAAGCTGGTGAGCGCCACGCCTGCGGTGCCGTAGACCAGCGTCTGGTTCAAGCCAACGCCGGCCTTGGCCTTGGCGGCGACGCGGCCCTTTTCAGTGATCTTGCCGCCCGGTACGCGGCTTTCCACGTTACCCAGATGGGAGGCTTCGATTTCCGCACCGACGACGCCGGAATCGAGATCCATGTTGTAGCCGCCGTGAGCGCCGAGAACGAGGCCCTTGTCGCCGTCGAACGGGTTCAGCTTGCGGGATGCCATGCCGAGATCGGCACCGACATAGGCGCCACCCCAGCCCGCCTTCGGCGCGCCGGCAGGCTCGTTATAGGCCGGCGGTTCGGAATAGGAGGTGAGGTCGGCAGCCCAGAGGGGCGTGGCAGTGAATGCGGCAAAGATCGCCAGGGCGAAGGGCTTCGTGTTCATGGTTGGCTTACTCCGTACAGCACCTGCATCTCAAACACATGCAGGCGGTTACTCAAAAGGTTACACATCGCGCGGCAGTCACGGTCATCCCACCCAAGCCCGTCAGGCCCGGACCGCCGGCAGATATCCATTCATTTTTCACGAATTCATAAACACTTCCTTAACCGGCCGGCCAGGACGGCCCGGCAGGCGATCAACAAGTGTAACAGGTTCGGGAGCAGGCTCTCGCCACCGGCGCCGAGGATGAAGCGGCATCGCCACGAGTAGGCTGAATAGGGGCAAATGGCGGAAGGATCCTCGGGGTCATCCTCCGAACGCCAACCTATCCGGGCTCCTTTATGCCTCCTACCCCGCCGAGTGGGCGCAGACACCCAACCAACCCCAGGACGTGAAAACCGGCAAATATCCCTGCCGCAGGAACCAATGGGCATCCGGCGTGTTTGAACGGGGCACAATCAAGACCAACAAACCGTTATCTTTCAGGAGGTTCACCATGGGACGCGGCATTCTGCTCTGGCTTCTCGGCATCCCACTGCCAATCGTCATCCTTCTCGTTCTCTTCATGCGTTGAGGAGGCGAAACATGCCAATTTCATCCACAGGCTCCGCGATCGCAACTCCGGTGGAGTCGTCAAAATCTGCGATCGCATGGGGGCCGATCATCGGCGGCGCCGTAGCCGCCATCGGCATCAGTCTCATCCTCATCCTTTTCGGGTCCGGCCTCGGCCTCACCATGATCTCTCCCTGGTCGGGTGAAAGCAGCTCGGCCGCCACTGTCGGCATCAGCGCGGCGATCTGGCTGGTGGTGGTGCAATGGCTGTCGGCGGCGCTCGGCGGATATCTGACCGGCCGGCTGCGCACCAAATGGGCCGCCGTCCACACCGACGAGGTGTTCTTCCGCGATACCGCCCACGGCTTCGTCTCCTGGGCCGTTGCGACGGTCTTCGTTGCTGGCTTCCTTGCTTCGTCGCTCGGATCGCTGGCAAGCACTGGCGCTCAGGCGGTCGGTTCGGCGGCAGCGACCGCCGGCGTTGCAGGTTCGGCAGCGGCGGCCGCCTCCGACAATTCGTCCTCGGGCGGCACCGACATGGCAACCTCCTACTTCACCGATGCGCTCCTGCGTCCGCAGCAGGCGCAGGCCCGCGCCCAGAACGACGATACGGCCGCAACCGCGGAAGTGTCGCGCATTCTTCTCAACGGTGCCGTCCAGGGCGGCGTGCCGGAAGACGACAAGGCCTATCTGGCCACCATCGTCGCGGCCCGTACCGGCCTCTCGCCGCAGGATGCCCGCGCTCGCGTCGATGCGGTCCTGAAGCGGATCGAGGATGCCAAGGTCGCCGCCCAGCAGGCCGCGGACGAGGCCCGCAAGGCAGCCGCCACGACCGCGCTGGTCGGCTCGCTGTCGCTGCTGGTCGGCGCGTTCATCTCCTGTGCCGCAGCCGCCCTCGGCGGCCGTCAGCGGGATGAGGAAGAAGACCTGCTCGTCGCGACGCGCTACTAAACGCCACGATCATGATCGAGCGGCCATGCGAAAAGCGTGGCCGCTCTTTCCATTTCTACGGCTTGCCGGCGCGGATATGCAGGAAGATCGGCGCAACGCGGGTGTCGGCGACGACCGGTTCAGCCAGCGCCACCTCTTCCGACGCCATCGGTTCGCCAAACGCCTCGATCACCAGCCCGGCCTCCAATATCATCGACACCCAGGTGGTCAGCGTCCTGTGGAACCTCGGCACCGAAAACGGCGTCAGGCCGGCCCGTTCCTCGGCAGGGATTTCCGAAAACAGCCAGCGCTCGATCCGCCCGTCCGTCTCGTCGAAATAATCAGCCACCTGCACGGCCACCGCCTCGCCCGTCTCGTCGCGGATGTTCTTGCGCGTCGGCGGCACGAAACAGGGATGCAGGATGGAGAACTGCAGGAAACCGCCGGGCTTCAGCACACGATAAATGCCCTTCAGCACCTGGCGCTGGTCGGCCATGTCCATCATCGACATGAAGGCGGTGACGAAATCGAAGCTCTCGTCCGGAAAGTCGATCCCCTGCCCGTCGCCGAGCACGTAGGTGATGCCGAGCGGCTCGCCCTCCTCGGTTTCTCGGGCATAACGGATGAAGGTCGGGGCGATGTCGAGCCCGGTCATCTCGGCCCCGCGCCGCGCAACCTCGCGAGTATTGGTGCCCTCGCCGCAACCGAGATCGAGGCCCTTCAATCCGGCAACCGGCGGCAGCATGTCGAGAAAGGCCGGCGTGTTCAGCGCATCCCGATATTTGTCGTAACCGGCCCGCGAATAGATCGTCCAGGTCTCGGCATTGCTCTCCCAGTGGGCGCCGACAACAGTCGCATCCATGCTCGCCTCCTCTCAATCGTCGGTTGGGCGGCGAGCTATATCCGCGACGGATGACAAAGGGAAGACGGCAGAAGCAAAAGAAAAACCTTCCGGCAGCACAACCGCCGGAAGGTTCTGATTGGAACGGTCTTCGGGGGTCAAAACCCCGGAAAGCGGTTGCGGTGGAAGCGGGACACGTCTTCACGAAACCCGATATCGCGCAGCAGCCGCTCGTCGAACATGTGCGCAGCCTTGAGCTTCGCCCGGCCGCGCTCCTCATCGGCGTCAGTCGGCACAACAGGCGAAAAGAGCCAGCGGGCCGAAATCACGACGATGGCGCCGAGCAATGTGGTTGCAGGCATTCTCCTCCCTCCCCGATCAGGCAGCCGCCGCCGGCAGGCAGGCATCGCAGATCGCCTGCAGATGCCGGTGGTCGGTGCCGCAGCAGCCGCCGAGCACCCGCATCGACGGATAGCTCTGCCGGAGCGAGCGGTAGCGGAGCCCAAGATCGCGCGGGTCGCCGATATCGAGCTCGGTTGACTCGTCCAGCTCTTGATGGCTCTTGGGTGACGCGTTGGCGCGGATGCCGGAAATCCGCTTCACCCAGGCCTCGCCGCGGACAAGGGCCCCCTCGAAATGGCTCGGATGGGCGCAGTTGACCATGTAATAGGCCGCGTACCCGTCCGTCGCCGCATCTGTCTCCTTGATCGCCGCCTGCAGCGTCTTGCCGTTGACGAGCCTGCCGTCGGTCTCGACCGTGAAGGAAACGACGCAGGGCATGCCGGCACGTTTCGAGGCCCGGACGATGCCGACTGCCTCGCCGACATTGTTCATGGTGATCGCCGAGATCATGTCCGCCTCGCTGTCGGCAAAGGCCTCAGCCTGGAAGGCGTGATAATCCTCGGCCGCCAGCGGCTCCATGTTGCCGTCCTTGTAGCCGTCGCCACGCGGCCCGATGACCCCGTTGAGGATGATCGGGGAACCCGGCCGTTCCCAAACCTGGCGGAGCTTGGCGATATAATCGACCGAGCGGATGTTGAGCGCCCGCAGTGCCGCGCGGTCGTAACCGAGCTGCGGGCCCCAGTCGGCATTCGCCCGCCAGGTCGGCGTGTCGAGGATGAAACCAAGGCCCCGCTCGCGGGCGATCGCCAGATAGGCCTCGTAATATTCGGTCAGTTCCTCGCGGCCCCTGGCATCGTCGAGCAGCGGAAAGGCGGCGAAGGCCGGAAGATCGATGCCGCGGTGGAAGACCAGCGTCGTCTCGAGCCCGCCGTCGGAAAGGAAGTCGCCGCTCTTGAGCTGCGGCAGGTTATGGCGATACTTGGCCATCATCTGTCTCCTGTGGTAAAACATGGCAAGCGGGTCCCGGCTTTGCTCCGGTCCGCCCGGGGAATGACCAATTTTTCGCAGATTTGGATGCTGAGCTTCTAGTAAGCTTACGGTACAGCCGGGAATATTTTTGAAATTCGCAAGAATTCACGGGAGGTTAGCATGTCTCAACGGACGGGAATGCTTGACGCTGCCGATGCTGCGCGCAGCCAAACTGTACCGCCGGTCAAGTTTTCGGAAACGCGGGAGACACGCAAAGGGGCCGCAACCCGCGACCGCATCCTGGAGATCGCGGAAGCCTCGGTGCTCGCCAAGGGCTTTGCCGCAACCTCGATCGACGAGCTGATCGCCGAGGCCGGGATCACCAAGAGCGGGTTCTTCTACCATTTCCGGGACAAGAACGAGCTGGCACGGGAGATGCTGCGCCGCTACGTCGCCGAGAACAACCGCATCTTCGACGATATCTTCGGCCGGGCCCGGGAACTCAACGACGATCCGCTGCAGGCTTTCCTTCTGGGGCTGAAACTGCTCAGTGAACTGGTGCGCGACCTGCCGGGCGGCCATCCGGGCTGCCTGATCGCCTCGGTCTGCTATCAGGAGCGGCTGTTCGACCATGAGGTGCTGACGCTGAACTCGGAATCGATCCGGTCCTGGAACGCCCGGTTTCTAGGATATATCGAGGAGATCGCCGCTATCTATCCGCCACGCGAGCCGGTGGATCTGACCGAGGTCGCCAACATGGTGTCCTGCATCATGGACGGGGCGATCATCATGTCGAAGGCGCTGAAGGATCCCGCCCTGCTGGAGCGGCAGTTTCTCGCCTACCGCTCCTATATCAAACTGCTGTTTTCGAAATAACCCGTTACTGCAGGGTGCGCTGATAAGGCTGCATGTCGGCCGGAGTGCCCGGAGCAACGCCGGCTTCGCCGCCATCGAGGCCGGTCGCGACGACCGAGACCCGGAACTTGCCGTCGAGACTCCGGTCGAAGATCGCGCCGACGACGATGTCGGCGTCGTCCATGACCTCGTCGCGGATGCGGCTTGCGGCTTCGTCCACCTCGAACAGCGTCATGTCGGAGCCGCCGGAGATCGAGATCAGCACGCCCTTGGCGCCCTTCATCGAGATGTCGTCGAGCAGCGGGTTGGCGATCGCAGCCTCCGCGGCGAGCAGTGCGCGGCCGTCGCCAGAGGCTTCGCCCGTGCCCATCATCGCCCGGCCCATGCCCTTCATGACCGATTTCACGTCGGCGAAATCAAGGTTGATCAGGCCTTCCTTGACGATCAGGTCGGTGATGCAGCCGACGCCGGCAAACAGCACCTTGTCGGCGGTCATGAACGCGTCGGCAAACGTGGTCTTGGCGTCGGCGATGCGGAAGAGGTTCTGGTTCGGGATGACTATGACGGTATCGGCGGCGCGGCGCAGTTCCTCGATTCCGGCATCGGCCGTCTTCATGCGGCGGTTGCCTTCGAAGGTGAAGGGCTTGGTGACGACTCCGACGGTCAGGATGCCGGCATTGCGGGCAGCATGGGCGATGACCGGTGCAGCACCGGTGCCTGTGCCGCCGCCCATGCCGGCCGTCACGAAGCACATATGCGAACCGGACAGGTGATCCATGATCTCGTCGATCGATTCTTCTGCGGCCGCGCGGCCGATTTCCGGCAGGGAGCCGGCACCGAGGCCTTCGGTCACGTGGGCGCCGAGCTGGATGCGGCGGGATGCCTTGGAGGTCGCCAGAACCTGGGCGTCGGTATTGGCGGCGATGAAATCGACGCCCTCCAGCTCCTCGGCGATCATGTTGTTGATGGCGTTACCGCCGCCGCCGCCGACGCCGATCACGGTGATCTTCGGCCGCATTTCGGTGATCTGGTATTTTTTGGCGTCCGTCATCGCAATCTCCTTGGCATCGGCACCCGCCGGCCGGGCAGCCTCGTGGCACCCGAATCACATGCATTTTAGCTCGGCAACAAGGCAGAGGCTTGGCGAAAGAACAAGCTTGGTGCTGCAGAAAGCGGCCGAATGAAATTTTCCACAGGTTGGGTGGAACCTTTTCCGGTGATAGCAATTGTGAAGATTCGATCGCAAAAGAGAGAGGAGCCCAGCGTATCATGCCTACGTCCGCTGCACGTACGTCCATTGCCCCGCCGGATGAACATATCCTCACCGTTCAGGAGGCTCTCGAACCGCTCTTTCTTGCGCTCGAAGAGGAGGCAGAGATCAAGATGATCGCGGCAGCCGTCAAGGCCGGCTGGTCGGTGGAGGACGCGGTCGCCGCCATCGACGAGCTTCGCCGGACGGAACTCGTGTCCGATAGCTGGGCCCATTGATCCATCACAAAAACTCGTTCGCCTGCGCGCCGAGGATGTCCTAGATCTGCCGCACTGCATATGGTGTCGGCGAGGAACCTCATGACCATCACGAATATCTGCATCTACGGTGCCGGAGCTCTCGGCGGCACGTTTGCGACGAAAATCGCCAACGGACTGGGCGCGGAGGCGAATGTGTCGGTGGTGGCGCGGGGCGCACACCTCGCCGCCATCCGCGAAAAGGGCCTCACGGTCGAGCGGGACGGTGAGGCCGCGCCGCTTCATGCGCGTGTCACGGCCACAAGCGATCCATCCGGACTGCCGAAGCAGGATCTGATTATCACAGGCCTCAAGGGCCACCAGCTCTCCCAGGCGGCCGAGGGTCTTGCAGGCCTTCTCAAGGAAGGCACGCGGGTCATCATGATCCTCAACGGCATTCCCTGGTGGTATTTCCATCGGGATTCCGAAAGCGGGCATGCGGAAAAACAGCTCCCGGAACTCGACCCGGACGGCAAGCTCTGGAGGCTCGTCGGGCCGGAGCGGGTCATCGGCTGCGTCGCCTATCAGGGCGCGGAAGTGACCGAACCCGGCACCATTCGCCTCAATGGCGATGGCCGCTTTTTCCTCGGCGAACCATCCGGCGAGCTTTCGCCGGATCTGGTGTCGATAGCCGAGCTTCTCGGGCGCGCCGGCCTCAACATCATTCCGACCCCGCGGATCCGCGACACGATCTGGACCAAACTGATGGGCAATGCCGCCTATAATCCGATCAGCGCGCTCACCCGCGGCCGGATGGACAGCATCATGGGCAATGCGCTTTTGGTCGCGCAGGTCGGCAAGGTGATGACAGAAACCAGGGCCGTCGGCGAAGCGCTCGGCGCCGTCTTCAGCGGCAGCGTCGACGAGCAGCTGAACCGCTCAGGCGGTTTCGGGCCGGTCAGAACGTCGATGCTGCAGGACCTCCTGGCCGGAAAGGCGCTGGAGATCGTTCCTCTGACCGGGATGGTGGTCGCGCTTGGCAAGCTCGCCGGCGTGCCGACCCCGACCTGCGAAACGGTGCTGGCGCTGACCCTGCAGCTAGACCGCGAAAACCAGCTTGAGCGGCAAGACCTCAGAAACTGATTCAAGGATCTCCCAAACAGAGTCCGCAAACCCGGCTAAGCGTTTGAAAACAGAAACGACGGCCTGCCTTTCGGCCAGGCGTCGCTCAAGGGTACCCGGACTATTTCTTCACCTGCTCCGCCCAGTTCGGCGCGTTGCTCTTGCCGTCGAGGAAAGGCAGCACGGTCGGCGCCAGGGCCGGCGATGCGAACGCCTCGTAATGGGTGAGATCGGGCAGGATCGCCAGCCGGTTCTTCGGCATGTTTTCCCGCATCCAGCCGGCATCCTTCAGGCCGCCGCCGAGCTTCTGATAAAACTCGACGATGTGCTCCGGGCGCACCATGTCGCTGTCGCCGAAGACCAGCATGACCGGCATGGTCAACTTGGCGACCGCATCGGAGAAATCGTAGTCCCGGCGCATCAGGTCGCCCATGGCATCGAGGAGCCGGGGGAATTCGGAGACATCCGGAGCCACGGCCTTGTAGGAGATGAACATCGGCGTGTCCTTCATCATCTCAGCCATGGCACCGGTGACGGACTCCTGCTGCGGGATCATTTCCGGAAAGAAGCCGCGTTTGGCAAACGGTGCCGAGGCGATGACGAGCCGCCGCACCTTTTCCGGCGCCTGAGCGGCCATCTGCAGGGCGATGCCGCCGCCCATGGAATAACCGAGCACATCGACCTGGCGGTAGCCGAGTGCGGAGACGATCCCGCCCATGTCGGCACCCATGGCTTCAAGGCTGATCGGCCGCTTGCCGAGCGGGGTGCGGCCATGGCCCTGGAGATCGACGGCGATGACCTGGCGGTGCTCCGTCAGCGCCGGCATGATAGGGGCGAACATGTCGACGGAGCCGAGACCGCCATGGAGCAGCAGGAGCGGTTCGCCTTCCCCGCGGATCTCGTAATAATAGCTGATGCCGCCGGCCTCGACATGGCCCTTCTTCGATGGCTCGGCGGGGGTCGCCTGCGGTGCGGCCGATTTCGGCTCCTGCGCTTCGGCGAAGCCTGGAACGAACGATGCGGCAAGGGCTGCAATTGCGGTGACGATTATCCTGATCGACATGGCGTCCTCCTCGGGGATCGGTTGGTGATGCTCCAAGGACGGAGAGGAAAAGCCCAGCCCGACAATCCCCGCCAAAAATTCTTCGCGCAAAGAAAATCCCGCCGCGAGAAGACGGCGGGACAGGCAGATTGGAGGTCAAAACATTATTCTTGTACGGCGGCTGCAGGGGACGAAAGCCGCCTGATTGTCTTCGGCGCGGCATGGGGATTGTGCCGGCTGAAGCTGTATTCAGGAAACTAAACACATAAGTGGCAGTAATGTTCCACCATTCGTTAACGACATATCGTTAAGATTGATGAACTTCTATGCTGGCATCAATGAGGCAGGAATGGCCGTACCGAATTTCCGCTTTACCCACTACGATCTGAAACCGCAGCGCGCGGGGACGACGATCGAGGTGACGTTGAATGCGGTCAACAACGTGCGCCTGATGAACGCCGCCAATTTCCAGCGCTTTACCGAGCTTCTCGATTTCAAATATGTCGGCGGCATCGCCAAGCGGTCCCCCATTCGCCTGGTGATCCCGGAGGCAGGCCACTGGCACGTGATCGTCGACATGGAAGGTCATCACGGGCTGGCGGAATCCTCCGTCAGGCTGATCGGCGCGCCGGCTAACGTCGTGGCTCAGAAACAGGCCTCCTGACCGGTTTCCGAAGAGGGTCACTTCGGGTTGCGTTCCTTGCGAAGCTTGGCCCACCAATCGAGCCGCTTGCGGATGTCACGCTCGAAACCGCGCTCCGGCGGGTCGTAGAACGTCTGCCGGCCCATCTTTTCCGGAAAATAATCCTGGCCTGAAAAAGCATCCGGCTCGTCGTGGTCGTAGCGATAACCGTCGCCATACCCCTCGCCCTTCATCAGCTTGGTAGGGGCATTGAGGATGTGCTTGGGCGGCAGAAGCGAACCGTTTTCCTTGGCGGCGCGGGTTGCCGCCTTGAAGGCGGTATAGACCGCATTGGATTTCGGCGCGGTCGCCAGATAGACGCAGGCCTGTGCGAATGCCAGCTCACCTTCCGGGGAACCGAGATAGTCATAGGCATCCTTGGCGGCATTGCAGACGACCAGCGCCTGCGGATCCGCAAGGCCGATATCCTCGACCGCCATGCGCACCAGCCGGCGGCCAAGATAGAGCGGGTCCTCGCCGGCATCGAACATCCGCGCCAGATAATAGAGCGCCGCATCCGGATCCGAGCCGCGCACCGACTTGTGGAGCGCCGAGATCAGATTGTAATGGCCGTCCTGCGCCTTGTCGTAGACCGGGGCGCGGCGCTGGACGATCTGGGTGAGGCCCGTCGTATCAAAGACCTCCCCTTCCCTTGCGGCGCGCCAGACCTCTTCGGCAAGCGTCAACACCGCCCGGCCATCACCATCGGCCATGCGGATCAGGCTGGCGCGGGCATCCTCGTCGAGCGGCAGCGGCTTGCCCTCGGCCTGCTCGGCGCGGGTGAGAAGCTCGCTCAGGCTTTCCTCGTCGTGGCTGCGGAAGGTCAACACCCGGGCCCGCGACAGAAGAGCGGCGTTGAGTTCGAAGCTCGGGTTCTCGGTCGTGGCGCCGACCAGGATGACGGTGCCGTCCTCCATGACGGGCAGAAAACTGTCCTGCTGGGCGCGATTGAAGCGGTGTATCTCATCGACGAAGAGCAGCGTCTGGCGGCCGTCCATGCGGCGCAGGCGCGCCGTCTCGAACACCTTCTTCAGGTCCGCGACGCCGGAAAAGATCGCCGAGATCTGTTCGAAGGCGAGCCCCGCCTCGCCGGAAAGCAGCCGCGCCACCGTGGTCTTGCCGGTGCCGGGCGGCCCCCAAAAAATCATCGAGCCGAGCGAGCCGCTATCGATCATCCGCCGCAGCGCACCGTCCTCGCCCGTCAGGTGCGGCTGGCCGGTAACTTCGGCAAGCGACTTCGGCCGCAGGCGATCGGCAAGCGGCCGCCGGTTGGCGACCTCTTCCGGAACCTTCGGCGCGAAGAGATCACCGCTCATCGGAAGAACTGCCTGATACGCTGGCCGCCACGCTCGATCTCGACACGCCAGAAGCCCGGATCGTCGTCGAGCATGGTTTCCATGCCCTTGGTGCTGGTGACGGCAGTACCGTTCAGGGAGATCAAGATGTCCTTCGGCTCGAAACCGAGGCGGGCAGCAGGTGAGTTGCGCGTCACCTCGGTCACGACCACGCCGGTCTTTTCGGCCGGGATGCGCAGTTCGGTCGCGAGCTTCGGCGACAGGTTGGCAACCCGAAGGCCGGCAAACGGATTGCGCCCCTCAATCAGCCTCTCGTCACGCGGCGTTGTCTCCGGGGCCGTGTTGAGCGCCAGGTTCACCTGCCGCTGGCCGTCGGCGGTCTGGACAGACAGTATCGCCTGCCTGCCGAGACCGGCAGTGGTCAGCCGGTAACCGAGAGCATCGGGATGCTCGACCGAAATGCCGTTGACGGCGGTCACCACTTCGCCGGGCTTCAGGCCGGCCTTGTCTGCCGGTCCACCTTCGACAACGCGTGTCACCAGCGCGCCGCGGGCGGTCTTGAGGCCGAGCGCCTCGGCCACATCCGAATTGACGGCGTCGAAGCTCGCGCCGACGAAGGGGCGCTCGAAGCTCGCCTTGCCCTGGGAAGCGGCGGCGAGGAAGACTTTCACGAGATTGGCGGGGATCGCGAATCCGATGCCGTTCGAGCCGCCGCCGCGCGAAAAGATCGCGGTGTTGATGCCGATCAGCTCGCCGTTCATGTTCATCAGCGCGCCGCCGGAATTGCCCGGGTTGATCGAAGCGTCGGTCTGGATGAAGAAGCCGAAATCACCCGTCGTGACCTGGTTGCGGGCAAGTGCCGAAACGATGCCGCTCGTCACCGTCTGGCCGACGCCGAACGGGTTGCCGATCGCAAGCACCAGATCGCCCACTTCGGTGCGATCGGAATCACCGATGGCGAGAACCGGAAAATGCTCCTTCGACTTGATGCGCAGCACGGCGAGGTCGAGGCTCGCATCCTTCAGCACCACGTCGCAAGGGAATTCGCGGCCGTCGGCGAGCGCGATCTTGATGTCGTCGGCACCTTCGATCACATGGTTGTTGGTAACGACGAGACCGTCTGCCGCCAGGATGACGCCGGAGCCGAGCGACGACTGCTTTTCCGAACGGTTCGGCATGCGCTGGCCGAAGAACTGCTCGAAGAAGGGGTCCCCCGCAAACGGATTGAGGCGCTGCACGACGCGCTCGGCATAAACGTTGACGACGGCGCCGGCGGTCTGCTTGACCAGCGGCGAGAAGGAGAGCTGCATTTCCTGACGGCTCTGCGGCACCGCCTTCTCCTGGGCAAGTGCGGTAACGGGCATCAGAAGAACAAGAGCGAGAAGGCCGGTCGACACGCGTTTCAGCATGGTCAGCATGTAAGTCCTCATTTGAGAAAATCCGGATCGATTTGTAGCGCGTGACGCTAGAAAGGAAAGGTGGCGGAACAACGGAAACTATGGCGAAAACCGTCAAGCTTTTCACCCTATATAGGGCC
Organism: Neorhizobium galegae bv. officinalis; assembly: GCA_000985875.1. Lineage (GTDB taxonomy): Bacteria > Pseudomonadota > Alphaproteobacteria > Rhizobiales > Rhizobiaceae > Neorhizobium > Neorhizobium galegae_C. Next base: position 20,526 of record CCRI01000023.1, read on the forward strand.
GAGATGCGGAGAAAAACATGACCTGGTTGGCAAAGGCGAAAGGCTGGGCGAAACGGCTGAAACGCGACGTTCTGGCGCTCTGGTTGGCAGCGCGCGATCGCCGCGTGCCATGGCATGCCAAGCTCGTCGCCGGCGCGGTCGCGGCCTATGCGCTGTCGCCGATCGACCTCATTCCCGATTTCGTGCCCGTTCTCGGTTATCTCGACGATCTGCTGATCGTGCCGCTCGGCATCGCGCTGGCGGTCAGGCTGGTGCCCCCAGCGCTGATGAGCGAGTTCCGCTCCAAGGCCGAGCGTTGGGCCGAACGCCCCACCAGCCGCACCGGCCTGGCCTTCATCCTGTCCATCTGGTTCTGCTGTCTGGTCTTCGCTCTGTGGAGCCTCTGGGAACTGAGCTGATCCCCAGGCGTTGCGCCTGGACATCAGGAGTGCAGCCATGAAACGTTTTACTACCGCCATCGCCTTGACCAGCCTTCTCGGCCTGACGCTCTCAGGTCTACCCCGAACTGCGGCCGCGGCGAGTTTCGACTGCGAGAGGGCCAACCTTGCGGCCAACGAGAAGGTGATCTGCGACACTCGCACGCTCAACGATGCGGATGTGAAGATGGTGACGACCTTCGACATCCTCACCGGCCTTCTGGCGATGGGCAACCGCGGCAAGCTGCAGGACGAGCAGAGCGTCTGGCTGAAGAAACGCCAAGCCTGCGGCGAGGACGTCGAATGCATCCGGGCGTCGTATACCGAGCGGCTGAAGCAGCTGGATGAGGCTTATAAGAACTTGGATCAGCCGTTGTGAATTCTCCCGGAACGGATCGTTGATTTTACGAAACCTACACACCCTAAGGATGCCTCCGTGATATTGTTCACCCGCCTATAAACGCGGGGACCATCATGAAGGCTTTCAAGATCACATCGTGGAATGTCGAATGGCTGATCGATTCATTCAGTGTCGTGACCGGAAAGGCGAAGGAAAAGTCGAAGACCTTTTCCGGCCGTCGCCCGTCAATGGTCGATGCGCAGGCAAAGCTGCAGGCCCTTCGCAGCGAGATATTGGCGATCGACGCGGACGTGCTTTTCCTGATCGAAGCGATCCGGGGCGCCGATGCGATGCTGGAATTCTGCAGGACCTACCTTCCCGAATACCAGCTCATCGTCCATCCTGCCGGAGATGACAAGGCGTACGACATTCTAGGCGAACAGTGGATGTGGTTTCTCGTCAAGCCGGAATTGGCTGCAGCGACGGAGGCTCACCTGCTCGATCTTACGGTCTGGAAATCCTATACCGCCTCGGTAGCCTTCCGCCCGCAGGCAGACGGAAAATGGGTGTTTTCCGCACCCCAGTTAATCAAGTCGAGCCAGACGGTCGGAAGCAATATCCGCCAGCAACACTCTCACTATCGCCACCCGCAGGTGCTGGTGATGACCTGGGAAGGACGTCGGGTCGAGATCATCGGAGCGCATTTCAAGAGCAAGCATATCGGCATGGAAGTGCCGGCGCGAGCCGCCGGTGAAACGGACAAAGCCTATTACGCGCGGGCCGACGTGAACTGGTTCATGGCCAATGCCCATCTTGCCCGCATCAAGCTGACGACTGAGGCGACTGATGTCCGGTACTACATCGACAAGCGCTTCGAGCAGGAGGAGTCGCCGATCATCTTCGTCATCGGGGATCTCAACGATGGCCCAGGCAAGGAGCTTATCGAGCGGGAGTATCTGCTGCACGATCTGATCGGTGTCCTGCAGGGCGACATCTTCTTTGCGCGGAAGTTTCTCAACCACGCGCTTTTCGATTACCCGCAGAATTTGCGCTGGACGTCACAATTTCAGGACAAGCTGGATCCGGCCCGCTCACCCAATATACTGCTCGACCATATCACGTTCACGGAAGCACTGAGCCGCGTCGGCCTCGGATCGCTTGTCGTGCATGCAAAGGCAGGGCTCGTAGAACACGAGATCCATGAGCGGATCAATGCGCTTCTGAGCGAAAAGGCGAAGACGAGCGACCATGCGCCCGTCAGCCTCGTCGTCTCAAAACGTGGTGCACCCCCCGCCACGAACACGTGAAGCGGGGAGTGAAACCTTCACTCCGGCAAGATCCGCACGGCGCCCTTGTCGGCACTCGCAGCAAACGCGGCGTAGGCCTTCAGTGCGGTCGTGACGTTGCGCTTGCGGGGCTGCGAGGGCTTCCAGCCGAAAGCATCCTGCTCCTTGCGGCGCTCGGCGAGGACCGCGTCCGAAACCGCGAGATTGATCGTGCGGTTCGGGATGTCGATCTCGATCTTGTCGCCTTCGCGAACCAGGCCGATCGTGCCGCCGTTTGCCGCTTCCGGCGAGGCGTGGCCGATAGAGAGGCCGGAGGTGCCGCCGGAGAAACGGCCGTCGGTGATGAGGGCGCAGGCCTTTCCAAGGCCTTTCGACTTCAGGTAGCTGGTCGGATAGAGCATTTCCTGCATGCCCGGGCCGCCCTTCGGGCCTTCGTAGATGATGACCACGACGTCGCCCGCGACGATCTCGTTGGAGAGGATCGCCTTGACGGCGGCATCTTGGCTTTCGAAGACGCGGGCCGGACCGCTGAACTTCAGGATGGAGTCGTCGACGCCGGCCGTCTTCACGATGCAGCCGTCGATGGCGATATTGCCCTTGAGGACCGCCAAGCCGCCGTCCTTCGAGAACGGATGTTCGACCGAGCGGATGACGCCGTTTTCGCGGTCGGTATCGAGCTCGTCCCAGCGGGCATCCTGGCTGAAGGCGACCTGGGTCGGGATGCCGCCCGGTGCGGCGCGGAAGAAGTTGCGGACCGTCTCGCTGTTGGTACGGGTGATGTCCCAGCGGTCGATCGCGTCGCCGAGCGTTTCGGCATGGACGGTGAAGCAATCGCGGTTGAGCAGCCCGCCCTTGTCCAGTTCGCCAAGGATGGACATGATGCCGCCGGCGCGGTGGACGTCTTCCATGTGCACGTCTGCCTTGGCCGGCGCGACCTTGGAGAGGCATGGGACGCGGCGCGAGAGCTGGTCGATGTCATCGAGGTTGAAATCCACCTCGCCTTCATAGGCTGCAGCCAGGATGTGCAGGACGGTATTGGTCGAGCCGCCCATGGCGACGTCGAGCGTCATGGCATTCTCGAAAGCCTGCTTGGTGGCGATCGAGCGCGGCAGGACGGAATAGTCTTCCTGCTCGTAATGACGACGGGCGAGATCGACGATCAGGTGGCCGGCCTCGACGAACAAGCGCTTGCGGTCCGCATGGGTGGCAAGCGTCGAGCCGTTGCCGGGCAGCGACAGGCCAAGCGCTTCGGTGAGGCAGTTCATCGAATTGGCGGTGAACATGCCCGAGCACGAACCGCAGGTCGGACAGGCAGAGCGCTCGATGATCTTGACGTCCTCGTCGCTCATCTTGTCGTCGGCGGCGGCGACCATGGCGTCGACCAGGTCGAGGGAATGGGTCTTGCCCTTCAGGACGACCTTGCCGGCCTCCATCGGGCCGCCCGAGACGAAGACCGCCGGGATGTTGAGGCGCATTGCTGCGTTGAGCATGCCGGGAGTGATCTTGTCGCAGTTGGAGATGCAGACCATGGCGTCGGCGCAGTGGGCGTTGACCATGTATTCGACCGAGTCGGCAATGATTTCGCGCGACGGCAGCGAATAGAGCATGCCGTCATGGCCCATGGCGATGCCGTCGTCGACGGCGATCGTGTTGAATTCCTTGGCGACGCCGCCGGCCGCTTCGATCTCGCGGGCGACAAGCTGACCGAGGTCCTTCAGGTGCACGTGGCCGGGCACGAACTGGGTGAATGAGTTGACCACCGCAATGATCGGCTTGCCGAAATCGCTGTCCTTCATGCCGGTCGCGCGCCAAAGCCCGCGCGCGCCTGCCATGTTGCGGCCGTGGGTCGTGGTTCTCGAGCGGTAAGCTGGCATGGTGTTGTCCTCGATCTCTTGTTCGGGCCGGCGCAGTCTACCCCTTTCGGGAGACGCGCGCAAAAGCCCATGGTTTTGCGGCTTTCCTAGCGCAAAGCGCCCGGAGTGTCACTATCATGACAGGCCAAAGCGGTACGGTTGGATCTGAGCGTCGACCCAGCGCCCTCACCTGTCCCGCAGTTCGTCTGGATGGATACCGAAGTGCTCGAGGATCATCTTGACGTTGCGGCGATGCGACTTGAAGAAGAGGTCGAAGACATCGCCCGCCAGCGGCACGCTGCCGAGCACGGAGTCGGCGGCGACATTGCCGAGCATCCGGGTGAGCTTTGCGGGCGGCAGGCCGAGCTTGCGCGCTTCGTTGACGATGTAAAGGCCGACCAGCGCACCGCCCGCATCCCCCACGAGCGGAATGAGGCCGAAGACGGAATCGGCTCCGAAGCGGATCCGGGTGCCGGGAATGCCGATTGCCGTGTCCATCAGCCGCGCGATGCCGGAAAGGCGGCGCAGGCGCCGCAATCTCTCGGCGCGATCGGCAATTGTTTCATCCCGCCCGGCATCCCAGGTGCGTGCCGTCATCTGCAATCTCCTCCTGTCGGGCGAATGGCCCTGCGATGAGAACTGAAGAACCCGAAATGGGGTTCCATCGATTGCATTTCCATCCGCAACTCTCCGGTTTTTTCACGCAAACGTGGTTCGAAGCCATCTTCGCGCGGCTGTGAAACCTTTCGGTTCCGCGTTACGTATAAGGGCAGGAAGGCACCTGGTGCCGCAGAGGAGATTTTCGACATGCCCGCCTATCGTCCGCCGCACATCGCGGCTTCCGAAATCACCCCCCGCGATATCTACATGTCGCGCCGGAATTTTATGGGCGCGGCGGCGGCGGCCGGACTTGCCTTCGCAGGCGCAGACAGTGCGTTTGCCGCACCGCTATCCGCCAAGCCCAGCGCCTTCAAGCTTGACGAGACGCTGACGCCGAAGGAGGCGGTCACCACCTATAACAATTTCTACGAATTCGGCGTCAACAAGGACGATCCCGCCGCCAATTCCGGCGACTTCAAGCCGACGCCGTGGTCCGTCAAGGTCGATGGCATGGTCGGCAAGCCGAAGGATTTCGGGCTTGAGGAACTGATGAAGATGAACCTCGAGGAGCGTACCTACCGGATGCGCTGCGTCGAAGGCTGGTCGATGGTGATCCCGTGGATCGGCTTCCCGCTGTCTGCGATCCTCGATCAGGTCGAGCCGCTCGGCAGCGCCAAATACGTCTCGTTCGAAACAGTCGTGCGGCCGGAGGAAATGCCGGGCCAGAAGGGATTCTTCCAGCCCCTGCCCTGGCCCTATATCGAAGGCCTGCGTCTCGACGAAGCGCGCCATCCCCTGGCGATCCTTGCGGTCGGCCTTTACGGCGAGACGCTGCCGAACCCCAACGGCGCACCGATCCGGCTCGTCGTGCCGTGGAAATACGGCTTCAAGAGCATCAAGTCGATCGTCCGGATCTCGCTGGTCGAGAAGCAGCCGGAAACCACCTGGAAGAACGCCAACGCCCGCGAATACGGCTTCTATTCCAACGTCAACCCGGCGGTCGATCATCCGCGCTGGAGCCAGGCGACGGAACAGCGGATCGGCGAAGGCGGCTTCTTCGGCGCCAACCGCCGGCCGACGCTGCCGTTCAACGGTTATGCGGACCAGGTGGCAAGCCTCTATGAAGGCCTCGACCTGAAGGCGAACTATTGAGAATGGCGAGCTTCCCTTCCTTGCCCCGCCGCTATCACAAGGCCAGCGTCTGGGCACTCTATGTGGTTGGGCTCATTCCCGCCGCCTGGTACTTCTATCTCGGGTCGACCGGTGGCCTCGGTTTCAATCCGGTCAAGGAGTTCGAGCATCAGCTCGGCATCTGGGCGCTGCGGTTCATCATCGCGACACTGGCGATCACGCCATTGCGCGATCTCGCCGGGATCAACTGGGTGCGCTATCGCCGGGCGCTTGGGCTGATCGCCTTCTATTACGTGCTCTTACATTTTTCGGTCTATCTGTCGCTCGACCTGCGCTTCGATTTTGGCGCCGTCGGCGGCGATATTGCCAAGCGGCCCTATATCACGATCGGCTTTGCCTGCCTGCTGATGCTGATCCCGCTTGCGGTCACCTCCAACAACTGGTCGATCCGCAAGCTCGCCCAGGGCTGGAACAGGCTGCACAGGCTGATCTACCTGATCGCCGCCGGCGGTGCGCTTCACTACGTGCTGGCGGTCAAATCGGTGACGCTGGTGCCGTTCATCCACATCGGCCTGATTGCGCTGTTGCTGGCCTACCGGGCCGTCAGGCGGCCGATCATGAACTGGAAACGCGGCAATAACAAACCAGCAAAACCCGTGGCTTCGCAGAGGGCAAGGCAGAACGGTTGACCCGGAGGGCGGACTGGACGCCGCTGTCCGCACGCGTGCCCTCAACGCAAAGAGCCGGACACATCGGTCCGGCTCCTTTCATGTTGAGCAGCCTTCTAGACCCACTCAGAATTGCTTGCGGAACAGCAGCCTGTCGAGCGACAGGTAACCTCCTCCGAAGGCGGCGTAGAGGAAGGCGCCTCCGGTCCAGAACAGCGATGCCAGTTCTGCCTTGCCCTGAACCTGCTCCAGGAAGATGTGACCGCCATCCTTCAGCCGCACCAATGCCTGCGGCGTGAACAGCTGCTGACCGCTGGCCTTCAGCGCCTCGATGCCGGCCGGGGTCAGGAAGGCTTCGCCATAGGGATGCGTGAAGTGGAACCAGAGTGTCATGGCCAGCATCACGCCATTGGCGAGCGCCACGGGGCGTGTAAACAAGCCGGCAGCGATGAACATGCCGCCGAAGAATTGCAGGGCGGCCAGGAAGGGCGACCAGAACCAGCCCGGGTACATTCCGATATTTTCGACGAAGCCGACCTGCGCAAACGGTGCAATGATCTTCGGCCATCCTTCGATGACCAGCATGCCGCCGACCGCCAGCCGGAATATGCTCCAGGCCATGGGCTGCGCCAGCTTTTCATAGACAGGGGCCAAAGCGGGAATGACGAGTTCGTCTTTCGCATTCTCAAAAACTACATGTTCAACCATTTTCCGTACCTCACGATTTTGTCTCAATGCCGAGACCTTATCGCTTTGGCCGAGGAAGCTCTTGACGCAAGTCAAGCCATACGATCGATCGCGAGATCGCCACCATCGATGGCCTGAAACGCAAAAAAGCCGGGCGTCTCCACCCGGCCTTTTCAATTCCGACGATGCGGAAAATTACGCGGCTTCGGCAGCGTCTGCTTCAGCGGCAACACGAGCCTTGTCGGCTGCGCCCTTGGCGTCAACATCGCGTTCAACGAACTCGATGACGGCCATGGCAGCGTTGTCGCCCTGGCGGAAGCCGGCCTTCATGATGCGCAGGTAACCGCCGTTGCGGGTTGCGTAACGCGAAGCGATGGCGTCGAACAGCTTCTTGACGGCGTCCTGGTCCTGGATCTGCGAGATCGCCTGACGACGAGCGTGCAGGTCGCCGCGCTTGCCGAGGGTGACGAGCTTTTCGACGATCGGACGGATTTCCTTCGCCTTCGGAAGGGTCGTGACGATCTGCTCGTGGGTGATGAGCGAAGCCGCCATGTTGGCGAACATCGCCTTGCGGTGGCTGGCGGTACGATTGAGCTTGCGGCCGGCTACTCCGTGGCGCATGGCTATTCTCCTTTAATGCAGATACCCAGTTCTTCTTAGGGCCTGCCGTTTCCTGGCACATACGGGCACTCATCTCTTCCGATCAGAGGCCCGCTGTTTGACGGGGAAAGGCAGTCAAAACCTGCCTTTGTTGATTTCAGTACTGGTCTTCGTAACGCTTGGCGAGATCTTCGATATTTTCCGGCGGCCAGGCGGGAACTTCCATACCCAGATGGAGGCCCATGGATGCCAGAACTTCCTTGATCTCGTTCAGCGACTTGCGACCGAAATTCGGAGTGCGCAGCATTTCCGCCTCGGTCTTCTGGATGAGATCGCCGATGTAAACGATATTGTCGTTCTTCAGGCAGTTGGCCGAACGGACAGACAGTTCCAGTTCGTCCACCTTCTTGAGAAGCGCCGGGTTGAACGCGAGTTCGGTAACCGATTCTTCTTCGACGTCCTTCTGCGGCTCGTCGAAATTGACGAAGACCGAGAGCTGGTCCTGAAGGATGCGAGCGGCGAAGGCAACGGCGTCTTCACCCGTGACCGAGCCATCGGTTTCGATGGTCATGGTCAGCTTGTCGTAGTCGAGAACCTGACCTTCGCGGGTGTTTTCCACCTTGTAGGACACTTTCTTGACCGGCGAATAGAGGCTGTCGACCGGGATGAGACCGATCGGAGCGTCTTCGGCACGGTTACGATCGGCCGGGACGTAACCCTTGCCGTTGTTGACCGTGAATTCCATACGGATCTCGGCGCCCTCGTCGAGGGTGCAGATGACATGGTGCGGATTGAGGATCTCGATATCGCCAACCGTCTGGATGTCGCCGGCGGTTACCGAGCCCGGGCCCTGCTTGCGCACGACCATGCGCTTTGCGTCGTCGCCATCCATCTTGATGGCGATTTCCTTGATGTTGAGCACGATGTCCGTCACATCTTCCCGGACGCCCGGGATGGAGGAGAACTCATGCAATACGCCATCGATCTGCACGGCGGTCACAGCCGCACCGCGCAGAGACGACAGAAGCACGCGACGAAGCGCGTTGCCGAGCGTCAGGCCGAAGCCGCGCTCGAGGGGTTCGGCAACCAGGGTTACCTTGGTACGGCCGGAGGAGGAGAATTCCACCTTGTTCGGCTTGATCAGTTCCTGCCAGTTCTTCTGGATCATCACTAAATACCTTCCGTTCGTTGCCACCATCCAATCGTGACAACCGAGCATGAGGGGCACCGATCGGAACCATGTCCATCGGCGATATGGGTAAAGCCGCCGAACCCCCGCAGAGGGTCAGGCGGCTATTCCCGAGCTCAGACAGAGGCCGCCCAATTCTCGATGCGAGATCGGCAGCCTCTTCAATTTCCGACGATCAGACGCGGCGCTTCTTGCGCGGGCGGCAGCCGTTGTGCGGGATCGGGGTCACGTCGCGGATCGAGGTGATCATGAAGCCGGCAGCCTGCAGAGCGCGCAGAGCCGATTCACGGCCGGAACCCGGGCCGCAGACTTCGACTTCCAGCGACTTCATGCCATGCTCCTGCGCCTTCTTGGCGCAGTCTTCGGCAGCGATCTGGGCCGCGAACGGGGTCGACTTGCGCGAACCCTTGAAGCCCTTTGCACCAGCGGACGACCAGGCAATCGCATTGCCCTGCGCGTCGGTGATGGTGATCATCGTGTTGTTGAAGGTAGAATTGACGTGGGCTACGCCCGACGTAATATTTTTACGCTCGCGTCTACGGACGCGGGTGGCTTCCTTGGCCATTTTATCCCTTTCGTTGATCTCTGCACCGCCGTAATTCCAGCGGCTCCACCTTGGAGTGAGCAGTCATTGATCGTCAGTGAGCGGGATCAGATCACCACCCACCGACGACTGCTCGCCCAAAATTACTTCTTCTTACCGGCGATCGCCTTTGCCGGGCCCTTGCGGGTGCGGGCATTGGTGTGCGTGCGCTGACCGCGGACCGGGAGGCCACGGCGATGACGCAGGCCGCGGTAGCAGCCGAGGTCCATCAGACGCTTGATGTTCATCGCGGTTTCGCGACGAAGGTCGCCTTCGACCTGGTAGTCGCGGTCGATGGTTTCGCGGATCTGCAGGATTTCCGAGTCCGTCAGCTGATGGACGCGCTTTTCAGCCGGAAGACCGACCTTCTCCATGATTTCCGATGCGAATTTCGGGCCGATCCCGTGAATGTAGGTCAGCGCGATGACAACGCGCTTCGCAGTCGGGATGTTGACGCCAGCGATACGTGCCACGCCTATTCTCCTTGTTCCAGTTGCCATCCGGCAAGTGGTACTTCTTCCATGAAAGCAGCCAGATCTATGGCCGCCAGTTCAAACACCATACGGAACAGGTCAAAACGACCGGTCTCGGATGTCCTTGCGGGAAATCCGCGCCGATCGCTAAAGCTGTCGCGAGTTGGCGCGGTGTTTAACGGAATCAGCGCTGAAATGCAACCGCTCCGCCCAAGATTCTTTAACAGATAGATGACGGCTCAAAGAGCCGCCAGGATATTTTCGATATCGGCCGTGACCTTGTCCATGTCGGCCATACCGTCGACAGCCTTGAGCTTGCCCTTGGCGTGGTAATAACCGATCAGCGGCGAGGTTTCCTTGTAGTAGACCTCGAGGCGCTTGGTCATGGTCTCGGCATTGTCGTCGGGACGGCGCTTGAAATGCGTAGAACCGCACTTGTCGCAGACGCCTTCCTGAGACGGCTTCTTGTCCGTGTCGTGATAGGTCGTGCCGCAGTTGGCGCAGGAATAACGACCCGAGACGCGACGCACGAGTTCCTTGTCGTCGACACGCAGTTCGATGACGACGGAAAGATCGAGACCCTTCGCCTTCAGCATCGCCTCTGTGGCATCCGCCTGCACCAGGGTGCGCGGGAAACCATCGAGGATGAAGCCGTTGGCGCAATCGGGCTGGTCGATACGCTCGGAGACGATCGCATTGACGATCTCGTCGGAGACAAGATTGCCTGCGTCCATGACGGCCTTGGCGCGCTTGCCAACTTCCGTCTCCGCGGCGACCGCCGCACGCAGCATATCGCCCGTGGAGAGCTGCGGGATACCGTGCTTCTCCACGATCCGCTGGGCCTGGGTACCCTTCCCCGCACCCGGCGGCCCTAAAAGAATCAGTCTCATCGTCCCCTCTTTCCTCCGCGCAGTTTCGACTTCTTGATCAGACCCTCATACTGCTGCGCAATGAGGTGCCCCTGAATCTGTGCTACCGTATCGAGGGTTACACTGACAACAATCAAAAGCGAAGTCCCACCAAGGGCTAATGGCACGCCGCTGCGGGCCACCAGGAATTCCGGCAGGATGCAGACGAAGACAAGGTAGATCGCGCCGACGACCGTGATGCGGGTCAGCACGTAATCGATGTATTCGGCCGTGCGTTCGCCCGGACGGATGCCCGGAATGAAGCCGCCATGCTTCTTCAGATTGTCGGCGGTGTCCTTCGGATTGAAGACGATCGCCGTGTAGAAGAAGGCGAAGAAGGCAATCAGCAGGCCGTAGAGCAGCATGAACAGCGGCTGGCCGTGGCCGAGCGCCGAGATGATCATGGTCGCCCAGTCCGGCAGACCGCTATTGCCGGCAAAGCCCGCAGCGGTCGCCGGCAGGAGCAGCAGCGACGAGGCGAAGATGGCCGGAATGACGCCCGAAGTGTTGAGCTTCAGCGGCAGGTGCGACGTATCGCCCTGGAACATGCGGTTGCCGACCTGACGCTTCGGATACTGGATCAGAAGGCGGCGCTGGGCGCGCTCGACGAAAACGATGAGGGCGATGACGCCGATGGCCACCACGATAACGGTGAGAATCAGTGCAGTCGGAAGCGCACCGGTGCGGCCGAGCTCCAACGTGCCCGCCAGCGCGGTCGGAAGACCTGCGGCGATGCCTGCGAAGATGATCAGCGAAATGCCGTTTCCTATGCCGCGCGAGGTGATCTGCTCACCGAGCCACATCAGGAACATGGTGCCGCCGAGCAGCGTCACGACCGTCGAAATCTTGAAGAACCAGCCCGGATCGAGCACCAGGCCCTGGCCGCTCTCGAGGCCGGCTGCAATGCCATAGGCCTGCAGCGTACCGAGCAGCACGGTGCCGTAACGGGTGTACTGGTTGATGATCTTGCGGCCGGCTTCGCCTTCCTTCTTGAGGTTTTCAAGCGAGGGGACGACCGAGGTCATCAGCTGCACGATGATCGATGCGGAAATATAGGGCATGATGCCGAGCGCGAAGATCGCCATGCGCTCCACTGCACCGCCCGAAAACATGTTGAAAAGTCCGAGGATGCCACCGGCCTGGCCGCGGAAGGCCTGCGCATAGGCTTCGGGGTTCAAGCCCGGAAGCGGAATATGGGTACCAAGGCGATACACGAGAAGTGCCGCGAGGGTAAACCAAAGCCGCTTCTTGAGATCCTCCGCTTTTGCGAAAGTCGCAAAATTCAGATTGGAGGCAAGTTGTTCCGCTGCAGAAGCCATGCAATTCTCCGCCTGACCAATTCTCCGGCGGCGGGGGGAATGCCAGGTCCGGAAAGCAGTCTAAAAATTCTGGTTCAAAAAACCGGGCGCGCGAGATTGCCAATGCAATCGGATGCCTCACCCTGTTTTCCGTATGATCCCGGTCAGGCGACCAACAGGATCGCTTCGGGATCGTGAGGCTCACATATGGAGATAAAATCGCCCGGTGTGAAGCACAAACCGGGCGATTTCAAAACGATTTATTCGGCCGCTGCTTCGGCTACGACGAGCAGCTTGATCGAAGCGCCGGCCTTTTCGATCTTCTCGACGGCAGCCTTGGAGGCGCCGGCAACTTCGATCGAAACCTTCGCCGTCAGCTCGCCGTCGGCGAGGAGACGTACGCCGTCCTTCGGACGACGGATGACGCCGGCAGCCTTGAGGGCGGCGGCATCGATCGTTGCCTTCGGGTCGAGCTTCTTGGCATCAATCGCAGCCTGGATACGGCCGAGCGAAACGACGGCGTAGTCAGTCTTGAAGATGTTGGTGAAGCCGCGCTTCGGCAGGCGACGATAGATCGGCATCTGGCCGCCTTCGAAGCCCTTGATGGCGACGCCGGAACGGGCCTTCTGACCCTTCACGCCGCGACCACCGGTCTTGCCCTTGCCCGAACCGATACCGCGACCTACGCGGATACGGTCCTTGGAAGAGCCTTCGTTGTCCTTGATCTCATTCAGTTTCATGGTCAATTCCTCCGTCTCACTTCTCGTCGACGACGCGAACGAGATGCTGGACAGCCCGGATCATGCCACGAACGGAAGGAGTATCTTCCAACGTACGGGTCCGGTGCATCTTGTTGAGGCCGAGACCGATGAGCGTCTGACGCTGCACGGCCGGGCGGCGGATGGGGCTACCGGTCTGCTCGACCGTAACCGTCTTCTTGGCTTCTGCCTGGGTGGCTTTCTTGGCCATTATCGCTCTCCTTATTCTTCCTGCGCATTGCCGGAAGCGGCGCGGCGAGACTGCAGCGTTGCATACTTGATGCCGCGCTGAGCTGCTACGTCCTTCGGATGCACCTGATGCTTCAGGGCGTCGAACGTGGCGCGAACCATGTTGTAGGGGTTCGACGAACCGGTCGACTTGGCAACGACGTCATGAACGCCGAGCGTTTCGAATACGGCGCGCATCGGGCCGCCGGCGATGATGCCGGTACCGGCCTTGGCCGAGCGCAGCAGAACCTTGCCGGCGCCGTGACGGCCGTTGACATCGTGATGCAGCGTACGGCCATCACGCAGGGGAACGAAGATCAGATCGCGCTTTGCGCTTTCGGTCGCCTTGCGGATGGCTTCCGGCACTTCGCGTGCCTTGCCATGGCCGAAGCCGACGCGGCCCTTCTGGTCGCCGACGACGACGAGAGCTGCAAAACCAAAACGACGGCCGCCCTTGACGACCTTGGCGACGCGGTTGATCGCGACCAGCTTGTCGACGAATTCGCTATCGCGCTCTTCGCGGCTCTGGCGATCTTCGCGCTGGCCTCTTCTTTCTTGTGCCATTGTTCTTTTCCTTTTTCTTTTCCGGGTGCAATGGGCAATTTCCGGGAGCCAACCATCCCCTGCCCACGAAGGACTAGGATGGGACGACTGATGCGTGCGGCGAACCGCATTTCGCCCGCCTCCCCTATTTCAGGGATGCGGGCGAAAATTCTTAGAAGCTCAGACCGCCTTCGCGGGCAGCTTCGGCCAGGGCCTTGATACGGCCGTGATAGATGAAGGCGCCGCGATCGAACACGACTTCCGTCACGCCGGCCTTGGTGGCGCGTTCCGCAACCAGCTTGCCGACAGCAGCGGCAGCCGCAACGTCAGCGCCGGTCTTCAGCGAGGCGCGCAGACCAGCGTCGAGCGTGGAGGCGGCAGCAAGCGTGCGGCCGGCCACGTCGTCGATGACCTGGACATAGATGTTCTTGGACGAGCGATGAACCGACAGACGCGGACGGCCGTTTGCGACCTTCTTGATCTGGCGGCGAACACGGCTCGCACGCTTTGTGAGTGCTTCTTTTCTGGTAGCCATGATCCGTCGTCCTTACTTCTTCTTGCCTTCCTTGCGGACGATCCGTTCCTCAGCGTACTTGACGCCTTTGCCCTTGTAAGGCTCTGGACCGCGGTATTCACGGATCTCCGCGGCAACCTGACCGACCTGCTGCTTATTGATGCCGGTGACGACGATTTCCGTCGGCTTCGGCACGGCAATGGTGATGCCTTCCGGGGTCTGGTAGACCACGTCGTGGGAAAAACCGAGCGCCAGCTGCAGGTTCTTGCCCTGCAGAGATGCGCGGTAACCAACGCCGTTGATTTCAAGCTTACGCTCAAAACCGTCCTTCACACCCTTGAAGATGTTTTCGATCATCGTGCGGGACATGCCCCACTTCGAACGAGCATCCTTGCTGTCGTTGACCGGGGTCACCGAGACAGCGTTGTTTTCGAGTTCCAGCTTGATCTCGTCGTTTGCGACGAAGAAAAGCTCACCCTTCGGGCCCTTGGCAGTCACTTTCTGGCCATCAACAGTGGCCGTGATCCCTGCAGGAACCGGAACGGGTTTTTTACCGATACGAGACATGTTTCAATCCTGTCTGTTCGCTATGGAGTTCCCCTGCCCTGCCTTAGAAGACAGAGCAGAGAACCTCGCCACCAACGTTCTGTTCGCGAGCCTGGTGATCGGCCATCACGCCCTTCGGAGTCGAAAGGATGGTGATGCCGAGGCCGTTCGCGACCTGCGGAATGGACTTTACCGAGACATAAACCCGGCGGCCCGGCTTGGACACGCGGCCGATCTCACGGATCACCGACGCGCCTTCGTAGTACTTGAGTTCGATTTCGATCTCGGCCTTGCCGTTACCGTAGTCGATTTCCGAATAACCGCGGATATAGCCTTCAGCCTGCAGAACGTCGAGAACGCGGGCACGCAGCTTGGAAGCAGGCGTGGAAACGGTCGACTTGCGGCGGGCTGCGCCGTTGCGGATGCGGGTGAGCATATCGCCCAAGGGATCAGTCATGGTCATCTAACGATCTCCTTACCAGCTCGACTTGACGATGCCCGGCACCTTGCCGAGATTGCCGAGCTCACGAAGCGCGATACGCGACATCCTGAGCTTGCGATAGAAAGCGCGCGGGCGACCGGTGACTTCGCAACGGTTGCGGATACGCGTCTTCGAGCCATCGCGCGGCAGAGAAGCGAGCTTCAGGGTTGCCTTGAACCGTTCTTCGATCGAAAGTTCCTGGTTCATGATGGTTGCCTTCAGGGTCGCACGCTTGGCGGCCTGGTTGGCAACTGTCTTGCGGCGGCGCTTGTTCTTTTCAACTGCGCTGGTTTTCGCCATATGGGAGTTCCTTCTAAACGCTCGTCGTTACGGTTACTGGCGGAACGGGAAGTTGAACTCTTTCAGGAGAGCCCGTGCTTCGTCGTCCTTGGTAGCCGTCGTGCAAACGATGATGTCCATGCCCCACATCTGATCAACCTTGTCGTAGTTGATCTCTGGGAACACAATGTGTTCCTTGATGCCCATGGCGAAGTTGCCACGGCCGTCAAAGCTTTTCGGGTTCAGGCCGCGAAAGTCGCGAACGCGCGGAAGCGCGATGTTGACCAGACGATCCAGGAATTCGTACATGCGGGCGCCGCGAAGCGTGACCTTGGCACCGATCGGCATGAATTCGCGAACCTTGAAGCCCGCGATCGAGTTCCGTGCCTTGGTGATGACCGGCTTCTGGCCGGCAATGGCGGCCAGGTCGGCGGCAGCCACGGAAGGCTTCTTGGAGTCGGCCGTCGCTTCGCCAACACCCATGTTGATGACGATCTTGTCCAGCTTGGGGATCATCATGTCGTTGGTGTAGGAGAACTGCTCCTTCAACGCGGCGCGGATACGGGAATTGTATTCCACCTTGAGCCGCGGCTCATACTTTGCCTCAGCCATCGATCACATCTCCCGTACGCTTGGCTACACGCACCTTCTTGCCGTCGATGACGGAGAAGCCAACGCGGGTCGGCTTGCCGTCTTTCGCGACGATCGCGATGTTCGACAGGTGAATGGACGCTTCCTTGTTGATGATGCCGGCTTCCTGCGTCTGAGACTGACGCTGGTGGCGCTTCACCATGTTGATGCCACGCACGACGGCGCGGTCTTCCTTCGGCATAACCTGAAGGACTTCGCCGGTACGGCCCTTGTCCTTGCCGGCGAGTACGACGACGCTGTCGCCCTTCTTGATCTTGTTCATCGCATGAGCTCCTTACAGTACTTCCGGAGCCAGCGAGATGATCTTCATGTGGTTCTTGGCGCGAAGTTCGCGCGGAACCGGTCCGAAGATACGGGTGCCGATCGGCTCTTTCTTGTTGTCGATGAGGACCGCTGCGTTGTTGTCGAAGCGGATGACGCTGCCGTCCGGACGACGGATGTCCTTGGCGGTACGCACAACAACCGCCTTCATCACGTCACCCTTCTTGACGCGGCCGCGCGGGATGGCTTCCTTGATCGAAACGACAATGATGTCGCCGATGGAAGCGTACTTGCGCTTGGAGCCGCCCAGCACCTTGATGCACATGACACGACGTGCGCCGGAATTATCCGCCACGTCGAGGTTTGTTTGCATCTGAATCATGTCAGGTCGCCTTTTTCTAATGACCGAAACGACCGGGCGTTAAAAACGCCCCGTTTCGGCTTATGGACAGAATCTCGTTGTGCGCGGGTGGGGTCTTGCCAAGGTGGTTTCCTTAAAAAGGACCTTCCCTGCGCTCAAAGCAAAAGAACGCTCGTTTCCGAGCGTCCTGCGCCAGTGGGGTGCTTCATACAGGATTCTGCGCTGGGCGCAAGGCCCAGACGCAGTCCGAAGCAAATTAAGCCTGGGCGGAAATAACCGTCCAGGTCTTGTCCTTGGAGATCGGCGCGCATTCCTCGATGGAAACGACGTCACCTACCTTGTACTGGTTGTTCTCGTCATGCGCCTTATACTTCTTGGAACGGCGGACCGTCTTCTGAAGCAGCGGATGCGCGAAGCGGCGCTCGACCCGGACAACAACGGTCTTCTCGTTCTTGTCGGAAACTACGACGCCCTGCAGAATGCGTTTCGGCATATTATTTTTCCTTAGGCCTTGGCTTCTGCCGCCTTCTGGCGGGCAATGGTTTTCACGCGGGCGATGTCCTTGCGAACTTCGGTGATGCGCGAGGACTTCTCGAGCTGGCCGGTTGCCTTCTGGAAGCGCAGGTTGAACTGCTCCTTCTTCAGGTCGGCGAGCTTGTCCTTGAGCTGATCGGCCGTGAGGCCGCGAACGTCTTCGGCTTTCATGTGCCTTGCTCCTTACTCTGCGATGCGCTGTACGAAGCGCGTCTTGACCGAGAGCTTGGCAGCACCGAGACGAAGCGCCTCGCGGGCGAGCTCCTCGGAAACACCGTCGATCTCGAACATCATGCGACCGGGCTTGACCTTGCAAGCCCAGTATTCGACGCCGCCCTTACCCTTACCCATGCGGACTTCGGTGGGCTTTGCGGTGACCGGAACGTCCGGGAACACGCGGATCCAGACACGGCCGGCGCGCTTCATCGCGCGGGTGATCGCGCGGCGGGCCGCTTCGATCTCGCGGGCGTTGACGCGGTTGGGTTCCTGGGACTTCAGACCAAATTCACCGAAGGCCAGGTCGAAGCCGCCCTTGGCCACACCCTTGATGCGACCCTTGAACTGCTTGCGGTACTTGGTACGCTTTGGCTGCAACATTTTCTTACTTCTCCGAGCTTATCTTTCGCCAGCGTTGATCAAGCGTTTTCGCGGCGGCGATCGCCACGGTCACCACGATCGCCGCGTTCGCGGCTTGCGGGACCCTGTGCATCGCCTTCCATGGCGCGACGTTCAGAAGCCATCGGATCGTGCTCAAGGATTTCGCCCTTGAAGATCCAGACCTTGATGCCGCAGATGCCGAATGCGGTTTCGGCTTCCGCCGTACCGTAGTCGATGTCTGCACGCAGCGTGTGAAGCGGAACGCGACCTTCGCGGTACCATTCGGTACGGGCGATTTCAGCACCGCCGAGACGGCCGGCGCAGGTGATCTTGATGCCTTCGGCACCGAGACGCATGGCCGACTGAACGGCACGCTTCATCGCACGGCGGAAGGCCACGCGACGCTCGAGCTGCTGGGCGATCGACTGGGCGACGAGCGTCGAGTCGATTTCCGGCTTGCGCACTTCAACGATGTTGAGATGCGTTTCCGAATTGGTCATCGTCGCGATCTTCTTGCGAAGCTTCTCGATGTCAGCGCCCTTCTTGCCGATGATCAGGCCCGGGCGAGCCGAGTGGATCGTGACGCGGCACTTCTTGTGCGGACGCTCGATGACCACCTTGGCGATACCGGCCTGCTTCAGCTCCTGCATCAGGTAGGCGCGGATCTTCAGGTCCTCATGGAGGAGCTGACCGTATTCCGCGTTGTCGGCGAACCAACGGCTGTCCCAGGTGCGGTTAATGCCGAGGCGGAAACCGATCGGATTAATTTTCTGGCCCATTATGCAGCCTCCCCTTTTTCCTCGACTTCGCGGACGACGATCGTCAGATGCGAGAAAGGCTTCTCGATCCGCGATGCACGGCCGCGGCCGCGAGCGTGGAAGCGCTTCATCACGATCGACTTGCCTACATAGGCTTCCGAAACGATCAACGCGTCGACGTCGAGGTCATGGTTGTTTTCGGCATTGGCGATTGCAGACTCGAGGGTCTTCTTCACCGTGCCGGCGATGCGCTTGCGCGAGAATTCAAGTTCCGCAAGCGCGCGTTCGACCTTCTTGCCGCGGATCATGGCGGCAACGAGGTTCAGCTTCTGGGGGCTGACGCGGAGCGTGCGCGCAACTGCCTGCGCCTCGTTATCCTTCAGCCGGCGTTCGGTCTTAGCCTTCGCCATGATTACTTCCTCTTCGCCTTCTTGTCCGCGCCGTGACCGTAATAGGTACGGGTGGGAGCGAATTCACCGAACTTGTGTCCGACCATGTCTTCGTTGACGCTGACCGGAATGTGCTTGCTGCCGTTGTAGACGCCGAACGTCAGACCAACGAACTGCGGCAGGATGGTGGACCGACGGGTCCACATCTTGATTACTTCACTCCGTCCGCCTTCGCGCACCTTCTCAGCCTTCTTGAGAAGATAGCCGTCAACAAACGGACCTTTCCATACTGAACGAGCCATTAGTGACTTCCTCTCTTACTTCTTGCGCTGGTGGCGCGAACGCATGATGAACTTGTCCGTGGACTTGTTCGAACGTGTGCGCTTGCCCTTGGTCGGCTTGCCCCAGGGGCTGACCGGATGACGGCCACCCGAGGTGCGGCCTTCACCACCGCCGTGCGGATGGTCGACCGGGTTCATGACGACGCCGCGGTTATGCGGACGCTTGCCGCGCCAGACGGTACGACCGGCCTTGCCGTCGTTGATGTTGCCGTGATCCGGGTTGGAAACCGCACCGATCGAAGCCAGGCAGGAGCCCGGTACGAGGCGCTGTTCGCCGGAGTTCAGGCGCAGGATCGCCATGCCGGCATCGCGGCCGACGAGCTGAACGTAGGTGCCTGCGGAGCGAGCCATCTGGCCACCCTTGCCCGGCTTCATTTCGACGTTGTGAACGATCGAGCCGACCGGGATGTACTGCAGCGGCATGGTGTTGCCGGGCTTTACGTCGACGGCCTTTTCGGACGCGATCACCTTGTCGCCGGCAGCAAGACGCTGCGGAGCCAGGATGTAGGCCTGCTCACCGTCGGTATAGGTGACGAGAGCGATGAAGGCCGTACGGTTCGGGTCGTATTCCAGACGCTCGACCGTACCTTCGACGTCGAACTTGCGACGCTTGAAGTCGATCAGGCGATAGGTCCGCTTGTGACCGCCGCCGATGAAGCGGGCGGTGATGCGGCCGTAGTTGTTGCGGCCGCCGCTCTTGGAGAGACCCTCGGTGAGCTTCTTGACGGGCTTACCCTTCCAGAGGCCGGACCGGTCGACGATGACCAGCTGACGCTGGCTCGGGGTCGTCGGGTTGTAGCTTTTCAATGCCATTATCTTATACCTCAGAGACCGGTGGAGACGTCGATCGTCTGACCTTCGGCCAGGGTGACGACAGCCTTCTTGACGTCCTTCTGCTTGCCGATGAAGCCACGGAACCGCTTTACCTTGCCTTTGCGGACAAGCGTGTTGACGGCCGTGACCTTCACACCGAACAGCGCCTCTACGGCAGCCTTGATTTCCGGCTTGGAAGCAGTCTTGGCAACGTTGAAGACGACCTGGTTCTGTTCGGATACCAGCGTCGACTTTTCGGTGATCGAGGGAGATACGATCACATCATAGTGGCGGATGTCGGTCACTTGAAACGCTCCTCTAGAGCTTCCACCGCGGCCTTGGAAAGCACCAGCTTGCCGCGACGCAGGATGTCGTAAACATTGATGCCCTGAACCGGCAGAACATCGACGTTCGGGATGTTCTGGGCTGCGAGCTTGAAGTTGCTGTCGAGCTCAACGCCGCCGATGAACAACACGTTGGTGAGGCCGAGCGAAGCGAAGGAACCGGCAAGCGCCTTGGTCTTTGCTTCGGCGGCAACCAGGTTGTCGACGATGATGATGTCTTCAGCCTTCATCTTTGCAGAGAGGGCGTGACGGAGGGCCAGCGCGCGAACCTTCTTGGGAAGGTCATGCTCGTGGCTGCGAACGACCGGGCCGTGAGCCTTGCCGCCGCCGCGGAACTGCGGAGCGCGAGCCGAATGGTGACGAGCGCGGCCCGTACCCTTCTGCTTGTACATCTTGGCGCCGGTGCGGGAGACTTCAGCACGACCCTTGGTCTTGTGCGTGCCCTGCTGCTTCTTGGCGAGCTGCCAACGAACCATGCGGGCCAGAATGTCTTCGCGGGGATCGAGGCCGAAAATCTCGTCCGACAGGGCTACCTTGCCGGCGTCTTTTCCCTCGAGGGTCTTGACGTTAAATTCCATGTGCTTGGCTCCCTTACTTCGCGGCCGACTTGACGGCATCGCGAACGACGATCCAAGCGCCCTTGGAGCCGGGAACGGCACCCTTGACGAGGATCAGGCCACGGTTCTCGTCGGTGGAAACGACTTCGAGGTTCTGGGTGGTGATACGCGTCTGGCCCATGTGACCAGCCATGCGCTTGCCCTTCCAGACCTTGCCCGGATCCTGGTTGTTACCAGTCGAACCATGCGAACGGTGCGAAACGGACACACCGTGCGTGGCGCGGAGACCACCGAAGTTGTGGCGCTTCATGGCGCCGGCGAAACCCTTACCGATCGAGGTACCGGTGACGTCCACCAGCTGACCCGCCGTAAAGTGACCTGCCGTCAGCTCGGTGCCGACGTCGATCAGATTGTCTTCGGAAACGCGAAACTCGACGAGCTTCGCCTTCGGCTCGACTTCGGCAACGGCGAAATGGCCGCGCAGCGCCTTGGTCGTGTTCTTCACCTTGGCGGTGCCGGCACCCAGCTGAACGGCAGTGTAGCCGTTCTTGTCTACGGTGCGCTGAGCCACGACCTGGCAGTTTTCCAACCGCAATACGGTTACAGGGACATGCTCGCCTGCGTCGTTGTAGACGCGCGTCATTCCCACCTTCTGTGCAATTACACCTGAACGCATCGGTTCAATCCTTCTCACTCAGCCCGAGACAAAAGTCTCAGAGCTTGATCTCAACATCGACACCAGCGGCGAGGTCGAGCTTCATCAGCGCGTCCACCGTCTGCGGTGTCGGGTCAACGATATCGAGAAGGCGCTTGTGCGTGCGCATCTCGAACTGCTCGCGGCTCTTCTTGTCGATGTGGGGGGACCGGTTTACCGTAAACTTCTCGATGCGGGTCGGAAGCGGAACGGGGCCCCGGACGCTTGCGCCGGTGCGCTTCGCCGTCGACACGATCTCGCGCGTCGACGCGTCGAGAATGCGGTGATCGAACGCCTTCAGGCGAATGCGGATATTTTGGCCGTTCATTCGACGTTATCCTTGTTGTCTGTTTATCCACGTGCCAACCCAATAGGGCACGGGTTGTTCTCTTACCTTAAGGCGGACCACCGGTTTCAAAGATCGAAGGGGACACCGAAATACGGCGTCCCTTTCCAGTCTTCGGGCCTTTGGCCCACCTTGTTTGTTCCTTGCCCGCCTCGAACCCGAAGCAGACGGCAAATCACGCTCGCGCGCCATTTGCTACATTTTTGTGTCATACGCAAGCGGCCAGGGCCGCTTGCGTTAAAACTTACTCGATGATCGAGGCGACGATGCCGGCGCCGACGGTGCGGCCGCCTTCGCGGATCGCGAAGCGCAGCTTTTCTTCCATCGCGATCGGAACGATCAGCTCGACGGCAACCGTGACGTTGTCGCCCGGCATGACCATTTCCGTGCCTTCCGGCAGCGACACGATGCCCGTCACGTCCGTCGTGCGGAAGTAGAACTGCGGACGGTAGTTGGTGAAGAACGGCGTATGACGGCCGCCTTCTTCCTTCGTCAGGATGTAGGCTTCAGCCATGAACTTCTTGTGCGGCTTGACCGAACCCGGCTTGCAGAGAATCTGGCCACGCTCGACGCCGTCACGGTTCACGCCGCGAACGAGAGCACCGATGTTGTCGCCGGCCTGGCCCTGGTCGAGCAGCTTGCGGAACATTTCAACGCCGGTCACCGTCGTCTTCGAGGTCGGGCGGATGCCGACGATCTCGACTTCTTCGCCGACCTTGACAATGCCGCGCTCGACGCGGCCGGTCACGACCGTGCCACGACCCGAGATCGAGAACACGTCTTCGATCGGCATCAGGAACGGCATGTTGATCGGACGCTCAGGCGTCGGGATGTAGGCGTCGACAGCAGCCATCAGCTCGCGGATCGAATCCTCGCCGATCTTCTTGTCCGAATCTTCAAGAGCGGCCAGCGCCGAACCCTTGATGATCGGAATGTCGTCGCCCGGGAAGTCGTAGGACGACAGAAGTTCGCGCACTTCCAGTTCGACGAGCTCGAGAAGCTCGGCGTCGTCGACCTGGTCGACCTTGTTGAGGAACACGACGATCGCCGGAACGCCGACCTGACGGGCGAGCAGGATGTGCTCGCGGGTCTGCGGCATCGGGCCGTCGGCAGCCGAGCAGACCAGGATCGCGCCGTCCATCTGGGCAGCACCGGTGATCATGTTCTTGACGTAGTCGGCGTGGCCGGGGCAGTCGACGTGGGCATAATGGCGGGCCGGCGTCTCATATTCGACGTGGGCCGTCGAAATGGTGATGCCGCGTGCCTTCTCTTCAGGAGCCGCGTCGATCTGGTCATAGGCCTTGTACTCGCCGAAGTACTTCGTGATCGCGGCCGTCAGCGACGTCTTGCCATGGTCAACGTGACCGATCGTGCCAATGTTGACGTGCGGCTTGTTGCGCTCAAACTTGCTCTTTGCCATTTCCGGCTTCTCCGTTCTTATCCCCGTCAGGGGTTATTCTCTAATTGATTGGGCGGGTTACCCCGGTCACTTCTGACCGGAGTACTTAGCCTGGATTTCGTTTGCGACGTTGGTCGGAACCGGTGCGTAGTGATCGAAGGTCATCGAATACTGCGCGCGGCCCTGGGACATGGAGCGCAGGTTGTCGACGTACTTGAACATGTTCGCGAGCGGCACGTGGGCGTTGATCACGACGGCGATGCCGCGCGATTCCTGGCCCTGGATCTGGCCGCGACGGGAGTTCAGGTCGCCGATGACGTCACCGACGTAATCTTCCGGCGTGACGACTTCGACCTTCATCATCGGCTCGAGGAGCTGGGCACCGGCCTTCTTGGCTGCTTCACGGAAGCAGGCGCGGGAGGCGATTTCGAATGCCAGAACCGAGGAGTCGACGTCGTGGAAGGCGCCATCGATGAGGGTCGCCTTGACGCCCAGCATCGGGAAGCCAGCCAGCGGACCGGAAGACAGAACGCTTTCGATGCCCTTCTGGACGCCCGGGATGTATTCCTTCGGAACAGCACCGCCGACGATCTTGGATTCGAACTTGAAGTCGTCGCCATCCGGGTTCGGTTCGAAGACGATCTTGACGCGCGCGAACTGGCCGGTACCACCGGACTGCTTCTTGTGCGTGTAGTCTTCTTCGTGCTTGCGCGTGATGGTTTCGCGGTAAGCAACCTGCGGAGCACCAACGGTGGCTTCGACCTTGAACTCGCGACGCATGCGGTCGACGAGAATGTCGAGGTGAAGTTCACCCATGCCGGCGATGATCGTCTGGCCGGATTCCTCGTCTGTCTTGACGCGGAAGGACGGGTCTTCGGCAGCCAGGCGGTTGAGCGCGAGGCCCATCTTTTCCTGGTCGCCCTTGGACTTCGGCTCGATGGCGATCTGGATGACCGGCTCGGGGAATTCCATGCGCTCGAGGATGACCGGCTTCAGCGGATCGCAGAGCGTGTCGCCCGTGGTGGTTTCCTTGAGGCCTGCGAGAGCGACGATGTCGCCGGCGAAGGCTTCTTCGATGTCTTCACGGGAGTTCGAGTGCATCTGCAGCATACGGCCGACGCGCTCGCGCTTTTCCTTGACCGTGTTCAACAGAGCGGCGCCCTTTTCGAGCTTGCCCGAGTAGATACGGCAGAAGGTGAGCGAACCGACGAAGGGGTCGTTCATGATCTTGAAAGCGAGCATCGAGAGAGGC
The DNA here is from genome assembly GCA_000985875.1 of Neorhizobium galegae bv. officinalis. GTDB lineage: Bacteria > Pseudomonadota > Alphaproteobacteria > Rhizobiales > Rhizobiaceae > Neorhizobium > Neorhizobium galegae_C. The sequence continues at coordinate 45,204 of CCRI01000023.1, forward strand.
TCGTTGTCATCGGCATGACGGTCGATTTCGGCTTCGGTCTTGACGTCGATGCCCTTGATCGCCGGAATGTCTGCCGGGGACGGCAGGAATTCGACAACGGCGTCGAGGAGCGGCTGAACGCCCTTGTTCTTGAAGGCGGAACCGCAGAACATCGGGAAGAACTTGACGTCGATGGTGCCGCGACGGATGAGCGCACGGATCTTATCGTTGTCCGGCATGACGCCGTTCAGATAGTTTTCCATGGCTTCTTCGTCGATGTCGACGATGGTCTCGATCATCTTTTCGCGGAACTCTTCAGCGCGTTCCTTGAGGTCTTCCGGGATTTCGACGACGTCCCACTGGGCGCCGAGCGACTCGTCGCGCCAGACGAGAGCGTTCATCTCGATCAGATCGACGATGCCCTTGAACTCGGTTTCAGCACCGATCGGCAGCTGGCAGACAACCGCGGTCGCGCCGAGGCGCGTCTTGATCATCTCGACCGAGCGATAGAAATCGGCGCCGGTCTTGTCCATCTTGTTGCAGAAGATCAGGCGCGGAACGTTGTACTTGTCGGCCTGGCGCCAGACGGTTTCCGTCTGCGGCTCAACGCCGGCATTGGCGTCGAGAAGAGCGACAGCACCGTCGAGCACGCGCAGCGAACGTTCGACTTCGATGGTGAAGTCGACGTGGCCGGGGGTGTCGATGATGTTGAAGCGGCGCATCTTGCCGTCGCGACCCTTCCAGAAGGTCGTGGTCGCAGCGGAGGTGATCGTGATGCCACGCTCCTGCTCCTGCTCCATCCAGTCCATCGTGGCTGCGCCGTCGTGAACTTCGCCGATCTTGTGCGACTTGCCGGTGTAATAAAGGATACGCTCGGTGGTCGTGGTCTTGCCGGCGTCGATATGCGCCATGATACCGAAATTGCGGTAGTCTTCGATTTTATATTCGCGAGCCATAGGACTGCCTTTCGAAATTCGATCGGGTGAAGATTACCAACGGTAATGCGAGAATGCGCGGTTGGCGTCGGCCATCTTGTGCGTGTCTTCACGCTTCTTGACGGCGCTGCCACGGTTGTTTGCAGCATCCATAAGTTCACCGGAAAGGCGATCGACCATCGTCGTTTCGTTGCGCTTGCGGGCAGCAGCGATCACCCAACGGATCGCGAGAGCCTGACGGCGCTCGGGACGAACGTCGACCGGAACCTGGTAGGTCGCACCACCAACGCGGCGCGAACGAACTTCGACATGCGGCGCGACATTGTCGAGCGCCGAATGGAAGATACCCAGCGGGTCGGCCTTGGCCTTGCCCTGCACGACGTCGAACGCGCCGTAAACGATGTTTTCAGCTACGGACTTCTTGCCGTGGAGCATGATCGCATTCATGAACTTCGTGACGACCAGATCGCCGAACTTCGGGTCCGGATTGATCTCACGCTTCTCTGCACTATGGCGTCGGGACATACTTCTCGTCTCTCAATTGTTGCGGGCGCTTTACCACGCGGAGAACCTCGCGCAGCGCCGGATAATCAGAATGCCGAATTACTTCGGACGCTTCGCACCGTACTTGGAACGGCGCTGCTTGCGGTTCTTGACGCCCTGGGTGTCGAGAACGCCGCGGATGATGTGGTAACGAACGCCCGGCAAGTCCTTGACGCGGCCGCCGCGGATCATCACGACGGAGTGTTCCTGCAGGTTGTGGCCTTCACCCGGGATATAGCCGATGACTTCGAAGCCGTTGGTCAGGCGGATCTTGGCAACCTTACGCAGAGCCGAGTTCGGCTTCTTCGGGGTCGTCGTGTAAACGCGGGTGCAAACGCCGCGCTTCTGGGGGTTTTCCTGCAGAGCAGGAACCTTGTTACGCTTTACGTTCGCCTGGCGAGGCTTGCGGATCAGCTGGTTTACGGTAGGCATTCAACCATCCCTTACGTTTTTCTCAGTACCCTTTCGGGCCGATCTGATGCCGTTTCCGGCGGCGGCACACACATTTCCTCATGCGCAAAACGTGGCCCGATCCGCTTTTCGGATGGACCACAGAAAGCAGAGGACGCATTCCTCATGCGTCGTGCGTGCAGCATTCGTGTCTTCAACGTGCGTATGGAACCGTGTCTGAGGCGTACTCCGGAACGAGTCGTTCCGAACGGGCAAGCCTCACATCGCTTCCGATGCGGGGCGTTTACTGTTTTCCCCCCTGCCCGTCAAGACCAAATCCTAAATTATTGCCCCAAACCCTTGGTTTCGGGGCCAAACGGAGGGTTTGGAGACGGGCCTTGGAGAAATATGAGATGCCCTCGCGGATAATGTTTGGGAATCGCCGCTGATCGCACTAAAGAGTGCGGGAACCTTCCGTTCCGCCTCGTCTTCGGACGATACCAGGGAATCGCTCGCGGAGATGACCATGATCGCCACACCCGACAATGACAACAACCTCGACGGGCCGATGGTCTTCATCATCATCGGCAAGGGCTATGAGACGAAGGGCGCCGAAGGCATCGAGCTGCATATCATGCTGCGCGCGCCGGACGACGATTCCGCCGTGCGCGAGGCGCTCAACGCCCTGTCGGAAGAAGGCTTCATCGAGGCCGACCTCGACCAGATCGGCGTCCTGACCGACGAACCCACCGAGGAACCGCATGCCTCGGCCTACCAGGGCGCGCTCGAAGGCGAAGTGGCGATCATCCGGTTCGAGTAGTCTCGATCTTCGAAGAGGCCTGACCGCCCTCACCTCTTCCCGCCGGCGCCTGCAAGAGTGCCGGCCTTTCCGCTCAGCGGCATTTCTCTTTCGACCTCACAAGCGGTGACTTGCCTCCCTAGCCGGCGTATTCACGGCGGAGCTGCCGTGGCGCGCGCTGCCCTTGAGCAATTCACCAAAACATGCCTCAGCCGCCGAGCAGTCTCGGCGGCTTTTTGATGTCCCTTCCCCTCGCCGCGTAGAATGAAAAAAACCGCCCGGATCGCTCCGGGCGGTTTTTGATGTTCAATTGGCAGCAGCCGGATTATTCGGCGGCTGGAGCCTTTTCGCCGGCGAGATCCTGAAGCATCGGGGTGGCGGACGAGGCGCCCGAACCCTTCTTGCGTTCTTCCAGGATGAGCTCGTCGCGCGAAGTGGCGATGCGGCGGATCTGGGTCATGGTGCCGCCGGTACCGGCCGGGATGAGACGGCCGACGATGACGTTTTCCTTGAGGCCCTGCAGCGTATCCGTCTTGCCGGCGATCGCGGCTTCCGTCAGCACCTTGGTCGTTTCCTGGAAGGAAGCGGCCGAGATGAAGGACGGGGTCTGCAGCGACGCCTTGGTGATGCCGAGCAGAACCGGTTCGCCGTAAGCGGGCTTCTTGCCTTCTTCGACGAGACGCTCGTTGGCTTCGTCCAGTTCGATCCGGTCGACATTGTCACCGACGATATACTGGCTGTCGCCGGCATCGGTGATCTCGACCTTCTGCAGCATCTGACGGACAATCACCTCGATGTGCTTGTCGTTGATGACAACGCCCTGCAGGCGGTAGACTTCCTGGATTTCGTTGACGAGGTAGGAAGCGAGTGCTTCCACGCCCTTGATCGCCAGGATGTCGTGCGGCGCAGGATTGCCGTCGAGGATGTAGTCGCCCTTTTCGATGTAGTCGCCTTCCTGAAGATGGAAGGGCTTGCCCTTCGGGATCAGGTATTCGACCGGTTCGACACCGTCTTCCGCCGGCTCGATCATGACGCGACGCTTGTTCTTGTAGTCGCGGCCGAGGCGGATCGTACCATCGATCTCAGCGATGATGGCGTGATCCTTCGGACGACGGGCTTCGAAGAGCTCGGCGACGCGCGGCAGACCACCGGTGATGTCCTTGGTCTTGGCGCTTTCCAGCGGCACGCGGGCGAGAACGTCGCCCTGGCTGACCTTCTGACCCGGCTCGACCGACAGGATGGCGTCGACCGAGAGGTTGAAGCGGGCTTCACCGCCGCGGGCCAGCTTCATGATGCTGCCCGAAGCGTCCTTGATGACGATCGCCGGCTTCAGATCGACGCCACGCGGCGTCGAACGCCAGTCGATGACCTGACGCTTGGTGATGCCGGTGGATTCGTCGGTGGATTCCGAAACCGAGATCGAGTCGACCACGTCTTCGAACTGAACCGTACCTTCCACTTCCGTCATCATCGGGCGTGTGTATGGATCCCACTCTGCCAGACGCTGACCGCGACGAACCTTGTCGCCGTCATCCACGAACAGCTTCGAACCGTAGGCGACGCGCTGCGAGGAACGCTCGACGCCGCGCTCGTCAAGGATGGTGACCGCCATGTTGCGGCCCATCGCGACGAGAACGCCTTCGGAGTTCCGCAGCATGTTGCGGTTCTTGATCTGGATCGTGCCTTCGTACGACGCTTCCAGGAACGACTGGTCGACCACGTTTGCCGTACCGCCCAAGTGGAAGGTACGCATGGTGAGCTGGGTTCCCGGCTCGCCGATCGACTGCGCCGCGATGACGCCGACGGCCTCGCCCATGTTGACCGGAGTACCACGGGCCAGATCTCGGCCGTAGCAGACCGAGCAGACGCCCGTCTGAACTTCGCAGGTCAGTGCCGAACGGATGCGGATCGACTGGATACCAGCCTTTTCGATCTCGATGACATCCGGCTCGAGGATCATCTTGCCGGCATCGACGATGCGCTCACCCGTGACCGGATGATCGATATCGTCGAGTGCGGTACGGCCAAGGACACGAGCGCCGATGGAAGCCACGACCTGGCCGGCGTCAACGATCGCCGTCATGGTGAGGCCGCTCTCGGTGCCGCAATCGACGAGGTTGACGATGCAGTCCTGCGCGACGTCGACGAGACGGCGGGTCAGGTAACCGGAGTTCGCGGTCTTCAAGGCGGTGTCTGCGAGACCCTTACGGGCACCGTGGGTCGAGTTGAAGTACTCGTTAACGGTCAGGCCTTCCTTGAAGTTCGAGATGATCGGCGTTTCGATGATCTCGCCCGACGGCTTGGCCATCAGGCCACGCATGCCGCCCAGCTGGCGCATCTGGTTCGGAGAACCGCGGGCACCCGAGTGCGACATCATGTAGATGGCGTTCATCTGCTTCTGGCGACCGGTTTCCGGATCGAACTCGACGGCCTTAATGCGGGCCATCATGTCTTCCGCAACCTTCTCGGTGGCCTTGCCCCAGGCGTCGACGACCTTGTTGTACTTCTCGCCCTGAGTGATCAGGCCGTCGTTGTACTGCTGCTCGTATTCCTTCACCAGGGTTTCGGTGTCACCGACGATCTTGGCCTTGGTTTCAGGAATGATCATGTCGTCCTTGCCGAACGAAATGCCGGCCTTGCACGCATGCGTGAAGCCGAGCTGCATGATGCGGTCGCAGAAGATCACCGTGTCCTTCTGACCGCAGTGACGGTAGACCGTGTCGATCATCTTGGAGATGTTCTTCTTGGTCATTTCCTGGTTGCAGGTCTCGAACGGCACGTTGACGTTCTTCGGCAGAAGTTCGCCGATGATCATGCGGCCGGGGGTCGTTTCATAGATCTTGGAAACCGGCTTGCCTTCGGCGTCCACGGTCTTGAAGCGGCCGCGGATCTTGGCATGCAGGGTAACGATCTTGTTTTCCAGAGCGTGGTGCAATTCGCCCATGTCGGAGAAGGCCATGCCTTCGCCCGGCTCGTTCTGGTTCATGATCGCCAGATAGTAGAGACCGAGAACCATGTCCTGCGACGGAACGATGATCGGTGCGCCGTTGGCCGGATGCAGGATGTTGTTCGTCGACATCATCAGCACGCGGGCTTCGAGCTGGGCTTCGAGCGACAGCGGCACGTGAACGGCCATCTGGTCGCCGTCGAAGTCGGCGTTGAAGGCCGTGCAGACGAGCGGATGCAGCTGGATAGCCTTGCCTTCGACCAGGATCGGTTCGAAGGCCTGGATGCCCAGGCGGTGCAGCGTCGGCGCGCGGTTCAGGAGAACCGGATGCTCGCGGATGACCTCGTCGAGGATATCCCAGACTTCCGGCTTTTCCTTTTCAACCAGCTTCTTGGCCTGCTTGACGGTCGAGGAGTAACCCTTGGCGTCGAGGCGGGCGTAGATGAACGGCTTGAACAGTTCGAGCGCCATCTTCTTCGGCAGGCCGCACTGGTGCAGCTTCAGTTCCGGGCCGGTCACGATGACCGAACGGCCGGAATAGTCGACGCGCTTGCCGAGAAGATTCTGGCGGAAGCGGCCCTGCTTGCCCTTGAGCATGTCGGACAGCGACTTCAGCGGACGCTTGTTGGCGCCGGTGATGACGCGGCCGCGACGGCCGTTGTCGAACAGCGCGTCCACAGATTCCTGCAGCATGCGCTTTTCGTTGCGGATGATGATGCCCGGAGCGCGCAGTTCGATCAGGCGCTTCAGACGGTTGTTACGGTTGATGACGCGACGATAGAGATCGTTCAGGTCGGAGGTCGCGAAGCGGCCGCCATCGAGCGGAACCAGCGGGCGCAGGTCCGGCGGGATGACCGGGACGACCTTCATGATCATCCATTCCGGGCGGTTGCCCGATTCCATGAAGTTCTCGACGATCTTCAGGCGCTTCATCAGCTTCTTCTGCTTCAGATCCGACGTGGTGTCGGCAAGTTCCGAACGCAGGTCGCCGGCGATCTTTTCGAGATTCATCGAGGCCAGCATCTCGTAGATGGCCTCGGCGCCGATCATCGCCGTGAACTGATCTTCGCCGAACTCGTCGACGGCGATCATGTATTCTTCTTCGGAAAGAAGCTGGTTTTCCTTGAGCGAGGTGAGGCCCGGCTCAGTGACGATGTAGTTTTCGAAATAGAGAACGCGCTCGACATCCTTCAACGTCATGTCGAGAAGGGTCGAGATGCGCGACGGAAGCGACTTCAGGAACCAGATATGGGCGACGGGAGCAGCGAGCTCGATATGGCCCATGCGCTCACGGCGAACGCGCGACAGCGTGACTTCGACGCCGCACTTTTCGCAGATGATGCCCTTGTACTTCATGCGCTTGTACTTGCCGCACAGGCACTCGTAGTCCTTGATCGGCCCGAAGATGCGGGCGCAGAAAAGGCCGTCGCGTTCCGGCTTGAAAGTACGGTAGTTGATGGTCTCCGGCTTTTTGATCTCGCCGTAGGACCAGGAGAGAATCTTCTCCGGAGACGCGATCGAGATACGGATCGAGTCGAAGTGCTGTGCAGGCACCTGCGGATTGAAAAGATTCATGACCTCTTGGTTCATGCCTATCTCCTTTAGGGGCGGAAGCCCTCGGCTTGCGATCGCAACAGTCCAAATTCCCGGGACGGACCGTCCGATGCATTAAAACGGTATTAGCCGCGAAATGCGGCGAAAGTTTCCCTATCCTGCCGGCGGATACCGGCGGAGGGAGCAGCGCGCGCCTTCAATCGGCGCGCGCCTCGTTATGATCATTCGGCTGCGTCGGGCAGCTGGCCGGCGTTCACGTCTTCGATCTTCGAGTTCTCGAGCTCGACGGACAGGCCGAGAGAGCGCATTTCCTTGACGAGAACGTTGAAGCTCTCCGGAATGCCTGCCTCGAACGTGTCGTCGCCGCGCACGATCGCTTCGTAGACCTTGGTACGGCCGGCCACGTCGTCCGACTTCACGGTCAGCATTTCCTGCAGCGTGTAGGCGGCGCCGTAGGCTTCGAGCGCCCAGACTTCCATTTCGCCGAAGCGCTGGCCGCCGAACTGCGCCTTGCCACCGAGCGGCTGCTGGGTAACCAGCGAGTACGGACCAATCGAACGCGCGTGGATCTTGTCGTCCACGAGATGGTTCAGCTTGATCATGTACATGTAGCCGACAGTCACCTTGCGGTCGAACTGCTCGCCGGTACGGCCGTCATAGAGGACCGACTGACCGGACGGATCGAGGCCTGCCTTGGTGAGCATCGCCGCGACGTCCGGCTCGTGCGCGCCGTCGAAGACCGGCGTTGCAATCGACAGACCACGCTTGGACTGCTCGGCCAGACGAACGAGAGAGTCGTCGTCGAAGCTTGCTACTTCAGCGTTTGCCTCGCTCTGATAGGCTTCCGTCAGCTCTTTCTTCAAGTCGGTGATATCGTTCGACTTGCGGTACTCTTCGAGCATCGCCCCGATACGCTTGCCCATGCCGGCGCAAGCCCAGGCCAGGTGCGTTTCGAGGATCTGACCGACGTTCATGCGCGAAGGCACGCCGAGCGGGTTCAGAACGATGTCGACATGCGTACCGTCTTCGAGGAACGGCATGTCCTCGACCGGAACGATGCGCGACACGACGCCCTTGTTTCCGTGACGGCCGGCCATCTTGTCGCCCGGCTGGATCTTGCGCTTCACAGCGACGAAGACCTTGACCATCTTCATGACGCCCGGAGGCATTTCGTCGCCGCGCTGGACCTTCTCGACCTTGTCCATGAAGCGCTGTTCAAGGCGCGACTTGGATTCGTCGTACTGGCCGCGGAGCGCTTCGATTTCGCCCTGCACCTTTTCGTCCTCGACTGCGAACATCCACCACTGCGAGCGGGGATATTCGGAGATGACGGCGTTGGTGAGCTCGATGCCCTTCTTGAAGCCCTTCGGACCGGCAACCGACATCTGGCCGCGCAGCATGTCCGTCAGACGGCCATAGACGTTGCGGTCGAGGATTGCCTGTTCGTCGTCGCGGTCCTTGGCGAGGCGTTCGATTTCCTCACGCTCGATCGCCATGGCGCGTTCGTCCTTCTCCACACCATGACGGTTGAAGACGCGGACTTCGACGACCGTGCCGAACGTGCCCGGAGGCATGCGCATGGAGGTGTCGCGAACGTCGGAGGCCTTTTCACCGAAGATGGCGCGCAGAAGCTTTTCTTCCGGCGTCATCGGGCTTTCGCCCTTCGGGGTGATTTTGCCGACGAGGATGTCGCCCGGCTGGACTTCGGCGCCGATGTAGACGATGCCGGCTTCGTCGAGGTTCTTCAGCGCTTCTTCCGAAACGTTCGGAATGTCGCGGGTGATTTCTTCCGGACCAAGCTTGGTGTCACGCGCCATCACTTCGAATTCCTCGATGTGGATGGAGGTGAACACGTCGTCCGACACGATGCGCTCGGAGAGCAGGATCGAGTCTTCGTAGTTGTAGCCGTTCCAGGGCATGAACGCGACGAGCGCGTTGCGGCCGAGCGCCAAGTCACCAAGGTCCGTCGACGGACCGTCGGCGATGATGTCGCCCTTGTTCAGGATGTCACCGACGGCGACCAGCGGGCGCTGGTTGACGCAGGTGTTCTGGTTCGAACGCTGGAACTTCTGCAGACGATAGATATCGACGCCAGACTTCGACGGATCGAGGTCTTCGGTGGCGCGGATAACGATACGGGTCGCGTCGACCTGGTCGACCACGCCGCCACGGCGGGCAGCGATCGCAGCACCGGAGTCGCGAGCGACGACCGGTTCCATGCCGGTGCCGACGAACGGAGCTTCAGCACGCACCAGAGGTACGGCCTGACGCTGCATGTTCGAGCCCATGAGAGCGCGGTTGGCGTCGTCGTTTTCCAGGAACGGGATCAGAGCGGCCGCAACCGAGACGAGCTGCTTCGGCGAGACGTCCATCAGGTTGATGGTGTCGCGCGGGGACAGCATGACTTCGCCGGCATGACGGCAGACGACGAACTCTTCAAGGAACGAACCGTTCTTGTCGAGCGGAGCGTTCGCCTGTGCGACGTAATACTTGGCCTCTTCCATGGCGGAGAGGTAAAGCACTTCCTTCGTCACCACACCGTCGATGATCTTGCGGTACGGGCTTTCGATGAAGCCGTACTTGTTGACGCGGGCAAAGGTCGCAAGCGAGTTGATCAGACCGATGTTCGGGCCTTCCGGCGTCTCGATCGGGCAAATACGGCCGTAGTGGGTCGGGTGAACGTCGCGGACTTCGAAGCCGGCGCGCTCGCGGGTCAGACCACCCGGGCCAAGTGCCGAAAGACGGCGCTTGTGGGTGATTTCCGAAAGCGGGTTCACCTGGTCCATGAACTGCGACAGCTGCGAGGAGCCGAAGAATTCGCGAACCGCGGCAGCTGCCGGCTTCGCGTTGATCAGGTCCTGCGGCATGACGGTGTCGATTTCGATCGACGACATGCGTTCCTTGATGGCGCGCTCCATGCGGAGGAGGCCGAGGCGATACTGATTTTCCATCAGTTCGCCGACGGAACGGACGCGGCGGTTGCCGAGGTTGTCGATGTCGTCGATTTCGCCCTTGCCGTCGCGCAGTTCGACCAGCATCCGGACAACGGCCAGGATGTCGTCCTTGCGGAGCGTGCGGACGGTGTCTGCGACTTCGAGGTCGAGACGCATGTTCATCTTGACGCGGCCGACGGCGGACAGGTCGTAACGCTCCGCATCGAAGAACAGCGAGTTGAACATGGCTTCGGCCGATTCCATCGTCGGCGGTTCACCCGGGCGCATGACGCGGTAGATGTCGAACAGAGCGTCCTGACGGTTCTCGTTCTTGTCGGCGGCAAGCGTGTTGCGGATATAGGCGCCGACATTGATGTGATCGATGCCGAGAACCGGGATCTCGTCGAAACCGGCGCTCAGGATGATCGGCAGGGTCTTTTCGTCGATTTCGTCGCCGGCTTCGAGGTAGATTTCGCCGGTTGCCCCGTTGACGATGTCTTCGGCAAGGTAGTTGCCGTAGATGTCGTCATTGGTCGCCTTCAGGGCCTTGAGGCCCTTGTCCGTCAGCTGACGGAGAAGACGCGGGGTGAGCTTCTTGCCGGATTCGACAACCACTTCGCCGGTATCGGCGTCGATCATGTCGGAAAGGGTCTTCGCACCCTTCAGGGTTTCCGGCTGGAACGGAATCCGCCAGCCTTCGCCGTCGCGCTGGTAGGACGACTTCGTGTAGAAGGTCGACAGGATTTCTTCGCCGTCCATGCCAAGCGCCATCAGCAGCGAGGTCACGGGGATCTTACGGCGGCGGTCGATACGGGCGTAAACGATATCCTTGGCGTCGAATTCGATGTCGAGCCAGGAACCGCGATACGGAATGACGCGGGCTGCGAAGAGTAGCTTGCCGGAAGAGTGGCTCTTGCCCTTGTCGTGGTCGAAGAAGACGCCCGGCGAACGGTGCATCTGGGACACGATCACGCGTTCGGTGCCGTTCACGATGAACGTACCGTTGTCGGTCATGAGCGGCATGTCGCCCATGTAGACGGACTGTTCCTTGATGTCCTTGATCGACTTGGCGCCCGTATCCTCGTCGATATCGAACACGATGAGACGCAGCGTCACCTTCAGCGGCGCGGCATAGGTCAGATCGCGCTGACGGCATTCTTCCACGTCGAACTTCGGCAGTTCGAATTCGTAGGACACGAATTCGAGCATGGAGGCGCCGGAAAAATCGGTGATCGGGAAGACCGACCGGAAGACAGCGTTCAGACCTTCGTCCGGACGACCGCCCTTCGGTTCATCGACCATCAGGAACTGGTCATAGGATGCCTTCTGAACCTCGATGAGGTTCGGCATCTCTGTGACTTCGGGGATTTTTCCAAAAAACTTGCGTACGCGCCTGCGACCATTAAAGGAAAGGGTCTGAGCCATCGTCGCTCCTTCAAAATTGCATCCGGGCCTGCAACGGACGGGGTTCGCTGGCCAGTCGATCCCGTCGATCAATGGGTATTCTCAATCTCGTCCCACCTCTCGAACACGCCAGGCCGGATTGCCTTTTCTGTTCGATTCGGGACCATCCTCTTGAGAACCCATTACCCAGGAACCGTTTTGACGGTTCCTGGGTAATACGTTCGGAGGAAATGGGCGGGAGAGGAGACCTCCCCCGCCGCATTCCGATATTACTTAACGTCGACCTTGGCGCCGGCGTCCTCAAGCTTCTTCTTGAGGTCAGCGGCTTCAGCCTTGTTGACGCCTTCCTTGACAGCCTTCGGAGCGGCTTCAACGAGATCCTTGGCTTCCTTGAGGCCCAGGCCGGTGATGGCGCGGACTTCCTTGATGACGTTGATCTTGTTGGCGCCGGCATCAGCGAGGATGACGTCGAATTCGGTCTTTTCTTCTTCAACAACGGCAGCAGCAGCGCCACCGCCAGCAGCAGCAACAGCTACCGGAGCAGCTGCAGAAACGCCCCACTTCTCTTCGAGCAGCTTGGAAAGCTCAGCAGCTTCCAGGACGGTCAGAGCAGAGAGGTCTTCAACGATCTTTGCGAGATCAGCCATTTTACTAGTTCCTTATATTCGGTTCGAACTTGATTTGGGTATGAACAGCGAAAAACCGCCTTAAGCGGCTTCCTCGTCCTTCTTGGCGTAGGCCGCGAACACGCGGGCAAGCTGGCTTGCCGGTGCTGCAACAACCGTGGCGACGCGGGTAGCCGGGGCATTCAAGAGGCCCAGCAGCTTGCCGCGAAGCTCGTCCAGCGAAGGCAGGGTCGCAAGCGACTTGACCGCATCCGCAGTGAGCGTGGTTGCACCCATGGAACCGCCCAGAACAATGATCTTGTCATTGGTCTTGGCAAAATCCATGACGACCTTCGGAGCCGTTACCGGGTCTTCGCTGAATGCGATCAGCGTCTGACCCTTGAAGAGATTTGACATCCCTTCCGACTCCGTACCCTGAAGAGCGATCTTGGCCAGACGGTTCTTCGCGACTTTGACGGTGCCGCCAGCAGCGCGCATCTTCGAACGAAAATCGTTCATCTGCGCAACTGTGACACCAGCATAGTGGGCCACGACAACCGAACCAGAAGCCTTGAAGACTTCGTTCAGCTCCGTGACAAATTCGCGCTTTTCCGCTCTTTCCACTGTCTGTCTCCAGTTGACGGGACCGCAATCCTGCAGGCCCCATCGGGTTGCCTTTGCCTCAAGGGATCCCTTGATTAGGACCCCAAGCGACGCTTGAGGATCCTGTCCCCTCGCACTGTCGCCACAGGGGCTCCAGGCACAAGGCACACTAGGCTCGAACCGAATTTACGAGGCGCATGGCACCTCAAAAATCTCGGGTCTTACCCGTCTCATGCAGGCATCAAGTGATTAAGGTCGAAACCACCCGCAATCTCGGACAGGAATTCCCAGGTTTCCCTGGGAAATCCCCGGCCCCGAAGGACCGGGAATTCATGCGGTCCGGAACCCGAAGGCTCCGGACAAAACTTTAGATCGTGACCGTCGACGGATCGATCTTGACGCCCGGACCCATGGTCGAGGAGATCGCTACCCGCTTGAGGTAGTTGCCCTTGGCGCCGGCCGGCTTGGCCTTGATGACGGCGTCAGCGAAAGCCTTGATGTTCTCTTCGAGAGCCTTGGCTTCGAAGGAGGCCTTGCCGATACCGGCGTGGATGATGCCAGCCTTTTCGACGCGGAACTCGACAGCGCCGCCCTTGGAGGCCTTGACGGCGCCAGCGACGTCCATGGTGACGGTCCCGACCTTCGGGTTCGGCATCATGCCGCGCGGGCCGAGAACCTTACCGAGACGGCCGACGAGCGGCATCATGTCCGGGGTGGCGATGCAGCGATCGAAGTCGATCTTGCCGCCTTGGACGATTTCGACGAGGTCTTCTGCGCCGACGATGTCCGCGCCGGCAGCCTTGGCTTCGTCAGCCTTGGCGCCGCGTGCGAAAACGGCAACACGAACGTCACGGCCGGTGCCGTTCGGCAGGTTGACCACGCCGCGGACCATCTGGTCTGCGTGACGCGGATCGACGCCGAGGTTCATGGCGATTTCGACGGTTTCGTCGAACTTGGCGACCGCACGCTCCTTGACCATCGAAATGGCGTCGGTAAGCGCTACGAGCTTGGTCGGATCCACGCCTTCGCGGATCTTCTGAATACGCTTTGCAAGCTTTGCCATGTTACGCCACCACTTCCAGGCCCATGGCGCGGGCAGAGCCCTCGATCATGGCCATTGCGCCTTCGAGATCGGCAGCATTCAGATCCTTCATCTTCGCCTGGGCGATGGTCTGGATCTGAGCCTTGGTCAGGGTGCCAGCCTTGGCGCCCTTGCCCGGGGTCTTGGAACCCGAGGTGATCTTCGCTTCCTTCTTCAGCCAGTAGCTGACCGGAGGCTGCTTCATCGCGAAGGTGAAGGACTTGTCCTGGAAATAGGTGATGACGACCGGGATCGGCATGCCCTTTTCCATTTCCTGCGTGGCGGCGTTGAACGCCTTGCAGAATTCCATGATGTTGATGCCGCGCTGACCAAGTGCAGGACCGATCGGCGGGGACGGATTGGCCGACCCTGCCTTCACCTGCAGCTTGAGCTGGCCCATAACTTTCTTAGCCATTACTCTCTGCCTTTCGTTAGAGACCGGTTTCCCGATCCGACATGCCGGCCTTCGCCGGCGGCTGCGGTTGCGTGGTTCGGTCAGGATGCCCGGCTAAGGCACCGTTCCTCCCACGCGCTTGCGGCAAACGCCGCACGAGACCCACCGAACAAACGGCAGGCCCCAATTCCAAACGGATCAGACCTTTTCGACCTGAGCGTATTCCAGCTCGACCGGGGTCGCGCGGCCGAAGATCGAAACCTCGACCTTGAGGCGCGAACGCTCCTCGTCAACGTCCTGAACGGTACCGTTGAAGGAAGCGAACGGACCATCCGACACCCGAACCTGCTCGCCGATCTCGAAAGTGATCGACGACTTCGGCCGCTCGACACCTTCCTGGACCTGGCCCAGGATACGCTCAGCCTCGAAGTCCGGGATCGGAACCGGCTTGTTGTCGGAACCGAGAAAGCCGGTGACCTTCGGCGTGTTCTTGATCAGGTGATAGGCTTCGTCGGTCAGGTTAGCCCGAACCATGACGTAACCCGGAAAGAACTTGCGCTCGGAATCGACCTTGCGGCCGCGACGCACTTCAACCACCTTCTCCGTCGGCACCAGGATCTTCTCGAACAGATGCTCAAGCCCCTTCTGGCGAGCCTTGTTCTCGATGTCCTCAGCCACCTTCTTCTCAAAATTGGAATATGCGTGGACGATGTACCAACGCGCCGCCATCTTTATTCTCCAGAAATCAAACGCTGACGTTCAGTACGAGACGGAGCAACCATCCCATGAGCTGGTCTGCAGCGAAGAAAAACAGCGCAGCGAACACAACCATAACCAGAACCATGGCCGTGGAGATCATGGTCTCGCGACGCGACGGCCAATGGATTTTCGACGCTTCGGATCGCACCTGGCGCAGAAACGTAACTGGATTGGTCTTGGATGCCATTGATTGCCCACGCAATTACGGCGCGTAAAGCTGAACTTGCTCAGCCCCACGCACCGCGTGTCTGTTTTGACCTACATAAACACCCCTTCCCCTTTACACAAGAGGGAAAACAGTGTTCGATGAAATTTCGCCGTTTTGCACGGCGACCATTTCCCGACAATTCCGCTGCGGATAATCTCGCGCCAATCATCTGAAAGTGGCAGGGGCGGCCGGGCTTGAACCGACGACCTGCGGTTTTGGAGACCGCCGCTCTACCAACTGAGCTACACCCCTTCAACCTTGGCGGAACATAAACCGGAAACTCGGCCTCGCCGCCAACTGGCTAGGCGCTCCCTTTAAGGGGATGCGCCGCGCTTTGCAAGAGCATTTTTGATATCCGTAGCGTTCTACCCGAGCTTTCCATCGTACCCGTCAGGTGCGTCGGCAGAGCGAACGCCCGGAAGCGCCGTTCCGGGCGCGGCCTTCGCCTATTTTCGCCCGGGAGCAGGCCGGAGGAACAGGTCTTCAAGGCCGGGAGCCGTCAGAAAGTTGCGACCGCCGCTCCGCAGAAGCTTCCGAATGATCGACAGAGGCTCCCCGGGAATCGGCCCGCGGACGATTCGCAACGGGAGGCAGTTGATGGCGCCGCGCTTGCACCCGCCGAGCTAGCCCGCCACGACCGGCATTTGCGCTTTCTCCGAGATAAGTCACCGAGCGGCGACCTATGGTTCGGCGGATGTCTGCCGCCTGCCCCGCCGGAATTCGTCGATGGCACGTCGGTCTGGCAGCGCCTGAGGCCCGGCAATCTGCGACCTGCCGGACCGCGGCAAAACGCATTTCCGTTACCGAAGCGAGCTTTTTCTAAGACTGACTCAGGGTGAGCCACGCGATTGACCCAAGGACAGGACTGAAAAGCGAAAGGCCCCGCCGTTGCCGGCAGGGCCTTTGCTATTTCGATGTGGCTATCGATTACTCGATGATCGAAGCGACGATGCCGGCGCCGACGGTGCGGCCGCCTTCGCGGATCGCGAAGCGCAGCTTTTCTTCCATCGCGATCGGAACGATCAGCTCGACGGCAACCGTGACGTTGTCGCCCGGCATGACCATTTCCGTGCCTTCCGGCAGCGATACGATGCCCGTCACGTCCGTCGTGCGGAAGTAGAACTGCGGACGGTAGTTGGTGAAGAACGGCGTATGACGGCCGCCTTCTTCCTTCGTCAGGATGTAGGCTTCAGCCATGAACTTCTTGTGCGGCTTGACCGAACCCGGCTTGCAGAGAATCTGGCCACGCTCGACGCCGTCACGGTTCACGCCGCGAACCAGTGCGCCGATGTTGTCGCCGGCCTGGCCCTGGTCGAGCAGCTTGCGGAACATTTCAACGCCGGTCACCGTCGTCTTCGAGGTCGGGCGGATGCCGACGATCTCGACTTCTTCGCCGACCTTGACGATGCCGCGCTCGACGCGGCCGGTCACGACCGTGCCACGACCCGAGATCGAGAACACGTCTTCGATCGGCATCAGGAACGGCATGTTGATCGGACGCTCAGGCGTCGGGATGTAGGCGTCGACGGCGGCCATCAGCTCGCGGATCGAATCTTCGCCGATCTTCTTGTCCGAATCTTCAAGAGCGGCCAGCGCCGAACCCTTGATGATCGGAATGTCGTCGCCCGGGAAGTCGTAGGACGACAGAAGTTCGCGCACTTCCAGTTCGACGAGCTCGAGAAGCTCGGCGTCGTCGACCTGGTCGACCTTGTTGAGGAACACGACGATCGCCGGAACGCCGACCTGACGGGCGAGCAGGATGTGCTCGCGGGTCTGCGGCATCGGGCCGTCGGCCGCCGAGCAGACCAGGATCGCGCCGTCCATCTGGGCAGCACCGGTGATCATGTTCTTGACGTAGTCGGCGTGGCCGGGGCAGTCAACGTGGGCATAATGGCGGGCCGGCGTCTCATATTCGACGTGGGCCGTCGAAATGGTGATGCCGCGTGCCTTCTCTTCAGGAGCCGCGTCGATCTGGTCATAGGCCTTGTACTCGCCGAAGTACTTCGTGATCGCGGCCGTCAGCGACGTCTTGCCATGGTCAACGTGACCGATCGTGCCAATGTTGACGTGCGGCTTGTTGCGCTCAAACTTGCTCTTTGCCATTGAATGCTTCCTGTGAACATAAGGGTGGACCCGGCGACCGGGTTTGGTGTCGCCGTTTAAGGCTTTCCACTAGAATGCGCAAGACATAATTACGACGCGCGCCCGGACAAGGGGAGCAGGCAAAATCGGCCTTAAAATGCCCGGCGGACGGCCGGTTCGGCGCGGGCTCGGTTCAAGATCCGGACCGTCTGTTACTGCAGGCCTCAGCGAATTGAGGGGCGCCGGAAGCGCAAGAAGCCCCGCAACCGGGCAAAGCGGCGGGGCTGGATGCGCGGCTCAAAACAATATGGGACCCGTGTCTCATTCCATCTGATGGAAGCTTCCGGTCAGAGCAAGGCGCAAGCCGCGTGATCGCCGCCCCGCTTCGACGGAGACGCGGGAAAGCGTTGCACCGGCTGGCACGCCGTCATTGCAGATCGTTCATGATTTTGGAGCGGGTAGCGGGAATCGAACCCGCGTATTCAGCTTGGAAGGCTGCTGCTCTACCATTGAGCTATACCCGCGGTGTGGTGTCCGATCAGAGACGAATGGTGGAGAGAGTTGGATTTGAACCAACGTAGGCTGAGCCAACGGATTTACAGTCCGTCCCCTTTAACCACTCGGGCATCTCTCCAGTTTTTCGTCCGGATCGTGAGACCAAGTTCGTCAGACCTTGAAGCTTGCCGCCCCTCGATCTGCGCCGCGTATATGACCGCCTCGTTCTCGTCTGTCAACACGAGGAAGAAGCAAAAATGACGAAAATAAATCAGTCCCACTTTCGACCCGCCTTCGCGTCGAGGGCTTTGCCCGGCGAGCGGGGATGGCTATAAGGCCTGATGAGCAAGGACGACAAACAAGACAAATCCACCCGCGACACCCACTACGCAACGCTTCGGCGCGCCGTGCGCGACGCCAAGCGCGAACGCGGGGAAATTCCGACGCCGCCCCTGAAGCGGCCGAAATCCAACAAGGATTGGAAACCGCCGCAGCTTCAGCCGGAACAGGTCTTCCTCTACGGCCTGCACACGGTGCGTGCCGCCCTCGACAACCCCGAACGCAAGCTCATCAAGCTGTCGGTGACGCAGAACGCCTTCGCGCGGCTCGAGATCGGTGAACCGGAGACGCTGTCCCTTCCGGTCGAATTCGTCTCGCCCCAGGATATCGACAAGGTGCTCGGCCCCGAGGCGATCCACCAGGGCGTGATGCTGGAAACCCGCCCCCTGCCCGTCCGCCGGCTGGAAGGCCTGAAAGAAAGCCCGCTTCTTCTCGTCCTCGACCAGGTGACCGACCCCCACAATGTCGGCGCGATCATGCGCTCGGCGGTCGCGTTCGGCGCCGGCGCCATCATCACCACGCAGAGACATAGCCCGACCGAGTCCGGCGTGCTGGCCAAGTCCGCCTCCGGCGCGCTTGAGCTGATACCTTATATACAGATTACCAACCTCGCCGACGCGATCGAGGAACTGCACCGGCTCGGCTTCCAGACGATCGGGCTCGATTCGGAAGGCCCCGCCCCGCTCGAAGGCACGTTTACCGGCGGCCGGATCGCCCTGGTGCTCGGTTCGGAAGGCAAGGGCCTGCGGCAGAAGACCCGCGAAACGGTCAACGCGCTCGCCCGCCTCGACATGCCGGGCGCCATCAAGTCGCTCAACGTCTCGAACGCCGCCGCGATCGCGCTCTACGCGACACGGCAGCATCTCGCCAAGGCCGGTTGAGCCGAGCCGTTTTAGACTCCCATGCGCGGGGCAAACGTGTCATGGGAAGTCTAAGCAACCGACGTGACCAGCCGCCATGGAATTCATGCTCGCCACATTCGAAAAAGCCGCGCTGCTCGCAGGCAAGGCCATCCTGGACATCTACAGGGCCGGGCCGAGCACCAGCTACAAGGCCGATCGGTCTCCGGTCACGGAGGCGGACGAGCGGGCTGAAGAGATCATCCTCGCCGAGCTCGCCCAGGCCTTTCCAGACATTCCCGTTATCGCGGAAGAATCGGTGGCGATGGGGCGCATCCCGTCGATCGAAGGGCGCTCCTTCATCCTTGTCGATCCGCTCGACGGCACCAAGGAGTTCATAAACAACCGCGAGGATTTCACGGTCAACATCGCGCTGATCGAGGATGGCGCGCCGATCCTCGGCGCCGTTTACGCCCCCGCCCTCAAGGTCGCCTATCTCGGCGGCGACGGTCGGGCGGAAAAACTCGTCGTCGATGACGACTTCGCGGTGATATGCCGGGAGCCGATCGTCGCAAGGCCGGTCGGGAACCGGCCGATCTGCGTTGCGAGCCGCTCCCACAATTCCGCCGAGACCGAGGCCTTCCTCGAGAAATCCGGCGCCGCCGATATCCGCAGCATTGGCTCCTCGTTGAAATTCTGCCTGCTGGCGGAGGGTGCCGCCGATCTTTATCCCCGCTTCGGCCGGACCATGGAATGGGACACGGCAGCCGGCGACGCCGTGCTTCGTGCCGCCGGCGGCAGCACGGTGACGACCGACGGCAAGCCGCTCACCTACGGCAAGACCGGCCGCCCGGACATGCTGGATTTCGCCAACCCCGATTTCATCGCCTGGGGATCGCGGCCTGGAAACGCTTGAGCACCGTCGTCCCCCTGTCATCATTCGGTGACATTGGCGACAGAGCCAATCCGACGCGTTGCATTCCTTTTCGGATGCGCCTAGGAAGCCGCTGCGCGTGAGATTGCCGAGCAAAGATGAGGATTGTTGATGCGTATTGTGATGGTTGGATCGGGTTATGTCGGCCTCGTGTCGGGAGCCTGCTTTGCGGATTTCGGACATGACGTGATCTGCGTCGACAAGGCCGCCGAAAAGATCGAGGCGCTGAGACAAGGCGTCATCCCGATCTTCGAACCGGGCCTCGAGGCGCTGGTCGAATCGAACGTCAAATCCCGTCGCCTTTCCTTCACCACGGAGCTTGGCCCCGCAGTGGCCGATGCCGACGTCGTCTTCATCGCGGTCGGCACGCCGTCGCGCCGCGGCGACGGCCATGCCGATCTCGGTTACGTCTATGCCGCAGCCCGCGAAATCGCCGAAGCACTGACGGGCTTCACCGTCATCGTCACCAAGTCGACCGTCCCGGTCGGCACCGGCGACGAGGTGGAGCGGATCATCCGCGAAACCAATCCGGATGCCGATTTCGCCGTCGTCTCAAACCCGGAATTTTTGCGCGAAGGTGCTGCGATCGAGGACTTCAAGCGCCCGGACCGCATCGTCGTCGGCCTGTCCGACGAGCGTGCCCGCGGCGTGATGACGGAAGTCTACCGTCCGCTCTATCTCAACCAGTCGCCGCTCCTCTTCACCAGCCGCCGCACGTCCGAACTGATCAAATATGCCGCAAACGCCTTCCTGGCGATGAAGATCACCTTCATCAACGAGATGGCCGACCTCTGCGAGCGCGTCGGCGCCGACGTCCAGGACGTTTCGCGCGGCATCGGCCTCGACGGCCGCATCGGCTCGAAATTCCTGCATGCCGGCCCCGGCTATGGCGGCTCCTGCTTCCCCAAGGACACGCTGGCGCTCGCCAAGACCGCCCAGGACTATGACAGCCCTGTCCGCCTGATCGAAACCACCATCGCCGTCAACGATACCCGCAAGCGCGCCATGGGCCGCAAGGTGATCGCGGCTGCCGGCGGCGATGTGCGCGGCAAGAAGGTCGCCGTCTTCGGGCTGACCTTCAAGCCGAACACCGACGACATGCGCGACAGCCCGGCGATCGCCGTCGTCCAGACGCTGCAGGATGCGGGCGCGATCGTGTCCGGCTACGATCCGGAAGGCATGGCAAACGCCAGGCAGATGATGAATATCGAATTCGCCACCGGTCCCTACGAGGCAGCGGAGGGCGCGGATGTCGCGGTTCTGGTGACCGAATGGAACGAGTTTCGCGCACTCGATCTCGAACGGCTGAAGTCCGTCATGAAGAGCCCTGTCTTGGTCGATCTCCGCAATGTCTATCGAGCGCGGGAAGTCGAAGCGCACGGTTTTGCCTATTCCGGCGTCGGAAAACTGCGCTAGAATAGCCGCCAAGACGGCGGGCCGGCGGGAACCTCGGGCTCGAGCCCCAGGATTGTGTCGCATGACCACGCAAGGGAAAATCGTCTGGGTTATGACGGCCGTGCTGACCGCATCGCCGCCGGCGCTGGCCCAGACCCAGCCGATACGCTCTGCGGAACAACACATATCGTGTTCGGCCTTCTATTCGATGCGCAAGATCATGGCCAAGGAGTTCGGCAAGAGCGACGCGGTCGAGGGCAGCGTTTCCCGCGATGAAGAACATATGCATGCGGCGCTGGTGATCCTGCAGGACAATCACTATCCCCGCGACAAAGCGACGGCGCTTTTCGAGAGACAGACGCAGCAGATGCTGGAAAAGACGCAATCGATGGCGGAAGCGGATTTCGCCGCGCTGGACCAGTCCTGCCGATCTTTGCTGGAGCAATCCCGGCAATAGGCATTCGGATCGCCTGTTCCTGCCGCCGAAGGCTTTCAAGCCGAGGCGTGATTGGGCATATTGCATCTCGATGATGTTTCGCCGTCTCATGCAAACAGGCTTGGGCCAAGCAGGTTTGGGCTTGTGTTTGGCCGTGGCGCCCATTGGCGGGAGCATCAACGCTGCGGAAGAGACGGCCGCCCCCGAATGCCGATACGAGCGTGCGGCGTCGGATGAAATTGGCCGATTGTGCATTCGTCCCAACGCCTACAACGAGGATCTCTGCCATGTCATGGAGCGGCTGGCGGTCGTGAACGGCCTGCCGCCGGAATTCCTCGCGCGCCTGATCTGGCGGGAGAGCCTGTTTCGGCCGAACGCGGTGAGCCCGAAAGGTGCTGAAGGTATCGCCCAGTTCATGCCGGCGACCGCGAAGATCCGCGGCCTGCAAAACAGCTTCGACGTCATCGAAGCCCTTGCCGCGTCCTCGCTCTATCTCAGGGACCTGCGCGACCGTTTCGGCAATCTCGGCCTTGCCGCCGCGGCCTATAATGCCGGCGAAGCCGGGCTGGAAACATTCCTGAAGGCCGGCCGGCTGCCGATAGAGACGCGCGACTACGTGTTTGCGATTACCGGTCACCCGGCGGAGACATGGAGAGACAATCCGCCAAAGACCGCGGCTCAGGCCCTCGCCCCGCAAAAGAACTTCATCGACGGATGCGTACAGCTTGCCGCAACGCGGCGTCTCAACGAGACCGTTCTGATTGCATCGGCGGATTGGGCGCCATGGGGGGTACAGCTTTCCGCGCACTACAATCCGAATATCGCCAGCCAGCTGTTTGCCAACACGATCGGCAGGCTACCGGCGCCGCTCAGCGCGGAACGGGCGCTCGTCGTGCGGCAGAAACGGGGCAATTTCGGCTATCGCCCACGATATGCGGCCCGGATCGGCCGCGCCACCAGAGCCGAGGCAACCGATTTGTGTGCGAGGATAAGGACGGAGGGGGTGCCCTGCACTGTGTTCCGGAATTGAAGCGGCAAGCAGAAGAAGGCCCTCCGCCTGCCGCACATGGTTCTCGATCAGCAGTTTTGTGCCTGCCCGGGCGCGAGCGTCCCGTCCGCATTGGGCGTCGTGGCGCCGGAACCCTGCGATAGATTGTTCGGCGGGCATTTGGAACCGCCGGAATTGCCGGTCGTGCTGCCGGTCGTATTGGAATCAAGCATACCACGCCCGGCGCCATTCAGCGTACCCGTGGTATTGCCGTTGAGCGTGCCGGAGCCGCTGGCGCCCGAACCCGAAACAGATCCGCTGGTTCCCGCAGAACCCGAGCCCGAAACGCCGCCGGATCCTGATCCGGTTCCCGAGCCCGACTGGGCGACTGCGGCAGTGGCGAGACCGAGCGACAATGCGCCGACGGTGAGTAACTTTGCAAACATTGGATTTCCTCTCGTGGGACTTTCCAGACATGCCCTACGGCCGTCTAACCCTGCCGACCGCATAAGGTTTCCGACATTCTGCAAAGACCTCTCAGGCTTGCGGGCAATGGCGGGGCAAAAGCCGGCGCTGCCGCAGACATCGGCCAGGTCCGCCGCAGACGCCACGGCGACCTCGATGAGGAGAAATTGATACCTAATACCAGGAAAGGAATGGTGCCCCCGCCAGGGTTCGAACCCGGGACCCCCTGATTACAAATCAGGTGCTCTACCAACTGAGCTACAAGGGCACTTTCGAGTGGGGAGTTACCAGATTTTCCCCTCCTGTAAAGAGAAAATCGCTGCAACATGAGATAGCGTGCATTCGAGTTGCGTTGTTTCACTTAACGGCGAAGGCGCAAGGCGCTTGTCCAAAAGCCTGTTTTTCCTGTACTTAATGCCGTCCGGCCGGCATGGTCCTGTCACAGGCTCGTGTTAGCTCAAATGGTTACAGCGTCCCTTGCGCGGCCCTTCGGGCGGCGGCACCCTCAAAGGCCCGTTCATGTCGTCCCAGACGAACAAGCTCTCCATCATCGCCTCGACAGCCCCGGAAGCACAAACCGCGCTGGAAGAACTCGTGCGGCTCTACGGCAATGTGCCGACCGCGGAAGCCGACGTGATCGTCGCGCTCGGCGGCGACGGTTTCATGCTGCAGACGCTGCACGACACGATCCATACGGGCAAAAGCGTCTATGGCATGAACTGCGGCTCGGTCGGCTTCCTGATGAACGATTTTCGCGCCGAGCAACTTCATGAGCGGGTGGCCGAATCGGTCGAGAACGAATTCCACCCGCTGAAGATGACGACGGAAAACGAGGACGGCTCGACGTCGGCAGCTCTCGCCATCAACGAGGTCTATCTCTTCCGGCAATCCTACCAGGCGGCGAAGCTGCGCGTCGAGATCGACGGCCATGTTCGGCTGGAGGAACTGATCTGCGACGGCCTGATGATCGCCACGCCCGCAGGCTCCACCGCCTACAATCTCTCGGCGCATGGGCCGATCCTGCCACTGGAGGCGCCGCTGCTCGCCATGACGCCCGTCTCGGCATTTCGGCCACGGCGCTGGCGCGGCGCGCTGCTGCCGAACCATGTCTGCGTCGATATCCATATCCTCGAGCCGGAAAAACGGCCGGTCAATGCCGTTGCCGACAATACCGAGGTGAAGTCGGTGCTGAAGGTGCGGGTGGCGCAATCGACCGAAATCACCGCACGCATCCTGTCCGATCCTAACCATTCCTGGTCCGACCGGATTCTTGCCGAGCAGTTCAACAACTGACTCAGCGTCAGCGTGCGTGACTCAGCGTCAGCGCGCAAATAAGGCCTCTTGCGCTGACGTGAAGCTCAGCGCCTCGGAGCAAAGGCGCGCAAAAACGTGCGGGTGGCGTTCGCCGCCATCTGGTCGATCTCCGATTCCGGCGTCTGGCGGCCGAGCTGCTGGTCGTAGCGCAGGTCGGTTGCGAGAAGTGCCATATACTGGCGGGCCGCAAGCGCCGGATCGTCGATCTCGAGATGACCGCCATGGGCAAGCTGCGCCAGACGGGCAGCGATGGCCGGATATTTCTTGCCCGGCCCGTATTCCTTCCAGGTCTCGAAAAGTTCGGGGAAGCGGGCGCCTTCGGTCTCCACGACCTTGCGCAGCCAGCGGCCGTTCGGGTCGCAGATCGCCTTGCGCAGCAACTGGGCCGAAAACTGCGTCAACTCAGTCTCGAGATCCTGCGGTGCCACGGGGAAAGTGTCGAGCACGCGGAAGAAACCGGCGCTGGAGCGGTCGGTGATTTCGGCGACCACCACCTTGAAGAGGTTATCCTTGTCGCCCAGCTGATTGTAGATCGTCTGGCGCGACACCCCTGCCCTTGCCGCGATCGCATCGATGCTGGCGCCGCCAAAGCCTTCCTGGGCAAAAACATCGGCTGCAGCATTGAGGATCGCCTGGCGCTTGTTCTGCGCCGGCGGCCAGGTGTCGTAATCGCGCGGAAGTTCGGCAGACGAATTTTTCATGACATCACTATAGCGGGGCTTGACGGATTGGACAATTGTGTCCAAAATAATTTACATGATTGTTTAGGCCCATTCTCCCGTATCTGGCCGGCTCTCATCTTCATCTCCCATAATCGTCCTCGCCCTGCCGTTACCACGGCAGATGTGGTGACGGGAAAGGTTTTTTCCAAATGCAAAGCAGAGCTCCTTCGCATGCCCTGTCGCTCGGGCTGCTCTCCGCTATCGGGCTTTTCGCCCTCGATATGTACCTTCCGGCACTGCCGACCATCAGCGCAAACCTCAATGCCGACAGCCATGAGGTGCAAGCAAGCCTGATCTCCTTCTTCGTCGCCATGGCCGTTTCGCAGATCGCCTACGGCCCGCTCTCCGACATGTTCGGCCGCAAGAAGCCGCTTTATGTCGGTCTCGCCCTTTATGCCATCGGGGCCGTCGGCTGCGCCCTGTCGCCGTCGATCGAGTGGCTGATCGCCTTCCGCTTCCTGCAGGGCATGGGCGCCTGCGCCGGCGTGGTCATCTCCCGCGCCATCGTCCGCGACCTGCATACCGGTCCGGCTGCGGCCCAGCTGATGTCGCGGCTGATGCTGGTGTTCAGCGTCTCGCCGATCCTCGCACCGCTTGCCGGCAGCATCGTCACCGTGTTCGGCGACTGGCGGCTGATCTTCTGGGTGATGGTCGGTGCCGGTGCGGTCGGCGCCGTCGTTGCGGTGTTCTTCCTCGAAGAGACCCGCCTGCCGGCGGCCCGTAGCGAAAGCAGTCTTGCCAGCGCGCTCAGGTCCTATGGCACGCTGCTGCGGGATCCCTACTATCTCGGGCTGGTACTGATCGCTTCCTTCGGCATGTCGAGCTACATGATCTATGTGGCGAATTCGTCCTTCGTGCTGATCGAGCATTACGGCCTGTCGCCGACCTTCTACAGCATCGTCTTCTCGTGCAATGCGGTCGCCTTCATCGGCATGTCGCAGCTGAACGGCTGGCTCTCCCGCAAGATCGGGCTCCGGAAAGTGATCCGCGGCGCGGTGTTCGGGTATTCGACGATGATGGTCCTGCTGGCGCTGGTCACCTCGCTCGGCGTCGATCGTCTCGACGTCATGGCGGCCTTCCTGTTCGGCGGCTACGGCTTCCTCGGCATGATCATCCCGACGGCGGCGGTGCTGGCGCTCGAACATCACGGCCGGATCGCCGGCACGGCGTCGGCGATGATGGGCACGATCCAGTTCGTGACG
The DNA here is from genome assembly GCA_000985875.1 of Neorhizobium galegae bv. officinalis. GTDB lineage: Bacteria > Pseudomonadota > Alphaproteobacteria > Rhizobiales > Rhizobiaceae > Neorhizobium > Neorhizobium galegae_C. Next base: position 71,549 of record CCRI01000023.1, read on the forward strand.
TCAGCGGTCGTGATCGGCCTGGGCGGCCTGTTCTTCGACGGAACTTCACTGCCGATGGTGACGGTCATTGCGCTCTGCTCGGTTGTCGTTTTCCTGCTGTCGCTTGTCGTGCTGCGCAGCCGCCAAGGCGCCATGGCGGCCGCGGCGGAATAACGACTATCTGCCATCCAGCAAAAAAAGCGGCCGGACTTTGCAGGTCCGGCCGCTTTCGTTTGTGTTCTACCACGGATCGTCAATCGACGTCAGCGACATCCGCATCCGGCTTGCCGCTGATGCGATGCGCCAGGGCAGCTTCCATGAAGGGATTGATATCTCCGTCCAGCACGTCGTCCGGCGCAGTGCTGGTCACGCCTGTGCGCAGGTCCTTGACCATCTGGTAGGGCTGGAGCACGTAGGAACGGATCTGGTGGCCCCAGCCGATATCGGATTTCGAAGCCGCTTCGGCATTTGCCGCTTCCTCGCGCTTCTTCAGCTCGGCCTCGTAGAGACGTGCACGCAGCATGTCCCACGCCTTGGCGCGGTTCTTGTGCTGCGAACGTTCCTGCTGGCATTGCACGACGATGCCCGACGGGATGTGCGTGATGCGCACCGCCGAGTCGGTCGTGTTGACGTGCTGGCCGCCGGCACCCGAAGAACGGTAGGTGTCGATGCGGCAGTCGCTTTCGTTGATCTCGATATTGATCGAGTCGTCGATGACCGGGTAAACCCAGATGGACGAGAAGGACGTGTGGCGACGGGCGTTGCTGTCATAGGGCGAGATGCGGACCAGGCGGTGGACGCCCGATTCGGTCTTCAGCCACCCATAGGCATTGTGGCCCTTGACGAGGATGGTCGCCGACTTGATGCCGGCTTCTTCGCCGTCATGCACTTCCAGGAGTTCGACCTTGAAACGCTGGCGTTCGGCCCAGCGGGTGTACATGCGCAAAAGCATGTTGGCCCAGTCCTGGCTTTCCGTGCCGCCGGCGCCGGAATGGACTTCGACATAGGTGTCGTTGCCGTCCGCCTCGCCCGAGAGCATGGCTTCCACCTGGCGCCTGCCGGATTCCGCCTTCAGCGCCTTCAGCGCATCCTCGGCTTCCTTGACGATGCCCTCGTCGCCCTCTTCCTCGCCAAGCTCGATGAGCTCGATATTGTCGTTGAGCTGCTGCTCCATGGCCTTGACGCCATTGATGCCGTCATCGAGCTGCTGGCGCTCGCGCATCAGCTTCTGCGCTTCGGCGGCATCGTTCCAGAGGTTCGGATCCTCCGACTTGTTGTTCAACCAGTCCAGTCGTCTTACCGCCTGATCCCAGTCAAAGATGCCTCCTCAGCAGGCTTATGGCCTGCTTGATTTCGTCGACTACATTGATGATTTCCGCACGCATGGCGCTTGTTCTTCGCTCTTTGTGTTGGGTTTTTAGGTGCCGTGGACATAGTTGCAGAGAGCCCGGATGTAAAGACCGGGCGACCTCCGCAAGCCATTCGCCTCCGTCAGGATCAGAACAGGCCCGGCATGCCGGAGGTGACGGCCTGCTGTGCCTGGGGCGAGTTGGTGAAGATCTGGTCCTGGGTCATGTATTCGCCGTCGCCGATGACCTGGAAGACGTCCGCCGGGCCGGTGCCGGGCTTGAAGGCCTCGACAATCGTATCCGGCTGTCCTTCCATGGCCGCCATGCCGGTCTTGCGGTTGACGGCGACGAGCTGCATGCCGTCCGGCACGTGGAACTTTTCGGCAGGCGTCAGCTTGGCGGCCTGGGCGAGGAACTCGCCGAAAATAGGCGCGGCAAGGCCGCTGCCGGTGCCGGCACGGCCGAGCGGTGCCGGCGTGTCGAAGCCGACATAAAGACCGGCGACAAGGTTCGGCGTGAAGCCGACGAACCAGGCATCCTTTTCGTCATTGGTGGTGCCGGTCTTGCCGGCGACGTCGCGATCCTTGACCGGGATCTTGCCGGCTGCCGTACCGCGCTGGACCACGCCCTGCATCATCGAAGTGATCTGGTAGGCGGTCATCGGGTCGAGAACCTGCTCGCGGTTGTCGACGATGCTCGGTTCTTCCTGGTTGGCCCAGTCATTGGCGTTGCAGCCGTCGCAGGCGCGCTCCTCGTGGCGGAAGATGGTCTTGCCGTAACGGTCCTGGATACGGTCGATGACGGTCGGCTTGATCTGCTTGCCGCCATTGGCGATGACCGCATAAGCCGAGACCATGCGCATGACCGTCGTTTCGCCGGAACCGAGCGACATGGCAAGCACCGGCAGCATCTTGTCGTAGATGCCGAAACGTTCGGCATATTCGGCAACCAGTTCCATGCCCATGTCCTGCGCCAGGCGCACGGTCATCTGGTTGCGGGATTTTTCGATGCCGATGCGCAGCGTCGACGGGCCGCCTGCCTCGCCGCCGTAGTTTTCCGGCCGCCACACCTGACCGCCGGAGACGATCTCGATCGGGGCGTCGAGGATGACCGATGCCGGCGTATAGCCGTTGTCGAGCGCTGCCGAGTAGACGAAGGGCTTGAACGACGAACCCGGCTGGCGCATCGCCTGGGTGGCACGGTTGAATTCCGATTGCGAATAGGAGAAGCCGCCCGCCATCGCGAGAACGCGGCCCGTATTCGGGTCCATGGCGACGAAACCGCCCTGAACCTTCGGCGGCTGGCGCAGCCGGTAGGTCTTGGCCTGCGGATTGATCGGCTCCACATAGACGACATCGCCCGGCTTCAGCACACCGTCCGGCGATTTCGCCGGCTTGCGGACATTGGCCGAGTCCCGGTAGGCCCATTTCATGTCGTCGCCGTTGATCGTGCCCATCTCGCGGACCGCGTCAACCTTGCCAGCCGCATCCGCCGAGGGCTGCAGGCCGATCGTGGCGGACTTTGCCGAGACCTCGGTGACGACGGCGAGTTTCCATTCCGGCACGTCAGAGAGCGACTTCTGCTTGGCGAGCTCCGGCCCCCAGTCGCCCGTCGTGGCGATCTGAGCGACCGGCCCATGGAAACCGCGGCGCTCGTCATATTCCACCAGGCCGTTCTGCAGGGCGGCGCGGGCGATGACCTGCAGGTCGGGATCGAGCGAGGTACGGACCGAAAGGCCGCCTTCGTAGAGCGCCTTGTCGCCGTAACGCTCGATGATCTGGCGGCGGACTTCCTCCGAGAAATAATCCGATGCGAAGACATGGGCGCCGGTACGGCGCTGCTTGACGCCGAGCGGCTGCTTCTTGGCGTCCTCAGCATCGGCCTGGGTGATGTAGCCGTTCTCGGCCATGCGGTCGACGACCCAGTTGCGGCGCTCGAGCGCTGCCTTTTCGCGACGGAAGGGATGGTAGTTGGCCGGACCCTTTGGAAGGGCGGCAAGATAGGCGGCCTCGGCCGTCGTCAGCTCGGTCACCGACTTGTCGAAATAGGTGAGTGCTGCGCCGGCGATGCCGTAGGAGTTCAGGCCGAAGAAAATCTCGTTCAGATAAAGTTCGAGGATCTTGTCCTTCGAATAGGTCTGCTCGATGCGGAAGGAGAGGATCGCTTCCTTGACCTTGCGATCGATCGTCTGGTCGGCAGAGAGGAGGAAGTTCTTCGCCACCTGCTGGGTAATCGTCGAGGCACCTTCGGGGCGACGGCCGGAACCGAGGTTCTGGAGGTTCGAGAGGACGGCGCGCCCAAGACCGGTGATGTCGATGCCGGGATGGCTGTAGAAGTTCTTGTCTTCAGCGGACAGGAAGGCAGCCTTGACCCGGTCCGGCACCGCCTGAATGGGCAGGAAGAGGCGCCGTTCGCGGGCATATTCGGCCATCAGAGCACCGTTGCCTGCATGCACGCGGGTAGCGACCGGCGGCTCGTAGGAGGCAAGCACCTCGTAGTTGGGCAGGTCCTTGGTCATCCCGGTGAGGTAAATACCCACGCCGGCAGCCACGACCAGAAACAGGACGCAGGCCAAACCAAAGAGATAACCAATCAATCTTACCATATCGGAGCTACCGTTCAGCTTTCATTAGGCGCGTGAAACACACCATCGCATGGTTAGAGGCGTTTTGCACGGTGATTGCACCAGCGCAAGGCGAAAGCGGATCGATCGTCCGCCATCCATTGCATCTGAGAGATTATCGAATAACCGCCCGAATGTGAGTAAAATAGGGCTCTTAGACCCGATTTCCGGCGTCCGCCCTCCCCTGCGCGATATTCCCCGCGCCTGTGGCACTGGCGCCACGCGGAGCGCAGGTCATCAGCCGCGGTTCGCCATCGCGCGGGCACGATAGCGCTTGATCGCGTCGACCATGCGATCGATCACCTTGGACCGCCACGACTCATCCAGCAGCAGCTTTTCGTCCTCGACATTGGATAGGAAGCCAAGTTCGAGGAGGACGGAGGGAATGTCCGGCGCGCGCAGAACCTGGAAGCCCGCATAACGGTGAGGATTGTTGATGAGCCCGATCTGCCCTTCGAAGGACTGGACGACATTGGTGGCGAGCGCGATCGAAAACGCCTGGGTCTCGCGTCGGGTTAGGTCGAGCAGGATATCGGCGACCTCGGGCGGGCCGCTCTGGAGCGTATAGCCCGCAAGCTCGTCGGACAGGTTTTCGCGGGCGGCGAGGTTTTCCGCCATGCGGTCGGAGGCCTTGTCGGACAGCGTGTAGACGGTCGCGCCGCGAATGTCCTTCTGGCCGAGGGTATCGGCATGCAGGGATACGAACAGATCGGCGTGGCCCTGGCGGGCGAGCGTCACGCGCTCGGAAAGAGAAAGGAACGTGTCGTCGTCGCGGGTCAGGAAGGCCTTGATACCCTCCACCTTGTTCAATCGTTCGGCAAGCGTCCTGGCGAACGCAAGCGTGATGGTCTTTTCCGGTGTCTTGGTGCCCGCCCCCATCGCGCCGGCATCGATCCCACCGTGCCCGGCATCGAGCGCAACCGTAAAGACGCTGTCCTTCTCGCCCATCGCCAGCATGTCCGGAGCCGCCGCCGTCGGCGTCGCCCAGTTCTGGGTCTTCACCAGATCGGCAAAAACCTCCTTGGAGGCCATTTCCGCATCCAGGACCAGCCTGTAGCTGCCGTTGTCGTTGGATTGAACCTCGGCGATCGACAGTTTCACCGGCCGCTTGGCGGTCAGCACGATCCGGGCACTCGACTCACCCATCGTGCCATAGCGGATGTCCTTGAAGAGACCACGCGCGGACAGATCCTCGGCGGGGAAGCCAAAGGCGGTCGCCGGCAGATCGACGATCACCCGCTCCGGCGCGGCGACGTAGTGGACGGAGAATTCCGGCTTTTTCTCGAACTCGATGACGATCCGGGTGCGTGCCTCGTCGCCGGCGACGCGGGCGCTGAAGGCGAGAAGCGGCGGCGGCGACGTGGCGCTTGCGGAACTCAAGGGAGGTGCCGCGACGAAGGCGACCAAGAGAAGAACCGCGCAAGCGATTCGCGCAAAAAAAAGCTGCCGGCGTCCGCCGCAGACCGTCGCTGCGCTTGCCTTTACATCCGCCCTCAAACCGCCACTCGCATTCAAAGCCCCGCCGCCTGTCGGGCAACCCGCATCAAAGTGCCCGCCGTAGAAGGCATTTGCATGTCAAAAGATGCGAATCAACCGCCCGTTCCCTGCCATCCATAAGGGGTCTAATTCCATCGAGAATATGGCAAACTTGGCTTTTCCCTTGCTATTGTGACAGATAAACCATACAACGCCCGTGAGGGTTAAAGTGTTGACGGGATAGTCTGCCGATAGGCTGGCCAGCCTCTTCAGGACCTGGCGCCGAAGACCGACAGTCATCCGCCGTCGCTACACTTTTCCTGATACTCGATCCCTCCGGCGGTGGCCGGAAAAGTACTGGGTGGCGTGCCACCCACCGCTCATGCGGAGCACATTCATCGGGCCCATGCGGGCCTATGGTATCGTCATTCTCGTTTGGTCTTTGATGTCGCGGCACAATTTTCAGAACCTGGAGAGACCGAGGGAGCAAGGCTCCCCGTCATCTTTCCGGTTGCCGTCACAACCACTCCCGACGGGAACATTTTTATCCGGCGCAACGACCGCATTGCATGACTGGCCTGTCCTCGTGGCAGGCTTTTCTGCACTCTCCCGGCGGCGCCGAGGAGCAGAATTTCAATGGCAGACAAAATGCTTATCGACGCGTCTCACGAAGAGGAGACGCGCGTAGTTGTCGTTCGCGGTAACCGGATCGAGGAGTTCGATTTCGAATCGCAGCATAAGAAACAGATACGCGGCAATATCTATCTGGCGAAGGTGACGAGGGTCGAACCCTCACTGCAGGCCGCTTTCGTCGATTACGGCGGGAACCGTCACGGCTTCCTAGCCTTTGCCGAAATCCATCCCGACTATTATCAGATCCCGCTTGCCGACCGTCAGGCGCTGATGCAGCAGGAAGCCGAGGATCAGCGCAAGATCGCGGAAGCGGAAGCCGCCGACCCCGTGGTCGATCTTGCCAACCAGGATCAGCCGGATATCGGCATTTCCACCCCGGCCCCCGCTGCCGAGCCCGCAAGCGAAGCCGGCGCGGAAGCAGCCGAGGCAAGCCCGGTCGAGGCAATCGCCGCCGAAGAGACGGAAAAGCCGAAGGCCAAGCCGCGCCGCAGCCGCGCCCGCAAGAAGCCGGCAGAAGAAGCTGCGGCTCTCGAAGCCGGCGCATCCGAAGGCGAAGGCGCTCCTTCCTCCGAGAACAATGACGACGACGGCTCGACGCCCGGCGAAATGGCCGCGTTGGTCGAGACCGATTCGATTTCGGAAGACGTCGACGCCCGCCGCGGCGGCGGCCGCAACGACGATTTCGATGACGACGACGATGACGACCATGGCGAGAAGGAAATCATCGAATCGGTCGGCGCCGAAGACGCGATGGAAGAAGTTCCGGATCGTGTCGTGCGCAAGCCGCGCAAGCAGTATCGCATCCAGGAAGTCATCAAGCGCCGCCAGATCCTGCTCGTGCAGGTCGCGAAGGAAGAGCGCGGCAACAAGGGTGCTGCCCTTACCACCTATCTTTCGCTCGCCGGCCGTTATTCGGTGCTGATGCCCAACACGGCACGCGGCGGCGGCATTTCCCGTAAGATCACCCAGCCGCAGGACCGCAAGCGCCTCAAGGAAATCGCCCGCGAGCTCGACGTGCCGCAGGGCATGGGCGTGATCCTGCGCACAGCCGGTGCGAACCGCACCCGCGTCGAAGTCAAGCGCGACTTCGAATACCTGATGCGCCTGTGGGAAAACGTCCGCACGCTGACGCTGAATTCGACCGCGCCGTGCCTCGTCTATGAAGAAGGCTCGCTGATCAAGCGCTCGATCCGCGACCTCTACAACAAGGACATTTCCGAGATCATCGTGTCCGGCGAAGAAGGCTATCGTGAAGCGAAAGACTTCATGAAGATGCTGATGCCGAGCCATGCCAAGGTGGTCCAGCCCTATCGCGACCTGCATCCGATCTTCGCCCGCTCCGGCATCGAAGCGCAGCTCGACCGCATGCTGCAGCCGCAGGTGACGCTGAAGTCCGGCGGCTACCTGATCATGAACCAGACGGAAGCGCTCGTCGCCATCGACGTCAACTCCGGCCGTTCGACCCGCGAGCATTCGATCGAGGAAACCGCGCTCCAGACCAATCTGGAAGCTGCCGAGGAAGTCGCCCGCCAGCTTCGCCTGCGCGACCTTGCCGGCCTGATCGTCATCGACTTCATCGACATGGAAGAGAAGCGCAACAACCGCGCCGTCGAGAAGCGACTGAAGGATTGCCTGAAGAACGACCGCGCCCGCATCCAGGTCGGCCGCATCTCGCATTTCGGCCTGCTCGAAATGTCGCGCCAGCGCATCCGCGCCTCGGTTCTCGAATCGACGACGCAGATCTGCACCCATTGCGGCGGCACCGGGCATGTGCGCTCGCAGTCGTCGGTCGCCCTGCACGTGCTGCGCGGCGTCGAGGAATATCTGCTCAAGAACACCACGCATGACATCACCGTGCGCACCACGCCGGAAATCGCGCTCTATCTTCTCAACCACAAGCGCAGCAGCATCGTCGATTACGAGAACCGCTTCGGCGTCTCGATCTTCATCGAATCGGATGTCAGCATCGGCTCCAGCCACTTCGCGATCGATCGCGGCGAGCCGGTCGAAAACCCGGTCAAGATCGAAAGCCTGATGCAGTTCGCGGCCATCCCCGTCGAAGAGGACGATGACGACATCGTCATCGAGGCCGACGAGGATGAAGAAGAAGAGGCCGTCGCAGCGACGGCGCAGCCCGCAGCGGCCAATGCCGAGCGCACCCAGCAGCAGCAGGGCGACGACCAGAACGGCCGCAAGCGCAAGCGCCGCCGCCGTCGTCGCAACCGTGGCGGAGAAAAGGGCGGTGACGCCCAGACCGCCCAGGGCGGCAACGACGACATGACCGATGGCGACGAGGACGGCGACGAAGGCGAGGACGACGTTTCCGAAGCCGGCGAAGCTTCCGACGCAACGGTTGCCGCCGATTCGGAGTCGGAAGAAAACCGCCGCAAGCGCCGCCGCCGCGGCAAGCGTGGTGGTCGCCGCAATCGCACCGGTGAGGACGGACAGGAGCTGAACGCTTCGGAGGACGACGAGGCAGCCGACGAAGACGCATTCAGCGAAGAGGTCGCGGCAGTGCCGGCAGCAGCCGTAGCGGAAAACTCCGAAGAGGCCGCCGTTGAGGCTGTCCCGGCTCCCGCCGAGGCGGAAGCAGTAACTGGCGGCAAGCCCGAAGCCAAACCGCGCCGTTCGCGTCGTGGCAAGGCGGCGACCGCGGCCGACACACCGGCTGTGGAAGAGGCGGCCGTTCCGGCTCCGGTGGAAACCGCCGTCGAACAGGTCGAAGCAGCACTCGGCGAAGAGCCGCAGGCGCCCGAGGCCGCTCCGGTCGAAGCCGCTCCTGCCGAAGAAGCCCCCGTCGCAGAGGCGGCCGAGCAGGCCGATAGCGGCGAGGCGAAGCCGGCACGGGCCAACCGCGCATCGAACATCTCTTCCTCCGTCGAGGCGGTGGTGAAGAGTTCCGATCCCGCGACGGCGCCAGAGGCCGAAACAGACCCGTCGAAGCCGAAGAAAGCCGGATGGTGGCAGCGCCGCGGCTTCTTCTGAGCCTAACGAGAACTGACGAAACGGCCGCGCAAGACGCGGCCGTTTTTATTTCTGCCCTGCCCCGATCCTCAGAAACTGGATCAACCGCCTGCCGAAGCGATTCCGAAAACCCGGCTAGCCTGTTGAAATCGGACTCCATTCCAGAGTCGGGTCCACCATCCGGCAAAGCGTCATACGCAGTTGTGAACCGGTGGAAACCGTCGGGACACGATTTTGAGGTTTTTCGGAAAGCCCGACTGGCTTACTTTGGGCACAAACCGCAACAATGGTGCGCGGGATTCGTGTGCCGACCCAAGAGGATATGGATGACCCGCCTGTTCAAGACGCCCGTTTTCAGGACATTGGCCGCCGGCTCGATGCTGGCCCTGGCACTTTCCGCGACCGCCCCGGCTTTCGCCCTGGACGACCAGCAGAAGAAGGAAATGGGCCAGTTCATCCGCGAATACCTGCTGCAGAACCCGGAAGTGCTGGTCGAAGTCCAGAACGCGCTGGAGGCCAAGCAGCAGACCCAGCGCGTCGAGCAATCGACCAAGGGGATCGCGGACAACAGGCAGGCGATCTTCTCCTCGCCGACCGACATCGCGCTCGGCAATCCGAAGGGCGACGTCACGGTCGTCGAATTCTTCGATTACAATTGCGGCTACTGCAAGCGGGCGCTCTCCGACATGGACGACATCCTTTCCAAGGATAAGAACGTCCGCTTCATCCTCAAGGAATTTCCGATCCTCGGACCGGACTCGGTCGCCGCTCATCGGGTAGCCAACGCCGTGCGCCTGGTCGCGCCGGAAAAATACGCGGAATTTCATCGCGAACTGCTCAGCGGCCAGCCGCACGCCTCGGAAGCGACCGCGATTGCGGTCGCAAGCGCGCTCGGCATCAAGGAGGCGGCGATCCGCAAGTCCATGGCCGACGAGCCGAACGACGACCTGGTGCGCGACGCCTACCGGCTCGCCAACGCAATCGGCATCACCGGCACTCCGACCTATGTGGTCGGCGACGAAGCCGTCTTCGGCGCCGTCGGCCTCGAAACGATAGAGCAGAAGGTCGCCAACGTGCGCGCCTGCGGCAAGGCGACCTGCTGACAAGGCGCCCCCTGGCAAACAGATGTTCCATCGCAGTGGACTCGCGGCCTTTCGGCGCAGCGGGGGGCTTTCCCTTGCCGCGTCGGCGGTCTATAGGTGGCCCCTGAATTTTTGCATGGAACAATAGATAAGTGATGAGCAAGACGATCTTCGTCCTCAATGGCCCCAATCTCAATATGCTGGGCAAGCGCGAGCCGGGCATCTATGGCGCGGCCACGCTGAAGGACGTCGAGAAGGAGTGTATCGCTGCCGGCAGGGAACTCGGCTTCGACGTCGATTTCCGCCAGAGCAATCACGAAGGCGTGCTGATCGACTGGATGCACGAGGCCAATGAAAAGGCCGTCGGCGTCGCCATCAACGCAGGCGCCTATACTCATACCTCGATCGCATTGCACGACGCCATCAAGGCGATCTCCGTGCCGGTGATCGAGCTTCATATCTCGAATGTCCACGCGCGGGAGGAATTCCGCCATCATTCGATGATCGCACCGGCGGTGAAGGGCGTGATCTGCGGTTTTGGCACCGCGAGCTACATTCTGGCGCTGCACGCCTTGAAAACCATTACCGCCTGACAAGATAAACAGAACAATAGGGTTTGCCATGTCTGACAAGAAGAACGGTATCGACAAGGGACTGATCCGCGACCTCGCGAACATCCTCAACGATACCGACCTCACCGAGATCGAAGTCGAACAGGACGATGTGCGTATTCGTGTATCGCGCGTCGGTACGACTCAATACGTCCAGGCTCCGGTCGCAGCGCCCGCCTATGCCCCGGCTGCAGCGCCCGTAGCCGTCGCAGCGCCCGCAGTCCAGGATAACAAGAACGCGGTCACTGCGCCGATGGTCGGTACCATCTACCTCTCCCCGGCCCCGGGTTCGCGCGCCTTCGTCGAAGTCGGCGCCACCGTCAAGGAAGGCCAGACGCTGCTGATCATCGAGGCCATGAAGACGATGAACCAGATCCCGTCGCCACGCTCCGGCAAGGTCACGGAAATCCTGGTCAACGACGCTCAGCCCGTCGAGTATGGCCAGCCGCTCGTCATAATCGAGTAAGGCGCATCATGATTTCCAAGATCCTCATAGCCAATCGCGGTGAAATCGCGCTTCGCGTGCTTCGCGCCTGCAAGGAACTCGGCATCGCGACCGTCGCGGTCCATTCCACCGCGGACGCCGACGCCATGCACGTCCGGCTTGCCGACGAAAGCGTCTGCATCGGCCCGCCGCCGTCGCGCGACAGCTATCTGAACATCCACCAGATTGTCGCTGCCTGCGAAATCACCGGCGCCGACGCCGTGCATCCGGGCTACGGCTTCCTGTCGGAAAACGCCAAGTTCGCGGATATCCTCGATGCTCACGGCATCACCTTCATCGGCCCGACCGCCGATCATATCCGCATCATGGGCGACAAGATCACCGCCAAGCAGACAGCGCAGGAACTCGGCATTCCCGTCGTTCCCGGCTCGGATGGCGAAGTGAAGCCCGAGAACGCCATGGAGATCGCCCGCAAGATCGGTTTCCCGGTACTGATCAAGGCGACGGCCGGCGGCGGCGGACGCGGCATGAAGGTCGCCAAGACCGAAGCCGATCTCGACGAAGCCGTGTCGACCGCCCGTTCCGAAGCGCTCGCCGCTTTTGGCAACGATGCCGTCTACATGGAAAAGTATCTCGAGAAGCCGCGCCATATCGAAATCCAGGTCGTCGGCGACGGTGAGGGCAATGCCATCCATCTCGGCGAGCGCGACTGCTCGCTGCAGCGCCGCCACCAGAAGGTCTGGGAAGAAGCCAATTCCCCTGCCCTCAATGTCGAGCAGCGCATGAAGATCGGCGAGATCTGCGCCGATGCGATGCGCAAGCTGAAGTATCGCGGCGCCGGCACGGTCGAGTTCCTCTACGAAAACGGCGAGTTCTACTTCATCGAAATGAACACCCGTCTTCAGGTCGAACATCCGATCACCGAAGCGATCACCGGCATCGACCTCGTGCACGAGCAGATCCGCGTCGCCTCCGGCGGCGGCCTGTCCGTGCGCCAGGAAGACATCGTGTTCTCCGGCCATGCCATCGAATGCCGCATCAATGCCGAGGACCCGCGCACCTTCGTGCCGTCGCCCGGCACGATCACGCATTTCCATGCGCCGGGCGGCCTTGGCGTGCGCGTCGATTCGGGCGCTTATGCCGGCTACAAGATCCCGCCCTATTACGACAGCCTGATCGGCAAGCTGATCGTGCACGGACGCACCCGCGTCGAATGCATGATGCGCCTGCGGCGCGTGCTGGACGAGTTCGTCGTGGACGGCATCAAGACGACGCTGCCGCTCTTCCAGGACCTCGTCGACAATCCGGATATCGCCAACGGCGATTATGACATACACTGGCTTGAGCAATATCTCGCCGGCGACAAGACGCATTAAGGAGATCGATGGCAGGGCGACGCGGCAGATATTACCCGGCGATAACCCCGGAAATCCTGTTGCGCGCCTATTCCATCGGCCTTTTCCCGATGGCCGAATCCGCCGACGACCCGGAGATCTTCTGGGTCGAACCGGAAATGCGCGGCATCCTGCCGCTCGACGCCTTCCATCTTTCCAAAAGCCTGGCCAAGGCGGTTCGTAAGACACCGCTCGACATCCGCTTCGACACGGCTTTCGAACGGGTGATCGCACTCTGTGCCGAGCCGGCCGGCGATCGGCCGAGCACCTGGATCAACTCCACAATCCGCAAGCTCTACAACGAATTGCACCGCATGGGCCACGCGCACAGCGTCGAGGCCTTCGAGGGCGATGAGCTGGTCGGCGGTCTCTATGGCGTTTCGCTCGGCTCGGCCTTCTTCGGCGAGAGCATGTTTTCGAGACGCACGAACGCCTCCAAGATCTGCCTCGTGCACCTTGTCGAGCGGCTCCGGAAAAACGGCTTTACTCTGCTCGATACGCAGTTCACGACCGAACATCTGAAGACGTTCGGCGCAATCGACATCCCCAAGGACGACTATCTCAAGCTCCTGAGAATCGCGGTCGATTCACCGCACCTGAAATTCT
>CCRI01000024.1 GCA_000985875.1 Neorhizobium galegae bv. officinalis
GTGCGCTACCGGGCTGCGCTACGCCCCGACCTGCTCAATGAGCATGTTTTCCCTAGTCGCTCCGCTATCGCGGCGCAAGCTCAAAATCCCCTGATCGGAAGAAAAAGAGGATGGTCGGCATCAGAATGCGCCGGTGAACATAAAAGCCGCGCCTCGAATTCGGGCGCGGCTTTTGATTTCAATGGAGCGACCAGCCTCGGCGGCAGGTCAGATTTCCGGACAGCCGCGGCGGTTGGCGAAGGTGATGCGATCCGGTCCGTTGCGCGTGAAGCCCTCGACGGTGACGCTGCGGCTCGTCACCCGGACGACCCGGGCGTTGCGGAAGCCTTCGTCCCGGGCCGCGGCACGCGCTTCACCGGGGCTGCAGCCGCGACGATCGTAATCGCGGTCCCGGTCGCGGATCATCGGGCGCACGCCATCTGGTCCCACGCGCAGTTGGATATCCTGTGCGGAAGCGGGAACGGAGAAGGCGCCCATGGCGCCCAACGAGAGGGCAACTGCAAGCCCGGCATTCGAAATCAGTCTGATCATGATTATCCTCCTTCTGCGCGGCGGCTTGACCGCCTGGCGCCAATTGGTTCACGACAGACCAACTAGAAGAGGATGACAAAGGTTCCGGTAAAGGAGAGCTTGAATGTAACCAAAGTTACTCATGCTCTCGACTTTTGCATGGAAGCCGGGCGAAAGGATTGAAAAGGATATCTGGAAACGGCTAACGGAAACGCGGTGCGCGGCTGGCATTCATCAGCAGTTCCTGCTGGGACGCAAACGGCCCGAGAAGCTTCAGCAGACGGGCTTCCTCTCCACGGTCAAGACGATAACGCTTGGCGAATTCGGCAACGCTCCAGACTTTCTTCAAGCCTTTACTGTTGACCTCGTCGAGATTCATATGCGTGGTCATAAGTATCCCCTTTTCTTGCTTATTTGAAACTAAATTCACATGGTGAATTTTTGCTCCGGACAACTCTGAGCTTCTATCGTTAATAATGTATCCTCTAACGTACCCTCACTTCTCTTCGACTTTTATACCATTCTGGCCGATGCTGAGCTGGACTCCCTTCGGCTGGGTTTCTTCGCGATAGACGTAAAAACCGAGTCCGACGACGGCGACGAGCAAAGCGCCGATAACGAGATAGAGATTGTTGGTGCGTGTCATGCGTGACCCCCTGCATAATCGTCTGATGCGGGGAAACGCGTGAGATCTCAAAGAGTTCCCGCGCCGCAGCGATTTTCAGTCGTCGTTTGCGGCGTTGAGGTTCTGAGGGCGGATTCCCTCGTCGTGAAAATGCTGACGTAGCCTCAAACCCGGCCCGGCGCCCGCATCGTCCTCGCCCGCGCCGAGGAAAAGCACGCCCTTCGACTCGAAAATCGAGCGGAGCCGATCGGTGACGGCCGCGTTCGCGAAGACCTGCGATGCCTCTGCTTCTTCGATGGCGGATTTGGAGAGCCCGGATGCGGCGGCGAGCTCCTCCACCGTCATCCCTGTCATCGCGCGTGCGGCGCGGAGTTGAGAAACCGTCAGCATGATAGGAAATCTGGGGCGCTGGGCCCTAAAGTCAAGCGGTCCTGGCAACCGGCGAGGGGGATCGTTGCTGCGACCGGACGAAACGGTGTTCCAGCGCAATGCAGCCCCAGACGATGCCGAGCAGGAGGTAGAAGTGCCGCCAGTGGTCGGTGTCGATAACGTTACCGATGATCGCATGGCCCAATATCATCACCCATGCGATCATCAGATAGGCCTGCCACGGGCGTTCGCGCAGCATGTAGCGGAAGCCGAACCACAGCGTCGACCAGATCATGATCTGATAGGTGATCGCGCCGAGCCAGCCATAGGTGGTCAGCGTCTTCAGCCAGATATTGTGCTCGTCCTCGCCGAAGATCTTGCCGAAGGCCATCGGGCCGAGGCCGAGCGGTCGTTCCATGGCCATCAGGAAACCGATCTTGTGGCGCTCGAAACGGCCAAGCCGGGCGCCGTCATATTCCTGCACAAGCTTGGCGCGGTTCATGAACAGGTCGGAGACCTGCGGGAACTGCAGCGCGATCGCCAGCGCCAGGACCAGGAAGATCGCAGCACCGCCGGCGATTGCCAGGATCTTGAACCGGAAGGCGGTCGTGCGCTCCTTGAGCAGCATGACGATGACAAGCGCAATGCCCGCGAACACCAGCAGACCCCAGGCGGCGCGCGAGAAGGAGAGGAAGATGCCGAGCGCCAGGATGAGGATGCCGCCGATCAGCAGGGGGGCCTTCATCAGCGGTCCGGTCAGCAACCGGTAGAGGAGGTAGAGGAGGGGGGCGACGAGATAGGGACCGAAGACGTTCGGGTCCTGGAAGGCGCCCATGGCGCGATTGTAGCGGGTGAACACATGCGAGCCCGGAAAGGCGTTGAAATAGCCGAGAACGCCGAGCAGCGAGGTGATGATCGCCGCCGCCACCCAGGCCTTGAAGATCAGGTTGAGGCGCCGGTGGTCGCTCTCGATGATCGCCGCGTAAAAGACCGAGCTCAGTGCCAGGAAGGTGGAGACCGCGAAATACATCGGCGCCCCGCTCATGTCCTTCATGATGAACATGGAGAACAGCCCGCTCATGTTGAACGTCAGCAGCATCACCAGAAGCGGCGCGACGGTGCGCGATATCTTCAGGCCGAGCAGGAACCAGATGCCGATCTGGATTACCATGATCAGTTCGTAAGGGGCAGGCTCGGAAATGACGAAGCCGGACAGGAAGACGCCAAAGGCGATCAGGCCGGAACCGGCCAGCTTCACCGCGGCAAGGCGGCCGTCAAAACCCGCCGGGTGGCCGCCTGCGCGGCTATAGTCGAGCGTGCTCAATAGGCGTTGTCCGTGTTGAGCAGCCGGATCGGCGTCAGGAACAGGATCTTGAGGTCGAAGAGCAGCGACCAGTTCTCGATATAGTCGAGGTCGTAGGCCGTGCGGGCGCGGATCTTTTCGTCACTGTCGAGTTCGCCGCGCAAGCCATTGATCTGCGCCCAGCCCGTGACGCCCGGCTTGACACGGTGGCGGGCGAAATAGCTCTCGACCACGTCGACATATTTGCGGGTGCCGGTCTGGGCGAGCACCGCATGCGGGCGGGGGCCGACGAGCGAAAGCTGGCCGCGCAGCACGTTGAACAGCTGCGGCAGTTCGTCGATCGAGGATTTGCGCAGGAAGCGGCCGACGGGGGTGACGCGCGGATCGCCCTTGGTAACGGCCTTGACCGCGGTCTGGTCGCCGAGATCCGTATACATCGAGCGGAACTTCAGGACGTCGATGATCTCGTTGTTGAAGCCGTGGCGTTTCTGGCGAAACAGGATCGGCCCCTTCGACGTCGCCTTTACGGCAATCGCTGCGGCCAGCATGATCGGCCAGGTGAGGAGGAGGCCGAGCACCGAAAAGACGATGTCGAAGACGCGTTTGGCGACCGAATCCCAGTCGCGGATCGGCTTGTCGAAAATGTCGAACATCGGCACCGCGCCCACATGCGAATAGGAGCGCGGGCGGAAGCGCAGGCGGTTGGCATGGGCGGCCAGCCGGATATCGACCGGCAGCACCCAGAGCTTGCGCAGCAGTTGCAGGATGCGGGCCTCGGCGGTCGCCGGCAGCGCGATGATCAGCATGTCGATGCGGGCGAGGCGGGCGAATTCGATGAGTTCGGCGAAGGTCCCGAGCTTCGGATAGCCGGCGACGACGGTCGGAGAACGCTCGCTGTTGCGGTCGTCGAAGATGCCGCAGATGCGGATGTCGTTGTCGGGTTGCTGTTCGAGCTGCCGGACGAGCTGCTTGGCCGGTTCGCCGCCGCCAACGATGATGGCGCGGCGTTCCATCACGCCGTTGCGCCCCCAGTGACGGATGGCGAAGGCCGTGAGCTGCCGTTCGAGGAACAGGAAAGAGGCGCCGGTGACGAACCAGGCGAAAAGGCCGGCAAGCGGATAGGGCTTGGGTTCGACGAGATAGAGGGTCGATGCGGTCAGCAGGAAACCGATCGTCCAGCCGACGAAAACCCGCCTGGCGGTGCGCGAGGCGCCGCGCAGCGACGGGATCTGATAGGTGTCGGCCACCTGCAGAAGCAGCACCGTGAGCGTCGAGCCCCAGGCGACGAGAGCGAAACGGGCAAGAAAGCCGGTAAGATCGATCGGTGCGAAAAGCGCGCCCACACCAAGTCCGATGGCGAGCATCGCCAGGATCTCGAACAGCCGGAACAGGCCGATCAGCATCGTGGGCGAATAGCTGTCGTTGCGGAACTGCTCGGCGATCTGGCGGGCAAACGGATTGAGCACAGTGGCGTTGGCCGGATCGTGCTTTTCGTCGGCGGCGCGGAGTTCCGAAACCTTCTTGCGAAGGCTTTCGACATCGAACTGCTCGGACTTGTTCGGCTGGTTCATGGACCGATCCCTTTGGCCTTCCAGGCCCGGCGGCGCAGGAAGATATGGGAAACGCATACCAAAAAGAGGTGAAGGAAGCCTTTAGCCGTGGCCTGAATCAGGCCCCGAACCTGTCAGATCTTGATACAGGCCGAGCATTTCGCCGGCCATGACAGAGGCGGAAAACACCGCCTTGAAGGCTTCCGGCTTCGGCATAACGGCATCCTGCCAGCCGGGCGTGGTGACCGCTTGCGTCATGACGCGGGCGAGATCCTCGGCGTCGCCGGGAACGGCAAGTGCAGCACTCGCTTCGCCGAGCACTTCCGGAATGCCGCCGACCCGGGAGGCGATCACCGGCTTGCCGGCCGCAAGTGCTTCGAGCACGATATAGGGCATGGCTTCGGCGCGGGAGGGGACGACGACGATCTTGGCCATGGCAAACGCGTCGCGCGCCGGCATGGCGGGCCTCATCTGGATGCGGCGGCCAAGCCCGCGCTCGGCCATCATCGCCTCGTAGCGGTCGCGATCCGGGCCGTCGCCGACCATCAGCGCCGAAAGCGGGTGGCCGATCGCCCTCTCTGTCCGGGCGAAGGCGTCGATGAACACGTCCGGTCCCTTGAGGTCGCGCAGCATGCCGATATAGAGGAAATGCGGTGCCGCGGGATCCGTGGCGATCGTCTCGAACTCGGCGTCCTTGATGCCGTTGTAGATGACGCGGGAAACCTTGCGCGGCTTGCCGACCTTGGCTTCGTAGGTGCGCCGTTCGTAGTCGCAGACGAAGACGAGCGCGTCGCCGAAATGCTCCTGGAAACGTTCCAGGCGCAGCACGGCCTGGCCGGAAAGGCTCGACCGGCTGAAGTGCAGGCTGCCGCCATGCGGCGAATAGAGGCGGGCTACGCGATACCTGTTGACCCGCAGGGCTGAGCCGATCAGCCGGGCAATGGCGCCACCCTTGGCGCCGTGCCCGTGCAGGATGTCCGGCTGCAAACTCTTGATATGTTTGTAACTTCTGTAGATGGCGGCGAAATCGGAAGGGGCGATCGCGCGGCGCATCGGAATGCGGGTGAGGCCGAGCGAAAGCTGTGGCCTGATGCTGTCGAAGAGACGGTCCTCATGCGCTCCGCCGGTCGAGCTGTCGCACAGGATGCCGACCTCGTGGCCGGCTGCCCGATGCTCCTCGACGAGATCGCGCACATGGCGGAAGATCCCGCCGACGGGCGACCTGAAGCAGTGGAGTATTCGCAAGGGAGGGCTCTGCGCCATGGACCGGTCAGAACAGCCGCTCGCGGACGTAGATCGTGTCGCCGGCAAGCACCGTGGAAGAGATGACGGTGCGGCCGGTGATCACCTGGCCGTTGATCTTGCGGGTGACGTCGACATCGCGCTGGTTGCCGCGGGAGGTGAAGCCGCCGGCAATCGCGATCGCGTTCTGGGCGGTCATCCCCGGCACGTAGGAATATTGCCCGGGCCGGCCGACTTCGCCCATGACGAAGACGGGACGATAGCGGTCGATTTCGGCGGTGACGTCCGGATCGCGCAGGTAACCTTGCTTGAGCCGGGAAGCGATCGAGCCTTCCAGTGCCGGCAGCGTCTGGCCGCGGGCAGCCACCTGGCCGATCAGCGGGAAGGCGATGTAACCGGCCTGGTCGACCGTATAGGTATTGGTGAGGCCGGGCTGCTCGAAGACGCTGACGCGCAACCGGTCGCCGCTATCCAGCCTGTACGGCTGCATAGCTGCCTGCTGGAAGCTTTTCGGAG
The DNA here is from genome assembly GCA_000985875.1 of Neorhizobium galegae bv. officinalis. Lineage (GTDB taxonomy): Bacteria > Pseudomonadota > Alphaproteobacteria > Rhizobiales > Rhizobiaceae > Neorhizobium > Neorhizobium galegae_C. The sequence continues at coordinate 6,116 of CCRI01000024.1, forward strand.
CGGGCGCGTAGCTCGAGCAGCCGGCAAGCGCCGTCGCAGCGAGGGCTAACGCCAGCACCTGTTTGGCCATCACGCGTTTGAAGGGGGCGAAGGACATTTCCGCGGTCGAGGCTCCGGCTGTTCATACCATCTGTCCCCGTTATCGATCCGTTAGGGTTAATGCCCGGTAAAGAGGCCGGGAATTTGGGGATTTTCTTCGAGGTGCCGCCACTGTACTTGGCCATTAACCCTCGCGTTACCATGATCCTTTACTCTTCGCCGAAACCGATCAGTTGGAGCGTATCATGTCAGGCGTAAACGGTGGCAATCAGGACGTGGATATAGACCTCGGGCGGGTCATATCGGCGGTCTGGGAACGCAAGGGCAGGATATTGGGCGCGACGATCGTCGCGGCGGCGCTCGCGCTTGTCGGGACCAGCCTGATGAAGCCAAGCTACAAGGGCGAGACGCGGCTCCTGATCGAATCCCGTTCCCCGAACCTCTCGGGAGGGGATGCCGCCGCGCAGGCCAACGACCCACTGCTGGACTCGCTCAACATCACCAGCCAGGCGCAGCTGCTGCAATCGACCGATCTCATCAAGCGGGTGGCCCGCGACCTCAATCTCGCCAAGCTCAAGGAATTTGATCCGGCCGCGCAGTCCTTCCTGCCCGATCCGCTGGTCCTGATCGGCCTGAAGCAGGATCCGATGTCGCTCGACCCGGAAGACCGCGTGATCCAGGAGTTCCGCGAGAAGCTGGATGTCTATGCGGTCGAGAATTCGCGTGTCATCGCCATCGAGTTCTCCTCACGCGATCCGAAGCTTGCCGCCGACATCCCGAACAGGATGGCGGAGGTCTATCTCCAGCTCCAGAGCGGCGCCAAGCTCGACACGCATTCCGAGACCGCCAAATGGCTGGAGCCGGAAATTGCCAGCCTGACCCGGAAGGTCCAGGAGGCCGAAAAGAAGGTGGCGGATTACCGCTCCTCCAACGGCCTGTTCCAGACCACCGAGACCAACAGTTTCTCGACCCAGCAGCTCAACGACATCTCGACCGAGCTTGCCCGTATCCGCGGCGAGCGGGCGAATGCCGAGGCGCGTGCCGAAAACGTCCGCACCGCCCTGAAGGCCGGCCGCGCTTCCGACACGCTGAGCGATGTCGTCGGCTCGCAGGTCATCCAGCGGCTGAAGGAAGCGGAGGCCAACCTTCAGGCACAGATCTCCGACTCCTCGACCTCGCTGCTCGAAGGCCATCCGCGGCTGAAAGGCCTGCGCGGCCAGCTTTCCGGCATCCGCCAGCAGATCGAGAGCGAGACCAAGAAGATCCTCGCAAGCCTCGAAAACGAAGCCGAGATGTCGCGCATCCGCGAGCGCCAGTTGATGGGCCAGCTCAACGGGTTGAAGGCTGACTCCGCCAAGGCGGGCGAAGAGGAAGTGGGCCTGCGCGCGCTGGAACGCGAGGCCGCCGCCCAGCGCCAGCTGTTGGAAACCTATCTCGCCCGCTACCGCGAAGCGACGTCCCGCCTCGAGGGGAATTCGAGCCCGGCCGACGCCCGAGTCGTCTCGAAGGCCGTCGAACCGTCGGAACCTTATTTCCCGAAGATCATCCCGATCGTCATCGTCGTGTCGCTCGCCACCTTCATTTTCGGCTGCCTCATCGTCATCGTCAGCGAGCTCTTCTCGGGCCGTGCTCTGCGTCCGTCCAGCGTTCGAGAGATGGATGACGAGACCCTGCCGGCAGCCGGCGCATCCGCGCCCGCCGCTGCGGCCGCTCCGCTGCCGGTCCACCAGATGCAGGCAGAGGCCGCCCGTTTCGACCGGCAGGAACCGGCTCGCGAAAGCGCGAAGAACGCGGCAGCGCTCGCCTATGCCAAGATCGCCGAACAGTCGCTGTCCGAAAAGGAGAGCGAAGCGGAGGAAGCCGCAGCCGAGGTTGATGATGGCGGCTTCACCATCGGCTCCGTCGCGCATTACCTGCAGCGCCACGATGTGCCTGTCGCGATCGCCATTTCTCCGGGCGGTGACGAGGGCTCGACTGCGACCGTCATGCTTGCCCGCGAAGTTGCCGAGAGCGGCCGTACCGTCGTGCTGGTCGACATGACAGGTTCTGCCGCCCCGACCCAGATGATGGCGGAAAATCCGAAACTGCCCGGCATCACCGACCTTCTCTGCGGCGAAACCGCCTTCGGCGATGCGATCCATCCTGATCGGCTTTCCGACGCGCATATCATCCCGCACGGCGCTTCCGATCCGGCGCGTGCCATGCGCGGCGTGGACCGCCTGGCGATGGTCATCGACGCGCTGGCGGATGCTTATGACCTGGTGCTGATCGAATGCGGCCCGGCCGAGATCGCCGGCATTTCGCGCCTGACCCGCAATGCGATGGTGGAGATCGTCCTGTCGGTTCCAGGCTTCAGGGATGAGGAAGTCGCTGAGCTGGTGACGGATTTCGAAGCGGCCGGTTACAGCAACCTGCTGGTCATGGCACAGGCCGCTGATCGGCATTCGCCCCGTCCCGGCAAGCGCCGCGCTGCCTGACTAGTTGGCTGACGGTTCTGCGTCGGAGGCGGGCGCTTCCGACGCTTTCGGGCAGCGGCGGGACCGCCAGCGTTGCGCCATGGCATAAAGGTGCGGACTGCGCTTGACTGCCGCCTTCGCCCTGGTCACTCCGATCAGGACCGGGCGCATCGCCGAACCCTTCCAGGTCAGTGGCAGCAACATGTCGTGCTGCACCGTTTCCTGGGTGCACCAGTTGCGCTTGTAGGGCTGGTCGCCGACGCCGAAATCGAACACCGAAGCGCCTTCCCGGCAGGACTGCTCGATCATCAGCCAGAACAGCAATTCGCCGGGGCTCGCCTCCGGGCAGATCGTTTCGTCGATCGAGCTGAACTGGCAGATGACATGGTCGCCCTTGCGCGACAGGCCGGCGATCGCCGCGATATGCCCCTCGTGCTCGCCGCGCAGCCGGATGGCATGCAGCGTCAGCGGCGTATCGGTTCCCCTGGCCGGGACATCCATGAGGCGGTGGAAGAAATCCTGGATGCCGGGCAGCTGGAAGACGTCCGGTAGGCCGAACAATCTCAGCCGCTCGCTTTTCTGGTGAAAGAAGGTATCGAGCAGGGCGTGTTTTTCGGCGGGATCGGTCGGGATGAAATGGTCATAACCGCCGATCGCCTCGATCTTGCGGCTCTGCGAGCGGAACTTCTTGCGGCGGCTTTTCGCATTGAGCTGTGCCAGCGTCGCCTCGAAACCCTGAAGGAGCGGCAGCTGGAAGGAATGGTTCTGGTTTTCGATCGAAGCAAGCGCCGACAGCGGATGTTGCATGCCCCGCCAGGCGAGCGGGATATTGTCGAGAACGATCAGATCCGCCTTGTCGGAGAGCGCGAGCCTCAGGCCATGGGCAAAATTCTGCAATTCTTCCGCATCGGGTGCGGCGAGTTCGGCATCGAAGAGACCGGTATTGACGTTGTTGAACCGGTGGCCGAGCAGGCGGGCGATCCGGGCGCGGCGTTCCGACACGATTTCGAGCGGCAGGATGAAAAGCGTGCGGCCATCGACCAGGCCCTGGACGATCGCAAGTTCGCTGCGATGCGCTTGAGCCCAGGCGCGACACCAGTCGAAACCCTGGTGCAGGGAATTCTGCGCAAGCTTTTCGAGCCGCCGCCACTCGGCTTCCACGGACCTGAGATCGTCGGTTGAAACGAGCGACAGCTCGGCGAGCCGGACGGTCTTGTGAGCCTTCGGCGCGTCGAGCACGTCCTCGATCTGATCTTCGTGGTGGATCTTCCGCTGCTGCATGGCTTTGCCCGCTGATGCCGTTTGGCCGGCAACATAGGGGAAGGGCACCAAAATTCGGTTTACCGGCGGCCCCACGCCCCGTGAAACCGCTGCCGCTGGTTAACCGACCGTAAAGCCGGCTATCCCCTTGGCTTCGGTCCTGCCATCCATTTGATGATCAGCATGGCCGGCAGGATCCAGAGGAGGCCGCTGATCAGGAAGTAGAGGAAATGCACCCACCACGGCGAAGTGGCAAGCAGCAGCGTCGCGAAGGTCGTCGCGGCAAGCGCATAGACGATCACCAGGATGATGATCAGGATGGTGCCGATGAAACTTCTCAAACGCGGGACCAAAACGTCTTCTCCTATCCGCGACCGCATGCCGCAAAGCGCCGGGGCTTGTTTTGCATGGGTTGATGGGGCAAAGCAACGCGAAATGCTTGTGGACGCTTATCCTGCACCAGCGTCCTTTTGGCTTGAGCGACAGGAGCATACCCATGTCGGCAACCGATGCTGTGATCATCGATGTCCTGAACCATACCAAGCGCCGCGAGCGCGACCGCAAGGCCGTGCGCATCTGGCTCGGCGTCGTCGTATTCACGCTGTTCTGTCTGGTCCTGGTCGGCGGCGCGACGCGGTTGACCGACTCCGGCCTGTCGATCACGGAATGGAAGCCGATCCACGGCGTCATCCCGCCACTGTCGGCTGCGGAGTGGGACGAGGAATTCCGCCTCTACCAGCGCATTCCGCAATATCAGGAAATCAACAAGGACATGACGGTCGACGAGTTCAAGTCGATCTTCTGGTGGGAATGGGCGCACCGGTTCCTCGCCCGCTCGATCGGCCTGGTCTTCGCCCTGCCGCTGATCTTCTTCTGGCTCACCGGCCGCATCGAAAAGCGTTTGCGGGGTCCGCTGGTCGGTCTGCTCGCGCTCGGCGGTTTCCAGGGGTTCATCGGCTGGTGGATGGTATCTTCCGGCCTCACCAAACTGGTCAGCGTCTCGCAATACCGGCTCGCGACCCATCTGGTCATCGCCTGTCTGATCTTCGCTGCCTGCATCTGGATCATGCGCGGGCTGGCGCCGCATAGCCGTGACCTGCCGCCGACGGCAAGATCCAAATGGGCGGCCGGCGGCATCGCCTTCCTGGTCCTCTTCCAGATCTATCTCGGTGCGTTAGTGGCCGGGCTCGATGCCGGCCTCTCCTACAATACCTGGCCGCTGATGGACGGTGCCCTGGTCCCGGGCGATCTTTTCGTCCGGCAGCCCTGGTGGATCAACCTGTTCGAGAACCCGAAGACGGTGCAGTTCGTGCACCGCTGCGGCGCCTACGTTCTGTGGGCCGCCACCCTCGTGCACATGATCGCCTCTCTCCGGCTGGCTCCCGGCTCGACCCATGCCCGCCGTTCCGTCCTGCTCTTCGGGCTCGTGACGGTCCAGGCGGTCATCGGCATCTCGACGCTCGTCATGCAGGTGCCGCTCGATCTGGCGCTGACGCACCAGGCCGCCGCGCTGATCGTGCTCGGCTTTGCCGTCGCCCATTGGCGTGGCTTCGTCGGCGAATATCCGCCGGAGACCGCGATCGTCACGCGGAACTGATCTCCACCGCATTGCCAGAGACCTGCGAGAGGCGGGCGGATCGATTTCCGTCCGCCTTTTTGCTGCGAAAAATCTGCGGCCCGATGTCGGCCACAGTGTCCGTCGCCCGTCCTTGGGACATAGTTCAAACGGCTTCGGCCAAAGGAGAGGGTAGGGTTATGGCAAGGACAATCGCAATTCTCGTCGCAAGGCTGATCTTCGGCGGCCTTTTCGTCATGGCGACGACATTCAAGTTTCTCGACATGCAGGCGACGGCGGGCTACATATCAGGCGCCGGATTTCCGTTCCCGCTGTTCCTCGCCTGGATCGCGGCGATCTTCGAGGTGGGGCTGGCCCTCGCATTCCTGACCGGCGCGTTCTTCTCGGAAGCGGCGTTGCTTGCCGGCGCCTACGTCATCTTCCTGGCCTTCGCCTTCCATGGCCCGAGCCATTGGGAAACCAACCAGGCGGAGTTCGGCTTCTTCGTCGACCACTTCACCTTCCTGGCCGGCCTGCTGTTTGCCGCCGTGCACGGTCCGGGCGAGAAGCTTGCCGTCAATCTGGGTCTGAAGCGGACGTTCGCTTAGGCCTGGAGCAATACGGTGCCGACGACCGTATCGGCGATCTGTCTGGCCGTTTCGATCCGCCATTCGCCAGGGAAGGAGAAAGGGAAGGGAATGCTTTCGGCCATCAGGCCGAAAGCATCAGGTCCATGTTCTGGACGGCAGCACCCGAGGCACCCTTGCCGAGATTGTCGAGCAGGGCCACGAGATTGACATGCGCGCCGCCCGGCGTGCCGAACACGAAAAGCTTCATCGTGTCGGTATCGACCAGCTCCTCCGCATCGACGCGGGCAAGCGCCTTGCTCTCTTCGAGCGGCACGACAGTGACGATGTCCTGGCCGGCATAATGCTCGACCAGCACCTTGTGGATGCCTTCGATCGTCGTGCCTTCCTGGAGATCTTCGAGGAAGAGCGGCACCTGCACGATCATGCCCTGTGCGAAGCGGCCGACCGACGGCGAGAAGAGGGGCGCGCGTTCGAGCTGGCCGTGGATCTTCATCTCAGGCACGTGCTTGTGCTTGAGCGGCAGGCCGTAGAGGAAATTGTTGGCCGAGATGGCATCTTCCCTGGCCTGGTCTTCCATCTGCGCGATCATCTGCTTGCCGCCGCCCGTATAACCGGAAACGGCATTGACCGTGACCGGATAACCGTCGGGCAGGATGCCGGCGGCGCGCAGTGGCCGGATGAGGCCGATCGCGCCGGTCGGATAGCAGCCCGGATTGGCGACGTGCCGGGAGGCCTTGATCTTGTCGGCCTGCGCCTTGTCCATTTCCGCAAAGCCATAGGCCCAGGACGGATCGACGCGGAAGGCGGTCGAGGTGTCGATCACCCGCACCTTGTTGTTGCCGGCAAGCATTTTCACGGCTTCCCGCGACGCATCGTCCGGCAGGCAGAGGATGGCGATATCGGCGCTGTTCAGGAGATCCTCGCGCATGGCGGCGTTGCGCCGTTCCGCTTCCGGGATCGACAGCAATTCGACGTCGCGGCGGCCGGCCATGCGGGTGCGGATCTGCAATCCCGTGGTGCCGTGTTCGCCATCGATGAAGATTTTCGCTGTCATGGTCATTGTCCTGTTAGATCAGTGCCTTGGATTGGATGCCGGATTCAGTTTACCAGCAAGTTGATTCAGAAAATTAACGGGCCGCGCGTCGTTCGGCGCGCAGGCCGAGCATATACATCGCAACCGTCGCCCCTGCAATGGCGGTTATATCCGCATGGTCATAGGCCGGCGCCACTTCGACGACATCGCCGCCACGGATATCAAGGGGCCCAAGCTGGCGCAGGACCGAGAGGATTTTGGCGCTCGAAGGCCCGCCGGCGACCGGCGTGCCGGTTCCGGGCGCGAAGGCCGGGTCGAGGCAGTCGATGTCGAAGGTGAGATAGGCCGGCGTCTGTCCGACATGATCGAGGATCGCCTTTGCGATCTCGGCCGCAGTCATCTCCTCGACCTCGTGGCCATAGACGAGGCGGATCCCGAAATCTTCCGGCGCGTGGGTGCGGATGCCGACCTGGATAGACCGGGCAGGGTCGATGATGCCGGCCCGCACCGCCCGCGCCACGAAGGAGCCGTGGTCGATGCGTCCCTCGTCGTCGAGCCACGTGTCCTGGTGCGCGTCGAACTGCACCAGCGCCATCGGCCCGTGCCTGGCTGCATGGGCTTTCAGGAGCGGCCAGGTGACATAGTGGTCGCCGCCGAGCGTCAGCAAAAACGCGCCGCTGTCGAGGATGACAGTCGCCTGGGCCTCGATCGCAGCCGGGGTCTTCTGGTGGTTGCCATAGTCAAGCAGGCAGTCGCCGTAATCGATGACGGCCATGTCTGCGAAGAGATCGCGCTGGAAGGGGTATTGCGGATCGTTGTCGAAGATCGCCGACGCCCGCCGGATCGCCTGCGGCCCAAAGCGGGCGCCCGGCCGGTTGGAGGTCGCGGCATCGAAAGGAATGCCCCAGACGACGGTATCGACACCCGCCAGATCCTTCGTGAAGCGGCGGCGCATGAAGGACAGCGCGCCGGCGAAGGTTGGATCCGTCGCGGCCGAGGTAAGGCTCTTTGCGGTGAAGGCGTGGTCGATCGACTTTTCTGCCATGGCGTCCTTCCATCGTCAGGTGGCGGGACGTTGGACAATACCGGCCGACAAGGCAAGCCTGGAGGAAAGAAAATGCCCCGTTTCAGGAAGCCTTGGCTTCGAATGCCGGCGCGAAATCCCCAAGCGCCTTGGCTTGTCTGATGCGCGCGCCGATATCTTCCTCAATGATCGATTCCAGCTGCGCGAAGCTGTCGATGACATAGTAGATCGGCTGGACGATATCGATACGGTAGGGGGTCCGGAGCACCGTCATCAGATCGAAGGGCCGGAATTCGGCTTCCTTGCCTTCCATCGCCGCCCGCGTCTCGTTGGGAGAGGAGACGATGCCGGCACCGAAGCAGCGGCGGCCCTGCGGCGTGTCGATCAGGCCGAATTCGACGGTGAACCAGAAGATCCGGAACAGATGCCAGGAATATTCCTTCCCGAGCCCGACGGCTTTTTCGCCGAAGCGGCGAACGAAATTGGCATAACTCTGGTTGGTGAGGAGAGGGCAGTGGCCGAAGACCTCGTGGAAGATATCCGGTTCCTCGATGTAGTCGATGTGTTCGCGGCGGCGGATGAACGTCGCCAGCGGAAACTTGCCCTGCGACAGCAATTCGTAGAAGCGCGACGGTGGAATAAGGGCGGGAACGCCCTCCACGCCGAAGCCGGTAGTCTCGTTGAGGCGCCGGTCGACATCGCCAAGCTGGGGAACCTTGTCCGGCTTCAGCCCGAGCGCCTTGACCCCGTCCAGATATTCCCGGCAGGCCTTGTCGGCCAGAAGCGTCATCTGGCGCTGGTAGAGCTCGCTCCAGATCAGGTCTTCCTCGCTCGTGTAGCGGTAGATGCCGTCCGCATCCGGCAGGTTTGCCGTGTAGGTGCTTTGCTTGCTCATGAACGACCTCCCATTCGTCAAGCCAATGAGCCAAGGGCATTCCAGCCGCCGGCTGCTAGATCACCAATATATCTCTGAATACGCGGGTAATCATTTCAGCTTTGCCGAATTGAGATTAAATAATGGGAGGATATTCCAGGAGGAGGAAGCTTCATGAAAGAAAACCTGCAGGCCGCCCGCAAGCTTCTGCAGCTCGTGCAGGCGGGCGATGGCGCATCGCTCGCCGAGTTGGCGGAGAAGGCCGGCATGTCGCAAAGCACTGCATGGCGCAAGATTCAGGAACTGGAGGCCGAAGGCGTCATCCGAAAGCGGGTGGCACTTCTCGATCCCGCAAAGCTCGATCTCAAGCTCTGCATCGTCGCCCATGTGACGCTCGAGGACCACCACGAGGAGGCGATCGAAGCCTTTGCCACGGTCGTCCGCGACCGGCCGGAGATCATGGAGTGTTATGCGCTGTCCGGAACCTTCGATTACATGCTGAAGATCAGGGCGCGCGACGTCGAAGCCTATGAGGCTTTCATGACCCGCCATCTGATGCGCAACCCGCATGTGCGCAACGTGGTCTCCAGCTTTGTTCTTCGCGAACTGAAATCGACGACCGAACTGCCGATCTGAGCGTTGCCCAAACGAAAAAGGCCCAAACAAAAAAGGCGGAGCCGAAGCCCCGCCTTTTGAAAGTACAAGTTCCGAAGCGATTAACGCTTGGAGAACTGGAAGGAGCGGCGGGCCTTTGCCTTTCCGTACTTCTTGCGCTCGACCACGCGGCTGTCGCGGGTCAGGAAGCCACCCTTCTTGAGCACGCCGCGAAGGCCCGGCTCGAAATAGGTGAGTGCCTTGGAGACGCCGTGACGAACGGCGCCGGCCTGGCCGGAAAGACCACCACCGGTGACGGTTGCGACGATGTCGAACTGGCCGGTGCGGGCAGCGGCGATGACCGGCTGCTGCAGGATCATCTGCAGGACGGGACGGGCGAAGTAGGTCGAGAAGTCACGGCCGTTGACCGTGATCTTGCCGGTGCCGGCCTTGACCCAGACGCGGGCGACGGCGTTCTTGCGCTTGCCGGTCGCGTAGGAGCGGCCGAGGCTGTCGACCTTGCGGACATAGACCGGAGCGGCAGCTTCGGAAGCCGGCGCGAGGTCCTTCAGGGAGGAAAGATCGGCCATTATCAGGCGCTCCTTACGTTCTTGCTGTTCAGCGATGCCACGTCGAGGGCGACCGGCTGCTGTGCTTCATGGGGATGGTTGGAACCGGCGTAAACGCGCAGGTTCTTCATCTGGCGACGACCGAGCGGACCACGGGGAACCATGCGCTCGACAGCCTTCTCGATGACGCGCTCCGGGAAGCGGCCTTCGATGATCTGGCGCGCGGTGCGCTCCTTGATGCCACCCGGGTAACCGGTGTGCCAGTAATAGGTCTTGTCGGAATACTTCTTGCCGGTGAGGACGCACTTTTCGGCATTGATGATGATGACGTTGTCGCCATCATCGACGTGCGGAGTGAAGGTGGCCTTGTGCTTGCCGCGGAGACGGTTGGCAACGATGGTGGCGAGACGACCGACAACGAGGCCTTCGGCATCGATGATCACCCACTTCTTCACCACCTCTGCAGGCTTCTGAACGAAGGTTGACATGTTTTCAGCTCTTTCTTCTAGGACCCATGACATTCGAAACCTTCGAAAGCAGGGCGTTTCTTGTTGCTTGGATTGCCTTGGTCGAAACCGGCAAAAAGAAAGCGGGCCGAGACGGTCCGCGATCTGGTGCGGCTTATACCGAGGGAGGCCAAAAGCGTCAAGGCGACGGTTTTCCTGGGGCAAAAAATAGATGCAGCAAAATCAATGGCTTATCTATGTGGTTCTATGATACCACAATTTTTCGGACGAAATACGAAGCGGCAAATGCCAAATCGTCGGCTGGGGCGCGCCGCGACTGCCCAAACAGCCGTCCGACCGCTTTCCTCTTCTCTCTGGTGATGGGAAATAAAACCCATCTTGTATCCGCGAACTGGAATTCCGGCGCGCGGCAAACCGGCTTGGAAACGGCTCCCGGACGCTTGAAAAGCTGTCGGGACGGCAGGGTGAGTTGCGCCACCCATCGTGCTTGTCGCTCGCTTGATGTATATCCAAGGTTGTATGTGCGGACGGACGGCGGGGTTGGGGTCGAGCGGGCGAAATCCATGCTTTTTTGAAGGTCTCAGGTGGATTCTGCGGCGGCAGTAGCTGTCACCTGCTCACATTTCAATGGGATGCGAGGCAGAAGGGAAAACCTGACAAATGTTCAGAGAAGCAAGTTTGCCCCGGCAAAATTTAGTAGCAGTTTCTAATTCAACCATAAGATGGTGCTAATATGTACAAGTACAAATAGGGAGTATAGTACGAACATTCGGGGAACTCCGGCGTCCGGGCATTCTCGATTTTTTCACTCAGGAAGCCGCCTAATATCTCAGGCAGCCGGGCTGGAGAGGAAAACAATCTTCGGGATCGGGTCTTCTTTTGCACGCCCGGACGGGGCAGTTCGGCGTGTCGGCCGTCGGCACCGTCGCCCGGTCGGCGAATTCGTGGCCGTCACAGTAGCCGCTGTCGATGACATAGCGGTCGTAAAGGGTCATCCGCGCCTTGTTTCGGGACGGGTAACGCAGGATCACCGCGCCCTCCCGGCCGATCGCCCGCTGTACGGCGGCGCAGGACATGCCGGTGGAATTGTAACGCGATATCGCGGCTGCCGGCTCGCCGGAGAGGAGGGTGACGGAGGCAATGATCGCGAGGCAGCCGATAAATTTTTTCATGACCTGCATCCCTTTTGACGAGATGCGGACTTACATAGCGCAGAAGCGTTGCGCCGCCAGAGGCGCACTATTGCGGGAGCCGCCGTCATGAACCATGACCACTACGACAACGCCTATATCGCCGATATCCTGAAGGGCACCCGGACGATCGCGCTCCTCGGAGCGTCCCCGAACCCCGACAGGCCGAGCAACCGGGTCATGGGTTTCCTTATCTCCAAGGGCTATACGGTATTTCCGGTCAATCCCGGCCAGACCGGCAAGCAGATCCTCGGCCAGACGGTCTACAGGACGCTTTCGGACGTGCCGCAGCCGGTCGACATGGTCGATGTCTTTCGGGCGGCCGAATATCTGGACGGCGTGGTCGACGAGGCGATCGGGCTTGAAACCAAGCCGAAGGTGATCTGGGGCCAGCTGAGCGTGCGTGACGACAAGGCCGCCGAAAAGGCGGAAGCCGCCGGCATTAAGGTCGTCATGGACCGCTGCCCGGCGATCGAATACCCCCGCCTCGTTGCCTGAGACGTCCATCCAAGCTGGGCTATTTGGCGAGCAGTTCCGGCCGGTTGCGCATGTCGTCGAGAACATCGGCATTGCCGCAATAGCTTGCGAAGTCGGCGGCAGCGCTGCCGTCGGCCAGTTCGCGCCGACAGCGGGTCTTCTCGCCGCAATGGGCACAGGTGATGTTCATGTCGCGGAATTCCGCCGGCTCTTCCAGCCTTGCTTCCTCCGGGTCGATGTTGAGCAGCTTCATCAGCGCCAGCATTTCGTCGGCAGCATGCGGGCCTTTGGCGATGAGTTCGCGCAGTTCCTGCGCCGACAAGGCGTTGTCCTGCGCCAGCAGCTTGACGGTTTCGTCGTCGAGGCTCGCGAGAAGCTTGGCTTCGTTGATCGCCGCCCATGTGGCGGAACACCAGCGCTTCAGCCTGTGGGTGAGATTTTCCGGGTTGGGGGCCGGGGTGGGAATTGTGTTGTCCATTGCAATCTCCTCTCTATTTCTTCGGAGGATAGATTCCGGAGAACGATATACCTTGATCGCGATCAACCGCCGGGGTCTGCTGGGGCGCTAACAACCATGCGCCAATTCTAAGGGGAGGGACTAAAATGCCGACACTCAATCCGGGGTTTTCGACGCTGGCCGTGCATGCGGGCGCGCAGCCCGATCCGACGACCGGAGCGCGAGCGACGCCGATCTACCAGACGACGTCTTTCGTCTTCAACGATGCGGATCACGCAGCCGCCCTTTTCGGCCTGCAGCAGTTCGGCAATATCTACACCCGCATCATGAACCCCACCCAGGCGGTGCTGGAGGAGCGGGTGGCGGCCCTCGAAGGGGGTACCGCGGCGTTGGCGGTCGCCTCCGGCCATGCGGCGCAGATGCTGACCTTCCACACGATCATGCAGCCGGGTGACAATTTCATCGCGGCGCGAAAACTCTATGGCGGCTCAATCAACCAGTTCGGCAATGCTTTCAAGAGTTTCGACTGGCAGGTGCGCTGGGCCGATACCGATGATCCGGCAAGCTTCGAGGCCGGCATCGACGAGCGTACCCGGGCGATCTTCATCGAAAGCCTTGCCAATCCCGCCGGCACGTTCGTAGACATCGCGGCGATCGCCGAGGTGGCGCAACGGCGCGGTATTCCGCTGATCGTCGACAACACGATGGCGACCCCCTATCTCGTCCGGCCGCTTGAACACGGCGCCGACATCGTCATCCATTCGCTGACGAAGTTCATGGGCGGGCACGGCAATTCCATGGGGGGCGTAATCGTCGATGGCGGCACGTTCAACTGGTCGAAATCGGGCAACTACCCGATGCTCTCGGAGCCCCGCGCCGAATACGGCGGCGTCGTCCTCTACCAGGCTTTCGGCAATATCGGCTTCGCCATCGCCTGCCGCGTGCTGGGCCTGCGCGATATGGGACCGGCGATTTCGCCCTTCAACGCGTTCATGATCCTGACCGGCATAGAGACGCTGCCGCTCCGGATGCAGAAGCATTGCGACAACGCCGCCGCCACGGCCAAATGGCTGAAGGGACATCCCAAAGTCGCCTGGGTCAGCTATTCCGGTCTGGAGGACGACCCGAACCATACCCTGCAGATGCAATATTCGCCGAAGGGCGCCGGCTCGGTCTTCACCTTCGGCGTCACCGGCGGCTACGAGGCAGGCAAGACGCTGGTCGAAGGCCTGCAGCTCTTCTCCCACCTCGCCAATATCGGCGATACCCGTTCGCTGGTCATCCATCCCGCCTCGACGACGCACCGGCAGCTGACCGAGGAACAGCAGATCGCCGCCGGCGCCGGGCCGGACGTGGTGCGCCTGTCGATCGGCATCGAGGATGCAGCCGACATCATCGCCGACCTCGACCAGGCCTTGTCGAAGATCTGAGAGAGGGGACAACGGCGAGGGTGAGGCGACGAACCCGCCGTCAATCGTCCGCCGGAAGCCGGTGACAAAAGGGACCAAACAATGAGCGCCTGGATCAAATACGACCTCTCGTCCCTCGAACCGGAAGAGGGCGCCCCGGCACCGGGCCGGCTGGTCTCCGGCACCCCGACATTCCGCACCTGGAATTTCGAGGAAGCCGAGGGCGGGCTCTATGCCGGCATCTGGGAGGCAACGCCCGGCAAGTGGCGGATCGTTTATGAGGAGTGGGAATATTTCCACATTCTCTCCGGCCATTCGATCGTCACGGAGGAGAGCGGCGAACCGGTCCAGTTGAAGGCCGGCGACAGCATGATCCTCAGACCGGGGTTCAAGGGAACCTGGGAAGTCGTTGAAACGACTCGCAAGGATTACGTGATCAGGGTTTGAGAGGCGTTTGGTGTGCAAGCTTGCCGTTGCGGGCCGCCGCGGCCGCCAGAGCCTTGTCGAACGTCGCCAGAGAAAGATCCAAGCGCATGGAGAGTTCGAGATAGGCGGCGTCATAAACGGTCAACGCGAACTGCCGAGATAGGTGGACTGCGGCGTCCCAATCCGTCAGTGCGTCTCGAAGGATGTTAAGATCGACGAGCCACTCCAGCGCGGCATTAGCTGCATGGGTGGTTATCCGGCCACGTCTTTCGTTCACGACCAGAATGTTTCGTATCTCGTAGTCCCACAGCGCCGGCACGCAGGCAGGCTCCGAGGACAGTCGGTTAAAAATATCGAGAGCGGACTGGTTCGTTTCATCGGGCAGAAGCCAGGACGCGGCAACGGATGCGTCGATGACAATGCCAGCCACTATTCGCGGCCTTCGTCGCGTGCCGACATCATTTCATCGAAGGTGACGTTGTCGAAGAGTTGCCGGATCTTCTGCAGGCGTTCGTGCTGGGTGCCCGCATCGTCCAGCCTCGGTGCTTCTGCAGGCGAGAACCGGGCGAGAGGTTTGCCGTTTTCGATGACGAGCACGGTTTCCCCATGCCGGACGTGATCCAGCATGTCGGCAAAATGGCGATCGGCTTCCGCAACGGAATATGTCCGCATCCTGAACCTCCGAGATCGATGTAGAATATGGCTCAGCCCGGCTTAAAACAATAGCCGAGACCGCTGGCCTTTCAGTCGTTCCGGTTGAAGGCCTCCGCGAATTCATTCGACGAAATGAATGCCAGCGTCCGGCGCAATTCCTCCGACTTTTCCTTGCCGAAAGCCTTGTCGAAACGGTCCTGGGCGATCTGCCAGCGGGCGGTGAGGTCGCGCTGCGTGGCCGCGCCCATGTCCGTCAGGCGGACGCGCTTGGCGCGGCGGTCCTGGGCATCGGGCACCAGTTGCACCAGTCCGTCGCGGATCAACGGCTTCAGCGTATGGCCGAGCGCCGACAGGTCCATCACCATCGCCTC
The DNA here is from genome assembly GCA_000985875.1 of Neorhizobium galegae bv. officinalis. Lineage (GTDB taxonomy): Bacteria > Pseudomonadota > Alphaproteobacteria > Rhizobiales > Rhizobiaceae > Neorhizobium > Neorhizobium galegae_C. The sequence goes on from CCRI01000024.1 coordinate 21,561, forward strand.
CGCGAGGTTTTTTAACGTCGGCTCGTTGGATCGGGCGATCTGCGACATCAGGGAGAACTGCGTTCCCTTGAGGTCGATATCGCCCATTGCATCTTCGTAGAGTTGGCCGAGATGCCGCGAGGCGCGGCGCACCGCGCTGTTGCTGCAATGAAGCCAGATGCCGTCCTCGGTCTGCCCTTGCTTGTCCTGCCTGTCTTTGTCCGTCATGTCTCGTTCCGATCTTGCCGCGGGACAATGCCCGCTTTTGGCTCGCCCTTCCACTCCGATGAAAAATTTGCGGCCGCCCCTTGCAGCTTCAAATCGTGCCTTTCATATATAGTGGCATATACCAGTAAATTCCAGATGCCGGAACCGCCGGCCGCAATCCCCGCCAAAACCAAAGGAGATGGACCATGACCAACAATTCGAAACTCGGAACCGCACTCGTGACCGGCGCATCGTCGGGCATCGGCGCGACCTATGCGGAAAAGCTTGCGCAGCGCGGCTATGACCTCGTCCTCGTCGCCCGTGACGCGGATCGCCTGAAGGCGCTTGCCGGCCGGCTGGCGAGCGAACATGGCATCAAGGCGGACGTGCTGCGCGCCGACCTCAGCCAGCGTGCCGATGTGCTCGCTGTCGACAAGCGCCTGCGCGACGACGGCTCGATCACGCTCTTCGTCAACAATGCCGGCATCGGCCCGAAGGGCCCGCTGCTGAAGGCCGATCCGGATTATCTCGACCAGATGGTCGACCTCAATGTCACCGCCGCTAACCGTCTTGCCGTTGTGGCAGCCCAGGCCTTTGCCGCCCGGGGGAAGGGCGCCATCGTCAACATCGCCTCCGCCGTCGCACTCGCCGCGGAATTCTTCAGCGGCACCTATGCCGCCAGCAAGGCCTTCGTGCTGGCTCTGACGGAAGCGCTGGCTTCCGAGCTGAAGGATACCGGCGTCGCGATCCAGGCCGTCCTGCCGGGCTATACCCGCACCGAAATCTTCGATCGCGTCGGCGGCTCGATGGACAATCTCGACCCGAACACGGTCATGGAAGTCGGCGACCTCGTCGATGCGGCGCTTGCCGGTCTCGACCGCGGCGAACTCGTCACCATGCCGTCGCTTGCCGATACGCAGCTTTATGATACCTACACGACCGCCCGCGGCGGGCTGCGCCCCTATCTGTCGCTCAACAAGCCCGCGACCCGTTACGGCGTTTCCGCCAAGGCTTGATCGCGACAATCGATGCGCAACTGCGGCAAGTGTCTGCAGTTGCGCAGTGATTCTTCGCATTGTTCTCAGCGGTTTACGCGATCGTTTTGATTCAGTGCCGATAAGCCGTGCCTATGCCGCTCACCAGGCCAGGTCCAGCCGCTCCAGCCCGTGGAAATGGTAGACGTCCTTGACCACCGGCGGCGTGGCGATCCGCATCCCGGGCAGCCTCCGGAAGAGGATCGGCAGCACGGTGTTCAGTTCCAGCCTTGCAAGCGGCGCGCCGATGCAGAAATGGATGCCGGCGCCAAAGGATAGGTTTTGAGCTTCCTGCCGGTCGGGCTTGAAGGCCAGCGGATCGGAGAATCTCCTGGGATCGAGATTGGCGGCGGCGAGGATCAGGCTCACCTTGTCGCCGCGTTTGAACTCGAGCCCGTCGATCTCGACGTCCTCGAGCGCCCAGCGCTGGAAGATGTGCACGGGCGCGCAGATGCGCAGCGTCTCCTCGACCGTTCGCTCGGTTGCCGCCTCGTCGCGGAAAAGGTCCGCCGGCGGAAGGCCGCTCTCCAGGATCACCCGCACCGAATTGCCGATCTGGTGCACCGTCGCCTCGTGACCGGCATTGAGCAGCACGATGGTGGTCGAGACCAGTTCGTCGTCGGTGAGATACTGGCCCTTGTGCTCCGTGTGGATCATGTGGGTGAGAAGATCTTCGCGCGGTTCCCGGCGGCGCTCGGCGATCAGGCCTTTGACGTAGTCGGCAAATTCTTGCGCCGCCCGGTCGGCGGCATGTTCGTCGTCCTCGGTCCGCTTGAACATGTACATGCCGACATAGGCATGTGACCATTTGAGAAGCTGCGGTCCCATCTCGTCCGGTATGCCGATCATCCGGGCGATCATCGTCACCGGGATGATGTCGGCGAAGGCGGAAAGCAATTCCGTCTCGCCTTGGCCTTCGAACCCGTCGATCAGCCTTTCGGCAAGTTCTGCGATCTCGGGCCGAAGCCTCTCGATATGCCGCGAGACGAAGGCGCGGTTGACGAGCGTGCGAAGCCGCGTGTGCTCGGGCGGCTCAAGCTCCAGCAGCGAATACCGCTCGGCGAGATCGAAGTTTTCGAGATGAGCCGGGGGTTCGGGCAGGCCGAGTTCCTCACGGCTGGCGATATGCAGGATCTGCCGGCCGAACCGACGGTCGCGCAGCAGGCCGTTCACCTGGTCATAGCCGGTGAAGAACCATTGCCGCTGTTCTTCCCAGTAGAAGGTCGGACAGTGCTCGTGGAGGAGCGAGTAGACGCGGTTCGGGTCGCTGTAGAAAGCCGGGTTGCGGCCGTCGAGCGAGACGCGGCGGGTTTTGGGATCGATGCGGAGAAAATCGGGCATGGCGTTCATTCGAAAGACCTAGCGGATTTTCTCCGCGCCGGAAAGATTGCGCAATTGACGCAATTCAGGATTGCGTCCATGTTTCGCTACAGGAGCGGCTATCGAGCGGGGGGGGAAGCCTTGCGTCTGCAATCGCGCGAATACAAGGTCATGCTGCATGCCAAGGTGTTCACAGGCGATGAGGCCGCTTGCCGGGCCGCGGTGGCGCGCTTCTGGGAGTATATCCGCGCGGAGTTGCAGGCTGCGTATATCGATACCCACGGCAAGCTCGATGCCCTGAAGGATAGCAAGCAGCGCGACGTCTTTTTCCTGGATACCGGAAAACGCGACCTCTACCATCGTTCCGATCTGGTTTTCCGCCTGCGCCGCAAACTCGGCTCCAGCAAGGCCTGGGAGGCGACGCTGAAATTCCGGCATGGCGATCGGCTGCTTGCCAGGGCACAGGATTTTGACCTGAGGGAAAAGGACGACAAGGAGCCCAGGTTCGAGGAGGATGTGAAGGGGATGCTGTCCGGCGACACGCCCCGTTTATGGGCGCTGTTCAGCCGCTCGGTGGAGGCGGATTTCGATCCAGGGCACATGCCCGCGACGGTCGGCGAGTGCCTCGCGCCCTACAAGGACATTCGACAGGCCGGGCTGCCGGAGCCGGACACGCCGGTTGAGACCGTCGCCGGCCTGCATGTCGTCGAGCATGTCTACGAGGAGGGGTGGATCCGGCTTTCGAAGGAGATCGACGGGGAATGCGCCCTCATCCTCTGGTGGAAGAACAGCGAGCCCCAGACGCCGATCGCCGCAGAGTTCAGCTTCCGCTTCGCCCTCGAAAAAGGTCACGCGGATATCAAGGTCGTGCGCAAGGCCTGGGTGACGCTGATGACGCTTCTCAAGTCGCCGCTGGTCGATCCCAACGGGCCGACCAAGACGGCCCTCGCTTATGGCGACGCGGAAATGTGATCATTCCCCGACCGCCACGCCCTCGCGGCGCGGATCGGCGCTGCCGGCCAGCCCGTTTGCGGTGATTTCGATCGCATGCAGGCCGGAATTCATCTCGCCGGGCTTCACCTCGTAACCCAGTGCCTTCAATGGTTCGGCAAGCTTTTCGGCGTCGGTGCCGGCCTCGATCTCATAAGTCCCGAACCGGTTGATGAAATGCGGCTGGGCGACGATCTGCTCCACCGGCATGCCCCAGTCGATATAGGCGATCAGCGCCTGGGCAACGTAGCCGATGATCTGGCTGCCGCCGGGTGAGCCGATCGCCAGCAGCGGTTTGCCGTCCTTCATCACGATCGTCGGCGCCATCGAGGAGCGCGGCCGCTTGCCCGGCTCGACCCGGTTGGCGACGGCCAGGCTGCCGTCATGGGTTTTGAAGGAGAAGTCGGTCAGCTCGTTGTTGAGCAGGAAGCCGTTGGTCATCAGCCGCGAGCCGAAACCGCTTTCGATCGTCGTGGTCATCGAAACGACGTTGCCCTCTCTGTCGACGATGACGAAATGACTGGTGGAGGGCATCTCGATCGCCGCGTCGCGACCGAACAGCAGCGCATGGTCCCATTCCGGCTCGCCGGCCTTCACCAGGTCGGCGCCGAGAGCTTTCGTCCCGTCGAGCAGCGAAGCGCGCTTGCCGAGATAATCCTTCTTCAACAGGCCCTTGATCGGCAAGGGTTGGAAATCCGGGTCGGCGAGGTACCGTTCGCGGTCGGCAAAGGCAAGCCGCTGCGCGTCGCCGATGATCCGCCAGCTCCCGGCGTTCTGTGGGCCGAGGGATTTGACGTCGAAATTCTCGATAACGCCGAGCATCTGGCCGATCGCGACCGCGCCGGAGGAGGGCGGACCCATGCCGCAGACGTCGAGCGCGCGATACGAGGCGCAGACCGGCTCGCGTTCCTTGACGCGGTAATTGGCGAGATCGGCGAGCGACAGGACGCCGGGATTGCCCGGTGCTTCGCGCACCGTCTTGACGATCGCCTCGGCGATCGGCCCCTTGTAGAAGGCATCCGCGCCGCCGGTCGCGATCGCCTTCAGCGTTTCCGCATAGGCAGGGTTCTTGAGCACCGCGCCGGCCTTCAGCGGCGCGCCGGATGCGTCGTAGAAGTAACCCCTCGGACCGTCGTGTTTCTTCAGCCGGTCGCCGTCGGCGGCGATCAGCGAAGCCAGGCGGGGAGAGACCTGGAAACCGTCGGCGGCGAGCTTCTCCGCCCGCTCGAACAGGCTCGCCCAGTCGCTCTTGCCGTAGCGCTTATGGGCCTCGGAGAGGAGGCGCACGGTGCCCGGCGTGCCGACCGAACGGCCGCCGATAACCGCCTCCATGAACTTCAGCGGCTGGCCCTGCGCATCGAGGAAAAGTTTTGGAGTAGCCTCCATCGGCGCCGTCTCGCGGCCGTCGAACGTGGTGAGCTTGCTGGTGGCCGCGTCGTAATAGACGAGGAAGGAGCCGCCGCCGAGGCCGGAGCTCTGCGGCTCGACGAGGCCAAGCACGGTTTGGACAGCGATCATGGCGTCGATCGCATTGCCGCCCCTGGCGATAACGTCGCGCCCGGCTTCAGCCGCCAGCGGATTGGCGGCGGCGACCATGAAGTTTTTCGTCTCGACGCGCTTTGCGGATGTGAACCCCGTTGCCCGTTCCGGCGCAACGGTATCGGACGCTTGCTGGGCAAGCGCCGTGCCGCCCGGAAATATCGAGGCGGAAAGAAAAATGCCCGCGAAAAGACTGATCCCCGAAAATCCGGCCCGCATGACGCACCCTCCGCGTTTTATCCCTGCGGAAGAATGTGGGTTTCAGGATGACGAGGACAAGAGCACGTCAGCGCTTGCCGAGCGAAGCGAGGCGTTTCAGGGCTGCGACCTGGTGGCTGGCGCGCACGTCGGTTGGCATCTCGTCCTCGCCCTGCCGGTCGACGGCCGGAACGATCGAGGCTTCGGTGCCGGTATCGATCGCCGTGCGGTCGCGGCCACTGTCCTTGGCGGTATAGAGGGCCCTGTCGGCGGCGCTGAGCAGGAGGTCGAGGTCGGCGGTTGCAGCGCCCGCGAGCGCGATGCCGGCGCTGACGGTGACCGTGATATTGTGTTCGCCGGCGACGATGGTCTGGCGCTTGAGCGTCAGGCGGATCGCCTCGGCGATGCTGGCGGCCTCGATCATGTCGACGACGCGCAGGATGGAGGCGAACTCCTCGCCGCCCATGCGACCGAAGAAGCCGCGGCCGCGCAGCGAGGTCTGGCCGACCTGCGAAAAGGCGACCAGCACCGAATCGCCTGCCTGATGGCCGCAGCGGTCGTTGATCTGCTTGAAGTTGTCGAGGTCGAAATGCAGGAGCGCGATGAGCGGCTTCTCTTCGTTCTCGAGTTTTTTCAGGGCATGGAACTGGTCGATCAGGCCGCGCCGGTTGAGAACGCCGGTCAGCGGGTCGGTGACGGCAAGCGTCTTGAGTTTCTCTTCCGACCGCTCGGTCAGCAGCTTGGAGCCGGTCATGATGCTGGCGATGAAACAGATTGCCGCCGGAACGAGCAGCCAGGGGGATTGCGGCGACGGCCCGAAGGATTTTGCCTCACCGATGACCGCCAGAACTGCGACCACGCCGTTCGCGCAAAATTGTATGGCAATGAAGGCCGCAAGCACCCGCCGCGTTATCCTCGACGCGCCGTTGTTCCTGAGGAGGATGGAGATCATCATCGCATGGCCGACCATGGTCGCGACATTATGGAGAGCCACCCGGTTGGCGAAGTTCTCGCGCACCGGATAGAGGAACATGCCCGCCACCCAGAGAAGCGCCGGAATGGCGATATAGGCGTCCACCGGCTTTCGGTCGAACTGCAGGAGGCCGGCGATCCACAGGCCCACGCCGGCGAGCGCGAGCGTATTGGCGATCTGGATGGAGACGAAATCGGGAATGTCGCCGCGCAACGCGACAAGGATGACGCCGATCCCGTGCAGCGCAAAACCGCTGCCCCAGCTCAGGTAGAACCGATCCCGCTCGTAATACCAGCGTGAGCACAGGAGGACGGCAAGCGTCAGCGCCTCCGCCGCCCAGATCATCAGGCCCGTTAAAATATCCACCCGAAACTCCAATACTCGAAATCGAGCGGGTCCAACATGACATGCAGTCTTTAAGACGAGGTTGCATCGAATCACGGAAAATCCCCGGTTCGCACCGTCGCGGAGGAATTTTCGAGACGATGTTCACGCCTGCTTTACCCTGATCGCGCAAAAACCTGTGCCATCAGGGAAAACGGCGCCTCTGCCGGCTGTGATCCGGGGAGAATCGTAATAGCGGTCAGCCTCGCGCATCCCCGGGCAGTTAAGGATATCGGATGCTCCGTCTTGAAGTACCGGGCGTTGACACTCTATGTAGGGATGACCCATTCCATTTGATTCCGGAGCGCTTATCCGCCTTCGGCAAGTGCTTGACAAAGGACGGACATGAGAAATCCAGTTGATACCGCAATGGCCTTGGTGCCGATGGTCGTCGAACAGACCAATCGCGGTGAGCGCTCCTACGACATCTATTCGCGTCTTCTGAAAGAGCGCATCATCTTCCTGACGGGTCCCGTCGAGGACTATATGGCGTCGCTGATCTGCGCCCAGCTTCTTTTCCTGGAAGCGGAAAACCCGAAGAAGGAAATCGCCCTCTACATCAATTCGCCCGGCGGCGTCGTTACCGCCGGCATGGCGATCTACGATACGATGCAGTTCATCAAGCCGGCGGTTTCGACACTCTGCATCGGCCAGGCCGCTTCCATGGGCTCGCTGCTCCTGTGCGCCGGCGAGAAGGGTATGCGTTTTGCAACCCCGAACTCGCGCATCATGGTGCACCAGCCCTCCGGCGGCTTCCAGGGCCAGGCGTCCGATATCGAACGCCATGCCCGTGACATATTGAAGATGAAAAGACGTCTTAACGAGGTCTACGTGAAGCACACGGGCCGCACGTTGGAGGAAGTCGAAAAGACCCTCGACCGCGACCACTTCATGACGGCCGACGAAGCCCAGGATTGGGGTGTCATCGACAAGATCCTGACATCGCGTCAGGAAATGGAAGGTGGCTCCGGAGACTGAGTCTGATTGCGTGACCTGTGCACCTCACCCCGATGTGAGCAAAAAGGGGTTTCAAGTCGCACGGAAAGCGCTATTAGTACTTATTAATGCTGTGTTGAACTTTTATGACATAGCATTCGTTTCTTAGGGGTTTCGTTGCCGCTGATCCCGCATGGTGTGCGCAGGATCGGTAGAGTACCCTTAAGGCAAGGCAGGCGCGCAAGGCCCGTCGGGCGCGCGCCGGCAAGCGGTAGAGTGGACCGCGCCCGTTTTGACGAGAGTGCGGAGTGCTGGAAGGAAAGTGATATGAGCAAAGTCAGCGGCAGCAACGGCGGCGACTCCAAGAATACCCTGTATTGCTCTTTCTGCGGAAAGAGCCAGCACGAAGTCCGGAAGCTGATTGCCGGGCCGACCGTATTCATCTGCGATGAATGCGTCGAACTGTGCATGGACATCATCCGCGAAGAGAACAAGACCTCGATGGTCAAGTCCCGCGACGGCGTGCCCACGCCTCAGGACATCATCAAGGTCCTCGATGAATACGTCATTGGCCAGAAGCAGGCAAAGCGCATTCTGTCGGTCGCGGTGCATAACCATTACAAGCGCCTGGCGCACGCCTCCAAGGGCGGCGACGTCGAGCTTGCGAAGTCGAACATCATGCTGGTCGGCCCGACGGGTTGCGGCAAGACCTATCTTGCCCAGACGCTCGCCCGCATCATCGACGTTCCCTTCACGATGGCCGATGCCACGACGCTGACCGAAGCCGGCTATGTCGGCGAGGACGTCGAAAACATCATCCTGAAGCTTCTGCAGTCTGCGGATTACAATGTCGAACGCGCCCAGCGCGGCATCGTCTACATCGACGAAGTCGACAAGATCTCCCGCAAGTCCGACAACCCGTCCATCACCCGCGACGTGTCGGGCGAGGGCGTGCAGCAGGCGCTTCTGAAGATCATGGAAGGCACGGTTGCCTCGGTTCCGCCGCAGGGTGGCCGCAAGCATCCGCAGCAGGAATTCCTGCAGGTCGACACGACGAACATCCTGTTCATCTGCGGCGGCGCCTTTGCAGGCCTCGACAAGATCATCTCGGCCCGCGGCGAAAAGACCTCGATCGGCTTCGGCGCCTCCGTGAAGTCTGCGGAAGACCGTCGCGTCGGCGAAGTGCTGCGCGAACTGGAGCCGGAAGATCTGGTGAAGTTCGGCCTCATTCCGGAATTCATCGGTCGTCTGCCGGTTCTGGCGACCCTCGAGGATCTCGACGAGGACGCGCTGATCCAGATCCTGTCCGAGCCGAAGAATGCGCTGATCAAGCAGTACCAGCGCCTGTTCGAGATGGAAGACGTCGATCTGACCTTCCACGAGGATGCCCTGCGCGAGATCGCCAAGCGGGCGATCACCCGCAAGACCGGCGCCCGCGGCCTGCGCTCGATCATGGAGAAGATCCTTCTCGACACCATGTTCGAACTGCCGACGCTCGAAGGCGTGCGTGAAGTGGTCATCTCGGACGACGTCGTGCGTGGAAACGCCCGGCCGCTCTATATCTATGCCGACCGGCAGGATGAAAAGGCGAACGTTTCGGCCTGATCCGCCTCTGTTCCGGACCGCACCATGGAGAGGCCCTATCGGGGCCTCTTTTTTATGTTGGTGGATAGCCTTGCTTATTTCGATTTTTCCACCATTTTTGTCTCGCGAAGAATTGCACCATATTCGTCTTGCATTAGAGACGTTGCGGGAAGATCATCGATGTTCGGGCTGCTTCGCCTGCATGTGATCGCAGGTTGGCAGTTCCGGTGAGTCGCGTCCCGTGTCCTTGGCGTTTCGCGTGGCGTAATGTGCGCACGCTTTGTAATACCCCTGTCACAATCCCATGCGGCGGCGGCCTTGCAAGGCTTGAAATCAAATTTCGAAAACTCCACTTTGGGCGAGAGTGAAGTGCCCGGGTGATTTGCCCGGGACGTATCCCGGAAACGGGACGATGGAAAGGAAATGAAATGACGAATTCAACGTCTGCGACGCCTGGTAGCGAAACCTATCCGGTGCTGCCGCTGCGCGACATTGTGGTCTTTCCGCATATGATCGTGCCTTTGTTCGTCGGACGGGAGAAGTCTATTCGCGCGCTCGAAGAGGTGATGGGTTCCGACAAGCAGATCATGCTGGTCACCCAGATCAACGCCGGCGACGACGATCCCGAACCCTCGGCAATCTACAAGGTCGGCACCGTCGCCAACGTGCTGCAGCTCCTGAAGCTGCCCGACGGCACCGTCAAGGTTCTGGTCGAAGGCCGCTCGCGCGCCAAGATCGACGGCTATACCGACCGTGAAGAGTTCTACGAGGCGACGGCGAGCGTTCTTGCCGAACCCGACGAGGATGCGGTCGAGGTCGAAGCCCTGTCGCGCTCCGTGGTTTCCGAGTTCGAAAACTACGTGAAGCTCAACAAGAAGATCTCGCCGGAAGTGGTGGGTGCCGCAAGCCAGATCGAGGACTATTCGAAGCTGGCCGATACGGTCGCTTCGCATCTGTCGATCAAGATCACCGAAAAGCAGGAAATGCTGGAAACGGTTTCCGTCAAGCTCCGCCTCGAAAAGGCGCTCGGCTTCATGGAAGGCGAGATTTCCGTCCTGCAGGTGGAAAAGCGTATCCGCTCGCGTGTGAAACGCCAGATGGAGAAGACCCAGCGCGAGTACTACCTCAACGAACAGATGAAGGCGATCCAGAAGGAGCTCGGCGACGGCGAGGAAGGCCGCGACGAGATGGCCGAGCTGGAAGAGCGCATCTCCAAGACGAAGCTGTCCAAGGAAGCCAAGGAAAAGGCCGATGCCGAGCTGAAGAAGCTCAAGCAGATGAGCCCGATGTCGGCGGAAGCCACCGTCGTGCGCAACTATCTCGACTGGCTGCTCGGCATTCCGTGGGGCAAGAAGTCGAAGGTCAAGGCCGACCTCAACAATGCCGAGAAGATCCTCGAAGCGGATCACTTCGGCCTCGACAAGGTCAAGGAGCGTATCGTCGAATATCTCGCCGTGCAGGCCCGCGCGACCAAGCTCAAGGGCCCGATCCTGTGCCTCGTCGGCCCTCCGGGCGTCGGCAAGACCTCGCTCGCCCAGTCGATCGCCAAGGCGACCGGCCGCGAATACGTGCGCATGGCTCTCGGCGGCGTCCGTGACGAAGCCGAGATCCGCGGTCACCGCCGCACCTATATCGGCTCGATGCCCGGCAAGGTCATCCAGTCGATGAAGAAGGCCAAGAAGTCCAACCCGCTCTTCCTGCTCGACGAAATCGACAAGATGGGCATGGATTTCCGCGGCGATCCGTCCTCGGCCCTGCTCGAAGTGCTGGATCCGGCGCAGAACTCGACCTTCATGGACCACTACCTGGAAGTCGAATACGACCTGTCCGACGTGATGTTCATCACCACGGCGAACACGCTGAACATCCCGGCTCCGCTGATGGACCGTATGGAAATCATCCGCATCGCCGGTTACACCGAGGATGAGAAGCGCGAGATCGCCAAGCGTCACCTTCTGCCGAAGGCGATCAAGGAACATGCCCTGCAGCCGAACGAATTCTCGATCACCGACGATGCCCTGATGGCAATCAGCCAGCAGTACACGCGGGAAGCCGGTGTTCGTAGCTACGAGCGCGAGCTGATGAAGCTCGCCCGCAAGGCGGTCACCGAGATCATCAAGGGCAAGACCAAGTCGGTTGCGATCACCGCGGCCAACATCTCCGACTACCTCGGCGTTCCGCGGTTCCGCCATGGCGAAGCCGAGGGCGAGGATCAGGTCGGCGTGGTCACGGGTCTCGCATGGACGGAAGTCGGCGGCGAGCTGCTGACGATCGAAGGCGTGATGATGCCGGGCAAGGGCCGCATGACGGTCACCGGCAACCTCAAGGAAGTCATGAAGGAATCCATCTCGGCGGCGGCATCCTATGTCCGCAGCAGGGCCGTGGATTTCGGCATCGAACCGCCGCGCTTCGACAAGTCGGACATCCACGTTCACGTTCCCGAAGGGGCGACCCCGAAGGACGGTCCGTCGGCCGGTGTCGGCATGGCAACCGCGATCGTCTCGATCATGACCGGCATTCCCGTTCGCAAGGACGTGGCGATGACGGGCGAGATCACCCTTCGCGGCCGCGTTCTGCCGATCGGCGGTCTCAAGGAAAAGCTGCTTGCCGCCCTTCGCGGCAACATCAAGACCGTTCTGATCCCGGAAGAAAACGCCAAGGATCTGGCCGAGATTCCGGACAACGTGAAGAACAACATGGAGATCATTCCGGTTTCCCGCATGGGCGAGGTGATCCGTCACGCGCTCGTCCGTCAGCCGGAAGCGATCGAATGGGATGGTACGGTGGAAACCCCGCTGATCACCACGGTCGAAGGTGTGGACGACGCAGGCGTGACCATAGCGCACTGATCGATAGCCTTTTGGGTTATGCCAAATTGGCACCAGCAATGAAAAAAGCCGGCACAACGCCGGCTTTTTTTGTGAAAAATAACGCGTACCCCTTGTTTTTCAGGCGATTGCGGAGCTTTTGGGTTGCCACGGGCGGGCTCCTGACTATTGTCTGCCCCGATTACATGAGTCGTTCCAAAACCGTTTGAAAGGGGTGGAAACATGAATAAGAATGAGTTGGTATCCGCAGTGGCCGAGAAGGCCGGCCTCTCCAAGGCTGATGCCGCATCCGCTGTGGACGCCGTTTTTGAGACCGTACAGGCTGAACTGAAGAAGGGCGGCGACATCCGTCTTGCCGGTTTCGGCAGCTTCTCCGTTTCCCGTCGCGAAGCGTCCAAGGGTCGTAATCCCTCGACCGGCGCTGAAGTCGACATCCCGGCACGTAACGTGCCGAAGTTCTCGGCCGGCAAGGGCCTGAAGGACGCAGTCAACAGCTAACGCGCTGCCTTAAGGCATCCTGTTGCAGTCTCGCATTTGAAAAGGCCCGGGTTATTCCCCGGGCCTTTTTTTACGAACAGCTAATCTCCGCCCGCCACGGCCCCGGATGCGAAAACTGTCATCCGCCTGTCACGACCGTGGCTCACAAGCCACCTGTGTTTCATGGACAGGAGGGCTCCCCATGACGTTTTCACTTCGTGCCGCGTTGACCGCAGCACTTCTTGCTTCGGTTGCCGTGCCGGCAAGCGCCGAACAGGTTTTCAACCGTATCGCGTCTTTCCCCGTCGCCGCCAATCTTCCCGCCGACAAGGACAAGCTGAGCCCGAGCTCGGCCGAAATCGTCACTGCCAGCGAAGACGGCATGACGCTCATCTATACCGATAGCCCGCTCGGCGCGATCGGCTTCGTCGATATCACTGATCCGAAGGCCCCGAAGCCGCTCGGCGCGCTCACCTTCAAGGGCGAGCCGACCTCGGTTGCGTCGGTCGGCAAGAAGGTTCTCGCCGCCGTCAACACCGGCGAAAGCAAGCAGAAGCCGACCGGCATGCTCGCCGTCGTCGATATTGCGACGAAGAAGGTCGACCTGACCTGCGATCTCGGCGGCCAGCCGGATTCGATCGCCGTCTCCAAGGACAAGACCTTTGCCGTGATCGCCATCGAGAACGAGCGCGACGAGGAGGTCAACGATGGCGCCCTCCCGCAGATGCCGGCCGGCGACCTGGTGATCGTCTCCCTGAAGGACGGCACCGCCGACTGTGCCTCGATCAAGCACGTGACGTTGACCGGCCTCGCCGGTATCGCGCCGGAAGATCCGGAGCCGGAATTCGTCGCCATCAACGACAATGGCGAAATCGCCCTGACGATGCAGGAAAACAACGAGATCGTCATCATCGACGGCAAGACCGGCCAGGTCACCGGCCACTTCTCCGCCGGCAAGGCCGATCTCGAAGGCATCGACAACAAGACCGACGGCCAGCTGTCCTTCACCGGCAAGGCTTCGGCGCTGCGCGAACCTGACGCCGTCAAGTGGCTCGACAACAACCGTCTCGTCGTCGCCAACGAAGGCGACTGGAAGGGCGGCTCGCGCGGCTTCACCATCTTCGACCGCACCGGCAAGGTTCTCTACGAATCGGGCGCCTCGCTGGAGCGCGCGGTTGCCCGCCTCGGCCATTTCCCGGAAAAGCGCGCGCGCTCAAAGGGCATCGAGGTCGAAGGCATGGAAGCGGCGACCTTCAACGGCCAGAAGTATTTCTTCCTGCTCGCCGAACGCGCCTCTGTTGTCGCCGTCTACAAGGATACCGGCGCCGAACCGCAGCTGATGCAGATCCTGCCGTCGGGCATCTCGCCGGAAGGTGCCGTCGCCATTCCTGGCCGCAATCTGTTTGTGACCGCCAACGAAGTCGATCTCGGCAAGGACGGCGGCGCCCGTTCGCATGTGATGATCTACGCCCTGGAAGAAGGCGTGGCCAGCTATCCGAATCTCGTCTCCAAGGACCTCGACGGCAACGTGCTCGGCTGGGGCGCTCTCTCGGGCCTCGTAGGTGACACCCAGAAGGACGGCATCCTCTATGCCGTCAGCGACTCGGTCTACAACATGCAGCCGACGATCTTCACCATCGACACCACCAGGAAGCCCGCTGAAATCACCGGCGTCCTGCGCATCACCCGCGGCGGCCAGCCGGCCCAGAAACTCGACATCGAGGGCATCGCGCTCGACGGCAAGGGTGGTTTCTGGCTGGCGTCGGAAGGCGACTCCGCCAAGCTGACCGGCCATGGCCTCTACAATGTCGACGCCAAGGGCGAGATCAAGGCAGAGATCGGCCTGCCCGCAGACCTGCTCGTCGGCGAGACCCGCTTCGGTTTCGAAGGCGTGACGACGGTCGGGTCGGGCGACGACATGGTTCTGTGGATGGCGATGCAGCGCGAGTGGAAGGACGACCCGAAGGGCACCGTCAAGCTCGTCTCCTATAAGCCGAACTCCAAGGAATGGGGCGCCGTCCGCTACCCGCTCGAGAAGGCCGGGGCCGGCTGGGTCGGCCTTTCGGAAATCACCGCCCATGGCGATTATGTCTACATCATCGAGCGCGACAACCTGATCGGCGATGCCGCCAAGTTGAAGAAGCTCTATCGGGTGGCGATCGCCGACCTGAAGCCGGCCAAGATCGGCACCGATCTGCCGCTGGTCAAGAAGGAAGAAGCCCACGATTTCATCCCGGATCTGAAGGCTTCGAACGGCTATGTCGTCGACAAGCTGGAAGGCTTCACCTTCGACAAGTCCGGCAAGGCCTTCGCCGTCACCGACAACGATGGCGTCGATGACAGCTCCGGCGAGACGCTGTTCTTCCCGGTCGATCTCAAGGGCACCAACTAAGCCCCTTCAAGGCTGAAGCGGAAAAGGCCGGGTTCTGCCCGGCCTTTTTGTGTAAGGAGATGCGATGGATATTGGCATAGAACTGGCGTCTGCTGCGCACAAACCTCTGCTGAGGGATCTTCTGTCCGAATACCTCGCGGAGTCCGAAGGGTATGGCGGCTCCGGCCCCGACTACCCGTATTTCGATGCCTATTGGCTGGAGCCAGAAGGCCGCTGGCCCTATCTCATCCAACGGAACGGCGAATGCATCGGCTTCGCCTTCGTCAACACCTGGTCCGCATCCGGCCGGGGCACCGATTTCTCGATCGCCGAATTCTACATCGTACCGCAAGCGCGGCGGCATGGTGCTGGACGCGGCGCGGCAACCGCAGTCCTGCACGGGCATCCCGGCCTCTGGGAACTGAGCGTCATGGCGTTGAATACGCCTGCTCAGGCCTTCTGGCCGCGGGTGATCGACGCTGCCGGAGGACGTGACGTGGAGCGGGTGAAATCCGATAGCGGGACGATCTACCGGTTCACGATCGGCGTGTAGCAGAAAAGCTAAGCACCGTCGGCGATAGCCCCTCATCCGGCTGCCGCCACCTTCTCCCCGTTCTGACGGGGAGAAGGGACTTGTGGCACCGCCGGTGCTCCATCTTCCTTCTCCCCGCGCGCGGGGAGAAGGTCCCGGCAGGGGGATGAGGGGCGGACCACTCCTGAATAATTCTACCAGCGCTGATGCACATGCGGGGCAACCAGCCGCGCATAGATTTCCTTAGTCGCGGTCATTACGTCGTCCGAGATCGCAGGAAGGTCGGCTGCCGCCGCATTGCCCCTGGCCTGCGCCTCGTTGCGGGCGCCGGGAATGACGACGGTGACAGCCTCGTTCATCAGAATCCATTTCAGCGCAAAGGCCGCCATCGACGCTCCCGCCGGCACCAACTTTCGGACTTCCTCGACGGCCTGGAGGCCAACTTCGAACGGCACGCCGGCAAAAGTCTCGCCGACATCGAAGGCGTCGCCATTCCGGTTGAAGTTGCGGTGGTCGTCCTTGGCAAAGGCTGTATCGCGAGAAATCTTGCCTGACAGCAGGCCGCTTGCCAGCGGCACGCGGACGATGACCGCCACGTTCTTCTGCATGGCTTGCCTGAAGAACAGGTCCGCCGGGCGCTGGCGGAAGATGTTGTAGATGATCTGGATGCTGGTGACGTCGGGATATTCGATCGCCTTCAGCGCTTCCTCGACCTTCTCGACGCTGACCCCGTAATTCTTGATCTTGCCGGCACGGCGCAGATCGTCGAGCGCGCCAAAAACTTCCGGGCGGTAGAGGACTTCGGTCGGCGGGCAGTGGAGCTGCACGAGGTCGAGGCTGTCGATTTCGAGGTTCTTGAGGCTGCGGTCGATGAAGCCTTCGAGATTGGCCTTGGTATAGCCCTCAGTGACATGCGGGCTGAGGCGCCTCCCGGCCTTGGTCGCGACCATCGGACGATCGCCCCCGCGCGATTTCAGGACACCGGCAATGATCTTTTCCGAGCGGCCGTCGCCATAGACGTCGGCGGTATCGATGAAGGTGACGCCGGCATCGAGCGCCGCTTCCAGCGCCTTGGCCCCATCTGCTTCGCTGACGTCACCCCAGGAGCCGCCGATCTGCCAGGCGCCGAAACCGATCTCGCTGACGGTGAAGGATGTGCGTCCGAACGCATGGTTTCTCATGGTGTCCTCCGAGTTTGATTGGGCTATCCACAGGCTGCGGAACCCCGAGCTTTCTTCGTGCCCGGCATTTGCCTAAAACACCTGATCTGCTCCGGCAACCGAAACAAGCGATTCGATGACCTCCTTCCGATTCATCCACGCCGCCGACCTGCATCTCGGCAGTCCCTTTCAGGGGCTGGCGCTGAAGGATGCCGCGATCGCAGAACTGTTCATCGAGGCGAGCCGCAGGGCGTTTTCAGGCCTGGTCGACCAGGCGGTCGAGCGCAGGGTGGACTTCTTCATCGTCGCCGGCGACGTCTACGACGGCGACTGGAAGGACAACAAGATCGGCCTGTTCTTCAACCGCGAAGTGGCGCGGCTGGAGCGCGCCGGGATTCCGGTCTTCCTCTTGAAGGGCAATCACGACGCCGAAAGCGTCATCACTAGGACGATCACCCTGCCGAAGAATGTCAGCGAGTTCCCGGTCAACAAGCCGGGCAGTTTCAAGCTCGATCACCTGAAGGTGGCGCTGCACGGCCAGGGTTTTGCCGAACGTTCTGCGACCGAGAACCTGGCGCTCGCCTATCCGAAGCCGGAAACGGGCTGGTTCAATATCGGCGTGCTGCACACGTCGCTCACGGGCCGCGAGCCGCATGCGCCCTATGCGCCTTGCTCGGTCGAGGATCTGCGCTCGCGCGGTTACGATTATTGGGCGCTCGGCCATGTGCATGATTTCGAGATCGTCGCCGAGGACCCGCTGGTGGTTTTTCCGGGCAATCTCCAGGGCCGCTCGATCCGCGAGCAGGGGGCAAAGGGCGCGGTCCTGGTGACCGTCGAGGACGGTCGCATCACCCATGAGCGGGTCATCACCGACAGCGCCCGTTTTGCCGAACTCGTGGTTGCAGTCGAACCGGACGACAACATCCCGGCGATCCTGCGCAGTATCGAAAATGGGTTGGAAGATGCCGTCGAGCGGATGGAAGGCCGGCCGCTGGCGCTGCGCATCCGTCTTACGGGTAAAAGCCGCTTCCGGAACGAGGTCATGGCCCGCGCCGAGGATTTTCGCGACGAGGTGCAGGCCGCCTGCCATCGCTCTCACCAGGACATCTGGCTCGAAAAGCTGGAAGTGCGGCTCGAACCGGCAACCAACGGCGCGAGCGTCGCGACCGACATGCTTGGCCTCGAAGGCCTCATTCCCATGGGCGGCTTCGCCCCGGAACTGCTCGCCGATGCGAATGCCAAGATCGCCGAGATCACCGCCCGCCTGCCGGGTGGCATCGGTGCCGGCGACCTGGCACTCGGTGACGATGCCGAAGCGCTGCTGGCGGAGGCCCGCGATCTCCTGCTCTCGCGTGCGGCGAGGGCTGGCTGATCCATGCGTTTCAACAGCCTCGACATTCTGCGCTACGGCGCCCTGACGGATCGGATGCTCACCTTCCGCCCGAACGCCAGATTGCATGTGATCTATGGACCGAACGAGGCCGGAAAATCCTCGGCGCTCTCGGCGATCTCGGATCTGCTGTTCGGCTTTTCCAAAGTCAGCGAGAGGAGTTTTTTACATCGGCCCAATACGCTTCGTGTGGGTGCCGAGCTCGAAGCAAGGAATGGGGGGCGACTTAGTTTTCGCCGAAAGAACGGTCAGAAGAATACCATTCTGAAAGATCAGGAGGATGAAGAGGCGCTGCCTGAGGATGCTTTGGCCCCGTTCTTGGGCACCTTGTCCCGAGGCGTATTCGAGCGTGCCTTCGGACTCGATTCCGCTTCGCTTCGAGAGGGTGGAAAAGAGATGCTGAAAAGCGGCGGCGAGATCGGCAGCCTGCTGTTCTCCGCAGCCTCAGGACTCACCGGGCTCTCGGACCTGCGCAAGTCGCTCGATGCGGAAGCCGACGGCATCTATGCGCCGCGCCGCTCCAAGGACCGCTTGTTCTATCAGGTCATCGACAGCCATGACGAGGCGCGCAAGGCCGAACGCGACAACGAGCTGAAATCCGGCGACTGGAAGAAGCTGCTTGGCGAACAGGCCGAGATCGAAGCCGATCTCGCGGCTGTGCAGGCCGAGCGGCAGGAAACGAAACGCGCCCTCGATCGTTTGCGGAAACTGCAGCGGCTGGAACCGGTGCTGCGGGAGATCGACCGCGAGCGGCAAATGCTGACGCAATACGAGGCGCTGGCTCTGCTGCCGGCCGGCTTCGAGGAGCGGCTGGCCGCGGCTCTGGAGGCGGAGCACAAGAACGCGGAAGCGCTCAAGGCGGCGGAGGCCGAGGTATCGCGTCTGCGCGACGAGATCAGCGCCGTGCATGTGGACGAGGCACTGATCGCCGCGGCGCCCAGGATACTGGCCGCCCATGCGGAAAAGGGCGCCTATCTGAAGGCTCGGGAAGACATTGCTCGGGTACGCGGCGAGGTGGACGATTTTGACCAACGTATCGGGCAGGCGGCCCGCCGGCTTGGTTTTGGCAAATTCGAGGAGCTTCAGCGCGCCCAGCCGGCCGATGCCGATCTCGTGCGTCTTCGCAAGCTGGTCGAGGAGGGCAGCGAGCTCGACCGGAGCCTGAAGCAGCTTCGCCAGCAGATCGAAGACGCGCAGGATGCGCTGCGGCGGCTCGGAGACCACGGGCCGGATGGCCGCCTGATCGATCCGAAACCGTGGGCGGAACAGCTCGCCGCACTACGCCCCGATGTCAACGAAATCTCCGGCATCGAAACCCTGCAGGTGCGCGTCGCCCGTGCCGAAAGCGATCTTGCCGCCGCTGCCGCGCGCCTCGATCCGCCGGTCAAGGATATCGCCCGCCTTCTCTCGGTGCCGCTACCGGATATCGCGGTGCTCACCCATCACCGCCGGCTGATCGAAGCGGCCAAGGCGGAGAGCGCCCAGGCGGCCCAGAAACTCGCCGGCATCCGCGACGAAGTCACGGCGATCACCGGCCAGCTTGCGGCACTGGAAGGGCAGGGGCGGATTGTCTCCCGCGCGGATATCGCAGCGGCCCGAGCCGGCCGCGATGAGAAGATCGAGGCATTGGGCGCAAAGCCGTCTGCCGACAAACTCGACGAACTGAAGATCGCCGTGGAGGATGCGGACCGGTTGGCTGATACGGCGCTCGCCGATGCCGAACGTGTCTCGCGCCATGCCCAACTCACCCTGCGGCAGCGGGAACTGCAACAGGCTCTCGGCGCTGCCGAGATCACTGCCAAGGAAAGCGACATTGCCGCCGCCGATGCGGTCACCGAATTCGAAGACCTTTTCCACGCGGCACCTGTCGCACCGGCGACGCCGGAGCGGATGATCGAATGGCGCCGTGCCGTCGACGGGCTTTCCCTGCTGTCGGGGGCACTGAACGAGGCGCGCGACGAGTTGGAGGCGCTGCGTCTCAGGGAGGAAAAACTCAAGCCTGCCTTGCTGGCGCTGGCCGATGCCATCGGTCTCGCCGCGTCCGCACTGCCGCCGCTGGCACTCGCCCGTGGGCTGGAACGCCGGATCGGGGAACTGACCGAGCGCTGGACCGAAAGCCGTTCGCTGGAAGGCAAACGCCATTCCGCCGAGGAGGCGCTGGAAAAGCTGGAGGAACGCGAGACCGGTCTGCGCCGGGATATCGAACGCTGGCGCTCGACCTTCTCCAATGCCGCAGTCCTGGCGGGTCTTTCGGAAGACGCGACGGTGGACATGGCTCTTGCGGCGCTGGATGTCTGGCGCACCGTTCCCGATCTTCTCTCCGAACGCGAAAACCGGGACCGCCGCGTCAAGGGCATGGCGCGGGACATGGAGGATTTCGAAGCGGAGGTGAGGGCGCTTGCCACCGCAGTGGCGCCGGATCTGGTCTCGCTGCCCGCCGATGTCGCGGCAGGCATGCTGAATGACCGCGCAACAGATGCAAGGACCGCCGCAAACCAGCGGGCGACGCTCACGACAGCGCTGGAGCGCGCCGAGCTCGCGGTGGCCCGGCACGCCGCCGACGCGGAAAGGCTTGTGGCGGACTTGCGCGGGTTTGCCACCGCCGCATCCAAGGATATCGAGGAGGCCGATGGCCTTCTCCGTGATCTTCGCGAACGCAATCGGGTGGAAACGAGCCTCGCGCAATGCCGCAGCCGCTTTGCCGAACAGGCGGACGGGGCGACCGAGGACGAGGCACGCGCCGCACTCGCCGGTTTCGACAGGATCGCCGCCGGCCTGGAAATCGAGCGGCTGGATGCCGAGGATGCCCGGCAGGTCGAACGGATGAAGGTACTCGGCATTGCCCAGGCCGATAGCGAGCGCCGCCGCCGCGAGCTGGAAACCGGCATCGGTGCCGAACGCGCCGTCTTCCAGAAGCTCGCTGCCGAGACGGAGGCAAAGGAACTGGCACGGCGCTGGGTCGTGCTGAAGCTCGCCGCCGGCCTTCTGGCGAGCTCGATGGAAGCCTATCGCGAACGCCAGGCCGATCCGGTCATGCAGCGGGCAGGGAAGGTCTTCGCCGATTTGACCGGCGGCCGTTTCTCGCGCCTCGTCCAGGTTTACGACGAGCGTGACGAGCTGCAGCTCGCGGTCGAACGGCAAACCGGCGAGCAGGTGAGGCTTGACGGCTTGAGCGAAGGCACAGGCGATCAGCTCTATCTGGCGCTGCGGCTCGCCTTCCTGGAAGACTATTGCAGCCGCAACGAACCGGCGCCGCTGATCCTCGACGACATATTCCAGACCTTCGACGACGAGCGGACCGCGGCCGGCATCCGGACGCTCGCAGCAGCCGGCGAAAAATTCCAGACAGTGCTCTTCACCCACCAGATGAGCCTGGTCGAGACGGCGCGGCGCGAGCTGGGGGACGAGCTGGACCTCGTCCAGTTGGAGCGGGCTTAAGAGGCGGATTGCGGCTGACATAGGCTGCGCAGCGCCAGGCAACCGACCGGCATGCGATAGACCGGCGTCGTCCATCTGTCCGGCGGGGGCGATGGGTGTTCGCCGCAGCCGGCCGCCTGGCGACGCGGCAGGATCAGCAGATTGTAACGCCGCGCGTCGCTGATCTCCCGGCTGAACGTCATCCGGTAGTTTTCGACGATCGAACTGAACTCGGTGCGTCCCGCCAGTTTCTCGACCAGATAGGTTCTCGTTTCCGGCGTCATCGGCAGGCCGAAACGCTCGGTGGCGCCGATCGCTCCGCTGAGTACCGCAAGCTCCGCGGTCAGGTCCGTCAGGCTGACCTTGATGCGGAAGCTGCTCATGATGTCGGGCTCCGTGCCGCGCGCCTGGATGAAGAGGGCGGCCGGTTCAGGCCCATTCCCGAACTCCTTGAAGAACAGGCATTCCCAACCTTCACCCGAACGGCTGAAGGTCGGTGCCGTGCCTCTGTCGTCCCGCAGCAGGTCGCAGCGCTCCGCGGCCGAAAGCGCCGCGGTCTTCTCGAACACCGCCATCCGCTCCAGGCCCGCCTTGAGAAGCCAGGGCGGGTAGTGTCTCTCCGGCGGCCGCGATTTGTGTCTGCCGACCCGCAATTGCGGCGCCGCCAGCGCGGGAAGAAGGTATTGCTCCAGCGCGAGTTGCCGGACCAGTCGTTTGTAGTTCCGGCCGTCGTTGACTGCGAGCACGGTCGCCGCGAGGGCGGCCAGCACGACCGCAAGGAGAAAGCCGAAAACCAACCCGGCCGAACGCTGCCTGCGGCGGCGATCGGCTGGTGTCTGTCTGTCTGCCTTACCCTCCTCCGGCATGGCTCCGCTTTCGATCGAGGATGCCCGGCGCCTGTCCCGCCGCCGACATAACACGCTTCTTCGGCCCGACGATCAAGCCGCCGCTGTTCTGGTAGCATCGGCGTCGGCTCGCCCATATCCCTGTCGTTCAAAGGAACGAGAAGCGTCCGCCGTCGATCTTGAGGACGGTCAGTCTGCCGGAGAAATAGGCGCCCGTATCGATGCCGATCCGGCCGGGTCCGAAATCCGGTTCCGGCTGCGGCGTATGGCCGTGGATGACGAGAAGCGGCAGCTGCGGCCCGGTGGCAAGAAACGCCTCGCGGATCCAGAGCATGTCCTCATCGGTCTGCTGTTTGAGCGGGATCCCCGGCCTCAGGCCCGCATGGACGAAGACGAGCTTGCCGATCGTCAGGCTGGCCGGGAGATTGGCGAGGAATTTCCTGTGCGGCACCGGCACGGCTTCCATCAGCAGATCGCCGAACTTGGAGCCGCGCTTCCTGCCGCGCGCGCCGAACTGGTATGGGTCCATGCCGTAGGACAGCAGCGTCTGTTCGCCGCCCATTCCCAGCCATTCGGAATAACGTTCCGGATCGTCCACGAACCTCATGAAGATATCGTCATGATTGCCGCAGAGCGCTATCCGCCTCAATCCGTACTCGCTCGGCCGTATCAGATGTTCCAGGACATGGCTCGAAGCCGGCCCCCGATCGACATAGTCTCCGAGCAGGATGACCATGCCGGGACGTCGGTTCTCTTCCATATCGTGAGCGATGCGCGCCTCCGCATCCCGAAGCAGGTCGAGGCAGCCATGCACATCGCCGATCGCATAGATTGGATAGGGGGGCGGGGTCTGACCGAGATCGATCCGGCGGCGGCGAGGCCGGATCGGTCTGGCCGGCCGGCGTCCCCAAAACCAGTCCGTCAACTTTCGCATGCTTACCGCCATCCGCCTGATATGTACGATCCCGCCGCCAATGAGAAGTGGATGCCCCAAGGAGTGTTAACAACGTCCGAAGCGCCGGACTTTTGGAAACCGGTATCGTAATCGCCGCCGCCATCTGTGGGACAATTCCACAGGCGGACAAGGCCGTTCGACAGCGTCGGCGGCGAAGGGTCTGTATTCTGTGGATAGCAAATGATTAACCAAGCATGTTGTTGATTTGCCACAGCATGCGGATTTTCGATTCGCCCCCAGTTTACCCCTTAGAATCACCGGGTTCCCTCATTGGCTAAACCGATACCATACTTTGGGTTGTATGGCGGGGCGTATGTTTAGGTCCTTGGGTGCTGTTTTAACGCTTGCTACTATTGTGTTTTTGTCCGGCTGTATGGGACTTCCGAGGTCCGGCCCGGACCCGCACGCCGTTGAAGCCAATGCAACCGTGAAGGCTTTTTCCGCCGTCGGCAACAAGGCCGGGATCGACTACGCGCTAATCGACATCAACAAGGCAGTCCTGGCCCATCTGCCGAAATCGGCAGGGCCCGGCTTGAGCGCCGGTTTCGGCTCCGGCAGCAGCGGTCCGCCACCGCTCACCCTCGGTGTTGGCGATGTCGTTCAGGTCTCCGTCTTCGAAGCGCAGAGCGGCGGCCTGTTCATTCCCGCCGATGCCGGCGCCCGCCCCGGCAATTACATCACCCTTCCGAACCAGACGATCGGTCGTGACGGCACATTGAGCGTCCCATACGCGAACAAGGTGAAGGCCGCCGGCCGTCCGGTCGATGCCGTGCAGCTCGATATTGCCGAGCGGCTGGCCAACCGTGCCATCGAGCCCCAGGTCGTCATCTCGACGGTGACGAGCCGTTCGATGGGGGCGTCGGTGCTTGGCGACGTCAAGCAGGCGAAGAAGATCGAACTCAGCCCCGCCGGCGACCGCATCATCGACGTGATCTCCGAAGCCGGCGGTTTGAGTGTCCCCAAGGAAGAGGCGACCGTCACCCTGCAGCGCCGCGGCCGCAGCGTCACCGTTGCCTATCGGACGCTGAGCGAGCATCCGCGGGAGAATATCTATGTACAGCCGGGCGATACGATCTTCGTCGATCGCAACCGCCGGACCTTCTTGGCCTTCGGCCTGACCGGTGAAAGCGGACGTTTTGATTTCGACGATGCCAATCTGTCGCTCGGGGAGGCCTTGGCGAAGGCCGGCGGACTGCTCGATGACAAGGCCGAGCCGCAATCGGTCCTGCTCTACCGCCTCGTGGAGCGTGATTTCCTGCGCAATATCGGCCTCGACGTCAGCCGGTTCAGAGCCAGAGATGTGCCGGTGATCTTCCGCGCCAATCTGCGCGATCCGGCCGCGTTCTTCGCCGTCCAGCAATTTCCCATGCAGGACAAGGACGTGATCTATGTATCGACGGCCGATGCGGTCGAGCTTGCAAAATTCCTTACCGTCCTCAATTCGGTCACCGCCTCCACCCGGGATATCGCGAGTAGTCATGATGCGTGGCGCGACTGACATTCCGGCCGCCTGCGGCCGCTCCGGATCGGTCTGGCCCTGCGTGCACACCGGTCGGGTGATGTCATGAACCAGCGGGCCGTTTTTCTCACCCGCCACCGGCAGGAGCCTCGCGACGAGGACGCTCCGGAACTGGACATGGATGGCCTGATCGCCATCGTTCGGCGGCAGTGGCGGGTGGTCGGCCTCTGCGTCGCGGTGTTTCTGGCGCTCGGTATCGGGTTCCTCCTCACTGCCGTGCCTCGATATACCGCCAGGACCAGCGTGCTGATCGACCGCGGCAACCGGCAGGTCGTCGAGCAATTGTCGACGATCGGCGGGGTCATGGACGACGAGGCTTCGGTCCTCAGCCAGGTCGAGCTGCTGCGCTCTGAGACGATAGGCCTGTCGGCGGTCGACAGGCTGAAACTGCAGGATGATCCGGAATTCATGGGCGGACGCCGAAATCCGCTGCTCGCCGCCGCATCCGAAATACGGTCGATGCTCGATGTTGGGCGATGGCTGCGAGGCGATGGCCCGGTACGCCTCGATGAGAGCGAGGCGCAACGCCGCCAGGCGCTGGCGAGGCTTCTCGACAATATGAAAGTTTCGCGCGTCGGGCGTTCCCATGTCCTGGACATCGCGTTCACGGCGACATCGCCCGAGATTGCCGCAGCCGTCGCCGGCGCGGTCGCGGATGCCTATCTGACCGACAAGCTCGACGCCAAATATGATGCCACAAGGCGGGCCGGCAACTGGCTGCTGGAGCGCATCGAGGAACTGCGGCAGCGCTCGCTGGAGTCCGATTTGGCAGTCCAGAGATTTCGCGCCGCCAACGGCCTCGTTGTTGCCAACGACAAGCTCGTCTCCGACCAGCAGCTTACCGAAATGAACAGCGCCCTCATCGTGGCGCGTGCCGATACGGCCAGAGCGCGGGCACGCTCCGAGCGGATCGAAGCGATCATCGCGAGCGGCGAGAGGGACGCGATCGTCACCGACGCGCTGGACAGTTCGGTCATCAGCTCGCTGCGCGAAAAATACCTGGAGTCGTCGAAGCGGGAGGCAGAGATATCGAGGCGGCTGGGGCCGGACCACGTCCAGGCGGCCCGCCTTCGCCAGGAGCTGGCGGAATATGACCGGTTGATGTTCGACGAGATCAGGCGGATCGCCAGGAGCTACCAGAGCGAACTGGAAGTCGCCCGATCGCGCGAGCGCCAGATTACCCAAGGGGTACGCAACGCCACCGACGTCAGCGTCATCGCAGGGGAGACGCAGGTGCAGTTGCGGGAGCTCGAACGGGCGGCCGAAACCTACCGGAACCTCTACCAGACTTTTCTGCAGCGATATCAGGAGGCCGTGCAGCAGCAGTCCTTTCCCGTCACGGAAGCGCGTATCATTTCCCGAGCCGTGCCGCCGACGGGCGCCAGCGAACCGCGGCTGTCGCTGGTGCTTGCGCTTTGCCTCGCACTCGGCTGCGGCGTCGGCGCAGCGGTCGGGGCATTCCGCGAGTTCCGGGACCGGTTCTTCCGCACGGGCGAACAGGTGAGGGATGTTCTCGGCCTCGAATATCTCGGGTCGGTCCCGCTGGTGGAACCGCAGCCGGGCGGAAGCCCCCCGGTGGAGCCCGTGAAGGGGGAGGTCTGCAGGAAGAACGGGCTATCGGCCTTTGCGACCGCGCATCCGTCTTCCGCCTTTGCCGAAACGTTGCGCAGCGCCCGGATCGCAGCGGACGTCCATATCGACAGGCCGCACAAGGTCATCGGCATCGTTTCGATGCTGCCTGGCGAGGGTAAATCGACGATCGCCATGAATTTCGCCCAGGCCCTGGCCGGAAGCGCGAGGACGTTGCTGATCGATGCGGATCTGCGCAATCCGGGTGCCACCAGGGCGCTGGGCCAGCATGCGCAAGAGGGGCTCATCGAAGTGCTGCTGGAAGGCCACACGCCGGCTTCCACGATGTTGATCGACCGGGAAACCGGCTTGAGGTTCCTCCCAGCGGTCGTCAAACGGCGGATACCTCATTCATCAGAATTGCTGGCATCGGCCGCCATGGCCAGGCTGCTGGCGCAGATGGCCGGCGACTTCGATTATATCGTTCTCGACCTGCCGCCGCTTGGGCCCGTCGTCGATGCGAGGGCCATCGCCCCGCGTCTCGACGGCTTCATCATGGTCGTCGAATGGGGCGAGACATCCCGAAAAGCCGTCAAGGAAACGTTGGATGCCGAGCCTCAGATCGCCGGCCGTTGCCTCGGCGTG
The DNA here is from genome assembly GCA_000985875.1 of Neorhizobium galegae bv. officinalis. Taxonomy (GTDB): domain Bacteria; phylum Pseudomonadota; class Alphaproteobacteria; order Rhizobiales; family Rhizobiaceae; genus Neorhizobium; species Neorhizobium galegae_C. The sequence goes on from CCRI01000024.1 coordinate 48,413, forward strand.
ATCCTCAACAAGGTCGATGCCGCCAGGATGAAGCTTTATGAGGGATATGGTTCCTCGGACTATTATGCATCGCGTTACACGCACTATTACCATGAAGCGCATTCTGATCCGATGCCGGTTTCCACCGGCGCCGCAAGCTGGATGAAAACGGCAAGGGAGAAGCCTGACGACAGCCGATGATCTTTTCTGAAGCGTTTCACTGCAATGTTTGGCATAAGCCCGGGATGCTACGAATCACTGTATGTCTCGGATTCGCCGCATTCCGGGGGACATCACATTGGTGTTCCCAGTGCTTGCGACTGGCACATTGCGCGCATCGACGTGCACGTTTCACTTAAAGACTGACGGGTTCCGTTAGGGGGATATGATGACTGGAAATGTGAAGAGCAACGGCAAGGTAGCATTGATCACCGGGGTAACGGGCCAGGACGGCGCTTACCTTGCGGAACTGCTGCTGGCGAAGGGCTATACCGTCCACGGCATCAAGCGGCGCTCTTCCTCCTTCAACACCAACCGCATCGAGCATCTCTACGAAGATCCGCATGTGGCAGACCCGCGTTTCATCCTGCATTTCGGCGACATGACGGATTCGACCAACCTCATCCGCGTCGTGCAGGAAGCCCAGCCGGACGAAATCTACAACCTGGCCGCCCAGAGCCACGTGCAGGTCTCGTTCGAGACGCCGGAATATACCGCCAATGCGGACGGCACCGGCACGCTGCGCCTGCTCGAGGCGATCAGGCTCCTCGGCCTTTCCAAGAAGACCCGCTTCTATCAGGCCTCGACCTCGGAACTGTACGGCAAGGTCCAGGAAGTGCCGCAGAGCGAGACGACGCCCTTCTATCCGCGTTCGCCCTATGCGGTTGCCAAGCTCTACGCCTACTGGATCGTCGTGAACTACCGCGAGGCCTACGGCCTGCACGCCTCGAACGGCATCCTGTTCAACCACGAGAGCCCGATCCGCGGCGAAACCTTCGTTACCCGCAAGATCACCCGCGCGGCGGCCGCCATCCATCTCGGCCTGCAGGAACGCCTCTTTCTCGGCAATCTCGACGCCAAGCGCGACTGGGGTCATGCCCGCGAATATGTGCGCGGCATGTGGCTGATGACGCAGCAGGACGAGCCGGACGACTACGTTCTGGCAACCGGCGAGACCCATACGGTGCGCTCCTTCGTCGAGAAGTCCTTCGCCAAGGTCGGCATGCCGATCGAGTGGCGCGGCGAGGGTGTCGACGAAAAGGGCTACGACACGACATCCGGCGAGTGCGTCGTGGCGATCGATCCGCGCTATTTTCGCCCGACGGAAGTCGACCTGCTGATCGGCGACCCCACCAAGGCGCACCGGAAGCTCGGCTGGAAGCACGAGACCAACCTCGATCAGTTGATCGCCGAAATGGTCCGGGAAGACCTGAAGGTGATGGCGCGCAACGTACCGACCTCGGGCGGCAACAAGGGTCTCTCCCATGCCTGAGACGATCTACAGCCTTGCGGGGAAGAAGGTCTATGTCGCGGGACATCGCGGCATGGTCGGCTCGGCGATCGTCCGCCGTCTGGCCTCGGAAGGTTGCGAGATCCTGACGGCGACGCGCGGTGATGCCGATCTGACGCGCCAGGCGGAAGTCGAGGCCTGGATGGAGAAGAACCGCCCGGACGCGGTGTTCCTGGCGGCCGCCAAGGTGGGCGGCATTCTTGCCAACGACACCTATCCGGCCGACTTTCTCTACGACAACCTCATCCTAGAGGCCAACATCATTGAGGCCGCCCACAAGGTCGGCGTCGAAAAGCTGATGTTCCTCGGCTCGTCCTGCATATATCCGAAATTTGCCGACCAGCCGATCGTCGAGGAGTCGCTTTTGACCGGCTCGCTGGAGCCGACCAACGAATGGTATGCGATCGCCAAGATCGCCGGCATCAAGCTCTGCCAGGCCTATCGCAAGCAGCACGGTCATGACTTCATCTCGGCCATGCCCACCAACCTTTATGGCCCCGGCGACAATTTCGACCTGAAATCCAGCCATGTCATGCCGGCGCTGATCCGCAAGGCGCATGAGGCGAAGACCGGCCACCTTCCGGACATCACCGTATGGGGTACCGGCACGCCGCGCCGCGAATTCCTGCATGTCGACGATTGCGCCGATGCCTGCGTCCACCTGATGAAGACCTATTCGGCCGAGACCCATGTCAATGTCGGATCCGGCGAGGACGTGACGATCCTGGAGCTCGCCAAACTGGTGTCCAAGGTCGTCGGTTTCCAGGGGGATATCTCTCATGATCTCACCAAACCCGACGGCACGCCGCGCAAGCTGATGAGCGCGGCCAAGCTGCGGGGGCTCGGGTGGTCGCCGAGGATCGGGCTGGAGCAAGGCATAACCGATGCCTATCAAGCCTTCCTCAAGGGCGAGTATTTCGAGCGCAAACGCGGAGATGCCGCCTGATGACAGCAGCCGCCCAGCCCCTCAGCGACGAATGCGAACAAACGTTCGACGCCGCACCGGGGCTGATTACGGCAGCTGCCACAACACCGCGCAAAAGCGTGGTCGTCTATGCGATGAACTACGCGCCGGAAACCGCCGGCGTCGGCAAATATACCGGCGAGATCGCCGAATATCTTGCAGCCGAGGGCATGGACGTCACGGTAGTGACGACACCGCCGCATTATCCCGGCTGGGCGGTCCAGCCCGGATATCGGAACCGCTATTCATCGGCGATCGAGGGCCGTATCTCGGTGTTGCGAGCGCCGTTGATGCTGCGGCGGAAGATGGGCGGCATCTGGCGGCTGCTCGCGCCGCTCTCCTTCGCGCTCACCTCGGCGCCCTTGGTCTTCTGGCAGGTACTGCGGCATCGCCCGGTCACCGTCTTCTGCGTCGAGCCGACGCTGCTTGCGGCTCCCGCAGCCCAGCTTGCGGCTAAATTGGTCGGCGCGCGGACCGTGCTGCATGTTCACGACCTGGAAGTGGATGCGGCATTCGCCGTCGGGCATCTGAGTTCCAAGACCTGGCTGAAGAGGCTTGGCCACGTTTTCGAGCGTGGCGTACTTGCCAGGTTCGATCGGCTGGTCACCATTTCCAACCGCATGGCGGAAGGGCTTCTCGGGAAAGGCGTCCCGAACACAAGACTGTCCGTCGTCCGCAACTGGGTGGATCTTGCGCATATCCACCCCATGGAAGACGTCAGCCCCTATCGCGCGGAGCTTGGCTTCGACCGCGACGACTTCGTCGTCCTCTATTCGGGCAGTATCGGCGCCAAGCAGGGCCTCAACGTACTGCTCGATGCGGCCGAGCGTCTCAAGGACGAGCGGCGCGTTCATTTCGTGATCTCCGGCGAGGGACCGCTGAAGCCGGAACTCGAAGCCCGTTACGGCCATCTTGAGAATGTCCGTTTCCTGGCCTTCCAACCCTACTCCCGGCTGAACGCGTTCCTCAATATGCCGGATCTGCATGTTCTGCCGCAGGACAGGAATGCCGCCGACCTGACGCTGCCGTCCAAACTCGGCGGCATGCTTGCCTCCGGAAGGCCTGTCCTCGTCACCGCCGACGCGGGAACGGAACTGGCCCAATTCGTCGAGGACGCGGTCTATCTGACCCCGCCGAACGATCCGGAGAAGCTGGCGGCCAACATCGTCCGGGCGATGTCCGAGCGGGACCAGTGGCGGCCGCATGCACAGGCGGCTCTCGTGCAGAGCCTGTCGAAACGACCGGCCATCATCGCCATACGGCAGCTCATCGACGGCGGCAGTCCATGAAGGTCGCCGGTCACATCCTCGCCTACAACGTCGATCGTTTTCTGCCGCACGTTATCGAGAATTGTGGCCGTTTCGTCGACAAGATCTTCATCGTCCTTCCGGAGCGTCCCTGGGCCTATCTGCCCGGCTCTCGCGCCTCGAGGAAAAATCCCACGACCAGGGAAAAGGTGGACAAGGCCATCGCCTTTGCCCGCGCAAGAGGCGTGAGTTGCAAGGTCGAGGTGATCCGCAGCGACTTCGAGACCGAGGAGGACAGCCGCAACGACTGCCTCGACCGGGCGATCCGCGAAGGTTACGACTGGCTGGTGATCCAGGACGCCGACGAGTTCTATCTGGATAGCGGCTGGGAAAGCCTGCTTGAATTCATGGCGGCGGACCGCAGGTATGACCGCATCCTGACACCATGGCATAATTTTTGGAAAACGCCCGATCTGGTGCTGACCAGCGGCGACGGCTCGATCAGGGATGTCAATGCGGGGTTCGCGATCCGCTGCAGAAGCGGCGTCCGCTTCGATACGGCCCGGAAGACCAGCCCGTCTGCGACCACCCTTATCGATGCACCCTGCTACCACTACGGCTACGTCATGAGCGATGCCGAGATGTGGGAAAAGATCACCAGCTGGGGACATGCGCATCAGGTGAATGCGCAAAAATGGTTTCGCCTGAAATGGCTGGGATGGACACCCGCCCATTCCTACCTCCATCCGGTGACGCCGCTGTTCTGGCCAAAGGCGGTCCGCTTTCCCGGCAGGCAACCCGCCTTTGCCTCTTCCTTCATGAACCCGAGCCAGGAAACCGCACCGCTCGGTTTTGTCGATTTCCTGGAAAATATGCTTGCCGACCGTGCGACGGACGTCCGCATCGTCGCGCGAAAACTATTGAGAAGGTCAACCGTGTAGCCGTAGGTCGCGTTTTCTATGAGTGTGTCAGTACGGCTAATCTCGGGCTCGATCGCCAATGGGGCGTTCATTGCCGCCAATATCCTGATCCAGGCGATCAGCGTGCCGATCATGCTCGACTGGTGGTCTGCGCAGCAATTCGGGCTCTGGGTGCTGCTGCAGACGCTTTATTCCCTCTCTGTCGTGTTCGACCTCGGTCATCAGAACTACCTCGGTTACGAGTTCCAGCGCCTCGGCACCAGGGACGCCGTAAGGCGCGACTTCGCCTCGGCCATCCCCGCCGCCATTCTGCTGGGAACGATACTCCTCTGCTTCTGGGCGGCTGTCCCTGCTTTCGGATGGGCCGACGCGTTGTTCGGAGATTTCGTTCCAGTGGAGCTGATGGACGACCTTTCAGGTGCGATGACCGTCTATGCGCTCGCCTGGCTCGTCACCAGCTCCGTTGGCGGCATCCTCGGGCGGGCGCTCATCCCGTTCGGCTATTATGCAAGGATGGCGTGGTGGCGGTTTGCGCTGCTCGTATGCGTCAACCTCGCGGCCCTCGCGACGGTCATGTCAGGCGGTGACGTCCTCGACGCAGTCATCGCCTCGTCGGTTGCCAACGTGGCCGTCAATGTCGTCATTCATCTCGACTGCTTTTGTCTCTGGCGGCGCGAGGAAATCGGCTTCGCCGTCCCGGATCTGCGCAGGAGTTGGTCCAATCTCACGAGGAGCCTGTTCCTGTCGCTTCGCGAACTGCTCGCCATCGGCAACCAGCAGGGCATCCGGCTGCTCATCGCACCACTCGCCGGCGTTGGTCTTCTCGGCGCGTTCACCGCGACCCGGACGCTGTCCAATCTCGCGACGCAGGGCATCAATGCGCTTGCAGGTCCGGTCGAGCCCGAGCTTCTGCGTTATCTGAGGGAGGGGGAGGCCGGTGCGGCGGAAGCCGCGGTCACTTGCAGTTGGGTTTTCGTGCTGGTTGTCATCGGCCCCGCCTGCCTTTTGCTCCAATGGGCGGCGCCCGGCCTTTTCCTCTGGTGGACCCGTGGCAGCTTCCACCTGGACCCGCTGCTGTTCGGCTCGCTCTGCGCCTGCATCATCGTCTACGGTTTGGCCCAGCCGCTGGCTTCGATCGTCCGGGGAAACAATATCCTGCTGCCGCAGATCGTCGCGAACGGCATGTCTCTGCTGATTGCGGCGATCGGTTGTTACCTGATGTTGAACTCATGGGGGCTGCCGGGCGCCGGCTTCTCGCTTCTGGCGGCAGAGATCGCCAGTTTCCTGATCTGTGCCGGAGCCGCCTGCGCCTTGCTCCGAAAACTGAGGTTTCCCCTGCCAATCATCCCCGCCTTCGCCGCATCCGCTTGCGGCGGCCTCGCGGTGATCGTCGGGCTGCTCGCCATGGCGATCTGGCCTCAATCGGCCGGCTGGTCGTCCATCCCGGCGATGATCGGCTCGTTGCTGGGTGCGTGGGTGGCCTATCGGTCCCTGCCAGCCAACATGCAGTTGATGCTTCAAAGGCGTCTTCCAAACCTTTCCCGCAGGCGGGCGGTTCTCACGGGGGATCGGCCATGATCGGGAGCGGAGGCCTGGCGAGCGGCGATGTGGTATTCGGCCGTCGTTCCGTACAAGGGCAACGTCGCCGCAATTCCCGTTACGTTACCCAGGCCCGCTGGGGCGTGGCGATTGCGATCCTGCTCTGCACGGCAATCCAGCTGGCCCTATCGCCTGAGTTGGCCAACATGTTCGGTGCCCTTTCAGCCGGACTGACAGGGATCCTGGTATTTTCCTACTGCACCAAACCGAGTCGGACCGAGCGTCATACGATCTCGACGCTGGTGGTGCTCGGCTTCCAGGTCCATTCGAGCCTGGCCGCCCTGATCGTCCAGACATTCGCCTTGAAACCGATCATCTTCAATCTCGATGCGCCGGTAGCGACGTTTTCCGTTCTGGCACTTCTGCAGATATGGGCTGTGGCGCTTCACTGGTTCTATGCGCAGTCGCGGCCAATGCAGGCCGCGACGGGTACCATCCGCCAAAGGATCTTTGCGCCGCTCGGCCTCTATCGTTCGCCCACAAACCGGCAATTGTGGTGGATGGGGCTGCTCGGGTCGTTCGCCTCCTGGTACGTGCATGCCGACCGCTGGGGCGAGGACAATTTCGGCGATATCGCCTTCAAACTGCTCGCCGGCCTGTCGCAATTTTCCGTCGCGCCTTTCCTGATCCCGATCGCTGCTTCCCTCATCGATCCGCCGGGCGGCAAGCGCTCGGTCAACTGGCTCGCGCTGAGCGCCTACTGCGCCCTGACGCTCTATGTCGCGCTGGCGCGCAACAGCCGCGGCGTATTCGCGGTCAACGTCCTGACCGTGCTGATCTGCCTCTCCGTTGCGATAGTGATAGGACGCTTCATCCTGACGAGGCGGCGCGTGATCTGGCTCGCGGTTGCCGTCGTGATCAGCCCTATCCCGGCGGTCATCCTCTCGGATCTGGCGACGGCCATGGTCATTGCCCGTGACGATCGTTCCGACATCTCGTCGCAGGACCTCGTCCTCTCGACCATCGGCACGTATTTCGATCGGGAGGCGCTGCAATCCCGGCAGGAGATGGAGCGCATCCTGGCCGAAGGCAGCTATAACGAAATCTACATCGACAACCCGCTGCTGGCGCGCTTCGTCGCCACCAAATACATCGACCACAACATCGCTCTCGGGCTTTCGCTGTCGCAGACCGGCGAGGGGCTGGCACGCGAAAACGCTGTCCACCAACTGCTATTGCTGCTTCCGACGCCGGTTCTGAATTTTTTCGCGCCCGAACTCGATAAATCCGGCAACGCCTTTTCGTCCGGCGATTATTACAATTTTCTCGTCACCGGCGATGAGCTGGGAGGGTATCGCACCGGCTCGTCGATCGCCGATGGCTTCGTCGTTCTCGGCTCGCTTTACCTGGTGGTGTTCGCCACCTTCGCCTTCGCGACTTTCATTGTCGGCGACGCGCTCGCGATCCGGATGCGGGACGGAGGTGTGCTGCTTTCGGCTCTGGCCTGCATCTGCATCGTCCGCTTCTTCATGAACGGCCTCATGGACGAATCCGTCGCGGTCCAGGCAGGCAACCTTGTCCGGGCGCTGCCGCAGACGACGCTGCTCTACCTCCTGATGTTCTGGCTGACGAGGGGCGTGAAGCTGAGATGAGGCTCCTCTATATCGGCGCGGAATCGGGAACCAGCCTGCAGCGGGCAGCGGCATTCGGGCGTATCGGTCTGGATGTTCTCCACCTGTCGCCTTATGCTCAGCTGCCACCCCATTGGGCTCCGTGGCTGAACAGGACAGGCGGTCCCGGCATCGACCGTCTCGTGGCAAACGGGCTCGGCCGGAGGATCGGCGGGCGGCGCTTCGATTTCGCCGTGGTGGATTGCGGCGACGTGGTCGGACCGGCCGCCCTGAAGATTATCCGGAATGCGGCGCCAGTCGTCGTCAACTATAACGCCGACAATCCCTATCTGGACCCGTCCCCGGAGCGCCTCCGCTGGAGCATTTTTCACCGCGCCCTCCCGCACTACGATCTGGTCGTCGCCATGCGCCGCGACGGCATCGAGGAGATGATGGCAAGGAGAGGTGCAAGACGGATCGACACGATCTGGCAGTGCGCGGACGAGGTGGTGCATAGCCCTCCATCACTGACACCGGAGGAGAAAGGCCGATGGTCATCCGAGGTCGTTTTCGTCGGCACCTGGATGCCCGGACGGGGCGCCTTCATGGCGCGGCTGATCGAAAAGGGCCTGCCGCTCGCGATCCATGGGGCCCGCTGGAAAAGAGCAACGGAATACCGGCTGCTCCGCCCGCTCATCCGCTCCGATCACCTTGAAGCGGCGGACTACACACGCGCAATTTTTGGCGCGAAAATCGCTCTGGTTCTGCTGAACGGCCGAAATGCCGACCTTCATACGACCCGCTCCGCTGAAATTCCCGCCATCGGCACCGCCATCTGCGCGCCCCGCACGCCGCATCATCAACAGCTTTACAAGGAGGGTGAGGAGGCGGTCCTTTTCGACGGAGCGGATGAATGCGCGGAGGCTTGCAAACGCCTGCTGGCGGATGACGGCAGGCGCCAGACGATCGCCGATGCCGGTCACCGGCGCACGTTCGCGAACGGGACTTACAACGAGGCCCTGACCCGCCGCATCGTCGAGCAGGTCGCTGAGATAACGCGAGGCGGCGCGCGATGAGGACGACGGAGGCGCAGAATGCCGGCATTCTGTTTCTGGCTCTCGACACTTACGGCCGGCCGGGCGGCATCCAGCGCTTCAACCAGCGGGTTATCGCCGCTCTGGCGGAGATCGCGGGAGAAAAGGGCTGGAAGCGGCCGGTCATCCATATCATGCGCGATGGCGAGGCCGACATTCCCCAAACCGCATCGGCCGCGATCCGCGCCTTTGGCCGTCGGCGCCTGGATTTCATCGTTCGCTCGGCTGTCGCAGCCCTCAACTGCAAAATCCTGTTCCTCGGGCATATCAACCTTCTGCCTGTCGGGCTCATCTGCAAGCTGGTCGCTCCGAGAATAAAACTCGTGCTCTTCGTCCATGGCGACGAGGTCTGGAACGATCCGGCCTATCGCCGAATGCGGTTTTATGAACCGCTTATGGCAAGAGCCCTCAGCCGGATCGCCTCCGTCAGCACCTTCACGGCAAGCCGGATGCAGAAGGCGTTCAAGGTTCCCGCCGAGACGTTCAGGCTTTTTCCGAACGCCGTCGACGACATCGACCGGCAGCCCCAATCGAGCGGCCGGAACATCCTGACGGTCGCCCGGCTGGATCGGCATGACCGCGGCAAGAATATCGAAGCCCTGATCAAGGCGATGGCTCTTCTCAAGCGCCGCAACGTGGAATGCGTCCTCCGGATCGTCGGCGAGGGGTCGCTCAGATCGGAACTGGCGTCGTTGGCCCATGAACTTGCGGTCGAAGAGAGGGTCGAATTCCTGGGCCGCGTATCGGATGCGAGACTGGCCGAGGCCTATGCCCAAGCCCGCCTGTTCGCGATGCCCTCCTCCAAGGAGGGGTTCGGCATCGTTTTCCTGGAGGCCTGGCTGCACGGCCTGCCGGTGATCTGCGGCACGCAGGATGCCGCGGCGGAGATCATTACCGATGGAGTCGACGGGCTTGCCGTGGACCCCGGGGATATCGAAATACTGGCCGCGAGGGTGGCGATGCTTCTCGCCCATCCGGACTTGGCAGCGGCAATGGGAAGGGCGGGCGCCGAAAAGGTCCGCTCCCGCTATCTCATGAGAAACTTCAAAGGAAATCTCGAAAAAATCATCGCGGAGCTGCCATGAGAATTCTTAACATGATCGCCAGCGCCGATCCCGAAACCGGAGGCCCGATCGAGGCGCTGCGGCTGACTGGACTGCAGATGGCGCGTCTGGGGCATGCGGTGGAAGTCGTGACGCTGGACAAGCCCTCGGCGCCCTATGTGAAAGAGTTTCCCTTTCCCGTTCATGCCTGCGGGCGATGGACGCGGAAGTATGGATACACGCCGGAACTGGCACGCTGGATCGCCGCCAACGCCGATCGTTTCGATGCCGCGATCATCCATGGCCTCTGGAACCATGCCGCCGCCGGCGGCTGGTCGGCCTTGAGGCGCGCGGGCCTGCCTTATGTCGTCTTCACGCACGGCATGATGGATCCATGGTTCCGCGAAACCCATCCGCTCAAGCACATCGCCAAACAGGCCTTCTGGTTTGCCTGGCAGGGCAGGGTTCTCCGGGATGCGGCGGCGGTCCTCTTTACCTGCGAGGAAGAGCGCCGCCGGGCGCGCGGCGTGTTTGGGGGGTACGGTTACGCGGAGCGCATCGTCGCCTTCGGCACGGCCGATCCGCCGGCAGGGGTGGAGAACCAGCTTGCCGCATTCCACCGGCTTCTGCCCGGATTGAAGGACAAGCGGTTCCTGCTGTTCCTCGGCCGTTTCCACGCAAAGAAAGGCTGCGCCCTTCTCATCGAAGCCTTCGCGAGGATCGCCGCGTCCGATCCCGATCTCGACCTGGTGATGGCGGGGCCGGATCCGTCCGGGCTGAAATCGAAACTGATTGCCCAGGCCGCCAGGGCCGGCATCGCCGATCGCATTCATTGGCCGGGCATGGTGGCAGGTGATGCGAAGTGGGGTGCCTTCCGGGCCGCCGAGGCCTTCGTCCTGCCGTCGCACCAGGAGAATTTCGGCATCGTCGTCGCCGAAGCCATGGTCTGCGCAACGCCGGTGCTTTTGACCGACAAGGTCAATATCTGGCGTGAAGTACAAATGAGCGGCGGCGGCCTCGTCGGGCCTGACACGTTCGAGGGCATCGAAAACCTGCTCCGGTCATGGCTCTCGCTCTCCGGGGACGACAAAAGCGTCATGCGCGCCCGTGCCCGCGCGGGTTTCGAACGGCATTTCCGCATCGAGGCGGCGGCCCGCGATCTCGTCGCCATCCTGCGCTCCATCTCCCTCCGAGGCCTTCATGAAGCCGCTTGACGCGAAGACGTACAATCCGCGGGCGGGAGCCCCGAGCTTCCCGCTGGGACATCGGTTGTTCCGGCTCGCGTGGAACCTCGTCTGGAGCCTTTTCGGCCGCTGGACGCCGGTGCCGCTGTTTGCCTGGCGCCGGTTCCTGCTGCGCCGCTTCGGCGCCCGGATTGACCGGACGGCGCGGGTCTATCCCGGCGTCGAGGTCTGGTATCCGCCGAACCTCGCCATGGCCGCCTATTCCTGTCTCGGAAGGGGTGTGAACTGTTACTGCATGGATCGCATAGAGCTTGGCAGCCACGCAATCGTCTCCCAGGGAGCCCATCTCTGCACCGGCACGCATGATGTCGAAGATGCGGATTTCCAGCTGGTTACGAGACCCATCGCCGTCGGTGCGAATGCCTGGATCGCGGCGGAAGCCTTTGTCGGGCCGGGTGTCACTGTCGGCGCGGGCGCCGTGCTCGGCGCCCGCGCCGTCACCTTCCGCAACCTCGATCCGTGGACGATCTACGCCGGCAACCCGGCCCGGAAATTGCGGCGGCGCTTCGAACAGGACAAGCCCGGCATCTTTCCGGTGCGGTCGAACTCCTGACTGGGAGAAGTCGTCAAGTGACCAGCCTCGCCGTCCTCATCCTCACCTATAACGAAGAACGCCACATCGCTCGCGCGCTGAAAAAAAGCGTCGCGCCATTCGCATCCGAGGTTTTCGTCATCGATTGTTTCTCGACCGACGGCACGGTCGAAATCGCCCGGTCGCTCGGCGCCACCGTGCTCAGCAATCCCTGGATCAACTATTCGAAGCAGTTCCAGTGGGGGCTCGACAATGCCCCGATCACCGCCGACTGGATCATGCGGCTCGATGCGGATGAGGTGATCGAAGCCGAACTGGCGGTGGAGATCGCTGACAAGCTTCCCACCCTCGCTGCCGATGTCGCAGGCGTCAATCTCAAGAGAAAGCATATCTTCCTCGGACGCTGGATCCGCCATGGCGGACGTTATCCGCTCATCCTCACCCGCATCTGGCGGCGGGGGCAGGGACATGTGGAGGACCGCTGGATGGACGAGCACATCGTCGTGAAGGGCGGCCGCATAGTCCTTTTCGACGCACCGTTCTCGGATCACAATCTCAACGATCTCAGCTTCTTCACGGGCAAGCATAACGGCTATGCAACTCGAGAGGCCGCCGACGTTCTGGGTCGTCGTTACGGGCTGTTTCCGGAGGATTTTGGGCTATCGAGAGAAGCGTCCTCGCGACAGGCTACCATCAAGCGGCGCATCAAAGAGCAGATCTATAACCGGCTTCCGTTTCAGGTCGCTGCGCTCGGCTATTTCCTGTTCCGCTATATCGGCCAGCTCGGCTTCCTCGATGGCCGCGAAGGCCTGATCTACCATGTCCTGCAAGGTTACTGGTATCGTTTCCTCGTCGGCGCGAAGGTCATGGAGTTCGACCGGTCGCTTCGCTCGCTTAAAACACTTGAGGAGAAGCGCGCGGCGCTGGCGCGATTGACGGGGCTGCCGCTGTGAAGCGACAGCCCATGGAGCGCAGCGGTTCAGGCAACGCCTACACTCGGGAAGGCGGCCCAGAAGAGCGTGGAGCCCGCCCCTTCGGCGGCGACCACCAGCAGGCTTTCGCCGGCATTCAACATATAGCCGGTCTTGCCTGATATCTTGTTGAAGAGCTGTGTGCCGTTGGTATTGACCGCCAGATCCACCGATCCGGCGTTGACGATATGAAACGGCAATCCTACCAGCGAGGACGCATCCGACGAATTCGTGATCGCGGGCAGCGTGCAGACGAGCATCGACGAGCCATCGAAGGTGACGAGGCCGGCATCCAGTGGATGGAGCACGGTATTCGCGGTCTTTAGCGTCGACTTCATTCCGATTCCAAAGCGGGGATAGATGAAGCTGTTGCCACCCCTGACCTCCAGGTCACCTTGGTTCTCCCCTGCGTCGCCGCGAATGTTGAATGCAGCCAAGCCGTTGCGGGTCTGATCGGTCCACAGACCTGATAGCATTGCGTGGCGGCCAATTCCGCGCGCGCCGTGAAACTGGCTGGTGGCCGAGGCTGTGTCGAAATCCGTTATCGTTGTGTTGCCGCTGTAAAACCGGCTGAAGCCGACGCGGCGCCCGACAATATCGGCATTCCTCTCGCCCGGCACTTCGGAGATGTTGAGGTCGCAGCCCTGTGCGTTCTCCATGTAAATCCCGGCGCCGGCGCCGCCTTCAACGTCCACGCCGAGGAAGCGTGAATTGGAAACGAACGCGCCTTCGTTGCGGGTGGCCAGTTCGAAACAGGGCATGCCCCAGGACGAGAGCATCAGCGAGCCGCTGCCGGACGCGACTACGGCCGGGGAGGTGAAGGCCTTGCCGATCTCGATCGTATTGCCGCTCACCGACTTGACGACATAGACCCGCCCCGCGGTGATCCCGTAATCGCTGCTCGTGAACGCGACCGGCATCCGCGCCCGGAATTTGCTGCCGTCGGGGACTGCGATATTCGCCGAACCGTTGGAGAAAGTCGCGCTCACCAAAAGCTCGGTTCGGTTGAAGGCGTTGTTCTGGATGCGGTCGGCATACATCTCGTTCAGACGGGCGCCGTCTCCGCCGGCTTCGAAGACGATACCCCGGCAGAGCCGATTGTCTCGTCCATCGGCGGGAATGATGTTGAAGAGCGAATCGAAGCGGCTGTTTCCGGGCATCAGGGTCGAGCCCGGCAGCAACGATGCGTAATACTGGCCGTTTTCGCAAAGATGCGTCCAGACCCGGGAAACATCCGTGTGCATGAAGTTGGCAAGGAACATGCCCCAGTCGCTGCAGTCGCGGATGAAGAGATCGTGGATGGTGGAAAACTGCAGGCCGATATTGTTCACCGCGCCGATGCTGATGGCGCGTGTGAAGCCGGTAAAGCCGATATGCTCGCATCGCCAGCCGGTAATGCAATCGCTGGTGATCGTCGCGGACGGCGAGCCAAGGTCTGCGTCATTGGTGGCAAAAGCCGGAAACGAGCCGTCGCCGGCAAGCACGGTGCCGCCGATGAAATCCCATCCGCTGTCCGGGAGGGTGCCGTTGAGGTAGTTCAGCACCGGCTGCACCCCCTGGTAACCGATGCCGGAGGCGACGGGGAGGGGTTCCGTAAGCGTGATCACCGCATCCGGCAGCAGGATGATGCCGCCGCCCGCCGCGACCGCTGCCGCATGGACGGCCCGGATCGCCGCTTCGGTGGCATCGGAGGGAATGTAGAGTTTTGGAATTTGGCGCGATGGCATCGTGTCAGTCCTCCAGGCCGATGAATCGGCTGATCGTGCGTTGGTTGATGGTGAGCTGATTGTTTTCCGCGTCGGCAAGCGCGTTGCCTTCGGCATCCATCAGTGTGAACCCGTCCTCTTCGGGCGGCTTGCCGCCGCCGTTGGAAAAAGTGCCGGGGCCGGTCAGGGAAAGTCCGAGATCCAGCATCATTCCCTCCCGCCGCGAACTGGCGCCGTCCGGCACGCAGCGCTTCCGCCGTCACCTCCCCTGTTGATGCGGTGTCCGAGATCATGTCTTCCCATTCCTGCCTCCTCGGGTTCCAGGCCGCACCAGACGTTTTCCGTCGGCGGGCGTTTCAGGACCTGATTTTAGAAACGGGTTGAGGAGCGGGGACGAAGTGGCAGGAAAGATTCGACGAATGATCGGCGGCACGGGGAACCGTTCGGCCGCGAAACGTCTGATATGCCTCGCGGATCGGAGGCTATGGGGCGGCCGGAACGGAGCTCGCTGCCGCGCTCGCGGCAGGTGTTCATCCCCGCGATAGCCAAGAGAATCGAGTCGGATTGTGCGCGTTCGACCGGAAACCGACGTGTCAGACGCAACGATTTGATCTTCCGGAGGAGTGGAAGCTGGTAGCGGATGCCATGGGGAGTGTGGGAATGGTGGGCGATGAGAGACTCGAACTCCCGACATCCTCGGTGTAAACGAGGCGCTCTACCAACTGAGCTAATCGCCCGTTCGCGATTGCGGAGCCTCAAGGCCCGCCGCGTCGGTGGCCGTGATCTATGCGGATCGCGGAAAAACCGCAAGGGCCTTCATGATGTTTTTTTGAAAATTTTGGGGAAGAGCCGACTGGACAGGGGCAGGAGAGGGCAAAGCGACAGGACGTCATCCTTTTGTCTTGAAACGCGCTTGACACCCGATCCCGAACCTCTTAGTTAGCCGCTCAACCGAGCGATTGAGGTCGCCCGGCCAAGAGGTTTCGACCTCAAGAGAAATGCGCGGGTGTAGCTCAGTTGGTTAGAGTGCCGGCCTGTCACGCCGGAGGTCGCGGGTTCGAGCCCCGTCACTCGCGCCATTC
>CCRI01000025.1 GCA_000985875.1 Neorhizobium galegae bv. officinalis
AGGAAAGTCAGTTGGTCGCCTTCGGCGGCGGTACGTCGGACTTCTGCTTGCAGCCGGTCAGCCAGACGTCGTAGATCGGATGTTCGACGGCATTGAGGCCGGGGCTGTCGGCAAACATCCAGCCGGTGAATATCCGGCGGATCTTGCGGTCGAGGGTGATCTCGTCGACTTCCACGAAACCGTCGATCTTCTGGGCTTCCGTATCGTCGCGGGAATAACAGACCTTCGGCGTCACCTGCAGCGCGCCGTACTGGACCGTCTCATTGACATAGACGTCGAACGTGGTGATGCGGCCGGTGATCTTGTCGATGCCGGCAAAGACCGCGACCGGGTTGTTCAGCCGCGCAGCAGATACACCATCCGCCGCAAGCACGGATGCCAGCGCGGTCAATGCGCCGATCATTTGCCTGCGTGGAAAAACCGTCATCAATCCCATTATGCTTCCCGTCCCGGCGATCCCGTGGGCGTCGAGACCTAGAGTGCGATTGTGGCCAAAACAGGTGTCAGTTGCCAGGCGTCCAGGCGTCGTAATCGCCGGTGACGCGGGGGCGTTCGCCGGTGGCGGCAAGCGAGCCCTGCGGGCGATAGGCAAGCGGCGTGCCGGTGCCGTTGGCCTTGTGCGCCTTTTCCCATTCACGGGCCTTGTAGTCTTCCTTGGACGGCGGGACATCGGTGCGATAGTGCATCCAGCCATGCCAGCCCGGCCCGATTGCGGAGGCCTCCGCGTAATCCTTGTAGATCACCCAACGCTTCGGCTTGCCCCAGGATGTCATCGGGCCTTCGTAGTAGATATTGCCGAGCTCGTCCTCGCCGACCTTCTTGCCGAAACGCCAGGTGAAGAACCGGGTGCCCATGGTCTGTCCATTCCACCAGGTGAAGATCTGCAGCAGGAGGTTTTTCATGGATGTTCCGTCGGCTTGGCAAACAGGATGACGATCGAATTGGCTGATCCGCTTATGCCGCCTGACGCCTTCGATGTCCAGTGATTCCAAATGTCGCGCACGGTCATTTGAGCTTCATCTTGAAGCCGAAATGGCTTTTGGCGAAACCGAGCCGTTCATAGAAGCGATGCGCATCCGTGCGGGCCATATTGGAGGTGAGTGCGACCTGGCGGCAATCGCGCCGCCTGGCTTCCTCGATCGCGTGTCCGATCATCCGGGCGCCGATGCCCTTGCCGCGCATGTCGCTGCGCGTCTGCACCGCTTCCAGGATCATCGACAGCGATCCCCTGCCCGTCAGCGTGCGGTTGAAGAGAATCTGGAACGTGCCGACCACCTCGCCATCCAGTTCGGCGACGAAAAGCTGTTCGTTCTGAGAGGCATCGATGACGTTGAAGGCGCGCAGGTAGTCGTCGAAGGCGGCCTCGTCGGTCGTATCGCCATGGCCGCCGAGATCATCCGCCGCAAACAGGGCGATGAGTTCGGGAAGATCGGCTTGCCGCGCCCTGCGGATCACGATGTCGGCCATGCAGGCTCCTCTTCGGTGTCGAGACCTAACGCAACTCCAGCCGCTTCTCCATGATGATCGCCGGCAGGCCGGAATTGGGAGCGCCCCATTCCTCCATCCGGTCGACCTCGGAAAATCCGAGCCGCTCGTAGAAATACATCGCGCGCACGTTCGGCAGCGCTACCTCGACCCGCATGATCTCGGCATCCGGAAAACAGGTTTCGAGCTCGGCGAAGATATCACGGCCGATGCCCTCGTTCTGGCAGGATGGCTTGACGTAGAGCTGGTGCAGCATCGCCGTCTTGACCATTTTCGGATACATGGCGGCATAACCCATGCCGCCGATATCCTTGCCGTTGTCGGCCACCAGGAATTCGCCGCCGCGCTTCTGGATGCGCGACCGGACGGCGGCGGCCGAATGCCAGCCATCGACCATCCGCTTGACCTTGTCGGCCCCGTAGAACGGGTCGTAAGTATCGTGAAAGGTCGCCGCCAGCAGCGCGCGGACCTGCTCGACGTCGGCTTCTCCCGCGGTGCGGACGAAGTAGACCATCGAGCCTATTCCTCTTCGATCCCGAGCTTCGCCTTGACGAGAGCCTGCACGGCCTGGGGATTGGCCTTGCCGCCGGTCGACTTCATCACCTGGCCGACGAACCAGCCGGCAAGCGTGGGCTTGGCCTTGACCTTGGCGACCTGGTCCGGATTGGCGGCGATGATCTCGTCGACAGCGGCCTCGATCGCGCCGGTATCGGTGACCTGCTTCATGCCGCGGCTCTCGACGATCTCGGCCGGGTCACCGCCCTCGGTGAGCACGATCTCGAACAGGTCCTTGGCGATCTTGCCGGAGATCGTCTCTGCCTTGATGAGGTCGATGATGGCGCCGAGCTGGGCCGGAGAAACCGGAGTCTCTTCAATGTCTTTGCCGGTTCTGTTCAAGGCGCCGAGCAGGTCGTTGATGACCCAGTTGGCGGCAATCTTGCCGTCGCGGCCTTCGGCAACGGCCTCGAAATAATCGGCGATCGCCTTTTCGGACACCAGAACCGAGGCGTCGTAGATCGACAGGCCAAGCTCACGTACGAAACGGGCCTTCTTGTCGTCCGGCAGTTCCGGCAGATGGCGTTCCAGCTCGGCGATGAAGGCATCGTCGAATTCGAGCGGCAGCAGGTCCGGATCCGGGAAATAGCGATAGTCGTGCGCGTCTTCCTTCGAGCGCATCGAGCGCGTCTCGCCCTTGTTCGGGTCGAAGAGGCGGGTCTCCTGGTCGATCGAGCCGCCGTCTTCCAGAATGCCGATCTGACGGCGCGCTTCGTATTCGATCGCCTGGCCGATGAAACGGATCGAGTTGACGTTCTTGATCTCGCAGCGGGTGCCGAATTCGGCGCCCGGACGACGCACCGAGACGTTGACGTCGGCGCGCATCGAGCCTTCGTCCATGTTGCCGTCGCAGGTGCCGAGATAACGCACGATCGAGCGCAGTTTGGTCATATAGGCCTTGGCTTCGTCGGAGGAGCGCATGTCGGGCTTGGAGACGATCTCCATCAGCGCCACGCCGGAGCGGTTCAAGTCCACATAGGACATGGTCGGATGCTGGTCGTGCATCGACTTGCCCGCATCCTGTTCGAGATGCAGGCGCTCGATGCCGATCTCGATATCCTCGAACTGGCCCTGGCGATCCGGACCGAGCGAGATGACGATCTTGCCCTCGCCGACAATCGGATCCTTGTACTGGGAGATCTGGTAGCCCTGCGGCAAGTCCGGATAGAAATAGTTCTTGCGGTCGAACAGCGAACGCTTGTTGATCGCGGCCTTGAGGCCCAGGCCGGTGCGCACCGCCTGCTTGATGCATTCCTCGTTGATCACGGGCAGCATGCCGGGCATGGCCGCATCGACGAGCGAGACGTTGGAATTGGCCGGCTTGCCGAACTCGGTCGAGGCGCCGGAGAAGAGCTTGGAATTGGAGAGAACCTGGGCGTGCACCTCCATGCCGATGATGACTTCCCAATCGCCGGTGGCGCCGGGGATGAAGCGTTTCGGATCGGGCGTGCGGACGTCGACAAGGGTCATCTGATGCTCGTGAAATGGTCTCGATTGGGTTTTCTGGAGGTAGAGCAAATGGCGCGGAGGTGCAAGGCTTGCTGCGCGTCGGTATCACTGTGGAATACCACAGTTCAGCCGGCTTTAACCAGACTCTGGTGAAATCGCGCAATGGAGCTATCAACCCCACTCACGCTATTTATCCTGTATCTCCTCCTGAACGTCCTGGCATTCTGCGTTTACTGGTGGGACAAGCAGGCGGCTATCGATGGCACATGGCGGATCAGCGAGCGCACGCTCCTGGGTATAGCCTTCGTCGGCGGCAGCCTGGGCGCCGTGACCGCGCAACAGATGCTGCGGCACAAGACCCGCAAGGAGCCTTTTCGCACGCTGCTGATGATGATCGTCGCCCTTCACACGCTCGGCGCCGCGTCATGGCTATTTGCGCCGGAATTCACGCAGCGGGCGCTCGCGGCGATCGCCCAGGCGATCTAGAAGCTCGGCCCGTAGGTGTCAGGCGCTTCCGCGACGAGGCGCTTCGACAGGCCGACCGACTGCACGTCCCGGTCGATCTTCGGCGAATAGATGGTCGAGAGCCAGTTGATGGAATAGCCCAGCTTCTCGAAGAAGCCGACCGCCTCGGCATTGCGGGCGTGGGTCTCGACGCGGGCGACTTCAAAACCCTGGTGGACGATCTCGGCCTCGACCTCGACAAGAAGCGCGCGGCCGAGCCCCTGCCCCTTGAAGGACGGATCGATCCAGAAATCGGAGATCAGCTCGTCGAGTTTTTCGCGCGCCGCCCAGCCGGCGAGATTGCCGGCCTGTTCGACAACGGTAATGGTGAGCCAGGAGGAGCGCGTGAAGTTCTGGAAGGCAGTGCGGGCGCTGGAGCGCATATCGGTCATCTCGCCGATCGAAATCATGGCCTTCTCCCAGGAGCGGAAGCCGATTTCCGCCAGGATATCCACCTCGTCCTCACGCGCATTGCGAATATGGGCCATAGCTTCCCCTGTTGGAAATGCCAGTAGAACACTGAGTCTGCGCTTTGACCAGTGCAACATCTAGGGCGTTTCGGTCAGGTGCTTGACGGCTGGGGAAAACCCGCCTAGTGCGGTTTTCGCATTGATGGAGTTTTGATGTACCCGTCCAGAGAGACCTGCTGAGGGGCCGGCCCCGCATCCAGCCGCGCCGGCCCAGACAAAAACGAGAACCCCGACGTTTCGCAACGCCGGCAACGTTTTTGTGCGCTCGTTTGCGAGCGCTTCTCCGGACATCAGGACAATGGATATTTCTCGCGCCGAACAGCGCATCCTCCACCTGCTCGCCCAGGGCGGCAGAATCGAGATCACCCGCGACGACAACAGAAAGATCGAAAAACTACAGCTCGTCACCCGGGAGGGCTGGGCCTTCTCGGGTCTGGACCTCGTCACCTTCCGAAAGCTCAAGCAGAAGAAGGCAATCAAATCCCAGGGCGGCAAGCCCTACCGCATCACCGAAAGAGGACTGGTGCTGGTGAGGGCCGAGCAGGACAATCGGTGAGACGGATGAAAGGCCGCGCGTCGTCCTCGGCGCGCGGCGTTGAGCCTGCAGTCAGCATAGTGCCGAAATCTCCGCCCGCATCACCGACCAGTCCTCGGCGATCGAGGCTGCGCGACTCTTGCTGGCGCGGCGGTACCAGTAGTTGGCGTTCCAGTCGTCGCCTTCGATGCGGTGACAAAGAGCGTGGCCCCAGTCGAAGGGCTGTTCGCCCTCATGGGCCTGACAGATGTTGTGGACCGCTTCCCAGTCCGTGCCCATGGCGAAGCCGGAGGTTGCGAGGCGATCGAACGCCTCGATCAAATGTGCGAGATCCGTCTCAGCCATGAACCATCTCCCCGGCGACCGCCTGATGATCGGCGGCCGTCATTTTCCGGATGATCAGTCCGCTTACCACCACTTTGCCGGCGTGAACCGGCCGGCGGCCTGTTCGATGACGTAAGCGGTGCGGAACAGCGTTTCTTCCTCGAACGGCTTGCCGATCAGCTGCAGGCCGAGCGGCAGGCCCTTGGCGTCGAGGCCGGCGGGAACGGCGATGCCCGGCAGGCCGGCCATGTTCACCGTCACCGTGAAGATGTCGTTGAGGTACATCTTGACCGGATCGGAGGCGAGGTCCTCGTCGGCGATGCCGAAGGCGGAAGACGGCGTGGCGGGCGTCAGGATCGCATCGACGCCGGCGTCGAAGACGACCTCGAAGTCGCGCTTGATCAGCGTGCGGACTTTTTGCGCCTGAAGGTAATAGGCGTCGTAATAACCGGCCGACAGAACGTAGGTGCCGATCATGATGCGGCGCTTGACCTCGGTGCCGAAGCCGGCAGCGCGGGTCTTTTCGTACATGTCGACGATGTCCTTGCCGTCGACGCGCAGGCCGTAGCGCACTCCGTCGTAGCGGGCGAGGTTCGACGAGGCTTCGGCTGGCGCGACGATGTAATAGGCCGGCAGCGCGTATTTGGTGTGCGGCAGGGTGATGTCGACGATCTCGGCACCAGCATCCTTCAGCCAGGCGATGCCCTGAGCCCAAAGTTTTTCGATCTCCTCCGGCATGCCTTCGACGCGGTATTCCTTCGGAATGCCGATCTTCATGCCCTTGAGCGACTGGCCGAGCGAGGCTTCGTAATCCGGCACCGGCAGGTCGACCGAGGTCGTGTCCTTGGCATCGACCGAGGCCATCGACCTCAGCATGATCGCCGCGTCGCGCACGTCGCGGGCGATCGGGCCGGCCTGGTCGAGCGACGAGGCAAAGGCCACCGTGCCCCAGCGCGAGCAGCGGCCATAGGTCGGCTTGATGCCGACGATGCCGGTGAAGGCGGCCGGCTGGCGGATCGAACCACCGGTATCGGTGGCCGTCGCGCCAGCGCAGAGGAATGCGGACACCGCAGCGGCAGAACCGCCGGAAGAACCGCCCGGCACGAGCTGCTGGTTGGAACCGTTGGCCCGCCAGGGGTTGATCACTGCGCCATAATGGGAGGTCTCGTTGGAGGAGCCCATCGCGAACTCGTCCATGTTGAGTTTGCCGAGCATCACCGCGCCATCGTCCCAGAGGTTCTGGGTGACGGTCGATTCGTATTTCGGCAAGAAACCGTCGAGGATGTGGCTGCAGGCCTGGGTATGGACGTCGCGGGTGGCGAACAGGTCCTTGATGCCGAGCGGGATGCCTTCCAGCGCTCCGACCTGGCCGCTTGCACGGCGCGCGTCGGAGGCCTTCGCCATGTCGAGCGCCTTTTCCGGCGTCACGGCCACATAGGCGTTGAACACCGAGTTGGCGGCATCGATCGCGGAAAGATAGGCCTCAGTCAGCTCGACGGAGGTGAACTCCCGGGCTTCGAGCTTTTCGCGGGCTTCGGCAATGGTAAGGCTGGTGAGTTCGGTCATGGTCTCTTCAAACGGTTCGAAACAGGGAGAAGGTTCGGCGGGGCGCTATTGAGCGCTCACTCGACGACCTTCGGCACCAGGAAGAAATTATGGTCGGTGGTCGGCGCATTGGCGACGATATCGTCGGCCTTGTCGCCATCGGTGACGGCGTCGGCGCGCTTGCGCATGTCCATCGGGGTGACCGAGGTCATCGGCTCGACGCCCGTGACATCGACTTCGGAAAGCTGCTCGACGAAATTGATGATGCCGTTCAGCTCGCCGACCATGCGATTGGCATCTTCCTCGGTGACCGCAATGCGGGCAAGGCGCGCGACGCGCTTGACGGTGGCGAGATCGACGGACATGGCATAACTCCAATGGGAAATTTCCCCTTCGCTATAATGGCCATGCCCGCCCTTCGCAACAGGGAGCGCGCCTCAATTTGCGAAGGCGCGCCGCCTGAAAGGATGCGACTTAGAAGGTCAGGCTGCCGCCCGGCACCGGTGTCTCGACCCGGGTGCGGGAGCCTTCCATGCCCTTGACGAACTTTTCCGGCGTCTGATCGACGCCCGGCAGGCCATAATGGCAGGGCAGCGCGTGCTTGAAATCGAAGAAACGCTGGCAGGCGAGTGCCGCGACGGCGCCGCCCATGGTGAAACGGTCGCCGATCGGTACGATGCCGATATCCGGCTGGTGCAGTTCGTTGATCAGGGCCATGTCGGAGAAGATGTCGGTATCGCCCATGTGGAGGACGGAAGGCTCGTCGTCGAAATGCAGCATCAGGCCGTTGGCATTGCCGAGGCAGTGCGAAACGCCGTCTTCGGTCAGCGAGGCGGACGAATGCAGGGCATTGGTGAAGGTGGCGGTGAACCCCTCGAAACCGATCGTGCCGCCGGTATTGCCCATTTCGAGCTTCTCGACGCCCTTCTTTGCCAGCCAGACGCCGAGATCGTAGTTGGCGAGAACGACGGCGCCGGTTTCCTTGGCGATCTGGACCGTGTCGCCGACATGGTCGCCATGGCCGTGGGTCAGCAGGATATGGGTCAGGCCCTCGGCGGCGGCCTTGATGTCCTGGCCGGCAAAGGCCGGATTATAGGTCAGGAAGGGGTCGATCAGGATCTTCGCCTTGGCGGTCTCGATGCGGAAGGCGGAATGGCCGAGCCAGGTGATTTTCATGGAAAACTCTCCTTCAATATATGCGGGATGGTAACGACACATAGCCGATATGAGGCTAAAGGGAAGTGGGACAGAGGGTGGGACAGAACCCTCTCCGGCCCACCCTATTGGATCCCCGGGATGAAGAACGCATGACAGTGATGACGATCGAGGAACTGGCCGAGGCCCTTCAACCTGGACAGGCGATTGCCGGCCTCGACCTTGGCACCAAGACGATCGGGCTCGCCATGTCGGATCTCGGCCGGCGTTTCGCCTCTCCCCGCCCGGTCATCAAGCGGGTGAAGTTCACCAAGGATGCCGAAGTGCTGCTTGCCTTTGCCGAGAAGGAAAAAGTGGCGGGCTTCGTCATCGGCCTGCCGACCAACATGGACGGCTCGGCCGGTCCGCGCGTTCAGGCGACGCGAGCCTTCGTGCGCTCGATGTCGGAAAAGACCGCCCTGCCCTTCGTCTTCTGGGACGAACGGCTGTCGACGGTCGCCGCCGAGCGGGCGCTTCTGGAAATGGACGTGTCGCGGGCCAAACGTGCCGAGCGGATCGATTCCGCCGCGGCAAGCTTCATTCTTCAGGGAGCGCTCGACAGGCTCTCATCGCTCGGCAGGGAGACCGATTTCTCCAGCTGACGCTTGCGCCACCAGGCGGCGATCTCGCGACGCTTGCGGAAGGCGATGATCGCAAACACGACTAGGCTGTCGAAAGCGATGGCGCGCGCCACCAAGGGCGGAATGGTTTCCGGGGGAATCCCCAGAACATTGCCGTAGATCTGGAAGACAAGATCATGCGTCTGTCGGGTCAGCATGAAGAAGCCGAAGCTCATGTCGTAATAGGAAAGCCCGTACCAGCTGGTCAGCAGCAGGACCGGACCGGCCCACAAAATCACGAACCACTTCATGCAGTCCTCCCTCTCGACTCTGCCGGATAAAGTTCCAGAGACACGAGCCATCTCGATAGAGCCATAAGGCTCAGGGCCAATGCGGGAATGGCAATATCCATGGCCAGCGCCGCGAAGACCGTCGTCATGACGATCAGCAATGCTATATTCCGGATTGCAGTTCCCATACGCGGATACTCGGCGAACGTCGTAGTTAACAGTGCGTTAACGTGGAACTTAAGCCCGCAGGGATTTGCCGCAACGGAAACCGGGGGAGATGGTTAATTTCGCAAGGGCGCCTGTGGATAAAGCAGGTCAGGCAGCCGGCGTTTTCGGCTTCTTCGGAATATAAGGACCGCCGGTTTCGCCCCATCCCCATTTCGGCATTGGCGCGTGCTCATAAACCTTGGCTCCGGGCTGCGAATTGACGACCGCAAGCCGCGTTCCCCATTCGAGATAGCCGACCAGCGCCGACGTGAACTCCGGGTCGGCCGGAAGTTCGAGATCCGTATAGGTATCGAGGAGGATGTTGATCCATCGCCGGCGCATCGGCTCCGTCAGGTGCCTTTCAAGATGATGGCGCACCATCGCCGGATGACCGCCACGCTGCTCCGAGTAGAGCTTCGGCCCGCCAATGACCTCGGCGATGAACATGGCTACATGCTGTGGATGTTCCGAGTCCATTCCGGCAAAGACCGGGCCGAGCAGGTCGTCCGTCGGAACGCGCCGATAAAACTCCGTCGTGAGACGCAAGAGCGCATCGAAGCCGCCGATCCATTCATAAAGCGTTGGCACTGTCATGGCGTTCCCTCCCGTAGCTCTACAAGAGATACGGGGCGCCGATCGTCGCTTCAATCTCTGACTTCGAGCAGGGGATGAACGTTTCCGGCGAAAAGGTCAGCCGTAGATCGCGCGGACCAGCCGGCGGAGCGCGTTACCCACCTTTTCCCAATCCTTCTCGGTCTTGAGCGCCATGCCGGCGAACTGGCCGCTGACGGCGGCTGATATCACCAGGTGCTGGATCGCCGCAAACAGCAGCGCGTTGGTGGACGCGGCATCGACACCCTTGGGCGGCGTCAGCGAACCGCGCATCTTTTCGAGCCATTTGCCGAGCGCCTTGGTGCGCGCTTCCGACAACCGACGAACCTGCGGCGTGTCCTGCGAGACCTCCCAGGCGACGATCTTGCAGACCAGCGGATCGTCACGCAGCGCTTCCATGAAATAGATGGAGAGTTTCTCCATCAGGTCTCCGTAGGTCAGCAGGAACATGCCGCCGGTATCTTCCGGGATGCGATCCCTGACCCAGGTGCCGAGATCGGCGCCGATCGCCTCGATCAGCCCGTCGAGACCGCCGTAATAACGGTAGATAAGCTGCTTGTCGCAGCCGGCGCGGCGCGCCACCGCGTTGATGCCGAAACCCTGAAAGCCCTGTTCGGCGAGCAGCGCGCGGGCGGCGAGAAAGATCGCCCGCTCGGTGCCGGCGCGGCTGCGCACTTTCGCGACAGAACCTTCTTGCGCTGTGACTTCAGGGATCTGGAGCATTTTCCGCCTGTTTCGGTTTCAATCTTGATCAACCGCGATAGTCCGAGCCATCAGCCGCCGCAAGCAGTCTTGGTGCCCATGCACAGGATTGCGCGCGCAGCACTTGAATTCGCAGGGTCTTGCATTGCACTATCGGCATGGGAGGACTAACGAGATCCTGTTCTCCCACCGACGTGCCCTCCTCCATGCTCATCGTCTTCCAAAGCGTTCTGCCGATTTTCCTGCTGGTTCTCCTCGGCATGGGATTAAAACGCGCACCCGTCATCAATCCCGATTTCTGGGACGGGCTCGAACAGTGCAGTTACTGGGTGCTGTTTCCGGCCCTGTTATTCTCGACCATGGCGAAGGCGGATTTCTCCAGTACCGAGAACCTGACCGTCAGTTTCGCGGCGATCATCTCCGTCCTCGTCATGTCGGGCGGGCTGCTGCTGGCCTGGCCGCTGTTGCGGAATTTGCGCGTCGGCGGGCCGGCCTATACGTCGCTGTTCCAGACGGCGACGCGCTGGAATGCGTTCATGGCGCTGGCGATCGCCGCCAAGACCTATGGTCAGCAGGGGCTGACCATGGTCGGCCTGGTGATGGCGGCGATCATCATCCCGCTCAACTTCATCAACGTGACGGTGCTGCTGTGGTTCTCCGGCCACGACCGGAACTACAAGGCCATCCTTTATAGAGTCTGCACCAATCCGCTGATCCTCTCGACGGCGCTCGGCATCGTCGTCAACCTTGCCGGCATCCCGGTCTACGAACCGGTGATGGTGACGATCGACCTCTTGTCGCAGGCTTCGCTCAGCCTCGGCCTGATCGCGGTCGGCGCGGGCCTCAGGATCATGGACGCGCTCAAGCCGAAGCCGATCACTCTCCTCGCCGTCTTCCTGAAGCTGATCGCCTTCCCGATCGTCGCCGTGGGCGTCGGCGCGCTGTGCGGCATCCAGGGCAACGGCCTCGTGCTCCTGGCGCTGAGTGCCGCGGTTCCGACCGCCATGAACGGCTATCTGCTGGCGAAACAGCTGAACGGCGATGCGGACATGTATGCCGCGGCGGCAACCCTGCAGGTCGTCGCCTCGTTCCTCACCATTCCGGTCGTGATGACGGTCGTCGCCTACGTGGCGGCAGGATAAAGCAGGTCGACGATGTAGCGGGCGTCGAACCGGGCATCGAGCATGCCGTAGGTCGAGCGCCAGCCGCCGGCGAGGCGCGTTTCAAGGAAAGCATCGGCGATCTTGCCGGCGCCGAGCCGCACCAGTTCGGACGCCGCCGCCGCAAGTGCCAGTTGCTCCACCAGAAGCCGGGCAGCACCTTCGTCGGTCTCGCAGAGTGCCATGGCGGCGCGCAGAACCTCGACCGTCTTGCGGCCCGCAGGACCGAGATCCCTTTCGAAACCGGCGAGCACCGTGTTGAAAAGGTCCCGCCCGCGCGACAGCACCCGGAGCACGTCGAGCGCCATCACATTGCCCGAGCCTTCCCAGATCGCATTGACCGGTGCTTCGCGGTAGTGCCGGGCGATCGGCCGCTCCTCGATATAGCCGTTGCCGCCGATGCACTCCATCGCCTCGTAGATCAGCGCAGGCGCGATCTTGCAGTTCCAGTATTTGATGACCGGCGTCATGACGCGGGCAAAAGCCGCATCGGCCGGGTTGCTGGCTGCGCGATCGAAGGAATCGGCGAGCCGGAAGCTGAGCGCCGTCGCCGCGGCGACATCGAGCGCCATGTCGGCCAGGACACGCGTCATCAGCGGCTGATCGACGAGCTTCTTGCCGAACACGCTGCGGCCGCGGGTGTGGTGAACCGCTTCGGCGAGCGACGCGCGCATGATGCCGGCCGATGCCAGCGCGCAATCGAGCCGCGTCAGGGTGACCATGTCGAGAATGGTGCGGATGCCGCCGCCGGGCTCGCCCAGCAGATAGCCGAAGGCATCGGTGAATTCGACTTCGGAGGATGCGTTCGAGCGGTTGCCGACCTTGTCCTTCAGGCGCTGGAACTGCAGGCCGTTCGCCGACCCGTCCTCCAGCAGCCGCGGCACAAGAAAACAACCGATCCCGTCGCCGGTCTTGGCCAGCATCACGAAGCCGTCGCTCATCGGCGCCGACATGAACCACTTGTGGCCGGAGAGCCGGTAGATGCCCTCGCCGACCCGCTCGGCGGTCGAGCGGTTGGCGCGCACGTCGGTGCCGCCCTGCTTCTCGGTCATGCCCATGCCGAGCGTGACCGCGCTCTTCTGCAAGGCGGGGCGATTCGTCGAATCGTATTTGCGCGACAGGATCTTTGGCGCCCATTCCTTCTGGACGCGCGGCGAGGCCATCAGCGCGGCAATTGAGGCGCTGGTCATCGTCAACGGGCATAGATGGCCGCATTCGAGCTGCGCCGAGAGATAGAATCGCGTCGCCCGCGCCTTGTGCTCGTGGCCCTTGGCTTCGGGGATGTTTTCCCAGACAGAGGAATGCAGGCCGGTCTGCATCGAACGGCGCATCAGCGCGTGCCAGGCGGGATGGAACTCGACGACATCAAGCCGCTCGCCGCGCGGACCATGGGTCTTCAGCTTTGGCGGGTTCTCGTTCGCCATGCGCGCCAGTTCCTGCGCCTCCGGCGAGGTGACGTAACGGCCGAGCTGGTCGTATTCCTCGCGGATGGTGCGGTTCAGCGCGCTCGTCAGGTCGACGACCAGCGGATCGGATCGGTAGGCATTGATGCCGGACCAGGGTTTTGGCTGGTTCAGTTCGGCAAATTTTTCTTCGGCGCGCGACATCTGGTTCATGAAACGGGTTCTAGCGGAAGTTACCGGGCCTGGGAACGGCGCCCAATCAGGATTTCTGGCGTTCTCAACAAAAGGCCGCACCCGCATCAGGAAACCGTCGTATGCTTGAGTTGAACATTCCAAATGAAGGTGGGCTACGGTATGGCAAGCGGAACAGATCCAGGCGACCAAGCCGAGCATATATTGAGTGCCATAAAGCGCCGCATTCAAGAATCACTCGATGATCCAAGGCCCAGCTTGACTTCGCAGGATGTCCGTCGGCACCTCGATCTGCTCTATGCGAAATACAGGTCGGCAATCCGAAACAAGCAGTGAGATAAGTCCCGCGCCCGCTTGCGGCTCCTGCCGTCAGACCTTATAGACCGCCGAACGCAAGCGGAGACGTGTCCATGGTCTTCTTCCCTCACCGCCATCTGATTGGCATCAAGGGCCTTACCGAACAGGATATCACCTTTCTTCTCGACAAGGCCGACGAGGCCGTGAAGATTTCCAGGCAGCGGGAGAAAAAGACTTCCACGCTGCGGGGCCTCACCCAGATCAACCTGTTCTTCGAAGCTTCCACCCGCACCCAATCGTCCTTCGAACTCGCCGGCAAACGCCTCGGCGCCGACGTGATGAACATGTCGGTCGGCAATTCCTCGGTCAAAAAGGGCGAGACGCTGATCGATACGGCGATGACGCTGAACGCGATGCGGCCGGACGTGCTGGTGCTGCGCCATTCGTCGGCGGGTGCTGCCGCACTTCTCGCCCAGAAGGTCGCCTGCTCCGTGATCAATGCCGGCGACGGCCAGCACGAGCACCCGACCCAGGCGCTGCTCGACGCGCTGACCATTCGCCGCTCCAAGGGCAAGCTGTCGCGGATCATCGTCGCCATCTGCGGCGACGTGCTGCATTCGCGCGTGGCGCGCTCCAACATCCTGCTCCTCAACGCCATGGGCGCGCGGGTTCGGGTCGTGGCGCCTTCGACGCTGCTGCCCTCCGGCATCAGGGACATGGGCGTCGAGGTCTTCCACTCCATGGAAGAAGGCCTGAAGGATGCCGACGTGGTGATGATGCTGCGCCTGCAGCGCGAGCGCATGGCCGGCGCCTTCGTGCCGTCGGTGCGCGAATATTTCCGCTTCTACGGGCTCGACGCCGAAAAGCTTAAAGTCGCCAAGCCGGATGCGCTGGTCATGCATCCCGGGCCGATGAACCGCGGCGTCGAGATCGCCTCCGAGGTGGCCGACGGCCCACAGAGCGTCATCGAGGAACAGGTGGAAATGGGGGTCGCGGTCCGCATGGCCGTGATGGAGGCCCTGCTCGTCTCCCAGAACCAGGGAGAACGCGCATGACCCCGACTGTCCTCAAGAACCTCCGTATCCTCGACCCGTCGCGCAATCTCGACGAGACCGGCACGATCATCATCGGCGCCGACGGCCGCATTCTCGCCGCCGGGAAGGATGCCCAGAACCAGGGCGCGCCGGAAGGCGCTGACATCCGGGACTGCCAGGGCCTCGTCGCGACGCCGGGCCTCGTCGATGCCCGCGTCTATGTGGGCGAACCGGGTGCCGAACACACCGAAACGATCGAATCGGCCAGCCGGGCGGCCGCAGCCGGCGGCATCACCTCCTTCATCATGATGCCCGACACCGATCCGGTGCTCGACGACATCGCGCTGGTCGAATTCGTGCAGAAGACCGCCCGCGACAAGGCGGTCGTCAACGTCCATCCCGCCGCAGCCCTCACCAAGGGGCTCGCCGGCAAGGAGATGACGGAGATCGGGCTCATGCAGCAGTCCGGCGCCGTCGCCTTCACCAACGGCCGGCACGGGCTTTCCGACACGCTGCTCTTGCGCCGTGTGATGACCTATGCCCGCGAGTTCGATGCGGTCGTCTCGCTGGAACTGCGCGAAAAATATCTCGGCAACGGCGTGATGAACGAGGGCCTGTTCGCAAGCTGGCTCGGCCTGTCGGGCGTACCGAAGGAAGCGGAAATCATCCCGCTCGAACGGGACTTGAGGATCGCCGGCCTGACGCGGGCGAAATACCATGCGGCGAAGATCTCCGTGGCGGAATCGGCCGAGGCCATGCGGGTTGCCCGCGCCCGCGGGACCAACGCCACCTGCGGTGTCTCGATCAATCACCTGGCGCTCAACGAGAACGACATCGGCGAATACCGCACCTTCTTCAAGCTCTCGCCGCCGCTGCGTTCCGAAGACGATCGTGTCGCCATGGCCGATGCGATCGCCGACGGCACGATCGACATCATCGTCTCCTCGCACGATCCGCAGGACGTCGATACCAAGCGCCTGCCGTTTGCCGATGCCGAAGACGGCGCGATCGGCCTCGAGACCCTGCTCGCCGCCGCCCTTCGCCTCCATCACGACGGCCGTGTGCCGCTGATGCGGCTGATCGATGCGATGTCGACCCGCCCGGCGCAGATCTTCGGCCTCAATGCCGGCACGCTGAAGCCCGGCGTCAAGGCGGATATCACGCTGATCGATCTCGACGAGCCTTGGATCGTTTCGAAGGATATGATCTTGTCGAAGTCGAAGAATACGCCGTTCGAGGACGCGCGATTCTCGGGCCGCGCCGTCGCCACCTATGTGGCCGGCAAGTGCGTTTATAATCTGGGCTGACCAAAAGACTGCCCCTCATCCGCCCTGCCGGGCACCTTCTCCCCGCTCGCGGGGAGAAGGACAGGTGCGGCGACGATCAAATCCGCTCACAGTGGGTGGAGATTGGGGAAGCGGTGCGGCATATCCCTTCGCCCCGCAAGCGGGGAGAAGGTGCCGGCAGGCGGATGAGGGGCTTTTAGGACGCAGGGGACAATAAGATGGCAGACCTTTTCAACTGGCAGATCACCCTGCCGATCGCGCTGGCCGCGCTGGTGTTCGGCTATCTGCTCGGCTCCATTCCCTTTGGCCTGATCCTCACCCGCGCGGCCGGGCTCGGCGATATCCGCTCGATCGGATCGGGCAATATCGGCGCCACCAACGTGCTGCGCACCGGCAACAAGAAGCTCGCTGCCGCCACCCTGCTGCTCGATGCGCTGAAGGCCACCGTCGCCGCACTGGTCGCCTGGTATTTTTTCGGGAAGGAAGCGGGGCTGCTGGCCGGTTTCGCGGCGTTCATGGGCCATCTCTTCCCGGTCTGGCTCGGCTTCAAGGGCGGCAAGGGCGTGGCCACCTATATCGGCACGCTGCTCGGCGTCGCTCCCTGGATGGTGCTGGTGTTTGCGGCGATCTGGCTCGGCGTCGCCAAGATCAGCAAATATTCGTCGCTTTCCGCTCTGGTTGCAACTCTTGTCATTCCGGTTGTGCTGTGGTTCTTAAACGAGCCGAAGATCGCGCTGGTGATGGCGGTGATGACCGCGATTTCCTGGTGGAAGCACGAAGAAAATATCAAGCGGCTGATCGCCGGCACCGAGAGCAGGATCGGCCAAAAGGGATAGACCGGGGGAAACAATGCCGGATGGCAGCGCAAGGCGAACGGGAATTGCGCTGACGGAGAGGCAAAGGATCGCCTGGCTGAGGCTGATCCGCTCAGACAATGTCGGCCCCGCCACATTCAGAGACCTCATCAATCACTGTGGCTCGGCGGAAAACGCGCTCTCGATGCTGCCGGAACTTTCCGCCCGTGGCGGCGCTGCCCGGGCGATCCGGATCGCCAGCGTGCAGGAAGCAGAACGCGAGCTCGACGCCGCCCATCGCTACGGCGCCCGCTTCGTCGGCATCGGCGAACCGGACTATCCGCCGGCGCTGCGCCAGATCGAAGGCGCGCCACCGCTTCTTGCCATGAAAGGTGACCTTTCCGCCGCAACGCGTCCGTCGGTCGGCGTCGTCGGATCGCGCAATGCCTCGATATCGGGCGCCAAGTTCGCGGCGATGATCGCCAGGGATTGCGGCCGTGCCGGTTATACGGTGACGTCAGGCCTTGCCCGCGGCGTCGATACCGCCGCACACCGGGCCAGCCTGGAGACCGGAACGATTGCAGTGCTGGCCGGTGGGCTCGACCAGCCCTATCCGCCGGAAAACTTGCCTCTGCTCGACGAGATCACCGAGGGTGCAGGCCTTGCCGTCAGCGAAATGCCTTTCGGCTGGGAGCCCCGCGCACGGGATTTTCCCCGCCGCAACCGGCTGATAGCCGGTATTTCGCTCGGCGTCGTCGTGGTGGAGGCGGCGGAGCGTTCCGGCTCCCTGATCACCGCCAGGATGGCGACCGATTTCGGGCGGCTCGTCTTCGCCGTTCCCGGCTCGCCGCTCGATCCGCGCTGCCACGGCACAAACGGACTGCTCAAACAGGGCGCGATCGTCACCACCGGGTCGGCCGACGTCATCGAAGCGC
Organism: Neorhizobium galegae bv. officinalis; assembly: GCA_000985875.1. GTDB lineage: Bacteria > Pseudomonadota > Alphaproteobacteria > Rhizobiales > Rhizobiaceae > Neorhizobium > Neorhizobium galegae_C. Next base: position 17,534 of record CCRI01000025.1, read on the forward strand.
TGGCGCCACTGTCGCAACTCGATCTGTTCAGCGGCTCGGTGGTGGAAGAGCCTAAGAAATTCAGCGACATACTGCCGCCGAATGACGACGACCGGGCGATCATCGTTTCGGCGCTGGGGCCGACACCGGTCGAGGTGGACGACATCATCCGCCATACGGAACTGCCCGCCTCTTCCGTCTATCTCATCCTGCTGGAACTCGATCTCGCCGGCCGGCTGCATCGGCATGTCGGCGGCCTGGTTTCACTCGCGATGGAAGACTGAGCGGGGACGCCGGCCCGCCTGTACATCCCCCGCCTCCACATAGGCCATCTCGATGAGATAACAGAGCATATCGGCTCCCTCTCCCAAAGCGACCTGCCGGAGCTCTCCGAGCATCTGCCTTATATAGGCAATATTTTCCCTGGTATCGTCCTCGCGCCGGCCGTTTATCTCGCTCCGAGAAATCATATTCTATCCTGTCAAAAAAGTCGGCGACCGGTCCAAATAAATTCACCTCAAGGTATGCGAGAGACCATATCGCATTTATTTAAGATTGCAACCAATTGCAAATCTTCCCAAGGTTGCATCTCGTTGTACCCTATAATTTGGCACACGCCCCTTGACCGCGAGGCAAACGCCCTCCATGTCGGGAGGTCAAGATTTCCGCCTGGACCGCAACGGTGCCGGGCCAAGCCTCTATTGCAGAGAAGCAAAATGAATGTTGTCGTCGTAGAATCTCCCGCCAAGGCCAAGACAATCAACAAGTATCTCGGCTCCGGCTACAAGGTTCTCGCCTCTTTCGGCCATGTGCGCGATCTTCCGGCCAAGGACGGGTCCGTGCTTCCCGATCAGGACTTCGAAATGCTGTGGGAGGTCGATCCCGCGTCCCAGAAGCGGATGAAGGACATTTCCGACGCCGTCAAAGGCTCGGACGCCCTGTTCCTCGCAACCGACCCGGATCGCGAGGGTGAAGCCATTTCCTGGCACGTGCTCGATCTTCTCAGGAAGAAGAAGGTGATCGGCGACAAGCCGGTCAAGCGCGTCGTCTTCAACGCCATCACCAAGAAGGCCGTGCTCGATGCGATGGCCAATCCGCGCGATATCGACGTGCCGCTGGTGGATGCCTATCTCGCCCGCCGCGCGCTCGATTATCTGGTCGGCTTCAACCTTTCGCCGGTCCTGTGGCGCAAGCTGCCGGGTGCCCGTTCGGCCGGCCGCGTGCAGTCGGTTGCACTGCGCCTCGTCTGCGACCGCGAGTCGGAGATCGAGCGTTTCATCTCGGAAGAATACTGGAACCTGTCGGCGCTGTTGCGCACCCCGCGCGGCGACGAGTTCGAGGCGCGCCTCGTCTCGGCCGACGGCAAGCGGCTGCAGGGCCGCTCGATCAAGAACGGCGAGGACGCCAATCGCCTGAAGGCGCTGCTCGACGGCGCGACCTATCTGGTCGATACGGTCGAGGCAAAGCCCGTCAAGCGCAATCCCGGACCGCCCTTCACCACCTCGACACTGCAGCAGGCCGCCTCCTCGAATATCGGCTTCAACGCCTCGCGCACCATGCAGGTGGCGCAGAAGCTTTACGAAGGCGTCGATATCGGCGGCGAGACGGTCGGTCTCATTACCTATATGCGTACCGACGGCGTGCAGATGGCGCCGGAGGCGATCGACGCTGCCCGCAGCGCCATCGTCGACCAGTTCGGACAGCGTTATCTGCCGGAAAAGCCGCGCTTCTATTCCACCAAGGCGAAGAACGCCCAGGAAGCCCACGAAGCGATCCGCCCGACCGATTTCACCCGCACGCCGGACCAGGTCCGCGGTTACCTCGATTCCGACCAGGCTCGTCTTTATGAGCTGATCTGGAAGCGCGGCATCGCCAGCCAGATGGCATCCGCCGAAATCGAGCGTACCACGGTCGAGATCCTTGCCGACAACAAGGGCGAGAAGGCCGGCCTTCGCGCCGTCGGCTCGGTCATCCGGTTCGACGGCTTCCTCGGCGCCTATGTGGACAGCCGCGAGGATGCCGAAAAAGGCGAGGACGACGATGAAGATGGCCGCCTGCCCGAGATCAATGCCCGCGAAAAGCTCGACAAGAACAAAGTGAATGCCAGCCAGCACTTCACCGAGCCGCCGCCGCGTTATTCGGAAGCCTCGCTGATCAAGAAGATGGAAGAGCTCGGCATCGGCCGCCCCTCCACCTATGCCGCGACGCTGAAGACGCTGAGCGACCGCGAATACGTGACGATGGACAAGCGCAAGCTGATCCCGCATTCCAAGGGCCGGCTGGTGACGGCCTTCCTCGAAAGCTTCTTCACGAAATACGTCGAATACGACTTCACCGCGGATCTCGAAGAAAAGCTCGACAAGATCTCGGCCGGCGAACTCGACTGGAAGCAGGTTCTGCGCGAATTCTGGCAGGATTTCTTCGCCCAGATCGAGGACACCAAGGAACTGCGTGTCACCAACGTGCTCGATGCGCTGAACGAGACGCTCGCGCCGCTGGTCTTCCCGAAGCGGGAAGACGGCAGCGATCCGCGCATCTGCCAGGTCTGCGGCACCGGCAACCTGTCGCTGAAGCTCGGCAAATACGGCGCCTTCGTGGGCTGCTCGAACTATCCGGACTGTAACTACACCCGCCAGCTTTCCTCCGAAGGCGGTGCGGACGCGGAGGCGAATGCCCTCAGCGAACCGAAGGCACTCGGAGCCGATCCGCATACGGGCGAGGAACTGACGCTGCGTTCGGGCCGATTCGGGCCCTATATCCAGCGCGGCGAAGGCAAGGAAGCCAAGCGTTCGTCGCTGCCGAAGGGCTGGAAGCCCGAGGATATCGACCACGAAAAGGCGCTGGCATTGATCAACCTGCCGCGCGACGTCGGCAAACATCCGGAATCAGCCAAGATGATCTCGGCGGGGCTTGGCCGTTACGGACCGTTCCTGCTCCATGACGGCAGCTATGCCAATCTGGAAAGCATCGAGGACGTGTTCTCGATCGGCCTCAACCGCGCCGTGACCGTGCTCGCCGAAAAGCAGAGCAAGGTGGCGGCTGGCGGCGGCCGCGGCCGTGGCACGCCCGCGGCGCTGAAGGAACTCGGCGACCATCCGGACGGTGGTTCGATCACCGTGCGCGACGGCAAATACGGCCCTTACGTCAACTGGGGCAAGGTCAACGCGACGCTGCCGAAGGGTCTCGACCCGCAATCGGTGACGATGGAACAGGCGATGGCCTTCATCATTGAAAAGGGCGGCAAGGCACCGTCGGCCAAGGCAAAGCCGAAGAAGGCCGCGGCCAAGGCAACCACCGATACCAAGAAGGCGGCGCCGAAAGCCAAGGCAAAGGCTCCGGTGAAAAAGGCCGCACCCAAGGCGAAGAAGACAGGCACGTGAGAGAACCACGCGATAGATCGAGACATCAGGGAAAACGCCCCGAAAAGGTTGCCCGCGGTCACGCCGCTTCCGCAACGGAGAAACCTGTGATCATCCACGGTGCCGTGCCGCCGCGTGATGTCCTGCTCGAATTCATCGCCGAAAATCCGGACAAGGGGTCGAAGCGGGAGATCGCCAAGGCTTTCGGGCTGAAGGGCGACACCCGCGTCGAACTGAAAGACCTGCTGCGGACGCTGGAGGAGGAAGGCCTTCTCAAGAAGAGCCGCAAGTCGCTGACCCGTCCCGATGCGCTGCCGCCGGTCACCGTGCTCGACATCACCACCCGCGACAAGGATGGCGAACTGATTGCCCGCCCGGCCGAATGGCCCGAGGAACTGGGTGCGGCGCCGGCGGTGCTGATCCGCCAGTCGTCGGACAGCCGCGGCAAAGGCCGGGTGACTGCCGCCGGGCTCAACGACCGGGTGCTGGCAAAGATCTTCCCGAACAAGGACCGGACCGGTCCTGCCTATACCGCCCGCGTCATCAAGATCATCGACAAGCGCCGCGGCGCCTCGCTCGGCATCGTCCACAAGCTTGACGACGGCGAGCTGCGCCTGCTGCCGATCGACCGGCGCGGCGAGGAAATGGTGATCGAGCCCGCCGATATCGGCGAGGCCAAGGACGGCGACCTGGTCGAGACGGAAGTCGTCCGCTCCGGCCGGTTCGGCCTGCCCCGCGCCCGCGTTCTGTCGATCGTCGGCACGATCGGTTCGGAAAAGGCGATCTCGATGATCGCCGTCTATTCGCACGGCATTCCGCATATCTTCCCGAAACAGGTAATGGACGAGGCCGAAGCGGCGAAGCCCGCGACCATGGCGCAGCGCGAGGACTGGCGTTCTCTGCCGCTGATCACCATCGACCCGGCCGACGCCAAGGACCACGACGACGCGGTCTATGCCGAGCTCGACCCCTCGCCCGACAATCCGGACGGCGTCATCGTCACCGTCGCGATCGCCGATGTCTCCTGGTATATCCGCACCGGCTCTCCGCTCGACCGCGAGGCGCTGAAGCGCGGCAATTCGGTCTATTTCCCCGACCGCGTCGTGCCGATGCTGCCGGAGCGCATTTCGAACGACCTCTGCTCGCTGCGCGAAGGCGAAGACCGGCCCGCACTTGCCGTGCGCATGGTCTTCTCCAAGGAAGGCCGCAAGGCCGGCCACACCTTCCACCGCATCATGATGAAGAGCGCCGCCAAACTCTCCTATCAACAGGCCCAGGCGGCGATCGACGGCAAGCCGGACGACAAGAGCGGACCGCTGCTCGAGCCGATCCTGAAGCCGCTGTGGCATGCCTATGGGGTGATGAAGCGCGGCCGCGACCGCCGCCAGCCGCTCGAACTCGACATGCCGGAGCGCAAGATCCTGCTGAAGCCCGACGGCACGGTCGACCGGGTCTTCGTGCCGGAGCGGCTCGACGCGCACAAGCTCATCGAAGAGATGATGATCCAGGCGAACGTCGCCGCCGCCGAGACGCTGGAAAAGAAACGGCAGGCGCTGATCTACCGCATCCACGACACGCCCTCGCTCGCCAAGCAGGAGACGCTGCGCGAGTTCCTGGCGACACTCGGCATTCCGATGGCCAAGGGCGGCCAGATGCGCGCCAATTCCTTCAATGGCATTCTCGCCAAGGCCGAGGGCACCGCGCACCAGGTGATGGTCAACGAGATGGTGCTGCGCTCGCAGAGCCAGGCGATCTACAGCCCGGAAAATATCGGCCATTTCGGCCTCAACCTGATGAAATACGCGCATTTCACCTCGCCGATCCGCCGTTATGCGGACCTCATCGTGCACCGTGCGCTGGTCGGCTCGCTGGGTCTCGGCGAAGGCGGCATCAAGCCGGAGGAAGAGGCGCAGCTCGACGACATCGCCGCCGAGATCTCGACCTTCGAGCGCCGCGCCATGGCCGCCGAGCGCGACACGATCAACCGGCTGATCGCCCACCATTTGAGCGAGCGGATCGGCGAGGAATTCGTCGGCCGGGTCTCCGGCGTCACCAAGGCGGGACTATTTGTCTCGCTTCCAACCTATGGCGCGGACGGATTCATACCTATATCCACGCTCGGCAACGACTACTTCATCTACGACGAGGCGCATCAGGCGCTGTCGGGAGAGAAGACGGGTCTCGGCTACCAGATCGGCGATACGGTCGATGTGCGGCTGAAACAGGCCATCCCGCTTGCCGGCGCGCTGCAGTTCGAAATGCTGAGCGAGGGCAAGAAATTGCCGACCGCGACACGCTCCTTCCACAAATCGGGGCGGCGTGGCCGGACGCAACCCGGCACGCGGCCTCCGCGGAGCGGCCGAAGGAGATAGCAATGCAGAAACAGGGCGAACAGACCGTCCGATATGGTGGAGCGCCTGAGGCCGAAAGGCCGCTCGGCCGCTCCATCAAGCGGGGCATGCTCTCTACCTGTCCTGCCTGCGGCACCGGCCGCCTGTTCCGGGCCTTCCTGAAACCGGTCGACACCTGCGCCGTCTGCGGCGAGGAAATCCATCACCACCGCGCCGACGACCTGCCGGCCTATCTCGTCATCGTCGTCGTCGGTCACGTGCTGATGACCGGCTACATGCTGACCGACATGGTCTTGCGGGTTTCGCCCTGGGTGCATCTCACCATCTGGGTACCGATGGCGATCCTTGCGGCGCTCCTGACGATCCAGCCGATCAAGGGCGGCGTGATCGGCTTCCAGTGGGCGCTGAAGATGCACGGCTTCAATGGCGCTGACGACGAAGCCGTCGATTCAGGCCGAGGCGGACCGATCGGATGACATCGTCTGCCGAGGAACACGCTCCGTTCGCTATGGACGCGCCGAAGCATGCCCGCGTGGCCGGCGTGACGCCCAAGGATGCAGCTTCTCTAATCCTGATCGATCGCTCGGACGCGGCTCCCCGGGTCCTCATGGGCCGGCGCGGCAGCGGCCACGTCTTCATGCCGGACGTCTACGTGTTCCCGGGCGGCAAGCGCGATCCTCGCGACCATGCCCTTCCCTTCGGAGCCGACCTCGACCCGCTCGTTTTCGAAAAGCTGGCGGTTGGCGCCAGCGCCCGCATGACCTCGGTCCGCGCCCGGGCCTTGGCGCTCGCGGCCCTCAGGGAACTCCACGAGGAGACGGGGCTTGGCGGCGGCACTGCCGACCTCTCTCGCCTGCGCTACGTCGCCCGCGCCATCACGCCGCCGGGGAATGTCCGGCGCTACGATACGCGCTTCTTTCTTACCTTTACCGACGAAACCCTCTTCGACATGACGCGCCTGGGCGACTCAAGCGAACTTCAGGACGTGCGCTGGCTTGACATTGCCGAGCTTTCGGGTCTGAAACTCCCGCGCATCACGCAGGCGGTTCTGGAGGACGTGAAAAACCTGATGGTCTCCGATCCATCTTTACCGTTTGGAAGCCCGGTGTCCTTCTACTTCATGCGTCATGGACGATTCGTCCGCAGCCGACTGTAAGGAATATTGAATGGCTCAGCCGACGACAGACGCCAACGGCCATGTCGAGAAGATTCACTGGCCGTCGCTGATTGCCGCCACATCCGCCATCAGTGCCGTGGGCATCGCCATCGGCCTCGGCCTGCCGCTCCTCAGCATCATTCTTGAAAAGCGCGGGATTTCCTCCACCCTGATCGGCCTCAACGCCGCCATGGCCGGCATCGCCTCGATGGTGGCGGCGCCAATCACCACCAAGATCGCCCACGACTGCGGCGTCGCGCGCACCATGATGTTCGCGGTGCTCGTCGCCGCCATCAGCGCCATCGGCTTCTATTACGCGGAGGCCTTCTGGATGTGGTTCCCGCTGCGCTTCACCTTCCACGGCGCAACGACGACGCTGTTCATCCTGTCGGAATTCTGGATCAACGAGGCAGCCCCTCCCCGGCGCCGTGGGCTTGTTCTCGGCATCTATGCGACAGTGCTCGCCATCGGCTTCGCAATCGGCCCCCTGCTCTTCTCCGCGCTCGGCAGCGACGGCATCCTTCCCTTCCTGGTCGGCGCGGCCATCATCATGCTGGCGATCATCCCGATCTTCGTCGCCCGCAATGAAAGCCCCGTGCTAGACACCAAGCCGGACCGGCACTTCTTCCACTACATCTTCCTCGTTCCGACCGCGACGGCCGCGGTATTCGCCTTCGGCGCGGTGTCGGCGGGCGGGCTGTCGCTATTCCCGATCTATGCGCTGCGTTCCGCATTGACCGAACCCCAGACCGCGGTGCTGCTGACGGTGATGGGAATCGGCAACATGGCCTTCCAGATCCCGCTCGGCCTCTATTCCGACAAGCTAAAGGATCGGCGGCCACTGCTGACCGCCATGGCGGTGCTGGGCGTCGCGGGATCGCTTGCCCTGCCCTTCCTGGTCCAGCACTGGATCATGATGGCCGTGGTCCTGTTCTTCTGGGGCGGTTGCGTGTCCGGCCTCTATACCGTCGGCCTGGCGCATCTCGGATCGAGACTCAGCGGAGCCGACCTTGCCGCCGCCAACGCGGCCTTCATCTTCTGTTATGCGGTCGGCACCGTGGCCGGTCCGCAGGGCATCGGCGCGGCCATCGATATCGCCGGCAATGACGGTTTTGCCTGGGCATTGGCGGGATTCTTCGGCTTCTATGTGCTGGTTTCCATCTGCCGAATGCTTTTCCGGTCAAAACGGAGTTGACTTTTCGGGCGCGATTTGTAATTTCGCGCCAGATTTCGCCGTGGACCCAACCCGCGTCCGCGGCTTCATTTTTTCTTAGAGGCAGAACACCATGGCGAAAGCTACGACCATCAAGATCAAGCTGCTGTCGACGGCTGACACCGGTTTCTTCTACGTCACGACGAAGAACAGCCGCACGATGACCGACAAGATGACCAAGACCAAGTACGACCCGGTCGCCAAGAAGCACGTTGAATTCAAGGAAACCAAGATCAAGTAAGTCCTTGATCCGAGGTTTGTCGAAGGGCGCCGGCCGACAGGGCTAGGCGCCTTTTCTTTTGGCTTCGCCCCAGATTCTCGCCTTGCCGCGTGTTTTCCAGAACTCGGAACCGATTTTCGGGCCGATGCGGCAGCCGGGTGATCCAGAGCGGGACGGGCTGCGTAGAAATGGAAAAGCGCCGCTCCAGAGACTGGAAGCGGCGCTTTCAAATGGGGGTCGACCAGCCTGCAATCACGGCACGAGGAACCGCTTTGGTATGCCTGCCAGTCGACCGACCCCACGACCCAGGAGATGCGGCGGACCTGAGCATCATGGGGTATCTATGTACCATTTCGGGTACACTGTCTGGTCGGGGCCAAAATTGCGCAAAACGGAAAGAAAATCAACACAATCTTAATCTCGAACCGAATCCTTCACTGTTGTTGGTTAAAATCCGAGGCCGCTACCGATATTTTTCCGATTTTTTTGGCATAAATCCGAAGTTACTTCCGGTGCTTTATATGCTTACTTTGATCTAGCTCTTAGAAATGCCTTCCAAGTTTCAAGCACATCCTTGGTGAGCGCTGTCTATCTTCTCGGCCACGGAAAAAACTCAAAGCCAATACGAACAGCTATTCTCTATCGTCAAATCTGAGAGTGTGCAGATACCTTCGAAATTTCTTCGATGCGCTGCAGCAGGCCCAATAACTGATTACTGTTCATGAAATTCTTCCATTAATTAGCACCCGCAAAAAGTTAGGTTCTGCCCAAAAATAACTGGGGACCGTGGGCTTTTTTCTCGGTATTTCGCCGTTAAGAGAAGGCGGACGGGAATTTCAGGATTTACTGATTCTCTACGCGGCTGCGGCAACCACCCGGTTGCGCCCACCGTTTTTCGCTTCATACAACGCGCGGTCGGCCTGCTTCAGGAGCTGTTCCGGCGTTTCGGCGCCCTGCGTGCTGCAGGCGAGACCGAGCGAGGCGGTGATATTGAGCATGATACCCGCCGTCTTCAAATGGAACGGCTGGCTCTCGATGATGCTGCGCAGCCGTTCGGCAATCGTGGCAGCCGACGTAGCGTCGGTATCGGGCATGACGACCACGAATTCCTCACCTCCGTAACGGCAGGCAAGATCGGCTCCTCTGACGGTCGAGCGGACGCGGGCCGCGAACTCCTTCAGCACCTCGTCGCCGGCATCGTGACCGTAGGCGTCGTTGACCGACTTGAAGCGGTCGATGTCGGTGATGCAGACGGACAACGGCCGGGAGCGTGCGGCAGCCCGGTTGAAGAGCACCTTGAGGTGATTGTCGAGATAACGCCGGTTGCTGAGGCCGGTCAGCCCGTCGGTGACGGCAAGCTCGATCGTCTGGCGGACACTCATGCGCAGGCGATCGTTGTAGCGCTTGCGCTTGATCTGGGTGATCACACGGGCCACGAGTTCGTTCGGATCGATCGGGCGGACGATATAGTCGTTGACGCCGAGGTCGAGCGCTCGCACGATCAGATCGTCGGCGCCCATTTCGGTCACCAGCAGCAGCGGCAGGAAGCGGGTGCGCTCCAACGAGCGCAGCTGCGAGCAGAGCCTCAGCGGATCGTACTCGTCGAAATTGGCGTTGACGATCACCAGATCGACCGGGCTCTCCGCTGCTTCAAATAGCGCCGCCTGCGGATCGGACATGGCGATGACGCCGGCAACCGGCTTGAGCGCCTTGATGATGCGTTCCTGCGAGCTCGCGCGGCCATCGACGAGCAGGACCTGGGCCATCTCTTCGCGGCCGTCGACACCCTTGAGCATGTCTTCCAGCCCGATATTGCTGGCCGTGTCGGCGCGGATGCGCAGTTCGTCGCTGAGCGTCTTCAGCCGCACCAGGCTTTTCACGCGCGAAATAAGCTGCAGGTCGTTGACCGGCTTGGTCAGGAAATCGTCGGCGCCTGCCTTCAGGCCGCGGACGCGGTCGGACGGCTGGTCGAGCGCGGTGACCATGACGACCGGAATATGGGCGGTGCGCGGATTGGACTTCAGCCGCTCGCAGACCTCAAAACCGTCAATGCCCGGCATCATGATGTCGAGCAGGATCAGGTCCACATGCGTGCTGTCGCAGATCGCCAGCGCCTTGTAACCGTCGTCGGCGGTCAGGACGTCGAAATATTCGGCCAGAAGCCTGGCTTCGAGCAGCTTCACATTCGCTGGAATATCATCGACTACCAGTATCCGCGCCGTCATGAGGTCCGTCCCGTTTTCACGCGTCGCCGAGATATGTTTTTATGGTCTCGATAAATTTCGGCACCGAGATGGGTTTCGAGACATAGGCCTCGCAACCGCCCTGGCGAATGCGTTCCTCGTCGCCCTTCATGGCAAAGGCGGTCACCGCGATCACCGGAATGACGTGCAGTTCATCGTCTTCCTTCAGCCATTTGGTGACTTCCAGACCCGAAACCTCAGGCAGCTGGATGTCCATCAAAATCAGGTCGGGGCGATGTTTGCGTGCAAGATCAAGCGCTTCCATACCGTTGCGGGTCTGGATGGTATCGTATCCCGATGCTTCGATCAGGTCGCGGAAGAGCTTCATGTTCAGCTCGTTGTCCTCGACGATCATGACCCGTTTGGGCATAGCGATCCGTTCCTTAAATCCCGGCTTGCATGAGTGCCTTCAGTATATAAGCTCCCGGAACGGCCGATTCCACGGAGCGCCTATCAGGCACGGTAAAGCCATTTAGTTGAAAAAGAGGTAACTCGGCGGACAATGCGGCGCGATCCCGGTAATGCTCGAAGCAACGAAGCCAAGGCGGAAGAGACGGCAGGCGCCATTCTTGGATGGCTCGCCAACGAACCCGACATGCTGGGCCGATTCCTCGCCCTTTCCGGCGTACAGCCCAACCAGTTGCGCAATGCGGTAAACGATCCGGGCTTTCTCGCCGGCATGATCGATTTCCTGATGGGCCATGAGCCGACGCTGCTCGCCTTCTGCGAGGCGACGGATACAAAACCTGAAGCCGTGGCGGCAGCCTCGCATCACTATTCCGGCCCCGGGCTCGATTCCGGCGATTATTGAGATGACCGAGATCCTCGACCTTTCCCATGTGCGCCTTGGCGACCGGCCGCTCGTCGTCTGCGATGTCGACGACGTGGTGCTGCATTTCGTTGCTCCCTTCCAGGAGTTTCTGCGGCGCGAAGGCCATGAACTGCTGCCGCGCTCGTTCCGGCTCACCGGCAATATCGTCTCCATCGAGACCCAGATCGCGCTCGAACATCCGGACGTGCGCCGGTTGATCGAGGCTTTCTTCGAGGCCCAGGAAAACTGGCAGATCCCCACCGACCTGGTCGTCCAGACGCTCGAAACGCTGTCGAAGGATGCCGACGTCGTGTTCCTCACCGCGATGCCGCCGCGCTATCGCGACCACCGTCGCCGGCTTCTCGACCAGATCGGCCTTACCTTCCCGCTGATCGCCAGCGAAGAGCCCAAGGGTCCGATCATGCAGCGCCTGCATGCCGGGCGTCCCCTGCCCTCGGTCTTCATCGACGACATGGCGCACAATCTCCACTCGGTTCGGGATCACGTCGCTGAATGCCTTGTCCTCCATATGATGCCCGACTCGCCCCTGCATCTGCTTGCGCCGAAACCTGCCGAGGGCATCGTCCGCGCAACGGATTGGGCCCATGCCGCCGAGCTGATCCGTCGTCATATCGAGCCCAAAGCCGCCTGACATCTAAAGCTCCAGCCGCATCAGCGGCCTTCCGTCCTTGCGGCGCTCCACCACGTCGAAGCCGGCTGCATCGAAGATCGCCGTCGAGCCGATGGACAGCGTCACCGATTTCGACTGCTTCACATGATCGATCGGACAGGCATCGACGAAACGCGCTCCCATATGTCGGGCATAGTCAATTGCGCCGGACAGCAGGCGGTGGCTCAGTCCCTTGCCCCTGAGCTTCGACTTCAGGAAAAAACAGCTGACCGCCCAGACAGAAGGATCGGCTGCATCTGCCTCCTCCAGCGGGCGCGAAACGGTGCGCGGCGAATTGAACTGCGGTACGTCGTGCCGCGGCCCCACCTGCACCCAGGCGACTGCTTCATCCTCCGAATAGGCCAGAATGCCGGGCGGCGGACCGGCGGCTATGCGGCCGCGGATATGGTCCTTGCGCTCCTGCGGCCGCATCCTGGTGCGCACCGCATGCGGCAGGCGCAGCGCGACGCACCAACAGTCGCAGAAGGCGCCATGCGGACCGAAAAGCATTTCGAAATCCTCCCAGCGCTCCGCCGTCACAGGCTCGAAACGAAGATCGATATCCACGCCAAACCTCTCCGCGCTCCCTTGTGACTCACGAGCTTAGGCCTTAACGTCGCAGTGTTCAATCTTTGTTCTCTGCCATGACGCCCACGCCTGACAAGACACCCGGCTTCTGTCGCGACTGCCTTGCGGAGCAGAAGGCGGAAGTGCGCCGTTGCCGCGCCTGCGGCAGCCCGCGCCTCGTCTATCACAAGGAGCTCTACGCGCTGACTCTGGCGCATATCGATTGCGACGCCTTCTATGCGACGATCGAGAAACGCGACAATCCGGATCTTGCCGACAAGCCGGTGATCATCGGCGGCGGCAAGCGCGGCGTCGTCTCGACGGCCTGTTATATCGCCCGCATCAATGGGGTCCGTTCGGCGATGCCGATGTTCAAGGCGCTCGAACTCTGCCCCGACGCCGTCGTGATCCCGCCGAACATGGAGAAATATGTCACCGTCGGGCGGCAGGTGCGCGCCATGATGCAGGATCTGACGCCGCTGGTTCAGCCGCTGTCGATCGACGAGGCCTTCCTCGAACTCGCCGGCACCGAAAGGCTGCACCACGCCCCGCCGGCGCGAATTCTGGCCAAGTTCGCCAAGCGGGTGCAGGACGAGATCGGCATCAGCGTTTCGGTCGGCCTTTCCTATTGCAAGTTTCTCGCCAAGGTCGCCTCCGACCTGCAGAAGCCGCGCGGCTTTTCGGTGATCGGGCAGCAGGAGGCGCTGGAATTCCTCGCGGCCCGCCCCGTCACCACCATCTGGGGCGTCGGCAAGGCGTTCAACGCGACGCTGGAAGCGGACGGCATCCGCACCATCGGCCAGCTCCAGACCATGCAGGAAGCCGACCTGATGCGCCGCTACGGCTCGATGGGCCAGCGGCTCTATCGCCTCTCGCGCGGCATCGACGACCGCGAAGTGCATATAAACGACGCCGCGAAGAGCGTTTCGGCCGAGACCACCTTCTTCGACGACATATCTCGTTACGAGGACCTGGTGCCCATCCTGCGCCGGCTTTCCGAAAAGGTCTCGGCGCGGCTGAAAAAGCATGGCATCGCCGGGCAGACCGTCGTTCTCAAGCTGAAGACCGCCGACTTCAAGAGCCGCACCCGCAACAAGCGGCTGGAGGACCCGACCCAGCTCGCCGACCGGATTTTCAGGACCGGCCTTTCGCTGATGGAACGCGAGACCGACGGCACCAAATTCCGCCTGCTCGGAATCGGCGTCACCGACCTCGGCGACCCGGCGCGTGCCGATCCGCCAGACCTCGTCGACCGCCAGGCTGGGCGCCGCGCGGCCGCGGAGGCGGCCATGGACAAGCTGCGCGACAAGTTCGGCAAGGCCGCGGTCGAGACCGGATATACTTTCGGCAGCCGCCGCCGGGATCAATGAAATGTGATCCGTTATTAACCATGACGCTAAAACTACTCGCGTCGCGGATAACCTTCCTTAAACCTCATGCGCTAATATCCGGGTCGTGTATTGCGTATGGGGTCGGTCATGTTGCGTCGCCTGGTGTTCGGGTTAGGTCTTTTGTCTGCGACCATGCTGTCGCATGCGGCTCTTGCGGAAGGTGCCCGCACGCTGCAGATCATCGTTTCCAAGGACAAGCAGTCGCTTGTCGTCTATGACGGCGAAACGGTCCTCACCACCTCAAAGGTATCGACCGGCAAGCAAGGCCACACGACGCCGAGCGGGATCTTCTCGATCCTCGAAAAACAGAAATATCACGAATCCAACCTCTATTCGAACGCGCCCATGCCGTGGATGCAGCGCCTGACCTGGTCGGGCATCGCGCTTCACGAGTCGAACAGCGTGCCGAACTATCCGGCCTCGCATGGCTGCGTGCGCATGCCGGGCGCATTTGCCAAATCACTCTTCCAGATGACCGAGCGCGGCGCGCATGTGATCATCACCGATGCGCCGGTCGTGCCGCAGCGGATCGAGAGCGCCAACCTGTTCCTGCCGCGCAAGCCGCTGCCGACCGGGCCGCTGCTTTCCGACGTGCAGCTGAGGACCTCGTCGATCGGCGGCAGTTCCAAGCCTGTCGATTCCAAGCCGGTCGAAGTGGCGATGAACGTCGTTCCGAACAATCCCTCGATCATCCATCCGACGACCGACGCGCGGCCTGCTCCCACCCAACCGGTCGCGGCCGCGAAAGAGGATGTCGCACCGCTGCGCATCCTCATCACCCGCCGCGGCGAGCGCGAGACATTGATGGATGCCCAGCTCCTGCTGCAGCAGCTCGGCTTCGACACCGGCGGCGGCGACGGCTTTGCCGGGCCGATGACCCGCAGCGCGATCGCCGGCTTGAAGCGCTGGAAGAACCTTTCGCCCAAGGGCGCGCTGGTGACGCCGGAATTCCTGGAATCGCTCTACGAGACCGCCGGCAAGCCGCGTCCGCCGATGGGCCAGATCATGGTGCGCCAGAATTTCCAGCCGCTGTTCGAGGCCCCGGTCGGCATCAAGGATCCCGAAATCGCGCTCGGCACGCATTTCTTCAGCGTCGACAAGGTCGAGCGCAAGGAAGAGACGGCCGAATGGCACAGCGTCACGGTTCCCAACGGCCTCAGCCCCGCGATGAAACAGCGGCTCGGGATCACGGTCGCCGACGATCCTTACGCGCCGGGCGCCGCGGCACAGGCTCTAAACCGTATCGAAATCCCGGCCGACATCCGCGACCGGATCGAAACGCTGATCAGCGACGGATCGTCTCTGACGATCAACGACCAGGGCATCGGCCAGGAAACCGGCGACGGCACCGATTTCATCACCGTCACCCAGCCGGTGCAGCGGGTGGCCGAAGCACAGGCCTCCATCACCAAGCCGCAGCCGGTCAGCCAGCGGCGGACGGCGGCGAGGCCCCGCGCCTACGGCCTCTACTGAGGCTAGACCAGCTCGACGTCCAGAACGCCCGGCGCTGTCCGAAGCGCTGCGGCGATTTCCGGCGAGATGCGGTATTTTTCCGTCAGCTCCACCTCGATTTCCCGCTTGCCGTCATCCTTGATGACCACGAAGGACACCAGCCCGTCGCCCCGGGCGTTGAGGTGCCGCGCGACGGCGCGCATCGGGCCTGAATCGCGCACGAAGACGCGCAGCGCCTTCTGCATCTGTACCGACTTTTCCTCGAGCGACTGGGCGGTCTGGATGCGCAGGCCGATGCCTTCCGGCCGCTCTTCCGCCTGCACGGTGATGACCAGCGACTTGCCGGGCTCCAGCAGGTCGCGGTATTGCGCCAGCCCCTCCGAGAACAGCACCGCCTCGAACTGGCCGGTCGCATCCGAGAAGGTGACGATGCCCATCTTGTTGCCGGTGCGGGTCTTGCGCTCCTGCTTGCTGGTCACCGTTCCGGCCAGCCGGCCGGCGGTGGCGCCCTGTTTCACGGCGGCGGAAAAGTCCGCGAAATTCTGGACGCGCATCTTGGCGAGCACGTTGGCATAGGCATCCAGCGGATGGGCGGAGAGATAGAAGCCGAGCACCTGGTATTCGCGCATCAGCTTTTCGGACGGCATCCAAGGCGTGAACGGCGGAAAAATCAGCGTTTCCGGCCCTGAGGCGGAGGACGAGCCGAACATGTCGTGCTGGCCGCTGACCTTTTCCCCTTGCGCGCGCTGCGCATAACCGATGATGCGGTCGAGGCCGCCACTCAGTTCGGCGCGGTCGCGGCCGAAACAATCGAAGGCGCCCGCCGAGATCAGGCTTTCCATGACGCGGCGGTTGACCTGTTTCGGATCGATCCGGAGGCAGAAATCCTCGATGCTGGCAAAGGGCACGTCGCCGCGCACCTCGGTAATGTGGTCGACCGCCGACTCACCGACGCCCTTGATGGCGGCCAGCGCATAATAGATGCGGTTCTCGCCGGTCTCGAACTGCCGGAACGAGGTCTGCACCGAGGGCGGAATGACCGCAATGCCGAGGCGGCCCGCATCCTGCCGGAAGTCGTTGAGCTTCTCGCTGTTCGACATATCGTAGGTCATCGAGGCGGCAAGGAACTCGACCGGGTAATGCGCCTTCATGAAGGCCGTCTGGTAGGAGACGATCGCGTAGGCCGCCGCGTGGGATTTGTTGAAACCGTAGTTCGCAAACTTGGCGAGCAGTTCGAAGATGTTGTTGGCCTGCGGCTTGGAGACGCCGTTCTTGATGGCGCCATCGACAAAGCGTTCGCTCTGCTGGTCCATCTCCGCCTTGATCTTCTTGCCCATGGCGCGGCGCAGCAGATCGGCCTCGCCGAGCGAATAGCCCGAGAGCACCTGAGCGATCTGCATGACCTGCTCCTGGTAGACGATGACCCCTTGGGTCTCCTTCAGAAGATGGTCGATCATCGGATGGATCGACTCGATCTCCTCCTCGCCGTGCTTGCGGGCATTATAGGTTGGAATGTTCTCCATCGGGCCCGGACGATAAAGCGCCACGAGCGCGATGATGTCCTCGATACAGTCCGGCCGCATGCCGATCAGCGCCTTGCGCATGCCCGCACTTTCCACCTGGAACACGCCGACCGTCTCGCCGCGCGAGAGCATTTCGTAGGTCCTGGTGTCGTCGAGCGGGATCTTGGCGAGATCGATCTCGATGCCGCGCTTGCGGCAAAAATCGACGGCAGTCTTCAGCACGGTCAGCGTCTTCAGGCCGAGGAAGTCGAACTTCACCAGCCCCGCCTGCTCCACCCATTTCATGTTGAACTGGGTGACCGGCATGTCCGAGCGCGGGTCGCGATACATCGGCACCAGCTTCGACAGCGGACGGTCGCCGATGACGATGCCGGCGGCGTGGGTCGAGGCATGGCGGTAGAGGCCTTCGATCTTCTGGGCGATATCGAGGAGGCGGGCGACGACCGGCTCCTTGTCGGCCTCCTCCTGGAATTTCGGATCCTCCTCGATCGCCTTCGACAGCGGCGTCGGGTTGGCCGGGTTGTTCGGCACCAGCTTGCAGATCTTGTCGACTTGCCCATAGGGCATTTCAAGCACGCGTCCGACGTCGCGAAGCGCGGCGCGCGCCTGCAGCGAACCGAAGGTGATGATCTGCGCCACCTGCTCACGGCCGTATTTCTGCTGCACGTAGCGGATCACCTCTTCGCGGCGATCCTGGCAGAAGTCGATGTCGAAGTCCGGCATCGAGACGCGGTCGGGATTGAGGAAGCGCTCGAACAGAAGCGAGAAGCGCAGCGGATCGACGTCGGTGATGGTCAGCGCGTAGGCGACCAGCGAACCCGCACCCGAGCCACGGCCGGGACCGACCGGGATGCCTTGCTGTTTCGCCCATTTGATGAAGTCGGCAACGATCAGGAAGTAGCCCGGGAACTTCATCTTCTCGATGACGCTCAGCTCGAAATCCAGCCGGTCCCGATAATCCTGCTCGGTATAACCGCGCGTCATGCCGAGCGTCGCGATACGCTCTTCCAGCCCTTCGACGGACTGGCGGCGCAGTTCTTCGGCCTCGGCGCGCTCGGCTTCCGCCGGATCGTCGGTGGCGCCGGTGAAGCGCGGCAGGATCGGATTGCGGGTCTTCAGAACGAAGGAGCAGCGCCGCGCGATCTCGACCGTATTTTCGAGCGCCTCAGGAAGGTCGGCGAACAGCTTCGCCATCTCGGCGCGGCTCTTCAGATAATGGTCCGGCGTCAGGCGGAAGCGGGTGTCGTCCGAGACGATCGCGTTATGGGCAACCGCCATCAGCGCGTCATGGGCATCGTAATCGGCCTTGGTGGGAAAGAAGGCCTCGTTGGTCGCGACCAGCGGCAGGTCGTGATCGTAGGCGAGCGTGACGATCTTGTGCTCGTGGCGCCGGTCGTAGGCGCCATGGCGCTGCAATTCGACATAAAGCCGATCGCCGAAGATCTCCTTGAGCTTGAGCAGCCTTGCCTCGGCAAGCGTGGCATTGCCTTCCTTCAGGACCACGTCGACCGGCCCGCTGCCGGCGCCGGTCAGCGCGATCAGCCCCTCGGTACCGCCCTCTTCCAGCCAGGAACGGCAGATATGGGTCGACTGGTGCCCCTCGCCGCCGAGATAGGCGCGGCTGATGAGGTCGACGAGCCGTTCGTAGCCGACGGCATTGGCAGCCAGCACGACGATCGCCGGCAACTTGGCGAGCTGCTGGTGGCTGTTGCGCCGCTCGTCCGACTGGTCTTCCATATCGATCGACATCTGACAGCCGATGATCGGCTGCAGGCCGTCGCCGATCGCCTTCTGGGCGAATTCCAGCGCTACGAACAGATTATTGGTGTCGGTTATCGCGATCGCAGGCTGATTGTCCGCGATCGCCTTCGAGAGGATCTTCTTGAGCGGCAGGGCGCCTTCCAGAAGCGAATAGGCCGAATGGACGCGAAGGTGAACGAATTGAGGGGTGGCCCCCAGCTTTTCCGATCCCGATTTTACGTCCATTGTATCTGCCATATCTGCGCCTTACCCGTTTGATGAAGCGGGAACCATCTCATGAATCAGGCTATTGTCCGGCGCAGGGGCTTGAGAGTCCAGTTCGGAATTCCTCCCTCAACGCCTTTCGGCCGAGGGTCCAGATCACATGGCCATCATGATCATGGAGAGGCTGGCCACGAAGGTGGCGATGGAAGCGAATGCGGCAATGTCACGAAGCAGGTCAGTCATCGTCGTCTCCCGTGTTCTCTTATGTTTTTAATTTGTTCTCATTTTGTTTGAGAGTCAATAAAAGAACAGACCGGAAACAAACATGCCTCGATATCCTCCCTCACCTGGTAAACAAGGCGTTAATCCGGGGATCTGCCCGGGTGAACGCATGCCGAGGGATCCGGACCTGGAATGACCAGTCCGGGCATGAGCCTGTTCGGACGGGGCGCTGAAAGCTGCCTCGTAAGATAAGTAATAAGTGACACCTCTCAGCGCCCCGTTCGGCTGTTTATGCCCGCGACTTCGGTCCCTCTGCCGTGGCCTTCCCGGACGATGTTCGTCTGACCCGTGGCGCCCGTCCGAACCGAGTTATCGGCAAGGCTTCCACAGGTCTCCGCCGGTTTCTCCGATTCCCTCGGGTTAATCCTCGGGTTTAACCCGAGGACGAGGGTCGGTCGGACTTGTGAAAATCCGGCGAAACCATCCGGTTTGCCACCCTGTGTGCCGCACAGGCACGCCCGGCGCGCTGTTTCGGGCTTCAAGAGACGAAGGCTCGGTCCGTTTGCCTCCGTCTCTCCCCGTGTCGCCGGAGGGAGACCATTTTCCGCGAACCCCGGATGGAAGGACTTACGTCGTTTCCTGCCATCCGGCGCCGGTCCCGCCTCGCCGGCACGCCTGCCGGTGTATCCGCGACGGAACGGGGGGATTGTAGGCGCGGGTTGGGAGGGCGGGGATGAGAGAGGGTGGAGATTGGGGTTAAGCTGCGGAAAAGGTTGGAGGAGGTGTCCGGGAGCATCCCCGCTTAGGGGGCAGGGCAATCGCATAGGAAGGCATGGGCGGGTGCGTGGAGCCCCTCCCCCTCGTGGGGAGGGGTTGGGGCGGGGTCTTCGTTCCGCAAAACCCCTCCCGCCTGCCGGCCACCCTCCCCACAAGGGGGAGGGTTAGGGATGCCGCGCTGCCGCACGTTCCTATCGCCCTGTGGTCAAAACGGGGAGAAGGTCCCGGCAGGGGGATGAGGGGCGCTACAGGTAGAGAGCCCCCGCCTCTTCACATCTCGACGACTTTGCCACCTTCGATCGTCACGCGGCGGTCCATGCGGCTGGCGAGGTCGTGGTTGTGGGTGGCGATCAGGGCCGCGAGGCCCGACTGGCGCACGAGGGCTTCCAGCGCGTCGAAGACGTAGGATGCGGTCTTGGGGTCCAGATTGCCGGTCGGCTCGTCGGCGAGGAGCACGCGCGGGGCGTTGGCCACCGCACGGGCGATCGCCACGCGCTGCTGCTCGCCACCGGACAGTTCCGAGGGACGGTGCTCGGCGCGGTGGCCGATGCGCATATAGTCCAGAAGCTGGCTTGCCCGCTCCCTCGCCTCGGCCTTGGTAAGGCCGGCGATCAGCTGCGGCATCATGATGTTCTCGACGGCGGAAAACTCCGGCAGGAGATGGTGGAACTGGTAGACGAAACCGATCTTGTTGCGGCGCATCGCTGTGCGTTCCGCATCGGGAAGCCCGTTGCAGGCCTGCCCGGCAAGAAAGACCTCGCCGGCATCGGGATGTTCGAGCAGGCCGGCGAGATGCAGCAGCGTCGACTTGCCGGTGCCCGACGGGGCGACCAGCGCGACGATCTCGCCTGTCTTCAGGTCGAAATCAGCCCCCTTGAGGATCGAAAGCGTGGTCTCGCCCTGGCCGTAGTGACGTTCGACGCCCGAGAGCTGCAAGACGGTTTTGGGTGCCATGAAGGATTTCGGTCCTATTCGTATCGAAGGGCCTGGACAGGATCGAGCCGGGAGGCCCGCCATGCCGGGAAGATGGTGGCGATGAAGGAGAGGACGAGCGCCATCATGACCACCGAGAAGGTTTCGCCAAAGCTCATCTCCGCCGGCAGCTGACTGAGGAAATAGAGCTGCGGATCGAAGAGGATGGTGCCCGATATCCAGGAAAAGAACTGGCGGATCGATTCGACGTTCAGACAGACGACCACGCCGAGCAGGACGCCTGCGAAGGTCCCGACCAGGCCGATCGCCGCGCCGGTCATGAAGAAGATGCGCATGATCGCCCCCGCTCCGGCGCCCATGGTGCGCAGGATGGCGATATCGCTGCCCTTGTCCTTCACCAGCATGATCAGGCCGGAGATGATGTTGAGCGCCGCCACCAGCACGATCAGGGTCAGGATCATGAACATGACGTTGCGCTCAACCTGGAGCGCGGAGAAGAAGGTCTGGTTGCGCTGCCGCCAGTCGGTGATGAAGATCTGGCGGCCCGCCGCCGCCTCGATCTTCGGGCGCAGGTCGTCGACATTGTCCGGATTGTCGATGAACAGCTCGATCGACTGAACGAGGCCTTCGGCATTGAAATAAAGCTGCGATTCCTCGAGCGGCATGTAGATGATCGTCGCGTCGTATTCCGACATGCCGATCTCGAAAATGCCGGACACGGGGTAGGATTTGACGCGCGGATTGACGCCCATTGGCGTCACGTCGCCCTCCGGCGAGATCAGGGTGATCTGGTCGCCGGCGGAGAGCCCGAGCTGGGCGGCGAGCCTGGAGCCCACCAGCACGCCCTGCCCCGAGGCAAAACCGACCATATCGCCGGATTTGACGTTTCCGGCAACTTCCGACAGCTTCTCGAGATCTTCCGGACGGACGCCGCGCACCAGCGCGCCGGAACCGGCACCGCCGCGGCCCGATGCCAGCGTCTGGCCCTCGACCAGCGGCAGCGCCATCCGCACACCCGGGACGGCCGCAAATTTCTGCGTGAGCTCGGCGTAGTCGGTCAGCGGCCCGTCGATCGGCTGGACGATCATGTGGCCGTTGATGCCGAGAATGCGTGAAATCAGTTCGGTGCGGAAACCGTTCATGACAGCCATGACGATAATCAGCGTCGCGACGCCGAGCATGATGCCGATGAAGGAGAAACCGGCGATGACCGAGATGAAGGCTTCCTTGCGGCGCGAGCGCAGGTAACGCCAGGCGACCATCCGCTCGAAAGCCGAAAAAGGACCGGCCGCAGGCGAACCGCCCGCCTTTACCGCTTCACCATTCGTCGCGACGCTCGCCATGCCATTTCCTCAACCTGCCGAAGGCGGGAAATCCGCCGTGATACGCCGACCGGCTTATCGGCCGGCGAGCCTGTTCATGGCCGCTTCGACGGTCAGCGTTTCGCGCTCGCCGGTCTTGCGGTCCTTGACCTCCACTTCGCCTGATGCGGCGGAGCGGGGTCCGACAATCACCTGGACCGGCACGCCGATCAGGTCCGCGGTCGCGAACTTGGTGCCGGCGCGCTCGTCCGTATCGTCGTAGAGCACGTCCTTGCCGACCGTCGCGAGACCGCCATAGAGCGTTTCGCAGATCCGGTCGCAGGCCTCGTCGCCGGGCTTCATGTTGATCACCACGACGTCGAACGGCGCGACCGATGCCGGCCAGATGATTCCGTTGTCGTCATGCGATGCTTCGATGATGGCGGGAACAAGGCGTGTCGGGCCGATACCGTAGGAACCCATGTGGACATGGTGTTCCTTGCCGTCCGGTCCCTGCACCTTGGCGCCCATCGGTTCCGAATACTTGGTGCCGAAATAGAAGATATGACCGACCTCGATGCCGCGGGCGGACAGCCGGTCGGTCTCGGGAATGGCGTTGAACGCTTCCTCGTCGTGCATTTCCGAGGTCGCGGCGTAGACCGAGGTCCACTTGTCGAACACCGCCTGCATGGCCCCTACGTCATCGAAATCGGTATCCGTGCTGGGGATGTCGAAATTGACGAAATCCTTGTGGGAAAACACTTCCGACTCGCCGGTCTCGGCCAGGATGATGAATTCGTGGGACAGGTTGCCGCCGATCGGGCCGGTATCGGCGCGCATCGGGATCGCCCTGAGGCCAAGCCTCGAGAAGGTGCGCAGATAGGCGGTGAACATCTTGCGATAGGAATGCTCGGCACCTTCCTTGGTCAGGTCGAAGGAATAGGCATCCTTCATCAGGAATTCGCGCGAGCGCATGGTGCCGAAGCGCGGACGGATCTCGTCACGGAACTTCAGCTGGATGTGATAGAGGTTGAGCGGCAGGTTCTTGTAGGACTTGACGTAGGACCGGAAGATGTCCGTGATCATTTCCTCGTTGGTGGGGCCGTAGAGCATCGGCCGCTCCTGGCGGTCCTTGATGCGCAGCATTTCCTTGCCATAGGCGTCGTAGCGGCCGCTTTCCTGCCAGAGTTCGGCGGACTGCAGCGTCGGCATCAGCACCTCGATGGCGCCGGCACGGTTCTGCTCCTCGCGGATGATGTTGTTGACCTTGTCAAGCACGCGCTTGCCGAGCGGCAGCCAGGAATAGATGCCCTGGCTCTGCTGGCGGATCATGCCGGCACGCAGCATCAGCCGGTGGGACACGATTTCCGCTTCCTTGGGGTTTTCCTTCAGGATGGGCATAAAATAGCGGGACAGGCGCATCGCGATTTCCGAGGTTGTCAGGGCCTATCCTTGAACAGGCGAGGAATCGGCCATTTTCTTCAACAATATTGGGAGGGTACATAGCCGTTCCTCAGGCCCAAGGGAACCCGCCCCAGCATGAATCGCACGTTGTTCACGAATCTGCGCCGGCACTTCCAGACCCGCCAAAAGCGGGGATTTCGTGGCAAGTGTGCGACATTTTTGTCAACTGAAAAATTTTATCGAAGTGTAGCAAAAATACAAAAATAGCAGATGACAAAGCACATCCTTTGAGCTAGGTTCAGCTCACAAAAGAGGCAAGGAGTTCAAATTCTTGCCATTTCGCGGTCAAGTCTTGGGAGGATCAGATCTTAGGCGCGCTTGTCGCAGCCCCGGTAACGGTTAAGGATCACGCGAAACTAGAAACAAGGCTTAACCGCCTTGTTTTTTTTTGCTTTTTCGCCAGTCCGACCGGCGGCGTGCGGGTGCCTTGGTCACCGCTCCTATGCCCGCAAATCATGACAGGGGAATGACAGGCTCCCGATGGTCCTGCCTCATTCGTGCGCTTAGTCGAAGGTCGGCACGATGACGGGAATATCGGCAATGCCGACGCCGAAATAGGCGGATGCAACGTAATAGCCGACATAGATCAGCAACGAGATCACCGTCGTCAGCAGGATGACGCGGCCGCCGCGAAACCGGGCCGGGGCGCTTTCCACAGTACCGTTTGTCACCTCGCCGTCTTCCTGCTGGCTGCGATAGCCGAGCGGCAGGACGATGAAGAGCACGGTCCACCAGATGATGAAGTAGATGGCGGCGACCGTCAAAAGCGGCATGGTTTCGACTCGATTCCGGTTCGAAGAATTGGCGCCTTATAGGCCTAAAGGCCGGCAAGCTCAAACCTGCATGCCCGGGCGTGATGTCACAGTTGCGGGACTCAGACCTGTTCGAGCTCGACCAGGGTGCCGTTGAAGTCCTTCGGATGCAGGAAAAGCACAGGTTTTCCATGGGCTCCGGTCTTCGGATTGCCGTCTCCGAGCACGCGGGCACCGACCGCCTTCAACTGGTCGCGGGCAGCGATGATATCATCCACCTCGTAGCAGATATGGTGCATGCCGCCGGACGGGTTCTTCTCGAGGAAGGCCGCGATCGGCGAATCGGGTCCAAGCGGTTCGAGCAGTTCCACCTTGGTGTTGGGGAGTTCGACGAAGACCACGGTGACGCCATGCTCCGGCAAGGCCTGGGCCTGGGAGACGCGGGCGCCGAGGGTATCGCGATAGGTCGTGGTCGCGGCGCCAAGATCCGGCACGGCGATTGCGATGTGATTGACGCGTCCGAGCATTTTTGTCCTCCCGAGTGTTGGTTCGTCGCTTATGGGACTGCCGCATAAGGAGATGCGATGCAAGACGGTGCGGCAGGCTCCCTATGATCTCCCCCCTTGAGGGGGAGATGTCACCGAAGGTGACAGAGGGGGGTGGCGACGGTGCGGCAAATACGGTGGTAGAAGAGTATGCCGCAATACCCCCCTCTGCCCTGCCGGGCATCTCCCCCTCAAGGGGGGAGATCGACTCGTGGCAACGCCTCATTCCAAAAGTGGCTGCTCTCGGCCCCTCAGAGACGAGTAACGAACACCGTCACGATGGGTTTCTTGCCCCAGGCCTCGTTGGCGGTGGAGCGGACGGCGCGGCGGATGGCCTCGCGGACCATGTCGAGGTCCTTGCGGCGGGCACGCGGGATGCTTTCGACGGCGCCGAGCACCGCGTCATAAAGCGTATCCTCCATGTCCTCGCCCTCGTCGTCGAACTCCGGCAGGCCGAAGGCGATGAGATCGGGATCGGTGACGAAGTCATAGCGGGTGTCGAGCAGGACGTTGATGGAGACATGGCCGACGAAGGAGAGCTTGCGGCGGTCGCCGATGCCCATTTCCTCGAAATCGCCGATCAGCTTGCCGTCCTTGAAGATGCGGCCATGCGGCGCTTCGCCGATGACCTCGGCCGGGCCCGGCGCGAGGCGCAGGATGTCGCCGTTGCGGACACGCGGAATGGTCTTGATGCCAACGGATGCGCCAAGTTCTGCCTGGGCCGTCAGGTGCGCCGCCTCGCCGTGGACGGGCACGAGGATCTGCGGGCGGGTCCATTCATACATCTGCACCAGTTCGCTGCGGCGCGGATGGCCGGAAACGTGGACGAGCGCATCGCTGTCGGTGACGATCTTGATGCCCTGCTCGATCAGGCCGTTCTTGATCTCGATGATCGCCTTCTCGTTGCCGGGAATGGTGCGCGAGGAGAAGACCACCGTATCGCCTGCGGTCAGCGCCACATGGCGCATCTCGTCGCGGGCGATCTTGGCAAGCGCCGCACGCGGCTCGCCCTGACTGCCGGTCAGGATGACCACGATCTTGTCGCGCGGGATATAGCCGTATTCGTCCTCGGCGATGAAGGGCTTCAGGCCCTCCATGATGCCGATATCGCGGGCGACGCCGACGACGCGCTTCAGCGACGAACCGAGCAGCAGCACTTCGCGGCCGGCAGCGTCTGCGGCCTGGGCGATCGAACGGATGCGGCCGACATTCGACGAGAAGGTGGTGATCGCCACCCTGCCCTCGGCGGCCTCGATGATCTTGCGCAAGCCCTCGGACACTTCCTCCTCGGAGGGCGATACGCCCTCGCGCATGGAGTTGGTGCTGTCGCACATCAGCGCCAGCACACCCTCGTCGCCGATCTTGCGGAAGCGCGTCTCGTCGGTGAACGGTCCGAGCGACGGCGCATGGTCGATCTTCCAGTCGCCGGTATGGACGACGTTGCCGAGCGGGGTGCGGATGACCAACGACATCGGCTCGGGGATCGAGTGGTTGACGCCGACCGCCTCGATCTCGAACGGACCGATATTGATGCGGTCGCCGGCCTTGAAGATCGTCACCGGGATTTCGGCGCGCGAACCTTCGTAATTGCGTTTCGCCTCCAGCATGCCGGCGGTGAACGGCGAGGCATAGACGGGCACGTTGAGGCCCGGCCAGAGGTCGTTCATGGCGCCGTAATGATCCTCATGCGCGTGGGTGATGATCATCGCCTTGAGATGGCTGCGCTGGCTGGCGAGGAAGCGGATATCGGGCAGCACGAGATCGACGCCCGGCAGGTCCGGCCCAGGGAAGGTTACGCCGCAATCGACCATGATCCACTGGCGCTTCTCCGGCGTTCCATAGCCGTAGAGGGCGAGGTTCATGCCGATCTCGCCCACGCCGCCCAGCGGCAGAAACACCAGTTCTTCTTGGTTTGCCATTTTCTTTGTCTATTCCATTCCTTGAAAAAATACATCACCGGCGGCGATCGACGTCAGCGCGCCTAATCCGGTGTCGAGCAGCAGAAATCCTTTGTCATCGATACCTGCGAATGTGCCAACAAGCGAGCGATCCGGCAGGTTCACGGTGATTTTTTCGCCGATACCGCAGGCAACTTCGCGCCAGCGCCGGCTGATTTCGGGCGTGCCCCGCCCCTCATCCCAGGATTCCAGAACCTGCGCCATCTCTCTGAAAAGATGCGCGAAAAGCTCTTCCGGCGAGATATTGGCGCCGTGATCGGCAAGCCGGGTCACCGCATAGGCAGCACTGTCGGGCATGTGGCGGATATTGATGCCGATGCCGATGACGAGCGCGCGGCGGCCGTCCGGCAGGCCCTCGCCTTCCAGCAGAATACCACAGGTCTTCTTGCGGCCGATCAGGATATCGTTCGGCCATTTGACATCGAGTGGCTCGCCGCCCGGCGGCAGAACCGACCTGACGGCGGCATGGACGGCGACGGCGACGGCGAGCGGCAGAGAACCGATGCGCTCCGGCGGCGCGGGATCGATCAGCAGCAGCGACGCGTAGAGATTGCCGGGTTCCGACGTCCAGGCCCGACCACGGCGACCACGGCCGGCGAGCTGGCGCCTCGCAGTCAGCCACAACAAACCGGAATCGCCCGCGCGGGCGCGGGCGAGACATTCGCTATTGGTGGATCCGACTTCGTCGAGCGCCTCGTGGCGGAACGCATCGAGCGAAAAGCGGCCCCCTGCTCCCGGCATCCTCAGAAGAAGGACTTCGCGGCAGCACTTGCCGCCGTGCCGATCGGTCCGCCGATCAGCACATAGGCCGTGACGAAGAGACCGGAGAGGCCGAAGACCAGACGAAGTTCGCCGGAGATGCGGGCAAACTCGCCCTTGGCTTCATCGAACCACATCAGCTTGACGATGCGCAGATAATAATAGGCGCCGACGACCGAGGAGAGCACGCCGATGACAGCCAGCGCATAGAGCTTGGCTTCGATCGCCGCGACGAAGACGAAGTATTTTGCGAAGAAGCCAGCGAGCGGCGGAATGCCCGCCATCGAGAACATCAGCGCGGTCAGCACCACCGCCATGAATGGCTTGGTGGACGACAGGCCGGCGAGATCGTCGACATTCTCGACATTTTCACCGTCCTTGCGGCGCATCGCCATAATGCAGGCAAAGGTGCCTAATGTCATGACCATGTAGATGGTCATGTAGAGGACGACGCCGGAGACACCCGTCTCGGAGCCGGCGGCAAGACCGACCAGCGCGTAACCCATGTGGCCGATCGAGGAATAGGCCATCAGTCGCTTGATGTTGCGCTGGCCGATCGCGGCGAACGAGCCAAGCAGCATGGAGGCGATCGACACGAAGACGATGATCTGGCGCCAGTCGGCAACGATCGGCAGGAAGGCGTCGGAGACGATGCGCACGAGGATCGCCATGGCGGCAACCTTCGGGCCGGCTGCGAAGAAGGCGGTGACCGGGGTCGGCGCGCCTTCATAAACGTCCGGCGTCCACATGTGGAACGGCACAGCGGAGATCTTGAAGCAGGCGCCGGCAAGCACGAAGACCATGCCGAAGATCAAGCCGAGGCCACGGGTCTCGGCGGAGAGAACCTTGGCGATGCCTTCGAAGCCGGTATTGCCGGTGAAGCCGTAGACCAGCGACATGCCGTACAGCATCATGCCGGAGGAGAGCGCACCGAGGACGAAATATTTCAGGCCGGCTTCGGTCGAGCGCAGGCTGTCCCGGTTGAAGGCGGCGATGACGTAGAGCGCCAGGGACATCAGTTCCAGCGCGAGATAGAAGGCGATCAGGTCGTTCGCCGAGATCAAGAGCAGCATGCCGAGCGTCGAGAGCACCAGCAGGACCGGGAACTCGAAACGGTTGAGCTGATCCGACTTCGCATGGCCGACGGACATGACCATGGCGGTGATCGAACCGATGAGCGCCAGGACCTTCATGAAGCGGCCGAAGGCATCGAGCTTGAAGGCGCCGCCATAGGCCACGCCCTCGCCGGGCATGAAGATCAGCCAGAGACCGGCGACGGCGAGCAGCGCCACAGCAAGCCCGGTCACCGTCGGCGCGGACTTGTCGCCGGAGAAGACGCCGATCATCAGAAGAGCGAGCGCGCCCACGGCCAGGATGATCTCCGGCATCGAGAGCTGCAGGCTTAGGGAGAGAATTTCAGCGGTCATGTCCAGTCTTGTCCCGTCTCAGTGCACGTTGAGTGCAAGGTCTTTCGCTGCTGCCAGGGCTGCGGAATAATTGTTCACCAGCAGGTCTACCGATGCTGCCGTCGCATCGAAGATCGGTGCCGGATAGAAGCCGTAGAAGATGGTGAGCGCGATCAGCGGATAGAGGATCAGCTTTTCGCGGCCGGAAAGGTCGAGCAGGCCCTTGAGGCTTTCCTTCTCGAGTGCCCCGAAGATCACCCGGCGATAGAGCCAGAGAGCGTAGGAAGCCGAGAGGATGACGCCGGTCGCGGCAAACAGGGCGACCCAGGTGTTGACCCGGAAGACGCCGATGATCGTCAGGAATTCGCCGACGAAGCCCGACGTGCCCGGCAGGCCGACATTGGCCATGGTGAAGATCATGAAGGCCACGGCATATTTCGGCATGTTGTTGACGAGGCCGCCATAGGCCGAGATCTCGCGAGTGTGGAGACGGTCATAGACAACGCCGACGCAGAGGAAGAGCGCGCCCGAGACGATGCCGTGCGACAGCATCTGGAAGATCGCGCCCTGCACGCCCTGCACGTTCGCGGCAAAGATGCCCATGGTGACGTAGCCCATGTGGGCGACCGATGAATAGGCGATCAGCTTCTTGATGTCGTCCTGCATCATCGCCACCAGCGAGGTGTAGATGATTGCGATGACCGACAGCGCGAAGACCAGCGGCGCGAAATGTTCGGACGCGATCGGGAACATGGCGAGCGAGAAGCGGATCATCCCGTAGCCGCCAAGCTTCAGCATGACGCCGGCCAGGATGACCGACCCTGCGGTCGGAGCCTGGACGTGCGCGTCCGGAAGCCAGGTATGAACCGGCCACATCGGCATCTTGACGGCAAAGGCCGCGAAGCAGGCGAGCCAGAGCCAGGTCTGCATGCCGGCCGGGAAGCCGTATTTCAGCAGTTCGGTGATGTCGGTCGTGCCTGCCTGCCAGTACATGGCCATGATGGCGAGCATCATCAGCACCGAGCCGAGCAGCGTATAGAGGAAGAACTTGTAGGACGCGTAAACGCGGTCCTTGCCGCCCCACACACCGATGATGACGAACATCGGAATGAGGGTCGCTTCGAAGAAGACGTAGAAGAGGACGACGTCGAGCGAAACGAAGACGCCGGTCATGACCACTTCCAGGAGCAGGAAGGCGATCATGTATTCCTTGAGGCGCTTCTCGATCGTATTCCAGCTGGCGAGCACGCAGAACGGCATCAGGAAGGTCGTCAGGATGACGAACAGCATGGAGATGCCGTCGACGCCGAGATGGTAGGAGATGCCGGTGCCGAGCCAGTCATGCTTCTCGACCATCTGGAAGCCGGCATTCGAATTGTCGAAGCCGATCCAGATGAAGAGCGAGACGATGAAGGTGAAGACCGTCGTGAACAGCGAGACGTTGAGGATGTTACGGCGCCCGAAGGGGCCGTCTTCCCGTGTCAGGAGCAGCAACAGCACGCCGACCAGCGGCAGAAAGGTGACCGTCGAGAGAATTGGCCAGTCGGTCATTAGATTGAGCTCCCGAGCATCATCCAGGTGACGAGGGCGGCGATGCCGATCAGCATCGCGAACGCATAATGATAAAGGTAACCGGACTGCAGCTTGACCACCCGGTTGGTGACGTCGACCACGCGGGCGGCGACGCCGTTCGGGCCGTAGGTATCGATGACGCCGACGTCACCCTTCTTCCACAGGAACCGGCCGAGCGCCTTGGCGGAGCGGACGAAGAGGAAGTCGTAGAGTTCGTCGAAATACCACTTGTTGAGCAGGAACTCGTAGAGGACCTTCTGCGAAGCGGCGAGACGGCGGGGCGTCGAAGGCGACTTGATGTAGAAATACCAGGCCGTGACGAAACCGACCGCCATGGCGATGAAGGGGCTCCAGGCAACCAGGACCGGCACGTGATGGAACTCTTCGAGGATCTTGTTTTCCGGAAGCGTGAACAGCGCGCCCTTCCAGAACTCGGCATATTCGTGGCCGAAGAAATACCCTTCGAACAGGACGCCCGCGAGGACCGCACCGGCGGCGAGGATATAGAGCGGCGCCAGCATGACCATCGGCGATTCATGCACATGGTGCATCACGTCGGCCGACGCGCGCGGCTTGCCGAAGAAGGTCATGAAAGCGAGACGCCAGGAATAGAAGCTGGTGAACAGCGCGGCGATGACCAGAAGCGTAAAGGCAAAGCTGGCCGCCGCGGAATGGGAAGAATAGGCGCTTTCGATGATCACGTCCTTGGAGAAGAAGCCGGCGAAACCGAACATCGTTCCCGGGATGCCGACGCCGGTCAGCGCAAGCGTGCCGATCGTCATCATCCAGAAGGTGACCGGGATGTGTTTCCGCAAGCCGCCCATGTAGCGCATGTCCTGCTCGCCGTCGACGGCATGGATGACCGAGCCGGCGCCAAGGAACAGCAGCGCCTTGAAGAAGGCGTGGGTGAAGAGGTGGAAGATCGCCGCGCCATAGGCACCGACGCCGAGCGCCACGAACATGTAGCCGAGCTGCGAGCAGGTCGAATAGGCGATGACGCGCTTGATGTCGTTCTGGACGAGGCCGACGGTCGCCGCGAAGAAGGCGGTGATCGCGCCGATGATGGTCACGACAAGCAGGGCGTTGGGCGACAGTTCGAAGATCGGCGACATGCGGGCGACGAGGAAGACGCCGGCGGTGACCATGGTCGCGGCATGGATGAGCGCAGACACCGGGGTCGGGCCTTCCATGGCGTCCGGAAGCCATGTGTGCAGCAGGAACTGCGCCGACTTGCCCATCGCGCCCATGAACAGCAGCAGGCAGACGACGGTGACCGCATTTGCCTTGTCGAGCGACATGCCGAAGATGTTGACGACCGCCTGGGACGCTTCCGGCGAACCGGCGGCCGGCAGGTAGGTGGCGGCAGCCGCAAAGATCGTTTCGAAGCTGATCGAGCCGAACAGAACGAAGACGCCGGCAATGCCGAGCACAAACCCGAAGTCGCCGACGCGGTTGACGATGAAGGCCTTCATCGCGGCAGCCGAGGCAGACGGCTTCTTGTACCAGAAGCCGATCAGCAGGTAGGAGGCAAGACCGACGCCTTCCCAGCCGAAGAACATCTGGGCGAGGTTGTCCGACGTGATCAGCATCAACATCGCGAAGGTGAAGAGCGACAGGTAGGCGAAGAAGCGCGGGCGATGCGGGTCGTGGTGCATGTAGCCGATCGAATAGACATGCACGAGCGTCGAAACGGTGTTGACGACGACGAACATGACCGCCGTCAGCGTGTCGACGCGGAAGGCCCATTCGACATCGATGCCGCCGGACTGGATCCAGCGCATCACCGGAACCTTGATCACCTCGCCTGCTTCGCCATGGGCGAGCGCGACGTTGAAGAAGACGATCCAGGAGAGCACGGCGGCGATGATCATCAGGCCGCTGGTGACGTATTCGGACGCCTTTGCGCCGATCGAACGGCCGAACAGGCCGGCGATCAGGAAGCCGATCAGGGGAAGAAAGACGATTGCCTTGTAGATCATGACCCGATCAGCCCTTCATCATATTGACGTCTTCGACGGCGATCGAACCGCGGTTGCGGTAGAAGACGACGAGAATTGCAAGACCGATGGCCGCTTCGGCGGCCGCCACGGTCAGAATGAACAATGCGAAGACCTGGCCGACGATGTCGTTCAGGAAAGAGGAGAAGGCCACCATGTTCAGGTTGACCGAGAGCAGGATGAGCTCCACCGACATCAGGATGATGATGACGTTCTTGCGGTTCAGGAAGATGCCGAAAACGCCGAGCGTAAAGAGGATGGCGCTGACCGTGAGGTAATGGGAAAGTCCGATTTCCATGTCTTTATTCCTTTTTCCCGCCTCAGACGCCCTGGCCCGGCTTGACCTTGACCACTTCGACGGCTGTCGCCGGCGTGCGGGCCACCTGCTTGGAAACATCCTGTCGCTTGATATTGGTGCGGTGGCGCAGGGTCAGCACGATCGCGCCGATCATCGCCACCAGAAGCACCAGGCCGGCGATCTGGAAGAAGTAGACGTAGTTTGTATAGAGCACGTCGCCGAGGGCAGCCGTGTTGGTGCGGCTCGCCGGGTTCGGGATCGGCATGGTGATCGCCTTGGCCGCTTCCGGCGTCAGCACGCTGCCGCCGATGACGACGACCAGTTCGGCTGCGACGATCAGGCCGACCAGCATGCCGATCGGCGCATATTGCAGCACGCCGGAGCGCAGTTCAGCAAAGTCGATATCGAGCATCATGACGACGAAGAGGAAGAGAACCGCGACCGCGCCGATATAGACGACCAGGAGGATCATCGCCAGGAATTCGGCGCCCGTCAGCAGGAAGAGACCGGCGGCGTTGAAGAAGACCAGGATCAGGAACAGCACCGAGTGTACCGGGTTCTTGGCCGAAATGACCATGAACGCCGACGCCACCGCGATGAACGCGAAGAGATAGAAGAAGATTGCCTGCAGACCCATCGTGGTGCCTTTTCGTCCCTCACCGGGATCGGGGCGAATGCCCCTACCCGTCGAAACCCGGCCTTGTGATATGCGCCGGGTATTTCATCCAGATGTCACCGGTGCGCTGCCCGCTGATGGGCGGCACCGGACAAATCACCCCGCCTTAGCGGTAGGGCGCATCGATTGCCATGTTGCGAGCGATTTCGCGCTCCCAGCGGTCGCCGTTTTCCAGGAGACGCGCCTTGTCGAAATAGAGCTCTTCGCGCGTCTCGGTGGCGAATTCGAAATTCGGGCCTTCGACGATCGCATCCACCGGGCAGGCTTCCTGGCAGAAGCCGCAATAGATGCACTTCACCATGTCGATATCGTAGCGCACCGTGCGGCGGGTGCCGTCGTTGCGGCGCGGGCCTGCCTCGATGGTGATCGCCTGGGCAGGACAGATCGCCTCGCAGAGCTTGCAGGCGATGCAGCGTTCCTCGCCGTTCGGGTAACGGCGCAGCGCATGCTCGCCGCGGAAACGCGGAGAGACCGGGCCCTTCTCGAACGGGTAGTTGATCGTCGCCTTCTGCTTGAAGAAGTAGCGCATCGACAGGAAGAACGCGCCGACGAACTCCTTCAGGAACAGCGAATTCACGGCTTGGCCGAGACTTGCCATATTATTCTCCAATGATGCCGAGAGAAAGGACGGTCATGATCATGCCCATCCCATCAGCTTCAGCACGAATGCGGTGATGACGACCATGGCGAGCGACAGCGGCAGGAAGATCTTCCAGCCGAGGCGCATGAGCTGGTCGTAGCGGTAGCGCGGAACGAAGGCCTTCACCATGGCGAACATGAAGAAGACGAGGCTGGCCTTCAGCACGAACCAGATGATGCCCGGCACCCAATTCAGGATGGCGATATCGACCGGCGGCAGCCAGCCGCCGAGGAAGAGGATCGTGGTCAGCGCGCACATCAGGCAGATCGCCGCGTATTCGCCGAGCATGAACATCATGTACGGGGTCGAGCCGTATTCGACCATGAAGCCGGCGACCAGTTCCGATTCCGCTTCGGGAAGGTCGAAGGGCGGGCGGTTCGTCTCGGCGAGCGCCGAGATGAAGAACACCACGAACATCGGGAACAGCGCCAGCCAGTGCCAGTCGAGGAACGAGGCCGGCAGGCCCATCATCGTGCCGAGGCCGTCATGCTGGGCGTTGACGATGTCGGTGAGGTTCAACGAGCCGACGCAGAGCAGCACGGTGACGATGACGAAGCCGATCGAGACTTCGTAGGAGACCATCTGCGCCGCCGACCGGAGCGCGCCGAGGAAGGGATATTTCGAGTTCGAAGCCCAGCCACCCATGATGATGCCGTAGACTTCGAGCGAGGAGATCGCGAACACATAGAGGATGCCGACATTGATGTTGGCGATCACCCAGTTCTGGTTCAGCGGAATGACTGCCCAGGTGGCAAGCGCCAGCACCACGGCGACGAGCGGCGCCAGCAGGAAGACGCCCTTGTTGGCGCCGGCCGGAATGACCGGCTCCTTGAAGACGAATTTCAGAAGGTCGGCGAAGGACTGGAACAGACCGAAGGGACCGACGACGTTCGGGCCGCGGCGCAGCTGGACGGCTGCCCAGATCTTGCGGTCGGCGAGCAGGATGTAGGCGATGAAGACGAGCAGGCAGACCAGCAGCAGAAGCGACTGCGCGACCATGACGATGCCCGGCCAGACGTAGATGGAAAAGAACGAGTCCATGTTCAAAATTACTCCGCCGCAGCCTGGAAATTGTTGCGGGCCAATGCCGAGCATTCAGCCATGACGGCCGAAGCGCGAGCGATCGGGTTCGTCAAATAGAAGTCTTTGATCGGCGACGCAAACCCGGACTTCGTCATACCACCGGCTTTTTGGCCAAGTGCGGCAATTTCGTTCACCGAACCCGCCGCAATCTCGTCGATGGCCGCGAAATGCGGGTAGTCCGCATAGAGTTTCGCACGCAGGGCACTCAGCGAATCGAAGGGCAGCTTGGCTCCGAGCACGTCGGAGAGCGCGCGGATGATCGCCCAGTCCTCGCGAGCCTCGCCGGGCGCGAAGCCGGCGCGGTTGCCCATCTGGACGCGGCCTTCGGTGTTGACCCAGGTCCCGGACTTTTCGGTATAGGCCGCACCCGGCAGGATGACGTCGGCATTGTGCGCGCCGGCATCGCCGTGGCTGCCGATATAGACGGTGAACTTGGCGCCCTTCTTCGAGAAGTCGAGTTCGTCGGCGCCAAGCAGGAAGAGAACGTCCATGCCGGCGACCTGGGCGGCGGCGTTGGCGCCCTTTTCACCCGGCACGAAGCCGAGATCGAGGCCGCCGACGCGGGCAGCGGCGGTGTGGAGGACGGCAAAGCCGTTCCAGTCTTGGGTGAGCGCGCCGACCGAACCGGCAAGCTGGGCGGCCGAGCTAAGGATCGCCGCGCCATCCGGACGGGAGAGAGCCCCCTGCCCTATGATGATCATCGGGTTCTTGGCAGCCCGTAGCGTGTCGGCGAAGCTGTTTGCGCCGGACGCGAGGTCGGAAAGCGTCTCGGGGCCTGCACCGAGATAGTCGTAGACGTAACGCAGTTCGCTGACTTCGCCGATCACGCCGATCGGGAAGTTGCCGCGGCGGAAGCGCTTGCGGATGCGGGCGTTGAGGACGGCTGCCTCGAGGCGCGGATTGGCGCCGATCAGAAGCAGTGCGCCGGCCTGTTCGATGCCTTCGATGGTCGGGTTGAAGACGTAGCTTGCGCGGCCGAGCGACGGATCAAGCGCCGTCCCGTCCTGGCGACAGTCGAGGTTTTCCGATCCGAGCGACCGGATCAGTTCCTTCAGGGCGTACATTTCTTCGACCGAAGCCAGATCGCCGGCGATCGCGCCGATCTTTGCAGCGGACGTGCCGGAAACGGCGGCCTTGATGGCGCCGAAGGCTTCGCCCCAGGAGGCAGCCTGAAGGCGGCCGCCCTTGCGGACGTAGGGGCGGTCGAGGCGCTGGGTCTTCAGTCCGTCCCAGATGAAACGGGTCTTGTCGGAGATCCACTCTTCGTTCACCTGCTCGTTGACGCGCGGCATGATGCGCATCACTTCGCGGCCGCGGGTATCGACGCGGATCGCCGAGCCGACGGCGTCCATGACGTCGATCGATTCAGTCTTGTTGAGTTCCCACGGACGGGCGGTGAAGGCGAAGGGACGCGAGGTCAGCGCACCGACCGGGCAAAGGTCGATGACGTTGCCCTGCAGCTCCGACGTCATGGCGCTTTCGAGATAGGTAGTGATCTCGGCATCCTCGCCGCGGCCGATCAGGCCGAGTTCGGAAATGCCGCCGACCTCGGTGGTGAAGCGGACGCAGCGCGTGCAGTGGATGCAGCGGTTCATCACGGTCTTGACCAGCGGGCCGATATACTTGTCTTCGA
The DNA here is from genome assembly GCA_000985875.1 of Neorhizobium galegae bv. officinalis. GTDB lineage: Bacteria > Pseudomonadota > Alphaproteobacteria > Rhizobiales > Rhizobiaceae > Neorhizobium > Neorhizobium galegae_C. The sequence goes on from CCRI01000025.1 coordinate 54,450, forward strand.
CGGCGCGCTTGTTTTCCGTGTAGCGGGATGAGTCGATGCCGAAGGCCATCGCCTGGTCCTGCAGGTCGCACTCGCCGCCCTGGTCGCAGATCGGGCAATCCAGCGGATGGTTGATCAGCAGGAATTCCATCACGCCTTCGCGGGCCTTCTTGACCATCGGCGTGTTGGTGAAGACTTCCGGCAGCTCGCCGTTCGGGCCGCCGCGGATATCGCGCACGCCCATGGCGCAGGAGGCTGCCGGCTTCGGCGGTCCGCCCTTCACTTCGATCAAGCACATGCGGCAATTGCCGGCGACCGAAAGACGTTCGTGGAAACAAAAGCGCGGGACCTCGGCGCCGGCTTCCTCGCATGCCTGAAGCAGCGTGAAATGATCCGGAACTTCGACCTCTTTGCCGTCAACCTTCAGCTTAACCATCGTCTCACTTACGTCCTTAGTTCCATCCTTTGGGTCTCCTGGGGGTCAGGCGACTCGTGGACATATTCTTTTATTTCAACAGAGCTTTCGCCTGGCCGACCCAATCGTCGCGGCTGATGCGTCCCTCGAAACCCAATTCCTTGTCGAAGCGGGCGATATCGGCCTCGTTCCAGGCCGCGACCTCAGCGAGACTCGTGACGCCCAGCCCGTTCAGCACTTCCACCAGCTTCGGGCCGATGCCCGAAATCTGTTTCAGATCGCCGCCGGCAGGTGCCTTGGCCCTGGTTACCGTCGCCTTGGCCGCCTTTACCGGCTTTGCTTCGACGACCGGCTTTGCCGGAGCCTTCGGAGCTGCGGCCTTTACCGTCGCAACCTTGGCCTTGGCGGCCGGCTTCTTGACCGATTCGGCCTTGGGCGCTGTTACGGCGGCCTTGGGCGCCGTAACAGCAGCCTTGCGAGCCGGCGCGACCGGCTTTGCCTTCGGCTTTTCAGCGATCGGCGCGGGTTCTGAGATTGCAGCCGCGGCGGTCGGTCCGGGAGCCGGCGTTTCCGTGGCAGCGGGCGCCTCAACCGGAGCCGTCGCGGACGGAGCCTCTCCGGCAGCCTTCTGACGGTTGCCCGCTTCCATCGCGCCCTGCAGCGCACCCAAGAATACTCCGGCCATCTGAGCGGCGATGCCGAAGCCGACTGCCGTCGCGGCCGCCATATTCGCCATCAGCGGATTGTGCTTCATCGCCTCGGAAAAATCGGGCACTCGCGCCGGATCGAGCGCCGGACGACCCGTCGCCTCCCCTTCATGCTCTTTGCCCGACTTTGTCACTTGGCTACTCCGCAGCTTCCAGGACGGCGCCATGCGCCGTCGCGTTTCGGGTGTACTGGTCGATACGCGCTTCGATCTCCGGACGGAAATGCCGGATCAGGCCCTGTACAGGCCAAGCCGCTGCATCGCCGAGCGCGCAGATGGTGTGACCTTCGATCTGCTTGGTCACCTGGAACAGCATGTCGATTTCGCGCTTCTGGGCATTGCCCTTGACCATGCGCTCGAGCACTCGCCACATCCAGCCCGTACCTTCGCGGCACGGCGTGCACTGGCCGCAGCTCTCGTGCTTGAAGAAGGCCGAGATGCGGGCGATCGCCTTGATGACGTCGGTGGACTTGTCCATGACGATGGCGCCGGCAGTGCCGAAGGAGGAGCCGACGGCGCGCAGGCCGTCGAAATCCATCTGGCAATCCATGATGTCCTTGGCCGGCACGATCGGGCAGGACGCGCCGCCCGGAATGACCGCCAGAAGATTGTCCCAGCCGCCGCGGATGCCGCCGGCATGCTTGTCGACCAGTTCGCGGAAGGTGATGCCCATCACTTCTTCGACGGTGCACGGCTTGTTGACGTGGCCGGAGAGCATGAACAGCTTGGTGCCGACATTGTTCGGACGGCCCATGGACGAGAACCAGCCGGCACCACGGCGCAGGATGGTCGGGGCGACCGCGATCGATTCGACGTTGTTGACCGTGGTCGGGCAGCCGTAGAGACCCATGTTGGCCGGGAACGGGGGCTTCAGGCGCGGCTGGCCCTTCTTGCCTTCGAGGCTTTCGAGCAGCGCGGTTTCTTCGCCGCAGATATAGGCGCCGGCACCGTGGTGGACGTAGATGTCGAAATCCCAGCCGAGCTTGCTGTTGCCGCCGAGCAGGCCGAAATCATAACATTCGTCGATCGCCGCCTGCAGCGCTTCGCGTTCGCGCATGTATTCGCCGCGCACGTAGATGTAGGCGGTGTGGGCACCCATGGCGAAACCGGCGATGACGCAGCCTTCGATCAGCGTATGCGGATCGTGGCGCATGATTTCGCGGTCCTTGCAGGTGCCGGGCTCGGATTCGTCGGCATTGACCACGAGGTAATGCGGGCGGCCATCCGATTCCTTCGGCATGAAGGACCACTTGAGACCGGTCGGGAAGCCTGCGCCGCCGCGGCCGCGAAGGCCCGAAGCCTTCATCTCGTTGATGATCCAGTCCCGGCCCTTCTCGATGATCTCCTTGGTGCCATCCCAATGGCCGCGGCTCATCGCGCCCTTCAGGGACTTGTCCTTGAGGCCGTAGATATTGGTAAAGATGCGATCCTGATCTTTCAACATGATCTATTCCACAAGTCCGTCGCGATTAAGCCGGTTATCCGTCGATATAATGCAGCCTTTTTCAAAGGCCGCACACAAATTCTCTAATGTCACGACTCACCTTCAGTCGTGGTCTTGCGCCGTGTGCGCTTCGGCTTCAAGTCTCCGGAGACCGCGCCGGGTTCCGGCGGCGCGCCTTCCGCTGCACTGCCGGGCGTCTTCGGAGCCGGTTTGCTCTTTGCGGTCGCCGACAGCGGCTGCGTTTCCGCGGCCTTGGCATTCGCGGCGGCAGCCGCCGGGGCGGTTGCGGGGGTCTTCAGTTTCGGGTCCGTCTCCGGCGCCGTGTCCTTCGGACGACCGGCATCGGCAGGAGGAATGCTGGCAGCGTCCGCCACCTCCTCGGCGCTCGGCTGCGGGTCGAGATTGGTGCGGACCGGCTTGATCTCGTCGTTCAACGTCTGCGGGCCGCCCTCGGGGGCCGAGAAAATGCGGTCGATCTGCGGGCCGGGCTTGATCTCATGGCCCTTGCCGGCTTCGAAAGCATCGATGATCTCTTCGAGGCGCTCAGGCGTCAGGTCCTCATAGGCATCCTTGAAGATGATGACCATCGGTGCGTTGACGCACGCGCCCTGACATTCGACCTCTTCCCACGACAGCGTGCCGTCGGCATTGAGCGCGAAAGGATCGTGATGGATCTTGTGCTGACAGACCTTCATCAGGTCTTCCGCGCCGCGCAGCATGCAGGGCGTGGTGCCGCAGACCTGGATATGCGCGCGGGTACCGACCGGCTTCAGCTGGAACTGAGTATAGAAGGTCGCGACTTCGAGGACGCGGATATAGGGCATGTCGAGCTTGTTTGCGACGAATTCGATCGCCGCGCGGGTCACCCAGCCATCCTGTTCCTGCGCACGCATCAGAAGCGGGATGACAGCCGATTGCTGCCGGCCTGCCGGATATTTCCTGATCGTTGCCTCGGCCCAGACGGAATTTTCGTCATTGAAGGCGAATATTGCCGGCTGCACCTGGTCTTCGGCTAATCGACGAACGGACATTCTTTTCCACGCCTTATCAGTTTATGGATCCACACCGCGATCTCGTGAGCGACACGAATTCGCAGGCATAGGCAGACTTGTCTTTCTGCATGAACACTATGAACTTTGTTCCACTGGGAACGGAGGTTTTGATCTCGTATCCGTCGGACAGGAGATCCTTCATCGACTTCGATCCGCCGCCTTGGGTCGAAATCGCGCCGTCGGTCTGCGCCTGCTGCGCGAAGGCAGCCGGAGCACCAGACAGAATGGCAGCGAAAACGACGGCGCGGATCATCAGCGGTCCACCTCGCCGAAGACGATGTCGAGCGAGCCGAGCACCGCCGAAACGTCGGCCAGCTGGTGTCCCCGACAGATGAAATCCATGGCCTGGAGATGGGCATAACCCGGCGCGCGGATCTTGCAGCGATACGGCTTGTTGGTGCCGTCGGCGACCAGGAAGACGCCGAACTCGCCCTTCGGGGCTTCGACGGCCGCATAAACCTCGCCCGCCGGCACGTGATAGCCTTCGGTATAGAGCTTGAAGTGATGGATCAGCGCTTCCATCGACCGCTTCATCTCGCCGCGCTTCGGCGGCACGACCTTGCCGTCCGTAGACGAGAACGGGCCGGTCCTGGCATCGCCGAGCAGGCGGTTGACGCACTGCTTCATGATCTTCACCGACTCGCGCATCTCGATCATGCGGATCAGGTAACGGTCGTAGCAGTCGCCGTTCTTGCCGATCGGGATATCGAATTCGAGGTCGGAATAACACTCATAAGGCTGCGAGCGGCGCAGGTCCCAGGCAGCGCCCGAACCGCGCACCATGACGCCGGAAAAGCCCCAGGCCCAGGCGTCTTCGAGCTTGACGACGCCGATATCGACGTTGCGCTGCTTGAAGATGCGGTTGCCGGTCAGCAGTTCGTCGATATCGTCGAGCTTTGCCGGGAATTGGTCGCACCACTTGCCGATATCCTCGACCAGTTCCGCCGGCAGGTCCTGATGGACGCCGCCCGGCCGGAAATAGGCCGCATGCATGCGCGAACCGGAGGCGCGCTCGTAGAACACCATCAGCTTTTCGCGCTCTTCGAAACCCCAGAGCGGCGGCGTCAGCGCGCCGACGTCCATCGCCTGCGTGGTGACGTTGAGGAGATGCGACAGGATACGGCCGATTTCCGAATAGAGAACGCGGATCAGCTGGCCGCGGATCGGGATCTGGATATCCAGAAGCTTTTCGACGGCAAGCGCGAAAGCATGCTCCTGGTTCATCGGCGCGACGTAATCGAGGCGGTCGAAATAGGGGACCGCCTGCAGATAGGTCTTGGTCTCGATCAGCTTCTCGGTGCCGCGGTGAAGCAGGCCGATATGCGGATCGACGCGCTCCACGATTTCGCCATCGAGCTCGAGCACCAGGCGGAGGACGCCGTGCGCTGCGGGGTGCTGAGGCCCAAAATTGATATTGAAGTTGCGAACGTTATGTTCAGTCATTGCTGCTTGCTCCGTGCCCATCGGGCGTCAAGCGGAAAGAAGTACGGTTAGACCGGCGCAGGTGCGCCAGCCTCAGACCTTGGCCTTTTCATCCCCGGGAAGGACGTAATCCGTCCCCTCCCACGGGCTCAGGAAGTCGAAACTGCGGAATTCCTGGCGCAGCTCGACGGGTTCGTAGACGACGCGCTTGGCGTTGTCGTCGTAGCGAACCTCGACAAAACCGGTGGTCGGGAAGTCCTTGCGCAGCGGATGGCCTTCGAAACCGTAGTCCGTCAGGATGCGGCGCAGGTCCGGATGGCCGGTGAACAGGATGCCGTACATGTCCCAGGCTTCGCGCTCGAACCAATCGGCGCCGGGATAAACCGGGCAGGCGGACGGAACCGGCTCGTCCTCGGCAGTCGCGACCTTAATGCGGATACGCTGGTTCTGGCGGGGCGACAGAAGATGATAGACCACGTCGAAACGCTTCTCGCGCGCCGGATAATCCACACCGCAGATGTCGATGAAGCTGATGAACCCGCACTGCACGTCGTCGCGCAGGAAGGTCAGCAGCGGCAGCAGGTTTTCCGCCGTCGCGGTCAGCGTCAGCTCGCCATAGGCGATTGCCGCATCCGACACGAGGGACGGACGCGCTTCGCGGATGTAGGTCGAAAGCTCGTTCAGGGCTTCACTCATGATCTTGTCCAATTACCCTTAGCCTCTGGCCCTCAGCGCTCGATCGTGCCGGTCCGTCGGATCTTCTTCTGCAGCAGAAGCACGCCGTAGAGCAGTGCCTCCGCCGTGGGGGGACAGCCCGGAACATAGATGTCGATCGGCACGACCCGGTCGCAGCCGCGCACCACCGAATAGGAATAGTGGTAATAACCGCCGCCATTGGCGCAGGAGCCCATCGAAATGACGTAACGCGGCTCCGGCATCTGGTCATAGACCTTGCGGAGCGCGGGCGCCATCTTGTTGGTCAGCGTGCCGGCGACGATCATCACGTCCGACTGGCGCGGGGAGGCACGCGGCGCAAAACCGAAGCGCTCGACGTCGTAACGCGGCATCGAAAGCTGCATCATCTCGACCGCGCAGCAGGCGAGGCCGAAGGTCATCCACATCAGCGAGCCCGTGCGGGCCCAGGTGATCAGCTCGTCCGTGGAGGTGACGAGAAAACCCTTGTCCGCGAGCTCATTGTTGATCTCGCCGAAGAACGCGTCGTCGCTGCCGATAGGCTTGCCCGTATTCGGATCGATGATCCCCTTGGGCTGCGGCGCGACGAGGGTGCTGCCGTTGTCGACTACTCCCATTCCAGCGCTCCTTTCTTCCATTCATATATAAAGCCGATCGTCAGAACGGCGAGGAATACCATCATCGACCAGAAGCCGAACCAGCCAATCGCACCGAACGACACCGCCCACGGGAAAAGGAAGGCGACTTCGAGGTCGAAGATGATGAAGAGGATCGAGACCAGGTAGAATCGAATGTCGAACTTCATGCGCGCATCGTCGAAGGCGTTGAAGCCGCATTCGTAAGCCGAAAGCTTTTCCGAATCGGGCGCCTTGTAGGCGATGGCGAACGGCGCAACCAGAAGCGCGATGCCAATCACCAGGGAAATGCCGATGAAAATCGCGATCGGGATATAGGAAGTGAGGAGTTCACTCATTGTATTCGATCCCAGCTTGCCTGAAGCGTCGGGAGACGACGCCTGAATATCAATGCACAGGCAAAGCGAACGTGCATTGCAACAAGCCGTGGTTAGCGCAGCCGAAGCCCCGGCGCAAGCTTTTTGAATGTCGCATCCTGCGCCAAAATGGAGCAGTTCAAACGATTATCAGCGGCTGTATCTTAGCGACAACCTCAGACCGCAACCGCGAGGGGCCCGTGGCGGCCAGATCGTATAGGGAAGCACATTCTTCTGGGT
>CCRI01000026.1 GCA_000985875.1 Neorhizobium galegae bv. officinalis
ATTTTCAAAAAACTGTCATTTTTCTCGCAGCCTGCCCAAAACAGTCGATTTCAGGCCAGAAAATAAGCACCGATTAAGGAAGGAGCAGCTTCGCGGCCCATAAAAAGCGATTTTACGCGGCGATTTCCCATTGTTAGGGTGAAAGCAGTTTCTGGCGGCTGGAGTATGACATGCTGGTATTGAATGAAGCGCAGACCCGGGATGCGCTACCCTTTATAGAACTCATCGCGGCGATCGAAACGATGTTCAAAAGCGAGTGCGTCATGCCGGTGCGCCACCATCATGAGATGGAGGTGCCGGGTGAAGCAAATGCGGTCATGCTCCTGATGCCCGCCTGGGTGCCGGGCGACCATATCGGCGTCAAGACCCTCAACCTGTTTCCGGACAACCATCTCCGGTCCCTCTCCACCATCTTCGGCAGCTACCTTCTTTCGTCGGGCAAGACCGGCGAGATGCTGGCGATCGTGGAGGGCGGAGAGCTGACCGCGCGACGCACCGCTGCGACCTCGGCACTCGCCGCCCGCTATCTGGCACGCGACGATGCGCAAACCATGCTGATGGTCGGAACCGGCCGGCTTTCGCTCAATCTCATGCAGGCACATGCGATCACACGACCTCTCAAGCATTTCCGCATTTGGGGACGTAATATAGAGAAGGCCGAAGAGACTGCGCATGAGGCAAGGGAACTCGGGCTCGATGCGGTCGCTATCACGGATCTCCCCGCTGCTGCCGAACAGGCGGACATCATTTCCTGCGCGACACTGTCGAGCGAGCCGCTGATCCGCGGCGAGTGGCTGAAGCCGGGCGCGCATCTGGATCTCGTGGGCGCCTTCAAGCCGAGCATGCGCGAGAGCGACGACGAGGCGGTGCGGCGTTCGTCGGTGTTCGTCGATACGCGTGCGGGGGCGATGAAGGAAGGTGGCGACATCGTTCTGCCGCTTGCAAGCGGCGTGCTGACGAAAGACGGTATCAAGGCGGAACTTGCCGACCTTGCCCATGGACGACACCCGGGCCGCACGAGCGCGGACGAGATCACGCTCTTCAAATCGGTGGGCGCGGCACTCGAGGATCTTGCCGGGGCGATCCTTGCCTATCGTCATGTCAGCGGACAGGTTCCGCGCTGATGACCGCAGCGCATGAGGCAGGTCCGATCACCAAGACCTTGCCAAAGCTTCCCGTCACCGAGGTTCTGGGCGATATCATGCAAGCGCTCGCCCAGGGTACGCGCGCCGTGCTTTCCGCGCCGCCGGGCGCCGGCAAGACGACGCTCGTGCCGCTGGCGCTGCTCGACCAGGCCTGGTGCACCGGAAAGATCATCCTGCTCGAACCGCGGCGGCTGGCGGCGCGCGCAGCTGCATCCCGCATGGCATCGCTGCTCGGCGAACAGGTGGGCGAGAGGGTCGGTTACCGGATGCGGCTCGACAACAAGGTCTCCGCGAAGACCCGGATCGAGGTGGTGACCGAGGGCGTTTTCGCGCGGATGATTCTGGACGACCCGGAGCTTGACGGCGTTTCCGCCGTCATCTTCGACGAATTCCACGAGCGGTCGCTCGACGCGGATTTCGGTCTGGCGCTGGCGCTCGACGTGCAATCGGCGCTACGCGACGACGTGAGGATCCTCGTCATGTCGGCGACGTTGGATGTGGAGCGGGTGGCCGGTTTACTCGGCGAGCCGCCTGTCATCAAAAGCGAAGGCCGGACGTTTCCGATCGATATCCAGCATCGCGACCGGGCGCCGAACGAGCGGATCGAAGACGCGATGACGCGGGCGATCGTCGAGGCGCATTCGAACGACACGGGTTCGATCCTCGCTTTCCTGCCGGGCCAGGCGGAAATCCTGCGCACTGCCGAGCGGCTTGCGGGGCGGTTCGGGCCGGAGACCGTGGTGGTGCCGCTTTACGGCAATCTCTCCCAGAAGGAGCAGGATCTGGCGATCCGGCCGGCGCCCGCCGGGCAGCGCAAGATCGTGCTGGCGACGTCGATCGCCGAAACCTCCATTACTATAGACGGCGTGCGGATCGTCATCGACAGCGGGTTGCAACGCCTACCGGTGTTCGAGCCCTCGACCGGGATCACCCGGCTGGAGACGGTGCGTGTTTCCCGCGCCTCGGCCGACCAGCGGGCGGGCCGTGCCGGCCGTACCGAGCCGGGCATCGCAATGCGCCTCTGGCATCCTGGCCAGACGGCGGCGCTGCAGGCGTTCACGCCGCCGCAGATTCTGGCGAGCGACCTCTCCGGCCTGGTTCTCGATCTGGCCCATTGGGGCGTCCAGGATCCGAAGGGGCTTGCCTTTCTCGATCCGCCCCCCGGACCGGCCTTCAACGAGGCAAAGGTGCTGCTGACCCAGCTCGGCGCACTCGACCCCCAGGGCGGGTTGACGGAAAAGGGTCGGCTGATGCGGGAGCTGGCGCTTCCGCCGCGACTCTCGGCCATGGCGATCTCGGCGGCGGAGGAAGGTTTCGGCAGGCAGGCAAGCCTGCTTGCGGTGCTCCTGACCGAACAGGGGCTCGGCGGCAGCGACATCGATCTCGACGAACGGCTGCGGCGGTTCCGCAACGAGCGCGGCGACAGGGCCGATGCGGCGCGGAAACTGGCAGACCGGATCGCTTCGAACCTGCCGAAGCGATCGCAGTCGAATGAAACGGTTCTGGCCGGCAGGCTTCTCCTGCATGCCTATCCCGACCGGATCGCGCTCCAGCGCGGCGGGCGCGGGCGTTTCGTGATGGCGAACGGGCGCGGCGCGGAACTGCAGGAAACGGAGCGGCTGGCGGCATCGCAGATGCTGGTCATCGCCGACCTGACCGGCCGGGCGGCGCAGGCGCGCATTCTGGCGGCAGCGGAGATCAGCCGGGCGGATGTGGAAGTGGAAGTGGAGCTTTCCGGGGCGATCCGTGAGAGCGAGGAGTGTTTCTTCGACCGGGCCAGCCGGCAGGTGCGCGCCCGCAAGGTGACACGGCTCGGCGCGATCATCTTCGAGGAAAGGCCGCTGCCAAGGCCGAGCGGCGAACGAGCCGCACAGGCGCTTGCGGACGGCGTGCGGGAACTGGGGCTTCAGGTTCTGCCGTTCTCCAAGGAGGGCGCGCAATTGCGGGACCGGATCGGCTTCCTGAACCGGTCGATCGGCGAGCCCTGGCCGGATATGAGCGACGAGGCGCTGCTTGCGCGGCTCGACGACTGGTTCGTGCCGTTCCAGGGCAATGCGTCCGGCCTGGATTCCATCAATCCCGGCAGTCTTTCGGAAGGGCTGCGTTCGCTCATCCCGCATGAGGTCTCGCAGGATCTCAACAGGCTGGCGCCGACGCATTTTGAGGCGCCGACCGGCGAGCGGCACCCGATCCGCTACGACGGCGAGGAGCCGGTTCTGGCGATCCGGGTGCAGGAACTGTTCGGGCTGAAGAAACATCCGGCGATTGCCGGCGGAAAGCTGCCGCTGCTTCTCGAACTGAACTCGCCGGCGCACCGGCCGATCCAGACGACGCGGGACCTGCCCGGCTTCTGGGCCGGTTCCTGGAAGGATGTGCGGGCCGAGATGCGCGGCCGTTATCCCAAACATCCCTGGCCGGAAGACCCGGCCGAGGCGGCCCCGACGACGCGTGCCAAACCGCGCGGGACGTGACAGAATGCCGCCTGCGTCCTGAAGTCGAGCCGGTTTATGAAGGCGGCCTCAGGTCACTTATATAATGCAAGGTAAAGAGCAGGCGGTGAGCGTAGACAGTCCTTCAGTGCGTTTTGCGCAGTTCGGCCCTTCGAGCCGGCGGATCCGGCTTCAGACGCTGGTGCGGCTGCGCTGGCTTGCGGTCGCGGGCCAGACGATCACCGTGGTCATCGTCGGGCTGCTGCTGCAGTTTCCGCTGCCTCTGCAAGAGGCGGGCATCCTGGTCGGCGCGCTCGCGGTCGCAAACCTCATCCTGTCGGCCTGGTTTCCGCCGACCCACCGGCTCGGGCCGAAATCGGCGCTGGCGCTGCTCGGTTTCGACCTGCTGCAGATGGCGGCGCTGCTGTTCATCACCGGCGGGCTCGCCAATCCCTTCGCGCCGCTGATCTGCGTGCCGGTGATCATCGCCTTCGCGTCGCAACCGCTGCGCCATTCGCTTGTCCTGATCGTCTTTGCGCTCATCTGCACCACCGTGCTCGCCTTTTCACCCTACCCGGTGCCCTGGTATGAGGGCGAGCCGCTGCGGATCCAGCCGGTCATGCAGCTCGGCGTCTGGTGTTCGATCGCCTCGATGATGATGTTTGCGGCCTTTTATGCCTACCGGGTCAGCCATGAAGCGACGCTGCTTGCCGATGCGCTTGCGGCTACCGAACTGGTCCTTGAGCGGGAAAAGCATCTTTCGCAGCTTGACGGGCTGGCGGCCGCGGCCGCCCATGAGCTCGGCACGCCGCTCGCAACGATCAGCGTCGTCGCCAAGGAGATGGAACGCGAGCTCGGGCCCGACGACCGGTTCCGCGAGGACATTCTTCTTCTCAGAAGCCAGAGCGAGCGATGCCGCGATATTCTTCGCCGGCTCACCTCTCTTTCGGCCGAGAGCGAGGAACATATGCGCCGGCTGCCTCTTTCCTCCCTGGTCGAGGAGGTGGTGGCGCCGCATCGGCAATTCGGCATCGAGATCGAGCTTGTGGAGAAGAACGAGCGCGCCAGCGAGCCGGTCGGCAACCGCAATGCCGCCATCATATACGGGCTCGGTAACCTGATCGAAAATGCCGTCGATTACGCCAGGAGCAAGGTGACCGTCACGGTCGAACACGACGCCGATCGGGTGGCGATCACCATCGAGGATGATGGCCAGGGTTATGCGCCGGATATTCTTTCGCGGATCGGCGAACCCTATATGACAAAGAGACCCAAGGAAGACGAACGGGCGGGCGGGCTGGGCCTCGGCCTCTTCATCGCCAAGACGCTGCTGGAACGGTCCGGCGCCACGATCCGCTTCGGCAACCGCGACAACGGCGAACCGGGTGCCCGCATTCATATCGAATGGCCGCGCTCGGTGATGGACGCGCAGGACTTGAAATAAGCCGGCCGGCCGGCCGATCATCATGAAAAGGCAAGCGGGCCTTTTAAAACCCGCGGAGAAAAAGAGATGGAAACACACCCGGAACCGACCAAGGCTCATGCCGACCCAGAACTCGGGCCCGACCCTTCGCTGCTGATCGTCGATGACGACGGACCGTTCCTGCGCCGGCTGGCCCGCGCCATGGAGACCCGCGGTTTCCTGGTCGACACGGCGGAGTCCGTCGCGGAAGGTATCGCCAAGACAAAGGCGCGGCCGCCGAAATATGCGGTGGTGGATCTGCGCCTCGGCGACGGCAACGGGCTGGATGTGATCGAAGCGATCCGTCAAAGCCGCGAGGACACCAAGGTGATCGTGCTGACCGGTTACGGCAATATCGCAACGGCCGTGACCGCAGTAAAGCTCGGGGCGCTCGATTATCTCGCCAAGCCCGCCGATGCCGACGACATATTCGGCGCGTTGACGCAGCGGCCGGGCGAGCGGGCGGACGTGCCGGAAAACCCGATGTCGGCGGACCGCGTGCGCTGGGAACATATCCAGCGGGTCTACGAGATGTGCGAACGCAACGTTTCGGAGACCGCCCGCCGGCTCAACATGCATCGCCGCACGCTGCAGCGCATCCTCGCCAAGCGCGCGCCGAAATAGTCACATCTCGTCGAACGTCTTGCCGGTCGCCCATTCCGCCAGCATCAGGCGCTGGGCGGCTGCGCGCGAGAAGTTCAGCATCATCGCCTTGCGGGTCGCGGGCGGCAGCCTGTGCTCCGGCGCATCCCGCAGCAGATGCCCGCCATATCCGTCCGAGAGGAAGAGGCCGCAATCCTCCGGGAAGATGTCGAGCGGCACATCCTTATGCGTCGCGAAAAACAGGCGGTCACAGAAGTACCGGTATTCCGGCCATTTGCGGTCGATGCGAAAATCCTCGACCGACGTCTTGATCTCGACGATCCAGATCTCGCCTTTTTCCGAAATGGTCACCAGATCGGCGCGTCTTCCGCTCGACAGCACGAGTTCCGGCAAGATCGCATGCCGCATGTCGTGCAGCAGGATCTGGACGCCCTTGCGCACCAGCATGGCGCGAGCCGACTGTCGGCCATCTATTAATGGATTATTACTGGCAAGGTTGAGTATAGTCATAGAATCCCGAAAAACCGCTTCCATGATGTTGCAAAAACGCCATGGCTTTTTTCAATCATGCGCCGGCTCTGTTTTGATGCGCTGCAGCGCTTGCCAAGCGTAGTTTAATCGAAAATAACCCGTCATCAAAGATGGGCCAGAGGCCCGTCTAAATCGATTCGTTTATCCAAGAGATCTCCATGCGCTTACGCACTAGCATGCTCGCACTCGGCTTGTTGGCAACTGCTGCCTTGGCCGGTTGCGCCTCCACGGTTCCCGGCGGCGGCACCCAGCTGGCCACGACCACCTACACCGATCAGATCTTCACCGACTCCTACGGATCGGTGAGGGATGCCGGCTATACCCTTCCGGCAATCCCGATCAACAAGGTGGACAAACAGTATGTCCGCCAGATCGTCAGCTATCAGACCAGCGAAAAGCCGGGCACGATCGTCGTCAACACGCGTGAACGCCATCTCTATTACATCATGCCGAACGGCAAGGCGATGCGCTACGGCATCGGCGTCGGCAAGCAGGGTTTTGCCTGGTCGGGCACCGCCTATGTCGCCTGGAAGCAGGAATGGCCGACCTGGCACCCGCCGAAGGAAATGGCAGGCCGTCGTCCGGACGTTGCCAAATACGTCGAAGACGGCATGGGCCCCGGTCTCAGCAACCCGCTCGGCGCCCGCGCGATGTACCTCTTCAACGAAAAGGGCCAGGATACGCTCTTCCGTCTGCACGGCACGCCGGAATGGAACTCGATCGGCACCGCCGCTTCGTCGGGCTGCATCCGCCTGATCAACCAGGACGTCATCGACCTCTACAGCCGCGTCCGTCCGGGCCGCGAAACCAAGGTCGTCGTGATCCAGTAATCGCGAAATTCGACGAGGATACGAAAAGGCCGCCTGGAGAACTCTCCGGCGGCCTTTTCTTTGCCCTGTCCTCTGCTCGCCGGTCAGCCGGCGAGCTTGGCTTTCAGTTCCAGACGGCGGCGATGCAGGACCGGCTCGGTATAGCCGTTCGGCTGCTCGCGGCCCTTGAGCACCAGATCAAGCGCGGCCTGGAAGGCGACGGAGCCGTCGAAATCCCTGGCCATCGGCATATAGAGGGGGTCGCCGGCATTCTGGCCATCGACGACTCCCGCCATGCGCTTCATCGTCTCGACGATCTGCTCTTCCGTGACCAGCTTGTGATAGAGCCAGTTCGCCATGTGCTGGGCGGAAATGCGCAGCGTCGCCCGGTCTTCCATCAGGCCGACATTGTTGATGTCCGGCACCTTGGAGCAGCCGACGCCCTGATCGATCCAGCGGACGACGTAACCGAGAATGCCTTGCGCATTGTTGTCGAGCTCGCGCTGGATTTCCTCCGGCGTCCAGTTCGGCCGCACGGCTACCGGCACGGAGAGGATATCCGACAGTTTTGCGCGGGTACGGCTCTTGAGACCGTCCTGGACGGCGGCAACGTCGACCTTGTGATAATGCGTCGCATGCAACGTCGCGGCTGTCGGCGACGGAACCCAGGCGGTGTTGGCGCCGGCCTTCGGATGAGCGATCTTCTGCTCCAGCATCGCCGCCATCATGTCCGGCATCGCCCACATGCCCTTGCCGATCTGCGCGTGGCCGGACAGGCCGCATTCGAGGCCGATATCGACGTTCCAGTTCTCATAGGCCGCGATCCAGGCCGCCTGTTTCATGTCGCCCTTGCGAATCATCGGGCCGGCCTCCATCGAGGTGTGGATCTCGTCACCGGTGCGATCGAGGAAGCCGGTATTGATGAACACGACACGCTCGCGCGCCTCGCGGATGCAGGCCTTGAGGTTGATCGTGGTGCGGCGCTCCTCGTCCATGATGCCCATTTTCATGGAATTGGTGGGAAGACCGAGCGCCTGTTCGACACGGGCAAAAATCTCGCAGGCGAAGGCGACCTCTTCCGGCCCGTGCATTTTCGGCTTCACCACATACATGGAGCCAACGCGGGAATTCTGGCGGCGGCCGTTGGGGCCAATGTCGTGGATGGCGATCAGCGCCGTCACCATCGCATCCATGATGCCTTCCGGAACTTCCCTGCCGTCGCTGTCCAGCACCCCCGGATTGGTCATCAGGTGGCCGACATTGCGGATCAGCATCAGCGAACGGCGCTTGACCGTGACATCGCCGCCGGCAGGCGCCTTGAACGTCGTGTCGGGGTTGAGCTTGCGGATGAAGGACTTGCCGCCCTTGGCCACCTCTTCCTGGAGGTCGCCGTTCATCAGGCCGAGCCAGTTGCGGTAGACGACGACCTTGTCCTCGGCATCGACAGCGGCGATCGAATCCTCGCAGTCCATGATCGCGGTGATCGCCGATTCCAGCCAGATATCCGAAATCCTGGCCGGATCGTCCTTGCCGATCGCCGTCGTGACGTCGATCCGGATCTCGATATGCAGGCCGTTTTTCCTGAGCAGAAGGTGGGTCGGCTGCGCCGGTTCGCCGAGATAGCCGGCGAACTGGGCCGGATCGGCGAGCTCGACCGTCTTGCCGTCCTGGGCGGCAGCCGTCATCTTGCCCCCTGACACGACAAACGAGGTGACGTCGGTCCAGCTTGCGCCGGAAAGCGGCACCGACTGATCGAGGAAGTCCCGCGCCCAGGCGATAACCTTGGCGCCGCGGACGGGATTGTAGCCCTTGCCCTTTTCGGCGCCGTCGGTCTCGGGAATGGCGTCGGTGCCATAGAGCGCATCGTAGAGCGAACCCCAGCGGGCATTGGCGGCGTTCAGCGCATAACGGGCGTTCATGACCGGGACGACGAGCTGCGGCCCGGCGATCTCGGCGATTTCCGGATCGACCCTGTCGGTTGAGACCGTGAAATCCGGCCCTTCCGGCAGCAGGTAACCGATGTCGCGCAGGAAGGCTTCGTAAACCGCCAGATCGCTAGGCGCGCCGTTCCTGCGGTACCAGTCGTCGAGCTTGGCCTGGAAGGCGTCGCGCTTGGCAAGAAGCTCGCGGTTCTTCGGCGCCAGGTCGTGGACGATCTTCGAGAACTCGGAGAAGAACCGTTCGGCATCGACACCGGTCGCCGGCAGCGCTTCCTTCACCAGGAAGTCGTAGAGTTTCTCGTCGATTGCGAGACCATTTTTTTCGATACGGGCCATCGGTTCCTCCGAATTTTTCCAGTCGCGCGCAAGTCTCTGTGGTAGCGAGGGAAATTGCAATTGCACAAATATTGAATGACTTATGCCAAATCGGAAATAATCTACTTCCGGCCCGCATCCGGAGAATGCCGCTCCCAATAGGGAACCGGCCCATAAAGTTCCGCCAGGTATTCGATGAATGCCCGGACTTTTGATGGAAGATGCTGCCTGCTGGGGTAGACCGCCGAGACCGAGACGTTCTTCGATCCTTCGTAGCCAGTCATCACCATCACCAACCGCCCGTCCTTGAGTTCGTTGCCGATATCCCAGGTGGATCTCAGCGCGATGCCGAGACCGGCGATCACCGCTTCGCGGATGACCTCGCTTGAATTGGTATTCAGCCTTCCCGCCGGCCGGTAGACCAGCGGGCCCTTGGGGCCTTCGAGCCGCCAGGGTTCGCCATTGTGCGCCGTCAGGCAGTGATGGCCCGCCAGTTCCTCGATGCTTGTCGGGGCGCCATGCCGCTCGACATAGGATGGCGAAGCACAGAGGATCCGCCGGACCTGAACGAGCTTGCGGGCGACAAGGCTCGAATCCTTCAGCTCTGAAATGCGGATCGCCACGTCGAAACCCTGGGCGATGATATCCGTGAACTCGTCCGACAGAATCAGGTCGATGGAGAGATGCGGGTTTGCCTGCATGAATGTCGGCAGATGAGGCGCTATGTGCATTCGCCCGAACGAGGTCGGCGCCGAGATGCGCAGATTGCCGGCGATCTCGGTCGACCGGCCCGAGACGAACTGCTCGGCATCCTCGATCCCCGTCAGGACATTGGCAATCCTGTCGTAAAACCCTTTTCCCGCGTCGGTCATTCCGATCTGGCGGGTCGTGCGCTGGAGGAGGCGCGTCCCCAGTTGTTCCTCCAGCCGCTTGATGCGCTTCGAGACCACCGCCGGGGAAATGCCGAGGCTCTTCGCCGCCGCCGACATATTTCCGCTGGCTGCGACTTTGACGAAGATTTCCAGATCGGCAAGATTGGTGATCACTGCGATTTGTTCCCAGCTGGAATAAATACCGGCTCACTTACGCCTTGCTGAATAGGGCTTTACATGGCGGTTCACAACAGGCGTGCACAGGGGCGCTCAGAAACCGGATATCCTCGGCCTGCCGACCGCTACGGCGGTGATCCGCGCCTCGACCAGCTTTCGCGAGCCCTCGATTTCCGGCGCATCCAGCTCTTCTGAAACCGTCACGACGGCATCCTTGGCGCCGTCTGCATTCGCCTGTGCCAGGGCCGCAGCGATGGCGCACTCGCGGGCCGTCGCCACCGCCTGCGTTTCGCCGACGACTGAGAGCCGCTCGCCTGCGCCGGAGAGGATGAAGCGGCCTTCTTCCGGGGAGGTAACAACGACCGTGATGCTGGCGCGGACCTGGCCGACCACGGCGCCGACGGCATTCGCCACATCGGCATCTGCCGGAATGACCGACTGAGCCCCGAGCATCTCGGCGACAGCCGGATAATAGACCGGTGCCGAGGCCCCGAGCCCGATCAGCGGACGATCGAGTGATACGGAAAACCGGGCGATGCCGGGAACCCGTTTCAGAGCCCGGTCGACGGCGAGCGAAACCGCGGGATCGATGGCTTCGGCGCCGTCTTCGGCGAGACAGGCGGCAAGTACGGCCTCGGAGGACTGACGGGTCAGCCGGCTCACGATCTTTTCCGCAAGCTCCTCCGGCGAGGCAGCGATCCCGCGCCCTGCGCCGTCCTTGCGCCGGGCGGCAAGTTCCAGACCCAGCCGCGCTGCCTCTCCGTGCCATTGGCTCTGGCGGCCGAGCACGTGGAGCGCATCCGAAGGGGTGATGCCGCAAAGATGCACCAGCCCTCTGGCAACCAGCCGGTCGAGGACTGCCCTTTGCGAGTTCATGGTCAGGAGATCGTTGAGCGGGATCGGCGCAGCGCCGATGCGGGTAAAAAGCGCCTGCTCCGGCGACTGCAGGCCCTGGGCCATCGCATCCGGCACGCCGGTTCGCACCACAAAGCGGCCGTCGTGCCGGCCGGCATGGCTGGCGCGCAGCTGTTTTTCCAGCGTCGACAGGATGATCTCGCCATGCGCCATAGCGGCGAGGCTCAGCGGCAGAAGCCGGCGCGGGCCGAGCGTGAGCCGCGCTTCGAGGCCGCGGTCATCGACATGGACCTCGGAATCGCCGCCGAGCCCGTAAGTGCGCAGCGCCACGGCCTCCACCATCGTGCGGTGACCGCCGACGACAGCGCCTTCCTCCGCCAGCTTCGGCCGCCCGCCATCGAGGACCGCGACATCCGTCGTCGTGCCGCCGATGTCGGAGACGACCGCCTGGTCCAGCCCGGTCAGAAAATGCGCGCCGACAAGGCTTGCAGCGGGGCCGGAGAGGATGGTTTCGATCGGCCGCAGCCGGGCTTCGGCGGCCGAAATCAGTGCACCATCGCCGCGCACCACCATCATCGGCGCCGTGATGCCGCGCGTGGCCAAAAAGCCCTCGCAGGACCCCACCAGCCGGTCGATGATCGACACCAGCCGGGCATTCAGAAGCGTGGTCAACGCACGGCGAGGACCGCCGAGTTTCGACGAAAGCTCGTGGCTGCAGGTGACGGGCAGATGCGAAAGCGCACGAATACGGTCCCTCACCCGGATTTCATGAGCCGGATTCCGGACGGCGAAATAGCCGGCAACCGCAAAGGACGAGACCGTGCCCGCCAGCGCCGGCATGGCCGCTTCGAGCGCGGTCATATCCAGCGGTGTCTCGTTGCCGTGCACGTCATGGCCGCCAGGCAGGAAGATCACCGGATCGCTTCCCAGCGCCTCGGCAAGTCCGCCACGGGTGAGATCCTCCTCTGTGAAGCCGACCATGATCAAGGCGGCCCGACCGCCCTGCCCTTCGACCAGCGCATTGGTGGCGAGCGTGGTCGACAGCGAAACGAGGCCGATTGCCGAGGCGGGGGCAGCACTTTTCTCCAGCACCGCATCGACGGCGCCGGCAATGCCAACCGCCAGGTCATGCCGCGTCGTCAGCGATTTAGCCTTGGCGATAACGCCTTCGCCCTCGCGGAACAGCACGGCATCCGTATAGGTGCCGCCGGTATCAATCCCGAGAAGGAGGGGGCCGGAAGGAAGGGATGAAGCCACGCGAAAATCCTGAAGATCGGTCCATGGATCAATAGCGCATAGGCCGCCAAGATCAATTCACCAGCGGAGACCTCTGATGTCGCGGACTGACCCGCATCAGCAGGCCGTCGCGCGGCTGGGTGGTCAGCTTCTGGACCGGCCAGACCTTCGTTTCGGGCGTAACGTCGAACCGATAGTCCCGCATCAGCACCGCGAGCGCGATCACCGCTTCCTGGAGGGCGAAGGTCGCACCGATGCAGGTGCGCGGGCCGGCACCGAAAGGCAAGTACTGGAACCGATTCAGCTTGCCGCGATTTTCGGGCAGAAAACGTTCCGGCATGAAGGCGCGCGGCTTTTCCCAATACAGTTCGTGGCGATGCAACGTCCAGGGCATGACCAGCACGGTCACGCCGGCGTCGATCCTGACCGTCTTACCTTCCGGGCTCGTCCAGCTGTCGTCGCTGATCGCTTCGCGGTTGATCGAGGGCGCCGGCGGATAGAGCCGCAATGCTTCCTCGAACGCCGCCCGCACCCACGGCATCAGATCCAGCCACTCGACCGGATCGGCACCGGTCGCCAGAACGCGATCGATTTCCTCTTGCATGGCCTGCCGCACCGACGGCGACTCCGCGACGCAATAGAGCGTCCAGGCAAGCGCCCGGGCCGTCGTCTCGTGCCCCGCGCCGATGAAGGTGAGGATATTGTCCTCGATCTCGCCCATGGTCAGCCCGTCCGGGCCGGCAAGCTGAAGCAGTAGCGTCAGGAAATCCTGCGGCACATTGTCGGGATGTTCGCGCATCCGCTCCTGCCGCATGAGCATGGTTTCGGCAACCACGCGCCGGAACTTGTCGAGGATCCGCCTGCCGCCGATGCGCGTGACGCGTGGCACCCAGGGCGGCGCGCGCAGCATGTCCATCGGGTCGATCCGGCCCATGCGATGCAGAAGCTGGTCAACATCGTCGGCAACGGTCTCCTTGTTGCCGGCGATCTCGCCGGAAAACAGGGTTTCGGCGAGGATGGCATAGGTCAGTTCGGTCATATCGACCGAAATATCGCGGACCGAGCCCTCGGCGCCGGCCTCGGCATATTTCCTCGAGAACTCCTCGGTCTGGCTCAGCATCTGACCGGCGAAACCGCGGGAATGCCTTGGCGTGAAAACCGGCGCCATTGCCTTGCGGCAGCGTTTCCAGACCTCGCCTTCCGCGGTCAGCAGGCCGTCCCGGAGGATCGGGCGAAGGACGAGCTGGCGGATTTCCGACATCTCGTAATTGCCGACATTATCCACCAGGATATGCCGGATAAGCCCGGGATGATTGACGATCAGCGTCCGTTCCTTGAAGAACTTCGTCTCGAACCAGGGCAGCGTGTAGGAGACCTTTCCCCACAGCTCCAGAGGATTGCGCAGCGCAGTCCAGATGACCTCGATCGGGTTCAGCAACCGATCCCGATGCGGAGGTGCGGGCGGAACGAAGGGTTCGGGGCGGATGTCCATGGACAGCCCTCCTCAGGAGTTTCCTATGGAGGGTATATCAGCCGTCAGAGGAGGGATTTCAACTCGGCGAGCTTGTCGTTGACCAGCCAGCCGTAATAATTCTCTTCCGGCAGGCCGCCGCGGGCAGCCAGGGCCGCGGCGCGCTGCGGCGAACCGCCGGTATTGTAGAGCGTCGCGGTAATGCCGGGATTGCGGGAAATGTCCATGCCGGCGATCGACTTGTAGTCGTCGATCGAGCGGCGGATGCTGGCTGCCATATAGGCGAGCGACTTGTCCGGATCCATGATCGCGTCATAAACCGCAGCAGCCTTGTTCTCGTCGAGCTTCGGATAACCGGAGGTTCTGGCCACCATGTCCGAGAGCATCAGCGCCGTCAGGGGATTGACCTGGCCGAGGCCAAAAGTCTGGCCCGCATAGAAGGGCTGAAAGAAGACCGCACTGAAACGATTGTCCGGAAACGAGGTGCCGCCGACCGAACGGCCGCGAAAGCTCTTTTCCCAGACGCCTTCGCGGCAGGTCCAGAGCTTGTAGGAATCGGCGAAGTCGCCGCATTTGCTGAATTCCGGCCGGTCGAGGAACTGCTGGATGCTCTCGTCGCCGTAGCCGAAACGAAAACTGTTGCCGGCATAGGCGGCCGCCTTGACGTAATAGGTCTGCAGCCGGTCGTACGCATCGACATTGTAGGTATGCTCGCCGACGATCGCGCCGATCATGTGGATCGGATCGATACCGTAGTCGGCCGCCGTCGACCTGACCTTGGCGATCAGCTTCTTGTCGGAAGCCAAAAGGTCGCGGATCTTCTCGTATTTGTCATCGAAGGTCGTGCGCCCGGCACGGGTCCGACGCACCGAGGCGCCCGGGATCTTCGGCTGTTCCGCGTGACGATTTCCTTCGGGAACCATCGTGAGGCCGCCTGCGAACGCGGAAGAGGCCGCGGACGTCGCGACGACAAGGATCAGTGCCAGAAGGATGCGTTTCAAGATTTTTGCGTGTCCCAGGACTTCGACTATGCCGTTCTCCGGCACGGGATGCTGAAAGCCATTCCAAACCGACTCACTCAAGCGCCGGATATTTCCATGAAAACGCGCTTCCCTTACGCGAGGCGTAAGGACCGTGTCGAGACGCGGGCGTTCAAAATCCCGTCAGCGCCGGCAAATGAGCAGCCGGACGTTGCCCGGCTGCCACGATTGCCGCTCAGAGAATGTAGCGCGACAGATCCGTATCGGCCGCGAGATCGCCGACATGCTTCTTGACGTATTCCGCATCGATCATCACCGTCGTGCCGCCCTGGTCCGGGGCGTTGAACGAGATTTCGTCGAGCACCCGTTCCATCACGGTCTGCAGCCGGCGGGCGCCGATATTCTCGACCGAGGAGTTGAGGTGCACGGCGACATCCGCCAGAGCGTCGATCGCATCCTCGGTGAAGTCCAGCGTCAGTTCTTCCGTTTCCATCAGCGCCTTGTACTGACGGATGAGGCTCGCCTCTGTTTCCGTCAGGATGCGGCGGAAATCCTCCTTGGTGAGCGGCCTCAACTCGACCCGGATCGGCAGGCGGCCCTGAAGTTCCGGCAGGAGGTCGGAAGGCTTCGACACGTGGAAGGCACCCGAGGCGATGAACAGGATGTGATCGGTCTTCACCGGTCCATATTTGGTCGAGACCGTGGTGCCCTCGACCAGCGGCAGCAGGTCTCGCTGCACGCCTTCGCGGGACACACCGGCGCCCATGCCGCCGTCGCGCGCGGCGATCTTGTCGATCTCGTCCAGGAAGACGATGCCGTCGTTTTCGACCGAGCGAACGGCTTCACGCTGGATGACCTCGTTGTCGATCAGCTTGTCGGATTCGTCGCGGATCAGCTCGCCATAGGATTTCTTGACGGTGGTACGGACCTTCTTGGTGCGGCCCCCCATCGCCTTGCCGAACATTTCCGACAGGTTCAGGACGCCGATATTGGCACCCGGCATGCCGGGGATCTCGAAGCCGGGCATGCCGGAACCGCTGTCGGCCACTTCGATATCGATTTCCTTGTCATCCATCTCACCGTTGCGCAGCTTCTTGCGGAAGCTGTCGCGGGTGGCAGGCGAGGCCGTGGGGCCCACCAAGGCATCGAGCACCCTTTCCTCGGCGCTCATATGGGCCTTGGCCTGCACGTCGGCGCGCATCTTGTCGCGCACGAGGCCGATGCCGATCTCGACGAGATCGCGGATGATCTGCTCAACGTCGCGGCCGACATAACCGACTTCGGTGAACTTGGTCGCTTCGACCTTGATGAAGGGCGCCCCGGCAAGCTTGGCGAGGCGACGGGAGATTTCCGTCTTGCCGACGCCGGTCGGGCCGATCATCAGAATGTTCTTCGGCATCACTTCGTCGCGCAGGCTCTCGTCGAGCTGGTGGCGGCGCCAGCGATTGCGCAGCGCAATCGCCACCGCGCGCTTGGCGTCGTGCTGGCCGATGATGTGCCGATCCAGCTCGGAGACGATTTCCCGGGGTGAAAAGTTACTCATGTCAAATCCGTTTCTTCTGATGCATCCAGCGCCATGAAATGGGCCGGACCGTAAATGGATGTCCTGGTGTCGACGTAGCGGAAGCCGGCCTTTTCATAGGCGCGGATCGCTTGGATGTTCTCCGGATCCGGATCGATGACGATCCTTTTCGCGCCGTTCTCGAAAAGTTCAGAGGTCAGCTGGCGGATGATCGCGCTGCCATGGCCGATGCCGACAAGTTCAGCATTGCCGATCGAGATGTCGATGCCAAGCGTGCCCTTCGGCTGATCCTGATAGGGATGATCCTCTTCGAGATGCGGGTCGTAGTACTGGAGATAGGCGATCGGCCTGCCGTCCAGTTCCGCGATCATCGGCCGGGTCTCGACGCTCGTCATCGAATATTCGATGCTCGCCAGTTCCTCGTCGACCCCGCCCCACCATTTCGCGATATGCGGCTCGGCGAGCCATGTCGCCAAGAGAGGAAAATCCTCACGGGTGACATCACGAAAAGAGTAGCGGGGGGCGCCGTCAGCCATCGGCGTCCAGCGTCTCGATGACCAGATTGTGGTTGGTGTAGACGCAGATATCGGCGGCGATATCGAGTGCCTTGCGGGCGATCTCTTCGGCCGACTTGTCCGTATCCATCATCGCGCGGGCGGCGGCATAGGCATAGTTGCCGCCGGAACCGATCGCGATGGTTCCGTGCTCCGGCTCCAGCACGTCGCCATTGCCGGTGATCGCCAGCGTGGTCGACTTGTCGGCGACCAGCATCATCGCTTCGAGATTGCGCAGGTATTTGTCGGTACGCCAATCCTTGGCGAGCTCGACGGCCGCGCGCATCAGCTGGCCGGGATATTGCTCGAGCTTCTTTTCAAGTCGGTCGAGCAGCGTGAACGCGTCGGCGGTGGCACCAGCGAAACCGGCGATCACTTCGCCCTTGCCGATGCGGCGCACCTTGCGGGCATTGCCCTTCATCACGGTCTGGCCGAGGCTCACCTGGCCGTCGCCTGCCATGATGACCTTGCCGCCCTTTCTCACTGTAATAATCGTTGTCATAAAGCACCTGTTCGCCCGTCTTTCGGGCTTTCGTTTATGGGCATTTCGGCCCCGTTGAGCATTTATGTAAGTCGGTCCAGGGCGAATGCAATCTCATGACGCGATACCGCAGCGACACCCCTGCTTTTGCTGGATATTTGATGTCGTGCCTGATAAGGAGCGCTGATCGACCGCATGGAGCAGACCCAGATGGGTGAGACGACAACCGCACGCGTAGGCAACATCGTCCGCAAGACCAACGAAACTTCCGTTTCCGTTTCCGTCAATCTCGACGGCACCGGCGCGGCGAAGATTTCCACGGGCGTCGGCTTCTTCGACCATATGCTGGACCAGCTCTCGCGGCATTCGCTGATCGACATGGACATCGACGTCACCGGCGACCTGCATATCGACGACCATCACACGGTCGAAGATACCGGCATCGCGATCGGCCAGGCGATCTCCAAGGCGCTCGGCGACCGCCGCGGCATCACCCGCTATGCCTCGCTTGACCTTGCCATGGACGAGACGATGACCAAGGCGGCCATCGACGTGTCTGGCCGTCCGTTCCTGGTCTGGAACGTCGCATTCAGCGCGCCGAAGATCGGCACGTTCGACACGGAACTGGTGCGGGAATTTTTCCAGGCGCTTGCCCAGAACGCCGGAATTACGCTGCACGTGCTGAACCATTACGGCGCCAACAACCATCATATCGCCGAGACCTGCTTCAAAGCCGTGGCGCGGACACTTCGCGCCGCCATTGAAATCGACCCGCGGCAGGCCAATCGCGTTCCCTCCACGAAGGGAATGCTGGTCTGACTGCTTGAGGAGACGATCCTTGAGAAGCTACCTCGTTCTGACACCGCCCAATGACCCGCGAAGCGGATCCGACAGGGATCACCAGTCGACCCTCGTCCTGCGGGACGGGTTTTCCTGGCTCGCGCTGTTGTTTCCGTGGATCTGGCTGTTCTGGCATGGGCTGTGGGTCGCCGGCATCGTCATTCTGCTTGCCCAGATCGGCAGCGGCATCCTGATGCAGGTTCCCGGCTTCTGGACCGCCGGCCTGCTGCTTGGTCTCGCCACCAGCCTGCTCACGGCCCTCGAAGGCCGACATTATCGCTCCGAAGCACTGATCCGTCGCGGCTGGACACTGGAAACGGTGATCGCCGCCCAGAATCTGCGTACGGCGGAGGAGATCTATTTCTCCCGCCTGCCGCAGCCGGAACAACAACCAATGCCGGTCTCGGCCGAGTGGGCGAAACAGGCAAAACCGCCCGCCGCCGGATGGCAGGCCCCTCACATGGGCCTTTTCGAACATGGAGGACGCTGATGCGCGTCGCAATCATCGACTACGGGTCCGGCAACCTGCGTTCCGCGACCAAGGCTTTTGAGCGGGCCGCCCGCGAAGCCGGCATCGAAGCGGTCATCGACCTCACCGACAAGGCAGAGGCTGTCGCCACCGCCGACCGTATCGTGCTGCCGGGTGTCGGCGCCTATGCGGACTGTAGCGCCGGCCTCTCCGCCGTGCCGGGCATGCGCGAAGCGATCCTCGACGTGGTCGAACACAAGGGCCGCCCTTTCCTCGGCATCTGCGTCGGCATGCAGCTGATGTCGTCGCGCGGGCTGGAAAAGACCACCACGTCGGGATTCGGCTGGATCGAGGGCGACGTCGTCGAGATGACGCCGAGCGACCACAGCCTTAAGATCCCGCAGATCGGCTGGAACACGCTCGATATCCATCACCCGCATCCGCTGTTCGACGGCATCCCGACCGGGCCGGACGGCCTGCACGCCTATTTCGTGCATTCCTACCATCTGGCGGCAAAGCACCGCAGCGACGTGATCGCGACCACCGAATACGGCGGGTCGATGACCGCGTTCGTCGGACGTGACAACGTGGCGGGCTCCCAATTTCATCCTGAGAAAAGCCAGACCTTGGGTCTTGCCCTCATCTCCAATTTCCTGCGCTGGAAGCCCTGAGCTCGCGCGAACGACCAAGGACCAAAGACATGATCCTCTTTCCTGCAATCGACCTCAAGGACGGTCAGTGCGTGCGCCTCAAGCTCGGCGACATGGACCAGGCCACCGTCTACAATCCCGACCCGGCTGCCCAGGCCAAAACCTTCGAGGACCAGGGTTTTGAGTGGCTGCATGTCGTCGATCTGAACGGAGCCTTCGCGGGTGAAAGCGTCAACGGTGCGGCCGTCGATGCGATCCTGAAAGCCACCAAGAACCCCGTGCAGCTCGGCGGCGGCATCCGCACGCTCGACCATATCGAAAACTGGCTGGCGCGGGGGCTGACCCGCGTCATCCTCGGCACGGTCGCGGTGCGCGATCCGGCGCTGGTCATCGAGGCCTGCAAGCAGTTTCCCGGCAAGGTCGCGGTCGGCATCGACGCCAAGGGCGGCAAGGTCGCCGTCGAAGGCTGGGCGGAAGCGTCGGAGCTCGGCGTCATCGAACTAGCAAAGAAATTCGAAGGCGCCGGCGTTTCGGCGATCATCTATACCGATATCGACCGCGACGGCATTCTCGCCGGCATCAACTGGGCGTCCACGCTGGAACTCGCCAATGCCGTCTCCATTCCGGTCATCGCGTCCGGCGGGCTTGCCTCGCTCGACGATATCAGCCGCATGCTGGAGCCGGATGCGGCCCGGCTCGAAGGCGCGATTTCCGGCCGCGCGCTCTATGACGGCCGCATCGATCCCAAACAGGCGCTGGACCTGATCCGCTCCAGACAAGGACGTGCCGCATGACCCTCAAAGCCCGTGTCATCCCCTGCCTGGACGTGAAAGACGGCCGCGTCGTCAAGGGCGTCAATTTCGTCGATCTCATCGATGCCGGCGATCCGGTCGAGGCGGCCAAGGCCTATGACGCCGCCGGTGCCGACGAGCTCTGCTTCCTCGACATCACCGCCTCTTCCGACAATCGCGATACGATCTTCGACGTCGTCGCCCGCACCGCCGAACATTGCTTCATGCCGCTCACCGTCGGCGGCGGCGTGCGTGCCGTCTCGGATATCCGCAAGCTGCTGCTGGCCGGTGCCGACAAGGTGGCGATCAACTCGGCGGCGGTCGCAAATCCGGATTTCGTGGCTGAGGCCGCCGACAAGTTCGGCAACCAGTGCATCGTCGTGTCGATCGACGCCAAGCGGCGACGTGCCCAAGCCGTCGGTGGCGACAATCTGAGTGCCTGGGAGATCTACACGCATGGCGGCCGCAACGCGACCGGCATCGATGCCGTCGAGTTCGCCGTCAAGATGGTCGAGCGCGGCGCCGGCGAACTGCTCGTCACCTCCATGGACCGGGACGGCACCAAGAGCGGCTACGACCTGGAGCTGACGCGGATGATCGCCGACAGCGTCCGGGCCCCGGTCATCGCGTCGGGCGGGGTCGGAAGCCTGGACGACATGGTCGCAGGCATCAAACAGGGCCACGCGACGGCAGTGCTGGCCGCATCGATTTTCCACTTCGGGACCTATACGGTCGGCCAGGCAAAGCATTATATGGCTGAGCACGGCATTGCCATGCGGCTCGATTGAGCCATCGGGAAGAGTGTTATGAGTGAATTTTCCCTGATCGACCTTGAACGGATCGTTGCCGAGCGGGCCAAGGCTTCACCGGAGGAATCCTGGACGGCGAAGCTTTTCGCCGCCGGCCAGGAGAAGGCCGCAAAGAAGCTCGGCGAAGAGGCGGTCGAAACGGTCATCGCCGCCATTCAGCAGGACCGCAAGAATCTGACCGCCGAGAGCGCCGATCTCCTCTATCATCTTTTAGTCGTCTTGAATATTGCAGCGGTGCCGTTGCAGGATGTGCTCGACGAACTCCAGAGAAGGACCGGCCAGTCCGGCCTTCAAGAAAAGGCAAGCCGGCCGACATCATGAGCATTGCTTCCCAGCCCGCCGAGACGCCTGACCCCGAAACCGGCCCGAATGCGGAATATTATTCGCCCTATCACCGCTTCAGTGCGGAGGAATGGGCGAAGTTCCGCGCAGACACGCCGCTGACGCTCACCGCAGACGAGGTGCAGAGGCTGCGTTCGCTGGACGACCCGATCGATCTCGACGAAGTCAGGCGCATCTATCTCTCGCTGTCGCGACTGCTGTCGACGCATGTCGAGGCCTCGCAGCGGCTCTTCAAGCAGCGCAACCGGTTCCTGAGCCTTTCCGACATTACCAAGACGCCCTTCATAATCGGCATTGCCGGGTCGGTGGCAGTGGGGAAATCGACCACCGCACGTATCCTGAAGGAACTGCTCGCCCGCTGGCCGTCGAGCCCGAAAGTGGATCTCATCACCACCGACGGTTTCCTCTATCCGAATGCGGTTCTCCAGCGTGAAAACCTGATGGAGCGCAAGGGTTTTCCGGAAAGCTACGACATCGGCACCATCCTGCGGTTCCTGTCGGCGATCAAGGCCGGCGAGCCGAACGTCAAGGCTCCGCGCTATTCGCACCTCACCTATGATGTCCTGCCGGACGAATTCACGCTGGTCGACCGGCCGGACATCCTGATCTTCGAGGGCATCAACGTCCTCCAGTCGCGGGCTTTGCCGGCCGACGGCAAGATCGTGCCGATCGTTTCGGATTTCTTCGACTTCTCGATCTATATCGATGCGGATGAAGAGCAGATTCACAACTGGTACGTCCAGCGTTTCATGAAGCTGCGCCAGACCGCCTTCCGCGATCCGACATCCTTCTTCAAGAAATACGCGGCGATCGACGCGGATGCGGCCCGCGCCGTCGCCGAGGGGCTGTGGGAAAACATCAACCTCAAGAACCTGCGGCAGAACATCGTGCCCACCCGCCCGAGGGCGGACCTGATCTTGCGCAAGGGCCGCAATCACCTGGTGGAAACGGTCGAACTGCGCAAATTGTAGACTATCGATCGCCGGCTATTGACTTAAATCGTCAGCTATTCACGCGGCGAAGCGTCAGGTTGATGCGTCCGCCGTTCTTGAGCAGCGTCGACGTGCCCGGATAAATGCGATCGACGCCGTGGAACGCGAGGCGTCCCTCCCCGCCCAGCACGACGATATCGCCGCTTGCCAGCCGGAAAGAGCCGGTCGCGTCCTTCCGGTTCAGGCCGCCGACCCGGAACAGGCAGCTGTTGCCGAGCGAGACGGAAAGAACGGGGGCGGCAAGGTCGTTCTCGTCCTTGTCCTGATGCAGGCCCATCTTGGCATCGTCGGAATAGAAGTTGATGAGGCAGGCCTCCGGCGGCTTCGGATAATCACCAAGCTTTTCCCAGAGACCGAGCAGTTCCTGCGGCATGGCGGGCCACGGCTTTTTCGTCATCGGGTGAAAGGACTGGTAGCGATACCCCCGTTGCTTGTCCGTCACCCAGCCGAGCGGGCCGCAATTGGTCATGCGCACCGACATGGGTTTGCCGGTGCCGGGCATTTCGGGCGTGTAGAGCGGCGCCTCGGCCACCACACTACGGATCAGTTCGACCAGATGCTCCTGCGCCGGCCGGTCAAGATAATCGGGAAGGTGCCTGATGCCATTTCCAAGCGTCGCCAAAAATCAATCTCCGCTCTCAGTCGCCGCTTGGCCGGCCGCGCATCTTCTTGACGTCCGAACGGCCTGATTTTTCCTTCAGCCGACGCTCCACCGACCCCTTGGTGGGCTTGGTCTTCTTGCGCGGCGGCGGCGGCGGTTCGGCGGCCTTGAGAATCAGTTCCTTCAGCCGCTCCCGCGCATCCTCCCGATTGCGCTCCTGGCTGCGGAACCGGTTCGCCTCTATCATCAGCACACCATCCTTCGACACCCGTTTTCCGGCGAGCTTGATGGCGTTTTCCTTCACCCGCTCCGGCAGGGACGGCGTGTTGACGATGTCATAGAAAAGCTGGACGGCGGTCGAAACCTTGTTGACGTTCTGGCCACCCGGGCCGCCCGCCAGCACGAATTGTTCCGTCAACTCCCATCCGGCGATCGTGATGCGGCTGTTGATGACAAGGGGATTGCTGGCCATGGGTCTCTAAATGCCTGTTTCTGGCGGCATGTTTCCCACAAAGCCGGCCAAAAGAAAACCGCCGGCGCAAAGGCCGGCGGTTTCACGTGAATCCCTCGGACGCAGAAAATTATTCGGCGGCGGCGAGCATGACCGGAGCGGCGCTTCTCACCTTGCTGTCGACGTGGTCTTCGTACTGCCCGAAGTTCTGGATGAACATCGAGACGAGCTTCTTGGCATAGGCGTCGAACGCGGCGCCGTCCGCCCAGGTCGAGCGCGGATCGAGGATCGCATTGTCGACGCCTTCAACAGCGACCGGCACCGCGAAACCGAAATTCGGGTCGGTCCGGAACTCGGCATTCTTGAGGCTGCCATCGAGCGCGGCACTGAGGAGCGCGCGGGTCGCCTTGATCGGCATACGGCGGCCGACGCCGTAAGCGCCGCCGGTCCAGCCGGTGTTGACGAGCCAGCAATCGACCCCGTGGCGGGCGATCAGTTCCTTGAGCAGGTTGCCGTATTCGGCCGGGTGACGCGGCATGAACGGGCCGCCGAAGCAGGTCGAGAACGTCGCTTCCGGCTCAGTGACGCCCTTTTCCGTGCCGGCAACCTTGGCGGTGTAGCCGGATAGGAAGTGGTACATCGCCTGTTCCGGCGTCAGCTTGGCGATCGGCGGCATGACGCCGAAGGCATCGGCGGTCAGCATGATGATCGACTTCGGCTGCGGTGCGGTGCCGGTCTTCGAAGCGTTCGGGATGAAATGCAGCGGATAGGCGCTGCGGGTGTTCTCGGTCAGCGAATCGTCGTTGAAATCCGGAACCCGGTTCTCGTTGAGCACGACGTTTTCAATCACCGTGCCGAAACGACGGGTCGCGGCATAGATTTCCGGCTCGGCTTCGGCGGAAAGGTTAATGGCCTTGGCGTAGCAGCCGCCTTCGAAATTGAAGACGCCGTTTTCGCCCCAGCCATGCTCGTCGTCACCGATGAGCGTCCGGTTCGGATCGGCCGACAACGTGGTCTTGCCGGTGCCGGACAGGCCGAAGAACAGCGCTGTGTCACCGTTCGGACCGACATTGGCCGAGCAGTGCATTGGCATGACGCCCTTTTCCGGCAGGAAGTAGTTGAGCACGGAGAAGACCGACTTCTTGTTTTCGCCGGCATAGGAGGTGCCGCCGACCAGGATGAGGCCGTTGGTGAAATCGCAGGCGATCACGGTTTCCGTGCGGCAGCCGTGGCGGGCGGGATCCGCCTTGAAGCTGGGCAGGTTGATGATCGTCAGCTTTTCTTCGAAGCTTTCGAGCGTGGCACGATCCGGACGGATCAGAAGATTGCGGATGAAGAGGGCGTGCCAGGCGAATTCGCTGACGACGCGGGTCGGAAGGGCATATTCGGCATCGGCGCCGCCCACCAGATCCTGGACGAACAACGTCTTGCCGGCCGCATGGGCGAGCATGTCCTGTTTGAGGACTTCGAAGTGTTCAGGCTTCATGGGCTTGTTGTCGGCGCCCCACCAGACGCGGTTCTCCGTGCCGGCATCGCGGACGATGAACTTGTCCTTGGGGGAGCGACCGGTGTGCTGGCCGGTGACGGCGCGCAGCGCACCGTCGATCGTCAGATCGGCTTCACCGCGGCGGATTGCTTCTTCGTAGAGTTCAACCTCGGACGAATTGTAATAAACACGCGATACACCGCCGAGACCGATCGCCGCTAAACCCTTGGACGGGTTGTGAAGTCCAAACTCCTCCATGCGCGCACTCCTTCAGCTTGCCGTGGGGACTGACGCGAAATTAATGACAGATTTCTAAAAGGGCAAGAGGTGGCTCGAAAATTCTTTAATAATATCAATTATTTAATCGATTTAAAAAATTTTATTCCTCTTTAAATCGGTTTAATAACTGTTTCAATCCGCATCCGCGCTATCTTAAACCCCATTGCCAAAAAGCACGATCATCAGCGGCCCCTTTATCTTTGCCACAATTTGTTCCACCTTTATACTCAATAAGCGCGTCGGCTGATGCCGCCTGGCTGGGGTAATTCCAGGAGATGCGCATAGATGATGACGGAGATGGAGAGCATGCAGACAATCGCGCTCGTAGATGACGACCGCAATATCCTGACGTCGGTGTCGATTGCACTCGAGGCGGAAGGATACAAGGTCGAGACCTATACGGATGGCGCTTCCGCGCTCGACGGGCTGATCGCCCGCCCTCCGCAGTTGGCGATCTTTGATATCAAGATGCCGCGCATGGACGGAATGGAGCTTCTGCGCCGCCTGCGGCAGAAGTCCGACCTGCCGGTGATCTTCCTCACTTCCAAGGATGAAGAGATCGACGAGTTGTTCGGGCTGAAGATGGGCGCCGACGACTTCATCACCAAGCCGTTCTCGCAGCGTCTTCTGGTGGAGCGCGTCAAGGCCATTCTGCGACGCGCCGGCAGCCGCGAGGCACAGGCCGCCGGCGGCGCCGGGGCCAAGACGGCAGCCGATCAGCAGACGGCCCGCACCCTCGAACGCGGCCAGCTTGCCATGGACCAGGAGCGCCATACCTGCACCTGGAAAGGCGAGCCGGTGACGCTGACGGTGACCGAGTTCCTGATCCTGCATTCCCTGGCCCAGCGGCCCGGCGTGGTCAAAAGCCGCGACGCACTGATGGACGCCGCGTATGACGAGCAGGTCTATGTGGACGACCGCACTATCGACAGCCATATCAAGCGGCTGCGCAAGAAGTTCAAGATGGTCGACAACGACTTCGATATGATCGAAACGCTTTACGGCGTGGGTTATCGATTCCGCGAGGCGGCTTGACCCTTGCGAAAGGTTAACTTGAGGCCACGGCCGGACCAGCGCTAAGCTGGCCCGGTGGAAGGACTGCAGTGGCAGATCAAACGTTCGACAGCGATATTGCCCGAATGGAGAAGGCTGGGACACGCCGCGCGCCGCGGAAGTTCTGGTCGCGTCCCTTTACGCTCATTCGGCGGGTGTTCGGCCACGCGGTCTTTTCGAGCCTCACCCGCCGCATCCTGTTCTTCAATATCGCCGCGACGGTCGTGCTGGTCGCCGGCATTCTCTACCTCAACCAGTTTCGCGAGGGGCTGATCGACGCCCGCGTCGAAAGCCTGCTGACCCAGGGCGAGATCATCGCCGGCGCGATTTCCGCCTCGGCGTCCGTCGATACCAACTCGATCACCATCGACCCTGAGAAGCTCCTCGAACTGCAGGCCGGCCAGAGCATTACGCCGGTGCCGAACGACGAGGACCTCGATTTTCCGATCGATCCCGAGCGCGTTGCGCCGGTTCTGAGGCGGCTGATTTCGCCGACCCGCACCCGCGCCCGGATTTTCGATGCCGACGCCAACCTGTTGCTCGATTCCCGGCACCTCTATTCGCGCGGCCAGGTGCTGCGTTTCGACCTGCCGCCGGTGGAAAACGAACAGCAGACCTGGAGCGACTGGTTTGCGGGCCTCATCAACCGCCTGCTGCAGCCGGGCAACCTGCCGGTCTACAAGGAAGCGCCGGGCGGCGACGGTTCGATCTATCCGGAGGTGATGAACGCACTGACCGGCGTCCGGGGCGCGCTCGTGCGGGTCACCGACCGCGGCGAGCTGATCGTTTCCGTCGCCGTGCCGGTCCAGCGCTTCCGCGCCGTGCTCGGCGTGCTTCTTCTGTCGACCCAGGCCGGCGACATCGACAAGATCGTGCATGCGGAGCGGCTGGCGATCATGCGCGTCTTCGGGGTCGCGACGCTGGTCAACATCCTCTTGTCGCTGCTGTTGTCCTCGACCATCGCCAATCCGCTGCGGCGGCTGGCGGCGGCCGCGATCCGCGTGCGGCGCGGCGCCAAGCAACGCGAGGAAATCCCGGATTTCTCCTATCGCCAGGACGAAATCGGCAATCTTTCTATCGCGCTTCGCGAAATGACCAACGCGCTCTATGACCGCATCGATGCGATCGAGAGTTTCGCGGCCGACGTCAGCCACGAACTCAAGAACCCGCTGACCTCGCTTCGCAGCGCCGTCGAGACCCTGCCGCTGGCGAAATCCGAGGAGTCGAAACAGCGCCTGACGGAAATCATCTTCCACGACGTGCGCCGCCTCGACCGCCTGATCAGCGACATTTCCGATGCTTCCCGGCTGGATGCCGAGCTCGCCCGCTCGGATTCGACGCCGGTCGACATGGAAAACCTGCTCGGCAATCTGGTCGATATTTCCCGGCAGATCCGCAGCGGCCGCAAGCCGGTGGAAATCAGTCTCACCGTGGACAACAAGGCGGGCAACAAGTTCGCTTACCTCGTCAACGGCCATGATCTTCGCCTTGGCCAGATCATCACCAACCTCATCGAGAACGCGCGATCCTTCGTACCCGAAAAGGGCGGCCGCATCACCATCCGGTTGTCGCGGATAAAAGACCGCGTGACGGCAACGGTGGAAGACAACGGCCCCGGCATCCAGGCCGAGGATATCGACCGGATCTTCGAACGCTTCTACACGGATCGGCCGGACGGCGAGAGTTTCGGCCAGAATTCCGGTCTCGGCCTGTCTATCAGCCGGCAGATCGCCGAGGCCCATGGCGGTTCGCTGAAGGCGGAAAACCTGCATGACGCCAAAACCGGTGCCGTGACCGGCGCACGCTTCACGCTGTCGCTGCCGGGGGGCGAAGCCCAATGAGCCTGACGCCGGTCAATGTCCATGCGACCGCGGTCGTCATCGGCACCAAGGGCCTCCTCTTCACCGGGCCGTCCGGCAGCGGCAAATCCATGCTCGCCTTCACCTGTATCGCCGCGGCCCGGCGCCGGGGCGCTTTCGCGGCCCTGGTGGCCGACGATCAGGTGCTCGTCTCGCGCCACGGCAATCATCTGCTCGCCACCCGGCCGGAGCCGATCGCCGGCCTCATCGAACTGCGGGGCAGCGGCATCGCCCGTGTTGAAAGCGTCTCTGCCGCAGCGCTCGACTTTGCGGTCGAGATCATCTCCCTGCCCGAAGATGAAAGGCTTCCGCCGGAAAATGAAAGGTTCCAGATCCGCGGTCTCGGTGACCTTCGGCTTGTCCGGATATGGCGCGGCGCACCGGATCCTTTGGCGGTTCTGGCGGCGTTCGCATCCGATTTTCACGGCGAGATACCGTTTTGATCATCCTGAAGCCTGATTTTTTGACTTGAACTTCGAGTCTACTTGGAGAAGATGGCATCCCACCGCTGGACCGCCTTATTGCAATGCGATATTGGCGCCGAGTTTCCATAGCAGGGGGCAGTTTTCATGATCGGACTAGTGCTTGTCACCCATGGCAAGCTGGCTGAGGAATTTCGTCATGCGGTGGAGCATGTCGTCGGGCCTCAGAAATTCATCGAAACCGTATCGATCGGTCCCGAGGACGACATGGATCAGCGGCGGCAGGATATCGTCGATGCCGTCACCAATGCCGATGAAGGCCATGGCGTCATCATTCTGACGGACATGTTCGGCGGCACGCCCTCCAATCTTTCCATTTCCGTCATGGAAAGCGGCCGGATCGAAGTCATTGCCGGCATGAATCTCCCGATGCTGATCAAGCTTGCCGGCGTGCGCAGCGACAACAACATGGACAAGGCGCTTGCCGAAGCCTCCGAAGCCGGCCGCAAATACATCAATGTCGCAAGCCGCGTCCTCAGCGGCAAATGAGAACCCAGACCGGATGTCATCCCCCTCTCCCCGTGAATTCCTGATCGTCAACAAGCGCGGACTGCATGCGCGCGCCTCTGCCAAGTTCGTGCAGATGGTGGAAAGCTTCGATGCGCGGATTACCGTTTCCAAAGACGGAACGACCGTCGGCGGTACCTCGATCATGGGCCTGATGATGCTTGCCGCCAGCACCGGCTGCTCGATCGAGGTCTCGGCCGAAGGTAATCAGGCCGAGGAGGCGCTGAACGCGCTGGAACAACTCGTCGCCAACAAGTTCGGCGAAGAAGCCTGACGCGCCCGCGGCTTAACCTTCGCTGACATAAACATATAAAGACCTCTTTATATCCCGTTGCCAGTTTGCTGGAAGCCTGCTAAACCGCTGGCCAGTTTCCGCTTGGCCAAAGCGGGTCTTGCCACGTCCGGCGGTACCCGCCGGAGAGGGCACCACGAACATGGAGAGCTTTATGAGCACTGAGAAGGATTACGTCGTCGCGGATATCAATCTTGCCGCCTACGGCCGCAAGGAGCTCGACATCGCAGAGACCGAAATGCCGGGCCTGATGTCGTGCCGCGAAGAATTCGGTACCACGAAGCCGCTGAAGGGCGCCCGTATCTCCGGCTCGCTCCACATGACCATCCAGACGGCCGTTCTGATCGAGACCCTTCGGGAACTCGGCGCGGAAATCCGCTGGGCGTCCTGCAACATCTTCTCGACCCAGGACCATGCCGCCGCGGCGATCGCTGCCGCCGGCATCCCGGTCTTCGCCGTCAAGGGCGAATCCCTGACGGAATACTGGGATTATACCGACAAGATCTTCCAGTGGGCCGATGGCGGCCTCACCAACATGATCCTCGATGACGGCGGCGACGCCACCATGTACATCCTGCTCGGCGCCCGCGCCGAAGCCGGCGAAGACGTTCTTTCGAACCCGACGTCGGAAGAAGAAGAAATCCTCATCGCGCAAATCAAGAAGCGCCTCAAGGCATCGCCGGGCTGGTTCACCAAGCAGCGCGACGCGATCAAGGGCGTGACCGAAGAAACCACGACGGGCGTTCACCGCCTCTATGAACTGTCCAAGAAGGGCCTCCTCCCCTTCCCGGCGATCAACGTCAACGATTCGGTCACCAAGTCGAAGTTCGACAACAAGTACGGCTGCAAGGAATCGCTGGTCGACGGCATCCGACGCGGCACCGACGTGATGATGGCCGGCAAGGTTGCCGTCGTCTGCGGTTACGGTGACGTCGGCAAGGGTTCGGCTGCTTCGCTCGCCGGCGCCGGCGCCCGCGTCAAGGTCACCGAAGTCGATCCGATCTGCGCCCTGCAGGCCGCCATGGACGGTTTCGAAGTCGTCGTCCTGGAAGACGTCGTCGACAGCGCGGACATCTTCATCACCACGACCGGCAACAAGGACGTCATCCGCATCGACCACATGCGCGCGATGAAGGACATGGCGATCGTCGGCAATATCGGCCACTTCGACAACGAGATCCAGGTCGCCGCGCTCAAGAACCTCAAGTGGACCAACGTCAAGCCGCAGGTCGACATGATCGAGTTCCCGAAGGGCAACCGCATCATCCTTCTGTCGGAAGGCCGCCTGCTCAACCTCGGCAACGCCACCGGCCATCCGTCCTTCGTGATGTCGGCTTCGTTCACCAACCAGACGCTGGCCCAGATCGAGCTCTTCACCAAGCAGGGCGAGTACAAGAACGACGTCTACATCCTGCCGAAGCACCTCGATGAAAAGGTCGCCCGCCTGCATCTCGCCAAGCTCGGCGTGAAGCTGACGGAACTCTCCGACGAGCAGGCCGCCTATATCGGCGTCTCGCAGACCGGCCCATTCAAGGCTGAACACTACCGCTATTAATCAATAGCCGGTAAATCCACAAGATATGGTAGCCGCGGCCTTGACAAAGGCTGCGGTTTCTTTTTTGGGCGCATCCCTTCCCGGCGATTCCCTAAGCAAGTATTGTTTTAGAACTTGATTCGCGCCTTCCCAGGAGCGTGATGCCGGAAGCCGACCACGGTTTTCGGACATCGTCGCGCTCCCACCATATGATTGGGAGCCGTCCGGCTACGGGCAAGGCGCGATGTGGTATGTCTTGTCGATGAGCGGCAATTGGACGGAGACAGACCGGATATGTCGGTAAAAAAAATGAGCTCGTTAGAACGGGCCGATCCCCTTTGCAGCGGAGCGGACGCTTCCCCTTTGCGTTTCGTCTCGGGCTCTCCGAAAGGTAATGCAACCGTCGGGAAACTTCGACGCCTGGCGCTGTTCGGCAGCGCTTTCCTTTCGGGCACGGCCCTTTCCGGGCTCGCGACCGCGGCGCTCGCGCAGCAGTCGGGCAACGCAGCCGTCCGCCTGTTTTCCTCGACGGAAGTCATCGTTTCATCGCTGGTGATGGGCGCGCTCGGTGCCGCCCTGTTTTCCGCCATCTGGCTGGTGCGTCAGCGCGGCAACATGGAAGCCGAAACACAGGAAATGCGCAGCGCCCTTTCCGACGCGCAGCAGCGGATTTCCAAGTTCGAAGCCCTGATCGCCGACAAGAACCGGCGGATCGTCGTGTGGGAAAGCGGCTCCTCGAAGCCTGAATTCCTCGGCCAACTGCCGGCGGAAACCGGGGCGCCGCAGCAGGACCGCGAATTTCTCGCCTTCGGCCGCTGGATGCGCGGCAGCTCGGCCAGCGAACTGGAAAAGTCCGTCGAACTGCTGCGGGTCGAAGCCCGCTCCTTCGACATGGTCGTCGAGACCAACCGGGACGAGATCCTGGAAGTGCAGGGCCGCGTTTCAGGCGGCAAGGCCTTCGTCCGCTTCATCGCACTCAACAACCTGCGCGCCGAACTAGCCGAGCTCAAGATCGAGCGCGAGCGGCTGACGAGTTCGATCATGATGTTCCATTCGCTGCTCGACGCCATCGAGCATCCGGTCTGGCGCCGCGATTCGCAGGGCAAGCTCACCTGGGTGAACCACGCCTATGGCGATGCCGTGGAGGCTCCGACACCTGCGCAGGCCCTCGAGGACGGCCGCGAATTTCTCGGCTCGATCGCGCGCGAAAAGATCAGGTCGGCGGCAACCTCCACCTCGCCTTTCCATGACCGGATATCCACGGTCGTGCACGGAAACAGGACGATGTTCGATGTCGTTGACGTCGTCGCACCCGGCGGCTCGGCAGGCTTGGCGGTGGATGTTTCCGAGGCGGAAGCGGTGCGCGAGGAACTGAAGCGGACGCTGAAGAGCCACGCCGAAACACTCGACCATCTGGCAACACCTGTCGCCATCTTCGACGGCGAACGCCGGCTGCAGTTCTACAACCAGGCTTTTGTGCAGCTCTGGGGATTCACCCTGCCCTTCCTCGATTCCAGGCCAGACAATAGCGAGCTGCTCGACAAATTGCGCAGCGAAGGCAAGCTGCCGGAGCAGCTAAGCTGGCGGAGCTGGAAGGACGCGGCCTTGTCCGTCTATCAATCTCCCAACACCCAGACCGACCTTTGGCACCTGCCCAACGGTCAGACACTGCGCGTGATCGCGACCGCGCATCCGCAGGGCGGAGCCACCTGGGTGTTCGAGAACCTTACCGAACAGGTGGATCTCGAGACCCGTTACAATACGCTGGTCCAGGTCCAGGGCGAAACGATCGACCATTTGTCCGAAGGCGTCGCCGTCTTCGGGCCGGATGGGCGCATTCGCCTGTCCAACCCCGCCTTCCGGGCGCTCTGGGGCATTACCGCCGAGGAATCCAAGCCCGGCACGCATATCAAGGCGATCGAGATCGCCTGCGCGCCATCCTACGACAAGCCGGACGGCTGGCGCCGATTCGGCCAGATGCTGACCAATTTCGACGACGAGCGCCCCTCGCTGCAGGGCACGTTCGAACTCTATTCCGGCCTGATCCTCGACTATGCCGTAACCCCGCTGCCGAATGCCCAGACGATGCTGACCTTCGTCGACATGACGGCGAGCGCTCGGGCGGAACGGGCACTCAAGGAAAAGAACGAGGCGCTGCAAAAGGCCGACGAGCTCAAGAACGATTTCGTCCAGCATGTCTCCTACGAACTGCGCTCGCCACTGACCAATATCATCGGCTTCACCGATCTCCTGAAGACGCCAGGCATCGGCCCGTTGAACGAGCGGCAGTCGGAATATATCGATCATATCTCGACGTCGTCGTCGGTTCTCCTGACGATCGTCAACGACATCCTCGATCTGGCGACCGTCGATGCCGGGATCATGCAGCTCAATTATTCTGAAATGGCGATCGACGACCTGCTCGACGACGTGGCCATGCAGATCGCAGACCGGCTGCACGAAAACGGCGTCACACTGGCGATCACCGCGCCGGCCGGCCTCGGCACCATCGTCGCCGACCAGCAGCGGCTCAAGCAGATCCTCATCAAGCTGCTCACCAATGCCACCAACTTTGCGCCGGACGGCTCAGCCATCACGCTCAACTGCTGGCGCACCCATAGCGACGTGTTCTTCTCGGTAACCGACAAGGGTCCGGGCATTCCGGAAGATATCCTGAAGACCGTATTCGACCGCTTCTCGGCCAATGCCAAGGGCGGTAAGCGCTCGGGCGCAGGCCTTGGCCTTTCGATCGTCGAGAGCTTCGTGACCCTGCATCACGGCGATGTCGCGATCGACAGCAAGCCCGGCCAGGGAACCACGGTTACGTGCCGCATTCCAAGCGGCACGACGGCGCGGTCCGTCGCCGCCGAATGAGTGGTGAGGCAACTCTTACCCTGACGCTTGCCGACGAAGCCGAAACGATCCGCCTCGGCGAAGATCTGGCATTGGCGCTGAAGAAGGGCGACTGGATCGCCCTTTCCGGCGATCTCGGTGCCGGAAAATCGACCTTTGCCCGGGCTTTTTTGCGCGCTCTTGCCGATGAAGACGAGCTCGAAGTGCCGAGCCCGACCTTTACCCTGGTGCAGAGCTACGAGTTGCGCATACCGGTGGCGCATTTCGATCTCTATCGGCTTGGGGATTCCTCCGAACTCGACGAACTGGGTTTCGACGAGGCGCTTTCCAACGGCATCTGCCTGGTGGAATGGCCCGAGGTCGCCGACGACCTACTGCCGCAGGCCCGCATCCAGCTCCGGCTCGAGCAGAGCGGCAGCGGCAGAACGGCGACGATCACTGCACCGGATGCACAGATGCACCGCATCCGCCGCGTGCTGGCGATCCGGGAATTTCTCGACAGCCATGGCTATCCCGGCGCCCGGCGGCGTTTTCTCACCGGAGACGCTTCGACACGCGCCTATGAGAGCGTGACAATCGCAAACGGCGAAACGCTGATCCTTATGGACTGGCCTCGTCCGGCGGAAGGCCCGCCGGTTCTCGACGGCAAACCCTATCCCAAGGTCGCGCATCTGGCGGAAGACCCCTACCCCTTCGTGGCAATTGACGAATATTTGCGCGAACTGGGGCTGGCGGCGCCTGAAGTGCTGCATGTGGATTACGACCAGGGCATCCTGCTGATCGAAAATCTCGGCGAAGAGGGTGCCATCGACGAAAGCGGGAACCCCATCGAGGAGCGCTATCGCGAGAGCATTGTCTGCCTCGCCTTCCTGCACAGCCACGAGATGCGCCAGGACCTGCCGGTCGGCGACGGCCATATCCACCACATTCCCGATTTCGATCCGACCGCGATGAAGATGGAGGCACGGCTGCTGATCGACTGGCACCTGCCCTGGAAGCGCGGAACGCCGGCGACCGACGAGGAGCGGCGGGAATACCTGGCGATCTGGGACAACCTGATCCGCGAGCTCGACGGCGTCGAAAAGAACCTGCTGCTGCGCGATTTCCATTCACCGAACATTATCTGGCGGCCGCATGAATCGGGCGTGCGCCGCGTCGGGCTGATCGATTTCCAGGATGCGATGATCGGCCCGACCGCCTATGACCTCGCCTCGATCGTCCAGGACGCGCGGGTGGACATCCCCAAGGCCCTCGCCGACCAGCTGATGCTGGATTATGTGACGCTTCGCCGCGCGCTCGGGGCCTTCGACGAGCCCACGTTCCTGAAGGCCTGGGCGATCATGGCGGCGCAGCGCAATTGCAAACTTGCCGGTCTCTGGGTGCGGCTCTTGCAGCGGGACGGCAAGCCGGGCTATCTGAAGCACATGCCGCGGACGCTCCGCCATCTCGCGACGGCGCTGAAGCATGATGTGCTCAGCCCCTTGCGCGATTGGTGCCGTCGGGCTGGAATAGAGCTGCCCGAATCATAAATACGGTTTTAGATGACCATTCAACGAGCCCCCATCAAACAGGCGATGGTGCTTGCCGCAGGGCTCGGCACCCGTATGCGGCCGATCACCAACACGATGCCGAAGCCGCTGGTGCCGGTCGCCGGCAAGCCGATGATCGATTACGTGCTGGATTCGCTGAGAGAAGCCGGCGTCGAGCGCGCCGTCGTCAACGTGCACCATTTCGCCGATCAGATGGAGGCGCATCTCAAGGCCTATCAGGGCCTCGAAATCCTCATTTCCGACGAGCGGGATGCCCTGATGAACAATGGCGGCGGTATCGTGAAGGGGCTGAAGCTTTTCGACCGCAGCACGATCTTCGTCATGAATGCCGATCTCTTCTGGATCGGCGAGACACCGGGCAAGCCGACCAACCTGCAGCACCTGGCGAATTTCTTCGACCCCGAGCGCATGGACATCGCGATGCTCTGCGTCGACATCGACAACACGACCGGGCACAACGGCGTCAACGATTTCGGGATGGATACGGATGGCAGGTTGAGGCGCTACCGCGACGATCCGGTCAACCCGGTCGTTTATGCCGGCGCCTTCGCGATGAGCCCGTCCTTTCTGGACGACGCTCCATCTGATGCCTTCAATATCAATATCTATTTCGACAAGGCGATCGCCCGCGGCCGGCTCTACGGCACGATGCTCGACGGCCACTGGATCACCGTCGGCACGCCGGAAGCGCTGCCGGAAGCCGAAGCCGTGATCGCGCGCTATCCGGTGGAGGCATGACCACGCCATCCGGCAAGAAGCGGGTGTTTTCGATTGCCGCCGGAGCGCCGTTTCTCAAGACCGTGGCAGCGGCGCTCTGCGACGGCCGACTCAACGAGACCTTCCGCTACGATCCTGCCGATCCGCTTTCGCTTGCCGACGTCACCATATACGTGCCGACACGCCGCTCGGCCCGCGTGCTGCGCTCGGAATTCGTCGATCTCCTCGGCGGCCGTTCGGCGATCCTGCCGGTCATCCGGCCGCTTGGTGAAACCGACGACGACAGCGGTTATTTCGATCTCGTGGCGCCAGAGGAAATGGACCTGGCGCTGCCGATCGGCGGCACCGCCCGGCTGCTGGAGCTCGGCCGGCTGATCCTTGCCTGGCGTAACCAGCTTCCGAAAATCGTGCTCGACGTGCATTCGGAATCACCGCTCGTCGCGCCCGCCAGCCCAGCCGATGCCATCTGGCTCGCTCGGGCGCTTGCCGAGCTTATCGACGCGGTGGAGACCGAGGAACGCGACTGGGCCGATCTCAAAAAGCTCGATACCGGCGAACATGCGCTCTGGTGGCAGCTGACCGCCGAATTCC
Organism: Neorhizobium galegae bv. officinalis; assembly: GCA_000985875.1. Lineage (GTDB taxonomy): Bacteria > Pseudomonadota > Alphaproteobacteria > Rhizobiales > Rhizobiaceae > Neorhizobium > Neorhizobium galegae_C. The sequence goes on from CCRI01000026.1 coordinate 36,531, forward strand.
TGTCGATCGCCAGCGCCTTCTGGCCGCTGCGGCTTGAAGAACTGCGCCGTTCTTCGCCGGCAAAACATCAGGCGGCGATCCTGCGCGGCGAGGCCCGGCGGATTTCCTTGAGGGAGCACAAAGGCCCGGTGATCGTCGCAGGTTCGACTGGCTCGGTACCGGCCGCCGCCGACCTGATCGCCGCGATCTCCAACCTGCCGAACGGTACCGTCGTGCTGCCCGGGCTCGACCTCTCGATGCCGGCGGATCAATGGACGATGATCGGCGAAGAGGCTTTCGACGGCAAACCAGAACCCGCCAGCCGCAGCCATTCCCAATTCGGCCTGTCGCGGCTGCTCAAAAAGCTCGGCGTGACGCGGGAAGACGTGGGGGTGCTCGGCGAGGTACCCGACGATCTCGCCTTCCGCGCCGAAGCACTCTCCCAGGCGCTGGTGCCCGCCAAGGCGACCGACCGCTGGAGCACGTGGCGGGACGGCGCCGATGCCGGCCTCCTCGCCCAGGCATTTGCGGATGTCTCGCTGATCGAGGCCTCGAACGAGCGTGAAGAGGCCGTGGCGATCGCCATCGCGCTGCGCCTTGCGCTCGAACAGCCGGCCAGGAACGGCGGCGAAAGCCAGGCGGCGCTGATCACGCCCGATCGCGCCCTTGCCCGACGGGTGACCGCCGAGCTTTCCCGCTTCGGCCTGCTTGCCGACGATTCCGCCGGCTCGCCGCTGTCGGGCACGCCGCAGGGCACACTGACCCAGCTGCTGCTCGAAGCGACGCTGCGACCCGGTGATCCCGTGGCGATTGTCGCCCTCATCAAGCATCCGCTGATGCGGCTCGGCCTGCCGGCAGCAGACCTGAGATCCGCCGTCGAAGCACTCGAAATCCTGGCCCTGCGCGGCGGCATCGGCGACATGGACATTTCCACGCTGGAACCGCTGCTCGAAACCCAGCTTGCCACCCAGCTCGAAGACAGGCACGCACCGCACTGGCGGCTGTCGCTGCCATCACATGCTGCCGACAAGGCCCGCGACCTCGCCCGGCGGCTGGCGAAAGCCGTCGAGCCACTCGCTTCCGCCCAAGTCCGCCGCCGACCGGACGGGCGCGGCCTGACCGCGAAGCTTCCGCTGTCCGATTGGGCCGAACGCACCGGTCGCGCCATCGAAGCCCTCTGCGTGGACGAACGGGGAGACCTCGCTGCGCTCTGGTCCGGAGAGGCCGGCGAACGGCTGGCGGGGCTGCTCTCCGAAGTCATCGACACCGATGGGCAGATGGAGGCGGACGGTCCGCAATGGATCGACATCGTCATGGCGCTGACGACAGGCGAGGCGGTCAAACCCCGTTCGCTCAGCCATCCGCGCATCTTCATCTTCGGCACGCTGGAAGCCCGGCTGCAGAGCGTCGATACGATGATCCTCGGCGGGCTCAACGAAGGCTCCTGGCCGGGGCAGACGGTCAACAACCCGTTCCTGTCCCGCACCATGAAGACCGATATGGGGCTGGAGCCGCCGGAGCGCCGGATCGGCCAGCTTGCCCACGACTTCGAAATGGCCTGCGGCACACGGCATCTCATCCTGTCTCGCTCGACGCGCCAGGGCTCGACGCCGACCGTCGCCTCGCGCTGGCTGCAGAGGCTGCTGGCCTTGGGCGGAAAGCAGTTCGCCGACGAGCTCAAGGTACGCGGCAACCAGTATCGGGAATGGGCATCGATGATCGATGCCGGCGAAAACCAGCAGGTTGCCAAGCGTCCGGCCCCGAAACCGCCGGCGGATCTACAGCCGGTGAAATATTCCTTCAGCGAAGTGGGTCGCCTGCGCCGCGACCCCTATTCCATCTATGCCCGCCGCATCCTGAAGCTCGATCCACTCGATCCGTTCAACCGCGATCCCGGCGCCTCCGAGCGCGGCACGCTCTATCACGCGATCATCGATCGCTACACGCGCGAAGGCCACAAGCCCGGCACGCCTGCGGCCAAAGAGGCGATGCGCCGGATCACCGAGGAACTGTTTGACGCGGAGCAGTTGCCGCCGCATATCGACCGCGTCTGGCGGCCGCGTTTTGTCGAAGTGGCCCGCGCCTTCCTGGATTGGGAGGTCGAGCGCGCGCCGGATATCCGCAAAACGATGACGGAGGTCGGGGCGGGTTGGGAGCTCCAACCTGCCGGCATCCGCGTCACCGGCATTGCCGACCGGATCGACATCAAGGGCTCCGGCCTTGCCGATCTCGTCGATTACAAGACCGGTCTCAGCCCTTCGGTTTCCCAGGCGCGGGCGCTGCTCGATCCGCAACTTGGTCTTGAGGCAGCGGCGCTTCGGGCCGGAGCTTTCAGGGATGCGGGTCCGCTGACACCGGACAATCTGCTCTATGTCCGGCTGCGCCCCGGCGACCGGTTCCGGGAAGACAAGGTCAACAACGAGGGTTCGAGCGCGACGGCCAAGCGGCAGCCTAAATCAGCGATCGATCTGGCCGACGAATCGCTCGAACAGCTGACCCGGTTCGTGATCACGCTGCGCAATGGCGAAGCCGGCTTCGCATCCCGCCTCGTGCCGATGGCGCAGAATGATTTCGGCGGCGAATACGACCACCTCGCCCGCGTGGCCGAATGGTCGACGGCCGACGACGAGGAGGCGGAAGCCGATGAATGATCTGGCTCCCGAGGGCGACGATCCGATCAAATGGATCGACTGGACGACGGTGCAGCAGTCGCTCGCCTCCGATCCGGTCAGTTCCGCCTGGGTTTCCGCCAATGCCGGCTCCGGCAAGACGCATGTGCTGACCCAGCGGGTCATCCGGCTGCTGCTCGCCGGCTGCCGGCCCTCGTCGATCCTCTGCCTCACCTACACGAAGGCTGCGGCATCGGAGATGTCGAACCGCGTCTTCCAGCGGCTTTCGGAATGGACCGTGCTTTCCGATGACGAACTGCGCAAGAGGATCGCAAGCATCGAAGGTGCTGAGCCGGATTCCCTCAAGCTCGCCGAAGCGCGAAGACTGTTCGCCAAGGCGCTGGAAACGCCGGGCGGCCTGAAGATCCAGACGATCCATGCCTTCTGCGAAGCGCTGCTGCACCAGTTTCCGCTCGAAGCCAATGTCGCCGGGCATTTTTCCGTGCTCGACGACCGCGCTGCCTCCGCCCTGCTTGCCGACGCACGCCGTTCGCTGCTGACGGCGACCTCTGCGGAAGAGGACCCGGTGCTTGCTGAAGCCTTTTCGCACGTGCTGGATCTCGGGGACGAATTCGGGCTCGAAACGCTGCTCGGCGACATCATCGCCAAGCGCACCGCCATCCGCCGTTTCATTGCCCATGCGGAACGCCATGGCGGCATCGGCGTCGAGCTGAAACGCGCCCTCGCGGTCGGCCCGGCCGATACGGAAGACAGCATTGCCGCCGGCTACTGGCCCCTGCCCGGTCTTTCCGGCCTGACGCTCGATCTTTACCTTGCGCTTGCGGACCAGAAGGGCGGCCAGAAGGTCACGGAAGTCGCCTACGGTCTTCGGCTTGTCGCCAAGGAACCGGATGTCCTGAAGCGCGCTCAGCATCTCGACCAGATCTTTCTCACCCGCGAGGGCAAGCCGAAGGCCGACAGCTCGCTGATCGCCAAGGCGATGACGACGACCGCGCCGGAACTGGCCGACGCGATCGCCGCCGCCCGCACCCATGTCGTCGCTTGTCGCGACCGGCTGCGCTTGGTCAGGATGTTCCTCGCCACCAAGGCGGCGCTGACGCTGGCGCAGCGGCTCAACGACGACTACGAGGACCTGAAGAAACAGCGCAGCCTGCTCGATTTCGAGGACCTGATCGCCCGCACCGCCGATCTTCTGACCCGCGACGGCGTCGGCGCCTGGGTGCATTACAAGCTCGACCAGGGCATCGACCACATCCTCGTCGACGAGGCGCAGGACACCAGCCCGATCCAGTGGACGGTGATCAAGTCGCTGGCCGAGGATTTCTATTCCGGTGCCAGCGCTCGCGAAACCCGCCGCACCATCTTTGCGGTCGGTGACGAAAAGCAGTCGATCTATTCCTTCCAGGGGGCCCGGCCGGAGCGGTTTGCGGAAGAGCGCAGCGAGACGGAAAAACGGGTGCGGGCCAGCGACCAGGCCTTCCATTCGGTGCGGCTGCCGCTTTCCTTCCGCTCCACGGCCGATGTGCTGGCCGCCGTCGACCAGGTGTTTTCGCTGGAGGAGAATTTCAAGGGCCTCAGCGCGTTGGGTGAGCCGGTGCAGCACCGCTCCAACCGGATCGGCCATCCGGGTGCCGTCGATCTCTGGGACGTGGTGGTGCCGGAAGTCTCCGAACAGGAGGAGGACTGGACCGCGCCGTTCGATTCGACACCCGACAAGGCGCCGTCTGCCATTCTCGCAAGCCGGATCGCCAACCGGATCGAGGAGATGATCGGCAAGGAAACGATCATCGAAAAGGGCGTCGAGCGGCCGATCGAGGCCGGCGATATCCTCGTTCTGGTCCGGAAACGCGATGCCTTCGTCAACGCGCTGACCCGGGCGCTGAAACGCCGCGACAACATTCCCGTCGCCGGTGCCGACCGGCTGCGGCTGACCAGCCATATCGCCGTGCAGGATCTTCTGGCGCTCGGCCGTTTCCTGCTGCTGCCGCAGGACGACCTTTCGCTGGCGGCGCTGCTCAAGAGCCCACTCTTCAATCTCTCCGAGGAGGATGTCTTCGAAGTCGCGGCACTGCGGGCCGAGAACACCAGTGCCTGGGCGCAGCTCAACCGTCTGAGCGAGGAACAGCCGCTCCGGTTCCGCGATGCAGCCGACAGGCTCCAGCACCTGCTTGCCCTTTCGCGGCAGCTCAGCTCGCATGATCTGTTTGCCCGGATTCTCGGGGCGCAGGGCGGACGGCGGAAATTCCTTGGCCGGCTCGGCACCGAGGCGGGCGATATTCTCGACGAGTTCCTGACCTTCGCGCTCGACCACGAGACCAGCGGACTGCCGGGCCTGCAGGCCTTCATCTCGACGCTGGAGATCGAATCGCCCGAGGTGAAGCGCGAGCAGGATGGCGGCCGCAACGAGGTGCGGATCATGACCGTGCACGCTTCCAAGGGGCTGGAGGCGCCGGTGGTGTTCCTCGTCGATAGCGGCTCGAAGGCGTTCATCTCCTCGCATGTGCCGAAATTCCGGTTGCTGCGGATCGGCGGCGAGGATGTGCCGGCCTGGGTGCCGGGCAAGATGCTGACCAATGCGATCACATCAGCCGATGACGATCGGATCAGGACCTCGACCGAGGAAGAGTATCGCCGGCTCCTCTATGTCGGCATGACGCGGGCCGCCGACCGGCTGATCGTCTGCGGTTATCGCGGCAAGATCGACAATCCGGACACCTGGCAGTCGATGATTTCCAAGGCGCTTGCCGCCGACGAACATCATTGCAGCCCTGCGGAATTCCATGGGTCCGAGGGCCAATGGGGCGGCTTCAAGTGGCGGCTTCCGGCGGCCCCCGGCCAGGCGCCGAAGGCGGCGCGCAAGGAGGCCGCAGCAGCCGACAAACGGCCGCTTCCCACGGCCCTTTCCCGCCCCCTGCCGGCCCAGAAAATCCTGCCGCGGCCGCTCAGCCCTTCCGGTGCAGGAACGATGATCGACGACGATGCGGACGATCTGATCGTCACCTCGCCGCTATTTACCACTGACCAGAAAGACAATGCGGGGCTGGCGCTGCAGAAGGGCAAGCTGGTCCACCGCATGCTGCAGATGCTGACGGATTTTGCCGAGCCTGACCGCGCCTCTGCCGCCCGGCGGTATGCGGATCGCGCCGCCCGTTTCTGGCCCGCCGCGGAGCGCGAAAAGCTCGTTGGCAGCGTCATGTCGGTGCTGTCGCATGCCGAACTCGGGTCGGTCTTTTCCGAGCGCAGCCAGTCGGAAGTCTCGATCATGGGCACGCTGGCGCTCGAGGGCCGCGACTATGCGATTTCGGGCCGCATCGACCGGCTGGTGGTGACCGAAGACCGGGTGATCATTCTCGACTACAAGACCAATCGCGTGCCGCCGAAGACGGCGGAGGACGTGCCGCTCTCGCATCGCGCCCAGCTCGCCATCTATCGCGAGATCCTGAAACCGCTTTATCCGGCAAAGGATTTTGAATGCGTGCTGGTCTATACCGAGTCGGCGCAGGTCATGTCGCTGCCACCGGGCCTGCTGTCACGCTCGCTTGCGGAACTCAAAACAAAGTGAGATAGCGGCCATTGAAAACTTTGAGCGGGAAGCTCACATTTATGCCAACAGAGAATCGTGAAGGAGTGCCCTATGGCTACCGTAAAAGTCGATAACAGCAACTTCCAGACCGAAGTCCTCGATTCCGCTCAGCCGGTCGTCGTGGATTTCTGGGCTGAATGGTGCGGCCCGTGCAAAATGATCGGTCCGAGCCTCGAAGAAATTTCGAACGAGCTCGCCGGCAAGGTGAAGGTCGTCAAGCTGAACATCGACGAAAATCCTGAACTGGCTGCCCAGTTCGGCGTGCGCTCGATCCCGACGCTTGCCATGTTCAAGGGTGGCGAAGTCGCCGACATCAAGGTTGGCGCTGCTCCGAAGACTGCCCTTTCGGCCTGGATTTCCAGCGCCGCCTAACTTCCAGTCGCATGCCCGCATAAAAAGCCCGGCTGTTCCCTGCAGCCGGGCTTTTTCTGTGTCTATCGCAGCCTTTGCGGTCAGGTCGGCGGAGTGCCGTTGTCGGCAAGCACATTGCCGGCGAAATACAGCGAGCCGCCGATCAGGATGCGCGGCGGCGGGGTGCCCGGCACCTGGCGGCGGGTGATTTCCTGCAGAGCCTCGGCCGCGGAGCCGGCGGGTTCGGCCACCAGCCCGGCATCAAACGCTGCGTGAGCCAAGACCACCGGATCGAGGCCCGATTCGCTGCCGCGGATGCGGACGGTGAAGACGTGTTCGGCGATATCCGCGAAGGCGCGGAAGTAGCCGATCGGATCCTTGGTGTTGATCATGCCGGCGATGATGTAGAGCGGCCGAGCCTGGCGTTCCTCGAAGGATGCCATTGCCTCGGCGATCACCTCGCCGGCGCCGGGATTGTGCCCGCCATCCAGCCAGATCTCCGAGCCGTCCGGCGCATATTCCAGGAGCTTGCCTTCGGTCAGCTTCTGCAGGCGGGCCGGCCATTCGACCGTCGCCATCGCCTTTTCCATCATCGCCTCTGTGACCGTGAAGCCGGCCGCCTTGACGGCGCGGATGGCGGCGGCGGCATTGGCGTATTGGTGGCGGCCCGGCAGCCGCGGCAGCGGCAGGTCGGCAAGGCCGAATTCGTCCTGATAGATCAGCCGGCCGAATTCCTCATGGGCGGAAAATTCCTGGCCGTAGACGGCGGTCGGACAGCCGAGCCGTTCGGCGGTCGACACCAGCACGTCGCGGGCGGCCTCAAATTCCTGGTGGCCGATGACGACCGGTCGGCCGCGCTTCATGATCCCCGCCTTTTCAGCGGCAATCAGCTCGACCCGATCGCCGAGATAGGCCTGGTGATCGAGCGAAATCGGCATGATGACCGAAACGGCCGGATCGGAAATGACGTTGGTGGCATCGAAGCGGCCGCCGAGGCCGACCTCAAGGATCACCGCATCGCCCGGCTGTTCGGAGAACAACAGGAAAGTCGCGGCCGTCAGGATTTCGAAGACGGTGATCATCTGGCCGTTATTGGCCGCCGCGATGCGCCGCAGCGCATCTGCCAGCATCTCGTCGCCGACGATCTGGCCGCGGCCGCCCTTGACGCCGATCCGGTAGCGTTCATGCCAGTGGACGAGATGCGGAGACGTGTGGACATGCGTCGCATAACCACCCGCCTCGAGCAGGGCGCGGCAGAAGGCGGTCACCGAGCCCTTGCCATTGGTGCCGGCCACATGGATGACGCGCGGCAGCTTCCTGTGCGGATTGCCGAGCAGTTCGAGCAGGCGAGTGATCCTGTCGAGCGACAGATCGAAACCCTTCGGATGAAGGGTCATCAGCCTGTCGATTTCCCGTTCCGCCTCGCTCACAACGGGCTCGTTCATGGTCGTCATCCCGCCGCTCCGGCTCTTGATACTCTCTTTCGGTCAGGCGCTGAGCGCGATGGGCGCCGGGAGCGCTTCCTGGACAGGCTGTTTTGTCAGCATCTTCAGGATTTTGGCCAGCGTCGACGGAATGTCGTGGCGCTTCACCACCATGTCGACCATGCCGTGCTCCAGCAGGTATTCCGACGTCTGGAAACCTTCCGGCAGCTTTTCGCGCAGCGTCTGCTCGATGACCCGCTTGCCGGCAAAGCCGATTTCGGCGCCCGGTTCGGCGATATGGACGTCGCCCAGCATGGCGTAGGAGGCCGTGACGCCGCCGGTCGTCGGGTTGGTCAGGACGACGATATAGGGCAGACCTGCTTCCTTCAGCATGTCGACCGCGACCGTGGTGCGGGGAAGCTGCATCAGCGACAGGATGCCTTCCTGCATGCGCGCGCCGCCGGAGGCCGGGAAGATGACCAGAGGGCATTTTTCGGTCACGGCCCGCTCGCAGGCGCGGACGATCGCCTCGCCGGCCGCCATGCCCAGCGAGCCGCCGATGAAGTTGAATTCATGCACGACAGCGACGAGCCTCAGGCCCTGGACCTCGCCGAGGCCGGCCAGAATCGTGTCCTCCTGCTCGGTCTTGATGCGGCTGTCTTTCAGGCGGTCGGCGTAACGCTTCGAATCGCGAAATTTCAGCGGATCCTGGGCGACCTTCGGCTGCGGAAACGCTTCGAAGACACCGCCGTCGAAGAGATCGACGAGACGGGACTTGGCAGGCATCTTCATGTGGAAGCCGGAAGCGGGGATGACCCACTTGTTTTCTTCCAGATCCTTATGGAAGACCATTTCCCCGGTCTCCGGGCACTTGATCCAGAGATTTTCCGGAACGTCCCGGTTGGGACGACCGAGCATGGAGTTGATGCGCGGCCTGACGTAATTGGTGATCCAGTTCACTTGGCGTACTCCCGATTAACTCAAGCCTAATGTGGGAAACTATTCGGCAGCAACAAGGCGGGCGGCGCGAACGCCGGTCGCCAGGCCACGAACCAGGGTCACCACCGAGGCGACGGTGTCCGGGCCGGCCTTGCCGTCCTTGGTGAGGCTGCCGGCAATCTGCTGTACGATTGCGGTACCGACGACAACGCCGTCGGCAGAAGCACCGATCGCCTTGGCGTGATCGGCGGTCTTGACGCCGAAACCAACGCAGACCGGCAGGTCCGTATGTCCCTTGATCCGTTTGACAGCACCGGCAATCAGCGACGGGTCCGGCAGGGCGGAACCGGTAATGCCGTTCATCGAGACGTAGTAGACGAAACCGGACGTGTTCTTGAGAACCGTCGGCAGGCGCTTGTCGTCCGTCGTGGGTGTGGCGAGGCGGATAAAGTTGATGCCCTTGGCGAGCGCCGGGATGCAGAGTTCGTCATCCATTTCCGGCGGCAGATCGACGACGATCAGGCCGTCGATGCCAGCCGCGATCGCATCGTCCAGGAACTTGTCGACGCCATAGACGTAGATCGGGTTGTAATAACCCATCATCACGATCGGGGTGTCGTTGTCGGTTTCGCGGAACCTGGCTGCGAGATCGAGCGTCTTGGACAGCGTCTGCCCGCCCTTCAGCGCACGCTGGCCGGCCATCTGGACCGCCGGGCCGTCGGCCATCGGATCGGAAAACGGCATGCCGAGCTCGATGATATCGGAACCAGCGCCCGGCAGCGCCTTCATGATGCCGAGCGAGGTGTCGAAATCCGGATCGCCACCCATGAAATAGGTGACCAAAGCGGGGCGGCCTTCAGCTTTCACGGCCGCGAAACGTTTGTCCATACGAACGGTCATGTCACATATCCATTCCGAGAATCTTGGCGACGGTGAAGATGTCCTTGTCGCCGCGACCGGAGAGGTTCATCACGATAATCTGGTCCTTGCGCATTTTGGGCGCACGCTTGATCACCTCTGCCAGGGCATGGCTCGGCTCCAGCGCGGGGATGATGCCTTCGAGGCGCGTCAGGACCTGGAAGGCATCAAGCGCCTCCTGGTCCATGATCGGCACGTATTCCGCCCGGCCGATATCGTGCAGCCAGCTGTGCTCCGGGCCGATACCCGGATAGTCGAGGCCGGCCGAGACCGAATGACCCTCGAGGATCTGGCCGTCATGATCCTGCAGCAGATAGGTGCGGTTGCCGTGCAGCACGCCCGGCGCGCCGGCGGTGATCGAGGCGCAGTGCTCGACACCCTGAAGGCCGCGGCCGCCGGCTTCGACGCCAACGATCTGTACGTCCGCATCATCCAGGAACGGATGGAATATGCCGATCGCGTTCGAACCGCCGCCGACGGCGGCGATGACCATATCCGGCAGCCGGCCTTCGGCTTCGAGAATCTGCTCGCGGGCTTCCTTGCCGATCACCGACTGGAAGTCGCGGACGAGTTCCGGATAGGGATGCGGGCCGGCAGCCGTGCCGATCAGATAATAGGTATCCTCGACATTGGTGACCCAGTCACGCAAAGCCTCGTTCATGGCGTCCTTCAGCGTGCCGTTGCCGGCGGTCACCGGAATGACTTCCGCACCGAGGAGCTTCATGCGGAAAACGTTCGGCGCCTGGCGCTCGACGTCGGTTGCGCCCATGTAGACGACGCAGGGGAAACCGAAACGGGCGGCGACGGTCGCGGAGGCAACGCCATGCTGGCCGGCGCCAGTTTCGGCGATGATGCGGGTCTTGCCCATGCGCTTGGCAAGCAGGATCTGGCCGATGCAGTTGTTGATCTTGTGCGAACCGGTATGGTTCAGCTCTTCGCGCTTGAAATAGATCTTGGCGCCGCCGAGATGTTCGGTCAGGCGCTCGGCGAAATAGAGCGGGCTCGGGCGGCCGATATAATGGGTGCCGAGATCAGCCAGTTCCTTCTGGAAGGCCGGATCGTTCTTCGCCTTTTCCCATTCCCCCTGGAGATCCAGGATCAGCGGCATCAGCGTCTCGGCGACGAAGCGCCCACCGAAAATACCGAAACGGCCATCCTCGTCGGGGCCGGAACGGAACGAATTGGGTTTTGGCGTCTCGTTCACTGTCTACTCCCTCACGCGCTTTTCCGACCCGCATCTGCAAGGGCGTCGAAAAACGCATCGATCATTCCAAGGTCCTTGATACCCGGCGCGCTTTCCACGCCGGACGATAGATCAATACCGCTTGCCCGCGTCGATTTGAGGGCGATGGCGGCATTATCCTTGTTCAATCCTCCCGAAAGCATGTAATCCACGCCCTCGTCAAGGGAAGCCATCAGGCTCCAGTCAAAGGAAATGCCGTTCCCGCCCGGCAGTTGCGAGCCGGCGGGAGCTTTGGCATCGAAGAGAAAACGGTCAGCGACGGCGATATACGGATCAACCCGGTCAAGATCGCCAGCTTCCTTTACGGAAAAGGCCTTCATAACCGGCAGGCCGAAGAGCGCCTTCACCTGCAGTACCCGTTCCGGGCTCTCGTTGCCATGCAGTTGCAGGATATCCGGCCGCACCATCGATACGATGTCGTCGAGTTCCTCGTCATCGGCATCGACCGTCACCGCGACGAGCTTGACCCGTCCTCGGACTCGATCGGCGAGGTCTCCAGCCAGGTCCGGCCCGACATAACGCGGGCTCTTGGCAAAAAAGATGAAGCCGATATGCGAGGCGCCCCGCGCCACGGCGCGATCGACTGCCTCGGGGGTCTTCAACCCGCAGATCTTGATATCAGGTTTCATGACGTGCGGATTGACATGAAATTCCGCCGGAGTCGAGGCAAATCATAGCGGGTGGGGTGCCGCGTTTGGAGCATGGGTCCTCGGGCCAAGCCCGAGGACGACGACGGTGAGGGCGGCGGATGGCCAAGGAGCGGGAGCCTTGTGGTCGCTAGAGCTATAACATCCAAGATCGTCATCTTCGGGTTTAACCGGGGGCCTACAGGCGGCCTCCTACTCGAAGTCGATCGCATGCAGCTGCGAACCGTGTTGTTTCAGCCATTTGCGCGCTTCTTCCATGCGCGGGCAGAGCTGTTTGCACAGCGCCCAGAACTTCGGGCCGTGGTTCATCTCCTTCAGGTGCGCCACTTCATGGGCAGCGAGATAGTCGATGATGAGAGGCGGGGCCATGACGATGCGCCAGGAGAAGCTGAGGTTTCCGTCCCAGGAGCAGGACCCCCAGCGGCTGCGGGTGTCCTTCATGGAGACCGACTTGATCGGCTTGCGGATGGCGGCGGCGTGGCGCGCGACCAGGAATTCGAGATCCTTGCGCGCCTCCTTCTTGAAGAAGGTGGAGAGCCGGCGCCCCATGTGGTCTTCAAGGCCGCTCACCCTCAGCACCGGTTCGCCGTCGACCAGCACCGCTTCGGTGAGGCCACGGAGCGTGCCGGTATGCTCGATCCGGTGGGACACGCCGCGGAAGGCGATGCGTCCGCCAGGTCGAATTTGATTGTCGGCCGAAAATTTCGCAAGCTTGGTGAGGAGCCAGCCTTGATGCCGGTCGAGGAAATCGTCGATCTCGCGCGTCAGCAGACCGGCCGGCACGGTGAGATTGAGCGCGCGGCCGCCGGGTTCGATCCGGAGCGTGATGCGGGTGGCCCGGCGGTTTTCCCTGATCGTCAGCGGCATCGCCCGATCACCGACAGCAAGGGTCCGCTTCACCGTTTCGAGCGGTTTCGGTTTGGAGCGAACTGGCTTTTTCAGAAGCGCGAACATGAACCCTTTCTAGCCGATTCCCTTGCATAAAAAAGCCGGCGCCTCACGGACGCCGGCTTTCCATCACGTTTCACGTGAATCCTTGGGAGGATCAGAGGTCGACAACCGGGTTCTGCCCGGAGGAGCGGTTCTGCCGCTCGCGCATGAAGCGATCGAACTCTTCCTGATCCTTGGCGCGGCGAAGTTCGCGCACGTAGTTGTCGAATTCTTCACGCATCTCGTCGAGCTTGCGGCGCTCTTCCTCGATCCGGTCGATCTCGGTCTTGCGCCAATCGTCGAAGGCGACGTTGCCCGTGGTGAAATGCGTGTTGTAACGGGACTTCGCCCGACGGCAGCCGGCGAACATGCGATCGGCGCGGTCGTTGGCATCGCGCTTGAAGCCGCGCAGCCTGTCCCCGAAGATGATGTAGGCGAGCATGGCAAGGCCGAGAGGCCAGAAAACGACGAAGCCGAGCACCATGAGAGCGATGGTTGCCGGCGTCCAATCCGGACGAATCAATGCTGACTGGTTCATTGGTCACACCCTGATGTTTCAGCGGGTGGCCACATGCCAGCCCGTCTCACTTCGATTTGGTGAGCCCATGATCCGCCTTCAAGAAGACGGATCATTAAATTCAAGAAGATGCTGAAATATAAACCGGAATTTGAAGACCCGCCGAGCTTAGCTGGCCTTGCCACCCTTTATCACTCGCTTGACCGGAGTCTTCTTGACCGCGGCCTTGGCATGTTTCTGGGTGAAGGCGACGATGCGCGGGGCGATCTCCCGACGGAAACGCGATCCGTTGAACACGCCGTAGTGTCCGACATCCGGCTGGATGTAATGCATGCGCATGTCATCGGGGATATTGGGGCAGATGGTCTGCGCCGCATTGGTCTGGCCAAGACCGGAAATGTCGTCGTTCTCGCCTTCGATGGTCAGCAGCGCCACCTGGCGGATGAGGCTGGTATCGACCGGAACATTCCGATGCATCATCTCGCCCTTGGGCAGGGAGTGCTTGATGAAGACCGTCTCGACCGTCTGGAGGTAGAATTCCTCCGTCAGGTCCATGACCGCCAGGTATTCGTCGTAGAACTCGCGGTGCTTCTCGGCGGACTCGCCGTCGTTCTTGACGAGATGCTGGAAGAATTCCTTGTGGGCGGACACGTGCCGGTCGAGGTTCATCGACATGAAGCCGGACAATTGCAGGAAGCCCGGATAAACGCGGCGCATGAAGCCGGAATGCGGCCACGGCACGTTCATGATGACGTTGTCGCGGAACCATTCGATCGAATGTTCTTCCGCAAGCTTGTTGACGGCGGTCGGGTTGATACGGGTGTCGATCGGGCCGCCCATCAGGATCATCGAAGCGGGGACCATCGAATCGCGCTGCGATTCCATCACCGCCACGGCGGCAAGCACCGGAACGGAGGGCTGGCAGACGCCGATGACATGGGTGCCGGGGCCGATCGCATGCAGCATCTCGATGATGTAGTCGATATAGTCGTCGAGATCGAAGCGACCATCTGTGATCGGCACCATGCGGGCATCGATCCAGTCGGTGATGTAGACATCGGCGCTCGGCAGCAGCGCTTCCACGGTGCCGCGCAGCAGGGTCGCATAGTGGCCGGACATCGGCGCGACGATCAGGATCTTCTGATCCGGAGCGCTGCCGGCGGGCAGGTCGCGGCGGAAATGCAGGAGGTTGCAGAAGGGCTTGTTCCAGACGATTTCTTCCGTCACCGCGACGGTCTCGCCATCGACGATCGTGAAGGGAAGATCGAAGGCAGGCTTTCCGTATCGGCGCGTGACGCGCTCGAAGACTTCAAGGCCAGCCGACAGCGTCCGGCCCATCGTCGTATGGGAAAACGGATTGAGCGGGTTGGAATAGAAGAAGTGCATGGCATCCGCGGCGGCGCGAACGGGGGCCATCGTGGCGTGGTTCATCTCGTAGAACTGATAGAACATCGAGGTGCTACCTTTCGTGATTTCCGACAGTGGCATCGAACCGATCGGTTCAGGAGCAGCTTGGGGATAGGCTAGCACTTTTCTATTGCGGTGCAACATTATGGGGAATACCGGCTGAATTGGCCAAGAGGAAGGCGGAACCGCAGATCATTCTGCTGTCTTGAGAATGACATGTAAGCCTTAAAGTTCCACCTTCCAAGCCTGGTTAAGAACTCATGCCCGCCGGCGGGCATCAGTCCCCCGATCATTTAGATGTCCGCGACGAAGGTCTGCCGCTGGGTGCCAAGGCCGTCGATGCCGAGCTCGACGACTTCGCCCGGTTTCAGGAAACGCTGCGGTTTCATGCCGAGGCCGACGCCCGGCGGCGTGCCGGTCGAGATGATGTCGCCCGGATGCAGCGACATGAACTGGCTGAGGTAGGAGACGAGATAACGGACACCGTAGACCATCGTCTTGGTGGAACCGTTCTGCATCTTCTCGCCATTGACGGTGAGCCACATCCCGAGGTTCTGCGGATCGGGGATTTCGTCCTTGGTGACGAGCCAGGGGCCGATTGGGCCGAAGGTGTCGCAGGACTTGCCCTTGGTCCACTGGCCGGAGCGCTCGCTCTGGAAGGCGCGTTCGGAGACGTCATTGGTCAGGCAGTAGCCGGCGACATAATCCATCGCATCAGCTTCCGAGACATATTTCGCGGTCTTGCCGATGACCACCCCGAGCTCGACTTCCCAGTCGGTCTTTTCGGAACCCCGCGGAATGACCACGTCGTCGTTCGGGCCGACGATGGCCGACGTCGCCTTCATGAAGATGATCGGCTCAGGCGGTACGGTCGCGCCGGTTTCGGCGGCATGGTCGGAGTAGTTGAGGCCGATGCAGATGAACTTTCCGGTGCCGGCGACGCAGGCGCCGATGCGGGTCGGCTGCAATTCGGGCAGGCTCTCCGGATCAAGAGCGGCTATCCTGGCGAGGCCTTCCGGGGAAATGGCAGGCCCGGCAATATCGGCGACATGGCCGGAAAGATCGCGAATCTTGCCCTTGTTGTCAAAAAGTGCCGGCGTTTCATGGCCCGGCTCGCCAATGCGCATCAGTTTCAAAGCATGGTCCTCCATTTAAGCGAGGAGGTTTATGGAACATGCGTCCCGGCTTGTCACGCCCGTTTTCCGCCAACCAGAAGTCTGTTGCCAAGCAGGTCGGCGGGCCTATTGTTAGTCCTAAATCTGCCCTCGGCCTGCAAATTCGGAGAATGCCCATGACCAGCAGCAATACCCGCGATTCGGAATTTCCGATCGATACCTTCTTCCTCGACCGTTGGTCGCCGCGGGCATTTACCGAAGAGACGATCGATCAGGCGACCATGTTGACTATCTTGGATGCGGCGCATTGGGCGCCCTCCTCCGGCAACAATCAGCCCTGGCGTTTCATCTATGCGCTGCGCGGCACGCCGTCGTTTCCGGTGCTCGTGGACATTCTTTCGCCGGGTAACCAACGCTGGGCGCAGAACGCGGCAGCACTGATGATCGTCGTCTCGAAGACCTATCGCGTAGCCAGCACTGGAGAACACCGGCTCGCCTATACACATTCTTACGACACCGGGGCGGCCTGGTTTTCGGTCATCTCGCAGGCGATGAAGCTCGGTTATCACGCGCATGGGATGGAAGGCCTGGACAAGGAAAAGGCCGTCGAGGTGCTAGGGATTCCGGAGGGCTACCGGGTCGAGGCAGCGGCTGCGATCGGTCGCATGGCCGACAAAAGCACCTTGCCTGATGATCTTGCCCAGCGGGAGTTTCCGAGCAAGCGCAAGCCGGTATCGGAAATTGCCTTCGAGGGGAAATTTACGGGAGAGCCCTGAGGTCGCGATGCTTTAGGAATTGTTTCACGTGAATCCATATCCACAGGAAAGATTCACGTGAAACATTTTTGAGCTGGACAAACAAAAAGCGGCGGCCCGACGGACCGCCGCTTTTTTCTTGTGAGGCGACGACGTCAGATGTCGAGGTTGGCGACGCTCAGCGCATTTTCCTGGATGAACTCGCGGCGCGGTTCGACTTCGTCGCCCATCAGGCGCGAGAAGAGACCGTCGGCATCGGTCGCGTCGTTGACCCTGACCTGCAGCAGCGAGCGGACGTTCGGATCGAGCGTCGTTTCCCAAAGCTGCTCGGCATTCATCTCGCCGAGACCCTTGTAACGCTGCATGGAAAGACCCTTACGGCCCGTCGCGAAGATCGATTCCAGGAGAGCACGGGGGCCGGACATTTCCTGCTGGCCATCCTTGCGGGTGAGGACGGGCGGCGTACGATAGATTTCCTGCAGGCGCGTCGTCATCTGGTCGATATGGCGGGCATCGGCCGAACCGATCAGCGCCACGTCCACGGCCGCGACTTCCTTGACGCCGCGCACCATGCGCTCGAAACGCAGGCCACCCTCGTCGGTCACATGGCCGGTCCAGCCGCGTTCGGTTTCCTCGGCGATCATGTCGAGGCGACGGGCAACTTCGGCGGCGGTCTCCAGAGCCCGTTCGCGATTGTCGGTCAGCTCCGGATTGAGCGCACCGGCGATCGCGGCCTGTTCGATGATCGAGCGGCTGTAGCGCGAATGCAGTCCTTCGACGAGGGCGCGCAGACGCAGCGCGTCCTGGATGACTTCGCGCATATCCTGGCCGGCACGGACTTCGCCGGAACCGAGCGTCAGCGTCGCCTCTTCGAGGCCCATGCTGATCAGGTACTCTTCCAGCGCGCTCTCGTTCTTCAGGTACTGGATCGACTTGCCGCGGCTGACCTTATAGAGCGGCGGCTGGGCGATATAGATATGGCCGCGCTCGATCAGTTCCGGCATCTGACGGAAGAAGAAGGTCAGCAGCAGGGTGCGGATATGGGCGCCGTCGACGTCGGCGTCCGTCATGATGATGATCTTGTGGTAACGCAGCTTGTCGGCGTTGAATTCGTCCTTGCCGATCGATGTGCCGAGCGCGGTGATCAGCGTGCCGATTTCCTGGCTGGACAGCATCTTGTCGAAACGGGCCCGCTCGACGTTGAGGATTTTTCCACGCAGCGGCAGAATAGCCTGATTCTCACGCGAACGGCCCTGCTTTGCGGAACCGCCAGCGGAATCGCCCTCGACGAGGAACAGTTCCGACTTCGCCGGATCGCGCTCAGAGCAGTCGGCGAGCTTGCCGGGCAGCGAGGCGATGTCGAGCACGCCCTTGCGGCGGGTCAGCTCGCGGGCCTTGCGGGCGGCCTCGCGGGCAACGGCCGCCTCGACCACCTTGCCGACAAGGATCTTCGCTTCGGACGGGTGCTCTTCAAACCAGGTGCTCAAGGCTTCGTTCATCAGGCTTTCGACCACTGGCCGAACTTCCGAAGAAACGAGCTTGTCCTTCGTCTGCGATGAAAACTTGGGATCGGGCACCTTCACGGAAAGCACCGCGGTCAGGCCTTCGCGGCAGTCTTCCCCCTGAAGCGTGACCTTTTCCTTCTTGGTGATGCCGGAACTATCCGCGTAGGACGTCACCTGACGCGTCAGGGCGCCGCGGAAGCCGGCCATATGCGTGCCGCCATCGCGCTGGGGGATGTTGTTGGTGAAGCAGAGCATGTTTTCGTGGTAGCTGTCGTTCCACCACATGGCCACTTCGACAGTCATTCCGTCCTTTTCGCCCTTGATGCTGACGGGCTTTTCGACCAGCGGCTTCTTGGAGCGGTCGAGATAACGGACGAAGGCTTCGAGGCCGCCGTCATAGAGCATTTCCTCTTCCTTGACGTCTGGCTTGCGCTTGTCCGTTAGCCGGATTCTGACGCCGGAATTCAGGAACGCCAGTTCGCGCAGACGATGCTCGAGCGTGCCGTAGTCGTATTCGGTCATCGTGAAGGTTTCGGAGCTGACGAGGAAGGTAACCTCGGTTCCGGAGCGGCCTTCGTATTCGCCGATCACCTTGAGTGGACCGTCGGCTACGCCGTGGGTGAAGGAAATTTCGTGGAGCTTGCCGTTGCGGCGGATGCGCAGCTTCAGCCAGACGGACAGCGCGTTGACGACCGAGACGCCGACGCCATGCAACCCGCCCGAGACCTTGTAGGAATTCTGGTCGAACTTGCCGCCCGCGTGGAGCTGGGTCATGATCACTTCGGCAGCCGATACGCCTTCGCCGGTGTGAATGTCGGTCGGGATGCCGCGGCCGTTGTCCGTCACGGTGACGGAGCCATCGGCGTTGAGCGTCACGGTCACCAGGTCGGCATGGCCGGCCAGCGCCTCGTCGATCGCATTGTCCACGACTTCGTAGACCATATGGTGCAGGCCGGAGCCGTCGTCCGTATCGCCGATATACATGCCGGGCCGCTTGCGAACGGCGTCGAGGCCCTTCAGAACCTTGATCGAGTCGGCACCATATTCGGCACTCGCGCCATTATCGCTGACGGGTGTATCGGTCATTAATTATCTTCCAATTCGTTTGAGATGCCGGTTAAGCGAATCACCGGCCATTCCACCCTCAGAATATAGGGAAATCGGGGCGGTTTCTAAAGGTTGAGCCTCGCCAATACGGCATGAAAGCCGTGGATGCGCAGCGAATTCAGCCTCGCATCTCGGCTTTTTTGAGGAGCGCGTCCATTTCCTCTATCACGTCCGGCTGCAAAGAGCGAATCCGCTGAGCCAGCCGGTTGGCAAAGCCGGTGTATGATGGCGGCAGACCCGCAGTATCGAGCACGACTTTCGGATGCGACGCTTCGGCAAGGCGGAAAAGCTCTTCCGCCTCGTCCCAGATGACGTTGAAATAACCGGCGATCCGTTGCAGCAGCTCGAAGGTCGGGCGGCCGCGCTTGCCATGTTCCAGGGCCGAGAGATAGGCGGGGGTGACGCCGATCGCCTCAGCAAGCTCGCGCTGGGTGATGCCCTTGCGGCGGCGAAGCTCTCTCAGTGCGTGGCCGAAGGGCGTCATTCCCGATCTCCGCGACCTCGGGAGAGCCGTACATACATAGCCCCCTCCCCGCCATGATGGCGCGCCGCCCATTCGTAGGAGGAGATCAGAAAGCGGAACTCGGCTTTCGAAAACCACAGCGGCACGGCGCGGCGGAGCGCTCCTTCGCTGCCCATCGAGCTGCCCTTGCCGGTGATCACCAGAACGTGGCGAAGGCCGCGGTCATGGGCCCTCAGCAGAAAATCGAGAAGCAGGTCGTGGGCCTCGCCCTGGAAAAGCCCGTGCAGATCGAGCCGGGCGTCGATCGGCAGCCGGCCCTTGGCGAGTTTTTTCTTGACCGGCTTTTCCAGCGGCTGATGAGAGCCTACGGGACGCCTGACCGGCGCGGAAGCCGGAAGTTCGACCGCAAAACTTTCCTGACGGGGCGCTGGCTTCGGCTTTTTCGCTTCGACGGCTGCCTGTTCCGCGGCAATCTTTGCGGTTTCGGCTTCCTCGAATTCGAGGATCTCCTTCATGCGCCCAGGCAGGGCGCGGGCGGACTTGGCCACCCTGCCCCACAATATCCGCTCTTCCGGATCGAGTTTGCGACCACCCTTCATCCGCCGTACCTGACAGAAGCCCCCTTGGGGATGAGGATATAGAAATCCGCGTCGTTGCGTACCGTTCCGGCAAGCTCGCCCGCCTCGAAGCCGGAACCGGTAAAAATATCGCCGCGCGCCGGGCCGACGATCGCCGAGCCGGTATCGAGCGCCAGCATCAGCCGCGCGAAGGGTTTTCCGTTATCCATGTGGGTCAGCGTTTCGGAACGAATGAAGAAGGGAAAACCGAAGGTGTGGATCTGGCGATCGACCGCGAGCGAACGTCCCGGGATCAGCGGCACCTTGGCGGCGGCCACCGGCCCGAGCGACGGATCGGAGACATCCGCCTCCCGGAAGAAAATGTAGGAGCGATTGTGCCAGAGCACCTCGTTTACCTTAGCCGGATTCCGCTCCAGCCAGGCGCGGATGCTCTGCATGGAAATCTTTGCAGGATCGATCTCGCCGCGATCGATCAGCAGCTTGCCGATCGGCGAGAACGGATGACCCGCCTTGGCGGAATAGGTGATCCGCCGGATGTTTCCATCCGGATATCTAAGCCTCGCGGCGCCCTGGACATGGATGAAGAAGACATCGACCTTGGACTTCGCATAGGCGATCTCCAGGCCTCGGCCTTCGAGGAAGCCGCGATCGATCTCGCCGCGATCCGGATAGGGCACGATCCCATCGGGTGTCTGCCGACCGAACATGTAGCCGGAGTCCAATCCGGCCGGCCGGTTCGTGTCATCGAGATCGACGAGATCGTCGGGGCGATAATAAAAGGGATGGCCCCAAACATCGTCCCGCGTTTCCGAGACCTCGATCTCCGGCTCGTAGAAGGCGGTAACGAAACCGCGCCGGCCATCGTTGCGAGCAATCAGGAAGGGCGTGCAATGGGTTTCGAAAAAGGCCCGGGCGGAAACGGGATCGCCCGGGATGTCCCGGGCGGCTTCGATGAGGGTGGCGAGTTCTTCAGCCGTGAGGCCGAGGGCGCCGGTTCGATAGGGCTTGACCTTGCGAATATGCTCCAGCGACGCGCGCATGCCGGCAAACAGGACGGTCGGATCGTCATCGCCCCACCCCGCTAAATCGGGGAAGGATACCGGCCGTAGAGTATAATACGCAGAGCTCAAGGTCATTGTTCGGATTCGGTGGCGACCAGTCTCCAATTCGGATCGCGGGAGCGGATGTCGCGGGCGAAGGTCCAGATGTCGGTGACTTCGGCCACGGTTTCCTGGTCGCCGTCGATCAGTGCCCCGGCCTTGTCATAGGTGGCGGAAATGAGCTGGCTGACAATCCGGACGGTGATCTGTTCCTCGGCGTCCTTGACCGCGGCATGGGTGATATCCGCCTTGTCGATACCGACGAATGTGGACTTCACCACTTCACCGCGGGATTCCCGGTCGGTGATCGCCGCATCGAAACCGTCGAATACTTCTTTGGACAGAAGGCCCTTCAGCGTCTTCCGGTCGCCATCCGCAAAGGCCATGACGATCATCTCGTATGCCATGCGCGCGCC
>CCRI01000027.1 GCA_000985875.1 Neorhizobium galegae bv. officinalis
CTCCGCCAAGGCCGCACTCAAGACCTACAGCAAGTCCATCTCCAAGGAGCTTGGGCCGAAAGGCGTGCGGGTCAATGTCGTTTCCCCCGGCTGGATCATGACGGAGTCATCCCAGGACTTGCTGAAACGTCTGCAAGCAGCCAATGGCGGTACGATCGAGGACGCGCGGCAAATCGTTCTTGACAGCCTGGGCGGTATCCCGATCGGGCGTCCAGCCGAGCCCCATGAGGTCGCCGACCTCATCGCCTACCTGGCCTCGGATCGCGCTGCTGCGATTCACGGCGCCGAGTTCGTCATCGACGGCGGCACTGTTCCGACGGTCTGATATCACGTCACCATTTTGATCAGGCGGGTGCGTCCCACCCGCCGATCTGGGAATAAATCGTATTGCGAAGATGGCGGACGTCGCGGTTCAGGGTGGCCAATTCCTGCGGCGTCTGGGTCGAGGCTGCAAGCAAGGTATCGCTGAGACAGCCTGCCTTGTGCTGCAAGGCACGTCCTTTGTCGGTTAACCCGATAACCACCTGCCGCTCATTGCTGAGGTTTCTGGTCCGGCGCAGCAGGCCAGATGTCTCGAGCCGCTTCAGCAACGGCGTCAGCGTGCTGGATTCCAAGGCAAGGGCGTTGGCAATGGCGCCGACCGTTTGCCCATCCTCGCTCCACAGCACGTTGAGCACGAGATACTGCGGGTAGGTCAGACCCAACTCGTCGAGAAGCGGCTTGTACGCGCGCTGGATTGCAATTCCGGCAGTGTAGATCGCGTAGCACAATTGGTCGTGCAAAGGCGGTGGATCGTTATGGCGTTCGGTCATTTCTGAGCTCCTGTAGACCTCCATATAGCCTATGCAATAACAAAATTAAATATCGCGATAAGAATTATCTTGACGCGCAATCTGAACTCTGACATTTCACATGTATCGCGATAACAGTTATCGTGATTAACGGAGAGACAGCCATGACACGCAAGACCACGACCCCCCGTGCCGCCATTGCAGCTGCTGCAGCATTGACTGCCGCAATACCGGCGAGCGCCGCTGAAATCATCCCTCAGAACCAGTCCGTCAGAAACGTTGTACTCGTTCATGGCGCTTTCGCAGACGGCTCAGGCTGGAAGGGCGTTTACGACATTCTCACGAAGCGCGGCTATCGCGTCACCATTGTCCAAAATCCTCTGACTTCTCTTGCCGACGACGTTGCGGCCACCAAGCGTGCGCTGGAGCGGCAGGATGGTCCTGTCATTCTCGTCGGGCACTCGTGGGGCGGCACGGTCATCACTGAAGCTGGTGTCGATGCGAAGGTCGCAGGCCTTGTTTATGTCTCTGCCCTGTCCCCCGATGCAGGCGAGACGACGGCTCAGCAATATGAGGGATTTGCGCCCGCTTCAGAATTCGTCATCGAGACTACCAAGGATGGTTTCGGCTATGTCAGCCCGGCAAAGTTCAAGGCCGGTTTCGCCCATGACGTCAGCGATGCCGATGTTGCGTTCATGAGGGACGCGCAGGTGCCGATCAACATGTCGGCGTTCGGCACGAAACTTGAAAACGCTGCCTGGCGCACCAAGCCGAGCTGGGCAGTCATCGCTACCGAAGACAAGGCATTCGATCAGGCAATGCTGATCCACATGGCAGAGCGCATCAAGGCGAAGGTCACCAAAGTATCGGCAAGCCACGCCCTGTTCATGACCCAGCCAAAGGTCGTCGCAGATACCATTGATGAGGCCGCCAAAACTGTGTCGGCGAAGAAGTAATGTCGGGCTCAGCGTCATCGGGATAGCCTACTGTTCCGATGACGACAAGTCGTGCTTGTTAATCCAGGTATGCATCCCCAACGCGCAGGCCTGGAATGGCACCTGATCTCTGACTGAGATCATTAAGTGCTCTCGCGCCTCAGTTCCCGGCAACTCCATAATTTCATGCAATCTATTCACGGAGGTAATCACGTGAAGCTGAATACTTATGACCAAACCTCGTCCGAACGTCAGGCAATTCCTCTTCGCGAGGGCGGTGATGTCTTCGACTTCATCGTCTGCGGAGCCGGGTCCAGCGGCTCCGTTGTCGCCGCGCGACTTGCCGAGGATGGGAACGCGAGCGTTCTACTGCTGGAGGCAGGCGGGGACGATGCGGCCGAGACTGTGTCAGACCCTGCGCAGTGGCCGCTCAATCTTGGCTCGAGCCGGGACTGGGGCTTCGTCGGGCAGCCGGCTCCTGGTCTCGATGGGCGACGGCTTCCTCTCAGCATGGGAAAGGGACTCGGTGGCGGTTCGAGTATCAATGTCATGGTGTGGGCGAGGGGGCACAAAGAAGATTGGAACCACTTTGCCGCTGAAGCCGGCGATGACGCTTGGGGATACGAGTCGATCCTCGGCTACTACCGCCGGATAGAAGATTGGCAAGGCGCTCCGGACCCGGTTCGTCGCGGAGTGGGAGGGCCGGCCTATGTCGCGCAGCCAAAGGCTCCCCAACCAGTCGCGGAGGCTTTACTGAATGCCGCATCTATGATCGGCATTCCCGTCTACGGTAGCCCGAACGGTGAAATGATGGAGGGTTCAGGCGGCGCATCTATCGCTGAACTGCGGATCCGCGATGGCAAGCGGGAGTCTGTCTTTGGATCCTATGTCCGCCCGCTCATGTCGCGCCCCAACTTAACGGTGTTGACCGACGCCCTGGTCACGCGTCTCATCTTCGATGGCAAGCGGGTGATCGGAGTCGAGGCTCTCGTCGCCGGCCAACGGCGCCAGTTCAAGGCCCGTTGCGAGACGGTGTTGTCGCTCGGCGCGATCAGCACGCCAAAAGTGCTGATGCAGTCGGGTATAGGCCCGGAAGATGAGCTGCAAGCCCATGGCATTCCCTTGGTTCAGCAATTGCCGGGCGTTGGTCGCAATCATCAAGATCATCTCGCATTCGGCTGCACTTGGGCATATCGGAAACCCGAAGCCATTGGTGGTAGCGGCTGCGAAGCAAAGCTTTACTGGAAAAGCGACTCGCGTCTTGCCCAGCCGGATATTCTCCAATGCCAGTTGGAGTTCGCTGTGCCGTCTCCTGTCGAAACCGGTATCGAGACACCTGAGCATGGCTGGACGATGTTCAACGGTCTCGCCCAGCCGAA
This sequence comes from Neorhizobium galegae bv. officinalis, assembly GCA_000985875.1. GTDB lineage: Bacteria > Pseudomonadota > Alphaproteobacteria > Rhizobiales > Rhizobiaceae > Neorhizobium > Neorhizobium galegae_C. The sequence goes on from CCRI01000027.1 coordinate 3,106, forward strand.
GAGCCGCGGTCGATTGCGGCTCTCCGGCCCCAATCCGAATGACGCCATCCTGATCGAGCCGAATTCCCTCAGTGAGCCGGAGGACATGGCCGCCGCTTTGGCCGCGGTGGAACTGTGCCGCGAGATCGGCAACAGCGAAGCATTCACCTCGTTGGTCTCGGGAGAGACTGCGCCGAGCCAGAGAGATCGATCAGGCATGATTGAGTTCATCCGACGTTCGGCCGTCACCTATTGGCATCAGTCATGCACGGCCAAAATGGGACGCGACAGCATGTCGGTGGTCGACAACGAGCTCAAGGTTTACGGTATCGACGGCCTTCGCATCGCTGACTCATCAATCATGCCGCGTATCACCACCGGCAACACCATGGCGCCTTGTGTGGTCATCGGAGAGAGGGCGGCCGATTTGATCTTAACGAAGCACGGTCGCGCAGTCTTCTGCAATCACGAAGCTCAGACCAGCTAAACGTATCCATGTAGAACTCGGCGCTCGGTCAATGGTCGCCGAGTTCTCGGGATACCGGGCCAGCGGTTCAGTATGGTTCAAGGCGCTCACCCATTGCCTTTTCTTTTCTTCGGAACGGCTTTCGGCTTCGGTTGATATAAGCGCCGTTTGACGTTCGAACGCAGAGCATTGCGAACATCCTTGTCTGCGATCGAAAGGTCGAACCACTCCGGATCAAAGTACCCACCGCACCACCGAATTGTTTCGGCATATTCCGGATCGTCCCGGTCGGCTATGATCTCCAGGAACCGCTCATATCCCGACACACCACCAACATCTTCGGGCGGGCGCGCCCTTTCGCCGGCGATGCAGCTCCCGTGTTTGGGTGTAGCAGTGAGCGTTAAGACCTCCTCGACCGCAACGGTGTGCCGCCAACCGTCCCCGAAATCATAGCGGTAGCTGAAGACAGAACCTCGATCAAAGTCCAGCAAGCGAACCTCTTTCTGATCGAAGACCCGAGGATCGTCATCGGTCGCATCTTCCGTCAGGATCTCGACATCCCCATACCTCAGACCACCGATGCGGAATTCATAGAGATGATAGTTCCACCAGTTGAACGCGGCCTGAATTCCGAGATGCAGATGCTCCAGGTTCCAGTGGACCGGCAGGACCAGACGGCGCCAGACGTCCGGCGCAACCTCGTCGAGAGATACTTTGATTTGCACAGCGTTTGCGGCTTTGAACATTGTCCGAATGAACATCGAGGGAGGACGATCGTCAAGACGGTAGCTCGCGCCGCACGCCAGGATATGTTGAGCCGTGGCGCATTCGATTTCATCAGAGCGCAGTCTTCATGCCGGATTACTTGTCGGCTGTCGAATATTCTGAGGCTTACGGGATTTTATTGCGATCATGGATGTTATAATCGGTCGGCGGCGTTTTAGGGTCGCTGATTACCTCGCGACTGGCGCTTGCTCGTTGCGACATCATTTCCAATTTGTATAATTGCCGTTGAATGCCTGCATCTGCGGTGTTTCTTGCGTTTTTGAGGGATATGTATTACATAGCTTATTGAAAACTGGTGGTGATGACGATGTCTAGCGTTGCGTTTAAGGTACTGTCGACGGTGAACGCCCCCTACGGGACGAACCTTTCGGCTGAGCAACTCGCTTCGAAGATTTCCGATTTCGCGAGCGTTGAGAATTTCGATGCTTCCGCATTCTCATTCTATTCCGAAGTGAAAGCCGACCTCCAGTACCAGTTTCTGGATGAGATGGAAATCGATCACGGGGCCGCATCCGAGATCGCCCAGAAATTCTCGCAGCTCGCCGGATACCCGCTCGCCTTAGCCGCCTGAGGGCAGTCGTGATGAGCCAATGGGAAAGCCTCTTCGACCAGTCCGTGTCGATTATTAATCAGGCGAACTCGTCTTTTACGCTCCTCGATAGCTGGACGTTCGGTGGCGGCACTGCCCTTATGCTCCAGATCGGCCATCGTGAAAGCTTCGACATCGACATATTCATCGATGATCCGCAGGTCCTCCCATATCTAAATCCGACAACGCAGGGCTATACCCTGCAGGTGGACCCAGATGAATACGTTTCGGACGGTACTCATGCGCTCAAGATCGTGTTCGCGGGAATTGGTGAAATCGACTACATTTGCGCGCCAAGCCTGACCGACGATCCTACGTCCCGTGTCACGGTGCGAGGGATCGAAGTTGACCTTGAGACACCGGGCGAGATCATCGCGAAGAAGGTTCACTACCGGGGTGCCTCTCTTCAACCACGCGACATGTTCGATATCGCGTGCATTGCCAAGGCACTCGGCGATGGATACGTTGTCGAAGCTCTCTTGCCGTTCAAAAACAACGTCGCCGCTGCATTGGCAGTCGCCGAGAGAATGAACGAAGGCCTCGCTAGTACGGTTATGGGGAAGCTTCAGTACAGAGAAAGATATGCGGATATTTCGAGAACTGCACAAGCGAAGACAATCTCGCTTTTGAAAGCGGTGTGCGAATACAAGCCACCGGTATCCGCCGCACCTTCCTCTCCGTTCCCACGCTGATTTTCTCAGCAACCTGGCGACCTCAGCTGTACTGCCGTTCGGTTAACTATCCCTTCGATGCGGATCATTGCGGGTTAGCCAGCGAAACCAAGTGAGGGCGGCGTCAACAAGCGGAGGTCCTTGCTGCGAGGCTTGGTAATGAAGGACATCTCCCCGTGTGAGTGAGCCGTTTTCAAACGTTTAGCGAGTCCACGGCACGTGGTCGACGGTTCGAATCAGTTCAAGACCCTGGTTAGGAAAAATTCTCTAAGACGGCCAGGAATGTGTGCCGATCGCCCTGTCCTTCGGTCAGTCGAACGCGGCCCTCGATGTCGGCCAGATGATGATCCATCAACTGTTGCGCCTTTGCCAGGTCCTTAGCTTTCAGAGCGCCAACAATCTGGCGGTGGTGATCAGCCCCGCAGTCGTCTTTCCGCTCCTCCTCGTAGAGCGACATGACGAGCGAGAGGCGGGCGACGATCTTCGACAACACCTCCGTCAGGACGGCATTGCCACCGAGCTCTGCCAGAACGACATGGAACTTGCCTGACAGCACCGTCTTGGACTTCTCATCACCATGGTGATGGATGTGTTCTTCCTCGTCAGTCAGTTTTTCAAGTGCGTCCAACTGGTCGGCGGTCGCGTGGCCCAAGACCAGTTCGAGGATGACGTGCTCAAGCTTGCGACGGGCCTCGAACAAGGCCTTCGCCTCTTCGATGCCAGGCTCAGCCACAAATGTGCCACGGTTTTTCTTCCGCTCTAGGAGATGGTCGCTCTCCAATACGCCAAGGGCGCCACGCACGACCGTGCGGCTGACGCCGAAGTGGTCGGCAATCGCGTCCTCGAGGATCTTGACGCCGGGTTTGAGCGCGCCTTCACCGATCGCCGTGGCAAGGGTGATCCGGATGCGTTCCGTAACGTCGTCATGGGCGTTTTCCGCCGTGTCCACCGGGGCGTTGGCCTTCGGTGCGGTCTTGGTGCCCTGACGTCGTGTCGTCTTCTTCATTCTCGTCTCCAGCTCCAATCAGGCGATGTAATTATTTTCATGAGAATATTCCTGCGTATATGCGTCTGATGCCAAAAGTCGAGATATTCCCACGGTTTTCTGAGCACCGGCAACAACCGTCGCCGGTGCTGATACTTTCCCCTTTCAGGCTGCTCGCTGTTTCGTGGAAGCCGTCGAGAGTGAAATTCCACTCGCTATGCAAACCTCTTCGATATGTCGGGCCGAAATTTTGATGAACTCTACTGCTTCGCTGTAGCCATAGAATTGGTTCTCATAGGTCGGGTATCCATACTGGCTGGCTTCATAGGCCTCCCAATCCGGGATCTCACCGGCGGCCACCCGCTTCTCGCACGCATCCACCGAGGCGAGATATGCCTTGAGTTCTTCCGCCGTCAGGTCGGGGTGCCCGGCGCGCCAGATCGGATCGTTGATCTCGATGCACTGGCGAGGATAGGTCCTGCGCGGCTTGTCCTCGACGGAAGCCGCGACCTCAAGGGAGAGGTTGAGATCAGGATTGGCCTTGGCGAGGATGGGGATGATCGTCGCAAAATCGACAATGCCCCGACCGACGGGACGGGTCTGGAAATCGAGGCCGCCCGCAGCACGGCCGACATAGGCGTCCTTGATATGGGTCTGGCGAACATAGGGGGCCACGCGTTTTGCGGCAAAGACCGGATGTTCTGCACGTTGCAGTCCGTTGGCGGTGTCAAAGACGACACCCATGCAATCCTCGCCCACCTTTTCGATCAGTCGAAGGATTTCGAAGGAGGTGATTTCGTCATGGGTCTCCATGTTGAGATGGACGCCATTGGCGCGCGCCACAGGGGCGAGCTTCAAGAGCACCTTTTCGATCGCCAGCAGTTGCTCGTCCCAGGTGACGTCGGTACGGAAGCGGTCATTGGCCAGTCGCCCGCGATACTCCGATTTGAAGTTTCCCGGCGACACCCAGAGCTCGCGGCAGCCGATGGCCGCACTCGCTTCGATCATGCGGGTGAAACCGAGGATAGTGTCGCCATCGCCGATTGCCCGGAACTCAGGGGCTTCGGCGCTGCAATAGGGATTGATCTTGCCAACACCGGCTTCGAGATAAAGCCCGAGCTCGTCTGCCTTGGCCCGTATATCGGCCAATTCTCCCTTGTCCAGCGTGGCGCTCATATCGAGGATTGTACTGAAGAAGATGCCACCGAGACCCAGTTCCTTGACGTGGTCGAGGCTTTTGATTGGCCCGCGCTTCCTGGCTTCTGGAAGTTTTTGTCCATCGATGCCTAGTCTCATGATCTGCTCCTTGATGTTTCCTGATCGGATGCGCTGCAATGGCGACCCTGGTTGGTTGGTGGATTGAGTGGGTGGTGTGTCAGGCCGGTCTGGGCGCGCCTTTCTGCGCACCGGCGCTGCGGCCCTTCGGGGCAAGGTGCTTTTCCAGAAAATGCTGACCGATCGATGCGATGGTGGTGATCAGCAGGTACCAGAGCGAGGCGACGCACAGCAGCTCGATCACAAGGAAGTTGCGCGCGTAGATAGCCTGTGCCTGGGTCAGCAAGTCCTGCATGCCGATGACCGAAACGATGGCGCTCGCCTTCAGCATGCCGATCGCCTGGTTGCCGGTTGGCGGTACGATAAGCCGGATCGCCTGGGGCAGGACGACGGTTCGAAGGACCTGGAGTGGGCGAAGGCCGAGTGAGGAGGCCGCCTCGCGCTGGCCTCGATCGACAGCCGTTAATCCGCCGCGAATGATCTCGCTCATATTGGCGGCTTCATGCAGACCGAGCGCGAGGAAGCCGGCAAGTGCGGGAGTGACTACTTCGTTGATCGATATGGAATAGCTGCCGACGCCCAGTTGCGGAATGAACAGCGCGATGTTGAACCAGAAGAAGATCTGGACGATGAGCGGCACGCCGCGGAACCACCAGACGAAGGCTATGGCGAAAGCCTTCAAGACGATATTCTGGGTGGTGGCCATGATAGCAACGATGCAGCCGAAGGCGATACCGAACACCATTGCACCGGCCGTCAGCTGCAAAGTCAGAACGACCCCGTCGAGGATAACAGGATCGACCATGTAACGGGGAATTTCGCCCCACTGAACGGTCTGGTTTCGTGCAATCGTGGTGACGAAGAAAACCAGCGCGAAAATCGCGCTGGTTCCGGTTGTGAGCTGCCCCCACCGGATCGGCTTGCCGACCGGAGGTGCGATGGCCATGCTGACGGGTTGAGCAAACAATGACATCGTCAGTTCACCGGCATGCTGGCGGCGTCGTTGAACTTGACGGTCGTCACGGCGAGGGGCCCGAGACCCCATTTCTCCATGATTGCCTTATAGGCGCCGCTGTCGACCATATGCTGCAACGAGGCGATGACCGCGTCGCGCAGTTCGGGATTGTCCTTCGACGTCAGCATGCCGAGATAACCGACGGCGAGGCGGACTTCCGGGATCGCCTGCAGGCCGACACCTTTGCCGGTCTGGTTTTCCGTCGTGTAGACGCTCGTCGCATAACCGTTGACGGTTGCGTCGGCGCGGCCGGTGCGCACAGCCTGCAGGACGTCAGGCATTTTCGGGATCGACATGATGTTCATCGGTGTCGCGCATTTTGCCGATGCGGCTTCCACCAGACGCGCCTGGAACGTGCCGACGGGCACGGCAACCTTCTTGCCGCAGAGGTCTTCCATGCTCTTGATGCCGAGCGGGTTGCCCTTGATGGTCATGATCGTCGTGGCGTCGAACATGTAGTCGATGACGTCGACCTGCTTTTCCAGCTCCACATCGTCGTTGATGCCGGAGATGGTCATGTCGAAACGCTTGGACAGGACGGCGGGCACGATCGCGGCGCCGGCGCCAACATTGGTCATCTGAACATCGATGCCGAGAATGACACCCAGTGCTGCGGCGATATCGGCGTCGATCCCGATCAGCTTTCCGTCCTCTGCCTGGAAGCTTATCGGCGGCGTCAGGTCTGTCGCCACTTTCAGTGTCTTCTTGTCCTTGATCGCAGGTGGCAGGCGGTCCGCCAGTGTCTGATCGAAGGCGACGCCCGCCAGTTTGGCGACGTCTGCATCCGGTACCATCTTAATGGCGGTCCCTTCTGCGGCGTATGCCGAAGTCGCGAGCAGTGCGAATGCGATGCCGGCCAGGCCGCCTTTGAGACTTTTCTTGAAGCTGCGCATGTGATCCCCTTGTCGATTTTTATGACCGTTAATTTACGAAAACTTCAATGCAATCGGTGTGCCACCTTGGGCGATGGCTTCTTAGTGTTTTGTTTTTAAATGCTTATTTTTCATAATAAAGGTTTTTCATCTATCCGTACAAATATGCGCACAAAGATCCGAAAACGTGATGATTAAAAAACCACCTCACGGATGCTTCCCAGACCGTGCGTTGGCGGTCGCTTGCCTAAGTCACTGCGTTGGCAGAGCATTTTTCTGATTATCCAAGCCGTATGGATAATGGTCTGCTGCGATTTCATTTGGGAAATTCCCGGAAAATCCCTATTTTTTGCCTCAAATAGTGCTTAATGCGTGAGCGGCGTCGGCGAAAGTTGCACATTTTTTAGTTACGGAACGATATTCGCACAAAGTTTACTGGAGATGTGCGAAACTATAGAGTTCAGAATTAAATACGCAAAAACATTGTGTTACCGCTATCGATCAGACGTAACCGGAGAACTGGCATGCAGATTGCTACTCTTCTGCCATGACCGAAACAGAAGCCAACATCATCGACCGACCTCATCTCTGCCTGGTGCCACCACGCGCCGAGCGCTTTGACGACATGGCGAAACCGAAGGGGATATTCATGGCAGAGGCCTTGAAGGCAGGCGAAGGCAAGCAGCTCAGCGTTCGGGGTCTGACTCACAGCTACGGTGGGCAGAACGCCATCAGCGACATTTCGTTCGAGGTCGAGGCTGGCGAGATCGTCGCCCTACTGGGGCCAAGCGGCTGCGGCAAGTCCACGGTCCTACGGGCGATCGCCGGGCTCATCCAACCAAGGAGCGGCGCTGTTCAGCTGGGCGGCCAGAATCTCGCCAACGTGTCCGCAAGGTCCCGTGGCATCGGCATGGTATTTCAGAACTACGCTCTGTTTCCGCACCTGACGGTAGCGGAAAACATCGCCTATCCGCTGGCCTGCCAGCATATGCCACGAGTTGAGCGAAGGGAACGGGTGGAGGAAATGCTCTCGCTCGTGCAGTTGAAGAGCTATGGCAACCGCCTGCCGCGCGAACTTTCAGGCGGCCAGCAGCAGCGCGTCGCGGTCGCCCGCGCCATTGCCGGCCGGCCCTCGCTTCTATTGCTCGACGAACCCTTCGGCGCGCTTGACCGGGCGCTTCGTTTCGATCTGCAGGTCGAGCTTCTGCATTTGCAGAAGACGCTCGGCATCACCACGCTGATCGTCACGCATGATCAGGAAGAGGCGCAAAGCCTTGCGGGGCGTCTGGTGCTGATGAATAAGGGCAATGTCGAGCAGATCGACACGCCTATGGCCGTCTATGATCGGCCGAAGACGCTGTTCGTCAATACCTTCATCGGCCAGGCCAATGTGCTGCATGGGACAGTGGAGCGGCTGGACGCAGAGGCAACGACCGTTGCGCTCCCGAATGGCAACACGGTTGTTCTGCCGCGCCGCCTGAACTTCACGGTCGGCTCCAAGGTCACCATCACCTTCCGTCCCGAAGATGTGCGGCTGTCCACCAACCCGAGTGACTTCGCATTGCCAGCCCGGCTGACAGTGTCTGTGCCACTGGGACCGACGCTCGTCCACGATCTTGTCCTGTCTGACGGGACGGGCCTGCGCGCGTCGCAGGTCCGTGGACCTTACACATTCATTCCCGAGCCGGGAGCCCAACTCTTTGCCGAGATCGACACCTTGAGGTGTCACGCCTTTCCGAGCGACCCGGAAACATCCCGTGAATGAACAACAACAGAGGTGAACAGATGCAAGAATTCAACATCACACGACGTCATTTCGGACTGCTCGCCGCCGGTGCGGCAGCCGCCGCCACGCTGCCCTTCGCTGCACGCGCCGCCGGAGGCACGGCCGTCGCCGCGACCTTCCCCGGCAATTGGGAGGATGCTTATCGCACCACGCTGACGCCGCTCGTCAAGGAAGCCGGGTTCGATCTTACGGTCGCGCCCGCCATGGCGCAGGATCAGCTCGCCAAGGTCATGGCGAGCCCCGGCAACCCGCCCTATGACACGCTGCTGATGTCGCCCGGCCAGATGGCCGTCGCCATCGAGAACGATCTGATCCAGAAGATCGATCCGTCGAAGCTGAAGAACTGGAGCCTGCTCGATCCGGCCTTCCAGGGCGAGTACGGCCCGACCGTGACCGTCGAAGTCAACGGGATCGCCTATAACCCGGACCTGGTACCCGCGCCTAAGGGCTACCGCGATCTGTTCGAAAATCCGGCCTACGAGGGCCTCGTTTCCTGGACGGGTTTTGCCTCCAACACCGGCGTCATGGCCTATTCCGAGATCGCCAAGATCTTCGGGACCGGTCCGACCGACATGGAGGCCGTGTTCAAGCTGTTCAAGGAGCATCCGGAGCAACTGAAAGGTGTCGTCGCCAGCACCAACCACCAGATGACGCTGTTCCAGCAGGGCGAAATCGCCGTCTTCATGTGCTCGACTGGCAATGTCGCGAAGCTGAAGGCATTGGGCCTCAAGGCCGAATTCGTCCAGCCCGAGACAGGCTCTCCGGCAGCTTCGGTCAACATCCACCTCACCAAGGGCGCAAAGAACCCGGATGCGGCTTATGCCTATATGGATGCCGCCATCTCCAAGGCCGCGCAGGACAAGCTGAAGATGCCGCCGACCGAGATGTTCCCGACCAACAGGCAAGTCGAATTGACGCCCGGCATCGAGGCCTATGTGAAGCGCGAACAGCTTGCGACGTTGGTCTATCCGGATTGGGCGGCGATCAACAAGAACCGTGCGGAATGGATCCGCCAGTTCGACGCTCTCGTCGCCGGTTGAGGGTATAAAATGAAAGCGAGCGGCTTCCCATACGTTCTCCCGATGCTTCTGCTGTCGGTGGCGTTCTTTGCGACGCCGCTCGCCGTTCTCGTGGGGTTCAGCTTCATCGGCCCCGACGGCCCGTCCCTTCACAACTACGCGCGCTTTCTGGGCGATGCGTTCAACTACCGCGTTTTGATGAACACAGCCAAGCTCGGCATGCAGACGATTGCTAGCACGACCCTGCTCGGTATTCCGATCGCGCTTCTCTACTGGCACAGCGGCAAAACCGCGCGACAGGTCATCATCTTCCTGACGCTCATCCCGATGCTGACCAGCAATGTGGTGCGCACCTTCGCCTGGATCGTCATCCTCGGGAGGCAGGGACCGATCAGCGAGACATTTGTGGCTCTCGGACTTGCAGAGCGCCCGTTCACGCTGATGTCCACCGAACTTGGCCTCGTATTGGCCATGTGCCAGATCGACCTGCCACTGATCATCCTGCCGTTGATCGCAATCCTGTCGCGTACGCCGGTGCAGTTCACGGAGGCCGCACAGGTCTCGGGCGCCGGACCGTGGCGGATCCTGGTAACGGTTCTCCTGCCGATGATGCTGCCGGGCCTGCTAGCGGGCTGGATCCTGGTCTTTGCCAGCACCAGCGCCTCCTTCGTCACCCAGGCAGTCATCGGCGGTGCCCGCAATGTCTATGTGCCGCAGCTCATCTATCGCGAGGTCGGTACGCTGTTCGACTGGCCAATGGCCTCTGCCATCGCGGTCGTCCTGCTTTTGTCGACCGGCATCCTTCTCGTCGCCATGACCACGATTTCCCGCCACAGGAGGCTTGTCGGCCATGCATAGTCCTCGCGAAAATCCGTTTCCCGTCTTCCTCTACAGGGCTTTCATCTTCGGCTTCGGTGGTCTCAGCCTGATCTATCTGGTGGCGCCAATTGTCATCGCGATCACCATGTCGTTTACCGCGGGCCAGACGCTCAAATATCCGCCCGAGGGCTTTTCGCTCCGCTGGTACGAGGCGCTCCTCGATCCTGTCCGCTCCGGAACCGAACATATCGCGGCCGGCAATTCGCTGAAGATCGCAGTCCTCGCGGTACTCGGATCGCTCCTGTTTGCCGTGCCTGCCACGATCGGCATGGCGCGGATGCGGCGCAGCACGGTCAATTCGCTGGAGCCGTTTCTCTTGGCGCCGCTCGTCCTGCCTAGTCTTGTTTATGGTCTTGCAGCGTTGATCGTGGCGAATTTCATCGGCTTCCAGCCATCACTCTGGCTCACTGTGGTCGGCCATGTCGTCGTCTTCGGGCCGCTGATGTACCGGGCCGCATCGGTTGTCGCGCAGGGCATCAACCCGTCGCTGGCGGAGGCCTCCACCGTGATGGGCGCGACCTGGTACACGACGCTCCGCCGCGTGATCCTCCCGCTGCTGGCACCCGGCATCCTGGCCGGTGCCTTTCTCGTCTTCATCCAGTCGCTCGACAACGTCTCCGTCTCGCTCTTCCTTGCCGACGCTCAAACGACTGTGCTGCCGCTTCGCATGTTCGCGCTTATCGAAGAGTCGCTCGATGTCCGGGTGGCTGCGATGTCCGGCATCCTGATCGGGCTGACCCTGGTGGTGATGCTGGTTGCAAGGCGGGTGCTGGCGCCACCCAGGCAAGCCTGACCCATAGAAAAAACACTTCTGGAAGGAATACCCCATGAACATACATGCTACCAGGGCAGGCGCCTACCGCATCGGATCGCTGCTTGCCGATTTCCAGCCGAATTTCGATTTTGCGGCACCCTTGCCCTTGCCGGTCGAGGAATTCGAGGAGCGCCTGCGGCGCATCCGCCGCCAGGCCGTCGAGGCCGGGCATGACGCGCTGATCGTCCACACCGGCGGCGTCGGCTGGTTCCACACATCGAACCACTACCTTCGCTACATCTGCGACTGGATGCGTGAGGGCGTGCTGATCATTCCGACGGATGTCGACACGCCGCTGACGCTTTTGTCCTTCTTCACCCAGTCCGTGCTTCTGCCGCCGGGCGGCGAGCCCGTGCTGGTCGAAGATATCTGGCAGATCGGCCCGATCGGCCGCGAATATGCCGACCGTCCAGGTGATAGCGTGGTCAAGACGGCGGAGAAATGCGCCGAACTGCTGGCCGGCATGGGACTGTCGAAGGCACAGATCGGCCGCATCGGTGATCGTACTTCGCTGACCTTCTGGTCTGGTCTGGATGAGTTGATGCCCAAGTGCAAGTTCGTGGCTGACAACGCCATTCTCGACCGGATGCAGAAAGTGCGCTCGCCCCGGGAGATCGAGATGTTCCGGGCCGCCGCGCAACTCGTCAGCATTGCCACTCAGGCGGCCTATCACGTGGCGAAACCCGGCGTGACCGATCATGTAATCTATGCCGCCTTCACACAGGCGCAGCTTTCTTTCGGTGGCGAGACGGGTGACGGCTACCAGATCGGCATCAACGAGTTTGGCACCCATTGCGGCAAGCCATACGGCCACGTCGTCCGTCCCGGTGATCTGATCAATCTTTACGTCTCCAACATAACCTACCGCGGCTACACCGCCCAGACCGCCCGCATGATCGCGGTTGGTAACATCACCAAACGGCAGGAAGAGGTGCTTGCCGCCTGCACCGAGGGCGTCAAACGTGCTGAAAAGCTGATCCGGCCGGGGGCTCTGATGCGCGACGTTAACAACGCCGCCTTCGAGGCGATGATCGAGCGCGGCATGCTATCTTCGCCGGAAGCGCGCACCATGCCCTATAACTGGGCGCCGATGGACGATGGCAGCGCGCGGCTTATCCCGCGGCAGTATGTCAAAAATATCGACTGGGAGGCGCAGGGCCGCACGCTGATGCATGTCTACCCGGCCACCCACGGGCCGCATAACCCCAATCTCGGTCATTCCGTCGGCATGGCGGGCGGGCAGAACAGCTTCAACATCTCCTCCCATAATTACGACCGGATGGAGGAGGGCATGGTGTTCGTGCTGCATACGCAGTGGCTCGAACCACTGTCTGCCGGCTGCAATGTCGGCGACATGTATGTCGTCACAAAGGATGGGTTCGAGAACCTGTCCCGCCATACCCCGCTTGAAACCCACCGCATTGCAGTCGAGGCCTGACATGACCGAGCACACCCATTTCGATTTCGCCAAGCTCAACGAGCGCGAGCGTTACAAGCTACTCATTGGAACCGTGATCCCGCGCCCGATCGCGTTGGTGACGACCGTGAGTACTGATGGCCTGCCGAATGCCGGGCCCTTCAGCTTCTTCAACGTCCTGACCCATGATCCGGCAATCGTCGCGATCGGGGTCGAGAACTATTCCGACATGCGATTCAAGGATACCGCCCGCAATATACGCGAGACTGGCGAGTTCACCGTGCACATCTGCGACAATGCGCTGGTCGAACAGATGGAAGTTTGCGCCATCAAGTTTGGCCCCGAGATCGACGAGATGGAGGAAGCAGGCCTTGCGACCGTGCCCGGCCAGATGGTGCGCAGTCCACGCATTCTTGCTGCACCGGCAGCACTAGAGTGCCGTCGCCACACGACGCTGCAGGTCGGCCCGGCGCGAGAAATCATTCTGGGGGAGGTACTCGGCGTCTATGTCCGCAGCGACACGGTGAACCCATCGAACCTGCATATCGACCAGCACCTGATGGACGCGGTCGGCCGCATGGGAGGACACACTTATACCCGCACCCGCGATCAGTTCGACATCAAGACGCTGACGCCACAGGAATGGGAAAGCCGGAAGGACAAGTCAAAGGCAGCTGCCGAATGACCAGTGGGGGATATTTCTCGCAGGTCGGCGGCTTACCGCCGCAGACGCAGACGCTTTCCAGCAAGGCGGTATTCACCACCGCCTATGCCGTGATCCCGAAGACAGTGATGAGCGACATCGTTACCAGTGTTCTGCCGCATTGGGAAAAGACTCGCGCATGGATCCTCTCGCGGCCGCTCAGCGGTTTTGCCGAGACGTTTGCGCAATACATTATGGAGGTCGCTCCCGGCGGGGGCAGCGTGATGCCGGAACCGGATCCGCGTGCGCAGGCCGCGATCTTCGTCGTCGAAGGCGAAGGCACGATCACCTATGAGGGCCAGGGCCGACCGTTGCGTTCAGGTTCCTTTGCCTATCTTCCAACTGGTGCCCAGTGGACGTTCAGAAACGACAGTTCCGCGCCGATCCGCTTCCACTGGGTGCGCAAGGTGTTCAAGGCCGTGGAAGGCCTGGACCCGCCGCCGACGGTATTTACCCTCGAGGACGAGTGCGTGCTCGACTGGATGCCTGACACGGAAGAAGCTTGGGGCACGACCCGTTTCCTCGATCCGAACGACGTGCGTCACGACTTCCATCTTAACATTGTCACTTTCGAACCGGGCGCCAAGCATCCCCTTCATGGAAACCCACATCATGGAGCACGGGCTTTACGTGTTGGAAGGCAAAGCCGTCTATCGGCTGAACAGCGACTGGTTAGAAGTCGAGGCAGGCGACTACATGTGGCTGCGCGCCTATTGCCCGCAGGCCTGTTATGCCGGTGGCCTGGGACGCTTTCGCTACCTGCTCTACAAGGACGTCAACCGACATCCTGATCTGTGAAAGTGTTGAAAGACAGTTAGTTAGCCTGACTGTTGCTTCAGGTCGTAAGTTCGTATCCGTTCAAGAGCCGCGACTGGATATGAGGATTCACTCGTCGGTTTTCAAAACGATATAGAGCTTCTACGAAGACGCCAATTCACATAGAAATCGGCGGGAAGGCTCTCGCTCAGCCAACCATTCTTGCCCGGAAATTTGAAGCTTGGTCCGTAACATGCGAACAAGTTGCCTGTTACGGACAGATAGCCGAACCTTGCACCGGCGGCGCCTTATTTTGCGCGTGACCAGTTGGCGATATCCCAGAGCTCACTATCCCATGGGTTCATTGTATTGCCTTGCAGCGACATCACCGCACCCGACACGTTGCCGCGGTGGACCAGAGGGATGACGGTGTAGGATTGAACCAGCATGTCATTCATTTTGCGTGCGAGCTCACCGCGTCCTTCGATCGTTCCGGTCTGGCGGAAGGTCTTGGCCAGCCCGTCATAATCCGGCGAGCAATAGCGCGGCATGTTGCTACCCTGCCATTGCGTCTTCGGCGAAGGAACGGCCGCGCACGTCCATTTGCTCAAATAGGATTCTTGGTCGATCCCCTTCGAATTGTCGGTGTACATCTCGATATCGGCGTAGAATTTTTGACGAGTGTCAGGATTGCCGGCGTCACCACCGAAGAAGACCGAACCGCTGACGTTACGAAGATCGACATCCACGCCGATCGCTTTCCAGCTCTGCTTCAACATCGCCTGGGTATCCTGACGGACACCGCTGGTCGAGGTCAGGAACGATAGCTTCAGCTTCAGTCCGTTCTTCTCGCGGATGCCGCCGGCGCCGGGCTTCCAGCCCGCCTCGTCCAGAAGCGCTTTTGCCTGTTCAACATTCGGTGTCAGGCAGCTGTCATTCGCTTTCGAGACAAATTGAGACGGCGCCGGGACCACGTTGCAGCTCGGCTCACCCTGAGCGGCATATAGGACCTCCGAGATCTCGGCACGGTCGATTGCCAGCGATAGCGCTTTCCGGACGCGAATATCGCTCAGGAATTTATTCGGGCCGCCTTCGACCGTCGACCGTTTGTCACCAAGCTCGGCGCTGGGGTCGGTCAGGTTCAGGAAGAGATATTCCACCATTGAGCCGAATGCGGTCACCGGACGCGCTTTTCCGGCCGAGACGAGGTTCTCGAAGACGTCCGGCGACAACTGCAGATTCCATCCGTAGTCCGCTTCACCCGTATTGAAGACGGCACGGGCGGCCGACATCGCATCCCCGCCGCCCTTGATGGAAATGCTCGAAAAATGCGGCTTATCGGTATCCCGGAACTGGGGGTTCATGGCGAAGACAGCGACATCGTTCGGCTTGAACTCCTTGACCACATAGGGGCCGGTGCCAACGGGGGCGAAGTTCTGCGCCGTGCAGGACGCAATCTTCTCGCCGACGCAATCCTTGAACTGCTTTTCCTGCAGGATTGGTGTGGTTGAGCTGACAAAGGTGATGTAAGGGTAAGGCGTCGATTGCGCGAAGTTGATCTCGAGCGTCAGGTCGTCCTTGGCGACGACGGACTTGACGCCGTCAAAAGTATTCGATGCCGCGCAGCCTGCGCCGGGCGCAGTACAATATTTCCAGGTGAAGACCGCATCCTTCGCTGTCAGGTTGCTTCCGTCGGACCATTTGACGCCCGGGCGCAATTTCCAGGTGATTGTCGTCATGTCCGACGAGATGCCGCCATTCTCTTTTGTGGGAATTTCGGCGGAAAGTAGGGGGATCAAATTGCCCTTGGGGTCGAAACGGGCGAGCGGCTCGACTACCAGCGCTGCGGCGTCGACGTCCTTACCTATGCCCGACAAGTACGGGTTCAGGGTGGACGCCCCTTGCCAGTACATAATCTTCAAGTTTCCGTCCGTGCCAGGTGCAGCATGCGCGCTGAGCGGTAGCACGGCGGCTGCGACTGCAGCGAGGAATATAGCCTTATTCATCTTACGAGTCTCCTGTTGCTTGGCACTGCTGGTTGCGGGACAGAACGCCGTAAACGGGCGATTGACCTTTGTACCGTATTGTGCAAAATCATCTCGCAGAGTCAATATGTAATAAAGAATACAAATGATGTCGACTTCCCCACTTTTCGAGAGAATTCGCAAGGGAGCCCGTTCGACAGCTGAGCGGAAGGTCGCCTCAGTACTTCTTGAGGGGTATCCGACACGCGCGCTCTCAACGGTGGAAGCGCTGGCGAAGCAGGCTTCGGTAAGCGCGCCAACCGTGCTGCGTTTTGTTGCCAAGATCGGCTATCCGCGTTTTGCCGACTTTCAGGCTGCTGCCATTGCCGATGTGGAGCGTCAACTCGGCTCGCCGCTCAACAATATCCGTTCCGCGGTGCAGGCAGAAAAGCCGGACCATATCTATCAGCAGACCTTGCTCTTGCAGGCCGAAGCGCTGCAAACCGCCGCGGCCCAGGCGATGCCGGTAGAATTCGACGTGATCGTCGATCTGCTGATCAATCCGAAGATAACCATCAAGCTTCTGGGTGGTCGCTACAGCCAGAATCTCGCGCAAAGACTGGCATTGCAGCTCGGGCAGTTACGACCTTCCGTCTTCTTTGCGCCGCTGACGCTGGGTTTCACGTATGACGCCCTTGTCGATGCCGGGCCGCAAGACTGTTTCGTGATCTTTGATTACCGCCGTTATCAGGCCGAGCTATTGAATTTTGCGCGGGGTGCAAAACGTAGCGGCGCCAGGATCTGCCTGTTCACCGATACCTGGCGCTCGCCGATAGCGGAATATTCCGACGCGGTCCTGACATCGCCCGATAGCTCGACATCTCCCTTCGGATCTCGCGTGGTCCCCACGGCGCAGATCGAGGCAATCGTTGCCGCGGTCAGCCTGCGTACACATGATCGCAGCCGCGAGCGGCTGGCCCGCATCGAAGAGTTGCGGAAACTCGATGATGACGCTCCATCATCGGGTAAGGATGAAGCCGAATGAATGCCAACCCACCGATCGTCCTGAACCCGCAAGGGCGCCTGCCGGGCGTGATTGCCGTCGATCATGCCGGTCGATCCATTCCCGAGGCGCTTGGTGATCTGGGACTGAGCGCGCATTGGCGGGACACCCATCACTTCTGTGATCTGGGTGCGGCCGAACTTGCTTATGCACTGGCGGAGCGCATCGACGTACCGATCGTGCTTTGCGACGTAAGCCGGCTGGTGCTCGATGTAAACCGTTGGCTCGAAGATCCGAGATCTGTGGTGCCGGAGGTGGAGGGGACATCCATTCCGGCAAATATCGAAATGGACGATGCTGCCCTTATTGCGCGCCAGGAGGCTGTGTTCTGGCCCTATCAATGTTGCCTCGGAGAAATCTGGATGGAACAAAAGGCCAGGCATCTGAAACCCTTCTTCTTCTCGTTGCACAGTTGCACACGGGTTTTCGATGGTTTCCGACGTCCCTGGGATGGCGGGACCATCTGGCATGATGACGAAACACTGTCGCGCCATATCGTAAGCCATCTCTCGCGAGAGGATGGTCTGGTGATCGGCGATAACCAGCCCTATTCCGGCCTGGGCGGGGCTTTTACGGTCGATCGGCACACCTACGGTTCCGGGCTGCCTGCCTGCGGTTTCGAGGTGACGAACGACCTGTTGCAGACCGAGGCAGATTTCACCCGCTGGGCCGATCTCCTGTCCGGCGTGTTGTTGGCAGCAATTGATGAAGGGCTGGCCGCATGAAACCGTTCCAATCCGAACCACCCTATGGGTTGACGGCGCCGGCGGTGCCGATAACGCAGGCTTTCAGTGGCGCGCGCGAGGTGGATTTCCTGCTGGTCGGTGGCGGTTATGGCGGCCTGTTGACCGCGATCGACCTCGCCGAACGCGGCGCCCAGGTCGTGGTGCTGGAAGCGGCCGAGATTGGTGCCGGCGGTTCGGGGCGCAATCACGGCCAGTGCATTCCGGTGTTTCGCTACCTCGATCCGGCAGTGTTGCCCGCAAAGGGTGCGGATCTGTTGGCCAATGCAGGAGCGCTGGTCTTCGACCGGATCCGCCAGTACGACATGCAATGTGAGGCCGTGCAGAAGGGAACGCTGACCGCGGCCTATAACAAGCGTACTCTTGCGACCACGAGGAGCGCGCATGCGAAATATAACGGTCTGGGCAAATCCGACCGCTATTACGATGCCGATGAAATCGCGTCGCTGACCGGCACCCGCAAATTTTCGGGCGGCTGGGCACACCGGGAGGGCGGTCACGTCAATCCGTTGGCCTATGTCCGCGAACTGGCTCGTGTCGCTCTTTCGCTTGGCGTCGAAATCTTCACGAAAAGTCCGATGGTGGGCATGACCCGCCAACACGGCGGCTGGCGGGTCCGGACGCCGGATGGTGAAATCCACGCGAAGGTCGTTGGACTGACGACGGACGCCTATTCAGACGGATCGATACCCGGTTCGCTGACAAAGGGCTTTTTCCCGTTGACGAGCTACGCGGTTGCAAGCCGGCCGCTGACGGCCGAGCAGCGCAGTGCCGTCATGCCCTCGGGAATGAATTTTGGCGATACCCATCACGACCCGATGTTCTTCCGCATCGATGCATCGGGGCGGATCATCACCGGTGGTCTGCGCGAACCTGGCCGTGGCACGCGCTTCGACTATACGGCGGCCTTCATGACACGTCGGCTCGCCGCCATCTGGCCGGTGCTCGCCGATCTTCAATGGGATCATATGTGGACGGGTGTGGTCAGCATGGCGCTTGACCAGACCCCGTCGATCCAGAAGCTCGATGATGGGCTCTGGGCCCTGTCGGGTTGGTCAGGGCGGGGCGTGCCGACCTCGGCTGCCTTGTCGCGCGCCTTTGCGCGAACGCTGGAAGATCCGGCGAAGGGGCTTGCCTATTGGCCGCAGCGGACGCCGCCGCAGGTGATCGCGCGTGGGCTCCTCGGCAGCATGGTGCAGTTGTGCCGCGGTCCATACAACCAGATGCGCGACAAGCTGGAAAGCTGATTGCAAAGGCGGACAACGGGGATGTGGTCCCCTTTGTCCGCCGTTTCCCTTCGCGTTCGGCCGGTCTAGCGGCCGCGGATCCTCGGATCCATCGCATCCCGCAAACCATCGCCGACATAATTCACCGAAAGAACGGTCAGCGAGATCGCGATGCCGGGCATGACAACGCGCATCGGATAGATCTGTATCTGGTCGATTGCGTCGTAGAGCAGACGTCCCCAGGTCGGGAAGTCCGGCGGAAAACCAAGGCCAAGGAACGAAAGCGAACTTTCGGTAATGATCGCGCTGGCAATACCGAGTGTCGCGGAGACAAGCACCGGCGAGAGCACATTCGGCAGGATATGGCGCTGGATCATCTTGCCACGTCGGGTGCCGATCGACTGAGCGGCAAGGATGAATTCCCGCTCCTTCAAAGTCAGCACCTCTCCGCGCACGAGGCGCGCGGCGTGCATCCAGCTTGTCAGCCCGATTACGAAAACGATCAGCAGAAACGTGCCGGCTTCCGCTCCGAGCAGTCGGGCCAGCGGTTCCCGAAACAACATGGACGCAACCAGGAGAAGAGGCAGCAGGGGTAGGGCCAGAAACAGATCCGTGAGCCGCATCAATAGGCCGTCGACAGCACGGAAATAACCGGCGCAGACCCCGACCAGTGTCCCCAGCGACAATGACAGAAGCATCGCGACCAGTCCCACTGTCAGCGATACCCGCCCGCCGGCCATCAACCGGGCCAGCATGTCGCGGCCAAGTTGGTCCGTACCAAGCGGATGTGCGAGCGACGGCCCCCTGTTTCGCGCCCGCATGGTGATCTCGGTCGGGTCCACATGCCACAGCCAGGGACCTGCAATGACTGCAATCAGGATAAGGCCCAGGATGAGCATGCCTGCCATTGCGCCGCGATGGCTGCGGAACTGGCGCCAGACATCGAGAGACTGGCTGGAGCGCGTCGTGAGTGTCGCTTGGGTTGTCACGTCAGTCATAGCGAATTCTCGGGTCCAATATGCCATAGAGGATGTCGGTGATCAGATTGAACAGAACGATTAGCACCGCGAAAATGAACGTCAGCGTCTGCACCATGGGAAGGTCGTTCGCCTGGATCGACGAGATCAGCAATTCACCGATACCGTTCACCTTGAATACCTGCTCGGTGATGATCGCACCCCCGAAAATCTGTGGCACGCCCATGCCGATAACGGTGACGACCGGGATCATCGAGTTGCGCAGGACATGGATCAGCACAACAACCTTCTCGGTCAGGCCCTTCGCGCGCGCCGTACGGACATAGTCCTCGCGCAGGTTGTCGAGGACGGAAGCCCGCATGAAACGACCGATTTGGCTCGCATTGTACAGCGCAAGCACCATGACGGGCAGCACCATCTGGCGCAGCTGAGCCAGGAAGCTCTGCCAATCGGTGACCTGCAGCGTCGTGTCGTAGAGGGATGGAAACCACGGAAGGGCGACGGAAAACAGCACGATCAGCACGACGCCGGTGAAGAAGGTCGGCACGGAAAATCCGATCATCGAGATAAGCGTGCCGATTTGATCGAACCAGCTGTATTGCTTGTAGGCAGAGATGATGCCGATCGGCAGCGCGATCGCTGTGCCGACGAGATAGGCGACACCGACGACCCAGAGTGTCTGCGGCAGGCGCTGTGCGATGATGTCGGCGACCGGTGCGCGCGATTGCCAGGAAACGATCCGCTGGCTGTCGCCGCTCAGATCAAGCCCGAACAGCGCGTCGATGACATGCAGCGGCTCGATCCAGAAAAACTGTTTGAGCCAGAGGGCATAGCGCGTCATCAGAGGATCGCCAAGCCCGAGCGAGAGCCGCATTTTCTCCTTCACCTCGGGCGGGATGGTCAGGGGCAGCTGCGCCATCGGGTCGCCGGGTGCGAGGCCGAGCAGGAGGAAAATGATCAGGCTGATCAGCAGCAGTGTCGGAACGGCGACGACGAGCCGCCTGATTGTATAGTGGAACATTCATCGCGCCTCAGTCTTGCCGAGCCGAAGGGGCGAAAGCAGTCCGGGCCAGTGTGTAGACATTGATAGTGCGGATAAAGAGGTGAACGGCTTCAACGTCTCTGCTCTTTCTTTTGGTTCCCGTTTTCTGTAAAATAGATTGCAAAAATGCCTTGTCGTAGTCAATATGTAAAAAATGGTACTTTTTGAGGGTCGGTGATCGCTGTCTTATAAGATGTCCGGATACGCTGAGTTGCGGCTTGATACGGGCGCGCGGCTGAGTGATCGGATGGCCCGACCGGCGACCGGGAGGTTTGATGTCCGAAATGTCCAGCGCCTTGAGATCGCCCGTGCAAGGCACACCCGAACCGCTTGTCTCGGTCGAAAATCTGCGGGTCGAGTTCGAAAGCGATCGCGGCCGGATCGTCGGTGTGCATGATGTGAGTTTCGATATCATGCCGGGCGAATGTGTCTGCGTCGTCGGCGAGTCCGGCTCGGGGAAATCCGTCTCGGCTCTTTCGTTGATGAGGCTGGTGGAATTCGGTGGCGGCCGCATCGCTTCCGGTCGCTTGCATTTCCAGCAGGCCAACGGCCAGCGGATCAATCTGGCCGAGGCCGATGCTGCGACCATGCGAACCATACGCGGCAACCAGATCGGCATGGTTTTCCAGGAGCCAATGACCGCTCTCAATCCGGTCTTCACGATCGAGCGGCAACTGGTCGAGGTCATCATGGCCCACCGGCCGCTCGCTTATGCCGCTGCCCGCAACAAGGCACTCGATCTGCTGCGCCAGATGCAGATCAGCGAACCCGAACGGCGCATACAACAATATCCGCACGAGCTGTCGGGTGGCATGCGCCAGCGCATCGTGATTGCAATGGCCATGGCATGCGGGCCGCGTCTGCTGATCTGCGACGAGCCGACGACGGCGCTGGATGTCACCATCCAGGCGGAGATCCTGACACTGATCGATCGCCTGAAGCGCGAAACCGGCGCTTCCGTTCTGTTTATCACCCATGACATGTCGGTCGTTGCGCAGATGGCAGACCGGGTGGTGGTCATGTATCGCGGCGAGAAGGTGGAAGAAGGGGCCGTCGAGGAGATCTTCACCGCGGCCACTCATCCCTATACGCGTGCGCTGCTTGCGGCCGTTCCGCGGCTGGGTGAAATGCGCGGGACCACCGAACCGGAGCCGATGAGGGTCCTTGCCGCCACCGGCGCCACCGCCGGCCCTTCGCTGGAGCGCGCGCCGCCGCGTGTCACGGAAGATCCGGCCGTTCTTCTGGAGGTCAGGAACCTGACCACTCGTTTCGCCGTCCGCAAGGGGCTGATGCGCAGGATCACGGCCAGTGTCCATGCGGTCGAGGATGTGAGTTTCTCGCTGCATCGGGGCCAGACGCTCAGCATCGTTGGGGAATCCGGCTGCGGAAAATCGACATGCGGCCGGTCGATTCTCAGGCTCGTCCAGCCCACGTCCGGCCAGGTATGGCTTGACGGTCTCGATGTCCTCGCGCAGTCGAGCCACGACCTTCATGCGACGCGACGCCAGATGCAGATGGTGTTCCAGGATCCCTATGCGAGCCTCAATCCGCGGATGCGGCTGTTCGATCAGGTGGCCGAGCCGCTGCGAAACTACGGACTGCTGTCAGGAAACGCTCTGCATCAGCGGGTCCTCGAGCTGTTCGACCGGGTGCAACTGCCCTCGTCTTTTCTCCACCGTTATGCGCACGAACTTTCCGGTGGGCAGCGTCAGCGTATCGCCATAGCGCGAGCACTGGCGCTCAATCCGAAGCTGATCGTCGCCGACGAGGCGGTTTCGGCGCTCGACGTTTCGGTGCAGGCACAGGTTCTCAACCTTCTGATGGAGCTTCAGAGGGATCTGGGGATCTCGTTCCTGTTCATCAGTCACGATATGTCCGTGGTCGAACGCATCAGTCACCGGGTTGCCGTCATGTATCTGGGGCGGATTGTCGAGATCGGCCCCCGTGCGGCAATTTTCGAAACGCCGCGGCATTCCTATACGCAAGCCTTGCTTGCGGCCGTGCCTATCGCCGATCCCACCCGCAGGACCCTGCGCGGCCCGGCGAGCTATCATCCGCTGCATTCGCCGATCTATCCCCAGGATCATGTCGTGCAGCCATCGTTTTACAGGGAAGTGGCACCCGGACATCTGGTACTGAACACGGACTAAGTGCGGCCAACCGAAATCTCAGGCATCACAACGGGACGGAGATAATCACGCTCGATAAACGCAAGTTCTATATCGACGGCCGATGGATTGATCCGGTTGAGGCGAAAAACCTCGAAGTGATCAATCCTTCTACCGAGGAGGCATTTGCCATCATTTCGCTCGGCAGCGACAAGGATACGGACTTGGCCGTCGACGCTGCCAAACGCGCCTTCGACGGCTGGTCGAATACCGCGCCGGGCGAGCGCCTGGCGAAAGTCGAGCGCCTGCTGGAAATCTACAAACACCGGGCCGAGGAAATGGCCCGCACCATTTCGCAGGAAATGGGTGCGCCGATCGACATGGCCCTTAGGAGCCAGGTCGGGGCGGGCGCCTGGCACATGACGAATTTCATAACCGCGTTTCGGGATTTCAAGTTCGTCAGGCCGTTAGGCGACCATGCACCGAACAACTGGATCGTTATGGATCCGATCGGTGTCGTTGGCCTGATCACCCCATGGAACTGGCCGATGAACCAGGTCACTCTCAAGGTGACGCCCGCCTTGCTGGCCGGATGCACTCTGGTGCTCAAGCCGTCGGAGGCGGCGCCGCTGTCGTCTACGCTCTTTGCGGAATTTGCCGACGAGGCCGGCATACCCGCCAGCGTCTTCAATCTTGTCAACGGCGACGGTCCGGGCGTCGGCACGCGGTTGTCGGCACACCCAGACATCGAGATGATAAGCTTCACCGGCTCCACACGGGCAGGCAAGGCGATCTCGAAGGTCGCCGCAGAAACATTGAAGCGTGTTGCACTTGAGCTTGGCGGCAAGGGCGCCAACATCATCTTCGAAGACGCCGATGATGATGCGGTCCGGCGCGGTGCCGCTCATTGCTTCAACAATACGGGCCAGAGCTGCAATGCGCCGACACGCATGCTGGTTCAGCGCTCCATCTACAATGACGCAGTCGACACAGCGAAGTCGGTCGCGGAAGCACTCAGCATCGATGTGGCTCACAGGCATGGCGCCCATATCGGTCCCCTGCTCTCCGATACCCAGTATTCCCGAGTTCAGGAGCTGATCGGTAAGGGAATTGAAGAAGGCGCACGCCTCGTCGCCGGGGGTCTCGGGCGTCCTTCCGGGTTGAACCGTGGTTATTTTGTCCAGCCAACGGTATTCGCCGATGTCCACAACACCATGACGATCGCCCGTGAAGAGGTGTTCGGGCCGGTGCTGTCGATCATACCTTTCGATACCGAAGAGGAGGCGATTGCGATTGCCAACGACACGCCATGCGGCTTGAGCAACTACGTGCAGACACAGAACGGTGAAAGGCGGAACCGCGTGGCGCGCAAGCTCAGATCGGGCATGGTCGAGATGAACGGTGTGTCGCGCGCCGCCGGTGCGCCGTTCGGAGGCGTCACGGCTTCGGGGCGGGCCCGATGGGGAGATCGCCTATTGCGAAGCTATCTCTTCGAGGCGGCCAGTGTTTTGCTACATCGCACGAAGCGTTGGCGCTACCTGAAGGCTTGGGGCCTTCGGCTGGCCAAACGCAATGGAATGAAAAAGGCGCAGGTCGCTGTTGCTCGCAACTTGGCCGTCATCCTGCACTGCATATGGGTTGATGGCACCTCATTCCAGTGGGGCAAGGAAGCGGCCTGATCCGTTATCGACCTCTATCCGGAATCGCAGGGCTCCCTTGGGCCTGTGATGTCCCGCCGGGACGGTGGTTGCGGTGACCTCGTTGTTTCGGCTGCTGACGAGATTGATCGCACAGCGCTCCACACGTTGAGGCATCCGACCCGAACATCATCATCATGAGGCCATGACCTCGAAAAGGACCATGACCCCGGCACGGACAAAACAGACTTGACTAAGTCCCGCAATTAAAGGGCCGAAACACAGTCAGGTGTGATTTCCACAAATGACGGCATAACGCGTCCTCCGTTAAAGCGGGTTTATGGACGCGATTCTTCAGCCGTGGCCTCGGGGTGATCGCAACCCCATGGCAGAGAATTGGCCCCAGCCAGTCCGGTTGTCAAGCGTTTTGCGGGGCCCTTACGAACGAGGTCGGCATGTTAGAGCAAACGTCGGATCTTGTCGATGAGCGCGACCACCGGGGCCGGAAGTTGCATGCCCCGCAGTGTGATGAGAAACGCTTCGCGCCTGAGTTCCATCCACGGTTGATCGAGCGCGCGAATGCCTGGCATATCCTGCTCGGACAGCGAACTTCTCGTCATCAGCGCCAAATGATCGGTGCGGCGCAGAATTGCCAGGGTTGCAAACAGAGAACTCGTCAGAACGCTCGCCGAAGGCGGCGGTAGGCCGGCATTCCGAAACCGGCGGTGCAGTTCCCGATCCAACTTGGTGCTGGTTCGGGGGAGGATCCAGTGGTAGACGGCAAGATCGCCGAGCGACGTTGGCTTGGCTTTCTGTAGTGGATGATCTTCCCGCGTGACGATCACGAGGTCGTCGACCAGCAGGCGCTTCCAGTTCAGGGCCGCGTCAAAGCCGATCTCATCGGCCTCCGGCTGGATCCATCCGAGCAGCGCGAAGTCGATCTCTCGGGTCTTGACCCATTCGAACAATTCTTGGGTCGTGCCTTCGCGGATCGTGTGGCGGACGTGCGGCTGCGAAGCCTCCAATGCCCCGATCGCATCGGCGACGATGCTCAGAAAGGCCGGACCGACGCCCAGCCTTACATGCCCGGTGACGCCGACGCGCATGTCGGAGACGAGGGCGACGGTTTCGTCCAGACGCTCGACGACGTCCTGGGCGCGCCGGCGCAGCACGCTGCCTGCCTCGGTGAGCGCGATCCCGCGCCCTTTGCGCACATAGAGCTGGACGTCGAGGTCGCTTTGCAGCCGCGCCATAAGGCGCGACAAGGCTGGTTGCGTGATGCCCAGGGTATCTGCGGCATGCGACAGGTTCAAATGCTCGGCAACGATCAGAAAGATCCGAAGTTGGCTAAGGTTCACACTATTACGCCTAGGTTATGAATTTTGCCCAAGACTGGCATTGTTCCCGCTATGGACATCTCCTCTAATGCCTCTAGCGCAACCCATCCAGCCTGATTTTCGCAAAAATTCTCTGTAAGAGCCAGAGCACAATAGCGCAAAATTGATATGGATTGAAGGTTCGATGCGGCAGGCGGCGGGAGGCGCTGTCATCCAAGAAGTGATTGGATCCGCTGGAGAAGAAAAAAGCGCAAATTTACCAGCAACAGGGGAACAAAAAAATGTCGATCAGCAGAAGATCCTTTCTTTGGACCGGAACCTCCATGCTCGCGCTTGCTGGGATCGGGCTGACCCATCCGGCGTTGGCGCAAAGCAAACCGCGCCGGGGTGGCATTCTCGTGGTCGGTCTGGCGGCCAACCCACCCAGCTTCGACCCCCACAAATCGGCGGCCTTCGCGACAACCGCCGTGACCGAGCATATTTTTGGCTGCCTGCTTCGCTGGGATCGGACCGGAACCGTAGTCGAGCCTGATTTGGCGGAAAGCTACGAGATCGTCGACAACCTGACCTACAAGTTCATTCTGCGCAAAGGTGTCAAGTTCCACAATGGCGAGACGCTACGCAGCTCGGACGTGAAGTTCACGTTCGAGCGCATCGCGAACCCGGAGACCGCCTCGCCATGGCGCTCGCTCTATTCGTCCATCAGCGCCATCGAGACGCCGGACGAACGGACCGTCATCTTCCGCATGTCCAAGCCCTTCGCACCGTTCCTGAACCTTCTGGCGACGGTCAAATATTCGGCGATCGTATCGGAAATCGACATCAAGCCCACCAACGAGGTCGTCGCAGGCAGCGCCGGGACCGGACCGTTCAAGTTCGTGAGCTTCCAGGCCAATTCCAATCTCGTTTTGACCCGCAACGACGACTACTACGAAGAGGGTCTGCCTTATCTCGATGGGCTGAAACTCCGGATCATCCCCGACGAAGGCAGCCGCGTTGCCGCACTTCGCAGCAACACCTGTCAGCTGACGTCGGTCGACACCCCGGAAGTAGTGCAGCAGATAGCTGGCCAGCCCGGGTTCGAGAGCCAAGATAGCCCGGCGAATATGCGCGTCGTGCTGCTGCAAATCGACCAGCGCACTCCGCCCTTCGACGATGTCCGGGTACGCCGCGCTTTCAGCCTTGCCATGAACCGCCAGCAGATCGCGGATGTGGTGTGGCGGGGTCGGGCAGCGCTGGCGGCCGCCATCCCGCCGGCTCAGGCCCCTTATGGCATTCCGAGCGAGGAAGTGCTCGGTCTGCCCTATCACACCGAGAATCTTAAGCAGGCCAAGGCGCTTTTGGCCGAGGCAGGCTTTCCCGAAGGGTTCAAGACCCAGCTCGCAGTGTCGCCCGCGACGTTCAGCGACGTTTCCGTGGCCCAGGTCGTACAGCAGCAGGTTGCGCGGATAGGAATCCGCCTCACCATCGAGCAGCAGGAATGGGGCAGCCTGGTCAAGACCCTCCAGGGCACCCTGGCACCACTGGTTATGGTGGGATTGGCTCCGGCAGCCGATCCGGAAACCAACATGAATATCCGCCTGGCCTCCACCTCCTCGGTCAACCCCGGCAAGACGAAGGATTCCGAGCTGGACGCACTTTTCCTCAAGGGTCGCGAGACCGTCGATCCCGCCGCGCGCGTGGGCATCTATCGCGATATCCAGCGGCGTATCGCCGATCAGGCATATGCCATGTTCCCGGCGGCCTGCCCGATGAATTTCGAATTGTGGCGTTCGGAGCTGAAGGGTTACTCCTCGACGCCGCTCGCGGCGCTCGTCATGCTGCGCCAATCCTGGCTGTCGAGCTGATCGGGGAGTTGAGAACATGGAAGGGTCAATCCTCCTGCGGCGGCTGATGCTGCTCGTGCCGGTTCTGTTCGGCATGTCGGTGATGAGCTTTCTGCTCATCCATCTCGTTCCGGGTGACGTCGTGACCACGATCGCCGGCGCCGAGATCGCGCTGGATTCGCCGGAAGCCGAGAACATCCGCCGCAGCCTGAACCTCGACAAGCCGCTGATCACGCAATACCTGCTGTGGATACTCGGAGTCATCCGCGGCGATCTTGGATATTCACTGATCAGCAAGGTTTCGGTTGCGGGGGAGATCTTGTCGCACCTGCCGGTTACGCTGGTGCTTACCGCAATGGCGCTGGGTATCTCGGTTGCGGTCGGGATACCGGCGGGGGTTCTGGCCTCCAGCCGGCGCGGCCGGATTTCGGATGTTCTTCTGCGGATCGCCTCGCTTGCCGGAATGGCCGTGCCGACCTTTTTTGCCAGCGTCTCGGCAATTCTGTTCTTCTCGCTGTTCGCGCCGTCCGTTCGACTGTTCAACACGATCGATTTCGGCGAGGACCCCTGGGCCGGCGTTACGACGCTGTTCCTGCCTGCCTGCATACTGGCGCTGTCGTCCGCCTCGACCATCATGCGCTACACGCGCGGCGCCATGTTGGAGGTAATGCGGGAGCAGCACATCCAGACCGCGCGCGCCAAGGGCGCGGGGCCGCTGCGTATCCTGCTGCGCCACGGTCTGCGCTCCGCGCTGCTGCCGGTAGTCACGGCTTCCGGCCTGATCGCGGCGCATTTGATTTCCGGCGTTGTCGTGGTCGAAGAGGTTTTCGGCCTGCCGGGAATGGGGCAATTGATGCTGAGCGCGATTAGCACCCGCGACTACACGCTGGTTCAAGGAACCGTCCTCACCATCGGCGCGATGGTGGTGTTGATTAACCTGGTCGTCGACCTGACCTATCACCTTCTGGATCCGAGGATCTAATCTATGTCTGAACGATCCAAGACGGCGTGGTGGCCTGAATTATTCCCTCGTGCCCTGATCAGGGCATTCTTGGGGCAGAACATCCTTATCAGGATCGGCGGCGTCCTGCTCGTCGCTCTGCTGGCGTTGGCGCTTGGGGGCCCACTCGTCATATCCCACGGGCCGACCGATATGGTCGCGATGTCATTGCAGCCGCCGAGCGCCGCGAACCTTCTGGGGACAGACCTGCTCGGACGTGACGTTCTGGCTCGAACCCTCGACGCCGCCCGGACCTCACTGATCGTCGCCTTCTGCGCAATGGCGCTGTCACTGCTGGCTGGAGCCGCATGGGGCATGATCGCGGGATACAATGTCGGCTCTGTCGATCTGGTGCTGATGCGGGTGCTCGACGTTCTTCAGGCCTTTCCGCCGCTGCTCCTGGCGGTGGCGCTGGTCGCTGTGTTGGGAACCAGCACTGCAAATCTGATCTTTACGATGTCGGTCCTGTTCGTACCGCAGTTCGCGCGGATTGCGCGGTCGGCCACGCTGCTTTTGCGTCGGCGGCAATTTGTGCTGGCGGCCCAAGTTCTGGGCGTGTCTCCGCTGCGCAACCTGCTGACCCATGTGCTGCCCAACATCTCGACCCCGCTGATCATCGAGTCGACTTCGGTCATCACCGCGGCGCTTCTGACGGAATCCGCGCTGTCGTTTCTCGGCATGGGCATCCAGCCCCCCACACCGACCTGGGGCGGGATGATAGCGGAATCGACTTCCGTGATGACGCGCGCGCCCTGGCTGGTCCTGGCGCCGGGATCGGCGACCATCCTTGTCGTGCTGGCGTTCCTGCTGCTCGGCGACGGGCTTAGAGACAAATTCGATCCGAAAGTGAGTGGCTGAAAATGACATATGCTGAAGACATCCATTGGTTGCCCGCCTGGCGCCTGCGCGAACTGGTAGTGAGCCGCAAGGTGAGCGCCGAGGAAATCACCGCGCGATTGCTCGAGCGGATCGGCCGTCTTGACAAAGGGATCAACGCCTTTCTGACGCTCGCCGGCGAGGGAGCAATCGCCGAGGCGCGGGCGACGGATCAGGCTATCGCCGAGGGCCAGACTCCCGGACCGCTTGCAGGCGTGCCCGTGACGATCAAGGACCAGTTCTTCACCAAGGGGCTGCGCACGACCGGTGGCTCCAAGATATTCGAAAACCATATCCCGTTGGAGGACAGCATCCATGTCGCGCGGATCCGGGCGGCTGGCGGGGTCATCCTGGGCAAGACCCACACGCCCGAATTCGGTATGTACTGGCGCACCGTCGGGCTGATTTCCGACGAATGCCGCAACCCCTGGGAACGCCAGCGCACCGCCGGCGGGTCCAGCGGCGGAGCGGCGGCGGCATTGACCATGGGTTTCGGCCCGCTCGCGCTCGGCAGCGATTCGGGAGGCTCGATCCGGCTTCCCTCGGCGCAATGCGGCATCTTCGGCATGCTGCCCAGCTCCGGTCGCGTGCCCCAGCACGGCGGTTTCGGGTCGAGGATGTTCCTCTCCTCGATCGGCCCTATGGCGCGCGACGTGCGAGATGCGGCGATGCTGCTTCAGGTTCTGGCGGCCCCCATGCCACAAGATCCCTTCTGCCGCACCGATACGCCGCCCGACTATCTGAGCGACCTGGAGACCGGCATCGAGGGCGTCTCGGTTGCCTGGTGGGACAATACCGTTGCCGAGGGCTTCTCCTCTCCCGAGGTCCTGCGCGTCGTGCGCTCGGCAGCGGAGAAAATCGGGGCCTTCGGTGCAAAATTCGACCGGCAGCCGCTGCGGCTTGATACGGACGGAATAGACGAAGCCTGGCGCATTCTGGATTTCGTAGACTGCCACGCCAGCCTGGGCGAGGAGTTGGAGCGCGACCCCATGCGGTTCGCACAGCTTACACCCTATGCGAAGACCCGCTTCGAATGGGCCGCGGGCGTATCCGGGACTGAGTATTCGCGCGCGATTTTGCGTCGCGCCCGGTTTGTCCGTAGTGTGCATGAGGCGTTCGGCGACCATGATCTGCTGCTGGCCCCGACCATCGGGATCACCGCCCCGGTCATCGAAATGGACAACATGACCAAGCGTATCCCGGCACTTGTGTCCTACACGCTGCCGGTCAACTTCGCGGGCTGCTGTGCCGCCAGCGTGCCCTGCGGTTTCGTCGACGGCCTTCCAGTCGGCCTTCAGATCATCGGCCGGCCCAATAACGAGGCGCTCGTCCTGCGGGCGGCGCGCCAGTTCGAACTGGCCCTTCCCTGGCAGGATCTGCACCCGCCGGAACATCTGGAAGTCGCGTGATGGTCGCCGCGCCGATGCTTTTGCAGGTCGAGAACCTGCGCACCTATTTCCATACTCCTGGGACGGCGACGCGCGCGGTGGACGGGGTCAGCCTGTCCATCAGCGCAGGCCGTATTCTGGGCGTGGTCGGCGAATCGGGGTCCGGCAAGAGCGTCACCGGAGCGTCGATCATGGGGCTGATCCAGCATCCAGGCCGGATAGAACCCGGCAGCCGCATCCTGTTCCGCGGGCGCGACCTGGCCCTGGAGGACGAGCGCAGCCTGCGCAACCTGCGGGGCAACGAGATCGCGATGATCTTTCAGGAGCCGATGACCTCGCTGAACCCGGTTCTGACCGTCGGCGCGCAGATTGTCGAAAACATCCGTCTGCACCAAAAGATCGGCCGACGCGAGGCGCGCAACCGGGCGGTCGAACTGATGCGGCTTGTCGGCATTCCATCTCCGGATCGGCGCGTCGACGACTTTCCGCATCAGCTGTCCGGCGGCATGCGCCAGCGGATCATGATCGCCATGGCGCTCACCTGCAACCCGGCGCTGCTGATCGCGGACGAACCGACAACTGCTCTCGACGTGACGATCCAGGCGCAGATCCTCGAGCTGATCGCGCGGCTGCGCGACGAACTGGGAATGGCGGTCATGTTCATTACCCATGACTTCGGCGTCGTCGCGGAGATCTGCGACGACGTCGCGGTCATGTATGGTGGCCAAGTCGTCGAAGAGGGGCCGGTCGCTGCCGTCATGGCCGTACCGCAGCATCCGTATACGCGAGGGCTGATGGACTGCATTCCGCGGCTTGGAATGAGCAGGGAAAAAAGGCTGAACTCGATCCCCGGGATCGTGCCAAGTGCGAAGGCCTGGCCGCAGGGCTGTCGGTTCGCGAACCGCTGCACACACGCCTTCGATCGTTGCCAGACCGAGGCGCCGCCGCATTTTGTCGTCGGCGCGCAACGCACCGCCTGCTGGCTGGCCGAAGGACGGCAGAGCGGCGTTCCAGTAGGGATAGGAAGCGCAGATGACTGAGCCGCTATTGACGCTACGTGACCTGACCAAGCATTTCCCGGCCGGCGCCGGTAAGGTCGTTCAGGCAGTGGACGGGGTGAATCTTGATGTTTACGAGGGCGAGACGCTCGGCCTGGTAGGCGAATCGGGTTGCGGCAAGTCGACCACGGCGCATCTGATCGTCGGACTGCACCAAGCCAGCCGGGGCAAAGTGATCTTTGCCGGTGAGGATGTCGCCGCGTTGAGCGGACGCGCCCGCCAATCCATCCGCCATCAGATGCAATATATATTCCAGGATCCCAATGACTCCCTGGACCCACGCATGCGCGTGCGGAGCATTATCGGCGAAGGACTCGTTGCCCGGGGCGGCATGGGCCGGGCGGAACGTGACGCGTTGATCCGCGAAATGTTGGAAAAGGTGGGGTTGCCACCCGACGCCATGGAACGGTTCCCACATGAATTTTCCGGCGGTCAGCGGCAACGGATCGGCATCGCACGCGCGCTGGTACTGCGCCCACGCCTTGTGGTCGCGGACGAGCCGATCTCGGCTTTGGATGTCTCGGTGCAATCCCAAATTCTCAACCTCATGGGCGATCTGCGCCGCGAACTCGGCCTGACCTATGTCTTCGTTGCCCACAACCTGGCAGCCGTCGGCTATGTCAGCGACCGGATCGCGGTCATGTATCTGGGGCGGGTTGTCGAGATTGGCGAGACCGCTGACATCCTGAACACACCGCGACACCCCTATACGCAAGCACTGCTGTCGGCGATCCCCGACCCGGATATCGGGGCCGCGAAGAAGGCGCGCATCGTGTTGCAGGGCGATATTCCAAGCCCGATCGATCCGCCGTCCGGCTGCCGTTTCCGAACCCGCTGTCCAATGGCGCAGCAGATTTGCTCCGAGCAGGTGCCAATGCTCGGCCCGCACACGTCGCAAGATCGCCGTGCGCACCAGACGGCCTGCCATTTCGCCGGAGCCGTGTCATGAGCCGGCGCACAACGGACCTGGAGGTTTTAGGCGAGGGAGGGGTGCTCAGCCGGTGTTGCGCGACGGCAGCATTCCTGCCCTCGCCAATGTGGGACCTGCCCTGCCGTAAAATGCACGCCCGAGGGTCCTGAGCCGGTTGATCCGGCCTTAAGGCCGACGGCGTTGGCGATGAACGCGTCAATCGCCCGCTTACGACGCCTCTGTCGGATCGGGATTGCATCGCTCCCCCTCAACGTGTCAACACGCGGGTGCGAGAGGCGCCACGCGGGCCGGTGCGTGTAACAGAGCGGACTGATTGGGCCGGCTGCAATTGCGGACCCGCGATGTCGTATTGCCGCGTGGCCTACTTCTGCTAGTACCGCTATTCCGCTGATTACATGACGGTGTTTAGCTGGAGTATTTGGAAGGCCACCTCGGGTAATATCATAACCCACAGGTGGGATCTGAAAACGCCCTACCAGAAATCAGATAGGGATACGTTCGACCTCGTCGAGAGTGACTTCCTCGCTGCGGCGATCATAGAGCTGCGTGGTGCGCGTGTCTGCATGCTTAGCCATATCGCGGGCTTTTTTTCAAGCGACCCGCCGTTTTTCAGATAGGTCGTGATGCCGGTGCCCCACATGGAATGGTTGCCGATCTTGACGGAGATACCGGCGGCAAATGCGCGCGGGTGCATCATCGCGTAGGCGTTCGACTGGACCATCGGTCTGCCGGTCGGCTCGTCAGCACTGTGGCCCGTGCCCCCGGCTGTTGGTCGGGAAGAGCGGAGCCTGTTCGGCCGCTGGCATATTTGCAATCACGACCAACACGTCTCCAAGCAGTTCCGGCGACACGACCGTCTTATTAACCAGCTTCAGACAATCCATTATCCATGATAAAGGGGGCTTTGTCATGGATAATCGGCGTCATAACCTCTCAGAAATTCGGTGGTCGCAGGTTCACATCCTTTCAAGGCGACCGACACCTATGAAGTTGGGTCCTGTTGAAGCACGCCCTTTAGCGTGTTTACGAATGTCTGCGCGGCGAGCGACAGTGGCCTGCGTTTTGGCAAGATCATACCAACGGATACGGGAATTCGTGGCTCGAACTGACGGACGACAATGTGGTCCAGTTCGTTCGCGTCCCATACAGAGAACTGGTCAACGAGTGCCACGCCTCGGCCTCGCTCGACCAGCCGCCGGATGAGTTGGCTTTGATTGGAAATCAGGGTATTCGACGGCCGCACTCCTTCATCGGACAGTGATCGGAAGATCGCCGCGCCGAAAGGCACCGAGCGGGGATAGGTCACAAAGGGCTGATCGGCAATGTCGCTCGCTAGGATGATCCGATGCTGCGCGAGCATGTGGTCAGGTGGCATGATGCAGACCATCGATGAGGTCTTCAGCGTCTGCGTCATCAGGTCGGACTCGTGTTCTGGGTGGTGCACCAGTCCGAAATCGTAGTTACCGCGGCTGACATAAGAATGGATTTTGTCGGAGTCGAGCAGATCGACCTGCACCTGGATGCCGGGATATTGGTTGTTGAAACTCTCGATGGCCATCGGGATCAAGGCCGTGCTGAACGCGGACAAAATGCCGATGTTGACGTAGCCTTGCGTCATTGCCGTGAGATCAAGCGATAGGTTTTCGAAGACCGTTAGCTCATCCATCAAGCGTGCCGCGTGCGAAAAGAGCAGCTCGGCCTCGGGTGTCGGACGTAGCCTCCCTGCGCTCCGCTCGAACAGTTTGATGCCTGCGAATTCCTCAAGCTGTTTCAGCGACTTGCTGGCATTCGGCTGAGTGGTGTGCAGAACAAGCGCCGCTTCCGTCACTGAGCCGGTCTTCATGAAGGCCGCAAGCGTGTCGAGATGCCTCAGCTTGATCCGTCGCATGATGTGGTACTCCCTGAACATTCCATTTTGGAATGGAAAGCTTGAATAATTGAATTTTACAAACTTGGGGAGTCAATTCTAGATGTCGTTCATGACAGGCAAGGCGGCGGTGTGAAGCCGGTGCCACAGCGCAAAAGACCAGAGCATCATGGGCAATATCAGGGTCGGCATCGATGTCGGCGGAACCTTCACAGATTTCACGGTCCTCGATGACGAGACCGGAGACATGCGCCATTTCAAGGTGTCCTCGACGCCTCACGATCCGTCCGAAGCGATCGAGACCGGCATTGCCGGTTTTGCCGAGCGTGGCCTTCAGGCCTCCGACGTGATCCATTTCGGTCATGGTACGACAGTTGCGACCAACATGGTGATTGAACGGCGCGGCGGAAAGACCGGCCTCTTGACCACCGAAGGTTTTCGCGACGTACTCGAGATCGGCCGCCAGACCCGCCCCGACCTGTTCGACATGAGCGTTCGAAAGCCGGACCCGCTGGTTGTCCGTCCGCTGCGCCTCGAAGTGGCGGAGCGCCTTGGCCCGGCCGGGGAAATCATCGTGCCGCTCGACGAAGCGGGCGTCGAAGCCGCCGCGGAACGCTTCAAGCAAGAGGGCGTGGAGGCCGTCGCAATCGGATTCCTGCATTCCTATCGCAACCCGGCGCACGAGCGGCGCGCCGGAGAAATCATCAGCAAGCGCCTGCCCGGTGTTTTCATCTCGCTGTCGAGCGACGTCCTGCCCGAGTTCCGTGAATACGAGCGCATCTCGACCACGGTGATGAACGCCTACCTGATGCCGCGCATGGACGGTTATCTCGATCGCTTCATGACGCGATCGCGCAAGGCGGGCATCGAGGCCAAGCCCTATACGATCCATTCCAACGGCGGCCTTATGTCCACCGAAACGGCGCGCAACTATCCGGTCCGGACCTGCCTCTCAGGCCCTGCGGCCGGTGTTGTCGGCGCATCCCTCGTGGGCAAGGCGGCGTCCTTCCCCGACATCATCACCTATGACGTCGGCGGCACCTCCACCGACGTCGCCCTGATCGCCAATGGCAAGCCGGCCTATTCCACCGACCGCGACGTGGCAGGCTATTCCATCCGTTGCCCGATGGTCGACGTCAACGTCATCGGTGCCGGTGGCGGCTCGATCGCCTGGCTCGACGATGCCGGCGGTCTGAAGGTCGGCCCGCAGAGCGCGGCCGCCGTACCGGGGCCTGCCGCCTACGGCAAGGGCGGAACGGATGCGACGATCTCCGACGCCAATATCGTGCTGCAGCGCCTCAACCCGGTCGCGCTTCTTGATGGAGCCATGCCCGTCGATCGCGAGGCGGCCCTCAAGGCCGTCGGCGCCGTCGCCGAAAAGATCGGTCGCTCCGTCGAGGATACGGCCTGGGGCATCATACGCATCGCCGTCGCCAACATGGCGCGCGCCATCCGGGCGGTATCGATGGACAAGGGGCACGACCTCACACCCTTCGCACTGATGGCTTTCGGCGGCGCCGGGCCGCTCCATTCCTCGCTGGTGGCTGCAGAAACCGGCCTGAATACCGTCATAATTCCGGAATCCCCCGGCACGATGTGCGCCCGCGGCGTGCTTCTCTCGGACGTGACGCGCGATTTCGTTTCCACGCAGATCAAGCGGGTCCAGGGTGAAAGCTGGCTCGACATCCGCTCCGCCCTTGAAGGTCTGGAAGTCCAGGCACGCGAATGGCTAGAGGCGGAAACGATCCCGGATGAGAAGCGTGCGCTCCAGCATATCGCCGAAGCCCGCTATGCCGGTCAGAACCATGAAATCCGTGTCGAGGGCATTCTTTCCACCCCGGAAGACTTCGCCGCGCGTTTCGCCGAAGCCCATCGTGTCGTCTATGGTTATGCGCTGAACGATCATCCGGTCGAGATCGTCAATCTGCGCATCCAGGCGATCGGTCATGCGGGCCGGCCGCTTCAGACAGTGCCGGGTGTTGCCGGCACCATCAAAGACGCCATCGTCGGCGAGCGCGAGGTCTATATCGATCCGCAGACCGGATGGCTGACCGTGCCGGTCTACAAGCGCGCCTCGATGCCGCAGGCCGAGAGGTTCTCCGGTCCCGCGATCATCGAGGAGCTGACCTCCACGACCTACGTCCTCCCCGGCCAGTCGGGCGTCGTCGACGCCTACGGCAACATCATCCTCAGCTTTGTGAAGGACCGTGCCTGATGCAGCAGCACGTCAAACCGCCGCGCGAATTCGACGCCATCGAGATGGAGGTCTACTCCAACCGGTTCATGTCGATCACCGATGAGATGGGACTGAGCCTCGTGCGCTCGTCTTTCTCGACCAATATCAAGGAACGCAAGGATTGCTCGGTCGGTCTTTTCGACGGCCGTGGCCGGCTGATCGTGCAGGCGTCCCATATTCCGGTCCACCTCGGTTCGTTGCAGGGCGGTGTCGCGGCGGTTCTGGAAAACTACAAGCTCGAGGACATCAGGCCGGGCGACGCGTTCATCTGCAACGACCCCTATCTCGCCGGCGGATCGCATACGCCGGACATCTCGATCCTGACACCTGTTTTCTATGATGGCCGGCTCTGCTTCTTCGCCGCCAATCTCGGCCATCATTCGGATGTCGGCGGCGGTGTTCCGGGCTCCTGCGATCCCAGCCAGACGAGCATATTTGCGGAAGGGCTGCGCATCCCGGTACTGAAGATCGCACGCGAAGGGGTTCTGGACGAGCAGATCGTCAAGCTCATCAGCACCAACAGCCGCGACCCGCTGGAGCGTATTCTCGATCTCAAGGTGCAGATCGCCACCAACGAGATCGGTCAGCGGAAACTCGTGGCGCTTGCGGACCAGTTCGGAATCGCGACTGTCGAGAAGGCGATCGACGACCTGATCGCCTATTCGGAAAGCCGTCTGCGCAAGCGCATCAGTGATCTTCCTGATGGCATCTACAGGGGCGAAGCCTTCATCGACGGCGACGGCGTCGGCTACGAGCCCTGCCGCATCGAGGTGGCGATCAAGGTCGAGGGCGACGGCATCACCTTCGATTTCACCGGCACCGATCCTCAAGCGCGAGGTGCGGTCAACATTCCCAAGACCGCCCTCGACGCCACCTGCTACTACACGATCAAGGCGTTGCTCGACCCGGCGCTGCCGCCGAACGAGGGCATGGCGCTTCCCGTGACGATTGTTGCGGAAGAGGGCACGCTGGTGCGGCCGAAATTCCCGGCTGCCGTGGGCATCCGTTCGACCAGCTGCCAGCGTGTCGTCCGCGCCATATTCCAGGCCTTTGCCGACGTGCTGCCGAGGGAGAAGGTCTTTGCCTCCTCGGCCGACATGAACGCGACGATGATCTTTTTCGGTCCGCACAAGACGCGCGAAGGCAGTTTCGTCTACCTCGAAACCGTCGGCGGCGGTGCTGGCGCAAGCCTTGACCACGACGGCATGAGCGGCATTCAGGTGCATATCACCAACACCTCGAACCTACCGGCCGAAGCGCTCGAAATCGAGTATCCGCTGATGGTGCGCCGTTATGCGCTCGCCACCGGCTCGGGTGGTGAAGGCCAGACGACGGGCGGCATGGGCATCGTCCGCGAAGTGGTCGCGATGACGGATGGTGTGCGGGCGAACGCATCCTGCGAAGGCCTCCGGACTCCGGCCGACGGCGTCTTCGGCGGCGGCCAGGGCGAGGTCGCCCGGCTGAAGTTCGCGAATGCAGATGGCACGGTCAAGGAATACGACATCTCGATCACCAACATCCTGATGAACCGCGGGGACAGCCTGTTCCTGCAAACGCCGGGCGGCGGTGGCTTCGGCCGCGCTTCCTGAATTCCCTTTGGAGAATGAATGACATGGCTCTCGAAAACCTGACGCCGAGCGACGAACAGATCAAGTCCGCTCCGAACCCGAACTACCTCGAAGGCGACTATCTGAAGGGCGTCCTGGAGATGACCTTCCGCGACGGCAACCCGGTTGCCGAAAAGCTGGTCGATGAGATCTTCTCTTCGCGCCAGATCGACTCCATCTATCTGGTCGGTGCCGGCGGCTCGAACTCCTATATCGAGCCGGTCAAATACATCCTCGACAAGTATTGCGACCTCAGGATCGAGCGCATCAACTCGACGGAACTCGAAACGCGCCGTCCGAAGCCCGTCAATGAAAAGGCCATCGTGCTCCTCACGTCCCATAACGGCGAGACCGAAGACACGGTCGTCGCCGCCCGCTGGGCCAAGACGACCGGCGCCGTCACCGTGGCGCTGACCTCGGGTCACGACAGCGGCCTTGCGAAGATCTGCGACTATCTGCTGCCCTACAGCAAGGAGTTGCCGGGCATGCCGAAGACGATGATCGCCTATCTCTTCGCCGCCCATTTCCTAAAGCGCCTCGGCAACCCGGTCGGCACCCAGCTCATCGCCGATCTGGAAGCGATGCCGGCCAAGCTGCATGACATCAAGAATGCCGAGCGCGAGCGCGGCATGGAACTCGCCCGCCGTTACAAGGACGAGAACATCTACTATGTTCTTTCGAGCGGCATTCTGTCGGCGCTGAACTACCAGTACTCGATCTGCATCTTCAACGAGATGCTGTGGCTCGACGCGTCCGACATCCATTCGGGCGAATTCCGCCACGGCCCGTTCGAAGTCGCCGATCCGGAGATGGCATACGTTTTCCTGATGGACAACGGCGAGAACCGCAAGATCGACCAGCGGGCGCTGAAGTTCACCCGCCGCGTCACGGACAAGGTCATCACCTTCGATGCCGGCCGCTACGAGGATGTCTCGCCGCTGCTGTCTCCCTTCGTGATCGGCGTCACTTGGTATTGGTTCGCGCATACGCTTTCGGTTCTGCGCGAGCATCCGCTCAGCGTGCGCCGCTACATGTGGAAAGTCGACTACTGATGACGAAGACGTCCGCCGACATCGCCTTCAATCCCGGCGTGAGAGTTTTGCGCCGGATAGGGCTGCGCGCTTGGCGGATGTCCCACCCGTCTCGGCACCGCACGACAGGGAAGGCGGTCGAGAAATGATGACGCCAGACAAGACATATTCGGGCCTTAAGGTCCTCGGGCTCGGCGACAATGTTGTCGACCGTTACCTGCATACGGGCAAGATGTACCCGGGCGGCAATGCACTCAATTTTTCGGCCTACGCCAGGATGCTCGGCGCGGATGCCGCTTTTCTCGGCACGTTCGGCACGGATGCTGCGGGACGCCATGTGCGCTCCACGCTGGAAGAGCTTGCCATTCCGACACCGCTCTGCCGGATGGTCGAAGGCGAGAACGGCCATGCGGATGTGCGCGTCGTTGATGGAGACCGCGAGTTCGTGTTTTCCAACAAGGGCGGCGTTGCGCGGGAAAATCCCTTCACACCGGTCCAGGCCGATCTGGACTATATTGCCGGTTTCCGCCTCGTGCACACGAGCTGCTACAGCCATCTCAATCCGCATCTGGCGGCATTGAAGGACGCGAGCGCTCTGCTTTCCTATGATTTTTCCTATCGCTGGCAGGTGGACGATCTAATCGGCCCCGTAACGCCGCATCTTGATTTTGCAGCGCTTTCGGCGGGCGACGTCGGTCGTGAATGCGGTCTTGCTGTCCTGCGCGAAGCCATTTCCAACGGCTGCAGCCTGGCCCTGGCGACCTTCGGACCGGAAGGCGCCACGGCCTATAACGGCGAGGACTTCGTTTCCGTTCTGCCCACGCCTGCCAATGTCGTCGATACGCTCGGCGCCGGCGATGCATTCATCACAGCGACGCTCCTTTCGCTGCTCGCGGCAGGCTGGACGCGCGGGAACCGGCCTTCGGCGGAAGCCATCGTTATCGCCATGGAAAAAGGCAGCAAGTTTGCAGCCGAAATCTGCGGGGTCGATGGCGCATTCGGTCATGCCGCTCCCATCACCACCGACGAACACGTCTGAGAGGGGGGCGGATGCTCGAAGTCAGAAACCTCTCGATCGCCTTCAAGACCAGTGCGGGGCTGAAGTCGGCCGTGCGCAATATCGATTTCACCATCCGGCCGGGCGAAATCCTCGGACTCGTCGGTGAAAGCGGCAGCGGCAAGACCATCACCTCGCTCGGCGTGATGGGACTCCTGCCGCCGAACGCGGTGATCACCGGTGGTGAGGTTCTGGTAGACGGCATCGACATCCTGAAGCTGCCGCCGGCGGAACTACGCAAGCTGCGCGGCGGCCATATCGCCATGATCTTCCAGGATCCGATAGCGTCGCTCGATCCGATCTTCACCTGCGGCGACCAGATCATCGAGGCCATCCTTCTGCATAACCCCATCGGCCGCGCGAATGCGCGCCGGAAGGCTCGCGACCTGCTGGAAAAGGTCCTGATCCCCGATCCCGATCGCGCCATGCGGGCTTATCCGCACGAGCTGTCAGGCGGCCAGTGCCAGCGCATCATGATCGCC
This sequence comes from Neorhizobium galegae bv. officinalis, assembly GCA_000985875.1. GTDB lineage: Bacteria > Pseudomonadota > Alphaproteobacteria > Rhizobiales > Rhizobiaceae > Neorhizobium > Neorhizobium galegae_C. The sequence continues at coordinate 44,574 of CCRI01000027.1, forward strand.
ATGGCGGTCGCCTGCCGGCCGCGCGTCATCATTGCCGACGAGCCGACCACCGCGCTCGACGTCACCGTGCAGAAGCAGGTGCTCGACCTGCTCCGCGAATTGAACGACGAAGTCGGCGCGGCGATCCTGCTGATAACGCATGATCTCGGCGTCATTTACGAAGTCGCCGACCGCGTCGTGGTCATGTATGCCGGCAACAAGATGGAGGAGGCGACGACCGCCGATCTCTTCTCCGCCCCCCAAAGCGACTACTCCAGGGCGCTGATCGATTCCATGCCGTCGCTTGGCCGCGACGCCGAGCGGCTGCCGGTGATCGAGCGCGATTCATCGGGCAAGGTGCGCAGCGTCCGGCCGGAACCGCGCCCCCGCCCCGCATCCTCGGGACCCATTCCGGCAGGGGGTGATCCTCCGCTTCTCGAAATCCGCGATCTCTGCAAGTCCTACTGGGTAAAACCTTCGCCTCTCGCCATGCCGGTCGAGATGCGTGCCGTCGATCGCGTCAGCCTGTCGATCGCGCCGCGTACCACGCTTGGCCTCGTCGGCGAATCCGGCTGCGGCAAGAGCACGCTCTCCCGTGCAGTCATAAGGCTCTACAAGCCCGATTCCGGCCAGATCTTCTTCAAGGGCAAGGATATTGCGGGGCTCTCGGACAAGGAGATGCGGCCGTTCCGGCGCGAGATCGCCATGGTCTTCCAGAACCCCTACGGTTCGCTCAACCCGCGCCAGACGGTCGCCCAGATCGTTGAGGCGCCGATGCTCATCTTCGCCGATGGCGATGCGGCGGGGCGTCAGGGGCGGGTCCGCTCGCTGCTCGACGCCGTAGGCATGCCCGCTGCCGCGGCCCAGAAATACCCGCATGAATTCTCCGGCGGGCAGCGGCAGAGAATTGCCATCGCACGTGCGCTTGCCCTCAACCCGTCGCTTGTCATCTGCGACGAAGCGGTCTCCGCGCTCGACGTCTCCGTCCAGGCCCAGGTGCTGAACCTGCTCAAGGACCTGCAGGCGGAGTTCGACCTGACCTATCTCTTCATCTCCCACGACCTTTCCGTGGTCGAGCATGTCAGCGACACGGTCGCGGTCATGCAGAAGGGTAGGATCGTCGAGTACGGACCTGCCGCGGAGATCTTCGGCAATCCTATGGAGCCTTATACCCGCATTTTGCTGGATGCCGTGCCGACCGTCGGTTCGCTTCGCGGCGGAAAGGAGGGCGCATGAACGCCTCGATTGGGGCTCTGCTCCTTGCCGCGCGAAAGCTCCTGACCGCTTTAATCCAGCTTGTGGTCGTCGCCACCCTGATCTTCTCCGTCATGTACATCATGCCGGGCGATCCCGTGCTCCTGCTGCTCGGCGCCGACAGCAATCCGTCGCCGGAGGCGATCGCCTCGATGCGCAGCCAGCTCGGCCTCGACCAGCCGGTGGTGTCCCAATATTTTATCTGGCTCTGGAACGCGCTGCATCTCGATTTCGGCAAGTCGCTGACCAACGGTTATCCGGTCGCCAACTACGTGATGCAGAACCTGCCGCGCACACTCGAGCTCGCATTCGCGGCGATCGTCATTGCAGCGCTCATCGGCGTCCCGCTCGGCATTGCGGCCGCACTCAAGCGGGGCAGCATGCGTGATACGGTGCTGACCTCGATCGCGACGATCGGCATATCGGTGCCGGTCTATATCATGGGCACGCTGCTGGTGCTGTTCTTCAGCCTGAAGCTTGGCTGGCTTCCGGCAAGTGGCTACACGGATATCTCGCGCAATATACTGGAGCATTTCCGCAAGCTGGCCTTGCCGGCGCTGGCTCTGGGCTTCGGTCTGGCAGCGTCGATCGCCCGCATGACGCGCTCCTCCATGCTGGAAATCCTCGGCCGCGATTTCGTCCGCGCGCTGCGTGCCAAAGGCATGTCCGAACGGCGGATCATCTGGCAGCACGTGCTGCGCAACGCCGCGATCCCGATCGTCACGATCATCGGCCTGCAGCTCGGTAACCTCATGGGCGGCACGGTTCTCGTCGAAGCCATGTTCAATTGGCCGGGCCTCAGCACGCTGCTCGTCGGCGCGGTATCGGCGCGTAACTATCCTCTGGTCCAGGGGGCGATGCTGGCCATCGCCGCAGCGTTCATCCTGATCAACCTGGTGGTGGAGCTGCTCTACAGCCTGCTCGATCCGCGCATCCGGAGGAAACGCTCGTGATACCCCAGGCAATCTTCCGCGCGACCCGCAACCAGCCATCCTTCCTTGCCAGCATCGTGCTGCTCGTCGCGGTGGTCTTCATCGGCGTCTTCGGCAGTTGGCTTGCTCCGCAGGACCCGTTCCTGCTCAATCCGCAGACCGTCAACCAGGGCAGTACCACGGCCCACTGGCTGGGCACCGACGAATTCGGCCGCGATTTGCTGAGCCGGCTGCTGATAGGGGTCCAGCCGACCTTGCTGGTTGCGATCGGCGCGACCGTGATCGCCGGAGTTCTCGGAACCATGATCGGCATCGCGGGTGCTTATGGCCGGCCGCTGATCGCATTCCTCATCATGCGCAGCGTGGATATCATGCTGAGCTTTCCGCCCATCCTGCTGGCACTGCTGGCGGTCGGGTTCTGGGAAAGCGGAATCTTCAGCCTCGCCGTCGTCATCGGTGTTCTCTACGTCCCGCATTTCGCCCGCGTCGCACACGCCGCAACGCTGCAGGTCTCGCGGATGGAGTTCATGGAGGCCGAACATGCGATGGGTGCGTCAGCCCGCCGCGTCGTTTTCACCGCCATCCTGCCGAACATCCTGTCGCCGCTGGTCGTGCAGGCGACATTGACGGTCGCGGCCGCCATCCTTCTGGAATCCGGCCTCAGCTTCCTCGGCCTCGGCATCGTGCCGCCGGAGCCGTCCTGGGGCCAGATGATCGGAACCGCGCGCGGCTATCTCGGCCAGAACCCGATGTACGTGATCTGGCCGTCCCTTCTTCTCGCCTTGACGGTGCTTGCCATCAACGTGGTGGGCGACCGACTGCGCGACATTCTCGATCCACGACTCAGGGAGGAGTAACGGGCATGGCAATTTCGCATCAACAAACAGAAGCAAAAAAGGGGTACAGCATGAAAAGGAAGATCTTCGGGCTCGTCTTGGCCCTGGCATCGGGCGTCTTCGCTCAACAGGCGCTTGCGGATGGTGGCACGCTCTATTTCGGCATTTCCGGCGAGCCATCGACGCTTGAAAGCACCATCAATGCGGGCACGCCGGCGCGTACCATCCGGCTTGCAATCCATCGCGGCCTCTTCAACTATGGCGCCGACGGCAAGCTTTCGCTGGAGCTCGCCGAGAGCTACAACGTCGCTCCTGATGCGCTCAACTATACGTTCAGGCTGCGCGAAGCGAAGTTCCATGACGGTTCTCCAGTGACGTCGGCGGACGTCAAGGCGTCCATCGAGCGCATGACCGCCAAGGACAGCAAGGCGACCTACCGGAACGAACTCGGCGTCATCCAGTCGATCGAGACGCCGGACGCCAAGACCGTGAAGCTGGTGCTTTCCAAGCCGTTCGTGCCGCTGGTGCATTATCTGGCGCTTCCGGAATCGGCGATCATTCCGGCGGCCTGGATCAAGGCGCACGGCACGGACCCGAATGCGGCGCCCGTCGGAGCCGGCCCCTTCAAGTTCGCCACCTGGGAGCGCGGCCGCGAGCTGACCGTCGAAAAGTTCGACGGCTACTACAAGAAGGGCAAGCCGCATCTCGATGACGTGCACTATGTCTTCTACGGCGACGAAAACACCCGCGTGAACGCGCTGAAATCCGGCGACGTCGATATCATCGACTACGTTCCCTGGAAGGATGCCGGGTCGATCGAAGGCAGCTCGGACCTGAACCTGGCGAGCACCACCGGCCCGTTCATGATGTTGCAGTTCAACACCAAGTTCGAGCCCTTCTCCAAGCCGGAAGTGCGGCAGGCGATTTCCTACGCAATCGACCGCGCGACCGTCATCAACACCGCCTTCAACGGCCGCGGCACGCCGCTCTTCGGTATCGCCGTGCCCGAAGGATACATGGGGTATTCGAAGGAAAAGGCGAACTTCTTCAAGTATGACGTCGCAAAGGCCAAGGAACTGCTCGCCAAGGCGGGTTACCCGGACGGTTTCGAAGCCCGGCTGCTCGCCACTTCGCAATACGGCTTCCACAACAACACCGCGATCGCCGTCCAGGCCGAGCTTGCCAAGATCGGCATCAAGGCAAAGCTGGATCTTCCCGACTGGTCGGGTCGTATCGCCAAGAACAATGCAGGCGACTACGATTTCCTGGTCGCAGGTACTGCCGGGGACATCGCCGACCCCGACTGGCTCAGCAACTTCTTCTACGGTGGCCAGCAGCTGGTACGGCTCAACAACTCCGCCTACTTCAACGACACGGTGATCAATGACCTCCTGGACAAGGGACGTGTCACGCTCGATGCCGGCGAGCGCGAGAAAATCTACGGCCAGTTCGTGGATCGTGCATTGGAGCAGTCACCATTCGTCTATTTGATGTGGCGTGACCAGAGCTTCGGTCTAAACAAGAAGGTCAAAGGCTTCACCAACATTCCGGGCTTCCTGACATTTCAGTCGGGCATCACGGTCGAAGACACGGAGGTGGAATAAGCGTCAGGGATGGTTGTGCCGTTGCCCCCGACCTTTCAGGTGGGGGCAGTCCGCATTTGGCTGACGCCATAAGTGCTATAACAAGCATGTTCACGCCGTATGAATACATCTGCAGCATCTGGACAAAAGAGCCCGAACGATTCAGGCTCGATCCGATCCATCAATTCCCAGGACCAAACACCTAGGGCAACCTCTGGCGGAATGCAGCAGCTCGAGGCATCATTTTTTTATCCCGAAACGGGGTACTCCAATCTCTGACCGCCGGTCCAAGCGGCGATAGGGAATAGATCGATGAACGCTCCCAGCTAGTCGGCGCTTTGGCGGCCATCTGCTGAGACTTTCGGAAACAAGCCGCAATTGGCAGATGCCATGGAATAGCCGGCAGGGCCGGTTTTGACCTCGCCATCGGCAAGCAGCCGCGAAAGGCCGATCTGGAGGATGATTTCCATGTCACTTCTGAGTTCCGGACAAGAAAGCTTGTAAAAAGAAAGCGACAAATTGGGGATAACGGTCATATGCTCAAAGGAGCAAATTGCCTTCTCGCGCACAGTCTGCAGACCTGCGGCCCATGCCCGAGAAAATAATTGTGGTGCCAGGCTTTCGGGTGACATCATCGGCTCCAGCAAAATCACCTCGATGTCTCGACCACCTTCAAAAAGGTGGTTCGAGCGCGATGAACGCTCGAACCGAACAAGGTTGGGACCTCATATTCACGTTTCGGGATGGAGCCGTCATCATCCGATCGGGTGAGGTTGTGCTGATGTTTAAGGCGGTAGCAGCAGCATCGGGCGGCCATGTGCCGGAGGCTAAGCCGGAATGGAGGCGATGACGCGCGCTAGACTAGGTTGCGATCGGACCCCGACCTTTCCGAAGCAGCGGGCAGCGTGCGTTTTGATTGTGTTGGGCGACACGCCGAGCGCTTTGGCGATATCATGAAGGTTCATCCCGCTGCCGATCAACGCTGCAACCCGCGTCTCTGCATCCGTCAAGTCGAACATCGTCTGCAACCGTCGAGCCTGCAGCCGGGTCTTTGTTTCCGGATCGACAATCTGCAAGAGAATCCGTGCCTGGCTATCTGTTGCGTCCCATATGGCGGATGATGTTGGCGCCAGCGGTGTGATCGTCGCGAGGTAAGGAGGAAGGCCTGATGGCCGGACAATGGGAAAAGCTCCATCGAAAGGCGTGGCGGCGCCATTCGCGACCATAAGCGCCTGTCGGATACTGGTTGTCATGCGAGAAGCGGTTTCTGCAACCTGTGCCCTGAGAAGCGAGCGCTCCGATCGGCTGATCGAGATGCCGTCGGCCTGTTTTAGTAGCGTTTCAGCCGCCGCATTGAGAAGGATGACCTCCCCTCGGCTTCCGATCAAGACGGCGGCATCCGGCATCGCGTTGATCAGCCGCTGCGCCAGGTCGGGGCCATGGTCAATGCGGGTGATGTGCAAAGACAGGTCGATTGCGCGCTCAAGATGCGGCGCCAGCTCGGTCAGTCGATTGAGCGCAAGCTCGGCATGCTCGTCTTGCCGTTGAGACAGAAAGAGTGCGACGCCTCCGATGCCGCCCCGCTCGTGCAGGCTGGTGTGCGGCATGAAGAGTTGGTTGTGAATGTTTTGGGGCTTGCAGATGTCGGTATAGAACGAAGACTTCTGGATCGCGGCCAGATCGATCATGGTGTTGCCAAGCACGACATTGCCAGGCTTTATTTTTTCGTAGGCGCGTGCGTACGGGTTCTGAGCATATTCCTGCAGATAGAGGGTATTCAGGTCTTCCCGCATCCTGCCCGGGATGAGAAAACTCCCGCGTCCTCCCGGCGGCGCCTGATAAACGATATTTCCTGCGACGGCCCCGACATAATCGACGATCGTGCACAGGGTCCGTGGCCATAGTTCATATCGGATGGACGCCTGGTAGATGGCATCGATGATCTGGGCATGTTCCATGTCAGCGCCTCTCATCATGGCGGAACAAGCCCGCCAACCGCCGCTACTGATGCACTTAATCAAGCGCTGCTTGTCTAAGACGAACTCAAGCCGCCGACGTCACCCAATCGGGTGACGTCAAGAATTCTTCTCCTATTCTGGAATTAGGTCAAGATTAACTGCGGCTGGTGACTAGCCGAAGCGGAACATCATTGCAGATGGGGCGAAGTAATCGCTCCCGGCGGCGGCGCTCAGCATTTCGTCCGACTGAGCGTGGTCGAGCACCTCACTCCCGTGTAACAGGCGGACAGTCGCGGCTCAGAGTAATGCGTTGAAAACGGTGCCATGAGGAGGATCCTTACACCTTGTGGAACCGTAGCTGACAAGTTATCGCCCAGCCGGGTGACGCCAAACCAACAAAAATCACCAATCTTCGGCCCCTCGATCGAAGGCTCCGAGATTGATGTCATGCCGCTGCTTACCTCGCTCGCGCTCTCGTACTCGCTAGTCCTCATTGCACCAGGCCCGAACCTTCTTGTTGTCCTGCGAGTGGCGGTTAATCCATCCTGGGGCCGCTTGCTCAGTGTGGCCGCCGGAATTGCATCGGGAGCCGCCATTGCTTGTTGTCTAGCTGCCATGGGAACAGCGACCGTTTACACGGGGGAGGGCCTGGAATCCTGGGGTTCCATGGTCCTATCCTTTATCCTCCTTTACTCGGCGATCCGGCTGTTGCGGCATCCCTCCGGCTCCAACCCATCCCGGGAGGTCGAATCAAATACTGTAAACCTCAGGCTCTATGGCTTGGGCTTGGCAACAGCACTGTGTAACCCTTTGTCGATCCCGTTTTTCGTCAGCATCTACATCGCCCAGCCTGACTTTCGGACCGGAATGGGGGGAGCAGCCTCCTGCCTCATCTTCGTAATGGCGCTGTCCTGGTTCACCCTGATGGGTCGGATTTTCTCAATGACCGCCATCCGGCGGCTCGACCCCGCATGGTACAGGCCTGCTCGAGCCATCCTGGCAGCTGCCATGGGACTTTATGCTTTCACGCTACTTTATGCCCATTCAATCTGATGAAACCATGAGCAGGCTCTAGCCTGAGAAGACATGCCCAAGCGGCAGTGAATACCAAGCAACCAGCAGTGCATTCGTTGGTGACAACAGGAAACCTCAATGGAAACCAAACCTGTAGAAGTCGGAAAATCTCGCGACCCCGCCGCACTCTTCAACGCCTATGTAGAATTCATGAAGTTGACGTTCGCGAACCTCTTCCTGCTTAACGCCGGCTCTGCGACGGCGCTTATGACCCTCTTCGGCGGCCAGCCGAAAAGCGACATTGATATTCATCTAGTCAGCCAACAGGGCGCAAAGTGGGCCGTCACCGTTTTCGCCATCGGTGCAGCTTGTGCCGTCTCGGCAACTGCATTCGCAGGCTTGACTGAAGGCATGAACGCGGGAAACCTCGAGCGAAAAGAGAAACTGTCTGTTTTCCTCGGCATCGCCTCTGGGTTCCTCGTTCTTGCAAGCGGCGGCTGCTTCCTCACGGCCTGCATTCTCGGTGTCCACTTCGGCACTGGGTAATCGTCAACATGGCACGCCCGTGACGGGAACATGTTAGCAGTAGCGTCTCCAGATACCGGTCCGTCACTGCCTGCATTGTGATGTTCACGAAGACCTTCGGGAAAACGCCGACGCGATATTTCGCAGGCTAACCGAACGGGCGTATTCAGCTCTGGAGAACGCTTTGGAGCAGACCTGTCACGAGTGGATCCGGCAGCCCTTTATCTCGCCTGGCTATGGTGGTGTCGGCGCATCGCGCGCGGTTGAACATTTGAGGACGATTGGCACGGAATTGCCGATGGTGTCCACTCACGCGGCTGTCCATATTGGCAGCGGACATTTCATGGCGGTCGCGCCGGAGAGGTGGCAACAATCCGATCGAGGACAATGAGCCGAGTGTGCTCACTTTAGCGCAGGGTTTGGATGAACTGGCGTGGTCGGAAGAAGGCCACCACGGCTGCCAGAGCGTCGGAGCAATGACACCGACGGACCGCGGGCCAAACGCAATGCGCTGCTCTGGTCAGTACCGTACTAGTGAGTCCGAGAAGCCTCTGAAGCTTCGTTGACGACCGCGTAGAGTTCCTCGCGAGTCGCGCCGTCCCGGGCCTGGACGGACATGCCCTGCAGCGCGACCACCAGAAAGCGAGCGAGGGAACGCGCTCGATCTGGCTCGAGCCAACGTCCGAGCGCTTCCGCAATCGTCTCTCGCATCGCATCGCGGCGCCGGGTCAACACCAACGCGAGATCGGCGTGTTCCTCTGCGCATTGGAGCATCCCGCTTGAGACCATGCAGCCACGCTCTCCTCCAGGGTCGGTCACGGCATCGGCACCTTGACGCAAGATGGCCGCAACGGTGTCATCCAGTGTTGACGCTTCATCGAGGTTGAGAAGCGCGCCTGGAATTCCGGCATATCGGTCCAGAGCCTCACGATATAGCTGGGCCTTGCTCCCGAACGCAGCATAGAGACTCGGCGGTGCAATCCCGATCGCGGCCGTCAGGTCATTGAGCGATACACCTTCATAGCCGTACCGCCAGAAAAGTCGCATGGCGATGTCGATCGCCTCTTCCCGGTTAAACGTACGCGGCCCGCTGCGCCGCTTTTTGGTCTGCTTATCCATAGCGATCACTAAAGACTGCTTGACACGAGAAATCAAGGGGCTAGTTTGTAGTGATCACTAAACATAATGATTAGGAGAAAGATGTGACCGGGAATTGTTTCGTTAGGACAGCAAGGGGCATGTTTGCGGCTGCCGTACTGCTGATGGCGGCTGCGGCGGCTGCGGCTGCCGACAAGGAATACACCGTCAAATCGCCCGATGGTGTGGTTATCGCCGTGGAGGAAACCGGAAATCCTGCGGGACAGCCAATCGTATTCGTCCATGGACTGCTTGGCAGCCGCATCAACTGGGACAAGCAGACGACCGACCCTGACCTGCAGAAATTTCGGTTGATCACTTATGATCTTAGGGGACACGGGCTTTCAGGAAAACCGGATGATGCAGAGGCCTATCAGGAAGGTCGCCGATGGGCAGACGATCTTGCTGCGGTTCTGAAAGAGAGCAAAGCCAAGAACCCCGTGCTGGTTGGTTGGTCTCTGGGGGGCGTGGTACTTTCTAATTACCTTGCCGCTCATGGCGACGCCGGGATTGGCGGTCTCGTTTATGTCGATGGTGTCATCGAACTTAAGCCCGACCTCATCACGCCACACCCGGAGGTCTACGCTGGGCTGGCGTCGCAAGATCTGCGAACACATCTCGATACAGTGCGGACCTTCCTGGCTCTCTGCTTCCAGACGCAGCCAGACCCGGCAACATTCGAACGGCTGCTTTCCAACGCAGCCACGGCATCGTGGGTGATGACCCGCACTGTCCCGTCGATCGCGGTTCAGGCGGAAGAGGGCCTGCCCAAGGCAAAAGTGCCGGTTCTGTTGATCTATGGCGGCAAAGACAATCTGGTACGGCCTGAGGCGAGCATTACTCGCGCGAAGTCGTTGAACGGGCAGATCAAGTCGAAGATCTACAACAACTCTGGTCATGCGCCTTTCCTCGAGGAAGCGGCGCGGTTCAACAAGGATCTGACCGAATTCGCGGTTTCTGCCGAAGGCAGCAAGTAGCATCAGGAGCCGGTATGAAAATGTCGGCTCCATTTTTACGGCATCCCGCTTAGCGCCGATGGCTTCGATATCGACGAATTCACCCTTCGGAGAAAAGGTGATGAGATGAGCAATCGTGACGTCGTTGGAGATTGCGTCTTCTATCCAGGTTGGCGGCCGCTCCAGATGGAGGCGGACGCGGTTCGGTTCAGTGGAGTGGTCGGTGGCTCCGGGCCACCGGTCCTTCTTCTGCACGGGTTTCCCGAAACACATATTGCCTGGCGCCGCATGGCGCCGGCTCTTTCTCGCGACTACAGCCTCGTCATTCCAGACCTGCCGGGATATGGCAGGAGCATAATTCTCGCTCGCTCTGAACGCTTCACCAAACGCCGCGTGGCGCGGGCGGTATCGTCTCTCATGACAGCGCTCGGCCATGAGACGTTCGGTGTGGTCGGTCACGACCGCGGCGCGCGCGTTGGCTATCGCCTGGCGCTCGATCATCCGGACCGAGTTAGGGCATTTGCGTCGCTGACAGTGGTTCCCACTCTTGATGCCATGTCTTCCGTCGATCCCGAGTTCGCTCTGAAGAACTTTCACTGGTTTCTGTTCGCGCAACCGGATGACCTTGCTGAACATCTGCTTGATTTGGATCCGCCCGGCTGTCTCGAGCGCGTTCTGGCAAGGATGACAGAGCGGCGTGATTTCCTGGAGCAGGAGGTCACTGATGCCTATCACGAAGCGTTCGGCCGACGGAGCGTACGACACGCCATCGTCGAAGACTATCGATCTGCACTGCGTGAGGACCTGGAACATGATCGGGCTGATCGCAGGGAAGGGCGCAAACTTCGCTGCCCTGTTCTCGTATCCTGCCCTAAAGGAAATAGACAATCCGACGGCACGAGTCCGATTGAAGTGTGGAGGCAGTAGGCAGACGACGTCACCGGCGGAGCAACATCGGGTGGTCATCTGCAGCCGGAAGATGCGCCCGAGGAGGTTCTTGCAATGCTGACGCCATTTCTGAGCAAGAGCTTTTCTGCTTGATTGCGCTTAAGGTCCTATGCGTGAGGGACGAAGCGGCTGTTTAGTATCCGTTGAGGCATGGGATCACCATGGCTGCGTTCAATTACATGGTTGGGGCGGGCGGGCATAACGCTGCTAACGCGCCAAGTCGTCGTAAGACAATGATTGCTTGTCGATGGCTGGTGCTCGATTGATATGTCGCCGAGCCATATCCCATCAAGGCGCCCGGATCGTTCAGGATTTCGCACGGGTGTCACCCGTACGCGAAAGCTCACGAGCCAGCTCTAGAAAAGCTCTCACGCCGGCCGATAGATTTCGGCGTCCGGGATAGTACAGGCAAAGCCCAGGATAAGACGGCGTCCAGTCCGCCAATACACGAATAACCTGTCCGACCTCGATCTCTGGAAGAATGTCTTGCTCAAAGAGGTAGCCCAAGCCGGCGCCATCAAGCACCGCAGTTCGCGTGAGGCTGGCCTCATCCAGCGTGATCTGCCCCCGAACATCCATCTGAACTTGCTCGCCGCCCTTCTCAAACCGCCAGCGAAACAGGGAGCCATCAGGCAGACGAACGCGAATGCAACTGTGAGCAAGGAGATCCGGGGGGACTATCGGTATCCCGCGCTTTTCGACGTATTCGGGGGATCCGACCACGGCATGTCGTTGAGGCCTGCCGAGCGAAACGGCAATCATGTCGCTAGGAACGAGGCCTTCCACTCGAACGCCCAGATCGAACCCCTCCCTGACGATATCCACCATCTTCCCTTCGGTGACGATATCAACATTCATGTCGGGATAGCGGCGCAGGAACTCAAGCACGAGCGGTTTGATGATCGAGCGTGCTGCAAACGGCGCGGCGTTGATCCGTATCGTGCCGGAAGGCGTCTCACGTTGCTCGCGCACCGACCCC
>CCRI01000028.1 GCA_000985875.1 Neorhizobium galegae bv. officinalis
TACGCCAAAGCCGGATTCCGTTTTTGCCGCAACACCTTATGCCGCCCCCTTCTTCGGGGTTCGGGACTTTTTCGGGACTTCCTTGCTGCGCTTCTGCTCCGAGTGAAGGTCCTCCATCGCTGCTGCGACCTCCTCATCAAGGACGTGGGCATAGCGTGTTGTCGTCTTGAGGTCGGCGTGATTGAGCACCTTCTGAACGGTTTTCAGGTTGCCGGTCTTGCGCAGCAGTTTGGTCCCGACGTCGTGGCGGAAGTCGTGGAACCGTAGGTCGACCAGGCCGGCATCCTTGCGCAGCTTCTTCCACTGCGTCTTCAGGCCTGAATAGGTGACCGGATAACGTTGCCCGCGAACGCGGGCCTCACCGTCACTTTTGTAGGATGCATTGGCCTTCCGAGCCCGCTTGGCCTGGTAGGTAAAGACGAACTTCGGGTGATGCCCGATTAGCGGCCGCAGGATGTCGCGTACGATCGACGTAATCGCGGTCTTCACCAGCCGGCCGCCCTTGCCGTCACGCGTTATCCATCCGGTCTGCCAGTTGACCATGGGCCATTCGATTAGGCACTCGTCGAGCCTAAGGCCGGTCGCTCGGGCAAAGGCGAAGATCGGCTCGTAGTCGGACCGCATCTTCGCGTCGATAGCTTTTCCCTCGTGCTCGTGCACCTCGCGAATGCGCTCTCTTGGCTCTGGAAGGAAATGCTCTTTCCAATCGGGTTCATTCGGGAAGGTGTATTTCCATGTTCGCTTGGCGCGGGTGAAGAGCTTTTTGAGGACCAGGATGGTGGACCGATTGACTGTGGCGGCCGAAACGAATCTCATCGGCTTGCCGTCTGCGGTTTCCGCCTTGCCCCATGCCGTTTGGGTGCGGCGCCACTGAACGAGTTTGGCAACTTCCGAATCGGTAATGTCGCTTAGCAGCGTGTCGGGCAAGAAGTATGAGATCAGCCTGGCAAGATCGGTGGATGTCGTGTCGGCGTTCGCATGGAGCTGGCCCTTTTCCAACCAATATCGGTCGGCTGCGGCATTGATTGTCAACGGTCCGCCATCGGCGTTCTTTGCTGCCTCGACCGACTTGCGGGCTTTCTCGCGTTCGTCCTTCTCTACCTTTTCCGCTTCTCGGCGAGAAGTTTTTCCCGTCGTTCCATGAAACCGATGACCCCCAAGCTGGAAGTCGAAGTGGTAATACGGCGAGTTTTTGGGCTTGTAGGTGGACATTTACGCATCCTGCGGCAGTTGATGAAGTCCAGAATATCCTTCCGATCAAAAGCAATACGTGGTCGTTTCTTACCCGAGCCTTTCGGAATGAAGGCTATCTCGCCTGCATCGACGTGTTCGCGCAAGACCTTGACGCTGATGGTCAGCATCTCTGCTGCCTGCGCCGGCGTAAGGAGATCAAGCTCGGTCATGTCCCCCCTCCGTGTTTTTCCGGATCGCGTTCCGGCTGGTGATCATGCGATAGCCGTCGGAGAACCGGACCTCGCAACTGTTCATCGTTCCGCGGGCGAGGACCTCGCAGGGCTGACCTTTTCGTCCCTGCCGATCCCAGCGATAGATGTAGAGGAGGACGATCATGCGGCCGTCCTCGCAAAACCGTTGTGCTCGACGCCGTCGAGCAATCGCCCGGCTGCCTTCTTGCCCACGTTCCGGACCGCCGTCACTCTTTCCCCGTGAAAACCGGTTCCCCCGGCGAGGTTGAGATATCGGGTGGCACCGCTCCCCATCTGACCGTCGGTGAAGGGAGCGCGGCGCCAATCAGGATCGTCGATGTCGCGATCGTAGAAGGTGACCCAACATCCCCACTGCTTGAACAGGAACGGTGTGTTGGCCTGCTGGCACTGGTCTCGCAGCCCTCGAACCCATTCGACGTGCATCGGCCGAGCGCCGGAACCACTTTCTCCGCCGGCAATCACCCAGTCCAGCCGGGAACGGTAAAGCTGATGGGGATCGAGCCACGGCCAGAGATCCAGCCGGCCGAGAAGAGGTTCCGTCGAGACGAAAGCGTAGAGCGGACTGAGCGCGGACTTGGCGGCAAGCAAATGAGGCAGGTTCAAACCTGCCCGCGGCTGATCTTCGACAGTCGTTCCGAGCGCGACATTCCACGGGAGGCCACCCGCGAGCAGAGAAAGCCGGATGATGTTCTGCGGACGTTTTGTCAGAAGCAGCCAATCGAGATCGGGGCAGGCCCTGATCAGCGCGAAAAGATCCCGGCGCCATTTCGGGTCGACCTGGTTGTCGAATACATCCGCCAGGGAGGCGCAGAAGACCCGGCGCCGCCGGCCATGTTCGGCGAAAAACGCAACAGCATGTTCCTGCCACTTGACCGGGTTCCGCCAGTAGGCGTGCGTCGTTCGCCGACGCGGGTGGTTTCCCCACTGCACCGTGCCGGAACGTTTTGCCCAACCTTCTGCATAGCAGTGGTCGCAGGCGGGACTGATTTTTGTGCAGCCCGTCCACGGATTGAATGTGCTGTCGCACCACTCGATTGCCGTCGTCTCAGCCATGGTTGAACAGGCTCCCTTGCGCAGCTGCAGGAATCTCTTCGGCCTCTGGCGGCTGGATGATCCTCGGCCGCCACTGGAAAAAGCCGAGAGCTCCCTTGACCGGAATGAATTCGACCGGCCGAGTGTCGGCAAGCACGAGGGCTTTCGGACCGAAAAACCAAGGGCTGTCATGCGCGGAAACCACGTCGATGACGGTGGTCACTCCGATGATGCCGCCCCGCTGGAGATCCTCGAGGAGTGGTACCTGGTTGATGCCCAGGCTCCAGATGAACTGCCTTGCTTCGCCATATTCGCCACGGGTCATTCCGGCCGAGGCATGGAGGCAGACGCGGCCGCGAAAGCGCAGGCCGGGGTTAGATGGCCCCCAATCGCGGTTTTCAACCGGCTTTCCGGCGTGGACGATTGCCCAGGTCCAGGGCTGCCGAACGGACAGTGCGAGAAGCGGAAGGTCGCTGGACATCCTACGCCTCCCTACCAAGATGCGTGGGGGCCACCCACGGAATGAGCGGGGTTGCATAGGCCAGCATGAGGGGATGACGCGGCTGACCATCGAGAGCCATGCTCCAGCACATCGGCGCGGCGCCGGCCTCTGTCAGGACGTCAACGACGGAACGCCAACGGGCACGCAGCGGCTTCGGAAGTTTGGATAGCGGACCCCAAGCAACGATGTGGATATCAGCACCCTTGATGGCCTGTGCGATGTGAGCGTCGTTCTCCGGACCGATCGGGTCCGTGGCAGAGCGCAACACCTTCACATCCTTGTCGATCAGGGCATACTTGTTCCACACGATGACCTTGCTGGCACCCATGCGCCTTGCAAAGCCATCGACCTTCGTCATGGTCGGGTCGTTCTGTTGGCCGTCCGCTTTGGATGGATTGACCATTCCAAGCGAGATGACAGGACCGCTTCCACCGAAGTCATGCTCCAGCAGATACCGATACAGTCCACATTCGGAGAAGACGGCGCGTCGCGTCATAAGAAGATCGGTCATTCGATGCCCACCTCCCTCGGCTGGGGCGCTGGTGCGTAGCCGGCCAAGGCGTGGCGAGCGATGTCGCGGAACCTGTGGCGTGACTGCTCGACCTCATGCGTGCTGCTGGACGGATGAATATCGTTTGCATCGCGGATCGCCAGCAATGCAGCCCGCATTACAGTGATACGATCGCGCGCCCATGCCGGCAGCGCTTCAAGCGCGACCTGTTCCAAGGCGGCAATCTCGGCATCCGTGAGGTTGATCGTCATCGTCTTCCGCCGGCCGCCGGCTCCGATCTCAAGATCGCCCTCGGCCGCTGCGCGCTTCTCGAACCAGTCCTTGTCGATCGGGAGTTTCATGGGATCACCCACCCTGTGTTTCCGTTTTCGTCTACGATAGACGCGCCGTCCTCCGTCGCGGTAGCGGCAAGGGCGGCAACTGCAGAGCGTAAGCCCTCGAATGCATCGAAGGGTACGATCCAACATTTCTCGCCGCTGTCGTCCTCGAAGCTGGCGAGATGGCCGTTCCGCTTTTTATAGGTGTCGGATGCGGACGCGATCACCTCTCGCGCGGCTTCGATTACGCGGTCGAGCGCCGCCACATGTGACTGGGGTGGTGGGGAGACAGCGATCGGCAGGGCCGATCCGTGCGGCTTCGTCGCCTGCTTCGCGCGGATCTTTTCGATCTTGCCCCAGCAGCTGACCAACTCATTTTCGCCAGCAACATGCATGTCGAGATCGTGAGGCTCGCAGAAGGCGGCAAGCGTGACCATTACGCCGCCGGCCTCCTGCGGTGGGTCGCCGACCGGACGTGAATAGACATAATCTTCGAGAGCTCTAATCCGTTCGCGCGGGTATCCGACCGACTGCAACAGCTCGAACGTCTCTTCAAGGTACCTGTCACCGCGCTCGAGCTTGTCGGCAGAGACGGCCTCACCAAAGCATGCATTCATCCATTTCTGGACGCGGTTCTGAAACGACTGCATGATTGTCTCCTCACACTCGCATCGGCATCAGGACGATAAGGTCTTCGATATGATCGCCGTCGGAGCGCAGAACTGCCGGCGATCCGGCATCTCCGAGATGGAAATGGATCGTACCTTCCGAAAGGTGGTTGAGCGCGTCGGTCACGTATTTGGCGTTGAAACCGGTTTCGACCTCGGCATCGCCCTCGAACGACACCTCGTCCTCGGCATTGCCCGCATCGGGATTGTTGACGGCCAGCTTCAGGGTCCCGGCGGCAAAGGTCATCTTCACGGCCCGGCTGCCGCTCGAGACTGTCGAGACGCGGTCAATCGCGGCTGCGAAAGGCTTGCCCTCGATCTCGACGAAGCCGGAATGGCTCGGGATGACGCGCACATAGTCCGGAAAGGTGCCGTCGATCAGCTTCGACAGCAACACGATATCGCCGATCACCATGCGGATCTTCGCGTCGGAGACCTGAAGCTGCATCAAGCCTTCCTTCGGCAGATGCTTGGCGATCGTCTCGACAGTCTTCTTCGGCACGATGATGCCGGGCATGTTCTGCGGCGCGTCCTCGACAGATATGAATCTCTTTGACAGGCGGTGCCCGTCTGTCGCCACCAGCTTGATACCGCCCTCGGCCGGGTGAAAGAAGATGCCGTTGAGGTAGTAGCGCGTTTCCTCGGTCGAGATCGCGAAGCCGACAGCCGCGAGCGCTCGGGCCAGCGCGGGAACCGGTACTTCAAGGGAAAAGGGAAGCTCCCCGATGGCCATGGACGGGAAGTCGTCAGGCGGAAGGACCTGAAGCCGGAACTTGGATCGACCAGCTTTTACCATGATCGCCTGGAGGCAGTCGTCGGCGGCAGTTACGTGAATGTCGGCGCCGTCGGGCAGTTTGCGGACGATGTCGCTCAACATATGTGCGGGAACGGTGAAAGGGCGGAAGACCGTTTCCACGTCGGCAGAGAAGGGGATCACGGCTTCCAGGTCGAGGTCGCTGACGCGCGCGGTCAGCCGGCCGCTCTCGCCGCGCTCGAACAGGACATTCGACAGGATCGGAATGGTGTTGCGCCGTTCGACGATCTGGCCGACGAGCTTGAGGGCGTCAAGAAGAGCGGTCTTGCTGGCGATGAACATCGTTTAACCTCGAGGGGAGATGGAGCGGCGCGGGATGCGCCGCTCTCAATTGACTAGGCGGCCATTTCCGGAGAGCCGACGAACTTCGGCAGCTCGGTTTCGGACGCAGCGGCTTCGAGATTGCGCAGGACTTCCTGGGTGATGAACACGTCCGGCCGATAGAGCAGGACCGTCCATGACAGTGAGCCGGCGCGAACGCGGTAGCGGAGGCGAACCGGGATGCGCATCGGCGCGCCCATATGGAATGCCGGGATCTGCAGGATGAACATGCCCGGCACCTTCAGCTTGTTGCCCTGGGCGTCGTTATGCTGTTCGTCCCAGGTAATTTCACCTTCGCCGGACTGCAGCACCAGGTTGCTCTTGACGCGGGTCTCGGTATGAACGGCGAGACCGCGGGAGAGGGCGACGAGCTCGTTGGGGTAGGCGACCTTGAAGCTGAACTTCGCCTGGAAGTCCTCTTCCTCCTGAGTGTCGGGAGCGGACAGGTCGGCAATGTGATCTTCGATGAATTCGGCAAAGGCCGTCTGGTCGAGCGGCTTGTTGTGGATGCCGGACCATGCCTCCCATTCCTCCGATCGGGGGAATTCATAGAGGACGCGGTGTTTGCCGTTGTCTGCCGTGCCGCCGTTCGCCTTCTGATGATAGTCGATCACGGTCACGAGCGATGGCTTTTGCCAGTCAGTGTCGGCAAAGATGACGCTATCGGCCGTCTTGTGACGGTTGGTGAGGTCGATGAAGCTCTCGAGCGTCGTCACCTGCGCCACGCCGCGTTTGGTCGCCGGCTTCTCGCGCCATTCCTCCGCGAACGGCTTCAGGCTTTTCGCGGCGCCGGTCTTGGCGTCGATGAGGACCGGGATTGTCGTCGGAATGCCATGAATGTCCGGAGGCGTGAATTGATCAACACGGATGTTGCCGTCCCTTGTGAGGTCGGCAATCGCCTTGACGGCAGTTTCGGTTAGCTGGTCCATGGAGGAATATCCTTCGGTTTGGGGCTGGACTTACTGGCTGGGAGAGCGGCGGCTGTGATCGATTTCGCGCGGACCGCCGAACATGTCGTGCTGCTGGGGATGCTCGGTCGAAAGCTGTCCGCCTTCGATCAGCCAGTAGACCGTTGACTTGCGGGGCAGCTTCGGGAGCGTGGGCGGCGGGATTTCCGCGTTGATCTCGACCATGCCGTTCTTGACGGACAGGTTGAGTTTCAGCGAGACGCCGCCCTTGTAGGTGACGTTCGGCCGGTCGTCGGAAAGTTCCAGAAGCTTTTCGAGTGTTTCGGAAAGCTTCGTCGACATTTCCTGGTTGAGCTCACCCGACTCGAGCATGCCGATCAGGGTTTGCGCATCACGTATGACTTGCATGGTGGTTCTCCGTTAGAACGCTAGAAGGGAATGTCGTCGTCGAGGTCTCGCGAGAAGTTCTCGGAGCTGGACGAGGATGAGGCGGGGCGCGAGGACTGTCCGGCGGCGCGATCGGGTTCATACCCGTAGTCGCCCGGACCATTGCCGCCCTGGCGATATCCGGAGCCGTTGCCACCGCCTCCGGTCATGGTCAGAGAGGCGTTGTAGGCCTGCAGGACGATCTCGGTCGAATATCGGTCCTGACCCTGCTGGTCCTGCCACTTGCGGGTCTTGATCTGACCTTCGACCAGGACCTGCGATCCCTTTTTGAGGTACTGCTCGGCGACCTTGGCAAGAGCCTCGTTGAAGATGACGACCCGGTGCCACTCGGTCAGTTCCCGCTTCTCGCCCGTGTTACGGTCTCTCCAGCTTTCTGAGGTAGCGAGCGAGAAGGTGGCGATCGGCCGGCCATCCTGTGTCCGACGGATCTCAGGATCAGCGCCAAGGTGGCCAAGCAGGGTTGCGCGGTTCATCGAGCCCGACATCAGTGAACCTCGACGGCGTGGGCACGGACGAGGCGGTAACCCTCGAACCGGCTGCTCTCGATGATGACGCCGCGATCGCTGACGATCTTGCGAAGCTTGTGCACGTAGCTGTGGATGTTTTCGATCGCACCCTCCGGACCGCCATCGGGATCATCCCAATAGACCTGGTCGGCGAGATTTTCCGTCGTGAGGAAGGCGCCCTTGGCGGCGAGCAGCGCGGCCAGGACACGGCGCACCCGGCGCGGCATGGAGATAGTGAATGGATCGATCACTAAATGACCGGACGTGATCAGCTGTCCGCAGGCGACACAGGTGGGGAGACGCTGCAGCATCACGCGTCTTCCTTCTCGCGAACGATTTTCACGCGCGTGACGATGCCGTCATATTTTCGTTTGGCGATGCGGCGGGCGTCGCTGCTGTCGTCGGCGGGAACATTGAGCTTCGTGCCGTCCTCGAAGTGGACGCGGAACAGGATCTTGGTCGTCATGCGACCCTCCTGTCTTCGACCTTGTACTGAACGCCAGCGACGAAGCCGGCGGACGCATTGACGACATTGACAATGAGTTCTGCGATCGACTTGACGTCGGCGTCGGCCCGCTCGTTGTTGTGGTCGACCACGAAGACATCATTGCCGTCGGCATCCAAGACACTGCCAATGTCCTCGATCGAGGCGCTCAGCGGCAGTCTCACGTCGAAGGCCGACAAGGAGGCTCGTAGCGCGTCCAGCTTTTCAATCAATTCCAGTTTCACGGCTGCACCTTCTGTCTGGCGGCGCAGGCAATGGCTGCCTGGCGAGCGATCTGATCCGAGCCGATCAGCCGGTGGGCCATCTCGGCAAATTTCTCTTCCGCGTCGGCCTGACCCCAAAGCTTGAACGTGCCGGTGGTCTTCGGTCGAGACGAGTTGTTGAACTGAGATGCGGCCCGCGGCCCAAAGCGCTGGATCGCTTCCTCACGGCACATGCGATCGTCCATGTCCTTGACGACCTTCTTTTGCCGGGTGGTCCAGAATTCAGGAACGGGCAGCGCCGCGGCGGTGTAGATCGCCTCGTCCCATTTATCCTTGAGCGCCTCGATAGCTTCAGAAAACGCGCCGGTTTCGGCCATGCCGTGCACGGACAGTAGATGAGAGTTCAGAAGTTTCTCCACCGGGCGAGTGATGTCGCCCAGCGCCCATTCATGAGCGTCATGAAGGAAATAGAGCCGCGCCTCCATGTGGCTGCCTCCCTCGTTGAGGATAGCCTGGGCGCCCATGACGCTGTGCTGCGCAACGGACACACCGCGACCGTTGAAGCGGCGGATACCCGCTAGCGTCTGTCCAACTTCGATAAAGCAGACCGATCCCGGGTGGGGGCAGGCGAGATCGAAACAGGTGCCATCGGCATGAAAGGACCATGCCGGTTCGGCGGCGAGGCGTGAGATGGTGGCGAGTGCGGTCAACGGTCAAACCCTCGTCGCGGCATAGAAGCCGAGTGCGAAGTAGACCGCGGCCGCCATGAGGAAGGCGATGGCGCGATTATGGATCGCAACGCGCTCGACGAGTATGTCGGATAGACGACGGCGGCTCGCCGCCTTGATAAGCGCGACCCGAGCTTCGAGATGGGGATTACCCTTAGGCAGAGGGTGGGATGATGTCGAAGCCATAGCTCAGGCCTCCACGATCTGGCGCGTCGATTGACGGCGGGCGATACCAATTGCCTTCGCTCCAAGTCGCTTGACGACTTCTTCCGGGTAGCCGCGCTCACCGAGCGTTTCAACGGAGACGTTCTGGCCCGCGAAAGCGAGTTCCCGCATGTCGTCTGCCATGCGCTCAGCTAAGGAGCGAAAGCAGCGCGGCGGCTGTTTGACGGTCTGATAGGTTGGGGTTGGTTGAAAGCGGATCATAACTACGGTCCCTCGGTGGTGGAGCCATGATCGTAGTTGATACCTACATTTTGGTCAACACAGAAAATGTAGCTTATGGCTACGCATTTCGGAGTCGACTCTGATTCGGTTCTGAGTCTTTAATGAGAACGTAGTGAGAACAAAGGAGTAGAGCAGTGGTGACTTATTACGTGGTCCAATCATTTCAGCGCGGGAAAAAAGGAATGCTTATTCCGGATCAGCCGAAGCAGGCCCGCGATGAAAGCCATTGTGGCTTGATGGCGGAGAGGCTCGCATTGACGAGCGCGAGCGTGGTCGCGTTCTCCCGATCGGGGTGCCCTGACACGGGTGACTGGGGTGACGCTAAGATCATTTCCCAGTTTGGAGAAGTCCCGTCGGAGCTGCTGGAGATGACCGCTTAGCGGGCGTCATATTTTCCGACAACGCGGTGGCAGACTGGCCATTCCTGCCGGTACTCAGTGAACTCCAGCAGGGGGTTATATTGCTGCAAATGCCACTCGCGCTCATTCCAGCCGTTTAATTGCTTGACGATCGCCTCTACGTCCCCGCCGTTTGGCGGGGTGTGATACAGGATGACGTTCCTCATCCGAGCCGGCGGGAGGTGCGGGTTCACAAGCGCCATATCTCCAGGCCAGAATGCCGGCACCATCGAATCTCCGACGATCAGCAGCCCGTACCCACCCTTGACGTTTTCAAGCTCGGCTGGGCGTTTTACATAATCGATTGCGTCGAACGAGATGATGACGTGGCCGTCTCCTCCCATCGCCCCCGTATAAAGAGGCATTTTACCGGTTCCCAGAAGCTGTTCGCCGGGAACAATGTCGACCTGCTTCGTCGCGC
Source organism: Neorhizobium galegae bv. officinalis (assembly GCA_000985875.1). GTDB lineage: Bacteria > Pseudomonadota > Alphaproteobacteria > Rhizobiales > Rhizobiaceae > Neorhizobium > Neorhizobium galegae_C. Next base: position 10,174 of record CCRI01000028.1, read on the forward strand.
GTCCTCGTTTCCGCCGCTCGACTTTGATGGGAGGTTCCCCCTGGGCGCTTAGCAACCAGGCTTCGGTGACGCCGTAGATCTTTGCGATATCGGGCAGTCGTCGAATATCTGGGCGAGTGGCGTCACTTTCCCATGTAGAGACATTTACGCGATTGATGCCGAGCTGCTCCGCAACTTCGTCTTGCGAGAGGCCTTTTGCGGTGCGCGCATAGCGAAGGCGGGAGCCGAGTGTTTCCATCGTGTCGTTGTAGCTAATGGCTACCATTTTGCACCTACGGATTTATGTTGACATTAGCCGTAGTCATCGCCTACGTTATCAGCATGATCGAAATTGTCGAAAAAGCTGCCGAGAAAGTGGGAGGGGTTGTCGCTCTGGCGCGTGGCCTTGGTGTGAAGCATCCGTCTCTCCACTCATGGAACAGGGTGCCTGCCGAACGGGTCGCTGAGTTTGCTCGTCTTTCAGGCTTTCCGCGGCATCAGATTCGACCAGATCTTTACGAACCTCCCAAGGAGGCCGCCGAATGAGCAGTTCATTGCGTCGGCTGGCGGCCGGCATCTCCCAAAATTCGCGGTTCTATCCTATCCAGGTGTTCCAGCGCCATGCATGCGAGGCGCTGTGTGTCCCGGGCAGGAACCCTCTGAACCGTTTCCAGCCGCGATCGGATGTCGTCGACCAGCGCCATGCGGGTGCTTCGTGTGTCGTCGTATTCGCGGGTCACCAGGTGCGTCAGGTTTATGACGAGCTGCTCGAGCACCGTGAAATTGGCGATCATCGCATTGAGCGCTGGTTCGGACATTTCGTTTCCTTCTTCTCGTTCTCGCGGCCCGACCTCGTAAGGGCCTGTGGTCCGCCGTGATTTCGTGACGCCCTGACTTCGCAAACCGAAACCTTTCCCGCCACGGGAAAACCTGCCGCGAATTCCCGTGGCGGGAAGGAGATTTTCATGTCTGCAAACGAAGCCTGGATTTTCCGTCTCAAGGCCGCCCAGCGAGATCTGATCGAAGCATGTGGCGGTGTCGAACGCGCCGGCAACAAGACCGGTTACGGCAAAAGCACCGTCGGCCGCTGGTTCGATGGTGCCGATCCGACAACGATGCCGCTCGCGGCCGTTCGTACTTTGGAAATTGACTGCAACCAGCCGATTGTCACCGCGGTGATGGCCGAGGCGACGGGCAGGCGTCTGACCGATCCCGACCTGGAGCGGGCGGCCGAGGTTTCCGTCATGCAGAGCCATGCGGAAGTGATGCGCCAGATGGCGGAGCTTGCCAACGGAATGGCTATGGCGATCGCCGACGGCAAGGTGACCCCAGCCGAGGCTACGCGGGTCGATCGAATTGCGTCGGATATCCAGAGCGCCACGAATGATCTCCGGTCCGCATTCGCGAGCATCAAGGCCAAGGGCGGAATTGCAGCGGCGCTGCGCATCGTGGGGGACGAATGATGGAATATTCCCGCGTTCCCTGCGAGGGCAGGCCGAAAGAAATTGCCGTCGGCATGATGCTGGCTGGCCAGGCACAGGGTTTCATACCCGCCGACCGCTCGCCGCTCACCGGGCATGAGGAACTGATCCTCGCCCGGCAGCCAACGCACGACGGCTACCTGAACGTCGGCGTCGCTGTATTCTATCCGCCTCAAAACAGCGACTGCCTGTGGCTCGACATTCTCTATGTCGCACCTGAATTCCGGCGGCGTGGCGTAGGACGCGAGCTGGTGAGCCAGGTCCGGCAGATCGCCGCGGAAGGTGGCTATGCCGAGTTCAGCATCGGCACGATGCTGAACAACGCTCCGATGTTGGCGTTGCTGAAATCAATCGGCCTGACACGCGGCCTCGTCTATTTCGACGAGCGGTGCGGGAGCGCCGCCTGATGGATTACCAGAGCTTCCTTGCCGCGAAGATCCAGATGGCGCCAGACGGCGGGTTTGCCGTCGCTTGGGATGAAATCAATGCCATCCTGAAGGACCATCAGAAGGCGATCGTCATCTGGGCCTGCGCAGGCGGGAGGCGTGCAATCTTCGCCGCGTTCGGCCTCGGCAAATCCGTCATACAGCTCGAAATCCTGCGTCTGGTTCTGAAGCGCTTCGGCGGTTCCGGCCTCCTGACCATTCCGCTCGGCGTGCGCCAGGAGTTCCGGCGCGATGCGGCCATGCTGGGCATCGAGATCCATTTCATCCGCTCAGCAGTCGAGATGAGCGGCCCTGGCCTTTACATGACCAATTATGAGACCGTGCGGGACGGGAAGCTCGATCCTCGTATTTTCACGGCCACCAGCCTCGACGAAGCGTCCTGCCTTCGCGGGTTCGGAGGGTCCAAAACGTTCCGCGAGTTCATGCGGCTATTCGACGGTGTGCGTTTCAAGTTCGTCGCGACCGCGACGCCGAGCCCGAACGAATTCATTGAGCTGCTTGCCTATTCCGCATTCCTCGAAGTGATGGACATCGGGCAGGCGAAGACGAGGTTCTTCAAACGCAATTCCGAGAAGGCCGACAGCCTGACCATCCACCCGCACAAGGAACGCGAGTTCTGGCTGTGGGTCGCGAGTTGGGGCCTGTTCGTCGAAAAGCCCTCCGACATAGGCTATTCCGACGAGGGTTACGACCTGCCGGAGATGGTCATCAACTGGCATGAAATTCCTGCCGACCACGCCTCGGCAGGGACAGAGAAGAACGGCCAGGGGAGATTGCTGCGCAATGCCGCGGCGTCTCTTCAGGATACCGCCCGCGAGAAGCGGGACAGTCTCAGCGCCCGTGTAGCCAAGATGATGGAAATCCGGTCGGAAGATCCCGACGCCCATCGCCTGATCTGGCACGACCTCGAAGCCGAGCGGCATGCGATCGAGGCAGCTATCCGGGACGTCGTGACCGTCTACGGGACGCAGGATCTCGACCGGCGCGAGCAGGCCATCATCGACTTTTCCGAGGGCCGAACCCGCGAACTTGCCGGCAAGGCCTCGATTATGGGGTCCGGCTGCAATTTTCAGCGCCACTGCTGGTGGGCGATCTTCCTCGGGATCGGCTTCAAGTTCAACGACTTCATCCAGGCCGTCCACCGTATCCAGAGATTCCTGCAGACGCACGAAGTCCGCCTCGACCTCATCTACACCGAGGCCGAACGTCCCGTGCGCGACAGCCTGGAAGCCAAGTGGCGGCGTCATAATGAGCAAAGGGCCATCATGACAGCCATCATCAGGGAATACGGCCTCTCGTCGGCCGCGATGATCTCCAGCCTGCAGAGGGCCATGGGTGTAGAGCGGATCGAAGTCACCGGCGAGGGCTATTGCGTCGTCAACAACGACTGCGTGCCGGAATGCCGGTCCATGGCCGAAAACAGCGTCGACCTGATCGTCACCTCGATCCCATTTTCGACGCAGTACGAATATTCGCCGAACTACGCCGATTTCGGTCACACCGATGACAATGCCCACTTCTGGCAGCAGATGGATTTTCTCATCCCGGAGCTCTATCGGATCCTCGCGCCTGGCCGGGTCGCAGTCATCCATGTGAAAGACCGTATCGTGCCTGGCGGCATGACCGGTTTGGGGTTCCAGACCGTCTATCCGTTCGCCGACGATTGCACGGCAGCCTTTCGCAGACATGGCTTCGCCTTCCTCTCCCGAAAGCCCGTGACTACCGATGTCGTTCGGGAAAATAACCAGACTTACCGGCTCGGATGGTCCGAGCAATGCAAGGATGGAAGCCGCATGGGCGACGGTTTGCCGGAATACCTGCTGATATTCCGCAAGCCACCGTCTGACGCTTCGAACGGCTATGCCGACAAGCCGGTAAAGAAGGACAAAAAGGAGTGGGCGGGCAACGGCCCCAACACCGGCTGGACGAATGCCGACGGCTATTCCCGCGCGCGCTGGCAACTCGATGCCCATGCCTACATGCCGTCGTCCGGTAATCGTCAACTCCGACCGCAGGAACTGATGGGGCTTGAGGCCCACCAGATCTTTAAGCTGTGGAAAGCCTTTTCGCTCCATTCGATTTACGATTTCGAGCATCACGTCAGGATTGCCGAGGCTCTGGAGGAGCGGGGCATGCTGCCCTCGACCTTCATGCTGCTGCCGCCTCATTCCAAGCATGACGACGTCTGGACCGACGTGACGCGCATGCTCTCGATGAACACCTTGCAGGCGGGGCAGGGGCGTGAAATGCATCTCTGCCCGCTGCAGTTCGATATCGTCGACCGCTGCATCGCCCGCTACAGCGAAAAAGGCGAAACGGTTTTCGATCCTTTCGGCGGGCTGATGACCGTCCCTTATCGGGCGATCAAGCTCGGTCGCAAGGGCAGGGCCGTCGAACTGAACCCGGCCTATTTTCTCGACGGCTGCAAGTATGTCGAGGCCGCATCGCGCGAAATGGCGATGCCGACACTCTTCGACCTGCTGGAGGCTGCGGAATGAAGCAGCCGATCAGCCTCGTCATCGTTACTGACAATCCAAAAAAAGCGGCGCCGGCCATTTTCGGGATGCACCTCGAGTGCCTTCCCGGATGGGTGCTGGTCTTGAGCGACCATCGCCAGATCGAGCAGCTCGAAGAGGGCGCGCCGTGCATGGCGGTCTGGTTCCCGGTCGGCAAATCCACGTCCATTCAGGAAAGCACCTGGATGATGCGCCGACAGGCCGTGCGTCTCGACGACGACTTCGGGCGTCACCAGGCGCGCGTCTTCGATTGGCTCGCCAAGCGCCAAGCGGCTGAAAAGGCAATCTGTGACCAGGTGATCGCCGAGGAGAGGGAGCGCGAGGCCATCATCCCTCCGGATGCAGCCATCCTCGCCCATGCGGCGAACCATGCCCAGAAGGGCACCGTCAATAAATTCCCCGCCACGACAAAATGGAGCTGACCCATGGGTTTTCATGCCTTCGGTGATTTCACGATGACGCGCACCCGCTTCGATGCCCTGTTGCCGCATGAGCGGACCGAGTTCGCCCTGTTGTTGCTGGAACGGATGCGCGAGACCTCCGACGAGCGTCCGATTGATGGAGATATCGGCCGGTATGCCGGAATGAGGCACCATTATCAGATGCCGTCAGGCGGGATCGAGCCTCACGTCAACGAAGGCGTGGCCGAGCGGATCGTCGATGAGGCGAGCCGGAAGGGACCGTGGCCGCGGACTGCGGCAGGCATCCTTTTGATGATCGATTCCGTCGGCGGCGTACTCCTGTCGAGGAAAGACGAATTCGCCGAACACTTCGCCGTGTCGCGGAACGCGATCGAGCGGGCGATCGACAATCTGCTGGATGACAAACTGATCTCACGAAGTGGCGGGATCAATAGCTGGGCGCTGACGGAACGTGGTTGGAACGTTGTTGCCAGCCTGAAGGAACAGGAGCGGGCGGCATGACCAAGGAGAAGGTTCGCCTTGTGCTGGTCGTGGCGCCCTCGAAGATGGAATGCCATCGGACGGCGCGGGAATTCGGGCTCGACTTCCTGAAAGTCGATCGGATGCGGTTCATCGACAACCCCTATCACCTGCGCGGCTGGTCGCGCGGCACGGCTTTCATCACGTTCAATCGCCGCCAGTGGTCGACGGACGATGGCATCGCGCTTGACCAGGCCTTGGACGCCTTGACGGCGAAGGGGCACCTGCGGATTGCCAATGACCGGGATCTCGACGAGCTGCGGTCGGATGTGCCGGCGGGGATCGCAGCCGGGGCCGTTCACGGGACCTGCGGAGTGCGCACATGAACATGTATGCGGGGACGCTATTCGCAGCGCTGACGGCCTCGACGCTGTTGTCGCCCGACCCGGGCCGGCCGCTGATAATTGACAGCTTTGCCGGTGGCGGTGGCGCATCGACGGGGATTGAACAGGCGCTCGGCCGGTCGCCGGACTACGCAATTAATCACAATGCTGATGCGCTGGCACTGCACGAGGTCAATCACCCGGAGACGATCCACCTTTCGGAAAACGTCTATCGGATCGACCCGCTCGACCACCTGCGCGGCAAACATATCGGCCTCGCCTGGTTCTCGCCAGACTGCAAGCACTTCTCCAAGGCCAAGGGCGGCAAGCCGGTGGCGCGCAACATCCGCGACCTCTGCTGGATCATTCCCGGCTGGATCGAACGCATTCAGAGCAGCGGCGGCAAGGTCGATGTCGTGATCATGGAGAATGTCGAGGAATTCAAGGATTACGGGCCGCTGATCACGACGGCCAAGGGCGAAATGCCGGATCCTGATCGCAAGGGCGAGACGTTCCAGAAATGGTGCCGGAAGCTCCGCAGCCTCGGAGCCAAGATCGAGATGCGCGAGCTGCGCGGTCGCGACTATGGCGCGCCAACGATCCGCAAGCGGCTGTTCATCATCATGCGATTCGACGGCCAGAAGATCGTCTGGCCGCAGCCGACGCATGGCAGCCCGAACGATGCCGACGTCGTCGCCGGCCGCAAGCTCGCGTGGCCGATCGTCGCCGACTGCATTGACTGGAGCATTCCCTGCCCGTCGATCTTCGACACGGCGGACGAGATATGGGCCAAGCACGGCGTGCGGGCCGTCCGGCCGCTCGCTGCTGCCTCGCATGCCCGAATTGCACGGGGCCTTGACCGCTTCGTTATTCGCGCAAACCGACCGTTCCTGGTCAACCTCACCCATGGCGGCCGCATCGAGAGTATCGATGAGCCAGCGAGGGTGATCACGGCAGCTCATCGGGGCGAAAAGGCGTTGATCTCTCCATCCATCCAGCGTTTCAATACCGGTGCGACTGGTATCGACATGCGCGGCCAGATGCCGACGATCACCGCCAACAGCTTCATCAAACGTCCTGGTGGCGCGGCGCCGCTCGGCTTGCTGGCGCCGGTGCTGACCTATGCGCAACAGGGCGGCGCAAACCGTCCCGTCGACGGGCAGGCGCAGACGATCACGGCCAGTGATAAGGATCAAAACTCGGTCATGTGCGCGTGGATGGCGCAGGCCAACAATGACAGCCGACGCCTCGGCGGGGTCAATCCCGGCAGGCCGATGGACGATGCGATCTCGACGATCACGCAATCGGGTAGCCACCAGCAAGTCGCATCTGCTTATATCGCCCGGCAGTTCGGCACGTCGACCGGCCATCCTGTTGACCTTCCTTTGGCGACCACGATGGCGGACGGTCAGGGCAAGAGCCAGCTCATCCTGCCGTATCTGCAATCCTACTATGCGACAGGCGAGGGGTCTCGCGAAGACGAGGCGATGCGCACCGCTACCGTGAAGCCCCGGCATGCTCATATCGAGGCCGTCGTCGACGTGCCGCCTTTCACGGAAGCTCAGGCGGCGAGGGCGCGCCAGGTCGCGGATTTCATGCGGGCGCATGGCCTATGGGATGAGCGCGAGTTTGTCACGGTCGCTGTCGACGGCGTGACCTTCGTCATCGTCGATGTCGGCATGCGGATGCTGACGCCGCGCGAGCTGTTCAACGCGCAAGGGTTCCCGCCGGATTACAAGATTGACGGCTTCTATCACCGGACGAAAATCGGCCACAACGGCGGCCCGCTGTGGGTGCCGTTCTCGAAATCCGTGCAGGTCTCCTGCGTCGGCAACAGTGTCTGCCCACCGGTGGCAAAGGCGCTGGTTGCCGCAAACTGCAACCATCTTGCCGTCGAGCGGGAGAGGGTTGCAGCATGAACGGGCTATTCGGCGGCTTCCAAGTCAACGACCGTGGTGACTTTCCGTGAGCGAGATCGTTTCGGAGTTCATCAAGAGGGCTTCGCTTCGTTCAGTCGCCGACGCTGTCGCGCGCCTGAGCCTGGCGCTGCCGAAGAGAGTTGATAGCGGCATGCCATGCCCGCGCTGCGGCGGCACAGATCGGTTTGCCGTCAATCCGGCTAAGGGCGTCTGGAACTGCCGGAACTGTGGTGGCGGCAAAACCGGGCTCGGTCTCGTCGGCCACTATCTGCGGTACGATCTCCATCGCCGCGATCACCTTCTGGAGGCCTGCTCGATCCTGCTTGCCGAAGCCGTACCGGAGGGCGGGGAGCGGGAGACGGACCAGAGCCGGCGCGACCGCGAGGCAGAGATGCGGGAGGCTCTGGAGAAGGCTGAAGCCGAAGCAGCAAAGCAGCGATTGAAGCAGGATGCTTTCCGCGAAAAGGAAGTCCTGAAGGCCCGCGGCATCTATTTCAATGCCACTTTTTGCCCGCACGAGGATGACCGTCCGCTGCGGGCCTACCTGAAGCTCCGGACTGGTTTCGACATGCCGGATGCCGTCTTCGAGAACATTCGGTTCAGGGCGCGACAGACCTATTGGCACGGCCAGGATGAACGGGGCAATTCGGTGTCCTACCATGTCGGGTTTGCCATGATCGCGCCGTTCGTCGACCTGTCGGCTCGTGTGACCGGTTGCCACGAGACATGGATAGACCTTTCCAATGGGCCGAAATTCCGGCCTGATCTTGGTGTCGACGGAAAAGGAGAGCCGCTCCCGACGAAGAAGATGCGCGGAACCAAAAAGGGCTCCCTGATCCCTGTATGCGGTCGAATGGAAGCCTGCCGATGGATCGGGGGCGAAGGAATCGAGACCGTCGCAGCTTTCGCGGGCGCTGACGGCTTTCGAGAGGATACCTTCTATTTTGCGACTGGGGACCTCGGCAACCTTGCCGGTCCGGCCGATCCAAAGAGCGCATTTTATCATCCGAACCTAAAAAAGGCGGACGTGCACGGCCATTTGCGTCCAGTGCGCGTGCAGGGTCCCGTGCCCAAAATAGATCAATCGGTCAGCGATGCCTATCAAGTTCCCGACCATGTCAAGCACTTAATCCATCTTGCCGACGGCGACAGCGAGCCGGTTTTCACCGCCTCCGCGATGGCGCGGGCAGAGGCGCGGCATAGGCACGACGGGAGGACAATCCATACGCAGTGGCCACCGGAGGGCGTGGATTTCGCGCTGCTGATGGCCGGCAGACGTGCATCGGGGACGTGAAGTGACCAAAGATAAGAAGCCTTCCGGCCTGCCGGAAGACGTGCTTCGCGCCTTGGCGGAAGCAGAACAGCAACGGACGGCCTACCGACAGAACCCGGACCCTTTGCCGACTGAAGAGCCTGAGGACGAAGAACCGGCCCTCACCCTTTCGCAGCAAGAGATCCTCGAGGAATGCTCCCGCGAGCCCGAAACCGATATCGGCAATGGCCGGCGGCTGCTGAACTGGCACGGCGACAAGATCCTGCACGTGACCAATATCGGCTGGCACGGTTTCGACAGATATCGTTGGGTCGAGGATGCCTCCGGGTCGATCGTCAGATCGCTCGCGCACCAAACGGCTGAAGCGATTGACGACGAAGCGATCCATTTGGACTGCTCCCCAGACGAACAGGCGAAGATTGCTGCCGGGAAACTCGCCCTTGCAGAGATGAAGAACATGGGCAAGCCGCCCGCAGTCTCCAGCGACGTTGACGACGAGCGCGTTGCGCAGCTCGACGCGCTGCTCGAGGCGATGAAATCGGCCGAGATCGACAAGGTCCGGCTGGGAGCGCCGGGAAAGACGTGGGACGACGACAAGCATGCGCAGTACCAGGCTCTCAAGGAAACGATCAAGGTTGGCAAACAGGCCGAGCGTGAGCGCCGCAAGATGCTCGATTCGACGTCATCCTGGACGCAGGAGGAATATGCGAAATACGCCCGCCTCGAGGACGAGGTGTCGGCCATGGATGCCGTACAGGGCGACAGAGCAGGACGCATGTCGTCGCGGCACAACCACGCCAAAAGCTCTGCCGGCACCAGCAGAATCAACAATATGCTGACCGAGGCCATTCCATATGTCAGCAAAGATGTGGATGATCTCAATCGCGATCTGTTTGCGCTCAACTGCAAGTCGGCGACATTGCGGTTCTTTTGCACGGAAGAGGGCGGCGTCGCCAAATGGAAGGTCCGCCGCGACCGGCACAACTCACGAGATTTCATATCGAAACTGGCCGAGGTGGAATTCGATCCCCGTGCCACGTCGCCGATCTTCGATCAGTTTGTCCAGAGGATCATGCCGAACCCGGATTACCGTGCGTTCCTGCAGCGGTATATGGGCTACTGCCTGTTGGGGTCGACGGTCGAGCAGTGCCTGTTGTTTTTCTATGGAGCCGGCAGGAACGGCAAATCCACTTTCGTCGACCTGATGGTCGAGATCCTCGGCGACTATGCCGTCTCGATGTCAATCGACAGCTTCGCGGGCGACAGCAAGAGAGCCGGCGCCGAAGCGACGCCCGACCTCGCCAGGTTGCCCGGCGCGCGCCTCGTCGCTGCCTCAGAGCCCGAAATGGGGGTCCATCTTAAAGATGCTCTGATCAAGACACTCACTGGGGGCGAGCCTATCGCCGTTCGCCGCCTGCATCAGGATTTCTTCGAGCTGATACCTCAGTTCAAGATCATCTTGTCGGGCAACCATAAGCCGATCATCCGTGACGATTCCGACGGAATCTGGCGTCGCGTGCACCTGGTGCCATGGGAAATCCAGATCCCAGAGAACGAGGTCGATCGGGACTTGCCCCGAAAGCTCCGCACCGAGCGGGCTGGCGTGTTCCTCTGGATGGTCAAGGGTGCGCTCGATTATCTCCAACGCGGTTTACAGGTGCCCGCCGGCGTCACGGCGGCTACGGCCGAGTATCGCGAGGAGAGCGATCCGATCGGAGCGTTCATCCGCAATGCCTGCAATGTCTCTGGCAAGGACAATGATCGGGAGACACCCGAAGATCTGTTCAACGCCTACATGCGGTACGCGCGCCGGGAGGGCCTTGCCGAGTTCAAGCAGGCCACGTTCTCAAAGCGGCTGCCCGATCGAACACGGCAGAGCTGGAAGGGGCTGGACGGGCTGATGCATCAGTTCCGGAAGGGCAAGAGCGGAACGACGATCTACTACGGGATCGAGATCCGCGACGAATTCAGGGGCCAGAGCGACCCCTCCCATGGCGGGCCGCCGCCCGGCCGCTTCTCGCGCGATGAACCACTGCCGGAGGATTTCTGATGCTGCGAGCAAAAACCCGGACCCTTTGTCGCCGGTCAAGAGCCCGTCTCGCGTGTTCCATCCCGTGCCCTTCCTCCCGTTTTTGGGCCGCTAGGGACGATGCGACGAGATGCCGGCGGGTATCGCCCCAGTCAAAAGGTCAGGAGTTTCAATGGCTTTGGACGCTAGGGACGATAGGGACGGAAAATCCAGCCTTCTATGATGTGCGATAAAGCAGAGCAATAAAAACGGGCCGACTTAAAAAGAAAAGGTGTGCCTCGCGTGCATAATGTAATGCGATTTTTTGCGTCCCTAGCGTCCCTACCGTCCAAACTAGTTGAAATCATTGAACTTCTTTAAAGACCTATCGTCCCAATTGGGACGATAGGAGGAAAATAGGGTCGGAAAGGGCCGGAAGATATGAGAATGACCATCGAACAGGCATTGGGCTGGGCTTTCAATCTTGAGCTTTGCAAGATCGGTGTCTCGGTCCCTCTCGGGCCGGGCTATAGTCAGGCCTGGTCTATGATGTCCGAGGTTGCGGCGTTGGGAACCATCGTCGACCGGTCCCCGAACGCCTACGGTGTGATCCCCGATTTCGTGATGACGAGCGAACCTCATCCGGACGCGCTGACGATTGGCGGCGCTGTCCGATGCCTGGCCGATCGCGGACGCTTCGAGATCCCTGCCGGCTGGAACCCGTTGGGTGATTGGACGGACGAGCACGGTCTTGTTGCGCATGACCTTGCCGCCGTCGTCGATAGCCTCAGGGCTAAATCCGACCTTTTAGGCGGCAAGCACGTGGTCAATCTCGTGGTCAGTCACGCGATCCTCGGTCGCGGTCCCGGTTGGGATGCGGTCCAGCCGAAGGCCAGCATGGTGATGAGGAGGGGAAAACCGGCGTGGTTCGTGCTGAAGAAGGCGAAGGACAGCCTCGGCCGAGTGTATTCCCACGAGGTGGACGGGTTCGATCAGGGCAAACAGCGGCCGATGCGGGGCGCTTATCGCAAGTACCAGCTTGACGGCTCTGTTCGCTTCGCCGCTCTGTCGCGCCTGGACTGGCAGCTTTGGCAGGATGCTCTCTCCGCTCTGCATGATGAGCTGTTAGGGCAGCTTCATTATGTCGATCTGCTCCAATTCTGGCCGGACCGGCAACCATGGATGCGGCGAAAAAATTCTCAGCAGTTCGATCAACCTGTTGAAAAGGCATGATATAAATATCTGGCGAGGCTATTGAGGTGCGGCAGTCGGTTGACATACATTAAGCACACTGAAAAAGGTGACAATAACCCGCTGGTGGAAACGCTCGGCGGGTTTTCCATTTCTACCGATGGAGGCTGTCATGATCCCCGTCGCTGTAATGGCGGCATCTGCAGGATAAGCCCATGAAGCTGATGGTGACGTGGGATGACATCAGAGGGTTGAAGCGGATGGATCGTCAGATCAGGGATCTGAACGAGAAGTTCCCAAGGGCCTTGCCGCGATTGATGAACCAGGTCGGGGATAGAGCGAGGACCAAGGTGGTTCGCGCGCTGACAAGCCAGACCGGTCTAGATCGTCAGGTCATTCGCCGCGCCGTGGACACCCAGCGAGCCTTCACCGGAAAGCTCGCATACGACATGCGGACCAAGGGTGGCAACATCCGCCTCAAGTACCTCAAACCCGCTGAAACCGCCCAGGGTGTTGTGGCGCGGCCGTTCGGACAGAAGACGCTCTATCCCGGGTCGTTCATGAGGGGCGGCGTATTCCCGGATCGAAAGCCGGTATCGGCATTCGGTGGGCATGTCTTCCATCGCCTCAACCGGTCGGGATCGCGCATCACTCATTCCCGGTCCGGCGTTGTCATCCCGGCAGAGATGGTCAGGGGCATCACCGCCGAGGCATTCCAGACGGAAGTCAGAACCACATTACCAGCGAGGGTCGAGGCCCTTGCGGCCAAGCTGCTCGGCTGATCGCCGAGGCGGTCATCGGGCGGTGTGACAAACCCGCAACAGGGGTAGGCACCCCCCCCATTCAGGGACCGTTTCCCAGCTTCCGGCAGCTACGGATCGGGGAGACTGCGGCATTTGCCCAGTTGCACTTTCGAAAAGCGGTACACGCGAACACGTGCATGCACACGTGGTGCACGGAAGCTAGCACGTGACAGAGCCAATCCGCGCCCGGCGGTCACCGGGCATATCAAGGAGAAGACGCATGAGCGCACCCGTCGTAAGAGCAAAATTTCGCGTGATGTCGATAGAGCCAGCCCAGAACGCTGACCCGGACAACGTCTTCACCACGATCCGAATGATCCCGGTGTGGGAGCAGGATGGTGTGAACAGGGTCTGGTCCAGGGCGACGCCGAGCGGGGAGTTGAAAATCTCCATCACAAACCCTGCAGCGATCGACAAGTTCGATCTCGGCAAGGATTACTTCCTCGATTTCACACCAGCCGAATAATTCTCAACCAGCGAGAGCCCGGCCACAGCCGGGCTTTTTATCCCGATGTTCATTTTTGCTTCCTCAGGTGAGGGCGGAGAAATCAACATCTAGCCAGAAGGTGGAAATCAGGGGGCGGGGCCTTCGGTCATTATCTGCGGAGCCGGCAATGGACGAAGAATGGATTTCAATTACTGAGGCGGCGAGCAGGCTTTCGGTGGCCGGAGACAAGGTCGATCGATCAACGTTGTCGAGGTACCTGAAGCAGCATTCTGAAGCCTTGCCGCTAAAGCCCGATGGGAAATCAAACCTCGTCGACTTCAATGCGCTTGCCGCTCATCGTGTCGAGAACATCCGTATCCGGCCTTCGGCGCCTCCGCCGTCTTCAGGTCTACGGTCGCAGCCTCAGACCAACCGTTTTTCCGGCACACAGTCGGAAGGCGCGGCCCGCAAGGCCCAGGCCGATGCCGAGCTCCGCGAAATGGATCTGGCGGAACGCCGGAAGGAACTAACGCCTGTTGGTGAAGTCGATCAGGGGGCACGCGACGCGGTCGCACTGATGCTTAGCGCATTCGAGCGAGCGATAGAGACCGAGGCCTCCAGTCTTTCGTTGAAATATGGTTGGGACGAGCGGACGCTTCGCATCGCCTTGAAGGGCTTCAGCCGGACCGGACTTAACGTGTTCAACCGGGAAATCCTTCTAAGACTGGATGCCATGCGGCGTGTTGCCGATGCTGGCGATCAGCCAGACGACTACGAGGAAAGCGGTCAGGCGCTGCAATGAGTTTCGTCGATATCCGCGCCCGCTTCCCGGAGCTGGCCCACGGCTCGCAGGTTTTGTTCCGCGGGTTGGAGGCGGCCAGCCGACCGGCAGAGGATCTCACGATCAGCGAATTCTCCGATCGTTACCGTGAGGTTTCGCCGGAATCGGGATCGCCATGGCCGGGAAAATTTCGGACCGACCGGGTGCCTTATCTGCGTGAGCCGCAGGATTGCCTGCATCCGGATCATCCGGCGCGGCGGATTACGTGCCGCTGGGCGGCGCAGCTCGGCAAGTCGACGGCGATCGAGAACTGGTTCTGCTTCATCGTAGACCAGGCGCCAGGCTCGATGATGATCGTCCTTCCGACCCTCGAGGAGGCAACGAAGTTTAACCGCGTCAAGCTTCAGCCTACGATCGAGGCTTCTAAGCGCATAGCGCACAAGGTTCTTCCGGTGAATAGCCGGGACGAACAGGGTAGCACGACATCGTTCAAGCGGTACGCGGGCGGCTTCTGCCAGATCGTCAATGCCGGCTCGTCGAAGGGCCTGCAGATGGTGTCGATCAAGTACCTAGCGATGGACGAGGTTACGGGTTATCCGAGGGACGTCGATGGCCGTGGAAGTCCGCGCGATCAGGCCAGAGCCCGCCAGAAAATGTACGGCGATCTCGCAAAGGAATGGCAGGGGTCGACACCGGGAATTGCCGGCGAATGCGCCATCAGCGATGACTTCGATGGCGGTGACCAGCGCTACCGATATATGCCGTGCCCCCACTGCGGCGCTTATCAGGCCCTCGCATTCGACATGATGCGGGGACCTGATCCGGTGCAGGGTTTGCCTGTCCACATGCGGTGCATGTCCTGTGACGAGGTCATTCTCGACGGCCACAAGCGGACGATGGAAGAGAATGCCCATTGGATCGCGCGGCGTGTTCATGATGGTGATGACCCGGTTCCTCTGGCCATCCCGCGGGACGAGATATCGAACTGGATATGCGCCCCCTGCGAAGGGCGATGCCGTGGCTGGCAGCCGAGCTATCACCTGTGGGCGGCCTATGCGCCTCGTGAGAGGTGGGCGGACATCTGGCAGCGTTGGCAGGACGCCGAAGGCGACACGACCAAGACGAAGACGTTCTTCCAGCAGGATCTGGCGGAGCCTTACGATCCGGGTGGTGTTACGGTCGAGTGGGAGAAGATCGTCGAGGCGGCCAAGGGCGCGCTTCTTCCATCGCGTGTCATACCGTCTTGGGCAGCGCTTCTCATTTCAGCGGCCGACGTCCAGGGATATGGGATTAAGTGGGTCGTTTACGCGCTCGGCCCAAGAGATCAGTACCAGCTTATCGACCGCGAAGTGTTCGAAGGCGCACCGGATCAGACCGACGAGCCGTGGATTAAACTTTCCGACGCTCTGAACCGAACCTATCCGACAGTGGGCGGAGGGCGAGAGAAAGGCCTCGATCTTTCCGGCGTGGATTCGGGCTGGGCCACGGATCGCGTATATAGATTTTGCGCCGGCCGTCCGAACGTCTATGCCCTTGATGGGCGCGAGCCTATCGGGCTTCCTTGGTTGGGAACCCCCGTCAAGAAAGACATAAAAGACCACCGCAAGCGCGTCGTCGCCAAGGTGATGCTTTATCCCGTCGGCCTGTACGACGTCAAAACGGCCGTAACGGCGGCGATGGCTAACCTTGTACAGGGGTCGGCCGATAGCGGTCAGTGGCCCCGCGGGACCATCCACTTCGCATCCGATCTATGCGACGCCGATTTCGCCAAAGAGTTGACGGCAGAGCGGCTCGTGGATGCTGATGAGGAGGCCCGCGCGAGCGTCAGCCGTCGCGCTAGGCGCCTGATCAAGCCCAAGGCCGGGCGTCAGTGGAAGAAGGTCGTCGGGCGAGCGAACGATTGGTTTGACGCGACGGTCTATTCGTTCGCGCTGGGCTGGCACCTGCAGAACAAGAGGCGGCTGAACCTCGACCGATGGGCCGATCTCGTCAGAGATCTGCACGGCGAGCCTGAAGCGGAAATGGATCTGTTCGCAGCGGCGGAAGAAAATCCATTCGTGAAGCAGCCGACGAAACCGCAAGGTCCAGTCAGGCCGCGCCAACGGAAGAAATGGGGATCGTATTCGTGACGGATGCAAAGCCACGTTACCGGGTCAAGGCCGTCAGCGTCACGTCGCCTGGCACTCAGAGAGCTCCGGCACGGTCGCCGGCAAGAGGGCATACCGCGCGATATCTCCGCGGTGACAATGCCGGCATTCTTGGCATGCGGCGCGCGATCACCCGCGACGCGAAACGTGATGTCCGCGAAGCTGCTGATCGCGCCTCGGCACTGGCGACCGACTTCATGCATAACAGCGGGTGGATCGCTGGGGCTGTAACACAGATCCTATCCGACACAATTGGTGAGGAGCTCAAGCTCAACTGCCGTGCCCAGCTGAAGAGCTTTGGCTATACCGACGCCCAGGCCGCAAAGTGGTGCCGGAACGTCGAAAAAGAGTGGCGGCGGTGGGCATGGAACCCCAAGGAGTGCGATCTCGCCGGCAAGGCGACGGTTGCCGAAATGGTCGAGGCCGCAGTCAGGTCTTACCTCGTGTCGGGCGAGGCCTTTGGCATTCTGGACAATATGGATCTGCGAGAGCAGCGCCGGCTCGGCCTCAAAACCGGTACGAAGGTTTCGCTAATCGCACCGCACCGTTGCCCACGCGTGACGCGCGAGCTCGACGGTCTCGACCAAGGTATATTCCATGATGCCTACGGGCGGGCTCTGACCTATCGCTTCCGTGTGCGAGAGAGCGGGATTGATGAGGATCGCGATATCGACGCGGCCGATGTCATCCACGTCATGGATCGAGGCGAGAACCTCAACAGCCCGCGCGGGATTTCGGTGTTGGCCGCTGCGCTGAAGGTTATTGCGCAGTCGGACCAGCTTGCCGATGCGACGCTCGCCACCGCGCTGATGCAGACGATCTTTGCGGCGACGATCAAAAGCCCGGAGGCTAGCGAGACGGCGTTTCAGGCCATCAGCACTCTAAGCGATATCCCGGAACCGGATGGTTTCGATGCCAGCGAAGGATCTTGGAGCGAGTTTGTCAGCGGTCTCCAGCAGGATTTGCTGGGCGTCTGGGATGCCCGCCTGGGCGCATTGAAGGACAAGGGTATTTCCATGTCCGATTCCGCGCGCATCAACCACCTCGGACCGGGTGAAGAGTTTCAGATGCACACGGCGTCAACGCCGGGCGCGCAGTATCTGCCGTTCTTTCAGAACCTGCTTCGGGAGGTGGCGCGGTGCCTTGGCATCACGTTCGAGTCTCTGACGATGGACCACTCGTCGGCCTCCTATTCGTCCGTTCGGATGTCGGTTGCCAGCATCTGGCCCATCGTCCTTCGCAGGCGCACGAGGATCGCGGTTCCCTTCGTCCAGGCGATCTTTGAACGATGGCTTGAAGAGAAGATCTGGCGGAAACAGATCCCGTTCAAGGGCGGTTTCGCTGCCTTCCAACGCGACCGGGAAAGTATCTTTCAAGCCGAGTGGAGCGGTCCGGCCGCGCCGTCCGCTGACGATTACAAGGCTGCCACGGCACAAAAGATCCGCCTCGAGATCGGCACGTCGACATTCTTCGACGAATGCGCGGCCATGGGTAAGAACGGCGAAGAGCAGATCGTGCAACTCGGCCGGGAAATCAAGCTGTTCGAGAGTGCGGGTGTTCCTCATCCCTTTGGCCGTTCAAAGGGTGGGGGCGGTCCCGATGGTGCGGCGGCTGAAGGAAATCGAGAACCCGTGAAGGAAGCCGCTTGATGCCGGAAGAAATTGTCGTCGACTGGTGTGCTCGCGCTGTGAAGCTCCGCCAGGTCGAGGAAGCTATTCTCATGGGTGAGATGGTGACCGAGGCAAGGTTCGGTGAGGATATGGCGCGCTATGCGAATGCCAGCCTCGCCGACGTCAAGCGGGCGCTCGATGAGGCTATCCGTAACTGCCAGATATCCCGTGGCGAGACGCCAAGGCGCACCCGCTACGCCATTCGTGGGCACATGCGCCCTTACTGAGGATAAGAAAATGGCTGCAATTCTTGAAGACGGCAAGCTTCGGCTTTCCGGCTACGTCGGTGATTACTTCTTCGACGACGGATTTACCTCCGGTGATGTCGTTTTGGCCCTGGCCCAGATCGACGATGACGCCGACCTCGCGGTCCATATCAACTCGGGTGGTGGCATAGCGTCCGAAGGCGCAGCCATTCACGCGTTGCTGTCGGCTCGATCGGGTACGACAGACGTCGTGGTCGAGGGAATTGCAGCCTCGGCCGCGTCGTTGATCGCTATGGCGGGCGAGACCGTCACCATGTCGGCCGGTGCGGTCATGATGATCCATGATCCCAGCGGATATACGGTCGGAACGTCACGGGATCACAGCAAGACCATCGAGGGGCTTGAGGCGCTGGCAACCGCCTATGCGCGGGTCTATGCGGCGAAATCCGGAAAAACGGCAGAAGAGTGCCGCGAGATCATGAAGGAAGAGCGGTGGCTCACACCTGAAGAGGCCGTCAAGGAAGGCTTCGCCGACGATACCACTGAAACCAGCGGCCGGCCGGTTGCGGCATTTGATTATCGCTTGTTCGCCCACGCCCCGAAGTCGCTGACAGCGATGGCGAAGAAAAAGAATTGGTCGATGTCGGCCAACAAGGCGGCGCCGTCCGCAACATCCCGTCCAACAGAGGAGACCTCCATGACGGACAAAGAACGCGCGGACCAGCTTGCCGCCGAGAATGCCAAGCTGAAAGCTGACCTGGAGGCTTCGACCGCATCGGTCGATACCGCCGTCAAGGCCGATCGTGATCGCCGCGCTGCAATCATGCAGCTTCCTGAAGCGCTTGGCCGCGAGGCTCTTGCCGAGCATCTGTTCTCGACGGGCAACACGGTCGACCAGGCGAAAGCAACCTTGGCTGTCTCGCCGAAGGTCGAAGCCGAAGACGAGGAAGAGCCGGAATTTCAGCCCCGACGCATGAATGCGCAGGGGCTCAACCGGACCGCCGCAAACTCGAAGCCGGGCGACAAGACGGCGGCCAAGGCGGTGCTTTCCGCCTCGGTCGACCGCCTCAACAAGCGCCGCTAACAGGAGATCACGACAATGCCTGTGCTTACTCAGGGCCTTCGCCCGACCGGTCACTACCTCGTCTCCGAAGCCAACGGCTTTCGCTCGCGCGAAGTCGGCGTCATCGCTTCCGGCGCTGGCAAGGTCGATGCGGGCGCCGTCCTCGGTCGCGTTACCGCCACCAAAAAGCTCGTCCCGCTTGCGCCTGGTGCGTCTGACGGGTCGCAGAATGCTGTCGCCATCCTCTACGAGGCGTGCGACGCCACGTCCGCCGATGTGCGGCGTACGATCACTGCACGCGATACCGAAGTCCAGGCGGCAGTCCTGGTTTGGGCCGTGGGCGTAAACGACACCCAGAAAACCGCCGCGCTCGCTCAGCTTGCCGCGCTCGGCATCGCTGCCCGCTAAGGAGGGATCGACCCATGGCACTTGTCGCAGATATCTTCTCCCAGAACGCCTGGGGCTTGATCGAGGTGCAGGAGGAGGTAATCGACCGCGTCGATTTCAAGCCTCAGCTTCTCGGCTCGCTGGGGCTGTTTGCCCCCATCTATTCGCGGTCTCGTACGATCGCGATCGTCGATCGGAACGGGACCCTGACCCTTATTCCGACCTCGCCGACGGGCGCTCCTCCGGAGGAGCTGATTCCGAAGGGGGCAAAAGTCCGGACCATGGAGGCCGTTCGGCTAGCCAAGGGCTCTACCATCTACGCCATCGAACTTGCCGGCATCGCCGCCCTTCCGATGGACGAACAGACGGTCGAGGTTGCGGACGAAGTGGCGAGCCGCACCGCGCAGATCACGGATGATCTTGAACTCACCTGGGAGCATATGCGGTTCGGCGCTATCCAAGGCAAGGTTCTTGACGCTGACGGTACGACTGTGCTGGTCGACTGGTTCAGCTTCTGGGGGATCGCCGAGCCAACGGAGATCAATTTCGCCTTGAACGTGGACGCTACCGACGTTCGCAAGAAGTGCCGCGACCTGAAGCGCCAGATGCAGAAGGCTGGAAAAGGTATCTGGACGCCGAATACCAAAGTCGGCGCTCTCGTCGGCGACACGTTCTTTGACATGCTGGTCAATCACCCGCAGATCAAAGAAACAAAGATCGGTACCGAGCGTGCCCCGACCCTCGAAAACATCGAGGGGTATTCGTCCATCGAGATCGAAGGCATCGTCTTCATCAACTATCGTGGCACCGACGATGATAGCACGATCGCGGTGGGTACCGAGAAAGCTCGATTCTTCCCGATTGGCGCTCGGAACGCCTTTCAGGTCGGATGGGCACCCGCCAGCGAGTTCAAGCCTTATCTGAACAAGCGAGGTCAGGAAAAGGTTGGCCTCCTGCTGTCGGATACGAGTGGCCGCGACGAATGGGACCGCGTCGAGATCTACAGCTATCCGCTGTACATCGCCACCCGTCCGGAAATGCTCCTCCGCGCACGCGCCCTATAACTGGGGCGGGGCGGGGCATATGCCCCGTCTCTTCCTCTCATAAAGGATGGAAAACGATGTCTGCTAAACTCGTTACCGAGGCTGGCTTCTACAATGGCCGCTTTCTGAAGGCCGGTCAGCACTATCAAACCGAGGGCGAGGCATCTGAGGTCAGCGATAAGCTGAGCAAGGATGAACTGCTCTCAATCGCCGGCAAGCGTGGTGTCGAGGTCGATGCGACCAAGACGAAGGCCGAGATCATTGCGGCGATCCAGGCTGTGGATGCGAAGTGATGCCGGTAGCCGCACGATTTCACGAACTGCGCGACCGTGTCGTCGAGACGGTCGACATGAAGTTCGCCGAACCCGTGCGGCTGTCCTTCATGAAAAACGGGCAGACCGATCCCGGCCGATCCCAGGCCACCATTGAAGCTGTATTGCGAACCGGCGCCAGCCAGAATTCCAGCATGGAGGGCGGGCAGGGTCGCGGTTGGCGGACCAGGCTTCAAGCGGGCAAGGCTGAGCTGCATATAGATCGGGTCAAATACCCGAACTTGATCCCAAAAAAAGGCGACGCGGTTCGGGCGCTTTCCCGGCAGGGTGAACCGGCCTACGAGGTGCTTTCGGTCGACGAACGAAACCACACCCGTCTTATTCTTGCGCTTGGTGAAAAATGAGCATCGTCCGTATGGCCGTCCGAATCGCCGCCGTGCAGGCGTTGCGGGGAAAGACACTCGTCGGTGACAATGTCCTCGACAGCGAGATTGGCGCCCTGCAGGTCGATGCGGACGGCAATCTTCGCACCGATGAAGATACGCCCTTCCTCGCGATCTACACGGATGCAGCGACCACGCGCGATATTGACATCGATATCCGGTCATTCTCAGTCAACGGCGTGACGGAAATCCTGTTCGAAACCGGCATCACGGCGGCGATGACGGAAACGGATGCGGCCACCGACGAGACCAAGTTGATTGGCCTGGGCATCCCGGCCACGGACCGGTCGTTTGAGTTGTTCCTCGATCTCGTCGATCGGCAGATCGGCGATGTTCTTAACGACCCTGCCAACGAGTGGGCAGGCATCTTTCGGAACCTGGTTCAGCGGTTTGTGAAGATCGACCGGGCGAGAACCAGCGGAGCGGCAGACGGCACTCGCCTGGCGGGACACCAGACGAAGGTGTCTGCGCTCCTGGTTAACGATCCGGTTGCCGGCGAGGCCATCAGGTCCACCGGGGCAATCGGCAAGTTTTTCGCCAAAGCGGCCGAGCTGACTGAACCGGAAATCGTCACTCAGCTGGCGGCCATGCGGGCGCAAATTGAAGGCAGCGGCGTTGCGTGGGCAACCCCGGTTCGTCGTCGCGGTCTTACTCAGGAAGAGGGCGCGGCCATGCTGGTCGACGATTTCACGGATGATCCCTAAGGATTTGCCGGGCCAGATCGCTGACCTCTACCACCGGATCGCAGAGGTGGAGCGTCGCGGTCGCAACCGGAAGCGGACCGGCACCATTGCAGAGGTAGATCTTGAAAAAGGGCTTTACCGCGTCGAGTTGTCGAAGCAGTCGGGCAAACCCTACCTGACCGGATGGCTCAAGACCCGGCAGATGGGTGCGGGAGGCGTCAAGATCGACGTGCTTCTGTCCAAGGGTGAGCAGGTCGACGTGGTTTCAGAGAGCGGCGACCTGACCGATGCCCAGATCGATCTGAGCACCTATTCGGCAGAGAACGCCCGGGAGAACTCGGACACGCCGTTTCATATCAAGATCGGTGACACGGTGATCGCGGTCAGCGGTTCCTCGGCGATCATCACGGCTGAGGACATTCGGCTCGAGGGCAATGTTCGTATCGTCGGCGCTATCCTGACCCACAACGACCGGGATATCGGCCATCAGCACCAGCACAAGGACGTGCGGGCCGGACCCAACCTGACCGGTCCACCGAAGGAGTAAAGCCATGAAAGAATATCGGGTCAAACGGGCCTGCGAAGTTGCGGGCGTGTGGCGTGAAGCCGGCGCGATCCTCCCCCTCACCGATCAGCAGGCGAGGGAACTGGCACCGCCCTATGGGCATGTCGTCACACCCGTAACCAAGGATGCAGGAGAGGCGGATGGCAAACTCCCTCGGAGTAAACGCTCTCAACGGAAAGCCGCTGACTGACTGGGAGCACGCCCAGCAGTCGATCGGCAAAATCCTGAAGACGCCGATCGGCTCGCGTGTCATGCGCCGGGATTTCGGGTCGGACCTTCCTGACCTCGTCGACCAGAAGATGACGCCCCGAAATATCCTGGCGATATATGCGGCGACAGCCCGGGCGATCGAACGGTGGGAGCCGCGCTTCCGGATGCGGCGCGGGCAGGTCCGTAATGCGACGGCGGCCGGACGGATCGAGCTGGTTATCATCGGCACCTACTTTCCTCGCGGTCACCTTGGCGATTTTTCTGTCGCTGAGGACCGCAACACCCGCATCATATTCACGCGATAATTTGAGGAGCGACCATGGCCGGAAGCTTGGACCTGACGACGCTTTCGGCTCCGACCGTCATCGAAGAGCTGGATAACGAGCAGATCATCGCCCGCCAAAAGGCTCTTTTCGCGCAGCTCTGGGAGGTCGTTCGGGTCGCAAATCCGCTTCTCGATCTGCCCCCGTATGATGTGGCGATGCTCGAAACCGATCCGATCGTGATCGGAAACGAGGGCGAGAGCTACCGAGAAACCCTTCTTCGGGCTCGGATCAACGAAGCCGCCCGTGCAAACCTGCTCGCGTTTGCCAGGAAAGGCGACCTCGATCATCTTGCAGCTTTCTACGATGTTTTGCGGATGCTCGGCGAGGAAGACGATCGCCTCGTAGCACGCGTCATTCTCGCAATTCAGGGCCGGTCTACGGGTGGGACTGAGCCGCGATACAAATTTATCGCGATGTCGGCAGACCTGCGGGTCCAGGACGCTATTGTCTACACGGTTGGCCGCAGCCCGCTCATCCATGTGGCTGTTTTTTCTACCGCTCCTGATGGTGTCGCGCCCTCCGATCTCCTGGCGATCGTCAATGCCGCTCTACAGAACCCCGACGTTCGGATGGTCAACGATACGATTGAAGTTGCCTCGGCTGTCCAGCAGGTCGTCAACCTGGCCGCCGATATCTGGCTTTTGCCGGATGCTGATGTGGCGACGGTTTCGCGCGCTGAAACGAACCTGCGCACGACCTGGGCCGCAGCCCGGGCTCTCGGCCGGGATTTGACCGTGAGCTGGTGGACGGCGCAGCTGATGATACCTGGTGTCCATAGAGTGGCGGCGACCTCGCCCGTCGGCGACGCCATAGCGCCGCCGGCTTCGGCGATCTCAATCGGCACAGTCATATTGACGAACAGGGGACGTGCGTTCTGATGCCGTCGATTCTGCCTTCTCAAAGTTCGGATCTCTTCGAGCTGACATTAGAAGCTTCGCTTGAACCGCGATGGGCCGAGTTTGCGGTTGCTGCCGATGCGATCAGGACGGCCAAGCTGGTCGCGCCGCCGCCGTCCTTCCTGCCCTTCCTGGTCTATGAATATGGGCTGGGCGAGCTGACGCCCTACGTGCCGAACCTGTACACGCTTGTCGTCGACCGCGAGGGCGTCAACTGGCAGCGCATTCGCGGCACGCCGGCTGCGGTCAGCAAAGGCCTCGGCTGGCTCGGCTATTCCGCCACAATGGAAGATGCCTGGCACGGCCGGGCCTACTGGAACAGCACGCAACTGCGGTTTCCGGTCCTGCCGGCGAACGACAATCCCGATCTGGAGCGGATCGAGGGCGTCACCCGCCTTTCGATGCCGCTGCGATCACGTCTTCGCCGGGGCGTCCATCAGTATGACGTTGGCGCGATCGAGGCGGATGCAAGCCGGCTCGACGACAGCATGCTCGACCGCGAGAGCGGCGTTGCCGTCACGGCCGCCGGCACGCTCTGGTCGTTCGGGCGGACGACGGAAATCGAGCATTTGCTGACCGAGGCGGAAGGCACTGCGATCGGCAACTGGATCGCGGTACCGGGCGACGGCGGGCTCAAATGGGTCGACATGCAATATCCGTGGGTGACCGCGAACTTCCGATGGGCAGATAACCCCGCTTCGCAGCGCCGGACGCTCATGGCCGCCTGGTTCGCCGCGCGCGTTCATTACGTCACGTTTCGCGATCAGGACGGTGCAGTCATCGGCCATCGCCGCTGCAGGGCTGACCATGCGGTCCGCCAAGAGATCGAGGGCGTGTATGAAATCGGCGGCGTCCGCTATCAGCCGCGACCAGGTGCGACGCGTGTCTATCTCGAAGCGATGACGGACTTCGAAGACGCCTTCGATGTCGATGCGAAGTCTGTCGAGCTGACGGTCGGCGCCGCTCTTGCTCCCGATACCAAGCCCGGCCGCCTCTGGCTGCAGCCCGGCGAACTCATTGGCGGTCACCCGGTCGCCATCACGTCTGTTTCCCTGCCGCAGCGCAAGACCGTGCGCGAGCAGATCAAAATCCTGATGAGGTTCTGATGTACGAGCACGAAAGCGGCTTGCCCAACGCCATTGACCGCGCAGCCGGCAATCCGGAACAGCAGGGTGTTGTCTTTTATGGCGAGCGCCCGTTTATCCAGGGTGCCGAACTGAACGATCTGCAGACGATCATCCGTGGGCGTCATGATCGGCTTGGTCGTCTGGTTGCCCGCGATGGCAACCGCATCGAGCGCGCCGAGGCCATCGTTGATATTGAAGCCGAGATGGTCACCCTGACCTCCGGCAGCATCTATGTTTCCGGTGACGTGTTCCCGGTTGGTGAAGCCGTTCTTGAAGACGTGCCAATGACCGGCCGCATCGAGATCGGCGTGCGGCTTGTGCGCACTTATGTGACCCACGAAGATGACCCGAGCCTCCTCGGCCTCGTGCCCGGTGCTCTTTCCGAAGGCGAGCCGGGGGCGGCGCGCGAGATCGCGACCATTTCCTGGGCGCTTGAAGGGGATGGTGGAGAAGGCGCTTTTTATTCCGTCTACACGCTGCTGGACGGAACCATCCTCGACCAGACCGGCCCGTCCATTCTGGAACCGGCGCTGCAGGCGATCGCCGCCTATGATCGGCCGAACGGCAATTACATCGTCTCTGGCTGCCGCGTAACTGCGATCAGCGTGGGCGGAGGCAATCAGCTGTTCTCGATCGAGCAGGGCGAAGCCAATATCAACGGCTACAAGCGCACCCGCCTTGCGGCTCTGAGACATACGCAGCCGATTGCCTGGGAAGAACTTGCGATCCCCGGCGAGACCCACGCCTATGCCGGCGGCGCGGATTTTACCTTCGCGGTTGACCTGCCGCCGATCGGCGTCATCAACGGCATTCTGCTGACCAAGGAAAAGACCGTTACGCTGACGCGAGGCGCTATCGCTCATGGCTCCGATGGTCTGTCGGACAGCAGCGTGATTTCCGTTTCCTCCGTCGTCCAGGGCGGAACCACATATGTTGCCGCGACCAGCTACAACCTGGTCGCCAACGCAATCGATTGGGCGCCGGGAGGCGCGGAACCGGCCGCCGGCACTACCTATAACGTGACCTATCGCTATCGGGACGCCGTAATCGCGACCTCCAACACCGACACCCACGTCACGGTCTCGGGCGGCGCAGCGGCCGGTGATATCATCATCTCCTATACGCAGAAGCTGCCGCGCATCGACCGCCTCTGCCTCGGCCAGGATGGCTCGCCCATTTACATCAAGGGCCTGCCGGCGCGCAGCAACCCGATGCCGCCGGGCGTGCCAAGCGATGTTCTGAAGCTCTGCCAGATCTACAACGACTGGATGTCGGCGCCCGTCGTCACCAATGACGGCGTCCGGTCGATGACCTATGAGGAGCAGTGGCGCTACAACAACCGGATTATTGATTTTGAGCGTCTGCTCCAGCTTGAGCGGCTCAAGAACAATATCGACTTCCGCGAACCGGTCGCCAAGAAAGGGATCTTTGTCGATCCGTTCATCGACGACAGCTATCGCGATGCCGGCGAGGTGCAGAGCGGAGCGATCGGCAATGGCATGCTGCAGCTCGCCATCACGCCCACCTTCTTCACGGCAACACTGACCGCGCCCGCCATGCTGGATCTGATCGAGGAAGTCCTGGTCACACAGGACCTGAAGACGGGTTGCGAGAAGATCAACCCCTATCAGAACTTCAATCCCCTGCCGGGCACGCTACGCCTGACTCCGGCCGCCGACTTCTGGACCGAGGATCGGACGGACTGGCTGTCGGCGCAGACCATCGAGTTCAATCGCGGTACCCGAACTGATGGTGGTCCGCTGCGGACGGTGAATGCAGAGAACCAGCTGGTCGACCATCGCGTCGAGCAGCTCGAATTCCTGCGGCAGATCCCCATCGCGTTCACGATCAGTGGTTTTGGTGCGGGCGAGATCCTCCAGACCCTGACCTTCGACGGCATAGACGTGAAGCCTGCCGGCACACAGACGGCGAATGCCGAAGGACAGATCACCGCAACCTTCACCATTCCGGCAAATGTCACCGCCGGCACGAAGATCGTCGCGACCAAGGGCGCTGGTGAAACCGAAGCTAACGCGATGTTTACCGGTCAGGGCACGATCGAGATCGACACGATGCGGCGGGTGACCACGGTCCAGAACTGGTCCGCGCCTCAGCTGGTCCAGTGGGTTCAGGACCGGGGAAATCCGGGCTGGGAGAACAACAACAGCACGTCGGATGGTACCGGCGGCTCTTCCGATCCGCAGGCGCAGATGTTTGCGGTACCGGAAGTGCGGCAGCTGGTCGGCGTCGATTTCCACATCTGCCATGTCGGCGACCAGGCCAATCACTTGCTGGTCGACCAAGTCTCGATCAGCAACGGCTATCCGACCAGCAATATCGCTGCCGAGGTGGTCGTGCCGATGGCTGGCGCCGTCGTCGGCTGGAAGTCTGCTCGCTACAATCTGCCTTTGACGACGCCGGCCGATCGGGCGCATGCGTTCGTCATCAAGACGGACGATGCCGACCATTCGGTTTCGTTCGCCAAGCTCGGCGGGTTTGACGAGACGCTGCAGAAGTTCGTCACGTCACACCCATACGTGACGGGGCCGCGCTTCTCGTCGGTGAATGCCCAAACCTGGACCGCGCACCAGGACGAGGCGCTCGCTTTCCGGATCGTCGCCGCCAAATACCCGGTCACGACAAAGACCGTGGAGCTGGGCAGCTTCGACCTGGTGGAGACATCGGACCTTCAGGTCCGTGCGGCCGTCGAACTGCCGGGGCCTGGTTGCTCGGTTGTCTTCGAGATCGAGCGGACCAACGGCACGATCTACCGCCTCTTGCCGTACCAGGTGCTGCAACTCACCGAGTTCATCGCCGAAACGGTTGAGTTGCGGGCCATCCTGACCGGCACGGAAAAGCTTTCGCCGATCCTGTTCGCTCCGGTCCAGCTGGTTGCCGGCGAGATCGGCACGACGCTGACCTACATCACCCGCGCCTTCACGCTCGGCGCGGCCGTCCGGCTCGCCAGCTACTTCAAGGTGTTTCTTCCGGGCGGCGCGTCGGTCGCGATGGATTATCGCAAGGATGGCGGCGCCTGGACCGAGCTGCCGTTCGTCAGCGCCGAGGCCTTGGCTTTCCCGCTCTGGACGGAACGGAAGCATGAGATCGCCGGCCAGACCGGAACGCTTGTGCAGCTCCGCATCACCGGGACCGGCGGGCCAGCGGCTCGGCTCATCATCGGCGATCTTGGCGCCGGCATCTTCTGAGGATCAACATGGTCGCGACCTTTACACCGAACTACGAGATCCCGCTTCCCGATCCGGAGGCCGATGTCGACGAAGAGTTCCTTCGCCTGCAGCAGGCGTGGTCCATTGTCGACGCGGTTATCTGGACGCTGGCGGGGGTCGTCGCCAATAAGGCGAACGTCAGCCACACACAGGCGATGTCGACGGTCACCGGCCTCGTCGAGGCTCTTGCGGCAAAGATGCCGGCCAGTCAGACGTTCTCGCTCGACAGCTTGACGGATGTCGACGGGGCTGCTGGTGCGGCGACTAACTACGTCCTGGTCAAGACTGCCAGCGGGGTGTGGTCGCCGTCTTCGGCGGCTGCTGCAATCGGAAACCACCAGCACGGGACCGGCGATATCGTCGGTCTGACCGCCGCGATCAGCGCGGTTGTCAACGCCGTGATTGGCGCGGCTCCGGGCGCGCTTGACACGCTCGACGAGCTTGCGGCGGCGCTTGGTGATGATCCGAACTTCGCCACCACAATCACCAACTTGATCGCCTCAAATGGCGTTCAACCGACGGTCAACGCGGCGACTGCGAAAACCGCGCTCGCGGATGCCGACGTGATGCCTCTGTTGGATAGCGCAGCCTCCAATGGCCTGAAGAAGGTTACGCTGGCGAACCTGATCACGAGCATCTTCAACGGCACGCGCAAGATAGCGAATGGCTGGTTTAACGCTGATACATTCCGGCTCTATAAGGCGGCGACCGCCTTTTATTCATGGTTTGATGCTGTTGCTCTTACAGCCATAAGAAAGATCGTTCTTCCCGATCGCGACATCACGCTAGGCATCACTAAGATTTTCGAGGCAGTCATTAGCGGCGCTGCCACTGATTTTGATATTCCGCCCGGTATTCGGCGCTTCGTACTACGGTTGCAAGCTTATAGCACTAACGGAACTTCTGTTCCCATGGTGCAAATGCGTGGAGGTGGCGTCGTAGAAACCAGCGGCTATTCGGGGGGCGCAAACAATTCAGCGGGCACCACATTTCTGGCGAATACAACCGGGGCGTTTCTCAATATCGGAAACGCGGCTTCAACAACTTATGATGTAGAAATCGAGTTTACTTGGCTGACTGGGAACGCTTGGGCGTTCAAGATTTCCGGAACTAACGGCGGCGCAACCGTTGATGGATACGGGATTAAAACTCTGTCGGCGACATTTGACGGCATTCGCATTCGCGCGGCTAATGGCACGGATGTCGCCGATAACGGATTAGCCTATGGCTTTGTGGAGTATTGATGATGGCACAGGTTGCAAAGGTCGGGCTTGACGGGGAAATAACCTACACGGAAGAAGATTTGCAGGATATGTCGCCCGTCCTGTCATCCGCAGATGTGGACATCGAGCGTGACCGACGCATTACGGCCGGGTTCACGTTCGAGGGTGTCCTCTTTCAGTCCGACAAAGAGGCTCGCGAAAACATCATGGGGGCGCACAAAGCCGCTTCGGATGCGATGATGCTGTTTGGTGCGCAGCCCGGAAATCTCGCTTGGCGCCAGCTTCTCGATCCCGCTGGACCGGAAGTGTTCGAATGGATCGCCTCGGACAATTCCCGCGTTCCGATGGATGCCCAGACGGTGCTTCGTTTCGGCTATGCGGCCTTGACCCACAAGGCGAGCCATATCTTTGCCGCCAGCGATCTGAAAAGCATGGACCAGATCCCGGAAGACTTCGCCACCAATCCGGTTTACTGGCCGTAACCAGCAACCCTCAACATAGCTGAACCCTCAGAAGGAGACCTTGATGGCCGACCTATCCTATTTCCATGGCGTAAATCTAGATGAAAGCGCAGATTCGAGGGCTCTCCTTCGGGTTAGCAATTTCGGTGTGACGTTTGTCAACGGCACGGCACCTGACGCGGATGCCGCGCAATTCGCGATTAACGTCCCGACGCTGGTAACCTCGATCACAGCGGCGGCAGCGCTAGGGGAGGAGGGCACATTGCTTGCGGACCTTACGGCGATCTTCGGCGAGGGTGGCTCGATGGTCATTGTCAACCGCGTTGAAGACAGCGCTACGCCGGCCACTCTGCAGGCGAATTTGCTTGGGGATTCTGTCCAGCGGACCGGGCTATATTCCGCTCTTCGAGCGAAGTCGCTGCTTGGTGTGCAGCCTCGCGTTCTCGTGACGGCTGGCGATACTGGCGCTTGGATCGAGGATGGCCTTGTTTCAGTTACCCTCTCGACGCAGGGGGCGAGTATGACCGAAGCACCGGCTGTTACCTTCACGGGCGGCGGCGCCGATGCTGGCAAGGTTCTTCCAACTGCTCAGGCCATAATGGGCTCCGGTTCTGATGTTGGAAAAGTCGTCGGTATCGCGATCCTGACGGCGGGCAAGAATATGAGTGCCGCTCCAGCCGTATCCTTTACCGGTGGGGGCAGTGACGTGGGTAAGGTACTGCCGACGGCGATCGCCAACATCGGCGATGTCGGCAATCCCTTCATTTCGGCGTTGAATGTGATTTGCCCGCAGATCCGCGCCCGCGGCTACGTTGCCGGTCCGAACACCACCAACGCAGAGGCGGTCCGTTTCCGCAATACGGTCAACGGCGGCCGCATCCTGGTCATTGATCCTAAGGGTATCAAAAATGTGGACGGCGTTCCGGTCACGGTGCCAGTCGCACCGGTTTTCGCCGGGGTGAGGGCGCGCGTCGTCGCCTCTTCTGAGGGCGTCTCTGGCTCGGTCTCGAATAAAATCATCCGCACGCTCGACGGTGTCGCTCGCACGATCCAGTACCCCGTCGACAGCAACTACCTGAATGAACGCCAGGTCTCGACTGTCATCAACGAACGTGGAGGGCTCCGTACCTGGGGCTCGCGGCTGGCGACCGACGACGAGCTTTGGCAGTTCGACAGCGTTCGCGCGACGGCCGATATGGTGAACGAGGCGCTGGAGGATCTGTATTTCATCTACGTCGACCGGAAATTCACCAAGGCGAATCTGAAGATGATGATCGAGGACGGCAACGCTGCCATCCGCGTCTTCAAGAACAACAATGACATCCTTGGCGGGCGGGTCTGGCTGTCAGATCTCAATACGCCGATCCTCAACGCCAACGGCAAGGTTTTTCTCGATATCGAGTTTGAACCGGTCGGCCTGATGGAGCAGATACACATCACCACGTACCGCAATATTCTCTACTACCAGCTGCTGCTGGACGAGGTGCGGGGCGCAATCGAAAATGGCCCGCTCACGGTAGCGGCATAAGGAGAGACGTTCCATGGCTGCTTCCAACCTTCCCCGCTACCTCCTTCGTGATTGCATGCTCTGGGCAGATCGCGAAAGCCAGCTCGGCCAGATCGGCGACATCACGCCGCCGGTCCCCGAAAGCAAGATGGAGGACATGCGCAACGCCGGCATGATCAAGCCGCGCAAGATCAAGCTCGGTTTTGAGGGGCTTGAGTTCTCGTTCAAGATGCCGGGCCTCGATCCCCAGGTCCTGAAGCTGTTCGGCCTCAGGCCAGGCGTCGAGACGCCGTTCATGATCACCGGCGCCACGGTCGACGAGGATGGCACCACGCATTCGGCGGTGATGACCATCCGCGGATCTCTCTACAAGCCGGACCACGGCACGTGGAAGGGTGGCGACATGGCCGAAAACGACAATGCTGTCGCAGTCAATTACTACAAGCTCGAGATCGACGGGAACGAGATCTACGAGATGGACGACTTCGACTTCAAGGTCGGCGGCGTCTCGCAGTACGGCGATATCCGCAACGCGCTGCTCCTCTAACTCGACCCTTCATCGGAGACATCATGAAAACCGTCATTCTCAAGACGCCGGTCGAACACGGCGGCAAGACGTATACCGAACTGACTTTTCGGGAAGCCACGATCGGCGATCTCGTTACCGGTTCGGCCTTCACCACGGAACTCGCCCAGACCGTGGCAATTCTTGCAGCAATCTCTGACACGCCTTTGCCGGCGTTCAAGGCCATCAAGGCCCGCGACCTCAAACTCATCATGGAGGAAACGGCGGATCTTCTGGGAAACGAGCTGATCACGACTGGCGCCTAGTCGCTGGCTTCGTGGCGCACTTCCTTCATACACCGCTCGATGTGATCGAGCGGTGGCCACCCGACAAGCTGATCTCCTATTTCGAGACGGCGCAGCAGCTATCAAAAGCTCTCCATAGGACCAACTGATGGCCACTCTCCAGTCAACCCTGCGCGTCTCCCTCCTGGATGACGTCACCAAGCGCGCCAAGGCGATCACTGGCGCGCTTCGGGGCCTGCAACAGCAGAGCTCCGCATGGGTAAGCCCCTTCCGATCGTTGACGGCGCAGGCGGTTGCCTTCGGTGGCGCCTATCTCGGCGTCACCAGCGGCTTCAGCTCGACCTATCAGGCGGCGGCCGACACCCAAGCTGCGTTGACAGAGGTCGGTATCAAGGCCAGCCTGTCGCAGACCGAGCTCGGCCAGCTGCAGCGTCGCCTGACCGAACTGGCGCCGCGGGTGAACCAGACGAGCACAGAACTGCTTGCCGGTGTTGATGCCATGCTCACCATGGGCGCGTCGGCACGTGACGCGGAAGGGGCTATCCCTGCCGTTGGCAAGACGGCGACCGCAACGGGTGCCGCGATAGCCGATCTTTCGTCTGCTTCCGTTTCTGCCATGCAGAACCTCAACGTGATGCCGTCGCAGATCCAGAAGATGCTTGAAGGCATGACGTCGGCCGGTAATGCCGGCGCCTTCGAAATGAAGGACATGGCGCAGTATTTTCCGCAGCTGACCGCCTCTGCGAAGACGCTTGGGATGCAGGGGGTTCCGGCTGTCAACGACATGGCGGCCGCTTTGCAGATCGCCCGTCGTGGTGCGGGAGATGCTTCGACGGCCGCCAATAACCTGAGCGACTTCATGGGTAAGATCATGACGCCGCAGACGATCAAGAACTTCAAGAAGTTCGGGGTCGACGTCACGAAGGAACTCGACAAGGCGCATAAGAAGGGCATCTCGCCGATCGAACACTTCATCGGATTGATCGACGACAAGACGAAGGGCGGCCGCGGCGAGCTGCTGACCCAGATCTTCGGCGACAAGCAGACGCTGGACTTCGTCCGGCCGATGATCGCCGGCTTTCAGGACTATCTTCGTATCCGCGGCGAGGCTGATCGCGCGAACGGCGTCGTCGCCGATGCCTATAACCGCCGCATGGGGGACGCGAACCAGAAGGTCAAGAGCTTCCAGATCGGCATCCAGAACCTCGGGACCTCGATCGGCAACAATCTTCTGAAGCCGGTCGGCGATGCAGCGGGCTATCTGGCCGACGTCCTGAACACGCTCGATAGCCGTATCACGGTCTTCGATCGCGTAAAGTTTGCCGCGCAGGGCTTTATTAGCGGGCTCGGCTTCAAGGACGGTGAGCTCAGCACGATTGCCAAAGACTGGCGGGAATTCATCTTCGGTGTCGAGGATGGCAGCAAGGCCGCTGACCAGGCCGGTCTGATTTTCAAGCGCTTCCGTGACTGGGGTGATGACATTCGCTACTTCACGACCTCGATCACCGACAATCCCATAGGGCGGTTTCTTGGAGACATCGCGCCCTATGGCCTGCAGATCGCCGCATGGTCAGTCGGTATCGGCTGGCTGGCCGGCGCGGTCAGGAAGCTTGCGAGCGCATTGTTCTTCCTCTCCGGAGCGTCTGCCCTGGTCAGCGCCTTCAAACTTGCGAAGGGTTTGGCGGGCATCCTCGGCGTCGGTGGCGGCGCAGCCGCGGGTGCTGCCGGCGGAGCGGCTGCAAGTGCCGCAGGCGGCGCTGCCGCATCGACAGTCGCAAAAGGCGGTCTGCTTGCGCGGCTGGCGAAGATGGGCATCTGGGGGATGGCCGGAATGGGCGCCTGGGATGCCGCGAAAGCTTCTTATACCGGCGATACTCCTTATAAACAGGGAAAGACCGTCCTTCCCGACTTCACGGATCTGCTTCACCTGCTTGGCTCGAAGGCCAGCAGCACCCTGTCCACCGATGGCGGTCCGGGTTTCCAGGAAGGGATGAAGGCGGAAAACGACCGGTTCTTGTCGAGCTGGTTGGAACAGCACGGTGGCGGCGCTCCGAAATACGGCACGACAGATACCCTTGCGGGGAAGTCGGCGGACGACGCTGTCCGGATCGACGCATCCAGCATTGCGGCCATGGTCCAGCCAACCGGCACCCAGGACGTGAGGGTTACAAACCCGCAGCCTCCGAACATCACGATCCACGCTCCGATCTCGATCAGCGGGGTTGTCGATCCCCAGGCTGCGGCGGCCGCTGCTGTCTCCAAATTGGGAGAGACGACCAAGGCTGCCGTCGAGGCTGCGGATACCGACTAGCGATGGCTATTTAAGCCGCAGCATGATGTAGTAATCCGTGTCACGCCTTTCGATGGTATATTCTGCATCATAGATATTACCGGTGGGTGAGACTATCTCCGCGGCGCAGGTTCTGATTGTCGGTGTTGCCGACGTTTCCCTGGGGTTCCTAACCTCTTTCGCGTCGAGCTTGGACACGTTCAGAGGAATTCTCGGAAACAGTTCCTTGACCTTTGCGACGGATGCATAGGCATCGCAGCTTGTTGGTCCGAGGGCGAGAAGGGGGTTTAAGGAGCCGTTCATTGCATATACCGCGAACGCTACGGCAGCAAACCATGTAGCCAGCGGAAACTGGTTGCGCCGCAGGCGACGGTTTCGTGAAAACAGATAGACTGGAACGAGCAGAGCGGCGGCCCAAAAGCTTGTCGAGCGATCTCGACGGCCGCTCTGCTTGATGGCCCGCTCGTCGAAATACCCTAGGGTGCCATTCACGACGCAATACGCCAACAACACAACTGGTGGATCCCCCTCGGTCGTGGAGAGGGCGTTTTCCACGAAGTAACCAAGAGCAGGCACAATCGCCAGGAGCCAAATCCAGACGTCAGTGATGGCGGAAGGAGGAAGCGGAGGGGGAATGTCTGGCTGCTGCAGCTCCGACACTTCGGAGTACCTCTTCCACGTAGCGCCGAGCGCGCCATTCCACACCAACGTGTCTTCGTTGATGTCCCCCTTCTGGAATTTCGACATTATTTCTTCTTGCGTTACAGGACCGGCCTGCCGCCCGTTTACGCTATAGTGCCAATTGGCCATGGACTCACTCCCCCGCCTTGCCCGCGAGCATACCAAGAAAAATGCTGGCAGGAAGGGTTTGCACTTTCCATCTCTGCAACCAAGAGGAAATCTATGCCCGGCCCGATCCCCATGACACTCGGCTCTTTCGCCTTCGAAGCGATCGGCTTCGGCTATGACACCGTGTCCCGCAGAGTCCAGACACCCTGGGCGGAGATCGCTGTAGCCCAAACCCTGAACCAGCATCAGTGGACCGGTCCAACCTCGGAGGAAGTCTCCATCCGCGGCGTGCTATTTCCGGCTGAATTCGGCGGGCAAGACTCTCTCGACGGCATCATAGCCTCGGCGATGAGCGGTGCGCCGCTGATGCTCGTGTCTGGCAACGACGCCGAAGGGGTCATCCATGGCACCTTCACGATCCAGTCCGTCGACGAGGATCGCAGCTTCCACGACGCCCGCGGGCAACCGCACCGCAATAGCTACTCAATCGCGTTGAAGCGGTACGGGCAGGGCGGCGCGACAGACGCGGCCGCCACCTTGCCGCCTATCCTCAGTCTTTTCGGGTGATCCATGGGCACGACATACGTAACCAAGCAGGGAGAAACGATAGACCTCGCTTGCTGGCGCCACTACGGGCGCACTCGCGACGTCGTCGAGGCGGTGCTTGCTGCCAATGCGGACCTGTCTCTCCTTGATGTTGTCCTGCCGATTGGCACGCGCATTGTCATGCCCGATATCACTTTAACCAGGCCCGTCGACAACCTCATCAGCCTCTGGGACTGACATGCATCCGCAAATCGAGATCACGATCGACGGCCAGCCGGTGGCCGGCGCTTTCTATGAGCGTCTGCTTTCCGTCTCGGTGACCGACAAGGAAGGGCTTGCCTCGGATACGTTCCAGATGGAACTGAACGACGGCCCGCCGCAATATCTGGCGATACCGCGCACGGGCGCGATCGTCGATATTCGCGTCGGGTATCACGCCCTCCGATCGATAGGGCTGTTCGTCGTCGACAAGGTAACCGCTAAGTGCCTTCCTTACTCCATGTCGATTTCAGGCAAGGCGCGCGACATGCGCGATGGCAAGTTCAAGGAACGTCAGGAGCGTCACTGGGACAAGAAGAAGGTCAAGGACATCGTCGGCGAGATCGCGGCCGAAACGGGACTGTCTGCTTCCGTCGATACGCAGATCGGTGAGCACGAATATGAGTGGTTCGGCCAGCAGGACGAGACCAACGTTCATGTCCTGCGCCGGCTCGCCGATCGGCACAACGGTCTGTTCAAGGTGAAGGACGGCCGCCTGGTCTTTTCGAAGCGTGGATCTGGAAGCGCCGCCTCCGGTTCGTTCCTTGGTTCTGTCGTCGTTGCGCCGTCGAAGATCGTGCAGGGCAGCTGTTCGTTTGAGGCGAACGACCGCACGAAGTATTCGAAGGTCGTTGCATACTACCAGGACAAGGACCAAGCGCAGCGCGTCGAGGTCGAGGCTGATGGGGATGCGGACGGCGACAGCGTCTACCGAATCCCGGAACCGTTCGCGAGCCCGGCCGAGGCGGACAAAGCGGCGCAGTCCAAGGCAAAAGACCTGAAGCGCGGGGAAGGTGCAGCATCGGTGACGGTGATCGGCGACACGTCGATCTGTGCCGGCGCGGCGCTGCTCTTCGAAGGGGTCAGGCCCGGGCTCGACGGTGTTCCCTACATCATCGACACCGCAACCCATACCTATTCAAAATCTGAGGGATACCGGACTGGTATCAGCGCCAAGCTCTACGACGGAACCTCTTCAGGCGAGGATGATGGTGGGTCCGGAGGCGGAGCATCGGGCGGAGGAAAGGTCGCTCCGAACGCTCCCGCGGGCACGCCGCCAACCCCGTCCGAATGGAACAGCACGCGGCGCTATGGCCGCACTGATGAAAACTGAAGCCGCGTACATCGAGGCCTGATCGGCCACTTTCCAAAATCCATGAAAATTAGGGAACACTGTCATGAGCGTCATCACTGCCGCGCAGATCCGCGCGGCTGCAAAATCGCGTGTCAATGAAGGCAATATGAACTCGGTCCTGGTCGCGCTCGACAAGTTCGGGCTGGGGCTGGGACTGAACAGGCCGCACCGGGTCGCGCATTTCCTCGCGCAGCTGATGCACGAGAGCGGCGCCTTCCGCTTCGATCAGGAGGTATGGGGACCAACGGCTGCGCAGGCCCGATATGATAGCCGCACCGATCTCGGCAACACGCCGCAGGCCGATGGCGACGGCTACCTCTACCGCGGCAGGGCCGGCATCCAGATCACCGGCAAGGACAACTACGCCGCATTCCGCGATTGGTGCCGGAAGAAGGGCTACAATCCGCCGGACTTCGTTGCGCAGCCGGATCTCGTCAATACCGATCCATGGGAAGGCCTGGTGCCTCTCTGGTACTGGTCGACGCGGAACCTGAATGCCTACGCCGACCGCAACGACATAGAGACGATCACCAAGAAGATCAACGGCGGCAAGAACGGCCTGGTCGACCGCATCGACTACTATGGCCGGATTTCGCTCGTCCTGCTTGGCTACCAGCCGAACGAGGCGGACATCCGCCGCTACCAGTCCGAGCGCGGCCTTGACAGTGACGGGGACGTCGGACCGAGGACGAGGGCGCAGCTGCACAAGGATCTCCTGGCACTCTCGGGAGCGTCGGTGCAGATGGCCGCCTTCTCGGCCTCGCCTGTCACCGAAGAGAAGGCCGTGGTGCCGGTCGCGGTTGAGACGCAGGTGAAGCGCAAGTTCAGCCTGTTCGGCCTGTTTGGTGGCGGCGGATCGTTCACCGGTCTCGGCCTGGCTGCCTTCGCGGGCATGGACTGGCAGGTGGTCGCGGTGCTGGCCGTCGTCATCCTGGTCACGCTGATCCTCGGCCTCCTTCTTCAGAACGCCGTCGTCTCGGCGATCGGAAAGATCAAAGCGGCGGTCGAGGCATGATCACCGACAAGATCAGCATGGCGCTCGGCGCGGCCGGCGGGCTGGCGCTCGGCTTCGCCGTCTTCACCACCGTCAACGCCGTCTGGTGGCTTCCTGCCGCCAAGAGCGAGGCCCGCGCCATCGAGCGCGCCACCATGCAGGCAGCAACCGACAAAGCCGTAGGAGAACTGAGCAATGAAGCTGACAAGGCTCGCTTTAACCGTCGCATGTGCCGTGAGCGCGGCGGCGTGTACCTCAACTCAACAGGTCAGTGCCTCGAAGGGGCAGCTGTCCCGCACGGCTAGGGCAATCGTCGGCACCTCGCTGATCGGTGCGAGAGGCGCTACGCCTGTCGATCAGGAGGCGATTGACGACACGGTCGCCGGCGTCTGCGGGGCAGGCGTGTGGACGCCGGGGGAATGCCTGGCGCATGACCAGAAAACAGCAAAGAAGCCAATCTGACATGCTGATCTTCGCCCACATCCGCGATAATTTCGCGAACGCCTTCTTCCCTCGCCTCAGTGAGTGGGCTGCAGCCGGCTGCTTGCTCGGGGTGGGATGGATGCTGTCGATCAACTCCGACCTGATGACGTCGACGAAGACGCAGGCCTACCAGCTGATGCTCATGATCGCGGAACAATCGACGTGGGCGACCTTTATGCTGATCTTTGCTGCGGCCAGGTTGGTCATTCTGCTGATCAATGGAGCATGGCGACGGAGCCCGCATCTGCGTTCGATCTCCGCGTTTCTGACGTGCTTTTTCTGGACGCAGATTGTGCTGTCGTTTCTTCCGACCTTCGGCTTTGCGTTCGTGTTCTCGGCCGCGTTCCTGTGCCTCGACTTCGTGAACTCAATCCGGGCGGCCCGCGATGCCCGAATTGTCGATGCAGCATATTCAAGGGGCGCGCAATCCGGTGGACAAGACTGAAATTCTTACGAACTTGGGCGTTGTCGTCGCCGGCATACTCGGCATGCTGGCTGGATATTTCACAAAGCGGAAAGATGCTCCGGCCCGTCCCGACAAGGGGGACGCGATTGTCGCCGGGCTGGGGCTAGAATTTGGAAACCGACTGCAAACGGATCAGGTCATTGCCGAGCTGAAGCGGATCGGCGACAGCCTTGCTGTTCTTGCCGACCGCAAGCAGGCGACGACAGAGGCGAAGCTGGACCGCATTCTTCAGGAGCTCGACGAGGCGGAAGAACGAGAGCGGGAAGCGCTTGCCAAACCAACGCGACCACGTCGAGGGCCGCGATCGCCGCGATAGCTTTTGACTGTACGAATTCACCAGATGTGCTAGCTTGTTCTTGCACATTCGATGGCGGGCCTAGAGCCCCGTAGCCTTAGCCGGCTGCGGGGCTTTTTTCTATTTGCACCAGTCGTTCTTGTTTCCCGGCCGCCATTCGCGCGCGGTACCGTCCTTTAGCAAGATTTGGCCGATCTCTCGCCCGTCTGGCAGATAGAGGTTGACCGGCGGACGGTCGAAACCGTCTATCCCTTTTGCCTCGATCTTGATCCTTTTGCCCTGGATGAGGTCGCCCAGGTGACGCTTGGCGATCAGTGCCAGCCTGCGCTCTTTCTCGCACTTCGCATGGCTGCCAATCTCGGGCGTGTCGATGCCTCGGACGTCAACGACGCCTTGTCCGAGAAGGCGCATATTCCGGCCGTCGCACTTCACGGTATCACCGTCCACGGCGGTCAGCGATGCGCAGATGATGATCGCTCCTATCAATGTTCCACCTGCATTTCCGGGCTCCTGCGCACCTGCATGCCGCGATAAGTCTGCGGGCGATGCTCCATGCAAAACCAGTCCGTTTTAGTCTTGTCGCGCTCGAAGCCGAAACCTCCCCACGCTTTGCACCCGGGGTGTTCGCACCAGTGCTCGAAATGCACCGGCGCAGAGGGATGGGTTGCCGTGCGCTCGTCACTCATAGCAATGTCGGCACCTCTTCCAGGGGCTTCGCCGGCGGCTCCACAATCACGAGCATGTTTCCCGGTAGCGGCCGCTGCAGATGTTTGGCCTCATCCCATGGCGCCGTCAGCCACAGGTCGACCTCTTCGGGCGTGGTGAGGATCGCCGGCATGGCCTTCTGATGGATCGGGGAAACGATCTCGTTGGGGTCCGTCGTCAGGAAGCCGAACAGCTCATATTCCCGCTCTCCGTCTCGCACCTTTCGAACACCGCGCCACGGCGTCCAGAACCCGGCGAAGAACATCAAGGGGCGTTCCTCGCTGCCAGCGAACCATGCGTTCGGCACTCGGCCGCCAATGACCTTGCTCGCCGGGTCCGGTTCCGCGAACGAGGTGAACGGAACAACGCAGCGGCTGGTTGGGCCGAGCCAGCGCCGCCAATGCGGAGAGTTGACGTTTCGGATGTTGGTGACGCCTGGATCGTAGTTCTTCACGAATGCCGGAGGCGATGGCATGCCCCATGTCACGCTGGCGATTTCCCGCTGCCCGTCCTCACCCATGCGGACGACCGGCGCCTGGTAGCCGGGGTAGACATCCAGCGATGGCTGGTTCCAGCCGGCCTTGTCCCGGAAGGACTTGGTGAACTGCAGGACGGCCTCTCGGCTTGTCGTCACGTTGTAGAGATTACACATAGCTCCTCCGCTAAAGCCTTTTGTCTCGCCATATTGGCCGCTTCACCATCCTGATTTCAACCAGTTCCCGGATCACAAGGTCTTTGATCTTGCTTCCCATGATGGTCTCGAAGCTAACCTCCGTATAGTCATTTCGTCCACAGGCCCTGCACCGAAACTGGCGCTGAAGCTGAAGGACATGTCGTTGCCCGGTCAGCTTGTAGATGTCCATCGGACGGTAATAACGGGTGATCTTGGGGCTGCACCAGGTGCAGGTAACCCGGACGAATTGTCCGCGCTCTTCGGCATCGGTCAGGCGCGGGATCTGATTTTCCCGATAGGCATGGGCAAAACCTTTCCATTCGACGCTGGGCACGGCTCACCCGTCGTAGGTTGGTTGCCATCCGCGGGAAAAGCCTCTGCTACCGGCAAACTCCGCAAGAGCGAGTTGCTGGTGAAGGCGCCGGATCTCCGCGATGAGCGCCGCAATGGCGGCGTTGGCATCATCGCCGTGGGCGATCAGGATGGTCGTGACGTCGGCATGCTCACGAGCCGTCTGTTGAAGCGGTGCGGTCATTGCTCGCCGTCCTTCGCTAAATCGAAGCCGAAGACGATAGGTCGTTCTCGCCAGCGGCCGTCGACCTCCTGAATACGTTCCGTTTGGCAGACCCCGATCATCGGCCGGCCGGATTCGTCCATGCGCTTTGTCAACTTCTCCAGCGCCGCTTCGGCATCAGGGGCATTGTCCCAGTCGCTGAGGAAGTTCGAGGGCAGCTCGATCGTATCCTCTATCCCGCTTTTCCAAAGCACTCGGAAATCACCTTCAGGGGACATCGCCAACTCGAGCCATGAGGAGGTCGGCCAATCGGTGTACCCTTCCATGCCCCAGATCTCGGCCTTGAAGAAGCCGAAGCGGTCGCGGTCAGGACGCTCGACGATACCGGCGATTAGTTCGCGGCTCGGATTGTCTATCGGCCGCACGAAAGACCATGCGTATGCCAGCGTCATGAGCGGATCATCCGGCGGGGCCGGCACGAAATCATCTGCCATTGGCTACGCCTCCAGTTCAAGTTGTGGTGCATCCTCAACGGACCCGGACGCCTTCCGCTTCGGACTGCGGGGCTTGGAGCTCTTCGCGCGTGCGCGTCCGATCGGCTCCGCCACCAATTCCAAGGGAGCAGTGTCTTTCGCGGGCTTAATGATAGTCGGCGCAACGGCTGCCGCGACGGGCTCCGGTGCCAGAGGTGGGATTGGGGCAAACGTAATCATCGTTGGACCTCGTGAGCAGGCATGGCTTCTCCTTCACGCCGAAGCGCGGTCGAGCTGTGGATAATTTGTGGATAGCCACCCGCCATGGCGGCCTCGATGTTCTAATTATGTTCTCGTTTGGGGATGAGTCA
Source organism: Neorhizobium galegae bv. officinalis (assembly GCA_000985875.1). Classification (GTDB taxonomy): domain Bacteria; phylum Pseudomonadota; class Alphaproteobacteria; order Rhizobiales; family Rhizobiaceae; genus Neorhizobium; species Neorhizobium galegae_C. Next base: position 52,520 of record CCRI01000028.1, read on the forward strand.
ACAGGGATTCTTTTTAAGAATTTGCTGATGGAATGCGGGCATGACAAAGCGCCCGCGAAAACCTTCAAAACCTCTTCTCATCGACGAGAACGCGCCTCTGCAGAGCCGGCCAGTCAAGCGCCGCGATCCTAAGCAGCCGCATCTTCCTTTCGATCCCATGCCGGAGCGGGTTGAACCTTGCCTCGCGCTTCTGAAAAGCAAGCCGCCGCACGGCGATGAGTGGTCCTATGAAATCAAATGGGACGGATATCGGCTGGCCGTGCATATCGAGCCCGCCGGTATTCGGATCATCACCCGCGGTGGTCACGACTGGACGCACCGGTTTCCGGCAATCGCCGATGCGGCCAGAGCCCTCGGTCCGACCACCATGATCCTCGACGGCGAGGCGGTGGTGCTCGACGAACAGGGGCGGTCAGATTTCGGCCTGTTGCAGAACTCTTTGGGTGCATCGGGTAAGGCCGGTGGCAAGCTGCCGTCGCGCAATTCGATCCTCTATGCCTTCGACCTGCTTTACCTCGATGGGCACGATCTGCGCGGCCTTGAATACGCCGCTCGCCGACATCTGCTGGAAGACGCGCTTGACGGGCAAGGGGAGGCTATCAGGATCTCTGAAGGGTTCGATGCCGATCCCGATGATCTCCTCGCCCACGCATGCCGGTTTGGTTTAGAGGGCATCGTTGCCAAGCATCGCGACCGGCCATACCGGTCCGGCCGGACGGGCGACTGGCTGAAGATCAAATGCATCCAGAGCGACAGCTTCGCCATCATCGGCTATGAGCCGTCAACGGCGCTGCCCGGCGCAATTGGGAGCCTGCTGCTGGCTGCCCGGTTCCGAGACGGCTACAGATACGTCGGCAGTGTCGGGACCGGGTTCAAGCACGACGTCGCCCGATCGCTGAAGAAGCAGCTCGACAAGCTCGAGACGAAGCTGCCGCCTGTAAAGGTGCCGGGAAACAATCTGGTGCTGACCGCACCTGCTTTGACTGCCGAGGTCGAATACCGGGCTTGGACGAATGACGGCAAGCTGCGGCATCCATCGTTCAAGGGATTGCGAGATCCGGATGATACCTCGGAGATCTACCGGCTACCGGACTAGTCTAGGTTCCGCCTGATTGCCTTCAGCAGCGCGTCGAGCTCGGCGTTCGATCCATGCGCCAGCACCAGGTTATCCGCCACCTCGATGATTGCCGTCAGCACCTCGGTCTCTTCCCATCCCGCTTTGACGGCAGCCTCGACGATCTCCTGCAGCGGGATCTCGATCGCCATCTGACAGAGGAGGTGTCGGTTCTCGTCGTCGGGCGGGACAGATGGAGCGGGGATGTCGATCATATGTTTCGACATAGAGCGCATCGGGCGGTCGAAAAGGTCGGCAGAGTTTTACGGCCCCACTGAGCACGTTCGGCTTACAGTATTGGCGAACTGCAACTCCAGTGACATAGTTGTTTAATGGAAACAGCTCGCGTCGACATCGTGTATCGCCCGCTGCGAGTTGCATTCGCAGTCCACTCCAGTGACCTTGATAGCGTCCGAAGTGCGGTAAGGTACTGTCACAGCCTATGGGGTGGTCGTTACAATCCGATTATATTAGTCGACCGGCCGGAAGCCCACCAGTTGGTGGAACTGTTCCGGCCTGACATCGTGACCTCAGTGGGAGATCATGCAGACCTAGTCCCATTCGTAGAGAGGTACGTCGGTCTCCAGCGTTCACATGTTCCGGCGAACCTCTTTTATCCGATGTACGGCGGTCGGGAAGGCACGGCCACTGTGCTGGATGTTCGAAATCTCATGGTCCATCGGCGCGATACTCCTGATTGGAAGGCAATGGTCGAGCATGGCGTTCGCGTCGCCACATGGGACAATGCCGACCCGCTGGCCGATGTTTTTTTGATGCAGTTTGGGCAGTTCGCTGCGAAGGAAGCGATTGGAATCGACTACAGAGACAGTATGGATCGGGCTGTTCAGTCAGTTAATGTGCCGATTACCAATGGTGCGCCTATACCGGCAGAGCTCATGCAGCACCCGGGGATTTCCTATCTAAGCTCCTATGATCTAGCGCCACATTATTCGGCGCAGGCGGGATGGGACTATCCAGGCTTTTATTTGGGTAGCGCGGCGAACGTGGATGACCTCGCCACATTCTGGAATCTTAGAGCGTGCGGGATCCAGATGGCATGGCACGACCTCCAACACCACGCGCGTTTTGACCTTGTCAAAGCTGAATTCGAGGCAAGGCTGCGCACCAGGCTTGCTGGTCGCGAAAATTTTCGAAACAAGCCCGCCGTTTGGTGCTTGGCTGCCAATCATGAAAACGCTTCCGCGATCATTGGCGATGGAGAGTGGACCATCGTCGGGGTGAGCGAATCGACATGGAATGGCCACAACGTCAGCCCTGCGAAAATGCACTTCGGCACAGAGTCGGCGCTAGCAGTGCTCGGTGGTCCGAAACAATTGCCTCGTCTTACCTTTGCGCTGAAAGACAAGCCTTTCGCGTCGGACCCTTGGTTTTACGAGCAGCACCTCGTTGCTTCTATTTCGGTGATTGGCGCGCGTGGCGACGGCAGCAACTACACATTCACGCCGCCATGCGTCCCGGAACTGAACGAGTTCGCCGCCCGCGCGATGACCCTTGGCTATGATAACCTGCGGCTTGAGCCCGAACACGTCGGCATCATCATCAACGTCGCCAGTGTTGACCTTAGACTCGGAGCCATTCCCGTTCCCGCGCTCATCGAGCGGACGTTCGCATTGGCCGGCTTTGAGGCCAAGCTGAGCGCAAGTGGCCTCGTCACCCGTCAACTTGTCACCAGTATGGGAGGCTTGGACGGCGTCCGGGCCTTCAAGATTCCGGGCGTCCGCAGACTGATCAAGTCCTTTGGCCCAACGCATTCGTTCTCCAAAAAAGATGCACTGAACAAAATTGGCTCGAAGGACGCTGGCGGTTCGACGTTTTCCGACTATCGGCAGCTGTACATCGAGCCGCGTGGACCGGACACGGAGCTCACGCCGTCTATGGTTTTCACTCATTTGGTTCACAATGGCCTGTTCCGCATCGGTTCGGATCTGCGCTGCCCGACGTGCCAATTATCGAGCTGGATCCCGCTCGACAATTTAAAGCAGAAAGCCACATGTTCGCTTTGCGGAACCGACTTTGATGCGACCCGACAGCTGGTCGACGGGCAATTCGCCTACAGACGGAGCGGCGTCCTAGGCGTCGAAAGGAATGCCGCCGGTGCCATACCCGTAGCCATGGTACTACAGCAGCTCTTCATAAACCTGAGCAGCATGTCCCTGACCGAGAGCTATGGTGCCTCGTATGATCTCAGGCCAATTGATCCTACCGGTGAGCTACCTGTCTGCGAGACGGATTTTGTAGCCCTACTGCGCGAACCTCGCTCGTCGAAGCCGGCGATAGTGATCGGCGAATGTAAGGACGTTGGTGGTGCGATCGACGCCAACGACATCGAACACTTGCGGCAAGTTGCCGATGCTTTTCCGCGAGAACGCTTCGCAGTGTACATTCTGCTCGCCAAGTTGTGCGCGTTCACACCCGACGAAATTGAGCTAGCTAAGTCCCTCAATACCGAGTTTCTCCGCCGCGTGATCCTCCTTACCCACAAAGAGCTTGAGCCGTATCACTTCTACGAGCGGCACAGGGGGGACAACGGGAAGGAACTCTACGCATCCAGCGCTGATGATCTCGCGGACGCGACCCATCGACTTTACTTCCAGCAGCCATAGGCTGTTGAACGGTGATCTGCCTATGCTTGTCGAGGTTCCCATGCTGGATACTGGCCGAGCGACTGCGTGCATTCAGATGCGCTGTCTGTATATCCCTCCAGTGTCGACTCGATGGCCAACCTCGACAGAGAGTGCGCGTGGCGTGAACGCAGCGCGAACATTGAGCGCCGGAGTTCGGGACATTTCCGGGACTTTATGCGCTGATCTTCGTATTTTGAGCGGTTTTTGTTCCGTTTTCCCCTTTCGGGGAGAACATCCAAAATCCTGATTTTGACTGAGATTTCAAGGGGAT
>CCRI01000029.1 GCA_000985875.1 Neorhizobium galegae bv. officinalis
ACGCTGGCGCAGCGGCGGCTGGAAACAATGCTGGCCAAAGGCGCGATCAACGCCAAGGAATGGAACGGCGGAATCAGCGACGAGCAGTTCGCCTGGCTGGAGACGGTGCTTGCGCGCGCCCGGGCCGCGGGCGAGAAGGTCGTGGTCATGGGCCACTATCCGCTTTACCCCGAAAACGAGCACAATCTTTGGGACTGCGAGCGGCTGACCGATCTCTCCGCCCGCTCCGGCAATGTGATCGCCTATCTGAACGGCCATAATCACGTGGGCAATCTCGGTCGTGCCGGAAACACCTGGTACGTCAACTTCAAGGGCATGGTCGATACGCAGGCGGAAAACACCTTTGCGGTCGTAGAGATCTTTGCCGACCGCATCGAGATCATCGGCCATGGCCGCGAGGAAAGCCGCACCCTCGCTCTCTAGGCTCGGCCGCGCGCCGCCCAGGAAAGCCCGCGCCGCAGGATGCTGCGCATATGCGGATGCTCGAATTCGGCCGCCACATGGCCGAGCGCCGAATAGAAGATCCGTCCCTTGCCGAAATGGCGCTTGAACACGACAGGCATCGTCACGTTGCGCACCGCCTCGTCATATTCGCCGGTAAAGGTCGTCGTCGCGAGGATTTCGACCGTCGGATCGTAGTGCAGGTAATACTGCTCGGACCGGTAGTCGAAATCGGGTATGTCCTGCATCACCGGGTCGTTGGGGCGAGTGACGTTGACGCGGTAGTCGATGATATTGCCGGGATGCGCCACCCAGGTGACGCCGGCAAGATAACGGAAGGCAGCACTCTCCTTGAAGGAGGTCGCAAGTGCCCCGTGGTGGCCGCCCAGCCCGAGCCCGCCGCGCACCGCCTCGACAAGCGCATTGGCATCCACCTTTTCCAGCTTTTCGCCGGTAATGATCGGCACCAGCAGGTCGGCGCTGGCGATGCCGGTAGAGCCGAAAATCCCGAGATCCCCGGTGATCTCGACCGCAAAGCCGTCCTCCCGAAGGATGCCGCCGACAATGCCGGCGCATTCCTCCGGCTCATGGATCTTCAATCCGCTCCAGACGATGATTGCCTTGCGCATTCGATGTCTCCCATGCCCTGCCGATTCCTGACGAAGTGGGCGCACCATAGGCACAAAGCCGCCGGCTGTCAGGGGAGGGCTAAGGTCACGGGATAAGGGTCGGTCACATCGGCGGACTGGTCCACCCCTGGACCCACAACGACCTCAGCGTCTCGCCTTCGCCGCGGAAGAAACCGTTGACGAGCTCGCAATGCTCGACCCGGTCGGCGCGGAAATTGCGGATTGCCTGCCGAAGCTCGCACCAGGCGACGATATTGGCCGTCTGCGAATAATAGATCAGCGCCACCGGCCGGATCGTCCGTTCCGTGGCGCGGGCATATTCGTCGCGGTAGTCGAGCGCCAGCTTCTGCTCGTCGCGGATCGCCCGTCGCACCATCGCAAGGTCGAGCGCGTCGGGCACCGGTGCAACTGAGCCCCAGGCATGCAGCGCATTGGCGGAAAACGTGCCGGCAAGCGGCGCCGGAACCACGGCGGCGATCTTTCGGTTGACCTGCTTGGCCGCCTGCCTGAGCTCCGTGTCGCCGGTGCGCTCCAGCAGCGCGAGCGCCAGCACGATCGCTTCGGTCTCCTCGATCGACAGCATCAGCGGCGGCAGCGTGAAGCCGGGGCGCAGGATGTAACCGATGCCGCGCCCGCCTTCGATCGGCACCCGCATCGCCTGCAACGCTGCGATATCCCGGTAGATCGAACGCACCGTGACTTCCAGCTGCACGGCGATCTCCGCCGCCGTCACCGGCTTCCTGGCGAGCCGGAGGATCTGGATGATCTCGAACAGGCGCGAGGCCTTGCGCATGCCGTTTTTCCTTGGTCCCAAGCCATTGCTACTGACAACACGCTGTCAGTTGGGCTGCCGTATAGCACCGCATATCCGTTTGAAAAACAAGGCTTCGGTATCCGAAGCCGATTATGCGAGGCTTCAGAAACTGACATGACTTACACCGAAAACCTCTGGCTCTTCTTCACCCTCCTCTTCGGCATCATCGTCGTGCCGGGCATGGATATGATCTTCGTGCTCGCCAATTCTCTGACCCGGGGCCGCACGGCGGGGCTTGCCGCCACGGCCGGCATCATCGTCGGCGGACTGGTGCACTCGCTCTATGGCGCGGTCGGCGTCGGCCTGCTCGCAAGCCTGATGCCGGTGCTGTTCAAGCCGCTGCTGATTGCCGGCGCGCTCTACATGGCCTGGATCGGCGTCAGCCTGATCAGGAGTTCGATCACCGTCGATCACGTCGGCCCGGCGGACACGCGGTCGAACTGGGAAGCGTTCCGGCGTGGCGCGGTGACCTGCCTCATCAATCCCAAGGCCTATCTGTTCATGCTCGCCGTCTATCCGCAGTTCCTGCGCCCGGATTTCGGGCCGCTCGCCCCGCAGGCGACAATCATGGCGGCGATGACGGCCGCGACCCAGTTCGCGATCTATGGTGGCCTCGCCGCCGCGGCCGGCCATGCGCGAAAATTCCTGGTCGGCAATGGCAGCGCGACGATCTGGGTCGGGCGGATCGCCGGCCTGCTGCTGCTTGCCGTCTCCATGCTGACGCTCTGGGAGGGGCTGACCGCCTGAAGGACGGCAGTCTCGGCAGACATATCTCCTTCACATTCCGTGCCGGCCCGGCCACAGGCGGAGGGCTCGCGGTCTCATGACAGAAAAGTTACTTTTTTCAAACGCATAAGCCGGCAATCATGCGCTCGCTAAAATGCGCCGGCGTGACCGGTCTATGAGGAGAGGAATGGATGAAGTTTAAACTGATTGCCGCCGCTGCGGCCGTACTCTGTCTTGGCTTCACGGCCGTGACCGCGCAGGAAACCCCGATTGCCAAGCGCCAAGCGCTGATGAAGGGTATCGGCGGTGCAGCCGGCGCTCTGGGCGGGATCGCCAAGGGCGAAAAGCCCTATGACCAGGCTGCCGTGCGCACGGCGCTGACCACGATCAGCACCAATATCAAGGCCTTCCCGGACCAGTTCCCGGCAGGCTCCGAGACCGGCGACAAGACCAAGGCCGCACCGGCCATCTGGGAAAAGAATGCCGAATTCCGGGCGAATGCCCAGAAGCTCGGGTCCGATGCGGAGGCGCTTCTGGCGTCCATGCCGGCAGACCAGGCCGGCGTCGGCAAGGCCCTGCAGACGCTCGGCGGCTCCTGCAACACCTGCCACCAGAACTTCCGCCTGAAGTGAGCGCGGCGCGGTTTTAGGACGTAAGGACGGCTGCAGCTTGCTGCGGCCGTCCTTGCATTGCAGAGTGACGCCGGAGGAGGAAGGCGATGGCATCGATATGGTCCAAAATCCTGGCGGCGGGCGTCGTGGTGATCGCCGCCGGTGCTGCCACGGCCTGGGCGCTGACCAAGCCCGATCCCTATCCCGATTCCCATTGGGCGGGTCTCGGCGCGCCGGATCTGGCCAAGGGCGAACAGCTCTTCTGGGCCGGCGGCTGCGCAAGCTGTCATGCCGCGACCGGCGCCACCGGCGATGCCCTGAAGGTGCTTTCCGGCGGCAGGGCGCTGCCGAGCCCGTTCGGGACGTTCCATATTCCCAATATCTCGCCTGATCCGAATGCCGGTATCGGCAACTGGACCCTGGCTCAGTTCGGCAATGCCACGACCCGCGGGGTCGGGCCGGACGGCGAACACCTCTTCCCGTCCTTCCCCTACGGCTCCTATTCCAGGCTCTCGGCGAACGATATCAACGATCTCTTAGGTTACCTGAAGACGCTGCCGGCGAGCACCAATGTCGCCCCGCCGCACGAGCTGCCGTTCCCCTTTAATATCCGGCTGGCGGTCGGCGGCTGGAAGTTCCTCTATTTCAGCGACCGGCCGCGGGTGCAGCTCGCCTCTGCCGACGACAAGGTCAAGCGCGGCCAGTTTCTGGTCGAAGGCCCCGGCCATTGCGGCGAATGCCACACCCCGCGTGACGCGACGGGCGGCTTCTTAGCTGACCGCTGGCTTGCGGGTGGCCCGAACCCGGAAGGCAAGGGAAGCATCCCCAACATCACGCCGGGCTCGAAGGATATCGGCTCCTGGAGCGAGAGCGACATTGCCGGTTACCTCGAAACCGGCTTCACCCCGGATTTCGACACGGTCGGCGGCTCCATGGTCGAGGTGCAGCAGAACCTCGCGCATCTGCCGAAAAGCGATCTCGAAGCGATCGCGGCCTATCTGAAGGCGGTGCCGGCGCGGTAGGCGAACCTGGGGGACGAGCCATGAACCTACGAGAATACAAAGGCCATTCCGCCGTCATCGAATTCGATGTTGAGGACAAACTCTTCGTCGGCCATGTCGCAGGCATTGCCGATCTCATCGGCTTCCATGCCGATACTCTCGCCGAAGCCGAGACCGCCTTCCACGAGGCGGTCGATGACTATCTCGAAATCCTGGCCAAGGCCGCCGGATAGGCCTTGGCCGCGGATCTCACGCCAGCGCCTGCGTATAGCGCATGCCGGTGACCGGGCGCGGCTTGAAATCCATCTGTTCATAGAAGCGGTGGGCGGCGAAATTGCCGGTGGCGGCGCTGACCGAAAGATAGCCGCAGCCGGCGCTCCTGGCGATCTCGCGGGCGCGCGATACCAGGTGCTGGCCGATGCCGTGGCCGCGATGGCCGTCGCGCACGAAGAGATGGTGCAGGTCCATGCCGCGCGTGCCTTCCTGCGCCCGGTAGACCGGCACGAGGATGGCGTAGCCGATCAGGTCCGAGCCGGTGTCAGCCACCAGAGCGCTGATCCACGGCATATCGCCGAACAGGTCGCGCTCGAGCTTTTCGGGGGTGATGGCGGCGGGATCGTTATGATGCGCGGCGAGCAGCGCGATCATCTCGTTGAGTTCCGGCAGGTCGCGCGATTTCGCGTTGCGGATCGTCACGACCGGCGGGCGGGGCAGGGTGATATCGGTATCTTCGGTCATTTCCGGCATCCTTTTTCGGTCTTCTTGCCGTCAGGTGCCGTTTGAAACAACAAAGCCGCCTGACGGCGGCTTGTTGACATGGTGATCTGTCGAGCCGCCCCTTAGAGGAAGGCCCAAAAATACGAGCAGGCGGTGGTCGTGCGCGTGTTGATCATGGCGCTTAGATGCTCCCGATCTCAAACCTTGTCAAGCGTGATCTGCGAAACGGTTCGCAGCGGTGATGATCGCCTCCGCCATGCCTTGGTCGGCGGTCGAATGGCCGGCATTCTCGATCATCACCAGTTCGCTCCCCGGCCAGGCCTTCGACAGTTCGAACGCCGTTGCCGGCGGTCCCTGCAGGTCGAGCCGGCCCTGGATCAGCACGCCGGGTATCCCGGCAAGCCGGGAGGCCTCGCGCAAAAGCTGGCCATCCTCCAGCCAGGCGCGGTTCTCGAAATAATGGACGCAGAGCCGCGCCCGGGCGAGCACGAAAGCTGGATCCTGCCAGCGGGCGGGCAGCCCTGTCTGCGGTTCCGCCGAGATCGAGCCGACTTCCCAATGATGCCAGTCGAAGGCGGCTTTCTGGCGCACGGCCGGGTCGGCATCGTTGAGAAGCGCATGATAGGCGGAAACGGGATGGCGGTTGCGCAATGGCTCCGGAATGGCCGCGATGAACTTTTCCCAGGCCTCCGGCAGGAAGATCGACAGGCCGTTGTAAAGCCAGTCGATTTCCGACCAGCGCGTCGTGGTGACGCCGGCAAGGATGATCGCGCGAACACGTTCAGGAAAGGCCTGCGCATAGGCGAGCGTCAGCGTCGCGCCCCAGGAGGAGCCGAAGACCAGCCAGCTTTGCACCTGGAACCGCTCCCGCAAAGCCTCTATGTCGTCGATCAGATGCCGCGTCGTATTGTCGGCAAGATCATTGCCGAAATCGCCCGCGCTGGGCGCACTTTTCCCGCAGCCGCGCTGGTCGAACTGGACGATGCGCCACACCGCCGGATCGAGATGCCGCCTGGCACTGTCCGACATGCCCGAACCGGGACCGCCATGCAGCAGGAGAACGGGCTTGCCGCTGGGGTTGCCGGAGAGGGCAAAGAAGATCCGGTTGCCGTCGGGCCTGTCGAGGAAGCCGGTCTCGTAGGGGGCGAGGGTGGGGAAGAGGGTGGTCGGTGCAGGTATTGCATTTTCCGTCATCTGCGTGCCCTCGGTTCGTGTTTTCACCTTGCCTGTCAAATGCACGATTCCGACAAGCGCCTTCCGTCTTGCCGATTGCTCTTGATGGGGTATATTACATCAGGCATCACGGGGCCGCCGATGGCGAAAGCGACATTGGTTCAGAAGACGCGTAGCTATCTGCGTGAAGGCGTGTTCGTTGAAATCGTGGTCTGGCGTGTGCCGGCTTCGCTACGCGGAAGCGCTCACAAGTTCAAGTACAGCATGGCGCTGGTGGCTGGAGGCGAGTGCATGTTGCGATATGACAACGAGGCCGGCAAAGGCGATCACAGGCATTTCGGCGCATTGGAAACGGCATATTTTTTCAAAGATATCGACCAGCTTTTGGCCGATTTCACCGCTGATGTGAGAGGATGGCTGCATGACAATGCTTAGAGTGAAGATCGAGACTCTCGAACAGTCCATGAGGTCGGTTTCAGAGGCCGTTAAGGCGGTAGAGGCCGGTGAACATCGGTCTGCAACAAGCGTATTGTCCTTCCCTTCCTGGGAAATGCTTCATCGTGTTCTGGCGCCCAAACGTCTCGAAATTGTGCAAGCGATGACGGGGCAGGGGCCTTTGAGCATTCGCGAGGTTGCCCGCCGGGTGGGCCGGGATTTCAAGGGTGTTTACGGCGACGTGGACATGTTGCTTGGCAGTGGTGTGATCGACAAAGCCGAGGGCGGCGGGATCGTGTTTCCCTACGACCGAATCCACTTCGAATTCGACATAGAAGCCGCAGCCTGATGCAAACCGGCTGCAGCCGTCAATGCTCCCCCTCGCACAGCCCATGATCCGATAGCGCCCGGATCACATAACAATCCTCGATCGAATGGCCGTCGCAGTGGGAGATGATCCGTTCGAGTTCGTGTTCCAGCTTCTTCAGCTTTTCGATCTTCTCGCGCACGGCGGTCAGGTGGTCGGCGGCGATCCGGTCGGCATTGGCGCAAGGCAGGTCGGGATGCTGGCTGAGCGCGATCAGCTCGCGGATCGCCGGAATATCGAGCCCGAGGTCGCGGGCGTGGCGGATGAAGGCGAGCCGTTCGAGGTCGTTTCGCTCATACCGCCGCTGATTGCCCTCCGAACGTTCGGCCGCTTCGATCAGGCCCATCTGCTCGTAATAGCGGATGGTCGGCACCTTGACGCCGGTGCGTTTCGAAAGATCGCCGATCGACAGCATGGCCGCAAATTCCTCTTGTAGCTCTAGTCACTAGAGGAATTATCTAGTCAGTCACCGGCATGAAGACAAGCGGGTCGAAGGAAACAAAGGCCGGATGAAACAAAGGAAAGGTGACGCCATGAACGGATGCTGCAGCCATTGCCACGCCAGGTTCGACGGGACTTCGCGGGATATCCTCCGGCTGTTCTGGGCGTTGGTCGCCACCGTGGCCGGCATGTGGCTGGTCCTGGCGATGGAGATGCTGCGGCGGTCGCATCCGCAATGGGAGCACGAAAGGCATGCAAACGAGGAACTGCCCGCGATGATCGCCAATGACAATGGCGCCGATCGCCCAACATAAAACGGCTGCAGCCCTGACTGGCAGGGCTGTGGCCGGAGAAGGCTTGTAACCTTACAGGGAGAGCAGCGGATCGTCCTCGGTGCCGTTCTGCTGCTGTTTCTGCGCGTTGCCCTGTGCCAGGGCTGCCGGGTTACCGCCCATGTCCATCGCGGTTTCCTGCTTCTGGTCGTTGACGCCCATGGCTTCGAGGATCGCCTTGCGGATATCCGCTTCGACCGCGTCGCGCTCTTCCGCCGACATGCCCTTGAGATTGTCTTCGGTGAGATCGTGATCCTTGAGATATTGTTCGCGGATGCGCTCGGCCAGGGTCTTGTTGGCGAGTTCCATGAACTCGTCTTCGTATTTCGTCGAGGGCGCATCGCCAAGCCAGGTGTCGCCGGCGTCCTGGTCGACCTCGACGCCCTGGCTTTCCATCGTCCAGAGGGCATCGGCCAGTCTTGCGCCGAACACCGTATCGCTGCCGGTGATGCCGCCCGACACCGACTGCTGCGGCGCCCCATAGTCCTTGGCGCTGCCGCCCGACGCGTTCTTGTCGCCGCCGCTTTTGCCAAGGACATTGTAAAGAGATGCGTAATAAGGGCTGCTGCTGCCGATCGTCGTCATCGCGACTCTCCTCATGTGAGACCACTAGCGGCTTAGGTCGCGAAACCTGCACGGAGCTTTCGGATTTGACTTGCGTAAAACCGGCATCCTGGATATGGTTACATGTAACCTTTGGGGCTACTGATGCCGGTAAAGCCTAGATCATCGCGAGAAAAGGTTCGGCAACACCGAGAGCGGTTGCGGGACCAAGGCCTGCGGCCGGTACAAATCTGGGTTCCGGATGTCCGGTCTGCTGCCTTCAAAGCCGAGGCATATCGCCAGTCACTCGCGGCGGCTGCAAGTGCCGGCGCTGACGAAGACCAGGCCTTTATCGATTCTATTGCGGACTGGGCCCACGAGTGAAGCGCGGGGAGGTCTGGACTGTTTCCGGCGGCAATGACTATGCCGGTAAGCCGCGCCCCTGTGTCGTAATGCAGGATGATAGCTTCAGTGGAACGGATTCGGTCACGATCTGCATCTTCACGACCTATGAAGTGGATGCTCCGCTGTTCCGCCTCCACGTGCGGCCTGATGAAGGCAATGGCCTGCATCAGGCCTCATGGCTGATGGTCGACAAGATCGCCACAGTTCCGCGCAGCAAGATCGGTGAGCGTTTGGGGCGGCTGCGCGACGACGACATCCTGCGCCTCAATCGCTCCGCGCTGGTTTTCCTCGGCCTCGCATCCCCACGTTTGGCTTAGGCCTGCTTTAAACCTCGCCGACCGGAAAACTGGACCCAATTGTAGCTCGATCCGAATTTATATAGGGTACCCCCCTATACTACATGGAGACGCTCGTGGCGCATACCATTCGGGAAAAGGCAAAGCTTCTGGCGCGGGTGCGCCGGCTGAGGGGGCAGATGGAGGCGGTCGAGCGGGCGCTGGAGGCCGAGGCGCCCTGCGGCGAGGTGCTGCAATTGCTCGCCTCGATCCGCGGTGCGCTTTCCGGGCTCACCGGAGAAGTCATGGAGGATCACCTGCGCGAGCATATCCTCCATGCCGATGACGAGAAACAGCGGGCGCAGGCGGTGGACGAACTCGCCGAGGCGCTCCGCACCTATATCCGCTGATCGAGAATGAAGGAGAAGACCATGGCCGATCCCGTCGAGGAACTGAAGCACGAGCATGTGTTTCTGGGCGCCGACCACGAGCGCAACGAGCGCAAGGTCTGGCTGGTGATCGCGCTGACCGCGACGATGATGGTGGCGGAAATCGTCGCCGGCTCGATCTTCGGTTCGATGGCGCTGACCGCCGACGGCTGGCACATGTCCACCCATGCCGGCGCCATGCTGATTGCGGCGCTCGCCTATCTCTATGCCCGCCGCCAGGCCCGCAATCCGCGCTACACGTTCGGCACCGGCAAGCTCGGCGATCTCGCCGGCTTTGCCAGCGCCATCGTGCTTGCCCTGATCGCGCTGCTGATCGCCTGGGAGAGTTTTGTCCGGTTCGCCAATCCGGTGGCGATCGATTTCGATCAGGCGATTCTCGTGGCGGTGGTCGGGCTGGCCGTCAACCTGCTCAGCGCCTGGCTGCTCCGGGAGGATCACCATCATTCTCATGGCGGCGGCCATGCCCATCACGGCAGTCACGCCCATGACGGCGGCCATCATCACGGGCACCACGGCCATCACGGCGCCCATGCGCATGAACCCGCGGCCAAGGACCACAATCTGCGCGCCGCCTACCTGCATGTCCTCGCCGATGCGCTGACCTCGGTCCTGGCGATCGTCGCGCTCATTCTCGGCGGGGCCTACGGCTGGGCCTGGCTGGATCCTGCCATGGGCGTGGTCGGCGGCCTGGTGATCGCCCGTTGGTCCTGGGGGCTGATCCGGGTGACCGCGACGGTGCTTCTGGACGCGCAAGCGGATGACGAGGAACTGGCGGGCAAGATCCGCCGGAGCGTGGAGACGGAGGAGGACCGGATCTCGGACCTGCATGTCTGGCAGGTAGGGCCGGGGCACCATGCGGCGATCGTCGCGCTGGTCACGCCAAAACCCCGGGCGCCGTCCTTCTACAAGGATAAGCTCCGGGGCATCCGGGATCTGTCGCATGTGACGGTGGAGGTCACGCCGACTGGAGCAGCGTAACGGGAAGTTTTAGAATTCGGCGAATTCCTGATAGCGGCCTTCGACCCAGTCCTTCCGGACGCCTCGGACCTGCATATCGACGTTTGCGGAGCCCGCATCGTCGATTTCCATGACCCAGAGCGCATTGGCAAGCGAAGACGACAGCAGCGTGCTACTTCCCGTCAAGGCATTCGGCGAACGCTGGGCAGCGACAGTCTCGCGCTGAGGCGCTTCTTCGACTTTCCGGTCCATCTCTTGTGCCCGGTTGGGATAATAATAGCCGTTGAGGCCGCTATCGATCTTCATGGCGAAACGCCCGTGTTCAAAATGGTTAACAAATGGTTAACGCGCGAACCTTGTGCGAAGCTTGCGATCGGTGTTTCAGTTTGACGACAGGGGCTTGACAAAAATACGTCGGTGAACGGCTGTTCGGGTCGTTCCTTATCCGTTCCGGCTGCCCAGGAACCGCTCGAATATCGCCTGGGTGAGCCGCTGGTTCTGCCGATACCATGTATCTTGCGTGTAGAAGACGGGTTCGGCTGGATCCCAGCCACTTAAGGTAAAATCGCTCTGGCGGGAGAAGAAGGCGACGAATTCTTCTTCGCTTGCCCAGGTGGCGATGGCCGGTCCCGGATGAAAGCCGTCCTGGATGTCGCAGAGAATGACGCCGGCTTGCGCGCGGATCAGGCCGTGGCCGCAGAAGTCGCGGTGGAATTCGTGGATCAGCCCTTCGCCGATCTGGGCCTGCTGTAATTTTTGCCACACAAGGCGCATCCGCTCGGACCCGAGCGCCTTGTGCGAGAGCCTGTCGCGCACCTCCGCCCGCCGCCGATCCATCTCCTCCTCGGTCGCATTGATCAGAGGGTAGGGCGGCCAGGCAGGCGGCCTGGTCTTCCGCTGCCGCCAGACGGACCAGCCGGCCACGCCGAGCACACAGAGGATCACGGCATAACAGACGATCGGAATGATGATGCCCGCCATCGGCCGCTCAGCCTTCCATGGCGCGGGCCATTTCGGCGAGCTTGCGCACGGTGTTGAGATTGCGCGAGGTGCCGGGTTTCAGCGCCGGCAGCTTCAGCTTCGATCTGCCCGATCCGATCGGATAATGGACATAGATCTCGCGCCCGGCGACGACAGCCTCCTCGCCATCCGGCGCCACCATGTTGTCGAGCGCATCTTTGGGGGCCTTCTCGGGCAGGAAGTGCACAAGCAGGAAATTCGGCTTGGCATCGGGGAAGGGCGCGTTTTCGACGATCGCCTCCAGCTCTCCGGTCGAGCGCACCATCACGCCCGGCTTCCTGCCGAATTTCTGTCCCAGCGCTTCGTCCAGCTTACCGGCAACCTTGGCCTCGGCCTCGTCAGATAGGAACAGCACGTTGCCGCTCTGGATGTAAGTTTTGACGTCCGTGAAGCCGAGCCCTTCGCAGATCGCCTTGAGCTCGGTCATCTGGAGCGCGGTGCCGGCGACGTTCACGGCGCGGAGCAGGGCAACGTAGACTGTCATTTCTCACCTCCCAAGGGCAACCCGTTAGCGTTTTGGTGTCGCCAACATGCATTGAAGGGCATCGCCAGCCAGCCCCCCTCTGCCCTGCCGGGCATCTCCCCCTCAAGGGGGGAGATCACAAGCGGCGCGACCATCACTTCCAAACAAGCGCCATGCGGGGGCGCAGGATGAGACGTTGAATGTAGAGCGGTGAGCAGGCTCCTAGCCAATCTCCCCCCTTGAGGGGGAGATGCCCGGCAGGGTAGAGGGGGGTATCACACGGCCCGCCCTCCCTGGCAGACCCCTACATCTTCCCCGCCACCTTGATCGCAAACGCATACTCAAACGCGATCTCTTCCAGCCGCTGGAAGCGCCCCGACTTGCCGCCATGGCCGGCGGCCATGTTGGTCTTCAACAGGATCGGCGCGGTGCCGGTCGAGAATTCGCGCACCTTGGCGACCCATTTGGTCGGTTCCCAATAGGTGACGCGCGGGTCGGTGAGGCCGGAGATGGCGAGGATCGGCGGATAGGGTTTCGCCTCGACATTGTCGTAAGGCGAGTAGGCGGCGATCCACTGGTATTCTTCCAGGCTGTCGATCGGGTTGCCCCATTCCGGCCATTCCGGTGGGGTCAGCGGCAGCGTGTCGTCGAGCATGGTGTTCAAGACATCGACGAAGGGAACGGCGGCGATGATGCCGGCGAATTTCTCCGGCGCCATGTTGGCGATGCCGCCCATCAGCATGCCGCCCGCCGAGCCGCCCTCGGCGATGATGTTTTCGTAGGAGGTGAAACCTTCCTTCACCAGATGGTCGGCGGCGGCGATGAAGTCCTTGAACGTGTTCTCCTTGAATTCCATCTTGCCGTTTTCGTACCAGGCAAACCCCTTGTCCTTGCCGCCGCGGACATGGGCGATGGCATAAACGAAGCCACGATCGGCGAGCGACAGGTTGTTGGTCGAAAACCCGGCCGGAATGGTGATCCCGTAGGCGCCGTAACCGTAGAGCAGGCAGGGGGCCGAGCCATCGAGCGGAGTGTCCTTGCGGTAGAGCAGCGAGACCGGCACGAGCTCGCCGTCATGCGCCGGCGCCATCACCCGGCGGGTGACGTAGTCGTCCGGATTGTGGCCCGACGGCACTTCCTGGGTCTTCAGGAGCACCCGCTCGCGGGTGGTCATGTCGTAGTCGTAAAGCTGGCTCGGCGTCGTCATGGACGAATAGGAAAAGCGGATGACGTCGCTGTCGTATTCGGCGGCACCCTGCAGGCCGAGCGAATAGGCCTCTTCCGCAAAGGCGATCGCATGTTCCTCGCCGGTCGCCCGGTCGCGGATGATGATCTGCGGCAGTCCGTCCTTGCGCTGCAGCCAGAGCAGGTATCGGGCGAACGCCATATGGCTGATGATCAGACGGCCGGGCTCGTGCGGCACGACCTCGGTCCAGTTCTGCTTGCCCGGCGCATTGACCGGCGTTTGGCAGATCTTGAAGTCCTTGGCGTCGCCATCATTGGTGAGGATGTAGAAGACGTCGCCGCCCTCGGTCATCGAATATTCGATGCCTTCCTCGCGCTCTGCGACCAGCGCCGGTTCCGCTGTCAGGTCCTTGGTCGAGAGCAGCCGGTATTCCGACGTCTCGTGGTCGTGGATGTCGATATAGATGAAGTCGTCGAGCAGCGAGCCGCCGACGCCCATGAAGAAGCCCGGATCCTCTTCCTCGTAGACCAGCCGGTCTTGCCCCTGCGGCTGACCGACGATGTGGTGGAAGACCTTCGAGGGCCGGTGGTTCTCGTCCTGCAGCGTATAGAAGAAGCTCTTGCCGTCAGGCGCCCAGACCCCGCCGCCACCGGTATTCTCGACCACGTCGGCCAGATCCTCGCCGGTGGCAAGATCGCGAATGCGGAGCGTGAAATATTCCGAACCCTTGTCGTCGTAACCCCAGATGCCGCGGGAATGGTCGCTGGTGTGGTCGATGCCGGAAAGCCGGAAATAGTCCTTGCCCACCGCTTCCTTGTCGCCGTCGAGCAGGAGCTGTTTTTCGCCGCCGTCGCGCGGGGTGCGGAAATAACGCGGCTGCTCGCCGCCGGTCACGAAAAGCGTGCCATAGGCGAACGGCCCGTCCTTCATCGGCACGGAACTGTCGTCTTCCTTGATGCGGCCGCGCATTTCGGCAAACAGCGCCTTCTGCAGCTCGGCCGTGTCGCCCATCGCCGCTTCCATATAGGCGTTCTCGGCCTCCAGATGCTTGCGGATTTCCGGATCGAGGATCGACGGATCCTTGAACATCGCCTGCCAGTTGTCGGCCCGGAACCAGGCGTAGTCGTCGGTGCGGGTAATGCCGTGGCGTGTATCGGAGACCGGCTTCTTGGGCGCAACGGGAGCGGCGGGAAGATTGGCGAAAGGCGATGTGCGGGAGGTGGCCAAGGAAGCACTCCGGTTGTGAGGCGAGGAGTGCCAGAGATAGGGGGCGCTTGGCCGCGAGGCAAGCGGGAAAGGAGCGAGTGTTACTTCTTCCTGGGAGGCAGCGAAGCGTCGCGCTCGTTCTGCCACCAGACGAATGCGGCAATCAGCAGCAATCCGGCAAGGGGAAGGAAGAGGAGGAAGAAATCAGTTGCGGTCATCTATCCCGCCCATTCAGCAAGCGTGTCGCCAGTGGCCAGTGAATGTAAGCCGAGCCCGACCGCAAAGCAAATCGTCATCCAGACGGAAATCCAGAGAACATCGAGATTGGCCACCGGCAATTCGAGAGTAACGCGCGTAACCGGCGTGAATACGCCGACAAGAATGGCGCCGATCCCAATATTGTTCAGGAAGGTCGCACGGAGCTTGATCTGCTCCTTCTTGGCATCCGAGAGCGGCAGCGGCAAATCCTCGATCACTGGCAATTACCCGAATGCCGCCTGCAATGAAGGTTGCGGAATGTCGCGCCCCATGTCCTGCGCCGCCTCGATCCAGCTTTCGATCGCATCCTGCACGTTGGAAAAGGCTTCCTGCGGTGTCTCGCCATCGCTCATGCAGCCGGGAAGATCCGGCACCGTTGCCAGAAAACCACCGCCATCTTCGGCAGAAAGCGGAGAGACCAGAACGGGATATCGCAATGGACTCATGAGAAAGCCCTCACAGCGTCGATAAATTGCACAAGCTTACGAATATATACTGGCGTGATCGGTCGTTTGAAAGGCACGGTCAGGATTTCGCGCATCATCGGATGGCTAACCTTATAGTGAGAGCTTCCGGATCGCGGCGCTGCACAGGAAATATCGAGTTCCTCGGAGACTATCTCTTCAATTCGCCAGTCCGCTCGCGGGTTGGCGCGCGTTTGTTCCAGACGCTTGCTCACCTTTCCGCCCCATTACCCCAGCCCGATCACATCATCCTATTTCCCGTTCTGGTAGGTGGTCAATTGCGCAACCGTCTCATAGTTTCCGCCCGTCCGAGTCATATTGGATAGGAAATGACATGATAAAAACCTGGTCACTCGCTGCGCTGGCCCTTCTTTCCGCCCTGCCGGCGCATGCGCTCGATGCCCGGATCGTCCGGCAGCTCGATGCGCTCGCCCCGGACGAGCGGCGCGAACAGCGCTGCGATATCGAGGCGATGGATCGCATCAAGCAGGACAACAAGGGCGAATTCAAACCGGACAAGGTGATTGCCTACACGTTCGGCGATCCGATCGAGGCCGGCAACGCCATCCGTGCGCCGGGCGCCGTTTTCCGCAGCGCCGGCGACTGGTACCGGCTCAAATACAGATGCGAGACCGGCGACGAAGGCCTGAAAGTGATGTCCTTCGACTACAAGATCGGCTCGAAGGTCCCGCGCGAGGAATGGGAAAAGTATTACCTCTACGAGTAGCGTAATATCTCGACGAACGAGGTCATCCCGGCAGGTGCGGCACGGTCTTGCGGTCGGGGAAAAGTTCGTTCAGCACCGTCATCATGATCAGGGAAAGCGGCAGGGCGAGCATCGCCCCGACCGCGCCCCACATCCAGGTCCAGAACAGGATGGCGATGAAGACGATGAAGGGATTGATCTCCCATTGCCGGCCCATGATCGCCGGGAAGATCAGGTTCTCCATGGCAAGGTGGACTGTGAAGAATACAATTGCCGGGATCAGGCCGAGAAACAGGGCGTCGTGGGTCAGAATGCCGGCGATCGCGACCGAAACGGTCATCAGCGTGATGCCGAGGAACGGGATGAAGCTTGAGACGAAGGCGAACAGTCCCCACAGGATCGGCATGGAAAGCCCGCCGAAATAGGCGATCAGCGCCATCACCACCCCAAGCCCCAGATAGAGAAGGCTGGCGGTCGCGAAATAATAGCCGAGCACCTGGTCGATCGAGTTGAGCACCCGGATCGCCATCAGCCGCTGGCGGCGTGTCGGAAAGGCGAGAATGATGGTGCGCCGCAGCCGCACCCGGCCGTAGAGGAAGAGCAGCAGGGCCGCAAAGAAGATCATCCCCTGGATGATGGCGGGGGTCAGGTTGGCGGTGACGATGCCGAGAATGTTGCCGGAATTCTCGATCAGCGACTGCATCGACATCGGCCCGGTCTCAAATGTCGCGGGCGAGACGTTCAGCCAATGCTGGCTTTCGAGGAACGGCTTGATGCGGTTGATTGTCCGCTCGATGAAACTGGGGCCTTCCTGGATCAGCGTCGCGACCGGTTCGGCGAGCGAGTTGATGATCAGGAACAGGACCGCGAACACCAGCGTCGAAAGGATGAAGGCAATGCCGAAACGGGGAACGCCCGCCTTGCCGAGGCGATCTGCGACGAGACCGAGGATCAGGCCGACGACGATGGCGAGCGTGACGGGGATCAGGATCAACGACATGTAATGGACGAGCGAGAAGAATACGATCGCGAAAATGCCTATGACTGCCCATGCCATCGCCACGTCGAGCGCCTCGCGCCCGAGCGGCAGGTTCTCGGCGGCCTCGATATCTTCCGGACGCAGGGCCGCGTCCTTGCGTTGCGCCGACATGTCCGTCAGGGATTTCCTCAGCTTGCCATTGCCGCGCGCACTCATGATTGTCATGTCCAGAGGTCCCCGTGATGCCTCTCAACGCAAAAGCGACGCTCCGGTTCCGGAGCGCCGCTTCTGCGCAAAAAACGGGGATGATCGGGCTCAGGCGGCGAGCGTCAGGCCGATGCCCCACGGATCTTTCAGGGACCAGCCTTCGGCGGTTTTGGTGGCGGCGATCTCCTGGGCGTCGAGCGCCGTCAGTGCCCTGTCGAGCGCCGCCTTGTCGTTGAACCGGACCGTATAGTCCGAGAGCCCGGTCATATTGCCTTCGCGCGCCTGCGCGCCACGGCTGTTCCAGATATTGGCAGCGATATGGTGGTGGTAGTCGCCGGTCGCAAAGAAGCTGGCGCCGGGATACCGCGCCATGACCTTCAGGCCCAGCACGTCGCGATAAAAGGCGTCGGCCTGCGGAATATCGCCAACCTGCAGATGAATGTGGCCGACAGCGGTGCCGTCCGCCATGCCGTCGAAGGCCTCTTTCGAAGCGCTGTTGTAGAGTTCCTGCAGGTTCAGGCGTTCAGTCGCCATGGCGACAGTGCCGTCCGGATGGTAGGTCCATTCCTGCGGCGTGCGGTCGCGGTAGATCTCGATGCCGTTGCCTTCCGGGTCGGAAAGATAGATCGCCTCGCTGACCAGGTGATCGGACGCACCGTCCAGCCGGATGTTGTTGTGGGCGGAATGGGCCAGCCAGTGGGCAAGCGCCTGTCGGTTCGGCACCAGGAAGGCGGTGTGGAACAGGCCGGCGGCATTGCGGGGCGCGCGGGCGACGTTCTTGCGCGTCGAAAGCGTCAGGAGCGGCTGGCCGCCGACACCCAGCACCTCGCCGCTGGGATTCTTCTCGATGACCTTCAGGCCGATGATGTTCTGGTAGAAGCCGGACACCAGGGGCAGGTCGCTGACGACCAGATGCGCGCCGCGGACATGGGCAGGGCGAGTGAGGGCGAATGGCTGCGTGACATCGGACATATCGAAATCCTTTAATCGGCGTCGGGCGGCCGGAACGGCCTGTTGCAAGTTATATGGTCGATGTCCATCGTTCACGATAGAGCGCAAAATGGCGATTGATCGTCTCCAAATTGTAGACGATCCACTGGCATTTGACCTTGGTCAACGCGGCTCGAACCACGTTAAGCTATGATAGGCCGAAAGGCCTGAAGGAGATCGCATGTACAAGAAGATTATCGTCGCAGTGGATGTCTCCGCTCTGGAAAAGGGCGAACGCATCCTGCGCAACGCATCGAACCTGTTGGACGGGGACGGTACCATCCTGATCGTCAACGTGGTGGAGGACATGCCCGCGTATCTTGTCTCCGACCTGACCGTTGATCTGACCGTCGCAGCCCGTCAGGATGCCGAACGGCAGCTCGTCGATCTTCGCCGGAAAGTCGGCGTCGAAGCCGATATCGAGATCCGCCAGGGCTCGCCGGCGCGCGAAATCCTCGCGGCGTCTGAAGAGCAGGGTGCCGATCTGATCATCGTGGCCTCGCATGTTCCGGACCTGTCGAACTATCTGATCGGCGCCACCGCCGACCGCATCGTGCGCCACGCAACCTGTTCGGTCCTTGTCGACCGCTGAAAGGGGACGGAACCATGGATACAGCAAGATATGGCAGCGTCCTGAGAGCGAGGAAGGTCGAACTGGAAAAGCGCCTGAACCGCATCGAAGAGGATTTCGTCACGCCCCGCAATCCTGACGACGACGACCGCGCCGTCGAACGCAACAATGACGAAGTGCTGGAAGAACTCGGCGAAACCGGCGAACGGGAGCTTGCGGCGATCGATGCGGCACTTCACCGCATCGCCGCCGGCACCTTCGGCATCTGCGCCCGATGCGGACAGCCGATCGCCGAGAAACGCCTGGATGCCGTGCCGCACACGCCACTCTGCCAGACATGCGCCGGCGAGGTGGCGGACGAAGTTTAACGCGGGAAACGGAATGTGAATCGTCCCTCTCTTGCCTTCCGCCACGGTCGTGCTCATTCTTAAGAGCGAGGCAGGCGGAAGGGCGGATGAACGAGTTTTTCAATTTCGGGCGCAAATATGATTTTCACGAGATCGTTGCGGATGGCATCATCCACGGCGTCGGCATCGTGTTTGCGCTGGTCGGCGCCACCGCTCTGATCTTCTACGCGACCGTCTGGTCGAGCCATGGGGAGATCGCCGCCGCCTGGATCTATGGCCTTGGACTGATCATCTGTCTGTCGATCTCGTTCACCTACAATATCTGGCCGCACTCGCGCACCAAATGGGTGCTGCGGCGGCTCGATCATTCGGCGATCTTCATCCTGATAGCAGCGACCTATACGCCCTTCCTGCAGCGTGGCGCGCACGACCCGTGGATATTCGCCATGCTTCTGGCGATCTGGGCGACCGCCATTTTCGGCATCACGCTGAAATGCCTGTTTCCGGGCCGTTACGACAAGCTGGCGATCCTTCTCTATCTCGCCATGGGCTGGAGCGGCGTGATGGTCGCCGGGACGATCTCGCAATATCTGCCCGCCGTCACCATCTGGCTGATCGTCATCGGCGGCTTCATCTATTCGCTGGGAGTCATCTTCCACGTCTGGGAACGGCTGCGTTTCCAGAATGCGATATGGCACGGTTTCGTGGTCGCCGCCGCCGCCGTCCATTACGGCGCGGTCATGACCTGCTTCAGCCTCTCCGGCGGTTCTTGATCGTCACCGGTTATCGGGCGCAGCCGACCGGCTTCAGGCTTGCGACCATCCGCTTGACGATCGCGTCATAGGCCTTGAGGTTCTGCCGGCGGTATTCGATCATCATGAAGGCCGCCGCATCGTCGCAGAGCTGCACGCCGCGCACATAGAGAATGCGGCCATCTTTGGCGCCCGAATAGCTCGCCCAATCCGCCTCTACCCGTGAATAGGAAATCTGCCAGCCATCGTCCATGGCCTGCACAATGCGGTTCGAGGCCTCGCCTTCGAAGGCGGTATCGAGAAGATTTGTGCCGAAGACGAGAATGCGGTCGCCATTGGCGCCGGTAAATGTCCGGCCGTCGTCATTGTCGGGCGCCCGTGCCATCTTGAAGCCGGGCGGCACCTCGACACGATAGCCGAAGCGGGCATTGCTGTAGGTCTGCCATTCGGCGGCAGAGGCCGCGGGCACGGTGGCCAGCCACGCCAGAACCATCAGGAAATACCGCATTCCGCCCTCCCGCGTGAATGCCGATGACGCTATCAGAAGAGCCGGACGCCAACAATCTGGACTCGCCTCTCGATCGTCTGCTATAGTGGACGGAATTGCATCATGATGGACAAAACAAGATGACCCAGCCGCTCGTGCGCGACGCCACCGAAGCCGATCTCCCCGTGATCATGGAGATCTACAACGACGCGGTCGCCAACACGACGGCGATCTGGAACGAGGTTCTCGTCGATCTCCAGAACCGCAAGGAATGGTTCGCCGCCCGCAAGGCGCGTGGCTTCCCGGTTCTGGTTGCGGATGTCGACAGCAAGGTCGCCGGATACGCCTCCTATGGCGACTGGCGCGCCTTCGACGGTTTCCGCCACACGGTCGAGCATTCCGTCTACGTCCACCGCGATTTCCGCGGCGGCGGCATCGGGGGAATGCTGATGCGGGACCTGATCGGCCGCGCCGCCGAAAACGGCATCCACGTCATGGTCGCCTGCATCGAGGCCGGAAACACCGCCTCGATCGGCCTTCACGAAAAACTCGGCTTCCGCACCGCCGGCACGTTTTCCGAAGTCGGCACGAAATTCGGTCGCTGGCTGGACCTGACCTGCATGGAGCTCAAGGTTACGGGGTGAGATGGCGCTGCTTTGCTCCCTGACTAACTCCGCTGCAGCGCCAGATGCGCGCCGAGCCCGACCAGCAGCGCCCCTCCAGCCCTCTGCATCAGCCTTTGCGCCCCGCTCGAACGCTTCAGCCGGGTAATCACCGCGCCGGCGAGGAAGACACAGACGATATCGGCCGACGAGAACATCAGGTTGACGATCGTGCCGAGGATGACGAATTGCAGCCAGATGGGGAAGGCGGCCGAGGCGTCGATGAACTGCGGCAGGAAGGCGAGGAAGAAGATCGCCGTCTTCGGGTTCAGCACTTCCACCGTGATGCTTTCGAAAAACGCGCGCCGGCCGGATTTCTGGGCAATCTCCGGAAGCTCGAGATCGCCGGCCGCCTTGGCGCGAAACAGCGAGATGCCGAGCCAGACGAGATAGGTCGCCCCCGCCAGCTTCACCGCCAAATAGAGCATCGGCACCGCATGGAACAGCACCGAGAGCCCGGCGGCGGCGGCAAACACATGCGCATATCCGCCGATATGGATGCCGAGCGAGGCCATCAGCCCCGACCACCGCCCGCGCGCCAGCGTCTGGGCCGCGGCATAAAGCATGGCCGGGCCGGGGATATAGGCGAAGACCGCCGTGGTGGCGAGGAAAGCGAGAAACAGCTCGGTCGAGGGCATGTCTTGTTCCTTGAGTGAACCCGCATCATTGCAACAGGCGGCGCCCCGCTTCAAGTGCGCTCAGCGCAGCCCATCGAGCACCGCAGCTTGAGAACACTTCGATCCGCACCGAAGCATCCGCCCTCCGTCCTGCCCTAGAACCCCCGCATCGAAATGCGAAAAGGTCAGGCGAGATCATGCCGAACACACCGAATATGACCAGGGAACTGGCGCTGCTGCTAGTGCTCTCCACGCTCTGGGGCGCTTCCTACACGTTCATCAAGATCGGCGTCGAGACCATCCCGCCGGTGACGCTGATCGCGTTGCGGACGCTGATCGCTGGAGCGGTGCTGCTTGCCGTCATCCGCTGGCGCGGCCTGAAATTGCCGCGCGACGGGGCGACATGGGCGCGCTTCCTGTTCCAGGCCTGCTTGAACAGCGCCATCCCTTTCACGCTGATCGCCTGGGCCGAGCAGTCGACCGATGCCGGGCTTGCCGCGATCCTCAATTCGACCACGCCGATCTTCGCCTTCCTGATCACCGCTCTGGTCACCCGCCACGAGGCGGTGACGGTGCGAAAACTGTTCGGCGTCGGCGCGGGGCTTGTCGGCATCTGCATGGTCATCGGTGTAGAGGCGCTGTCGGGCCTCGGGGAGGGGCTCGTGCCACAGCTGGCGATCGTATTGGCCACGGTGTGTTATGCCGGTGCCGCGATTTTCGGCAGGAACTTCAAGGGCCTCGATCCGATCATGCCGGCCGCGGGCTCGCTCGTCTGCGGCGCGGCGCTGCTGGTGCCGGCAAGCCTGATCGTCGACAGGCCCTGGACGCTTGCACCCGCACTGGACTCGATCCTCGCGCTGGTCGCGCTCTCGGTCTTTTCGACGGCACTTGCCTTCGTCATCTATTTTCGGCTGATGCAGACGCTCGGCTCGGTGGGCGCAACGTCGCAGGCCTATCTGCGGGTGCCGGTCGGGGTGGCGATCGGTGTCGTTTTCCTCGGCGAAAGCCTGCATCCGGGCGCATGGGCGGGCCTGATCTGCGTCGTCGCGGGTGTTGCCGCCATGACCTTGCCGGCGCGCAGGAAGCTCTCGGCGGCGTGATGTGGCGGTCGTCAGTCCTGCGTCGGCTCTTCCGGCGTTTTGCCGGATAGATGAGCCTCGACGGCGAGGTTCAGTTCCCGAAGCAGGCCGGCAAGCTGCGCCTTCTTGTCCGGATCGAAGCCCGCGATGGCTTCCGCCTCACTCGCCATGTCCTGCCGGAACGCGGCCTCCGCCCGCCTGGCGCCTTCGTCCGTCAGCTGCACCGCCAGACTGCGGCCGTCGTTGTCGGACGGGACGCGCTTGATCAGGCCGGCCTTTTCCAGCCGGCCGAGCCGATGGGTGAGGCTGCCGGAGGCGATCATCAGCGACCGATAGAGTTCCGTCGGGGTCAGCCGATGGGGCGGCCCGGAGCGCAGAAGGGTCGCGACCACGTCGAATTCCCCGCGGTCAAGGTTGAACGATGCGAATGTCGCCTCGATCGACGGCGTGACCAGCCGCGACAGGCGGTAGATGCGGCCGAGAACTTCCATCGGCCCCGTGTCGAGATCCGGCAATTGTCTGGCCCACTGGCCCCGCGCCCGGTCGATGTGATCCTGCGTTTTTTGCGTCTGCGCCATTCCGATTCTCCGTCTCGACAAAACTATCTTGACATGAAGATAAATCGGGAGCAAATATCTTCACGTGAAGATAAATAGGTGAGGAACCGACCATGCCTTCGATCACTGCAAGAAATGCATTTGAAATCCCGCTGATCGTGCAGATGCTTGCCTGTTCGTTTCTGTGGGGAAGCGCCTTCATTCTGCTGAAGATTGCCGGCACCACGCTGTCGCCGCTGGCTCTGACGGCGGTGCGGGGGCTGATGGGCGGCACGCTGATCGCCGCCTGGATGATCGTCTCCGGCCACAACATTCTCCCGCGCGGCCGGGAAATGCGCGACTGGGTCGTTCTCGGTTTCCTGCAGGGCGTCGTGCCGAACAGCCTGACCGCCTATGCGCTGACGGAAATTTCGGCGGGCCTGACATCGATGATCCAGGCCTCCACGCCGCTCGTCGTCGCGGTTCTGGCGCAGGCTCTGTTTGCGAGCGAGCGGCTGACGCCGAAAGTGGCGCTCGGACTTGCAACCGGCTTCGGCGGCATGGTCCTGCTGATCGGCCCGGCAGCGCTCGGTGCCGACAACGTCAGCCTTCGCGGCGTCGGCGCCGTGGCCATCGTCGCGGTCAGCTATGCACTCGGCAATCTTTATGTGCGCGGCATTCCAGGTGCTCAGCCGGTCCGGCTGGCGCTGGGACAGCAGCTGTTTTCCGGCCTGCCGACCTTCGCCGTGGTGCTCTATCTCGGCGGTCTTTCGGCCTTCTCTCCGGCACTCGACAACCTGCCGCTGCTTCTCGTTCTCGGGGTGTTCGGAACGGCCCTGCCGATCGTTCTCTACATGAACATCCTCAAGAAGGCAGGCCCGACGATCGGCTCGATGAACGGCTATTTCCTGCCGCCCTGGACAATCGTCCTCGGTTTTGTCCTGCTGGGTGAACCCGTGAGCCTGAGAGAGATCGTCGCCACCGCGATCGTGCTTGCCGGTGTCGCGATCGTGTCGCTGAAGACGGAAACTCTGTTGATCGCCTGCCGCAGGCTGGCCGCCCTTCTTCGCCCGCGGCGCAGCGGCAAGATCGCCTGAACCGGGAGGTTGAGCCGGAAGGTAAATGAAAGGCCCGGCAGTCCGGGCCTTTTCTATTTCCGAGGCAGCACCGCCGCCACGAACTCTTCCAGGCTCCTGCGCACATGCGCGTCGATCGGCCCCGCCGGATTGAACCCCCACCAGAGAAGGCAGCCCTGCCACTGCGAAGCCATCAGCATGCCGATATTGTCCGGCGTGCCCCGCGTCGCCGCAAAACAGGCGGTGATCGCAGTGGAAATCACCGCGCCCCAGGCGCTGCCGCGGGCGCGCAGGCGTGGATCGCGAAAATCCTCCCGCAGCATCAGCAGGCCTTCGGCATAGGCTTCGATGCCGCCATAGTCTCCGGAAAGCGCGACAAGAATGTCCACGGCACCTTCAGGCGTCCTCGGCGCGGCGGTGATCGCCGCTTCCGTCTTGGCATCCAGATCGTCCCAGGCAAACAGCAACGCGGCGCGGGCAAGTTCTTCCTTGTTTTTGAAGCGCTGCACCAGCGTCGAGGCGGAAAGGCCGCAGGCTGCGGCGAGCGAGGCGAAGGTCAGCGCCTCCGGGCCTTTTTCGTGCATCACCTTCAGTGCCGCCGCCAGTACGTTCCTGTCCGGCATGGTTTTCGGTCGCGCCATCTTGCCTCTCGGATTATAAACGAATAAACGTTTATATATTGCCTCGATTTGGAAAGCCAGTTCTAACCATAAGGAACCGGAAGGGAAGGAGCAGTCATGTCGCACGTGTACAAAAAGCCGCTTGAGGGGAAAATCGCGCTGGTGGCGGGTGCCACTCGGGGTGCCGGGCGGGGTATCGCGGTGGAGCTCGGGGCGGCCGGCGCAACCGTTTACGTCACCGGACGGACGACGCGGCAGAAGCAATCCGAATACCGAAGGCCCGAGACGATCGAGGACACTGCCGACCTGGTGACGCAAGCCGGCGGTACCGGAATCGCAGTGCCGCTCGATCATCTCGTCCCGGAGGATGTCGCAGCGCTCGTCGAGCGCATCCGCCGGGAGCAGGGGAGGCTCGACATCCTCGTCAACGACATCTGGGGCGGCGAACATCTGTTTGAATGGGACAAGCCGGTCTGGGAGCACAATCTGGAAAACGGCCTGCGCATGCTGCGGCTGGAGCTCGATACCCACCTGATCACCGCCCATCATGCCCTGAAGCTGATGATCGAGAAGCCGGGCGGCCTGCTGGTCGAGGTCACCGATGGCACGGCGGAATACAATGCCGAACATTACCGGCTCTCGCCCTTCTACGATCTTTGCAAGACCGCAGTCACCCGGCTCGCCTGGGCGCACGGCAAGGATCTGGAGAAGGTCGGCAGCACCTCGGTCTCGATCACGCCCGGCTGGCTGCGCTCCGAAATGATGCTGGATATCTACAAGGTGAGCGAGGAGAACTGGCGCGACGCCCTCGTCGCCCAGCCGCATTTCTGCATTTCCGAAACTCCGCGCTTCATCGGCCGGGCGGTGGCAGCACTTGCCGCCGATCCGGACCGGGCACGCTGGAACGGCCAGTCGCTGTCGAGCGGCGGCCTTGCCAAGATTTATGAGTTCGACGATGTCGACGGCTCGCGGCCGGATTGCTGGCGCTACCTGAAAGAGGTTCAGGAGCCCGGCAAGCCGGCCGACGCCACCGGCTATCGCTGATCAGCCGCCCATCGCCGCTCTTCCGATCGCCATTCGCTCGGCCTCGTCGCGCAGGTCGAGCGTGATCAGGGTGCCGTCGCGGATGCCGCGTTTCAGCGCATCCTTCCGCTCCGGCGCGACCCGGATCTCCCGCCTGTCGAACAGCACCTGCAGCCGGCTGCGCGACAGCGGCAGTTCCGCCGCCATCAGCCGGTCGAGCCGCAGACCGGTCGGGTAGGGCAGCGAAAGCGTGATCGCGATCCGCCGCCAGTCCGCATCGTGGCGCAGCACCGCCTTGCGCGTCTCGATATCATCGCTTTCCTCGATGCGTCCGGCCTTGGCTTTCAGCGCCTGCGCGTCGAATTCGATGCGGGCCACGAAATCCGGCGCGCTCGCCTGCATCGCGTTGAGCATGTCAGGATCGATCGCCCGGACGCTCTGCCGCTCGAAGACCGGCCGGTTCCAGGTGCCGTCGCAGGCGATGCATCTGTAGATGAGCCAGGCATCGAGCCGCTTGCCATTGGCATTGAGGCGGATGCGGCCGCTGGAGCGGAACGGTCTCGATAGCCCGCAGGTGCTGCAGGCAAGGATCGGCCGGGGTGGAGTTTTGAGGATTGCAGTCCATTCGAGATGGAGGATGTCGCACATGCCGTTTTGATCTTCCGGTCAGGAAGTTCATGCGGGAAACGGCACTCAAGAAGCCCTCTTGGGGCGCACGCGGTGTGGCGAAGGTCCGGACTGTGGGAAGGGAGCGTAGGAGGTTGTCGTCGGACGGTTCAGGGCGGCATGAGGCCGCACTGGCACGATCAATGCCAAACCGGTCTCAAGCCGCCACCCCGATGAACAGTGTTCCCACGCGGGCAAGCGTCATCGCTCGTCCAGCATGGGAGGGTGAACCTGTCGAGACCGGGGATTACTTAGGCAAACTGAACCTCAAAGGCCGACGCTCTTCGACTGAAAGGGATAATCATGCCAAAATCGAAGTCAAGAATTTTTGGACGTCGCGCCGCGGCCATTGTGACCTATATGCGGTCCTGACCTATATGAAGCCAAACCAGTCGTTCAGCGAGGATCGTACCATGGACATCAAGCGCAGCGGATCGCAGCCTTCGAAGGCGCCGCCACAATATTTCACCGGCACCGTCCGGCTCGATCCGATCGTCGAGGCGCCAGAGCCGGCCCGGGTCCGCGCCCTTTCGGTCACCTTCGAACCGGGTGCGCGCACCGACTGGCACACCCACCCGCTCGGCCAGACGCTGCTCGTCACGGCCGGCGCCGGGCTTGCCCAGGTCTGGGGCGAGCCTGTCCGGGCGATCCGGCCCGGCGACGTGATCTGGTTCCCGCCTGGCGAAAAACACTGGCACGGCGCATCGCCGACCACCGCCATGTGCCATATCGCCATCCAGGAAGCGCTGAACGGCAGCACGGCGGAATGGCTGGGCGCGGTGACGGACGATGAATATGCAGGCGAGGTCGCGAAAGACTGAGCCGAACCGGCTCGGCGTCGTTCGACGTTCAAAAAGATCTCGCGCGTCATTGAACGGAAACGTCTGGCGCGCGAAGATGAGGCATATTCCGAACCGGAACCAGGAGACGCCGCCGTGCCGAGCCAGACCCGCATTTCCAACCAGGACCTGACCGTCGACATTTCTTCGCTCGGTGCGGAGATGCAGGCGCTGACGGCGGCCGATGGCCGCTCGTTTCTCTGGAATGGCGATGCCGCCTTCTGGAACGGCCGCTCGCCTGTTCTGTTTCCAATCGTCGGCAAGGCCCCGGAAAACCGGATCAGCGTCGACGGCAGGTCCTACGAGCTGAGCCAGCACGGTTTTGCCCGCCGCAGCGAATTTACGCTTGCCGCGTCGAGCGCGACCATGTGCCGTTACGAACTCGCCGCCTCCGACGCGACACGCGCCGTCTACCCGTTCGAGTTCCTGCTGGCAGTCGAGCATTCGCTCAATGGCCGGACGCTGACGGTCGCGGCGGACGTCGAAAATCGCGACGAGAAACCGATGCCCTTCGGCCTCGGTTTCCATTCGGCCTTCGTCTGGCCGATCCCCGGCGCGGCCGACAAGGCCCACACCATCACCCTTGACAACGGCGCCGAACCGGCCCTGACGCGGCTCGAAGGCGGGCTGATAAAGCGGGAAAAACTTGCCTCCCCCTTCAAGGCCGGCAAGCTGACGCTCGACCATGCGATGTTCGAGGCGGATGCGATGATCTTTGCCGAAGGGGCCGGCGAGGGGCTGACCTATGCCGCCGAAGGTGGTCCCGCGCTCAAATTCTCCTTCGACAACCTGCCGAACCTGGCGCTCTGGCAAAAACCCGGCGCCCCCTTCATCTGCATCGAACCCTGGCACGGCACGGCGGCCGAACTCGGCGGCTCCGACGATCTCGCCAGGCGGCCCTACGGCGTGGTTCTTGCATCCGGCGAAAAGGCCCGCTTCGCCTTCACGGTGGAGCTGCCGGTCTAGCGTCCGGAGCCATCCCGGCTTCCGGCCGCGCCACATTGGGTTTATGACTGGCGCAGGCATTCCCGGCTGCAATGGCCGCCCGATCATTGTCCATGACAAGGACCCACCCTGACCTCAGGCGGTTCCGCGGGTGCCGCTGGAGGAAACCATGGCCGCGTCGCTTCGCATAAACCATCTGTCCATCAGAGTCCGCGATCTCACCCGCAGCGCTGATTTCTACCGGCAGGTCCTGCGCCTGCCGGAAATCGAGTGCAAGGTCGGCAAACCGAACATCCGCTGGTTCGGCATCGGCGACGACCACTCCATCCACCTGATCGAAGGTGATTTCGGCGCCACCTATGTCACCATGTCGACGCATCTCTGCATCGCCGTGACCGACCTCGATGGCACGATCGCCCATATCGCCGGAACCGGCACGACATATAGCGATCTGGCGAGAAACGAGGGCATGATCCATATCCGCCGTGACGGCGTGCGGTCTATCTACCTGCAGGATCCGGACGGCTACTGGCTCGAGATCAGCGACGATTATTGAGACGGCGAGACAAAAGGCTTCGACCCCTCAGGCGTTCTCACTCGAGATACGGTTTTCAAAAGTCTTTAGAAGCGCGCGGCCTTTCGGCCAGCCGCCCAAACCGCTTTGACCGTTGATATGGCCCGCCGCGCCGATCACGACCAGTTCGCTACCCCATTGCTCCGCCCTGGTTTCGACGTATGACATCGAACCGTAGGGATCATCGGTGCTGGCCACGATCAACGAAGGGAAGCGAAAACGCTCCTGCGGAACCATTCCAAAGCCCGCGGTCTGAGCCGGAAATGCCTGAGACGAAGGGTCGGGAACGGCGACGAGAAACGCGCCTGCGATCGGCAGGGAGGTCACCGCGCTCCAATGGGCGACGAGCAGGCAGGCAAGGCTATGGGCCACGAGAATGGGTGGCGCTTCCGTCTCGCGCACGCTCTGCTCCAGCGCCGCGATCCAATCGGCCAGATCAGGTTGGTCCCAGCTTGCGGGAGAAAAACGGCGGATGGCCGGATCGGCCGCCTCCCAAAGGCTTTGCCAGTGAATGTCTCCCGAATTGCCGATACCGGGCAGATGAATGAAATCGGTCATGCTTTGTCCCTTCGTTGAGGCCGACCGACCATTGCGATTTACAATCGCGATTGGAATTGGCATCCATCGGAAAGGGAGAGCAAATTCCGATAGATTGAAGGTTGATGACGAAGAACCCCGATTTTCATTCCAATCTCGATCCGACCGACATTGCCATGATTGAGATTCTCCAGGACGACGGCCGCATCAGCGTTTCGGAACTGGGCAGGAAGGTCGGACTTTCCCAGCCCGCCACGTCCGAACGGCTGAAGCGGCTTGAGGACCGTGGCATCATCAAAGCCTATCAAGCCGTCGTCGATCCGGCTTCCGTCGGCCTTGGCATGATGGCGATCATCCGGCTGCGCACGACGCATGAGCACATAAAGGCCTGCCTGAAGCTGTTTGCGGAAATGCCGCAGGTCATCGAGGCGCTGAGGCTGACCGGAGAAGATTGCTTTCATCTGAAGGTTATCGTGCCCTCGCCGGCCCATCTTGAGGGCATCGTCGATGCGATCGCCCGCTACGGTTCCGTCACGACGGCAATTGTCCTGCGCAGCGAAAAGCCAAAACGCATCGGACGTGAACTGATCGGCAAGAGGTAGCTGGCAAAGCCGCGACCTTTGGCCCGCGGGCAGATCGTTGGAGCCCGGCGAAGTCTGCCGCAAAAGCCGATCGCAAAAATCATGCGGCCGGCTGTCTGCGACAGGAGAATCTACATTTTCGAGCGGCGAGCTGGTGGGCCGCCCGCCTTTATTTCATGGCCTCGAAATCCATCGCATGGCCGTTGATGCAGTAGCGCAGGCCGGTCGGGGGCGGGCCGTCGGGGAAAACGTGGCCGAGATGGCCGCCGCAATTGCTGCAGCGGACTTCGGTGCGCACCATGCCGTGCGACGTGTCGCGGATTTCGGTGATCGCCTCCGGATTCACCGCCTCGAAATAGCTCGGCCAGCCGCAGCCGGAATCGAACTTCGTGTCGGAGACGAACAGCGGCTCGTGGCAGGCGGCGCAGCTGTAGAGACCCTTTTCATGGCTGTTCCAGAAAGGGCCGGTAAAGGCGCGTTCGGTGCCTGCCTGCCGCAGGATGCGGTACTGTTCGGGCGTCAAGAGCTCGCGCCATTCCGCATCGGTCTTCTGGACTTTCGGGGTGATGACATCGGACATCGCAAGGTTCCTTTCGTTTTCCCGATAGATAGGCATTGAGGCGGTGAAGGAAAAGTCCGCGATCGGAGAGCGGATGCCGGCATGGCTGTTTCCGGGCCGGAAGGGACAATTCCAGATTTCCTACAAGCCACAGTTAATAAGTCTGTGAGACCCTACCCCGGTGTTCGCAGAGGGTAACTGCTGATGTTGAGGAAAGCGAAGGCAGTTGCCCTAGTCGGCTTCGTGGTCGCTGTGTCAGGCTTTCCGCTCTATAGTGCGGTTCTCTATGGGATGACATATGTCAAGCGACAGGGCTGGCAAACCTACGAAGAAGCTCCCACCGCCTTCATATTCAACACTGTGCTTTCATGCATCGCACTTGTCGCAATCGTGGCTTTCCTTGCTTTTCTCGCTTGGGTTAGAGGCGGCAAACGGGAAGCGGCATTCAAACGTCTACCGCCGCCGCTCACGGAAGAAAGTCACATCTCTCGGTACAAGGACCAAAATACGGAAGGCAATAACGGAGTGAAAACAATGATCGAGAAAAAATGACCGCGATCGGCGCATTGTTGCCTTAGCGTCTGGACCGTAATACCGGTTCCCACTGGTCCGCTCCTGGTGTCGCCTCTTCGAAAGCGGACGCGACGTTCCAATCTATCGTCGCGCATTGACGAGGGCATTTTTCACCACAATAAGGTCAAGCCGAAAAAACATGGTAAGTGCCAGCCAGACAACAGCAGGAGTGAAATAGTGAGCGAACCGACCGTAGCAGATGCAACAGGCCGCATTTATGAATCGCTCCAGGCGAACAATGCCGACATCGACGTACATATCGCGGCTCTCAAGGCAGCGTTGACCCGGGCGGGATTGAAAGAGGCCGTATTCGACCCGGCTAAACTCGTGCAGAACAACCGTTCTGGCAGGAAGCTGATGCAGGCCTATTTTAGGCAGCGCGGCGTGACGGTGAAATTCTCGGCTTCTTCGTGAAGCCTGAGGTCTGATGCCGAACCGTTGCTTAGGCATAGGCCGAGCACCAGCCGGGAGCGCGAACCCGACATAGCTCGGCCGGCCGCAGAATAAGCAATTTTGCGGGGCCAGTAATGACCGCCAATGGCCCGCAGCCCCCCAGCGTCCGCCGCATCTCCCATCAAATTCCCGAAAACTCGCGTTTCTGTGTGTTTCGTCCGGTTCTGCTTGAGGCGGGGGCATGTTTCACATAGAAAATCACCTGCCTCCGAACGGTCGGGCGGTGTGTGGCTTCAGAAGCGTGGAGATGACATGGCTGCCAATGCGCCGGCGTTGACGTTCTTCGCACTCTTCCTCCCCTTCGTCGCTTCCGTTCTGGCCCCCTTCCTCACCCGCCTTCTGGGCGACAGGGCGGCCTTCATCCTGGCGCTGGCCCCAGCCCTCGCGTTTGCGCATTTCTGCACTTTCCTGCCCGAAATCGCCGCCGGCGAAGTGGTGACAGGGGGCTATGCCTGGGCGCCGAGCTTCAACCTCTCCTTCTCCTGGTTCCTCGACGGCCTGTCGCTGACCTTCGCGCTTCTGATCACCGGCATCGGCACCCTGATCGTCGTCTATTCCGGCGGCTACATGAAGGGTCATCCGGATATCGGGCGCTTCATGGCCTTCATCCTGGCCTTCATGGGCGCCATGCTCGGCCTCGTCGTGTCCGACAGCTTTCTGATGCTGTTCGTCTATTGGGAACTGACCTCGATCACCTCCTTCCTGCTGATCGGCTTCGATCACGAACGGGAGGCGGCGAGGCGTGCAGCACTTCAGGCGCTGGTGGTCACAGGCGGCGGTGGGCTCTGCCTGCTCGCCGGCCTGGTCTTCCTCTGGAACATTACCGGCGTCACCCAGCTTTCGCTGCTCGTGCACCTGGGCGACGGGCTGCGCCAGAGCCCGTTCTATCTCGCGACCCTGCTGCTGGTGCTCGCTGGCGCCTTCACCAAGTCGGCGCAGTTTCCGTTTCATTTCTGGCTGCCCAACGCCATGGAAGCGCCGACGCCTGTCTCGGCCTACCTGCATTCGGCAACCATGGTGAAGGCCGGCGTCTACCTGCTGATGCGGCTGAACCCGGTCATGGGGGATACGCCCGCCTGGGTGATCCTGCTGCCCTTCTTCGGCGGTATCACGCTGATCGCCGGCACCTTCCTCGCCGTCCGCCAGACGGACCTGAAGCTGATGCTCGCCTATACGACCATGGCTTCGCTCGGCCTGCTCACCATGCTGACCGGTTTCGGTTCGGCCCACGCGGTCGAGGCGGCGGTGCTGTATCTGGTCGCCCATTCGCTGTTCAAGGGCGCGCTGTTCATGGTCGCCGGCACGGTGGATCACGAGGCCGGCACCCGCGACGTAACGAGGCTCGGGGGCCTGCGCGCCGCCATGCCGGTCACCTTCGGCGCGGCCCTGCTGGCGGCGCTCTCGATGGGCGGCCTGCCGCTGTTCTTCGGGTTCCTTGCCAAGGAGGAGATCTATGCGGCACTCGCCGCCGGCAATCCCCGTGCGGTGTTCTTCACCGGCCTCGCTGTAATCGGCAATGCGCTGATGTTCGCGACCGCGTTTGCCGTTGCTCTGAAACCCTTCCTCGGTCCCCATGTCGGGACGCCGAAACATGCCCACGAAGGACCAATGACGCTCTGGCTGGGCCCGGTGGTTCTGTCGGTGATCGGCTTGGCGGCCGCGGTTTTTTCCGGCGTCGCGCATCGTTACATCTCCTCGCCGATGGCAAGCGCGATCACCGACGAAAAGATCGTCATCGACATTTCGACCGTGCCGCATCTCGGCCTGCCGCTGCTTCTGTCTGTCATCACCGTATTGCTCGGTGCGCTCGCCTTCTGGCGGCTGACCGACCTGCGGGCCTTCATGGTGCGGGCGGTGGAAAGCCTCGGTCCCGGCCCGGACCGCGGCTTCGATCATGTCGTTTCCGGCCTGGTGCGGTTTTCGGGTGTCGTCACCCGTCTCGTCCAGCCGGGGCGGCTGGAAATCTACATCACCGCCACCTTCATCCTGCTGGCCGTGACGCTGCTCGTTCCGCCCTTCGTGTTCGGCGAACTGCCCGCAATGCCCGCCTGGCCGGAAGAGCTGCTGGTCCAGGAAGCGGCGTTCTTCGCAATCGCGGTGATCGGCCTTATCGCCGTGCTGCGCGCAAAGGACCGGCTGACGGCGATCGTCTCGCTCGGCATCCAGGGTTTTGCCGTCGCCGTCATCTTCCTGCTGTTCGGCGCGCCTGACTTGTCGTTCACCCAGTTCATGGTCGAGACCCTGTCGGTCGTCATCCTCGCGCTGGTGATGACGCGGCTGCGGCTCACCCCCCGCGACCATCGGCCTCTGCGACAGTCGCTTTTCGACGGGTTGGTCGCGGTCGCCTGCGGCCTCGGCTTCACCCTGCTGCTGTTGAAATCGACGCAGGCGCCGTTCGACGCTGTGCTCACCGATTTCTTCAACGCCTATTCCAAGACGGTGGCCCACGGCGCCAACGTCGTCAACGTCATCATCGTCGACTTCCGCGGCACGGATACATTGGGCGAGATCGCCGTGGTGATGGTGACCGCGCTCGCGGTTCTGGCGCTGATCCGGGTGAGGGCGGGCAGACGCGCCGGATCGGGGGAGGGGCAATGACGGCCTTCGCCTCGGCACACCCCCCTCTGCCCTGCTGGTTTTCCTGGGGCGAGCCACTCGTCTCGGCCCGCTCTTCGAGCCCCGCACAGGGGAGAGCTATCGTATATGGGATGCGAGGCGGTGCGGCCCCCCTAACCCTCCCCCTTGTGGGGAGGGTGGCCGGCAGGCGGGAGGGGTTTTATTCGGAGCGAAGACCCCTCCCCAACCCCTCCCCACAAGGGGGAGGGGCTCCACTCGGCAGGCCCCTTGGAATATCCGCCCTCGCGTGCCGCTCCATGGAGGTGTCCCCATGAACACGCTCATCCTGCGCACCGTCGCCCCCTTCCTCACCGCCCTGATGCTGCTGTTTTCCGTCTTCGTCCTGCTGCGCGGCCACAACGAACCCGGCGGCGGGTTCATCGGCGGGTTGATCGCGGCCTCGGCGCTGGCAATCTACGGCATCGCCTTCGGTGTGCCTTCGGTACGCCGCGCGATCCGGTTCCACCCGATGGCGATCGCCGGTTTCGGCCTGCTGCTCGCCACCCTGTCCGGCGCGCTTTCCATCGTGTTCGGCGTGCCGTTCATGACCGGGCTCTGGGTCTATCCGGTTGTTTTCGACGTCGAGCTGCCGCTCTCGACGGTGATGTCCTTCGATATCGGCGTCTATCTGGTCGTGGTCGGGGCGATTACATCGATCGCGCTCGCGCTCGAACAGGAGCCGGGTTCGGACGTGGAGGGAGAGGGCTGATGGAAGCGCTGTTTTCGATCCTGATCGGCCTGTTCTTTGCGGGCGCCATCTACCTCATGCTGTCGAAATCCACCGTGCGCATCCTGCTCGGCGTGGTGCTGCTCGGCAATGCGGTCAACCTGCTGCTCTTCACCGCCGGTAGGCTTACCCGCGAAGTGCCGCCGATCATCCCGGCCGGCATGGACACGCTGTCGCCAGGCGCCGCCAATCCTCTGCCGCAGGCGCTGATCCTGACGGCGATCGTCATCTCGTTTTCCTTCTTCGCCTTCCTCCTGGTGCTGACCTACCGCGCCTACCAGGAGCTCGGCACCGACGATACAGACGAGATGCGGCTTGCCGAACCGCGGAACGAACAACTTCCCCCCCTGGGGTATTGAGGGCATGGTGTTGCAGTTCTTGCCCCATACTTGTTGTCACGCTATCGGCTGTGGAGGTCCCATTGGCTCTCTCGCCCGCGGCACCCCCCTCTGCCCTGCCGGGCATCTCCCCCTCAAGGGGGGAGATCGGCCAGAGGCGGGCTTCCTGCTCCCTATCTCTCCGCTTTCTGTTGAGCGATATGGGACGCGAGGCGGTGCGGCACCCTTAACCCTCCCCCTCGTGGGGAGGGTGGCCGGCAGGCGGGAGGGGTTTTATTCACAGCGAAGACCCCTCCCCAACCCCTCCCCACAAGGGGGAGGGGCTCCACGCACCGCCTCGCATCCCATATGGCATCGTCCTGCGCTCGCGGGGGACTCCAAGACCGGACTGGGGCGAATGGCTCGACTTGGTAAAACTGACACGCCACCGGGAGGCATCCACTAATGGCCTCTCCTTCCGTCGACCTCTCCGCGGCCCTCATCCTCGCCGCCCCGGCGCTCGCCGACTGGCTGGTCGTTCTCCCCGTCGCGCTGATGATCGGCCTCGGCGCGGTGCTGATGATGGTGCGCAAGTCCGTCCGCCTGCATGGCGGCATCGCGATTGCCGGGTTGGCGCTGCTCGTCCTCCTGGATGCCGCTCTGCTCTGGCGCGTCTCGGTCCACGGCCCGGTCACCATGGTCATGGGCCGCTGGCTGCCGCCCTTCGGCATCGCTTTCACCGCCGACCTTTTCGGCGCGGTCATGGCGCTCGCGGCCGCCATCGTCGCACTCGCCGCCGGCATATTCGCGCTCGCCGATATCGATGCGAGCGGCCGGCGCTACGGCTTCTACCCGTTCCTGATGCTGCTGATGGCCGGCGTCACGGGCGCGTTCCTGACCGGCGACATCTTCAACCTCTATGTCTGGTTCGAGGTGCTGCTGATCTCGTCCTTCGGCCTCCTGATCCTCGGTTCCGAGCCGGAACAGATCGACGGCGCGCTGAAATACGCGGTCCTCAACCTGATCGGCACGACGCTGTTCCTGATCGCGGTCGGTTACCTCTATGCGATCTTCGGCACGCTCAACATGGCCGATATCGCCCGCAAGGCGGCAGGCCTGCGCGAGGCCGCGCCGCTGACGACGCTGACGGCGCTGTTCATCCTGGCGTTTGCGATGAAGGCGGCCGCCTTTCCGGTGAATTTCTGGCTTCCGGCTTCCTATCACACGCCGCGCGTGGTCGTGTCGGCGCTGTTCGGCGGGCTGCTCACCAAGGTCGGCATCTATTCGCTGATCCGCGTCACCGTCATGCTCTTCCCCGTCGAGCGCGAGGCGTTGAGCCTGATCGTCGCCATATCGGCCGCGCTCACCATGCTGGTCGGCGCGTTCGGCGCCCTGGCGCAGAACGATATCCGCCGGCTCGTCGGATACGTGGTCATTGCCGGCATCGGCAACATGATGGCGGGCGTCGCGATCGGCACCCCGGCCGCCGTCAGCGGCGCCATCCTCTATGCGCTGCATTCGGTGGTGACCATGACCGCGCTTTATCTGGTGGCGGGCGAAGCGGGCCGGCTCGGCGGCACCTGGACGCTCTCCGGACTCGGCGGGCTTTACCGCAAGGCGCCGTGGTTTTCGGGCGCCGCCTTCCTGCTGTTCCTTGCCGCTTCCGGCCTGCCGCCGTTCTCCGGCCTGTGGCCCAAGGTGGCGCTCCTGAAAGCCTCGCTCGATATCGGCGCCTGGTGGCTGGCCGCGGCGATCCTCATCTCCGCCTTCCTGGTCACGCTTGCGCTTGCCCGCGTCTTCCTGCTTGCCTTTTGGCGCCCGCAGCCCGACCCTGTTCCCGAGGCCGTCGCTCCGGCCGGCTCGGCCGTCGACTGGCGCATTGCCCTGCCGCTCGGCTGCCTGACGGCTCTCGTCGTTCTTTTCGGCCTGCTGCCGGAACCGCTGCTCGATCTGGCCCAGAGGGCGGCGGAAGGGCTCGGCGAACCCGCGGCCTATATCCACTCGGTCTTCCCGGGAGGGACAGCGCGATGATCACCTATATCCTGTCACTGGTCTTTGCCGTCGTCTGGGTCGCGGTCACCGGCAGCGCCACGCTGCACAACCTGATCTTCGGTTTTGCGCTCTCGACGCTCGTGCTCTGGATCGTTCGCGACGAGATGGGGGCCCGTGGTTATTGGCGGCGGCTCGGCCGCATCCTGTCGCTGCTCGCCCTGTTCCTGAAGGAACTGGCGCTGTCCGCCTGGAAGGTGGCGGTGCTGGTCGTCAGCCCGCGCATGGACCTGAAACCCGGCATCTTCGCCTTCCCGCTGACCGTGACCCGCGATTTCGAGATCACCCTGCTTGCCAACCTCATCACGCTGACGCCCGGCACGCTGTCGGTCGACGTCTCCGAGGACCGCAAGTCGCTGTTCGTCCACGCGATCGATTGTTCCGATATCGAAGCCACGAAACGGGATATCGCCAATGGCTTCGAGCGCAAGATCATGGAGGCGTTCCGATGACGACGGCTGAAATGATCATCTCCTACGCGGTCTGGCTGGCGCTCGTGGTGCTCTGTGTGTCCTTCCTGCTCACCGTCTGGCGGGTGATCAAGGGGCCGACGCTTCCAGACCGGGTCGTGGCGCTCGACATGCTGACCGGCATCGTCATCGGCTTCATCGCGCTGATCGCCATCCGCACCGGCTTCACGCTCTATATCGACATCGCCATCTCGCTCGGCCTTGTCGGCTTCCTCGCGACCGTGGCCTTTGCGCGGTTCATCTTGTCGCGCGGGAACAGGGAGGCGCCGAAGGGAGACATGATGAAGACGTTCACGGCGTCGGTGCCCGAACCGCGGCGCAAATCCGCGGCAAGGCGCCCTTCCGGCACCGGGCCGGCCGTCCGGCGGAAGGCGAAGAAATGATGGACATCCTGCTGGCAGCGATAACCGCTCTTCTGATCCTTGGCGGCGCCGGGTTCGCGCTGGTGGCGGCGATCGGCCTCAATCGTCTGCCGGACCTCTATACCCGCATGCATGCCGCGTCCAAGGCGGGCACGGTCGGCTCCGGGCTCCTGTTGCTTGCGGTCGGCGTTCATGCGGGCGACCTGTCGACTTTTGCAAGAGCGCTTGCAGGCTTCTTCTTCTTCGTGTTAACGGCGCCGATTTCGGCGCATCTGCTCGCTATGGCAGCGCACAAGGTTGGCTATCCACTTTGCGCTGAGTCCGTCCGGGATGAAATGAAGGATTACGATAAGCGAATATAATCCATTCTGGACCGAGTTATAACCCTGTCACGCTTGAGCAAATGCCCATCTATTCATCAGTAAAGCTGATGTAGGGGCGATATAGGTGGCAGAAAGGCTGGTAACCGACAAAATTCGCACTTGGAGATGAAGCGAAGCAGTGGTACTTCATTACAAGTAGAGTGCAGATGTTGTTTCTAGATTAGGCGTTCCCTCGTCATTTTGGTGAGTCGACAAGTTCTTCGGATGAGGAACGATAACGCCGTTCACATGCAAGGGAAGGTTTCAATCTAGCGCAATATCCGGTGTGAACCGTTTTCTTTTCCGCATGAAGCTTAGGGGTAGGCTTCGGTCGCAAGACGGCGGGGCGGCATAGGTTTTCTCCGGGAGACTCTACGAACGGGCAGGTGTCGCGGAGGTCGCGGGGCCAGCCAGTCACTTAAACAGGAGACAGGAAATGACAGACGTCGCATTGGGCAAAAGCCCGGATCTGCTGGTAGAGCTGACCGCAGATATTGTGGCCGCCTATGTGAGCAACCATGTGGTGCCGGTCAGCGATCTTTCCAACTTGATCGCGGACGTGCATTCGGCGTTGAGCAACACCTCTTCGCCGGCACCGGTTGTCGTGGCCATCGAAAAGCCGAAGCCTCCGGTTCCGATCAAGAAATCGATCGAGGACGACTATCTCATCTGCCTGGAGGATGGGCAGAAGTTCAAGTCGCTGAAGCGTCACCTGATGACTCACTACAACATGACACCGGAAGAATATCGCGAGAAGTGGGGCCTGCCGGCCGACTATCCGATGGTGGCGCCCGCTTATGCGGAAGCCCGTTCCAGGCTCGCCAAGGAAATGGGTCTCGGCCAGCGCCGCAAGCGCGGCAAGGCCTGATCCGGCGACGCCGACAAGGCAGGGAGGATTTAGACCAGCCCGATGAGGACCGATCGCAACAGCGGCGGCTGGCTGGT
This sequence comes from Neorhizobium galegae bv. officinalis, assembly GCA_000985875.1. GTDB lineage: Bacteria > Pseudomonadota > Alphaproteobacteria > Rhizobiales > Rhizobiaceae > Neorhizobium > Neorhizobium galegae_C. The sequence continues at coordinate 39,141 of CCRI01000029.1, forward strand.
TTTTGCATCGAAATAGAGATGCGGAGAAAGAACCGGGCCGATCGAGTGCCCGGTTTTTCTTTTTTGAAGCGGGCATTGCGGGGATGTGTAGAGGAAAAAAATCCCATTATCTTTCGGGGGCTTGTAGAAATTATCAGCAATTTCAGCGGATAGTTGTGCGGAGGCGGTTTTCAGCGTCCCCGTTTTTGCTCTAAGGTGTATGAATTAATTCCTATTTATTGAGGAGTTGTCATGCCTTTCGAGAGATATTTTGAGCCCTCCGCCGCGCCGTCCCCACTGCCGTTTTCCTCGTCCGCCCCGCTGGATACGGCCGGTTCGCCGAAGCTTCCAGCCAGCCTGCCGCTCAAGAGCGCCTGCCGCATCGTCCGTCAGATGGTCTGCGAACTGGTCCAGCTTTTCGGTGACCGGGTGATGCTGCGCCGCGACCGGCGCCGGCTTTCCTGCCATGTGCGCCAGATCGCCATGTATGTGTGCCATGTGGCGCTCCAGATTTCCATGAGCGACATCGGCGAGGCTTTCGGCCGCGACCGCACCACCGTCGGCCATGCCTGCCACGTGGTCGAGGATCGCCGCGACGATCTCGCCTTCGACGAGTTCGTCTCGGCCGTCGAGCGCATCGTCACTGCCGTTTTCGGCCTGTCGGAGGTCGCGGCCCATGACTGAGGCAATCCGGAAACCTATGATGGACAAGGCCGCGGATCCGGCTCTCAGGCGGCACCTCCTGCGGCTGATCCGCCAGCTCGCTCGTGGGGACTGCACGATCGCGGCGGGTGAGGCGGGTGAGATCAGGCTCGTGGGGGCGGAGGAACGGACCTATCCCGCAACGGTGATCGCGCAGGCCCGTTCGCTCGGACTGGTGCAGCTTGGCGACGGCAGGATTGCCGCAAGTGCGGCGGCGTCCAGCTTCCTGCGCCGTGCGCTGGTGACCGGCGAGGACGTGTTCGTCGAGCAGCATGGCGAGATCGTCATGGCATCGGTCGAGATCGACGGCGCCCGTCAGCCGGTGCGCCGCAACCTTGCGGAATCGCCGCTCGGCGTGATCGCACGGATGAAGGACCGCGACGGCAAACCCTTCTTGCCGGCCGAAGCGCTGGAGGCGGGCGAGCGGCTGGCTGCCGATTTCACCCGCGGGCAGCTCCAGCCCCGCGTCACCGCCTCCTGGGAGCCGCGGCTCGCTACCCGCGCCAAGGGCACCGCCGGCGGCCAGGCCGATATCGCCGACAGCGCGATGTCGGCCCGCAATCGTTTTTCGAGAGCGGTGGAAGCGATGGGACCGGAACTTTCGGGCGTGGCGGTGGATGTCTGCTGCTTTGCGAAAGGGCTGGAGACCGTGGAGAGAGAACGCCAATGGCCGGCGCGCTCGGCCAAACTCATGCTACGCACCGCGCTGCTGGCACTTGCCCGCCATTATGCGCCGCCGGTTCCGGCAAGACGCCGCCAGAACCATCACTGGGGGGCGGAGGATTACCGGCCGGTCCTTTGATGGAGACTTGTTAGGCTGACGCTGCAAATGGCGCCTACGTCCGCTTCGGCTCGAAGCGGACAAGGTCTCCAGCTTCTGCTAGTGAGCGCGAAGAAGATTTCTGTTGGAGCGGCTGCTCGTGCCACATAGCGTGCACCTATTTCGAAGCTTTGTTTTTGCTGTGTTTGGAGCGAGTTTGGCCATTGGCTCAACCCATGCCCAAACATTGGATGGCTTGCACGATTTTCAGCTCGGAAGTTCATTTGTCGAGGCGCAACGGAATGCGACTGCAAACGGTTGGGAACTGAAACAGTCCTCCCTCTCATTTCCGTACGAATGGGTAGTCGAGGGGACGGATCTTCGTCTCTTCATCTGTGAGAACAGAGTGGCGGCCATTGGAAAACACCCGAGCGGGGAATTTGAGGAATTCGTATCGATCGTATGGAACCTTCAATTGAGGTATGGGGCGCCGACTACCAAGGTTGCGACATTCATGGCTGGGGCGACTCGAATTTCCCTTATCGACGCGAACTTCGCTCTTGCCTCCGATGAACACATACTCGTGCAGCTAGGTCACTGGGGAGACAAGTTGAGTATCCATATGAATTACAGCTCAGACATCGAATGCCAGGCAGCCGTTAAACCTTGATGGCGTGTAGCGCTTTCCTGCCGCTTCCAGCCCGAAGCGGCAGGCGTCGATCAAAAGCGTGATCCTGGGCTCCGGGCTTCGACGCTCAGATTCCGAGACCGCCAGCGACGTTGATCTGCTCGCCGTTGATGTAGCCCGCATGGGGTCCGGCCAGGAAGCAGATGGTTTCCGCCACTTCCTCGAGTGTTGCGATGCGGCGGATCGGATGCATGTCGAGGATGGCGTCACGGTTCGGAAGCTCGCCGGCAACGTCCGAGGCCATGTCCGTCGGCATGATTCCCGGCTGAACCACGTTCACGGTGATATTGCGCCGGCCGAGGTCGCGGGCAATGCCCTTCGCATAGCCGGCGAGCGCCCACTTCGTTCCGGTATAGTCGGCTACACCGGGGAAGGGGACGTAGGAGCCGAGGAGGGAGCCGACAAAGATGATCCGGCCGCCGTCGGTCAGCTTTTGCGCCGCCGCGCGGGTGTTGGCGATCGTGCCGAGCACGTTGACCTGCCACTGGCGGTTATAGTTGTCCCCGTCGAGTTCCGGATCGTCCACCATCTGACCCTGGATGGCGATGCCGGCATTGTTGACGAGGATGTCGAGCCTGCCGAATTCCGCCATCACCGTGTCGATCAGCGGCTTTGCGGAAGAAAGGTCGGCCTGGTCGCTCTTGACCGCAATCGCGCGAACGCCCTTTGCCCTCAGTTTCTCCACGACCGCTTTCGCCTTGTCGGCCGAGGCCGCGTAGCTGATCGCGACGTCTGCTCCGTGATCGGCGAACGCTTCCGCCGTCGCGGCACCAAGACCGCGCGAACCGCCGGTAATGAGGACGACCTTCCCCTTGAATATGTTGGACATGAGTATCCTTCCTAATTTGACGAGGGCTCCGCTCGATCCTGCCGGACGGCGCCCAATTTCATAACGTATGTTACGATAACGATCGGTATGAAATTTGACAGCATCGGTCAAGCGGTTTAATAACGATCATTATGAAATTGACGGGACAGAGTTGATGGGACGCCATCGCGAATTCGATGTGGAGAAGGCGCTCGACGCCGCGTTATGCGTCTTCTGGCGCAAGGGTTATGAAGGTGCCTCCTATGCCGACCTGACGGAAGCGGCGGGTGTCGAAAGACCAGCCCTCTATTCCGCCTTCGGCAACAAGGAAGCGCTCTTCCGCAAGGCCCTGGCACGCTACTACGAGCGTTATGTGGACTATATTCCCGCCGCGCTCCAGCTCCCGACGGCGCGGGAAGTTGCGGCGCACGCTCTCCAGGGTGCAATCGACCTTACCACCCGTTATCCCGACCATACGGGATGCCTCGCCATCCAGGGGGTGCTGGCGGGATCAGACGAAGCTGAGCCTGTCCGGCAGGCCCTGATAGAGGCGCGCGCCGAAGGCGAGGCGCAGCTTCGCGAACGCTTCGAGCGGGCAAAGGCCGAGGGTGACCTGCCGGAGACGGCCAGGCCCGACACGCTTGCGGCATTCCTGATGGCCGTTCTTCATGGCATGGCGGTGCAGGCCAAGGCCGGCTTCAGTCGCGACACGCTGGAGGCCGTTGCCGAGCAGGCACTCGCCACATGGCCCGCGGGCAAGGGGGAGGGGGCTTAACGCCTCAGGCCGCAGCCCTGATCCTTGCCTCTTCCCTAATCCTCTTGACCATCGAACGCAGACCGTTGGCGCGCTGGGACGACAGGTGCTCGACCAGGCCGATGCGGTCGAAGATCTCGATCGCGTCGGTGGCGGCGATCTCAGAGGCGGTCCTGCCGGAATAGACGGCGAGCACGATGGCGACGAGGCCGCGCACGATATGGGCGTCCGAATCGCCCTCGAAGGTCATCACCGGGTCGGCGCTGCCGTCTCCGAGATGGCTGACCAGCCAGACCTGGCTCGCGCAGCCCTGCACCTTGTTCTCTGCGGTCTTCTTGTCGTCGGAAAGGTCCGGCAGCGCCTTGCCGAGTTCGATCACGTAACGATAGCGGTCTTCCCACTCGTCGAGGTATTCGAAATCTTCGATGATCTGCTCGAGGCTGGCCATAAGCGCTCCGGTTCTCCTATCCGCTCCATATAGGCACTGCAGGCCTGGACAAAAAGCAAAAAAAACGCCGTGAGGGGTAATCCTCACGGCGTCAGCAAATGCTGAATGACAGGGCAGGCGGATCAGGCACCGGGAACCGTGGCATTGAGAGCCCGATGCAAGCTTTGAAATTCGGTTTCGGATGAGACGTCCGATGTCAGGTCGAACTGGCGCGCCGACCTGGTGCGCTGGATTAGTGGGTAGGCCGTTTTTGCGGGACTGGCACGGTGCCGGTGAAGATCGTATCGGCGCCCGCAGCGGCTGCCGTTTCGGCCTGCCTGGCCGGGAACGGGGTCGGTTCCGGATCGGCAAGCACTGCGGTCTCCTTGCCCTTGTCGCCGAACTGCTTGTCGAGCAGCTCGAAGGCGACCTGGGCGCCCTGTCTGGCCCTCGTGCCGAGCGCCGAGAAGGTCTCGGCACCCTTTTCGCAGACCTCAGGCTTTTCGGTGCAGATGGCGCTCACATATTGATAGGCTTCGGTCGCGGCCGAAAATGCGTTGCTGACCTGCAGGGGCGAAAGCCCGTCGGTCTCGGTCGCCGGCTTGCTGCTGAAATAGGAGAGCACTACCAGCACCGCCGCGAACCACATACTTCCCTTGATGAGAAACCACATCGCTCTATCCACCTGTTTTTCCCGCCCTGGGTCTTGAAGCGGGCCGCCGGATCTGTGCCGGTCTTGAGCATGGTTGTACCGCCGGGAAGCAAATATGGCTTTGACGGGATCATTCGGTTTTTCGGCAAATTTGCCTAAAATGCGAGATATCCGATATTGCAGCGCCTTTGTCGCGAACTTGAATCGAATTTTAGCGATCGATGTTAAGCATAAATGCGGCAGGCCGCCCGAAACCCTTGGCTTTCTTCCCCCTCCGTCTGCCACAAAGGTTAACGGTTTTGGAAAAATCGAAGCAAATCCGTCGCTTACGCCCCGTTAACCACAAATTCGGAAGGCTTGGCCCTTCTGTCCCAAAGCCGGATTTTGGCCCATTGCGGGACCTCCGGCACCCCCTTCTTTTATCCTTTCCTTAAGCCACGGGGGCCTATTGTCGGCTTCGATAAACGAGTCTGTGCAGGGTTTTGCGTGCGCGTATTGAGTAACATTGCCGGAAAGGCGGTCACGCTGGTCGACGAGACCGCAAGCCGCTGGCTGACGCGCCTCGGCGAGGGCGACACCGCACGTCCCGGTGAAATTGCCCAGTTCCGCCGGCTCGTGTTCTGTGGCCTTGCCGCATTCGTCACCGTGCCGCCGGCGCTTGCGCTGCTGCTGCCGCCGGCGCTGGCCCTGCCGGTCGGCGTCGCGCTGGTTCTGTCGCTTTTCCTTCTGGCCGTGGCCGCCTCCTTCGCCTTTCCGCGCCATGCCCTGGCTCCGGTTGTTGCCGCCCCGCCGGAAGACGTGGCCTTCGATGCGATGCCGGGCCTGTCGCTCATTCTCGATCCGCATGGCCTGCTGGTGAAGACCGGCGGCCGTGACCAGCATCTGTTTCCCGCAGGCCTGCGTGAGGCCGCCGGTGAGCCGCTTGCCGAGCGCGTCCACGTGTCCGACCGCATCGGCCTCGTCCAAGCTTTCGACATGCTGCGCCAGGGTGTGCCAAGCGCCGTTGCCGATATCCGCATCGAGCGGCCGTTCTCGGCGGCGGGCCGCCAGTTCTTGTCCGTTCGCCTCGACATGACCGCCATCCGCGACGGCGAAGGGGAACTACTCTACGTCCTGGCGCAGGCGCGCGACATGTCGGAGGAGGAGCATCTCCGCTCGGAAGCCGCCGCCCATATCGCCGAGGCGCGTTCCGCCCATGAGGCGAAGTCGAGGTTCCTCGCCGCCGTCAGCCACGAGCTGCGCACGCCGCTCAACGCCATTCTCGGCTTTTCCGACGTGCTCATCGGCGAATATTTCGGCAGGCTCGAAAACGACCGCCAGCGCGAATATGTCGGGCTGATCCGCCAGTCCGGCGGTCATCTCCTGTCGGTCGTCAACACCATGCTCGACATGTCGAAGATCGAGGCCGGCCGTTACGAACTGCTCGCCGAGCCCTTCGCGATTGCGGAAGCCGTGGAAACCTGCCGTGCCATGCTCGATCTGACCGCCCGCGAAAAGGGCGTGACGCTGACGAGCCGCGCGCCGCGCGGGCTCGGCGAAGTGGTCGCCGACCGCCGCGCAGTGCAGCAGATCCTCATCAACCTGGCGGGCAATGCGATCAAGTTCACCGGCCCCGGCGGCGTGGTGTCGATCGACGCCGTGCTCGAGGGCGACGACGTCAAGATTTCGGTCAGCGACACCGGCATCGGCATCGCGGCGGAAAAGCTGCAATATATCGGCCAGCCGTTCATGCAGGTGGAAAACGCCTATACCCGCACCTACGAAGGTACCGGCCTCGGACTTTCTCTGGTAAAAGGTCTGGTGGCGCTGCACGGCGGTCGTTTTACGATCGCCAGCCGTCCGGGCGAGGGGACCGTGGTGACGATCTCCCTGCCGGCAGACGGCTCTGGCGTCGAAGGAGAACGGGATCAGTCCCGGGAGGAAAAAGTCGAATTCCCGCCGCGGCTGAGGGCAGCCCGGCATGCGGCCATGATGGACGAACAGGATTTTATCGATGACCGCGCGGAAGCGAAAATCGCCTGACAGGAAAAAACCTGTCAAGCAACCGGGCATTCTGTCGAACCTGCTGCTGGCGGGAGCGCGGGCTGCCGCGCGCCGGCCGAAGGCCCTGTTCGGCTGCGCGGCCTTCGGCATCGTCTTCTCCTTCGTCGCCGCCAATGCGCTCTGGTACCAGCCGGGCGGCCATCCGTCGCCCTTCCTCGCCACCCGCGATTCCAAGAACCCCAATCAGATCGCCGGTTATCGTCCCGCAAGACGCACCGCACCGGCGGACGTCACCACGTTCCGCATCGAGCGCGCCGACCCGAACGCCGCAACTCCGGCCCCGGCCGCAGCACCCACGGCAGCCCCGGCGCAGCAGACGGCAGCGCCCGTGCAGCCCGCCCCTT
>CCRI01000030.1 GCA_000985875.1 Neorhizobium galegae bv. officinalis
GGAAGCTCAAGGACGGTCAGGGCAATTATCTTTGGCAGATGGGCGATGTTCGCCTTGGCGCTCCGGATCTGATTTCCGGCAAGCCTTACTCTGTCAACAACGCCATGGCCGATATCGCGGCCGGCTCCAAGCCGATCATCTTCGGCGACCATAGCCGCTACATCGTGCGCAAAGTCGGCGGCTTCTCGGTCATGACGCTGCGCGAGCGGTACGCCGAAAACTTGCAGGTTGGCATGATCGGGTTCGCCCGCTTCGACGGCGAGTTGCTGACGAGCAAGGCCGTCAAGCACCTGCTGATGAAGGCTGCCTAAGCTCGGCTTCGCGTGGCGGGCGGTTCATCCGCCCGCTTTCGAAACCGAAGGAGAGCCCAATGAAAGTTAAAATCAAGCTTCTGGTGAGCCGCGTCGGCCCGACTGTGAACGATGTGGCCGGGGACGAAATTGACGTTGACGAGGATACGGCTCGCGCCATGTGCGAGTTGAGTTCTCCGCCGCAGGCTATTCGCCTTGGCGCTGCCTCGGGTCTCGAACGGGCCGTGCCGCCTGCGCCAGTAAAACCGGTTAAGCCGAAAGCGCAGAAGGCCGTAAAAACCGCGCCCGAAAAGGCGGTGAAGTGATGTGGCACGGCGTGTCGGTTAAAACGCGGCCGACTGCGGAGCTGGTGCCGCTTGCAACCCTCAAGAGCTGGTTATCGGTGGAACATTCCGACGACGATGCTCTGTTGGGGCAGATGTTGCGCGGCGCAATTGACCGGATCGACGGGCCGCAGGGCATCGGCGTTGCGATGATGCGGCAGACCTGGCGCAAATCCATGGATGCGTTCCGGAGCTGCATCCACCTTCCCGGCGCTCCCGTAAAGGGTATTTCGGCAATCACCTATCTCGATCCGGACGGCCAGCCGCAGACGGTCGAAGCTGCCGATTTCCATCTCGATACGGATAGTGAGCCGGCGCGATTGGTGCCGGCTGCTGGGAAGTCCTGGCCTGCTACAGCCTGCATGCCTGGAGCGGTGAAGGTCGATTATGAGCTTGGCGAAACCGACCCGTCGGCCGTGCCGGGCGATCTGATCGACGCCGTCGCGCTGCTTGTCGCGCATCGATACCAGAACCGAGAGGCAGCGGCCGCCAAAACGGACGTTCTGCCTTTGGGGGTGGAATGGATCTTGAATGAACACGCTCGATGCCACGTGGCATCGTAACCGGGGGCCATCCAATGGCACATGTCACGTTTCATAGTGACTTTGACTACCGCGTGTCACGCGGCGTAACGATCGCTTACAAAGCCGGCTGGTCCGGCTCGGTAAAGCGGGATTGCTGCCGCAAGGCAGTCGCGGCCGGAAAGGCGGTGGAGCTGCCGAAGCCTCCGCGCCCGGGAAAGGCGGCCGACGATGCCTAGCGCCGGCGATCTGAAAGAGAAAGTCGCGCTCGACAAGCGGCAAACCACGAATGACGGGGCTGGAAATTACCAGTCCGATTTCGTCGAGCAGTTCGATCGCCGCGCGGCGTTTGTCTATGCGGGCGGTGGCGAGGCCGTCGCGGCCGAACGGCTAGAAGGCCGATCGATCATGAAAATCCGCCTCCGGAGCGACACGCAAACCCGGTCAATCACCTCTGACTGGCAGGTGCGCGATGCCCGGCGCGGGACGGCCTACGCGATCCGCGAGGTTGATGCGGTGACCAATCCCAGATGGGTTTACCTGGTTGTCTCGAGCGGGGTTGCAGCATGAAAATCCTCGGCCTCGAGAAGCTTCGTCGCCGCCTCGAGCGCATTCCGGCCGAAGTCCGAAAACGGGCACAAGCCGAGCTGATGTTGCAGGGGCGGGAAATCAACATGTTGCAACGGTCCCTCGCTCCGAAGGATGATTTGACGCTTGCCGGAACGATCCGATCGGAAGCCTTGCCGCAACCGGAAATCGGCGTCGTCATTCGAGCCGGCGGCCGGGCTACGACAAAGCCAGTGCGGGAATCGGAGAAGGGCAACGCTCCGGAATATGATTACGCCTTGGCGCAGGAATTCGGCACGGAAGAAATGGACGCAAACCCGTTTTTCCTGCCGGCGATCCGCGTCAAGAAAAAGAAGGCTCGCAATGCCGTTCGCGCCGCTGCGCGCCGGGCGTTGAGATCGGCAGGCAAGGCATGAGCGATCCCAGCCTTGAAATCCAGATCGCCCTTGCCGGCCGTATTGCCGGCTTGGCAACCGAAGCCGGCGGGCGCGTCTATGACGATGTCCCGCCCGAACCGGATCGGATCGCCGCCACCGGGGCCGCCTGGCCGTATGTGTCGTTCGGAAACGGCCAGCTCGTGCCGATCGACGAAGAGTGTTTTGACCGGTCCACGACGTTTATCGACGTCAATGTGTGGTCCCGGGCGGTCGGTTTTCCTGAAGCCAAGCGCATTGCCGGGGCCATTCGCATGGCCCTGCACGAGCAGGACCTTGTCATTCAAGGTCATGTACTCGACCGGATGCGGGTCGAGAGCATCGACTATCTGCGCGATCCGGACGGAAAAACCCGTCGCGCTCGCATCTCCCTGTCGGTTGAAACCCAGCCGGCGGCCTAATCCCGCTTTCCCTTCCCTTTCCTACTAACGGAGGTTCGTCATGGCGACGACTAAGAAACTTTTGCTTCAATTCGGCGACGGCGCAGTGCCGGAAGTGTTCGCGCATGCCTGCACTATCAATACCTCGCAGGATTTCACGGTCGAGGCGACCACTACCGATGCCACGGAACCGAACTGCGCCGATCCGGACGCGCCTGGTTGGGTGCTCCGCTCTGTCGATACCCTTTCGGCCAGCGTCAACGGGGCCGGCACCATGGACCCGATGAGCTACGGCACGTTGCGCGACAAGCAGCTTTCCGGTGAGCCGATCAACGTTCGCGTTCTGATCGATCTGCCGCTTGCGCAGGGCGGCGGCTGGTATGCCGGCCGATACATCATCACGTCGCTCGGCGTGGCGAAGGAAGGCAAGGGCTATGTTTCCTGCACTGTCGCCTTGCAGTCGGATGGCGAAGTTGCCTGGATTGATGCCGCAGCATGACGCGCAACGTCGAAATCCCGTTTGGCGGAAAGAAGCACTCTTTCCGCCTCGATCTCGGCGGGTTGCAGGAATTGCAGGGGGTATGCAATGCCGGCCCTGCAACCATCCTGGCGCGCCTCCTGTCGTCGCAGCCGCAAGCCGCAAATGTCAGGCGGCCCGATCCCGCGAGCTATCCGCTAGGGGCGAACGATCCGGATTTCCTCGCCGACTTCAATTCCTATGCCCTTTTGCGGGGCATAGGCGGCGACTGGCGAATTGAGGACGTCCGCGAGACGATCCGCCTCGGGCTGATCGGTGGCGGCGCAAGCCCGACCGATGCCTATATTGCCGTATCCACCTATGTTGACCAGGTGGAAAGGTATCCGCTGATTGACAACGTTGGCGTAGCGGCGGCGATCCTGCACCATGCCTTGACCGCTCCGGAGGGCGAAAAGGTGGGAAAGCCGACGACCGGGAAGACGCGGACCAGAGCGACCGCATAGTTTTCTCGGTCTTTTACGGCCTTGGCGTCGTCATGGGGCTTTCACCGCGCGATGTCGATAGCCTCATGCTCTGGGAATTCGCGGCCTGCGCCGATGGCTTTGCAAAGGCCAATGGTGCGGAAGAAACGCCCGAAGCGCCTACCTATGACGAACATCTAGCGATGTTGAGGAAGCTCAAAGTTCCCTCGTCGTCGTGATGATCTCGCGGCCGATCAACAACAGAACCAGCCCAATAAGTGACGCTGTAGCCAATAGAATCAGCAGCGTCAGGGGCGGTTGCCATGCCTCCGCGATCCGACCGGCCTGTCTCAAGGACTCTTGGAGCGGGCCGGTCTCAGGCTTTGGCGGGATGGCAAAATAGGCGGCGATCGGTGTCGGCAAAACAAATAATGCTGCGCCAAGCTTCCCTAGGGCGGTCAGGCGATATTCCGATTCTGAACGTTGCATTTCATTCCCCCACAAAATCCGAGTTGGATAACAGGAATCAAAATGGCCGTCACCCTTGATGAGCTGCGCGCAGTCATGCGCATGGAGCTTAACCCTTTCATGAAGGACCTGCAGAAGGTCAACGGCGTGACGGCGAAGACGGCGCGTATGGTGGAATCGACATGGCTTTCCACCAATAAGCGGCTCGACAATATCGGCCGCAACATGGCGCTAAGCTTGACAACGCCGCTGCTTGGGATCGGAGCCGCCCTGTCGGTTGATTCCGTCGTTCACTATGCCGACGCCTGGACGGCTGCAAAAAACAGTCTCGCGGTTGCCGGCGTCGTCGGGGAAAATCAGGTCGATGTTCTGAACCGGCTTTATCAGTCGGCGCAGGACAACGCCACGCCCCTCACTGCAATGGCAGAACTGTTCGGCAAGGCTGCGCAGGCAAGTGACAATCTCGGAGCCAGCCAAAGCGATCTTCTGAAGTTCTCCGATGGCGTTGGCGTTGCCCTGCGGGTTGCCGGCTCTTCGGCCTCTCAGGCATCCGGAGCGCTAACCCAGCTCGGCCAGTTGTTGGGGTCGGCGCGGGTTCAAGCCGAAGAATTCAATTCAGTCAACGAAGGTGCGCGACCGATCTTGATCGCCGTCGCCAACGGACTGGACGCGGCCGGCGGCTCGGTTTCGAAGCTGAAAGAGCTTGTGAACGACGGAAAGGTTTCCGGCCAGCAGTTCTTTCAAGCCTTTCTGAAGGGCCTTCCTGCCATTCAAGGCATGGCAGCCAATGCCACGCAAACGATTGAGCAGGGCATGACGAAGGTGTCTAACGCTTTCACAAAGTTCATCGGTCAATCGGATGAGAGTTTGGGGGCGAGCCAACGTTTGGTTGCGGGCCTTAATGCTCTGGCTGATAATTTTGACCAAACGGCAGACGTCGTTCTAAAGGTCGCGGCTGTGATCGCGGGCGCGCTCGTTGGCCGGTCCATTGCCGGCATGATCGCAAATCTGGGGCTTGCCACGGCAGCCGTTTTTCGTTTCATCGCAGCCGTTCGCGCGGCCGCGACGATATCCGGCTTGTCGTTAGCTATGGGAGGGCTTGCCGCTGCGGCCGGGCCGATCGGGGCTGTCGTCGGCGTGACTGCCGTTGGCGCGTTAGCTCTGTTTTCATCGTCATCCGAAACGGCGGCCGAAGGCGCGTACACGTATGCCGCCGCCTTAGACGAGGTGAAGAACCGAGCGAAGGACGTTGCCCCGGCCATTGAGGGCGCAGCCAACGCCATAAGCGAGAAAACGAAAAACATCTTGACCGCTGAGCTGGGGAAGGGTGTTTCCGATATCGAAAGCGCAAAGGCGGCCGTCCTCGATCTCTTTGACGCGCTCTTTAGGAACGTCGATCGCTCTGTGATCGCCCCTGAACAACTGCGCCAGCTTGAAGAACTTCAGGAGGGGCTAAAGTCCGGAAAGGTTGGTGCCGAGGAAGCCAGCCAAGCGCTCTATAAACTGGCGAACGCCAATCCCGACTTTCAGGCCGTTGCGAAGGCGTTTGACCCTTTGCTGGCGAAGTTGGCCGAAGCGATCGGCGCTGTCGGCATCCTGAGAAGCAGGATGAGTTCCCTTGATGGCGGGGGCCTCTCAGAGGATCAGATTGCCGGTTACAAGCAGTATGCGAAATCCCGTCAGCAGGGCGAGGAAATGCTACGCCTCGGCAAGGCGTATGCGGATGAGGCGCAGCGTCAGAACGGCCTTAGCAAAGAGCAACTGGCGACCGAAAAGGAAATCGCGGCGATCCGGAAAGACCTGCTCGAAAAAGGCGGGTTCCTGACCGAAGCGCAGATCAAGGCGCTCGCCGCGTCCAACGTGGCGGCCGATGAAGCTCGCAGCAAATCGGGGCGGTCCGGTTCCAAGGCTGTCAAGCAGACAGCCGACAGCCGGTTTGATGCGGATATCCAAGCCGTGCGCGACCGAACTGCGGCGCTGATTGAAGAGCAGCAAATTGTGAGCCTCGGTTACCGCGAGCAGGAAAAACGCCGCATGGCGCTCGACCTGGAGCAGGCGGCGCTTGCCGATCTGCGCGAGGAAGCGCGCCGCAAGGGGCAAACGGATCTCGAAAACATCCAGCTTTCCGGCGAACAGCGGGCAAAGATCGATGAGGCTTCGGATGCCTATGCCCGGCAGGCCGATATCCTTCGGGAGGTTTCAGAGGCGCAGGAACGCGCGGACGATGCGGCCCGGGAGTTTTACGACGCCTTCAAGAGCAATGCGATCGATGCGATCACGCAGTCAAAGAGCCTTGGCGAGGCGCTTTCCAGCCTTGCCAAGCAGCTCGGATCGATGCTGCTCAATCGCGGGTTCGATATGCTCTTCAAGCCATCGGCCGGCGGTTCGGGCGGCGGGTTGCTCGGCGGCATCTTCGACGTGATCGGCGGGCTTTTCCGCGCCGATGGCGGCCCGGTGGTCAAAGGCAAGCCGTATATCGTCGGCGAGCGGCGGCCGGAACTTTTCGTGCCGGATCAAAACGGCCGCATCGTTCCGCGCGTTCCGGACATGCCGAAGTTGCCGGATATCTCGCAGATGCGAGGTGCCGCCGGCAATGTCTCGATCGATGCCCGCACCACGATACAGGCGAGCGGCAATGCCGAGACCGATGCAAAGCTTATGGCGTTCGCGGCGAAGCGGGACGCGGAGCTGCCGAGCCAGATCATCCGGACGGTCAAGGAAGCGCAGAAAAGGAGGCAGCTTTAAATGGTTATCGCCTTTCCGCGCGATCTGCCGGCGGTAGGATATACCGCGGTTGATCTGGTTTTGAACGACGGCGTCACCGCGTCCCGAACCCGGGGCAAGCTGACGAACTACACTCAAGGCATCGATCCGTTCTGGGAAGTGTCGCTTACTTCCCTCCCCCTGACCTACTCGCAGTTTTCCGCCGTGGAAGCATGGTGGTTTTCCCTCCGAGGCGGCACGGCATCCAAGGGTGTCCGTTTTCGTCACCCTCATGTTTGTTATCCGCAGGCGCATCGGCAAAACCAAGCGCCTGCGGATGACGATGGCAATCTAATTTCAGTCACGGAAGGCAACGTCTTGAACGTTGGTTCCGTTGCTGCCGGGCTTCTCCTGTCCGAGGGCGATTTCGTCGGTGTCGAATACCAGGCGAGAACCTATCTCGGCAAAGTGACAGAGGTTTCCGGTGTCGGCACTTCCCGGGCTATCCGGGTCGAGCCGCCGCCTTATACGGCGGTTGCGCAAGCCAATGCAGTGGTCCGGTTTGTTCGGCCGCCGCTTGTCATGCGGCCTGTCCCGGGGAGCTTTTCAGCCCCACGCTCGGGACGGTTTTACACTGTGTCTTTCAGGCTTCAGGAGTAGCCATGTCGCTTTTGCCAGAAGTGCAGGCCCTCTATGACGAGGGCCGGATAAAAACCCGTCAGATGCTCAAATTCCTGCTCGGCTCGGGGACCTATGGTTTCATCGCCGATCGGTCGGAACTTCTCTGGCAGGGGGTCACCTATATTCCGTTCGGGCTGATCAAGGTATCCGACCTCGATAGCGGGAACGGTACTTCAGCAAGTAGCAGCTTCACGCTCACGCTTGCCGAAAGTCCGGATGACGGCCTTACGCCCGCGATGCTTCAGCAAATCGAGAATGAGGATTACCGGGATCGGCCCGTCACGCTCTACGACGCGCATTTTCATCCGGACACGAACGAGCTTTTGCAGGTCGAGGCAGTCGGGCGCGGTTACCTCGACGTCATCGATCATGAGGAAGGCGGCGAGGCCGGCTATGTGCTGACGGCTCGATGCGAGGGGCGGCAACTGGATTACAGCCGAAAGAATGGCCGGGTCCGGTCGGTCGCAGATCAGCAACGGCGCTCGCCGAATGACCGCTTTTTCGAGCATGCCGGCAAGGCCGGGCGTGTCGAAGTCTTTTGGGGCCGGGTCGCGGCCAGAACCTGAGTAGCATCATGATTGACGGATGGGAAAAACGCCTCAACGCGGTTGTGGCGAAGCATCAACTATTGCCCGGCGAGTTCGGCGTTTCGGATTGCTACATCATTCCAGACGACGCCGTTGCGGCCGTCACGGGCGATGTCATGTACCCGGATGCGCGCGGGTACAGAACAGAAGCGGGCGCGGCAAAAAAGCTGCGCCGGCATGGCTTCGCCAACGTGCGCGAGGCTTTCGCGGCTCGCTTCCGCGAAATCCCGCCGACGATCGCGCGGCGGGGCGATATCGGCGTCATCGAACGCGACGGCCAATTCTCAGGCGGCGTTTTCACTTCAATCGGCTTTGCGACACGTGCCCATGGCGGGCCGGTGATCTTTATCCCCGTATCGCAGGTCTCCGCAGCATTCAGGGTTGAATAATGGGCTTTCTTGCACCGGTTTTCACGGTGATCGGCGGCTTTCTCGGTTCCGGCCTCGGTCAGATGGTTGTTGGTCTCGGTCTTAACCTGATCGTCTCCAAGATCGAAAAGGACCGGGCGAAAAAGGCGCAGAAGGCGGCCAGCGGTGGCGGCACTCAGTTTGATCGCGACTATGGCGAGAACGTCAGCCGCAAGGTGCTGTGCGGCCTGGTCGGCGTGGCGGGGCATGACTGCTACGTCAACACCTATGGCCCGGCAAACCAAAGCCTTGAGCAGGTCTATGTATTCTCGGATTTCCCCTGCGATGGGCTGTCCAAGATTTGGGCCGGCGGTTCGCTGCTGTCGATCGCCCTTGGCGGTGACGGCCGATACCATGTGACGGCCGGCGATTATGCCGGCCGCATGTTCTTCAAGTTCTACGACGGCACCCAAGCGGCGGCCGATGCGGGAATGATCGCGCATTCCAACCCGTTCGGCCGTTGGACGGCCAATCACGTCGGCGCGGGAATGTGTTGGCTCAAGGTTGAGCTTGTCTATGACCAGGAGAAGCTTAGCCAGTTCCCTGATTTCTTTTTCGAACTGAGGGGCGCGCGGCTCTACGATCTGCGCAAGGATTCGAGTGTCGGCGGTTCCGGCGATCATCGCTGGGGCGACTATTCGACCTATGAGTACAACGAAAACCCGGTTGTCATCGATTACAACTATCGCCGGGGCTTTTCGTGGAACGACGATCTGTTCCTCGGCATGGATATGCCGGCGTCCGATCTGCCGTTTGACCAGTATGTGACGGCCGCCAACATCTGCGACGAAATCGTAGGCGGCGAGCGGCGTTACCGCTGCTCGATCATCCTGGATGCCGACCTTGACCATGGCGACAATATCGACGCGCTGATGACCGCTTGCGGCGGGATCGTTATCGACAGCGTCGAAGGGTCCTGGCCGTTGATCGGAACGGAACAGCCGATCGTCGCGACCTTTACCGATGATGATCTTGTAGCAGGCGAGCCGGTACGCTTCCGCCGTCGCCGTTCTATGGCCGATCTCGTGAATGTCGTTTCCGGCACCTACCAGGAGCCGGCGAACATGTGGTCTCCTGCCGGCTACGATCCGCAGACAGATGCGACAACCGTCGCCACCGATCGGCGAACCCGCGATGTTCCGTTGAACCTGGGACAGGTGTTTTCAAAACGGCAGGCAAACCAGCTCGCGAGCATCTATTTCAACGAAAACCGATATGAGGCCACGGCCGACGTCGTCTTGCGTCCTGGCTTTCGTTCGTTGAAGGCGGGTGATTGGGTTTTCTGGAACAGCGCAAACGAGACGCGGCGGCGCGTCTACATGGTGCAAAGCCGCTCGATCCGGGCGCTGGACAGTGACGGGCCGCGCAATGTGGCCCTTTCGCTGCAAGAGCGTGACGGCGCGATCTATGAGGGTGTCGGCGTAGCGCCGCCGCCCATCCCGTTGCCAAACAACCCGCCGGTCTATCTCAACCAGTTACAGGACTTGGCGATAATTGCCGTGGTGGCAACCGGGGCAGACGGCAGGGCATACCCGGCGTTCCGGCTGTCCTGGTCGGCGATCGACGACGTCACGGTAACCGGGATTGTCTTTGAATGGTGGATCAAGACGGAACCGGCGAACAAGTTCACCCGGCAAATCGACACCAAAACCACCGTCCTGTTTCTTCAGGAAGGTATCGTCAACCTGACCGATTACGAGTTCCGGCACAGGCTGGTTGCCGATCGTTCGACCAATTGGGTGGGGCCGGTGACAGTGACGTCGCAGGACGGCGGAAACCCAGATCTAGAGGTTGGGCTTGGCAATCTTCGTGACGACGTCAAGGCCGTGTTCGCGGAACTGTTCTCGTCAATGAACAGCACTCAAACGCTTCTGGCGCGCCTGCAACAGAACCTTCAGATCAACGGCGGCGTGTCGCAGACGCTGGGGCGCAAGCTCCAGCAGCTCGGCGCGAGCTTCACTGAGGAAATCGCGATCATCACTTCCGATATCGCGAACGTGGTGGAGAAAACCGAAGAGCTGGTTGCGGAGTTTGGCGAGAACCTGGCGAACGGCATGGTCTCTTTTCGAGCTGTGGCGTCTCCGGAAGGCGTGAGCGTCCGCTATGCCATTCTCCTGAAAGCCACGCTCGAAGGCGAGTTCAAAGAGTCTGGGCTATTCCTCGACCTCTACACGGAAGACGGCGTCTTGAAGTCCCGAATTGCCGCCTATGCGGATCAATTCGTGATCGTCAACGGCGATGGCGAGGGGCAGCAGCCTTTCGTTTTCGAAGCTGGCATCCTCAAGATGGCCCTCGCCCATATCGTTGAGATCATTTCCGGCAAAATCTCGATCGGCAAAACCCGGATCGATACAAACGGGATCACAGTTTCCTCATGACACAAACCTTTATTGGTATCGACAGCGTCGGCGTGCCTTGCGTGAAGATCACCAAAGGCGAGATCGACCCTTTCAGCGAGCCGGACGCGAACAAGAGTTCGTTTCTGTACAATTCGAAATTCACTGCCGACGTGAAAATCGCCGCCATTGACGCTACGCCGTTTTCTCCAAACGCGACCACGTTCTGGCCGGCGGGGACCAGCAACACGAACTACCACAAAAAGAAAATGCCCGGTTCCGTCGCCGGCTTCAGCTACATCATGATCCGCAACGCCTATTTCGGCGACGCGCTGCCCTACGATCTGCCGGTCTATGACCTGAAGTATAAACGTCTCTCCGATGGGCGATGCGTTGAGAACTTCAGGGTGTTTACCCAAGGCGCAGAAGATAACAATGGTAACGAGCCTGGTTATCGCACGATGATCGGCTGGATGAACAACGGATGGTGGCTCAATGACGGGCAAACCTTTTATGGCAATCCGCCGTTGGGCAAGGGCATCCGCTACTATACCAACACGTTCGGCGCATTCGACGGCGGTTCATACGAGATCAACCTTGTAGTCTGGAGGCTCCCCGGCTCAAACGTGCCCCTGAAGGACACGGAATCGCCGCCAATTACGCCTGGCTTGCAGGCGGTCGAGATCACCAAAGATTTCTGCCGGGTCGCAAAGCCCGGATATGACACCCGGACAGCAGCGCCCACGCAACTGGCCTTTGATTCGTCGGGCCGTCCCCTTTCGGTCATCAAGGCCGGTGATATCGCCTTGCCGCCGGGCCTCACTGAGATCGAGGTGGGATATCCGGTCGATAACACCACCATCTGCGACATGCTCCAGTATGAGAACGGGGTGATTTCCTATCCGGTCAGCGGCTATTTCACCGACACCAGGTGCGAATACTGGTTCGAAGGGACCAAGCTTTACATCAACAATCTGACGGCGGCCTGCCGGGTAAGATATCTTGTCCTTTCCAACAACAAGCTGCCGCCGACGTCCGGCGATAACAAGGTGTTTCATCAGTTCCATGATGGGGCGCAGGACGTCGTGCAGTTCCTTCGGCCTGGGGCGGCTGACCCGCCAAACTTCGCCGATATCGTTCTTGATAGCCGCTGGCCGGCAATCCAGATCCTCGCCGAAGGATATCGTGCGATTGGGGCGCAGCCGCAATATACCCCGCCGAATTCGGTGAACGCGGGGCAAAGCTTCACGATCGGTTTTAACGGAGCCGGGTTCTTTCCCTTCGTCAAATACATGACCGTGATGTCAGAC
This sequence comes from Neorhizobium galegae bv. officinalis, assembly GCA_000985875.1. Lineage (GTDB taxonomy): Bacteria > Pseudomonadota > Alphaproteobacteria > Rhizobiales > Rhizobiaceae > Neorhizobium > Neorhizobium galegae_C. The sequence continues at coordinate 11,968 of CCRI01000030.1, forward strand.
GCCGATGCCGGTGTCGGGGTCAAGGCCCCGTCCGCCCGTCTCATCGAAAGCTACAATAACTCGACCCGCTACAATGCCGGGAATAGCAGCTTCTGCATTCTCGGCAGCAATCAGGCGACTTTCTGGACCTACGAGGGCAACCCGTACCAGGAGCGATTCAGCAACAACGCATGGGCGTTTGACTACCCGACCTCGCGGATCGTCGGCATCCGCTACTACATCCTCGGCATTCCGACCTCATAGGATTTCCTTACATGGCTGATTACTACACAACCGGGTCGGTTCAACTGACCAACGGCAGCAAGGCCGTGACCGGCATCGATACCGCCTGGGCTATCGCGCAGGTGGCCGGCGGCACGATCTACGTTCAAGCGCCCGGCAACCCCCTTCCCCTCGCCTCGATCGAAAGCGACACGGCGGCGGTGGCGTCTCTGGAATGGACCGGCGCGACCGGCACCTATCCTTATGCGCTGCTTCGGGCCACCGCTTTCAGTCAGCAGCTTGAAGCGAATAGCAACATCCTGTCGCGGCTTCTGGTCGCGATGGAGGCAGGAACGCTCTATCGCTATGACGTTGCGGCCGCGAGCGCCGACCGCGCAACCTATGACGAGCGCCCGAAGGGCTTCGCCTTCCTGGCGACCGACGTCAATCCGGCAGACCTCTACATCAAGGCGTCGGCGACTTCTGGTGATTGGGCTGGTCCCTTCAGCTATGGCACGGGGCGGCCCGGCCCTGCGCCTGAGTTAGGTTTTGAACCTGTCATTACCGGCGCGCCTGGCTCCAATGCCGGCATGGTTGTGACTGGCAGCGGCGAGCCGGGCGATCCTTACGAAATCACCTTCACCATTCCGGCCGGCGAGATCGGCGTAAACTTCCGTGGCGCCTATTCCGGCGCGACGGCTTATGCCGTGCGGGATATGGTGCTGAATAACGGTTCCTCCTGGATCGCCCTACAGGCGACCACCGGGAATGCTCCGCCGGTTCTGCCGGCGACGGCCAACGCCTATTGGCAGCTCGTAGCGGCAAAAGGGTTGGACGGCACGGGCACGGGTGATGTCGTAGGGCCAAGTGGCGCTACTGTCGGCCGCGTCGCCGCTTTCAGCAGCAATACCGGCAAGGCGATCGATGAGGGCGACAAGCTGGTTGCCGATCTGGTAACCGGGCCGGCAGCGTCAACGGACGGGGCGCTCGCTGGTTATGACGGCGCGACCGGCAAGATCCTCAAGGCGTTGACGAAAGAGGAGGCGAAGAATTGGCTTGCGATTGCAGGAGCCGATGTCTCGTTCAACAACGCGGTTGCCGGACTTCCAGATGCGCCAACCACACTCCAGACGGCGATCGAGGTTTTGGCTGCGAACGCAGGCGGTAAGAACGACGCCGCGTTTGCGTTGGCTCTTGCTGACCTCACGGGCAGCATACAGGGGATGAACGGTGGCTTTGCGGACTCCTATCGCAACACGGCTGGCATCAATCTTCCGAATGGGGGACGTGATCCGTACACGGTATCCCTACTGCATTTTGATGGACCTGTAGCGGGCAAAAAGACCGTTCGTGACAGTGCCTATGAAGACTATGCCTCCGGATCGCCGCGTCACTACTGGACGCCTCAAGGATCGTTTCAAATCAGCGATGCACAGTCTCGATTTGGCGGGTTCTCGGCCTTTTTTGACCAAACTGCGAACTGCCGGCTTCTCGGCGATGGCTCCAGTGATTTCGCATTCGGTACGGGCGACTTTGAAGTAGACTTCTGGATCTATCGCCTTGCCTCAGGCGTTCAGCATACCTTGCTGGACTTCAGGACCGCATCAACTTCCGTTGCGCCATATCTCTACATCACCAATGCCAACGTTCTTGCTTACTATGTTTCGGCTGCAAACCGCATTGTTGGAACGACGATCATCACCCTGAACGCGTGGCATCATATAAAGCTGGTGAGACAAGCCGGATCAACCAAGCTGTTTCTGAACGGCGTTCAGGAAGGTGCAACATATGCGGATGCCAATAGCTATATCGTCCATGCCGTTGGGCCGTTTATAGGCGCCGCACTGGACGGCACTCTCCCGTTCAACGGGCATATGGATGAGCTTCGTGTCTCGAAGGGTATCGCGAGAGAGTTCGAGAATTTCACGCCACCTGTAGCGGCTTACGGTGACGGATCAACGCAGACAAAATTGGCTCTCTATGATGCTGTTGGTTTCCAATGGTATCCCCGCGAGCTGAAGACGACGATTACCACCCTTCGCGGCACCCGCATCAACAGTGCGGCTATAGCGACCCTTTACACCTTCAGGGGGGTTCTTTCTGCGAGCATGCTTCGCCAGACCGCCGATTACCTTCGTATATGTTTGGGAGGATCGCTGAGCGGTGCTCAAAAGCAGATCGCGAACGTATTCATCGGCCACAAGGCTGCCGCCGGCAATGCGTGGGATATGGACCCTGCGACGATTACGCGCGTCACCTTTGGCGGGAATAATGGTTTCACTCCCATAGCTCTGACTGATCATTGGTCTGATTGGGTGCCTTTCGTGCCCGATCTTTCAAGGGATTTGATCATATCGTTCGATTGCCCTGCTACGTCAGGCATCCTCGACCAGGCTCAGTTCGGAGTGGGGATGATCGCCGGTTATTCAAAAGCTACAGCACAAGAAGCTGATGTAGCGGCACCCGCAACCTATACGGCTCTGGCAGCCGGCAACTTCATCGCCTTCAGGGGGATTGAAGGGAAAACGGCTGCCAAGGTCTATGACGATATGGTTCTGGAATCGGTTGCCGTGGCCTCGACCAGCTCCCCGGCCAAGGGCCGCGTGTTGATCGAGACCGGCGTTGGAAGTGATCCTCTTATTCCGAATACCGATTTCGTGGGCGAGATCTCCAGAGACAACGGCGCTACCTGGACGGCCGCAGCCATGGCGCTCATTTCGGATGTCGGCGGAAAGAAGCTCTATCAGGGTGACGCAAGCCTCGCGTCTCAACCGAGCGGCATGAACATGAAATATCGTTTCCGTAACCTGACCGGCAAGAAGGCTATCGTTTCTGCCGGTGGCGCACAGTGGGGGAATGTCTGATGTTGAGATCCTGGGGAACCGCGATCTTGCCCGGCATTGCGCCGGCGCTCGATCACTACAAGTCGGCATTTGATGCGCACCTCGACGCTGTCGCCGCCCAACGGCAATATGACAATCGCATTACTGTCGTCAGTTACGCCGGCAGTACCAACCCACAATGGGCCGCCGAAGCAGAAGCCTTCATCGCATGGCGCGATGCTGCCCTTGTCCACATGTTCCAGCAGCTCGCCGCCGTCGAGGCCGGCGAGATCGCGCCGCCGACCATTGAAGAGTTCATCGGCGGGATAACGCCGATCGCCTGGCCGGAATAGGTGGCCTGTCACCGCGCCGGCATGGGCGCGGTGACCGAATAGCATTGCCGGCTCTGGCCGGCCCTCCCTCCCCTTCTCAATCTCTGGAGAATTCCAATGGGCGTTATCAACGCGCAGCAAATCCGCACGGCCGCGAAAGGGCCTGTCAACGCAAGCAACCTGAATTCCGTTCTGATCGCGCTCGATCGCTTCGGATCGACTGTCGGCCTCGATCTGCCGCACCGCGTCGTTGCCTTCCTCGCGCAGCTCATGCACGAAAGCGGCGATTTCAAATTCGATGGCGAACTTTGGGGGCCGACGCCTGCCCAAAAGCGCTACGACACCCGCACCGATCTCGGCAATACGCCTGCGGCCGATGGCGACGGCTACAAGAACCGGGGGCGCGGTCCCATCCAATTGACCGGCGCGGCGAACATCAAAGCCTTTTACGCCTGGTGCGTAAAGAAGGGTTTCAGCCCTCCGGATTTCATTTCCAATCCCGATCTGATCAATTCCGATCCTTGGGAAGGGCTTTCGGCAATCTGGTATTGGGAGATCGGCAATCCCGACCGCAAGTCGCTGAACCGGTATGCGGACCAGGGCAACCACGAAATGCTGACGCGGCGCATCAATGGCGGGTTGAACGGCTATGCTGATCGCCTCGACCGTTACACGCGGCTTGGGCTTGTCGTTCTCGGCTTCGGTCCAACCGACCTTCTGGCGTTCCAGAAGGCGGCGACGGCCGCCGGCAAGTATGACGGCGATCTGGACGGCGACGACGGGCCGAAGACGCGGGCGGCTATTCATCTGATGCTTGCCGCTCGCGCGCCGAAGGCTGCGGCTATGCTGACGATCAAGCCGGCACCTGTGACCGAGGAAAAGGCGGTTGCCGTTACGCCGCCTTCCATGGATGCGCCGTGGTGGAAATCAAAGGAAGTGATCGTCCCTGCCGTCACGGGCGGCGGGCTGACGTCGGGGCTTGCGGCCGTGGGCAGCGTCCCATGGGAAAACCTTGCGGTCATCCTCCTGGCGCTGGGGCTTGCCGGCGCGTTCCTGCTTTGGCGGAAGGATCGTGATAACAAAGCCGTCGCGGCGAGGGTCGGGGGGCTTGGCTGATGGTCCTGCTCAAATGGCTGCTCGGTTGGGTGACTGGCGATCTCGCCAGCGCCCTAACCCGGGCCTACGATACGAGGCTCAAGGCGGATACGGCCGAAAAGAAGTTGGTCGCCGATGCGGCAATCGCCGACATTCAGCGGCATATGACCGCGATGCAGAGCGCAAAGGAAATCCGGCAAGCGACCGCCGGGTTCTGGGAAATGCGGCTGATTACCTTCGTCATCGCAGGATGTTTCGCGCTGCATCTCCTGCTCGTTACCCTCGATACCTGCTTCACGTTCGGTTGGCGTGTGTCGAAATATCCGTCGCCGTTCGACGAATGGCAGGGGGCAATCCTGCTTTCGTTCTTCGGAGTGCAGGTAGCGGGGCAAGGTATCACGGCAATCGCGGCGGCGATCCGGGGACGCAAATAGCTTTTCAACAATCTGACGGAAAAAGGCCGGGGGCATGTCCGACAAATATAACTCGCTCATTGAGCTACTGAATGCATGGATGGGCGGGGCGATGACAACCATCCTTGCGGCCATGGTTGGCCGGGCCATGTGGCACGGCAGCGAAGCCCGCAAGGGGCACCGGAAGTTTTTCGGCGTGGAACTGCTGTGGGAATTCCCGGTCGCGCTTGGTATGGCGCTGGTTGGCGAAAGCATCGCTTCCTATCTCAACATAGGCCAGCCCGCTTCCACCGGCTTAATCGCCGCCCTCGCCTATCTGGGGCCGCGCGGAACGGAAGTCCTGTTCAACAAATGGATCGCGCGGAAAGGTACAAGCTAAGCGCCGGCATGCGTAGCATTGACCTTTGATCGGTTGCGGGGCACGGCCCGTTCGGCACTTCTGGGGGCTACGATGCTGCGACCTGGACGGCCGCATTGGCTGCATCGGAAGGTAACGCCGATGGCGTTTCCATCCGGCGGCATGTTTTGCAGGTCGATTTCCACTATGCGGTCGCAGGGTTCGCAATGGACCCTGTAACGCAGATTCATGGCGATCATGCCGGCCCATGTGGAATTGGAGAGCGTCAAGCGTCGTCCGCCTCGCTGATGTTCTCCCTGTTTGAAGGCAGTAGTTCGCCCATGGGAATTTCGCCTAGATAGTTGATTTCGGTCGGCGTCAAGGTGTGGGGGATGATGCACAGCACGGGTTCGGCCCATGCCAGTTCTTCGTCCAGCCTTGGTTCGCCTGTCACCGACAGAAGGTCCCAGCGGCCGGCGCGTCGGCCGACTTTAACAAACCGTAGAAGTATCCTGCCGGCCATCGTCTTCACCACGCAAAGCTGATCGTCGAGTTCTTCGGCCGGCTTCTGGAACTTGTCGCTGATGACGACAACCCATCCGTCGCGGATCGCGCCCATCGTGTATCCTCTGACGACGAGGCCGCATACTTTCTCACTGCTGAATGGGGGCGGTATCTTCATTAGGGCGGTCATGGAGCATCCTACGCGATAAATGATGTTCCTATTATGTTCTCGTCCTAGCGGGAGTCAATAAGCACGTGAAAAGGGCCGCTCGATCTCCGGGCGGCCCTTTTTTCGTCTTGTATTGGCGTCAGAGTTTGCTTGATTTGTAGAACTCCCATGCCTCTTCGATGATAACCCCCTGCACTACCCCGCGCCTGGTTGCCTCGTTGGCGATCTCTTCCGACACGTGCGGCAGCACCTTCGCGTGAACCTGCCCTGTCCGATCGCTCTTCTTTCTGCCTGGTCGCCCGCGTGGGGCGCGATCGACGAAGCCGTGTGCCTCGCCGGCCGCGTCCGCCTTGGCAATGGCCTGTTCCGAAGCGGGTTTTGGTTGCCGCCGAAGTGACGACAGATCGACTTTGAAGTCAGTCATTGCAGTGCCTCCGTGAGACGCTTGTAAACCGCCATCGCGAACGCCTCGGCATTCTCGATCGCTGCGGCCTGGTTGCCTTGCTTGTTTTCCATCGTGTGCAGGTCGCCGCCGTATTCAAACAAGGCCGAGAAGGCGGCGCGCTCCATAAGCGGCGGCGCTATGATTTCGATGCCCCCTTCCCTCAAGGACGCCTCGATGCCTGTTTGCTGCTTGGAACGGATTGCGCGGGTCATCGTGAAAACCACCGCATGCGCGATCTTGCGGTCAATGGCTTCCTCTTCCTCGGCGATAAGCTGGAGCGACTGCGCGCCGATTGTCGCGTCAAGGATGGTGGCGCGCATGGGGATCAAGACAAGGTCGGCTTGCGAAATGGCGCGCGAGACCATGCGCGAGGCCACGCCTTCCAGATCGACGATGACAACTCCGCCATCGGCGTCATATTGCTTGATGGTCTTGACGATGCTGGATTCGGTGACGTCGCTTAGTGCCCGGATGCCGGCGGGAAGCCTGCCCTTGCCGGCCCAAATGCTCAAGGAATGGTTAGGGTCGCAGTCAAGCATGGTGACGGGAACGCCTTTATGGGCGAGTTCCGTTCCTAGCACGATGGCAGTTGTGGACTTTCCGGCTCCGCCTTTCGACGACGCTATGACGACAACGGGCATGGGTTGGCCTCCGGTTGATAAAGCAATCTGGTTTTCGCTTTTATCTGGTATTCGTTACAATCGGATTAATCAACATACCGGGTTCAAATAATTACCCGATTTATGCATTTATCCGGTTTACGATTTAACCGGGTTAAACCGATAATCGGGTATTCATTCTAATCGGATTTGGAGGCTAACCGGATAAAGCGAAAAACCGGATACATGGAAATACTCGGTCACTTACCCTTAGCCGCTGGAGATGGTGCCTCGATCGGGGCTGGGCCAACGATATCGAAATCATCTGTCTGCCCATTGAACCAAAACCGGCCGTCATGCATCCAGTTGCAGGGCTGGCCGTCAGCAAAAACGCCTTTCACCGGCTTAGTAGAGATATGGCAGTCGGGATTGACTTCGGTAATCGTCGCCACTCGGCCGCCACGGGTTAGAACGCCAGCTCCAATCGATATCCATTTCGCAACAGAGGTCATTCTTTCGTCTCCAATCCCAAAATCTAGTTTTTCAGCCATTCGGCGGGAACGTCCAGCGCCGAAGCCAGGTTTTCGGCGACGGCGTCAGTGAGATTTCTGCGGCCGCTTTCCAGATCTGATAGGAAGCCCTGGGCGAGGCTGGCGAGTGCCGCCAACCGTTGTTGGCTCATTCCGCGAAATTTCCGGATTGCCTTTAGTCGATTATCTCCTGCCAGTAGCGCCGCCGACACCTCGGCGGGCAGGGGGTTGGAGTTTTCCAAGTCCGCCTTCCGGGCGTCGTAAATGGCGACGTCCTCGTCATCTTCGTTCGCCTCGCTTAGGGCGGCCATCATGGCTTCATAGTCGGACTTCGGTAGGACAACCATTTCGTCGCCGTTGGGCGAGGTGATAAACTGAATTCTATGCATTGTTCCGCCTTCCTTAATTGCGACTGTAAGTCGTTGTCTCGCGCTTGCCGATATAGATCGCTAGGATTGTCGTGCTGTCCTCGTCGAAGATGACCCGATATCGGCCGACCCGGAGCCGATAGCCTTCCCGGCCTTTGAGCATCTTTACGTCTCCATGACCGTTTACCGCGTAGTCAATGAGCGCCTGCGAAACCTGCTTGCGCGCGTCGGCGTTCAGCTTGTCGAGGTCCTTGGCGGCGGCGATGGAAAGAACAATCGTTTTCATGCGATATTTATCGCAGAATTATCGCGGCTTGGCAAGAGCATTATCGCACAATTATCGCAAAAGATATCGCGGCGCTTTGGAGAGCGTCCGAAACCGTACGTCTATGAACATCACAAGCTCACAAGTCCGGAAGTTACCCGGCTCGCATTTCGGACATGTCCGCAGTACCGACCCTATGTTTTGAACGTACCTGCCTCACAATAAAATGCTCTTCAAACTAGGTTTCGTTAATGGCACTCTCCTAATCCCTAGCGATGGAGGTCTCTGTGGGTGGAATGAAGGAAATGATGATCGAGCATCAAGAGGACGTAGCGCTTGCGTCCGACTACCTTGTGAACAAGGGGGTGCTGCAAAAATGCGAATACCACGGCGAAATCTTCGGCGGTGGCGCATGGAAACTGGAAGGGGAGTTCTGGCGGACCGCCATGGCCGATCGGAACAGAGGCGACACAGGCCCGGTTCCATGGGCCACTAAAATAGAGGCGCGCGAGTACACCGATCTCCTAAAGGAAGCATATGAGGAACATTGCGGCGACGAATGCTCATACTGCGCGAAACTGATGGCTGATTGACGTTGGCCCGCACCTTTGCCTATGCCCGCGTCTCGACGATAGGGCAGACGGTTGAAAACCAGATCGAGGAAATTAAGACGGCTGGTTTTGCGATCGAGCCGCACCGCATCTTGAGCGAGACGGTTTCCGGCAGTGTTCCGGCGGGACAGCGGCCGGCCTTCATGCGGCTGCTCGATCGGCTAGAGCGCGGCGACGTCCTGGTTGTTACGAAGCTCGATCGCCTGGGGCGCGATGCCATAGATGTCAGCTCGACAGTTCAACGCCTGGCTGAAGCCGGGGTGAGGGTGCATTGCCTCGCGCTTGGCGGCCTCGACCTGACCAGCGCGGCCGGCGCGATGACAATGCATGTCCTGAACGCGGTAGCGCAATTCGAGCGCGATTTGCTGATCGAGCGGACGCAAGCCGGGTTGGCGCGGGCGCGGTCGCAGGGCAAAAGCTTCGGCCGGCCGGCGAGCCTGACCGAACGGCAGAAGCAGTCGGCGCGGGCCGATCTGGCGACCGGCGGGACCGTTTCGGCCGTCGCCCGGAAATACGGGACAAGCCGACAGACCATCATGCGGCTTCGGGAAACCGAAAAAGAGACCGAACGGCCGGCGCTTGGGTAGCTGATCTGGCACCGATTTTGCTCCTAGCTTCCCTCGGAAGCCCTTTCTTGGGTTCCGCAGGCTGGGTTTTCGAGGTTCCTGCCGTGAGGTTGCCGCCCGAACCGCACTTAACGCGGTTCGGAACCGCCGCAGGGACGCGGTAGCGGCCCGAACAGGCGGCGTCCGCCTATTCTTCCTTCTTACTTAGAAATTCAGGTCCGGATTCAGTCTGTTTGGCGGACTCACGCTTAAACCGGATCTTTTCGAGGATGCTTGCGGATCGACGGGTTGGGGCGACGGCCGCAAAGCTGAAGAGATGGGCTTGCGCCGGCAGCTCGGCGGGCTTGCCTTCGGCCGCTGCCTGCTTGCGGCGCTCCAGATACCCCGCCCAACGTTCGGCCTGCTCTGTGTCCTCCACGCTTTCCCTGACGCGTTCGGCCGGCGTCAAGCTCGCCTTGTGTTCGGCAATCGCTTCCTGCCGTTCCTGAAGGACCTGCGCGGCGTCTTCAGGCGGGGGCGAGCCTACGCCATACTTGCCGAGGAACGCCTTGGCGCGGGCCGGGAGGGCGAGCCGGTAGGCATTGCTTGTCTGCTGGACCTGGGGGCCAGCTCCGCCATTGTTCGTCGGGATATATCGCCGCAGCCAGTCAACAAAGCCATGGTCGCGAAGCGCCTTCAGGGCGCGAACAACGGCGTCCCTCGATCTCCGCAACTTCTCCATCAGCGTGTCGATCGAGGGTTCCAGCCGGCCGGTGCGATATTCGACGACGTTGGCGAGATATTCCAGCACTTCAAGCGCCACGTTGCCGAGCGGGCCGTTGCGCGCGCCTGGTGCTTTCATGCCGATTTCATAGCGCCTCGCGGCAAGCACGATCTGCCGCACTGTCTGGCGATCGGTGCGTTGCCAGAATACCGCCTCACACTTGCCGGCATGTCTGGAATTCCTGCGCACGGGCGCATGGGTTCGCTTTCCGGCCGCCTTAGCGATAGTCGCGCCGATCTGCTGTAGCATTGTCCTTTGTCCTCTTTCCGGAGGGCGCGGACGGCAGGCAAAAAATCAGCGCTCCCGCTAAGATGGATCTCTTGCAGGTTCGTTAATTCTGAACTATCTTGAGACTGTCTTACGGTTCTCAAGATCGTTATTGCACTGCTATCCCAAAAAACCCCTGCCTCGCCAAAGGCGGGGTTTTTTACGTTAAGCCCTTATTTGCTCGATATAAAACCTGATGGCCTCTTCCATGATCGGGGCGCGGGACGAAGCCCCACGTTCCTGTTTCAGTCGGTCAATCTCCGCGACGATCTCGCTGGGCATGGCAATGCTCACATTCACGAGGCCGGCGGCTGCCTGCCTTGCTCGGAGAGCCGCAACACTTTCACGGGTTCGGGTACGCAAATCTTTGCTCATAATTACATGTAGCGGTGATTCCCGATGATTCTGCAAGTGGCGTCACTGGATTGGGGGCAGTGATGGCGTTTCGCCGCCGCAGAACCGGCAAGTGCGGTTAGATCGCGCGCCGCTTCCGCCCGTCGCGGACAACGGTCAAAACCGCATCGCGGAAGTGCGGATCGGCCGGGGAAGCCGTCACCTGAATTTCGGCAAGGGTAGGAATGCCGGTCGGCCGCCGATAGCTCCAATACCGCCCACGGGGCCAATGCTCGATGTTGAACGGGGTTTGCCACCGTTCGCGGTAGACCGGGCCTTCAACTTCGTATTGCGTCCAGAACAGCCAGCGGCGGCGCTGCCGGCCGGTGGCGACGATCGGGTTAAGCTTGGCCTTCTCCAGAAGATATTTGCGCAGGTCTTTGCTCATCGGGTGTTTTCCTTTTTAGGGAGTTCGGGGGTAGGGGCACGGGAAGCTGACCAAGCGTGAAAGGCGGCAACGCTGCACCGCGAGCAGGGGCGCAGCTCGCCGGTCGCAGATGGCACTTTGCCGACGCCACCGCAGCACTGGCAGTTTGTCGTGGGGGTAGGGCGGACAATCCTCATGGGCGCGCGCCGTCTGCGGGGTGATCGAAGAGCGGGCGGACTTCCCATCCTTCGGCCGCTTTCTGTTTCGCCAAGCGCTCATCGTGGGTCTCTGTCCAGTTGGTTGGACCGTCTTTCGGATAAACCCAACGGAAGCGCCATGCCGCCGCCCTAGTCTCGGGAGATGGGTTAGCAGCTGCAACGACATCCTCAGTGATCAGGCGGACGTTGTTGACGGAGTAGTGGCCTTTGCCATTCGGGAAGGGTTTGCCGACGTATGTTTCCCTGTAATAAGCCGCGACTTTTTCCGCGTCTTCGCGGGCCATCCAGTCAACGCACATGATACTGCTGTGCCCGTTTTCATCGTCCGCTGCGACATTGTAGCGACGTGACGTCGAAACCTCGTGCGTCAAATCGTTGGCGCCGGCTGGCGCGCGGGTCAGCAGCGAAAGTAAGCGGTCCGCTTGGTGTTCCTCTCGCTGGCCATGGTCGGACGACTTCCAATCAACCGCACCGTCGATAAGCGCCTCGATTATTTCAGCGCGGCTCGGGTGCCCATTCTTCTGGGGCGGTGTGCCGCCAAGATCAGGATGCTGCTTGATGGCGTCCTCGCAGGCCGCATCGGCACAACACCCGCAATCGGGATAGCCGCAACCGATCTCGCCCTTCACGACCTTGACCGCGAGAGCGACCATCAGTTCGCTGACAGAGTGGAATGAAAACTTGTCGCCCGGCTTCCACCCGGTCAGCTTGAGCAATTCGATCGAAGACTCTTTTAGGGTCTCGCGCGTTGTTTCGATGCTATGCATTGGCCGCGCCCTCCGTGGTGGCGGCATACGACGCCTTGGCAGCCTCATATCCAGCATTGTGCTGACGGGCTGCGTCGATCCGGTTTCCTGCGCCTGGTCCGAGATACTGGCACTCGTCGCATTCGACGTGTTGCCAGCCGTGTTCATATTTGTAGATCGGGAGATCGGTTTCGCCGCACTTCGGGCACGGCTTCAACTTCTGGATCGTCATTCTGCCGAGCCCTCCGAGGTGAGGGCGGCGCGATCAAGCGCTACGGTGATGTGACGATGCGCAACTGCTTCAAGATCCTGAACCGTGATCAGAATGGTATCGTCGTCATCTGGATTGGGCGTATCGTCCAACTCGCAAGCCGCCAAGACAATTGCCTTAGCGATCTTGTCGGCGTCGAGCCCCGTCGATCCCGGTTCGGGCGCTTCGTTCCCGTTGAACTCACCGTCTTCGGTCGGAAGGAACTGCCCCCGCTTTTGTGTCTGGGGTGATGGGATCGCTGCTGCATATGCCGGCGGCTCAAAGTCCATTTCCGTGAACCAAACATGCCCGCCGTCCAAGTCGTCCACCCGGCGGCCGGTCATTTCCGCGCGGGCATAGCGCGCCTGCAAGCACTTCGCCTGCCAATCTTCCGGAGTTGCGTCGTCCTCTAGCCCGACTTCCTTACGGATGATGTTGGTGAACTTTGCAGCTTCCTCATTCAGTGAAGCTATGCCCGCATGAAGCGATTTCTTGCGGCCCGGCAGGAGGAAGCATGTAGCTTCGAGCAGATAGGCCCTTATCGGCGTCCGGGGCGGCGGGGCTGAAGCCTGTTCAAGCAGCTCGTGCCGGTGCGCATTCACTTTGCCTGCGGCCAGCTCCGCTTGCTGCCATGCGGACAGCAGCCGTTCGACGATCTGCTGTCCGGCGTCGTCGTCCTTGTCGCCGTACTCGTCATTGCGGTAGTTGAGGGCCGTATAGATCAAATCTTGATCGTCAGGCTTCCATTCGACATTCCGCGTGGGGCCGGCAAACGTGGACCAATCGAGGGGATGCTCACGAAGGGTGGGCGGGGTAGGGCGCAAGGCCATCGCATGCGCCTCAAACGCGGTTTCCAAAACGGACTGATACCGGCCAAGATTGCCTTTTTGCAGGATAAGCATTCCGACGACGCGGCTTGCGATGGTTGCGAAATCGAGGCCAGTCATATGCCTTGCCATGTTGGCGATGATCGTCGCGCGATAGTCCTTGTTCATGGTCGCTTCCTCGCTCATATCCAGCCCATCAGTTCATGTTTGAGATCAGCCCAAATCGCGCTGTACCGCTGTGAATCGTCTTCCTCGGTCAGGCATTCGATCGCCATCTTGGCGGCGTCCAGAAGCTTTTCGATCACCTCGACGTCGCCGAACGGGCCGTGGATATCGCGGCCCTCGCGGGCGAAGCGCAGTAGCTCGGTTGCGGCTTCCGTTGCCTGATGGGCGGCCGTGATCGCCAACGTCCTGGGGTCGGAGGCGACAAGCGTTTCGGTCTCGGAATGGGGTGCGGGCATCACGGCCGATGCGGCATCCTGCCAACGCGCCTGAGTGCCAGCGGGCAGGTTTTCCCAATCGGCATGATATTCGCTGCGCATGAACCGCTCATAGAGAACTTTGCCCCGTTCCGCGGTCGATAGGTTGTCTGTCATGCCAATAGTCTCCAGACGATGAAGCCGACCGCTGCCCAAAGGACGAAGTGCGGCGGGCTGTACGGGTTCGGGGTGGTCACGATCTCAGGGTGTGGTAGGTGGCGAGGAAGGTATCGGCCGCGAAATGCGGGTCCTGCCACGGGATGATTTCAGCCTCGAAAGGTTCGGCCGTGCCGGTCCATTCCTCGCCTTTCCAAGGCAGTCGGCCGCGGCGCTCTGTTGCGAGCATGCGCATATCCAGAAGCTTGAGCGCGGCCGGATCGGGGCTGGAGGCATCAAAGCGGCGAAGGCCGGCGGCTTCGCATCGCTTCTCGACCCGCTTGTAATCGGGGCAAAGGGACTTGAGCGGCGCGGTCATGTCGAGACACGTCGCCTCGCCGACCTCGTGCATGAGGGCGGCGAACTTCAATCCCGGCGGCGCGTGATCGGCCATGATGACGCAATGTTGCGCTATGGGATAATAGACCCGGCGGCCGGTGCGCCGGCTGACGCACTGGCCGGCAAAGCGGCTACTGAAGGCGAGGCCATATGCCACGTCTTCAATCATCAGCTCGGCGGCTTCCGGGTTCTCATAGTCGAAATAGGTGCCCGACCCCAAAAGGATGGTCGGGCCAATGATGCTGCGAATCGAACTAGCGGCGTTCATGCGGCGGGTCCGGTCAGGCTGCGCGCTGGGAAAGGCTGTTGGCCTCGGCGCGAGCTGGCCCGCTGAAGGTGTCAACTTCGTTCTGCGAGAACTGGAGCAGCAGGGTTTCCCGTGTGCAGTTGTCGCCATGTTCGCGCATATACGCCGCCATTTCGCTGACGACGCGGGTTCGTTCGGACTTGTTGATTTTCATTTTGGTTGCTCCCGAAAAAAGGGAGGCACGTGTTTGCGCCGTCCCGTATCGTTCCCAGATCAATGGGAACGTTCGGGCAACATAGATAGGGATGTATCCCTAAGTCAAGGGACGCATCCCGATATCAAAGCAAATAAAAAGCCGCCTCGCGTGGGGCGGCCTTCAAAGTGATTCGCTTTAGGATCAAATTTCCGTTCTGCGATAAGACCCGGTAACGATCCCTCGAATGACGATCTCGGTTGATCCGTCGCCATCTATGGGAATGGGTTGGTGCTTCGGATTCGAGCTTCGCGGGCAAAGCATCAACTGCCCGTCGATCAGATCAATTCGTTTCAATGTCGTCTCGACTAGGTGGCCGTTCCTGCGCTCTACATGAACGGTCAAGCCGGCTCTAACCGGTATTCCGCTTTCGTAGAAATCAACGCACGATACGTACGTCCCATCCGGATATTCCAAGTCCATGGAATCACCGATCACCTTTAGGCCGTACTGTTTCGCCCTGGGAAAGCGGGTATCGCGGGCCACCGGAATGACCTCAAAATTCTCATAATCGTCATCGAACAATGTTGTGTCCAGCCATGCGCCTGCTTGAATAACGCCTTTGACAGCCATGTTAGTCAATTCAAGGCGTGGGTCCGGACCAGTGTCTTTGTCCGGATCGAAAGAGCTACTGGTAAACCAATCAATGGTTGTTTCAAGAGCGATGGCGAGTTTTTCGAGGTTTTCAGCAGTTGGCTTTCGAGATTTCCCGCGCAGGATATCGCGCACGTAGCTCGGGCTTAGTCCTGCCTTTAGGGCAGCCTCATGGGGATTGAGACCGACCATGTCCAGGCGGATTTTCAGGCGCTTTTGAAGTGATGTTTCCATCGCTTCTTTTACGATTGGGGATGATATTGCGTCCAACGGGATGTGTCCCTTGACAATTCGGGATTCGTCCCGAATATGACCGACATGTCGAGCGAAGTAGTAATCAGAGAGGATGATGTTCGGGCTTGCCTATTGGCGAGGGCGAACCGCTATGCGGAAGATGCCCACACAAGTTTATCGGCGATCGGTATTGCCGCTGTTGGTGACAGCAAGTTCCTGTCCCGGGTTCAATCCGGGTTGAACTTCAACATCAAAACGTATCAGCGCGTCATGGATTGGCTCGACGAGGCGGAATCCGCCGTAAGGGTCGATGCTTCATGAAATCAGCTTGCCTGCCCGTGTCTCCTCCCAGCGGGCGGGCCTTTCGCGCCGGGGCGACGCAAGCGCTTTGTTTGCGTAGCGGACCCGCCCCGGCGCGCTGTGTTTGCGTCATCTCATCGGCTCCTTTGAGAGGGTCGTTGTTAAGCTGAATGCCAACGTAGCGCGGGGCTGCTTGCCATTCACTGAATCATTTTCCGAAAAATTTTCACCGAACTTCACGGGGGTTTTCGTGCGTCCTTTTTCTGTAGGGGTCTATCTCTCGCTTACCTACGCCATCACGGCCGCCTATGAGCGCGTTGGCGGCGTTACCAAATTTGCCGGCAAGACACGGCCGAAGCTCTCGACGCTTTCCAAATACGGATCAACCGGCCGGGATAACTCCGAAACGGTCATGCCGATCGACGTCGCTGTCGACCTGGACAAGGCGATCGGACAGCCAATCGTGACCGCAAAGATGGCTGAAATTCTCGGCTACGATCTGGTTCCGAAAATCACAGTCACCCGGGTTGCGCGCCGCTTGTCCGAAGGCGATGCCCTCGACGTGATGAGCGAGGCGATGGATTTCGCCCGGGCGCTACGGGATGCCATTTCAGACGGGCAGGTTTGTCGCACCGACCGGATGCGGATCGAACGGGAATGGTTCGACCTCAAGCACGAAATCGACGAAGCGCTGATCAATGCGGGGGTGCTGACGACATGCTGAACCGCAAAGATAGCGAATTCGTGCCCGCCCTGGTCATTACCGTTCCCCTGGAGGATCGCGACCGGGCATTCCTGCGCATGCTGCGGACTGTGGCCGGCGGCCGTATGCAGCTCATCACCTTACCTCACAAGAAGAGCGCCGCCGCCTGCGAAGTGGCTGGTTATGTGCGGATCTCCGATGAAGGGCGATGCAAGATCGTCACCATAACGTCGCGCGACCAAGCGTACCTCGACCGGCTGATGAGGGCGCATTGATGAACATCGCCGTCCCGACTCCTGTTTCGCTCGAAAGGTTTGATGCGTCGTCGTTGGCGGCACGGATCAACCAGGCGCAACACCTGTTTGCGGCCGGCGACATGCGCGCGGCCATGATCGCTGCCGAGGCTGTCTATGACGAGGCTAAGGCGGCACACGGGTTTGCGGCCCGCATGAAGGCAAGCGAAGGCGTGATTGCCAGCGCGCATGCCATGGTGGTTGAAGCCCTCGAAATCGGCAGCCTTGCCAAGGTGGCGCTCGCCAACGAATACGACCAGGCGCAGGCCGCCGGTTTGGTGGCGCGCAAGGGTCGGCCTAAAAATGTCCCGGGCGAGGACATTTTGCAGCTTTCCCATTTCGGTATCGACAGGCGGGTCATTCTTGACGCCCGCAAGCTGCGCAATGCCGAGATTAAAAATCCGGGCCTTATCCGCAGCACGATCGCCGGGCTATCGGCTGAAGGTATCCTGCCGACAAAGAGCAACTTGCGCGCCGCGATCGGCACGGCCTCGGCATCCAAAGAGCAGCGGGGCGACAATTTTTATCAGACGCCCGACGTGGCAACCCTGACGCTGCTCGCGCATGAAAGCTTTTCCTCGACGATCTGGGAACCGGCCTGCGGTCATAACGCGGTCGGGCGGGTATTAGAGGCTCAGGGCTACAACGTCATCCTGTCCGACCTTGTCGACCGGGGCACCATATCTGAAGCGGGCGACGTCCAGTCGGTCGGCGATTTCCTTTTCAGTGTTCCGGACCCGGAAGGCGAGGGGCCGGATATCGTGACGAACCCGCCTTATGGCGAGGTGCTGAACGCCTTCGTCGCGCATATCCTCAAGGTGCATAAACCGCGCAAGGTGGCCTTGCTTCTCAATCTCAACTTTCTCGCCGGCTTCGCGGACGATGACCGCAACTTCGTCATGGACGAATGCCCGCCGGCCCGCGTCTATGTGTTCAAGCGCCGCCTGCCGATGATGCATCGCGAGGGTTACGAAGGGCCGAAATCTTCCAGCCGCATGAACACGGCCTGGTTCGTCTGGGAACGACAGGAAGATGGCAGCTATGGCGATACGACCGTCATTCGCCGGGTTGATTGGGCTGACTTCGTCGACAGCGATTCTCTAGAGCCGGGCGAGGGCGGGCATTGCCTCAGTATCCGTTTTGATGACGCTCCGCGCACCACGCCGCGCCGCGAGCTGCATGAGCGGGTGGATATCGAGCGGGATCGAGCGAGGGATTGGATCGCCGGCAGAGCCGACTTTAGCCGGGCCGAACTGTGCGGAGGCATCGGCATTCGTGACACCACGGGAGAAGCTCTGATCGCCGAGTTTGTCGCGGCCGGCGTGATCTCTGCGGCCAGCGGGGCGGGTCGATCGGGACGTCATGCGGTGACGGCTGGGAGTGTTTGATGGCTGGTATCATTCGCATTCCACCGCCTCAGTTGAAGCCGCTCAAGCTGCTGGTCGGTTGCGAGACCTCCGGTGTCGTTCGCCGGGCGTTCGCCGAGCTGGGGCATGACGTCTGGTCCTGCGATCTCCTGCCGGCCGACGACGGCAGCAATCGCCATATCGTCTGCGACGTCAGGGATTTGCTCAACGATGAATGGGACATGGTTGCGGTGATGCACCCGCCTTGCACCCGCTTGTGCAATTCCGGGGTTCGCTGGCTGAAGACGCCGCCGCCTGGTCGGACCCTAGAAGAGATGTGGGCCGAACTCGACGAAGGCGCGGAACTGTTCTCCGCCTGCTGGAACGCGCCGATCGCGCGGATCGCTATCGAAAACCCGGTCATGCATCGGTACGCGAAAGAGCGCATCCGCGACTATCGGAAGCCGGCGCAGACGGTGCAGCCATGGTGGTTCGGCGAACCGGCTTTCAAGGCGACGTCGTTTTATCTTCGCGGTTTGCTTCCCTTGCGCGAAACCAACCGGTTGGTGCCGCCGAAGCCCGGGACGGACGAACATAAGTTTTGGTCGCAGGTGCATCGCGCGCCGCCCGGGCGTGATCGGTGGAAAATCCGTTCCAAGACATACGAGGGCATTGCCGCCGCTATGGCGCTCCAGTGGGGCGGCAACGCCTTGAGGGCGGCCGCATGAGCGATCGGGCGCAGGCTGAAAAAGAGAAGATGGCCCGGTTGCGCTTCCACGCGAACCGTTTGACCGGCGATCGATGGATGATCGACCAGGACGACGCGGGAACCCATCTGCTGACCGTCCGCCGCACGGGCGAGACGGCCGTTCTCGCCACTTTCCATCGCGATGCGCAGCAAGATGAAATCGAGCTGATCGGCGATGCCCTCGCTCTTCTCTTCCGGTTTATCGACATGTTCGACCGGGCGCGCGGGAAGGTGCGGGAGCTGCAACGCCAGCTCGGTTTGGAGACCGCGCCGCCGGAAGAACGGCACGGCGATTATACGACACAAGTGTCCATACTGCTGTCGGATCGGGTTTTCTGGCGATTTCTGGAAACTTGCGGGGCGGGCGGGCCGGTGCGCGACAAGCAGGCTGCCGATACGCGGCTGAAAACCCTTCTGGCGATCAGCTCGAAAAAGCAGCTCAACCAAGACGAACGGGCAAGAGGCGCATGGCGCAGCCTGAATAGGGATTTCCTCAACTGGAGAGCAGGGGGTTAGTGCCGGCAATGGGCGAACTGGAACGGCCGACGCAATCACGTGTCTGGCGCTGGCGACGGGCGATCGGGGAATCCGATCTGCCGGCCACGACGCGGGACATATTGCGGGTCTTATCGGAATTCATGGACCGGGAAGGCGGCAGTTGCTTTCCGACCCGGGCGGATCTTGCCCAAAAGAGCGGGCGCGATCCGAAAACTATTTCCCGTGCCCTCAGAAGAGCGGAGCGGGATGGCTGGCTTAAAATCCAAGGTGGTATTTTTTCCGGCCAGCGGTGGCGCAATCAATCCTATCTCGCGTCGTTTCCGGAGGGCGAAAAGGTGAGGGAATTCAGGTCTGAAGCTGGGGGCGCGATGCCCGATAAGCTGGGGGAGCCATGCCCTCAGGATAATACCTCTCCATCTACCTCTCCAAATACCGCTCCAGAAAACGCGGGCGCGCGGGCGTTGAGCCGAACGGAAAGGCAGCGGATAAACCGGGAATTCCTTGGTTGGCTGCCGACATGGCCGAAGTACAACTATTACAGCGATGCAACCGCACGGCGTGAATGGTTCCTGCTTTCAGACGATGAGCGACGAAACTGCATTCGTTTGACGCCGGTCTATCTTCGGCAGATTTCGGGGAAGGCTCGATCGAGCCCGGCGGACTTCCTGCGGGAAAGGGCTTGGGAAGGGCTGCCTAGTTCGGCCCTTAGCGTTCAGCCGGAAAGGATCGAGGCGAAGTCCTTCAGTCCGCTTTGGATGGCAACCCGTTTCTGGTTTCTGCTCCAGCCGCCGACCGGTCAGGTGGCCTTTACGAAATTCGACAACGATCGAATCGAGGCCGGCTTGAAGACGCGTGACGAGCTGATGCGGGAAAAGCTGGCTGTGAACGGGTGGCCGGCCGTCAACGCGATGATGGCGGCCATGCGATCGTCGCAGCCATTCCTTTGCCCGGCGGCGCTGGACAGCTTCACCGCCGAATTTCGATCCGTGAAAAAGGGTAGCGATCTGTTCGCCGCCTGGGGCCGGCTGCATGCGCGGCGCGGCTGGCCGTTCTTCACCTTCGCGCCAAACTACGTTCCGTTCCCGGCGGTTGATCTGGGAACGGCTGATCTCGATGCGGCCGTTGAGGCTGCAATGACTGAAATTGCAAGGCTTTTGAGCAAGGTGGAATGACATGCCGGGGATGAAGAATATCAAGAAACGGGCGGGGGCCTGTGACGTCGAGGCGGTTGAACCGTCGAATTGGCAGAAGACGCGGATAACGCGGCAACAGCGGCTTTACCGGGCTATGCTGCTGCCGGCCTCGGCGGCGCTGGTCGAGCAGCGGCCGGCCGATGCGAAATGGTTCTGCCTGAATGTCTTCGATGGTGCCGAGCTGACGGTTGAAAGCCGGCTGGTTGACGGTGGCGTCAAGGCGTTGGTGCCGCGTGAGAAGTTCGACAAGATCGTCAAGGGCGATAAGATCGAGGGCGAGCGAGCGTGTTTCACCGGCTATGTGTTCATCCGGATAGTGCCGTCTGCCTTGGCATTTGAGCGGCTTAGGAGGGTCAAGGGCGTTGTGGATTTCCTCCATAACGGCGAGCGCTACCACACTGTTCGCGATCATGATCTTGGGTTCTATGCCGACAAGCTCAACATTGACCGCATGAAGGCGGACAAGACGATTGGCGATCGTTGTGAGGTGATAATCAGGTTCGGCCCATTCGCAGGGCTGGAATGTGTCGTGCTTCAGGTTACCAAACCGAAATCGCGGGAGCCTTTAGCCCGGGTGTGGAGCAAGCTTTATGGCAGGGAAATGAAGAATGTCCCTCTTGCGTTCATGGAGAAGGTGTGAGAGTCGTTAGTCAACGGCCACTTCAGATTCGCTACACCCTCCGATGCCAGCGCTAGACGCTGCCAGAGTTGACCGAAAGGTTACAGGGCTAAGGCGGTCAGGAACCCAGCCTTGCCGGTCTCGCTTCAGAGAACCGATTCAAGGCAACGGCGATAGCTATGCTTACAAGGCGACCCTAACCGGTCGCCTTTTCGCATTTAAGGGTTATGAGGCATCAGCGGTCAGACGAGGCGCAAGAGTGGCGCAAGTGGTACAAGCTGTACCGTTGGGTGAAGCTACGGCGCGAGCAGCTACGAGCCGAACCCTTCTGCAGAATGTGCAGGCTGCAAGGCAAGCGAACGATCGCAACAGTCTGCGACCACGTCGAGCGCCACAACGGCAACCCTGATAAGTTTTGGAATGGTCCTTTCCAGTCGCTGTGCAAGCCGCACCATGACGCGACGAAGCAGGCCGAAGAACTTCGCGGGTTCTCGACGGCAACCGGCCTCGACGGCTGGCCGATCGACCCGCGCCACCCGGCGAACCGCTGACCCCTCCGACCCTTCGACCCTGAAGTGACCGAAATGTCACACGCCGCCCCCCCGGGAGGGGGTGGGTCGAAAGTCTAACCCCTCTCCGACCCTAGACCGGCGCCATCCATTCGTGTGTAGGGAGTCGGAATTGGAGGGAAAAAGCCACTCTTATCAAGGGGATATCTGATGAAGGGCCGTAAGCCTTCCGCCGATAACGTTGTTCCCCTGACCGATAACGAGGGGAGCGGCGGCGCAAATTTCGAGGCTCGCGCCATCCAAAAGGCTCGCGAGCTGAAGCCGGAAGGCTTGCCCTTCACCGTTGGGGTGATCTGGGACCGGATTGCGCCGCCGCTATGCGATCCTCGAAAGAACCGGCTCAACGAAACGAACGTGTTCATGTTCGAAACTTTGTGCTGGACGATCGACCGCCATCAAAGGCTCCGCGTCGATATCGGCGACAATGGCGAGACCTACGAAACTGAGACGCGCAACGGCACTCAGCAGAAGAGCCGCCCCGAAGTCGGGCAGCTCAATGAAACTTGGCGGCAGATACGTGCACTCGCCAGCGATTTCGGAATGACGCCCTCGGCCGAACGCGGCCTGCAAGGTGGCGGCCAACTCGGGTTTGATTTCAATAATGACGGATTCGACTGATGTTGAAATTCCGGAAATCTCCTATGAGGACGATCCGGTAACCGCCTGGGCGGCTGATGTCTTGCGCGGCGATGTCGTCGCCGGCCCTCATATCCGCAACACATGCCGCCGTCATCTGCTCGACCTTCGGGACGGTCCCGGTCGCGGCCTCCTGTGGGACGTCGCCGAGGCCAAAAAGCGCATTCACTGGTTTCAGACGAAACTTTACCTCAACGGCGGCCAATTTGAGGGCCGCAAGTTCCAACTCCATCCCAGCCAAGCTTTCCGCGTGGGGGCGCTGTTTGGCTGGAAATGGGCCGATACCGGCTTGCGTCGTTTCAGGCGTTTTTACGACGAGGAAGGCAAAGGCAACGGCAAGTCGCCTTTGCTGGCCGGTATCGGCATCAACATGATGGTCGCCGACAATGAGCCGAGCGCCGAAATCTACGCCGCTGCGGCGAAGAAAGAGCAGGCGCAGGTTCTTTTCCGCGATGCGGTCGCCATGCGTCGCCAGTCGCCGGAATTGGCGCGGCGGATCATCCCATCGGGCATCAAGCCTGTCTGGCAACTGACCTACAAGGCGAAGGGTGGCGATGAACGGTTCTTCAAACCGATCTCGTCTGACTCGGCGCAATCAGGTCCGCGCCCGCACGTCGCGCTTTGCGACGAGGTGCATGAGCATCCGAACCGGGACGTTATGGAGCTGCTGGAGCGCGGCTTTAAATTCCGCCGTCAGCCGTTGCTTGTCATGGCGACCAATTCGGGGACGAGCCGAGAATCGGTTTGCTGGGAAGAGCATCAGCATGCGGTAAACGTCGCAGCCGGCGTGACCAAGGATGATACGACATTCTCTTTTGTCTGCTCTCTCGACGAGGGGGACGATTGGGAGAATGATCCTTCCTGCTGGGTAAAGGCTAACCCGCTGCTCGATGTAACGGTTACGACCGAATACCTCCGGGGCGTGGTCGAGCAGGCGAAATTGATGCCGGGCAAGCGTAACGGTATTGCCCGCCTGCACTTCTGCGAATGGACACAGTCAGTTAATGCGGCCATCCGGCGCGAAGCTTGGATGGCCTGCCAAAAGCCACTCGACCTGGCGGCCTTGGTCGAGGCCAACTATCCCTGCTACGGCGGCCTCGACCTTTCCCGAACGCGCGACTTCACGGCCTTCACGCTTACATGGGTGTTGGACGCGACGAAGGATGCTGAAAAGTTCGCGTCAAAGACTTGGTTTTTTTCGCCGGCCGACACCCTTAAGGATCGCGCCAACACAGACCAAGCCCCTTACGACGTCTGGGCCTCGGAAGGATTTATCGAGGCCGTTCCCGGGCAGCGCTTGAAATACTCCTGGCTCGCCGAGGCGATCACTAGCCTTTGCACTCTCTACAGCCCGGAAGAGATTGCCTGCGACCAATACGGCCTAGAGCGATTGCAAGAGCATTTGCAGGAAACCGGGGCATACCTGCCTGTCGTCATCCATCCGCAAGGGTTTCAAAAGCGGGTGCTTGATAAGGACAAGGACGCGCAGGACGGCGAGCAGGAAATCTACCTGTGGATGCCTCACAGCATCAACATGCTGGAAAACGCTCTTTACGAGCAGCGGATGGATATCGATCCCAACCCGATGCTCGATCGGTGTGCCGCCAGCGTCGTCTACGCGGAAAACCGGACAGGTCACCGCATGTTCGACAAGGAAAACGCCTTCGGGCGTATCGACGGCATGGTGTCCACTGCCATGTCGGTCGGCATCGCGCTTTGCCGCAACCGACCGGAACCGGTCTCCCCTTGGGATGATCCTAATTACAAACACAAGGCGGCCTGATGTTCGGAAATCCATTTCGGCGAAGCAAAACAGGTGCGCGCCAACCTGAAACGCGTTCCAACCTGGAAAACCCTTCTGTCTCGATCTCTGATGAGAGCATCGTTTCGTTCGTTGGCCTCGGCGACATGTCGGCGAGCGGCGAGGTTGTGACCATTGATTCCGCGTTGGGCGTTCCCCCGGTCTGGTCGGCGGTGAACTTCCTTGCCGGGACGCTCGCGGCTCTACCTCTTCATCTTTACGAGATGTCAGGGAAGAGCCGGAAAAAATCAAAGCGGCCGCTCGCGAAGCTGTTGCGGGCCAATATCAACGACGAATGCACGTCGTTCGAATGGCGTAAGCACCTCTTCGAGCAGGTTTTTACCGGCGGCCGGTCCTACACCTACATTATCGAGAACGGAAATGGCGAAATACTCGAACTTCTCCCGCTCGATCCGAACAAAACGAAGCCTAAGCGCATCAATGGCCGCAAGGTCTATGAATATCGCGGCGGGGGAAAGCTGGAACGATATCCGGCGTCAAAAGTCATCGATATTCCGTTCATGCTCAAGGCTGACGGGATAAGCCATCGATCGCCGATCCTCTCCAGCAAAGACACGATCGGGCTTGCGCAGGCCGTCACTAAATACGGCTCCAAGTTCTTTCAGAATGGCGGCGTCCCGCCCTTCACTATCACCGGGCCGTTCAAATCGGCGGGGGCAATTTCACGCGCTGGCGCTGACATGACGGAGGCGGTCAGACAGGCTGCCGCGACCAGGTCGCTCGCTCTGGCCGTTCCTGACGGTCACAAGATCGAGCCGCTTGGCGCAGACCCTGAAAAAACGCAGCTTATCGAGGTCAAGCGCTTCATCGTCGAGGAAATTGCTCGGCTGTTCTCCCTCCCGCCTGTCTTCCTGCAAGACCTTTCACGAGGCACGTTCTCCAACACGGAACAGCAGGATTTGCAGTTGGTAAAGCACACGCTGACCCGCTGGGCTGTCCAGTTTGAGCAGGAATTGAATCTGAAGCTCTTCGGGCCGCAGAACACAAAGTATTTCGTCAAGCTCAACCTTGACGGCCTGCTTCGTGGCGACTTCAAGACCCGCATGGAAGGCTATGCCCGCGCTATCCAGTCCGGCCAAATGACGCCAGATGAAACGCGCGAAATGGAGGATCGGCCGCCGATCGGCGGCGCGGCCGCCAAGCTTCATATGCAGGGTGCCATGCTGCCGATCGACAAGCTGGGGCAGAAACCAAGCATTGGTCATAACGGCGGCCCGCCGCTCGATGGATCAGACGATGGAGACAGCGAAACCAACAAAAAGGACAGTAATGATGGAACGTGAAACCCGAAGTTTTTCACCGGCCGAAATCCGGGCCGTTGAGGGGACCGTGAAAGTGAGCGGCTATGCCGCCGTTTTCAACCAGGAAACGGACATAGGCGGCTATTACCGGGAAGTGATCGAACCGGGGGCGTTTGCGGAAGCGCTGGGGCGTGATGACGTCGTTTTTCTCATCAACCACGACGGCTTGCCGTTGGCCCGCACCCGCTCCGGCACGTTGAAGCTTTCGGAAGATGCAAAGGGCCTGTTCATGGAGGCGGAACTTGACGCCGAAGATCCGGACGTCAAGGCGATCGTGCCAAAGATGAAGCGTGGCGATCTCGACAAAATGTCGTTCGCTTTCTGGCCTGACGTCCATGAATGGGACGATACGCAAAATCCGCCGCTGCGCAGCATCAAAAAAGTCAGGCTCTTTGATGTCTCGATCGTGACGACGCCCGCCTATGACGGCACTGAAATCGGGCTTCGCAGCCTTCAGGAACATCGCGCCTCGGCGCAAAACACTCTTTCTTCGCGCGTATCGGAAATCCGACGTCGCATGAAAGGCCAGTTGGCCCGGCGTTTGGGCTGAACCTCCCGCCTAAGCAGCGCTCACGCTGCCAAGCATCATCTTCAAAAACCGAAGGAACTACAATGACTCAACAGCTTAAAGAGCTGCGCGAGAAGCGGGCGAATATTGCCACCAACGCGCGGGCAAAGTTTGACGAAATCAAGCCGGACACCCCGGCCGAGCGCGCCGCCGAAATCGAACGCGAGTTCGACGCCATGATGACGGACGCCGACGTTCTCGATGCCAAGATCGAGCGCTTGCAGAAGCTCGTCGATCTGGAGGCACGGGGCAACCAGCGCGACCAGCATCGTCCGATTATCGATGACGTCAACGATGATGACGGGGAAAGCCGCAGTGGTGAAGGCTCACCGGAATACCGTGAAGTGTTCGCGAGGGCTGTCCGGTTTGGTGCCGCCGATCTGACGCCTGAAGAACGCGAAGTATTGCAGCGCAACCGCCTGAATATGACCCGCGAAATGCGCGCGCAGGCGGCGGGTGACAATGCTGCCGGCGGCTATACCGTCCCGCAAGGCTTTTCCGGCCGGATCGATCAGGCGATTTCTACCTGGGGTCCCATGTGGGACGGGAATGTCGTCGAAGAACTCAACACCTCGACCGGTAACCGTATCCCTTACCCCACGGTTGACGACACGGCGAACGAGGCCGGCGACAAGGCCGAGAATGCGCCTGCAACCGACGACGGTTCGGATGACGTCGAGTTCGACTCCAAGAACCTCGACGCCTACATGACGTCCACCGGCATTATCCGCATCTCTCTGGAGCTTCTGCAAGACTCCGCATTCGACATGGAAAGTCTTCTGCGGAACATCTTCGGTGAGCGCATGGGCAAGCGTGCTAACCGGCGGCTTACGGTCGGGACCGGCGCCAATCAACCGAACGGTGTCGTAAACGCCTCGGCGCTCGGCAAAACGACCGCGGCCACCGATGCTCTGACTTCCGACGAAATCCTGGACCTGTTCCATTCTGTCGATGCCGGCTACCGCCAGTCTCCGAAATGCCGTTGGCAGTTCAACGACAAAACTCTTGGCACCATCC
>CCRI01000031.1 GCA_000985875.1 Neorhizobium galegae bv. officinalis
CCATAAAGGGGGACTCATAAGGAGGCTTTTGGTCGATCACGCGGCGGCTTTACGACAAAAATCCACGCCCGAGCAGACGGTCAGGGACGCCCTCTTGGCTTTGTACTGACGGGTGGTGAAACCTCCGACTATCTCGCTGTTCCAGATCTGCTCGCGATGCCGGTAAACAGGCCTCGTCGTCTCCTTGCTGACAAGGGATATGATGCCGACAGCATCCGCCAGGAGCTTCTTTTCCATGGCACGCGACCGGTCATTCCACCGCGAGCAAGCAGGAAGAATCCACCAGCTTGCGATTATCATGCCTACAAAGACCGCAATCGTATCGAGCGGATGTTCAACCGGATCAAACAGTTCCGCCGCATCGCTACCCGCTACGACAAGACTAAAACATCATTCGCTGCATTCCTGGCGATCGCCGCAGTGAGGATTTGGCTGCCTCACTTTGTCAACATGACCTAAGGAACAACGCGCTAGCGACCGTATCCCATAACAGCATAATCGCGAGACTTTAAAAGCTGCAGCAGCAGATCAGCAGTATGGAACTCATTGGGCTTTGGCCGCGGGTCGACCGGTCGTTGGGAGCTAGGACGATCGACATTCATCGCAGCCAGAGCATTGCGGCAACCAGATAGAAGAAGCCTTGGGAATGAATGGTTCTGCGATCGTATCGGGTTAAAAAACTGCGGAAGTGCTTCATTCGGTTGAAGCACCTCTCTATACGGTTGCAATGCATGTACGGGAGTTCATCGTGCGGAATGATGATCTTGCGCGAACAGTTTGACGGGATAACGGCTTTGGCTCCGATGCTGGCGCATTGCTCGCAAAACATTGCTGTCATAGGCCTTATCGGCCAGCACGACATTGCCGATCTGCCCTTCCAGAGGCGCCGGAGCTTGCATGACGTCGCCGAGTGGTCAATCCAACTCGGGAACGCCTGAGCGCCGGATCCTTGGCCCCTTTTTCCGGATGCCGCCTGCTGATGAGCACAGACGATCGTGCTGTCGTTCATCAGATATTGGTTGTCTTAGTCTGCCTTCAGCGTCTCGAACACCTGCTCCCAGATGCCGGCATGGCATCAGCGGCTGAAACGCTTATGCACCGACTTCCACTTGCCATACCGCTCCGGCAGATCGCGCCAGAGCGCAACACCCAAAGACAACTATTCATAAACAGCCGGTTGTCCGATCCAGTGCGCCCCGAATCCTCAGCTTTATCAGGCAACAACGACGCAATCTTCGCCAACTGAGCATCGCTCAATTCATATCGTCTGGCTGCCATCCACAAACCTCCGTGATCAAACACGGTCGTCTACCAATCAGTCTTCAAGCGATTTGGGAATCCTGAATGTCGATAGGTCCTAGGATGTGTATTGCGACAAGAATGATCACTGAAAATATGGACGGGACCGCCGCCATCAGGACAATCTGCTGTGTCGACCAGCCTAATGCGATGACCGCGCCTCCAAGTCCCGGGCCGACCACAGAACCGATCCGGCCTGCGGCCGCAGCAAAGCCAACTCCTGTCGCTCGAAGGTGTCCGGGGTAGAACGAAACAGCGAGAGCGGCCTGCCCCATACAACAAGGAACCAGTCCGGCTCCAATACCGAAGACAACCATCATTATTGTCTTGTCCAGACTTCCGTGTGCGAAGATCAGAATGCAGCCGAGCCCGAAGGCCCCGTACACCATAAGGGATCTCACGACACTCAGTTCCACTACCAGGAAAACGAGGATCACGCCTCCGAACAGACCACCCATGGACAATACTGCCGCGCTCGCTGGAGCCATTTCAGATGGCATGCCCCAGTTGATCAACAACGTCGGCGTCCAGTAGAGGACGGCATAGGCTTCCACAAATACGACGAAGGCGAAAAGCCAAAGAAGAATCGTCCGAAGTGCAAGCTGCCCCGCAAACAGCCCCAGGATCGCATTTTCTTTGCCGGCTACGGTATGCTCACGGCTCGAAGCAGGAAAAAAGCAGACGATGGCCGGCAATAGAAGCAGGGGCAGTATTCCACCGACTATAAAGATTGATTGCCAGCCATAGTTCTGGATCAGCGGCCCTCCGAGAATACCCGCCAGTACGCCCCCTGCTGAAAGACCGGTTGTGATAAATATGGCCGTGGTGGACCTACGTGCCGGTGAAACGACGGACGACGCAGCGCCCACAGCAAGAGGCAGAACCGCTCCCAACCCTACGGAGGTCATTAGCCGCAGGGTAGCGAGACCCATGATATCGGTGGCAGTTGCACTGGCGAGGCTGCCAATGCTAAAAACTGCGACACTGAGAAGCATCACTCTGCGGTCTCCAAGGCGAATTGCCATTGGACCTGCTGCAATGTAACCAATGACCGCGCCAATACTGGCAGCCATGAAGACTGGCGCCATGGCGGACGCCGGCATGTCCCAGATATTGGCAATCTTTGGCGCCACGAAGGTTATTGAGATGGTGTCGAGGCCATCAAAGACGACGATCGTAAAGCAGATAACGATGATGGGCCAAATGGAAACGGCGCTATTGGCGACATGATCGCCCCCTTCCTGACTGACAGGCTTGCACATTCTCTTGTTCCCCGTATGTCGGTTTGTTTTCTTGAGCTACCTTGCGTGGCAGGGTTCGTCTGACGTGTAAGACCAATCGATTCCGCAAGGCGACTTTCCGCCTTGCCTCGCGCCTCCCTCGACGTCAGAAAAGGCGGCGGCTGGAACGCGCTCTTGTTGACGATCAGTGCGGCTTGGCTCCTCCTGTAGACTGGACGATGCGGCACGCCTGCCACACTGGGTTTCCGCGGAGCCAGGGACTGAAGCCCTCCTGGACAGAAAATAAAGGGCGGGCGCCTTGCCCCCAGACCACGGTCAAGGGTATTGGCTCAGACGTCCGGGTTGCCGAACAGGAACGGGACGTTAAGGCAAATTCATGCGCCGGGGGGGCCAGTGATAACTATAACATTGCTTGCAGATGAGGGCTTATCATGCGACGTTTATTTCCACCGAGTGCACCGCGTTTCTCGCGCCAGCTAACGGCTGCCCTTCCCCGACTTCGTTCGTGCACTGGCAAATTAGGAGGTGCTGACCCGCTCGAGGCGACCATGACAACTCGAACCTTTGCCAGCTTCTATCCTCGCGTGGCCCGACTGTTGCAGCTTGCCACGAGCCTCCTCCATCCACACTCACCTCGACACTCGAAATCTGATTGTCTCCCCAAGCCCAGCCCCATATTGTTGTTGGCATGTCAGCTGAGAGTATATCACTTGGGGACGGCGACACGATGACCGACTCCGGGGCGACATGCCAAACCGGTCTCACACCCCAAGCCGTGTGGTCGTTATAGAAACGCGTCGTATAGGCGCTTCGCGACCGCCGGTCTGCGGCAGTGATCGAACCAAGCCATTTTACGGAGTTCGTGCCGTACCATCCTGGCACGACCAGCCGAACCGGACCTCCGCGCTCCATGGAAAGCGGCCGGCCGTTGATCTCAAGTGCAAGAAGGACCTCTTCTGCAAGTGCTTTCGCGATCGGCAGATCCTTTTGATAAGGTTCTTCGACTTCTGCGTACGAGCCCCACTCAAGGCCGGAAGTCCATACGTAGGACGCATCGCTGCTGATCTTCGCGCGCTCCAGAACAAGCGATAGCGGCACCCCTTTCCAAACCACATTTCCAATCCTGCGCTTGGCGATTGTCGGAGCAAGAGGGCTGCCAGCGCATTCGTGAAATGACATATACTCGCGCTGCGGCATCGCCAGGAGATCAGCCAAGCGCAGCTCCACCGGGTTTCCCACGAGGCCATCGACATCCAGATGCCAATGGTTAGGGTCGATTTCCAGGAACCCCATATGAGTGACCAGAAAAAGATCGTCTTCAGCGGTGATCCAGGAGTTGAGGGCATGAACGCCTTCAGCAGGGCCTTGGAATGAGAACCCCTTCTTGGTCATATGCATGCCCGTCCGTGTCATCGCCTTACTCCGGTAACGCTTGCACCTCAGTGTCCGTTGAAGATTCCGTAGTGATGTCTTTTACAAATTTTATCGGCTTTCGACGCGTCCGGTTCACAGCTACGTCGAATATGTCAAAGCGGTTGTAACCCGCAACGACGTCGTGAAACCGCTTCGGTTCAATACAATCCTCCAGATCGATATGGGCGTACCCGATACCTTCGTCAATCAATTCATCACCAACGGGCGCCCCCGTTGGTCCGAGGAAAAAGCTGCTGGCCTTCGGACTGGCATCTATGACCGCCGCGACCGTGGGGTCATTCAAGGCTATGGACTGGCGCGCGCTTTCATCCAACCGCCCGGCTACAATGATGCCGAAGCACTTGGCCTCGAAACAATGGGCCGAGGCACGGATTCGATTGGCCGCCCGGTTGTCGTAGTTGTCTCTTTCTGTAGGAACACGAGTAGGCCATATGGGGGGATAAGTGCTTATGTGGACCTGTTCTGCTTGCGTCATCAGAGTATACCGCGCAAGCGGATTGGTATTTTCCCCGCAAATGAGACCGCCAATACGTCCAATTCTTGTATTCGCGACGACCAGACCAGCGCCGTCGCCGGGGTCCCATACCAATTTTTCGAAAAAGGTCGCGACCAGTTTTCTGTGGTGGATTAGGATTTGGCCAGCATCTGAGATCAAGATGTTGCTATTCCACAGTCCTCCGACACTTGCCGGATTGCGCTCCGAGAAGCCGATCGAAACGAAAACACCATAGTCAGTCGCCGCTTTCCGCACGCGCTCAATTTCCGGGCCATCCACGTATACCGAAGCATTCAAGAAGCGCCTGAAATGTTCGTGCGATTGGATCGGCGGGTAAAGTGCTGCCCAAATAGGGAAACCGGGAAGAAAACTCTCCGAAAACACCACCAGGGAAGCGCCGTTGCGGCTCGCCTCAGCAATCACGGAGCAAGCTTTGTTTGCGCTTGCCAAGGGATCCAAGTACACCGACGCGGTATGAGCGGCGGCGGCCTTAAAACTCACGGTTCTCATCGATTTCCATTGCCGATAAAATCGGCCCTTCCCATCTGGAGCATCGCGACAAGCGCGGCGTGTTCAGGATTGTCGTTGTGCCGTTAGACTGATTTCTATTCGCGCTCCTAGCTGCAGACTGGAGCAGCCAATGGTGGTGCGCGAGGGATAAGGTGCTGAAAAGCGAGTGGCGTAAACCCGATTCATATGGCTAAAGTCGCTCATGTCGGTCAAATAGACGTTGACTGAAACGACGTCGTCGCCCCCTAATCCTGCCGCCTCGAGAACCTGAAATAGCTTGTCAAAGCACTGGCGTGTTTGATCGGCAATGCCGCCATCGGCCAGTCTGCCGGAGCTCGGGTTGATCGGCGTTTGGCCAGAGCAGAACAGCAAGTCGCCAGCCCATGTCGCGTGCGAGTATGATCCCACAGCGGTGGCGTGCGAAGAGTTCACAGTTTGTCTCGACATGGTCTTCTCCTAGGTTACCTTAAGCAGACCAACTTTTGGGATCAGTCCGCCTGCCGAAGTTTGCTTCACACGGACTAACTGGGGGGTCGGGTCCGAAGCTAGCAGAGCGAATCTGCGCGCCAACCCCAATAGAATGCACTATGCTGTGCAAAAATAGACGGGGGGAGCATGGCGACGGCAATTGACCACCTTGATTGGGATGATCTCAAGCTTTTCCTTACCGTAGTCCGGTGCAAGAGCGTGACCGGCGCCGCCCGCGAACTGAAGGTCAGCCACTCTACCGTTTCGCGCCGGCTTGCTCGTTTAGAATATACGGTGGGCGGCGCGCTCGTCGAGCGGAATCCGGACGGACTTTTGCTGACACCGGCTGGGCTAATTACCATGCGACGGGCGGAGGAAATTGAGAACGGGGTGAATGCCCTTCGAAGTGACGTGAGCAATCGCGACGAGATCCGCGGTACCGTCAGACTCGCTACGATGGAGGGTATCGCAACACTTTATCTCTCAAAACGGCTTGTGGAACTCAGTGAGCGGCATCCTGATCTTGACCTCGAACTGGTAACATCCCCTCAGTCGGTTCGCGTCGCTCGCCGCGAGGCGGATCTATTTCTAAGTTTTTTTAAACCCCGTGGAACTGCGCTGGACAGTCAGCTGATTGGGCGTTTTAAAACAGGGCTGTTCGCTTCCAAGGCTTATCTTGAGCGCAATGGAGTTCCTTGTTACGCGGCAGATCTTCGGGAGCACCGCTTCGTCGGCTATATCGATGAGCTTGTCCAGCTCGAAAGCGTTCTTTGGCTCGAAGAGCTTGTATCGGCTCCGAAGATCGTGTTCAGCTCAAATAGCATGATGTCGCAGATGTTCGCCGCATCCGCGGGGGCGGGCATTGTGGCGCTTCCGGAATTCGCACGCAGCCTGAACGTTGGTCTCATTCCAGTGCTCGAAGAGCTGCATGGTGTGCGCGAAATTTGGATGTCGGCGCATCAGGACCTAGCTTATCTTCCGAGAGTGAGAGCGGTGAAGCAATTCTTGAAGGAACTGGTTCGCCGAGACGAACAACGCCTTCTGAGAAAAGCACAGTGGTGACTGTGATTTTTTGTCACACGAGCGCGAACGGACATAATGGTCTGCTGTCGTGGCGGGCGATTGCAAATGGCAGCTGGTTGTGGAACACGCGGCGGAACTATAGATCGATGCCCTCTGCGAACACAAAAGGAGTCCGGTGAGCACAATCTTACGTGTTGATGAGGCACTGGCAGTGAGTGTTTTCCCGTCGTTCAAATCTGCACAGCCGGTTGCAAAAGTAGGGGGTTTCGCGACAGTGCGGATAGCGTCAACTAAATTGGTGGTTCGATGAAAGGAAGGAAACAGCATGTCGCAATTTATCGGCGACGCTCACAAGGCGTTGGATCTTCTGCGCTTGCGTGCTGAAACGCCCGGGACAAAAAACAGAAACCACCTTAACAATGCTGGGGCTGCCTTGATGCCCAGCCCGGTTATTGAAGCGGTAATCGGGTACATAGGCCGTGAAGGAGAGATCGGCGGATACGAAGCCGCCGCCGAGGCCAGCTCTCTACTTGAGGGGACATATGACAGCTTGGCCACACTCGTAAACTGCACCCGCGATGAGATAGCGATAGCTGAAAATGCAACAATCGCCTGGCAGCGCGCGTTTTACTCCCTCTCCTTTGGTCCAGGGGACCGGATTCTGACGGCAAGTGCCGAATTTGCAGCCAACTACATCGCCTTTCTGCAAGTCGCTAAGCGCACCGGGGTATCTATCGAAGTCATCCCGAATGACGCCTCTGGCGTCCTCGATCCGACCGCACTGGTGGGAATGATCGATGATCGCGTGCGGCTGATAGCGGTCACTTGGATACCGACGAATGGCGGCCTTATCAATCCAGCGGCAGCGATCGGTCGAATAG
This sequence comes from Neorhizobium galegae bv. officinalis, assembly GCA_000985875.1. Lineage (GTDB taxonomy): Bacteria > Pseudomonadota > Alphaproteobacteria > Rhizobiales > Rhizobiaceae > Neorhizobium > Neorhizobium galegae_C. The sequence goes on from CCRI01000031.1 coordinate 7,353, forward strand.
CGCGAGAAAATGGCATCCTCTATCTACTCGACGCATGCCAGGCGGCGGGTCAGATGCCGATTGATGTCAACGCGCTTGGCTGCGATATCCTCACCGCCACGGGTCGGAAGTTTCTCCGTGCGCCGCGGGGAACTGGTTTCATGTATATGCGTAGATCAGTCCTCGAGAAGATAGAGCCAGCGATGATAGACCTCTATGGTGCACCCTTGACAGCTCCTGGCCGATACGAATTGCGACCCGATGCCAGGCGTTTTGAAACGTGGGAGAAGAACTATTCGGTTCGTCTCGGCCTGCGGGCGGCAGTTGACTACGCGCTGGGCGTTGGACTCGACAACATTGAGCAGCGTTGTAATCGCCTTTCATCCAGGCTGCGCGAGGGCCTGAGAGAGTTGCGTTCCGTATCGATCCATGACCTTGGGGCGCCGCTCGCTTCCATCATCTCATTCACCGTTAGCGGTTGGGCCTCGTCAGCGGTCATGGCCTATCTGACAGATAAAGGAATAAACGTCTCCGTGTCACCTCCCTCCAGCACGCCCGTTGACGCCTATTCGCGACAGCTTCCGCCGGTCGTGCGGGCATCGCCGCATTACTACAATACGGAGGAAGAAATCGATGCGTTTCTCGAAGCGATTGCTGGTCTTGCGGCATAACGTCTGCCCGACTAACGAGTGAGGCCACCTGAGACATGGATCGCCAGCCTTGAGAAGATGCTCACCTTGGATGCCAGCTCCATGGAGCAGGGGAATATTGCGTCTGAGCCTCGGGAAGGATGAGGGGAGAGATGCTCCCACCCACTAACCGGAATCAAGAGCATTCTTGATCAGTCCCTGGCAGGCCTTGAGCACCGCAAGACGCCGGACTAATTTGCCCGGGAGGTGAACCTATCTTCAGAACTTGCATATAGCCCGTACCTTCAGGAATATTATGGTAGCGTCACTTGGGCCGTCTGTAGCATCGATGGCGACTATGTGGAGTGGTTCGATCGCACTGCGACCAATCTACACCCTCTGCCGGCGATGGAGCGCGCGCAAGATCCTCGACATGGCCGGGGCAAAGAAGGCGCTCGATCTTGCCAAGGAAGCGGTTGTGGTGCGGGGGCCCCAATGGGCTGCGGAAATGGTCGGCCATATGCTTGCTCTCGACCCAGAAAGCGAAGCGGCAAAGGCAATCAAGGCCTTGGCTCTAATCGAACGGGGTGATCGCCAGATCAACGCCACAGCTCCCAACTCAGCGCAGTATCTATCGAAAAACGACGAGTATTGAGGGCAGGGGAGGTTTACCGACACTCCCCACCACGGCCTGACCTGTACAGGCCCCGGAATGGCTAATTCGGGGAGTGTTGCGAGCCGATCTGGTACAAGGCGTACCAGTCGGCTCCTTGGCTGATAGGCTAGACCGAGCCATCGCAGATGGACAGCCGTCGCACCGGCGAGATCTTAGATGCGCAGCATCAATTCTCTTCTCGCTTTATTTCCACCCCGCTAGTTATGGTAGATTTGATGATGGCCGCCTGTACAAATCCCCCAGGGGAGCAGGAAATTGGCGGTCCAGGACCCTACACGCCCTTAAAGGCCAATACGGCGTTGGTGCCACCCATCGCAAAGGAGTTGCTTAAGGCAACACGTACCTTACGTTGGCGCGCCACATTGGGCGTAACGTCTAGATCGCAGTCAGGGTCATGCTCTCGATGGTTTGCGGTCGGCGGCACTACGCCCTCTCTGATCGCCATCACGCATGCAATCATTTCCAGTGCGCTTGCTGCGCCAAGGCAATGCGCGTGCATCGACTTCGTGGAGGAAATCGACATTGAATATGCATGGTCTCCGAAGACACGTTTAACTGCTGCTGTTTCCGTTAGATCGTTAGCCTTGGTGCCGGTGCCGTGAGCATTAAGGTAATCGACATCTTCGGGGTTTAAACCGCCGTCAGCAAGGCAATTTCGCATCGCTGACTCTGGTCCCTCAACTGATGGGCTCGTGATATCGAAAGCGTCGGCGGAAAGGCCCACTCCGACGATCTCGGCAAGTATGGTAGCGCCGCGAGCGGCAGCATGCTCGTAGCTTTCCAGTACCGCCATGCCAGCGCCCTCTCCCAGAACAACACCCCTTCGATCGGCGGAAAACGGGCGGCATGTATCCGGCGCTAGTATCCGCAGAGCCTCCCAAGCCTTTAGTACTCCGTAGGTGAGCGGGGCATCGCTACCGCCAGCGAGCATCACATCGGCGCGGCCCAGCTTGATTTGATCCACCGCCGTAGCGATAGCGTGATTTGCCGACGCGCAAGCGGAAGTAACTCCAAATACCGGGCCCATTAGGCGCAGCACCATGCTTACCTGTGCTGCTGGCGCGCTTGGCATGGCTTTCAGGGCACTAAAAATGGGTACGCGGCTTGCTCCCCCCAAAAAGAGGCCGCGATAGCTCTGCTCGATTGCATCCCACCCGCAGCCGCAGACGCCAACGGTTGCGCCGAAGCGGGTGCGGTTTCCTTCATTGACCGAAAGCCCTGCATGTCGCAGCGCTTCCCATGCTGCAATCACAGCCAAGAGGCTGAAGCGGTCCATTGAGGCAAGCTGCTTGCGGCTGATCTCGTGCTCGGGCAGCCCCCCTATCTCGGACCCAACAGTCCCCTCCAGATCGTAAAGCGGGGTGTTAGCAATTGGACCGATTGCTGCGCGACCTTCCCGCATTTCTGTCCAAATTGATTGTGCGTCGGTGCCTAAGCCGCAAAGCCCACCCATCCCGGTGATGACTACCCGTCTGTTCATTTTAAACTTCCTTCGCAATCAATCCGCGGACGGCCTCGACAACGTCACCAACATTGCTGAGATTTGACCACGCATCGGATGTGTTCAGCTCAATTTTGATCCCGTGGGCCTGCTCCAGATCCCAAAGGACGTCAGCCAAACCCAAAGAGTCGATGCCCAAGGACGTCAATTCAGTTTCGATGGTTATCTCGGTCATTGATGCTGCTGCTATCCCGCCCTGCTCCGATTCAACGCGCCGCTTGATCGTGGTGATAACTTCAATCGCGAGTTCATCAGCCATTCTTTTCCTCCATGCGTTCTGGTTTGAGAGGGCAAATCTGCGCGTTCAACGACACGCGACTCCGCTCCGTTGGCAAGCAAACATATGAGCTAGTCCCCAGGCGCGAAGTGCTATGAGTTGGCTCTTGTCAGATCCCCTATGTTGCATCTGCCGCCATTAGTAAAATTGATTGCGTGGATTTGATGTATTTGTCCGGCGAATGTGCCGTGTTACGTCGAGTAAGAAGTCGCTTGGTGGAGCAAGCTCTTCGTGACGCGACCTCTATCCCCGGCCGCTACGGTAAAAGCCTGATCAGCGGACTGGCACTTGATCGCTAGACGTAAGCGAAGTTGCGAGATGGACATATGCCTCCGTCGGCTCGGGGCAAAATTGTCGATCGCCCACCATCGGAAGGGATCAAGAGGTTGAGCGAAATGTTGGCAGCTAGGGGAACGGGAAGAATTGGTGTTCGCGCGCCGTTCTTACGCTAGCGATGCTCTGAAGAGCTGGCTCCGCCAAGCGTCATCCAGCTAACAATGGTTGAAGAAAGAGTAAAATCACATTGGCCAAACATTACAGTATCGTCGCGATGATCCCGCCTGTGACTTCCATGGGGTCAGCATCATCCGTCCTAGCGAACGGTGCCGCCTAAACAGCCAATGTCTCCGATCAAGATTCCATCCGGGAAGCTTCATCAAACATGATCTCACGCATCCAAATGTTGCCTGGGTCGGTGTTATGAAGCGCGGGCCATTGGACTGCCAGGGGGAAGTGGAGAGGTGGAAGGGGATGCTCGACGATTTTCAGGGGTATCGTCTGCTCAAAATGTTTCACCAATCGCATTGGAATGGTCGCAATTCGGTCCGTCCCCACCAGCAGTGGCGGGATTAAAGTGAAGCCCGGTACGACGAGCTCAATCCTTCTTCTGAACCCATGTTCGAGCAATAGCCATTGCTCAACTGAAGGCTTCATTAAACGGCCAAATTTGGCCGCGACGTGCCCCATCGACATAAACTGTTCCATGGAAAGCCGATCTTCCAACTGCTTGTTCATTGGGCATCCTACGCAAACAAGCGTCTCATCGAAGAGCTTCGCTTTGGGATGGATGTTCGGCATCAACAAATCCGGCAGAATCAGAAAATCAACGTCACCCCGGCGCAGAAGCTCATCGGGATCGTCATCAAGGGGCAACAGTTCAAAGGTCACACGTGGCGCCTCCCGCGCAATCCGCTTTATCACCTTCTCCATGAATATCAGTGTCATGAAGTCGGATAGGATAATCCTGAACCGACGATCGGACTCCGCGGGTTTGATTGGATCCCAGGCGATAACAGAGAGTTGGATATGGAGCAGGGTGTCTCTAACAGCAGGCGCAAGTGCTTCGGCACGGGGGGTCAAAATGAGTTCGCGCCCTTGCATTACGAAGAGATCATCATGGAAATAATTTCGGAGACGGGCAATAGCCGCACTCATTGCCGGTTGACTGAGGTTGATGCGCCGGGCCGCGGCAGTCAACTGCCGCTCGGTCATCAGAGCGTCAAGCGCTACAAGCAGGTTTAAGTCCAAGCCTCTGAATCGCATCCGATATCCATCTCCTAAATGCTTTGTATCCAAACAATAGATTTTACCGATATCATCTCATCGAACTAGAAGACCCACTATCCTGCAGAAATCAAGGTGCCTCTCGCCGAAACCGGGGGGCAACAAGGAACGCTGCTGTGCATTGGTGGACCAAGCCAGCTCCACAGCCCAAAGCAGCTGTACCGTGCGTTGGTTGCTGCTGTTTATGGTTGTTTCCTTTGGTCAAACAACAATTGGAGCGCTGCATGTCTTCCGGGGTACATTGGAAATTACATTGGGAAACTGAGTTGGCTTCCTCCGACCACGTGGAGCTCGCATCATTCTTTCGGAATACATATGGCCCAACCGGGAAGTTTAACGCCAAACCCTTTGAGGATGGTCGTAGCTGGGCCGGCGCTCGGCCTGAGCTTCGCGCTATTGCCTACGATTCCAAAGGAATAGCCGGTCATCTAGGGTTGTTACGGCGTTTCATCAGAGTGGGTGAGACAGAACTGCTTGTGGCTGAGTTGGGGTTATATGGTGTTCGGCCGGATCTAGAAAAACTGGGCATCGCTCACTCCATTCGAGCCATGGCTCCGGTCGTGGAAGGGCTTGGCGTGCCTTTCGCATTCGGAACTGTGCGATACGCGATGCGAAATCACATCGAGAGATTCTGCAGGGATGGCGCGGCAAATATCGTGTCCGGCATTCGCGTAGAGTCTACTCTTGCGGATGTCTATCGTGATTGCCCGGCCACTCGAACCGAAGACGTTCTAGTTGTTGTAGTTCCGGTTGGGCGCACAATGAGCGACTGGCCGTCGGGGTCCCTCATACAGCGACGCGGGCCGGAACTATGAAGAACCTCAATATCATAGATAGAGTGGATGCGGGTGCGGACGATCAGTGCGTCTACCTGACGTTCGATGACGGTCCCAACCCATTTTGCACACCACAGATTCTGGATGTCCTAGCACAACATGCCGTGTCAGCAACGTTTTTTGTCATTGGTGCTCACGCGGAAGCACATCCGGGCCTTGTTCAACGTATTGTTTCGGAAGGCCACGGTGTCGCCAATCACACGATGACGCATCCCGATCTGGCCCTCTGCAGCCGGCCACAGGTGGAACGTGAAATAGATGAAGCAAATAGGGCTATTCTCTCCGCATGCGCTGGCGCTTCTATCCGCCACATTCGAGCCCCGTATGGCAAGTGGACGGAAGAGGCTCTCGTCAAATCGGCGAGCTTAGGTTTAGCACCCGTACATTGGTCAGTTGACCCTCGAGACTGGTCTTGCCCGGGCGTCGACGCCATCGTTGACCGCGTGCTTGGCGCTACCAAACCCGGGTCCATCGTGCTTCTGCATGATGGATGCCCCCCCGGTGCTGCGGACCCGGCCAAGCTTCCAACGCTGCGTGATCAAACGCTTGCAGCCATATCCGCAATCATCAAATCACTGCGTAGCCGTGGACTGACGATCCGTTCACTTCCTTAGCATTGATCAACACACGAGATACTATGACCTTGCTTGAAACAATCGGTATCGCAGCCGCCACGCTTCATGCGCTGTTATCGGCAATCTATAAAAGTATGCAGGCATTCTACGCGAGCAAAGCCAGCGGCTCACAGCCGAGGTCAAAGGGGATTGATCCTGCCCATTTGCCCAGCGTAGACATCATTGTCCCATGCTTCAACGAAGATCCGGCCATTCTTTCGGCCTGCCTCGCCTCGTTGGCGGGGCAGGACTATGGCGGCAAGTTTCGAGTATATATAGTTGATGATGGCTCCAGCAATCGTGAGGCAATCTTGCCTGTTCACGGGCTTTACACCTCGGATCCGAGGTTCGAATTCCTGCTGCTGCCGAAGAATGTCGGAAAGCGCAAAGCACAGATCGCTGCAATAGAACGGTCATGTGGAGACTTGATCCTAAACGTTGATTCGGACACTTCTATCGCCTCGGACGTCGTGACTCTGCTCGTCGAAAAAATGCGCGACTCTGACGTTGGCGCCGCTATGGGCCAATTAAAAGCGAGCAATCGCGACCAAAACCTGCTGACGCGCTTGATTGACATGGAATACTGGTTAGCCTGTAACGACGAACGCGCCGCCCAGGCTCGATTTGGCGCGGTTATGTGTTGCTGCGGCCCGTGCGCCATGTACCGCCGGTCCGCACTTCTCTTGCTTCTTGATCAGTATCAAACGCAACTTTATCGAGGCAAGCCAAGTGACTTTGGCGAGGATCGCCATTTAACGATCCTCATGCTAAGTGCAGGATTCAGAACCGAATACGTTCCCGAGGCAATAGCGAAAACTGTCGTACCAGACCGCATAGGGTCCTACCTACGTCAGCAACTACGTTGGGCACGCAGCACCTTCCGTGACACCTTACTCGCTTTGCCTCTCCTGCCTAGCCACAATCGCTTTCTGACATTGGATGCCATTCACCAGAACATCGGACCATTGCTCTTGGCGGTGTCTTCAGCCACGGGCATAATCCAGTTCGTCCTAACAGCAACGATGCCGGGATGGACGATCATCATCATTGCGTCGATGACAATGGTGCGATGTTCAGTCGCTGCCTACCGCGCGCGCCAGATCCGATTTCTGGCATTCTCAATTCACACGCTAATAAACCTGTTCATGTTGATCCCTTTGAAGGGCTTTGCCCTGCTCACCCTCTCCAATAGCGACTGGCTGTCTCGCGGTTCGACGGCCGACGGACCGGCAATTGCCAAAGGTAACGGCGCTCCGAATGAAGCGGAGATCGTGACCTCCGAATCCCTTTTTGTGGGCGATACTTCGTCGCGCTTTCGGAGGTAGCTATGGGTGAGAACATGGAACGTGAAAAGTTGAGACCGAAGACTATATCAACGGACCGAAACTCAGCCTCCGCTCGATCCAATCCCGAGCGCGAAATCAAGACGGGCCATCTTGAACCGGAGCCCAACTCTGCGCCTACCATGGCGATCGATCTTCAGGCCGTTACTATGATCTACCGCGAGAAAACGGTCGTCGATTCCTTGTCGTTCGGCGTGAAAGCTGGAGAGTGCTTCGGATTGCTAGGGCCAAACGGTGCAGGCAAAAGCACGATTACGCGTATGTTGCTTGGGATGGCGACACCGAGCGCGGGAAAGATATCTGTGCTTGGACTGCCGGTACCAGGGAAGGCTCGTTTAGCGCGAGCGGGCATCGGGGTAGTGTCGCAGTTCGACAATTTGGACATGGAGTTTACCGTCCGCGAGAATCTACTGGTCTTTGGTCGTTATTTCCAAATGAGTACCGGCGCGATCGAAGAGCTCATCCCATCGCTACTAGAATTTGCACAGCTTGAGGCCAAAGCTGATGTTCGCGTATCAGACTTATCGGGCGGCATGAAACGCCGATTGACGTTGGCGCGAGCACTCGTAAACGATCCGCAACTGCTTATACTGGACGAGCCAACCACTGGCCTGGATCCGCCCGCTCGCCACCAGATATGGGAGCGGCTGCGCTCCCTGCTTATTCGCGGCAAGACCATTCTTTTGACAACGCATATGATGGATGAAGCCGAGCGGATGTGTGACCGGTTGTGCGTACTCGAAGGTGGGCGCATGATCGCCGAAGGCCCCCCTCTCTCCCTGATTAAAGATATAATCGGTTGCCCGGTTATTGAGGTTTACGGGGGCAACCCTGACGAAATCAGTTTGATAGTCAGACCACATGTCGAAAGGATCGAGATTAGTGGAGAGACGCTGTTCTGTTACACAGTTAATTCCGATCAGGTCCGTGCCAAGCTGCGGGAATTTCCCGGTCTGCGCCTGCTTGAACGCCCGGCTAATCTGGAAGACGTTTTTTTGCGGCTGACAGGGCGCGAGATGGAGAAGTAGCGATGGGTAGATTTTCTACAGAGGCACTTCCCTCGGGATTGCTGAATTGGGTCGCGGTCTGGCGGCGAAACTTTCTGGCATGGAAGAAAGTCGCTCCAGCATCACTCCTGGGTAATCTTGCCGATCCCATGATTTACATCTTCGGATTAGGGTCAGGACTCGGCGTGATGTTGGGCAATGTCGGCGGCGTCTCCTATTCTGCATTTCTGGCGGCCGGGATGGTCGCAACGAGCGCGATGACCGCATCTACTTTTGAAACGATTTACGCTACGTTTGCTCGCATGCGAGATCACCGCACTTGGGAGGCGATGCTATACACCAAACTTACGCTTGGGGATATCGTCCTGGGGGAAATGGCGTGGGCGGCAACGAAGGCGTCTATAGCAGGTACGGCAATTGGTATCGTGACAGCCACGCTAGCCTATTCGGAATGGGACTCCCTGATCTATGTTCTCCCAGTCATCGCGCTGACGGGTCTTGCCTTCGCGAGCTTATCGATGGTCGTGGCGGCACTGGCACCCAGTTACGACTATCTGGTTTTTTATCAGTCGCTTGTCATTACCCCAATGTTGGTCCTGTCGGGATCCGTCTTCCCGGTTGATCAGCTCCCGCCCATGCTTCAGCGTATAACGCACCTTCTCCCACTCGCACATTCCATCGATCTCATTCGTCCGGCAATGCTTGGGCATCCCGTTCCAGATATCACGCTGCATCTTGGAGCTCTTTGCCTTTACATTGTGCTGCCCTTTTTCGTGTCGATCGCGTTGCTGCGTCGTCGCCTAACCCAATAGCCGCAAACGGTTGGAACTATGGAAGTACTGACTCTCGAATTGGCCCGTGGGTTTCGACCGTTATAGAGACTGAAGATGCGTTCGCAGTGCATTCGGTTCGCCTAGGATGAAATTCCCTACGGAATATACAGCGCTGGTGATATCGAGGGGGAGCTGAATGGCCCTGCCGATGCACAAAGATCTCGGCCCCCATATCGTATGGTCGTCTCGCGTGTGCGACAATGCACACGACTTTTGTCGCTTCCACGACATTTACCGAGGTGGTCCGACGTCGGTTCAGTCCATTTTTATCTTTGAAATCTAATTTAAATCTGCCTTTCCTCGAATCGCGTCGCAATTTGGCACGTATCTTGCTGTGTTTTATGCGGTGGCGAAAGCTGCCGGCAATCATTGACGGGACAGGGCGAAGTTCCATAGGGAAGGCAGAAGCATGGCAGGTTTGCGTCAAATCGCATTCTACGGAAAAGGCGGGATCGGTAAATCGACCACTTCCCAAAATACTCTCGCGGCGATGGTCGAACTGGGGCAGAGGATCCTCATCGTCGGCTGCGACCCAAAGGCCGATTCAACTCGCCTCATCCTGAACGCGAAGGCGCAGGATACTGTTCTTCATCTTGCGGCGACAAAAGGTTCGGTTGAAGACTTGGAACTCCAAGATGTGCTCAAGCTGGGATACAAAGGCATTAGATGCGTGGAGTCCGGTGGACCGGAACCTGGCGTCGGCTGCGCTGGCCGCGGTGTTATTACGTCGATTAACTTTCTGGAGGAGAACGGCGCATATGATGATGTCGATTATGTCTCCTATGACGTCCTGGGCGACGTGGTGTGTGGCGGCTTTGCGATGCCAATTCGAGAAAACAAGGCCCAAGAAATCTACATCGTGATGTCCGGCGAGATGATGGCACTCTACGCCGCCAACAATATCGCCAGAGGCATCCTTAAGTATGCGACGGTCGGCAGCGTGCGCCTAGGTGGCCTGATTTGCAATGAACGTCAGACTGACCGTGAACTGGATCTTGCCGAAGCACTCGCTGCAAGGCTGAATTCAAAGCTCATTCACTTTGTGCCACGCGACAACATCGTGCAGCACGCCGAGCTTAGAAAGATGACGGTGATCCAATATGCTCCAGAATCCCAACAGGCTGCGGAGTACCGGAAGTTGGCTGAGAAAATTCACGCCAACTCGGGCCAAGGGACAATTCCGACTCCGATCACGATGGAAGAGTTGGAAGACATGTTGCTCGACTTCGGAATCATGAAGACAGACGAGCAGATGCTCGCGGAGCTTCAGGCCAAGGACGCGAACGCGCCGCCTTCTAGTCGCTGACTCCTTCCGACGAGGTTTGCGCAGTTGATCCATGCGCGTTGAAACCGATGGCGGCTCGCTCGCGAGGCGCCACTATTATCTTGGAAGCAGGGCAGGATCGAATGAGCGCGAACTACGAAAATGACAGCGCCTTTCACACGAAGGTGATAGAGGATGTGCTGTCTGGATATCACGATAGGACGGCAAAACGCCGCAACAAGCATCTCAACGTGGCAACGGGTGAGGATGCGAGCAGCCTGGGCAACTCCTCAACGTCCCGATCCGACGTGAAGTCGAACGTTAAGTCAATTCCCGGCGTGATGACCATCCGCGGCTGCGCCTATGCAGGCTCTAAGGGTGTCGTTTGGGGGCCGATCAAGGACATGGTCCACATCTCGCATGGACCGGTTGGGTGCGGTCAGTATTCGTGGTCGCAGCGCCGCAACTACTATATGGGTCAAACAGGCATCGACACTTTTGTCACCATGCAATTTACTTCGGACTTTCAAGAAAAGGATATTGTTTTCGGCGGCGACAAAAAATTGGAAAAGGTTATCGATGAGATCGAAGAACTGTTTCCGCTGAACAACGGCGTTACAATACAATCCGAATGCCCAATCGGCCTGATCGGCGACGACATCGAGGCTGTATCCCGGAAGAAGGCAGCGGAATACAAAAAAACGATTGTGCCAGTGCGTTGCGAGGGCTTTCGTGGTGTTTCTCAGTCTCTCGGCCACCACATCGCCAACGATGCCATACGAGATTGGATCTTTGACAAGAAGAACCCGGATTTTACGCCCGGTGCATTCGACGTTAACGTCATAGGCGACTACAACATCGGTGGTGACGCATGGGCATCGCGCCTGTTACTCGAGGAGGTCGGACTGCGAGTGATCGGTAACTGGTCTGGAGATGCCACGCTCGCTGAAGTAGAGCGCGCACCGAAAGCCAAGCTAAACCTAATCCACTGCTACCGCTCGATGAACTACATCTCGCGGCACATGGAAGAGAAGTACGACGTACCTTGGATGGAGTACAATTTTTTTGGTCCGTCTCAGATTGCAACCTCGCTTCGCGCCATAGCCAAGCACTTTGGGCCCCAGATTGAGGATACGACCGAAAAAGTGATCGCCAAGCATCAACCTTTCATCGATGCTGTGACGGACAAGTACGGTCCGCGTCTCAATGGCAAAAGGGTGATGCTCTATGTCGGCGGCTTGCGCCCGCGTCACGTCATTACTGCCTATGAGGATCTCGGAATGCAGGTCGTCGGCACCGGCTACGAATTCGGTCACGGTGATGATTATCAGCGAACCAGTCACTATACCAAAAAGGGCACCCTGATCTACGACGATCTCAATGGTTACGAACTTGAGAAATTCATCGATGCGATTCGCCCTGACCTCGTTGGCTCGGGTATCAAGGAAAAATACACGGTGCAGAAGATGGGCATACCGTTCCGTCAGATGCATTCCTGGGATTATTCCGGCCCGTATCACGGTTATGATGGTTTTGCGATCTTCGCCCGCGACATGGATCTCGCGATAAACAACCCGATATGGGGCCTTTACGAGGCACCTTGGAAAAAAGCTACGGCACTCGCAGCGGTCGCAGCCGAATAAGACCCCGCCCTGTTGGTAAGAAGTTGCTAAAACGTAAAGTGCTTGAGGATAGGTAGGCCTCCGCGCAACGGTACAGCCGTTGAGAAAGGTGACGCCATGACGCGACCAGCCGAAAAAATCCTGGATCATGCTGCCCTGTTCCGCGAGCCGGAATACAGGAAGATGTTGGCCGAGAAGAAGATAAACTTCGAATCTTCTCACCCGGACCAAGTCGCTTCGGATCAACGTGACTTTACAAAGACGTGGAAATATCGCGAGAAAAATCTGGCTCGCGAAGCGCTCGTCGTTAACCCCGCAAAGGCGTGCCAGCCGCTAGGCGCGGTTTTCGCAGCCGCCGGGTTCGAGCGGACAATGTCCTTTGTGCATGGAAGTCAGGGCTGCGCTGCCTACTATCGATCGCATCTGACGCGGCATTTCAAGGAACCGTCCTCCCTGGTGTCCTCGTCAATGACTGAAGACGCAGCTGTATTCGGCGGCTTGAAAAATATGGTCGACGGCCTTGCCAACGCTTACAAACTCTACGACCCGAAGATGATCGCAGTCTCCACCTCCTGTATGGCGGAGGTGATTGGCGACGATTTACATGGTTTCATCGAGAATGCCAGGAACGAAGGGTCCGTACCAGCGGATTTTGACGTACCGTACGCACACACACCGGCCTTCGTCGGAAGCCATGTCGATGGTTATGACAGCATGGTCAAAGGCATACTGGAGCATTTTTGGGCCGGCAAAGAGCGCAGTAAGAACCCAAGTTGTATCAATATTATCCCAGGTTTCGACGGCTTTTGTGTTGGCAACATACGTGAATTAAAGCGACTGCTCACCTTGATGGACGTGTCCTACGCATTTATTTCGGACGCCTCAGATCAATTCGATACACCATCCGATGGTGAGTTCCGCATATATGACGGAGGCACAAAGCTCGATGATGTGAAGGCAGCACTCAACGCCGGCACGACAGTGTCGTTGCAGCACTACAATACTCGTAAGACCCTTGAATACTGCAAAGAAGTTGGACAGGAGACGGCATCCTTCCACTATCCGCTGGGTATCCAAGGGACTGACGAATTCCTGATGAAAATATCTGGGATATCCGGTAAGACCATTCCCGAAGCCGTCCGGCTGGAGAGAGGCCGGTTGATCGATGCCATGGCAGACAGCCAGTCGTGGCTACACGGAAAGAAGTACGCCATCTATGGCGACCCCGACTTTGTTTATGCCATCGCACGTTTCGTTATGGAGACTGGCGGCGAGCCCACCCACTGCTTGGCCACCAATGGCACGTTTGCGTGGGAAACCGAGATGAAGGAATTACTCGCATCGTCGCCCTTCGGTAAAGATGCGCAGGTTTGGGCCGGCAAGGATCTGTGGGCAATGAGATCCCTTTTGTTCACCGAACCGGTTGATCTACTGATCGGTAATTCCTATGGGAAATATCTTGAGCGCGATGCTGAAACTCCATTGATTCGACTGACGTTTCCAATCTTCGACCGGCACCACCACCACCGGTTTCCTCTCATGGGATATGTTGGAGGTTTGCGTGTTCTAACGGCTATCCTCGACAAGATCTTCGACAAGCTGGATCATGAGACGATGACGCTAGGTGCGACTGACTTTTCTTACGACCTCACCCGATAGGAGGAACGGCCGGTCTGGGGGCCGGCCCTCTGTTCATCGATTTCAAGGTCAACGAATGCTCTCAATCAACTCGACACCTCAAGGTTCCGTCCGCGAGCCGCTGTGCAAGATAATCCGCGGCAATGGTGCCAAAAAGCCATTCAACCTACGAGCCGCCGCGGGCTGCGCGTTTGACGGAGCTAAAGTAGTCTTACAGCCTATTTCGGACGTAGCCCATCTAATACATGCGCCGTTGGCCTGCGAAGGCAATTCTTGGGACAATCGCGGGGCCGCATCGTCAGGTCCTGGGCTTTGGCGGACAAGCTTCACGACGGATTTAACTGAACTCGAAATATTGATGGGGCATAGCGAGCGGAAACTCGTCGATGCCATCTGCGAGATCAAAAAGGACCACGCACCGGCAGCGATCTTTGTCTATGCAACCTGCGTCCCTGCGATGATCGGCGACGACATCGTGGCGATATGCCGTTCCGCAACGGCAGAATTCGCGATTCCGGTGGTGCCGGTCAACGCACCTGGCTTTCTCGGTGCGAAGAAGCTCGGCAATAGGCTTGCTGGCCAAGCCTTGTTTGATCATGTTATTGGCACGGTGGAGCCTGAGGACTGCGGACCTAACGACATCAATATCTTAGGCGAATTCAATATTTCCGGCGAATTCTGGCTCGTGAAGCCGCTCTTGGACACACTCGGAATCCGCGTTCGCGCCTGCATTCCTGGCGACGCCCGCTATTTGCAGGTCGCCTCTGCTCACCGCGCGCGTGCGACTATGGTGGTCTGCTCGTCGGCCCTCGTCAATCTTGCTCAAAAAATGGAGGAGCGCTGGGATATTCCCTTTTTTGAAGGCTCCTTCTATGGCATCTCTGGCACATCGAACGCACTCCGGCGGATCGCTGGCCTGTTAATCAAGAACGGCGCCGACTCCGAACTTCTCGATCGCGCGGAAGCGCTTATCTCGGTAGAAGAAAACAGAGCATGGAAACGGCTGGAAATATTCCGGGCCGGGCTCAAGGGCAAGCGCGTCCTGCTCAACACCGGCGGGGTGAAATCTTGGTCGTTGGTCCATGCGCTGCTGGAGATCGGCATGGAGATCGTGGCGACATCGGTCAAAAAATCTACCGATGACGATAGAGGTCGTATCAAGCAGGTTCTGAAAGAGGAGTGCCATCTGCATGACTCGATTGCCCCGAGCAGGCTCTACTCGACGCTCACAGGAGGCAAAGCGGACATCATGCTGTCGGGCGGTCGTACGCAATTCATCGCTCTTAAGGCAAAGGTGCCGTGGCTCGACATTAACCAGGAGCGGCGTCACGCCTACGCGGGTTATGAGGGAATGGTGCAGCTAGTGCGTCAGACCTACCTGGCAATCCACAACCCCATCTGGACAGAACTACGCGAACCCGCACCATGGGAGCGGCATCGGGATGCAAACATCAGGAAGCATGGCGAGCGCGAACCTTACCGCATTCCCCTTCAGTTCGGGCATTGAGGGCGGTTGAGACCCCAAATGGTTAATATCTTTTCCCAAACAAAAGCTGCGGCAATCAACTCTCTGAAATCGTCTCAGCCGCTGGGGGCTGCCTTGGCGTTTCTCGGCATCGATGGTGCCATTCCCATGATCCACGGAAGCCAAGGGTGTGCAAGCTTTGGGCTCGTGTTACTTGGAAGACATTTCAGTGAAACGATCCCCCTGCACACTACGGCGATGGACGAAATTGTAACGGTTCTCGGCGGCGCTGATCGTCTTGAGGAAGCAATCCTCACCCTAAAGACACGGGTCAAACCGCGAGTTATCGGGATATGCACCTCTGCCCTGGTCGAGACTCGAGATGACGACATCGCCGGTGAACTCTTAAAAATGAAGGGCGGGCGGGTCGCGGAGCTAAGTGGCACTGAGGTGGTGCTCGCCAGTTCGCCGGATTTCGCGGGGGCAATGGAGGAGGGCTGGTCCACAGCGGTTGCCGCTGTTATCGAGGAGATTACGCTGCCCGGCGAACACCCACGCGACGCCACAAAAATCGCAGTCTTGCCAGGGTCAAACCTAACGGTTGCTGATCTCGAGCATTTGCGCGAGACAATAGAACGTTTCGGGCTAAACCCAATAATCCTGCCTGATCTGTCGAAATCGCTCGGTGGCATCATACCCGAGCAATGGGTTGCGACGACGTACGGCGGCACGAAAGTTGACGAAATTCGCCACCTCGGTTCGGCCATTCGGTGCATCGCCATCGGGGAACAAATGAGGCGACCGGCTGAAGCGTTGAAGCGAATTACAGGCGTCCCTTACGTGCTGTTCGGATCCCTCACGGGCCTAAAGAATGCTGATCGATTCATCAGTCTCCTCGCCGAGATTTCGTCAGAAGAAGCACCGCTGAGCATTCGGCGTCGCCGCATGCAATTGCAGGACGCGATGCTCGACGGGCACTTTCACCTAACCGGCAAAAGAATAGCAATTGGTTCCGATCCGGATCGGTTGGTCCAATTTATCGACTTCTTCACCGGGATGGGGGCGGAAGTAGCAGTAGCGGTTTCCACGACTGGGATGTCCAGAGCACTTCAATCAGTTTCGCTCGATACCATCCATACCGGTGATCTTTGGAATCTTGAACACCTTGCTGCTGGGACCGACCTTCTCGTTACTCATTCGCACGGCCGGCAAGCAGCAGATCGGCTTAACATTCCGCTGATGCGCGTCGGCTTTCCCGTCTTCGACCGCTTGGGCAACCAACACAAGCTCACGATCCTCTATCAGGGAACCCGCGACCTGATCTACGAGGCTGCCAATATCATCCAGGCGAGCCAACACCGGCCAAGCCCTGGGAGAACTGATTCGCCCCTCAATATGGAAGTGTAAGATGAGCTCCATTCGTCGTCTCTCGCTTGTCGACAAACGACTTCGGGAAATAGGGGCGGAGCGGCCTGCAGGTACCTTGCGGCTTGCGATCGCCACTCAAGACATGAAAAGGCTGAATGGTCATTTCGGATCCGCCGAACGATTTGCGATCTACGATGTGACGCCAGATTCGCTCAGTTTCATAGGAGCTGTTGTATTCGAAAATCTGTCTGATGAGCTGGCCGTTCAGCGAACACCGCATCACGAGCGCCTGGCCGCAAAAATCGCGGTTCTGGCCTCGTGCCAGCTTTTCTTTTGTATTGGTATTGGCGGACCTTCGGCGGCGAGAGTTATTTCGGCGAATATCCACCCGATCAAGCTGCCGCGGCCTGAAGGAATAGGGGCGTTGCTGGCCCGTGTTCAGAGTAGGTTGAAAGCAGGCCCTCCACCATGGCTCCGTAGGGCCATAGCGCAGACAGGTGCCAGGGGAGAGAAAGCGCGCTTGGACGAAAAAGGCTGACGATGGCGAGCTTTGAAGTTCGAACAGTTACACCTCGTGCCAATGAGGAAACCGCGGTCAAGACGTCCACTGTCTCGTGCGGCTGATGCCAGCAAGGGAATCTCTGAATGAATCCGCAAAAAAGCCTCTCTGCCACGCGGACCACATCGGGTCGAGTTGCAGTCCAGATATGTTCTAGCTTTGCTGCTTGGGACATTGCTCGAAGAGATTACACTGCTTTGGAGAAATCGAAATGAACCGTTCAGGCTTCACCCGCGACGGCTGCAGTTGGATTCCGGAATACCTAAACTTTGTCGATGCTGGGACGTGCATCGGCTGCGGGCGTTGCTTTAAGGTCTGCTCGCGTGAGGTCATGCACCCTTACGGTATTAACGACGCAGGTCAGATACTTGGCGTCTGCCGCGGAGCGGAGGAGGATTTCGACGGAGAACTCACTCGCGTAATTATGGCGGTTGACTATCCCGGTCGCTGTATCGGCTGCGGAGCCTGCGCCCGCGTCTGTCCCAAGAATTGCCAAGTCTATGTGAGGGCTGACCTATTGCCGAGTGAACCTCATAAATAATCCTCTCTGCGGGTATTTCATATTCGTTGCACCGATCACTTCAAAGATCTTCTGTGGAACATCTCTTACGAAGGACGTGCAAAGCGAGGGCGCCCATGCTCTTCGATGTGAGTTCAGACAGAGATGTCGCGACGCCCGCGCCGTGCGCAACCCGACAACGAATGCCATCCGCATAACTGAGGGCAGTGGGGGCCATAATGACACCTGTACAACGTGCATTTGTGGGACGCTGCATCTAGAAGGTGTGCCCAGAAGACCCGCCGTGACGGAGCTTGGAGAAGCCTATCATGCACATCGTAGTCTGTATCAAGCAGGTGCCGGACTCTAGCCAGATCCGCGTCCACCCGGTGACGAATACAATCATGCGCCAAGGCGTGCCAACCATAATTAACCCGTACGACCTCTTTGCACTTGAGGAGGCGCTCAGGTTGCGCGACCGCTTTGCACTTGAGGAGAAGCGCTGGTTGCGCAACCCCAGTCGTGGAAAGGTAACCGTCGTCACCATGGGGCCGCCGATGGCAGCGCAAGCGCTGCGCAAAGCGCTTACATATGGGGCAGACCGGGCGGTACTTGTAACAGATCGCCGTTTCGCAGGTTCCGATACGCTAGCAACCTCATTTGCTCTTGCCTGCGCTATCGCAAAGATCGGCGAACGCTTCGGTCCTCCCGATATTATCTTCACGGGCAAACAAACGATCGACGGCGATACCGCCCAAGTCGGACCGGGAATTGCCAAGCGCCTGAATATCCAGCAACTGACCTATATCAAAAAGGTCACCCGTATCGATCATTTGCGGCGCTCAGTTGACGTAGAGAGATGTTTGGAGGGCGGGACACAGTTTATCGAGAGTAAGATGCCGTGCCTCGTTACCATGGCCGACGGCCTCAACACCATTCGCCGCGGCTCTATCGAGGACTCCTTGCGTGCCGCACGTTGTTCAATCCTGACGTGGGGTGTAGCAGATCTCGGCGTTAGGGAAGTGGATAAATTCGGCTTGAAAGGATCGCCGACTGTCGTGAAGCGGGTATTTGCTCCTACGCCGAGGGCGCAAAAATCCGTGCAACTCGAGACTGCTAGCAAGACCGTAGGTCATGTCGCTGACGAGCTTGTCGCCTGGATATCCAGCCATCAACCGAAGTTGGCAGATATGCCATTATCCAAATCAGGTGCGTAAGCAGAAAGGGCCAATTGTGGTCACTCAAGATAAGGGGACGCTGTCTCCCGCTGCCAGCCGTGGTGGGATGATGATGAAGTTGCCAACACAGTTCCAGGATCATCGGCATGTCTGGGTTTACATTGAACTGGAGGAAAGCCAGGTCAATCCCGTCTCCATCGAATTACTCGGCGAAGGCCGCAAACTCGCTGACAAACTAGGTGCTCAACTCGCCGGTGTCGTCATGGGTCCGCCGAAAGGCGGAGGCGGTGGCCCTGCCCTCGAAGAGGCCTTTGCCTATGGCGCCGATCTTGTCTACCTGGTTGAGTCCCAATTGCTGACCAATTATAGAAACGAGCCCTATACCAAGGCGCTGACAGACCTCGTCACCATACATAAACCCGAAATTCTACTTCTCGGCGCAACCACGCTTGGCCGCGACCTCGCAGGTTCGGTGGCAACAAGCTTGAAAACGGGCCTCACTGCCGATTGCACTGAACTGAACATCGATTCCGACGGGTCTCTCGCCGCGACGCGCCCAACCTTCGGCGGTTCGCTATTGTGTACGATCTACACGCTCAACTCTCGCCCACAGATGGCAACCGTGCGTCCTCGAGTGATGTCAATGCCTGAGCGACAAACCAAGCCAGTCGGGCGTATTATTCGGCATGAGCTTACGATGGTCGAGGAGGAGATTGCTACCAAAGTCATCGGTTTCCTCGCCGATAATCGATCCGACCGTCCGGATCTCGCCAAAGCTGACGTCGTGGTTGGATGTGGACTGGGGATCGGCGCGGCAATCAACCTGAAGCATGTGGGCGCCCTCGCAAGAACAATCGGTGGGGAGATGGGTTGTACACGTCCATTGGTCCAAAAGGGTTGGGCGTCGTCGTTTAGGCAGATTGGCCAAACGGGTGTGACGATCCGACCGAAACTGTACATAGCCGCCGGAATATCAGGCGCGGTCCAGCACCGTGTCGGCGCCGAGGGCGCCGATTTGATCATCGCGATTAACAATGATCCGCACGCGCCGATCTTTGATTTCGCCCATGTTGGGGTGGTGGCTGATGCACATCGGCTTTTGCCGGCACTGACAAAGGCGTTCTCTAGGCTAATGCCCTTCCGAGAGCGTCAACTTTGTGAACTGAGGGTGAAGGCCTATGAGTAGGGAGCGTTTTGATGCCATCGTCGTAGGAGCCGGCATGTCCGGTAACGCGGCTGCTTACACAATGGCTAGCCGGGGTTTGAAGGTGCTACAGTTGGAGCGAGGAGAGTATCCAGGTTCCAAGAACGTCCAAGGGGCCATATTGTACGCCAACATGCTGGAGGGGATCGTTCCGAATTTTCGCGATGACGCGCCTCTTGAACGACATCTGGTCGAGCAGCGACTGTGGATTATGGACGACACCTCGCACAGTGGGATGCACTATCGGTCACATGACTTCAATGAGCAAAGAGCAAACCGCTACACCATCGTCCGCGTTCAGTTCGACAAGTGGTTCGCGGGCAAAGTGCGTGAGGCCGGCGGAACAATCCTATGTGAGACAACAGCAACGAAACTTGCTCGCGATGGCAGTGGCAACGTCATCGGCGTCCACACTGATAGGGCGGGGCGGCCAATTCTTGCGGATGTCGTGGTTCTCGCTGAAGGCGTGAATGGGGTGCTTGGAACGCGGATGGGTTTGCGCGACGTGCCGAAGTCGCAAAACGTGGCTCTTGCCGTCAAGGAAATGCACTTCTTGCCGGAGCACGTGATCGCGGAGCGCTTCGGGCTGACGGGAGACCAGGGCTGCGTCATCGAAGCACTTGGAACAATCTCGCGGGGCGTGGCCGGCCTAGGCTTCCTTTATACGAATCGAGATTCAGTCTCCCTGGGAATCGGTTGCCTCGTCTCCGGGTTGGCTGAAAGTATGGAAAGTCCCCACACCCTTCTCAACGGCTTCAAGTGCCATCCTTCCATCAAGCCGCTGCTGGCAGGTTCAGAAGTAAAGGAATATGCCGCCCATCTCATTCCGGAGGGAGGATTCAGAGCAATCCCCGAGCTGCATGGTGAAGGCTGGGTTGTTGTAGGCGATGCGGCACAGCTGAACAACGCGGTCCATAGGGAGGGCTCAAACCTGGCCATGACGTCTGGCCAAATCGCGGGGGAGGCAATTTGTACAATAAAGAACCAAGGGAGGCCTATGACTAAGGATAATCTTTCCTTGTATAAGAGTATGTTGGACAAGTCATTTGTTATGAGAGATCTAATCAAGCACAAAGATGTGCCCGCCCTCTTGCATACCAATAGCCAAAGTTTGTTTTCAACCTATCCAAAGCTGATATCGCAGGCAGCGCAGGGCTTTGTTCGAGTTGACGGTTCGACAAAAATTGAAAAAGAAAAGGCAGCGATCGACGCCTTCATCAAGGCGCGGTCCCGTTGGGGCCTTGTAAGCGACGCCGTCCGCATCGCCCGTGCCTGGCGCTGAAGGAGAGTTGAAATGAGCGAAAGCAGCTTCGAGCCCATCGAGGAAAAGCTCTATCGGAACCGCTATCTCGTCGATGCCGGCCGGCCGCACATAAGAGTGCGCAGGCACCTCTCTCCAAGCGCTAGTCTGCGTGCCTTGACTAAGATCTGTCCAGCGAACTGCTACAGTTTTGACGACGCAGGGCAGGTTAAAGTTGTTACAGACGGCTGCTTGGAATGCGGCACATGCAGAGTGTTATGCGAAGCCAGCGGTGAGATCGACTGGAATTACCCCAGGGGAGGGTTTGGGATCCTTTTCAAGTTCGGATGAGGTCTAGCGAAAAATTCGACCTTTCTAAACCGTAATTTGCAGTACCTGTGGATGCGATTATAATTCACCGGAGACGTGAGCAAAGCAATCCACGTTTAAGCGCAACCGAATTCCGGGCGCACAAAATCGCAATTACCTTTATTTCACGGAGCAGGACTTGACCGAATCCCCGGGAAAGAACGAGTTCGGCCGGGATAAGCGGCTGATCGGAATCTATCGAATTTCTAACGAGTTGGTGGCATCCACTCGTTTGGAGGTTAGACTTGACAGTGTGCTGGATATTATGTGTTCCGTTCTCCCGTGTCGGGAGAGCGCTATACAGATCCCCGCCACCAACGGAGAGGTAGGAATATCCGCAAGTTCGAAGGCTGGTCGCGGTATACCATCCATAACTTCACGGTTTGTGGCTCCGCCAACGGTTAAAAGGATTATTGATACCGGTCGGCCGTCAGTCGTGGAGGCTAAGGAAAAGGCGAGGCTATTCAAAACCTCGCTCCTACAATCCCCCGACAGCGCCACCACCTTTATCGGCGTCCCAGTTAAAATCGAGAACAAGGTCATTGCAGCGCTGTGGGTTGATCTGGTCAACGACGGGCTAATAAGCTATAATTACCAAGAGGAATTGGCGTTCCTAACAGCAGTCGCCAATGTGGTGGGGACACTCCACCGGCTCCGATCCGGGGTCAGCAGCATCGAGCGGACAACTGCTGAGAATCAGAAAGCGGGGGGAGAGAGAGTATATGCCTCTCCCACGCATCAGAAACTTGACTGGATCGTTGGAGAAAGCGTGGCGCTAAGGGAGGTCCTTGAGACCGTCAGAAAAATTGCGCCTACCAATTCGGCGGTGTTGCTGAGGGGTGAGAGCGGTACCGGCAAAGAGGTATTCGCAAAAGCGATCCACGCGCTGTCGCCGCGTCACAAGAAACCGTTCGTGGCAGTGAATTGCGCCGCCTTGTCGACTGGTCTTCTAGAGTCGGAGCTATTCGGACACGAAAAAGGTGCCTTCACCGGAGCTGTGTCCGAGCGGGCAGGCCGTTTCGAATTAGCCGACGGCGGGACCTTGCTGCTAGATGAGATTGGTGAAACAGGGCTCGATTTTCAGTCAAAACTATTGCGGGTATTGCAGGAAGGTGAATTCGAGAGGATGGGCGGAGTAAAGACGCGAAAGGTCAACGTTCGCCTGATATGCGCCACCAACAAAAACCTTGAGACAGCTGTGATGAACGGCGACTTCAGATCCGACCTCTATTACCGGATTAATGTGGTATCTATTGCCCTGCCGCCGCTTCGGGACCGCTCCGGCGATATCACCAGCCTGGCGAATCATTTTCTTGAGAAGTTCAACAAGGAGAACGATAACAACCGAAAATTTAATCCGGATGCACTCGATCTGTTGTCGAAATGCGCCTTCCCGGGCAACGTGCGAGAACTGGAAAACTGCGTTCGACGTACGGCGACCCTTGCAATGGAAAACAAGATCATGCCATCGGATTTCGCTTGTGCAAAGGATCAATGTTTTTCCAGCCGACTTTGGAAAGGTGTGGCCCCTCCGAGCCACTTTGATATCACCGATCCTCCTCATGGCAGATTGATGTCCACTTCTGACCGAGCCGCATTTAAAGCACCGCTAGAAAAAAATCGTATCGTTGAATCTGAGCTGCTGATGACAGCATTGAAAACGGCAGGTGGCAATCAGGCGAAGGCGGCTCGGATACTCGGTAAAACAGCCAGGCAGATATCTTATGCCGTCCGCCAGCACGGTGTAAAGTTGAATGAATTGTGACGGAATTGCCTGAAGGGTGTCGGCGCCCGTTTAGTCTCCCAAGCCATTTCCCGCTAGCATTGATCCTTCATCCTCTTTGTCCCTCCTCAGCAAAAACTCACCCTAAAGGGTGATCGTATAGCACCCGATTTTTGCGCCTGCAGATACGTGGCGAAAGGACAGTTATATGACAATCGGTAAGGCCAGGAACGCAGATGACTTGGCAGATGGCGTTCTCAATTCTCCCAACACTGTGCTTGTGTTGTTCACTTCTCTCAAGTGTCGCTTGACGAGCGTAGTTGCCCGTCTAATCGAACCCATATCGGAGGAATTTGCCGATAAGATGACGGTCGTCGCACTGGACATTGACGAAAATCCAGAACTGGCAAATCGTTTCCGGGTATGCGACGCCGATGTTCGCCATCTTCAATGAAGGCAAAGTCGTCGGTATCAGCTGCCGCGCTTGTGCCCGCGTCCTCTTAAAAGACGTGTCTAAAATAAAACGCATCATCCTCTCGGGGAACCGTGCGTCTTCGAGCTCAGGTTGTTCCCACAATCCAAATGGCCCGTCGCCCAAGCAGGATCGCGTTTACCTTCAGCTATTGTGGGCCTGTCAACGGAGAAATGATGACACCAGCTAAAATGAATGAAGGGCCTAACAAGACCGTCTACACGCCCGCCTGCGTAAACTTATATGCTGGTGCTTCTGGACAATCCCATACCTATGGGCGCTCGGCACCAGATGGTGCAGATCCGGCGGTTTGGAAACGAGTGGACGATCATCCCTGCTTCTCAGAAGACGCGCATTCCTATTTTGCTCGAATGCACGTTGCGGTTGCTCCGGCATGCAACATCCAATGCAACTACTGCAACCGAAAATATGACTGCGCTAACGAAAGCCGACCTGGCGTTACCTCTGAAAGGTTAAACCCTGACCAGGCTCTGCGAAAGGTAATGACAGTAGCCAGCGCATTGCCGCAGCTCTCTGTCCTTGGTATCGCCGGGCCTGGCGACGCTTGTTATGATTGGAACAGGACAAAAACAACATTGGAACTGGTCGCGAAGGAAATCCCCGACATCAAGTTTTGCGTGTCGACCAATGGACTTGCGCTGCCTGACCATGTCGAAGAGCTCGCTGAGTTGAATGTTGATCACGTGACCATTACGATCAACATGGTCGATCCAAATGTCGGTGCGAAGATTTACCCATGGATATTTTTCAAGGATCGCCGCCTCACGGGTATTGAAGCTGCCAGTACGCTTCACGAGCGTCAGATGCTGGGCTTGGAGATGCTGACTGAGCGAGGCATCCTCACTAAAATCAATTCAATACTAATTCCGGGGGTCAACGACGAGCATTTGATCGAAGTGAACAGATCAGTCAGAGATCGTGGGGCATTCATCCACAACGTAACGCCCCTTATTTCAGATCACTCTCACGGAACTTATTATGGACTCACTGGCCAGCGTGGGCCAACCGCTCTCGAACTAAGCCTACTCCAGGATCGGATAAAGGGTCGAGGGACGCTTATGCGGCACTGCCGGCAATGTCGCGCAGATGCGGTCGGCCTGCTCGGCGTTGATCTCGCTCGGGAATTTACGACCGGTGAGCTCCCCCTTGCGCCGGCCTATGATCCGGCAAAGCGCCTTGCCTACCGCGAGTTCGTTGAACGTGCGCGCTGTGAACGTCTGGCGTCTAGAAAAGAAGCACTCAAAGTTGTCAGATCCGTTGTGTCCGATCGATCGCTTCTTGTTGCGGTGACGACCAAGGGCGGTGGCCGCATAAACGAGCACTTCGGCCACGGAAGCGAATTCCAGATTTACGAAGTCTCGCCGTCGGGGATTAGCCGAGCAGGCCATCGCAAGGTCGAGCAATTCTGTCTCGGCGGCTGGTGTGACAACGCTGCCTTCAACAGCACGGTTGTTGCGCTAAATGGCGTAGACCTATTGCTGTGCGCCAAGATCGGAGACACCCCAAAGAAGAGGTTGGCGGACGCTGGTGTGCGAGCGACAGAGGCTTATGCCTATGACTATATCGAAGCCGCAATCGGCGCGTTCTACGCCGCCGAATTTGAGAATAAAACGGCGGTAGCGAAATCCCATCTTGCCAATATGACCAGGAGCTTAAAGTGGCCTTCAAGATCGTAACATCCCAATGCAGCCAATGCGGCGCCTGTGAATTTGTGTGCCCCTCAGGGGCAGTCGCCTTGAAGGGCGAACACTACGTCATCGATCCGCGAAAATGCACCGAGTGCGAAGGGTTCGGAACTCAGCAATGTGCCGCAGCGTGCCCAATGGAGAAGACGTGTGTCCCCGCCTAACCGCTACGTAACGATTACTGCAGCTATCGGCTGCCAAGGGTGCTTTCTGTGTGCTGGAGGATATTCCGAGGCGGCTGCAAGCGGGACATGAGATAATTAGCACCCGCCGATCGTCTGAAGAAGCAGTAGGGGTCTCTGCACGTATCGCCAACGCTCGGTACAAACGAAGGACATCCCTCTCTCTTCGCAGCAGATGACTTGGTAGCGATGCCGTGTGCATGTGCATTTGGTATGCAGCCACTGCCTTCACGAAGAACATTCTGTCTCAAGGAAGGAGTCAGCCAGATGAAAGTGACGATTCGCCGAACTTGCAACAGGCTCTCGGCTTATATGCCAAAGCTTGATCTCGAGGAACCGATACTCACGATGGAGAGTGAAAAAATGTGGGGCGGTATCGTGTTGCTAGCTAGTGGGATGCGACTAGCCCTTCCCGACCTTCCGCAAGACACGCGCCTCCCGGTTACAGTCGAGGCTCCAAGGTACCGGATGGAGGAGCAGAGCGTGTTCCAGCAGCGAACGTAAATGCAACCCGTTGAGGTTCCCGAATACCGTTACAGGGTCCTCAACGGAAGAGGCTCCGGGAGCCGTGTAGCAGGATAGGGTGGTCATCGGCGTTGTCCGGTAAACTCGAGTCGTTCAACCGTAGCCGGTTGGAAGGACGACCGATTACCGCTCTCATGAAGGTTTTCTGGCGCTTACTGCGCGCCTTGCGAAGCTGGTCAACGGGGTCCGACGCATTCTTGATATGTTGATCGTACGCGCGTTGCCGGCTTAGCCCGACCGGCTGAGAAATGGCCTTTCGTGACATGGATGTATCGCTGTCGTTCGGTGCCATTGTCTCGGCGTTGATGCTGGCGCGGGCTCTTATCGTCTTTCATGTCTGCGCCTGGCGTCGGCGTGTCCGCGCGGCGCCATCGCAATCATTGATGTTCAAAATATTGTTCAAGCATTGTTTAACCCGGCCACTTTGCGTCACGTCAACATGATGTGACCGGCCAAACAAAGGAGATCCGGGGGCGCGTATCGAGGCGGAGCGCCGACCTTTTCGACATCGCATTTACGAGGGGCCGCATCAATGTTGGCCCGAATCTGCCGGGTCTCTTCATTGAAGGCAGGTGGTTGAGAACTACCCGCTAAGGCGGCTCAAACGGAATGATGAGCAGGAACAGCTCTGACGTCGAAGTGAAGCAATAGCCTTGACCAAGATGCGAGGTCACTGTTGACAAACGCAATCAGATGTTCCCTGTCAGCGTGAAAGATACACGGAGCGGGCATCGATCTGATCGTTCTGGCATGTATTCGCGGCGTGGATGTCTTATATCCAACCAATCGATTTTACCAACCTCTCTGACTAAGGCATAGCAAAGACAACCCAAAAAAGCGTTGCTCGAGCGGGACTGTTTGTAATTCTGCCACCGACCTCCTAACGCCACTATCAAAGCCTGTGAATATCGGAGATTCCATAATTGCTAGGCAACCATGTTGCCAATCGAAGAACCCACGAGTGCGGGTAAAGTGCAAACTCGCTAACCCATTAAACTATTGCATCGAAACAGTCGCTGGCAGCAGTGATCGCCATCAGACCTGATAGCGATCACTAGAGCGCCTTCATGCTCGGCCGCAACTAAAGTCAATGCCGAGGTCGCTTTGCGCCACAGGATCTCACCTTCAAGGCGCGCAAATGACCTCCAACATCAGTATGGAGCTTTTATGCGCATTTGTGGCATCAAACTGACACATGACGGAGGAGTTGCCCTGCTGGAGGACGGCAGGCTGATTTTTTCCATTGAACAGGAGAAGTTGGGAAACAACCCCCGGTTCCAGCACATCAATGATCTCGACGCGGTCGTCGCCGCGTTGGGGGAATATGGTCTGGATCCAACACATGTGGACCGGTTCGTTATAGACGGCTGGGACGGTGAGACTGTTTCCGAGTTCGAGGTGCTTAGTGACGGGCAGCCCGTCAGTCTAGTTGGGGCGCCATATGTAGAAAGGGGAGCTACGAGCCCCCTGGCAGCTTACCATGGCTCAGGACTTATGCTCGGCGGCATTAATTTTGCCTACGAAAGTTATCCGCATGTTACTGGCCACGTTGCATCTGCTTACTGCACCAGCCCATTCGCAGCGGCCAAAGAGCCCGCATTCTGCTTGGTGTGGGATGGCTGCATTTTTCCACGGCTCTACTATGTCGAGCCGCGCGGGATTCATTTTATCAAGTGTCTGTTCCCAATCATTGGTCATACCTATGCTATCGCGGGCCAACATTTTGGGCCCTATAGGCAGACTAAGAGAGACGGATGGAACCTGGATATCGCGGGAAAGATGATGGCCTACATCGCTCTCGGTACAGCTCGCGAGGAAATTCTAAAAGTATTTCGTGAACTCTACGAGGAGCGTTTCGCCGGCGCTGGTGCCGTTGCTTGCAGTTATAGACAAAACAGCCAAAGTGAAGACTCACTATTAGAAGCTGTGCACGATTTCTTCGACGAAAGTGCTCGGCGGCTGGGAGCGGCGAAACCTGAAGACATACTTGCTTCATTTCATATTTTCCTTGAGCGGCTGCTTGTCGAGGAGGCCACTGCAGCCCTGCGTGATCTCTCAATGCCGCTCCCACGAAACCTATGTATCGCGGGTGGATGTGGCCTGAATATCAAATGGAACAGTGCGCTCCGCGCTGATGGTCTTTTCGACGCAGTTTGGGTACCACCCTTTCCCAACGATAGTGGATCGGCGATAGGTGCCGCTTGCTGCGCGCTGGCTGCCGAAGAAGGCTTCGTGGCCATTGAATGGTCAGTATATAGCGGCCCCAACATTACCTTGGGGGACATCCCCGATGGGTGGCAAAGCGCTCCTTGCACTTTAACACAGCTAGCGCAGCTACTCGCCGACGACAAACCTGTGGTATTTCTTACCGGTCGTGCTGAACTTGGCCCTCGCGCCTTAGGTGGGCGAAGCATCTTGGCCGCAGCGACGTCAAAGGAAGCTAAGGACTACCTCAATCAAGTGAAATTGCGAGAATACTTTCGACCAGTAGCACCAATCTGTTTGGAAGATCGTGCCCCAGGCATATTCGATCCAGGGACTCCGGATCCTTATATGCTATTCGACCATCGGACCCGGTCCGCATGGATCGATCAAATTCCAGCGGTGATACACATCGATGAGACCGCTCGGCTTCAGACGATCCCGAGGAATTCTGACCACAAGGTGGCTCAGCTATTGGTAGAGTACGAGAAGCTGACGGGCATTCCGCTGCTTTGTAACACAAGCGCCAATTTAAATGGGCACGGCTTCTTTCCGGATGCTGCGGCAGCCTGCCTCTGGGGACGCATTGATCAGGTGTGGTGCGACGGACTACTTCTGACAAAGACCAAACCAGCCGCCGTCTTTGCTGCAAGTCAGCCGACCCTCCCGCCATTCTAACTAGGCCCTGTTGACAAAGTGCCTTTTCAAATCAGGTAGGGTCTGATTCAAGGCTGCTTTTTAGGAGGCAGCAATGGCACGTGGAGACCTAACCGACGCAGAATGGCGGATCGTGGAACCACTTCTTCCTGCGGAGCGTGGCCGTAAATCGCGACCCTCGCACGATAATCGTCAGTTCATGAACGGCATGTTGCATGTCCTTCGGGTCGGCTGCCCGTGGCGTGACATGCATGAGCGATATGGAAAGTGGAATTCAGTCTACGTCCGGTTCCGTCGCTGGGCTGAGCAAGGGGTATGGGATGCACTTTTGGAAACGCTTGTCGAGCTTGGCCTTACAGATGATTGGCAGCACATGCTGGACAGCACCACAGTCCGA
>CCRI01000032.1 GCA_000985875.1 Neorhizobium galegae bv. officinalis
GTCCAGAACACCTCTCCCGGCTTGACGCCGAAGATATTCTCCATGCTCCAATGCAGAGCCACCATGTGCCCGCCATTGTCGCGCACCACCCCCTTCGGCTGGCCCGTCGTACCCGACGTGTAGAGGATATAGAGCGGGTCGGTCGCCTTGACCGGCACGCATGAAACATCCCTGCCCCGCGCCTGTTCGACGGTATTGGCAAAATCCAGCTCTCCCCGCTCCGGCCGCAACGCCGCTTGGAGCTGCTCGCGCTGCAGTATGAGGCAATGTTCCGGTTTCACGCGGGCAAGCTCGATCGCCTGGTCGAGCAGCGGCTTGTAGGCGACGATGCGGCCGGGCTCGAGACCGCAGCTCGCGCTGATCACCAGTTTCGCTTCCGAATCGTTCAGCCGCGCCGCCAGCTCCTGCGCCGCAAAACCGCCGAACACCACCGAATGGACGGCGCCGAGCCGGGCGCAGGCGAGCATCGAGAAAATCGCCTCCGGCACCATCGGCATGTAGATGACGACGCGGTCGCCCTTGCCGATGCCGAGGTCAAGCAGAACCGCAGCAATCGCCTTTACCTCATCGAGAACCTCGGCATAGGTGAAAGTCTGCTGGTTTCCCGTCATGGCGCTGTCGTGGATGAAGGCCCGCTGCCCGCCCCGTCCGGCCGCCACGTGCCGGTCTAGACAGTTGTAGCAGGTGTTGGTCTCGCCGCCGGTAAACCAGCGCCCATAGACGCCCTGGTCACCGTCGAAGACCTTCTCCGGTTCCTTGAACCAGTGGATGGCGTTAGAGGCGCTTTTCCAGAATCCTTCCGGATCCTTTTGCCAGCCTTCATACACGTCGAAATAGCGGCTTTGCATCTGCACCTCCCGTCACATGAGCACAGCCCGGAATAACCAATCTAGGGTGCTCGGGAGGTGCCGGGAAGCCCGACGAAAGCGCTAGGCGCTTGGCAAAAGCCTATTTCAGCGCGATCCGAAGATGGCCGAGCCGACCCGGACGCTGGTCGCACCGAATTCGACAGCCGTCTCGAAATCCCCGGACATGCCCATGGAGAGCTTTTCGACACCGCATTCCTTCGCGAGCTTGGCAAGCAGGGCGAAATGCGGCCCCGGATTTTCCTCGGCCGGCGGAATGCACATCAGCCCCTCGATCGACAGTCCGAGCTCCTTGCGGCAGAGTTCCACGAAGGCAACAGTCTCTTTCGGCTCGATCCCGGCCTTCTGCGGCTCCAGCCCGGTATTCACCTGCACATAGAGTTTTGGCGCCTTGCCCTGCTTCCTGATCTCGTCGGCAAGCGCGCGGGCGATCTTTTCCCGATCCACAGTCTCGATGACATCGAACAGCGCCACGGCATCCGCGGCCTTGTTAGATTGCAGCGGGCCGATCAGATGCAGTTCGATATCCGGCGTCTCGGCCTTCAGTTCCGGCCATTTGCCCTGGCTTTCCTGCACGCGGTTCTCGCCGAACACGCGCTGCCCGGCCACAATCACCGGGCGGATGTCTTCCGCGTCGAACGTCTTCGAAACCGCGACAAGCGTCACCGACCCTGCAGGTCGCTTAGACAGGCGCTCTGCCTTCCCGATCCGTGCCTTCACATCCTGCAGCCGTTCTTCGACGCTCATGACCCCATGCCTTCCACTTTTACTGAAGCCTTCCGCTTTTCTTGCAAGCTCAGCGCTTAGCCCTCATATAAGGCTCTGCCAAGGGCGTTTCGCCCTAAACTTGGCCTTTCCCGACCCTGTAAAACTTGACGCTTGCAGGGTTTCATGGTGAAGGTCTCGCCCGACTCTTGATCCTGTTTTCCCGGAATATCATTGAAATGGCGACTGAACGTTATAATCCGCGCGATGCCGAGCCCCGTTGGCAGCAGACCTGGAACGATGCCAAGGTCTTCGAGACCGACAACAGCGATCCGCGCGAGAAATACTACGTTCTGGAGATGTTTCCCTATCCGTCGGGCCGCATCCACATGGGCCATGTGCGCAACTACGCCATGGGCGACGTGGTAGCCCGCTACAAGCGCGCCCGCGGCTTCAACGTCCTTCACCCGATGGGCTGGGACGCTTTCGGCATGCCGGCTGAAAACGCCGCCCGCGACAACAAGGTGCATCCGAAGACCTGGACCTACCAGAACATCGAATCGATGAAGGCGCAGCTGAAGGCCATGGGCCTGTCGCTCGACTGGTCACGCGAATTCGCCACCTGTGATGTGGAATATTACCAGCAGCAGCAGCACCTTTTCCTGGACATGATGGAAAAGGGCCTGGTCTACCGCAAGCAATCCAAGGTCAACTGGGACCCTGTCGACCAGACGGTTCTGGCCAACGAACAGGTCATCGACGGCCGCGGCTGGCGTTCCGGCGCGCTGGTGGAACAGCGCGACCTGGTGCAGTGGTTCTTCAAGATTACCGATTTCAGCCAGGATCTGCTGGACTCGCTCGATACGCTTGATCAGTGGCCTGAAAAGGTCCGGCTGATGCAGAAGAACTGGATCGGCCGCTCCGAAGGCTTGACGGTTCGTTGGGAAATCGTGAGCGCGACAGCACCTGCCGGCGAAAGCGAGGTCGTGGTCTATACGACCCGCCCCGACACGCTGTTCGGTGCCTCTTTCCTGGCGATTGCCGCCGACCATCCGCTGGCCAAGGCCGCAGCCGCGCAGAATCCGGCTATCGAAGCTTTTGCCGAGGAATGCCGCCATCACGGAACTTCGCTGGCAGCGCTGGAAACGGCCGAGAAGAAGGGCATCGACACGGGCATCCGCGTCAGGCACCCGCTCGACCCCTCCTGGGAACTGCCGGTCTATGTCGCCAATTTCGTGCTGATGGATTACGGCACCGGCGCCATCTTCGGCTGCCCGTCCGGAGACCAGCGCGATTTGGATTTCGCCCGCAAATACGGCCTGCCGGTGGTTCCCGTCGTCATGCCGAAGGATGGCGATGCAGCAAGCTTCACCGTCGGCGACACCGCCTACGTCGATGACGGCGTGATGATCAATTCGCGTTTCCTCGACGGCAAGACCACCGACGAAGCCTTCGAAATCGTGGCCAACCGTCTGTCGGAAACACTCGTCGGCAACATGCCGCAGGGTGAGCGCAAGGTGAATTTCCGCCTGCGCGACTGGGGCATTTCCCGCCAGCGCTACTGGGGCTGCCCGATCCCGGTTATCCATTGTGATGACTGCGGCGTCGTGCCGGTGCCGAAGGCAGACCTGCCGGTAAAACTGCCGGACGACGTGACCTTCGACCTGCCCGGCAACCCGCTCGACCGCCATCCGACCTGGCGCCACGTCGCCTGCCCACAATGCGGCAAGGATGCTCGCCGTGAGACGGACACGATGGATACGTTTGTCGATTCGAGCTGGTATTTCACCCGCTTCACCGCGCCCTGGGAAAAGGATCCGACCGATCCGGCCGTCGCCAACCGATGGCTGCCGGTCGACCAGTATATCGGCGGCATCGAGCACGCGATCCTGCACCTGCTCTATTCCCGTTTCTTTACCCGCGCCATGCGCGAAACCGGCCATGTCGAGGTCAAGGAGCCCTTCAAGGGCCTCTTCACGCAGGGCATGGTGGTGCACGAAACCTATCGCCGTGGCTCCGGCCCGAACGGTGAATGGGTCGCACCGGCCGATATCCGCATCGAGGAAGTCGACGGCAAACGCCGCGCCACCATGCTGAAGGGCGGCGAGGAAGTCACGATCGGCTCGATCGAGAAGATGTCGAAATCGAAGAAGAACGTCGTCGATCCGGACGATATCATCGCCTCCTACGGTGCCGATACCGCTCGCTTCTTCGTACTGTCCGACTCTCCGCCGGACCGCGACGTCATCTGGTCGGAAGCCGGTGTCGAAGGCGCCCACCGCTTCACTCAGCGCCTGTGGCGCCTGATTTCGGAAGCCTCCGAAAACTTGGTCGGCGTCGATCCGGTGCCGGCTAAGGACGGAGAAGCCCTGGCGATCTCACAGCTCGCCCACAAGACGCTGAAGGCGGTTCAAGGGGACTACGACAAGCTCTCCTTCAACAAGGCCGTGGCGCGCATCTATGAGCTCGTGAACGCACTTGCAGCGCCGCTCGCCCGGGTCGCAGCCGGCGAGGGCGATACCGCCTATCGCGCTGCCGTCCGCAACGCCTCGGAGATCCTGATCCAGCTTGTCGCCCCCATGACGCCGCATCTGGCCGAAGAATGCTGGGCAGCGCTCGGAAACGGGGAACTGCTCTCCCTGGCTGCCTGGCCGCAATATGACGAAACACTCGTCGTCGAGAACGAGGTCACACTGCCGGTGCAAATCAACGGCAAGAAGCGCGGCGAATTGACAATCGCGCGCGACGCGGATCAAAGTGCGGTCGAAGCTGCGGTTCTGGCGCTGGATGCGGTCAAGGCGGCACTGGAAGGCCGGGCGCCGAAGAAAGTAATCGTCGTCCCACAGAGGATCGTAAACATTGTCGTTTGACCGCTCTCTTCGTCGTTTTGGGTTCGTATCCAGCTTGGTAATGCTGACAGTGCTCGCCGGCTGCCAGGTTCGCCCGCTTTATTCCGAGGCTTCCGGCACCGGCGAACGCCTTGCGTCCATCGGCTTCGAGCAACCCCACACCCGCCTCGACCAGGTTGTCCGCAACCATCTGGTCTTCCTGACCTCCGGCGGTGCCGGCGAATCCAGCCGTCCTGCTTACGACGTGAAGCTGGTGACCAAGAGCACGGCCTCGAGCATCATTGACGACGAGGACGACGAGGACGACGACAACGTGTCTCCGACCGGCGTGCCGGTCCCCGGTCGCGTCCAGGTGGAAGGCACCTACACGATAAGCCGCATCAGCGACGGGCAGGTGCTGAAGTCCGGAAAACGTCAGGTCGTCGCGCTCATCGATATTTCGGGCCAGGGCTATGCCGGCCTCCGCGCCGTTCGCGACGCCGAAAACCGCGCTGCAAGAGAACTTGCCGAGTTCATCCGCGCCGAGATCGCGATTGCGCTTTCGCGCGAACCTCAGCCGCAGACGGTATGGCAGAAGTAAAATCCCACGAATTCGATCGGTTTGCTGAAAAGAGCGCGGGGCTCTACAAGATCTTCGTGATCTACGGCCCGGATCGCGGCCTCGTTTCCGAACGTGCGGCCCTGATCGCAGGCAAGACCGGCATTTCCCAGGATGATCCGTTCGCCATGCTCAAGCTCGACGTTTCGGACCTGCAGGGCGACCCGGGACGGCTTATCGATGAAGTGAACTCAATGGGCCTTTTCGGCGGCTCGAAGCTCGTCTGGCTGCGTGGCGCTACCAATGAAAAGCCGCTTCTGGACGCGATGCAGGTTTTGGCTGACGGCCCGGCTCCCGCCAACATCCTAATCGTCGAAGCGGGCGACCTCAAGAAGGGGAGCGGGCTGCGCAAGATCGCTGAGCCCTCCCGATCCATCGCTGTCATTCCCTGCTACGCGGACGATATCAAGGCCTTGAACAGCCTCATCGATTCGGAACTGGGGAGCGAAGGCCTCAGGATCAGCCCCAACGCCCGCCAGCGGCTCCTGGAGCTGCTTGGGGGGGACCGTGTGGCCTCCCGTAACGAGATTCGCAAGCTCGCGCTTTACTGCCGTGGCACGGGCATGGTCGAAGAGGCGCAGATCGATGAAATCATCGGCGATGCGAGCGCAGTTTCAGCCGATGAGGCGGTCGACGCGATCCTCGGTGGCGACTTGCCCGGCCTTCACCGTGCCATTCAGAAGATCGTCTCGTCGAAGACCCCGGTTTTTCTCGTCCTGCAATCCTGTCTGAAACAGTTCCAGCTACTGGATCTGATGAAGGCGGAGATGGAGGAGAAGAAGCTCCAGACCGCGCAGGTCATGATGACGCTCGGCAGGCATATTCACTTCAAGCGGAAACCGATCATGGAAAAAGCGCTGAGGACCTGGAGTTCGCCAGCGCTTGCACGTGAAACGGAAAGATTGCAGGCCGCCGTTCTGATGTCGCGGCAGAGGCAGAGCCTCGAACCCAATATTGCCTTCCACACGCTAATGGCGACAACTATTCAGTCAAGCCGCTGAATAGACTGGGTTATCTACGCTCGAGAAGACGACATATCTCTTCGAGCTGCTCAAGCGTCCGGTAACCGATCCTGATCTGACCGCCACCGTTCTTGTGATTGATCTTCACCTCAAGACCAAGAGAGTCGGAGAGAGTGCGCTCCAGCGCCAGGGTATCGGAGTCCTTTTGTTCCGCTTTCGAAACGTTTGCCGGTTCCGATTGAGCCTTGATGTCGTTTTGAGCCAGCTTCTCGGCATCGCGAACCGACATCCCCTTGGCGACGATCGTACGTGCCAGCGAAACCGGATCCGATGTCGTGATGAGGGCGCGGGCGTGACCGGCAGAAAGGCTTCCTCCCGCCAGCATCTCCCGTACCGGCTCGGGCAGCTTCAACAGACGGAGGCTATTGGCCACATGGCTTCGGCTTTTGCCGATAATTTCGCCAAGATCGTTCTGCGTATAACCATGCTCCGCAATAAGCTGATCATAACCCAGCGCCTCTTCCAGCGGGTTGAGATCCGAGCGCTGTACGTTTTCAACGATGGCAATCTCAAGCGCCGTGCGATCATCCACATCGCGAACGATAACAGGAATTTCGACCAGGCCGGCAAGCTGGGCCGCGCGCCAGCGTCGTTCACCGGCAATGATTTCAAATTGATCTGCGCCGCGCGGCCGGACCACGACCGGTTGCACGATACCATGCTGACGAATGGAGCTCGCAAGATCCTGCAGCTCGCCCTCATCAAAGCTCCGGCGCGGGTTCTTCGGATTGCGCGACACATGCTCGATCGGCACCATGCGGTCCGGGTTGACGCTACGGGCACCACTGTTGACGGGCGCCGGCTGGTCCATCTCACCGATGAGAGCTGCAAGACCGCGCCCGAGGCGCCGTTTGGAGAGATCGTCGTTCATTCTCACTACTCACTTGTCTGCAAAGTGTCAGGCGGCCTTGCGCCTACGTTCCCGCTGGATGACTTCGGAAGCCAATTGCAAATAAG
Organism: Neorhizobium galegae bv. officinalis; assembly: GCA_000985875.1. GTDB lineage: Bacteria > Pseudomonadota > Alphaproteobacteria > Rhizobiales > Rhizobiaceae > Neorhizobium > Neorhizobium galegae_C. The sequence continues at coordinate 6,998 of CCRI01000032.1, forward strand.
CCTGGCTGCCGGCGCATTTCAAGTCGTAAAGGATTGCCGGCTTCCCGTAGGAGGGCGCTTCCGAAACGCGAACATTGCGGGGGATCAACGTATGGTAGACTTTTTCGCCGAGATGCGTCCGGACATCGTTGACGACCTGCTGGGCGAGGTTGTTTCGTGCATCGAACATCGTCAGGACGATCCCCTGGATGTCGAGCGAAGGATTGACGCTGCGACGCACCTGATCGACGGTCTCCAGCAACTGACTCAAGCCCTCCAGGGCGAAAAATTCGCACTGCAGAGGTACCAGAATGGAATGAGCGGCCGCCATGGCATTCATCGTCAGCAGGTTGAACGATGGAGGGCAATCCAGCAGAATGTAGGAATAAGCCAAGGCGTCATCGCTATTCAAAGCATTTCGAAGCTTGAACGCTCGATCGGAAGCCTGCGAGATTTCCATCTCAAAACCGAGCAAATCCATCGTCGAAGGGACGATGTGAAGGTTCGGAACAGCCGTTGCCAGCGCGGTTTCCGCGATGGAGTTATAACCCATCAGCAGGTCGTAGGAGGAGATCTTGCGGTCGCGGCGCTCAATACCCAGCCCGGTGCTGGCATTGCCTTGCGGATCGAGGTCCACGATCAGCACACTCTCACCGATGGCAGCGAGCGCCGTCGCCAAGTTGATCGCCGTCGTCGTCTTGCCGACGCCGCCTTTTTGGTTGGCAATCGTGATAACCCGATTTCTTTCAAACATGCAGCACCTGAAAATCTAGGGTTCTTTGTGCCGCAAATTGCTTATCTCAAGGATAACTGAATCCGGCTCGACGGCACTCTGATGTTTTATCAGATCGAACACCCAACGACCACGGGCTTTCTCGACTTCCGTCGCGTAATCCCGGCCTTTATGAAAAAAAGCTCTTGTTTCTTTGCCGATCATCCACGCCGATGTGTAGGAAAGAAGCGGATCGAGCTCTGCAAGAGCTCTGGCGGAGATGCGGTCACAATCTGGAAGAGCCTTCGGAGCCGATTCGATTCGCAGTGGATGAACAGAGCCTCTGGCCCCCGTCTCACTGAGCGCCACTCGAAGAAACGCTGCCTTTTTCTGATTGCTCTCAATCAGATGAACCCACCCTTCTTGCACCTCGGCCAGAAAGATTGCGGTTATGACACCTGGAAAGCCGCCGCCAGAACCGAGGTCGAGCCATTTATAGGGCTGAGGCGCGAGTTGGAAGATTTGAGCGCTGTCGGCGATATGGCGTCGCCACAATTCATCCAGCGTCGATGGCGCCACAAGATTGATAGCCTTCGCCCATTTCTGGAAAAGCGCGGAGAAATGCTCGAGCTTCTCTTGCGTTTCACGTGAAACACTCTTGCCGTTCAGAAGCATTTACAGGACTCGCTTGAGGCGATGTGGTGCTGCTTCCTCTTTCCGAAGAAGCGCCAGGATAAGAGCAAGGGCGGCCGGCGTCATGCCGTCAACCTTGCCCGCCTGTGCGAGGTTCGCCGGATTCGCCGCAGTCAGCTTTAGTTTAAGTTCATTGGAAAGTCCAGGAAGTCCTTTGAAATCAAAGCCTTGCGGGATAATTCGAGCCTCGTCACGGTGAGTGGCGTGAATATCGGCTGCCTGGCGATTCATGTAAACCGCGTAGGAGGCTTCGATCTTCAAAGCTTCCCCTATCTGAGGCGACAACTCTGCCAATTCTGGCCATATGGCCGTGAGGCCATCCAGTGTTTGGTCGGGATAAGCCAGCAACTCATACGCCGTTCGGCGCTGCCCGTCCCTGTTGAGCTTCAAGCCATGATCATTGGCCTCATTGGGTGTCAGATTACGGGACCGCAGTATTTCCCGGCCCGCATCCAGCGCCCGCGTGTAGGCACGCAGCTTCGCCGCCCGCGCTGGTCCGACACAGCCCAGCTCGATCGCCTTCTCGGTCAGCCGAACATCCGCATTGTCGGCCCGGAGCGACAGTCGGTATTCGGCGCGGGAAGTAAACATGCGATAGGGTTCAGTCACTCCGCGAGATGTGAGATCGTCGATCATGACGCCGATATAGGATTCGGCGCGGCTGAAATGGTAGGCGGCACCGCCGGACGCCTTTCGCGCAGCATTCAATCCGGCAACCAGGCCCTGTGCCGCCGCTTCCTCGTAACCGGTCGTGCCGTTGATCTGGCCGGCAAGGAAAAGGCCTGGAATCTTCTTCACTTCCAGAGCCGCGGTCAGTTCGCGGGGATCCACATGGTCATATTCGATCGCATAGCCGGGCTGCATGATCGCCACTTCCTCAAGTCCCGGGATCGTGCGGATGAACGCTTCCTGGACCTCTGCGGGGAGGGAGGTTGAAATACCATTCGGATAGACCGTCGGATCGTCCAAGCCTTCCGGTTCCAGAAAGATCTGATGCCCGTCGCGCTCGCCGAAACGGACGATCTTGTCCTCGATCGAAGGGCAGTAACGCGGACCTACTCCTTCGATCTGGCCCGAGTACATGGCTGATCGGTGGATATTGTCTGAAATGATTTTGTGCGTCGCATTCGTTGTGCGCGTGACACCGCAAGCGATCTGCCGGATGGTGATCTTATCGGTCATGAAGGAGAAAGGAACCGGATCCTCGTCGGCCTCCTGCAGGCCGACACGGGTCCAGTCGATCGTATTTCCATCCAGCCGCGCCGGCGTCCCGGTTTTCAGCCGACCCAGCCGCAAGCCAAATCGCGCCAAGGTCTCGGACAGCCCCAAGGAGGGCGCTTCACCGACGCGGCCCGCGGGAATTTTCTGGTCACCGATGTGAATCAGGCCGCGAAGAAAAGTGCCGGTCGTCAGGACAACTGTTCCGCATCCGAATCGACGGCCGTCTTTTAGTTTGACGGTGCCCACGCGGCCCCCCTTGATCTCGATATCGAAAGCGTCACCCTCGATCACGGTAAGATTGGGGTGATTGAGAATCTCACGCTGCATCGCCAGCCGATAGAGCTTGCGATCGGCTTGGGTCCTCGGCCCGCGTACAGCAGGGCCCTTTTTGCGGTTGAGGAGCCGGAACTGAATACCCGAGGCATCCGCGACGCGACCCATCAAACCGTCAAAGGCATCAACCTCACGCACGAGATGACCCTTGCCGAGGCCGCCGATCGCGGGGTTGCAGGACATCACGCCGATGGTCTGCCGGTTATGGGTTATCAGCGCAGTGCTGGCCCCCATGCGCGCCGCGGCACTCGCTGCCTCGCAGCCAGCATGACCCCCGCCTATGACGATGACGTCGAATGTTTTTTCCATTTGCCTACCTTATGAAACAGCGCGGCCGCGCTCTGTTTCACGTGAATCACTTGCCGATGCAGAACTGCGAAAAAATCACATCAAGGAGCTGTTCCACATCGACCCGACCGGTAATACGGCCCAGCGACGACGCTGCAGCCCGCAGGCTTTCCGCCCGAAGATCGAGCTCTCGGCCGTTTAGCGCTTCTTCGATAAAAATGGAAGCCTCTTTCAGGTACTGAAGGTGTCGCTGACGATTGGGAACCAGCGATCCGGACCAGGTTTGCCGGAGGTTTTCCAGAATCACGGCGCGGAGTGTATCCAGCCCGTATCCCGTTTCGCTGGAAATGTTGAGATCATACGCGGCTGAAGGCTGGCGTATGTCTGCCTTGGTTCCAACGCGCAGGACTTCCTTCGTCACCTCGAGGATTTGTTTCGAGTCCGAATCGATCTCTTCGAGCTGCAGTACAAGATCCGCCTGTTCGATCGCTATGCGTGCTCTCCGCACACCTTCCTGCTCAACGCGATCTTCGCTCTCACGAAGACCCGCCGTATCGAAGAACCGTACCAGATAACCATCCATGTCCACGTCGACATGCAGGATGTCCCTTGTGGTACCGGCAATCTCCGTGACGATCGCAACGTCGCGTTTCGCCAGTGCGTTAAGCAGGCTGGATTTGCCGGCATTGGGAGGGCCAGCGATGACCACCTTGTACCCGTCGCGAATGATCTCACCGGCTTTCGCCGAAGCTATATGCTCCTCGATCTCGAGATAGAGATCGGCCACTTCCGCCCAGACCCTGTCCGAAACCGATCCGGGGACATCATCCTCATCCGCGAAGTCAAGTTCCGCTTCGATCAAGGCTCGCGCACGGGTCAATCTCTCGGCCCACCCCATATAGAGCGCCGATTGCCCACCGAAGCCCTGTTCGACCGACAGTCGCCGTTGCATCTCGGTCTCGGAAGCGATGAGATCCGCGAGGCCCTCGACCTCCACCAGATCCAGCTTCCCGTTCTCGAACGCCCGGCGGGAAAACTCACCGGCCTCGGCCAGACGAAGCCCGATCGACTCCAGTTCCCGATAGACAGCCGAAACAACGGCACGGCTGCCATGCAGGTGCATTTCAACGCAATCTTCCCCGGTGAAGGAATTCGGACCCGGAAAGGCCAGGACCAGAGCCTGATCGACTATCAGACCGTTGCGGCTCCGAATCGTTCTCAATGCAGCCTTCCTGCCAGCCGGCAGCTCCCCCGCCAAGACCCGGGCGGCTTCGAATGCCAGGGTCCCGCTTATCCGGACGACCGCTACACCCGCGGGGAGGGCACCGCTGGAAAGGGCATAGATCGTATCGTTGACTGCCTGGATCATGGGATCAATCTATCAGAGACGGCTCTAAACTGAAAAGCGCCCGGCACAGCCGAGCGCTCCATCACCGCCGTGAATCCGGCTAAGGATCAGGTGTTCATCGAGTCGAAGAAATCGCCGTTGGTCTTCGTCTGCTTCAGCTTGTCGATCAGGAACTCGATCGCGTCCGTCGTCCCCATCGGGGCAAGGATACGGCGAAGCACGAAGATCTTCTGGAGATCCTGGCGCGGTACCAACAGGTCTTCCTTACGCGTACCGGACTTGAGGATGTCCATCGACGGGAAGATACGCTTGTCGGCGACCTTGCGGTCGAGAACGATTTCCGAGTTGCCAGTGCCCTTGAACTCTTCGAAGATGACTTCGTCCATGCGGCTGCCGGTATCGATCAGCGCGGTCGCAATGATCGTCAGCGAGCCGCCTTCCTCGATGTTACGGGCGGCACCGAAGAAGCGCTTCGGGCGTTGCAGGGCGTTGGCGTCCACGCCGCCCGTCAGTACCTTGCCGGAGGAGGGCACGACGGTGTTGTAGGCGCGGCCGAGGCGGGTGATCGAATCGAGCAGGATGACGACGTCGCGGCCGTGCTCGACCAGGCGCTTTGCCTTCTCGATCACCATTTCGGCGACCTGCACGTGGCGCACGGCCGGTTCGTCAAAGGTGGAGGAAACGACCTCCCCCTTGACCGAGCGCTGCATGTCCGTGACTTCTTCCGGACGTTCGTCGATCAGCAGGACGATCAGATAACATTCCGGATGGTTGGCTGTGATCGAGTGAGCGATGTTCTGCAGGAGAACTGTCTTACCGGTTCGTGGCGGAGCGACGATCAGGCCACGTTGACCCTTGCCGAGCGGTGCCACCAGGTCGATCACTCGGGCCGAGAGATCCTTGGAGGTCGGAACTTCCAGTTCCATCTTGAACCGCTCGTTCGGGTAAAGCGGCGTCAGGTTGTCGAAGTGGACCTTGTGACGGATCTTTTCCGGGTCGTCGAAATTGATCGTGTTGACCTTGAGAAGGGCGAAGTAACGCTCGCCTTCCTTCGGACCGCGGATCGGGCCCTCGACCGTATCGCCGGTCTTCAGCGAGAAGCGGCGGATCTGGGAGGGGGAGATATAGATATCATCGGGACCGGGCAGATAGTTTGCGTTCGCGGAACGCAGAAAACCAAACCCGTCCTGCAAGACCTCGACCACGCCTTCGCCGATGATTTCGACGTCCTGGCTCGCCAGAACCTTGAGGATCGCGAACATCAGCTCCTGCTTGCGCATCGTGCTGGCGTTCTCGACCTCCAGTGATTCGGCGAAGGTCAGCAAATCGGTAGGGGATTTGCTTTTGAGTTCTTGAAGCTTCATTTCAGCCATGAAGGGGGGGACCATATTGAGAATTTCGGGGGATGTAGGCGTGTCGGTGAAATTCGCTACCGCGGAAGATGAACCGGGGACGACGGGAAATTACACGCATGCCACGAGATGAGATGGCGACGAAAATAGCGATTCACGTGGAACGCCGCAAGAGGCAAGACCGAAATCTTGCCAAAGAAAGATCAAGCCGGCATCAGAACGGTTTCACGATCACCAGAATGACGATGCCGATCATCAGAACAGTCGGGACTTCATTCATCATGCGCCAGTAACGCGGCGTTCTTCGCGTACCGTCGACCGCGAAGTTACGCACCGCGCGGCTGAACAGCACATGCACCATTGTGAGCAGCACGACAAGCCCGATCTTCGCATGCAGCCATCCGCCGCGAAATTCGTAGACGTCCCAGGCGAGAAAAAGACCGAGAACCCAGGTGATCATCATCGCCGGGTTCATGATGATCTTCAGCAGCCGCTGCTCCATCATCTTGAAGGTTTCAGACTGCGCCGAACCCGGTTCCGCGTCGCTGTGATAGATGAACAGCCGCGGCATGTAGAGCAATCCGGCCATCCAGGACATCACTGCGATGACATGGAAAGCCTTGACGTAAAGCAGAAAATCATCCGGCTGGGCCAGATAGACTGCAAGCAGGATGGCGACGAACACCGCAAGCGCGACCAGGGCCCGCAATGCCGATCGCCGCCCGGCCGTCCTGCCCGTCTGCCGCTCTTCTGCGCTCACGCCGCGGCTCCCCGCACACGCTCGATCAGCTTGGTTACGTGATCGGGATTGGCCTCGGGCGTAATGCCATGCCCGAGATTGAAGATCAGCGGCCCTTGCCCGAGTTTCTCGAGGATGGCGTCGATGCCGTCTTCGAGCGACTTGCCGCCGGCGACGACCCGCATCGGATCAAGATTGCCCTGTACCGGGCCATCCTTCTGCAGCTCAGCAGCAAACGACAACGGCACCGACCAGTCGAGGCCGATCGCATCCGCCCTGGTCTTCTGGCGATAGGCTTTCAGGTTCAGCCCGGCACCCTTGGCGAAGGCGATGATCTTTGCCTGGGGCCGCTCGCTGCGAACGATCTCGATCATCCGGGCAACGGGTTTCACGGCATAGGCTTCGAATTCCTTTTCGCCAAGCACACCCGCCCAGGAATCGAAGATCTGCACGGCATCTGCGCCAGCATCGATCTGAGCGATCAGATATTCGGCGGAGATCTCGGCAAGCACGGACAGCAGCCTCTCGAAGGCTTCCGGATGCCGATAGGCAAACAGCCGGGCAGGGGCCTGGTCGGGCGTCCCGTGGCCGGCAATCATGTAGGTGGCAACCGTCCAGGGCGCACCACAGAAACCAAGCAGGGTTGTTTCCTCAGGCAGTTCCCGTCTCAACCGACGAACCGTCTCGATGACCGGAGCAAGATGGGCAAGAACCCCTTCGCCTTTCAGTGCCGAAATGCCGGCGGCGTCGATCGGATCCATCTGCGGGCCTTCGCCCTGCACGAACCGTACGTTCCGATGAAGGGCATCCGGAATGACGAGGATATCGGAAAACAGGATTGCCGCATCGAAGCCGTAGCGCCGGATCGGCTGCAAGGTTACCTCGACAGCCAGATCCGGCGTGTAACAGAGATCGAGAAAGCTTCCCGCTGTCGCCCGCGTCTCCCGGTATTCCGGCAGATAACGTCCTGCCTGTCTCATCAGCCAGACCGGCGGTGGACTGACGGTCTGGCCTTCCAGCACCTCGATGATCTTCCGGTATGCGCCGGTCAATGGGTTCTCCCTAAAAATATAAGAAATGAATCTTACTAGGTTTCTATTTCTTAGAGTCGGTGAGTAGCAAGGATTAAAGTCAAATCACAGCCGACGCGACGATCCGCCGCTTTGTCTCCGTTCACGGAACAGAAAATCGCCAATGAGGCGCGCTTCTTGGGACGGTCTGGATTTCACAAGCTATTTCAGGGGGATGGCGGCAGGCGAGATTAGGCGCTATCTGTGGATAAGCTGGGGAGGAAAAACAGCCAGGATGGCCCTGTCCCCAGAACGCACAAGCCAGTCTGATTCGCATCCGCGAGATATGCGAATGTGGAAAACCGGGCGGTTTTCCCGAGGCCGGGTTGGGGCCTGGGCGAACCTGATGGTCTCTCCCGAGTTATCAACAAAGGATTAAGTTTAGCGTGGAGAACAGAAAAAACTTCTTCCATCTGCACCTGATATCTGACTCCACGGGCGAGACTCTCATCTCCGCTGGCCGTGCCGCCTCGGCGCAGTTCCAGTCTTCGCTGGCGGTGGAACATGTCTACCCGCTGATCCGCAACCGCAAACAGTTGCTCGCGGTGCTCGAGGCGCTCGACCGCGAACCGGGCATCGTTCTCTATACGATTGTCGATCAGGAACTGGCCGGGCTCATCGATCAGCGCTGCCGGGACATGGGCCTACCCTGCGTCAACGTGCTGGAACCGGTCATGGCGACATTCCAGGCCTATCTCGGTGCGCCTTCCCGACGCCGGGTTGGCGCCCAGCACGCGCTCAATGCGGACTATTTCAAGCGTATCGAGGCGCTCAATTTCACCATGGATCACGACGACGGCCAGATGCCGGAGGACTACGACGAGGCGGATGTCGTGCTGATCGGCATCAGCCGCACATCGAAAACCCCGACCAGCATTTATCTCGCCAATCGCGGCATCAAGACCGCGAACATACCGATCGTGCCGGGCGTCGAGCTGCCGGACAGCCTCTATCGCGCAACCCACCCTCTGATCGTCGGCCTGGTCGCCACCACTGATCGGATCAGCCAAGTGCGTGAAAACCGCGAACTCGGCGTCACCCAGGGTTTCGACCGGCGCCATTATACGGACCGCGCCACGATCAACGAGGAACTGAAATATGCCCGTGCACTCTGTGCCCGCCAGAACTGGCCGGTGATCGACGTGACGCGCCGGTCGATCGAGGAGACGGCGGCTGCAATCGTTGCGCTGCGCCCGAAGCTGCGTTAAGCGAATCCGCGCATCGCTTCTGGGAGATTTCCGTGACAGTGCCCCTCGTACTTGCCTCCTCCAGCCCCTTCCGCCGGATGCTGATGGAAAATGCCGGCCTAGTTTTTGAAAGCCGTGCAGCGGAGATCGACGAGCGCGAGATCGAGGCAGGCCTGGAAGGCGCGAGCCCCGACCAGGTGGCGCTGACGCTTGCCAAGGCAAAGGCGCTTGAAGTCAGTGAACATTTTCCGGGCGCTCTGGTGATCGGCTCGGACCAGACCATGTCGCTTGGAAGCCGCGTCTATCACAAGCCGAAGACCCTCGCCGAAGCGAAGGAAAATCTACTTTCCCTTTCGAGCAAGACCCATCGCCTGAACAGCGCGATCGCTTTTGCGCGCGATGGTGAAATCGTCTGGGAACATGTCGCCCATGCGGACCTGACCGTCCGGGGTTTAAGCGAAACCTTCGTGGATCGCTATCTGTCGCGGGTGGGGGAAAAGGTCTACGGCAGCGTCGGAGCCTATCAGCTGGAGGGGGAGGGTATCCAGTTGTTCTCCAGGATCGAAGGCGACTATTTCACCATCCTCGGCCTGCCGATGCTTCCGCTCCTCGAAAAACTTCGTGACCTGGGAGCGATCGATGGCTGATTCACGTGAAACATTTTTGGTTAATGCTTTCGTAACCGGCTGGCCGGTGAAACATTCCCGTTCCCCGTTGATCCATGGTTATTGGCTGGAGAAGTTCGAAATTGCCGGGACCTACAGGCCGGAGGCCGTGACGGAAGCGGACTTCCCCGCCTTCATCCAAGCGCTGAAGGACGGAAGCTCCGGCTTTCGCGGCGGCAATGTCACCATCCCCCACAAGGAGCTTGCCTTCAGGCTGGCCGACCGGCCGGATGATCTGGCGGAAGAGCTTGGTGCGTCGAACACGCTCTGGATGGAAAATGGTCTGCTGCATGCCACCAATACCGACGGCCATGGTTTCACCGCCAATCTCGACGAGCGCCATCCGGGCTGGGACAAGATCGATCGCGCCGTTATTTTGGGAGCCGGCGGCGCAAGCCGCGCCGTCATCCAGGCGATACGGGATCGCGGCGTCGGCGAGGTCAATGTGGTCAACCGGACAGTTTCACGCGCCGAGGAACTCGCCGATCGGTTCGGCGATAAAGTCCACGCCCATCCTGTCGGAGCACTGCACGAGGTCATGTCCGGCGCAGGACTTTTTGTGAACACGACATCGCTCGGCATGGACGGCAGCGAAGCGCCGAAGCTCGATTTCTCGGTCCTGGCGTCCGGCGCGGTCGTCACCGATATCGTCTATGTTCCGTTGAAAACGCCGCTGCTCGTACAGGCCGAGGAGCAAGGGTTTCCAATCGTCGACGGGCTCGGCATGCTGCTGCACCAGGCTGTGCCCGGTTTCGAAAAATGGTTCGGCCGTCGTCCAGCCGTCGATAAAACTCTCCGCGACCTCGTCATCGCCGATATGGGAAGCCACGGATGATTGTCATCGGCCTCACCGGCTCTATCGGAATGGGAAAATCCACGACCGCGAAAATGTTCGCGGAAGAGGGCGTCCCGGTGAATGACGCCGATGCCGTCGTCCATGATCTCTATCGTACCGATGCGGTGGCGCCCGTCGGCGAGGCGTTTCCCGGTACCGTCAAGGACGGTGTCATTGATCGGCAGGAACTGTCCCGCCAGCTTTCGGGGTCACCGGAGAAATTTCCGGTCCTCGAAGCGATCGTCCATCCGCTGGTCCGCCGGCGCGAAATCGATTTCCTGGCCGGCCATCGGGAAGCCGGCACCGATCTTGTGCTTCTCGATATCCCGCTTCTCTTCGAAGTGAAGGGAGAGGATCGCGTCGATGTCATCGTCGTCGTTAGCTGTGATCCACAGATACAGCGCGACAGGGTGCTTGCGCGTCCGGGCATGACGGAGGAAAAATTGGCGATGATTCTCTCCCGCCAGATGCCCGACGCGGATAAACGCAAAAGAGCCGATTTCCTCATCGACACGGGCCTCGGACTGGAAGCGGCAACGGAGCAGGTGCGCGAGATCATCGCGTCCCTGAGAGCCCGAAAGATGAGCGAGAACATTCCACATGCGTGAGATCATCTTCGATACGGAAACCACCGGCCTCGAATCGAAAGTCGACCGGGTGATCGAAATCGGCGGCATCGAGCTGATCAACAATTTCCCGACCGGCCGGACGCTCCATCTTTATATCAATCCGGGTGACCGCAAGGTTCATCCGGATGCGCTCGCCGTGCACGGCATTACCGACGAATTCCTGAAGGACAAGCCAAGCTTCGCGGATGTCGCACAGCAGATCATCGAGTTCTTCGACGGCGCCAAGTGGATCGCCCATAATGCGACCTTCGACATGGGCTTCATGAATGCGGAATTCGGCCGTCTCGGCCTGCCGCCCGTGATGTCCGACCAGGTCATCGACACCCTGGCCATGGCCCGCCGCAAACATCCGATGGGTCCGAATTCGCTCGATGCGCTCTGCCGTCGTTACGGCATCGACAACGCTCACCGCACCAAGCACGGCGCGCTGCTCGACTCCGAACTGCTCGCCGAAGTCTATATCGAGATGACCGGCGGCCGCCAGACCGCACTCGGCCTGATGGGCAACGAGCGATCTGCGACGGTGGTCGAGGTCGAGGAAGTGGTGATCGAGGTTGCCGGTCGCCCCCGGCCTCTTAGCCCGCGGCTGACCGAAGCCGAGCTGGAGGCTCATGCCGCCATGGTCGCGTCGCTGAAGGACAAGGCGGTCTGGCTGAAATACGGAACGGCCGAATAAAAAAACCCGGGTCGCGAAACCCGGGCTCTTTTGTCAAATCGGAAAATCCGATCCTAGCTGTCAAGCACCTGAACCTTGGAACGGGCCTGTTCCTCGGCCATGCGCTGCGTAAACATCTGCGCGAAATCGATCGGATCGATCATCAGCGGGGGGAAGCCGCCGTTGCGGGTCACGTCGGCAATGATCTGGCGGGCGAAGGGGAACAGCAGGCGCGGGCATTCGATGAACAGCAGCGGCAGCATGTGTTCCTGCGGGAAACCGGTGATGCGGAAGACGCCGCCATATACCAACTCGGCCGCGAAGACGACCTTGTCGCCATCCTTGGCTTCGGCATTCAGCGTCAGGATGACGTCGAAATCGGCCTCGGAAAGCGGATTGGCATTGACGTTGACATTGATGTTGATCGCCGGGGCCTTGTCGCGCGCCTGCAGCGAACGCGGAGCGCCCGGGTTCTCGAAGGAGAGATCCTTGGTATACTGCGCCAGGATATTGAGGGACGGCGTTTCGGCCTGGTTGTTATCGTCTGCCATTGGATTTCCTCGAGGCTTTGGAGCGTTGAGGCCCTCTAACATTTCGCTTGGGGGCTTACAACCCTGGCCAATCCGCTGGACCTCTCAAGGCTCCTTGCTTTTGGGACCGGCCCAAGGCGAGGAGGGATCGGGATCGCGATGGTAATCCTGCTCGTCGAGATCGACCACCGGCCCGGTTTTTTTGGCTTCCGGCGAAGGCCTCGGGCTTTCGTAGCGGTAGCTTTCGCTGCGCGGCGAACGGACGACGACGATGCGGCGGCCAACCAGAGACCAGATGAGGCTACGCACGAAGGGAATGAACAGCGCCACCCCGATGATGTCGGTCAGGAAGCCTGGCAGCAGCAGCAAAATGCCGGCGACGACGATCATCGCGCCGTCGATCAAAGCGCGACCGGGCGCGCGGCCGTCGCGGCTCTCGGTCGAGATCTTCCTCAGGATCTGGGTTCCCTGGCTGCGCAGCAGAAGTGCTCCGAGCACTGCGGTACCGACCACCAGGCCGAGCGTTGCCCAGAGGCCGAGTGCTTTGCCGACGAGCACGAAGCCCGCGATTTCGGCGAGCGGCCAGCCGATCAAAATGAGCGGCACGAGAAAGAAGCGCATGATATTCCCTGTGTCGTGATATTCGGTTGCGCGCAAAGCGCTAACGTCTTCGCCATTTGAATGATAGGCGTATGCAGACTATATGAGAAACTGCACCGAATATTTAAACGCCAAATGCGGGTTAAGATGGGCTCCAACGACTTTATAACACTCTTTTTCCTTGTCGCAGCGGTTCTGATCTTCCTGCAACTGCGCAGTGTGCTCGGACGCCGGACCGGAAGCGAGAAGCCGCCGTTCGATCCTTACAGCCCCCGCGACGTCGCGAAAAACCCGGGTGGCGACGACGGCAAGGTCGTGACCCTGCCGCGGCGGGATGCCACGGATGACGAGCAGCGTTATGCGGATGTCGACGCTGTCGCCAAGCCCGATACGCCGCTCAACGCCGCACTGCGCGAAGTGGTCAAGTCCGATCCCTCATTCCGCCCTCGCGAATTCCTGAATGGCGCGCGCATGGCATAC
>CCRI01000033.1 GCA_000985875.1 Neorhizobium galegae bv. officinalis
CGCCGGGGCGGCGGGCTTTGCCGGAGCGGCGGCGGCCGGAGCAGCGGGCTTGGCCGCAGGCGCAGCAGCGGGCTTGGCCGGAGCCGGCGGAGTAGCAGGCTTTGCCGGTACTGGTGCAGCAGCCTGTGCTTCGGCCGGAGCCGGATCGACGACCGGCGCCGCGATCGGGTTTGCGTCGATGATGCCACGCAGCTTTTCCGAACTCTGGTTGGTCAGGTCGCGGGAAATCCCGTTTGCCCAGATTTCAGCGGCCTTGGTCAGTTCACGGCTGACGAGCGGCTGCGTGGTCAGCAGCTTCTTGCCGGTCTCCGTGTTGAAGAAGGTGGAAATCGACTTCAGTTCATCGACCGAGAAGCTCTTGGCGTAAATGGTCGCCGCTTCCTTTTCGAGATCGGCACGGCGCGGTGCAAGCACGAGCGCCTGCTCGTCGACGACGTTGGAAATCTGGCCCTGGAAGTTCGGAGAGGCCTGGATGAACTGGGCCTTCAGACGCTCTGCCAGGTTGGGCAGGATATTGTCGTAGCGATCCGTGACGTTGAGCGCCGTGATCGCATCGCGTGCGGCGGCGAGCTGGGCTTCCGAAACTTCCTGCGCGCGAGCCGATACCGTGAAGGCGCCGGAGAAGAGAATGGCCACAGCGGCGGCACGGCCGATAACCGCGAATCTGATCATGAGTTGGTTGCTCCTAGTTTACTTCGCCTCAAGCGTCCGCGCTCCAGCCTCACCGGCAATGATCGCTAAGGACGCCATATGAATGAACAGCCCGTGTTCCACGACACCGGGAATGAAATTAAGCTCCGCCGACAGTGCCTCTGCATCAGGAATGCGGCCAAAAGATGCGTCGAAAATGTAGTGGCCGCCGTCTGTCGTGAAGACTTCAGCCCCCGATTTGCGCAGCTTCAACTCACCGGTCAATCCTAACCGGGAAGCGGCCTTTTCGATGGCAATCTGGGTCGCCGTCTGGCCGAAGGGATTGATCTCGATCGGCAGCGGATAGGCTCCGAGCATATCGACCAGCTTGCTTTCGTCGGCAATCACGATCATGCGGGCAGACGCCGCGGCGACGATCTTTTCGCGCAGCAATGCACCGCCGCCGCCCTTGATCAGGGTCAGTTTGGCATCGACTTCATCGGCACCGTCGATCGTCAGATCGAGTTCCGGAAGCTCTTCGAGCGATTTCAGCGGAATGCCGAGCTCGACGCAGAGCCTCGCGGTGCGCTCGGACGTCGGCACGCCTTCGACCTTGAAGCCGCCGTGGACCTTCTCGGCGAGTAGCCTGACGAATTCGTCCGCCGTCGAACCGGTGCCGATACCCAGCCGCATGCCGTCCTCGACATAGGCCAGTGCCGCTTGCGCCGCCTTGACTTTCATTTCCCGGGCGTCCATCCGCCAAAAGCTCCCCTTTGTTTTTGCCGACCCGCTGTTTACACGCCTCTCCCCGCAAACGAAAGTCCCCTCGCGGCGGGTTTTACGAAGCCATGGGTTTTACGAAGATGGGCGAATCTCGCATATTTGCTTTTCACGGCAGCATTGCTTAATCCGGGACATCTCCCGAACGACGCTCAAGAGGTTCCATTGACCGCCCCACTCGTCATTTTCGACCTCGACGGCACGCTGATCGACACCGCACCGGATCTTATCGACAGCCTCAACTATACGATCGAGGACGTCGGTCTCCAGCCGGTGACCTTCGAGGACCTTACCCATCTCGTCGGCCAGGGCGTGCGCGTGATGATCCGCCGCGCCTTCGAACTTCGCAGGGTTCCGCTCGACGAGCAGACGGCGGCCAGGCTGTTCGATCGCTACATGGACCACTACGAGGCGCAGATGCCGGGTAGAAGCCGGCCCTATGACGGCGTCATCGCCTGTCTCGATCGCCTGTCGGCGGCCGGGATGCGGCTCGCGGTCTGTACCAACAAGTCCGAACGGCTCGCCTTCCCGCTTCTCGAAAAGCTCGGCCTTCTGGGTCGCTTCGTCGCGATGACCTGCGGCGATACCTTCGCCGTCCGCAAGCCGGATGCCCGGCACATTTTCGGTACGATCGAACGGGCCGGCGGCGATCCCCCGACAAGCGTCATGATCGGCGACAGTGTCAACGATATCCTTGCCGCGCAGAATGCCGGCATCGCCTCCATCGCCGTGACCTTCGGTTATTCCGACGTCGCAGTCGATACGCTCAACCCGGATCGGGTGATCGGCGGTTATGACGAACTGACCGTGGAGATGGTGGAAACGCTGATTTCCGCCGATGTGAAACGGCTGGCGGCCGCCAAATAAAAAGCGGCCCGGAGGCCGCCTTCTTCTGCAATCCGAAACTCGTTCTCTGCCCGAAAGCTGACCTCAGCTCTGGGCCGCCCGGACCTTGGTGGTGGCCACGAAAGCCTTCACCGTCGCATCGTCGCGGCCATAGACGTCGTCGAAATACTCGACCTTGCCGTCCTTGTTCGGCCAGGCGGTGAAATAGGCGACGTAGACCGGGATCCTGACCGGCACCTTGGCGGCGACGTTCTCGCCGGCGGCGATCCGTCCGTTCACGTCCTCGATCGTGGTGCCGAGTACGGCGGCCGCCATCTTGCGGGGTTCGGCAAGACGGACGCAGCCGTGGCTCAGCGCCCGCATGTCGCGCTGGAAGAAGCTCTTCGAGGGCGTGTCGTGCATGTAGATCGCGTGGCTGTTCGGGAACAGGATCTTCAAGTCGCCGAGCGCGTTGTCACCCGAGGGCGGCTGGCGCACGGAAATCTTGTCGGTCGAGCCGAACCAGTTGACGCTGCTCGACGGGACCGCCCTGCCGCCGACCGATACCTCATAACCCATCCGGTCGAGGTAGCTCGGATCCTGGCGTAGGTGCGGCAGCATCTCGTTGATGATGATCGACTGCGGCACGCCCCAATAGGGGTTGAACTCGACGGTTTCGATTTCGTCCTGGAAGAAATAGGTCTGGTTGGACTTGCTGCCGACCACGACGCGCATCGAGAACTGCTCGGCACCGCGGTCATGGTAATAGACCGTGAAGGCCGGCTGGTTGATGAAGACGTAACGCTGGCCGAGATCGTCCGGCAGCCAGCGCACCTGCTCCATGGCGACTTCGACCTTCTGGATCTTGTCCTTCGACGTATGGCCGACCATCTTGCGCACCGTCGCATTGCCGATGACGCCATCGGCCTTGAGACCGACTTCCGCCTGGAAGGACTTCACGACATCGACAAGTTCCGGCGTGTAGTCCGGGGTCTGCTGATAGGCGGCCAGCGTCGCCGCATGCTTGCTCTTCAGCGCTTCCGAACCGGTATGCTGGATTGCGGCGATGATGTTCGCCATATCCGCGCTGCTCTTGCCCGGCTTCAGGAGAATGTCGCTCGGCAGCGAGATCTGCGGACCGTCGTTGGCCGCTGCCGCGCGCAGCGTTGCAAGCTCCGCCTTCAGCGCCTGGAATTGAGGGCTCCGCGGCGCGAGGCCTTCAAGATAGGCCGCCACGTCGGTGCCGGTCTGCGCGAAAGGCAGGACGAGCGAGAGCTTGCCGTCCTTGCGCTTGAAGTCGTGGTAACCGGACACCTTGTTCGGGTCGATGCGGCCACGCGTCATGTCCTGGGCGAACGTCAGCACCTTTTCCGACAGCGCCAGTTCGAATTGCATCAGCGCGCGATCGTGGCTGTCGGCGGCGGAAACCGGCGCAGAGGTCGTTGCGGAGACATTGATGGGGGTCGCAGAATCCGTCGGCGCCGCGACGCTTGCCGTGGTCAGCGCCGGGACCGGCAGGATGTAGTCGGCCGGTTCCAGCCCGTATTCGCCGGCCCGCTCGAAGAGCGACAGCACGCCCCTCGCCTTCTCATTGACGTCGCCTCCGGAAATCCACAGGGGCTCGGCAGCCTTGCCGTAAAAGGCCTCGAGAGCGGTCGCGATTTCCGCCGGCGCCGAAACCCTGGCCTCGGTGAGGAGGCGCGTGCCGTCCGTCGCAGACGCTGCGGCGAAGGCGGCGGTCTTCACGGCCCGCTCGGCATCGGGCTTGTAGGTGTAATATCGGGGACCGGAGACTTTCGGCAGCGGCTCGGGGTCGGCGAGGCTGCGCTCGGTCGGCATGCCGGTATTGCCGCCGACGCCCGGCAGGCCGTTATCGGCCCGCCCTGCCCGTTCCGCGCCGGGACCGCCGCGCAGGAGGTCGAGAAGCGTCACGGCATGTGCGGGAACGGCCGCTCCGGTAAACATCGAGATGCCGGAGACGAGCGCCAATGCGATCGAAGTTTTTTTGTGTTTGTGCTGCAATGTCGTCCCCGTCACCTGCATCCGCGTCTTGATCCGCGGGCTCGAATATGTATCACGCCATCTAACCGATCGCGCGAGGGATGGAAAGAAACGCCCGAGTGGCCGGCGGATTTCGGCTCCTCCGGAAACAGCATCGGCGCGCAGCCGGAAGGTTAAGAAACTATTCGTTAAATTTTTACTGACGACCACCGACAAGCACCCGGCCGGAAGGCGGATTCCCGTGTATAATTCCGGGGTCCGTGTCATAAAAGGCACGACGAAAGCCTGCCAAAAAGCCTGTTCGGCCGGCTTGCGGACGTTCACCAATCGTATAGTAATGCCGCCGGCCGGCTCCGACGCGGTAACGCGTTGTTGATCTTTCAAGACACCGGCAGCGACCACGAGCAAAAAGAGGCAGCGAAGATGGCATCGACCCGCACCGAAACCGATACGTTTGGCCCGATCGACGTGGCGAGCGACCGTTATTGGGGGGCCCAGGCGCAGCGCTCGCTTGGCAACTTCAAGATCGGCTGGGAAAAACAACCGCTCGCGGTCGTGCGTGCGCTCGGCATCGTCAAGCAGGCCGCCGCCCGCGCCAATATGGAACTGGGCGGCCTCGACGCTTCGATCGGCAAGGTTATCGTCGAAGCGGCGCAGGAAGTCATCGACGGCAAGCTCGACGACCATTTCCCGCTGGTCGTGTGGCAGACGGGCTCCGGCACCCAGTCGAACATGAACGCCAACGAGGTGATCTCCAACCGCGCGATCGAAATGCTCGGCGGCGTGATGGGCTCCAAGAAGCCCGTGCACCCGAACGACCACGTCAACATGAGCCAATCGTCGAACGATACCTATCCGACGGCCATGCACATCGCCTGCGTCGAAACCATCGTGCGCCACCTGATCCCGTCGCTCAAGCATCTGCACGAAGCGCTGGAAGTAAAGGTCAAGGCCTTCTCTCACATCATCAAGATCGGCCGCACCCATACGCAGGACGCCACTCCGCTGACGCTCGGGCAGGAATTCTCCGGTTACGCGGCGCAGGTCGGCTCGGCGATCGCCAATATCGAACTGACGCTGCCGGCGCTTTCCAAGCTCGCCCAGGGCGGCACGGCGGTCGGCACCGGCCTCAACGCCCCGGTCGGCTTTGCCGAAAAGGTTGCCGAGGAGATCTCGAAGATCACCGGCCTGCCCTTCGTGACCGCACCGAACAAGTTCGAGGCGCTCGCCTCGCACGACTCGATGGTTTTCGCGCACGGCGCGATCAACGCTGCCGCCGCCGCGCTCTTCAAGATCGCCAACGACATCCGTTTCCTTGGCTCCGGCCCGCGTGCCGGCCTCGGCGAACTGTCGCTGCCGGAAAACGAGCCGGGTTCGTCGATCATGCCGGGCAAGGTCAACCCGACCCAGTCGGAAGCGCTCACCCAGGTCTGCGCCCACATCTTCGGCAATCATGCGGCGCTCACATTCGCCGGCAGCCAGGGCCATTTCGAGCTCAACGTCTACAATCCGATGATGGCCTACAATTTCCTGCAGTCGGTCCAGCTGCTCGGCGACGCCGCCGTCTCCTTCACCGACAATTGCGTGGTCGGCATCGAGGCCCGGGAAGACAATATCCGCCGCGGCGTGGAGAACTCGCTGATGCTGGTCACCGCCCTCAACACCAGGCTCGGCTACGACATCTGCGCCAAGATCGCCAAGACCGCCCACAAGAACGGCACGACGCTTCGCGAAGAAGCAGTCGGCGGCGGATACCTGACGAACGAGGAATTCGACCAGTATGTCCGCCCGGAAAACATGATCGGCCCAAAATAAGGCGACCCGATTTACAATATAACGACAAAGCCCGCCTCCCGAAAGGCGGGCTTTCTCTTTCGGTCAGCCCAGATGGGTTAATTCCGACAATATATCAACATTCTACCGCTGAATAACTTTTCGGGATCGAAGTCTGTAAACCCATTAATTTTGAGGGAAAAACGGGTATTTCAGAAATGCGAAATAAATTTAAGAATAAGCTCTTCATCTCCCACCCCTTAATTCTTTTCGAACATTTTTCACATACTACTTCGTTTCATAGCATACAGGTGGGACCTAGTGGGGATCGTCGATGACGACGGCAGCGGCGCCGAGAGCGCAATCCAGCGATCTGATCGGCCAGATCATCTATGCGGTGCGATCGATGGGGGTCGCGCCGATCCCTCGCAACTATCAGCTTTTTTATGAGGCCTATATCGGTTCCAACCCCGATCTGACCCGCGATCTGGCGGCACTCGGAAGCCGTGCCACGCAGGAGGAGCTGGACGGGCTTTCGCATCGCTATCTCGGAACCGGACAGGTGGCGGTCATCGAAGACGCCCACACCCGGCTTCTTGGCGAACTCGACGCGCTCCTGAAACTGTTGCGTCAGGAACAGAGCTCGCTCGAAAGCTACGGCAAACTGCTGGGAGAAACGGCGCAGCGGATCAACTCCAAGAGCAATTTTTCCAACGACCTGCTGACCAGCGCGCTGGCGCTCCTGAGCGAAGCGACGGGTAGCACCATGGCGCACGGCGAAAAGACCGTCGGCGGCGTCGTCCAGCGCTCGCAGGAAATGGATCAGGTCCGCCGCGAACTCGATGAATACAAGCGCATCGCCAACACCGACTCGCTGACCCGGATCGCCAACCGCCGGGCCTTCGACGAACGGCTTGCGGCGACCTACGACAATACGGCCCTGCTGCCGGTCACCGCACTGGTGCTGGCCGATATCGACAACTTCAAGAAGATCAACGACAGCTACGGCCATCCGGTCGGCGACAAGATCCTCGCGACGGTTGCCTCCGTGATCCGCTCGAACGTCCGCAAGGATGTCTTCGTCGCCCGCTCCGGCGGCGAGGAATTCGCGATCATCGTCGAAGGCAACACGCCGGAAGAGGTGATGATCATCTGCGAGCGGGTCCGCCGCGCGCTGGAAACCCGCATCTTCCGCAATTCGCGCTCCGGCATCGACTACGGCCCGGTCACCATCTCTCTCGGCTTTGCGATGGCCTCGCAGGCGAGCGACCCGGGAGAACTCTACGCCAATGCCGATACGGCCCTCTACAGCGCCAAGCACTCCGGCCGGAACCGCTCGGTCTTCTTTGAAGACAGCATGAAAAAGGACTATGTCGGCAAGAGCTGGCTGATCTACAGGAAGTAGATTTCCCTCATAAAAATCCCCCGTCCCCTATGGCGGATCGATTCGATCGTCGCCTCGACCGCTTGGAATGTCCATGAGGACGCCGACGACGGACGTCTTCTTCACTGAGAGACGCCGGCGCGGCGTCTACCACATGGTCCTGGCGGCGCGCTCCGGCCATTCCCGATCGTAGGTCTCCTTGTCGAAGCCGGCCTTGGCCGCCTTCAGCAGCGTTCCGGGCGTCGGCAGGTTCTTCGGATCGACGAAATGCTCCGGGTTCCAGAGTTCGGCGCGCATCAGGGCGCGGGCGCATTGGAAATAGACCTCGTCCACGGTGATGACCGTCACGCTGCGCGGATGCCGGCCGTCCATCTCGAAGCTGTCGAGCAGCGCGGGCTCCACCGAGATCACGGCGCGGCCGTTGACGCGCATCGTGGTGTTCGAGCCAGGCACGAGGAACATCAAAGCCACGCGTGGGTCGCGCACGATATTGATCAGCGAATCGATACGGTTGTTGCCGCGCCAGTCGGGCAGAAGCAGGGTCGCATCGTCCTGAACGCGCACCGCCCCGCCGAGATCGCCGCGCGGTGAGCAGTCCAGCCCTTCCGGTCCAACGGTCGCGAATGCGACGAAAGGCGAGGCCTCGATCATCTGCCGGTATTCCGGGGTCAGCGTCTTCGTCACCTTGGCGAGCGACGCTTCCGAGACGCCCTCATAGATCGCCTTCAGTTCCTCGACGGATGTGATGATGGTCATGGCTCGCCCCTTCGATATCGGCGGGCCTTAGCCCGCGCGGGCGACACTATGATGACGTCCCCTGTGGATCAAGCAGCGGCGTCGTTGCCGGGCTTGGCGATGATGGAGGTTTCGCGCAGCGGCCGGCCATCGGTGGTCAGGAACGCCGCGATGGTCTCGATCACGCCTCGGTCGCTGACGATGCGGCGATGCCCGAGCCCGTTCGCCCATTCGAGCCGCGCCGTGGCAAGCCCCTCGAAACGGCGGGCGTGGCCGGCTGCCACCTCCTTGTCCTCTTCGGCATGCACGACCAGCAGGGGCGTAGCCAGCCGCGCGGCGCTCGCGACCGTGTCGAAGTCGTCGAGCGAGGCGCCGGCTACCTTTTCCGCCCGCCGGATCAGCTGCGCCTTGACGCGCGGCGGCAAGCCGACCATCCGCGAAAAATCGTCGAACAGCCAATGGATATGGCTCGGGGCTCCGATAACCACCAGTCTCGACGGAGAGATCGCGCCAGCTTCCTTCATCACCCCGCCGGCGGCAAGCATCATGCTCGCACCGCCGAACGAATGACCGATGGCCGCGTCGAAATGCCCGAACCGGCTCTCCGCCGCAACGATCGCCTCGACGGCCTGGCGCATGTTGAGGCTACGGCCGCTGGAAAGCCCATGGCCGGGGAAATCGAGCACCACGACCTCGGCGCCGTTTTCGGCCAGGCCCGCCGGCAGCGCGGCGATATAGGCGGCACTGGAGCCCCAGCCGTGCACGACAAGGTAACGGGGCCGTCCAGGCTTGCCGTCGCCGTTGAAGCGGTAGGCCATCACCGTCGAGCTTCCGACGGCGAGCGGGATCTTCTGGGCCGCCGAGAGCCGCTCCCGTCCCTCATTCTCCATAGCCCTCGCCTTGACGCCCTTGGGACGACGCGAGGGCGTCAGGCAGAAGAGCCTAAAGGCGAGCCCTGCTGCGGCATTGGGGAAAGGCCGCCCCATGGCGGCAAATCCGAAACGGATGACCTTGAGTGCAAAGGATGGCATAGTGAGAAAACCCAATAATGTTCAATGCTGAACAATAAAGTACAATGATGAACAAAAATCAATCCCTCCTCTGGGATCATCCGCGTTTTCGCAGTTGGATTGCCGTTGCCCGCGCCTGCCAGTTGATGCAAACCGTGCTGACCCGCGAGCTTACCGAACTCGACATCAAGCCGCCGCATCTCGACATCCTGATCAATCTCTACCGGTTCGAGGGAATCTCCCAGCAGGAACTCGCCCGCAAGCTGCTGGTCGGGCGGTCCAACATGAGCATGGCGCTGCCGCAGATGGAAAAGCGCGGGCTGATCGAGCGACGCGGCGACACGAAGGACAAGCGCGTGCTGCGCCTCTACCTGACCCGGGAAGGCCGCTCGGTGACGGAAAAGGCAATGGCCATCCAGACGGCACTGATCGAGCGGACGCTCTCCTCCGAGCCGCTGGATCAATGCATGGCGATGGCCGAGTCCATGGAGCGGCTGATCGTCACCCTGCAGTCGGAAATCCGCGAGGACAGCCGCGAACCGGCCTGATCACCGCTTGACGCCTAGCGCGTTCGCTGCGGCGGGTCGCGGGAGAGGCCCTTCTCAGCGAGATCGCGCTCGTAATCGGCAAACAGCTCGGCGCCGCGCTCGCCGAGTTCGCGCAGGTAAGGCCAGGTGAAAATGCCGCTGTCGTGGCCGTCGTCGAAGCGGATCCGCACCGCATAATTGCCGGCCGGCGTAATCGCCGCGATGCCGACATTGCGCTTGCCGGGCACGGTGACCTTCTGGCCGGGACCATGCCCCTGCACTTCCGCCGAAGGCGACAGCACGCGCATCGTTTCGGCCGGCAACGGAAACGCCGCCCCGTCGCTGAAGGTAACGTTCAGCGTGTGGCGGTCCTTGGAGACCCTAAGTTCCGTCGGCCAGATGTCGCTCATGCTTTTCAGGCTCCCGATTGTCATATGCCTGGCGGAGGATTATGAGCTACGGCGTTTCGCCGCAAGCGGTTTTCCGTCCGTCACGGTACTATCTGGATCGATGTCATACACTTGACGCGACGGCTCGAAACCCCCACTTTCCGGGGAAGGGAGATTATCACGTGAACAGTTTCGCAGGACCGGTTGGAGGAGCAGCGCCGATCATCGCCGACCAGGCGCCGATGATCGATCCGTTCGGCCGCGCCGTCACGTATCTGCGTGTCTCGGTCACCGACCGCTGCGACTTCCGCTGCACCTATTGCATGGCGGAAAACATGACGTTCCTGCCGAAAAAGGACCTGCTGACGCTGGAGGAGCTCAACCGGCTCTGTTCCGCCTTCATTTCCAAGGGTGTCCGCAAGATCCGCCTTACCGGCGGCGAGCCGCTGGTGCGCAAGAACATCATGTTCCTGGTGCGCGAGCTCGGCCAGCACGTCAAGGCCGGCGCTCTCGACGAGCTGACGCTGACCACCAATGGTTCCCAGCTCGCGAAATATGCCGACGAACTCTACGACAGCGGCGTGCGCCGCATCAATGTCTCGCTCGATACGCTGAACCCCGAAAAATTCAAGGCGATCACCCGCTGGGGCGATTTCCACAAGGTCATGGAAGGCATCGACGCCGCCCAGAAGGCCGGGCTGAAGATCAAGCTGAATGCCGTGGCGCTGAAGGATTTCAACGAATTCGAGATCGCCGACATGCTGCGTTTCGCGCATGGCCGCGGCATGGACATGACGGTGATCGAGACCATGCCGATGGGCGAGATCGACGAGGACCGTACCGACCAGTATCTGCCGCTGTCCAAGCTGCGCGCCGATCTCGAAGAACAGTTCACGCTGACCGAGATCCCCTACAAGACCGGCGGTCCCGCCCGCTACGTCGAGGTGCAGGAGACCGGCGGGCGACTGGGCTTCATCACGCCGATGACCCATAATTTCTGCGAGAGCTGCAACCGCGTTCGCCTCACCTGCACCGGCACGCTCTACATGTGCCTCGGCCAGAACGACGCGGCCGACCTGCGTACCGCGTTGCGGGCGTCCGAGGACAACGGTTATCTCTCGGCCGCGATCGACGAGGCGATCACCCGCAAGCCCAAGGGCCACGATTTCATCATCGACCGCACCCACAAGCGCCCCGCCGTCGCCCGCCACATGAGCGTCACCGGCGGCTGATTTACCTGCGGGCTTCGCCTTCAGGGTCGCAAACCACCCGTTTTCCACCGCCCAACAAAAAAGCCGGAACTCGCATCCCGGCTTTAGAAGCATGTGAGGCCAAACCTTACGCCGCGTCGCTGCGGCGGAAGCCGCCCCGGCGTTCGTTGGCGCCGGCGTGGAAGTTGACGTTCGGGTCGCGCGTCTTGAAGCGCTCGATCTTTTCCGACAGCATTTCCACCCGCCTGCGCAGGCCGTGGATCTCGGCGTTGTTTTCCTCGACCATCGCCGCATTGCGCTGGGTGATCAGCTCGACCTCCTGAACCGCCTTGGTGACTTCGTGGATGCCTGTCGACTGCTCGCCGGTTGCCGCCGAAATCTGGGACACCAGTTTGCGGACATCGGTGATGTGCGTGATAATCTCGGTGAGCGCGGTACCAGTCTCCTCGACCAGATGCACGCCGTTGCTCACCTGTGTCGAACTCGCCGAGATGAGGCCCTTGATTTCGCGGGCAGCGCCGGCGCAGCGCTGCGCCAGTTCGCGGACTTCCTGGGCGACGACCGCAAAGCCGCGGCCCGCTTCACCGGCGCGGGCTGCCTCGACGCCGGCATTCAGCGCCAGCAGGTTGGTCTGGAAGGCGATCTCGTCGATAACCCCGATGATGGTCGCGATCTTTTCGGAAGAACGGCTGATCTCGCCCATGGCGTCGACCGCGCGGGATACGACCTCGCCGGAGCGGACGGCGAAATCCTCCGTCTCGTTCACCGAGACGGACGTCTGCCTGGCGCTTTCGGCCGTCGAGCGGACGATTTCGCTCAGATGGCGCAGTGCGCGCGAGCTCTGTTCGAGTGCCGCCGCCTGCTGTTCCGTGCGCCGGGCAAGATCGTCCGCCGAAGCGGCGAGATTGCCGGTGCCGCCGTCGATTTCCTCCGCGGTCGAGCGCACGTCGGCGAGCGTGGCACGGAGCGCCTCGACCGCCTGGTTGTAGGTGCGCGCCATCTCGATGAAATCTTCCGGCAGGTTTTCGTCCATGCTGCGTTCGAGGTCTCCCTCGGCAAGCTTGCCAAGCATGTCGTTGAGTGCGGTCAGCGCCTGACGCTGTTCACCGGCAATGCGGGCACGCTCGGAGGCGCGGCGCTCGGACTCGGCGGTCGAGAGCTCGCGGGCTGCGGCGGCATCCTGCTCGAGGCGGACATTTTCGACCGCCGCATCGCGGAAGACGGTGACCGAGCGGACCATGTCGCCGATCTCGTCGCCCCGTTCGCGGCCCTCGATCTTGACCTCGAGATCGCCGTCGGCGAGCCGCTTCATCACTTCGGTGACGCGACGCAGCGGGCCGCGCAGCGTTTCCACCAGCATCAGGCCGCCGGCAATGGCGAGCAGCGTGCCGACCACCATGGCGATGAGCGACAGCTGGGCGGAACGTTCGCTGTCTTCCTTGCCGACCTCCTGGGCCTGGGCCACGAAATTCTTGAGGCCGGCCATGCCGCCCGTCAGGGTTTCGCCGGCGGCGGCGCGTGCCTTTTTCCAGTCGGCGGCAATGGACAGAAGCTTGGCGGTATCCTCCTCGATCGATTTCAGGCGCGGCTGAAGCGTCGTCGAGAACTCGCGCATGGCCGGGTTTCTGGCGAGTTCGGAAACTTCCGCGCTGGCGGCATTCAGCTTTGCCATGACGTCGAGGACGACCTTGCGCGCGTCCTCCGTCTGGTTGGCGCGCAGCCGCTCGACATAGAGCTGCATTGCGTCGATCAGGCGCAACGACTCGGCGCTGCGGTCGAGGAGCGTGCGCAGGCTCGCGACCTCGCCCTCGATGCTGGCGAAACGGCTGGCCGCGTTGCCGGCCTTGCTGGTGACTTCCGCCTCCATTTTCGCCTGCAGTTTCTCCATGCCGGCAACGGTGTCCCGTACCGCCTTTGCCTTTTCCGGAACGTCCTGATTGCCCTTGATGGTGGCGGCAAGTGCGCTGATCGCATCATTGATCGGCTTCAGCTGCTTGATACCGTTCGGGGTGAGGAAGGCCTGAACCTCCTGGAAGGTCTTGTCGAGAATGCCGAGATACATATCGGCGGTGCTGATCGCGCCGTCGTCCGTGCCGGTCTCCTTGACGGAATTGCGAAGCTCGCCGATCTGTTCGGCGATGGCCTTGTAGGCATAGGCTTCCAGCACCATGCCCTTGGCGAACTTTTCCTTGCCTTCGAACTGCTTGCGGACGTTGGCGACCTGATCCGAGACCCCCGTCGCGACGGTGCGCACGTCGTCGATGCTTTGGTCGAGCGCCGCGGCGTTTTCGTCGCGCCTCTGCTTGATCTTCCAGAGCGCGTCAGTCTCGGTGCGCATCTTCGGGGCGAGGCCTGTGACGACGGCGATACGCTCGCGGTCTCCATCGGTGACCAGCAGGTCCTCGAGCACGTTGACGCCGCTCTCCTGCTTGTCGATCGCAGCCTTCAGGGCCGCAAGCGACGCGTTGTCCGGCTTGCTGTTGAACTCCTGGAGGACCGCCTGGAGATTTTCGAAGTCGCCGATGTTTTCGATCGTCGCACGCGTCACCGTCATATGGCCGTTCAGCATGCTGGCCGTATAGTAGCCGGCAAGACCGACGCCGGCGATCAGGAGCACCAGCGGGATGACGAAAAGAAGGACCTTGGTGACGATCCTGCGACTCTGAAGAAGACGATCGATGAAAGACATTTTTCCCCCAACTGCAAACCAGATGCGGCTTTCGCTTCTGCGGCATCGCGAAACGGCAACGGCACGATTCCAGCGTCATGCGGGAACGAATGCGATTCACAATCGTCAAATTCGGTTGAACAACGGTTAATTCGGGACCCTTACATTTCGTTCCGGTTCTACCCGAAAGAGTACCGCCCGGGAGGCAATCGGGCTGGCGACGCGTAAGCCGTTGCTTTAAGAGACCGGGTACCGGAGGAATCTCGCAGATGGCATGGTCTGAAAATTCGCGGGGCGCACTGTTCATGGCGCTCGCCATGGCGGCATTCACCTGCAACGACGCGCTGGTAAAGTCGGTCACCCCGGAGCTCAGCATTCCCCAGATCATGGCTGTGCGCGGCGTCATGGCAACGGTGCTGATCTTTTGCGTGGCGCGTTACATGGGTGTAAGCCTGTCGATCAAGGCGGTCATGCATCCGCTGGTGCTGCTGCGCACTTTCTTCGAACTCGGCGCCACCCTGACCTTC
Source organism: Neorhizobium galegae bv. officinalis (assembly GCA_000985875.1). Classification (GTDB taxonomy): domain Bacteria; phylum Pseudomonadota; class Alphaproteobacteria; order Rhizobiales; family Rhizobiaceae; genus Neorhizobium; species Neorhizobium galegae_C. Next base: position 14,461 of record CCRI01000033.1, read on the forward strand.
CTCTCCGCACTTGCCCATATCGAATTTGCCGCCATTTCGTCGATCATGCAGGCATTGCCGCTTGCCGTGACGTTGGGGGCGGCGCTTTTCCTGAGCGAGCCGGTCGGCTGGCGGCGCTGGACGGCGATCGGCATCGGCTTCCTCGGCGTGCTCATCATCATCCGGCCCGGTCCGGAAGGCTTCACGCCGGCGGCCCTGCTCGCCGTCGCCGCATGCTGTTTTACGGCATGCCGCGATCTCACCACCAAGCGCATCCAGGCAGACATCCCTTCGTTGACGGTGACGCTCTTCACGTCCCTCGCCAACACGGTTCTCGGAGCAATCCTGATCATGCCGATGGGCGGATGGCAGCCGGTCAGCACCTATGCGCTGGGACATCTGGCGGTCGCGTCCGTGCTGGTCTTCGCAGGTTACCAGGCGATCATCCAGTCGATGCGGACGGGCGAGATCTCCTTCATCGCGCCCTTCCGCTATACCGGCCTGCTGTGGGCCTTGGTCATCGGTGTTTTCGCCTTCGGCGAACGTCCGGACGCCTATATGCTCGTGGGCGCGGCAGTCGTCATCGGTTCCGGCCTTTATACTTTCTATCGCGAACGCAAGCGGCAGGGCATTGCCACCAACAAGGCGGCCGCCGCCCCGCCGATCTGAGGAAAAATTGGATCGAAAGGGCCGAAAGGCAGGCGTGAAAGGACGAGACGACGTGCAGCAAAGCCGATTTCTGGATAGACGAACCCCGCCGCATATCCTGACGCTCGTCGTCTGCGCCGGACTTGCCGCCCTGTCGCTCAATGTCTTCCTGCCGTCCCTTTCCGCCATGGCGACCCATTTCGGCACCGACTACGCCGTCATGCAGCTCGCCGTCTCCGGTTATATCGCCGGCACCGCCTTGCTGCAGCTGGTGCTCGGTCCGCTTTCCGACCTCTTCGGCCGCCGCCGCGTGATGATCGGCAGCATCCTGATCATGCTGCTCGGCACGGTGATCTGCCTGATGGCCGCAAACGTCACCGTCTTCATGATCGGAAGGCTGCTGCAGACCGCGGTCGTCGCAGGCTTCGTCCTGCCGCGCGCGATCATCCGCGATACGGTGCCGATGGAGAGCGCCGCCTCGATGATCGCCTATGTGACCATGGGCATGTCGCTGGTGCCGATGATCAGCCCGACGATCGGCGGCGCGCTCAACGACATGTTCGGCTGGGAGGCGAATTTCGCGCTGATGCTCGGCCTTGGCCTGCTGACCCTGACGCTCGTCTTCACCGATCTCGGCGAAACGAACCATGCGCCGGCCGCGAGCTTCACCGCCCAATTCCGCAGCTGGCCGGATCTTTTCCGCTCGCGACGCTTCTGGGGCTACACGTTTACCTCGACCTTCTCGTCGGGCGTGTTCTTCTCGTTCCTCGGCGGAGCGCCCTTCGTCGGCACGGCGATCTATCATCTGTCGCCGACCATGCTCGGCGTGCAATTCTTCCTGATTGCGACCGGCTACATGGTCGGGAACTTCGTTTCGGGCCGCTATACCCGCCAATTCGGCACGATGACCATGATGATCTCCGGCAGCCTGGTCAGCCTTGTCGGCGTTCTCATCACCGCCGGTTTCCTCATTGCGGAAGCGTCCTCGCCGCTCGCCTTCTTCGCGCCCCTGGCGCTGACCGGCGTCGGCAACGGCCTCACGCTGCCGAGTTCCAATGCCGGCATCGTCAGCGTGCGGCCACATCTCGCCGGCTCCGCTTCCGGCCTCGGCGGCGCGATCACCGTGGGCGGTGGGGCCGCGCTGTCGACCCTTGCCGCGGCGTTACTCAAGGAAGAGAGTGGCGCCATGCCGCTTCTCGTCGTCATGGGCGTCTCGACCATCCTTGCGCTCGTTGCGACCGCCTATGTCCGGCAGATCGACCGCCGCGAAGGCGCGATCCCGACGAGGGATGAGGACTGATGACCACGCCTGCCAAACCTCCCACCCGGCCTCCGAGCCTTATTCTTGCCGGCGGCAAATCGAGGCGCATGGGGGCCGACAAGGCCTTTCTCACCATCGGCGGTGACACGATCCTCGGCCATGTGGTGCGGCGGCTCCTGCCCCAGACCTCGGAAATTACCCTGAACGCGCCGGCAGGTTTCCCCAATCCGCTCGGTTTGCGCCTGCTGCCGGACCCGGTTCCCGGCCAGATCGGCCCGCTTGCCGGCGTGCTCGCCGGCCTGCGCGACATAAAGGCCCGCGGCCTTCGGGCAACCCATCTCCTCACCGTCCCCTCCGACAGCCCGTTTGGGCCCGCCGATCTCGTCCGCCGGCTCGAAACCGAGGCGGACGATCCGGACGCGATCGTCATCGCCGCCTCCGACGGTCGCGATCATCCGGTCTTCGGGCTCTGGCCGGTCTCCGTCGCCGGCGATCTGGAAACCTGGCTCTCCGACCCCGACAACCGGCGGATCAAGGCGTTCCTCGAACGTCACCGCGTGGCGACCGTCGAATTCCCGATGGTCGAGACGCCGCAGGGGCTGCTCGATCCCTTCTTCAACATCAACACGCCCGAGGATCTGCAAGAGGCGCGTCGTTTCGCCGAGGAGCTTTCATGACCCCTCCCCGCATCTTTGGCATTTCCGGCTGGAAGAACTCCGGCAAGACAGGGCTGGCTGTGCGGCTGGTGGCGGAATTCACCCGCCGCGGCTACGCGATCTCGACGATCAAGCACGCCCACCACGATTTCGACATAGACAAGGTGGGGGCCGACTCCTTCCGCCACCGCCAGGCCGGTGCCCACGAAGTGGCGATCGTTTCCGGTACCCGCTTTGCGATCATGCACGAATTGCGCGGCGCGCCGGAGCCGAGTTTCGAGGAAATCCTCTCCCGCCTCGCCCCCTGCGATCTGGTGCTGATCGAGGGCTACAAGCGCGAGCCGGTCCCGAAGATCGAAGCCCGCCGGCTCGAGGCGAACAACCGCGAGCCGCTGGCGCCGAACGATCCCCACATCGTCGCGATTGCCGCCGACCACCCGGTCCCGGATGCCACCATCCCCGTCTTCGACCTCGACGATACGAACGCGATCGCCGATTTCATCGCACGGGTGACCGGGCTTGGCGGTTAGGGCTTGCCCTGGTGCTCAACCAGATAGCGCGTCGCAAGCGCGACATGGCGAGGAATGGGCTTGTTCTTACGATAGTCGGCGACGAGCCGGCGCGAGATCTCCAAGGCCGACGCCATGCCGTCCAATGTCATTCCGAGCTCATCCATAGCGTTGCGAAAATCACCGTTGTCGAATGCGATCGACGGAAGCGCGGCGAGCCATACGGCTGAGAATTCAAGGTTTTCGCCCGGCCATTCCAATGCGTTACGATATTCACTGACCCGCATTTGGCGGAAGAGTTCGTCGTCATGACGAAGCGGAATATAGATGCGGCGGCTCTCCAGTGCGGGCGCCAGATCGACGACCTTCGTCTCTCCATCTTCCCAGACTATTCTCACCTTGCGCCCATCGAGGAGCTCAGCGTCCACTATCCTCGGCAAAGGCCCACCGACGGTAACGATCTCCCTATCTTTCATTGAGACGCTCCCAAGCTTCATTCAACACTTTCCTGTTTTTCCTTACCCAAGCCAGTGCGCGGTGCAGGCTTTGCCGATCGATGGACCCTGCAAGAATTTCCAGGTCTGACAGGCGGACCAGCACTTCGTGATCCGGCGTAACGATATGAAAATGAGGCGGATGGTGATCGTCGGCAAAAATCTGGATCTTCAGATTTCCAAGCTTTATGATTGTCGGCATCACCTATCCCCGCGACGCCATAAAAATAGTGCATTAGGCGCACTATTTCAAGACGCAAAAAGCCGCCGGATCGCTCCGGCGGCTTTGGTTTGAGGTGCCCGAACCGCTTACTGGTTCGAAGCGACCGGTTTGACCAGCGGCGTGATGCGGCGCACGGTCACGCGGCGGTTTTCCTGTTCGGGACCGTCGGTGCGGACCTTGAGGTAACGTTCGCCGTAGCCCTGCGTCGCCAGGTTTTCCGGCGGGATGCCGAATGCGTCCGTCAGCACCCGGGCAACGCTTTCGGCGCGTTCGTCGGAGAGAACGAGATTGGCATCGTCGGCACCGACGGCATCCGTATGACCTTCGATCAGGAAGGTTTCGGCAGGATCCCGCTTCAGAACCTTGCTGATCGCGTCGGCCACCTTGCGCAGCGAACTCGCCTGGTTCATCGGGATTTCGGCACTGCCGGTAGCGAAGGTGACCGTATCCAGGTCGATACGCGGCACCTTGTCCCGGATGCGGGCGGAGTAGCGCACTTCGTCCAGCGAATAGACCCGCTCGACCCGCTCGACCGGCGGCTGCTCCAGGAACTCGTAATAATCCCGGTCCGGGTCGGTCGAAGTGTCGATGATGTAGTCGTTGAGCGGCACGCCCAGCCGCATCGGCGGCAGGTCGTCGCCCGGATCGCGCCAGACGTAGTCGCGGCCGCGACGGTTATCCATCAGCTCCGGCGAATAATAGAGAACGTATTCCTCGCCGCCCCTGACGATACGCGAGCGCTGGACGATCTCGCCATAGCTGTTGCGGACGGTGACGATCCGCGTGCCGTCGTCGCGCACGATGATCTCACGCACCCGGCCGTCTCGGAGCTGCTCGTATTGCGGCGCCCGATCGCGATCGTTGTAGAACCGACGGCTGTCGTCATGACGAACGACGGATTGGTTGTCGATCGAGATGATCACGCGTCCGCCATCCCGGTCGCGACCGCCGTTACGGTCACGGCCGGCTGCGTCGCGGAAATCCCAACCGCGAGGCCGTTCGAACTGCGGACGCTGGTCGAGACGCTGGCCGCGCTCTTCGGACAGCTGGCGAAACTCCTGCTGCTGCTCGCGGGTGGCACGTGTGCCGCCCTGAGCCTCCGCATCGGATTTCGGCGGTGCAAGCTGCTGCTGGTCGGCCTGCTGCGGAGCTTGACGGCGCGGCCGCTCTCCATCCCGGAGCGGACGTGAAGAAGGCGCTTCCTTGGCGCTGTCGAGCACGGCTGCCCCGTTCTGAACGGGCAGTACGACCTGCTCGCCGCTCTTGGCGGCGGCCGGATCCTTCGCAAGCTCCTTGGCGCGTTCGACCTGCTGGGGCGTGGTCGCAGTCTGGGGTGCGCTCGGCTGGGTGGCCGGCTGGGCTCCGGTCGCCTGCTGGCCCGAAGGCGCCACTGCCGGCTGTCCTTCCGTCGACTGCCGGAGAGGCGTTTCGCCGGCAGGCGGCTGAGCCGGCGCGGCCTGGCCATTTACCGGCGGCTGCTGGTTGCGCCTGTCCTGCGCGGTTCCGGTGCCCGGAGCCTGTCCGGGAACTGGTACAGGTGCCTGGCCGGTTGCGTTGCCGCGAGCCGGATTTTCAGGTGCTGCTCCCGGCGTGGCTGCGCGATCGGTCGCGGGGGCCTGCGGAGGCTTCGGCGTGTCGGCCTGTTTGCCGCCGGTCGGCTTTTCAGGTGTCACTTCCGGCGTCGCGGCGCGATTGGTGGCAGGCGGCTGCGGCTTGGGGGTTTCGGCCTGCTTCTCGGTCGGCGCTGCCTTCGGCTGCTGGGCGTCGCGGCGAACGGGTGCCTCAGGTGCAGCTTCCGGGGTTGCGGCGCGATTGGTTGCCGGCCGTTCCGGCTTCGGGGTTTCGGCCTGCTTTTCAGCGGGCGCCGCCTTCGGCTGCTGGGCTTCCCTTGCGGCCGGCGGCTCGGTCTGGGGTGTCGCCTGCTCGCGCTGGCGGCGCGGCAGGGCGTCGTTTCCGCCCTGACCCTGACCTTGACCCTGACCGGTCTCCTGCTGCTGACGGCGCGGACGCTCCTGCGCCGGCGCCTCGGCTGCCGGACGCTCGGCCTGCGGAGCCTGGCGAGGTGCTGCTTCGCGCGGAGC
>CCRI01000034.1 GCA_000985875.1 Neorhizobium galegae bv. officinalis
GACCTGCTGCGCGGCGCATCGCGCGACGAGTTCACCGAGGCCGCCGCACCACGCCAGCCACAGCAGCCGGCACCGCGTGCAGCCGAACCGGCCCCCGCTCCACGGGGCGGCAATGGCGACAACCGCAACCCGCGCCATATGGTGGAATCTCTGAACTCGCTGTCGGTCGATATCGCCCGCGCCATCGACCACGACGCATCGGTCGACCTGTGGCGGCGTTACCAGCGCGGTGAGCGCGACGTCTTCACCCGTCGCCTCTACACGCTGAAGGGCCAGCAGACCTTCGACGAGATCAAGCGCAAGTACGACCGCGAACCGGAATTCCGCACCGCCGTCGACCGCTATATCGCCGATTTCGAAAAACTGCTCGCCGATGTCGCCCGCACCGACCGCGACAAGACGGTAACCCAGAGCTACCTCACCTCGGATACGGGCAAGGTCTATACGATGCTGGCCCACGCCGCCGGCCGGTTCAACTAAGAGCCGGATCGGAACACCCGATACTTAAAAGCCGCCTTTCGGGGCGGCTTTTTTGTTTGAAGCTAATGAAGTTCGGATCAGAGATTGATGTCAAGAAGCAGCAAAGGCAGGCCGGATTTCCAGCCTCCTGGCAAAAAAACATGCAAGGCTCACGGAGGCCTTCATGACCCCCTTCGGTCACAGAGCTTTGCCACTTGGCACCGATAGCGTCGGCATGGGCAAGCCACGAATGAGGGTGCGAAGAGGTCTTCTTTCGCACATTCATAAGAACGATTTTGCGGGATAAGACGCCGTCACTCGTCGCGTCGATCCGACGAGACAGGCGTCCCCGTCGGCGGTGTACTGGATCAAGTAGGGCCGGCCCGTGGAACTCAGAATATCCGCGAACCTGACGTTGGCCGTTGATGCCTCACATCGACTTCAGCGACCAGTCGACGATCTCGGCACCGACCTTGGCGAAGGCGCGATCCAGTGCCTCGATGAAATCACGGTTCTCGGCGCCCGAGACCGGAGAGGTCGCCTTGAACACGCTCTGGGCGCGCACCGTGCCGTTGCGGTCGTTGAGGATTTTGGCCGAGATCTCCACATTGGCGAGGCGGGGGCTGCCGGCGGTCACCTCGAAGGCGCGGATATCGGTCACGACCTGATAGTCGATCGCAAGGCCCTGCCCCGGCTTGCCGACGCCGCCGAGGCGGCCGGAATTCTCGAACGCTTCCACGAGCTTCGACTGGACGAGCGCCGGCAGGCGGTCGCCCCAGCGGGAATCGGCGAGATACTGGATCTCGGAAGGCGAAACGCGCACGATCACCTGCTCGCTGTTCAGCAGCTTCAGCGCAGTGGGTTCCGGCACCAGGATCTGCCGGTTGCGGGCGGAAGCGCCCTTGCCGGAGGGAGTGATCGACAGATCGAACGTATCGTTGTTCGCCTTGCTGCCGCAGCCGCTCACCAGAGCCGCAATCAGCGGCAGGACAAGCAGAGCCGAGGCGCGGGTCGCCGCACGTCGCATCAGTAACTCCGAACCGGTCATTAAAACCCCACTGTCAAACACCGAAAACGCTGCGCTTACCGCCGCGTCCTGCCGTCATATTCCTTCACCGTCTCGCCGCCGAAGATCAGCCGCTGCGGATTCTGGTCGAAATTGGTGATCGTCTGGTCGAGCGACTGCACCGTGCGGCGCGCGTCGTTGACCAACGTCTGGATGTCCCTCAGGCCGCCTGCCGAGAAGCGCGACAGGTTGTCGGCGATCGGCCCGACCCGCGCATTGATGTTGTCGGCAACGGTGCGGAAGGATTCGAGCGTCTTGCGCGCCTCGGCGAACAGGCCTTGCGAGTCGTCGCTCGACACAAGTCCGTCCACCTTGGCGAGAATGCCATCGACGCGGCTCGAAGCGTCGTTGAGCTTCTTTGCCAGATCGGTGAAATCGCCGATCGCCCGGTCGATATCGTCCTTGCGATGGGCGAAATTGTCGACCACGCTGCGGGCCGAGCCGATGGTCTGGCGGGCGTCCTCGGAGGCGGCAGTGATATTGCGGATCGTCGTCGCGACCTGATCGGTATTGACGGCACCCAGCACGGTATCAGCGCGCTTCAGAAGGGTCTGGGCGTCCGCTCCCGCTTTCTCGAAATTGGCGGCAGCGTTGCGGACATTGGTCACCAGGTCGTCGAACTTGTCCGAGGCCGTGGCGATATTGCGCGTGGCGCGCTCCGTATTGGAGACCACGGCATTGATCTTTTCCGCGTCGATCGCGCTGACCAGCCGCTCGGCGGCTGCAAGCGTGGAGTTCAGGGTTCCGGAAACCCGGTCGATCGTCGTCGAAAGCGTCGAGAGGCTGTTCAGGAACTTGTCGATGCTGTCGGAATTCTGGGCAAGCGCCGAGGTGAAGGTTTCCACATTGCGGATTGTCTGGGTCAGCGGACCTCTGGCATCGGCGACAAAGCCTTGAATATCGCCGATCGCCGCGTCTGCCCGGTCGAGGATCTTGTCGGCGGTGGCGAGCAGGTTGGTGACGCTCGACTGCTCGGCGATGAGCACGGCGGGCCGGCCGTTCTCGATCGATTTCTGGAGGATGTTCTCCTCGCCCTTGGCGCCGCCGGAGAGTTCGATATAGGCAGCCCCCGTCAGGCCCTGCACTTCGAGTGCGGCCTGGGTGGACTGATAGACGGGCGCATCGGCCCGCACTTCGGTAAACGCGATCGAATAACGGGGATCGTCCGGATCGATGGTGAGGCTGCGCACCGAGCCGACCGGGATGCCGTTGAACCGGACGGGAGAACCGACCGACAAACCGTTCGCCGAGCCCGGAATGCGGATTGCAAGTTCAGCCGTCGGTCCGCCGCGGCCGGATTGTGCCATCCAGTAGACGAAGCCGAAAGCGGCAGCGATCACCAGCAAGGTGAAGAAACCGACAAGGGCGTAGTTGGCTCTCGTTTCCATAGATTACGTCACTCTTCTACTTCTGCCGCAGGCTGCTTTTCTTGGACCACGACTGACCGCGCCCGCTTGCCGCGGAAATAGGACTGTACCCATGGATCGTCATAGGCAAACATATCCTCAAGCGTACCCTCGACCAAGACCCGTTTCTCGCCGAGCACAGCTATTCTGTCGCAGACGGAGAAAAGGCTATCGAGGTCGTGTGTCACCATGTAGACGGTCAGGCCCAGCGTATCGCGCAGCCTGGCGATCAGCGCGTCGAAATCGGCAGCGCCGATCGGATCGAGGCCGGAGGTCGGCTCGTCGAGGAAAACAAGGTCCGGATCGAGCGCCAGGGCACGTGCAAGTGCAGCGCGCTTGATCATGCCGCCCGACAGTTCTGATGGATATTTGTCGGCCGCGTCAGGTGGCAGGCCGACCATTTCGACCTTCAGATAGGCGAGCTCGTCCATCAGCGACTGCGGCAAATCCAGATATTCGCGCATCGGCAGCTGAATGTTTTCCTTCACCGTCAGGGCCGAGAACAGCGCTCCGTGCTGGAAGAGCACGCCGAGCCGCGTGTCGAGCGCCATGCGCTCGTCTTCCGCGACCTTGTCGTAGTCGGCGCCGAGAATGTGGATCGTGCCGGAACGGTGCGGCAGCAGGCCGAGCACGGTGCGCATCAGCACCGATTTACCGGTGCCGGACGCGCCGACGAATCCCAGGATCTCGCCACGATAGATGTCCAGGTTCAGGTGGTCGAGCACCAGCTTGTCGCCGAAGCCGACCGTCAGGTCGCGGACCGAAAGCACCACCTGGCGGCCGTTCGCCTTGTCCTTGAGCCCGGTCCGGGGTGCCTCTTCCACATCGTTCTCCATCAGAAATCGATCGCGGAATAGAAGAGGGCAAACATCGCATCCATGAAGATCACGGCGAAGATCGACTTCACCACCGAGGTGGTGACGTGCTGGCCGAGCGATTCGGCACTGCCGCCGACCTTCATGCCCTCGACGGCGGCAACGATGCCGATCGCGAGCGCCATGAACGGCGCCTTGATCATGCCGGAGGCGACGGAAGTATGGTCGATCGCTTCGTGGAGCCGCGAGAGATAGGTATCGAAGGTGATGCCGGAATAGACGAGGGCGACGACGGCGGCTCCGAACAGCGCCGAAAAATTGGCGATGATCGTCAACAGCGGCAGCGCCACGGTCAGCGCCACAAGGCGCGGGAAGATCAGCACCCCGACGGGATTGAGACCGATCACCGTCAATGCGTCGATCTCCTCGCGCATCTTCATCGAACCGATTTCGGCGGTGATGGCGCTGCCCGAACGGCCGGCGATCATGATCGCGGTCAGCAGCACGCCGATCTCGCGAAGCTGCAGGATGCCGACCAGATCGACGACAAAAATCTCGGCGCCGAAATACCGGAGCTGGAAGGCGCCCTGCTGGGCGATGATCGCGCCGATCAGGAAGGACATCAGCACGATGATCGGCACCGCGCGCACGCCCATGCGGTCGATATGGGTGACGACCGAGGCCGGCGAGACGCCTGCGCCACGGCCGAGCTTCATCTGCGCACCGCGAACCGCCGAGCCGAGAATATGCATGGCCGCATAGAAATCGCCGCCAAGCGAGACCATGACTTCGCCGACCGGCGCAAACAGGCGTTCGAACAGGTTTCCCTTGGCTCCGCCGTCCGCAGGCGGCGCAGGAACGTGTTCCGGCAAGACGCCGATCAATTCCCGGATCGGGCCTTCGCCACCCACCAGGGCCGCCTCTCCGCCCTGCCCGCCCTTGGCGGTCATCAGCCGGCGGATGAGCCAGGCGCCGGCTGTATCGACGCCGGTGATACCGGAAAGATCGATCTCCACCTTGCCCCGTTTGGCGGCATTTTCGAACCGCTCGAACTCCTTGAGCACAGGCGCTATCGTCGGGCCGCGCCATTCGCCGGCCAATACGTACCGTTCACCGCCGTCGCCGGGCATATTTTCGGCCTTGATTTCGGCTGGCTGGAACGTCACGTGTTTCTTTCGCGCTTAAGCTTGTCAGGAGTTTCAATACGATGCGGTTGATCGCACTTTCGAGACCGGCAATATAGCTGCGTCATAAGGATTTGCCACAACGGGACGCGTAAAACCATGAGCCGTCACCTCGAAGCCACAATAGAGACGTTTCCAATCGCCGGTTCGTTCACGATTTCCCGCGGCTCCAAGACCGAGGCGGAGGTCATCACCTGCGTCATCAGGGAGAACGGCGCCTCCGGCCGTGGCGAATGTGTGCCCTACAAGCGCTACGGCGAGAGCCTGGACGGCGTCATGGCGGAGATCGAAGCGGTCTCCGATGCCATCCGCGCCGGTCTGAGCCGCGCAGAACTACAGAGGCGGATGAAGCCGGGTGCCGCGCGAAATGCCGTCGACTGCGCTCTCTGGGACCTTGAGGCAAAGCTGAGCGGGCAACGTGTTGCCGATGTGATCGGCGCCACCAGCCGCAAACCGTTCGTTACGGCCTTCACGCTGTCGCTCGGGGAACCGGAGGCCATGGCGGCCGAAGCTGCAAGGAACGCGCAACGTCCGCTTCTCAAGGTCAAGCTCGGAACCGAGGATGACGAGGCGCGGCTGAGGGCCGTTCGTGACGCCGCGCCGGCCGCGCGGATCATCATCGATGCGAACGAAGGATGGACCGAGGAAAACCTCTCCCACCACATGGCGATTGCCGCGGAAACCAATGTGTCACTGATCGAGCAGCCATTGCCTGCCGGCCAGGATGCGGCGCTTGCCCGTATCCGCCGCCTGGTTTCCGTCTGCGCCGATGAAAGCGTGCACGCCACGAAGGACCTGGAAAGCCTTCGCGACCGGTACGACGCGGTCAACATCAAGCTCGACAAGACCGGCGGCCTGACCGAGGCGCTGGCCATGAAGGCGCAAGCACAGCGGCTTGGATTTGCAGTGATGATCGGCTGCATGGTCGGCTCCTCGCTCGCCATGGCGCCGGCCGTGCTGCTTGCCCAGGATGCGGACTATGCGGATCTCGACGGGCCGCTGCTGCTTTCCCGCGACCGGCCGGAGGGGCTGCGCTACGAGGGTTCCCTCGTCTACCCGCCGGAAGCGACCCTCTGGGGCTGAAGTCTTGCCGCAAGCGCGATGATCGACAGGCCGACCAGCGCCAGGACCGACATCGCCACATAGCTCGTCGGGCCGAACTGGCGGTAGAGTACCCCGGAGAGCACCGTCGCCAGCGCGAGAAAAACGCCGTTGTAGAATACATAGGCGCCCTGCATCGAGGCCTCCTGGTCTTCGCGCACCGCCTCCACCAGCCGGTGCTGGATGCCGATATGCACGAAGGCGAAAGTGAAGGCGTGGGTGGCCTGCAGCGCCAGATATCCCCAGAAGTCGAGCGGCATCGGAAACAGCGTCCAGCGGACCACGGCAACGGCACAACCGATTCGCATCAGCGTCCAGGGCGAAATCCGTCTGGCAATCCAGCCGGCGGTGAAGAAGACGATGATCTCCGACAGGACGGCCGCGCTCCACAGGACGCCGATCGAGCCGCTCGAAAAGCCGATCTGCTGCCAGTGGATGGTGCCGAACGTATAGAACATGCCGTGGCCCGCCTGCGCCACCGACGCGCCGATCATCAGCAAGTGCAGGTCGAGCCTTCTGAGCGAGCTCGGCTGAGGCATCCTCTCCGGATCCGGCCTTGCAACCGCCCGGCCGAGCTTCGGAGCCGCGAAGGCGACCGCGACGGTCAGGAGAAAACCGACCGCTATCGCCCAGGGGATAGCCTGGAAACCCCAGAATCCGCGGAGTTCGCCGACGACGAGCGCCACGGCCACGAAGCCGACGGATCCCCAGACGCGCATCGAACCGTACTGAAAACCCCAGCGCCGGACCCCGCTGACGGCGATCGATTCGACGATCGGCGCATAGGGCGCGAAAACCGCCGCCTGAACGGCTATGACGATGAGAACCGGCCAGAAGTCGTGGGTGAAGAACATGGCGAATGCGGTCAACAACGACAACGCGCCGGACCAGGCGAGCATGAGGGTCCGTTCCGTCATGCGGTCGGCAAGCAGGCCGGCAACCGGGGCGGCAGCCACGCGCAGCAGAAGCTGGGCTGCGAGCACGAGGCCGATTTCGAATTCGGTAAAGGCAAGCCCGTCGAGCCAGACGGGCAGATAGGGCAGAATCACTCCGTTCACCCCGAGCGGCGCCCCATAGGCGATCGCACAGCGCAACTGGAAGAACCGGGGCGCAGCTTGCGCCGTATTTGAGGGAATCACGATTTCACGGGTGGGTTGCTGAAGTTTCAGCTTACCTAACACACACCCTTGTGCCTGCCTATGGCCAGATGTAGCCCTCCGGCCGGGCCGTCCATCTGTCGCAGGCCGTTCAGGCGGCCCGCATGTCCTCGATGGATTGCGGCGCCGGCAAGGACTTGATCTCCGCCGTGGCGGCGATGTTTTGCCAGGAAATCATTTCCAGTGTGCCGTCGAAGTTCTCGGCGATCGCCGTGCAGCTTTCCACCCAGTCGCCGGTATTGACGTAGTGGATGCCGTCGATGTCCTCCATGACGGCGTGATGGATATGGCCGCATATGACGCCATCGACATTGTTGCGGCGGGCTTCGTCGGCAACGACCCGCTGGAACTCGCCGATGAAATTGACGGCGTGCTTGACCTGTAGCTTCGCCCAGGCGGAGAAGGACCAGTAGGGCATGCCGAGGCGGCGGCGGATGGCGGCAAGGCCGATGTTGATGACGATCGCCGCGTCATAGGCCCAGTCGCCGAGATAAGCGAGCAGGCGGGCGTTGCGGACCACGACGTCGAATTCGTCTCCGTGCAGGATCAGGTATTTCTTGCCGTCGGCCATTTCGTAGATTTCGCGCTCGGCGACTTCGATGCCGCCGAAATGCGTGCCCGGGAAAGAGCGCAGGAATTCATCGTGGTTACCGGGGATGTAGACGATGCGGGTGCCCTTGCGCGCCTTGCGCAGCAGCTTCTGGACCACGTCGTTGCAGCCCTGCGGCCAATACCAGTTGCGCTTCAGCCGCCAGCCATCGACGATGTCGCCGACCAGGAAAATGGTATCCGCTTCATGATAGCGCAGGAAATCCAGGAGGAAGTCCGTTCGGGCTGCCTTGGAGCCCAGATGAACGTCCGAAATGAAGAGCGTTCTGAAATGTCTTGTATCCATCTCACCGGTCACGAAGTCGTCCTTTCGCTGCCGCTTCTGTTGGCTTCAAAACCAGACTCGTGTTTCAGGATGATGACAGGGACCGCGAAAGGTGCGTCCCGCGCGCCATCGGCCATGTTCCAATTTCCGCCGTGACCGCAAAATTAGCTGCTGTTGCTTTGGGTCGATTGATGTAATGAGAGGTCTCTCCTTTCGACCCCTCAAAGACAGAACATGCAAGCCCAGGAGGAAACATGAACGCGCAGGACAAACCGAAGTCGCCGACCATGCCGGTCAGCGGCGATCTCGACGAGCAGGCGCTGTTCTTCCACCGCTATCCGCGGCCCGGCAAGCTGGAGATCCAGGCTACCAAGCCGCTCGGCAACCAGCGCGACCTGGCGCTTGCCTATTCTCCGGGCGTTGCGGCACCTTGCCTGGCAATCCGCGACAATCCCGACATGGCCGCGGACTATACCGCCCGCGCCAACCTCGTCGCCGTCGTCTCCAACGGCTCGGCCGTGCTCGGGCTTGGCAATATCGGTCCGCTGGCGTCAAAGCCGGTCATGGAAGGCAAGGCCGTCCTCTTCAAGAAATTCGCAGGCATCGACGTTTTCGACATCGAGATCGACGCCCCCGGCATCGAGGCGATGGTCTCTACCGTTTCGGCGCTCGAGCCGACCTTCGGCGGAATCAACCTCGAAGACATCAAGTCGCCGGAGTGTTTCGAAGTCGAACGCCGGCTGCGTGAAAAAATGAACATCCCGGTCTTCCACGACGACCAGCACGGCACGGCGATCATCGTCGCCGCCGCAGTCCTGAACGGGCTGGAACTCGCCGGCAAGAACATCGCCGACGTAAAGATCGTGACGTCGGGCGCCGGTGCCGCGGCGCTTGCCTGCCTGCATCTCCTCGTTTCGCTCGGCGCCAAGAAAGAGAATGTCTGGGTCCACGACATCGAAGGCCTCGTCTATGACGGGCGCAACACGCTGATGGACGAGTGGAAGGAAATCTACACCCAGAAATCCGACAAGCGCGTGCTGGCCGACAGCATCGGCGGTGCCGACGTGTTCCTCGGCCTCTCTGCCGCCGGCGTACTGAAGCCCGAACTCCTGGAGCAGATGGCCGAGAAGCCGCTGATCATGGCGCTCGCCAATCCGACGCCGGAAATCATGCCGGAGCTTGCCCGCGCCGCCCGGCCCGACGCGATGATCTGCACCGGCCGTTCGGACTTCCCGAACCAGGTCAACAACGTCCTGTGCTTCCCCTACATCTTCCGCGGCGCGCTCGATTGCGGCGCCCGGACGATCAACGAAGAAATGAAGATGGCGGCGGTCAAGGCCATCGCGGCGCTTGCGCGCGAGGAGGTCTCCGACGTCGCGGCGCGCGCCTATTCCGGCGAGACTCCGATTTTCGGCCCCGACTACCTCATCCCCTCGCCTTTCGACCCACGCCTCATCCTGCGAATCGCACCGGCGGTCGCCAGGGCTGCCGCGGAGACCGGCGTCGCATCCCGGCCAATCCAGGATTTCGAGGCTTATCTCGACCAGTTGAACCGCTTCGTCTGGCGCTCCGGTTTCGTCATGAAGCCGATCTTCAGCGCCGCCAAGGTGTCCGAAAAGAACCGCGTGATCTTTTCCGAAGGCGAGGACGAACGCGTGCTGCGCGCCGCCCAGGTCCTGCTCGAGGAAAAGACGGCGATGCCGATCCTGATCGGCCGTCCTTCGGTCATCGAGGCGCGGCTGGCGCGTTTCGGCATCCGTATCCGCCCGAATGTCGATTTCGCCGTGGTCAACCCGGAAGACGATCCGCGCTATCGCGACTATGTCGACGAATATTTCGCACTGGTCGGCCGCGAAGGCATCAATCCGGAAGCGGCACGCACCATCGTGCGCACCAACAATACGGTGATCGGTGCCCTGGCGGTCAAGCGCGGCGATGCCGACGCGCTGATCTGCGGCGTCGAGGGACGCTACGACAAGCACCTCAGCGACGTGAACCAGATCATCGGCAAGCGGCCGGGCGTCTGCGCCTTCTCGGGCCTCAGCCTGGTCATCTCCCAGCGCGGCGCGATGTTCTTCACCGACACGTTCGTGAACTACAACCCGTCCGCGCAGGAGATCGCCGAGATCACTATTCTGGCGGCCGAGGAAATTCGCCGGTTCGGCATCACGCCGAAGGCGGCGCTGATCTGCCACTCGAATTTCGGCTCGCGCGATTCCGAAAGCGCCCAGAAGATGCGGGCCGCCCTGAAGCTGGTGCGCCAGCAGGCGCCGGAGCTGGAAGTGGACGGCGAAATGCAGGGCGGTTCTGCCCTGTCGGAAACGCTGCGCAAGCGGGCCATGCCGAACAGTTCGCTGACCGGCGAGGCCAACCTGCTGGTCTTCCCGAACCTCGATGCGGCAAACATCTCGCTTGGCCTCGTGCGTAACCTGACGGACGCCCTGCATGTCGGCCCCATTCTTCTCGGGGCGGCCCAGCCGGCGCATATCCTGTCGTCCTCGGTCACGTCGCGCGGCGTGGTGAATATGGCGGCGCTTGCCGTCGTCGAGGCATCCCAGCCCAATCTGCAAGCTCAACTCTGAGTTGCATTTCCTTCTCCTGCTTTGGCGCGGGCCCCGTTTGGGGCTCGAACGGCACGGGGGATGGATTTCGCCGTGCGGTGATCGCGGCTTTATGAGATTGTCAACCGACACGCTCCATGATGCCATCTCCCACTAGGAGAGGATGCCGGAATTGCCGATACCGATTCGCGGCCTGCTGACCATACCGCTCTTGCTTCTGCCTGCCGCAGCGCTGGCGGGAGACCCTGCCGTTTGTGCGGTCCTTTACAGGAAACTTGGAAACAGCCCGCAGATCATCGGCAGCACGTCCGTGGCGCGCAGTTATGCCCAGCAGCTCGGCGAATACAATTCGGATATCCGCGAGCTCCGAATCGACATGCGCCGCGCCGGCTGCGGCAATGGCAGCATCGTGGTTCTGGGTGGCCCGAATGCCGAGGTCTGCGGCCAGATGCGGGATGCGCTGGAGAGAATGGAGCAGAGTCGCGATGCGCTTGCGGCGGAACGGAACAGTTCGCGGCAGATGATCCTGCCCTCGGAAGAGCGCAATGCCATTCTCGCCGCCATTCGCGAGCAGCGCTGCATCCCTTCCTTCGAGCCGCTGCCGCCTGTTGTCGACGACCGCCGAAAGGTGCCGGGCATCGAGCTTCCCACGGAAGAGCAGCCCTATTCCGGCATTACCAAACTGCAGACCCGCCCGCAAAAGCCACAGGCCGCGGTCCGTCCGCCCGCTCCCCCGCCGCCGGAGCGGCCATACGATCCAAACAAGAAGGTGCGCACCGTCGGGCCGGCTTTCCTGCCCGAAGCGGATATCGATCTCAGCAATCCGAAATCGGCAGGACCGCAGCCGCAGCAATAATCAGCGGTTCTCCCATCGGTCCTGAAAGACCAGTTCATCCAGGGCCAGGCGCTGGCGCCACCCCTTGAGCGCCAGTTCCGGCTCGCCATAGAGCTGGTCGATATAACCGAGGCAGAGCCAGGCGACGATCTCGATGCGGTCGGGAATGCCGAGCAGCGCACGCACGTCCTCATCGTGAAAGATACTGACCCAGCCGACGCCGACGCCCTCGGCCCTTGCCGCCAGCCAGAGGTTCTGCACGGCGCAGACGGTCGAATAGGCGTCCATGCGCGGATTGTGGGTACGGCCGAGCACGACCGGGCCGGCACGGTCCGGATCGCAGGTGACGCAGATCGACAGCGGCGCCTTGACGATGCCTTCGAGCTTGAGGCTGCGGTAGAGGTCGCGGCTCTCGTCCGGAAACATCTCCACGGCTTCATCATTGGCGCGCGAGAAGGCGGCTCGAGCCGCCTCCCGCACCGCCGGATCGCGGATGAGGATGAAATTCCAGGGCTGCATGAAGCCGACCGAGGGTGCAGCATGCGCGGCGGCAAGCAGGCGCTTTACCAGGTCGTCCGGCAGCGGATCGGGCAGGAACTGGTCGCGCACGTCGCGGCGCGTTTCGATCGCCCGATAAACGGCCGCACGTTCGGCCTTCGAAAATTCACCGGCAGGCAGCAAGGCATGCGCGAAAGGATCATGCTGCATCGTTTGTCCCCAACAATGCCGTCGCTCCCCTGCCTTTGAGAGCAAGGAGAGGTCCGAAACCTTTCCGCCGTCCGCGCGGGGTCGGTCTATCGTGTCAGGCCGGTCTTCTGACTTGGCTTCATCCGCTTCCCGCCGCAGCCTTCCCGGGTTTCCCAGTGGCTTTCAAATCCTGCGGCCGAGCGTCCACCTCACAGCGTTGGGCACGTTCCGGATCTGCCCCGGATTCCCGATTCTCCGGCTTGTCGCCGGCACCTGACAGGATCGGTTATGCCCCCGCGCCATCCTCGGCGCAAGGTGTTCATGCGACGGGGAAATAGCGCACGTAGGCAAACTCATCGCCGTCAGGTGACCAGTTGGGCGAGTTCATCGTGCCCTGACCGCCGAAGAGATCGAACAGCGTCTCGACATTGCCGCCATCCATGTCCATCAGCCGGACGCGGACGTCGTGGTCGCGCGGATGGTCGAAGACATCGGCGTCGTAGGAGACAAAGACGATCTTATCACCCTTCGGTGACGGATGCGGGAACCAGTCACCGTAACCGCTGTCGGTGATCCGCTCGGCCGGGCCGCCTGATGCCGGAACGCGCCAGATCTGTATCAGCCCGGTGCGGCTGGAGTTGAAATAGATCCAGGCGCCATCCGGCGAATAATCCGGTCCGTCGTTGCGGCCCTCGCCGAAGGTCAGCCGCGACTCTGCACCGCCTTCAATGCCGATCGTATAAATATCGAACTCGTCTGCGCGGATGCCGCAATAGGCGAAGCTTTTTCCGTCCGGCGACCAGCCGTGCCAATAGGACGGCAGGTTCTGCGTCACCAGCCTCGGCGTGCCGCCTTCGGCGGGAAGGACATAGATGGCCGACTTGCCAAACTCCACCTTGTCGGAAATGGCGATCAGCGAACCGTCCGGCGAAATGCCGTGGTCATTGTTGCATTGTCCGGCAAAGCCGGTATCGACGCGCTGCGGACCGCCGTCTCCATCCGGTGACAGCCGATAGATCAGGCCCTCGCTGTTCAACATCAGGTAGCGCCCGTCGGGCGACCAGTTGGGCGCCTCGAACAGGGCTTCGGTCTGCCAGACCACCCGCATCGTCCTCGTCCGGATATTGAAGATCTCGACCGAGCTGCGCAGGGCCATGATCCTCTCCTACCGATCCCGGAAACGGTTGGTGATCGGATAACGCCGGTCGCGGCCGAAGTTCTTCTTGGTGATCTTGACGCCCGGCGCCGATTGGCGCCGCTTGTATTCCGCCAGATAAAGCAGGTGCTCGATCCGGTGAACGGTGGCAATGTCGTGGCCGCGGGCGATGATCTCCTCGGTCCCCATCTCCAGCTCGACCAGGCATTCCAGAATATCGTCGAGTACCGGATAGGGCGGCAGCGAATCCTGGTCGGTCTGGTTGGGCCTGAGTTCCGCGGACGGCGCCTTGGAGATGATGTTCTTCGGGATCACCTCGCCGCTTGGACCCAAGGCCGTCGGCGGCAGGTGCTCGTTGCGCCACGCGGCCAGCGCGTAGACCTGCATCTTGTAGAGATCCTTGATCGGATTAAAGCCGCCGTTCATGTCGCCGTAGAGGGTCGCATAACCAACCGACATTTCCGACTTGTTGCCGGTCGTCACTACCATCGAGCCAAACTTGTTGGAGATCGCCATCAGGATCGTGCCGCGCGCACGGCTCTGGAGGTTCTCCTCGGTAATACCTTCCTCGGTTCCCTCGAACAGTTCGGCAAGCGCCGACGAGAACCCGTCCACCGGCTCGGCGATCTGCACGATGTCGTAACGGCAGCCGAGCGCCCTGGCGCAATCGGCCGCATCCTTCAGCGAATCCTCGGACGTATAGCGATAGGGCAGCATCACCGTGCGCACCCTCTCCTCACCCAGCGCATCGACGGCGATCGCCGCGCAGATGGCGCTGTCGATGCCGCCGGACAGGCCGAGCACGACCGACTTGAAACCGTTCTTGTTGACGTAATCTCGGAAACCCAGGAGGCAGGCGCGATAGTCCGCTTCCTCCTTTTCCGGAATGCGCGCCATCGGCCCGCGAGCGCAATGCCAGGTCTCGCCGATCCGTCTCCATTCGGTGACAGCAACGGCTGCTTCGAACTGGCTCATCTGGAAGGCAAGCGACTTGTCGGTGTTGAAGGCGAAGCTGGCGCCGTCGAAGACCAGCTCGTCCTGGCCGCCGAGCTGGGCCGCGTAGATCATCGGCAGGCCAGTCTCGATCACCTGTTTCAGCACAACCTGATGGCGGATATCCACCTTGTCGCGATAATAGGGCGAACCATTCGGCACGAGCAGGATTTCCGCCCCGCTTTCCGACAGGGTTTCGCAGACGCCGAGATCGCCCCAGATGTCCTCGCAGATCGGGATGCCGAGCCGGACGCCTCGAAAATTCACCGGTCCGGGCATCTCGCCGGCGATGAAGACGCGCTTCTCGTCGAACTCGCCATAGTTCGGCAGGTCGATCTTGTCGCGCACGGCGATTACCTTGCCGCCGTCGAGCACGGCGATCGAATTGTGCCGGCCCTCGCTCCCCTGGCGCGGAAAACCGATGATGACGCCGGGGCCGCCATCGGCAGTATCGGCAGCAAGCTCCTCCACCGCCTTCAGGCAGGCCTTCAGGAAAGCCGGCTTCAGGACGAGGTCTTCCGGCGGATAACCGGAGAGGAAGAGCTCGGTGAACAGGATGATATCCGCCTCTTCGCGGGCAGCATCTCTTCGGGCTTCACGAGCCAGCGCCAGGTTGCCGGCGATGTCGCCGACGGTCGGGTTGAGCTGGGCGACGGCGATGCGGAAAGTCTGGCTGATGTCCTGGGTCATGGTACCGATTTAACGTCAGCCGCAGGCGGCGGCAACGTTGTTCCTTGAGTTTTTTATGGTTCAGGCGGATGCGGGGCGATCGCCCGGATAATGTGGCACGCCGTCCTCCGGCAGTTCGTAGAAATCTCCCTTATGCGCACAATAGATATGCTCGCCCATGACAAGCCCGCTCGGCTGGTCGAAGGCGCCCGCCAGGATCGAAATGCTTGCCGCGCCCTCCGCCTGCCAGAACAGCGCCGAGCCGCATTGCGAGCAGAAGCCGCGCCGCGCTTCGTCGCTGGCGCGATACCAGCTGAGCGTCTCCGCGCCTTCGAGAGTCAGATTCTCGGCACGAACGCTGGTCGCCGCATAATAGAGCCCGGTCTGGCGGCGGCATTGCGAACAATGGCAGGCCGTGACCGTCCGCAGCGGACCAACCGTTTCAAACCGGATCGCTCCGCACAGGCAACGACCGCTGTTCTTCTGCTGCATGCACTATCCCCAATGAACGCGAGACGCTCAGTGTCGCGAGCACGGGCCTCGGGGTCAAATCTATTCGGTTGATGATGACCATCAGGGGAAACAATACGAAGAAAGGCCGGCGTCACCGCCGGCCTTTCTCTGATTTCCAACCATCGTGAGCGGCGGTTCAGCCGTTGACGACCATCCGCTTTTCGTCGCGGCCGCTCTTCATCCGCTCGGCGAGCAGGAAGGCCAGTTCCAGCGCCTGGTCTGCGTTCAGACGCGGGTCGCAATGGGTGTGGTAACGGTCCTGCAGGTCGCCGGCGCTAACCGCACGGGCGCCGCCGGTGCATTCGGTGACGTCCTTGCCGGTCATCTCGATATGGATGCCGCCCGGATGGGTGCCTTCCGCACGGTGGATCTGGAAGAAGCTTTCGACTTCCGACAGGATCCGATCGAACGGCCGGGTCTTGTAGTTGTTGAGCGTGATCGTATTGCCGTGCATCGGGTCGCAGGACCAGACCACCTTCTTGCCCTCGCGCTCGACGGCGCGGATCAGCTTGGGCAGGTTCTCGGCGACCTTGTCATGGCCGAAACGGCAGATGAGCGTCAGGCGGCCGGCTTCGTTGGCCGGGTTCAGCGCGTCGATCAGCTCGATCAGGTTATCGGCCTGCAGCGAGGGACCGCATTTCAGGCCGATCGGGTTCTTGATGCCGCGGAAATATTCGACATGCGCATGGTCGAGCTGGCGGGTGCGGTCGCCGATCCACAGCATGTGGCCCGACGTCGCGTACCAGTCGCCCGAAGTGGAGTCGACGCGGGTGAAGGCTTCTTCGTAACCGAGCAGCAGCGCTTCATGGCTGGTGAAGAAGTCCGTCTCGCGCAGGCTCGGCTGGTTTTCGGCGGTAATGCCGATCGCCTTCATGAAATCCATGGTTTCGCTGATGCGATCGGCGAGCTTGCGGTAACGCTCGCCCTGGGGGCTATCCTTGACGAAGCCGAGCATCCACCTGTGGACGTTTTCGAGGTTGGCATAACCGCCCATCGCGAAGGCGCGCAAAAGGTTGAGCGTCGCCGCCGACTGGCGATAAGCCATCATCTGGCGTTCCGGATCGGGAATGCGCGACTCCGGCGAGAACTCGATGCCGTTGATGATATCGCCGCGGTAGGACGGCAGTTCGACGCCGCCCTGCACTTCGATGTTCGACGAACGCGGCTTGGCGAACTGGCCGGCGATGCGGCCGACCTTGACGACCGGAAGCTGGGCGCCATAGGTCAGGACAACCGCCATCTGCAGGAACGAACGGAAGAAGTCGCGGATATTGTCCGCTCCGTGTTCGACGAAGCTTTCTGCGCAGTCGCCGCCCTGCAGCAGGAAGGCATTGCCTTCCGCGACGCTGGCGAGCTGCTTCTTCAGGCGGCGGGCCTCACCGGCAAAGACGAGCGGCGGAAAGGTGGCGAGCTGAGCTTCAGTCGCCGCCAAAGCGGCCTTGTCGGGGAATTCCGGGACCTGCTGGATCGGTTTTTGCCGCCAACTGCTCGGGGTCCAATTCTGTGCCATCTCGCTCACCTGTTTCAGCCTCGGCCATCCTCCGCCGGGCAAGTCTTTAAAATCGAGGCGGCTTATAGACCTTAACAGCCGCGTTGCATAGCCGTTTTGCCCGCTTTCACCGCCGACCCCTTCCCCCGCGAGACGCCACGAATATCAAGATGACGCCGTAGTCGGCCGGATCGCATGCAGTATGAAATCAGGACATACCTTCAATCTTAATGCCGTTCTTAGCCACAATTTCACGAATTTGCGCGACGTTCCTGCAGGGTTTTCTTGCTGGGGAGCAGGCAATGCATCCGATGACACGTCTCTGGAAGGATCGCGGCGGCAATTTCGGCGTCATGACTGCCTTTCTACTGGTTCCGCTGATCGGAACAGCCGGCATGGCGCTCGATTTCGGGCACGCGCTCTCCGTCAAGCAGCAACTCGTCGGTGCGGCGGATGCGGCCGCCGTCGGCGCGATCGCCGAAAAATCGAAGGCCGTCGCTCAGGCGATGCAGCTGCCGGGCGACGGAAGCGTGGCGCTCGATCCGGCCGAGGCACGAAGCATCTTCCTCGGTCAGATGCTCGGCGAGCTTTCCACCCTGCCGGTCAATGTCGATATCGCGGTCGCGAAGAACAACGGCATCCTGACCTCGCACGTATCGTTCAGCGCGACCTTGCCCACCACTTTCATGACGATCCTCGGCAAGGACGACATCACCGTTTCCGGCCAGGCCACCGCGCAATACCAGACGCCGTCATTCCTCGACTTCTACATGCTGCTCGACAATACGCCTTCGATGGGCGTTGCGGCCAACTCGAAGGCCATCGACGACATGAAATCCGCAACTCGCAACGGTGATAGCAAGGGCAACAACAAAGAGTGTGCCTTTGCCTGCCATATTGTCCATGAGGACGGAAAGGAAGACCTGAACAGCTATTACAACGTCGCCAAGCAGAACCGCATCCCCATTCGTATCGATGTCGTCGCCGAAGCAACCGAAACTTTGATGAAAACGGCAACGGATACGCAGACCGTACCCGGCCAGTTTCGCATGGCGGCCTACACCTTCGGGGAACGGGCGCAGGACGCACAGCTCTTCAAGGTCGCCGAACTGAACGAAAACCTAACTACGGTCGGTGAGGCGACTGAAAAGATCAAGCTGATGAGCATTCCAAAGCAGAACTACAACGGCGATCAACAAACCAGCTTTGATGATGCTCTCACGCGCATTGGGAATGAGATCCTCAGTAAGCCAGCGTATGGCCTACCGGGAAACGGCACGAGTAAGGCCGACCGCCAGAAGATTGTCTTCCTGGTGGCAGACGGTGTGGGAGACAGCTACAAACCGAACGGCTGCACCAGCAAGGAAGGTCTGGTGACGAACACGGCGGGCCGTTGTATCGAGCCTATCGACACGAAATTCTGTCAGGCGCTGAAGGAAAAGAACATTCGTATTGCGGTGCTCTACACCACCTATCTGCCGCTACACAGCAATGAATTTTGGAAAAAGTGGGTAAAGCCGTTCGATGGCGGCATTTCCGCGAAGATGAAGGAATGCGCGAGCCCCGGTTACTTCTTCGAGGTCTCGCTCGAACAGGGCATCGCGGACGCCATGAATACCCTTTTCCACAAGATCGTCGCCACGCCGCGCATCACCAGCTGACGCGGCGGCGAAGCCGGGAGCGCGTCAGACGCGCTCGCCGTTCTTCACCCGGTAGCTCGGGTTGTACATGGTGACCAGTTCCTCCGCTGCCGTCGGATGGACGGCCATGGTGCGGTCGAAATCATCCTTGGTGACGCCGGCCTTCAGCGAAATGCCGAGAAGCTGCGCCATCTCGCCGGCATCGTGGCCGAGGATGTGGGCGCCGACCACCTTGCGGCTGGCCGCATCGACCACCAGCTTCATGATCATTTTCTCCGCCCGTCCCGACAGCGTCGCCTTCATCGGCCGGAATTCGGCGCGGTAGACCTCGAGTTCCGGATAACGTTTGGCGGCCTCCTCTTCCGACAGGCCGACAGTGCCGATCTCCGGCTGCGAGAAGACGGCGGTGGCGATGAGGTCGTGGTCGGGGGCGGTCGGATTGCCCTTGTACTCGGTTTCGATGAAGCACATCGCCTCGTGGATCGCCACGGGCGTCAGCTGTACCCGGTCGGTGACGTCGCCGAGCGCATAGATATGCGGCACGCTGGTTCGGGAATATCTGTCGACGACGATGGCGCCGCGCTCGTTCATCTCGACGCCCGCGGCCTCCAGGCCCAACCCCATGGTGTTCGGATCGCGCCCGAGCGCCAGCATGATGGTATCGACGGCAATCGTCTCGCCGTTCAGGGTCCTGGCAACAAGCCCCCCGGCCGGCGCCTTGGTGACCTCCTCGATCACATCCGTCAGCACGATGCGGATGCCCTTCTCGACCATCGCCTTGTGCAGGCCCTGGCGCATGTCGTGGTCGAAGCGCGACAGGATTTCCTTGCCGCGATAGATCAGCGTCACGTCGACGCCGAGGCCGTGGAAGATGTTGGCGAATTCGACCGCAATATAGCCGCCGCCGGCGATCAGGATGGAGCGCGGCAGTTCGGGCAGATCGAAGGCCTCGTTGGACGAGATGCAGAGCTCATGGCCCGGCAGCGCCGCATGCGGGTTGGGCGCCCCGCCGGTGGCGATGACAATCTTTTCGGCGGTTACGGTCCTGCCGGTCTTCACGAGCCGGATCGTATGGGCATCGACCAGTTCGGCGCGGGTCTCAAGGATTTCCGCACCGTTGTTTTCGAGACCCTTGCGATAGAGGCCTTCGAGGCGGGCGATCTCCCTGTCCTTGGCGGCGATCAGCTTCTTCCAGTCGAACGTGCTCGCTCCGACGTCCCAGCCGTAACCGACCGCGTCCTCGAAATGTTCGTGATATTGCGATGCGTAGACGAAGAGCTTCTTCGGCACGCAGCCGCGAATGACGCAGGTGCCGCCGAAACGATATTCCTCGGCGATCGCCACCCGCTTGCCGAGCGATGCCGCAACGCGGCCCGCCCTCACCCCGCCCGATCCGCCGCCAATCACGAAAAGATCATAGTCATAGGCGGTCATGGTATTCTCCTTGAGAGCAGGCGGCTGGACGTGGCTCACATATAGGGATGAGAGGCACAAAAGGAAAAGCCCGGATTGCTCCGGGCTTCCTTAAAATTCGACGGACCGACGATGTTGTCAGGGCTTCGGCGCGGGCGCCGGAGCCGGGGCCGGCTTGGCCGCCGGGGCGGCGGGCTTTGCCGGAGCGGC
>CCRI01000035.1 GCA_000985875.1 Neorhizobium galegae bv. officinalis
GTCGCTTCGGCGCGAACGGGAGCCTGGCGCACCGGCGGGCGATAGGCTTCCGGCGGGCGCAGTTCGGTGCGACGCGGTTCGGGATGACGTGGCTCCTCGCGGCGCAGTTCGGGAGCCCGCGGACGTTCGGGCCTCGCACCGCGGTCGCGGCTGGCGTCGAGCATGCGCTGGCGCTCGCGGATCTCGGCAAGCGGATCGCTTGCGAATTGCGGTTCGCGATAGGTGGCGGGCTGTGCGGGCCGGCGCTCCAGGCGCGGATCGGCTGGCTTCGGCACGCGGGCATCACGCGCCGTGCCCGACATCAACCCCTCGATACGCGCTTCAAGCCCTTCGATGGTGCGGTTCAACGCATCCAGGGAAGAGCGGTCGCCGGGACGGGAAGGGGTCGGTCGTGATCCGTTCATGTGCTCGCTCGTTTCGACTTTGTACCTGCCGGCTCTCGCAACGACCTTGTTTCAGGGGATACGGAATTCCCGCCAATCAGCCATACATTAGAGATGCCTTACGCAGGACTTGCCATTTCAGCGGACGCGGGACATCTTGAGTTAAATGGACCGCGTCGCCAGAGAGCCCACTATTTCCTTAAACGTGGTAAACAAGTCGTTAACCTGAACGAAAATTTTAACCTTTTCGATGCGTTTGGCGGCTTTGCAATGATGACGTTGCGCCTGCCGTCTCTATCTTCCGGCTTTCCCATCCAGCCTCGCAACTGTTCGGTCCGTTAATACTGTACCCAGGACGGAGGAGTGGCGGCGGTGCAGATCGCCGAAGTTCACGCCGTCGCAATTGACGTTTACGCGAACGTCAATTATTTGTGGTGGAAAGGATGCGGATCCTGCCGTGAGCCGAAGGCCGGGCCGATCCGCTGACGAGATTTGGAGGAAGCTCGACATGCCAGTGTACAAGGCCCCGCTAACCGATACGCTTTTCATTCTCAACGACGTGCTCGGCCTTGAGCGCTACGGCAATCTGCCGGGCTTTGCCGATGCTACTCCCGACATGCTGGAAGCGATCATCGGCGAGGCGGCCAAGGTGGCCGAGGATGTGCTCTTTCCGCTGAACCTTTCCGGCGACCAGGAAGGCTGCGCCCGCCATGACGACGGCACGGTCTCGGTGCCGAAGGGCTTCAAGCAGGCCTACGACCAGTATTGCCAGGCCGGCTGGATCGGTCTTGCCGTACCGGAGGAATACGGCGGCCAGGGCCTGCCTTACACGTTGCACGCCGCCGTCGGCGAATACATGTCGTCGGCCAACATGTCGCTGATGATGTATCCGGGCCTGACCCAAGGCGCGATTGCCGCGATCCTCGTGCATGGTTCTGACGAGCAGAAGAAGACTTACCTGCCGAAAATGGTCGCCGGTACCTGGTCGGGCACCATGAACCTCACCGAACCCCATTGCGGTACCGATCTCGGCCTCCTGCGTTCGAAGGCGGTGCCTCAAGGCGATGGCTCCTACAAGATTTCCGGCCAGAAGATTTTCATCTCCGCCGGCGAACACGGCATGACCGACAATATCGTCCACCTGGTGCTCGCCCGCATCGAAGGCGCACCGGAAGGCACCAAGGGCATCTCGCTCTTCATCGTTCCGAAGTTCATGGTCAATGCCGACGGATCGCTCGGAGCCCGCAACGGTGTGACCTGCGGCGCGATCGAACACAAGATGGGCATCCACGGCAACGCCACCTGCGTCATGAACTATGACGAGGCGACCGGCTTCCTGATCGGCGCTGAGAACAAGGGCCTCGCCGCGATGTTCGTTATGATGAACGAAGCCCGCCTCGGTGTCGGCCTGCAGGGCCTCTCGATTGCCGAGACGGCCTATCAGAACGCCGTCATGTATGCCCGCGAGCGCATCCAGGGCCGCTCGCTCTCCGGCCCCAAGGCGCCGGATAAGAAGGCCGATCCGATCATCGTCCATCCTGACATCCGCCGCTCGCTGATGACCATCAAGGCCTTCAACGAGGCCGGCCGCGCCTTCCTGCTGTGGACGGCGCTGAAATCCGACATCGCTCACCGCTCGGAAGATGCGGCGGAGCGCCAGAATGCCGACGACCTGCTCGGCCTCGCGACCCCGATCTTGAAGGGTGTCATGACCGACAAGGGCTTCGAGCATGCCGTGATGGCCCAGCAGGTGTTCGGCGGCCACGGCTATATCGAGGAACACGGCATGAGCCAGTATGTCCGCGATGCCCGCATCACCATGATTTACGAAGGTGCCAATGGCATCCAGGCGCTCGACCTGGTCGGGCGTAAATTGGCGCTGAACGGCGGCCGCGCCGTGATGGCGATGTTCAAGGAGATCGGCGATTTCTGCGAGGAAAACCGCGCCGACGAGAACATGGCGCCCTTCACCAAGGGTCTCAAGAAGGGCTTGAACGACCTGCAGGCCTCCACCATGTGGTTCATGCAGAACGCCATGGCCAAACCCGACAATGCCGGCGCCGGCTCGACCGACTACCTGCACCTCTTCGGCCTGGTGACGCTCGGCTACATGTGGGCCAAGATCGCCAAGGCAGCGCAAGACCGGCTGGCTAACGGCGACCCCCGCGCCGACTACCTGAAGAACAAGCTGGTCACGGCGAAATTCTTCATGGAAAAGATCATGCCGGAAACCGCGATGCGCAAGGTCCGCATCGAAGCCGGCGCCGACAGCGTGATGGAACTGGCGGCTGAGGCGTTTTGATTTTGCGCCGACGCTCCCTCCCCCTTGCGGGGAGGGCCGGGGAGGGTTTTCTCTCCCATGTCCGAGATTTGAGGCAATATAAATTGCCACCCAGGGAGATGACACCATGACCGAAGTCTTCATTTACGACCACGTCCGCACGCCGCGCGGCCGCGGCAAGAAGGATGGGGCTCTGCACGAAGTGCCGTCCGTGCGCCTCGCCGCCAAGACGCTGGAGGCGATCCGCGACCGCAACGGCCTCGACACATCCAGGGTCGACGACATCATCATGGGCTGCGTCGATCCGGTCATGGATGCCGGCGCCGTCATCCCCAAGGCCGCCGCCTTCGAGGCTGGTTATTCCACCAGGGCGCCCGGCATGCAGATCTCCCGCTTCTGCGCCTCCGGCCTCGATGCGGTCAACTTCGCGGCCGGCAAGGTTGCGGCCGGTTCCGACGACATCGTGATTGCCGGCGGCGTCGAGTCGATGTCGCGCGTCGGCATGGGCATGTCCGGCGGGTCCTGGTACATGGATCCGTCCGTCAATTTCCCGGCCTACTTCATGCCGCAGGGCGTCTCGGCAGACCTGATCGCCACCAAATACGGCTTTACTCGCGACGACGTCGACGCCTACGCGGTCGAGAGCCAGAAGCGCGCCGGCAAGGCCTGGGACGCCGGCTACTTCAAGAACTCCGTCATCCCCGTCAAGGACCAGAACGGCCTGACCATCCTCGACCGCGACGAGCACATGCGGCCGACCACCGACATGCAGTCGCTCGCGTCCCTCAACCCGTCCTTCCAGATGCCGGGCGAGATGGGCGGCTTCGAAGCCGTCGGCATCCAGGCCCATCCGGAAATCGAGCGCATCACTTACGTCCACCACGCCGGCAATTCGTCGGGCATCGTCGACGGCGCCGCGGCCGTGCTGATCGGCTCCAAGGCCGGCGGTGAAGCCATGAACCTCAAGCCTCGCGCGCGCATCCGCCACTTCGCCAACATCGGCTCCGACCCGGCGCTGATGCTGACCGGCCCGGTCGACGTCACCGAGAAGCTGTTGGCGCGCTCCGGCATGAAGATCTCCGACATCGATCTCTTCGAACTCAACGAAGCCTTCGCCGCCGTTGTCCTCCGCTACATGCAGGCCTTCGAGATCAGCCACGACAAGATCAACGTCAACGGCGGCGCCATCGCCATGGGCCACCCGCTCGGCGCCACCGGCGCGATGATCCTGGGCACGGTGCTCGATGAACTCGAACGCCGCGACTTGAATACCGCGCTGGTCACGCTCTGCATCGGCGCCGGCATGGGCACCGCGACGATCATCGAACGGGTCTGATGCCCTTTCCTCCGTCATGGTCGGGCTTGACCCGACCATCCACGGCTCCGGGGAAAGGATCCTCGGGTCAAGCCCCGAGGATGACGGAGAGGCAAGAAGGCCAGACAAGCGGCATAAAGAATTCAAGGGAAGAGGAATCCCATCATGAGCACCTACAAGAACTTCACCGTCGAAACCGACGCGGACGGCATTGCTCTCGTCACCTGGGACATGCCCGACAAGTCGATGAACGTCTTCACCATGGAGGTGATGGACGAGATCGAGGCTATCGTCGACGCGACTGTCGCGGATAGCGCCGTCAAGGGCGTCGTCTTCACCTCCGGCAAGTCGTCCTTCTCGGGCGGCGCCGATCTCACCATGATCAAGTCGATGTTCTCGATGCTCGCTGAGGAACAGGCCAAGGACCCGGCCACGGCCGCTCAAAAACTGTTCGATGCCGCCGGGCGCATGTCGTGGCTGTGGCGCAAGGTTGAGACCAACGGCAAACCCTGGGTTTCGGCGATCAACGGCACCTGCATGGGCGGTGCGTTCGAACTGTCGCTCGCCTGCCACGGCCGCGTCGCTGCCAATTCCAAGTCGGTCAAGATCGCCCTGCCGGAAGTCAAGGTCGGCATCTTCCCGGGCGCCGGCGGCACCCAGCGCGTGCCGCGGCTGGCCAACGCCCAGGACGCCCTGCAGATGATGACGACAGGCTCGTCGCTGACCGCCCAGCGCGCCAAGGCCATGGGCCTCGTGCACCAGGTCGTCGAGCCCGCCGAGTTGATCAACGCCGCCAAGCAGATGATCAAGGACGGCCTGAAGCCGGTCGCCCCCTGGGACGAGAAGGGTTTCAAGGTTCCCGGCGGCGGCATCTGGACGCCGGCTGCCGCCCAGCTCTGGCCGGCCGCCCCCGCCATCCTGCGCCGCGAAAGCGCCGGCAATTATCCGGGTGCGCTCGCCATCCTGAAATGCGTCTATGAAGGCCTGCAGCTTCCCTTCGACACCGGCCTCAAGGTCGAGCAGCGGTATTTCACCGAGATCCTGCGCACCACCGAAGCGTTTTCGATGATCCGCTCACTGTTCGTCTCGATGCAGGAACTCGGCAAGGGCGCCCGCCGCCCCGCAGGTATCCCGAAGACGGAATTCTCCAAGGTCGGCGTCGTCGGCGCCGGCTTCATGGGCGCCTCGATCGCCTATGTGACGGCGGCCGCCGGCATTCCCGTCACCCTCATCGACCGCGACCAGGAAGCTGCCGACAAGGGCAAGGCCCATTCCGAAAAGCTGGTGGCCGATCAGGTCGGCAAGGGCCGGATGACCAAGGAAGAGGGCGAAAAGCTTCTCTCGCTGATCACCCCCACCCCGGATTACCAGGCGCTGTCCGACGCAAGCCTGGTCGTCGAGGCGGTGTTCGAGGATCGCGCGGTCAAGAAGGCGGTCATCGAGGCGGTCGAAGCGGTCATCCCGCAAACCACCATCTTTGCCTCCAACACGTCCACCCTGCCGATCACCGGTCTTGCCGAGAATTCGAAGCGTTCCGACCAGTTCATCGGCGTGCATTTCTTCTCGCCGGTCGAAAAGATGATGCTGACCGAGGTCATTCTCGGCGAAAAATCGGGAGATAAGGCGCTGGCCGTGGCGCTCGATTTCGTCGCCGCGATCAAGAAGACTCCGATCGTCGTCAACGATACCCGCGGCTTTTATGTCAACCGCTGCGTCTTCCGGTATATCAACGAAGCCTATGACATGCTGATCGAAGGCGTGCCGGCGGCGATGATCGAAAATGCTGCAAAAATGGCTGGCATGCCGGTCGGCCCGCTGTCGCTCAACGACGAGGTCGCCGTCGATCTGTCCCAGAAGATCATGAAGGCCTCGATCGCCGATCTTGGCCCCAATGCCGTCAAGCCGGAACACATGGCGCTCGTCGACCAGCTGGTCGACGTGTTCGACCGCCGAGGCCGCAAGAATTTGAAGGGTTTTTACGAATATCCGGCCAAGCCCGCCAAGAAATTCCTCTGGCCCGAGCTGAAGACCCTCTATCCGCAGAAACGCGCCAACGAGGTGGATGTCGCCGTGCTGAAACAGCGCCTGCTGGTAACGATCGCGCTCGAAGCCGCCCGCACCGTGGAAGAAGGCATCGTCACCGACCCGCGCGAAGCCGACGTCGGCTCCATCCTCGGCTTCGGCTTCGCCCCCTATACCGGCGGCACGCTCTCCTACATCGACGGCATGGGCGTGAAGACGTTTGTCGCGCTCTGCGAAAAGCTGGCCGCAAGCTACGGCCCGCACTTCAAGCCGACGCCGCTCTTGAAGGACATGGCGGCGAAGGGCGAGACGTTTTATGGGCGGTTTGACCCGTACCCGAAAGTGGGGGAGGCGGCGTGAGGCTCTGAAGAAGCGTTGCAAGGAGCGCCGCCTGGAGCCGTTCCGGTCACATGGAACGGCAGCGGCTGTCTGAAGAACCAGACACCCAGCGCTCGTCACCATTGACGATGCATTCCTCGGTATCGGGATAACGAATACACGGTGGCACTCCGTGAGTTCGGATGCGCACCTTCGGGAAACAAAGCCCGCTCACGGCCTAATTTTCCCAGGCGTCACGGTAGGGGGCTTCAGCCGTCCATGTCCTGGCCAACCGGATCCTTCGCCGTGTGCCACGCCGGTTTGAGGAGATTATCGCTTGGCGCCAGATGTATCGATCTTCTCGGCAAGCCAGATCTTGATGAGCGACTGGTATGGGACATCACGCTTGCCAGCGGCGACCTTGATCTGTTCCAGAAGCGAATTGGGCAGACGCAACGAAATTGACGTAGACGACGGCTTCAGGTTCGGCAATCGCACTTTCGTTGCCTTGCTCCAGTCGACATGTTCGGCGGAATCATGGTGTTCCCAGTAGGTTCGCTCTTCGGCTTCCGTATTGAAGTGCGGCACGGGATCAGGCATTCTGCTCATAATAGCTTCGCTCTTTCCGGCTCATATCCCGGGCGGAAATCACCCGGATTGTCGTTTCGTTTACCCGAAGCGTGAAGGTGAGATGGAGCAACCTTCCATCTTCGGTGCGACCGAGCGCATGAATGCGTTGCTCGGTAAAACTATGCCTCAGATCGGGCACCATCAGCAGCGGTTCGTTAAAAAACACCTGCTCGGCTTCGCTCTGGCTGACGTCGTGGTTGTCGGCACTCTTGCGGGCATTTCCTTCGTCCCACTCGAATCCGACGATCCGTTCCCAATCGATCATCTTTGTATATTACCATTATATACGCCAGATTCAAGGCAGGAGGAAAAGGCCCGCTCTTCGGCTTCCGTACTGACGTGCGGCATGGATCGCGATGGCGCAATCGATGATCGTTGACATGGACGGATTGCCTATGTCGCCAGGATCCGCCACGGCGTTGCTGTTTCGCGCATCCTTCAAGAAGCCTCTGGCGATGAGGAGCCTTCGCCGGACAAACGTTTCGTCGCGTTTCTTACTCGGCCCTTTTCTGACCATCCCCGTTCCCTCTCAACAATTCTTGAGCCACGTCTTCTGGATGTTTCCCGAGCATAATAAACGCATCTGCGACGCAATTTTTCCACCATGGATCGTCGTCACGAGCCATTCTCTCTACATCGTTGAAATCGAGCCCGACAACATTCGGCAGGAAGAAAAGACGCTCGCCCGCCTCGCGGAGATGTTCGCGTACCGCCTCGACGATCTCTGCCAGATCGTCCGGCCCTGCGATCAAGCCAATGTCGACGTCACTGCCGGCGCGATCCTCTCGACGGGCGACGCTTCCGTACAGCCACATTCCGGCGATACAACTGCTCAGCTTTTTGCCGCTGGCCTTTATCTCTTCGAAGATATTATGAAGCCTTTCGCTTTCCGCCCCGAAGAGCTGGCCAATCGAATCGGCCAAGGGATGCTCCGAGTTGAAGCGGAACAGGCGCGACCTGTCCGTGCCTTCCTCTACTATCAGACCGTACTGCCGTAGGCTGTTCAGCGCATTCCATGTGCTGTTCCTGACCAGTCTGGTTCTCTCGGCTAGATGCGTAGCCGAAATGTATCCTCCATGCAGGCAAAGCTCCCTCAGGAGGCGTATATTCGACTCCGCGCCCAAGATCGCGTTCAGAGGGTATCGGATCGAACTATTTGGAGTTGGGCGCGCCATCGCGATACCGTGCATAGATGAAACTGAGGATCAGGACGTAAGTGCAAATAAAAGGACAAAACGTCAATTATCTGAATGAGCACTCGCTACCAAATAAGTTTGGATCCCGATCGACCAATCCCATTTGCCCGACTACACCAGCCTCTCCAGACAATGAGAAAAGAGAGCAGGCGTCGCGCCGTGGTTGTGATCCGTGGGTTATACGTCACACGCCCTCCTGAAATCTCGGGAGTGCAATATTCCCATAGATTGTAGACGTGAATCCGCTTACATCTGCAGGCGCAAACCGTCGGCAACGGCTGCGGGGAAGGGTGCCTTGCATAGGCAAAGAAAACGCTCAGGGGATTATTTCGCGGCATGGACGGCTTCGTTTCGCAGCAGCTCGACTCCGGTCTCCGTGCGCTGTGCGGCATTGCCGCTTTCTATCGGATCGCAGCCGACCCTCAGCAACTGCAACATGATCTCGCCCTGAAGGGCCGTCCCTTGCAGGCGCTTGATCTGCAGCGCGCTGCCAGGCTGATCGGCCTTAAAACCCGATCGATCGAACAGGTTAGCGAACGTCGGCTGCGGACAATTCCGGTGCCGGCGATCGTGCGGGTGAAAGGCGGCGCCTTCCAGGTGCTTGGCGGACTCAATCCTTCGGGAAAATACCGGCTGATCGATCCGGTTACGCGGGTCGATCGGGAAATCGAGCCGGAGGACATCACATCGGAAATCGGAGGGAGCGTCCTTCTCGTCGGGCGGCGGCTCGGCGGCGAGGGGTCGGATCCCCGGGAATTCGGTTTCAAGTGGTTTGTGCCGTCCATCTGGCGCTATCGAAAGCCGCTGGCGCATGTTCTGCTCGCCTCTTTTTTCGTGCAGATATTCGCACTGGTGACCCCGCTGTTTTTCCAGGTCGTCGTCGACAAGGTCCTGACGCACAAAGGCTACTCAACATTGTTCGTGCTGGTGGCCGGCATTGCCATCATCGGCCTCTTCGATGTCGTGCTTCAATATCTGCGGACTTACGCGCTGGCCCATACGACCAACAGGATTGACGTCGAGCTCGGTCAGCGGCTGTTCCACCATCTATTGCGGCTGCCGCTTGGCTATTTCGAGACCCGTTCTGCCGGCCAGACGGTGGCACGTGTCCGCGAGCTCGAGACCATCCGCGCTTTCCTGACCGGGCAGGGGCTGTTTTCGGCGATAGACCTTCTTTTCACCTTCGTCTTCATCGCGGTGCTCTTCGCATATTCCTGGAAGCTAACGCTGATCGTGGTTGCGGCGATCCCAATCTATATGCTGATCGGCATGGTCGTGCGTCCGCCGCTGCGGGAGTTGGTCAAGGAGAAGTTCAATCGCGGTGCCGCCAGCCGCGAGTTACTGTACTCAACCTTCGCAGTCGCGCTGGTTCCCCATAAATGGTCGGGTGCTCACCTGAAGCACGGGACCTGCATTAACCGACGATCGAGTAAATTAGAGCGGGTACGGATTTCATGACGGGCATTTTCACTGCCACAAAGACTGTGAACTTGACTGGCGATCAGAAAGTCGACGGGCTTATCAGCGGTTACGCGTGGGACGGCACGATAACCTATGCGTTTCCCACCAGCTCGACCTCGTACCTTTATAATGGCGAGAAAAATTTCGGTTTCTCTTCGATTTCCTCGCAGCAGCAGGCCGCGGCCTTGATCCTCATGGAACAATCCTACGGGAACACGGCGAATGACGGTTTTTCCGTAGAGGGATTTACCAACGCGGAGTTCGTGGCCGGAGACGTAAACACTGCGACGGTGCGATTTGCGCAGTCATCCGACCCGCGTCTTTCGACGGCATGGGCCTATTTTCCCAGCACCGGCAGCGCCGGCGGCGATATCTGGTTCGGGACAGAATATGCTGGCACCGGAGATGATTATCGGTTTCCGGAATTCGGCAACTACGCGGGACATACGTTGGCGCATGAACTGGGTCACGCGCTTGGCCTGAAACACGCTCATGAACCGGATAACAATCCGGCAATCGTACCGAGCAGTTACGACTCTCTCGAATATACGATCATGACCTACCGCACATATATCGGAGACGTTCCGAACGGCTACGAATACGAGCAGAACAGTGCGCCACAGAGCTTCATGATGCTCGACATCGCCGCTTTGCAGGAAATGTATGGCGCGGACTACACGACCAACGGGGATGATACGACCTATAAGTGGAATCCAAACGAAGGCGTTACGTATGTCAATGGCGTCGCGGCCATCACGCCCAATGCGAACAGGATATTCGCAACGATCTGGGACGGCGGCGGTGTCGATACCTATGACCTGAGCGCCTACACCACCCGCCTTAGAATCGACCTGAGAGCCGGGGGCTACTCTTTCTTTTCCCAAAGCCAGTTGGCCGATCTGGGTGGTAGCCTGAACAATGGTTATGCCCGCGGTAACATCTTCAACGC
This sequence comes from Neorhizobium galegae bv. officinalis, assembly GCA_000985875.1. Classification (GTDB taxonomy): domain Bacteria; phylum Pseudomonadota; class Alphaproteobacteria; order Rhizobiales; family Rhizobiaceae; genus Neorhizobium; species Neorhizobium galegae_C. Next base: position 10,556 of record CCRI01000035.1, read on the forward strand.
GCTGCTTTATCACAACAACCTTGCATCGCTGGTCGAGAATGTTCAGGCAGGCTCCGGCCACGACTCGATTGTGGGCAACGAGGTAAGCAACACCCTTTGGGGTAACGCCGGAAATGACGCGCTTGACGGCGGTGCCGGTGACGACGTGTTGATTGGAGGCGCTGGTTCCGACTCGATGTCGGGCGGGGTGGGCGACGATCTTTTTGTGGTCGATATCGCGACCGACTTCGTGATCGAGAACCTGAATGGAGGAACGGACACAGTCCAGACAGGGATTGCGAGTTATGCCCTCACTGCCAATGTCGAGAACCTCACCTACACTGGCATCGGCAACTTCGCCGGCACCGGCAATGGGCTCGCCAACACGATCACCGGTGGTGCGGGCAATGATACGCTGAACGGCGGGGCCGGCGCCGATACGCTGGTCGGCGCCAGTGGCGACGACACCTATGTGGTCGACAACTTCGGCGATGTCGTCACCGAAAACGCCGACCAAGGCACCGACATGGTGCAGACGAACCGCGCAATCTACACGCTTGG
>CCRI01000036.1 GCA_000985875.1 Neorhizobium galegae bv. officinalis
GTAAGGCGGAGAAGCAAATGATCCAGTGAATCATTTGCCTGCCGAACGGCTTCCATAAAAGCGAGCGGGCAGAGCAATTGGTCAAGGCAAAAGGTGCGTGGCTGCTCTTCCTGCCGCCCTATTCACCGGACCTGAACCCGATCGAAATGGCCTTTTCCAAACTCAAGGCTCTGCTGAGAAAACGAGCTGTCCGCAGCTTCGACACCATCACACAGGCGCTCGGCGATATCATCGGCCTCTTCTCAGTCTCCGAATGCCGAAACTTCTTCAAAGCGGCAGGATATGAGGCGGAATAGATGCGACATGCTTTAGTTGATTCCAGCAATCGCACTGCGCGGTCGGATCGGAGCGCGCAGTGCGATTGAGCTTTTTCGCGACCATTCTGCGGGGCTGACTTGCTTGTCGAGATCACTTCTGGGAATCCGGTCGATGAAAGAGGACAATGTAACTGCCTGTCGGTGGTGGCGTTCCTCAAAACGCCACCACTCTGGATCGCAGGACAGGGCTCGCGAACGTCGGCGGTTGGTTCAAATCGCCAGGGAGGTTGGTTATGCTTTACGGATAAGGCGAAATCGCTTCATTGCTGGCAGAAGCGGAAGAGAGATGAGCCCTCCGCTGCGGAAACAGAACTGTGCCAGGCAACGTTCTGCCGCCTGATACCGTCAAGGGGACGTCGTACCTTGCGGGCACTACAAGGCCAAGTTTGTCGTGCAATTCCGCCGCCGCTCTGGGCAGGAAAGGCAGAAGACACCGCGCTACGATGGCAAGGCCATGGACCTGCTCCGCCAATGTGGCCCCGAGGCGAAGCGATATTGCGGCTCGCTCATCTGTTTCGATGTTTCTGAGCAGTGCTTTCGCATCCCCCCAAGGGGCCTGCCTCGTGAATTCCCTGTTCGCCTCGCTCAGATAGGCAAAAATCTCGGCAAGGCCGACATGAAGCTCATAATTGTCGAAAGCCTGATGAACTCTTTCGTAAAGTCCTGACGCTTGTCGCACAAGCGCACTGTCCAGGACTTGAGGTGTGACCCCGTCGAACGCACTGCCCAGAAGTGTCAGCACCCGGTTCGCCAGGTTCCCCAGTTGTCCGCCAAGTTCCCCAGACCACGCGGCCTCCAGCCGTTCTTCGGAAAAATCCCCATCATCTGCGGAGCGTATGTGCCGAAGCAGATAGTATCGGAGGGCATCCGGCGTGCCATACGTCTCGACGAGGCGATCCGGGGGGATTCCGTTTCCGGCCGACTTGCCGATTTTCCTGCCGTCGACCGTAAGATAGCCGTGCACGAAGATGGATGAGGGCAGGGGTAGACCGGCTGATAGTAATATTGCCGGCCAATAGATGGCATGGAATTTCGAGATGCCCTTTCCGACGAAATGGATGCGTTCACCATCACCGGCCCAGTAGCGCTGATAGATCAAATCGTCAGATCCGTGCCCGAGGCCGGTCAAGTAATTCGCGAGGGCATCAAACCAGACGTAGACGACTTCGTCGCCGCCGGGGACCGGCACGCCCCATCCACGCGCCCGTTCCGCGCTGCGCGACACGCTGATGTCCGTCAGTCCACGCCGGAGCAGGGCGACGATTTCGTTGCGTCTATGCGCAGGCGTAATCTGAAGCTTTTCAGTTTCGATCAGATCAAGGATCCGGTCGCCGTATCGGGAAAGGCGGAAAAACCAGTTTTCTTCTTGAACTAGTTCAAGGGGTACGCCGTGCTCGGGGCATTTCCCATCATCGAGTTCCGATGGCTCGTAAAACTGCTCACAGCCCACGCAATAGAAGCCTTCGTAAGCCTTCCGATAAAGATCGCCACTGGCGGCGCAGGCATTCCAGAGGGAGTGGACGCAAGCGAGGTGTCTTGGATCGCGCGACGTGCGAACGAACTCATCGTTGGAAATGTCAAGCTGTCTGCCGAGCCGCTCGAAACTGTCGCCGTTCGCAGCGACAAAATCGGCGACCGATTGTCCCACGGCTTCTGCCGCGCGAACGTTTTTGAGGCTGTTGTCGTCGGTTCCGCACTGAAAACGGACATCCTTACCGAGCAGCCGGAAATGGCGAGCATAGGTATCGGCCTGCACGAGCTCGAGCGCAAATCCGACATGCGGCGAAGAATTCACATAGGGTATCGAGGTGGTGAGGTAGGTCGTCAATACAGTCATTGGAATATCCTCTCGAAGGTTGGAAAGGCCTTGGAGGCGGATAGCCAAAGAAAAACCGCCTCGAAGGGCGGTCTGTTGTGCACCGACGACGCACGGAACCCGCCACGCTATGAGCGCAGCATCATCATCGTGACGTTGATCGTGTTACATTTCATATTCATAGCGATATCATTTGCCAACTCGCATAACAAGGCTTCATCCGTTCCGCGCGGCGCGACACTGTTTTGCAGATATCATTGCACCGGATGTTTCCAAGACTTCGGATTAGCGTTCCAATCCCGATCATGGAGTTTTCGCAAGTGCGAACGCGTGTTGCAAACGGAGAATGGTACGTCGATCAACCACCTCGCGGCTTGTACCGGAGAGCGATCGAACCGAGCGGCGCCTCAAGATACGGCCGAGCGCTGGAGGCGTCGAACCGGCAGCAAATCCATGATAGCTGACACGCAGATGAGGTAGAGCCGCGCATGGCGCATCTTTGCTAACCGTGCGGATGAGGCGCGGGGCAGCCACGCTCCGGGCGACGCTGTTTAAATTGAGCGGCTAACGGCAGCACTCAATCGCCCATCCGGAAACTGGAAATGCGCCGGTCGATCTCTGCCTCGACCTCAGTGATCCTCCGGCTGGACGTCGATACGCGATGCCCACTGGCCGTGCCGTTGACGATATCTACCCGCAACAGAAAATTCGCCGAATATGCGTGGGTTTCGTTTGGTGTTCCTATTCTTGCAACAAAGCGTCGCAAGGCAGAGGGCTATCAGGTGGCTCAAGAGAATGACAAGATCTCCGTGGTCGGCTTTCCATAGAGGCCACGTCGCAACGCGCGCCAACGAACGGCCAATACCGGACTATTCCGCAATCTTTTGTAACGGTCTCGACCAACTCCGTCCATCGTACGAGGCCGGAAGGCCCAGCATCGCTCGCCCACAATTCGTAAAAATCAGCCGCTTGAGGGGAAAATGATCAGGAAAATACTCATTGCGTCGTTATTGACGATTTCTTCTTTTTCCGCGGTTCAGGCGCAAACGACGCAGGGCCAGTCCGGCGCTGATCTGATCGTTTTCAACGCAAAGATCTTCACCGGCAACCGCGCGCAGCCCGAGGCTTCGGCCCTCGCCGTTACGAAAGGGCGCATCTATTCCGTTGGCTCCGATGCAGACATTCTCGGCCTGAAGAATTCTGAGACCAAGGTGATTGATGCGCGCAGCCGAAGGCTGATCCCCGGCATCATCGATGCTCATATACACGTCCTCAACGACTTGGCCTATAACTACAACATCCGATGGGATGGTGTCCCGACGCTCCGTCGGGCGTTGACTATGCTGAGCGAGCAGGCCGCACGCACGCCGGAAGGGCAATGGGTCAAGGTGATCGGCGGCTGGTCCCCCTACCAGTTCGAGGAAAACCGCTTTCCCACGTTGGACGAACTGGAGAAGGCCGTACCCGATCGCCCATTGATCGTTCAATATGCCTATAACCAGGCGTTTTTGAATAAGCGGGGGATGGACGCACTTGGCGTGGGCACGGACCGGTTCCCGAAGGTGCCGGACACTGAAATCGAAATGGACAGTCGCGGCAACCCTACCGGTGTGATCCACGGTTACACCTGGTTGTTTCTCGCCCTGGAGATGGTGGTGCCGCAGCCTACGTTCGACGAACAGGTGAGTTCGATGATCAGCAGCATTCACGGTCTGAACCGGTTCGGCGTGACCTCGGTCATCGATAATGGAGGCAGGTGGCCATATCCTGAGGCCCAGGCGCGGGTTGCCGTGCTTGCACGAGACAACCGCCTCAACGTGCGGATGCCTTTTGTGGACTTGCAGCTCGGCGACGGGGGGCCGGTCAACATGGTGGATCTGCATATCGAAGCGGTCATGAAAACGGCGCCGATCGGTGTCGGACAGAACCTGCATCCCACCCTGGACCATGGCCATGAATATCGAGGAGCGGGCGAGGTTCTGAGCGGGGAAGTGCACGATCATGAGAACTTCGATCGCCCGGCGGTCATCATTGAGCCGGAGAAGATGAAGCGCTTCGTGGAACAGGACGTGAGGAAGCTGGTTGAGCGACGCATCCCTTTCCGCATGCACACCACCTATAACGAGAACATCACCCCCTTTCTCGATGCTCTGGCGAAAGTGAACGAAACGATCCCGCTCGACGGTCTCAAATGGAGCCTCGAACACGCCGAGACCATCAGTCCCGAGAACATCGAACGGGTGAAGAAGCTAGGTGGCGGTATTGCCCTAGATACAAAAATGGCACTGCACGGAGACGGTTTCATAAAGACCCATGGACGCGATAAGGCTTTGCACACGCCGCGGCTGCGTATGCTCGTGGACAGCGGCATGCCGCTGGCGATGACCACCGATGCCTTCCGTGCAGCCACGTTCAACCCATGGGTCGGCATTAGCTGGATGGTGTCCGGAAAGTCTGTGTCCGGATCCGAGGTCCTCGCATACGACAACCGCCTTTCCCGCACCGAGGCACTGAAGCTCTTCACCACTGGCGCGGCGTGGTTCATGAAGACGGAATCCGAAATGGGCCAGATCGCACCGGGCAATCTCGCGGATTTCGCTGTACTCGACAGGGATTATTTTTCCGTGCCTGAGGATCAGATCAAATCCGTCTCCTCCGTTCTGACTGTGATGGGCGGTAGGGTCGTGTTTGGTGCACAGGACTACAGCGCTCTTTCCCCAAAACTGCCTGCGATCCTTCCGGCTTGGTCGCCCGTTGGATATTTCGGCAGCTATTACGGGGAGAAGTGACCTTAGCGCCCATGTTTCTGCATGCTGTATTTGGGAAAAAGCGACAGTCGCGCCGAGGCGAGACGCCGCGGCTGATCGCCCGGGTATGCTGCAGGCCTGCCGACTAGCCACCCGTGAGGCTGGGCGTTCAGTGGCAAGGTAGCCGAAGCGCGGAGGCGAGGCAGAAGGCAGGCATCGAAGAAGCATTGCAGACCTACAAGGTGGCGCTGAACGCCTCGGTATCGAAACGGTGCTGACCATATTCGCACCTGACGGCGTCTTCAGGGCCCCTAACAGCCCTTCGACGGTCGGCGCTGATGCAATCCGGGCTGCCTAAAATGGCATCTTCCAGGCGATTACGTTAGGTACCGAGTTGACGGTCGAGGAGGTCGTGCAGGTCGCTCCGAACTGGGCGTTCGCCCGCACGAGCTCAACGGGCATGTGACTGTGAACGCGATAAAACAGCGTGTCCCCGACGCCAACCACGAACTGTTCATCTTCCAAAAAGGCGAAGACGGCGCGTGGAAAAAAAATTGCGCGCTACGCGTTCGCGACGACGAACCCGCTCCTCCGGTAACTGGGCACGCGCAACACCTGACAGGGTCACCGAGGCGAGAAGGACAGACTGGACGGCGATCAGCGGTCTTATGCAGCCGTCATTCTGCAGCTTCGGCCGAGTATAAAGGCCATGCGAACTCGCTACCCTTGCGCCGTTGGGTCGTCTTCCTTGCCGACATTCTGCGCGCCCACGCCAACGGGCGGGGCCCCGAAACATTCCATGAGCATGTCAGTGAGGACTCTCACTTTTCGGGAGGGATACTGACCGGGCGGCCTCACGACGAAGATACCGGCAGGCGGTATCGGATGTCGCGCCATAATTGGCACAAGTGCGCCAGAAGAAATATGGTCCGCGACGAGCGGTTCGGGCAAATAGGAGATCCCGATCCCTTCCAGAGCGGCTGCTACCAGCGATATTGCATTGTCAGCAACGAAACGTCCTCGCGGACGCACCTTGATGATCTTGTCGCCATCAGTGAATTGCCACGTCTCAGCCTCACGCATCACGACATGGTGTTTCGCAATCTCCTCCGGTGTTTCGGGAGCGCCATGAGCCTCTATGTAGGCAGGGCTCGCGACAAGTTTGGCAAAGATCGGCCCGACACGTTTTGCGACGAGATTTGAATCTGGAAGGTGACCAAGCCGGATGGCGCAATCAAAACCCTCTCCGACGAGATCAACGAAGCGATCCGTGTAGGAAGACTGAATTTGTAGTTGTGGGTGTCGGCCTGCCATCTGAGAGAGCACGGGAGCAAAATGCGTCGGACCAAATGACAGCGGAGCGGCTACGCGCATGCGGCCTCGAAGCTCACCGGCCGGCAGGATCGTTTCCCGTGCTACATCCAGTTCGGCAGAAATCCGGGCTGCGTACTCCCTGAATGTAGCACCTGCTTCTGTTAGCGCTATACCGCGTGTCGTCCTTGCGAGTAACTGTGCACCGAGCTCCGCCTCGAGCTGGGTGATCCTCCGACTGACCATCGACTTGGAAATACCCAGGCGCAGGGCGGCCGCCGACACCCCTCCCGCATCAGCAACCTCGACGAATATCCTCAGATCCTCAATTTCCACTTCGCGTTCCCTCTATTGCAACACAGCGTTACACGGTCGACGACTACCGGGCTCCAGAAGAGAATGACAGGTTCCCCGCGGATGGCCCCCGATAAGGGCATCCTCGCAACAAGCCTGAACGAACCGCCAATAAAGGATGTATTCTATGACCTTTCGAAACGGCCTCAATTCTCTCCTTCGTCCCGAAGATTCCGTCCTCATTCTGATCGATCATCAGCCTTACCAGCTAGCCAACGTCAATAGCCATGATCCTCAGGCTGTGGTCAACAACGCGACCGCCCTGGCAAAGACGGCAAAAGCTTTCAAAGTTCCAACCATCCTCACCAGCGTGATCGCTGATCGTGGTGGCAAGCTCTTCAGGCAAATCACGGACGTCTTTCCGGGGCAAGAAGTGATCGACCGGACCTGGGTGAACACCTGGGAGGATGGGAAGGTGGTAGAATTGGTCAAGGCGACTGGCCGCAAGCAATTGATCATCGCCGGCCTGTGGACCGAAGTTTGCGTTGCGATGCCCGCGATTCAGGCAGCCGGCGAAGGCTGGGACGTCACCGTAATTACCGACGCATCGGGCGGAAGTTCAACCGAGTCTCACCAGGTCGCCATCCAGCGGATGATAGCGGCTGGCGTCAACATGATGACCTGGATGGCTCTGGCGAGCGAATGGCAGCGGGACTGGGCGCGCACTGAGCACATAGAAGAACTGACCGAGGTGCTCATCTCGCATATGGGCGGCAGCGGCATCGCATATATGTGGGAGCAGCAGTTGCTCAACTCGCCGATCCCGACGACCAAGGGCGGGCACTAAACTTGGTTGGGACGATGAGGATTTCGATGGAGCTTCGCGAAACTGCGAACGATCCGTCGGTCCTCGTCGTCCCCCTTTATGG
>CCRI01000037.1:2500-5000 GCA_000985875.1 Neorhizobium galegae bv. officinalis
TGCAAAAATCGTGAAGAGAAGATTGATCTGGAGGCTTCCAGGTGTTTTGAACCGTAAGGTTCAGGACGTCCGAGCCCGGTTCCAATGAAACCAAGGATGACCTAGCCGGTCGGATCTGGTGGAGGGATCGGAGGTAGGAAGGAAGCTTGTCACTCTGGTCGGTTGTTGTTGTCATTTTGAGGGACTTGTCTTGAGGAATGGCTCTGATGACTTACTGATGGCCGTTGCCTGACCGCGCGGTCCTGGATCATATCTCGAGAAGCTGGTCTTAAAGACCTGACACAAGCGAACTGCTCGGCGTAGTTCCAATAAAGTGATCAGGTCGAACACGTCGATGGCATCATGAGAAGGGCTGGTTGTAAAAGGTAACCGGTCCGCCACGCATTGGGGAAACCTGATGGGTGGCTATATTGATGAGCATTGGCAATGAGAACGATTAAGTGTCGTAAGGGCATTTGGTGGATGCCTTGGCATGCACAGGCGAAGAAGGACGTGATACGCTGCGATAAGCCGTGGGGAGCTGCGAATGAGCTTTGATCCATGGATCTCCGAATGGGGCAACCCACCTTAGATACCTAGAAAGTTTAAGCCGTCTTTCGGGACGGTTTAGGTTTCTAGGTATTGTTAAAAGGTATCTTACCTTCGAATAAAATAGGGGTAAGAAGCGAACGCAGGGAACTGAAACATCTAAGTACCTGCAGGAAAGGACATCAACCGAGACTCCGCAAGTAGTGGCGAGCGAACGCGGACCAGGCCAGTGGCAATCAGGAATAAAGCCGAACGCTTTGGAAAAGGCGGCCGCAGCGGGTGATAGCCCCGTAGGCGTAGAACACTGATTGTCCTAGAGTAGGGCGGGACACGTGAAATCCTGTCTGAACATGGGGAGACCACTCTCCAAGCCTAAGTACTCGTGCATGACCGATAGCGAACAAGTACCGTGAGGGAAAGGTGAAAAGCACCCCGACAAGGGGAGTGAAATAGAACCTGAAACCGGATGCCTACAAACAGTCGGAGGGCGCAAGCCTGACGGCGTACCTTTTGTATAATGGGTCAACGACTTAGTGTAACTAGCAAGCTTAAGCCGGTAGGTGTAGGCGCAGCGAAAGCGAGTCTGAACAGGGCGTTCAGTTAGTTGCATTAGACCCGAAACCGAGTGATCTAGCCATGAGCAGGTTGAAGGTTGGGTAACACCAACTGGAGGACCGAACCCGCATCTGTTGCAATAGATTGGGATGACTTGTGGCTAGGGGTGAAAGGCCAATCAAACTCGGAAATAGCTGGTTCTCCGCGAAAACTATTTAGGTAGTGCGTCGATCGAATACCCCGGGGGGTAGAGCACTGGATGGGCTATGGGGACTCACCGTCTTACTGATCCTAACCAAACTCCGAATACCCGGGAGTACTAATCGGCAGACACACGGCGGGTGCTAACGTCCGTCGTGAAAAGGGAAACAACCCTGACCTCCAGCTAAGGTCCCCAAGTCATGGCTAAGTGGGAAAGGATGTGAGGATCCCAAAACAACCAGGATGTTGGCTTAGAAGCAGCCATCATTTAAAGAAAGCGTAACAGCTCACTGGTCTAATTAAGGGTCTTTGCGCCGAAAATGTAACGGGGCTAAAGCCATGCACCGAAGCTGAGGATACGTGACTTGTCACGTGTGGTAGCGGAGCGTTCCGTAAGCCTGTGAAGGAGGACCCGTGAGGGCCTCTGGAGGTATCGGAAGTGCGAATGTTGACATGAGTAACGATAAAGAGGGTGAGAGACCCTCTCGCCGAAAGACCAAGGGTTCCTGCTTAAAGTTAATCTGAGCAGGGTTAGCCGGCCCCTAAGCCGAGGCAGAAATGCGTAGGTGATGGGAACCACGTTAATATTCGTGGGCCTGGTGGTAGTGACGGATCGCAAAAATTGTTCAACCTTATTGGATTGGTTGGGCAGTGGGGCGGTTCCAGGAAATAGCTCCACCGTATAGACCGTACCCGAAACCGACACAGGTGGTCAGGTAGAGTATACCAAGGCGCTTGAGAGAACTATGTTGAAGGAACTCGGCAAATTGCACGCGTAACTTCGGAAGAAGCGTGACCCCATTTTGGGCAACCATAATGGGGTGGCACAGACCAGGGGGTAGCGACTGTTTATCAAAAACACAGGGCTCTGCGAAGTCTAAAGACGACGTATAGGGTCTGACGCCTGCCCGGTGCTGGAAGGTTAAGAGGAGAGGTGCAAGCTTTGAATCGAAGCCCCAGTAAACGGCGGCCGTAACTATAACGGTCCTAAGGTAGCGAAATTCCTTGTCGGGTAAGTTCCGACCTGCACGAATGGCGTAACGACTTCCCCGCTGTCTCCAACATAGACTCAGTGAAATTGAATTCCCCGTGAAGATGCGGGGTTCCTGCGGTCAGACGGAAAGACCCCGTGCACCTTTACTATAGCTTTACACTGGCATTCGTGTCGGCATGTGTAGGATAGGTGGTAGGCTTTGAAGCGGGGACGCCAGTCTTC
>CCRI01000038.1 GCA_000985875.1 Neorhizobium galegae bv. officinalis
CCTCTGACAGCCGCCGGGGTGCTATTTCCTGGCTGGGGATGGTGGGGAGTAGGCGCGACCGGGATCCTGTTGGTCGTCATGACCGGTCGACGATGGCAGATCGCGGTCGCAGTCCTCGGAGGACTTTACGTCTGCTCCACCACGAACTCGACGCCCCCGAAACTGGCGCCCGGCTGGATAGCCGTCGATCTGAAACACGGGGCGGCGCTCGGGCGTGATGGCTCGCTTCAGTATCACCGTGGCCTGATCGCGAGGGTGCGCAAGGCCGCGGGGTCAGGCAAGGATGTTCGTGTCGCGGTGCTGCCCGAAAGTGCTCTCGGCTTTTGGACGCCGACGGTCGCGCGGGCTTGGCAGGAAGGTCTCAGCGGCTCGCACCTCCACGTCATCGCAGGTGCGGCCGTCGTCGACGCCACAGGCTACGACAACGTGATGGTAGCGATCTCAGCCGATTGGACGAAGGTTTTTTATCGCGAGCGCATGCCGGTCCCGGGTTCGATGTGGCAGCCTTGGCTACAATGGACCGGACGGGGCGGTGGCGCGCGGGCCGACTTCTTCGGCAACCCGATGGTTGAGGTTGACGGAGTAAGGATCGCGCCGCTGATCTGCTACGAGCAGCTCATTCTCTGGCCGGTCCTGCAATCGATGCTGCACGCGCCGCAAGTGACCGTTGCCGTCGGCAACGGCTGGTGGACCGAAAACACCTCGATCGTCGCCATCCAGAAAGCGAGCGTCTCAGCCTGGGCGAGGCTCTTTGGCCTGCCCGTCGTTATGGCCTTCAACACATAGGGAGTACCTAGGATGCTCGATACCGTCCTTATCCAGCAATGCGCCGATCCTTCCCTGAAACCTGCGATCGTCGAGCATTTCATAGCGAAGGCGGGATCGCAGGATCCTCTCGCCGTCACCGTGCGCACTGGCAATCGTCTGGTGCTGGTGCCGAAGCCGACAACACCGGAGGAGGCACTAGCTGTGATCCGCGACAATCTCGGGCGCAACACCGTTCGCGTCGGTATCACCCAGTATCCGGCAGGCCTCGGCATCGTCGAGGCCGGACAGTTGGAGCCAGAGATGGTTAAGCCTTGCGAGAATATCCGCATGGGGACCGCGCTGTTTGCTAAGGTCTTTCGTATCGTCATGAAGTGGTATGGCAATCCCACGGCTAAGGAAGTGATGCCTCAGGTCATGGATGATGCGGTGATCGCTTGGCAGACGGGATATTTCGAAGGGGAAGCGGTGTTCCGGGCAGAGGATCCGAGTGAGGCAAAACCCGTGGAGCCACCGCAAGGGATCCCCGATGACGGCAGGGAACCTGCCGACTCCGAGAGAAACAGTAGCGAATCCGATGTCTCAGCCGAGCCCGCGTCGGATCCGAACAAAGCGAGCATTAGGATTGACTTGACGGGAATAGGAGGAAGACCATGACGTTTCTGCAGATCTGCAAAATGTTTGTCTTTCCATTGCTCTAGCGAAAAGAGCATCAGCCCTTTATAAGGGCGAACAGGGCAGTACGCGCTGCCTCGAGGTGTGGAAACCTCTATCAGACGGTTGGTATCGGCCGATGCGATACCAGAATCCTCTGGCCATTGGCCGGTGGGCCTGCGACGTATGTCCAGGTGCTCCGGTGCTAAAGGTCGCAGGACTGTTCTGATACAGTTTTCCAACCCCCGGCTTGGGATCAGAGATAAACGTCTGCGGGGGCGCACCGCAGACAATTCTGAGGGTTGGATGATCATGGAATTTAATGACTCCACAGTATCCGCGGCATGCGAGCTTCGGCCGGTCATCGGACTGACGCGTGGGCTGCCAATCGGCGAACTTGAGCTTTTAGCAGTGAGTGCCATCCGGCTACACAGGCAGCTCCTGGAAAAGGCGGACCGGCTGTTTCAGGCTCTCCCGCAGGACTATAAGATCGGAAAGGCTGCGGGGGGCGCACAGCACCTTGAATACATTGAAGCGATGATCGAGATGCATGCTCAGATGGGCGCGTTGAACACGCTTATCGGGCTTCTCGGCTATATCCCGAACGTGTCCGTCAATTGATCGCGGTTCTCAGATCAGGCCGGCGCGGATAGCCAGCGCTACAAGATGCGGCATGGTATGGACTTGAAGCCGCTTGCGGGTTTCCTCGATCTTACTTTTCACGGAATTGTACTTGACCCCCTCCAGGTCGGCGGCCTCGTCCATGGTTTTGCCGACGGCGATCCAGTTTAGGTAGGCAGCCTCTTTGGGGTCGAGGGAGTCCGGGTATTGGTCGGTCGGCGTCAGCGGGAGCAACGACATCCGGGTATGAAGTTGGCCAACGGCCGCCGCCGCTGCGACCGGATTGATCTCGCGTTCAAGCTGAATTTCGGTCGCCTCTGAGGCCAGCGTGAACATGGAGGTCGAGCCGTTCGCTGCCCTGATGGGAATGGTAATTCCTGAGCGGATGCCAAAATCGGCGGCGCGGTCGAAGAATTCGCGCTCTTCCTTTGAAAGGCGCTTTCGCTCCAGTTCGCCGCTCCACGAAAACGCCTGCTTCAGAGACTTAGCGCGATTGACTATGGGATCGAC
>CCRI01000039.1 GCA_000985875.1 Neorhizobium galegae bv. officinalis
TGTTGGTTTCCACGCAGAACTGAGCCGGTTAGGCGCATAATTTCCATTGAGAATTGAGCCATGTGAACCTTCCCCCAACGCGGAGAGCGACGGGGGCAACGGAGTGATCCACATGGGACTTTTAAACATCATCCGTCGGATGGCGCTGCGCGAGAAGCAGTCGATCCGCGAGATCAGCCGGCGCACTGGGCTGTCACGCAACACGATCGCGAAGTATTTGAGTGCCGGTACGATCGAGCCGACGTTCACGGTACCGGAACGACCGAGCAAGCTTGATCCTTTTGCCGACAAACTGACGGCCTGGCTGAAGACCGAGGCCGGGAGGTCGCGCAAGCAGCGCCGAACGCTGAAGCAGCTTCATGCCGATCTGGTGGTTCTCGGCTTTACCGGCTCCTATGGACGGGTCGCCGCGTTCGCCCGTGAGTGGCGGGTTGAGCAGCAGACGACTGGCCGCGGCATATTCGTTCCGCTTTCTTTCCGTGCAGGCGAAGCATTCCAATTCGATTGGAGTGAAGATTATGCCGTGATCGGCGGCGAGCGCACCAAGCTTCAGGTCGCACACATCAAGCTATCGCACAGTCGAGCGTTTCTGGTCAGAGCCTACCTGCTGCAGACGCACGAGATGCTGTTCGATGCCCACTGGCACGGGTTCCGGGTGTTCGGCGGCGTACCTGGTCGCGGCATCTACGACAACATGAAGACGGCGGTCGACCGCGTCGGTCGCGGCAAGGAGCGGCAGGTCAATGTCCGCTTCCAGGCGATGACGAACCACTACGTTTTTGCGCCAGAGTTCTGCAATCCCGCCGCAGGCTGGGAGAAGGGACAGGTCGAGAAGAACGTTCAGGATGCCCGACCACGTTTGTGGCAACAGATGCCGGACTTTCCAGATTTAGCGGCGTTGAATGACTGGCTGGAACAGCATTGCCAAAACCTGTGGCACGAGACACCGCATGGCACTTTGCCCGGCACGATTGCCAACATTTGGGCCGCCGAGCAGGCCGCGTTGATGGCATTGCCTACCGCGTTTGACGGCTTCGTCGAGCAGAGCAAGCGCGTCTCACCGACATGCCTGATCACCTTCGAGCGTAATCGTTACAGTGTGCCTGCGTCTTTTGCGAACCGGCCCGTCAGCCTGCGGATCTATCCCGAGCGGCTGGTCGTTGCAGCCGAAGGAAATATCCTCTGCGAACATCCGCGGGTGATCGAGCGCAGTCACGACAAACCACCGCGAACGATTTACGACTGGCGGCATTACCTTGCCGTCATCCAGCGCAAGCCCGGTGCCCTGCGCAATGGTGCGCCCTTTCTGGAATTGCCGTTGGCCTTTCGGCAACTGCAGGACCAGATGCTCCGCCGCCCTGGTGGTGATCGTGAGATGGTCGATATTCTTGCTCTCGTTCTTCATCACGACGAACAAGTCGTCGTCCGGGCTGTGGAGCTGGCCCTGGATGCTGGCGTAGCGACCAAGACGCATGTGCTGAACCTGCTGCACCGGTTGATCGACGGCAAGGCAATCGATGGTCCCGACATCGACACACCACAGGCGCTGACCTTGTTGCGCGAACCCAAGGCAAACGTAGAGCGCTATGATGGCTTGCGGGTCCGGATAGCAGGAGGCCGCAATGCGTCATGATCCTGCCAGCGCCGCCGTCGTCATCATGCTGCGTAGCCTGAAGATGTATGGCATGGCCCAAGCGGTCACGGACCTGATCGAGCAAGGTGCTCCAGCCTTTGATGCGGCCGTGCCGATCCTGTCCCAGTTGCTGAAAGCCGAAATGGCCGAGCGAGAGGTTCGTTCGATCGCCTATCACATGAAGGCCGCCCGTTTCCCGGCCTACAAGGACTCCTCAGGGTTCGACTTTGCCGCGAGCGAGATCAACGAGGCGACAGTGCGCCAACTGCACCGATGCGAGTTCATGGATGGAGCACAGAATATCGTGCTCGTCGGCGGGCCGGGCACAGGAAAAACACATATTGCGACCGCCCTCGGCGTCCAGGCGATCGAGCATCACCGCCGAAAGGTCCGCTTCTTCTCGACCATCGAACTGGTCAACGCTCTCGAGCAGGAGAAGGCCAAAGGCAAGGCAGGCCAGATCGCCGAGACGCTGGTTCGCCTCGATCTGCTGATCCTCGATGAACTTGGATACCTTCCGTTCAGTGCTTCAGGCGGAGCGCTGCTCTTCCATCTGCTGAGCAAGCTCTACGAGCGCACCAGCGTCATCATCACCACCAACCTCAGCTTCAGCGAATGGGCGACCGTCTTTGGCGATGCCAAGATGACGACCGCTCTGCTCGACCGACTGACCCACCGTTGCCATATCCTGGAAACCGGGAACGACAGCTTCCGCTTCAAAGCCAGCTCGGCCGCCGCGGCACAAAAGAGAGGAGAAAAGGCCAACCCATTGACCAAAGCCTGATCAGAAAACCATACTTAGAGATGGCTCACTTCTCGGTGGAAAAACCGGCTCAGTTCCGCGTGGAAACCAAC
>CCRI01000040.1 GCA_000985875.1 Neorhizobium galegae bv. officinalis
ATGGCCCGCCCCTCCCGCCGGCACCAGTGTATGATGCCAGTGTCCAAGAGAGGAAGGAGCGAGCCATGCAAATAATGATCCTTGGTATTGACCTGGGCAAGAACAGCTGCAGCGTCGTTGGCCTGAACGAAAGTGGGAAGGTCGTCGTTCGACGGCGGATGCGGCGTGACGGGGTCATCTCGTTCGCTGCCAAGCTGCCGCCATGCGTCATGGCAATGGAAGCTTGCTGTGGTGCCCACCATATGGGCCGGTCACTCGTGTCGTTTGGGCATGAGATTAGACTCATGTCGCCGGAGTATGTGCGACCTTACGTCAAGGCTCAGAAAAATGACGACCGCGACGCAGAGGCGATCGCCGAAGCCGCAAGCCGCCCGACCATGCGTTTTGTCGAACTCAAAAGCGAGGAGCAACTTGACATTCAAACCCTCCATCGCGTGCGCGACCGTTTGGTTGGTGAGCGCACTTCATTGACCAACCAAATCAGAAGCTTGCTTTTGGAGCGTGGGCTCGTCGTGGCACAGGGGCACGCTCGATTAAGTTTGTTGCTTAGCGAATTACTTGACACCGATGCCAGCACGCTTAGCCCGCGCATGATGTTCCTGCTGCGTGACATGCGCACACGTTGGGAGGAACTCGATCGGCGCATCGCTGCTTTTGATGCTGAATTTGCGTCCATGGCACGAACTGACGAGCGAGCTCGGCGTTTGACGGACATTCCCGGGATCGGGGCATTGAACGCCACGGCGCTTGTCGCGGCTGTCGGCGACGCAGCGACGTTTTCCAAGGGACGCGACCTCGCAGCGTGGTTGGGACTTGTGCCTCGCCAGGCCACTACCGGCGGAAGACCGAAGCTCTTGGGCATCACTAAGCGCGGCAGCAGATATTTACGCAAGATGCTGATCCAGGGCGCGAGATCTGCCATGCCCTCGTTGGCAAGGAGTGACACCGCCGTAGGGGCGTGGCTGCGAGGACTTCTCGCACGTAGTCACTCCAATGTCGCCGTTGTCGCACTGGCCGCAAAGATGGCGCGAACCGTCTGGGCCTTGCTCCACCACGGACGAAGCTACAAGGTGATGTCGATAACGACTGCCTGAGACACATAAACAGCGCTCATGGCGAAACGACGCCGGATGCGCCGAACTGCGAGTGGTAAAAGGAAGATGGCCTGACAGTCGATCGGCGTCCTGAAAACCTCCGGCGCTAAATGGCCTTCGAGGCCGGCCCCTTTATGAGGATGAGGACGCGCGGATCTCCATCTTGGCAGTGGCCAGCGCGCCAACATGCCGGATACGTTTGTGCAGACTGTTCAAACCAGCATCCGATTATCGCTTGCAAACGGGGCGGGCCATACGTTA
>CCRI01000041.1 GCA_000985875.1 Neorhizobium galegae bv. officinalis
AACAACGGCGTTGCCTCGTCCTGCAGATCCTGCGCAACGGACCTGAGATCCATGTCCCCCCAGATCGAATTCGGATTGGAGTTCACTTTTCGCCGACCAGATCTGTATTCGACGGCAAAGCTGCGCTGGACTTTTTTCACTTTGAGAGGCCTTGGGTGTCTGCGGTGATGTTTCGGCGATGTTTCAGCATCGCAACAAGTCCTGCAGATAACCTCTATCGCCCCGGCGGTCCACCCCCCTGGTGATGCCCGGCCACGGGATCGCCGTCGTAGCGACTCGCCCTCCTCGTGAGCTTAGGCTATCGGGCGGCTTTGATTGGCGGCTCGCTGCCTTCCGGGAGCGGGCTCCGATACGCCAGCCCGCCCCGTCGTCCATGCAATTCTTTCCCGGCGCGCGCCAGCAATTCGGGATCGGCAATCGCCCTTGCACCTGTTGCCGCCATCACCTTGGCGGCCGTCACCATGGCCTTGTGGGCGGCCGGCAACTTGCCTTGCGTCACGGTCTGCCAGGCATGGAACGGCGTACCGATCGCCGCGGTCGCCGTCAGGCACTGCGCGGTGGGTACGACCCAGCTGACATCGCCCACATCCGTCGAACCGAAAAGCAGGCCGGGCTGTTCCGGCAGTGGCAGAATCCCGTCATGCAGCGATTTCGGATAATCGGCTGGCCCGCCAAAGGCTTCGGCGCTGGCGCGGACGTCGTCATCCGTCAATGCGGCGGCGCGTAGCCTGTCGGCAAAGTCGAAGTCCGCAGCATCAAACCCGGGGGCACCCAGTCTCTCGAACTGCTGATGCATCGCCTCCTCCAGGGCCCGGTTCGGGAGGATATTCGAAGTGGCGCGGTCGAAAACCATCTCGACCTTCGTTTCGGTCATGAGGGCCGCGCCCTCGGCGATCTTACGCACACGCTCGAAAAGGCTGCGGACATCGCTGAGTCTCGGTGCGCGGACCAGGTAGAGGCCCTCCGCGGAAGCCTGAACGACATTGGGAGAAATGCCGCCGGTCTGGGTAATCGCATAATGCACACGGGCGTCCGAGGGCATGTGCTCGCGCATATAGTTGATGCCGACATTCATCAACTCGACGGCATCGAGAGCGCTGCGACCGACCTGCGGGCTCATCGCGGCATGCGCCGCACGACCGCTGAAGCGGAAATAGGCCTGGATATTGGCAAGCGTCGAGGAGGACATGACGGCGTTGTAGACGCAAGGGTGCCAGCAGAAGGC
>CCRI01000042.1 GCA_000985875.1 Neorhizobium galegae bv. officinalis
TGGCCTCGACAACACGATCCGGGGCGGTGCGGGTGCCGATATCCTCGACGGCGGGGCCGGCGCCGACACGTTGATTGGCGGAGCAGGTTCAGACAGGATGTCGGGCGGGGTAGGCGACGACACCTATGTGGTCGATGTTGCGACCGACATCGTCGTCGAGAGCCCGAACGAGGGCACCGATACGGTCCAGACGGCGCTTGCGAGCTATGTCGTTGGAACGAATGTCGAGAACCTGACCTATACGGGCACGGCGGCGTTTACGGGCACCGGCAATGGCGCGGTGAACGTGATCACCGGCGGGGCGGGGGCCGATACGCTCGACGGCAAGGCCGGTGCCGATACGGTGATTGGCGGTGGCGGCAACGACACCTATATCGTCGATACCCTGGGCGATGTGGTGGTCGAGGCACCCGGCGGTGGCGCCGATGTCATCAAGACCGATCTTGCGAGCTATTCGCTGGCGGCAATCGCCAATATCGAGAACCTGACTTTCACCGGAAGCGGCGGCTTTACGGGCGCTGGCAACACTCTCGACAACGTCATCACCGGTGGAGCTGGCGACGACACGCTCTCTGGTGAGGCGGGCACTGACACACTGAACGGCGGTGCCGGAGCGGATGCGCTTTCCGGTGGCACGGGCAACGATATCTACGTCGTCGACAATGCCGGCGACACCGTCACCGAGAACGCCGACGAGGGCACCGACACGGTGCAGACGAACCTTACAAGCTACACGCTTGGCACCGATGTCGAGAACCTCACCAATACCGGCACGGCGGCCTTTGCCGGCAATGGCAATGCCCTGAACAACGTCATGATCGGCGGAACGGGTGTCGACACGCTGAAGGGCGGGGTGGGCGACGACACCTATGTCATCAGCACCGGCGACATCGTAACCGAAAACGCCGACGAGGGCATCGACACGGTGCAGACGAACTTGGCCTCCTACACGCTGGGGGCCAATGTCGAGAACCTGACCTCGACGGGCGCGGCGGCCTTTACCGGCACCGGCAATGCGCTTGACAACATCATCAAGGGCGGAGCGGCAGCCGACAGGCTGACCGGGGCTGCGGGCAACGACACGCTGGATGGCGGGACAGGCGCCGACACGATGATCGGCGGCACCGGCGACGATACCTACATCGTCA
>CCRI01000043.1 GCA_000985875.1 Neorhizobium galegae bv. officinalis
AGTGCTGCATGCAGATCCTGAAGTGATGGAGCGACCTGCTGCATAAAAAGCCGTCCAGCGTCCGTGAGGGAGACGCTTCGCGTGGTGCGATTGAACAGTCGCACGCCCAGCGCAGCCTCGAGCCTGCCGATCGTGTGGCTCAGTGCCGTGGTCGACAACCCCAGATCGATGGATGCTGCGCGGAATGTCCCACGCCGTGCGATCGCAATGGCAGCTTCAAGTTCTTTTAGGGTCGCCTGATCCATTGTCCCGTTCCATTCATCACTTCATGCCGTTTCGTCCTCCTTATCCCTACAATTGTCCAGTGCTAAATGTCATCCCGAGCAATGGAGAACGATCATGACACCAGCACTACCCAAGCCCATAGCGGCCTATGTCGAGGCTAATGCACAACTCAACGTGGACGGCATGCTGAAGCCTTTCGCGGACGATACTGTGGTCCTGGATAACGGTGGCCGTCACGAAGGCCATGCCGAGCTGCGAACCTTGTTCGAAGAGGCAGTGATTCCCGCCAAGGCGATCTTTACGCCGGATAGCGTTCGTTACGAGGATGATCAGGTCGTGGTCGAGGGTCCTGCCCACGGCGACTTCAAAGGCAGCCCGATCCGTTTCACCTACCGGTTCACGCTCGAGAACGACACCATCAAAGCATTGGAGATCACGGCATGAACATCAAAGCTGATCCGACCGAGTTTGCAGGAAAGCGCGTGCTTGTCAGCGGCGGCACCAAGGGTGCTGGTCGTGCCACTGTGGACCGTTTCCTGGCCGGCGGCGCCCGAGTCATCACCGCCGCTCGGGGAGCACCGGAACCCATTGACGGTCTCGAGTTCATACAGGCGGACCTGACGACGGCCGAGGGCGGGGAAACCCTTGCCAAGGCCGCGCTCGAGCGCATGGGCGGCATCGATATTCTGGCTCACATTATCGGCGGATCGTCGACACCGGGCGGCGGTTTCGGTGCCCTGACAGATGACCACTGGCTGGCAGAACTGAACCTGAACCTCTTGGCCACTGTCCGCCTGGATCGTCTCCTGATCCCGCAGATGATCGCACGGGGCAGCGGCGCGGTGGTGCACGTCACTTCCATTCAGTCCGTCCTTCCCCTGCCAGAGGCGACCACCGCGTACGC
>CCRI01000044.1 GCA_000985875.1 Neorhizobium galegae bv. officinalis
GGCGGGCAATGACATGCTGAACGGCGGGGCCGGCGCCGACACGCTGATCGGCGGCAGCGGCAACGACTTCTATGTCATCGACAACGCTGCCGACGCCATCATCGAGAGTGCCGCGCAGGGCACTGACACGATGCAGACGGCGCTGGCGAGCTACACGCTTGCCGCCAATGTCGAGAATCTGACCTATACCGGGACGCTGGCCTTTGCCGGGACGGGCAACAACCTCGACAACACGATTACCGGCGGGGCTGCCGTCGACACGCTGTCGGGTGGTGGCGGCGACGACACGCTGGACGGCAAGGCTGGCGCCGATGCCCTGATCGGTGGCACGGGCAACGATACCTATATCGTCGACAATGCCGCCGACACCGTCACCGAAAACGCCGACGAGGGTGTCGATACCGTCAGGACCGCGCTGGCTGCCTACTCCCTTGCATCCAAGGCGAATATCGAAAACCTGACCTACACCGGAAATGCCGCGTTTTCCGGTACGGGCAATGCAATGGGCAACATCATCGTCGGCTCTCTTCTGGCTGCGAATACGCTTGATGGCGGTGCCGGGGCGGATACGCTGCGAGGTGGTCGCGCGAACGACACGTACACTGTCGACAATGTCGATGATCTGGTGATCGAAGATGTCGGAGGAGGCACTGACCTCATCAGGACGACGCTCACGAACTACTCTCTCGTGCAATTCTCGAACGTCGAGAATCTGACCTTTGCCGGTGCTGGGAACTTCAGCGCCATCGGCAATTCACAGAACAATACCCTCATTGCGGGTGCCGGGAATGATACCCTTGACGGTGGCGCCGGCGCCGACACGTTGGTT
>CCRI01000045.1 GCA_000985875.1 Neorhizobium galegae bv. officinalis
GATCAGAGTGTCGGCGCCACCGCCGCCATCCAGGGTATCGTTGCCGCTTCCGCCGGCAATGACGTTCGCCAAGGAATTTCCTGTTCCGGAGAAATCGCCGGTACCCGTAAAGGTCAGGTTCTCCACGTTGGCGACGTTGGTCAGCGCATAGGCAGAAAGCACCGTCTTGACCAGATCGATGCCTTCATTGACCACCTCCGTGACGACATCGGCGGCATCATCGACGATGTAGGTGTCGTTTCCGGCACCGCCGATCAAGATGTCTGCTCCTGCCTTTCCATCCAGCGTATCGGCGCCGACGGCGCCCCTGATTGTATTGGCAAGGCTATTGCCGGTGCCGGCAAATGCCGCTGCGCCGGTGTAGGTTAGGTTCTCAAGGTTGCCGGCAATCGTATAGGCAGCCAGCGCAGCCCTGACGGTATCGACACCCTCGTCGGCGTTTTCGGTGACGGTGTCGGCGGCATTGTCGACGATATAGGTATCGTTGCCCGTGCCACCGATCAGGGCATCGGCGCCAGCCTTGCCGTCCAGCGTGTCGTCGCCGCCATCACCCGACAGCGTGTCGACGGCAGCCCCGCCGGTAATCGTGTTGTCGAGGTTGTTGCCCGTCCCGGCAAAGGCCAGCGTCCCGGTATAGGTCAGATTCTCGACATTGGCGGCAAGCGTGTAGCTCGCCAGCGCCGTCTGAATCGTGTCAGTGCCCTGCGCGGCACTCTCGATGATGGCGTCGGCAGCGTTGTCGATGACATAGAAGTCGTTGCCGCTGCCGCCGATCAGCGTGTCGGCGCCGGCCCCGCCGTTCAGCATGTCATTGCCCGCT
>CCRI01000046.1 GCA_000985875.1 Neorhizobium galegae bv. officinalis
TCGTGTCGCCGAAGATGCCACCGACGGTAAGCGTGCCTCCCGACAGGTTCAGTGTTCCGGTGAAGTCGCTGCCGGCGCTGTTGGAACCGGTAAGGATCGTCGTGCCCGCCAGATGGTTGACCGTGCCCGAGTTGGTGATGACCGGCGCGAAAGCATAGTCTGACCCGTCCGGGTTGCCGGTGTGGTTGAAGACGAGGCGTGTGTCGGCGCCACCGAGGTCGACGGAACCCGTTGCCAGGATACCGGCGGCGGCCGCAGCATTTCCCGTCTCCGCGCCGATATTGATGACCGAGGCCGGGTTCGCGGCCGGGTTCCCGAATTTGGAGCCAAGAGCGATCCTGCCGCCGGGACCTGTACCAACCGTTCCGCCATCCGTCACCGTCAGCGTCGCATTGCCGAAGCCGGTTTCTATTCCGGTATCGCTAACCCATATCGATCCGGTACCGGTGACGGAAACGACGCCGACGGAACCTGCATCGTCCGATATAAGACCATGTCCGCTCTGAACGACGCCACCATTCGTGATCGTCAGCACACCCTGACCGGTACCGGCCCCGATCCGCAACGCACCATCCAGGCTCCAGCTGGATCCGGGCCCCTCGACACTCACCGTGCCTGACCCGTCAAAGCCGCCGATCTGACCGACGCCTTGTGTGATGACTTTGCCCCCGTCGGCGACGGATAGTGCGCCCTCGCCCGCGTCCCCAACGAACAAGTACCCCCCGTTCGTCCAGGTCGAGCCCAGGCCGGAAACAGTCACAGTGCCTTTCGATCCTGCAAATCCGGCAATCCGGCCGTAACCA
>CCRI01000047.1 GCA_000985875.1 Neorhizobium galegae bv. officinalis
TTGTCGAGAATGACGACGTCGCCTGGCGATAGTGTCGGCGCGAGCTGAGTCTCGATCCAGACTTCGAAGATGCGACTGTTCATCGGTGCGTTGACGATCCAAGGCGCGACCATCCCGTGCGATCTCAGCCCGGCGATGAAGGTCTGCGTCTTCCATTTTCCGAAGGGAGCATAGGCGACGAACCGCTGGCCCCTGCGGGACCATCCGGTGCGCTTGGTCAGTCGCGTATTCGTCGATGTCTCATCGATGAAGATGAGCCGCGCCAGCGCTTTGTTGAAGAAGCGCCTTCGACGTTTGATCCATAGGTCACGCGCCTTGGCGATCTCTGGCCTGCGCTGTTCGCTTGCCTTTAGGCTTTTTTTTATTGCTCAATCCAAGCCGATGCAAAAAACGGCCCACCGTGGCGCGATGCACTTCGACACCCCGCCCAGCCAGTTCGACGCACAGTTCATCTAATGTCACTTCGCCTTGGCCCGACACCCTCTCGCTGATCCATTGGCTATGGACTGAAAGCTTGCTGCCGGGTGGATGGCCCTGCCGGGCGGGAGCAAGCGAGCCTGACGATCGCTGCAGGATCATCATGTTATTGACGAACCGCGGCGACACCCGGAAGTGCCGGGCGGCCTCACGATTGCTATAACCTTCCTCCACAAACGCTACGACACGCGCACGCAACTCAATCGGATGCGGCTTGCCCATGAGGTTTCTCCTCTCATCGGCATAGTGAATCACAATTCAACCAAATCGGGAATCTTGAATCTGGTTAGCCGCGACACGCTTTAG
>CCRI01000048.1 GCA_000985875.1 Neorhizobium galegae bv. officinalis
AGAAGATCCGCAAACTCATCGACTGCCGCCGTCGAAGGAATAGCCGCTGCCTGCACGGCCTTCGGAGCCCGCTTGACAGGCGCACGCTTGGCGCTTGTCGCACCTTCGTCGGACTTTGCCTTGCGTCCTCTCTTCGGCTTTCCAACTGCGGCATTCGAAGCCGCTGCCGGTTGCGCCGAAACCGCTGCCGAGACGGTTTCAGGTACCGCCTTCCTGGCGCGAGGTTTGCGCTCCTTCTTGGGTACAGCGGGCGCCGCTACGGCCGGCGTATCAACATCAGTCATCGTATTGTTTTCGTCGGCCATTCTGGTCTCCTGTAAAGCCGGTACATTTGTCTGCTGCTCCATCGGCAGTGTCAACAACGCCGAGGCCTGTTCTTCGCCGGTGAAAACCCTCTCGCTGCTGATGACCTCAGACGTTCCGGTC
>CCRI01000049.1 GCA_000985875.1 Neorhizobium galegae bv. officinalis
ACCGCCGCCAGCGAGTAGCTGGCGAGTGCGGTCTTTATCGTATCCGTACCTTCATTGGTGTCTTCGGTGACGGTATCACCTACGTTGTCGACCACATAGGTGTCGTCGCCACTGGCGCCGACCAGCGTATCGGCGCCGGCCCCGCCGTTCAGCGTATCATTGCCCGCACCACCGGTGATCGTGTTGGCGAGCCCATTGCCGGTGCCGGCGAAGTTGCCGATGCCGGTGTAGGTGAGGTTCTCGATATTCGCCAATGCAGCGATCGAGTAGGTGGCGAGCGACGTCCGGATCCCGTCCGTGCCCGCGCCGGCTGCCTCCGTAACCACATCGGTCGCCATGTCGACGATGTAGATATCGTTGCCGAGCCCGCC
>CCRI01000050.1 GCA_000985875.1 Neorhizobium galegae bv. officinalis
CCGACCGAGGCGCCATCGAGAACCGACAATGTGCCTTCGCCATGCGCGCCGATGATTATCTCGAAAGCCGTCCAGCTCGATCCGGCTCCCGTTACGGTCACGGTTCCCTGCGCATCCCGATTGCGACCGATATAGACATCCGACGAGTTGATCCGGCTCCCGCCGCCGACCGCCAGGCTGGCATTCCCAACATAGCCGACGGTTACATCGCGCAGGACGCTAAAGGATCGACCTGAATTCCAGGAGAGCGCCGGGCCGTCGTCGATGTTGAGGCTGCCTGCGATAGTTCCGCTGCCTGCGAGTTTGCCGGAACCGGTGACATTAATGGCGGTGGACCTGTTCG
>CCRI01000051.1 GCA_000985875.1 Neorhizobium galegae bv. officinalis
GATATCCTCGACGGCGGGGCCGGCGCCGATACGCTAAGCGGCGGCGTTGGCAACGACACCTACATCGTCGATGTCCTGGGCGATATCGTTTCCGAAGCCGTCAACGCAGGCACCGATCTGATCAAGACGGCGCTTTCCGCCTATGAATTGACCAGTATCGCCCATGTCGAGAAGTTGACCTTTATCGGCGCCGGCGACTTTGTGGGGACCGGGAATGCTTTGGCGAACGTCGTTTCCGGTGGTTCCGGCAACGACACGCTGGATGGCGGGGCCGGCGCCGACATGCTGATCGGTGGCGCGGGCGACGATATCTACATCATCG
>CCRI01000052.1 GCA_000985875.1 Neorhizobium galegae bv. officinalis
AAAGCATGTCGCATCTATTCCGCCTCATATCCTGCCGCTTTGAAGAAGTTTCGGCATTCGGAGACTGAGAAGAGGCCGATGATATCGCCGAGCGCCTGTGTGATGGTGTCGAAGCTGCGGACAGCTCGTTTTCTCAGCAGAGCCTTGAGTTTGGAAAAGGCCATTTCGATCGGGTTCAGGTCCGGTGAATAGGGCGGCAGGAAGAGCAGCCACGCACCTTTTGCCTTGACCAATTGCTCTGCCCGCTCGCTTTTATGGAAGCCGACA
>CCRI01000053.1 GCA_000985875.1 Neorhizobium galegae bv. officinalis
CCGCCGATGATCGTGTTGGCAAGTGCATTGCCGGTGCCTGCAAAATTGCCGCTGCCGGTATAGACGAGGTTCTCGACATTGACGGCAAGTGTCAGGGCGGCAAGTCCGGTCTGGACCGTATCGCTGCCCTCGTTTGCCAGTTCCGTCACCACGTCGGTGGCAATGT
>CCRI01000054.1 GCA_000985875.1 Neorhizobium galegae bv. officinalis
GGGGAATGGCGCGAGTGACGGGGCTCGAACCCGCGACCTCCGGCGTGACAGGCCGGCACTCTAACCGACTGAGCTACACCCGCGCATAATGCCGACTGGCGGCTCGCCCCCTACGCCCAAGAAGCGTAAAAAGCGGGTTGTTCAAAGAAGA